>NZ_CM146333.1:3965000-5926628 GCF_055693425.1 Roseibium sp. JB4-4 | reverse complement strand
CGGATTACTCCGTTTCTCTATTTCTTCTTGACGTTAAGAGGCTGGGATCAGGCGTATTTCGCCTGAACCTCTTCGGCGACAGCCTGCGGCACCTGCTCGTAGTGATCGAACACCATCGAGTATTGAGCGCGGCCTTGAGACATGGAACGCAAGTTGTTCACGTAGCCAAACATGTTGGCCAGCGGAACCATTGCGGTGATGACCGTGACAACGCCCCGGTTCTCCGTACCCGCGATCTGACCGCGGCGGGAGTTCAGGTCACCAATCACATCACCCATGTAGTCTTCCGGGGTGACAACCTCGACTTTCATGATCGGCTCGAGCAGTTTCGGGCCGGCCTTCTGGATCGCTTCGCGGAAACCGGCACGGCCGGCGATTTCGAAAGCGAGTACAGAGGAGTCAACGTCGTGGTATGCACCATCGGTGAGGGTTGCCTTGATGTCGAGCATCGGGAAGCCTGCCAGCGGACCGGAAGACATCACGCTCTCAATACCTTTGGTAACACCCGGGATGTATTCCTTGGGAACGTTACCGCCGACAACGGAGCTCTCGAAGACATAACCTTCATTCGGCTCGGACGGCTCAATGGTGAGCTTGATGCGAGCGAACTGGCCTGAACCACCGGACTGTTTCTTGTGGGTGTAATCCACGTCAGCCTGTTTGGTGATGGTTTCACGGTAAGCAACCTGAGGTGCACCGATGTTGGCCTCAACCTTGAATTCGCGCTTCATGCGATCAACGATGATGTCCAGGTGCAATTCGCCCATGCCGGCGATGATTGTCTGACCGGATTCTTCGTCAGTCTTGACGCGGAAGGACGGGTCTTCAGCTGCCAGGCGGTTCAGGGCAAGGCCCATTTTCTCCTGGTCGCCTTTGGTTTTTGGCTCAACTGCGATCTCGATGACCGGCTCGGGAAATTCCATGCGTTCCAGGATCACCGGCTTCAGCGGATCACAAAGTGTGTCGCCTGTCGTGGTGTCCTTCAAGCCTGCAATCGCCACGATGTCGCCTGCATAAGCTACATCGATGTCGTCACGGGAATTGGAGTGCATCTGCATCATACGGCCGACGCGCTCGCGCTTGTCCTTCACCGTGTTAAGCAGTGAAACGCCCTTGTTCAGAACGCCGGAGTAGATGCGGCAGAAAGTCAAGGAACCGACAAACGGATCGTTTGCAATCTTGAACGCCAGCAGACCAAGCGGCTCTTCGTCGGAAGACTTGCGCTCGACTTCTTCCTCGTTTTTCGGATCGACACCTTTAATGGCAGGTACTTCCACCGGGCTCGGGAGAAAATCGACAACGGCATCGAGAAGCGGCTGAACGCCTTTGTTCTTGAACGCTGAACCGCAGAATACCGGAACGAATTCGTTGCTGATCGTGCCTTTGCGAATAAGCTCTTTGATCTTATCGATGGAGGGCTCTTCACCTTCCAGATAAGCTTCCATGGCTTCTTCTTCGATTTCGACAACGGTCTCAACCAGAGCATCGCGTGCCTCTTGGGCGCGGTCAGCCAGGTCCGCCGGAATGTCGACAACATCCCATGCAGCGCCGAGGTTTTCGGACTGCCAGATGAGTGCCTTCATCTCAAGAAGATCGATAACACCCGCGAATTCGCTTTCAGCACCAACCGGGAGCTGCATCACAAGCGGCGTGCATCCGAGGCGCTTTTTGATCATTTCGACACAGCGGTCGAAATCAGCACCGAGCTTGTCCATCTTGTTGACGAAGATCATCCGCGGAACGTTGTACTTGTCAGCCTGACGCCAGACAGTCTCGGTTTGCGGCTCGACGCCTGCATTTGCATCAAGAAGGGCGACAGCACCGTCAAGAACACGCAAGGAACGCTCAACTTCAATGGTGAAGTCGACGTGCCCTGGGGTGTCGATGATGTTCAGGCGCTTTTCGTTCCAGAATGCAGTGGTTGCAGCGGACGTGATCGTGATGCCACGCTCCTGCTCCTGCTCCATCCAGTCCATGGTGGCAGCACCATCATGAACTTCGCCGATCTTATGGCTCTTACCTGTGTAGTAGAGGATCCGCTCAGTAGTCGTGGTCTTTCCGGCATCGATGTGAGCCATGATGCCGAAGTTGCGGTAGTCCTCGATTTTATGCGTGCGCGACATAGCGTCAGCCCTTCGAAGTCACAAATTACCAGCGATAGTGCGAGAACGCGCGGTTGGCATCAGCCATCCGGTGCGTGTCTTCACGCTTCTTAACTGCGGTACCACGGTTGTTTGCAGCATCGAGCAACTCGCCGGAAAGACGATCAACCATCGTGGTTTCGTTGCGGTTGCGTGCTGCAGTGATCAACCAGCGAATAGCCAGTGCCTGGCGGCGGTCGGTACGAACTTCAACCGGAACCTGATAGGTCGCACCACCAACACGGCGGGAGCGCACTTCTACTTGCGGCATGACGTTCTCAAGAGCAGCATGGAACACTTCAATCGGGTTCTCACGGGTCTTGTTCTCAACCACATCAAACGCGCCGTAAACGATGCGTTCTGCAGTGGACTTTTTGCCGTCATACATGATGGAGTTCATGAATTTGGTGACGACGGTATCCCCGAATTTCGGATCCGGGTTGATTTCGCGTTTTTCTGCGCGGTGACGACGGGACATCTGATGTGCTCCTTACTTCGGCCGCTTGGCGCCGTATTTCGAACGACGCTGCTTACGATCCTTGACGCCCTGCGTATCGAGCACACCACGGATGATGTGATAGCGAACGCCCGGCAAATCCTTCACACGGCCGCCACGGATCATCACCACCGAGTGCTCTTGAAGGTTGTGACCTTCACCCGGGATGTAGCCAATGACTTCGAAGCCGTTGGTCAGGCGGATCTTGGCCACCTTACGAAGAGCCGAGTTCGGCTTCTTCGGCGTCGTCGTGTAAACGCGGGTGCAAACACCACGCTTCTGAGGGCAGGCCTCCATGGCCGGCACCTTGTTCCGCTTCGGCGGATCTTTCCGCGGCTTGCGGATCAACTGGTTGATGGTCGGCATTCTTTGCCCTTTACCTTGTCCATCCAAAAATTCTTTAGCAATTGCAGTTTTCACGGCCCTGCGGGCAACCGGCGCAAACCGTTAGCCATGCAGAATTGCACCAGCGCGCTCAAAACTGAGCGGCCGGCGCTGCGAAAAACCAGAGGACCACAAGTTGCCTTGCGGTCATGCAATCGACGCGTATTCGCCTATGTAACCCGGCAGCGTTTAAAAGGATTGTGTCCTGCGCCTTGGTTAGCGCTGGACGGTTCACTCTTACCGCCTGCCCTTGGGATGCGCGGAAACTACTCATATGCACCCATTGCGTCAAGTGCTTTGTCGAAAAAACCGCGATCGCGCGGGTTACCAAACAGTAATCTGAATTTTCCGTCTGTTTTCAGGGACATGAAGTCAGATCGCGAAAGGAGATTTGCTGCTTTTGTAATTTAATTGCGTGCCGTGCTCTCCAAGCTCACCAGCCAGTCGAGTTCGACACATCCTGCAGCATTCAAATCACGCGGAAACCGCGCCGGAACACTTCAAGATGACCGGAACAGACCACAGGCGAGTCGCGGAACGACATCCTGAAGAAGTGAGTCCCGATCAGAGCCTTCATGCGGCGCGAGCCTGTGTCAGGTTGCTGCTTCCTGATAGGCACCAGACGAATAGGTCAGTTCATAGCTGTGGCTGTAGATCTCAAACACGTTCCCGAACGGATCTTCGACATAGACCATTCGATAGGGTTTTTCGCCCGGGAAATACTCTCGAATGGGCATTCTCTGTTTCCCGCCAGCCGCGACGATCCGCTCCGTCAGTTTTTCCACATCGGGATCTTGGACACAGAAGTGGAACACACCGTGCCGACGGTAGTCAAGGTTGTTGTCCGGAGCATAATTGCCTTCGAACTCGAACAATTCGATTCCGATGCGATCCGACGTTGCCAGGTGCGCGATCCTGAGCCTCTTCCACCCTGTTCCCAAGACGTCTGTGCACATCCTCCCGATGGCACTGTTGTCTTCAACGACCGCGGTCGCGGGCATAATGAGATAGAACCCCATCACCTTGGTATAGAACGTGATTGCCTTGTTCAAATCGGGAACAGACAACCCGATATGGGAAAAGGAACGCGGGTAAGTGGACATGACGGTTCTCCTTGAAGTTCACCACCGCGTATGTAGGCCTCATAGATCATCTTGAAAAATTATCATTTTTCATTATTCGAATAATGTTTTGTTATGCGATACTGCGCGCATGCTGAACGCGCACTGGCTTGAAACATTCACGACGCTTTGCAGGACGCAGAGTTTCACCAAGACCGCAGCCCGCCTGAATATGACGCAGCCGGGCGTCTCCCAACACGTCAGGAAACTGGAAGAACAGGTGGGCCAGCCGCTCGTTTCCAGACCCGTCAAATCCTTTCTGCTAACAGACGCGGGCGAAGCCGTTCTGAAAGTGGGCCTTGCCCGCAGAACGGAAGAACGAAATTTGCAGGAGACCATCGCGCTGGACCGAGAGGATGCAGGCAAATGCGCAATCGGTTGTTCAGGCAGCTTCGCGCTGCTGCTTTACCCGCGGTTGATCAAGGAAATGAACAGGGCGCCAGATTTGTCCATTCACCTTGAATCAGCGCCGCAAAGACAGCTCGTCACTGCCCTTCTCGAAAAACAGCTCGATATCGCGATACTGGACCACAAACCGGTCAATCCGCGTCTGAGTGCAGTTCAGATCGGGCATGAAGAACTGTGTCTTGTTGTACCAAGCAGCTTGCCGGCATCCCTGCCCGACTTCGAACAACTGCAGGACCTGGGCTTCATCGCGCACCCGGATGGCATCGATTATGCCGACCGGCTTCTCTCACGCAATTTCAAGTCCGGCTTTCACGGCTCCGACCACCTCGAACTTCGCGGGTATGTCAACCAGATCGGACAGATCCCCTTGGCAGTTGCTGCAGGCAAGGGATTCACGATACTGCCGAGGAGCGGCGTCGAAGCATCCGAGTTCCGGGACCGGCTTTCAGTTGCCGAACTGGAAAATCCGATTTTGCAGGAACTCTGGCTGGCCCAGCTTTCCGATCGCCGGATGCCTGCGCGAATGCAAAGAATCAAAGATGCCGTTCGCGAGGTTGCCCAGCCACTTCAATTGCCCGACTGAACTGCTTTCATCGAGACTAGGCAGAATTCGAATGCTCCCGTCTTTAAGACTTCCCGGTGGCGTGACCGGAAACTCCAATTCCGGATTCTATTGGTTAAACGTGACAATCGCGACATTGCCAGCAAGGGCGTCCTGATAAGCGCCTTCATAGACAGGATCGTCCGGCTCGCCGTCCATCACGCCAATCTGCTCCAGCTCAGCTTCCGCAAATCCCTGGGAAGACAGGGACTCAAGTGTTCGTCTTACAGCGTCGTCATCGTCGGGAGCAGTGAGCATCGCGTGGATGGTAATTGCATCCTCCGGCAACGCTTCTTCATTTTCCCATACCCGGCCAATGACGATGTAGACGACCGGATCCATTTCAACTTCATTGTCATTCATTGCTAGCTTCCACCTGTGTCCTGATACAAGAAAGGCCGCCCGGAGGCGGCCTTTCGAATTGTCATGGGAGCTCCGGTTATTCGGCCGCCCCGGTCATGTCTTCCAAGAGGCCTTCTGCTGCGCTGTCCGAAGACTGCTGGCGCTGAGCTTCCTGGATCAGGTCGTCGCGATGTGTCGCAATCTTGCGGATACGCTTCATCACCCCGCCGGTACCGGCCGGTATGAGGCGTCCCACGATCACGTTTTCCTTCAGACCAACCAGCGGATCGGTCTTGCCGTTGACTGCAGCGTCGGTAAGGACGCGGGTCGTCTCCTGGAAGGAGGCGGCAGAGAAGAACGAACGTGTCTGCAGCGAAGCCTTGGTGATGCCGAGCAACACCGGGGCCCCTTTTGCAGGTTCCCTTGCTTCGTCGATTGCCTTGCGGTTCGCTTCCTCGAAGTCGAGCTTGTCAACCTGCTCACCAGAGAAGAATTCGGTATCACCTGCATCGGTGATCTCGATCTTCTGAAGCATCTGACGAACAATAACTTCGATGTGCTTGTCGTTGATCGTCACACCCTGCAACCGGTAGACTTCCTGGATCTCATTGACGAGGTATGCAGCAAGTGCTTCCACGCCCTTGACGGCCAGAATGTCGTGCGGCGCCGGGTTGCCGTCCAGAATGTACTCACCCTTTTCAATGGCGTCGCCTTCCTGCAGATGGAAGTGCTTGCCTTTCGGAATGAGGTATTCGACCGGATCAACACCCTCTTCAGCCGGCTCGATGATGATGCGGCGCTTGTTCTTGTAGTCGCGACCGAAACGGATCGTGCCATCGATCTCAGCGATGATAGCGTGATCCTTCGGACGGCGAGCCTCGAACAATTCCGCAACACGCGGCAGACCACCGGTAATGTCCTTGGTCTTCGCGCTTTCCAGCGGAATACGAGCCAGAACGTCACCAGCCTTGACGGTTGCACCCGGCTGAACGGACAGAACCGCATCCACCGAAAGCATCAACCGCGCATCGGAACCGCGGTCGGTTTTGGAAACCGCACCCTTGTCGTCCTTGATCACGATCGCAGGCTTCAGGTCGGCGCCACGCTGAGACGAACGCCAGTCAATGACGATACGCTTGGTGATACCGGTTGCCTCGTCAGCGGTTTCCTGAATGGAAGCACCGTCAACCAGATCTTCAACATCAACGACGCCGTCAACTTCGGCAAGCATCGGACGGGTGTACGGATCCCATTCGGCAATCCGCTGACCGCGCTTGACCTTGTCGCCATCATCGACATGAAGTTTGGAACCGTAAGCCACACGATGCACGGCCCGTTCGTTGTCGTCGCTGTCGATAACAACGATGGACATGTTACGAACCATGGCAATCAAGTTGCCTTCAGAGTCCCGGTTGACCGAACGGTTCCGGATCTTGATCGTGCCGTCGACATTGGATTCGATGAACGAGCTGTCAACGACCTGTGCGGTCCCACCGATGTGGAAGGTACGCATGGTCAGCTGAGTGCCAGGCTCACCGATGGACTGCGCAGCGATAACGCCAACAGCCTCACCCATGTTCACCGGAGTACCACGTGCCAGGTCACGTCCGTAACAGGTCGCGCAAACGCCTGTTTCGGTTTCACAGGTCAAAACCGAGCGGATCTTCACCTGCTGCACCTTGGCAGCCTCGATTGCTTCAACGTCTTTTTCGTCGATCAGCGCGCCCTTTGCCACCAGAACTTCACCTGTCTGGCTGTTGACGACGTCTTCTGCCGTCGTACGGCCAAGAACACGCATGCCAAGAGAAGCGATGACGTTGCCGGCATCCACGATCGGCGCAACGGTGATGCCACGTTCAGAACCACAATCCTGTTCAAGAATAATGGAATCCTGGGCAACATCCACGAGACGACGTGTCAGGTAACCGGAGTTCGCAGTCTTCAAGGCCGTGTCGGCGAGACCCTTACGGGCACCGTGGGTGGAGTTGAAGTACTCCAGAACCGACAAACCTTCCTTGAAGTTCGAAATGATCGGGTTCTCGATGATGGACCCGTCCGGCTTGGCCATAAGGCCACGCATGCCGGCCAGCTGTTTCATCTGCTGGGGTGAGCCACGTGCACCGGAGTGCGACATCATGTAAACCGAGTTCATTGGTTCCTGGCGACCAGATTCCTCATCGATCTGAACGGCCTTAATACGGGCCATCATTTCATCAGCAATCTTGTCGGTACACTTCGCCCAGGCATCAACAACCTTGTTGTACTTCTCGCCCTGAGTGATCAGGCCGTCATTGTACTGCTGCTCATACTCGGTCGCGAGCGATGACGTCTCGGCCACCAGCTTCTGCTTGGTGTCCGGGATGACCATGTCGTCCATGCCAAACGAAATGCCCGCATTACATGCGTTTTTGAAGCCAAGCTCCATGATGCGGTCACAGAAGATAACCGTCTCCTTCTGACCGCAAGCACGGTAAACCGTGTCGATCATCTTGGAGATGTCTTTCTTCGTCATCAGCTTGTTACAGGCATCGAACGGCACTTCGTGGTGCTTTGGCAGCAATTCCGCAACAAGCATCCGGCCAGGTGTCGTTTCAAAGATTCCCGACGTCGGATTGCCATCCTCATCAATGGACTTGAAACGGCCCTTGATCTTGGAATGCAACGTGATGACGTTGTTGGCCAGCGCATGATGGATTTCGCCGATGTCGCCGAAGGCCATGCCCTCGCCCGGCTCACCTTCTGCCATGATCGACAGATAGTAGAGACCCAGAACAATATCCTGGGACGGCACGATGATCGGGCCACCGTTTGCCGGGTGCAGAATGTTGTTCGTAGACATCATCAGCGTCCGTGCTTCCAGCTGAGCTTCGAGCGACAACGGCACGTGAACGGCCATCTGATCGCCATCGAAGTCGGCATTGAACGCGGAACAGACAAGCGGGTGCAGCTGGATCGCCTTGCCTTCAATCAGCGTTGGTTCGAAGGCCTGGATACCAAGTCGGTGCAGCGTCGGCGCGCGGTTCAGGAGAACCGGGTGCTCACGAATGACCTCGTCGAGGATGTCCCAGACTTCCGGGCGCTCCTTCTCAACCAGTTTCTTGGCTTGCTTGACCGTCGAGGAGAAGCCTTTTGCATCGAGGCGCGAATAGATGAACGGCTTGAACAGCTCAAGCGCCATCTTCTTCGGCAAGCCACATTGATGCAGCTTCAGTTCCGGACCAACGGTGATGACCGAACGGCCGGAATAGTCAACGCGCTTACCAAGCAGGTTTTGACGGAAGCGGCCCTGCTTGCCTTTCAGCATGTCGGACAGCGACTTCAAGGGACGCTTGTTGGCACCGGTGATCACACGGCCACGACGACCGTTGTCGAACAGGGCGTCTACAGATTCCTGCAGCATGCGCTTTTCGTTCCGGATGATGATATCCGGTGCACGCAATTCCATCAGGCGGCGCAGACGATTGTTACGGTTGATCACCCGGCGATACAGATCGTTGAGATCCGAAGTCGCGAACCGGCCGCCATCCAGCGGTACCAGCGGGCGCAGATCCGGCGGGATCACCGGAACAACGGTCATGATCATCCACTCGGGACGGTTGCCCGATTCCATGAATGCTTCAATGACCTTCAACCGTTTGGCCAGCTTCTTCGGCTTCAGTTCAGTTGTCGCTTCCGCGATTTCCTGGCGAAGCTTCTCGCTCTCGCGCTCCAGATCCATGCTCATCAGGATCTCACGGATCGCTTCTGCGCCGATCATCGCTGTGAATGCGTCTTCGCCATACTCGTCCTGAGCGGCGATGAAGTCTTCTTCAGACAGAAGCTGATGCTGCTTGAGCGGCGTCAGGCCCGGCTCCAGAACGACATAGTTCTCAAAATAGAGAACACGTTCCAGATCCTTCAACGTCATATCAAGCAGAAGACCGATGCGGCTCGGCAGGGACTTCAGGAACCAGATATGAGCAACCGGCGCTGCAAGCTCAATGTGGCCCATACGCTCACGGCGAACGCGGGAAAGGGTGACTTCAACACCGCATTTCTCACAGATAACGCCTTTGTATTTCATGCGCTTATATTTGCCGCAAAGACATTCGTAGTCCTTGATCGGGCCAAAAATACGTGCGCAGAACAAACCGTCGCGTTCAGGCTTGAACGTACGGTAGTTGATCGTCTCCGGCTTTTTGATTTCGCCGAAGGACCAAGACAAGATCTTTTCCGGGCTCGCGAGCGAAATCCGGATATTGTCAAAGGTCTGTGTGGGAGCCTGCTGGTTGAACAGGTTCATGACCTCATGATTCATGGTCCGTCTCCTTCGATGCACGGCCAGGGTAGAGGGTCACTCGCCTCTCCCCGTCACCGGCATGAGTCAATTGGGGTCCGTTGCCGGGGTTACTCTGCGGCGTCCGCAGCTTCGTCCTCGGCGATCGCAGGTACATCGTTACGCTGAAGTTCAACGTTGAGACCCAGGGACCGCATTTCCTTCACAAGCACGTTGAAGCTTTCTGGAATACCCGCCTCGAATGTGTCGTCGCCGCGTACGATGGCCTCGTAGACCTTCGTCCGGCCGGCCACGTCATCCGACTTGACGGTGAGCATTTCCTGCAGCGTGTAGGCCGCACCATAAGCTTCAAGCGCCCAGACCTCCATTTCCCCGAAGCGCTGGCCACCAAACTGCGCCTTACCACCCAACGGCTGCTGGGTAACGAGCGAGTATGGACCAATCGAACGGGCGTGGATCTTGTCGTCGACCAGGTGATGGAGCTTCAACATGTAGATGTAGCCCACGGTAACCTGACGATCGAACTCTTCTCCGGTACGGCCGTCATAAAGGGTTGACTGACCGGACTGCTTGTAGCCCGCTATGTTCAACGCATCGACAACATCCGGCTCACGTGCACCATCAAAGACCGGCGTCGCAATCGGAACACCCTTCTTAAGCTGATTCGCAAGGCGCACGATGCCATCGTCATCGAATTCCTTGACGTCATCGCCCTTGAGGTTGTCGCCATAGATCTCGATCACCTTGCCACGCAGGTTCTCGATCTCACCAGTCTTGCGGTACTCATCGTACATCTCGCCGATGCGGAGACCCATACCACGGCAGGCCCAGCCCATGTGGGTTTCCAGAATCTGACCGACGTTCATGCGCGACGGCACGCCAAGCGGGTTCAACACGATGTCGACATGCGTACCGTCTTCCAGGAACGGCATGTCTTCACACGGGTTGATCTTGGAGACCACGCCCTTGTTGCCGTGACGGCCGGCCATTTTGTCACCCGGCTGAAGCTTGCGCTTAACGGCAACGAAGACTTTGACCATCTTCATGACGCCTGGCGGCAGTTCGTCACCACGCTGCAGTTTCTCGACCTTGTCGATGAAACGCTGCTCGAGACGCTTGCGGCTGTCGTCATACTGACCACGCAGTGCTTCGATCTCCGACATGAACTTCTCGTCGTCAGTGGCGAACTGCCACCACTGCGAACGCGGGAAGTCGTTGAGAACATCCCCAGTCAGAACGCCGTCCTTCCGGAAGCCTTTCGGTCCGGCAACAGCGGACTTGTCCATCAGCATTTCTGCCAAACGGCCATAGACGTTACGGTCGAGAATAGCCTGTTCGTCGTCACGGTCCTTCGCGAGACGTTCGATTTCTTCACGCTCGATCGCCATCGCTCGTTCGTCTTTTTCAACGCCGTGGCGATTGAAAACACGAACTTCGACGACCGTACCGGACACGCCCGGCGGCAGACGAAGAGAAGTATCGCGAACGTCCGAAGCCTTTTCACCGAAGATGGCGCGCAGAAGCTTTTCTTCCGGCGTCATCGGGCTTTCGCCCTTCGGTGTGATCTTGCCGACGAGGATGTCACCAGGGTTCAGCTCGGCGCCGATATAAACGATGCCAGCCTCATCGAGGTTCTTGAGCGCCTCTTCCGAAACATTCGGGATATCGCGCGTGATTTCTTCCGGCCCAAGCTTGGTGTCACGCGCCATCACTTCGAATTCCTCGAGGTGGATGGAGGTGAAAACATCGTCGGAAACGATGCGCTCGGAAAGAAGAATGGAATCCTCGAAGTTGTAGCCGTTCCAGGGCATGAACGCGACAAGCACGTTCCGGCCGAGCGCCAGATCACCGAGGTCTGTCGAAGGACCGTCAGCGATGATGTCACTCTTGTGCACCCGATCACCGACACGGACCAGCGGACGCTGGTTGATGCAGGTGTTCTGATTGGAACGCTGGAACTTCTGCAGCCGGTAGATGTCGACACCGGATTTACCAGGATCGAGGTCTTCGGTTGCCCGGATAACGATACGCGTTGCGTCGACCTGGTCGACGACACCTGCACGGCGCGCGCCGATGGCAGCGCCGGAATCCCGGGCCACAATCGGCTCCATGCCGGTACCGACAAACGGGGCTTCCGCCCGTACAAGCGGCACGGCCTGACGCTGCATGTTCGAGCCCATAAGAGCACGGTTGGCGTCATCGTTCTCAAGGAACGGGATCAGCGCCGCGGCCACGGAGACCAGCTGCTTGGGCGAGACGTCCATGAGGTCGACCTTGTCGGACGGAACCATCATGTTTTCACCGGCGTGACGGCAGGTGATCAGCTCTTCAATGAAACGGCCTTCGTCGTCCATCACGGCATTGGACTGTGCCACGTAGTGCTTGGCTTCTTCCATGGCCGACAGATAGACAACGTCGTTGGAAACGATACCGTCTTTCACTTTACGGTACGGGCTTTCGATGAAGCCGTACTTGTTGACGCGTGCGAAGGTCGCCAACGAGTTGATCAGACCGATGTTCGGGCCTTCCGGCGTTTCGATCGGGCAGATACGTCCGTAGTGCGTCGGGTGAACGTCACGGACTTCGAAGCCGGCACGCTCACGGGTCAGGCCGCCCGGTCCAAGTGCCGACAAACGGCGCTTGTGGGTGACTTCCGACAGCGGATTGGTCTGGTCCATGAACTGCGAAAGCTGCGAAGAGCCGAAGAATTCACGTACAGCAGCGGCGGCTGGTTTCGCGTTGATCAGGTCCTGCGGCATGACTGTGTCGATTTCGACTGAGCTCATGCGCTCCTTGATGGCACGCTCCATGCGCAGAAGACCGACACGGTACTGGTTTTCCATCAGCTCGCCAACGGAGCGGACACGACGGTTTCCAAGGTTGTCGATATCGTCGATATCACCCTTGCCGTCACGCAGCTCCAGAAGCACGCGGATAACTTCCAGAATGTCTTCCTTGCGCAGAACCCGAACCGTGTCTTCGCACTCCACGTCAAGACGCATGTTCATCTTCACACGGCCGACTGCGGACAGATCGTAGCGCTCATCATCGAAGAAGAGCGATTGGAACATCGCTTCTGCGGTGTCGATGGTGGGCGGTTCACCCGGACGCATCACACGGTAGATGTCGAACAGCGCATCCTCGCGGGACTCGTTCTTGTCGACTGCCAATGTGTTGCGGATATAAGGGCCGGTGTTGACGTGGTCGATGTCGAGCATCGTCAGCTCGTGGTAGCCGCGCTCCACGAGTTCTTCCAGCAACTTGCCGGTGATTTCGTCGCCGGCTTCGGCGTAGATCTCGCCGGACTGGCCATCGACAATGTCTTCGGCAAGATACTGAGCGTGCAGATCTTCGTCAGTCACCTTAAGTGCGGTGACACCCTTTTCAGCAAGCTGACGGATCGTGCGGGCAGTGATCTTGCGGCCGCCTTCGACAACCACTTCGCCGCTATCTGCGTCGATCAGGTCATAAGATGCCTTGGTGCCTTTCAGACGGTTACCGTCAAAAGGCATACGCCAGGAACCATCCTTCTGACGGGTGTAATCGACCCGATTGTAAAAGGTGTTCAGGATCTCTTCGCCGTCAAGGCCGAGCGCCATCAGCAGCGAGGTGACCGGGATCTTGCGGCGGCGGTCGATACGCGCATGGACAATGTCCTTGGCATCGAACTCGATGTCGAGCCAGGAACCGCGATAAGGGATCACGCGCGCAGCAAACAGCAACTTGCCGGAGGAATGGGTCTTGCCTTTGTCGTGATCGAAGAAGACGCCCGGAGACCGGTGCATCTGGGACACGATCACACGTTCTGTGCCGTTGACGATAAAGGTGCCGTTGTCTGTCATGAACGGCATATCGCCCATGTAGACATCCTGTTCCTTGATGTCTTTGACTGACTTTGCACCGGTGTCTTCATCAACGTCGAATACGATGAGGCGCAGGGTAACCTTCAGCGGTGCTGCGAAGGTCATGTCGCGCTGACGGCATTCGTCAACGTCGTATTTGGGAGCTTCAAACTCGAAGGAAACAAATTCCAGCAGTGAGGTGCCGGCAAAATCGGAGATTGGAAATACGGACTGGAAGACCGCTTCAAGGCCTTCAATCTTGCGGCCACCGCCAGGCATCTCGTCGACCTGCAGGAACTGGTCATAAGACGCTTTTTGAACCTCGATGAGATTGGGCATAGCCGCGACATCGCGGATCGATCCGAAGTATTTACGGACCTTTTTGCGACCGTTGAACGTTTGGGTCATTGTCGCTCCTCATATGGACCGGGTAACGGCTTCCCGAAACGCCCCTTATCCAATCGGGCAGCTGCCCGGGCGCTTCGGAAAACCGTCGCCCCTTTTGAGATCCACTTGCCTCAAGCCAGACAAGCCGATCAGTCGTAGGGGTCTAGAGCTTTGCCACGCTCATTTGAACACAGCAGGCCCTAGTGGGACGTTCGCCCCGGAACCGGGTTAGACCCGCCGGGGCAAGAAACGGTTCCGGGAAAACCCGGAACCGCGAAAGGCAATAGCCTTTATTACTTCAGCTCGACAGAAGCGCCAGCTTCTTCCAGCTTTTTCTTCAGCTCTTCAGCTTCGTCCTTGGCAACGCCTTCCTTGACAGCCTTCGGAGCGGACTCAACGAGTTCCTTAGCTTCCTTCAGACCCAGGCCGGTGATGGCACGGACTTCTTTGATGACGTTGATTTTCTTGTCGCCGGCAGAAGCCAGAACAACGTCAAATTCGGTTTTCTCTTCAGCAGCAGCACCTGCATCAGCAGCACCACCGGCAGCAGCAGCAACTGCAACCGGAGCAGCAGCAGAAACGCCCCACTTTTCTTCCAGAAGCTTGGAAAGTTCAGCAGCTTCCATGACGGTCAGTGTGGACAGTTCTTCAACGAGCTTTTCAAGATCAGCCATTTTTCAGTACCTTAAATTCGAACCAGTGTTGGTTTCATGAGACAGTGTGTTGGTCGCCTTATGCGGCCTCGTCCTTCGTGGCATACGCATTGAAGACGCGGGCAAGCTGCCCGGCCGGTGCGTTAACAACCTGGGCGATCCGGGATGCAGGTGTCTGGATCATGCCAACCAGTTTCGCGCGCAGCTCATCGAGCGACGGCATGGTTGCCAGTGATTTGACCCCTTCCGGGTTCAGGTTGGTCGTGCCAAGAGCACCGCCAAGAATTGCAAACTTATCGTTTGCCTTGGCGAAATCGACGGCTGCTTTCGGTGCGGCTACCGGGTCCTCGGAATAAACGAGAACGGTAGGGCCCTGAAACAGGTCGGAGATGTGCTCAAGGTCCGTGCCTTTGAGGGCGAGTTTCACAAGGCGGTTTTTTGCGACTTTGACAGAGCCGCCGGCTGCACGCACAGACGCCCGCAATGCGGTCATCTGGGCAACCGAAAGACCTGCATAGTGCGCGACAACAACGACGCCGGTGTCTGCCAGCTCATCGTTGAGAGATGTCACGAACTCGTGCTTTTCCGCTCTTTCCACTTGCCTTCTCCATTTGGTGGCGCGTTTCGCCACCGGTTTACCTTTGCCGCCCGGCTTGATGGTCCCGAACCCGGGACCGTCTAGTCAAACGGCGCTCAGGGTCCTGTCCCCTCACCTGTGCGCCATGACAACGCGCGGCAAGGTCTGGTTCGAACCAAGTTTCCGCCGGATCGGCGGGGAATTTGGTTCTCACCCATCTATGCAGGCCAAATTGCTTAAGCCGGTTTTCCGGCACCTGCAGTCTCGGACAGGGCAATCCGGCGGCGGACCGCCGGATCTATTCGGCCTTGTGACCGAAATCTCTTCGTCAATCCGGAAACCCCGGATTATTCACCAGCAAAGCTGGCAAGATCCACTTTCACGCCGGGGCCCATGGTGGAGGACACCGCAATGCGCTTCAGATAGGATCCTTTTGCACCGGCCGGCTTGGCCTTCTGAACAGCATCCAGCAGAGCCTTGACGTTCTGCGAGATTGCCTCTTCGGAGAAGGACACTTTGCCAACACCGGCATGTACGATACCGGCCTTTTCAACGCGGAACTGAACTGCGCCACCCTTGGCGTCGTTGACAGCTGCGGTTACGTCTGGCGTTACAGTGCCGACTTTCGGGTTCGGCATCAGACCGCGCGGGCCAAGCACCTTGCCGAGACGACCGACGAGCGGCATCATGTCAGGTGTCGCGATGCAGCGATCGAAATCGATCTTGCCGCCCTGAACTTCCTGAACCAGTTCTTCAGCACCAACAATGTCGGCACCTGCGGCCTTGGCTTCATCCGCCTTGTCGCCACGTGCAAAGACGGCAACCTTGACGTTTTTACCCGTGCCGTTCGGCAGAATACACACGCCGCGGACCATCTGGTCTGCGTGGCGCGGATCAACACCGAGATTGATCGCAACTTCGACGGTTTCGTCGAACTTGGTCTTGGAACGGCCCTTGACCAGGCTCACAGCCTCGTCGAGCGAATAGAGCTTGTTCCGGTCAATGCCTTCACGCGCTGCTTTGGTACGCTTTCCAACCTTCGCCATGATCTTACCCCTTTACCTCAAGGCCCATGGAACGGGCGGAGCCTTCAACCATCAGCATTGCTGCGTCGACGTCGTTGGCGTTCAGGTCCTTCATCTTGGCTTCAGCGATTTCCTTGACCTGATCGCGGGTGACGGAACCGACAGTGCCGCGACCTGGGGTCTGGGAACCCTTCTGCAGCTTGGCAGCCTTCTTCAGGAAGAAGCTGACCGGAGCGGTCTTGACTTCGAACGTGAAGGACTTGTCAGAGTAATATGTGATCACGGTCGGGCACGGAGCGCCTTTTTCAACATCCTGCGTCTGCGCGTTGAACGCCTTGCAGAATTCCATGATGTTCAGGCCACGCTGACCGAGAGCCGGCCCAATGGGCGGCGACGGGGTAGCGGAACCTGCCGGCACCTGAAGCTTCAGGAAACCTTCAATTTTCTTCGCCATTTGTCTCTCCAGTCATCTGCAGCCGAACGGCAATCCGGCTGCTTGGGAGTTGGTGGTCCGGCACTTTGTCGTCGCCCGGCGAAGAGCAACGGAACCTTCCACCGCATTCATCCCGGTCCGGTCATCTTCAAGATCACCTTTACCGGGCACACGCGCCCTCCCGTCGGGAGAGCAGACAGTCAGAGCTTGTCGACCTGACTGAATTCAAGTTCCACAGGCGTAGCGCGGCCAAAGATGGAAACTGCAACCTTCAGACGCGCACGCTCGTCATCGACTTCTTCGACCAAGCCGGAGAAGGATGCAAACGGGCCATCGGAAACACGCACCTGCTCGCCAACTTCAAAGCTGACAGAGGGCTTGGGACGATCAACGCCCTCCTGCACCTGATTGATAATGCGCAAAGCCTCTTTCTCCGGGATCGGCATAGGCTTTTGATCCGCACCCAGAAAACCGGTGACTTTCGGCGTATCCTTGATGAGATGGAAAGCCTCGTTGGTCATGTCCATCTTCACCAGAACATAGCCCGGGAAGAATTTGCGCTCAGCGTCGACCTTGCGGCCACGGCGCACTTCCACGACCTTTTCCATCGGAACGAGAATTTCTTCAAACAGATCGGTGAGACCTTTCTGTTCGGCCTTCTCGCGAATGGAATCGGCGACCTTCTTCTCGAAATTGGAATAGGCGTGCACAATGTACCAGCGCTTGGCCATGGTTCTTCAGTTCCGTTTCTTGTTCTTGTCTGCAAACCGGACGGCCGGTCTTACTCAATTAGCCGCCGACACCCAGCAAAAAGCCGATCCCCAGGCTCATCAGCTGGTCCGCGATGAGGAAGAAGATCGAAGCGATCATCACCATGACAAACACCATGGCAGTGGTCACAGCTGTCTCGCGACGCGTCGGCCAAGTCACCTTGGAGGTCTCGGCGCGCACTTCCTGGATAAATTTAAAGGGATTGGTCTTCGCCATTCCGATTCCGGTCTGTTAAATACGAGTGGGCGCGCGGAAAGTCTCCGCGCGCCTCACTCGAGGAAACTGTTTAAGCCCTCGAGGCCGATTAATCAAGAGCAAATTGGCAGGGGCAGCAGGGTTCGAACCCGCGACCTACGGTTTTGGAGACCGTCGCTCTACCAGCTGAGCTATACCCCTTCATGGGAACCGCCTGCGCGATCCCCGCTCCTGATACCCTCTGAGGCCGCTCACAGCAACACTTAAGAGGGCAAACCGCCGGGCACAAGCCCGGCGGTTCAATTTCATCTTATTCAGTAATTGATGCGACGACGCCGGCGCCGACGGTACGGCCACCTTCGCGGATCGCGAAGCGCAGGCCTTCTTCCATGGCGATCGGCACGATCAGCTCAACGTCAACGGAAACGTTGTCGCCAGGCATAACCATTTCAGTGCCTTCAGGAAGGGAAACAACACCGGTCACATCAGTCGTACGGAAGTAGAACTGGGGACGGTAGTTGGTGAAGAACGGCGTATGACGGCCACCCTCTTCCTTCGTCAGGATGTAGGCTTCTGCCTTGAACTTCGTGTGCGGGGTAACTGAACCCGGCTTGCAAAGAACCTGGCCACGCTCAACGTCTTCACGGGCAACACCGCGGATCAAAGCACCGATGTTGTCGCCTGCTTCACCGCTGTCCAGCAGCTTGCGGAACATTTCAACGCCGGTAACCGTGGTCTTGGTGGTGTCCTTGATGCCGACAATCTCGACTTCTTCACCCACATTGATCACACCGCGCTCAACACGACCGGTCACAACAGTACCGCGGCCGGAGATCGAGAACACGTCTTCGATCGGCATCAGGAACGGCTGATCCTTCGGACGCTCAGGCGTCGGGATGTATTCGTCAACCTGGTTCATCAGCTCGCGGATCGCATCACGGCCAATCGCCGCATCACGGTTCTCAACAGCTGCAAGAGCAGAACCCTTGACGATCGGAATGTCGTCGCCCGGGAACTCGTAGGAAGACAGAAGCTCACGGATTTCCATCTCGACAAGCTCAAGAAGCTCTTCGTCGTCGACCTGGTCAACCTTGTTCATGAAAACAACAAGAGCCGGAACGCCAACCTGACGCGCAAGCAGGATGTGCTCACGGGTCTGCGGCATCGGGCCGTCTGCGGAAGACACAACCAGGATCCCGCCGTCCATCTGAGCAGCGCCGGTGATCATGTTCTTCACGTAGTCGGCGTGACCAGGGCAGTCAACGTGAGCGTAGTGACGGGCTTCCGTCTCATACTCAACGTGAGCCGTGGAGATCGTAATACCGCGCGCCTTTTCTTCAGGGGCACCGTCAATCTCGTCATAAGCTTTTGCTTCTGCGCCACCTGCTTCTGCAAGCGTCATGGTGATCGCAGCGGTCAGCGTCGTCTTGCCGTGGTCAACATGGCCAATCGTGCCAATGTTAACGTGCGGCTTGTTGCGCTCAAATTTTTCCTTCGCCATCGGCGTCGCTCTCTGTCCAATACTCGGTTCATCGATAAAGGCTCGAGTCGGGCCGCATTCCGGCGCCTTGGACAGATCCGCGTGCGACGAACTACTTCCCGTAGAACTTTTCTGTCAGGATTTCCGGGCGAAAGAGCCTTCCGTCCCGGACACTCCGATCAGCACCCATGATGGAGCGGGTGAAGGGATCGAACCCTCGTCGTCAGCTTGGAAGGCTGCTGCTCTACCATTGAGCTACACCCGCACAACGAGAGAAACAGAAACGATGGTGGAGGAGGTTGGATTCGAACCAACGTAGGCATAGCCAACGGATTTACAGTCCGTCCCCTTTAGCCACTCGGGCACTCCTCCATCTCGTCCTGCTTCACGCCGAAGCGATCAGGATGGCTTGACCGGAGAGCCCGCCCGAAGGGGCGAGCAATCCCGTGGCGCGTGTTATGCAGATGAGGACCTGCCCTGTCAACGCCGAT
Source organism: Roseibium sp. JB4-4 (assembly GCF_055693425.1). Classification (NCBI taxonomy): domain Bacteria; kingdom Pseudomonadati; phylum Pseudomonadota; class Alphaproteobacteria; order Hyphomicrobiales; family Stappiaceae; genus Roseibium; species Roseibium sp. JB4-4. The sequence goes on along the minus strand of NZ_CM146333.1, from coordinate 5,907,005 downwards.
TTTGCAAAGAAATGAACAAAATCCGGATGACGCGCGAAACAGTTGCCTCACGCGCAGTCCATCGGCCTAGCCACCTATCCAAAAAGTGTGCCTCAGCTTGGCCATTTTGTCACGATTTGCCTTTGGTTTTCACGCTCTTGCGCTCTTGCAGGCTCTCCCCCTGTGGACAACTGCGGAGCGTCAGGCAGTGGGGCGTATATGGCAGCAAAGTAGGGCTTCAACGATTTCAAAGCACCTCTGATAGACGCCAGGTGATCAAAATAGGAGTTGCGGCGCACAAACGATTTGTTGTAGCTACAACAAATGACTGATCCGCTTGACGACATAGACCTGATGCATATGGGCCGGATGTGCTTCGGCCACGCAGCAAGGCGCACCGCAAATCTGCTGACCCGGCATTATAATCGGCACTTGGCGGCACTCGGTTTGGAACTCACCCAGGCTCAGTTGCTGGCGGCGATTGCCGAGGGTTCCGCCACATCCGCATCGGAAATCGCAAGATTTCTCGGCATTGACCGCTCCACACTTGCCAGAAACCTGAAACCGCTGGAAACCGCGGGCCTGATCACAAGGCAGGACCAGGGTGGACGCCGTGTGTTGCCGGTCCTGACGTCGGCGGGCAAGAACAAGGTGATTGAAATCCATCAAACCTGGTCTAGGGCGCAAACCGAGATCAGCGACCTTCTGGGCCCTGACGGTGCACAAGCCGTGCGCAGCCACATGTCCGCGCTGCGCAAGGCAGTGCACATTCTCTCCGGCGAAATAGGCACGGAGAGGCCGAACCGTGCTGGGCAGAGCGCTCAAACAATTTCTTCAAAATCAGGACGACAGACATGAACAACTCTGAGTCATTTACAGAAAACGGCAAAACCCATGAGCTTGGCGCCCTGCCCAAGAAGGCTTTTCACGAGATGACCGGTCTCGACATTTTTGAGCGGATGATGGCCGGTGACCTTCCCGCACCGCCAATCATGGTACATTCCAATATCCGCATGAAGGAATTCTCAGAAGGGCGCGCTGTTTTCACCGGCCAACCTGCCAAAGAGTTCCTCAACCCGCTTGGCACCGTTCACGGGGGCTGGATTTCCACTCTGATTGACACAGCCCTTTCCTGCGCGGTTCACACAACGCTGCAGCCCGGCGAGTTTTATACGACCACTTCGCTCAACGTGAACATGGTGCGTCCACTCCAGGCCAACAGCGGCAAGGTCACATGCGAAGGCCGGATCGTGCATCGCGGTTCACGGCTTGCCACCTCCGAAGGTGACCTTCGCGATGCAAATGGCAAACTGATCGCCCATGGCACGGTCAGTTGCATGATCATGAAACCATCCTGACACCGGCATCCGGTCTGTTGAAGAGACGGAAGCCACCTCTTTCCCTTTGGACTATTTGGCGCTAGAGCTGCGCTATGACGGAAAACACCAAATCATCGCGCTTCAAATCGGGCAGAGGCAAGCCCGGCGGACCTTTCAGGAAGGGGGCAGGCAAACCTGCCCCGCGCCGCCCGGGCCTGCCGCCGGAAGGTCCTGTACTGCTCTATGGCCTCCACACGGTGGAAGCGGCCTTTGCCAACAAGGACCGCAAGCGGCTGAAGCTTTTTGCGACGGAAAATGCACAGCGCCGTCTGGAAGAGCGCGGCGTCACGATCGACGTGCCGGTGGAAAACATGATGCCACGCGCACTCGATCGCATGGTCACCAGGGATGCGGTTCATCAGGGTATGATTCTGGAAGCCGACCCCCTGCCCGCATATGGCGCGGAGCACCTAAGAGGTGCGCGGCTGATCCTGGCGCTCGATCAGGTCACCGACCCGCACAATGTCGGCGCGATCTTGAGATCAGCCGTTGCACTTGACGCCGATGCCGTCGTCACAACGGAACGCCACGCCCCTGAAGAGGGTTCCGTTCTTGCCAAATCCGCATCCGGTGCGCTGGACATGATCAAACATGTCAGGGTGAAGAACATGGCCCGCTTCGTTGCGGAAATGCAGGACGAGGGTTTTTCCTGCGTCGCTCTGGACAGCGACGGTCCGGCAAGCCTGGAAGAGACGCCCTTCACCGACAAGACAGTTCTGGTTCTGGGGTCAGAGGGCAAAGGCGTGCGCCAGGGCGTGCGAGAAGCCTGTGGCCTGACGGCACGTCTCGATATGCCGGGTGAAATCCGCTCCCTGAACGTCTCCAATGCAGCCGTGCTGTCGCTCTACGTCGCACGCATGAAAATGGGGCTCTAGGTCACAGGTATTGGTGCTGGCCGATCAGAAATGCGTCTGACCGACCACCAGCTAATCCTGGTTCGATGCTGACACGAGAGCAGCTTTCGCCTCTTTCAGCGTTTTCAGAAAACGCCGGCTTCGTCGTATGGTCTCCTCCACATCCTCGATCTTCTGCTGCAAAAACACCTCGCCTTCAAAGTCTTCTTCATGGGCATTTTCAAGCTGTCTGAAAAAGGTTCTGAGATCGGCGATTGTAAACCCGGCGGCCTGAGCCTCTGTAATCAACTCAAGCGTGAACAGCGTTTCCTCTGAATAGTCACGATAGTCGTTGCTGGCGCCTGCACTCGGCACAGATCGAATGAGGCCCTTCTTTTCGTAAAAACGAATTGTATCCCGGCTGAGATCCGCCCGTCGGGCAAGTTCACCAATTCGCATCAGCTCGCCTCATACTTCTCTTCGTCAACAACGGAAAACCATTGACTCAACTCCACGGTTTTGCTTAACCGATTTGGCGAGGCAATGGCAATACGGCAGTCAAACAAGGAGCAAAAGGATGGGTGCGAAGTGTCAGAGTTGCGGAATGCCCTTATCCAAGGATCCAAACGGAGGGGGCCTTGAGGCTGATGGCTCGCGCAGTTTTCTTTACTGCTCGCTATGTTATGACAACGGCGGTTTCAGGCATCCGGAAATGAACCTGCAGGAATTCCAGGAGCACTGCATTGCCCAGCTGAAGGCCAAGGGTATGCCGTCGATCTTCGCCTGGCTGTTTACGCGCCATATTCCAAATCTGGCACGATGGGCCGATACCGGTGCCAGATAGGGTCCGCAGACTGGTTCCCAAACATGTTCCGTATGCTGCGGGAAGAATTCATTCAGCCGGGCCAGCCGCGTCGCTGACCTGACGTCTACCACTCCAATTACCGGCACGTGTCAGGAACGGAGCGAGGATCAGGCTCAAGAAGAGCGTCGGTGCGAGCACCATAAGACCGGTGCGAATACCGTAGGCATCGGCAACCGGGCCAATCGTCAACGGCCCGAGCAGGAAGCCCAGCAACGCGATAAAAGACAGGATCGCGACGTTCGAAGCCGCACTTGTTCCTGGTGCCGCAGACGCGGCAGAGACGCCCAGTGGAAATGCCAGCGCGGCTCCAATGCCAAGAATACCGAGCCCAAGAAGCGCCACCGACACGCCCGGCGCGACCCAGATGATGCCCAGACCGGCCAGACCCACCGCTGCAAGTATTTGCCCCAGCCTGCCAGGCTCCGCCACATGTCGAAGCCTGTCGCCCAACAGCCGGGTTGAAGCAAGGCAAAGGGAAAAGACGGAAATACCGAGACCGGCCAGTCCCGGGCTTGCGGCAAACGCGTCTCGCAGGAATACTGCGGCCCAGTCCGCAATTGCTCCTTCGACGATTGTCGTGCCGAACGTGAAAACACAGACGCCGAGCAACAACGGGTGCGGCATCCGAAACCCTGGCGCATGTTCCTGCGCACTGGTGGAAGCCTCAGCGACAGGCATCTTGAGTATTACCGGCCACACCAGCGCTTCGACAACGATCGCAATCGCCAGTCCGGCCAACAATGGTGAGAGCCCCAACCCTGCAACCGCCGATCCGATCAGCGTACCGGTCAACAAACCGAAACTCCAACACCCGTGAGCAACGCTCATGACCTTACCGCCGGTATCCTTTTCATATTCGTCGGCAAGCACGTTCAGGCCCAGTTCCAAAAGGGATAGGGAACTTCCCATAAAGGCAAGCGCTATCATCAGGGCCCATTGGGTCGGTGCCATGAACGGCAGCAGCATGACGAGCAGAAACACCGGATAAAGCACCAGTGTAATCCGGCGCGCGCCCAACCAGTTGGCGATACGCCCGGCAAAGAGGAGCGTTGTCAACGTCCCGATCGGAGCACCAATCAGAGCGAAGGCAAGCTCACTGTTGCTGAGACCCAATGAGGTCTGAATGCCCGGAATATGCGGCAACCACGCTCCCAGCGCGATCGGCTGCAGAAAAAAGATCAGGCAGATGCGCTGTGCCCGCGTCATGTATTCCCTGTTCAGTGAAGACGGGCCGCACCGCGAGGTGCCGTTGCCCGGTGCGACTCATTTTGGGTTGTCGATGCACAGCATTACACGAATTTTACCAGGTTCGGCAGGTGCCCGCTTACCGCCCGGTTCCGGGAGGCCCCTTTCGGGTCTGCACCGGACCTTCGTAAGGGGCAAAGGTTTTCAGCCCGGAGACATCGAACCCGCTTGGGCATCCGGATGCGATATAGTCAAAATAGATTGCCCTGCCGCGAAAAGCTCTGCTTTTGTCTGCCTCGAAAAAGAGGCCGTAGCAGGTTTTGTTGCAATAAAAGAGGCTTCCCTCCTCGGCCCCGACCCGCTGCGCCTTGCCGTTGGTCTGGAGGATCTGCTCGCCCTGAAGCATGCCCGTCATCACGTGACAGACATCGCCGCCATATGAGTTCCGGGTGCTGTCCTTGATGGCGAACCGGATTGGAATGCCGGTGATCTCCTTGCCGGTGCGGTCCACGCGATGCAGCCAACGATCGCGCGCAAAATTCTGCGGGTGTCCGGAAAGGCAATTGAGCACATCCCAATCGGAGGTGGTCTTTACATTATAGAAATAGTCACCGGTCTCGTCTTTCATGCCACGGCAGGTGTCGAGTGCATTTTCAACCCCGTTCGCCTTGTCGAACCACCCAAGCGCCAGGATCGGAAACCCGTCCATTGCATAGCCGATCGGTTTCTTGTCGACCTCCACCCACGTCTTGCCGAGATCCTCAATCAGGCACTTGGGCGCAATGTGGTAGTGATAGTCGTCACCCCTGCCCGCATGGCCGCCGCAAACATCCAGTTCGCCGGCTTCAAAGGCGCTCGGGCGCTTGCCGGTCGACCTGTTCACCGGCCCCTGCGTGCTTGGATCGAAGATCGGAACACCGTTGACGGCAACACCGACCGGACCTGCTTCTGTTTTTGTCGGCCGGTTTGACAGCTGCGGCGTCAAAAGGATTTCAAACTCGTAATTGTGCACCGACGGGAATTGCTGATTGGTGGCAATGATGCCCCGCATGATCGGATCGTCGGTGTCGGGCAGTCCTTTGGACGAAAACCGCGCCTTGCCACCGGAACATTCCAGCGTCTCGATCTCCTTGGTGTAGCAGGCCTCATCGCATTTGCAGGTCTTGATATCGTGCGCTTCTGATGTCGTTGAAAACGCAAGCGACGAAAAGACGATCACCGCCGACAAACCCATTGGTTTTGCAAATTTCATTTGTGCATTCCCGATATAGCCCACGTCATTTGGCTTAACACAGCAACCGGACAGACCGCAGGGTGAATTTGTAATAGTCTGTAACCGGCCTTGGAACGGATTTATCCACAGTGACGGGGCAATTATGGTTGCTTTTCTATGGCGTTAGAAAGTTTGTTGGGTCTGGAAAAGAATTTTTGCCACAAGGGCATGGACAAGCGCCGCCAATCTGGTAGAAGCCATTCCCGGCGCCGGTATAGCTCAGTTGGTAGAGCACGTGATTTGTAATCTCGGGGTCGCGGGTTCGAATCCTGCTGCCGGCACCAGTTTTCTCTCTACAATTAGATTTTTTGACACGGTGACGTTGCACGTGCTTTCCATGGCAGTGTGTCGAAACCGAAGTTCACCTTTGTTGTAGCGCTGTAGCGTACATCTTCACTTGGCACCCAGATTTCGCAGCTTAGGAAGGTCGTATTCGGCACATTGCAGTTGCTGACGCACAGCGCGGCCTACGCCCGCTAAGCGCTTCAATTTCGGACTTACGCTGGATGTCTGATCGATCTGCAAGCTGCCGTCGGAAAGGGAGCAAGGTGGGTCTGGTTCGATTACCGCTTAAAATTCAACAATTGGACACTTGTGGTCACTTCGGGTGACAACGCAGTTCCGGTTATTCTGCCAGTATCTCCCAAGATGTCACGGCTATGGGGAGACAATCGAATGGACCCTTTGCAAGCAAAGGTCGGGGCCGACTTGTTTCTTGGTGCAGAGCTCACCGAAGATGAGTTTTACAATCAACACAGTTGCAGCTGGCTCCACGCAATCAGATTACTGTTCGAGAAAACAAGGCAACTGAGGCCACGAAACCACGGTTGGTTTCCAGGCCGAATGAGCATTGACCGACGATGACGCAATCAGCGAACGAACTTGCCGAAAATTCCGCGATCATGGACGTGATTTTACGTGAAACCGACAGGTTTGTGCAGCAGGACTTTGATGGCTGGGCAGCGTGTTGGGTTCAAGATGAACGTACGCGCGAAGTCTGCATTTCATCATCCTTCGGAGCAACGGTTCTTGAAGGATGGGAGACGCTCAGCAACTACATGCAAAACGTGATGGAGAACGGAGCAACCTGCAAGATATCCGATATTCAGCGGTTCAACATAAGCATTACGGTGAGCGGAAACATAGCCCATGTTGTGTTCAACGAGACCTCCAGACATGAGAATGGCCGCGTCGAAGAGACTTTTGAAACCAGAGTGCTGGAACGATCAGACGGCCGGTGGCGTATTCTTTACGCCTCATTCGTGTTGCGTGGTCATCAGCAAATTGATGCCAACAGGCTGGCGGTGAACGCCAAAGGGGAAATCCTTTGTGCTCCTTACGAGGCGCGCAAGCAACTTGAACGCCACCAAGGGCTGCAGATATCGAACAACCGGCTGCGCGCGGCGCGGCCTGAATGGGACAAAATTCTTCAAGCAGCCTTGGAACGCGCAGCTCTCCAGCATGGCTACTTTCAGCATTACCGGTATATGGTCGAGAGTGGACGAAACTTTCGGCTGCCAGTCGTACTGGGGGAAACGGACGAAGGAAACGTTGTCGTTTGTGTTCTCTTTGTCAGGGATGGTTTGACGTTTGTAGAAACCGCAAGCGACGGTGATATCAATGTCCGGTTGAGCGTTGCCGGAAGTGTTTTCGGGCTGTCTGAGGGGCAGATGTTGCTGGCGCGTCGTGTCGTGCAGGGCGACAATCTAATTACCGCGTCTGAGACCCTCGGCATCAGCAAAAACACGGCAAGAACGCACTTGTCTCGTATTTACGAAAAAACCGGTGTCAATTCTCAAACCGCATTGGTGCGAACACTCTTGAGCATCGGATAAGGCTGTCTCGACTGACGAGCTCAAGCCTCCGTACAGACGTCGTGCGACATCCGTCCAAAAGGGCTCTTACCAGACGTTCGCCGCACCAGAAACAAACGACCGCTAAGCGCCGCCTTATTGGTCGTTCGCCGTGTTGAAGCCTGAGCCTGAAAGCAGACGTTCGTTTGAGACGCACCAAAACTACGAGTTGGGGTGGGAAGCGGCCATTCGTTGCGGTCAGATCGAATGGCCGATTTGCTTGGCTACCCTGCCGACCAGAGAAGCTCTTCCCGTTGGTTCTGCGACAACAAGTTGATCCCGATGAGCTAGGCCAGCCTCGGGAAATCTATTGTCCGGCGTCAAGTTTGTCGGAGCGCATAAGCGTTTGAGCAAACGGGGCTCTGGTTTGACAACTGTTTCAGTTTAGTCGGCTGACGGCGTCCGCCATCACACGCAGACCGGTTATCAGGTCAGCCTCGTGCGTGTCTTCGGCAAAATCGTGGCTGATCCCGTTTACCGACGGAACAAACAACATCGCTGACGGCATCAACCGCGCCATGTTTGAAGCGTCGTGCAAGGCGCCCGACGGCATCTCGCGCCACTTACCCGGGGCCTGCGCCTCAGCTGCGGCGCTCAAGGCTGCGCGCAAGTTGGCGTCCATTGGAACGGGCTGCAGTGCCTTGACCGGTACAATTTCAGCCTGCATTCCATGGCCAACGGCAATCTCGGCAACAAGATCGCGAACAAGAGCTTCCATCCGGGCTAGCCGATCGTCATCAACATCGCGCCATTGCACGTTGAACTTCACTTCACCGGGCACAATGGAGGGTGCATTGGGCCGCAGGTGTATCCGACCAATCGTCCAGACTGTGCGCGGTGTTACAATGTTCCGAAGGCGGTCGTTTAGCGCGGCGTTGAATGCCGACAGCGCCTGAAACGCATCTCTTCGCTGGTGCATCAGCGTGGTGCCAGCGTGGTTTTGCTGACCTGTCAGGGTGACCTGCAGTTGCCGGGATCCGACAATACCTGTGACAACACCAATCGCCTCGCCCGCGTCGTCCAATGTGCTGCCCTGTTCGATATGTAGTTCAATGAAACCCGAGAATTGGTTTTGTGGCACGAACGCCCCTGCAAGAGCCGCCATTGAAGACCGCGCATCGCGGAAAGAGACCCCGTTCATGTCCGTGAATTCGTCGGCCTCGGCAAGTGTGGTCTTGCCTGAATAAATGCTGGATCCGGTCAGCGCACCAAATCGCCCTTCTTCATCCTGGAAGTTCACGACTGACACTGGCGGACCACCCGCCTCTTTCGCAGCACGCGCGATCTCCAATGCGACGATGACACCCAATGCCCCATCCAGCCAGCCTCCTTCGGGTTGGGTATCGGTGTGAGACCCCAAAAGCATGGATGGAGCATCGGTCAGGCCGAAGACGTTGCCCGCAGGATCCACATGCGGGGCCAGGCCCGTCGCCTCAAACTGGTTGATCAGCCACTTTCGGGCAGCCACGTCTGGTTCAGAAAACGCCGGACGCACCACTCCCTTGCCCACTCCACTCGCACCGAAGGAGCGGAGCGTGAGAAGATCTCTTAAAAACCTGTCTGGCAGAACGTTCATCTTGACCTTCCCAAACTGAAAACACCCAGAATTTGCCCGACCTTCCGCAATTGGAACGTCCTCTTTTTATGCTGCAGCCGATTTGCTCACCTTTCAAGCTAACTGACCCAAAAGCGCGTCAAACAGCCAAGCTGTCAAACGGGCCATGGCGCCCTCGGTCGTGCAGTCCCTTACGCGCTTCCCCCAGAACTTTCCGGTTGCGCGTGGCTGGCGCTGGTATTTCACCTCAGGGAACTTCCGAAACGCGGGACGAAACGGTCGACCAACGCCGTTATGCGTTTGTCCGCTTTGTTTGTCTGAAAGACCTAAACCCGCCAGTCCCCTTCCGGCCCCATTTCAGTCAGTCGGAAGAAACGTAAAGAAAATCAGAACTCCACCCATCTACAGCAAGTAGAAAAAGAGCGGGCCCTGGGCCGGTTCGACGGAGTGGACTTCAACGCGAACCTCATGCTCAGCGCCTGTTTGGCGAAGCTTTTTTCCGGCAATGGTTTCCGCTGCAGACTGGGCATTTTCCGCGCGGATAATTCTCTGGCTGCCAGCCACTCTGACACCGTTGTGCAAGAGATATGTGCGGAACAGTCGCAATCAGCCCTCCCTGAAAACCCAAAAAATCGGCCATCGTGGTTTTCGGAGTCTTGACCAAAATCAAGAAATTAAATTGCCCTTTTGAGAAAGCGAAAGATGCCTCTTTGAGGGGTTCGTTCTTTTTTATGTCAGCTACATGCCCAGCTCTTGAAATATCTACTTAAAATGAATTTTAACGTGCAAAATTGGAACGCATCTTGTCCAGCCATCCGAAGCTTTAGAGAGCCATATTCAGAACACTCCAGAACTTTGGATCAGAGTTCTTTCAACGGCACGAAAATGTCAATGATTCGAGATGCGTTTGGCCAGTCAAGTTGCAGTGATCATGGTTTGCCTCAAAACAGAGCCCTTCTGACTGTCACCAGATCACGCCTGCGGCAACACCAGCCGGATTAAACTGGTGTTGCCGTAGGCTTCATTCATGTTTCGTCCGTCAGGAACGGCCTTTCCACGGCACCAGAATACGTTCGGCAAAGCGCATCAGGATATCAATGCTGTAACCGACAATTCCGATGAGGATGATGCCCATGATGACGATATCCGTCAGCTGGAACTTCGATGCCGCGATGATCATCATACCCGCGCCCTTTTGAGCCGCGACCAGTTCGGCTGCAACCACTGTGCCCCAGCATACGCCCATGGCAACGCGCGCTCCGGTGAAGATCTCCGGCAAGGAATTGGGCACGATGACATATTGCAGGATCTGCCGTTTGCTGGCCCCGAGGGAGTAGGCAGCATGAACCTTGGTGATATTCACGCCGGAGACCCCTGCCCTTGCTGCAATTGTCATGATCCAGAGAGCCGCCAGGAACAGCAATACGATCTTGCCTGTTTCCCAGATACCGAACCAGATGATAACCAGCGGGATCAGGGCAAGCGGCGGAACGGGTCGCATGAATTCGACGATCGGATCGAACCAGCCACGCACCCAGCTGGACAAGCCCATCGCATAGCCGAGCGGAATGCCTATAAGCGAACCGAGCAGGAAGCCGGCAACGACGCGCAAGAGTGACCAGCCAAGATGCTCCCACAAGGTGAAGTTCTGGTAGCCCTGCGAGGCAATTTCCGCGAACCGGACAACAACCGCTTCAGGAGCCGGCATCCAGATGGGTTCCATCTGCAGGCCCTTGCTGGGCTGAAAGCTGAGTGAGCCCTTTGGCGTCATCGTGACGGTGCCGTTTGTAACACTGACGCTTTCACCAGCTGCTATCGGCTTGCCGTCGACCGCGGTTACTTCCGCGCCCTCACCATCGTTCCGCGTGACTTTCAAAAGAACGGACCGCCAGGCGCCAACGGTACCAGAATCGTTCTGGACAAATCCGTCAGAGGCCGCGACTTCCGGCTTTTCCGCTTTCACACCGGGCTCATGAACGATCACGTCGACCGTCGCCTCGCCGGATTTTCCGCTTGCGTCCTTGGCCGTATAGGTAAAGGACGTCTCTCCGACAAACGGGCCTGGAACGTGGACCGGCACCCATTTGGACCCGGTAAAGGCACCCCAGATGAAAAAGATCACCACGATTGAAATGACAGACGCCGCCCTGTTGGGCGTGATCGCACTTTCATCACCGAAAGTAACGGTTTTGAGGCTCGTGAAGTCCTGACCTCGTTGCAGCTTGCCGCTGAGATACCGGACGAGAAAGAAACTGGCCAGAAACAGGCCGGCATAAATGAGGAAGACGACGGATCCGGTCATGCTGCTGTCTCCGATCTGCCCATGATTTCTTCTTCCATTTCCCAGATCATCGACAGGATTTCTTCCCGTTTTTCGGCAAAGCCTTCGCTTTTCTTGACCTCGCGCAAATCCATGTTCACGCCGCGATCGGCAAACGGCAGCCGGTATTCCTTGTGAATACGGCCTGGCCTTGGAGCCATCACCAGCAAGCGCTCCCCAAGAAGCAGTGCTTCTTCAACGGAGTGCGTGATCAAGACAACTGTCTTGCCTGTTTCCTTCCAAAGCTTCAGTACAAGACCCTGCATTTTTTCACGCGTCAGCGCGTCGAGTGCGCCAAGCGGCTCATCCATCAAAATGACGTCGGGATCGTTCGCAAGGCATCTGGCGAGCGCGACACGCTGTTGCATGCCTCCGGAAAGTTCATAAACCGCCTTTTCCTTGAAGTCCTGAAGCCCAACCGTTTCCAATAGATGATCGACAATCTCGTCTCGCTGCCTTTTTGGCATCGATTTCATCCGGGGTCCGAAATCCACGTTCTTGCGGACGCTCATCCACTCAAACAACGCACCCTTTTGGAAAACCATTCCGCGTTCGGCATCCGGCCCTGTGACAACGTGACCGTTCATGCGAATCTGACCGTCCGTCGGAGCGAGAAACCCGGCCACAATGTTCAACAAGGTTGTCTTGCCGCAGCCCGATGGTCCGAGAACCGACATGATTTCGCCCGTCTTCAGCTCGATGGAAACATCCTTGAGCGCCTGGACGTGCGTTCCGTTGGGCAGATCGAAACGCATGGAAATATTTTCAATATGAAGGCCATCCATAGCCGACCATCTCCTGCAGCCTGAATAAGAGAATAGAAATGGGGCAGCGACAGGCGCCGCCCCATTCGATGCAGGATACGCCAATCAGTTGGATTGTGCCGCGGCCAGATAGCTGGGATCGACCGTATCAGCATAGGTGTCCAGAGCGACCGGGATCGAGCCGGCTTCCTTGAACACGTTAGCAACACCGAGCATGAAATTCTGAACGTTGCCGTCAAGCCACTTGGCACTCAGCTTGTCTTCCATTGTCGGGAAGGTAAAGGTTGCCAGAGACTCTTCCGCTGCCGTTTCATCCATACCAGCGTCTTTTGCGATGACCTTCAGCATCTCAGCCTTCTTGTCACCAGCATTCCACATGGCATTGGCTTCTTCGGTTACCGCGAGGAATTTGCTCAAAAGCTCGCTCTCTTCGGCAGCAAAGCTCGCCGGTGTGCTGATGCCGTCGAAGACAAGAATGCCGAGTTCTTCTTTTTCAGCTCCTGTCAGAAGCACATTGCCGTGTTCCGTCATGCGGCGCAGCGCGCCACCCCAGCCGCAAACCATGTCCAGGTTGCCCTGTGCGAATGCAGCTGCACCGTCGGCCGGCGCCATGTCAACGATTTCCATCGTCGTGATGTCGACGCCGAAGTGCTTCATCTGCTCCAGGAAACCGTAATGGGCGGCTGTGCCGATCGGAACTCCGACTTTCTTGCCTTCCAGTTCCTTGGCATTCTCTTTTTCGATCTCGAGCGCTTCTGCCACGACACAGTTGTCGTTTTCAGAGTAGCTCACGGCGATATCTGCCAGGATCAGGTCCTGTCCTGCGGACGTCGCAACCACGAAGGGTGGCACGCCCTGGCTGACAGCGATCTGCACGTCACCGGAAGCCATGGCCGCGGACATTGCCGTACCGGCATCAAAGGAAACCCATTTGACAGGCATCCCGAGCGCTTCGTCATACATGCCGGTCGCCTTGGCATACTGGAATGGCATCGGCCACTCCAGGAAGTAGGCGACGGTCAGTTCTTCAGATTGTGCAGTTGCCGGTAGGCCACTCATGAAAGCCAATGCAGCAGCTGCGCTCAATAGTTTCGTTTTGTAGGTCATTTTTATCTTCCCACTGTTCCCTCGTTATTATGCAGGCATGCAGGTATTCCTGTCTTTTGCCGTCTCCCAGATTATGCGGCTGGCCTGCGTGCGAAAATGGTTACGGCAGAACCACACGGTTACAATAAAAACACTCAACTGGAGCTAACGCTATTCCCGATCTGGCCCTATATGTCGCCGCTGGGTGCATGTTGTCTGGATTGGAAATTGACGTTCCTGCTTGAAAACTGAGCAATTGCCTAGAATTAGGCTGGCAGAACTCTCAATTGAATTCACTCTTCAGTCGCGCTTGAAGCTGACGCACGAAAGGACATGGCCGTGAATATTGCAGCATCCCCGAACGACATGAGCGAAATCATTGAAGCTGACCGCAGCCATGTCTGGCACCACCTGTTTCAGCATAAGTCCCTTGAAACGTCCGACCCCAAGATCATGGTCGAAGGCAAGGGCATGCGGCTGTGGGATGCGACCGGCAAAGAACATCTGGATGCCGTCTCGGGTGGTGTCTGGACAGTGAATGTCGGCTATGGCCGCGTCTCGATTGCCGACGCCGTCCGTGACCAGCTCATCAAGCTCAACTATTTTGCCAATTCCGCGGGTTCCATTCCTGGTGCGCTCTTTTCCGAACGTCTTATTTCCAAGATGCCCGGCATGAGCCGCGTTTACTTCACCAACTCGGGCACTGAAGCCAACGAAAAGGCCTTCAAGATTGTCCGGCAGATCGCGCACAAGCGCTATGGCGGCAAGAAACACAAGATCCTCTACCGCGAGCGTGACTATCACGGCTCGTCCATCACCACGATTTCGGCAGGCGGCCAACCGGAGCGCAATGCGCAATACGGTCCTTATACGCCGGGCTTCGTTCCCGTTCCGCATTGCTGCGAATACCGCGCCCAGTGGGATGTTGAAGAATATGGAGAGCGCGCAGCCGACGCCATCGAGGAAGTGATTCTGCAGGAAGGACCGGATACCGTCGGCGCACTTTGCCTGGAACCGGTAACCGCAGGCGGCGGCGTCATAACACCTCCCAAGGGGTATTGGGACCGTGTTCAGGAGATCTGCCGGAAATACGATATCCTGCTTCACATCGATGAAGTGGTTTGCGGTGTTGGCAGAACAGGAAAGTGGTTCGGCTATCAGCACTACGGCATCAAGCCGGACTTCGTCACAATGGCAAAGGGCGTGGCGTCCGGTTATGCCGCAATCGCCTGCATGGTCACCACCGAAAAGGTTTTTGACCTCTTCAAAGACGACTCCAGCGATCCAATGAACCACTTCCGCGACATTTCAACCTTTGGCGGCTGCACCGCCGGCCCGGCAGCGGCTCTTGAAAACATGCGGATCATCGAGGACGAAAACCTTCTCGACAACACAACCGCAATGGGCGAGCGGCTGATGGCCAATCTCCACGGGCTTATGGAAAAGCACTCCGTGATCGGTGATGTGCGTGGCATCGGCCTTTTCTGTGGCGCTGAACTGGTCAAGGATCGCGATACCAAGGAACCGGCAGAGGAAAAGCTCATGCAGGCGATCGTCGCGGATTGCATGAAGCAAGGTGTCATCATTGGCGTCACCAACCGCGCCTTGCCGGGTCTCAACAACACCATCTGCCTGTCGCCGGCACTGATAGCGACAACGGACGATATCGACCAGATCACCGACGCGATCGACGGCGCCCTGACACGGGTTTTCGGATAACAACTCGCTGCAAACAGCGATAACTCCCTGAAACTGAAAAGCGTGGCTGCCCCGAAACAGCCACGCTTATTTTTTGTGCTGGTTTCAATTGCCAAACGATCCGATGCACCATCTAATAGATCCAGACGTCAAAGAAATTAGGTCCAGGCATGGCGATACCGGCGGAAACATTCTTCCTTCGACCAGACACTGAAACTTCTCTGCAGCAGCAGATACAGCAGCTTGTGGTCGAAGCAATCCTGTCCGGGCGCTGCCTGCCGGGTGAACGGATGCCGTCAAGCCGTAAGCTTGCCGAACATCTTGGTGTCGCCAGAATAACGGTCACGATCGCCTATACTGAACTTGTTTCCAACGAGTACCTGATTTCAAAAGGGCGTTCCGGCTATTACGTCGCGCAAAACGCTCCAAGCAGGCCGAAATTCAATTTGCCGGACCAGTCGGAAAACACCGGCATCGACTGGTCGCGCACGCTCGGCCAGCGGTTTCTGGCACATGTGCCCGTCATGCGCCCGCAAAACTGGCGTGACTACAAGTATCCCTTCATCTATGGCCAATCCGATCCGCGTCTTTTCGATCACCACAACTGGCGGAACTGCGCGCTGAAGGCCGTCGGCCGTAAGGATTTCGACATTCTGGCGACCGACTATTACGAGCGTGACGACCCCATGCTCGTCGAGTTCATCTTGCGGCAGATCTTGCCGAGACGCGGGATCACCGCACGCCCGGAAGAAATCCTGATTACGATGGGCGCACAACATGCGCTCTGGATCACGGCGCAGATCCTTCTAACTCAGCGCAGAACGGCTGTTATCGAGAACCCCTGTTACCCTGGTCTGCGGCAGATCCTAAATCAGACCAGATGCAATACTATCTCCATCGACGTCGACAATGCGGGCCTGCCACCTGAAAAGCTTCCGGACAGTCTGGACGTGGTGTTCACAACGCCGAGCCATCATTGCCCTACCAACGCAACAATGCCGGTTTCGCGTCGTCACAGGCTCCTGGAACTGGCCGCCGAGGGTGGTTTTGTCATTGTTGAAGACGATTATGAATTCGAGATTTCGTTTCTCAAATCCCCTCCCCGGCTCTCAAGTCTCTCGATCCGACAGGCTGCGTGATTTATGTGGGTTCGTTCTCCAAATCGCTTTTTCCCGGACTGCGGCTTGGATACATCGTTGCCTCAGAGCCTTTCATTCGCGAAGCACGTGCGTTGCGCTCTCTTGTGTTGCGCCACCCGCCGGGCCTCATTCAGCGCACAGCCGCCTATTTTCTGTCCCTTGGTCATTATGACGCACAGATCGCGCGCATGGGCCGTATCTATCGAAAGCGGCGTTCGATCATGGAGCAAAGCATCAGTGAAGAGCGGCTCTCACTGACAACGCAAGGAACGTTCGGAGGATCGTCCTTCTGGATGAAGGCACCTGACGGCATTGACAGCACCAAGCTTGCCATGAGCCTCAGACAGGACGGTGTTCTGATAGAACCCGGCAGCGCCTTCTTCGCAGCCGATGAAGAAGATCCTGGACATTATCGCCTTGCCTATTCTTCAATCGCCTCAGCGCATATTCCCGATGGCATTTCCCTAATCGGCCAAAAAATCAAAGAAACCCGCCGGTAGCGGGGTCGCTCTTTTCAGCAAAACGCCAATCGGCCGAGAAGCTTCTGAAGGCTAAGTTTTTTCAAGCTCCAGCAACGGTCATTCGAACCGAATTTCGCGCTGAGTCCAGAACTTCTGTGCTTCGTTCTCCATGGTATTTCGATGGAAAGACAAAGAATCTTTCTGCGACGTGAAATTTTTGTTGATTTTTTCATTTTGCCGCATGAAATTATCGGTGAAATTTTCATAAGCAGGTCTTCAGAATGGAACATAGCAGTCTGGGCGAGGACATCCGAGCCCTTCGAACGGCCAGAAAAATGACGCTTGAAGATCTTGCTAACAGACTTGGCAGATCCGTTGGCTGGCTGTCGCAGGTAGAGCGTGACATCTCAACTCCCAGAATGTCTGACCTGCGGGAAATCGCGGACGCTTTCGGCGTGCAGGTTTCATTGTTCTTCGGGAGCGCGGATGGGCCGGAGAACGAAAGCGGAAAGGTAGTCAGGGCGAAGGCCCGCCGGGTGATCGGCGAACGCGACGCCGGGCTTCTCGAAACGCTGATTTCGCCGGATCTGACCGACAATTTCGAGATGATCCACTCCACCTTTCAGCCAGGATCATCCCGCGACAATCCCATTCAGCGCCCCACGCAGGAAGTCGCTTATCTCCTTTCCGGAAAACTGGATATCTGGCTCGATGATGAACCTTTCACGGTGGCGGCTGGAGACAGCTTTCGCATCCGCAATGCAGCCTATCGCTGGAGCAATCCCTACTCCGAGCCGGCAATCGCCATTTGGGTGATTTCCCCACCCGTTTATTGACGCATTCCAAGAAGGAATTCTGAATGTCCGTACCCTCTACAGCCCGAGTTGTAATCATCGGCGGCGGTGTTGTCGGTGTTGCCACGCTGTATCACCTTGCCAAGAACGGCTGGTCCGACTGCATCCTGCTGGAAAAGAATGAACTGACAGCCGGTTCGACCTGGCATGCAGCTGGAAACTGTCCGAACTTCGCGATGAATTTCGGCATCATGAACATGCAACGCTACAGTTTGAAATTGTATCGCGGCCTGGCGGACGAGGTTGATTACCCGATCAACTATCATGTGACGGGCGCAATTCGCCTCGCGCACAATGACGAGCGCATGATGGAGTTCGAACACGCAGTCGGAATGGCACGGCAGATGGGCCTAAAAATGGACATCTGCACACCGGAAGAACTGCAGCAGCATTATCCTTTCATGGAAACCCACGACCTTGCAGGTGGCCTTTGGGATCCGCTCGACGGCGACATCGACCCTGCCCAGGTCACACAGGCACTTGCAAAAGGTGCACGCGCCCACGGCGCCAAGATCACGCGTTTCACACCGGCAACGGGTGTCAGCCGTGAAAACGGAGAATGGATCGTCCACACCGACAAGGGCGATATTCGCTGCGAATATGTCGTCAATGCCGCCGGTTACTATGCAAAGCGCGTCGGGGAATGGTTCCTGCCCTACGGTGGACGCCCTGTCCCGGCAGCGGTGATGAGCCACCAGTATTTCCTGACCGAACCTGTGCCGGAAGTTGAAGCCTGGACCAAGGAAAACGGCCGCAAACTTCCCATGATCCGGGACGTTGACAGCTCCTATTATCTGCGGCAGGAAACGGTCGGCTTCAACCTCGGTCCTTACGAACGCAACTGCCAGGCCGCCTGGGTGACACCAGACGATCAGATGCCGGATGATTTCAGCTTCCAGCTTTATCCTGACGACCTGGACAGACTCGAATGGTACATTGAAGACGCGATGGCCCGCGTGCCGCTTCTGGGAACACAAGGTGTCAGCCGTAACATCAACGGACCGATCCCCTATGCGCCGGACGGCCTGCCGATGATCGGCCCCATGCCGGGTGTCCCGAACGCCTTTGAAGCGCATTCCTTCACTTTTGGCATCGCCCAGGGCGGTGGTGCCGGCAAGGTCGCTGCCGAATGGATCATGCACGGCCATACCGAATGGGACATGTGGTGTGTCGATCCGCGCCGCTATACCGACTACACAGATGACCAATACTGCGTCGACAAGGCCAAGGAAGTTTACGGTCACGAATATGCGATGCACTTCCCTCACCACAGATGGCCTGCGGCGCCTGACCGGAAAGTATCCCCCAACCACGCGAAGGTTCTCGATTTGGGCGGCCAGATGGGCACCTTCAACGGATGGGAGCGTGCAAACTGGTTTGCAGAAGCTGGAGACGACACCGGCGAAGAAGCCACCCAGACCTGGAAGCGTTCTGGTCCATGGGAGCCGCGTGTACGTGCGGAGTGCGAAGCTGTCAGAGACGGTGTCGGCGTACTCGACCTTCCCGGCTTCTCCCGCTTTGCGCTGAGCGGCGAAGGGGCGGCGGAGTATTTGCGCGGCAAGATTGCCGGGGCGCTACCCAAAGCTGGTCGCATGACACTCGGTTATTTCCCCGACAGTCGTGGCCGCGTCCTGACCGAAATGTCGATCATCAGACACGGTGAAGACGACTTCACGCTGATTACCGCAGCACCAGCCCAATGGCACGATTTCGCCGTCTTGAAAGACGGTTTGCCGGATAGCCTTGACCTAAAGGATCGCACCCGGGAGGTCACAACGCTTATTGTAAGTGGTCCCAAATCCCGCGAGCTTTTTTCCAAACTGACGGATGCTGACCTGTCCACGGGCTGGCTAACCCACCAGTTCACGGAAGTTGCTGGAAAACCGGCCTTGCTTGTCCGCGTTTCGTTTGCCGGGGAACTCGGTTGGGAGGTGCATGCAAGTTTCAACGACATGCCCGCCATCTACGATGCCGTCCTGAAAGAAGGTGCGACACCATTCGGCATGTTTGCGCTGAATGCCCTGCGCCTGGAAAAGGGTTATCGCGCCTGGAAAGTCGACCTTTCCACCGACTACACCTTACTGGAAAGCGGTCTTGGACGCTTTGTCAAACTACAAAAGCTGCAGGACTATCCTGGGAAATCTGCTCTCCAGACGGAAGCGGAACGAGGACCGGAAAAGGGATTTGTCACACTCACCGTTGAAGCTGACGAGTGTGATGCACCTTATATGGCCTGCATTTTCAAGGACGGCGACTTGGTCGGGGAAGTCACCTCTGGCGGATGGGGTTACCGGATCGATGCTTCGATCGCGCTCGGCGTTGTCAGAGCAAACCTGACGGATCCCGGAACGGAACTCGAAGTCGAGATCTACGGCAAGCGCCACAAGGCTGTTGTGCAGCCCGATCAACCGCTTTGGGATCCTGAGAACGAACGACTGAGGGCTTGAGCACAAGCCCTTGGGTCTCACTTTCAAATTCGTCCTTCGGACATAGCTATCAACACTCAGTCTGACGGAGACATCTCCTCAGGTCTTGAAATCGGAAAGAGCTCATCGTGACACCTCCATCAAAGGCTCGCGTCGTCATTATCGGCGGTGGCGTCATCGGATGTTCCGTCGCCTACCATCTTGTCAAACAAGGCTGGAGCGATGTCGTTCTGTTGGAACGCAAACAGCTGACATCAGGCACAACCTGGCATGCGGCCGGCCTGATCGCGCAATTGCGCGCGACGGAAAACATGACCCGGCTCGCAAAATACAGCCAGGAACTCTATGGAAATCTGGAGGCCGAAACAGAGGTCGCCACCGGTTTCCGGCGCTGTGGGTCGATCACGGTCGCTCTAACCGAAGAACGCAGGGAAGAGATTTTCCGGCAAGCCTCCATGGCGCGGGCCTTCGGCGTGGAAGTGGAGGAAATATCCCCCTCGGAAGTCAAATCCAGATACGAGTATCTTAACACCGATGGCGTGATTGCCGGTGTTTATCTGCCTCGCGATGGTCAGGGCGATCCGGCCAATATCGCACTCGCCCTGGCCAAAGGAGCCCGGATGGGTGGTGCCAAGGTCAAGGAGCGGGTCAAGGTGACAGGCCTGCAGAAAGCCGGCCGAAGAGTGACCGGTGTCGAGTGGCAATCTGCCGACGGCACGGGCGTCATTGAATGCGATCACGTGGTCAATTGCGGCGGCATGTGGGGCCATGAACTCGGGCGCATGGCAGGTGTGAACGTTCCGCTTCATGCTTGCGAACACTTCTATATCGTCACCGACAGTGTTTCCGGGCTCCCTCACATGCCTGTCCTGCGGGTTCCGGACGAATGCGCCTACTACAAGGAAGATGCCGGAAAAATCCTTCTTGGTGCTTTTGAGCCCAACGCCAAACCCTGGGCCATGAACGGCATTCCCGAAGATTTTGAATTCGATCAGCTGCCGGAAGACTTCGACCACTTCGAACCGATCCTCGAAGCGGCCGTGAACCGGTTGCCGATTTTGGCTGAAGTCGGCATTCATACCTTCTTCAATGGCCCGGAAAGCTTCACACCCGACGATGCCTACCACCTTGGCCTGGCTCCCGAGATGGACAACGTCTGGGTTGCGGCAGGCTTCAATTCCATCGGCATTCAGTCAGCTGGCGGTGCTGGAATGGCGCTGGCAGAGTGGATGAACACGGGCGAAAAGCCCTTCGACCTTGGGGATGTCGACATCTCACGTATGCAGCCCTTTCAGGGGAACCGCAAATATCTTTTTGAACGGTCAAAAGAAACGCTTGGGCTGCTCTATGCAGATCACTTCCCCTACCGCCAGAAAGCCACAGCCCGCGGTATCAGGCGATCACCTTTGCATGAGCATCTCAAGGCTTCGGGCGCTGTTTTCGGTGAGTTCGCGGGTTGGGAACGTGTCAATTGGTTTGCCGATGAAGGTCAGGAAAGAGAATATCGATACACCTGGAAGCGTCAGAACTGGTTTGAAAACTCCAAACGCGAACATATGGCGATCCGCGAAAATGTCGGCATCTACGACATGTCATCCTTCGGCAAAATTCGCATCGAAGGGCCGGATGCCGAAGCATTCCTGAACTATGTCGCCGGTGGTGACTATTCGGTTCCGGTTGGAAAAATCGTCTATACGCAGCTGCTCAACAACCAGGGCGGCATTGAGGCGGATGTCACGGTCACGCGTCTGTCCGAAACCGTCTATCTTGTGGTCACACCGGCGGCAACGCGACTGGCCGACGAGACCTGGTTACGCCGGCATATTGGCGACTACCGCGTCGTCATCACCGATGTCACATCCGGCGAGGCTGTTCTGGCCGTCATGGGGCCAAACTCCCGGAAACTGCTACAGGCCGTTTCACCGAACGATTTTACGAATGCAGGCAATCCGTTCGGAACTGCACGGGACATTGAGATCGGCATGGGATTGGCCAGAGCCCATCGGGTCACCTATGTCGGAGAGCTCGGTTGGGAGCTTTATGTTTCCTCCGACATGGCGGCGCATGTTTTTGAAACTCTCCACGAAGCAGGTCAGGAAATTGGCGCGAAACTGTGTGGACTTCACATGATGGACTCTTGCCGGATCGAAAAGGGCTTCCGCCACTTTGGTCACGACATCACGTGTGAAGATCACATTCTGGAAGCCGGGTTGGGTTTCGCGGTCAAACGGGACAAACCCGACTTCATTGGCCGTGAAGCCGTTTTGCGCAAACGCGAGGAAGGGTTGCAACGACGGCTCGTCCAGTTCCGCCTGAAAGACCCTGAGCCCCTGCTCTATCATGCCGAACCAATATTGAGGGACGGAGAGGTTGTTGGCTTCCTGAGCAGCGGGAACTATGGTCATGCCCTTGGCAGCGCCATGGGTCTTGGCTACGTTCCTTGCCCGGACGAGAGTCCCGATCAGCTCCTGAGCTCGTCTTACGAAATCGAGGTCGCAGGAGTGCGATGTGAAGCAGAAGCATCACTGAAACCATTTTACGACCCGAAGTCTGAGCGCGTTAAAGTCTGATGTAACCCGGCAATCTGCGCCGGCTTTTCACTTGCTTCACAGACCAAAAACATTGGCATTGATGAAGTGGGAAGGCGGCGGCAGATGAAAGGGTTTCCGGAGATCGACGGGATTAAATTCGTTGTCGGCCTCTGACTGGGCCATCTTCGTCCCAAAAAACCGGCCGCCGTAGGGGTTTCAAACACTTGTGAAACATCTTATTGGCTATATGAAGTCTGCTAATCTGGCCCTAAGAGCGCATCAGGAAGTCGAGTTAAATCCTCTCCGAAAAGCCGCAATGACGGCATCGGTCTTTCTGATTTCACTGGAGTATTCGTCTTGAAAATGACCACCGAAGAAGCATTCGTGAAGGTGCTTCAAGCGCACGGAATCGAGCATGCGTTTGGAATTATCGGCTCAGCTTTCATGCCGATTTCCGATCTGTTTCCAAAAGCAGGCATCAAGTTCTGGGATTGTGCCCATGAGGGTTCGGGCGGGATGATGGCCGACGGCTACACCCGGGCAACCGGCAAAGTCAGCATGATGATTGCGCAGAATGGCCCGGGAATCACCAACTTCGTGACTGCAGTCAAAACGGCCTACTGGAACCACACACCTCTGCTTCTGGTCACACCCCAGGCAGCCAACAAGACCTTGGGTCAGGGCGGTTTCCAGGAAGTTGAGCAAATGGCGCTCTTCAAGGACATGGTGGCCTATCAGGAAGAAGTTCGTGACCCGTCCCGCATGATGGAAGTTCTGAACCGCGTGATCATGCAGGCCAAGCGTGCCAGCGCACCGGCTCAGATCAACATCCCGCGCGATTTCTGGACCCAGGTCATCGACGCCCAGGTTCCCGCTATTGTCGATTTCGAACGCCCTGGCGGCGGCGACGAAGCCATTTCCCAGGCGGCGGACCTTTTGAGCACCGCCAAGTTCCCCGTGATCCTGAATGGCGCAGGCGTCGTTCTTGCCGGAGCAATCCCGGCTTCGATGGCGCTGGCTGAAAAGCTCGATGCGGCAGTTTGCTGCGGCTATCAGCACAATGATGCTTTCCCGGGTTCGCACCGCCTGTTTGCAGGCCCTCTAGGCTACAATGGTTCCAAGGCGGGCATGGAGCTGATCGCCAAGGCTGATGTCGTGCTAGCACTTGGCACCCGTTTGAACCCGTTCTCGACCCTGCCCGGATACGGCATGGACTATTGGCCGAAAGACGCCAAGATCATCCAGGTCGACATCAATCCGAACCGGATCGGTCTTACCAAGGTTGTATCGGTCGGCATTGTCGGCGACGCAAAGAAAGTTGCCGATGCTATCCTGGAAAACCTGTCCCCGAACGCCGGCAACAACGATCGTGACGATCGTGTGCACACGATCGCGCAAACAAAATCCCGTTGGGCGCAGCAGCTATCGTCCATGGACCATGAAGACGACGATGAAGGCACGTCCTGGAACCAGCGGGCCCGCGCCGCAAAGCCGGATTGGTTGAGCCCGCGCAAGGCCTGGCGTGCTATTCAAGCCGCACTGCCGAAGGAAGCGATCATCAGCTCGGACATCGGCAACAACTGTGCGATCGGCAACGCTTATCCAAGTTTCGAACAGGGCCGGAAATATCTCGCTCCCGGTTTGTTTGGACCTTGCGGTTACGGGCTGCCGGCAATCATCGGCGCGAAAATCGGTTGCCCCGACACCCCGGTGGTCGGTTTTGCCGGCGATGGAGCCTTTGGCATTGCCGTTACGGAGTTGACAGCTATCGGCCGCAAAGAATGGCCGGCAATCACCATGGTTGTCTTCCGCAACTACCAGTGGGGTGCTGAAAAGCGCAATTCAACGCTCTGGTACGACGACAATTTCGTCGGAACGGAACTCGATGAAGACGTGAGCTATGCGGCAATCGCAAAGGCCTGCGGTCTTGAGGGCGTTCAGGCGCGCTCCATGGACGAAGTGAGAGAGCTTCTGGACAGCGCTATCGATCGTCAGATGAACGATGGCAAAACCACCTTGATCGAGGTTCTGATCAACCAGGAACTTGGCGAACCCTTCCGGCGCGACGCGATGAAGAAACCTGTCGAAGTCGCGGGCATTTCTGCATCTGACATGCGGCCGCAGAAGGTTAGCTGAGCGGAGAAACGCAAAGACAATGGGTGATATTCTCGTCCTGAATTCCGGATCGTCCTCGATCAAGTTCGTGCTGTTCGGAGCTGATTTCACAAAGAAGCTCCGCGGCAGTGCGGTCGAGATCGGTGGTGCCTCGGCGCTGACCGTCGGCGATCAGCAGGACGAGATTCCTCTTCCGGACCACGTTACGGCACTCGACGAAATATTCCGCGCCTTGAATAGGCACGGAATTGAATTTGCGAGCCTTACGGCTGCGGCGCACAGAGTGGTTCATGGCGGGCGTAACCTAAAGGAATCGCGACGGGTTTCCGATGAAGTTCTAGCAGAAATCAAACGCTGCATTCCTCTCGCACCCCTGCATAATCCGCACAATCTGGCAGCGATTCACGCCGTCGCAGAGCTTGCTCCCGACCTGCCTCAATGCGTTAGCTTCGACACGGCCTTTCATGCGACCAATCCCGAAGTTGCGTTGCGCTATGCCCTACCCGACAGTGAGGACGAAAAAGGCCTTCGCCGATTTGGCTTTCACGGGACGTCCTATGAAAGCCTATCGCTGAGCCTTCCGGAAATTTCGGGTCAACCGCTGCCAAAAAGACTTCTCGCCCTGCACCTCGGCAATGGCGCAAGCCTTTGCGCGATTAGGAATGGAAAGTCCGTTGCTACCACCATGGGCTATTCCCCCCTTGAAGGATTGACAATGGGCACCAGAACGGGGTCGATTGATGCCAATCTGGTTCTGGCCATGGCTTCCGACCTTGGCATCGACAGGACTTCGCAGATCCTCAACAAGGAAAGCGGTCTGCTAGGTCTTTCCGGATCAAGTGACATGCGCAAGCTGCAATCGCTCGGCACTGAGCGGGCACAATTCGCCGTTGAGCATTTCTGTTACTGGGCTGCCCGTCACGCTGGCTCGATGATTGCGGCGATGGGAGGCCTGGACGGTATCGCATTCACCGGCGGGATCGGTGAAAACGATGCGAAGGTGAGAGCAAACATCCTTGAAAAATTGTCCTGGCTGGGCGTTCAGGCCGACGAAGCAGCCAACCTTCAAGGCTCTACCAAGTTGCACAAAGACGGTTCAAAAGTAACTGCCTGGATCGTCGAGGCCGAAGAAGAACGCATGATCGCCCATCATGCGCAGAAGATCATGTCCACCGCTTGATCATTTCCGGACAAACCGCATCCAAAATCGAATTTCTGTTAGTGCCTAGCTGACGTGTATTGCGATCAGGAGTTCCAATACTTTCGGAAGAGCGCGCTCAAGATGTTGGAATAGTCATCCGTCCAGGCATTCGTATCTTCTGGAGAAACGGTCTTCCAATCTGGATCGGCCGCCAGATTCCCTAGGGCTTCTGGTGTCCTGGCCAGGACCGCGACTTGCGTCGGATAAACGTGATCCTTGTTTGCCAACCGGTTGTTGTTCTTGAATTTCGCGAAACGTAGAGACCAACCTTCCATCTCTGCAATTGCAGCCACGACGCTCGCCAGTTCGAGTTTGCGGTTCTCGATATGCATGACCAGCAGGCCATCCTCGGAAATCTTGGAAAAATAGAGCCGGAGTGCTTCCCGGGTAAGCAAATGCATCGGGATGGCGTTTGAGGAAAATGCGTCGATCAGGACATAATCGAAGCGTCCATCGACCTCGTGCGCCAGCGTCTGCCGAGCATCTCCGAGCACCATGCGTGTATCTGGTGCGCAGTCGGACACAAATCGGAAGTAGCGTCGGTCTGATGCAATCTTTATGACTGAAGGATCGATCTCAAAGACAGACCATTTTTCTTCAGACCGTCGGTGACAAAGAAAACTCCCTGTTCCCAACCCGACAATTGCCCCTTCTGTGATGTTCCCACCCATTCTGTTCTGAATGGACTGAAGAGCGGCGGCCATTTCTCCAGTTTCGTGAAAATAGGTCAGTGCCTCCGGTCCGGAGTTCTCCAAATCTTCAATGCGCATTGCACCGTGAACGGTTGTGCCGTGAACCATGATCCTGTGTGTGCCATCATCCGAATGCCTTACTTTCGTGATGCCGAAAAACGAGCGATGGGACACCAATTCATCATAAGTTCCAAAATGGAGTGCAGTCACCGATGCTGCGGCAAAAAGAACAGGAACTGCCGCGAGCTTCGCCTTCACCTGCAAAACGGCTACGGACAACAATAAAAACAAAAGCAAATAGGCACGTGAGGTGACGTCGATCGGGCCCGAGTTCGTTTCATGAGCACCAAGTTGATAAATGACAAAAGCGAGAACCGCGCCAATTGCGATGCTGAGATACGTCTTGCCTCGAGAGCTTTGGCCATGAAGTAGGACGACAAGAACAGTCAAGAACCATAAAAGCGGATATTCAGCCACCCAATCGAAAATTTGCGGTGCGATCAGGCCGGCGAACAGCCCTCCGACGACACCTCCGCACGAAATCCAAAGATAAAATTCTGTCAGGTGACGAGTGCTGGGTCGCAGCTTGTAGAGCAATGAGTGACAGTAAAGGGCTGCAGCAAAAAAACCGATCAGGTTGAAGCCGAGTGAGACAAAGATGCGAAGGCTGGTTCCCATTAGCAAACTACTTGCGATCAGAATGGCCACCCAAGGCAACAGCTTTGCCAGAAACTCGATCCGGACCACCTGCCGGGTGCGGAAAGCAAGCACGAAAGTTAGAAGGAAAAGAGCAAGTGGAACCACCCAAAGAAACGGAGCAGATGCAATATCGACCGTGATATGAGCGGTAATGGCAATCGTCAGCGCCGAGGGTATGGCCGACAACCCCAGGAACGTCAGTCTTCTGGACCAGGCTAGAGGTTGATCCCCTTCCCGTGTGCTTTCATGAGCTGAGAGTCGAGGTCCCGCCCGATCTGTTTCCCGGGGAAAGTACAATGCAAGCGCACCACATCCAATGATGGCCAAAGCCAGGACTAAATACCCCGAGGTCCATAGCATCGACTGGGTGTTCAGCGAAAACACCGGTTCAATTGCCAATATGTAGAGGAACAGGGACAGGAAACTGCCGATGTTGCTGGCTCCGTAAAGGAAATAGGGATCATCGGCATGTGAATGACCGGACCGCGCAAACCAGGCTTGAAGCATTGGGGCATTTGCAGAGACCGCAAAAAACGGCACGCCTATGGACGACGCGAACAATCCCAATATCCAAAGTTCCTGATGTTCGTTGGGTGGCGAAATCCAATTTTGCGATAGCCCCAGAGGCAGAAATACAAATGCGAATACAAGCACACTTCCGTGCACCAAAATTGCTTTTTGAAACGAGAAATACCTCACCAGCAGATGCGCGTAGGTGTAGGCCAATAGCAGGACGCCTTGAAAAAAGACCATGGCGACCGACCAGACCCCCGGCGACCCGCCGAGTTTTGGAACAACCAGTTTTGTGAAATAGGGCTGCACCGAAAAGAGCAGAAAAGCGCTCAGAAAAATTGTTGTTGCAAATGCCGGTAAAATCGATGCTCGCAACAAGGCATTCGAACTTTGCCGATCAAAAAAATACTTCGCATTTGAATAAAACACTCGTGACACCTCTCCGCAAATGCAGAGATTTACTAGCAAATCGACAAGTAAAGAAAAGCTGAAGCATTTCTGACCGGAAGACACCGGCCACAGTCGGAAATCAGTCCGGAGATCAGGCTAAAAAAATCCATATGCTATTGAAAAATAAAATTAATTCTCTCAAAAGCGCAAATCTTCAACTTACTTCATACGAGATTTACGACGATCAAAGTTTAACTTCACGCGCCTTTTTCGTCGATTTCATAAAATACAAATACTTGCAAAAACAAATAAATATTCAATAATATATGATTTTAATTTTAATGAAATTGAAAAAATCCAAATTCACACCAGCGCTTACTTATAAACTCGCGCACGATGACTTGCTGCCTGTAAAAAGAAGAGACATAGGCCGACACACTCGGCGCGCCCTGAAATCACAGCAGTGCCGGAGGCATTCTCCATTCAGCTTCTCACATCATCCTATGATGCAGATCGGTCATGATCCAAAGGCTGCCGCCAACCATAATGATGATCAGAACCGCTGCGAACGCCAGAAAGAACAGATTTTCAGCCGGGGTCGATTTGAAATTAAGGTGAAGGAAGAAAACCAGATGCACCATCACCTGCAGCACCGCAGCAACCGCGATTACTGCATAGACTGCAGGGCCAGTCAGCAGGCCACCCCAAACCACTGCAAAAGGTATTGCTGTCAAAACCACCGCCAGGACGAAGCCGACGAGGTAAGTGGTCAAACTGCGTTCAGCCGTGGGGGTCATGTCGCTTTCCTCACATCACACCGGGCAGATAGACGACCGAGAAGATCCCGATCCAGACAATATCGAGGAAGTGCCAGAAAAGACCAAGGCGAACCAGCCGAGATCGCACCGGCAAAGTCAGTCCCTTAATCAGAACCTGACCAATCATCACGCAAATTCCGAGTGCTCCGAAGGCGACATGCAATCCGTGTGTTCCAACGAGCGTGAAAAAGGCGGACAGGAAACCACTAACCTCGGGACCCGCCCCTTTTTCGAGCATCCCCTGAAATTCAACAAATTCCATCGCCAGAAAACAAACGCCAAGCAGCAGTGTGACAATCAGCCAGAAAACAACGCGTCCGGACCGCCCGAGCGTCATCGCAATGGTCGCGAACCCGAAGGTGAGACTGGACAAAAGCAACAGTGCCGTTTCAAGTGCCGTGTGAGAAAGTTCAAACACATCGTTGGATGTCGGGCCAGCTGCGGAGTTATTCGCCAGAACCGCATATGTGGCAAAGAGAAGCGCAAAAATGACGGCATCTGTCATCAAGTAGATCCAGAACCCGAATTCTCGCGCTTCTAGAGAGGTCTTTTCTTCCTCTTCCAGAAGGAGAGCGTTCACACTTGAAGTGTCGGTCACATCCCCCTCCCCGGAAGCGCTTCACCCGATGCTTCTCCCAGCGGCACGAAATCTCGCATATCGTGCAGATCCGCCGGTGATATCTGTGCAAGCCTTGCGCTCTCGATTTTCGCGACTTCTGCTGCTGGAAGAACAAACTCAGAATTGTCGTCACACGCCCGAATGCCGACACACACCAGTGAAAGCACAAAACAAAGCGCTACCAGCCACCAAATATACCAGACAAAGGCAAACCCCAGCCCGAATGCCAAAGCGCCAAGAATAGGCCCAAGTGGTGTGCTTTTCGGCATGACAATGTCTTGGTACCGAACAGGTGGAGCATAGGCAGTACCGCGGATTTTCATCTCGTGAAAAGCGTCAATATCGCTTACGTTGGGGATGATCGCAAAGTTATAGGGTGCGGGCGGAGAAGAGGTGGCCCATTCCAGCGTTCTGCCGTTCCATGGATCACCGGTGATGTCCCGCGAAGACCCCCAGTTCCTTGCGGACACGACCAGCTGGATGGCGATGCAGGCTATTCCGATCAGAACGCAGATTGCACCAAGTGCTGCCACAACGAGAAAAGGCTGCCAGTTCGGGTCCGCATAGTGCTCCATGCGTCGGCTCATGCCCATGAAACCGAGCACGTAGAGGGGCATGAAGGCAAGATAGAAGCCGATAAGCCAGAACCAGAATGACCGGATCCCCCATTTACGGTCCAGTTTGAACCCGAATGCCTTCGGAAACCAGTAGTTCAGACCAGCGAAATAGCCGAACAGAGCACCCGGGATGAGCATGTTGTGAAAATGTGCGACCAGAAAGGTCGAATTGTGCATCAAGTAGTCGGCGGGGGGCAAAGCAAGAAGCACGCCCGTGACACCACCTATGACGAAGGTGACCATGAAGCCGATTGTGAATACCATGGAAGGGTGGAACTCAATCCGTCCCCGGAACATGGTGAAAAGCCAATCGAAGATTTTGACCCCGGTCGGCACCGCAATGATCATCGTGGCAATCCCGAAAACCGCGTTGACATTGGCCGAAGACCCCATCGTGAAGAAATGGTGCAGCCAGACGGTAAAAGACAAAAGTGCGATACACGCGGTTGCATAAACGAGCGACGGATAGCCAAACAACCGTTTGCGGGAAAAAGTCGCCACCACCTCGGAGAAAATGCCGAAGGCCGGAAGTATGAGAATATAAACCTCCGGATGTCCCCAGATCCAAAGAAGATTGGCATACATCATCATGTTGCCGCCGTCGCCATTGGTGAAGAAGTGGAAGCCCAGTGTCCGGTCCAGCGTCAGCTGCGCGGCAACCACTGTCAGCGCCGGAAAGGCAAAGGCAATCAGGATCGAAATGCAGAGTGTCGTCCATGTGAACATGGGCATGCGCATGAATGTCATACCCGGACAGCGGTTCTTGACGATCGTGACAATGAAGTTGATGCCTGACAGCGTGCTGCCAACGCCGCTGACAATCAACGCCCACAGCCAGTAGTCCACCCCGACACCGGGACTGTATTCAATGCCCGAATAAGGCGGATAACCTGTCCAGCCCGCCTGCGAAAACTTGCCAATCACCAGCGAGACCAACACAAGTGCTGCACCTGCTGCGGTCATCCATAAGCTCACGGAATTCAAGAACGGAAAAGCTACGTCGCGCGCTCCGATCTGTTGTGGAACGATGATATTGATCAACCCGGTCAGAAAGGGCATCGCCACGAAAAAGATCATTATGGTGCCGTGGGAAGAGAAGATTTGTTCAAAATGCTCTGGCGGCAGATAGCCCTCGCTGTTGAGCGCGATTGCCTGCTGGGCCCGCATCATCAGCGCGTCGACAAAGCCGCGTACCAGCATCACGAGCGCCAGGATGACATACATGATACCGATCTTCTTGTGATCGACGCTTGTCAGCCAGTCGGTCCAAAGAACTTTCCAGGCACGCAGATACGTAATCAGCAAGAAGACCGCAACGCCGCCCGCAACGGTTACAAACGCGCCGCCCATGGCAACCCAGGAATAAAACGGAAGAGCCTCAACGGTCAGGCGACCAAGCATCAAGAAGCTCCCTCTTCTGTACTGTCAACATGATGATGGGGCGTGCTCACCGGTGCATATTTCTTCATGATGTTTCTGAAAAGCTCGGATTCGTATGAGCTGAAATAACGCACCGGATCGGCAACGCTTTGCTTGTGCAGATCTGTGTAAACATCCGCATCAAGCGCTGTGCCTGTATCGGACGCCTTTCCCTGCCATGCCTGGAAATCCGGCTCGCTCATTGCATGAGCCTTGAAGTGCTGATCGGAGAACCCGTCACCGGAAAACATTGTGTTTCGGCCCATGAAGACGCCAGGCCCATCAGCCATGAGATTGATTTCGGAGCGCATACCCGCCATCGCGTAAATCTGTCCGCCCAGGGCCGGTATCATCAGCGAATTCATAACCGTGTCGGACGTGATCTCAATGGAAACTGGCCTGTCTGCGGGAAACGCCAGTTCATTGACGCTTGCCAGACCGAGTTCGGGGTAGAGAAACAGCCACTTCCAATCGAGTGCAATCGCCTGCACCTTGAAGGCGGGTTTGTCGGAAACAAGGGCTTTGTACGGATCAAGCTTATGCGTTGAGGTCCAGACAAGCGTCCCCAATGCAACAATGATGACCGCGGGCACAAGCCAGACAACGGTTTCGATTTTCCACGAACCCTCCCAATTCGGTGTGTAAGCGGAGTTCTCGTTCGACCCACGGTATCGCCAGGCGAAATAGAGCGTCAGCAGGATTGCCGGAATTGCGACAATCATCATCAGCCCAAAGGCCGTGAAAAGCAGATCTCTTTCTGCAAGCGCGACAGGTCCTTTGGGTGAAAGAACAGGCGCGTCCGACAGCGAGCAACCACTCAGCAGAAGCAATAAAAAGATCGATATGATCGAAATTCGTGCGCTCACAAAAAGCGAGTCGCGTCTCCGCACCCAGTCGGGAATCACTTCAATCATTGCTCCTCCTAAAGAGGATGAAGAAATCAATGCAAAGATTTGAGCCTACTAAAGAAAACGATCGACCGACTCAATCAAAATTGCCCCAAGTGCGCCTGCTCACACAAAAGAACGAACCGCGCAATCGCAAGCCTAGCCGAGCGGAGTTCTCAATAAAAGGGTAGCTCTCGCAAAAAGTGGAGCAGAAAATGGTTCAATGCCTGTCTTCACACCCAAATTGATATCGATAGGACACTTTCTTTCACCCGTTCACCCAATTCTTCACTGGACAGAACATGGCTGCCTTTGAATGATGCACCCTGTAATTGTTGACAAGATCAGGACGCACCATGTCGAAGCCATTTCAAGCCGAAGACCACGTTGCTCACATGGAGCAAGCCCTTGGCCTCACGATTGAGGATGATTGGCGCCCTGTCGTGGCAATGCACATTACTGCAATTGAAAAAGCTGCACAGTCCGTTCTTGAGTTTCCCCTGGAAGACAACATTGAAGCAGCACCGGTGTTTCGTCCATGAGTGCTGAACAAAACGCGCTTCGTTCCTGGACGGCGACCCAGATTGCGGATGGGGTATCATCCGGCAATATCAAGGCACTTGAGGTCACCCATGCCGCCTTAAAGGACCTTGAGGTCCTGAACCCCAAAATCAATGCTTTCACGCAGACCACACCGGAACGCGCGCTAGCCGAGGCCAGAAACGTTGATGACGCCATTCAATCCGGAGCACATTTGCCGCTCGCAGGCGTGCCCTATGCCGTCAAAAATCTTTACGGCATCAGAGGCATAACCACACGAGCCGGCGCAAAAGTCACGCAAGAAAATGCACCCGAAAGCAACGATGCCACGCTCGTCAACAAACTTCACTCCGCCGGCGCCGTCCTCGTTGGAGCAACGCATATGGGTGAGTATGCCTACGATTTCACCGGTGAAAATGCGCACGACGGTAACTGCTTGAACCCACACAATACGGCTCACATGACCGGAGGCTCATCCTCAGGGTCCGCAGCGGCAACAGCATCGGGCATCGTTCCATTCGCGATGGGTTCAGACACGAATGGTTCTATTCGGGTGCCGGCTTCCTTTTGTGGCCTCTTCGGACTGAAACCCACTTATGGAAGGTTGAGCCGGGCCGGAACCTATCCGTTTGTCGGCAGTTTCGATCACCTCGGCCCCCTCACCCGCTCTGCGGAAGATCTGGCTTTGATATTTGATGTGCTTCAGGGGCTGGATCGGGCTGACCCTGCACAAACGGACCACCCTGAAATCGAGACGCATCAACGATTGAACGAAGGTGTCGACCAGCTGAGAGTGGCAGTCGCGGGAGGTTACTTTCGCGAAAATCTCCTGCCTGCTGCGCTTGACGCAGTCGATCTGGTCGCAAAGGCCTTGGGGGCAAGCCACGAAATCGATATTCCCGAAGCAGCGAGGGCACGGGCGGCGGCGTATGTAATCACCGCCGCGGAAGGGTCGACATTACATCTCAAACGGATCCGTGAACGACCACAGGATTTTGACCCCGAGACGCGGGACAGATTTATTGCTGGTACTATGGTGCCAGCGATCTGGGTCCAGCAAGCTCAACGCTTTCGCAGCTGGTTCCGCGACATGATGCACGGCCTGTTTGACAAGGTCGACATTCTGATCGCCCCAGCAACGCCATTTCAAGCACTCCCCTCAGGCACAAAAACTTTCACGCTCAACGGCGAAACAGTCCCGGCACGCCCTAACATCGGTATCTTTACCCAGCCGATTTCCTTTATCGGCCTTCCGGCTGTCACTGTGCCTATTTGGCTGGATGGCGAAGACTTGCCCATCGGCGTTCAGCTGATAGCGCCCGCCTGGCGGGAAGATCTGGCCTTGAGGGTCGCACACCATCTTGAAAAAGCCGGCACGGCCCGAGCTCCGATTGCAAATCTGGGCGTGTGAAGGGCATGGGAAATCTGAGGCTTCTCCGTCGCAGCAGCGACATATGAGACAGCTAATAGGACCAGTAGCAACTACACAGAAAAGGGTCGTTGGCGACCATTGACGGCGAAACCACTGCCGACTCGCGCAGCGCAGGAAAAGACATGAGTAAATTCAAAGCCGTTGTGTTCGATTGGGCTGGCACAATGATCGATTTCGGGTCCTTTGCCCCGATGGGCGTCTTTATCAAGGCGTTTGAACACTTCGGGATAAATGCATCAATCGAACAGGCACGTGAACCTATGGGCAGACCCAAGTGGGATCACATTCGCTCAATGATGGACGATCCTGAAATCGCCGCACAGTGGAACAACAGGTTCGGCCAGATGCCAACTGATGCTGATGTCGATAGGGTCTATGAGGTTTTTGTCCCGATGAACGAAGAAGTCGTGGCAGATTATGCAGATCTCGTCCCCGGCGCGGCCGACGTGGTAAAAACTCTTCGCGACAAAGGCCTCAAGATAGGCTCAACCACCGGCTATACGCGTTCGATTATGGAACGGGTCATTCCTGTGGCGGCCGCGCAAGGTTATGAACCGGACAATCTGGTGTGCTCTGATGATCTACCAGAAGGAAGACCCGGTCCACTCGGCATGTATCAATGCTTTGTGGATCTTGTGGCCTATCCGCCAGGCGCGGTCATAAAAGTGGACGATACCGAACCAGGGATAGCTGAAGGCGTTTCAGCAGGATGCGTTACGGTCGGGCTTGCTTTGTCCGGGAACTATGCGGGAAAGACCGCGGATCAGCTTGCCGAGCTGTCAGATCCGGAGATTGAGGCTCTAAGAGGCTTTGCAACTGAAAAACTGAAGTCAGCCGGCGCGGATCACGTAATCGATACGGTTGCGGACTTGCCGGACTTGATTGTTTCACTTGAGCGCGAATAAAAGCCCGGTGCTCTTTCACGCTGAAAGGTTCCCGAATTTTCAATCAACGGCACGAGGCCACTTTCGCGTTGGGCCACTTTTCAGCAGCACAAAACGGTCTGAGCGAGGGCGCATTTGCCGGTGCCTCCTGAAAAACATGCCGCGCGGTTTGAATTCAAGTCCCGTTAAGGCGTCTTGTCCAAGATGCCCTCGAACAGGATCAACCATGACAAGATTTTTCTTGCGGATATTGACCGCATTTCAAAAGCCGTTTCGGCTCACTCCGCTCGCATTTGTTCTGTTGATTGCAACTGGTCTTGCCATTCCGGCTTCCTTTGCACAAACGGATCGAAGACTTGAGGTAATCGACAGCAAGGAAGACCCCTGGCCTTCTATCGGGCGGGTCAATGTCGCCGGTTACAGAACCACCTCCATGTGCACTGGCACCTTGATTGCACCCAACCTTGTCCTCACAGCCGCACATTGCTTTTACGACAAGCGAACCCTCAAGCCATTTCCAACGAAAGACGTCCTTTTCATCGCCGGTGTACGCCGGGACGAATTTGCCGCACGGTTGGAGGCCGCCTGTCTATTGACCGCAAAGGGATACCAGCCCAAGAAGCAACCACAGCTGCGCGATGTGAGATTTGACATCGGCCTCATCGTGCTGAAGCAAAGGAGCGACCTTCACCCGATTGCACCTCTTGAGATCGCTGAGGCCAAATCTCTATCGAAAGAAACACGCTTTCAATCTGCTGGATATCGCCGTAGCCGACGGTATCTGCCAACACTGGTGAAGGACTGCAAGGTTCTTGGAACAAGGGAAGACAGCTGGGTTACCAATTGCCCTTCAGAGAGTGGGGCATCTGGTGGACCATTCCTTGCGGAAACGGATAAAGGCCCCAGGGTTGCAGGTGTCATGTCTGCAAAACTCAACGAGGAACGGTCCGTCATTGTTCCTTTTCTGGAATGGCAGGACCTTCTGAAAAACCCAAGCTGCACAGTCGATCCGGCAGTAAAGTCTTCAAACGAAAGCCAGAACTGAGAAAATTTCGCTACCGCTTCTTAAAAAGCCGGGTAAGGTAAAGTCCGATTTTCGTCTGACACGATTTCGCAAAGCGGGTCTACGCCGCCTTGACGCTTAGTTATTTGGGCCAATGAACCATTCCTCACATATTCCGCAATCTTCCAGTCATCGACCTGTTTCTATGGCGAAACTTGGCTTTGTTGCCAGCGACACCGAGGAAGCACAAAAGGCACAGGAAGATCTGTCAGCGCGCTACGGCGGTGTACCGGCTCATGATGCCGACGTCATAGTCGCCCTTGGCGGAGACGGCCTTATGCTGCAAACGCTCCATGAGCACATGGGCAGTGGCAAACCTATCTACGGCATGAACCGTGGCTCTGTCGGTTTTCTGATGAATGAGTACCGCGAAGATCAACTGCTTGAACGGCTATCAAAAGCTGACGTGACAACCATCCGTCCGCTGGAAATGACCGCGACAGCGAATGATGGGACGATCCACAAAGCCCAGGCGATCAACGAAGTGTCACTGCTGCGGCAAACCTCTCAAGCGGCACGCCTGAAGGTCTCCGTAGATGCCCGGTTGCGTCTGGAAGAATTGATCTGCGATGGCATTCTGGTCGCGACTCCGGCAGGCAGCACTGCCTATAACTTGTCCGCGCACGGGCCGATCCTCCCGATAACCGCGCAACTCCTGGCCTTGACCCCTATCAGTGCCTTTCGGCCCCGCCGCTGGCGTGGTGCACTTTTGCCAAATCGGGCGCGGGTCGACATCGAAATCCTGGATCCCAAAAAGAGACCGGTCAGCGCCTCGGCGGATCATACCGAAATCCGCCACGTCACCCACGTGTCAGTGTGTGAATCGACAGAAGCCGTGGGCGTGATCATGTTCGATTCCGATCACGGCTGGGATGAGCGTATTCTGACGGAGATGTTCCGCTATTGACGGGGATTCTTCTGATTCGCGCCAGAACGGCAACTGACTGTTAAGTATGAATGCCCATACTTGCGCGTATCATTTGCCGGCATCGCGATAAGGACGAACGCTGCAATGGCCAACGACGCCAAAGATCAGAATTATGAGATCGTGTCGCCACCGACGGATCTGCGCAGCAAGGTTCGGGAACTATCTCCCCGCGAGGCCAAAAAGTTTGACCCGGTCAAGGCAGCCGAAGCAGCATTGAACCGTCTTTCCTCTCACTTTGGCGGATGGATGGACAACGAGACCGTAGCGCTTAACGGCGCTTGGGAAAATGTTCAGGCCAACGGGATTTCAGAAGAAACCATCGAGCCACTTTTTCAGGCGGCACATAACATCAAGGGTCAGGCCCTGACACTCGGTTTTCCGCTCGTTGGGCAGGTCGCCGCGGGCTTTTGCCAGCTGATTGAGAACGTCCCCTCGCCTGACGTCTTGCCGACTGAACTTGCCGGACGTTATGTCGAAGCGATCCGGGCAATGGTCATGGAAGGCGCTAAGAACGATGACAACAAAACCGGCGTAGCGCTCCTGGAAACACTTCAAAGCGTCACCGACGCCTATCTCGCACAGTTCCCGACCAAGACAGACGAAGACTGATTGGCACAACGCCCGGAATTTGACACAAATCTACCCGCCCAATAAGCTTTAATGCTTATGGGAGGCGCGCTTTTGAAGCACTTTCTGACAATATTTTTTTATTTTGTTTTGTTTCTTGGGTCTGCTTTCGCCGAGCGGCGTGTGGCCTTGGTCATTGGGAATTCAGACTATCAGAACGTCCCTCGGCTTCAGAACCCCAAGAACGATGCAGATGGCATGAGCAGGAAGCTTACAAGCCTCGGCTTTGAAGTAACCACCGGCATCGATCTGAGCCTCACCGAGATGCGAACCACCATTCATTCTTTTGTAAAAAATCTTAAGGGAGCCGACCTAGCTTTGTTCTTCTACGCTGGGCATGGTTTGCAGATTAACGGATCCAACTATCTTGTGCCGACCGACGCCCAACTTGGTTCCTATCTAGATCTTGAATTCGAGGCGATGCCAGCCAACCTGATCCTGAGCGCAATGGAGCGCAGCGCCAGTGTGAACCTCGTTTTTCTTGATGCTTGCCGCGACAATCCTCTTGCGGAAAACCTCGCTCGATCGATGGGTACACGATCCGGGTCAGTCGGCAAAGGACTGGCAAAAATTGGGTCTGGCGTGGGCACATTAATTTCCTTCGCAACCCAGCCTGGAAACGTTGCTCTGGATGGTCGCGGTGCCAACAGCCCCTTTACGAATTCATTGTTGAAGCACCTTGGTACACCCGGACTTGATATCACGCGTGAGCTCGTTCTAGTTCGCCGTGATGTGTTGGCCGCAACAAACGGCAAACAAGTACCATGGGAGAACTCTTCACTCACAGGTGAAGTCATTTTGAGACAACAAGATCCGCAAATTCCAATTGAACCCAAAGTGGATCCACAAGTCGAACTAACTTTTTGGAATTCGATCAAAGACAGCAAATCCGCTGCGTATTTCAAGTCTTATTTGAAGCGATATCCCGAGGGCCAATTTGCAGAGATCGCAAATCTTCGTATTCAAGAAATCAAAGACCAAAAAGCAGACGAAATCAGAGCACACGACAACCAAAGAGACGCAATAGAAGTCGCTTATTGGCAATCTATTCAAAATGCCATCGAACCAGCGATGTTTGAGAGCTACCTCGGCAAGTACCCCGAGGGTGTCTATGCGCATTTAGCGAGATTAAAAATCGCCGCGCTTAATAAACAGAACATCGCACATTTACAAGAGAAAGCGCTAAGTGCTCCGTCGCAAGGTTCAGGTCCCGCAGAACCGTTGTCGCCTGCTGCACCTATTGAAAGCACACATCAAGCTGCAAGCCTTCCGGCACTGAATGCACCCCAAGCGCCACAAGTCGAGTTTTCAGAGAAGCAGACGGACACCAAAGAATTGGCAAGAGCCATGCAGATCGAGTTGAATCGTCTTGGGTGCTCTGTCGGTCAGGTAGACGGAATTTGGGGCAAACGCAGCAAAAACGCCCTTAAGACCTATACGAAGGAAGCAGGATTCGAGTTTTCCTCTTTAGATCCAAGTCCCGACTCTTTGGAAAAACTAACTCAGTCAAAAGGCCGTGTTTGCCCACTGGTGTGCGGACGCTCGCATGAGCTAAGGAATGGCAAGTGCGTTGCTGTAAAGGAGCCAGCTTTTAGCAAACCCGAGACAAGAAAAAATGAGAAAACGACAAAATCAGCAAGCAGCTGCCCCAGCGATCCCACGGCCGATTCATTTCGCTATCGTGCTAGGCGACAACCGGGAAGTGACAGCCGCTACTACACGCATCCATGCGGGCGAAGCGCCCACTGCACTTCACAAGCCAATCTTCCAAGAAAGTGTTTCTGGCAATAGAAACAATTGAAGGATCACGCGGCGGCAGTGATGGCCAAACCGCTGTTTTTGACCAGCAACCTTGCTTCAAGCCTCGCTACGTCAATCGCGAACCGGCGCAGGAATGCCGTGACGTCTTCATCCGCGCCAAGCGAACCGTCCTGCATTTCAGCAAGAAGTGTTTCGGTCAGCATCCGGGCCTCATCCAAAGCCAGATCATAAGTGAAATCAGCTTCGGCCTTGCGCGCAACGTCGATAGCCAACAGGAACGCACTGTGAGATCTGAGTGGAAGGCCAGCCTTGCGAAGCACGGCCTGCAATGCGGACCGGCGAACGGTCATCAAAAGCCTGCAAAGCCTCGGCAAAGGCACCTGCCCCAAATTGGCCAGCGCCGCAGCGAAGAACCTTAACCGACCACAGCAGACCGCACGCAGCAAAAGTCGTGTGGTCAGTTTTTCATTCACACGCAGATGCTCGACAAACTCCGGCAGGTCTTCAACGCCCGCTTCGAGCGCAAGCCGGAGCACGACCTTGTCTTCTGCATCGCTCAAGAAAGTATGCCGCTGGTTCTCAGGCACCCTTTCCAGCACGATCGGATGATCATCCAGATTTTCTGCAAGATGCATCAGGAGCTCGTAACGCATTGCCAACGGCAGATCGCGGGTTCGCAGAAGTTGATCGCAAATATCCGGCCGGTCTTCAAAACGTTTGGCAAGCCTTAAAAGCGACGATTGAAGAACATGTGCGTTGGCATTTTGAAGCAAGGAACGGCATGCCGGCTCACTGCCGACCTCGCAGATGGCTGCGCTGATGCTTGCCGACAGATCGCTCCGCGAAGCGATTGCACACTGAACGGCATCG
Source organism: Roseibium sp. JB4-4 (assembly GCF_055693425.1). Taxonomy (NCBI): domain Bacteria; kingdom Pseudomonadati; phylum Pseudomonadota; class Alphaproteobacteria; order Hyphomicrobiales; family Stappiaceae; genus Roseibium; species Roseibium sp. JB4-4. The sequence continues at coordinate 5,866,729 of NZ_CM146333.1, read as the reverse complement.
CTGCCCTCAGCAAGAAGGTCGACAAGCTCCGCTTCCGAAAGCATAGGCGACGACTTCAATATGGGAATTGCGACTTCGTCGACATCGCTGGCCAGGCAACGGATGACATGACCGGGCGCATGTTCGCTGGACGCGAGAATATTCGCGATCGCCTTTCGGACAGACCGGCTGGGGTCATCCAGCAGAATTGTCAGTGCGGCAGCCATACTGGTCCGCTCCTGGCTGCCCATTTCGGCGTCCAGATATCGCTGCGCAAACTCTTGCGCGGCCTGAATGTCCAAGGTGCAGTCATTGTCATCGTTCAGCTGCAGAATGTCGTGTACGGTCATGGCGGTAAAACAATCTTCCCAAGTGTCAGATACATCCTGACATCAAAGGCTTAACGATCGGTTCACCATAATTTTGACAATAACCGGCATCTTCACGCCGGCGGCAGGAGGTCTTTTTGCTCTTCTTCCGCCTTGAGCCTCAAAAAGCGGGTCAAATCCAACGGTCCACCCTGGTCGGCCAAGGCCAGCTCCTGGGCCGCGACCTGGTTCGATGTGCCTGACAATGCACTGAAGCGCTCCGCTTCCTCAACGGCCGCAAATGCTGAGGCGAATCTCGGATTGACACCGGCTTGTTTAGAAGCTTCGTCGTTTCGGAACAGGGCCTCAAACGGGTTCAAGGTTTCGGCGGCCTGGAAGGCTGACAACACACGTGAATTGGCGGCCTCTCCATTGGAAGGGTTTATCGAGGCGTCTTTCGGGTCGTGCGGAGCCGGTCTGGCACCTGCTGCTGCAACAACCTGCTCCTGCAAGAAGACAGCGCTCGGCGAGGCCTGGTTCGTTTCACCCGTCAGGCTATCCGGTATCGACAGCTTTGCCTTTGCAAGCTCGACCGGGTTGTTCTCGGGAAGTGCTGGAACGCCCTGCTCAGACGCGGCAAGCTGCGGCGCTATTTGCGGTTTGCCCCGCATCGCGAAGGCAGCAGCCGGGTCTCCGGCAAGGTGATCGATCTGCTGCAGATTGAGGGAGGGAAGATTTTGGACAGGTTTGGCATTCGGCAGGGTTGCCACCTGTGTCAACGCTCCGGATGTCCTCAGGTTTTTCTTCCCACTCACCTCGGCAATCATCGTTACGGCATCATGTTTTGAAACGATGACTTCGTAAACTTCCTGCATCGACCGTGCCGTACCGTTCCGATTGTAGAAGATCGGCTTGTTGGCTCTAGCCTGAGCTGAGAAGACAGAATCCGCACGCGTGTTTGGATTGGCGTTGGTCGCATCAATGAGCTTGCTGGCACCGTGCGCACCCAGGAAGTGCGCCATGTAGAGCTCGCCGTCCGTAGGCGATCGACCGATCTTCTGCTCAAGGTATTGAGAATTCTTTTGCGTCAAAGCACCGGCCATCATCGACGAGATTTCCGGATCCTTTCTCAGATCCAGGATTTCGCGGCGCATATTGGCATCGCTTACGTAGTACTTCCCGCTTTTGGACCGCTTGATATGTTCAGAGTAGTTTTCCAATCCGTGCTTGGGTCCAGCTTCCTTCATTGTTTCCAACCAGGTGGATTCAATGAACTGAAACAGACCTGTCGCACTCGAAGTCTTGGCCTTCGCAGACGGATTGAAAGAAGACTCTCGCGCGGCCGTTTTTACCAGATAGTCGAATGACGTACCTGTTGAAGTACTCGCAGACTGAAACGCAAGCTCGATCCGAGACGCGACCGAGGTAGTGTCAGCGACATGCATGACCCTGTCTCCTCGACGGAACTGATTTATTACTTTGTTAACTTTCGCGCCGAAAAGGTTAACAAAACCTTAACAAGTCACAGCCAAGTGTGCTTACAACTTCTGACTTCGGCTTTTTCTGACAAAGTTGAGCAGTTCCGCTGAAATTGGCGTTGGTACATGTGGAAATTCAGCCAAAACCTAGAGTTTTCTTTGGATATCCAGCTCAAATCTTCGACTCAACTCAAGCCTGATAGCGCTCCTTTGCGTGAGTCGGCAACCGGAAATGAAAAAGGCGCCGCTGCAGCCGGCGCCTTTTCAAACAATAGTTGCGACTTCAGGTCTTGGGACGCCCCATCTCAAACACTTTCTCGATGACCGCATAGTCCATGTAACCGAGCCGCGAGAGCGGTTTGTACCGCGTAACATCCACCCTCCCGTCGACAATGATACTGTCGTCGATGTGAACACCAACGACCTGACCGAATACCACCCAGCTGTCGGCCTCCTTGCCATCAAGTCCCTTCATTTGAAGGGTCTGCAAGTGCTTGCACTCCAGCGCGGTAACCGCCTTGGCCACTCTTGGCGGACCAACCAGGCGTGAAGGCGCCATTTCAAGGCCCGTCAGATCGAATTCCGACGTCTCATGTGGCACAGCGGCCGAGGACAGGTTCATTTCGTCCCTGAGATCCCAGCTCGCCATATTGCAGACGAACTCGCCGGTGGTATCGACGTTTGCGACGCTGTCCTTGTAGCCGGATGAGGAAAACAAAACGATCGGCGGCCGGTCACATACACAGTTAAAGAAACTGTAAGGCGCTAAATTTGTACGGCCATCCTTGTCCTGTGAAGAAATCCAGCCGATTGGCCGAGGCGCAACAATTGCCTTGAACGGATTATGTGGCAGGCCGTGATCGTTTTTCTCGGTATCGTAAAACATATGGTCAGTCTGCTTGTGTCCAGTTGGAGATCAATTGTGAAAGATCAGGGCGTTGACGCTCAACGGGAGGCTGCGTCGCCGTACCGATATGCACGAAACCCGCAAACCGCTCATTGTCACCGGCGCCCAAATACCGGCTTGCCTCTTCGTCAAACGCGAACCATTCGGTCAACCATTGCGAAACAAATCCTGATGCGGCGGCCGCCGTCACAAGGTTCATGCACACCGCGCCGGCCGAAAGCTGCTGCTCCCAAATGGGTATTTTCGGATGTACGGCTGCGGTGCTGATGACGCCGATGACGAGCGGTGCACGGGTGAATCGGGTCAACTCCTTCTGACGCTGCTCGCCGTCAAGTGGCCCGTTAAGGCTCTCATAGCGCGCAGCCAACCAGGTTCCGATAGCTTCACCCTGCTCGCCCGCATAAAGAACGAAGCGCCAAGGATTCAGTTTGCCGTGGTCCGGAACGCGTGCAGCGATTGTCAACATGTCCTGGATCTGGTCGTCGTCTGGTCCGGGAGACGACATTGTAACAGAAGGATGAGACCTTCTTTGCCGCAGAAACGAGAGAGTTTCCGGCGACATTGTGTCTTGATTGGGCATGAACTTATCCTGCTGAGATAGTTTCATTTGCAACTATCAACTAATTGATTAGCCGCAAATGTCAACTTCTATCTGAAACGTCTTGAATTCGCCCGAATTTAAGTCCCATTAGGGGCCGAAATTCAATCCGGTTTATTGAATAAAAATCCGCTGCTTTTTGTTGGCGTTTTCGGCGGATTGAAATGGACCGCTCTCCCAAGCTCCAACAAAAAAAGGCATTGGCGCAGCGGCTTTGGTCCCGACCGGCATCTGCGATTGGAATAAAATGCAAAAGACTGGTAAAACACGTCGAGTCAAAAAGATAATGAAACGGGCATGTTAAAAACACTTATTGTCTCAGGTGTGTACGGTTTGAAGAAACCTGTAGCAGCGGCAGCGCAAGCGATGCTTGTTTGCATGTCGCTCCTGTTTGTTAGCAGTCCCGCTTTTGCACAGACTCAAGACGCTCCCATGCCTCCGGCCATGAAACCGGACCCCAACGCACCCGTTGAGAACCCGATCATTAATTTGCTCGACCGTGCACCCGAGCCGCTGTTTTCGGACGTAATACTTCCTAGCCCATATGCTCCGACGAGATCCTCGGCGACAGACGTCGCAAGCGGTCTTCAGGAAGGCGCGCTCTATCTTATGGCCAAGCTCACCGCTGACGCTAAGCCGCTCTATGATGGCCTGATCTGGCGGATCTACTCCGAGACGACAAATACGGATGGACGGCTGCAACTTGTGGCAACACACAAGGGCGGTGACGCGGAGTTTCGCCTCGAGCCGGGCTCCTATCTCATCCACACCGCCTACGGCTATGCCCAATCCACCAACAGGATCATGATTGGCAAGGAAGTCCAGTCAAAGATGGTGACGCTGAATGCAGGCGGCATCAAGTTCGGAGCGTCTCTCAAGGACGGTGAAACGATTGATGGCAAACCCGTTTCTTTCGACGTGTATGGACTGGAGTTTGATGAACGCGGCGAACGGGATCTTATTGCCAGTAATGTAAAGCCCGGTTCGATTGTCCGACTGAATGCCGACACTTATCATGTCGTCAGCCGCTACGGTGACGTCAATGCTGTGGTTCGTGCCGATGTCCAGGTTCTTCCTGGAAAACTGACCGAAGCGACGATCTTCCATAAGGCTGCGGGTATTACGCTGAAACTCGTCAACGAACGCGGCGGTGAGGCAATTGCCAACACCACCTGGTCCGTCCTGAGCCCCGGCGGAGATGTTGTCGTTGAAGCGACCGGGGCTTTCCCCGACTTCGTACTGGCGGCTGGAGAGTATGAAGCACTCGCGCGCAACAACGGCCGGACCTATCTTCACACATTCGAAGTCACTCCCGGTGAAGACCGGGAAGTTGAAGTGGTCACATCAGTCAGTGAATTGTCGTCTCAGCAAGCAACGATCAACAACTGAACATCAAAACCGATCTTAATGAAAGTCGGTCATCGGCTGCGCGCTTCTTAAACGCGTCGCCCGAGCAGTTTGCCTACGCTGTCGCCAGGCCCCATCTCCAAAACCTTGGTCTGAAGAAAATCCATGACTTCCTTCTGATCCTTGAAACCTGACATGGTTTCATAGGAAATCGGACTTCCGGCCCGTGCCGTGATCACCGTCCCGAGAATGCGCCTGAACTCACGCACCAGCAGCGACAGGCGCAACGTCAGCGAGTACTTGCTGACCAGATGAAACAGCCAGGAATTCTGCCCCTCGAAATAGAGCGGTAGAACAGTCGCCCGCGATGATCGGATCATCTTGGCCGTAAATGTTTTCCAGGGCAGTTCTTCAGCACGGCCGAACGGCTTGGCTGCGGTCGCGACACCACCACCGGGGAACACGATGATTGTCGTGCCTTCCTGAAGCAGCCTCAGCGCTTCTTTTCGTGTCTGCATATTGGTTTTCAGAGCCTGCTTGGTTTCTTCAAAATCAACAGGCAGAGAAAATGGCCGGACTTCGGGAACCTTCAACAACTCGTTGTTGATGAGGATCTTGAAGGGCCGGTCCAGCTGTTCAGCAAGCGCCAGGATCGCCAGACCATCGCCAATGCCGTAGGGATGGTTCGCAATCAGGACCAGCGGTCCTTGGGGAAGGTTCTTCGGCGGCCATTCGCCATCGGTAACGGCGACATCCAGATTGATCAGTCCAAGCAAATCGTTCCAGATGTAGTCGGACGTCCCGACCATAGTGTGTTTCCACACTTCATAAAGGTCGACAAGCTTGCGACGTCCCGACAATCCCTCAATGGCACGGATGGTCCACCGCTTCAGCGGCGGGTGCTCGGGATTTGCGTAACTGAATTCAGCGTAGTTCACGGCCGTTGTCTTGAACCTGATGGAACCCTGGTAAATCAGAAACCCAATACCAGAAGCTCCGTTTCAACAATGTGACAGCACATTGCCCCAGGGGATACCCCAGCGTAAGGGCAATGTGCAAGCTGTTAGAATCTCCTAGTTAGGAGACAACGCACTAGCGAAGATCCGGCGGTGTTGCTTCCTCGACGAAGGCTGCAACCGCCTCCTCCAGTCCCATGGCCTTCTGGTCCTTGGAACCCAGGCGGCGTATATTTACCGTCTTTTCTTCCGCTTCACGCATGCCGCAAACAATGATTACCGGAACTTTGGCAAGCGAATGTTCGCGAACCTTGTAATTGATCTTTTCATTCCGGAAGTCTGTTTCGACTTTCAGCCCTTTCGACTTCAAAAGATCGGCAACCTCCTGCCCGTAAGCATCGGCCTCTGAAGTAATGGTCGCAACCACGATCTGCAAGGGTGCAAACCAGAGCGGAAAGTGTCCGGCATAGTTCTCGATCAAGATGCCTAGGAAGCGTTCCATCGACCCGCAGATCGCTCTGTGGATCATGACCGGTGTTTTCTTTTCGCCGTTATTATCGACATAGAACGCACCGAAGCGCTCAGGCAGGTTGAAATCCACCTGCGTGGTACCACACTGCCATTCACGGCCGATCGCATCTCGCAAGGTGTATTCGAACTTCGGACCGTAGAATGCGCCCTCACCTGGAAGAATATCGGTTTTCACCCGTCCTTCGGACTCCGCCTCGATCCGCTTCAGCACATCGGCCATGATCGTTTCGGCATGATCCCAGGCTTCATCGGTGCCAACACGTTTTTCTGGACGGGTCGACAGCTTGACAACAATCTCGTCAAATCCGAAGTCCTTATAGACCGAGAGAATGAGATCATTGATCTTCAAGCATTCGTCGGCCATCTGTTCTTCGGTGCAGAAGACGTGAGCATCATCTTGCGTAAACCCTCGAACGCGCATCAACCCATGTAGGGCGCCGGATGGTTCATAGCGGTGCACCACACCAAATTCGGCAAGGCGCAACGGCAGGTCACGATAGCTTTTCAAGCCGTGTTTGAAGATTTGCACGTGCCCTGGGCAGTTCATCGGCTTCAAGGCAAAGACACGGTTGTCCTCGGCTTCAGGGTCGGCGGACTGCACCGAGAACATGTTCTCTTTGTACCAGGTCCAGTGGCCGGATGTTTCCCAAAGCGAAGTGTGCAGAACCTGCGGTGCATTCACTTCCTTATAAGTGTCTCGCAGCACACGGCGTTTATAGGCAATCAGGTTCTGGAACATGTCCCAGCCCTTTGGATGCCAGAAAACGACGCCAGGTCCCTCTTCCTGGAAATGGAACAGATCCATTTCGCGTCCGAGCTTGCGGTGGTCGCGCTTTTCCGCTTCTTCCAGCATGCGAAGGTAGCCTTTCAGCTCCTTCTCATTTTGCCAGGCTGTTGCGTAGATGCGGGACAACATTTCGTTGTTGGAATCACCGCGCCAATAAGCCCCGGCAACCTTCATCAGTTTGAACGCATCGCCGATCTGCTTTGTTGACGCCATATGCGGTCCGCGACACAGATCCAGCCATTGCCCCTGCTTGTAGATCCGGAGCTCCTGATCTTCGGGAATGGCATCGATCAGCTCGACCTTGTAGTGCTCACCCTTCGCGGCAAAGAAAGTTTTTGCGTCTTCGCGGCTCCAGATTTCCTTGGTGAACTGAGCACCGCGACCGATGATCTCACGCATCTTTTTTTCGATGACGGGCAGCTCTTCCGGATGGAAAGGCCAGTCTTCGTTGGAATCTGGTTTGACGCGTTTGAAATCGTAGTAGAAGCCATTCTCGATGACCGGACCGATGGTTACCTGGGTTTCTGGCCACAACTCCTGAACGGCCTCGGCCATGACGTGGGCTGCATCATGCCGGATTAGCTCAAGCGCACGCGGATCTTCGCGAGTTACGATTTCAATCTGATGGTTGGCATCGATCGGATCTGAAAGATCTTTCAGCTCCCCGTCCAGCGTCATTGCGACCGCCTTCTTGGCGAGCGACTTGGAAATGCCTTCGGCGATTGCCAGGCCAGTTGTGCCGGCTTCGTATTCGCGCACGGAATTGTCGGGGAAAGTCAGTTGGATCATCTTTTTCTCCTGCTCACTCCTGCAGACAAGGCAGGTAAGCTTTTCAAAGGTATTTGGATCGCCTGCTGATAGGGGATTCAGGCCGGATCGGCAACCCTTTCCGCTAGGTAGAGGCTTATTCAGTGGCGGCAAGCCGGCAATAGGTTATCAGAGCAGGCTTTGGTCTAGCACCACCCATTTCAATCGCTATCGCGATCAATGACCAAGGGCGGTGGCCGCCGCCGGATCGGCTGCGACTTCACGATAGAGGTGCTTGTTTCCGCCTTGTCTGAAATTTTGTCGAGGATGCCATCAAGGTCTTCGATGCTCGGAACTGCAAGACGCGCAACAAAACAGTCTTCACCCGTCACCTTGTCGCATTCGCAAAACTCGGGGATGTCTTGAATGAGCTGCTGCACAATGTGCAATTTTCCCGGCAATGGCCGGATCCGCACGATTGCCTGGAGACTGTAGCCCAGCGCTTTCAAATCGACCTCTGCTGAAAAACCGCGCACGATGCCACGATCTTGCAATCGGCGGAGCCTCTCCGAAACACCCGGCGAAGACAGGCCCGCATGCGCAGCGAGGTCTTTCAATGACATACGCGCATCGGAAATCAAAGCCTCAACGATTTTTCTGTCCGCCGCATCCAACTTCATTTTCTTCACCTATTTTGACCAAAAACCTTACTTAACAAGATCAGAAACAACATGAACCTAATTTCCATTATATATTCCGTCTATTCACTTTGCCATCCTTGGTAGTGTCAGAACCAAAGGAGACTAGAGTGGACAAAACTCTCCGCGGCGCGGCAGAAATGACGGCGGCCATGACAATTCTGGGAACCATCGGCCTGTTCGTTGTCCTGTCAGGAGAAGGCGCAATTGATGTCGTTTTCTGGCGCTGCGCCTTTGGCGCCCTCACATTGCTGGTCATTTGCTCGGCCCAGGGCTTGCTGCGGGGCCAGCTGACACTCAAGACGCTTTTGATGGCCATGCTCGGCGGATTCTGCGATCGTCGTGAATTGGGCGATGTTGTTCAGTGCGTATGGCGAAGCATCTATCGGGGTCGCTACCGCCGTTTACAACACCCAGCCTTTCATATTGGTGGGTTTTGGAGCCTTGTTCCTGAAGGAACGTATTTCTTCGGCAAAACTTGGTTGGCTTGCGTTCGCATTCTTCGGCGTCCTGTTGATCATTCTGGCCAAACCTGCAACGGCCGACTATATCGGTTCCAATTATGCACTTGGGATTGCCCTGGCCTTGTCAGCGGCGTTTTTCTGGGCGGTAGCCGCTCTTCTCACGAAAAAACTGACTGGTACACCGCCTCAGTTGATTGCCCTGATCCAGGTCAGCGTGGGCATCTTGATGCTTGCACCGTTTGTAAGCTGGTCGGCTTTGCCACAGTCCGGGGCAGCCTGGGCTGCACTTGCAACCCTTGGCATCGTCCATACCGGCATCATGTATGTTTTGATGTATGGCGCGGTCCAGAAACTACCGACCTATTTGCAAGGCGCGTTTTCGTTCCTCTATCCGATTGTCGCGATCCTGGTCGATTACGTCGCTTTCGGTCATCAGTTGCAGGTTCCTCAACTGATCGGCGCTGCTGCAATTGTCCTTTCCGCCATGGGGCTGACCTTTGGCTGGAAACTCTCAATTGGCTGTAGAAAAGGCGAATGCGTATCCTGAAAAGTCAGACTTCGGAATCATACGAGGCGAAATAAGCCGTCAGTCCAGGCGATAGTCATCCGGAATATGACGTCCAGTCCACCGACCGTATCGCCAGGGACACCACCAACTCGCATCTTGAGGCAAGGCATCCGGGATTGGATCAAATCCGGATGCCCCCAGGGATTGCATCTGAGAATGCGTGACAAACCGACCCACCCGCCTGCCCAGAAACCATAACGCCTGATTGACTGCTCGGTGTAGTCCGAGCATGTCGGCGCGTATCGGCAGGATCGCCCCATGACCAGGGAAAGAGAGTGGCGGTAAATCCAGATCAAGCCGATCGCTATCCGGCCGGGCACCGTGAGCGGTTGGGAGGTTTCTTTGTCGGGAGAGACTGGTGAACACATGTCAGCGCATGTGATTGCCCTTAAGCAACCACACTGTCCTGACCCACCTTGGCCTCGATTTGATCAAGGGCGTCGACAACGGCATCAAAGGTCAAAAGCGTCGAGGCATGACGGGCCTTATATTCACGCACTGGCTCGAGAAATTTAAGATCTTCAAAACGTCCGGCCGGCGCTTCGCCTCCCTCCTTCAGCATGGCTCGCATCGTGTCGCGAATACCACGCAATTCATCGGTGCTGGCGCCAATGACATGACGCGCCATGATCGAGGAAGAGGCTTGACCCAATGCGCAGGCTTTTACGTCATGGGCAAAATCCGTCACCACACCGTCTTCGACGCAAAGATCCACAATAACGGTTGACCCACAAAGTTTTGAATGGGCCTTTGCGGTGGCGTGAGGATGCTCAAGACGGCCGATCCGTGGGATATTACCTGCAAGTTCAAGGATCTTTGCGTTGTAAATGTCGTCCAGCATTCTCGCCTCTTCGTGAAAGCCAGTGATCGCGTGCCACATTGATGGCATGGTGCTTTCATATATATAGATCAGTCGCCACGGCAATTTCGCAAGGGGCAGAGTGGTCGCAGTTGGAAATTATGCGTGATGGATGCACGTTTGATACCGACTAAACCCGCTCAGAAACTGTGCGTTCGCTTTTTGTGTGGAGTATGATAATGGACCCGGCTTCAATAGAAAATAGAGGGCCGTCCCTTTGATCTGTGCACAGGCAAGCGCCGTATGACGAGTGAAACGGGTAATTTTGCGAGGATCCCCATGGATGCTGTCCTCAAGCCGGTTGAAAAACCGTTTGAAAGAAAATCGCCGGATCAATTGCACCGGCCAAATCGTGAGGAAGTTGAAGCGGCAGTGCGAACCATTCTTGCCTGGACTGGGGATGATCCGGACCGTGAAGGTCTGGTAGAAACTCCAAAACGGGTCGCCAAGGCACTGAGCCAGCTTTACAGCGGGTATTTTGAAGATCCTGCCGAACATCTTGAGCGTACTTTCGAGGATGTCGGAGGATACAAGGACATTGTACTTGTGAGGGGCATCCCCTTCCATTCGCATTGCGAACATCACATGCTGCCGTTCATCGGCGAGGCCCACATTGCCTACTATCCGGCCGAAGGCGTTGTTGGCCTTTCGAAGCTCGCCCGCGTTGTCGACATTTTTGCAAAGCGTCTGCAAACACAGGAAAACTTGACGGCACAGATCGCATCGGTCATTGACGATGCCCTGGCGCCGCGGGGACTGGCCGTGATGCTGGAAGCTGAACATCAATGCATGACCATGCGCGGCGTTCAGAAACAAGGCGTCTCAACAATTACCACCCAGTTTACCGGAGTATTCCAGGACGACCCGGCCGAGCAGGCCAAATTCATGTCTCTGGTGCGCGGCAAGGGCATTTGACACCAAGGCCCTTGCCAGAATTTTTCTGACAAGGGCTTTTCTCATGACTGACATCGTTTTTTCCGAACGCAGCGACAAGGAAACGGTCGAAACGGGCGATCTTCTGATGCCCAAGTACGACGCCGACGGACTTATCGTTGCCGTGGTAACGGACCATAAGTCCGGCGAAGTTCTGATGGTCGGTTACATGAATGCAGAAGCGCTCAAACGAACGCTTGAAACCGGCGAAGCCTGGTATTGGAGCCGCTCACGTAGAGGCTTCTGGAAAAAGGGTGAAACATCCGGTCAGGTCCAGACCGTTCATGAAATCCTGACCGATTGCGACCAGGATGCCCTGGTTCTGAAGGTGTCGGTCGCCGGCAATGGCGCGACCTGTCACGTCGGTTATCGCTCATGCTTTTTTCGCAAAGTGACCAGCCCGGCATCGGGTAAAGCACGGCTGGAGCGCGTTGAAGCGGAACGTGTTTACGATCCGAACGAAGTTTACGGCAAACACTGACGTTGATCGCAAAAGGCGGGGCGGACATTAGCCCGCTTCCAACGAGGCCTTTGGATCCTTGAAAACATGAAAAACCAGACCTTCGACGCCCTTGCCAAATTCTTTGCGTAGGACTGAAGTCTCCTCTGGTCCATATCTCAACCCCACAGCCTCGACTGTTCGCCCGATATGGTCTGCATTGTGGGCGTAACGCCCGCTAGCGTTCAGTTTGAACGCCTCTTCGCCTGTTTCCAGTACTTCAACACTGGCCACCAAGATGCCTCCCGGCTTCAGTGCCTTTTCGAGCGCTTCAAAAAACGGTGTCAGATCACCCAGATAACAGAGTGTATCCACGCAGACGCATAAATCGAATTGAGTTGGCAGATCTGCATTCAGAAATGCAATCAGTTCTCCCTCCACCAGAAAGTCATATACATTGCGTTGGGCTGCCTTCTGCAACATGCCAGGAGACAGATCCACCCCCGTCAGCCGGCCACTTACATCGCGTATCAAGGGACCGCACAAACCGGTCCCACAACCGAGATCCGCAACATCTGGAAACTGTGCACCGGACTGTGCAGCAAGAAGATTTACGGCATTAGCCACTCTTTGAGGCGTGTTATATTCAAGTATTTCAAGCACTTCATCAAAACTGTCTGAAAAACTGTCGAAATGCGATTTGACATAGTCTTCCGGAACTTGCGCCAGTTTCTCTCCACGCGCAGCTGCCAGGTGAAACTTGAGCGAGGTGTCTTCCGGATTTTGGTCAACCAGTTTTTCCAGATGTTCGGTTGCACGATCCCCATGGCCGAGCTCATGTAAAAACCGCACCGCCCTGACTGCGTGAAAAGGCGATTCGACTCCGAGCGTCAGGCCTTTGTCGAGTGCTTCGGCTGCCTGGTCGAGCATACCCGCCCGCCCTGCAGCCAGACCGAAGATACGCCAGGCATCCCCCTTGTCCGGATATCGGTCCCTCAGATCGGCAAGTCTTCTCAAAAGCTCCTGACTGCGGCCAGCTTCTCCGGCTAAAATTCCAAGGTTGTGCCAAGCGTCCTTTTGGTTCGGATCCAGTTCTACGGCCAAAATATACTCAGCAAACGCTTCCTCCCTGCGGCCGATCAGTTTGAGAATGTTGCCGAGATTGTTCCTGGCAAACGCGTTGTTCTCGTTGACGTGCAAGGAATGCCGTATGAGCGATAGTGCGTCTTCGGGGTCATCTTTTTTGAAAAGCAAAAGTCCGAGGTAATGAAGTCCGTCGGGATGATCCGGATTGGCAGCCAGTACATCCTTGTATGCGGCCAAGGCCTCTTCGCCATTTCCTTCCCGGTGCGCTTCCAAACCTTCTGCAAATCGCGTTTCGATATCCAATGACTTGCCCCCTCAACGGCCACTGACTCGCAACTAGCGGCTCTTGCTCTGCATAACTTTAAGGAAGCTCACAACCGTTCGCTATATTTTCTTTCAAATTGGCGTCTCTGGTTTGAAAAAATCATTCCGAAACAAGTTGAAATAGATGATTTTCTCAAAACTATTGCAGTATAAAAACATGAGTATTTCTCCGCACGTTGGAATACTGATCAGCACTCGTATTTCATGTTACGTTTGCGTATTAGTCCGAATATTTTCCAATGCCGTTTTTGCCTACACTTATCAAAATCAAGAAATTCGAATGTCGACACCGGTCGAAAACCTGATCACGGGAGGGGATCATGTCTATCGAGCGAGATTTTCCAGCAGCGCGTTTGAAGCTTCGAGATGTATCCAGCTCGCCGGAAGACAGGCCTATCAGGCCTCCCTGGACAACCGAAACATCAATTCAGAACCATTGCACAGGCTGCGACGCGTGCGTTCGTGCCTGCCCGCAATTGATCTTGCGGCCTGACAAGGACAACAAACCATTTGTCGATTTCGATGCAGGAGAATGTACGTTCTGCGAGAAGTGCGCACTCGCCTGCGAAGAACCGGTCTTCGACCTTGCCAAAAGCGCCCCTTGGAAACACACATCAGTTGTGGCTTCCAACTGTCTGCAGAACAATGGCACAAGCTGCCAATTGTGCAGCGATGTTTGCCCGGTCTCAGCGTTCAAGATTGAGACGGCCGGAGCCCGAGAAGGTCATATCGTGGTAGATGCAGGACTGTGTACAGGATGCGGCTCCTGTGTCAGCACCTGTCCTTTGGGTGCGGTTTCTGTGAAAGAATTGCCGGAAGCAAACCCTGTAGCTGCCTGAAGAGCTTTCTCGTCAACGGAAATATTCTGGTCTGCTCGCGCAGGAAACGCGGCAACTCTGACTCGCCAGAAATTGCCGCTCGAGAGTTTTCTCAAGGACGCGGCTCGATCAAAAGCCGCTTTAGTCTAGGCCATTGTGATGTAGCTGCGCATTTGTTCAGCTTCCAACTCAACCTGAGCAATCTTGTATTTGACGACGTCGCCGATTGAGATCACCCCCGTCAGCTTGCCGTCCTTGACAACAGGCATGTGACGGAAGCGTCCCTGGGTCATCCGCGCCATCACTTCGTTGACACTGTTTTCTTCAGTGCACGTGACAACTTCTTTCGTCATCACGGCGGTGACTGGAACATTCAGCGAAGACGGACCCTTGGTTCCAATCGTCCGGACAATGTCGCGTTCAGAAATGATGCCTTCTATTTCCTTGTCGCCATTGCAGACAACCACGGCACCAATCTTGTGTTTTGCCAGGGTTTCACAAATCTCGCTCAGAAGTGCATCGCTCCGCGCGGTAATTGTGTCGTGGCCTTTCCCACTCAAAATTGCGGCAACGGTCATTTATAAACCTCCCATGGCATCAATCCCCGATACAGGCGGGGTTCGCGCATCATTGCAAAAAAACAGTCCGCGCAAACCGTTCTGATGCCGCAGTTGGTCAGGAAGATCGTCGCTGTGGAACAGGATCGAAAAACGGAAACAGGGCGAGACCTGCGAGGAAACCGCCAATGTGGGCCTGCCAGGCGACACTTGCAGGTTGCCCCGCCACGGGTCCGCTCATAATGCCGAAGAAGAGGTTCAAACCGAACCAGACCGCGACAAAAACAAGAACCTGTTGATTGCGGAAGCATTCGGCAAGCGGCTGTGCAGGAACAAAATAGGCTGCTTGATCTGATCTACGGAATGCGCCGAGCGGCCCCCCAGTTCGAACACGAACCGGATTGCAGCGGCCATCTGACCTGATACGGCAGCAGAAGCACCGATCATCGGTGCCGATTCCCCCAATGTGTGGCCAGATGCGCAAAAGCGCCGCCAATCGAGCACACTGCAGAAAACGCCAAAAACCGCCCAATTCCAAACCGGCGAGCCACCGCGCTGCCGAAAATCGCCATCCAGAGCAGATTGAAAATGATGTGCATTGCGCTGCCATGCAGCAACGAATAGGAGATGAAGCTCCAGAAACTGGAAACCATCTCTAGAAACGACAGGCTGGAAAGAGCCGTGAATTTGACCGGCCAAAATGCAAACAGATAAAGAATCCAATTGTCCCAATTGGCTGGCAACACAATTGTACGCAGCAGATGAATGACGATCATCGCGGCTGCGAGCCAGATAATGATATTGGGCAAATTGAACACCGGGGGTTCAGATGGACGGTTCTGCCTCTGATCCTGCTCAGCTTTCTCGCGTCGGGCGCGTTCTTCGTCAAATCGATATACGTTCATCAACCTTCAGCCTTTCCATCTCTCTTCTAAGCCAGATCAACAACAAAACAAGTGCAGCCTTCATCGGCACGCCCTGCATCGTGTGACATGGTGAATTTCAGTGAGAGATCGGAAGCAGCTTTCACGCCTGTCAGAAGCTGCTGCGGAAATAACAAAGCGCCGGCTGTCGCAAACGACAACCGACGCTTCGTAACGCCCCCTTAAACCGGTCGCGTCCCCACAACGCTCCGTCAAGGACAATGGTCCACGTCTCCGGCGCAATTATCACGAAGTGGCGTTTTCAGCTCTTTTCTTCGCTTCGCTGCCTGAAATACCAATAACAGGCTCCTCCCACCCATCATCAGCGTGAACTGATCGTTAAGCTGCCAGCCCCCACCTCCAAAAACAAGCTTTACCGATCATTAACCTTAATTTCTGCCGTCAGCAGTACCAGCGACCGGAATGAGCCACCGCACAGACACCCAATCGCCTCTCAACTTGGCATGCGCCCTGCTTTGTATGGAGCAAACACCTACAGGGAAACAAAAAACGTCCCGTTTTGAAACAAGAACTGTCTTGAGACGAAACAAAGGGACCAAATCGGCATAGAGGCGATACCAGATGAAACACGGCGTGACGCAAACTCTTTATTCGTACTGGGACAACCTGCGCGGCGCCCGCCCTGCCCCGAACCGCAGTGAAGTCGATCCCGGTGAAATTCGCGGCCTGTTGGGTGACACTTTTATTCTGGAAACAAACGGCCCCAGGGACGTACGTTATCGTCTGGCCGGAACCCGTTTGTGTTCGGCTCATTGCCGTGAACTGAAAGGCCGCAACTTCCTGCGAGGCTGGAACGACAAGGACCGGGAAGCGCTGGAAAGCCTGATTGCCGCAATCACTGAAGATGCTGCTGCCGCCGTTATTGGTATCAACGGACACACTGAACGCGACCAGATCCTCCAGATGGAGATGCTGCTGGTGCCATTGAACGTACCTGGTGAAGGACGCATCCGCATTCTTGGCAGCTGCACTCCCATGGAAAAACCATACTGGATCGGTCTGCACCCGGTCCTGAAACAATCCATTAGCAGCCTGCGCCTGGTCTGGCCCGACGAACGCCCCTATTTTGTCGACGCACCAGTCGCTCTCAATCCAATCGTTCCGCGCTTTACTGCCGAAGGCATGTCCATGCCAACACCGCCCCTGCCAAAGGGAGCTGAAAAGAAAGTCGGTCATCTGACAGTCTATTCTGGCGGAAAGTCCTGACCACTCTTGAAGCCGCCGGTTCATCAATTTGCCACCGGCGGCACTTGTCTTCGCATTGCTGCACGCTTCATTTGCGTCGCAGTTTCCCAAAGACTTGTTCGACTCACCGCATCAAAGACCTGTCCCGGCTTGCTGCAAATGACCCTAAAAGCTCGTTTTACGCGAAATTTCGCCCGAAACAGCCAAATGAAAACAATTTAGTCACTCCTAGCCCTAGATCTACGCGTCTTGTGAGGTACACTCTTACACATCGTTAACCCCAGCTGCCTAAAGTGATTCAAACACGTCTTTTGAATCGCATCCCTGGCCGGGGAAACGTGATTTGCGCGCGGATTTGGATAGAGCAGGCATGACCGCCGGATTGGCAACAGCTACAGAAGGAAGCAGATCGCTTCAAGTCACTGATCGCCGGCGACATCAACGGGTTCAGGTAAACATACTTGGCCGGTTCATGCTCGAGGATCGACGTGAGTATCCATGTCAGGTCATTGATATGTCTCCGGGCGGTCTTGCCATGATTACGCCGGTGACCGGTCAGGTCGGTGAGCGTGTCGTTGCCTATCTGGATCATCTGAGTCGCGTTGAAGGTCGCATTTCCAGACTGATCGATGGTGGATTTGCGGTCGAGTTGCGCAACACTGTTCGAAAACGCGACAAGATTGCCAACGTCCTTACCTGGCTTGCAAACAGGGATGAGCTGAACCTTCCGGAGGATCGTCGTCACGATCGCTTCGTTCCAAAGAATCCGATGACAAAGATGATCCTGCCGGACGGCTCCGAGCATGTCTGCCGCATCATTGACGTTTCTTTGTCGGGTGCTGCAATCGCAACCGACATACTCCCGGAAATGGGTGATGGCATCACCCTGGGCAAGATGTATGCGCGCGTGGTTCGCAAGATCGAAGGCGGCATCGCGGTTGAATTCGCAGCTGTTCAAAGCCGTGAACTTCTTGAACAGCACATTTCGGCACCCGAAGAGAGCTGATCCTCCAAAATCTTGTTATATTTCATAAGGGCCGTCCTCTTTTGAGTGGCGGCTTTTTGCTGTTCAACAACAGCCACTTCATTTCTTGCAGTTTTTTTTGATTTTTTTTGCCGTTTTTGATCGAGTCATCTGCTCCGTTTTCGGCCCTCGAGACATCGTACTGCCGCGCACCCCTTGACAGAAAAAACTCTGATCCTGTCACCAAAAGAATCACATTTACAATGATTTACAGGACTTAGATTCAATTTTAGATAATTCTGAATCAAGTTTTATTTAAATAAAGCTCAAATAAAAATAAAAACAAGATCAAACAATCATCAAATACATTTAGCTTTTTACTTTGAAGATTTTCTCGAAGTAAAAAGCATTGAGCCATCGTTGCGTCAGCCTTGGGGAGGGCGTTACGATGAATTTACTTCGGAATATCTTATTCACATCTACTCTTCTGATGAGCGCATTTGCAGCTGGAACCTCTGCACAGGCTGATCCCAGCCGGTTCATGGACATGAAGAAGTCTGTGAAAGCACCCATTGGACACAAGCAGTTTTGTCAGGACAATGGTTGGGCCTGTCCGCGTGAACGCTATGACCCTGTCGTCGTGCAGCTCAATGAAGAGCTTTGGCAGCAACTCATTGCCGTCAATGCCGAAGTCAACCGCAGGGTCAGACCGATGACGGACAATGATCTCTTCGGCAAGGAAGAACACTGGTCCTACCCGGTCAACGGCTACGGCGACTGCGAAGAATACGTTCTGGAAAAGCAGCGCGTGCTGATGGAGGCCGGTTGGCCCAAGAGCGCCCTGTTGATCACGGTCGCAAAGGACGTCCAGAACTCCGGTCATGCGGTGCTGACGGTCCGAACGGATCATGGAGACATGATTCTCGACAACCAGATCGAAGCCGTGTTGCCCTGGTACTCGACGCCTTATCGCTACATCAAACGCCAGTCCGCCAGCTCACCAGTGGCCTGGACAGGTATTTCGGACACGCGCGTGACCACGGTCAGCAGCGTCTCCAGGTAATACGATCAATCCTGCAACAGCAGGAGACTTACTAGGATTGGGATTGGCGCTGCAACTGACGTTGCGCCTACTTGGACGATCCGGTCGCGTCCCCACCCTCCCCATCCCTACCACGACCGGATCCAGGGAACCGGCCCGCCCCCCGCAGGCCGGTTCCCGTTCATTTTGGGTTCGAGATAGAGAGATTTCGAAAGCCAGGACTTGAAGATCAGGTCTCGGACAAGCCCGCCTTGAACCGTTTCCAGTTTCGGACATAACCTTGAGCGGACTTGGTAATGTCTACGGCTGCTTCCGGCGGCAATTCGCGGACGACCTTTCCTGGAATACCGACTACGAGCGAGTTGTCAGGGATCACCTTGCCCTCGCCAATGAGCGCATTCGCACCAATGATGCAATTGGACCCGATAACAGCACCGTTCAGCACAGTGGCTCCCATGCCGATCAGGGAATTGTCCTTGACCGTGCAGCCGTGCAGGATCGCATTGTGACCAATGGTACAGTCAGCTCCGACTGTCAGAGGGAACCCCATATCCGTATGGAAAACGCAACCGTCCTGCACATTTGATCTTGCACCAACGCTGATCGGCTCATTGTCACCGCGCAAGATGGCGCCAAACCATACGCTCGCCTCTTCAGCAAGACGAATATCCCCAATGAGGCTTGCACTTGGTGCCACCCAATAGGCTTCGCTTTCAGGGAAACTGGGAAACCGGCCTTCCAGAGCGTAAACGGTCATCAGTCTTAAAATCCCGCCACAATGAGCGCGACATTCATCACCATCACACCCGAGCAGACACTCCACATGCCCGCAATGGTTGATGAAGCGACAAGCCAGCCAAGTGGCCGTTTCTCAATTCTGCGTCCGCGAATGGCGTTTCTCATGATGATGAAAGGCCCGGCAAATACACACAGAACGATTCCCGTCAGAAAGCTCAAAAGCCCTTCTCCACCAAAGTTGAACTTCGGGGGTTCTTTGGTGACAAGCTGGTAAAGACTGCCAAGGACTCCCGCCGCCACGAAGCCGGCACTCGCGATGTATCCAACGAGAAGTAGGTCCAACAACACGCCCATTAACCCCTTGTTAACCTTCCAGGCAGGAAAGTGATTAAGAAATACTAAACGGTCAAGTGCAAACACCGTGCCGGAAAGCTGAATGGGCGAAAACCCCGAAAATCGGCCGGCCTTGCCGGTCCCCAATCCTTCCTATTGCGGGACAATTGTTCCGCTTCGGGACAGTGTGTGCCATATCAGTGCAATGCGCTTGGCGGAGTTGGGCCGTTGATCCCAGTCACACTGCCGGAGCCTATTGGAAACCGTTCTCGCATTTTCACCTATCTGTCTGTCGCCATTTGTCTATTGGCTGCGGCCCTTATTTTTGAGCGTGTTCGCTTTTGGACAGATCATTTGCAAATGGCGGGAAACATTCCCGCTGAGCCGCTCCAGATAGCCATTGGACCAACTGGGTTTGCCGTACCTCCTGAATACGTGATCAGTCGGCGCAGAAATCTGCTCGAACAGTCTTCGACATCCAACTATGTCCAACTTGCGATGACATGGCCCGGTCTTGGGCCACAATCAAACAGAAGCAGTCTTTTGGGCGAAGAGGTGATCCGGATCGAACTGGAACACAATCCAGGTCGTGAAAGTCTGAGAGCGCGCCTGGATCCGTTTTACAGACGACTTGCGCGCGGGGGCGAAATATCCGGTCCAGGCGGCCTCAAGCTTCTGAACCTCTCCCGCCTTGGTGGCAAGCGATCCGACATGATCGTGTACGACCCATCAAAACAAAACGGGTTTATCGCCAGATGTCGTCAACAGAGCTCTACCTCAAAGGCCACTTGTCATCGCGCGGTCCAATTCTCCTCCGGGCTCGACCTGCGCTACAGTTTTGACAGGTCTCTCTTGCCGGACTGGCGACGCCTTGACAGGGCGGTGCTCTTGAAAATCGACAGTTTCAAGACCCGCTAACCGATACCAACCGGCAAAATGAAACAAAAAAGGCGGCAATCCCCTGGGATGCCGCCTTTTTGAAAGCTTGTGTGCAGATCAAGTGAATTCAAACGTCTTCCAGGTCGATCTCCAGGATCGCCATCTGGAAGTTCCAGCTAAGATCTTCATCCTCATCATCCCGGAAAATCACGCCGATGAACTCCTCTCCGATATAGACTTCAGCGCTGTCGTCCTTGCGCGGACGCGCACGAACCTGAAGGCTTGCAAGTTCAAATTTTGATTGCAGATAAGCTTCAATCTTGCGGATTTCGTCGGGCTTCACAGGGCTCTCCTGTTGGTACTTTGGAAAAATATCTGGCGCGGACCCTACAGGACAGGGCGGAAATACAAAAGGAATTCCGCCCGCTATCCCCGTCTTCCTGATGGCCAAATCTCAAATGACGAGCAACCCTTTCTCAAGAGCCCTCGCTCAGCAACTGGTTCATGCTGCGGGCAGGCTCAGGACACCCAGCTTTGCCGACAATTTTGGCCGGCACGCCCGCGACAGTGGTATTCGGCGGCACGTCTGACAGGACGACGGATCCCGATGCGATGCGCGAGCAGTGACCTATCTCCAGGTTGCCGAGAACCTTGGCCCCTGCCCCCAACAAAACACCGTGGCGGATTTTTGGATGACGATCGCCGCCTTCCTTTCCTGTGCCACCGAGCGTAACGCCCTGCAAAATGGAAACATCATCTTCGATCATCGCCGTGCCGCCGACAACGATGCCAGTGCCATGGTCGATGAAAATACCTCGCCCGACCGGAACTGCCGGATGAATGTCGATCTGAAAGACTTCAGAAGCACGGCTTTGCAGATAAAGGGCAAAATCCCGACGCCCCTTGCGCCACAACCAGTTGGCAAGTCTGTGTGTCTGGAGCCCGTGGAAGCCTTTGAAGTAGAGCACAGGCTCCAGATAACGGAAGCAAGCCGGATCGCGATCGAACACCGCGACGATATCCACCCGGAAGATCTTGGCGAGCTCCGGTTCGTCCGCAAGCGCCTCCAGATAGGTCTGCCGGATAAGAGAAGCAGAAACGATATCACGGCCAAGCCTGTCACCGAGCCGGTGAAGAACAGCCTCTTCCAAGCTGTCGTGATTTAGAACGGTCTCGTACACAAAGGACGACAGCGCGGGCTCTGCCGTGACCATCGCCTGAGCTTCGTCTCGCAATTGCTGCCAGACCGGATCGTGGGTCGGAACTTGTTTCAAGCCGGACTTGCTGATCGGTGCCGACATGGCCTGTCTCCTTTTCAAGCCGTCACAATGGTGCCTTGCGGCTGAAATCCTAAAATAGGACTGACGGCTGATATTCCCAAATGAAACTTCCTGATATCAGATATGAAACCCTTTTATGAACCTGGAATTAATTCAATTTCCGGTCACCAGCACGATCTGCTGCGTCTATTGGAGCGCCAATGCCAGACCTTTCCTCGAATTCTGCGCGATCCGACAATCCGCTTTTGGTTGTGCGCGGACAAGTTGCTGAACTTCTCATAAACGCACCGGACCGAAAGAATGCACTACCGCTTGCGGCCTGGAGCAGAATCCCCGAACTCTTGGCAGAACTTGCCGAAACTCCCGACATTCGGGTGTGTGTAGTCAAAGGTGCAGGTGGAAGAAGCTTCTGTGCCGGTGCTGATATATCGGAGTTCGAAGCCATCAGATCGACGCCTGAGGCTGCCAAACACTACGACGACATCAATGTGGCGGCATTTAAGGCATTGAAGGCACTGGACGTTCCCGTTGTAGCAGCCATCGAGGGGCCATGCCTGGGCGGCGGCCTGGGCGTTGCCCTTGCCTGTGATCTTCGCCTGGCCACACGCTCTGCTTTTTTGGCATTCCCGCAGCCAGGCTAGGCTTGGCCTATCCGCCAGAAGCTCTGGGAGACCTTATGGAAGCCATTTCTTCTTCCAACGCCAAGCATCTGCTATTCACCGGAGAACGCATTTCCGCTGAACGAGCTCTCCAGATTGGCCTTATCAACGAAATGGTTGAGGACGGGGTTCTTGATGATCGCATGACAAAGCTGACAGACAGTTTATGTGCCAATGCCCCCTTATCGCTAAAGGCCGCCAAAGTGGCGATCGATCTGCTCAATCGCCCAGATGGCACACGAGACCTTCAGCCTGCACTCCAAGACGCCCAAATGTGCATCGACAGTGCCGATTACAAGGAAGGGTATCGCGCGTTTCTGGAAAAGCGCACGCCAGTGTTCAAGGGGATCTAGGTGGCCGGTAAAACATGCTAACTCTCATTGAATTAGCCTGAATCACATTAGAAGGAACTGCCGCCAACACAATGATTTAAATGACTTCTTGAAATCAAACAGGCTCAACCTTGACCTTGAGGGTCAGCAAGAAATTCTCAACTGCGGACGCAAAGACATCGTTCTTGTCTCCGGCAACCATATGTCCTGCATCGCGGACATCAGAGAATTGGGCGTGCGGCACAAGGGCTTGAAACTCGCGAACGTGTTCCATCGAAACGAGTTCTGAATTTTGTCCCCTGATCAACAGCACAGGCAGTGCAAGCTTGCTCGCCGCAGTCACAAAACCTTCTTGGGTCACTGCCGCTTCCTTTGGCGTCTGCCCCTGTTTCGACTTCAGGAAGGCCGGGTCCCAGTGCCAACGGTAGCGGCCGTCATCATGAAGCCGAAGATTCTTTGAAAGCCCTGACAAATCCTTGGGTCTTGCCCGGTTAGGAAGATACTTGGCAATCGCATCCGCAGCTTCTTCGACGCTGGCAAATCCCTCCTCGACACGGTCTCCCATGAATCCGATGATCTTGCTGACACCGCCCAAATCAATTCGGGGTGTAATGTCGACCAGAACCAGCGCCGTCAGCCCCCCTGGATTTTCCTGCCCCTCAGAAAGCATACCCGCAAACCCGCCAAGAGATGCTCCAACCACAACGGGCTTGGCGTGGTGTTTTTCTTGGATTTGCCGGGTAACCGCAGCCAGGTCCTTGGCAAAGTCGGTGAACGCATAATTGCCACTTTCAACCCAGCTGCTTTCTCCGTGGCCACGCTGATCGAGTGAATAGACAGGATGCCCGAGACCGGCAATACGTTCGGATGCTGCGTCCCAGGAATGACGGGTCTGCCCGCCACCATGCAACATGACAACAGGCAACTGCCCCTCTCCATATAGATCGGCTACCAGCTTGTTGGTTTCCGCGCCTTGGAACTCCACCCGTGTCGAACTCATTTGATCTCTCTGATTGCCCGTGTCCGGGACGGCCTTCCTTCTGCTGTCTCCAGCCGGTCAGGCCTCCACGTTGTTCAAGAAGGCAAGCACACCTTGTTTGTGTACCTTGTCACCGACAGCCACCATGTGATCGCGCCCTGGTATTTCAAGGACATCCGCATGCGGAATGAGAGCCGCCAGTTTCTGGGGCGATCCGGCTATCTCATCTTCCGTTCCCACAGCAACCAGCACAGGCCGCTCAATTTTTGAAACATCTTCTTCGCTGATTTTCTGACGCGACGATCGCATGCAGGCCGCCAAAGCCCGTCTGTCGGATCCCGTTTGCTCTGCAAAGGCCCGGAATGCGCGACCGGAGCGGTCCACGATGTCCTGTATCCGATCCGTTTCCAATGCCGCGGCAATCGGCTCAGGGTCGCCGACACCGGCGATCATGCCGTACCCCAAGCCACTGAACACCGCACGGCGGATCCTGTTGGGATGATTGAGTGTCAGAAACGCTGAAATGCGCGCACCCATCGAGTACCCCATGACATCCGTCTGCGCGATCTCAAGATGATCAAGAAGCCGTCTTGCATCCTCCGCCATAACGGGAGCGCCGTAAGCACTAGGGTCATAGAATTTCTGGCTTTCCCCATGGCCGCGGTTGTCGAGCGCAATTACACGACGACCGTCTTTGACAAGAAGATCCACCCAACCTGGATACTTCCAATTGACATGTTTGTTGGAGGCAAAGCCGTGAATCAGCAAAATCGGATCGCCTTCGCCCTCATCCAAATAGGCAATCCGGACGCCGTCATACTCGAACTTTGGCATAAATGAAATAACCCTTACGTAAACGGAATATCTATTTATCGACCAGATTAGGATGTTTGAACCTGGTTGGCAAAGCCGAATTACGAACGACAGCAGAAGGACAACATGACGCCGTGGATCGCGGCGACGTGCCACTACCCTTTTGCATTGCGAATGGATATGGTTCGCAAAACTTGATATCCGGGGCGAAGCTCGGAAACGAAAAGGAAAGTGACAATGGCGGATCAGGTCGTCCCGCATTTCCAGAACACCAGCGGACATGACTCCGTTGCGATCGGCGCGCGCGAATTCATGTGCATCGGCGCCAATCCTCCTTTTGATCATCCCCATGTCTTTCTGGATATGGGCAGCGAAAACGAAGTGGTTTGCCCCTACTGCTCAACGCTTTACAAGTTTGACAGTACACTGCAGGCCAACGAGTCCTCCCCAACAGATTGCAGCTGGACACCAGCTGCCGCCTAACGTCAAAGCGCCTAGATGAGCACCCATAGCGACGCGTCCCATCCGGTTATCATTGCAGGAGCCGGAATTGGCGGCCTCACCGCCGCCCTCGCCCTAAGGCAAAACGGGCACAGCGTTGTCGTTATGGAAAAGGCACGCGAGCTTTCCGAAGTCGGAGCCGGCTTGCAACTGTCACCCAACGCCTGCTCAGTGTTGGACAGGCTAGATATTCTCAGTTCCCTGAAAACCGCTGCGTACGCGCCAGAAAACTTGAGACTCTGGTCTGGCGAAACAGGCCGGCAGTTGGCCAGGGTGAGGCTTGGCGCCTATCTCGAAAAACGTCATGGCCAACCCTTCTGGGTCATTCACCGGGCGGACCTGCAACGTACGCTGCTGGAGAAAGTGCGCCAAACACCGGGCATAGATCTTCAGCTCGGTGCTGAAATCCTCGACCTTTCGCCTTCTCCTTACGGACATCTCGTCTGCATTTATCAAACAGAAGAGATCAATGGGAATTTGGATTGCAAAGCACTTATCGGTGCTGATGGTGTCTGGTCAAAGACCCGCAAGCTCGTTCCGGCACATCAAAATGCGCACTTTAGTGGCCAGGTCGCATACCGGGCCACCATTCCGCTCGATAAGTTGCCGGCTCGCTGGTCCGGCGATTCCGGATTGTGGCTGCACAAGAACTCTCATCTCGTCCACTATCCGATCCGCGGCGGACGCGAACTCAATATCGTCGCGCTTGCCGAGGAAGCCTGGCAGGACGAAACCTGGTCAGCCAGGGAAGAAAAAGAAACCGTACTCAGGGTTTTCAAAAACTGGCCGGCAGACGTCAGGAACCTCCTGAAGGCGTCTGAAACCTGGCTGAAATGGGCGCTGTGCAGCGTTGATGCCTCAGGGCCCTGGACCCACGGACACCTGGCCCTGATAGGCGATGCCGCGCATGCAATGCTGCCCTATATGGCCCAAGGAGCGGGCATGGCCATCGAGGACGCGGCAATTTTGGCCAAACACCTGCCAGCAGACGTGGAAAACGTGCCGGCCGCGCTCAGGGCATTTGAAAGGGAACGGAAACCGCGCGTCAAACGGGTTCAGGAAACTGCATCAGGAAACGCGCGCACATTTCATCTGTCCGGCATACCCGCATTTGCCCGCGATACGTTTCTCAGTTGGTCCAAGCCGGAGGCCTTGACGGCCCGTTATGATGATATTTATGGCTGGACACCTGAGCGATAACGAAGGCTTTTGCTTGAGCCAGAGAAGAAGCTGGGATAAAGCCAATCCCCATTCATGTGTCAGGGAGTGCTCAAGATGACCGGCCAGCAGGCAGATGACGTTGTAACCGCTGCGTTTCTGGTCATCGGGGATGAGATCCTGTCCGGTCGGACCAAGGACAAGAATATCGGCTTCGTTGCCGATTACATGACGTCGATCGGAATAGACCTTAAGGAAGCTCGCATCGTTCCGGACGAAACCGATGAAATCGCCAACGCTGTCAATGCATTGCGCGCCAAGTACACCTATGTCTTCACTTCGGGAGGCATTGGCCCTACCCATGACGACATAACCGCTGAGAGCGTCGCCAAAGCTTTTGGAGTGCCGCTGAACCTTGATCCGAGGGCGGTCGCGCTGCTTGAGAGCCATTATGCGCCGGGCCAGTTCACACCGGCCCGTCAGCGTATGGCGCGTATTCCGGAAGGCGCGGAACTGATTGAAAACAAGGTTTCCAAGGCACCAGGCTTCAAAATCGGCAATGTGCATGTAATGGCCGGAGTTCCGTCGATCATGCAAGCGATGATGGATGCAATCGCACCGACATTGACCACAGGCAAGAAAATGCTGTCGGAAACGGTATCAGCCGACATGCCTGAAAGCCGCATCGCGGAGCGACTGTCGGCCATTCAGGATGCCCATCCGCAAACGCTGATCGGTTCTTACCCCAAAGCCTCTGAAGGCAAATTCACAACACAGATCGTTATCCGCTCACGGGATGAAGACGTCCTTATGGCTGCGACCAAGGATGTGGCCCAGGCGGTAGCCGAACTTTCGGGATAATCTGAAGGACAAGACATGGAAAACCCTGCACAAAACAAAGCATTCCCGGTTTCCTGGGACATGTTTCACAGAGATTCCCGCGCCCTGGCCTGGCGACTTTCCAGCGAAGGTGAATGGAAGGCGATTGTCTGCATCACCCGCGGTGGACTTGTCCCCGCCGGTATCGTTGCTCGCGAACTCGGAATACGCACAATCGAGACAGTCTGCATCGCCTCCTATCACGACTATGAAAACCAAGGTCAGCTGCAGGTCATCAAACCGGTTGACCCGAAGGTGGTGGACCTTGAAGAAGGTGAAGGCAGCGGTGTCCTTGTCATCGATGACCTCGTTGATACGGGCAAGACACTGAAGGTCGTGCGTGAAATGCTTCCCAAGGCGCACTATGCGACAGTCTATGCCAAGCCTGTTGGCGTACCCATGGTGGACACCTTCATCACTGAAGTTTCCCAGGACACCTGGATCTATTTCCCGTGGGACATGGGCTGGCAGTTCCAGCCGCCGCTCTCCAAAGATACGGCTGGTTAATCGCGGCCAAAAGGGCACACTCTCAAAAGATGCGTTCATTTGCGCTGTTGCTCACTGGAAGGTGATGCCAGCGCCACTATTCCGCCCGAAATATCTTCATAACGCTGCATGCGACCGGTCAGACGAGACATCTGGCCGGTCGTTCTGAATCTGACAACGTCACAAAGACATGCCGGCACCTCGTTTGGTTTCAATATCATGTCACAGCGGTTTGTCAGTCAGCCGAACTCTGTTCTCAGACCAAACTGTTTTGGTCGCATAATATCGGGATCTGGAATGCTGAACCGACGCCTGTTTCTCGCCTCTGCCACGGCCGCACTGGTAGCCGGATGCTCTTCAGGCAGCCGGACAGGAAGGTTGCCGCTCCAGTCTTCGCCTTCAGACACGCTTCCCCAGGCAGGTCGACGCATTCCGGCGGAATATTTGCAAATGTACCGGGCCATGCCCGAGGAGCGGTTTCCGATACCCGCAGTCGATCTCACCAAGATAGACCCAGCCTACTACAGACGCTTTGTCGATTATTCTTCACCGGAACCAGCAGGAACAATAATTGTCGACACTCCAAACCGGTTTTTGTACCTGACCATGGAAAACGGCAAAGCCATGCGATATGGCGTCGGCATTGGTCGGGCAGGCTTTGCCTGGGGCGGCAAGGCTCGCATCCAATACAAGCGAGAATGGCCCACCTGGACACCACCAGCTGAAATGATCGCCAGGGAACCGGAACTCGAGGAGTTTCGCAATGGCATGCAACCCGGTCTGGAGAACCCGCTCGGGGCAAGAGCGCTTTATATCTTTGAAGGCAACAAGGACACGCTTTACCGTCTGCACGGCACATCGGAAACCTGGTCGATTGGCAAGGCTGTCTCCTCAGGATGCGTTCGGCTGCTCCAACAGGACGTTATTGATCTTTATAACCGCGTACCTGATGGGACACCCATCGTTGTCCGCCAGGCTTGATCGGGCCTCGCCGAACCCTTCTTAAATCTCGATTTCTACCGGTTTGACTGCATCAATACCGTCCAGGCGGACGTCGCACCCGATCGCATACGTTTCGACACCGGCGGTGCGGGCGGTCTCAAAGGCCGCCGAATAGACCGGGTCTATGTCGCCGGCAAGGCTCAGCCGATCGCAGTCCGGGCGTTGCACGAGAAAAACCATCGCCGCCCTGTGGCCTTCAGCAACCATGTCGGCAAGCTCGGCAAGATGCTTTGCACCTCTGGCGGTGACGCTGTCCGGGAACTCCGCAAGTCCCGACTTGCGCATCAGGTGAACGTTTTTGACTTCGACATAAGTCTTGGCCCCATTTTCGGCCTCAAGAAGTACGTCAATCCTTGAATTCTTGCCGTATTTCACTTCCCTGCGCAGAGTTTTGAACTCTTTCAACGCGTCGATGCGCCCGTCTGCGAGGGCCTCCTCAACCAATTTGTTGGGATGTGACGTGTTGATGCCCACCAGGGCACCATCCGCCTCGATGACTTCCCAGGAGTATTTCAGTTTGCGCTTGGGATTGTCAGAGAGCGAGAGCCACACTTTGGAACCAGGTTCCTTCAATCCAAGCATCGAGCCGGGATTGGCACAGTGCGCGGTCACCGCCCCGCCATCGCCGTCCAGAATGACATCTGCCAGGAAACGCTTGTACCGTTTGACAAGACGGCCGCTGACCAAAGGGGCAGAAAACTTCATCCCGTAAGTTCCTTAAGTGTCTGGAAGCAGAAAGCTTCTATTGGGTCACTTGGACCAGAAGTCCGGATCAAGAAGAACGAGAACTGTGAAGAGTTCAAGACGCCCAAGCAACATGGCAAATGACAGCAGCCACTTGGCGCCATCCGGCAATGGCGCAAAATGTCCAGCTGGTCCAATCACCGGCCCCAGACCCGGGCCGACATTTCCGACAGAGGTTGCCGCGGCTGATATGGCCGTCACCAGGTCAAGATCAAAAAACGACAAGGCGACGGTAATGATGCCGACCGAGCCCATATAGACAACGAGAAAGGCCAGAACCGAAAACGAGAGTTCCGGTGTCAGGCGCGTACCGCCATATTCTTCCGACATGATCCTGTGCGGCCGAACCATACGGCGCAAGTGTGCCCGCACAGTGCCGAAGAACACCAGAAAACGAAACATCTTGATCCCACCGGTCGTCGAGCCGGTGCAGCCCCCGACAAACATCAAGAGAAGTGCGATCCCGACAACCGGCGCACCCCATTGCGAGAAGTCGCCAAGGGCGTATCCGGTGCCGGTCACGATCGAGACGACATTGAAGGTGGCTCTGAGCAATGCTTCATCGAAGGGAAAGCGCATGTTGACGCCGAGATAAACGGTAAGTGTCAACGAAACCAATGCCAGAAACCCGAGCAACGCCCGCACCTGCGGGTCACGCCAGAGCTGTAGCGGATGACCGCGCAAGGCCTGAATGATCAGGACAAACGGCAAGGCACCAATCACCATGAAGACGATGGCAACCCAACCCGATGCCGGGTTCGTGAAATAGCCGAAAGACTGATCGTGCGTCGAATATCCGCCGGTCGCTATTGTGGTGAGGGCATGATTGAACGCATCGAAAAGCTCCATTCCGGTCGCAAGATAGGAGACGATGCAAAGGAACGTGAGGAACAGATAGGCAAGCCCGAGCAATCGGATCAGTTCTACCGATCGACTGACGATTTTCTCGGATCTGTCGGAGTTTTCGCTCTGGAACAGCTGCATTCCACCGATCCCAAGGAACGGCAGAAGCACGATTGCCATAACGATGATACCGACCCCACCCATCCACTGCATGATTGAGCGCCAGACAAGAAGTCCGGGCGGCAAGCCATCGAGCCCCGTCAGAACTGTGGACCCGGTCGTCGTAAATCCGGATACTGCTTCGAAAACCGCGTCTGCATAGCCGATGCCGAGCCACAAAAATGGCAGTGCACCGAAGGCTGGCAATGTCGACCAGGCCAGCGTCGTCAGAATGAACGTCTGTCGGGTATCAAGACCCTGTCTGAGCGACCCGCCAACAGCCAGCGACAGCAGCATGCCCACCATTCCAGTCAAAAGCGCTGAAAATACAAATGCCTGCCAATCGGCGTTTTTCTGAGCAACGTCCACAATGGCCGGGATGAGCATGGCGGTTGCCAGACCGACATAGAGAAACCCGAGAACATTCAAAACTGGTCTGAGAGAAATCAAAAATGGTCTTCCCCAAAAACCGCTGGACTGGGCGGCAACTGCCTCGTGACAACACACAGGCTTCCCCTCCTACCCCCTTTCGCACAATTTTCCAATGGCCGGAAAAGACCTCGCCGCAAAGATCCACCCTTCCGGAAGCGCGCCTTTGGTCCCAAACGCCATTGGAGTGCCGGGTTTTTGGGCCTCCGCAAAGAGTGATCACTTATTCCCGATACAGGCCAGTTTATGCAGTCGCGTTCAGAATTTCGTAGCTATTGAGACATACTTTTGCGTGCCTGAAGCCATAAAACTCTTTATGCGGGAATCTATACAAGGAATTGCAGAAATAAGCAGACTGGGTCCACGTTCAATAGTCCTTCGGATCAGCATCGTACTGGTAATACCGGTCCTTTGCAGCGTAGGACTCGTGGCAGGTTTGAGTTATTTCGAACTCACCAGAACATCAACGTTGATCGCAGCCGACCGGATCGAACGTACCGCTCGAGAAGCCGTTGCCATCCTGGACCTCGGCACTTCCAGTCTGTTCCATCCCGTATTTGACGACAAAGGCAACCCGGCCTCTTTGAGGGCCGTTCAGGACCCTGAAGTCGCGCAATTGGACTCAGATCGGGATCTAAGCCATCTCCTAGGCACCATAAGTCACTCTATCCAGGGGTCGGCGAACCTCTTCAGATGGTCTGGGGAGACAAGGGAGTTCACGCACTTTGCTGAGGATGTTGCCAATGCAAAGAGTGAAACAACAAGATCAGCTGTGATCGACCTGCACAATTCGGCCTATTCCAGCCTTGTCGCAGGACAGTCATTCCGAGGCAAAATTCCGCTTCAAGGACGTGAAAGACTGGCCTATGCAATTCCAATCCTCAATGCCGATGGCAGCATTCAAGGGGCGTTTGCTGTCGATGTCGGACCCGTTGATGCGCTGACCGAGGCGGAAAACAGGCTTAAAACCAGAATCATGTCCGCTGTCATCATCGTGCTGACGGGAACAGCGTTGATCGGCGGCCTTTTGCTTCGCCTTGAGTTGCGGCCCTTGAGCGTTCTAGCCGAAACAGCGGAAGAAATTGCCAACGGCAAACAGCCCGACAAGATCCCCTACTCCGACCGTCAGGACGAAATCGGCGACTTGGCGCACGGACTGGAACGCGTGACAGATCTTCAGGACAAGCTTCACAAGCTCGCCTATATCGATCCGGTGACCACAGCCGGAAACCGGGCGCGCTATTTCGCGGATCTCAATGCGGCGCTTCAGCGAGCGCGAACCGGTGTTTACTCGGCTTCGTTGATCCATTTGGACTTCAATGGCTTTTCCAAGATCAACGATGCCTTTGGGCAGCAGGTCGGCAACCGGGTCCTGCTGCAAGCCTATGCGCGTCTTACCAACATTTTTGGACCAAGCGCGACGATCGCCCGCATCTCCGCTGATGACTTTTGTATTCTGTTGCCCTTCGACAGCAAAGGAGCAATCGCCGAAGACTATGCCAAACAGGCCATCGACATGTTGTCGGCCCCTTTCCTGCTTGAGGAAGGTGATATTCGTGTCGAACCGAGCATCGGTATTGCACTTTTGCCAACAGACGCGATCGACGCGGAAACGGCCCACAGGGTAGCTGGTCTTGCACTTCGCTCCGCCAAGGAGGGGGATGCGCCAAGATACAGGTTCTTTACCGCACCTTTGAACGAACGGCTCCAGGCAGAAATGCTGACGGAGACACTTTTGCGAGCCGCTCTCAAAACCCGCCAGCTTCAGCTCTTTTATCAGCCGCAGGTCTGCCCCCGGCAAGGTAAACTGATCGGACTGGAGGCCCTGATCCGTTGGCCCCATGAGACACGCGGCTTTATCCCGCCGAACGAGTTCATTCCGATCGCGGAAAAGACAGGCCTGATTCTGGAACTGGGCCAATACGTTCTGAACGAAGCCTGCAAACAGGCAGCTCAATGGACACAGTCAGGTTTCGATTTCCGCCAGATCTCAGTCAATGTGTCACCGCTGCAATTCCGTCAGACGAATTTCGCCAAAACGGTCAAACGGACACTCCAGACTTACGGGGTGCCGGCAAATCTTCTCTGTTTGGAAGTTACCGAGAATGTCTTTGTCGACACCAGCGAAAAGCTTGTCTTGAACATCTTGTCGGAACTTCAGAAAACTGGAGTTCAGCTGTCTCTCGACGACTTCGGATCCGGTTATTCCTCACTGACGTACCTCCATCGTTTGCCGTTCCAGGAACTGAAAATTGATAGAGCTTTCCTGACCCATGCCGACCGGCACCTGCAGAAGGAACAACTCTTTCAGGCAATTGTCGGGCTCGGACGCAGCCTGGGCCTCAGAATTATTGCCGAAGGTGCCGAAACTGCAGGGGAATATGCGCTGACAGCCGCGCATCGGTGCGACGGTATTCAGGGTTATTTCTGTTCCGCCGCCGTACCTGCCGGTGATATCGAAGCCAGAATTAGGGCATTCCAGCGATCGCTTGGTCACCAGACCGAGGAAACAATCGAAACCTCGGCAAGTGCGCGTCCGGCCTAGATCAATCCCTCCGATCTGCAATCATGTGCCAGTGCCAGGACCCAGGTTTTCTATGCAACTTGTCTTCCAGAGAGCGAAGTTCAAATGCCTCGAAAAGGTGAACCAGCTCGGCAGCTGAACAGTAAAAATGTGGATGGTCCTTGTCGTCGTCCCCTTCTTTAACAAAAGTATCGGGAGCGATCTCTGTACCGAGTCCGAAATTGCTGTTCCGTTTTGAAAGCATCGTGCCCTGATAGGTCCCACCCGGCTTCAGAACGCGAGCAATTTCGGTAATCGCCTTTTTCACGACATCCGGGTTACCGTGATAGATGACGTTGAAAGACAAGACATAGTCAAAGCTGTTGTCCTCGAATGGCAATGCTGTCATCGGCGCGACTTGTGTCCGGACAGCGAGCCCAGACTCAGCAGCACTTCTTTGGACTTGCGTAAGCCCCGTTTCAGATAGATCAATCGCATGGGTTTCAAAACCGGCCCGCGCAAAAGCGAGCGCATGCCGCCCCACACCGCAGCCGAGATCGAGGGCTTTTACCGGTGCGTCTGCCTGCAGCTTTTCGATCAAACTTGCAACGTCCTCATTGGGACGCGTCCAATCGGCTCTTCCCTCTTCCGTTTGCCAGCGTTTATCCCAGGCTAGGTGAGCTGTATCGGTCCTTTGCTGAATTTGAGATTCACTCATCGCGAGGTTCCTTCCAATAGACGTGTGCGGCTA
This sequence comes from Roseibium sp. JB4-4, assembly GCF_055693425.1. Taxonomy (NCBI): domain Bacteria; kingdom Pseudomonadati; phylum Pseudomonadota; class Alphaproteobacteria; order Hyphomicrobiales; family Stappiaceae; genus Roseibium; species Roseibium sp. JB4-4. The sequence continues at coordinate 5,832,742 of NZ_CM146333.1, read as the reverse complement.
ATGCTTCCGATCCTCTCAACGAGAAGAACCAGAATGAAAATCATCAAGATGATGGTCATGGCGAGTTGATAGTCGAAAAAATCCATAGCCACTTTCAGTTCGATGCCGATCCCGCCCGCGCCAACGAGGCCGAGTACGACTGACGAGCGAGTGGCCTTTTCAAGAGCGAACAAAGACGTCGTTATGAACGTGGGCATGGCTGCAGGAACGACGGCGCAAAAGACAGTGTCTATTTTCCTGGCACCAGCTGCCGTAAGAGCCTCCTGGGGCCCTTTTTCAGCATCTTCCATTGCTTCGGCAAAAAACCTGCCACAGAAACCAATGGTGTCGACCGCAATAGCAAGCGTTCCTGCGAAAGGCCCCAAACCGACTGTAATGACAAAGACCAGCGCCCAGACCAGATCTGGAACAGTGCGAAAAAATGCAATTAGCAACCGCGCACCAGTGTAGATGGCTCGAGATGGCATCGAGGTGCCGATCAATCCTCTGGCGGCCAGTATTGCCAGCGGGAGACTTACAACGATACCGATAAAAGTGCCGGCAAGTGCCATCTGAAATGTTTCCAGCAAAGCTCCGGAAAGTTGCGGCATTCGTTCAAAAGAAGGAGGCCAGGCGCGTGCTAGAAAGTCCGCCATTGCCGGACCACCTGAGACAAGTGCTGAAACCGACCAACCCGCTCCCTGAAACGCCCAGATCATAAATGCGGCCAATGCCACATATGTGGTGAACCGCAATGCACCCGGTCGCTCAATTCTGCCTGGCAACTTGTGCGCCACTGTGTGTCCTCGATCAACCATAGTGCTTGTTGAGGTCCCCTGAATGGAGGGTTGAACTTGGCGCGTTCAAAACAATTTCGCCCTGCTTGATCGCTAAAATCCGATCCGCATAGTCGAGCGCTTGCTGAACATTGTGCGATGTAAACAGCAGCGTGATCCCTTCTTCGCGGGTCAACTGGTGAAAGAGATCCATCACTTCCCTACCGGCGACAGGGTCAAGGCTAGCGACTGGTTCGTCTGCAACGATCATTCGCGGCCGTTGCATCAAGGCTCTCGCTATGGCGACGCGTTGCGACTGCCCCCTGAAAGTTGATCGGCTCGCTTCATCGCCTGATCAGCAAGGCCAACCCGTTCAAGGCAAGCCATTGCCCGAGCACGCAATTCGTACGAAGTAAACGAGTGCGACCATCCGCGAATTCCACCGGAACGACCAAGATTGCCATGAACAACATTTGTAAGCGCGGACAATCGCGGCACGAGATTGTGTTTTTGAAAAACAAAGCCGACTTCAGCCCGTACTGCCCTGAGCTGTTTCTGACCCGCACACGAGATGTTTTCCTCAAAAAGAGAGACTGTCCCAGCTTCCGGTTCGATCAGCCTTAATGCACAGCGCAGAGCAGTAGATTTACCGGCACCGTTGGAACCGATCATTGCCACGGCTTCGCGGTGATGAACTGCAAATGTAACTCCGCAAAGAACGGCCTGACCTTTGCCGAAACTCTTGTGCAAACCCGACACGTTCAAATCCACGGAAGTACTGGCCGGCACCGGAACCGGGTTTACCGCCGGAGCTTTCGCACCGGCGGACTTGAACAGGGCTTGCGCCATCATTCGCCAATAAACTTGTCGTATTGCGGGAAGCCGGCTGTGGTATACATGGACCGGACAAGATCGTAAGCACCGTCTTCGATGGCAACCAGATCCATTCCACCATACTTGTCGTTTTCCTCATGCGATATGATCGCCGTGATGATGGCGTCCTTGTTGTCCAGAATTGCCTCGCGAACATCTTCCGACAGGGACTTATCGACATGCGAAGCGACCATCAGCATGTCATTTGGGAGATCACCGGAACGTGCAATCACCCGAAAAAAGCCGTTGGGAACGGTTTCATCTTTGTTTCGCACACCTAGCCAGGAATTGTGATTGATACCCATGCCGGCAACATCGCCTTTTTTCAAAGCTTCATGGGCGATGTTGCGAGAAGTATGCAGATTTTCGACGTCTTTGACGGGATCCACGCCATAGTCTGCCATCAGCTGCATCGGACAAAGCATATTGGACGTCGAACCGATATCACCGAATGCGACCTTTTTACCCTTGAGATCCGCTGGCTTGGTGATGCCACTGTCTGCACGCACAACGATTGCACAGAAATAGTCAGGACGACCAAGTCCGACGAGCGGGGTCGCTTCGGTAAGTTTGTTGATGACGATGTATTCGGCCGGACCGGTAACGACAAAGTCGACGCGTTTGGCGCGCAGAGCTTCAGCTGCTGCCGTGCGGCTTGTGACCGGAAAAAACTCGAAAGAATGATCGGTTGCGCTCTCAAGAGCCTCTTTGAAAGGACCCCATTCAACCTGCAAACGCTCCAGCCCTTCAACATCAGTAACCGCGAGTTTGAATGTATCAGCGAAAGAATATGAAACAGACATCGCAAGCGCTGCAGCCGCGAAAACGGCGGATTTCAAGATACTCATTGTGGGAACTCCTCATTTTGCTCAACCGAAGTGGCGAGCAAGAAGAGCGTAGCGACTAGCAAGTCTTTGAATGTGAAATTATCATGTAAATTTTACGAAATTTTCCAAAAAAGAAAAAAACGTCAAATTACAATATTATGAAAAAAGGGAATTTATGTTTGTTTTGCCTTCTTTTACTCCTTTACCGGCAAACAAAACGGATGAAGTTTTCACAAAATTTCATAAAAGTATAACCGTTTAGACATCTGAACCGCCAGGTTTATTGCTAGTTGGCACTCCGTTTTCCGGAGGGGCCAATGTTACTCGTTGAACAGCTATCCAAACAGTTCGGGGACCTGACCGCGGTCGATGCGGTGTCTCTTGTCATTCCCAAAGGCCAGATGGTCGGCGTTATTGGTCGTTCAGGCGCAGGCAAATCCACGCTGTTGCGGATGATCAATCGGCTGACCGATCCAAGCCAGGGATCTATTGTTTACGAAAGTCAGAATGTCACAGCCTTGCGTGGCCGCGAGCTCAGGCTTTGGCGTGCATCCTGTGCAATGATTTTCCAGCAATTCAATCTCGTCGAGCGCATGGACGTCCTGACCAATGTCATGGTGGGACGGATAGCTCGCACTGGCTTCATGCGATCGATGGCGCGCTCCTTTACCGAAGCAGACCGAAGTCGTGCCATAGACGCGCTGGACCGGTTGGACCTGGTGCCTCAAGCGCTGCAGCGTGCAGGAACATTGTCCGGCGGACAGCAGCAAAGAGTTGCGATTGCCAAGGCCCTCGTTCAGAACCCGCGCATTATGCTCGCAGATGAGCCTATCGCCTCGCTCGACCCGGCCAATGCCACACGCGTGATGGATGCGCTTCGGGAAATCAACCGGTCCGATGGCCTTACCGTTTTGGTCAACCTGCACACACTCGACACGGCTCGTGCGTATTGCGACCGCATTATCGCCATGCGCGCTGGACAAGTGCGGTTTGACGGTGCGCCGGAGGCATTGACCAGCGAAAAAGTCAGAGAAATCTACGGTGCCGGCGAACTCGGCACTGACTTCAACGAAGCCGTGACGTCGACGTCGATTTCCTCCGGCTCGCATCGCCCGCAAATCAAGGCCGTTGGAACCTGAAATCCGCGGAAACGAAGCTTCGCTTTCGCAAACTCGGATCGGCACATGCCGTATCAACCGCCGGAAGCCCGGCATCAAAGGAGCACTACGATGAAGGTCATTCTCGCAGCAGCAGTATCTGTTGTCGTCCTCGCCGCCTCCCCGGCAATGTCGGAAGGCTGGAAAGATCAGTACAAGACCGTCAAATTCGGCATTCTGTCCGGCGAAAATGAAAAAGACAGGATTGCGCGCTACACACCGTTCGAGAAGTATCTTGAAAACCAGCTCGGCGTGGAAGTCGAGATCTTTACCGCCGGCTCCTATGATGGTGTGATCCAGGCAATTGCGGCCGATCAGATCGAGTTCGCATTTTTTGGCTCGTCTTCATATGCGGCCGCCTATACTGAAACCAATGGTGGCGTCGTTCCGCTGGTGTCCCGGCTTCAGAAAGATGGTTCCACAGGCTACTACTCGGTGGTCGCGGTCCGCTGTGACAGTGGCATTGAGGCGCTGGAAGACCTCAAAGGCAAAACCCTGGCCTTTGCCGACCCGGATTCCACATCCGGCTACGCTGTTCCTTATTTCAACCTGGCCAAGCAGGGCTTTGATCCAAAAACGTATTTTGGAGCCGTTCCATTTTCTGGCGCACACGAAACCGGCGTCCTGGGTGTCTACAACAAACAGTATGATGCGGCAGCCACCTACATCACCAACGAAGCCGACGGCATTCCGCAACGCATGGTCACCAAGGGTATGATTGAAGATGGCTCGATCTGTATCATTTGGAAGTCTCCGGAAATCACCTCCGGCCCACTTGCCGCACGCGCCAATCTGCCTGAAGACCTGATGGCCGACATGCGCAAGGCCGTCATGGATATTCCGGAAAATGACACTCTGGCTTTCATTGAAATGACCGGTGGTGAAGACTCTACCCAGGAGGGCTGGATCGAAGTCGATCACGATCGCTACCAGTGGATTGTCGACATGCGCGACTGGCTGAAAAAACAGCGTCGCGGCGGCTGATAGGCACGACTGGAGGGGTGTCACGGCACCCCTCTTCCCGACAAACCGGACCTGATAGTCATGACCTCAGCATCACCTGCTATTCAGCAGTTCGAGCTTGATTACGCCGCCGCGCGCAAGTCGGCCCTGCGCACGAACACGATATCAACGGTGTTTTTTGCACTCTGTTTTGTCGTGACTGCATGGATGGGCGGTTTCTTTGACATGACGGATGTCACACTTGCCAACGGCGACAGAGTGTCGATGTGGAAGATCTGGGCCGGACTGCCGCGTCTCGGCGAATATCTCTACAAGACACTGCCTGTGCTGCATTGGGAAACCCTGTGGGGCGATCTGGTCAATTGGTTCTGGCGCTGGAAAATCTGGCTGCAATTGCTCGTTGAAACCATTCTGATTGCCTATATGGCGACGCTCCTTGGAGTTGTCGGCGCATTCTTGCTCAGTTTTCCGGCAAGCCGCAATCTGGCACCCAACCGGATCATTTTCAACGTCACCCGCCGATATCTTGAGATCATACGCACCGTCCCCGATCTCGTCTGGGCACTGATTTTCGTTTTTTGTTTCGGCGTGGGCCCGCTTGCCGGGGTGTTGGCGATCGGACTTCACGCAACCGGCGCGCTCGGCAAGCTTTACTCCGAAGCCAACGAAAATGCAGACATGCGACCGGTTGAAGGCATCAAAGCCTCAGGGGGATCCTGGTTCGATCAGATCCGTTACGGCATCGTTCCACAGGTCATTCCGAACATCATCAGCTACACGCTGCTGCGCTTTGAAATCAATGTGCGCTCCTCCTCAATCATCGGTTTTGTCGGAGCAGGTGGCCTGGGTCAAGAAATCCGGGTTGCCATGTCACTGCAGGAATACACCGATCTCTCGGCATTGTTCCTCATCATTTTTACAACCGTGATCGTCATCGACATGCTGAGTGAAAACGTTCGTCACCGGATCATCGGCCTGACCGGAAAAGGGGTTTGATCGTGAGCGACACATCTTCCGATCTGCAAAGAGCCAGATCTTTGGTGCCCGATGCCTTTGTAACGTCTCGCCGGACCAAACTCCTGCGCTTCTTGGGCACATCCGCCTTCATTGTTCTGACGGGTTGGTGCCTGTGGGCGTTCGATTTCTCGCCCATGCGAATAGTTGAAGGCGTAACCCGTTTCGGCAATGTGCTTTCCTTCATGTTTCCCCCTCATGTCTGGCAAAGCTGGACCGAATGGCAAGAGATCCTCAAAGGTCTTGGTGAGACTGTCGCAATGGCCTTCATGGGCACATTGCTTGGAGCGGTCGTTGCATTTCCGCTCGCGTTTCTGGGCGCCAAGAACATTATGCCGGCGTCATGGTTCCGTCTTGGTATACGGCGCGGCTTTGATGCGCTGCGGGCGGTTGAACAGCTGATCCTTGCTCTTGTTTTCATCCGCGCCTTTGGCTTGGGACCGTTGGCTGGCATTCTGGCAATTGCCGTGTCGGAGATCGGGACATTTTCGAAGCTCTTTTCTGAAGCCATTGAAAACACATCGAAGAAGCCCGTCGACGGCGTAAAAGCTTCCGGTGGCGGCAAGCTTCAAACGGTTCGCTTTGCGGTCTTGCCACAGGCGCTTCCCGTCATCTTGTCGATAATTCTCTATAATTTTGAATCCAACACACGCTCAGGAACGATCCTCGGCATAGTCGGTGCCGGGGGCATTGGCTTCCTGTTGGCGGACAGGATCAACGCCTATCGCTGGCCTGAGGCCTGGACCATTATCTTCCTGATCGTGTTCATGGTCTATCTGATCGACGGATTTTCTGGTTTCTTGCGCAAGCACATCATCGGCAAGGATGACCGGACAAGATCCTGAAACGGCTCGGTCACGCCACCTAAACGCGCCAGCCGAGCAACCGCCTTTCCAGAATTCCAATCCCTGCACTGACGATGACGCCAAGAAGCGAGAGAATGACAACACCCACAAAGAGTCGCTCAAGATCGTAAAGCGAACCCGCCTCCAGAATATAAGCGCCAATGCCGTATTCAGCGCCCAGCATTTCAGCTGCGACCAACAGAATGATTGCAATGGCAAGGCTGATCCTTAGACCTGACAAGATGCCGGGCATAGCTCCGGGCAAAACGATCTTGCGGACGATTGAAAGCCAGGACAGCCCGAAGCTCTGCCCCATGCGAATAAGGGTACGATCAACATTGTCGACGGCACCATAAGTCGCAACGACAGTCGGCGTGAACGTTCCAAATGCAATCAGAGCGTATTTGGACCCCTCACCTATTCCGAACCAGATGACAAAAAGCGGTAACAGGGCGATTTTCGGGATTGGAAACAATGCGGCAACCAGCGGCACGAGACTAGATCGCATGACCGAAAACAACCCGATCAGAACACCGATACAAATGCCCAGGAGCACACCGAACGTCGCGCCAATCACCAAACGGCTCAAGGACGGCAAAAGATGCTTGAACAACAAGCCGCTGGAATAGAGTTCACCAAAGGTTTCCAGCACGTCGGAAGGCCGCGGCAATGTCAGCGCGGTAATCCAGCCTGTCCTTGTACCCCATTCGGCAATTGCGATCAGCAGAACAAAAACCAGCACGCCGATCCAGCGACGGTTCTTTGGAGCAAAGCCCCCGCCCCGAAAGGCCACGGGCTGTCTTTCAGCGACGGCTGACCCTTTGGTTTCGTCCTTATGAATCTCAGACATTCATCAACTCCGCATCCGCGGCCCGCGCTTCTTCACGCATTAAGCGCCAGAGATATCTTTGCGGTTCATCGAGTTCCGGGTCACCGAACTCCCGAGCCGGCAAAGGCTTGTCGATTTCAACGATTTCCTGAATTTGCCCCGGCCGCCTGGAGAGAACGACAACCTTGTGCCCAAGACGAACTGCTTCGGCAAGATTGTGTGTCACATAAACGGCAGTGAACGGCTGACGCGACCAAAGGTCGACAAGATCGTCCATCAGGAGTTCCCGCGTTTGACTGTCCAACGCGGAAAGTGGCTCATCCATCAGCATCACAGCGGGTTTGACCGCAAGTGCACGGGCGATGGCAACGCGTTGTTTCATGCCCCCTGAAAGCTGCTTGGGCAATGCCTTGGCAAAGTCCGTCAGTTTTGTCCGTGCCAGGACATCCTCGATGATCTCGCGCGCCGCCGTACCACGAATTCCATGATCTTCCAGAACCAGCGAAACGTTCCCGGCGACAGAGCGCCAAGGCAACAGTGCAAAGTCCTGAAAGATATAGGTCAGCGGATTCAGGCACCCTTCGGGTGCTTGTCCAAGCTGGACAACTCGACCGGATCGAGGCCTCTCCAGCCCGCCGATGAAACGCAGCAAGGTCGATTTTCCGCAACCGGACGGACCGACAATACAAACGATTTGCCCTGCGGGAATGTCGAGAGTGACATCCCGCAGAACTTCAAAGTCATCATAATGATGGCTTATGCCTTCAAGGCGTATATCCATGAACTGCCCGTATCAAAACCTTGGCTCGAAGAGTTTTTCGCCGCGGCGAACAAATCGGCTTCATTAGCCGCCAATGGTTTCAACATAGGAAGTGTCCACAAGCTGGTCGATCGTGATGTCCTTGTCGACAAGGCCTTCTGACTGGAACCAGCTGAGTTGATCCTGCACCGAAGCAAGGTTCAAAGCAGCCCCTTTGTTCAACCGCATCGTTCCATTGATGATCGAAGGAGCAGCCTTTTCCCGCGGACGGTCGGTGTAGACGTATTTGTGGATCAGGTCGATCATCTCGTCCTGACTGGCCGTGCCGTCGATCATGGCAGCGGCATAGTCGTCGACACCTCTGGAAAAGCCTGAAAGGAAGTCTTTCGTCAGCGCCTTTTCGTCTGCCGCATTGCCCGCGGACGTAAAGACGGTCGTGACCTGATAGTCAGGCAGATAGTCAGAGACGTCGCCTACGATATGCCAGGCACCAGCCTTTGCCAGAGGTTTGGCAATGTGCGGAACGATTGACCAGCCATCAACCTGCCCGGATTTCATGGCTCCGATGATCGCACCGACTTTTTGCAATGGTGTAAAGGAAAGCGAAATGCCTTCTTTTTCGGCCATCTTCGCTCCCATGTAGTGGAACGATGAGCCCGCCTGCGTAACTGCATACTTCTTGCCGTCGAGGTCCTTCAGGCTCTTTGTTCCTGCCTGATAGGAAGCATCGGAAATCAGGAATTTCTGACCGTCAATGCCCTTTTCTTCACTAAGCGCCCCGCCAATCACCTTGATCGCCCCTTTGTCGGCGAGACTGATCAAGCCGCCGGAAATCGCGGTGACCGCATAGTCGACATCGCCCGAGGCAATCGCGACGGCCATTGGCTGCGCGGCCTGGAAGAACTGAAACTCAACGTCCAGGCCCGCATCGGCAAAATAACCGCGCTCAAATGCGATAAAGCTGCCGGAGTGAGACGTGAAGCGCAATGCCCCAACCTTAATCTTCCTGTTTGACGCCAATGCCGGTGCGGATAGTCCTGTCACCGTTGCCGCGCCGATCAAGCCGAGTGTTTGGCGGCGATTGAATTTGGTCATTTTGTTTCCTCCCTGGTGTCGTTCTTAAGTCGTTTGGAGTGCTGCACGGATGTCTTCTTCCAATGTTGACAGTGCCAATTCATCGTTACGGGCTAGAATTGCCTCACGCAGTAATTGATGACGTTTTTCGCGCACGGCAAAGTCGATTTGTCCCTCACGTAACAAAGCGAGCAGATACCGCCGCGACTGGTTGTAAAACTTGTTAGCGGTTTCGATCAGGCGACGGGACCCGCAGGCTGAAAGAAGTGCCGCAGATAAAACCCGGGAGGCTTCATCCCAATCCAGAGCGACCGCGTCATTGGGTGTTTCTTGAACTGCAACATCGGCGCGGTGCAAGCCATGAAATGCCGCAACCACCCGCGACTCCCAGGCTACATTGCCGTTTCGCAGGGACCGCTTCAAGCCGAGCCGTTCAGTCTCAATCCGCATAAGCAATATGTCTTGAAGGTCGTCTTCCGTCGCCGAAGTCACCCGAAACCCGCGCTGATTGGTTGCCTCGACCATGCCTTCTGCGGCCAGGATCCTCAAGGTCTCGCGCATGGAGTGGTTCGAGCCGCCATAGCGCTGTCGAAGAGCCTCGATTTTCAGCCTTTCGTCAGGCCGCAGGACACCGAAAGAAATATCTCTCCGGATCGCCGAAGATAACATGGCGACAATTGTCGCATCAGTGCCTCCCCGATCGCTGAAAAGCATTTTATGCCCTAATTTAAAGAATGTTGGATATTTATGTGTTTCATTGACTATTTTGTCAATGACGAAGCCGCGCACCGGCGCTTGCCAGCTGAGCGCAATTCTCCAAGCATATCCACCGCGTGGTTGGTCTTAATACACACGCCGCCCGCAAAGCCAGGCTTGCTTCACGAAGGGGTGTCCATCATGCAACCCGACATGAAGAAGATCTGCCCGCTTTCCTTGAATGATTTCACCCCGATCGGACAGGCCCGCAACGTGAGCAGGTGTCTTGGAGACCAAGCGTATGGCGGATGGCAGATCAACTCCAAACGCCTCGTTCTGTGCTGCCATGAATGCACAGTCCAGAAGCGAGCGAGGCACATAGTCCGACGCCAGAATATCGACGAGGTTTTCTGCCATGAGATCGCTTACAGCGACATTCCCTGATTGAGATCCGCCTCGAATGACATTCGGAGCACCTCCAACCACATGCATGCCGTGTGTTTTCGCCTTGCGCGCGGCGTCCAGCGTGCAGGGAAACTCGGAAATCAAGATCCCTTCGCCGATCGCTTCGTCAATGTGTTCAAGTTCGGTGTCGTCGTGGCTGAGCAATGGCAGTTTGTGCGCGTGTGCCAAAGCAACGACTTCCGGGCGGACTTTCGCGCTGATTGCGTCTGAAAAGTTCAAAAGTTCCCGGGTAACGCGTTCAGCTTCCTGCCGCGACTCGCCGGTATCAGCCATTCTGCGCCCTATATACCCCTCGATATTCTTACTCTGACGGCGCCCGGGAAGGTGTTCCATCACCGAAACCATGCGCACAATGTTCTTGCCAATATTTTCCTCGGTTAGGCGGGTCGTCTCGGCGTCGGTAATCTCGCAACGAAGATGGACCAGATGTTCGGCGCGCAGCATACCTGCACTCTGTGCCTTTTCCAGAGCATCAATCATCGGTGCCAGGATTTCGCGCCGTTCCGGGTTCTTGATGGTTGCGCCAACACACAGACTGTCGAAAACGGTCGTGATACCGCTGCCGATGATTTGAGCATCATGCGCCATAGCCGCCCTGAAAGGATCCCAGCGCACATGGGCGCGTGGAAAGACATGCTTCTCAAAGTGGTCCGTGTGGATGTCCACGAGGCCCGGCACAAGATAGTCGCCACCGAGGTCTTCGCCAGCTTGAGGGATCGCACCGGTATCAACGGACACGATGACACCATCCGATACAGAAACGTGACCGGAGACAACTTCATCACCCAGCACAAGCCTGGCGTTTTTCAAGACAACGAACTCGCTCCCAGATGGAATGCGCTTATCGGCGAATGTCATGAGGTCTCCTCTGGGCACGTCCCGTTAAATCAGGTTGGTTCATCAGTGAACAGGCGGGAATCCAATATCTTTCAAAAAACGAAACAGCCTTCTACCCCCGTTCCCCGTTAGAATTGTGACAGCTCTCAAACGCGAGCATGACAATTCGGGAAGTGAGCCAGAAGGCTGCAACGACGTCTAAAAGTGCATAAAGCTCGTCAGCGCACCATCGTCAGCCGATTCCAATCGGCATAATCAGGCGAACCTTCTCGCCGGATGTCGCCATGGTAGCCATATTCGACCATGTGGACCATAACGCTGGTCTCGTTGACCAGCACAACGGCGTAACTCTCAGGCAAGTCAGACGCACTCAGGTTTCCCTGGTTAGCGAAATCAGGCCAACCTGCATGATTGGTCCCTCGCGGAGCGCTGAACGGGACACCATGCAACGATCCAGACAGCGGCAGATGGCAATGGCCGTGAAAAATGTGCCTGACCTTGTCGCGATACTCTTTGATCAGCGCTGCAAAGGCCTCGTGATCCTGCAACATTATCTTGTCCATTGGCGCAATACCGATCGGAACCGGATTGTGATGCATGAACAGAAAAACCGGTCCTGACGCCGCCCTCAGTTGCCCTTCGAGCCAGTTGCGCCGCGCTTCACAATAATGGCCCGCATGCGAGTCCGGGCCCCAGGTATCGAGTACAATTCCGGTTCCAAGCGGCATATCGAAGACAGACTGGACAAACCCGTTCTCGTCGACCAGTTCGGGAAAGACAGAGAGAAACACATCTCTCTCATCGTGGTTTCCGATGCAAAGCTCAACCGGGACCGAAACACCTGAAAGCGTCTCCTTAAGCCGGACATAATCCGTGCGGTCTCCCCAGTCGGAAAGGTCTCCTGTTATGATGAGTGCATCTGCATCCGGGTGCTGAGTGAGCGCGTGATCAAGCGCCTTATTGAAATTTTCATTGGGGTCCCGACCACCGATCGTACTTCCAGGTGTGGTCAAATGAATGTCAGTGAGTTGAATGAGTTTCACCGCGTTCTCCGTTGATTAAATGGCAAAAACGCCGCCCGGTTTCCGGGCGGCGTTTCAGTGAAACTGATACCTAGTTGCCTTCAGGCAGCAGTTCCCTGACCTCTTCGGCCATTTCTTTTTGCAGCTCACCCATGTCGTCGAACTCGCCCGTTACGACACCCTCAAGGCCGTCATAAATCACCTGAGTAACCGCCAAACCGTTGTCACCTGGATAGGCCTGCCAATCGCGCAGCAGCGGCAACTGGCGAACCGCGGTTTCCTTGTTCGGGTTCTCTTTGTAGAAATCGGCAAGGATCACTTCGTTTGCGGCCTTGTTCGGCGGCATATAGCCGGTGGTGCGCGCCACTTCGGCGGCACCCTGACCGGATGTGATGAATTTCAGCCACTTCCAGGCTGCCTGCAGCTCGTTTGGGTCGGTGCTTGTAGACACAAGCATGGCTGCATTGCCGCCAGCAGGCAGGCCTTTCGGGCCGGTTGCTTCAAATCCCGGGAACTCATTGGTCTGGAGCACAAAGTCGCCTTTGGCTCGCTCTACGGCACCCAGTGCTGAAGTGGACCAGTACATCATGCCGATTTCACCGGCTGAAAAAGAGGCAAGCGCCGCTTTCCATTCGATGTTCTGCATGTCGCAGCCACGAAACAGGGATTTCATGGTTTCGAGTGATTGCAGCCCCTCATCCGATGCGATCTGGAAATCACCATCTTCCATGGTTGGTTTGTCCTGCGACCACATCAACGCCTGCAGGAACCAGTTGCCGGTGATGTTCCAGCCCCAGAACATTGGATTCTTGACACCGGCTTCGCGCAGCTTGCCGCACGTTGCGACAACTTCTTCCCAGGTCTTGGGCAGCTGATCCACTGATGTAATGCCTGCCTTGGCCATCACATCCATGTTGTAGTAGCCGACCGGAAGCGAGACCGAAAACGGCAGACCATGCACGTTGCCGTCAAACGTGCCGAGCTTGAGCATCGCATCGTGATAACCGTCCTTGGCGAAGTCTTCCTCGGCCTCGATGAAAGGCTCTAGTGACTTGGCAATTCCTTTTTCAACCAGGATTGCCTGACGGTTCAGACCCTGCATCGTGACGTCCGGCAGCGTGTCTGCAACGGCTTCACGCAAGATCGTGTTGGTGCCGTCTTCATAAGACTCGTAGGAAGCGCGAATTTTCACTTCAATGTTGGGGTACTTCTCATTGAAGAGTGGAAGGATCTTCTCGTATGTCACGTCGAACAGATGCGAATAAGGATAAGCAAATTCGATCGTGATTTTCTCGTCCTGAGCTTGCGCCGAACCTGCGGCCAGCACAAAAGCAATTGCAGTGAGACACTTTTTCATGAAATTCTCCGTGGTGTTGCCACGGGTACGGCTTGGTCGCCAAACTGTCCGCACCCGGTTTATCCCTCAAGGGATCTGGTAACGGGGCCGCTGCTCTGCGGTGGCCCCGCCTTTTATTCAAATGACCGGTTCCTACTTCATCCCGCTCAAGGTGATGCCTTCGATGAAACGGCGCTGAGCGATCAGGAATGCCACGATCAGCGGTGCTACGATGATCGTGGCGGTCGCCATCATCGGCCCGAAGTTATCGCCATCGGCGTCGCCTTTGAACTCACGCAGACCGAGCGGTGGTGTGAACAGGCTGCGGTCGCCTGTAATCACGATGCGCGGCCAGAAATAGTCGTTCCAGTGAGCCACCACCGAAAAGATCGCGAAGGCCAACAGCGCCGGGATTGCTGTTGGCAGCATCACATTCCAGATGATGGAAAATTCGCTCATTCCGTCCATGCGCGCTGCATCGATCAAGTCATCGGGAACGGTCATGAAGAACTGGCGCATCAGGAAGATGCCAAAGACTGAAATAGTCCAGGGTATGATCAGCGCTGCATAGGAATTGGTAAGTCCCAGTTTCGCCAACATGATGTATAGCGGCAAGGCGATGGCATGAACCGGGATAAGAAGGCAGAAGAGCACGAGTCCGAAAACAGCTTCCCGTCCCCAGAAACGAAGTTTCGCAAGTGCATAGGCACAGGGCAGCGCGACCAGAACCTGAATGAAGAAGATTGATGTCGTGACCACAATCCCGTTGAAAAGATACCGAATAAGCGGGGCTTTCTCGAAAGCTGTTGTGTAGTTGTAGATAACCGGCGTCACCATGCAGTCAGCAACGGCGTTGCCAAGCTTGATGCAATAATCATCGCGGAAGAGTTCCTGCGCTCCGAAAAATCCGCCGGTATTCTGCATGATCTCGGCAGGGCTTTTGAGGCTGTAACTCACCATCACGTAGAACGGCAGCAAAACGATCAGACTGCCCAGGATCAAGACCGCGTGTTTCAATGCCTCACCGGCAGAAAAACGGAACGTGGGCGCACTGAAAGCCGAATGTGCCGCGTGCATTGTCTCGCTCATGTGTAGTGCACCCTTCTTTCCACCAGCCAACGCTGGACAACCGTCAAAAACATGACGAATGCCAGGAACACGACAGTGATCGCCGCCCCGATACCCATCAGGTTTTGCTGGATGGCCTTTTCATAGATTGCGAACATCATCACGTAGACTGACTTCGATGGCCCCCCACCCTGCGGATAAAACGCTTCGACCGTGTCAAACACCTGGAACGAGCGGATGAAGGAAATCGTGACGACAAAAACCGTTGTCGGCCCTAGCATTGGCCAGGTCACCAGGCGAAATCTGTCCCAGGCCGTTCGCGCACCATCCATTTCTGCAGCATGGTAAAGTTCGCGCGGAACCGAAGTCAGGCCGGCGAGATAGAGCACCATATTGAAGCCGAAGCCCTGCCAGACGCCGATAAAGGCAACTGTCCAGATGGCATAGTCCCTATCCGTGAGCCAAAGCGGAAAACCGCGCTCGCAACCGCGCGAAAACCAGCTCCAGACCTCAAGAAACGATCCGCATCCGCGTTCAAGCGTTGCATTGACGATGCCAATGGTCGGATGGAACGCGAATTCCCAGACAATCGCCATTGCGATGAGCGCTGCCATAACCGGTAGGAAATAGACGGTTTTGTAAACGTCGCTGAAACGCTTGGTAGAGCTGATGAGCAATGCAGCTCCCAACCCCAGACCGACTGACAAAGGCACCACGACAAAGACGTAGCGAAAGGTGGCTCCAAACATTTTTTCATAGGTGGAGCGAGTGAAGATCTTCTCGTAATTTTCCAGCCCAACGAAGTCCGCACCGGAATTGCCCAAACTGTAGCTGGTGAAACTCAAGGCACCGGCAACCAGAATGGGTAACAGAAGAATGACGACCATCAAGAACAAGGCCGGACCGACAAACCAGAAATGCGCCCTGCTGGATTGCATCATGCAACCTCCGCCACGTGTGTGGCGGTTGACGCCAGGTCGAGGCGTTTTCCGTTTTTGCCAAAAACCATTGCACAGCCGTCCAAACGTCTGACGTGCAATTCGTCGCCAATGGAAATGCTGTTGCCTTCATTGGGCTGAACCCGAGCCACCAATCGGGAAGCCCCATCAAGTACGGTCATATGGAGGTAGATGTCCGCACCAAGATTTTCCCGGTGAACCACTCTGCCGCTCAAGGATTCCGCATCACCCTTTTCGCAAACTGTCAGATGTTCTGGCCTCAGACCTATTGTCACCGAACCGACCACACCGTTTTCGGCAACCCTTGCAAGAACCATATCTCCGCAACGTGCGTGACCGGCATCATCCAGCGTGCCCGGCAACAGGTTGATTTTCGGCGCTCCGACAAATTCGGCAACGCGGATGTCCTGCGGATTGTTGTAGATCTCGTCCGGTGCTCCGAGCTGCAGAATCTTGCCGTCCATCATCACCGCCATCCGGTCGGACATGGTCAATGCTTCCGCCTGATCGTGTGTGACATAGATGAAGGTGGTCTTGAGCGATCGATGCAGTTCGGCAAGCTCAGAGCGCATGTGAATGCGCAGCGCGGCGTCAAGGTTTGAAAGAGGCTCGTCCATCAGGAACGCCACCGGCTTGCGGACCATTGCCCGGCCGAGCGCCGCCCGCTGACGCTGACCTCCCGAAAGTTGACCCGGCTTTCTGTCGAGCAAATGATCGATTTTCAGAACTTTTGCCGTTTCCTGAACTTGTTCCAGGATTGCCCTATAAGAACTGCCGGCGATCAGGGGTCCGACAATAGGCATGCGTTCCACAACCGAGAGATCCCGCAGCTTCAGCGGCGTCATCATGTTCTGCGCCACGGTCAGATGCGGGTAGAGTGCGTAGGACTGAAAGACCATCGCCAGGTTCCGGTGGGCCGGTCGAACGCCATTGACCGGCTTTCCGCCAATTTCCACCACGCCTGTCGTTGCGGATTCGAGCCCCGCGATTATGCGAAGAAGCGTGGACTTGCCGCAGCCGGAAGGGCCGACAAGCGTCAGGAACTCTCCGTCTGCAATGTCAAGATTGATTCCCTCAAGGACTTTCGTGTCGCCGAAGTTTTTCTCAATCGCCGATAAGGAGATCGCCGTCATCTAAGTGCTCCTGTTTCCAAGGAGACACTAGTGAGGCCGATTGAACTGTCTGTGACGTAATATTAGCGTCGCTAATGCAGGCTACGGTTTGGCAAAGTCATCATTACGGAACTGTCATGACAGCCTCGCCAAGCCCTTATCAAATCAAGGCCTTCACCTTTGCTGCCCGCGTGGGGAGTATTTCCAATGCGGCAGCAGCTCTCGGTGTCACGCAATCATCTGTCACCCAGCATATTTCCAAGTTGGAAGTTCATATGGGAACGCAGCTTTTCATACGCCGCAGAAGCGGACTTGAACTTACAAGGGCCGGAAGAGAGCTTTTTGCCGTGTCGGACCGACTTGCGACCATGGAACAACTCGTCACCGAGAAAATAAGCGACTACAGCGCCCTCACCGACGGACACATACGTCTAATCGCCAATGCGCCGCGCCCTGCAATGCCCATTATTGCTCAATATGGCAGGCTCTTTCCCAAAGTTCAGATCGATTTCACGCTCTACAACTGGACGACCGCCATGACCTTGCTGGGTGAACGTCAAGTCGATATCGCTATCGTCACCGAGCCTGAGGAAAGTCAGTCCATTGTGACCCATGAATTGCGACGTTCCAGGTACAAGGCCCACATGCAGAAAGGCCATCCTTTGGCTGCACGCAAAAAATCTCTCTGGCAGATCTTCAACATGAAACTTTGGTTCTGCCCGAAGACGGATCCCTTACACAAAAGATTGCCCGCTCAAAACTGATCGACCATGGACTGGAGTTCCCCAGGATATTGCGGACGACGACCTTTCCAATGGTGAAGGAAGCGATCCTGCATGGGCTCGGCATCGGGCTTCTCTTGGAGAAAAGTCTTTATCCTTCCGAAAACATTGTCGCCGTTCCGGTTGAAGAAATGCCGGAAGAATACCGCGATTGCCTTGCCATTCCGGCAGATAAACGCGAACTGCGCCTTATTCAAAGCTTCCTGGACGCCGCGATCGAAGTTCGAGCAAGCAACATTCTCTGACGATCCGTGCAAGACCAGAAGAAAACAATCTGACACGTTCCCTAAAGTACGGTGTCCGATGAGCTCTTTCCGATCTCCCGATTCGAGGATCTGGAACCTCTTTTTGCGAAAAATTCCGGTTCGCATTTGGGTGCATAGTGACTGCTTCGCGGGCAGAAGCGCCGAAATTATAGTTAACCCAGCGTTAATTTTGGCGTTAAAATGGCAGTTAAGCACAATTTCGTTGCACATTGGCAACACTGGCAACTATTAGTATTAGCAGGGTTGCAACAGTCCTTTGGAATGTATGCAACGTATAATAATGTGCTGACATCTTTAACTTAGTGGCGTCGTGGGCAATGCGTATTATTCCGGCACTCTTGATGAGTGTGTGCTTGGTAGATTTTTCGTTCGCTGCCGACCTCCGGCAAGTCGTTCAGGAGGCGGTTTCGACCAGTCCCGACGTGCTTGAGAGCGCGGCGAACAGGCGTGCTCGAAATTTCGAATACCGCAGATCGCAGGGCGCGTTCTTGCCGACGGTCGGTGTTTCTGCCGAACTCGGACCGGAAAGACTGGACCGCCCGAATTCATTCACAGCGAATGAAAACGACGAGTGGCGATTTTCAAAAGAGTTCACGGTAACAGTCGAGCAGCTGATTTTTGACGGACTGACCTCGGTAAATGAAGTCTACCGCCAAAGCGCGCGCGTCGATGGAGCAGCCCTGCGCGTTATGGAGCGCTCCGAAGCAACCGCCCTTGATGCTGTCGAATCTTATGTAGACGTTCTGCGCCACACCGCGATCTTGTCCAAGGCTCGCATGAATGTTGCAAAACATCGCCGGATCTACTCCGACGTTCAGCAACGCTTTGAGGGCGGGGAAACAGGCGCTGCCGATCTCTCACAGGCAAGAGAACGTGTTGCAGCAGCTGAAGTGATCGTCAGTGAAGTTCGCAAGTCTCTGCTCGATACTGTTGCCAAATATGAGCGCGTTGTTGGCAAGAAACCAGCTTCTCTCGCACCGGTCAAGCCGGCGAGCCTGCCACCTGGCTCTGTAACACGACTGGTTGACAGTGCCGTTCAGACGCACCCGACAGTTCGCGCAGCGATTGCCGACGCGGACGCGGCCAAGTACGAATATGAGTCCACCAAGGGCAATTTCCTTCCCGAAATCTCTCTTCGCGGTCAGGCGACCGTAGGCGATGACATTGGCGGGATTGAGGGACGCAACAACGAATATTCCGGTAAGGTTGTCTTCTCCTGGAACATCTTCAATGGCGGCCGTGATGCCGCTCTGACCAATGAATACGGTGAGCGCCTTGCTGAAACCCAGATCCGGGTGGATCGTGTCCGCCGGGAACTCAAAGAAGGCATCGAACGCTCTTACGCCTCTGTAAGCACAACGACAGAACGTATTAAGGCCCTGCGTGAACAGCTTGCAGCCAACCGTCAGGTGGTCGAAGGCTATCGCCAGGAATACGATATCGGCCAAAGAACCCTGCTTGATGTTCTGAACGCCGAGAATGCACTCTTCAACAGTGAAATCGAGTTGATTTCCGCGCGCGCGATCTACGCTTTCTCAACGTATCAGTTGCGTGCCACGACGGGTGATCTACTGGCGTATTTGAGCGTGTCGCCTCCTCCGGAAGCAACCGACGGTCAGCGCGACAACAGGTCGGTTTTCCCGCAGAATGCCAACTTCGGCATCGAGCCATTACGTAAATTCTAACACTTGTCGGGCAGATTTTGTTTGCCGGGTCCCGGCAAGCAACAATGCATCTTAGTGCACCGCGTTTGCTTCAACTCGCTGTAAGCGAGCTGTCGCCTGCTTGAATGTCAGGCGATACTAACGACATATGCGGTGACAAAGCCAACGAGCCAGTGCCCGATATGCTGCAGCACGACACCGACCAGAAAACCGAGGATGCGGTCTCGCAGTCTTCCAAAAAGCCAGACCAGCTTGCTGAGGCCCTAAAGTATATTGCGCGCGTCCATGGTTATCATGTCACAGATTCTGTGATCTGGAATGGGCTGCCAAAAACACAAGACACTCTTACGATAGGCATTTTAAGTCGGGCCGCTGCGAATTGCGGCCTCAAGATCTTGCCCGACAAAAAAGATCTGGACGCCATTCCGCTGGCCGCCCTGCCCTGCATTGTGGCAACCAAACACTCTGAAATGCTGGTCCTGACCGCCATCAATTTCGAAGGTGGCACGGTTGAGCTTGCATCTGCAGAATACGCAACGGGAACCCTGCGCCGTTCTCTGGATGATTTTTTGAACGACTACAGCGGGTACGCAATTTTCGTTCAGCCCTCTGTCGATAAAACCGGCGTAAGCGAACGCACGCTTGGTGGACAAGGCCATTGGTTCTGGAGCACGATTTCGTCTTACTGGCGTGACTATGCTCATGTCGCTCTTGCAGCGCTGCTCATCAACCTCCTGGCCCTCGCCTCGCCGCTCTTCACAATGAACGTCTATGACCGCGTCGTTCCGAATTTTGCAATCCCGACGCTTTGGGCGTTGGCCATCGGCGTTATTCTCACCCTCATATTCGACTTCATTTTGAAGGTCGCACGGGGCCAGATCATCAATGTTGCCGGCAAACAGGCCGACAATGAATTGGCCAGCAAAGTCTTTGCCCATGCGCTGGCCATTGATTTTGAAAAGAGGCCAGTCAGTTCCGGACAGTTTGCCAACCACATTCGTGAATTCGAGACCGTCAGGGAATTCATCACATCTTCCTCGCTGGTATCCATCATCGATGTGTTTTTCATCGGCATTTTTGTTGCCGTGCTGTTCTTGCTTGTCGGTCCAATCGCGATAGTTCCCCTGATTGCAATTCCCATTGTTCTGGGTATCAGCCTTCTGGTGCAGGCCCCCCTGTCCGGTGCTATCGAGAAATCCCACAATGAGAGCGCCATAAGACATTCGATCCTTGTGGAAAGCATCGCGAACCTTGATACGGTTCGGGCCCTCAATGCAGAAGGCCGCATGCAGACCAAGTGGGAGCGGTCGGTCGCCGCCAGCAGTGCCGCCATCATGACAGGTCGTTTCTGGGCGCTGATCGCTCAATCCGGAACCGGACTTGTTCAGGCCTCGGTGTCAATCGGCATCATAGTCTGGGGCGTCTATCTCATATCCAGCGGCGATATCACAATGGGTGCTCTGATCGCGGCCATGATGCTTTCCGGCCGTGTTCTGGCGCCGCTCGCCAATGTCGCCAACACCTTGACCCGCCTGAGACAGACCATGCATTCGTTCAAGATCCTGAACGAAATCATGCAGACCGAGACGGAACGCAAGCCCGGCAGAACCTATATCAACAAACGCATCGCCTCAGGTTCAGTTGAATTCAAAGGTGTCAGCTTCCGCTATCCGGAGGCGGAAGACGACAGTCTGAAAAACATCTCCTTCAAGATTGCGCCGGGTGAAACCGTCGGCTTGATCGGTCGGGTTGGCTCAGGGAAGAGCACGATCGGCCGCCTCACCTCAGGACTTTATTACCCCTCCAATGGTGCGGTGCTGATAGACGGCACCGATACCCGGCAGTTCGATCCCGCGGATCTGAGGTCCAATGTCGGCTTCCTGTCGCAGGACAATGTGCTTTTCAGCGGCACCGTCCGTGAGAATATCAGTGCTGGAGACCCGTTTGCCGATGACGACGCGCTGATCCAGGCTGCAAGAACCGCCGGCGTTGACGAATTTGTTGCACAGAACCCGCTCGGCTATGACCTCCAGGTTGGTGAAGGCGGAAGGTTCTTGTCGGGAGGGCAAAAACAGGCCGTCGCATTGGCGAGAATTCTCTTGCGTAAACCACGCGTACTGTTCCTGGATGAGCCCTCCAGTCATCTGGATCTTGCGTCGGAACGACGGTTGATCGCGCGTCTTAACGAGAACAAAAGAGCCGACACGACTGTTATCATCAGCACACATCGCATGAGCCTGGTCGAATTGACGGATCGTCTGATTACGCTTGACTACGGCAAGCTTGCACTGGACGGCCCACGCCAGGATGTCCTGAAAAAACTTCAGGAGCTGGGGGCCGTGAACAATCAGAACACACGGGGGACTGTATGATGGCCTCCGGCGATTGGAACTACGCAAACGACATTCGGGACATCATCCAGACACGCCCACCGAGATATACGACCAACGTCATTCGCATCGGACTGGTGCTTTTCGTGGTCGCGCTTCTCTGGGCCTATTTCGCCTCGATAGAAGAGGTCACAAGAGGCGATGGCCGTGTCATTCCCTCCAGACAGATCCAGGTCGTGCAGGCACCGGACACAGGCATCGTTGAGAAGATATTCGTCCGGGAAGGCGACATCGTTGAAGAGGGCCAGGCGTTGATTGAAATCGACGACACGACCTTCTCCTCCCAGCTTGGTGAAATCAGGCAGCGCCGATGGGCTCTGATGGCGCGTATTGCCAGACTGGATTCAGAAGCGGACCAGCTTCCGCTGGAATTCCCTGAACTTCTGACAAAAGCGGTTCCGGAACTGATTGAAGAAGAAGAGAACGTCTACCGCGACAAGAAAATAAGCCTGGACAACGAACTGAGCGTTCTGCGCAATCAAGCTTCCCAAAAGGAGCAGGAGTATCAGGAGCTGTTGGCGACGGAAACCAAGCTGGAATCCATCATCGAGATCCTCAAGCGGGAAGTTGAAATCAACCAACGGCTTTTTGAGCGCAAAGTCCTTCCCGAGATTGAGTTCCTCCGCCTTCAACGTCAATTGAAGGAGAGCGAAGGTGAACTCGCAGTCACCAAGGCGTCCGTTAAGCGCGCCCTCGCCGCCAAGGAAGAAGCCAAGGAGCGGTCACGCAACGCAACCTCGACCTTTGTTTCCGAGGCCCGCCAGCAGCTTGCAGAGGCGCGTGGTGAGCTCGCCGTGATCAATGAAAGCATGAAAGGCGCTGCCGATCGTGTTCGCCGGACGGAGCTGGTGTCCCCCGTAAAAGGCATTGTGAACAAGCTGAACATCACGACAATCGGCGCTGTCGTGCAACCAGGCGCGGATCTGGTGGAAATTGTTCCCCTTGAAGACACGCTTTTGATCGAAGCACAGATCCGCCCGAAAGACGTTGCATTTTTACATCCTGGCCAGAAGGCGCAGGTCAAGATAACCGCTTACGATTTCTCGGTTTATGGCGGACTTGAAGGATTCCTGGAACGTATCAGTGCAGATACCACGGAAGATGAAGAAGGTAATCGTTTCTTCCGGGTCATGATTAGAACAGATAAAAATTATCTTGGTTCAGATACTGATCCTTTACCAATAATACCAGGAATGGTGGCATCCATAGATATATTAACCGGTGAGAAAACGGTTCTGGATTACATCTTAAAGCCGATCAAAAAGGTACGGGACGAAGCACTCAGGGAGCGCTGACGTCTCGACATATAATGAGGCGATCGGCAGATGGAACAGAGTGCAACCGCGTCGGCAGTGCCGGCAGCGAACAGGAAAGTTGTGCCCAAAACCTGGCAAGCGCTTATTTGCGCAATTGCTCTGCAAACGGCTGGCTCCACCGCGACAGCGGAAGAGACACTGCCGGGCGTTGACGATGTTCAGGTCATTCTTCAAGCATCCCTGCTTGATACGGCACGTGCATCGGCTAAACCCGCCGTATTGCATTTCTCACCGATTTCAACGGCACCGACGGCAAAACCGGTTGAGCTGCAGAAAGTGCGAATTGGCCCTCTCGCCAAGCCGCAGGTTTCAGCACCGGCTGTAAAGACTTCGGCTGTGGCAGTCCAAAAACCCGTTAAACGCACGGTCTTGAAACCGACGCGCCTGTTCGGGTCTCTTGGAAAGTCAGTTGCGCTCAGTCCTGTCAGCAAACGTTGGCAGCGTGCCCTGGGTGAGCTGAACGCCGATCAAAAAGGGACTGCCGGCAGCCGTCACAGTTTTCGCACCTATACCGCCATCCTGGATCAGGTGAAATCCAAGCGCCGCGGCCTGCAGATCCCGAAGGTAAACTACATGGTCAATCGGCTCCTTGCCTATCGCGAGGACCACAGGCTGTGGAAGGCAGGCGAATACTGGGCCAGCCCCGTTGAAAGCCTGAACAAACGGGCGGGCGATTGCGAGGACTACGCAATCCTGAAATACGCTCTGCTGCGGGACCTCGGCGTCAAGGACAAAGACATGCGCGTCGTCGTTCTGCGCGATACGGCTGCACGGCAATATCATGCTGTTCTGTCAGTCAAGCATGAGGGCAAATGGCTCATTCTAGACAACCGGTTTTCCAGAGTGCGCTTTGAACGTGATCTCCCGCATTATCAAGCGCTCTACTCGGTCAATGCTGCCGGTGAATGGTCACACGATGCAAAGGCCGGCAAGCCTGTCCGCCTTGCGGCAAGACTGAAATCGGCAAACAAATAGGATCCTTTTTCGGTCAGCGCAGAGCTGCTGGATCCATGGAAAACCCTGCTGGCTCAAGCGATTTGCTCTCCCCAAACCCGGGGAGAGCGTGATATAGCCAGTTTATGGTCGACCAAATCAAAAGTGCCGCGATTCGAAAGCCGTCCAAGCTTTCATCCGCCCTTTGCTTAGGCATTGGCGGTTGCCTTCTCGGCGCTCTGATTGCAGGCAGTGGTGTCTACCTGGCCGCTCATCAGGAAACACAGATTTCCCGCCAAATAGCCGCACTTAACGCCGAACGCAGCCAACTCTTGGAGGCGCTGAGCGAAGCAAGGCTCACAGCCCCTCGCCTGCGGCTTGAAGAACTGGCATCTTTGCCCCTGCTCTCAGAATATCTCGAGATTGCGAAAGCGCAGCCTGACAGCCTCGATGCGCGGGAATTGAAGGACTACCTTCAAACCGTTCTGGATGCCGCTGGTGAGGAAACGGGCTTTGGCCGCATTGCACTTGAAACCTCGGACGGCGACGAACTGCTTATCTCTGAAAGCTTCGCTGCAGGTTCGGAGATTGCCGAAACACCAAAGCTGGAAGCCGCCGTTCCCGGATTTGACAACCCGGACACGACCATCGGCCGCATCGCTGGCTACCTGCCGGAAAGCACCCTGACCATTCTGCTTCCGGACAGTACAAGCGGCACCGACGTTACAGCCAGCACGCAGTCTGAAACCGAAGGCCTGGCGAACCAGCTGGGCGCGCCAAACGCAACACGCATCCTGGCAAT
Organism: Roseibium sp. JB4-4; assembly: GCF_055693425.1. Taxonomy (NCBI): domain Bacteria; kingdom Pseudomonadati; phylum Pseudomonadota; class Alphaproteobacteria; order Hyphomicrobiales; family Stappiaceae; genus Roseibium; species Roseibium sp. JB4-4. The sequence continues at coordinate 5,807,997 of NZ_CM146333.1, read as the reverse complement.
CGTTGCAGGCCTCGCCACAGCCTTACTTGGTCTTTTCGGCGCAGCGCTTCTTCGAAAAAACCAGACCAGCACGTCAGCTTAAACAGCTCCACACAACGAAATCTCATTGAAACACACGACGCGTTTTCGTGCGCGCGAACGCAGATCATTGGCTATTTTCAAGAAACAAAAAAGGCGGACCAGATGGCCCGCCTTTTTCAAAGGTCGTAGTTTAGATCGATCAGGCGATGTTGACTGAGACGTCCACTTCCGTACCAGCCTGATCCATCACGACACGAACCGTGTCGCCCATGGAGCTGTGGTTCTGAAGCGTAGCGACCTCCTGCCAATCATGAGCAACTTCAGTTCCATCGACATCGACTTCGAGTGTAACAGCTCCACTACCGTCATCTGTCGCCCTGACCAGTTCAGCCTCGCTGGCCCCCTGCCCGAAGGCATCGTCCAGCAATGTACCCAGATCGATCTTGTCACCTTCATCGAAGCTGTAATCTGTGATGATGTCTGCTTCGGCGAGCGAAGTCAGAACGAACGTGTCAGCACCAGCACCACCGGTCAGCGTATCGCTGCCAAGGCCACCGATCAGGACATCGTCGCCATCACCACCGATTATGACATCGTTGCCTTCACCGCCGACAAACGTGTTGCCGCCAATACGTCCAGAGCCAGTGCTATCGTCGGTCAGCGTGTCATTGCCTGAAGTTCCAACAATTGTGTTGCCCAGGACCGTGTCTATGGGAAGACTTGTATCGTAGTTGGCAATGTTCGTATTGGCAGGATTGCCGCCGGTGCCGTTTCCTTCAAAAGTGTTTCCGGTCACCAATCCATCTATGGAAGCAGAAACGTTGCCAATTCCAAGACCTTCGAGGTTATTGGCAACAAAGGTGTTGTTTTGCACAGTGTTATTGGCGTTGCCGGCATATCCATCGAGCGACATACCTACCAAGTTGCTTTCAAAATGGTTGCCATCGACCAGAGCGTTCTGGGTCGAACCATTCAGATACATTCCGGTGTGCCAGCCAAGCATCATGTTTCCGATGATCTGCATTCCATTGCCGTATCCGAGGGAATTTACAATCCCTCTAGAGGCATCGCCTATTCCACCCGCCGAGCGATAAAACAGTGAGTTGGATATGGACGCTGCATCACCTTGGATATGGATCCCAGCAAGTTCGAAGGCTGAGGAAACCTTGGCTCCTTCGAGCAATCGGACACCGTCGATCTTGACGTTGTCGGCTAGGACAACGATCCCTCCGTTGATCGTACTTTCACCAGCTCCACCGACCAAATCTCTGGATGCAGCCGCAACGTCAATGCCGTTGTTGGCACCCAAAATGGTGACTTGCTTGTCGATTGTTATGTTCTCGTTGTAAATGCCAGGGGCCAGCAGAATGGTGTCCCCGGGATCTGCTGCAGCGATAGCATCAGAGATGGACACGTAACCACCATGACCAACAACTCGGACAGTCGTCCCGTCTCCAAACTCCAAGACTTCAACGTTGACGAGTGCATCTGTGCCCTCGTCGAGACCATCGGCAATCTCACCATCGGTTACTGTTAGGAAACCGCTACCATTGGAACCAAAGGCGAAATCAGCGAAATCACCGGTATAAATAGCCGTATCGGCGTCGCTATTATCCGTCAAGCTTGCGCCACCGCCAAAGACAATATCATCGCCTGCACCGGTATTGATGATGTCTGCTCCACCTTCTGCAATGACGATATCATCTTCCGAAGATCCAACATATTCATCTGAGCCCTGCGATCCATAGGCAACCAAGATGTCGCCTGCGGCAACCGAGTTTCCAGAACCTTCAAAATTGAACTCTATATCTCCATTCAAATTACGGAAATTGAAATCCGTATCAACACCGTCAAAAGTGTTGCTTGCAACGCTCGTTATTGGCCCCGCAACATTGCCGCTTGCAGTTTCGCCAACACTCAATCCGCTGCCCAGGTTTTGGAAGTTATTGCCTTCAATCTGAACATTGTTTGTGAAATCGTCAGCATTTATCGCTGTGCGAACATGCTCGAAAGTGTTGTTTGAAATTACCGTTGTCCCGGCGCCGCCGTTTGAATAGATGGCAGACTTATAGTTGTCATTTCCATAGTAGTAGACATCGTTGGATCCGGTGAAGAGATTACCGGAAATTGTGATGACGCCACCGGCGCTCACCGATGCCAATTCGATCCCTCGGTGCCCTTCGGCAGAACCTGCGCCTACCCAACCAGTTTCTGGTGCGTTCCCCGTGTCACGATTGAACACTGAGTTCACAATTTGATGCTGCGCAGAACTTGTGACAAGAACCGAAGTAAAGCCTCCGCCGCCAACTGCCTGACTGTCAAGGAATTCAAGACCATCAAGAACGACTTTTGCGCCTGCGTTGACTGTGACAGTTCCGTTAATGACGGTTTCAGCACTACGTCCGGCACTATTGCCTTCGGTACCAGCATTTGCTCCCTCGAGCGTAATGCCCTTGCTGATTGTCACATCCTCATTGTAGGTACCCGCTGCAACGCGCACCGTATCGCCAGCATTTGCTCCAGCAACACCCGCAACGATTGTGTCGTACTGCGTGACGGCGCCGGTCGTCCCGTCAATTACCCATACGGGTTTGACAGTAATCGGACTTCCAGTATCGAATGCAATTGTCTCTATCGTACTAGAGACTGTGTCTGTGCCATCCGGACCGACAATCGAGATAGTTCCATCGGCGTTGTATGTAACTAAATACTGTGAGGAATCTCCGCTCAGTTCAATTCTATCATTGCCTTCTCCACCCTCGAAGAAGTCGTCGCCCGCGCCTGAGATGAAAATGTCATCACCATCGCTACCGTTGAAGACGACACGATGACCGCTTGTAACACCGGAAGCATCGACAGTATCATTGCCAGCCCCGCCTTCTACCGTGATGGTGGATGTAGCTAGTGATGTTGTCGAAAAGTCGCCGGAAACCGTTACCGTGTCACCGGACGTTCCAAGGTTGAAGACAACGTCCTCAATCTCGTCGGCGCGGATCGTCGACGAGCCGGCCCCGATTTCGATGTCATCCGCATCAGTACCCGTCGACGGGACGATGTTGGAACCACCAGCTGCGACATCAAGCGTGAAGGCTGTTGCCCCGCCAGCATTGGTGATCTCGAGTGTATCAGCACCTGTTTCGGTGCCGCCGTCGACACGATCATTGCCATCGCCCGATGACCATTTGAAGGTGTCGTTGCCGGCGCCGCCACGCAACGTGTCGTTGCCGGTCCCGCCGATGATGGTGTCGTCACCGCTGGAGCCAATGACGGTGTCATTGCCGCCACGCGCGTTGATCGACTCGATATCGTTCAGCGTCGTCGCCGAAAAATCGAGCGTCCGCGAACTGTCACTGTCAACAATAGTTACATCATTGTTGCCGTCACCGCTGATTTCATCAACGCCATTGTTATAACCGTTCACCCCGATCACGGTGCCATCGGATTCCGCCTTTGCGACGGACGTACCTGTCCCGTTGGTCGCGAACGTATCCAAACCGTTGCTGGTACCGTCGTAGAGCAGAGTTGCATCCGCCACACCGGTACGGATCGTGTCGTTGCCGCTACCACCACGATAAGTGCCGGTGCTCAGGTCGGACGTGGTGATGGTATCGTTGCCGCCACGGGCGTCGATTTCTTCGATATCGGTCAATACCGTGTTCGAGAAATTCAGTGTCCGCGAGCTGTCGCTGTCACGAACCGTGACATCGCTGTTTCCGTCGCCACTGATCTGGTCAACGCCATTGTCGAAACCGTTGACGCCGATCACAGTGCCATCGGATTCCGCCTTGGCGATGGACGCACCTGTCCCGTTGGTCGCAAACATGTCGAAGCCGTTGCTCGTGCCGTCATAGAGCAGAGTCGAATCGGCATCACCGGTATGAATGGTGTCATTACCGCTACCCCCACGATAGATACCGGAGCTCAAATCGGACGTGGTGATGGTGTCGTTACCGCCACGGGCGTCGATCTCCTCGATATCGGTCAGAAGCGTGTTGGAGAAGTTCAGGGTCCGGGAGCTGTCGCTGTCACGAACCGTAACATCGCTGTTTCCGTCACCGCTGATGTGGTCAACACCGTTGTCAAACCCATTGACGCCGATCACCGTGCCATCGGATTCCGCCTTTGCGACGGACGTACCTGTCCCGTTGGTTGCGAAGGTATCCAAACCGTTGCTGGTGCCGTCGTAAAGCAGAGTCGCATCCGCTGCACCGGTGTGGATCGTGTCGTTGCCGCTGCCTCCACGATAGTTACCGCTGCTCAGATCGGATGTGGTGATTGTATCGTTGCCGCCGCGAGCATCGATCTCATTAATGTCGGTCAGCGCCGTATCGGAGAAATCGAGCGTCCTGGAGCTGTCACTGTCACGAACCGTGACGCCGCTGAAGCCGTTCGCGGAAATCTCTTCCACCGCACCTTTGGCAAATCCGTTGACACCAATTGCAGTGTTGTCTTCGGTTGCCAGGATGCGGTCTGTACCAGCCTCTCCGTTGAAGGTGTCGAGGCCGTCGCCATTGCCAACAAGATAGGTGTCATTGCCATCACCACCGTTGAGGGTGTCATTGCCTCCCTCACCTACAATGATGTCATCGCCATCGTTTCCATTGACCGTGTCGTTGCCGCCGCGGGCCAAAACCAACCATGATTCTGACGTCGGAACATTCAGTGTTTCACTGGAGTTTGTGCCTATCAGAACATTGTCAAACGGCAGGAAGGTGTCACCAACCGTGACGCCTTTTACGATCGTCTCGAAATCATAAACATCGAACGAAAGTCCACCCGCACTCACAGTTCCGTTAAATCCGGCACCAGGTGTGAGAGCATCAATCTGTGCAATCAAGGCAGCATCTGCAGCTTGATCAAGTGTCAGGGCGATCCGAAGAGTGTCGGTACCACTGCCTCCGCGATAGACAACATGGTCGCTTGTTGTCTGAGATGTCGTGACCGTGTCATCGCCATTTTGCGCGTCAATGGTGATGCCATTGATGATCTGGATATCCCGGAAATCAAGATCGTTCGCGGAGTTCGTTCCCCGGATCGAGATGCCCGTGTGTCCATTTGCATCAAACACTTCGATGCCGCTATTCGCTGCATCAAAGTCACCGTTGAGACCAATGCGCGTGTTGTTAGAAATCGCCTCGACACGGTCCGTATCGCTCGAAGACCCGCTGTCCTGGTAAGTATCGAAACCATGCCCCGTGCCAGAAACCTGATAGGTGTCCGACCCTTCGGCCCCGTCCAGGGTGTCATTGCCCTGGCCGCCGCGGATGGTGTCGCCTGCAGCCGAACCGATGATCGTGTCGTCGCCGTTCTGGCCGTCGATATAGGCAATGTCCGTCAGCGTCACGCCGGTGAAGTCCAGTGTGTTGGCGGTGTTGTCGCCCCGGATCGACACGCCCGTGTTGCCGTTGCCGGAGATTTCCTCAATGCCGCTGGTCGCTGCATCGAAATCGCCGAGCAACCCGATGCGTGAGCTGTTCGAGATCGCCTCAATGCGATCCGTACCGCTGGTTCCGCTGTCCTGGTAAGTATCGAAACCATGCCCCGTGCCAGAAACCTGATAGGTGTCCGACCCTTCGGCCCCGTCCAGGGTGTCATTGCCCTGGCCGCCGCGGATGGTGTCGCCTGCAGCCGAACCGATGATCGTGTCGTCGCCGTTCTGGCCGTCGATATAGGCAATGTCCGTCAGCGTCACGCCGGTGAAGTCCAGTGTGTTGGCGGTGTTGTCGCCCCGGATCGACACGCCCGTGTTGCCGTTGCCGGAGATTTCCTCAATGCCACTGGTCGCTGCATCGAAATCGCCGAGCAACCCGATGCGTGAGCTGTTCGAGATCGCCTCAATGCGATCCGTACCGCTGGTTCCGCTGTCCTGATAGGTGTTGAAACCATGCCCCGTGCCAGAAACCTGATAGGTGTCCGACCCTTCGGCCCCGTCCAGGGTGTCATTGCCCTGGCCGCCGCGGATGGTGTCGCCTGCAGCCGAACCGATGATCGTGTCGTCGCCGTTCTGGCCGTCGATATAGGCAATGTCCGTCAGCGTCACGCCGGTGAAGTCCAGTGTGTTGGCGGTGTTGTCGCCCCGGATCGACACGCCCGTGTTGCCGTTGCCGGAGATTTCCTCAATGCCGCTGGTCGCTGCATCGAAATCGCCGAGCAACCCGATGCGTGAGCTGTTCGAGATCGCCTCAATGCGATCCGTACCGCTGGTTCCGCTGTCCTGGTAAGTATCGAAACCATGCCCCGTGCCAGAAACCTGATAGGTGTCCGACCCTTCGGCCCCGTCCAGGGTGTCATTGCCCTGGCCGCCGCGGATGGTGTCGCCTGCAGCCGAACCGATGATCGTGTCGTCGCCGTTCTGGCCGTCGATATAGGCAATGTCCGTCAGCGTCACGCCGGTGAAGTCCAGTGTGTTGGCGGTGTTGTCGCCCCGGATCGACACGCCCGTGTTGCCGTTGCCGGAGATTTCCTCAATGCCACTGGTCGCTGCATCGAAATCGCCGAGCAACCCGATGCGTGAGCTGTTCGAGATCGCCTCAATGCGATCCGTACCGCTGGTTCCGCTGTCCTGATAGGTGTTGAAACCATGCCCCGTGCCAGAAACCTGATAGGTGTCCGACCCTTCGGCCCCGTCCAGGGTGTCATTGCCACCATTGCCGCGAAGAACGTTCGCACCCGCATTGCCGTTGATGACATTGGCAGAATTGTTGCCGATCACGTCGAATGGTGCATCGCCGAGCAGCGTAATCGTAGTGACACCGCCGCCCAATGTGAAAACGTTACCGGTGTCGTCGCTCTGACCTTCGATTCGAAGATTATCCTTGGTGATCGTAAGGCTTTCACCTGTCACAGTACCCGCCAGGTTGATGCGATACGAGTCAAGAGCATCGGCATGGGCCGCCTGGAGAGTGGCATAGGTGTTGACGAGATTATCGTTCTGATCGAACAGGTGGACCGGCTGTGTCAGATCGAACGTAATGTTGGTGAACTGCAAGAATTCGACATTGACCTCAGCGATGTCGGTTCCGTCGCTGCCAACAGTGTCCGCAATGGTTACTGTTCCGTCGGTGGCAATGGTGATCAGATAGTTTTCCCGAGGACCATTGGCCACGTAGGTGTCGGTATCGTCGCCACCATCAAAGTGATCATCGCCTACGCCGGAGATGAAGGTGTCATCGCCAGCGTTGCCGGAAAAGTCGATCCCAACCTCGGAGGTAGCTCCACTTGTGGTCATACCCGAAGCATCGACCAGATCGTTGTCGGCGCTTCCCTCGACCGTGATGGTGTTCACGTTGATACCGGAACCGGCAAAATCGCCAACGACATTTAGCGTCCCGGCACCAGCCGAGAAATCAACTACGACTTCTTCAACATTCTGCACTGCGCTGGTGTTGGATCCGTCAGAAACAGCGAAGTCTGGATTGGTTGCTGTGAGATTAATAGTCTGCCCAGCACCCGTCGCGAAGACGTTGAGCGTATCGCCTGTCGTATCGTGGTTACCGCCATCGATCAGATCTGCGCCGTCGCCGACGCGCCAATTGATTATGTCATCACCGCCACCGGCATTGATAGTGTCCGAACCCTCAAAACCGGTGATAGAGTCAGCACCTGAAGTACCGGTGATGACATCATCTTTTGTCGTGCCATCCACGAATGTAGTTACTATACCACCGGCATCAGCTACCGAGACGTAGGTCAGGTCGACCGAGCCATCTGCGTTGGCATCGTTGAAGAACGATCCCGCATTGCCGGGAGTACCTGCTGTGCCAGTTGGCAGCTGATCGGCCATCGGATCGATCCCAAGGCCCACTCCCCAGCCAGCAGTGACGTCAATGACAGTCCCGGGATCACCTGGTGTGGTCGTGCTCTGCATGAACACAAGTCCGGTAATATCTGTAAAGCCGTGGATATAGAGGCCCAACTTGCTGTAGTCGCCGGAGATTGTGACATCTTCGAAGATCACAGTTCCCATGGGTGTCAACACGTCATAGCTGTATGTTGGAGCGCCTTCCAGATTAGACTGATAAGTGGACGCATCGAAACCTGCGATCTGTATCGCAGTGTTTGCGCTACCAGATGTCGAACCTGTGATGGTCACATCGCTGAAGGCAGCATTACCGTCGAATTCGAAAAGAACGATATCACCGCTGCCGTCGGCACCACTGGTTCCGTTGCCGTCGAAATCGGAGCCTGTGACAACAAGTGCTTGAACACCTGCCTGGTCGAAACCACCGCCCACATTGGTCGAAGTGTCCGTTCTACCGGAAACATAAAGACCAAAATTACCGTTGTCGTTCAGATCGACTCCGTCCAACTCGAGCGTGCCTAGAATATTTGTATCCGATGCCCTGATGCCAGCACTGCTTGCATTGACAATCGTCAGGTTCTCGAATCTCACCGTTCCATCTGGATAATCCGCGTCGAGATCGATGTCGAAGCCGTAGGCTGAACCGGTCGCGTCAACCGTAACTGTGCCCGACCCGACGATCGTCAGCGGCTTGTCGATCGTCACATTCTCATTGCCTGCGCCGGACCAGGTGCCAGGCGCAATCATGATGGTGTCACCGGCAACAGCGGCGTCCACCGCTTCTTGAATGCTGGCGAAACCACCATTGCCAACGAGCAGGAAACGGCCAGTGGCATCGCCAACCGGATCATCAGCCTGAACGATCTCAACACCAACCAGACTATCCGTGCCTTCGCCAATGCCAGTTGCATCGATTTGCCAACCGAGCAGAACGCCCGCACCCGGATCCAGATCAACCGCCATGATGTCAGCTGCAGTCAGGATGCCGTCATAGGCTGCCGTGTCAGTGCCGTCAGTTGCCGCCGGGATGAAGTCGTCACCGACCAGCAGATCGTTGCCGGCATTGCCTTGCAGCGTATCGTCGCCGCCGCGACCGCGAATGAAATCGTTGTTGTCTGTACCGATGATCTCCTGATCGGCTCCGAGCGGATCCTGTCCGGTCTTGTCGCCCTGCAATTCGATCAGAATATCGTTGGACACCGGCAGCATGATGTTGAAGCCGGAGGCATCGACGTCGCCTTCAACACCATCGATGTTGAACAGTGGCCCCCAGGAACTGGTTGCACCAGACAGGTCCAGATCCAGAACTGACAGGTCAGCGACGTCGCCGAAGTTAAAGAGAGCAACCGGGTTCTTGTGATACGCGCCCGTTACCGTGACATCGTCAAAGACGACGATGCCAATGCTCGGAGCGTTGTCCGGCGCTGGGTTGGCGCTGCCAGGCGCATTCAGCCCGCCAACAATCTCGACAGCACTATCGGGACGGTCGCCTTCCGCTGCACCGGCAGTGGCACCTTCGAACGTTACGGTCGTGAAGCTGGCATCGCCGTCATAGCCGAACAGTTTGATATGGGCGGTGTTGCCACCACCGGAACCGTTGTCGGAGAAACCGGCATTGCTGACAACCAAAGCCCCCATTGCCGGAGTGCCGGCAGCGTCCGCAGCATCGGTCGCGAAAATGCCTCTGTTCACAAAGCCTGAGATATCGCCATTTGTGAAGGTCAACGTGCCGACGTTGGCTCCGGCCGCAATGTCGATACCGGTATCCGCGGTACCACCACCAACCAGGTCGATATTGTCGAAGGAAACATCACCATTAACGCCGGCTCCGATGGAGACCGCATCGCCCGAAGTCGGTTCGATCGATACAATGCCAACGCCCACAAAACTCAGCGCCTTGTCGAGTACAACGTTCTCCGCATAGATGCCTTCCCCGACCTGAACGGTAAAGCCGTCCAGCGTGGTGGCATCTGCAACCGCCGCCGATATGGTTGAATAGGAAGCGACAAGCGCACCTGTCCCGTCCAGCACCTGCACAGGCAAAGTCACAACGAAGGCTTCGCTGTAACTTGCGCCTTGCGGGTCGGTTGCCGTGATGGTGACTTCAGACGGCAAGCGGGTAACGGAGCCATCCACCTCTAGCTGATATCCGCCTGCGCCGTCGCTTTCCACGGAAAGACCCGACACCGCAGCGCCAGACGGATCTGTGATGTCAAAAGTGAAGGCAGTGTCGTCAACATCAGTCACGGTGAGTGCGCCAACAACAGTTCCGTCAGGCGCACCTGCGGCGATTGTCGTGCTGCTCAGATCAATATCCCGCGGCGCGTCGTTGGTGCCATTGACTGTAACGACGACGTCGACCGTGTCGGTTGCTCCCTGATCGTCGGTCACGGTGACCGTGAAGGTCTCCATCGGCGCATCACCATCATTCAAGCCGTCAGCAAGCGTGTCGTCCAGGGTGTATGTCCACTCGCCGGTCGCCGGATCTATGACAAAGTTGCCATACGTGCCCGCTGCATCGCCTGACCAAGTCAGGGTCGCGTTGTGGTCCACATCTGTGGCGGTCGCCTGTCCGGTGACGCGCGGTGCATCGAAGCCGTTGTCGATGTCCCACTGGCGTGTGGCCGCATCGCTGACCCCTTCATTGCCACTGAAGATCGGACGTGCCATGAGATTGGCATCAACGTCTGAAATCAGCGTTTGAAGTTCGGTCAACAGCAACGGGTCAGTGAAACGGTACGACAATGGCGAAGCGTTCAGGTTGCCAAGCAGATTGTCGTGCAGGCTCTGTTCGCGCTCGGGCGTGTCGTTGACATCGCCGTCATCCGCGGTGAATTTGGCAATCGTCTGTGTCAGCGGCGCACCGCCGGCCTTCAAGTATTCTGCATACTCGACACCGAGACGGACAAACGCCTCGTTCACAACGACCGTGCCGCCGGGTGCAGCGGTGTAGTTGTCATCCAGGAAGTCCCAGACAATTGCAAACGCCTGGGCCTCGGTGACACCCAGTTCGTTCTGCACTGTCGTCAGGACGGACTCCACCTGTGAAGGCGTCGTCAGCAGGCCATCAAGGGCATTCGTAACAGCTGGATTGAGCGGAATAGACGGTTCGAGATTGCCAGAGACATCTGCCTCCTCGATGCCGGTGATATCGCCAGTCTCAACCACTTCTCCGGTGATCTCGGAGCTTGCCTCAATGACCGGCGCGTCGTTGGCACCCGTCACCGTGACATCAATGTCCATCGTCACGCTGTCACCATCACCATCGGTGAGGGTGTACGGAATGGTCATCAAGATGCTGTCGCCAACCGCCAATTCGTCAAACGCGGTTCCCGGTGTGATCGAAACGTCATGACCCGCAGCTGTGGCCGCCAGCGTGATCGTTGGCGTGCCAAGCGTGACACCAAGCGGCACGCCAGTGAAGGTGGCCGTGCCGAGCACGATCTCTGTCGTCGCGCCACCGTCGGCACCAGGTGCGTAATCCACACCTTCGACAAGCGAGATCACGGTATCCGCGTTCTCACCCATCGTCTCCGTCGCGTCCGACGCTTCCGGCGTGTCGTCTCTGAGCCTCAAGATGCGTTCGCCGACAGCTGTATCACCATCGCCATCAGTCACCGTGAACCGCAAGTTGAGATCTACAAGGTTCTCGATGGAACCGGTATGCAGCACGTTGGCCTTCTCGGTCACCTCGTAGCGGCCAGTGTCGCTGTTCATCGAAACCTCGGCCACAACAACGTTGTTGCCATCCTGCTCTTGGGAGATGATCAGCGTGCCATTGGCATCGGTCTCGAAGCTGAAGCCTGTCAATCCACTGCTGGCGGCTGAACTGAGGTCAGCATCCCAGGCAACAGCACCACCATCTGCAGCTCCATCAGCACCAACAGAGAAGTCAATCGTCTTGACCCTATTATACTCGGTGCGCGTATCGTTGCTCGAGCCGTTCTCTACAGTGCCTTCGGCAATGATTGTGCGATCTGGGTTGACGTCAAACGGACGGATGGTTGGACTATCGTCTCTGAGCCTCAAGATACGTTCGCCGACAGCTGTATCACCATCGCCATCAGTCACCGTGAACCGCAAGTTGAGATCTACAAGGTTCTCGATGGAACCGGTATGCAGCACGTTGGCCTTCTCGGTCACCTCGTAGCGGCCAGTGTCGCTGTTCATCGAAACCTCGGCCACAACAACGTTGTTGCCATCCTGCTCTTGGGAGATGATCAGCGTGCCATTGGCATCGGTCTCGAAGCTGAAGCCTGTCAATCCACTGTTGGCGGCTGCACTGAGGTCAGCATCCCAGGCAACAGCACCACCATCTGCAGCTCCATCAGCACCAACAGAGAAGTCAATCGTCTTGACCCTATTATACTCGGTGCGCGCATCGTTGCTCGAGCCGTTCTCTACAGTGCCTTCGGCAATGATTGTGCGATCAGGGTTGACGTCAAACGGACGGATGGTCGGTGTATCATCATCGATAATCAAACGGATGGTGCCTTCGGCCTTGTCACCGTCGCCATCAATCACCGTATAGCCAAGCAGAAAGCGCGCATCTTCCTCTACGTTGTCGCCTACAACATTGTGAAGAAGATTTGCGACCTGTACGTAGCTGTAGTCGCCTGATGCCTTGTCCAGTGTCACTTCCGCAACCGTGACAGGGTTGGCGGGGTCTCCCTGATCTTGTTTGATCAGAAGCAGACTTGTACCCACGCTGTCGACAACCTCAAACGTGATCCCACTGGTCGCATCGACGCCATTGTTCGGCACATCACTGCGAACAATGCTGGTTGATGCGTTCCAAACAATTTCGCCGCCATCAGCACCAAACGTGTGCGGAAGAGTCTTGCCGGTCTGGTGGAACTCACCGCTGTCTTCAACACCGCCATCATTCCCGATTGGATCGCCATTCGCGTCTTTGACAGTGTCATCATCACTTATTATCCGGAAGTTGTTCGGATCGTGGCTCGGAATGATCGGCGTGTCGTCGTCTAAGGTCACTATGAAGCTGGACGTTGCCGTGTCGCCATCGCCATCGGTGGCCACAAAGCCGAAGGTCAGGTCGATGTTGTTCTCATCGGCACCAGTCGTATGGTCCAGATTGTCAAGAAGCGTGAACGAATAGGACCCTGAGCCGTCATCAGACAGCGACACCGTGAACACGTCGCGGCCACCGGCCGTTGCCGTCAGAAGCGTGCCGTTTTGCGTTACCGTATAGCTGACTTGCTCATTGTCAGACGTCAGCCCGACTGGCGCGCTGATCGCAGGATCAAACACAACAGACCGGTTGCCGAACTCAGACGGCGCGCTCGGAACCGCAGGCGAAGGCGTATCCTGAACACCACCGACATCCGCGGCATTGTCGCCATCGTCAGCGCCCCAGGAAATCGCAAGATCGCCTGTGAAAGTGGTCTCATCGCCGTCGCCGTCACCATCGGCATCGACTGCATCGCCTGTCTGGCTGTCGTTGTTGCCGTCTACAAGGCCGTCCTCATCAACAACGCCAGCTTCTGTTGCACCAATCGAAGGACCATCAGCATCGTCTTCAAACGTAATGGTCAAGATCCCAGTACTGGTATCCCCGTCGCCATCCGTTGCCGTGAAATCAAAGGAAAGATCGAACGAAGCATCATTCCCACGCGCCGCCCAATGATCCAGATTGTCGTCAAGCGTGACTGTGTATTCACCGTTATTGTTGTCTGACAGTGTAATCGTGAACACTGTACGTGCTGTTGGACCGACCCCGGCCGTAGCCGTTAGAACGGTGCCGTCCGAGGATAAAGTATAGGTGAGTTGATCACCGTCTGAGCTAATGGCAACAAGCGTGTTGTCCAGCGAAGCATCGAATGCGACAGACCGGTCGCCTGGGTTCGAGCCGGAGTCGGAGTCCGAGTCGTCGGAACCCCATTCAATGTCCAGCGACCCAGTCGCAGTGTCTTGAGCAAACGTTTCAACACCCGCTGAAACTGTTGTGTCTTCAGTCACTGTCGCAGGTTCAACTGTACCGACGAGCGGCGTATCCGGGTCGTCATTGATGGTTATGGTGAAGTCGCTGGTGCCGGTTGTGTCGCCGTCGCTATCTGTTGCATTGAACGCGAAGGTGATTGCCAGAGCGTCGCCCTGGCCCGCGCCAACATGATCGACATTGTCGAGCAAATCGAAGACATAAGACCCGTCTGAGCCGGCAGTTGCACCATCATTTTCAGAGAGCGTGACGCGGAAAACCTCACGGTCGCCGACCGCAACGGTTCCATCGCCATCATCGTCGGCCAGGCCGACAATCTCCGTATCCGACACTTGAAGATACCGGACGATTGCGCCGTTCGACGTCAGATCAAGTGCGGCATCGGTTTGAACGGCGTCATTGTCGGCAATGCCCTCGAAGGCGACTGACCTGCCGATTGTTGCCGGGTTTGAAGCCGTGAAGGACACATCATCAAGGAAGACATTCTCTGCGTTTGCATTTGATTCGAACTCCACGAACAGCTGAGCTGTTGTCGACCCGTCGGGAATACCGGCAGAAAGCTGGTTCCAGCTGCCTTCGATATTCAGAGCATCGATATCTGATCCCGTCGTGTCGATCAGCGTCACGATCTGTTCGCTTGCCAACCCCTTGTCGACGAGAACGTAGATTTTCAAGCTGTCAGTAGTTTCCCAATTCGTATCTGACAAGTTATATGAAAGCGATACATCCACACCCGTTTGACCGGCAACGTCCACTTCATCAAATGTGAGACGCATTATCCCATCAGGATCTTCAATCTGATAGCTTTGGCTGCCGTCAGAGAATGTGGAGTCGGATACACCAACGTCGTCCCTCTCCAACCCAAAATCGCCACGCGAATTAATCCAACTTGCCGTGAAGCCAAGATCACCTGCTGCGCCAGAACCGGCTGCAGTCGATTCCACAATTGGCATGCCAGAAATGTTGTCGATCTGAATTTCCGCGTCGCGTGCAAGTGACCGTCCATCTGTCGCCGCATTCGTATAGTCACCGCCAACCGCGGCTTCATTTTCGAAGCTGGTCGATGCAAGAACAATCGGCTCGTCACTATCGATATCGTCCGCGCCGAAATCGACGTCGAGGCTGCCCGAAACACTTGCCGGCACAAAAGCGTTGGACGGATTCCCGGCGGTGTCTTCCGTGACAGCGCCGTCATCGGGTGTGCCGATTGTTGGTTCGTCATCAAGGACGGTAATGAGAGCGCTTGACTCATCTGTATCACCATCGCCGTCTGTAACAGTGAAGTTCAAACGAAGCGCGATCGGATCTTCAGAACCGGTCTCGCCCTGATCAGGATGATCGAACGCGATGTACTGAACATAGTCGTAGTTGCCGTTCGGCTGGACAATGAGCGTAAACGCTGTCGCGCCAGTGCTCGCGATTGTTCCCGTCACGGTAATGACACCGTTGGCATCAATGTCTGTTGTTGTCGTGATTGGCTCACCGGCGCTTGTCAGATCGATGCGGCGGTCTGAACCCGATTCTTCAACATCAAGCGCTCGCAGATTGCCATTGTTGCGCGCAAAGAAGCTGACATCCGTGACAGTTGCACCATCTGCGCCACCATCAAACTGCAACTGGCCCGAGATTGTGTCGCCAAGCTCAGTCGCTTCATCCAGACCGATGCTGGAACCGTTGCGGAACGCAGTCGGACCATCGTCGTCGAAGGTGACGTTTTCGCCGATCGAAATGGTATCGGAAACGATATCGCCGTCCGCGTCTTCAATCGTCACGACAGCTGAAATCTTGCCAGCGAGATCAATATGTTCGTCGCTGCTATCCGGGTTCGGATGTTTGAGCGACTGGTACTGAACGATGCTGACACGCCCACGGACGTCGATATGAATGGCGAAGACAGCATCTCCAAGCACACCGCTACCGTTGTCAATGCGACCGACGATCAACCCGGCTTCAAGCGAAAGGGTGATCGCATCGCCTTCGGTTGTCTCGAGTCCGGATGCAGCATCATCTATCTGCAGCGTTACCGTTCTTGATGAACCAAAATCATCGGCGCCGGTATTGCGATCATAGTCGACGACATCATCGCGCGCATAGATCGGTCCGTTCGGCAGGTCATTGTCTGAGCCAGGATTGGCGACAGCATTTGTGCCGGTAAAGAGCGCCACGACATTTGGATTGTACTGGCCGCTGTTTTCGTTAAAGACATTGTCGCTATGATCGCCGTGCGTTTCATCAACACGCACAGTGTTATCAAGGCGCGCTTCAGGTTCCGGAACATCATCGGTGACTGTGATGTTCAGTTTGCCTGTCAGAACAATGCTGTCACCGTCTCCATCAGTCGCTTCAATGACACTGCCGAAGTCAATTGCGCTAACAGGACCGCTTCCGCCTTGTAGGTTGGTATTTTGACCATTTGCATCGACATGGTCGAGTTGTTCAATGAGCTGGAATATGAAGTCGCCGGTAACCGGATCGAGCTGGAAAGTGAAAACAGGAATGTCTTCGAAATCGTCATAGCCTGTGCCATTGGGGCCATCGAATACATCGACATAGGCAAGAATTGTACTTCCGGAAACTTCATACCGGACTGTGTCACCACCTGATGTCAGGCCCAGGCTCTCCAAGGTCGTGATTGTATCGCTTGTGAGTGCAAAACCACCGACAGCGGCTGCACCGTCCGCTCCGAAAGACACGACGGAAGCAACCGACCCTGTCGTGGTTGCGGCAAAGCCAACGAATTCCGCCCCCGCTTCACCTGGAAGAACTTCCGCCGGCAACGAATTGCCAAATAGATCGGGAGATGTACCTTCTGAGAAAGCGGTAAAGATGTCGTCTTCATCAACCGCAACTTCGACGGCCGTTCCATCGGCTATCGGTACGTCATCGATGATTTCGATCTGGAAGCGGCTTGCGGAGATTGCAATTGTGTCGCCGTCCGCATCTTCGGCACGCAGAAGCGAGGAGAAGTCCAGCGTCAAAGTTTCTTCATCAGCAGGCGTTGCAGGATCAGACGCTGTGCCGTGGTCAATCTGGCCTTCAAGCGTGAAGGTGTAAGTGCCGTCTGCCAGGACCACCAGCGTGAAGACGGATTCCGTGCCTGCTGTTGCCGCAAGCGTGTAGCCGCTTGTTGCATCCCCGGTCAGTTCATACTCGACCGCAACACCGGCAGAGGTCAGATTGTGCGTGGTGGCAAGAGCCACCGCATCGCCAACCATGCTGAACTCGGCAAGACCCGCACCCGCATCAGGGTCCGCATCCGCACCAACAGACACAAGCGACTGAAGATCGCCGGTCGCAACTTCACTGGTCCGCGTGAAATCACCAGGACCAGGTCGTGGGCCACCACCCGCTGAATCTTCGTCATTGCCATCCGCATCAACGGCATCGTCATTGCCACCCGTCAGCGCCTCTTCTTCAACGGTACCAACAACATTGTTGTCATCGTTGCTGAAGGTCTCGACCGGAACATCATCGATGATGTTGATCTCAAAGCGATCGTCGGAAATGCCGATCACATCGCCGTCCCCGTCCTCTGCCCGAAGGATCGAGGAGAAGTCCAGCGTCAGCGTTTCTTCAAGAGAAGGTGTCGCAGGATCAGATGCGGTGCTGTGGTCAATCTGACCGAGCAGCGTGAACGTGTAGCTGCCATCCGCATTCACCAACAGCGTGAAGACGGATTCCGAGCCGGCTGTTGCCGTCAGCGTGTAACCGATCGTTGCATTGCCAGCGACCGCATAGGTCACCGCAGCGCCTGCAGAGGTCAGGTTGTGAGCAGTCTGCAGCGCTGCAACATCGCTGATCAGGCTGAACTCGGCAAGATCAGCACCAATGTCGGGATCATCATCCGCGCCAACAGAAACAAGCGACTGGAGGTTGCCGGAAACAGCAGGTCCGACGATATCAAGCTCGCCATCCGTGCCACCATCCGTATCACCATCATTGCCTTCGGCATCGACAGTGTCCTCATTGCCGTCCGTCAGTCCCTCTTCTTCAACCGTACCTGCAACCGTTGTCGCGGTTTCAATTGGTGCATCGTCATCAACGATGACACGGAAGGTGCTGGAAATGATATCGCCATCGCCGTCTTGAGCGGTAAAGCCGAACTCAAGACGAATGTTGTCTTCCTTGCTGTCGGCACCGCCAAGGTCATGGTCCAAGGTGTCGAACAACTCAAAACTGTAAGCACTCGCACCTTCATCCGTCAGGCTGACACGAAAGACGACCGCGTCGGCCGGGGTGATGGCATCGCCGTTCAAAGCAGCAAACGTGGTGTCTGCGCCCGTGTAGGCAAGCAGGATCGTACCGTCGGCATTCAGGACAAATTTCACGTCGTTGCCATCGGACGTCAGGCCACCATCAAGCGGCGTCGTGCCTCGTGTCGCGGTGACATCCGGTGCACCTGTACCATCTGTCGAGAAAATCACCGAGCGGTCGCCGTCTGCGCCAGGAGTGTCCTGGACATAAAGATTGCCGGTCAGTTCGTCACTGACCGCGTCGTCGTCGGCACTGTCGGCACCCCAGGAGATGTTCAGGCTCGTGCCGGAATCAGTCGGCACGCCATCAAAGTCTCCCGGATTATCTGGGTAGGACTCGCCAGGATTACCGCCTGCAAGGCCCTCTTCGTCCACCTGCGTTGTCGCGATATCTCCGGTAAACTCCGGTGCATCGTCATCAACGATGACACGGAAAGTACTGGAAATGATATCGCCATCGCCGTCTTGAGCGGTAAAGCCGAATTCCAGGCGAATGTTGTCTTCCTTGCTGTCGGCACCACCAAGGTCATGGTCCAAGGTGTCGAACAACTCAAAACTGTAAGCACCCGCACCTTCGTCCGTCAGGCTGACACGAAAGACGACCGCGTCGGCCGGGGTGATGGCATCGCCGTTCAAAGCAGCAAACGTCGCATCAACGCCCGTATAGGCGAGCAGAATCGTACCATCGGCATTCAGGACAAATTTCACGTCATTGCCATCGGACGTCAGGCCA
This sequence comes from Roseibium sp. JB4-4, assembly GCF_055693425.1. Classification (NCBI taxonomy): domain Bacteria; kingdom Pseudomonadati; phylum Pseudomonadota; class Alphaproteobacteria; order Hyphomicrobiales; family Stappiaceae; genus Roseibium; species Roseibium sp. JB4-4. The sequence continues at coordinate 5,789,230 of NZ_CM146333.1, read as the reverse complement.
CCGTCAAGCGGTGATGTGCCACGTGTCGCGGTGACATCCGGTGCACCGGTACCATCTGTCGAGAAAATCACCGAGCGGTCGCCGTCCGCACCAGGCGTGTCCTGGACATAAAGATTGCCGGTCAGTTCGTCAGTGACCGCGTCGTCGTCGGCACTGTCGGCACCCCAGGAGATGTTCAGGCTCGTGCCGGATTCAGTCGGCACACCATCAAAGTCTCCAGGATTATCAGGGTAGGACTCGCCAGGATTACCACCTGCAAGGCCCTCTTCGTCCACCTGCGTTGTCGCGATAGCTCCAGTAAACTCCGGTGCATCGTCATCAACGATGACACGGAAAGTACTGGTAATCGCGTCACTATCACTGTCCAGAGCCGTGAAATCGAACTCAAGACGAATGTTGTCTTCTTTGCTGTCCGCACCACCAAGGTCATGATCTAGTGTGCCCAGCAGTTCAAAGCTGTAAGCGCCTGTGCCCTCGTCCGTCAGGCTGACGCGGAAGACAACTGCGCTATCCGGGGATGCCGCGGCGCCGTTCAGAGCAGCAAATGTCGCATTAGCACCCGTATAGGCCAGCAGGATTGTGCCGCCATCATTCAGGACAAACTTAACTTCATTTCCTTCTGAAGTCAGTCCGCCATCAAGAGGCGCCGTGCCGCGGGTTGCGGCCACGCCGGGCGCACCAGAGCTGTCCGTTGTGAAGACCACGGACCGGTCACCCATGCCGCCAGGTGTGTCCTGAACGAAAAGATCTCCGGTCTTCTCATCGGTGACCGCGTCGCCGTCACCGTCGTCAGCGCCCCAGGAGATATTCAGGTCAGCGCCCGATACGGTTTCTTCGCCCTCGAAGTCACCTGGATTGTCGGGATATGACTCACCTGGATTGCCGCCTAGTCCTTCTTCATCCACCTGCGTTGTCGCAACACTGCCATCGAAAACGAGAACATCGTCATCAACACCAACGGCAAATGTGGATGGTGTGACGTCACCGTCACCGTCTGTGACGTCATATTTGAACGTCAGGACAAGGCCATTCTCATCCTGTCCTTCAGGATGATCGAGCGCATCACGCAGGTCGAATTTGAACGAACCGCTGTCTGCATCAAAGAGTTCGACAGTGAAAACAGTGCGGTCTCCAGCTGTCGCTGTTAGCAAATCCGCTGTGTCGTTGAGGCTGTAGGTAATCTCTTCGCCGTGGGAAGTCAGTCCGCGGCTTGTCAGAGCAGCGATCGCATCCGTCGCAAATGTGACAGCCCTATCGCCCGCACCCGTTGAAGACCCACCATCTTCAAACCTGTTGCCATCATCTGCGCCCCAGGAAATCTCCAAATCCCCATAGACGGTCGTGGCGTCGCCGTCACCATCAAGGTCTGTATTTGTCTGGGGGTCGTCGTCTCCGGTTGCGTCGTTGTTGTTGCCGACTGCTAGGTCGTCTTCATCAACAACCGCATTTACCTGTGTCGATGCATCTGCATCTATGTTCAGGCTCCAGGAGCGTAGTTCACCCGAATCTTGGGTTGCTGCATCAACAATTTCAAGTGTCCAGGTACCGGCCTGATCGAGGCCGTCCAGACCGGAAAGTGCATCTTCCGTCGGCCTCCAAACACCGACAAATGGCACTGTGGCATTGCCGAAACTCTGTGCCGCTTCATCATCAAAGGTAATAACGCCGTTCGGGTTTCCTCCGCCACCTTCATCGATAATCAAGGTGATCCGGGTCCCATCCGGCGCAATCAATGTGATGTCCAGATCAGCCATAAAGGTGTGCTGAATATCCATCGAGACATTCAGATCCCGAATGGTTCCACCATCCGCAATCTCGATCGTCGAGGTAATTGTCCCGGCAGTCCCGGTTGCGGGGATGCGAAGATCAACGTCGCCGGATTCAAATGTCTCAACTGTGCTGCCGTCGAAATCGTAAAGCGTTGCGTCGCCAACAACGGCAATGTCATCATCCACGCCGACAGTGAAAGACGATGACGTTGTGTCGCCGTCGCTGTCAGTCGCGACAAAGCCGAATTCCAGGACAAGATCGTTTTCATCAAACCCTTCAGGATGATCCAGGGCGTCCTGAAGGTCGAACTTGAAAGAGCCGCTGTCCGTGTCGAACAGTTCAACAGTGAAAACGATACGGTCGCCAGCTGTCGCGGTCAGGAGATCGTTTTCCGGACCATTCAGGCTAAAGGTGATGTCTTCGCCGTCAGAGGTCAGCCCTGCGGCCTCAAGCGTTGCAATCGCATCGGCAGAAAAGGTAATTGCACGGTCGCCATCACCGGCTGACGTGCCACCGTTTTCAACGCTGTTGCCACTGTCCGCGCCCCAGGAGATTGCCAAATCACCGAAGACGGTGGTCGCGTCCAAGTCCGTGTCCAGTGTTCCGTCGGTCGCGGTATCTGCGTCACCTGGCTGATCATCCGCATTCCCGTCGGCCAGATCACCTGTGACACTGGAAAGATCGTCTTCGTCAACGATGGCATTTACCTGAGAGGGTGCCTGCGCTTCAATGTCGAGTGACCATGAGCGAAGAATTCCCGTGTCACCGGCTTCATCATCGACAATTTCAAGCGTCCATGTGCCTGCTTGATCGAGACCGTCGAGACCGGAAAGCGTATCTGCTGTCGGCCTCCACACGCCCACAAACGGCTCTGTGGCCTCTGAGAAGCTCTGTTCAGCTTCATCATCAAATGTGATTACGCCATTTGGGTTTGAACCTGCACCTTGATCGAAAATCAACCCAATCCGGGTCCCGTCCGGCGCAATCAATGTGATATCGAGATCCGCCATAAAGGTGTGCTGAATATCCATCGAGACATTCACATCCCGAATGGTTCCACCTTCTGCAATCTCTATCGTGGATGTAATAGTTCCGGACGTACCGGTTGCGGGGATGCTAAGATTAACCTCGCCGGATTCATAAACTGATTTTGAAACCACTTCGAAATCAACAAGCGAAGGTTCGCCGATCACCGGCGCATCGTCGTCTACGGTGACCTGGAAGGTCGAGGAAGCCGTATCGCCGTCGCCATCCGTCGCGGTATAGGCAAATTCCAGAATGATATCGTCTTCAGTATCGGTTGTCGGGTGGTCCAGATTGTCGGCAACAGTAAAGACATAGCTGCCGCTGCCGGCATCGGACAGCGTTGCGAAGAACACAATACCGGCGTCGGATGTGGCTGTCGGTACTGTAGCGCCTGTGTATCCAACCAGCGTACCGTCGCTCAGGACTGCGACCGAGACCGCCAGACCATTGGACGTCAGGCCGGTCAGTCCCGGCTGGCTTGCATCAAAGGCAACGGACCGGTCACCCAGACCGCCGCCATCTGTCGGATTCGCATCGTCAGCGCCCCAATCGATGGCAAGATCGCCGGTCGAAGTAAGCGCAGCGCCAGGAAGATCGCCATCATAGCCGCTGTCGACGTTGCCGTCAGTCAGGCCTTCTTCGTCAACGGACGTTGCTTCTGAATCACCAATTTCCAGAACATCGTCGGTGATGTTGACGGTGAACTCGGATGTTGCGCTGTCTGGAGAAAAGTTGTCGCCGTCTGTTGCGATAAAGCCGAAAGTCAACGGAAGAACATTGTCTTCCCCGACTGCAACGTGATCCAGATTTCCAAAAAGTTCAAAGATGTAGTTGCCGCCGGCATTGCCGTTCGGCAGCGTGATAATGTCGAGGGTCACCGTGAAAATAACTTCGGTGGTACCCGTCTTTGTGGCAGTCAGCGTTTGTCCGCCATCGCCTTCAGCGTTGTCGGTAATGGTGAAGGTAAGCGGTGAGCCATCGGATGTGACATCCGTTGGCAAATTGGAGAGATCAAATTCCAGGCTGAGATCTGTTCCGGCGTTGTCGCCGAAATCAAGATCCAGGCTTCCTGTGAAGGACAGTGGCGTGTCGCCCTCAAAGAGATCAGCCTCGTCCAGATCACCCACATCGGGCGTACCGATCTCCGGAACCGTGTCCACTTCACCGTCGATGAATTCGTTCTCAGGGCCGCCGTCGCCGCCCGGGCCGCCGCCGTCCAGCAGGTCACCGAAGCCAAGACCGTCGCCCAGGGCGCCGATCTGAGTATCTTCGAAATTCTGTCCCGAGCCCTGTGGTCCGCCGAGCGCGGTCGCCAGATTGCTGGTTTCGCCAGCAGCAGTCTGGATCTCGTCGGCGGTCTGTGGGTTTGCAGCCGTTACAAAATCGTCAATGGAAATCGTTTCGCCGTCGAAGACGATGCCGACCTGAGACGCACCGTCTCCGTCGAAGAATCCCTGCACGATGATCATTCCGCCATCGGCGAAAATCATCTGGAGATCGTCACCGATCTCGAATGAACGAGATGTCCTCGTTCAGGATCTGCCGGAAGTCTACAAGTTGCCCTGACTGTCGAAGCGAAACGACACTTTGCTGTGCCGAAGGCCTGGAAAGAACAAGCGGATCAGAGGGGTTTCCTCCTCCACCATCTCCTCCAGAAGTCGCGTCATTAGAGAGCTGTGCAATCCGAACAAATTCATTCATAGCGAAACACTCGGTACTTTTTCATAAAACCCACTGAGGAATGTTTACAGTTTTTTCACCTTATATAAAACCCAAAGTTTTATTAACTTTATTAAAGGTAAACGCCGTCACTGAAGCGAACGTCCGCAACGTAAATCGGCACGCAACCTATAGATGAAGGTAGGTAGAACTGCGGGAAATCCGGGATGCGTAAATTTGAAAAAGAAAGTGCAACCAATCACAATCGCAATAGTTTAGTTAAAATCACTTTACTACGAACGAGGAAACGAATTTCACGCAGAATAATAGTTTAAAAGAAAATCTCATGAAGTAATTAAGTGTAATCAACTTAATTTCTTTACAATTCAGAAACAAGCAAAAATGCTCACATGGTTAATACACATTCAATTGCCTAAAATTTAAAAACTACTGGCAAAGAGGATCATTGGGGCCCGACATCAACCACAACCTCGAGGCGTGAATTTCCTTTGTGCCAATGATGTCTTGCCTCACCGCAAAAGGGTCTTTCTGGCCGTCTCTCAGGAATTCATGCTAGAAACTGTGCGGCAGTCCTTCACTCGAAGTCGAGACTAGATTTAAACCATTGTTTTAATTTTCTTTTTTTGAAGATCCATGCGTACGGGTCTCTTTGCGAAACGGTTTTTTCGTGTCACGCTGCTTGCATCGAAACAGGATAGCCAAAGGTAACTGTCAGAAACTGGAGGTTGAAGCGCTCCCCCGCCAGTTTCGGCCAACGGCGTCTAAAGGCTGGAGACGATAAGACGAGACGAACCGGCGGTCTTGATGGTGCGTTCAACCGCGCTCCAGCTCAGCACCGAATAAGTTCAATAAATCCACTGAGCAAAAGGCAAGCACTGGCGGCTCGATGGGCGCCATGTCAAAAAACTCAGACATGCTTGGTGCGGACGGCGGGACTTGAACCCGCATGGCCTAGGGCCGACAGATTTTAAGTCTGTTGTGTATACCAATTCCACCACGCCCGCTCTTTCTCCTCACCTAACGACCTTCTTGAAAAATCGCAAGCGAGTGCGATCAGTTTTCCTGCGCGGAGATGACCGAATTCCTGCAAGCTTGATTTTTGCTTGATCAAAAACTGGAAATTGCCCGCTCGGGACTGTATGTGAACAGACGGAAAAACGTATTACATTAAGCGCATGAACGCCGGGATCGGCACGAACACAGCGCAAGACAATCAAAAAAATCGGACAGTCCATGGTCAGCTACATTGATGCCGCAGAAGCGCCTTTAAAAAACACAGGGCAAGTGCGTCTTTACGGGCCAGAGGATTTCGAGGGAATGATGCGCGCCGGACAACTGACGGCGACCTGCCTCGATGCGCTTGCCGGCATAGTGAAACCGGGTGTGACCACCCAGGAAATCGACGATTTCGTGTATCAGTTCGGCATGGATAACAACGCCATTCCGGCGACGCTTAACTATCGCGGCTACACCAAATCCAGCTGTACATCAATCAACCACGTTGTCTGCCACGGGATTCCCAACAACAAGGCACTGCGTGAAGGCGACATCGTCAATATCGATGTGACCCTGATCCTGGACGGGTGGCATGGCGATTCCAGCCGCATGTATCCGGTCGGCCAGCTGAAGCGTGCATCCGAGCGGCTGATCGACGTGACATATGAATCGCTCATGCGCGGAATAGAAGCGGCCAAACCCGGCAACACAACAGGTGATATCGGCGCAGCAATCCAGACCTATGTGGAAGCTCAGCGTTGTTCGGTCGTGCGGGACTTTTGCGGGCACGGCCTCGGTCTGCTTTTCCACGACACGCCAAACATCCTGCATTACGGCCGCCCTGGTGAGGGTGTGGAACTGAAGCCTGGCATGATTTTTACAATCGAGCCAATGGTCAATCTGGGCCGGCCGCATGTGAAGGTTCTGAGCGACGGATGGACGGCCGTGACACGCGACCGTTCGCTGTCGGCCCAATTCGAGCACTCGATCGGCATAACGCCGGATGGCTGCCAGATTTTCACGACATCGCCAAAGGGTCTTCACAAACCCGGCCTCCCGGCGGCGTAAGATCGCAATGAGCGAAGCCAAGTCCGGCGGCGCAACTGCCAGCCACAAGGGCCATCGTCAAAGATTGCGGGAACGGTTTCGAAAGACAGGCGAGCAAAGTCTTGCTGACTATGAACTCCTTGAATTCCTGCTGTTCTCCGCACTTCCCCGCCAGGACACCAAGCCAATTGCCAAGGCCCTGCTGCAACGGTTCGGGTCGTTTTCCGCCGCGCTTGCAGCGCCACGGGAACGGCTTAAGGAGATCGATGGTCTTTCAGATGTCAGCGTAGACACACTGCAAGCCGTTCACGCAGCCATTGTCCGCTACCACAAGGGGGAACTGGATGAGCGGCGATTGCTGGATTCATGGTCGAAAGTGATCGACTATCTGCAAGCGGCCATGGAACATTCGACGGTGGAAGAATTCCGGATTTTGTTTCTCGACAAGAAGAACGGCCTTATTGCCGATGAGGTCCAGCAGACGGGTACCGTCGACCACACCCCGGTTTATCCGCGTGAAGTGATCCGCCGCGCACTTGAGCATTCCGCAACGGCGCTCATTCTTGTCCATAATCACCCATCAGGCGATCCGACGCCTTCGCGCGCAGACATCCAGATGACGCAGAAAATCATCGACATCGCGAAACCGCTCGGTGTCGAAGTTCACGATCACATCATTATTGGCCTGAGAAACAATGTCAGCATGCGCGGACTGCAATTGATCTGATTTGCGACGCACAGGCACGCAAGTCTTGCAGCACTTGATCACCGCCGCCTATTCTTGCCAAGCGCATTTTTATATCACCACTTGTCTAAGCGTCCGTATTTACGCGTTTTTTACCAAGTCATAAGGGACTTTCCTTAACCTGATTTCGCAATACTCGGCCCGAAACAATCAGGCTCTTGTATGCAAAACTCGACCAAAAACTCTGGCGGACGCATTGCCAACGCGATCATCGTACCGATGGTTGCGGTTGTGCTGACATCCGTTCTTGGGATTTTCGGGCTCATGCACTGGTCGGCAAGGTTATCGGACCGGACAGCCGAGCAATCTCAGGAGCGGTTGATCAATGGTGCGCTCGAGCTGACCCGAAACTACCTTATCAAACAACAGACCGGTGTTGTCATCTGGGACGACGCGTATCACGAGGTCAACCAGGAGGACCCCGACGAGAGCTGGATCTTCAACAATGTGATGCACTGGCTGTTCCAGAACCACCGCTTCACAAAGGGTGTTCTGATCAACCGGGATTTTGAAGTTCAGCAGATCTACGCGCAGAACTATACCAGCAAGTGGATGACGCCTGAAGTCTTGCACAGCCTGAAGCCAGCCATTGCAAAGGTGCGCGCGCGATACATCACTTCCTTCCGCAAGACCCCCTCCGGCCTGTTCAGTTTTGTACCCAAAAGCAGCGATGCCAGACGTTCGATTGCCGAAACGGGGATTGTCTCGATGCAGGGTGAGCCGCATCTGTTCAGTGCCGCAGCTGTCATGCAGCAGATCCAATCGATCTCGCCGATGCGTAAACCGCCTTCGGTTCTAGTCAGCCTTGTTCCCCTGCGCGGTGAAAAACTCAAGGGCATTGCCGAAATGTCCCGGCTGGACGGCTTCGTCCTGGCCAATATTCAGGCCCCTCGCCCGGGTGTCGGCCAATATCTGCTGAGGTCGCCCCGCGGAAACGATGTTGGTGTCCTTGCCTGGCGATCAGCACAGCCGGGCACGCAGATGATGCGCCGGATCAACCCGTTCCTGGCGTTGGCTGCTTTCATGATCGCCGCAGTCGTGATTGCTGTTACCATTTTTACCCGGCAAATGACCAAGCGCCTGGCACGAAGCGAGGCAAACGCAGTCCACACATCACGTCACGATGCCCTTTCCGGCTTGCCGAACCGCGCCAGATTTCACGCGCTGCTGTCCGACATTCTCGAGGAAAGTTTCCTGAACGGATCAAACTCTGCTGTGGTCTATATCGATCTTGACCACTTCAAGGACATCAACGACACGCTTGGCCATTCAGCTGGCGACAAGGTCATCATGGCCGTCGCCAGGCGCCTCCGCCACGTTATTCCCGAAAGCGGTATCGTTGCCCGTATCAGCGGCGACGAATTTGCGATGGTTCTCAGGAATTGCGAAAGCGAAGAATGGCTGGAATACATTCTTGACCAGGTCCATGACGAAATCGGGCGACCGATCATGATCGGACGCCGCGAGATATTCGCCAGCATGTCGATGGGGGCTGCCATTGCTCCCCGTGATGGAAACGACCCGGACGAATTGTTGCGCAAGGCTGACATTGCGCTCTATGACGCCAAGGAAAACGGCCGTAGCCGCCGTTCATTCTTTGAACCGTCTATGGAGCAGCAGGTGCAATCGAAGGACGAAATGTCCCGCGAACTGCGTCTTGCCTTGAAAAACGACAAGCTTGATCTCGCCTACCAGCCCCAGTCGGACACGACGGCCAAGCGCATCGTATCTGTCGAAGCGCTTGCCCGCTGGACAAGGGAAGACGGAACAGTTGTATCGCCGGCACAGTTCATCCCTGTTGCCGAAGAGACTGGCCTGATCAATGACCTTGGCATCTGGGTTCTGAACAAAGCCTGCGCCAAGGCGCACGACTGGCCGGGAATTGTCGTGTCGGTCAACGTGTCGCCAAACCAGTTCAAGCACCCCCGCTTCGTTGAAAAGGTCATGGCGATCCTGGCAGCCAACAATCTGCCGCCGCAGCGCCTTGAGATTGAAGTGACTGAAACGGTTTTCGCCGGAAGAAACGACAGTGTTTTGAAAGCGCTGCGCCGCCTCAAAAATCTCGGCGTCAAAGTTGCACTCGACGATTTTGGATCCGGCTATTCAAGCCTGAGCTATCTTCGCCGGTTCCCCTTCGACACTCTGAAGATCGACCGGGATTTTGTCTCCGACATGAACGGTAATGCAGAAGCTGAAGCCATCCTGGTCTCGATCATCCAGCTCGGCAAAGCGCTTGGCATGACAATTGTCGCCGAGGGTATTGAAACCGCACAGCAGATCCGTTTCCTGCAGGATCACGACTGCCACAGAATGCAGGGCTATTTCATATCCCGGCCGCTTTCTGATGTTGCGTTGTCGAAATTTCTGGAAGACTTTCAGGGAACCGAGAGCAACGGTTTTGCAACCGATCTCAGTTACCAGTCCAGGGCCTTGGGCAGCTAGCCGCGGGGCCTATTGCCAAAGTTGAGACGGTCCCTGACTTCAGACGACAAGGTCCAAAAACTCAAAAAGGGCGCGGTTTCAGCCTTCTTGGCCAATTCGATACCCATGGCCTGTGTCAGGAGTGTCAAACCGAATTGGCCAAACTCGGTACGAACCATGTCTTGAAACCAGGCCTGGTGTTGACGCCTGCGACACACGTACAGCCGCTCTTCGCTCGCAAGGTGCTGTCTATGACGCCCCATCTGCGCCACCAGATCTGCAATTCCCTCACCTGTTTGCGCCGAAACCTGTTGCACGGGAACCTGCCAGTCCTGGCCACCATGGCGACTTAAGGAGAGTGCACCGGCCACGTCCGAAGCCGCCCGCCGGGCCAATGGTCCCATGTCAGACTTGGTCACCGCCACCACATCGGGAAGTTCCATGATACCCGCTTTCATGAATTGCAGGCTGTCGCCGGAACCCGGCTGAATGCAAAGGACAACCGTGTCGGCGGCCTGTTTCAGGTCACCTTCGGATTGGCCGATGCCGACGGTTTCGACAATGACCCTGTCACAGACAGCCCGCAACAGCGTGATGGCTGCAACCGCGTGATCCGACAGGCCGCCAAGCCTGTCCCGCGCCGCCATGGAGCGGACAAAAACCCTGTCATCTTCCGGGTCGGTCTTCAAACGGGTTCTGTCCCCCAAGAGCGCGCCACCCGTCAAAATCGAGGACGGATCAATGGCCAGAACGGCAACGCGCAATCCCTCCTCCCGATAGGACGTGATCAAGGCGTCTGTGAGGCTCGACTTTCCGACACCAGGAGGGCCTGTGAGGCCGATTACCTGTGCAATGGGCTCCGAACAGACGCTGTCCAGAAAGATTGCGGTCTCCTGCTCACCTGCGCCGGTTTCAAGGCGTGTCAGCATGCGCGCAAGGGTGCGTTTGCCACCCTTGCGCAACTGATCCAATGTGGGAAACGGCACACTCACCTTTTCCTCACCCCGTATCATGCAAGCGGAACTGTCGCATTCAGTCCGACGATTGCTTTTTAAGCGCCGATTGTGCGGCCGCGAGCCGGGCGATCGGCACACGGAAGGGAGAGCACGACACATATTCAAGTCCAACTCCTTCGCAGAAGTCGATTGAGGCTGGATCGCCGCCGTGCTCACCGCAGATACCAAGCTTGATTTCGGGTCGGGTTGCACGACCGCGCTCTGTTGCAATCGAAATCAGTTCGCCCACCCCCTCCTGGTCGAGGGAGACGAATGGATCCTGTTCCAGAATGCCTTTTGCCTGATAGGTGCCAAGGAACGACGCAGCATCATCTCGGGAAATCCCGAACGTTGTCTGTGTCAGGTCGTTGGTCCCGAATGAAAAGAACTCCGCTGATTGAGCAATTTCAGCGGCACGCAAGGCTGCGCGCGGCAGCTCGATCATTGTACCGACATGGTAGGTAAGTTCAGAACCCGTTTCTTCCATGACGGCCTTCGCCATGGCGTCTATCCGGCCTTTGACGAGGTCCAGCTCTGCCTTGACCCCGACCAGCGGCACCATGATTTCAGGCACCACCGGTGCACCGGTTTCCTTGGCGGCAAGAACGGCGGCTTCAAAGATCGCGCGTGCCTGCATTTCTGCTATTTCAGGATATGACACCAGAAGACGGCAGCCGCGATGGCCGAGCATCGGATTGAATTCTTCCAGAGCCAATGCGCGATCACGCAACAACTCCGGATCGGCACCCATAGCTTTCGCGACTTCCGCCAGTTCCTCATCGGATTTCGGCAAGAACTCATGCAAAGGTGGGTCAAGCAATCGTATTGTCACGGGCAACCCATGCATGATCTCAAAGAGATCGGCAAAGTCCTTCCGCTGCATTGGCAATAGCTTGGCGAGCGCGGCTCTGCGCCCATCCTCTGACCCGGCCAGGATCATCTCACGCACCGAGACAATGCGCTCACCTTCGAAGAACATATGCTCGGTGCGGCAGAGCCCGATACCCTCAGCACCGAAATCGCGGGCGACCTTGGCATCCTGAGGCGTTTCTGCATTGGTGCGCACCTTCATGCGGCGGCCCCGGTCTGCCCAGCCCATCAATATGCCGAAATCACCTGAAAGCGTTGGCTGAAGCATCTTGACTTCGCCGGAAAGCACCTGCCCGGTCGCGCCATCGATTGTGATCGTGTCGCCTTCTTTCAGTTGGCGTCCGGCGCAATTGATGACACCGTTTCGATAGTCAATCCTCAGAGCCCCGGCACCAGCGACACAGGGCTTACCCATTCCGCGCGCCACGACCGCCGCGTGACTTGTCATGCCGCCACGGCTTGTGAGAATGCCCTCCGCCGCATGCATGCCGTGAATGTCTTCAGGGCTGGTTTCGACACGCACAAGAATGACCTTTCGGCCATCTCCCTTTGCTTTTTCCGCCTCGTCTGAGGTGAAGACGATTGCTCCGGAAGCCGCTCCTGGCGAGGCAGGCAGACCGGTGGTGACTATATCGCGCTCCGCATCCGGATCGATGGTAGGATGAAGCAGCTGATCAAGGGCACCAGGTTCTACCCGTCCAATCGCCTCTACTTCGCTCAAAACACCCTCTTCGACCAGGTCAACGGCAATTTTCAGGGCCGCCTTTGCTGTGCGCTTGCCGTTCCGGGTCTGCAACATCCAGAGCTTACCCTTCTCGATGGTGAACTCCAGATCCTGCATGTCTTTGTAATGCGCCTCAAGCCGGTCGCAATAGGACTGGAACTCTGCAAATGCCTCAGGCATCAGCATTTCGAGTGACGGATTGGAAGATCCTGCTTCAATCCTGGCCTTCTCAGTAATGTCCTGCGGTGTCCTGATACCGGCGACAACATCTTCACCCTGAGCATTGACCAGGAACTCGCCGTAAAGCGCCTTTTCACCAGTGGAGGGGTTGCGGGTAAAGGCGACACCGGTTGCCGACCCCTCCCCCATGTTCCCGAAGACCATGGCCTGTACGTTCACCGCCGTGCCCCACGACGCCGGCAGGTCATGCAGCCGACGATAGGTCACGGCGCGCGGCACCATCCATGAGCTGAAAACAGCCCCGACAGCGCCCCACAATTGCTCGCGTGGGTCTTGAGGGAACGGTTTGCCGAGTTCCTCTTCAACAAGGTCCTTGTATTTTGCAATAATCGACAACCAACCGTCAGCATCGACATCCGTGTCGAGTTCAAGTTCGTTCTGTTCCTTGTGAGTTTCGAGAATTTCTTCAAATTCGTGGTGGTCCAACCCAAGCACCACGTCCGAATACATCTGGATGAAACGACGATAGCTGTCATAGGCAAAGCGGCGGTCATCTGCCTCTTTTGCAAGTGCTTCGACAGTCTCGTCATTGAGGCCCAGATTGAGGACCGTGTCCATCATGCCAGGCATGGACACCCTGGCTCCGGATCTCACCGACAACAGCAGCGGTCGTTCCGTATCCCCAAAATTCCTGCCCGTTGCCACACCGACTTTATCAACGGCCTCAAACAACTGAGCACTCAACTCATCGGGATAGGATTTGTCGTGATCATAATACCAAGTGCAGACTTCAGTGGTGATCGTGAAGCCGGGAGGAACGGGCAGACCAAGGCTGCTCATTTCAGCAAGGTTCGCACCTTTGCCACCAAGCAGGTTGCGCATTTCGGCTGCGCCTTCTGCTTCCCCATTGCCAAAGCTATAGACCCACTTGGCCATATTCACTCTCCTAACCGATGCCGGCGACAAACGCCTCCGTCATATTGCACTGCACATACCTGCAACGGCAAAGGATTGGCTTCAAGCCCTTTCTCCCGGAATCCGGGCTCTATCGCCCATTGGGCCCAAGCTTTCCGACGATGTGCAAATTCAAATGGATTTAAACCGTCAGAAAGTTATCCGTCTGCCTTGCCGCATAGCCTTAAAGACGCCATTGTCAAAGGCAATAAGCAAGATTCCTAACTGTCGGTGAAGATGGAGTTCGACGAAGTATGACCCAAGCGACCGGTGCCGTTGCCAATGTGGACCGAAAGCCCCTTAAACGGAGGCTCCTTGCGCTGGTCAGTGCAATCGCCCTATTGCCGGCAGCCGCAATGGCGGAGACCACAGCCGAACCAGAGATTTACGGCACGCCAACAGGCCTGCCCTTCAATCTCTCCGGAAGCTACCTTTCCGGACGTCTGGCCGGGTTTGACAAGGACTATGCTCAAGCTGCCGCATTTTATGAGGAAACTCTCGCCGCTGATCCCAACAACACAATGCTGCTGGAGCGGACTTTCCTTCTGAAGCTGGCAAACGGAGATGTCGAACAGGCCGTTGATTTTGCGGAAGAACTTGAGAAGGCCGGTCTGGAAAATTTCCTCGCACAGCTTGCCATCGGCGCGCAGAGACTGATCGATGGCAGTTATACAAATGCGGATATTGCCTTGTCCAAAGGCCGGAACGGTCCGCTTGCGCAACTTTCTATCGGCATATCGCGTGCTTGGGCGCTTTACGGCAACGGCAAAGTCGACGAAGCCGTTGAAACCATCGACGAACTCAGTGGTCCGGAGTGGTTCGAAGTTTTCAAGGCAACGCATAAGGCACACCTGCTGTTTGCAGCTGGCAGGAATGCAGATGCGCTCGAAGCCATTGAAGGAGCCTACGCAATCGATCAGGGCGCAATTCGCGTCATCGATGCATATGCGAGGATCCTTGCCGCCAACGGGCGTCAAAAAGAAGCGCTCGAGGTTCTCGACCAATACGACCAGCAGTTCCGAGGCCATCCAAAACTGGTGGACACCCGCGAAACCCTGATGAGCGGCGAAGTCATTCCGCCCATGGTGACGGATCCCTCCCAGGGCATGGCAGAAATTCTTTACGGCCTTGGCGCTGTCATTGGCCGGGATGGCGGCGAGGAACTGTCGACATCCTATCTGCAGCTCGCACTCCACCTGGACCCAAAGGCAGAATTTGCGGCTATTGCGCTCGGCAGTGTTTTTGAACGGATGGAACAGCCCGAACGCGCAATCAAAGCCTTGATGATGGTGCCCGAAGACAGCGTTCTGAAACGAGAAGCGGAAATTCAGGTCGGCATGAATTTCAACGCCCTGGACAAGCTGGACGAAGCACGCTCCCATCTGGAAGTTCTCATTGAACAAGACCCGTCTGATCTTGAGGCGGTCATTGCGCTCGGCAATATTCTGCGGTCTCACGAGATCTATGACGAAGCCGAAACCACATATACCCAGGGACTTGATACGATTGCCGAACTGGAAGACCGGCATTGGATCATTCTATATTTCCGCGGCATCGCACGCGAAAGACTGGACAAATGGGACCTTGCAGAAGCAGATTTCCGCAAGGCACTTGAGTTGAATGAAAACCAGCCTCTGGTTCTCAACTACCTCGGATATTCGCTGGTCGACCAGGGTCTGAAGCTCGACGAAGCGCTCGATATGATCAAGACGGCGGTCGAGCTGCGGCCAACCGACGGCTATATCGTTGACAGCCTTGGCTGGGTCTATTTCCGTCTCGGTCGCTATGAAGAGGCCGTGAAGGAACTGGAGCGTGCGATTGAACTCCGCCCGGCGGATCCCGTGATCAACGACCATCTTGGTGACGCCTATTGGATGGTTGGCCGGCGCAATGAAGCCCGGTTCCAGTGGAACCATGCCCGGGACCTTGGGCCTGAAGAAGATGAGCTGCCCAAGATCCTCGACAAGATCGCCAATGGTTTGAAGGACGTTCCGGTGACCGACGCTGCCAATGCGGAAACGAAAAACAACGGCGGCTGACCGGAGGTTTCAATGACCCTCGGCTCAGCGTCGATGCCCCGTGCAGGACTGGCTCGGGCCAAGGTAAATCTGGCCCTCCACATTACCGGGCAACGTGAAGACGGGTATCATCTCCTTCATTCGTTCGCTGTGTTTCCCCAAATCGGCGACCGCATTGCACTCGAAGCCGATGACCGTCTCAATCTGGTTTTGGACGGTCCTTTTTCGCGTGAACTTGAGGGGTCTTCGGACAACAATCTCATCCTGAAAGCGGTAAAGGGCTTTGCCGAAAAGGCGTCGATTCCGGTCCCCGCAGTGCGTCTTACGCTCACCAAGCGCCTCCCCGTCGCGTCGGGAATTGGAGGCGGTTCGAGTGACGCCGCGACCACATTGCGCTTGTTGGAGGACTTTTCAGGGGTCTATCTGAACGAAGAGACAATGCAAGGCCTTGCGTTGTCGCTCGGCGCAGATGTACCTGTGTGCCTCTTTCCCGAACCCCAGATTATGCGGGGGATCGGCGATGTCCTTTCACAGGGGCCTTCATTGCCGAACTGTGCGATTGTGCTGGCCAATCCAAAGAAAACTGTTTCGACACCCGAAGTCTTCAAGACCATGACAGAACACGACAATGCCGCAATGCCGATCATGCCTGAGAAATTCGAAACGCTCGGAGAACTGACTTCGTATTTATCGGTTTGCCGAAACGACATGCAGGATGCAGCGATCACTCTCTGTCCTGATATCGGTGATGTGTTGCGTGCGCTGGACGGCAATGAGCTGATCGAATTCGCGCGAATGTCCGGCTCCGGCGCAACATGTTTCGGTTTGTGCGAAGCACGCAATGCCGTCGAGATCGAACGAAGCTTGCGTTCAGCGCACCCAGACTGGTGGATCGCGTCGGGTCCGTTGAAATAAGTGATCAAATCACATTAAGAAAAAACCGTAACCGGCTGAAATTTTGTAATTATCGATCTGAAACTAGCTCACACGAGATATGCAGAATGCCACTGCATCAGCCAGCGCATCATTATGCGCCCCGCCCGGCAATGCTTCCAATGCCTTGAGCGCATTATCGCCGTAGGTTCTCGCGCGCTCGACGGTTTCGCTCAGAGCGTCATATTTTTTCAAAAGTCCGATGGCTTCTTCAAGATCGCCGTCAACGACGTCCTCACCTTCCAGACAACGCTTCCAAAAGACACGGTCGGCATCGTTGCCGCGGGCAATTGCCAGGACAACCGGCAATGTAATCTTGCCTTCCCTGAAATCATCGCCAACGTCCTTGCCAAGGTCTGCAGACGATCCTCCGTAGTCGAGTGCGTCGTCAACCAGCTGGAAGGCATAGCCCAATTCCATGCCGTAGGTTCGAGCGGCAAGCTTCATGCTCTCATTCTGATCGGCAATCACTGGACCGACTTCGGCAGCGGCGGCAAACAGTGCAGCCGTCTTTGCTTCAATAACCCGAAGATAGTCCTGCTCGGTTGTGGCGATGTTCTTGGCGGCACCCAACTGCAGAACTTCCCCTTCCGCAATCACTGCGGACGCGGTGGACAGAATGCGAAGCGCTTCGAGCGACCCCACATCGACCATCATCTTGAACGCCTGACCCAGCAGGTAATCTCCGACGAGAACACTCGCCTGGTTACCCCAGAGCTTGCGGGCAGCAAGCTTTCCGCGACGCATATCGCTCTCGTCAACGACATCGTCATGCAGCAATGTCGCCGTGTGCATGAATTCCACACTGGCTGCCAAAGTCACGTGACCATCGCCTTCGTAGCCGAACATTTCAGCGCAGGCGAGTGTCAGCATCGGGCGCAAACGTTTACCACCAGATGAAATGAGATGTTTTGCAATCTCTGGAATCAGCTCGACATTGGACCCGGCCTTGGACAGAATCAATTCATTGACCTGGCCCATGCCGGGCGCGACGAGATCAACAAGCCCCTGTATGCTCGCACGACGCAGTTGATTGTCAGAATAGGTTGCGACAACGGCCACTAACGGCACTCCCCTGAATATTTGAGCGGACAATATGGTGCGATTGCGTCCGGGGCAAGACGCCAATCCGATGACAAACTGTTGAAATGCCGCAATCAGCAGGTTTTGCTGTACTCCAGCGGACAATAGTGCACAAAGGCACTCTCAGGAGCTTTGCTGCTAACGCCGGATAACATATGGAAGAACTTATCAGAACTAACGATCCCGTGCTCATTTCCTTTCTTGAATCGATACTGGAAGAAGCCGGCATCAAGCATTTTGTCGCAGATGGCAACATGAGCATTCTTGAGGGGTCGTTGGCCATGATCCCCCGACGCGTACTGGTGGATAGCGATCAGATCGGCAAAGCCCGCATGCTGGTGCGTGATGCCGGCCTGGAACATGAACTCCCGCCGGAGACCGGATCGTCCTGACATGTCGATACCGCACGCCTCGCTAGATCAGAAAGAAACAACGCGGGACGCATTTTTGGGCGGTAAAGTCCATGTGCATCAGCCGCGCCGCGGCCGTCATCGGGCCGGCCTCGATGCGGTCTACCTCGCAGCAGCTCTACCCGACGCCACAAAAGGGCACATTGTCGACCTTGGAGCAGGCGTTGGAACAGCAGGTTTCTGCGCGGCTGCAAGACTGTCTGACATCGATGTTACATTGGTGGAGCTGGATGCCGCCATCCTGCCTCTGGTACGACAGGGGCTCATGGACCCGGCCAATGCAGGGTTTGCCGATAGGTTGACCCTGCTGGAGGCAGACATTACGGCGAAAGGAAGTTTGCGTCACGCGGCAGGCCTCAAGCCGTCGATGGCCGATCATGTGATCATGAACCCGCCTTACTATGAAGCCGATCGGTTTCGAGCATCTCCGAACACGGCCAGGGCCGGTGCGCACATGCTCGATGAGCGAGGCCTGGAACCCTGGGCGAAGACGGCCGCCGACATCGTCAGAGATGGCGGCAGCCTGACGGTCATCTTTCGGGCGGACGGTCTTCAAGAGCTTCTTGGTGTGCTCAAGGGCCGCTTTGGTTCCATCGATGTGATTCCGCTGAGACCGCGCCAGGAAGCACCGGCCACCAGGATCCTTGTGCGCGCCGTAAGGGCCAGCAAGGCCTCCTTGCAGCTTTTGCCCGGCTTCGTTCTTCACGAGGACGACGGTTCCGACTTCACACCGCAGTCGCAAACCATTATGCGCGACGGCCATGGCCTGGGCCTTCTCGCACGCAAGTAGCTTCAATCGCCATCTAATCAGTGAACGACGAATTCTCCCCCGGCATACCGGAAATCGACCGGTACGATCAAGTTTTGGTGCGCAACACGAACGGAATGAATTCGGCCCTCTATTTCATCTTCCCAGAATTTCAAGAACCGGTTGAGTTCGGGGAATTTTGGAGCCAGATCTTCGGTCTGCCAGAGAAAGCTTTGCAGAAGCTTCGGGTGATCAGGGATCCTGTAGAGGATCTCCGCCGTCAACAGTCCGTAGCCGTTGAGCCGTTTTTCAAAGTCAGAGCTGGTGTCCATGCCAATCCTTTCTTCACTGCAAGGAAAGAGTGTCACGGATTCTCGTCCAACCAAATCCGACCAAAGAATAATTCTTGTTTATAAACAGTATTTTAGCAGCAAGAAGATGTGACTGCTAACAAATCATCTCTGGCTGAATTCAGGTCGGTGTCAATTGCTTTGGATCGAGGTCAGGTAGCCCAAAAACGCGTCGATGTCATCCGGTTCGAAGGCAAATTCCGGCATATTGTCGTGCGCAGTAACGATCCCCTCCGCAAGGGGCTCTTCCAGGCTTTCCAGCGGATAGAGCGACGAAAGTGACCTGAAAGCCGGTGCACCAGGCTGGGCACTTGTGTCATCCTTGCCAACGGCATGACACGCAGCACAGTGAATTTCGGCCAACTCTTGCCCGGTCGCCAGACTGACAGGATCTGACGGATAGTCTCCGTCCGAAGCATGTCCCGAGCTGGCAGCAGCAACAAGAACGGCTGACAGGACAAACGATTTCAAGCGCTGCATGGTCGTCTCACTCCCTGGAATCAGTCGGTCATATATAGAGGCCGAGAACACGAATTTATATTAGGAGACGGACGTACAAACGCATCCTTGTTGATGGTCAGGACCGGTACTAAAGCACAAGGTCGGGGCATGTTCTTCGCTGGCGAGTACATATATAACCAGAGGATCGATCAGCTTGCCGGAGGATTTATGAGCCCGACTCCCCTTCCCGACTCCATTGACGCAACGCTTAATTTGATGGACCAGGCGGGATATGTAGCCGACAGGTCTCTGGCCACGGTGCTTCATCTTGCCCTTCGCATGAAGCGGCCGCTGTTCCTGGAAGGCGAAGCCGGTGTGGGCAAAACCGAGATTGCCAAGGTTCTGTCGACCACCCTTGGGCGCGACCTCATCCGCCTTCAATGTTATGAGGGACTGGACATTTCCTCTGCCGTCTATGAATGGAATTACCCAGCTCAGATGGTGGAGATCCGGGTTGCGGAAGCCGCCGGTGACGCGGAACACAGCGAGTTGTCCAAATCCATTTTCGACGAACGATTTTTGATCAAGCGCCCTGTTTTGCAAGCACTTGAACCGTCGCTTTCCGGTGCCCCCGTTTTTCTGATTGACGAACTCGACCGCGCAGACGAAGCCTTTGAAGCCTTTCTTCTCGAAGTACTGGCCGACAATCAGGTTTCCATTCCGGAACTTGGTACCGTGAAGGCAACGGAACCACCGATTGTCATCATCACAACCAACCGGACCAGAGAAATCCATGACGCCCTCAAGAGGCGTTGCCTGTATCACTGGGTCGATTATCCCGACGCTGAACGGGAACTTGAGATCGTTCGGCGCAAAGTACCGGGAGCTGCGGAACGATTGGCGTTGGAAGTTGTTGCATTCGTTCAAAAACTGCGCACCGAAGAAGATCTATTCAAGCAGCCTGGTGTTGCCGAAACACTCGACTGGGCCAGCGCCTTGTCGGAGCTAAATGAAATTGCGCTGGATCCCGACCTTGCTTCAGACACGCTTGGAGTACTCTTGAAGTACCAGGACGATATTGAACGCGTGAGAGGTTCAAAGATCCGGCAGATGGTTGACGAGATCCGAAAAGAGGCCCCGCATCAGCAAAGCGTGCCAGCGCTTTAGGAAGCAGGGTCCAGATGGAAAGCCCCGATATCCGGTCGAGAATCACTGACAATATCGTCTATTTCGCCCGCACCTTGCGTAAAGCCGGTGTCCCTGTTGGGCCTGCCTCCGTGGTTGACGCGGTCGCTGCGGTTGAGGTGTCCGGAATTGAAAACCGGGACGACCTCTATTGGACCCTGCATGCCGTCTTCGTACGCAAACACGAACACAAGGTTCTGTTTGACGAGGCATTCCGTATCTATTGGCAAAGCCGCGGCCTGATCGAAAAGATGCTCGCAATCCTCTCACCCGTGGCACCGCCGCGCGGTCAGCCGGAAAAACCCAAAGCGGGTCAGACAAGAGTTTCCCAGGCTTTTGAAGCCGCCAAGGAAAGAACCGCAGAACAAGCCGTTCCGGAAATTGAGGTGGATGCCAAATTTACCGTTTCCGGCAAGGAGCTTCTTCAAAAGAAAGACTTTGCGCAGATGACGGCAGCCGAAATAGAGGATGCCAAGCACTCATTGCGCTCCATGTCGATGCCGAAGGACAAGATCCGGCTCAGACGGCTGCGACCGGCAGCAAAAGGCGTGATCGACCCTAGACGCACGTTACGTGCTTCAATGCGGGCCGGTGGCGACATGATCGATTTGAAATTTCGCAAACCAGCCGAAAAGCGTCCACCCTTGGTTGCCCTTTGCGATATTTCCGGCTCCATGAGCCAGTACTCCCGGCTTTTGCTGCATTTCATGCATGGAATTACGGCCGAGCGGCGGGACGTTCACACATTCCTGTTCGGCACACGCCTGACAAATGTGACGCGGCAACTGCGCATGAAAGATCCCGACGAAGCACTGGAGGCCTGTTCCGACGGTGTTGAAGATTGGTCTGGAGGGACTCGGATCGCATCGGCCTTGCATGACTTCAACCGCCATTGGTCCCGTCGTGTGCTCTCAGGCAAGCCAACGGTCTTGTTGATTACGGACGGGCTGGAACGCGATACGGACGAGGATCTTGAACGGGAAATAGACCGACTGCATCGATCGTGCCGGCGACTGGTCTGGCTCAATCCGCTGCTTCGATATGAGGGTTTTGAGGCAAAGGCCAAGGGCATCCGTGTAATGCTTCCACATGTCGACGAGTTTCGTGCAGTTCATTCGCTCGACGCTGTGGCCGATTTGGTTTCGGCGCTTTCTGGAAAGGGCAATCGTTCGCTCAGGACGGATCCTAAACACTGGCTTGCTTCGTAAGGAGGCAATACTTTGAAGTCCAAGTCTTTACCTGAAATGGAGAAGGCTATTGCCACCGTATCCGACATCTACGCTGATCGCTTTGGCATCGAGCGAGACAAGGCTTGGTATCTGGCGAAAATGACGGAAGAGCTTGGCGAATTGGCAGCAGCGGATTTGAGGCTTTCAAGGAAGGCCCGCCCCAACGGATCCAGCAAGGCTGAGCTTGAGGAAGCGCTGGCTTCTGAAGCAGCCGATCTTTTCGCTCACCTTGTGTTGTTCTGTCGCGACCGGGGTATTTCGCTTCAGGACGCAGTGCATGCAAAGTGGCCGAAACATCTCCCGGAAGAGGCGTCGCAGGAGGAGTGAGGCTGAACCCGAGATTCAGCCTTCCTTGCGGTAGATGATTGTGCCTCGTTGATTGATCAACAGGATCTCACCGGAAACAGGATGAAGGTAAACTTCGACACGTTTGCCATCTGGTGATGTGCCATAGACCTCCCAGCAGCCTCCGTCTTCCTTCATACGCCGAACCTGCCAGCCATCGCTTGCAAGCTTCTCTGTGACTTGTTCCTCGGAAAGCCAGGCAGTCTTGTCTGTTGGCTCACACTCAAACATGCCAGTTGCAGCGGCGGGAGCGGAAAGCAGTGCGGTAAACATCGAATAGGCTACGTGTAGCGTATAGTTCATGTTCTTGTCCTCTGCGGTGCGCCAGCGAAGTTTCAAGCAGTTGCAGTTTTCGGACCGGTGCCTGGCTTCAAATGCCGGTAAACCCGGTACGCCTCAAGAACTGCCAACGGAATGAAATGCACGAGAGCCGGACCGAAATTGTTGTGAACGAACATCCAGTGCACAAGGGTGGCAATTGCAGCGGGATAAACAAACCTTTGCAAAGGCTTCCACTTTGGCCCGAGCCATCGAACAGATGTATCGTTCGAGGTTACGGCGAGCGGCAAAAAGATGAAGAATGCCAGCCATCCCGTCCAGATACCCAGCGCCCAGAAGTCGCCGAGGATAGCTTTGATCGATCCCATATCGACCAGGTAGAGCACTGTATGAAAGGCTGCATAGGCGAAAGCTGCGACACCAAAATACCGGCGTCTGCGCGCCATCCAGAACCAGAAACCGGACTTCGGAAAGAGCAGCCTGAACGGCGTGATCACCATTGCGACAATCATGAACCTGGCCGCAAACTCGCCGGTCGGATGCAAGAGAAATTCAGTTGCGGCGCGCCCGTCTTCTGATGTCGCTCCACCGGCAAGGGTGGCGATCATGGGGAACGAGGGCAGCGCCAGCAGACCCCAAAGAAAATAACGACTGTCCAGAATGCGTTTCATATGTCCGCCTGCCCTTGCGTCCGTTTGAAAATGTCATGAACGCAATACTAGCGGTGAGATGTCTGTGAATTTTGTCGTGGCAACCGGGAAAGTGTCGCAAGATGTATCGGACCCGAAGCACCGATAGGAGAATCCCGCCAACACCGAATTTGGGGCTGTCGGTGTCGGCAGGATCTTTGCTTGGGTCGGAGGAGACCCGCACGTCACCTTATATTCAATAAATTGAAACTAAATGCGGCAAGCTGTCCCAGCGCTGCAAAACTGAGGTTATTGCACTGCCACAACAGGTGTCCTGACCCCGACCCGCTGGAACAGATCCTGGATGTCATGATTGGCCATGCGGATGCAGCCGTAAGATACCGCGCGCCCGATGGAACCGGGGCGATTGGTTCCATGTATAGCGTAATTTCCGTTTGAGAGCGTCATCGCCGCAACACCCATCGGATTGTTTGACGCCCCTCCCCTGATCACAGCGGGCAGATGAGGAAAGTCCCTGCGAACTTCAGGAGAAGGCGACCAGTCCGGCTTGACATACTTGGCCGTGATATGTGCCAACCCTGTCCAGGCTTTCCTACTTTTTCCAACGGCCACCTTGTAGCGGATCGCCCGATTTCCCCGCAGCACCAAGTAGAGGCGCTTTTCGGAATTTTTGATGACGATCGTTCCAGGCTGGAACCTGTGATCGGAAAATCCGACAAGTTCTGCAGCACTCAAAGGCGATGAGTTCGACATCACGACCAAAGCCAAGGCCGAAAGCAAAAAGCTGAAAAGACAGGTGCGACGCATTACCAACCCCGTGTTTTCAGAGAAGATACCGCGTCATCAGTGCTGGAAGAATACCGCGCGCGCCACTTTCTTACCGAAAGGTTAATGCCTTTTGTGGCCGATTTTGCGCGCGCTACCAGCCAATTCAGTCGCTGCATTGTGACTTCAAAGTCAAGTGACTTAGCGCACAATACCGAACGGTAGGAAATGACTAGATTGATGGAGTGGTTCTCTGAGGAACCATTTGCCGTCGGACCTCGCGGAGCCTGGTCTCGCGAACTCTCTCGTACCCATGAGCTGAACAGGGACAATATCGATGACGTTTCTACACTCGACAATTTCAAATTTCGCGCGGAAAACCGCCAAGTTTCTTGCCGTCGCCGCGTGTGCGGGCGGTCTTCTTTCAGCCTCGCTTCCAGCCTATGCAGGGCCTCTTACAGGAACTTACACCCTCTCACCTTCTCAAATTGAAACCGGATTTTCCGTCCGCGTTCTCGGTCGCGGTCCCGTAACCGGCGCCTTCACCAAGGTCTCCGGGAAAATGGTACTCGATCAAAAACGGCCTGAGAAAAGCCGTGTCGAGGTGACGGTGGACCTGAGTAGCGTGACAACCAATAACAACAAGGTGACCGGCTTCTTGAAAAGCTCGGCGATGTTCGATGTCGCCAAACACCCAATCGCAAAGTTTCAAAGCACCCGTGTCAGAATTACCGGCCAGAACACTGCCGAAGTTGATGGCGTCCTGGTCATGCGCGGCAAACAAAAACGTACGACGCTTTCGGTGACGATCAATCCAAACTCCAAGGGCCGGGTTGCTTTCGAAGTCTCAGGAGCTTTCTTTCGGAGCTTATACGGAATGGACGCCGGGCTTCCCATTTACGCAGACAGGGTGAACCTCAATATCAAGGGAACTGGTCGCCGCAGTTGATGACATCTCGTATCCAATGAAAGAGGCACGCTAGCTGGCAAAGCTGCGTGCCTCTTCATTTGCCGGGTTCAAGTCTTGTCCCGTTACCATCCGAACTGGAAGGTCGTTCCTGTCTGACCATGCCCGTTTTGAACAACGTGGCCATTTGTGTTTCGACCGAATTGAAACAAACCGTAGGCATTGCTGTTGCCGTTCTGTTTGAGAGATCCGTTGTGGCCGTTTCCTTCCTGGAAAACTATGCCCTGATTGCCGAAGCCGTTTTGCAAAATACCGGCCGTATTGCCAATACCATTCTGCTTGATTCCGCCCTGTTTGCTCAGATCGTTGGCAATCGCTGCGGCCACAAGACCAGCTCGCATTAGTGTCTGCTGCTCACCATTTTGCGGATTAAGTGTGATGGAGAAGCCTCCCCCGGCAAGAACAGGGCTTGCTGCGATACCACTGAACAAAGCAGCTGCGGCGATAGTACGGACAATGTTGCGGGTCATGAGTAAATTTCCTGAATTTGAAGGATGTCAGATGCGGTCGCCGATGCGGGTTTCGCAGTCAAAGGTCTCGCTGCCGATCTGGTATTGAAAGCGTGCATCGTAGACACCGTCATTGCCAAGCATGACACGGCCTGTTTCAGCGCGGCCGTCCGGCCCGATTTCAAAGGCGCCACCCTGACTGGTGGAAGTCGTACCTCCAGAACCACCACCCCTTATGGTCAAGCGATACTGGCCGGTTTCCCCGGGAAGACCTGTTGCGATGCCGGTCAGCATTACGGAGTTTCCACCAGTCTCTGTGTCGATCCCGCAAGCTGTGCGATTGGCATTTTCATATGCTTGCGACGCGTCAGTTGCGTAGTGAACACCGCCAATACCGGCAATCAGGGCTGCAAGGCTCAAGGCTTTAAGGTTGGATTTCATGATGTCCTCCTGTTGGCTCTTTCGGCGGCCGGATCAACCGGCCAACCAAAAGTGTCGGGAAGTATTCGGGCATTACGGGCAGGTCTGAACGAAGGCCGCGACATTACCGGAACCGGCCTGATTGACGGATGCATCACAGCCATGACCAACCTGTACACCCGCGGCAATATTGCCGTTCCCATCCTGCGTCATCACTGCGTTATGGTCTGTGCCGAACTGACCAACACCAGCGGAGTTGCCAAAGCCGTTCTGCCAGGTATCAGCGAAGTTGTGGGCCCCTGTCTGGCCGATTGCAGTGGTGTTGTGATTGCCAAACTGGTTGTTGATGGTTTCGTTGGCATGACCGTCTTGAAAAATGCCGATCAGGTTGTTGAAACCATTCTGGTTGCCGCCGGCAACATGGCCGAACCCAAACTGTTCGATATTGATGCCGTTTGCGTTGGCAGGCAGAACTGCGGTGGAAAGAAAAACCGCTGCGGTGGCGCTGAGAACAACTTTGCGAAACATCTGGACTTCCTCTCGTCGGTGCGGCCTCGCCGCGTTTTGAAGACAATCGGAAAGTAGAATGCAGGCACGGAACTCGCGCTGAATGTGGCGTTCAGATTGGGTTCATGGTGGTGTTCAAATTCGGGCAGCCTTGAATTTGGCTCCGCCATGCGCTGGGGGTCTTCAGGTGCAAAACCCGGTTAATCCATAAGACAATGCAGGAATTTGAATTTGGTCTGATGGTTCCAATCAAGGAAGTCAGCTTGAAATCGGCTTGTTCCAAAAAGGCCGGCAGCTACATCAGCCTTTGGGGCGTGGGGGTATCTGTCCCGCTGCCTATCTGGATCGGGGCTGTGGAACGCCGTTTTGCCATTCATACCAGACATAGGCCGGCACGTTGGCGTCGCCGTTTTCATCAAAACGGACAGTTCCCAGAACGGTCTCAAACGCTCCATTTTCAAGTGAGCCGGCAACCGCCTCGAACGTCGGGTTGTCAGCCTGTTCCATTGCCTGTGCCCAGGCTTGAAGGGCCGCATAGGTTGTCAGGGCATAGCGATCTGCAGATAGACCGGCTTCTTCCAGATCGGCGACCACATCTTTGGATGCCTCAAACTCCCTTGGTATTTCGGGATAGGTAAGCAGTGTCCCTTCCCCAGCTGGACCAGCGACCGACCAGAATTCTTCGGTCATGAGGGCATCGCCACCGATCAACTGAGCATCAAGACCCTGGCGGGCCATCTCGAGCCCGATCAGACCGGCCTCGGGATGATAACCACCGAGATAGACTACATCGACATTCTCCAAACTCAGCTGGGTAACGAGATTGCGGTAATTGTCCTGGCCGGCATCGAAACCCAGGGCAATGCTCTCCGTCACGCCACGTTCATTCATCACGGCTTTCACCGCATCGGTCAGGCCTTTGCCATAGGCCGTCTTGTCATGAAGAATAGCAATGCGACTGGAGGCAAACTCTGAGGCCAGCAATTGGCCTGCAACAAGGGCTTGTGCATCGTCACGAGGCGCGAGCCTGAAAATGCCGGTGTCTGGCCCTCCGTCGGTAAACCTCGGTAAAGTGGTCGCCGGGGAGATTTGGATAATTCCCGCATCCGCATAGACTGCACTCGCTGCGATCGATGCGCCGAAACAGAAATGACCGGCCACGAAAACCGCGCCCTTACCAATGAGCTGGTTGGCGACTGCGACAGCTTTTTCATCGTTGCAGCCGTCATCAGCGACTTCCAGCACCAGCTTTTCCCCTCGAACGCCGCCAGCTGCGTTGATATCAGCAACGGCCTGCGCTGCTCCTGCCTGCATCTGTGCACCAAAGGCCCCGAACTGTCCGTCCATCGGACCAGCGATTGCAACGGTTACATCCGCAATAGATGGGTTGGAAATTAGACTACAGGCAACAACTCCGAGGCTTGCAACAAGCTGCTGATAAGTCATGTGTCATCCCAACGATCCGGTTTTGAATATTCTATCCGTAACGCCATGACGCAGGGAGCTCAATCGGGAGGTGCTGAATTTGACACTCCCGCTGAGGTCTGAATTGGCAATTTGGCGAAAAGGAAATGCGGTTGACGCTCTAGGCAGGGGTTTTGAAGAAGCATAGACTTTAACCTCCAGGGCCATATGTTTCGATTCCCAATCCATGGCCTCAAGGAGAGACGTCATTACACCTTCTTCCTCCGATATGAGCGACCAGGCCGATCTCACGCTGGACAAGCAGAGTTTTCGCGAAGCCATGAGCCGTATCGCAGCCGCGGTACACGTCGTAACAACGGATGGCGCAGGCGGGCGCATGGGAGCAACCGTTTCTGCCGCCTGTTCAGTCAGCGATGAACCGCCCAGCATATTGATCTGCCTGAACAGGCAGACCCGCATCCATGGCGCTCTATTGAAGAACAGATGCTTTTGCCTCAACACGCTTAGCGATGATCACGAGCACATCTCGGACGTCTTTGCAGGACGTGACAAACTGGAGATGCCGGATCGGTTCGCCAGAGGTGACTGGACCAACCTTGCCACCGGGTGTCCTGCCCTCGACAGCGCGCGTCTTAGTGTCGACTGCGAAGTTTTTTCGGTAACCGAAATGGGAACACACTCGATTATCGTCGGAACAGTTGCGGATCTGCGGATGACCGACCCCGGTAAATCTCTTCTGTATGTACGCAGAGGCTACAAAAGCCTAGACACCTGAAATCATTGGGATCAAACTCTTTTTTGACCCATCATATCACGGGGACAGTCTCCCAATGGCCGGCATGCGCAATCTGATCACCGATGTTCCGGGTCTGAAAGTTGGAAATGCTTCGGACCAGGAACTCAAATCCGGGGCAACCGTTCTGGTGCCGGACGAACCGGCCGTGACGTCGGTCGCAATACACGGTGGCGCTCCGGGAACGCGGGAAATCGCATTGCTGGAACCCGAACAGACTGTCGAGAAGATCGACGCGATCGTTCTTGCGGGCGGCTCCGCGTTCGGGCTGGACGCAGGTGCGGGTGTTCAGGGCCGTCTCGCGGAGCTGGGATATGGCTTTGAAATCGGCCCGGTTCGCGTCCCGATCGTACCAACGGCAATCCTGTTTGACCTGTTAAATGGCGGCGACAAGAGCTGGGGCCAGGCAGCGCCGTACAGAGATCTCGGCCGATCTGCACTGGACGACATTTCGTATGATTTCGTTCTCGGCTCCGTCGGTGCGGGCACTGGTGCCACGACAGCCAATCTCAAGGGCGGACTCGGATCGGCTTCGCACAAACTCGACAATGGCGTCACCATTGGTGCGATTGTTGCGGTGAATGCACTTGGCCGCGCAACCATTGGCGACAGCCCCCATTTCTGGGCAGCTCCATTTGAAGTCGGTCACGAGTTCGGCGGCAAAGGAATGGCTCACCCCATGCCGGACGACAGCACGACCGTACGAACGAAACTTGATGCCCTGAAGGCTGGTGCCAACACGACAATTGCGGCCGTGGCAACGGACGCGATCCTCACGAAGGGCGAAGCCAAACGGCTCGCAGTGATGGCGCATGACGGACTGGCGCGCGCGCTCTGGCCCGCGCATACGCCTCTGGACGGAGATTTGGTTTTCGCAATGTCGACAGGGCAGCAGCGATTGGAAAACGGCCTGGAAGATATGGTGCAACTCGGTGCGGCAGCTGCATCCTGTCTGGCCCGTGCGATTGCAAGAGGTATCTACAACGCGACCCCGGCCTCAGACGATCCGGTCCCGACCTGGCAACAGCGTTTTGGCGGCTAGCCTACAAATCCAGTTTACCTTTGCGCCCGTAGGACATTGTGCAAGCAGCAACAAGCACAAGGCGCCGACACATGATCCAAAGCTGGAAAAGACTGGTATTCGTTTTTCTTGTTTCACTGCTAGCGACCTCTGCTCCGGTCCTCGCCAAACCACTGGTTCTGGAAGAATTCTTCCGGGGCAAAACGGTCGGAGAAGGTGTTTTTGAAAGCAAGATTGCCGGCGTCTATCGCCCCTTTAAGGTCTATTTGACCGGGACCTGGAACCCGCGAACATTCACTCTTCGCCTTCGCGAAGACTTCGTTTACGAAGACGGTGAGCGCGATACCAAAACCTGGTTTTTCCAGAAAGTCTCTGAGGACCGGTATATTGGCCAACGCGCCGATGTGCTGAGCCCAACCAATGTCGTCACCAATGAAGACGGGTCACTTCGGTTTTCATACATTGCCGAACTTGAAACGGAAAATGGCCCCATCAAACTCCGCTTTGACGATACGCTGACCCAGACCGACAGGCGCACGGTTCGCAACACCGCAAAGGTGATGAAAGCGGGCATTACAATCGGCACGGTTGATCTCACCTTTAAACGATAGCGCTCCCGGATGTTGAGCAGGTCTTCTTGATCGAGAGGTACACTTGAGGCTTAAATTGGCGATCAGTTTTTGAAACCGGGGCTTCAAATGAAACTGTCCAGCAGACTTGTCCGCATCTACAAACATGCGTTCTTGGTTATATTCATCGCCGTATCGAGTGCTTTCTTCTTTTCAGAACGGGGATACAGCGCAGATACGGAACTCGCTGAACACCTGGAAGAAGTTCTGCGTCAACCTTTCGAAGGCGACTTTGACGATCTTATTGAGCGGGGATACCTGCGTGTACTTGTACCGTTCTCCAAAACGGGCTTCTTTATCGACAAGGGTGTGAGACGCGGCAGTTCGGCCGATCTGATGATCGAGTTTGAAAAACACCTGGCAACGGCCCATGGCGACAAGTTCAAGGACTTCGAAATTGTTCTGATCCCCACACAACGGGCAAACTTGTTTAAGGACCTGTCCGATGCCCGCGGTGATATTGCGCTTGGCAATCTGACGATAACTGAAGACAGGGAAAAGCTTGTCACCTTTTCGGCTCCGCTTCTCAAGGGCGTGGAAGAAGTGCCGGTCACAGCTGACAGCATCCCTGACATCCTTTCAGTCGACGAACTGTCGGGGAAAACAATCTATGTCCGCAAGTCGGCTTCCTATTCGCGAAGCCTCGACGCGCTGAACCGAAAACTTGCCCGTGAAGGCAAAAAAACGATGGACCTCGTCTATGCGGACGAGCGCTTGGAAGACGAGGATCTGATGGAGATGGTCGCTGCCGGTGGCATTCCCATGGTGATCGTCGACCGGCACAAGGCAGAACTCTGGCTCGACGTGCTGGATGGGCTCAAGCTTCATCCTGAGGCTGCCGTCCGAAAGGATGGGGAAATCGCAATCGCTGTTCGAAAGAACGCCCCGGCCCTGCTGCAGGAAATCGACGGTTTTGTTCCCACCGTCAAGAAAGGCACATTGCTGGGAAACATCATTTTCAAACGGTATTTGCAGGAAGCGACTTACCTTAAGGAAATGCGCAAAGCGGACTATGATGAAAAGCTGGCCAGGTTCCGCGCCTTTTTCCAGAAATATGGCAAGGAATACGAAATCGACTGGTTGCTGATTGCTGCGCAGAGCTATCAGGAATCAAAATTCGACCCGGCAGCAAGAAGCGGCGCGGGTGCGGTTGGCCTGATGCAGATCAAGCCCGCCACCGCTGAAGGAAACCCTATCAATATCCGCGGCATCGCTTCCGACACGGAAAAAAACGTGCATGCCGGCGTCAAGTACCTACGGTATCTGGCAGATTCCTATTTTCCGAAACTTGCACCAGATCCGGCAAGCCAGACCTTTTTTGCACTGGCGGCCTACAACGCCGGACCGAGCCGCTTCGCAAAGTTGCGAGAGAAAGCCAAAATGCAGGGCTACGACCCGGACAAGTGGTTCGGCAATGTAGAGTGGATCGTTGCCTCTGAAATCGGCCGGCAGCCTGTCGATTATGTCGGCAACATCTATCAGTACTATGTTGTCTTTTTTAATGAGTACGAACGCCGCAAATCCGAGGCAGAACTCAAATCAAGCAAATCGGCGCAATAACAATTTGACGGTAGATCGGTAAGGGTGTTGTCAAGCAGCTTTGCGACCGAGCCCGGCCGCACGTTCAATCATCTTCGCGCGGCTTTCATCTCTCGATCCCTTGATCTGGGAAAACATATGATAACCCTTGGGCTTCAAGCCGCAGAAGCCCAGAATTTGTTTTTCCGTCTGTTTGCGGGAACCTGAACCATAGACCCAACGGTAGAACCAGTTAGGTGTGTCCGAGGTCACCAACACTTGCGAAGTCCGCCCGGCCAAGAGCTTTTCCGGCAAAGCCTTGCCTTTGACATACTGAAAAGCCTTTCCGGGCAACAACACCCGATCGAACAGCCCCTTCAGTTTCGCAGGATGACTGCCCCACCACAGCGGATGCGCGACCACAATGTGCTGGCACCAGACGATATCTTGCCAGACTGCCTCAAGATCGGGTTCAAGCGGCGGCGTCTTTGCGAAATTTGACGTGCCCAGATCTGGATTGAAGGTCATCTTGGACAGGTGCCTCAACCGGATTTCATGCCCACCTGCTTCTGCTTCTTTGGCATATGCACCAGCGAGCGAACCACAAAACGACCCAAACTCGGGGTGTCCGTCCAATACAAGAATTCGTGTCATGACCAAATCCAATTGAGAGATACGTGAATTGTACAAAAATTGACCGTGGTCATTTTTTGACATCGCTAGACTCACAGGTCAAGGTATTTTTTGACCGCGGTCATTTTATTGAGGGTTCATGACACGCAAACCACAACAGCGCAGCATTGCAACCAAGGCCCGTGTTCTGGACGCCGCTCGGGATTTGAGCAAAAAACATGGACTGGAGCAGGTAACAGCAGAAGCTGTTGCACAAGAAGCAAGTGTCGCGAAGGGTACCGTCTTCTCTCACTTCGGCGATATGGACGGCCTGTTGTCGCATGTTCTTTTGGATCGCTTGAAAGCGCTCTCGGCGCAGAAAAACGAACAGGAACCGGATCGAGAGATTTCGGACCCGGTCGGTTTACTGATGCAACGCATCATGGCCCTGATCACGGTCATCACGGACAGCCCGACCATTCTTCGATTGTTTTTGGACAATATTGGCGTGACCAAGCCAAATTGCGCGGCAGAGTTTGTTGAAACTCTCGACACACTTGATGCCGATCTGGTGACATTTCTGAAGCTCTGGCAGCAAACAGCAACCATGGAGCCGAAACTGCGCACCGACAGGACACCGGAGGAAATGACCGATGGACTCATCGCTTTTATGATCCATGGTGCGATCTTGTTGAAAAGTCACCAGATTACGGACCTGGCTTCCCTGGAGGGGCGGCTTCGCCGTCACGTTGAAGCATTCCTGCTTCAAAGCTGAGCGAACTGGTTTTGGTGCTTGATCTTCGGTGCAGTTGAGGCGTGCCGAGAATTAGGCCGGCAGATCACCAGGCCAGGTCACCACATGGTTTTCATAGTCTTCCAGTGCCATGCCGTCTTCCGGAACAGTGCGGCCCCTTGCAGAGACACCCGCCTCGTGCACCGTCTCCGAAGTGCCTGAAACAAGGGGATGCCACCAATAAAGGTCCTCTCCTTCTGAAACGAGTCGATAGGCACAAGTGGGCGGCAGCCAGGTGAGCGTCTTGACTTCAGTCGGTGTCAATTGAATGCAATCGGGAACAGTCGCCGCTCGGTTTTCGTAGTCCTTGCAACGGCAGGTCTCGCCATCAAGCAAGGTACAGGCAACCCGGGTCCAGACAATGTCGCCCGTGTCCCAGTCTTCCAATTTGTTCAGGCAGCACCGTGCGCAGCCATCGCAAAGAGATTCCCATTCGCGCTTGCTCATGTCCTCAAGCGACTTGGTCTTCCAGAATGGCAATTTGCCCTGATCACGATTGGATGTCATTTGGTTCCCGCCCCATTGCCCAGACGACTGCCGGGGCCGCGTGCGCCTAACATGCTAGCCTCCACTCGGCAAGCATTGCGGTTTTAGTGGTATTTATCCGCAAGCTTTTTCAATGAATGATCAATAAAAACGGAGCATTCTTTCATCATGCCCATCACCGGTTTTCACGAGGACAAAAAACCGGTAATTTGAAATGACCAGTTTGACCCGGAGATTCAGGGCCGCGTGACGGACAAGCCGCACCCACAGGAAACCGAAGTTACGAAGCCGCCGAGAAAGCGTCACCGTATCCGCAGGTTTTTCTTGCAATCGATGCCATCGTCGACACCGCATTGTGGCGCAGCGGTGCCGCGGTCCGGCGAACGGTTGAAGGCTATGATGCGTTCTTGCGCCGCTTTCGCGCCAAGGGAATCTGGCGCGGTCTGGCAGAGCTTTCATCCGACGGGTTGACCTTCGGCTTGATAGGATTCATCGTGGTCCTGGCATTTGCGCAGCCGGCCTTCGAAGCAACCCGCTACGCAGACTGGAAGACAACGGACGACTTTGCCGTGACCTTCCTGGATCGCTTCGGCAATGAAATTGGCCGCCGCGGGATCGTGCTTAATGACAGCGTGCCCCTGGAGGAAATTCCAGATTCCCTCGTCAAGGCAACGCTATCGACAGAAGACCGGCGCTTCTTTTTCCACTTCGGCATCGATTTTGTCGGCACCTTCAGAGCCATGGTCGAAAACGCCCGTGCAGGCGGCGTCGTCCAGGGCGGCTCGACACTGACACAGCAGCTTGCCAAGAACCTGTTCCTGACCAATGAGCGCAGTCTGAGCCGTAAGATCAAGGAAGCCTATCTGGCGCTCTGGCTCGAGGCGAACCTTACCAAGCAGGAAATTCTGAAACTCTATCTTGACCGGGCCTATATGGGCGGTGGCGTGTTCGGCGTAACCGCAGCTGCCGAGTTTTATTTTAACAAGAACGTGCGGGAACTGACGCTTGCTGAAAGCGCGATGCTGGCTGGCCTTTACAAGGCACCCGGCAAATACGCCCCTCACATAAATCTGCCTGCGGCTCGAGCACGCGCGAAT
The DNA here is from genome assembly GCF_055693425.1 of Roseibium sp. JB4-4. NCBI lineage: Bacteria > Pseudomonadati > Pseudomonadota > Alphaproteobacteria > Hyphomicrobiales > Stappiaceae > Roseibium > Roseibium sp. JB4-4. The sequence goes on along the minus strand of NZ_CM146333.1, from coordinate 5,754,669 downwards.
GAAGTTCTTACCAACATGGTTCAGGCATCGCTTTTGACCGAAGGTCAGGTGATCGGTGCAAGGCGCAACCCGGCTCTGGCTGTCGATCGCTCACAGGACCAATTGCCGGAGTATTTCCTCGACTGGGCACTGGAAGAGGTCAAGAAGCTTGCGCGTCGTAATCCGGCGCTTGCTCGCGATCGCATCGTGACGGTACGCACCACTCTTGACCCGGCCCTGCAACGCCAGGCAGATCTCGCGGTGGAAACCATTCTCAGGGAAAACGGCAAACTGCGCGATGCCAGCGAAGCTGCCCTGGTATCGATGATCCCAGACGGCGCTGTCGTGGCCATGGTTGGCGGCAGGTCATATGGCGAGAGCCAGTTCAACAGAGCAGTCAACGCCCTGCGACAACCAGGGTCATCCTTCAAGCCTTTCGTCTATATGACGGCCTTCATGAACGGCTATGAGCCGACCAGCATCGTGCCGGACCGCCCGGTCTGGATCGGCAACTGGTCGCCCAAAAATTACAACAGAAGCTATAGGGGACCGGTCAGCCTGAAACTGGCACTGACAAAATCGATCAACACCATTCCGGTGCGGTTGTCGCTCGATTTCGGCCGTGAGAAGATTATCGAAACCGCTTACGCCATGGGGCTGACACACGAGCTCGAGAACTCAATTTCGTTACCGATCGGTTCATCTGAGGTCTCCGTCGTCGACATGGCCGCGTCCTACGCAACCTTTGCCAATGGCGGCTTCAAGGCACCTGCCTATGCAATCCTTGAAGTCAAGAACAGCGACGGTGTCGTTCTTTATCAGCGCGAACGCGACGAACCGGAAACCATCCGCGTGCTACCGGAGGACAAGGTTCATCAGATGAACGATATCCTGGTCAATGTGGTTGAAGCGGGCACGGCCCGCAGAGCCAGGATCGATGGGGTTGTCGCCGCAGGCAAAACGGGCACCACCAACGCATACCGCGACGCCTGGTTTGTCGGCTATACAGGCAATTTCGCAACTGCTGTCTGGTACGGAAATGACGACTTTTCGTCCACGCGGCGCGTGACGGGCGGCAGCCTGCCAGCTATGACTTGGCAGCTTTACAACGACTATGCCCACAAAGGGATTGAACTTGCCCGAATGCCCGGGGTCGAAGCAGAAAACCTGCCGCGGCTCGCCAGGTCACAGCCCGCAAAACTTGCTGCAACACAAGTCGTCACCTCTCAGCCGCGGGTATTGAAGCGGCGCACACAGCAGCTTCTTGAGCAAATCGGCGCTGACATGCGAACGCTCCTGGAACAAAAAAGCGCCAAGGCAGCAGTGCCTGAAAACTCCAACCCCACAGATGTCGCGGCGGCTCAATGACTGATCAGTCCCTGTCGCACGCAACACGCGGCCCTGATCAAGGCCGGGCCGACGGGTCTTCTTTTAGTGAGTCCGCTTGGTACGGGGAAAAACTGCCCCGTGCGATCCGGCCCTATCGAAGCCATCCCGTGCGTACACTGGCGACCATTGCGTTGGTCGTGGTTCTGGCCTCGCTTCTGGGCATCAGCACGGCCTATTTGCTGATAGAGCGGGAACAACCCCTCAATGCGGTGACCATCGGGCCTTGGCACGCCTACCCCAAAGCCGGCACGGCAGACGCCGACCCTTATTCTGTTGCCATCTACACACGAGGAGCCGTCATTCCCCTCGCCAATGGTGAAGGCCTCGCACTTGTGGCACGTGAAGACAGCGCAGGACAGCAACTCGACCCGACCTGTATCTACAGGATTGCGGGACAAACACCCTCAGCACGTCTTTGGACATTGACCGCGCTGGACGGCAATGGACACTTGGTTGAAACCCTGCCGGGTCGCGGAAACCTCGTGAGTTCGGATCTGTTGCGGGCTCAGGATGGGTCTTTCCAGATAACCGCTGCCCGCAATCCGCACTCAGGTAACTGGCTGCCGCTCGCGGCCGCCGCAAAAGCCAGTGACGGTCTGCGGTTTGTGCTCAGATTGTATGACGCACCAGTCACCACGGGTGCCGCACTGGATGGCGTCAGCGTGCCGCTGATCGAAAGGACTGGGTGTCCGTGACGCTTTCCCCGCGCTTCAATCTCACCGTTGGGCTGCTGGCGATATTCTGTCTGGCAGCGATCATCCACATTCTCGTGGTGCTCAGCATTCCGCACAATGTGCAGCACAGTGCCTACGACAATGTGGCCGCCTATGGTCCTGACCGCCAGTTCAATCTGCTACCTGACATTCGACCGGGCGAAGAAGCCTTGCCGGATCTGGATCCGGCCATGAAGCACGCAACCTGCCGCTTTCAGCTGGACAACGGTCCGGTTCTGTTTGACGCCAGCATCCCGGTTTCCTTTTGGTCGATTGGCCTTTTCAACGCGGCCGGGGAAGCCGTTTACAGCCTCAACAACCGCACAGCAGGCGCTGAACGTCTGTCGATGCTGGTCCTGACCACCGAACAGCTTTCCATCTTGCGCGAGAACCCACCGGAAAACCTTGAAGACCTGATTGTGATAGAAACGGAAGAGCCCATCAGCGGGTTCGCACTCCTGCGTGCCTATGTGCCTCACGGTTCGCGGGCCACGGACGTGGACCAGGCTCTCAAGGCTGCGAATTGTACCGGGATTTGATCAGCTATCTCATCTACTGGGCGTGCTGTTTGCCAGGCTGTCATGGCGACATTTGAAAGTCGAGAACCGGACCTCGCACCCTACAAGAAGGTCACTGCACAGGGACGGAAACAAGACTGCGCTATTTTTGTACCGGAGCGCGCTCTGTGCCCCATCCGGTAAAGATCCGCGATCGTTTCACCGTTTCATCCTGGGCACGGCGTTTGCTCAAGTCGCAGCCGCTTTCCGCAATCCTGACTTGCCCTTCCAGTTCACGAATGGCGTTGTTCACTTTCCAGACGCGATCCCGGGTGGGTGTCTCGATCTCCAGTCCGTCGAGGGCTTTCTTGTAGGCGATGATGCGGTAACGCAGCGCCTGTCCAACCCATTTGATCATGACACGGTTTTCCCACACTCGCGCCTTGGCACCCTCATAGGTTTCTTCCGTGGTAACTGGCTTGCTCTTCAGAACCCGAAGTCGTTCATTGTCGGCTTTTTGCACTCTCAAGGCGACTTCGCAGAACGGCATCACAAGTTCCGCATCGCCCTTGGCATCAGATGCGATCTTGTCATATCGGGCATCTGAAGACTGAAACTTGTCGGAGCGCAGGTAAATCAAATAGAGATCCGGCGGAACACGGCCTTCTGTCTCAGGCAGAATTCTTGTTCGGGAAAGCTCCACCATGGTACCGCCGATCCAGTCCTTGGTCCAAGGTGGCCGGATCAGTGTCCAGCCGCGTTTGCGCAGCAGCTTTTCATCATTGGTGTAGTTGAATTTGGAAACCGGATCGCCTCGCAGCCTGGCGGCTTCGTTGCCGACCGCTGGCATCAGGTCGTCATGCACAATCGAAGGTCTGGCGCGATCAAAGTCTCCGGTCGGGCGCGTGCATCCGGCAAGCATGGCCGCAAGCAGCAAGGTGGCCATAAAGGCCTTTTGCTGTGTCCCTCGCCTCCTTGCCAAAGATGGCGTGGAGCCGGACTGAGCCGCTTCACCAATGCCCATCGGGCGTTTCTCCAAACCACGAAACCAGAATTCGGTATCACTGCGGCTGGAGAGGCATGGACCGTCAGTCCTTGTCGGAACCAGCTGGTCCGGCCGCTTTACCGATGGTCGTGATTCGTGCGGCAAGATCAAGGTCGTGACGCTCGTAACGGACACCTGGGAAGAGGATAACCTCACCAAATGTCTCACAGCGTGCCGAGCTGCATTGATTGGAGCGCTGACCCACACGTGAAGTGGGCCTGTGCGCGGATGCGAAGTCCAACAAAGTGCCCATCGTCTCCTCCTTCGGTTCCAGTTGCCAAAAGCCGGTGTATTACCGACCGACAACGGTCAAACGGGCGACGCATTACTTCCTGCAGTCTCATTAAGAAGCCGTCAGGGTTAACAGGATGCTAACGCTTTTCGTGCAATTTGAAGGACACTAGTTCTTCCGGTCGTCCGGACTTTTGTATTTTGTAGTCGGGTGTCATGCGCCAAAACCAACGTTTCAATCAGACTAAACCGTTTCCCTCTTTTGGCCGAAAACCGATTGCAGGCTCTGCTTGTGACGGTGGCGTGTTGCTTGCTGCGACAGAACTCTTTGTTGCCAGAAGTCACCATGATATTGAAGAACAAGAGATTTTTTCGGAACTGGCTCGCAATCTGATATCTGCGACAAGCTCGGAAGACCGCCGAAGAATTGCCTCGCTACTTGCGCCACACACCGAAACGCCAGACGATCTTTTGCAGCACCTGGCCCGTCACAACGACCACCTGACCGCCTATCCGGCGCTTCGTTACAGTGCTCGCCTTTCTGTGGATCTCCTTCATGAGACCGCCGTCTCAGGCCCCGACACACTGAGACAGGCAATCGCAAACCGTGCTTCGCTGCCCGAATCGATTGTCACCTCTTTATGCGAAAACGCTGGTTCGAGTGTTGTCAGGATCCTGCTCGATCGGAGCGACGTTCTTCTCACTCAGCGGCAAAAGTCTGTCCTGAACAGCCGGCAGGACATCGTTGCAGACCTGAGTGCGGAAATGGCTCACCACGACGCTCTGAACCCCAATGGTCTGATGGGGCAGTTTTTGCAACTGCCGACGAAACTGAAATCAAAGGCAATTGCCGCTGCTGAAATGACCAGCCTCGTCAGTCAGGCTCAAGCACCGCGAAGGTCCCGAGACATCCGCACAGACGCGGCACGGCTTCAACTTTGCGATGCTCTGGTGACAGAAGCACTGAGTCAGAACAGATCGCGCTTTGCGGATTTGCTTTCACAAGGACTTGGCTTGCCCCTCGCCACCTGTGATCTTCTGCTGCAAACCGATCAGGCGGACGGCTTGGCAGTCGCCTTGAAAGCCCTTGGAACAAACAAGTCTCAGTTGGCGACCGTACTGATCCGCATGTACGGTGAAGCTACCTCCCTGGAGACCATTCGCCTGCTGCTGCGATTGCATCAAACAATCAGTTCAGGCGCTTCGGAAGTGCTGGTTGGCCAGTGGACACTGGGCGATCGGTCAGAAATTACCGGTGACCCCCGGCACGCTGCTCTCTATGAGGCCGGCAAGAAACGCCAAACTGTTGGTCAAAAGGAATTGCCGAACCTGGAAAATGGCTTGGAACAAAAAAGTTCCGGAAACTAGATCCGAAAGAAGCTGTCCGCCGGATTGGGCTCGTTCTGACCTTCCTCTGCCAGCGGCAACTCAACCTTTCCCTCTCGCGCTTCGATATCGACCAGCCAGTAGTCCGGATCCATGCGCGCTTCACTCTTAAGCCGGGCGTCAATCGTCTCGCGGTCCGTTTTTTCAAATCGCCGCTCAAACAGCCTGGTTTCTGGACGTTCATCGAACATGGATTGCGGTGCAGGCGCATAAAAGTCAAAACTGCCATCGAGGCGGTCCACACAGATGAAGACCGCACCGGCTTCAGGTGCTCCCCGCTTTGAGACGGCCGCAAAGCCCCCTCTCCGAAGATCTGGCGAACGAGAGCACTGACAAAGAAGTCGGAGGTAACGCGCATCTGCATAAGCGGGATCCAATCGTGAAGAAGCTTCCCTGTCTTAGCAGATTTGTCACCCGGGTAAATCAGCCGGCAAGTGCGCGTCCGCTAATCATTTCGAGCCGTTCGATCACTTTTGCCCCGGGTTCTCCGGTGATTGGCAAGCCACGATCAAGTTCGAAACGCTTGATCGCCGTTGTGGTGTTGAGGCCCATGAGCCCGTCGGCTTTGAGAGGTCCATAGCCAAGGTCGGAAAGCGCTTTTTGCACCTTCAACAACTTCGGGTCGGCGTCGATTCCCGGACCTGTCGATAGTTCAGGAGCGCTGGCAAGGGTTCCGGAAAATCCAGGTTTCTTCCGTGGCACGGGTATCTGGGCTTCAAGCGGCGTATCCCCATGCATGAGGACAAGTGCAAGAAGGGCTTCGTTTGCCTGTCCGGTTTCAACCTGTCCCACCTTACGCTCATAGGACCGGATTGCACGTTCTGTCGCCGGGCCGTTTATTCCGTCCAACGGGCCTTCATAGAGCCCGATCTTGCGCAACGAAATTTGAACATCAAGCACCAGAGTGGAAATCTCCTGGATCTTGAGATCACCGGTCCGGCCGTCCGGTTCCGGCAATTGCATGTCGTCCGGAAGGTCCCGTGTCGCAAAGAATGGAGCCGGATGACGTCCCGGTTGCAGACCGAGAGCATTTGCCACGATCAGACATGCAGTCAATCCCATGACCACTGTCCCGCCTGCCGCAACAGGGTTGTCCAGGGCGACATGACCGGCTCTTGCCATGATCGAATCGTTTTCCTTCAACTCCGACGCCTTCCGAGGCTTTGCAGATTTTGCGTTTCGAGCCATATCCGCCTCCTAAGCCGTCTTGGCCATTGGCCGCGTTTGGGCCTGATCAGCATCGGTTGAAACATCCTTGAAAGGCGCGGTACGGGCCGGCAGACGAATGCAAACACTTTCGCCATGCCCCAGCATCGTTTGAACCTTCAGACAGGCATTGGTGCGTTCAAGAAGGTCTGCGGCAAAAGTCAGGACCGGTTTGCTGCCTTCGGAGCTCCATTGCAGGCTCGATTTCCGGTCCTTGACGGAAAACAGCAGCTCAAACCCGGCAAGACTGCAGTTTGCCTCCAGCAGAATTTTTGCGCCAGAACCACTTGTCGCAATCATATCCAGCAACACGAAACACATTGCCTTGCGCACCAGCGTTCCATCGACAAACACAAGCGGTAGGTTTTGACCACAGCTGGTTTCAATCTGCACACCCTGGCGATCTGCTGCCGGTCCGACCCTTTCAAGGCAGAACTCCAATGCTGAAACGATGTCGGTCTTGGCAAAGACCGGTTCGAGGTCTCCTTGCTGCCCTACTATCAGGTCGGAGAGTTCAGCCAGTGAGGAAAGGCCGACTTGACCGGATCTCCTAATGTCTCTTGCTGCGTCTTCAACTCGGCGTTGGTCGAATGCAAGATCGATGTTTTCCAGGTCCGCTGCGCGAGACAACACATTTTCAAGGGCTGTCCGAGCACCCCGGCCAGCCGTCTCTTGCATTTGCGCTGAAATACGCTCGAGCCTGGTATTCATCTCTTCGGGGAGAGTTTGCGAAAGTGCTTCAATCGGCATCTCGTCCGCCGCGCGCAGGCTCAGTAGAAGCGAGCCCTGTCCCTCGACGCTCAGATCTGCTTCCTGAATTGGAGGCCGCAGTTTGAGCGACAGTTTGCGATACTCCGCCTGCCCTGTTTCTCCCGGACTGGAGGCACCGACGCGCAAGCGAACATCAAACGATGCCACCTCACTATCGTTACGAGCCTCGGAAAGCTTGGTCAGATAGAGTGGCCTGTCGGCTACATGAAGTCTGGAAAACAGCCAGCTGTCAGAATTGAAGCCTGACGTGATGCCAAGCAGTTCTTTAACCGGCCCGCCCATGACTGAAAGCCCTCCGTCGGGCTTCAGTTCGCAAAAGACCTCTGACACCGACTGATTGATCAGCTGACGCCGCCCCTCGGAGGCCTTCATCAAAGACCTGGCATGCTTCCGGTCCGTCGAAATACGGATTGCGAGCAGTCCAACATACAAAATTGCCGCAACACCTGCCAGAAGCGTGACACCAGCTGGCAATGGAGCAATTCCCGCCAGCGTTCCAGGAGCAACAGAGACAGCAATCATCAAGCCCGCGCAAAGCAAGGTCACGGCATACGTTGTTTTGCGGCTTGTCGAAAACGCGGCTTCAACGGGCGGAACGAGCAGCCAGAGAAACGCAAATGATGTGCTACCGCCTGTCAAAACACAGATGGCAGCGACAAATCCGGCAAACAAACTGGCGGACAAGCCGATCGTCCGGTCAAGCGTTCCCGAACGAGACAAGTAAAGAGCAAGCGGCCATTGGCTGAGCAACCAGGACAACATCAACGTCACAACGACGTGGGGAGGTCCAGCAAGTGCCAGATGCAGTGGCAGGACAACGAGAGCGGATGTTCCTGCAACTGTGGCACTGATGAGAAAAGATCGGTGCAAGGGAGCCAAAAAAACATCGGTGGCCGCGGAGGGATGAATCATACCTTCCAGACGGGTCGTCCAATGCCCCCAAAAAACATTCAGCAAATTCAGAAGGTTACGCACTCTTTACTACCATAAACCAGACACGGACCTAATCACCCGCAACGCTTGTAGGACCATTGTCGGCTGGAGCACTTAAGGAACGATAAAGGATGAATTCATATCGCCCAAAATTTTCGAAAAAACCGCTGCAATCAGCACCTTGTGCCGGAAAAGATAAAAATTGAATCAAATTCTCAGAAAAGTCGACTTAAATGCCTGTTTTATTTTATGAAAATTGCCCCTTCCGATTCAACTGGACATTCTCAAGTCGTTGCTAAGGTGACCTCATAACAAGCACGTCGGCAGCAAAAATGACGTGTAAATCGAACAAACTATGGGTAGCGACATGTTCTTTTTGATGAGAACAGCCTTCTGGCTCACCTTGGTGCTGGTCCTGATTCCTCTCGGATCAGATGAAGACAGTACGCCGGTGGAGACTGTAAATCCTGTTTCGGCCTATCTGGCGGCGCAGGCGACCGTTTCCGACATCGGCAGCTTTTGCAGCCGAAATCCGGATGCGTGTGAAACCGGTGGCGAAGCTCTCTCGGCTATTGGAAGCCGTGCGCGCGATGGTGCGCGCATTGTCTACCAGTTTCTGGACCAGCAGATGGCGAATGAACCTGGCCAGGAACCCATCGTTACAGGTTCGACCACCACTACGAGTATAAAAACACAGCAGCAGTCAGCAGTGGCGACTGCGACAGCTCAACCGGTGTTCGATGCCTTGACGCGCCTGGACACAGAAATTGGGCCGGTGCCGCGTCCCAAGCCCCGCTCAGGCGCCTGACCTTGAATGAATAGCTGTTTCGTATTCTCCTGGCTTACTAAATCTCGAAAACAGCTGACTGCCCCCGCTTGAGCGATGCCTCTCCAATCGGCATCGCAAATACGGCTTTACTTCAGCAGCCCTGTGCTGCTGCGCCGCAGATGAATAGCTGCCCATTTCATCTGCGGCGATTTTTCTTTTTTGCCGATCATGCTCTGCAATTTTCAATCATGCATTTGCGCCAAGTCGAGATCATTCAACAGCAATTGGCACAGCCTAAGACTCCGGTTTGTACTTTCCGTCACAAAGGCTATATGACACGGGAAAGACCAACAAAGACCGGTGCCATGACCACAAGTTTCAGCGAAATTCTGGAATCCTTCGACTTTCTGGACGACTGGGAAGACCGCTACAAATATCTGATCGATCTGGGGAAGGAGCTTCCGGAGCTCACCGACGCTGAACGCACTGACCGGTTCAAGGTTCGCGGCTGCGTATCACAGGTCTGGCTCATCACTGCAATTGAAAAAGATGAAGCAGGAACGCCGGTTTTGACCTTCCGGGGCGACAGCGACGCGTTGATTGTGCAAGGGCTTGTCGCGGTGGTAACCGCACTCTTTAACGGCAAAACCGCGCAGGAAATCCTGAACACGGATGTCGAGGGTGTTTTTGCGCAGCTTGGGCTGCAAGAGCATTTGACCCCGCAGCGCTCCAACGGATTGAAATCAATGGTTGGCCGCATCCGTTCCGATGCAGAGCAGGCACTTACCGCCGCTTAGGGATCACTATCTGCGGATTGATCTATTTCCTCAAAACCGAATTGACAAAAAAAGAGCTGCCACAAGGGCAGCTCTACTTTGATCGGCAGAAAGCCAGATCTAATTATTTAGAGCGTTTGCGCTGCTGGCCAAGACCCATTTTCTTTGCAAGTTCTGAGCGTGCAGCTGCATAATTCGGCGCAACCATCGGGTAGTCGGCGCCAAGGTCCCACTTTTCCCGATACTCTTCCGGGGTCATGTTGTAGTGGGTGCGAAGGTGTCTCTTGAGAGACTTGAACTTCTTGCCATCTTCCAGGCAGATGATGTAATCCGGCATCACCGACTTCTTGATCGGCACTGCGGGCTTCAGCGGCTCGGGCTCTGGTTCGTTCGACGCGGTCGCAGTTTTCTGCAAGGCACCGTATACTTCGTTGATCAGGCCCGGCAGATCTGTGGAAGCAACCGTGTTGTTGCTCACATAAGCCGATACGATGTCTGCTGTAAGATCAATGAGATTTGCATCCACCGGACTATCAGTCATTTTTCACCCGTTCTCTACTGATTTCAAATTTTACTGCGTTATAAACCTACAAAAGAAAGCGACGTAAGTGTCTTGGGAATATCAGTTACTTACGAACTTAGAAATCGGGAACGATTCTACTTTGCAGGTGATTGTCACCGCCTTATATCGCCGGAGTCCTGATCAGACAACCCCACAAAACAAATAAAAGTCGGCTAAAGGCAATAAAAATAAAATTCTACAAATATTGACCGATTCCTATGCACCTAGTTTCACAATGGTCCAAAAGTATAGTCGAGTGCACTGACTTTGATCAGCTAATATCACAACACAAACACACTTATCCCTTTGGCCGCATGATTTCGGCCAATGCATCCACTTTTGTATCGGCACAGGGGCGATATCCCGCCGCGTACGCAGCTTTGGCCAACAAGTGGGCAGAAATAGGGGCAGTCAACAAGAAGAACACAACACCGGCAATGGCACGGGTCACAACAGCCAGGTCGCCAGCGTCAACTGCAAGCGCGAGCAGCATTACGCCCGAGCCGAGCGTCCCCGCTTTTGAGGCTGCATGAGTACGCATGTAAACGTCTTTCAGGCGCAAAAGACCAATTGACGCGACTAGAGCGAACGATGCGCCGATGATCAGCATCAGCCCGGTCACAATTTCCACAACAGCAGTCATCGTCCTGCCTTCCTGCGCTCAATGCTCTCTTCGACTTCTTCCATGATGGTCTCATCACCTGCCAGACCTCGGTTCAATACGAAACGCGCAAAGGCGACAGTTGCCAGAAATCCGACGAGGCCAAGCGTGATGGCAATGTCGATATAAAGATAATAGCCCGTCAAAACACCCATAGCAGCGATGAAGCCGATGCCGACCGCGACAAGCATGTCCAGAGCGACCACACGATCCGGCAGGCTTGGCCCCTTGACCGTACGGATTACAATCACAACGAAGGAAATTGTCAGCAATACCAGCGCGATGTGCACCGAGACCCCTAAAAATTGCGACGAGAAGTTTTCAAGCGGGCTCATCTGAACACCTCCAGAATCTTGCGCTCGAAGCCATTTTTGATGTCATCGATGGTGGCCTGTGGATCCGGAACGTCGATGCAGTGAACATAAAGCACTTTCCTGTCGTCAGAAACGTCGACAGAGAGGGTGCCTGGCGTCAGCGTAATGAGGTTCGCCAGCATTGTGATTTCAAAATCGCGATCGACTGTCAGCGGCAATGCGATGATGCCGGGCTGCAATTCGATACGCGGGCGCAATACGATCGTTGCGACCCGCCAGGCGGACAGAACCAGTTCCGATACAAACAACAAAGCCAGGCCGAACCCTTTGACGATTTTTTCAAAATATCCGGCAGTTCCAACTTGTTCGCGAATGAGATAGAGCGCGCCAAACCCGAGGATGAATCCGAAGATCAGATTGATCTCAGAAAAGCTTCCCGAAACGGCACCCCACGCAAGCGCGAGCAGGATGTTTATGAGAAAGAGACCAGTCATCCCTCACCTCCAAAGACTGAGCGCACATAGCCGAGCGGATCGACGACACCACTTGCGCCTTGTGTCGATAGTTCCAGCATCCATTCGGGCTGCAAACCGAAATAAATGATGAGCGCGGTCAAAATTCCCAACGGCAGCCAAACAGCCGCGCCAGTCAACTGAGACGTATCGGTGACAACCGACTGTGCGGTTTGACCATCAGGCGTCCCTTCCGGCCCGCCACGCCAGAATGCATAGATCCAAACGCGGCCCATGGCGAGCGTCGTCAGGAAACCACTGATCAGGATTGCTGCGCCAAGCCAGACCCTATCGTCCTGGAAGGCAGCATCGACCAAAATCACTTTTGGCCAGAAGCCGGAAAAAGGCGGCAACCCGGAAACGGCAAAGACAAGAACAAGAAACACACCCGCAAAGGCCACGTTTTTCTGGTAGAGGCCGCCAAGTTTGCGCAGATCATAAGACCCTCCCAAGAGGTTCATGATACCCGATGCCATATATAGGGCCGTCATGACGATGATCGAATGGACTGCGTAAAAGATCGCTCCGGAGACAGCCAGAACAGACCCAACCGCAACCCCGGCAAGCATGGAGCCGATCCCGGCGATCACAAGATAGCCCAGCAAGCGGCGGACCTCACTTTGCGCAAGCGCTCCAATTGCACCCGTTAGAAGCGTCACAATCGCGACCCATCCGATAACATCCGACATGAAGATGCGCGACTCTGGCAGGATCAGCACAAAAATGCGGATCAACGCGTAGACCCCTACCTTTGTCAGAAGACCGGCAAAGACGGCCGAAACCACAATGTTCGGCGTGTGGTACGAGGCCGGAAGCCAGAAGTTGACCGGAAAGGCGGCCGCCTTCATTGCAAAGGCAAGGAAGTAGAGCGCTGCAACCGTCGCAAGAGTACCCGATGCCGGGTTCTCCAGCTCCGCCACCTTGATGGCGATATCGGCCATATTCAGCGTGCCGAAGATCCCGTAGAGCAGACCTGTCGCGATCAGGAAAAGGTTTGTGCCAACAAGATTGAGAACACCGTATTTGACGGCACCATCAAGTTGGATCCGGTCATTTCCGAGGATGAGAAGTCCGTATGAGGAAATCAGCAGAACTTCAAACCAGACATACAGGTTGAATATGTCAGCGGTCAGGAAAGCGCCGCTGACACCAGTCATCAACAGCAAGAGGAAAGGATAAAACCCGTAACGCCGGCCGGTACTGTCAACGGTGGACGCTCCATAAACACCTGCGCAAAAAGCGACAATCGCACCGATGAGCGTCAGTGTCGCCCCCAACGCATCGGCGGTCAGCGCAATACCGAACGGTGGCAGCCAGCTGCCCATGACCATGGTTATAACCCCATGATCCAGCACTCTTATCAAAAGCCCGAGCGATGCAAGCACCAGCAAACCAAGCAGCGCAATGCCCATCTTTGCCTGAATGTCTGTGTTCTTGCGCAACATCAGGCAAACGGCGCCACCCAGCATGGTGATCAGGATCGGCGCGATCACCAACCAGTCGCCCGACGCTACGGGCGCTGTTGCCATGGCTTCTGAATAGTCAACGGAAACGGATGAACCAGCCATAAAGCTCAGTACCCTTGCGGCGGAGTTTGATCATTTTCAGGTTCGGCGACACGCATCCGGTTCACTTCATCCGTATCCAGTTCCTGGTAGGCACGAAACGCCAGCACCAGAAGGAATGCAAAGAACGAAAAGGAAATAACGATTGCGGTCAGCACGAGTGCCTGCGGAAGCGGATTTGCAGTGGCAATTTCCGGCACATAGAGATGCTCCGGAATGAGGGGCGGAACCTCGCGGGTCAGCCGTCCGTTGGTGAAAATGAGCATGTTGACCGCATTGCCCAAAATCGCAATACCGAGCAACATGCGCACCAGTTGCTTGGACAGCATCAGATAAACGGCCACCGCAAAAAACAGCCCAATCAGGATCGAAACACCGGTCTCCATCAGTCGGTCTCCCTTTCTTCCAGAGCAAGGGCAATTGAACCGATTGCGCCAACGACAACCAGATAGACGCCGATGTCGAAGACAAGCGGTGTGGACAAGGGAATCTCAACCCCAAAGAGATCGAAGATCAGCCATTGACTGGTCATGAAGGCCTGGTTCTTGAAAAACGAAAGGGTTCCCGCCAATGCCCCGATAAAGAGACCAAAACCTGCCACTCCCATCGGATGAAACACAATGGCCCTGCGCACGGAAGCAACACCGCAAGCGATACCGTAGATCGCCAATGCGGAAGCTGCGATCAGCCCGCCGATGAACCCGCCCCCCGGCTCGTTGTGGCCGCGCAGAAGCACAAAGATCGAAAACAGAACCATGAGCGCGGCAAGGTATGGTGCAATGGTGCGGAAAATAATCGTGCGCATCATCGTGCCTCCGCTTTCCGGGTCGGCACAACATCCGGGTCACTCCCGTCGGACGTTGCTTCTGGCTTGGTTCGTACGCGGATCAGAGCAAGCACACAAAGCCCGGCAAGCACCACCACAGCAATCTCTCCGAGCGTATCAACACCGCGGAAATCCACCAGGATCACGTTCACGATGTTGCGCCCATGCGCGATCGAACGGCTGTACTCGGTGAAGAACTCGGACAGCCGGCTGTCGAACGGCTGCTGGGTGATGGCAAGCAAGGTCAGCGTCAGACCCAGCCCCACCGCGGCAGCGATAACACCCGTACCGAGAGCAGCCGGAGCCGTGCGATGATCGCGCGGTGAAAGATTGAGCCGCGTCATGACCAGAGCAAGGATGACAACGGACAGTGTCTCCACCATGAATTGGGTAAATGACAGATCGGGTGCGCCAAACATCATGAAGATCAATGCAACTGCAAAGCCCTGGATGCCGAGCGAGACGATTGCAGTCAGGCGTGTCTTGGCTATCAGCACCGCGATCAGTCCAAGGATGGCGATGAAGAAAATGCCCCATTCGTAGAAGCGATACTCCGGCATTTTCGGCATGGCCGGCAAGCTGTTGGTTAGGTATCCGGGCAAAAGCACTGCCAAGGCCGTGAACCCGAAGGTCAGCATCATGTAAGTGTGCATTTTTCCGGTTTGCAGGCGACGTGTTATCCACGCCGAGAGACCAACAATACCCGAAACGAACTGGTCAAATCCTTTGTCGGGGCCCCAACCGATCGCGGCAAGGACACTTGCGATGAAAGAGCGCAAACGGTCAAGCTGTGTGAACAGGGCAATACCGAGCCCTATCGTTATCACGGACAGGATCAGCGGCGCGTTGATCTTGGTGGGCCACAGGTGAAGATCTATGCTTTTGAATTCACCAAGCAGGGACGAGAGGGTCGGGCCAACAAACAGCACGCCGGTAGTGTGCGCAATCAACGCCAATCCGAGACCTGTCACAGACAAGAAAACAGGTCCGGCGAAGAGAAGGATAGGCCCTTCATGAGCATGTTTCGGGGTGTCGACCTTTGGCCCAAAGAATGGCTTGATGGCAACGGCAGCCGCAATCACAAGCATTAGCGAATTGCCGATTACGGCAGTCACAGTGATCGGTAGCCCCAGTTCCAGCCAGCCCCAGGTTCCGTAGTAAAGCACTTCCTTTGCAATGAAGCCGATAAACGGGGGCAAGCCGGCCATGGAAAGGGCCGCGAGACAAGCCGCCACAAAGGTTATGGGCATCGCGGAGCGCAACCCGCCAAGTTTGGTGATATCTCGCGTTCCAGCTTCATGATCGATGGTGCCGGCCACCATGAAAAGCGCGCCTTTGAACAGCGAATGCGCAAGCAGATAGAGCACCGCTCCTTCAAGGGCTTTTTCGTGGCTTGTCCCAGTCAACATGACGAGAAGTCCGAGCGAGGCAACGGTCGTATAGGCCAGCATCAGCTTCAGGTCCGTCATGCGGACAGCCAGGATTGTGCCAACCAGAAGCGTTATGCCGCCGAAGAGCGGCAGAACCGTCGTCCAAAGTGCGGTATCTCCAAGCAATGGATGAACCCGCATCAGCAGGTAGACACCTGCCTTGACCATTGTGGCGGAGTGCAGATAGGCCGAAACCGGTGTCGGCGCTTCCATGGCATTGGGTAGCCAGAAATGGAACGGGAACTGCGCCGACTTGGTAAACGCCCCTCCGAGAACCAGCAGGAAAATCGGGACGTACAGACCGCTGTCCTTGATGATGTCGGGGGACGACAAGAGCACCGACATCTCGATTTCGCCGGTCGCATTGATGATCAAAATAAAGCCTGCCAGGAGCACAAGTCCGCCCCCGCCGGTCACCACAAGCGCTTGAACTGCCGCACGTCGGGACGCCGCTCGCAAATGATCGAACCCAATCAGGAGGAACGATGTGATTGACGTCAGCTCCCAGAAAATAAACAACGAAATCAGATTGTTGCACAGCACCAGCCCGAGCATCGCGCCCATGAACATGAACAGGAAGGAAAAGAAACGCCCCTGCTGAGGGTGGCCTTTCAGATAGCCGCCCGCGTAGAGGATTATGAATGTTCCGATACCGGAAATCAGCAGGGCGAAAAGTGTCGACAACCCGTCAACATAGACCGAAAAATTCACTCCGTAGCTGGGTGCCCAAGCCATCGAAGCGACAAAGGTCTGACCTTCGGAAACGGGCCCAATGAACCCGGCAAAGTGCAGAAAAATCATTCCCGGAACAATTGCCAGCGGCCATGCGGCATTGTGTTTGAACCAGCGTGTCAGGATCGGGGCAACCACGGCGGCCGCAAATGGCGCCAGAACGGCGTAAAGTGTGGTGTCGTCGATCGCTGCTGGCGTCATGGTGATCTTTCGTCACAAACTAAATCGGCGGGACATATGACTTCGAATCAATTCCCATTCCGCAAGATAATAGCGGTCAGGAAGAGTTATGACATGTCTTAGGCAAGCGATACTGTGTTTCAAGCGCTCCTGATACGATTTTCACGTGTTTAGAGGCGCATTTTCAGTTTGGCTGCCAATCAAGCTGGTAGTTCTACCGTAAGTGCCAGCCTGAGAGACCAGCTGCTTGAGCCAAAGTTACAGATCACAAGACGGGAATTCATAGTGGCCGGTGCCGATGACCGGAGCCAATTCTCCATCCGCCAGTCCGAAGCGCGCAAGAAACTTTTCAGACCACTTGATTTCGACGGCTGGATACCGTTCAGTTTTAAATTGCCACCAGAATTCTGAGCGAGGCAACAATGACGCTAGACGACAACAAAGGTCTTTCGTCGGCAACGGATATGATCCGACCGTCCAGCCTCGACTTTGAAACACTATTAAAACTCAGCAACGATGCTCTGATTGTCCTGTCATCAGACGGCACCCCAACTTTCATATCCCCCGCCGCTGAGCGTCTTTTTGGCTGGAGTACCGAAAAGCTCTCTGAGCAACTGCGTGACCTTGTTTATGTCGAAGCATCAAACAGTGATGCGGAACTGCTCCACCAGATCCTGTCGGGTACCGCAGAATTTGCGGCCACATTGCCTCTTGCCGACCTGCAACTCCGCACTGCCTTCGGTCCGCTTGTCTGGACGGAAGTCAGCAGCCACATTCTTCGGGATGAGAGCGGCGCACCAGAAGCCTATGCCGTTTATTTCAGAAACATCGCCCGGCAGAAAGAACTGGAAAGCCAACTCGAGGCCGCTTCCCAGACCGACCCGCTGACAGGACTGTTCAACCGTCGCGCATTTGAAGACAGTCTCAAGCGAGAATGGGCTATAGCGCTACGCGAACAGACCCACACCAGTCTCATCAAGGTTTCTCTCGACAGGTTCGACGCAATTGCGGAACACTATGGTTCGAACGCCGCCGAGACTTGCCTGGCGCAAGTCGCCAAAACCCTGAAAGAGACGGCTCGAAGGCCTGCCGATGTCGCAGCGCGCACCGCAACGTCTGAGTTTTCCCTGCTCCTGCCACGAACACACGAGATGGGTGTTGAGACGATCAGCGCCTATATCCATCAGGCGATCCAGGATCTTGGCATTCCAAATGCCGACAACAAGGCGGGCAATGGCATCGTTACCGCATCGGTGGGCGCCGCTTGTACGGTTCCCGAACAGACCGGAATTTCTGAGAATTCTGAATTCATTCTGGCCGCAGCCGAAAGCTGCGTTTTCCAGGCTCGCCAAGAAGGCGGAAACCGCGTCAAGACGGTGATGAATTATCTAACGAAATAGTGTCGCTTAGCAATCCGCAGATGACTTGCCGAGGCCATGTTCGGCCCCTATTTTCGTGGCAAAGGTAACGGTGGGAAACGGGAAATGAGCGACAGTACTACGCGACAGAATGTACCGAAGGTGAGAAAAACCACCGCGGAATGGATGGACCAGCTGACGCCGGAACAGTTTTATGTCACGCGGCAATCCGGGACGGAACGCCCGTTCACCGGACCTAATTGGGATAACAAGCTGATCGGCCGGTACGACTGCATTTGCTGCGATGCCCCGCTATTCATGTCGGATACCAAATTTGATGCCGGTTGCGGATGGCCTAGCTTCTTCCAAGCCGTTCACACAGACGCAATTCGTGAGCTTGAAGATCGCTCCCACGGCATGGTCCGAACGGAAATCCGTTGTGCGCAATGTGATGCTCACCTCGGTCACGTCTTCCCTGATGGCCCGCCTCCAACAGGTTTGAGATACTGCCTGAATGGACATGCCATGAACTTCATCCATGGCGGCAGGCCGCCCTCGACCGTTTCCGAAGAAGAGACTGAAAACAGCTGACAGGTTCCGTCAGTCACCTTCAAATTCCCTTCTGTAAATGCAATCGGGCGCCTTTAGCGCCCGGCATTCGTCAGCCGACCACTGCCAGCCCCATGATCACAGTGCCCGCAAGTCCGGCGGTATAGGCGATTGACCTCAGAAAAGGGATACCGCTGACGTAAAGGGGTACATAAGCGAGGCGTGCGAAGAAAAAGAGGCTCGCCCCCAAAGTCGCCTGCTCAATATTCGCCCCAGGAACGATCAGCGACAAAACCCCAAGCACCAGAAAAAAGGGCAGGTTTTCCTTCAGGTTGGCGAGGGCGCGATCCGCCCTGCGCGCAAATTTTCCGCGATCCGGCATTGCGTCCCGACCGCCAACGATTTGCGAAAAGGTGACATAGGGCAGCAGAAACAATGCACTGAAATAGATCTGTGCCAGGTAAAGCAGGAGAACAGCCAAGATCCATGTCGTCATTCCGACCTCCAGAGTTCGTGTGTTGCGCGGGATCCTTGGCAAACCTAAGTTTTCTTCGATCCGCAGCAATTCCCTTGGAGGGAATATTCAGGATCAACCGAACTATGGCGCTCACTACCCGGCGGTTTCATCAATGAATGTGCAAAGTCTGGCTTTCGGCAATTCACTAAAATCCCTGCGTCGTGAACGTGGTCTGTCACAGCAGGCATTTGCCGGACGGATAGGCTCCACGCAGCGTCATGTCTCTTTTCTTGAAACCGGACGCGCACAGCCCAGTCGCTATATGATCCAGCGGATCGAGCGAGAGCTTGCCCTGCCCGTTGGACGCAGTCAGATCCTCTATGAAACCGCCGGCTTTTCGAGCCCTTACAAATGCCGTGCAGAAGATTCGCCGGATGTCTTGGAAGCACTCGATCTCATTGAAACCCGTCTTCTTGCAAATTGGCCGTTTCCGGCCTTTGTCCTGGACAAGCGCTGGACCATCCTGCGCCTTAACAACCCTGGAAAACTATTTCTGGGTGGCCTGACGGACCTACAGAACCAGCCTGCCAATCTGTTCAAGGTCTTTCTGTCATCCTCCTTTCGGGAAAGAATCCTAAATTGGGAGGAAGCAGCGCCGATCTTCGCCGCCAGGCTCTACCGTGAAGCTGCAGAGGATCCCGCACTTGCAGATCTGCTTGAAGAGGCTCATGCCAGCGGTATCCTCGAAGGTCTGGACGAAACCTTTCGCGAAGATGTCCCGGTTTTTGTACCTGTGGAGTTCATGGGGCCGGATGGAAGCCGACTTCGTGTGACATCTTTGCTGGGTCAACTTGCATCGGTTCAGGATGCAGTCATTGAAGGCATGACCATCGAGATGATGGTTCCGATGGACACCGAAACTCAAAACTGCCTGCTGGCAGCTGCTACACCGACTGCGGTTGCTGGAACAGCGGCAGCAGAATGAACAACAAGAGAGTTTAAGTTTGATGCAGCGACTAATTGCTTCTTTCGCATTCGTGCTGATTTCAGTGGGACTTGTCACTGCTCCATTGAGTGCCAGCACGGTATCGGCCTTGCCCGAGACCGTCTGGAACGGACAACAGACAAGACCCGAACGTGGATTGCCGGATGGTGAATTCGCACTTCACACGACACCTGAGGGCCAATCAGTTGCAGCGTGGTATGGAGCCCCCACCGATCGATATCGCCACAACATCTTGGGCGACGCTATCGAAGCCGGGGCATTGCACGTCGCATTTCGGGATGGGCGGAAATTTTCTCTCATCCTTCCAAGGTCGCACGTTTTCGAGGACCGTACTCCCCGGATTGTCGACCTGGACGGAGATGGTCACCCCGAGATCATCACCATCAAGTCGTTTCAAGACGCAGGTGGCAGCATCGCGATTTTCGGAATTCGCGGCAGCGCACTTGTTGAGCTTGCCAGCAACGAACCGATCGGCCGCAGCAACAGGTGGCTGAACATTGCCGGCATTGCAGATTACGCCGGGACTGGGTCAAAACAGATTGCCTACGTCGAGACACCCCATATCGGCGGAACGCTCTATGTGCTTGAATGGCGGGGCAAGGAACTCATGCCGATTGCATCACTCCCAGGTTTTTCCAACCACAAGATCGGATCGCGGCGTCAGGACCTCTCCGCGGACATTTCCTGGACTGGAGACAGTCGTCCGGAACTGGTCGTGCCTTCTGACAATCTGCGACAGCTGCGCGTCGTGGGTCTTACAGACGGACACCTGAAAGAAATCAAGAAAATAGAGCTTTCTGCACCCGTCCTTAAGCGCATTGTACCAGCGGAAAACTCGGGTTCAGGCTGTGTTGGGTTCAAACTGGAATCCGGTGAGAATGTCACCTTGTGCCCGCCAAGTCAGCCCGGGTGATGCCTCTCCCCTGCTCCATCAATTCATGACGCAGTATCTTGTTGAGCTGCGAGAATGCGCCCGATATTCACTTCTATCCAATCGGCAAAGTCGCGTACTTTTAGTGCCACTTCTTGCCCGATAGGGGTCAGGCTGTAGTCGACATGCGGCGGTACGACGGGATGGGAGTAACGGTTGACGAAACCATCCGCTTCAAGCGTCTGCAATGTCTGCGCCAGCATCTTTTCGCTGACGCCTCCCACTTTGCGCCTGAGCTCGGAAAACCGGTGCTCCTGATCCAACAGCGCAATCAGCACCAAAACACCCCAGCGGCTTGTCAGGTGTTTCAGGATTTCGCGCGAAGGGCAGTTTTGATTGAAAAGCTCCCCTTGCCGCAGCATCGCTGACAAGGGTTTTGACGTTCCCGCATCCGCCAAAGGTGCGCCATCTGACTGGTCTGTCATGTTTCTTTCCAAGTCTTAGCCCCGGTTTGAACGGCTTCAAAACTAACCTTTTTGTATGTACTAACAAAAAGTAAGCACTGCGTCTACATGGAAGGCATCCGAACCAACACCGATCGTTTGAAGGAGAAACACAATGATCGCAGTCACGGGCGCTAATGGCCAATTGGGACGTCTTGTCCTGAGACATCTTACAAGGCCAACCAGCAAACAAGTTCGCGCGTTGGTTCGAACACCGGCGAAAGCACAAGACCTTGCCTCGGACCAAGTCTCGGTAGTGAGGGGAGACTATGACGATCCGGCCAGTCTTGCCGCCGCACTCTCGGGAGTTGAACGTCTTCTGGTGATTTCAGGATCCGAAGTGGGTAAACGGGTTCCTCAACATGCTGCAATCATCGATGCTGCAAAGGCAGCTGGAGTGCATTTCATTGCATATACAAGCTTGTTGAACGTCCCCAAATCCAGTTTGATTTTGGGTGCTGAACACATTGAAACGGAAAAGCTGCTTGCAGAGAGCGGCATCGCTCACGCCATCTTGCGCAACGGCTGGTATCTTGAAAACTTCGCCGGCACTCTTGCCGCGGCACTTGCCCACGGAGCCGTCACAGGTGCGAGTGGTGACGGCAAGTTTTCTGCTGCCGGGCGGGAGGACTATGCCGAAGCTGCTGCCAGAGTGGTTGCCGGCACGGATCTCTCGACACGTTCGTTTGATCTTGGTGGAACACCTGCATTCACCCGTCACGAGTTCGCCGAAGAGCTCTCCCGGCTGTCCGGGCGCGCCATTGCGTATAACAATCTGGACGAAACGACTTACGCCGAAATGCTTGTCCAGGCTGGCTTGCCGGATGGGCTTGCCAAAGCATTGGCTGACGCGGATCGCGGCGCTGAGGCCGGCGAACTTGAAACTGCCTCAAGAGACCTTGAAAAGCTTATCGGTCGCCCCGCCAAAACATTGCGGAGCTTTATCGAAGAAACCTTGGCCGCGTCCGAAAGTACAGTCTGATCCGGCTGAAAGGGGCTTTCCGATCGGGAGGCCCCTTGTTGGCAATTTGAAAGACATTCCGCAATACGTTGGCAACGAGGCCGCTGCCAGTCTTTCTGGCAGCGCTTTACCGGCCTCAACGACTAGCTCTCCCAAGCCATTCATTCAAATTTCTGACCGATTTCATGAGCAAATTGAATTGGATTGTGCTGTGCAAAGCTGGTAGCCCGGAACTTCATCACCGGAGCCCTTGTTACAGTGACCAGCTCAGCGACCCCTGATACCTATTCTCCGGACGGGCCATACGCCTGGTTCCGGCTGGCGATCTGTATTCTGCTTGGAACTCTTGGCGGAGCCGGAATGTGGGCTGTCGTTATCGTGCTGCCCGCCGTTCAGAACGATTTCGGCATCGACAGGGCCGATGCGGCCCTGCCCTACACCGCAACCATGCTTGGATTTGCTGCCGGCAACTACATTCTCGGCAGATTTGTTGACCGTTACGGGATCGTGCTCCCGGTTATCGTATCGGCTGTTTTCCTAAGTTCCGGATTTGCACTGGCCGCGCTCGCGCCGAATGTGTGGCTTTTTACAGTCGCCCAAGGCCTCTTGATCGGCCTTGGAACCTCGGCAACCTTTGGTCCTTTGATCGCGGATATCTCGCACTGGTTCTTAAAGCGGCGCGGTTTTGCTGTCGGGTGCGCTGCCTGCGGCAATTACCTGGCTGGCGTTCTTTGGCCCTCGATCATTCAATGGAGCCTTGGATTTACTGACTGGCGGGACACCTACCTGCTCATCGCCGCAATCTGCATTTCGACCATGGTGCCCTTGGCATTCATCCTGCGGCGTCCCCCGCCTGAAAATGCATTGTCGGCAGCACCTGTACATGCCCGCTTCGGCGGGAAGACGACAGGCTTGTCGCCAGCAGCTCTCCAGACGCTGTTGGTGATTGCCGGAATAGCTTGCTGTGTCGCCATGTCGATGCCGCAGGTTCACATCGTGGCTTATTGCGTGGATCTGGGTTATGGCGTTGCACCCGGCGCAGACATGATCGCGTTGATGACAGGCGCAGGTGTGCTCAGCCGATTGGCTTCAGGCCTCATCGCCGACAAAATAGGTGGCATCAAAACACTTTTGCTCGGTTCTGTCGGACAGTGTCTCTCACTGTTTTTGTTCATACCTTTTGACGGTCTTGCCTCGCTCTATCTCGTATCTCTGATCTTCGGACTTTCACAAGGAGGCATCGTACCGAGCTATGCCGTCATCGTGCGCGAATACCTGCCGGCAAGAGAAGCGGGCCAACGTGTCGGCCTCGTGGTCATGTCGACCATCCTGGGTATGGCCCTTGGCGGCTGGCTCTCGGGCCTGATCTACGATTTGACCGGATCTTATGAAGCCGCATTCCTGAACGGTATTGCCTGGAACCTCTTGAACATGGCCATCGCCATTTTCATCCTGTTCAGCGGTCGCCGCCGGTCTTCGCTCGCAGCAGGACAATAAAGAACACGCCGCCGATCAGACCGGTCACAATCCCGATGGGCATATCCTCCGGGGCCATCAAGGTGCGTGCCGCAACATCTGCCCAGATCAGGAAAATCGCTCCAAGAAGCAATGACGCAGGCAGGACACGCGTATAACTGCCCCCAACCAGGAACCGCGCAATATGCGGGATCATCAGACCGACAAATCCGATGATCCCGGAAAATGCAACCATGACACCCGTGATTAGTGCGCCGACGACAAACACGGTGAAACGGAAACGTGTCACCGGGATACCGAGCGTTGCCGCAGTCTCATCACCGATGGTCATGGCGTTGAGATCCGCAGCCCTGAGCATGAGATACGGAACCGTCACGAGCAGAATGCCAAGCGGAAACAGGAGATGGAGCCATTGGGCCAGCCCAAGACCTCCCAGCATCCAGAAAACAACTGTATGCGTCGCTTTCGGGTCTCCGAGAAAAATCAGCACATTGGCAAGCGACATGATGATGAAGGAGACGGCCACTCCGGCAAGCACAAGCTTGTCGGCGCTAGTAGCAACCGCAAAACGCGTGACGCCGAGCACCACGAGCGTTGCAACAAGTGCACCGGCAAACGCCATCAGCGGAACGGTTAGCAATCCAAGGAAAAGGCCAGTGTGAAGCAAGGCCAGGATCGCGCCAGCGGCACCGCCCGATGATATCCCGAGAAGATGCGGGTCAGCGAGCGGATTGCGTGTCACGGACTGCAGCGCAGCACCGACCACGGCCAGCCCAGCGCCGACAAAACCCGCAAGCAGAACCCTTGGAAACCGGATTTCCCAGACAATTGCTTCCCGGCCGCTCGACCATGTCACGTCAAACAGACCTGGAACCAACTTGTTCGCAATAACACCAAGCACTGTTCCGGCCGGAACCGGAACGGCTCCAACTGAAACCGCGACAATCATCGAGAGGCAAAGGGCCGCAACGCCAACCAGAACCAGACCGAGAAAACGCCAGCTTTTTCTGCGGTCCGGTTCCTTTGTCGCCTCATTCAAGGAGTGGCTATGGTGCGGTCGCTGTAGCAAGGATCACTCGCCCCAAAATGCGTTGGCGAGCTTCTTCACGGCCCTGATGTTGCGCGGACCCGGTGTCGCCTCAACATATTCCAAGGTCACGAACCGGTCATTCTTGACCGCTTCAATTCCGGCCAGCGCGGGATTGTTTTTCATGAAATCGCGCTTCTCTTCAGCCGTGACTTTACCGTAGTTGACGATGACAACCATTTCAGGGTCGGCCTCCACGACTGCCTCCCAGTCGACCGTTGCCCAGCTTTTCTCGAAGCTGTCCAGAACATTGATGCCCCCAGCAGCTTCAATCAGTGCAGTCGGCATGGCATATCGCCCAGCCGTAAAGGGTTTGTCCTCCCCACTGTCATAAACGAAAACGCGAAGCGGCTTTTCGCCGGCATTCAAATTGGATGTAAATGCGTCCAGTTCGGCCTTGTAGCCGGCCACCAGATCATAGGCTGCATCTTCCACTCCGAAAATTTTTCCGAGATTGATAAGGTCGTTGTACATGTCTCCCATGGAGACCTTTGGTTTTTCGCCAATGTGGATACAAGATTCCGTCAGTTCGTAGACTTTGATGCCGAAGGGCTCCAGCGTCTCGGGCGTGACCTCGCCACCAACCCTCATGCCGTAGTTCCAGCCTGCGAAATAAAAATCTGCATCTGCTCCAATCAACACTTCTTTGGTCGGATACTTGGCGGAAAGCTCGGGCAGTTCGGCAACGCCTTCGCGCATTTCCTCATCCAGCGTTTTCCAGCCCGAGATACCGGTGTAACCGACCATCCGATCACGAAGACCAAGAGCCAGCATCATTTCCGTCAGGTTCACGTCGTTGGAAACCGCCGCTTTCGGCGGCTCGGAGAACACAACCTCCCGGTCACAGCTGCGCACTGAGGTTTCAGCAAATGCAGACCCTGCCAAGACAGTCAGGACGAGACTAAGTGCAATACGTTTCATGTTACGAATTCCATTTTCAAAGGTGAAAAGTGAGGTGTTGCTCGTGGCTTTGACTAAGCCGCTCCTGTCGGACAAAGACAGAGTATGCTTGTTCGATATGCGTTGGCGTCAGAACCTCTTCCGGAGTTCCAAAACCAAGTGATCTACCTTTGTGCAAAAGCAGCACCTGATCGCACACGCGACCTGCCAGGTTGAGATCGTGCAGACTGGTGACGATCGTGATGTTGAGGCTGCTGATCAGCGTCACGATTTCCAGTTGATGTCGAATATCAAGGTGATTGGTTGGCTCATCGAGAATGAGCAGCCGTGGTTTTTGAGCCAGGGCGCGGGCCACCATGACACGCTGACGTTCACCGCCCGAAAGGGTCCCCAGAGAACGTGCAGACAAGTCGTTGAGGCCCATACGCTCCAGGGCCTCATCGACAATTTCGGTATCCCGCCTACCGCCTCTGGCAAACCCTGAGCCGTGTGGGCGGCGACCGAGTTCAACAATCTCACGAACGGAAAGTGCGAAATCTCCGGGTTGCTCTTGCAGGACCGCGGCAACTTTTTGTGCCGTTTCCCTTGCCGACATGGACCAGATGTCCTCACCGTCGAGACGAACGGTCCCGGTAACCGGCCTATGGAACCGATAGAGCAACCGAAGTAGAGTGGATTTTCCAGCACCGTTGGCACCGGCAACTCCCAACACCTTGCCGGCGGGAACGTCAAAACTGACGCCGTTCAAAAGTGTATGCCCCCTGCCCGGTGACCATCCAACATTCTGAACACTGAGAACTGTGCCACTCATGAGACTGCAGTCTCCTCAGCCCGGGTCACGATCATCGCAGATGGAATGCGCGCAAGCGTGGTTTTGCGAAGTTTGCCCGGCCGTACTGTGGAAGAGCACCAACCATCTGTGAGGTCCTGATACTGCCGCGCGAAGGCAATAAGGTCCTCAATATCGGTCTCTGGGTCTATGTCGCCAAACAAATAGGTTGCCTTGCCATTGGCCCGATAAGCGACCGTACAGGGCCTGTCGCACCCGGCCATGCATGCAATGCCCGACACTTCAAAGTCGTCACCTACTATCGGTGTCGCAAGACGCATTGCGTCCTGAAGTTTCTTGATCAGCTCAAGACCCGGCCGGCAGTTGGTGCCCTTGTAGCGGCAGGAAGTGCAGACAAAGATCTTGTGTTTGTCATCTTGCATCATCGTTCTCCGCCAGACCTTCCCCGAAACTGTCTAATTCGTCCCGATCCCGGGTTTGCAAACGCACTTGCGAAGCACACTCAGGTAAAATCATTTGTAATGTTATTACATTACGATTCAGTTTTCTGGCAAGCCCTGCGGGACGATCGTTCGGCCGCATGGCTCGCGCGGCGCGTTCACTTAAGGGGTCGGCAGCCTTCAAGAAGGCAGGATCAAAGGAATTGGCAGTCGTGTTGCTCCGGTTCATATCGCCCTCCGCGATGGCGCGGGGCGTTCAAGAACCGAATGTCAATTTGTGTCAGCAAAGATAGCCGATATGCCATGCCACTCGCTCCTCCGGGACACCCCGCCCGGGTTGAAGTTGAAATTGCAATGGCAGGTCTCCTGACTTACGGGTCATCGCTTGCCTGATCCTTCCCGGGAAACCCAGTGGCGCTTTCAGGTTTGCTCGCCGTTCACAGTTGCGGGGGCAGTCACGGATTTGGTGCCTTCTGGCTACGCCTCACCGTGTTCCCTTTTAATCCCGATCCGGCCTCGGATTCGGAAACCATCAAAAAAACTGAGTGCCGCAAATCGCTGGTTGAGTCAATCAGGCCTTTCACCTTTGGGGGAAATACTTGGACACCCTAGTTCCGAGCTCTTGCCGGCAGAACAATCGATCAGGACACCGAAACTGCCCAATTAAAATTGCAAAGGTCAAATGAGGCGATAGTTCCAGATCGGCGACCCTTGAGCCTGCAGATTATCCCGTTCTTTTCTCGCAAAACGATCCGCGCGACATGTTGATGTTTTTCGGCATGAAATTGTCCCTCTTTTGTTGCAGCGGATGCAGCATGAAGAATTGAAGCTTGATAAGAATATTCCATTGGAACCCGGTGAGCGCCGTGCCTCTACCTGAAAATTATCAACTGGTCCATGATCAAAGCCACACGTGTTGCACCCCTTAATATCTGCGCCTTGAGACCAGTGCGCCGCGTTGAAGCCCTCGCGCTGGGGCAACGTGACCGAGTGACGGGTTGCCGCAGGGCATGGCGCCGCAGGCAGGCCATTTTCAATTGTAGCCGATAAGTAAAATTCCATATTCAGCAGCAAGAGCTGACAGCTTGAAAGGTGTCACATGGAAGAGCTGCTATTGAGCCGGATCCAGTTTGCCGCGAATATCTCGTTTCACATCCTGTTTCCGACGATCACCATCGCCCTTGGTTGGGTATTGCTGTTTTTCAAACTTCGTTTCAATGCAACCGGTGACGATCGCTGGATGGCGGCCTACCGGTTCTGGGTGAAAGTATTCGCGTTGTCCTTCGGCCTCGGCGTCGTCAGTGGCATCACGATGAGTTTTCAGTTCGGTACCAACTGGCCCGGTTTCATGGAAACCGTCGGCAATGTTGCCGGACCTCTTCTGGCCTATGAAGTCTTGACTGCTTTTTTTCTGGAAGCGGCATTTCTCGGCATCATGTTGTTTGGGTCGCGCCGAGTTCCAAACTGGCTTCATACGCTGGCGACCTTCCTCGTCGCATTCGGCACCACAGTCAGTGCGTTCTGGATCCTGGTGCTGAATTCCTGGATGCACACCCCGACCGGATTTGAGATGAGAGACGGTGTGGTTCACGCAACTGACTGGATCGCGATCGTCTTCAATCCATCGATGCCATACCGTCTGACGCATATGCTGTTGGCGAGTGGCCTGACCGTGGCATTCCTGATCACGGGGGTATCCGCCTATCGACGTCTGATCGGGGACACGTCGAAGGGAGTGCGGCTCGCTTTCCAAACCGGTATTTGGATGGCGGCCATTCTTATCCCGGTTCAGATCTATGCAGGAGACCTCCATGGCCTGAATACGCTTGAGCATCAGCCACAAAAGGTTGCGGCGATGGAAGGCAACTGGACCACAGGACCAAATGTCCCGTTGCTGCTGTTCGCCCTTCCTGATGAAGAGGCGCGGGAAAACCGGTTCGAACTCGCCATCCCGAACGGCGCGTCTTTGATCCTGAAACACGACCCGCAAGGTGTTGTTCCAGGACTGAACGATTTTTATGCCGAAGATGGCACGCCGTTGCACCCGCCGGTTGCGCCGGTCTTTTGGTCCTTCCGCGTTATGGTCGGAACCGGCATGTTGATGCTGTTGGCAAGCTGGGGAACGCTGATTGCGCTGCGCCGCAGCGGCGGCATCGATAAACTCAATCCCTGGATACTGCGCGGTCTCGTGGCCATGACCTTCTCGGGCTGGATTGCCACACTGGCCGGTTGGTACACGACGGAGATCGGGCGGCAACCCTGGTTGGTTCAGGGGGTTCTGACAACAAAAGCGGCGGTTGCCGATGTGCCCGCAGGCATGGTCGCTTCGACCCTTGCTGCCTATCTCGTTGTCTACGCTGTTTTGCTCGCCGCCTATATGACGGTGATTTTCCGGCTCGCCCGAAAAACCACGAACACCGACGCCCGCCCCCATTCTGGAGCGGCGCAGGTCTCGCTTGTGCCGGCGGAGTAATCAAGATGACCCTATTCGGAGATCCTGCAATCTGGCTCCCGCTGGCATTTGCCGCGCTGATGGGCCTATCGATCCTGGTCTATGTCATTCTTGACGGCTTTGACCTTGGAGTCGGTATCTTGTTCCCCTTGGCGACTGACGCAGAAAAGGACAGAATGGTCGCCGCTATCGGACCATTCTGGGATGCCAATGAAACTTGGCTGGTTCTGGCGGTAGGATTGCTGCTTGTTGCCTTTCCCGCCGCACACGGAACCATATTGACCGCGCTCTATCTGCCAGTTGCAATCATGCTGATTGGCTTAATTCTGAGGGGCGTTGCGTTTGAGTTTCGAGCCAAGACCACCGGCTCACAAAAAGCTCGCTGGAACCTCGCCTTCTTCTTGGGCTCCCTGTCCGCTTCCCTTTCGCAGGGCTATATGCTCGGCATCTACATTATGGGCCTGGAACAGACCGCAACGACCGTTGCATTCGGATTGCTGACCGCTGTCTGCCTGACCGGGGGTTACGGATTGATCGGCGCAAGTTGGCTGATCATCAAAACCGAGGGCAGATTGCAGACAAAGGCCGTCAACTGGGCGCGCCGAAGTCTCTGGGGTGTGATCCTGGGACTGGGCGCCGTTTCCTTGGCAAGTCCACTTGTCAGCAGCAGGATATTCGAGAAGTGGTTCTCCTTTCCTTCCATCATCCTGCTGGCGCCGTTGCCGCTCATGTCCGCGCTTCTCCTGTTTGTATTATGGACTGCGTTGAAGCACTTGCCCGACAGCAAGGACAGATGGAGTTGGGTGCCCTTCTGCATAACGGCGACCCTGTTCGCGCTTGCCTTTTCAGGGCTCGCATACTCGTTCTACCCTTACGTGGTTCCGGAAAAACTGACCCTTTACGAGAGTGCCAGCGCCCCGGAGAGCCTCTTCATCATTTTGCTCGGAGCGATATTCGTGCTGCCTGTGATCATCGGCTACACGATCCTCGCCTATACGGTGTTCCGCGGCAAGGCGACGGAGCTGACTTACGATTGATCCAATGAATACGCAGACAGCGGGACTGGCAAAGGTCTTTGCAGTTTTGACAGTGTTCTGCACGAGCAGGGCCGGGATCACGCGGGAAACAATGTGTTTTTCAACAGCGTCGACCTTGCCTTCATCACGGAAAAAACCTACCTCGGGACAATGAAACAGGATGCTTTTCCCCCGCGCGCCGAAGCGCGCCCTGAAACCCTCGTGACACACGGGATTTCCCGCCAGGATGACTATGGCTGGCTTCGAGCCGACAACTGGCAAGAAGTCATGCGAGATCCGTCCGTGCTTGATGCCGACATTCGTGCCTATCTGGAAGCTGAAAACGCCTTTCAGGAAAGTCAGATGGCCGCCACAAAGGAGCTGCAGGAAACGCTCTTTGGGGAAATGCGTGGCCGGATCAAGGAAGATGACAGTTCCGTCCCCTCGCCCGACGGTCCTTATGCCTATGGTCTGAAATACGAGACCGGCGGGCAGCAGCCCATCTTTTTCCGCACACTTCGCGACGGCGGCAAGGAAACCATATTGCTGCACGGCGATAAGGAAGCTGAGGGCAAAGCCTATTTCAAGATCGGCGCAGCCAGCCAATCGCCCGATCACAAACTTCTTGCATGGGCCTACGATGACAAGGGCTCGGAATATTATTCAATGCAGCTCCGCGATATCGAGAGCGGCAAGGACCTTGACTATCGCATCGAGGACACCGGTGGCGGCGGCGTCTTTTGCGCGGACAGCAAATTCGTCTTCTATATCCGGTTGGATGACAATCACCGGCCCTCCAAACTGTTCCGACATGAAATCGGCACCGATCCGGCCAAAGATGTCCTGGTATATGAAGAGAAAGACAGCGGTTTCTTCATGGGTGTCGGCAAGACCCAGTCTGGCGACACGATCGTTATTGACATCCATGACCATGAAACGTCCGAAGTCTGGATGATCCCGGCAAACAGGCCCGAAACACCACCTGTCCTGATTGCGCCCCGCGATACGGGTGTCGAATATTCCGTCGATGACCATGGCGACACGCTCTATATCCTGACAAACCTGGGAGACGCGGAAGACTTCAAGATCGTAACCGCTCCCAAGGCGACGCCGGGCCGCGAATTCTGGACAGATCTTGTTCCGCACAAGCCAGGCTGTCTGGTGCTGTCTCACTGTGTTTACAAGACCTTCATGACTCGTCTGGAACGAGAAGACGGCCTTCCGCGCATTGTCGTCCGCCGATTGACCGACAACATCGAACATTCGATCGCATTCGACGAAGAAGCCTATTCATTGGGCGCAGGCGGCGGATACGAATTCGACACGACCACAATACGCTTCACCTATTCTTCCATGACCACCCCTTCGCAGACCTTCGACTACAACGTCGAAACCCGGGAGCGGGTCTTGCGCAAGGAACAAGAAGTACCGTCCGGCCATACCGCTTCTGACTACGTGACAAGACGGCTGATGGCTCCAGCTGCAGATGGAGAAACGGTTCCCGTCTCAATTTTGTATCGCAAGGACACTATACTTGACGGTTCAGCCCCCTGCTCCTTTACGGCTACGGCTCCTACGGCATCAGCATACCGGCAAGTTTCAACACGAATTGTCTTTCGCTGGTTGATCGCGGCTTCGTCTATGCCATCGCGCACATGCGCGGCGGCAAGGAAAAAGGGTTCCGCTGGTACAAGGACGGCCGCCGGGAGAAGAAAAAGAACACCTTCACGGATTTTATCGCGGCGGCGGATCACCTCGTTGCGGAGAAGTTCTCGTCCCATGACCGCATCATTGCCCACGGCGGATCGGCTGGCGGCATGCTGATGGGGGCCGTTGCCAACCTGGCACCCGAGAAATTCGGCGGCATCATTGCCGAGGTGCCGTTTGTCGACGTGCTGGCAACGATGCTCGACGACACGCTGCCGCTCACTCCACCGGAATGGCCGGAATGGGGCAACCCGATCACGGATAAGGCAGCCTACGAATACATCGCCTCCTATTCTCCCTATGACAATGTTGCGGCGAAAGACTATCCAGCAATCCTCGCGGTGGCCGGTCTCACTGATCCGCGCGTCACCTATTGGGAGCCCGCAAAATGGGTTGCCAAATTGCGAGCCGTTAAGACCGACAACAGGCTCTTGATGCTCAAAACCAATATGGAGGCAGGCCATGGAGGGGCTTCAGGTCGCTTTGACCGCCTCAAGGAAGTTGCACTGGTTCAGGCCTTTGCCCTCATGGTGGCCGGAAAGGCCTAAGCGCGCTTCCAGAAAAGCACGTTCTTCGAAATTCAAAAACGCCCGGCCCCGCAAGGTCGGGCGTTTTTTTGCTTCAACCGTTTTGGCGGGTTGAAACGCGTCTCTTCTCAGCAGTCGCCGCGACCGCTGGACTGGCGGAGATCGTCGGCAGCGATTGCGGCTGAAGGAGCCTGGATTTTCCCATCACGAAAAGTTTAAATGAACACCGGACACGCATGCCGGTCCGGTGTTTCTTTTGTCCTGAAATGACTTAGGTTGTTTCGATAATCAGACCAAACAACAGTTGATGGGGATGTCATGACAAAGTCATTACGCAGAACTGGCCGTTTCTCAGCCAGTTTAACGCTCGCCGCTGCCCTGCTTTCTTCCGTTTCTCTTGCAAGTGCTGCAGAACTTAAGTGGTCATCACCGACCGACCCTCAGACCATGGATCCTCACGCGGTCAACTCCGCGCCTGTGCTTGGGTTCTTGAACAATGTTTATGAAGGTCTGGTCCGTCGTGACAAGGATATGGCAATCGAGGAATCTCTTGCTGAAAGCTGGGAACCGCTCGGCGGCGACGGCTGGCGCTTCAACTTGCGCAAGGACGTCAAGTTTCATGACGGCGCAGACCTCACCGCGGAAGACGTTCTCTTTTCCTATGAGCGCGCTTCTTCCGAAGAGGCCGACACCAGTTCCTGGTTCGCACCGGTCAAGGAAGTCAAGATCGTCGACGACCACACCATCGACTTTCTGACGCACGCCCCGAACCCGATATTCCCCGACTCAATTGCGAATTTCATGATCCTGGACAAAGGTTGGGCAGAGGCCAATGGCGCTGAACGTCCAGCCAAGGACAGCGAGACCTTTGCAACACTGAATGCAAACGGCACCGGCCCATTCAAGCTGACGTCTCGTGAGCCCGGTGTTCAGACAGTACTTGAGCCCAACGAAGGCTGGTGGGACGAGAAGAAACACAACCTCACCAAGGCCACTTTCATCCCGATTGCCAATCCGGCGACCGCCGTTGCCGGTCTTTTGAGCGGACAGGTTGATCTGATCAACCCGGTGCCCGTTCAGGACGTCGGACGGATCGAGGGTCAGGACGGTCTGACACTTCACCAGGACATTGAAGCCAGGGTGATCATGCTCGGTTTCGCACACGGCCATGATGCCTTGAAGTATTCGGACGAGACTTCCGACAAGAACCCGTTTCAGGATGTGAAGGTCAGGGAAGCGGTTCAAAAAGCAATCAGCGCAGAAGC
Organism: Roseibium sp. JB4-4; assembly: GCF_055693425.1. Taxonomy (NCBI): domain Bacteria; kingdom Pseudomonadati; phylum Pseudomonadota; class Alphaproteobacteria; order Hyphomicrobiales; family Stappiaceae; genus Roseibium; species Roseibium sp. JB4-4. Next base: position 5,720,827 of record NZ_CM146333.1, on the reverse strand, counting down.
GCTTGTCGACAAGATCATGCGCGGCAATGCCGAGGTTGCCAGCCAGCTGGTCAGCACCCAAATGAAAGGCTTCAGCGACGCGGCAAGCGAGCGCATCGGATATGATCCGGACGGCGCCAAGGCGCTTCTGAACGAAGCCGGTTATCCGGACGGATTCTCTTTTGGACTGATGTGCCCGAATGACCGCTACATCAATGATGAAGCACTTTGCAAGGCTATGGCGGCGATGCTGACACAGGCCGGCATGAAAGCCGACCTCAAGGCGATGCCCGTTCGAAACTACTGGCCGGAGCTGCGGGCCGGCAATTTCGATATGTATCTTCTGGGATGGTCACCCGGAACGTTCGATGCAGAACATCCGGTCCGTTTCCTTGTCACCACAAAGAATGATGAGAAGAAACTCGGCAGCTGGAACTTCGGTGGTTACTCCAACGAGCGCGTTGATGAACTACTCCCTCAGATTCAGAAGGAAATCGATGCAGAAAAGCGGCAGGCAATGTTGGATGAAGTGGCCACGATCATCCGCGACGATGTTGTCTATGTCCCGCTTCATGTACAGCCCCTGCTCTGGGGATCGAAATCCAATATCGACCTGACCCAGCGTGCCGACAACTTCCTCATGCTGCGTTGGATCAACGTGAACTAAGTTTACAGGACACTCCAATCCAGAAAGCCGGTGCAAATGCACCGGCTTTTTTTGTTCCTCTAATTTTTGGAAGTCTAAATTGCACCTAAAGGGGCGCAGCTACAGATCCTTTGCAAAAATTTCGCCTAAACACATAAATGTATTTAATACGAAAACCAAAATATTACATCGGATTCATGAATAACTATTAATATTGAATAGTAGAAAAACCTCCCCACGTCAAAAATGCGCAGTCAAATTTGTTTTATTTTGATCAACGCAGCATTTCTGGAGAGGAACACTATGACTACTCATATCGGATCACGTAACACTGCTTTGTTTGACATGACAACGCTGCTGGACCAGCAGCTCGATGCTTTGAAGTCGACCACAAGCCAGAAAGAAGCTGGGGGTCCGCCCGGCACAAATATTCAGACGGACACAACAGAGACAGAGGTCACCCGGCCAGGACAGCCGGACTACGCCCTCCCCTTTTTGAACCTCGACCCCTATGCCTTCAGCGGGAAAGACAACCTGCCGGTCGGCGACTTGCAGGAAGGAGCACAGGGCGGGATCACCTCGGAAGTCCAGTCCGCGAATGGTGCCGGAGAGCAGCAGCTCGGCCTCGGCCTTGAAATGATGAACCACACGTTCCGCACCTCGGACGGAACACTGGACATCATGACCCTCGCTGAGGAGCGGGCGACCGAAATCAAGTCCGGTTTCTACAATGGCCAGGAGATTGCCGTTGAATACCAGAGCGGGCTGATGCATGCGTTCGAAGGGAACTTCTACGACAACCAGTTCAGACAGCTCTATATCGAAATGGCCTCCGAGGTTGGTACCACAATTCAGGCAGAAACCTTTGATGAGCACGGCAACCAGGTTCTGACAGCCTTTGGCCAGGAACAGATGTTAGAGGTTTATGGCGAAGCGTTCGACTACGGGATCGCAGAATTCGAAATGATTTTCGAACTCGCTATCGACATTCAGTTGATCGATTTCGGCCGGTACGAGATGTCACTTTCGGTCATGTTCGAAGGCGAAATCGTCTACCTGAACGGCGCGGAGCGGGCCTATTTTTTCGAGTATGAAACGCCATTCCCGTTCTACTTCTCCAGCCTTGACGAGATTGAAATCGGTTCGCTTCCACAGGGCTTTTATGATGAAATCGCCCGTTTTACAGCTGGCATGGGTGAGGCCTGGGATGCAGTCGGAACGGTCAGTGACCACTTGGAATCGGTTTTGCTGCAGCTGCAGGAAGATGGGCACTATCAGCAGTGGGATGACATGGGTCAGGGCCTGGAAAATCCGTTCAATTTCAACCTGCCCAACGTAGATCCGTTCGCATAACAGATCACCTCGGCACTTGCAGGTGCAGCTCTTCAGCTTTCGGGGAACAGATTGACCGATTGCCCTCACTCTTGTGAGTGAAGGGCTTCGTCTTTCGTGACTTGATTTTGAGCCAGTCTTCGGCTCAATTGAACCTTGTTGCAAATCAGTCTTTTGATGCCCGAATGGGCCGATTCCGACATATCACTGGAGCCTGCCATGTCCCGCAAAGTCCGCCGTTTTCAGAGCGCTGTTAGCGCATCCAAAACCGGTCTGCGCGCAACGGTCATTGCTGCAGCTTTCAGTCTTGCCGCATGTCAAAACCAGTTCCAGACACCTTCGGACCTGCTTTTTGCACCGACGTTTTCCAAGGATCTCGGCAACATTCCTTACACCTACAACACACCTTACGACTGCCGTTCGTTCACGGGCAGTGGCTGGAAAGGCATTGCCAGCGGGCGCGTGATCAATTTTGACAGGCGCTATCAGATCTCACAGGCCGGTTGCTTTAAAACAGAGCAGGAATGCCAAGCCTGGCTGTTTTACATGCGTGACTATATCGACGTTCCACGTTTCATGCGCTGCAACACCTACACGGCTTGATTGACCCCGCTTTCCGGCAATGCTCCCTGAAAAATGGGCCGCTCTGCCATATAGGTTTCCATATGGTCACGCAGGCATTTCGCTCTGGCACTTAAAAGGCGGCCTGTGGGCCAGACCGCGTAAGCCTCACGCGTCTGTCCACACCAGCGCGGCAACACGAACTTCATCCGGCCTGCCAGGATATTCCCCGACGTTTCGGTGACCGGCAGCAGTGCAATGCCGTGCCCGTCCGCTGAGAACTGACAAGCCAGTCCGATATCGTCCACCGCAACATTTGCTGCTGGGTACCGGACAGCTTCTTCTCCCGTATCCAGGTTCCGGAGTTGCCACTGAGGCAGCGATGGCACCCAGATCAGCTTGTGTGATTGCAGGTCTTCAGGTCGCTCCGGAACACCTGCTTCGGCCAGATAGTCCGGAGAGGCGACCAGCATTGTTGCAACGCGCCCGACGTGTTTCTGATAGAGACGCAGATCGGTCTGAGGTCCGAACCGGAGCGCCAGATCAATTCGATTTTCCAGAAGGTCCTGGTTTTCATTGCTCAGTTGAAGTGTGAGCTGAATATCAGGATAGGCCTTCAAGAATGCTGACCACATTGGCTCCAGCATACCGACGGAGATATTCGTTGGTGCGGCCACACGCAGCCGCCCTCTCATTTCGGTCAAGTCCGCGCTCAATCCCCGCAATGAAGCCTCCGCCTGCTGGAGGAGATCGGCGAATGCCTCGTAATATACTTCGCCTTCGGATGTCAGCGAGAACTTGCGAGCCGACCGGTGAACGAGCTGCGCACCTATCTCTTCTTCCAATTTGCGCAATCGCCGCGTCACGGTCGCCGGTGGCACACCCAGCTGTTTGGCTGCGGCGGACAGGCTGCGATTCTGGGCGATGCGAATAAAAAGCGCGAGATCGTCAAGCATGATTTCATTTTTGAAAATTGAACTCTCACATATCGATATAGATTCTGAAATTCGAAATCAATACATCTTCAGCGTCCACACCAATCAGCAATGGAGAGTGCAATGTCGAATTACTTTGTGAGCGCAGGTATCGAGCTTCAGGGCGGCGCTGATCTGAAAGAAGCAGAAAACGGACTGCGGCTTCTGGCGGAACAGACCCAGAGCGAACCCGGGTGCATTCTGTTTGAAATCCGTCAGAACCTCAAACAACCGCAAAAGTTCACCCTGTGGGAATGCTGGACGAACCGGCAGGCGCTTCTGGACCATTTTGAAATGCCACACACAAAGGCCTATCTGGCGCGGAATCTGACGGAAGTGAGCTATATCGAAGAGCTTGGTGAAATCGGTTCGAATGCTCGAACGGACACGGCTTGAATTCAGATGAGACATCGGTTTATCGCAGCAATCCTGATGTCATTCGGCCTTTCGCTACTCATGTCCTGCTGGGTGACCCTCATCAATCTTGGGTGGACGGACGGGTTCGCCGGTCAATGGATGGCAGCCTTTCGGCTCGCCTGGCCACCGGCCGCCATCCTTGCATTCCTTCTCGGTCCACCCGTTCAAAGACTGGCCGGCTATTTCGAAAACCGTCTAACTAAATTCAAAGGATCGGAAAATGACACTGACCCGCAAAAATTTTGAAGAACTTGGCCTGCCGGTTGGCCCCTACACGCACGTTGTCAAACATGGGGACACGCTTTTTACTTCTGGTTTTACGGCATTCGGCACTGAACGGCGGACGGGCTCGGCGAGCGAACAGACCCATGCCGTGCTTGAACAACTGGAGTTTATCGCAGCACAATTTGGCAGAACTCTTGCCGACCTCATCAAGGTTACAGTGTTCATGACTGATCCGGCTGACATTCCGGGCATACGAAATGCGCTGTCGACCGGATATAAGGATGCCGTTCCGGCAAGCTCGCTTGTGATGGTTTCAGGATTATTTGCACCGGAACTGAAGGTGGAAATCGAAGCGATAATTGCCGTTTAGCACCGCCCGAGACCATTGTTTCAGAGTTCAGAAAGGTCTTTCCTGAAAAAGATCGTTTCTTCGATCGGTGTCGAATAATACGCGGGCACTTCAACAAAGCCTGCAGCTTTGTAGAGCTTGATGGCGCCGGACATAGACGGCAGCGTATCCAGCAGCATTTCGCTGTATCCAGCCGAAACGGCGGCATCAAGCACGCGGTCGACCAGACCCGCTCCGACGCCGTGTCCCCGCCCCTTCGGCAAGACATAAAGCCTTTTCATTTCACAAGCGCCATCGTCATTAAAGGCCCTCAGGCCGACACAGCCAAGGATCGCGCTCGCCTCGTCCTTTGCCACGAAAAGGGCACCTTTCGGTGGTGCATATTTACCGGGCATACCGGCAAGTTCTTCTTCAAACCCTTGATAGGACAAGTCGATGCCGAGCCAGTCCACATAAGCTCGAAAGAGATCCTTGACGGTGTTCAGGTCCTGCGCATCCGCCACGGGAGATATTGTAATACTGCTTTGAACTGTCATGAGATTGGCTGAAGACGTCCGCTTGATGGTATTGATCAATTTACAGGTTCAGCGACGGTCGGAATTGCTTTCAGATAGGCGGCAATCGCGTTTCTGTCGCTCGCTGGAAGGCGGGCCATATTTTCCTGCACATGGACCATTTCACCGCCAACCGAATCATATTCCGGCGTGAAGCCGCTTTCCAGATAGTAAGCAATGTCAGCTGCACTCCAGCTGCCAAAACCTCCTTGCGTTGGCGTGATATCCGGAATTCGCCCTTCCCCGGTGGGAGCCGGTGCACCACCAAGCCATTCAGACAAAACGAGGCCGCCGGCGAAGTCGCGCGGGGTGTGGCATTCACCACAATGGCCCGGTCCTTCAACGAGGTAGCGGCCCCGTTCCCATAGTTCGGCATCAATTTCGCCGTCGCCACTCGGTTGTGAAATGACTGGCGCCGGGTCCAGAAACATACGCTTCCATAGTCCGAGACCCCGGCGAATGTTGAAGGGAAAGCCGAGCTCGTGCGATGCAGCTTTGCCCTCGGCGGAAGGGACCGTTGCCATGAAGGCGTAAAGATCACCAAGGTCTTCCGGTGTCATCCGGGCGTAGGAAGTATACGGAAAGGCCGGATAGAAATTCTGTCCATCAGGCGACGTCCCGTGCGTCATTGCATTTGCAAAATCGATCAGAGACCAGCCACCGATACCGTCAGTCGTGCTAGACGAAATATTGGGAGCAACGAACACTCCAAAAGGTGTTTCAAGCCGCAGACCGCCACCGAGGTTCAGGAGATCGTCTCCCTTTGCTCCCTTCTCGGCATGACAGGAGGCACAGCCACCTGCCCAGAAAACAAGCTCGCCTTTCGCGGGGTCACCTTCTTTCAGCGCGGATGCTTCTTCCGCACTCATCCGTGTGGGAGCGGAGAGGCCCCAACCGATGGCGGCAGCAATCCCCGCCAGAACAACAAGTACAAGGATTGCCTTTTTCATCGGGCCTCTCCCGAAAAGACCAAAGAGAATCTCCGGATCGCGTCCGGTCAGTTCTTCTTACGGTACGTCTCGTGGCAGGATTTGCAAGTTGCTAAAACCGGCCCCATGGCTCCTTTGAATGCATCAAGATCTGCTGGGCCGTCTTTTCCTGAAGCCGCAGCTGCCTTTTCAGTCGCAGCCTGGAACTTTGCGAGCTCGGCCGCAAACCCTTCCGGGTTTTCCCAGATCGCCGCTGCAGCACCCGTATCGCCCTGATCAGAGCCTGCGGGATAATAATCGCCGAATGTCAGAGAAGCGGCTCTTACGGTGGCAATTGCTGCTTTTCCAGCAGCGGGAACATAGTCGATTTCAGCCTTCATCATGCCACCACCCAGACCGGCAGCAGCACCGACGGACGACATGATTGCCTTGCGGGTTTCAATGGGGTCATCGGATGCCTGCGCGGCGATACTGACCACACCAAGACCCAAAACCAATCCGGCCACGGCCATTTTCCTGACAATGCGCATATTTCTCTCCCTCTCGCGTCACGAGTTCGATGGCATTTCACACCGTGCAGAGTACAGCGCAAGATTGGAGCACTATCAAAATCACGCTCCCGTGATCTCCGCCCAAATTTGTAACAAAGTGTCGCTCCTTGCACGACACAACAAAAAACCCCGGTCGTGAGACCGGGGTTTCGTGTTCACGCCGATACGACGATGTTATTTGGTGGCAGCTTCGTAGAGCTCCAGGACGTAATCCCAGTCAATCATGCTGTCGACAAAGGCTTCCAGGTATTTCGGACGCGCATTGCGGTAGTCGATGTAATAGGAGTGTTCCCACACGTCGCAGCCGAGGATTGGCGTTGCACCGTGAACCAGCGGGTTCTCGCCGTTGGGTGTCTTCATGATCTCAAGCTTGCCGTCTTTCACGGCAACCCATGCCCAACCGGAGCCAAACTGGCCGATGCCGGCAGCAATGAAATCAGCACGGAACTTGTCGAAACCGCCCAAATCACTGTCAATTGCGGAAGCAAGCGCCCCCGGCAAAGAAGAACCTCCGCCGTTTTTCTTCATCCACTTCCAGAAATGGATGTGGTTGTAGTGCTGACCAGCGTTGTTGAAGAGAGGTGCGTTCTTGCCGTAGCTCTCCTTCACAATGTCTTCAAGAGACTTGCCTTCCAGACCACTGCCGGCAAGCAGCTCATTGCCCTTGGTTACGTAGGCCTGGTGGTGTTTGTCATGATGAAATTCCAGGGTTTCAGCAGACATGTAAGGTGCCAGGGCATCATATGCATATGGCAGGTCGGGCAATTCGAATGACATGACAAACTCCTCAAAAGGTCAGTGACCGGCGGTCCGGGCGAGCGCCAGAAGAACCGCTTCGAGCGGCAAAATAGGATTGCAACGGGCTGTCGGCAAGCATGTTAGGCAAAATAAAAAAATATTCTTGTTTTTTTATTCTGCCATCACGCCAGATCCAGGGATTTCAGAAAAATGTCTTTATGTGATCCGCAGCACGGCAAGTGTTACTGAGTTTGATATGGTCATGAAAGCTAATAGACCGGAGGCCAAACAAAGAGGAAAGAGTTATGTCTTTAAAAAACACTTACTCGATTGCCCTTATTGTTTCGGCAACAATCGTAATTGCTGCATTGTTCCCAAAATATACTGAAAAAAGCGACTGGAGCTCGCTTGATCAATGCTACAATAACTATAAAAGCTGCTGCAATCAGGAACAGAGCCAGCGTCCGGAATTCTGCACGCTCCATGGCTGAGCAACATTCAGTCTGCCGGACTTTTCAAAAACCAGTTTCCTGAAGTGCTGCCGATCGCCATATGGGCCGATCTCAGTGCTTGAAGTACCTTGAATGGCTTCCGTCTGCAGGCACTGCAAGCGGGCACGTTCCAATCACCAAATAAATCAATCAACCAGTAAGTTGACTGATTTGCTATCAACTGATAATTCATCCATATGGTTGAATGAATGCCCCCGTTCGCGGTTTCCTGAATGTCGGGCCACCCGTCGGACTACGGCAAGGAGGCGATAGTGGAATTTGAAAACGTAAACTGGATTGCAGTTGGTGCGGGCACGGTTGTCGCTTTTTTGTTCGGATGGCTGGTCTATTCTCCCCTGCTCTTCGCAAGACCCTGGGCCCAAGGTTCAGGTGTCGAACTCAACAAGGACAGCAAGCCACCAATGGGCGCTATGCTGCTCCAGATAATCGGGTTGTTCTTTTTGGCGACCGTGATTGGAATAACCGCAACATTAGATGCGCTTGTCGCTGCGATTCTCGCCATTTTGGCTGCAGCCGCGTTGACCATCTCCAACGGCGCTTTCTGCAAAAAAAGCAATGCTGCTCTTGCCATAGATGCCGGCTACATTGTGGGAGCCGGAGTCCTGATGATCCTTGCGCAGGCTCTTCTGTAGTACAAGCTAGTCCGCATACGCGAAGCAGCAGAAGTCTTCTTTCAAACTGCTATTGGAGAAATCGGGCCCTGACAGTCCGGCATTTTAGCCTGGGTCCCGATCCGGCTTCAGACCTGGCGAAGCAATCGAAATGCGCTTGAAATTCCATCGGCATGAATGACATGGCAAATCGAACGTGGCAATGTCCCTTCCATTCGCGCTAAATGGTGCTGACTGGAATTACCGGAAGCCGCGATACTGGAATGAAAGCCCTCTCCCGCGATCCGGCCACACTCGCAATCGGCGGTCTTTGCGCGCTCGCCGCAGCCATGGGTATTGGCCGGTTCGTCTACACGCCAATCTTGCCTTTCATGACAGAAGGCCTGAATCTGCCGGCAGATGAAGCTGGTCTGATCGCCGCCGCGAATTTTCTCGGTTATCTCTCCGGGGCACTTGCCGGCGCGTCGCGGTTTTTGTCGGGCAGTCCGCGTATGTGGTTCCTTGGCGGATTGCTTGTCAGCGCGCTGACAAGTGCGGCAATGGCTCTGACAACAGCACTTTTTGCATTTTTGGCAATCCGCTTTCTGAGCGGTATAGCCAGTGCATTTGTGCTCGTTTTTTCAACAACTCTGATACTTGAACGCCTGAACAATGCTGGCCGCGGAGGTCTCTCCGCCTTGCATTTTGCTGGCGTCGGCTGTGGCATTGCCTTCTCTGCAATGCTTGTCGCCGCCCTAGCGCATTCAGGCACTGATTGGCGTGGCCTGTGGTTGGCGAGTAGCGCGGCGACTTTCGTTTTACTGGTACTGGCGGCATTTCTGGTGCCGGGAAAAAACACATCCACCCCTAAGCCATCCCAAGAGATCCCTGCAAACGCAAAAAATAGCACGGTAACTACAATAAGTTATCTGGAGCCAGGTCTTGTTCGGTTGATCATTGCCTATGGATTGTTTGGTTTCGGCTATGTGATTACCGCGACATTTGTCTCCACGATTGCGCGAACGACACCTGCACTGCAGCCTGCCGAACCTTTTGTGTGGCTTGCCGTCGGCCTTTTTGCTGTGCCGTCGATCTATATCTGGAACAAGGTTGCCCATTCTCTGGGTGCAAGGCGTGCTTTTGCATTGGCCAGTATCATCGAAGCAGCCGGTGTCGCCCTCACAGTGATTGGACAAAACCCATCTGTCTTCCTGTTGGGTGCAGCCCTGCTTGGGGGCACGTTCATGGGCATGACCGCACTTGGCCTGATGGAAGGGCGGCGCCTGGCAAGTGCGGGTGGGCCAGAAGCGATCCGCAGGATGTTGGCCATCCTGACCGCAAGTTTTGGAATTGGCCAGGTAATAGGCCCGTGGTTTGCAGGTTACCTGCATAACCTCACCGGTTCATTCGATGGCGCTTCGCTGGCAGCAGCGGCGGCTCTGCTTGTCGCAGCTGCGCTTGCCGTCAGGTAGCCGCATATTTCCTGAGCTTCAGCTCTGCACACATTGAATGCATCTGGCGATCAGGAATGCGAGAAGTCCCAATAAAGGTCGCGCGCACGCGATGCAATTGGGCCGGGCTGAAGATCTCTCTCCTCGATGCGCTTTACCGGAGTGACCTTGTTGTAATTCCCTGTCGAAAAGATCTCATCGGCTTCGAGAAAATCCTGGTAGCCCATTGTGCGCTCGAACACATCATAGCCAGCAGATCTGAGCAGCTGAATGACACGCTGGCGTGTGATTCCGTTCAAAAAGTCCCGTTGGGAGCCGGTGTGTGAACCTTGCCGTCCTTTGCCATGAAAATGTTGGCGGACGTCAATTCAGCGACATTGCCGAGCATGTCCCGTACCACAGCATTGTCGAAGCCGCGCTCCTTGGCCTCAACCATGGCTCTGGCATTATTGGGATAAAGGCACCCGGCCTTCGCATTGACCGGCATGCATTCCATTGTCGGCCGTCTATATGGTGACAGCGTGATGCTCATCGCGGTGTCCCTGGGTGCCATCGGCGCATCAAACAGACAAAGGCAAAAACGAGTGCTGTCCGGATCCCCGGTGATCACACCCGGCCCATCATTTTCCGACCAATACATCGGCTTCACATAGATCTGCTGATCGCCTTTGAACTTGGCGCAGCCTTCCTTGGTAAGCTCCACCATTTCACCGACTTTCATGGTCGGCTTTATACCGAGCGCAATCGCAGAATCGTTGACGCGCAAGCAGTGCAGATCAATGTCGGGCATGACGCCATCGAAGAAACGGGCTCCGTCAAAAACACTTGACCCCAACCAGGAGGCATGGGTTCGCGGCCCCATGATAGGCGGATTGCCCGCGTGCCAAGTCCCGTCGATCCAGGTCCATGTGTCACTCCACCCGCTCATGCTTCCTCCAGTTTTTTCCTGTAGCCGGCTGTCCTAGGGACCGACACAACACCGGGCACATCCCAAGGTCAATAGCTTACCGCATGCTTGAAAAAAGTTGCTTTAATTTTTCCTGAAATGCACGCAACTTGAGACAGTTTACTCCATTCTTTAGTCAAAAACGGGAATTTTCTTCCTTCTGGTTGCTTTTCAGGAACTTGGACAGAATTGGAGACTGCCGCCACGCCATCGTGGTTGAGATGTTGACATCGAGATAGATATGTTCTCTATTTGTTCACATTCTTCAGAAAGAGGCCTGGGACATGGAACAGCGTATTTCAATGACAACTCTTGCAGTTCCCGATGTTGGAGCTGCCCGCAAATTCTTTGAAAGCGGCCTCGGCTGGAAAGTCAACGCCGCCCCCTCGCCTGAGGTCGTTTTCTTTCAGGTTATCGGAGGCGTGTTTGCGCTTTATTCGCGTGAAGCGCTGGCCAAGGAAATTGACCGACCGGTCACCGACAATCCGACCGGTGCGATCACCCTTGCCTGGAACGCCCGCTCCGAAAACGACGTCGAGGAGATGTTTGCCAAGGCAGTCAAGGCCGGGGCAAAACCGATAAAGACGCCCGAAAAAGCCTTCTGGGGCGGATACAGCTCCTATGTCGAAGTGCCCGGCGGTCACCTGTTGGAAATTGCGCACAATCCCTTCTGGACAATAACCCCGGAAGGAGCGGTAGAACTTCCAACATCGTAATCCGGCTTGAGCCTATGCCACTTTTGTCGCATATCAGCGTGCTTGACGCACGGTCCGCCAGAGGCTTCTCTGCCGCGGTTCATTTTAAGGCGATGGAGATCCGGGTATGGCACATGCCGCTTTTGTGTTTGACGCTTATGGCACCCTATTTGACGTGCATGCAGCTGTGCGTAAACACGCATCGAAACTCGGCCCAGACGCGCAAAAACTCTCGTCTCTGTGGCGTGAAAAGCAACTCGAATACTCCTGGGTTCGCGCTCTCATGGGTCAGTACAAAGACTTCTGGGAGCTGACACAACAGGGACTGGATACGGCTTTTGCGCTTGTTCCCTCGGCAGACCAATCACTTCGGGACGACTTGTTGAGCGCTTATTGGGAATTGGACTGTTATCCTGAGGTTCCCCAGGTTTTGACCGATCTGAAAGCGACAGGAGCAAAGATCGCCATCCTTTCGAACGGGTCACCTGCAATGCTGGAGGCAGCAGCGAAGGCCTCCGGACTGAGCGATCTGTTCGACGAGATCTTTTCGGTCGACGATCTGAAGACATTCAAGACCGATCCGCAGGTTTATGAAATGGTCACGACCCAATTCAGGATTTATCCTGAAGAGGTTTCCTTTCAGTCGTCCAACCGATGGGATATTGCCGGTGCAACTGCATTCGGCTTTCGCACGGTCTGGATGAACCGGACAGGCATGCCGGACGAATATCAGGACCTTGCCCCGAAGGCCGTGCTTGCGGATCTGACAGGCTTGATCGCCCTGGGCTAAGTTGCTGCCGAACGAGACCACCGGCAGGGTTTCCCTGCCGATGATTTTACCTGATTGGTTTTCCTTGATCAAAACGAGCGCGACAAGCCGATCATGAACCTATGATTGCCGGATGTGCGCTTGACGCTCGTGCCGCCGTAATTTGCCTTGTCGTCGACAATGCCTGTCACACTGTAGTCGGCGCGAAGTCTCCATTTGTCCTTCAGGGCAACCTCAAGACCGGCTCCCAGCACAGGGCCGAGGGATACGGAGGAGCGTTCCTTGCCATTGGCTTCAAGGCTGTGTTCCGTTGCAGCCAGACCGACGCTGACATAAGGCATGAAATTTCGGATTGGCAGCCCCGCCCTCGCCTTGGCACTGGCAGTCCACTTTGCGCCGGTTTTGACATTGCCCAAAACTGAATGCCGGGTTGTCTCGCGCCCGCCGAGATAAGTGGCACTGCCCTCAACACCAAGCACAAATCGAGACACATGCCAGTTGTAACCTCCAAAAAGGCCAAAGGCAGCATCCAGTCGTGAAACGTCCTTCGTTCGCCGATTTGCCTTGACCTCCGTCACCGTTTGAGACGGCCCTGCCTCAAACCCCAAATAGGGTCCCGCCCAAATAGACGTGGGGGCTGGAATGGGATCGAAACCAGGTGCCTCGAAGTCTCCGAGATCGGCCGCCCTGGCTCCCGAGACGAGCACGATCAGCACAACACACAAAATGACAGGCTCTATCAGCCAGTGACAGCGTAGTTTCCGCAGGACCGGGGAACGCCGCAGTTTGGCCGGAACAAAAAAAACATAATTGGCAAAAGAACTTACCATCGAGGATCTCGCTTGAGTTTTGAGTCTTACCTCGCTTCACAACTTTCATAAATTAATGTGAAACGATAATTTTAAAATTGCTAGCGATAATTTTTTTGTCAATAGCAATATCAAAATTATTGCATTTCGCTGGCTTGCGCTGTAGACACACCACCACGTGAGTTACCTATCGGAGCAACCAATGAACGATCAGGAATGGGCAGAGAGAGAAATACGGCTAACGAGAATCCGAAGGCTGTCCGCGTTCATGAAATGGACGGTGACTCTGGTTCTTGCCCTTATGGTATTGCTTGGCGCGGTAATTCTTTTTGAAGTTGCCATGCCAAGCAATCTGTTGATCGACCCGAATGAAACGATCGACATTGCAGAAGTCGAACGCAAGATTGGTGACATTCCATACGGCCAACGTTTGGGAATCGCTGCGCTTCTTTGGGTAGCGATCGCCTGTCTTTCCCTGTCGATCTGGAATATTCGACAGGTTTTCAAACGTTTCCAGATGATGGAATTTTTCTCTCCCAAGACGCTTGCCAACGTCATTTCCATTGGCGTCTGGCTGATCATCTTTGCTGTTTTTGACCTGATCAGCGATCCGATTGGTTCGGTGATCCTGACCTACGATCTGCCTCCTGGTGAACGCTCTATGGAAGTCTCGCTCGATGGCGCGGAAATTTTCTGCTTCATCCTGGGCGCGCTCATGCTTCTCTTTGGCTGGATCCTGCGCGAAGCAGCGCTGATCGCCGACGAGAACCGGCAGTTCGTCTGATGCGGGACTGGAGATCAATCAGATGATGCGAATGGAAGCGGTTGGCGGGTCTTCACGCCAGCGACGTATTCGGTTCCTTGCAAGGTCCTTGAAATGGGGTGTATCGATCTGTGTGCTGGGGTTGGTGATTATCGCTCTTGTGAGTGTGCTCTCCATCCTTGTTCCCTCGTTCGCAGCTCAGATAGGTCAGGCTGCCGTTTCAATCGATGAGACAGAACGTTTGCTTGCCGACATGCCAGTTGGAATGCGCGCAGCTCTGGCGACACTCGTCCTTGTCACACTCACACTTGTGTCCGGCGCGCTCTGGAGTTTGCGAAACCTGTGTCAGCAGTTTCAAAAAATGGATTTCTTTTCCCCGAAGACTTCAGAAGCCATTGTAGTCCTCGGTATCTGGCTTATCTCCTACGCCGTTTTTGATGTGGCCAGTGAACCAGTTACCTGGCTCATCCTCGGGCTGGACTTTGCAGGTGGCGAAAGGATTATTGACGTCGCCGTTGATGGTGAGGAAATATTTTGCATGATTCTCGGAGCACTCCTGCTCCTCTTCGGATGGATCATGCGCGAGGCCGCTCTGCTTGCAGAAGAAAACAGACAAATAATATAGCAACGGTGCACCGGGAACCCATCATGCCAATCATCATTGAACTGGATGTCATGCTCGCCCGTCGCAAGATGCGTTCAAAAGAGTTGGCCGAACGCATCGGAATCACGGAACAGAATGTCTCGCTGCTCAAATCCGGCAAGGTGAAGGGCGTGCGGTTTGAAACGCTTGAAAAGATCTGCGAAGTGCTGGACTGCCAACCAGGCGATATTCTGATCTATGAGCCAGAGCCTGATAGCTGAACCTGCGCGCATCGTGAGCAAACACCTCAATATAAGGCGCTCCTGCCCCACTCCCGCTTGAGCAGCAAAGCCTTTATCCATCCAGGTCGCTATTCGGCGGCTTCCGCCGACCCGTACCCCAGCTGCTCATTCAGCTTGCCGATCAGTCCAACTGCGGCTTCGGCGATAACCGTTCCCGGCGGAAAGATCGCGGCAGCTCCGGCTTCATACAAGGCGTCATAGTCTTGCGGCGGGACAACACCACCAACCACGATAATGATGTCTTCCCGGCCCTCTTGTGCGAGCGTAGATTTCAGGGCTGGGACCAGCGTCAGGTGACCAGCCGCAAGCGATGAAACGCCGACCACATGGACGTCATTTTCAACAGCCTGACGGGCGGCCTCTTCCGGTGTCTGGAACAAGGGGCCGATATCAACGTCAAAGCCAAGGTCGGCGAAGGCCGAAGCGATCACCTTCTGGCCGCGATCGTGGCCGTCCTGGCCCATCTTTGCGACCAGAATACGCGGACGGCGGCCATCATTGTCCTCGAAGGCTTCAACAAGCTTTTGCACCTTGTCCATGGTTCCGGACATCTCGCCTGCCTCCCTTTTGTAGACCCCCGCAATAGACTTGATTTCAGCCTTGTGTCTGTCAAAGACCTTTTCCATGGCGAGCGAGATTTCGCCAACCGTCGCCATCGCGCGCGCAGCCTTGACGGAAAGGTCGAGCAGATTGCCATCACCAGTTTTCGCACACGTGGTGAGAGCTTCAAGAGCTGCCTGTGTCTCCGTCTCGTTCCGTTCTTCACGCAAACGTCTCAGTTTGTCGATTTGAGCGGCCCTGACCTGAGCATTGTCCACTTTCAGGACATCGATCGGCGGTTCGTTTTCGGGCTTGAACTTGTTGACACCGACGACCGTCTGAGTACCGCTGTCGATACGTGCCTGTGTCTTGGCAGCAGCCTCCTCGATGCGTAACTTCGGAATACCCTTTTCAATTGCCTTCGCCATGCCTCCGAGCTGTTCCACTTCCCGGATATGAGCCATTGCCTTCTCGGCCAGATCGGCGGTCAGTTTTTCAACATAAAAGGAACCGCCCCAAGGATCGATCACCTTGGTCGTTCCGCTTTCCTGTTGCAGGAACAACTGTGTGTTGCGGGCAATCCGTGCCGAAAAATCTGTCGGCAGGGCCAGGGCTTCATCCAGTGCGTTTGTGTGCAGGGACTGGGTATGCCCTTGCGTTGCCGCCATGGCTTCAACACACGTGCGAACCACATTGTTGAACACATCCTGAGCGGTCAGGGACCATCCCGACGTTTGCGAATGAGTGCGCAGGGACAAAGACTTCGGGTTTTTGGGTTGGAAGTTTTCTTCCATCAATGTCGCCCAGATCAGGCGCGCAGCCCTGAGCTTGGCAACTTCCATGAAGAAGTTCATTCCAATCGCCCAGAAGAATGACAACCTCGGTGCGAACCGGTCAATATCCATTCCCGCGGCCACACCGGCACGGGCATATTCGATGCCGTCGGCAATCGTATAGGCGAGCTCCAGGTCTGCGGTCGCACCGGCTTCCTGCATATGATAGCCGGAGATGGAGATAGAGTTGAACCGCGGCATATTCTGCGACGTGTAACTGAAGATATCCGAGATGATCCGCATCGAATGCTGCGGGGGATAGATATAGGTGTTGCGGACCATGAACTCCTTCAGAATGTCGTTCTGAATGGTTCCTGAAAGATCCTGTTGCGCGACACCCTGCTCTTCAGCTGCAACAATATACAGGGCCAAAACAGGCAGAACAGCGCCATTCATGGTCATGGAGACGCTCATCTTGTCCAGCGGTATGCCGGAAAAGAGTGTCCTCATGTCATAAATGGAATCGATGGCCACACCGGCCATGCCGACATCGCCCGATACCCGGGGGTGGTCGCTGTCATATCCCCTGTGGGTGGCGAGATCGAACGCAACCGACAGTCCTTTTTGACCGGCTGCCAGATTGCGCCTGTAAAACGCGTTGGAATCCTCCGCCGTTGAAAAGCCCGCGTATTGGCGCACGGTCCAGGGCTGCTGGACATACATCGTCGGATATGGGCCGCGCAGATACGGTGCCAAACCCGGCCAGGTATCAATTTGCCTGAGACCCTTGGTGTCGTCCGCCTCGAACACAGAAGGTACGTCGATGTCTTCCGGCGTCCTCCAAGCCGTTCGATCGGCTTTTCCGACATTCGGCAGTACGTTGCGGAACGGTTTGTCGGAATAATTCGGGATCCTGCTCATCCCCGGACCTCCAGATCTGTCAGCGCGGTGTCTGCAGCCGTATTGAGCCGCTTGTGCGCGGTCTCAAGCAACGAAAGCAGATCGCAGCCAGCGTAAAGGTATGTGTCAATGCCAGCTTCAGTATAGCTCTTTTCCCGCTCGCCAGGCTTGCCGGCCAGGTAAAGATGGCTCGCGCCGGCCTCCTTGAGCTCAAGAGCGACGGCAATTGCCTCTGTCTCATAAACCGCATCCGATGACACCAGACACGCCAGCGGTGTGCCGCTTTGCTTGAAAGCAGCAATCAGCTGATCTCGCGTTTCAAACATTTGCGGACCAACGGCCTCTATTCCCCCGGCTGCAAAGGCGTTCACGGACCAGGTCGCCTGTGCCGTAAACTGTGCAAGGCTTCCAAGGCTCGCCAAGAAGATTTTCGGTGGTGACGCGTTCTGTGCTTCGTAGTCTTCTGCAACTGAGCGCAGGCGTTCAAAGGGCTCTGCGATCCGTCCTGTGTCCAGTGTTCTGAGGGACGTGTCGCGTGGCACAAGATCGAGACGCATTCCAAGCTTGCGAAGAGAGTGCCCCTGCAACGCGAGGGCTTTCAGGGCATTCAGCCTTTCACCGTTTCCAGGTTCCGGCAGATCTCCCGGAGGTGCCTCCAAGTCGCTTATGTCTTGAGGTTTTGTCTGAAGAACCTCCACGGCTTTTTCTGACAGGTCCGGAAACTCGCTGACCCCGGTAACCGGCCTCTTTCGCCGCGCAACTTTCGCCTGCAAATCGGTTCTTGCAGCCTCGATCTGGTCGTGCACCAAACCGGATCGTATTGCGTTGACAAGGCCGCCAGCGGCCTCGATTTCCTGGAAAAGCTTCCAGGCCACTTCGCAAAGACTGTCGGTTCTGCCTTCAATCGCACCTGAACCAGCTGATGGGTCCATGACCTTTGAAAGACTGCTCTCCTCAAGCAAAATCGACTGGGTGTTGCGAGCAATTCTGCGCGCAAATGCATCGGGCAAACCAACTGCGAGCGTGTGCGGCAGCACACAAATACTGTCCGCTCCGCCGACGCCGGCTGCAAAGGTTGCAACAGTGTTTCTCAGCAAATTGACCCAAGGGTCTCTTTGCGTGAGCATTCTGAAAGACGTGCTCATGTGCAGCTGCATAGGACTTTGCGGCAACCCGGCACCATCCAGAACGCAGGCCCACAGAGCGCGGACGGCGCGAGCTTTCGCAATGGTCCCGAATTGATCAGCTTCTGCAATCAAGCTCATTGAGATGCGGTCCGACCAGTTCTCCGGCGGGAGATGCGTGTCTTCCAGCATTCGAAGGTGTGCAGCCGCGGACGCCAGAACAAGTGCCAACTCTTGTGCAGGTGTTGCCCCGGCTTCGTGCCAGACACGGCCATCGGCCTTCATCAGGCGAACCGGGCTGCCCAACCCATGTGCAGCCCCGACAGCATCACGAAAATGCCGAAAGACATGTTCCATATCTTCAAGCGCAACACCGTTCTCTGCAATCCAGCTGTAGGGATCGAACCCTGCTGTGATGTTCACAGTCGCTGGATCAAGTCCTTGCTTCTCAAGATGGGCGAACAGCGCTGCAAGAACCGGCATGTTCTCACGGCCTGCGTCGAACCTGAGACTGATCAGGTCCAATTGAACGTCTTTCAGCAGCGTTTCAATGGAAGCGAGATCTTCCACTTGAATGCCGCTGCCATAAGAGCTCGATGCCCCGAAGAAAATGAGATCAAGGCCGCTCGCGCCACCGTTGAGGTCATCAAGGATCTGCAGATTGGCCTCGGAAGGATCGGGGATGTCTATCCTTTGGACAACGCTCCAGTCAGCTTCACCCGCGCGCAACAGCTTCGAAGCCGTATCAGAGCGCCGAGGATAAAGCGGCGCCGTATCGAAGCCATCCTCAGTTTGCCCAAACAGCCGGTCTCTCGACTGGCCCTTCAGTGCCTTGTCGACGGATGCCCACCAGGCGTCTTCATCGGCGCTGTAAAAGCTGTCGGGTCCGGTGAAACTGTTCGGCATTTCAAACTCTCCCTGACCGATTACTACCTTGAAAGGTCCGGTCGCAAGTCTCGTTTTAGTCGCTCGCTACAAGGCTTGGCAACTCAGCAGAAAGGGTAGGTTCGCCGCTGCCAACAGCTGTTGACCGTCAACATTGCCGGCAAGATCGCGAACACTAGAAGAGTGTTTGCTGGAGCTCGTTCAATAATGCTGGTTCCCGGCACCAAGATTTTTTCGAAGTTCTGAGTCGATCTTGCATCGCTTCAGATCGACATCTTTCGAGCCACGCAACAAAAATTGCAGAGATGCATAGTAACTTGCCAAATTTTTGGCGGAATAAGCAAACTTTGCCAGTTTTCCCTATTGGTACGATCAACAATTGTATTGTAGCGTAATGGTGCCGACGCATGGGAAGTTCTACCCTTATAATAAATGCGCGGCATTCGGGTTCAGTCCTCTTCTCGACAGGGTTTAGGCGGAACGCGTTACTAACCCATCGGCGGACGAAATCGGCTTGCGCCCTTCGTTCGCAAAAAAAGCGGCGCAAAAAGCCGCAAAGGATGTGCACAATGCTTGATCAGACAGAACTAAAGAGCAAACTGAGAGCAATTTCTGAAGCCAACGCAGCGCACCATGTACTCGACATTCTCGAGTCAAATCTGCGCCGCATGGGGGCTACCCACATACTGATCACCGGTCTGCCTATGCCGAACCGGCCGATTGACAACCTGGTGCAGCGTTTTCGCTGGCCCGATCAGCGCAATGACGGCATCGAAAGCACTTCGCTTTCGGCCAATGACAGCGCATTAATGCTGGGCCTCGGCTCGAACAGAGCACGCGTCTGGTCCATCACGGCAGGCGACATGGAACATTCCGATCTCCTGGCTTCTGCAGGTGAAAGCAGCCAGATTGTCGTTGTTCCCGTAACCGAACTTTATCCGTTCCAGGCCTTTGTCTTTGCAAGCGGCCCTTCGCTTCAGGTCAACAAGTATGATCTTTCGAACCTCGAAGTCCTTGCCGCTGCGGCCTTCTCCAGGCTGCGTGAGCTCGGTGTCGTGTCAGGACAGCGCCCTGGGGCTCTTTCGACACGCGAACGCAGAGTGCTTGAACTGACGGCTTATGGCAAAACGGCCGGAGAAATCGCCGACGTTCTCGATATTTCACAACGCACCGTTCATGCCCACCTGCAAAATGCCAGCGTGAAGCTGAACGCCTCCAACAAGACACACACAGTTGTCGAGGCACTGCGCTACGGGCAGATCAGCGTTTAGACATACTTGATCGCACCAGCAAAACTGGTTGCGGCTTCACAGCAAAAAAGGCGCGCAAATTGCGCGCCTTTTTCTTTCAAAATCAAATCACTACCGAGATTTCTTAATAACTCATCATAGGAGGCAGTTCTTTCGCCTGCTCCACCCATTTGGTGACCTGTGATTCACTCGGAACCTGGCGCACGAGTTTTTTGTCCTCGTTGACCTCTTGCATCTTGGCTGCAAGATTGGCCGCGTTACGGTGCTTAAGTTCCTTCACCGTATCGACACCAGCGGCCTCCAGAAGTTCGGAATACTCTTCACCGACACCGCTGATACGCATCAGATCGGCCATATTGGCCCATTTCAAAATGCGCTTGCCTTCAATGCCCGTCTCGTCTTCAAGCGCTTTACGGCCCTTCGGATCCTTGGCACGCTCCAGATAAGCTTCGGTCGTCTTGATACCGAGCTCACCAAGCTTGGCAGCATATGTCGGGCCGATGCCCTCGATTTCGTCGATGGAATAAGCCATCCGCACAGTACTCCCTAAATCAACCGGCAACCGAACCCTGGGACAGTCATAGGATTTGGCTCAGCCCCGGAATTTGTGAAACCACGTCATCCACAACATCGTCCCCCGCTTTTTCCTTAGCATAGGAAATGAGTTCTTTGGCAACACTTTGAACACCGTCCATATCGAGACCGGCACTATTCAACTCATTGAGAGCTGCCATGGCACCCATGCCACCGCCCATCATGCTGCCGAGGCCGCCCAGAAGACCTCCGCCACCGCCATTCTCTTCGCGTGCGTCCACCAGGGCCTGCGCTCCAGGAAGAGCATCAAAGATGAGCTGCATCTTGTCCTCAGGGCCTTCCTTGTTCAGGAAACCGAGAATAATGCCGACAGCATTGGTCGCCATGCCTTCGTCGATTCCTGCAGCTGCCATGATGCGATTTATGAGCTCTTCCATGTCGTTCTCCTAAAGCATTTCCTGCACCACAGACTTCCCGGTGCGAGTCAGACACCTCTATACAGGTCCGAAATTGGTTCCGTCGATGGGATAACACATCGCACGCGCGCATTTTTGAAAAGGCTTTGCTAGGCTGGCGTAAATCAATCGGATTCGAAGGAGGTCGGTGGGACGTGAAGGCAAAGGACAGTATCTTTATCGGTGCAAGCGGCAAGAATGAAACGCTGGCTCTTAAACTTGCAAATCGACACGGCCTGATCGCCGGTGCCACCGGGACTGGCAAAACCGTTTCCCTTCAGATTTTGGCAGAGGGATTTTCAAAGGCTGGCGTGCCCGTGTTTTGCGCCGATATCAAGGGAGACCTGTCCGGTCTTGCCGCCGAAGGTGTGTCAAAGGACTTCCTGGAAAAGCGTGCCAAGGAAGTTGGTTTGAGCAAAAGCTACGAATACAAGGCTTTTCCATCCGTCTTTTGGGATTTGCTTGGCGAACAGGGGCATCCGATCCGCACAACAGTTTCTGAAATCGGACCGTTGCTGCTGGCCCGGCTTCTGGAACTCAATGACACGCAGGAAGGCGTGCTCAACGTTCTCTTTGAGCTTGCGGATGACGAAGGCATGTTGCTCCTGGATCTGAAGGATCTGCGCGCCATGCTTACCCATGTCGCGGAAAGGGCATCGGAGCTTTCTTCCGTCTATGGCAATGTTTCCAAATCATCCGTTGGCGCTATACAGCGCCGCCTCCTGGTGCTTGAACGCCAGGGGGAGAAAACTTTTTCGGCGAACCGGCGCTCGACATCCGCGACTTTATCCGCACAGCACCTGATGGTCGTGGCATCGTCAACATTCTGGCGGCCGACAAACTAATGACGTCACCTCGCCTATACGGCGTCTTTCTCTTGTGGTTGCTGTCTGAACTGTTTGAAGAATTGCCGGAAGTCGGTGACCCGGAAAAACCGAAGCTTGTGTTCTTCTTTGACGAAGCCCACCTGCTTTTCAGTGACGCTCCCAAAGCTCTCGTCGAGAAAGTCGAGCAGGTTGTGAGACTGATACGCTCAAAGGGTGTCGGCGTCTATTTCGTGACACAGAACCCTCTCGATATTCCCGAAACGGTACTGGCGCAGCTGGGCAACCGCGTTCAGCACGCTCTTCGTGCTTTTACGCCAAGAGACCAGAAAGCCGTCAGAGCAGCGGCGGAAACCTTCCGGCCCAACCCGGACCTCGACACGGAACGTGTCATCACTGAGCTCGGCGTCGGAGAGGCCCTGGTTTCAACGCTGGAAGGCAAAGGTATCCCGTCTATCGTTCAACGCACGCTAATACGGCCTCCCTCGTCTCGACTTGGCCCTATCAAAAAAGGTGAACGTCGATCCTTGATCCAGTCCAGTCCAATATTCGGTCTCTATGAACGCACCAGGGACAGGACGTCAGCCTATGAGATCCTCATGGGCCGGGCCGAAGAAGAACAGCGGCAAGAGCAGCGCCGCCGCGACAAGGAAGACAGCTACGCCAAAAAACACGGCGAGCCGCGCCGTTCCCGGTCCGGATTCCAGCTACCTGACTTTGGCCGCGATGACCGACCACGCAGAGACAGCCGGCAACGCAGCAGCCGTCGGCGCAGTCAGCGCGATACCGTGCTGGAAGCAGGTTTGAAATCTGCGGCGAGAAGCCTGGGCACTTCGCTCGGAAAGGCTCTTGTGAGAGGACTTCTCGGTTCACTCAAGCGCGGCAACTGACACAAATGCCCGCCAAGTCACCTTCGCCGAACGACATTGAACGTCGCGCGCTTGGCATTTCAAAATGGTCCAATCTCTTCATGGCCGCGGCCGGGATCTTGACAGCATGGCTGTCAAGATCGGATGCCATGCTCGTGGACGGTCTCTATTCAGCAGTCAATTTCGTCTCGGCCATTGCAGCGGCACGGATTGGCGCCAGGGTCGGACTCCCCGACGCGGAGCCGTCCCTGGGGACAGGATTTCGACGAGGTTCTTTATGTAACCTTTCGAAGCCTCATCCTGATTGGCGTACTGGTCTTTGCCGCAATCATCTCCTGCACCAAGATCTGGACCTTTTTCAACGGCGGCACGGTTCCCGAACTCGTCTTCGGACCGATAGCGATTTATGCCGTTGTCATCGTCGCGATTTGCCTGGGGCTGGCTTACAATTTTCATCGCGCTTACCGCTTAACCGGGCGCCGCAGTGAAATATTGCGTACCGAAGCTAGGGCAGCACTTATTGACGGCGCCTTGAGCATTGGTTCCGGAGCAGCGCTTCTATCCTTGCCATTTCTCAAGGGCACCCCGCTGGCACCTTACGTCCCGATCGGTGACGCGGTTATCGTCCTGGCTCTGATCCTTGCCATCATCTGGCAGCCGCTCTCGACTTTTCGCAAGACTTTGGCTGACCTTGCAGGCGTCAGTGCACCAAGTGGCACTCACACCAAAGCCACCCGAACCGCGCGCGACCTGGCGGGTGAATATGGCTTTCATTTTCACCGTGCGGCTGTGCTTCAGGCGGGGCGCATGCACTTTGTTGCCGTCTACATAAACCCTGAGCGAGCCGTGGTTGCGAGTGAAATCGATGCATATCGAGATACTTTGTCGGCAAGGCTGGAAGACAGGATCGGCCCCACGCGCGTGGAAGTCATAGTGACGGCGAACGATCTTCTGGAAAAGAAGACGCCAAACAGCCGGCCTTCCTGACTGCGACTTAGCGGGAATTTGGGAAAGGTCGCTGTCGCAAAGGAATATCCAATTGCACTGAACGCCCGGTTGTGGCCTGTTAGGCGTTTCTGTAGGAGCTTGAGTCCCTCGGGCTTCGTGCAATCTGTTCCAATATCGGGGATCCGTTATGAGTTCCATCGACAAGGTTCTGGCGCGCATCGACGCCAACCTAGACACCAGCCTTGACCGTCTCTTTGACCTGCTGAAGATCAAGAGCATCTCCACCGATCCTGAGTTCAAGGCGCCTTGCCGCCATGCCGCAGAATGGTTGGCGAAGGAGCTGACGGAAATCGGCATCGAAGCCTCTGTGCGCGATACGGCCGGACACCCCATGGTCGTCGGTCACAAGAAGTCTGGAAAGCCAGGGCCTCACGTACTCTTCTACGGGCACTACGACGTGCAACCGGTGGACCCGCTCGAGCTCTGGAAAAATGATCCGTTCGAGCCCAGCATCGAAACGAAGGATGATGGCACCAAGATTATTGTCGCTCGAGGCTCCTCTGACGACAAAGGTCAGCTGATGACCTTTGTCGAGGCCGCTCGCGCATTCATAGCCGAAACAGGCGACTTGCCCGTCGATGTGACCATCTTGTTCGAAGGCGAAGAAGAATCCGGTTCCCCCTCGCTTCAGCCCTTCCTGCAGTCACACAAAGACGAACTGTCTTGCGACCTCGCCCTTGTCTGCGACACCGGTATGTGGGACGCGAAAACACCGGCCATTGCAGTCATGCTGCGCGGCATGGTTGGGGACGAGATCATCGTCAGGGCCGCAAGCAGGGATCTCCACTCAGGCATGTATGGCGGTTCCGCACAGAACCCCAATCACATCGTGGCAGATGTCATTGCCGGTCTTCATGATGCCAACGGCAAAGTCACCCTGCCCGGTTTCTATGACGGCGTCATCGAAATGCCGGAAAATGTAAAGGCTCTCTGGGAAACACTCGGTTTCTCGGTCGAGGATTTCCTTGGCGATGTCGGTCTGAAATATCCACGCGGAGAAAACGATCGAACACCGCTGGAGCATCTGTGGACTCGGCCAACAGTTGAAGTGAACGGCATGTGGGGCGGCTACCAGGGAGCCGGCTCGAAAACCGTGATCCCCGCAGAAGCACACGCCAAGTTCACCTTCCGTCTTGTCGGAGACCAGGACCCGGACAAGGTTCAGGAATCATTCCGCGCGTATGTACGCTCGAAAATTCCTGAGGATTGCAGCGTTGAGTTCATCGCGAAGGATGGCAGTCCGGCACTCAGGCTGGATTTCGATATGCCGGCCCTGGAAAAGGGCAAACGAGCGCTTCACGATGAATGGGGCAAGGACACAGCTCTCGTCGGCATGGGCGGTTCAATCCCGATCGTCGGCGACTTCAAACGCCTTTTGGGCATGGACACGCTGATGATCGGTTTTGGATTGGAAGACGATCAGATCCACTCCCCCAACGAAAAGTACAATCTCACCAGCTTCCACAAGGGCATTCGCTCGTGGGCACGTGTCCTCGACGAATTGTCAAAGGACTAAACCTGATCAACGGCCGTGTCGGGTGTCGGCACGGCACAGCGCCATGGAGAAGGCATTCATGAAATCCATCTGCGTTTTTTGCGGCTCCAGCTATGGCGCTCAGGAAGCCTATGGCCACGCGGCCAAGGAGACCGGCCGCGTGATTGCGGAAAACGGCTATCGACTGGTTTATGGCGGTGCCAAGGTTGGCCTGATGGGGACAGTCGCAGATGCAGCCCTGGAAGCAGGCGGCGAGGTAATCGGCGTGCTGCCACGCTCACTGCAGGAGAAGGAAATCGGCCACGAGGGCCTGAACGAGTTGTACCTTGTCGGGTCCATGCATGAGCGCAAGGCGCTTATGGCTGATTTGTCGGACGCCTTCGTTGCCCTTCCTGGCGGCGTTGGCACACTTGAGGAAATCTTTGAGGTCTGGACCTGGGGTCAGCTTGGCTATCACCAAAAACCGTGTGGATTTTTGAACATTGAAGGATATTACGATCAGCTGGTCGCGTTCCTTGATCATCAGACCCAGGAAGCTTTCACAAAACAAGCGATGCGCGACATGGTTCAAATTTCCGACTCGCCGTTGGACCTGATCGGAAAATTCCAAAACTACAGTCCTCCTTCCACCCCTAAGTGGATCAAGAGGGACGAAACCTGACCATCCATCTTGTCCGATACCGCCAAGCCGCTACGGAAAGCGATACGAACTTTCCACAGGGGTGCGACCGGTCTTTGCAAACAAGACGTTAGTTGCTAAGTCCTCTGTCAATCGCGCGCACTATTGTGCCGCAACACCCTGTTCGAGATTGTTTTATGCGTTTCAGTGCTGTCGCTACTGCATGTCTTTTTGCTCTTATTGGAGCCGCTTGTTCGCCGACTGCTGATCTCGACGGGACTTCGGGGCGCCTGGTTCGCACGTCGGATCTGACCCTTGTTCACATCACTGAAGACAGCGTCGGAGGCATCACACCCGCAACTGCCTACGGCTCGAAGTCGATCGAAAGCGCTTTGCCAGGTTTCACTACGGAAGGCATCCAGACCGCCGTTGAGAACAACACCGAATGGGCACTGGCCGCATTCAACAGCGATGGCTTTCAGGTCCTTCAGGTGTTCAAAGGAGACAACGGCAAGATCCGCACCGTGCACGGCGTCACCCACCATTTGCAGGGCCCCAATGGCGAGCGTATCGGCATGACCTTCTCTGAAGTGGGCACCGCCCGTTCTGACTGCCGGGTCGGCAAGAATCTCTGGCGCGGCATGGCCATTTGCAAGTCGCGCGGGCATCAAAACGTCCAGCTGGTATATGCAATTCCGGGCTACCAGGGTCCTTTCGACCAATTGCCCCCATCCAAGGACTTGTTTGACGCTCAAATGCAGAGAATTCTTTGGACACCTAAGAGCTGACAAAAGCACAGGTGCCAGCAGCCACAGCTTCGTTGGGCCTCAAAAAACCAAACGTCTTCAGACGTGTGGTTTCGATTTGACCATCACTTCGCCGACCGGCCGCCAGACATTGCGCATCTTCAGTGTCTTTTCCGCAGTATCTGCCAGATCCATCAACATCGGCATCCCCCGGTCCTGAATGAATGGCAAAGACTTTACGTCGCCGCCTGTCCAGGGAAGGAATGGATTTCGGCGCATATGCCAGTGGATCTCAGATCGGACTGTCGGCTTGTCGGAAGGCGTTCGACCGTGAAAGGCAAAGGTATCGGCAACCACAAGCGTGTTCTCCGGAACAGCCATTTTAACCGGTTGCGGAAGACCAAGGTCTGAAAGGTCTTCCCGCTTGATCCGAAACGATCCGCTCGCATGGTGCGACCGCGGATCCTTTGCAGCCGTCAACGAACACTCATATTCCCAGTCGAGGCGGTCTTTGGTCAGCTTGTGTGACCCGGGCACAAAGAAAAAGGGACCATCGTCCTCACCGACATCTTGAAGGAAGAGCCAGGCTTTTGAAGTGGCATGGAACGTGTCCGCATGCGCATCTGATTGCGGGTCTTTCTTCTTCACCTTTTGCGGCTCAACAAGCACAGTTTGAATAAAACTGAGCGGATACCCCCTTGTGAGGCAGCATAGCGGATCATGTTAAGCGCGCGCGAGTCGCGAACGGCCTGCGCCAGTGCCGGGTTTTTGCTCAGGAGTGATGGAGGCAGCATGGTCATCCGCGTGACGGCCTGTCCCTGCCGCATTTCGCGTGCTTCCAGCGCCTGATTGAATACTTCTTCTTTTAGCTGAGCGTAGACCTCGGCAGGCAGGAAATCATGCACAAGGAAATATCCGTTTTCATCGAAAAACGCGTGCTCTTCCGGAGCAACCAGCCGTGCAAGACGCGCCCTGCGGGCCGCAGCCATGTCTGCTGCCAGCTTCACCCGCTTTTTGTGCAAGCCCCAGGTATTCAGACGTTCGCTGCCAAGCAGTGGGTTTTTCCGTGGCGACTTGTCTGTGCCTGCCAGCCCAAGAACCCATAGCGGTGCTTTCAAAAAGAAAGGGGTGTCATGCTGTACCTGAAAAATCGTTGATCGAATTTGGTGTTATTAACACGGCATCAGGTGAAACTGACAAGCGGGAATGAGCTTGCATCCGAATTTTGATCACACCTTGCGGACAATGCATCAACGTTCTCCCTTTTGCGGCAGTGACCTTTGCCCTTACCTGCGCTAAGCGTTGAACCATGGCTCAGACACTCGACCCTTCTCGCCTGCTAAAGGATCTCAAGAACGGCAACCGCGCCGCACTCGCCCGCGCCATCACATTGGTGGAATCCAAAAAGGCGGATCATCGGCATCTGGCACACCAGCTAATACAGGACCTTCTGCCGCTGACAGGCCGGGCCACAAGGGTTGGCATAACCGGTGTCCCCGGGGTCGGCAAATCAACAACGATCGACACGCTCGGATCCAATTTGACGAATTCCGGTCACAGGGTCGCTGTTCTGGCGGTCGACCCCTCTTCCACCCGCACCGGGGGGTCGATCCTTGGAGACAAAACGCGGATGGCGCGCCTTGCGGTAGACGAAAATGCCTTCATTCGCCCATCTCCGTCCGCCGGAACGCTTGGAGGCGTCGCCGCCAAGACGCGGGAAACGATGCTTCTTTGTGAAGCGGCAGGGTTTGACGTCATTCTGGTCGAAACCGTCGGCATCGGGCAATCGGAAACCACTGTTGCAGACATGGTCGATTTCTTTTTGGTACTGATGCTGCCCGGAGCCGGAGATGAACTGCAGGGTATCAAGAAGGGTGTTCTTGAAATCGCTGACATGATTGCGGTCAACAAGGCAGAAGGTGAAGGGGCCTTAAGGGCTCGCTCAGCAGCTTCGGACTATCGGGCTGCCCTTCACATCCTCGCACCAAAGTCACCCAACTGGTCTCCGCCTGTGGTGACAATCTCAGGTCTTGCGAATGAAGGTCTGAGAGAATTGTGGCAACAAGTCGCCCATTATCGCGACAAGATGCAGGCAACGGGTGAGTGGAATGACAAGCGCAGCCGGCAACAGGTTGCCTGGATGTGGGATATGCTGCACCAACGCACGATGGATGCCTTGAAGACCAGTTCAAGAACTGCGGGACGTCTGGACGATCTGGAGGCAAGCGTAAGGGCCGGAAAAACATCCGTTTCACTGGCTGTGGACGAACTGGCGGGTTTGATCGGTCTGGAGAATTAGGGCCAATGCGAAGAGCAAACAAAACAATCCTTGTGACTGGTTTTTCTCCCTTTCCCGGAAGCCCTGTCAATCCGACTGAAATGCTGATGCACCGGCTCCCAAAACGGCTGGGTGAAAGTCATCGCGGTGTTTCATTTGTTTTTGCGGTCTTGCCGACAACCTGGGCCGGACGCGAAAAAGTGACGGATCGACTGCGCAAAACCATAAAGCCGGATGCAATCATTCATTTCGGTGTTGATGGCACACGCCGCACAATCAATCTTGAAACTCGAGCCGTGAACCAGGCCGTGCGGGTACGCCCGGACGCCGTCGGGGATGCCCCAAAGCAACCCGAACTTCAGATCAACGGAGAAAGATCGCGTAGCTCTACGCTGCCAGCGCGCGCCTTGCTTGAGGCGGCCAGCAGCAGCGGTGCACCGGTAAGGCTGTCCAGCAATGCCGGCACGTACCTTTGCAACGCGACACTCTGGGATTCCATCGGCTCCGGCATCCCGAGTATCTTCGTTCACGTGCCAACGCTCCCCAAAGGAAAGATGGACACACGCCCGTCCCTGCCGCGTGTTGAGGATGCGGCGGTCCGCATCCTGCAAGAAACTGCGAGGCGATTGCAAAGCAGCTGACGTTGATCTGCAATTGTCGACTTCGCAGATCTAGTGACCATCCTGGTCGAGCAATCGCTCGACCTGACGGATACAGTCCCCCGCCATTTGACCTGCAAGGCCGGCACGTCCCAGAACTCTTAGACCAAAATAGATCGAGAGAATTCCGCGCGCAGTTTCTCTTGCAGCTGCTTCGTTCAGGCGTTGGTCGTCGAGCAGAGCACGAAAAAAGAATTCTCGAGCCGATGGACCATTGCCTGAAGCTTTGCTTCTGCTTCCGCGTCTTCGGCCGCCTTGTCGACAAGCGCATTACACAAAAAACACCCTAGTCGATCGCCGTTCCGCCGGACTTCTTCAGCAACCTTGCCAAACAGTCCCAAGATGCGGGCACGGCCTGATCCCTGATTGGGATCGGTCAAAAAAGCAGCTGTCCCGCTGATTACCTTGTCGTTGTATCTTTCAAGTGCGGCAAGGTAGATGGACTGCTTGTCTTGAAAGGCTTTGTAAAAGGACCCTTTCGTGATCTCCATGGCCGCAAGAAGTTCGGACAGAGAGGCCTGTTCATAGCCGACTTGCCAAAACAATCCCATGGCCTTGTCCATGGCCTCATCGGCATCAAATTCGCGCGGTCTCGCCATTCTACCTCCAAGATGGATCACTCACGGATCAGTCACGTGAGATCACGGCCTTGTGTTTTGTACCAATCGGTTCCTAATACTATATCAAATACACCGGACAGAGACAAATATTAGCGCCTTATTAGGTACCAATTAGTTCCTAATAAACGAGTTACAACCTTCTTTTGTTCGGCTGCCTGTTCAACACACGAATACTTACGTGGGAGAATTCTGAAATGTTCAAAAACCTGATCCGCGGCACCGCAGCTACACTTGTTGTCTTTGCCGGACTTGTTTCCGGTGCCCTTGCTGCCGGAGCTGATGTCAACGCGACGATTACGGGCCTTGCACTCCGCGGTGTCGACCCGGTCTCTTATTTCTCCAACGGCGCTCCGCAGGCCGGCGATTTCCAGATTACCGAAGTTCACAACGGCGCTACATATCGCTTCACTTCGGAAGAAAACCGCGATCTTTTCAAGGCCAATCCTGCTAAATACTTGCCGCAGTACGGTGGCTTCTGTGCCTTTGGAACGGCAATGGGCGTAAAGGTCGATGGCGATCCTGACCTTTGGAAGATCGTTGATGGCAAGCTGTACCTGAACCTCTCCCAGTCCATTCAGGAACGTTGGAACAAGGACATTCCGGGCCACATCACAAATGCCGACACCAACTGGACGGACATCAAGGACGTTTCCCCAAGCGATCTGTGATCCCCTCTTGTCACTTTAGCATCGCTTGAAACACCGGCCGGGCGCCCCTCCCGGCCGGTTTTTCTTATTCAACGTCATCACAAATGCCCGTTCCGGCACGCCCTTTGCTGAGTTCAGGTCAAACCCTGACTTTGCCTCCCATTGTGGGACGCTTGAAAGCAATTGGCCCGTTAGATGACACGAGACTTAGCAAAACTGAGCCGCCGCACGTTTCTTGCCGGGACAGCACTGTGCCTTTCTGGGACAGCTGCCGCTGCGCAAATGAAAGTTGCCGATCTCAGAGGATCCATCGATTCCGCAGATCTTGGGCTGCTTCCAAATGCTGCCGACGATCAGACTGCTCAGTTTCAAAATGCTGTTAACAGGGCGGTGGAACGCGGACGGGCGCTTTTTCTACCGGCAGGAACTTATCCGGTTGCCAATCTTCGCCTTCCTTCAGGCACATTGATTGTCGGTGTCCCCGGCCGAACCCGTCTTGTCTATCAAGGTGGCGGGGGCCAACTGGTGCGCGCTGAAGGCGTTACAAATATCGGTCTCACCGGCATAACTTTCGACGGTGCTAACCGCTCGATCGGAGATTTCACAGAAGGCTTGTTGCATTTCATCGGCGTGCGCAATCTGGTGATCGAAAACTGCGAAATCGCAGGTTCCGCCAAGATGGGCGCTGTCCTGGACCGGTGTTCCGGGCGGGTTGAAAACTGCCGGATTTCGGGTGCAGCGGAAGCCGGGTTGCGTTCCAACGAAGCTGCTGGCCTCGCCATCACAGGAAACACTGTTACCGATTGTGCCAATGGCGGTATCTGGATTCATCGCTGGCGTGAAGGCGAAGACGGAACCATTGTCTCCGGAAATCGGGTAGAACGCATCGGCGCCCGATATGGCGGCACCGGCCAATTCGGCAACGGTATCAACGTATTTCGCGCCCATGGTGTTATGATCGCCAACAACCGTGTCGCTGATTGCGCATTCTCTGCAATCCGGTCGAACACCGGCTCGAATGTCCAGATTATCGGCAATTCATGCCTGCGCTCCGGCGAGACGGCAATTTATTCGGAATTCGGTTTTCAGGGTGCCGTGATTTCCAACAATATCGTGGACGGTGGCACGACAGGCATCTCCATTGCCAACTTCATGGATGGCGGGCGTATGGCAGTTTGTTCCGGCAATCTTATTCGCAATATTTCCGAAACTGGCCCCTATCCGCCGGAAGTTGCAGGCTTTGGCATCGGTATTGCCGCAGAAGCGGACACGGCGTTGACCGGAAACATCATTGAAGGCGCTCCCAAGTTCGGAATGATGCTCGGATGGGGCCCCTATATGCGCAACGTGACCGCCTCTCAAAACGTCCTCAGAGAATGCGGCACGGGCATTGCCGTGACAGTCGTTGATGGCGCAGGCCCTGCGGTAATCACCGGAAACATTGTCCAGGGCTCGAAAAACGGTGGCATCAACGGCTTCCGCTGGCTGGAACGCGCCACAGGCGAATTGAACAACCACTCCGAATTTTCAAACCTGACAGTGAACGGCAACCAGGTAGCCGCTTGAAAGGCAAGCGTTTAGCCGAGTGCAAATCGCAGGGACAGACAGGATAGTCCACCGTCGACTTTGCGCGCTTCATGGGTTGGCAGGACCACGGTCTTGAAGCCCGCGTTCTCAATAGCTGCCAGTGTTTTTGGGTATCCCTCCGGCACCAGGACAACATCATTCACACGAATGACATTGGCAGCGTAATCCTCTCCCTCCGGCACAACCACGATGGGCCGTCCATTGAAAAACCCACTCTCGGCCATGACACGAGTGGCAAGAATGACGCCATCGCCAAGTGTGGAACAAGCCGTCTTGAAGTGAAGAACCCCTCGGGGTGTTTCGCAGACTTCCGCTTGATACCCCCAATCACCAAGCAATTTCGCAAAGGCGTCAGCGCCTTCTCTGTCTGTCCGCGCTGAAAGTCCTATCAGGATTGTGTCGTCAAGCGTCAGAACGTCGCCGCCATCCACATGGCCCTCGCCGGGAAGAACCGCCACCGTTTCAAAAACACTGTCCAGTGCGGCACGAATTTCCGCGCCCTCGCCTAACCGGCTTTCTGTCCCGGGCCGCAACTGGATGGCGGCATTCGGCAGACAAAATGCCGGGTCTTCGACAAAGCAGCTGTCCGGAAAGGCTTCAAGTGCAGGCAGAACGTTGACACTCAGCCCTGCCTCTTGCAGAGCCTTGATATAGAGCCCATGTTCTTCGCGAAATTTATCACCGCTCGGGTCGCCGCTATCGACCGCACGGATACCGTTGGCAACACTATTGGCCGGTGTCCGGGCAATTGCATGTGTAAACTGAAATGACAGACCGGCGCGATGCGTCATAACGGAACTCCCATGAACAAGACTTCCGCCAACACAGCCATTCGAAAGGCAGAAATGCAAGATGCTGCCACCTTGAAAACGTGCATTGAAAGGGCCTATGCACCAGTAAGACTGAAGCTGAGCGATCTGCCGGATGTTTCTGCCGGAATTGAGGAGGACATCGCCGGCAACGAGGTGTTCATTGCAGAAACCGATGGCTGCACGGCAGGCTGTGCAATTCTGTCTTTCGACGGATCAAGGGCACATTTGAGCAACATTGCCGTTGACCCGGATTTCAAAGGACAAGGCATCGGCAAGGCATTGATCGGCGCCGTTGAAGCTGCTGCAAGAGCAAAAGAAGTGCCCGTAATCCACCTTGCGACCCACGTTTCGATGCCGGAGAATGTCGCGCTCTACAGCCGGTTAGGTTGGCTGGAGACACAAAGAACCGGCAACAAGGTCCTGATGGAAAAGAGCCTTTAAAGATCGAAACCCTTTTAAGGCAGCGCCGCTTTCAAGGCACTCAAAAATTCATCAGTCGGCTTCATATGTCCTGCCTGAACGCCTTTGCGTGTCAATATGGACGGATTGACGAGACTGTCCAGAAGCGCGGCCTCTTCTTCGTTGAGCTCAAGCACGGCTTCCAGAATGGTTGCCATGATGACCTCAGCCGCCCGTGTAGCTCCGTCGTCGCATTTGAGTGCAATTCCGAAGCCGAGTTCAGGCACAGAGCCGCAATAAACTCCCTCAGCTCCGGTTTTGACCAGGACGCGTCCGCGAAAGCCTTCCATGACCTTGGTACAGAAGCGGTCGGCACCGGCCACCATGTAAGGCTCATTGATGCAGGCGTTGTAGATTCGCTCGGCGGCCTCAGCTCGAAGTGGTTCAAGGCCTTCACCTGTGCCAAAGGATGCAAATGCCCGTGCGAAACCTCTCAAGGGCGAGGCATAGGTCGGGATGGAACAGCCGTCTGTGCCGCAAACGTCTTCTGAAAGAGTATCGCCTGTGAGTTGTTCCATCACCAGGCGGACCTCGCGCTGGACGGGGTGACCAGGCTCGACATAGCCACGCGTTTCGACACCCATGACTTTTGCAAGCCCCAGAAAGCCAGCATGTTTACCGGAACAGTTGTTGTGCAGTCCGGATGGCGTCTCGTCGGTCAAGATCAGCTTTGCCGCATCTTCCATGCGCTGTGGCCATTGCGGACCGCATTCCAGATCATCTTCGGTAAGGCCCGCCTTCATTAGCATGACCTTGGCCGAGTTGGCGTGCACTTCCTCTCCGCTGTGAGAGGCACAGGCAAGTGCCAACTCCGCGTCGTTCAGATCCAACGCATCGGCTGCTCCGGACTCAACAAGCGGGATTGCCTGCAGAGCCTTGATCGCGGACCTGGGAAACACCTTGGCATCGATATCTCCAAGGCTGCACACGATATTGCCCGAGGCATCTGAAATCGCGACGCAACCGCGATGCAGGCTCTCGGTGAGATTGCCGCGTGTGACATCGACCAGTACCGGGTTGTCCATAAAGTTTCTCATCTTGAAAACATGTCTTTTCAGGCTAGGCAGATTCGGTTCGTGCTGCAGTCAAAAAGGTCCTTAGCCGGATGAGCGCTTCGTCGATCACCGCATCCTGCTTGCAAAAACAAAACCGGATAAAGCCGGTCGGAGCCTCTCCGCCATAAAAGGCAGATACGGGAACAGCTGCAACACCTGCGTGCTTGACCAGTGTTTCACAGGCCTCCACGTCTGTCGCGCCAAGACCCAGGTTACCGATGTCACAAGTCAGGAAATAGGTTGCAGCACACGGTAGAACCGAAAAACCGAGGTCACTGAGGCCCTTGGCCATCCGATCTCGTTTCGCGGCCAGGTCTCGCACCAGACTTCCATAGTAAGCGTCATCTTTGCCAAGACCAAACGCAACGGCCTTTTGCAGATGGGGCGGCGTTGTGAACGTCACCCATTGATGTGCCTTTGCAATCGGGTCCATCAACGGCGCTGGCCCCGTGATATACCCCACCTTCCAGCCAGTCAGAGAAAAGGTCTTTCCTGCAGAACCGACACGCAATGTGCGTTCGCGCATACCGTCAAAGGCCATCAATGGCCTGTGTACCGCTCCATCAAACACGAGGTGTTCGTAGACTTCGTCGCAAATGGCAT
This sequence comes from Roseibium sp. JB4-4, assembly GCF_055693425.1. Lineage (NCBI taxonomy): Bacteria > Pseudomonadati > Pseudomonadota > Alphaproteobacteria > Hyphomicrobiales > Stappiaceae > Roseibium > Roseibium sp. JB4-4. The sequence continues at coordinate 5,685,410 of NZ_CM146333.1, read as the reverse complement.
AGGCATCATATTCTTTGCAAAGATCAGCCACCAATTGAAGTTCGGCGTCGGAAAAAACCTTCGCTGTCGGGTTCATCGGGTTGTTGATCAGGATGGCTTTTGTCTTTTCGGAAAAAGCCTCGCGCAGCGCCGCCTCGTTCAACGCCCAGTTCGGAGGGGTCACCCGCACCCGTACGGGTATCCCGCCCGCTTGCCTGACCAGCGGTAGATAACAATCGTAAAGCGGTTCGATCAGCACAACCTCATCGCCAGGCGAGATGAGCGCGAAGATGCAGTCCGCCAGGGCTTCCGTTGCACCGGAAGTCACAATGACTTCGCTGCCGGCGTCGATATCTAGGCCATAGAACCTCTTGTTGGCCGCAGCCACGGCGTGACGCAACTCAGGTAAGCCCAACATCGGCGGATACTGGTTTGGACCATCGACCAGCGCTTGAGCTGCCTTTTGTCGGATGTCTTCAGGCCCGTCCACATCAGGAAACCCCTGACCGAGATTCACCGCCTTGTGGGTCATGGCAAGCCGCGACATGGTCTCGAAAACGGTTGTATTGATACCGGTAAAGACAGGATTGGTGGGCTTCATGTTTCCTCCCGCTGATCCGGCGTTTCTACTGCGCGTCTGTCTCGCCGTCGAGCCTTTTGTCCAACGGGTTTTCACGCGTTGCGGCAATGAGCATTGGATTTGTGGAAGCTTGGTTTGACTCTGACGTGACCACGGCATCTGATACGCGGCACCAAGAAGTCGCAGCGGGAGACGGTCGATGCTGAGCGTGATCATCGGAATTCTGGCAATTGTAATCGGAGCTGCCGCGTTCATGCGCCGGACCGGTGCACCTGTTGGCAGCCACCGCCTCTTGAGGGTCGTCAGCAGCCGTGCCGTAGGTGTCGTCATGATACTGATTGGTGCCTTCATGCTTTTGTCGACATCTTTCATTCTCGTCGACGCAAATGGTGTCGGACACCTGAAACGGATCTATGCCTTTAAGGAACTGCCTGAAGGTCGCATCATCGCGCTTGATGGAGAAAAGGGCCCACAGGCGCAGATCCTTGGTCCCGGGTTTCATTTCATCCCGCTGGTCCGGGTCTTGTATGATTTTGAGGAATGGGACGTGGTGACCATTCCGGAGGGTTTCTATGCACAGCTTACTGCGCTCGATGGCAGTGCCATGCCGGCAGGCATGTTTATGGCACCTGCCATTCCCGATTCTGATGTCGGGGATATGCTCAAGGCAGAAAGCTTCCTGACAAAAGGGGGAATTCGCGGGCCACAGGAAACGGTTCTGAAGCCTGGGCAATACCGCCTCAATCGCTACCTGTTTGACATTCGCCTGGATGAGAACACTGACGCGACCATTATCCCGGCGGGCCATGTCGGCGTCGTAAAATCCAATGTCAGTCAACCCGGCATCAACTGCATCGAAGAGGAAGTCTCTGCATCTGCCGTGTCGCGCGAAGCTCTGACAGTACCCCTCGTTCCACGCGGCTGTGTTGGTATCTGGAAAGACCCGCTTTTCCCTGGTGCCTACTACCTCAACCGTCAGGCGTATGAAGTTACTCTTGTAGATACACGCGTTCAGACCTGGGAATACAAGGGCGGATACACAAAACGGATCATCGATCTATCCGTCGACCAGCAAGGCAATATTCAACAAAACGAGCGCTCCGTTCAGGAACGGATACCTGAGGATGCCGCCGACAGGGCTGTCTTCGTCAAGGTGGAGGGATGGGACATCCCGCTTGAACTCAGGGCTTTGGTGCAGGTTGATCCTTCCAATGCTCCGGTTGTTGTCGGGTCAGTCGGTGGTCTGGGAGAAATTGAAAACCGGATCCTGACACCTGCCATCCGCTCAATTGTGCGAAATGTCGCCGGTGCTTCCATCAGGGTCCCCGACAAAAATGCGGACGGAACGGCGACGGATCCGCAAACTTATACCCTCCGGCCGACCCGCGTGCTGGACCTGATCGAAAACCGGGACGCTCTCGAACAGACAATCGAGCAACAGATCAAGGTGGAAGGCAACAAGGCCGGGGTCGACATCAGGGAGATCCGTCTGGGAGAACCTGCAATCCCGCCGGAATTGCTGGTTTCACGCCTGCGCGTTCAGCTCGCCGATCAGCTATCGAACGCATACGAGCGTGAGACCGACGCCCAGCAAAAACGCATCGAGACCGAGCAGGCCCGCTCTACTGCGGATGAGCAGCCGAGACTGGTGGAAGCGCAAATTGCCGTTCAGGTTGCCAACCAGCGTGAACAGGAACGCGCAGCGCTTGGCCGGGCTGAACGGCAATATCTGGAAGAACTTGCCAGAGGGCAGCGGGCTCAGGTGGATGTGCTTGGCCAGGACCGCGTTGCGCTTCTGCAAGCTCTTGAAAAACTGCTGACGTCTCTGGAACGCAAACCGGAACTTGTCGGGCTGGTTGGCAAACTGGTCCCGAACACTGTTGTGGGCGGCGACAGCGGCTTTGCCGGTGCGGCTGCCCTACTGGGTGCCAGCTTGGGCGGGACCCAGGGCCAGGCTTCAAATCCCGGCCGTCCTGCGGCCCAGCAGTAACAAGGACCAAGGCCCGTCGTTAAGATGGGCCGATGTCGGGGCTGTGAAACCGCCAGGCCATCGTTAGAAGGTTTGGATACGCCTTGAAAATTGCATCGCAACTGGTTCATTGGAAATGTGATCCGGTTCAGGATTTTCGGAGAAAAAGTGAATTCCTTGAAAACACTGCTGGCGATCATCCTGATCTTAGGTTCTGCGCAGGCCGTCTCCTCCCAGGAGGCCGGCGAAAGCGACTTCGTCTATGTGTCCGACCTGGCAACTGCGGGATATGAACCCTTCGCGGTCAGCAGTACCGCATCTGCCAGCTTCGGCATGAAAAAGGGAGCCACGATGTATCTTTGCTTTCTTGCCGACAACGACGCACGTTCTTTGAAGCGCCGCGAGGTCATCCGAAAGAGCTTCGAAGAAAAGGATGCGCCCAGAACGTTGCCAAACATTCCGGTTGTCTGCGTTCTTGCTCAATAGCGTCGAAAATTCAGAATCAGATCTGTTCTGGGTGCCTTTGCCCGCCTGAAGAATTGTCTACATCGCCGCGAACACCCCCGGTACAAATCCATTAAATGACATGAAGACCGGAAATCCCACATAAAGGTCTGACATGCCCGGCTGAAATCGAAAGTCTTTCAAAGACTTTCCCGTTTAGTGATGACCAAGAATTAGTCGGTCTACGGAAGCACTTACCTCAACAACGTCGGCCGGCAATTGGGGCAACAGAGCGTGAAGTCTTATGACCGGACCTTTCCATGGCTGGATAACTGCATGGCTGCAATCCCCACACAGCCTTGCTGCATTGCGGAAAATCGACTACAACGCCCTAAATTGATTTAGGTCAATAATCTTGCCGTACTCGGCCAAGTCAGACCTTCACCAGCAAACAAATACAAAGTGGAGCATGTCTTGTCCGCACGTGCCGAGGCCATTGCGCCTGTGAAATCGACAAAACTTGATGCCTCGCGCATCAAGACCGAACTGCTAGCAGGCCTGACCGTCGCGCTGGCTCTGGTTCCGGAAGCCGTTGCATTTGCCTTCGTCGCCGGCGTCAATCCGCTCGTCGGTCTTTACGCTGCTTTCTTCGTCGGATTGATCACGGCCTGCTTCGGCGGTCGTCCTGGCATGATCTCCGGTGCAACCGGTGCGCTTGCCGTCGTCATGGTCTCCTTGGTCGCCCAGCACGGTGTTGAATACCTGTTCGCCACTGTCGTGCTGATGGGCATCCTCCAATTGGGTGTCGGTCTGCTGAAATGGGGCAAATTCATCCGCATGGTACCGCACCCGGTGATGCTCGGATTTGTCAACGGACTGGCAATCGTGATTTTTCTGGCGCAGCTCGGACAATTCAAGGTTCCGGATGGCGCTGGTGGTCTGACATGGATGACCGGCTCGCAGCTCTACCTCATGCTTGGACTGATAGCGCTGACCATGGTCGTGATCTGGCTCTTGCCGAAAGTCACAACGGCGTTTCCAGCCCCCTTGCCGGCATTCTGGTAGTCTCGGCACTGGTGCTTGGCTTTAATCTGGACACCCGCTCTGTTGGCGACCTTGCCTCCATCTCAGGCGGCCTGCCCGCGTTTCACATTCCGATGGTTCCGCTGACGCTGGAAACGCTGCAGATCATCCTGCCCTATGCCGTTATTCTGGCGGCGATTGGCCTGATTGAATCGTTGCTGACACTGAACCTTGTCGCTGACTTGACGAACACGAAAGGCGGCGCTTCCAAGGAATGTCTTGCCCAGGGTACAGCGAATGTCGTCACGGGTTTCTTTGGCGGCATGGGCGGTTGTGCCATGATCGGCCAGTCGATGATCAACGTGAAGTCCGGTGCGCGCACCCGCATTTCGGGCATTGCAGCAGCCCTCTTCCTGCTGTCATTCATCGTTGTCGCGTCTCAGCTGATTGAGCAAATTCCTGTCGCTGCCCTCGTAGGCGTGATGTTCATGGTCGTAATCGGAACATTTGCCTGGGCCAGCTTGAAGATCGTTCACAAGATTCCTCTGACAGACGCCTTGGTGATGGTCATCGTGACCGGCGTAACGGTCTATGCCGACCTTGCGGTTGCCGTTGTCGTTGGCGTCATCATTTCAGCTCTCGCCTATGCCTGGAACGCGGCAAGCCGCATCAGTGCCCGCATCGGCAAGAGCAAGGAAGGATGGAAGGTCTATCGCCTGTCGGGTCCCCTCTTCTTTGGTTCCACGACCGGTTTTGTTGACCTGTTCAATCCGCAAAACGATCCCGACGATGTGGTTGTCGACTTTATCGACAGCCGTGTGGTTGACCATTCCGGCCTGGAAGCAATCGACGCGCTGGCATCGAAATATGAGGCTGTCGGCAAGCGCCTCCATCTCAGGCACCTGTCTCCGGATTGCCAGCGTCTGCTAGACAAGGCGGGCAACCTTGTTGAAGTCTCCGTCTTGGAAGATCCCGATTACGAGATTGCGGTTGATTATGGGCACACATTCGATGAACCCGAGCCGGCCAAAACAACCTGATGCTTTTGATGCATCAATCGACTTGAGTTTCAGACCCGCGGCACCAATCCGCGGGTCTTTTCTTTGCAATCCCGTTTTCACGCACCTGAGACCGCGACCCGGGCCGCATTTGATATTGGCTGACTGATCGCGTTCACTTGTCGTCGTCAATCTGCGAAAAGACAATGAAAGCAGGGATTCGGGGCAAACAGTGTCGCAGCGTAGAAAACTTTTCATAACACCGACTTTGGCGACCGTGATCGGCTCATTCGTTCTGGTGACTGCGGCTGCCATCTTGATTATCCAGGCCACAACGTCCTCGAAAGTTGTGCGACAACTTGGTGGTGAGCTTGTCGACATTGGCATGGATTCAGCCGAGCTCGCCTTTGTCGAGCAGCTTTATGCCGTGACCTTGACAGCCGAGTATTCAAGGGTCTCGGCAGAGCGAAACGAACTTTCCTTTGACAAACCCGAATTGCCGATCGTCTACCTCTACGGTGCGCTTGCGCCGCTGGAACAGGTCTCGTTCATGGTTCTGGTCGATCCCACGGGAAAAGGGGTTGATGTCGACAGAGGCGATGCTGACGGCACGCTGCTAGGCGGTGAAGTCGATCTTGCGGCAGAGATCCCCATTCTCATGCCCATGATCGAGCGCGCGGCGAAGCAAACGGAGGCTTTCTGGAGCGAAGCAGTCTACATGCCGAACCGGGAGCACACCTATTTCGTGTTCACCCAGCCGCTTTACAAGGAAAGACGCCACATTGGCACGATGCTCATTGGCACTTCGCTGGAAAGAATTTCCGAGATTGCCTGGCATATTTCAACCGACGACATCACGGTTTTCCTATTGAGAGAAAACACACACGAGGTCATCGCGCATCCTGACTTGCACAAGAAATTTGATGACCTCAGCGCAGGAACGCCACTCCTCCATGTCAAACACGTTCCGGATGATTTCCTGAAACACTTTGAGGAGATGCCGAAGCTGAACAACGCCTCGTTCGATATCGCCGATGACCTGGATCTTCATGTTGGCTACGACGATGAAGGCATCAAACGCTTCGTCATCATCGAAAATAAGAACGACAATCTCCAAGGGCTTCCCGTGCGTATCGGCGTGCACTTCCCTGCCCAGTTTCTCGATCAACCGCTACACCAGCTGGTAACCGCCGTCGCGGTTGGCACTGGTCTGCTGATGCTTTCATTGCTGGGTGCAGTCCTGCTGGCCAAACGCATCGCGCTTCCCATGCGGCGCGCATCCGGCGCAGCGAAGGACGTTGCCAATCTCGACTTGAATGCGGTTGAACCATTGCCTGCCAGTGTCATCAAGGAACTGGATGACCTGTCAAAAGGCTTCAACGCCATGGTCGGTGGGTTGAAGGCCTTCAATCGCTATGTTCCCAAGACGCTGGTGCGTAAACTCTTGAGCGAGGGCCGGGCGGAAGCGCCACCGGAGGAACGTGAGCTTGCGGTATTGTTTACTGACATTGCGGGTTTCACGTCTGCCTCAGAGGGCATGTCAGCCAGTGAAACGGCAGAATTCGTCAATCATCACCTGTCACTTCTCGGCGAGGAAATCACCCGGCAGGATGGCACGATCGACAAGTATATCGGCGACAGTGTCATGGCGTTCTGGGGAGCGCCGGAACGGTTGGATAATCCTGCCGAACCGGCTGCACGCGCGGCTCTCGGCATGGTCGGCGCCATTCGCAAAGACAATGAAGCCCGTGCAATGCGGGGCGAACAACCGGTTCGTGTACGTATTGGTCTACATCTCGGGCCGCTGGTGGTCGGCGATATCGGGGCATCCGAACGCGTCAACTATACGGTTATTGGAGACACTGTAAACGCTGCCTCGCGATTGGAAAGCCTGGGCAAGGAAATCGATCCCTTGGCGGATGTGATCATCCTTGCTTCTGAAGAAATCACAAAAAGACTTGGTGATGAGGTCGCTCTGGAGCCCATCGGCTCCCGCAAGATAAAGGGAAGATCGGAACCCCTTGTCGTGGTGCGCCTGCTGGCATAGCAGCGCCCTGCCCTCATCCAGCACGACTTCAGGCGGAATGGCGGTTCAGAAAGTCATCATCATTGCGGTGATCAGGTAAGTTGCCAGACCGTAGAGGCTCAAGAGACTGACACTCATGAAGAGCCCCCTCAGACCGTCTCGACCGGCCAGATAACACCAGCTGTGGCCACAGCGCCCCACAGCAAAACCAGCGACCCAGACCCAGCAGGCCGCAAGCGGCGGGGACACCAGGCTGAAAATCGCTGCCAAAAGAACAAAATAGACCGAATTTTCCGTAGCGTTGCGATGCGCATTGTGATGACGCTCGAGCTCCTGCCAACCAATTTGCGGAACCTGTTCGGGCGCGTTGGCGCTCGCCTCCCATTCTTCGGGCGTTGCATGCAGTCCAAATCGAACTCTGGTCAGCTCGGTCGCTGTCATCAACCAAGTATGATTGGCAAGGAGTAGCGCTGCACACACTATGAACGCAGTCAGCACCCCGGCGGACGGCAGCCCGATTTCAGCAGGCTGAACACCAAATGCAAACAGGTTTAGAACGAATGCGAAAAATATGAGGGTGAACGGATACCCCAGTATGAACATTCGAGCACGCTGTTTACGCGCTTCGGACACACCACTCATCTGAATTTCGCCCCTATCGACCGCAGCCGGCACATCGCTTGTCAAAAAATGCCGAAGAAAACCTGACTTAGGCACTAACCATGCCCGCGTCCAGTCACAGGCACGGTTTCAATTGAGCTTACCGTGTAAAAGTCGATGGGTGCCCGTTTTCTAAAGATACTGAACGCCCGTGAGGCTCGAAAGCAAGTCTGGATGCGATCATGGTCAGCCAATTCCGGCATCTGCGCAAACCGCTTCACCTGCCCCGGTCCCAGCCTGATCGGCGGCGTGAAGAACCTTGTCGAACTTGACGATGGCAAGGATCTTTTCCAGATCTTTCAACGAAATCAGACGAGCCTTCCATTTCTGGGTAAGCTGGAATTCGAACGCAACATCACTCAAGTCCTGCTCAAGCTGAAAAGCAAAGGCCTGAAGTTCTCCGTCCGCATTGGCGACCGCAACCTTCCAGTAGGACTGCGGGATGCGGACCTTCGTGACACCATCATCGTCCACGCCGGTAAAGATCGGGTCTTCGGATTTGAGAACGGGACCCGCCAGCACGCAGAGCTTTTCTGTCTTTGCCTGCTTGAATATGTGATTTTCGAGCTGGCCCCATTCGCCGCCTTCCCGGGATCTGTTGAACCCCTTGACCTGCGGCGTGCAGTTGGTGGAGTGGAACGTGTCTCCGTTTGCGAGTTGAACCTCCTCGTATGTCCGTCCCCACACCACGGCGTTGCGCCGAACCACATGGCCTTTGTCAAAAGCTTTTCGGTCTTTGTTAAAGAACCTGTCCGGCAGTTGATGGTCACCGGGTATCCTCGGGTCGGCAAACCACTTCTCGCGATCATTGTCGGACGTGAAGCCGTTTAGGGCCTTCCGATTGTATTTGCGTCCAGGTTCGGGTTTCAGGCTGGATTTACGCGTGTCGACATTGGCCGCGGTGACAAGTGGCATACGTCGAAGTTTGTCCATAATTATCGAAAAATGATAATACTTCAGAAGGTTAGACCCATCGTCAAGTTTTGAAACCCGGTCCATATCGGTCACCTTTGGCACGGGAACATCAAGACCGATGAAGGACGGGTCATAGCCTGGACGGTTGGTATAGTCGTCATCATGCTTGGGCTCGACCATTCGTTCGATGGCCGGCGCCGCCAGCGGCTGTCCGGCAGGTATTGCAGCTGAAGCTTGCGCACTGACCATAGACGCTGCGCCAACCTGGATGTCTATCGTGATCGGGATGGTCCAACGGCTCGTGCCGCCGGGTCCTGCGGTCTGAACGGGTGCCTGGATTGCACTTCCGGAGTTGTCTTGCGACAGAGCAACTGCTGTGCTTTCTGCTGTTCCATCTGCCTGTCTCCAGTCAGACAGCCACGGATTGGGGTCTTCGATGTTGCTGAGCGCGTCTTCCCCAAATTCAAGACCCGCCCCCACAACCTTGTCATCACGAGACAGTTCATAAGTTGGAACCGCAAAGTTCGCGTCCTTGTATCGTCCGGCAAAATGGAGCGCGACAATGTCGCCAGTGATGACATCCATGACGAGACTGCCAGATGCGCCACCGAGCGAACTTGCGTCATGCGTAACGCTATTGACCTGATCACCGTAACTGAGGATTTCACGGCGGCTTTTCAAAAAACCGGGAAGCAGTCTTTTGACGTCGTAAATGCCCTTGAAGACACGGTTCTGAACCGCTGCATCGTTGCGCGGATCAAACGCCGGGTAACCGACCAGAGAAATCTCTCGGCCTTCAAGGTCCTCCGGTTCCTGCATGGACAAAAGCAATGGGTCGACACCGTCCGGGGACCCTTCCAGCTGCAACAATGCCATATCCCAGTGCGGGTGGATCATTCGTATACCGATTACTTTCGCAAACGCACTCTCAGCAGATCCCGCTTCCTGCTTGTAATCGATCCCTGCAGTCTGACCTGGCCGGAAAGCCAAACCTTTTTCACCTAGTCCCGTCGCAAATAGCTCGGCTACGTGGCGGTTGGTCATGATAAGATCATCTGCGACCAGAAAGCCTGTTCCGCCATACGGCAGATAGGGATGGTCCGGGAGTTCAATCCGTCCAGCAGCCGGCAAGATCTTAAGAATATTTCGCCGGATGGTCTCATTCGTATTGAAATGCAGCCAGTCCTTGTGCTGGACGTTATAGGCCCCATTGGTCACAACAATTGCCGGACGTTTGTCGGGCACGATAATCGCTTCAATCAGGAAAGCTTCTTCTCGGTCGAGGTCTTGACCGCGGGCCAGTTTTTCGACGGCCGCATGAGCTTTTGCCCGCTCGTCATCGGCCCCGGCCGGGCCTTCGTCCATGCCACCGCCCATGCGCAGTGTCTCTTCAGGCTGGTCGGCCAATTCAGCAAGATCACCGCTTGAGAGCAGTGTTTCGAGATAATTCTTTAGGTCGGGCTTTTCCTTTGAAACAGGCATGTCGAGCTCTCCCTTTGCTCTAAAATGAATGGGTGGCCAAATCTTTGATGATAACTTTGGGCTCAGCGCCGAGAATGCGCCTCAGCATCTCTGTGTTTATTGTTGTGTCGTTGTCGAATGATCCGTGACGCACCGGGATTTCAGCGAGCCCGTTCGTGGTTTCGCGGTGCTCAAGAACACTGAAGGAGGCATTGATGCGCTTTAGTTGCGCAACCCAGTCCTCAGCGGACTTCCTGGTAACCCCTGCAAAAATGTCCTTCTCGAAGGCTTCCTTGAACTTGTCCTTCAAGGCCCATTCCAGACCCAGCAGCGGCGTCTTGTGGTCATCCTCGAGCGCCCGGCTGACCAGATAGAGAATAGATTTGCCGTAAAGCTGTTCCTTGCCGACGAAATCAGCCCTCTCCAACTCGTCATTCAAGAGATCAACATGGAGGCCACCATCCGCAATGACGTGTTTCTCGGTGTTGTGCCCATAGTAACGACCGGCAAAAGCTATGGTGCATGCTGGTGCCCAGAGCGTCACTGTCTTCACAGGCGGCTTTTTCTTGTCACCAAGTTTTCGCTGCCTGAGGTCTTCCAGAAAGTGCCCAAGCCAGATGGATCCGGCGGAGTGTCCGACCATATGCATCTCAAGGTCTGGAAAATCGTTCAAAAGAGTGCGCACATGTCTACTGACCTGACGGATCGCGCCTTCGCCGAGTGCAGCCGAAGCTGCATTCTGCTTCATCTGGCCCCAGACCGCACGGCCCACCAATTGGCGGGCGGCGAGCTCGAATGTCCTGTCCCGCTTCTCCTTCAAGACATCGAACAGCCCCTCACTCCCTGCACGCCCCGGCCCCTCTGACAGGTCTGTGGCAAAACGCCTGAAATGATCTTCCCCGATAAATTTCAGGCTCTCCGCCAATCCCGTTTTCCAGACGAAGAACACAGGTGCAATTCCGTTGGCTTCAAAACAGGGGCCAAGCTTTTGCGCGTGCTTGACCGCTCTGTCTTCCCCGGTCAGGCCGCCATGCGCGAAAAAGACGAGTTTGCGTACCTGCTTGTCTTCTAGCAACTGCCGAACGTTTTTAAACACGACGGCAAGTCCGTCATGTGCATCGGCTGCTTCCGGTAACCGGCGCAGCAGCCGTCCGTCATTGCCGCTCACAACCGAGTGACGATAGGTCTTTGCCTCACTCCATCTTTGGACCGCCTCCAGGCCGGACCCGGCTGACGTACCGATTGCTTGCTCAGACACTGGGAGGTTGGCAAGTGGGGCACTGGGTTTGACGACGGCGACCTGATCGACCTCAACAGGGGCGCCGACGACCGCGACCCAGGCATCGAAGCCGTTGTCCACCCAATCCTTGTAAGGCAGCAGTCCAAAACCCTTGTAACCCCAGTCCGGTCCCCAGGAATTCTGCACGATAAAGCCATAGCGGTTATAGCCAACCAGTGCGAAGGCGTGCCCCCCTGTTGTCTTGTCACTGGTTCGTTGAATGACCGCCTTCTGCAGCGACGCGCACGTCTTGAGGCTCCAGCCGTCATGTACTTTGGCAGAAGCATAGATTGCATGCGTTTCAACGATCGCAGCCTGCATGTCGGCTATAGAACGTGAATCCACGCGGTAATAGGCACCCAGCGGGCGTTCGATCGCGTCAATTTCCCAGCCCGTCTTGGGCGGCACAAACTTGCTGTCGTCATAGGGAAACAGGTCTTTCCGGCAGACACCATGTTTGTGCCAGCCTTTCATGGCCCCCCGGCAACTTGATCCGCTGTAGTCCTCGCCGTCCCACTCATCATAGAGTTTGGCATTGTTGTAGAGCATGCGCTCGCTCACAAGGTGAGGCTTTTCAGCGGCTCTGCCGCGCTCGGTTTCCTCTAAGTAACGTTCCCAAAAGACATAGTTGATGACAGCCGCCAGGCCAAAGCCTGTGCACGCCCCTTCTGAGCCCTGGTTCAATATGTATCCGTCTTCGAGAAATCTCGGCAGAAACTGATCCGCCAGCTCTTCCGGCGGATACTGTGGCGGCAGGAACGTCAAAGGCGGGCGATAGGGACGATCCCTGAAATCAACCCGGTCGGGTCTTACATCGAGGCCACGAAGTGTTCCAGAAAATGAATGCTTGACCGATGCCATTACCGATCACCTAAAGTAGTGTAAAAACAAATAAGCTACTTGAAGAGACTAGATCACTTCAAAGACAATCAGCAACCTTTGATAAATAAAATTTCAAAATACAACCTATTACGCAACGTCAGGTAGGCCTGCATTCTCAGCCATATCACCTTATCCTCGCCCTGATGTGACGTTGGTTGACCACGCAGGGCCTTCAATCGAAATGCCTCAAGCGCCACCTCATCAAGCAGCGGCGGGAACCTTCATCTGCGCCGATAAAACTCGCTCTTGATGAAAAGGAACACGTCTCATGTTGAACCGTCGGCACTTCTTGTCACTGTCTGCCGGGATGGCGGTAGCCACGGCCACCGCGTCTCTTCCCGCTCTTGCTCAGGATCACGCCAGATCCGGGCGCTTCAAGGAAAAAGCCGTCACGTGACGACGGGGCATGCGGAGCTGTCCGGCAGCCGCGTCGTCTTGCAGAGAGATTTCACCTTTGATGGTGCCCCGGACGCCCGCATAGGGCTTGGACGGAACGGGCGATACGATCCAAACACGGATCTCGGAGCCTTGAAGAAGTTAAAAGGCCAACAGTCCTACCGTTTGCGCGGTGGTATCGATGTCTCGAAATACAACGAAGTCTATGTATGGTGTCGCAAATTCAATGTCCCGCTCGGTGTTGCGAAACTTGGCGGTTAAAGGCGCTCTGCGGAAGTGCTTCCCTATTCACAGGGGACACTTCCGCAAAAAGCCTGATCTTAGCGGCCTCAGTCCTTCGAAGCTGGTACCGGCACGGAAGCGTTGCGACTGAAAACAGCAAAGACCGCCTGTGCTGCGAGTACAGCCGCAACAACTGAAGCCAGACCAATTCCAAGGTCAACATATTCAGAAAACGGCAATCGGAAAGCAAAGTCGAATATCTCGATGAAGCTTGCCGTGAAGGCAATGAAAAGACCGCCTGCAATCAGAAGCACACCGCCGTCTCCAGAACGGCTTTCCGACTGAAAAGACTTCGACGCCAGGAAATAGCCAAGAACGACTGCTGAGAAGATGACTGTCGTCAACAGCAAAATCCCCAAGGTGACGTACATACTCATGGCCCAACCTCTCAATGTTTTGTTGGTGCCGTTCTTTCCGCATACTTCGAGTTGGAAATCCCGACAGAAAAGATCGCATGGCATCAGAAAAGATCGATCTGCGCCGCGCGGCAGTTGGGAACCAATTGTGGCGATTTCTGGTTTGGAGGAGTTAATTGGTTTGCCGCAAATCATTAAATTTACGAAAGAAATCTGAATTTCCCCCAGCCTCTACAGGCGGACGAGGCTCCTGTGCTCGACAGGAACCCCGTAGTCCAGCCCGAGAACTGTTAGCGAACCAGAATGTTGCGAAACTGCCAGGGGTCATTCGGGTCGATATCTTCGGGAAAGAAACCCGGCCTGTTATCGAGCGGCGTCCAGTCGGTGTAGTATCCCTTGACCGGACCAAGGTAGGGAAGCTGGATCTCAAGGCAGCGTTTGTAATCCATCTCGTCGGTTTCAACGATACCAGCATACGGATTTTCCAGAGCCCAGACCATCCCGGCAATCACCGCCGACGTCACCTGCAAACCAGTGGCATTCTGATAAGGTGCCAGATTGCGCGTTTGCTCTACCGACAGCTGGGAACCGTACCAATAAGCGTTCTTCTTGTGCCCATAAAGCAAAACGCCAAGCTCATCGATCCCGTCCTGAAGTTCGTTTTCCTCTAGGACATGCAATTTGTCCTGGATCTTGCCGGCGGCGCCAAAAAGCTCATGAAGCGACAACACGGCGTCATTTGCTGGGTGGTAAGCGTAGTGACAGGTTGGCCGGTAGCTGACCCTTTTGCCATTCTCCAGCGTGAAATAGTCGGCAATCGAAATGGCTTCGTTGTGGGTTACCAGATAGCCGAACTGAGCTCCGAGTGTTGGACACCAGGTTCGGACCCTCGTATTGGCACCTGGCTGCTCCAGATAGATGGCTGCATTGCAGCCCTTCCTATGGCTTTTGGCGTTTTTAGGCTTCCAGGTCTCGTGCGTTCCCCACCCGAGTTCAGCCGGTTGAAACCCTTCTGACAGAAACCCCTCTACAGACCAGGTGTTCCAGAATGTATTTGCAGGCTTCGGTTCCTTGGCGCGTTGTGTGTCGCGTTCAGCAATGTGGATGCCTTTGACCCCGGTCTTTTTCATCAATTTCGCCCAGTCTTTCTTTGACTTGGGCTCCTTGAATTTGACACCGGTTTCAGTTGCTACATCGACGAGAGCCTTTTTGACGAACCAGGACACCATCCCCGGGTTTGCACCACAGCAGGAAACGGCGGTCGTTCCACCAGGTTTCTTCTTCTTTTCCCGGCGCACAGTTTCGCGCAGGGCATAATTGGTGCGATCGGCTGCCGTTGCCGTGTCGTCGAAGTAAAACCCGGGCCACGGCTCGACCACTGTATCGATATAGAGCACCCCAAGCTTGCGGCACAGCTTCATCAGGTCGAGCGATGACGTATCAACGGACAGATTGACTACAAAGCCCTGTCCCTCGCCTTCGCTCAGCAGCGGTGTGAGAACGTCTTTGTAGTTCTTTGGCGTCAAAGCCGTTTTCTGAAATTTGTAGCCACGGTCTGTCACTAGTTTGGCGTCTGTGTCCACCGGGTCAATCACAGTGAACCGGTTCTTATCGAAATTGAAATGCCGCTCGATCAATGGCAGGGTCCCCTTACCGATCGATCCCAACCCAATCATCACCACGGGACCTGAAATAGTTCCATGCACCGGCCAGCTCTTGGCGGTTGCAGCCGGCCGAGGGGCGACTTTTTTGGCGACAGTCTTTCGTGGTGCGGCTGATTTGGCGGCCGACTTGCTTGCGCTCGCCTTCTTTGCAGTGACCGGTTTTGCCGAGGCTGGCTTGGTGCTTGCCGGCTTTGCAGCAGCCGGTCTGGAGCTGGCAGGCTTGGCTGTCGTCGGCTTGGTCGCCGCTGGCTTTACGCTGACTGGTTTGGCCGTTTTTGAAATCGCAGTTGCCGCCTTTGTTGCTGCAGGTCTAGCGGTTTGAGGCTTTGCGGCAGCTGCCACTTTTGCAACGCTCTGCTTTGTCGCTGCAGGTTTTGACGGACTGGTTACCTTTGGCGAACCGGCTCGCGCTTTTGTGGCCCTGTTTGCTGTTGCAGCCTTTGTCGCGGCTGGCTTGGCCGCCGCACGCTTGGTTGCCGCGGTATTGGCCGCCGCAGGCTTTTTCTGAGCACCCGACGTTCCAGCACCTGCTTTGGCCCGCGCAGGCTGCCGTGCAGCAGTCGTCCCGGAGGCGTTTGCCCGTTTTGATGAAGCTTCGGTCGCTGCTGCCTTTGGTGCTGCCGGCTTTCGGCTGGCTCCAGGTTTGGATGCGCTGGTTTTGGAACCGGCTGCCTTTGTTTCAGAGGCTTTGGCGGCCGTCGGTTTCGGTGCCGCTGCGGCTTTCCTGGCTGCAGCTGGCTTCGCGGCCGCCGTCTTCACACTGGCGGCTTTGGAAGACGGCGTCTTTGCGGCCGCAGTTGGCTTTGGGGAAGCCTGTTTGGCAGGTTGCTTTGCTGCTGCAGGCTTCGCGGTTTGCTTGGTATTGGATGATTTGGCTGCAGCAGGTTTGCGCGCAGGAGATTTATTTGTTGCTGCCTTGTCGACAGCTGTTTTGGTTGACCGCGCTTTTGCTGCTGTCGTGCGTCGTGCAGCAGGTTTGGCGGCAGCTTTTGTCGTCCGGCTCTTCGGGGCGCCGCCTTTGGTATCATCGGTCATTCTCAAAACTCCAAATCTCTTCGTTTCGTCTCAGCGTTGTGTCAGCAACATCAGACGAGAACGTGGCACGAAAGCGCACTGATTGCACTTTTCTCAAGACTTGACGGTTTTTCCCTGAAATTTCAAGTCTGAAACGCCAATTATTAGGCAATTACAGTCCGCGCCGGCCGTCTTGGATCACGAGATTACGGGCAACACATACTTGAAAGGAACCAGCCCGGCCCGCTCATGCACTAGAAGAGCAGACCGTGCTGATGAAGAAACACGATGGCGCAGTCAGTCAGATAACAAAGGACGCAAGCGGCGCGAAACCGTTAAAACCAACCGAAGAGTACGTCGTGGTATAGGCCCCGCAAGCTTCGATCAGAACCTTGTCGCCAATGCATAGGCTGACCGGCAGCTCATAGGGATCTTTTTCATAGAGAACATCAACGCTGTCGCAAGTGGGACCGGCAAGGACGCAAGGCGTGGTCCGGTCTCCGTCATGCGGTGTCCGGATCGGATATCGGATGGCCTCGTCCATAGTCTCAGCCAGACCGTGGAACTTGCCAATGTCCAAATAAACCCAGCGGGTTTCATCTTGTGCTGATTTACGCGAAATCAGAACGACTTCAGCCTCGATCATGCCGGCATTGCCGACCATGCCCCTGCCCGGTTCTATGATTGTCGAAGGCAGACGGTTGCCGAAGTGCTTCGTCAGCGCATGGAAAATGGCATCGCCATAGCTTGGGACACCGGGAACATCCTTCAGGTAACGGGTCGGAAATCCGCCACCCATGTTGACCATCTTTAGCTCGACACCGCGATGCGCCATTTCCCGGAAGACTTTCGCCGCCATGGCAAGAGCGAAATCCCAAGCGTTGAGGTTCGCTTGCTGGGAACCGACGTGGAAGGAGACACCATGGGCCTGAAGACCCCGCCTGTGTGCATGTTCAAGCACGTCGGGCGCCATCTCCGGGTCGCAACCGAACTTGCGGGACAATGGCCACTCGGCTCCCTCTCCGTCGCACAGGACCCGGCAGAAAACTTTGGAGCTTGGGGCAACGCGGGCAATTTTTTCCACTTCTTCGACGCAGTCGACAGCGAAGAGGCGGACACCGTGTTGGTAAGCGCGCGCAATGTCCTTCTCCTTCTTGATGGTGTTGCCGTAAGAAATACGCTCGGATGCAGCACCTGTTGCCAGAACCATTTCGATCTCTCCGACCGAAGCACAGTCGAAGGACGATCCGAAGCTTTCCAGCAATGACAGGATTTCCGGTGCAGGGTTTGCCTTGACCGCGTAATAGACGGACGTGTCGGGCAAAGATTTGGCAAAGGCCTGGAAGTTTTCGCGCACAACATCCAGGTCAACAACCACACAAGGGCCGTCTTGGTCGCGTCGTCGCAGAAATTCGCGGATTCGCTCGCTCATTTGGGGGCTCCCCTTTCAATCAAGGCTGCGGATACGCGCAATCTTTCAGCGCTCCGCAGGTTCACGTCGCAGGGTGCTGCGTGACGCACCGGGCCTCCTCCGGGATGGAACCGGAGGCCGGGTTGGACGCAGCGACGGTTGGGCAGCGCAACTGGAAACAGTGCAATGCTTTCCCGCGTCGGGAATGCCGTTGATTGGATCGGGAATACCGAGCCGCACGTCGGGCAATGATGTAACAAGTGCCTCTTCAGTGACACCGGAGATTGGAAACCCCGGCCGAGACCAAAAAAGCCCTCTTACGTCGTTGCTTTAAGCCGTCCGGATCTTGTCTGCCTCGCCCCTTGGCGGTTTTCCTGGCAGTGACCCCTTAAGAGATGTCCTGTTTCAGCATCCCATGAACGGCCTCGGGCACGTGCGAATTTGGGCGAGGCGTGTATGCGCCCGTTTGCTTTTCAGCGCAAGCAGAAATTTGAAATTCAGTGAAAAAGATCGAGTTGCTAAGTCAACCTCGCCCTATTCAAATGCCTTGAAACTTGTTGCAAGGTACTCGGCAAAGACTTTCACCCGGTGTGATTGCGAACGCCCGGGTGGAAAGAGCATCTGAAGCGGCTGTTTTGGTGTTTCGTGTTCCCGCAAAAGCCTGACAAGCCTGCCGGATCGGATGTCACTCATGACGTCAAATTCAGACTTCAGCATAATGCCGCGGCCTTCCAGGCCCCATTGGCGCACGAGGGCACCATCATTGGCAGTCAGCGAGCCGTCAACCCGCACCGATTGCTTTTCATCCCCTGAGATGAATTTCCAGACATTGTCTATCGATTGACCGAAACGCATGAGGATGCATGTGTGCTGTTGCAGATCGCTTGGTTTCGACGGCGCCCCTCTTCTTTCGACATAGGACGGTGACGCGCATACCAGCCTCGGCCTTGCCGGAAGTGCACGGACGCGCAAAGTGCTGTCCCCGATTTCGCCGAACCGGACAGCCAGATCAATGCCGAGACCGACAATATCGGCATATCCGTCTGAAAGATGCAGATCGATGGAGATGCCGGGATGTTCGGCCTGAAATGCCGCAATGGCTTCTGAAACGAGTGTCCGGCCAAGGTCGAGCGGCGCACTTAGACGGATAAGACCGGAAAGGTTTTGAGCTCCCAGTCTAATACGGCCATCAAGATCGGCTGCCTCGTCCAGCAGCTGGCGCGCACCAAGCATGAGTGTGCGGCCTTCTTCGGTCAGGCTCAAAGAACGGGTTGTCCTGTTAAGCAGAGCGACGCCATAGTGCGTTTCCAGCGCTGAAAGACGTTCCGATACTGTCGTCGGCGACAAGCCTGTTTGCCTTGCCGCGGCAGCCAGGCTGCCATTCTCAACGATTTTCACGAACAGGGCGATGTTATCAAGCAGCATTACTCGGCATTTCCGGATTATGAAATCGAAAAATGCTTCTTTATCCGTGAATGTCAAGTGAATAGGTTAGCGGCACTGACGAACACCAAACAGGAGATCAAACATGTCCCGACTGACAATTGTCGCCAATATCAAGGCTAACCCGGATCAAATTGACCTGGTGAAAGCCGAGCTGCTGAAACTGATCGATATTACGCGCGCTGAAACCGGCTGCATCAACTACGACCTGCATCAGGACAACGAAAATCCCGCACATTTTCTCTTTTACGAGAACTGGGAAAGCCGTGAGCTGTGGCAGACACATATGAATGCGCCGCATCTTGCTGCGTATTTGAAGGCCACAGAAGGTGCCGTTGCCGATTTCACCCTCAACGAAATGACCCTGATCGACTAAAGCCAGCCGACATGTTGTGCGGGGCTTGGCAGGCACGCTACGGCCAATCCCCGCACCGGCAAAGGTATCTTCACCTGAAAAATTCTGTGCTATGTACCTGCGGTCTAATGGAGGACTTCATGGCTGCGCTTTCTCCCCCGGTTTGCGACTTCAATTGGCCCGCCCCGGCATTCAAATTGCCGGGCACTGATGGCAAGACATATGAACTCAACGACCTCAAGGATGAAAACGGCGCTTTGGTCATGTTCATTTGCAACCATTGCCCTTTCGTACTTGCGATCCTCGACAAGATCGTGCGCGATGCCCAGGATTTGAAGGCAATGGGCATTGGCGTTGCTGCAATCTGCTCAAACGACCCGGTCGCCTATCCGCAAGACAATTTCGCCAACATGAAAAGGCTCGCGGAAACACGGGGCTTTCCATTTCCGTATCTGCACGACGAAAGCCAATCCGTTGCACAGGCTTATGGCGCGGTTTGCACTCCTGATTTTTTCGGCTTCGACAAAAACCTTGGGCTGCAATATCGCGGCCGTTTGGACGCAACGCGCATGAATGTCGCGGGCATTGACATGCGCCGAGACCTTTTTGAAGCGATGAAACAAGTCGCAGAGACCGGAAACGGTCCGCTTGAGCAGATACCCTCGATTGGTTGCTCCATCAAATAGAAACATTGACGCCATGCAGATTGAAAAGCTCGACCACGTCAACTTGAGAACGAAGCAGCTCCAGACCATGGTTGTCTGGTACGAAAGCGTTCTTGGTCTGATGTCCGGTCCCCGGCCCGATTTCCCCTTCGCAGGAGCCTGGCTTTATGCGGGCGAACAGGCGGTGGTCCACCTTGTCGAAATTGAGGGCGATCATGCAGTTGGCTCTGAAAAAGAGCTGAAACTGGAGCATTTCGCATTTACCGCGACAGGTCTTGAAGAATTCGAACATCGCCTGCAGCAAAGTGGTGAAGAATACCGCCGCTCCGGACCGCCTGGCCTTGATCTTGTCGCCTTCAATCTCTGGGACCCGGATGGCAACCACATTCACGTGGACTTTGTCTCCAACGGTTGAACCATCCGAGCATTTCTCAAGGTTTCAGGTGCTAAAATGTTTCTGAATGGATCAGGGCCTCTGGCACTCCCAGATGTTCGAGTTCAGCCTGCATCCCGGCTAGAAAGGCAGCCGGGCCGCAGAGCAGATAATGCACGTCATTTCGGGCAACCAGTGCCTTCAAGGCCTCACCTGAAATACGCCCTTCGACATCGAAGTCGCGCCCCTGTTCGTCGCCTTCGTTCGGCCTGCTGTAAAATGTCAGCGTCGAAACGCTGCCGCTTTCGCTGGCAATCCGGTCAACATCGCGTTTGAACGGATGATGTGCGCCATTGCGAGCCCCGTGCACGAACCAGATTGCCCGATTGTCATCGCTTTCCACCAGCCAATGCACCATGCTGAGCATCGGTGTTATGCCGATCCCGGCACTCACAAGAACAATCGGCCTGTCATCATCTGGCAGTATAAAATCACCTGCGGGCTTCCGGCTTTCAAGTATGGCTCCCGGTTGCAAGGCATCGTGCAGATAGCGTGAAGCGAGCCCGCTGGTCTCCCGTTTCACGGAAATTCTATAGTGCATCCCATTCGATGAATTCGACAGCGAGTAAGTGCGCTGGACCTTTTCATCAAAGCCCGGGATTTTCAGCTCGATGGGAAGATGCTGACCCGCCCTGAAGGGCTCGAGAGTGCCGCCGTCGCGGGCCTCAAACAGGAAGGACACCACGTCTTTGCTTTCCCGGTGTTTTTCAATCAACCGCAATGAGCGGGCATTTTCCGCATCCGCCTGCCAGCGCAGCCTCAAAGCCGCCGTCGTTTCGACAACGTCCTCTATGTCTAACGTCACAAGCTGGCGGGCCCCGGCAAAACGGCGCACGTCGTCGGATCCAAAGTCAATTGTTGCGCGCCCTGTCAACTGCAGCAGACTACCACTTGCGAAATCCAGAAACAGGAAGCCGGCGCAACCGTCCTGCACGATGTTGCCCAGCGTGTTGTAAAACCTGTTTCCCGCATAATCCGGGAAGCGGATTTTCCGATCGCCAAGCACCTCCACGAAACCTTTTTCACCGCCTCGGTGGGAAGCATCCATCCCATAAGCAGGATCTTCGCCCTCCCCCTGGTATCCTGTTGCGATGAAAAACGTGTCGGCAGTTCGGATCCAGTCGATTTGCGACGGTGTCAGATCCTGCCCGCGCTGGACCCTGGTCTCAAGCGGACCTTCATCCCACCAATAAGAGCGCTCACGGATGTATTGCGGACAATTGCCGAACGATTGACCAACGACGAAATTCAGTTGTCCTTCCGTGCCTCCAACAACGTGCCCATTGACCCTGTTGCGGCGTCGGGTGGCCAACTCAATGCCCAGAATGCCAATATTCGTTCCCGCTCTCAGAGCTTCTGCAAGCGGGTCCCCAGGCGTTGGCGAGGCGTCAATATCAAGGCGTGTTGCCTCCGGCGATGCAACGAACCCGGTATCGCCTTCCAGAACGGTCGCCCATGGTCGGCCCTGCCGATCGCGCGCGGAAACGATTAAAAACGGTTGAGCCTCAAAGAATTCGCGGTGTTGGTCCGGCATATGGTTCCGAATTGCGCCTTTTGCCCAGCGCTCGATATCACGCTCCCCCATATGCTGCTGGACTTGCTGCTCGCCCTTGTGAAAGGGAGACCGTCCGCTGTCGGCAGCAACGCCGATGTCAGTCTTAAGCATCTGATTGTCTCCCACACGTGGAACAAAGGGCCGGTCACCCAGTTTAGAGTGACCGAAAGTCCTTCTGTCAGGCAGCCAGGCCAACCTTTGTCGCTGGCATCGCCACGAAACCCGGCAGATTTTCAATGCGCTTCAGAAGCGCTCTAACGGCGGGGTAAGGATCGAGAGACACGTTGCCTTCCGGAGCATGCGCCACATAGCTGTACATCGCCACATCGGCAATCGTCGGAAGGTTGCCGACAAGCCAGTCGCGACCATCCAATTGGTCTTCCAGGAAGCTAAGCGCCTGCGCAGACACTTCTTTCGCGCGCTCTGGATCAAGCGGCACACCAAAGACGGTGATCAAACGGGCCGCACAAGGTCCTGCAGCCAATTCGCCAGCGGCAAAAGACAGGAATTTTTGAATTTCAGCTTCCTCAACCGCATCAGTCGGCAACCATTCGGGTGCGTATTTGCGAGCGAGATAAACAAGGATTGAATTTGAATCGGCAAGTACGGCCTCGCCGTCTTGGATGACCGGGACCTTGCCGGCCGGATTGAGTTTCAAAAAAGGGTCCCGCTTGTGCTCGCCACCCGCCAGATCAACATCAACCAGCTCATGCTTGATGCCTGTCAGATTGCAGAACAGCTCAACCCGATGGCAGTGCCCGGACAATGGAAAGCGGTGAATTTTGATAGAATTGGACATGATCATACCCTCGCGATCTTGAACCTCCTGCGGCTGCCGACCTCAATGCCGGACCGCTGATCGCAATATGCCAATTCTCCGATACGGAAATAATCCTCAATCTTGTTCAATAATTATGTACAATTTGGCGACAATATTGCCTGATGCTCCAATCAAGAGGCAGATTATGGACAAGATTGAAACGATCCGGGCCTTTGTGGCTGTGGCTCAGGAAGGTTCATTCACGGCCGCAGGTCGCCGCCTCGGGCATTCAACAAAGCTGGTCAGCAAATATGTCCGACATCTGGAAGGCCAGCTCAAAACCCAGCTTTTCAACCGGACCACTCGAAGCGTGTCTTTGACCGATGTCGGAACGGCCTATCTGGAACGAAGCCGCCCGATCCTGGAGCAGATCGATGATCTGGATTCTCTTGTCAGCGAACGACAGAGCGCCCTTGCCGGCCCGATCCGGCTCACCGCACCGACAGGTTTCGGAAGCACCAAGCTGACGGAAGCTCTGGTACCTTTCCTGAACCGTCACCCTGAAGTTGAACTCGATATGTTTTTAACGGACAACCGAGTGGCGGTGGTTGAAGAGGGGCTGGATCTGGCAATTCGTATCAGCACACTCCGGGACTCCACTCTGATCGCACGAAAACTGTCCGATATGCCCTTGGTCATGTGTGCCTCGCCGGGTTACCTGGAACAGCATGGTCGGCCTCAACATCCAAAAGCCCTGCAAACGCATGTCTGTCTGGTCGACAACAATCAGCAGGACCTGAACACCTGGCGTTTTTATACCAACGGACAGGAGGAGACCGTCCGGCTAAGCGGTGCAGTCAGGGCCAATGCACCCAGAGCATTGGCCGCGCTGGCAATTGGAGGTTTGGGAATAACACGCGCTCCGCTCTATGCAGTCCAAGAGGCGTTTCAGGAAGGGAAGCTGGAAAGAGTGCTGCCTGACTTTGCGACGGAGAACTTCGGTGTCTATGCCCTTTACCCGCCAAACAGGCACCTGACCCGCAGAGTGCGTGCCCTGATTGATCATCTTGCGTGCGAGTTCAGCTCTCGTTGGACGATTTGATCGGGTGCACTCTTGACGGAAACCAGATTTCGAAACATGCCCCTTGCACCTGCGGGCCAAGACGTATCGTTGCGCCATGCGCCTTGAGAAGGGCCTGAACAATCCCAAGTCCCATACCGGTGCCACCACTGTCGCGCCGGGTTGTGAAAAACAGGTCGAAAACCTGTTCGGCGTTCCCTGAGGAAATGCCTTTCCCGTTATCGCTGACATTTACCTTGAGCCCGTTCCCCTCAGCTTCCGGTGTAACAACCACACGATCCGCACCGTGCTGGCGTGCATTTTCGACGAGATTTGAGAATACGATTCTGGCGTTTTCCGCAGACATTGGCAGGTCTCCGTCTCCCTCGCAGTCAATCGCGAAACCTTCGGTATTTGTCTGTACCTCGGCGAGAACCATCTGAAGACGCGAGTCTCCTCCAATCTCGACACTGTCGGCGCGCGCGAGATCTCGGAGCCTGTTCAACAACAGAGACGCGCGCTCGGTATCGCGGAGAATATTCTTCAGGAACCTCTTTCGATCTTCGTCACTCAGACCATCGCTTTCTGCAAGCAGTTCCGCTGCGCCCTGGATGGCCGTCAAGGGAGACTTTAGCTCGTGGGTGACATGATTGGCGAATGTGTTGATATAGTCATTGCGATCAAACAGCTTGCGGGACATGTCGAGCATGCTTTCAGACAAGGCATGGATTTCCCGGTTACCATGGATTTTCAACGGCATCAGTGCTTCGCGATCTCCCGCGCCAATCCTTAGAGAACGGTGTGTCAGTGCCTTGATCGGGCCTGAAATCGCGCGTGCAAAAATGTAGCCGACAACAAAGGTTGCTCCGAGAATGAAAAGCGATACCCAGAACACGGTTTCGCGTTTCCAGAACATTTCTTTCAAGATGTTGCTCGGCGTGCGCGAAGCATAAACAACGCCCGCAACCCTATCGCTCACGATAATCGGCAGCGCGATAAAAACGCGAACGCTTGTGCCGCGGCTTATGGAATATATCGGTTGCGGATTTTCAACGGCGCGCTCCCTGAGCACACTGGCATAATTGCCTTCCAATGCCGACCGAATTTCAGCGACATGCGCAAGGGATTGGCCAAGTTCATCCCGGCCGGCGATGACGGTTCCATTGGCGTCCAGAACACGAAAACCGGCAAGCGTCAGTTTTTGTGTGTTCCTGAGAATGGGGCCAAGTTCTTTTCCCACCAGTGCCGTTCCTGCATGCACTTCTGTCTGCGGCGCCAAGGGCTTGGGTCGTCTTGGCAGAACAAACGTCTTGTTCAGATCGAGGAGCGGCAATTGGGGCGTCCAGTTACCGCCCCCCGACGCCCGGATGTTGTCCTGTCGTTGGAAGATGTGCCCGCGCGTTCAACCACTGGGCCCAATGGCAAATCAGCGCCACCAATTTGTTCCAGACGCTGAGCCGCCATGGACGCAATGGCAGCCGATTGCGCGATCAGCTCGGCCTCCGTGGTCTGAACCAGCTGATTTTCATAAACCCTGAAAAACGCAATGCCGGCGAACGGCACAAGCAACATGATACAAAGCACGACAGCCACCACAAGAAAAAGTGGTGGTCGCCATTTGTCCCGGAAAGCACGCGATAGCAGCATTGGCGAGATTTATCCGGACCCAGCGGAGCAGTCGCCGAGGCGAAACCCGACCCCATGTACAGTTTCAATCGCATCTGAACACCCGGCAGCGGTTAGTTTTGCCCGGATGTTTCGAATGTGACTGTCGATGGTTCGGTCCGAGACGTGAATATTGTCCTTGTAGGCACTTTCCAGTATGCGCTCGCGGGTAAAAACGATCTTGGGCCGGCTCAACAGCGCAGCCAGAATATCGAACTCGATAGCCGTGAGGCTGACGCTGGCGTCGCTCACCGTAACCAGGCGTTGATCCTTCTCCAGCAACACAATGCCATGAGACATCGATGCTTCCGCCAATGAAGGTTCCTTGGGAGAAACGCCATAGCGTTTCAAAATGGCACCAACCCTGGCAATCAGTTCGCGCGGGCTGAATGGCTTGGTGACATAGTCATCGGCACCGAGCTCCAGCCCAACGATTCGATCTATTTCGTCGTCGCGTGCTGAAAGAAACAGGATCGGCACATCCGTGCTTCGCCGAAGGTGTCGACACACATCCAGCCCGTCCATTTCGGGCAAACCGATATCCAGAACGATCAGCGCAGGGTCCAGAAGGCTGGTCTTGTCAATCGCCTCCTTGCCGTCAGCTGCCGTTTCAAATGCGTAAGAAGCCTTTTGAAGCGCGAAACAGATCACTTCACGAATATTGGGATCGTCGTCGACGACAAGAATGGTTTTGCTTGGCAAAATTGACTTCCCGAAAAAGATATTTCCGCAAAATGCAGTGGAATAGTTACAAATAACTAAGGCAAGATCAGGTTTCCAGCCACCAGCCGTCTCGGCGTAGGCTGCGTGGAAGCGTTTTGTCCATCGTCTGGTTGTCTGGCGAGATCGGCCAGAGGGCCGACAGGGTGCAGCTGCCGTTGCGCGATCGCCAACTTGGCCGGTAAACACAAGGCCGTACAATTGAATATCGGGCGAAAAAAGTGGTCTTTGAAGCTGGATATCTCATAGGTCCAGCGTGGCGACTTGGGCTGCAGTCGTCCCTGAGACGATGTGCAGATTTTGCGCATTTGTCACCGATCGGGCAATGATATACAAAATCGGCAGGCACCGCCCTGATAACACGAGACAGACCCGTTCGTCGGCACCGACCGACCCGGATTGCTGCTCGTTTGGCCAACACAGTGAGAGTGCTATGTCCGAAACAAGTTCATCCTGCCTGACGCTCGGCCGCATCGCCGCGACTTTGGGTGTCAGCGACATTGCGCGCGCAAGTTCTCTCTACAGGTCCGTCTTCGGACTGAAGAAAGTCTTCGAAAATGGCAATCCCGTCGGCTTTGTCATCTTGCAAAAGGATGATGCCGAGCTGCATCTGACCTTGCAAAAGAACTACAAGGCTCCGCCATTCAATCAGGCGCATATCATGGTTTCAGATGCAGCAGTTGCGTTGCGGGCCTGTGAAGACAACAAGCTGAGGATCGTCAAGCGGCTCCAGAACAAGGACTATGGCCTGCGCGCCTTTGTCTTTGAAGATCCCGACGGAAACCGCATAGATGTCGGACAAGCAATCTGACCTGGGTGCTGCGTATTTTTGACCCAAATACCCGGTTTGGTTTTTTGGCCCTGAGCAGCGATGCAGTGAACTGCAGCTCTTCGAAGATCCTGCGGCATTCCTTGCGCGCGTCCTCACCTCAAGTCAGCTCATCCTTGGCATTGTCCCGGTAACAAAACGCGCTAGCTCTCTTTGAAACCGAAGGCCAGAGCCCTTGAGAGGACGCGATGAAAAAACTGCTTGGAAGCCTGTTTGCCCTTTCGATCGCAGCAACCCCTGCACTTGCAGAGCCACATCGCTATGAACTCGACCCGGAACACACAACAATCGCCTTCATGGTCGATCATCTGGGCTATGCCGACACGCTTGGCGTGTTCTTGGATTTCGCAGGCAGCTTCAGCTACGACATGGAGACGCAGACACTCACTGACGTAGAAATCACCGTCAATACCAAGAGCGTCGAATCATTCAACGAAGCCCGGGACAATCACGTTCGCAACAAGGATTTTCTGAACGTTGCAGAGTTTCCGGTCATGACATTCACGGCGTCGGAGGGAACCCCTCCAGCGAGACGGCCGGCACGATTGAGGGCGAGCTTGAGCTGCTCGGGCAAAAGCACCCGCTTAAGCTTGAGGTGACCCTCAACAAGGCGGCGAACTACCCGTTCGGACATAGCCGCTTCACGCTCGGGATCAGCGCACGCGGGACGGTCATCCGTAGCCAATACGGAATGAACTATGCAGTCGACAATGGCTTTGTCGGCGATGAAGTCAAACTGATCATCGAGACTGAGGCCATGCGAATGGAATGAGCAAATGACCGGTCAGAAGGTCAGATTGCCTTTTCCATCAGCGGCTTCAAAAGAGGATGAATGTTCGGGCTTTCCTCGCGGATGAACCGCAGCAGAGATTTCTCGTTCTCGTGCAACACGCCGTCCTGGCCTATACGGTTCACCAACCAGGAAGCGTCTTCTTCCGTGACGATTTCGTTTCGGGCGATTTCCTCTTCAATCGAAGCGCCTCGTTCAGCATATGCAGACGGCTTGCTCTCATAGGCATCGAGAACCCCGCCAAGGCCTCCACCAATCATTTTCTTGAAAAAACCGCCAAGTCCGCCATCAATGCCGCCCGGCGTCTCCAGCCAGTTTTCACGGGCCAGTGCGACATCCCGGGAGGGCGGAGTGAAACCCGACATGGCCATCATGTAGTTGGCAACGGCTTTCACGAAGAGTTCTGACCAGGCCGGGGCGTTTTCAGCCTCGACGGTCGCGTCGTTCAACTCAAACAGGATTTCAGCTTCAGCCCTGGATATGGCAGAGCCGCGGCTGCCAGAACCTGCATAAAGCACCCTGCGCAGCAATTCGACTTCAGCATCGCCGATAACACCCGGTTTCAGTTGCCCACCGGAACGTGTGGCACCACGCCCGGTCAAGACGCTGTCCTTGACTGTGTTCAAAGCAAACAACTCAAGGCCTTCAGGCACTTCGCGCGCTTTCTCAAGCACATGCAAAACCGCATCCAGTTCGGTTGCCGAACACACCTTGCCGTCTGCGGTGATCTGACCGATCAGCCAGTCGGCATTGTCATTTGAAACGTAGCCCTGAGGACTGGCCTGATTGACGAGAATGTCGGCAATCGCCTCGGGAAAGAGCACAAACCACGCCTCGCAAAGATCGGGCGACGCGTTGTTCAGGTGAAAGAGTGCCTCCCCCTCTTCCAGCGACACAGCCATATCGCCGTAGATATATCTGCGCAACATGACGACATCGTCTTCACTGACGCGTCTTTCGGCAATCTTTGCCGCAACGAAGTCGTTCAATCCTGGCTTGGCCATGGTGATCTCCCAATTCTGACGCGCGAACTATCGCGGGAAAATCTTGAGATTCACGTAACACGGGCAAAATCGGTCAAAAGGGGGAGCCGCAATTGCGGCTCCCCCTCTGTCCCCCCGCGGGTGTGGGTAGGAAGTGCGGGGAAATGCTGACAGACCATTTGATCAGAAGCGACTTATCCTCGCTGCTGTTTGCCGTGGCCCCGGCCTTTTCCCTTCATTTTCTTGCCGCCTTTGAAGTCGGCCTTGGTGATCACACCATCCTTGTTTCGGTCAGCGCGATCCATCAGACGGTCAAGGCGTTTTCCATGCTCTTCGGCTGTGACACCAAGACTTCCGTCGGCATCGGCACGCTGGAACATGTCGACGATGCGGTTCTCATTGACCGACATCCAGATCGGCCCGAAGTCTTCCAGGGTGAACGATCCGCTTCCGCTCGTGTCGGCAAGTGAAAACAATTCAGCACGCTTTGCATCAAAGTCTTCACGGGTGACGGATCCATCTCCATCCGTATCAAATAGGCTCAGGAACATCCGGCCGGAACCGCCTCGTCCGTGCCCGCCACGACGTCCGCCGCGTTCGCCGCGCTCAGCCCGTTGGCCGCCTTCGCCAGCATTCTGTCCCCGTTGACCGCGGACACGTTCAACTGTGCCGTTTCCATCACGGTCAAGCCGGTTGAAAAGACGGTTGGCGGCTGCATCGTATTCTGCCTGTGTCACCGTACCATCGCCATCCGTATCCAGGAACTGGAACGCACGGACCATGCGATCGTTCGATCGGGTCAGGAATTCAGCCTTGAATTCTTCCAGGCTGATTTCGCCGTTTCCATCGGTATCCGCTGCTGCGAAGTTCTCAGACCGGACTTCGGCGATCTCTTCAGCTGTAATAACTCCATCCTTGTCCACGTCAAAACGCTCAAACAGGCGTTCGGCACGGCGCTCACCCCCGCGATGGCCCCGGCCCCAGCCGCGACCGCTTCGCTCACCCTTGTGGGCCATGCGCTCGCCGACCGGCTGTTGAATTTCTTTGCCCCCGTCCCCCGATGCAGGGCCACTCTGGGCAGACGCAGACATGCCGGCGGTTAGCGCGGTGCCCGCGACGCTCGCAGCCAGGGCGGCAATTGCAATCTTCTTGAACGGTTTCATTCCAACAACTCCTTGTTCGTTGATGAGCTGAACGTAGGAAGCAATTGTCGCAGGAATACCCTTCTATGCGGCTCGAAGTGTCGCCAACTGTCCCGTTTGGCCCCTGCGACACACTTTGATACAAACTCGGCTCGCACGTGGGTGCGCTTGTTATTATTTAGGCTTTAGACACAATGAAGTGGCGGATGGATACCAACCACGGGACCCGCCGCCAAACCGGAGACAAACGTGAGCGACCCGAGCCCGCATATTCTGGTGGTCGACGACCACCGCGACATTCGTGAAACGCTGGCCCGCTATCTGATCAAGAACGGCATGCGTGCAACGAGCGCGGAAAATGCCGCGCATGCGCGCAAGGCATTGAAAGCGGCATCCATAGATCTCGTCGTTCTGGACATCATGATGCCCGGAGAAGACGGACTGTCGCTGTGCCGGCACCTTGTTGAAACAGGCTCCTTGCCGGTGATCCTGCTAACAGCCATGGCCGACGACACTGATCGGGTCATTGGACTGGAAATAGGCGCGGACGATTATGTCACCAAACCGTTCAACCCGCGGGAGCTTCTTGCCCGGATTCGGGCCGTGCTCAGGCGAACGTCACTGGTACCAAAGGAGCGGGATCCGATTGAACAGGAGTTGCTGTCTTTTGACGGCTGGTCGCTCAATGTTTCTCGCCGTGAGCTGATGGACCCTGAAGGCGTGACCGTTGCGCTTTCAAGCGGCGAATTCCAGCTGCTCTGCGCATTCCTGAAACGGCCGAAGATGGTTCTCAATCGAGACCAGTTGCTCGACCTCACCACGGGACGTACACCGGCGGTTTTCGACAGGTCCATCGACAATCAGGTGTCGCGCCTGCGCAGGAAGATAGAAACAGATCCCAAAGACCCGAAACTGATCAAGACAGTCTGGGGCGGTGGATACATGTTTACCGCTGAAGTCAAAGACGGGACCGCATGAGCGCTTCTCAACGCATTAAAACAACGCTCTACCGGCTATGGCCCAAATCAATTGCCGCGCAATTGATTGTACTGCTCCTGGCAGCAATCGTTGCCGCGCAGGCACTCAGTGTATGGATTTTCCATGATGAGCGCCGCATCACCATGGTTGCCGCTGCACGGGACAATCTCCTGTCGAGAGCCATCTCGATCGCGACGTTGCTTGAAGAGACCCCTGAGGAGCTTCAACAGAAGATCCTCGACGCAAGCAGCAGCCGGTATGCCATTTTCTGGATTGGGGACACCCCTCTCGCATCGAAGCCCGGCGCCTCCCGGTTCGAGCAGCGGCTGCAAGGTTACATCAACAACAGGCTCGGGAGCGATTACATCGCGCATATCAACATACACGCGGACGAAAAACGGGGGCCGCGTGACCGTGACAGGAATGCCGACGGGAACCCGAGCTGGCGTGATGTTCCCAAGGGGGAAAGGCCCCCCAACCTCAAACGGATCATGAACAAGCCTGAAGATCTGTCGCTTTCCATTCAGCAAGCCGATGGCCGCTGGCTGAATGTTGCAACCAGTTATCGCCCTCCCAAGGGGGCCATCATACCGCTTTTGGTGCAACTCGGCCTAACGGCTTTGGCAGCCGTCTTGATCATTGGGTTCGCGGTTCGTCGAGTTACGAGACCGCTGAAGGATCTGGCCGTGTCAGCCGAGAAGCTCGGCCGAGGCGAAGACCTTGAAGCGCTCAAGCCCACTGGGCCGAAGGAAGTGCGTGCTCTCACAAGTTCTTTCAACGACATGCAGGATCGACTGACACGCTTTGTCAAAGACCGGACCCGCATGCTGGCGGCCATCAGCCACGACCTCAGGACTCCCATCACGTCGCTTCGGATAAGGGCCGAGTTTATCGATGATGACGAGAACCGGGAAAAGATGATCGAGACACTGGAAGAAATGGCGGCGATGACCGAGGCCACGCTGCGCTTTGCCAGCGATGAGGCCAATGCAGAACCTGCCGAGAAAGCCGATCTCGGGGCAATGCTGGAGGCCCTTGCCGGTGACCAGGAAGATATGGGCAATGCCTGCAGCGTGAAAACCAGTGGAACCATCATTTTGTCTTGCCGTCCCGTTGCCATGCGGCGTGCACTCCGAAACCTGATCGAAAACGGAATACGCTACGGCAATGCTGTAACGATCAAAACCGAACTAAGCGGTGACGACGTGCTTGTTTCCATTCGCGACAAGGGACCTGGAATTCCGGAAGACAGACTGAATGACGTCTTCGAGCCGTTTGTCAGACTCGAAGAATCCCGAAGCGAGGAAACCGGAGGCATCGGTCTCGGACTTTCTATCACCCGCTCGATCATCCACGCCCATGGTGGGACGATCAGCTTGCACAACCATCCCGAAGACGGGCTGGTCGCTGAACTGCGTTTGCCTTTGGGGTAAACTCCTTTGAACAGGTTCAAGTTCTTTTGATACTGCAGCCGAACCCAATTCCTGGGTTCTGTTGTCTGTAGATTTAGCAAATCCTGCAAATCTGCAACATGAGCCGAAAAACCACCGAAACACACGTTTATCTGCACCAGCGAATTCAATTTGCGTAGTCTAGCGATGCACAACCGGACACACGGTGCCGGAACTCACGCACGATCTTTTTGACCTGAGGCTCTAGAAATACATCCCCATGGAAACCTTCGATCCCGAAACATTTGGTTTGCTGAATGCGCATGACTACGACGAGCGCAACGATCCTGGTACGACCGAGGCAGAAGTCGCCCTGATCCAGGAGATCGCGGGATCAGGTGATGTCCTTGAACTCGCAATTGGCACAGGTCGCGTGGCAGTCCCATTGGCTCAGGCAGGTGTCAACATATCGGGTATTGAGGCTTCGCAGCCAATGGTCGACAAGCTGCGGGAAAAACCTGCTGGAAGAGACATACCCGTGGTGATTGGCGATATTGCCGAGGTTTCCATTGATGGAATGTTCGACCACATCTTTTTGGTGTTCAATACACTCTTTAATCTTCAGACACAGCGTGAACAGATCCGGTGTTTTGAGAATGTCTCCAAGAGATTAAGGGAGAAAGGCACCTTCCTGGTCTCAGCCTTCGTCCCAGATTTCAATGCCTTTCAAAGTCATCAGCGAGTTGGAATTCGTCAGATGCGACAGGATTCTGTTTGGCTGGACGCCTGCCAGCACGATCCAGTCGATCAGATATTGGAGTTTCAGCGAATTCACTTGAAGGAAGACGGACTGCGCCTTGTTCCATTGCGCCTGCGATATGTCTGGCCTTCAGAAATGGACCTCATGGCTCGGCTCGCCGGGCTGCGTCTCAAGTCGCGATGGGGAGGTTGGGACCGGTCAGAGTTTGACGCAGCCAGCAAAATGCATGTCTCGGTATTCGAAAAAGCTCACGCCTAGGCGCCGCATCTCAAGTCGCAACACCTACCGCCGCGCTTCAATGCCGCCTGCGTATGTCGCGTCGTCGACAGCTTCCAGCCACTCGGCGACAGACCCGTCCAACTCTTCCTGAATGGCCAGATGAACCATGGCGGTGGTGGGTCCAGCGCCGTGCCAGTGCTTGACACCCGGTGGGATCCAAACGACATCGCCCGGCAATATGGATAGCTTTTCCTGACCCCAGACGTGGACAAAGCCGGCACCTTCGAGAATGTGCAGGGTCTGTCCAAGCGGATGAGTGTGCCAATGAGTGCGCGCCTTCGGCTCAAATGTCACCCTAAGGGCACGGACCCGTGCCGGTGCAGGCGCTTCGATCACCTGGTCCTGCCAGACAGAGCCGGTAAAATACTCTGGATTGGCACGTTTGGTCGGCCGCGATCCAGCCTCAAAAACGGTTAGGACACTCATGACACCTCCTTATCAGGCGGCAATACGCTTCAACTGTTTCGCCTCTTAGGCCAGTTGATCAGAACCACACCAAGAATGGCAAGACAGATTCCGACAAAGGTTTCGACATCAAGCGTCTCAGACAGGAACACGACGCCCAGAAAAACCCCAACTCCGGACCGAAGGTAGGCCTGGCTGGCGGTTCCCATGGCTCCGAGTGTCGACAGAAGCCGGAAATAGATCAGGAATGCCAGAGCCGTGCAGGCCGTACCGAGGAAAATCGCAGCACCAATCCCGGTCAGGCTGGGTTCAAGTTGCCAGGGTTTGTCGACAATCAGACTTGCAGGAACAAGCACAAGCGCCGAGCACAAGAGTGTTCCGCAAGCTGGAACGATTGGATGCAATCCGGCAAACAGTCTGCCGCGAAGCGCCGCAAATCCGTAAAGCACCGCACTCAAGAGGACCGCCAGTTGCGGCAAAAGGTTTTGCCCCAGGTCGTCCAGTGCGCCCATACCCACGATAAGCACGATGCCGCCAAACCCCAGGAGGGCACCTGCGAGCTGCCTGGGTCCTGGCCGGTTTCCGCTTTGTAGCAACACAAACGAAAAAGCAAAGACCCAGAGCGGCGACGTTGAATTCAAAACACTGGAAACCGCGGTGCCGGCATATTGCTGTCCCCAGGCGAGCAGCATCCACGGGCCGGTGCTGTTGACCAGCGACTGAACCATGAACAAGCGCCAGCTGCGCGCATCCAGAGGCAACCGGATGCCCCAAAAGGCCATTATTGCCAACAAGATGATCGATGCGAGCGCAACGCGAATAGCAATCAGTGTTGCAGGCGGGATCGTTGGCAGCGCAAGCGCTATCCACATATAGGACGAGCCCCATAGCAGGGCCAAGCACCCCAAAAGGGCGTACTCAAAAGTTCGGTTTTGCATGGGAATGGCTTGCTCTAGCCGTGGAGCGCACGGCTGTCGTCCGGTGCTTCGGACCGCTCTTCCATTCCGTAGTCCCTCAGAACATGCGCAACCCGTAGCCGGTAGTCTTTGAAGTAGCTCCCCCTGCCGGCTGCCTGTGCCTTGCGGTGCTGGGTCAACTGGCGCCATTCGTTCAAGGCAGCTTCGTCACGAAAGTAGGAAAGGGACAAAAGTTTTTCCGGATCAGTCAGGCTCTGAAATCGCTCAACAGACAGAAAGCCGTCAATCTGCTCGACCAATGGGCGCATCTCCGCCGCCATGTCGAGATAAGCCTGCTGTTTGTCCGCATGCGGGATAACTTCGAAAATCACGGCAATCACTTTTCTGCTCCTTCGACGGCATGCGGTGCGGACGCCAGTTTCAGGAAGGTGCGGTCTTCCCGCAAGATGAATTTTTCCGATTGGGCGAAAGCATAGTTTTCCTGTCCCAGCGGATCGGCAGCCAACCGGGCTCGATAGGCTTCATAAGCCGCCAGATTTTCGATTGAATAGACACCATATGCCAGGGTGGACGAGCCTTCATGCGGTGCATAATACCCGATCAGGTCAGCGCCACATCTGGGAATCGCCTGCCCCCAATTGCGTGCATAGGTCTCAAAAGAAGCCCGCTTTGTCGGGTCGATGTGATATCGGATAAAACACGTGATCATCTTTCAAACCTTTCCAGTGGTCGTTGCACCGGCTTTGTGTCATGTTGCGTGACATCAATGCTTCGATGCAGATCGAACCATGAGAGAGGAACCGTGAAAGAAGGCCCGGACATTGCCCGGATTGGCGCTCTGATAGGTGATCCCGCGCGCGCCAACATACTGGGCGCACTGTTGAGCGGGAAGGCGCTGACGGCCACGGAACTGGCAGCAGAAGCCGGTGTCACCGGTCAGACCGCGAGCTCGCACCTCAAGAAGTTGATGGAAGGTGGCTTGCTTTTGCAGGCCAAGCAAGGAAGGCACCGTTATTTCACACTCGCCGGACCAGAAGTCGGCGCAGTGCTCGAGGCTGTCATGGGATTGGCCGCACACAAGGGTCACTTGCGAACCCGCACCGGACCGAAAGACCCGGCCATGCGGGCTGCAAGGGTCTGTTACGACCATCTGGCCGGCGATATGGCCGTGCGTATCTTCGACAGCCTTCAATCGCGTGACTTTCTGGCCATCACTGGCACAAAGGGCGGCTTCGGGCTGACCGATAATGGAAGCCGTTTTGTCAGAGAGATCGGCATCGATCTCGACGCCTTGACCGCAGGCCGACGACCACTTTGCAGAGTGTGCCTTGATTGGAGCGAACGCCGCAATCACCTTGCCGGCAGCCTGGGTGCTGCCTTGCTGACGCACTTCATTCAAAAGGACTGGCTGCGTAGAGACAGGAACAGCCGAACAGTGCGGATCTCGCCAAAGGGGCAAGCAGAGATGAACCAGCTTTTCCCGGTGGACTAGCCTTGTCAGCCAACCGCTGTTCTGTCGCATGCCTTTTTGTTTTCTAAGAGGGAGGTTGATCCGATACCCGGAAGCACATGGCAGTCGCGAGAATTCTCCTAGACCCCATCTCGCTCGGCCAGCACAATTCGACCCAGCTCGAAACATTACCTGTGGTTGGCGGCCTAAGGTGCTCAGAACGAACACCAAGAGGGAACACAATCGTGGATCAGATCTCAATCTACCTGCCAGGAATTCTGCTCGCCTATTCGGCGTTCTTGCTTGCGATTGCCAGCCCGGGCCCAAACATTCTCGCAGTTCTTGGAACATCCATGAGCGCTGGAAGAAAGTCAGGCGTTTCACTGGCCCTCGGTGTCTCAGCAGGGTCTTTCACCTGGGCGGTCCTGACAGTGCTCGGACTTTCTGCATTGCTTGCCGCCTATGCCTCTGCCCTGACGGTCATTAAAATTTTCGGCGGCGCATACCTGCTCTGGCTGGCTTACAAGTCCTTGAAGTCTGCGGCGTCACACCACGACATAGAGACTAGCGAACTCAAAGGCGGCAAACGCACGCCCAGCGGCTATTTCATTCGCGGTTACATCATTCAGATGATGAACCCAAAAGCGGCCTTGGCCTGGATCGCGATCATATCTCTTGGTCTGAAGGCCGATGCACCTTTCTGGGTCGGTGCAGTGATTGTTGTTGGAACCTTCATCATGTCCGCAGCCATACACACCCTGTATGCCCTCGCCTTTTCCAGTGCGGCCATGATCGTTGTCTACGGTAAAGCACGGCGCACCATACAGCTGCTGCTTGGTAGCTTCTTCGCCTTTGCAGGATTTAAGCTCCTGCTCAGCCGCGACTAAGCGCATGCGCGACAACAAAAAACCCGGCAAAAGCCGGGTTTTGTCTAAAAGGTGGGCGACGTTCGGGGCATGAGAACGTCGAGCGGTATTTTGTTATTCTTGGGGCCTGATCGGGTTAGGCCCGTTTTCTGGAGGCTCTGAAAACCTCCTGAACATTTGGCAGGGCTTCGCGCCATGAGCGATAGAGACGCGACGGCAACCACGGAAGGCGGTCCCGGTTATAGTCCTGGCGATGCCGAACCAACATAATTTTGGCCGTGTGCACGTTCATTGTTCTTCTCCTTTTGCAGCTCATTCAATGTCGAAGCAGCTGCGTGATGAGAAGAATAATAGGTGCACACCGTGCACATTTCAAGAGCGCACTGCGTGCATTTTCATTAAAAAAGCGTCATTTTCTCAAGGATATTTAATTTACACGCAAAAATAACAGGGAAGTTGCAATATACGTTGCGGGCGTCCCGGATCTCATTGGAACGCATGAGACTTGGAAGGAGTTGCGCAGGCTTGTGGGGCGAAGGTCACCAGCACTCGCTCTTTGAGAACAAGGCGGCAAAACCCATTTCCGATCTCAAGACAGGTCGAAAGCACGAATTCAAACGACTTCGTTGCAAGCCACTCAATCCCACGAAAAAAGCGGACCTGCCGGTCCGCTTATCTCATTTGAATTGACCGCGCCTGAAAGAGCGAAGAACCTGACCTGCAGCCGTTCTATTCAGCCGCTTCCATCCGGGCCGGATCGTAATTCAGGATCGGCGCCAGCCAGCGTTCGGCGTAGGTTACATCCCACAACTTGCGTGCAGCATAGTCTTCCACCTGATCTTTTTCGATCTTGCCGACACCGAAATAGTGGCTGTCCGCATGACTGAAATAAAGCCCGGAGACCGAAGATCCCGGCATCATGGCACGACTTTCCGTGAGCTCAATTCCAGTCAGCCGTTCGGCATCAAGCAATCTGAACAGCGTGTCCTTTTCAGTATGATCGGGTTGCGCGGGATAGCCTGCGGCAGGACGGATGCCCTGATATTTTTCACCGATGATGTCCTCAACTCGCAGGTTCTCATCGGCTGCATATCCCCACAAGTCCGTGCGAACGATCTGATGGAGCTTTTCCGCAAACGCTTCGGCAAGCCGGTCCGCCAAGGCCTGTGAGAGGATCTTATTGTAGTCATCCCCTTCCTTTGCATAACGGGCGGCAAGATCATCCTCGCCATGTCCCGCAGTGACGGCAAAACCACCAACCCAGTCCTTGATGCCGCTCTCCAGCGGAGCGACGAAGTCGCTAAGTGCCACATTTGCACGTCCGCCGGCCGACCTCGCCATTTGCTGACGCAGCGTGTGGAAAGTGGCGAGCGTTTCCGAGCGGCCTTCGTCCGTAAACACCCTGACATCATCGCCAACCGCATTGGCCGGCCACAAAGAAGCAACACCACGCGCAGTCAGAAGTTTCCTCTCAACGATTTCGTCGAGCATCCGCCTGGCATCATCGTACAGCGCCTTGGCTGCCGGACCGTACCGGTTGTCTGTCAGCACCGCCGGGTACCGGCCCTTGATTTCCCAGGTTGCGAAAAACGGTGTCCAGTCAATGAGCGGAACCAGCTCTTCCAGCGGGAACTCATCGAAGACAGTCGACCCGGGTTTCTTGGGTTCTACAGGCGGCTTGCCGGCAAAATCCGACTGGAAAGCGTTCTTGCGCGCGTCTGCCAACGAAGTGCGTTTCTGTCCGCCTCGTCCAGCAGCGTGTTTTTCAGCTATGTCAGCATATTCGGCGCGTACATTCGCAAAATAGGGCTCACGTCCCCCCTCACTCATGAGTTTGGAAGCAACGCCGACAGCGCGGCCCGCGTCCGTGACATAGATCGCCTGGCCACGCGCATAATTCGGGTGGATCTTTACCGCGGTGTGGATCTTTGAAGTCGTAGCCCCGCCGATGAGAAGTGGTACGTCCAGACCTTCCCGTTCCAGCTCTGACGCCACATAGCACATTTCATCGAGAGACGGCGTGATCAGACCAGACAGTCCGACCATGTCGACTTTTTCAGCTTTGGCTGTTTCCAGGATCTTGGCAGCGGACACCATGACACCCAGATCAATCACCTCAAAATTGTTGCACTGGAGCACGACGCCGACAATATTCTTGCCGATGTCATGAACGTCGCCCTTGACCGTTGCCATCAGGATCTTGCCGGCGGAAGAATGGCCCGTAAGGCCTTGCTCTTCCTTTTCCTTCTCCATGAAAGGCATCAGGTAGGCGACAGCTTTTTTCATCACGCGCGCGGACTTGACGACCTGTGGCAAGAACATCTGTCCGGATCCGAAAAGATCGCCAACCACGTTCATACCGTCCATCAACGGACCTTCAATGACGTGAAGCGGACGATCGAATGCTTGTCTGGCTTCTTCCGTATCTTCAACAACATAGTCGGAAATACCGTGAACCAGCGCATGTTCCAGGCGTTTGGCAACACCCCAGGTTCGCCAGGTCAGATCGGCTTCTTTCCTTTTACCGCCCTCACCTTTCCAACGCTCTGCTGCTTCCAGCATACGGTCCGTGGCATCGTCCCTTCGGTTCAGCACCACGTCTTCGCAAAGTTCCCGCAGTTCGCTTTCCAGATCATTATAGACTGCCAACTGTCCGGCATTGACGATGCCCATGTCCATGCCGCACTTGATGGCATGGTAGAGGAACACCGAGTGCATCGCCTCGCGCACAGCCTCGTTGCCCCTAAAGGAAAACGACAGGTTGGATACCCCACCCGACACGTGCGCATGGGCTAGGTTTTCACGGATCCAGCCGGTCGCTTCGATGAAATCGACACCGTAGTTGTTGTGTTCTTCGATACCGGTCGCGACAGCGAAAATATTCGGATCGAAGATGATGTCTTCCGGTGGAAACCCGACTTTCTCTGTCAGCACCTTGTAGGATCGGGCGCAAATCTCGGTCTTGCGTGCAAACGTATCGGCCTGACCGTCCTCGTCAAATGCCATCACAACGACGGCTGCACCGTAGCGCCGGACAAGCTTGGCCTGCTCGATGAAGGCTTCTTCGCCTTCTTTCATTGAAATGGAATTGACGACGCCTTTGCCCTGAATGCATTTCAAACCGGCCTCGATCACAGTCCATTTGGAACTGTCGATCATGATCGGCACTTTGGCAATATCCGGTTCGGCCGCAACAAGGTTGAGGAACGTCACCATGGCCTCTTCGGAATCCAGGAGGCCCTCATCCATGTTGATGTCGATGATCTGAGCGCCGTTTTCCACTTGCTGGCGCGCCACGTCGAGTGCCGTTGCGTAGTCGCCTTCCTTGATAAGTTTCCGGAAGCGCGCGGAGCCCGTCACGTTGGTGCGTTCACCCACATTGACGAAATTGGTTTCCTTGGTGACGACAAAGGGCTCCAGACCCGACAGGCGCATATGCCGATCAATATCGGGAATCGCCCGTGGTGCCTTGTTCGCAACGGCTTCGGCGATCGCGCGTATATGCGCCGGCGTCGTACCGCAGCAGCCCCCGACCAGATTGACCAGGCCGGCTGACGCGAACTCTTCGATCAACCCGGCCATATGTTCCGGGCTCTCGTCATATTCACCGAACTCATTGGGCAGGCCCGCATTCGGGTAGGCACACACCAGGGTATCGGCAACCCGGCCAAGTTCATCCACATGCGCACGCATTTCCTTGGCACCGAGGGCACAGTTCAGGCCAATCGCAAGCGGCTCAGTATGCCGGACCGAATTCCAGAACGCCTCAGGTGTTTGACCAGACAGCGTGCGGCCGGAGAGATCGGTAATCGTGCCGGACACGATCACCGGAAGTTTCTTGCCTGTTTCCTCAAAGACTTCGTCAATGCCGAAGAGAGCCGCCTTGGCATTCAGCGTGTCGAAGATGGTTTCGACAAGAAGAAGATCGGCACCACCAGCGATTAGGCCTCGGACAGCTTCCGCATATGCGATCCGCAAATCATCAAAAGATACAGCACGGTAGCCCGGATTGTTAACGTCCGGAGAAATTGAAGCGGTCCGGTTGGTCGGTCCAAGGGCACCCGCAACGAAACGCTGCCGGGCGGGATCATTTGCCATGACCTGGTCGCATGCTTCGCGCGCAAGCCGCGCACTTTCGAAATTCAGTTCGTAGGCCAGTTCCTCCATCCCGTAATCGGCCTGGGCAATGGTCGTGGAGGAAAAGGTGTTCGTCTCGACTATGTCAGCACCGGCTTCCAGATAGTCGACATGGATCTGCCGGATCGCTTCCGGTTGCGTGAGACTGAGCAGGTCATTGTTGCCTTTGACATCGCTCGGCCAGTCTGCGAAACGCGCGCCCCGATAGGCGGCCTCGTCCAATTTGAGCAGCTGGATCTCCGTTCCCATCGCACCGTCCAACACAAGAATGCGGGACTTTGCAAGGTCGTTGAGGCGCTCAAAGGCATCGGAGGTTTTCACTGTTTTTCCTTCCGGAGGATCTGCTTTTCAAGCGCGGCGACAGAGTTGGGTTCGCGTGGCGCTTGCTGAATGTCAAACGTATTGCGTGCCGCGATGTCTGCGGCCTCGCCATTTAGTGTTTCCCGGACGCTACAACCGGCTTCCGGTCAGGCGGCCAGACCTTTCACCTCACCCTGGCCCATGCCCAGCATGTGGCAGATTGCAAAGGTCAGATCGGCACGGTTCATGGTGTAGAAATGGAAATCATTGATGCCACGGTCGACCAGATCCATTGCCTGCTCACAGGCAACGGAGACACCAACCAGCTTGCGTGTTTCGGGATCGTTACTCAGACCGGCGAACCGTCGCGCGAGCCATTGCGGAATGGACGTGCCGCACTTGGCTGAGAACACCATGGTCTGCTCAAAATTATGGATCGGCAGGATACCGGGAATAACGGGAATGTTGATGCCGGAAGCCGCGATCCGGTCCAGATAGGCATCGAACACGTCATTGTCGAAGAAGTACTGGGTGATGATCCGGTCTGCGCCCGCATCAACCTTGCGCTTCAGATTGTCGATTTCGGTCTGCCAACTTCCGCTTTCCGGATGCTTTTCCGGATAGCCGGAAACCGAGATGTCGAAATTGGCGATCTTCTTGATCCCTGAAACAAGGTCCGAAGCATAAGGATAGCCGTTGTTGTGAGGTGTATAACGCGTACCTATGCCTTCAAGCGGGTCACCGCGCAGTGCGACCAGGTGTCGAACACCCAGATCCCAGTAGTCCTTGACGATCCCGTCGATCTCCTCCTGCGAAGCCCCCACACAGGTCAGATGCGCAGCCGGCGCCAGGTCTGTTTCCTTCAAAATACGCTCAACAGTCTTGTGTGTGCGCTCACGGGTCGACCCGCCTGCCCCGTAGGTCACGGACACAAAAGAAGGATGAAGCGGTGCCAGGCGCTGCACTGTGTTCCATAGCGTTTCCGCCATCTTGTCGGATTTCGGCGGAAAAAACTCAAACGACGCCGTAATTGGTGTCGGTGCGGCCTGATGGGACCTGCGGTTGGAAACGGAATTCATAATCAAGCAACCTCTCGGGAAGAATTCGGAGCCGGCAGATCCGTAACGACACGGCGGTCGCGGGCCAGCCAAAGGGTAACGGTCAGGTTTGTTTCGCTGTCATCGCCCGGAACGAGGTCGGTCA
This sequence comes from Roseibium sp. JB4-4, assembly GCF_055693425.1. Taxonomy (NCBI): domain Bacteria; kingdom Pseudomonadati; phylum Pseudomonadota; class Alphaproteobacteria; order Hyphomicrobiales; family Stappiaceae; genus Roseibium; species Roseibium sp. JB4-4. The sequence continues at coordinate 5,642,985 of NZ_CM146333.1, read as the reverse complement.
CCTGTTCCAGGTCAAGATCAAGAGCTTCCAGCCAGCGCTCCATTTGGTCTTGCGCAAAACCAAGACGCCGGTGGGCATGGCTCTCGCGCAAAAACTCCAATTCGTGCGGGGCGAAATCGATAACAATGAGACGGCCGCCAGGGCGCAACGCACGAGCCGCTTCGCTGAGAGCCCGGGCCGGATCGTCCAGGAAGTGCAGCACCTGGTGAATTGCCACCACATCAAACGAGCGCGGCGGTACATTCAGGGCATAAACATCGCCGTGGCGAACCTGCGCGTTGGTAAAGCCAGCCTTCGCAAGATTGGCGCGCGCAACGGCAAGCATGTCGTGGGATGCATCAATGCCGAGCGCAGACACATATTGATCGGAAAAGAGCTCGAGAAGACGGCCTGTTCCGGTTCCAAGGTCCAGAAAGGTCTGGAAGGGTGTTTCGCCGAGCGCTTGGCGCATCGCCGCCTCCACATCCTCTTCAGAAACATGCAAGGAACGTTCGCGGTCCCAGGTCAACGCCCGGGCTGCAAAATAAGCCGCGGCTTCTTCAGCTTTAGCCTTGCGAATAGCCTGGAAACGCTCCTGATCGGCGGCCAGAACCGGATCGTCTCTGGAAATGCGTGCAACAAGCCCACGCACGAGTTCTCCCTCGGGTCCATCGGCAAGGCGATAGTAGACCCAGGATCCTTCCGGATAGCGCTTGATGAGATCGGCTTCTGCAAGCAGTTTCAGGTGCCGGGAAATGCGGGGCTGGCTTTGCCCTAGGATCGCAGTCGCGTCTTTCACGGTCAGCTCGCTTTCCGCCAGAAGCGCCACGAGACGCAAACGCGTTGCCTCCCCCACGGCCCTCAACGCGGCCAGCGTATCGTCTACGGAAAGTGTCTGCTCGTCGGTCATGCTCAGGTACTGCTCATCAAGCATCAATGTCGATATAAAGATATCTTTATATCAATTAGATAAAAGATGCAAGCACGAGGAGCATTTGCGACACGGTTTGGTCAAAATACGTCGAACCCGGATTGCCGGGAAACTTTGGTTGCCGTCGAGAACGCAAAAAGGCCCGCAGTAACCGCGGGCCCTTCCGAACGGGAAATCCGAGTAGACTTAGTGGCAGGCAGGCCGATCACCGGGCAGCAGAACCTTGTCGATGACATGGATCACGCCGTTTTCGGCTTGAATGTCGGCGATGATGACATTCGCGGACGCTCCGCTGCCATCTGCAATTTGAACGCCGTCACCCGAACGCGTGATGCAGGTTCTTTCGCTTGTCAGAAGCGGCTTGAAGTAGTTTGAACCGACGGGAATATTGCTCGAGGTCAGCTTGCGGTCGTCAACGTGATAAAGCAGGACGTTGGTCAGCTGATCCTTGTTTTCCGGCTTCAGAAGAGTTTCAACCGTACCCTCAGGAAGCGCTGCGAATGCATCATTGACGGGAGCAAAGACCGTGAACGGACCCGGTCCCTGCAAAGCGTCCTGCAGGCCTGCTGCCTGAACAGCAGCAACCAGGGTACTAAACCGCTCATCGCCTCCTGCGATATCTACGATTGTCTTTGCGTTTGAAGTACTTGCAAAAAGACACAGTGATGCTGCAAGCGCGAGGACGCTCTTTTTCATGGACTATACTCCTGATTTATCGAATTACAGAGCTAACTACGGCGCGATTATTGAGTCAGATCAGATGGCATTATATAAAAAAAGGAAAAACTATTTTCGATTTATTCCGAAATCTGTTCGAACGCGTTGGAATTGTGTTTCTAAACGTCAGCCACTGTTCGCGAGGACGTCGTAAAGAGATTGAAAAGTGATTTTAGCGAACCACACAACACCATCGTGTCGGTCTGGTTTAGGTGTTCACATCATCGCGCCCAGTGATTTTTCAGTAAAGACGCGGATGTAGTCTCCAGGAGATGATCCCGCCCAGAGCACCCAGAGACGAAATGGATCGTCGGGATCAATCCAGACATAGTCACCTGGCTCCAGCCCTCTGAGATCGGTGCTGATGTAATTCACGGAATTGTTTGCCAGGAAGTCAGTCGCATCCAGTGTATCGGGGAGCGCAGCTATCCCGAGGATTGGAGCATCGAAATCAACATACCCTTCGTGAACGCCCGACAGGCTGTCAAAGAAAACGTAGTGGCTCGCCACGGTCGTTCCTTGCGGGATCATACCGCGATCGCCGCCTATATCGACCCTGATCGGTTCGCTCAATAGGATGTTCTGGTCCTCGTCGAACGCATATAGATGATCTGTATTGAAGTTGTCGTGCCCAACCGAAAACGGAACCGACGTATCGAGCAACTTAAACTCGCCATTTCCATTTTGACGCAGAACTTCGCCGTTGATGACAGTGGCAACTGCCGGCGACGACACAACAAGACCGACACAAAGAACTGCAAGCAGACGAGACATCCCACCCCCTGATGGACAACCGAAGCAGGATGAGTATGTCGTGCGATGGAATAAACTGACACTAACGGATTGGTGATCGCAGTCTCCAGGCCAATTGCAGTTCAGGTTGCACCCATCAGCAATCCGGCGCCCCCAAACGCCAGGAGATTCAAACCGGCAAGTGCAAGCAGGCCAAATGCCATTCGCACGAACAGACCCTGCGGTACACGGTCATGCAGGGCAAAGCCTGCCCAGATACCCATCAGCGTAAAAGGTACGAGTGCGGCGGACGACAAAAGACTGGAAACCGAAAACAGGCCAAGAGAGGCATACCCTCCTGCCTTTGCAAGGTTGAGAATGAAGAAGAACATGGCATTTGTTCCGACAAATGCCGACTTGTCCAACCCCAGGCGCAGAAACGTACCCTTTATCGGCGGACCACCCGCGTGCGCCACAAACCCGGCGAACCCCGACACGAGGCTGGCAACAAAGATCTTCAAACGGCCCTGACGCCCCTGCGTGCCGGCAACCGTCATTGTGCCAAAGACCTGATGCACCACGAACCAAAGCGCCAGCAGCCCAATGCCGACTTTCAAAAAATTTGGATCGAGGCTGGAAAACCCGGCCATTCCGATCCCGATGCCAATGCCTGCCCCCGGAAGAAGAACCACGATCGTTCGCGCCTTCCAGGAGGTGCGAAAACGCCAGACCGAAACAACGTCAATCAATATAAGAACCGGCAGCAACAGCGTTGCCGCCGATTGCGGTGGCATGGTCAAAGCGACGAGTGGGACACCGAGTATTCCCAAACCACCCGCAAATCCACTTTTGGAGATACCGGTCAGAAAGACAGCCAGTGCTGCAAGGAGATAGGCTTCTGGATTCATGAACCGCAAGCTAGCGCTCAAAGCTGCACAGTAAAAACGATTTTACATGCTAATAAAAATCTGATTTCGTGATTTTATGTCTCTTGATCTACGCCACGTTGAAAGCTTCGTCGCAGTTGCAGATACGCGCAGTTTCTCGGCAGCTGCGGAAAGAACCGGCACGGTGCAATCCGCCGTAAGCGCTCATATCCGCCTGCTTGAGCAAAGACTGTCTCGTAAACTGGTGGATCGCGGACGCGGCAAGCCGGTCAGCCTGACAAGTGCAGGAAACGCTTTTCTGGTAAAGGCACGCCGCCTGTTGGCACTGGCTGACGAAGCCATGGAAAGATCTTCAATCGGCGGTTCCGCTTCCCCCATCCGGCTTGGCACCACAATGACGTTTGCCTTGTCTGTACTGCCACCTGCCCTGGCCCGCTTTTCAGCCGCGGACCAAGACAATCCGGTGACTGTTACGACGGCACGCAGTCATGACCTCCGGGATCTCCTCGATAATGGTAACATCGACATTGCTTTGGTTCTGGATCAGGGACCGCATGCCGGACGCGTTGAAACTGTGCCGGTGCCTCTCGTTTGGACCGCCGCCCGAATTTTTCGACACGACCGCTCCAAACCACTGCCGCTCGCATTCCTGGATGACGCACGCGATCTGCGCCGCCACGCACTTTCCGCATTGGACACTGAACCGGAAAAACAGGCCGAATTGCAGTTCCATGCTGACCCGGTTGGCCTGAGGGCTGTACTGCTAGCCGGATTGGCTGCAACAGTTCTGCCGCGCCCAGCCATGACGGAGACACTCGTCGACATAGGACCGCGGCTCAAACTGCCCTCGCTTGGCACTGTCCTCGTCTCAATCTACGCTTCCACAAAGCGAGAACGTCCAGCGGTACGCAAACTGGCGACCGAACTATGCCGTTGGCTTGATCATCAACCTGACCGGAGTGCTTCGGGATTCAAGGTATCAGATGCCTCAGATTGAAGCCGTTACAACAAACACAGATGCATTGAGGCGCACAATTTCACCGTCGCATCTTTCAATTAGCACCTGTCGCAAAAGCGGTTCGACCTGAGGTCCAAGGTTAAGGTCTTCTCGGACGATTTTTCCCAATGCTCCAACCTTCAGGAGCACGGCTATCGTTTCCTCAACACCACCGCAGGAAACAGGCTCATCATGTGGAATAATCGCAATGTCTTGGAAACCAGCGCCTTTCAGTATTTGTCGAATATAGGCAGCATCTGAAAAGCTGAACGGCGTTTGATCGGCCCTGGAAAGCATCCCTGACGCTTCAAGTGGCAACAGATCCAGCTCATTGTCCTGAAGCGAACGCCAGCAGCAAAATCCCAATTTGCCTGAGGGCTTGAGCATTTTCTGAAAATTGGCAAAGGCAGCAACAGGATCCTCAAATGCCATGATGCCGAAACGCGAGAAGACCGCATCAAAGCTTCCATTTGGCAAGGCGACGGTCTGTGCATCTGCTTCAATCAAACTGATCTGGTGGAAGGATTGCGTCCGTTCCTTTGCAATACCCAAGAAGGTTCGGGACACATCAACACCGACTACCTTCCCGGTCGGTCCAACTCTTTCGACAAGTTGCAACAGGCTTTGCCCCGTGCCGCACCCAACATCGAGGACATGGCCGCCAGCCTGTAATGCCAAGGCTGCCATAACTTGAAGTCCAAGGGGTGAAAGCTGCCGGTCGGTCAACGGATAGACCTGTGCCCAGGCTTCTTCATGAAGAGTTCTTGTCTTGTCGCCTTCCATCCAGCTTTTTCCCCACATAAAAAGCGGGCGCAACCTCTTCCTTGGGAGAAATCAGAAGAAGAACACAGCGTTTTGGCAATTGGTGAGCAGAACAGCCGCTTGCGCCAAAGCTCTGGTCTGGACCCCAATCAAGTTCAGACTAGATGGCCTGGAAGCACCGACAATCAGGCTTTCAATTCGGAGAACTGCTTCCATGAGCTCATTGCCGCCACTTCCCTATAAAAACTGGGCTGACACCAAGGAAACGCTGCATCTGTTTTTGCAAATGATTGGAAAAGTACGGCTGAAGGCGCATCCGAAACTGAACCACTGGTGGCACGTCACGCTATATCCACATGTGCGCGGCCTGACGACAGGACGCATACCATATGGCGATAGTGGTTTTGAGATCCTCTATGACATGCTTGACCACAAGGTCATCATCAGCAGGAACGATGGAGTTCAGAAGTCGTTTTCAGTTCCCGGACTGACGGTGTCTGCATTCTATGAGGCACTGTTCTCGCGTTTGGCCGAACTTGAGGTCCCGGTAAAAATCGTCAGCAAACCTTATGACAACAAATCGAAGGTCCCTTTCCCCGAAGACCACGCGCCGCGCACTTATGACCAGCAAGCTGTTTCAGATTTCTGGCGCGCCCTGTGCCTGATCTCAAGCATGTTCGAAACCTACAGGACCAGTTTTGTTGGCAAACAAACACCCGTTCAGCTCTATTGGCATTCGTTCGATCTCGTCGTGACGCGTTTTTCAGGACGTGCTCATCCGCTTGAAGGCGGAACACAGTCCGACAAGGAAGCCTATTCTCATGAAGTCATTTCGATCGGTTTCTGGCCAGGCGATGACAGTTTTCAGGAACCGGCCTTTTACGGCTACGCTTATCCAGAACCGGTGGGTATGAACCAGATTACACTTCAACCCGGCGACGCCTTTTGGGCGGAGAAGAACGGCGGAGCACTCGCTATCTTGAAATACGAAGATGCACGCAATGCCGGCGATCCGAAGAATAAGATCTTGTCCTTCCTTGAAAGCCTTTATGAAGGTGCAGCCGAAAAAGCTGATTGGCCCTTGGCGGATCTGAAGCACCAGGCACTTTGACCAGAAGATGGACCGGCCATTCTCGTCGCTGAATTGAATTCAGTTACAACTGCACAAATCGAAGCAAGAAGGACCAGGCAGCATGCACATAGGATTGATTGGAGGGATTGGTCCGGCAGCGACGGACTTCTATTACCGAAAACTTATTGGGGCTGCCAGCACGCTCAAGAAAGATCTGGAATTGACGATCGTTCATGCGGACACGTCAACACTTCTGGCGAATCTGATCGGCAACAATGAAGCCGCGCAATGCGCAATCTACGCTAAACTGACGGATCGCCTTGCCGCGGCAGGCGCACAAAATGTCGTGGTGACATCGATCGCGGGTCATTTCTGTATTGACCGATTTGCAGAAATCTCAGCTCTCCCGGTGATAGACCTGACAAGTGTTCTTTCAAGCTGGTTGCAGGAAAAGGGCATGCGGACAGTTGGCATATTGGGCACCGAAACTGTCATGAGTTCAGGCATGTATGGGAAACTTGCACCTGTGGACGTGCTGGCGCCAAAAGACAACGGTCTGCAAAATGTTCACGAGGCTTACATCACCCTTGCCCGATCAGGCCAACCGACCGATGTTCTGCGCAAAGTCTTTCTGGAAGCTGGCAAAGCATTGATTTCTGACGGGGCTGAAGCCGTATTGTTGGGCGGCACGGACCTGAATGCCATCATGGGTGCCGAAACGTCGCCGTTTCCGATCGTTGATTGTGCAAGTATTCACATCGAAGAGATCGCGCGCTTCATTTAGGTTGTCATTCAAAGCGCTGAAACGGCCTTCTGCCGGGCTGCTTCGACCAACGCCTTAAAACCGGTCAGCGCCTTTTTCAGTCCAGCCTCTTCGCAGGCAGAACACCACAAGCCTTTAGCTTCCTTGATAAAAAGCTCCTTCTTGCGTCCACCGCATTTCTTGCAGGCCATCCCGTCGATAGAGCAATCCGGCAGGTCCAACAGCCGGTCCAGGAACCAAGGGAAGGCAGCAGCGACCTTTGCCAGTTCGACCGACGGGAACTCCTGTCCCTGAACATCGAAACTTTTCAACTCCGGCAGGCGCGCAACTGGCCCAAGGTCCAGTGCACGCCCGTCGACGGCAACAAGGCTCACATGCTCCAGTGGCAGCCCTTCCAGAAAACTCAGAGTTTCGACCTTTTGTTGCGAAGAATTTCCGCCTTCAATGGAAAGGCTGCGCAGTTTTGGGAGGCTTCGGACAGCCGACCCGTTTTCCAGCAATCCGTTTTCCCTCAGTTCAAGCTTCTCAAGGCCGCTCGCGGCATCTATCCCATTTAGCGATTTGAGTTTGTTGGAATGCCAGATCCTCAACTCCTTCAGCGAAGATGGCAAAGGTACGCTGGTCAGGTCCGGCGCAGAAAGCCAACGAAGTCCTAAAAACGCAAGCGGCAGCTCATCCAACCCCTTGAGGCGCTTCATGTCGGCTTTGCGGATCGTGTTGACTGAAAGAGAAGACCCCTCCGGCATTCGCTGCAGAAGATCAGGAACATCCAGGCGCTCAGCATCAAAAGTCCTGTTCATCGTCGACCTTGTTCCCGGTTTTGGTACTGATGGAAGTTGGTTTGCTTTTCAGGGACGAGTTGAAAATGCACTTACTAAAGCTGAAACTGTCCGGATCGCAGTTATCAGTCAACTTAAAGTCTGCTTCCATAGGACCGAAAGGACAGTCTGCGTCACCCCAGGGTTAACACTTTGTTTTCAGGGCCAAAAACGTACCGGACCAAACTCCGTTGAAGACAGAATTCTGGCAGTGAGACACTAAAGCCCTATCCAGCCGGTCGCCAAGGCCTCAGCCCATTCGGTCCGACCCATTTGCTTTGCCAGTCTGACCATCCGCCGATTGTCATAGGGCACAGAGCGAAACGTGATGAGCCAGTCACCATTGGACATTTCTGCAATTGCATAAGACGCATTCGGCGTACCGGTTTGCATCCGATGATAGACCGGCGTGTCATCGTCATAACCAGGGCAGCCAACGCTCCCTGGATTGAGGACCAGCCGCCCGTCTCGCAAGCGAACGCATCTTGGGACATGTGTGTGACCGCAAAGCAGAAGCTTGGCGTTAAGACCGGCAGCCTCCGCCTCGATCTCTTCGATCGTGGCAGACCTGACACGGCCGTCCACTTCCACCTTTTCCAGCCAGTAAGTCACATCACTGGAAGGTGTCCCATGACACAGCAGCACCTCGTCAAACAAGGTAAGCGAGGACGGCAAAGACCTGAGCCAGTCAAGATGGTGCTGTGCCAGCTGCTCAAAGGCTGCTCTGTCGGAAGCCCCCATCTCCGTCGGGTCTTGTTCAATCAGCAATCTGTCATGGTTGCCGCGAATTGAAGGATACGAGCGCTCCAAAAGCAGCTCTATTGTCGCTACGGCGTCAAGCGGCCCACTCAGGTGATCACCGAGATTGACCACATTGGAAATTCCCAATGCATCGATATCGGAAAGCACCGCCTCAAGGGCGTCTGAGTTTCCATGAATATCGGAAATGATGGCAAATCTCATTCTTCAAACCTGTAATCATTGGGATCATTGGTCAATCCGTTCAGATCTTTTTCACACTCATCTCACTTTCCCGATGAAGCCTGTCCCAAAAGAGAGTTTCCTCAAGAATGCAAAAACATTGAGCGGCAGCAAGGCGATACCTGCATCGCCTTGCTGAAGGGAGCCCTGGTCATACTCGCGCTTCGCGTTCCATCCGCGCGGCCCAGGCATCGGCGAGGTCAGCCAAAACTGCCTTGAATTGCCGTTTTGCCATGAGCTTGAACAAGGTCTGAACCAGAAAGTTGCCTTTTGGTTCCGCCTCGATGTTGATCGCGAACTTTGAACCACTGCCGTTGCCCTCAACAACCCATTCCCCATGCAGATCGGAAATCGGATAAGGATAATCATCAGCCTCCGTGTGAATCCGGAACCCGAAGCCTCGACCGGCTTCGAAATAATCACATGTTTCAAGCCAGTTCTCTCCTTTTGGGCCATAGCAGCGGCGTTGCATTCCAATGCCATCTCCTTCTACCACCTCGACTTTCGAGATGTTGTCGGCGACATCTGCATAGCCTGGGTGATCGCTCATGACCCGCCAGACGATATCTTGCGACGCGTCAACTTTGCGGCTGACCGTAGCCAGAATTTTTCCACCTGACATTGTCACAGAGGCCAGGCTGAGAGGCGCCTGGATTTTTCGTGCACCCAGATACTGACCGAGAGCAAATATCGTGACAAATACGGCCACAATGACAACGGCGGTCGTCCCGGTGTCGGAAAAGAGTGAACCCGCAAACATAAGCAAAAGTGCGCTGCCAAGAACCCAGCCTGCATCCAGGACGCTGATCAACGTCACCTGCACCTTTGTTACAAATCGGTCCGTAGCCATAAAGATAAGATCAATGCCGAAGAGTATCAGGCCCGCCCCCAGAAGACGCAGTGTCCAGCTTTGCCAAACTGCCTCATTTGCAAAAAGCAGTTCTGCGAAATGCCCTGCAGCGGTTAGAAGAGCCGCACCCGTCAGCAACGAAAATGCGGCATTCATTCCGAGGAAAGCCCGGGCCATTTTCGAATGTTCCATTGTGTAACCTTTCGTCAGTTAAGGAGTGCCCCGAACTTGACGATCTGAAACATCAACTCAATTACATCGGAGGTAATCGACCTTGGCGCATGTTGGGTGCACAATCGAACCATGCATCATAATTTGAACATATCCGATCCTGCCTTTCCCGGATTTCTGAAATCCTGGCGACAGCGCCGCAGGCTCAGCCAACTGGAACTTTCGCTCCAGTCCGGGATGTCGCAGCGGCACATCAGTTTTCTCGAAACCGGCCGTTCCAACCCGAGCCGGTTCGCGATCGCGCAATTGGCGGAAGCGTTGGAAATGCCAGCCGCTGAAGTTGATGCGATGCTGCTGTCCGCCGGATTTGCGGCAAGGTCCTCCCGGCATGGGTGGGACGGTGACACACAAAAGGCGGTCGATGCTTCTATCGATCATGTCTTGAGAGGTCACGCTCCCTTTCCCGCAGTCTCGATTGACCGGATCTGGAACCTCGTTAAGGCCAACGACCCCGCAAAGAAATTCTTTTCCATGGCAGGTGCACGCGGTGATCCGAACCTCTTGCGTGAAATTCTGTCACCCGGACAGTTGCGAAACTGCATTTCGAACTGGGAAGACACCTCAAGAGCCTTGATAAGAATGCTGGAGTTGGAGGTGGCAAGACGGCCTCATGACAAAGAAGCGCAGGCGCTCCTGATAGAACTCGTGGGGCTGGAAGGCATTGCGAGGCTACTGGAGGGCCCGCGCCCGGCGACAAATGCTCCTGTTTTGACAATCAGGTTCAAAATTGAAAATGCCGAACTTGAGATGTTCTCACTGATCGCCACCATCGGCATGAGCGCCGATGCCGCACTCGATGACCTGCGATTAGAGACCCTGTTGCCTGCGAACGATGAAACACGCGCCTGGTTTCATGCGAATTTCCTCTCGTGAACACTGCCTTGTCCAGCACACAAAGCGCGGCAGGTAAGGCCGCGCGTCACAGGAGTGTTGAAAACTGGCAATAAGGCTTCTAGTGGTGAACGCAGCGGGACAGCGGAAGCAAATATCGAATCCATGATCACGTGGCTATCCCCTAATACTTTTCCGAAGCTCAATAGCCGTTGCCACTCATCATTTCGGCTCGTTTCATAGGGTTTTGAACGGAGGCTGCAAATATGAAACGGCCTAAGTTCGCGTCTTGGTTCAATTTTTAAGTGTAGGACCTTGCGTAAGGTCATCGGAGGAACTAAGCGGTGCACTCCTTTCCGTAACGTTCCCATATCGATTCTAATGCCTGATATTGAAGCGCGCACCAAAACCGTCGTCGCAAAATCACTAAATATTGCCGAATGGATCATTTCCTCCAACTCGACATTGGCAAAACTCGGAGCCGACAGCTTTGACGCAATCGGCATTGTGATGGCCGTCGAAAGAGAGTTCGGCTGTGTTCTTGAAGATGACGTCTTCAGTCCGCGAGATCAGGAAAAAGCGCAGTTGACCTTTCGGGACTTTGTGAAATTCATCGAACATTCAATGGCCAAGTAGGTGCATCCCGGACACTCACCGATAAGGACGCGCTGAGTTGTTTGATCGGCAGGTCAGCAATTGGCAGCCAAATGATCTGCGGCATACGACCCTCATGAGCGCGTCATGCGGAACAGCAGTTTCCAGTTCGCGTAGCATCCCAGTCGCTCAACGTCGCTTGGAAAATATTCGCTCGAACCTTCCAACGGGATGAAGGCCGACGCCAGAAAACGGCTGACAGCGACGTCGAGATCCGCCCCTCCGGAAAGCGCTTGAAATGTCTTCAACCCTATGATCGGGCACATTGATATTTGAAAATGCCTGGATCTTTGGCCTCCACGAAGCCCACAACGGACTGTCCTTGTGGCAGCAGGTGACAGCGTAATAATTGCCACCTGGTTTCAGGACGCTGGCAATCTGCGCTGCGTGTCTGGCCAGATCTTCAATCAGGTAGATAACTTCATGGCTGAAGGCCAAATCGAAAGTTTCGCCGAGCTCAGCCAGATCAGCAACGGCCCTGTAATCAATCGGCCGCCCCTCTTTTCGGGCTTCAGCAATATCGACTGCCTTTTGGGCGAGGTCGATACCAACCCCCGCCGCGAAAGGCCGCTGGTCAAATAGCAGTCGCAAGAATCCACCCTGGTTGCAGCCGAAGTCCAGAACCTTCTGCTTGCTCAGATCTTTCTCATCGATCGCAGAGATCATTTCCCGCCAGATCCAGGTATGGTCAGCCGTCATGCTGCTTTCTTCAAGCGGCTCACGTGTCCATGTGTTGATCAGTTGAGTGACCATCGCCTTCGGTTACGCCTCCAGCTCTTTCAGAAGCGACCGAAAGACCTTTCGGGCACTGCCCGGGTGCCTCACCTTCTTGACAGCCTTAAGATTGGATAAATCCTGGCCAACAACGATCAGACCGACCATGCCCCACTCATAATGCGGCACACAGATATGGCCGTAAATTCCAGGAACGGTGAATTCGATCATCAGTCTTTCATCGATCGCACTGTTCCATGGCTCGGCCCCTTCGGGAATCATGCCGCGTTTTGACGCCGAGTTGTGCCCGGCATCGGTTGGGACAAAGGTGACAGTGTCGCCTGTATTTATGTGCAGGATCGCAGGTTCAAAGACATTCGGTTTGTTGGGATCACCGCAGTCGGCATTTAGCATCAAGATGCCATGCGACGTGCCGTTTGCCTTGGGCGCAGGGCACGCCAATGCCGGACCAACACCAGCCAGTGCGGTCAGGGAGAGGACAAAATTACGACGGGTAAGCATGAACGACGATCTCCTCTCTGGGACCAGTGGAGGTTTCAATGGCAACCCCATAGGTGTCTGCAATGGATTGTTTGCGCAGCACTTCAGCGGGACTGCCTTGCGCCAGGATCCGTCCGTTACCGAGCAGAATAAGGTTGTCGGCAAAACGCGCAGCCAGGTTGAGGTCATGAAGGGCGACAATTCCAATCGCATTTCTGGCAATAACCGCCGATCTGATTTGCTGCAAAACCTCCAGTTGGTGACGAAGATCAAGCGCTGAAGTCGGCTCATCGAAGAGATAAACATCCGAATTCCGGATCAGCGCCTGGGCGACAGAAACCATTTGGGACTGTCCCCCGGACAGTTCACTTACATAAGCCTCCGCAAGATGGCCGATGCCGGCTGCTTCGAGTGCAGTCCCGACAGAGATCATGTCCGCCTCGCTGACCCTCCATCCTTGCAATTGCTTGTGCGCCATCATGACGACGTCGAAGACAGTCAATGCCGCGTTTGCCGTGAAAAACTGCGGCATAAAGCAGATCCGCTTGAGCCGCGCACGCGTGGAAAGCGAGGCGAGATCGGTCTCATCAAGCCGCACCCTGCCAGCCTCAACGGAGAGCAATCCGGCGATCAGACGAAACAAGGTCGATTTGCCGGAGGCATTCGGCCCGATAAGGGCGGTCAATTGGCCGCTTTTTACCGGTCCGACATCTACCTGATTGAATATTTGCCGAGGCCCATAAGAAAAGCTCAGACCTTCAGCAGACAGCCCGCTCATTGCCAATGCCTTTTACGTTGTCCAAGGATCAAAAGAATGAAGAACGGGATACCGATAAGCGACGTGATCATGCCGATCGGATAGACAATTCCCGGCGAAATCGCTTTAGAGGCAATGGATGTGCCGGAGAGAATGAGCGCTCCACAAAGAGCAGACAAAGGCAGAAAACCACGCTGGTCTTCACCGACGATCATTCTGGCAATGTGTGGCCCGACGAGGCCAACAAAGGCGATAGCGCCGACAAAAGACACGGCGACGGCCGACAGAAGAGAAACACCGGCCAATACGCCGATCCGCAACAGGCTGACATTCACGCCAAGTGCCGCCGCCTTGTCTTCCCCCATACGAAGCGCTGTAAGAGCCCAGGAGCGGTACATGAACCAGGGAAGGACCATCGCCAAAACCAGGAAGCAAACCCCGACTTTCGCCCACGTGGCACGCGCCAATGACCCTAATTGCCAGAAGATAAGCTGGGCCAACTGAATTTCCGATGCACCATATTGAAGGAATGCCAGGAGCGCATTGAACGTGAACAGCATCGCGATCCCGACAAGGATCATCGCCTCAGGTGACACACCGCGAAGCCGCGTGAATAAAAAGAGTGCACATGATGTCAGCATTGCGAAAACAAAGGCGTTCACAGAAACAAACAAACCGCCGACACCTGGAATGACCGACCACCCAAGCACAATTGCCAGTGCTGCACCAAAACCCGCTGCAGAGCTGAGGCCGAGTGTGAAAGGATCAGCGAGCGGATTGTTCAATATCGTCTGCATTTCGGCGCCGGCAACGCCAAGCATTGCGCCCACCGCCACGGCCATAATTGCCACGGGCAGTCGCAATTGCCAGATGATGACGTCTTCTTTGGCGGTCGCTATCGAACGGTCGAATATGACTTCAGCGGTCCGCCAAACCGATAGATTTGCCGGTCCTGTCGTGACATCGACAATGACTAGAACGGCAAGCACAGCAAATGCGAGCAGAACCAGTGCAACGCGCTGCAGTGACCGGCGCTTGTAACCGCGCACCAGCAACAGCGCCTCACTGGAAGGCGGGGTAATTTCAGACATGTAGCACCTGATAGATCAGGCCCTGCGGAACGGTTCGCCGCAGGGCCCGCGGACTTGAAAGCCCTAGTTTTTGAGAGAAATCCAGAACTGACCCGACAGGTCATAAGGTAGGAACCGGTCGTGCAATTCCTTGAATGTCGCCTCTGGGTCGAGGTCTTCAAAGTCTTCAGGATGCAGCCACTTGGCCAGAATCTGAATTGCAACGAAGTGGTAGGGCGAGTTGTAGAACTGGTGATAGACCGAATGGAACCGGCCCTCTTTCACAGCACGCAAATCGGCAAAGCCAGGGCGGGCAGCAAGCGCTGCAAGCCGGTCGCTGTTGACTTCCGGGTCGCCTTCATAGCCGAGCAGCGTTGAGGTGACTTCCGGCTTCGCTTCTTTCCAATTCGCACCGGTCCCGAAAACGACATCCGGGTCGGCTTCGATGATCCCCTCCAGGTTCAGTTCAACCGAATAGGCATTTGCGAGCGTTGAAGCATAGTTTTTGCCCCCGGCAAGCTCCACGAAACGCCCGTAATTGTAAGGTCCAAAGGACCAGCAACAAAAATCAGTTTGCCAACCGGCAGCATTTTCAACAACGACCAGGGGCCGGTCTTCAGCCGGGATCGTGTCGACAATGTTGGTCACTTTCCGCATCTGTGCGATGTAGAAGTCAATGAATTCGGCGGCTTTTTTCTCTTCGCCGAAGATCCGGCCGAGGATCAGCATCGACGGAACGGCGTTTTCCGTTGCATTCCGGCGGAAGTCGATAAAGGCGACCTGTACGCCGGCATTGCCGAGCTTTTCGATCAGACCGGTTTCTTCTGCTTTGAACAGGTTCCCAACGTCAAGCAGAACCAGATCGGTTTCAGCTTCCAGTACCGCTTCAATGCTGAATTCGCCGGCATAGGGATTGCCGAAATCAATCATGCGCGCAGCGTCTTCGGGGAAGACGGCCTGGTATTTGCGGAAAGCATCCGGATCGTATTGAACCAGATCATTTTTCCAGCCAACGATTTTTTCGAAGGGATTGCCATCGATCAGGGGAGCGATCCCGTACATCATCCGGCCTTCGCCAAGTATGATTTTGTCCGGCAATTCAGGAAGGGTGACTTCGCGTCCCGCGATGTCGGTGAAAGTCAAGGCTTCTGCTTGTGCATCGGTTGCTGGCGAAAGAATAAGAACGCTGGCTGCAATAGCTCCAAGGAAGCCGCACATTTGTGTCTTGATAGACATGGCGGTCTCCGTATGGATTGTGTACCGGTTCTGGGTATCTGAAGCTTAGAAGAAAGTCGACTCAAAAAGTCATATTTATAACTTCTCTCTTCGGCCGAACACATTAAAGCCCATTTCGGCGCAGACAAAATTTTTATAAGTCTTTATTTTAAAAGCAAAATCAGACACCTGCAACAAATTCGCACTTGCTCCCCATCTGGTTCAGCTTCTCTGCTCACATCGGGCAGGCCTTAGCTTTCATGGTCGGCATCCCTTTGCCTCTTCCTGCAGCCAATCCAAAAACACCTTTACCAATGGTCTCGGCTGCTTCCCATCCGGCAGGATCGCGCCGAAGCCGCCTTCAATCGTCTGAAAGCCGAATGGAGCAATCAGGCGGCCATCCTTGAGTTCATCCTCCACCAGACGTTTTTCCAGAAGCGCCGCCCCAAAACCGGCAAGGGCTGCCTCAATCACGAGGAAGGTGTGCTCATAGGCCGTCTTGCTTTCCGCCTGGACCGTGATCTCGGTCAATTTGCTGTAAGCGCCCCAAACATCGCCGGGAAGTTGCTGGACGCACCGATTGCGAACCTTGAGATGCTTGCCTTGGATGTCCATCTCGAGGCCCGGAGCATGAACAATGCCAAACGCGACATCTCCAAGAACCTGGATATCATC
Organism: Roseibium sp. JB4-4; assembly: GCF_055693425.1. Classification (NCBI taxonomy): domain Bacteria; kingdom Pseudomonadati; phylum Pseudomonadota; class Alphaproteobacteria; order Hyphomicrobiales; family Stappiaceae; genus Roseibium; species Roseibium sp. JB4-4. Next base: position 5,626,848 of record NZ_CM146333.1, on the reverse strand, counting down.
ATCGTCGTGAAACCCTCTGCGAAGCCGATCCCATGTCAGGATGACATCGATTTCATCATCCGGAATTCGTGTCTTGCCGGTCATGCGGAAGTTAACCTGGGCGTCCGGCCGACGTTGATAAAAACGTGGCATGAGCGGCATGAGCCAGCGCATCGCGAAGGTGGCACTGACAGCAATATCCAGAACAGGTGCTTGCGAACGCTGTTTTAAGTCTGTCCAGGCCCTTTCCAAATCACCCAAAGCCGACCGCGCTGCTTCGGCCAGAAGCTTGCCGTCCGAAGTCGGCGTAACTCCCGCTCCAACTTTCCGGAAAAGTGGTACGCCCGCCTGTTCACTCAAATGCGTTAACTGCTTACTGACAGCCCCATGCGTGCGGCCAAGTTCTTCTGCGGCAGCTGTCATGGATCCCAGCCGGACAGTCGCCTCAAAAGCTGGCAACGCATTCAGCGGCGGCAGTTTCAATCTCGATCTCCCATGCATCAGAGTGTGAATTTTATTCACAGGATGGAGAATTCTTCTCCTTAGGCAAACGCCATTGGAATGAGCATAATAAACCCACTTTTGTTGCAGAACAGGGACTTTTCTTCATGAAGATCGTGAAGTTTCCTCTCATTCGTGAACTCGCCACAACTCAACGGACTTTGAGAGCTCTGATCCGATTTCTTGAAAGATGGCGCGCAGACATGCGGTTCAAGGCCGAGCGCGACAGGCTTTATTGGCGCGAAGCGGACTGCGTGCTTGCCGATCTTGGCCTTGCGCGGGAAGATGTTTTGTCATGGCCGCGGGAAGGAAAGCAGTCTCTTCAGGAACCGGCAGAGATCATTGCGTTTCCGCACCGCCAGTTCGTGCCAGCATGTGATCAAAACGACCCTCTTGTACACAGTCAGGCAACACGCTCAACGGGGTGAGCTCGGTTCCTGTGAGCTCCCTCCGGTAGAGTTCTTGAATGTCGCTGGTGTCGACCGTCTGACCATGGACGACCGAGGCCAGTTTGGTCTGAAAGGCTTTCAGCCCACCCATTGAGGAAAAATGCCACCCGGCATCCTTTACGATCCGCACCGGTCGGCTGATGCCCGTCAGATTGTTGTTGCGCACCCGCAGGAATGGCTGGGTCAGAACGTCGGGAACGAATGCCTTCTTGGTCATGCGCGCCTTGGTTCGGCGCAGTTGCTGCGGCGTGGTGAAATACTTCTTTTCAATCAATCTCGACCCGAGCAACCAGGTCTTGCCGGGGACAATCCGATTGAGATGGTGCTTGTGCAAACTCTGCTCGAAAACCAGCAACCTGTTCCTGAAGAGCTGCTGCTCCAACACCCGTGCCAGCACGTCAGAGCGTACAATCTCATCAACATCAGATAGCAGGATGAGATCGTCGCCGGAAAGCTGTTCCAGCGCCCGGGCGATGCAATTGCGTTGAAAGTTTTCACGCTCCCAGTCTTTTTTCCGCCGGTTCTTGTAAACACCAAGTGCCGGTGGGAGTTTTTCCGGAAAGGCGATTTGCAGGTCGATGATCTTATCCGCCCAGGGCGCAAACCGGTCTCTGTTCTCAGCGAAATAGTAGGGTTTATCGTCACCACGCTGGGTCTGATTTGCTTCCACCAGAACAAAGTGGTCGACGTGTTCGCCCATTTCCCGAAGACGGATTTCGAGAAGGTCAAATTCGTTGTGAAAGACGAAACAGTCAAAAAGTCTCATATTTAAATGCTCTTCCACAGTCTGAACTTGGCCCGCATCGCCTTTTCCTGAAGGAACCGCTTGGCTTTGAACACCGGATCCAGCGTGAGATCACTCGACGGATATTTTCCGGAAAGAAAAACATCGTCAAAACGTGCCATTACCGGCTCCGGCCGATACTGCTCAACAGATTGCCTCGCCACATCTCCGTCTTCCGCAGACGGTGAAAAGTCAACCAGGAGACGAACCAGCTCGCGGCGTGTCCGATAAATCCACTCTTTCCTGGGGCTCATGGCAACATGGTTCTGATCCATGCCCCCAGCCCAGCTGAAGACAGGCTTGCCGAACATCAGAAACTCGGCAATTGCCAAACCGAAGCTCTCGCCGATTTTCTTGGCATTCAACCCGGCATCACAAGTCGCAATGAAACGTGCTTTTTCGGACGGTTCCACAATGGGCGGCAGGAAGATCACCCGCGGGTGTTCGATAAAGGCTTCGGTGTTCACGAAGACAAAATGCAAGTTGGACCGCTTCTCAAGAGCTTCACCGACCGCCAGATGGGCAAATTCGAGATTGAACTGATCGAAGCCGCCATACCGGCCAACCACAAACGCATCGCGGTCAAGTCCCAGCTCGGCGCGCATGTCTCCAGTCGGTTCCGGCAGATCGACAATGTGCGGCACAGCTGGCGCTTTGCCACCCGTCATCCAATCACTCATCCAGTCGGAGACGTAAGCATAAACGTCACCATGAGGATCGAAATGACGAAAAACGGCATGAACACCCGACCGCTCAGCCATCACGTTCAATTGGTCCGTGCGACCGTCGCGAATGTAGTAGCAAAAATTCAGAGCATAAGATGCTGTGAAACGCAGCGGGTTCTCGTCAATCGGCATTGCAACCAGACGCAGCTCCTTACTGAATTTTTCAACAACATCAGGCGAACTCTTGGCCTCACTATGAAAGACAACCGCTTCATGGCCGAGGCAATTCTGAACGCCGCGAGCATAATCAAAAAGGGCCACACTCATGCCGCGCTCGTTGAGAGCGCCCGCCTGAAATCCAATTTGCATACCGTTTCCAAGACAATTCGAGTGCGGGACCGATATCGGATTTCATCCGCAAGGTCCATGTACCAGATACTGAAATCGGCAGGTCTGAAGCTTTGGCGCCTACTATGAGCCGCTTCTTACTGGATTGAGAACGGCAGCTGCACTTTGGCGGACCCGCCGCCATGTTCATCATTCACGGTCAACACCAGCACATAATCTCCAGCTGGTGCACCACTGACATTCAGTGTCAGATTGACCATGTACTCTGAATTCGGCACATGGCTCTTGAAGTCGAATTTGCCGAAACCTTTTTGACCGGCAAGTACCTTTCCATCTGGAGTGGTCAGATCAAAGTCGACTGTCAAAAGAGACGTGTAAAGGCCGTCAGCCACGTTCCAGTCAAAGCCTATCGGCTCCAGGTAGACCCGCAATGCTTCGCCGGTAGGAAAACTGCTATCAGACCTCGGCGTAAAAATACCATAGCCGTCCGCTGGCGCAGTGACGAATGTTGCGGTTGGGATCGACAAGGGTGCCTGTTTCCAGACTTCGAAAATCGCTTCGCGCATCAGCGCGACCGCTTCTGCGCCTTTGTCCTCGCTCAAGGCAGCCTCGGCTTGAGCAGCCTTGTCCTGAACAGGGCCGGCAAAGGCAAAGCCCGCCGATGCAAAAAGCAATGTGGTGTAAACCAGCACTCGTATCAGCATATTCCCCCCAATCCTGAAACCCGCAAGCTGAAGCATAGCACTATGACTACGCTTCAGCACGCGTGTTCAGATTAAAGTGCGACTGCTAGAGCTGGTCCTCCTGCCCCTGGCCGTCCTCTCCGGCAACCAGATCGTCATAAGTGGTGTGAGCGGCGCCGCCCGCTAGCGCGGCCTGTGCCGCCGCCTTGGCTGTCTCTGGCGAAATCTGGCCATTTTCTTCTTCGCCCGCACCGGCCACCCGAACTGTGACCTGACGATGCGCGAATTTGATGCCGTTTTGCTCGAACAGATCCCGTAGACCGGCATAGACGACCTTGCGGAGCTCGAACTGCTTGCCGGGTTTGGTAGTGAATTTCACACGCGCAATCATCGCAGAATCCTCCATGGAGAGGATGCCTTGTGATTTCAGCGGCGCCAGGAACATCGGGCCGTAATACTCGTCGTCCAGAAGTTCCTTGCCGAAGTTTTTGATGATCTTGCGCATCTTGTCGACATCGGTGTCGTAGGTGACCCGGAATGCAAGCTTCATCACGGCCCAGTCGCGTGAAAAGTTTTCGACCTGCTGGATTTCACCGAATGGAACCGTTGTCAGCGCACCACGATGGTGGCGAAGTTGCATCGAGCGGATCGAGATCTTTTCAACCACGCCCTTGGCACTGCCGATATCAATGTACTCACCTTTCCGGAACGCATCGTCGATCAGATAGAACGCGCCTGAGAAAATATCCCTGATCAGGGTTTGAGCGCCGAAGCCGATGGCAAGACCGACAACACCGGCACCGGCAAAGAGTGGCGCGATGTTTACGCCGAGTTCCGCCAACACCACCATGGCCGCAATGACCACGATCGTAATGAGAAGGAAATTGCGGAAGATCGGCAGCAATGTTGCGATCCGGCTTTCCCCGGCGCCGCCGACTTCGGCTTCCTCATCCTTGTCCGCGGGAGATTCCTTGGCAATCTGACGGTCTATGACGATTTTTACGGCTTCATAAGCCATGTAGCCGAGGAACATTACGAGAAGGACCTCAACGAAGGACCCGATCAGCGAGCCACTGCCGGCAAGAGGAACACCCCACATGTTGGCCAAAAGGTCCAAAGATCCGAACAACACCAGGATCGCGGCACCGCGGTCAAAAAGGTTCCGGAACGGAGTGCGCAACGCTTCGCGTTCGGCTGCTTCGGCACGCGCTTGAGCCAGAGCACTTTCCGGATCGTCTTCGGTGCCCTCGCTTTCTTCGGCGCGCTTGATGTCTTCCGCGATCTTGGCCTGTGCGTCCGCCGTATCAAGGCGGGGCAACAGCAGTCGATCGATGATCAGGATAAGGATGCCATAGGCAATGGCAGCAAGCAGCAGTACCTGAAGCGGCGCGCCGACAAGGCCCGTCGCGTCTGGCAGGTCCAACAGAATTCGAACTGCGGAAATCGCCCATGCCACGATGAAGTAGAATATCGCGACATAGTGCCAGACGTTCCCCAGAACACGCCGCCACAAGGGCGTTGCGTGCTCGTCCTCACCGCGGATCAACCTGCCGATAACTTTCCGATAAACCAGCGCAATTCCGATCAGGATGATCATTGAAAGCGCGGAAGCAGCGATCAAGGCAATCTTGTGCGCATCTTCATTCAACCCGAGCCTTTCCATCCACAGACAGAAGGCAACCGCCGTAAGCGAGACGCCTGATCCGATCAGAAGCAATCGGTAAAGGCCGCCAGCTTCCTTGTCGGAAAGAGCCAGCAACCGATGGCTGGCCGCATCCGGAACCAGAAGATTGAGCCAGATTATCTTGAGGGCCATGAAGGCGGAAATGACCCCAAAGGCAACCATTGCGGTTTCGTTGGCAGATTCAAGACCGCTGCCAATCGCCAGGAACACCATGGCTGCGACGGCAAAAAACAGCACAACACCGACAATCATCAGTATGGCACGCAGATAGAGATAAATGATCTTGTCGGACCGGGAATAAACGTCGGCCCGGTACATGCCCGCAAACTGTCTTCGGCCCCAACGCGCAAGCAGGTAGGACGCCGCCTGTCCCAGAACAACGGCGATCACTATGTCAATCAAGGCAACCGGGATCCAGCTTAAACCCTGCCCTTCGCCTTCCGCGCGCAAGGTGGCCAGCATTGTCTGATGAATGATGGGAATCTCGCCGAGGATCTTCTTGAAGACATCGCGTGCCGCGACCGCTTCATCAGCGAACTCGTCTAAGTTGGCTAGAACGCCCTCGCCCTCGCTATGCTCGGCCGCTTCGCGCGCGGCAGCATCAACGGTGGTCTCGTCGCCACCTTCCGGCGTCTCTGCCGTGTCAGCGTCCTTTGACGCGGACATGGAAGAAATGACACCGGTAATGCCCTGAGCGTGCGAAGCAGAAACGCCGAGATTACCAGCAAAACCTGCAATAAGGATCGCAGCCAGGATGCAAATGGCCGAGATTAGATAATGCCTTTTCAAGTTGAATTGAAAAGACGAATGGGAAAGAGAACGCATTTCAGCCCCGTAACGATTCATAAAAGTAATCAGCCCCTGTTAAGCACGGTTCCGTGATTAATAAAAGAAACCAAGTGTAACAGGTTGTTGCCGCAGCAATAGATCAAGGCCCGGCTCCAAGGAACCGGGCCCTCCAGTGCTGTCAAGGTACTGGATTTTTCTACGCTTCAGTGCAGGACGTTCAAATTCCAATGCGCCATCTTGCGTTTGGCTTCTGCAATGGTCATGCGCTCGAACAATGACATTGCATCGCTGCGCGATTCAGGTGTCAGGCGGTGCCGCCACGGTCCGATGCTCAAAAGCGAACTTATGGTGATCGATGAAAATCCCGATGCCTTGGCGAGGATCACGAAGGGCTCAGGATCGGGACGCACCATCCAGTGACTGACTTCCTCAACACCGCATCTCACCAGCCAGGCGAATGTAGCCACCACTTCAGCAAACCGGTCTTCTGAGGCAAACCGGCGCAAAGCCGCCTCATTGACCATGCCTCGTTTCGCCAACATCAGCACACGGCTGCGAGCAGTTTCGAAGTCATAGCGCCCAAGCCAATACTGGTTGGACATGCGCTGTGCGGCAATATCTGCGGCTTCGTCCAGACGCTCAGCATCCTTGCCCCGGCCGGCCGCATTCAGCTTTTTTCTGACTTCCTCGCTGGCCACTAAAATCAGGTTGGAGATATGGTTCTCAGCGAGATCCGCGCGTTCACTCAGAGACAATTGCAGCGTCGCATCCGAGGTTGCATCGCTGATGAGTGCATTGATGGCCGCATTTGAAAGGCTTGCCCCATCGTTGCTGGCAACCTTCCGCTTGACCTTCAAATCCCCCTTTGTCACCAGAATATCGGTAAGGGACTCTGTCAGAACCTCTCTTTGCGCCATTGCGAAAAGGTGGGCGTTGCCACGCTTCTCGGCGATCTTGATCAGATCAGTGTCGCGCAGGACGGTGGACCTCACCAGAATGGGTTCCGCAACTTCAATATCGTCATCAGCAAGGCGGCGGATCGTCTCCTCAGGGCCGCGCCTAAGGCTCGACATCTGCTCAGCGACGTATCGCCGAACTTCGGACTCCACCATGTCGACGAGGCGCAACAGCACCGAGTCGTAGATATCGACCTGCTCGTCTGAGCAGCGGTCCGACGTCAATGCGAACAAGGTCGCAACGTGCCGCGCCAGCTCCGCTCGACGGGCGCTGCCAGCTTCACCAGTCAGCTCCGAAAAGTTCACCAGTTCTGTTTTCAACGCTTCTGTCATACTTCGATACCAATTCTCAAATTTTGCCGATTTGGCGTTGGTAGCGAAGATGACGCCGAGATTTAAAGAAGAGCAAAACACACATTTCGAGAATGTAATTGTCTTTTTGTAAAACCTTGCGCGAATTCAATTTAGATTTTACGGAACGCCTGTAAACTTCTGATAAAAAGGAATTTTCGCGTTTCAATTCGTCTAAAATCCAGAAAAATCGGTCGAGAAAATAGTCGAAAAACACTGTGAAAAAAATGAAATCGACTTGGGATTTTATGCAATTCAGGGTTCAGGACGGTCTGTTCATTTAACTCACGCGTGAAAAATGTCCGAACCAACCCTGCCGGCAAAACAGAGGCACTATCTTGGGCGATCAACCGCTCGATACACCAACACATCGACCGGGTGGCATTAGAGATTGCAAGCCGTTCAGAGCTGCAGACTTGCTGGCAAACCCAAAACCGCAGAGCCAGGAACCGACGCGGTGCGCCGGTCTTTGCTCCATCAAGCCTTATTCTGCGGCAGCCAGAAATTCCTTGGTACTGTCGGCCTTTTTGCTGCCGCCATCTCCAGACTTGTCCAGCTGTTCCAGCAGTTGCTGGCGCTTTTCAATGGCCTTTTGAAAGTTTGCGTCCTTCACGGGTCCGAAACCACGGACAAGATCAGGGACCCGGGCAATTTCAACCAAAAGCCCGTAATTGCCGTGGGGCAACTTGTTCAGGATCTCGGCGATATCCTTTTCGTATTGAGCAATCAAGGCGCGCTCCGCGCGGCGCTCATGCGTGCGGCCAAACGGGTCGTACCACTTACCTCGCATGGCCTTGAATTTGGCAAGCAACCCGAAAACGCCGAATACCCAGGTGCCGAAAGCGATCTTTTCCGGTCGGCCGGTCTTCGGGTCCTTGCGGTGCGCCAGGAAAGGCGGCGCCAGATGGACCTTCAGTTTCTTCGGATTTTCAAAGCGCTGCGCAATCTTTTCCTTGAATGCCGGATCGGAATAGAGCCGTGCGACTTCATATTCGTCCTTGTAGGCCATCACCTTGTAAAGCAGGTCAGCAACGGTCTGTGTAAGGCGCAACGTGCCAGGGCCATGGGCTTCGTCGGCTGTCTTTACCTTTTCCAACAACTCCAGGTAACGCGCGGCATACGCGCTGTCCTGATAGGCCGTCAGCTCCGCCGCATTGAAGGCGATCTTTTCGTCCAGCGTGAACTGCCGGGGCTTGTGCTCAGATGGCAGTGTTTTCAAAAGCTGGTCCGGATCTGCAGCCAGCACACGCCCTGCCCGGAATGCTTTGATGTTGTTGGCAATAGCAGCCCCGTTCAACTCCAGGGCCGTTTCCAGAGCATAGTCCGAAATAGGCAACGCACCGCTTTGATAAGCCATTCCGACAAGAAGCATGTTGGCATAGATCGCATCGCCCAAAAGCTTCTCGGCGACGTCAGCAGCATTCAGCGGAAGATACTTTCCGGACGCCTCGCGCAGAGCCGTGTCCATGCGCGTTTCATCAAACGAAAGCGTCTGCTTCAAAACGAATTCGGCAGTCGGTGCAACCTTGGTATTTGCAACTGTCAGCGTTTGGCCGCGATGTGCAAGAGCAAGCTGATCGGCATTGGTCGCGACCACCATGTCGCTCGCCACCAGAAGGTCCAGGTTTGCAGCAGGAACACGGGGTCCTTCTATGGATCTGTCGCTTGCAGCAAACCGAACGTGAGAGGTGACCGGCCCGCCCTTTTGCGCAAGCCCAGTCATGTCAAGCGTAGAGGCTTGTTTGCCGTCGACATGCGCTGCCATGGCAAGCACCGCGCTGATTGTCGTTACGCCCATGCCGCCAATGCCTGCGACCAGCGTGTTGTGAGTTCGTTCCAGTGAAGCAAGCTCCGGCTGCGGGAGGGTTGTCACCAGAGCATCGATATCGACATCTGCCTTTTTTGGCTTTTTCAGCGCCGCGCCGTCAACTTCCACAAAGGATGGGCAAAATCCCTTGATGCAGGAAAAATCCTTGTTGCAACTTGACTGGTTGATGACCCTCTTTTCACCGAACGGCGTAGCCAGTGGTTCGACCGACAGGCAGTTCGATTGAACAGAGCAGTCTCCACAGCCTTCGCAGACACGGTCATTGATGAAAAGACGCTTGTCAGGATCCGGGAACTGACCGCGCTTGCGCCGGCGGCGTTTTTCAGCAGCGCATGTCTGATCATAGACGATCACCGAGACGCCCGGGAAAGACTGCAGTTCCTCCTGAACGTCCATAAGCTCGTCCCGGTGGTGCACTTTCGTGCCCGGGGCGATTGGCGTCCAGGAGCCGTAGTTTTCCGGATTTTCCGAGACAACGGCAATCCGCTCAACGCCTTCCGCTTCAAGCTGGCGGGTGATTTGCGGCACGCTCAATTGGCCGTCGACTTTCTGTCCGCCAGTCATGGCGACGGCGTCATTATAAAGGATCTTGTAGGTAATCGGCACGTTCGAGGCGAGTGCCTGGCGTATGGCCAGGATGCCGGAGTGGAAATAGGTGCCGTCCCCGACATTGGCAAAGACATGGCTATCGCCTGAGAAGGGTTGCTGACCGACCCACAGAACGCCCTCACCACCCATTGCTATCTGGCCTTCCGTCGTCCGGCCGGCCATCTCGGTCATTGCGTGACATCCAATGCCTGGCAATGACCGGGACCCTTCAGGTGTCTTGGTCGATGTTGAATGCGGACAGCCGGAGCAGAAATACGGGATACGGGCGGCTCTCTCGGCATGGCCCTGTGCCCACATCGCCTGGCGTGTCATCCGGCTCGCAACAGCGCGCATGTCCTCGCTGACGACATCGCCGGGAAGCCACTTCATCAAACCTTCGATAAGCTCGGCAACGGACAGTTCCAGAACATCAGACAGGAATGGCGAACCATCAGGGCGCCGTTTGCCCCAGATCTCCGGGCGGCTCATTTCCGACCAGTGATAGGAAATTTCCTTGATCTGGCTTTCCATGAAGGCGCGCTTGTGTTCGACGATCAAAAGCCGTTCCGCGCCGCGCGCAAATTCCCTGAGACCAAGGGGTTCAAGCGGCCAGGTCATGGCAACCTTGTAGACGGCAAGGCCCATCGACTTGGCCATTGCCTTGGTTATGCCCATCAGGTCAAGCGCCTGAAGCAGGTCGCGATAGGCTTTGCCGGACGCGACAATTCCAAGTTTCACCTGGCGAGTACTGCCGAAGGTGATCCTGTCGAGGCCATTGGTGCGCACGTAGTTCTGAGCCGCCGGAATCCTGAGATCGCGTACCAGGCGCTCGGTTTCGAGCCGGTTGCCAAGCATCAGGTCGCGGTTCTGGCGATAGTCCTTCCGCGGATCGTCGTCGAGCGGACGCACAAGTCTCAGGCGGTCCGAAGAAACGTTGATCGTTGCCGACGCATCCATTGTGTCGGCGACGCAAATCAGTGCCGTCCAAAGGCTGGTGAAGCGCGACATTTCCAGCCCGTGCAGACCGTAGTCGAGAACGTCCTGGATATCCGCCGGATTGAGAACGGGAATTTCGGCATGTTGGAAAAAGAATTCGCTTTGCGCCGGAAGAATGGAAGACTTTGCCAGATGATCATCGCCTGCAAGAGCAAGCACGCCACCATTCCTGTCAGTACCGGATGCATTGGCCTGACGCAGGACGTCGCCGGCCCTGTCCACGCCGGGAGCCTTGCCGTACCAGATCCCGAACACGCCGTCATAATCGGTTGGACGCCCCACACCGCCTTCACCGCGCAGCTTCTGGCTTCCCCAGACAGCTGTCGCTCCTAGTTCCTCATTCACGCCAGGCTTGAAAACGACATCGGAGGACTTGAGGTGACGCTTCGCGCGCATCAGCTCGGTGTCGTAGCCTGCCAGCGGCGATCCGCGATAACCTGAAATGAACCCGCCGGTTTTCATACCAGCCTGCTGGTCTAGGCGTGCGCGATCAAGTGCCAATCGGACGAGCGCCTGTATGCCGGTCAGATACACCCGACCTTCCGTCGCGACGTATTTGTCCTCAAGCGTCACGGTTGGCATATGCACATTCATCCAATTTCCTCCTAACCAACAGTATGGGGGCTAGCCTCTCCCCGGCAACCTCATCTGCAGATAAATATCATCCTTTTCACGGGCAATTTCTGTGCTATCGTCACGGCAATTCACCCCGGGGCAGCATAAAAATTCCTAAAATGGCCGATGACTGACAAATATCTTCTCGACCCTTCCGACATTCGTGTTCTTCGTGTCCTGCAGAGGGACGCCTCACTCTCCATTGCGGAAGTCGCAAAGGAATCGGGCATGAGCCAGACCCCATGCTGGCGACGGATCAAGCGCCTCAAGGAACAGGGCATCATCCGTCAGATAACCGCAATTATTGACCGGGAATCGGTTGGCCTCAACTTTGTTGCCTATTCCTTTGTCAAACTTGCAGTGCCCAGCCGGGAAAACATGGAAACTTTCGACAAGCTGGTGCACCACTGGCCGGAAGTAGTCACATGCGAGCGCATCACAGGCGCGGTTGACTATCTGATCAAGGTCGTTACCGACGACATCAAGACCTACGACAACTTTCTGCGATTGAAATTGTTGGACAATACTCTGGTCTCCGATGTGCAGTCCCGCATTGTGGTCAACACGGTGAAAGACACTGTCGCGCTGCCTCTGCGCGAAAACTGATTGCGCAATGTAGCACTGCTTGGCACCGCCTCTGAAGACAACGTCATACTTGCGCCAGGTTCAATTAGCCGGGTGCAGTCGGCCTGCTGACTTCGGTGTGGGCGTCGAAACTCTTTGCTGCAATGCTGTCCAAGAGCTCGACTCGACAACCGTATTAACTGCTATTCTAGCCCGATGAACGCGGCCAATCCTTACAGTTTCAAAAAAGCAACGCTGGATGACCTCGCCTTGCTGAAGGTATGGCGTTCCGCGCCCCATGTCCTTGAATGGTGGGACGCTGGTGAAGCGTACATCGAAGCAGATCTGGCTGATCCGCGGGTAGCACGCTGGATCGTTTCAATCGCCGGGCAGCCCTTTGCCTTCATGCAGGACTACACTGTGCACGGGTGGGAAAATCACCATTTCGCCAGCCTTCCCAGAGGCTCGCGCGGGATCGACCAGTTTATCGGAGATCCGGACATGGTCGGCCTTGGCCACGGGCAAGGTTTTATTGGTGCGCGCATGCGAACGCTTTTCAACGCGGGCGCCCCAGTGATCGCGACGGATCCCCATCCCGACAACAAGAGGGCGATCGCAGTCTACAAGAAGCTGGGATTTGAGATTTCCGGACCGCCTCAGGAAACCCGATGGGGCCTGATCTTGCCAATGCAGGCGAAAACCTGACCAGAAGGTCGTCAAGGCCAGCTATGGCGCTTCCCAGCCGTAGGAACCGATCGCGGTGTCTGCCTGGATTCCGGATGGCACCATGAAACAACAAAGACGGATACCCGAAGACGCTAAGAGGACTGGCAACTTACAAAATCAGCCAGCGCGCTGGCGACAAGTTCCTGGCTTGCGGACAGTAGAAAGGCCCATCTCGTGAAGGTAATGTCACCTTCACGAGATGGGTACACGGCACGGCAGATCCCGGATTTGCGGTCGGCCTTACGCCACAGCCGCAGGGTCCAGGAAACCACCGGACTGTCTGTTCCAGAGTTGGGCATAGACCCCGCCCCTTTCCAGCAGCGTCTTGTGCGAGCCCTCCTCGATGATCCGACCCTGATCCATGATGACGAGCCGGTCCATCGCCGCGATGGTCGACAGACGGTGAGCAATAGCAATCACCGTCTTGCCTTTCATCAGGTCAAAGAGGCTTTCTTGAATAGCGGCCTCAACCTCTGAATCGAGTGCCGACGTCGCCTCGTCCAGAACCAGTACGGGCGCGTCCTTCAAAAGGACCCGGGCAATGGCAATCCGCTGACGCTGGCCTCCCGACAGCTTGACACCACGCTCGCCGACGTGGGCATCAAGTCCCCGCCGTCCGCCGAGGTCCTGAAGGTCGGGAATGAAGGACATTGCATGGGCCTTTTGCGCTGCCTGCAAGGCCTCTTCCCGGCTCGCGCCGGACCGGCCATAGACGATGTTGTCGAACACGGAACGGTGCAGCAACGACGTGTCCTGAGTGACCATGCCGATCTGTGCCCTGAGGCTGTCCTGAGTAACCGCACCGATATCCTGACCGTCAATCAGAATCCGCCCACCCTCAAGGTCGTAAAAACGCAACAACAAATTGACCAGGGTCGATTTACCGGCACCGGACCGCCCGACCAGTCCCACTTTTTCGCCGGGTTCAATCCGCAGTGACAGGTCGTCAATAACGCCTTTGTCCTTTCCATAGTGAAACCGGATACCTTCAAAGACGATCTCGCCTTTGGAGACAGCCAAGGGCTTGGCGCCTTTGCGATCCACCAGCGTGTGCGGTCTGGAGATCGTTTCCATGCCTTCCTGAACCGTTCCGATATTTTCAAAGATATCGGTTGTGATCCACATGATCCAGGCGGACATGTTGACGATGCGCACCGACAGCGTAATGGCCAGTGTCAGCGACCCGACAGAGACGAGACCGCTCTGCCAAAGGCCAATGCCAAGCGCGCTCAACGACGCAATAAACACACCGTTGACGATCCAAAGCAGAATGACCATTTGCGTCAGCGGCCGAAGGATGTCGTAGAACTTGCGCGTATGATCCTCCAGCGCATCACGCGTATAGGCTTCCTCCTTGCGGCCCGCGGCGAACAGTTTGACAGTCAGGATGTTGGTGTAGCTGTCAACGATCCGCCCTGTCAGGCTCGAGCGCGCTTCGGACATGATGGCCGATCGCTCCTTGATCTGCGGTACGAAATACACCAGCAGCGCCACGTAAATGACAATCCAGCCAACAAGCGGCAGGATCAGCCAGGCATCGACACCGGCAAACAGATAAATCGCCGCTGTGACATAGATCAGAACGAACCAGATCGCGTCGATCAGTGACACGACGGAGCCGCGCAAGGACGGGCCGGTCTGAATGATCTTGTTTGCAATACGCCCGGCAAAGTCGTTGTTGAAGTAGGACAGCGACTGCCCCAGAACGTGTTTGTGCGTCTGCCAGCGAACGAGGTTGGTCATGGCCGGCTCGATGATCTGGAACTTGATCATCGCGTGGCCTGCACCAAACAAAGGGCGCAGCAGCACGACCACCACCAGCATCCAGATCAATTCGGAACCGTGATCGGTGAGAAGTTGATCGGGACTGGTCGTGTTCAGATAGTCAATGATCCGCCCCAGATAATCGAAGAGGGCGACCTCGATGATCGAAACGACGAACCCAAACGCCATGAGCCAGACCAGCGGCTTCCAGATCTGGCGGACAAAATGCCAGTAAAACGCGCTCAGATCGGAAGGCGGCGGCGTTCCGTCATGGGGTTTGAAGGGAGAGACGATATTTTCAAGATAAGAGAAGACCGTTTTCATCGGTCCGCGCTCCATTGCAAGTTCGAGATTTTGGAAAAAATCGCACCGGCGCGGAGACGCTTTTCAGAGTTACGGGTCGCGGGCGGTACGGATGAATTGCTGAAACCGACACGGGAACCGAACTTGGTCTGTGTGTCGGTCTATTTTGGACCGAGTAGACGCATTCTGACCTCTTGAATTCTGATTGCTCTGTTTTACGAATGTGTCCGCGCACGCGGTATGCGCACACGATGCAACATCGATACCCTAGCCGTTACTCTTCGCAGATCAAGTTGAAAGTGTCGGTAAAAGTGCCAAGCCGCGATACACGTGTGAATTGCGCCACACTCACGAAACAACATTAAACTGCGCTGTCTTCCAACTTGCCAGATATTGCGTTTGTGTGGCTGCCCATTTCGCAAATTGTGGTTTCGTGTTGTTCGATCTAGGGAAGAAAGCAGACCAAACCAGCGTGTTGGCGCAGGCAAATACGCGACTTGGTTTTAGCTTTTGGTCCCTGCTAAGGGATCACAATTGTCGTACCGCGTTGAACGAGCGACACGCTCTGGGAAACCACCTGTGGCGGCGCATCAGGATTTTCCATCCGTGTCAAAAGCAGGTCCAACGCAACATCACTAAGCTCAGCTCGGCTTTGATGGAAAGTTGTCAGGTCATATGACTTCCAGGCAGCTTGTGGAATATCGTCATAACCAACAATCTGCAGGTTTTCAGGGATCTTGAGTTCATGTGTCAGGCGAAGCCCGTCTAACACGCCAAGCGCCAGATAGTCTGCAGTACAGAATACTCCGTCAATCTCGCCAGAGTGCTCAAAGACAAAACTGGAGGCTTCCAAACCACCTTGATAGGTCTGTGTGCCTCGGGCAATCCGGACAACCGGAATACCACCAACATTTGCCGCCCTTTCGAAGGAGAGCGCACGTCCAATGACTGAGTAAGACGACTTTTCTGGCGTTACAACGGCAAGGCTTTTGCATCCGCAATTGGCAAGGTGTTCAAAAGCCATTCTGCCACCGGTTTCAAAGTCGGTCAGGACCCGATCCACAGGAGCGCCCGGATCGCGCTTGTTGACGACGACCAGGGGAACACCATTGTCCAGACATTCCTGGCAAATCGATTGCGATGGTGTGTCGGACGTAACGATCACTCCTGCGACACTGTATTGAAGCAGTGATCCAATCAGATCGGCAACGTCCGTTCCAGGATCGCCACGCAGAAGAATGGGCCGGAAGCCCCGTCGCAGAAGCCCCTTGGATAACAGATCGATTTGTTCGGCACGGAAAGGATTGTCCAGATCGGACGCGACGAGGCCAACAAGGTCCGATTTTTGTTTGTGCAGAGATCGTGCCAGCACGTTGACACGATAGCCGAGCGTGGTTGCGGCTTTGGTCACCTTCTCGCGCGTTTCGTCGGACACGCTTGCACCATCAGTAAAAGTGCGGGAAACCGCGGAGCGGGACACCCCGGCCAGTCTGGCAACATCAAATGAGTTGACCTGTCTTTTAGGGCCAACCGGATCAGACATATTCCTGGTCTTTCTCGTTGAGGGCCACCCGGCGGCGGACCAAGAACGGGTCGTCTACATTCAGCATGTCAGCTTTGAGACGCAAGAGCCGATCAATTACGTCCGTCTCTATTCCATGATAGGCAATCATCGTCTTCTTGCCACGTTGCCGAAGTGTTGCAAACTCCCCCGCATTTGCGTTTTGAGCATTGAACTCGATCACATCTGCATCAAAGCCGGATATACATGCCTCAAGTGTTGCAAAATCCTCTCGGCGTGCCATCAAACGTGCTTCAGGAATTTCACTGCAGAGCGTCTCAAGGAAGTTCTGATTGAACGACCAAAAGAAAACACGATCCGCAGGCAACCGTGCGAGAACCGCTCTTGCTGTTTTGACCGGATCTGCATCCTTCAGTTCAACATAAAGGCCTCCATCTTGACAGGCCGCGAGTTCCAAAATCTGACTAAGCTCAGGGATTTTCTCAGCACTATAGAATGCGTCGAACCAGGACCCTGCGCTCAGATTGGCGAGGTCTGAAATGTTCTTGTCTTTCAGAAACCCGGTGCCGGATGTGGTTCTTTCAAGACTTGCATCGTGAAGCACCATCAGGTGCCCATCGGCAGTCTCCCGGACATCGATCTCGACATAATCAAATCCGGCATCCCAAGCTGCGCGGGCGGCAGAAAGTGTGTTCTCAGGCGCGATACCGTTGGCACCGCGATGACAGACGATTTCGGGACGAAGTGGTCTATCGCCTTTATTGTCAAAAACCATTTCTGGTTGATTTGTACAGATGCCGAGAATCGGTAAGTCGAAGAGCGCCTCGATGACTTTGCTTCGCTCTTCATGCCACGTTACCACGGCCAGGTTCCGGTGTTTTGCTTCTTTGAAGAAATCAGCATCGAGAAGCCGATCCGGCCGGTCTCCGGCATGTTCCCAACATGGGTGAACAATATCCGCGCCACAGGCATCAACAAGAGAGAACGGATCTTGCCCGTTCTGTACAAGAAGCGAGACTGGGTAAGGGCAACCTGTTTCGATCAAATGTCGAGCGAACGATACAGTGTTTGCACCCACAATCACACGATCCATTTGCGACGCAAGCAGCATTTCAATGGCAATTGTCGCCGCATCCGCTTCCTTGGCATCAAGATATATTCCAGCCCCGCAAACACCGGCCAATTCAATGACCGCGGAAAATCTCGGTACTTCGCGATGGTTTTTTGCGGCGAGATCTTGCAGCTTGTCGGCGCTCAGATCGCTGACACGCTGTGCTTTCCCCTCCTCGTCGAGACAAGTTTCGTCGTGAAACGCAACGGGGACACGATCTGAGGTCAGCCGGATATCCACTTCCCACATGTCGGCGCCCAGCTCATGTGCAAGCTGAAACGCCTTCAGTGTATTGTCGAAGGCGTAAGCGCTGGCTCCTCGATGCGCAATCGAAAGTGGCCAGGACGCCTTGTCGTGTATCCAGCTTTTGTTGATGTGGATCAGCGATATCTCATTTTGTGTCAAAGGCGTTCACCACCCGGCCCAAAGGCGAGAATGTGCTCTCTTGAGATACCCCAGGTCACTTCGTCTCCAAGTTTGATTTCCCCTCCGCGGGATTGAATGGATCTCAAGACGGCCCCGTTTGTGAGAGTGACATCGAAAAGATCTTCGCGCCCTTGGGTTTCTACGAAACTCACCTTGCCGGTGACCTTCATATCATTTTCCGGCTGGAAGAACTCCGGCCGGATACCGAGGCGGAGTTGCGTGCCGTTGGAAAGATCAATGACATTGGAGGGAAGGCGCAACGCGACTTCGGAGTTTGCGAGCCGGATTTCTCCGTCATTCGCGATCCCGTCCAAAAACGCAATTGGCGGATTGCCTAGAAAACCTGCCACAAAGTCGGAAGCCGGGTTGTCATACATTTCCTTCGGCTTGCACACTTGGACAATGTCGCCTTTGTTCATCAGCGCGATCCGGTCGCACATGGACATGGCTTCGACCTGATCGTGTGTGACCAAGACTGCGGTTATTCCGGTTTGTTGCTGTATCCGACGAATTTCTGACCGCATTTCCAGACGCAACTTGGCATCCAGATTCGCGAGCGGCTCATCCAGAAGGAGAATATCCGGTTTTCTCACCAGTGCGCGAGCAAGAGCCACACGTTGCTGTTGGCCGCCTGAAAGCTGGGAAGGTTTGCGCTGTAGCAACTCCTCGATATGCACAAGGGCGGCAATTTCAAGGACCTTCCGATCGATCTCGGCTCTCGGTTCTTTGCGAACTTTTAGCGGAAAGGCAATGTTCGCATGAACATCCATGTGCGGATAAAGCGCATAGTTCTGAAAGACGACGCCAACGTTCCGCTCTTGTGGCGGCCGTTTGGTCACATCCTTGTCGCCAAACCGCAGCCTGCCGGTGTTCATTCGATGGATACCGCAAATCGAGAAGAGCGTTGTGGACTTGCCGCAACCGGATGGACCGAGAAGAGCCAGCATCTCACCGCTTTCGATTTCGAGCGACATGTCCTTGATGACGGTGGTGTCGCCGAAGGTCTTCGTGAAATTTGTGATCGAGATACGCATCAGCCCTTCGTGCCTCCGCCATAGATGTTCATGAGTTTATTCTGGAAAATCAGATAGATGATCACGACCGGGAGGGCGTAAAATAAACCAACGGCAGAGATCAGATTGAAGTCGGAGTTCGCGTTGGTATCCAATAAGAGGGTCGCTAGATAAGTGGATAGAACCTGCGCATCCGTACCTGGATTGAGTACCATCGGCAGGACGAATTCTGACCAGCCTGACAGAAACGAGAATATCAGGATTGCCATCAAACCCGGTTGAACCTGAGGCAGGATGAGTTTCCACCAGACTGTGAAGCGGCTCGCGCCGTCCTGCACACCCGCCATTTCGATTTCCCAGGGAACCGTGTCGTAAAAGCCTTTCATGACCCAGATGCCGAACGGAAGTTCCAGCGCCGTCTTGACGATGATGACACCGATCAAGGTGTTGTAGAGCCCGAGGATCTGGAGGATCAGGAAGATTGCAATGATCAGGGTGACTGTTGGAAAGGCATGCAGCACGATCAGGCTTCCGAGGAAAAAGCCGCGGGCAGGAAAACTCAGCCTTGAAAGCGCATAACCGGCCATCACTGAAATCGCGGTAACAACAGCGGCGGTACTTGCTGCAAAGATGAACGTGTTCAGTGTGACCCCGTAAATCCCCCAACGGCCGTCATCCAAATCAGTCCACAAAAACCGGAAGTGGTGCAACGTGAACGCATTTGGGACAAGCGTGCCTGGGACCTTGGTCGTGAACGTGTCTACAACCAAAAAGGTCAGCATGATTAAGAGAGGCAGTGAGAAGATGAAAAGGACCAATAGAACAGGCCAGTTTCTGAAATTGTGTTTCATGCCCGTTATCCTTCAATCCGAGGCTTTGTGAGCAAGTTCTTGAAATTGAACAGACGCAGATAGAACAGGCTCGCCAACACGCCAATGACCACCAGAAGGAGCGCATAGGTTGCACCCAGGCCGTATTGCAGATTGCCGCCATAGTTGTTGAGTGCAGTATGGAAAGCAGCGAGCGCCCAGACTTCCGTCGATCCACCAGGGCCGCCATCCGTAGACAGGTAGATATATTCAAACGAGGTCAGCAGCGACATTGTCTGGTAGGATGTGATGAACAGGATCGGCCAGCGCAACTGCGGCAGAATGATGTACCAAACCTGTTGCCAACGGCTCGCACCATCGACTTCGGACGCATAGAGCATTGAAGCAGGTATCGCCCGGATCGCGGAAGAAAAGACAATCATGCCCATGGATGCGCCGACAAACCCATTGATCAAGATGACGGTCACCCAGGCGTGGTACTCGGTATCCAGCATCCAGTTCTTAGAAGAAACACCGAAGCCGGAGAGAACTGTCGAGATGAAGCCGGTATCCCAGGTGAACCAGCGCCACATGACAATGTAGAGCACGGGCGGCAGAATGCGCGGCAGGAACCAGATTGCGCGGAAAGTGGTTGCCTGCGCCGCAGGAAGATAAAAGGTTGTGATAGCCAGAAACAGGCCGAAGACTACGTTGAATGCCAGTGTGAAAGTGACATAGATGCCGGTGTTTTTGGCATATTGCCATGTCGAGATCAAGCGAAAGCAGCAAATCAAAATTTGCGGTTGTCCAAGTCCACCCCGTATAGGCAATTTCGCTGATAAGCGGCCGATCCGGTTTCGGAATTCCTGCTTCATTCAACGCAGCTTCAAAAGCATCCAGTGTTTCATACCGCTGATTTAGGATTGAGCGTTTGAACAGATCGGCGGCGGCTTTGCGGTCTCTTGTTTTCCGGATCGGATTGCTGCTGAGGTCTTTCAATGCCCGCTCTACATCGCGGCGTTTGGTAAAAACTTCTCCAGCATGATTTTTCGAAAATTCTTCAGCAACTGCCTGACCATGGGCTTCAGCTAAAGCTGCAAGCCCCCTCTCATCGACCCGGTATCCCGCGCTTTCAATCTGGCTGCGCGTCACGTCCGGCAGACCTGCATCAGTCAATGCGCGAAGGCTGCTGGCGTTAAGAACGTAACTTCCCCCTTCACGCCCGTCGCTGTGCTCATGTTGGTGAATGCAAATATGCCCGTAAGGATTACCGGCATCAAAAAAAACAAAAGAACGACTATCAGGGCTGGCGACAAAAACGCCAGACCAAGCCAGCTCGAGCGTTGCATGAAATGCTCCCCTTAGAGGTTGAAAGGGGCAGTCCCGCCCCTTTCATCCCTTCCAGTTCCCTGAGGATTAGCGAATGATCAGTTCGTCGCCGAGTGTGGCCTTCATCTGAACTTCGACTTCCTCAACGGCTTCAGCCGGTGACTTTGTGCCGGTCCAGGCCGCCTCAAGACCCTTGAATAGGGCTTCGGAGTAGGCCCCATAGTTCACATGGATCGGCTGTGCATTTGCATGGCCTAGGAGACGCTTGGTCGCTTCGTCTGCCCAACGGTTGTTGGCATAAAGCTCGATATTGGATTGCTGCCTGGATATGCCGAGGTGGTTTGACTGAATGGCATGAAGGGAATTGATGCGCGGCTCGGACGCGATTTTCACAAGGTTCGCCGCAATTTCTTCCGCATCATCATTCGCGTTGTCGGTTATCAGATAGACCAACGGATGCGTGATGGTGTTTGCGCGACCGTCTTCGTTACCGGCCGGTATGAGCGAAAACTCGATGGTGTTCCAGAAATCCTGGTTCCCTTCCTGTGCATAGCGACCAAAGTGCCAGGTACCGCCATGCCAAGTCGCTGCCTTACCGTTTGCGACCTCCTTGTACCACTGTCCCCAGTCAGTGCCGAGGTGGTTCTTACGCGTCACATCAGCTGCGACCGCGTCTACGAAGAACTGGTAGAATTCTTCCATGGCTTTCTTATCAAGGACCAGTTTACCTGTTTCTTTGTCAATCAGTTCACCGCCAAAGGACTGATAGAACTGAGCATAATCCGGGCCATTGGAAGGACGCGGGTAGAAGCCGTATCCCTTTTCGACAACTTCCATGTCGACGGCTTTTTTTGCATCTTCCAGTATGTTTTGAAGAGTGTATTCACCGGACTCGACCTTGGCCGGCAATGCCGCGATGTCTTCGTCGCTGTAGCCGATCTTCTTCATGGTGTCTTTCCAGAAGAAGAATGGGCGGCTTTCCGCATCCTGCGGCAGGCCCCACTGAACATCATTAAACGCTGCGATTTCCAAAAGGTTTGGATAGATGTCGTTCAAAGGCCATGCGTCGAGGTCGAGATATTCCTCAACAGGTACGATATAGCCAGCTTCCGACCAGGGAGCGATATCAAGATGAGATGTGACGACGATGTTTGGAGCAGTACCTGCTTCAGCTGCAAGCGTGACAGCCTGCTTGAATTCCTGCCAATTGCCAAACTGGCCCTTGGACTCAATGGTGATGTTTAACTCTTCGCCTTCGATTGCTGCTTCCCGCTCCAGAATGTCTGCAGCCATCTCGATGGCTTCCCAGCGGTATGCATCACTGTCGTTGGAGCCGCCAGCCCAAACGGTTATCGTAACGTCTTTGGCAACGGCTGCACCCGAAAGGGCTGTGGCCGCGAGCGTAAGTACGGCAGCCGCGGTGGACTGGCGCAGTTTTGAAACAAGAGTGGTCATCTGAGTCTCGCCTGAAACCTTGGAGCTGCCATTGTCCGGGCTTGCTCCGTGTTGAACTTGCACACGTGTGCAAAGCGCAACCTAGTGAGCTCAAGTAACGACTGTATGACAATATTCGATTTTGAAATCAGGGACCGAAAACCTGATCGTTTTAAGGGCCGGGAAAGACATTCCCGAGACACGGCAGAAACGCTAGTGGGCCGCGCAAAATAACACTCAACGCTCGCGCGCCCCCGGCTCAGCTCAGCTCAATCAGTCGTCATCTTCAACGCGGGTCACAAGTCCGGACTTCGGGTCGATCTTCATTTCAAGCCGGTCGCCTTCCAGGGTGACTTCTGCCTTGATGCGGTCGTTCTTGACTTCAATTTCCCGGATTTCGTAGCCGTTGAGCTCCAGGCTTTTGGCGATGTCGGAAACAGAAAGGCCGATCTTGTCGCCCTGGCGGATGTCGGCGAGCGCGACGGTGCTCATGCAAATGGCCGCGGCAGATGCCAGAACGCCCATTTTCAGAGTGGGATTTCCGATGTTCATTTCGTCTCTCCAGTTGTCAATGTGCCCCGAACCACCGGGATTGAGAGACGAAATGGGAATTTTGTTGGAATTACCTAATTAAACTTCGGTCATGAAGGCACCTTGACCGTTCGGCCCAAAGGACGATTACGCCGGCGCCTTTTCAGAAACGAGTGCGCCATGAAGCAATTCATCGATGAAGAGCGACAAAAGTTGCGGCCGGCCACTCACGCCTGCCTTGCGGTAGATCGCATTGCATTGCGCCTTGACGGTTCCCGCCGCTGTTTTGCGCATATTTGCAATTTCTGCGATCGAAAACCCTTTCAGTGCAAATAGTGCCACATCACATTCTGACGGCGTCAGACCCCAGGATTCAAAGTGTTCTTCCATCAGATTGGCGAATGCACCAGAGGCGGCTTTGATCTGCTGTTCCAGTCTTTTTTGGCGTGTCATGGCTTTTCTGATCTCAAATCCGGACGCCACCAGGCCCGCTACGAGAGCGGCAATAACCAGGTTTTCCAGAAGGTCGTTTTCAATCAGCCCACCTGGCATCTCTCCCCACAGATAATCTGCAGCTTCTTCGACGACCAGATAAACAACGCAAAGCGACTGCAAACCGAACAGCATCCAGGGCCAGGCGGTTTTCCAGCTGGTGAAAGGCGGCATTGAGTTCCTCACAAGCTTCCCGATCCGAGCGGCGAACGGATCTCCGGCCAGTTTCCTAAGGTGCCTGCGAGGCCCCGTCAAACTGGCGGAGACGACTTTTGCCGGCATCTGAAACAGAGAAAATGCAAGCGAGCCCCGGCCGACCGGTGGGTTGGTCGAGCCGACCGGGGCAGGCGCAGGATTGATCAGTCCTCGTCTTCGTCCTTGTCGTCCTCTTCCAGTTCCATTTCCAGAATGAGGCCCGATTTTCCGTCAACAACGACTTCGATCTCCTGGCCGTCTCTTGAGACCTCGGCTTCAAACTCACCGTTGCCTGTCTCTATTTCTTCAACAACGTAGCCCTCCTCTGTAAGGGCCGCCCGAATGTCTTCTTCGGTCGTTCCGACCTTGTCGCCAACGGTGACGGCGGCAAAAGCGCTGCTTGCAGGCAGTGCAAAGCTGGCAGTCACGATGACGGCGAATAGGACGGATTTCGAATGCCGGGACATGATGCAAGTTCCTCTGATTGGAAAAAGAAGGGGACTGATTGGATCGGGGTAAAGCAACCGACGCTGTGCCCGTCGGCTGGCCGCCATCTGGCCTCGAAAGCGTCTCAACCACCATTGCTCAAAGGCTTATAAACCGGCCCATCAACCAAGGTTTACGGCTTTGCGGCGCAGGATTAGGACAGGTTTAAAGGCCAGAATTCGAGCTTATTCGGCAAATCTGCTTGCAGAAAGTCCAGATGGATCCAGAAAAGGTGTCTTGCCCACGATCATATAGGCCAAAAGCCGCCCGGTAACGGGACCAAGCGTGAAGCCGTCGTGCGCGTGGCCGAAATTGAGCCAGAGACCCGGTGTGTGCGGAGACGCGCCGACAATCGGCATAGAATCCGGCAAACATGGCCTGCTTCCAAGCCAGGGCTTTTCCAGAAGTTCCCTGCCCAGCGGGATAAGCTCTTCGGCACGCCGTCTGGCGCGCTTGATAATGGCCGGGTTGGCAGGTGCATCGCGCGGTGCCAGCTCGACCCCTGTTGTCAGGCGTATGCCGTTATCAGTCGGTGTCAGGGCAAATCCGTTTTCGACATCCACCACCGGTCTGGAAAGGCCCGCTCCATGCGCGGGCCTGTAATGCATATGATAGCCGCGTTTGGCCACCAGCGGATAGTCTTCACCAAGCCGGCTCAAGACATCCTGTGACCAGGCGCCAAGGGCAACAACAACGTTGGCGGACGAAATGGTTCCACGTTCGACCTCCAGATGCCAAGCGCCGCTTTGACGTTTGAGCGCTCTCGCATCTCCCCTGAAGTACTTGCCGCCTTCCTGCACGAAGCCGCGCCAGAAAGCATCGAGAACCGCGCCCGGACTGGACACCGAACAACTGTCCGTCCAATGCAGACCTCTAAGGCCATGAGCCTTCAGGCCCGGTTCAAGGGCCGTCACCTCACCAGATGTAAGTTCATCAAAGGCCACACCGAAGACACGCGCATAGTGGCGTTCGTTTTCGCTTTTCTGGAACGAAGCATCGCTTCTGAACAGATGCAGCCAGCCTCCATGCCGGTAAAACCGGTCGGCATTGGTCGTCGACGCGATATCCAGATGTTCCCGAACCGCCAGGGCTCTCAGGGGCGCCATGACACGGGAATAGGTTTCCATGCCCCGTCCACTGCTGGCCAGTCGATAGCGTTGCAGCCAGGGCGCCAGTCGGATCAAAGTGGCCGGATCATAGGATATAGCTGTCGATTGTCCGAAAAGGATGGACAGCAGCTGCAGTGCCCTATTCGGTATGGGATGAGGCACGAACCCGTTGCACTGCACGATGCCGGCATTGCCGAAGGACGCTTCTTCGCCCGGGTGCCGTCGGTCGATCAAGGCAACATCCAGACCAAGTCGTCTCAAATGCAGCGCTGTCGAGACACCGACGATCCCGGCGCCAAGTACAACGACATCAAAAGTCTGGAGTTGTCCTGCCTGCTTTGTCATTTTTGTCCCGGCCACACCCGCGCACAACCTTGTGGCTGGTGTTGAAACGCCGGATCCTTTAAGAGGCAAAGACTGCCTGCCCACACACGTTTCAGGAGACAACCTAAAATGATCTCGACCGCTGGGGGCAGCTTTGGCATGGATTGGCCGCCACGGATCGGCAGCTCTCACTGTGACCATTTTCATCGGCATGGCCTTGCCAGCGCTTTCTGCCACCTTGCGTCCCTATCTCGGGTTCGCGGTCTTTAGTCTGTTGACGCTCGCCTTTTTGCGGGTTGATCAACAGGCCATTCGCCAAAGACTACGCAAACCGGCCCTTTTGCTGCTTGCGCTGGTTTGGATGATGCTTGGCGCACCGCTTCTGACTTATGCCTTTATTGAGTTTTCTGGCCTCAAGGAACACGGCTCCGACGTAGTCCTTGCTCTTTACATCGCCACTGCTGCACCGCCGGTTATGGCTGCACCGGCCTTTATTTATCTTCTCGGTCTCGACGGAACACTCAGTCTCGCATTGTCGGTCGCGGCGCTGATTGTCACACCGCTTACCGCTCCCTTCATTGGCGAACTTATGCTCGGTCCATCCCTGCCTTTGAGCGTCGGGGGACTTGCAACGCAGTTGTCACTGCTACTTGTGGGCGCTTTTGCACTCTCAATGTTGTTCCGAAAAATTGCCGGCAAGGAGCGCCTCGCAAGATCCGCCAACCATATCAGCGGCTTGAATGTGCTGCTGATGCTCTTTTTCGCGATCGCAGCAATGGACGGTGTTGCTCAGAGTTTCATTGATAGACCTCTGTTCACCTTAGGCATCACCGCCCTCACCTTTTGTCTGGCCATTGTTCAAATCGCGCTCACGCTGCTGCTGTTTTCTCCCGCAAGCCGGGAAGACGCCTACGCCATTGCCCATACCTGCGGCACGCGAAACATGGGCCTGATGGTGGCTGCCTTCGGCGGAACACTGCCAGAGTTCACATTTCTCTGGTTCGCAGTCGGCCAATTCCCGATCTACATGCTTCCTTTGATGATGAAGCCGTTTGTCCGTGTATTTTGCCGGCAGAACGCCAAAACTGTGACGCAGCAGACCTGACAGCCGCGTCTGTTATCCTTAAGTCCGAATACACATAGTGTTGAGACGTAAGGAGAATGTCGTGTCCAACCGCATCTGGTTCAGATTTTCGCCCTGGGGCAAGGCTCGCCATTTTCTGGCGGCGCTGCTCGCCTGCCTTTTCGTTGTGCCAGCCGCATCGGCAGGTGACACCGCTGATTTTCAACTCCTTGGCTTTTCCAAGAACGGCGACTTTTTTGCTTTTGAGCAATACGGCTTTCAGGATGGTTCCGGCTTTCCCTATTCGGAGATATTCGTGGTCGATGTCATCGGCGACAGCTGGGTGAAGCCCTCGCCTTTTCGGCTGCGGGACGATGTCGACATTGATCTTGGGGATGCTGCGGATGCCGCTCTCAACGAGACGCGCGCAAAAAACCGGGCGGCCGCTCAGCAACTTCTGAAAACCCAAGGCATTGCGGGCAAGGGCAGAACCGTTGGCTTCAATCCGCGTACGGAACTAAATTCCGATCCGCATAACATGCTCGTAGCACCGCGTGAGTTTCTTGCCTCGAAAGAAAATGCCATTCGCCTAACCCTTACCGAATATCCGCTGCCCTCCGGCGAGTGTGCTTCCTATGGCGCTGAAACCAAGGGCTTCCGTCTTGAGATGCTCCATAACGGCGTTGCCCGCACCTTGAACAATGATGCAAGTGTTCCAAAGAGCCGCAAGTGCCCGCTCGGCTACCGCATTGAACGGATTGTCACGCATTTTCCCGACGAAGCACCGCCTGTCTTCGCGATACTTATTCAGATGGACAGCCTCGGGTTTGAGGGCCCGGACAGAAGATATCTGGCGATTACCGGACGTCTGTGAGCGTCTAAACCGATTGAGCGACGGCAGCTGGCTTGCTCATGCGAAGCAGAAGTGCTAGCGCGGCTTCAAAGACATTTTCCGGCCGGGGGAAACCCCTGGCTTGATTGGGAGACTGCCATGCCGCGCGACATCAAAATCGCTCCTTCAATCCTCGCTTCCGACTTTTCCAAGCTTGGTCAGGAAGTCCGTGACGTGGTCGAGGCCGGTGCCGACTGGATCCACCTTGACGTCATGGACGGCCATTTTGTTCCCAACATTACCTTTGGTCCGGATGTCATCGCTAAATTGCGGCCCCACACCGACAAGATCTTTGACACCCATTTGATGATTGAGCCGTGTGATCCTTATCTGGAGGCTTTTGCAAAGGCAGGCTCGGACATTATCACCGTACACGCAGAAGCAACTAAGCACCTCGACCGGTCCCTTCAGGCCATCCGGAGCCTCGGCAAGAAAGCTGGTGTGTCTCTAAATCCGGCAACACCCGAGAGCGTTCTGGAATATGTACTCGATCGGCTGGATCTGATTTTGGTCATGACGGTCAACCCCGGTTTTGGTGGGCAAAAATTCATCGGATCGCAGGTCGAAAAAACCCGCCGTATCAAGGAAATGATTGGAGACCGGCCAATCGACCTTGAAATCGATGGCGGCGTAACCCCTGAGACGGCACCACTGGTTGCCGCTGCTGGCGCCAATGTTCTTGTGGCCGGTTCCGCAGTATTCAAAGGCGGTTCCGTTGAGAGTTATTCGCAGAATATTTCTGCAATCAGAACGTCGGCGACAAACGCCTGAGTGGAACTGAGCTTTTCGAAACCAATTCTGGCTGTGAAAAAGTTGCAGGTAGAGCGGCACACCTGCTCGTTAAAATAGTCCCCATAACTTGCATCATCCGTCTATCCGTTGCGCCAACTCCTCGGTTAAGGTCCTTGAAGGCCTAAGATTGGGGGAATCATCTTGGCGCAAATGCAACGCAGCATTGGCCTGCTTGGTCTAACCTTTGTCGCGATCAGCGGAATATTGGGATCCGGCTGGCTCTTCGCACCGCTGCTGGCTGCACAGGCTGCAGGGCCATCTGCCCTGATCGCCTGGTTGATCGGCGGAATTTCCATGCTTTTGCTGGCTGCAACATTCGCCGAAATCGCTACAATTCTGCCGGTCGCGGGCGGAATCGGCCGGGTGCCGCACTTTTCGCACGGTTCTGTCGTCTCCATGACCATGGGATGGACGGCATGGGTTGGATACAACACCGCAGCGGCCATCGAAGTGGAAGCCGTTCTGAGATATTCCAAGGGCACCGCCCCCTGGCTTTATGCGCACGACGGCGACTTGTCGGCGGTCGGTCTTGCCGTTGCCTGTCTGCTGCTGCTGATCTTCACAGTCGTGAATGCATTCGGCGTCAAATTTTTTGCCAGGGTCAACACGGCACTAACCTGGATCAAGATCATTGTCCCGCTGTCTCTTGCTGCGGTCATTCTGACTTCCGAGTTCCGCTTTGCCAATTTCAGCGAATATGGAGGTTTTGCACCAGAGGGCCTCAAAGGCATTTTATCCGCCATCTCCACAGGCGGCGTCATTTTTGCGCTGATTGGTTTTCGCCATGTCATCGACCTGGCGGGCGAGGCCAAAAACCCCAAAGTGAACATTCCACTGGCGCTCGTTTTCAGTCTGATCATTTGTTTGATCATCTATGGCGGACTGCAGCTGGCATTTCTTGGGGCGCTGGACCATTCGCAATTACAAAAAGGTTGGCCGGAACTTCATTTCTCGGGCGAATTGGGCCCGCTGGCGGCGCTGGCCACGGCGATCGGCGCTCTTTGGGTTGTCAGCATTCTGGATACTAGCGCCCGCATATCAAGCTTTGCCTCAGCTCTTGTTTCTGTGGGATCCAATGCAAGATTGGGCCTTGCTATGGCTCAAAACGGATTGTTCCCGAAATTCATGGAAACGCTGTCGAACCGTGGGGTGCCACTGTTTTCCCTGCTGGTGAATTTTGCCGTGGCATCCTTGTTTTTTGTAGCCTTGCCATTCAAGGAAATCCTGGCGCTCAATACCTCCTCGATCGTTTTTTCCTTCGTGGTCGGACCGGTCGCCGTGTTGTCTTTCCGCCGCCTGCTTCCTGACGCGCACAGAGCTTTTGTGCTGCCTGCCGCGCCGATCACAAGCTGTCTGGCCTTTATCATCGCCAGCCTGATCATCTATTGGAGCGGCTGGAACACAATGCTGCATCTCAGCATCTGCCTTTTCCTGGGCCTGGTTCTTCTAGTCTATCGCGGCAGTCGTCTGGGATTTGAAACTCTGGACTGGCGTGAAGCAAAGTGGCTTGCCCCCTTCATCATCGGGTTATTCACCCTGTCCTATCTCGGCTCTTTTGGGGGTGGTTCCGACGTCATACCGGTCGGGCCGGACATTCTTGCCGTTGGCCTGCTTTCCGGGGCCGTTTTCGTTTATGCCTTTCGATTGCGGCTCACCAAGGAAAAGTTCGACTACTACATGGCAAAAGAAGAGCTGGACGAATTCTCTGAATACGACAATCCGGAAGACGGACCAGCCGAGCGCTCAGATTTCAAGTTCTGATCCCAGTCAGCTGAAAAGGCGCCCCGATTTGAGCACGTTTTTCGGCTTCTCCAGCCTTTCCCTCAATCCTGTGGGATAGAGTTCCAGCTGTTTGGCGTCCAGCTCCTCCAGCGTTATCCATTTGGCTGTGGCGACGGTCTCATCGCTCTCTTCAAACGCAATCGTGTCTTTCCTGTAGTAACTGTTGTCCACGAAATGAGCGTGGCACAGAAAAACGATCTCGTGACCGAGCACACCGTGATGCTCGTAGATGTTTTCCATCACGAAATGGCTGTCGAGCAGATCGATCCTGGCACCAAGCTCCTCCAGGAACTCGCGTTGGAGCGCATCCCGCCAAGGTTCGCCGAACTCGACAGTTCCGCCGAGCGGGCGCATGCCCTTGACACGCCCCGCATCGTCATGGACGTCAAACATCAACAATGCATCGTCCTGCCAGATAAGCGCGAGCGCCTTCACGGATATGGCGTTAGCCGGTCGCCAGATCGCCATCTCGTTCTCCTCAGTTCTGACTGCAGCTTTTCAGAACGGTAAAATCCACATTGTCCCCCGACCTGCAAGCAAAATCCGATTGTCTCCATTGAAGGGGCCGCCCCCTCTGCTATTCCGGCGCCATATTCCTTGAAAATGAGGTCCTGCCTGCGATGATCCCGCGCTACTCCCGCCCTGACATGGTGTCAATCTGGTCACCGGAATCGAAATTCCGGATCTGGTTCGAGATCGAAGCCCATGCGTGCGATGCGCTGGCAGAGCTGGGTGTGATCCCCAAGGAAGCAGCCAAGACCATTTGGGAAAAGGGTGGCAGCGCCACGTTCGACATCGACCGTATTGATGAGATCGAGCGTGAAACGAAACATGACGTTATCGCATTTCTGACCCACCTGGCCGAGATCATCGGTCCGGACGCACGCTTTGTGCACCAGGGCATGACATCGTCAGACGTGCTGGATACCTGCTTCAATGTTCAGCTGGTCAAGGCGACCGACATCCTGCTGGATGACATGGACGCATTGCTTGCAGCGCTCAAGCGCCGGGCGATGGAACACAAGGAAACCGTCTGTATCGGCCGTTCTCATGGCATCCACGCAGAACCGGTAACTTTCGGCCTGAAAATGGCGGAAGCCTATGCCGAATTCGACCGCTGCAAGAAACGTCTTGAAGCGGCGCGTGAAGAAATCGCCACGTGTGCCATCTCAGGCGCTGTTGGAACATTCGCCAATATCGACCCAAGCGTGGAAGAGCACGTTGCGGAGGCGATGGGTCTGAAAGCTGAGCCCGTTTCGACGCAGGTCATCCCGCGTGACCGGCATGCCATGTATTTCGCTACGCTTGGCGTAATCGCGTCCTCCATTGAACGCGTTGCGACCGAAGTCCGGCACCTGCAGAGAACAGAAGTGCTGGAAGCTGAGGAATTCTTTTCCAAGGGCCAGAAAGGCTCATCGGCAATGCCGCACAAGCGCAATCCGGTTCTGACCGAAAACCTGACCGGTTTGGCAAGACTTGTGCGCGGCTTTTCCATTCCGGCGATGGAAAACGTTGCCCTTTGGCATGAACGCGACATCTCGCATTCCTCCGTCGAACGCATGATCGGTCCGGATGCGACAATCACGCTTGATTTCGCCTTGGCCCGCCTCACCGGAGTAGTCGACAAGCTGATGGTTTACCCGGAGCGCATGATTGGAAACATGGATCGTTTGGGCGGTCTTGTTCACTCCCAGCGCATTTTGCTCGCATTGACCCAGGCTGGCTCATCCCGCGAGGACGCGTACCGTCTGGTTCAGCGCAACGCAATGAAGGTCTGGGACAGCTACCAGGTCGCCGGGGCCGCTTCTGTCGATTTCCTCAGCGAACTCCTGAGCGACGAAGACGTGCGCAGCTATTTGTCTGAAGAACAAATCCGCGACCGCTTCGATCTTGGCTA
This sequence comes from Roseibium sp. JB4-4, assembly GCF_055693425.1. NCBI lineage: Bacteria > Pseudomonadati > Pseudomonadota > Alphaproteobacteria > Hyphomicrobiales > Stappiaceae > Roseibium > Roseibium sp. JB4-4. The sequence goes on along the minus strand of NZ_CM146333.1, from coordinate 5,595,068 downwards.
CCACACCAAAAATGTTGACGTCATTTTCGAACGGGTGTTCGGCGAAGCATAGGCCAGGCCGAGTTTTTGGAACGCAAGCGGGTCACAGCCACGTGGACGATCTTGGCTCGCTCGTTTCAAGGCAAAGGTTTTTAACGCCTATCCAGATACAGGATCAGCTCTTGCCCCGCCCGGTCGACACCAGGCAGTTAGCCAGGTTGGATTACGAACCCCACGGAGCGACGAGATGAAAATCGCCGTAGTCTCGGACATTCATGGCAATGTCCTGGCGCTGGAAGCCGTCCTCGCAGACATCAAGGAAGAAGCGCCCGACGGCGTCGTCAATCTCGGCGACTGCCTTGCAGGACCCTTGTGGCCCGAAGAGACAGCCGCCATCCTTCGCGAAACCGCTTGGCCAACCGTTCGTGGCAATCACGATCGAATCATTTTGGATGATCCGATCAATAAAATGGGTCCGACCGACCGGTTTGCAGCCGAACGGCTCACTGCGCAGAGCCTCGAGTGGCTCCGCACAACGTCACCGACAATCAGACTGAGCGACGAAGTTCTTTTAGTCCACGGAACCCCGGAGGATGACGATCGATATCTCACGGAAAAGAACGAAGGACCGAAAGGCCATCAACCCGATGAAGAAAGCCTACTGGCGGAACTGAACGGTGAGCAGGCGCAAGTTGTCTGCAGCGGCCACAGTCACATTCCGCGTGTACTCTCGTTGCAGTCGACAGGGCAGACACTGCTCAATCCCGGTACCGTCGGTTTCCCGTCCTTCGACAGTCAACACCCGCGTTACCTTGCAGGAGAAGTCGGCGACAGGCGCGCGCAATATGCGCTTATGACCAGAAACGCCAAGGGTTGGACTTTCGAACAGAAATACCTAGCCTATGACATTGACGCCGCTGCGCGGGAAGCTGAAAAAAACGGCCGATCCGGGTGGGCACAAGCCTTTCGAGAAGGCTATTTCGGCCCACTTTCGCAGCAGTAATTTGGCTATCAGGACGATCGATGAAAATTTCAGAAACCGACATTCTTCTCATTCCAGGTTATGGCAAGACGCTTCCCGGACACTGGCTGTTGCGTTGGCGTGACAAGATGCCGACCGCGCGCATCGTCAAGCAGGCCGAGCTGCACACGCCGAGCAAAAAAGAATGGCTGGATACGCTTGTTCATGAAGTCGACACGGCCGAAAAGCCTGTCGTTCTTGTCGCGCATTCGCTCGGTTGCGTCCTTGTCGCACACGGTGCGCATGTCCTGAAAGACAAGGTCAGGGGCGCTTATCTGGTGGCTCCCTCGGATTGGGAGCGCGAGGGCCTGGTGGATGAGTTTGATGGAGGCGACTTCAAACCGATTCCGTCAGATCCCCTGCCCTTCGCCACGCATCTGGTTGCAAGCCGGAATGACCCATATTGCGACTACGAGCGGGCGCAACATTTTTCGAAAGCCTGGGGAACCACTTTTCAAGATGCCGGTGAAGCCGGTCATATCAATCTGGAAAGCGGCCATGGCCCCTGGCCGGAAGGCATGATGTCCTTCGCGCATTTCATGAAAAAACTCAGCTAGGCTACTTCTCAGTAACCGAAATCATCCGAGCTGGCAGAAACATATTTTCTGACTTCATCGAGTGCAGCACTTGCACCTTCACCGACGAAAGTTCGGTCGATACCGTGTGAAATAAGCCGAAAACCCTGGTCCACGGCTTCCTCCACCTTTTCCGCGCTTAAACAAAAGATACCGGCAACCTTGCCGGCATCGCGGGCCTTGCGCGCAATCTCGGCGCAAGCATCGGCCGTCTCATCGCCATTCGGATCGAGAGATGCCCCCTTCGAAAGGGACAACGATAGATCGCTCGGACCGACGAAAATTCCATCAAGTTCTGAGACGGAAAGAATGTCGTCCAATGCATCGATGGCTTCTAGCGTCTCGATCATCGCAAGCGATACAATGTTCGAATTTGCAGTTTGAAGATACTCATCGGACGACTGGCCTGAGAGCGCAGCCGCGCGATAAGGCGACCAGCTTCGATCACCGACCGGCGGGTATTTGATCGACCGCGCGAAGTCGACGGCTTCAGTACGTGAATTTATCATCGGTGCAATCACACATTCGGCGCCCATGTCGACCAACCTGCCGGCCAACGCATTGTCGCCGACCGGAATGCGCGCTATCCGGTGCGCACCGCCCAGCGCAATGGCCGCCAAGGCGTCACAGGCAACACCAAAATCATACATCCCGTGCTGAAGATCGAGCGTCACCGCCGGATAACCGGCCCGAGCAAACATTTCAGTGAGCATTGGCGCAGCCAGCACGGACCAGGCGGTTATCACGGGTTTTCCGGAACGCAGTTTAACAGCAAGCGAAGTAGCTTCAGTCACGGGTGGTCTCCTCTTTGGCGACCATCAAAGCCACGAGCCTTCCAGCTTGCAAGTGCACCATGTACAAAGACCGGAATTGCTGCTGGATTTTTCCCGCTTAAAAAGAAAAAGCGCCTGCCCTTTTGGGGCAGACGCTCAAGACCGGTTGCGAGCTTCCGCGAAGGACTTAGCCTTCGTTCTGGATCTGCTCAATCGCCTGATGCATCAGTTCGTCCATCGTGCGGCGGATCTGATGATCGGACTGTTCAACATTGTTTTTGTCGAAATCACCGCGGATTTTGCGGAACACGTCCTCGTCGCCCGGCTCGTCAAAATCTGCACGAACAACTTCCTTGGCGTATTCCTCTGCTTTTTCGCCTTCGTAACCGAAGAGCCCTGCAGCCCACAGACCCAGCAACTTGTTGCGCCGGGCGGTTGCTTTGAACCGCAGCTCCTCGTCATGCGCAAACTTGCTTTCAAAACCCTGTTCGCGCTTGTCGAATGTGTTCATATTCATCATCTCCTGAACTGCGCTTATTCTCTTCTACCCATATGGGGTTGATTTGGTCTCTTGCATATCCCCGTAGAGCGAGCAAATCAACGCAGTACCTTTGCGCCTGCGTCAAAAGCATAACAGCCCTGAACTGCGGACGAAAAACATAAGATTGTACTTTTGGCCCTGTTCGGGTAAGTTCCGCGCCGCAAAATAGGGATTGCGGCCGACAACAGATGCCGGTTGACGGGAATTGTCCCGGCAAGATGATGGCCCCGGTTCGCTGGTCCCCTTTCCGATGGAAATTCAAAAAGATACGGAATCGCTCATGAACCGCCGCCGGCGCATTTATGAAGGAAAAGGCAAGATTCTCTATGAAGGTCCCGAACCGGGAACACTGGTTCAGCACTTCAAGGATGACGCCACGGCCTTCAACAACAAGAAACACGAGATTGTTGACGGCAAAGGCGTGCTCAACAACCGTATTTCCGAATTCATCTTTAATCACCTGAATGCCATTGGTATTCCGACGCACTTCATTCGCCGCATGAACATGCGCGAGCAATTGATCCGCGAAGTGGAGATCATTCCGCTGGAAGTGGTCGTTCGCAACGTGGCTGCCGGTTCGATTGCCAAGCGCCTGGGTCTTGAAGAAGGCACCCAGTTGCCGCGGTCCATCATCGAATTCTACTACAAGAATGACGAGTTGGATGACCCGCTGGTCGCAGAAGAGCATGTCACGGCATTCGGCTGGGCAACACCGCAGGAACTGGATGACATGATGGCGCTCGCCATCCGGGTCAACGACTTCCTGTCCGGTCTCTTCCTGGGCGTGGGCATTCGTCTGGTGGATTTCAAAATCGAATGTGGCCGGCTGTTCGAAGGCGACATGATGCGGATTGTCGTGGCGGACGAGATTTCTCCCGACAGCTGTCGTCTTTGGGATATTGAGACCAACGACAAGATGGACAAGGACCGTTTCCGCCGCGACTTGGGCGGAATGCTGGAAGCCTATCAGGAAGTGGCCAAACGCCTCGGCATCATGCTCGGCAACGAACGCCCCGTCGGCTCCGGCCCAACGCTGGTTCAGTAGAGACAACAACTATCCCCCGTCATTTTCAAGAATGGCGGGGGTTTTTCGTTTCAGCACCCTTCTTCCCTTTAAGATCCTCTCAAGCTGGTGTAAGCAGCCTCGCAAGCAGACTTGCCAGATCTGACGGAGACAGAGACTCATGAAAGCACGCGTGATCGTCACCTTGAAAAACGGTGTTCTCGATCCTCAGGGAAAAGCAATCGAAGGCGCTCTTGGGGGCCTTGGATTTGACGACGTCGGTTCCGTGCGCCAAGGCAAGGTCTTTGACGTTGAGCTGAGCGGATCCGACAAGGACGCTGCCAAGGCGGAGCTGGAACAAATGTGTGAAAAGCTCCTCGCCAACACCGTCATTGAGAACTACGCGATCGAAATCGCCTGAAGCGCGAGCTCTTGCCAATGGACGAAGACACGCGCAAAGCCATAATGTTCATGGCCATAAAAGCTGCGATCTTCATCCTGGTACCTGCTCTTGCTGCGATCATCGCTGTTATTGTTCTGCTCTAGATATCGGGATTGCCAAATGAAATCCGCCGTCATCGTTTTTCCGGGCTCCAACCGCGACCGCGACATGTTTCATGCGCTTGAGCTGATTACGGGCTCGCGTCCGCAGCATGTCTGGCATACCGAGAGCACCCTGCCCGATGTTGACCTCGTGGTCGTTCCCGGTGGTTTTTCTTATGGTGACTACCTGCGCTCAGGTGCGATCGCCGCCCGCTCCCCCATCTTGAAAGACCTCGTTGCCAAAGCCCATAGCGGCGTTGCCGTCCTTGGTGTGTGCAATGGCTTTCAGATCCTGACAGAAGCAGGTCTGCTGCCAGGAGCACTGATGCGCAATGCAGGTCTCACATTCGTCTGCAAGGACGTCATGATGGAAACGGTCAACAATGCAACGCGCTTCTCGTCGCAGTTCCAAAAGGGACAGGTCTGGCGTTGCCCCGTCGCTCATCACGATGGCAACTATTTTGCTGACGCGGAGACAATTAGGAAAGTTGAAGACAACAATCAGGTTGTCTTCCGCTATGCCGAAGGAACAAACCCCAACGGTTCCCTCAACAACATTGCGGGCATTACCAACGCGGCCGGCAATGTGCTTGGAATGATGCCGCACCCTGAAAACCTGGTAGAACCCTTGCACGGCGGATTGGATGGACGCCTGTTGTTCGAAAGTCTGCTGACAGCAGCCTGATCCGAAACCAGGGAGGCCGGTATGAGCGATCTGGAACTGGACAATGACACCCGGTCGCGCCTTGCGGACCTGATACGGGACTATCTCAACGACGAGCTCGACACGGACATCGGCAACATGGATGCCGATCAGTTGGTCGGCTTTCTCATCCCCACGCTCGGCGCTCATTTTTACAACCAGGGCCTCAAAGATGCCCAAGCGCTCTTTGCCCGCAAGGCCGACGATGTGACGGACGAGATTTATGCGATGGAAAAGCCTGTCAAGGACCGGGATTGAGCGTCCTTACGCCGCTTGACTGCGCCGCTGTTTGGGTGGATGGCCGAAACGGCGGGAAAACGCCCTGGAAAATGCAGCCGGGCTGGCGAAGCCACACATATTGGCAACAGACTTGACCTGACGCCCTGCTTCAAGTTCCGCTCTGGCGATATCCAGCCTCCAGGTGGCCAGATATCCCATCGGAGTGGTGCCCACAAGTTCCTTGAACGTGACGGCAAACTGCGTCCTGGACATTCCCGCGGTTTCCGCCAGCTTTTCAAGCGTCCAGCCTTCACCCGGCGCCTCATGAATTGCCACGAGCGCCGAGGCAATGCGCGGATGCGCAAGTCCGTTCAATAGGCCTGTATCGGCCTTGCCCTGCTCCATCGCGTGGCGCAGCAGCCTGATCACCACCACTTCACACAGGCGCTGAAACGCAGCCTGCCCCCGCAGCGCGGCAGGGTCGCCTCCTCAATCAGCGGCATGACCACAGCGGTCAGATACGGTTCCTCGCTCAGTGGTACGGAGATAACCTCCGGCAAGGCGTTGATCAGCTGCTTTCCAACACCTGAAATTGCGATATTCGCAGCCACCAGAGGCGTTTCACCGGTGCGGGCCGTCAGTTCTGCAGGCTCACAGGGTTCGCTTTTCCCCAAAGGACTAAAGACAAGACGCAACGTCCGATCCTTGCTTACAAAGATCTTGAAATTGGCGCTTTGCTCTTCGGTCCCGCCGACAAGCGCATGGCTGACCTGAACCCGAAGCCTGTCGATCAAGGAAGAGAGACGATCAAGCTTGCCATTGAAAGATGTGCGATAGGGAACAGCCATTTCCGTACTCTTGATCAACTTTTCGGAATGTTTTCTTTTCAATCGTTCACTATGTTTACGGCATCCGAGGGCAGATGTGAAGTCTGGCCCCTACCCCAAGAGAGGTAAGAATGCTCATTCCACGCCAGTCCGTTCCGGAGTTGAAAGTAGAAACGTTGACTTCCGGCCCCTTCGACCTCGCGGCAGACGGCTCAGAATTCGCGACACTGGTCGTGTTTTATCGTGGCCTGCATTGCCCGATCTGCGCCACCTATTTGAAAGAACTCGGCCGTCTTACACCCGAATTCGCGCAAAAGGGCGTCAAAACCATCGCCATTTCTTCCGACAATGAAGAGCGCGCGCAGCAAATGGCAGACAAGGTCGGCACACCCGACCTGCGGTTCGGTTACGGCCTGTCGCTGTCGGTTGCCAATGAATGGGGACTTTATATCTCCACAAGCCGGGGCAAGACCTCCATTGGCATCGAAGAACCCGCACTCTTCTCCGAGCCGGGCGTCTTCCTTGTGAAGCCTGACAACACTCTCTATTTCGCCTCCGTTCAGACGATGCCGTTCGTCAGACCGCATTTTCAGGAAATGGTCGGCGCGCTCGACTTCGTTCAAAAGAACGAATACCCGGCACGCGGTGAGTATACAGGCGCGGTCTGACCCTCAGGCCATATGACAAAAAAATGCCGGACACGCGGGCTGCGCCGTGTCCGGCATTTTTGCAGATGACCATGGTTCGGGACCGTATCCTGACCGCCGGGGGCAGCGGCCCTGGGTTCCCGATCTCAGGACCTGCAACTAACGTGGAAAACGCTCGCTGTCCCAAAATGGCCGACCAGCCTCCACGCGCACCGCTTCCCGGCTAAGGCCCAGATCCTCCAACGCCGAATCTGGAAGATCCTGAAGTTGCTGACGCGTCCGGTAGCTTTCTAACCAGCGTGACAATCTGGTTTTTACGGCCCTTGCAATTCCCCTGCCGAACGACTGCCAAACGATTGGCCGCCCGTAAATTGTCTCAATTGAACTCATTCGACACCTCACAAGGGTAACAATTCCACTTAATTCTCACATTGTAGCGCTACAATCATATGAATTGACTCCTTTTGAGATGCAATATACAAAATTGTCACCATGACAAATTGGCATCCTCAAATCCCAGATGGCCAAGGCCCTCTCTACATCCGCCTCGCCGACAAGATTGCAGACGACATTGCGACGGGTGTGCTGAGCGCCGGTGCCAAACTGCCTCCACAAAGAGACCTGGCCTACGATCTGGGCGTGACTGTTGGAACAATCGGACGGGCATACGCGACGATCCGGCAACGAGGCCTGGTCAGTGGAGAAGTTGGTCGAGGCACTTTTGTGCTCGGCAGCGGACCTTCAGAGATTCTCGTGGAAAGCACCAAACCTGACCTGGTCATTGGCACCTTGGGCGCAAGTTCTGCCGCACCGGCGTCGCAAGGCGTATCCTGGGTGCAGTCTGCCATGGCTGCCCCTGTCGACACCGCTTTCGCTGGAACGCGCATAACGGTGCCCGCACCTGAAACGATCCGCTTTGACAGCACGTCAGCGCCGGAAGTCGGCCAGGCGGACACCATTCAGCGGCTGACCACCGGCATCGCGAAGGACAAACCTTACGAAATTGCCAGCTATACGCGCTCGGTGCCGGATAGCTGGCGTCAGGCGGGCTGCCTTTGGCTTGCGCGCGGTGGCTGGAAGCCTCCGGAAGGCAGCATTGTACCGACAACAGGTGCACAGGCTGCAATCATGGCTATCATCGCGGCAACCACCGCTCCTGGCGACCAGGTGGTGTTTGAGGACCTGACCTACAGCTCCATCGCGCGTGGTTCCGCCCTCTCCGGCAGGCGGCCAGTTCAGGTGGCACGCGATGACGAGGGCCCAATCCCCGATGACCTTGCACGCGTGTGCGCTCAAAAGCATCCCAAAGTCATCTTCCTCATGCCGACGATACACAATCCAACCACCGCGCTGATGGGTGACGACCGGCGGCAGGAAATCGTTGCCATTGCCCGCCAGTACAATCTCTGGATCATCGAAGACGAGGTTTACGGCTCTCTACGGGAAGCCTCGCAAAGCCCCATCGCCGCTCTTGCTCCGGAGCGCACGTTTCATGTCGGGTCCTTGTCAAAATCGGTCACAGCAGGCGTCAGGGGCGGTTGGGTCTCCAGTCCACTCTCTCATGCCCAGCGGATCTACACAGCCCACAAGATGCTGACCGGCGGCATCTCCTTTCTGCTTGCAGAACTGTCATCCCGTCTGGTCTTGTCCGGAGCCGCAGACGACTTTCGCAAGAAAGTCCAGACCGAGATCGCCGCCCGCTTTGCTCTGGTGCATCAGTATCTTGGATCATATGGCCTTCAAGGCGCTGCTGACGCGCCGTTTTTCTGGCTCAAGCTTCCCGAACCCTGGCTGTCCGGGACCTTCAAGACTGCAGCTGCTTCAGCTGGTGTGCTGATTGACGACGAAGACGAATTCAAGTCCGGTCGTTCAGGTCAGGTTTATCATCGTGCACGGGTCGGTTTCACCAATCCTCTGACGCGTATGGAAACGGAGGCAGGGCTCTTGTCGTTACAGAACCTCCTCGAAGACAATGGAGCATGCTACGATAGTTTCGAGTAGGTTCATGCCGGATTGGTGACGGCGGTCCAAACCGCAACAGCACGATCCACTCAGAGGCTCGACAAAAAGGAACTGCATTGACACGGTCAGCATCATCTCGCCGGTGGGTGGTTTTTGCAGTTCTGGCTGCTGCAGTTTACTGCACCGGTGCTTTTTTCGCCGTCTATCGTCACAACCAGACCATTCTGGCCGAAGCGAATTTTGCCGAAATCACTGGTGGCGGATTCATTTACAATTACCGGATCGCAGACATTCGCAGCGGAATCACCGTCGGACTTGTCAAGCCGCTCCCGCCGGGCACGCGCCTCCTGGCTGAATTCGAGAACCCTGCTGGCGGGAAGATCGAAATGGAGCAGACTGTTACCCACGCCAAGAGGAATTACAAATTCGAAACACCCTCCCTCAAAGGCGTGGCCGCCGACCGCGAGTATCTCGCCGTGCTTTCCGTGATCGACGGAAGGACAGGTGCAAAAATCGAACGACACCAAACGTCGCTGAAAAGCAGCGTGGCCCCCAAGTCCATGCCGTCGAAACCGCTCACAATTGGTCCTGGGTATCACCTGAACCTGGACACGAATTCAGCTCAAGACGGATAGAAAAAGCGTGACCGACAGTGCTCATCTCATCTTGATCGTGCCGGGTTTTTTCATTTGTTTCGGGCTGCTTTGGTCAGTCATTGTTTTTCTGATCGGCCGTCTCGGTGGTTGGTCGCGCCTGTCCCGGCTTTATCCGGGCAATCAGCCTCCGCCCGGGCAAAGCTGGCGCTGGGTCAGCGCAAGTTTCGGACTGTTTGCAAGTTACCGAAATTGCCTGGACATCACGTTGTCAAATGCAGGCCTATATCTTCGGCCGGTCATCATCTTCAGGATCGGCCACTCGCCGATCCTGATCCCCTGGCACGCCATTGTCCGCGCAAGGCGCAGCGATCTGTTGATTACCAAGGCCATCCGGCTTGAGGTCAAGGATCCGGAAACTGGTGGCGTTCGGAAACTCAGCTTCTACGGCTCAAACCTCACCAGCGCTATCGAGAGCGGACTCGGCATGACCTGAGGGCCAGTGAGCTGGCATTTATTGTGCCGAGCGTTGCCTTACCGGGGATCAATCAAGCTATCTTCCACAAAGTTTTGCGCGCACTCTCCCCATTTCCTGGACAATCTGCTAAACGGCGGCATCAATGCCTGCCCGCGTCCTTGCGGCCCAGATTCTGCGGTCCCAAAATACTGGAACGTCATGATCCCGAACGACATCAAGATCACGCCCGACCTGATTGCTTCCCACGGCCTGAAACCGGATGAGTATGAGCGCATCCTGGAATTGATTGGCCGGGAACCGAGCTTTACCGAACTCGGCATCTTTTCCGCCATGTGGAACGAGCATTGCTCTTACAAATCATCCAAGAAATGGCTGAAAACACTGCCGACGGAAGGACCTCGCGTGCTTCAGGGTCCGGGTGAAAACGCCGGTGTGGTTGATATTGGCGACGGCCAGGCCGTGGTCTTCAAGATGGAGAGCCACAACCACCCGTCCTATATCGAGCCCTATCAGGGTGCGGCAACAGGTGTTGGCGGTATTTTGCGGGACGTCTTCACCATGGGTGCACGTCCCGTCGCGGCCATGAACGCCCTGCGCTTCGGCGAACCGGATCATCCGCGCACGAAACACCTGGTGTCGGGAGTCGTCTCTGGGGTCGGCGGTTACGGCAATTCATTTGGTGTGCCAACGGTTGGTGGCGAGGTCGAATTCCACGCCCGTTACAACGGCAATTGCCTGGTGAACGCATTTGCTGCGGGTCTCGCCAGGTCTGACGCGATCTTCCTGGCGAAAGCCGAAGGTGTCGGCCTTCCTGTTGTGTACCTTGGCGCCAAGACCGGCCGCGACGGTGTTGGCGGTGCGACGATGGCGTCGGCTGAATTCGACGATACAATCGACGAAAAGCGCCCAACAGTTCAGGTCGGTGATCCGTTCACGGAAAAATGCCTGCTGGAAGCCTGTCTGGAGCTCATGGAAACAGGCGCCGTCATTGCCATTCAGGATATGGGTGCAGCCGGTCTGACCTGCTCCGCTGTCGAAATGGGCGCCAGCGGCGATCTTGGCATCGAGCTCGACCTCGACAAGGTTCCGGTGCGCGAAGAGCGCATGAGTGCCTACGAGATGATGCTGTCTGAAAGCCAGGAGCGCATGCTCATGGTACTGAGGCCCGAGAAGGAGCATGAAGCCGAAGCCATTTTCAAGAAATGGGGACTGGATTTTGCAATTGTCGGCATCACCACCGATACACTCCGGTTCGTTGTCAAACATCAAGGCGATGTGGTGGCAGACCTTCCAATCAAGAAATTGGGTGATGAGGCGCCGGAATACGACCGGCCCTGGACCGAACCGCAAAAAAACCCACTTTGAACGCGGCCGACATCGCAGAACCTGAAGACTATGCCAAAGCGTTGACCACTCTGGTCGGCAGCGCCAACGGGTCCTCTCGTCGCTGGGTCTATGAGCAATACGACACACTGATTCAGGGCAACACGGCTGAAACGCCTGGGGGTGATGCCGGCGTTATTCGCGTGGAAGGTACCCGCAAGGGCCTCACTTTCTCGGTCGATGTGACCCCGCGGTATTGCGAGGCCGACCCTTATGAAGGTGGCAAACAGGCCGTTGCAGAGGTTTGGCGCAACCTGACCGCCGTTGGGTCAGAGCCGCTGGCCGCAACCGATAATCTTAATTTCGGCAACCCGGAAAAGCCAGAGATCATGGGGCAGTTTGTCGGCTGTATCAAAGGCATTGGCGAAGCGTGCCGTGACCTGGATTTTCCCATCGTTTCTGGCAACGTCTCCCTTTACAACGAGACTCACGGCGAGGCGATATTGCCGACCCCTGCCATTGGCGGCGTCGGACTGTTGCCGGACGTGACGGTTCGCGCCAGTGCAGCCTTTGCCGACGAAGGCGACTCGATCCTGGTCATAGGTGGGCTCGGCACTCATCTGGGTGCTTCACAATATCTTGCCGATGTTCTGGGCCGCGAAGAAGGCGCTCCTCCTCCGGTCGATTTGGCAGCAGAAAAGCGGCGCGGCACGATTGTTCGCCAACTGATCGGCGCGGCACGGCTTTCTGGGGTTCATGACATATCTTCCGGCGGCCTGGGTGTTGCCCTTGCCGAGATGGCGATTGCGGGCGGAATGGGGGCAACGGTCAGGATTGCTGGACCAGCCCATGCTGCCCTCTTTGGCGAAGATCAGGGACGCTACGTGCTGACGGTTGCACCGGACAGGGTCGAGGCTGTCCTTGAAGACATCATCGATGCCGGTATCGAGGTTCTGCAAATTGGGAAAACCGGCGGCGATGATTTGACTGTTGAGGGTGTTCTCACCATATCCGTTGCAAACTTGAAAAAAGCACACGAAGATTGGTTCCCCGAATACATGGCAACAGCTTAAAACTGCCTGAGTTTCAGGAACCAATACAAAAGGACTGATGCACGATGCCGATGAACGCAAATGAGATCGAAACGCTGATCAAAGAGGCATTGCCCGATGCTCAGGTTGAGATCCGGGATTTGGCTGGCGACGGCGATCACTATGCCGCTAATGTTGTCTCTGAAGCATTTAGAGGCAAAAGCCGGGTTCAACAGCATCAGCTGGTGTATGAGGCTCTGAAAGGCAACATGGGCGGTGCGTTGCATGCGCTTGCCCTGCAGACAAAGGCCCCGGACTAAGTGTGATGGCAAACTGATCGAAACGAGTGCCGTATAATCGGATTGCCCCTTGAATTTTCCGTCTGTCGACGACAGATAGACGGCAAAGTGGACGGAGAAAGAATGATCTGGCTTCTTCTCGCAACCGCTCTCCTGGCGATGCTTATCATGGAAGTTCGTGTCTGGAGAGCCGTGACTGGATTGATTTATCGCACCGGCCGCCAACTGCTTGCGCCGACGAAACAAAAGGACTGACGAACATGAGCATCCAGGACTGGATCAAGAACGAAGTCGACACCAATGATGTGGTTGTCTTCATGAAGGGCACGCCGAATTTTCCGCAATGTGGTTTTTCCGGCCAGGTCGTTCAGATTCTCGACTATGTCGGCGCTCCCTATAAGGGCATCAATGTTCTTGAGGACGATGAGCTGCGTCAGGGCGTCAAGGACTTTACAAATTGGCCGACCATTCCGCAGCTTTACGTAAAAGGTGAGTTTGTCGGCGGATGCGACATCATTCGAGAAATGTTCCAGAATCAGGAACTGCAAAGCCTCTTCACCGACAAGGGCATTGAGACCACTCAGCAGACGGCATAAGCTGAATCAGTTTCTGACAAAGTGACTTTAAGGGACGGATTTACCGTCCCTTTTTCATTTTTGGCGCTCACCCGCTCAAACACTTTTGACGGTTCGCCGTAGCGGTATCCAAACCCAAAAGCTCAAGAGAACCGCCGACCCTGAAACAATCGTCATGAGCGTCCCAGGAAAAAACCGAACAAAGCCGGGCATATCCACGAACAGCAAGTATCCGATGTCGGCCATACCGCCGACAAGCGCCGTAACCCAGATAGCCGTCAGATTTCCCCGCCATATGAACCATGCCCCGAGAATTGTGACCAACCCAAACCAGAGCAGGTTCCAACCATGCTGGTTGAGTATTCCTTCGACCGCCGGGTGATAATTCGAACGCAACAGGCCCGTTTGAACCGCATCGGCAATAGCGGCAAATCCTTGAGATGCATCCGAGGTGAGCACGACAACACCTGCAAATGCGTGTACAAGACCCCAGACAATCCAAAGGACCGCAGCCAATTTCAGTACCATTCGTTGTGTCTCAGACATGATCCAACGCCTTGCAACAACCGTCCGAGCCAAATGTGCCATCTTGGCGTCGGTGGGCAGATCCTCAATTAAGTTGACATTATCAACTATAATTAGTGGACTTAGTCAACAAATTACTCATGCCTGATATCGAAATTGCAAATCTTACGGACCGGTTCATGCGCCGCATTCACTTGTCACTGAATGCACGTTCGGCTGACTTTGATCGTCATCAGCTGGGTCCTGCAGGAGGCGTTTTGCTTCTCACCCTGGTCGAGATGGAACCTGTGCGACTGCATGAATTGGTCGCCCGAATGAACCGGGACAAGTCGCAAATGACCCGCGCGGTCAAGGTTCTGGAAAGTAAGGGGCTGATCGACCGAGTTCCGGACCAGAGAGACGCCCGCGCAAGCGTCCTTTCTTTGACCTCGCTGGGTCAGAAAGCGGTTGGCGAACTGCAGCAGGCAGTCGCAGACACGCTTGCAGACATTCTGGCGCCGCTATCTCAGAGCGAGCAGGAGCAGCTACGCGCACTCTTGAAGAAAATCCAGTGTCCCCTCTAGGGAAATGAAGGTTTTCCGGGATCACTGAATGAAGTCGGCTCCACTTCGCGTGAGGCGACAAACCTCAAAAAACCACGTGTTATCCAACGCAAACCCGAATCGAATTTGGCCAAATCTGGTCGATTGTTCGGCAATTGTTGGCGAATCGCCTAAGCTGAACGTCAGGTGAATGGGGATTTCAGTGAGAGTACAGGTGTGTTCCGCCATTTTCCGACCATATCGCAGGGCCTGCCGAAACGGAGGGCCAGGAAATGGGACCGGGGATCATGAACAAGTTTGCTTTTGCAACCACCACCACTTTCGCACTGGCTTTGGCCGGCCTTGGATTTAGCTTGTCGGGCGGATCGATCACCGACAGCGAGCTGCGGCGTGTTGATTGCCAGGCAATCACCATGTTCACCCCCGCCCAGAACAAAAGTGCCGAAGAACTCTGCGCAAATTACGGCGGCGTTGCCCTGAACGACGCGGAGCCAAGCAAGCAAGGCCTGGTTATTCTGGTACGCAACCAGCCAATGGGCGGATTTCACGGCGAAAAAACCGTCCGCTAAACCGGAACAGAAGCCTTTCTTATTCCGAAGTTTCAGTCAGGAAATCAGGCGCCGGACAGGTTGGCCAACGGTACTTTGGTCAGCGGCTCAAACCGGTTCCAAACCCCAACCGCATTTGACGGATCAGGCGTTCTCTATGAATTGCCGCCCACAATTCAGCCGTGTATTCTCGAAAAACAACTCAACCATTGACAGCACTCTTTAGTGGAAACATAGTTAATTTTGTTAAGTGTAAATTTTAATTGGCGCTACCAGAAGGGGAATTCTCCGATGATCAAGACAATTAGAACTACGAAGCCACTTACAAAGGTCAAAACTGCAGCCCCCGCCTCCATGGGTGGTGGGATCGCGCCGGTTACTCTCAAACCGCTTTCGCGCAGCAGTATGGGAGGCGGTATCGCTCCTGTAGTGAAGCCAGCTGCAAAGGCATCGATCGGAGGGGGCTTGGCACCCGTTAAAGTCAAAATGAGTTCCCGAAGCTCAATGGGTGGCGGTGTCGCTCCTGTGCGCATCTGATTGAACTGATCCTCCGGCAGACGGACAAAACCATGAATGTTTCCACCACTGTCGGAGGATCTGTCCCTGAAACAGAAAGCGAGGCAGTGCTCCGCTTCACAAAGGCATTTCCGTCAGCGCCGGATATCCGGCGAGCGGAAAAGAGTGCAGCTGGCACCATGCCTGCCGCGGCCTTTCAATATTGCCAAGCCATGCGCGAAGCTTCGTCCTTTGGCTGGTATGTTTATCCTCCAAAAGACATCCACCTTCTTTTCGATGGAAAAGAGAGCTTCTTTTACGAAGACGATCAATGGTATCCGGTCAAATCAACCAACTTCGAGGACGAAGATTTCAGACAACATTGGGAGGAGACTGCTCCTGAAGATCTGCGTGATCTTGATCCGCCTTATCTATCTGAACTTTTCGTTCCTGGATCGATTCAGATTTGGTCGGGCTATTTTGTGAGTTCTCGCCCGGGCTGGAGCACGCTCATTAGACCTCCGGTCAACTATGACACGCGCAGCGCTTTTGTCTGCTATGAAGGCCTTGTCGAGACCGACCTCTTTCTGCCCTGTCCGCTTTTCATCAACATCAAGCTCCTAACGACAGGTCAGGAAATCTACATTCCGCATTTCAAGCCGTTGTTTCAAGTCCAGCCAATTGAGCGCGCCTGCTACCAGGACGCCGCGCTCAGAACAGAAATTCAGGAAACTCTCAGTGGACCGGATCAGCCCTTCGACTGGCAGGGTTTTCGTGGGACAGTACGCGACATGACCCAACGTGACAGTCATCGCCCTGGTGGTTATGGCGCTGCTACACGCCGTCGCAAGAAGGCAGGCACTGAGGAATGAAACGCGAATTTGGGCCGAACGGTCACGCTTCAAGCCATGCATTCACCTGCAAAGCTCGCTTCGACAGATGTCAGCAATACTGACATCCAGCGAAACCAGGCGCACAGTCGGGGCAGCCCTTTTTTCTGCGGCTGGATCCATCCCTCTCCATATTGCCCCTTTGCTCATCGCAACCCTGCTCGCCACGCGGTCTATTTCAAATGCCGAAGCGGGCAGCGTTGTGAGCTGTATCATGGCGGGCCAGATCGTAGCCGCGTTCCTGGCCGCAAGAATACGCTATGAAACACTCGCGCGGCCTGCACTGGCTTTCGTCTTTTGTGTATATGCTTCAGCGCTATTCCTGTCCCTATGGGTGAGCGCTCCGCTCATGTTCGCTCTTTGCTGGTTCGTGATCGGGTTGGCATGTGGCTTCCTAATGCAATTCGGCATCATGACAGCTGCGCAATCCAATATGAAACTCCAGGCCTTCGCGTGGCGGCTTTCTTTCGCGCTTTTCATTTCCGGCCTGATTGCAATTTGCTTCCCCCTGTTTGAGACCGACCAGACTTACAGACATCTCGTTACACTGTTCGGGCTGGGCCTGTTGGCAGTGTTTCTAAGTGGTCTGATACTTTGGCGGAAGGTTCCAACGCATAGTGCAAACAAGGCACAGTCGGTGAAGGGACACCTGACTGGAAGAGACGGCTTTGGCCTGGCTTTGCTGTTTCTGTTCTTTTGCGGGCAAATCGGCTTCTTATCCAACACCGCCCATTTCACAGCGAGCAACGATCTCAGCCTTGACAACACATCGTTAGCAATAGGCTTCTCCAAAGTCACGATTGCACTCGTGATCCTTTGGGTCGCCATGCGCGGCACGCGGCACGGCAGTTGGTTTCAAACACTTTTTTCGGGAGCGCTGGCATCTTCAGGGATTCTGATCGCAACTCAGCAGAGTTTCATTTTCATTGTATTCGGCTTTGTTGCGTTTGAATTGTTTTTGAACCTGTTATCCGCCTCATTCATGGCTGATTTGTCGGAAAAGTTTTCAAGCAAGGCCAAGGCGTTGCTATTGATCGCCACTTTGTCTGGAACACTTATCGGCCCGCCCCTTTTTGGATATCTGATTGATGTGAATCAGGGCACCCTGCCAATGCTGTTTGCCGCCCTTTCTGCATTTCTGCCACTACTCTGGCTCGTCTATTGGAGAGGCGTTGATCGCAAACTGCAACGCGACACGCCAACGATGGACTAAACCATTGTTACGAAGCAGTTTCGGCCGGGCAGACACTTACGGCGAAGGCTTCGACGGGGTCTGAAACATTGTGCAGTTCAACAGCGCCCAGTGGCGTTGCTCCGCAATCGGCCTCGTCGGCAACATCTTTTGACGCCACGATTGGATGACCGACAACCTTGCCGTGATCGCCAAGCCGGGCGGCAATGTTGGCTGCGCTTCCAATCACGGTAAAATCCAAACGTTCTTTTGAGCCGACATTCCCGTAGGTGACTTCACCAAAGGCTATGCCGATGGCGCATGTCAGGGGAATGCCATTGCCGTTTTCTTCGGGGACCGCCAATCTTTGCACGATCCGGTCTGCACTGGCTACTGCCTGTCGGCAGGCTTTTTCGCGGTCAGAACCTGCGGGAAAAATCGCAAGAACCGCGTCGCCAATGAATTTCAGAACTTCGCCTTCATGCTCGTTGACGATTTCGGTCGTCACTTCGAAGAACCTGTTCAACTCGGACAGGTAAGCATCGCGCCCGAGTTCGGTTTCCAGACGCGTCGAATGACGCAGGTCGCAGAACAGGATCGATGCGTCGATGACTTCACCATCGCCGCGACGGATTTCACCGCCAAGAACACGTGCGCCGGTTCTCTTGCCAAGATAGGTTTCCAGGATTGTCGTTGCATTCGACGTGAGGGCAAAAACCTCAAACAAGCGGCTGATGAGTGCGGAACATTCGAAAATCAGACCCAGATTGGCTGTGGTGAAGCCATTCGGGTGGTCGGAGGCCAGCGTCAGCACGTTGATCCGACCATCGGAAAACGGCAATGGCATCGCGACATAGTCGGTAACGCCCTGCTCTTTCAAATCTTCCATGATCGGAAAATTGAATTCGTCAGGGTTGGTATCCAGTTTCTGTCGCACACCGCCCAACCCGTCGGCAACATGCTGCAGCGGACTATTTTTGAAAATCGGGCTTTCCAGAAGCTCATAAGAAGGATAGCGGCTGGTAACCTCATCCTTGTCCCGCTGCCAGATCGAATTCTGGCCTGCAATCATTGGATGAAGGGACCAGATCAAGACGCTCATCCGGCAAACAGCAACACCGTCCTCGACAAGCTTCTTGCCCAGCGCTGAAATCAGCTCTTCTGCCGTGCGTGCCGTCCAGGCTTCGCGCAGCAGCCAATCGACAATCGGCCCGGAAATATTGCCGCCAAAGGGTGTGTCCAGTTGCTTGCCGTTGTATTCGATGCGCGAGGCAACGCCGGGCATGAACGCATGGAACCCATCAACGGCCTGCCCCTCAGGCAGGGCCGTCGGGTAATGCCAGGCGCCATTTTCAATCGTCTCGCCCGAGACTAGAACATCGCTGTAGGAAGCCGTGCCTTTCAGCGGGCAGAATGTTCTGTGATCAGGTGCCGGTTTCAGATCGGCGCGGATGTCATCCTTTGGGAAATATACCACGGGAGGAAGCCGGGTTTCATACATGACACGGGCCCTGGTGGATCTTGCCAGAACAACGTTGTTCCGCCAGGCTGTCACCTCACCGGTGAGCGGCTCCACCAAAACACCATAGTCGTTTGCCGTTCGTTGCGCGCGCACTGTCATCTCAAAGAAATAGGCATCCCGGCGGGAACTGTCCAGAACGTTCAGCGGGTACTATGGGCCCAATGCCAGCAAGGTTTCCCAACAATCATCAGCCGAAACAGCTTAGCCCGTCAGACAAGACACCCGAAATGCAAGAACCGCAAACCGGGTGCTTTTCCGGTCTGCGGCTCTGAACACCCTGATAGGAATGGGTCGTGTCAGATGACTTGACGCACCTCGCTCAGAAAACCGTCCACTTCATGGCGAAGCATCTGGCCCTGCTCCGACAATCCGGCGGCAGCATGCAAAACATGGTTGGCCTCGGTTTTGGTCGATCCGGCCATGTTGGTGATCATGCCGATATTGGAACTCACCTCATTCGTACCAGCCGAAGCCTGCTCAATGTTGCGCGCGATCTCCGCTGTTGCAGCGCCTTGCTCTTCAACGGCCGCCGAGATTGCAGATGCTATTTCACTGACCTTGGAAATGGTCGTACCGATGGTCCCGATGAACTCAACGGCCTGTGAACTTGCCGATTGAATGGACTTGATCTGAGCACCGATCTCGTCGGTTGCCTTAGCGGTTTCGCTTGCCAGTTCCTTGACCTCGGATGCAACAACGGCAAAGCCTTTGCCCATTTCACCGGCGCGCGCCGCTTCGATCGTCGCATTGAGAGCCAAGAGATTGGTCTGGTTTGCGATGTCGGTGATGAGCGAAACAACTTCGCCGATCTTGTCGGAAGATTCAGCCAGCATCTTGATATCGCGATTGGCCTTTTCCACTTCGTTTACGGCTTCGCCGGCAATCTGCGCCGAATAGCTGACCTGCTGGTTGATCTCGCTTACTGACTGGGTCATCTGCTCAGTTGCCACCGCAACGGAACTGACATTGGACGACGCATTGGCGGCAGACGATGCCACTGCCGTAGCTTGCTGATCCATGGAGGTGGAGGACTGATCCATTGACCTAGCGCTGTCTTCAAGCTCGCCTGAAGCCGTCGTCACCGACTCAACCACCGTCGCCATTTTTGTTTCGAAGTTCTCGACCACCCCAGCAAAAGAACCGACGCGTTCCTCCATGGCCGCCATGGCGACATTGATCGACTCGCTGGCAACACCGAAAGCACCCGTCATGCCTTTGGTCGAAATTCGCCGGAAGTACTTGTTTTCGGAAACATATTCCAGAGAAGCCTTGGTTTCGCGCACATAAGCGTCAGACCTGTCGATCAATCGGTTGATCGCATGAAGCAGCCTGCCGGCGTCACCTTTTTCGGAAATGTTCAGAATGCGGCGCTCGAAATCACCGTCAGCAACGGCTTCCACGACTTCAAGCGCTTTCTTTATCGCAGATCTGTTGTCGCCAATCATTTTTTCCAACCTTCAAATTTGACAAATGACATTCGAGAATTGGCCAATTCAAAGACCGGCAATGAACTCGTCATAGGGAACGCCTCGTTCCTGCAGGATGCCGGAGACCATTTCCTTGGAGGATTGGAGACCGTCTTTTCTGTTGGCGTGACGGCGCTCTTCAGCAACCAGATCGGCATAAAGTGGAACGACAACTCCCTCCAGAATGCTCCGGTCCGGAACCCGCCTGTTCGAGTGGTAACCGACGACGTCACCGTTATTGTCGACGCTCGGCGTCACATGGGCGAGAACCCAGTAGTGGTCGCCGTTCTTGCAGCGGTTGACCACATAAGCAAAAATCTCGCGTCGATCCTGGATATGTCCCCACAAGAGATCAAAAACGCAGCGCGGCATGTCCGGATGGCGAATAATGTTGTGGGGTTCGCCAAGGCATTCCTTCTCGGTGTATCCCGCAATTCTGAGGAACACATCATTGCAATAAGTGATCTTGCCTTTGAGATCCGTTTTACTGACAATAATTTCATCGTCACCGAAAAACTGCTCGACACCGGTAACAATTGCATCCTTGGCCATACATCATTCTCCCTTGCAGGTAATAGTCTTAAAGACTTCCTCCAAAGATCACCTGATGAGTTGCTTTTAGAAAAACGACAGGGAAACGAAATGAAATTTTGGCAACGTTATCCGGCCCGCAAAGCGACAGAATAACTTACCAAAACTTCGCAATATTTTCCCACCCCCAGGAAATCTCGAGGTATGACCTAGCGGCAAAAATCTTGCTGAGATGTTAAATGAGCACTCAATTTTGGCATTTCACGACAAATTTTCCGCAAAATGCCAAGTAAAACTACCAGAGATTTTGATCCAAATCGTATTTCAATGCAAACGAGCATACGTGAATTCACCTATTTTCATTCCGAATACACAACCAGAAATAAAACCCAGAGTATTTCACAACAACATGGCAAGTTGTACTATCGAAAATTACGCATAGGAAACCAGACCCCGTAACAGCCGATTCTGCACACGTTGCTAGGTTGATTGTTCAAAAAGAACAATATGCCACCGTCCGCCATCGGTGCGGTTTCCTTATTCTGCAATGATCTTCAGCGCTGCTGATCAGGAATGTCGGAAGACGTTATCCTTGGCCGCCGAAGGATTTTACGCTGTGCATTCGATCTATTGGTGCTTTTCAAGCGCGGCTTCCGGCATGATAAAGCGACTTGTCGGGATCTCTGCAATGGCGGTTATCTCAACAAGCAATCTGGCATCATAAAGCGATGAGACTTCCAAAGTTGTTGTGACAGGATACGGCGCGTCGAAGAACCGTAACCTTATTTCGGAACAGCGCATGAACGCTTGAATATCTGTCGTAAACTGCTGGAGCGAAACGATGTCGCTCATTCGTCCACCCATAGCGCCAAGAACATCGGATATGTTCTTTAAGACCTGGGTGACTTGAGCAGCCATGTCTCCCTCACCGACAACCTCCCCATCCCGATCGAGCGAAACTTGCCCCTTCAGGTAGACTGTTTTTCCATCTCCAGCGATTACAGCCTGAGAGAAGGCACCAAATGGATCCCAAGTATTTGGAGGGTCAAAGCTTTTTGCCATGTCACTGCCTAGCTGTTCGGTGGTTGCACCATTCTGAATATCCAAGACCCTTTCAACGGCTTGAACCCTATAAATTGAATATAACATAATATGCTCATTTTGAGCAAAATATAATTCTCTTTTGGTCGCCACTCAATTTGGCTTCATCGCCTGCATCCGGCCTTGCAGGCAGCGTTACCTTGCCTCCGGCCGAGAGCCGAAACTCAGCTTTGATATGCGGGTATGATTCAAGAATTGGCGGAGCACAAAAGGGAGCGATGCCCGTTCTCCGTGACTGAAGGGGGCTTAATCTTGCTCGTCTTTGCTTGCGAGATGAGCAGCAAGCTCTTTCGATGATGGACAGCTCTGGAACTTTATCTTCTGGATCTTCGCGTTGAGACACTGCCGCATAATTTGTCTGAGCGTTGCCCCGATATCCCAACTGCTGTCATCGGCAACGAAACCTTGTTGAAGAGATCTTCGATCCCCTCAAGAACGCTCGCGCATTGCTTCCCGCAATGAAAATGCGGCGCCCTCACGCTTGTATTCATCAAACTCGGGGCAAACTAAGCGGTCGTGATGGCCTTCACCTCCAGAAAATCCTCAAGGCCGAATTCACCGTATTCGCGGCCGTTCCCCGATTGCTTGTAGCCACCGAAAGGCACATCCCAGTCCGGACTGCCGCCGTTGATGTAAACGCTTCCCGCGCGCAGCTTTCGCGCAACCCGGTTTGCGCGTTCCCGATCACCTGTTTGCAGATAGGCGGCAAGTCCATATGGCGTGTCGTTTGCCATGGCGATCCCCTCTTCCTCGGTTTGAAAGGGGGTCATGACCAGAACCGGGCCGAAAACTTCCGTTCGTGCAATGGCCATTGAGTTGGTTACGTCGGCGAAGACGGTTGGCTTGACAAAAAAGCCCCTGTCAAAACCATCCGGTTTGCCAGGACCTCCGGCAACAAGTCTGGCACCGTCGGCAATGGCACGTTCGATATGACCCTGAATTTTTTCATACTGCAGACCGCTTATCACAGGCCCGATATGCGCTCCTTCCCGTGCCGGGTCACCCACCTTGGTTTGACCGGCAAACTCTGCCGCGAGGTCTACGGCCTGATCGTAAACCTTTGCCTCCACCAGCAACCTGGTCGGTGCATCACAGGATTGGCCTGAGTTTAGGAAGCAGCTCTCCAGAGAGTAGCGGATGGCAGGTTCCAGATCCGCATCGGCAAAAAGCAGATTTGCAGACTTGCCGCCAAGTTCGAGCGCGACACGCTTTACCGTGGGAGCTGCGTTCTTTGCAACAGAAACCCCTGCCCGCGTCGAACCGGTAAAGGACATCATATCAATGTCCGGATGTGCGGACATTGCCGCACCGACGGTTGGGCCATCACCGATGACCAGATTGAAGACGCCGGCAGGACAGCCTGCTTCATCAAGTATCTCGGCAAAAAGCAGTGCGGAAAGAGGCGCAATTTCACTCGGCTTCAGAACCATGGTGCATCCCGCCGCAAGCGCTGGAGCAACCTTTGCAGCGATCTGATTGATCGGCCAGTTCCAGGGTGTGATCAGACCACACACGCCAACAGGCTCATGCACGATCAAACTTCCGCCGCGCGGCGACGGTCTCTCGAAACGATGTGATTGCAATGCTTCCAGTGTTGCCGTCAAATGGCCGATACCAGCCGGCGTCTGCTGTTCGCGGGCGAAGGTTTGAGGTGCCCCCATTTCCAGCCGGATCGCCGTGTCCATTTCAGGTGTTCGCCGTTGGTAGACTTCAATGATCCGCTTGATGAGCATAGCCCGTTCGTCGACAGACGTTTCAGCCCAGCCCGGAAACGCTCCTCTTGCAGCCGAGACTGCTCTATCGACATCGGCCGTGGTACCCATCGAGATTACGGCTACCGCTTCTTCGTTTGCAGGATTGACCACGTCCATTTCATCAGGGCCAAGCGGATCAACCCAACTTCCACCGATATAGAATTGGCGCTTTTCAATCATCCGCCCACACCTTCCCGCTTTTCGCAATTGCCTACATGCCCGTTGGGCTTTACCTCATATCCTGGCTCTTCCGGTTCGTCGTCAATCATTTCGGGTGGAAATCCGTTGGCTAGGACGTCAAGTCCGGTCGCTTCTTCCAACCTCCTGATAATATTGGGCGAAAGTTCCCTCGCACCGTATCTGTCGATTGCATCGGCAAAGATACGGTTCAGCAATGGAGACACTTCCAACGGTACATTGTGATTTTCAGCCAGGGCCTGGAAAAGTCCGATGTCCTTGGCAACCAGGTCCATCGTGAAGGAAATGTCTCTAGAGCCATTGAGGATCACCTGGCTTTCCGTCTCGTGGACGAAGGAATTGCCGGACGAGATCCGGATGGCCTCGTAAGCCGTGTTCAGGTCCATTCCGGCAGCCTTGCAGGTCACCAGCGCCTCTGCCAATGAGACAAGGTTTGCGGTCGCAAGGTAATTCGTGACAACCTTCAAGATGGAAGCAGAGCCGATGTCACCCGTATGAAGAACCCGTCGGCCAAGCACGGTCAGGAAAGGCAAGGCCTTTTCGAACGTCTCGCGGCTACATCCTGCAAAGATCGAAATATTCCCGGTTGCGGCACGGTGACAGCCACCGGAAACCGGACACTCGATCGCTTCGCCGCCTGCGGCGATGACGCGCCCGGCCAAGCGTCTTGTCTCATTGGCATCTGTGGTCGACATCTCTGCCCAGATCTTGCCAGGTCCAATACCGTCCAGAAGGCCATCCTGCCCTTCGACAACCACTGCACAGGCCGACGGCGTCGGCAGGCAGGTGATGACAACGTCGCATCTTTTAGCCATTTCCTTGGGCGTGGCGGCACGGTTGGCACCTAGAGACACGAATTTCTCGACGAGAAGCGGATTGAGATCATGAACGTCCAGCTCATAACCATTGCGCAATATGCTTCCGGCCAGTTTTCCGCCGACGTTACCAAGACCTATGAAACCGACACGCATGAAAGGTGCCCCTCCGACATCTGATTGAACTCGTCTTCAGTTTGTCGCTCGAGGCTGGAAAAGAGAAATGATATAATTTAGAGATATTACGCTGTTTTTTTATGAATGAGCGCGATGCTGTCTGTCCCGAACCTCCAATGGCTCAGAAGTTTTGAAGCTGCGAGCCGGCTCGGCAGCTTCACGGCCGCCGGAGAAGAACTTGGCCTGACCCAGGCTGCCATCAGCACTCATATCAGAGCTCTGGAACAGCAGCTTGGGCATCAGCTCCTTTTTCGAAGCACGCGAAAAGTGGACCTGACAGCCAGCGGCAAGGCCTATCTGCCCTCTGTTCGCAAGGCGTTGACGGATCTCGCCGTGTCAACAACAGGTCTCTTTGGAACAACATCTCCGGGTTCAGTCACCATTCGAGCGCCAATTTCCGAGGCTGTTCTCATCATTGCGCCAGCCCTTGCCTCCTTTCAAAACGGACATCCTGAGATAGAGATCAGGCTGCTCTCCGCCATTTGGGCGGATACGGTTCTTGAAACCGGCATAGATATCGAAATCCGCTTGGGCACAGGGAATTGGCCGGGCACTCATGCGGAGGCCCTTGGCCCGGAAACCGTCATTCCCGTCTGTCACCCGGATCATGCAGGAACTCTCAAATCAGCGGCAGATCTGGCAGAATACCCCTTGATCCACATTCTTGGATTTGAAAATCACTGGACAAGATTCTTTGAAGCGCAGGAAATATCAATGCCTGCGGATCGCGGTATCACAGTCGACACATCTCTTGCCGCAGTCGAGTGGGCGGCAGCAAAGGGAGGTGTCGCGCTGCTTCTGGGGCGCGTTGCAAGACAGCTGGCCTCAAGTGGACGCCTTGCCATTCCCTTTGAAACGACCATTCCCTCGCTGCAGACCCATTATCTCCTTCACCGGGAAGGATCTTCAGTGCGAAAACCATCAACGCAAAAAGTTGAATCCTGGCTCAGAGACCTGTTCCGATAATGCGATCAAGTCACTCTGCTGCAAACAGTTTTGCCGTCATCGCAAGGCTTGCCCCGCAGGGCTCTTCCGCTTCACTGTCCTGCGCATCCCCTGCTCCATCAGCCGGACGCAGATTGACGAAGTCATAAAGCGACCTGTCCATAAGATGAGACGGGCGCGTGTGCGCAAGAGCCCTTGCCATAACTCCCAGCCGACCGGGTGTCTGCTTTTCCCAACCCTGGAGCATGCGTTTGACTTCTTCACGTTGCAGACCGTCCTGAGAGCCACAAAGATTGCAGGGAATAATGGGGAACTCCATCCGAGCTGAGAATTTGGCGATGTCACTCTCGGCCGCATAGGCAAGCGGGCGCAACACAAGCAGATCGCCCTCATCATTGATCAGTTTCGGCGGCATTGAGGCGAGCCGGCCACCATGGAAAAGGTTCATGAAGAACGTTTCAAGGATGTCTTCCCTGTGGTGCCCAAGAACAATTGCCTCGCATCCCTGCTCTCGTGCAACCCGATAAAGGATCCCCCGCCTCAGGCGTGAACACAGCGAGCAGTAGGTCCGGTTCTCAGGGATCTTGTCGGTAACGATGGAATAGGTGTCTTCGCGAACAATGAGATGTTCAATACCGTTTTCCTCAAAGAACCTCGGCAGCACATCGACGGGAAACCCCGGTTGGGCCTGATCCAGGTTGCAGGCTAGAAGGTCCACGGGCAACAGGCCGCGCCATTTCAACTCGATCAGAACCGCCAGAAGCGTGTAACTGTCTTTGCCGCCGGACAGGCAGACAAGCCATTTTGGACGCTTTTCCAGAGTTGCGCCCGTGGGCAGCATTCCAAAATCGCTGATCGCTTCGCGCGCCTGACGCAGCAGGCGCTTGCGCAGCTTTTTAAAGTCAACACTGGAAGGCACGTTGCGCAGGATCGCCGGAACGTCTGTGTCCGTGTCGTTTGCAATATCATTCATGCAGGCAGCCTTCGCAGCGTTGGAGAAACCATCCGCGCTGATTTAAACGATTGTCTCAAGAAGTCCAAGTTGGATGACCAGGCAATCCACGCACCCCGGCAAACAACGCAAGATTGAACTAGTGGTTGCAGCTTTCAATTATCCACGAAAGCGTTGTAGTGTGATCAGTGCTTGCTGGGGGGTGGCATTAAGGTCCTGAGGTTACTCAGGAGGAGGATATTGTTTTGACTGTTACGCTCGACATTCAGCAGCCTCAACCATTCGATCTTGTAGGCTCCAAAATCATGATCGCTGGAAATGCTGCCGCGTTTGAAGGCACACTGAGTATCCGCGTCTCTGAAGGACATGACGAGTATTCATCCTTCACGACGGTTGGCGCGCTTGGGCTGAGGCAATTTCAGGGATCTATTGATATCCCGGACACCAACAGTTTCCAGCTGAACCGCCTGTTCCTGACCCTTGCCGACGACACCGGGAACGAAAACGGACCCTCCGTCGTTATTCCGGTTCTTTTCGGGCCCAAGATCATGCCCGGTTACGGAGGGTGGCAGCCCTACACAGTAAAACCCGGTGATACGCTGACCAAAATTGCCCAGGATCAGTATGGCAACTCCAACTTTCAACCGATTTTTGAAGCCAACCAGCACATCTTGAGCGATCCCAATCTCATTTTTCCAGGTCAGCTCTTACGCATTCCACGAAACGACATCTAAACCGATGCCAGTTGGCACGTTTCACGTTTAGGCGCGCGAGATGCCAGCCTGCTCCAAATACAAAAAGGCCCGCCGGTCTGGCGGGCCTTTCAAATTCTTCGAAATCGAATATTCGACGACTGTTAGCGTGAATAGAATTCGACGACCAGATTCGGTTCCATCTGCACCGGGTAAGGCACATCGGAAAAACCAGGGATCCGATTGTAGGTAGCAGTCATCTTGTTGTGATCTGCATCGACATAATCCGGAACATCGCGTTCTGCGGACTGGATAGCTTCCAGAACCAGAGCGAGCTGCTTGGATTTTTCGCGAACTTCGATCACATCACCCGGGCGCAGCTGGTAGCTCGGGATATTGACGCGCTTGCCGTTGACCTTGATATGACCGTGGTTGATGAACTGACGGGCAGCAAAAACGGTCGGGACGAACTTGGCGCGGTAAATGACTGCATCCAGACGGCGCTCCAGAAGGCCGATCAGGTTTTCGGAAGTATCGCCCTTGAGACGGGATGCTTCGCCGTAAACCTTGCGGAACTGCTTCTCGGAAATGTTGCCGTAGTAGCCTTTCAGCTTCTGCTTTGCGCGGAGCTGAACACCGAAGTCAGACAGTTTGCCCTTGCGGCGCTGTCCGTGTTGACCAGGGCCGTATTCACGTTTGTTGGCTGGGCTCTTCGGACGACCCCAGATGTTTTCGCCCATCCGGCGGTCGATTTTGTACTTAACGCTGTGGCGCTTTGACATCGCGGTTTCCTTTGAATTCGCGTTGTTGTTCTAAAAAGGAAACGCGCCCTCCTTTATCTTCACAGGACACAAAAGTGTACTGTTCTGATCGACAGGGACCCGGCTAGACGGCGCCGGCCGGAATACCCACGGGTGCGTAGTGCCGGAAGGCAAAACCCGCCGGACCGCGCGGATGTACAGCCGGGTCCGTGGAATGTCAATGTGCCGCCGGCAAAACTCATCCAAAAAGACTTAAAACCCAAGAATTTGTGGGACAATCCGGCTTATTTCAGACCGGCGACCCACAATAATCTCCGATTTTCGACCGGCCGCTCACAAAACAGGCAAATTAATGCATACATTTAGAAAATCTTAATTGCAGTTTTTCACTATGCAATCAACGTTACAACCCTTGGGAATAATGTCAGTAACGCACGGTCCTAACTTCCCCGAAACTTAGCGTACCCTTGGGAAGCTGGACCTTGAGTATAGGATCTCGGATGTCAGCGAATCGCCATTCAGTTCAACAGGCTGATCTGGAAAGCACAGACGTGCTTTTCCGGACGCGTGATGAAATGCTGAATGCACTGGACTTTGCCTTGCAGCCGATCGCGGACATCGGAACCGGCGTCGTCTATGGCTATGAGGCTCAGGTCCGAAATGCCGAGTTCGGACATGCTCCCTCCCCGGAGACCTGATCAGGCAAGCCCATGCCCTCGGATTTCTAGCCCAGTTGGAAACCGAGCTTTTCCGCAAGGCTCTTTTGCGTTTTCAGGACCTTAGGATCGCACAGGGAACCAAACTTTACTTCAAGTTGGATGGCCGCAATCTTGGTGAGGAAGGCGACCCTCGCCTGGGCCTAAGCGAGATCGTATCCGAGCTCGGCCTTAACACCAACCAGATCTGCCTGGAGTTTTCCGAACGCTACCAGGAAGTATTTACCGACGTTGCACATCATGCATTGAATGATCTGCGCCAGCTCGGGTTCCTCATCACGCTAGACGATTTCGGCCGTGGCTCTTCCGAGTTGCGTCTGCTGCACGACATGTCGCCGGACTATGTGAAGATCGATCGCTTTTTTCTGAACGATATAGACAGTGACGCGCGCCGGAAGCTGTTTGTAACAACTGTGGCAAATCTTGCGCACGTTCTCGGCTCTCGAGTGATTGCAGAAGGCGTGGAAACCGAGAAGGAATTCAAGGCTTGCCGAGATGCGGGCTGCGACCTCATCCAGGGACAGTTCGTTGCCAAGCCTTTCCAAAAGGCGGCGCACGCAAAGTTGTTCTACGAACATGTCCGGGCACCGGGCATCGGCCGGAAACGGCGGGAGGAACAGGACAGGATCCGCAACGAGCTCCTGAACTTACCAACCATTCAATTCAACGCCTCGATGAATGAACTGCTCGATATGGTCGTGCACAATCAGGATTCCAGCGTTATCCCTGTTCTTGATGCCAACAACGAACCACGGGGTTTGATCCACGAGCGGGATCTGAAAGCATATCTTTATTCAGGCGGACCTGACGATGACGACGCCAAGGCGGCACTCGATTTCCCTATGCGGTCTTTCGTGCGCGCCTGCCCCATAGCCGACATTGACAGCAACGCCGACATGCTTCTGGTGACCTTTGCGTCGTCGATCAATTCGGATGGGATCATCATCACCGAGAACTTTCGCTATTGCGGCTTTCTTTCGGCGACATCGCTTCTGAAAATCATCCATGCCAAGCGTTTGCAGGAAGCTCAGGACCAAAACCCGTTGACGCGCCTGCCGGGCAATGGAGCGATCACCAAGTTCATCTCGGATTGCGCGCGCAAGAGCAGTCATGATCGACATCTGTGCTACATGGATTTCGACAATTTCAAACCTTTCAACGATACCTATGGTTATCGTCAGGGCGACAGGGCAATTATCCTGTTTGGAGAATTGGTGCAGCGTCACGTTTCCGGCACGGACACATTCCACGGACATCTCGGCGGCGACGATTTCTTCGCTGGATTCATGAATGCAGACCAAACCGATGTCGCGGCGCGCATGCTCGCACTTAAAAGAGCGTTCCGCGTGGATGTCGAAAGCTTTTATGACGCCGAACACCGCGCACAGGGCTTTATGGTGGCACAGGATCGGTTCGGGACCACGCGCCAATTCCCGCTGTTGCAATGTTCGATTTCAATCCTGAGCCTGCCAAAGGGTTTAAGGGTCCCACCCAACAAGCTGAACGACGAAATCATCGCCCTGAAACGTGCCGCCAAACGGTCCGATGATGGTCTGGCAGTAAAGTTTCTGGCTGCCTGACGCGCAGGGCCTCCCACCTCGCTTTGTCAAGTTTCCTGACACAAGTCTAACGATTGACTTTGCCAGCCTGGTCAAAAGCAGGTGACGCACCTTTGAGTAAGGTCAGACCAAACCCGGCAAGCAGCCTATCCAAAGCTGGATTATCAGGGTGCGATGTGAAAACAGCGCGATCCTGAATGCGGCCCGATGAACCAGTATTTGCATCGCCCAAGACCCGCATCAATTGCCGCGCAATGGCTTCTGCCGGGTCCAGCCAGTCCACCGGCCAGGGGGCAATCTTGCGGAACCTGTTTGCCAGAAACGGGTAGTGGGTGCAGGCCAGCACAACAATGTCCGTACGTTTGCCATCGCGTTCCAGAAAACAGTCTTCAATTTCTGTCAGGAGGTCGCCGTCGCCGACAGCTTCACCGCGCAGATGTCTTTCAGCGAACTCGGCAAGAAGGTCAGAGCCAACCAGGCGCACATGGCACTTGCTGGCAAAACTGTCAATCAGGCTTCTTGTATAGGTCCGGCGCACCGTGCCGGGTGTCGCCAGTACGGAAATGAGACCGGAAGATGTCTGCTCCGCTGCAGGTTTGATTGCAGGCACCGTGCCGACAAAGGGCACGTCCGGATGGGCCTTGCGAAGATGCCCCCCGGCAAGGGTGAATGCCGTATTGCAGGCGATGACTACCGCCTTTGGCTGATGCTCCTCAATCAATCTTTCAAACAGCGCTAGAACGCGGGCTTTGAGCTCTGGTTCAGGCCAGCGGCCAATTGGAAACGCAGCATCGTCGGCAACGTAGAGCAAAGGCTCACCTGGCAACAGATATCGCGCCTCGCGCAGGACCGTGAGTCCACCAAGACCTGAATCGAAAATCAGAATTGGTCTCGTCACGCTCACAAAGCTCCCTTACTCTTCGTTGTCCGCGTCACCGCGCTCTTTGCGCGGACGTGTCTGACGTCCTTCGAGCGAGGCAATCACCCCACGCAATGCTCGAACTTCCTGTTCGGTCAGCTCCGCTTTCTGGAATATGTTCCGCAAGGTCCTCACCATGTGGGGGCGCCGCTCGGGCGGGCGAAAGAAAGTAGCCGTGTCCAATGCACTTTCCAGATGCTCGAAGAACCTGAGGATGTTGTCTTTCGTTGCCGGTGGATGCTCTTCGTCGGACAGAAGAAACGGCAGCGCGCCGGACGTTGCTGTCTTGCGCCATTCATAGGCGCAAACCAGCACCGCCTGTGCGATGTTCAGCGACGCAAAATCGGGGTCCACGGGCAAAGTGACAATTTCGTCCGCCAGGGCAATTTCCTCGTTGTTCAACCCCCATCGCTCGCGCCCGAAGAGATAGCCGGTGGCGTATCCCTGGTCTCCAAGCGACACGGACTTTTGCGCCGCTTCGTCCGGTCCGCGCACTGGCTTGGGCACTTCGCGCGATCGCGCCGTTGTCGCATAGACAAATCGCAGGTCGGCAATCGCGGCTTCGACACTGTCGAACACCTGAACCTTTTCGATGACATGGTCTGCACGGCTTGCCGCGGCCTTTGCCTTTTCGCTCGGCCATCCGTCACGCGGGTTGACGATCCGCAGATCAACGAGACCGAAATTTGCCATGGCCCTGGCAGCTGTTCCGATGTTCTCACCAAGTTGCGGCTCACAAAGGATCACCGCAGGCGGTTTTGCGGTAACCGCCCTGGCTTCTTCTCTGATATTTGCATTCTTGCTCATACCGCGGGGATGTAGCCGAACCGGATCAACTTGGAAAGACTGCTCAAACTATTCCTCAAGTTTGGGGACTATGTGTTCGCGACAGCGCAGAATTCTCCCGCGCCAAGGCGGAACGCCTCCTTCGTGAACTCGTAAAACGATTTGATCTTCCGCCCGGCCCGCCCCTCAGCGCTATAGACAAACGAAATCGGTGCATCAGGAGCATCAAGACACCCCGGCATCACTTCAACAAGACGGCCGCTCTCAAGTTCATCCTTGACCGCAAGGCGCGACTTGACGGCAAGGCCAAGGCCTTCGAGTGCTCCGCTGGTCAGCATGTCGGAGTTGGATACAAAAATACTGCGCGACACCGACAGACGGCGTTTTCTGCCCTTGATGTCCTTGACGTCAAATTGTGTCTGCCAGGGAAGGCAAACCCAGGGCTTATCCCGAAGGTCTTCAAGCGAAGTCGGCTTGCCGTGGTCCGCGAGAAAGCCGGGAGAGGCACAGACAATCCGGTCATTGTCGCTCAGCTTTCGCGCGATAAGAGCGCTGTCGGACAGCTTTCCAACCCTGATCGCACAGTCCTGGCCCTCTTCAACCAGCGAAACGAACCGATCAACCGCCAGGAATTCCAAGGAGAGGTCAGGATGTTGTCGTCGAAACACAGTCAGTTGGGGCAAGAGAAACCGCGACAGGATCCAGGGCGACAGCGTTACTCTCAGATGTCCACGCAGATGGGGCGTTCCACTGCCAACCTCAAACTCAGCCTGCTGCAGGTCTTCCAAAATGACCTCGACACGCTCCAAAAAAACCTGGCCTTCGTCAGTCAGCCGGAAATTCCGGCTGTTGCGGTGAAAGAGAGTGACATTCAAGACGCTCTCCAACTTGACAATCCGATGGCTGACCGTGGCGGCCGATAGCCCCTGCTGCACGGATGCGGAAGTTATCCCGCCACATTTCGCTACGGTCACGAATGTCTGAAGATCGGGCACGCTATACATTTGAATTTTTCGAATTCTGGTTTCAATTTTGGAGCAGTTTCCCAGAAAAAATAAAACAATTAAACCCTCTTTACCCAAATGAGGAGGACGTAATGAAAAAACTACTTGCCGCCGCCGGCCTTGTTGCCGCCCTCGTCGTTCCAGCAGGTGCGGAAGATATTGAGACCTATTTGAACTTCGAAAAGTCTATGCCCCCAGGCAATCTGGCCATTGGCCCCGATGGACGCATGTTCATGTCCGTGCATGAGTTTTATGGACCGGAGCTGCGAGTGGTTGAAGTCTTCAGCGACGGCAGCACCAAACCCTATCCGACTGAAGATTGGGCCCGGGCGCCAAAAGAAGACGGCAATGGGCTGAACGGCGTCCTGGGTCTGAGGGCTGATCGCGACGGCATTTTGTGGATGCTGGACGGACAAGGCGAAAACCGGACAGGACGCATCGTCGGGTGGGATACCAATACCGAAACGCTACACGCCATTCACTATATCGGCGAGCCGGTTGCCCGGCCTTCTTCTTTCCTCAACGACCTGGCGGTCGACCGTGATCACGAGGCGATCTACATCTCCGACACTGGCGATGGGGTAAATTCGGCATTGATCGTTGTTGATCTTGAAACAGGCCGTGCCCGCCGCGTGCTGGAAGGAACGGAATTTACGACACCTGAGGACATTCCCATGATCATTGATGGCCGTGAGATTCTTCTAGGCGGCAATCCGGCCAAGATCGGCGTCAATCCAATCACGATCGACCCGACCAACACCTGGGTCTATTTCGCACCGATGACGGCCAGCGCGATGTACCGTGTTCAAACCAAGGACCTGCTTGACGAAAGTCTGAGCGACGACGAACTGGCAACGCGCGTCGAACGCTACGGTGACAAACCGATATCAGACGGGTCGACCGTCGATACAGGCGGCAATGTCTATATCACTGCAATGACCGACAATGCGATCGGTGTCATCAGGCCGGACGGCAGTTATGAAGAGCTCTTTCAGTCTGACGAGGACCTGCCCTGGCCAGATGGATTTTCGATCGGCGCCGACGGTTATGTCTATGCGACCATCAACGAATTACACCGCTCACCCGTGTTGAACGGTGGTGAAGACGCCTCGTTCGGCACCTACCGGATCGTCAGATTTCCGGCATTGAGCACTGCCGTAAGCGGTCGGTAGTTCAAATCAGATCGCAATTTTCCCCATCAAAAAACCGGCGTGCGCTCCTTGTGGAGTGCGCGCCTTATGGAGAGTTTCAATGGCAAAGATGGTTCATTCCTGCATCAGGGTTCTGGACGACGTCAAATCAGCTGACTGGTACAAAAGCGCGTTCGAACTGGAGATAGCCGACCAACTTGATTTTGATGCGTTTCGCCTCACCTACCTGAAAAACGAGACAACCGGGTTCGAACTGGAACTCACCTTGAACAAGGAGCGCAAGTCTCCTTACGACCTCGGGGACGGCTATGGGCATCTTGCCGTAACGGTTGCAAATCTCGAACATGACCATGCCAGACTTGAAAAGCTCGGCATCGAAACCGGCGACATCGTCGACTTTGCTCCGGCAGGCCGCCGCGTTGCACGCTTTTTCTTCGCAACTGATCCGGATGGCTACAAGATCGAGGTGATTGAGCGCGGCGGACGATTTCGGTAGGAAACTCAACGCAATGCTTTGCTAGAGCGTGGGCATTTGACGAACGGGAACGATCACTTGTGTCCTTTCAAACCCCTTCAGCTCAAAAGTCGGTGCGCCATTGGTTGAAATGCCGGTCAGCTCGGCAACTTTTTCAGACACAACCGTCTGGCCATTGACCAGAACTGCAGATGAAAGGATCCGTGCCGCGAGGTTAACGGTCGGGCCGATGGCAGTGAAATCGAGCCTGTCCGAGGCACCGATATTGCCATATTGCAACGGACCCAGATGCACAGCTGCCCGGAAAGGTGGCGCGTCATCGGAAAAAACCGGTTCCTCGGCGCCACCCGAGGCTTCCCGGAGTGCCTCAAGTGCAGCGTCACAAGCTGACCGATCATCGAGTTTCTCCGAGA
The DNA here is from genome assembly GCF_055693425.1 of Roseibium sp. JB4-4. NCBI lineage: Bacteria > Pseudomonadati > Pseudomonadota > Alphaproteobacteria > Hyphomicrobiales > Stappiaceae > Roseibium > Roseibium sp. JB4-4. The sequence goes on along the minus strand of NZ_CM146333.1, from coordinate 5,559,868 downwards.
TTGGAAAAATAGCCAACAGACCGTCACCCATGAATTTCAGGACTTCGCCGCCGCGCGCAACGATTGGTGGCACCAGGCAATCATAGAAGCGGTTGAGCCGGGCAAGAACTTCATCCGCTGAGGCGGAATTGGAGAACTTTGTGAAGGCGACAAGATCCGCAAACACAACGCAGGCCGTGATCTCTTCAAGGTCGCCCCGGTGCACCCGGCCGGAGAGGATCTTGTACCCACTGTCGCGACCGACATACGCCGACAGCAGATTGGCGGCATTGAGCCTCAGCATGTAGGTTTCGGTGAGGCGTGCAAGTGGCAGCCGGATCTTCTCAAGCGCCACCATCATGTCGTCGTCAAATCCCCCTTCTGCCTTCGTTGCCCAGCTGACAAGGTGAGTTTCACCGGTCGTGAAGAAGAGTGGCTGGACAACATAATCCGTTATCCCCTCCTTCCGGAATTCCTTGAGGATCAGAAAGTCGTCCGGACAATCCGGATCACATAGTTTCCGGCGCAACATCTTGCCCGATTTCAATACGGTTGGCAGAGGGTTGTTCAGGTATTCAACACCATCGAATGCCGTCATGTCGGCATCCGACTGATCGACTCCCTCACCCTTCAACCATCGAAACCGGCGGCCCTGAAGATTGGGGTGAAGCGTATAGATGAACAGAGCAAAACGTTCCACAGGCAGACCTGTTTCAAGAAGGCCGTCGCAAATACCGCCGACAATTGCTCTTGCATCCGCGCTTGGCCGGGCACCATCCAGCATCCACAGGAACAGGTCATCAAGCTTGCCGGTATCGATCATATTGCCCCTTTCCCTCCGCCATCTCGCTATCTTCACAGGTCAGGAAAACAATACGCTCAGAGCCTGCTCTGACCTTGCTTCCATCGTCGGAATGGCCTCATTGAGACCAGACTGTTCCTGTTTCAAATTTCCCACAGGTGAAGTCATGCCCATGCCGCAAACCTATTTTCATGCATCACGTGATTTCGATGCCTTCATCAAAGATGTTCGTGACACCTGCATGCTGCAAACGCACCATCAGGCCTATCATACGCTAAGGGCTGTCCTGCACACATTTCGCTCTCATCTGACCGTCGTCGAAGCACTTCGATTTGCCGACATTCTGCCTGCCGTCACGCGAGCAATCTTCGTTGAAGACTGGATACCATTGGAAACACCTGCGCCTTTTCCGGACCGTCCGGCATTGATCATGGAAATGAAAGCGGTGCGCCAGGATCACAATCTTGCGCCCAACAGCGCTATTGAAGACGTTGCCGCGGCGCTTAGAAGATCTTCCATCGATGAACAAGCCCTTGAAAGGATTCTGGCAATCCTGCCTGACGGTGCGGCGGAGTTCTGGAAGGCGTGACGCGGCCAGGTCTCCTGAACCAAAGCGAACCTTTTACGAAGGGTGTAAGCGCGCGCCTTGAAGCAAAACCAGGTCGGCTGCTAAATTCTGGTGCTATCTTTTGAACTTCAAGGCCAAAGCGCGTGCAAACAGATCCGAGCCAGCACATTTCCTTTCAAAGGTCTGTTGGAAAATCCCTGCTCATCCTGTCTCTGTGCATGCCCTTCGTCATGATCGGCCTGTTTGTCGCAACAGGCGCCTTCGATGCTCCCGGCAATCAAGGCGATGGATTGATTTTCGGCCTCATATGCGTTGTCTTTTTCGGGTTTTTGGGGGTCTACGGCACTATTCGACTGATCAGGAACCCACGGCAGGCGATCGAAATCGGGCCGGACGGTATCAGGGACACGAGGATTTCCGAAAAGATTATTCCCTGGACCAAGATCATCGAGATAACGACCTGGAGCAGCCGCGGCTCATCCATGATCATGCTGGAACTGGAGCCGGAATTTGAAAAGTCCCTGAACCAGTCGAAATTCTACAGGGCCTACAAATTCGCAAATCGCCTCGTCGGAGCGAAAGGTCACTGCCTCAATCCCGTCGGTTACAGTGTCAGTTTCAGCGATTTCAGCAACACGATCGCCGAATACGCGAGTGCCCATCATTCCCCTGCCATGGACGACTGAAACCCGGCTCCGGTTTTGCCCCAATTGCCTTTTCGCAGCCGTTTGTTAGAACTCCCCCAAACATCCCCCGCCTTGTCCCTCCGTAGGGCTGGCAATTGATTGCGTACAATTGTATACGCTACACGAAATTCACTCCGGAACGGCGAACCGCCGGTCCGTCAGATCGCACTTCAAACACTGGGAAATGTGAGAGAAATGGCCGATATCATCTATACCAAGGTCGACGAAGCGCCCGAACTGGCGAGCGCCTCATTCCTGCCGATCATCCGCGCCTTCACCAAAGCCGCCGGCTTGACCATCGGCACCAGGGACATTTCGCTGGCCGGTCGTATCCTCGCCAATTTCCCTGATTATCTGACCGACGCGCAAAAACAGTCCGACGCTCTTGCCGAACTCGGTGAAATGGTCAAGCAACCGGGCGCGAATGTCATCAAACTGCCAAACATATCAGCCTCTCAGCCACAGCTGAACGCGGCGATAAAGGAACTGCAGGATCAAGGTTACAAACTGCCGGACTATCCGGCAGATCCAAAGACGGATGAAGAGAAGTCGGTCAAGGCACGCTATGACGCCATCAAGGGTTCAGCAGTGAACCCGGTTTTGCGTGAGGGCAATTCCGACCGGCGCGCCCCGAAAGCCGTCAAGGAGTATGCCAAGAAGAACCCGCACCGCATGGGCGAGTGGCTTCCTTCTTCAAAGACCCACGTGGCAACGATGGGTCAACATGATTTCCGGTCGAACGAAAAGTCCGTAACCATTGCTGCAGCTTCCGTTGGCACTGCAAAGATAGAATTTGTTGGCAAGGATGGGGCGGCCTCGACGCTCAAAAGCGACTGGCCGCTTGAAGAAGGCGACGTCATTGACGCCACCTACATGAGTGTAAGAGCGCTTTCGGCTTTTCTTGCAAAGGAAATTCAGGACGCCAAGGACCAGGGTGTACTCTTTTCGCTGCACATGAAGGCAACGATGATGAAGGTCTCCGATCCGATCATCTTCGGTCATTGTGTCAAAACATTCCTGAAAGGCGTTTTTGACAGGCATGCTGCGACTTTTGACGAGCTTGGCGTCAATCCAGACCTCGGCATCGGCGATCTGGAAGCAAAGGTTGCGACCCTTCCCGCGGACAAGGCGGCGGAAATCCAGGCCGACATAAAGGCAGCCTTTGGCAACGGTCCGGACATGTACATGGTGAACTCCGACAAGGGCATCACCAACCTGCATGTTTCTTCCGACGTCATCATTGATGCGTCGATGCCCGCGTTGATCCGCGCAGGTGGCAAGGGCTGGGGCCCGGATGGCAAGGAACATGACGCCAAGTGCGTGATCCCCGACAGCTCCTATGCAGGCGTTTATTCCGCTGTGATCGACTTCTGCCGGGAAAACGGCGCGCTCGATCCAGCCAAGATGGGCACGGTTCCCAATGTCGGTTTGATGGCCCAAAAGGCCGAGGAGTACGGCTCTCATCCGCAAACCTTCAAGGCACCCGCGGACGGTACGATCCGTGTGGTTGATGCCGCAGGCACAACCCTGATCGAACATGGTGTTGAAGTAGGCGATATCTGGCGGGCCTGCCGCACCAAGGACGCGCCGATCCGCGATTGGGTCAAGCTTGGCGTCACCCGTTCGCGACTGTCCGGCATGCCTGGCATATTCTGGCTGGACAAGTCTCGCGCACATGACGCGGAACTGCTCAAGAAGGTCGAAGCCTATCTGCCGGATCACGATACATCCGGTCTTGATCTGAAAGTTATGGCACCGACAGAAGCCGCCAAATATTCGACCGAGCGGATCGCCCGCGGCGAGGACACCATTGCCATCACCGGCAACGTCCTGCGCGACTACCTGACCGATCTTTACCCGATCCTCGAAGTTGGCACCTCGGCAAAAATGCTCTCTATTGTTCCGCTTATGAACGGTGGCGGGCTGTTCGAAACCGGCGCCGGCGGGTCTGCTCCGAAACATGTTCAGCAATTGCAGGAAGAAAACTACCTGCGTTGGGATTCACTCGGTGAATTCTGCGCTCTCGGCGCCTCTCTGGAGCACCTTGCCAACGTCAAAAGCAACGGCAAGGCCCAGGTCCTCGCAGATGCCCTGGACAAGGCGATTGAAGGCTTGCTCGACAATGACAAGTCTCCTGCCCGTCGGGTTGGCGGCCTCGACAACCGCGGCAGCCACTTCTACATCGCGCTTTACTGGGCAAAAGCACTCAGCGAGCAGGATCAGGATACAGACCTGAAGGCTCATTTTGCGCCGATTGCCGCTGCGCTGTCGGGTGGCGAAGAGACAATTGTCGGTGAACTCAACGGCGTGCAGGGCAGCCCGGCCGACACCGGCGGTTACTATCATGCGCCTCAGGACAAAGTTGATGCAGTTATGCGGCCGAGTGCAACGCTGAATGGCATCATCGGTTGACCCGATACTTAAACCTGTGTTTGAAAAGGCGGCTTCGGCCGCCTTTTTTTGTTTCGAACACAATCACTTCCGGATCCAGCCAATGAATTTTGAACAGGGTGCATTTTCAAAAATCGTGACCAATGGCGCTGACGAGGAATTCGTCCTGCACACAGCATCAAACGACCCGAAGCATTTGCACTGGTGGGCCGAGACCTGTTTCATGTTTCATGCATTGAGCAAGGGCGACAGATCAAACCTGCAAGGTTGCATCGATCTGCTGGAGGAGGACAAGATCCCTGTTTTCATGACGGGTCTCGCGTCCGTGACAAACGAACTTTACACGCGCCTGTCTTACCTGGGCTACACAGAAGTGGACCCGGATGGCGTACCTGAGAACCTGACAGAAATCCTGAAAGCTCATACGCTTACCGACTATGGCGTGAAATACCTGTCCGATTTCTATGGTGCACAATCCGCCCAGATGGAACATCTCGGCGGTGATATCGAACCGATCCGCCAATTCACTGTGTCGTTTTCTCGCCTTTGGGACCATCACGAAACGTTTTCCGTCGAAACGCTCATGATGCTGCGCCACTTTTTCTCAGATCCCAAACACGCTCTTGAAAGCAACTTCACAGAAGGTTCAGGTCGGCTTTTCGAGTTGTATTCGCAATTGGGCGTCATCGAATTCGTGGAAGATGGGACGCTGGTGACGCCAACGTTTCTGGGCGCGGTCAACGTCCCGTTTCTGTTTGACATTCTGCTCTTTCAAAAGGGCGGAACGCGAACTCACTAGGTAAGAAGCATGATTTTTGGCCGCACGAGATGCAGGCAATCGTGCGCTCTCGGTCGCTGATGAATACCAGCGTGAATGGCCGGCCAAAGGCTACCTCTGTCATACCCGACCGTGAGAAGTCGCTTCACCAACGCGTCGCATTTGACCCGGTGTCTGGCTGAACTGCCGCTTGAAGGCACGGTTGAAGGCAGCTTCTGAGCTGTAGCCGATATTCTCCGCAATATCGATCAGCGGCAGGTCCGTATCCCGGATATCCCGCCGCGCCTTTTCCATGCGCCAGTGCGTGACATAAGCAAGTGGGGTCATGCCAACGAGATCGGTGAAACGTTCGGCAAACACGGTGCGCGACATGCCTGCCTCGCGGGCGAGTGTTTCAACCGTCCAGGGCTGCTCTGGTGCCAGATGGATCTGAGACATTGAACGTCCAAGCCTGGGATTGAGAACGGCAGCAAGACACCCCGCCCTGTCGCCCTGCTGATCGACAAAGGTGCGCACCACCTGAATGAAGATGATCTCCGTCAGTCTGTGCACGATGGCATCGGAACCTGGCAGTGTTGCGCGGACTTCGCTGGAAACGAAACGCATCACGGTTTCCAGCCAAAAGGCATTCATAGTCTCTGTATTGGGGACATGGATAACCTCAGGCAATGCCTCCAGGATCGGGTGCACGGATCCGTCCTCAAACTCAAAATGACCGCAAAACAGCTTGCAGCTTTGCTCTTCTTCCGGTCCACCGAAGTAAAGCGCTCCTTCGCCCGTATAGCCGGTGTCCTGAAGGACCTGATCGACAGATGTGGCCTCCCTTCCAAGTTCATCGCACAGGACATGGGCCGCGCCGTGCGGAATAACGACGAGGTCTCCGGTGGCGAGATAGATGGGTGCGGAGTGCCCCTCGACCTTGAGCCAGCAGGCACCACGCATAGCCATGTGGAACCGGGCAACGTTGCCAAAGTCGGGCACCTGCACCGCCCAGGGTGGCGAGAAATTGGTGTGAAAGTAAATCGACCCACGCAGTTTCAGTGCATCCAGGATCTGGCTAAGAGCATCATGTCTCATGGCATTCCACAATCAGACTTGTTTGGTCCATCTATTGCAGCGTTCAGGCAAAAGTCGCAAGCCTCCCGGACGATCAGTCAATTTTCGAGGATTTTCGCGCATAGATCAATCGGGTCATGCGGATCATCTTAATCCTCGAGAGGCACCCGCCTCCATCCAACCTTTATTCAGGAGCTCGATATGAACATCCGCTTTGTTACCAAGACCATCCATGCCTATCTGGACTATCCGGTCGCGCTTGGCCTCATTGCACTGCCTATGGCACTCAATCTGGGTCAGCCCAATCCGCTTGCCTTCTGGCTTTCAGTCGTCACCGGTGTCGCAGCGTTGATCCTGACCGTATTGACTGATCACAAGACCGGTGTGATCAGAGTGCTGCCTTATTCGTTCCATTTGATCGTTGATTTTGCGGTTGGTGTCGTCTTTTTGGCAGCCCCACTCGTCCTTGGCTTTAAGGGCATCGACCTTGCCTATTACATCGTCAACGCCATTGCGGTTCTGACCGTGGTCTCTCTACACAAGCCAGATGTTGCCGAACCTCAAATTGCCTGAAGCCACAAAATACAGCCAGCTTGCTGGCAGACCTGCCAACTTCCTTGACTGAAAGACGCCGGCTTCCAGCCGGTGTTTTCTTTTGAGCCTCAGCCGGACGATCTGCAAATTTTGAGGGATCTTTGCACATGGATCAATCGAGTAGTCGAACGCAAAGTATCCCTGGCCGTTGCGAAAGCCGGTCACCCAACTTTCAAACCCCAGTTAGGAGAATAGACTATGTCCCTGTCCAAGACACTTGTCGCAGCTGCGCTGCTGAGCTTCGCAAATCTGTCCGGACCCGCATTTTCGGCAGACGAATACAACACATCCAGTGGCCTGACAGCCGCAGGTGCGCCGCTTGGAATGCATGGTGTCGATCCTGTCGCATTCGTCAATCTTGGCAACCGGATCGATGGCGCGGCACGTCATACAGTCGTTCACGACGACGTTGCCTACTATTTCTCTTCGAAAGAAACCATGGACAAGTTCACGGCTGACCCTGCCGCGTATTTGCCGCAGAATGGTGGCTTCTGCACTTTCGGAGTTTCAGTCGGCAAAAAATTCGACGGCGACCCGCAGTTTGCCGCGGTCGTTGACGACAAGCTTTACCTCTTCCTGAACGAGGACATCTTTCGCGAATTCCAGAAGGATGAATCAGGAACCATCGCCAAGGCCGCTCAGAACTGGAAGAAGATCCGCTCAACAGCAGTTAGCGAGCTATAAGCTTCGTCCAATAGCGAGGTAAAGACGATGGGCAGATCAGGTGCGTCACAGGCGCACCTGATCTTCGTTGTGCGGGCGCTGGCAACCAGCCTTTTCTTCGTTGCTCGGTCGCCACACCACTTTGACAATTACCTGTCTGGAAAAATTCCCGATTGCAAATTTCCGGACCAATGCCTATGTCACTGCCACCGCAACAAGCGGTAATTATTCTTTTTGAAAACGGGATGCCGGACATGACGATCATGCACCGCACGCCCAAAAGGGCGGCAATTCTTCGCTAAACCGCGATAGCGGTGCGCCGGAGGAAACCAGGACAAGTGAGACTTGCGCCTGATGCCTATCCTGTTTTCAAAGGGTCCCCAAATGGGCACTTCTACAAAAGAACGCTCCGTGCGATCTGATCGCCCGGCGTCTATTCATCGTTTTTATTCCGACCGCTCCTGGATCGAAGGCACAGCCGAAGACCAGCTTGAGCAGGTGGCCGCAATGCGTGGCGTGATCAATATTGCCGCATTCCCGGATCTGCATCCGGGCAAATACGGCCCTGTCGGCAGCGCAATACTGGCCGACCGGATCTATCCGCAGTTGATCGGCAACGACATTGGCTGCGGAATGAGCCTGTTTGTGCTCGATTTGCCGTTTCGCAAGCTGCGTCTGGACAAGGCGGCACAAAAACTCCGCACGCTTGAAGGCAGTTGGTCCGGCGACGGTGCAGCTCGCCTGAACGCCCTGGATCTGCCCGAAACCTTGCATGTTCAGGCCCTTGGCACAATCGGTGGCGGAAACCACTTCTGCGAATTGCAGGTTGTTGACGCCAGCACCGAAAACTCAGCGCTTGAAATGTCCGGGCTCAAGAAAGGAGATCTGGCGCTTCTGGTTCACTCAGGTTCACGCTCTCTTGGCACGGCTGTATTCAGCACCGTGCTCGACCGATTTGCCGGGCTGGACCCTGACAGCGCTGAAGGTCAAGCCTATTGGCAGAACCACTGTCAGGCCACTCGTTGGGCCAGTCTGAACCGGACGCTCATCGCAGAACGGGCTGCCGACGCACTGCGCTGCGGACTGAAACCGGTCACGGACGCACCACACAACATGATTGAATTTCGGGACGGCGCAATTCTGCATCGCAAAGGAGCTGCAAAGGCCGATGTTCCCTTGGTTCCATTGGCTGGCTCCAGGGACGCCTTGAGCTATCTGCTTGTCGCCACGCGTGGCAATCCGGATGCACTTGGTTGTCTGGCTCACGGATCCGGGCGGAAATACGATCGTCGATCCATGATGGGCCGAGCGGGCGCAACACGGTCCGAGCAAAACGAGCTTGCACGGACCTCATTTGGCGGCCTGGTTGTTTGCGAAGACAGGCAGCTTCTGATCGAGGAAGCACCGAATGCCTACAAAGATCCGACACGTGTTCTGAACGAGCTTGTCGACGCGGGGCTTGCAAAGAACGTAGCTTCTCTCAAACCGCTTCTGACCTTCAAGAAAGCGGCTAAACAAGAGCAATCAACTGCGCGTCAGGACAAGAAACGCCGTTTGCAGGATAGAAGGAGCAGACGATGACCACTGATTCACAAAGCAGATTGCTGGTCACAAGCGGAGACGGCCCGCGCGAATGCAGGAGAGCCGTGACTCACATTCTTCGCCGGATCCAAATGGAAGCAAATAAGGCCGGCATTCGGTTTCGTGCGGAACTTGCGGATGAAACAAACGACAAGGATCCAAGCTCTGCTCTCGTCACCTTGACCGGAGCGGGGTCCGGAACACTTTCCATGAGCTGGACCGGTACCGTTCAATGGACCTGCAAAAGCCCGTTTCGCCCTCATCATAAACGGCAAAACTGGTTTATCGGCGTCTTTGCAGTCGGAACCGCAACACGACCCGTGCCCGACCTTGAGGCTTCGGCGCTAAAAACGGAAACGTTTCGCTCGGGCGGACCTGGCGGCCAACACCAGAACACAACCGACAGCGGTGTCCGGATCACACACTTGCCGACCGGCCTCACCGCTACATCGACAGATGAACGCTCTCAGCACAGAAACCGGCAAGTTGCTCTGGAGAGGCTGAAGTCAAAGCTCTTTCTCAAACGGGAAGAAGGTCTTGCGCGGGAAAAATCCGCCCAAAACCAGCTCCATAAACAGCTGGAACGGGGCAATCCGCTCAGAGTGTTCAAAGGTGAACGGTTTACCGAACTCCGCTGAAACAAGAAGGACAGTCATGCGGCCGTTGGTGCTCCGTCGGCGACAGGAAGGCAAATGCCGACTAAACAATGCTGCTCTGTGCGGCGTATGGCTTGTTCAGGTCAGAATTTGTTGAACAAGCCATCTCGACTACCGCCATCCAAGCTCTCAATCCCAGCAACTTTCAAGCTTCTTTTATTAAAGTTTTCGATATTTAGGGTATTTTGAACAATAACTTGAAGGAAGAAAAACTAAAGGTAATCTTCAGCAACTACCAAAGACATCGAGAGACATTCCAATGCCTTTTACTAAGCTGGGTACGTTAATCGCTGGAGTTGTATTTTTCCTTGGATGCATTCAAATAGCAGTTGCTGCAGGGGTTGCAATGGGAGCTATTGTTGAGCCGCGTCCTGGCCTGTTTCTCGGACAGGCAACCACGGAACAGGCAATAGATAGCGGCATCATGAAAATCCTCGCGGCTGTTGCATTCGGTGTCATCACCGAAATCAGTCGATCAGTAGAAAAGAAGTAGTGCCGCACCGGACTGCGTGCAGGAAACTGTGCACCTGGTCTATGTGGCCTGACCATTGGTGTTAGTGGCAACACGTTGAAACGTGCCGTCCGCTCCGGCTTGACTGCTGAAAATCGCAAAGCAGCCTAAAGCAGGCACAATCACAAGTGTTTCGTGATCAACGCATGCCGCGGGTGAAAAACTGAGTACGCATTTTCAACATACTAAAACTGACACTTTTCCGAATAATTTAAATAGATTTCAAGGAAAATTCGCTGAACAATTAACAATACTCCTTTTTACTAATAATTTACCCAAGGTAAAATACAAGTTGATTTGTTAATAGGCACGATTTTATCTTGCATATTGAGTGAATGAAGTCTTCTTGCCAAACGGCATTCGACATGAGGTCCAGGCGAAATGCTGAGTTTTTTGAAATGCGGTGCAAATAACTTGCATCTTTCCAGAATTTCAGCTGTTGCCGCCATTCTCGCAAGCATGATGCTACCAATGTCTGCTCAGTCGGCAAACGCCGAAACTGACAAGCTGGTTATCACAGGATTTCAGGCACCTCCCTACCTCTATTCTGGCGAAGACGGACAGGCCTCGGGGCTCTTGGTCGACCTGCTTCGAAGTGCGTCCGAGACTTCCGGTGTTGGCGTTGAGTTCGCAGTGACCAATTGGCCCCGCGCCCAGCTCGCAACACAACAAGGACGTGCGGACCTCATATTCCCTGTCGTTCATACGACCGAGCGTGAAGAGTGGCTTGTCTATCCGCACAAACCCATTGTCCAGTTCGAAATGGCGATTTTTGCCCGCAAGGATTCCGGCCTTGCATTCACTGGAAACGCCACAGATCTTCACGGTCTGACAATCGGAAAAATCGCAAAGGGTCGAATGCACCCCAATTTCCGTACTCTTGAAGAAAGCGGCAAGGCAAGGATTGAACAGCGAGACACCGTCGTACAGCTGTTGATGGCCACACATCACGGCCGCATCGATGCTTTTGTGGCGCCGCGCATCATGACACTTTGGACAGCCGACCGTATTGGCATGACAACTGTTTCTCCGTTCGAAGATCCGGTCGGAGTGGCCAACATCTATCTCGCTTTTTCAAAAAAGAGCCCGAAAAGGTTGCAGTGGGACCGCCTGCGCCAGAACCTTCCTTCTCTGAATAGCAAAATCGACCTTTTCTTGGCCTCCCTTCTACAGTGAAGTGCTGCGGTCCGTGAAACAGTTGGGAAGCTGGGTTGTGCCCAGGTGATTGCCTGAAAGCTTGGCTGGATCACTGCTCTCCACACTCATGAGTTTATTCATATTGTAAAAATTACGTATTCTCGTGCAGGGATTTAATGTTCACGCGGGAAATACCTTTCGACGGAAAAAATAACACTGTTAGTTTCCTGGTAATCCTTGTGAATAAATCTGGGCGCAACAACTCTAAATTGCTAGTGTCGATACTATTCCCGATATTGCTGAAGATCGCGGTATCGACAATCCCAGGTGGAAGCCAAATTGCCTGTGTCAAGAAAGCCCGGAAAAAACAAAGGCAAGGCCCAATCCAGCCTCACGCCTGACGAAACGACCTCCCCCACCTCAGGCACAATACCGCTGCGTTCGGAATTGAGTGTGGTTGTTTTCGGGATCAATACAGCCGGACCAACGCACGCTCAGCTGACCGATGCGACCCATGAGATGCTTTTCGCAAAGCTGGGATCCATCTGCGCGGCCACCGCTTCCGAATTCGGCGGTAAACTTGTCAATTTGCCTAGCGGACAGAAGGTTCTTGTGTTCGGTGTTCCGGTTCTGAAGGAACTGGACGCTGAACGCGCCGTGCTCGCGGCACAGAAGATCCTCAGAATTTTCAAAAACGACGGCAGCACCTTCCAGGTGCAACTGCGCTGCGGAATTGCCAGTGGTGTCGGCTTCGTTGTCCCAAGCGACGGGCCCAGCCTGTCGCCGCAGGATGTGTCGGGCAAAGTCTTCGATGAAGCTTCGCTTCTGGAAAAAAACGCGTGCGGCAATACCTTGCTTGTTTCCGGGAACACCCGCTCGCTGTTCCGCAGCAATTTCGAATACAGGCAAGTGCAACTTTCAGACGGTGCAGGTATTGCCTATGAGGTCCTGCAAAGCATTGCTCCGCCTTCAACCACCTTGCCGAATGCGCGTGACAAAACCCTCTCCGCCTTTGCTGGAAGAACGAACGAGCTGAAATCACTGCGCCTCAATTGGAGCGCAGTGAAAGACAAAAAGCCCCAGTTGATCCTGATCGAAGGCGACCCGGGCATCGGCAAGTCCCGCCTGATTCACACTTTTTTGCAAAAAGCGGGATCCGACCAGGCTCTTGTTCTGAATTTCAGCGGTTCGGTGCATCACAGGCGAACACCGTTTTTTCCGGTCGCTCAAGGCCTCTACAGTTTCTTGGGCCTCAAAGGACTACAGAGCCCGAGTCTGATCGGCAGCGTGATCCAAACGCTTCTTGTGGACCTCAAGCTCGACACGCCGCGTAACAATGCAAACCTGCGAGCGATCCTGAAAAGCGGTGGGCTCGACAGTCACCCGCCGCGGGAGAAAATTTCGGCCGAAGCGCCGCTGCAGACACTAAAAGACTGTTTTTGTCAGTTGTCTCTGATCCACCCTGTCGTTCTGGTCTTTGAAGATGCGCACTGGATGGACAGCAGCTCGCTTGAGTTGATCGCATATTTGGCAGACACACTCACAAAGGACCGTATTCTCACTCTTGTCAGCACACGCCCGGATCCAGGTGCGAGCGAGCTCGCCGATCTTGCCGACAGAACGTGCCGGATGCAGCAACTGACGCGGGAGCAAACCCGCTTTCTTGCCAGTCAATTGAGACCACGCGATATGACCGACGCTCACTTTGAGCATGTCATTCGGAAATCAGACGGTATTCCGCTCTTTCTGGAAGAGCTGATGAATATTGCTATTGATCGTGGCGGCGACTTTTTTGAAGAACGCAGGGAAACGCTTATCCCCGCTTCGTTGCGAGAGACCCTGGCGGCGCGAATCTCGCACCTGGGCAATGACAAAGAGCTGCTATTGATGGCATCGGCCATCGGCGGAAAGTTCGACCAGAAACTTTTGACAGATATCGCTGGTCTCCCTGGAAAAACGGTCAAGAAACATCTTTCTGTCTTTCAAAAATCAGGTTTGATTTTTCCTTCAGAAGAAGAAGAGCATCAATACGAATTTAAGCACGGACTTGTTCAGGATCTGGCTTACCAGTCTATTGGGCCAAAGGTGCGAAAGGAGTTTCACGCCAGAATCGCCTCGGCCCTCACCCGTGACCCGGAGAACCAGCCCGAGGTGGCTGCCGAAGTTATCGCGCACCACTTTGAACAAGCTGGAAACGTCGCTGCGTCGTTGGACTATCTTGAAATTGCAGGCCTGCAGGCCGTTCGGCTTGCAGCGCACAAAGACGCTGGAAAACACTTCAAAAAGGCGCTTGAACTCGCGCGCGGGATCGAAGGCCATCAAAAGCGCGACAACACAATCAGCCGCTTTCTGCTGTTGCTGGGACCGCAGATGATCACCAATCACGGATTTGCATCCGAAGAGGTTCAGGAAGTTTATTCCAAGGCCCGTATGCTCAAGAGGCCTCAAGACAGATCCTCGGAAAACCTACAGATGATCTGGGGCCTTTGGGGCGCCCATATGGTCAGGGCCGATATCTCATTTGCACTGGAACTTAGCGCTGATTTCCTGGAAATCGCACTTCAGCTCCAGACAGCGCTCGAGCTTGCCGCGGGTCACTATATGACTGGCGTCGGTGCGTTTTATGTAGGAGATCTGAAAGGTTCCGAGCGCGCCTTTCTGGCGGCCGTGTCAGATGCCGAGCGTGCAGACTTTGAAGACATGGTCACCAATTACAGCCTTGATCTCGGAATTTTGGCCAGATCCTATCTGTGCTGGTGCTATGCCCTGACCAATCAGCCGGGAAAAATGCAGACGGTTTCTGATGAACTTGAACGGTTGGCCTCAGACTCTGATCATGCATTCTGTCAGGCATTCTCAAGTTGCTTTCTGGCAACCGCCAACAATTTTTGCGGCAAGAGTGAAGCTGCCCAACGGCACGCCCTCAAAGCAATGGAACTATGCGGGAACCAGGATTTTGCTCAGCAGGCAGCTCAGGCGGCAATCAACCTTGGACGCGCCAGATTCAAGTCTGGCGACACCAGCGCATTGCCGCTCATGGAAAAGGGGCTTGAAGATTATCTCTCGACCGGTGCAATCCTTGCGCGACCCTATGCGGAAGCCTGGATCGCGGAAGCTCTTCTTCAGAAGAACGATGCCAAGGGAGCGCTGATCAGGCTCAACGATGTGAAGCGATTTACGGATACGACCGGAGAAGCTTATTTCGATGCGGAACTGACGCGGCTTTCAGCCGTTGCCACCGCCAAATTGCATTCAGCAGAGCATCCGCAGGTTCGAAAGCTCCTTGAAGCATCGGTTTCCATGGCAAAGCAGACCGGCGCAGAGCTGCATCTGAACACCGCAACCGCCCTTTTGCAGGCCCAACCTGCTCTGAAAAATCCCGACAAAATCTGAGATTGCAGGCCAGTCACGGTTTTTAAACCAATAAGTGCAAGAGTGCCCGAATGCATTCTATGAGGGAGCGCGTCTTTCCACACCCATGGAAGGGGCCCGGAAGACGCCAGGAATTCTGACGGGGCAAGCAAATGCTGAAAGAGATTGGCACACAAAGCGGTCTGCATATCGGCGGAGAGCCGATTGAGGATATCGGTCAGCTTCAGAGCGATCTGACCGGCCTGATAAAAAAAGAAGAAAGGCACCTTCTTCAGAGCGACCTGACGGGCGAAATTCTGACGGCGACGCTTGCGTCATCCCAACCTGTCGCCTTCGACGATCTGCAACACTTTTGGGAAAACATCCTGTTTCGTCTGGGTGCGATCTCGGCAATGACGTCTTTGACAGCTGGTGTCTTTGACGGCGACTATTACGATCCGACGCTTGGCCCGGAGCCAAGGCTGGGAACGAGCGGAGCCACCAGAGTTTCTCAATACTGGCAATTCCTGGATCCCGGTAAAAACGAAGCTGCCTGGCAGCAGACGGACGGCTTCAAACCTGCCGAAGTGGTCAAGCCAGTTGACGGCCATTCCCTGCCCTTTCGCGGCGAGTGTGCCGGCGCATTTCAATTGACCGTTTTCTGGGGCCTTTTGGACGGTCTCGGCTCTCGAACCTTTACCAAACTTGCCGCCCAGTTTGGCTCCATGCTGGTGGGTCCCTGGACCGACAACCCGGCAACCGATTTCATGGCTCAGAATGGCTCTCTGCAGGATCCGCCGATCCCGGGCGACTATATGTATTTCAAGAACAAGGACGATTACCTGAAGTGGGCGCCGAATGGTTTCTGGCAAGGCCTGAATGCCATGTATATGGGCAAAGACAGTCTCGGCACACGGCACTATTCTGGAATGGGCGCCAGCTGGCTGAGCGAACAAAACCTGCGGAGCTCCCTGGTAAACGCCTACTATCACGATTGTTATCCGCACATAGTCGCTTGCCCGAACGAAGAGGTCCGGTTCACGATCCGCCGCCTTTTGCAGGTACCCTCCAGCTTTAAAAAGGCTGTCACCATACCCCAAAAAGGCATCACACAGCCAAGTGGATCAGCGCCAACTGTCGCGACGTTGCAGGCAAATGGTTATCGCTCGCTGGCGGCAAGCGTCTTTGAAAACCCACGGACAACACTGGAAGAATGCGCAACTCTCTTCGGCTTTGCCTTGGGTGATGTGCATCAACATATCGGATCCGGTCTGGAGAACCCGCCTTCGCGCGTCCGTGTGCCGGGAGCGACGATCATCATCGATTATCATGACCCGAAGGACTCTCGTCATGATCCGAAGTCAATTGTCGAAGTGACCATTACACTTGAAAAGAACCGCTGATACGCCCGAGGCCTGACAGCTTCTGGCCAACGTGCACGGCCTGCTCCCCTCCCACCCGGCAGGCCGTGCACATTTTTCAGGTCCAACCTTCATGATTTCGGGCCGCGCTGTCTTCCTAAAAGAAGAAAAGCGAAAGCGCTACGAGCACTCCGAAAAGTGTTATCGGATAAAGCAGGGTAAGACCGGCTGCGCTCGAATAACCCCCTGGCAATTTTTCAAGTGTCTGAAAGAAAATCTGCCCCTGAAGCGCAATGCCGACAGCCATTCCCAATTGCTGAAAGGCTTGAAGCACACCTGATCCCGCCCCAGCATCCGCACCTGACACGCGCGAGAGAACCCGCTGAAATAGTGCCGGTATCAGAACACCTGTGCCCAATCCAACTGCAAACAACGGAAGACCCAGCCAAAAACCATTTGAGGCGGCCACGCCGTTATTGGCAATCAGCCAAAGCACGGTAACACCCGCCAGAACGAAACTTGCCCCAGTCAGGATGCGCAACTCCTGTACTCTTGTTCCCAACCGTCCTGTGAGTGTTGAGGCCAGCATCACGCCCAAGGGGTGCGGTGCCAGTGTCAGACCGGCAGAAAGCGGTGTCAGTCCAAGACCGCTCTGAAGATAGATCGACAACACGAAAAACAATCCGGCGAGCGCGGAAAAACATATCGAGACATACGCCACGCCCAGGACGAAAGACCGGTCCCGGCAAAGCGAAACCGGCAACAACTCCGGCAGACCTCGCTCAAAATTGCTCACTTGCTGACGATAAAAGAGGACGCTTCCCTCCAGTCCCAGGGCCATTAAGCCAAAACACCAGAACGGCCACCCGAACTGACGGCCCTCGACAAGAGGAAAGAGCACCAGCGTGACAGCCAGAAGAAAGAGCACCGTTCCACTCCAGTCTGGCGCAAGACGCGTACCGGTCTGAAGGGACGGAAGAAATCTGAGAGCACCAAAAATTGAAATGAGGCCAATCGGAAGGTTCATCAGGAATATGGGCCGCCAACTAAGATCAAACACGTCCAAGGTGACGATAAGGCCGCCCACAAGTGGCCCCGCAACAGCCCCAAGCGCAGAAATAGAGCCGAACAGTCCAATCGCCTTTCCTTTTTCCGTGTCATTGAAGATCACATGCACAATGGCAAGGATCTGCGGCACCATGGCAGCCGCGCAAAGCCCCTGAACAGCCCGGCTTATGATCAGAAATTGCGTGTCCGGAGCCACTCCGCAAGCAAGCGAACTGCCTGTGAAACCTGCAACGCCGCAAAGGAAAACCTTGTCACGGCCAACAACGTCTCCGAACCGGCCAAACGGTAAGAGCCCGGCGGCAAAGGTCAGAATGTAAACGACGACGATCCATTCAAGTTGGGTGTCGGTGGCATTGAATTCTGCACGGATCACAGGAAGCGCCAGATTGACGACCGTCATGTCAAGAATGTTCATGAACATGGCCAGATACAGCGCGTAAACCGCCAGCCAACGGTTGCTTCGCCGTGCATTGGTGCTTGCAAGCGACATGGTTTTTAACTCCGAAAAAGGGATCATATTTCGTTACTTAATAAGTTGCGTGAAATCATTCGTCAATCTCATGTGCTTTTTATTGTCACATGATCGTTCGCAAGTTAGGCTTTCGAAAAAGGGAACGTCATGCGAACCGACAGCCGCCTGCCGCGCGTCTTGCACGTGCTTTTGCATCTGGAACAGACTGATGAACCGGTAACATCGGAAGCGATCAGCCGGATGCTCAACACCAATCCATCACTCGTCCGGCGCACCATGGCCGGATTGCGTGAAGCAGGTTTCGTCAACTCCACCAAGGGCCATGGCGGCGGCTGGGTGCTGACAAAGAGTTTGGAGAAAATCACCTTAGCGGACGTTTATTCAGCCTTGGGCTCACCCCAACTGTTTGCCGTTGGCCGATCCAACGACGCCCCCTCCTGCCTTTTGGAACGCTCGGCAAACGAGGCTACTTCAAAGGCGCTTCAGGCAGCACAACAAGCCTTTCAACAGCAACTTGGCAGTGTCGCCGTTGCCGATCTCGTTCGTCCGCATGCGGAAAAAATCCGAAACTACCAAAGGGAAGCCAAATTGATCGATTAATTCTTGGAAACCGGAACAGACCCGAAATTAATCAGGAGATGGCAAAGAACCTGTATTCACGGCATTTTTCGTTATGCCGCCTTGCTGCAATCACGACTATTGTATACAAGCGCACACAATAGAATTCCGGTACAACTCATAACATTGAGATTGCCTGCTTCTGACATTCATTTTTCACAGAACAGCGAGGCCGAGCACCCATGGCAAAAATCAAAGTCGACAATCCCGTCGTTGAGCTCGATGGCGATGAAATGACCCGCATCATCTGGGCCTTCATCAAGGACAAGCTGATCCATCCCTATCTCGACATTGATCTTCTTAACTACGATCTTTCGATCCAGAAGCGCGACGAGACCGATGACCAGATCACCGTCGATGCGGCCAATGCCATCAAGGAGCATGGGGTCGGCATCAAATGCGCCACCATTACGCCGGACGAGGCACGGGTTGAGGAATTTGACCTCAAACGCATGTACCGTTCGCCCAACGGCACCATCCGCAACATCCTGGGTGGGGTGATTTTCCGCGAACCGATCATCATGCAGAATGTTCCGCGCCTAGTCCCCGGCTGGACGCAGCCGATCATCGTCGGACGTCACGCATTTGGCGATCAGTATCGTGCAACAGATTTCCGCTTTCCCGGCAAGGGCAAGTTGACCATCACCTTCACGGGAGAAGATGGCGAGGTGATCGAGCACGAGGTCTATGATGCTCCCTCCTCCGGCGTTGCAATGGCCATGTACAATCTTGACGACAGCATCCGGGACTTCGCGCGTGCGTCCATGAACTATGCACTTCAGCGCAAGGTGCCGTGCTACCTCTCCACCAAAAACACCATCCTCAAAGCGTATGACGGCCAATTCAAGGATCTCTTTGAGGAAATCTATGAGGCTGAGTTCAAGGATAAATTCGCCGATGCAGGTATCTGGTATGAGCATCGACTGATCGACGATATGGTCGCCAGTGCACTGAAGTGGTCGGGCGGGTATGTCTGGGCCTGCAAAAACTATGACGGCGACGTGCAGTCCGACACAGTTGCCCAAGGGTTCGGGTCGCTCGGCCTGATGACCTCCGTTCTCATGACCCCGGACGGCAAAACAGTGGAAGCAGAAGCAGCCCACGGCACCGTGACCCGTCACTACCGGCAGCACCAGCAGGGTGAAAGCACGTCAACCAATTCAATCGCGTCGATCTTTGCCTGGACGCGCGGCCTTGCTCATCGGGCCAAATTGGACGGCAACGACAAGCTCGCCCGTTTCGCCAAGACACTGGAAGGTGTGTGCATCAAAACGGTAGAGTCGGGCTATATGACCAAGGATCTGGCGCTGTTGGTCGGTCCGGATCAGGGCTGGATGACCACAACGGGTTTCCTCGACAAGATTGATGAGAACCTCGCCCGGGCCATGAGCGAACGTTGACCTGACAGGCACATGAGCCACATACACCGGCCACCACCCCGCCACTTAAGGCTGAAGGGCGGAGGCCGGAGCCCCACCGGTGAGTGTCAGTTCAGGGGAAGAGGCTCGGTTTCGGTGGTACAATGACATCCGCAACAAACGATTGCGCATCGTCCGGAATTTTGGTGGCGTGAGCCGCAACACCAGCTTGCACGGCCCCGACCTCAAGGCCAAACACTTCAGCAAAATGTGCACGTGATCCTTCGACCGACAACGTGGTACCGTCGTCGCCAACCACCCGAAATCCAAGTGCTTCCAGGGCTTTGCGTGCCTCCCCAACCGTTTCCGCCGGCAGTCTGTAACGCTCGATTGTCGCTGCAGTCAGTGATTCCGTCGCATCGAGTATCGATGAGCCGTCGCTTTGTTTCAAAACGACTTGCGCACCGAAAATCTCGGTCTCATCTGCCATCGGCCAGGCCCCTTAAATTTCTGCCGCGAGAACAACTGGACATGCGCTTGTCAGCGCATGTCCATTCTTGGTCGAATTGTCGCCAGCTTTAGCGTGAACGCAAGGTATCAATCATGTCACTGATGAATTCCTTGGAGAATTCCGGCATCGCGCCGGAGGACACCATTGCCAGCTGCTGTTCCTTGGTACCGCTGAAGAAGGTGGCCGCAACGTCCCCCATCGTATTGATATAAGCCCATTTGGCATCCGCAAGTCCGGACCCCGTTGCAAGGTCTGGTCCGTTGGTCGCCGTATGTCCCATTTGGGTTGTGCCCTTCTTCACGTCCCTTGCGCTTTTCTTCAGTTTGTCTTTGACCTCAGCCGGGGTCAGGGTCGGATCCTTTTCAAGCATAAGCGCGCAGATGCCCGCGATTTGAGGACAGGCTGCCGAAGTTCCCGAGAAAAGGCCCCAACCGTCTGAGTTTGATCCTGTCGACGGCGCAATGCCATCCAGCGAGGCACTGGCCTGTACCGGCAGCATCAGGCTCGGTGCCTTCGCACCTCCGATGTTCACGCTCTTGCCTGTCAATCCGCAAAGATCCGGTACCTGGCGTCCCGGGTACCAGGAGGAATTGAAGCTGGACGCATAGCTGGAGGCTTCCAGATCGTTCTCGTCGGGAAGGTTTACATGAACTCCACCGACCGAGATCACATCCGGGTGGCTGCCTGGAAAACCGTAGTGCCCATTGCCGGCCGAGAAACAAACCACGACACCCTGGGACACAGCATTGGCAACAGCTGCTTCCAATGGCTTCAGCCAATTGGGAATGGAGGAGCCTGGCGTGTCGGCGCTGTAGCCCCAACTGTTGGTCAGGATCTGGGGTTTGGGATTGGCGTTGAGCGCTGTGTTGATGGCACCGACGGTGTCGTTGCCCATCTTAATCATGCGCAAGCGGCAATCTGGTGCACAGGCAAACACATTCGCACTTTCGCCTGTGCCGTGCCCATTGGCATCGTCTGCCGGGTCGCTCGCACCGGGTGCCAGCAGTGTCGACAGAAGGCGGTACCCGCGGGAGCTGAAAAAAGCGTGCCGGTAGTGACCGGTATCCAGCATACCGACGACGACATTTTTGCCTGTCACGCCCAGCCGATGAACGCGGGAAGCCCGGAGCACGACGCCCACACCGTCAGGCACCATCATGTAGGGATAGGCGTTGGCATGAACCGAGGCGAGCGGTGGGATCGGATGAGGCGCAAAATAGGTTGGCGGCCTCGCAATGACCGCCCCCTCGATCAGTTGCTTGAATTCGTCTGGCGCATTCATCAGCGCTTCGGACGGATCTTCACTCGTCGCCATGAACTCGATCGTGGTATCCGGCCTGATCTCCGTCTTCTGCTTGGTCAGTTTCGCTCCGAAAAACTCCTTGAAGAGTTTCGCCGTTCCACCGATTGAAATCGTGGTGTCGCTCGACGCTTCCTCAAATACGTGAAAGCCGGCTCGGCTCAAGGCTCGTTTTGAATCCCTGATGTCCGAAGGGTCGGAATTGAACTGCTGCACGTTGTCGCTGGTAATAGCTTCCTCTGCGTCAAATAAAGATATCGGCCCAAGCGAACGCGGAGACACAGTAGCGACAACTTCATATTCGTTATTACTCATAATAAACTCCATAAAAAGGTCATTATTTACATTAAAAATACCACCTGAACGCGACGGAACAGGAGAGGCAACTAAGAATACTAGCAGACAATTTTACTTTAGATAACGAATAAAAATATTTATATAGAAGTAAAACTTCGAGCAAATTACTGCTGAACTAAATATTATACAATTGTTACACAACGCAGATACACGCATTGGTAAAATATATTCTGATAAATTTTTAATGAAAACAAAAAATTATTTATGCCCAGCGCGATATTAGTAACAAAAACACAACCAATTCAATCAAAAAATTCGCAAAAGCAAAAATGCTCTTTACAAGAGGCAAAAGGCCTTTCCCAAAAAAAGTGCGTTGAATTTGATTATTTCCAACAAATAGGAGCTGTCGAAAGACTTCATTTGCATTTCTATCAACGAGCTGATGACAACCAGCCATGCCTCGGCAGAGGCGGATAGCCGCTCGCTGCTACCAAACCGCGGAAAATGCCTTCCGAACTGATTGCCCCCTGCCTTCACCTGTCTGCAAATGCACCGAAGAAAACGCGTCTCTCAGGTCGGAAAGCGCCGCGGAGACAACCCTGCTTGAAACCATTCGACAAAGCTGACCATAGACCAGACCGGCAGCCCAGTTGCCTTGGCAATATCTTCTGCGTATGGGCACATATTGGTACATTCAAGAACAATACCGCCAAGGTCCGGATGTGCCTCCTTCAGGGTCAACGCGGCCTGCACGTTATCCTCGCGTGCCGCCTCAACATTCAAGGTGAGTTCATTATCAAGGATTACGCGCGAGAACTCGCTCAATCCCTCTGTGGTACCGACTGGTGTCTCAGCGGGCACACCGGCGGCGTCCAGATGGGCCTGTGTGAGGGTAGAACCGGAGATCGTCAGGACACCGGCACGTTTGCCAGCAGGCATAAGTCGATTGACCATGGAAACCTGTTGCAGGGATGAGGTGACAACAGGAACCGGAACGGCTTGTGAAAGTTCTTCCTGAACAAGAGAAAGAAAACCGCAATTCGTGGTGATACCGTCCACACCGTCGGCAACAAGTTCACGCGCTGCGTCAACAAAGGCATCGACAAGCCCACTTGCCTGCTGCCGGACCACGCGGTCGGGCGATGCGCCGCGCACCACCTTATAAAGGACAGGAAACGGCCAGCTTTGCGCGTTGCCCATATCTCCCGGGATACGCGGAAAGCGCGCCTCGAGCATCAAGATGCCAACGGATGCTCCATAGACAGTCTTGCCACCTGCCGCGATCATGCCGCGTCCTCCGATTTCAGGATGTGTCCGGTAAGTGCGCCGGTGCGGTCCAGGTAGATGTTCGAAATCCCTTTGCTAACAGCATCATTTATCTGATCCATTCGCAGGGAAATATGATCGCGCATCGCTGTCGTTGCCGCATCGGCATCACGGGCAATAAGGGCACTCATGACACTGCGGTGTCCTGCCTTTGTGGTTTTGAGCCTGCTCTCATCAAGCTGGACCCATCGCAGATAGCGGATCTTCTCATTCACAGCTTGTAGCTGAGCAGCCAGCAGCGGATTTCCCGACAGCTCCGCAATCTTCACATGAAACGCTTCGTCGCGCTCACACGCCTCGGCGACGGTGAGCCCGGCCACCTTGAGCCCCTCGGCGCTCAACCAGTCCGCCAACGCCATGAGGTCGGCGTCGCTTGCCCGCTCGCAGGCGCGTTCGACTGTCGCCACCTCCAGTGCTTCGCGCAGATCATATAGGTCATGCACTCCTTCCGCATCGAGCTTCCGGCAGAAGAACCCCTCACCCGGTCGCGCATCGATCAATCCTTCGGCGACGAGACGGTTAAGCGCCTCACGCAGCGGGGTCCGTGACACGCCAAGATCCTTGGACAAGGCACTTTCGTTCAATCGGTCGCCGGGGCGCAGGGCAAAGCCCACAACCATCGACTTGATCTGATCATAGGTCTCCGACATGGCATCCTTTGTCTTCGGTCAGGCTTTGTCTTCGGTCAGAGCAGTTCGGCTCGACAAGATCCGGGTCTTGTTTCGGGTGGTGACACATTCGGGGCTTGATTGCAATATTCAAAGCTGTATACAGATATGTATTCAGACTTGGAGCAAACCTGATGAGCAATCAAATGACCGGCGCAGAAGCCATGGTGCGTATGCTTGAGGCCCACGGCGTAACCGAGGTTTTCGGTCTTTGCGGCGACACCACACTACCGTTCTATGATGCGTTGGCCCGGCTCGATCACGGTATCAATCACCTCTTGACCCGCGACGAACGTCACGCGGCCTACATGGCCGACGGTTATGCGCGTGTCACAGGAAAACCTGGCGTCTGCGAAGGCCCGTCTGGCGGCGGAGCAACCTATATTCTGCCTGGCGTGGTCGAAGCCAATGAAAGCTCTGTCCCGATCCTTGCGATTACCTCCGACGTAGCCACCACAAGCCGCGGCCGGTATCCTTTGACCGAACTTGACCAGGTGGCCCTCTTCGGACCCCTGGCCAAATGGAACACGTCGCTGGACGACGCAACACGTTTGCCGGCGCAAGTGCGCGCAGCCTTCCGCGCCATGACAACAGGCACGCCCGGGGCAACTCATCTGGCGCTCCCGTTCGACACCCAAAAAGCGCCGGTGGACGAAACCGAGATTTGGGCCGATCCACGCCACCGCGCTTTTCCGGCAGAGCGCGCGGCCCCAGACCCGGAAGCAATTGCAGAGGCTGCGCGTTTGCTGGCCGGCGCACAAAACGCCATTATCATATGCGGCGGCGGCCCGGTTCTCTCCGGTGCTGAAGACGCCTTGGCAATTGTTGCCCAAATGCTTCAAGCGCCTGTGGCCACGACAGTGTCGGGCCAGGGCAGCATCGCAGAGACCGATCCTCTTGCGCTTGGTGTTGTTGGTTCCAACGGTGGCAATCCAGCCACGCGTGCAGCCGTCGACGCGGCAGACGTGATCTTGTTTGTTGGCTGCCGCGCCGGTTCGGTGACAACCGAGCGCTGGCGGTCGCCTGGCCGGGACAAGATCATCCTTCACATCGACAGCGATCCAATGGTGATCGGAGCAAACTATCAGACGGCCGTTGCCATCAATGCCGATGCCCGTTTGGCGCTTGACGCCCTGGCCGTCGAACTTGCCGCTTTGCCCGGGGTCGTATCGCAGAACGGTGTGGCCCGCGCAGCTGCCGCCTGGAGTGCAAAAACTGCCGAATTCGATTTGCTCGCAGCTGCAACGGACCGACCGATCCGGCCCGAAGCCGTCATTGCCGTACTGATGGACATTCTGGAAGATGATGCAACGATCGTGGCCGATCCCGGCACGCCTTGTCCCTATTTCAGTGCCCATTACCGCTGGCGCAGACCTGGCCGGCATTTCATCACCAACCGGGCTCATGGCGCACTCGGCTATGCACTCGCGGCTTCCATGGGTGCCCATGTGGGCCGTCCGGGCGTGAAGACGATCGCAGCGATGGGTGACGGCAGTTTCGGCTTCTCCTGCGGTGAATTCGAAACCATGGTCCGTTACCGGATGCCGATCACGTCCATTGTCTTTTCAAATTCAACTTTCGGCTGGATTAAGGCGGGGCAGAACGCAGGATTCGGTCGCAGGTTCTACAACGTCGATTTCAGCCGAACGGACCACGCTGCCGTCGCGAGCGCCTTTGGGGTCAAGAGCTGGCGGGTTGAAGACCCGGCTGATTTGAAAAAAGTGCTCGCTGAAGCTGTCGACCATGACGGCCCGACACTGGTCGACGTGATTTCCCAGCCCCTTCACGAAGCCGCTGCTCCGGTTTCCGAATGGGTAGCCTAGATGCTGTTTCCAGAAGTCTTGGCGGCAAAACTCGCCAGACTGTCCCGAAGTTGCGCAAGAAACGTTTGTGCGACTGGTGTCAGCGGTCGGTTGCGCGAGGTGATGAGAGCCAGATCGAGCATGATTGCCGGTTCAAAGGGCCGCGTGACATAGCCGGGCTCCTTGTCGAAATGAACGGTGAACGGGTCGATCAGGGCAACCCCCATTCCCTGCTTGACGAAACTCAGGAGGTTTTCCGACAAGTGGGTGTGGATTTGCGGCCGCCACCCCGCATTGCGGCTTTCAAAGGCTTCCCGCGTGCGCCGGTGGGTCATGTGCTCAGGACCCATGACAATAAACGGCTGACTGTCCAGCAATTCCGGCGTGAGCCGGGTGTGCCGCGCCAGCACGTGATCTTTCGGCAGAACGGCGATGGTTTCGAAGTGAAACACCTCCCTGGCAAGGGTGTCGTGATAGACAGGCATTTCACAAACACCAATCTCGAACAATCCGGCCATGACCCACTCCTGGATCTTGGACGAATACTGGGATTGGAACGAAATAAGCAAATCAGGCCGCGTCTCGGCGAACCGTGCGATTTCGCCAGGCATGAACCCGAACGACAAAAGGTGTGGTGCCGCCACCTGAAGCTGACCCGCCTGCTTGTTTTGCAGGTCGTGGATCGCCTGTCCGACATGATCGAGGCCACGAACCACCGTATCGACTTCGCGAAACAGAACGTCGGCAACCGGCGTTGGTTGGAGACGGCCTTTGGTCCGTTCAAACAGCTTCAAACGGGTTTGACGCTCCAATTGGGCAAGCAGATTGGAAATACCCGGTTGGGAGATGCCCAACTGCTCGGCGGCACCGGTCACGGTCCCGGTTTCAAAGATGGCGTGAAATGCCTGAAGTTGTCGAAATCTCAAAGCCATACGCGCGCCCTCATAAGCTCATGTATCACAAAAAATGATGGAGCATCAAAGTCTTTGTATTTGAAATGATGATTATCAGGCGTCACTGTCGCTATCGAAGGGGAACTTGATGGATCTTGATCAGAAGATCACGGGGATGAAGCTTTGGCATCTGTCGCTTCCGGTCCTGTCGCGCCGCGACCATGGGATCGGAACGGTGGAAGGTTCCTGTGAAATCATCGTCGTATCCCTCATCAGCGAAGGGGGGCACGTAGGCTGGGGCGAAGCATCTCCATGGTCGGTCTTCACCGGCTCTCCCGAGGCAAGCTTTGCAGCGCTCGACCGGTACATTCGTCCGCTGGTCGTGGGAAGAAGAATAGGCGACCGAGCTGCAATCATGCGCGATGCCGCGCGCGCCGTCGCCCACGCAACGGAAGCAAAAACGGCAATTGATACAGCCTTGCTTGATCTGACGGGCCAAATTCTCAACACGCCAGTCTGGGCCTTGCTGGGTGGCAGATGCCGCGACACGATCCCTTTGTCGGTTTCAATCGCCGATCCGGACTTCGACAATGACCGCCGCCTCTTGGACCGGTTGGTGGAAGACGGTATCGGCATCGTGAAGCTTAAGGCAGGCTTTAAGGATCACGCCTTTGACACGATGCGGCTCAAAGCGCTTGCCACGGACTACCCGACACTGAACGTCCGGGTCGATTTCAATCAGGGCCTGACGATCGATGAAGCCCCGTCCCGCGTCTCAGATATCGCCGAATTTGAACCGGACTTCATCGAACAGCCGGTTCGCCACACTCAATTTTCGATGATGGCAAGACTGCGCGAGATGCTTAGAGTGCCGCTTCTCGCGGACGAATCCGTCTTCGGGCCCGAAGACATGACGCGAGCCATCCAGGAAGGCATTTGTGATGGCGTTTCGATAAAGGTGATGAAAGCCGGAAGTCTTTCCAGGGCGCAGGAAGTCGCAAAAATGGCGGCCGCCAATGGGCTGTCGGCCTATGGCGGCGACATGTTCGAGGCCGGACTGGCCCACCTTGCCGGTACGCACATGATTGCGGCGACACCGGAAATCACCCTTGGCTGCGAATTCTACCAGGCGAGCTATTTCCTGAAGCAGGACATCCTTGAGACGCCATTCCCGGTCAAGGATGGGCATGTAATCGTGCCCAACGGTCCGGGCCTCGGCATAAGGCCCGACATCGACCGTCTGAACCACACTGCTGTGACCAAGGTGGCTGCATGACCAAAACAGTCGCCATTGTCGGTGCCGGAATAGTCGGCGTGTCAACTGCGATCTGGATGCAGCGCGAGGGACACAAGGTCATCCTGATCGACAAGGCCGGCCCGGGAGAAGGAGCCAGCCACGGCAACGGTGGTGTACTCGCCTCCTGCTCCATGGTGCCCATTACGGTGCCGGGTTTGCTGAACAAAGCGCCGCGAATGCTGTTTTCTCCCAACATGCCTTTGTTTCTGAAATGGAGCTATCTGCCAAAACTCCTGCCCTGGCTGAGCAAGTATCTGTCCCATGCAAATGAAACCGATGTGAAACGGATCGCCAACGCAGTGAGCGAGATCGTCGGCGACAGCCTTGCTGAGCATCAAGCGCTCGCAGCCGGCACCGGTGCGGAGCACTTTATCGTGCCTGCGGACTACCTCTTTCTCTATCGCGACCGCGCGCACTTTGAAGAAGACGCATTCGGCTGGTCCATCAGGGCCGACTGTGGCTTTGAATGGGAGGAGCTGGAGGGTCCCGCCGTTGCAGCCTATGACAGTGGCTATTCAGCAGATATCGGCTTTGCTGCCAGGCTTAAAAATCATGGCCGCATCACGGACCCCGGCAGATACGTCAAAGCCCTGGCAGCTCACGCGACAGCCACCGGAGCAGAGTTCATTCAGGCGGAAGTGCACCGGATAAACCGGACGGGAGATGGGCCACCTTTGCTGGAGACTAGCAATGGGCCGATCGAAGCAGATGATATTCTGATTGCAACCGGTGCCTGGTCGAAACCATTGGCCGATCAACTTGGTCTCAATGTTCCCCTTGAAAGCGAACGCGGATACCATCTGGAACTTTGGGAACCCAATTTCATGCCGCGCTCACCCGTGATGGTAGCCAGCGGCAAATTCGTTGTCACGCCCATGGAGGGACGGATCAGGTTGGCAGGTGTTGTGGAATTCGGCGGCCTGGAAGCGCCCCCTTCCAGAGCGCCTATCGAATTGTTGAAACGCAATATCCGCGCGGCAATGCCAGACCTGACGTGGAAAAGGGAAGTGGAATGGATGGGGCATCGCCCTGCCCCTTCAGATTCCATTCCGGCAATCGGCCCCGTACCAGGTGTCAAGGGCGCCTGGCTCGGTTTCGGACATCATCATATTGGTTTGACAGGAGGACCAAAAACCGGACGTCTTTTGGCGCAAATGATCTCGGCAAAAAAACAAATCTCGATCTGTCGCCATTTTCCGCTGCACGGTTCCAACAATAAGCACAGCAAGCAGGAACCGGCTGCAAACCCAACCAGAAGGGAGCACTAATATGAAGTTTCTAACCAAGGTACTGACAACGACAGCATTGGTCGCCGCCAGCACAATGCCTGCGCTGGCTGCAGAAAAATGGGATATGCCGATGGCATATTCGGCAAGCAACTTCCATTCCGCGACCGGCGCTGAATTCGCAAAATGCGTGACCACTGGCACTGGCGGTGAAATCGAAATTGTTACGCACCCGTCCGGCTCACTCTTCCCCGGAGCGCAAATCAAGCGCGCGATCCAGACCGGCCAGGTGCCGATCGGTGAACGTTTGCTCTCAGGTCACCAGAACGAAAACGCCCTATTCGGCTTTGACTCAATTCCGTTCCTGGCAACCTCGTTCGACGACAGTGAAAAGCTCTGGAAAGCTGCAAAACCTACCATCGAAAAGGTGCTGGCCGACCAGAACCTGACGTTGCTCTACGCCGTGCCGTGGCCGCCACAGGGTCTATACTTCAAGAACGAAGTCAATTCCGTTGCCGACATGAAAGGTATCAAGTTCCGCAGTTACAACAACGCGACATCGCGGCTTGCCGAATTGACAGGCATGTTGCCGGTTACGATCGAAGCGGCTGAAATCAGCCAGGCATTCGCCACTGGCGTTGCGGACTCCATGGTCTCATCCGGTTCCACAGGTTATGACCGTAAGGTATGGGAATCCCTGGACTATTTCTATGAAGTAGATGCCTGGTTACCCCGCAACTACGTGATGGTCAACTCAGGCGTCTGGGACGGTGTTTCGGATCAGAACAAGAATGTCATCCGCGCTTGTGCCCAGATGGCTGAATATGCGGGCAACTGGCGTTCGAAAGAATATACCGGTTTCACTTTGCAGGGCCTGCGCGATGGCGGCATGACGGTTGGACCGGCTTCTGACCAGATGGTCGGCGAGTTGAAGGACATCGGTGTTACGATGACCAACGAATGGCTGGAAGCTGCCGGTGATGACGGCGCAGCCATCGTCGAATCCTTCAAATCGATGCAGTAACGCCACCTAGCGGACGGCCTATCCGGCCGTCCGCTGTTCCGGAAAATACCTCCTTGGATAACCTCTGAGAGCCTGGGTGCTTACCAGGGCTTGGCGGTTGTTCATGGATGGTTATGAAAAGAACCTATTGGGGACGTTATGACAGCGCTCAGGAAACTTCGGACCGGTCTCGACTTTCTCTATCTAGCATCCGGCGTGCTCGCCGCCTTGTGCCTCATTGCGATCCTTGTCCTGATCGTCCTGCAGATGCTTGCCCGCTGGATTGGCGAAGTTGCTCCGGGTATTCCCGAATATGCAGGTTACTTCATGGCGGCGGCCTCTTTCCTAGCTTTCGCAAACGCTCTCAACCGCGGCAGCCATATCCGCGTCTCGATCCTCTTGAACGCGGTTCCGCCGGCGGTGGCGCGATGGATCGACGTTTGGTGCTTCGCAATCGGAGCGCTGGTGATGTGGTACTTCGTCTGGTTCGGCTGGCGGTTCGTCAACTTCTCCATCATGATCAACGACATCAGTCAGGGTCAGGACCGCACTCCCCTATGGATCCCGCAATCCTTCATGTTGGCCGGCGCGATTATCATGGCGATAGCTCTGACCGATCATCTCATTCATCTGCTGTTTGACGGCAAAAACCGGATCAAGCGCGATCTGGTCGACCAGAGTTTCGGGGAGTAAGGCCATGGAAGACTTCTCGATCATCATTCTTTTTATCTTCGTCCTTCTCCTGCTTCTGGGCAGCGGTGTCTGGATCGGTCTGGCGCTTATGGGCGTTGCATGGGTTGGCATGGAACTTTTCACCACCCGCCCCGTGGGTGACGTTATGCTGACCACGATCTGGTCTTCGTCCTCAAGCTGGACGCTGACCGCCTTGCCGCTCTTTATCTGGATGGGCGAAATCCTTTACCGAACGCGGCTATCGGAAGACATGTTCCGTGGCTTGAGCCCCTGGATGGCCGGATTGCCCGGCGGTCTTGTGCACACCAACATCGTCGGTTGCACCGTCTTTGCCGCAGTTTCAGGGTCCAGCGCAGCCACTTTGACGACCGTCGGCAAGATGTCGATACCCGAACTCAGAAAGCGCAATTACCCCGAAAACATGGTGATTGGCACACTTGCCGGTGCAGCTACGCTGGGGCTGATGATCCCGCCCTCGCTGACACTGATCGTCTATGGCGTGACGATCAACGAATCCATCTCAAAACTCTTCTTTGCCGGCATTTTGCCGGGGCTCGTGCTCGCCTCCATGTTCATGGCATACGTGGCGATCATGTCAAAGGTGTCGAAAAACTGGAATCCGGCACCGGAACCCAAAATGAGTTTTGCGAAAAGAGTTCAGAATTCCCGCTTTCTGATCCCGGTCATCCTGCTCATACTTCTGGTGATCGGGTCCATGTACCTGGGCTTTGCCACAGCGACAGAGGCAGCGGCCTTCGGCGTGATCGGCAGCCTGCTCCTGGCCGCCAGCCAGGGGTCACTGAGCTGGAAGACTTTTGCCGAAAGCCTGATGGGGGCAACCAGAACATCGGCGATGATCGCCCTGATCTTGGCCGGTGCCGCCTTCCTGTCGCTGTCCATGGGTTTCACAGGCCTGCCGCGTGGCCTGGCCGACCTGATCGCACAAATGGAACTGTCCCGGTTCGAGCTTTTGATGGCGCTTCTGGTCTTCTACATTATCCTGGGAATGTTCCTCGATGGCATTTCATCAGTGGTGCTGACCATGGCCGTTGTCGAGACAATGGTTCGCCAGGCCGGGATTGATCTGATCTGGTTCGGTATTTTCATTGTCGTGGTGGTCGAAATGGCCCAGATCACGCCGCCGATCGGGTTCAATCTGTTCGTCCTTCAAGGCATGACACGTCATGAGATGGGTTTCATTGCCCGGGCCAGTATCCCGATGTTCCTGATCATGGTCCTGATGGTCTTCGTACTGATCGCCTTCCCGGAAATTGCCACCTGGCTTCCGGAAAACATTCGTCAGGGGCCCGGCTGATCCCGATTGCGTCAAGTGCCGGTATTTCAGCAAAACGACAAAAGGCCACCCGCAACAGCAGGTGGCCTTCCAATTGACGCTAAAGGTCAGTCGTTGATTTCCTGAACTTTCATGACAAGTTCGTTCCAGTTGCGCTGGTTTTCAATGTCGTGTTCCAGTCCTTGCTCGTCTGCAATGGTGAAACGCTTGACAGCCGGAGTTTTGCTGGTCGCCTGATACAGCCAGTAAGCTTCGGCTTTCAGGGCCTGATCGATCGGCTTGTCTATGGATTCGTAGACCATTTGTTTGCAGGCGTTGATGGATTCAGCAGGGAATTGCGCAATACGCCTGGCCAAAGTATCCACATAGTCCCCAATCTCATCCGGTTCGAGTGCCTTGTTGATCGTTCCCATTGCTTCCGCTTCATCGGCATCGAAATCGCGAGCGCTCAAGATGATCTCCAATGCGCGGCCAAGGCCGGTTTGGCGCGCCATGCGTGAGGCTCCGCCGCCGCATGGCAAGATCCCCATACCAACTTCCATCTGCATAAATTTGAACTTTCCTCGAGCTGCAAAGCGCATGTCGAGCGCCAACGCCAGCTCGTGCCCTCCACCGCGCGCAAAGCCCTCCAGTTTGGCAATCGTCGCTTGAGGAACCTTGCTGATGCGCTCACAAACCGACTGCAGATCGAGAAGTTGCGCTTCTTCGCGTGACACGGCTTCTGTCGACATATCCTTCAACAGTTCAGTGTCATAGTGACAAACCCAGATTTCGGGATTGGCTGACTGGAACACGACAACCTTGGTTTCACGGTCTCTTTCCAACCGCATTGCAAGACTGTTCAGATCGGCCAGCATTTCCTGTCCCTGAACATTCACGGTCCCAAAATCAAAGGTTACCGTCGCAATTCCGTTGTCCACTTTTACATCGAAGGTGGAGAAGTTTTCGTACTTCATGTGTGCGCTCCTAATCCAATTACGGTGCACACGACCCTTCATCGAAATCAGCTCCGCTAAAGTGGTCGCGTGTCACGGAGGCATCTCGTGCTCCGCAGAGCCAGAACTACACTAACAAGATTTTTCTATTAATCCGGCAAATAAATGTTTCAGTAATCGTTTTTTCAAGTTAATTAGAGTACTTGAATCGAAAAAAGCCCGGTGAAAGTCCTCATATGTCTTCTGGCAGGATCAGGTCTACGGCATTCACAGAGGTGATTGGCAGCAACCGGCACCATACGTTTTTGTCGAACGGGAAATTGAAAAACCGGAACCAATCGAATGGATACAGAGTGTATTAGGCTGTTCGTGCTGGCAGCAGATATGCTGAATATCAGCGCCGCTGGACGCCAGCTTGGATTGGCACAGGCCGTTGCGAGTGCGCGCCTTTCGAAACTTGAAAAACAGGTGGGTTCGGACTTGCTGCACCGGTCCACGCGAAAGGTATCCCTGTCGCTCGAGGGAGCCGAATTTCTCCCTTTTGCTCGAGAAATTCTTGCCCAGGAAGATGCCTTCTTTGCCGCGCAGGGCCACGATGGGAGGCAGGTCAAAGGGACGTTGCGCTTTGCCGCTCCAAGTTCCTTCGCCCAGCTCTTCATTGCTCCGATACTGGGTGAATTTCTCGACCGTTTTCCCGGGATCGACATTCAGCTCAAGCTGTCCGACACGCAAATGGACTTGATCGAAGGAGCTTACGATCTGGCATTGCGAAACTATGCAATTGAGGACAGCAGTCTCAGAGCCAGGAAACTCGCGGATGATCGGCGCATTCTTTGCGCTTCGCCGGACTATCTGGAACGCAACGGTTTTCCGTCTTCTCCTGATGATCTGGCAACACATCGTCTTCTTGTGTTTCGAGAAGGTCCTCCGCGCAAACTCGTTGCCGCAAAAGAAGAACCATACGCCGTATTCCCTCCCCCGAATGCTGAAAACCGCCTCACCTTCGATGACGGAACCTGTATGAAAATTTCGACTGTCAATGGAGCAGGCATTTCGATGAACTCTTTCTGGAGCGTCTATCAGGAACTGAAGCAGGGCACTCTTGTGCGCGTTCTCCCCGACTATGAAGTGCATGACAAATCGGCCATATGGCTTGTCTATCCAAAATCAAATGTCCTGACTGCAAAGGTGCGTGTCTTTATCGATTTCCTGATGGAAAAAATCGGCAGACCGCCTCTTTGGGAGCTCTAGTTTGCAGGCATCAACACTGTTCCAAAAGCTCGTTGGGCAATCTGCCGCTATGCTGAAGGAATATTCAGCCCTTGGACTTCAACGCATTTGGGCACTAAAACAACAAACTCAGATAGAATTCTCCAATTTCCCCAACACTCAGAGGGACATATGCAAAAACGCAAACTGGGTGCCGACGGTCCTGAAATCGGCGCGATTGGCTATGGCGCCATGTCCTTTTCCGACATGTATGGGCCAACCAACGAAGCCGAGAGCCATGCAGTCCTTGATGCATGTCGTGAATTGGGTGTTACACACCTTGATACGGCTAATATTTACGGTATGGGAAAATCGGAAAACGCGATCGGAACCTACCTGAAGGCCAATCCGGCAGCGCGGGACGAGTTCATCATCGCGACAAAGGCCACCATAACCAGAGATTCAGACGGCAATCGCATCTTCGACAACTCAGCAGAGCATCTTGAAGCGGAACTGGACAAGTCTCTTCAACGGCTTGGGGTCGAGTGCGTGGATCTGTTTTATGCACATCGGCGCGACACCCGCTTCACCCCGGAAGAAACGGCAACAAATCTTGGGAGGTTGGTTGAAAAAGGCAAGACCCGCGCGATCGGCCTGTCGGAAATCGCACCTTCAACGCTGCGCCGCGCCATGAAAGCCTTTCCAATCGCTGCCGTTCAATCGGAATATTCGCTCTCCACGCGGTTCCCGGACCTTGGGCTGGTACAGGCTTGCGCCGAACTTGGCGTTGCCATGGTGGCTTTCTCGCCTGTCGGCCGCTCACTCCTGACCGACAATCCGATCTCGCGTGAAGCTCTTGCAAACTTGCCCTTTCTCGGCGGGAACCCACGTTTCATGGAACCGAACCTGACCGAAAACCTTCGCCTAACTGAAGGCTTTCGAAAGCTTGCTGCTGAAATGGGTACGACCGCTGCAGGATTGGCCAATGCCTGGCTGCTCAGCCGCGGGCCTCATGTGATCCCGATCCCGGGCACCCGCTCAGTGAGCCATTTGCGTGAATGCATCTCCGGAGCAGACCTGACCCTTTCAGATGCGGATCTTGAACGCATCGAAGCCGTTCTGCCTGTGGGTTGGGCACATGGCGACCGGTATTCGGTAGACCAGTGGAACGGGCCCGAACGCTACTGTTGATGCATCCGAGCAAAACAACCCGTCGACAGATTGCCGATCTGGCGAACGGGACGCTAACGCCAGACCCGAAAATTCACTCCCCGGCAAAGCGGTAAAGAATGTCGCCACCCATGCTCAACTCAGCGCCAGGAAAAACCGTATACCCGTCACAAAGTTGGTCGAGCCGGATCATGACATCCCGATAGAACCAGAGCCGATCCGTTGGCGGCAAAAACTTGTTCGCCAACTCCAATGCTTGCGTAACATCTCCCTTTGCGAGCAGCAGCTCCAAGTAAATTGTTCGATCGACCCCCAGCGGCAGATCGTCTTTGCCACTTTGAGCCGCTGATGCCGCCGCCATCCAAGCCTCCCAATCGAAATCCGGTGGCAATACTGAAGGCCGCGATGGAAGACCAGTATCGGTCTCGGTCAGGTAGGGGACCATAGCCTGCCTCGCAATCATCCAATTCAAGGTGGTTTGCGCAGTATCCGCATAGTGGCGGACAGTTTTTCCCAAGCTAAAACTCGCCATCTGCTGGCGCAGATTTTCATTGCCCAAATCGTCGGACAAGAGCCCATAAAGATATACCCAAGCAGGCTCGAGCTCGGCTCTTGGCTGCAGACGCGCGGCTTCGATTTCAGCCAGAAAGTCACGAGATACACCCGCAATCGGGCCTTCGGCTCCCGTTTGATTGAAGAGAATGCTCAGCCACGCCATTCCCCCCATCTGGGAAGAAGCTCGCAGTATCTCATGATAATGCACACGCCGTTGCCGGCGCTCATCATCATCTCCGGGAACAGGAACCGGGGCGTTTTGATTATAGATCGACGCAAGATAGGTCGTCAGCTTGTCAGGCCCCGCCAGCTTTGCCAGGTCCTCTTCCTGGTGCCTCTCGAGCAAGGCATCATACTCCGGCAGTTCCTGGCGCGAGCCCAGAACCATGGCAGCAACACCCAATTCCCCGGCACCTTCCGCATTTCGAGCCAATGTCAATTTGAAGTCATCGCTTTGATCAACAACCCAGTTGTGAACGCCAAGCCCACTGAAATACCGAGCTTCGAACCCTTTGACCAAGTCAGGACTGTTCCGCACTGCTGTCAGCAATTCAAAGAAAGTTGCGCCAGCATCAGCCAAAAGAATTTGTCGCATGACGACGGGCGAAAAATCGGCAAAGATTTCGACCGCAGGTCGATCATCCGCTTTCAAACCTTCTTCTACGCCCGATTTGGAGATCGCGAAGGCTAGCCGCACGTTGGTCAGGCCCTGAGCTTGGCGTTGAGTACCAGCTTGAACGTGATCCAGAAGCTCCAGTCCGGCGGCCATGCCCAAATCGTCGTAGCGCAGCTTCAAATAGGTAGCTGCTGTTCCAAAATGCCGTTGTGAAAACCTTTTGACCCGCGGGCGCTCTGAAATAATACGATCAGCGAGGTCAAGTATGGTGGCCCTATGCGGGCCGCATGAAGACTGATCGCTTCCGCTCAGCCGCTCCTCTCCATAGACAGCATTGATACCGAACAGGAAACACACAAATGCGCCCGTCATGGCAATCTTCCGACTTATCGACATCGTCCAAGTCCTCCGTTTTGCCCACTCCCTGCGTTTATGTCTTTGAATAAAAGCCCAATTTTTCGATTGTGTTGGTTTTTCGAGTGTCTTTCAGCTCGAAGTTAGCACGTTGCCAGCGACGCGTTAAACGTCTAGCACACTACCTTACAACTGAATTCACCGCTGACGAATGGTTTTCGTCCTATGACTGCCATCTGAAGCACCACCATCGCTCATGTGCATTCAGAGCTGGTCTCAGTCCATCGAAAGGCGAAACTCATTCGGCCTTTTTCATGCAATTTCCTTGAACCCTGCCAACGCCTTGCGATCGTAACCATGCGATGCAGTCCAGAGCTGGCGCGTATATTCGTGCTTGAGATCGCCTGTGCGCATCTGATCTTCACTCATTTCCTCAACCACCACTCCGCGGTTCATCACCGCAATTCGGCTGCAAAGATGACCGACAACGGCAAGGTCGTGGCTGACCATCACATAGGTCAGGCCATGCGCCTTCCGAAGTGCCGAAAGAAGGTTCAGAATTTCCGCCTGGACAGACACGTCCAGCGCGCTGGTCGGCTCATCAAGCAGGATGACCCGCGGCTCCAGAATGAGCGCGCGCGCAATGGCGACACGCTGGCGCTGCCCACCGGAAAGCTGATGCGGATAGCGAAAACGGTATTCCGGGCCAAGGCCGACTTCGCCCAGGATTTTCAGAACCCGTTCTTCGCGTTTATCCAATCCGTGGATGATCAGCGGCTCACTTAAAGTGGCATCGACTGTCCTGCGCGGATGCAGCGAGCCGTAGGGATCCTGGAACACCATCTGCATATGTTTGCGGGAGGCAGGTGTTCGTTTGTGGGCAATTGGCTGCCCATCAATTCTGATAGTCCCGGTCCAGTGGGAATAGATACCGACCATGGCTCTCAGAACGGTTGATTTTCCAGAGCCCGATTCACCGACAAGTCCGAAACTTTCTCCTTCTGCGACCGACAGATTGAAATTCTTGACTGCTTGGATCTGGTTTTTGCCCGAACCGAAAGTAATGCTGAAGTCGTTGATATCAATCATTGCTCGAACACCCCGCTGGCGTCGCTTGGCTGCGCGAGCCAGGCAGGGTCCCGTTCAAGAACAGGCAGGTCGTCGTGCCGACCGTCAAGCCTCGGCAAGCAATTGAGAAGCCCTCTCGTATAGGGATGTTGCGCTTCATCGAGACGCTTGGCATCGAGCGTTTCCATGATACGACCGCCATACATGACAAGCACCCGGTCACAAAAACTGGAGACCAGCTGCAAGTCGTGACTGATCAGTACGAGACCCATGCCACGTTCTCGCACCATGTCATCAAGCAACGAGAGCACCTGCATCTGTACGGTCACATCCAGTGCGGAGGTCGGTTCGTCCGCGATCATCACGTCGGGATTCGTAATCAGCATCATCGCGATCATGATGCGTTGGCCCATGCCACCCGACACCTGATGCGGATAAAGGGAGTAAACCTTTTCCGGTTCACGGATGTGAACTGTGTCGAGCATTGAAAGCGCCCGCTTTTTTGCTTCCGTCCGGGGAATGTTTTCATGCCGTCGGCAGGATTCGGCAATCTGTGCGCCCACGGTCAGCACCGGGTTCAGCGAGTATTTGGGATCCTGCATGATCATGGAGATGCGCGAACCGCGAATGTTTCGCATTGTCCTGGCATTCGCGTGCATCAGATCCATGCCGCTGAACATCAGTTTTTCTGCCTCAATACGTCCGTTGCCCGCTGTCAGGCGCAGAAGTGCCCGTCCGGTTTGAGACTTGCCTGACCCGGACTCGCCGACAATGCCAAGCCTCTCCCGGCCAAGGTCAAAGCTTACGCCGCGAACGGCATGAACAAGACCTTTGGAGGTCGAAAAGCGCACATGAAGGTTACGAACCGACAACATCGGTTCTTCGCGCAGAGGCTCCTTGTTGAAACTTCCGTTCATGATCAGTGCCCCCTGAACTGCGCGGGTCGAGAACATCGCGCAGACCGTCGCCCAGCAGGTTGAAGCCGAGCGAGACAACCAGGATGGCGATGCCCGGAATGGTCGGCACCCACCATTGATCCAGCAGATAGTCGCGTCCAGAGGCGATCATCGCCCCCCATTCGGCGAGCGGTGGTTGCGCACCAAGACCCAGGAAGCCGAGGCCGGCAGCGGTCAGGATGATCCCGGCCATGTCCAGCGTCAGACGAACGATTGTGGAAGACATGCACATTGGCATGATATGGGCCAGCAGGACCCGCACGCGCGACGCGCCCATGATCTGCGCTGCCAGGATGTATTCTGAGTTGCGCAAGGTCAGTGTTTCGGCCCGCGCAAGGCGCGCATAGGGCGACCAGGTCGTCAAGGCGATGGCGAGTACCGCGTTCTCCAGTCCGGGGCCAAGAACGGCGACAAATGCCAACGCAAGGATCAAACGGGGAAAGGCCAGAAAGATGTCGGTGATCCGCATCAGTGTCGCATCGACAACACCGCCGAACAGCCCGGCTGTTGTGCCGATGATAAGGCCAATGGGCATCACGATGATCGACACCAGAAAGATGATGTAGAGCGTCACCCGCGACCCCCAGACAATCCTGTCGTAAATGTCCCGCCCAAGTTCGTCTGTCCCGAACCAATGCTCAGAGCTTGGCGGTGCGAGGCGATTGGAAAGCTCCTGCGTCGTCCCGTCCCCGGAGGTCAGCAGTGGAGCGAAAAGAGCAACCAGACAGAGGAAGAGAACGATGAAAAAGCCGAGCATCGCAATCGGATTGGACTTGAATGAGAGCCAGCTGATATAGGCGCGCTGGCAACGGGCCTGGAAAGCATTGTGCGGCGAGTCGGCCAGCAACCAGGACACAACGGAACTTGAGGTTTGCGTGTGCTCCGACATTATTTCGCCCTCGGATCGACGATGCGATAGAGCATGTCAGACAGCATGTTGATGAAAACGAAGGAGATACCAACGACCAGTGTTCCACCTATCACGGCGTTCATGTCAGCGTTGAACAGTGAATTGGTGATGTATTGCCCAATGCCAGGCCAGGCAAACACCGTCTCGGTCAGAACGGAACCTTCGAGCAGGCTGGCATAGGTCAGTCCGATGATGGTGATCAGCTGAACCATCACGTTCCGGAACGCGTGGTACCAGATCACCGTCCCCTCACCCAGCCCCTTCACGCGCGCCGTCAGAACATATTCTTGATTGAGCTGGTCCAGCATGAAGGACCGCGTCATGCGGGCAATATAGGCCAGTGAATAGATTGCCAGCATGGAAGCCGGCAGGATGACATGGGACAATGCATTCTGGAACACATCCCATTCGCCGGCAATCGCAGCGTCGATCATGATGACACCAGTCACCGGATCGACGATACCGTCGTAGAAGAAGTCAATCCGGCCAGGACCGGCCACCCAGTCCAGCTTGGCATAAAAGACCAGCAATGCGACCATGCCGAGCCAGAAAATCGGGATGGAGTGGCCAAGTAGACCGATGACCCGAACGCAGTGATCGATGAGCGTACCTTGGCGGACGGCAGCGAAAACACCAGCGGGAATACCGATTATCACGCCGACAACCGTTGCGATCGTGGCCAATTCCAGCGTTGCTGGAAAAAACCGCTTGATGTCCTCCAGAACGGGCTGCCCCGTCATCACCGAGTTGCCGAAATCGCCGCGCAGGACGTCACTCAGGAAGATCAGGTATTGCTGCCAGATCGGCTTGTCGAGGCCGAGCTGCAAAAACATAGCGTCATAAACTTCCTTCGACGCTCTGTCTCCGACAATGGCGACAACGGGGTCATTGGGCATGATACGCCCGATCACGAAGGTGACTGCGGTCAGCCCGATAAAAGTCAGGGCCAACATTAGGATGCCGCCGCCGATTTTCCGGGCAACATTCAGATAGGGTTTGAAGTCCACTGCCGGGCGCGGTGTCGCGGCGCTATCAGTCATTCAAAAGCGCCTTTTGAAAATGGGCCCAGCGGCCCTGCCGCCCCGGTTTTTCCCGGCAAATTGCGTCTTGACTGTACGCGTTTGGAATGAGGACGAATAGATGGTCGAGTGACAAGCAAGTTGGCCGGATCCTTGAACAAGTAAAATCACGCTCCCATGCTGCAAAAAGCGCGGGAGCGCGCATCACAAACCGTCAATGGTCCGCGCATCTTCACTCAGATGCACGAACCATCAGACCAGATCTTACTTGGTCACTGTCTTGTAGTACGCCTGGTCGGAGGTCACGCCATTGACGAAGCCTTTGACATTTGCGCGCTGACCAAATGTGCCGATCGCCTGGAACATGATGGTAAACGGAGAATCCTCCTGAACCATCTTCTGCAGCTTGGCATAGGTAGCTTCACGCTTGGCCGGATCGGATTCGGCTGCCGCCTGATCGGTCAACTCGGTCAAACCTTCTGCAGGCCAGGCGTTTCGCCATGTCAGCTTGCCGGTCAGCTTGGCTTCGAAGTCATTGTTCGGGTTATGCGCAAATGCATCGGCATTCGAATGCGGATCAGAGTAGTCCGGGCCCCAGCGCGCAACGATCAATTCATGTTTGCGTGCGCGGTATTTTGGCCAGAGTGTCGCACCGTCGGACAAGATGATCTCCGAGTCGATACCGAGCTCCTTCAGGCTGGCCTGAACACTTTGAGCAACTTCCGTGAACGGTGACTTGTTCAGCGTGTCGATGGTGATTTTTGTGTCGGCGTCCAGACCGGCGTCCGCAATCAGGGCTTTCGCCTTGTCCATGTTTTGGCTGTACGGTGTATCCGTGGCTGCAGCCCACATGCCCGACGGCCAGAAGTTCTGATGGATCTTGTACTGTCCATCGAGGAACGAACCGACCATGCCGTCATAATCGACCATATATTTCAGCGCCTCACGAACTTCCGGTTTCGATAGAACCGGATGCTCCATGTTGGACGCCAGATACATCAGGTATCCCTTGGGGTAGCTCTCGGCAGAAACATCACTATTTCCGGCAAGTCCCTTAAGCTGATCAGCCGTCAATTCCATCGCAGCGTCAACGTCACCCTTTTCAAGCAGAAGACGTTGTGCGGAAGGCTCAGCCACGTGGCGAATGACGACGCGGTTCATCGCGGGTTTGCCCTGCCGATAGCCGTCAAAGGCTTCCAGCATGACGACTTCGTTGGCTTTCCAGTTCTTCAACATGAAAGGACCGGAACCAGCGGAATTGTCTTTCAGCCAAGCATAGCCCATGTCGCCGTCGACTTCGTGTTCCTGAACCTCTTTCATGTCAACTATGGATGCAACACTTGAAGACAAAAGGTTCAGTACGAGCGCGGGCGACAAATCAGCAAGAATGTTGATTTCGACGGTACCATCATCAACGGCAACGACTGCTTCGTCGACATTGTCTGCGGTCCACCCGATCTGCTTGATGATAAAGGCCGGTGTCTTGTCCAGTTTGACGGCCCGGCTCAGCGAATAGGCAACATCAGCGGCTGTGACAGGATTGCCTGAGTGGAACGTCAGGCCCGGGCGCAGTTTGACGGTGATTTTCTTGCCGTCTTCGGAAAACTCGTAGGATTCTGCAATGCCGCCAACAAGTTTAGTCAGGTCGTCCGGCTCGAACAGGAACAGTCGCTCATAAATGTTTGCAACAATCCGGCTGCCGGTGAATTCAAAGCATTCGGCAGGATCGAGCGTAATCGCATCTGCCGTGTTGCGGGCAATCACAAACGTATCTGCAGGCGTCTCGGCAATTGCCGGAAAAGCGACTGAAGTCGCCAGGACTGCGGCAAGTGACAGGCCTTTCAATGGTGCTGTAAATTTCACGATCATTCCCCCTCTGGAATAATTCGAATGGGTCGGTGCCGGTATGAACCGGCGGGATCGTGTGCGGTGTCGCTTCGTTGACTGAGCAAGTTTTCCGCACCTGAAGCAAAAGCTTATATCGATTGCTTGAATTCAACCAACAGCCTTGTTATGCAAATTTTGCATAATGTTACGTGCTGCTTATTTATTCAGCAGGGCCTCAGAAGGAAAAACGATGTGGACACCAATTGGCTGGCCGACTTTCTGGTTCTGAGCAAACGGGGAAACTTTTCCCAGGCAGCAGATGAGCGCAACATCACTCAATCCGCCTTCAGCAGAAGGATCAAAGCCCTCGAAACCTGGCTAGGCACGGAACTGTTTGACCGAAGCAGTTACCCCGTCTCGCTCACGCCTGAAGGCGAAATCTTTCATGCTTCGGCACAAAACGTGCTGAGGGAACTGGAACTCAACCGCGTTGAATTCCAAAGGCGAAATTCCGCCGCCACACCGGACATTCGCCTTGCTGCCTCAACGTCTCTGGCGCTCAGCTTCGTTCCTGAGTGGCTTCACCAAATCAAACAGGGCTGCGGTGCGTTTTCCGTTTCTATAGACAGCTACGATTTCTATGAAATGGTGGAGCTGCTCGGTGATCGAAAGATGGATCTGCTGGTGCTCTATTTTAAGCCAGAGGTACCGGCATTTTTTGAGCATCAGGAATTCGATTCAATAAAACTTGGCGATGACACTATGCATCTTTGTACTGCCCTTGATGCAAACGGACGTCCCGCCTTCGACGTCGACAAGCCTCCAAGCACCGGTCTTGAATACATTGGCTACGGCCAAACCGGTTATTTCTCCAAAGTCGAAGACCTCCTGTTTTCATCAATGACTGCACAGGATCCGGCATTTGTGTGTGCGTCGCAGAGTGGGACCTGCGAATTCATGAAACGGCTTGCCCACCTTGACCAGAAGATGCTTTGGCTGCCGGCCTGCAGCGCCTATGAAGATGTTCAGGCAGGGCGGCTGGCGTTGGCCGGGAACGGTCGATACGACACCAACCTGGAGATCTGGGTCTTCAAGAAACGTGACGCACCATCACCGCTTGTGCAGAAGATCTGGTCACACCTGAAATCAAATCCCTGTACCAGCCACCTTGAAAACTACCGGCTGAGCTGACACGGACCCAGCCCATTCCAACTTCGGAAATGGATCGTCGCCGTTGTTCGGCACACTTTGCTCAATTATCTGCCTATTGAGCGCACCGTGCTGGCGCCACCGTCAACGGCAATAATTTGTCCATTGACGAAGCTCGCTTCATCAGACGCAAGCATTGCGGCAACAGCTGCAACCTCTTCCAGGTAAGCGACCCTGTCACTGGGTGTGGCCGCTATCCAACCATCACGTGACTTGGGATCGGGCATCATGCCTCCATCGACGGCGCCCGGAGCCAGAACATTGACGCGAATACGATGTTTCGCAAGTTCTGC
Organism: Roseibium sp. JB4-4; assembly: GCF_055693425.1. Taxonomy (NCBI): domain Bacteria; kingdom Pseudomonadati; phylum Pseudomonadota; class Alphaproteobacteria; order Hyphomicrobiales; family Stappiaceae; genus Roseibium; species Roseibium sp. JB4-4. The sequence goes on along the minus strand of NZ_CM146333.1, from coordinate 5,515,807 downwards.
CGCCATTACCCGCGCCAATGACGCGACAGCGCCTTTCGAAGCAGCATAGGCACTACGCCCCGTGACACCGATCTGTCCATGGATGGAAGTTATGAAGACGATCCTGCCGCCCCTTTCCATCATGTGGGTGCTTGCCTGTTGAGCCACTCGAAACGCCCCGAGCAGGTTGGTGTTAAGGTGGCTTTCAAATTCTTCCTCGGTGAGATCGCAGAACCTTGCCGCCTTGATCATACCTGCGGCATGAACCAGGACATCCAACCCGCCCAACCGCTCTACAGCGCCTCCAATTGCGCGATCCACAGATGGCCTATGCGTGACATCAACCTTGATGAACTCGGCGATACTCGTAGCCGGAACCTCCTTATCGAGGCAAACGACCTGGTCGCCTCGTTTGCATAAAGACCGCACAATGGCGCTGCCAAGTGCACCGGCACCGCCAGTCACAATGGACCTCAATGGTTTGAAACTAGACATCCCAATCAAGCATCAATCTAAATCGCTCCTGCCCGCATGGCGATTTCTCGGCACGTTGAATCATATTACGATTAGATATCGCATATTATTGAATTGTTGCAATGGCCAAACCCGTATCCTAGGCTGCCAATAGAATTTGAATGGATGGACTTGGGAGGTAACTGAACGTGCAAAAACAAGGATCAGTCATTGCTGCACTGTCCAATCAGTTACGCCTCGACATCTCTCTTGGGATAATAAAACCCGGTGTGAAGCTGAATATTGAAGGGTTGAAACGGACCTACTCAGTGTCGCACCCATCGGTTCGTGAAGCTTTGTCTCTTCTTGTTGGTGAGGGATATGTAAGCTTTGAAGAATCTAAAGGTTTTCGCGTTCTCAATCCGTCCCGGGACGAGCTTCACGATAGCATCCGGGTCAGGGCCGAACTCGAAGCTTTGGCGCTGGATTGGGCAATTGAACGGTCAACCGTCGACTGGCGCTCTGCGGTCGTTGCCACCCACTACGCTCTGTCTGAAGTTGAGCGCCAAATGCCGACCGACCCCATGAATGCGGCTCTGGAGTGGGATGAACGCAACAAGACCTTTCATATGGCCATCGCTGGCAATTGTGGGTCACCCAAACTGATTGAACTGATCTCAGTGCAATATGATCAAAGCCGTCGTTATCGGTTGATGGCACACGCGAATGATCGCAGTGAGATGTCGAGACGCCGCTGGGTCGAAAAAAGCGCGAATGAGCACAATGTGCTGAAAGACGCAGTTTTGTCCGGGGACACAAAGACCGGCCAGAACCTCTTGCGAGGTCACATCACAAAAGCCGCTCTTCATGTGATTTCAGACACCGGATTGGCGGATGAAGCTTGAGCGAGGCAAGGCCGGCTGACCTCACTCTCAACTCAACCGGCCGCGCCACAAGGTTCTCACACCAACAAGCGAACAAAGAAGATGCCAAGTCCCACGACCAGCAGGGCCGCTCTGACCGCAATATTGAATTTCGAGATGATCGCGAAAGACAAACACCCGAGCCCAGCCCCCATTTGAACAAAGGCGACCAGTGCGCCACCCAAACTCGACTTCAACGCAATGATCTCGGGGTTTGCGATCATACCAAGAGGTATGAAATAGAGGCCGATTCCGAGGGCCATCGCGCTCACTGCAACCTTCAGCCAGTTCTCGCCGATCATTCCCGATGCAATGAATACTGCGCCACACACCGGTGGTGTGATGGTCGACAAGAGCGCAAACCAAAAGACAAACAGGTGGGCCTGTAACGGTTCAAGCCCGAGATCGATCAGTGCAGGACCGGCAACTGAAACACAAATGACATAGGCGGCGGTCGTTGGCACTTCCATACCCAGAAGCAGGCACGCCAGGGCAGTCAGCAAAAGCGATGGCCACAAAAGTCCACCGGAGCCTGACACGATGAATGAAGTGAGCTTCACGCCAAGTCCGGTAATGCCAAGCACACCGATGACGATGGCGGCGCAAATGATGATGGAGCCGATCATGGCGATTTGCCGGCCCGCATTGATACAGGCATTGCCAAGCCGCTCAGTGCCCAGGGTGAGATCGAACCCGGTTTTCCCGTTGAAGAGAAGAGCAAACAGGCCCACGAAAATCGCCAGGGCAGCCGAATATTGCGGTGTGAATTTCAGGGCAAACATCGAAATCAACAACACCGCAAAAGGCACAGCGAAGAAACACGACGTGATCAAGATGTCACGCCGGCTGGGGCGCTCATCGTCAGGGATGCCCTTGAGAGCGTAGCGCGTCGCATAGGCGTCGATGCCGACCCACACAGCGAAGAAGAAAAGGATCGCCGGCAAGAGAGCAGCAAACATGATGTCGGTGTATGGGACACCGGTCAGCTCGACCATGACAAATGCGCCCGCTCCCATGAGCGGAGGCATGATCTGACCACCTGAAGAGGCAACGGCTTCAACGGCAGCGGCCAGACGCCTCGGATAACCCAGCTTGGTCATCGCAGGCAAAGTGACGGCTCCGGTTGAAGCGACATTCGCCGACGCCGATCCGGAAATGGATCCAAACAGGGCTGAAGACAGAACGGATACCTTTGCAGCACCGCCCTTCAGACGCCCGGCGGCGCCTGCCGCTACGTTCATGAACCCCTGCCCGGCTTCACCGGCATTGAGAACCGCCCCGAAGATTACAAAAACTGAAACCACGCCAACGGAAACGCCTGTGAGACTGCCCCACAGCCCCCCTTCAGCTATGGTAAGCGTGCCGAGAAAACTCGGCAGCGGCGTACCGGAATGACCAAACTGTCCGGGAATGTGATTTCCAAAAAGGCCGTATGCGAGCATCAGCGCAGCGACAGTCGGCAGCGGCCAACCGATCATGCGCCGCGCCGCCTCGAGCACAAGACCGAGCAGGAAGAATGCCATGACTTTCTGGCCGGTCCCTTCAAGGAAACCGTATTGATTTTTCAAATCCTGATGGTTCAACGCAATCCAGACGCAGCAACCGATGCCCAGAACCGTCAGAACGGCACCCAGGGAGGCATCGAACCTGGACTGTGCTGAATAAAGAAACACCCAAGGCAGGATCAGTGCCAGGTGCAATGGCCTGGCGACGAGATTTGGCACCAGACCATAGAAAATCAGGCCCAGGTGAGCTGCAATCATCAGCAGTCCGAGTGCGGCCCAGACGAAGTGTGAACGAGTATATGTCATGAGAAGATGTGCATAAGAGCAACGCCCGGCCAGAAAGCCGGGCGTGCTGTCCTGCTTATCGATGTGCGTCTGTCAAAGGAGCGCCGACCTCTTCGTAATAACGAATGGCACCGGGATGAATTTCCGTGGTGATGTTGGCGATCATGTCCGGGCTGATACCATTCCACCATGCCGCTGCACTGCCCAGTTCGGTCTTCTGTTCCCAAAAGGTCTTTGTGAGGAGATAGGCCGTATCGTCACTCATCGCGGTGGTGGTGAACGCCACAACCGGCAAGGACGTTGTTGAAACATCCGCATCCTGGCCTGCATAGGTTCCAGCCGGTATGGTCAAAGGCGTTCTCTTGGTTGCTGCAACTTGTTCGTCGCTCAAGGACAAGACACGCACACCTGTTGAAGCGGCCGCTTCAATCACGTTGGGAGCCGGATAAGAACCGGCAGTCACAAACCCATCAATTTGTCCGTTTTTCAACGCGGAAACAGCATTGGAAAGTTCAGAATCCGCAAGTGTGACTTTCCCTTCCAGGCCAAAAAGACCGAGGTATTTTTCACCTTCGCGTGCACCGAAAGACCCGCTGCCGAGCAAGATTGTTTTTCCTTCCAGGTCCTCAAAGGTCTCAACGCCGCTATCTGCCGATACGACAAAATGCATCGTCAGGGACGGAATTGGGAAAAGCGCGCGGATAGTGTCAAACGACGGGTCGCTCTTCCCGTCGAACATGGCTTTGCCGCCTTGTGCAAGACCGACCAGAGCCGGCGGTGTTGTGAACACATAGTCGCCACCGCGAGCGCGAACTTCCATGACATTTTGAACAGAGCCCTGGCTCTCTTCGACCGTCACAACAACTCCGCCGTCGGTGCCAGCTTGCATCGCTTCGGCAATCTGAACACCCATCTGATAGTAGGATGATGTGGTCTTTGCGGATTTGTATGTGATCCGTTCTTGTGCAGAAACCGACGTTGCGAGCGTGACGGCAACGGATGCCAATGCCAGCGATTTTAGCAGGTTCTTCATTGTTCTCCCTCCCAGAGAAATTCAGTGGCCAAGTCTTGTTGATGTTGTTGAATGCACCAAAGCATCATATGAGATGAATATCAATCATAATATGAAACTGGTTATGACTCGTTAGAAACTCAATATACATCACAAGTGAAACGGCAATTGCAGCATCAGATCCATGACGGATTTATGCATCTTTGCATTTCCATGAATGAATAGCGTGTCTTGCCTTCGAAATCGACAGGTTCACAAGCGCTGATCTGGAATAAACACACTACTTCAAGACCGGTCACTTCTCTTATGTCGAGGACAGTCGCCTTCGGCCATGACCGCATCGGGCCCGTCAACTGTGCGCACCTAACAGCGCTGCAAGCGGGAGTTCCAGGAAGGTCAATCTGAGTTGAAGAAGCTGTAACGGAATCTCTCAGCTAGCGTGAAGACTGTATTTGTACTTGGGCCGATACAACTAAGTACTTTCAATATATACAACCCACTATTGACAAAAATAGCAGCCGACGCGTTACTATTTCGAGAAATAGCTGAGATTTGAAATTATTATATTGGCCGATCTTCAAGGAAAACAATGCACAATAATTCACACGAATTGGACAACGCAACAATTCACGAAGTTCAACATGGCGACGAGTTGTTTAAAATTGTTCGCGAGCACTATGGGCATGGCACATTTCTTAACGACAAGCAGGGAATAGTTGATGCGGTTACTTCAAACAATCCGCACATTCGAGACATAAACAAAATTTATCCTGGCCAACTGATCGCGCTGCCCAATATCGTTGGCGACCGACGGGCTATACCTGCGTTCACGCCTGTTCAAAATCGCTGTACGCAGGAAGTAGTCGGAGAGCTTTCGCGGACGAATGGCATTACAAGAAGTATACTATCTGGCCTTGCGAACACGCCATCCGCGGCACCAAGCCTTGACGCGGCAGGAGGTATTTATGGTTCCTTCCAACGGGCTGCGTCAGGTGCAGTAAAGAACGTTGATGAACTAAATCGCCTTTACTCAAACTATAGACAGCACAGCATTTCCAAAGGTGCCTACGACTACCGTCGGATCAAAATATTAAACGCGATGGACAAAAATCTAGGTGGATTTAGAACACATGCATTCTCAAAGAACCCGCTCGACAAGGTAAAATCATCTCGAGAAATATTGCGCTTCAGCACTTCCGGAAAAGGCGCAACACAGTCAATGACAAATGGAATCTCTCGGCTGAACAACACTGTTTCAAGGGTCAAGATTGGGGGAGGTTTACTTATTGGTTTACAGCTAGCGAGCGCTACAACCCGTCTACGAGAGGCGCAAACAAGTCAGCAAAAAACGGCTGTCGTAACGGAGACAAGTGGCTCTATCATTGGTGGCATTGCAGCAGGCGCTCTGTTTGCGGTGGCCGTTGGAACACCAGTCGGCTGGGTGGGGCTTGCTGGAGTTGCAATTGCAGGGACCGCTGGCGGACTTCTTGGAGGGGAAGTGCTGAAAGCAATAGGAAACGAAGCGCTTTTCCATGAATCCGGAGATGCTAAGTTTGAACAGGTTAGCAAGTTCTGGAAGTTTACTGGGATTTGACTTGCCTCGTTAGCGCCGGTCGAGTGCTGCCCATACCTGTTGATGAACTTATCTGGATAGGGTGCCCTTACTGTTTGATGCAGGCAAACCGAACACGTCCTAGAAAGATGATCCGCTAGCCAACGGAGATCTATGTCGTGTCGACTTGGTAGAATAAGACGCTTCCACCTCAACCGGTTGAGGACGCAAGTTTTTGGCGTCCATCTTTCAGGGCGACCACGAGCGTTGCGACAACGATCAGAGCTGCAGCACCGTAAAATGCCGGAACAGGCAGGATGTCGAAGAACAGGACATCCGCAATGACCGCAAAAACAAGCGAAAGGTATTCAAATGCGGCCAGTTTGGAAACCTCGCTATATTGATAGCTGAGGGTCATCATGATGTGCGCAATACCACCCGCAAACCCTGTACAAACCAAAAGCCCAAGCTGGTTCCAGCTCGGAGTTATCCACCCCAGAGGCAAGGTTGCGAGACCGGCAATAGTGCACGTCAGCGCAAAATAGAATGCGATCGCGCCCGCGTTTTCAGTCAACGCCAGACTTCTGATTTGAACCTTTGCGCCAGCTGTCAGCACCGCCATTGCGAGGGCAAGGCCGACACCGATCAGATAAGCGTTGTCCATATCGGCAGCAGAAGCCGTTGGAAGAACAAGGACAAGCACTCCAATAAAGCCGGACAGAACGCCAAACCAGCGTACACTGCTGACAACTTCGCGAAGGAAAATGGCTGCCAGCACAACCGCAAGGACAGGCGCCAGATAACCGATGATCGAAGCATGGGACAATGGCAGATATTTCAAACTGGCAAAGCTTGCGAACATGGCAAGACAGCCCAGAACACAACGTGCGACATGGCTTCCCGGACGCTTGGTTTTCAGGCCGGACGGGAATTCCCGTGTCCACATCAAAAACAGGACCAAAGGGATCAACGCGAATGCACTGCGATAAAAAACGACCTGACCGACCGGAACAGTGTCAGAAAGCCATTTGATGAAGAGCACCATAATCGTGAAAAACACGGTTGCTCCAACCCGCAGGCCAATTCCTTTGAAATCCATGGTCATGGTCAGCCCGCCGCGGCCCCGTTGCTGCCCAGGAGGTCGCGCAACCAATCCCCGGTCAAATTGATGGAAAGGACGGCGATAAGGATCGCAAGTCCCGGAAAGATCATCAAATGAGGTGCCGTTTGCATATAAGCCTTGCCATCCAGCAACATTGCACCCCATTCCGCATTCGGCGGCTGAACCCCAAATCCCAGAAAACTCAGTCCGGAAATGGACAGAATGGTTCTGGACCATGCATTGGTCCAAAGCACCAGCAGGCTTGGCGCGATATTCGGCAAGATATGACGCCATAAAATTCGGTACGAAGGCAATCCGTTCAGCCTGGCCTGCACAACGAAGTCTCGGTGCGCCAGATCAACACTGAGACTGCGCACAAGCCGCGCGAACTTCATCCAACCGACCAAAATCAGCGCCAACACCATATTGGTGGTGCTTGGTCCCAAAACACCAGCGATCGTCACCGCTGCTATCAATTCCGGAAAGGCAAAAAAACTATCGGTGACCCGCATCAGTGTCACATCGGCAGCCCGTCCGAAATGACCTGCGGCAAGACCGATTGCGGTTCCCGCAATCGCGCCGACAATAGTGACGAGAAACGCCAATCCAATCGACCAGACACCGCCATAAAGCAGTCTTGTGGCAACATCTCTTCCAAGCTGATCAGTGCCAAGCCAATGGCTTGCGGACGGTGGAGACAACCTTTCCAGAAAGTTCGGCTCGTTTGGAGCGTAAGGCGACAACAAGAAGCATGCGGCAACAGCAACCAGAAAGATCAGAAGTGAAAGTCCAAGCTGGACGAGGAACCGTTTCAGATCCTGTTCCTGTTTCGACCTTTGAGCGTCCGGTGCTTCCAGAAAACCTACATCCGCCTGCACCGTCATGATCGTGCCTCACCGGAAGGAACAGCCTGTTGATGAGACCAGACGGAATTTCGTGGGTCCATAATTTCTTGAAGGAATTCAATCATTGAGTTGATGAAGACGTAGACCACCGCCGAAAACAGCACCAGGAACAGAACCATAGGGTAGTCGCGTGACAAAACGGATCCCGCCAGGAGCGATCCAATGCCGCCGCGCGCAAATGTCAGCTCGACGATGACAGCTCCCTCAAGGAGGCTGGCAATATCCAGACCGATCATGGTGAGCGCTGGAACCGCCGCGTGCCGAAAGACATGCCGCCAGAAGATTTCAGTTTCGCTCACGCCGCGCAGACGAAGCGTTTCAATGTATGGAGCTGCCTTTGCTTCGAGAAAAAACGCACGTAGAAGCCGTGTCTGTGATGCAGTGATCCAAAATGCAAGCGTAAGAGCCGGTAGAACCAAATGCGATGGCGATCCGGTTCCATAGGCTGGAAGCCAGTTCAGATGTGCGGCAAACAGCAAGATCAGTAACAGCCCAAGCCAATAGTTCGGCATGGCCGCGCCGACTGAAGCCAGAGCAACAGACGCTCTGTCGAACAGGCTACCGGGCCGCCAGACCGCGATGGAACTCAAAGCGAAGGCGAAGACCAGCCCGATGACAAGCGCTGTCGCCGTCAACGAAAATGTTTCAGCGGCATTGGCGACAAATATGTCCCACACCGGCGTGTTTGAAGCAAAGGAGTTCCCGAAGTCCCCTTGTACAAAACGATAAAGCCATTGAAAGAACTGAACAAAAAAAGGCTCGTTCAGCGAGAATTCTTCGCGAATTCCATCCAAAATTTCTGGCGGAAACCCTTGCACATCCGGGTAGCGTGCATTTGCAATCGCTGAGGCTTTATCACCGGGCGCAAAATACGTCATGGTAAAAGTGATGAGGCTGACGCCAAACAGAACACAGAGCAGCCCCGTAAGACGACGGACCACCGCAAGAATGAAGGCGACCACCTTCGACCTGGTATTCAGCATGGTATTGCGGCCTTCGATCCAGACACTTGCGCAACGGTTTCCGGCAAACCTCCCAATTCACGGGCAGCCGCGATCAGCTCGCGGCAATAGTCGCTTTCGGGAGCCTGGAAAAACATCTCAGCAGACTGATTGGCCTCGACCTTGCCACCGCGCAAAACAAGCATCTGATCAGCATAGGCAGCAGCGAAGCCGAGATCGTGGGTCACGATCACAAATGTCATGTCAAACCGTGTCTGTATCCGCTTCATTGTCGCCGCGATCTGCTTTTGTACGATGGCATCAAGCGCGCTCAGCGGCTCATCGAAAAAAACCAGGTCCGGGCGCGCGATGAGCGCGCGCGCGAGACAGGCCCGCTGTGCCTGACCCATGGAAACCTGAGCCGGACGTCGCTTTGCCATTTCCGCAGGTAATTCAACATCGGCAAGTGCCGCCGATATGGCTGCCTTGAGTTCCAGAGACTTCAGCTTTTGAGCAAAAACGCTCTCTCCGATCGAGACACCAAGTGCCAACTTGGGATTAAGGGCCGAAAGCGGATCCTGCATCACCCACCGGCTGCCGGGCAATCCCGCACGTCCCTTCCAATATTCCTTAAGTGAAATGGGGCGACCATTTTTCGGTCGGAAAGTAAGACTGTCGAATGTTGCGGGCATCAGTCCGTTCACTGCACGCAGAAGACTGCTCTTTCCCGAGCCGCTCTCGCCAACAATACAAAGTGTTTTTCCACGCGGCAGATCAAAGGAGACTTCCTCCAAAATCGGTTTACCGTGCAGTCGTAATTGCAGTTTTTCGACACGAAGCATTTGACTAAGTTATTCGGCGGCGACGGAATTTGTCGCTTTCTGGTGTGCGGAAAAGTTCCAGTCGCGATGATTTACCAGCAATTGCCCATACGTTGTTTCTGGTTCACGCAGCAATGTTCGGGTTTCACCGAATTCCACGACCTGGCCAGAAGTCATGATCGCTGTACGGTTGGCATGTTGCGCTGCCAACGCCAGGTCATGCGTAACAATCAAAAGCGCAACATCATGCTTGTGAGCATAAGCCATGACTGAGCGCAGAACCTGGGCTGCAATCAATGGATCCAATGCCGAAGTAGGCTCATCGAGGATCAGTAAATTCGGTTCGCCGAGCAGTGCCATTCCCACCAGAAGACGTTGCTGCATGCCACAGCTCCATTGATGAGGAAACCGGCCATGGAAGGAACCAAGCCCCAGCTCTTTCAGGAGCACCTGTTGCGAGGTGGAAAAATCCTTGCTTCCGGTAACGGCTCGGGCGGTTTGTCGCCATTGCCACTGGAGGCGTTTGAGCGGATCAAAACCATGGTCCGGGTTCTGTGGAACATAGGCAATGCCCTTTGGCTTTCCGGTGCGGCCTGGGGACCCGAATTCCCTCTTTACCCCATCAAACGTCAGAAGCCCGCCAACAGGTTCTGCCGGGCGTCGCAGCCCCATCAGACAGCGTAGAAGTGTCGATTTGCCTGCGCCCGAACCTCCTACGATTGCAACGCATTCGCCCTTGTCGACATCGAAACTCACATCATCAAGCACCACCTGCCGGCCGATGCGGGCCGACAGGTTCTGCACATTCAGAAGGCTTTTAGCTTCAGTCTGCAAGTGTGAGATCCGGTGTCACGAGGTAAGTCTCGGCGGGGTGGATCTTATATCCTTCCACTTTGCCGTTTCCGACCGAAACCTGAGTTTTATGAAACACCGGGATCAACGGCAGGTCTTCGTTGATGATTTCCTGAATGCGGTCGTAGTACCCTTTGCGCACCTCGTCGTCGAAGCTCTCCCGGCCCTTTTTGAGAAGCTCATCAAGCTCTGAATTGGAGTAGCCGGAAAAATTGTATCCAACTCCTGACTCAACAAGCGTACTTGGGAAGTAGTTTGGATCGCCGAGCGGTGCTGTCCCCCAGGCTTGAAGGTGCATTTGAATGTCACCCGCCTTGAGCGCTTCATTATTGGCGTCATATTCAGCCATGGAAATCTCGGAGTTGATCCCGATCTGTTGCAACAGGGCCTGGGCAATTTCCAACGTCGGGCGCAGGGCAGCCCGCCCCTCATAGGAACGAATTTTCAAGGAAATTTCAACGCCTTCCAACTCACGGTTTCCATCGCCGTTCGTGTCCTTGATCCCAGCCTTGTCCAAAAGGGCGGCAGCTGCTTCTGGGTCGTAGGTCAGTGAAAGGTCGGTGTTTGCCCAGGATGCCATGGACGCGGGAAATATACTGTTGGCCACTTCTCCGCCGACACCGCTCAGCGAGGCTGCAACAATCGTTTCACGATCAAGACCAAGGGAAATTGCCTTGCGAAGGGCCTCATTGGAAAGAGGACCATCGGAGGTCCGGACCTGAAAGAAGAACAGCCGGGTGGTCGGGTTGGAAAATAGCTGACCCTCCCCTTTCTCCTTCAAATTGGCAAAATCCGGCTCAGGGTAGTTGGTTACCAGATCCACGTCGCCGGCTTGCAGGGCAAGTGCTGCAACGGACGGATCAGAAAGAGCGTCCATGACAATTGCATCCAGCTTTGGCTCTCCGCCCCAATAGTCTGCAAACTTCCTGGTCTGATAGGACTTTTCCGTTTCGGCAGAAACAAAAACGAAGGGTCCTGTGCCAATCAAGGGCAATTCATCGGTGCCCTCTTTCATCACCGCGGCTGAAGGCTCGGTGAGCGACCACAGGAATGCGGAATTTGGAGACTTGGTCTTGAACACCAATGTGTTCGCATTTTCCACCGTAATGGTCTCCAGGCCAAGCAGCTTTGACAAGCGAGGGTTATGGCCCGGATGACCTTCCGCATCCATTTTTTCAAACGAGGATTTGACATCGCTCGCTGTCATGGGCGTGCCATCGTGAAATTTTACGTCGGTCCGAAGCGTCAGTTTCCACTCTGTCGGGGAAACGTTTTCGAAGCTCTCGGCAAGCCTTGGCTGCATGGTCATGTCATGTGCCAGGCCAATCAGCGTTTCAGAAACGCCGGCGCGATTGCTGAGCCATCCGTTTTGACGGGCTCTGGGATCCGGCACGGTGCTCTTTGGGCCGAAAGGCACGGCAATCCGCATGTTTTTTTCAGTTGCAAGCGCTGTTTGAGCAGGTGTTGCAACAGCCATTGCTGCGATGGAACCCACGCCCAAGAGGGCAGCAATTGCAAGTTTGTTTTTCCGCTTTGGCAAAATCGACTCCAGAATAAAACATGACTGACGGATGCCACAATGCGTATCTGTTATAACATTACATTGCAAAGAAAATTTTTGAAAATTTTGATCCCTTCGGGTTATCAAAACGCAAGCATTCAAGCCGTGCATCCCGGCGCAGAAACTGTTCCCCCAAGATTTTCAGAACACCATTCGCCAGAGATCACACGCCATGACAAAACCAACGATCAGTCCGACCACAAAAAACGACATTCCGGCACTGCAATTGATACTGGACCAAACCGGACTGTTTCCGAGCGAAATGCTCCCGGAGATGCTTGACCCATCACTGACGGAAACCTCAGAAGCCTTCTGGCTCACATGTCACGCGAATGGAAAAGCCATGGGCTTTTGCTTTGTGGTACCGGAAGAACTGGCAGAGGGAACCTGGAACATGTTGGCGCTCGCTGTTCATCCGGATCTGCAGGGCAAGGGATTTGGTACAGCACTGGTCAGAGCAGCTGAAAGTCATCTTAGGGACAACAGTCAACGCATCCTGATTGTCGAAACGTCAGGCACCGAGGGCTTTGCACCGACCCGGAAATTTTATGTTCAAAATGGCTACGAAGAAGAAGCACGCATCCGCGATTTCTGGGCGCCGGGCGACGACAAGATGATATTCAGGAAGGCGCTTTGACAAAGCACGGCCCGTCGCCAGGCACCCGGCGCGAAGCACATTGATAGTCCACCCGTCGAACCGCGATGACCTTGAGACTTTTTGCCTTGATAAGGCCAAATGACATCTGACTTGAAGTCTCAGCCGCCGCGATCTTCAGTTCAAACATTTGCTTGGGACAGGTCTCAGGCCTGTTCCGCGTAGTATCTTTCGATCAGTTCAACCTCGGTTCGGCAGCCCATAATCACTGAAATGCGCTGATGATGTGACTGAGGCTGAACACCCAGGATCCGTTCTCTGCCGGTGGATGCGCGTCCTCCGGCCTGCTCGACAATGAAACTCATGGGGTTCGCCTCATACAAGAGCCTGAGCTTACCGCCTGCGTGTTCATTTTCGGTGTCGACGGGATAAAGAAAGACCCCGCCCCGGGTTAGGATCCTGTGGATCTCGGCCACCATGGAGGCCGTCCATCGCATGTTGAATGACCTTTGTCTTGGGCCGTTTTCACCCTTGATACATTCCTCGACATATCGCCTGATCGTCTCGTCCCAATGACGCCAGCGGGATGCATTGATGGCAAATTCCTCGGTCGTGTCTGGAAGACACATATCCGGGAAGGTCAAGAGGAACTCGCCCGTTCCCATCTTGTGGGTGAAGCCCTGAACACCCTTGCCGGTCGAAAAGACGAGCGATGTGGAGGGGCCGTAGAGTGAATATCCGGCAAAAACCTGTTTCGTACCCTTCAGCAGAACCACATCGTTTGTCAGCGTTTCGATGTTCTGCTCAAGTTCAACGACAGAAAATATGGAACCGACGGACAAGTTCACATTCAGGTTTGATGAGCCGTCAAGCGGGTCAAAATAAACCAGATAGTCGCCCGCTTTTGGAGCTTCCTTCAGCCAGACAACGTCGTCCATTTCTTCCGAGACGAGGGCTGCAACACGCTGACAGTTCGAGCAGTGACTGAGGAACACGTCATTTGCAATGACATCCAGCTGTTTCTGAGTTTCGCCTTGAATGTTTGACGTTTCGGTCGCACCCAGGATGTCTAGAAACGGGCCATTGCGGATTTGGTGAGAGATTATCCGGCACGATGTCGCAATATCCTCAACAAGAAGCATCAGGTCCGGATCGAGCCCATGTTCCTTCTGCAGTTGAAACAGATATTTGCGAAGTGTCGTATGTTCCAATGTCATGGACTGCCCAACTCTGAACCATATAGTTTTTATCGAACGACCGCCTTTTGAAAGTGCGGTTCGGTCTTCTCGGCCGGAGCATAGCAGCAGCTTTCCTTCACACCAGCGGGAATTGCCTCCAATCGAAAGCTGCCAATTTTAAAGTCTTGTATCTCTCCGCGCACGCCATCCCGGTCTGTTGAAACGCAGTGTGTCCGATTGCTCCTCTCCACCACCCGGGATAGGCTGTGCACTCAGGAGAGGACGTATCTGGTGCTGATCATTGACGAGCTGAAGACATCTCTGATTGGCCCAATCGACCTCACGTTGGAAGTTGGCAGCTGTACCGCCATTTCCGGTCCGTCCGGTGCCGGAAAATCTCTCTTTCTCAGAGCGATTGTCGATCTTGATGAAAACAGCGGCACAATCACGCTGAACGGAAGAGATCGCAATACCTTCCCTGCACCCGATTGGCGGCGCAATGTGTCTTATGTACCAGCGGAAAGTGGCTGGTGGTCGGAACGCGTGGAGGATCATTTTCGGCCCACCTCGGACCTTGTCGAGCTGCTTGCAGCGGTCGGTATGGAGGAGGCTTCAGGCTGGGAGGTTTCCAGATTGTCGACAGGGGAACGTCAGCGCCTTGCTCTCGTTAGAGCTTTGCAGCTTGATCCGGAAGTCCTTCTGCTTGACGAACCAACTTCGGCTCTGGACCCGCCGTCCGTTGCCAAAGTGGAACTGCTCCTTAAAGAAAGGATCGCAACCGGATGCGCCATCTTGCTTGTCACGCATGACCCGGAGCAACCGGTCCGTCTCAAGGCCAGCTGCTTTCAAATGGCGAGCGGAAAATTGCGGGAACACGACCTGCACGAGGCAGCCTCATGAGCGCTTATCAGGTTCTAAGCTATTGGGATATTGTTGCCGCTTCCGTTTTCCTGCTGCTGAATGCGGTCCTTTCCATACTCCTCAATTTGGGACTGACACGCACTCTGATCGTGTCGGCATTGCGCATGACCGTTCAGCTGATCCTGGTCGGGCTGGTGTTGAAGCTGATCTTCTTTGCCGGATCGTTGTACTGGACAGTGCTGGCGGCGGCTGTCATGGGCGTCTTTGCAGGGCGTGAGATTTGGGTCCGTCAGGACCGTCGCCTCAAGGGTTTTTGGGGCCCAGGTCTTGGGGCCGGTGCAATGCTGATATCAGGCGCACTTGTTACGCTTTACGGTCTCGCCGGGCAGATCCGTCCTGACCCTGTTTGGCAACCGCAATATGCGCTCCCCCTTTTCGGCATGATCCTCGGAAACACGATGACAGGCGTCAGCCTGGGCCTTGATACGCTTCATACAGCGCTGGCCAAAGGCAAGAGTGAAGTTGAGGCTCAGCTTCTTCTCGGTCGCACCCGCTGGGAAGCGACACGCCCTTTCGCCAGGCAGGCCCTTCGGTCGGGTTTCACTCCTATCATCAACGCTATGGCGGCGACGGGCATTGTGTCCCTTCCTGGAATGATGACAGGTCAGATCCTTTCGGGTGTCGATCCGCAGGAAGCAGTAAAATACCAGCTGCTGATTATGTTTTTATTGGGAGGAGCAACCGGCCTCGGCGTACTTGGGGCAACATTTGGCAGTATTTGGCGGCTGACCGACCCACGTCACAGGCTGAGGCTCGACCGGCTGAGCGGAGGAACATCATGATTGAACTCTTGGGGGCAGACTATTCCGTTTATGTCCGGTCGGCCCGGTTGGCACTTGAGGAAAAGGGCGTGTCCTACGACCTGACACCCATCGATATCTTTGCCCCTGAAGGGCCATCGTCGGCGTATCAGACACTGCACCCGTTCGGTAAAATCCCCCTGTTGAAGCACGGTGATTTTCATCTCTATGAGACACCCGCTATCCTGCGCTATGTGGACGAGGCTTTCGGCGGCCCTGCCCTGCAACCCGCGACCCCAAAGCTCCGGGCCAGGATGGCGCAGATCCAGTCTATCCTGGATGCCTATGCCTATCGGACGCTGGTCTGGGACATTTACGTAGAACGGGTGGTCAAGACACGCGAGGGGGCCCCGGCTGACGAGGTCAAAATCGCGTCGGCGCTTGGTCCGGCCCGCACTGTGCTCGCCGCCCTTGAAACGCTTTTTGAAGGGGACCCGTTCCTTCTTGGTGATCTCCCAAGCCTCGCCGACTGTCATGCCGCCCCAATGCTGTCTCTATTTGAGATCGCAGAAGAAGGAGAACTGCTTCTAAAGGGCACACCCCGACTGGCGGCTTGGCTGTCGTTGTTCAAATCCAGAGCGAGTTTTCAGGCGACCGCGCCTGTTCCGCCAGATTGATAAAGTAGACTGCGAGCCAAACGGCGGAGACCACCGTTCCAGATCTCCAAGCTGTCCAGACCGTTGATCTCAAGCCGTTCAAGACAGCGCGAAATCGAGCGCAGCCCTGGCGTGAAGCACGGTCGTATCAAAGGCCGGAATGGAAAAGTCCTCCGGTTTTAACAGCAGTCCGATTTCCGTACAGCCGAATATGACTGCATCGGCCCCACCGCTGACTTCTTTTTCAACGATATCCAAAAAGGTCTGCTTGGAATCGGCCCAGACTTCTCCCCGGCACAGTTCCTCATAGATAATCCGGTGAACCTCAGCCCTGTCGTCCGGTTCCGGAATGCGCACATCGATGCCGTGGCGATCTCGAAGGTGGCCCTTGTAAAAGTCCTGCTCCATCGTGTAGCCGGTCGCCAGAAGAAGCGGTGCCCGGCACCCCGCTTGTGTTATGGCCGGCGCCGTTGCATCTGCAATGTGGATGAGCGGCAAGACACTGGCAATTTGAATGTCACCGGCCATTTTGTGCATCGTGTTGGTACAGATGACCAGGCAGTCCGCACCGCCTCTTTCGAGACGTTCAGCCGCGGCAATCAACATTTGTGTCGCCAGTTGCCAATTGCCACTCGCTTGTGCAGCTTCAATCTCTGCAAAATCAAACGACCAAAGCAGGCATTTAGCGGAATGCAGACCACCCAGTCGTTCACGCGTCAAGCGATTGAGCAACTGATAATAGATGGATGTGCTTTCCCAGCTCATTCCACCGAGCAAACCGATGGTTTTCATGGTAGCGTCTCGCCTGCTTTCTGAACTTCTGTCTAAACGGAGACTGCCGTGCTTGAATCAATTTCTCAAGAAATCTCTTTTTCAAAATCAAAGCAATTGGTTACGACGATTTCCGCATGTCTTGTTCTTCTGGTTTGCCTTGGCATTCAAGCGGCGGCCCAGTCCGTTTACGAACCTGCCCGTGGCACACCTGAACGCGGCGAAATTCTCAATGCAGTGCGTCCGATGCTGGAAGCCCGGGTCGGGCCGCCAGTGGAGTTTGTGGTCGACTGGATGCGTGCCGGCAACGGCTGGGCATTTGTTCAGGTCAGCCCGCAAAGACCGGGCGGCGGTGTCATCGATCTGAGAAGCACCACATATGCGCAGCAGGCTGAATACATGGACGGCCTCGCCACCTTCGCCCTGCTCCGTTTTCAGTACAATCGCTGGAACCTGATCGACTTTGCTGTCGGTCCAACGGACGCGTTCTGGCACGGCGACCCGCTCTATGCCCGCCTGCCCCAGGGACTGGCCCCCTACTAGGCCGGATCCTTGTCTTGTCCTGTTTGATCTTTTGAAAAGAGCTCCGGCTCCGATTCTGTTCGCGCATCCTCGCCTGCGGCAAAGACGCCTGCTTGCTGAAGCTCTTCCTCGGCGAGCTCTCCCAGAACCTTTTTGCCGGCGAGTGCCCGTTCTCGCGCTTCGTCCATGATCTTCTTGGCAAGCGCTTCATCCCGGTCCATGAGCTGTCTCAGCGCTTCAGCTTCCAGCACAAGCAGCTGACAATCGCTGTAGGCTGAAACCGTAGCCGTTCGCCGGGTCTGATTGATTAGCGCGAGTTCACCGAAGAAGCTGCCTTCGCCAAGGTATACCGTGTCGTGCGGCAGCTTGATTTCCACCTCGCCATCGGAAATGAAATACATCCTGTCGGCAACGTCACCCCGATCGGCAATGGTCATGCCCTTGCGTACGCTTTGAGCCTGAAGAAGCTTGGAAACCTCCGCAATTTCCGTTGCCTTGAGGTCTTCAAACAGAGGTACGCGGGCCACCATGGACCAGGTGACGACGAAATCCCGGCTGTGTATTTCCCTTGCAAAAGCTGACGCAATGATGCCAACCGGCAAGGCTATGAGACCGTAACCGAGCAGCATGACGAAACTGCCGACCATCTTTCCAAGATTGCTGACAGGTACAACATCGCCATAACCAACTGTGGTGACGGTGGTGATGGCCCAATACATGCCGTGAAGAATGCTGCGGAATTTCTCCGGCTGATCGTCATGCTCGATCAGGTACATGGTGGTCGCCGCAAGCAGAATGACACCCATGATGATCATGGTTGAGCCGAGCAATGCACGGCGTTCATTGGCAACAGCAGAGATGAGCGATCTGAGCGCGGGCGAATAGCGCGCCAGTTTGAGGAACCTTAGCAGGCGCAGGATGATGACCACCACCACTGCCTGGTTTGGCAAGAACAGCACAAACAAAAGCGGCAATGCACCAATCAGGTCTACAAGCGCATCGGGATGGACTGCATAGCGAAGACGTGCCTGGATCGGTCCGTAGCGGCGCAGCGGCGGATGCAGATCGGCCACATAGAGACGCAAGATGTATTCAACCAGAAAGACAAAGCCGCTGCCGAGTTGAAGAAAACGCAGATGTTCTCCGAAGGCCAGTCTTACGTCCGGCACGGTTTCGAATACGGCCAATGCAATATTTAAGATGATCAGGAAAACCAGAAAATGGCGCAAGGAGCGAGCCGCAAGCTTTCGTTTGCCTGTGTCTTCAAGCACTTCATAGAGTGCTCGCTTGAATTCGTGGCGCGTCACCCGCGTACTCCGGTGTCTTTTGCGGTACTGAAAGAGGAATAGCCGAAGAATGGGTTCAGACAAAGCGCTCTTGCTTGCTCAGCTGATTGCTCCCCGACCACTTCACGAAGACTACGCGAAGCCGTGAGCCAAAGTGGCATCAACGTGATTGGGCAAATTTGTCGCAGCCCCCATCTTTAGAAGGGTAAGCAAAACGCTCAAAAAGGAGACAAACATGAGTATCGAGACTGACAAGGTCAGAGCTGCGGAGACCTCACCGCACCATGTCGTACTGAAAATGCTTCTGGTATCCACTCTGCTGGCAGCCGCCTCTCTTGCAGCCGTTGCAATGGTTCACTGATCTAAACCCACCTGAAGACATTATCTCATGAAAAAAGCGTGCCCATTGGCACGCTTTTTCATTTTATGCAGTTGTTTTGGCTTCTGCTACAGAGCCGACAAGTGGCTTTCAATCGCCCCAATTGCGCTTTCCGCCTTCGAACCATCGGGCCCGCCGGCCTGTGCCATATCGGGCCGTCCACCGCCACCACGCCCGCCAAGCGCTTCTGATCCGAGCCTCACCAGGTCGACAGCACTAACCTTGTCGGTCAGGTCTTTTGTAACCGCTGTGACAATCGCAGCCTTGCCATCGTCGGCCACGTTGATCAGGACAACGACCCCTGAACCCAGCTGAGCCTTGGCATCATCCGCCATGCCCTTCAGATCCTTGGGGTTAATGCCTTCAACCGTGCGGGCCATCAGTTTGTAGGAACCAGCATCCTTGACCGGTGCTGCTTCCGAACCACCGCCGCCCATGGCAAGTTTCTTCTTGGCATCGGCCAGTTCCTTTTCCAGCCGCCGACGCTCCTCCACGAGCTGAGCAACACGGCCGGGCACGTCATCAACAGCAGTCTTCAGGATACCGGCGACCTCCCGCAGGCGCTTGTCCTGCGCATCCAGATAAGTCCTTGCCTCAGCACCGGTCAGCGCCTCGATCCGGCGAACACCCGCTGCAACTGCACCTTCGGAGACGAGCGTGACCAGACCGATATCGCCTGTGCGTTTCACATGCGTCCCACCGCACAATTCAAGCGAATAGGGTTTACCTTCCTTGGCACCATGCAAGGCGGTCCCCATGGAAACAACGCGTACTTCTTCGCCGTATTTTTCACCAAACAGGGCCATGGCACCTGCCTCGATCGCGTCATCGACTGCCATCAGCCTTGTGTCTACCGAAGCGTTTTGAAGCACGATCTCGTTGGCATAGGTCTCGACAGTTGAGAGTTCCTCTTCGCTCATGGGCTTTGGATGAGAGAAATCAAATCGAAGCCGTTCCGATGTGACCAATGAGCCTTTCTGTGCGACGTGGTTTCCCAGGACTTCTCGCAGCGCTTCATGGACCAGGTGCGTTGCCGAGTGGTTGGCCCGGATCCCTGTGCGCCGACCGTGATCCACCTTCAACTCAAGCGCAAGACCGGGCACCAGGGTCCCTTCTTCCACTGTCACGGAATGAACAAACAGGCCATCGGCCTTTTTCTGGGTGTTCGTGACAATTGCCGTTACGCCATTCGTCTGCACCACGCCGGTGTCACCGACCTGACCACCACTCTCGCCGTAAAACGGTGTCTGGTTCAGCACCATGAAACCATTCTGGCCTGCGGTCAGTTCAGCAACCTCTGCATCCTCAGACGCAAGGCCCGCAACGACACCTTCGGCAATCTCGGTTTCATAGCCCAAAAAGTCGGTCGCACCGTATTTTTCCTTCATGGCAAACCAGATCGTCTCGGTCGCCGCGCCGCCGGCACCTGACCAGGCAGCCCGAGCTTCGGCCTTTTGGCGCTCCATGGCCGTGTCGAACGCGTCCGTATCGACGGATATATCTCTGGCGCGCAGGGCGTCCTGGGTAAGATCTAGCGGAAAACCGTAAGTGTCATAGAGTTTGAATGCTGTTTCCCCGTCTAGCCGACCACCAGCCGACAGATCCTGCGTGGCGCTGTCGAGCAGGCCAAGGCCTCGCTCAAGCGTTTTGCGGAAACGGGTCTCTTCAAGCTTCAGCGTTTCCGTGATCAGGTCTTCTGCCCGGCCAAGCTCCGGGTAGGCCCGGCCCATTTCACGAACAAGAGCGGGCACAAGCTTATGCATAAGCGGTTCGCTTGCGCCCAGTAGATGGGCATGGCGCATTCCGCGGCGCATGATCCGGCGCAGCACATAACCGCGGCCTTCATTGGATGGCAGAACACCATCTGCGATCAGGAAGCTGGTTGAGCGAAGATGGTCGGCGATCACCCTGTGACTGCCTAGCGCGTCCCCTTCCGCATCAACACCGGTCGCGTTTTCCGAGGCGGCAATCAATGCCCTGAAGAGATCGATATCATAGTTGTTGTGAACGCCCTGCATGACAGCCGCAATGCGTTCGATCCCCATTCCGGTGTCGATCGACGGGCGCGGCAGGTCGAGACGCTTTTCAGGCGTCTGTTCATATTGCATGAAGACCAGGTTCCAGATCTCAATGAACCTGTCGCCATCTTCCTCAGGCGTGCCTGGAGGGCCGCCCCAAACATGGTCACCATGGTCGTAGAAGATTTCTGAGCACGGGCCGCACGGACCGGTATCGCCCATGGACCAGAAATTGTCCGAAGTCGGGATGCGGATAATCTTGTCTTCGCCAAGCCCGGCAATCTTCTTCCAAAGATCAAATGCCTGATCGTCCTCGGCATAGACCGTCACCAACAGCTTGTCCGCCGGCAGACCGTACTCCTTGGTGATCAGGTTCCATGCAAGTTCAATTGCCCGGTCCTTGAAGTAATCACCAAAGGAGAAGTTTCCGAGCATTTCGAAAAACGTATGGTGGCGCGCCGTATACCCGACATTGTCGAGGTCGTTGTGCTTCCCGCCTGCACGCACACACTTCTGGGATGTCACCGCCCGTTGATAATCGCGCTTTTCAAGACCGGTGAAAACGTTCTTGAACTGGTTCATTCCCGCGTTCGCAAACATCAAAGTCGGATCGTTCCGCGGTACCAGCGGACCGGAATCGACCACCTCGTGATCGTTCTTCTTGAAATAGTCCAGGAAGGCGGTGCGAATTTCGTTTACGCCGGTCATTCGGGTCTCACATCGGTCTGAGCCCGAAGATGCGGGCCAGTTAATTGGCTTTCTGATATCGCAGGTCCCCAGATTGGGATACCGGCCGGAAGAGCCTTTTAACTTTGACCTACAAACCTGTCCAGCAGTTGCGAAGAAGCTCGCTCAGAGAAACTGCGGATTTGCCCGTTGCCGCCGGCATTTTCAGACAGACCCGCAGGCGACTTCAAAGATGAAAAGACAAAACCCCTCCTTGATCGGCAAGGAGGGGTTCAAAATTTTGCTTATCAGACAAGATCGCGTCTGCGAACAGACGTCAGGGATGAGAGGAGAAAGATCTCAATCCTCGTCTTCTTCTGCGCCGCGTTCAGGGTCGATGATTGCTTCAGCGATAAGACCTGCATTCTGGCGAATGGCCAATTCAATCTCTTCAGCAATTTCCGGATTGTCCCTCAGAAACTGTTTGGCATTTTCACGGCCCTGGCCGAGCCGCTGGCTGTTATAGGAAAACCAGGCACCGGACTTTTCGACAATATTGCCTTTGACACCAAGATCGATCAGTTCGCCGGTTTTGGAAACCCCTTCGCCATAAACGATATCGAATTCAACCTGCCGGAAAGGAGGCGCAAGCTTGTTCTTGACCACCTTGACGCGCGTCTGGTTTCCGACCACCTCATCCCGATCCTTGATCGCGCCGATGCGGCGGATATCAAGGCGAACCGAAGCATAGAATTTCAGAGCATTACCGCCCGTCGTCGTCTCGGGCGAGCCGAACATGACACCGATCTTCATCCGGATCTGGTTGATGAAGATAACCATGCAGTTCGACTTGGAAATCGACGCGGTCAGCTTACGGAGCGCCTGGCTCATCAAGCGCGCTTGCATGCCCGGCAGACTGTCACCCATCTCCCCTTCCAACTCCGCCTTAGGGGTCAGGGCCGCAACGGAATCGATAACCAGAACATCAATTGCCCCTGAGCGCACAAGCGTGTCGCAGATCTCAAGCGCCTGTTCACCCGCATCCGGCTGGGAAATCAGCAGATTGTCGATGTCGACACCGAGCTTTCTGGCATACAAAGGATCAAGAGCATGCTCCGCATCAACGAAGGCGCAAATACCACCGCTCTTCTGAGCTTCGGCAACAGTATGAAGTGCCAGTGTGGTCTTACCTGACGATTCCGGACCGTAGATCTCAACGATACGTCCGCGCGGCAGCCCACCGATACCCAGCGCGATATCCAAACCGAGCGATCCGGTTGAGACAGACTGTATCTCCACTGCGTCCCTCTGACCCATACGCATGATGGATCCCTTACCGAAGGCTCTTTCGATCTGGCTCAGCGCTGCATCAAGCGCTTTTGTCTTATCCATCTGGCTGCTTTCTACGAGACGAAGTGTACTTTGTGACATGGCTTACGCTCCTTATTCCACGATGGACGCGCTGTTTCAATGAGAGCTTTGTACACTTTTTGTTCTCATTTGACAAGTCGGCGAAACCGATTGGTATTAAAACGGAAATGCTTGTTTGTTTCCAGTATGTTCTCTGTAGAACGTTTGGAGCTAACGCTGCGTAACTATTTCATTTGCGACACCTGTGATTCTATATGCCTGGAGAATCAACCGGCCATCGGCAAGGAGTTGCCGCATCAGGTTCGATCTGTTAGCCCGCTTGTCCTGTGTCTCAACGTCCGCCACTACCGATCGAGCTCTGGAGAAGTAATCAGGCGTGTCCCCGTCCTTCGAAAGTCCTGTTATTGCACTTGGTGCAATTCACTATGATACGATTGCGCATGGAGCTGAAGTGATCCGGCCCGAGACGTCCACGCCGGCGCGCTTCCACGCAAAACCAGGCGGAGTGGCGACGAATGTCTCTCGTAACCTTTCAAGGCTGGGTGTTCAAACCAAGCTCATCGGGACAGTTGGAGACGACGCTGCTGCGCAGATCCTCAAAGAGCAATTGGGTGAAGAAGGGATCGAACACTTCACCGTCACCAGATCGGGTTTTTCAACCGGACAGTATCTGGCGTTACATGATCCGGACGGTTCGCTGAAAGCCGCCTGCGTCGATGACCGCATCCTCTCCGAAGCGCCTGCCGACCTTTTCTCAGACATCGTTGACCGCTTGTCTGCAACTGCAGACGAAAAGACAATCTGGTTTGTCGACGCGAACCTGCCAGCCCCGATGCTTGAGGGCCTGGCGTCGCAAATCCAGACTGGAAGGCTGATGGCCAATGCGGTTTCGGATGCCAAGTCCCGGCGATTGAAACCCCTGCTCTCTCGCCTTGACTGCCTCTATCTCAATCGCGGAGAGGCCGCCGCGTTGACCGGATTGCCAGCTTCAGCGGGCCCAGATGAAATTTCTTCCGCCCTCGTCGACGCAGGTTTGAAAGCCTTCGTTCTGACAGACGGACCTTCCGGCATAATCGTTTCAAACAAGGGTTTGATCACCAGACTTACACCGGAAAATACGGATGTCGTCGACGTGACCGGCGCAGGTGATGCATTGACGGCGGGCAGCCTCGCAGCAGTTTCCAAGGGGTACGCTCTTGAAGAGGCGGTGAGGTTCGGCCTGAGGGCAGCGGCCCTGACCCTTGCCAGCACGGGCGCATTGGCTGAAACACTTTCCTGGGAAGCTTTGACCGCTTTTTGACCAAACGGACAAACCAATCACTTGGCGAGTTCTCGGTGCGAGCTTATAAGAGCGTCAAACGATAAAAGGGCTCTGCGCCCGTGGAAACAATAAGAGGCCTCTTCCGTGACACGCCCAAACCTCAGCACTTCAGTCAAAGACCTGCTTGTCTACAACGCAGAGGTCCGCGATGCACTTGCCAGCGAAAAACCGATCGTTGCGCTGGAATCCACGATTATCACGCACGGGATGCCCTTTCCGAAGAATGTCGAAACAGCCCGGCTGGTCGAAGCTGACATTCGTGCCGAAGGCGCAGTCCCAGCCACCATCGCACTGATGGACGGCAAGATCATGATCGGCCTGTCCGACAGCGACCTGGATCGCCTGGCTCAAGCTGAAGACGTTATGAAGTGCTCACGCGCCGACCTCACTTTTGCGCTCAGCACCGGCTGCTACGGCGCCACCACCGTTGCCGCCACGATGATGGCAGCGCATGTTGCCGGGCTGAAAGTGTTTGCGACCGGCGGCATTGGCGGTGTTCACAAGGGCGCGGAGACAACGTTCGACGTGTCTGCGGATCTCGACGAGCTTGGACGAACACCAGTCTGCGTTGTTTCAGCAGGCGCAAAGGCGCTGCTGGATATTCCCAAGACGCTGGAAGTGCTGGAGACCAAGGGGGTCCCGGTTATCGCTTTTGGCACTAGGGAACTGCCGGCATTCTGGTCCAGGATCAGTGGTCTCCAGGCGCCCTACACACTCAATTCGGCCGCTGAGATCGGAAACCTTTTGAAAATGCGGCAAAACTTTCCAGATCATGGTGGTGTCCTGATTGCCAATCCGGTGCCTTTGGCAGATGAAATACCCGGATCCGAGATGGCCGGCCATATTGACGAGGCTATCCGGCAGGCTGAGGCCCGGAATGTAACTGGAAAGGACGTCACGCCTTTCGTTTTGGGCGCAATTCTCGACCTGACGGCTGGACGCAGCCTCGACACGAATATCGCACTTGTACGCAACAACGCCCGCCTGGC
This sequence comes from Roseibium sp. JB4-4, assembly GCF_055693425.1. NCBI lineage: Bacteria > Pseudomonadati > Pseudomonadota > Alphaproteobacteria > Hyphomicrobiales > Stappiaceae > Roseibium > Roseibium sp. JB4-4. The sequence continues at coordinate 5,490,503 of NZ_CM146333.1, read as the reverse complement.
AGCCCGTATCGCGGCTGAACTTGTCTAGAAGGTCAGGATGCCGGGGATGGATCAGCTTTTGCTTTTCCATCCAGGGCACTCAACACCTTGTCGATATCCTTGATATGCAGATCACGCTGGGGGATCGGGATTTCAATCCCTGATTTGCCGAATTCATTGTAGATGGCGAAAAAGAGATCCGACTGCGTCGTCAAAATATTATTGACGTCTTTCAGATAGCACCTGAGTTCAAAGTTCAAAGCATTCTCGCCAACCCCCATGAAGAGGACAAACGGCACCGGATAGCGCGCAACGGTGTAGTGTCCACGGGCCGCTTCGATCAAAATGGCCTTCACCCTCTCCAGGTCACTGCCGAATGCAACCCTGATTGGAAGCATCAATCGGCCGGACTTGTTGCTCAAGGTCATATTCTTGACCGTGCCGGCAATCAGATCCGAATTTGGAATGATGACATCATGCCGATCGAAGGTTTCTATCCTGGTCGAGCGAACGGAAATGTCGCGGACATAGCCCATATGACCGGAAACCTCGATCCAGTCCCCTTCCTTGATCGGCCGCTCTATCAGCAAGATGATGCCTGAGACGAAATTCGAGACAATGGTTTGCAGCCCGAACCCGATACCAACCGAGAGTGCCCCAGCCACGACGGCAAGGCTGGAAAGGTTCAATCCAGCGGTTGAAACCGCCACCAGAATCGCAAGCGTCAACCCGACATATCCGGTCCCGGTCACGATGGCCGTCTGCGCACCGACATCCATGCGAGTTTGCGGCAGAACCGATGTCCTCAGCAGGTTCTTCAGCCAACGTGTGATCAGCACGCCGATTGCGAAGACAACCCCAAGAACGATCAGAGAATCCAGTGACAAGCGGATATCCCCGAACTGAACACCCCCGATCAGCAATCGCCAAGCATCTGCGATATCCGTTGCCCTTGCGCCCCATGTCAGTGCGATGAGCGGCGTAAAGATCGCCACAAGTGGAACAATCAGTCCTATGGTCACCAGAATTGGTGTTGGAGCCGTGTCTTCCCGGTCGGTCGCGGTTTTCACCAGAAGCTGTGCCAGGTGGTAGAGCATGAAGCCCAACCCCAGCTGCGCGACCGTCATGATCATCGGAATGATGGCAGCCCTTGCCAGTTCCACATAACCGACGAGGGTCACACTGACTGCCAGGAACGCAGACGCCTTCATCAAGAGGGAAAGAAACAACAGAAAACCGGATTCTTGCGGTTTGACCGAAGCTTCTTCGATTTCCTCATCTTCGTCAGGTTCGGCAGTCTCTTGCGTTTGGTCGGACGCATCCGCACCTTTGTTTCTGATGATCCCCGCCAATGCCCACAACAATACGGCTGCGGTTGCAATAAGCGGCACCGACAACACCGAGATCGCGCTGTCGCCGAAAGCATTGTCAAGCTGCAGCGTTTCCAGAGCGACTTCGACCATCATGAAGGCACCGAGCCCCTGGCAAAGCCGCAGGCCCAGCTTTGCCTCGCGGTCCTCGAGCTCCAACAAGCGCCAGCGGGTCAGACCTGGCGCAAACAGCGTGTGCCCCAGCCAGTTGGCGATCACCATGAAAAGCGCCACGATCGGCGCTGCCGTGAGCGCAATTCGGGCGCTGTTGGGATAAATGTCCAGAACCGGTATGACGAGGAGGATCGACAAGGCGCCGATTGCCGGTAAAACCAGGAAACTGAGATTATAGATCACAGCAAGTGCAAGCGAGCGGCCACCGCGTTCCTGGCGCTCACTCAGCTTCAATAGCAACCGATGGATGGGCATTCGCCCAACGACAATGAAAAATATGCCGAAGGCGATAAGCGCCAAAGACGTCGGCACGGTTTGTCCGAGCGCTTTCGATACGCTGGGGCGTTCCAGTTCCCCTTGTATGTCGCGCTGCAGCCGTCTCCAGAATTGGTTGATTTCCTGAAAACCACTGGTCCATGTCGCCGGTACGAGCGGCGACGGATACCGGGTCAGCAGGCTGTCGATCTTCATCGACCTGATCTGCCGATCGACCTCCCGAATGAGCACATTGGCAAGGTTCGTGATTTCCCTTGCTTCGCGGATCGGTGCATTGGCTTCGGCCAGCGCATCCGTCAGCTCCTTGCGCCGCTCGGCAATCTCCTCAGGTTCATCCTGCCCACCCGAAGGTGGCGATCCCAGTGCCCTCAGCTGGGCGGCAAGTGTTTGCGCATCTATGCTGCCCGTTTCAACCACTCGAGAGTTTCTGTCGCGCACCTCGACAAGTTGTTGACGCAATAGCTCAAGCGTTCCGGTCGAGACTGTGCCTTGCTCCAGGGCATTTGACGCACGCTCGAAGAGATCGAGAACCGGGGGGCAGCTGGCACCGGGTCGCTACCGGCTTCCTGGGCATAACTGGCACCCACCGACAATTGCAGTGCCAGCAGCAAGGCAACCAGCAGCGAGAAACCAAAAATTTTTATCTGTTTCATCACTTTGCCATGCCAACGCGTGCCTGTTCCGATCAAGACCGAAAGTCTTTCCTGACCACTTGTTAATGCATTCTTCTGTGGCAAAGCCATGAGCGCAAGGTCACGAAGGTCACAAGGGCAAAATGCAGGAACTCTGGTCTTCGAAACATACTTGTCGCAAAAGCCGCCTATGGAAAGGATCAAACGGGTCCGGCTCGACGAATGAACTTGGCCAGTTTCCCTTGCCAACCCGTTGACAGAGCGGCGTAAGCCTGCCCTAACATGGCCCTTTACGACGTAAACAGGACGAAGCGGCGCTGGACCACAAAAATCGACGCCGTCCTTCGAGGAGGTCAAACATGACAGACGCGGCAGCACCTGAAACTCCGGAAAATGCAGCGGCGCCGGCCGGCGGGTTTTCCCCCTTCAATATCTGGATCGCGCTCTTTCCACATTGCGCGATATCGGCATCTCACCGGAAACCGAAAGGGATGCACCGATCAATGCCCTGCTTGAGCAGATCTCCGACCTGTCGCCGGACAAGGTACTGATTATTTCACGCACTCTCGGTCAGGCCTCCAACTTCAACGAAGTGGTCCGCAACCAGGTGCAACAGATGGACATCGGTGAACGTTATGAGGAGATCACCGAGGCCTTCAACTCGATCCGCGACGATGCCAAGACGCTGGTTGACCAGCTCGCGGACGGCAAAATTTCCTTCACTGAAAATCTTTCCAACAAATGGCGTGACATGCGGCGCGGCACTATTTCGGACCGATTCACCGACATTCGTGGAACCTACAAGGAGGTGGCCAGTGCGACCAAGGACCAGATCGATCGCGAACAGGTCATCCTTGAAGCCTACCGTGATTTCCGCGGAGCACTGAAGCAGGCAGAGGTTACGGCGCTCGAGTTGCTGAACATGGCAACTGAAAAACTGTCGGCCGCCAAATCAGCGCTTGAATGGTCTTCCAGTGAAGTGGAAGCCTATACCGGGGACGACCCGGCCCAGAAAGCCCGGCTTGAACTTGCGCGTGACGAAAAACTGCGCGAGATGCAGGACGAAGAAAAGAGATACCAGATTGCCAAGGATCTCTCCGACAATCTGACGATCGGTTACAATACGTCCGAAGTCATTATGGCTCGATTGGTGCAGACTACAAACGCCAAGGAGCGCGTATATGCCCAGTCGGTCAGCTTCTTTTCGACCAATGAGTCTGTTCTGACCGCTCTCAACGCTTCCTTTACGGGCCTGCAAGGCCTGCATGAATCCACCGAAACGCTGAACGCCATGAAGGACGGCATCAACAAGAGCCTTGAGACGCTGGCAGAGATTGGCGACGCGGTTCAAAAGGAAGCCTTGAAAGCCGGTTACGGCCCGACCGTCGCCGCTGCTTCTGTCAAAAAGCTGGTGGACTCGGTTGTGAACTTCCAGGTCCAGTCACGTGAAATCATTACGGAAATGCGTGATATGTCGACCAAGAACTCCGAAGAAATCCGCAATGCCGTCGAAGACGGCAAAAGGCGGCTCGCCAAACTGACGGCTCAGGGCCAGGGACTTTAACACACAAGGCATCGGCAGGCCGGTGAACCGGCCTGCCCAACGCAAGAAGATTTAATCGTATGGCAGGCAAATCCGAGGCTCCGCTCGACGATCTGATGATGGCGATGGACGTGGTCGACACGCTTCGGCATGAAGAAGGTCAGGTGGCCCGCGAACTGAAGACGGATGAACGCGACACCGCTATGGTCGACCGGCTGCGTAAGGTCTATGCAGCTCAGGGGATCGACGTTCCGGACCATATTCTCAAGAAGGGTGTCGAGGACCTCAAACGCGACCGTTTTGTCTATTCACCTCCGGCTGCAGGTTTTTCGCGTACTCTGGCGATGATCTATATTTCCCGCAGCACCTGGTCGAAATGGATGGCCGGGGTCTTTGCTGTTCTGGTCATTGCGATTGCAGCCTGGTATTTTCTGGTCAAGTTGCCTGAACAACGCGCAGAAGCGGATCTGCTGGCTCGCATTGACGCCCTTCCCCAAACATATTCCGAACTGGTCAGCCGCGTTGATGCGTTGACTGAAAATGCCGACATCGAAGCAGAAGCGGCCCGCATTGCCGAAGATGGCCGTCTGGCTCTGTCGGATGGCAAAAACGATGCCGCCTTCAAGGCCGAGGGCGACTTGCGTCAACTGGCAGCCAATCTGCAGGAAGTCTTTGAAGTCCGGATCATTTCACGTCAGGGCGTGCCGACAGGTATCACCCGTATTCCGGAAACCAATCCGGATAGCGAAAACTACTATATTGTCGTGGAAGCAATCGACCCGGACGGAAACATCATCAACCGCAGCATTTTATCAGAAGAAAACAGCGAAGCGATTTCAGTCGACAAATGGGGACAGCGGGTATCGCAGAACATTTATGACGCTGTGCGGCAGGACAAGCTGGAAGATGGCATTGTCCAAAACGGCAAGCTTGGCGAAAAGCGCCGCGGTGAACTGAATATCAAGTGGCGCAGCGGCGTGCTGGACGGAGCAATCACCCAATGGTAGCGGCCAATCGGAAGTTGATGGGGACAAGCGTATGCTGACAGGACGTCAGACCCTGGGAACGATTGAGCAATCGCTTGCTGATTTGCGTCGTGAAGAAGCTGAACTCACCAAGCGGATAGAGCGCGCAACCCGTGCCCTGACAGATCTGCAAGAGCGTCAGAGCGAGGCTTACCGCGACCTGGCGCGTTTTCGAATGGATGCAGATGCGGCAGGTGCGCTGAACACCCGCCTCGACAGCGCTGCCCGTGAAGCCCGTCGCCTTTTGGACAAGCGAAACGTCGACTACAAGGTTCTGACCGATCAGCTCCGCAGCTGCGAAGCAGAGCGCGGCCAGCTTCAAAAGGAACGCTTGGAACTGGACGATGCCCGGGATGCGGCGGAAAGCCAGATGGACGAACTGATGGAAGCCATCGACGGCCGCCTGGAAAACGACAAGACCTATCTTGCCCAGCGTGAAAAAGCTGAAACCGCAGAGGCGACCGCGGAAGCTGCAGCGTCAAAGGCTGACACTTCCAAAGCGGATCGTGAGCAGAAGGGCAAGGCCTATGAAGACGATCCGCTGTTCATCTACCTTTGGCAGCGCGGCTTCGGAACCCCGGACTATAACCACCGTGGTCTCGTGCGTTCGCTGGATCGATGGGTCGCCAGGCTGATCAAGTTTGACGGAGCGCGAGCCAATTACGCAATGCTGACCGGCATCCCAGAGCGTATGGCCCGCCATGCGGAACACTGCGCCGAAATTGCCGTTAGAGAGCAGGCCAAACTTGCGGATATGAGCCGCAATGCCATGACAGATGCAGCCGGAACAGATCTGGTCGGGGCCATCGAGACCCAAAGTGAGGACATTGACCGGATCGACGTTCAGCTCGACAAACTGGATCGTCAGATCGAAACACTGTCAGCTGCGCTGACTGAGTTTTCCAGCGGCGAAGACGCGGATTTTCAGAAGGCCGAAGAACACTTGTCTGTCTCACTTCAGGCCGATGACCTGAACGACCTTTGGCGGGCCGCAATTGCAACACCCTCGCCTGAGGATGAAAAAATTGTTCAGCGTATCGAAGATCTGAAAGACAGGATTGAACAGGTCACCCGTGAAATCCGGCAGGACCGGGAGCTGCAACGCGACATCAGCCGTCGCCGGGCCGAGCTCTCCGACGTCATCAAACGGTTTCGCTCGAAGGGCTATGGTAGCTGGGAATCCACTTTTTCCGATGACAAGCTGACAACGGTTTTGCTGGGTGAGTTAGTCAAAGGTGCCATAACCGGCGCGGACTACTGGTCCAGGGCTGAGCGCTCGCACAAGCGCCGCAAGCCACGCGGTCGTCGCGTTGCCTTTCCAGGCGGGTCCGGGCTTCCAAAATCCATGGGTGGATTCGGTGGCGACTTTAGCCGCCGCTCAAAAGGAAAAGATCCTTTCAAAGGAGGGTTCAAGACCGGCAAAAGCTTTGGCAGCGGAGGTTTCAAAACCGGTGACAGTTTCTAATTTTAAAAAGACTGCCATTTTTGCCCATGTCCGGCCACAAGGCTTCGTTAGGAGTGTTGTGACACAGTGTTGATACAAGAATGCCATTGCTCACATGCAGTTTTATTGTGTTCAGCGATGACTTGATTTAGGTGATGACCAGGCCGAAACCCATCGGCTGCTCTATTGAATGCAGGACTGATCATGCGACATCTTCTTTTAGCCAGCCTATGCGCGCTTAGTCTTGCCGCATGCCAGTCAGGGTCCTCTCAACGTGCGAGTTTGCCCGACCAGCCCCAGCTTAGCGTTCCAGCCGGAGCACAAAGCGTAAATATAGCAGCCGATCCACCAACCGTACGCAATGCTCTGGTATCCAGTGCGCAACAACGTGGTACGGTTGTTCTTCAGGACCAGCCAAATATGGTTGTTCTGGAAAGGCCGATGACCAGTCCGAATCCTGCACTCGATTCTGAATTCGGACCGTCAGACAACGGTCAGCGTGTCATTCGCATCCGCGTCCGTTTTACCGGTACACCCTGCCAGACGCTCGCCGTTCAGGACCTTGCCGTCATAAACAACGTTCGCACAGCGCTTGAACAAAGTTTCGTGTTACCCGGTGACCCGAACACAATGCAGAGCCTCCAGGGCTTGAAATCGCGCGCCGAGCAAAACAGCTCCTGTCCTGCCGTCTCGTCCTGAGGGCTGAAAGCAATTCCAACCGAGCGGCGTGACCGGTCTCCCGGCCACGCCTTTTTGTTGCACCAAACGGCCGCTTCAAAACCGATGTGCTTGGCTTGAAATTCCGGCTTCTGAAGTCGCCGCTATGACGGCACGGCTTCAGGGGCAAATTGCTTCAGGAATTCGGGGCTTGGGGGAATTGGTTTGATAACATCGATCAGAACGCCATTCGGGTCACGAGTAATGAAGTGGCGCTGACCGAAGTCTTCATCACGTAGAACCTGCAAGATAGGCAAACCGTTTTCCTTGGCTCGTTCATAAACTGCATCAACGTCTTTCACTTCGAAATTTATCAGCATTCCGGCCGCTTTCTTGCCTCGTCCTTCTTTCGGGATTGTCTCGTGGTCCTTATCGAGAACCGCAAGATTGACACGTTCGTCTTCCTCGGATTGCAGATGAACGTACCAGTCGGCTTCGAACGCCGCCTTGAATTTGAAGTTGTCCCGATAGAACCGCGCGGTTTCTGCAACATTCGATGTCATCAGAACCGGGTAATACTGTGTGCACTTCATCTTTCGATCTCCTTGCCACGGAACCACTGCCAATCTGACCGGTGCACCGTCATGCCGACGAAAACCCGGTCATTGGAGGGGTCTTTTCAACGCCAATAAAAAGACATACAGTTTGTATGTAAATTTCAATTAACATACAGGCTGCATGTATGCAAGAAACAAAATCTCGCCGAACTCAGGCCGAACGCCGGGCCGAAACCCGCAGCGCACTCCTAAAGGCTGCCCGGGCTCTGATCGTTGAAAAGGGGTATGCGGAAACAGGAACGCCGGAAATCGTGAAGGCTGCAGACGTCACCAGAGGCGCGCTCTATCATCACTTTACGGACAAAGCGGACCTCATGCGGGCTCTCGTCCATCACGAAGCGGCTGCAATAGCGGTTGAAATCGATGCCGAGACCGATATCAGACAGTCTCCGCTCGACGCTTTCATGTCCGGTGCGAGCGCTTACTTTTCCGCAATGTCCGTGCCTGGTCGCGCAAAAATCATGTTGCTTGAGGGGCCTGCTGTTCTGGGCGTAGCGGAAATGGCGGAAATTGACAAAGAGACCGGTGGCGCAACGCTGTTGGAAGGTTTGCAGCACAGCGCAAAGCACGGACACCTGAGAGGCATCCAGCTAGAGCCGCTGGCCGATCTTCTTTCCTCGGCATTTGACCGTGCAGCGCTTGCCATTGCAGCTGGAGAAGACCGAACCGCATACGAGGCAGCCACGCGCAAGCTTCTGGCAGGCATTTTGGCGGACTGACTAGCGTTTTTGTGATTTTGGAACAGCCTCTTAGGACTCGACGTTAATCAGCCATTTACCATAATTGTGTTGCTTTCGGAGACCGTTTGAGTATTCCGTTTATCAAGATTGCGGCCCGTAAAGCTGTTTTAAGATGACAACAACCGATATCCGCTGCGAGGCGGCCCCGGGAAAGGACGCGAGCATGGCGATAAAATTGAGCCGACGGAGCTTTGTTGCTGGAATTCCGCTGTTGCTGGCCGCCTGCCAAAGCAAACAGGGCGCCACGGTTCAAGCGGGTTTGACGCCTCTGTCTGACGGGACGCCTGATTATGCGACCGCCTATGCACCTGTGCGGGACGGCGGCTTTTCGCTGCCCGGCATCAAATATCAGAACTTCGACCCGAAGTACCTGCGCCAGTCGGTGTTCTATCCGTCCCAGTACCCGTCCGGTACAATCGTTGTCGATCCGAACAGAAAGTTCCTATACCTCATCCAGCCAGGCGGGCGCGCCATCCGCTACGGCATCGGCGTCGGCCGTGCCGGGTTTGCCTGGAATGGCGAGGCGGTGATCCGTTTTAAGCGCAAATGGCCGAAATGGTTTCCACCAGACGAAATGATCGAGCGCGAACCGCGCCTGGCCAAATACAAGGACGGACAGGAAGGCGGCCCAAGCAACCCTATCGGCGCCCGCGGTCTCTATCTGTGGCAGGGCAACAAGGACACGCTCTACCGCATCCACAGCACAAACCAGCCAAGCAGCATCGGCACCAATGCATCCAGCGGCTGCATCCGCATGTGGCACCAGGACATCATCGACCTCTATAGTCGCGTTGAACTCGGCGCCAAGGTCGTGGTTCTTTAAGTCGATCGCTACGCTTTTCGCCTATTGCGCCGTCCAGCCACCGTCGATGGGGATCGTTGCACCCGTCACGTTGTGAGCTATCGGATTGCAAAGCCAAAGAGCAAGCTCACCGATTTCAGAAGGGTCGGAGGTGCGTCGTGACGGCTGCTTTTCTGCCAGCAGATCCGCAATCCCCTTGTCCCGGTCTCCGCCAAATTGTTCGGCGCGGGCTGCCACTTGTGGCTCGATGATGGCTGTCTCCGTCCAACCGGGCGCAATGCAGTTGACGGTAACGCCGCCTGCTGCCTTCCTGCCTGCCGTCGCATATTCAAGAGCAGCAACTTTGCTCATTCCCACCAGACCGAATTTTGACGCGACATAAGGTGCCTTGTTCACGGAGGCGACCAGCCCGTGAACCGATGCAATATTGATCACCCGGCCATAGCCTCTGGCTGCCATCGCCGGCAGGGTCAGTCGCATGGTATGGAAAGCTGCCGAAAGATTGACGCCGATGATCGCGTCCCAGATTACCGGATCAGCTTCCGCAAGACTGGCGGTTTTTTGAATTCCCGCATTGTTGACGAGAATATCAGCGCCGCCCCAGCCTTCAACCTCCCCCATCATTGTCTCGATCGCGGCCACATTTCTGACATCCGCATCGAAAAACCTTACCTTAGGAGCACCGGCTTCCAGTACAGCTTCAACAGTTGATTTTGCTTCCTCATCCGTCGCCAGGCCGTGTACGCCAACTCGTGCCCCTGCCCGCCCAAGAACTTTTGCAATGGCCAGCCCAATCCCTTGCACCGATCCAGTGACAAGCGCAGTTTTCCCGGTCAGTTCGCTCATGTCTGCTCCTCCTCGTTCACTCTGTCCCGAAGCTTCGTCTTCAGAACCTTTCCGTAGTTGTTCTTCGGCAGTTCAGAAACGAAACGATACTCTTTTGGTCGTTTGAACCGTGCAATCTGATCCAGACAATGGGAATCCAGTAGTTGTGTCGTGACGCCATGATCATCGTTGCAGACAACGAAGGCCACTACGGTTTCACCCCACTCCGGGTCAACCCGGCCGACAACCGCCACTTCACGCACGCCCACATGGCTCAGCAGAGCCTCTTCCACTTCGCGTGGGTAGATATTGGAACCACCGGAAATGATCACGTCCTTGGAGCGATCCTGAAGGGTCACATACCCGGCATCGTCCATGCGCCCGAGATCTCCCGTCCACAACCAGCCTTGCCGAAGTGTTTTCGAAGTCGCATCCGGGTTGTTCCAATATCCCTTCATGACGGTAGGCCCCTTCACCACAATTTCCCCCACTTCACCGGGCGAAAGCTTGTTTCCTGCCTCATCGACAATCGCAACAAGGACAGCGGACTGCGCTGTTCCGACTGAATTCAGCCGTTCTCGCCAACGCGGATGACCACGATCAGACACTTCTTCTCGTGGCAGTGCCGTGATTCCCATGGGACACTCACCCTGGCCGTAAATCTGGATGAAGCGAGGCCCCATCAGATTGACAGCCTCCAGAATGTCCGCCTCGTACATCGGTCCACCGGCATAGACGATGGTCCTGAGGCCTTTGCCGGAAAGGTTCTTCGCCTTGGCTTCGTCTATAAGCCTTCGAACCATCGTCGGGGCTGCGAACATCGACACGGACCCGATCAGAGGAGCAATCTTCAGTATCTCTTCGGCGTCGAAGCCACCGCCTTCGGGCACAACATGCCGCGCGCCCTTCAGGACATGCATGAAATTGTAGAGACCGGCACCGTGGCTCATTGGGGCCGCATACAGGATGGCGTCCTGGGTTTTGACTTCATCCACGTCTGAAAAGTAGGTCAGCGTCATGGAAAGGATGTTTCCACACGTTATCATGACGCCCTTGGGCTTGCCGGTCGTGCCGGATGTATAAAACAACCAGGCAAGATCATCCTTTTGGAGGGCGACCGGAATTTTGTCCGACTGGGAGCAGCGCATTGCGCCAAACTCTTCACCCGACAGACTGACGATACGCACATTCTGATCGACAAGCCGTGCGAGTTGCCTGCCGGATTCCTCATCCGCAAAGACAAAAGACGCTCCGGAATTTTCGATCATCCAGGCAGCTTCTTTGACATGCAGTTTGGCGTTGATCGGGACAACCGATGCACCGATCCACCATGCGCCATAGAGGGCTTCCAGATACTCGGTCCGGTTGGCACAGTAAAATGCGACGCGGTCGCCTTTGCCGACATCTTCTTTGGACAAAGCCAAGGCGATGGAGCCGGCACGTTTGGCAAACTCGCCATAGTTGGCAGTACATGTTGTGCCGGTATGAAGCGCTGGTGCATCAGGCATTCTTGCCGCGCTTCTATAAAGCCATTCTGCCGGGTTCATTCTTGCCTCCCTATGCGACCTTTCAGATACTATTGCGAGACGTTCTGAGGAATTACGTCAATTTACCTAACGGGGAGAACATGGAAGACAGCGAGACAATCGCTTTTGAATTCGCGCCGGTCGGGCTGATTTACTCCGAAAACCGATGCATAAAGAAGTGCAACACACTCTTTGCCGAGATGTTCGGCTATTCCCGTGCTGAGCTGACTGACGCCTCTCTGTCGATCCTTTACCCCTCTTCAGAGGAGTTTTCCCGCATCGGCCAGATAGGCGCCCAGAAAATGATGGGAACCGGCCGATACCGTGACGAACGTATTATGCGCCGACAAGACGGAGAGCTGTTCTGGTGCCGTGTTCGCGGCCAGTCGCTGGATGCCGCAGAACCTTTTGCGCGCGCTGTCTGGTCCTTTGCCGACATTTCCGAAGACAGGCCGATTACCGACATGAGCGTGCGGGAACGGCAGGTGGCAACGCTTATGGTCGAAGGAAAGACCTCCAAGGAAATTGCCCGTGTTCTGGAAATCTCGCCACGAACGGTTGATATTCACAGGGCCCGATTGATGAAAAAACTTGGTGTCAGAAACAGCCTCGAACTTGTGGCACATATCAGCGGCATTCCGCTTTAGTGCCTCGAACTTGCTATTCAACATGAAAGAAATTTCACTTGAACCAGCAAGTCGGCACCCCACCTGAACAGCCGGAGGACGGCCTCCAACTTCCATCAAATCAACGGGACGGCCCGGCCAGGAGAAGATCCCATGGCTTGGATTTTTTGCTCGCCGCAGGTTTCCTTGAAATCGTCTGGGCGTTCGCGATGAAGGAATCGCAGGGGTTCACGCGTCTGACACCAACGCTGATCATGCTTGGCGCAATGGTGGCCTCGTTCGCTCTTCTTTCGCTTTCGATGCGCAGCCTTCCGCTGGGAACCAGTTATATGATCTGGACCGGGATAGGCGCCGTTGGCGCCTTTGTGGTCGGCATCTGGTTTCTTGGCGAAACAGTAACCATCCAGCGCCTGGTTGCTGCGCTTCTGATTGTCGCTGGCATCGTAACAATGAAGCTTGCCTGAGACTGAGAAAGACTGAGAAAGACTGACCTGACCGGGGCACCTCCTCTGCTGCTGCCCCGGTTGATCCATGGCAACCGCGTCGAAAGGGGTTTCATGTGCTCTGCGCTTATGCGAGCCTTCAATGCAACTCCGCCTTTCAGCCATGTCTCCCAACACGGCTAAAATCGTCAGAACCGATCAGCATTCCAAAGGCATTTGCGCGCAACAATGACCACGACAAAAGCAAAACTGCCCCCGCGTTCCATCTTCGCCGCGGCAAGCGGCAATGTTTTGGAGTGGTATGATTTCACAGTCTATGGCTTTCTGGCACCTACGCTTGCAGCCTTGTTCTTTCCCTCCGAAGACAAGTTCGCTTCCCTGTTGTCCGCCTTTGCGGTGCTTGCCGTCGGATACGCTGCCCGGCCAATCGGCAGCGTGATATTCGGGCATATCGGCGACAGGATCGGGCGCAAGACAGCCTTGATGATTTCGGTACTGTTGATGGGCGCAGGCTCGCTCGCAATTGCGCTTTTGCCAACCTACGAAGAAATCGGCGTCACGGCTGCGGTTCTGCTGGTTCTTATCCGTGTCGTCCAGGGTATTTCAGTTGCAGGTGAGTACACCGCCTCCGGTGTTTTGCTGGTGGAACAGGCCCAACCCGGGCGAAAGGCCCTCACAGGGGCTTGGGTCGCCTTCGCCATGATGTGGGGCTGCGTCCTTGGCTCTGCTGTGCCTGCAGCAGTGAGCTCCATCCTGTCTCCGGAAGACATGCAGTCATGGGGATGGCGGCTCCCGTTCGCACTTGGCGCTCTGGTTGCTCTTTTCAGTGCCGTTTTGAGGCGCAGCCTGACTGAAAGCGCGCCGAACGATGCGCAAAAGAGCAAAGCCTCTCCAATCATGGAAAGTCTTCGTGATCACTGGAGACTGCTGATCCAGATGGTGCTGCTGCTGATCCCGAGCGCGGTCATCTACTTCGTTATCTTTGTCTATGCGGTCTCATACCTGACGTCGCAAATGCACTTCACTTCTGCCGCCGCGCTCGACATCACCACCGTCAACTTGATTGTCATGGCCCTGCTCGTGCCGGTTTGCGGTCTGGCCGCAGACAGGTTCGGTCAAAGATCGGTTTTTCTCGTCGGCGCAGTCGGTACGCTTCTTGTAGCAATCCCCAGCTGGTGGCTGATGCATCGACCCGACATTGGCATTGTGTTCCTCGGGCAGTTCGGCCTGACAATCACCAGCACCGTTGGATGGGCATTGTCCGTATCGGCTTTGACGTTGATGGCGCCGGATCATTTGCGCTGCAGTGTCGTTGCACTGGGCTACAACACCTGCATGGCGATCTTTGGCGGCACAACGCCGATGATTGCAACCTATCTGGTCAACAGAACAGGCGACGATTTTGCGCCTGTCTACTATGTGATCGCCGCTGTCCTTGTGTCTTTGCCGGTTATCTGGCGGCTGCCAAAGTTGATCGGAGAAAACCGATCCGGAAGGGCGAACTAATTTCGAATTGGGCAGCGGTGATTGGGAAGGCGGATTGTGAGCACTTGGGTAAAAGAAGCGATCACCAGGATCAACGCGGACGCACATCGTTCAGCCGATACGCATCTGTTCAAACTGCCCCTGCCCTCCCTGAAGGGTGTCGACATTTATCTGAAGGACGAAAGCACGCACCCGACCGGCAGCTTGAAACATCGCCTTGCGAGATCTCTTTTTCTATATGCACTTTGCAATGGCAAGATCAGGGAAGGTACACCAGTCATTGAAGCGTCCTCGGGCAGCACCGCTGTGTCGGAAGCCTATTTCGCAAACATGATCGGTGCCAGGTTCATAGCTGTGGTGCCCAAAAGCACCGCGCACAGCAAAATCGAACAGATCCGCCTTCACGGCGGCGAAACGTATTTTGTTGAATCGGCACCGGAGATGCACGGTGCAGCAGTGGATCTCGCAGCCTCCATTAACGGCTATTTCATGGACCAGTTCACTTATGCGGAACGGGCAACCGACTGGCGCGGCAATAACAACATCGCCGAAAGCATCTTCCGGCAGCTGGAATGGGAACCTCATTCGACACCGAAAAGACTGGTCATGAGTGCCGGCACAGGCGGAACATCCGCAACTCTTGGCAGATATATCCGCTACAAAGGCTATGACACCAAGCTCACGGTTGTCGATCCGGAAAATTCAGTCTTCTATGATGCCTACCAGACTGGAGATCGCACCCTCACTTCAGAGAAATCCAGCCGTATAGAGGGCATTGGTCGCCCGAAGGTCGAGCATTCATTTTTGCCCGATGTGATCGATGACATGATCAAGGTTCCCGACGCTGCCAGCGTAGCGACCATATTGTGGCTCGAAAAGCTGACCGGCCGGAAGGCGGGCGCTTCTACAGGCACCAATCTCTGGGGCTCTCTGCAGATCGCCCGAAAAATGTTGGACCAGGGTGAAGATGGTTCAATCGTCACGCTGATGTGTGACAGCGGTCAGCGGTATCTTGATACCTACTATGATCCGAACTGGGTCAAGGAGCACTTTGGCGACCTGTCCAACTATTCGGCAGAACTTCAGACCTGGGGTTAAGGGCATGGACTGCCCCGCGACTGCCAACATGGCTGGAACGCGTCGCCTCATTTGCTCTTGAAACCTCAGGCAAACGGACGACCATGACCGACTGACCAATTCTCCTTCGGCAGGTCATGCACAGTCACGAACAGATCTTCTGGGCGGACACCCGGATTTTGAGACAACACTTCCGCAATCCGTAGAAACAGTGCCGCTTTCTGCTCGGCAGTGCGTGTATTGAAAACCGAGATCGTGATGTAAAGGACGTTTATGCTGCGCTCGACCCCGAATGCAGAACCGTAACGGAAGTTTTCCGGCGCGTGTTCAGTGAGGGTCATGAAGCGATCATCATCAGGAACCTGCAAGGCATCTCGCATGGCCAGGTACACGCCATCCAGCACAGCTTCGCGATAGGTCTTCGATTGCCCGGCACACATTGACACATGAACAATTGGCATTTGGTCCTCCAGAGACGCTTGCATTCATTGACCTATTCAAATTATCATTTCAAAACAAAATGACACTGGATTACAGAGATAAAAAATCTTTATGATAGATCGTGCGCTGGATCTTGATTGTGTACGTGCCTTCGTTCGTATCGCCGAGCTTGGCAGTTTTACCCGAGCCGCAGAGATGGCCCGAATGACCCAGTCGGCAATATCACTGAAATTGAAGCGCCTTGAAGAAAGACTGGACTGCAAACTCGTCCAGCGAACGCCAAGGCATGTGGAACTGACCGCGCGCGGAGCAGTGTTTCTCGAGCATGCACGAGAACTGCTTGAGGTCCATGACCGTGCTTTCACGACAGTCGCCGGGTCACGACAGAAACTGGCAATCGGTCTGAGCGATCATGTTGCCGGACCAGACCTTCCGGCTCTGGTTGCGCGCATGAATGCGCAAGATCCTCAACTCACCATCGAAATCCGAATAGGGTCGTCACTGGATCTGTTGAAAGATTACGATCTCAGGCTTCTGGATGCCGCAATTGTCCGGTTCGACAAAGGGAGAGACGGCGGGCAGACCATCGCTCATGAAAAATACTCCTGGTTCGCATCGCAAAAATGGCGGCACAACGAAGGGGAGCCTTTGCCGATTGCGACAATGCCCGAACCTTGCGGTGTCAGGAGCCTGGCGGGAGAACTGCTCGACGGCGCGGGAAATGAATGGAGGGAAGTCTTCGTCGGCGGTGGAGTGACGGCAGTTTCTGCCGCCGTTGTTGCCGGCATGGGTGTGTCCGCGCTGTCTCGGCGCATGCTCCCGCTCGGTGCTGTTGATGTTGGTCCTCGACTTGGGCTGCCTGAGCTGCCGGCCTTGCCGGTAATCCTGCATACACGCGTCAAGGATGGTCGCCTTTCTGGCGCTCTCAACGCTCTGGCTTCAGCCTTCAAAGCCGCGATCTAAAAACCAAAACTTTCGGAGTTTTGCGTTTGATTTCTGAGATTCAACCGGCCTTCAAAGGTCTGCGGAATGCTCATCTGCGAACGCGCGGATCAAGGCGCTGACTGGTGATTGCGCCACGCGATTGGCGGCTTCCTGTGGCGTAACCCATCGCCGCTGACGATGGTTTTCCTTCCAGTCAGCCTCCGGGATCAGAGCTTCGACCTCCAAGGCGTAAACATCAACATGGCATAGCGCACCCCACTTTTCGTAGCGGTAGGAGCCTATCGGCTCGTCGCTGATCTTTCCCTCAACACCTGCTTCCTCGCGCGCCTCGATCACCGCAGAAGCGCCGGGATCAAGGCCAGGTTCAACAATTCCCTTCGGCACCACCCAATGACGGCCACCGCTGGAACCGACAATCAAAACCTGAACCCCGTCTCGTGTCCTCCTATAGGGCACAACCGCAGACTGGGTGTAGTAGTAAAACGGCCGCTCCCGGTGCTCGGGACCATCCGGCCCTGGAAACGGAAAAACCTCGGGAAGGTCTCGCGGGTCAATCCGTGACAGCATCCGCCACATTCCTTCAGTCAAGCAAAGATGGAGAAGAACCCCTGGAGCCAGACCCGGCTCCATATCCAACTGCAAGTCTGAAATAAGTTGACGCATGACCGAGGCTTTCGCAACCAGCATCGACAATCCGCGGCTTTTAAGCCGAGGCAGTACTCCATTGCCAAGGTGTCTGGAGACTTCGATGTTTTCGCTGGTCCAACCACCTGCTTTCAATGCTTTTTGAGCGCTCACCCAAGCACGCTCACACGGAGCCGCGTATACGGTTTTCGGAACCAAACCGCATCGCCCCATCCATGCTCCGGCTTTTTGTGCCTGTCGTTTGCCTTTGGTGCGCAGCGGCCGGTTCGCGCTTTCACCTTCCCAGAATTTCTGGCCCGAACCAGCGCAAAGAAGCAGCACTTCCATGGGTGTCTCCAGTCAGAAAACACAGCGCAGAACCGATCTCGTGGGTATCAACCCGACAACGGTGCACCATTATCGTCACGTTCGTGAGTATTTACCAAAGATAGTTTGTCCGCGGTCGAAGCATAAACTGACTTCGCCGCATTGCTGACTCACTCTGCGATTACCGAAAAAAGACGAGGTAAGAGGGAGCATTCATGAGACGGCGGAGTTTTCTGATTGGTGGATTGGTGCTTGCAGGTGGCGGTCTGTTAGCGGCCTCACGCGTTCCGGCACAAAAGCTCAGCACGGACGGGCGGTCAGGTTTGCCAGATCTTGACGCGTTAGGCGGGGATCAATCCTCTACGGACATCATCTGGAAAAATCCCGATACCTGGGCGGAAGTTCTGATAACCGCAGCCGAAGCCCAGATCGGCGTTACCGTTCTCTACGATCCCGGTTATGTCGGGTTGACGTTCCCGAACGGCGACATTCCGCGGGAACGCGGTGTGTGTACGGACGTCATCGTCCGCGCCTATCGCGATGCCTTCGGCTTTGATCTTCAACGCGAAGTCAACGCTGACATGAAGAACGATTTCAATGCATATCCGAAGAACTGGGGCCTGAAGCGGCCGGACAAAAACATCGACCACCGCCGTGTGCCCAACTTGCAGACCTTTTTCACCCGGAAAGGCGCCGGGCTTCCAGTAAGCGACGACCCGAGGGATTATCTTCCGGGCGATATCGTATCGCAATTGCTGCCGGGCAATCTGCCGCACATGGCCATTGTCACGCACCGCAAATCGCCCGATGGTCAGCGTCCGATGCTTGTTCACAACATCGGTGCTGGTACCAAGCTGGAAGACCGGCTTTTCTCTTACCGGATCACCGGCCGCTACCGCTTCCAGCCTGCTTGAAGCCTAAAAAGCCACGTATCGCTGCAAGTTCCCGTCAAAGGCGAACCTTGTGTTGACGCCCTGGATCTCAGCCACAAGATCGTACTTGTCGCTCCCTGTCGATGAATGTCCCTCATCCACATAGAGTTGACCAAGACCGTCGGCCGCGATGCTGCCCCAGTATCGGAAACGGCCACCACCGACCGGACCGGCAATCTCGATCGCCTGACCGGCCAAAGCCGAAACCCTAAACATGATCGCCATTTTACCCAGAATTCCATCACCATCTGCCGTCACCGGCTGCGCCGACACCAGTGCCTGCTGCAGCACGGTAGTCGTGTGTGCTGCTGTGAGTTGAGGGCTGATGTCAATGAGTGCGCGGACTTCCAGCGGGCGCCATTGTTCGATCACTCGCCGGAAGGCAGCAGAGCGCAAATTGCCGCCACTCCCGCCGAAGAGAGCACCGGCAAGTGCCGGCAAATCCGGACGGTTTCCGATACGCTGGGTCGCAGGCCTGCCGGGGGCATCTTGCTGCAGCGATCCTGTCGTCCGCAACGCATCTCTCAGATCGACCGGTGTGAAGACGGGCCGTCCACGCGCCTGCGCCATGCCTTGAAGACAGGCGATCGCACCGGTGACAATCGGTGATGCACTTGAAGTGCCCGAAAAGCGGTCTGTATACCAAAGGTCTTCATCGGCACCACCTTGAAGGTCGCCATAACCGCATGTCGACACTTCGCGGCCCCAGCCTTGCGCATCGACAATTGATCCATAGTTGGAAAACCCGAGACGGGACCTGTCCGGTCCGTGGTTGCGTCCGTGGGTTCCAGGAGGGGGCGCACCCGCCCCGACAACAATAGCGCCGGAATCCCGGTTCGACCGACGGAAAGGATTGCTCCAGCTGGCCGGAAACCCGAAGCCGGGCGTTTCGTAGAGAGCGTCATCGAGATCTTCCGCGCCGTTGCCCGCAGCCTCCACTACGATGATCCCCCGCCGCGAAGCATTCAGGATTGCGGCGAAATCATCCGGCCACCATTCAACGGCGATATAGCCTCTCTGATCAGGCCTCAGACGGAAGTTATGCCGCGGGCCGGGGCGGTGCATTTCAAGAAGCAGCACATCCCCAGCACTCAAACGCGCAGCGGCATGATTGATGGCACCGGCCGATCCCAGCGACCCATGGGAAACAGCTGTGCAGATGGCTTCCGGTGAAATGCCGGTGACGCCGAAGCCATTGATGTCGCCGCCATATTCGCCAAGAACCGCTGTGCCGTGATTGCGCCAGCTGACATCGTTATATTCCGTTCCGCCAACAACACCGCCCTGTCGCTCGACGAGGTCTTCGTGAGTAAAGCGCCACCCGCCTTCAATATCGGTGATGTGGACACCCGTGCCGCGCCCGCCGGCCTGAGTCCAGGCCCAGCGCGCGTTGATGCCGGCCGGAGCCGGGTCAAGATAAATCTGTCTGACGACATAGTCCGGTGAAGCGGGGGGCGGCACATCTGGGGCGGCCACCATCTCATTCACGCCTTCAACCACGGCCTCTTCGGGAAGTTCAACAGCCGGTTTCAGGTACACAGCTTCGAAGAGATCGTTTTCCAGAAGGTCTTTTTGCAGGTCTTCAAGATCAGATTCAGGAGCCTTCAATCGGTAAAATTCCGTCAGGCTGGCAAGTGGAGCCATTGCAGCTTCCGACAATGCTCCGACAGATGCCGCAACCCGTTCCTCCGTTGGACCGAAAAGCGGCACGGCGGTGCCACCGTATTTCTTGAGTGTCTTTTCAAGCTTCGTTGTTGGGGCACCTGCAAGCGAAATTATTTCCAGGCCACTTGTACGCAGCCCGGCATCCGCCTTTGATATTGCAATCAGCTCCGCCTCTGGAGCCGGACCTGCAGTGATTTTCTTGGACTTCCTGGCCATGACATCCTCCCTGGCAATATGGGACGAACCGGCCGACTTCAGGGAAGCTCTAAACCCGCCTTGACATAGACGGACAAAACCCCGTCGAGGTCCTTGATCTTCTCTGTGAATTCACCGGCCTGTTCGTCCAGAAAAAAACTTAAAAAAAGCTGTCGGACGAGCCCGGATTGGGGGTCGCAAGGTCATGATTGCAAATCGCGCCGTGATGATTGCATGCACCTACAAGTGCCACGGCAGAAACCGCTTGTGGCTTGCCACTTCTCAGCTCGGTCAATAGCGAGGCGGATATCAGGACAACGACTTCAGTCAAACCAACAACTTTCGCAAACTATCAAGGCAGCGGCCGTAAAAACCTCTGCCCGATCCGATGGCTGAACGGCAACAAAAACAAGCCGTTACGACCACCAAGTTTCAGCCCACGAATTTCAGCAATGTTGACCCGCAAAAATCAAAGCGGGTAATTTTGAAGACCCGCTATCCGGGATTACCACCAATAAGCGCATAACGGGTTGTATTAACATTTACCAATCAAGAGTAGCGCCGAGCGATCGAAATGGCAAGCTGTTGATGGAACGTCTCTTCCTTGAAAGGGTCGCCACCTACCAATCGTTGTGTGCAATTTGGCCGTCCATGCTTATATGAAACAAACACATTCAATCGGTTTTAAGAATGCCCACCGTTTATCAGCTGAAATCTCGTTTCCAGGATCTTCTGCGCCCTCTATGCAAAAAACTGGCAAAAGCCGGAGTAACTGCAAATCAGGTGACACTTGTTGCCCTGGTCCTGTCGGTTCTTGAAGGTGCGGCCCTCTGGTTGTTTCCAGGATCGGCAGTACCCTTCCTGCTTCTTCCCCTGATCCTGTTTTTGCGCATGGGGCTAAACGCCATTGACGGCATGCTCGCCCGTGAACACGACCAGAAATCGGATCTTGGAGCGATCTTGAACGAACTGGGCGACGTTCTGGCCGACGCTGCGCTGTACCTCCCGTTTGCTGCGCTGGCCTTTGTATCGGGCGAACTTGTTATCGGACTGGTGGTGCTCGGCATCATTGGTGAAATGACAGGTGTCATAGGTGTGCAGATAGGCGCAAGCCGGCGATATGATGGCCCGTTCGGCAAAAGCGACCGTGCAGTGCTCTTCGGCTTTTGCGGATTTTTGATCGGGCTGGGCATTCAATCCAGCACGCTGTTCCTTGTACTTTTTGCAGCAGGTCTCCTGCTCTCCGCGTTGACAATCTGGAACCGCGCCAAAGCGGCACTGAAGGAGCGGGCTTCCGCATGACACTTGATACAATTCATTGGGTTATCATTGGCATCTGGGGCATCCTCGCACTGGCAAGCGTCATTGTCTTTGCTGTCGCAAAGCGCTCAGACAAGGACATGAGCGAACTTGTTCAGCGGACCCAGAGCTGGTGGGTCATGGTGGCGATTTTCACGCTTGCCTTCCTGGTCAGTAAAACGATTTCAATTATTGTTTTTGCACTCATCAGCTTTCTGGCACTGAAAGAATACTTCTCAATGATCCCCACAAGGCGCACCGACCGGCGCGTCCTTTTCTGGGCTTACCTCTCGATACCCGTCCAGTATTTCTGGGTCTATGACAGCTATTACGGCATGTTTGCGGTGTTCATTCCGGTTTACATGTTCCTGTTTCTGCCGTTTGCCAGCCTGCTGTCACAGCAGACGGACGGGTTCCTGAAGTCTGTCGGAACTCTGAACTGGGGCTTGATGCTGTGCGTCTTCTCGATCAGTCACGCGGCCTTTCTTCTGATCCTGCCACCAACACCCGAAAACATGTCCGGGGGTGCCGGACTGCTTCTCTTCCTGATCTTTTTGACCCAGTTTAACGACGTAGCCCAATACACCTGGGGCAAACTCTTCGGTCGGCACAAAATTATTCCGGGCGTCAGCCCGAACAAGACATGGGAAGGATTTCTAGGAGGAGTTGGAACGACGTTCGTTCTGGCATTGCTGACGGCTCCCCTGGTGACGCCATTCGGCATGCTTCATGCAGCCGCCGCAGGTCTTCTCATTCCCGTTGCCGGGTTTGTCGGAGATGTCACGGTATCCGCCTTGAAACGGGATCTTGGGGTCAAGGACACAGGCAGCCTGATCCCCGGCCACGGAGGCATTCTCGACCGCATTGACAGCCTGACATTCACCGCCCCTCTCTTCTTCCACTTCACCCGTTATTTCTATTATTGAGCCCATGATGCTCCAGAAAGCCTTTTACATAGTCATCAAGATTGTCGTGCTGTTCCTTCTCGGACTGAATGTCCGGCGCAAAGAGCTGCTGCCCTCGACCGGCCCGGCCATAGTGGTGGCTAACCACAACAGCCACCTGGATACGATGGTGTTGATGGCACTGATGCCCTTGTCGAGGCTGCAGGACATCAAACCGGTCGCAGCGGCAGACTATTTCTTTTCCTCTCCCCTCAAGGCTTGGCTGTCCAAAAACATATTGGGCATCATTCCCGTTGAGCGAGGCGGTGCCAACAAATCGAACGATCCGCTACAGGGCTGCTACGACGCACTTTCACAAGGCAAGGTTCTCGTGCTCTTTCCCGAGGGATCACGCGGCGAACCTGAACTGATGACGGATCTGAAAAAGGGCGTCTCCTATCTGGCAGAACGCTTTCCGGATGCGCCGACCGTTCCTGTTTTCACGCATGGCTTGGGCAAGGCTTTGCCGAAAGGGTCCTTTCTTCTGGTTCCCTTCTTCTGTGACATTTTCGTCGGGGAACCAATTACTTGGACCGGAGGCCGGACTCAATTTATGACGACCCTGAAGGACCGGTTCAACGAACTTTCATCAGAAAAGAATTTCGCGCCCTGGGAGTAACCGACTATCTTTTTTCAAGGGTCAAAGAGATATTTGAGCTCACCTACACACCTGAACCTTATTTGCCCTCGATAGTCTTAGACAGCCTAAGTTATCCTTGCAGTCCCAACGAGAATTGTGTTTGGCTCCTATCATGCTTCCTTGATAGCGATCAGGCTGAAAGACACATATGAACCATTGGACAAGCTTGATCCTGGCATTGGGTATTGCATTCGGGCTCGGGTATTTTGTTTCTTTATTCAATCCTTTTGAAACAACATCATCACCTTCCACGGTCACAATTGCCCCCGAAGCAACCCAAGATGCCTTTCCGGCGAATGCCGTATCTGTAACGACCGCCGAAGTTCGCCTGACGCCACCTCGCACCCGAATTCAATCCATTGGGACAGGCAAAGCAATCAGGTCAATTCACGTTATTGCCGACGTTGCCGGAACGGTTGAGAAAATTCACGTTCAGCCGAACACTGATGTGGAGACCGGCGATCCGATTGTCACTCTTGAGCGCAAAACTCAGGAAATTCTTCTCGGGAGTGCCACGGCGGAATTGGAAAAACAGAATGCTTCCTTTGCTCGATTTGAGACTTTAGCCTCTCAAAACAGCAGTGCTGTTTCCCAGGCCCAGTTGGATGAAGCTCGCGCCTCGCTTACGCTCGCTCAGGCCCAGGTCGCCGAAGCGCAATATGAATATGATCGACGCATTATCAGGGCCCCATTCGCTGGCCGCATCAACCTAAACGATCTGACAGTTGGCAGTTATCTGCCTCAGGGAGCGGAAATTGTAACTCTGGTTGATTCAAGCAGTCTGCTCGTTGAATTTACCGTCCCGGAAACATCTATATCGCAAATTCAGACCGGAGTAGCCGTTCGCCTGACGACACCGGCGCTGCAGGGCCGTGTTTTCAATGGAACCATTGTGGCGTTTGACAGTTCAATCGATGAAGAGTTTCGCACTGTACGTGTGCGGGCAGAAGTCCAAAATCCTGAAAATCTTCTACTCCCCGGGATGACATTCAGCGTCAGCCTTGCCAGTTCCGATACACCACAGCCAATGGTGCCAGCGGTCTCGATTCTCTGGAACCAGAATGGTGCTTATGTGTGGCGATTGAACCAGGACAACACACCAGAAAATGTCGCTGTCGTCCTGCGCAACCGGCTTGGTGACAACGTCTGGGTGGAAGCGGATTTGTCGGCCGGCGACATTGTTATCAAGGACGGTGCATTCAAGGTCAGCCAGGGTGCGACACTTGCATTGGACATTGAGACCAAGACCCAGGAACCTTCAGATGGCTAACGATGCACTTAGGGCATCAGGACAGCAGAAACTGGGCATCGCAGCGGTATTTGTCGGGCGGCCGGTTTTAGCGTTGGTGGTCAATCTCCTGGTGATCATCGCAGGAGCTGCCGCCTTGAACGGTGTCGAAATCCGTGAACTGCCGAATGTCTCGCAACCCGTCATTTCCGTAAGTGCCAGCTATCCAGGGGCCGCGGCCGAGACCGTCGATGCCGAAGTCACACGCGTGCTGGAAGACGCTTTGGCGCGCCTTGAGGGGTTGGTGAACATATCGGCGACATCAAGCTATGGAAGTTCCAGACTGACGCTTGAACTCAGTACCAGCACCGATATTACCGATGCCGCCAATGATGCTCGCGACCTGGTCTCAAGAGCTCTCCGAAACCTGCCGGACGATCTTGATGAACCGACTGTTCAAAAGAGCGATGCGGATGCCGACCCAATTCTTCGGTTGGCTTTGAGCGGCTCGTTGCCGCTGACTGACTTGGCGTCGCTAGCCGAAGGCATCGTCTCAGATCGGCTTTTGGCAATTGACGGCGTAGCAGAAGTGCAGATAGCCGGCGACTATGACCGCATCATGCGGGTGACTTTTTCTCCGGTTGCCCTGGCGAGCCGTGGAATCTCGTTGGCGGATATGAGGTCGGCTCTTGCCAGCGCCAATCTCGACATTCCTCTTGGCGCGCTGGAAACGAGTACTCAGGCACTGATCGTTCGCTCCGTTGCTTCAGCAACAACCGAAGAAGCCATTTCCAATATTCGCTTGAACCGCGAAACGGTTGTCGGTGACGTCGCCTTTGTGCAACTGACATCTGATGACCCGACCGTCATGACGCGCATCAACGGGCAACCGGGTGTCGGGATAAATGTCGTTCGACAATCCCACGCAAACACGTTGACGATATCGACTGCCGCAAGAAAAGCCGTTGCGACGCTTCAGGAAGATTTGCCCGATGGGGCAAATCTCATCATTGTCTCTGACGATGGCGTCTTCGTCGAACGGTCGATCTTCGGTGTTGTTTCAAGTATTGCCCTCGCGATTGTCATTGTCGTTGCGGTTATTTTCCTGTTTCTTCGGTCGTTGCGTGCTGTTGTCGTACCTGCCGTGGCGGTTCCCATTGCTTTGATCGGGACAGTTTCGGCCATCTGGGCCGCCGGCTTTTCGGTCAACACGATAACGCTGCTGGCGCTCGTGCTGGCGACAGGCATGGTCGTCGATGACGCTATTGTCGTTCTTGAAAATATCGTTCGCAAAAGGAGGGAAGGCCTGGGCCCCTTTGCGGCGGCTGCCGTCGGCACCCGTGAGGTGTTCTTTGCGGTCATCTCAACAACAGCAACGCTTGCAGCGGTGTTCATTCCGATATCATTTTTACCAGGTCAGGCGGGGGGCATCTTTGGCGAATTCGGCTTTGTTCTGGCCTTCGCCGTCGCGCTTTCCTCTTTTGTGGCGCTCACACTAAGCCCAGCACTATGCGCCTTTCTCGATCCAGGAAAAGAAGAGCGAAACCAAAAGCATCAGTCAGATGTTTCTCAGGGAAATGCCTCTTTCTTCATGTCAGGTTTTGAGAGACTGATTGCCCTGATCTTGAGGTTGCGTTTCCTGATACTCGCTGTCTCTCTTGTCTTTGCCGCCTCCTCACTTGCGCTCTACGGTCTGTTGCCACAGGAAATTACCCCTTCCGAGGATCGCGGCACGATTATGATATCGCTGCGCACACCGACTTCCGCCAGCCTGGAGTACACCAGCGAACAGGTGGCCACGGTCGAAAAGATATTGGAACCCTATGTCGAGAGCGGCGAAGCTTTGGCAGTTCAATCTCTGATCGGATTGCGTTCGACAAATTTCGCACTTGTCTTCGTTCGTCTCGCACAATGGGAGGACCGCAGTCGAACCCAACAGCAAATTGCGGCTGAAATTCGCCCCATGGTGAGCCGGATTCCAGGTGCGATTGTTGCACTACGCAGTCCGAACAGCCTTGGCATCCGGGGCGCCGGCAGTGGTGTCCAGTTTGCCGTCGTAGGCAAAAACTTCAACGTATTGGGTGGTCTGACCGAGACATTGATCGAAGAAATGCAATCGGACCCAACCTTCTCAAACCCGCAACTTGTCAACGAAGTAAATCAGCCGCAGCTCCTCCTGGAGATTGACAGGGTCCAGGCGGCAAATCTGGGGATCGCACCGCGCGACGTCGTCGAAACGCTGAACACGGTCATTGAAGGCGATCAAGTGGCCGAGGTCTTCTTCGACAACGAAGGAATTGACATTCAGCTGGAAGCCGGTGGTCGCCCGATCAACGATCAGAGCGATCTGGAAAACACTTTTCTGCGCGCCAGCAATGGACAATTCCTGCCTATTTCGACCGTTGCCACCCTTTCGGTCTCGGCCTCTTCTGCATCGTTGAGCCGCGAGGAACGTGAACGTGCTGTTTCCGCACAGGCCAATCTCGGCAGGGACGTTGACCTCGGCACGGCTGTCGAACGGCTGAAGCAAATTGCTCCCGACATTCTCGGGACCGAAGGCCGCCTCATATTCTTGGGAGAAGCTGCCACGCTGGACGACGGTGAAGCAACAACTTTGCTGGTTTTCGCTGCGGCTTTGCTGGTCGTATTTCTGGTTTTGTCCGCCCAGTTTGAAAGTTTCAGCAGCGCACTGATCATCCTGATAACGGTCCCTTGCGGACTTGGAACGGCGCTGCTTGCTATTCTCTTTACGGGAGGCAGTCTGAATTATTTTAGCCAGATTGGTCTGGTTATTCTGGTCGGCATCATGGCCAAGAATGGCATTCTGATCGTCGAGTTTGCCAACCAGCTCAGGCAAAAGGGCCAACCGGTTGACGAGGCAATCCGAAATGCCATGAGCATTCGCCTTCAGCCTGTGTTGATGACCATGGCCTCAACGGTGGCAGGCAGCATACCTCTTGTGCTTGCAACCGGCGCTGGAGCAGAAGCAAGAATAGCCGTCGGCTGGGTTGTTGTCGGAGGCCTTGGTCTTGCGACCATTTTCACACTGTTTCTAACACCGGCAGTCTATCGGATCATAGCAGGTTTCACCGATGCACCGGGCGCAACTGAAACGCGGTTGGAGCGTGAACTTGCAGAAGAGACCTGACGAGATTGATGTCCACGCGCCAATTTGCGTGATTTGATCTATCTCGTCCTGACGGGATACCTGTCCGGTTCTTCAAACACGTCGATGACCTTGGTCCCCGCCTTGATCACTGCGCCATGTTCTGCACCGCTCGGGATGTCGTAAATCGCACCCGGACCAAGCGTCCTGGTTTCGCCGGCTATTGTAAATTCGATCTCTCCGCTGAGCACCGTTCCCCACTGTGCAAGATGAGAATGCGGCGGCAGCACCATATCTTTCACGAAATCAAAGAAGACCACCAGCCCGGCATCCGAGCGAATGGCATGAGACGTAACCACGTCATCGGGAAACGGAATATCCAACGCCGGAAATTTCTTTATGAATTCAGGTAGTTCCATAGCGCTGACCGCTCCCAAGTCTGTTTTGCTGAAACCGAAGTTTGCATTCCGCGTCTCAGCGGGGCAAGCCCTCTCGCATTGTGACATGGATCATTGGGAGACGTCCGCTAACCGTTCAGGACGTCCTTTACGGTGGTGGCAAGCTGCTTGAGTGTGAACGGCTTCGGCAGGAAGAAGAACTTTTCACCTGGTGGAAGGTTTTCTTCAAACGCATCTTCGGCGTAGCCGGAGACAAAAATGATCTTCAGATCCGGGCGGGTCTTGCGCAGTTCCACAAGGAGCGTTGGCCCGTCCATCTCCGGCATCACGACATCGGAAACCACGAGATCGATCTCACCGTCTGTCTCTTCCATGACCTCAAGCGCTTCATTGCCGGATCCGGCTTCGTAGACAGTATACCCGCGTGACGCCAGCGCACGTGCGCCGAATGCGCGGACAGCTTCCTCGTCTTCAACCAGAAGAATGGACGCGGACCCGGTGAGATCTGCGACCTTTTCCGGTGCGCTTTCCTTCGGCTCCGGCTTTTTCTCTTCAACAAACTGAGGAATATGGCGTGGAAGAAACAGCCGGAATGTGGTGCCTTCATCCACTTCAGACGTACAGAAAATGAAGCCGCCGGTCTGCTTGACGATACCATATACGGTGGACAGCCCAAGCCCCGTTCCCTTGCCGACTTCCTTGGTGGAGAAGAAGGGATCGAAGATTTTTTCCATCACGTCGGGCGGCATGCCGTGGCCGGTGTCGTCCACTTCAACCAGCGTATATTCACCAGGTGGCATACCACGGGTGTTTTCGAACTGAGTGCTTTCCGCCTCTTCCACGTTGCGGGTGCGGATGGTCAGGCGGCCACCGTCAGCCATGGCGTCGCCGGCGTTCACGGCCAGATTGACAATCACCTGTTCCAGCTGGTTCAGGTCAGCCATAACCGGCCACAGGTCTCGGCCATGGATCACCTTCAGCTCAACTTTCTCACCAAGCAGGCGATCGAGCAGGATCGACAGATCCGCCAGAACGTCATTGAGTTCAAGCTGCTGAGGTCGCAATGTCTGGCGTCGCGAGAAGGCCAGAAGCTGACGAACCAGGCCGGCAGCTCTGTTGGCATTCTGTTTGATGTTCATGATGTCCTGGAAGGACGGATCGGTTGGCCTGTGGCTGGCCAGAAGAAGATCGGAGAAGCCGATAATAGCGGTCAGAACATTGTTGAAGTCGTGGGCGACGCCTCCAGCCAGCTGGCCAATCGCCTGCATCTTCTGGCTCTGTGCAAACTGAGCCTCCAACGCACGTTGCTGCGTCGTCTCTAGCGCATAGATAATCGCAGCCTCGCCGTCTCCCTCACCTTCCTGGACAGCAGAAACATAGAAGGTTGCCGAGCGAGGATCGTTGCCTTCGACAAGTGCAATGTCGACCGGCGCGATTTCACCGATGCCATGAGCTGCAGCGGTCAGGGCTTTGGAAAGGTCTTCCCGGCCACTGTCGGCGACATAGGCTTCCAGCTTGGGAGCTTCGTCCCCGGTATCGACGGCACCGAACAGCTTCAGGAAGGGGGCGTTGGTGCGCAGCACACGGCCTTCCTTGTCGAGCGAGGCAATCGCCATTGGGGTGTTGTTGAAGAACCTTGCAAACCGGACCTCCGCTGCCCGCAGAGCTTCGGAAACTTCCTCTCCGCGCGAACGGTTGAGCACCAAAGTGCGGCTGTCCCCAGGCTGTCCGTTCTCGCCAAACGGGACCCGGTGCAACAGGCGAACCGGTAGACCGCGTCCATTTCGAGCAACGAAGTCAAGGTCAAAGGTCTCGCTCTTGACCTCACCCGCCTGCCCCTTGATGGACCGGATCAGTTCGGTACCATCTCCGCGAACGATGCTTGAAAGATCCAGATCACCTGCATCGAACTGGGCAAGATCATAACCAAGCCAGTCAGCCAGTGTCGCGTTCAGGTAGACGATGCGACCGTTTGCATCGCAGGAAAAGAACCCAGCCGGCGCATGGTCCAGAAAATTGATAACCCGCTGAAGTTCCTGGAAGGAATTTTCCTGCTCCGCCCTGTCTCGCGTAATGTCGGCAATCTGCCAGACTGCCATCGGTTTGCCACCGCCGCGATCCTTGGAAACCTGCAACGGACGGATTGAAACCCTGTACCAACGGGCTGTCCCCTCTGCACGGCCGAGAGGAAACGGCATGCGGATCTCTTCTTGGGCCTTGCGCTCATCACGCATGGCTTGCGACAGACGGAATATCGCATCAGCAGCATCCGGATCAGATGAGAACACCCGCTCCACGACCTTGATATCGGCAGACGTTTCAGCACCTGTCAGATCCGCATAGGATTTGTTGGCATAGACAAGCCGGCCCTCGACATCCGTGATCAAAGCTCCGTCTTCAAGCGTATCGACAAAGGCAGAAGCAAGTGGATTGGATTCCCCTGGCCGCGCAGACAGGCGCAGAAAGCCGATAGCGCCAGCAAAGAGGCAGAAGACACCGACAACGGCAAGAATACCAAGCAGCGCGAGAATGAACGGCTGCGCCACTTCACGGTCCATGACCGCAAAGGCTGCTGCCGCTCCGACGAGCAAAAGGGCCAACCCTATCAGCAGGCCGATATTCCCGGATCGCTCGGGCCGGCTGATCATCGGCCCGCTTGGCGCTCCGTCCATGTCACTCATGCATCGTGTCTCCCAGGCCCGATTCGTTTCTAAAAAGGGCCGCTCTTAAGCATTCTGTGCTTACTAGCTAATTTCAACTGATATGAAGCCTGTACCTGTTGAAATTCACCTGTTTGCGCACTCTTTGACAGATGATCGTGAAACGAAGGCTTAATTTGCGCGCCAAGACGCACGTTTGCGCATGCGGAAGACGAAGCCAATGACTTCCGCCACCGCCTTGTAGTGCTCCTCAGGCACTTCATGATCGATGTCGACGGTTGCGTAAAGCGCCCGGGCCAGTGGCGGGTTCTCAACAACCGGAACCTCGTTCTCCTTTGCAATTTCCCGCATTTTTAGCGCAACTGCATCGGTTCCTTTGGCCAGGCAAAGCGGCGCACCCATGCCATCTTCATATTTGAGCGCCACGGCAAAGTGGGTCGGGTTGGTAACCACAACAGTGGCCTGTGGAACCGCAGCCATCATGCGTTTGCGCGAACGTTCCATGCGCAACTGGCGGATCTTGCCTTTGACCTGCGGATCACCTTCGGTCTGCTTGAACTCTTCCTTGACCTCGCGCAGCGACATCTTCTGTTTGTTGAACCATTTGTTCTTCTGGTAGGCGAAATCGGCGGCCGCGACGACCGTCATCAAGGCAAGGATCGCAGCCAGCAGCTGCAGGACCAACACCCTCACCTCTGGCAAAATGATGGATGTTTCAGCAAATATGATGATGTCAGCTTCGTCCCGATGCGGCCATAACACCACCACCATGATCGCCCCGACAAGGCAGATCTTCGCCATGCCCTTGGCGAAGTTCACAAGACTATCCAGCGAAAACAGACGTTTAAACCCGGAGGCCGGCGAGATCTTCGACAATTTCGGCTTGATGGTCTCAACCGTGAAAAGGGGCTGGTGCTGCACCAGATTTCCGGCGACAGCCATCAGAACGAGTGCAATCAACGGCAAACCGACAATCAAGGCAACCGATTGTCCGGTGTCCCGCCACAGGACCTTCAGCGCATACCCATCCATAGGGATCTGATGAGCGTGTTCGATATAACCCTTGAGCAATTCCCCAAGCGAAACTGCAGTTCCCGGTGCAAAAATCGCAATCATCAGCGTCGCCCCGGCCAGCGTGAACCAGGTGCTTACTTCTTGCGATTTCGGTACGTCCCCCTTTTGATGCGCATCCCTTAAGCGCTTTTGCGTGGGGTCCTCAGTCTTCTCCGAGTCGTCGGTATTGTCAGCCATCTGAAGGCACTACCCCACGATGAACTTGCCGAGCGATTCCTGAAAGTGTTCCAGATAGAACATCATCAGCGTCGCAATCAGCGCCATGAGAAGAAACATGCCAATCGCGATATTCACGGGCATGGCGATAAAGAAGATCTGCATCTGCGGCATCAGCTTGTTCAAAAGCCCGAGGCCGAAATAGAACACCAGACCCACAACCAGAAACGGCGCACTCATGCGCGCGGCAATGGAAAAAACATGCGCGACGGTTTCCGTGGCATTTGCTGCAAAATCACCGACGGGCGGCGCGGTTCCCGGTGGAAACACGGAAAAACTGTCATGCAGGGCCGCAATCACCAGATAGTGGGTGTCTGTAACGAAAACCATGGTTATGCCGAGAAGTGACATGAAGTTTCCGTAAAGCGCACCTTGTTGCCCGTCATTGGCAAGATCGGACCCTAGAGCAAAGGCCAGACCTGACTGGTTGGCGATGATCACACCTGCGGTCTGAAGAGCTGACGTAATCAATTTGGCACAAAGCCCGATGCCGAACCCGATTGCAAGTTCGCCTCCAAGAAGCGTCAGCAATTGCGGGGCATTCGCCGTCAGGTTGGCCGGATAAAGCGGTGCCCCTATCGGATAAAGAACCAAGGTGAGCGCCAGTGCGATCGTCAGACGAAAGCGGGTCGGTATTGTCGTTTCACCAAGTGCTGGAAGCAGCATGACCATCGTTCCGAGCCGCGCAAACATAAGCATGAATGCGGCGGCCATATCGGGTAGGAAATCAAGCTGTATCGTCATAGACCCTGGTGTCCTAGCCGGTATTCAGGATCATCTCGGTGACGCGGCTCATGAAGGCTTGAAGCAACTGGCTCATGAAGGGCAAGGTGACGAGGATCGTTACAAAAATCGCAAGAATTTTTGGCACGAAAACCAAAGTCATTTCCTGGATCTGCGTAAGAGCCTGGAAAAGCGCGATCACCACACCGACAAGCAGCCCGACAACCATGGCCGGAGCCGCCACAAGGATCATAGTCCACACACCTTCCCGGGCGATGTCGAGAACTTCACCTCCGGTCATGGCGCATCCTTTGAGAAAATTCGGTCAGATCGGCATCCTCATGATTTCTTCGTAAGCTGAAATGACGCGGTCGCGAACGGCAACCATTGATTCCAGGGCAATTTCGGTTTCAGCAACTGCCGTCACCACATCGACGACATCCGCCTTGCCTTCAATCATGTTGAGCGCCTGACTGTCGGCCGCTTGCCCCTTGTCGACGACGGTTTCCACCGCCTCTTTCACCATCTGGCCGAAATCGACCATGTTCGTCTGCTGAGGTGCCGTGTCCTCCACTGCGCGTGCCTGCTGCTGCAGCTTCGCAGCCATTTGATAAGCATTGTTGGCAATTGACGCGGTAGACATTTGATGGGTTCCTTCCCCTTGTCAGCCCCTGAAACCGTTAGGCTTTCAGAATATCGATGGTCCGTTGCAGCATCTTGCGAGTGGTGTCGATCACGTTGAGGTTGGCCTCATAGGACCGCTGTGCTTCGCGCATATCGGTCGTCTCGATCAACGTGTTTACGTTCGGCTGAAGCACATAACCATTCTGGTCGGCTGCCGGGTGCCCAGGCATAAAGGTCGATTTGAAGTCGGACGTATCCTCCTCCACCTTGCCAAGTTCGACGGTTTTTGCCCCCAGTTCCTTGTCAAACTGGCTTTTGAAAGTTGGAACCTTGCGCCGGTAAGGCTCTTCGTCCGGCGTTCGCGCAGTCGAATTCGCGTTGGCAATATTTTCCGAAATGATCCGCATGCGCCCGCTTTGGGCTTTCAGCCCGCTTGCGGAAACGAACAGGGATTTGATCAGGTCCATCTCAACGGTCCTCTAGTTCAAACGCTTTTCGACAATGCGGTACGGATCAGACCAAGGCTCTTTGTGTAAAGCGTTGTGGCCGCCTGATAGTCCATCTGGTTTTCCGTGAGCTTCATCATTTGCTCTTCCAGATTGACGTTGTTACCGCTCGGAGTGACTTCAAATCCTTCGTCTTTCACGATCTTGGCAGACGCAACCCCGGATATGCTTGTTGAAATATGCCCGACCTTTGTCGTTGACGTTGCCAGACCGAAGGTCTCCCGGCCGATGTGATCCGAAAACGAAAAGGGTTTGACGTCGCCGGCACCAAAGCCAGGTGTGTCTGCATTCGCGATGTTTTCCGCCAGGACCCCCTGACGGGTCTGGTGCCATCGCATCTTTGATTTGAGCGCCTGAAACAGCGGCAGATCCGTCATAGTCATGGCATTCACCATTCGTTAACCTAGTAGGCAATGATTGCCTTTCAATTGGTTAATGAAAAGTTAACAGACCACTACCCCAACAGCCTGAAACCCTTCAAAAACCAGTGGAAGAGCTCAATTTCCTTTGCATTTCGCGAAATCCGAGACGCCCCCAACGGGCAAAAATTGCCTGGTTCTGTTAACTTTGAGTCCTAGAGAGATCTCGCGAGGGATCAGCAACCGGATACGAAGAATTGCAGGCGGCGGGCGTGAATGGCAGGTCACTGGAAACGTCAGAAAACCAAGCGACTTGATGCGACAGCCAAGTCCGAATGCCGGAAGCCTAATTACTGGGGATAAGGACCGATTTTCCTCAATTGAGACAGCAACACCAAATATCCGGAAATCGCAATCATCCCGCTGGCGGGGCGGCACGAGGGTCAAATGTACAATTGGATTGAGTCGACTTTTAACGTGAGCGGAGGCGTCACCCAGGCAATTGCCGTCGTTTTGGCTCTCGCAGTCGTTTTGCTGCTGTTCAGTCTCTTCATTTTCATCTTGAAACGACTGATGGGTGCGCGAGCCCCGCAAAACCGGAACCGGCAACCCAGGATCGCCGTCATGGACAGTGCAAGCGTGGACGCGCGTCGTCGCCTGATCCTTATCCGAAGAGACAATATCGAACACCTGTTGTTGGTCGGCGGCCCCAGCGATGTTGTTGTTGAACAAAATATCGTCCGCAACAGCCCCCTGCCGAGCGGCAGGTCAGCCGGTTATCCCGCCCACGGTGGAAACGGGCAGGTCAAAGGCCCAAGCGCGCCTGGGCCCGATATACCGGCAAGGCCCGACGAACTGATGCCCGACACGGACCCGGTTCCTGCAGCACCGCCTCAGGCGAGAACGCCTCTTCCAACGCCGGCTGTCTCATCGCAGGTTTCAAAGTCGGCCAGCGTCAATGAAAGCAAGGCTCCGGCGGCCCCCTTAGAAAGCAAACCGATGGCCGCATCGCCGGCGCCATCCCTTTCGACCCAGCGACGCCCCTCAGCACCCCGTCCGGAACCCGCTTCAGAAAAGAACCACGCGGCTGATCTGCTCAAGGCAGCAACGCAAAACGGCTTTTCTCGGTCAAAGCCACCTGTAGACGAGACGTTGGCTGGAGAACCAGAGACACCGGCAGCTCCCACCCAGGCTCCTGAAGTCAAGCTTGAAGTCCCGAAACAATCCGCGCCTGCAGCCGAGAAGGCCCCGACGACCTTCAAGACACTGGCGCGCCCGTTTTCGCCAAAAGACCGGCCGTCCTACGGCACACAGTCAATTACACCGCCAGCATCTGGTCCGGCTGCACGTGCGAAGACGGCGTTGGTCAAGCCGGTCGAACCGCAAGTCAGAACCGATGTGACAACCGAAGCATCGGTGATGCCCGAAATCGCGGTCAAGTTTGAGGAACCGGGAAGCAAAGCTCCATCTGTCACTGCACACACACAAAGTTCAGAAGATACGCCGGAAGTTTCCTTGGCGGCAGAGGAAGGCAGCCAGGTCACCGAAGCAGCGCTCCTTGCCGATCTTGTCGAAAACAACACGGAACAAGCCGTCGAGATGTCATCGGATGCGGTCCAAAACAAGGATCAAGAGCCCGCACAGAAAACCGATGAACCTCCGGCGGTAACTGCGGAAGCAACGACTGCAGAGAATTCGACAGACCCGACACCTGGTGAGACGACGGGCGAAGCGGCACAGTCGCACGACATCAAACTCGAGATGGATGACCTGATTGAACCGGTCGTCGAGGCAAAGAGTGACGAACAGCCTCAGGAACAGTCTCAGGGCTTGGACACGCTACGGGCGATCAAGGAACCGAAAGAGCCGGCGAGCGGCCCTGCCGTCGCACCTGTAAGACCGGCACCAAAACCCACGCAAGGACTTGGCGACAAAAATCCGATCGAAGACGAGATGGCCAAGATTCTCGACGAATTGGGCGGACAGCCGAATTGATGGCAGGACTCAGTCGCACGATGCGGTGGAACCGGTGGTCTTTGGTCACGACGTTGACCGCCGTGCTTTTGGCGATGCTCGCATTTCCCGCAGCTGCACAGGAGATTTCTGTCGGGTTCGGCGAAGATGCGACACTGACAGAGCGCGCCGTTCAGCTGGTCATATTGCTGACCATTCTGTCGCTTGCACCGTCCATTCTGGTGATGGTCACGAGCTTTACCCGAATTGTCGTTGTTCTGTCGCTGCTGCGGTCGGCAATTGGCCTGCAGACAGCGCCTCCCAACATGGTGATGGTCAGCCTGGCGATCTTCCTGTCAGCGTTCATCATGATGCCGACATTGCAGGCCGCCTACGATGCCGGCGTTCAGCCCATGATCGATGGTGACATCGAGTTTGACCAGGCCTATGAGCGTGCGTCGGAACCCTTCCGGGATTTCATGCTTTCGCAGGTCCGTGAAAAGGACCTTGCCCTGTTTCAGGAACTCTCAGGTCGGGATGCTCCTGAAAGCCCGGAGGATCTCGCGATGGCGACGCTCATTCCGGCCTTCATGATCTCGGAGTTGCGCAGGGCATTTGAGATCGGCTTCCTGCTCTATCTTCCGTTTCTCATCATCGATCTCGTTATCGCCTCAGTACTCATGTCAATGGGCATGATGATGTTGCCTCCGGTCGTTATCTCGCTGCCCTTCAAGCTGATTTTCTTTGTTCTGGTTGACGGCTGGAACCTGGTGGCAGGCTCTCTGGTGAAGAGTTTCGGAGCCGGATAGCGTCTTTTTTTAGAGTGCCTGGTTTTCATAAATCCAGTCGCAGACGGCAAACGTTAAAAGTAGAAGAAAATTAACATAGTAATGTAACTATTATTCCAAATCTTCGGGCTGTTCCGCCCGTATAGTCAATTGGAATTTTGGTGATACAGGAACAACTTGAGCAACTTGCCCGGATACGAGAGCCGGAAGCAAGATCAAAGCTCATAAGAACGCTCGTTGGCGAATATGCCCGCTCCGAGGATCACGACCCCTCGGAAACGGAGCGTGAGCTGTTTTCCCGGATCGTTCTGTCCGTTTTTGAACAGCTGGATCGCTCAGCACGCTACGAACTTGTCGTTCGGCTTGCCAAGACGGATCGCATCATTCCAGATCTTGCGGATCGATTGGCAAAAGAAGACTACGAACTGTCTGAGCCCGTCATTGAATGCTCGCCCATGATCAGTCAGGGAGAGTTGATGCAAATCGCGAAATCGGGCGGAAACAACAAACGACTTTCCGTTGCACGCCGTCAGGACCTCAGCGAAGAAATCACCGACACGCTGATTGCGCGCAGCAGCCGCAACGTGGTCAATGCACTGCTTGAAAATCTGGATGCGCCCTTCTCCGTACGGGGAACGCTGGCACTGCTCATTTTCGCCAACACGGAGGCGGAAGTCCTTGCAGGTATCGCAAAGCGCGCGATCAAGGACGAAGATTTTCTGGAAACCCAGATGCATATTCTGGAGACCAACTGCCCACTCATCCCAGCGCCTCTCAAAAAGGCGCTGGAGTCAGGCGAACTGAAACGACTGGCGTCCAGGATCGACGATCCGGAACGCGAAGGCGACATCGAACTGGATGGACTGCAATATTCCAGGCATGAAGCCAGCATCCAGATTGCCAACGGCGAACTGTCCTTTGACGCAATCCTGCGAACCTTGTTCGAGCAGGACCGCATGGATGCTGCAATCTGGCTGATCAGCCGCAAGATCAATCTGGCCGATGATGTCGTGGCAGACACTCTGAAGTCGGACGCGGACGGCGCGATCCTGAGGCTGATGCTGCAGACAGGTATCGACGACAAAACCTATCGTGATTTCCTGAAAGCAAGATGTGGCTGGTTGGACCGCAGCAGCCGATCTATTCCTGAACTGGTAATGCGATATAAGGCGGAACTCAAAAGTCCGCGCCAGACACATGTCGCACCGCAATTGCAACGCGCTGCCAACTAAAAATCCTTTCAGATCCTGAGAGAACCTGAGACGTGCGCCCCACGGTGTGCACTGACCATCTGGCCCGGCTCTGTCTGGTTAGATTGGTGATCGCAAGACCATGCGTTTATCAGCCAGCAGCTTCTTCGGCCTCAGGACCAGCAGCGGCCTGTCCCCTGTTGCTGTCCGGCGACATGTACTGGCGGCGATACTCTTTGAGGAAGGTTTCAAGAGAATCGACATCTGCCAGAGCATTGGCCACTTCCAGGAACTCCACACCTTGCGTCTCGACCGGACGGGTCACGACCTCAAATGCCATTGCTTCCTGGCTGTCTGCCATCTTCTTCATGTATTTCGTCTGCAGGCGCTCCAGACTCAACTGGTCGCCGGCAAGTGAGTAGGCAATACCGGCGCGCAGGATGTCGCGGCGTTCAAGTTCGTCCAGCGGAATATTGTCCGACCAGCGTGAACCGTGCATCGCCTCCAGCTGTTCGCCCGCATCTCTCCAGCTTTCTGCTGCCCAGAATGTATCAGCGCGCAACCGGTCGACATCGGACCCGCGCATGTTGCGGACCAATTCCAATGCAAGATCGGGGCGGCCGTTTTCGGTGAGCGCCCTCGCCTCGACAATGTTGCGTTGCCGCTCCAACGTTGACGGAAGACTTGCCTGCCGGGTCCTGTTCAAGACCCGAAGCGCTTCGTCGGCTTTCCGGTCCATCAGGTAGATCGCCGCGAGGTCTGCCGCAATTTGCGCACGTGCCGCTCCCTTCAGGCGGTTATCAACCTGATGGCGCAGGAGTTCCGTTGCCTGATTAAGCAAATCCACTTCGACAAGCCTTTTGGCCAACAGGCGTACCATCTCGTCGCCTTGACGCCCGATCGGTGTCATTTCGCGGAAGTCGTAGTAAAGAGCCAGTGCTTTAACGGGCTGCATTTCATCTGCTTTCCCGTCAAGGAAAAGCGAATTGAAAAGGCCGTTCATTTCCTCTTGCAGCAGGCGTGTTGTGTCGGAGTCGGGCTCTGCCTGAACAGCCGATTTCATTGCCTCAAAGGCTTCCCGATATTGTCCCCGTTCCGCATAAAGCTGTGAAAGGAAACGAAGCGTTTTGAGTTCGATTTCATCACCACGCCAGGAAGTGGCGAGGCTGGCAAGCCGATCGATCGTTTCATTGTTGTCTATTTCGCCGTCGCGGTACCGGATCCTCAGAGCCCGGTATTCAGCCTCTGCTGACCGGGGGCGGTCATCAGAGCGAGTGACAAGATCAAACACTGTGAGCGCTTCCTGGGACCGGCCCGAAGCATCAGCGACCCGGCCGCGCAAGATGTCATAGCGCGCGGCTTGTGCCTGAGTGACTTCACTCGGTTCGATCTCCGCCAGAATACCGTTGGCAAGGCCGAAATCATTGACCTCGACCATCGCCTGCGCAGCCGCGAGCTTGAATTCGGTCTGTATCGCCGGGGGATAATTGCCAACAACCGCACGACCGCGCGGCATTGCGATCCGTGCCGGCGTCCATTTGCCAAGTTTGACATCAACAATAGTCTGCCAGACCGCAGCATCCGGGCTGTTTTTCAGATCCGGCCGGTTCAGGTGCATATAGGCTTCTTGAGGGCGATCAGCCATCGTCTGGGCAGCGCCCATCATCAGATTGAAAGAGCTGTCTTCGGCAAGAGCAGGCTCTTCTTCCAATGCCAGCTTCATCAACCCGAGCGCTTCTTGTGCAAACTGGTGCGCCAGGTAGAAACGCGACAATGCCATAAGCGGTTTACGGCGTTTTCCTTCCGGAGACCTCGCAAGCTTGGCCTGCAGCTCCAACAACCTTGACCGGTAAGCGCCCGGCCCTTCCGTGCTTAAGGAAACGAACTCAACATTGTTGCTATCATCCGGTGCAATGATGGAATTGAAAGCGCCGGTGCCGCCGCGCAAATGCCGACTGGAAAGAGAAAGACCACCTTCCTTCTCAATCATCACATCGTCACCGAGAATTTTCATTTTCAGCTCGTCGGATTTTCCGACGATGGCGATGCCCTGAGCAGAACTCAATGCATCAAGTTCGACAAAGCTCTGTTGTTTCAACAGACCCCGGGGGGGCCGAAGCCGGTGACAAGTGAAATCTTGTCGCCTACGAACGGGTCAACCACCTGACGAATGTTTTGGGGATCCTGATAGAGCACGCGCAGCACTGAACCACCATCACCACGCACAGTCCGCTCCAGTTTCAGCGGCCGGGAAGGCTCCAGGATCATGTCCCCGATAACCAAAGACCATGCGTTGCCGTCCGCGCCAACGGTCGCAAGAACGGGGTCGTTCATGTCAAGGCGGAGGATCTGATAGTCTTCGAAGTGTTTGACTGCGATGGTGTCCACAGTCTCGGCAAGCGCCGCGGCCATGCCGCGTGTATCGATGGTGGCATCGGTATCGAACACCAACCAGATACTGTCGTTACGCCGAAAGACCGCGCTGGAAACTGGTTCGGAAAACGGAAAGACAACCCTAACCGTGTTGCCGATCCGGCGCGCTTCGGCAGACACGATCTTGCGCGCCTCTGCCGCAAAACTTGCGGGCGGCGTTTCAGGCGAAGGCATTTCATTGGCGTCGCGGCCACCTTCGGCGCGCCAGACCTCTGGCGCGTTGTCCGGCCGTGAAGGCAGCTGTATGCCCGCAGGCACCTCGCCGCCTCCAAATGTGCGCTGCTCCCGCACTTCAACTGCTTCATTTGGAGCCGGCACATCAGGCTGACTGTCCGGCACGGCGGCCTCGACCGGCTGCAAAGTCGGAATGCCATTGCTTACGGGTGCAGCTTGCGTCTGACCGGGCTTTTGCTTGGAAAGGTCCAACATTGGCGCTTTGCGGACAACGTCGCCTGCAGCCGGTGTTTCCTCTTGCGTCTGAGGGACAGTCTCCGCCTGTGCCAGCACCATGGGTGCGGGCGCGCTGTCAGTCTCTCCAGCAACCGAAATAGTCGCAGTGATCAGGTTGTCATCTTCACTTTGCGCATCTCCGGTCGAAAGCAAGCCAGATGCTACTACTTCGGGCGCAGGAAGCGTTTCGACCGCCGGAGCGGTCGTTGTGGCAACTTGTGGAAGGAGATCAATCTGTGTTTCAGCCGTTCGGACACCTGCCGGCGGACCCGCCTCCGCCGCCAATTGCGGCGGTGACGGTTCCTCGAAGCTTGGTTTCGTGCGAGGCACCATGGCGATCTGCAGGCTTGAACCAACGGCGGTTTCTTCGCCAGACAGCACCTCCGGTGATACTACCGTGGCCTGATCAGACTGTTGTGCCTGTGGGGCCGCCGCCTCTGGCGCCGCCGCTCCGCTATTACTGCGATCGATTGGCATAACGGTATAGGCTGGTGAATCGTCCGCCGTCGATTCCTTCAAAACCCCGCCACTGGCGCTTGACGTTTGCGCTGGAGGCAGACCCCGTGGATCGTCTACTTCGCGTGTATCGCGCAGACCGGGCGCGCTGATCATGTTCTTGCGGTTTTGATTGTCTTCAACCGACAGCTCTTTGTTGATCAGTGCATTGGCCGGATCATTCACCTGCATGTTCTCAGGCGTGACGTCGATCACGTAGGTCTGTTCCTCGCGGAAAGCACGAATATCGACCGACGGCTCGACGCGCATCAGAAACTTGAGTTTGCCCTTGTCCAGAAAAGAGGTCGCATCGATGACACCTTGCGGCAGATGAGCACGCAAGTGGGCAATGTCGAGTTGAGCCGGATGATTGAAGGTCAGCTTGATGATGTCGTTTTCCCGCACGAAAGCGGTGTCGAACTTGATTGACCAGTCAAAGACCAGGCGCGTGAATGTCGGATGTTCCCCCACGTGCAGGGTAACTTCCGGTCCTTCCTGGGCTTTCAGCCGGGCTTGTTCAAGCGCGCGCACCTTGCGCATTGCGGCCTCGGCACGCTTGGCAAGTTCTCGAACCACATCGTCTGGAAGCCCGGGAGGCAACCCCTGCCAGTCCATTGGCAGAATGTCGACAAAAAGCTTCTCGCCCGCTTCAAGAGTGTTGATCTGGTATTGATTCTTGAGCGCAAAACGGATCGCGCTGCCATCAGGGTCCCGGCGGGCAATCGTGACGTAGTTGCCAAGATCAAGCGGCACATCGTCCACTTTGATGTCGATTGGCTCTTCAAATGAAATTCTGAGGACGCCACCCGTTATCACCGCATCGTAGATCGGCAACAGCGTGCGGTCCTTGAAAGTCAGAACGATCCGGCCGTAGCGCTCTTCCTGAATGGAATCGAGCTCCACCGGCTCGAGCGTTTGGGCCTCGGCTGTCGCGCTGAGCGCGACGGCAAGCAGCAGAAAGCAAAAGAGCACGGCGTGAAGAAGACGCACCAAAGCACCCGCACTGCCGACGCCGACAGATCCGTCATTCTTCTGCAATATCAAGAACGGTACCCGCAAGTTGCCCTGTCCTAAAACGACGCCAACACGCTATTGTTAATGAGCTGTCCTTAACGTGCTCTTACGCGATCCTTTTAAATCCGCTCATTTCTGCTCAATTTGACGGTATTTTCGGAAGCGTATCGCTCGGTGGAGCCTTTGCCTGCATCTGTTGCTCAGGCTCAGGCATTTTCGTCGAATTGCTGGCGATCGCCACAGTCAGCTTTTCAGCAGCTTCCGGGGACATCTTCGCCAGGATCGCCGCCATCTTCCGCGGCTTCATCTGTTGAACGACCTTCATGAGAATGGGCAGGCTAAGCCGGTTAAATATGCGCGCCGCATCCTTGGGCTTCATGTTTTCATACATGGTCACAAGGTCGGCAATCTCATCCTTTTCCTTTTGCTTCTTCTTGCCGACGGTCTTTTCGATGCGTTGCTCGAGCTTCTTGAGCTCATCAAGACGATTCTGGATGCGTTCTTCGGTTGCCTGCAGAAGTTTTTCGCGAAGATCAAGCTGGCCTTCCTGCTCCTGCAAATTCTCGCGTCGCTTGCCCAGGCTTTCCAGAACTGCCCGTTCGGCTGCTGAACCACCGATTTCCAAACTGTCCGGCAAGACAGGCTGGTCAGGTAGATCTCCCCCTCCCGGCGGCGCTGGTAGCGCCGGTCCATCGGCGCCGGCATTTTCAGCTTCGGCACCTCCGGTCTCCTGAGCAACCGCAGCATTGATCGGAAGACTTGTGCTTTCAGGTCCCGCGACAAGCCCGAGAAGCTTGAGCGCGAGCAACGCACTTGCAGAGATCCCCAGCAATGGAAGCAATCTCAGGTTCATGCAGCAGCACCGTTGCGTTTGCGGAATTGTTCAAGGCGCGCTGTCGCTTCCGCCGCGGCGCTTCTGATGTCGGATGTTCGGCTGCTTCTGGGGCGTTCCGGCTCGGCCGCCGGTGCCATTGGTGCCTGATAGGGATCAGGATAGCCTGGTGCCGGCGCACCATATTGCGTTTGTTCGCCTGGCGTGCGAACCGGATAGGCTTCGCCTCGTCCCCCCATAGCCTGACCAGGACTTGCAGCGCGGGCAGCTTCGGCAATCTGGGTGATCCTGGTGAAGATCTTTTCTCCTTCACCGATCTGTGAAACGAGGGCGCTGGACATCGTTTCAGCTTGTTTCAGGCGGCTACCAAGGTTCTTGTCTGCATCGGCCGCCGTTGTCTTCAGGCCAAGAATTGCCCGTTCCGCTATTTCCGTCGCCGTCATGAGCTCGGAAATGGTTGCCCTAAGCACTTCTTCATCGGCCCGCAGCCGCTGCAGTCTGCGGTTCAGCATCCAGCAATACCCGATCGTGATCAGCAAAAGTATCGCGACCAGCCCTTCGATGATCATTCCGAGTGGCAATGTGCTCATTGTTGGTCCATTTCGTTTTGCATGGCACGCTCGAAAGCAGCCAGGGTCATTTTCGGCTTGCGCAAATTCTTTGCGACGCGGATTGCAATCGCGTCCTCCACTTTTCCAAGCGTCCCTTCAGTCAAGGGAATATTGCCGCATTTGATGGTGACAGAGTCCGACGGCTCGACATCAAAAACGAGCGTTTGCCCGACATCCAGGCTCAACACCCGGCCAAGTGGGAGGTAGGTTTCATGTAGAACAGCATCGATGTTGACCTCTGCCGCATGGATTTCCGTTGCAAGGTGACCTTCCCAGATCGGGTCTCGGCCAAACTTTTCGCCCATGAACATCTGGAGCAGCAGGTCGCGGATCGGCTCCAGAGTTGCATACGGCATCATGATCTCGACGGAACCGCCGCGATCTTCCATATCGATGCGCAGTTCCACGAGGATCGCTGCATTGGCCG
This sequence comes from Roseibium sp. JB4-4, assembly GCF_055693425.1. Classification (NCBI taxonomy): domain Bacteria; kingdom Pseudomonadati; phylum Pseudomonadota; class Alphaproteobacteria; order Hyphomicrobiales; family Stappiaceae; genus Roseibium; species Roseibium sp. JB4-4. The sequence goes on along the minus strand of NZ_CM146333.1, from coordinate 5,446,163 downwards.
GTCGGGAAATGGCCGCAAATCTCGGATTGGTCTCAAGCCGCTCCAGATTGAAATGGACCGGGGACAGCGGAGCAAAAGCCTGCTCGGCGTCCTGAAGGATCAGTGCCACCATCTGCTGGACGAGGCCGGTTTCGATTGTGGTATAAGGCCGCCCTTCGACACGCACTGCCGACGTCCCGCGCCCGCCGCCAAGGAGGACGTCAATGATCGAGTAAATCAGACTCGATTCAACGGTAATCAGCCCGAACCCGTCCCATTCCTCAGCCTTGAATACGCCAAGGATCGCAGGCAGCGGAATGGAATTGAGATAGTCCCCAAAACGGACAGAACTGATAGAATCGAGAGAAACTTCCACGTTGTCGGAGGTGAAATTGCGCAGGGAGGTCGTGGTCAGCCGCACAAGGCGGTCAAACACGATTTCCAGCATCGGCAGACGCTCATAGGAGACCATTGCCGAATTGATCAGCGCACGTATGCCGCTCTGGTCGCCGGCAATCGTGTCCTCGATATTAAATCCGAGAAGGTTGTCGATTTCTTCCTGGTTCAACACGCGGTCGGCGCCGCGCGTCGCGTTTTCCAGATCAGGCTCGCTGTCGTCGATCATCGCGGCCCATTGGGCCGCCATGTCATCGGAACTGCCGGCACCCTGCTCTTCTAGAGCGGCGCCCCAGGCTGCGGCGAGATCTTCATCATCATCACCACCTGCACCCTGCTCCGCCAAGGCAGCACCCCAGGCATCGGCCATGTCCTCTTCGGACAGATCGTCTTCGTCGTCGACATCAGCCATTCAATTTGTCACTGAACAAGGATTTCCTTGAACAGCACCCCTTCCACCTTCGCCGGATAAACCGACAAATTGATCCGCCTGAGCAATTCTTCCTTCAGACGAAACAAACCGGCAGACCCTTCCAGGTCCGCTGGGCGCAGCTCTCGCAGATAGATCTGAAACGCATCCAGAATGCGTGGCAGATACGGCTGGATCTGATCGATCATTGCCCGATTCTCGACTTCCAAAGCGATCCGGACCTTCAGGTAGGTCGTTCGCCCGTCCGTCGCCAGATTCACTGTCATTTCCGGAAGGTCGTAGAAGACAACCGGCTTTTGCACGACCTGTGGCGCTTCCGGATCGCCTGACATGACCATCGGCGCGCTGCTTCCCATCAGGAAGTAGTATCCAGCACCACCCGCAGCCAAAAGAACGACCAGACCTATTCCGCCGAACAGAAACAGCTTCTTCTTGCCGCCACCGGCGGATTCAGCTCCGTTCTCGCCTTCGTCTTCGGCTGCGGCGTTTTCATCAGTCATCCGGAACTCCGCTCCAGCGGGCGTCACGCGCGCGTCTAATTATTACTAAAGAGTTAATGGTTAACGAAAGGTTACCAATCCATTAACGCGAGTCACCGGGCAAAAATTGCCAAGCGGTTAATTTCTGCCGGAATCTCTTGCCGCACGCATCCGCCTCGTTCAGCTTTTACCCAGATTTCCCAAGGATTTAAAAACTGGCACGCCTCATGCATTAACCTTAACGAGCCCGCAGATCTGGGGAGATTTGGCCGGCTCATCGGGGAGCATGAAGGGATACGTTCACAATGGAGAACGCTCAATTAGTCGCCTTATCAAGGCAATCGATCCTGCGGAATCATCTTGATGTGATCGCCAACAACATGGCGAACCTGAACACATCGGGCTTCAAGTCGCAGAACTTGCATTTCACTGAATACTTGATGCCGATCGCAGAAGGGTCTGCCTTTGAGCCTGCGGACCAGACAATATCCTACGTCGATATGTTCACGACACGGACCGATTTCACACCTGGCTCGATCAAGACGACTGGAAACGACTTTGACCTTGCCTTGAACAGCGACGGCTTTTTCGTCGTGCAGATGCCTGATGGCACAGAGGCCTACACGCGCAGCGGCACATTCCATCTCGACGACACAGGGCAACTGGTGACTGCTGGCGGCGAGCCCGTCATGACCGAAGGCGGTCCGATCACCTTCTCCGTCGAAGATGGCGGCGTACAGATCACCAAAGACGGAACAATCGCAACTGAACTCGGCATCCGCGGCAAGATCCGCGTCGTTGATTTCGAAGATGTGCGTGAACTGGAAAAAATCGGCGACACTCTTTTCAAGGGTGAAGATCCGGAACCTGTTCTAGCGCCACGCATGGTTCAGGGCGCTTTCGAGAGCTCCAATGTCTACGGCGTTACCGAGGTGACCCGCCTAGTCGAAGTTACCCGCGCCTACAACGCGACTTCAAAAGTTGTCAAAGACCTCGATGAGTTGCGACAGCAAGCCATTTCCACACTCGGCAGATTTCAGGCCTGACGCGCTTTAGGGAAGCAGAACAATGAAAGCACTCCATATTGCAGCAACGGGCATGAAAGCCCAGGAACTGAACGTCGAGGTCATCTCGAACAACGTCGCCAACATGCGCACGACCGGCTTCAAGAAACAACGGGCCGACTTTCAGGACCTTCTCTACCAAAATCTTCGCCGCATGGGGACGGAGACTTCAGAAGCAGGCACAATCGTTCCGACCGGCATTCAGATCGGGTCCGGCGTGAAACTGGCCTCAACTGCGCGTATCATGTCCCAGGGTTCCCTCGAACAGACCAGCAAGGAACTGGACGTCGCCATCCGCGGAGAAGGCTTCTTCCAGATCGATCTTCCGGACGGTACGACCGCCTTCTCGCGCGACGGCTCATTTGAGCGGGACGCAAACGGGCAGCTGGTTACCGTCGATGGCTATACGATCAATCCCGGCATCACAATTCCGGAAAACACTCAGGACATCACGATTTCCAACACAGGCGTCGTGCAAGGTGTCGACCAGGGCGGCAACACGGTTCAGCTTGGTCAGCTTCAGTTGGCGCGGTTCGTCAACAAGGCCGGTCTGGAAGCCATCGGTGACAACCTGTTCCTTGAAACAGACGCCAGTGGCGCCGCAGTGAACGGAAATCCTGGCGATCAGGGTTTCGGCAGCGTTCAGCAATATTTTCTTGAGATGGCCAATGTCGACGCCGTTACAGAAATTGCCGATCTGATCTCCGCCCAGCGCGCTTATGAGATGAATTCGCAGATCATCCAGGCCGCTGACGAAATGTACTCCACCACCACGAACCTCCGTTAAGTGGGATGGCTGATATGATGAAATATCTGAAACAGGCCATCGGCAGCTTTCTACTGGTGGCGATTACCGGCTCTGCATCCATTGCGGACGACCGTCCGGTGTTGCGCTCGCAAGTCATGACATTGTCGGAGATCGTGACAGTTGGCGATTTCTATTCAAATGCAGGTCGTTTGGCATCCAAACCGCTGTTCCGGTCTCCCGATATGGGAACATCAGGCAACGTACCGGCTCAGCAGGTCGCTGATCGCGCCCGTGCCGCCGGTCTGGATCAAGCAGGAACCGATGGCTTGCGCACCGTCGCCGTGCATAGAGGCGCAACCACATTGAACCGAGACCAGCTGTCCGGCCTCGTTCGCTCTGCTCTTGCAGCGCGGAGCGCCGGTGTCGATCCGAAAAACCTGGAGATCAAACTGACCCAGGCGCCGGATCGTATCCTTGCTGACCCGAAAGTGCAGGATCCGGTTCGCGTTGACGGCTTCGACTGGTCGCAGAGCACCGGTCACTTCAAGCTTCGCGCAACTGTGGCCGTGGAACACGGCACCGAACCTTTGATCCTTCTAGGTACCGCAACCGAGATGGTCCATGTGGCCGCCCTTGCCCAGCCGTTGCAGCGGGAAGATATTCTCAGGGAAGAGGACCTGGTCACAATTCGCATGGCACGCACGAAAGTGCCGACGGGCGCACTGATTGATGCAGGCAGCATCATCGGGATGGCGGCACGTGTTAACCTGCGCGCCAACGTGCCCCTGGCCCGGAGAAACTTTCAGCGTCCGATCCTCGTGGACAGAGGCGAGAAAGTCACCGTGACGTTCGAAATGTCGGGCATGAAGCTGACGTCTAGGGCCAAGGCCATCGATGAAGGTGCCAAAGGCGACGTGATCGATGTGATGAACCTGCAATCACGGCGAATTATCCCAGCAACCATCACGTCACGCGGCCACGTACGCGTGCATGCTGCCAATCCCATCATTGCAAGCCTGAACAGCGAGACCAATTGATGTTGAGCACTTCAAATAAAAAAATGCTGGCGGGCATTGCTCTCGCCGCCCTTGCCGCAGGTTGCAGCACAGCAGATCAGCTTGCCGAAGTTGGCAAGCAACCTTCGCTGAACGCCATTCAGGACCCGACAACACAACCCGGCTATCGGCCCGTGCAAATGCCGATGCCTGAGCCGCAGCAAGCCCACTACAATCCAAATTCCTTGTGGCAATCCGGCAGCCGGGCGTTCTTCAAGGACCAGCGTGCGAACCAGGTCGGCGACATTCTTACAGTCGTTGTCACCATCGACGACGAGGCCCAGATCGACAACGAGACTCAGCGCAGCCGCACAGAAGCCAGTGGCGCCGGTGTTGGAGGCGCCCTTGGCACGGCAATCGACACAATCTTTATGCCCGCGAGTACTGCTGCAAGCGATCTCGCGAACGTCAACAGCAACTCCAACTTCCAGGGTCAAGGCAGCGTCGACAGAGAAGAAACTCTTGAGACAACAATCGCAGCTGTCGTGACCCAGGTTCTGCCGAACGGCAATCTGGTAATCGAAGGCCGACAGGAAGTCAGGGTCAACTTTGAGGTTCGTGAGTTGATCGTGGCCGGTATTGTCAGACCGGAAGACATCACCGCAAACAACCGCATTGCCAGCGAACAAATTGCAGAAGCCCGCATTGGCTATGGTGGACGCGGCCAGATCACGACGGTTCAACAGCCGCGCGTCGGCAACCAGGTCCTGGACATTTTGTTGCCGTTCTAGAGCTGATCGCTTCTTCAGTCCCCCGGCCGTTTGTCGGTGACGTGTTCTAGAAGCGTTGCAGATAACGGCTGATGACGGGCATGGCGTCTCGCTCCCTGAGCGCCATGCCCGTTCTCGTCTTTCCCGCTCAGTGGCGATTTAGGCCCTAACTGCCTGACAAAGTTTGACAGCCCGCGCATTCTGCCGGAAACAAAAATGATGTGATCGCTTTCGCCCGATTGTCGGGATGACGTGAAGCCAATTTCAGCTACACTAAGACCATAAAATTATCGGCTCGACGGGGTCCCCATGCGCATTGCTCTACTCTCTCTCTTTGCAGTCTTTTTCATGAGCGTCACACCAGCCTTGAGCGCCACCTGTGGCAATGGGCCGGGCGGCTACGAAGCCTGGAAACAGTCCTTTATCGCAAACTCTTCAAGCTATGGCCTGAAAGAGCGCGTTGTGAAGAAGGCGCTTCAAGGCCTCACCTACAACAAGAAGGTCGTCCGGTTAGACCGGAATCAGAAGTCGTTCAAGCTGAGCTTCCAGCAGTTTTATGCCAAGCGGGTCAACAATGCGATGATCAAACGCGGGCAGAAACTGGGCAAAACCTATGCCCGAATCTTCAAAGGTATTGAGCGCAAATACGGCGTCCCGGCACCAGTGATCCTGGCGATCTGGGGACTGGAAACCAACTATGGCAGCTTCTCCGGAAACATGTCGGTCCTGCGTTCCCTGGCAACTCTTGCTTACGATTGCAGGCGTTCCAAGTTCTTCACGAATGAGCTTGTCAACGCTTTGATGATTGTCCAACGCCGCGACATGACGCCCGCCGAAATGAAAGGCGCCTGGGCCGGCGAAATCGGTCAGACACAGTTTCTCGCCTCTTCATACATGAAATATGCGGTCGACTGGGACCGAAATGGCAAGCGGGACCTCGTTCGCTCAATACCCGATGTACTGGCTTCCACAGCCAATTACCTTCAAAAACACGGCTGGCGCCGCGGGCAACCGTGGGGACCGGGAACCGCGAACTACCGGGTTCTGAAGAAGTGGAACAAAGCCAGCGTCTACGTTCAGACGATCTCGGTTATGGCGGAAAAGATCGGCAGTTGACCTGATCATTTGCATCCGGCCAATTCGCGAGTGACAGTCGCAGTTTTGCCGTCATAAAGTTGTAACTCCGGCAGCGCAAAACCGGGGCGGACAGAAGCTGGGTCATTTGTTCCTTGCAAGGGAGAATTACCCCGGTTTCTGCCGTTGTATCAGTCGTATTGAATCAAAAGACCGGCCTGAAAGCCGACTAGGAGCCTCCAGATGTCCAGCATCAAAGATCTATCCTTATCCCGCCGCACATTACTTATGGGTGCAGCGGCAACGGGCTTCTCCGCTGCACTTCATCCTTATTCCGTGCTGGCCAAGGAAGGTACTGCCCATATTCGCCTGATGGAGACGACAGATCTCCACGTTCATGTTTTTCCCTATGACTATTACAGCGACCGTCCCATCGACACGGCAGGACTGGCACGAACAGCCACATTGATCCGGCAAATCCGCGACGAGGCAACCAACTCCGTCCTGGTCGACAATGGCGATTTTCTTCAAGGCAACCCCATGGGCGATTTTGTAGCCTATGAGCGCGGCATGCGCGAAGGCGACATGCATCCGGTGATCAAGGGAATGAATGTCCTTGATTTTGATGCGGCTGCGCTCGGCAACCATGAATTCAACTATGGCCTGGACTTCATGATGAAAGTCCTGAATGGCGCAAATTTCCCGGTTGTCTGTGCCAACCTGGTCAAGGGTACAACACTTGCCTCAAATGCGCGTGGCGACGACCTGTTCCTGAAACCCTATGTGATCGTCGAAAAGGAAGTTACCGACGGCTCAGGTCAGTCCTACCCGATCAGGATCGGTTTCATCGGCTTCGTTCCCCCACAGATCATGAACTGGGACAGGCGCCATCTTGAGGGAAATGCCAACGCACGCGACATTGTCGACACGGCAAAGGCATTCGTTCCGGAAATGCGTGAACAGGGCTGCGACCTTGTCATTGCCCTTTCCCACTCGGGCATTGACGCAACCGATTATTCCGAAGGCATGGAAAATGCGTCTCTGCACCTTGCTGCGGTTGACGGAATTGACGCGGTCTTCACGGGTCATCATCACCGCGTTTTCCCGGGTCCTGACTACGAAGGTCTCCCGGGCGTCGACTTTGAAAAAGGGACGCTCTTCGGAAAACCGGCCGCAATGGGTGGCTTCTGGGGCTCGCACCTTGGCGTCATCGATCTGATGGTCGAACGGGACGGCAATGGGTGGCGGATCGCCAACTTCATGACGGAAGCACGCCCGATCTACGAAAAGGAAGGGCGCAAGGTCACGCCCTTGGTGGAGAGCCAGCAGGATGTCCTCGACGCCGTCAAGGAAGATCATGAAGCAACCCTTGCCTATGTGCGGCGCCCTGTCGGTAAGACATCTGCACCGCTTCACTCGTATTTTGCGCTCGTTGCCGATGACCCGAGTGTCCAGATCGTTTCGCAAGCCCAGACCTGGTACATTGACCAGATGATGAAAGGCACGGAGTGGGAAGGCCTGCCCATCCTCTCCGCAGCAGCTCCCTTCAAGGCCGGGGGTCGCGGAGGTCCGGACTATTACACCGATGTTCCCGTCGGTGATGTTGCGATCAAGAATGTCGCGGACCTTTATCTCTATCCGAATACGGTGCGCGCAGTTGCGATCAAAGGCAGCACGGTCAAGGAATGGCTCGAAAGATCTGCAGGGATATTCCAGAAAATAGAGGAAGGCGGTAAAGATCAGCCGCTGATCAATCCGGAGTTTCCGAGTTACAATTTCGACGTCATTGACGGCATCACCTACGAAATCGACCTCACCCAACCATCGAAATACGACCCGAATGGTGAACTGATCAATCCGGACGCCAACCGCATCGTCAAGATTGAATTCAATGGTGAACCGCTCAAACTTGACGACACATTCGTTGTCGCCACCAACAACTACCGGGCCGGCGGTGGCGGGAACTTCCCTGGCATCAGTGACGAGGTTGTTGTTTTCGTCGGACCGGATACCAACCGGGACGTTCTCGTACGCTTTATCGTCGAACAAGGCACAATCAACCCATCCGCAGACGCAAACTGGTCGTTCAAACCGGTACCGGACACCACGGTTCTGTTTGAGACCGGCCCGCGCGGTACCGAGCATGCCGGGTCCGTTGAAGGTGTCAGCATTGAGCCTGCCGGTGACGGAACAGACGGTTTCGCACAATATCGGATCAAACTCTGACATTGGAGAGTTGATGGTTTGCTCTCTCAGTTTCTGAGCAAGATGTCATCAGACCACTTGGGCGGGCTTCGAGGCCCGTCCGAGCTTCTCGGTGGGTTGAGCAGTTTCAGTTGTCACCGGTAATAGATCTGACTTTCAGGTATCAGAACAAAAAAACCTTCCCGTATAGGGAAGGTTCTGAAAGTCTTTCGGATCCGCCTTGTGTATCGGCGGATCGGCCGTTTTCCGGAATTCAGTCGTCGCGATAGACTTTTTCCCGGCGTTCATGCGCTTCCTGAGCCTCAATAGACAGGGTCGCAATCGGCCGAGCTTCTAGGCGCCGAATAGCAATCGGTTCGCCAGTCTCTTCGCAATAGCCATAACTCCCGTCCGCAATGCGTTCCAAAGCGTCATCGATCTTCGAAATCAGTTTCCGTTGACGGTCGCGGGCACGCAGCTCAATCGAGCGATCCGTTTCAGACGACGCACGGTCAGCAAAATCAGGGTGGTTCTGGCTCTCTTCCTGAAGATTTGTGAGCGTCTCTTTGCTCTCCTTCAGGATCTCTTCCTTCCAGGCAAGCAGCTTGTTTCGAAAATACTCACGCTGCCTGTCATTCATGAACGGCTCGTCTTCCGAGGGTCGATATTCAGACTCAATTTCAACCGTCATCGATAGCTCCGGTTTACCGTTATGCCGGGCGCAATATATAGCCGGTTCCCTCAGTCGACAACGGTTCATTTGCGAAAACACAGATTAAAAAAAGTTAATAACTTTCAATCTGTTGCGTCAAATTGCTCGCATTTATTGAGAATTTTCGATTTGGGCCGATGGGCTTCAGTCCGGGAATCGGCCGAGCTTTGCAAGTTCCACTTTCACTCGCAATTCGATCTCTTCCAGCACCGAATCGACCTGCGGATCACCGCTGTTCTGACGGTCCGACACTTGACGAGAAAGCAACTCCAGACGGTCTTCAGATACATGTCCCCCTAGAAGGTCGGCTCGTAGAGTTTCCAGGTTGTCCAGCAGTTGATGCCCGTGTTTGGCTGCTTTCCTGCGTCGCTCTGAAAGTGCATCGACTTCCTGCAAGGCAAGCAACGCATCCATCCCCTGGATAGCCGCGCCGCCCGCGGTCTGTGCGCTTTGGGTTACTTCTGCACCCAAATCAGGCGCAAAGCTGTCCGAGCCGGCGTCAGTACGCTTTTTTGCGCCCCTGCCCTGCACGCCTGTGATCGGTTTATTGCCTGTAATCCGCATATTGGTTTTTCCAGTCCGCCTTGCGGCACAAATGGCACCAAGTTGATTACGCGTTCCCGGAGCCTGTCAGATTCTGCCGGTAAGGGTAAATGAGTCCTTGCACATCAGGCAATATTTGCCGGGCCCACAAGGTGTTTCATCAACTCAATCCTGAAGTTTGCGTGGATATTGACACAAACATACCAGTATCCGGCGCAGAATCCCGTCATTTATTAGCCATGTCCGAACATACTTGGAAAACTGGCACGGCTCTCGCATTACGCAATTGGCAAATAAGCGAACCGCAAGGTTTGACCTGGGTTTACGAAACGGATCAAAAACAGCTTATGCGACAGACGGGCAAAACACATTCTGGAAGGAAAGCGCAGCTTGCGCTGCTGTTTACGGTTCTTTGCACGGCGACGGTCTGGCTTTTGACACCCGCAGCAGCAGCTTCCCGGATCAAGGATATCGCCGACTTCGAGGGAATTCGTGAAAACCAATTGATCGGCTACGGTCTTGTTGTCGGCCTGAACGGCACCGGAGATTCGCTTAACAACTCGCCGTTTACTCAGCAGAGCCTGCAGGCAATGCTTGAACGATTGGGCGTTAACACGCGAAACGTAGACCTGAATACCGACACGGTCGCCGCAGTGATGGTCACGGCGAACCTACCGCCCTTTTCCACGCAGGGAACCCGTATCGACGTCAATGTGAGTGCACTGGGCGATTCTGAATCGCTTCAAGGTGGAACACTCCTGGTAACGCCGCTGGTCGGCGCAGATGGCGAAGTCTATGCCATTGCGCAAGGTTCGGTCGCCATCGGAGGCTTCTCCGCGCAAGCCGATGCAGCGTCCGTCGTTCGCGGCGTGCCGACATCTGGCCGTATTGCAAATGGCGGCCTGGTTGAACGGGAGTTGGATTTCAGGCTCGCGTCGCTGACCACGCTGCGTTTGGCCCTGCGAAATCCTGATCTTACAACGGCGCGCCGGATCGCGCTTTCCATCAACGAACTCATCGGCATGCCAACGGCGGAGCCGCTGGATCCCTCGACTGTGCGCATTGATCTTCCGCGTCAATATGACGGCAATATTGTCGATCTGCTTACTGACATCGAGCAACTGATCGTGGAACCGGACTTAGCAGCTCGGATCGTGATCGATGAGAACTCCGGCATTATCGTGATGGGGCAGGATGTGAAGGTTTCGATGGTTGCAGTCGCTCAGGGCAACCTGACTGTAACGATTGCAGAATCACCGCAAGTATCTCAACCTCTTCCCTTCGCGAACGGTCAGACAGCAGTTGTGCCGCGCTCGGAGGTCGGTGTGGACGAGGACGGAACAAAACTTGCGATCGTTCCTGAAACAGTCACGTTGAAACAACTTGTTGACGGATTGAATGCCCTGGGCATCGGCCCTCGCGACATGATCTCAATCCTGCAGGCAATCAAGGCCTCTGGCGCCCTGCAAGCGGATATCGAGGTGCTGTAATCATGGAACTTTTTTCTTCCGCACTGAACCAACTGCCACCGCAGAACAATCCTCAAAACGGCGCTACGCCCGACAAAACGGAAGTTCGCCAGGCAGCTGAAGAATTTGAAGCGGTATTCTTGAACACAATGCTTCAGAACATGTTCACCGGCCTCGGCGAAGGTGGGACCTGGGGCAAAGGTCATGGGGCAGATGCGTGGCAAAGCCTGTTGATCGACGAATACGCCCGCACGATCGCTGAATCGGGCGGTATTGGATTGGCCGACAGTGTCGAACGCGAATTGATTGCTCTGCAGGAGGGATCCAGATGACAGCTCAACCGAACAACACCTCTTTCCCGTTTTCCCTTGATCGGCCAAACAGCCCTCAAGAAGCAGAAGGCTTCTGCTCGGCATTGTCCGGTACAATGGAGGCACTGCTATCGGTGATCGAGATGGAAACCGACCTTGTAAGGGCCGGGAAGCTGAAAGAAGCCGGTGAGCTGCAGGCGGACAAAGCACGGCTGATACACGAATATACACGCGGCATGATGACCGCCAAGGAACACGCCGTTGCCCTTGGCAACCTCGCCCCGGCAGCCACTCAGTCTCTGAGAAGGCAGCACGGCGAGTTTCAACCGGTTCTAAGGATAAACCTAGCTGTGTTGTCGACGGCACGGGACGTTGCCACCAATCTGGTCGCAACAGTTGCAAAGGCCGCAGGCGCTAAAAATGCTGCGGCTCCAACCACATATGGCCGAACCGGCACAGCCCCCGAAGGCCCTCAATCAGCACGAGGAATTGCGGTCAATCAGGCGCTTTAGGCCGCTTGCCCGTTCCGGGGAAACATAAATTCTCGAATAAATACAAAGCCCTCTTTCGGAGGGCTTTTCTGGTTTCGACGCAATTCTAAAAGATATCCCTGTCGCTTTTTTCATTGTGCAACCAGGCCAGGCAACGAATCAGGAACATCCACAACCTGCAAGACAAGGGTCTTTCGAAATCTAATCATTCCGTTAACGGAGGATTCATTCCCATACGTTATCTTCCACAGTAACGGGTATTTGTATTTCGTAACCCGGAGGGAAAGATGTTGGATACGGGAATTGCCCGGCCGCCATCGCCGACCTACACGGCGATCACGCCGGCTACACGGGCTCCGGAGAGAAACCAATCTGCTGCGGCAACCGAATTGCCGGCAGAAGAGACAGTTACGCCGTCTAGCGAAACTTCCGGCGGTCAACGATCCGCAACTTATGAAAATGAGCGCTCTTTGTTTGAAGACAAGGCTCAGCGGCTCGAAAGACGCAACGTCGCCGATCCGGAGAGCGGCAGCTTTATTTATGTCGCCACAAACATCGACACAGGTGAAGTCGTGCGCCAGGTTCCGAGCGAGACTCTTCGCAGGCTGCGCGCATACGCAGAGACAATGGATCAGCAGCAACCCTCCCCAAGATCACAGATCCTGGAGCGCACGGCCTAGCCACAAGGCTACGCACGTCACGCCGCCCTCAAGTCAAGCCGCTTGAGCTTTGCAGAGATACGAATCTCGGCAGCAATGCCTGGATACGGTAACGACAATCGGCACTTGCTCCTAAGCTCCATTACTAGTCAGCATAACCTGGGTCCTGAAACCGCAAGCCCGTTCGTCGACCCGCCCCGCGCAATCCACTCTCATTAAGAATGAAACGTACTGATTCCTCTTATGAATCAGCCCGTTTACTCCTCCTTAAACATAAGTAAGAACCAAGAATTAACTAAGCATATTAACTATTATTTTTCACCAATACTTAAAGTTAAAACACGATAACCAAATTACTTAGGATTCAATACAAGTTTGACTGACAGAGTTCCCCAGTCATTCAGGAAGAATGGCGTCAATACTACAGAAGGAACTCTGTGATGGGTGATATCACCATTTCTAGCGCGGTGCGCACGAACCTCAACTCTCTTCAGGCGACTTCTCAGCTGATGAGCTCCGTGCAGGAACGGCTTTCAACCGGTAAAAAAGTGAATTCGGCTCTGGACAATCCGAATTCGTTCTTCACGGCGCAAGGCCTTGAAAACCGCGCGAACGACCTGTCCACTCTGCTCGACGACATGGGCCAGTCGGTTCAGAACCTGAAAGCAGCGGACGAAGGTATTAGCGCGATCTCCGATCTCGTGGACGCTGCCAAAGCCAAAGCCAACCAGGCTCTGCAAACGTCCAGTCAGTCTGAGCGCAAAGATTTTGCAGCAGAATACAATGAACTCCTGACGCAGATCGAAGATCTGGCCAAGGATGCTGGCTACAAGGGCAAAAACCTCCTCGGAGGCAGCGGAAATGATTTGTCAGTTACATTTAACGAAGACGGATCGTCTTCGCTGTCGATTTCTTCGGTCGATTATACTGACACCACGTCCTCAACCGGTCTGAACCTTTCAGATTTGGCAAGTGCCGCTGATGGAACCGCTACACTGGCTCTGACAAACGGTACAGCTGGTGCCGCGGCCCTGACAGCAAATGCAACAGTTGTATCGGATGATGATTTTGCGGCAGGCGACACGCTGACGCTGACTGACTCCACGGGCACTGAACTTGGCACGTTGGAAATCACCGCATCGACAACAGTTCAAGACGTCTCTGACTTCATTGGCAACTCCAACAGCGATATATCTGCTAGCGTTGGAACAGGTGTTGTAATCCAATCCGACATTGGCGTCACCTTGTCTTCTGATGGTGCACAGTCAGACGTTTCCGTTACGCCGTCCACTGCGAATGGATTCGCCACCGATTCAGATATCGAAAGCACTTTGTCGTCGCTCACACGGGCACAAGATACACTGCGTGCACAGGCTTCCACGTTTGGTACCAACCTTTCCATCGTTGAGAATCGGCAGGACTTCACGAATGCCCTTATCAACACGTTGGAAGAAGGTGCTGGCAAACTGACCCTGGCGGATACAAACGAAGAAGGTGCAAATCTGCTGGCCCTTCAGACCCAGCAGACTCTTGCTTCTACTTCGCTGTCTCTGGCGGCACAGGCAGACCAGAACGTGCTTCGACTGTTCTAAACCCTCTCCTTCACAGGAAGGAAACACACTGACCAAGGCGGCGAACAACCGGTTCGCCGCCTTCATTTTGCTTACTATTCATTAAGGTTAAATAGCGCTAACCATATATCTTTACAGGTTGTTTCCCTGTTGAGCGTCTTGATGTCTGTCGAACCCAGGAAGGGTTCTTTTCTCGTATTCCTAGAAGGGAAACAAAATGCCAGACATTACTATTTCGAGCGCTGTGCGCTCGAACCTCAATGCCCTCCAGTCTACTTCTCAGCTGATGAGCTCCGTGCAGGAAAAGCTTGCAACGGGCAAGAAGGTCAATTCGGCTCTGGACAATCCGAATTCGTTCTTTACTGCAAAAGGTCTTGAGAACCGTGCCAGCGATCTGTCCACTCTGCTCGACGACATGGGCCAGTCGGTTCAAACTCTGAAAGCAGCAGACGAAGGTATTAGCGCGATCTCCGATCTCGTGGACGCTGCCAAAGCCAAAGCCAACCAGGCTCTGCAAACGTCCAGTCAGTCTGAGCGCAAAGATTTTGCAGCAGAATACAATGAACTCCTGACGCAGATCGAAGATCTGGCCAAGGATGCTAGCTACAAGGGCAAAAACCTCCTCGGAGGCAGCGGAAATGACTTGTCGGTCATTTTCAACGAGGATGGCACGTCTTCATTGTCGATTTCTTCGGTCGATTATACTGACACCACGTCCTCAACCGGTCTGAACCTTTCAGATTTGGCAAGTGCCGCTGATGGAACCGCTACACTGGCTCTGACAAACGGTACAGCTGGTGCCGCGGCCCTGACAGCAAATGCAACAGTTGTATCGGATGATGATTTTGCGGCAGGCGACACGCTGACGCTGACTGACTCCACGGGCACTGAACTTGGCACGTTGGAAATCACCGCATCGACAACAGTTCAAGACGTCTCTGACTTCATTGGCAACTCCAACAGCGATATATCTGCTAGCGTTGGAACAGGTGTTGTAATCCAAGCCGACATTGGCATCACCTTGTCTTCTGATGGTGCACAGTCAGACGTTTCCGTTACGCCGTCCACTGCGAATGGATTCGCCACCGATTCAGATATCGAAAGCACTTTGTCGTCGCTCACACGGGCACAAGATACACTACGTGCACAGGCTTCCACGTTTGGTACCAACCTTTCCATCGTTGAGAATCGGCAGGACTTCACGAATGCCCTTATCAACACGTTGGAAGAAGGTGCTGGCAAACTGACCCTGGCGGATACAAACGAAGAAGGTGCAAACCTGCTGGCCCTTCAGACTCAGCAGTCTCTTGCTTCTACTTCGCTGTCTCTGGCGGCACAGGCAGATCAGAACGTGCTTCGACTGTTCTAAGTCAGACACAAAAAATCACTGAAAAAGGCGGGCTTTGGCTCGCCTTTTTTGCTTTGAGGCACCTTGTTTGCAAAAGGTGACCTATTCCCCTTCCCTTTCCAAAATCGCTATCGCCTTCAAAGCGTTAACGCCCCGTTAACCCTATAATGCGATCCAATTAACCAATGATTAGGGTTAACAGGAGATGATCCTAATCAACCTGCTCAGGACGAGCAGAAGTACATTGTGACCCAGGAAAGGGAATTACCAGATGCAGGACATCACCCTGTCAGCTGCCGTGCGGCAGAACCTTCTCACACTTCAATCCACCGCAGACATGATGTCCGGCGTCCAGAACAAGCTGGCGACTGGATTGAAAGTGAATTCTGCGCTGGATAATCCAAATTCCTTCTTCACCGCATCCGGCCTGAACTCACGTGCCAGCGATTTGAGCAACTTGCTTGATGATATGGGCCAATCGCTTCAGACCATCAAGGCGGCCGACAAAGGTATTCAGACCATCACTGATCTGGTCGAAACCGCGAAAGCCAAAGCCAACCAGGCATTGCAGACCCAAAGTCAGTATGAGCGCAAGACATTCTCAGAACAGTACAACGATCTTCTTGAGCAGATCGAAGATGTTGCGAAAGACAGCTCCTACAAGGGTAAAAACCTGCTCGCTGGCGACGGCAACGACCTGACGACAATCTTCAACGAAGATGCAACCTCCAAGCTGACCATCGAAGCCGTCGACTATACCGATACGGCCCTATCGACCGGCCTCAACCTTTCAAACCTGGCCGAAGGTCAGGGAAGCGCGACTTCCTTTGACTTGCAAGGTGGCAAACAAACGATCACTCTTACCGACGGTACATCGACCCTCAACTCCAGTTCGGCACTCTCAGATTCGAACGTCATCACAGCGGGCATGACACTTGAATTTGTTGATGCTGCGGCATCTCCCAATGTAGTTGTGGGCTCAACAGTAACTGGCGGCGCCACTGTACAGGATCTAGTTGACGGATTGAATTCCGTCGCAGGTGTGCGAGCAGAATTTGACGACACAAGTGGCGAGCTCACAATCTATAGCGACGAAGACTTTCATATCTCCGACGATGCATCGACACACTCGGCAGCGCTGTCGACATTTGCAGTTGATGCAACGGCTCTCGCAACAACGTCTGCTTTGCTAGCAGACACGGGTTCATTCGCAGTCGGCGACACCCTTTCCTTGACCGATGGCAACGATTTTGAACTTGGATCGCTTGAAATTGAAGCCGATACAACTGTTGATGATCTCGAAAGTTTCGTGAATGATTTCAACGGCGTGAGTGCATCATTCGACTCAGGGTCCGGTCGGTTGAACATCACATCAGAGACAGACCTTTCACTTACAAGTGACAATACTGACTTCGCCAGCAGCGGCTTCACAGCAAATGCGTCCGGCGTGACAGTTTCAGCACTCAGTGACAGCGGGTTTGCCACTGACAATGACATCAACCGAGTTGTCGACAGGTTGAACACGGCACTATCAAATCTGAGGTCTCAAGCCTCAGAATTTGGTACAAACCTTTCGACGGTTGAGATCCGTCAAGACTATACAAAGACGATGATCAATACTTTGCAGGAAGGTGCTGGCCTCCTGACCTTGGCTGATACCAACGAAGAAGGTGCGAATTTGCTGGCTCTTCAGACCCGTCAGCAGCTGGCTTCAACATCGCTGTCCTTCGCATCGCAGGCGGATCAGACAGTGCTATCTCTCTTCTAATAAAAAGAGAATCAGTCAGACGCACGACTCACAAGCTGACAATCAGAAATGGCGGGCCCCTGGTCCGCCGTTTTTGTTTTTGTTCCCGATTACTGAAAATCAGCGCAAAAAAATCTATCGACTTTTCAATACGTTAAAAGAAAGCTTTTGGTAACTTTTATTTACGGCAGGTTAATGAGTGCATGACCGCTTAACTTTCCATTTAGATTTACGACGAGGGTGCGTCCTGATCTTGAAGTAACAAGAACGCCCCTTTGAGAGTACTGAATAGGAAAAACGGTGAAGTCTCATGCCTGATATTGTTCTTTCAAGCGCGGTCCGGGACAACCTCCTGTCGCTCAAGCAAACAGCCGATCTTCAATCAATCACGCAGACACGCCTGGCCACAGGGCTAAAAGTCAACACGGCACTCGACAATCCCAATTCGTTTTTCACGGCACAGTCATTGAATGACAGAGCCAGCGATCTTTCCAATCTATTGGATAATATGGGACAGGGTGTTCAAACCATTCGCGCTGCGGACAAGGGCATCACATCGATCACCAAACTTGTCGAATCGGCGAAAGCGATTGCCAATCAGGCTCTTCAAACTTCAAGCGAATACGAGCGCAAGCAGTTTACAAGTCAGTACAATGATCTCCTCGAGCAAATCGAGGACATGGCCCGAGACTCCAGCTACAAGGGAAAGAACCTTCTGGCAGGTGCCGGCAATGAACTTGAAGTTATCTTCAATGAAGACAGCACATCCAATCTGACAGTCGAACCAGTCGATTTTACAGACACATCACTCGATGACGGGCTTAACTTGGACGATCTTGACCCAGGTGGCACCGGGACGTCTTCATTCAACCTGTTTGGCGGCTCGACAACACTGGCCATGACTGGACTGCAGGCTTCGTCAAATTTGACCGATCTAGGTGACTGGGCGAACGGTGATCAGGTCACGATAACCGATAGTTCAGGAACAACGACGTTAACTGTTGGCACCGATATTACGACCGTTCAAGACTACGTCGACGCTGTAAATGATTTGAATGGTGCGCACGCAAGTTTTGATGAAGCCACCGATTCAATATCGATAACATCCGGTCTTGATAACGCGATTTCCATTTCGAAAGACAATGCCGGAGGCGGCACAGCTACGGACGGAAGCGCAACCGGTGGGACGACATCGACGTTATCGGTTTCGGCCCTGAGCTCCACGTCCACACTAGTTCTTTCCGGCGGGTTTCAAGCTGGTGACACGATCACCATTACGGACGGAAACGGATTTGAACCTGCGTCTCTTGAGATTGACGCAGAGACAACCGTCAGCGACCTTGTAACCTTCATCGACAATGTAAAAGGTTTGGACGCTTCATTTTCTGGCGGCAGTATCAGTCTGATCGGTGAAGTCTCGTTCAATATTGACAGCAGCAATTCTGACTTTAACAGGACAACGCTCGCAAGTACGACCGGAACTGTGGGGCTGTCCGCCGCAGCTTCTGAATTCAAGACAGATACTGATATTGACAGGACGCTTCAGGCAATCAACGCAGCGTTGGACGAACTCAGATCGGCAGCCCGCGCCATGGGTACGTCATTGTCCACTGTTGAAGTACGTACCGATTTCACCCAAAATCTCATCAACACGCTCGAGGTCGGTGCAGGTGAGCTAACCATTGCCGACATGAACGAAGAAGGTGCTAATATGCTGGCACTGCAAACACGCCAGCAGCTCTCATCGACCGCTCTGTCGCTAGCCAACCAGGCTGACCAGAGTGTTTTGAGCCTGTTTGGTTAACACAGTTGGTAAATTTCATTAAGGTATCAGTGATGGTCGTTAACCAATTCGTTAACGTTTCATGGCGATACTCATGTGTGGAGGTCACAGAATGGCGCTCAAGGTCGAGCTGAAACCGGGCGAGCGAATTATCATCGGTGACAGTGTCATTACGAATGATAACCAGCGAACTCGCCTTTTTATCGAAGGCCAGGCACCCATTCTGAGAGAAAAGGACATTCTCACACCGGCCACTGCGGATACGCCAGCCAAACGGGTCTATTTGGCCGTGCAGCTGATGTATCTGTCTACCGACTTGGAGAGGATTCAGGAGAACTACTTCACCCTCGTCAACGATATCGTGAAGGCCGCACCGAGTACGATTCCATACGTTACAAGAATTAGTAACGCCATACTAACCGGCGCCTTCTATAAAGCACTGAAAGAAGCACGCAAGCTCATTGAGTATGAAGGGACGCTGATCGGTCATGTACAAACAGGCAGCGCAGGCTTATCAGAAGACCAGCCAGGTGGCAGTGTCACCGAGGGAGCTGGAAGCGAGATCTGCTGATGAAAGCCGCAGCCCGGCTTCAATTGATCAAGGATGAATGGGCGGACGCCTCCCTCGCGGAAAAGGACGACGTGCTCACCTATAATCGAAAGCTCTGGACAATTCTCGTAACCTCGGCAACTGGCGCCGAAAGTCAGTTGCCACAGGATATCAAAAACAACATCGCATCACTTGGTGTTTTTGTCTTCAGGCAAACGGTGACCGTGATGTCTTCAGATGACCCCAACAAGGTCACAACGCTTATCAGCATCAATCGAGCCATTGCTGAAGGTCTCAGAGCACAGCCCGAGTAGGGACTTAGACCTTGAAACATCAAAAGGCCGGCGCTCATTGCGACCGGCCCTTTTTTGTTTCTGCCCGCTGGGTTGTTCAGCTTATGCCAGAACAACAGATCAGAGATAATCGGACAGGCTCAGATTGAAAACAATCGACGATGCCCTGTAGGAAACTTCGATGTTGTTTTGCAACGTCAGGATCTCGGCAGCCAGTTGATCCTTGTCGACACCTTCAATCTCCGCAATCGTGCCTTCATAGCTGCTTTTGATCTGGACGTGACGGTCATTGGTCATGGAGGCGGTTCGATAGGAGATGGCAATATCTGTCGAGATGTCGACGATACCTGATTGATCAACGCCAGGCGGTTGCAGTGTGGTCCGAAGATTTGCAGAAAGTGCGTTATAGTATTCTTCGTCAGTTTGGGTTCCACCTGAGAAATCGGCGGCAACAAATGCGGCCAGGGACTGCACCAGTTCCTTGAGCGGCGTTTCGTTTGCGCGTATCCCGTATTCAACTGTCAGATTGCCGTCGACCACAGCATTCTTGTCAGTTCTGGGGTCGGTTGTTGTTGTATTGCGCCCGGTGTACCACTCAACTGTTGTCGACCCGCCTGCGGTGAGTGCGGTTGCCGTGTCATAAGGCGGGCCGTCGATCCGCTGCGGCTCTTCACCGCTATAGGTGCTGAAGAACTCTTCTGCCGCCCATTCGTCCGAGACAGCCCGAAGCGTTGTTTGTGCCTGTGCTTCGATTTCTGTGGCCAGTGCGTCTCGCAGATTTTGGGCAGTCTCTTCAAGATCGGCACCGATCTGAAAAGTCCCCTCCTCTTCCGTGTTTGACGCAGCAGTGAATTCAATGGTGATTGTGTCGGTGTGATCGGGCGGCAGGCTCAGTTCTACGGAAATAGTCTCACCAAGCGCCGGTTGACCGGTGAACTGGACGTCAAAACTGTCCGGGTCGGCTGCCAGCGGACCGGTCACAGTGACATTGGAAAGTGTGGACGCCACCGAGGCAATATCAAATCCGAAGTCGTGCGCTCCGTCCTCGGCGATCGTGAAGGTGGAGTCGGTTGGCACCAGGCCGGCATAATTCGTGGTCAAAGCTGACGTCGTTGTTCTGCCGGTATTGGCAGATCCAAGATTGGCCGACGCAAACTCGTCCATGTAATCGCGCAATCCTGACAGCGACCCCGACCCGTTCAAGATGTCTTCGAGCGGGGCGACGGGATCGTTGACGGCGTCCGTGCCTCCGAACACATAGTAGCCAGCGATCTCGGTATTCAGAATATTCAGGGTCTCGCTCAACAGCAGCTCGGCGCGAGACTGCGTCTGCGTCTGCCCATCATCCTGAATGACGAAGTCGTTGGTATCGAGCGCCGATTTGGCATCGCGTCGGATATCTTCGAGCCGTTCCAGCGACATCGTCGCCGTTTCAAGATGAAGGTTCGCGATCGTGATTGTCTGCTGGTAGGTCTCGATCATGCTGACTTTCTGGGTCAACTCGATGTCGAGCAATCGCCGGTCACCGATTTCTCCGTAGGTCGATCCCACCTTGCCGCTCGCAAGCTGCGTTGTCTTTTCCGCGAGCTTGTCATTCAGCGCACCCAGCTGCTGGGTCAGATAGGTCCGTGACGTGGTAATGGACGAGACAGGCATTACACTAAACCTTAGACGATGTTCAGAAGCTCATCGAAGAGCTCGTTGATGGTTTGCATCACGCGGGCGTTGGCCGCGTAGGCGTTTTCCAGCTGAACCATGAAGGCCAGTTCTGTATCCAGATCGACCGCATAGCTCTCTTCATAGCGGATCGCGAGATTCATGGTCAGCGTCTCTTTTGACTTTGCATACGTCGCCGCGTCTTCAGCCTGGTTTCCCTGGTATGAAACTGTCTGATTGACGAAATCTATGATGCTGCCCTGGAAGGGGGTAGAGCCGCTACCGATGCCAGTGCCAGGATCGAAATAGGTCGATGAAGACGTCAAGGCGTTGGCGAGAAACTGGGCCCGCGCCGGATCATTGGCGGTATTTGCCGGCGGGGTCGTCTGGTAGTTGACCAGCAGCGCACTGTCAGCCAAGAGATCTGGATTGATTGCGATGCTGTTCGCATAGGAAAGCCTTTGACCGCCGTCTTCCAACGCGTCGGTGAATTCAACGGGTGAATCCCGGCTATCGACAAAGATCGCCAGCCCAAGGCCTTGATCGCTATTGGCTGTCACAGTCACATTGGCGTTCAGGCTTTCCACACTGGTTGGTCCGGTGTTGTCGCCAAGAACGCGCAATTCGTCGGAACCGTTGTTACTGACCAACAAGCCTGTACTGCCAAGCGCGGCGACGATGTTGGTGATATAGGTGGACGGCGTCCCGCTCGAAATGTCGATCCCGAATACAGTGTCATTCGGATTTGCGGTTGCTGAATTGTCGAGCGGCAACAGCGAAGCATCTTCAACGGCAACCAACGTCACTGTCTGAGCATTTCCACCAGTGTCCGTATATTCCAGCGTGATTGTATTGCCTGACTGCAGCGCTGAAACATCCAGGTCAAAACCGCTGTCCAACCCGACGGTGACGTCGCTGCTCTCAACTGTAACGTTGGAAAAAGCCAGAGACATTTCTGCGGCGATAGTATCAAGCTGCGCCTGGGCTTCGACAAGTATGTCGTCCCGCAGTTCCGCAGTCGCGACCATGACGCCGGAATTCGAGGCCGCGATCAGATCATACGACGTACCGCCGGGCGTCGTAACCATAACCGTGTTGCCGGCTTGTCCGGGCCGCAGGATGTGGGAGGGTGTGAAGCTCAGCGTGGAGGCTTGGTTGTCCGCATAGAGCTGTTGCCCATCGGCTGTTTGGATGAACAACGTCTCATTTGCACCCTTGGAGACATTGACATCAAGGTAACCTGAAAGCTGCTCGACCAACCGATCCCGCTCATCTTCCATGTCAGCGGTCGAAATCCCGGACTGATAGGCATCACGAATGGCATCGTCGATATCTTCGATGCTATTCAAAAGCCCATTGACTGTATCGGTTTGCGCCGCGAGTGCGCTGTCGGCCTCCTGACGCAGATCGTCAATGCGTTCATATGAGCTGTTGAGTTGTCTTGCGAAGGAATCTGCAATCGATACAACGTCGCTCTGGGCCGCAAAGTTTCCCGGATCATTGATCAGGACAGACAATGCAGAAGACAATTGCCCGGCAAGAGATGTCAGACTGCTGCTGTCATTGATCGTGCCGAAGATATCGTCGAGCCGATCGGTGAAATCGTTGATTTGTTTGGCGTAGTTCGTATCCGAAAGCGATTTGAAGTAGTCGGCCTGAACGTATTCGTTCACGACCCGACGCACTTCTGTCGCATTCATGCCCGCAACGTTGCCAAGACCATCGAAATAGACCTCAGCCGAAATCGTTTTCTTGGAGTACCCGGCCGTATCCGCGTTAGCGATGTTGGTTGCCGTGACATCCAGCTGGCGCTGGTTGTATTGAATCCCGAAGACCGCGGTATTCATGGCACTCATCAGACCCATGGCGGCTTCTCCTTCGTTAAACGCTGCGATTTAGCCAGAAAAGCCGGCGGGTAATCCCGCCGGCGTTGATGGTCTTACCGGACCATGTTGAGCGCGCTGTCCAGCATCTCGTCCGCAGATGTCACAATCCGCGAATTTGCCGAGTAGGCCTGCTGAGTAACGATCAGCTTCGAGAATTCATCCGCAATGTCGGCATTGGAGAGTTCGAGCTTTTTGGCCAGGATCTGACCACCGCCAGTTAAGTCCGCCTCACCTGAGGACGTTGTGGCGGCAAAGCCTGCACCATCGACGCGTCGCAGGTTTTGCTCAGCCTCGAAAGTCGCCAGTGGGATTTCATAGACAGCCCGTTGCTGACTGTTGGAGTAACTGGCGATAACACGGCCGGATTCGTCGACGGCAACACCGGTCAATTCACCGGCAGGATAACCGTCCTGATCGAGGGATACAGAGCTCGTCGCTCCATCGGGGTCTGAGTATTGCGTCAAGGACCCATTTGAGAAGGAGAACTCAACATTCGCCGCCGTCGTCCCGCCGATATCAAGAGACGCAATCGTGAAGCCATCACCGGTACCGTTGACTGCGCCGATAGAGCCGGCCGTCATACCGTTCAACTCACCTGTCGTATCGAAGGTGACATCACCAACATCGTACCAGGCGTTGGTCGCATCACCACCGGAGCCGATATACATTGTCCACTCATCATAGACTGGACCGGTTGAGTTGTAGTTCGCCGTTTTTGCGTAGCGAACTTCGACATTCATCGCAGTACCATTTTCATTGTAAATGGTAATCGACCCGCCAGAAACAGAACTATCAAGAAAGTCTTGCTCATCTGCAACGGCAACATCGCCGGTACCGACACCCGCGTCCAGAAGGGCAGAGGCATCAGTGGTGCCATCATAATCGGTCGTATCGGGAATGCGCGGCAGGTTGGCCTGGTATTCGACGGTGGTTGTCGCAGATGCAGCGAGCGGCTGGTTCTCGATCCGGACAACAGTTGGATTGTCGCCAATGGCATTGCCCGTGTCCGGGTCAAGCGGGAAACCCTGAAGGTAGTAGCCCGACGCATTGATCAGGTAGCCTTCCTTGTCCCGCTCGAAGTCTCCCGCACGGGTGTAATAGGTCTCATCGGCGAAGGTAGTCGATCCATCGACAACATCTGACGCCTGCGTCACAACGAAGTATCCTTCGCCGTTGATTGCCATGTAGGTATCCACATCAACAGACGTGATGTCGCCCTGCACCGTATTGGTTGCGCGCGATGTGGCAAAGGTCGTACCCGAAACCTGCGCAGCCTGCGTGGCTCCGCCACCGGACACAAGATCGGAGAAGGTAGTATCCAGCCGCTTGAAGCCGGTGGTCTGCGAGTTGGCAACGTTACCGGAAATATTTTCCAGTGCCGTCGCCTGCGCAGCCAGTCCAGAAACGGCTGAGTTAATAGCCCCATAAATACCCATATTCGGTCCTCTTGATAGCTTGGGCACTGCTGACGCGGGCTTGCGCCCATAATCCGCCACATACCCGCAAGGGACGTGCCAATTCACCAAAACAGAATAAAAAACTATACTTTTCAATAATTTAAATGGAATTAGCTGCATTCACAGCAGTCAGCCACATCGGCAAGGAATGGACAGGAAGGCAATTTCTTCCCCCTGCAATGGGCAAGTCTGTCCGCATGAAGCCGAGGATTGTTGCATTCTTTTTGCGGGCTTGCGTCCTGCTCTACGTCCTGTCACTTTCGCCGGAATTTCAAGTTTAATGGACGACCAAATGCGCTTTGAGGGAACTGATAATTACGTCGCAACCGAGGATCTGAGGATCGCAGTCAACGCTGCGATCGCACTTGAGCGACCGCTCCTGGTCAAAGGTGAACCGGGAACCGGCAAAACCGTCCTCGCACAGCAAGTGGCGGCAAGTCTCAACACGCCCTTGATAGAATGGCACGTCAAATCGACGACCAAGGCACAACAGGGACTTTATGAATACGATGCAGTGTCCCGATTGCGCGACAGCCAACTTGGGGATGAACGGGTCAAGGACATCAACAACTACATTCGAAGAGGCAAACTCTGGGATGCCTTCGAGGCGCCTGAAAGACCCGTGCTGCTGATCGACGAGGTCGACAAAGCAGATATAGAATTCCCGAACGATCTGCTCCTGGAACTCGATCGGATGGAATTCCACGTTTATGAGACAGGCGAAACGGTTCGCGCCGAACAGCGTCCGGTGGTCATCATCACTTCCAACAATGAAAAGGACCTGCCGGATGCCTTTCTTCGCCGGTGCTTTTTCCATTTCATCAAGTTTCCGGACGCCGAAACCATGACCGACATCGTCGAGGTTCATTTTCCAGGCATCAAGCAGCGCTTGTTGTCTGAAGCCTTGCGGCTCTTTTATGATGTGCGCGACGTGCCGGGACTAAAGAAAAAGCCGTCCACTTCTGAACTGATCGACTGGATCAAGTTGCTGTTAAACGAAGACATTGACCCGGAAACCCTTCGTCAACAAGATAGCTCCAAACTGATACCACCGTTGCACGGCGCACTCTTGAAAAACGAACAGGACGTGCATCTATTCGAACGTCTTGCCTTCATGGCACGGCGCGAACGATCCTAGGAGAGCTTTTTGGTGAAATGGCCTTCAATCCTGCACCTGGTTTCAGGCCTAGTTCTGTCAATCGCTGTGACAATGGGATCGGCCGGGGCGCAGGTTCCACCGGAGAAGGATGCCGGATGGCAGAGCGATGTCAGTGGACTTCGTCATTTCACCGGTTTGCGTTGTCCTGACACGATCGGAGCGTTCTCTCGTATCAAGGTCATGGAAGGAGATGCCGTCAGTCAGGCCAGCTGTATCTATACCGGCCGTGACGGCATCACCGCCGTGTTGCGCAAACACACTCAAGGCACCGGCCGCCGGGAAGCACTAACTTTTTCCAGAAGCTACAAGGCAGCTGGTTTTGAGCCAATTACATTGAGCGGGGCGGCCTCTACCGGCATTTCATTCAGAACCCGCAACTGGACGCCGACAAGTCTCTGCGAAACTTTGTGGTATTTTTCCGGGACCGACGCTGACTATACGCTCTGGCTTTCCTATACACTGCCGACTCAAGAAGCCGAAGTCGGACCGGCCATCGCAATCTTCACAAGCGCGCTGGCCGATCAGAACTGACACGCGACCCGACCCGGCAACACAACAACTGGAAGCGTCATGCGGCTACTTCTTCTCAGACATGCAAAGTCAGACTGGGGCGGCGTTGATCTAATGGATATTGATCGTCCATTGAACAGCCGCGGGAAGGCAGCAGCCATGAAAATGGGCCGCTATCTTCAGCAAAACGGCCTTTTGCCAAATCAGATCATGTGCTCAACCTCGCAGCGCACTCGTGAAACACTCTCCCGTGTCCTGCAGTTTTTGCCGCAGGAAGCGCAGATCCACCTGATCTCGGATCTCTATCGGCAAGGTGAAGACGACTATGCACCGCTGATACGCCGGTATGGTGGAAGAGCACAAAACCTGATGGTGATCGGTCATAATCCGGCCACCGAAGACACAGCCCTCAGTCTGACCGGCACGGCAGCGCCAGAAGCCCTGGCTGATCTTGAAGAGAAATACCCAACAGCAGCGTTGGCTGTTCTGGATTTTGACATCGCCGACTGGTCAGAATTGAGCCCCAAAACCGGTCACCTGGAACGATTTGTCAAACCGAGAGACCTCAAGGACGAACCGGACTAGGTTACCGCTTGAGGTTCTTTTCCAAGTGAATTCCCGTTGATCCGGCACCTGCGCGCGCTTACATGAACGCGCTGGAGGCAGTTTTGAACCCATTGACGACATTGACGGAAGAAACCCGTCTTACCCTGGCCAACCTTGCGGATGCTGCAACCGACCTTGCGGTACCAAGCGTAAGGCTTGGAGTGACTGGACTTGCCCGCTCGGGCAAAACGGTTTTCCTGACAGCTCTTGTGCACAATCTCGTCCACGGCGGCCGGCTTCCTGTTTTCAGCGCAGCTGCCGGACACCGGATGACAGGTGCTCGCCTGCAACCGCAACCCGATGACGCCGTCCCTCGCTTCGACTACGAAGCGCATGTGCGCGCCCTGGTCAGCGAACGGGTCTGGCCGGAGTCGACCCGGCAAGTCGCTGAGCTGCGGCTGACAATTGATTATGAGAGCGCCTCCTATTTCTACCGCAAATTGGGACCAGGCCGCCTGCATGTCGATTTGATCGACTATCCCGGCGAATGGCTCTTGGATTTGCCGTTGCTGAACAAGGACTATGCCACATTCTCCGCAGAAGCCTTGAAGCGCGCCCGTGCAGCAAACCGCATCGACATCGCTTCGCCCTTTCTGGAAGTTGTTGGCAGGATGTCACCCGACACGGAGGAAAACGAACCGGCGGCCCAGGAGCTTTCTGCGGCATTCAAAAATTACCTCGCCGGATGCAGAGCCGATACGCACGCGCTTTCCATGCTGCCGCCAGGGCGTTTCCTCATGCCCGGCGATCTGGACGGTTCCCCCGCCCTAACCTTCGCGCCACTGGATTTTCCCGCTGATGCCGGTGCGGCCCGAACAGGGACGTTGCGTTCCATGATGGAGCGACGGTATGAAGCCTACAAGACCCATGTCGTTCGCCCCTTCTTCCGAAATCACTTCGCGCGGCTGGATCGCCAGATCGTGCTTGTCGATGTCCTCAATGCCCTTAACGCAGGTCCGGATGCGGTTGCAGATCTTGAGGTTGCCCTCAGCGAGGTGCTCGGCGCTTTCAGGCCAGGCAAACGAAGTTGGCTTTCATCAATCCTGACACGCCGCATCGACCGGATCCTGTTTGCCGCAACCAAAGCGGATCACCTTCACAGCTCAGACCACGACCGGCTCGAGGCAATTTTGAAACGGCTGGTCGCAAGGGCCGAAGAAAAAGCAAGGTTCAAGGGTGCGAAAGTTGACGTCCTGGCGATGGCTGCGGTGCGCGCAACACGCGAAGCTACGGTCAAACATCGCGGCGAAGCACTGCCTGCGATCCTGGGAACACCATTGCCGGGCGAGCGGCTGAACGGCGACACCTACGACGGCAAAACCGAAATCGCCATGTTTCCCGGAGACTTACCCCAGGATCCTGAATCACTTTTTGACAAAGATGAATCACTGCATGAAGGGCTTCGACCAAGCTTGCAATCCGCTCAGGCCGATCTTCAGTTTTTGAGATTCAGGCCGCCGGAACTGGACACGACGGCAGAAGGTCTCACTTTGTCACTTCCGCACATTCGACTGGACCGTGCCCTGGAATTCCTGATCGGAGATCGACTCGCATGACCGGAACCCCTCCCCCTTCTGGACGTCGTCCGACTGCGTTTCGACTTGACGACCGCAAGGTTCGTTTGACCGACGACGATGACAAGGTGCCGTCAGCCGACGAAGCGCTAATCACACAAGCATTTCTGGAAGACGAGGAACCGCGCCTGCCACGTGCTGCCAGCACGCCCAAATCCGGTTTCAAATTCGGCAAGTGGCTGATGATCGGGCTGTCTGGTCTCGTTTCGCTGACAATCGGTCTGGCTGTCGACAGTCTGATCCGGGATCTTTTTGCACGTACCGACTGGCTGGGTTGGCTAGGCGTTGCACTCGCAACGCTTGCTGCACTCGGTCTGTTGGGTTTGGCCTTGCGTGAAATCGCCGGACTGATGCGTCTCGGCAAAATCGACAAGCTGCGTGACAGACTGTCCGAAGCCGCAGAAAACGATGATGCGAGCGCCGCGACAAGCGGATTGAAAGAGCTGCTGGCGCTTTATCGTGACAGACCGGAAACCGCGCAGGGTCGCAAGGCCCTCGCCGGTCACATGCGTGAAGTGATCGATGGCCGGGACCTGATCAAACTTGCGGAGCGGGACCTCTTGCGCCCACTTGATCTCGAGGCAAGACGTATCGTGATGAACAGCGCCAAGCGGGTATCCATCGTTACGGCCGTCAGCCCGCGCGCTCTGGTCGACCTCCTTGCAGTCCTTTTTGAAAACCTGAGAACCATACGGCGTCTATCAGCGCTGTATGGCGGACGCCCAGGAACACTCGGTTTCCTGCGCTTGGCAAGGCAGGTTCTGACACATCTGGCTGTGACAGGAGGCATGGCGGCTGGCGACAGCTTGGCCTCGCAGGTTCTTGGTCACGGACTGGCTGCGCGCTTGTCGGCACGGCTTGGTGAGGGCGTTGTAAACGGACTTCTGACGGCACGCATTGGCATCGCCGCAATCGATGTCTGCCGTCCGGTTCCTTTTGTCTCCGGAACTGGACCTTCAATTTCCGACTTCATGGGTGAATTGGTGTCACTGGCAAAAAAGAAGACCCCCAAGCGCCCAGCTAGAAATTCCCGGCGGATTTGAGCTCTCGCCCACCTTCTCGAAACTGCAATGCCTATCAACCCGCCACGCATTGGCTCGACATGATCCCAGTGGCCGGATAATTTCCTGACATGTTCATAAGCTTCTTCTCCGAACTGAAAGCTGCCGGCGTGCCGGTTTCCTTGCGGGAGTATCTCACGCTCATGGAGGCGCTGGACAATGACCTCGCGGAAAAAAGCGTTGAAGACTTTTACTATCTGGCACGCCTTTGCCTGGTGAAGGATGAAAGCAATCTGGACAAGTTTGATCGCGTTTTTGGACATGTCTTCAGAGGTCTTGATCTCCTAAGCGAGGTTCCAACTGAAGACATTCCCGAAGAATGGCTCCGCCGGTTGGCCGAAAAGCACCTCAGCGAAGAAGAAAAAGCACAGATTGAGGCTCTAGGCGGTTTCGACAAGTTGATGGAAACCTTGCGCGAACGCCTGAAAGAGCAACAAAAACGACATCAGGGCGGAAACAAGTGGATCGGCACCGCCGGCACGTCGCCCTTTGGCGCGTATGGCTACAATCCCGAAGGGGTGCGCATCGGACAGCACGAAAGCCGGCATAGACGCGCCGTCAAGGTCTGGGACAAGAGAGACTTCAAGGATCTGGATGACAACCAGCTTCTCGGCACGCGAAACATTCAAGTCGCCCTGAAACGCCTGCGCAACTTTGCAAGAACAGGCGCAGCAGATGAACTTGATCTCGATGACACCATCCGGTCAACCGCACATAAGGGTCTTTTGGACATAAAGATGCGACCGGAACGGCACAACGCCGTCAAGGTGCTTTTGTTCTTCGACATCGGCGGTTCGATGGACGACCACATCAGAATTTGCGAGGAACTGTTTTCCGCAGCCCGGTCTGAATTCAAGGTCATGGAGCATTTCTACT
This sequence comes from Roseibium sp. JB4-4, assembly GCF_055693425.1. Classification (NCBI taxonomy): domain Bacteria; kingdom Pseudomonadati; phylum Pseudomonadota; class Alphaproteobacteria; order Hyphomicrobiales; family Stappiaceae; genus Roseibium; species Roseibium sp. JB4-4. The sequence goes on along the minus strand of NZ_CM146333.1, from coordinate 5,415,782 downwards.
TCCACAATTGCCTGTACGAATATGTCTGGAGAGAAAATCGCCGCCGCCACACGGAACGCATTCCGACCATGGATGTGCTGCACAAATATCCGGCGGACTACAAGATCATCTTCGTTGGTGATGCATCGATGAGCCCTTATGAAATTGCCTACCCTGGCGGATCAGTCGAGCATTGGAATGAAGAAGCCGGGGCGACATGGATGCAGCGCGTAACCGGCCTTTATAAAAGTGCCGTTTGGTTGAACCCGGTGCGTGAAGAGCATTGGAACTATACCCATTCCATAGAAATGCTGAACGAACTCATGGAACGTCGCATGTTCCCAATGACCGTCGAGGGTCTCTCGGACGCCATGAAGGAACTGGCGCGTTGATCAACCACGCCCGCCCCCTTAACGGGCTGATCGCCAGTACCCTCAAGATCGCGCAAATCAGGTGGAGTTAGTTTCGTGACGGAAACGGCCAGACAGTCCTCGAAAGTGACCCAAACAACGCACGCCACGACGACCGGGATGGTGGGCGGTGGCTTCTATGATGAAAATTCAGCACCTCAGTGGCGTGCGATTGAAGCTGTATTTCCGCTCATCGGCAACGCAATGGCAACTCTTGAGGTCGAAAACGAAGGGACGATCAGGCTTGCCGACTTCGGCTGCTCTGAAGGACACAATTCCATTGCGGTCATGACTGAGGCGCTCAACACGTTGTTGCCCCGCACGTCGCGTTCAATTCAAACGATCCACTCGGATTTGCCGACAAATGATTTTTCAAAACTATTCCTGAACCTTCGCCCGGTTGGCCGCAGCGTATATGGCAGAGAAAGGGTCTTTTCCTGCGTTGTTGCGGGCTCCATGTACGACCAGCTGGTTCCCGACCGCTCACTTCATCTGGCTATGACTTTCAATGCGATTGGCTTCCTCTCGCGCCGTCCCTTGCGACAGCTGCCAGACTACATCTTTCCCAATGGCCCAAGCGCCGCACGGTCAAACGGGAAAGTTTCCGAAACGGATCGCCAGGCATTTGCCGATCTTGCCAAACAGGACGTCGCCGATTTTCTCAAAGTCCGTGCTCGGGAGTTGGCCCCTGGCGGTAAGCTGATTGTGCAGGTTTTTGGCCGCGACAGCGATGCGAGCACCAGCGACGGGATCTATGACTTGCTCAATGACGCGGTTCTGGCATTCGTTGAAAGTGGCGAAATCTCAAGAGAAGCCTACGCAAGCTACTACCAGCCGGTTTACATGAGATCGCTGGAAGAATTGACCGTTCCCGCCACAGATCCCTCATACGCGGTTTCAGACTTGTTCAAACTCGACCAAAGCATGTCTTATGAGGTGCCGGTGCCTTTCAACGAAGCGTTTCAGCAAGACAGTGATCTGACGCAGTATGCCGCGCACTACGTCAATTTCTTTCGTGCCTTCACTGAAGCCGTTTTAAAAAATGCCCTGCCAGACAGCCCTGAGAGAGACCAACTCGTGGACAGGGTCTATGCCAAGGCTCTGGAATTGCTCAAGGCGAACCCGGAAGCCTATCCATTCCGCTATATGGCGGTCGCCATGCTGCTGACCCGAAAGGTTTAGGCTGCGTCTTCCGTGTGCTCAGCATCGTCTTGCTTTTTCGCATTGGCCTCGTGGTCTTGTGCAGCTTCTTCGCGCAAGAGCTCAAGATCGTCTGCAGTTTCATTGAAATCAGAGCGTGCCACCGTGACACGGTTGCGGCCGTTGTCCTTGGAAAGATACAAGGCATCGTCCGCGGACTTCATAATGTCCTGAGGCATGCGGCCATGGTTTGGATATCCTGCCACACCGCATGACACCGTGATTTTCGGCAAGCTTTTTTCGCCATAACGCATTACGATTTTTTCAATTGCCAGTCTGACTGTTTCAGCAACGGCTTCGGCATGAGACAAGGAAGTTTCGGGAAGAAGAACCATGAACTCCTCGCCGCCCAATCGGCACGGCATCTGATCGCCGTCGCAGATTTCTTCCAGCGTCGATCCGACTGCGCGCAACACCATGTCGCCTGCATCGTGACCATAGTTGTCGTTGAATTTCTTGAAGTGATCGACGTCGATCGAAACCAGTGAGATCGGCTGACCACTGTGCTGAGAGCGTTCAAGTCCTGATCTGAGCACATCAATGAAATGCCGTCTGTTGAAAAGACCTGTCAAAGGATCTCTTATCGACTTGTTGTGCAATTCATCGCGCATGCGCGTGTTCGCGATCGCAAGGCTCACTTGCTCGGCGGCCATCTGAGCAAGTTTTCGCTGAGACAGGAATTCCTCATTGCTGGCACCGGCAGCTGGTGAAAGATGCATCAATCCAACGGTCTCACCATGTGCCAGGATCGGCAAGCAGAGATAAACGTTGTCTGCAAGGTCCGGAGCGACATGACTACAGCGGAAACTGACCTCGTTGTCGCCATAGACGTAAGGTCTACCACGACGTAGTCCCCAGCAGGAATTGGGCCGAATATGCGCCTCCAGGGTACCACCATTCCAGGTACAGGCCCCGTCGAGCACATCGCGTGAGTTTGAATAAACATAGACAGCGCCCGCACTGCTCGGCAGCAATTTGGTCATGAACAGGCTCACCATTTCAAACAACTCGTCCAGCGAGCTGCTCGACTGCAGCCATTCGTTCAGCTCGGACAAAAGGCGAATTTCCCGCGTTAGTTCCGCTTGTCTTTCAGTTTCAATGCGCTCTTGTTCCTTGACGCTGATCAGGTGAGCCTTGAACGCCCTGAAGGCACGGCCGATATCACCGATTTCATCGCTCCGGTCCACGGGCAATTCAGCATCAAAGTCATTCCTGGAGAGGCGGCGAAGTGCGTTCACGACTTCAAGCAACGGCGCACCTATTGCCCATCGCCCGAGCCACATTGCCAACAGGACGGAAAACCCGGCTGCACCCAAAGAAATCAGAATAGTGAAGCGGATGGCATTCTGCTCGTGCTTCGCCGCCGCTTTCGCAGCACTTTCCGCAAGCGCCTGCACTCGGAACAAAAGTTGTTCAAGTTCCATGTTGAACTTGGAATGCGTCCCACTGACCTCCTGCAACAGGCTTTCAGCCTCAAGGCTGTCCCCTCGTTTGGACTTGCTCAGTATCTTGGAGACTGCAACAGAATAGTCTTCGTGTTCCTGCCCGATCGCTTTGATGGTTCGCAGGACAGTTTGAAATTCCGTGACCTGCGCTTCGGTGCTCGCAAGGGAAATGCCTTGATCTGCAATATCAGCGACTTCGGCAAATTCGCCGGTTATTTTCCCACCCAGGTAAAGAATCCTTGCTTCTGTTTTGGCACGTTCGTCTTCGGTTTCGATTACCCGGCCTTCAATCCCGATCAAGCTCATCCGCATCAATCGTTCAACCAGAATGGTTTGCTCAAGCCTGTGGGCCGTCACGTGTCCGATTGCATCCGTCAGTGGCACCTCAGCTTCGGCAATGAACTCAATTTCCTGGCCGATTTTGCGGATTTGATAGACGCCAACACCTGACGCTGCGACAACAAACCCAACGCAGATTGCGACAATACCCAACAATTTGGCGGTGATTGAATACCGAAAAGCCGAACGCACGCGCATCTTTAACTCCATACCATCGGCACAGAGCTTTACTTAAAGTTGTTAAATTTGACTTATGTAACGCTGAAAAGAAAATTGACAGTTTTACCTAACTTGAAAAAATCACGGAGTTTATGATTAACAAACAATTGCAGTGTACTACGCGGCAACAGTAAATGGCTTGATCACTGAAATTATGCGAGACACCGCTCGACAATGAATGCGCCCTCCCTCGCATTGGGGCAGGCGCACTCCTCGCAGGTATGTTTAAGGTGTTGTCAGACCCTCAACTGCCGCGCAACACCAGCACCGAACATGGCGCGTGACGGACGATATGTGCCGCGTTGGAACCGATGAAGTAAGTTGACAAGCCGGGTTTATGCGACGTCATCAATATGAGGTCGCAGTCAGACTTCTCCGCTTCTTCAATCACCTCATGGTAGACAGACCCCATCCGAACCATCAGGTCGATTGTACCTTCCGGAACATCCAGTTTCGATCCGATCTGTTCAAGTACCGTTGCAGTTTCCTTGAATTCTCTCTCTTGCCAGCCGTCCGGAAGCTGACTGGCAACGAAGCTCTGCACTTCCGGACACACAGCCATCAAGTGGATCTTGGAACCGTAGTCACGCGCCATTTGCGCTGCTTTGGCTAGCGCTTGCTCTGCAAATGCGGGTTCGCCGGGATCGACGGGAACGAGGATTTTCTTGAACATGACAAGTCTCCCTGAAGAGTGGTGTTGCCATACTCTTGGCGCTCCATGACACAATTCGCCATGAGGCAGATCAATCCCCTGAAAGGTCTCCAAAATAGCGCCCTGGCGTTACCCCGAAAGCTTTCCTGAACGTTGAAACGAACGCACTCGGCCCTTCGTAGCCAAGTTTGTGGGAAACATCCGAGACGCTGCACCCCGCCGCAAGCAATTCAAGCGCTCTGAACAGTTTCACCTGACGGCACCAGGTCCGGTAGTTCAAACCGGTCTCTGCCTTGATCCTCCTTTCAAAAGAGCGAACGGATGTGGCGCAACGGCCTGCCGCCTCTTCAAGTGAGGGGATATGTGCCGGGCAACGAACCACTGCTTCACACAATTCCCGCAGCCTTGCGTCCTGAGGCATCGGCAACTGCAATGGCGCGGCCGGCAACATCTTGAGTTGATCCAAAATCACCGCAGCCAGACGGCCGGCAGGACCGCATTCGGTTTCAGATCTCGGATAGGACATGAACTCCAGTATCAAGGCTCTGAGTAGAGTGGTCACCTGCATCACCTGAGGTGTGGTCGGCAAATCTCTCGCATACTCGAGCTGGACATAGACATAGCGAATTTCGGTCTCTGTCAGGTATCTCGTTTGATGTTCTACTCGCGGGGGTAGCCAGACCGCACGCTCTGGTGGGGCAAAGAATGTGCCCATTTCTGTGTCGATCGCAATCGACCCCGTGACCACGTGGAACAATTGCGCGCTGTCGTGAGAGTGCCAGCCATTGTGACCTATTCCGGCAGGTGCACTGTTGGCATATCCGATGAGTGGCCCTGAGACAGCCCCTACAGGAAACTCCGACAGCTCCGGATGAATGGCCATTTTCGTTCTCCAAACAATTGGCGAGCCTCAAGAATGCACCGCTTGAACAAGCCATGTGCTGCCGTTTCCTTGACCGAGAGGCAATAGTGGCCCCGTTTCTAGCGGCAGCTTTGGCAACTCAGAAACATATCATGACAAAACAGCGCTAACACGCAGTTTCTATTTGAAGCTAGAAGCAAGTCACTTTCCTGATGGACAGTTTCTCATCGACGGTTTCTGAATGACCTATTTCACGCAAAATTCACATCCCAATGAAATCACGGGCTGGCGCTCTCCCGTTGTTCTGTTGATGATCATGGCCGGTGCCATGCAGCTTTCCTTTGCTGCCTGGTGGAACCTGATGAACAATTTTGCGGTCAATGAGCTGGACTTCACCGGCCGCGAGATCGGAATTCAGCAATCCATCCGCGAAATCCCCGGTTTCCTGAGTTTTCTGGCCGTTTATCTGCTCTTCGTCATGCGCGAGCAAACGCTTGCTTATGTGTCTTTGCTGCTGCTCGGGTTCGGAGTTGCCATTACCGGCTATTTCCCAACAGCCATGGGCTTCTACATAACCACGTTGATCATGTCGATCGGCTTCCATTACTACGAGACGATGGCGCAGTCCCTGTCACTGCAATGGCTGCCGAAGGCCACAGCGGCGGCCAGCCTGGGCAAGATTATCTCTGTCGGCGCATTTGCGCAGCTTGTTGCTTACGGTCTGATATTCATTGCGTGGAAGACCTTTGACCTGTCGTTCGCAACCGTCTTTGCGATTGCAGGCGGCCTGACCCTGGTCGTGCTTGCTTTTCTGGTGATGGCCTACCCGCACTTCCGCGAAGGCGTGCCACAGCACAAGAAACTCATTCTGAGAAAAAGGTACTGGCTCTACTACGCCCTCACCTTCATGGCCGGTGCCCGCCGGCAGATTTTCACCGTCTTTGCCGGTTTCCTCATGGTCGAGCGCTTCGGATACGACGTTCACGAGGTTGCTGGACTGTTTCTGCTGAATGGCGCCTTCAACATGGTTCTGGCTCCGAAGATCGGCAAGCTGATCGTACGATTTGGAGAACGAAAGGCGTTGATCCTGGAATATGTTGGCTTGGTCGGGGTCTTCGTCTGCTACGCCTTCGTGACCAATGCGACGTTGGCGGCAAGCCTCTATGTGATCGACCATGCATTTTTTGCGATTGCGATCGCGATAAAGACCTACTTCCAGAAAATAGGTGATCCGGCGGATATCGCACCGACTGCCGGTGTTGCTTTCACCATCAACCACATTGCAGCCGTCTTCATACCAGTGCTGTTCGGTTTCATCTGGCTTGTTTCACCTGCCGCTGTTTTCCTGGCCGGTGCTGCAATGGCCGCCGTCAGCCTGTTCCTGGCCACGATGATCCCAAGCAAGCCGGAAGAAGGCAAGGAAGTCGACTTCTGGTTTCGCAAGCAGACAGCTCAGCCAGCCGAATAGGGCATCAGAGCCAAGCTGACATAAACAGCACATGCGGGGCGGCGTCTACCGCAGCCCCGTGATCAGAAAATCGTCATTGAAACAATGTATTTAGATCTTCCGCCGATAAGCGATCAGGCCTGCCGTTCAGGAACATGAACGACAAGACCGTCCAGCTCCGCAGATACCTGGATCTGACAGGAAAGGCGCGAAGTCGGCTTGACGTCATACGCAAAGTCCAACATGTCCTCTTCCATCGGCTCGGGCGCACCGGTCTTTGAAGACCAGGCATCATCGACATAAACATGACACGTTGCACAGGCGCAGGCGCCACCGCACTCGGCCTCGATGCCCTGCACCATGTTCTTGATTGCGTTTTCCATCACCGTAGAGCCTTCGGCGGCATCAACTTCGGTCCGGTTTCCGTCTGCGGTGATAAAAGTGATCTTCGGCATATGTCGCGTCCAAGCCCTAGATTGCGGTTCCAGCTGCCCCGAAATAAAGCTTCCGTGCAAAAGGTCAAGGACCATGCAGACTTCATGGGTGTGCATGCGACGAATTCGACCGCTTGGAACGCACTCTGAGTTTGGCGGCTTCCCGCTTACCCTTCCAGGAGATCCCTGATGTACTTGTTGGCTTCGTCTACAGCCGCAACAAGACTTTCGGTCGCTGCGTCCGTTGTCGATTGCATCCTGCCCTCAAGGTTCTCGCAAACATTCGCAACGCGGTCCGCGCCGATCGCTCGCGCGGATCCTTTAAGCGTATGAACAAGATCAAGACGCACCGATCGGTCCGTTTCTTGAGCCAACCGTTCCAGCGTTGAACACGATTGCGACTTGAAAAGGTGCAAAACCTGGACTTCCAGGTCACGGTTTCCAAGGGTGTTTGTCGCCAGTTGCACCAGATCGATGGGTGCTTCCAGTGCGACCCGGCCGGCAACGCGGGCCATGGATGAAGGGGCCATTAGGGGTGCTCCAAACTACTCAATACCTGCCTGACGGCACCCGGCCGCAAGCAACTGCTGACAACGAGCGTGCCCTCCAAGCAGCAAACACCGGGTTAAATCAGCTCGGCAAAGGCGCAGAAGCGGCCGATGTCCCCAAAAAATTGAAATCTTGGTTAACGCAGTTTCACGCAGCTCTTAAAGAGAGTTTAAAAAGTCCTTGCAATTCCGTCATTTCACCGAAGTTGCAAATTCCTGAATTCAGGTTTTGCCGTTAACTTTTTCCCTTCTTTTGACTTGCGGAGAGCACTTCAATTGCGGCAGGCGTCAATTTGCAAACAAGCCAGTCAGGCTTGATTGGGTTGGAAAACCAAGGCTCTGCCCAACCTGCCTCTATGCAGGCACGGATGGTGCGAGCCGGAATTTCCCGCCCGTTATCGTCGAAGAGCGGCAGCTTGCCGCCCGGTTGCGAAAGGCCTTTTTTCAACCAACGCTTTTGTGGAGCAGTCAGATTACCCGCTTTAAGCAAAGCGGAAACTGCTCCTTTTCCAGTGTCTTTCGACACTCTGACCTGCTTCGATTCCGGCATTCAAACTGCCCCCTAAGTGACTCACGCTATTGCCGTTTCTTGTTCGTTAGGAGAGATTGTGCCATTACAGTAACTGATGCGGCAAGATGGGGAGTGAACCGTCGAACGGAAAGTTCGCGGTCGGTCAGCGGCGGCCCTCCTCTAAGAACAGATTTTGTGGCGTTGCAGTGTTTGCAACGGCCCCAGAAGCGACGCATCCGGTAGGTACTGTTTGGAGCTGCTTTTGCAGCTTCGCTGAAATACCGGTGTGTAATGAGTACGGACGTGAGGCGATCCTAAATGGCAAATCCGACAAAGGCGAAAGATCCGGCGGAAGCGGCACTGTCTGCGGTTGAAGAAGCCCTGAAACTCGATTTCGGTGGCCCTGAAGCCGGGACTGCGGAAGCGGCACCTGAGGCGAGCGCAGCTGCTGATGCAGAGCAAGCGCGTGCTCAGCAGGCAGATAACCGGGCATCTCAGCGCGAGGAGCGCCAGTCTCGCAGGCGCGGACGCGGCGGACGCCCACCGGCTGCCAATGACGATCGCCGGAACATCGGCAGCTTGATCTATGCGCTTCAGCGCCGCCCGTCTTCAGCACCATTCTGGGGTGCCCTTGCCCTGAGTGCCGTCTGGGCAGCCCTCGGTGGCAGTCTCTTCATGACCGCCTTCTCAGACAAGGTCGCCTCGCTAACCGATCCGCAGGTGCTGACGTCTTCGCCGGAAGTCATCCTGGCGGTCGTCGGAATTGTCGTCCCCATTATCTTTTTCTTTGTCATGGCCATGATGATTTGGCGCGCGCAGGAAATGCGTATTGTCGCCCGCGGTATGACCGAAGTTGCCTTGCGCCTTGCTGAACCAGAAGACATGGCGAAGGAATCCATTCTCAGTGTCGGCCAGGCCATCCGCCGCGAAGTAGCGGCAATGGGCGATGGCATTGAACGGGCGATTGCCCGTGCAAGCGAGCTTGAAGTTCTCGTGCATAACGAGGTTTCTTCGCTCGAACGCTCCTATAATGACAATGAACTCAAAATCCGTGGCCTGATCGAGGAATTGGTCAGCCAGCGTGAGTCCATCGTGATGAATGCTGAGCGCGTTCGCGAAACCATTGCTGGAGCGCACGAGAAATTCTCGTCGCAACTGTCAGACACATCTGGCGAGCTTGGAACAACGGTCGATCAGGCTACCCAGCGATTGACAGACGCAGTCAACAATCGCGTCGAAGAGCTTACATCGACGGTCGACTCGCGCATTGAATCCCTTGGAGCAACGCTGAATGCCTCCGGCAACGAACTGGTCGACAGTCTGACCGTGCGTGCCGAAGACTATGTTGCCCGCCTGTCCACAACAGGTGGTGAACTGGTCGACAACCTTGCTGAAACCGGCGCCACAATGTGGGAGACGCTGTCGACGCGCGGCAACGAAATCAATGACCGGTTTGCCGATACAGCAAACACGTTTGTTGAAACGCTTTCCGCACGCAGCACCGACATCAATGACACAATGACCACGTCCAGCACGTCGGTGATCGAAACCTTGAGCAGCAAGGCGGACGAATTCCGGTTGACTCTGGAAACAACCGGCAACTCAGTTGGCGAAGTGATCACCCAGCGCGGTGAAGAGATCAACGCCAACCTGTCGCTGACGTCCGGTCGCCTGATCGACACCATCACTTCCCGCACCGAGGAGCTGGTGTCCACAGTTGATACACGCGTCAACACGCTCGACCAGTCTCTCGCGGAGACCGGAAACCGGGTCGTCGACAGCATTTCCGAAAAAGGTCAGAACGTCACCGACACCATCTCCATCCGGGGCGCTGAAATTGTCGAAACGCTTTCCAGCCGCTCAACCGAGGTTGCAGAAATCCTGCGCGGGACCGGCGAAAGCATTGTGGTCGACCTGTCCCTGCGCGGTGGCGAGATTGCATCCAAGCTGGACGAAACAGCTGGGTCTCTCACACAGACCATTTCCGTTCGCGGCGGTGAATTGGCGGAGAAGCTCGACACGATTTCCGAGCGCATCTACACGGCGATATCGATCAATGGCGCTGAACTTGATGAGCGTTTGACGGCCCGCAGCAACGAAATGGCGACCATGCTTGAGCAGCAGACGGTCGGCTTCCGAGACACGCTGGAAGGCGTTTCAACCCAGTTTGCAGCAAGCCTAGGCGAACAGACCGGTAACCTGACGCACAAACTCGCTGAGACCGGTACACAGCTGGCTGAACTCATCGGGAGCCGCGGCGACCGAGTGGCAGGTGATATCAATCAGATCAGCGGTGAGATCGCCGAAACACTTGAAGTGCGCGGACTGGCCCTGCAAGAAGGCCTTTCAACACGCCTCACGGAGCTGGAATCCATCGTTACCGACAAGGGTGGTCAGCTGGTCGATTCATTCGACACCAAGACGCTCCTTCTGTCTGAGGCGCTCGACTCGCGCCTGTCCACGCTCGACACCACATTTGCCGCGCGGATCGACACGATGGACGCATCCCTCGGCAATCGCATCACCGCGATGGACACCTCTCTCGACCAGCGTTTCTCAACCATGGACGCAACGCTCACCGACCGCATCAGCACCATGGATGCGTCATTGGAACAGCGCGTCGGATCCCTGGACAGTTCACTGAGCGAGCGTATCGCCACGATGGACTCTTCGCTTGGCAGCCATATCAACACGTTGGACCTGACACTGGATCAACGCACCGCTGCCTTTGAAGCAACGCTGGAAGCCCGCACACAGATCCTGTCAGATGCCATCGAGAACCGGACAACCGGTATCAGCGAAGCACTGGAAGAAAAGACCCGCAACATCACCGACATTCTGGCGGACCGCTCCGATGCGATCACGTTGCAACTCGGTCAGCGGATCGAATCTGCCGGTAACACGCTTGCCGATCGCGCAGAGGAAATCGGTCAGAACCTGTCTACCCGTGTTGATGGCGCCGCCACGGCAATGGCCGACAAGGCTGAGCTCATTTCGGCCTCGATGACCAGCGGCACCGATCGCATCGACGAAACACTGGACGCGCGTGCGCGCCAGATTTCCGAAACGCTTATTTCCCGCACCAAGGAAATCGCCCAGGCCTTCGTCGAAGGTCAGGATGAAATGACGTCGGCGCTCGACAACAGGCTTGCAGAAGCCGGCAATGTCCTAGGCAAGCAGAGTGAGCAACTGACGGAATCGCTTTCAGAGCGCATTGCGGAAATCAACGTTTCGCTCGGTGCCAAGGTGTTCGAAGTTGCCGAAACGCTCGACAGCCGCGCAACACAGCTGGAAACGATCCTCAACGAGCGGCTGGAGAGCATCTCCGGCACGCTCACCGGTGAAAGCGAGCGCGCGCGCGACATCTTGACGGCCGTGATCTCCGAAGCAGGTGCAACCCTGTCCACCGAGAGCACACGTTTGCGCGATGTGGTTCAGGAAGCGGTTACAGCCGCTGTTCAGACGCTTGCCGACGAGCGCACCAAAACCGTTGAGATCGTTGACGGCGCTTTGAGCCAGGCGACCGAGAAGCTCACCGGCGAAGGCGATCGCATGCGCCAGATCGTTCTGGGATCCGTAGGCGAAGCCCGCGGCGTGCTGGCTGGCGAAAGCCAGAAGGCAGCCGATGCGGTAACTACTGCGATGCAGCAGGCAACCGGCGCAATGTCCGGCGAAAGCGGCAAGATCCGCGAACTGGTTTTGGCCGCAGTTACCGATGCAGCTCGGGCCATGGGCGCCGAGAGCGAAAAGGCCCGCACACTCTATGCCGGTACACTGGCCGAGTTCACGGGTTCCCTTACCGGCGAAAGCGAGAAGGTTCGCGGCGAATTGTCCGGCCTGATCGCCGAGATCTCCGGCAACCTTTCAGCCGAAAGCGAGCAGGCACGCCTGACCCTCGCAAAGACACTGGAAGAAATCCGCGGCCAGATGTCGAACGAAGCAGGCATGGTCCGCGCCCGCGTCAACAGTGCGGTTTCGGAAGCTGCCGATCTTCTGGTTGGCCGCGGCAACGAAGTGGCAAACGAACTGCTGAGCAAGGCCACAAGCCTGAACGAGGCGTTTGGTGCACGCTCTGGCGAGTTGGCCAAGATTGTCGGCACGGACGGCAATGAGCTGATCAATGCTATCGAGACACGTGCCAGCGACCTCACCGGTCGTCTGTCAGAAGTCCACAACGCCATCCTTGAGGCCATTACCGTCAAGGGTCGCGACGTGACCGATACATTTGCGCACACAGGCCTCGACGCGACCCGTTCGCTCGTCGAAGCAGGTGACCGGATTGTTGCCAGCATCAACGAGCGCAGTGATCAGGCCACGACGCTGCTGACCGACACCAAGCGCAGGCTGGAAGCGGACGTGACCGAGATCCTCAACAAGATCGAGCACTCCAACTCCAACCTTCAGTCAATCGTCAGTGTCGCTGGAGAGAACCTGACGGAAGTGGAAGGCAATCTGGCACGTCGCGCAGGCGAGTTCCGCTCCGCCGTCGATCGCGCCGTCCAGGAAACCAACTCTACAACCACCCTGATCGGCGAACAGGTTTCCAATCTGCGGGATGTCACAGACACCACCCTTGCCGATATCCGGAACCTGACCGGCCGCTTCACCGACCAGTCAGAGGAGCTGACCAAGGCTGCGCGTCATCTGGAAGACACAAACACCTCGGTGGAGAGCCGTGTTTCCGAGCGCCGCACTGCCATTGAGGACGTTGCCGATACATTGCTGGCAAAAACGGAAGCGGTCGATACGCTTATGCGATCGTTCACCCAGACCCTGTCGGATACGCTGGAATCGGCTGACGACAAAGCACGCGATGCGGCCAACATGCTGGGCGCAGCAGCGGAAGCAGCATCCAAACAGGTTGCCGAGCAGTTTGAATCGATGCGCCTGACGGCAGGCATGGAAGGCCAGAAGGCAAGGGATGCCATCCGGTCGGCTCAGGATGACATCATCTCTGAAATGACCCGCACCGTCAGCGATGCTTCCGAACGCTTCAATGATGCCGCCGGTCGCATGCGCGATGTTGCACGCGAAGTGCATCGTGAGCTGGAGGCAACACGAAGCGAACTCAAACAGGGCGTTCTTAACCTGCCGGATGAAGCGGAAGAGTCTTCTGCAGCCCTCCGCAAGGTGGTCAACGAGCAGATCCGCGCCCTGACCGAGCTCTCCGAGATTGTGGCCAAGCAGTCCAACGCGCTGGACATTTCAAAGCCGCAGGCTCAGGTCGCGACAGCGAGCGCCGCCCCTGCCCCGCAACCGGCTCCGCAAGCGGCCCCGGCAAGCTTTGCTCCGGTGGCACCTGCGAGCGAGCAACGCCCGCAGCAAACCCGCCCAGCCGAGCCTCGCCGTCAAAAACCGGCCGCGGCGCCGGCAGCCAGCGGTGGGTCAAGCGGCAAAGGATGGGTCGCAGACCTCTTGCGCCGCGCGTCGAGCGATGACGATGCCGGGTCGGACACGGATATGAGCCGGACCCCTTTGCAGACAGTTGAAAGTCTGAACTCGCTCTCCGTCGACATTGCACGCGCAATTGACCATGAGACCTTCATCGACTTGTGGAACCGCTACCGTGCTGGAGAAAGGCATGTGTTTACACGCCGCCTCTACACCCTTCAGGGCCAGCAGACCTTTGACGAAATTCGTCAGAAGTATTCCCGCGATCCTGAGTTCCGAACTGCAGTCGAGCGCTATGTTGCAGATTTCGAGCAGTTGCTGGCTCAAGTCTCCCGCAACGACCGTGACAACATGCTTGGTCAGACTTACCTGACCTCCGACACCGGCAAGGTCTACACGATGCTTGCACATGCAAGCGGTCGTCTCGACTGATCAAAACGCCAAACTCGAAAACGAAAAAGGGTGGCCTGTGGCCGCCCTTTTTTGAGCCATTTGCTTGAGAGGTTGGCTATGTTCAGTCGCTGAAGCCCAGAAGTATCGGGCATACCTATCGTTGAAAAAGACCGGGTGTTCCCGTGTGGCTAATCAAGCGACAGAACTTTCGGACAGGCCCGAAAGGTTGCCCCTGATCTGCTCAATCACGCGCAGAAAATCCGTGATGTCCTGATCCGTCAGCCCGGCAAGCATCTGGCTCTCGACGGCTTTGAGTTTCGGAGCGAGATCTTGAAAGACCTCTCTGCCCGAAGCTGAAAGCTCCAGCAGGAAACTGCGTCCGTCGGCTTCATTGGTTTCGCGTGTCAGAAAACCGCGTTCTTCCATGCGTTTGACCGCTCGGCTTACAACAACTTTGTCCATACTGGAACGCGTTACGATTTCTGTTGCCTGCAATCCAGTTGTCGCGGAGCCGAGGATCGCCATAATCCGCCACTCAGCGGGCATCATGCCATAGTCACGCTGATAAACGGCAGCGAGTGCTCTTGTGACGTCGGAATAAAAGACGCGCACCTGATAGGGAAAGAAACTTTCCAGGTCGAATTCTGAAGTCTGTTGTTCTTTGCCGGCCACTTTCGTCAGACTGTCTGACCTGTCAGCACCAGTTTCGCGCTGCCTTTTCATTGCATTCCACTAAGCCCGGTTGTTTTCTGCCGTCATCTTAAAGGCGACTTAGTTGCACTTGCAACTTGATCAATTGTTGATGACACAGGCTTTTGGCTGCGAAAGCGTGAAATTGTTAGCTTATGCGGAGAAAAGAGTGCTGAGAACCTTCGTCAGACGTTGCGGAGCGTCCAGGCAGCCATCTCTGCAAAAACGCGATCAGCTGACGTGTTCATGGCTTCAACAGCCTTGTCGACCGAAGTGCTGCCTGACGGGGTCTCTGCGCGGAAAACCTTGGTTGCAACGGTGCGGCCATTGCGATCATTCACAACCCGTGCCGAGATCTCCACAACACCGCGATTGGCGCCTTCGACCCTGAGTTCGAATGCCCGGATTTCCGTCTGCAACTGATAGTCGATCAACAGACCATCACCAGGCAACCCAACTCCCCGTAAACGGCCGGTATTCTGGAGTGTCTCCACCAGTTTCAACTGGACCACATTGGGCAAGGTGTCCGCCCATGCACTGTTCGGGAAATAGCTGTAGATCGGTCCCTTGTCGACAACAGCGATATAGCTTGAATCGAGCGCCTTTAATGCTCTGGGTGACGCCACAAGCACCTGAACTCTGCTCGACCGGCCAGCCAAACCACCGACATCAGCGGCCTCGATGCTGTAAAACGCTGAAGGCGCAGAGCTTGCACAACCGGACACAAGCACACCAAGCCCGAGCGCGCCAAGTACGCGCCTACGGCTTATGTCTGTGGTTGCCTTTGTCATATACCCTGCCTTCTTTATCTTCCTGTCAGCGCCGCCGGCCACCCGAGTAGGTCGGCACATCCTCACCGCCAAAGATTACCCTGTTGGGACTGCGCTCAAAGCTTTCTGCTGCACGTTGAATAGAAACCAGCGTCCGGTTGAGCTGCGCCAGTGCGGAGGCAAAGTCTGTTGAACCCTGGGTGGCGAATTTTGAAAGTCCGCCTGCAATGGAATCTGCCCGGCTTTCAAATGCCACGGCCACTTTCCGAATGGCCTGTGCTGCAAGTGTTGCTTCCTTGATGAGGCCTTCACCATCGCCATCCACCATGGTCGACACTTTCTCAACGAGGCTCTCCACACGAACAGATGTAGAGTTCAACGTCGCCGTCATTTGTTTGGCATCGGTAATGATCTGGTCGACATCAGGCGTGCGCTTGGAAAGGTTAGCGGTCATCTGTTCGACATTGTCCGCAGCCTGGCGAGCGCTTTCCAGGATTGCCGGTATTCCATCTTCCTGATTGGCAAGGCCAGCAGCTGCCGTCTCGACGGATCCGACGATATTGGCGACTTTGTCAGGGTCCACTGCTATCAGCAGTTCATTTGCGGTTTCAAGCGTCGTTGCAAAACGCTCAGCAGCCGCCTGCACATCGGTGATCAACGCGGCAATCCGGTCATCCTGACCGCGCACAGTCGCCGACACGGCTTCAAAGTTCTGAACCGTTGATTTGGTGGAAGCGATAATCTCGTTGATCTGGCTCTGCTGATTATTGAAATTGTCTATGACACTGGCCACGCCGTCGACAGCGTTTTCAACCGTTTCCGGATCAACGCTTGCCAGGATCTCGTCAACACGCACCAAAGACGCATTCATGCCTTCGGTGAAGGAACTCATCGAATTGACGACCTCTTCAATCTGAAGCGGGTCGATAGCGGCGGCAATTTCAACACCACGCGTCATGATGGCATCCACTTTCACCACCACGTCGCGTCCACCTTCGATGATTTCCTTGATTGCGCCGTCCTGTTTCTGAACGGCTGCGACGATTGCGTTGACGTTGTGCATTGTCTCGCTGGTCGAAACGATCAGCTTGTCGATGTCCGCGGTGCGCTTTTCAAGCACCTCGCCAAGCGCCGCCGCTCCCTTCATGACCTTCTCGACTTCTTCCGGCTTGACCGCCTTTACGACGTTGTGGACCTGATCCAGGCCCTCGTTCAGCTTTTTCGTGAAGTTTTCAAGTTCCTGGGCGGCGCCCTGGGCATCTGCCATCAACAAGTCAATATCCTTGCTGGCCTCGCCGAGGCTGGCGGAAAATTCAGTTAGATCGTCAACAATGGCCGTAACCTTGTCGGATGGGACGGCTGCCAGCAGCCGCTCTCCCTGGTCGACCAGCCCTTCCATGCGGCCGGCAAGGTTGGAAAACGCGTCGGATGCTTTTCCGATACTGGCCATGAAATCCTTCACGCCGTCGGAATTGGCCGCCAGCGCCGCTGAAAATGTTTCGGCGTTCGTGATGATTTCGGTTATTGCCGGGCGGTTTTCTTTCAACAGATCGTCGATGGTCTTCATCGTCGAGATCTGCACGTTTCAAAACGTCTCGCGCGCCATCAACAATGTCATCAAAGAAGGAACGTTCCGCATAGATCACCGGCACTTGCTCACTGTCCGGTTTTAGCAGCAATGGCGACGAGCTAGACCCTCCGCTCAAGTCGACATAGGCAACGCCTGTCAGGCCCGTGAAATTCAGGGTAGCTTTGGTATCTTCGTGCAGCGGAGTATTTGGATTGATCCGGACAGTGGCGACCACCTTTGTTGGGTCGCCCGGCGCAAAATCAAGTGATTTGACGTCACCGACCTTGATGCCGTTGAAAAGCACCTGGCCACCGACAGGCAATCCTGTCACGGGTCCGGGGTATACAATCTTCAGCTCAACATTCTGCCTGGATTCAGCGGTAACGGCGAGCCAGTACACAAAGCCGAACGCACCGATCAGGATGGCCACCATGAAGGCACCGATCAGGATGTAGTTCGCGCGGGTTTCCATTCAGTTCAACCTATACTCGGCGCAGCGCCCGCTGCCCCCGGAAATACGCCTGAATCCAGGGATCGTCATTTTTCATCATATCGTCCAGTGTCCCGATGGCCAGAACACGCTTTTTCCCAAGAACAGCAATGCGATCACAGATAGAATGAAGACTATCGAGATCATGTGTGACCATATAAACGGTCAATCCGAGAGTCGAACTCAAGTTTGCAATCAGCGAATCAAAGGCCGCCGCACCGATCGGATCGAGACCGGACGTCGGCTCGTCCAGAAACACCAAATCTGGATCAAGTGCAAGAGCACGGGCCAAACTGGCCCTTTTGACCATGCCGCCGGACAACTCAGAAGGTAATTTGTCGGCCGCATCCTGAGGCAAACCAACCAATTCCAGTTTCAGCGTCGCCAGCTCGTCCATCAATTGTGCCGACAGTTTCAGGTGTTCGCGCATCGGCACCTGAATATTCTGCTTGACCGATAGAGACGAAAACAACGCACCCTGCTGGAAAAGCACGCCCCATCGGCGTTCAATCGCCTTGCGCTCCGTCACACTGGCCGTGGAAAGGTCATGGCCGAATACCGATATCGACCCGGATCTTTTGCGATTTAGGCCCAAAATCGTGCGCATCAGCACAGATTTACCGGTTCCCGATCCACCGACAAAGCCCAGCACTTCACCGCGACGCACGTCGAGGTCGAGATCCTGCAGAATGATCTTGCTCCCGAACCCTACGGTGACATTGCGTACGGACAGGACATTTCCTGTGCCTTCACTCGTGTCGGCAGTCGTCTTCTCAGCGCTTTCGGGAGCAGTCAGCGTCATGGCCTGGATCATACTCCAATCGCAGCGAAGAAAATGGCGAAGAACCCGTCTACAAGAATGACCAGGAAGATCGCCTTTACGACAGACATGGTGGTGTGGCGGCCAAGCGACTCAGAAGATCCCTCGACCTTCAGACCTTCAACGCAGGCAATGAGCCCAACGATCAACGCCATGAATGGCGCTTTTACAAGCCCAACGACAAGGGTTTCAGTCGTTATTGCGGCCTGAAGCTGCGTAAGGAAGGCAGCCGGTGGAATGTCGAGGTAAGCCCAGGTCACGAGGCCGGATCCGAACAGCGCAGACATGTCGGCAACGAAAGTCAGAATTGGAAGCGCGATCATGAGTGCCAGAATACGTGGCAGTACGAGCACTTCCGTCACGCTGAGGCCGATTACATGGAGCGCATCGACCTCTTCCTGCATGCGCATAGCGCCAAGTTCAGCGGTGAACGCCGATCCGGACCGTCCTGCGACCATGATCGCGGTCAAGATGACCCCAATTTCCCTGAGCACAAGAATACCGGCCAGGTCGACCACAAAGATATCTGCACCGAATTGCCTGAGATAGAACCCGCCCTGTTGGGAAATGATGGCACCGATCAAAAAACTCATCAGTGCGACGATGGGAACCGCGCCAATACAGCTTCGGTCGAACTGAACAGCAATTGAGATGCTGCGAAGACGCTTGGGGTGCAAGAGCACCGTTGACAGTACCAAGCCGAGCGATCCCAGAATGTGGAGCATCGCCTTGGCGTCCTTGCCGGCATCGACCATCTGACGACCGGTGGCCTCCAAAAACCCGGCAACCGAAAAGCCACTTTTTTCAGGCCGGTAGCTCGGAGGGTGGTGACGGTCGATCTCATCGAAGAGCGTTTGGCGAATGGGTGAAACGCCTGTCAATCCGACCCTGCGTCCCTCAAACTCCAGTCTTCCGCGTGTCCTGTGAATGAGCCATGCACCACTGGTATCCAGGTGCTCGATTTTGGAAACATCAATGCAGGTCAGCCGGTCCTTGCCGATATTCAGTTTGTCGATGAGCTTTTCAGCATCGCCGATGGTGCTGACGGTCCAGTCACCGGACAGCGCCAGAAACTGGTGTTCTGGACCATCCGCTTCGAATTCCATATCCGGTGCAATGTTCTTTTCCAGGAATGCCATTGCGGATGGCTGCCCCCTTGCCGCTACTCAATCATCCTCCGTATACCTGATTGAAAAGATCAGGTCACGGCCTCATAAAGGAGGCTTCGATTTCTACCAACAGACACCTGAGAGCGTAACTCATGGAAATTGCCCGGCCTTACCTTTTGTTTCTTGGGGACGTTCCCGATGCCCTGGCGGCAAAGACCGCGATTGGCATTGTCGACTGGCGCAAAGACTGGTGCGTCGGTCAGGTGCGATTGCAGGGATGTGCGGCCGATACGGGCCTGCCTGACATGTCGATTGGCGAAGGCAAGGCCGCCGGTGCGCAGACACTGGTTATCGGGGCCGTCAACGCAGGGGGCCGGTTGCCGGAACACTGGGTGACCTCCATCGTTGAAGCACTGGATGCGGGTCTTGATGTTGCCTCGGGTCTCCATGTGCGCCTTGGCGATATTGATGTCATCAAGGAGGCGGCAGAAAGAAACGGCCGCCAGCTGCATGATGTACGGCTGAACACAATGACATTTGCCACCGGCAAGGGCACCAAACGCTCTGGCAAACGCATTCTGGCCGTGGGAACGGATTGCTCGGTCGGCAAGAAATACACCGCCCTTGCAATGGACAAGGCCATGAGCGAACGCGGTTACAACAGTTCGTTCTGTGCCACCGGCCAGACCGGTGTCTTCATTTCCGGTCGCGGCACCGCATTGGATGCAGTGATTGCCGACTTTATAGCAGGTGCCGCCGAATGGCTTTCCCCTGAAACGGACGACACCGCCTGGCAGGTGATTGAGGGACAGGGATCCTTGTTCCACCCTTCGTTTGCCGGTGTCACGCTCGGTCTCCTTCACGGTTCGCAGCCTGACGGCTTCATCGTGTGTCATGAACCGACCCGCACCAAAATGCGCGGGGTTGAAACGCCTTTGCCCAGCATTCAGGAAGTCATAGACCTGACAATCCAGTGTGGCCAATTGACCAATCCGGAGATCCGCTGTGTCGGGATCGCGGTAAACACTGCCGCACTCGACGAAGATGAAGCGCAAGCCTACCTTGCCAAAGTCGGTGAAAAGCACGGCTTGCCGGCAACGGACCCGGTCCGTTTCGGCATGGAAGCGATCGTCGACAAGGTTTCAGCTGAGTTTGGTGCGCCATGAGCTTGTCAGTCGAGTTGGTAGCCGAGCGGTTTGAAATCGCCGGAGGATTTAAGATATCGCGCGAAACGCGAACGCATGCGCAAGTTGTTATGGTCACCGTCGGCGACGGCACATCGACAGGTCACGGCGAATGCGTCCCCTACCCTCGCTATGGTGAGACCCTTGAGAGCGTACAAACGCAAGTCGAGGAGATTGCCCCGCTTCTGAAAGAGGGGTTGTCGCGAGAGGCTTTGCTTAGGGCCATGCCTGCAGGAGCTGCCAGAAACGCTGTCGATTGTGCGCTCTGGGATCTTGAGGCCAAACGCTCGGGCCATTCCGCAGCCGTGATTGCCGGGCTGGGTGTTTTAAAACCTGTGACCACAGCCTTCACGATCAGCGTCGACACGCCGGGCATCATGGCTGAAAAGACCGCTGCTGCTGCTCATCGCCCGCTGTTGAAAGTCAAACTTGCAGGTGCAGGAGATGATGAACGCATTGCGGCTGTTC
Source organism: Roseibium sp. JB4-4 (assembly GCF_055693425.1). NCBI lineage: Bacteria > Pseudomonadati > Pseudomonadota > Alphaproteobacteria > Hyphomicrobiales > Stappiaceae > Roseibium > Roseibium sp. JB4-4. The sequence goes on along the minus strand of NZ_CM146333.1, from coordinate 5,394,851 downwards.
GTGCCTCCGCGCCGAACAGTACATTGATTGTCGATGCAAACGAAGCCTGGGACGAAAGCTGCTTTGACAAAAACATGTCGGCTTGCGAGGCGGCAGGCGTTGCCTTGATCGAGCAGCCTCTGCCTGCCAAAAGCGATGGCCTGCTGGCAGACGCCAATCATCCTGTGACCATCTGCGCCGACGAAAGCCTTCATCCTGGAAAAGGCGTTGATGAACTCCGCCGCAAATACGACGCGGTCAACATCAAGCTGGACAAGGCCGGAGGACTGACTGCAGCGCTCCAGCTTGTTCAGGAAGCAAAGGCAATGGAATTCAAGGTCATGATCGGCTGTATGCTCGGAACATCCCTTGCCATGGCACCAGCAGTGCTGATCGCACAGGATGCTGATTTTGTAGACTTGGATGGCCCGCTTCTTCTGGCTCGAGACAGGTCCCCAGGCCTTCATTTTGAAGGAAGTACGCTTTATCCGCCACAGCCCGACCTTTGGGGCTAACCGATTTTCGTACGCCGGCGCACCAAAGGCGTCAGCGCGAGCATGAAGACCGTACCGGTAAGAGCCACCAATGCCATAAGGTAGAATGGCCAATTTGGATTGATGTCATAAAGCGCCCCGCAGACGCTCAGTCCTATGGCCATTTGTACGCCGACCGAAGTCGCCAACAATCCTTGCCCGGTTCCGGCCCATCGGCTGGGCACGACCTTGGCAAGGATTGCCACGGCGCCAAGATGCGCAGCGCCAAAACTCAATCCGTGCAGAAGTTGCAGCGCGGCCATTGTTTCAAGCGTCTCAGCAAAAGGAAACAAACCCCACCGGACCACCGCTGCTGCACCGGCTGCAAACAGGAAGACCGGAGGGTCAAAACGCTGTGCCAACTTACCGGCAATTGCAAAAAGACCGATCTCAGCGACAACGCCGATGGCCCAAAGCCCTCCGATTGCCAGGTCAGGCACATTTTTCGATTGCCAGTATAGCGTGCCAAAACCGTAAAACGCGGCGTGACTGGCCTGAAAGAGCCCCAAGACGGTCAGGACAGGCCAAAACCACACCGTTCGAAAGGGTGTCGGGGCGTCTTCCGCTTCGTCTTGGGCGTCGTGTTCATCGCGCTGTTGACGCGGTAAGCTCATGACCACAGCGCATGTTGCAAGGCTTGCAGCACAAATCGCAACGACCAGCAGCCAGGCAGATCCTTCCGAAGTCAGTGCTCCACCGGCAAGTGTTGCAACCACAAACCCTGCTGATCCCCAGAGCCTCATACGCGCATAATCTGCACCTGTATTGCGCTGAACATCCAGCGCATAGGCATCGCTCAAGGGAACAATGGGGGCGTTCATCACCATAAATCCGATGACCGCAACACCGAGCATCAAAAGTCCGCCTGGGAGAAAGAAAAGTGCAAGCAACCCGGCTCCCGCAAGAGAGTAGATCATGACCGAAAAACGTCGCTGGCCAGACCTGTCGGACAGATTCGAAAGGATTGGACTCGCACCAATGCGAGAAATCGTACCGATTCCCAGAATTAATCCGATTTCAACCGGGCTTAAGCCCTTCAATCCGAGAACAACCGGGAAAAACGGCAGGAACAGGCCAAATCCAAAAAAATGGCAAGCAAACAGTGCTGAGACTCTTGCACCGATAGGGAACGAAATGTGTGGCATGAAAACCCTGGAAAGCGGCCACCGCAAAAAGATGTTAACGATTTTCATCTTACTCTTTGGGCGAAGTTGACCGTGTTACGGCAACCAACGACCCTTAGGCAAGTTGAGATTCGCGTCCACATGAAAGCGGAAGCAAAACAGGAACAAACAGAGCTGATCAGCGACGCTGAATATCAGACTCTTGAGCAAACCCTGATGGAATCCGACCGCGGGCGTCGGTTCCTGACGGAATTCCTCAAACGGCAAAAGACCCCGGAGACAACGGAGATCCTTGGCGCAATCCAGCGACTTGAGAAAGTCGTGACACGACAGCGCAAGGTGCCCGACCTCGACAAGATTCGCCTCGACATCGCAGACATGCATGAGGCCATCGAACGAACGAAGTCGGAGATCGCTAATATCAAGCAGGAAGAGGACGACAGCAACCGTTTTGTCGATGCCTCTCACGAACTGGACGCGATCGTCACGCAGACAGAAGGCGCGACCCAGTCGATCCTCGAGGCAGCGGAACAAATCCAGGAAAAGGCCTGGGTTCTTCGCGAAAACGGTGCCGATGATGCCACTTGCGACGATATCGACGCAAAAGCGACCGAAATCTTCATGGCATGCTCCTTCCAGGACCTGACCGGTCAGCGGACCAACAAGGTTGTTCAGGTACTGCGCTACCTGGAGAGCCGCATTAATCTGATGATCAACATCTGGGGCATCGAAGATGTTCAGCCAGATGCGCTCGCCGGCCCTGTCGACTCGCGCCCGGATGCGCATCTTCTGAACGGACCGCAACGCGCAGGCACAGGCGTTTCCCAAAACAACGTCGATGAACTGATGTCTGCAAGCGATGATGTCTTCGATGCGGCGTTGAAAGAAAACAGTGCCGAAGCACCTGCAGCGGAACCGGCTGCAACACCGGCAAGCGAAGCAGACGTCGACGCCATTATGGCCAGTGAATCCGACGTTGATGCGATCATGGCCGGTGGCGCTGAACCAATGGATGCCGCCGCAATAGATGACATGTTCGCTTCAGCTGGTTCGGCCGAGGCAGACGAACCGGAAATCGTCGAAGAAGCTGAACTTGAAAGCGCGGACCCTGACGCCATGTTGGACGAAGCAGCTATTGAAAAGTTGTTCGACAACGAAGTCGGCGAGAGCGAAGAAGCCGACGTTGCAGTCCTGTCTGACGTTAATGCGGAAGCAGAAGCGGAAGCTGACGCAGAGTGGGAATTAACGGCTGAAACGACCGAAGCCGAAGGCGATGATCCTCTGGGACAGTTGTCAGAAGCCGAGCGTCAGGCACTCTTCAACTGATCCAACGTTTGGGTGAAGAAAAGGCGCTGCATATTGTGCAGCGCCTTTTTTGTATTTGTCTTACCCTGAGGTCCAGCCCGCTTTTTGGAGTGTCAACGCGAACTCGCCTTCAACAGCATGTCGATGTCAATGTTCCCGCCAGTCAGGACAAGCCCAACGACCTTGCCGCGAAGCGGAAGTTTGCCGGTGAGAACCGCAGCCAGCGCTGCTGCACCGCCAGGTTCTACAACAAGCTTCAACTCCCTGAAAGCAAATGCGACGGCATCCAGAACTTCGTCATCCGAGACGGTGACGCCCTTGCCGGCCAATTGACGAAGGATTGAAAAGCCGACCTCCCCCGGGCTCTCGGAAAGCAAGGCATCACAGACCGAACCGGTTTTCCGGCTGTTCGACAGAAGCACACCAGCTTCCAGCGAACGCTGATAGTCATCGAACAGTTCCGGCTCGACCGTGTGAAATGTGGCAGATGGCGCCTTGTGTGAAAGTGCAAGCGCGATACCGCTTGATAGGCCTCCGCCGCCTGTGCAGGCCAGAACATCATCCAGTTGCAATCCCAAGGCGGTAGCCTGGGCAGCCAATTCCAAGCCTACGGTTCCTTGCCCCGCAATGACCGCAGGGTCGTTATAGGGGTGCACGAAGGTCGCCCCGGTTTCCGCACCGATTCTCGCTGCGATGGCATCGCGGTCTTCATTCTCACGATCGTAAGTCACGACCTCAGCGCCAAACTCGCGCGTGCGCGCCAGTTTAATCGCAGGGGCGTTCTGCGGCATGACAATCGTTGCCGGCATCCCAAGCAAACGGGCGCTGGCGGCAACGCCTTGCGCGTGATTGCCCGATGAACACGCAACGACGCCTTTTTGCCTGTCGTTTTCAGGAATGAGACTGAGGCGGTTGAAAGCACCACGAAATTTGAACGACCCGCTCCTCTGCAGGTTTTCCGGCTTGATCAGAACGGTCGCCCCGGTAAGTTCATCAAGCAACGGGTGGCGAAGCACAGGTGTCAGCAGCGCTTCTTCACGAATCCGCTCAGCTGCTGCTTCTATGTCTGCAAAAGATATGGCTTTTCCGGAATAGGCGGCCAATTCACCGTAGGAAGGCGTGGCATCAGTCTCGTTCATCGGCGCTCACCTCAATCGCTGTAGGGAAGTCCGATGACTAGTGAGAAATCGGTTCAAATTCAACAAGCCAGCAACAAATGAACAACCGCGCCCTGAAGAAACACCAAACACCTCCTGGTTTCATTCAGCAGCGTTCGCTTCGGCAAATTGGGTATTGTGAAGGTCACGTGCCCTTATGCAATTGTCCAGAAACTGGCGCGCACTTGCAGCCCAGGTGTAATTCATTGCAATCCTGCGGCAGTGTTCGCGGGGAATATCAAGCGCTGCTTCAGCTGCTTCCTGCAGATTTTCAGACAGAACACCCGCACCGGTATCACCAATGACATCCAGAGGTCCCATCACTGGAAATGCCGCGACCGGTACGCCGCAGGCAAGTGCCTCCAGCATGACATTGCCGAACGTATCGGTGAGCGAAGGGAATACAAAAACATCGCCATCGGAATAGTGCCGGGCAAGCACTTCTCCAACCATTGCGCCTGTGAAGTGGACGTCGGCATATTGGCGGCGCAGCACTTCAAGTTGAGGGCCGCCGCCAACGACAACTTTGGAGCCCTTCAGCTTGAGATTCAGGAACGCCTCGATGTTCTTTTCAACCGCGACACGCCCGACATACATAAAGACAGGTCTTGGCAAGTCGGCAGGCAGAACAGAACCTTCATATGGCTTGAAGAGCTGCTCATCGACGCCGCGGGACCAGCGCATAAGGTTCTTGAACCCGCGCTCGCGGAGATCCTGTTCAAGAGACCGGGTTGCAACCATGCAGCCGCAGCCGGAGTTATGGAACCGACGAAGCCAGCCATAAGACCAGTTCAGCGGAACGGGCAGACGAGCGGAGACATATTCCGGAAACCGTGTGTGGTAGCTCGTCGTGAAGGGTTGACCGTTTTTTTGGCAACGCTTGCAGCAAGCACACCGAGCGGTCCTTCAGTTGCGATATGCAGATGCTCGCAGTTGTATTCCTCGATTTTGCGGCGAACCATGCCCCGGTGCGCCAGGGACAGGCGTATCTCGGGATAGGTGGGGCATGGCAGCGTCAGAAAGGCCTGGGGCGACAGGACTTCAACGCGAACGCCGATAGCTTCCAGCTCCTCAGCGGTTCGCTCCAGGGATCTAACAACACCGTTTATTTGCGGATGCCAGGCATCCGTCACAATCAGAATGGAACTCATGCGGCGACCGAAGCTTCCTTCGTCTCCACCGGCACGGCTCCCATCCGGGCGCTGTTCACCCATCGTATCACCTCAAACGTACCATCGTGGTGCTCAGCAACCGCAGTGCAGCTCTCCACCCAGTCACCGGTGTTGATATAGTGAATTCCGTTCATATCACGGTCTGCGGCATGGTGAATGTGTCCGCAGATGACACCATCAACACCCTGGCGCCGCGCTTCTTCAGAAAGGGCTTCCTCGAACCGGCCAATGAAGCTTACCGCATTTTTGACTTTCAGCTTCGCCCAGGCCGAGAGTGACCAGTATGTCAGGCCCAGGCGGCGGCGCACCAGATTAAGCCAGGTGTTCACGTTGAGCGCAGTCACATAGGCCTTGTCACCGAAGAATGCGAGCCATTTGGCGTGCCTGATCACAACATCGAACTGGTCTCCGTGGATAACCAGATACCGTTTCCCGTTGGCCGCTTCATGCACGATGCTGTCCGCCACCTCGACACCACCAAAATGGGTTCCCAGAAAATTTCTCAAAAACTCGTCATGATTTCCGGGAATATAAAGAACGCGTGCGCCCTTTCGGCCTTTGCGAAGAATTTTCTGAACCACATCATTGTGGAACTGTGGCCAGTACCAGGAGCGCTTCAGCCGCCAGCCGTCGACAATATCTCCAACGAGATAGACCGTCTCGGCGTCATTTTCCTTCAGAAAGTCTAGCAGCAGTTCAGCTTGGCAACCGCGGGTGCCCAGGTGAACATCCGATATGAACAGAGCCCTGTAGTGGCGCGATGCCTCCGATGCAGACATGGCATTTCTCCAAATTCCTTTTGGAGCGCTTTAGACGCGATTCAGGTATCACTATTATGACAAAAAGCTTGGGGTACTGCCGTGGTTTCGATTTCCAACGTTTATGATTAACACTGGATCAGCTCGCCGAACGCACCGCTATCCGTCTTGAACACCCAAACGTTACACCATTCCCCTGCGCGCACTTGGCTGTTTCAGCTACCGGATTGACGGCGCATTCGTTGGCAGCCAAAAGGGGCAACACGATTTCCCACAGAGGAGACAAAAAATGAACTTGGGTCTAAAGGGTAAAAAGGCCATCATCTGTGCATCCAGCCGAGGTCTGGGTCGAGGGTGTGCGGAAGCCTTGGCGGAAGCAGGGTGCGACATTGTTTTGAACGGGCGCGACGAAACCGCACTTGCGACAACCAAAGCCGCCATTCAGGAACGCTTTGATGTGAATGTCCAAAGCGTTGCCGCTGACGTCTCAACCCGCGAAGGCCAGAATGCTCTGCTTGCGGCCTGCGCTGCCCCAGACATCCTGATCAACAACAACGGTGGCCCTCCTCGCCGGGATTACACCGAGCTCACACGTGAAGCGCTGCTCGAAGGCACTGTCCAGAATTTCGTCACGCCAATCGAATTGATCCAGGCCGTAGTGCCTTCAATGAAGGAGCGCGGTTTCGGGAGGATCGTCAACATCACGTCTCTTTCGGTCAAGATGCCGATTGAAGGTCTGGATCTATCCAGCGGAGCTCGGGCAGGCCTCACAGCCTTTCTGGCCGGTGTAAGCCGCCAACTGGCGCCCCACGGCGTTACCGTGAACAACATCCTGCCGGGCAAGATGGACACAGACCGTCTGAAAGGCGGCTTTGAACTTTCTGCAAAGCAGTCCGGCAAAAGCGTCGCAACGATCCGCGAAGAACAAGCCGCAGGTATCCCGATAGGACGATTTGGCAACGCGGAAGAGTTCGGTCAAGCCTGTGCGTTCTTGTGCTCGCAATACGCCGGTTACATCACCGGACAGAACCTGCTGATCGACGGAGGCCTTTATCCGGCAGCGTTTTAACAGACCGTTCCGATAAAAAAGGCCGGGGTCTTCCCCGGCCTTTTGCATTCCACTTTAACTTGATCAGAATTTGTAGCGCATTGACGCGGAGATGATGTTCACGTGGCTGTCGACGTCGGCGGTGTAGGTGCCGAAGGCGGCGTTAAAGTCCTGGTGATTGGAATCGATGTTGATTTTCGTCGATTCTGGAATGATGTGCGTGTACCCCAAATCAAAAGACAAGTGCTTGTTGAAATTGTAGCTCGCACCTGCTGAGAGCCACCAGCGATTGTTGTCTGGCAAACGTGTTGACCGGATATCCTCGTCGATCGGTGAGATTTCGTAGCCAAGACCAGCGCGGAAAGTCAGCTTTTCGTTGTAGTCGTACTCACCGCCGAGCGAAAAGAACCAGCCGTCATCATAGTTGAAATGAAGCGTGGTCAGTGCTGCGCCGGTCGCATCGGAAATTGCACGCGGCGATTTCAGCCGGCTCCAGTTTGTCCACTCAACTGTTCCCAATACACGAATTTTGTCAGTGATCTGCTGCCGGGCTGAAACGTTGACCATGTCGGGTGTTACTACGCCAAGGCCGATGGCCCGGGTCACGCCGCCTACGAACAGGTCACCATCAAGATCATGGCCGACGCCGGAACGATAACCGACACCGATTTCCGTACCTTTCATGGGGCGTACTGTCAGGCCGGCCGTAACACCGTAGCCAATGCTGCTGCCCGAGATTTCGTTCGAACGCGGAAACCCTGCTCCAGAGGTCGCGTCTGCCGACTTCAGCGAGACATCCAGGTATTGAACCTGAATACCAACGGCCAAAGAGAACATCTCATTGATCTGGAGAGCCACCGCCGGGTTTACGTTCAACGAGAAAACGGACGACGATCTTGAATAGAACTGTGCCGCCCAGTTCTGCTCCGGTTTGGTAGACAAACCAAAGGGCGCATTGACGCCGACACCGAAGATCAACTGATCGTTCAATCGATAAGCGGCATAGGACGCGGGAATAAACGCATCGGACGCGATGTCACCGCTTCCGATAGAGGATGTTCCAAGCGCTCCCCCGCTGAGCGTTCCATTGATATCTGATACCGGAAAAAGCCCCGAATTGTGCGCCTCAACAGTCAGCCCCTGTTGCGCACCTATAAGCGATGCCGGGTTCCAGTACATGGAGGATATACCACCGCCCGAGGTCCCGTAGCCTGCAAATGACAGCCCCTGATAGTAGGAACTTTGCTCTCTAAGAGCAAAGCCGCCTGCATGCGCACTGGTCGCAACTACAGATAGAATAATTGCAGAGGTTGTAAGTAGTAGTGTTCTTTTGTCTGCCCACGGCATTGCGTTTTCTCCCGTCCTCATGCCCAAGGATGTTTCGTGACATCTCTAGACAGGTTTCCCGGAGAACGAAGGTCGATTCAACACGTTTAAAAACTCAATCAGCTTTAAGAAAAACTATGCTGCAGCGCGAAATAAGCCTCAATCAGACAGGTTATTCTCTTGGGTTGGATCATAACACTGACGAAAGGTTCTCTTCCGAGACTGTTTGTCATGTTGGCGACACACTTTCACACGATTGCACAAAAAACAGGCAGTCACGAGAAGACCTTCCGATAACGTCAATTAACCTGTGGACGTTGCGGCTTTGCCACACGTACCCTAGGGGAATATGCCGCCCTTGCTGGACATATTTCCGCAGAAACACTGGTAATTTGCACAATCCATTGAAACGCACTTTGGAAGATTATCGCCTGTTCCAAGGTTCCAATTTGTCTCCAAGGAGTTGAATTCGCCTCGAAATCAGATCGATTTTTAAAAGAAACCACTGACTTCGACGGCACAACCTCCGTGTGTCATCGCCCTATTCGTCAATATGGTTGTTGGTGCTCTTTGCCTCAGATGCGGTTGCGAGACCGACAGGCCATACCGGGAGGGTACGGCCTTGCCGGATATCGCTTTACACGCTGTCGTCTCTGGCTGTCATGAAGCTTCGCATCGCGACACTGCTCCAGGGACCTAGTCTGCGTTTCGCGGACTGGTGGCTTTCGAATATCCGCTTCGCCAAGGGGTCTTTCTCCGCAAACTCTGCCAGGACAATGCCCGCGGTCTCTTTCAGAGCACTCAGAACATCATCTGGGTATGGCAACACACTGACACCGTCTTCTTCTTGAAGCAGCTGCAGCGAGCCCGCGTTTTCCCAATCACTTTCAGCAAGCGCCCGTCCGTTCTCCGCGCGGCATGCCTCTGTCAAGATACTCTGGAGGTCTTTCGGCAACCGATCAAATGCATCCTGATTGAAAAGGGCTTCGCCGGTCCCGTTGGGTTCATGAAAGCCGGGCGAATAGTAGGACTTGGCGACTTTCTGAAATCCCATCGCGCGATCGGACCAGGGACCGAGAAACTCGGTGGCATCGAGAACACCGGATTGAAGTGCCTGAAAGAGTTCGCCTGGTGGCAATCCAACAGGCGTCGCCCCGAGGCGTCGCATGACTTCACCGCCGAGACCCGGCATGCGGATTTTCAGCCCCTTCAAGTCATCGAGCCCTTGAAGCTTCTTTTTGTACCACCCCCATCTGGACGCCCGTATTGCCCGCCATGACAGGTTTCAAACCGAACGGGGCATAAAGCTCGTCCCAAAGTGCTTGCCCACCACCACGTTCGATCCACGAGATATGCTCATAAGGCAACAGTCCAAAGGGGATGGCTGTGAAAAAAACCGAAGCCGGTATCTTGCCCTGCCAAAAGAACGACGCCGTATGGGCCATTTCCGCCGTTCCGGCCGACACCGCATCGAACACCCCAAGGGCAGGGACCAATTCGCCTGCTGCATAGAGCCGGATCTTAAACCGGCCGTTGGACATGGCCGCAACCTGATCGCTTATCCGCTGCGCACTCACACCTGGGCCGGGCAAATTTTTGGGCCAGGAGGTCACCATCTTCCATTCGATGGGAGCCATATCGTCTGCGATTGCCGGCGCAGCGAGGACGGATGCGCCGGAAAGGGCAGATGTCGCCAAAATGGACCGGCGGTTGATGAGACGTCTTTCTAACGATTTCGTATCCGTCATCTCATTTGCTCCAAAGGGAATGATAGTGGTGAACCGGCCCGTGTCCCTGGCCTATGTCGAGCGTATCGGCAGCCAAAATTGCTGCCTGAATGTAGGTCTTTGCTGATCTGACCGAGGCTTCAAGCCCCTGCCCTTTGGCAAGCCCTGCCGCAATCGCAGATGACAGCGTACAACCGGTACCGTGGGTATTGTTCGTGGCAATGCGTGTTTCGCGTAGCCAGAGCGCTGACCCGTTCGCCGTCAGGAAAAGATCTGCACTCTCCTGACCGGTTCCATGCCCCCTTTCAGGAGAACAGAGCGCGCCCCAAGTTGGAGAAGACTTTCAGCCTGTTCCTGCATTTGCGCTTCTGTCTCGGCGACACCTGTCTCAAGCATTCTGGCCGCTTCATGAAGATTGGGCGTAATCACCTCGGCCAGGGGCACAAGGACCTCGATCAAACTGGAGACTGCGCTGGCTTGAAGCAGAGGGTCGCCGGAGGCGGCAACCATTACCGGATCAAGGACAACCGGCCCGGTTTTGTGGGCATTAAGCCCCTCAGCAACGGCTTCTATGATCAGAACCTGTGAAAGCATGCCAATTTTGGTTGCCCCAACTTTCAAGTCGGAATAGACGGCATCCATCTGGGCGCGCACAAATTCGGGTGGAATATCGTGAATGGCGCTCACACCAAGGGTGTTTTGCGCAGTCAACGCCGTTAAGACGCTGGCACCGTAAACACCGTTTGCCGAAAAGGATTTCAGATCAGCTTGAATGCCGGCGCCGCCGCCGGAATCAGAGCCTGCAATCGTCACCGCAATCGCGGTCATGGTGTCCTCCTTCGAAAATCAGAAAATCTTGGTTCTTAAGCGCTGCGGAGCCTGGCTTCGATATCGCTGAGGCTGAGGTTGTAAAGTGCGTCGAGCAGTTCAGGCACAAACGTTCCCGGACCAGCAGCCTGACCGGCAGCAACTTCACCCGCAATGTTGAACACCGACAGACCGGCAGCCGCTGCCAGCGCGGTATCCTTTTCAACACTTGCAAATGCCGCCAGGACCGCGCCTCCGGCACACCCGGTTGCCGTCACCCGCGCCATCAGGGGATCGCCGTTGAGAAGATGAAAATCTCTCTCTCGGCTTTCGATCTTGTCCCTTTCCCCGGTCACGGCAAGAACAGTTCCCTTTGCAATCAGCGCCTCGGCATCTGCCCGCTCCTGAAAAAGCGCGCTCTGTTCAGCCTCGTTCAGGCGAACAAGATCCGGCTGACAGACCAAAAGTTCCTTGGCGAACGCACATCGCACTGATGAAAGGTTCACAAAAACCGGATCGATCAGAACGGGGTGTTCATTGTCGCGTGCAGCGGCAACAGCCAAGGGAATTGCCGCCCGGCGGGTTTCGTCCAGCGTACCAAGGTTGACCAGAAGCGCATCTGCACCGGCAGCAAAGCTGGCAACCTCCTGGGGAGCAATGGTCATCGAAGGAATGGCACCGAGCGCGAGCAGCACATTGGCAGTAAAGCCCTGTGCAACAGCATTGGTTATTGCGTGTACGCGCGGTTCACGTTTGCGCACACGTTGCAGAAGTTCGAAAACCGTCTCGGGCTGGAGATCTTGTGTTGAAGCCGCGATGGAGAGGCTCATGTGCTCCTCCCGGACATCGTTGGTTTCAGACTGCAAAACTCTGCGAGATTGAACAGGGCTGTTGCCAGACACATCGTCATCTCAAATCCCTCCGCCGGTATCAGCCGGATCAGGTTCAAGGAGTTGGCAAGTCGCCTCTCAGCCCGCGCCACAATGGCCGGGCACCCCCATGAGATGCTTGCACTGCTAACAAGGCTGACGGCGGATTGCAAGTACCTGCCCAAAGGCTTGTCGGGATCTGCAATTGACTGCGGCGGGGAGATGCGCGATGTCCTTGAGAGCAGTCTTTTCCAACGCGCCAAACGTCCGGAGCTCCGCATGACCCCGTTTTTCGTGATGATCAAATGCCAACTGGGCAAGACCTATCAGGTTGCCAGCGCTATCGCAGATGCGGAAATCGCGTCAGAAGTCTATTCCACCAGTGGCGACTATGATCTGCTGATCAAGTTCTATGTCGAAAGCGATGCGGACATCGGCCATTTCGTCAATGAAAAGGTCCATCCGATCGATGGCATTCAGGACACCAAAACAATCATTACGTTCAAAGCCTTTTAAAGCGCCGCAAGCAGGAGCCGACAAATGCGCATGATGAAATCAGCCCTGTTCTCCGCAGCCCTCTGCACTCTGCCGCTTGCCGCAGGTTTGCCGGCCAAGGCACAAGGCATGCCGCCGGAACAGATCAAACAAATTCTTGGCGTTACCAAGACTAGCTGGGTGGCTTTCCGGGATTGGGAAGGCCAGGACCTTATTTATTTCACCCATCTTGAAGCCTGGAAATGTGGCATCGACTATGTCTTCTTCGGCCTGAACGGAGGACCGCTGGAAGAAGTCTGGGAACTGGATGAGTGTGATCCGGACAATCCAAACGCGGTCTTGAAAGACAAGCCATACCTGGAATTGCCGGACGGATCGGTTCAATCCATCAGCGTTCAGCTTGTCTTTCCGGACGGAACCAAAAGCGCGGTCGAAACCTACCCCTACAAACCGCAGTAATCGGCAGTGGTTGGTAAAAGCCTGATCCCTGGATCAAGACTTCGACGGTGAGGACGCTCGTCGTGCCTTGGTTCTGTCGAGGCCAAGCCTGTGCTCGCGGTAGATCACGAAAATACCGGCGGCAATGACGATCATCGCGCCGAGCACCACTTCGGTGACCGGCACTTCGGAAAAAATCAGCCAACCGACGATAATCGCCCACAGCATGTTGACGTAATCGAATGGTGCAATGGTTGAGGCTTCCGCATAGCGATAGCTTTGCGTCAGAAAGATCTGTCCGACACCACCCGCGAGCCCGATCAGAACCAGCAGACCCGCAGTAGATGCATCCGGCCACACCCAGGCCTGACCCGGCGCAAACAACCCCAGCGGAAAGGTCAGAAGGGACAGCAGGGTGGCTGCACCGGCAAACCAGGTCACAATGGTTGACGTGCGTTCTGTCTCGCACAGCTTGCGTACAGTGATCATGGCCAGCGCGGCAAAACCCGCGCCCGTGACACCGATCAGCGCGCCCAGAGCAGAGGCATTGTCGAGCTGCCCTTCACCAAGGTGGGGTGACAAGACGACAAGAATGCCGAGAAAGCCAACGCCGACTGCGCTCCAGCGATAGATGCGGACCTGTTCGCCAAGCAGAAAGAACGCGAGGACAACCACGATCAGGGGCGTGGCAAAACCGATCGCGGTCGCATCCGGCAACGGCAGCAGATAGAGCGCGGTAAAACCGCAGACCATCGCTGAAAGTCCGACGGCTGCGCGCGTCAGATGGCCTTTCGGATTCTGTGTTTCAAAGGCAAGTCCAAGTTCACCCCGAAAGGCAACCATCAATAGAACCGGAAAAAGGCCGAAAAAGTTTCGCGCGAAAACAAGCTGACCAATTGGTACTGTTTCAGCTGCAATCTTCAGAGCCGTTGCCATGACGAAGAAGGCGATTGTCGAAGCAAGTTTCAGCGAAATACCGAGCATGGGCGCGTGTCGCGTCATTCCTGTCGGAGCGGGCTGCCTTTTCAATCGGGTTTTCACGCTTGCTAGCGTCATGTGGAATTCCAGGAACCGGCGCAATGAATACGTCTTGCCCGTGATGCACCGGATTGGAAATCACGTGACGTTGAACAGAAACTGCCATCGACTGAAGGTTCAGCCGCATCAAGTAAAGGATCGCCTTGAAAAGACATTTTGGAGCGGGGTCTTAAATGAGTAGCCCAAACAGTATCTGTCCTGTGCGCATCATTTGCAACGCTGCTCTTGAAAATCGTCATCGGGAGGCGCGAGAACAAGCGCAGGACGACCTGTTCCCACCTCATTGTGGCAAACAGGATCAAAAACAGTCCGGCAACTTTGTCTCAAATCGCCGGAACTTTCGAAATGGCCTCTGCCAATCAGTCTTTGATCTGCAGTGTCACGGCCTTTGAACCATGAAAAAACATGGTTCTGAAGCCCTTCGTCGCAAATCTGGACCTGACTGACACGTGAAAAAATAATTTGGGTGTTCGCAGCCTAAAGCTTTGCCTCTTTTTCCGACAACAGTCTCGCGAGTTCTTCAGGCGGCATCGTTTCGCGTTCGGCGATGGACACTTCAAAGCCTTTGAGTCGTTTGTAGATGGACAGCAGTTCGATAATCGTGGACCAGGAATTCACCAGATACTGGAAGGAATTCGAGACCTGCCCAAACGCGGTCAGAATCTGCTGGACGATACCGTACGTGATCGTGCCGGCGACAATCGTTGGCACCAGAATGAAATAGGTGAACATGTTGTCGGCCTGCAGATAGAACCCGCGCGCCAGGTTGAAATAAAGGTAGTGAAAATAGAGACGGAAGTAGTTCTTCCTCACATTGCTGAACAGCTCGGTGAGGGTTGGCGGTTGAGCCCTGTGCTCATGATCCTCACCATAGACCAGTTCTTTCCGGTACGCGGCTTCAACCCTTTGGTTGTGAAACTCTAGCCCGGGCAGCTTGATCCCGACCACAGCAAGCAGAACGGTTCCGAACAAAGACCACAATATAGCGGCAGTGAAGAGCGGCGCAGGGATCTCGCCGACGATAGGCAACGTGCTGACGTAAGTCGACAAGCTGAAAAGGACAGGAAGGAACGCAATCAGCGTCATGACGGCATCGATCATGGAAACACCCAGGCCTTCCATGATCGAGGCAAAGCGCATCGTGTCTTCCTGAATACGCTGTGAAGCGCCCTCAATGTGGCGGACATTGCCCCACTTTGCGACGTAATAGTCGTTCATCGCGGTTCGCCAGCGGAAGATATAGTGGCTGACGAAAAACCTGTTCATCACAAACAGGGCCATCGACAACCCTGCAATCTGCGCGAACATCAGCATAAGCATGTAAAAATCGGCGGCAACAACGCCCTTGTCGCCCTCCAGCGCATTTTGCAGCGTATCCCCGAAGGGCCGCCGCCAATTGTTGATCGCCACCGAAACCTGGACCGAGAAATAGGTGATGAAAATGATCAGCGAAGAGCCCCAGACGGACCATACATGCCATCTGTGATCGCGCTCGAAATACCACCAGAAACCGCCGAAAAGCACCGTGCAAACGGCGTAGTAGATGTAGAACCACAAGAAGTCGGGCGTCACAAAGAATCTGAGATCAATCGGGGGTGGTCCTTCAGATGCCGCTCCAAGACCCAGGCTTGGGCCAAGGTCACTGGCAAAGCCGTACCAGACAATTACCGCAGCAAGCGACCATATCGCGGCAGACAGGAAAAACAGTTTTGGTTTCGGAAAGAAGGATTGAAACACAAGTAAATTCCTGACTGTTCGAATTCAATGAGTGACGATCGGAGCCGCCGGATAGTCAAACTGTGCTTGGTAACGACGAAATCAAGCAAGAAGCTGAATAACACTATTCACACAATTATAGACACCGCAGCGTCCTGCCGCAGTCCCTGGAGACACAATAACGCTCAATTTCCTGTGTGGCGCTGTTGTGGCTTGCACAAAAAAAGAGGCATCTTTTGGATGCCTCTTCTCACAAACGAAACTCAACTTTACCGGGCCGCCTGGATTGCGTCCCAGACCCGGAGCGGCGTCGCGGGCATATCGAAAACCTCTTCAACGCCCGCCCCGTCTTTCAGGGCCACCTGAATGGCGTTCATGACCGCAGCCAGGCCGCCGATTGTTCCGGCCTCGCCCGCGCCCTTGATACCCATGGCATTCGTGGTGGAAGGAATGTTGCGCGTTTCAAAGTGAATGTCCGGCAAATCCGCAGCCCGGATCAACTGATAGTCCAGCAGTGAGGCGGTCAGCAGTTGTCCTTCTTCGTCATAAACCGTGTGTTCGCACAGGGCTTGGCTAATGGCCGAGACCACACCGCCATGCACCTGTCCCGTCAGCAGCAATGGGTTCACGGTTACACCGAAATCGTCAACGATGACATAGTTCGCGACGGTGATGTCACCGGTTTCCGGATCGATCTCAAGCTCACAGATATGAGTGCCGTTCGGATAGGTGTTTTCCGACTGCGCAACCTCTTCCCGAGCGGAAAGGGTCTCACCGGTGCTTGCAGCGATCTCAGCGAGAGTTACCTGCTGATCCGTCCCGACAACGCGCACCACACCGCTCTCAAGTTCAAGATCTTCTATGCCGGCCTCAAGTTTGTCAGCAGCCAGCTCCTTGACCTTTTTAACCAGCGAGACGCTGGCATCGCGCACTGACGGCAACCCAATCGGAATGGATCGGGAACCACCGGTTCCACCGCCCTTGCGCACACGGTCTGTATCGCCCTGGATCAGAGTGACATCCTCGATGCTAACACCGAACTGTTCGGCAACAACCTGGCTGTACGCCGTGTCGTGGCCCTGACCGTTGGTTTGTGTCCCAATCAGGAGAGTCAGGCTTCCCTTGTCATCAAGTTCCAGCGTGGCTTCCTCGCTGCCAGCGAAGGCACAAGCCTCGACGTAGGAACAGATGCCTATACCACGGTATTTGCCGAATTGAGCGCTTTCAGCCTGGCGTGCTTTGAAACCGTCCCAGTCCACCACTTCAAGTGCTTTATCAAGATGGCCGGCAAAGTCTCCGGTGTCATAAAGACGGCCGGTCTGAGTTGTATAAGGCAGCTGATCTGCCCGGATGAAATTGAGCTTCCGGAATTCGATCGGGCCAAGGCCTGTTTCCTCGCCCGCCTTGTCGATCAGGCGCTCAAGCACATAAGCAGCTTCCGGGCGTCCTGCACCCCGATAGGCATCGGTCGGCACCGTGTGCATATAGACACCATCGATTTTCGCAAAAACAGCTGGGATGTCATAAAGCCCGGATGCCATTGAGGCACCTAGATAGGGGATGAACGGACCGAACTGGTTCAGATAGGCGCCCATGGCAGCTTTCACATGCACATTGAGGCCCAGGATACGGTTGTTCTCGTCAAGCGCGAGCTCGGCATGGGTCAGGTTGTCCCTGCCATGCGCGTCGGTCACAAAATGCTCCATTCGCTCACCTGCCCACCGCACCGGCCGTTCTAGAGACCTGGCAGCAATCATCGCCAGCGGGTATTCGCGATAACAGAAGGCCTTGGTCCCGAAACCGCCGCCGACTTCAGGCGTAATCACCTGGATCTCGCTAGCCTCAAGTCCGAGCGTGCTGCAGAGAATATCGCGCACTCCGTGACCACCTTGGGTGCCGAGCGTCAGTTTGAAACGTCTGCCCGGCGTATCGTATTCAGCGACACAGCCACGCAGCTCCATGTAGTTGACGACAATCCGGTTGTTGACCACTTCAATCGACACGGTCTTGTGGGCTTTGGAGAAGGCTTCTTGTGTTTTGGCCTGGTCCCCATGTCCGAGCGTGAAAGAGACATTCGTTCCCAGCTCTGGCCAGACCTTTGCCGCATCCGGGTCCAACGCATTTTCAATACCAATGACCACATCGAGCGGTTCGTAGTCGATTTCGAGCATCTCTGCAGCGCTTTTGGCAAGGTTCAAATCATCCGCGACGATGAACGCAATGGCATCGCCGACGAAACGAACGGTGTCTTCACACAAAAGCGGTTGAGGTGGCGCTTCGTAGTGCGTCCCATCCAGCTGCTTGATGCGAGCAGCCGTCAACAAAGACTTTCCCGCAACGTCCGCGCCGGTGAGAACCATATGCACACCGTCCATCTCGCGGATGTCATCAGCGTTCTCGACCTTGATCTTGGCGTGAGCCATCGCTGAACGAACGACAACACCATGAAGACAGCCGTCCGGCATATAGTCGCCTGTGTAGATCCCCTTGCCTGTGATCAGCGGTTCGTCTTCTTTCCGACGCAATGGAGCGCCGACACCGAATTTCGGAGTGACCATCTGGTTCATGAATTTGGACCTGTATTTTTGGGAAGAACTTCCCTGAGAACTTGCCGCGCAGCGAAGGTGGCTGTTTCTTGGAACATAGTGCCCGCGACCAGCAGATGCCAGAGGGACAGTCAGTCCACGAGCCTATTGTCCAATTGGTTGCGCTGCAAATACGACTTAGTCAAAACTACTCTGAGTGGCCTTTTTGGACCGCTCTACTTCCGGCAGTTTGCACCAAGCTTTTGGCTTCCGTCAACAATGCGGGCAAAACAACAGTCGGCGTGTGACCTGCCCTTAAACCGGATCATGAGCTCTCGTAAGGATTTTTGGCGCTCCGGTCTTCAGAAAGGCTTCTGCGTGTTTCACGTGTAAGGTTCTCGATTGCGTCGGCTAGATGACTTTCCTGGATGTTGTAGTCTCCCTGCGCAACACGGAGCTTGTGAGCCTCGAGCATCACTTCTCCCATGGAAACTCCAGCAGGTGGTTGAAACCGGTAGCTGGCCAATTCGATCAACAACCCTAGCGGATCGCGAAAATAAATTGAATCCATGAAACCGCGGTCTTTCGGGCCGCTATGGGAAATTCCACGCACGTCCAGCCTGTCCGCAATCTGCCTGAATGTTGCCTGAGACACGTCAAGCGCCAGATGGTGCACACAGCCGATTGCTTGCGGCGCGGGTTCTGCATCAGGCTTTCGATCTTCGTTCGTAAAAATGGTGATCAAGCGCCCGTCACCCGGATCGAAATAGAGATGGCTCTGATTGGGGTCATCGAGATTGGGTTGCTCAAAGACAAATGGCATCCCGAGCAAACCTTCCCAGAAGTCGATGGAGGTTTGTCTGTCCGCTCCGACAAGCGTGATGTGATGCACGCCCTGTGTCTGAATCTTGCGCAAGTTATCCTCCCCTATCCAATTCGCGAATTCTAAAGATACCCTCTCCTGAACCGCGAATTCAAACCTGTGCCTTTTCTTCTGGCGAAATCTGGTTAGTCTTGCTGCAAACAAAACCAATTGCCCATCGTCTTGGAGCACCTTGCTCCCATCCTATTGCCATTTGAGGCAGATGCGGCTCAGGACCAGATATGAATAAGTCCCCAGAAGACCCGGCGCCCGACAAGGGTGCAGGGCAGCCGCGCTCCGGCACGACAAACAGACTGGCAGCCAGGCTGGCCAAGCTGACCGAGGGGCTGCCTTCAAACACGATCGGAGCACTTTGGATTCTGTTGGCGGCTTTTCTGTTCTCCATCATGGTCACACTGATCAAATTCGTTGGTCAGGAGCTCAGTGTCTTCCAGATCCTTTTGGTTCGGCAGCTCGTCATGTTGGCCATTGTGGCCCCGACTATCCTGACCGGATTGCCGAATTCACTGGCAACGCAGCGGCCCTGGCTGCAACTGACCCGTATCCTTTTTGCTTCAACCGCAATGCTTTGCGGTTTCACCGCGATAATCGAATTGCCTCTGGCCGACGCGACGGCGATCAGTTTCTCCAAAACGTTTTTCGTCACGATCTTCGCGATCTGGCTGCTTGGGGAGACCGTCGGACTGCATCGCTGGGGGGCAACCATCATCGGATTTCTGGGTGTTCTGCTGATGCTGCGACCGGGAGGTGACACACTTGTCGATCCCTATGCTGCACTCGCTATCGCCGGCGCAGCCGGTGCGAGCATGGTGATGATCGTTGTTCGCATCCTGACCCGGACTGACGCACCGGTCACGATTCTGACCTACCAGGCCCTGGGCGTCGGACTCATCATGAGCATACCGGCAGTACTGACCTGGCAGTCGCCGTCCGCGAAACAGTGGCTCATCCTCATCGTGATCGGCGTCATTTCCTGGGCAGCCCAACTCGCCAATATCAAGGCGTTCAAGGCTGGCGAAGCCACTGCCATTGCTTCTCTGGACTACACGAGACTTCTTTATGCCACCATTTTTGGTGCTGTTGTTTTCAGCCAATGGCCGAGCACCGAAACGCTTATCGGTGCGGGCATCATCATCGCCGCGTCCATTTACACCGTTCACCGTGAAGCCCGGAGAGGCAAGGAACTCGCCCGCGCCTCGGACGGGCGCGGCTATTCAAACTGAAACCGCGACTTGAACAAAAAGTCACAGCGCTCTGACGTCAGGCGCTTTTTGCCTGTGTGTCAGAGCGTTTCCGAGCCTCTTCTTCAACCAGCTCCTTCTTCGACAATTTGCCCACCATGGTTTTCGGCAATTCATCCCGGAACTCGAATTCCCTTGGCATTTCGATAGAAGAAAGATGATCCTTGAGGAAGGTTTTGACGTCTTCCGCGCTCAATGAGAAGCCATCCTTCAGTTTGATGAAAGCCTTCGGCGACTGGCCGCGATACTCATCGGGGATCGCGATGACGATGGTCTCGTCTACCGCTTCATGCTGGTAGATCGCTTCCTCGATGACACGGGGATAGACATTGTAACCGGAACACAGGATCAGGTCCTTGATCCGATCAACAAGATAAATAAAGCCATCATCGTCCTGATATCCGACGTCGCCGGTATGGAGATACCCTTCCGGCGTGATGGCTTCGTCGGTGGCGTCCTGACGCTTCCAGTAACCCTTCATCACCTGGGGACCGTGAAGGAGCAATTCGCCTTTCTCGCCTTCAGCAACCTCGGTCTGGCGGTCTTCAATGCTGACGAACCTGGACGAGGTACCAGGCACCAGGCGCCCTATGGAGCCTGCGCGCCTGTTCTCATCCAGTGGATTGACGGCAGCAACTGGTGAGCTCTCTGTAAGCCCGTAACCCTCTACCAGGATGCATCCGGTCAGTTTTTCAAAACTTTCCTTCACCTCGACCGGAAGCGGTGCACCACCGGAAAGGCACAGATTAATACTGGAGAGGTCATAATTTTCGGTGAGAGGCGAATTGTTGATCGCCGTGTAGATCGTTGGAACTCCCGGGAAGAGAGTCACTTTCTTGCGCTTGATCGCCTTCAGAAGCGACTTCAGCTCAAACCTTGGCTGAAGCACCATTTCAGCACCAAGAATGATCGACAGATTTTGCGCAACCGTCATGGCGAACACGTGAAAGAAGGGAAGAACGCAGAGCATCTTCTCTTCCCCTGCCCGCGCCTTTTCAAAGACGCATCGCATCTGTTCGATATTTGCAGACAGGTTCTTGTGCGTCAGCATCGCGCCCTTTGGCACACCTGTCGTGCCACCGGTATATTGAAGGACAGCGATGGCCTCTGCCGGATCGATATTGACGGGTTTCGGCTTTTGTCCCTTTGCAAGCAGATCCTCAAAGCGGATATGCGCCTCATCATTCGGGATGTCAGCCAATTCCTTGCGTTTGAAAAGGCTGAAAAGCACCTTCTTGACCGTCGGCAGACAAAAGGACATCGGGCAAACGATAATCTTGTCGAGGATCTTCTCCTTCCGGACATCCTCCACCTTGTCGTAGATGATTTTCAGATCCATCGTCACCATGATGCGTACATCCGCATCGCGGGCCTGGAAGGCGATTTCACGTTCGACATAGAGCGGATTGAAGTTGGCGACCGTTGCACCGATCTTCATGATCGCAAAATAGAAAACTGTATAGAACGGCGTATTTGGAAGGCACAGCCCAACATGCACACCAGGACCGACGCCCATGGCCTGGAGGCCCGCGGCGGTTTCGTCGACAAGCTCGCCCAGCTCGGCATAGGTCCAGACCTTGCCCATGAAATCGGCAGCTGGCCGAGACCCGAATTCGGCAACTGTGGTTTCAAGATATTCGTGTACCGGACGGGGCGTAAACGCCTCGTTCCACTCCTCCGCAGTCGTCATAACGTTCTCCAACGCATTCTTGTCGCGCTGCTGTACATCCAGGCCGTTTCCCAAAAACCTTCATGAAAGCAGGGCTCTCGCGAAGATCTCTTTTCCCATTCAGCTCCGTCAGTCAGCTCAGCGCCGCCTCTAAGGGGCTCTTCTGACATGACGCAACCTTCCGTTCACGTCAACTCGCGACGTAACGACACCCTTTCATTTTTTTCGCAGGCACGAGGCATTAGTCTTAGGTAATGCGCCTCGCAAATATGGCAATAGTAAAAGAAATTCAAAAACTTAATTCACAATCATCAAATCATGGACCATTATCTCTTTGGCCAATTCCATTTGGGTGTGTCCACCTCGTCCACAACCGTCTCACCCAGTTCCTTGCGCAATTCATAACGAAGACACCCTCGTTGAGATGCAAGGGTGTCAACAAGTTCGGCTGCATGCGACACCACGATAACCTGGGTTTTTTCTGCAGCCCTGGCAACCAGCCTGCCCAGTGGTTCCAGGAGCGCAGGATGGAGACTTGTCTCCGGCTCGTTCAGCACAATCAAAGGCGCTGGTCGAGGTGACAGGAGAGCGGCGGTCAACAACAGATAACGCAGCGTCCCGTCCGACAATTCACTCGATTTCAGCGGCCTTAGCAGGCCTTTTTGCTGCATAAGCAACTCAAAGTACCCATCATTGACGGCGACCTCTACAGAAGCGCCAGGAAACGCATCGTCTATCGCATCCGCGAGTTCACGTTCATCGCCAATTTCCTGGACAGTCTGCAAGGCTGCAGCGAGATCAGATCCGTCCGCGCTGAGCACTGGTGTCCTGGTGCCGATCCTTGGAAATCTTGCAGGTGCTTCGCGGTCGGTGCGCAAGTGATCGTAGAACCGCCAGGCCCGCATGCGTTCACGCATTACCAGCAATTCAAGCCCATCCTTGGGGTCAGCGGCATGGGTCATCATGCTGTCGAAACGGGCAAGGTTCTGAAAAACCGGAACCCTTTGTCCTTGAGCATTCAAAACACGCGCTGTCGGTCCGTTTCGCCCCGCAATTTCATTGGAACGGGACAATGCTTCGCCGGCCCACAGGGCTTCTGCCTTTATTTCAGGATCCATCGAAAACAGCGACCTGCCCGCGTCTGCAGGCAATCCAAGATCAATCGCATAGCCATAGTCTTCATCGGCAAATCCGAGCTTCAGACTGACCACATTCTTCCGGACAGTCCCTTGAACAGGGGCTTCTCCCCGTTTCATCGCGCGCGAAAATGCTTCCGGGCCTGCCCAAAGTGTCGAGTTCAAGCCGCCCTCGGCAGCAAGCGAGGCAATTGCCTGGCCCTGGGCGACTTCTGCCAACAACCGGATGGAACGATACAAGCTGGATTTCCCGCTGCCGTTCGGGCCGGTGATCAGCGTGATCTGATCCAGCGGCAGAACAATGTCCCGCAGGGAGCGATATCCGGAGACCGCCAGTGTGAGAATCATTGGCACCAAGATCCTGCTATGTGAATATCTACTACTATAAAGTGTATTCCCGTTGCGAAGACAAAATCAGAAACTCGAAACCATGTTCAATCCAAAAGAAGCTGCCGAAGACAGATATGCCCAGCATTTGGCCATCCTTTCCATTGCAGCAGCTGCCGTCCTGATTTCGATCCTCGTTCATTTTCATACCGGATTGAAATATTGGGTGCTGGACGGCTTTGGGGAAACCGTTTCAGGAACCATCTTGAGTATCTCAGAAGATACCGGGAAAATCGAAGATTCGACTGCCCAATCAGAACAGAGCGCCGAAAATGGTAAGGCCCACACCGGCACGTGGGACAGTGCTACTGTTGTCGTCGAAGCTGAACTTGCGAACTCTACAACTCAGGTCTTCAGCTTCACAATGAAGCCTCAGGACATTCACCGTGAGCACACCGGCGAGCTGCTGGTAACCTATCTGCCATTCAACCCTCAGATCGCCTATACCTACCGCAACATGGACAAGATTGCGGTCGATGGGAAAGCTTTGCTCTGGTCTCTGTTTGCAGGCTTGATCATAGCCGTCCTCGCGGTCCGTCCTTTGCTAAAATGGGCACGCCTTAGAAAGAGGCTTCGTCGCTACTGACTGGTTCTCGTCATGCCCCCTGATCAACCAACTCGAATTTGTTGACGTCAAATATGCCAAAATCCGTGATCTTGAGGTGCGGAATGACAGGCAAAGGCAGAAAAGCGACTTGGAGAAAGGGCTCTTCAAGTGTGCATCCGAGGTCTCTGGCCGCCGCGCGCAAAATTTCCAGATCCCCGCGGACGGTCTCAAAGGGCTCCAGGCTCATCAATCCCGCCAGCGGCAGGGCAAGCTCTGCCTTCACACCCTCGCGGTCCGCAACAGCAAATCCGCCCTTCATGACGATCACCCTGTTGACCGCATGCGCCATCGCCTGTTCGTCAGCACCTACGACACAGATGTTGTGGCTGTCGTGCCCAACAGAAGAAGCAATGGCGCCCTGTTTCATCCCGAACCCGTTGACGAAGCCGAGACCGATATTGCCGGTTCCCTTGTGGCGCTCAACAACGGCGACCTTGAGCACGTCCTGATTGAGGTCAGCATGTGTCTTGCCACCGGTAACCGGCAGGGTCCGTTTCAGATGTTCGGTGATAATCTTTCCAGGCACCACGCCAATGACATCAGCCTCGCTGTTTCGGGCGGGAATGTCGAACTTTGCTGCATCGACCGGTGAAACCCTGACACTGTCGAGTCCGACCGGCGGCACGATGGTCCTTTTCTCAAAACTGTCATTCCCGACGGTAGTGCCGCTGCTGATTACCTGCGCCACCCGGCAGTCTTCAAAATTGCTCAAGAGCGCAATGTCCGCCCGCTTCCCAGGTGCGATTACTCCCCGGTCCTTGAGGCCAAAAGCATTGGCTGCCGACCAGCTTGCTGCTCGGTAAACATCCACCGGCCGGATACCTTTCGCGATCAGACGCCGGATCATGCTGTCCAGATGGCCCTCTTCCGCAATATCCAACGGGTTTCGATCATCGGTGCAAAGCGCGACAAAGGCAGAAACATCTGAGGTCAGGATGGGTGCCAGCGCTTCAAGGTCCTTGGAGACCGACCCTTCCCGGATCAGTATCGTCATGCCCTTGGCGAGCTTCTCAAGCGCTTCTTCAGCCGTCGTAGCCTCATGATCCGTCCGAATTCCGGCCGCCAGATATCCGTTGAGAGCATAGCCGGCGACCAAAGGTGCATGGCCGTCTATGTGTCCATCCTGGAATGCCGCAAGTTTTGCCAGGACGTTGGGATCTCTGCCCAGCACGCCCGGAAAGTTCATGAATTCTGCAAGGCCAATGACACTCGGATGGTCTTTGAACGGCAGCAGATCTTCGATTTCCAGTTTCGCCCCTGCGGTTTCAAACGCGGTTGCCGGGACGCAGGAAGACAGGTTGACCTTGAGATCCATAACGGTCTGGAGGGAACTGTCCAGAAAGTATCGAATGCCCTCAATACCGAGCACATTGGCAATCTCATGCGGGTCACAAATTGCCGTCGTCACACCGTGCGGCAGCACACAGCGATCGAATTCAAATGGCGTGACCAGAGAGCTTTCGACATGAAGGTGTGTGTCGATGAAACCAGGCACCGCGGTCAGCCCCTGCCCGTCCACAGTCGCCTTGCCGGAGTAGCTCCCGTGTGTGCCGACAATTCGGTCACCAACGATCGCGATATCGGTCTTCACGCTGCTGCCGTCGATGACACTGAAAAGAGTGCAGTCTTTCACAACCAGATCAGCTGGCTCGTCTCCTGCACCTGCTGCAATCGCTCGCGCAAGGAAGGCTTCATCGTGGGTTACCGGCATTGGTCATTTCTCCGATTCTTATCGTTTTCCGACAATACGCAACTTGCGGGACGCAACAATGGCTTCGTTTCTGCCCTGCCCCGGAAATTGGCCGAGACCCTATTTAAATCGTCAAATATTATCCACTGAGAGGCGGAACCCAAAAAAGTAACCTAAAGTCACCTTGGCCTATCATTCCTTCAGGTGAACATTCTTCATGCGTGACAGTCGGTTACCGCAGCACAACACAAAACACATGCGTTGCAGCAGAGAATTCCAATTGACAGGAAGGTCGTTCAGACAAATAATTTCATCAAAATAAATTATTATGAACCACCCGCAGAAGGTGGCCGGAGGAGGAGCGAGGAAGGTGGTGGACACCCGCAAAAGTGGCCGTGGTTCCAATTCCGCACAATTGCGCAGATACAACGAGCGTATCGTGTTGCAGATCCTGCGTCGTGCCGGAGAGGCTTCGAAAGCCGAGCTGGCAAGGGCCGTTCAGCTGACCAACGCAGCCATTGGCGCTATCATCCAGAACCTGATCGAAGAAGGCTTGATCATCGAAGCCGGCAAGCGTCATGACGGCAGCCGTGGACAACCGGCAACCATTCTGCGCCTGGCTTCGGGTGGAGCGTATTCCTTCGGTGTCCGCCTGGACAGAACCAATATGGAAACCGTTTTGATGGATTTCGCTGGCGAAATCATCGATCGCCGTGTTCACGACAGGATCCTGCCCTCCCCCGAGGTCACAGTCCAGATCCTGACTGAGGACCTGAAAAGCCTGAAAGCGCAGCTCAGTGAAGAGGAGCAAGCTCGCATTACGGGTATTGGACTTGCTCAGCCTTTCAATCTCGGCGCTTGGCTTCATGAGCTTGGGTTGCCGGAAGCCGACTTCAAGAAATGGGAAGCATTCGATCTCGCCGAAGCGCTTGAAGAGGTTTCGAACATGCCCGTTTTCAGCGAAAACGACGGCACTGCCGCTGCGGTTGCGGAACTCTTTTATGGTGTCGGTCGCCAGAACGACGATTTTCTCTACATGTTCCTGGGCCCTGCAATCGGTGGAGGACTGATCCTGAAAGGTGACGTAGTCCGCGGAGTTTCCGGCAATGCCGGCGATGTTGCCATGATGCCGGTTCCTCCAAGCACGCTGGATACGGCGCCAAAGTCACGGACGGAGTGGGATCTCTTGTTGACGCGGGCGTCTCTTGTCGCTTTTGCCCGCCACATGTCTCCAGGCGACTTTGCCAGTCTGAACAGATCGGATCTGCAGGCGGCAGTGACCGACAATGACATCAAATTCCAGGAATGGATGGCGGATTGCGTCTCGGCACTCGCGCTGGCTCTGCGTTCTGCCTATGCCCTTCTCGACGCGCCGCTGGTCGTGATCGATGGTGATCTGGGTGGACCATTCCCCGAAATGTTCCAGGAAGCTCTGCAAAAGGCCGTCGAAGACGCAGCTCCGGAAAAACGGCAGTCGCCACAAATTTTGATCGGTAGTTTCAGGCATGACGCAGGCGCTATCGGCGCCGCCAGTCTGCCGCAATTCTTTAATTTCTCGCCAAGGGCAACGATCCTGACCGGCGGGAAAGACACCGGACCCGCTGGAAGTGGCAGCTCGGAAGAAAGAGCCAGTTTTCCGGCAAGGGCAGCACGGTTGGGGTCACATCTGGCCACACCCAATCGTCCGACATGAAATAGGCCAGGGAGGAAAACCAAATGATCCGCAAACTACTTGCTACAGGTTCCGTTCTCGCCGCCATGGCTGCCACACCGGCAGTCGCCGCAGACATCACAGCCTGCCTGATCACAAAGACGGATACCAACCCGTTTTTCGTGAAAATGAAGGAAGGCGCGACAGCTAAGGCGGAAGAGCTTGGCATCGAACTCAAGTCCTTCGCCGGCAAGGTTGACGGTGACCACGAGACCCAGGTTGCCGCCATTGAAACCTGTATCGCAGATGGCGCAAAAGGCATTCTCTTGACCGCCTCAGACACATCTTCCATTGTCCCGGCCGTCCAGCAGGCTCGCGACAACGGTCTATTGGTGATTGCTCTCGATACGCCTCTGTCTCCGATCGACGCGGCAGACGCGACTTTTGCGACCGACAACTTCCTTGCCGGTGAGCTGATCGGGAAATGGGCTGCTGCCGCTTTGGGCGACGATGCAGCCAATGCCAAGATCGGCATGCTCGATCTTGGCATCAGCCAGCCGACCGTCGGCGTGCTGCGTGACCAGGGCTTCCTGCAGGGTTTCGGCATCGATCTTGGCGATCCGAACAAGTGGGGCGACGAGACAGACCCGCGCATCGTTGGCAATGACGTGACCGCGGGTAACGAGGAAGGCGGTCGCAAGGCCATGGAAAACCTTCTCGCGAAGGACCCGATGATCAACGTTGTCTACACGATCAACGAGCCTGCAGCCGCTGGTGCATATGAAGCCCTGAAGGCCATCGGGCGCGAGAATGACGTCTTGATCGTTTCCGTCGATGGCGGGTGCCCGGGCGTTCAGAACGTCAAGGAAGGCGTTATCGGTGCGACGTCCCAGCAATACCCGCTGCTGATGGCCTCGCTTGGTATTGAGGCCATCAAGACCTGGGCCGACAGCGGTGCGAAACCTGAGCCGACCCCGGGCAAGGACTTCTTCGACACCGGCGTTGCCCTTGTCACTGACAAACCGGCAGATGGTGTTGAGTCGATCGACACTACCAAGGGCACTGAGCTCTGCTGGGGCTAAGGTCACAAGACACGAATTCGGAAGGGGCATGGGCAGCCTTGCCCCTTCTTTTTGTGACAGAGGAACAAACGGGCATGACCTCAGACACTGAGACTGACGACAAAAAAGCGGACAATTACGAAGCCGCTACCGCGTCCAGTCCGCAAGCAGTCGCCTCATTCGACGACCAACACCGCGGATTTGGACAAAAGATCCAGCACGCGCTCCACCAGACCCCCGCACTGGTTCCGCTCATCGTGCTGGTGCTTTCCATCATCGTGTTCGGGCTTCTGCTGGGGTCGAAATTCTTTTCGCCATTCGCCCTGACCCTGATCCTGCAACAGGTTCAGATCGTCGGCATTGTGGCTGCGGCGCAAAGCATTGTGATCCTGACAGCCGGCATCGATCTTTCCGTCGGTGCTATCATGGTGTTGTCATCCGTCGTCATGGGGCAATTCACATTCCGCTACGGACTGCCTGTGGAAGTCGCCGTCGTGTGCGGTCTTATCTGCGGTACGCTTTGCGGCTACATCAACGGTTTTCTTGTCGCCGTCGTGAAACTGCCGCCCTTCATCGTTACGCTCGGCATGTGGCAAATCGTTCTGGCCACCAACTTCCTCTACTCCGCAAACGAGACCATTCGGTCTCAGGAAATTGCAAAGGCCGCGCCTCTTCTTCAGATCTTTGGGACCAAGGTGAATATCGGCGGTGCAATTTTCACCTACGGCGTCATCTTCTTGGTGCTGCTCGTTTGCGTCCTCGCTTACGTTTTACGGCAAACCGCCTGGGGGCGGCATGTCTATGCAGTCGGAGATGATCCGGAAGCCGCACAACTCTCCGGAGTGCAGGTCAAGAAGGTGCTGATTTCGGTGTACATGCTTTCCGGGCTTATCTGCGCCTTCGCAGGGTGGGCCATGATCGGAAGGATCGGTTCCGTCTCGCCGACCACCGGCCAGCTTGCCAATATCGAATCCATCACAGCTGTGGTGATTGGCGGCATCTCGCTCTTCGGCGGACGCGGTTCCATTGTCGGCACGCTCTTCGGAGCTCTTATCGTCGGTGTCTTCACCCTTGGCCTGCGCCTGTTGGGCGCGGACGCACAATGGACTTACCTGCTCATTGGCCTGCTCATCATTGCAGCGGTCGCAGTTGATCAGTGGATCAGAAAGGTGTCGGTCTGATGGAACCTGTTCTGCAAGCGCGCAATCTGGTCAAGCGCTATGGCCGTGTTGTGGCCATGGACCATGCCGATTTCGAACTTTACCCAGGTGAAATCCTGGCCGTCATTGGTGACAACGGCGCTGGAAAGTCCACCTTGATCAAAGCCCTCAGCGGGGCGGTGCTTCCAGATGAAGGCGACGTTCTGCTGGATGGTAAGACTGTTCAATTCAACTCACCGATCGACGCCCGGGAGGCCGGTATTGAAACCGTCTATCAGACGCTCGCCATGTCGCCTGCTCTGTCGATTACCGACAACATGTTCATGGGGCGTGAGCTCAGGAAACCGGGCTTTCGCGGAAAATGGCTCCGCCAGCTGGACCGGGCACGTATGGAGGCAATCGCCCGGGACAAGCTGAACGAGCTGGGTCTCCTGACGATCCAGAACATCAATCAGGCCGTGGAGACCCTGTCCGGGGGACAGCGGCAGGGCGTTGCGGTGGCCCGTGCGGCTGCTTTCGGCTCCAAAGTGGTGATCATGGATGAACCGACGGCGGCCCTCGGCGTCAAGGAAAGCCGGCGCGTTCTGGACCTGATCAAGGACGTGAAGGCACGTGGAATGCCTATCGTCCTGATCAGCCACAACATGCCGCATGTTTTCGAGGTGGCCGACCGGATCCACATACACCGGCTCGGACGGCGCGCCTGCGTGATCAAGCCTTCCGATTTTTCCATGTCGGACGCGGTTGCCATCATGACCGGCGCGATGGACCCGCCTGAAAACCTTGCCGCCTGAACGGCACCCTAAAGCTTCAATTGAGCCTGCTCGGCAACAACGGGCCGGCTTGAAAACAACGAGTGATTTGGAAAGCGAATGTTTCTGATTTGTGGCGAAGCCCTTTTTGACCTGTTCGGCGAAGCGACGAACGACGACAGCATCGGTTTTGATGCCCGCATTGGCGGATCCCCCTTCAATGTGGCCATGGGTCTGGCCCGTCTTGGCGAGGACTCTGCCTTCTTCGGTGGCATTTCAAAAGATGCTCTTGGGGAACGGCTGGTTCAAAAGTTCCGGACCGAAGGCGTTTCGGACCGTTACATTCTAAGAACGGACTATCTGACAACGTTGAGCTTGGTCCAGAAGGACGAACATGGGTCTCCTGCATATACGTTTTACGGCTCCAATGCGGCGGATCGCATGGTCACGGAAGCCGATCTGCCTACCTTCGGCACACCACCGCTTTTCCTGCACATCGGCTCCTACACTGCGCTCGTCGACCCAATAGCAGGTGCGTTACGGGCCTTGATTGAGCGCGAGCGGGCGCGGACGCTTGTCTCCTTCGATCCGAATATCCGTCCAACCGTCGTCTCCGACATGGCGCTCTGGCGACAAAACACGGAAGCGCTCATCCCATTGACAGACATTGTCAAAGTCAGTGACGAGGATCTTGCGCTGATCACACCGGATATTTCCATTGAAGACACTGCTCGAAATTGGCTGCGATCAGGCGCTGCGCTCGTCATTGTCACAAGAGGTGGAGAAGGTGCTTCAGTCTTTGCCCCCGGCATTGAACTCACCGTGCCCGGCATTAAGGTTGCGGTCGAAGATACGGTCGGAGCAGGCGACACTTTTCAGGCTGCGCTTCTGGCAGGCTTGAAAGAACTCGGAGCAACCAACCGCTCCGCTCTTGCCGCGCTGGATGAAGGCCAGCTAAAAAGACTTGTCGAGTTTGCGGTTCAGGCAGCGGCCGTTACCTGCGCGCGGCGCGGTGCGAACCTGCCGAGAAAGGCCGAACTGGAAAAAGAATGGGCAGCGCTCAAATGAGGGGCTGACAAGTTAATTAAATCGATTTAAAAGACACCCGAAATCGGCCGGAGAACCCATTACCTGTTAATCGGTCGACCGTTTAGAAGGGATTTGTCCATGGCGGTACGCGTCATTGAAGTTGAAGATTTCGATCTGGTTGTGTTCGGCGCATCCGGTGATCTCGCCCACCGTAAACTGCTGCCGGCCCTTTATCATCGCGATGCGGATGGCCAGATGCCGGAAAAGGCGCGCATCATCTGCAGCGCTCGCCGCGACTACACACATGACGACTTCCGTGACTACGCCGAAAAAGCACTCAAGGAACACGTCAAAGACCTGGACGACGAACATCTCAAGCAGTTTCTGGCACGTCTCTACTATGTGAAGATCGACATTGCGACCGCCAAGGGCTTTGAAGACCTGAAGACAATTCTCGTCGAACGCCCCGAAGTGATCCGTGCTTTTTATCTGGCGGTCGGCCCCGATCTTTTCGGCACAATTTCCGAGAACCTCGGACGTATCGGCGTCGTCAACAGCAACTCGCGCGTTGTGATGGAAAAGCCTATCGGCAAGGACGGCGCATCGGCCAAGGCGCTCAACGACACAGTGGGCGCTGTTTTCGCGGAAGACCAGATCTTCCGGATTGATCACTATCTGGGCAAGGAAACGGTTCAAAACCTGATGGCGTTGCGCTTTGCCAACGCCCTGTTCGAACCACTCTGGAATGCCGCCCATATAGACCACGTCCAGATCACGGTTGCTGAGTCCCTCGGAACCGGCGGACGTGCCGGTTACTATGATACGGCTGGCGCATTGAGGGACATGGTCCAGAACCACATCCTTCAATTGCTGTGTCTGGTGGCGATGGAGCCGCCTGAGTCCATGAACGCAGACAGCGTTCGGGACGAGAAACTGAAGGTTCTGAAAGCCCTTGCCCCGATCGACGCGCAAAGCGCGGACAAGTTGACCGTTCGTGGACAGTACCGTGCAGGCGCGTCCGCAGGCGGTGCTGTTCCCGGATATCTTGAAGAACTCGGAAACAACGAGAGCCGCACGGAAACCTTTGTCGCACTGAAGGCGGAAATCGCCAATTGGCGGTGGGCCGGCGTTCCCTTTTATCTGCGCACCGGCAAGAGACTGGCCCAGCGCGTGTCTGAAATCGTTGTGCAGTTTCAGCCGATCCCCCATTCTATTTTCGACGTGGAAGCTGGAACCATCACGGCCAACCGCCTTATCATCCGTCTGCAGCCGGATGAAGGTGTACAGATGCAGGTGATGATCAAGGACCCCGGCCCGGGAGGAATGCGCCTGCGTCAGGTCCCGCTCGACATGAGCTTCGCCGAAGCTTTCAAAGTGCGCAATCCTGACGCCTACGAACGCCTGATCATGGATGTGATCCGGGGTAACCAGACACTCTTTATGCGCCGCGACGAAGTCGACGCTGCGTGGGCCTGGATCGATCCGATCCTGGCAGCCTGGACAGCCTCCAAGGAAGCTCCAAAGGGCTATACCGCCGGAACCTGGGGGCCGTCGGCCTCCATCGCACTGGTGGAACGCGACGGCCGCACATGGTCGGAAGACGACAGCGAATAAACGGACATGAGCAGGCTGACCGCCTGCCGAAACGCTGACCTAGATACCGCGAATTGCGGGGATTGCCAGAAACAGTCCTCCGCTTTCGCTGGAAGAAGAACAGCCAGGCCGCAAGTCGGCTAGCAAAGGATCAAAGCAATGACCATCCAGGACCGCATCGGCGCCGTCACCGAACGGATCGTCAAACGCAGCCATGACAGCCGTTCAAGATACCTGGAGCGCATCGGTAAGGCAGCCGACCAGGGACCGCAACGCTCCCGCCTCTCCTGCGGCAACCTTGCGCATGGTTTCGCCGCATGCGGTCTGAGCGACAAGAACGCTCTGTCCGGCGACGTCGTGCCAAATCTCGGGATTATCACTTCCTACAATGACATGCTGTCGGCTCACCAGCCCTATGAGACCTATCCTGCTCTGATCCGTGACGCTGCGCGGGAAGCTGGCGCAGTGGCTCAGGTTGCAGGTGGTGTCCCGGCAATGTGCGACGGTGTTACCCAAGGTCAGGAAGGCATGGAATTGTCGCTTTTCTCCCGCGACGTGATTGCCATGGGTGCAGCCGTTGGCCTGTCGCACCAGATGTTCGATGCAGCGGTTTTTCTCGGGATCTGCGACAAGATCGTTCCAGGTCTTGCCATCGCGGCCTTGTCATTCGGCCACCTGCCAACTGTCTTCATTCCGGCGGGCCCGATGACGACGGGTATTTCGAACGATGACAAGGCCAAGGTCAGACAGCTTTACGCCGAAGGCAAGGTTGGCCGGGATGCGCTACTGGAAAGCGAGTCCAAAGCCTATCACTCTCCGGGAACTTGCACCTTCTACGGCACCGCCAATTCGAACCAGATGCTGATGGAGATCATGGGCCTGCACATGCCAGGTGCATCCTTCGTCAATCCGGGCACACCGCTGCGCGACGCGCTGACAAAAGAAGCCGCAAAACGCGCTCTTGCCATCTCCGCACTTGGCAATGAATTCACACCGGTTGGGGAGGTCATCGACGAAAAGGCGATCGTCAACGGCGTTGTTGGCCTGCACGCCACTGGCGGCTCCACAAACCACACCATGCATCTGGTCGCAATCGCAGCGACAGCCGGCATCCGCCTGACATGGGATGACATATCGGACCTTTCCGACGTTGTCCCGCTCCTGGCGCGTGTTTATCCCAACGGCAAGGCAGACGTGAACCACTTTCAGGCAGCAGGCGGCCTCGCCTTCTTGATCCGCGAACTGCTTGGTGAAGGCTACCTGCATCAGGATGTGAAGACCGTCTATGGCACCGATCTTTCCGGCTACACCGTTGAGGCGAAACTCGATTCAGAAGGCAATCTGCAACGCCAAGCGGTGCCTCAGACATCGGGTGATGAAACCGTCCTCGCGCCTGTTTCCAAAGCCTTCCAGCCAACGGGTGGGCTGAAAATGCTGACCGGCAACATGGGCAAGGCAGTTATCAAGATATCCGCGGTGGCCAAGGAACGTCACATCATTGAGGCCCCTGCCCGTGTCTTCCACGACCAGAACGATTTTCTGACTGCCTTCAACAACAAGGAACTGACCGGAGATGTTGCCGCGGTTGTACGGTTTCAAGGGCCAAAGGCAATCGGCATGCCCGAGCTTCACAAGTTGACCCCGTGCCTCGGCATTCTGCAGGACAGAGGCCACAAGGTAGCGCTGATCACCGATGGTCGCATGTCTGGCGCGTCCGGCAAGGTACCGGCGGCCATTCACGTGACACCTGAAGCTGCTGCCGGTGGACCCATCGCGAAAATTCGCGACGGCGATATGATCCGCGTCAATGCGATCAGCGGTGAATTGACTGTTCTGGTTGATGAGGCGGAGTTCAATGCGCGGCCGCTTGCAGAAGCAGATCTGAGCGAACACCAGGATGGCGTTGGCCGTGACCTCTTCTCAGTCTTCCGCAACGCCGTCGGCACTGCCGATACCGGCGCCCATGTGTTTGGCGCTTAAGGAAAAATCTATGCGAGAGCCAGGGTGGACAACACCACCGACCACCCGGCAGGAACGCAGCGAAAAGCAGGGACACACAATCAGTCCCTCAGGGCCGAGGCAGAGACGCTGGTAGGTTTGGCCCTGTCCACTGCGTTCAACAAAGAGACCAGAAAGAGACTTTGGAGGCGATATGGCCCAGGACATTGAAAAGATCGAACGTGTGATGTGCGCTGCTCCGGTGATCCCGGTTCTGGTCGTTGAAGATCCGAAAAAGGCTGTGCCAATGGCCAAGGCGCTCGTCCGGGGCGGCCTTCCAGCCATCGAGATCACGCTCCGCACCCCACACGCGCTGGAAGCAATCGATGCGGTAAACGAGCACGTGGATGGTGCAATCGTCGGTGCCGGTACAGTTCTGAATGACAGGCAGTATGATGCTGCCGTTTCGGCCGGTGCACGATTTATCGTGTCACCAGGTGCCACCGATGCGCTGCTGGATGCAGCTGATCAGCACAGCGTGCCTCTCCTGCCGGGTGCGGCGACCGCATCGGAGGTCATGAGGCTCCTGGAGCGTGGCTACGAGCGTCTTAAATTCTTTCCTGCCGAACAGGCTGGTGGCGCTTCTTATCTGAAGTCCCTGTCCTCGCCGCTCGCAACAGCCAAGTTCTGCCCGACGGGGGGCGTCAGTCTGGACAAGGCACCGGACTATCTGCAACTGCCGAACGTACTGTGCGTCGGCGGCTCCTGGATTGCCGATGCCAAGGCGATCGCTTCAGAAGACTGGTCGGGTATCGAGGAACGCGCGCGTGCAGCCGCTGGTCTGAACGACTAGAAATCCGATGATCAGGCTGGGCTTCGCTTACGGGAAGCTCAGAACTCGGTTGCCGATTGCATGGGATCGTCTTCCGAAGACATATCGGCATCATCGGCTGCGCCACCTGCCGTGGTGTCGTCTTGTTCAAGCGTTCTGTTCCACAACAAGCGCATTCCGGCAGAGGACTCATTTCGCCAGGCAAATTCGGCAACCACCGGTCTGTCGAACTTGTTCATCGTCAGCAGGACTTCCTCAGGCAGTGCCGTCAGGCCTTTGGCCTTGACGCGGCACCCGTTCTTGCCGGCATCGACAATGGTTCCTTCGATCTCGGTGATGCCGTCCAGGTCAGCAATCTTGACTGGGATCTTGACGTCGTTGCGCTTTTCACGGCGCTTGTCGGAACCCATTTTCTCCTGCTTGGCAAAAACGACGGCCGCATCGTTACCCTTCACGGAAGTCACGTGCGCCTTGACCAGCTTGCCAGCGTCCTTGGCCCGAATGCCAATATTCTTGTAAAGTTGCTGAATATCGACAGATGTCAGACGGCACCCCCATTCATTGACATTTGAGACCACGGCGTTGACCACTGAAAGGTTGTCGAAATCAACGACGAGCACTTCCTCCTCGGCATCCGGCTGATCCTTGAGGTGAAACAGGGTATTTTCACTGCTTTCCGTCGTCATGCCGCAAACCTTGCTCCGGCTCGTTGCCAAACATTGAGAAACTGGTCTTGCCCTGCAAGATTGGGCAGAGAATCACGTCCCCCTCAGGTTGCAATGGTAGGCACACCTGAAAAAATTTGTAATTGACACAACACGCAATTTACTTGTCACAAGCGCGCGAGGCTCGCGTGGTGGAACCCGGCTGGAAATCGCGAGACCGTCGCCGGCAGCATATTTTCTATTTTGACCTCCCCCTTCCGAACAGCCTGTGCTAATGGAAGCGCGGAAACCAAAATACGGTTAAATTCAGATGATTAAACCGATTTAAGGAGACGTTCATGGCACTCGAAGCCCAATTCGTTTCGCTCAGCCAGCATGCCGAGAAACTGAAAAACACCACGCTTCGGGATCTGTTCGCGAACGACCCCGGACGCTTCAATGCGTTTTCAGCAAAAACCGATGATCTTCTTCTCGACTATTCCAAATCGATCATCGATGCCGAAGCTTTGGCTCAGCTTGTCGATCTGGCAAAAGCTGCCGACGTTGAAGGCCGGCGCACCGCAATGTTCTCCGGTGAAAAAATCAACGGCACGGAAAACCGGGCCGTGCTGCACACGGCCTTGCGCAATAGGTCGGACGATCCCGTGATTGTCGACGGCACTGACGTTATGCCGGATGTGCGTACAGTTCTGGACGCCATGGCAGACTTCTCCGAAGCGGTGCGATCCGCGGAGCTGACATCGTCCACGGGCACCCCCTTTACCGATGTCGTCAATATCGGCATCGGCGGTTCAGACCTCGGCCCGGTCATGACCACGCTGGCGTTGGCACCTTATCACGATGGGCCGGAACTCCATTATGTGTCCAATGTGGATGGAGCCCATGTTGCCGATACGCTGGCAAAGCTGGATCCTGCGACAACGCTGATCATTGTCGCCTCCAAAACCTTCACCACCATTGAAACCATGACCAACGCGCAAACCGCACGCAAATGGATCGCCGACACGCTTGGCGAAGATGCGGTCGGCAGCCACTTCGCAGCGGTATCAACCGCGCTCGACAAAGTAGCCGCATTCGGCATCGATCAGTCGCGCGTCTTCGGGTTTTGGGATTGGGTAGGCGGCCGCTATTCCGTCTGGTCGGCCATTGGCTTGCCATTGATGATTGCCATTGGTCCCGATGCCTTCTCAGACTTTCTGGAAGGTGCCCATGCCATGGACAAGCACTTTCAGGAGGCCGACCTTACTGGCAATCTTCCTGTATTGATGGCCTTGATCGGCATCTGGAACCGGGATGTTCTTGGATACAGCGCACGGGCTGTCCTGCCTTATGACCAGCGCCTGTCGAGACTGCCCGCCTATCTGCAGCAGCTGGATATGGAATCCAACGGCAAGAGCGTCAAACTGGATGGCACACCCGTTACTCAGGAAACCGGCCCACTCGTCTGGGGCGAACCCGGCACAAACGGCCAGCATGCTTTCTACCAATTGCTCCACCAGGGCACGACAGTTATCCCTTGTGAGTTTCTGATCGCAGCCAATGGGCACGAAGACGATCTGAAGCACCATCATGACTTGCTTGTCGCCAATTGCCTTGCGCAGTCAGAGGCCTTGATGCTGGGTAGAACGCTGGAAGAGGCAAAAGCTCTTTTGAAAGCTTCCGGCAAGACCGATGACGAAGTCGAACGGCTGGCACCTCATAAGGTTTTTCCGGGAAACCGTCCGTCTATCACGCTGGTTCATGACAGCCTGACGCCCTTTGCACTCGGTCGCCTGATCGCGCTTTACGAGCACCGGGTATTTGTCGAAGGCGTTATCTGGGACATCAATTCCTTCGACCAATGGGGCGTTGAGCTGGGCAAGGAACTGGCGACCGCGCTACTGCCGATGGTCAAGGGCGACGCGAGTGCAGACACCAAAGATGCCTCCACAAAAGGACTGTTGGCAGCGCTCAGAAGCTGAACGATTTCCGAGCGGTCGAAAAGCAACACTTTAACGTTTATGGCAACGGGCGCTCTGGAACGCGTGTCAGCGTCATACTTTCGCCCTAACGGCGCTATCTGGTTCACATCGTTGAAGAACTCTGATCAGATATCCCGGTGGCCGCAAAACGCTTGGAAGAATGAACGATTGCCCCGAACGGCAAAGCAGCTTACCTTCGGTCAGACTTTTAATGAATTGACACGCCGTCACGTGCGGCCGGAAAGGAGACGAATTCCATGAAGAAGCTTGTACTGCTCGCTGCAGTCGGCCTTGCGCTGGCCGGATGCCAGTCTGACAGCCAGCGCGACCGCGCCCTCGTCGGCGGCGGCCTTGGCGCGGCAACAGGTGCAGCCATTGGTGCCGCGGCCACTGGTGATGTCGGCGGCGCGCTTGTAGGTGCAGCCATCGGTGGTGCCGGCGGTGCGATTGTCGGATCTGCCACGACACCGAAAAACTGCGTTGCTTATGACCGCTACGGTAACCCGTACCGCGTGGCTTGCCCGTAAGACGCGACGCACAGGCAACACCTCGGTGATGTGACCGGTAGGATGGAAATGATGAAAAAACTGCTTCTTATTGCTGCATCGGCAGCCTTTCTGGCAGGTTGCCAGTCAGACAGCCAGAGGGATCGCGCGCTTGTTGGTGGCGGTCTTGGAGCGGCAACAGGCGCGATCATCGGCGCTGCGGCCGGCAACGGTGCAGGACCTGCGCTTGCCGGCGCTGCCATCGGCGCAGCAGGCGGCGCGATTGTCGGGGCAGCAACGACACCGAAAAACTGTGTCGCGTATGACCGCTACGGCAATCCCTACAGGGTTGTCTGCCCTTAACAGCCTATCCGTCCTTGGATAACCCGAGGCTGGTAAGGAACTGTTAACCATAAATCCCCACCCTTGGCGGACTGAATTTCGCCAGGGGGCAAACTCGGATGAAACCCATCCTAACTGCGGCAGCTTTCGCCGTTCTTTTGGCAGGTTGCGCCAATACCGAGAGCCAGCGGGACAGAATGCTGATCGGCGCCGGGCTTGGCGCAGCGACCGGCGCCACGATTGGCGCGGTTGCCGGATCGACTGTCAACGCAACCATAGCCGGCGCAGCCCTTGGCGCTGTAGGCGGCGGCATTGTCGGCGTCGTCACTACCCCACGAAATTGCATCGCCCATGATGAATATGGAACGCCTTACAAAGTTCGATGTCCTTGAAACCTCAAAGATATCGCTGCGAGCACAGAGGCTAATTCGTTTGAAGCGACTTTGGCGCAGTTGAAGTCCGTAAGGGTCAAGCAGGTCTTCGTTTTCGTCCAAATACCCTGCCGCCCTTTCATTGCGTGCTTGTCCGGGCCAAGCCCGTTTTAGAGCACCCAAGAACCGTTCGGTTGCACCTACCCTGAAAAAACCTACTTCTCACGTTCCCTGGGCTTTTGATTTTCACCTTCAGGCAAAACGACTTTCACGCCGGGAGCTTGTTTTTCAAGATCCCGTTTGATGAGACGATATGCGATCCGCCTTAACAGGCCGCGCAACGCAACCTTAAATCCCCCAAATTCCCCCATAGAGCGAAAATAACAACCGAAACCACAACTTTCAATAAGGAGGAATACGAGCGCAATCGTGCGTCCAGCTCACGCCCACCGGTTTTGAGCGCTGCCTTCAATCTGGCTATGTCCTTACAAATTGCGATTGTCTGCGAACAGAGTAATTTTCGATGTCACTGCAATCGTTCTAGATGTTGGTTGTGCAGATAATGCAGAAGATTGCTTGCTCGTTTTTAAAGTCAGACAGGCATTACCAGCTGGGAGGGCATTGATTGAACACTCCAATTGATGAGCTGCACAAACGGGTCGTTTTGAAACTCAGAACACTCGGAGACTCTTCGCCATATGTAGCGGATGCGAACGAGCCAGATCCACGCTATCTCGGGTATGGGGTCAGAGCACCGGAAATGAAACGTGTGCTCTCTGACCTGAAAACTGACTTCTCCATTCTCGACAATGAACAGAAGGTTTGTCTGGCAAAGCGACTTGTTTTCTCCGGATACGGTGAGCAAAAGACTGTTGCACTGACACTGCTGGAACGTATTCCCGAGTATTTCACTCCGGACCGGTTTGATCTCTTGGAGGACTTGATCAGAGGTCTTCAGGGTTGGAGCAAGATAGACGCGTATACCGGGTCACTCTTGAACCAGGTGCTAAAGATCCATGAAGCTGAGCTGCTTGAACTGCTTGTTTCGTGGAACTGCGATGATGATCTATGGCTTCGTAGAGCAAGCGTCGTCATTTTCACCCGCAAAATTGCAAAGTCTGGATTGTACAAGGATGTTGCACTCGCGAACTGTGACGCGTTGATAAACGATCCAGAACACCTGGTGCAGACTGGAGTGGGATGGTGTTTGAGAGATCTTATGCGGTGGCACAAGGAAGAAGTGCTGAACTATGTCATAGGTCTGCGAAAGAACGGTGTAAGCAGTACAATTACACTCTACGCACTGCGCGACATCAAAGGCGCGGAACGGCAAGCGGTCTTTGACCAATCCGCCTGACAATCACGTTTGGCGAGGGGATCGGACATTCTGCTATTGCCGAGGCATCAAGGGGCAGCGAGACTTTTGCGAAGCTTTCTTTCTCCGGTTTAAAACCTGTCGACGAACGACAATTTGCAGCATGAGAAAGCAGCCAGCTACCTCACAGTCTTTTAACCCACTCGCAGAGCCGAGTGTCAGAACCCCGGCTCCGCTCTCTTGATATCTTTCATTGTGATTTACTGGGTAAAGGTGCGCTTGAGCATCACCGCAAATGCTTGTCGCCCCTCAATTCGCCGTTCATCGCTTTCCGGTACATTTCCCAAGCGGCACCCTTGCGTTTGTCAGGCATCAGACCGTGCAATACGCCATCTATAAGCTCACCTGCATCCGTTAAAAACTTGCTGTAAACACTGAAAGGTGGGCCCATCTTGTCGAACGCCTCTCCCCCTGCAGCCAGCACTCTTCCAAACGCATCGGCAGCCGCATCGGGATCCTTTTCAATCAACTGAGGGGTGATTTTCTTGTAGTTCTCATGAAAGGCCTTGATCGCGTTGAAAGCCTTGAATGCTTCATTGATTTTATTGGGCTGCTTCAGCGCCTTGCTTGCCTTATCGAGCCTGTCTGCTGCTGCGTTCAGCTTGCCCTCTGCGTAAATGTCGCTCGTAGCCCGCGCGAGTGCTCGAAGGTCTTTTGCTGCATTTTCAAATTCGCCTCCGAGTGCATTTGCGTTTGAAATTACACTGCAGATTTCCTTGTTCCAATATTTGTCCCAAGGGACATCACAGGGATTGTCAGCCATAAATGCTCTCCAAAAAATATAGTATCTACAAAACGTAGATCAGCACTGGGCAAATAAAAACCTATGGAAAAACATAGTTCTAAAGCCCTCAAGGGCTGGTTTGAATGCGATAGCGAAGAACATGGAAAAACAACTGCAATCGCTGAAACGCACCAGTTTCTGAACACGATCATACGAATTCTGATGGTTTGGAACGGGTGTCCCAGACAACCCATGACCGTTGAAATCGTGAGGCAGGTAACCCAGCGCGTGCCGAAGACAGCGGCAGAGTTGATTTTCTGCTTGAACTTGGCGGCAGTCTTTTTGCTTTTAGCAACGCGTCGCACGCAGCAGCTTCATAGCACCTACACTCAAAGATCGCCTTCAACTGAAATCCCTAATCGGGTTAAAAGGCGCATCCACCTTGGCAAGGCGAAAGAAAAGGCCACCTTGCTCTTTTTTCAGCTCGTCGAGGTGGTCCCTAAACTCTGGGTTCTTGTGAAACAATTCAGGGCTGGCCATCTTCTGAAATTCGAAGGAAGAACCATGATCCTTTCGCAAGAGTTTGACGACCCGTCCATTGCCAAGGGGTTCCTGGTTGAGCTCAGACCTGAAAATGTTGACGACAGTGATTGCAAGAAACTCGCCCCGGTTCTTGAACCAGAACTTTCGATCGGCCGCTTTGACCGAGCCCGTTTCTTCTCCCGGTGGATGGGTCGCCGGATGCAGTCCGGCAACATTCTGATCGGATGGATATTTCCCATTTGAATCACGCATTGCATGAAAAATCTCATGAAGCAGTGTCATTCCCGCCTTGAAGCCCGGCCCCAGGTAGGACGGCGAACCCGGAACATACTTCCCAGGCGTAAAGAACAGACGTGGAGGCTGACCTGCGTTCGCCGGCTTGAAACGGGCATCTGCTTTTTTCAGGTCGCCCTCAGGGATAACTCGAATTTTCCGCGGCAGTGGTCCAAAGGCATGGAAGACAACGCGCGGCACGGTTCCGGTTTTGAACAGATCCTCCATTTGCTCCCGCACGGCGCGTACGTAACTGGAAGGCCGCCAGATGTGCCCCTCTTTCAAGTTGGCAGGTTTAGCCGAACCCATGATCTTGAAGGTGTCGTCCAACTCAGAGGCGGTTGGAAATGGCAGAGACGCAAGGTCCGTGTCGACCCTTCCGATTGTAGTCGGACCAACCAGCCCATCGTCCACTATGTACTGATGGTTTTGGAACAGCTTGATGGTTGCTTCAGTGCCACCACCAAAAACACCGTCGAAGACGCCGGGAACGCTTTCTGAGTGGGTCATGTCATATCCCAACCGATCCAGCGCCTTCTGTGCGGCCGCAATTTCTGGGCCTCTGCGGCCACGCTTCAGATAATTGCTGTTCGTCAACTGCCTTAACACGGCGACAGAATTTAACTCCGGTGATTTTAAGTTCAACATGGCAAACCACTCACTCGCCTTCTGTGCCGGTGGCACGTTCACTCAACTGATACCTGGTTTCCAGAAACAGTGTCTTCTGAGATGGCATCCATGAAAGTGATCCTAGTCACATTCAGAAAGATTTGATCGGAGACATGGATGGCGGGATGTATAGAGTGACTATCAATACATCGGCATGCCCCCAAAGATAGCGCAAGGGACCCAAAGTTCATGAAAATTGAGATACCGGAGGAACCTACCCACATGGTGACGGCAATTGTCGCCTATGCCGGTATTGCCAAACGGCTGCATGTTGAACTTGAAAAACATGCCGAGACTGCAGGGATTGACCTGGACGCCATAAAGTCCGACCTGCTCAACCAAGCCAAGAAAACCGTGCCGCACGGGGATTTCGCCAAAGACGAAGTCGGGCTCTACCACACCATGTTTGAAGCTATTGATACGATTTTCAAACCGACAAAATAGCCACTCAAGGCTTTGAGCATTCAGGAACGCGCCTTTAGAACGCGGCCACAATTCACGCTTTTACTGTTTTGCCCACCTGCTTTTTGGCAAGGATTGGATCAACAAAAAAGCCGGCTCGAAAAGCCGGCTCTTTCAGATTCGTATGTGTCAGATCAGGCCGCCTGGCTGGCGCCAGCCTGTTCCAGTGCGACCTTCGGATCGACATAGTCATATCCAAGTGCAGTCGCGACAGCTTCACAGGTTACCTGACCGCCAATGACGTTCAGGCCCGGCAGGAAGTGAGGGTCATCGAGCAGTGCCTGCTTAGCGCCCTTGTCCGCAAGTGCCAGCGCAAACGGAAGCGTTGCGTTGTTGAGCGCATAGGTCGAGGTTTTCGGCACTGCGCCAGGCATGTTGGCAACGCAGTAATGAACAACATCGTCGATGATATAGGTCGGATCTGAATGGGTTGTTGCCCGTGATGTTTCAAAGCAACCGCCCTGGTCGATGGCCACATCCACCAGCACCGAACCCGGTTTCATGCGGCCGACGAGATCCTTCGATACAAGCTTCGGAGCTGCTGCACCGGCAACCAGAACTGCGCCAACAACAAGATCAGCTTCCAGCACATGGCTCTCAAGCGCTGCTCTGCTGGAATAAACTGTCTTGAGGGCCGGGCCGAATGAAAGAGCGAGTTCACCAAGAACCGCCGTGTTGCGATCAA
Organism: Roseibium sp. JB4-4; assembly: GCF_055693425.1. Classification (NCBI taxonomy): domain Bacteria; kingdom Pseudomonadati; phylum Pseudomonadota; class Alphaproteobacteria; order Hyphomicrobiales; family Stappiaceae; genus Roseibium; species Roseibium sp. JB4-4. Next base: position 5,350,650 of record NZ_CM146333.1, on the reverse strand, counting down.
GCACGGTAACATCGGCACCAAGTCCAATCCCCATGGTAATGGCATGAGCGCCAACGACACCGCCGCCGATCACGACGACCTTCGCCGGCTCGACACCGGGAACACCGCCGATCAGGGTGCCGGAGCCGCCATGGGCTTTTTCAAGCGCCTTGGCACCAGCAATCACCGACAGCCGACCCGCCACCTGGGACATGGGGACCAGAAGCGGCAAACGGCCATGCGCATCGGTCACAGTCTCATAAGCAATGCAGGTTGCACCGGACTTTACCAGATCAGCTGTCTGCTCGGCATCCGGAGCCAGGTGCAGGTATGTGAAAAGAATATGATCCGGGCGCAGCATCGCGCGTTCGCCTGCCTGCGGTTCCTTCACCTTCACAATCATCTGAGCGGCGTCAAAAACCTCTTTCGCCGTCGGCAGGATCTTTGCCCCAGCGGCTTCATAGTCGGCATCGCTCACACCAATCCCGACACCAGCCTTCGTTTCAACAACGACTTCATGACCATGTGCAATCATTTCAAGAACGCTGTCCGGTGTCAGACCGACCCGGTATTCGTGGTTCTTGATTTCCTTCGGCACACCAATACGCATTTCCGTCTCCTCTGAAAGCGTTTTTGATTGCTTTCAATTCTACGCGCCTTCTTGTCGAATGTGCTTGCGTTCACTGTTCTTAAAATGACAAGCAGCACACGATTTGTGCGCAAGAGTTCTCGATCTTCGAATTTTCTGCTAACTTGTCATTACATGACAGCAATATATGCGGTGCAACATAATGCAGCTCGACCGTCTCGACCGAAAAATCCTGAATGTGCTTCAAAGCGAAGGGCGCATCGCCAATGCGGACCTTGCCGACAAGGTGGGTCTTTCTCCTTCAGCATGCCTGCGCCGGATGCGCACTCTGGAAGACGCCGGGATCATCGAAAAATATGTTGCACTTCTCAATCAGAAGAAACTCGGCAGACACATGGATGTTTTTGTCGAGATTTCGCTTGTCGGACAGTCCAAGGAGACGCTCGAGAATTTTGAGCGCGCGGTCGCCCGCTCAGACGAGATCATGGAATGTTATCTAATGGCCGGCGATGCGGACTATATCCTGCGTCTGACGGCGCATGACCCAATGGACTTTGAGAGGATACATCGGGATCATCTGGCTCAGTTGCCAGGCGTCCTTCGCATGAAATCCTCCTTCGCAATCCGGCCGATCGTCCGACGCACAGCAATACCACTCAACGGTGAGTAGGCCTCGGCAAGGCACTCATTTGTTTTTCTCGACGGATGACGCGCAGCTTTGTCCGTCCGCTTCTGTGGTCACCAAAGGACGTTGTCGCGGCCATGTTCATCCGCTGCTGCACTGGCAGCCTGGCGTCCTTTTGAAGTCTCGACGCCGCGAGCCCCGCCCGCTATAGTCCGCCTCCATTCAAAGACTTGGTTTTTCAAGGAACCCGCGCCGGTGTCTCACACGATCACCCGTTTTATCGACACGACCTACCAGCTTGCCGAATGCCCCACCTGGGATGACAGAAAAAACCGCCTGCTCTGGGCTGATATTCAGGGCCGCACGATCCAGTCGATGGATTGGGAGAGCCATGACATCACAACCTGGCATTTCGACAATGAGGTCGGGTCCTTTGGCCTGACAGAGGACGAAAGACTGATCGTCGCGGTCTGGGACAAGGTGCTGCTGTTCGATACGGAAAGCTGCAACAGTGAGGTGCTGGCGGAGATCCAGCCTGACCAGCCGCGCACACGTTTGAATGATGGAAAGGTCGGCCCGGACGGAGCATTCTGGGTCGGAACCATGGACACCAACTCGCCGCGCGATCCGATTGCCGGCCTTTACCGGGTCGATGCCTCCGGAGAGGCTGCTGAAATCCGCGACGAACTGTTGTGTTCCAATGGCCTCGCCTGGACGCCGGACGGAACGTATATGTTCCATTCCGATACCTCACCGGGCTGGATCGAGTATTATTCTTTCGATCCTGTCGCAGGCACGCTCGGATCCAAGATGCTCTTTGCCCAGCAGACAAATGAAACCGGACGTCCCGATGGGGCAACTGTCGATGCTGCCGGTAACTATTGGAGTGCAGGCGTTTCAGCAGGTGTCCTGAATTGCTTTGCGCCTGACGGCAATCTTCTACAGGCGATCAGGATGCCCGTTGAGAAACCGACCATGCCCTGCTTTTGCGGCCCGGAACTGGATCATCTGATCGTGACCAGCATCAAGCAACCGGCGGATCCAACAGCCATCGAGCCTGACACACTCTCAGGCGGCCTGTTCCTGGTCGAAGGCCACGGCCAAATTGGCCGGAAAACCTATCGCTTTAAAACATCAGGCCGCTGACCGGTCCGGTGTTGGTTCCACAGCACCTTTGTTCAAAAACGGCAATGCCGGTCCTACAGGAACAAGACCTGCGGGATTGAGCGCCTCGATTGAATAATAGCCCGCCTTGATGTGATCTATCCGCGTGTTGTCACCAAATGCGGGCTGTTTGTAGAGCCGCGCAAGGTAGCCGCTCAAGGCTGGATACTCGCGAATAGTCTTCAAGTTGCATTTGAAGAGATCGACATAAGCTGCATCAAAGCGAACCAGCGTCACATAAAGACGGATATCGCTTTCAACGATATCGTCTCCCGTCAGGTATGTACGCCCATCGGACAATTTCGTCTCAAGCGTATCGAGCGTCGCGAAAATGGTTTTGACCGCTTCTTCATAAGCAGCCTGGCTTCTCGCGAAGCCGGCCCGATAGACACCATTGTTGAGAGTGTTATAAAGAAGCTTGTTCAGCGCCTTAATTTCAGACTTCTTTTCAGTCGGTGTCAGGCTTGGTTTCTCTCCGGTCAGACTTTCAAAACCGGTGTCGAAAATTCTGATGATATCGGCGGACTCATTGTTGACGATCGTCTGTCTTGCCCTGTCCCAAAGCACTGGAACTGAAGCCCGACCACTATATCCCGGGTCGGCCATTGAATAGAGCTCGTGCATGTATTTTGCCCCGATCTCCGTGTCCGCACCAGTGGACCCCGGGAATGCGCCAAAGCTCCAGCCTTGTCGGGTCATCACAGGTTCCAGAACAGATATTGAGATGAGCTCTTCAAGCTTTTTGAGTTTGCGGGCAATCAGGGTGCGCCCGGCCCAGGGACAAATGTAGTTGACGAAGAGATGATAACGACCGGCGACCGCCTTGTGCGCGGCCTGGCCTTCCGGCCCGGCACTACCGTCAGACGTGATCCACGAACGGAAGCTGGACGTCTGGCGAACGAACCGTCCCTTGTCGTCGTTCTTTTGATAAGGGTGCCAGTCGGCACTCCACTTTCCATCAACAAGCATGATCTTGCCTTTCGCTAAGCAGTCAAAGGGGCCAATGGTCAGGCCGCCGGTTCCTGTTGCAGAGTTATTCTTCCACCATCAAATGAGAGCGCATAGGCCCCGCCTCCAAGCAGAGACTGAACAATCAGCGCCAGTGCCCAGAACGCGGGAAACTCCCAACCGCCGTTCTCATTGGAAAACAGCCAGCCGTTTTGCGCATGAACAAAGATGATTGCTCCAAGAAGGATGGGCAAAAGCGCAAGACTTACATACCGGGCAAACAACCCGCTGATGAGCAGCAGCGCACCGATAACCTCCGCCAGAATTGTGACGTAGGCCAAAGCCCCTGGAAGTCCAAGAGACTGAAAAAAGCCAGCCGTGCCGGCAGGCGTAAAGACGAAATACTTGAGCCCGGCATGGGCAAGGAAGAGAAGCCCTAGCGAAACGCGCAACACAAGCGCGGCATAAGGGGCGGTCCTGGTATCGATCATCACAAATTCCCTGAAGTCAGATTTTTGTTGCTCCAGAGACATAATTGAAGAAAAATATGCGATAAATAACTGAACTAGAAACTTATAGTATCAAAAAAGTACACAATATGAACCTTATCGATTGCATGCGCGCCTTCTTGGCCGTGGTTGAAACAGGATCATTTACCAAGGCCGGCGACAGACTGAGCTTGTCGAAAACATTGACCAGCAAAAAGGTACAGGCGCTTGAGGCGCATTTGGGAACACGGCTTTTGAACCGGACAACGAGAAGCCTCAGTCTGACCGAGGCTGGTCGCATCTTCCATGGGCGGTGCGGGCAGATCCTGGAAGATGTTGAGGAACTGGAGGCCTTGATCCAGAACCAGGCAGCCAGCCCTCGTGGCCGACTGTCGGTGACAGCGCCGACAACATTTGGCGAGATGTTCATAGCCCCACTGATGCCGGCCTTTACCGAAAAGTTCCCGGAGATCTCCGTCGATCTAAATCTGACAGACCGGCACATCGACCTTGTCGACGAAGGTTTTGACGTCGCCGTCAGAATTGCCGATTTGGCGGACTCAGCGTTGATCGCAAGGAAGCTCGCACCTGCCCCGATCCACTTATGCGCCTCAACCGAATACTTCAGAAGGTGCGGGAAACCAGCACATCCAACCGACCTTGAACATCATCGATGTGTAATCGACACAAACTTTCAAAACGCCTATTCCTGGCCCTTCAAGATGGATCGGGAAATCCGATCCGTTCAGGTCAACGGGCCGCTTGCGGTAAACAGTGCGCGAGCGGTCAAGGATATCGTCCTTGCAGGAAGCGGAATCGCGCTCATACCGGGATACATGATCGCCAAGGAGCGCCGAGAAGGCAGGCTGGAAACCACCCTGTCCGACTTCAACGCGTTCAACATCAACGTCTATGCGCTGTACAATTCCAAACGTAACTTGGCGCCGAAGGTCCGGGCTTTTGTCGATTTTCTGGCGGACAAGCTGTCTGAAACCGCCACGGAGTGGTGATTTCAGCGCTGGGTCGTAGATCGCCTGTCAGCGTTGATCCTTGCCGCATGATTTCAGCGCAGCAATCACCTGTTCGGCGGTCACACCCGGCACCTGAATCTTGGTCTCACCGAAAAGATGCACGACCGCATTTTCACCGTTGGCGTTCTTCTCGTTGAAAATCCGCACAGACTGATTTTCCGGAATGAGAACAGCCATCGAACCGCCTTCGACACTCAAAAGAATGGAAGAGGCTATCAAGGTACAAATCATCGGCCTTCTCCGGAAACATAAGAGATCATCGCAAGGTGCCTCAATAACGACAGCCGCGAACCCTTACCGGTCTCCAGACTGTCCTGGCGGGTTGAACCTGCACCTGACGACTTACTGTTCTGTACACTGCCGGCTTCTGGACCACATGGCTCCTTGCCGGTTGGATCAGGACCTTTTCCTTGACCGAGCTGTAGACAGCTGGGTGACGCACGGCAACTTTCGATGCCGGCTGAACCAGAACCTTCTGACTGACGGTTTTGAAAACGGCTGGGTGCTTGATCTTGCACAAGACATTGCGGCCTTTGATCATCCGGTATTCCCAACCGATGCTTGCTGGCTGCACCTGAACCTGGCGGTGCTGCGTCTGATAGACGGCTGGGCTTTTGCGGTAAGTCACACGCTCAGGCTGGACCAGAACACGTCGGCTCTGATAGCCGTAGACGGCGGGCTTTTTCACCACGTAGCTGGACGCGGCCTGTACCAGAACCTTCTCATGAACAGTCCTGTAGACAGCTGGCACGGTTGCCTGCTCATAGCAGGAAAGCGCCTGGCCGCCAGCGAATGCAGCTGACCCCATCAATGGACTAATCACCAGCGCGGCGACCGCGCTCCAGAACCTGCGACGCATGATACTTCCCCCAGTCTGGTGCAGAAACGGCTCTGCTCATTGACTTTAGGGAAGTTCTTCAATGGGTTAAAGCGAAAAAGTTAACAATCGTTAACGCGTTTCGTGCCAATTCGGGACTGAACTCGTGTCAAACCTTGGTCTGCGCAGTCTGGGCTTCGTCGCCCCTGATACCTTTTTCGTAGTCTGTGTCTTCATTGATTATGTGCTTGGCTTCTTCCGGCACCCACTCGCCCCAGCGTGGTTGCAACTGATGGTCCACCGAAACCCTGTCGTCGAAAACGAAGCATTCGCCTTTCCACAGACTGTTTTCCTCAGGAACCTTCTCCAGGTAGTTCAAGATGCCACCTTCAAGATGATAGACGTCGTCAAACCCGTTTTTCAGCATCCATGCGGTTGCTTTTTCACAGCGGATACCGCCGGTGCAGAACATCGCCACTTTGGGCTTCTTCTCCAAGCTTTTCTGGCCTTCCACCCAAGCCGGGAATTCCCGAAATGATTGCGTTTCCGGGTTGAGCGCCTTTTCAAAAGTGCCAAAGGCGAATTCATAGTCATTGCGCGTGTCGATCACGACAACATCCGGATCGGAGATCAGGTCGTTCCAGTCTTCAGGTTTCACATATTCTCCGACGATCTCATTCGGATCGATACCGTCGACAGCCAGGCGCACGATCTCTTGTTTCAAACGGACTTTCATGCGCTTGAACACGTGGCGATGCGTCCAGGATTCCTTGTGATGCAGATCCTTCAAACGAGGGTCCGCGCGCAAGTGAGAGAGAACTGCGCGCACACCGCTTTCCGGACCGCAGATTGTGCCGTTGATGCCTTCAGATGCCAGCAAAAGACTGCCGCGCACATCCTGCGCGACACAGAATGCCTTCAGAGGGTCACGCAGCGCCTCGAAATCATCGAGCTGTGTAAACGAATAGAGTGCGGCAACGAGGAAATCGTTCATCGGGCTTTTTCTTTTTGTTGAATGTGCCTGGTACAGCGCAAGACAATCTGGCAGCTGATACGCAATTCGCACTCTCTATACAGGCTCGATAGCCAGTCTGCAAAGTCCGCAGTATCGCGGATCTCCTGGCCGCCTGCCTTCGCCCACTCCCACCATATCCAATCCGAGACATACCAGGTTGGTCGGCCCGGCAACCGGTTTCGAGGCCGGTGTCCTTAACCATGCTGAAACGTATGATTGTGCTCGGGTCTGAACTCCATTAATCAGACCATTCTGGTATCCAGATCACATACCAGCAAATCATTCCGTGCTAATGCCCATTCTCGCAAAGGCATACTATTCAGCATTCAGGTTTCTCTATTCAAATAGGCCAAAGACATGGACACGACCCCCCAACCAACGCCTGTGACCCATCCGTTTCAATTTAACGGCCGGGCGGGCGAGTATTTCGGCATCTGGATCGTCAATCTGCTGCTCACGATTGTCACTATCGGCATTTACAGCGCCTGGGCCAAAGTTCGGCATCAACGCTACTTTTACGGAAACACGGTTCTTGATGGCCACAATTTCGAGTATCACGCCAGACCGATCAACATTCTGATCGGCCGTATCATCGTGATCATCGCGCTCGTGATCTACCAAGCGCTTGCGTTCATATCCCCCGCCCTAGCCGGTATTCTGATCCTGATCTATCTCGGCTTCGTTCCCTGGTTGTTCAACCGATCCATCAGATTCAATGCACGCGTTACAAGTTACCGGAACCTGCGCTTCAATTTCGAACCGTCTTACTGGAAAGCCTTTCTTGTTTTCCTCGTCATGCCGATGGTGGCAGTGTTGACAGCCGGCGTCCTGGCACCCGTGGCCTCACGCATGCACAACGCCTATATCGGCAATCGCCTGCGTTATGGAAACTCCTCGTTCAAGACTGATCCAAACCTCGGCGACCTTTATGCCAACTGGGGTATGACCATCCTTGTCATGTTCCTCGGTTTCATTGTCATCGGGATCATTTCCGTTGCGGTGGCACTGCTCTCTGGTATCGATTTTTCCGGCATCGGAACGGCCTTTGAAAGTGATGACGCTGTTCCCACCGGTTTCGCCTTCAGCTTCCTTTTGTTCGGCGTGTTGATCTATACAGCGCCGGTCCTTGCCTTCATCTTTTATGCTGCCGGTGTCCGCAATATCGCCTTCAACAGCACAACACTGAACGAGAACCGGCACCGTCTTCGCTCAAGCCTCAGCCGCCGGCGTTACCTCTGGATCCTGCTGTCCAACCTTGTCGTCATCCTGTTCACACTGGGTCTGATGCGCCCCTGGGCCGCAGTGCGCACCTGGCGCTATTTTGCGGACCAGACGCAATTGCAATCACTGGAGCCGCTGGACACTTTTGTCGGTGACAACATCCAGGAAGGTTCAGCTGCAGCTGCCGAGTTCACCGCCATGGAAGGCATCGAATTCGGGCTTTAGAGCGAAAGGAGCAATTGCCGCACTGGCACCGAACCCAAAACCTGCTTTCATGTGAATGCGCATGAAAGCAGGTTGTTCCCGGAGTACGGACGCATAAAAATATGCTTTCAGGCCGTCCAGGACAGAATGCAACGTAGAAGACAATCCTGTGTCGGACGATCCGAAGGACGCCAATCAGGTCTTGAACTGCAGTGTCAACGTCTTTGAGCCATACATAAGCATGACCCTGCAGGTTCTCCTCGGATGTCCGCGCCTGATTGATGCCTGATAGAATTGATTTATGAGCCCGTACCCAAACCAGACCGGCAACCAACAAACATGCAGACAGTAAACGGCAAGTTTTTCGAAAGCGGCGAGGCCAAAAGCCTCCCGGCAAAGATTAAAAAAACCGGGGAGCTGATCCTTGTCGATATCGATGGACAGCCCAGCACGAGAATGCTTGAACTTGACCGTATCAGCGACAAGCTTCATGGACTTTCAAGGAAGGTCTATTTCGCTGGTGGAGCCGTTTTCGAAACCGACGACGACGCCGGTATTGACGAGCTTTTCGGGCACAAGGGCGGTTTCGTCGACCAGTTGAACCGTTTCGAAGGCTCACTGAAGTGGGCCGCAGCCGCCTTCGTCCTGTGTCTTATCGTCGTCTTCAGTGCCTATCGTTGGGGTTTGCCGTTGGCCGCCCTGGCAGCGGCACATGTCACTCCGACTGTTTATTCCGATATCCTCGACTACGGCACTCTCCAGACCCTCGACAGGTCTGTCTTTTCTGCGTCCGAATTGCCGGACGAAGAAAGGCAAAAGTATCAGACTGTCTTCGAGGAATTGCTGAAGACCGCGGACCTTGAACCGGACAGAATGAAACTGGAGTTTCGAAAAGGTGGCGTATTCGGCGCCAATGCATTTGCCCTGCCAGGTGGGACGATCGTCGTTACAGATGAGCTTATCAAATTCAGCGAGACACTCGATGAAGTGGCCGGTGTGCTTGCTCACGAAATAGGACATGTCACCGAAAAGCATTCTCTTCAACAGATTTATCGAATTGCCGGTTTTTACCTGCTGGTCGGCGCTGTTACGGGCGATGACGGTCAGCTCTTGGATGAATTGGTCGCTCAGGCAGGCATTCTGCAATCCAGAGCCTATTCACGTGAGTTCGAGCACGATGCGGACCGGGTGAGCGTTGACCTGATGCTGAAATCAGGCAGAGATCCTCTCGCGGTCACGCGCCTCCTGGACAAAGTCCTCGCCGATTGCGGAGAATCCTGCGAGAGAACCGATATTCTTTCCACTCATCCCGGGATGGTTGACCGGAAAGCCGCCATCAAGACTCTGATTGAGAATCAGGCTCAAAACTGATCTGCACTGAAAATCAGCATGCAATTGCTTAAATTGGCGATTTCCCTATCAGATTCGCTTGACCTTACCTGGAATACTTCTAGTTAAAAGTGGCGCAACAGCCATAATATCGATATTATCAGGTATGAATATTCAAACCCACATTGATCCGGCACAAGAGCCTTCTGCGACGCAACGCGCTTATTTGTCCATCAGGCGAATGATCCTGGTAGGAGAACTGCCTCCTGGCCAGAAGCTGAAGATCGAGAATCTTCGCAAGATCCTCGACATGGGTGGATCTCCCATTCGCGAAGCGCTGACTTTGCTGGTCTCGGACCTGCTGGTGGAACGCCTTGATCAGCGCGGTTTCCGGACCGCCGAAATCAGCCCGCACAACTTCAGCGAAATTCTGAAATTGCGTTGCCAACTTGAGGAGATGGCGATGCGTGAAAGCCTGGCTGTCGCAGATCAGGCTTGGGAAGACCGGCTCGTGATCAGCCACCACCGGATGATACGCGAACCGCGCGCCAACGTGGAGCGGTTTGAGGAGCTTCATAAGGCTTTTCACATGAACCTCATCAGCGCATGCAACTCGCCGGTGCTGCTCAAGTTCTGCAACCAGCTTTACGATCTCAACATTCGCTACCGGTATCTAGCTGGCAAAGCGCTGAACTATTCCAAGAGGGATATCGGCAAGGAGCATCAGGATATCATGAACGCGGCGGTCGATCGCGATGCGGACGAAGCCTGCGCCCTGCTTCTGGATCACTACAAGCGGACAGGCGCATTCCTGGAAAGGCACTTTACGCTCGAAGCTGCTGAATAAGCGCAAAAAGCAAAGCGGTGATATTGCCGTATGTTTCTTCAGCTTGGTCGCCCGGAGGCTCGACGCTGAAATGCTCGTCTTCTGCCGTCAGGCCTCATTGACCCGCGCTCACTGCACAGGGTTTCGTTTGAGCCTGATGCCGCCTTTTGAAAGCCCTATTCTCGAACAAGCACCAGATCGAAGTCTGCCACAAGATACGGTCCGTCCACTTTTCCGGACAGCTCGAAGCCTTCCGCCGGAAAGGTTCCGGCAGCTTCTTCGACATAGGTCATGACGAGGTCAGCACGTACGCCAAAAACCGTGTCCTGGTCCAGGTAGGGATCGTCGTCGGGGAAGATCTCCGTAACGAGCGGCCGGAAACCTGGCGCTTTGACAATATAGTGGAGATGCGAGGGCCTCCACGGGTGCCGCCCGCTTGCCGTTAATATGTCGCCCACCGGACCGTCACTTGGAACCGTGTAGCTTACCGGTTTGACGGTGGTAAAAGCGTATCGTCCGTCCTTGCCGGTCGTTTGAATGCCGTGAAAGGAATAAGTGTCCTGATCAGGGTCCTGACTGGAGTAAAGCCCATTTGGCGCCGTTTGCCAGATGTCGAGTTCAGCACCCTCGATCGGCTGGCCCTTGTCATCCCGAATGGTTCCCTTGGCAAGCAGAACCTGCTCGTTGAAGTCTTGCCTGAGATCTCCTCCAATTGCCAGCGGCGGCGAACCGGTAATGTGGAACGGTCCGAGCACACTTGAAGACGTGCCTTGCGGGTTTGAATGAAGCATATCGACCAGAGACGAAAGTCCGAGAACATCTGATAGGAGCACAAATTCATGGCGCTCCTTGTCCGAGATATCGCCTGCCCATTCAAGAAACTCGATCCCTTTCTGCCATTCTGCGTGCGTCAGGTTGGTCTCTTTTGCAAAGGCATGCAGATGTGTAACGAGGCTCTTCAGAATTTCCTTCAATCTCGGATCCGTGTCGGGCCCGAAATAGCTCATGAAGACGTCAGTAATGTTGTCCTTGGTCACGTGACGCATGACAGAGCTCCTAGTTCAGTATGGCCAGGCTCAGAGAAGGCCAGCGGATCAGAATAATGAGAACGATCAGCATCACCACTGCAAAGGGAAACGCTCCGATAAAGACATCCTTGAGGGAGATCCGCGGATCGTTGAGCGTTGCCTTGATGACAAAGCAGGATATGCCAAGAGGCGGTGTCAGCAGACCGATCTCGGCGCCAACGACGGTGACAATGCCGAACCAGATCAGAGACAGTCCCATGGGTTCGACGAGAGGCAAAAACAGCGGCACGACAATCAGGATGATCGAGGCTGTGTCCAACAAAGTGCCGAGGAAGATCATCAGCGCCACGTAGATGACCATAACCCAGAAAAAGCTCATCTGGGTTTCGGTCAAAAGGTCGCCAAGTTCATTCGGCAGGCCAGCAAGGCCCAGCATGCGGCTGTAGATCGAAGCGGCGGTAATCAGAAACAGGATGGAAGCCGTGATATGGCCCGTTTCAAGAAGCGTGCTCCAAAGCGATTGCAACGACAGACGGCGCCGGAAGGCGGCGATAACCAGGCCCAGAAGCGCACCGGCGGCACCGGCTTCAACAGGCGTGAACCAACCCGTGTAGATGCCCCCCAGAACCACGGAAATCAGAAACAGCGTCGGCAGGGTCTTTTCCGCAATTTCCCAAGGCGACATCCATTCGGTTTCCTCCGCCGGCCGTCCCCCCACATAAGCGGGTGCAAATCGGCCCATCAGAAAGATGGCGATCACATAGGCAGCTGCCAGCAGAAGGCCCGGCACCACGCCTGCCAGAAACATGTCGCCGACACTTTGTTCGGCAACAAAGGAATAGATGATCAGCATGGCCGAAGGCGGAATGATCATGCCCAAAACCGAAGACCCTGCCACCACGCCGACGGCAAAGCGCGGGTTATAGTCATAGGCCAGCATTTGCGGCACAGAGACCTTTGAAAACACCGATGCCGAGGCGATCGAGGATCCGGTCACGGCAGCAAAGACCGCATTGGCGCCGACTGTTGCCATGCCAATGCCGCCCTTGACCTTCTTGAAGCCCGAATTCATCACCGCATAAATGTCGGCTCCAAGCCCGGCCTTGGAGACAATCAGACCCATAAAGGTAAACAGGGGAACGGTGGCGAATGTGTATTCCATCACACTGTCGCCAATCGCGATCTTGAGCAGATTGACGGCAAGATCGAAATTGTCCCGCATCAAGACGATCGAGACAAAGGACACCAGCCCAAGCGCGATCGGAATGTAAACACCGAGATAGACCAGTACGACAATCGCGATGACGGACAGTATGCCGATTTCAAAAGGGCTCACGCGTTATCCTCTGGCTGTTTGGTGTAACGGACAGGGTCGGTGGACCGCTCACCGGTCAGGGCCTTGAGAGCAAACAAGATCAGGCACAGAGCTGCGCTCAGGAATATGGCAAGTTTCAGCGGCCACCAGGGAGCTGTGAAGATCCCCGGAACGCCGAAATAGTCCTGTGTCTCGTACATTTCCAGAAATTCTGGCCAGATTGCATAGGCAACCAGCGTCATGAACACAGCTGAGGCAAAGTTGATGATCCGCCTGATCGATTCAGCAAGTTTCGGCCTGGTTGCCTGAAGGATTGTCAGAAAGCCGTCCGACCGGGTGAGCCGGTTCATTCTCACAACGTCAGGCAGTTGCAGGAAGACAATCAGCACCATGGAGAACTGAACGACTTCGACAGCGCCGCGAAACGGTGCATTGAACAAACCGCGTGCGACGACGTCGTAATTCACCACCATGATAAGGGCGAGCACGATGAGGGTGCCAACTGCGTTGGCACCCATGGCCACCCAGTTGGCAAGCTTGGAGAAGGCGCGAACGCCAGAAAGAATTGGACGTAACATTCTGGCGCTCCACTTTGCGCAGTCTGCGCTTTACTGGGAAAGCTCTGCGGACCAGTCGCGGACGGGTGAGTACCCGGCTTCCTGCAGCTTCGTCATATAAGCTTTCAGCATATCGCTGCCCGGTTCACCTTTGGAATCCAGCTCTGCGGCCCATTCGACGGCAATGTTCGGCATGGCTTCCGCCCAGTTTTTCCGCTCAGCCGCGTCCAAGTCAACGACGGTCCCGCCAGACTCCACAAAGGCCGAACGGCTTGCATCGGCTCTGTCCATGGCAATACCGGCAACATGGTCGCGATATTCAACAGCCACGTCCTGCAGGACATTTTTCACTTCGTCCGGCAAGCCATCCCAATAGTCCTTGTTGACCGTGATCGTCTTGGAATTCACAGCACCAAGGTCGGCTTTCAGCATGTATGGAGCCACTTCCGCGATCTTGAATGTTTTCGCAGCTTCCGGCCAAAGCATCGCATTGTCGACCAGTCCGGTCTGCAGCATGTTGTAAAAGTCGGTCAGACCGCCACGTACACCTGCAGCACCTTCGATGCCTTCAAGATAGCGCAGGTTCATGCCGGCTCCTGCAACCTTGCTGCCTTCGATATCCTTCAGCGAGTTGACCGGTTCCTTGGAGAACAGCTGATAGGTATCAAGCACTACGCCGGTTGCCAGATAAACCTGGTTTTGTGCCTCGAATTCCTTCTGCATCGTCGGGAATTCCTTGGCAATCTCATCCACCGCTTTGGCAACCGCCCGGGAATCGGGAGCAATGAACGGTGTTACGGCCGCAAGCGCCTGACTTGGCAACTTGGAGGAATGGAAAATCGTCGTGACGATACCGATGTCGCCCAGCCCGAGTTTCACACCTTCCAGAACGCCCTTCGGTTTGACAATGGAACCGCCATAGCTCTCCTGCCAATCCATCTTGTAGTTGCCGGTTTCAGCAAGACGTTTATCGACTTCCGGAATAAAGAAGTTTGTGAACTCCTTCACCCAAAGCGCTCTAGCCGGATATCCGTCAATGACCACAGCCTTGATCGTTTCCGTCGCAAAGGACGGAACTGCTGTTGCACTCAGGAAAGCCAGCGCCAAGGCGCTCCGTCTTGTCAGTTTTCCAATCATGGCATTCTCCTCCCAAAGAAAGCGAGACCGTCAGGCTTTTTGCCAGATCGTCTCAAGTTTGGTCCCTGACTGTTCGAACAGTTTGGACAAGGGACAGTATTTTGCGACTTCATCGCCGACCAGCCGAAGATCGTCTTCTGAAAGACTTCCATCGGCGCTCACAACCTGACGCAATGCAACGAAGGGAACGTCAATCTCTTCCTCCAGCGTGACGCCCCTGCGGTCGAATTCGCAGGTAATTTCTATTTCCAGGTGACCGATATCGACGCCGAGTTTCGCAGCGCATTTATGCCCGATGACATTGGTGCACCCAGCCAGTGCTCCTAGGGCTGCCTCGGTCGGCGCAGGTCCAAGATTGGTCCCGCCACGTGCTACCGGCTCATCAATCGAATAGCTGACATCACGAATGCCGATATCGGCCCGCGAATGAGACAGGCCATTTGCCTGTACCCGGAGTTTGACGACTGTTTTTTCCCTCAAGGCCACAGACTTAACCTCACAGAAACTTACAGGCCGTGTCGAACGGCAGCCTTGGCAATTTCTGAAACAGAGCCGTTTCGTCTGCATAACCGAGATTGCAAAGGAAATTGGATTTCAGAGATGTGCCCGAGAAGAATTCTTCATCGACTATCGCATTGGAAAACCCGGACATGGCGCCAACGTCCAGTCCAACTGCACGCGCCGCAATCATAAAATAAGCGCCCTGCAGGGTTCCATTGCGAAAGGCAGTCACCTCGGAATGCTCCGGCTTGTCCATGAAATGTGGCCGCCGGTCCTCATGAGGAAAAAGATAAGGCAGCTCTTTCCAGAAATCGACGTCATGCGCAATGATCACGCAAGCCGGCGCAGACATCATCTTGTCGATGTTCTTGTCCTTCAGCGACTTGGCCAGACGCTGCTTGGCTTCGGCCGTTTCGACAAAGAAGAAACGCGCCGGGCATGAGTTCATGCTGGTCGGGCCCGCAGCTGTGATGTCGTAAATGATTTCCAGCAATTCTCGCGGAACAGGCTTGTCCTGCCAGGCATAATGCGAACGGGCTGTGCGCAGGATCAGATCGATGCTGTCATTGTCAAGCGTCTCGATCCGGTCACGCAGCTCTCTTATCGTTGCTTGCGCTTCCGCCCTCAGTTTCGCGAGCGCTTCGCCTGAAGGAGCCTTGGACGCCATCATGTTCATTCAGCCGCCTCCGTCGTCACCTGGTCCTCTTCCGCGACAATCGGATTTGCGCAAACACCGATGCCTTCGATCTCGACCTCAACGGTTTCACCCGGGCGTAGCCAGCGTGGCGGCTTCTTGGCATGCCCAACACCCGGAGGTGTTCCCATGGCCAGAAGATCTCCTGGTTCGAGCGTTGAGAATTCCGAGACAGTTGCAATCGTGCGCGCAACGCTCCAGAGCATGTCCGACGTGGATGCGCTCTGCAGTATTTCAGAACCGACACGAGACTCAATCTTGAGCCCTTCAGCGCCTTCCGGCAGCTCATCAGGTGTCACGATGACCGGACCGATCGGCCCTGTTGCGTCGAAATTCTTGCCCGGTGTCCACTGGTGGGTCTTGCGTTGGTATTCCCGCACCGATCCATCATTGAAAATAGTATAGCCAAACACATAATCGAGGGCGTCTTTTTCGCTGATATGCTTGCCGCCCTTGCCGATGATCACCATCAGCTCCGCCTCATAGTCGAGCTGTTCGGAGCACGACGGGCGGACCATAGGCGCACCGGCTGGGATCATGGATGTGTTGCACCGCATGAAGAGCGCCGGATAGACCGGCACGTCGTAGCCGCCTTCCTTGATGTGGTCGACATAATTAAGACCAAGGCAGATAATCTTGCCGGGGCGGGTGACCGGAAGTCCAGGCGTCAAGGAAGTGACCGGCTCAGCGTCCACCTTGTTCTTTTGCCCTGCAAGGCTGTCCAGATCCACCAATCCTTCGATCAGCGGCCTCAGATCCGTGCCAACCCGTCCGTCAATCGCCGTCAGGTTCCAGGCCCAATCCCCATCGACGAGAAAGACACCCTGCCCCGACAAACCTGTCCCTACAATAAACCGCATTATACGCCTCGGTGTTTCTGTAATTTTTGATACTTTGACGACTATCTTATAGATTGTCAAATAATATCGATTTTTTTAAGGTGCCAGAAAGAAGGAGACCAATCATGCCAAAATGGGCAGACTACAAGCGTGTTGCCAAGGATCGCGGAGCGCTCGCACTTGAGCTATTTGTTGTGAATTCCGTACCAGCTGGATTGGATGTCGACCTGCCGGGCACACTGCCGGACCACCTGGCCTATCAGGCCGAGCTCGAACAGGATGGGAAACTGGTTTTTGCCGGACCGGTGTCTGACGCGACAGGTGAAGATATGAATGGCGAAGGCATGATCATTTATCGGGCAGCGTCACTTGAAGATGCAAAAGCGCTTGCCGAGAATGATCCAATGCACAAGCGCGGTGTCAGAACCTTCACCATTCGCCGATGGCTGATCAATGAAGGCAGTTTCACGATTTCCGTTGGTTTGTCCGGCAAGAAGGTCAGCTTCTCCTGACACCCAGGAGGAGGCATTGCCTTTTGGGGGAGTGTCCGCGCTGCCTCAACGCCCCTATCTTATAAAACAGAGCCGTCAGACGATCGGAGCCGCCCATGACCATTCTTGGCGATTTGCTGTCGACAATCTTTGAGCGCCGGTATTTCAGAGGACCAACTGCGCAATTGGACGGCCGTTCGCTTGAGGACCTCATTGAAGCGCTTGTCGGCGCAACGGGTGATGTCACCGGGCTCACAATTGCCGACCAGATCCTGTTGCGATACCAGGAGCTGACCGATGAGGGGAAGCTGACCTTCTTCCATCATCTTGCCGGAGACATGAACATTGATCCGGACCAGGTGCGCGAAACGCTGGACGCTTATGAAGCCAGCCCAAGCAAACAGACCTATCGGGATTTCATGGCGTCAGTGGAACCTGATCGCCAGGAACTGATCCGCCGCTTGAACCAGATACCCGGGGCAACGCAAATTCTGGTTCAGATGCGTGCGGATCTATTGCGGCTTGGTGGAACGGATCACGAGCTACAGGCACTCGACCAGGATTTTCGTCATTTGTTTTTGTCCTGGTTCAATCGGGGCTTTCTGGTCCTTCGCCCGATCAGCTGGGAAAGTCCTGCACATATTCTTGAAAAGATCATTGCCTATGAGGCCGTGCATGAAATCGGTAGCTGGGAAGATCTGCGACGTCGTCTCGCACCGGTCGATCGCAGATGCTTTGCGTTCTTTCATCCATCCATGCCGGACGAGCCCCTGATATTCGTTGAAGTGGCCCTGACAAGCGACATTCCAGGTTCAGTTCAGGACTTGCTGGCAGAAGGCCGCGAACCGATCACGGCGGAAAAGGCAAGGACAGCTGTTTTCTATTCCATATCCAACTGTCAGGCAGGCCTCGCCGGTATTTCTTTCGGCAATTCCTTAATCAAACAAGTGGCCACGGATCTTGCCGCCGAGCTGCCGGATTTGAAGACCTTTGTGACCCTGTCACCCATTCCTGGCCTCACGCGCTGGCTGACCCATGAGGGAATTTCATACGAGGGAGCTGACGCCAGGCAACTCAAACTGCTTGCCGCGCATTATCTTATGTCTGCAAAACGGAAGGACGGCCTGCCGCTCGATCCTGTCGCCCGCTTCCACCTTGGCAACGGCGCGCTTGTTCACGCAGTTCATGCCGATGCTGATCTTTCCGAAAAGGGCACATCCCAGTCGGCTGGCGTTATGGTCAATTATCTATATGACCTTGCCAAAGTTCCTCAGAACCACGAAGGCTTTGCCACGCGGCAGGAGATCGCAGCGAGTTCGGAAATTCGTTCGTTGGATGGCTCAGCCAGAAAGCAGGACTTGAGCAATCAGGACCAAGTACCGGCTGCCTAACGGCAATCCCTGAAATCCTTGACCTTTCCGTAGCGACGGCACCGCGTGTTGTCGATGTAATATTGCATACAAACTTAAAATCGATATTATTAGAATAATAAATCATAAATCGATGGGAGGTGAACATGACACGGAAACTGGTTGGTGCCGTTTTCTTAGGTGCATGCCTGCTGATTGCCACAGGCGCTCAGGCAGAAAGCTGCCTGAAAGTAACCCTCACCGGGACACAAGGTGGGCCACCTGTATT
Organism: Roseibium sp. JB4-4; assembly: GCF_055693425.1. NCBI lineage: Bacteria > Pseudomonadati > Pseudomonadota > Alphaproteobacteria > Hyphomicrobiales > Stappiaceae > Roseibium > Roseibium sp. JB4-4. Next base: position 5,332,214 of record NZ_CM146333.1, on the reverse strand, counting down.
CAAGGGGCAGGCAGGCGCTGGAACGCTCGTGCAATTCGGTTCAGTTGAAAACAAATGCAATGACGTTCGGTTGCAGTTCGACACCGGGCGCGGCACCACACAGCGCCTCAGTCAGGCCGGTGTGCCCGTAGGCCAGCTCGATGCGGTTTTTCTGACGCACCTGCACTCAGACCACACCGAAGGTCTTGCCGACATGATGCAATTGCGCTGGCATTTCAATTCCGGTGGCCCGAAAGTCGACCTTGTCTGTAGTGAGGAGACGAAATCGCCGCTCGGCTTTTCATTGAGCTGCGCACGCTTTGCCAAACATATCGGCGATTCTCTGATCCAGTCCGGCGAGATCGCACAACGCCTTGCAGAAAACAAGAAACGCTTGCCCGGCGGACCGGCCGAACTCATTACCGTCAAGGACTTCAAACCGACAGATGAGGCAAAGGAAGTCTGGTCGAAAGGCGATGTGTCGGTCAGCGCCATTCGCTCGACTCACATTGCCGGACATGCATCCTATCGTGTCGACACGCCAGCCGGCAGTGTGGTCATAGGCGGAGATGCCGGTAACGACATACGCAAGCCCCCCGCCAGACCTCCACCTCTGATCAGGTTGAAAAGCTTGCAGCAGGTGCGGACATCGTCGTCCATTCGACCATTCATCCTGTGATGGGTCCTGACGGCGGTACAGGTTTTCCACCTCCGATATTCTTCAGGCAAAGCAATGCCACCGATCTTGGCCATCTCGCCAAGCGGGCCGGTGCCAAACACTTGATGCTGACCCATCTGATCCCTCCAGTCGGCGCACCACGTCAGGGCCCCTATAAACTGCCCAACGGCGCGCTGAGCGAGGACGACTACCGCGATGCGGTTTCAAAGAGTGGTTTTGAAGGAGAAACCACCGTTGGTCAGGATCTCGCCTCCGTGATGTTGACGTCCTCCAACTGACCCGATGTCTCAGATCGGCCTCGGACGCACTCGCGCCGAGGCCCAATTCCTTCTCGATTAATCAGCTCCCACCACGGCACATCGTTCCGGATGAGAACGCGTGCCTTCCAGCTTCAGGGCCTACCGATTGCAATTGCGGCGCTCTGGTCTTGACGCACTGAGCAGCTTCTATAATATAGCCATATGGCTATACATTATCAAAACAACCTCGACCGTGCCTTCCATGCTCTGGGGGATGGAACCCGACGCGAGATGATTTCAATGCTTGCAAGCCGCGGAGCTTTGTCCGCCGGAGAGCTGCGTGCACCATTCAGCGCCGCACAACCAACAATCTCCAAACACTTGAAGGTGCTTGAAAGCGCCGGTCTTGTTCGCCGGGAGGTCAACGGGCGCGTCCACCATTTCCACCTTGTCGCCGATAGCATGAAACAGGCAGAAGACTGGATTTCACGGCATCGAACGTTCTGGGAAGGTGCCCTTCAGAACCTGGAATGTTTCGTTACCGAAGCGCAACCAGAGCTTCAGTCAATGGACCGAAAAGACGAGGTCACAGAATGATGGAACCCCAGATTCCGTTGATCGTCAGCCGGATAATTGCGGCCCCTTGCAGCCGGATTTTTTCAGCATTTGCCGATCCTTCCGCGCTTGCCAGATGGTTCAAACCAAACCGGGACACACCTGTCGAGATTTTGACTTACGAATTTCGCATTGGCGGCACCTATCGCCTGGCCTGGCTATTGCCCGACGGAAGGAGACCCGTAGTCAGGGGCACTTTCGAAGAAATAGAGCGAGACCAGGCAATCAGGATGACCTGGGTTTGGGAAGCTCCCGACCCGCTCGCGGGAGTACCAATGCGCGTCACATTTCACTTCGAACAATCCGGCGGGACCACCGAAGTCAAAATTGTACATGAAGGCATTCCCAACGACATGGCCTGCACGGTGCACCAGGAGGGCTGGGAAAGCACGTTGGACGTTTTAACCGACGTCTTAATCGAAGGACCTGCGACATGAGAAAACTGGCAATTCTGACCTTTGTAACGATGGACGGCGTGATGCAGTCGCCCAGTTCACCCGATGAAGATCGATCAGGCGGTTTTAAGGCAGGCGGTTGGGCAGCGCCCTTCTGGCAAGACGTCATGGAACAGGTGCAGCGCGAGGCCATGAACGAGACCTATGACATGCTGTTCGGGCGAAAGACCTATCAGCTTTTTGCCGGCCACTGGCCGGAAGCGGAGGACAGCACCCCTGCCCGTATCATGAATGCAGCTAGGAAGTATGTCGCAACAACAACAATGGATGAGTTGACCTGGTCGAATTCTCGAAAACTGAACGGCGATCCGGTGACAGCGATCAGAAGACTGAAGGCATCAACCGGGCCTTTGCTCCAGGTACATGGCAGCTGGCAACTTATCCAGCTGCTGGCCCGGCACGACCTGATAGACGAATTTCGGCTTTGGACATTTCCGGTCGTTGCCGGATCCGGCAAACGTCTTTTCCAGGAAACGGGCTCCTTGAGTGGATTTACGCTCAAGAAACTGGAAGCCACCCAGTCGGGCGTTGTCATGAGTATTTATGAACGCTGAGCAACAAGACCGCCGATTTAAACTTACAAATCGCAGACTGAACCTCGCCTTGAAACGGCGGCCTTCTCGTTAACCATTGAAGCATTGTTTCGAACTCTAAGTCACGATCACAGAAACGTTGCGTTGCTTTTTCTGAAAACCCGTGTCTATTTTAGACAAAATTACACCAAATTCGAAATATCGATTCTAGACACAGGAACTCGCACGTGTCGCTACAAGTTGAGACAGACGCCGAATCCGAGGCGGTCCAGAACCTGGAACAGCTCGTCCACGACTGGTTTCTGGCAATTTTGGCCGAGCATTCCGATAAGCAAATCAATACCCTACTTGGGATAAGCAGTTCAAAGCTATGGAAGTTGAAAAACGGCCATCAGCGTTTGCAAGCGGTCGAACTACTTCTGTTGCATCAGGGACTTGGCATTCCGCTGCCCAAGACCGTCAGGCCAGCAGACAACACATCTGTTCCCGTGAATGACAATTCCGACGGGCCGGCACGCCCAACAGATACAAAGAAGCTATTTGATTTTGCATATAACCGCGTCTGCGATCTGGAAAACAGAAAGCCGGCCGCCTTGCGTGCAAACGCGTTTGAGCGCCTGGAGCAGACATTTCACATTCTAAAGACTGTCCAGGGCACGCCTGAGGCTTTGGAAATTAAGGACCTTACATGAACAACAACGCAGACTTTACTGCGGAGCAATTGACATTCCTGCAGCTCTTTCACATCGCAGCCCAGTATGACTGTCTTTACATTCTGGACTTTTACTGCATGAACGAATTCGATCACGACAAGGTCACAGACCTGAGTGACAGTGAACGCCGGCACCTGGCAGAACTGGCGGAACGCGAAATCTTCGAACATGCGATCGAAAACGGCTATCGGCCAACCTTGCCTTTTAACGAGGGCGGAGAACATGAATTCCTTTGTTAAGAAGCTATCACTGGACCGGGTCGAAAGCGGCGCCGCAGGTGACGAAGCACAATTTCTCTACAAGTTTTGGCGTCAAAACGAAGGTATCTACCTGCAGGACAGCCAGGTCACGCATCTTTCCAAGAAGCTGATGCTGTTCCGTCCGGACCTTATTCCCGACGACGTGCCCCCGGTCACGCTCATTGGAAAAGATTCGACATTCCGAAACTATTTGCCGCCGTCCGACCAACCGACGTCTTTGCCACTGGACTATCGGCGGAAAGTGGCACCCGGGTATCATGCAGCCATTCGTGGAGAGCCCTGGTACGACATTCAGCGCACCGGCGACATGATGGGCGAAGACACACCCGACCTTACTCTTGAGCGGCTGGTTTTGAAGTTTCGGACGCCGGGAGGCTTTGAGCGGATATTCTGTCTTCTATGGCTTTTGGAGGAGCACTCAGGATCTGGTCTATCATATCCAGAACATCATCACGCTCGTTTCCGGCCAGGTACAGGTCGTTATCAATCGGGATGGGTCCACCGGCCTGCCAGCGCACCGCATTTGCATGCAGGCGCGTGAAGCCACACGACCTTAGAAATCCGTCCTTGAAAACACGCTTTTCCATCCAGCCGTAGTAAAAATCCGCGTCCCATTCATCGAGCGCTTCAATCTGCGCGATGCGGTTAAGCATGCCGCCGAGATGCGAGTTCTGCCATTCCGGACGCACTTCCGTGCCCCCCATATATACCGTGTCCCCGGTGATCTTTTCAGCAAAGCGTGGCTGCTCTTCTGCCAGCTCGACCTGTCCGCCGGTTTCTGCCGGAAAGCAGCGATAAAAATGCTTGCGCCAATAGTCCGCCAGCGTTTGTGGAGGACGGATCTGGTCAAGGCGTGCGCACACTCTGCCAACCAGTTTGTCCTTCACATCCGTCACCCCAAGCCAGAACGCCCGACCGCTGGAGAATGTCTGTGTTCGCGGAGAAAAATGTGCCTCGAGAACCTTTAACCCACTGCGTTCGGCCATTCTGTCGATCTGATCGAAGTCGTGCCCCCGGTGCAGCGTAAGACCTTGCTTTGCAAACGCGCTGTCGATCGCACCCCAGGCGCGCTTCAAACGTATGGGATCGACCTCGGATCTCAGTTTGACCATGTGCCCACCAGGTAACTGTTACGCTAACTTGTCCAAGAGAGAACAACCCCGCTGCTTCGGACGTGCAACTTGAATGACCGCTAAAGCTGCAATATGGCAGCAAATGACAGCGGATCGTTTTCCACGGTATCTGCGTCGCCTCATGCAATAAACAAAATACGTCTAGGGGCGCCAGAAATACCAGTATCAATGAACCTTGTGGTAAATACCGATGATCAACATTAACAGACCTTTGCCTGATTAAAGGCAGATCCTCATTGAGGCCGTCGCGATCAGAGCCAGGATGCCGGGTTTGACCGACACATTGCGCAGGGCCAGGTTTGTTGGGCACAAACCATTGAGCGCGCATGACGACCTTCATCGCGCTTTTCAGTATTTTGGGAACCATCTTTCTGGGGCAATGAGCCCGGGTCCAAGCTTTGTCCCGGTTTCCCGCGTCTCGATTGCCAACTCACGCGGGGATGGTCAGGCGGCAGCGCTCGGTAGGGGTGCTGGAGGTATTCTCTTTGCTTTGCTTGCTCTGTCTCAGGGCGGCCCAAGGCACTTTCCCGGACATGAAAAGAGACACTTCCGGAAACAGTGTCCAGCAAGCGATCGATGGGGCTGTTGGCTTCTCAAATGGTTCAGCGAGCGAGGTGACCCGCTCGCTGAAATTTCGTTAGCGCCCTTTCAACCTTCAGTGCCGGCTTAGTTCCGTCCGCCAACCACAATGCGATCGAGGATGAGCGCACAGAACAGGATCGCAAGCCCGGCGAGGATACCCTGCCCTGCGGCTGCATATTGCAGAGCTTCCAGGACATCCTCGCCAAGGCCTTTGGCACCGATAAGCGATGCCACGACGACCATTGCAAGCGATAGGAGGATTGTCTGGTTCACGCCTGCCATGATCGTTCTGCGCGCCAGCGGCAGGTCAACACGCCAAAGCAGGTAGCGGGGGGTCGCACCAAAGGCGAGCGCAGCTTCACGCACTGTTTCTGGCACCTGCTGAAGCCCAAGAACCGTAAACCGGATAACAGGCGGGCTCCCGAAGATCATTGTGGCGACAACGCCTGCCGGCTTGCCTGAACCGATAAAGGCCACAACCGGGATCAGATACACAAAGGACGGCATGGACTGCATGAAATCCAGGATCGGACGAATGACACCGAAGACCCTTGGCCTGCGTGCACAATAGATCCCAAGCGGGATACCAAGGCTGATCGATATCAGGGCCGCCGCGCCGAGAAGCGCGATCGTGGTCATGGCCTTTTCCCAAAAATCGAGCAGACCGAGATAGGCAAGCGCAGCACCTGTGAAGATTGCAACCCGTGGCCCGGCCGATAGGTAAGCCAGCATGATGATGACAAGGGCAACAACCGGCCAAGGCGTACCGACAAGAACAACCTCAATACCGTCCAGCAGCGTGCGCATGCCAAAGGTCAGACTGTCGAAAAAGCCCCTCCCAACAGTCTTGGTCCAATCAAAAACCGTCTGCACGCCGTCACCCACACCCAGTCGCCAATTGCGATCCGTCGGGAAAGTGGCAAGGGCTGCGATGGCGTCCGGCTGGGCAAACCTGATCACCGACAACACGACGACGGCAATGGTCAGTGCTGTGGCAACCGCAAGCCTTTGGACAGACCAGCCGCTCGCAACGCTCTGATCCGAGCGCCATCGCGTGAATTGCTCTTCAAGTGTCCAGTTTGCCAACGATGCGCTTAAAAACTTGATCCCGATTAGAACAACAAGGCCAAAGGCAAGGTAGATCAGACCGCTGGAATCAGCTGCAGCGGCCGCAGCCTGCGCGTCCGCCAATGCTGTCTCCAGGGAACTGGCTGCCCGTTTAAGGCTTTCAAGCGACGACGCGCCCGACTTTTCTGCCGCGGCAATTTGCTGCTGCCGAAGATCCAGCGTTTGCGCAATCTGAGCAGCCCGTTCTCTGAGTGACCCTCCCAGATCTCCAAACAGACCAAGGCCGATTTGAATGTAGGCAAAGGTCTCAAGGACCAGAAATCCCAGGAACCAGGACCACAATCCTCGAGCACCAAACCAGATCGGACCGAGCAACCCGGCTGCAAAATTGAGCGTGAAGCAATAGCCCGGCGCCTTCATCATCACGGCAAAGGTACGCTGGTAATAGTCCTGCCCGGTGCCCACGAATGTGGCAATCAACGTGTTCAGCCTGTCAGCGGTTTCAGGCCTGATATCATTTTCATCGACAACGCTCATGATATGCCCCTCATGCCTGACTGCTCTGGATAGCTCGCAGAAGCCCCGACTGGTCGATGACCCCAAGGTCCTGTCCGTTTTCCTTGACCCGGACGACCCCGGCTCCTTCCGTGCAGATCGAAATCAGATCGTTCAGATCCATGTCCGGGTGTGCCGTGCCAGCGCCTTCCGGTATCGGGCCGTTTTTGGCCTCGAACTCGGCAACCGGTTTCATGACCGCATGGGCGAAAATCATGTTGAGCTTGGAAATGCCGGCAACAAAATCTGCGACGTAATCGTCTGCCGGATTGAGAATGATTTCTTCCGGCGTACCGATCTGGACAATCTGACCGTCCTTCATGATGGCAATCCTGTTGCCAATCCGAATGGCTTCATCGAGGTCGTGAGTGATGAACATGGTCGTTTTGTTCAGCTTCGCGCTCAGCTCCATGAACTGATCCTGCAACTGCTTGCGAATGAGCGGATCAAGTGCTGAGAAGGGTTCGTCCATCAACAGAATATCCGGGTCGGAGGCAATGGCGCGCGCCAGCCCGACACGCTGCTGCATGCCGCCCGACAGTTCATGCGCGTACTTGTCTTCCCAGCCGCTCAAATCGACCAGGTCCAGGACCCTGTCAGCCTCTTCCCAGCGTCGTGCTTTGCCGGTGCCACGGATTTCCAGGGGCATGGCAACATTGTCACGCACGGTTCGGTGGGGCATCAGACCGAAATTCTGAAACACCATGGCGACCCTGTGATTTCGCAACCTGCGAAGTTCAGCGGGGTTCATCTCAACCACGTCCTGGCCATTGACCAGGATGTGACCGGCTGTGGGTTCCAATAGCCGGTTTACGTGGCGCACCAAGGTCGACTTACCGGACCCGGACAACCCCATGATACAGAAAAGTTCACCCCGGTTGATCTGGAAGGTCGCATCAGCGACGCCGACCACACAGTCGTATTTTTCAAGAACTTCAGCTTTTGACAGGCCCTCGGCATGAATGGCGCGCAGAGCTTCTTCGGCCCGCCCCCCAAACACTTTCCAAACAGACCTTGCATCGATTGCGATATCGTCAGACACACCTGTCTCCTTTTTCCAAAAAGGAGGCGCAGCCCCGGCGCCAACCGGCACCAGGGCGTGACCTGTGGGAGTGTTAGTTCAGGCCGAGCCAGCCATCGACAACTTCACCATTCCCATCAATCCAGGCGGCAACGACTTCATCGATCTCGCCGCCCTTGACCACGACTTCATAAGTCAGCTGCGAAAGGTGATCCGCATCCATACTGATGTTGGCAAGGAACTGCGCTGCTGCTGGATTTCTTTCGTCAAGCGACTTTGAATAGGCAACCTTGACGGTCTTGACGAGATCACCGGTCGTGATCTTCGACTTGTTGTACCAGTCGGCGTCCTGGTCCGGCTGAATGATCGTGAACTGCTCTGGATCATGCTCGGGTTCTTCAAGCATGGTGACGTCGTAAAGCGCGTGCACGTAGTGCGGCTTATAGCAATAGAACACAACGCCTTTCTTCTGATCGACCGCGTCTTTCAGACGAGCATAAAAGACGGTTTCGTCTTCGGTTGTCGGCGCCAGAAATGTCTCGATGCCATAGTCCCGCACCTTGACCTTATGCACGTTTGTCGACGCCCATCCGGAAGCGCCCACCCAGATTTCTCCGGTTCCGTCGCCGTCGCCATCGAACAGCCCCTGGGCGTCCGGAGTGGCTAGATCAAAGACGGATTTGATGTTGTGCTCTTCAGCCATATAGGTCGGTGTGCAGAACCCCGTCTTGCCGGAATAGCTGCCGGCCGAAAGGGCAACGGTTCCCTTCTGATCGACATACTCGTCCGTGAACGAAGACTGGTTCGGCAGCCAGACATCTGGGTGCACGTCTATGTCGCCACGACCACCATCCATCGCGGCGAAAATGACTGCATTGGCTCCAGGAGCATATCCGACCTCACCACCGAGCCGTTTTTCGATGACCTGACCGATCAGGTTGGCCATGATCTTGGCTCCTGGCCAGCTGGGCTCGCCCACCATGACTTTGTCCTGCGAATTCGCACCGGAAGTGCCGAGGCCGATGATCAATGTGGCCGCTAATAATGATTTCGTTCCGTATTTCATCTTTCGTTCCTCTGGTAGGTTTTGTGTACGCTCTCAGGCGCGTGCCCGCTTTCGCTGCGGGTCTATGAAAGGGATGTCGGAAACCGCAGCGCCAAGACGCTTCATGCGTCCGTCAAGCTGGCCGATTTCAAGTTCTGTTCCGGTTTCGGCGTATTCAACAGCAATCCGAGCCATGGCAATCGCATGCTCCAGCGTCGGTGACCGCGTTGCGGAAGTCACAACACCAACCTGTCGCTCGCCGGCATAAACTGGAGCCCCGTGTGACGGCACATCGTCGCTGTCGATCAAGAGGCCCTTCAGCACCCGGCGCGGTTCACGGGCATTTCTCTCAAGTGCATCTTTCCCGGTGAAGTCTTCTTTTTTGAGGTCCACCGCAAAGCCCAAACCGGCTTCATAGGCATCGATACCCGGCGCAAATTCGGCATTGCGGGCTGCGAGCCCGGCTTCGATCCGAATAATTTCCAGGGCCGCGGTTCCCATCGGGGTTATGCCGAATTCTTCACCGGCAGCCATGACTGCGTCCCAGATTTCGATCGCATCGGACTTGGCACAGAAGATTTCGTACCCGAGTTCTCCGGTGTAGCCGGTGCGTGACAGCAGGAACGGCGCACCTTCACGGTCGTTCAGCCGGGCAACGGTAAGGCCGAACCATTTCATTTGGTCCAGCGAAGGGACGTGCGGTTGGGTGAAGACGATCTTTTGCAATAAATCCCGCGACTTGGGCCCTTGCAGAGCAAGGTTGGGCAAGGCATCACGATTGTCCTGAATACGGACATGCAATTCGCGGTCCCGCGCCAACGCCTCAAGGGTGCGAGCGCTTTCTTCCGATCCGCAGCACCAACGGAACAGTTCCGGGCCGAGCCGCAACAGTGTCCCATCGTCGATGACGGTTCCGCTGTCATCACACATCAAGGTATAATACGCGCGCCAGACTGCGAGCTTTTCAACGTTGCGCGTGGTGGCAAGCTGCATCAGCTTTGCAGCATCCGGTCCGATGATGTCGTATTTGCGCAGTCCGCTCATGTCCTGAACCGTGACCGCTTCCCGGCAGGCCCAGTATTCGCCGAGTGTGCCATGGGAAGGAAAACTGACAGGAGCCCAGAGATTTCTTGCAGGTGCGAATTGCTGCGTCAGACACGTCAACCGCTCATGAAATGCGGAGTTCTGACTGATTGTCATCGGAGCATCTTCCTTTTCGCGATAGGCCACTGCCCTACGGATCGGTTGATCGGGCCTATAAATACGCACGTGAATATCAGTCGGGTTCCACCCGTTGATCGGGTCTATGTCATCCGGGCAGGCGGTTGATACGCAAACCATATCGGCCATCGCCTTCATGGCGACGTAGTCGCCGGGGCGCGAATGAGATTCTTCTGTCTGGATGGTGTGGTGATGTGGGTCGACCCAGGTGTTCCAGAAGAAATTGATGGCAGGCCATGCCGACCTGCGCCCAACCCCATAACGAGCCAGCGCATTGGACATGTTGTCAGAACAGTTCACATGGCCGGGAAAGCCACGCTCCTCGTACCCGCGACCCGTGCATGCGAGTCCAAATGTGTCGTGACGCCCGCATGTGTCTTGCACCACATTCAGCATAGGACGCATTTCGCGATCGTAGAATTTGTCGAAAAGTCCAGGCTCAGGGTAGGAACGCCTCACCATCGAGCGCGTTGCGGTGCTGTCAATCATCCATTCCTGACCGCCATGAAGGCCGTCGGAACGGAACGCCATGAAGTCGGAGCACTGCTGTCCTTCTATATCGATGATCTGGACGATCTCGCCTTCTCGCAGCTCATAGGCGACACCTGTTCCCCGTTGCACCGTGAATTCTTCTCGGACGTCGCCGAGCGGCAAGGGCAACGGTCGCCCGACCGGAGCTGCAGGAGAGTGACTGACGGACAGGACGCCGCCGGCTGCGCCGCTGATCAGGTCATTCGTGCTTGCAGGCCTCACCAACCAGATGTCTGCGGTCTTTTCGGCTTTCAAGACCATAGGCTCAACGGATGCCTTTGGAAGATGAGCGCCAAAAGACAGTCGCTCTCCACCGCCTTGGGCCGCGACCCAGCCGCAAAATTCCGCGCTGTCAAAACTTTGAATGTCTAGCTCAGAAGACGCGGATAGCCCAAGCACTGCGAGCGCTTCGTCTCCGGCCTCGGAAAAGGCGACAATCTGAAGATCACCGGCACCGGCAAAACCGTCAAAGGACAGGAGATCGCCGGGAAGCACCTTCAGGTGAACTGCCTCGCGCGGAGACAGCACATAAGTTCTGGTCTGCGTCGGTTTCCTGAAGCCGGGAAACTTTCTCCCCGGCGTCTCATGGCCAACGTTATTGAACGCGTAAAGTACTGCCTGGCTGCGCATATTAAGCATTTCCGCCATATGTAACTAGTTACATAGCTTGTTAAGACCCATCACATATGTCAAGTCTCTCTTGTTGCAGAATTTGAATTCAGGCAGTTTCGGAGGCGCATGGACAATCCCAAATACCGCAAACGCGCCAATCTCAGGGACGTTGCAAAACTGGCAAATGTTTCTGTTGCGACTGTTTCCCGTGTCCTGAATTCGCCCGACAGCGTTGCTGAAAAAACCAAGGCAGTCGTCAATGCTGCAATCACCGAACTCCGATTTGTCCCGAGTGCAGCTGCACGCGCCATCAACTCGGGACGCTCAAGGGTCGTCGGCGCATTGGTCCCGACCCTCGACCATGCGATTTTTGCGCGCTATCTGGCGGCTTTGGAGCAGAAGCTATCCGAATATCGCTTGTCGCTCGTGGTGGCCACGACCAATGGTGATGCCTCCGTCGAGGCGCTAAAGGCGCAAACGCTGGTCGACATCGGCGCGGAAGGACTGATCGTCTCGGGGATCACACATGAGCCTGATCTGTTTGAACTCATTGAGCGCTGCCAACTACCAGCTGTCGCGACATCCTATTTCGATCCGGACTTCCTTCTCCCAACAATCGGTTATGACAACGCCGGTGCAGGCAGGATAGCCCTTGAATATCTTCTGTCGCTCGGCCATTCGGCGATTTCGGTCGTCCACGGTTCCCTGACCAGCAACGACCGTACGCTTGCCCGTCTCGAGGGCCTTGAGGGGCACGACACCGCGCGCATGAGTTTTTTCGAGGCGGACCTGTCCATAGAAGACGGCTGCGAAGCAGCAAACAAAATCCTTTCCCTTGAAGACAGGCCAACGGCAATCTTGTGCCTCTCAGATGTTCTGGCGACCGGCGTTCTGTATGAATTGAAGCGCCAGGAAGTTGCAGTCCCGGACGACATATCGGTCATCGGGATCGACGATCTGCCCGGATCGGCTCATACCTTCCCTGCCCTCACGACGGTGCATCTTCCGGTCGTCCGCATGGGTCGTGCGACCGCAACTGCCATTTCAGAATGGATCGAAAACGGCAAAAGGCCCTCTGAACGGCTTTTCGAAACCGATCTGGTGATCCGGGAATCCACCCGCGCCAGAACTGGAATCTAGTCATGGCGGATTGTGGTTCTATGCTCAAATTTGCATTTGTGCCAACGTCGGGAAAATGTCCGTTCCAGGCATATACGAGATCAAATTGCCGAGAGCGCTCGTATGCGAAATGAAAAATTGGTTGATTTTTTCATCTCATCGCGTGAAATTATTGAAGAAATTTTCACACACAGATCTTCGTGTTGAAAGACCGATGTCGTTGAAACCGCAGAAATGCGCCCATTCGGTTTTTAGAACGCGTAAGATGATGAAAGAGAATAGCGAGCCGCCGGGCACAAGCAGGACCCATTTGGCTCTGACAGTGGAGAGTACCGCTCCGCGCAAAGAACGACTGGTGTCATGACATGAATGAAGCCTTTCTGAATCCGATCCACAGCCACGAAATCGAATTGAGAGAAGGTCATGGCAACCAAACGCAGGTTTCCTTGCGAAAAAATTGTGCTCTGACGAAGAGCCCCCAAGGCAAGTCCACCAAGGACGAATTTGGCACAAAAAGTGAAAAACAGCATCGAAAGATCGGGCTTCTGCTCGTCGACGGCTATGCGTTGATGTCCGTCGCCTCGGCGACCGAACCGCTTAGGGCGGCAAATCTCCTGAGTGGGTCAGACCTTTTCAGCGTGACCTACTACTCGCACAACGCCGGCAAGGCGCGCGCAACTTGCGGCGCCTACTTTGAAACCGAGCCTCTCGGCATTCTGACCAATCAGGTGGATCTGCTTCTTGTCGTCGCCGGCAGCAACCTGGGCGATGCCGAAAACGCTGGTCTTTTTGCCCAACTGCGCAAACTCGCTGCACATGGCGTGGATCTGGGTGGTATCTCCGGAGGCGGAGCGCTTTTGGCAAAAGCCGGTTTGATGAACGAGCGGCGTTTCACGGTCCATTGGGAGCACTTCGAGGAGCTCAATGCCCTCTCCGATACCTATTATCTGGAACAGCGTTTGTTTGTGATCGACCGCAACCGGTACACCTGTGCTGGCGGGGTTGCCTCTTTGGATATGATGCTAGCGATCGTCAAATCGGAACAAGGCGCTGAACTGGCCGGCAAGGTCAGCGACTGGCTCGTGCACAGTGGCATGCGAGGTCAGGACGAACCGCTCAGATCCAGGTATCTGGGCAGCAACACAGGCGTCAACAGCTGCGTCACCGCTGCCGTTGAACTGATGGAGAGCCATGTCACCGATCTTCTGACACTTGATCAAATGGCCATGCTGGCCGGTGTCAGCTCTCGCAAGCTGCAGCGTAATTTCAAGTCGGATCTCGGTATCGGCGTGATGCGCTACTACATGGATATCCGTCTTCACAAGGCTGACGAATTGCTGCGCAAAACCAGGATGGCAGTGGCGCAGGTTGCCTTTTCTACCGGGTTTGTCGACCAGGCCCACTTTGCCCGCGTTTACAGGGAAAAATACGGGCTTTCTCCGCGGGAGCGCCGGAAAAAAACTCAGATTGCAAGTGCAGACGAACGCTCATTGGCAAATGGCAGTATTTCGGCTGCCGGTACGTTTTCCAAGATCGACCTCAGCCCGGAACTGACCTGACTGCGCCATTAGACTCAGTCTCTTGGCAGCAAATTTGCGGTATCAAAGAGTGGTCCGCAAGCGAGTTCACATGCCGCCTCCTATCTGCGGCGTTCCATTTCAGGCTGAACCCTTACCAGGATCAAATTCGTCGTTCCATCTCGTAGGGTTCCATGACTGTATCTCGGCAGGAACAGGGCTTTCTGCCGGGGACGCCTTTGATTTTCTTCCCGTCATTTGAGCTTGTGCAGACACTGTATTTCATACATATTCAAATATAAGAATTTAAATAGAGGTTTTTTAAGAGATGCCCCTGTCCCGACGTGCCTTTCTTTCAGGCTGTGCCGCATTGCCTGTGTCCTTTCAGTTTGCACAACTGGCGAAAGCTGAGCTCTCCATCGGAAACGGGGTTTTGACGACGGTTAGCGACGGACATCTGACCTTACCGGGCAGTTTTGTCTTTGAGCCAATGCCCTGGGACGAACTCGCACCTATTTTGCAGAAGGCCGGTATTTCCGAGGCAACATTGAAACCGGATTGCAACGTTTCCCTTTACCGGGATGGAGACAAAACTGTCTTGTTCGACGTTGGCTCGGGCCCAGATTTCCAGCCCTCGGCAGGCAAGCTTCTGGAAGGTCTGGAACTGGCTGGCGTTGCGCCGGAAGATATCACCCACGTCATTTTCACGCACGCCCATCCGGATCATATCTGGGGGCTGCTGGATGAATTCGACGAACCTCTGTTTTATGACGCAACCTATATGATCGGCCGCGCCGAGTGGGACTATTGGTGGGACCCGGAAACGGTCGACACGATAGGGGAAGCGCGGGCTGCGATGGCTGTCGGCGCAAAACGCCGCTTCGAAGCCATTGAGGACTCGGTCGAATTCTTTGACGGAGGCCAGGAAGTCTTGCCGGGCATTCAGGCCGTTTCAACGCCCGGTCACACGCCGGGGCATATGAGTTTCGAGGTCCGAAGCGGAACTGAAGCTGCGCTGGTCGTCGGAGACGCCATCGGCAATCACCATGTTGCATTCATGAAGCCGGAATGGCCGAGTGGTTCCGATCAGGACGCCGAGGTCGCTGCCTCGACACGCATAGCGCTTCTGGACCGGATCATTGCCGACGACCTCAAGATTGCCGGCTTTCACTTGCCGGGTGGCGGCATGGGGCGTGTAGAACATGACGCCAACGGATACCGCTTTTTACCGGAGGCTTTCTAATGCGTGCAATCGGACTGGTAATCTCACTTTGTCTAGCGATTTCAGCGCACGCCAGCGAAGACATTCCCGATCAGTATCCGGGATCAGCGCTCTATTCAAAGCCGGTCGAGGTGATACCTCATGTCTGGTCGGCCATTGGCGCCACCGCTCCGCCAACTTACGAAAACTCCGGTCACAACAACAATTTGAGCTTCATCGTTACCGGCGATGGAGTGATCGTCGTCAACGGCGGAGCAGCTTACATTCTTGCCGAAGCTCTCCATCAGGAAATCAAAGCCGTCACCGACCAGACGGTAAAACTCGTTATTGATGAAAACGGCCAGGGGCATGCAATGCTCGGCAACTCCTATTGGGCGGAGCAAGGCGTACCCATTCTTGCGCATGTCGACGCTGCCCATGAAATCGAGGAGCGCGGCAACCAGATCCTCGAAAGCATGAAAAGGTATAACCGGGACAAGGCCGAAGGCACCTTTGTCGCTCCGCCAACCGAAACCTTTGAAGACAAACGCATCATCGAAATGGGTGCGTTCCGCATCGAGGTTCTGCATCTGGGCCCGGCACACGGACCTGGCGACACGCAAGTCTGGTTGCCGGAACAGAGCCTTGTCATCGCGGGCGACATGGCATTCCACGAGCGCATGCTGCCGATTTTTGAGGACACGGTTGTCGCGGACTGGCTGAAAACCTGGGAAAGCGGATTTGAGGCACTGAATGCCACTTATGTCATACCGGGTCACGGCCACCCGACCAACATGGCGCAGGTCCGCCGCTACACCCGTGATTACCTGATCTACCTGCGCGGCAAGATCGGCGACCATCTTGAAGAAGGCGGCGACCTGGCCGACGCCTACTATGTGGACCAGTCACCCTATGCGCATCTGGACACGTATGAAGAACTTGCGACAAAAAACGCCGGCCGAGTCTATGAACAGATGGAGTTTGAATAGTCCGGCGGCTTAAGCGGCGACCGGACGACGAGCGAGCTCGCATCGCGTCCACAACGCTTCAAGCGCCGCGACGAGGTGATCAATATCCGAAGCAGTGTGTACGGGCGACGGCGTGATGCGCAGTCGTTCGGCGCCCTTGGGCACGGTCGGATAGTTGATCGGCTGAATGTAGATCCTGTGATCTTTCATCAACACGTCGGAAATCAGCTTGCACTTGACCGGATCACCGAGCATCACCGGAATGATGTGGCTCGGATTGTCGAGATGAGGCAGTCCAATGGCATCGAAACGTCGTCTCACCTGAGCCACGTTGGTTTGCTGTTGTTGGCGCTCGACATAGCTATTCTTCAGATGCCTTATCGATGCCGCGGCACCGGCCGCGACGGCAGGCGGTAAAGCGGTGGTAAAAATGAAACCGCTGGAGAATGAGCGCACAAAATCACAGAGTTCCGCTGAGGCCGAAATGTAACCGCCGACAACGCCAAAAGCCTTGCCAAGCGTTCCTTCGATCACCGTCAAGCGGTTCATGAGCCCTTCCCGCTCCGCAATCCCTCCACCGCGTGGACCGTAGAGGCCGACCGCGTGCACTTCATCGAGATAGGTCATGGCGCCATATCGGTCCGCCAGATCGCAAATGGCGGCAATCGGCGCAATATCGCCATCCATGGAATAGACGCTTTCGAACGCGATGAGCTTCGGCTGTTCAACGGGAAGCTCCGCGAGCCTGGCTTCCAGATCTTCCAGATCGTTGTGTTTCCAGATAACCTTCCGGGCGCGGCTGTGACGGATACCTTCAATCATGGAAGCGTGGTTCAAAGCGTCGGACAAAACCACGCAACCCGGAATACGAGACGCGAGCGTTCCAAGCGCCGACCAGTTCGCCACATAACCGGACGTGAACAGCAATGCTGCTTCTTTGCCATGAAGATCAGCAATTTCGGCTTCCAGCAACGTATGATCATGCGTATTGCCGGATATGTTTCTGGTTCCGCCGGCACCTGCACCGCATCTGTCAAGCGCATCATGCATCGCACTCAGCACTGCCGGATGCTGGCCCATGCCCAGATAGTCATTCGAGCACCAGATGGTGACCTCACCAGGGCCATTGTGGCAGGTCGCACTTGGGAAACTGCCACAGTGGCGTTCCAGCTCGGCAAAGGCACGATAGTTACCGGCCTCGCGGAGCGCATTCAGCTCGGATCGGAAGAAAGCGCCGTAGTCCATCAGTTGCCAACAGCCTCTGCAACGATCTGCTGCATCAGGTTCTCCACGGCCTGCATGGACCCTTCCGGATAATCCTTGTGCCCGATCATCACACCCTCATCGGTCTCCATGACGAAGATCCCATATGGACAATGCGTGATGTTCATTGGATCCTTTTCCATGACCTGCCGTGAAATCACAGCGGAGCAGAACAGGAAGATGTCCGCATTCTTGAAGATCGTGGCATCGCTGCCGACATCGGATCCGGTCCGATTGAGCATTGCCCCGACATGGCTGACATAGTCTATGACCAGCCCCTGTCCCACGATCGCGCTTTCGACCGCGAAGGTGGCATCCTCAAAAGAACCGTCGAATGGATAGGTGAAAGGCTTTTCGGCCACGGCAGCGCTGCTGAGCGCAAGGCCGAGCGTTGCAGCAAGAACGACAGTTTTCATTACTTGATCCTCTTTCGGATTGGGCAAACTTTGCCCGGAGCAGCGTCCCGGATAGCCGTTTCGACTTGGGTCCGGGACGCTGAGCTATCAGCCTACCCGAGCATGTCTGTGGTGATACCCGTGTACCAGCCCTCAGACTCCTCGTAGGTCGCCTTGCGCAGATCCGCGCTTTCACCGGTTTGAGAGATAAACCCGTCGACCTTGGCAATTTTCTCCGGTGTCGCCTCGTAAGTGGCACCGACCTTAACCCCATCGTTCGGAGCAATGAGAGACCAGCAGGTGTTGGAGAACTTCGCCGGGAAGACTTTGGAACCGGTCAGTGCCCCGCGCACGGCGTTCGCGCAAACCTTGGCCTGCGAGTTTGCCGAAAAGCCGGATTTTGGCATGTCACCCTGACTTGAGGCATCTCCGAGTACGTAAATGTCGGCATCCGCTTTTGTCGACATGTCCGCAGCGTTTACCGGAGCCCACTTACCATCCGTTACGCCCGCCAGTTCCGCAATGCGGCCAGCCTTCATGGCCGGGATCACATTACAAACATCAACCTTCGTTTCCTCACCATCGATCGTGACCGTCATCGCGTCAGGATCAACCGAAACGTTTCCGCCACCAAAATCCTCACCGATCCAGTCGACCATTCCTTCATAGTGGTTGGCCCAGCCTTCCTGGAAAAGCGCCATCTTGGAAAACTTCGGCTTCGGATCAGCAACGATGATTTTTGCGGTCGGATTGTTCTGTTTCAGGAAGTGGGCCACCATCGAGATACGCTCATAAGGTCCTGGCGGACAGCGAAATGGATTGGGGGTGCGACCATTGCAAACGTGCCGCCTGCCGGCATCGCCATCAGTTGCGCTTTCAAAAGCTCAGACTGCGAGCCAGCCTTGTAAGCATGCGGCATCGCGTTTTGCGCACTGAGGCCCCAACCTTCAACAGCGCCTTCCACGAAGTCGATCCCCGGGCTGAGAATAAGCTTGTCATAGGGTACGGTTCCGCCGCCCGCCAGGCTCACGGTTTTTGCATCCCGGTCCACGCCGACTGCCCAGTCATGCACAACGTTCACGCCGCCTGCGGCGAGCCCGCCATAGGTGTGCCCGATGTCTTCAATTTCCTTGAAGCCACCAAGATAGAGGTTTGAAAAGAAACACGTATAGTATTTCCGGGTCGGTTCGATCAAGGTGACATCGATTGCGCCCTTGCTGTCCTTTGCAAGGTAGCGCGCCGCAGTCGCACCACCAGCGCCTCCGCCAACGACCACCACGCGCGGTTTGCCCTGTGCCTTGACTATGGGCGCGAAAAGCGTCGCAGCCACTGCCGCCGTAGTGCCTATGAATTGCCGTCTGTTCAGTGTCATTTTATCCTCCCTAAATGCACTGTCATTGCTCGAGCGCTGAAAAATAGGCCGCCAGCGCCGCTATCTCCTCCGCGTTCAGCCGTCCCGCCATCATCTGCATCACCGGATGTGCCCGCGTCTTGTTCTTGTAGGCATGCATCGCAAGCACAAAATCTTCTTCCGGCCACAGGACAATGGATGGAATGCCGTCATTTCTGCCATCGGCCTGGTGGCAGGTCGTACATTCGCTGCTGAGATATTCGCCATATTCCGGATCGCCCTTGAGCGCGAGAATGGCCGGATCAAGGTCATGATCCGTAGGGCTCGCCGTCGGGTCCGCCTCCGGTATGTTGGCCGGGCTGTCTGAAAACGACCGCAGATAGGCAATCAGATTCAGCCGGTCCTCTGCCTTCTTGAGACCCGCGAAGCTCATACGTGTGCCGCTTGCAAGCCTGCGCGGGCTTTCCAGGAACGCATCCAGGGTATCGGCATGCCATTCCAGCCCGCCAGTTCCGGCACGCACCAGGGCCTTGGAATATCGAAAGTCCTCATGACTGGCGGCCCTGCGTCCGAAGAGACCGTTCAGATGCGGACCAATACGGTGTTTTGCGCCCTCGCCCAACTGATGACAGCTCTTGCATTTTCTGAACACCTCTTCGCCTGCGACTGGATCACCGAATTCATCGGCAACCGCCGTTGTGCAGAAGGCGGCAAGTGCAATAGCTGAAAGGAGCTGAACGAGATGCATCGCGCACTATTCTCCGAATGACTTCAGATAAACGGTGATGGCAGCCAGATCGTCTTCCTTCTTCAATCCCGAGAAGGCCATTTTCGTGCCTTTCATGTAGGACTTCGGCTTTGCTAGAAATTCTACCAATGCGGCTTCGTCCCAGACCCGGCCTTCACCATGCGCGGCCACAAAAACTTTGGAATACTTGAAACCCTCCACGGAACCCATCTGACGGCCGATCAGACCGTTCAGCTGAGGGCCCGACTTGTTTTTCGCCCCTTCACCGACAGCATGACAGGCCTTACATTTTTTGAAGACCTTCTCGCCCGAAGTAAGAAGGGCCGGATCTATGGCCGGCGATGAGGCGGGGCCCCCATCGGCGTCCCCTTCCACTGCTTCGGGCGCAGCCGCAGTGGCAACAAAGGTCGGTGTATCCTGGGCAGTGGCATGGTTCATGACCGACTCGCCACCATCTTCCGGTGTCACGTCCAGGAACGTCGCCCGCATGGTTATTTCAACGCTTGGCTTGCAGTTTTCCATGCAAGGCTCGGTGCGCCACTTTGCGTATTCAAGCTCTGGCCTGTCATCAACCACAAAGCCATCCCTGTTATGCATCTCGAAGTCTGCAAAGTTTTCGTGACTGAGTTCGAAATCGTCGTCCACAAGGTCATTGGAATAGAGGATGTAGGCGACAATCGCGTAGGTCTCGTCTGCGGTCAGGGTCTGCGCTTCGCCAAATGGCATGGACCGGTGAACATAGTCCCAAACCGTCGACAGATACGGCCAGTAGGACCCGACTGTCTTCACTGGATCCTTGTCTGCCAGGGTGTCGAAACCACCTGCCAGAACGGGCCAGTTGTCGACCCCTTCTGCGAAATCGCCATGACATGATGCGCATTTGTCCGCGAAAACTTCTTCTCCGGTATAGGCATCGCCGCGCCCTTCCGGCAGACCGCGTCCGTCCGGCAGAACATCAACATCCCATGCAGCGATTTCTTCTGAAACGGCCTCGCGTCCAAGACCGAATTTGCCATCGTTGCGCGGGGCATATTCCGTCAGATTTTCGCCGCTCGCCATCTGCTCCTTTGCAGAGGTCTGGATTTCTTCAATCTTTGCTCTGAGCTCGGTAACGACTTGTGCCTCTTCCGAGGCGCGTTTGCTTGCGTCCTCGGCCTGCAAGGACACCTGCTCGACACGCCGTTCGAGCGATTCAATCTGGTTTTGTCCGTAATCCAGGTTCGCAACCAAAAGCGCGGCTGAAATGGCAAGCGCCGTGCCGCCGGCAATCGGAAGAACAAGCTGATTAAGAGACTTCGACATTCTCGACGACCCCATTTTCATCCACGAACCAGGTTTGGATACAGTTGTTGTGATAGACGGAGTTTTCGCCGCGCATTTCCCGGAGCTGCTGTTTGGTCGGCTGGACGTACCCAGTCTCGTCCATCGCGCGCGACTGCAGCAGCATTGCTTTGCCGTCCCATTCGGTATCCAGATAAAAGCGCGTTAAAGCCTTTGTATCGCCCTGTTTTCCGAGCCGTGCGGCTTCCCAGGTGATGCCGCCGTCCCTGGACACGTCAACGCGCGTAATCTTGCCGTGGCCTGACCACGCCAGGCCGGAAATGACCATTGGCCCAGTCGAGTGGTCGATCGGCATTTGCGGACTGGGGGACGTGATCACCGATTTCGCATCCATGACCCAGGTCCATTTGCGAGCGGTCCCGTCTTCGTAAACGTCGGTGTATTTCGACGTTTCCTCTCGGCTTTCCACCGCGGCATCGGAGACTTCGATCCGACGCAACCACTTTACCCACATGTTGCCTTCCCATCCGGGAACAACGAGGCGCACCGGGTATCCGTGCTCCATACGCAATGCTTCGCCGTTGGCCTTGAAGGCAACAAGGACATCGTCGAGCGCCTTCTCCATCGGGATGGAACGGCCGTTGGACGAAGCGTCGGCACCTTCCACATAGACCCACTTGTCTTTCAGGTCTCCGGCTGCAACCAGACCGGCTTCGTTCAGAAGCGTACGCAAAGGAACACCGGTATACTCCATATTGTGGATCATGCCGTGGGTGAACTGTGCGCCGTTAAGCTGGGCACCTGCCCACTCCATACCGGTGTTGGCGGCGCATTCACAAAAATAGACGTGGTTCTCCCTGGGAAACCGTTCCAGGTCCGAATAGGTGAAGACCAGCGGCGTGTCGACCAGGCCGTTGATCATCAACCTGTAGTCTTCCTTTCGCAGTTCAATGGCCCCGGAATGATGCCGTTCAAAGGCGCAGCCTTGCGGAGTTATGGTGCCATCGAGTGCGTGGATCGGCGTGAAATTGATCGACGAAATCGGCGATGCCGTCAGCCATTCGACATTCCTGCGAACGACATCTTTTTCAAAGCTGATTGGAAGACCATAAGGCGTTTCGTCGACGCCTACCCCAGTGATCGATGCCCAGTCCTGAACATCGGTAATCAACGGGTCTGCACTATTAGCACTTGCAGCGCCCGCTACTGACGCTCCCGCAATCGCAACACTTCCTTTCAGGAAATTTCTGCGGGATGTTACTTTTTTGCTGCCCATAAAAGGCCTCCCTGCCTCAACTATGCGCCAATGACTTCCACACTGTTGTTCGGTTTCGCGGTGACTGTACCGACTTTGCGAATGTGGTTTTCGACCACGTCCCAGATCTGCGGTCCTTCGGTGTCTTCGTTCACACTTGCCCAACCGGCGACCACATAGGACCGCGAGGGGTCGACCGCTTCCCCTGAATTCAACAGGGTCAGGTTCGAAATGCGGCTGCCCTGCGGTTGACCGATATCGATCCGGTAGCCAAGCCCGCCGGTGCGCACCATGTCACCGCCCTGCTGGTAATAGGGGTCCGGATTGAAAATGTTGTCGGCCACGTCTTCCAGAACGACCTTCAGAAACTCTCCGGTCATTTCGGTGCGATAGGCCTGTCCGTAGGACATGGACGTCACATTGAAGATGTCCTCACGGGTGATGTCCTGACCCGGGATCAGCGACGGTCCCCAGCGCACACCAGGACTGAGAGCAATTTCTGCATCGCGTTCGGAAAGCAACGCGTCGCAGATGAGATCGTCCCAGGTGCCATTGAAGTTGCCACGCCGATAGAGAAGACTGTCGGTCTTCCCGACAACCTCAGACATTTCAGCCAGATAGGGAGCCCTTTGCTCGTCAATCAATGCCGAGACTTCAGCATCGGGTTCGATCACATCGGAGAAGATAGGAATGAGCTTGTGGCGATAGCCAAGCATCTGTCCGTTGCGGATATCGAGGTCGACCCGGCTCACAAATTTGCCGTTGGACCCCGAGGGCACGATGATGGTTTTTCCCGACAGAACAGGTTCCGGCAATGCATCATGCGTGTGCCCGGATAAAATGACGTCGATGCCATCAACGACCGTCGCCATCTTCTTGTCGACATCAAAGCCATTGTGGCTGAGGACAACGACACATTCCGCGCCTTTGGCTCGGACTTCGTCGACCATGGCCTGCATGTTCTCGTCCCGGATGCCGAACGCGTATTCGGGGAACATCCATCCCGGATTTGCAATTGGCATATAGGGGAAGGCCTGACCAATGACGGCGACCTTGGTGCCGCCGCGTTCGAACATCTTGTAAGGAGGGAACAATGCCGTCGGTTCGTCCCATTCGACATCGAAGATGTTCTGGCCCAGCGCTGCAAACGGCAGGCTTTCCACGATTTCGTTGACACGTTCACTGCCGAGCGTGAACTCCCAATGGAATGTCATCGCGTCCGGGTTCAGCGCGTTCATGACATTGACCATGTCCTGACCCGCTGTTTTGAAACAGGTGTATGAGCCGTGCCATGTGTCCCCGCCATCAAGAAGAATGGCGTCCGGGCGCTCGGCCCGAATGGCCTTGATGACGGTGGCAACACGGTCAAGCCCTCCGACCCGGCCATAGGTTTTTGCAAGCGATGAAAAATCTCCGGAACTCAAGGCGTAGTGGCTTGGGCTGCCATCCTGGATCCCATAAAGATTGCGAAACTGCTCACCCGTTACATGCGGCACCGCACCCTTGTTGCTGCCCACTCCGATGTTTTCCGACGGCTCCCGAAAATAGATCGGCTTGAGTTGGGCATGGATGTCCGTGACGTGAATGAGCGAAACGTTTCCGAAAGTCTCGAATTCAAGAAGCTGGTCTTGCGTCAACGATTGCTGCGCCGCCAATCGAGCCCAATTGCCGAAACCGGACGCTCCGACAATTGCCGAAGCCGCCATTCCGACTTGAAGAAAATCGCGACGCGAAATCATGTTTTCATTGGCTCCATTAAACATATGCGCATAAGTGAATATTTATATTACGAAAAGGGCCCCGCCTGTTGGTTGGGGCCCTGAACAGGCTTTAGTTGCGGACGGACGGTCCTTCGACACTCAGTCCGTTTCCGCGCGTGGCAACATAGAGCTCAAGGGCCACGAACTCGGGCGAACCGGGTTTGTAGGTCTCCGCACGCGTATCGCGCACGCAACCCTTGAACCGTGCGTGCACGGAATTGAGCTTTGTGTTCTTCAGCCGATAGGTCGGGAACCCGTTGATCTGTCCCTGGCTCAGGTGATCTGCCCTGATCATCATTCCATAACTGTCCTCATGACAGTTGGCGCAGGACAGTTCCAACTGGCCGGTACGCGTATAGTAGAGTTCCTTGCCCTGTTCCCACGTGGTCTTGGCAGGTCCGTCGATAGCAACATTGACCGGCATCCCGCGCGAGACGGAAGAAATCAGTGCGACCATATCGGTCATGTCGCCACCGGTATATTTCCATTTCTCAGCGCCCATGCGCGTTTCACGGCAATTGTTGACCTCCATTTCAAGAGTGGTCACTTTGCCCTTTTCTTCGTTCCACTTCGGATAAACAGCACGCACACCCGCCATATCCTCTGGAGCACCGTGACAGCTCTCGCAGGACTTGCCTTCAGTTCCGTCAACGGTTTCCCAATCGACCATTGCGTTTTCGACGCCGATCATGCCGGGATTGTCGAAATCGTCCATCTGAAAAGCCTGGGTCTCGTCCGAACGAAAGCGCCAGCCGGAATAGATCGTTGAAAGATTTTCGGCGTGAGCTGGTGCTTCAACCTCCGTAACAATGGAAATCTCGTCATTGATTGTCAGGCTGTCGTCATCAGGGCCCGATACCGCCGCCCCCGGCATCATGACCAATGCGGCCACCGAGCAAATTGCTATTGTCTTTTTATGCACGCCTTCCTCCCTCTCCAAGACGTATGGTGGATCGGAAGATCAGTTGACAGTGATCTTCTTTGACGTGTCGTAGACAGATCCATCGTCGTCATACCAGGTGAACTTGAATTCACCGGTTTCCGGCACCACCGCCTCGAACTGGAAATAAGGGTTCGTGGAAATGGCCGGTTCAAGCGTCACATCGATCACGTTCTGACCGTTGAAATCGGCCGTGAAGCGGTTGATGATCGAGCGCGGAATGATGTTGCCGTCATCGTCTTTGCGCTGGCCGCTTTCCATCTTGTGACTGATCAGCGTTTTGATCGTGATCGTCTCGCCGGCGGCAGCCTTTTTCGGGACTTTTACCCGGGGTTTCACACCAGATGCCATGATAATTCTCCTAATACCCTGAGGATCAGCCGCCGCAGCCGCCAATGGTCACTTTCACGTTCGCTTTTGCCGTCTGGAAGGATCCATCTTCCATCTTCGCGATAGCGACGACGTCCTGCGTCGTTGCAAGGCGGATACGGGTTGAAGCGCTTCGCGAGGCACTCAAGGGACCGAATTTGAATGTTGCAACGTTTGGTACCGGGTTGCCATCGGCAAATAGCGTGACCTCCACAGCGCCCGGCGCATCAAATGCAATCGGCACCGTATTTCCGTTTTCAGCGATTTCCGGGGCCGTCAGCGTGATCGCCCCTTCCCCAAGCTCTGCACCGCCGGTCAGCGCCGCGATCTCGTCATCGGTCGTGCTGGCAAATACGGGCAGGCTCGTCAAACTCGCCAGCGCGAAAGTGCTGGAGCCGAGCGCCAGAATTTTTCGCCGTGTCAGTTCCATGTTGGTCTCCATTTCAGGAAAGTCATTGTTCCTTGAGCGTTACAAGAAAGGCGACGACATCTTCGACTTGTTGTGCCGTCAGCAATGGCTGCACTTCGCCGTCTCCATGGGCTTCGCCTGTGTAAGCGTCTCCCAGGCGAATGAACCCTTCGGTTCTGTAAAATGAGGGCATCAGGCTGCCGTCGAACATCACCTTGGCATTCGCAACGATGCCCCGCAGTTCAGGGACGGTCCATCGATCCGCGACCCCGTCGAGTGGAGGTCCAATTTCGCCGTGAAATGCAAGATGGCTAAGCGCTGAAACCTGATGGCAGGCAATACAGTTTCCTGCACCCTTGTTCATGATTTCCGCCCCCACTGCGGGGTCTCCGGCCACTCCGGAAAGCGACGTTTCAACGGCTCCGTCTACGAAGACAACGTCAGTTGGTTTAACCGCCTCGGCAAATGCCGAGGATGCGGTAAGCATAGCTGTGAAGCCGATAATTGCGTGTTTCATGCGCCCTCCCTCAGACGATTCTCATCGACCGTTTGTGCGACACTACATCACATATTCCTTTTTACGCAATAACAAATTCAATTAGATGAATTTATCTATCTGTTCGCAAGTGCAGCAATTTGGAGAACAAAATGTCGCCCTGCAATTGATCGCTATTTACCTTGATTTTCAAACTTTCGAGCATGGTATTTCTGGAAAGGCTCATCACTATTGTAGCCTTCCTCGACCACCCAGCTCAGCATGTTCAGCGTCGTCCAACGCCCGAATGCACCCGGCATGTTTGCAACTGCCGCCTGTGTTGCTGTAGCCCAATCGGGCACATCTTTGGGGAAGAAATAGATATTCGGGGTAAACAGAGCACCCCAACGCTTGACCATGTCTTTTTCCGGCAGTGTTGTTCCATCGAAATCGGTGACTTCCACGTCTCCGAACATATTGATCTGCACAACAAAAAAATTGTCTTCGATATATTGCTCGATCTCCGGTACCACGAAGACTTCCTCATGCATTTTTTGGCAATAGATACAGCCGCGCTGCTCCACGATGACCATAAGCCGCTTGCCCTCGGCATTGGCTTCTTCAAGGTCTTCAGAGAGGTCCTTGAATGTATCGCGCATCCAGTCTGCCTTGTGCAGGCCGTCATCTCCAATTTCGGCAGCAAACACCTGACAGGACAGGAGGATTGCGACTATTGCAGCAAACAAACGTGTCATCGTGACTTCTCCTCGATTAGCCAATGGCACTGAACCAGGGAACGTATTCCAGCATCCATTGAGCGATAACGTTGATGGAGTTTGTGGCGATCAAAACGCCGAAAAGGATCAGGAGCCCGCCCATGAGTTTTTCAATGAGGCCCAGATATTTGCGAAACCTTGCCATCCAAGACATGAACGGTCCGATGAAGAGCGCAGCAACAATGAAGGGAAACGTCATGCCGACGCCATAGACGAACAGCAGAGATGCCCCCTGCCCGGCAGTCTCTTGACCGGCTGCTGTGAACAGGATGGCGGCCAGGACCGGGCCGACGCACGGGGTCCAGCCAAACGCAAAGGCCAGACCAACGACAAAAGCGCCGGCCAGACCGACATTTGCCGAGTTGCCGGTCTCCACCCGCAGCTGCCGATAGAGAATGCCGATCCGAATGACCCCGAGAAAATGCAGGCCCATCGCGATGATGATCGCGGCCGCCAGCCATCGCAACACATCGAAATAGTCGCGCACAAGCTGGCCGAATGTCGTAGCCGTGGCACCCAGACCCATGAAAACAGTGATCACGCCAAGCGCAAAACAGCAGGCCGCAAGGAACGCCCGGAGTTTCACCGCGCCGGTGACGGCCTCTCCTCCATCCACCTGATTCATTCCAACGCCAGCCAGGTAGCTGAGATAGAATGGTACAATCGGTAGGATGCATGGCGACAGGAATGACAAAAAACCTGCCGCTAAAGCGCCAAAAAAGGTAATTTCGAACATGGAATGAACTGCTTCTCAGCTTGATATATTCATAAATTAGATTATGATTAAGTGTGCGGGTTCGTCAATTGGGGACACATATTGACTTTTCTAAAGGCGCTCTTCGTTCTGCTGCTCGCGTTTGCACCAGCTTCCGCAGCGGCGGAAACATACTTGCTCATGGCTGAGGAAGACGGCTGCTATTGGTGCGCCAAATGGGATGAAGAGATCGCTCACATCTACTCCAAGACGGCAGAAGGCAAGACAGCCCCGCTCAAACGCTATGATTTGTATAGTGAAAAACCCGAAGTCACCTTTGACAAGAAGGTCCGCTTCACACCAACCTTCATTCTCGTGCAAAATGGCGTTGAGGTCGGTCGAGATCGAGGGATACCCCGGTGAGGATTTTTTCTGGAGCCTGCTCAGCATGATGTTCAGCAAGGCAAATATTCCACTGGAACAGACAGGTTAAGCAAATATGACTGCTGACGTGCCAGGCACACCCGAAAACTCAACCAAAAGCGCTTCTCGCTTGCCGGTATTCGACGCCGATATGTGTGCCGAAGACATGGACAGGATGATGAAGAACGCCCAGCGTGCATCAAACTTCCTGAAGGCCATCAGCCACGAAGGCCGCCTGATGATCTTGTGCCATCTGGCATCGGGAGAAAAGTCCGTCGCCGAACTGGAAAATCTGCTTTCTGCAAGACAGGCCGCTGTTTCGCAGCAGCTGACACGTCTGAGGCTTGAGGGACTGGTTACGCCCCGGCGCGAAGGCAAGGCCATCTACTACAGCTTGACAGACAATCGCCCGAAGCAAATCATGGAAGTCGTTTATGACCTGTTCTGCCGAGAGGAATAACCGTACGCGTTAGCAGCGCCCGGTTATGGGAGGAGCCGGACTTGCTTGAGGTTCTCGGAGAAGCCAACACTGTTGCGCTCATCGGTCTCCTGGGTGGAATTGCCCTGGGGCTGGCTGCACGCATAGGAAGGTTTTGCACGCTCGGCGCCATTGAGGATTTCCTCTATGGGTCGGATGACGGCCGCCTGCGCATGTGGGCTTTTGCGATTGGAATTGCGATCATCGGCTCGCATGTCGCAATGTCTACCGGTTACCTTGAAGGCGCGAGCACAGCTTATCTGGACAGGGTTTGGAACCCGCTTGGATCCATCATTGGAGGCTTGTTGTTCGGCTATGGAATGGCGCTCAGCGGAAACTGTGGCTATGGAGCACTCGCGCGCCTTGGCGGCGGGGATCTGAGAGCCTTTGTAATTGTGCTTGTCATGGGCTTGTCCGCCTACTTCGTAATGTCCGGCCCGTTGGCTCATTTCCGTGTCTGGCTTTTCCCGGTCGAAACAGGCGCTCAAACGCCGCAAGGGATCAGCCAGTTTTTTGAAGCCGGTTTCGGCGTTGCACCTGTCGTCACGGGCGTCATCGTTGGCGGTCTGATCATCGCATTCACGCTCAGCAACTCTGCATTCCGCAACTCGCCGCACCAGATCTTCTGGGGCGCTGTAGTTGGCCTTGCCATCGTCTCCGGATGGGTCGGGACGTATTGGGTCGCCATGACCGGCTTTGAGGCGGAACCTATTGAAACACACACATTCGCTGCCCCGATTGGCGACACTATCTATTACGGTATGACCGCATCCGGAAACACTCTGTCCTTCAGCGTCGGGTCGGTTATCGGCGTCATTATCGGCGCGTTTCTAGGCTCCTTTTCCAAAGGACACTTCCGGTGGGAGGCCTGCGAGGACCCGCGAGAACTGCGTCGTCAGATAACCGGCGCGGCGATCATGGGACCGGGGGCGATTTTGGCGATTGGCTGCAGTGTCGGACAGGGGATTTCCGCATTTTCCGTGCTGGCTTTCAGTGCTCCGGTAACGTTCCTTGCAATATTTGCAGGGGCAGCAATCGGCCTCAAACAACTCATCACCGGCTTTGCCCCGGCTGAATAGACAAAACCGTCCCATTTGAAGAACTGTCAACCGCTAACGCACCCTTAGCGGTAATCATATTCATAATATCGAATTTTTCTATACTTTCTTGAGTTCGGTCAATGCACACCGGATCCCGATCTTGAAAACTGTTGGAACATTTAACGACTGAGAGCACCGATCCCGCAGCAGAGGACTGATCATGGACCTGACGCATATCCTTGACAGACTTTCAGAACCGACGGTGCTTTTGTTTGGCGGACTTCTGGTTGGTGTGCTGTTCGGTGCGCTCGCGCAGCAAAGCCGCTTCTGCCTGCGCGCCGCTGCGTTGGAGTTTTCACGGCGCCGGCCCGCAGACCGTCTGCCCATCTGGCTCCTGGCCTTTTCAAGCGCCTTGATTGCCACACAGGTTCTGGCACGTTTCGGTGAAATCGATACCGGCGAAACCCGCCAGCTTGCCTCCCCCAAAGCCTTTCCGGTGCTTTGATCGGGGGGATGATGTTCGGCGCAGGCATGGTCATGGCCCGCGGATGCGCAAGCCGTCTTCTGGTGCTTTCTGCAACGGGAAACCTGCGTGCCCTGCTGTCCGGGCTGGTATTTGCCGTTGTCGCCCAGGCCAGTCTTTACGGCAGCCTCAAACCAATGCGCGACTGGCTCTCCGGTCTTTGGACAACGGTGGATACGGGTGGCAACAATCTGAGCTATTTTCTCGGCATGACGGACAGCGCCATATTCCTCTTCGGCGGTCTCTGGTTCCTGGCCGGTCTCGCATTCGCCTGGCGCAACCGCAGCTCCATTTGGCAAACGGCAGCCGCCATCGGAGCCGGCCTCACGGTTCCGCTGGCGCTGTGGTTCACCACCTCCATGACACGGCAGGCTTTCGACCCGGTCCCGGTTGATGGCGTTACCTTCACCGGCCCCTCAGCCGATATGCTGATGCGTTTCCTGTCCTCCCCTTTCGAAGGAATAGACTTCAACACCGGCCTTGTGCCCGGCGTGTTCCTCGGCTCTTTTCTGGCGGCCTTTTTGACAAGACAACTCCTCTTGCAGGGTTTTGAAAGCGGTCCTTCCATGGCCCGGTATCTGACCGGTGCAGCACTGATGGGGTTTGGCGGCATGCTGGCAGGAGGCTGCGCCGTTGGCGCCGGCATCACGGGGGCGTCCATCTTCGCAGTCACGGCATGGCTGACGTTGATCGGCATCTGGATGTCCGCTGTGGTCACCGACCATGTGTTCGCTCGGCTGTCCGTTTTCTCAAGAATAGGACCGGCACATGCTAGTTTCGACTGACTGGCGAACGACACACAGTCAGTCTGCGCGGTTCTTAAAGGTGAATGCGCCCGGTCACGATCGCGGTTGCCAGCGCTTGCTCGCGCGTGCGCGCTCCAAGCTTTGCCCGTGCGTTGCGCAAATGCAGATCGACCGTGACCGCCTGGATCGACATATGCTCGGCAATCCGCGCAGTTCTATAGCCCTTGGCCAGCAAAAGAAGGCATTCACGTTCCCGGTTGCTCAGGCTGGCTTGCGACAGGTTTTCCAGGCGGCCGATCTTGTGGTGCGCAATCGCCGCACAGATGTGAAGCAATGTGCCAAACTGTTCGTTGACCGCCTCAATGTCAGGCCGTGACAAGTCGCTGACAAGATTCCACCCTTTGACAACCGGGTCGTCCTCTCGCGACATTCTGAGCGCAATCCCGGACGTCAGGCCATGTTCCTCGGCACGGCGAATGACAGCAATGTCTTCCTCGGTCAGATACGCATGATCCGGCAGAAAATGAATTCCGGTCATGAACTGACTGGGCAGGTTGGGCGCGTAAATGAAGAGCGGGTCGCGCTCATAGTCCTTTTGCTTGAAGTAAGCAGCCTTCCATTCGGTCAACTGATCGGAAAACCAGATATCATCGGCAGTCGGCACGATGTCTCGTCTGCGCTGGCCGTAAACAGCCCCCTTGAAACCGAAACTTTCAAAAAATCCGATCGTTTTTTCCCAAGCTGCCTGTGGGCTATCGGCCGACAAGACTTGGTCGGCAAACTGCTCCAGTTTCTTCATTTCGTGACGATCTTCTCCCGGACTAAAAGAATGTTTTAGGCGCTCAGCTAATGAAATCCATAGCTTGAGCGTTTTTTACGCCGCGTTAGTGTCGATGGCAGAGAGAAGGATTTTCTGTGATCACACAAGTCAAGAACCGCTCAAAAGTCGAGCTTCATTTAAACACAAAAGTGTTTTCCCCAGTCCGCAGAGCCCTCATACCCGGTCTATTTTCTGGCATTTTCGGGGCTTTTGCCTTGGCGCTTTCGCCGGTTTCTTCCGCCGCCGAGGCAGCTGAATGCGAAATCATTTCCGACGTCAGTCTTTACTATGAACGCCTGGAACAGGCGATCATGCTGATGGAATACAAAGACATCGTGGTGCGTGCGACTGACGGCAAAATACGGTGCGAAGAAGACGCCGGCAACGCGCGGCAATTGTGTTCGGTCGAAGGCCCCGGCGAAATGCTGGTCGATTCTGAACGAGGCACTTTTGTTGTGCGCTTGCCTGCAGACACCGTGAGTGAAGTTCAGATCTATCAGACAGGTGATCTTTCCTGTGGCCCGAAATCGAACTGACGTCTTTTAAGCTTCCATTTCATTCAAGGAAACACGACCATGAAGATGCTGTGCCTTGCAGCACTCACCCTTTCACTGTCCGCCGCGGTTTCAGTAGCCAGCGAAACAGACACCAAACCAACCTGCGAAAAGCTGGTCTCGCTCTATATCGAATTGGGAAAGAGCTCAGGTCAGACCGTCAGCAAAGAAGCCGCCCGCGCCGCCGTGATGTCCGAAAACCCAAGCGACACAGACTGCGCCGCAATGCTGGCTCTCTTTTCCAAACAGAAATGACGCGAACAGGAAGGTTCGACCGTATCTGCCTTACCGCAAAGGCGGAAAAAACGATCAAGGCCGCTTGCACCCTTGAGCCGTTTGGTGGCTCCCTATGAGGCTGAATTGTTTTCGAATTGCGCCCTTGCGTGAGACATGATCAGCACAACTTTTTGGAATTGCCTGTTCGAGATTTTGCCCCCTCGATAGCCTCTCTAATATTCCTCCCGCATCCGCAATTCGAGGCAAATCATCTTTGCTGAGACACACGGCATCCGTTTCAATAATGCCCTAAAACTCGACCTCGAATGGTTACGTCGCACACTTGACGACAATCCCGCCTATTATAACAACGCAAAGAACTGCCATGACGAACTTGATGCGCAAAGCCTTCGAAGCATCGTTCTCATCAGGCCAAATCTCCATCGGTTCAGCTCCTTATGAGTCACAATTTATTTGCAGATCACCACCAACTGACGACTTCTTTACTGTCTTCTTTCGAAGTACCTAATGCCGCTAGCATACATTGCCTGAAACCATTCTTCGCAGTCTTGCTTTAACTCTGCGCTGCCTCTGCTCTGGATGTATTTCATGGTGTCTGCTCGTCCAGCAGCAAATTCATCGGTTTCGCCGTACTCGTCAACCAGGTAGGGCCAAGGGCCGTTAGCAGCGTCTTCAGTCAATTTCCAAGCCGGGCAGTTCTCCAAAATTGCGGAGATTTTCCCCGTATTGAAAGCGGCGTCGTCAGCGTGTGCAACAAAGTTGCAAGAAAGAAAGGCAACGCTTGCGACCAATAGTTTTTTCGACATTTTCTCAGCCGCTCCCTAAAAGAAACACTGATAAATCCAAATCATATCACACGCGTAGGTAAAACCCGGTTGCCTCATATCGTTGCTAGCAGGCAGCCCACCTGTCGAGGTCCAGACCCAGGACAGAAGAAGCAACAAGAGGACAAGTAAACTTGCTTTATTTGCCTTTGAAACCATCGTCCCCTACCTTCGAAACACAAACAGCCGCCTGCATCGCGGGTGTCGATAGTGGCGTAAATTACTCGGTCAAAAATTTGGTCTTTACCCAACCAACAATGAGAGCGTTGCCGCTCTTCCAGGCGATCTTAGTCCAGTAATTGCCGCGCTCAAATTGATTGAGATTAGAGGCGTCGTCACACGTAATAGGGACTTGATCAAGATTCTCCAGAGCTGTTGCGTTCGGTGGCAGAACGCCAACAACCCCAAAACCGGTTCCCGGCCCAGAGCGCACGTTCAGATGATCGTTTTCCAAAACATCTGTGACATCATAATAGTCCGGGCCGTCAGCACATGCCTGAACATAGGCTGGCCAAGTCGCTCCCAGAACAAACAAAAACATTGCTGGTGCAATTGAACAAATCAACCTTGGCATTAATCAAAGACTCCTTATGAGTCACTTACGTACTAAAAAATTTGCGCATTCATGAGTGATTTAACACTAATTAATATCGATCTCGGGAAATGGTACACGTCTCGCCAGTGAACTGCATGTCAGCGTTAAAATATGCAATGCAGCGAATGACTGGATAACTATCTTTTATACGCCAGAAAGTTACTATAGCTTGTCGACCGTCTGGCCAACTTAGGCCGTTTGAAGAAATCAATATACCTTCTCCGGCTCCAAGTGCTGCAGAACTTGAGCCTGGAACCGCTTGCCATTCACTTGCAAATCCAGATGACGAAATACCCATCGCTAAAGCAGCAAACAATGCTTTCTTTGAAGCTTTCTTGGCCATGACCCGCTCCATTGTAGTTCGGTATAATTTGCTGAAACGGATCAAACCAAAGATGCCATTCGGTTTAATCCGCTCCTATCCTGACCAGCCACGTTTTCTGCAATATACCTCGCCAACACGTGTTGCTTCGGCAGATGTATTCTCGCGCAGCGGGAGTTCGACCCTCTCTCCGCGAAACGTAACGATCGCCTTTGAATTTAACTGGTCGTGCTGAACTGACATCCCCGGTTCATATGGCATCTGGTTCACTCCTTATGAGTCACTATCCTGGCAGCCATCGTCACCTCTTGGTGTTTCAGGCTCAACTCGAACTCGACTAGGATCTATTCGTTCAAAACAACCATCGGGATCCACGCGAACATAGCCGTATGTAGCACCGGGTGCACGCGCATCTTCAAGAGCTTGCTTTAGGGCATCCATGGAGAATTCTAAGTTCTGTTTGTATCGCTGTACGTGCGCAGGTATTTCCGGCTTGTCCGACATGTCGGCTCCTTAGGAGTCACGCTCCTTCGACACGATTTCATGTCTCAGGTTTCGAGTTTTCAGCAACATGATCAACCAGTACACAGTTGCCAATATCAGAAAGAAAGTAGCGCCAAATGCGAATTTTGAAGCGCTGTCATACATCCCCGCTGAGAGGTAAACGACCCACAGTGTAAAAAGGGCTATTGCGCCACGGTGGATAGAATCTTTTTTACTCATTTATCAACCGTTTTTCCCTGACTTACGACTTCTATCATCGTGCATCGGCTCCTCAGTTTGAGCATGTTTTTCCAAATTTAATTTAATCAAGCCGGTATTGATTGATGCTACTTCACCAGCAGGTTTTTAGGTCCTGATTTTAAAACGACCTCGAAGATCTCTTCCATTTGCGTTTTTTGAAGCGATATCCGCGAGTACCAATCTTTCCCATTGACTTTGAGTACATCAGGCCAATTATCGGCTAGGTCTTTCCCTGCCTGCTCGCTGTTGTGCTTGATCGTGTTGCAAAGCAGCCGGACTCCTCAATACGTTCATGCACGTCCCAGCCTAGGTTACGTGCGCGTTCTTGGTAGCCACCTCCACCTGTATCTGCCTTCTTTAGCGTGCGCTCCCAAGCATGATAAATTGCTGGAACGAACGAGATCTCGCAGGTCCATAATTGCCTGTTTTAAACTTTGTATTTCGCACTCAAGAATTTGACTTTGTTCCCAAGCGACGACGTCATTTACAATCTCACCAATAAATTCGTTGCCTTGAACATATTCTTCTAGCGCTTTCTCGGTATCAGCTACTTGTTTAGTTAAACTCGTTTCAGCTGCTAGGTACGCGGTCTTAAGCGCCTGGATGGTTTGCTGAAACTCAAAACCAATGAAGCTAAAGTTAAATGACACCACTTTGAAACGCTCCTTATGAGTCACGCTTAGTTTCTGGTCTAGCTTCTCTGGCACTGGCGTTCTTGGGACGGCGTGCAGCGATAATCTTCTGTGTTTCGAGGTCAGAAAAACCGACAGCCAGAAGATCTCTGTATTCTTTAGCATCGTAACCATCTGGCACCGGATAGTCGTCAAATCGCTTCAAGCGTACAAGTTCTTTGGCTCTAGCGACGGCCTTCGCTCTGGCATCCATCAGAAAAACTGCGGCGGCGCTTATCACAGCACTCGCCCAGAAAATCCAACCATTTTGAGAAACGACACCACCATGATGGGAACATGCCCCTCGTGACCCGATGGATGAAGAGTGCCAACCGTCGCGGCAAACAGGAGGTAAACCAAAGAAGATGTTCAACAAGATCATCGCAACAAAGAATACTCCAATACCCAACAGCCATGGGTTGATCGGATATTCTGGTTTTAGTGGTTGGTATTGCCTGGAATAGTCAGGCCGCATGTCCGCTCCTTGTGGGTCTAATTGTTTATTCAATACCAAAATCAAGCCAGCCTGACAGAACGCAGTTTTTGGTTGCGTACAGCTATTGAACTACTTTTAATACAAATATTGGAAATGGGAGGACAGAATGAAGTTATTTTCACATTTTTCCGCTGTCGTTTTTTTGATTCTATCTTCAACCGCTGGAATTGCGGCACCGGAATGGCACGGAATTGGGCACCCCGGTAGTTATAGTGATGGCTATTCCACCTGTTCGAAAGGGCCGGTTCCGAAAAAGAACACTGCTCCTCAAATGGAGAGATTGGCAACATTGCAGTTTGCTTCACGGATAGGAACAACGGGCAACCTGACAATGCATGCGCCAATACTTCAGAGTGGTGCGGTTACCAAGGTGGCGTAAGTCTCTCCAAAGTAACTACTGAGCAACCTACTGGTATTATTTACTTCTGCGCAAACTAAGTCAGCATTGAAGAAGCGATCGAATTCGTTTGGGAGCCGGTACGCCCGGCTCCTTATGAGTCACGTTTCATTTTTGCGAGTACAGCCGCTCCTTTATTTCACCAAGGTTCTTCGTTCATAACATCTCGGCAGACGATCATTTCGCGCTCAGCATCTGCCACTGTCGTACCGTTCATGACTTCATTGGCCATCCAGTCGCACGGACCATCTCGACGCGATTGACAGAGGCATTTCCCATAGAGCCCAGAACACAGGCGGTATGCTTCCTCATGCTCTTCATCCGGGTCATTAGCCACTGTTCCGGCTCCCTATGAGTCACACAATCGTTCTGTACAAGACGAACGAAACGCCGACTAAAATGACAAAACCGATCAATCCGAAACCGTACAGCATCTTGATCAATAGCCGTTGCTCGGAATCTAGCCCGGAAGAGTTTTTGTCTCGCCTTTGCACCGCGTTCGGCTCCTTATGAGTCACAGTTTTTCCGCAAGGAATATCGGATTTTCCCCCACGGTTATGGGTTCGCCAGATCCAATGCGGTCAAGATGACCAACGCGCGCTTTATTCCTCTTTCGCAAAGACGCGCGAACTATTTCGTCATGAGACAATGACCGGCAGTACAGGCGTTGAAGGATCACCAAAACCTCGTCTTGTGAGTATCCTGGGATCTCTTTTTCAAAGATCTTGTTTAGGCCGTCGAAGCCTTTGATGAGCCAACCCGACATGTCTTCGCTCCTTATGAATCTGTTTCTTTTTCGAAACGCGCTACATCCATTGTGATGTGAAGCGTGGTGATGTGGCCGGTTTCAAGTGCGTGCTTTTTGGCCTTCGCTTCACAGTCAGAGCCCCACCACTCTTGATCGCAATCGGTGCACAGAGACATCTTGTCAATCTGGTACTTGCGGACCTTAAACCTTTCGTCCTGCACCGTTCCGGCTCCTTTGCGAGGCACCAATTCAGACAGAACAGGAACAGAGCATCCGATCCGACATCGGATTTATATCGGAACTAATCGGATATTTCCACTTTGTTCACGGCGCACAAATTGCGCTTTGTCGTGAAAATTCTTTTCTTTTCAATAAGAAAGATTTGGTGGGTGAGTGGGGGCTCGAACCCCAGACCCGCTGATTAAGAGTCAGCTGCTCTACCAACTGAGCTACACACCCATCGTCGCGTTCACCACATAAGTGCGGCTCGCAAGGAGATGGGCTGTATATAGGGCGTGCTGCATCAAAGCAATGGAAGTTGAGACACTTTTTTGAAGAATGGGCGACAGAGACATGACGGGATCAGGCTCCAGGAAACTTTGAGCAAAGATTGCAATCTGACCGGACGCTTCCCGTAACATTCAAAAACATCTGCGATCTTTAGCGCAATAATCGAAATTGGGGCTTGACCCGCCAAATCCGCCTCACTAGGGTGCAGCGCATCAAGACCGGGCGGACAGCCTGGCTTGTGTCATGGATCCAGAGGCTGAAAGAGGCCGATTGATCAAGGCGGTACGAAAAGGTGCCACACTGTCCAAAACCGGGCCTCAAACGCCCGCAAGCATCAAAGGACCGGGACGACATGATGATGTCGCTCATTCTAGTAGTGGTAGGAAAGCGCGCCTCCGCGGCGGGATAATCCCGGACGGACAGTATGGCGCGCGACCAAGGCTCCCCAAGGGGCCTTTTTTTGTACCCGCCTCCTGACCGCGCTTCTTCCTAGACACCAACCGGACCTTTGACGCCGCATGCGAATGAGGAAACAACAAGAACTGACGAGCCAAAACCTGACTATTTCAGGTGCTTGAATTGAGGACGAGAACGAATGACACGGGAAATGACCGGCGCCGAAATGGTCATACAGGCGCTGAAAGACCAGGGAGTTGACACGATCTTCGGCTACCCGGGCGGTGCAGTGCTTCCCATCTATGACGAGATCGTTCAGCAGGAAGGCCTTGAGCACATTCTTGTGCGCCATGAGCAGGGCGCTGGCCACGCGGCCGAAGGATATGCCCGCTCCACCGGCAAACCGGGCGTTGCGCTGGTCACGTCCGGCCCAGGTGCGACCAACATGGTGACCGCGCTGACCGATGCGATGCTCGACAGCATTCCGCTCGTTTGCATTTCCGGGCAGGTGCCGACCCACCTCATCGGCAACGATGCCTTTCAGGAATGCGATACAGTCGGCATAACCCGTCCCTGCACCAAGCACAATTGGCTCGTACGCGACGTCGAAGATCTGGCCCGCGTTCTGCACGAGGCGTTTTACGTCGCGACCTCCGGCCGTCCCGGTCCGGTTGTTGTCGATGTCCCCAAAGACGTACAATTCGCGACCGGAACGTATCAGGGGCCGACGCCAAACCCCGCAGCCGCCCACAAGAGCTACCGACCGCAGGTCAAGGGGGATGCCGCCAGCATCCGCCATGCAGTTGAATTGATGGCTGCTGCGAAGAAACCGATCCTTTATACGGGCGGCGGGGTGATCAATTCCGGCACGCAAGCCTGCCAACTGCTGCGTGAACTGGTTTCGCTGACCGGCTTCCCGATCACATCGACACTGATGGGCTTGGGCGCATATCCGGCTTCTGGAGACAACTGGCTCGGTATGCTGGGCATGCATGGTACGTTTGAAGCCAACATGACGATGCATGACTGCGATCTGATGGTGTGCATCGGCGCACGTTTCGACGACCGCATCACCGGGCGCACCGATGCCTTTTCGCCGAATTCACGCAAGATCCATATCGATATCGACCCCTCTTCGATCAACAAGACCATCAATGTCGATCTGCCGATCATTGGCGACGTCGGTCATGTGCTTGAAGATATGGTACGCATCTGGCGCTCTTCGTCCATGAAGGCGGATGAAAGCGCAATGAAAGCCTGGTGGGAGCAGATCGATGCATGGCGGGCCCGCAATTCACTTGCCTATAAGCCCAATTCAGATGTGATCATGCCGCAGCACGCAATCCAGCGGCTTTATGAACTGACCAAGCACCGCAAGACCTTCATCTCCACTGAAGTTGGCCAGCATCAGATGTGGGCGGCCCAGTTTTACGGTTTCGAAGAGCCAAACCGCTGGCTCACGTCCGGCGGGCTCGGAACAATGGGCTACGGCCTGCCTGCCGCCATTGGCGCTCAGGTTGCCCACCGCGATGCGCTTTGTGTGGACATTGCCGGTGATGCCTCGATCCTGATGAACATTCAGGAGATGTCGACCGCTGTTCAATACGGCCTTCCGGTCAAGGCGTTCATCCTGAACAACCAGTATATGGGCATGGTGCGGCAGTGGCAGCAGCTGCTGCACGGCAACCGCTTGTCCCATTCCTACACCGACAGCCTGCCCGACTTCGTAAAACTGGCGGAAGCTTATGGCGGCGTTGGTTTCCGGGTGGAAAAACCGGCTGACCTGGACGGTGCCATCGAGGAAATGATCGCCATCGACAAACCGGTCCTTTTTGACTGCCGCGTCGCCAATCTCGCCAATTGCTTCCCGATGATCCCCTCGGGCAAGGCCCACAATGAAATGCTGCTGCCGGACGAAGCCAACGACGAAGCAGTTGCCAACGCAATCAGTGCTGAAGGCAAGTCTCTCGTCTAAGGCGGCCAGGCAAAGGATTTTTAAACATGAACGCACAGAATGTAGATGCGCCTTCCGCCTATTTCCTAGCGGAAGTCAGCAATGAGATCGAAACCCACACGCTATCGCTTCTCGTCGACAACGAGCCGGGCGTGCTCGCCCGCGTGATTGGCCTCTTCTCCGGCCGGGGCTACAATATCGACAGTCTGACCGTGTCGGAAACCGAGCACGAAAAGCATCTTTCGCGGATCACAATCGTGACGACGGGAACACCGATGATCATCGAGCAGATCCGTCATCAGCTCGATCGCCTGGTGCCTGTACACCGGGTGACCGACTTGACGGTGCGCGCCCGCCGGGCCAACCAGGACAAGCCCCTGGAACGCGAACTCGCTTTGGTAAAAGTTGTTGGTGACGGCGACAAGCGGCTTGAAGCACTGCGCCTCGGCGATGCCTTCCGGGCAACCGTGATCGACGCGACCACGGA
The DNA here is from genome assembly GCF_055693425.1 of Roseibium sp. JB4-4. NCBI lineage: Bacteria > Pseudomonadati > Pseudomonadota > Alphaproteobacteria > Hyphomicrobiales > Stappiaceae > Roseibium > Roseibium sp. JB4-4. The sequence continues at coordinate 5,291,487 of NZ_CM146333.1, read as the reverse complement.
TCATTTCGTCTTCGAGATCACGGGACGCACGTCCAAGATCGAGCAGTTCATCGCCATCATGAAACCGCTTGGCCTGGTTGAAGTCTCCCGCACAGGTGTCGCTGCCGTCCAGCGTGGTCCTGAGGGGCTCTGACCTCTGGCACCAAAATCCAAGAGCTTTAAGTAGAAAGGCCGGCTGCCTATATGCAGCTGGCCTGCTTCTTTTTGGAGTGTTCATGCCTTTTGATCTTTCAACCTATCTCGCCCGAATAGGTCTTCACGAGCACCCGAGCACTCTTGAAGGCTTGAGGAAGCTTCAAGCGGCCCAGATCGCTTCCATTCCATTTGAAAACGTTTTGCCTTTCCTGGGACGGGTGCCAGATCTTGACGACGAAACCCTCTGGCAAAAACTCGTGCTGGACCGCAAAGGCGGCTATTGTTTCGAGTTGAATGCCTTGCTGGACAGGGCCCTTTCAGCCCTCGGCCTTCCCAGTCAACGGGTGCTTGCCCGGGTCCGAATGGGCGCTGAAGAAGGCGGCGTTCGCTCACATCAGGCGCATATCGTTGAAATGGATGGAGCCGACTGGCTGCTGGATGCCGGCTTTGGCGGCCAGGCACCGGCTGAACCGATCAACCTCTCTACAAGCGAGGAGCAACCCGTCCGGGACCAGACTTACCGTATACGGTTTGACGCTGCTGAAAACGAAGAAGTTCTTGAGCGAAAGACCGCCGCAGGCTGGGTGTCGCTTTATGGGTTCGACCGGGTGTCACCCAAGCAGGTTGACGTGCAGGCTGCCAACTACCTTTGCGCCAAATGGCCGGAGATTTCCTTTTCGTCTTCCATCAAGTTCTACCGGTTGACCGATGACGGATGGATCAGCTTTCAAAATGGCCTTGCAGGCTTTACGTCAAACGGGGTCAAGGCGTCACGCACCATTTTAACCTCAAGCGACCTTTCCAGATTTATGCGTGAAGACCTCGGTCTTGGGTACAACGATGCCGACATCGAAGCGACTGCCAAACGTCTCGCCACCCTGCCTCCGCCTGCTGTCACCAGCTAACGGTTTCCTTCGCGGACGGCAGGTTTCTTACGCGTAATAGCCATCGCGCAGATTTATGCCGTGCTCCACAAAGGCCTTCAGACAACACAGCATTTGCGTCCAACCCTCGCAGTTCCCGTAGGACGCCTTGCTGCCTTTGGCAGTTTCACCCCAGCCTTCCTCGCTGATGGTTATAAGTGTCCTGCCATCATCAAGTTCGCTGAATTCCATTGTAACCGTGGTTTCGCCCTGGTCTTCGCCGTCAGCCTGTTCATCAGACGCCCAGTGAAGAACAATTTTCCGATCTTTGATGACTTCACTCACCCTGACTGGAAATTGACCGGGAAATTCGGCAAAGCTCCACAAGACAGTTGCACCCGGCTCTATGCGCCCCTCAGCGCCGCCAGTGGTGAAATAGCCTGACAAACGGCCTGGATTGACGACGGCCTCAAAAACGTCAGACACCGGTTTGGAAATCCGGCCGGATACGTTGAACGACAACATGGTCTTATTCTCCCTTCACCACTTCAGTTTTTGCTGGCAAAGGTCACCAGGTTTTCAAGGTGATAGCTCCACCCTCGCCTGTGCGCGTTTACCAGGTCTCGTTGCTCTGCTTCAGGCGCAGCCTGCCACCCACTGTGAACAAGCCTGATGTGGCTCCCTGCTTTCAAAACCGAGATCAGAAAGCTGACTTCAGTCTCAAATGACCAGTCTTCATCCCACCATTTCAGCAACAGGAAATTCGGCGCATGGATCTCAAGAACCTGCCCGTGGGTATGGTGTTCACCAGCTGCGTCTTTCCAAGGCTCATAAAACCTGCCGCCGGAAACCAGGTCCAGAACAACGCTCTCACCCCACCAGAGACGTGGGCTTACGAGAATGTTCCAAAGGCGCTCTGCAGGTGCATGGCACTTTTTTGCAAGGTCGATTTGAACAACAGACATGGCAACTCGCCTTCGTGTGTCTTGCAACATGAGTTATCATGTTATATTTTTATAACATGTCAAGCAGCGATGATTCAGACCGAATATTCAAGGCTCTGGCCGATAGGCGCAGACGCAGGATGCTGGATCTCCTGAAGGGTGGTCCTCAAACGACAGGCACACTCTGTTCCGCCTTCCCTGAGCTGGATCGCTGCACGGTGATGCAGCATATGCGCGTTCTGGAAGCTGCCGATCTCATTATCGTTCAGCGCAAGGGGCGCGAACGCTGGAATCATCTCAATGTTTTGCCGATCAGAGACATCTATGACCGCTGGATCGGCGAATATGCAGAAAGCGCTGTCGAGTTGCTGGCCAGGCTCCGCGCAGACCTTGAAACGCCGCTGAACTGAAGCTGGAAATTTTGTCCGGAACATCCTTCTTATTGACGTTTGCCGACCTAGACGCGACGCAAACGAGCGCGTATACGACACCGGCAATTTATGCCATCGAAGACGCTGCTTCGGTCCCATGGCAACTTCAGGACAAGAGAAGGCAAAACGCCCATGATTCATGGTCTTTCCCGGCCGAAAAATCAGATCCGCTGGCTGCTGCTGGAAGGCATTTCGCCAACAGCGCGCGCGGTTCTTGAAAAGAACGGCTACACCAATGTGGAAGTCCTGCCGGGTGCCTTGGAGCAGGATGCCCTCATCGAGAAACTGCAGGGTGTCCAGATCCTTGGTATTCGCTCTCGAACTCAGGTCACGGAAGAAGTTCTCGAGGCAGCCAAGAGCCTTGTCGCCGTCGGTTGTTTTTCGGTTGGCACCAACCAGGTCGATCTTTCTGCCACATTGAACCGTGGCATACCGGTCTTCAACGCGCCATTTTCGAACACCCGATCAGTCGCCGAGCTGACGATTGCCGAGATCGTCATGCTGATGCGCGGCGTCTTCCCGAAATCGACCGCAGCCCATGAGGGCCGCTGGTTGAAAAGCGCGGTCGGATCCCACGAAATTCGCGGCAAGACGCTCGGGATCGTCGGCTACGGCAATATCGGCACACAGCTTTCCAACCTTGCTGAAGCCATGGGCCTCAGGGTCATTTATTTTGACCTGGTCGACAAACTCCAGCATGGCAACGTCATACCGACCGATAGTCTGGATGCGCTGCTTGGTGAATCAGACGTTGTGTCCCTGCATGTTCCCGATACACCTGGAACACGCAATATGTTCAAGGCCGAACAAATCGCTGCCATGAAAAAGGGCGCGTTCCTGATCAACAACGCCCGTGGTCAGGTGATCGATATCGATGCTCTTGCTGACGCTCTGAAGTCGGGCCATCTGGCCGGCGCTGCGATTGACGTTTTCCCGGTCGAGCCGAAATCCAACAAGGATGAGTTCATTTCCCCGCTGCGCGGCCTGAACAATGTCATTCTGACCCCCCATGTTGGCGGCTCGACGGAAGAAGCCCAGGACCGGATCGGGGAAGAAGTTTCCAAGCGACTGGTGGAATACTCCGATGTCGGCTCCACCATTGGTGCGGTTTCCTTCCCTCAGGTGCAGCTCTCAAGAGGTTCGGACGCGACGCGTTTCATTCAGGTGCATCACAATGCACCCGGTGCCATGAGAACTTTGAACGACCTCTTTACCCGGCACAACCTGAACATCTTTTCCCAGCACATGCAGTCCCATCAGGACATCGGTTATGTGGTGCTGGACGTCGACACACCGGTCGAACAGCCGGTCGAAATCCTGGAAGAAATTCGCAGCCTGCCCAACACGATCAGGGCAAGGTTGCTCAACCGGGTCTGAGAAGCAAAACAGATGAGGCCCCGCCTCCATTGGCGGGGTCGCTCTCAGTCGACAGGATCGATCACGAGAAGCAGTCTTGCTCCAACGCTTTCATCGACAGCGGGAGATCGGTGCAAAAGCCCGGTGCGCTCCTCACCGGACCATGCGCCGCCACGAAACAGGGCGACCGCACCGCGTTTCACACTCCTGATGCGTGACGGTTCAGACAGATCTTCCTGCGGGACATAGTCGGTGCCGGGCCCCCGGTAAGTGCAAAGCAACCGCGCCGGAACATTGTCCATATGAAACTTCGGGCACATCATCTCGTCTGACACGTCCAGCCGTATCCGCATCTGCCGGACGTTCAGCGTTTTGCTCAGCATCAATGCGAGTGCCGCAATATCACCGGTCAACATGTCGCGTTCTGAGCTTGAGGGGATTTTTGCCTGTTCACAGGCTGCAATTGCAGCCGCCTCCGCCAGATGCACCGGCACTGCCGTCCTCAACTCCGGAAGGCATTCCACCGGCAATCCATCGACCCAGTCCACAAACGCGGGATCGCAGGGCCTCGCCCAGATCGACGCGGCCACTCCCTGCAGATGGATATCAGCAAGGATCTCCGGCTCACGTCCGATCATGACATCGCTCGCTACCCGATAGGGCGTTTTACCAATCGCTTTTGAGACACTCATGCCGCTGCTTCCACCCGGCGCCATCGCGGATAAGGATCCGGCAATTGCCGGAAGGCACTCAGATCTTCACCGGCACTTTCGGCAAGAAGGCATTGATCCAGCCTTGATTTGATCTCCGGCCAGTCGATACCCGAGCCGATAAAAACCAGTTCCTGACGCCGATCCCCGAAAGGCTCGACCCAATTGGACCTGGCGTAGGCGTGTGCTCGCGGATCCTGGGGCCACTGGCTCGGCGGAACGGATGCCCACCAGGTTCCGATCGGGCTGACGCTGGAAAGCGCACCGGCCAGCGAGAACTCCGCGACCCATTCCGGTCGTGTGGCAACCCAGAAATGACCTTTGGCCCGGATGACACCTTCAAGCGGGCTATTGAGCACTGCATGGATTTTCGCGGGATCGAAAGGACGACGGGCCCAATAGACGTAGGATGTGACGCCGTATTCCTCCGTCTCGGGAATATGTTCGGCGAACCCATAAAGCTCCTTGGCCCACAAGGGATGTTCGTGTGCCTTCTGAAAGTCGAACAATTTCGTATCGAGCACTTCCGAGGGGTGAATGTCACTAAAGTCTGTCTCAAGGATCTGTGCATCGGCATTGAGGCTGCGGATGATCTTGCGGGCTGCATCAACCTGTTCCGGCCGCGCAGCGCTGACCTTGTTGAGAACGACAACGTCGGAAAACTCGATCTGGTCGGTTAAAAGATGCACGAGTGTGCGTTCATCTTCTTCACCCAGGACCTCGCCTCTGTCGCGCAGAAAGTCGCGACTTGAAAAGTCATTCAACAAATTGACCGCATCGACAACTGTAACCATCGTGTCAAGTCGGGCGACATCGGACAGGCTTTGCCCTGCTTCATCCCGAAACTCGAAAGTTGCCGCCACCGGCAGGGGTTCTGAAATGCCTGTTGATTCAATCAGAAGATAGTCAAATTTGTCCTCTGATGCCAAACGCTGGACTTCAATCAGCAGGTCATCGCGCAATGTGCAGCAGATACACCCATTTGACATTTCAACCAGGGTCTCTTCGGTCTGGCTGAGCTCAGAACCACCAGCGCGCACAAGATCCGCATCGATATTCACTTCGGACATGTCATTGACGATGACCGCAACCTTGAGACCTTCGCGATTGTTGAGCACGCGATTGAGCAGTGTCGTTTTTCCAGCTCCGAGAAATCCCGAGAGCACAGTAACCGGCAAGCGTTTATTTGACATGGCCTCTCCAACCAAAATGTAATGTTATTACGTTACAAATAATCTGAAATGGCGTGGGAGGCAAGCAGGTTTCGGAAGGAAAAACGCTGCGGCGTTGTGCCAGATCGGATACACCGGGGAACCGGAGCACTATGACGCGCATAATCTGTACTCAAGGGGCAGCATGATATCCGGCGTTCAATCCGACGAGACCACCCACGGGCTTGTGCCACAAGGCAATCTGATCGTTTTTGACGGCATATGCCTGGTCTGCTCAGGGTTTGCGCGTTTTATGGCAAGACACGACAAAAACGCGGGTTTCAGATTTGTTGACGCCCATTCTGAAACCGGCCGCTCAATTTACGAAAAATATGGCCTTGATGCCGATCTCATGGAGACAAATATCGTCATTGTCGGCGGCACGGCATACACAAAGATGGCTTCATTTGCCGCAGCCATGCGCAGCATAGGATGGCCATGTAAGCTGCTGGCTGTTTTTGATTTCCTACCCACCAGTGTTGGGAATTGGCTTTATGACCGGATCGCACAAAACCGGTATCGTTTTGGTCGCCGTTCATGCCCCCTCCCCTCAAAAGAGTTGAAAGACAGGCTGATTGACTGAAACCGGCTCTCCAAAAAGGATCGTTGTCCTCGGCGGCTATGGCGTGTTCGGTGGCAAACTTGCCGCGGCTCTACTGCGCAAAAACCTGTTTGATGTCATTGTCGCAGGACGGAGCATTGAAAAAGCGGAAGATTTTTGTCGTATCCATGGCGGCAGACCGGTGCATCTGGACAGCTCGGCAGGCGATTTTCAAAACAGTCTCGCAAAACTATCGCCCTTCGTGATTGTCGACGCTGCGGGTCCATTTCAATCCTATCAAGGAGGCGATTATCGGGTTGCCGAAGCCGCTCTCAAAGCAGGCAGTCACTATCTTGACCTTTCCGACGACGCCGAGTTCACGAGGGGCATAGATTGCCTCGACGAGAGTGCCAAGAAGCGAGATCTTGTTCTGCTCTCCGGCGTTTCAAGTGTACCCGCGTTGTCGTCAACAGCAGTTGAAGCTTTGAGACCTGCGTTTTCACGGATCGATCTCATCGAAACCACACTGCTGCCCGGCAACAAGGCTCCAAGAGGACTTTCGGTCATCCAGGCAATCCTGGCACAAGCAGGCCATCCGCTTGCGGTCACCCGTTCAGGACAGATCGAAACTCTCCCCGGTTGGTCAGGTCTCTCACGCCGAAAAATCGGTCCAGCCGGTGAAGACGGTCTTCCGCCGCGCTGGTCTTCGTTTATTGGCGCGCCCGACCTTGCACTCTTTCCAAAGCATTTTGGAGCCGGGACTGTGCTGTTCCGGGCCGGATTGGAGCTTTCCGTCATGCACCTTGGGCTTTGGCTTCTGTCCTGGGGAGTTCGCCTGAAGCTCGTTCGTACCCTGGTTCCAATGGCCCGGTTTCTCCAGCTTGCTGCGAACTTTTTGAAACCATTCGGGTCCGATCGCGGCGGCATGGAGGTCAAACTGTCCGGTCTCAATCCTCAAGGCGCTCCAATGAGCAAAAGCTGGACATTGATTGCCAACGATGGCGACGGACCTCAAGTGCCCGCACTTGCTGCAGAAATTCTATGTATGCGCCTGATGAATGGTCAGGTATCGCCGGGCGCGCGTGCCTGCCTGGGCGAAATTGAACTTAAGGAGATTGAACCTGCCATAGCAGGTCTTCAGGTATCCTGTTTTGAGGCTGCCGACCCAAAACCAACCGTGTTCCAAGAGGCATTGGGCAATCAGTTCAATTCTTTGCCAATGTCAGTTAAGGCACTCCATACCGTATTTGACCGGCATAGGTGGACTGGTGAAGCCAAGGTGTCTCGTGGCCGTTCCTTCTTGGGCAACATTCTTTGCAACATCATTGGATTTCCCCCTGCACGCGAACGAACACCTGTTGAAGTAACGATTGAACGACGTGGTGGCAAAGAAGTCTGGCAACGCAACTTTGGTGGAAAGATCTTCAAGTCCGTGTTGTCGCCTAGAGACCGGTTGGGACAAGGCCATGTTTATGAGCGCTTCGGACCAATGCGATTTGAGATCGATCTGACGCGAACTGGAACAAGGCTTTGCTATCCGGTCTCACGCGGTAAGGTGTTTGGCGTCCCGCTGCCCTTGTGGCTCCTTCCCGTCAGTGAAGCCAGCGAATTTGAACTGGACGGACGCTTCCGGTTTGACGTGAAGATCTCGCTGCCATGGTTTGGAGACCTCGTGCACTATCAAGGTTGGCTGTCTCCGGCCAATGCAAAACAACCCTGACCCTCCAGCGTCAATTGTTGGCATCCATTTTCGTCAACCGCGATCAATTGCAGAAAAACTGCCGATTTTCTCCCAACGGTTTCAAAGAGCACCGGGTAGACAGACTTGCAGTCTGTAACCGGGAGCAAGAAAATGACCGAAGACACGTTCCAACCCTGGCTCTGGTTCCGCAACGACAATCGGCGCTGGATAGGCACTTTAGAGTGTGCAATCGCCGGCCTCATTGTTGCCTATTGCGTTGCCTGGATGCTCAAACAGGAAGAACCTCAGGGAACGATGCTTATCGACCCGTTTCTGGCTGCAGTTTTGGGTGGCATCGGCGGATTGGGGGCCGGATTCGTGTTTTCCGGCTGGTATGGGCGGCCGGGGCGAAACGGATGGTACTTGTCTGTTCTTGCCGCCGTGCTCTCCCCTCTCTGGCAGGAGGCCTTGCAGGTACGTGCCTCTTTCCCGGGCCTGGTACGCTTATCGGTGCCTATATGCCGCTCTGGACTTTCCGCTTTCCGTTGACCTTTTCGGTCTGGGCGCTGTGTCTTTTCGCCATCCACCTGCATCTGCGGAAATTGCGGTCGAATGATCCGGTCACGAGGTCTGTATTTATTAAATAATCAGTTGTTTGAAGCGTCTTGAAACATTGTCCTTAGAGACAATTTCCTGTTTGACATCAATAGCTTTTGAAACAATGTTGCGATGATAACCCAATCTCTTCAAGTAAGATCGCAGCCGCGTTATCCGGAATACGAACCATGTCTTCAGTGTCGCGCCTCTCAGTCAACGTCAATGCCGTCGCAATGTTGCGCAATCGCAGGGATCTGCCATGGCCCAGCGTTACTGAACTTGCCGCGATTGCCATGGAAGCCGGGGCAAAAGGCGTAACGGTTCATCCCCGGCCGGATGAACGGCATATCCGGAAAACAGATGTCTTCGATCTGGCGGAACTGATCGAAGACCGTTTCCCGAACAAGGAGCTTTGCCTGGAAGGATATCCTTCTGCGGATTTCATGCAGCTGGTAGAAGAAGCCCGGCCTGAACAGGTGTTGTTCGTTCCTGACGATCCGAACCAATCGACTTCCGATCACGGCTGGGATTTTACAAACGACACCAGAGCTCTCAAGACAGCAATAGCTGCCGCACGAGAATGGGCGGTCACCGTTTCACTCTTCTGCGATCCTGATCCAGCTGCTCCTGAACAGGCCGCACGCCTTGGTGCAGAGCGGATTGAAATCTATACGGGTCCTTATGGCGCTTGCTATGACGACCCCGTGCGCGCGCTCAAGGAGCTTGAAAAGATTGCAGCCACGGCGGAGGCAGCACAAGGCTGCGGGCTTGGTGTGAACGCGGGACACGATCTGACCGTTGAAAATATCCCGGCTTTGATCGATCGCACCCCCTTCATTCGCGAAATGTCGATCGGCCATGGCTTCACGGCTGATGCCCTCATTTTTGGTTTTGCAGAAAGCGTTCGCCGGTTCCGCAAATCGATGGGAGAACTTTGAATGCCCGATACGCTGGCGCGACAGGTCGCGTTCCTGTTGGAGGCAGACAAACTCAAGGAAATTGTACGTCTAAATCAGCTCTCCTCCGGAAGCCGGCGGGAAACGACGGCAGAGCACTGCTGGCACGTCATACTTCAGACACTGACGTTTACGGAGCACGCCAGCGAAGGCACGAACCTGGACCATGTTGTCAAACTGCTGACGGTGCATGACATCGTTGAGATCGACGCCGGAGATCATTGGGTCACGGAAGACAATGTGGATGCGGTCAAGATCTGGGAGCAGAGCGCGTCCGAAAGGTTGTTTGCCCTGCTGCCTGATAGTCAAGCCGAAGAGTTCAGAAATCTTTGGCTCGAATTCGAAGCCAACGAGACGCGGGAAGCGAAATTCGCCAATGCCATGGATGCACTTCATCCAATGGTTCTTGTGTTTGCGTCCGGTCTTGATGACCCCACCCACGAACCCATTTCTGCTGCTGTCTTGCGAAAAACCAAAGAGCCCCGGCTTGCCCCTTTCCCCGGACTTTGGGAATATGCCCAAAGCCTACTGGCCGATGCGGTTCAGACCGGCCGCCTCCTACCCTGATTTTCTCCTCACCCGCCGCAGATAGCGGTCCTGCCCTTTCGAGGAAATTGACTGATGACAATTGATTTATGGCTCGTGTTTGTTGCCGTTTCTCTCTTACCTGCCATAAGTCCCGGCCCAGGTGTCATGCTGGCAATTTCCAACACGCTGCGCTTTGGCCGCAACGCCACTCTCGCGTCCGCAGCGGGAAACGCCGTCGGCCTGGTTGTCATCGGCTATGCGGTTGCCTTGGGGTTCGGCGCTCTGATGGCCACGTCGGCCCTCGCCTTCACGGTTTTGAAATTCGTTGGCGCTGCTTACCTGATCTATCTCGGCCTGAAGATCTTGTGGGACAAATCAAGTTTCCAGATACACGACACTGTGCCGGCCAAACGCAAGAAGCCGTTAAAACTCTTCCTTGAAGCATTGCTGGTGTCTGTGACCAATCCGAAGGCCATCCTCGTCATCACCGCGCTGTTTCCGCAATTTATGCAAGCAGAAGGCTTCAGTCTGTTGGAGACAACAATCCTGTCCTTTACATATGCCTTGCTGTGCTTCGCCAACCACGCGGTCATTGCCTTTGCCGGCAATCACATGAGACGCTTTCTGACCTCGGCCAATCGCATTCGTTGGGTGCGCAGAGTGACCGGCGGCCTGTTTGTCGGTTTCGGTGCGGCACTGGCTTCAGCAAGCCGCTGATACCGATATCAGGCAGCAGGTAGATGCGTTAGGCTGCTTCCACCCTTTTCATTTTCTGATGCTCCTCTTCAATCAGGCCGATCTTCCAGTAGCCGGATATATAGGTGTCAGACTTTGGCAGCCCGCGTTCATTGTGAAGGTGATCTCTCAAGGTCCGAATGACAGAGCTTTCCCCCGCAATGCAAGTTTGAACAGTTCCTTCAGGCCAGTGCATCGTCCTGACAAAATCAATCTGCGCGGTCGAGGGCCTGTGAACGTCATCCTGAATCAGCCAGTGAACTTCAATTCCCGCAGGAAGTCTCACGTCCCGGATGTCGTCTTTTGAGGGAACTTCAAAAAGTGCGACACCCCTGGCATCAGCGGGAAGCATTTCCAGCGTTGCCTCTGCGACAGGCATTGCCGAAAGGTCTGCCGCAATAAGATACCAGTCTGCATAAAACGATGTGATCTTGGGCTGGCTTGGTCCAAAGAAACCCAGGAAGGAACCCTCCCTGGCTTGCTGCGCCCATTTGGTTGCAGGTCCCTCGTCGCCATGGGCAACGAAGTCGATGTCCAACTCCTGCTCGTCACCGCGGAAGGCGCGCACGGTATAAGTCCGCACCGGATGAAGCTTCTTGCCCGCTTTTTCAGCCCCAATGTGTTTCTCGAATGACGCGCGGCTTTCATTTTCACGCGGCAGGACCAGTTTGCAGTTTGCCCCTTCGTGCCCTGTCGGAAAATCGGACAGCTCGGGTCCCTGAAAGGTTACCCTGATAAGGTTGGGGCTCAGATAGTATGCGGATTTGACCGTCAGAAACCTTGGACGGCGTTTTGGTCGAAGTGCCATGACTGCTCTTTTTAAGTTGAGTTTCATACTCAAGAAATAGCACTGAACCACTTCCAATTAAAGATGCTTCTATCGCAGTTTCTTCAACACACCGTCTGGCAATTGGAAACAATAAAAAAGCCCGCCGGCTGGCGGGCTTTCTTGTTGCGGGACGAAACACGATCAATTGCGGATGATCGGCTCCTTCAGCTCTTCCGGCTTTTTCTCCTTGATGATTTCCCAGTTCAAGGTCGCATTGTTGATATGACCGGGCACATCCTGTTCGAAACGCTCCTGAACTTTCAGGGAGTTGTTCAGGTAGAGCTTGCCGTCGACGATCGACCAGGCTTCCGGCACGACCGGCACCTTGAAGCCCATGGCTGCACCAAATGCACAGAACCCACCATATTGCGGTGCATATTTTGCCGGTTCCGCAGCGAACTTGTCGCGGTTTTCTGCAGAAGAGAATTTCCAGGTCACGTCATCATAGGTGAACGTATGTTCGTCAGAACCTGCAACCGGCTTGCCTTCGGTGAAATAGGCAACCGGATCGGTACCGCCGATGGCTGCACCACCTTTGGTGAACGTGGTGATCTCGTCAGCAGAAGCTGTGAAGGACACTGCTGAAAACAGGGCCGTCAGACCCAGAAGAACGGATTTGGAGGTGTAAAGCGGCATTGACGTCTCCTTGGCGATTGGGAGGGCGGCGCATTCCTGCACCGCACTGGTCGGAAAATGCCCCTTGACGCTGCTCATTGCCAATCACCCTTGATCACAGAACTGCCAGCCAGATGACAGCAAAATGTGAGTAGACAAACTCAAAGTCCCGGCAATCTCCCAGGTGGCATCGGTTCTCTTGGCGCAATCAATCCGAGTACAAGATAGATCGCCCGTTCAATGTCGTCATCATGAATGTCAGTGCCGCGCAAAAAGAGGCGAAAATAGATGAGGCCCAATAACAGATCGATCCTGGTCTCCATGTCAGCTTCAAAAGGCGTTGCAATCAACACTTGCCGCAGTACAAGTCTTTGCGATGCCTCGGCTTCATCCAGTACGGCCGCAAGCCGTGGCTCCCGGTGACAGGGAACCAGCGCTCTAAGCGCGGAACCAAGCGGCGTTTGAGTTAGCACTGCGGCAGTGTGCTGAAGACATTGTTGAAGATCCTGCGCAACGCTGACACGTTGAGGTGGAGGCGGTACCGACTTGCGCAAAGCCTCCAGAAGCGCAGCTGTGACGAGGTCCGTCTTGTCGCGAAACCTTCGATAAATGGCTTGCTTACTGGTGTGGGCACGCGCTGCGATTTCGGCGATCGTCGTTTTTTCAAGGCCGTGTTCAGAAATCTCGCGAAGAGCCGCGTCGAGCAATGCAGACGAAACCCTGCTGTCGAGTGGCCGACCGGCTGGCGAACCTACATCTGCCTGCATAAGATCCTCACTCAACAAAACGGTACCAAATGGAACCGTAATAGTGAGATTGTCTTCGTGAAACAAGCATGACTGCTTGATTTTCAGGGCAGAAGGACGGCAAACAGGACCGGAATGCCACGTTCATGTGCAGGAGCACACTGGAACTTTGTGGCGACAGCCGATGAGGAAAACATGTCAGTTGATACCGATACGGTAAAAAGAGTTGCCCGCCTGGCAAGGATCAAGGTGAGCGAAGATGAGGCGACCAGAATGACCGGCGAACTGAACGCCATTCTGGGTTTTGTCGAGCAGCTTGACGAAGTCAATATCGACGGTGTCGAGCCGCTGACTTCCGTGGTCGAGCAGACCATGAAGAAGCGTGTCGATGGCATTACCGACGGCAACAAGGCCAAAGACATCACGCTAAACGCCCCGGCCTCTGAAGACAATTTCTTCATGGTTCCCAAAGTCGTCGAATAAGAGGCTCCAAATTCGGAATGAGCTCGCCTGACGCCATCAAAATTGAGGTGGAAAGCCCTTTGTCATCTGACATGAGGGACATGATCACCGAATTGAATGCCGTGCTGGGATCGTTGACGCCGGAAGAAGCCAACTACAGCATGACCGCTGATGAGATGGCTGGTCCTGAAACGACCGTCTTTGTGGCTCGCGTCGACGAAAAGGCGGCAGCTTGCGGCGCGCTTCATCGCCATCCAGGTGGCATCGGTGAACTTAAGCGTTTCTATGTCCGCCCCGGCTACCGGAGGCTCGGGCTTGCCAGGCTGATCCTTCATCATGTCATGGCACGAGCTGTCGACGAAGGCTTTGCCGAACTCGTTCTTGAGACTGGACACAACTACGATGCTGCCCGGCAGCTTTACGAAAATGCCGGTTTTGTCGAATGCGGACCCGTGCTCGACTATCCCGAAAGTCCCTATTCCGTTTTCTATTCCCGGCCGACAAAGGCCCACCAAGAGACCTGATCCATGACCGATCTGACCAAACTCACGATTGCCGATGCCCGCGAGGGCCTGAAGAACAAGGACTATACCTCGCAGGAACTGACCGAAGCATTCCTGAACAACATCGAGGCAGCCAACGCCCAGCTCAACGCATATGTTGCCGTTACTGCAGACAAAGCCCGAGATATGGCCAAGGCGTCCGATGAGAAACTCAGCAAAGGCGAAGGCGGTGCTCTGGAAGGCATCCCGCTTGGCATCAAGGACTTGTTCGCGACCGAAGGTGTCCACACTCAGGCCTGCAGCCATATCCTCGACAGCTTCAAACCTGCCTACGAATCCACGGTCACGTCAAACCTTTGGGCAGACGGGGCGGTCATGCTTGGCAAGCTCAATATGGATGAGTTTGCCATGGGGTCGTCCAACGAAACCTCCTATTACGGCCCCGTGATCAACCCGTGGCGGAAAAACGGATCCAACCAGGATCTTGTACCGGGAGGCTCCTCGGGTGGTTCAGCTTCGGCTGTCGCAGCACGTCTTTGCATGGGGGCGACTGCCACGGACACCGGCGGCTCCATCCGTCAGCCTGCTGCCTTTACCGGAACGGTCGGCATAAAACCAACCTACGGCCGCTGCTCGCGTTGGGGCGTTGTCGCCTTTGCCTCATCGCTCGATCAGGCCGGTCCGATTGCACACACGGTGCGTGACAGTGCAATTCTTTTGAAAACCATGGCATCGGTCGACCCGAAGGACACCACCTCGGTCGACGTCGAAGTGCCGGACTATGAAGCCGCCATCGGCAAATCCGTAAAAGGTCTCAAGATCGGAATCCCTGCTGAGTACCGCATGGACGGCATGCCGAATGAAATCGAAGAGCTTTGGCAGAAAGGCATCGCTTGGTTGAAAGATGCCGGTGCTGAGATCGTCGACATCACCATGCCACACACCAAATATGCCTTGCCGGCCTATTACATCGTCGCGCCAGCGGAAGCCTCTTCGAACCTTGCCCGCTATGACGGTGTCCGCTACGGGCTGCGGGTTCCCGGCAACGATATTGTCGAGATGTACGAAAATACGCGCGCAGAGGGTTTCGGCGAAGAAGTGAAACGTCGCGTGCTGATCGGCACCTATGTGCTGTCTGCCGGTTATTATGATGCCTATTATCTGAAGGCTCAAAAAGTCCGCACCCTGATCAAGCGCGATTTCGATCTTGCCTGGGCAAACGGTGTCGACGCGATTCTGACACCAGCCACTCCGTCTGCTGCATTCGGCGTTGCGGATCAGGACCTGCACTCAGATCCGGTGAAAATGTACCTGAACGACATTTTCACGGTGACGGTGAACATGGCCGGGCTGCCGGGCATTTCCGTTCCCGCCGGCGTCGACAAGGACGGACTGCCCCTCGGTCTGCAATTGATCGGCAAGCCGTTTGACGAAAGCACGCTGTTCCAGGTTGGCCAGGTCATCGAAGACGCTGCCGGTTCATTCGAACCGCAGAAATGGTGGGGCTAGCCGCCTGCAACACCCCTGCTCTTTGCTCTCTGGAATGCACATAAACGGGAGCATTCCTGAATCGACGTTACTCCCGGCGGTGCTTCTTTCTTGCATGCCGGGAGGCCCTTCCGGAGTGGTCGATCAGCAACTGAAAACCGCCAGTTCGTCGGGGTACCCCTTGGAAAACAGGACCGGTCATGACAGATATTGAAACTCTGATCATCGGCGCAGGCGCGGTCGGTCTTGCTTCAGCGCGCGCGCTGGCACTTTCCGGCCGCGAAGTCATGGTGCTGGAAAGACATGGCCTGATCGGATCTGAAACCAGTGCCCGAAATTCCGAAGTCATTCACGCGGGGATCTATTACCCGGCCGGCAGTCTGAAAGCGCGCCTTTGTGTCGACGGAAAACATCAGCTTTATGAGTTCTGCGCGGAAAATGGTGTTGGTCACGAACGTATCGGCAAATTGATCGTCGCCGCGCATGATGCACAGCTCGACGAGCTTCTGAAAATCAAACAAAAGGCAGCGGAGAACGGTGTATCCGATCTTGTTTTTGTCGACCGCGACGAATTGCATGAACGGGAACCGGCGCTCGACTGCTCCGGGGCGCTCTGGTCACCATCCACCGGCATCATAGACAGCCATGCCTTCATGTTGGCGCTGCAGGGTGGTCTGGAGGCAAATGGCGGTCAGGTGGTCCTGAACACCAATGTCACCGGCATCGAGGCCCAGCTCGCTGGCGGCTACCACGTTCACATCGAAACAGGCGACAAGGCAACCTATGCACTCACCTGCAGGGAGCTGATCGTTTCCGCCGGGCATGGCGCACCAGGTCTGATGCAAGCGTTTCCCGGGGCCACGCCGCCCAAGGCTTATCTGGCCAAGGGCAACTACTTCAAACTCCAGGGCAAAGCGCCATTTTCAACGTTGATTTACCCGGTTCCGGAGCCTGGTGGGCTCGGGGTTCATCTGACGCTGGATTTGCAGCATCAAGCGCGTTTCGGCCCTGATGTGGAATGGGTTGAAGAGTTTGACTACGTTGTCGACCCTGCACGCGGCATCCGTTTTTATAGTGCCATCCGCTCCTATTGGCCTGACCTTCCGGACGGATCGCTGGTGTCAGATTATTCCGGCATAAGGCCGAAAATCGCCGGTCCTGGGGAACCGGCTGCAGATTTCAGAATAGAGGGATCACACACGCATGGCCTTCATGGATTGGTTGCGCTCTACGGTGTTGAATCACCCGGCCTGACAGCCGCGCTGGCAATTGCAGAAGAAGTAAAAGCCCGTCTTGGCTGAACTTCAGTGAACTCTTTCGCTTTCCGCTTCCAGAATGCCATCGGCATCCAGTGCAGCGATCGGAAGACGTTTGTCAGTCGGAACATCTCCGGACAGCTGCAAGGCAAGATAGCGGCCACAGCAGACACGCAGAAAACTCGTGAAGTTGCCGAGGTCATGACCGGCATCAATGCTTTCGTGATGCAGCTTGGTGATGAGCTGAACCACATTCATGTCATCCCTGGCAGCAATTTCCTCCAAAACGCTCCAGAAGAAAGCTTCAAGGCGAACTGATGTCACCATGCCGTCAATGCGCAGGGACTTGGTGCTGCTTTCCCAAAGCGCCGGGTCTGCTTCAATAAAGAGTTTGCACATGTTTTCCTCCAGCTCGGTTTGCAAGCACGCTTTCAAGGCCGACACCACGCGCACGCCTCCTTGCAAACTCCAAATCAAGTCCTCTTGGGAGCTTCAGGCAAGAGTACTTCCTGGCATGCAAAATCCCAAACACGTCTCACGTCGACGTGTCCGGGACGTCTGCTTGTGTCGATATCAGGCAGCCAATGTTCCAATCGAAGAACCGCTTAGCACCGCGTGGAACTGGGCCATCCAGGCAGGATGGGCCGGCCAGGCCGGTGCCGTGATCAGATTGCCATCCGTCACAGCGGCATCAATGGCAATATCGGCATAGATTGCTCCGGCAAGCTCCACCTCCGGACGGCATGCGGGGTATGCCGATACCGTGCGGCCTTCAACAACTTTGGCAGCTGTCAGGATCTGTGCCCCATGACAAATGGCAGCAACCGGTTTTGCCGCGTCCATGAAATGCTTCACGGCGTCGATGACCTCAGCCTCGAGGCGAAGATACTCCGGAGCTCTGCCACCCGGTATCAAAAGCGCGTCATAGTCGGCAACATCCACGTCCGCAAAGGTTGCGTTCAAGGTGAAATTGTGACCCCGTTTTTCCGTGTAGGTCTGATCGCCTTCGAAATCATGTATACACGTGGCCACCGTTTCTCCGGCTTTCTTTCCGGGACAAACGGCGTCAACGGTATAACCCATTGCGAGCAGCGTCTGAAACGGCACCATCGTTTCATAGTCTTCCGTAAAATCTCCGGTGATCATAAGGATCTTCTTCGCGCTCATGCTTCATCCTCCATCAGCAAATGACGATGGGGAAAGGCTAACAGGCAAAGGATTTGCGTGGGTATTACGGGACTACTACACGGTGTTTTTTTGATATCCCGTACCGAGATGCGGCAATACTTTCGACGCCAAGAGATTGAAAATATTTGGAAATCAGTCGCGGTAGTCAGGTTCTGTTCGATCCAATTCTCGTTTCCAGTAGTCGAAATGAGCGTAGCCCATTCCAACATATGGCTCCCATTCAGCAGCAGTCTTGGCTGCCAGATTGTCTGACATGACAGCTAGTGGCTGACCTGTTGCATATGCCTTCAACAGAGTCTCGGCAGCGCGTTCGAAAAAATAGAGGCTCTCAAACGCTTCTGGAACGGTCGTTGCGGAAATGGAAATGCCGTGGTTTCCCATGATCAGTACAGGTTTGTCTGAAAGTGTTTGTGCGATCCGGCGTCCTTCTTCCGCCTCATCCGCCATACCGCCAAAGCCCAGATCGATGGCCACTTTGCCGAAAAATCGAGCGGTGTTGAGATCGATCGGCTTCATGCCCGGGTCCTGAAGCGTTGCAAGGGCCGTCGCATTCGGCGGATGACAGTGAAACAGCACCCGGGCTTTCGGGTTCATCCGGTGAACGGTTCCGTGAATGCACCAGGCAGATGGATCCGGCGCATAGGGTCCTTCCATGACAGTGTCATCATTGGCACCGAGAAGGAGAAGATCGCTTGCCTTCACCTCGGAAAAATGCCGCCATTTCGGGTTCATCAAAAACTTTGAACCGTCCTCTGACACCGCGGCGCTGAAGTGATTGCCAACAGATTCGTGCCAGCCGAACCTGACCGCCATGCGGAAAGCCGCCGCGAGGTCTTCGCGCAGTTCCAATTCGCTTTGGCGCGCCTCGCAGCCGAAATCGACATCTGTGACAACGTTCATTCCGTTCGTTCCTTCTTACCTTCAAGCACCCGAAAGGTAGACCGCAATTCGCCGCGATCAGTATAACACCCACGCAAATGCCGGTCCCCACTGCTGGCTGAATAGGCCGCCCGGCCGTGTACAATCCGGTGATTGTCGAAAACGATACACTCGCCTGCATTCAACCGGAACTGCATGAGGTATTTTTCACGGCGCATCATCTGCCCGAAACGGCAGAAAGCCGGGTAAAACCGGTCAAGTTCCTCCTGCGGCAGATCAAACATGTCGGCGTGATGCTGGCTGATGGTAACGCCGGAAACATTTCCATATTCATCGAGTTCGATCACATGCTGACGGGAGCGCATGTCGAACCGTTCGTGCTCACAGAAATAGGGCACGTCAGTCGCAACCAGCAACTCAAAGTCTTCTGGATGGGCAAGACGAAAGTCTTCCGCTACCGCCAGCCCATCAACAAAGAGACTGTTGCCGCCCTCAACGGTATTGGCACGGCAGTGAAGAAACTGGATCCCTGGCGCTAAATCTTCGTCCGGCAGGTCCGTGTGCAAGGGCAAGGCTTTTGAGGTGAAAGCAAGGTTGGTGGGTTTGATATGGGTTTTGACCTCAAAAACCTGACCGAAATAACTTGGCCGGACATGACCGATCAGGCTGGCTGTGTCGAGAAGAGCCGCATCCGTATCAGGCAAACCGGTCAAAAGCGCGATGCCATCGGTGAGCATGGCTTTTGCCCAACAGCGGATCTCGGTATCACTTTCCGTCAGCTGGCTGTAGGAGAAGCGGGCCATATGGTCATAGTGATCAGCGAACCAGGGGGTTCGGCTCACTTTTGCCACATCTGCCCGCTTTTCACCCTTGGCGTAGCTTGCCAGCAAGGACAGCGGCATCCGTGTGACGTGACCTGCTCCAGCCCAGGTAATTTCCAGAACGCCCCCTGATATTGCTGCGGAAGACGCGCATGGCGCTTCAGATTCAGCAAAAATATCAAAGGCCCGCTCCCGGGTTTCTTGATCGAAGGAACTGGGGCAATTGTCTCGCAGCCAGAAATAATTGAAGTAGGCGGTCTCGCCGGTTTCAAGCGGCACATCCATGCCCCGCTCTTTCAGCACCACGCCGGTTTCGCCGGTCCCGAGCATCCCAACAGCTCCTTAACTTAATCATTCTTGTCATATCGTGCAGGCCACGGGAGTAGCTGAAAATCTCAGAAACTCCCGGAGCTTTGGGAAAGATGCACTTGAGGAATTGATTTGAAAAGGTGATAAAAACGCAAGTTAATTTAAGCAGAAACTTAAGATAAAACGCACATGGATCGACTTCCACCACTCAGACTGTTGCACGTTTTCGAAACAGTTCACCGAACCGGCAGCCCCAGCCGGGCTGCAAGAGAGCTCAATGTATCCCTGTCTGCAGTCAGTCAGTCGTTGAAGCAACTGGAAGATCATATCGGCACATCATTGCTCGATCGAAGCACAAGACCGGCCGGATTTACCGAAGCTGGTGAAATCCTCTTGAATGCCGTTGTTGAAAACAGAGAGAGACTGAATGACGCTCTTGAGGACATACGCGCACTGTCGGACCCGTCCAGCGCTGCGGTCACGCTCGCCTGCACGATCGGTTTTGCCACCTATTGGCTGATGCCACGATTGGAGGCCTTTTACCTCGACCACCCCGACCTTGCCGTGAATGTTCAATCAACTTCGCAAGAAGTGCCGCGTCTCGGCCCGGGGGTCGATATTGCCATGCGCTACGGCGACGGTGCCTGGAGTGATGGCGCAGTGGAATTGCTTTTTGAAGAGCGAATCGAACCAGTTTGCGCGCCCGAATACCTTGAACGGATCAAAGCCGATGATGGCAGCCTCGCCTCTTCCTTCCTGATCCATGTGGAGACTGACGACCGGCGATGGGTCTCCTGGCCAGACTACCTGA
Organism: Roseibium sp. JB4-4; assembly: GCF_055693425.1. Taxonomy (NCBI): domain Bacteria; kingdom Pseudomonadati; phylum Pseudomonadota; class Alphaproteobacteria; order Hyphomicrobiales; family Stappiaceae; genus Roseibium; species Roseibium sp. JB4-4. The sequence continues at coordinate 5,270,892 of NZ_CM146333.1, read as the reverse complement.
ACAGAACCGGCCTAAAGGCTGCTGGTTCGGCCAAGGGTCTCCGATTTTCAAATTATGTGCAGGCGGCACAGGCCGCGCTTTCAGGGCACGGTATCATGCTGGGCTGGCGATCAATTACAGGGGACTATTCTGAAAAAGGGCTGCTGGCACCGGCTGGATTACCGCCGCTCACCCCGAAAGATGCCTATCACGCGGTTCTGTCGCACAGGAGCCGAAACAAGGCGACAGCCGAGCTCGTCGTATCCTGGCTCAAACAGGTGGCAAGTGAATAGTCCTCAGACACGGGCCGTCTGAACAAGCCGAAAGCATCGTCTTTGAGATTTGAGAACCTGCCGGCGATCAACTCCCGGCCTCTGGGTCGCCCGACACGGCGCTCCGCCTGGTTCCCACCCAACTTGAATATCCCGTGGGCAAAAATCCCTCTTGACCAATTAAGTCGGCTTTGCCATAACCTCACCCGAACCGTACCGTACGGTTCTCATTCAAGTTCTATCAGGAAGAGCCTCTGAAGGCCACGTTCAGTCCCATGCCAGCAGCCGCCTACGACATTGCCACATCCCGCCCGGACGCCGCGCCAGAATTTTCGCCGCGCCAGCAGGTCGTGTTGCAACACGCGCTGACGCTGCTGGTGGACGGAGGCGAAAAGGCTCTGACAACCGCCGGGTTGGCACGGACGGCAAGCTGCTCCAAGGAAAGTCTTTACAAGTGGTTCGGTGACAGAGACGGCCTGCTGGCAGCTGTTGTCGCGTTCCAGGCCAGCCAGGTGCAATTCCCTTCAGAGGCAGGAGCAACCGCTGACGCGGAAACCTTTCGCGCCCACGTATCCGCCTTCGTCGAGGCACTGCTCGGCGTTCTCTTTTCCGAAACATCGCTTGCGCTCAACCGGCTTTCGATCGGCCAAAGCAACACCAACTCAAACCGACTTGGCCATTTGCTGCTGGTGCGCGGCAAACACATGATTTCATCGCGTGCACGCACCATGCTGGAAAGCGGCAGGCGCCACGGATTGCTAAAATTCGACAGCGCGGAAGATGCATACCAGGTGCTTTATGGCCTGGCGATCCGCGATGTTCACATCCGTCTTTTGCTCGGCGAGACCGCAAGCCCCGACGAGCAGGATCTCAGGACTCAGGCCGAAACGGCAGTCGACCGCTTTTATCGTTTGTTCGGAGCGTAAACAGCGGCCTTCCGACCTCGGTCAGAACACGTTCAAAAGACAAAGACCGGATCAAAATCCGGCTTTAACAAGCAAACGGAATGCAAACGGGAGAAAGGAACCCATGCGCGTTTATTACGATCGTGATGCAGATATCAATCTGATCAAAACCAAAAAAGTCGCCATCATCGGCTACGGCTCACAAGGCCGTGCCCATGCGATGAACCTCAAGGACAGCGGTGCAAAAGAGATTGCAGTCGCATTGCGCGCCGGGTCGACAACCGCTTTGAAAGCGGAAGCCGATGGTTTCAAGGTCATGACAGTGGCAGAAGCTGCTGCCTGGGCCGACCTGATGATGATGGCAACGCCGGATGAGCTCCAGGCAGACATCTATCGCGACCACATTGCAGACAACATCCGCGACGGTGCCGCGATTGCGTTTGCGCATGGTCTCAACGTCCACTTCGGCCTGATTGAGCCGAAATCCACCGTTGACGTCCTGATGGTTGCTCCCAAGGGCCCTGGCCACACCGTGCGCGGCGAATATGAAAAAGGCGGCGGTGTTCCGTGCCTGATCGCAGTCCACCAGGACGCTTCCGGCAATGCGCAAGACCTTGGTCTGTCCTATGCCTGTGGCGTTGGCGGCGGCCGCTCCGGCATCATCGAGACGACCTTCAAGGAAGAGTGCGAAACTGACCTCTTCGGCGAACAGGCCGTTTTGTGCGGTGGTCTCGTAGAACTTATTCGTGCCGGTTTCGAAACCCTGGTCGAAGCAGGCTATGCACCTGAAATGGCTTATTTCGAGTGCCTGCATGAAGTGAAACTGATTGTGGACCTGATCTACGAAGGCGGTATCGCCAACATGAACTACTCCATCTCCAACACGGCGGAATGGGGTGAATATGTCACCGGACCGCGCATCGTGACTGCTGAAACCAAGGCGGAAATGAAGCGTGTTCTGGAAGACATCCAGAACGGCAAGTTCACTTCAGAGTGGATGCAGGAATACCGTGCGGGCGCTGCCAAGTTCAAGGCGACACGTCGTCTGAACGACGCGCACCAGATCGAGGAAGTTGGCGAAAAGCTGCGCGGCATGATGCCGTGGATCAAGTCCAACGCGCTCGTCGACAAAACCAAGAACTAATCAAGTCCCCATCGACAGCCAAAGAGAAAGCCCCGTTGATATCAGCGGGGCTTTTTTCGAGCCCCTATGGGCTCGCGTTGAAACTGGCACGATATGCTGATGGCGTCTTGCCGGTCAGCTCCCGAAAGGCGGAGTTGAAGGCCGACAGACTTTGGTAGCCTTGGGCAAAAGCGATTTCCGTCACAGGCAGGTCTGTCTGCGACAAGGCTTCCACCGCGCCGATAATCCTCAGTTTCTGGAGGCACTGGCGCCAGGTCATGCCAAGTTCATCAGACAGTTTTCTGGCCAATGTACGTGGGCTCATCGCGACAAGAGCAGCCAGCTCCTCGAAAGTCGGCGGGTTTGCGAGAGACTGCTCTGTGCGATCCAGAACACGCCTGACCGCTACCGACGTTGGTGCCGGCATGGAAAGGCGGCTCGGTGTTTCGGAAAGCTTCCATATGACTGATGCAAGGGTGCCAAAGAGCCCCTGCGCATAGCTCGAAAGACTACTTTCCGTTTCGCCCCATTGCGCGCATTCCAAAACCAGTTCCCGCGCCAGCGGTGTCATTTCAAACACGCTCAGAACATTTGGAGGCGCAGGAACAAACGCCTTTGCAAAGAGCACCGACCGGCACTCAATCTTCACGGGCAAGGAAATCTCGATCGGCTTGTCTGCCCTGATGAGAGCCGCCCTTGCTGGGGGCTGAGACCATATGGTTCCTTCTGCTTCCAGTCTCAGTCCTCCGCTCACGGAATAGAGCAGATAATGCCGGTCAAACTTGAATTGCTGTTTCGGCGCCGGGCCAAAACACTGTGCAACGGAATAGGCTGGAAGCTCTGTCATGCAAACCACCTTATCGCGAAGTCGCGCGCGCGAAAGCCTGGAGATGTCACGTTTCCAGTGGCGTTGCCCTATAGCGGCGGCTGGACGGAGCCGAGGTCATCAACGGGCGGAGCACTTCACCGATTTTCGCAAAGTCCTCGGACTTGAGATATGCTTCAAATCCGGCCTCGTCCTGCCATTCATGCACGATGCCGACATGACTTTCGCTGGCCGGGTCGCAATAGGGTCTAAATGTCCGACACTGCGGCATCGCGGTTACCGTGGCAACTTCACTCAACAACACATGCAGCGCCTCCTGCCGCTGCGAGGGATCCACTGTGAAATCGACAAGTGCTACCAGCATGATCAACTCTCCAAAGCTTGGTTCGAAAACAGGTCCTGATTGACACCCCGAAAGGCCGAGTAGGCATGACTGCAGCGCGCCGGCACACCATTGGGAAAACGATGCACTTCGATGGATTGAAAACCCGCGCGCTGGAGCAGATCAAAAACGTCATCTTCGTGGTACCAGCGATGTCGCCACCGCAACCAGATAAACCATTGACAAAGGTGTGGCTTGCTTACCGAAAGGACCAGACGACCACCGGGTTTCAGCAGATCGTAGAAGTGTCTGAGCCCATGTTCGGGATCATCAAGGTGCTCCAGCACGTGGGCACCGAGGACCAGGTCATGGGTCTTCTGCAAGGTGAGTTCATCCAGCCGAACCGGCATTGATTGCACCTGACGTCCGGCAAATTTCAGTCGTTTGCGCGCCTTTTGCAACATGGTCAATGAGGGATCGACCAATGTCAGCGACTTCGCCTGACCGGATACTTCGAACAAGGCGGCCGCAAAATCCCCACAGCCCGTGCCGACGTCACAAACGTCCTTGTCGTGCAATGTCAGGCCAAGCCTGGAAAACAGGAAACGATAGGCAGCGGGGAAACCCAGACGTTCAAGGGTCGGAGCCCACCGGTCCGCACCCTTCTCGTATCGCTCAGCCAAAGTCATGTGCATGTCCCTCTTGAAAACGGAGGGATCTTGCAATGACGAGAGGAAGTTCACCTCCTGCGAAAGGACAAGTTTACGCTGTGACCTGCCAAATTTTTCGACGCCGATACGTCAGAAATTGGCTTCGATCAGCCGGGTCACTTCCTGGTCGCGTGCTGTTTCGCTTTTTCCGCCGATCACCACGACGATCAATTGCTTTCCAGCTCTCCTTGCCGTGGCGACAAGGTTGTAGCCGGACATTCGGATATATCCGGTCTTCAACCCGTCGACGCCTGGAACCTTGCCAATCAGATTATTGGTCGCTCTGAACGACCGGCCGTTATAGGTGAAGGATTTCTGGCGATAATAGCTGGAATACTGCGGAAACCGTCGCTTGAGAGCGAGCCCGAGTTTTGCCATGTCGCGGGCGCTCGTCACCTGTGCCGGATCCGGAAGCCCGGTTGCATTGACGAAACGCGTCTTTCCCATTCCAAGCGCACGTGCCTGCTGGGTCATTTGCCGCGCGAAGGCCGCTTCACTACCTGCAATATTCTCTGCAACAGCAACGGCAACATCATTGGCAGACTTCACGGCAAGCGCACGGGCAGCCTGTTGAACGGTTATCGTTGACCCCGCCTTCAGCCCGATCTTTGCGGGAGGTTGCGCTGCGGCATTTGCCGAAACTTCAAGCGGAGATGACAGGGAGTAACGACCGTCGGAGACTGCTTCGAACAGCAGATACAGCGTCATCATCTTGGTCAGCGAAGCGGGATAACGCGGCGCATCGGCGTCGACATCATAAAGCTGTTCACCCGTTGCCGCATTCAGCACCAGCGCAGAAAAACCACGTTCAACGGCTGTGGCCGGTGCATAACTGACGACGGGTAAGGAGACGCTCTGGACAGAAGCCGATGCTGCATTGCTCGCTGCAGGTGACGGCGATGACGGCCCTTGAGCGGTTTGACAGCCGGCGAGCAGGCCGGCCAGCAGGACCACGGACGTCTTTTTAACGAAAGAAGACCAGAGCATTGTTTGTCTCACGCATGACCGGCGCACTTTTGCCTAGGCTTTCAGGCGGTAACCGGTCTTGAATATCCAATGTACAACGGCCAATGAGCCGCCTAGAAAAATCATGGTTGCCAGCAAAGACAGCCAAAGGCTGACATCCGCCTGCCCGTAAAAGCTCCAACGGAACCCGGAGATCAGATAGACCACCGGATTGATGAGTGTCACTTTCTGCCAGAACTCCGGCAGCATATTGATGGAATAAAAGCTTCCGCCAAGAAAAGCCAGTGGCGTCACGATCAGCAGTGGTACGAACTGCAGCTTCTCGAAATTGTCCGCCCAGATGCCGATTATGAAACCGAGAAGTGCGAACGTAACCGCTGTCAGAATGAAGAAGGCAACCATCCAGATCGGGTGCTGGATCTGAAGATCCACAAAGAAGTTGGCGGTGATCAAAATGATCAACCCGACAATGACTGACTTGGTTGCCGCGGCGCCAACATAGGCGACGGTAATTTCCAGAAAAGAGACAGGCGCTGACAGCACTTCAAAAATCGTTCCGGTAAAGCGCGGGAAATAGATGCCAAAGGAAGCGTTTGAAAGGCTCTGCGTCATGAGCGACAACATGATCAGGCCTGGCACGATAAAGGCACCGTAGCTGACACCATCAACCTCCGTGATGCGAGAGCCGATAGCAGCTCCGAAGACCACGAAATAAAGTACCGTAGAGATCACTGGCGAGATGACGCTTTGAAAGACCGTCCGTTTGGTCCGCGCCATTTCCGCAAAATAGATAGACTTGACGGCTTCAAAATTCATGCGCTGATCCGCCTTGTCTGCAGCTCCAGTTCCATCCTGGGCAAAGTTCGTCCGGGAATGGACCCGGACGGCGTCCGCCCGACGGTTCTAAAGCCCATGCGCGCATAAAATGGTTCCGCAAAGGGGTCCGCATCCAGACCAATGCGTTCCAGCTTCAGCGAATTTGCCTGAGCATATAGTTTATCAAAAAGCGCTCGCCCGACACCTTTTCCCTGCCAGCTCGGGTCGATGAAACACGTTTCAAGTTCACCGCTTGCCCCATCTTCTTCAACAGACAGACGAATACAGCCGGCAAGCTTTCCGGTGATGTCTTCGGCCAACCAGAACTCTGTGCCGGTTATCCAGCTGTCCCGGACCGTCAGTTCTTCGGTACACTGCGCCATGAAATCATCGTCATAACCGTTGGATTGCTTGGAGCGCAGGCAAAGATCTGTCAGGGCGTTCCGGTCTTCAGCTTTCGCGCGTCGGATAGAATAGTCCGTCATCATGCTTGGTTCCGATTTTCTCTAACCAGACCGACAAATATGTCTTCCAGTGACGACTGGTCTGTCTGCAAGTCTTGAAACCTTACGCCGGCGCTCGCCAGATCCGTCAACAACGACGTGATCCCCGTGCGTTCTGCGTGTGTGTCATAAGTGTAGGTCAGACTGGTCCCGTCATCTTCGAGAATGAGTTCGTAGTCTTTGAGTTCTTCAGGTATTGCGTCAAGGGGTTCGGAAAGACTGAGTTTCAGCAGTTTGCGACCAAGCTTGCGCATCAACTCCTCTTTTTCCTCGACCAGGATGATTTCTCCCTTGTTGATCACCCCTACCCGCTCGGCCATCTGTTCAGCCTCTTCGATGTAGTGCGTGGTCAGGATAATCGTGACACCCTTTTCCTTGAGCTCGCCGACAATCCGCCACATGTCGTGACGTAACTCCACATCGACACCCGCAGTTGGTTCGTCGAGAAAAAGGATCTTGGGCTCATGCGCAAGGGCCTTGGCAACGAGCAGCCGTCGCTTCATGCCGCCGGAGAGCGCCATGATCGGATTGTCTTTTTTGTCCCAAAGCGTCAGATCTTTCAAAATACGCTCGATCAGCGCCGGGTCTCTTTTCAGGCCAAAAAGACCACGACTCATTGCAACAGTGTCACCAACTATTTCGAATGGCGCGGTCGGCATTTCCTGTGGAACCAGACCGATCAATTGTCGGGCAGCCCGGTACTCCTTGATCGCATCGTGCCCGCCTACATGGATACTGCCTCCGGTTGGCTGAACGAGACCGCAAATCGTGCTGATCAACGTGGTTTTTCCGGCACCATTGGGCCCGAGCAATGCAAAGACCTCGCCCTGGCTGATATCAAGCGAAACGGACTTAAGTGCCTGGAAACCACCCTCATAGGTTTTTTCCAGGTCTCGGACGGAGAGTATTGGTGACATGAAGACCTAAACCGGATCGAACAGTTCAGTTTTGACCGGATGGCCAAAGACGAAGCACCCTCGCATGTGGGCAGAGCCTCCGCAAGATGCAAGGTATCTAGTTCCATGATCGACCTCTGCGGACGATCCACGCATGACGTTCAATACTGTCGTTGACTGGTTGTGTTCATTGCGTGCAACCCGAGTTTCACACGGCTTTGAAGCTCCGCACTGAATTGCAATTCCGGTGTTAGTAGAGCGTCCTTTTGTAGTCTTCTTCCAATTTGTCGTCCAAGGCCTTCATATCCGTAGCATCGTCCGGTGCTCCGGTTGTCTGGTCCATTATGATGTTGATCAGCGACGGCATTTCGCCTCTGTCCTGAAACCTGGACGGATCCCATAAATGCGATCTGCGGAACGCCTTGGCACAATGCATGAAGACCGATGTCACCTTGACCACGATCGCAACTTTAGGCGCGCGGTCGTTGATGCTCATGGCCTTGAGCAGTTCGGGATCGACAACAAGATCGGCTGTGCCATTGACGCGCAAAGTGTCATCGAAACCCGGTATCATGAACAGCAAACCGACACTCGGGTTTGCCAGAATATTGCTCAAACTGTCGAGGCGATTGTTTCCTGGCCGATCGGGGATTGCCAGTGTTTCCTGATCCAGGATCTTCACAAATCCAGCCGGGTCACCTCGAGGGCTGACATCGGCTTTGCCGTCCAGTCCCTGCGTTCCCAAACAAAGGAAGGGCGAGCGGCCTATAAAGTCTCGCGCATGTTTGTCGAGCGTCGATTGGCACTTTTGGACGGCAAGATCGTGTGTGGCGGGAAACAGCTCACGCAGAGATGTTTCGTCCTGCAGGACAAAGTCCGGATTGAGCGAGAACTTCTGCATTATCCCTCCACTATTTGGCCTAAGCGCCCGAGCGCGAGCGATTGAATCGATGGTTTTTCAATCACCCTTTGCTGAACGAGCAGCCGGATTGAAATTCGCTACAGGCTATAGCGGTGCACTCACCGAAACTTCTGCTCCAATTCTGAGGTACGCTCATCATTTCTGCAATCATTGTCAATCCCTTCGGCTGGAACAAATGCTTTAATCTCGAATGGAAAGAAGGATCAAAGATCAAAACCCTGACGCGAAATCTGATTCCGGCGGTCCGATAGACACACCCTTGCCCGAAATACCCAGCAGTTCCTTCAGCCGGCAAGTGTACTGTTTCCTAGACTTGAACACTGCGTTCGTTGCCAGGCTATGGGAATTCGGTCGATTGTCTCTATTTTCGGTCTGAACAAAATCAATTCGGGAAGTTTGGTCATGTCAGTCCGTCCAGTCACGCATATTGGTGCAACGCAGTCGACGCTGGAAGGCGCAGGTGTCAAGCTTGAGCGGGTTTTCGGATTTCAGGATCCGGAAATGCTGGATCCTTTTCTTTTGCTGGACGATTTCCGCAATGAAAGGCCTGAGGACTATCTGGCAGGGTTTCCCTGGCATCCGCACAGAGGCATTGAGACCATCACCTATGTTCTTGCCGGAACTGTCGAACATGGTGACAGTCTCGGCAACACCGGTGACCTCGGTGCGGGTGACGTCCAATGGATGACTGCCGGCAGGGGTATCATGCATCAGGAGATGCCCAAGGGCGACGACAAAGGCCGCATGCACGGCTTTCAGCTCTGGGCCAACTTGCCTTCGTCTTTGAAAATGACCGAACCTCGCTATCAGGATGTCGCGGCAAAGGAGATACCGGTTGTCATTGACGACGACGGCACATCCGCGCGGATCATCTGCGGCGAGTTCTGGGGCAAACGCGGCCCGGTTGACGGCATCGCCGCAGAACCGCAATACCTCGACATTCATGTGCCTGCAGGACAAAAAAACGTTTCAAGGTAGACACTTACAAACAGACCTTTGCCTATGTCTTTGAAGGATCTGGAACCTTTGACGGTGCGTCGGAACCCTTTGGAATTTTGACTGAGAAGGAATTTGGAGGCGAAGAACTCAAGATCCGGGATCAGACCGGCAATCGGTCGTTGGTTGTTTTCGGCAGCGGCGATGAGATCTGCGTTGAAGCAGGCGATGAAGGCATCCGTTTCCTTCTGGTCTCCGGCGCTCCAATCAAGGAGCCGGTTGCTTGGCACGGACCGATTGTGATGAACACACGCGACGAATTGGTTCAGGCGGTCGCCGAACTTCAGAACGGCACGTTTATCCGATAAGGATCCGGCTGCCTTGTAACGTTCACAATATCTGGCTAGGGCTGTCGGGTAGACAACCAACCGGACAGCCATGCCCTTAAAACTCAGACCCGCAACCGGAGCCGATGCCTCGGTACTTACCGACATTTTGCACAGCGCTAAAGCGTCCTGGGGATACCCGGATGACAAAATGGCTGAGTTCAGGAAACACTGGCTCATCACCGAAGAGACTATCAGCAGTCAGTTTGTCACTGTCGCCGAAAGGGATGGCAGAGCGGTTGCTTTTTCGGGTCTCGCAGCGGACGGCAAAGACACGTTGTTGATCGACTATCTCTTTGTTGCCCCGCAAGCCCAGCGCCAGGGAATTGGAGATTTATTGCTGACCAGGGCACACGACCGTGCCCGCACACTCGGGTTATCCAGACTTTACCTGGAAGCAGACACCCATTCCGAAGCTTTCTATGCGCGGCAAGGCTTTGCGACCATCGCAAAACGGCCAAGTGAAATGTCGCCTGGCCGCACTGTGCCTATGATGGAAAAGTGTCTGCAGTCTCCGGTGCATACCGTCCAAGGGGTTGATCTAAGTCTGTCCCCTGATCATTGGGCCTTCGAACAAGCAAATGAAACCGCTATCTTCGAGCACTTTGAAGAGGCAAAGAAGCGAATTGGCCTGCTTTGGAACGGCCGCACATTGAAACTGACCGATTATTCCTTTGAAGGTGGCGTATTCAAGGGTAGCTGCACAGAGTGTTCATATGCTGCCTTTCTTGCCTGGCGCGATTGGGGCGCACCCGACCCTTCTGCATACAACGTCTTTGGCTCAGCCATCCTGAGATCGGCTGACGGCGCTCTTCTGTTTGGCGTGATGGCTGCTCACACGGCGACGGCAGGTGCAATCTATCCACCTGGCGGCAATCTCGACCCGACCGACCTTTCAGCAGAAGGCAAGGTGGATGTCGTGGGGGCAATTTATCGGGAACTGGAAGAAGAAACCGGCCTGAATGGAAAGGACGTCGCAGCTGGAGAGGTTCTGATCGCCTTTGATGGACCGCGCATTTCCATCGCACGGGTCTTCGATCTAGATCAGTCTGCGGAAGAACTGCGTCATTCGATCATGCGCTTTTCGGACAGCACCGAAGAACGTGAACTTGCAGATATCAGGATCATTCGCGAGCGAGCGGATTTGAACGATCCTGCGGTCGTGTCCTATGCACGTGCATTTGCAGAGCACCTGCTGCCTGAATGAACCCCTTATTCGGCCTGATCCAGGCAACCCTTTGTTCACCAAGAATGAGCACTAATCACTGGCAGCACTTGCTGAGACATGCAAAAGTCCGCTCACCTCAGGAACAGATGACTGGTGAGTCTCTAGGGAGAAATACAATATGAGCCGTCGCTACGCGATCTTGGATGTCTTCACCAACACAAGCCTTGCCGGCAATCCTCTGGCAGTTGTTCTGGACTCCGAAGGTCTCAGTGACGAGCAGATGCAAAAAATTGCAGTCGAATTCAATCTGTCGGAGACAGTATTCGTCTTTCCACCGGAAAATCCCGGACACTCCGCCAACATGCGGATATTTACGCCCAAGCTTGAACTGCCCTTTGCTGGCCACCCAACCGTCGGAACCGCCATTTTGATGGCGAAGGAACGATTTGGCGAGGTAACCAACGAACAGGACGCGGTTGTCGTTCTGAAACAGAATATCGGCACGGTTCGTTGTGCGGTGATCCTGCGTGAAAATGCGGCAGCTTTCGCGGAATTTGACGTTCCAAGCCTGCCGGAACCGGCTGGCCCCACCCACAATGTGGAATTGATCGCCGCCGCGCTCAACCTGGAGCCAACGGATATCGGCTTCGAAAATCATTCCCCTTCCCGTTTCCGCGTAGGCCCGCCCTTCACTTTCGTACCGGTGCGGGACCTTGACGCGCTGGCGCGTGCCAAACCTGTTCAATCCATGTGGAAAGCAGGCTTCGGCAAGGACGGGCACAATGATGCCTATGTTTATTGCCGCGAAACCCGGTCCCATGACAGCGCCTTCCAGGCCCGCCTGTTTGCACCTGACATGGGCATCCCGGAAGATCCTGCCACCGGATCTGCTGCTGCTGCGTTTGCCGGCGTCGTCGATTATTACGACGACCTTCCAAGCGGCACTCACCATATCCGGATCGAACAGGGGTTCATAATGGGGCGCCCGTCCTTGATCGATCTGGAAATCGATATTGATGGCGGCAACATGCACGCAGTTCGAATTGGCGGCCAGGCTACGCTCGTCGCCCGCGGCGAGTTGTTCCTTTAACGGACTGACACTCCAGAAGAACCGACTTTGTCAGCGCGGGGCGTCTGCCCGAATTGCCGGGAATACTCTCGGCTGAACTGGGTCGGGCTCTCATACCCGACCTGAAACGCGGTGTTGGAGACGGGCAGCTTTTCATTTTGCAGCAAACGCCTTGCCTCCATGAGGCGTAGCATCTTTTGGAACTGCAGCGGTGTTGTACCGGTGATATCCTTGAACGCGGCGTGAAATGCCGAAACGCTCATGGCCGCATCCTGTGCAAGATCCTCGACTCGAAGGGCCGTCGCGAACTCCCTTTTGATCCTGGCAATAGCCGTCGAAATGCGCGCAGCGCGACTGTCTCGTCTGACCAATTGCCTCAAGATCGCACCATGCGCAGCCTTCAACAGCCAAAAGTGCACTTCTCTTTTGATCAAGGGTTCCAACACCGCTGTTGCCTCCGGCATTTCCGTCAGTTCGAACAGCCGCCTCATGGCATCGACAATGGCACCATCGGCCTTGCCACTCGTCACCGCCACAGTTTTCTCGTTTCCCTGTTCCAGAAGGTTTATTTCGCCGGACAATTCTCGCAGCAACACCATGTCCAGATCGAGTGCCAATGCAACATATGGCTTTTGGGAGCTTGCCTCGATCACTCTGGATTCGGCCGGCAGATCCAAACCGACGATCAACGATTGACCACTGGCAAAGCTGACGGTGCGGCCGCCGACATATGTTTGTTTCGCGCCTTGGAGAACCAGGCAGAAAATCGGGTGGAAGACGACGGGATAAACATGCGTCTTATGCCGTTGGCGCACCAAAGTAACACCGGGAATACCGATGTCGAATGGCTCGCCGTCAGCCCTGCGTTCATCAGCGAAATCAACCAGATTTTGCGTCAATTGGTCTGTCTGCATCAAACTCTCCTGGTTCATTGCGGATAAACGCAAAACTTCGAACTGGCAATCACGCTACCATAGCCTTCAGGAGAATTAGGCAAGTATTGTGGAGAAACCGGCAGGTGCGTCAACCGATGAGAAGCTATCTCAGGGTCATCAAGTCCCGTGAACTCAGTTTGGAGACAAAAAATGACCAATGGCAAGAAAATAGCCCTCATAACCGGCGGTAGCCGCGGCCTTGGCCGGAACATGGCCTTGCACCTGGCGCGGCATGGCATCGACAGCGTCCTGACCTACCATTCCAACAAGGTGTCGGCGGAAGAAACCGTTGCAGAGATCGAAACGCTCGGTCAGCGCGCAGTCGCAATTAAACTGGACACAGGCGACATATCGACGTTCGCGGATTTCCATTCGGACCTGAGAGCCGCATTGAAGGAAACCTGGCGGCGTGACGGGTTTGACATTCTGATCAACAATGCAGGAACTGGTGTCCACAAATCCTTTGCGGACACCACCGAGGATGAATTTGACCACCTCATGAACGTCCACGTCAAAGGCGTCTTCTTTCTGACCCAAGAGCTTCTGCCAATGCTGCCGGACGGTGGCAGGATCCTCAATATTTCCACCGGTCTTGCACGCTTTACAATGCCCGGATATGCGGCCTACGCGACAATGAAGGGCGCAGTCGAAACACTGACGCGATATCTCGCAAAGGAACTCGGCCCGCGAAGCATTGCCGTCAACACGCTCGCTCCAGGTGCGATTGAAACGGACTTTGGCGGCGGCGCGGTAAGGGATGTTCCGGAGCTCAACAATATGATCGCAGGCATGACGGCCATGGGCCGAGCAGGAATGCCAGATGACATCGGAGGCGCTGTCGCTGCGATCCTTACAGGTGATACGGCATGGATGACCGGACAGCGTATCGAAGTCTCCGGCGGTCAGAGCCTGTAAAGGGGCCAAAGCGCCAGGCCGTTGCGGCGGTTTTTCTCCGCCGCAGCAACTCTGGCCGGTAACACAAACCTTTAATCAGGTGTCTCAGCTTTCGCATTGGTCGTAATTGTATCAACAAGTCCCGGAAGAACGACGGCAACGACAATCAGGGTGGCCCCAATCAACATGTCCAGCGTAATGGTCTCACCCAATAGGAAGAAAGCAGCAACGAATGCAAACACAACGGATAAGGCGATCAACAATGATGCCGTGACGGTGGAAACTTCGGACATGGCCTCGTACCAAAGGTAATAGCAAAGAGCTGTCGAGAAGACACCGAGTGCCAAGAGAACGGAAATGTCTACTGTTGTCACCTGGAGCGGAAAAAGGAACAGCGAGGGCGTCAGAACCAGACCGCAAGGCAGCAAGATTTTCAGCAAAACCGCCATGCGATCCATGCTGGACCGGGTCTTTTTGACGGATGCCGCGCTCCCGACAATAAACATTGCCCAGCTGATACCCGCACCTATCTCCCAGATATCACCTTCAAGACCGTTGGCACCGACTTCCAGATCCTGCCGGACTGTCAGATAAACGCCAGCCAGGGCCATCATGGTGGCAACGCCGTCAGACCATCTGACACGCTCAACCTTCGTCGCGACAAGAATTAGAAGCACAAAGAACGGCGCTGTGTTTTCAAGCACCATTGCGTTGGTTGCGCTGGTCTTTTCAAGGCCAATGTGAAACGTGATGTAATTCAGCGTAAACCCGGCGATCGCCAGGCATTCATACCGATCATAGGGAAACAGCCTGAACCTGTACCCTGACAGCATTAGCAGAGCGAAGATCGTTGTACATCCGATCCAAAGTCGGAAGACGGCAATCTGCAACCCGTGCATGTCCGAAGTCAAAAAGCGCACGGACACGGAATTCATTCCGAGGAGAAATGCTGCGACGACGCCCAGAAAGAGTGCGATCAGGTAGGAACGGCTCATGACAAAGCCAGCCTAGAGGCTGGCCTTGACTGCAGCAATGGCTGTTCGTTTAAGCGAGCTATTCCGCCGCTTCCGCGCGGGGCTTGGGAGCGGTTGCAGCCCATGCCGGAACGGCCTCGAGGCGTTCAAGATAAGCGTTGACCCTCGTAAATTCCTCTAGAGGCACCTGGGATTGAGGATGCATTGCCAAGGCGGAATGGCTACCCACGGCAAAGTCGGCGATCGTCAAATCATCACCAAGGACGAAATTTCGATCCGCCAGGTGGTTTTCCAAGACCTCAGCAAACCTGCGGAAATTCTCCTGACCGGCCTCAATCTTGGCAGTGTCGGGCGCACCAAAGCCGAACACTTGCTTGGCGACCGTCTCCCAGACAATGTCTCCGAGAGCACGATTGAAGTGTTGAACTTCCCAGGACATCCAGCGCAGCACCTCAATGCGGCCACGCCTGTCTGTCGGACAAAACGCCTCGTCACCCGCACGTTCGCCAAGGTAGATCATGATCGGGTTGGCTTCCCAGAGACTGAAATCGCCATCGACCAGAACAGGCACTTTTTGATTGGGATTGACCGCCTTGAGTTCATCTGAGCGGTGCTCCCCTTTTATCAGGTCGTATTTCTGGATCTCGGTCTCTCCATCGAAACCAAGATGACCGACAGCAGCGATCACGCGCCTGCTGTTGGGAGACAGGTCGGTTACATAAAGCTTCATCTCATCCACTCCTTTGTCGGGTCGCTCTCAACATACTCCGGGCTGACCCTGTTGAGCATTCGGCATTCAGCGCGCCTTTACTCAACCAATCAGTTGACTATAATGAAATTAGATGATAGTCAACCAAAAGGTTCACTTTATGACTGCGCTTCAGATGCCCGAATTAGACGCTACCTTCTCTGCACTTAGCGATGGCACACGGCGTGCCATTGTCTCGCGATTGGCAACTGGTGAAACAACACTTTCCGACCTTGCCGAGCCGTTCGACATGTCGCTGACGGCGGTTTCCAAACACTTGCGGGTCCTGTCCGATGCCGGGCTGGTCGAAGTCGAAAAGCGCGGACGAACCAGGCATTGCCGGCTCCGAGGAGCCCCGATCAAGGAAGCCGTAGACTGGCTTCAGAAGTATGAAGCCTTCTGGATTGACCGCTTCGATGCCCTTGCCCGCCATCTTGCCAAAGAGGATTGAAAAAGATGACTGTCCAACAGACTGCCAAGGAGTTTCTGAAGTCGGAACCGGGGCGGGATCCGATCATCGTGGAGGGTTTGTTCAGGGCGGCTCCTGAGCGGGTTTTTCGAGCCTTTACCGATCCGAATGATGTCAGCTGCTGGTTCATTCCGAAAGCCGGCGCGCTTGAGCAGGTCGAGATCGATCTGAAGATCGGCGGCAAATGGTGCTTTGTGATTGATAAAACCGACGAAAAGCAGATTCACTTCGAGGGTGAATATCTTGTCATCGACCCTCCCAACCGGCTCGAATTCAGCTGGCGTCACGTGAAGGAATTTGCCAACGGCACGCGCGAAACGACCGACACATCAAAGGTTGCCGTAACTTTCACGGCTGCAGGCAAGGCTACTGAGGTCAGGCTTTCTCATGAAGCCATCAAGACCGAAGACGCACGTCACGGCGTTGGTGGCGGCTGGAACGGATGTTTCGAGCGCCTCTCTGATTTCGTCAAGGAAATGGAACACATACCGGGAGAATGAAAATGTCATCACCACAGATCGTCAATCGAGACCAATGGCTTGAAGCACGCAAGGCGCTACTGGCAAAGGAAAAGGCTTTCACCAGGGAGCGCGACCGGCTTTCAGCTGCGCGCCGCGACTTACCGCTTGTACTCGTGAATGAAGACTACGTTTTTGACACAAGGGATGGTCAAAAAAGCCTGTCAGACCTGTTCGGATCGCAAAAACAGCTCGTTGTCTATCACTTCATGTTCGGCGAGAATTGGGAGGAAGGCTGCCCGAGCTGCTCCTTCTGGGCGGACAATTACGAGCGGCTCGATGTCCATTTGGCAGCCCGGGACACGGCACTGATTTCAATCTCCAGTGCACCTTTGGAAAAACTCGAAGCTTACCGAACACGTATGGGCTGGACGTTCGACTGGGTCTCTTCCCAGGGGAGCAGCTTCAACAACGATTTCGGAGTGACGTTCCCCGGCAAAGAAGATCCGGCAGGACGCGGCTACAACTATTCCGGCCAACCCGTGGGCACCGAGGAGTTGCCGGGTGTGAGTTCCTTTATCAAGCTCGAAGATGGTCGTGTCGCCCATAGCTACTCCACTTATGGGCGGGGCCTCGACATCTTGAACATGGCCTACAATCTGCTGGATCTGACCCATCTGGGCCGGCATGAAGACGACCTGCCTTACGCGCAGGCCTGGGTGAAACGGCGCGATACCTATGGAACAGGGGATTAACACCAGTTCCGCCAGCCACCCTCTTCAGGGGATTAAATGAAATCAATGCGTTGGCGGAGTTTCAAGCTGCCAACGTCAAACATCATGAAACCAATTGGAGATTTCATGATGTCATACGCAAGATTTGGTGCGATCGGCTTTTGTCTTTGGGGACTGCTTCATGTTGTCGGGGCAGCCTACATTCTGATCACCACCCACACATCAGGACCTGGAGCCGGTTACATGATCTACGGTCATGACGGTGCCGCTCTACCTGCCGCTGCTGGCGGCATCCTTTCCTATTTCGCCTATCTTTTGGCAATCAGCGGGCTGACATCCATTTTTGTCGCGCTGAAATTCAACTGGTCAAACTCCCAAGTCGGGCTGACGCTGAACACAATACTGGTTGCGGCGGTTGAACTGGGGCTCGTTTTGTTTCTCATCTTACCGGGCTATCTTTCCATTACCGACGCATTGCCTGGCTTGGGACTGTTCGGGTTTGCTGCAATATTCGGCGGCGTCGCCTGTAGAAGAGATCCGAGTCATGTGTGACAGCTTGATCAAAAAGGCAAAAAAAGGTGACAGGCAAGCTTTCACGGAACTACTGAGCGCCGAACTTCCCAAGTTGCGCAGGATTGTTCGGCGGCTGATAGGGCATCCGGAAGACAGTGAGGACATTCTCCAGGAAACCGTAACGAAGGCCTGGACACGCATCACGACCTTTGAAGAAAAATCGCTGTTTTCAACCTGGGTGACATCCATCGCCACCCGCGCAGCCGTTGACCATTTACGCACTCAAAAACGTTGGCGAACCGAAGCGCAGGTTGCCTATGCGAACCTTTGTGCCAGTTCGCAGGATCTGTCAGGTGAAGTGATGACAGCAATGTCCGATCCGGAATTTTCCTACGACGTTCAGCAGCATGTTGCCTATTGCTTTACCTGCGTCGGCAGGTCCTTGCCTGCAGATGAACAGGCCGCGCTTGTCTTGCGAGACGTTCTTGATCTGTCTTCTCGCGAAGCATCGACAGTGCTTGGAGTGTCCGACAGTGTATTGCGTCATCGCCTGTCCGCGGCTCGAACGGCCATGCAGGACAAGTTCGAAGGGCTCTGCGCCCTCGTCAACAAAAAAGGCATCTGCCACCAGTGCGCGGGACTTAAAATGGCGGCAGGCGCAACGGGAGCAAAGACACTCTTTCCTGAAATTGACGACTTTGCAGATCGAATGGCTGTTGTGCGCGCTGCAGAACCGGGAACAATGTCGAGCCTCCATGACATCTTTTGGCGTCGGACCAAGCAAATTGAGGATGCTGGAGAAGGCTCAGTGGAACCCCTTTCAGGATGTGGAGAAAATGAAGATGCCAGCAAAGCCTAAGCGCCTCCCATTGCCAAATCGCTTCAATGCGGCCCTGACGGCGGAGGCCTATCGCCGCCTGCGCGCACTGAATGATGAGTGGCACTACGGCAACAACTATTTGCTGAGCATAATTTTGGAAAACTTCGATGAAGTCGTCGATGGTGCAAAATTCCAAAAAGTCATGCACGACTTTGCCGATGAATACGGACAACCCAAGGGCGGAAATGGCAGGTGACGGCGTGTCCAATTGCCGGACGGAGGAAAGCTTCCAGTTTCCCGCCTGGCAAAACTCTGTTGCATCGGATGAAAACCTGCCTTAAGAACGAATTTCGTTAACTGTCAGGTCACGCTTTTAAGCGAACCTCGATAGACGTAATTTGAAGATGATCAAAGGCCAAAGACAGATCCATGATCGCGGCAAGCGACATTTCCGGCTCTTCTGTTAACGCGCGGACCGCGCGCGGCCTCCTTCTACTTGGCGATCTCCTCCTTCTTAGATGCCCCTGAGCGTCGGCTGCTCCGCAGGTAAATAGCGGAACGGGCACTTAGGGGAGACACTTTGAAAACGCATCACGAAATCCGGATCGCGCGCCCAGGTTCCATCAATTGCAGAACGGCCCGATCCAAGACTGGGACGAAACGACATGACTGCCACTCCTGAGAAGGATCAAATCCGCATCTTCGACACCACCTTGCGCGATGGAGAACAGTCGCCCGGCGCGTCGATGACACTGGAAGAGAAGCTGCAGATCGCTGAAATCCTCGACGACATGGGCGTCGACATCATTGAAGCGGGCTTCCCGATTGCCTCAAATGGTGACTTTGAAGCCGTCAGCGAGATCGCAAAGCGCTCCAAGAACTCCGTCATTGCAGGTCTCGCCAGAGCGGTCCATGCCGATATCGACCGCTGTGGGGAAGCGGTCAAACATGCTGAAAAAGGCCGAATCCATACCTTTGTCTCCACATCGCCTATTCATCTGAAGTTCCAGATGAACAAGACGGAAGACGAGGTGATGGAGATCATCACCGACACGGTGACCCGCTCCCGCAACCTGATCGAAGATGTGGAATGGTCCGCCATGGACGCGACCCGCACCCCGATCGACTATTTGTGCAGGTGCGTTGAAGCCGCGATCAAATGCGGCGCTACCACGATCAATCTGCCCGACACGGTTGGCTATGCTACCCCGGAGGAATACAAGGCCATGTTCGAGCAGATCCGTGAACGTGTTCCCAACAGCGACAAGGCGATTTTCTCCGTCCATTGTCATGACGACCTGGGGCTGGCAGTCGCCAACTCGCTGGCCGGTGTCGCTGGCGGTGCTCGCCAGATCGAGTGCACGATCAATGGCCTCGGAGAACGGGCAGGAAATGCCTCACTGGAAGAAATCGTGATGGCCGTTCGGACCCGCGGTGACATCCTGCCCTATACGACGCAGATTGATCCGAAATTCCTGGTTCGAGCCTCCAAGATGGTCGCCGGAGCATCCGGTTTTGCCGTGCAATACAACAAGGCGATTGTTGGGAAGAACGCCTTTGCGCATGAGAGCGGCATTCACCAGGACGGCATGCTGAAGAATGCCGAAACTTACGAAATCATGCGCCCTGAAGATGTCGGGGTGAAAGCAACGTCCCTGGTCATGGGCAAACATTCGGGCCGTCACGCCTTCCGCGACAAGCTGCGCGAATTGGGCTTCGAGCTGGGCGACAATGCGCTGCAGGACGCTTTCCGCCGCTTCAAGGACCTGGCCGACCGCAAGAAGCATGTTTATGACGAGGACATCGAGGCACTGGTCGAGGATGAAATCAACATCCTGGGCGAAAGCACGAAAGTGATTGCCCTGACGGTCATCGCCGGAACAGGCGGGCCGCAAAAGGCAATCCTGACGATGGATGTCAACGGTCAACACATCACCAAGGAAGCGACCGGTGACGGGCCTGTCGATGCGACCTTCAACGCGATCAAGGCGATCGTGCCGCATGAGGCGACATTGTCGCTCTACCAGGTGCATGCCGTGACTGAAGGAACAGACGCGCAGGCGGAAGTTTCGGTCCGACTGGAAGCCGACGGTCGCATTGCGACCGGCAAGGGAGCGGACACAGACACCTTGGTAGCATCCGCCCGTGCCTACGTTTCGGCCGTCAACAAACTGGCTCTGCGCCAACAGACCGGCAACCCCGGCGCTCTTGCTGCTGTTTAGCCAGTAAAACAAATAGAACGGAAAGGGCCACGGATCGCGGCCCTTTTTGTTTGTTGTTTGAGCCTCTTGAGCTCGAACCAGCACAAAAGCCTGCCTGCTCGATCCAGGCCATTTCCTTCAAAACAATCAATCCGATTGATTCGATTTCGCGCAAAATGAGCCGGTCAAATCGATGGTTTTGCCAGATTGGCGGTCGGGGGTTTCCAAAACCGATTTTGCCTAAGTGCTAATACTTAGGCAATTCAACGTAACCAGTTACATCCTCTGATATTTGATTTTTGAGAAATCGTACGCCCAGATAACGTCTGGGTTGCATCTGTAGCCAAAAACATCAAATTTATCAGTTTGTTAAGCCCAGAAACTCTTAATCACCTCAAGATTTTATTTGCAGTTCGTGATGCTAAGAGGTGTGGGGCATGGAACGACTTTTGAGTACGGTCAGGATTGGACCGAGAATTTATGCTGGGTTTGGCGTCATAATCCTTCTGCTGGCTCTGCTGGCGGGAACGGGTTACTTCGGTCTATCGAATTCAGAAACGACATTTTCGGAATATCGGGGCCTGGCGCGCGATACCAACCTGGTAGGACGCCTGCAGGCAAACGTGTTGATGACGCGGCTTGGCGTGAAAGACTTTGTCATCAAAAGCGATGAGGCAGCGATTAACCTCGTCAAAGAGCGCCTCGCCAAGGCGCAGTCTTTCCACAAGGAAGCTGAAGTCGAAATACAGGATCCAGAGCGTGCCAAGGGGATTCTCTCGATCGGCGGCGCATTGGGTGAGTACGGCGTCGGTTTCGAAAAAGTAATCGCCCTGCAAGCCAAGCGCAACGAAGATGTGGCAATCCTGAACGACAAAGGTCCTGCAATTCGCAAGGAAATCACCAAAGTTGCGGTGAGCGCTTTTGAAGATGGTGATGCGACGGCAACTTATTGGGCCGGGCGTGTTCAGGAGAGCTTTCTGCTTGGAAGGCTCTATGCCCAGAAGTTTCTGATCGTCAATGATGCTGAATCGGCAGAGCGCACTCAAAAAGAGTTTGAGAAAACGGCTGAGGAGCTCGCCACACTGCTTGGAGAGCTACAGAACCCCAATCGGGTTGCCGCAGCAAAAGCCGCACAGTCTGGCCTTGAAGAGTACCGCTCAGCGTTTGGACTGGTCGTCGAGCACATCACGGCGAGAAACGAAATCATCCAAGGAACGCTGGACAAGATCGGACCGCAGATTGCCAAAACGGTAGAAGACGTAAAACTCAGCGTGAAAGCCGATCAGGATCAGCTTGGGCCGGAAGCCGTTGCGAGTATACAGGCCACAGAACGGATGGAACTTGCGATCGGTGTGGCGAGCCTGTTGATCGCGGTTTTTGCTGCGACTGTGATTGCGAAATCCATTGTCAAACCAGTCCACTCCATGACTGCTGCAATGCAGCAGCTGGCCGATGGCAGTATCGATACCGAGGTCCCGGCGACCGGTTTCAAAGACGAAATTGGTGAAATGGCTAAGGCTGTTCAGATCTTCAAGGACAATGCCGTTGAACGCCAGAGGCTGGAAGGGGAATCTGCCGAAGAGACTGCGAAGCGGGTTGAACGGCAGCGCAAGATCGACCGTTTGATCAACTCGTTCAGGGACGAATCCGGAGGGTTGCTCGATTCAGTAGCAGACAACATGGATCAACTGAACAACACGGCCAGTGACCTGGCAGATATTGCCGAACTCACCTCAGGACAGGCAAATGGTGCAGCAACTTCCTCCGGGAATGCATCAGAAAATGTTCAGTCGGTTGCATCCGCAGCAGAAGAGCTCGGCGCGTCCATTCAAGAGATTGCCCAGCAGGTCAATCGCACGATGGAAATTGTCGACAAGGCAACAAGTTCGGCTCAGTCAACAAACCATCAGGTATCCGGACTGGCAGAGGCCGCACAGAAAATCGGAGACGTCGTCAACTTGATTTCCGACATTGCAGGCCAAACAAACCTGCTCGCGCTCAATGCCACCATTGAGGCTGCAAGAGCTGGTGAAGCTGGTCGGGGCTTCGCTGTTGTTGCTTCTGAAGTCAAACAGCTGGCCGAACAGACTGCAAAGGCGACCGAGGAAATCAGTTTGCAAATCTCCGGCATTCAAACATCAACAAATGAAGCTGCAACGGCCATTGACGAGATCGCAACGACAATGGAAGAGGTGAACAGCTTCACCACGAACATTGCATCTGCTGTCGAAGAGCAAGATGCGGCAGCGAAAGAAATCAGCCGCAACGCACAGTTGGCTGCCGCCGGAACGTCCGAGGTCTCCGAAAACGTAACCCAGGTGAATTCGGCAGTCGTCGACACGCGTCGGTCGATCGAGCAGATGCGGTCCGCCTCGACCGCCAGCACCGAAAACTCGGCATCCTTGAAACTCACAGTGGATCGTTTTTGGAGAATGTTGCCGCAGCATAGCGCCTCATTGCGATCATCGAGAAAACCCGTGAAGGCCTGGCTCTATGCCAGGCCTTCACTTCGTTTAGCCCCAATACTCTTTCGAACGGCCTCCCCTCTTTTGCCGGACACTTGAAGTTCGCATTTTCCTGTCGGCTCAGCCTTGCGCTATGCGTTCCCCCAACTCACTGTTGGTCATGGCGCGGCCGTCAAGGTTCCAGGAACCGTCAACCGTGTGAACCAGGTTCGTAAAGATCCGGTCCCGCGGAAGTGTGCCACTTGCGGCACCCTCAATGATGTCTGTCGCTTCCTTGAAGAAGCCGACTTGGATGTCCCGGTCCGCTAGCGCGAAGGACGGCGTTTTGCACTCAAGCCAGGCAGCAGACACGGGCTCGCCCCCTGAAAGAGCATCGCGCTTTTGAAGCGTCTGAATTTGCATTGTAACATTCGGCGTCATGACCTTGTTTCCGGCCAATCCATGCCATCTCAGGAATGCCTGGGTAATCTTGCGGCCTGCCGCGGCAGCTGCATCGGCGTCAAGGACGCCCTCTGTGTACGTAAAAGTCAAAGGCATTAGAACCTGTCTCCATATTTAAATATAACGTTCGTTATATTTTCTGACAAACCCCATATATGTAACGATCGTTATATCTTCAAGAAAAATATTGCGATCGTTATATAAATTGAGGCCGGACGAAGATGACAAAACAGAATATGCGGAAGGCGGAAACGCGGAAGGCCCTTCTGGAAGCCTCCAGTCGGATGTTCAAGAACGAAGGATTTGACGGTATCGGCGTTGACGGCATCGCGAAGGCTGCCGGAGCAACCTCGGGAGCATTCTATGCGCATCTGAAATCCAAAAACGATGCATTCCGTATCGCACTTGAAGCGGGGCTGGACGAGGTTATTGAGACAATTCCAGACTATCAAAAACAATATGGCAATGGCTGGGTAGACGCATTTGCGCGGTACTACCTGAGTGCCGCACATCGCCAGGATCGGGCTTGCGGTTGCGCCATGACAGCAATGTCACCCGATGTCGCACGGGCAGATGCGGACACCAGAGCGCTCTATGACCTTAAGATGGATCGCATTGCAGATCTGATTGCTCGGGGATTGCCAGGTGAAAACACTGAAGACAGACGAAAATCTGCCTGGGCATTCCTGAGCATCCTCATAGGCGCGCTCACCACATCACGTGCAATAGCTGATGAGAGCCTGGCTGAAGAAGTGGCCGAGGCGACACTGCCGGTCGCCCTTAGGGCAGCCTCCGGGCATGAAATCAATTAGAACCGCTCGTTGGTTCGGTCAGGCCACGGCCATTTTCATGGTCCTGACGTGTGATCCGATAGAAGCGGCATGAAACACCATGTTTGATCATATCCATCCACGGTCTAAGCCCTGCCTTTTCCATAACGGCGAAGGATTTTTCGTGCTCCGACGCGGCATAGGCGAACATCTGATCTTCAGTTCTGTGCGAGAAGAACCAATCTACCAGCGCCCTTGCAATTTCGCTTGCGTATCCTTGTCCCCAATACGCTCGTTTCAAACTATATCCCAGTTCATATCCGTCCGGTTTGTCCGGCCAGGAGAACCCTGCCCGTCCGATAAAATCGCCATCAATCGTTTCAAGCTTCCATTTGCTGATGCCTGTGCGCTGATGATCTTCCACATAGGATTTCAATCGCCGGCGAACTTCCGCATCCGCCATCGGTGCAAGGCCGGGCGAATGGTAACGGTTCACCTCAGGATCTGAGTGCAGGTCATTCAGCAATTCATAATCCGTCTCCAGAAACGGCGTTAGCTTGAGACGCCGTGTCACCAGTATCAGATCGGACAAGGAGGCGTTCTCCCATCAAAAGAAAGGCCCGGTCCTCTTCAAGTCAGTCAGGCTTTAAGAAGCTTCGGCTCGTCAGGCACTCATCAAATATGACTGCATGGAGGGACTGAGCATCTGAAACAGATCCGCCTGCATTCCGTCAATCGCCTTGCTTTCGCGATGATAGAACCCGGCATCCTGAATCGCTTCGCGCATGTCACGATTATCGGTGCGAACAACCGCGACAAGATGTGAAAAGTAGGTGTTTTTGAAGAACCAGTCGGAAAGGCCTTTGCAGAGGCGCTTGGCAAGGTTCTCATCCTGCTCAAGCACGTCGGTATAAAGGCAATAGTTCAAGCTGATCTCAGAGGTCTCAGCGAGTGGGGTAAACCCTGCCCAACCGATAAACTTGCCGTCCTCCGCTACAGCCTTCCACTTGGCAAAGCCATGATCCGTCTGGTTCTGCAATGCAGTGCGGACCAGTTCCGCAGCATCGACCACGACGCAATTTGTAGAAGTATCATTGCAAAGGTTGCCATAAGGGTCGGAATGAAGGTCTTTGACGAGATTAATATCTGCAGGAGACAATGGAACAAGCCGCACTGAACCGCATTCGAGAAAAATCGTCTGCACCGTGTCCTCCCTTTAATGGCGATATCCCGAGACCGAAAAACATCTGACAACATGCCGTCTGCAAGGTATTGCCATGTAACTTTAGATTGTGCCTTCCCGAAGGCAGACAAAAGTATAATGTCAATAATGGCAAAAATATATTCGCATTACCAACAGGTTAGCGAAATAGTACGCGTTGCAGCGCACACCCCACAGGTTGACGGATCAATTTCCGGCGAGGCCCGGCAACTCTTCCAAATCGATTCCAACTGAAGGATCAATCCTTTGCCAATCGGCCATCTGATTACGGAACCAGGTTTCCTGTCGTTTTGCATATTGCCGCGTTGCAACAGTGAGCCTGTTGATAGTTTCTTCAAGACTGACTTCCTGCGACAGCAAGCTCCGGATTTCGGCGATTCCAATTGCGCGCATACCGGGCAGTTTTGGCGAAAGCCCCTTGTCCAGCAATGCCCTGACTTCAGCAATGCCTTCCTCGCTGACAATCAGTTCAGCGCGCCTCGCGATACGTTCATGGAGCCAGGCTCTGGGCGGGGCCAGTACCAGGCGCAAAGAGTGTTCGGGAGACAGAAAAGGAGCTGCATGCTGAGCTTTTTGCAAGACGTTGAGCGGTTGCCCGGTTGCAAGAATGACTTCCAGAGCACGCGCAAGCCGTTGCGGGTCGGCAAGTTCACTGGCAGCAGTTACGTCCCCGGCATCGACAAGTGCTTTTCTGAGCCCTTCGACCCCTTCTCTATCCGCCAGATCGCGAGCCCTTTCGCGAATGTCCTCCGGTATTTCCGGCAGCTCTGCAAGACCCTGCGTCAAAGCCTTGAAATAAAGACCCGTACCGCCAACCATGATCGGCACTCGTCCTTGGGACCAAACGGCCTCCATTTCTGCGCTTGCCAATCGCAACCAGGCACCGGTGGAAAAGGCCTGTGATGCCGGCAAGACACCATAAAGACGATGTTCTACCTCACGCTCTTCGCTCGAGGATGGTCTTGCACTAACCAGACGCAAGTCTTCGTAAAGCTGCATGGAGTCGGCATTAATGATCACTCCATCCAGTCTTTTGGCAAGATCCAGGGCCAAAGCGGACTTGCCGCTCGCCGTGGGTCCGGCTATCAAAATGGCGCGCCACCCGATTGTTTTCTTCCTCTTGTCTTCCAAGGCTTCATCCATGTCTCTTGTCGCCACCCTGGTTTCTACTCCAACGGCTCCTGCGGTGAGCGCTGATCTCATCGGCAAAGCGGAGGCTGCTCTTGGAGTAACCGGTTCCGCGACTGTGCTCAATCCAGGTGTTGCAGCCGATATCCGTTTTGAAGGTCCGAATGCAAGTGCCGCTGATACGCTGCTTCGCGATGTGATCGGGCGTGCACCGGTTGACGTTTTTATCCAGGCCCCCGACAAACGCCGTAAGAAACTGCTGATCGCTGACATGGACTCCACCATGATCCGGCAGGAATGCATCGATGAATTGGCGGCCGAACTTGACCTGAAAGGCAGGATCTCGGAAATCACCGAGCGCGCAATGCGCGGCGAGATAGAATTTGAGCCCGCATTACGGGAACGGGTTGGCCTTCTTGAAGGTTTACCAGTCTCCGCGATCGACACGGTTCTGAGCAACCGCATCCAATTGATGCCCGGTGGGCGGACAGTTGTACAGACCATGAAGTCGGACGGTGCCTATTGCGCGCTTGTGTCGGGTGGTTTCACACATTTCACAAAAGCCATTGCCGCAATGATCGGCTTTGACGAAAACCAGGCCAACACATTGCTCGAAGAGAACGGCAAATTGAGTGGCAAGGTCGGTGAGCCGATCCTCGGCCGGGACGCCAAACGCGCGCGCCTTGAATATCTGGTGGCCGAGAACGGTCTGGACTTTGAAGACACGCTGGCAGTTGGTGACGGAGCAAACGATCTTGCCATGATCGAGCGCGCTGGATCAGGAGTTGCTTATAGAGCCAAACCGGCCGTTGCTGCAGCCGCTGATTTCCGCATCGACTACGGTGACTTAACAGCCCTTCTCTATCTTCAAGGATACGCCGAAAAGGACTTTGTGCTGAGCTAGAGGTCACCACTAAGATCAAAAAAGGCGCCGTCACCGGCGCCTTTTTCTTGTTCTGAACGGTCCTTTTCGGACTATTCGTCCTCAATTCGCACTGGAACGAAGCGAACATCGCCTGAGGGGTTGGCCAGCAACAACAAGGCAGACCGGCGTCCGCCCTCCTTGAGCTTCTCAATCTCAGCTTCGACATCTGCAGGTGTTTCCACCGGTTCCTGAGCGACTTCCTTGATCACGTCGCCCGCCTGGACACGCTTTTCTTCTGCGGAAGACCCAGCCTCGACTTCAGTTACCACAACGCCAGTGACATCAGCTTCGATGGAGAACTGCTCGCGAAGCTCATCATCGAGTTCAGAGAGCGTCATTCCGAGAACTTCGCTTTTCTCGACCGGCTTTTCTTCCGGCTCTTCTTCAGTTGTCGCACTGGCTTCGGTGACGTCGTTTTCTTCCAGACGCTCAAGAGTGACGCTGATGGTCACTTCTTCACCTTTGCGAAGAACGATAACCTCCACGTCTTTGCCGATTGCCGTCTCGGCAACCATGCGCGGAAGTTCACGCATTGCTTCAACTTCATTGCCGTCGAATTTGATGATGACGTCACCCGGCTCGATTTCGGCTTTTGACGCCGGACCATCTTCAGTCACGCCGGCTACCAACGCGCCCATTGCCTCGTCCATACCAAGGCTCTCAGCGATCTCGTCGGTGACTTCCTGAATGCGCACACCCAGCCAGCCGCGCCGCGTTTCACCGAACTCCCTGAGTTGATCAATCACGCGTGTGGCCGTCTTTGCGGGAATGGCAAAGCCGATACCGATCGACCCGCCGGACGGTGAAATGATTGCTGTGTTGATGCCAACAACATTGCCCTGCATGTCGAACAACGGACCACCGGAGTTGCCCCGGTTGATCGATGCATCCGTCTGGATGAAGTTGTCGTAAGGGCCGGAATTGATGTCTCGGTTCCGTGCGGACACAATACCGACGGTGACCGTTCCCCCAAGGCCGAACGGGTTGCCGATTGCCATCACCCAGTCGCCAACACGTATGGCGTCTGAATCACCCAGGCTGACGGCTTTCAACGGCGTTTCGGGTACCACCTTCAAGACAGCCAGATCGGTCTTTTCATCCGTTCCGAGAATTTCCGCCTTGAGCTTGGTACCGTCGTTGAAGTTCGCCGTAACCTCGTCAGCGCCTTCGATCACGTGATTGTTCGTGATGATAATGCCTTCTTCGCCATCGATCACGAAACCCGACCCAAGCGACTGAACGCGTCGCGGCTGGTCATTATCCCGGTTCTGTCGGTTGAAGAATTCCTCAAAGAACTCCTGGAAAGGAGACCCGTCCGGCACCTGGGGCATCGGCACGCTGCGCCTGCCCTGCACAGTTTGCGCGGTGGAAATGTTCACCACGGCATCAGCCAGGTTCTCCGCAAGGTCGGCGACGGAAACCGGGCCTTGGGCCTTTGCGGTCTGAACGGGTTGAAACGCGATCATTCCGCCGAGAACGATGCCCGCCGCTGCAAAGGCGATCCGGGACATTCGACGGCGAACAAAATTTGGAGCCATAGGGCTTTCTCCTCATCCGAGCCGATTGGACTGCGGTCCGACAGAAAAAGCCGAAACTGACAGCCGATGGGTTTCAATCAGGCCTGTTGTCCAAACCAGAATATAGAACGAGCGGGAGGATTTTGCCCCTCCCGCCCGAAAACTTTTCGTTATCCGCGTATGATCCACACAAGAAATAGTCCAATCACGGCGACGATCAGGCCTGTGGTGCGCAAAGTTCGGTCTGACGTTTCAAGCGCACTCCGCATGATGCTCTTCATGCCACCGGGCACCAGAGCATAGAGCACACCTTCCAGAACCAGCACCAAACCTAGCGCCGTCACAAGGTCATTCATTGCGCGGCGAGTGACGGTGCACCGGTAGAGATGCCCGACCCGCCGTTGTCATTGTCCGACTTCGGTGCATTGACGCCAGTTGGATCCTTGAAGAAGCGGAAGAAACTGGAATCCGGCGACAAGACCAGGCTGGTGTCTCCGGATCGCAGACCGGCTTCATAAGCCTGCATGGACCGATAGAAAGCGAAGAATTCGGGATCGGCGCCGAACGCTTCAGCAAAGATCCTGTTCCGCTCCGCATCACCATCACCTCGGATGATCTCAGAATCCCTGTTGGCTTCAGCCACAAGAACCGTCGCATCACGATCCGCACGTGAGCGGATCCGCCGTGCGGCTTCCTCACCCTGCGCGCGAAGCTCGGTGGCTTCCCGCTGACGTTCTGTCTGCATCCGCGCATAAATCGCCTGAGAGTTCGCATCAGGAAGGTCGGCACGGCGGATCTTGACGTCGATTACTTCAATGCCGAGTTCTTCGGCGTTGGCGCTCACATCACGGCGAATGGCTTCCATTGTGCCAGAACGGTCGTCGCGCACCAGAGCCACGAAACTTGTGCGGCCCAACTGTGACCGAAGAGACGATTGCAGCAGTGTCGAAAGACGGCGATTGGCAGTCAGTACAGTTTGAACGCGCTGGTAGAACAGTACTGGATTGGAAATCTTGTAGCGTGCGAAGGCATCCACAACGAGACGCTTCTTGTCCGAGGAGATCGGCTCCAGAGGCGGCATGTTGAGGTTCAGCACACGCTTGTCCAGGTAAACGACGTTCTGAACGAACGGGATCTTGAAATAGAACCCCGGTTCGGTTCTCGGTTCGTCGACAATCTTACCGAACTGCAGGACCAGTGCCTGCTGGGTCGGATTGACAATGAAGACTGACATGTAGGCACCAATGGCGACTACAACCAGAAAGAGGGCGAGCAATCCACTACGCATGATCAGTTCCCTCCTGTCCGAGCGGTCGGCGCATTGCCGCGGCCGTTCAGGTCATTGAGCGGCAGGAACGGCAGCACGCCGGAACCGGACGTTTCGTTATCGATGATGATCTTGTTGTTGGCTCCCAGGACCTTTTCCAGGGTTTCAAGATAGAGACGTTCACGTGTTACATCCGGAGCCTTAATGTATTGCTCGTAGATTTTGGTGAAACGCTGGGACTGACCGGTCGCTTCTGCGATCGTCTGATCCCTGTAACCGTTGGCGCCTTCCAGTACGCGGGCTGCTTCACCGCGCGCTTCCGGAACGATCCGGTTCGCATAGGCTTCGGCCTCGTTACTGATACGTTCCTGATCGGCGCGGGCCGCCTGAACGTCACGGAAGGATTCGATAACCTGTGCAGGCGGATCCACACGCTGCATCTGCACTTCTGCAATCTCGACACCAGCGTTGTAGCTGTCCAGCGTCGATTGCATCAAAGTTGCAACGTCGTTCTGAATGGATACGCGGTTTTCAGTCAGGATCGAGTCAATATTGGAAGCGCCGACGACTTCGCGCATGGCGCTCTCTGCAACCGCCTTGACGGTTCCGGCCGGTTCCTGGACGTTAAACAGGAAGTCCGTGATCCCTTGACGCGTGTTTTCGATACGCCACAGCACTTTGAAGCCGACGTCGACAATGTTTTCGTCGCCGGTCAGCATCAGGCTTTCTTCCTGAACGTCGCGTGCGCGCACAACACCGGAACTGGTAACGCTTTCCTCGGTTCCGACTGTGGTTTCACGCTGCAGCTCAACCTTTGGTGTATAAACTTCACCAATCGGATAAGGCCAATTGTAATTCAGGCCCGGAGGCGTCTGATCGGCAACTTCACCGAGCACAAGCTCAACGCCGACCTCGCCTTCGTCAACCACGTAGAAACCTGTTGCGAGCCAGACGATGGCAACAATGCCTGCAACAATCAACACGCCAAGAAAGCCGAGGCTTCCGCCGCCGCCACCCGGCAGTACGGTTTTCATACGGTCCTGCGTGCGTTTCAAAAGCTCTTCCAGGTCTGGCGGATTGCCGCCTCCACCCCGGTTCGGGCCACCGCCCCACGGACCATTGTTGTTACCGCCGCCGCCGCCGCCACCGCTGCCCCAAGGGCCGCCGTTGTTGCCGCCGCCTTTCCAGGGGCCACCGCCACCTGATTGATTGCTCCAAGGCATCAAAACTTCCTTCTGTGACATCCGGCAGCCTGCCGGATTTGGGCCCAGGACCCGTGGACCTGAGCCGCTTTTGACTCACCGTTGGTTATAGGGAGATTGCCCGTGGCTTTCAACGTAAAGCCCGGCGCTATTTCCCAAAGTTCGTAAACAGAACCAAACCATTTTGTCGGCGCACTTTCCCTCGCCGCAGGTGGGGTATCTCGGCGGTTCTGTCAAGGCCAAACAACGCGAGTTCCACCGGCCCTGTGTGAAACCTTTAAGGAAGGTGGACCATATCGACATGCGCAATGCCGTCTTCATCATACTCATCCGACACGGTCTGAAATCCCAGGGACTGGTAAAAGGCTTCCAGATGCGCTTGTGCAGAGACATGGATCTTGCATGCCGGAACCAGTACACGGGCCTTCGTGACGCCTGCCTGCATCATCTTTCTCCCAAGGCCTGCACCACGGCCCTCTGAAGCAACAACGACCCGTCCGATCCGAGCTTCAACAAGTTCAACGTCTGAGGAAAGCCGTATTGCGCCTACCAAAGCACCGGTATCGCGGTCTTTCACCAGATAATGCAGCAACTCGGGATCTTTGCCGTCAATGTCGGCATAAAACGACGCCTGCTCCAGAATGAAAATATTCTGGCGCAACCGTAAGAGTTCATAGACGTCGCGCTTGTCCATTTCGTCAAAAGTGACCCAGCGTGCATCGAAGTTTTCAGCAAGTGTCATGAAAATTCCACCGTGACTTCAGGTCGCCGCTTTGCGGCGGTACGTCACATAAACGAAATCGGCGCTGTCTTTTTCGCCTTTCTGTCCTGGCTCGCGGTGCGTCATTTCCCAGATGGACGGGTCGATTTCCGGAAAGCATGTATCTCCCTCAGGATCCGACTGGATTTCAGTTATCTCAAGTCTGTCTGCATGGGGCATGGCCTGATCATAGATCTGCCCCCCGCCTATGCACATGATTTCCTCAGCCTGAAGTTCGCTCGCAAGCTCTTCAGCCCGCTGCAGGGCTTCCTGGAGCGACGTAGCAGCTTCGGCTCCTGAGGGTGAATAGTCCGGATCGCGCGAAATCACGACATGGGGGCGACCGGGCAATGGCCGCCCTCCGAAAGACAAGAACGTCTTGCGGCCGAGAATTACAGGCTTTCCGATCGTCATTTGTTTGAAGCGTTTCAGATCACTCGACACTTTCCAGGGCATGTCGCCTTCCGAACCGATAATTCCGTTTCTGGCAACGGCTGCGACAAGAACGAGTTCAGGCAAGACCTACTCCGAATCCGGTTTTCAAATAGTTGGCCGCGTCCTAGCATGGATTGCCGCACCGGGAAAAATCTTCAGTTGACAGTCTTTGTGTCAAAAGACTGTCGGATCTGTCTCTTGGCAAACGTTCTTGACCGGAAATGTTTCACAAGGGAGCTTTTTAAAGATGTCCGACCTCATGGAAACTGTGCTTCTTGAGCGCATCCGCACCTTTATTCCTGACAAGGCCGTTGAGCAAAAACGCATGTTTGGCGGCACCTGTTTCATGGTCAACGGCAACATGCTGGTCTGCGCCTCAAAACGTGGCTTGATGGCCCGTGTCGGCAAGGAACAGGAAGCGATTGCACTTGCCAGACCTCATGCTTCGCCCTGTAGGCCGGCCGGCCGTCCCATGCCCGGCTTCATTCGCATCGAACCTGACGGCATTGATAGCGACAGCGATTTGAGAGACTGGATCGAGATGGCACGCGCATATGTCTGTGCTTTGCCACCGAAGGCGGCAAAACCTAACAAACGCAAGTCAGGGAGGACACATTGATGACCGAGCCCGGATTTCAGAAGGAAACTTTCGCGTTTTTGAAGGCCCTTGGGGCCAATAATTCCAAGGATTGGTTCGACGCAAACAAGTCGGACTATCAACGCCATGTCAAAAAGCCGGCCGATGTTTTTCGCCCGGCCATGAACAATGCGCTGCAAACGCTGACAGGTCATGAGATGACGTCCAAGCAGTTCCGTATCAACCGGGACCTGCGCTTTTCAAAGGACAAGACCCCCTACAACACCCACATCCGGATGGCCTTCTGGCCGGTTGGCGCTTCTTTTCAAGGAAGAGACGCGCAGCCTCCGAGCTTTTTCCTGTCGATCGAGGCGGATACCATTCGCTTCGGCACAGGGTGCATGGCATTTTCCAAACCCGTTTTGGGCGCTTATCTGACATTGCTGGAAAAAGGTGAAGGTAATAACATTTCAGAACTGCTCGCCCGCATGCGGTCCGGTGGTTTCGATGTCTCCGAACCGGATCTGGCCAATCCACCACGCGGATTTCCAAAGGACCGCGCCTATGCCGACCTTGCGCGGCACAAGGGACTGGCGGTCTGGAAACACCTTCCGGATACGAGCAGTTTGGAGGGCGGCAGCGCTGTGACAGCGCTCACCAATGCATGGAAGCCTACGTTACCCTTCTGGCAATATTTTGCTGACCTACAGGAAAAAACTTGATCCAAAGCGCTTTGGAAACTAAGACCATCGACACTCCCACCCTTAGAGACGAAATTCGATGGCAATATCCAAAAACTCGGCAGCGCGCTTTTCCAGTGACTTCCTGTTCGGCGTGGCAACCGCCGCCTATCAGATCGAGGGAGCTGCCAATGAAGATGGGCGCAAGCCAAGCATTTGGGATGCGTTTTCAAAGATGCCGGGACGGGTCTACAAGGGGCATTCGGGGGATGTGGCTTGCGACCATTATCATCGATGGGAAAGCGACCTCGACCTGATCCAATCTCTGGGCGTCGACGCCTACCGGTTTTCGATCGCCTGGCCTCGTATTCTGCCTGATGGACGTGGCCAGGTGAATGAAAAGGGTCTCGATTTTTATGATCGTCTTATCGATGGGATGGTTGAGCGTGGACTAAAGGTTTATCCAACGCTTTACCACTGGGACCTGCCACTGACGCTGGCCGGTTACGGGGGCTGGACTGCTCGCAACACGGCAGAAGCATTTGCCGAATATGCCGAAATCGTTGTCAAACGGCTTGGCGACCGCATGGACGCTCTTGCAACAATCAACGAGCCCTGGTGTATCTGTCACTTGAGCCACCTTTACGGCATCCACGCACCTGGTGAAAAAAGCCCGGAAGCATTTGCTGCTGCTGTTCACACATTGAACCTTGCGCATGGACTTGGTGTGGAGGCTGCAAGGTCAGTTCGTCCGGACCTGCCGATGGGCATCGTTATCAATGCTCATTCCGTCTATGCAGCAAGCGGATCGGCAGACGATCAACGGGCCGCAGAACGTGCCTATGAATTCCACAACGGTCTTTTCTTTTCGCCGCTCTTCGAAGGGTCGTATCCCGCTGAAGTGGTCGAAGCATATGGCGAGATGATGCCGATCGAAGAAGGCGATTTGAAAACCATCAATCAGCCTCTCGATTGGTGGGGCCTCAATTACTATACGCCGCTGCGAGTCAAAAACGATGGTACTGACAGCGCCCTTTATCCGCAGGCTGAAGTCGTTCCGCCCAAGCCCGGTCCGGAACTGACAGACATCGGCTGGGAGATCTACGAGACTGGCCTGTCCGACCTGATGACCGGCCTATACGAACGTTACAACCTACCTCCGATGTTCATCACCGAAAACGGCGCTTGCTACAACGATGAACTGGTGGATGGTGTTGTCAGAGACCAACGCCGGATTGATTATCTGGAAAAGCACTTTAGCGCCGTTGCCGAGGCCAGGGATGCGGGTGTGCCGGTCAAAGGGTATTTTCTCTGGAGCCTGATGGACAACTACGAATGGGCAGAAGGCTACAAGATGCGCTTCGGCATTGTGCATGTCGACTATGACACGCAGGCCCGCACGCTCAAGGACAGCGCTCTTTGGTACCGCGGCCTCATATCAGAGCATGTCAGCACCCGGTGATTTCACGAAGCGTTCCGGAAGTTGGCGAGTATGATCTCGCTCCACACACGCGTGGGCGGAATCCATGCCATCCAGTTGTTGTAGTTTCCTGAAAAGACGACCGCAGCAATGTCTGCTTTCGGGCAGAGGAACAAGCGCTGACCGCCATTGCCGAAACCGGCAAACCAAGGCGTCGGACCACCTAGTGCCGTGACCGGCGCCTGCCCGCAGAACCAGAAGTACCCATAATCCAGCCCTTCGCCCGTCGCCACGACCGGACGCAGTGAAGCACTCAGCCAGGCTTCCGGGATGACACGATGGCCCTCGTAAACACCGTTATTGAGCACCGTCCGTCCGATTTTCAGGAGATCGGGCGCCGTGAGCCGCAGTCCGGAGGCAGGAGAATGCGTGCCGTCCTTGCCCGCATTCCATTCGAACCGGTTGATGCCGAGTGGCCTGAACAGAGTTTCATTGGCAAATTCAGGCAAAGTCTTGCCTGTTCCCCGCTTCAGAATTTCACCAATCAATGCGGTTGCGCCGCCACTATAGACCCAGTGCCTTCCCGGCTCCTCCACGAGCGGCCGCTCGAGAACATAACGAAACCGGTCCGGCGCCATTTCCATAGCAATCTCGCTGTTCTCCGGGTCTGTATAGGGACGTGTTTCGTCCCACTCCATTCCAAGCGTCATGGTGAAAGCATGTTCGATGGTGCGCAGCTTTCGCTCAGGGTCCTGTGCAAGGTCTTGATAGTCTGGGAACAAGTCCAGTATCGGCGTATCCAACCGCGGCACGTCCCCTCTTTCCAGGGCGACGCCGTAAAGCAGGCTGACGACGCTTTTCGAGACGGATCTCAGATCGTGAAGCGTACCGGCGTCGAATGCGACCTCGCCGAGAGGCCGGCCCCAGTTTTCGTCCAAACCCCTGCCGTAGCTTTCCAGGATTGTCTGACCGCCCCTTTCTGCAAGCACACAATGCAAGAATGGCAACAAACCTGCCTCTTCGCCGGCCTGCAGTTTTCGTCCGATCATCGGGTCAAGGCCGCGCTCTTCTGCAATCAGCGCGTGGGGCGACAAAGAAAGACCGTTCTTAAAATCCATTTTTAAAATTCCTTGGAAAAAACTATTTGGGAACGAGGAGTTTCGGTCCGAAAAGCGAGCATTCTGTGACACCTGCAACAGCGCATGGAACTTCATCTTGACCT
Organism: Roseibium sp. JB4-4; assembly: GCF_055693425.1. Taxonomy (NCBI): domain Bacteria; kingdom Pseudomonadati; phylum Pseudomonadota; class Alphaproteobacteria; order Hyphomicrobiales; family Stappiaceae; genus Roseibium; species Roseibium sp. JB4-4. Next base: position 5,234,316 of record NZ_CM146333.1, on the reverse strand, counting down.
TCCACTCGCTGGAGCCACCATTGTTTCAAGTAGCTGGCGGAACCAGTCCATTCGGAGAACAAGAAAAGTGGATCGCAGAACTTTCCTAAATGCCTCACTTGCCGGAGCCACGGCGGCACTATTGCCACGTTTTGCGCTTGCCGCACCGCAGGGAGAGTATTTCGAGCTGACAGCAGCAAAGGGCAGCCAGCGCCTTTTTGGCGAAGACGGCGAACTTTCCGAACTTTGGCTCTACAACGGCCGTCTTCCCGGTCCCGAAATACGGGTCAAGCGCGGCGAACGTGTGAAAGTGCGTTTCATCAACAAATTGGATACGCCAACTTCGGTTCACTGGCACGGCATCCGTATCGACAACGCCATGGATGGCGTCGCGGGTTTGACGCAAGCCGCCGTCGCCCCGGGCGATAGCTTCGACTACGACTTCGTGGTTCCGGATACAGGTACCTACTGGTATCACGCCCACAACATGAGCTGGAACCAGGTACCGCGCGGTCTTGCCGGACCGCTTATTGTCGAAGACGACACTCCCGCCTTTTATCCCGACTGTGACATCACGATGATGCTGAGCGACTGGCGGCTGGATGAAGAGGGCCGCCTCGACACCAACAGTTTTGGAGCTCGACACGATTTTTCTCATGCAGGGCGGCTCGGCAATTGGTTGACCGTTAACGGGAACTCGCTTCCCGACATCCGATTGAAGAAGGGACATTGGCACCGGTTAAGGCTGATCAACAGCTCCGCATCCCGTATCCTGGACCTCGTCCCTGCCCGGTTCGGCGCCCGATTGATTGGGCTCGATGGGCAGTTATTCGATGCCCAGAGAAGTATTGACGACCTTGTGCAATTGTCTCCCGCACAGCGAATGGATCTGGTCATGAAGCCTGAGGCGAGCGGCACAATTCCATTCGAAATGATGACGGGACAAGCTTTCACTTTCGCAAATTTCATCGTTGAAGACGCCAATCCAAGTTCGGCAGATCTCAAACTGCCACCCAAGAACGCCTTGCCTGAACCTGATATGGAAAACGCACTACAGTTGCCGCTTGATATGGCAGGCGGCGCGATGGGCGGCATGCGGGCTCTGATGCGCACGCGCTCCGAAGACGATCTTCGGCAAATGATGTCCAAAGGACTTTTCTGGACACTCAACGACACGGCGGGCATGCCGGAGCGGCCAATGTTCACCGCCAAACGCGGTGAGACGGTCGTGTTGGACAGCTTGAATGAAACCGGCTTTCCCCATGCCATGCATATTCACGGGCACCACTTCCGGGTGCTTGAGCGCAGCGGCAAACAACTGGAACATCAGGACTGGCGGGACACGTTTACAAGCGATCCACAGGAACGGGTGAAGATCGCATTCGTTGCCGACAATCCGGGTAAATGGCTGATCCACTGCCACATGCTCGGCCATGCGGCCTCTGGCATGATGACCTGGTTTGAAGTGACCTGAGCTTGCCCAGGACTAAACCGCGATCGGCGCCGCAATATGCGGATGCGGATCATAGCCTGTAAGTTCGAAATCGTCGAACTTGAATGCAAAAAGATCTGTAACGTCTGGATTGATCTTCATGTCCGGCAACGCCCGCGGTGACCGCGTCAACTGCTCGCGCGCCTGATCAAAATGATTTGAGTAAAGATGCGCGTCACCGAATGTATGCACGAAATCGCCCGGCTTCAGTCCGGTGACCTGCGCCACCATCATGGTGAGCAACGCATAAGATGCGATGTTGAAGGGAACGCCGAGGAAAACATCGGCAGAACGCTGGTAGAGCTGGCAGGACAGTTTGCCATCCGCCACATAGAACTGAAACAGCGAGTGACACGGTGGCAACGCCATTTCATCGACGAGTGCCGGGTTCCAGGCCGACACGATCAGGCGGCGGCTCTCCGGACTGGTGCGGATCATGGTCAGCAGATTGGCAATCTGGTCGATTGAACGTCCGTCAGGGGCTGGCCAGGAACGCCACTGATAGCCATAAACCGGACCGAGCTCACCGTTTTCGTCCGCCCAGTCATCCCAGATCTTTACGCCGTTTTCTTTCAGATAACGTATGTTTGTATCGCCTGCCAGAAACCAGAGCAGCTCGTGAATAATCGATCTCAAATGCAGCTTCTTGGTGGTAATCAGCGGAAAGCCCCGCGAAAGATCGAAGCGCATTTGATATCCGAAAATCGAACGCGTGCCGGTTCCGGTTCGATCACCACGGTCAGCACCTTCTTCCAGGATTTTCGCCAAGAGATCGTGATATTCCTGCAAAGCCCGGCCCTCGATATCCAAAATTCAGCTGGTCAGCGCTAACTTGGCAGATTCTCAGGAAATCGCACCCCTTGGGTCCGACTTTCCCCAATTCCCGGTCAATCTGTGGATGAGCTTTCCCGGCAAAGCGGTTTCAAACCGGCGAAAACCCTTTCATTTCAGGACCGGAGCCCTTATATCAGGAGTGCTGGTTCGCCAGCTACGGCAATAAACTGTCAGTGCAATAAACCTATCGGACCCGGGGGCGGTACCCGGCGCCTCCACCCAAGCTCATGAGGCTTAAAACTCTGAAATCTCATGGGTTTCGGCGGGGGCGAAATAGGATCGACGAGGGCGTAAAGACTGTGCTTTTGCTCGGCATTGTACCACCGTTATCGGGCTGTCTTAATAGTTGCAAACGACAACTATGCTATGGACAACGCTGTCGCTGCGTAATGCAGTTCCAGTAGTCCTTTAAAGCCCTGCTGGATTAGCACCGGTAGGCGGGGTTCGGAGGCACCTGGCAACAGAAGCCTCCACTTGATTTTTCCAACTTTGTTGATTGATTGAACTGCCTTCGATGGCGAAGCCTTATAACATTATCGGGAATGGCGGATTAATCTGGGTTCACTTTGAAAAGAGCCTTTTCTTTTTGATCTCGGACCGTCAAAGTGCTGCTGATAGATGATATTTCCAGCGAGATTCGACGAAAACTGATGTCTGAAGACCTACTGCGATACGACATTTTGATCCAGGACGCGCTCCGCAGCGCTGTCAAAAAGATACTGGCTGAAGTCGGACGCACCGGCCTGCCCGGGGAACATCATTTTTACATCGCCTTCGACACCAACGCGCCAGGCGTTCGAATTTCCCAACGGCTCAAAGAACGCTATCCGCAGGAAATGACGATTGTGCTTCAACACCAGTTCTGGGATCTGGCAATTGGCGAACATGCGTTCGAAGTCGGCCTCTCCTTTGGCGGTGTCGCAGAAAAACTCCTGGTGCCGTTTTCGGCCATCAAGGGCTTTTTCGACCCATCCGTTCAATTCGCGCTTGAATTCGATCCTGGTAAGACAGCAGAAGAGCTTCCTGAAGAATTGCTGGAAGCGGTCGAGGAACTGGCCAAGGTTGAACAGGAGCACGAAGACAGCCAAGAAAAGCCTGATCCAAGTTCGATTGAAGCTGCCACGCAGGACGGCGTCAGCGATGACAAACCGGTTGCCATCCCGTCTGGCGATGGTGGTGGGGAAGTCGTTTCGCTGGATGCTTTCCGTAAGAAGACCTGATTTTCGGAGCCGGACTTATGAGCGCAGAGATCATCAATCTGCGTATGGCGCGCAAACAGAAAAGTCGGCAGGACAAAGACAAAGCAGCCGAAGACAATCGGCGCAAGTTCGGCCGATCCAAGGCAGAGCGAGACGCTGCCCGGCAGCGCCGAGAAGATCTCGAGACAAAGTTAGAAGGCCATCGTTTGGAAGGTGCGAAGCCTCCTGACGAGGACCTTGACGTCTGACCAGCATGGCATTGCTCAAACGCTCCCTCACCCTGCATGGACACCGCACCAGTCTGGCGCTGGAGCCCGAGTTCTGGGAAGTGGTGGACGAGCGGACACATTCCGAAAAACGTTCGCTTGCGGGACTTATTGCTGAAATAGACGACAATCGTGATCCCGATGACCCACTGTCCTCAGCAGTCAGGGTCTGGGTGCTGAAACAGATCCGATCAGGAGCGGATTAGAACCGCGTTAGCGTGCGCCGGGAAGAACAAGTGGCGCACCGACATCACGTGTTATCAGATCCTCAATGGAAACCGGAGGATCGAGCGGCGGCAGAGTGTTTGTCGGCTTGGCAGCGGGCGCTGAAGCCGGCGGTGACGGTGCCAAAGCATCGGAGCCCAACACGGCCCGGATGCGCTCGGCGAACGGCTCTTGGGCCTCCGTCGGCGGAGCTGCATTGCTTTGTCTGCTGGGCACAGGGGCAGCTTCCTGCGGAGCTGCTGAGTTGTCCTGACCCGCACCACCGGATTGTTCCCCTTCGAGGCGCAATCTTTCTTCTTCGGCTGCAAGAGCAGCCGCTTCAGCCGCCAGTCTTTCGCGTCTCGCTTGCGCTTCTCTTTGCTGCTTCAACTCTCGAACAAGCCGGTCACGCTCCATGATTTCCGCCTGGAGCTTTTCGACCCTCTCAACTTCCTGCTCAAACGCTCTCAAAGTCAGATAGGCGGTAAAAGGTGCAATATCGACACGCCGGGACGGCGCATCCAGCGCTCCCTCAAACAACAGACCAACCTGTGGCTCAGCTCCTGTCACTGCATTCTCACCCGGGTCGACCTTCACTGAAAAGTCCGCGTCCAGTTCGTTCGTTCCAAGATCAACTTCCGCAGATCCGAATATTTCTGCGCGCTGCGAATCCACAACTACATTTCGTGCACTCAGTCTGCCGCCGACAAGCGTCAATGTGCCATCGACGCGTTCGAATGGAAGGTTTCCGGCGGACATATGGCTTACGAATACCTCCCGTATCCTATCGTCCTGCAGATCCAGTCCGGCATCGACAGCGCGCGTCACGAGCGGAAAAGCTTGCGGGCTCAGGCTGCGGAAGTCGCCCTCTTCAAGCGCAAACGTGCCGCCACCGCTCAGACCCGTAACAATCGCGGAAATGGAACGTCCCGCCCCTTCGAATTCCAGAAAGAGATCAAGCGTTCCAGAAGCCACTGCCCGGTCACCCGGCCGCCAGACAACCTGCCGCAAGTCGCCGTTGTCGAGCTTCAGCCGTCCCGAAATCGCGGCTTCGGCCTCGGATCTGCGCAACGAAAGGCTGCTGGTCAGAGCCCCTCCTGCAAAAACACCATTCAAACCGTCAAGACGCATCATCACTGGGGTCAGTCTGAGTTCGGCATTCGGATTGGAAATCTCGAGTGTTTCGTCAATGATCATTCGATCAGCCTGGAGGCCAAGCGTAAGGTCAAACCCTTCAAGCAAGGGGGCGCCGAATGGAGCAGTCGGCCAGATACTCGACCCATCTCCGGCGGAGAACCATTGATCCGGTCCAAGAACAAGTTCACTCAGATTGCGAAGATCAACCTGGTTGAGTGTAAGTTCACCGGTAAACCGTCGGTTCCTTTCACCCGGCGCGGGCTCCATATCACCTTCAAGCCGCCCCTCAAACCTTGTTTCACCGATTGTTCCTGCGGCTTTGGTCAGCGCAAGAGCTGTCCCAACACCTTCAATTTCGAATTCCATTTCCGCTGGAATTGTTCCTGTCATGATCGGCAGCACGCGCCCGGCCATCAGCGCAAGCGGCGCCAGATCCGACGTTTTCGCACCGACCCGGAAGCGGAAGTCAGGATCGGTGTCCTTCTTCAATGTTACCGAGCCTTCAGAAATTAATTCTGAAGTACCAACCTGTGCAACGACATCGACATTCAGGCCTTCTTCCGGAACACCCTCGGCACTCAGTGACAGTTGCCCGGTGCCGCTGGTTTCAACTGGAATGATGTCGAAACCCAGCTGCTGGAGCAACTTGCTTCCATCGGGGCCGAGCATGGCAACGGATAGATTGACTTCTGCGTTCTGCCAATTGTCGACCCGACCTTTCAACGCTGCCTCAACTGTGGTCTCCGCACCTCCTGCCGCACCTTCAAGGCGCAGGGTCATTTCCGTCCCTTCCCCTGCCGCGGCTGCCTTAAGCTCACCATCGAACTTCGCCGGAACCAGACTACCAGCAGCTTTTTCAAGCCGTTCTGCAAAGGCCGTATCGGGAAAAAGGCTCCCGGTCAGGGCAACGAGGCCTGACAGGTCGCGCGCATCGAGCGTGCCGGTGACAGTGCCATCCGGAGCGGAAAACAGATTATCAATCCGACCTTCCACATCGAAGCGGGCCCCTGCCAGATCGTCGGCAAACAACCTGTCAATCCGGACACCGCCATCGGAATACTCTGCTTCCAAGGCAATGCCTTCACCCTCGACACCACGTGCGACCACTTCCTTGGCTCGCAACCTTACGGAAACGTCCAGACCTTCCGGGTCTTCCGTTTTGCCCGAGGCGTCGCGTTCCGGGCGCACGAGAGCCGCCAGACTTTCAATCTGGTCCAGGTCGAGCCGTTCAGCATCGAGACTGAGGGAGAACACCGAATTACCACTTCTGGGTTTCCGATAGGCGAGGCCACCCCGTGCTTCGGAACCCGAAAGCGTCAGCCTGAGATTGTCCAATGCGGCTCCTTCCGGAACCAGGTTCAAACGCCCCTCCAGCGATACGGGATCAATTGCTGTCACGCCGGTATCTCTTTGGCGCCACCAGCTCAAAAATGCACCCGGCTGCTCGGAGCTTACAGAAACAGCGCCGCGATAGGTCAGCTCGGGATCGAGACCAAGGTCACCCTGTGTCGCCACCAAGGTGCGGCCCGGCAAGCGCCCTGCCAGACGGGCAACGCGCCAGCCACCCAACATGGTTTCAAGATCAAGACGTACGTTTTGGATGATGCCGCCACCGGCCACAACTGCCGGCACATCCATCGAAAGGGCACCGTCGATCGGGGGAAGCGGCACAGCACGCAGCGCTGCGACCAATTGCCGGCTAGCAGTCTCCAGTTCGACAGGAGACTGGGGTCCACCGCCGAGCAGCCTGTCAAGATCTACCTGCTTGGACTTGGTGCGCACCTCAAAACGTTTGTCGCCCGCATAGACAAGGTCGGCACTGCCAGTCATGCCGAGGCGATTGTCTTCGGGACCATACCGGAATTCAAATGCTGGAATTGCAACTTCGGCAATGTCAGCGGTGAATTCGCCTTCAGCCTGCCAGATATTCCGGTCGTTTTCCTCTATCGGAACCGATGCGATATTGAAGCTGCCGCCAAAGGCAGGAGCAGCATCCACCTCGTTGAGCATTCCGTCGAAAGAAAAATTCACCGGGCGATTTGTTGGTGTTACTTCACCCTTGATCCGCAGGCCCGTGTCTTGCTGGGCACGGCCTGTGGCAAGGCTGATATTGTATGGCGCGCCGTTGATCGAAAGACTTCCCGCCGCCTTGAAAGGACCCGCCAATGAGCGGGCACTAACAGCAAGATTGCCATTGTCGATCCTGTGGATTGCTCCGGAACGGGCATCAATAATCGAGAGAGCACCGTCACGCACAGTCACCTTTTCGAAGGCGATGTCTTCAGGCGGCAGTTTGGACAGGGCCCCGCTGGAAGTGATTGCCGTCAACCAGTCCAGTCGCCCGCCTTCATCAAGAGAGAGCGACAGGTGCGGGCGGTCGAGTTCCATATCCAGAACCCGGATCTCGCCTTTCAGAAGCGGTGGCAACTCGATCCGAACATTGAATTGCGACACAACAAGAAGCGGATCTTCGGCCTCGCCGACGCGAACATCGGAAAAGCTGATGGACGGTGCTGGAAGCAAACGCAGATCCGCTTCGCCAAGCACCGTCACCCTGTGTCCCAATGCACGCTCTGCGTAGGTCTCGAAGGTAGACCGGTAGTTGGTCCAGTCGACAAAAAACGGCCCGACCAGTGCGGTAACCAGCACCAGAATGACGGTAATTCCCAATGTGATGTAGACGGAGTTCAGGCCTTGTCTCCTTATGCTCCCTGGTCACCGTAAGTTACGCGGGATAGATTTAGCCTAACTGTGCTGCACTGCAAACACAGTATCATAAAACGGTCTTTGCTCCGGCGGGTTTTCGCACTTGGCCGCCGAAGCTTAACGATCTGATTCGACACAATATCACGACTGCGGCAGTATCTTGCCCGGATTCATCACATTGCCCGGATCAAGCGCCTGTTTTAAGGCCAGCATGACATCAAGAGCTTCTCCGTGCTCCCGGCGCAGGTATTTCTGCTTACCCTGGCCAACGCCATGTTCACCAGTACAGGTACCCCCCATATCGATGGCACGGATGGCCAGGCGTTCGACAAATGCTTCAGTCCTGCGCTTTTCCTCCGGGTCATCGAGATTGACCAGGATCTGAACGTGGAAATTGCCATCACCAACATGGCCTACGATGGGAGCGAGAAACCCTTCAGCCCGGATATCTTCCGCTGTTGCCGACACGCAATCGGCAAGCCGGGAAATCGGGACGCAGACGTCCGTCACCATGACCTGTGCATCCGGCTTCAATGACTTGCCTGCCCAATATGCGTCATGACGCGCGGCCCAGAGCTTCGACCTTTCCTCCGCAACCGTGGCCCAGTCAAACGGACCGCCGCCCATTTCCTCAGCAATGGCCGAGAAGGTCTCGGATTGTTCCCGCACATTGGCTTCAGAGCCATGAAATTCAAGAAACAATGTCGGTGTCTCGGCCAACTCAAGCTTCGAATAGGCGTTGCAAGCCTTCACCTGAAGACTGTCCATCAGTTCGATCCGGGCAACAGGCAATCCCATTTGAATTGTCGTGATAACCGCGTTGCATGCTGACTGGACATCGGGAAAAGGACAGACACCGCCTGAAATCGCTTCTGGTTGACCATACAGTCTTAGCGTTAGCTCCGTAATGATCCCGAGCGTACCTTCCGACCCAACGAAAAGCCGGGTCAGGTCATAGCCGGCAGAAGACTTTCGCGCACGTCCACCGGTTCGAATGATCCGGCCGTCCGCCGTCACGACCGTCAGGCCAAGGACTGCGTCTTTCATCGTCCCATAACGGACCGCGTTTGTTCCGGACGCTCGCGTTGCGGCCATACCGCCGAGACTCGCATCCGCCCCCGGATCAATCGGGAAGAACAACCCGGTATCGCGGATATAACTGTTTAGTGTCTTGCGCGTAACGCCAGCTTCTACCCTGCAATCAAGGTCTTCACCGTTGATTTCCAGCACCTTGTCCATTCGGGATAGATCGATAGAGACACCACCAGACGGCGCGTTGACATGACCTTCCAGCGAAGATCCTGTGCCAAAGGGGATAATTGGAACATGATGCACTGAACAGATCCGGACGGCCTTTGCGACTTCTTCCGTTGACAGCGCAAAGATAACCGCATCAGGCGGCTGGTTTTTGAGCCACGTCGTTGTATGGGCATGCTGTTCTCGAAGCGCATGCGAAGTTGAAAACCGCTCACCGAAAAGATCGCTCAGTTGCGACAACGCCGCACCGAAACTTTCAGGCTGACTGGCGTCTTGCACGTCATCCAATGCGTTTGCCAAATCAGACATTTATTCCATCCTCCACGGGTCAGGGTTGCTGGCCGACGCCATGCTTACCAACGCAGAATATGTGAGCAGATCATCAAAAGGTCAAAGTGGAAGTTGCGTGCTAAGACACAGTCGAGGGCAAAGTGGAGAAAGGTGCTGACTATGACGGTGGAATGGGAACACGAACCGATCAAGAGCAAGGTCATGATCGTGCAGGAGGACTGGATTGACTATAACGGCCACCTGAATATGGCCTATTACAACGTTTTGTTCGATAAAGCCGTTGATGAGATCTTTCTTGGTCTGGGCCTTGGCGCGGACTACGTGAAAACTAGAAACGCTTCATTTTTCACAGCTGAGACCCATGTTTGTTACCTGCGTGAACTCAGTGCAGGGATGCCCGTGACAGCAACACTTCAGTTGATCGACTTCGACCACAAGCGCGCCCATTTTTTCCAGGAGCTTTGGCACGCAGAAGAAAACTGGCTGTCTGCAACGATGGAACAGTTGAGCCTCCATGTGGACATGTCGGCTAGAAAGGTTGCTGATTGGCCGCAAGATGTCTTTCAGAACCTTTCTGCCCTTGCCAAGGCGCATGAAAGCCTGCCGCGACCGGCGCGCAGCGGAAGACGCATTGAAATTCGGAAATGACGTCAATCAAGCGTCAAGACATCAATCTCCAAGCAACCTTTTCTCAAATTTGAAGTTTGTGACGTGAATTGACATTCAAAGTGTCGTCGGTCGACTAGTTATTTGCTGCGACTCGGGCACAATGCACAAAAGCAGGAATTCCGCTCCATGTGCCATGACTGATGCGTAAAATAATAGAAACAGCCGGTCAGCTTCCCAAGATCCTCATCAGCTGGATTACTCCAAACCTGCGCCAGTTTCGCGGCAACAAACTCCCACTCATCTGGTTTTTGGCTATCCTCGTCGGCGCGCTGGTGGCTCTGGCCGCAATTGCCTTTCGTACGGCAATCGGGCTGATCCAGTGGCCTTGGCTTGGAACGGTCACCGAGCTGACCATACAGGCTGCACGCCAACAACCCTGGTGGGTTATCTTGCTCGCCCCGGCGTTTGCTGGACTGCTTGTCGGCTGGATCCTTCATCGCTTCCACCCTCAGCAGCGCGCGGGTGGTGTCGCGGACGTGATTGAGGCACGCGCACATGGCGGGCGGGGCCTGCCTCTCAGTGCTGGCCTCTGGTCCGCGGTTGTCACAGCCATTTCCCTGGGTGGCGGGGCAAGTGCCGGTCGCGAAGGACCAGTCGTTCATTTGGGTGCAACGCTCGGCACTGCCGTTTGCAATTTTTTCAATCTCCCGGATGCCGGGCGACGCGTGATGCTGGCCTGCGCGGTTGCCAGCGGCGTCTCTGCGTCGTTCAATGCACCGATTGCAGGCGTTTTGTTCGCCCATGAAGTGGTGCTCGGCCACTACGCTGTTTCGGCCTTCGTACCCATAGTTCTGGCGTCGGTGGTGGGCACGTTGCTTTCCCGGCTTTGGTTCGGGAATGTCGCCGCGTTCGAAATTCCCCAGTATGAGATATCCTCTTATCTGGAGATTCCGGCTTTCGCTCTTCTGGGGCTGACCTGCGCAGCCGTGGCCATCGCGTTTCAATTCGCATTGATCGGCACGGACTGGACCGCACGCAATATCTCAATGCCACTATGGTTCCGCCCGGTTCTTGGCGGTCTGGCCGTCGGGGCAATTGGCATTTTCTTTCCTGAAGTCCTTGGCGTTGGGTATGAGGCGACCGACCTTGCGCTGAAACACGAACTGACAATTCAGACCATGCTCACGCTTCTGGTGGTCAAGACAGCAGCAACAGCCATTACGCTGGCCTCCCGGTTCGGAGGCGGCATATTCTCGCCGTCCCTTTATCTTGGCGCCATGACAGGTGGCGCATTCGGATTGATCGCGGCCTCTGTATTTCCGGAAATGGCGTCCAGTCATGGTCTTTACGCCATCTTGGGTATGGGGGCTGTTGCCGCCGCGGTGCTTGGAGCGCCCTTTTCAACAACCGTGATCGTGTTTGAGCTGACCGGTGGTTATGCCCTTTCCATAGCACTGCTGCTCGCCGTATCGATCGCAACAGGACTGACCCAGGCAGTTCACGGCAAATCCTATTTTCATTGGCAATTGGGGATGCGCGGCTGCTTCGTGAACGAAGGCGTGCATCAGTTCTTGAGTGAAACCGTAAAGGTTCGCGATTTCATGGATCCGCCACCTGAAAAGGAAGAAGAGCGCGCGTTCAATCCAGGTGAAGACGGTCCTTATCTACACGACACGGATTCTCTGGAAAGTGCCTTGAAAAGTTTTGACTCCTGCGGCAAAGCAGCGCTGCCGGTGGTGCGGAAGGGCGACGCCACAAAGATCATTGGCATGGCCCGGCACGTGAGAGGTTTGCGTTATTTCAATGCCGCGTTGATCAAGGCCACCAAGGAAGAGCACAACTGACTTTCGGACGTGCCGAAGCTTTAATGCGCTGGCGGTTCGGTTGCCAATATCTTGCCGGCGTACATGTGTGAGGCCCGCCCGTTTTTCCGCGCTTCACGATCTTTCATGGCAACAAACAGTCTTGCTTGCTGCCCCCGGAGCCCCGGTAAGTTGAACGGATCAAGGCCTGCCCAGGGAAGGAACGGATTGCGACGCAGAGAACCATAGATGCCGACCCTGACGGAGGGTCGTTCGCTCGATGCACGCGCATGAAAGCCATGCGTGTCAGCAACGACGAGCGTATTTCCCGGGACCGCAAACCGGGTGGCTTGAGGATAATTCAGCCGGCTCAGTTCGTCCGTCCGTAGCCGGAACGATCCTCGTGCGTGAAGCTTGTTCTTGCTCTCAGCTGCAACGAGGCTTTGCTCTCGCTCCCAATTCAATCGTTCTTCGGTAAGACGATGCGAACCTGGAATGTATGTGAAAGGCCCTTCGGCGTCGTCAATATCGTAGAGAAAGAACCAGGATTTGGCGGTCTGATGGAATGTATCGGAATGAAAAGCCGTTTGCGGGTCAGCACGTTTTTTGCTTCCCGGGTCGGTCATTACGATATGAAGGTAGACCAACGGGTCCCCGTCTGTGGAAGCCAGGTACCGCAGGCCGTTTTGAAACGGTTTGCACCAAACGAGCGCTTTCAAAAACGGAAGATCTTTCAAAACATTGGGTGGCAGGGGAATAAAACGCGTTACGGCATTGCCTTGCCGCATATCCCATGCGTGGAACCGCGTCGTTTCAACTTCATGTCGAACACCTGCGAGATCTTTATCTGTCAAAAGCCCGGGTGTTGCTATGAACCCATCACGCTCATAAGCGACCCGATCTTCCTCAGGTAACAAGTGTCTGAGTTTGCGCCGCCGAAAATCCGCCAGCTTTTCCGCAAGTTTAATGCGGCGCACATGAAGCCCGGCCTCATTCAGGCGTCGGCTTCCTATGAGCGGATTGTCACAAAAGGATTTCGCTCCGCTTGCCAGAGCCGCTGCGTAATAAGGCATTTTCAGTATTTTTTCGGCGCGCACGAGGTCACCCATAGAATACAAACTGCAATTAAATAGATTTCGAAATGGAGCCGAATTTCTCCGGCTCCTCCAATACTAGATTGTCTTTGTGGCTTGTTCCAGCCAGATGCGTTCTTTTGCCCCAACCAATGGGCCAATCTCGCCACGAACACGATCATGATAGCAGTTCAACCAAGCGCGTTCCCGGTCGGTCAGGAGGGCAATATCCACCATTCGAAGGTCCATCGGGACCAAGGTGATCGTTTCAAACCCCAGCATCGGCCGTTCGCCTCCGGCTATGTCCCGTGCTTTGGTAACGATCTCCAGGTTTTCAATCCGGATACCGTATTCGCCAGCCGGGTAGTATCCAGGTTCGTTCGACAGGATCATGCCTGGCTTCAAAGGGGTTGTACCCGTCTTCGCAATGCGCTGCGGCCCCTCATGGACACTGAGGTAAGCTCCCACCCCATGACCTGTGCCGTGATCGAAATCGAGCCCGGCCTGCCAGAGATCGATCCTTGCGAGCGTATCAAGTTGGGCTCCTGTCGTTCCTTCCGGAAAACGCGCAGTCGAAATGGCGATATGACCTTTTAGCACCAACGTATAATGCTTCTTCATTTCAGCCGAAACGTCGCCGACCGCAAGCGTGCGGGTAATATCGGTCGTTCCGTCTTCAAACTGCGCGCCCGAATCGATCAGGAACGGTTTTCCCATCGGAATTTTCAAGTTGCTGCTGTGGCTGACCCTGTAGTGGCAAATGGCACCATTTGGCCCCGCACCAGAGATCGTATCAAAGGAAATATCTTTCAGAACACCGGTATCACGCCGAAACTCTTCAAGTTTTTCAGCAACACCAATTTCGTCCAGTTCGCCCTTGGGCGCTTCGTCGTCGAACCAGCACAAGAACCTGATATAGGCAGCGGCATCGCGGATATGGGCCTCACGGGCCCCCTTCAACTCGACTTCGTTCTTGATTGCCTTCGGCAAAAGCACAGGATCTTGGGCTTCAATCAAGGAGCCGCCCGCATCGCTTATTGCATCTGCAATGCCGATACCGGCCAGTGACGGGTCAATCATGACATTTGCACCGTCCCGGCCAAGCGCTTTGAGCCCTTCCATAAACTCACCAGGTTCAGCCAGCTCGGTAAGTTCGGAGAGCGCGTCGCGCACCGAGTTGGAAAGCTTGCGACCGTCAATGTATAGAGACGGCTTGCCGGTCGACGGAACGGTCGCGAACGACAAAGGCAAAGGCGTGTGAGTGACATCGGAGCCACGGATATTCAGCAACCAGGCGATTGAGTCCGGCTGGGTCAACACGCAAGCATCTGCCTTCTTTTCTGAAAGCGCGGCCTGAATTTCAGCAATTTTGTCCTCGGACGCCTTTCCGGCGAGTTCCAGGGGATAAAGCATTACCTCACCCAGCGGAGGTTCCGGCCGGTCGACCCAGATAGCATCGATCGGGTTTTCGTCAAGCGTCACAAGCTCCGCGCCTGCAGCCTCGCAGACTTTCCGAAGCCGACGCACTTCACGAACCGTATGAAGCATCGCATCGACGCCGATTTTTTGTCCGGGCTTCAATCTGGATGCCAGCCAGTTTGTGACAGGATCGGTGATCAGGTGCGCGGCCGGAAACACCTCCATATCGACTTGCTCGCGAACCTGGATCGTGTATCGGCCGTCCACGAAAATGGCAGCCTGATCGGCGAGCACAGCAGCGACACCCGCCGACCCTGTAAATCCTGTCAGCCACTGAAGCCGGCAATCATGAGGAGGCACATACTCACCCTGATGGGCATCGGCGCGCGGTATCAAAAATCCGTCCAGCCCAAGACGGCCGAGTTCAGCCCGCAAGAGCGCCGCATGCGGCGCCCCGCAGGAAGGATCGCTGAGATCTTCAAAAGATTGAAACATGGCGGCACGGTAATTTGCCCGCAGCTATGGATCAAGCCAGATAATTTTTCCTTTCAAGCCCTCGGAAAGGGATGAAATTCACATCAATAGTGCAGCGCAGCATTTCTTTCGCATATGCGAGAGACGCAGAGCTGTCATGCGCAATCAGGCCTACCAGACTCATCGTTGAAGGCGCATATAAGGACCAACACAATAAGAAAGACGTGGCTCCCTAGGGAAGCTCTCAAAACTCCAAATGGGATTGAGAAAATGACCATGAAAACGACGACATCCACCCGCAACGGCTTCATGCGCCGCGCATTCGATCGTATGGTTGAGGCCCGGTCTGTTCAGGCACGCCGCTACGTCAATGGCTACCTGCTGTCTCTCGACGACGCGACGCTCGCTGCACACGGCTATGACCGTGAAGAGCTAGAGCGTGAAGGGTCTACAACAACAGGCTTCTGATCGGACGACAGGTTAGGGCTCAGGACAAGATCAAGAACTGTGCACATGCTAAAGCTCGCCGATTCACCCGGCGGGCTTTTTTTGTGTTCAGAAGTGACTGAAATAGGCACTCTAGTGCAGCTCAGGCCAATTTTCGTCCGCGCACCAGTGTCAGCGTCAACCAGCCGTCCTTTTCCCTCCGGCGGTCCAATACAAATCCCTGGCACCGATATGCGAACAGGATCCGGGGTCCGTCCTCGACGCGAAGGCCTGACAGGACAAGTGTTGCTGTTTGGGTCATCTTTTCCCCAATGGACTTTGCCATTTTCATCAAGGGTCGCGCCAAAATATTGGCAACCACAAGATCGAACGGTCCGTACAATCCGAACCGCCGGTCATCCATGCCGTTTGCCGTAAATCCTCGAACAAGATGACTTGCGCCGTTGAGACGGGCGTTTTGAAGAGCTGTCTGAGTAGCGATTGGATCAATGTCCGTGGCCAGCACGATTTGTCTGGCTTTCAGAGCGGCGGCAATCGCAAGAACGCCCGTGCCGGTGCCCAAATCCAGAATGTTGTCATATTCGCGCAGTGAGAGAAGCCGATCAATTTCCTCAAGACACCCTGCGGTGGTGCCATGATGCCCAGTCCCAAACGCAAGAGCCGCCTCGATCTCCAGCCCGATTGCGCCGGGCAGAACCTTGTCCCGGTCGTGGCTTCCGTGAACCAGAAACCGCCCGGCTCGAACAGGCTTAAGTCCTTCCAGGCTCTTCTCAACCCAATTGATATCAGGCAACTCTTCGGCTTCAAGCGGAGCGGCAAAAGCGTCGGCACCAACACGATCGCGAACAGTTGCTTCTGCCTCCTCGGGCGAAACATCAAACAACAGAACTTCGGCTGCCCAGATCTTGCCGTCAGACGACGCCTCATAAACCGTTACCGGATTGCCTTCATCCTCGAATGCGCGTTCAAGAATGTCGGAAATCCGTTTGGCTTCCAGTTCCTCGGCTGTTATCCGCACCCGAATGGTTTTCATGTTCACTCACGCCTTGTTGAAATTGGCCACAAGGCCAGCGGTATAGCGGCCCGGCCTTTCACATTCCAGTAGAGCCTCAGCAAAAGCCTGGGCAAATGCCTGTTTCGCCCCATCTCTAGAGAAGAGAGAAACGGGAGGTACCATGTCCACACTTGTGAGAATCCACTCTCCGTCCTGGATTAAGGTCGCCATTGCCGCGACATTAATCCTTTTGACTGCTCCGCTGCCGGCTGCCAGTGCAACACCAGAGCAGGACGCCTTGTTCCGCGCACTCAAAAACGCTTCCAATGAAGTGGAAGCCAAGAAGATTGAAAACCAGATCTGGGAAGCCTGGCTGAACGCTGCCCCGAATCCGGCCATACGGGAACGCATTGATGAAGCCATGAGCCGGCGTGGCATCTATGACTTTCAAGGCGCAAAAGACATTCTTGATGAAGTGGTGGAAGAAGCACCGGATTATTCGGAAGGCTGGAACCAGCGCGCATTCGTTTTGTTCCTGCAGGGCAACTACGACGAAAGCCTTGAGGACATCGACCGGGTGCTGGAGCTTGAACCCCGACACTTTGGAGCCCTGTCGGGCAAAGCGATGATTTTCCTCAGCATGGGGCGCGCAAAGCTTGGTCAAAAGCTCCTGAGGCAAGCTGTTGAGATCCATCCATATCTGAATGAGAGAAACCTGCTGATCAAACCAAAGGGCACGGATCTTTAGCGCGGGAACAGCCAATTTTCAGATTGGCGCGTTTAAAAGTCAGAAATCCCGCTCACTGACTACGGAGCCAGAGGTAGCGAAAGACTAACCGTGAGACCGCCTCCTGGTGTTTCCAAAAGTTCTAAACGTCCATCTGCGACCTCGACAATTGACTTGGCGGTTGGCAGACCTAATCCAAAGCCGGTTCCCTCCCGGATCCGGCGCGCAAAGTCTCCACGCTCAAATGGCTCCAGCAGGCGCTCGCGGTCATCGGCAGCAATCCCCGGTCCGTGATCGACGAAATCGATCTGAACCCGGTCGCCAGTACACCAAGCGAGGATTTCTAATTCCGCTCCATATTGCAGCGCGTTGTCGATGAGATTGCAAAATGCGCGGCTCAGCTCACTGGCTCGCCCCATGACACTTAGCGAACCATCAAAACGAATCCTCAGGCCTCGTCCAGTGTCCGCATATTGATCCGCCAGTGTCTGCAGGAAACTGGGTAGATCGATCCGTTGCATCGGCTCCGCACTCTCACCATCACGCAAAAAGGTCAGTGCGGAGTCGATCTGCAACTCCATTTGCCTCAAGTCCTGCAAACTCCGTTCGCGAACCTCCCCCTCTTCCAGAAGATCCAGACGCAATCGCAAACGCGTCAATGGCGTTCGCAAGTCGTGGCTGACGGCTGTCAGCATTCGGGTTCGAGTTTCCAGAAACGCGTTGATACGCAACTGCATACGGTTGAAGGCACTGGCCGCAGCCCGCACTTCCTTCGGACCGCCCTCGCTGATTGGCACTGGAGACGTCGAAGCTTCACCAAAACGGCTAACCGAAGCAGCAAGGTCAGCAAGCGGACCGACAAGGCTGCGGGCAGCCCAGATCAGCAAACCACACAGGGTAAGCGCCAAAAACCCGAAGAATAGATAGAACGGCGCTCCAAGAACCGGCGGTGGCGGTCCTCGCGGTCCCCATTCTGCTGCCAATAGCGAACCGTCTTTCAGCCTGACAAAAACAAGCGGTGGCTTTTCCAGACCTCGCTCGTGAGGACCTAAAACGTGCTCGATGCGCATGCCGAACAGCGTGTCGCCCGTTATGAAGGGCCCAAAGCGTTCGCCTTCACTAGCGCCACCATAGTCACTCAGAACTGCATCATTTGCCCACGAAATCGCGACATCGGGCAGTTCCTGCTGCAGTGTTTGCAAAACCTCAGCGCGCTCAAACTGTGGCGTCTCGTTCAGTTTGGCAATTGCGACGCTAACCAGGTGACTGTTCATCACCGCGCTTGTGTTGTCGTAGGCTTGCTTAACAACCAGGAACGTAACAGCACCAATCAGAGCCATGAAAACACCGGCGGCCGATAACAGCACCAGAATCTGATTCAACATGCTGTCCGGCCAGAGGCAATCAAACCTCAACTTCATCGCGCTCCACCGTAGCGACAAATTCATATCCCCCGGCCCTGACCGTTCGAATAAACTGATAAACGGCCCCACCGGCATCTAGCTTAGAGCGCAATCGGCTGACCAAAATATCAATGTTCCGGCCGTTTGTTGCCCCAAACTGGCCAAGTGTCAGTTCAACAAGCTGTTCGCGGCTCAGCACCCGGCCGTTGCGTTCCACCAGAACCAGAAGCAGATTGAATTCAGCAGGCGTGACGGAAACGAGAGCTCCTTCACTGTTGTGAAGAGAACGCGAGCGGCAATCCATGCACCAGCCTTCGAAGTACAGTTTGCCGGTCGGCGGCTGTGCTGATCGCGTGCACAGTTCCATTCTTCGAAACAAGGCGCGCACCCGTGCGATCAACTCTCGCGGGTTGAACGGCTTGGGCACATAGTCATCTGCGCCAACTTCCAGTCCAACCACACGGTCAATGTCCTCATTCTTGGCAGAGACAATAATTATCGGCACGGCGCTGGTCGCACGGAGCCGCCGGCAAATACTGATACCGTCTTCCCCGGGCAACATGAGATCGAGCAAGATCAGATCCACCCGATTGCTCGCCAGCAATCGGTCCATTTCCGCTCCGTCTTGCGCCAGCGTCACCTTGAATTCGTTGGCAACGAAATGCCGTTTGATGAGGAGTCCGATTTCCGAATCATCCTCGACAATCAGGATGTGTGGAGGTTTGTGCATGGCTGGACCTTAGGTCTTCTCCTGTGTGAATTGCAGCTCCCTTTCAAGGTTAATGTCCGTGAAAAGTGTTTCCCAATGTTTCTGTCAAGAATGTTGGAAACAGGCCGAAATCAGCCCCGCCTCAAGGTTAAGACAGCGTTAACATTTTCAGCAGCACCGTCGCTTAAGCAATGGCTTAAACACCTATTTAGGAGCTGAATGAAGATGCAGATCGGTTCAACGCCCATGATGCCGCCAGGTCCGTCTCCCAGAGATCAGGCGGTCGCAAGCCTGGAAGCACAGGTTGAAGCAGGTGAAATCACTGCCGATGACCAGGACGCCATGCTGGAAGCTTTGGATGCCATGCATGCTGAGCGAATGGAGAATGGGCCTCCACCACCCAACAGTACACGCCCCACCAAAGAAGAAATTCAGGCAAATTTTGAAAGCATGCTTGACGATCAGATTGAAGCCGGGACCATCGACCAGGACCAGGCCGAGCACCTGCTGGAAATGTTCGAGGAAGGTGAGATCGGGCGACCTCCAGGGGCCAAAGAGCCACCTCCGGGTGAAAACGGCAGCGCCATGATGGAAGAATTGATGTCCGCTATCTTGACGCAAATGCAAAGCAGCTCTGCCTACGATGGGTCCGGCGATCAATCCGACACCGATGTCACATCGCTGCTTGCAGACTACACAGCTTAGCCGTCTGGAATGTCTGACGCACGCCCCACGTTTGCGCGGTCAGACTAGGTCTCCCGATCAACTGTATTCGTGCCAAGAACTCGAATACACTTTGCCTAGCTGGTTCGGGAAACCGGCCGGTCATCTTCGGGTGGCCGGTTTTTCCTTGGTCAATCCCCTATTTTGAGAGGCATCGCCAAACAAACGTGCTCGGAAAATATGTCGCTGCTCAATACGGCGCTGAACACAGACGAACCCAGAGACACACAGCCGGAACACCCATCAATGCCGCTCGACAAAACTGTCGATGACTTTTTTCATGCCGGCCTTCTCAAAATCGATGGTCAACTTGTTTCCCTCGATCGATTTAATCGCGCCATAGCCAAACTTGATATGAAAGACCCGCTCGCCAGTGGAGTATTCTGACGGTGTTTCGCTGACAGATTTCGCCACCAGCTCCCCTTCTATGGTCAATGGTCCCTGGCGCTTCATGCGAGCGGATTTATAGCCGCGTCCACCACCTTCTGAAAAACCATCTGAGTTCTGCTTGGCCCGCTGTGCACGCTGCCAACCGGGCGTCGAATAGCTGCCGCGCTCGAAAGGGTCATTGCTGTCAAAACGCGACGGGCCATAGCCTCCACCCGCATACCCGCCATAATTTGAAGACGGTTCGGCAATTTCGACGTGATCGGGTGGCAATTCGTCCAGGAACCTGGACGGCACCGTGGATTGCCACAATCCGTGAATCCGGCGATTGGAGGCAAAGTAGATCTTTGCCCGCTTCTTGGCGCGGGTGATGCCGACATAGGCAAGCCTGCGCTCCTCCTCAAGCCCTGCCCGGCCACTCTCGTCGAGGGCACGCTGGTGGGGGAAGAGGCCTTCTTCCCATCCCGGCAAGAACACTGTGTCGAACTCGAGCCCCTTGGCCGAGTGCAGTGTCATGATGGAAACGGCGTCACTCGCATCCGCACTGTCCCGATCCATGACCAGCGAGATATGTTCCAGAAAACCACTGAGAGACTCAAATTCGTCCATGGAACGAACTAGTTCTTTTAAGTTGTCGAGCCTGCCAGGCGCCTCGGCCGACCGGTCCTGACGCCACATTTCAGTATAGCCGCTCTCGTCCAGGATGATTTCGGCAAGCTCGGTGTGTTTGATCTGGTCAAGCTGGTGCCGCCAACGCTCGAAATTATCGAGCACATTTTTTAGTGCATTGCGGGGCTTCGGCCTCAGCTCTTCTGTGTCGATCAATTGCGCTGCAGCCTGCATCAAAGGAATGCGTTCCGCGCGGGCAAGACCATGGACAAGTTTGAGCGTGGCATCACCCAGCCCACGCTTTGGCGTATTGACGATACGTTCGAATGCCAAGTCGTCCGCCGGCTGGGCAACGCACCGGAAATAGGCCATGGCATCGCGGATCTCCATACGTTCATAGAACCGCGGACCGCCAATCACCCGATAATTCAGCCCCAGGGTTACAAAACGATCTTCAAATTCGCGCATCTGGAAGGAAGCGCGGACAAGCACCGCCATTTGATTGAGCACGTGCCCTTTGGACTGCAACGCTTCAACTTCGTCACCGATGGTGCGGGCTTCTTCTTCTGAGTCCCAAACGGAAGCGACCGAAACCAGATCATGATCCGGCTCGTTGAAATCAGTGAAAAGCGTTTTGCCGAGTCGCCCTTCATTGTAGGAAATGAGATGGGACGCCGCAGCCAGAATATGACTGGTCGACCGGTAATTTCGCTCAAGTCGGATAACCTCGGCGCCTTTGAAATCATGTTCAAAGCGCAAAATGTTATCAACTTCGGCCCCGCGCCAACCATATATCGACTGGTCGTCATCACCTACGCAGCACACATTCGGGTTTCCCTGTGCCAACAATCGCAACCAGAGATACTGCGCAATGTTCGTGTCCTGGTATTCATCAACCAGCATGTAGCGAAACCGGCGCTGATATTCCTTCAGGACATCCGGACGGGTCTTGAAGAGCGTGATGACATGCAACAGGAGATCGCCAAAATCAGCGGCATTGAGGATCGACAAGCGTTCTTGATACTCCTCATAGAGCCTGCGCCCCTTGCCGTTGGCAAAAGCGCGCGCTTCGCCTTCGGGAATGTCTGCAGGACCAAGCGCACGGTTCTTCCAGCCATCGAGCATTCCGGCAAAGGCGCGGGCTGTCCAACGCTTGTCATCAAGGCCTTCCGCCTGAATGATCTGTTTGATCAACCGGATCTGATCGTCCGTGTCGAGAATGGAAAAGCTGGATTTCAGTCCGACAAGTTCAGCGTGTTTTCGCAGGACTTTGACGCAGATGGAGTGGAAAGTCCCGAGCCAGGCCATGCCTTCCACATTGCCACCGACAAAACCCGCGATACGCTCTTTCATTTCCCGTGCCGCTTTGTTGGTGAACGTGACGGCCAGAATTTTGGAAGGGCGCGCGAGACCCGTTGCAAGAATATGGGCTATTCGTGTGGTCAGCACTCGCGTTTTGCCAGTTCCGGCACCCGCCAGCACAAGCAACGGACCTTCCGTTGTCTCGACAGCAAGCCGCTGCTCCGGATTGAGACCTGTCAGGTAATCGGGCGCCTGACGTGCCGCCATGGCGCGGGCTGCGATCCCACCCGCGGGTCTTGCAGGTGCTGCTGCGGGTTCCGCCTTCGTGCCAATCGGCTGAAAGGGATCATCAAACGGATCGTCATACCCGTCAGGGTCTGCCATGATTTTTGGTCCGATTACATAAAAATGTTCATAGAGAACAATATAGCAACAAAATGAACGTGGCGAGGCAGAAGATAAGGATTTCGTGGGGACAAGATAAACCAGCGAACCAGCTTGGAATATGGGTTTGGCAGGTTGGCGCCAAAGGACAGCTGCCTGTCTCACGATGGTCACAGGCAAATCTCAGGAGAGCGTCAAAACCAAGGCAGTTTCCGGGACACCCTTCGCTCAGCTTCGTTGCAGCTGCAATGGTATCCATGAACATGACCAGAAAAAATGAAAGCGGGGCAGTATCAAGGGACTGCCCCGCTTCAATCGACTATTCGCTGTCGGTCAGGCCGCTTCTTCTTCTTCACGAACCTCGTTGAGGAACTCCCCGACAGCGTCGGAGAGATCATTGGCAACCAGACCCAACTGTTCAGCGGATTGGCTCAGTGTTTCCGACTTCTGGCGTGTCTGATCAATTGAACCGGAGACACCGGCAACGTTGCTTGCCGCAGCGGAAGCGCCATCGGAAGCAAAGGTGATGCTTTGCGTAATCTCGCTTGTCGCAGCATTCTGTTCGTCGACGGAAGCAGAAATCGTCTCGGTCACACCGCGCACTTCCTCGATTTTCTCAACGATGTCACGGATTGCGGCAACCGATTTCTGGGTCGATCCCTGAATGCCGGATATCTGGCTGGCGATCTCATCGGTCGCCCTCGCTGTTTGGGTGGAAAGCTCTTTCACTTCCGCAGCCACAACCGCAAACCCTTTTCCGGCTTCACCTGCGCGTGCAGCCTCGATAGTCGCATTCAGAGCCAGCAGATTTGTCTGCTCGGCAATGGCGCGAATGATCTCGACGACTTCGCCGATCTTGTCGGCCGTTTCCGCCAGGATGGAGATATCCTTGTCGGCCGCGACCGCCGTTTCAGAAGCGGACGCTGAGATCTGCATGGCCGTTCCGGCCTGGCGGGAAATCTCGCCGATAGACGCCGACAGTTCGGCCGCAGCAGAAGCAACCGTCTGAACATTTGTGGTTGCCTCTTCCGTTGCCGAATTGGCGGCACGAGCGCTTTCGTCGGCATGAAGGGCAATTGTCAGCATTTCACCGGCACTGTCCTGAACACCTCTGGTCTCGCCGGAAAGCTGTTCCTGGATACTCGTCACAGATGTCTCGAAATGCCGGATCGCATTTTCCAGCTGTGTCCGTCGCTCGCGGCGCTTAACACGATCAACTTCCGCAGCTTCTTCAAGTTCCTGCTGACGGATCAGCTTTTCGCGAAAGACTTCGGAAGCCCGCGCAATATCACCAATCTCATCAGGACGATCCGTGTCAGAGATTGAGATTTCAAGATTGCCATCGGCCAGTTCGGTGATGCCATCTCGTTGACGACCCAGCATTTTCGTAACTGCCATAACCTGCCAAACGACGAGCGCCAGCGTCACTGCAACAAAACCAACGGCAACCGCCGCAAGGACGAAGATCTCGGAATTCAGTCGGGACAGAATCGGCGTCGGCAGCCGCTTCGGCACGGTGAATGAAATCGTCGGAAACCGTTTTCATCAGGTTCAGGCGTTCCGTCGCCTTGGCAAACCAAGCGGCGCCTTCAATGCCTTTCGCGTCCTTGGTTGCCGGCAAGTCGTGAATAACCTTCCGCCATGCAAGCGTTTCGTCAACCGACGCACCTTTTACGGTGTTTTCCCAAAGTGCTTTTTGCTTTTTTGTCGCGATTGATGCGAACTCCTTCAGGAAGGCTTTCTCGCCACCATAGTGGGTGATGACGGATTTGTAGGTCTGAAGATTAACTTCTCCGGAAAGATTGAACTCGTTCAGCAGAGCTGCGCCCGTTGCCCTTTCCAGGCCGCCGGATTCCATGGCTTCCACAACCGTCAGATAGGCAAGTAATTCGGTGGTGATTTCGGCTGATGGGCTGGATTCCGTCGTGATGCCAATCACATGGATCAACTTTTGGACTTCGTAGGTGTAATTCTTGACCACATCGCCAGCCGTGAACTGTTTCGCATCAACGGCCTGCCGGAATGAGTCGGTCTTGTGCACTTCTTCCGCGACATGCTGAAGATCAGCAAGCAACGCTTCGTCACTGAGACTAATCGCGGCGAGATGATCGTCAAACGTCTTCAGAGCATCGTCGGATTTGGGCCGCTGTGCATCAAGTCTGGCGCGAGCGGCTGGATCATAATCCGACTTGATGAGCGCAACGCTCATACCCCGTTCTTTTTGAAGCTCGTGAATGAGATTGCCGGCATCTTCGGCAATCCGGGTCAGCGGTCTCATGAACTCATGATGCGCCAATTCGACAGACTTTTCATAAACACTCAAAGCCGCGAAACCGACCACGGCGAGCATCGGAACAATCGCAAGGAGCCCGATTTGCACCTTAATGCGCTTCATCATCGCATCCCCTCCAGAACAAAATTACGTTCCTTAAAAGTGGAGGGAGCGCGTTACTTGTTACTTAACGTCAATCGCAAACTTGGCATTTTCCGACGCAAAAAATTTCATTCGCCAAGCGAATCAATTTCAGGTGGTAGTCTCAATTTTTCTGCCCCTGTCATAAGTGCCAATACGTATATCACCGGACCCGGAAACGTTTGCCCTGTCGTGTCATTTCCAGGAGGATTCTCTAGGCGCGAATTCACACCAATTTTGCCCTTTGAGACTGCCAATGGTCAGCAAGCACACAATGCGAAAAATCCGCATTGCGCCAAATTGAGCCTCAAGGCAGGTCTTGTGTTCCGCAATGAATTGACTGACCGAATATGAGCACCTTCGCCTACATGCCGACAAGATCAAACCAGTCATCCTCAGAGATGACCTCCACATCCAGATCCTGCGCCTTCTTCAGCTTGGAGCCAGCTCCAGGACCTGCCACCACAAGATCGGTTTTTTCGAGACCGAGCCCGATACCTTTGCCGCAAAGCGCTCGGCCATCGCTTTGGCTTCCTCCCGGGTCATACGCTCCAGAGAGCCGGTAAAGACAACAGTCTTTCCGGCGACAGGTGATCCTGTGGCATCGATCTTTTCAGCCTCTTTGGGCCTTACCTCTTCCAGCAAAGCGTCGAGCTGTGCACGGTTTCTCTGTTCTGCAAAAAACTCCACCAGCGCGTCTGCAACAATATGCCCAATGCCATCAATGTCATTCAGATCGGCAAAGGCTTCTCCTGAAGTGTCATGAGCTGCCTGCATGCCGTCGTAGAACGCCTGCCACGACCCATAGGCTCTTGCCAGTAATTTGCCGTTCCCCTCGCCCACATGCCGGATACCAAGTGCGAAGATAAAACGGTGCAGGTCAATATCCCGGCGCGCATTGATCGCTTCGAAAAGGTTCTTGGCCGACAAGGCTCCCCAGCCCTCCCTGTTGCGCAATTTGGTCAGTGACCGCTTGTCCCGTTCTTCCAATGTGAAGATATCCGCGGGGCTCTTCACCAGACCATCCTGGTAAAAGGCATCGACCTGCTTGTCACCGAAACCTTCAATGTCGAAGGCATTTCGTGAAACGAAGTGTTTCAGCTTCTCTGTTGCCTGAGCCGGGCAGATAAGCCCTCCGGTGCAACGCCGAACCGCATCTACCCGGCCTGTCTTTTCATTTACTTCGCGCACCGCATGACTGCCGCAGGAAGGACAAACAGTCGGGAATTCAAACGCAACCGCGTCAACGGGGCGCTTTTCGAGGTCAATATCGACAATCTGGGGGATCACGTCACCCGCGCGCTGGATCTTGACCGTATCGCCGATCCGCAGGTCCTTGCCATCGCGGAGGGGTTCCCCATCCTGGCCGATGCCTTTGATATAGTCTTCGTTGTGCAAAGTCGCGTTGGAGACAACAACGCCTCCAACTGTAATGGGCTCCAGCTTGGCAACCGGTGTCAGTGCACCGGTTCGGCCAACCTGAATTTCGATATCATTCAGTACAGTGAATGCCTGCTCGGCAGGAAACTTGTGTGCAATTGCCCATCTGGGCGAACGGGACACAAACCCAAGCCGTTCCTGCAGATTGAGCCGGTCGACCTTGTAAACGACACCATCGATATCATAGTCGAGCCGCGCGCGGTTTTCCTCAATGCCATGGTAGACACCGAGAAGCTCCTCAACGGTTTCGCATCGTTTCATCAAGGGGTTGATCTGAAAGCCCCAGTCCTTGAGCCGGCCAACCATGCCGAACTGTGTTTCGGCAGGCATCGCACTCATCTCGCCCCAGGCATAGGCAAAGAAACGCAAGGGCCTGGACGCCGTTATTTCAGACTTCAACTGGCGCAAAGAACCGGCAGCCGCATTGCGCGGATTGGCAAAAACCTTGCCGCCATTGGCCGCCATGCGCTCATTCAAGGCCTGAAAATCCTTGTGCGCCATATAGACTTCGCCCCGGATCTCGACAATCTCCGGGACCTTGCCTGCAAGCGTTTGCGGAATGTCCTTTATGGTTCTTGCATTGGCAGTGACATTCTCGCCTGTCGTGCCGTCGCCGCGTGTTGCTGCATAGACAAGATCACCGTTCTCAAAACGCAGCGACAGGGACAAGCCGTCGATCTTCGGTTCGGCCGTAACACCAAGGACACCCTGAAGTGGATCGAACTTCAAAAACCGCCGGACCCGACCCACGAAATCACGCACATCATCGTCGTTGAAGGCATTGTCCAATGACAACATCGGCACACGATGGGCAATCTTGCCGAACCCGGACGCGGGTGCCGCCCCCACTTGGGTGGAGGGTCCATCTGCAACGGCAAGATCCGGAAATCGCTCCTCAATCGCTGTATTTCGTCTGCGCAATGCATCATAGTCCGCATCGGAAATAGTTGGAGCATCTTCCTGGTGATATCTGCGGTCATGTTCGGCAATTTCCGCTGCCAGCCGCTTCAGCTCGAGCGTGGCCTGATCCGGTGACAGCGCATCGATATCGAGTGTGGAGGTCTCAACGGGGTCTGCCATGAGCGTCTCTCTATTCCGCAACTGTCAGGAGTTTACGGGCCGCGGCCCTTGCTTCTTCGGTAATGACGCTGCCCGCCAACATGCGAGCGATTTCCTCGCTGCGATGGTCATCATCAATTCGTTGCACGCGGGTCGCCACCCTGTCCGGTTTGGCAGCCTCCTTGGCGATCAGGAAATGTCCCTCGGCACGCGCAGCAACCTGTGGCGCATGCGTGACCGTCAGCACCTGAACGGTACTGGCAAGCCGCGCCAGGCGAACCCCAATCGCCTCGGCAACGGCCCCCCCGACACCAGTGTCGATCTCATCAAAGACAAGCGTTGGAGCAGAGCCCTTGTCCGCAAGACACACTTTCAGGGCCAGAAGGAACCGCGACAGTTCACCGCCGGAAGCAACTTTCATCATCGGACCGGGTTTGGTACCGGGATTGGTCTGGACGTGAAACTCCAGCTGATCGGTGCCGGTTCTGCCTCGGGCTTCGGGTTCGCTCTGCATTTCAACGATAAAGCGGGCACGCTCCAGCTTCAGATCCGGCAATTCTTGCTCAACAGCCTTCTCCAGCGCCTTTGCCGCCTTTCGCCGCTTTTGCGACAGGGACGCTGCTTTCTTGTCGTAGCTCGACTGGGCCTTTGCCGATGCATCGACCAGGGCTGCCAACTTGTCTTCACCGGCATCAAGGTCTGCAAGATCGGCGACCATCCGGTCGCAGAGGGCCGGAAGCTCCTCGACAGTTACCGAGTACTTTCTGGACGCAGCGCGCAGTGCAAACAATCGCTCTTCTACGCTTTCCAGCTCGCGTGGGTCGAATTCCGTTTCACGCAAAGCGCTTTCAAGTCCGCCGCGCGTTTCTTCAAGTTGATCCAATGCTTCGGAGAGCGATCGAACCGGCTGCCCCAACAGCCTCGGCAACTGGTCAACCTTGCGCTCAAGGCGCCTGAGCAGGCTTGCCAGTTCCGGGATAGGAGACGCCGATCCGTTCAGCGTCTCGAAAGCTTCGTTGAGATCACCAGCGATCTTCTCCACCTGCATCATGTCCGTGCGGCGTTCTGCCAGTTGCTGTTCTTCGCCAGGCTCCGGCTTCAACTGCAACAATTCATCAACGGAAGATCGCAGATAGTCTGCCTCTTTGCGCGCAGCCTCAATACGTTGCTCATGTTCGGTTACCGCTCTCGCAGCGGCCCGATAGGCAGAATAGGCCGCAGAAACACCTTCTGCATCGGCCGTCAGGCCGCCAAAGAGGTCGATCAGCGAACGGTGGCTATCTGGATCGACAAGCGCCCGATCATCATGCTGACCGTGTATTTCGACGAGCAGACTTCCGGCCTGTCTCAAAAGGCCCGCGCTGACCGGCTGATCGTTGACAAAGGCACGGGTTCGCCCATCCGCTGTCTGTATGCGTCTCAGGATCACGTCGCCGTCGTCATCGACATCATTTGATCGCAAGAATTCGCGTACCGGATGAGCGCCGGCTACGTCAAAGACCGCCGTCACCTGACCCTGGGCTTCACCATGACGGACAAGATCCGCGTCTCCGCGCGCCCCAAGCGCAAGTGACAGGGAATCCAGCAAAATTGACTTACCGGCACCGGTCTCGCCTGTAAGAACAGACATTCCAGCCGTAAAATCAAGATCAAGACGGTCAATGAGAACGATGTCACGGATAGACAGCGTGACCAGCATGAAGGGTCGCTCCTAAAAGTTCGGCGCGGACCACCATATAGGAGGACCGCGCCGTCTTGCCAGAGCCTTGTTAAGGCATTTCAACTTGATTTTAGCGGTTGCAGACTAGACCGAGCGGAATGCGCGGCTGATCCAGCTTCCACTGTCTTCTGTCGGCTCGTAGCCACCCTTGTTGAGAAGCGAGAACGCATCCTTGTACCACTGTGTATCCGGGTAGTTGTGACCCAGGACGGCGGCAGCGGTTTGTGCCTCGCTGACAACACCGAGCGCATAATAGGCCTCGGTCAGCCGGAACAGCGCTTCTTCAACATGCCGGGTCGTCTGGTAGTCCACGACAACCGTTTTAAAGCGATTGATGGCAGCAATGTAGTTGCGCTTTTTCAGATAGTAGCGCCCGACCTGCATTTCCTTGCCGCCAAGCTGGTCTTTCACGATGCGCAGCTTCTTTTCCGCGTCCGGAACATACTCTGAATCCGGATAACGCTGGATCAACTCGTTAAAGGCCGCGGCAGACTTTCTGGTGACAGCTTGATCGCGCGTGATGTCGGGCATCTGCCGGAAATAACTCTGACCCGCCAGATAAAGCATATAGGCCGAATCTTGATCACCCGGATAAAGCGTCACGAAGCGTTTAGCTGCTGTAACGGTTTCCGTGTATTTGCCACGCGAATAATTCAGGAATGCCAGGTTCACCAGCGATTTCTTGGAATATTCGGAATAGGGGTAAAGCTTGTCCAGCTCCTCGAACTTCTGCGTTGAATCGCCAAGTTTCCCCTGAGAGCGGAGAGCAAGCCCTTCGTTGAAGAGAACTTCTGGCGGGGTGTCGTTCAGAGCAAGTTCGTCAAGGTCGTCCTTGCCGCCGCACGCAACCAGGGCAACCGGCAATGCCAGTACGCTCATTCTGAGAAACAATTGCATTCGCTTGGTCCCGTTCCAAGCGAAACCAGTGTCCATTCCGTTCACACCCATACTCCCGGGCTCATTCGCCCATCCGGCCATATTCCTGCGTCGACAGCAGTGTTTAGCGGAAATCGCATGTCCCCGTCACGCCTTCATCGGCCATCTGACGGTTTTTTTGAGCTTTTTTATGGCAAGGTGCCTTATTTGATCAGTTTTTCCGCCAAATAAAAAGGACCGCTTCAATGAAGCGGCCCGTAACTTACGATCAATCTTGTCAGGATACGTCCGGGCCGAAAGCGACTGCTGCGGCCAATCCGCCGTTGTCAACCTGACCGACCTGCCTGAAGGCCGGTGACTCCACAACCTCGAAAGAGCTTGGATCTTCGAACAATTTGACCAAAATGGCGTGGTTCATCTTGTGGCCGCCCTTGTAGGAGCGGTAGAGACCGAGAATCGGCAAGCCTGCAAGAGCAAGATCGCCAACTGCATCAAGTGCCTTGTGACGGGCAAACTCGTCCGGCCAGCGCGTGCCTTCCGGGTTGAGAACCTTGTCTTCGGCGATCGCGACGGAATTCTCCAGGGAAGAACCGAGCGCAAAACCCATTTTCCAGAGCTGCTCGACATCCTTGACGTTGCCGAATGTCCGAGCCCGGGACAACTCGTCACGGAACACACCCGGTGTCATGTCGGCACAGAATTCCTGGCGCCCAATTAAAGGCGTGTCGAAGTCGATGGTAATGTCGAACTTCGTGCCTTCATAGGGATGCAGTTCACACCAGGCGCTGCCGGTGTCCACACGAACGGCCTTCTTGACTTTCAGGTAACGGCGACCGCGATCCAGCCGCTTGACGCCCACCTGTTCGATGGCTTCCACGAAGACGGCACTGCTGCCGTCCATAATCGGCATTTCCGGGCCGTCGATTTCAACAATCAAATTGTCGACACCCATGCCAAAAAGCGCAGCCATGATGTGCTCAACCGTGGAGATCCCATCCTTGGAAGGATCGCCGAGAACGGTGCAAAGGGCAGTAGCGGAAACCTTGTCCCAGCGAGCTGGAACCTCGACACTGTCATCTTGATCTGTGCGGGTGAAAACAATTCCGACACCGGCTTCGGCCGGTATCAAGGTAATCGAGGCGGGCTTGCCTGAATGAACACCGATACCGGTCAACGTCACTTGTTCTGCAAGTGTCGTTTGTCGGTCTACATAAGCGGTCATAAGCCCCTACCCTTCCAGTGTGTGATCTGGACAGCCGCAAAATCCCCTATCCGGGTCTACGAACTTTTAACGATCACAAGTTGGGGGCAAGATAGTCGCGAACCAGCTATGAACGAAATAAAGCTTTATTACGCTTTGTAACGATCCACAGACCAGCAAATCACTGATCTAAAAGCGGAAATCAATTCCGTTACGGAAACAGCCCGAAGCGTGAGCTCCGGGCTGTTGCGATCAGGGAAGGAGATCGCGTTTCGAATCAGTTGGCTTGGCGGCGCAGGAACGCCGGAATTTCCAACTGCTCGTCTTCTGAGGCGGCAACCGGCTTGGGCGCAGCGCGTCCGGTGCCGTCAAGTTGACCCGTCGCCCCTTGCGCGGCAGGCCTTTGTTGCGGCGCACGCGGTGCTGGCTGAAGAGCAGGCTGCATCTGCGGAGCCGGACGCGCGGCCTGAGGCGCGTTCAGTTCCTGTTCCTGGTCTTCCTCGTCTTCCCGGCGGCCAAGACCGCTGGCAAGGCGTCGCAACAGCCCCATTGGCCGCCTGTCTTCCTCACCACTGTCATCGAACTGCGTGGTGGGAGCGGCAGGTTGAGACGGCGCGGGTTGCTGAGCCGCAGTTTGCGGTGCCGGCGCCTCTGTGTGCTGTGCACGGATCTCACGCTGAGCGATCGGCGGGAAATCTTCAACGCGCGGCATGCGCGGTGCAGGGCTGTGTTCTTCCGCTGCGGGCGGAATATAGGGCTTGCTGACCGGAGCATCCTCGACGACGCGCGTAGGCGTTTCGTCTTCGATGTCCATCATCGGTGACTTGTTTGCCAGACCCGAAGCGACCGGCTGCACCTTCTTGATCTCAACAGCCGGGTCGCTGGCAACGGATACCGGTGTCGGCTCAGGGATCGCAAGTTCCTTTTCAAGATTTGCGACTGCTTTTGCGGCGGCATCTGCGGTGATTTGCTTCGCAGCTGCCGGCTTGGGCGTTGCGATTTCAGCGATCTGTGCAGGAGCCGCAGACTTCAAAGACTGTGCTGCTGACGCGGGAAACGGATCGGCGGCTGCGCCTTCCTCCCGATCAATTCCGGTAGCAACCACGGACACCCGGATGATACCATCAAGCGTCTCGTCGAATGTCGCGCCAAGGATGATGTTTGCGTCTGAATCGACTTCTTCACGAATGCGGGTTGCAGCTTCGTCCACCTCGAACAGGGTAAGGTCGTTACCGCCTGTGATCGAGATGAGCAGACCCTTGGCACCCTTCATGGATGATTCATCCAGAAGCGGGTTCGCAATCGCGGCTTCGGCAGCCTGTTGCGCGCGCTTCTCGCCGCTGGCTTCACCGGTGCCCATCATCGCTTTGCCCATACCGCGCATCACGGACCGGACGTCAGCAAAATCAAGATTGATCAGGCCTTCCTTCACCATCAGATCGGTGATGCAGGCAACCCCGGAATAAAGGACCTGATCGGCCATGGCAAATGCGTCCGCGAAGGTCGTCTGTGCGTTGGCGATCCGGAACAGGTTCTGGTTCGGAATAACGATCAGCGTGTCGACATTGCGCTGCAGTTCATCAATGCCGCTGTCGGCAATGCGCATGCGACGGGCGCCTTCGAACTGGAACGGTTTTGTGACAACACCAACTGTCAGGATGCCCTGCTCGCGTGCTGCGCGGGCAATAACGGGCGCAGCGCCAGTACCGGTGCCACCGCCCATTCCGGCGGTGATGAACACCATGTGCGATCCAGACAGATGATCGTTGATTTCGTCGATCACTTCTTCGGCCGCGGCTGAGCCGACTTCCGGCTGAGAGCCTGCACCAAGACCTTCCGTTACAGCCACGCCCATCTGGACGAGGCGGTCGGACTGGTTCATGGCCAGTGCCTGGGCATCCGTGTTGGCGCAAACAAAGTCGCACCCCTGGAGACCTGCAGTGATCATGTTATTGACGGCGTTTCCGCCCGCGCCGCCGACGCCGAAGACCGTAATTCGCGGCTTCAGCTCCTGAATGTCGGGCATCTTCAGGTTGATGGTCATATTATCCTCGCGACCCACTGGCGCCCCCGCTACGGGAGAACCCTCTTCTTCCCTAATTTCATCTGCCATGTTCGGCAGCTCCGTTTCCTGGTTCTCGTCTTCTTGGCTCATGTCGTCAGAAGCTTTCCCTGATCCACTGACCGACACGGGCCAGATAACCAGATTGCCCGCCCCACCCGGATCGACGGCTCTTGTGCTCGAACTGTTCGATCTGGGCGACTTGCGGATAAATCAAGAGGCCTACCGCGGCAGCAAATGCCGGGCCTTTGGCAGCCTCGGGAAGACCGGCGACGCCTAATGGCCGGCCAAGACGGACGTTGCGCCCCAGGATGTGACGCGCAACTTCTCCTAGACCCGTGAGCTGACTTGCGCCCCCTGTCAGAACGATCTGCTTGCCCACCCTTCCGGCAAAACCGGAGGCCGTAAGCCGATCCCTCACGAGTTCAAGGATTTCTTCCACGCGCGGACGAATGACTCTTGTCAACGCCGAACGCGGAATCTGGTTTGGCAAGTCGCTGTCACTTTCCAGCGGCGGGACCGTAAGCAGATCACGATCATCAGAGCTGGACGCCAGCGGCGAGCCGTAAAGTGTTTTCAAGCGCTCCGCATCCTGAAGACGCGTTGCAAATGCACGTGCAATATCTGTTGTCACATGGTTGCCGCCAACGGCAATCGCATCCAGGTGCACCATGTGACCGTCGACAAAGACCGAAAGCGTTGTTGTGCCACCACCCATGTCGATGCAGGCAACGCCAAGTTCGGCCTCATCATCGACAATTGTGGACAGGCCACTGGCAAACGGTGTTGCTACCATGGTTTCCACATGAAGATGACCGCGATTGATGCAAAGCTCGAGATTGCGGACAGGCGGCACTTCTGCTGTGACCACTTGCATTTCCACGCCAAGCTTGTGGCCCATCATGCCGCGCGGATCACGAATTCCACGGCTGCCGTCGAGCGAATAGGAAATCGGCAAAGCGTGCGTAACCGCGCGGCCTTCCGTCACCGAATGGCTGGAACCTGCAGAAAGCACGCGTTGAATGTCGGCCTCAGAGACGCTGTCACCAGCCAGCGGCACACCCGCGCTGTAGATCTCGCTCTGCAAACGGCCGCAACTGATATTTGCGATCAGGGATTCAACGGTTACTCCGGCCATACGCTCTGCGCTGTCAACTGCGAGACGGATTGCCTGCTCGGCAGCATCCATATCGACGACGACACCCGACTTGATGCCGCGCGAACGCTGATAGCCATATCCCAGCACTTCCACCTTGTGGGACCGGCTCGACAGGATCGCCTTATCTTCCTGCGGGATCAATTTGGCAATCAGGCAGCAGACCTTGGTCGACCCGACGTCAAGAACAGACATGACAACAGCCCGTCTGCTCGGCAGCGGCCGCATTTTCGGAAGGTAGAGATTTGAAGAGGAACGGCTCATGTATCCCGCTCCCTCTTCTTTGATCCGCCTTCGCCACCGGTCATGATATTCCGTTCTTCGGCAGCCTCATCCGACAAACGGACAGTGACCCTGTCGCCAAGGCGCATGTCGATGGCCACAATATCCCGCGACAAGAGCCCGTTCTCATCATCCATCTTCACAAGGTCTGCCAGAGCCGCATCAATATTCTGCTCCGGTAGCCGGATCGAAATACCGTTTTCAAGTTGAAGATCCCAACGACGATCACTGATCAGGAATGCAGCACGCACACGCGGCCGCAGCTCCGGCACATTTTCAAGGGCCTTGTTAATTTCGACAGCCCTTCGCTGCGCACCATGATTGACGACCAGCAACAGATTCGCATAGCGCCCGTCGACATCGTCGGTGATGACGTCACCTGATTCGTTTACGATCGATACCAGATCGCCACGTTGCCAGAGAGCATATGGCACTCTCTCTTCGATCTTGATTTGAAGTGTGCTCGGATAAAATTTCATCACCGAAGCGTTCTTCACCCAGGCCATGTCGTTCAAACGCTCGCGGGCCCCGGCAGCATCGAACAGTGCCAGAGATGTCCCTTCGTGAATTTCGAGCGCTTCGAGGATTTGAAATTCGTTGATTTCACGCTGACCGGAAAGCTTGACCGCTTCGATCCCGAAGCCGGCTGCAGACAGCAACGCGTCGGAAACAATGCGCCCATGCCCTCCTATGACTATTCCATAACCAATTGTTAAGGTTAAGAAACCCAGAGCAGCTGCGGACCCCGTCCAGCGAGGAAGATCGGCGAGACGCCCTGCGGATCGCCACACAGGCTGGCGATGCAAACGCGCGACACCGCGCCCGCGCGGAGCCAGTTCGGCTTCCAGCGGGGTCAGTAGGTCCCGGTTATTTTTTCGCCCTAGCGACAGCAACTTGCGTCCTCAACCATCCAACTGACCAGGTCTTTGAAACTCATTCCCTTGTGCGCCGCCATTTCCGGAACAAGAGATGTGGGCGTCATGCCTGGTTGCGTGTTCACTTCAAGGCAGATCAGTTCTCCGCTTCCGTCTTCGCGCTCGTCGAATCGGAAATCGGCCCGGGAAACACCTCGGCATCCCAAAGCCTGATGCGCCTTAACCGCTAGTGTCTCTATGGTTTGGTAAACAATCGGTGAAATTTTTGCAGGAAGAATGTGTTTTGAACCGCCTTCTACATATTTTGCATCGTAATCGTAGAAGCCGTGCCCCATTGGAATGATATCAATGACCCCAAGGGGGGTATCGTCCCTGACCGCGCAGGTAAGTTCCCGTCCTTCAATGAACCGCTCGCACATCAGAACATCGGGATAAGGCCAGTCCGTACGGCTCAGCTCCTGGGGCGGAAACTCTTGATCTTCCTTGATAATCAGCACTCCGAAGCTGGAGCCCTCATTGATCGGCTTTAGCACGTATGGCGGATCCATCGGGTGTTCGCGCTGGATCTTGTGCCGGTTCACGACAATGTGTTCAGTCACCGGAATTCCGGCGGCTCCCATCACTGCTTTGGCCTTCACTTTGTTCATCGCAAGGCTTGAAGCCATCACACCGGAATGCGTGTAGGGGATGTTAAGAAATTCTAAAATTCCCTGAATGCACCCATCCTCACCGAACGGTCCGTGAAGCGCATTGAAGGCCACATCGGGCTGCAGTTTCTTCAATACGGCAGAGACATTCCGGTCGACATCGACACGAGTAACTTTGTAGCCCGCCTCTTCCAGAGCATCGGCGCAGTCTTTTCCGCTGGAAAGGGAAACCGGCCGTTCATTGACCCATCCCCCCATCAAAACGGCGACGTGTTTCTTAGCCATCTACGCGGCCTCCCCTTCTTGTCCAAGGAACGGCTTGATGGCACCCTTCGCGCCAAACTGACCGAGACGTTTGATTTCCCATTCCAGCTTTATGCCGCTGTGTGCCAGCACCCTCGCCCGCACCGTTTCGCCCAGAAGTTCCAGGTCGTGTCCGGTTGCCGAGCCTGTGTTGATCATGAAATTGCAGTGCATTTCTGACATTTGCGCGCCGCCGATCGTCAGACCCCGGCAGCCGGCCGCATCAACTTCCTTCCAGGCCGAAGTCCCCGGTGGGTTCTTGAAAGTCGATCCGCCTGTCTTTTCTCGGATAGGCTGGGCTTTTTCCCGATGGGCCACCACTTCAGCCATTTCCTCGCGAATGGCGCTTTCGTCCTGTGGAATGCCCTCGAAGACTGCAGAGGTGAAAATCAGGTCTCCTGAGGCCGCTGAATGACGATACGCGTACCCCATTTCCGGATTGCTCAACACCACCTTCTTTCCGTCTCGATCGATTGCGGTCAGCTCAACCATGCGTTCGCGCGTTTCGGTGCCATGCGCACCCGCATTCATCCGGAGTGCGCCGCCAAGCCCGCCAGGAATGCCGGTGTAAAATGCAAAACCGCCCAACCCAGCTGTCGCCGCAGCTTCAGCCAGACGCTTGTCCGGAACAGCGGCCCCTGCACGCAGACGGTTTCCACCCGCCGTGTCAATCGAACCGAAGCCCTTGGCACTCAACCTCACAACCACACCCTCAAGGCCTCCGTCGCGGATCAGCAGGTTTGAACCAAGACCGACGGGCAGCACCGCAATGTCGCGCGGCAGCTTCGTCAAAAAAACGGCCAGATCGTCTTCATCTGCAGGCTGGAACATCAGCTGCGCCGGTCCCCCTGTCCGGAACCAGGTCACTGCGGAGAGCGGCTGATTGGCCGTAAGCCTGCCGCGAACACCCTCTACAAGTTCCGGGTAGAGCTGTAGCAGATCGGGAAACGACATTTCTGTCTCCCTCACAATTCTTCAAGCTGCTTGGGCAATGCATAGGCCCATTGCGTGATATTCCCGGCTCCAAGACAGACAACGAAGTCACCGGGTTCAGCCAGTTCCTTGATCAGGCCAGGGATCTCTTCGGGACCGTCGATGGCCTGAACATGCCGGTGCCCGCGTGTTTTCATGCCTGACACGAGGTCGGTGTGCAGAGCGCCTTCAATCGGCTGCTCACCCGCAGCAAAAACCGGCGCGATTATCACACTGTCGGCATCGTTGAAGCAGTTCGAAAAATCGTCGAACAGGCTCTGCAGCCGCGTATATCGATGCGGTTGCATGACGGCGATAACCTTGCCCGTTGTTGACTGACGGGCTGCATGCAGAACCGCCTTGATTTCCACGGGATGATGACCGTAGTCGTCAAAGATCTGTACACCGTCCACGGTCCCTGTGTGAGTAAACCGACGCTTCACACCGCCAAAAGACGATATTCCCTTTTCCAAATCTTCGGGACCGACACCAAGTTGCGCCGCTACTGCAATTGCAGCCGTAGCATTGGATACGTTATGCAATCCTGGCATCGGCAGAACGAGATCCTTCAGTTCGATCTCCTGATCCGTGCGCCGATCCCTGATTGTGACCGAAAAGATGGACTTACCACCATCCATGGAGACATCGGTGAAGCGGACATCCGCCTGTGGATTGGTGCCGTAGGTAACAACACGGCGGTCTTCAATGGTTCCGATCATGGTCTGGACTTCCGGATGGTCGAGACACATCACCGCAAACCCATAGAACGGTACATTTTCGATAAACTGCCGGAACGCTGCGCGCACCCCTGCGAAATCGCCATAGTGATCGAGATGCTCTGGGTCGATGTTCGTCACGATGGCAACATCTGCAGGAAGTTTTACAAACGTACCATCGCTTTCGTCGGCCTCTACCACCATCCAGTCACCGGCACCCATCCGGGCATTGGTTCCATAAGCATTGATGATACCGCCATTGATCACCGTCGGGTCCAACCGTCCGGCATCGAGCAAGGCCGCCACCATGGAAGTGGTGGTGGTTTTGCCGTGAGTTCCGCCGACCGCAATAGCCTGCTTGAAGCGCATGAGTTCCGCCAGCATTTCAGCACGCCGAACCACAGGTATAAGCTTCTCCCGAGCGGCGACCAATTCCGGATTGTCCTTCTTGATCGCCGAAGACACGACGAGAACTTCAGCTTCGCCGAGGTTATCCGCCTCATGCCCGACAGTGACCGGAATTCCATTCGCACGCAGTCTTTGAACATTCGCGTTCTCGGCCATGTCGGAGCCTTGAACCTGATAGCCAAGTGTCTTCAACACTTCGGCAATGCCGCTCATGCCGATACCGCCGATACCGACAAAGTGGATCGGTCCGATGTCCTGCGGCATTTTCATGGCCGTTCTCCTTTTTTATGCGCAATGGTCTCGACCAAATCGGCCAGTCGCTTCACTGCATCGGGTTTGGCGACACTGCGTGCTCTTTCGGCAGCTTTCGACAGCATGTCGGGTGCATCCATGAAGCGGAGGATTTCTTTTGAAAGGCGCTCCGGATGAAGGTCCACCTCGCGGATCGGCCAGGCGCCACCGGCCTTTTCAAGAACCTTGGCGTTGGCCGCCTGGTCCTGGTCGATTGCACCCGGAAGCGGCACCAGGATGGATGGACGGCCAAGTACGCTAAGCTCACTCACGGACGAAGCACCAGAGCGGCAAACAACAATGTGCGCCTGTGAGATGCGCTTCGGCATATCCTGGAAAAAGGGGCGCACTCGGCGGCAACGCCAAGATCCTTGTAGGCCTTTTGCACGCGATCCATGTCTTCGGGACGGCATTGCTGCACAATGCGCAAACGGGATCTTGCTTCACCAGGCAGGTGTTCAACACTCGGTGGAACCAAATCTGAAAAGAAACGTGCTCCCTGGGAGCCGCCGAAGACAAGCAGTTTGAACTCACCACCGGAGCACGGCGCGTCATAAGGCAAATCAGCAGCCTCCAGCACAGCATCGCGCACTGGATTGCCCGTCTCGACCTGTTTGCTTGAGAAAGTATCCGACAAGTCCTCGATCGGAACACTTGTGGCAATCGCGGTCACTCCTTTCGCCAGGAGCTTGTTTGCACGGCCCATGACCGCATTGGCCTCATGAAGAATGGACGGCGTTCCGGTCATTCGAGCTGCAAACATGGGTGGAAAAGTTGGATAACCTCCAAATCCCGCGACAACGTCTGGCTTCAACGTCCTGATCACGGAACGTGCCTGCAACGTGCCTTTCAGGAGACTGAAAACAGTCTTGGCGAGCGAAATCGGATTGCGGCCACGGATGGTTTCAGAAGCGATGATGTGAACATTTCTGGCAGGAAAAGCAGACCCGTATTTGTCTGCACGCTCATCGGTCGCCAGTTCCACGGTCCAACCACGCCGGAGCAATTCGCTTGCCAGCGCCTGTGCGGGAAAAAGATGGCCACCTGTGCCACCCGCCGTCAATAATACTGTCTTACCCATGGAATACCGGTCTGAAACTACATCAACGAAGAAGGCGAAAGTCGGCTAACCGTCACGGCTTCGCTGCGCGAGGGCCGCGGACGCCGTCGGGTTAGAGCCAAAATGGCACCTGCAGTCATGGCAGACGACAGGAGCGACGATCCGCCATAGGAAATGAATGGCAAGGTCATGCCCTTGGATGGGATCAAGTGAAGATTGACGGCGAGATTGATGGTCGCCTGCAACCCGAACAAAACCAGGAGACCTGCCGTGGCAAGACGGCTGAACGCATCCTGGTCACGGCCCGCGTGGCTCAGACCCCGGATGACGATAAAGGCAAAGACACCAACCAGTAACAGACAAACAACAACGCCAAACTCCTCGCCGACAACAGCGAAGATAAAGTCCGCGTGGCTGTCCGGCAGAACGCGTTTGACGGTCCCCTCACCCGGCCCCTGACCGAACCAGCCACCAGACAGGAAGGACTCCATTGCCGTATCCACCTGGAATGTGTCGCCAGAACTCGGATCAAGAAAACGATCAACGCGATTGGTAACGTGCGGCAGAAAAACGTAGGCCGCAAAGAGCCCCACAACGCCGATCAGCCCCAGCGCAATGATGATCACCCAGGAAATGCCATTGAGAAAAAACAGGCCTGCCCAGACGAGACCAAGCAGCATGGTCTGACCGAAATCGGGCTGCGCGATCAACAGCGCCGCGCAAATGGCAAACAGGACAAAGGCAAACAAGATACCTGGGATCTCGCGCCGACGGCCACTTTCAGAAAGCAAAAATGCCACCAGGATTACAAAAGCCGGCTTCAGGAATTCTGAGGCCTGCAGAGAAACCCCGGCTATGTAAATCCACCGGCGCGCGCCCTTAGTTTCAAATCCCATGAACAGCGTGGCAATCAACAGGAATACCGAGACTGTGAACACGACAAGCGCTGCCCTGCGAACCATGCGGGGCGTCATCAAAGACGCGGCCAACATGATGACAAGTGCTGGAACAACAAACATTGCCTGACGTTTGACGAAATAAAGAGAGTCAACGCCAATCCGTTCCGCCACGGGCGGGCTTGCGGCAAAGGCAAAGACCACGCCTGCCAAAAGCAAAAGTCCGAAGGCAGCAAGCAGATAGTGATCTACCGTCCAGAGCCATTCGGCAAATTTGCTGCGATCCGCGCGCGAGACCATGCTATGCCACCTCCTGAGTGTTACCAGCACCAGGCAAGGCACGCACCGCATCTACAAAAGCAGCGCCCCGCAGTTCAAAATTCGGAAATTGGTCGAAGCTCGCACAGGCAGGAGACAGCAAGATCGCTATCTCGGCTGCGTCGTCTTCAGCCGCTTCGGCAACTGCATCCTTGACCGCCTGTGGCATGGTTCCACTGACCTTGTAAGGAACACGACCATCCAGCGTCTTCGCAAAAGCGTCAGCTGCTTCGCCGATCAGGAATGTTTTCGCAATCTTCGGGAAATACTCGTCCAGGGATGAAATGCCGCCTTCTTTGGCCCGCCCGCCTGCAATCCAGTAAATCCGGTCAAAACTTGCCAGTGCCCGCGCAGCCGCGTCTGCATTTGTTGCCTTGGAATCATTGATGAAGAGAACACGTCCCTGCCTCGTAACGACTTCCATGCGATGGTGAAGGCCCGGAAAGGTCTTCATTGCCTCAGCGATACGGTCTGCAGGAAGCTCCAGCGCGCGCAATGCAGCGAATGCCGCGGCAGCGTTTTGGCCATTGTGATCACCGCGAAGACTGTCGATACCCCCAAGCGTCGCAACTTCACTCTGTGTTCCTTCGTGCGCTTCGAAGAGGCGACCGTGGCGCGCATAGATTCCATTGGTGAGTTCACGCTCACCAGCGATCCGGCAGACAGGCTTGCGCGCAAGTTCCAGGCGATCGGCAATCGTTGAGGACAGACGGTCATCCACGCCGACAATGGCAACTTTCGAACCCGCCACCAGCCGCTCCTTGATCGCAGCATAGTTTTCCATGGAACCATGCCTGTCGAGATGGTCGGGCGACAGGTTCATGTGGATGCCGACGGTCGCGTCAAGCGATGGAGCCAAATCGATCTGGTAGGAAGAACACTCCACAACATAGTGTCGACCGGGCTGCGGTCTTTCAAGATCCAGGACCGGTGTGCCTATATTTCCGCCAACCTGGACATCCAGTCCAAGCTCTTTCAGGAGATGGGCAACAAGTGCGGTTGTTGTCGACTTCCCATTTGTGCCTGTGATGGCAATCAGCGGGGCTTCTGGGCAAAGCCTGCGCTTTTCGCGGCAGAAGAGCTCCACATCGCCGATGATTTCAACACCCGCATCTCGCGACAGTTCGACTGACCAATGCGGTAACGGATGTGTCAGCGGGACTCCAGGCGCAAGAACCAGTGCGCTGACATCCGACCAGTCAATCTGCTTCAAGTCTGATGTCTGCAAGCCTTCGCCGGCAGCTTGCTGGACCCTGCCTTCGTTGTCGTCGAAACACACCACATCGGCACCGCCTGCCTTGAGGGCACGCGCGGTCGCAAGTCCGGATCCACCCAATCCGAACAGGGCAACCTTCTGGTTTGCAAATGTGGTGACTGGGATCATGTGGCCTACCTCAGCTTCAGCGTGGCGAGGCCAACCAGAGCAAGCACAACAGCAATGATCCAAAAGCGGATCACCACCTGGCTTTCGGTCCAACCCATGATCTCGAAATGGTGGTGGATCGGGGCCATTCGGAAAACACGCTTGCCCGTCAATTTGAACGATATGACCTGGACAATCACTGAAACAGCCTCAAGCACGAATAAACCGCCGATGATTGCCAGTACGATCTCGTGCTTGGTTGCGACTGCAATAGCTCCAATCATACCGCCCAGAGCAAGCGATCCCGTGTCACCCATGAAGATCGCCGCCGGAGGCGCATTGAACCACAAGAACCCGAGACCTGCGCCAATGACGGCACCGCAGATGACCGCGAGTTCACCTGTTCCCGAAACATGATGGATTTGCAGATAGCTTGCGAAAACAGCGTTACCGGACAGATAGGCAATCAAACCGAAGGAAGCACATGCAATCATCACCGGTACGATTGCGAGCCCATCGAGCCCGTCCGTCAGGTTGACCGCATTGCCTGCGCCGACCATGACAAAGGCGGCAAAGGGGATGAAAATCAGACCGAGATTGAGTGTGAAGTCCTTCAGGAATGGAAAGGTTATCGCCTCGGAATACTCCGAAGTGTCGAGCACTGTGACCGCATAGGCGGCAACTCCGGCAATCAGAAATTCAAGACCAAGACGCGCTTTGCTGCCGAAACCCTTGTGGGACGACTTTGTCACTTTCAGATAGTCATCATAAAAACCGATGCTGCCGAAACCAAGTGTTACGAAGATCACCACCCAGACATAAGGGTTGGAGAGATCCGTCCATAAAAGGGTTGCAACCATCGCACCGGAGAGGATCATCAACCCTCCCATCGTCGGTGTGCCTTTTTTGGTCAGGAGATGGCTCTCCGGTCCATCGGAGCGGATGGGCTGACCGTGTCCCTGGCGAATACGCAGGCTGGCAATAATTTTGGGACCAAACAGAAAGACAAAAAACAAGGCGGTCATGATCGCACCGCCTGTGCGGAACGTGATGTACCGGAACACGTTCAGTGCCGATATCTGGTCCGCAAATTCCCCCAAGAAATAAAACATCAGCTATCCCTTATGCCGCCGCGATATCGTCCGCGGGCGGATATTCCTTTTTGAGGGCCTCGACAAGCGGGCCCATTCGGGTACCAAGCGATCCCTTGATCATAACAACATCACCAGACCTGACGTCGCCCAAAAGAAGGTCTTCCAGATCTTTTGCACTTTCGCTGTAGTGAGCCCGAATTTCCCGTGGCAGGTTCTGCCAAAGCACATGCATGTGAGGCCCAACGCAGTAGACCGCATCTATGCCAGCTTCAAAGATCGGCACCTGCAACTCTCCGTGCAGCCTATCGGCGTCGGCGCCAAGTTCCAGCATGTCGCCCAGAACCGCGACGCGTCGCCCCGGACGTGTGACCGGCGCTTCGCCAAGTACCGCAAGAGCCGCACGCATTGAAGCCGGATTGGCATTATAGCTTTCGTCAATAAGGTTCAGTTCGCCATCTGGCATCGGCAGCCGCGTCACCTCACCCCTGCCCTTGGGAGCGCGCATCGCATCAAGCGCCAAACCGGCTTTTGCAAGGTCGGCGCCAAGGTCAACAACTGCGGTCAGCACCGCCAGGCTGTTCTTGACGAAATGTTTGCCGGGTGCACCGATCTTGTAAGTGATCTCCTGTCCCAGGATATTTGCATCGACACTCGATCCACCTGGATAACTGGCATGGTTTTCGATGCAACTGTCGGCCGAAGCTGTTTCACCAAAGGTTTGGACGACCGATACGCCCGCATTGACGGCCAGGAACTTCAACAGATCGTATTGCTGGTTGTCCCTGTTCAAGATCGCGATACCGCCCGGCTCCAAGCCACTGAAGATCTCCGCTTTCGCCTGGGCAATCTTTTCAACTGAATCGAAATATTCCAGGTGAACCGGTTGAACCGTGGTGATGATCGCAACATGCGGGCGAACCATCTTGACCAGAGGTGTGATCTCACCGGCGTGGTTCATGCCGATTTCGAACACTCCAAAGTCTGCATCCGCAGGCATACGCGCAAGCGTCAGGGGCACGCCCCAATGATTGTTGAAAGATGCAGCTGAGGCATGAACCTTGCCGGATTGCTCCAGCGTCATGCGAAGTGCTTCCTTCGTTCCTGTTTTGCCAACGGACCCGGTCACCGCAACAATTCTGGCATTTGAACGCGCCCGCGCAACAATACCCAACTTGCGCATCGCTTCCAGCGTGTCACTGACGATCACATAGCGTCCGTCTTCCGGCAATTCTGAAAGCCTGTCTTCCGACACGAGCGCCACGGCTGCACCGGCATCAAGCGCTGCGGCAACATAGTCGTGGCCGTCCAGGCGGTCGCCTTTGATCGCTATGAAAGCATCCCCGGGCTCAAGTGACCGGCTGTCGATGGATATTCCGGTGATGTCTGCACCAACATC
Organism: Roseibium sp. JB4-4; assembly: GCF_055693425.1. Lineage (NCBI taxonomy): Bacteria > Pseudomonadati > Pseudomonadota > Alphaproteobacteria > Hyphomicrobiales > Stappiaceae > Roseibium > Roseibium sp. JB4-4. The sequence goes on along the minus strand of NZ_CM146333.1, from coordinate 5,189,341 downwards.
ACCTCTGGTGCTGCCTGCTGCAGCCTCAGCAAAGGCATTCAGAGTCCAAAGCGGCTCGCTCATGTGTTTCCTTCATTGCTGATGGCGCGTTGCACTGCATCGTGATCTGAAAAGGGAATCACTGTGTCGCCAACAATCTGGCCCGTTTCGTGTCCTTTTCCCGCAACACACAAGATATCGCCGGCCTCAAGACGGCGGACACCTTCCGCGATCGCCTCAAACCGATCCCCGATCTCAATGGCTCCCGGAGCACCCGCAAGAACGGCCTTGCGGATCGTGGCCGGATCTTCGGACCGCGGATTGTCGTCGGCGACAATGACCAGGTCTGCCTGACGGGAAGCCGCAGCCCCCATCAATTCACGCTTGCCGGGATCCCGATCGCCACCAGCGCCGATCACGACGGACAATTTTCCACGTGCGAAGGGCTTCAGCGCCGCTAGAGCGTTGTCCAGCGCGTCCGGCTTGTGGGCGTAGTCGACAAATACAAGCCCCCCTGAACCGGTCTTGCCGGCGAGTTCCAGTCGTCCAGGCGCTCCCTTCAGATTCTCAAGCGACCGAAGTGCCGTGCCCGTATCGATACCGGCTGAAATCGCCAATCCGGCAGCAATCAACGCGTTGGAAACCTGAAACCGGCCAATCAGAGGCAGCGTAACCCTGTATTCGCCGCGTACGGTCTGGAGGGTCAACTCCTGCCCCGCACCTTGCGGCCTCAGTCCGGTGAGAGTGAGATCCTTGCCCGTTTCTCCAACCGTGAATACGGCCAGACCACGTTCTCGGGCAACATCTGCAACCCTGTCAGCATATTTCTCGCCTGGATCCAGAACCACCGTTCCGCCAGTCGGTAGAAGTTCTGAGAACAGGCGGAGCTTGGCTTGAAGATAGTCTTCAAGAGTGGCGTGATAGTCCATGTGATCGCGGCCAAGATTGGTGAAACCCGCCGCTGTCAGCCGCACACCGTCCAATCTGAATTGATCCAGCCCGTGGGACGAGGCCTCCATAGCGGCATGGTCAATCCCCTCGACATGAAGCTCCGCAAGCTCCTTCTGGAGGGCCACCGGGTCAGGCGTCGTCAGTCCGCCGTAACTTTCACCATCAGGCTTGATTGTCCCAAGTGTTCCAAGGCTTGCTGCCGGATGGCCTGCCGACTGAAAAATCTGCCGGACGAAATGAGCGACGGAGGTTTTGCCTGCGGTTCCGGTAACAGCAACAATCGTATCCGGCTGAGCCCCGTAAAACCTTGCCGCCATGCGCGCCAGAACCTGCCGCGGCTCTCCAGCGCCAAGCACGATCGTCCCAGCTGGGCAGTTGTTTCTGACGCTCTCGACCGCATCCAAAGCACATAAAATGACAAGAGCCCCGGAAGAAACCGCATCCGGGGCGAACTTTGTGCCGTCGACTGTGGCGCCCTTCAGAGCTGCAAAAAGATAGCCGGGCCCGACGTTTCGACTGTCCGCCGTCAACCCAGAAAGCTGCAGGTTCTTCGCCTCGCCCGGCACATCAAGGCCAGCGGCTAGATATTCAAGATCCATTTCACCCGATCGTCATCTGTGCGTCGTCTTTTCGAGAACCGGTACCGGCTGCGACCCCGCCGGCTCTCGAACCTTGTTAAAGTGTCTCCTTAATAGGAAATCTCGATTGGTTCATCCCCTTTACCGAAACGCGGCATTACACCCAACATCGGCGCGGAGCGGCGTACAATTGCGCCAACCATGGGCGCAGCGTTCCAACCTGCTGTAACGCCTGTTCCCTCGCGTTCGCGCTTGGGCTCGTCGATCACGACAAGCACCACGTAGCGCGGATCGTCCATCGGGAAGGCTGACAGGAACGAGTTACGCCGCTTATTGTCGACATATCGGCCATTTTCAATCTTTTCCGCAGTTCCCGTCTTGCCGCCAACGACATAGCCGGGAACATCCGCCTTGCGCCCCGATCCGGACAGCACGTTCAGGCGGAAAAGATACCGCATGATCCGGCTAACCTCGGGTGAAATGACCTGTTTTTCAACAGCTTGGACATCTGCCGGGCTGCGTGGCACAAAGGTTGGAGGCAGGAGTTTACCGCCATTCACGAGTGCAGCTGCAGCAACTGCGGTCTGCATTGGGGTCACCGATATTCCGTGACCGAATGAAATCGTCATGGCTGCCAGCTCGTTCCATTTCGGCGGCAGCAACGGCGCTGCATTTTCCGGCAACTCAGTCTTCAAACGCTTCGTCAGATGAAGGCGTTCGAAAAACTCACGCTGTCTGGATATGCCGGTTGCCAGCATCATTTTGGCTGTGCCGATATTGGAGGAATAGATGAAGATTTCCGGGACCGACAATATGCGGTTTTTCCCGTGGAAATCAGAGATTGTGCGACCTCCGGCTCGAATCGGGCGCGTGGCATCAAAACTGTCGTTGATTGAAACCGCTCCGGAATCCAGCGCCATCGCAGTCGTGAATGTTTTGAAAACGGAGCCCATTTCAAAGACACCGCCTGTTGCTCTGTTCAGACGGTCTTTTTCAAGTGCCTGCGAACGATCATTCGGGTCGTAATCAGGCAAGGAGGACATCGCAACGACTTCGCCAGTTTTAGCATCCAGAACGATCCCAGCGGCTGCGATTGCCTTGTAGCGCTCCATTGCCTTGACCAGCTCATCGCGCACTACATGCTGAACACGCAGATCAACGGAAAGGCGTACGGGCTCCATCGAGCGGTCCGACGTGAAGCCGAGAGACTGCAGATCTGCGAGCCATTCACCATCAATGTATTTTTCAATACCAGCCAGACCCTGATTGTCGACATTGACCGAACCGACAATGTGTCCCGCAGTCGGACCACCTGGATAAAATCTCTGGTTTTCAGACAGGAACCCGACGCCGGGCAGACCCAGATTGTGAATCTTCTTGGCTTGTTGCGGCGTCATTTCGCGCTTCAGCCAGACAAAGCCGGTGCCGCTTTCCAGGCGGCGGCGCACCAGGGCCTCATCAAGCTCCGGCAGAACGCGGATCAGCCCCTCGACGGCCTCGTCAACGTCAATGACGCGACGCGGCTCGGCATAGAGCGACGCGGTCTTGATATCCGTGGCGAGGATTTCTCCATTACGATCAATGAGATCAGGCCGCGATGCCGAGACAGAGTCCTGAGCGGAGATAAAGGCACGCGACGGTGCCTCCTCCATCTGCGCAAGCATGACAAGACGCCCGGCAATAGCGACATAAACGCATGCAAAGGCAAGCATGGCGACGTAGACACGAGACTTGACCGCGCTTGATGACACGGATCCCCGGGCGGCCCGTGGCTGGGAGCGCCGCACTTGGAGGAAACTTTCCGGTTCGCTTACCAACGTCATTTTACCGCCCTCATCGGATCGTTGCCGATGAGCCGGCATAGCCGCCCATCTGGTTGCCGCCGATCGGCTCCAGCATGACCGGGCGCGCAGGAAGGTCTTCCGGCGCCACGATCTGCTTCACATCAAGCGGCTTCAGTTGGAGATAATCGTTGTAACGTTCGACCAGGGCCTGCAGCCGGTCGGGCTTGTTCAACAGGCTCCACTCGGCCTTCAAATGCCGGATGGAATTTCGCTCTTCATCTATCTGACGCTGAAGATCGGCAACTTTCTCCGCCGATTTTGTTGCCGCCAGCTTCATGTCGTAGACGGTTGCAGCGCCAATAACGACTGCCAGAATGAACAATATGTTCAGCGTACGAACCACCTTCAGCCCCTAACCCATGATAGTCTGCCAGGCGTGGAACACCCGCTGCATGGATATCCAATTCCCGCGCCGGCGCTTCCGTGCGGCGACCAGCCCTGAGCTTTGCGGAACGAGCCCGCGGATTGACGCCTGTTTCATCCGCCGCCGCTTCCACAGCCTTGCGCGTCAAAAGCTCAAATGTCGCCGGAGGCACTTCTTGCTCGGGCATATGACGCGAACCACCCCCGCGAGTTCGTGTCCTGTCCTGGAAAAACCGCTTCACGATACGGTCTTCCAGCGAATGAAAACTCACCAGCACAAGACGCCCGCCGGGCTTAAGAATGCGCTCAGCGGCACCCAATGCTTCAGCTGCCTGGTGCAACTCTCCATTTACGTAGATCCGCAGCGCCTGAAACGTACGCGTTGCCGGGTGAATCTGGGCTTTCTTCGGTGAGCGGCCAAGCACCTTCTCGATAAGGCGCGCCAACTCCAGCGTGCGAGAAAATGGTTTTTCCTTGCGCGCATTGCCAATCGCATGCGCAACGGTCGTAGCCCGCTTTTCTTCCCCTAAAAGGCCAATGATGCGAATAAGGTCCTTCACCGGCATCTCGTTGACCACATCGGCCGCAGACGGGCCGGACTGCTCCATACGCATGTCAAGCGGGCCGTCTTTCATGAAGGAAAAACCACGCTCGGCCTCATCGAGCTGCATGGACGAAACGCCAAGGTCCAGAACAACCCCGTCAACACCATCAAATCCAGACTGACGAGCATGATCTTCCAGACCTGCAAACTGTCCAGCAACAAGTATCAGGCGGCCTTCGGCTTCCTGGACCAACGTCTGCCCACCGGCAATCGCATCCGGATCCCGGTCTATGCCGACAACTTTTGCGCCACGCTCTAGAATTGCACGGGAATAACCGCCGGCGCCGAATGTGCCATCCACCATGACTTCATCGGGCTGCGGGTCCAGCCACTCAAGAACCTCATCCAGAAGAACCGGCACATGACGCTCAGGTCCGCCTGCGGCGAGATTTTCATCTCTTACGCCAAGCGTCATCATGCCGGTCCTCCTTGAGAGGAGACGGGGCTCTGCCCCGACAGCATCGCGAGCGCGCGCTTTTGGGCCTCCGCGCTGTACTCACGAAACTTGTTTGGTTCCCAGATCTGAAATTTGTATTTCAGGCCAACGAATGTGACCTGGTCGGAAATGCCTGTGTGGTCCCGTATCATGTCGGAGATGGTCATACGCCCATCTCCATCAATTCTCGGGTTTTCGCTGGCCCCAAAAAGTGCGACGGCAAGCGCATCGTGATCAGGTGAAAGTTTGGCAAAGGCCTCAGACGTTGCCTCGATCTGCGCCAGCAGTTCGTTGCCGCCTGCATCGACCGCGTCGCAATGGGAGGATTTGATACAATAAAGACCTTCAAAACCATCTCTCGCAAGCACCGAGCGGAAAGGTGCCGGGATCGAAACGCGACCCTTGGCATCCAGCCGGTTGGTGTAGTGAGAAACAAATCCGGCCATAAATCCCCTCGAAGCGGGTCCCCACCCGCAGAAATCCCCTAATCACCCTGGAATGAAGGAAGGCCAGATACCCGCCAGGACATGCAATTTGCGAAAGCGGCTCCTGCTAAGCCGTTAAAACAGATGCCCTGAGCCCGACAAATATGGGCCCGCACTCCCCATTCTGGGTTCTTATGGGATACCATGGGAATTCATGGGCGGTCAATGGAATCTCTTGGATTCCAGCATGATTTGATCGCACACGACCCCGTCGAGCGATGTTAAGACGAACATGCTTAATGAAGCCTTGACAGAAACCAAGAATCGGATTCGCAGGAATACGGAGGTTTTCCAAATTGCAGTTGCGGATTTCGGCAAAAATTGCCTAGCGCCTAAAGACTTGTGGAGAATGAAAAACGACGGGAAACCGCGCACCACCTTAAGCAAAATTCAGCCGGTTCTCGCAGCATCCCAAGAACCGGGTTACCAATTCACCCAAGAAAAATACGCGCGGATTACGTTAAACACTTGGGAAATTCGTCTCTTCCCAAAAACGGAGCTCAACGGAATTTTTGATAACGCCGGGTTTCCCGAGGAGTTTCGTCGAAACACCGTCTGTAAGCGACGCTAAAACGGCCGAAATGCCGATGCCCCGACATGTCGGCCACTTCCGCAATCGTGAGACTGTCGGATCCACTGATCAGAAGATGGCGCGCATATGCCAACCGGATGCTTTGCAGATACTGGATCGGGCTGCGACCAAACTCGCGCTTGAAAAGCAGTTGGAGATTGCGCGGCGTTGTTCCGGAGTGTGAACTGATGTCCAGCAGGCTGATATCTTCCTGAAAGCGCTCACAGATCATTTCAGTAGCACGCTTGACGATCGCCGGCGTCGCCCCGCTGCTGGTCCTGCCCAGCATCGGAGAAACGGTATTTGGCTGGCTATCTAACAGCGATGCAACCAGCATTTCTTCCAGGAGGTCCTGGCAACGATCGTTTTTATTGCTAAAGATCTCCCCCGCTTCAGCTCCCTTGAAAAGCCCGCGAAGCCTCCTTGACCACCGGGCAAGCTCCGGCTGCGTAAGATCAAGCTTTGCGTTGAACCTTATGGGGCCAAGCTCGGTTCCAGCCATGCGAACCGCAATCTGCCGAACAAATGCGCGTTCGATTTGCAAGAGAACCTGTTCGCAACCCGCATGCCACTGCATCTTCGTATGGCGATCAGGGTTCAGAAGTGTCGCTGTCCTGGTATCGGACGAGACGTACTGATGACCATTCGCGACCTCTGCGGTGCCGGCGATAGGTATCTGTATCAGGTAGAAATCCGCCAACTCTCCGGGGTCGATGGACACATCGGCACCGTATCGAAGGTAGTTCAGTGACAGGTGCCGGCCGGCCACTCTGTTCTGACAAGCGTCAAAACGAGCATCTGCCGAAGCCAACTCCAATCGATGATTGCAAAAATGGCGCGCAACAATGTCCCGGGCTTCATCGACATCCAACGTTTCGAAGCACCGATAGCGATCCAGCGGAGTTTTGCCTGACAGCTGCGAAATCATGCATGAGAGCATGCCGTCGAAGCCTTCGCTGTTCAAGAAGAACACGTTCTGCAATGCGGCATTTCACAGCAGGTGATCAGGTAATTTCGCAAATCGGATAAAACATTTGCGCAAGGCGCGCTTAGCTTTTTGCGCTGATTAACGCAAAGACAAGCGAGACAAACATCATGCAGAACGGAGCAGGCGTCACCTCTGCCGAAAAGGGGTTGGACAATGTCAGCTGGAATGTTGTTGGCCACACCTATACGCCCAAGCTAGTGAGCAACAACGCCTTTATCTGGCATGCCGAGATACCGGCGGAAACCTTCGTGCCACCTCATATTCATCCCACACAGGACGAGTGGATCGTCATGCTGGAGGGGGAACTGGAGGTAGAAATGGGCGGCAACGTTCACAAAGCCGGCCCTGGAGACACGGTGCGCATGCCCATGGGCGAAGCTCACGGCATCTTCAATCGGTCCGGAAAGACGGCAACCTGCGTCTTTGGCGTCGCGCCGACCCGAAAGCTGTTTGACCTTTTCGGCGCCCTGAACGGCATTACCGACCCCGCGGAGCTTGTGCGGCTTTCTGCGTTGCACGAGGTCGATTTTCTACCCCCGCCAGATGAGGCCTGATCGAACGAGCCGTCTCATAGATTAAGACAGAGGACTAGTTCAATGACGAAACGCAAGACTGTCGCCGTCATCGGCGGCGGCATAAGTGGGCTTGCGGCTGCCAAAGCCTTTGACGAGCGCGGCCACCGCGTACTCGGGTTTGAACGCAGTCACGATCTTGGCGGGGTTTGGGAACCATCAAGGTCATACCCGGATGTCCAGACACAATCGCCGAAAGACCTTTACCGTTTTACAGATATGCCGATGCCGGAGAGTTATCCGGAATGGCCAAAGGGGCCTCAGGTGCACGCTTACCTGCATGCTTATGCCGACAAGCATAAGCTAGGCAGACTTTTTCGTCTCAATACCCGCGTACAATCCATGGAGAAGCGCGCCGATGGCGGGAAAGGTTGGACACTTATTCTGGAGGCAGCCGGAAAGACATGGTCCGAAGAATTCGATTTCGTCGCTGTATGTACCGGCCAGTTTTCCGACAAGAACATCATACGCCACCCAGGACAGGCCGAATTCGAAGCTGCCGGTGGCAACGTCGTGCACAGTTCCGAATACACCGATAGCAATCTGGCAGATGGCAAAAGAGTGGTCGTGTTGGGCGGGTCGAAATCGGCCACCGACATCGTCGTCAATGCAGCCCGAAACGGAGCGAGATCCGTAACAATGGTCTACCGGGAACCTGTATGGCGCGTTCCATATTTTGTGGGCGGCATCAACTTCAAACGGCTTTTGTACATGCGCGCGCAGGAGCAGCAGTTCAACGGTTGGGGGCGTTCGACCATACGCAAAGCTGTTTTCGCCGCATTCACACCCTTGATTTGGGCCAACTTCCGAGGGCTTGAAACGCTTCTCAAACTTCAACTGAAACTGAAGAAGTGGGACATGGTTCCAGACGGCCCCATCGAGAAGGACGCATCTTGCTCATTGCCGATCGTAACGCCTGGCCTGTTTGAAGGCTTTGAGAACGGATCTATAAAGCCGATAAGAAGTACTTTTGAGCGGTATGAGGAAGGTCAAGTGGTTCTTGCGAACGGCGACAAGTTGCCCTGCGACCTTGCCGTTCTCGCTGTTGGCTGGAAACTGGGAGTCCCATACCTGGCGCAAACGTATCAGGACAAGCTGATTGAACCTGACGGGCAATATCGGGTCTTTAGACTTGCCGTTAATCCCGATCTGCCCGACATGGGGTTCGTCGGTTTCAATTCCAGCTTCTGCACGATCCTGTCGGCCGAGATGATCGCCAACTGGCTGGTACGTTATGCCGACGGTAAGCTTGCCAACCAGCCCAGCGCAGACGTCATGCGCAAAAATATCGATGAAATGCTTGAATGGAAACGTCACGAACGTCCCGCCGCCAAGGTTTATGGTGGGTTGTGTTCTGCACCATTTCATTTCCGTCACTTCGACGAGTTGCTGGCCGACATGGGCGCAACAAAGCGCAAGCGCGCCAATCCGGTGGCCGAACAGTTCTCATACCCAAATGCAGATGCATATGGAGATTTCCTGAAAAGCACGCCGCAATATACCGCATGCTGAAAGTGGTCAAAGAAGTGCCAGTCGGCCTGTAAGCCGGGTTCTGTATGGCCCGCTTTCGCGGACGTGACAGCCATTCGTCTGGGGCACCTGTTACCAGGCACCTCGCGCAACCAACCCGGACAGTCGGCCTGGAAACGGGCCCGGGCCAGGATCGCTCCATGGCCCAATGCTGTCCCTATTCGGTCTTGCTCCCGGTGGGGTTTACCATGCCGCTGCTGTTGCCAGCAGCGCGGTGGGCTCTTACTCCACCCTTTCACCCTTACTCCGATACAACCTTTCGATTGGCCCGGAGCGGTTTGCTTTCTGTGGCACTTTCCCTAAGGTCGCCCTCGCCGGGCGTTACCCGGCACCGTGTTTCCTTGGAGCCCGGACTTTCCTCCCCCGCAACCTTTCGGCATTTGCGGCAGCGGCTGTCCGGCCGACTGGCGTCTGCGGACTTAAGTGGCTTTGTCGGCAAGGTCAAGCAACTGTGCATGGCGCTGGTGCGCTACCCGATCTTTATTTGACTGTCACGGCTTTTGGCTAACTTTTAGGGAATTCAGCTGAAAGCCTCGGTTTCACGTTTCCTTGAGCGAACTAAAAAACCCATGTTTTCTGCCAAAAAATAGCATCGCTACATTTTTGACTATGCAGTACATAATTCCCATATGTCTCCTGCCATCATGAGTGCGAGTCGCGCTCTGAAATGAAAGAGAGACAGGCATATGACTGAATTTTCACGCCACACACTTGAGACCGCACCAGAGCAGAGCAAACCGCTTCTCAACAACTCACTTCAAGCGTTTGGGATGATACCGAACCTGCATGCCGTCATGGCTGAATCTCCCCAGCACCTGGAGGCCTACCAGAAGCTTCATGAGCTCTTTCAGCAGACCAGCCTCACTGCAGCTCAGCAGACTGTGGTTTGGATGACGATCAATGTGGAGCACGCCTGTCACTATTGCGTACCGGCCCATACCGCCATTGCACATATGCAGAAAATCAACAGCGGCCTCATCGAAGACCTTCGAAACGCGAAACCGCTTGAAGACGCGAAACTTGAAGCCCTTCGTCGGTTCACGCTTCAGGTCGTGCGTCAACGCGGCAATGTCTCAACGCAAGATGTGGAGAGCTTTCTGGCCTCCGGCTACACCAAACAACATGTTCTTGACGTCATTCTTGGCGTCGCACAGAAAGTAATGTCTAATTACGTCAACCACCTGGCTGACACGCCTGTTGATCCACCGTTTCAGAAGTTCGCCTGGGCTCCAGCGGCGATCGCAGCCGAATAACGATTTTCAGTCTCCGGCAAATCAAATGCCGGAGACTGAAATGCAATGAGGTTTCATGGCCGGAAGACCAAAATCCTTTGATGTCGATGAGGCTATTGACGCCTTTGTCGATGTATTCTGGACCAACGGTTACAGAGGAACTTCTGTTGACGATCTTCAAGACGCTGCCGGCATCAAACGCGGCAGTTTCTATGCCGCTTTCGGCTGCAAGGACGACGTATTCGAAAGAGTTCTTGAAAAATACTGGAATGAGGCGACCGAGGTTGGCCTCAAGATCCTCGACGAAGACAAGCCGCCAAAACAGGCGGTCGCGAACTTCATTCGGCACATCGGATCGTTCATGTCCCTCAATACGCCACGAGGCTGCCTGCTTTTGTCTTCATCTAGCGAAACAGCTGATGCGCATAGTGGTGAACAGTCGTTTGTTTGCTCAAAGATGACCGAACTGGAAAATCGGCTGTTGCGAACGCTGGAAAGAGACAGCGACGAAACGGCTTCGCTCTGTGCCCGCGACCAAGCCAATTTCGTTCTCGCCGTTATTCTTGGCCTCAACGCAATGGCCAAAGCTGACTGCGGCTCTTCAAGAATTAGGGCAGCAGCGGATTATGCCGCAAGAAGCATTGCGTCCTGATAGCGATAAAACCTCGAAGTTTCATATACAGAAATTTCCACTGTCCAAGAGATTGCTGAGAGTATCGATACCGGCCACCATCTGTCTCTCCTGAGCGCTAGCGAAACCGATGATAAGCCCGGGTTTAGCGCCCCTGTCGAGATAACAGTTGCTCAACGGCGAAACCGCGAAACCTCTCGATTGCATGGCAACGGCAAGAGAGACATCGTCAATCGGTTCTCGAAAGAGGATCGCAACCTGTACATTACCGGTTGGCAGCTTGACGTCGACGCGATTGCCCAAACACGCCCGCAACGTTTCGACCAGCGCAATCCCCCTCGCTTCATAGACCCTGCGGATCTGCTTCAGGTGTTTTTGATATGCACCGCAGTCCATGAAATGCTCAAGAGCTGCCTGAGCTTGCACATTGGCTGCACAACCCATGTTGCGCATGAATTGCTCAAGCGATGCCACCAGGCCTTGCGGAACCACGCAATAGGCAATGCGCAAACCCGGCATCAGACTTTTCGAGAAGGTCCCGAGATAAATCACCTGACCCTCGCTCGCCAGGCCCTGCAACGCTGCAACTGGACGACCTGAAAACAGGAACTCGCTGTCGTAGTCATCCTCCAGGATTGCCGCCCCGGCCTCGCGTGCTGCGTCCAACAGCGCAAGACGTCGCGCGAGCGGCATGCGGATGCCAAGCGGGTATTGATGGGAAGGCGTGACGTAGATCAGCCTTGGTGGTTTCTCCCACTGTGCGAGTTTGCCCGGATCTGCGCCTTCTTCATCCACCGGCAGCGGCCGAACCTTAAGCCCTGCCACATGAAACGCAGTGCGAGCACCGAGATAACCTGGCTCCTCGAGCCAGGCTTCATCTCCGGGGTCGGCCAATGCAAGAGACAGCAAGGACAGGCAAGCCTGCATGGAACTGGTGACCAGGATCTGTTCCGGTCCTGCTCTTACCCCACGTTCAGATGCAAGGTAGCGTGCTAGACGTTTCTTCAATGCAGGCAGGCCGGAAAAGTTTCGGTATTGCAGATCCGGACTACGCTCAAGTCGGGCGGCTCGGCGAAGCGATCTTGCCCACTCTTCATATGGAAAACAGTCTAATGCGGGCGTTCCAGGCTGCAGCGCTCCATGTCTGAAGGCCCACCCGTTTCCACGAATATTTGCTGCCATGAGTTCTCCGCGCCCAGAGAGGCGCGGCAACGTCGCACCACGTCCGGCAGGGGAAGGTCCACCTTCCAGACGAATGCCGCTTGCAATGCGCGGCGCGGCTCCGGACTTGACCCTGGTAATCCCTTCAGCTCTGAGCAAATCGTATGCCGTATTCACCGTATTTCTGCCGACCTGCAACGAGGCAGCAAGACGACGCGTTGATGGCAAGGCGCTGCCCGAGTGCAGCAGACCAGACTGAACAGCTATCCTGATCGACCGATAAATCTGCTCAGCGAGCGGCACGTCTGACCGTCTTTTGAGCGTCAAAACACCTTCGGGTAAAACTGGTTCTGTCATTTTTAAAAAACCGGATCTTTTGTGGAGCCAATTTCTTGAGCAAAGAACATCGCACAACTGACAGTCAAGTGGAGAGTTTGATGTCCTCCTTGGAAAAGCGGCAGGCAAATGATTTGCCGCGCTACGCTAAAATCCGGCAGATGAACAGAGGAAGCTACGACCGAGATCTCGTCAACGAGATATTGGACGCGGGTCTTTTGGCGCATTGTGCGTTCATCCATGAACAACGACCGATGGTCATCCCGATGGCTTATGCACGTTCCGGCAACAAGATCTATATTCACGGTGCGAGCAAAACACGCATCATCAAGGAAAATGCAGAGGGTGCCCCCGCAAGTCTGACCGTGACTCTCGTCGACGGCATCGTGGCCGCTCGTTCCGCTTTTCATCATTCGATGAACTATCGTTGCGCGATCGTTCATGGCACTGCGCGACTTGTTGAGGACCATGCCGAGCAAATCGATGCCTTGAAAGCCATCACCGATCATCTGATGCCCGGTCGTTGGGATGAATGCCGCGAAATGACAGCGACCGAGCACAAAGCAACAGGCGTGCTCGCACTTGAGATCGAACATGCCAGTTCAAAGGTCAGAACTGGCGGTCCAGTCGACGATAAGGAAGACCTTGGAACAGACCTGTGGGCAGGTGTCGTCCCTGTCGTTACTGCCCTTGGTCCACCCTTTGCCGCCGCAGATGTTCCGGAAGGGACGCCTGTTCCAGCTTCCGTACCCGCAGCGCAGCGAAAGTTTGCGTAGCTTTGGAGTATGCAAACAAAAAACCCGCCGGGATCTCCCGACGGGTTTTGGTCCACGATTGACCGCCCTGCAATCTATTCAGATGGAACCTATAAGACGCTTGACCTTGGAGCAGTAGCGGCGGCTGACCGGATTCATGCGCTTTGCATAGTGTCCGGCGTTGTAGCGCAAGATCGTGCCGCACAAGTCGCCACCGGCTTTCTGATGGGCACCGGCAAGATATTTCATGCCCCATTCGAGATTGGTCGCCGGATCGTAAAGCGCCTTTGTCGAGCCCCGATATCCGATGCCACGGGCCGTCGCTGGCTTGATCTGCATCAGACCTACTTCACCGGCCCTGCCCCGTGCGCGCGGGTTGAAATTGCTTTCAACTTCCACAACAGCCTTGGCGATCTTGACCGGAACTCCGTGTTTTGCAGCTGCCTTGCGGATCAGCGTGGTATAACTGTCGCGACTTGCTGACCTCTTGGATGTCTTGGCCTTGGCGTTTTTTGTGCTTTTCGCACTCGATTTCGCTTTCGCGGACGATGCCTTGGGTTTCTTCGCAGACTTTTCCGGTTTTTCCGGTTCGATGATGTGAAGGATCGGTTTTGATCCCGAACCGACATTCGTGACCTGCTTCACATCATTTGAATTGGCATCCTTGTCCTTCTTCTTAGTGTCTATGACATGCAGGATCGGGTCCGCACCTGATCCGACTGCAATGGCAGAAGATGTGAAAGAGGATGTAGCATAGGCGAAAAGGCAAAGCGCCCCAGTAACTTTCGTCAATGACCGTAACATTCAGTCCAGCCCTTTTGGTTTTTGGTGTTGTTGATTTCGAGGCGGAGAAATGACGGAGCTATGGGACAAAATTGGGCACCTCCCAATCACGATTTATTTCAATTTATTTCGAATTCTCTCGGAGTTTCGGCGCAAAAATTCGTCAGAAACTGCAAATTTTGACGAAATTGGGCAGGCAACAGGGCGTTTGGTTGGCAAATTGGAGAAAGACTGTGACGCCATCTGGCGAATCAGAAGTCTTTCTTGCCGCAGCGCAGCATAATTTCAACAGTTGCGTGAACGAACTTTGAGCCAACAGTTTTTCTCAGACGTCTGTCCGGTTCAACTCGCGAGCGACGGCAACCTTTTCAGAAGGCCGTGCAATGTCTCGATCGTTGATCTGTCAACCACCCCATCCACCTTTTCAGGGCGGAAGTGCCGTTGAAACGCGGAAACGGCATGCTTTGTCTGGGTGCTGAAATCACCGCTGACGGCGACCTCGTAGCCGTAAAGAGCGAGCATGGACTGAAGAGCCTCTACAGGCTGACCGCTATCGCCTTCCTGCATCATCAAACCGCTGCCGATCGGGCTCGGGTCGACGAAGTGCCCGACCCCGGATGCGGCCAGGCGGTCCCAAGGGAACAACTCTCCAGGGTCAACTTTTCGTTCCGGAGCGATGTCGGAATGTCCCAAAACCATCCAGGGCTGAATTCCGTGTCTTCTACAAATGTCGCTGACAAGCTCGATAACTGCAGCGACTTGGGCGGTTGGGAAAGAACGGTACCCAAATTCGTGTCCCGGATTGACGATTTCAACGCCGATCGAGCGGGAGTTCGTATCCGTTTCACCTTTCCAGGAACCTTGCCCCGCATGCCATGCACGCCGGGCCTCCGGAACGCACTGGAGGATCGATCCATCTTCGTCAACAAAGTAGTGTGCAGACACTTCTGCTCGGGGATCACATAGCCGCTGTAAGGCGGCTTCCGCTGATTGCATGCCCGTATAGTGCAAAACGACCATATCGATTTGGGCACCATTAGCTCGCGGGCCGTGATTGGGAGACGGATGAACCCTCGCCGGAACTCCCGTATCTGTTAAGGCGCTCATATACCCCTTTCCGCACTGATTTGTGCCCAGGCGTTGTTCAACGCGGCGAGCCGGTCATTCGCAATGCGGACGAATTCTTCTGGAACACCCCTGGCTATCAAGCGGTCCGGATGGGTTTCCTGAACCTCCCGGCGATAATGAGCCTTGAGGTCGGCATTGCTGGCGTCAGGTCCAAGCCCGAGGACATCATAAGGATTTCCGTCCTTGCGAACGTGACGCGCGAGGACTTTTGAAAACTCTCGTTCGTCCAGTCCAAAGACTTCAGCCACTTTTGAAAGGTAGCCGACTTCGCTTTCGTGAACGACACCATCGGCCTTGGCGATGTGAAACAGGCCGTCAAGAATGTCGAGCAAAGTCTTGTGATCGTAGGGAAACAGATCAGCCAGCTTCTTGGCATAGACTTCAAATCCGGCGACATCTTCCTGCGCCAGGTTGAAAAGGCGGGCAACATTGCGCTCTTCTTTCGGTGGAACTTCGAAAAGCTCCCGAAACGCGATGATCTCATCGGTTGTAACAACCCCATCAGCCTTTGCCATCTTGGCCGACAAGGCGATCATTGCAACGGTAAAGCCAACACTGCTGGTGCCTTCCGGGCGTGCCAGCACAAGCTGCACGAGCCGGTCGACGAATTGAGCTCCACCCGTACCAATAGAACTTACAATACTGCCCAGGCTGCTCCAGACGCTCACCCATGCGCTCCTATTCGGAATAGCACCAGAAAGTTCTGGCCAGCCCAATCCATCTGATTCAATTGCTCATAACACTCTTATCCACCACAGGGATGTTTGACCAGTGATCATGGCGGCAACTGGCCATGATCAACAGCGTGACTGGGACTGAAGACAATTGAGATAAGCAAATATAGCCCTGATTCCCAATGGGGATTCATGATGGTTAAAGGAATTGCGACTAAAATTTTCGCACTTATGTTGAGATACTGGTAATACGCCGAATGGCTGCCCCCTGGTCAGAAGAAACATTGTAATATTTTTCATATCGATGTCACTGGTTCTGACATTGGCGCTGGGGGTCTATGCCAGCAACCGACTGCTGACTCATTGGCTGGTTGTGCGTGGTTTGGAACAAGCCTTCATCCCGTATGAGAAATCCATACAGGACATGCTTGTGTCCTTGCAGCAGGATCGTCAGCCGGCGCTGCCGAACGTTAGTCAGCTCCGTTTATCCAAGGCACAAGAGCCGACATCCCTGCTACCCACAAGCACTTTGAACAACATCAGAGACATGTTGCAGCTTAAGATGGGGCGGTCCGAAGTCCTGGACGCAGCACTTGTCTTTCCCGGCTCAACATCGAGCGCCGAGAAATTCGATACCGGCTTCGGCAAGATTGACTGGTACAAAGCCAACACGCTGGTTTCTGCTGACACGCTGACCAGCGCACGCACTGCATTGAATTCTTCAAAGTTGCTGACAGCCGTGCCGGACATGACGTTGTTCGGGAAATTCGGGCCGAATGCTGTGCTTGCTTACAGACCTGAAAACATCGGTCCGAACGTGCCCGGTCTGCTCATATTGGTGACCCAGTCGGAACTCCTTACAAGCCTGACACCTCTTATTTGGTCAATCAGCGCGGCCATCGGTGGCCTCTGCCTTGCCTCCATCGTGTTTGCAGGCTTTCTCTTGTGGATGCGGTTTTATGATCAGGTGCGCACAAATCGCGACATTCAATATCTCGCTCACCACGACACGCTCACCGGGCTGCCGAACCGGGCCGTATTCAATGCACGTTTGACGGAAGCTCTGCGTCTGTCACAGGCCAAAGCCTCCAACATTGGCGTCATGTTGATCGACGTCGACAAATTCAAGGAAATCAACGACACGTACGGCCATGGAACAGGTGACGTGTTTCTGCAGATTGTCGGCGAGCGTTTGAAATCTGTCTTCAACAATCACCTTGTTGCCCGTCTGTCTGGCGACGAATTCGCGGTCATGTTGACGTCAATTTCGGATCCGGCCCGCATGACCCGCCTTGCAGCGGACATGATTGCGGCCACCGATGCCCCTTGCACAATAGACGGCAAGGACATCAAGATCTCGCTTTCTGTCGGGATTGCACGCGCAACAGACGGATCCTGGAGGGCATCGCGACTGCTCCATTGCGCCGACCTTGCCCTCTACCGGGCAAAACACAGCGGCCGGTCGACATTTTCCTGGTACACCGCTGAGCTCGACGCCGAAGCTCAAAAAAGGAAAGAAGTCGAGGAAGGCCTGTCCAAGGCCCTTAAGTTCAACCAGTTCAAACTGCTATACCAACCGCAGTACTCTTTGCGCGACGGGGAGTTGAAGGGCTATGAAGCACTGATCCGCTGGGATCATCCGGCCAAAGGTACCATTCGTCCGGACATATTCATTCCAATAGCCGAAGATACAGGACTTATCGAAGAGATTGGCACTTGGGTCTTGAATCATGCCTGTCTGGAGGCCGCACTTTGGGAAGACAAGAGCCGACGTATTGCGGTCAACGTTTCAGCAGCTCAGTTCATTGCGGGTGAAACACAGCACCGCGTCGCAACTGCGCTCAGGAACTCAGGACTTGATCCGCACCGGCTTGAGATCGAAGTTACAGAAAGCCTTCTCATCTCAAACACAGACGCCGTTGTTGAAACGCTGAGGCAAATCCGAGACATGGGTGTGTCGATTGCCATGGACGATTTCGGAACAGGCTACTCATCGCTGAGCTATCTCAGCCTGTTTCCATTCGACAAAATCAAGATCGACAAGGCCTTTATTCAAAATCTCGGAAAAGATGCCAGCACGGACGCCATCGTCACATCCATTGTGGGCCTTGGACGTTCACTCGATGTTGTCATCACTGCAGAAGGTGTTGAAACCGAAGAACAGGCTGTGCTGCTGAGCGCAGCCGGTTGTGATTTGGTGCAGGGATACATGTTCGGCAAACCCGACGAGGTGACACGGCATGAAGCCGAATACCCAGTCTTTCCATTAAACGAAGAAGGCGGTTTGTGGTTCCCCCAAAACATGGTTCGGCGGGCTAAATCTCCGAAAATCCGGCTTGCTCCGGAACTCGCTCAAAGTTCAAAGCCGATGGAAGACCCAGCGACTGAGAAAAACGCGGAACTGAAAACGGCCGGATAATCGGAACGGGTTCGATCAGCGGGCAACACCCAGCGCGGCTTCTGAAGCGGCCGAGCGTTTTTCACGATCTGCCTTGCGTTCCGAGTACCTATCCACGAGATAAGTGGATCTGCCGCGAACCAACAGCGTAAATTTCATCAACTCTTCCATGACATCGACAACGCGATCGTAAAGAGGAGACGGTTTCATACGCCCGTCTTCGTCAAATTCCTGATAAGCCTTTGGAACAGACGATTGGTTGGGAACTGTGACCATGCGCATCCAACGGCCGAGAATTCGCATCTGATTGAGCGCGTTGAAGGATTGAGATCCGCCCGAAACCTGCATGAGTGCAAGCGTTTTGCCCTGAGTGGGCCGAATAGCTCCAGTGCTGAGAGGGATCCAGTCAATCTGGGATTTCAATACTCCGGTCATCGCACCATGCCGCTCTGGAGAACACCAAACCTGGGCTTCCGACCAATTGCACAGCTCCCTGAGTTCAGCCACTTTTGCGTGGTCGATTTCAGCATCATCCGGCAATGGCAAGCCTTCAGGGTCAAAGATCCGGGTTTCTGCTCCGAAGGCGTTCAATATCCTTTCAGCCTCGTGAACCAAAAATCGGCTGTAGGAACGTTCCCTCAGAGATCCATAAAGCAACAGAACACGAGGAGCGTGCATCTCGTCGTTCAACGACATGAGCCGATCGCCCGCAATCGGCGCTATGTCGGTTTTGATGACATTTCGCAGTCCGTTTCCGACCAGATCGAGATCAGGCATCCGTTGACCCTGAATTCACGATCTCACCGTCTTCCTTGGTGAATGATCCGATTTCGGTAGAGAGCAGGTCCACCACCTTTTCTGAAGGGCGACACAGAAGAACCCCTTTTTCAGACACCACAATCGGTCGATTGATCAATATGGGATGTTCCATCATAAAATCGACCAGTTGATCATCAGTCCATTTGCCATCTGAAAGCCCAAGTTCCTCAAAGGGCGTTCCTTTCTGACGAATAAGATCCCGCACCGAAATACCCATCTGGGCAATCAACTCGAGAAGCTTTTCTCTGCTTGGAGGCGTTTTCAGATATTCGATTATCTGCGGCTCGATGCCTGACTTGCGGATCATTTCAAGCGTGTTCCGTGACGTGCCGCATTTGGGGTTGTGATAGATCGTGATTGTCATGTTTTCCGGTCCTAGACAGCGTTTTTGGGCCTGGAGATCGTGCTGGGTGAAAAACCGCAGACGCTCGGATCATTGCCGCAGCAATCCTCTACGAGAAAAGCCAGTAAGGTCCTCATGGCATCAATATCAACCGAATAGTGGATATGCCTGCCATCACGGCGTGCAATGAGCAGTCCGGCCCTCTCAAGTGTCGTCAAGTGAAACGACATACGGGTCGGCGGCACGTTCAATCGCATGGCGACGTCTCCGGACGGCAAGCCGTTCGGTCCTTGCTGCATCAACAATCGAAAGGCAGCAAGCCTGTTGTCCTGAGCGAGTGCGCCCAGCGCCGAAACAGCGTTTTGATCGTCCATAATTCGGTATTACAAGAAATTTTGGAATATACAACAAAAATATAACCCTAACTCGCAAGCGACAATTTACATGGCCGCAGCGGCTCGGGCAGCTTGATCATAATTGCCGGATACGAGCCGCAAAGTCGCGGCCAGACGAGACAGCTCGCTTTCATCAAGTCCGAGTGACTTCATGGGCTCAACCAGCAAAGCTTCACGCAAGCGCCTGTATTCCAGGCAGGCAGTTTCACCTGCTGAGGTGATCTCCGCCGTTTTTTCTTTGCCTCTCCTGCCCGACGCTATCAGTTTGGCTTTTTCAAGCTTTTTGAGAGCATAGGTCACGGTGTGCGTATCCTCGATATTGAGAACAAGACAAATATCCGAAAGTGTCTTGGCCCGCCCCCGGTGATTGACAGAATGCAGCACCAGAACATCGAGAGGACCAAGGCCTTCAGAACCGCTCGCCGACATACAGCGCACCATCCAGCGGTGGTAGGCGTTGACCATCATCGTGACCGCAAACTCGATCTCTGAGAGCGCAGGCATTGCCCCGGAAGCCAGATGAGCGGCCGACACCACAGGCCCGATATTGGCATCTTTCTTTTGTACTGGTTTAGCGTCGGGTTTATCCGTCAATTTCAGGGACCTCCGGGCAGGCTTTCATTAGTTGCTTAGCATTGTCTGCGGCAACCAAAGAGCCAAGCCCGGAAATGTAACAATCAGGACAACGGCCACGATCATCAACAAGAAGAATGGCAAAGCCATGCGCGCCACTGTGAAAATGTTGCGCCCTGTCATCCCTTGAAGCACGAAAAGATTGAAACCGACCGGCGGCGTAATTTGGCTCATTTCGACAACCAGAACCAGATAGATGCCGAACCAGATGAGGTCCAGCCCCGCTTGTTCCACCATGGGAAGGATCACGGATGTGGTCAGTACCACTACGGAAATTCCGTCCAGAAAGCATCCCAGCACGACAAAAAACAATGTGAGAGCGATCAAAAGTGCGTAGGGCGAAAGCTCCATGGCACCGATCCACGCGGCAAGTTCCCGAGGAATGCCGGTAAACGCCATTGCAACCGTCAGAAACGCAGCCCCAGCCAGAATGAACGCTATCATGCAAGAGGTCCGCGTCGCACCCATCAATGCCTGCGCAAAGCTTTCACGAGATAATGTGCCAGACATCCAGGACAGCAGAAGTGACAGCATGACACCAATTGCGGCTGCCTCTGTAGGAGACGCCAGGCCCGCATAAATCGAACCGATCACACCGACAATCAATGCAATGACCGGAAAGAGACGCCTGGTTGCATAAACACGTTCAAGGAAGGGAACCGCCGCCTCTTGCGGAGGCATCTTGCCCTTGTTCATCATCGCCCACAAAGCAATATAGCCCATGAAAAGCAGGCACAGCATCGCGCCCGGGAGCACTCCCGCCATGAAAAGACGTGCAATAGATTGCTCTGTGGCCGCACCATAAACAATCAATATGATCGAGGGTGGGATCAAAAGACCGAGCGTGCCGGAACCTGCCAGCGTACCAATGGCCATACGTTCGTCATAGCCGCGCTGTTTCAGCTCCGGTAGCGACATGCGCCCCACGGTAGCAGTTGTTGCCGCCGAAGATCCGGAAACCGCCGCAAAAATTCCGCATCCGAGAATGTTCACATGCAGCAAGCGACCGGGCAGGCTTCGCATCCAGGGCGACAACCCGGCAAACATGTCCTCCGACAACCTGGATCGAAACAGGATTTCGCCCATCCAGATAAACATCGGTAAGGCGGTCAGGTCCCAAGAATTTGCCGCCCCCCAAACCGTCGTGGACATGACCGAGCCTGCTGGAACCGAAACCAGCGCCATCATTGCCGCCAGAGCAACGGCAAAAAGAGCGACAGCAACCCAAACGCCGGTTGCGAGCGCAGCCAGCATTCCCAGACCCAAAAATGCAGCTATCCAGGAAAGGTCCATTATTCGCTCCCCTCGATCGGATCGGATCTGACGGCAGTTTCAAAGCTCGGGGCACCGCCGGTAATTGCTACGATCAAATCGTCGGCAAGCGATATCGAATAGACAAGCAAACCGAATGTCATCACGAGCTGAGGGTAGACGAGCGGCACCGGAATGATGCCCACCGAAGTCTCATCAAACTGAAAACTGTCATAAGCCAGCATGCCTGTGTGCCATGTGAAGAACGAAGCCAGTGCAAGAGCAAGCGCGAGCACCCAGATGTTCAACAAACGTGCTGCAGGAGGCTTTACGGCCTGAAGCAGGATCGAAACGCGAATATGGTCCCCATTGCGTAGCGTTCCGGCAAGGGCGAGAAAGGAGGCGCCCACCAGCAGGAAACCTGCGAATTCTGCGAGAGAGGGGATTTGTAGCCCCAATGGCTCCAGGCTGAGGACAGTCCTAGCCCAATCGAACATTCGTCCGACCACCTGAAGAACTACAAGTGATGAAATGGCCACAAGGCAACTGGCAGCCAGAACCGTTGACGCTTGATAAAGCGCGTTCAATGCCTTTCGCATCCGCTTCCCCCGTCGGATTAGACGCTAGAATGAAAAACGCCGGACCTTTTGGGTCCGGCGCAAGAAGCCTGTCTATTTTTTGTAAGCTTCAAGTACGGCTGCGCCGGTTGCGCCGGCTTGCTCCTGCCACTCACTCGCCATGGTTTCGCCAATTGCCGCGAGCTCTTCAATCAACTGGGTGCTCGGTTGCACAACCGTAATGCCGTTTTCGGCCAGAACGTTGGTTTTGCTTTTCGTCTCAACCTTTGAGGCTTCCCATCCGCGTGTTTCTGCGACTTCTGCAGCCTCAAGAACCGCAGTCTTCTCTGTGTCGCTCAATCCATCAAAGGCACGCTTGTTGACGATGACCATGTTTTTCGGCAACCAGGCCTGTGTATCATGATAGTGCGTCAGAAAATCCCAGGCCTTTGAATTGGCACCAGTCGACGGGGACGTGATCATGGCATCCACCCGACCAGTTGAGAACGCCGTGGGGATATCCGGAACTTCGATCTGCGCCGTAATGCCCCCTGCCAGAATGGCAAATCGCTCCGTTGCGGCATTATAGGCCCGTATTTTGAGCCCCTTCATGTCGTCAAGCTTCGCAACTTCTTTTTTGGCGTAGATGCCTTGGGGCGGCCATGGCACAGCATAAAGCAGCTGTAGCCCCTGTTCACCGAGTTTTTCTTCAAGCGCAGGCTTGGAGGCCTGATAAAGCTTCCATGCGTCATCATAGGAAGGTGCAAGAAACGGCACTGAATCAACTCCAAAGACCGCATCTTCATTGGAAAGGCGCGACACCAGCACTTCGCCAATAGGTGCAATGCCTTTGCGAACAGCATTTTTGATTTCTGGATGCTTGAACAATGAACCTGCGGAATGCACCTGGATGTTCAGCGAACCTCCGGTCTTTTCTTTTACATCCTCAGCGAATGCGCTGATGTTTTGAGTATGAAAGTTTCCATCTCCATAAGGCGTGGGCATGTTCCATTCGGTTTCAGCAGTGGCTACAGAGACACCCGCGAGACCGAAGGCGGCGGCGGCAGCCAGACAAAGTCCGGCCTTGGACAAAAAACATGAATTCAACAAAACAGTCTCCTCTTGGAAGCAGGTCTCAACCTGACAGGATGACGCTCAGGTGCATTCTTTGAACACCTTCAAAAGCGCATCTTCTTTGAGGCTAGACTCAAAAATACAAAACATCAACATTTTATCGATAAATTATTATCGTTTGCCTTTTTAGATGTTCTGGCTTTGCTAACTCCAAAGGATTGGCTAGCGTTCGCGCATATAGTTGAATGGTGAGGAAGGTGTAAGTGCTGCAGACAGACAAGCGGAGGGAAACAGGTAGTGTTTTCAATTCACTCTCCCTGGCTGCAGTGCTGCTGATTTCAGCGGCGTTGCGTTTTGTCAATCTCGACAGAACCAGTCTCTGGTATGATGAAGCCGTCAGCTGGAGCCAATCCAATGGGAGCTTTTCCGAACTTCTCACAGCCGTTTCAGCCGACAACTACCCCCCATTGCACAACATCATTCTTTGGCTAACCATGCCGTTTCTTGGCGACAGTGAAATCGCCCTTCGCGTCCCATCGGCAATCCTCGGAACAATTGCTGTCTGGCTCACTTATCTGGTTGGCAGGTCCATAGGCAGCCAACGGCTTGGCCTGTTGGCTGCTGCTTTGTTGTGTTTTTCACCGTTCCACATCTGGTATTCCACGGAAGCTCGGATGTATGCCCTGTTGGCCACCTGCGGATTGGGGTTTTTGCTCTCGGTTCTGAATGTGCTGAAGCAACCTTCTCGCAAATGGCTCGTTTTGCTGACGATTTTTGGTGCTCTATTTCTCTATAGCCATATCTATGCGCTTTTGGCTTTTGCCCCGGTTGGCCTGACTTGCGCGGCCTATGCGCTGCGCGATGTCATCAAGAACCGGTCTCTGACAGGATCTCCCGCGGTTGCAGCCTGTATTGCGATGTGGGCAAGCGCCATTGCTTTTTTCCCATGGCTGCTGATCCTGGCTGGCCGCGCGAGGTCAGTTGCTGCGGATGGCTTTTGGATCGCATTTCCGGACCTGAATTTCTTGAAGAATATGGCATTTGCCATTTCCGGCTCACTCGAGCTGATCATTCTTCTCTTGGGATTTGCAGCAATTTTCTTAGTCAAGCTGATCTATGAGACGGCAATTCGTTCGGAGAACGCCACCCGCTCAAGTCAGAACTTAGCTATATTGCTGGCCTATACCTTTGGGCCACTTGTGCTCGCATATGTGTATTCTGTTCTGGTTCAGCCAATTCTCTTTGATCGCTATCTGATTGCCGCCTGGCCTGGGTTCCTTTTGCTCGCTTCAGCCGGTGCCTGCTCGCTTCAGATCCGCTTGTTGCCACCAGCACTGGTCGCTGCATCTTTGATACTGTCCTATTCGGAACTCAGCTTCACGTTGACGGAAAAGATCCGCCCTGAATGGCGGGAAATCGTTCGGGATTACCGAGAGCAGAAAATGCCGAACGACAAATTGGTGCTCTACAAGGGCTTTGCAGCGCCAGCACTGGAGTATTATCTGCGAGAACCGAGTGCATTCAAAGCAACTGAAAAGTCTATGCAACCTGCGGAATTGTCACTGGACACGGAAAGTGGAGAACGTTGGCTGCTTGTCGTTCACAGCAATGCTGCAGAAACCGAAGCCGCGACACGAGCAGTCTCGAACAAAGACAAACCTCCTGCGGCCCAGCGCTTCGGCTGGGGCGCCAGCGGTTTGAGATTGCTCAAGGGGCGAACAGATCAATAAAAACAATCAATGGGATGTCATTGAGATTTTTTTATCGACAATTTATCGATAAAATGTCTACATAAACTCAATCTAAGGAGATGCGGGCTCCTACATTAGGTCTCGCGAACGCATAAAACTGCAGGATCAGAGGGAAGAAAATGACAGGCAAGTGGGATTTTTGGATCGATCGGGGTGGCACGTTTACCGACATCGTTGGTCGGGGTCCGGACGGCACTCTTCATCCTCACAAAGTCCTGTCCGAAAATCCTGAAGCCTATAGAGATGCTGCCATTCAGGGAATTCGCGAGCTGCTGGGCGTCGACCAGGGGCAACCGATTCCTTCGGACAAGATCGCAACGGTGAAAATGGGCACGACCGTTGCCACAAATGCGCTCCTTGAGCGCAAAGGCGAACGAACCGCTCTCTTTATCACCAAGGGTTTCCGCGACGCTTTAGAAATAGGTTATCAGGCCCGGCCCAACATTTTTGCAAAAGAAATCATCAAGCCGGAACTACTCTATGAGCTGGTTCACGAGATTTCCGAACGGGTGCAGGCTGATGGTGTCGTTGAAATTGCATTGGACGAAACCCAGGCTAGACGCGAGATGCAAACTGCGTGGGACGCGGGAATTCGTTCTGTCGCGATTGTTTTGATGCATGCCTACGCATTTCCAGCTCACGAACAGTCCTTGAAAAAAATTGCCGAGGACATCGGCTTTCCTCAAATATCCATTTCGCATGAAGTTTCGCCGCTGATGAAACTCGTCGGACGCGGCGATACCACAGTAGTTGATGCCTACTTGTCGCCGATTTTGCGCCGATACGTGGACCAGGTCCAGGAAGAACTGGGAACCGGCCCTCGCCTGATGTTCATGCAATCGTCGGGTGGATTGACGGCAGCTGATCTGTTCCAAGGCAAAGATGCCATATTGTCAGGACCGGCTGGCGGGGTTGTCGGCGCCGTGGAAACCTCTCGAATGGCGGGGTTTGAAAAAATCATCGGCTTTGACATGGGTGGGACATCCACCGACGTCTGCCACTATGAGGGAGACTACGAAAGGGCGTTTGAAACCGAAGTCGCAGGTGTGCGTATGCGCGCCCCCATGATGATGATCCACACCGTTGCTGCTGGTGGAGGGTCCATCCTTCACTATACGGATGGCCGATTTCAGGTCGGTCCGGATTCAGCAGGTGCCAATCCTGGCCCTGCATGTTACCGCCGTGGAGGACCTCTCACGGTGACCGATGCCAACCTAATGACAGGCAAACTGGCTCCTGATTTCTTTCCCAAGATCTTTGGCCCCAATCAGGACGAACCGTTGGATGCGGACATCGTCAGAAAGAGGTTTACCGATCTGGCTATGCGTATTGGCGACGGTCGTACGCCCGAGGAAGTTGCCGATGGATTCTTGAAGATTGCCGTCGAAAACATGGCAAACGCGATCAAAAAAATCTCTGTTCAACGAGGTTACGACGTAACCGAATATGCACTGACCTGCTTTGGCGGCGCGGGCGGTCAGACTGGCTGCAAAGTGGCCGATAGTCTTGGCATGAAGACAGTGATACTGCATCCGTTTTCCGGCATTCTGTCCGCTTATGGTATGGGTCTGGCGGATATCAGAGCTGATCGCCAGCAAGCTGTCGTGAAAACGCTCACTGAGGAACTTCTGCAGGAGTTGGCAGGTTTGCGGGACCAACTGGCTGGCCAGACTGAGGCCGAACTTGAAAAACAGGCCATTCCCGCCGCCACCCGGCGCACGTTCGCCACTGCTCACTTACGGTATGACGGCACAGATACGCCTTTGCCCGTGCCACTTGGCGGCGTTGACGAAATGCGTGCCGCGTTTGAAGACGCTCACAAGAAACAATTCGGATTTGCGTATGACAGCAAACCGATTGTGGTCGAAGCATTGGAGGTCGAAACAGCAGGTGGTGGCGCAGGGCTGGTTGAGCCCGATATTCATCTTTCAACAGGTATGTCGTCCCCGGCAACATCAACCTACATCCATTCGGAAAGCGGCTGGCAAAAGGCTGGTATTTTCAAACGGGAAGAACTGAAACCCGGAATGAAGGTTTCCGGGCCGGCCATGATTATCGAAGCGCACGCAACGATCGCGGTTGAAGACGGCTGGCAGGCTGAAATCAACACTAAGGATCATGTCATATTGCGGCGGATTGTTCCTCTTGTCAGGGCCGATGCGATTGGCACGCACGCAGACCCGGTGATGCTGGAAGTCTTCAACAATCTCTTCATGTCAATTGCGGAACAGATGGGGGTGACACTCCAGAACACGGCTTATTCGGTCAACATCAAGGAACGCCTCGACTTTTCCTGCGCAGTCTTTGATGCCGGCGGTGCGCTTGTTGCCAATGCGCCGCATATGCCGGTTCACCTGGGTTCAATGGACCGCTCCGTCGAGACAGTCATCAAACTGAACAAGGGTAAAATCAAGCCGGGTGACGTGTTTGCACTCAACGCGCCTTATAATGGTGGCACTCACTTGCCTGATATCACTGTTGTCTCTCCGGTGTTTGACGATGACGGCAAAGAGATTTTGTTTTGGTCCGCATCGAGAGGCCATCATGCCGATGTCGGCGGCTCAGCCCCCGGTTCTATGACCCCGCGAGCGACAAGTGTCGACGAAGAAGGCGTTCTGTTTGACAACTTCAAGATTGTCGATGAAGGACGGTTTTGCGAAGCGGAGCTTATTGACCTCTTAACCGATCATCCCTTCCCGGCAAGAAACCCGCACCAGAATGTCGCGGACTTGTCAGCACAAATCGCAGCCAACGAAAAAGGCATTCAGGAACTGAACAAGATGGTCAACCACTTCGGTCTTGATGTGGTTCAGGCCTATATGGGGCACGTTCAAGACAATGCCGAAGAAAGTGTCCGGCGCGTCATAGAAGCACTCAAGGACTCCGAATATGAGTACCCGACGGACCAGGGTGCGATCATCAAGGTCAAAATCTCGGTCGACAAGAACAAGCGCGAAGCCACCGTGGATTTCACCGGCACCTCTGCAGTGAAACCAAACAACTTCAATGCTCCGGAGCCAGTCACACGCGCGGCAATTCTCTATTGCTTCCGGGTGATGGTTGAGGGTGACATCCCGATGAATGCCGGCTGCCTGAAGCCGATCAACATCGTCATCCCTGATGGGTGCATGTTGAGACCTTCCTATCCGGCTGCGGTCGTTGCAGGAAATGTCGAAACATCCCAACATGTCACCAATGCGGTTTTCGCCGCGCTTGGGGCAATGGCCAATGCCCAGGGCACCATGAACAATCTGACCTTCGGCAATGACACTTACCAGTATTATGAAACCATCTGCTCCGGTTCTCCGGCCGGTCCGGGCTTCAATGGCACCGATGGTGTCCATACTCACATGACGAACTCTCGTCTCACTGATCCGGAGGTCCTTGAATTTCGCTTCCCGGTCTTGCTTGAAGACTTTCATATTCGCAAAGATTCGGGAGGCAGTGGAAAATGGAATGCTGGTGACGGCACACGTCGCACGCTGAGATTCCTTGAGAAAATGGACTGTTCAATTTTGGCGTCCCACAGAACTGTAACCCCGAAAGGGCTCGACGGTGGTAGCGACGGTGAGCTTGGACGAACTGAAGTTCGCCGAAAAGACGGAAGTATCGAGATATTGGAAGGTTGCGACCAGACTGAACTGGACGCTGGTGAAGCTGTCACCGTCATTACCCCCACGGCAGGAGGTTGGGGCGCGACCTGAGCCCTATATTCTCTTTGAACAAAGCCACTATCTGGTGGCTTTGTTCGTGAATTGCTACAAAAGGCAAAATCGGCTTCAAGGCCTTTTGTGATGCAACGCGATTGTTCTCAAAATCTTTGCGGCTCTAAAAGACAAACACGCTATGAAAACCCGTTCTGATTGAATGGTGAACCTTCACAAGAAGACACTGACTTTGCGGCGTTTATTGCCGTTGTTTGCAATTGATTGAATGTCAGTAACCTGCTCCCTTGCGCAAAAGTGCGCCGAAGGTACCGGAACCTGGATCCGGCACCTTCGGCGCAAGCTTCGTCGCAAGTCGCTAGCCACTGGACTTTCTATCCAAATTCTCCCACACACCCGCTAGATTTCAAATCACGCCCCTTACGGATCGAACAACGAGGAGAGTTGCAACTCTGCTTCGCTTTCAATTTCGATCACGACATCACGGGCGACAGGTTTTTTAAGACCTTTGGGTGTATTCGCCCCAGTGCCTCGAATGCGAAGTGTTCCCGAGGCTGCGTGTTTGACTATCTGTTTGCGTGACAGACAAAGCCCTCTTGCCAGCACGGCGTCTAGTCTGACCCGAAGCAACTCGGGATTGAGAATGACAAGTCGTAACCTGGAGCTCGTAGTGTCGGAGACGAGAACTGGTCTTCTCTCAAGTTGAAAGCAGCAAGTCGCCTTTCCGAGCTTCGATTTTGATACAGCAGAAATGACTCTGGCTTGTTGCACAGCATATTCGGGATCATTGCTTTGAAGCGCTTGCAAGTCACGCTGTCCCAAACTTGAAACAGACCTTCTTTCAAAGACGCTGCAGTTCCATCTCTTGCCGCAGATTTGACATCTATAAATGAGCCAAGCATCCAATCGACTTCCGTTAGCATTCAGGCGAAATTTGTGGCTTGAGGCAAAAGGTCTCTCAGTGCTGCAACGACTGCAGTGCCGGTTGATTTCATAGTTTTGCGAACCGCGAATGGTCCATTCGATTTCTGTTTCCGATGACATTCCGTTGGTCTTCCTGAAGGAAGTCCGCCAACAGACGTCCGGGACGGTCGTACAAACGGTTTCACCCGATTTTGCAGATCCACGGTCTGGCTATTTGGAGATATCGGTGGCGTATCGAAGGTCTCAGATACGGTCTGGACAAGCCATACCGGTCCCGATCCGCCACATTGACGAACAAGTCGTGTCGCGCGCTAAAAACGCAGGTGCGGGATCGAAGACCGGTTAAATCGTAGGCAATTTAGGCGTCCTAGTTAAAAGCCAGTCATTCGATAACCATCCGCAGAATTAGATTCAAGTGCAATCAGTCGTAGAAACTACACTGAGGATCAATTTGTCAGGCGCTTCGCGCCTGGTTCGCTAAATCCACTAACGTTTGTCGCAGTTCTTCAGAACTCTCTAAGCGACTGAGAAAGAAAAGCCTTTCAACTTTGTCACCTGCGACCAGATCCAATCCTTCAGGATCAAGACATGCAAGTCTCCAGCTCGCAGATTGGGCCTTGCATAGAACCTCCGCGTAAAGCTTGATAGCGTCTCCGTGGTCGGAATTCATATGGTCGATCGCGCCGCTTTCCATCGCGGCCCAAGCCTCCAAGTCCACTACTTCTGTCAATAGATTTTCGGAATTCAACTCATAGGCCTTTCCGAATCCACCGTTGAGACTGGCACGCATCATTTCCAGTCGAAAAAAACTGAAGTCGCCAAAGTCAATGTAAAGCTCTGCCTTTGGATGACGGGCGAGATAGCGGCTACGCAAACGCTCATGAATGTCTGATTTGCGCTCAATTCGGACTGCTTTGCAGATCAGTGAAATTCTGGGATGCGCCAGCGGATCTCCTTTTCCAGGTTCACCGAGCAGCAAAGAACAAGATGGGTTTTGTAATATAGCAGCGCTGTGTCCCGACAATGCACTGGTCAGGATCACTGGTGTACCATCTAGGTCTGTTGCGACTACGACACGGCTCGCAAGCGGATGACCCGTATCAGCTTCATTCGCCGCCAATGCTCCGAATCGGGCGGTGCGAACTAAGGTCTTTGCCTGTTTGACGGCCTCACTGCTTGTCTCTCGAATAACAGACTTCTGGTTCTGGCCTGATTTTTCTGACTTGGTCACGATTGGTACCCGGTTTCATCGAAGCCCATCGGGCATGAGCTGCTAACAATGCCACTCCATAACAGAAACCTGAACCTCCGATGAACGGACTTCTCAGAAGTGGTTCAGAGCTCTTGTGTGATTTTGCCGTCATCAGCTAGGGCGCCGATTGGAGAGGCGCAGGCCATTGGAGAAAGAACCGATGAACAAGATGAGCAAACGCCTTATTGCAACAGCCCTGACCGGGGTCCTCCTCGTGCCAACGATTGTGACCGCCGAAGCAGGTCCGCGGCACGGTTGGCGGGATCATGGCGGCGGTCACCATCACCACCATCGAAAGCACCGTAAGCACAAACGTCACAAGAACAATGACAATCTCGGCGCTGCAGTTGCAGCTGGCGTGATTGGCCTTGCTGCAGGCGCCATACTCCTCGGTGCAACAAGCCAGCCGAGTTACGCCGCACCACCTCAGAGAAACTACTATCCGCCGGCGCCTCATCCGGGACATGTTCACGGCAATGTTGGCTATCAACCTTGGAGCCCGGCCTGGTATCAGTACTGTTCTTCCAAATACCGGTCGTTCAACCCATCTACCGGCACTTACACCACGTATCGCGGTGTACAGCGCTTCTGCCAATAGAAGCTAGCGTTCAATGAACGAAGCCCGTCAACTTGGGGCAACGGGTATCCGGTCAGCCGAACTGGCCACTGCTCGTTGCCTCTTTTTCATGCTGATCAGTCAGCCTGGTTTCTACGGAGGCAAAACCCTCTGGAGCCTCGCCAGCATCGAGGGTTTTTGGCAACTTCATCTTCGTGATCCAGAGAAAATGTGCGTATACGATAGCGCTCAAGCGCCAGCCGAATATCCGATGGGGACTTGATCGGATGCATATAGAGAACTCGGCATCTGGCACGGCAGCTAGAACAGCTGTGAACTGTGCAGGAGATGCGAAGCCAAAACAGTCTATTCCCGCCTCTGAAAGTGTTTTTGGTACGAACGGTTCACCATTGGTCTTGGCTGCATAGGCAGTCTTTCCCGAAAACAATGATTGAAAACTTTTTGAGCATCTTGTTGCAAGACATTGAGGCTGGAACAATAAATTGGCTGATCTGGGCGAAGATCGAGCGCGGCATTGCTACGGTTGAATATCGGTTCATGAGCCTCCCCAAAACAACGTAAAGATTGCCAAGGGGAACTCAGCCGGATTTGCAACGCTATTGACAAATAATATAGGTGCAGTCCTGACCGTGGCAGCCCGTATCCAGATGAATGTGGGACTTATGGTTTGGATCAGCCTCAGGTCCTAGAACTGTTGTAAATCTTTTGCAGGCTGCAGCATGAATGCGATCTAGGAACTTACTTTCTTTCGTGCGCTTTCCCCAGTCGTCTTCAACCGAAATGATCGTTCCGTTTCCTAACTTGAAGTGAGAGATGTCGAGCGCTTTGCCAAGTGCATGCTCAGACAACTTTCCATCCGGTAGATTGTTCCGCCGGCGGCACTGATATCCAGGTCCGCTTTGTATGACGGAAACAGAAGTTTCCAGGTTGTTTAAAGCCAAGGGAAGGACATCTTCCCGCAACCACTCAGCAACACCCCTCGCAAACTTGCAGGAAACCGTCACGGGTGAAGAAAACTCAATTTTATGCCCAACTGCCGAAACACTTTCTAGTCGGACAGGATCCGATATTCCGCACGCGATGTCATTCAACTGGCCTTCACGGATTGCTCCGGACACCGGCTCCAATTCCTCAAACTCGGCATTGGGGATGATACATGAATTTTCTGAAATGGCAGTCTGTTGGTTTTTTTGTTTTGGCACTGCCTTTTCCGGCTGCGGTTTCGCAGACGGAACGTCAACTCCCTCGACAAAACCAATTCCGTTGAGGTCGAAAAGTGGTTTTGTTTCAGGAATAGGCGTTGCATGACCTTGCGGAACCGCTGCAGAGAATTGATCTAATAGAAACCAAATGGCCAGAACAGAAATTTTGTGTTTCACGTCTATCCTCATAACCCGTCCGACAAACCCCAACGATTGCAATAGCCGCGCCCCGAGCATAGACTCGGCCATCATCTAGCAAGGCACATTCCATGACACTCGAACTTTATGTAGCTTATGTGGCCGCAACCCTAATTGTACTCGCGGTCCCCGGACCAACGATCATGCTTGTGGTAAGTTACGCGCTTTCTCAAGGACGCAAATCGGCTGCTGCGAGCGTGATGGGTGTCGGGTTGGGTGATGCAACCGCTGCAATAGTCTCATTGATGGGTCTGGGGGCAGTTCTGGCGACGTCTGCAACCGCATTTGCAGTCCTGAAATGGATTGGTGCTGCATATCTCGTTTGGTTGGGCATCAAGATGTGGCGCAGCCGGCCAGCAGCATTGGGTCCCTACGAGGTAGACGACGTTCCTGCTAAGAAGATTTTTTGGCATGCTTATGTCGTAACCGCCTTAAACCCGAAGGGTATCGTCTTCTTCATGGCGTTCCTGCCCCACTTTATCGCTCCGCAAGCGGCAGTGCCCCCCAATTGGTGTTGTTGGGGTCGACATTTGTGGTTCTCGGAATTCTCAACGCCGCAATCTATGCATTGGCGGCAGCCGCAATTGGCACCAAACTTCGAAGCCCTTCGCTTATGCGTTTGGTCAACCGCATAGGTGGTGGATTTCTGATATCGGCAGCCGCAATGACCGCAACAATCCAAAGGTCCTCGAGTTGACCTCCCCTGAAGAAGTCCTCCTGGAACAATCGCTCTTGCTGTAGGTGTGTCTGTGAGTTCTTAACTGTTGCGCTTTAGGCGTTTGTCAGGCCGAATGTGGATCCGCCCTGCTTGATCGCCTGCAACGACCTTGTTGCACCCGCTTCGCTCAACGCCGCGTATCTTTGGATTGCTGAATTAAGCTCTGATCCACCCAGTCGCAGACGCCGCGCACGCATCGTGAGAATGTCCTTAAAAGCTTCAGTGGTCACGCCATTGGCCTTGCAGACAATGATGAGTGGTTTATCGCTTGAACTGAAGAGAAGTTGAGAGACTGCAGCTGATGGGAGATCACTCAACTTTGCCAGTAACATTCCAAGTTCCGCCGTTCTATCCGCGCGTGCGAAAGCGGTAACGGCGTCATCAACCTTCGTTTTCTTTGCGATAACGTCCTTTATCATCGCGTTCGATTGCTCACGTGCTTCATCCAGCTTTTGCGTGCGCGCGGCAACTTCTGTTGCTGCTCTTTCCGCCATAAGCTGAACAAGTGTGCTGTCTGCGCCAAGCGCACTGACGCGGCTCTTCAACTCGGAGGTCAAAAACGGTAGCAGCGCGCGTCCGGCCTCGTCCGGAAGATCACTCCGATCTATGAGCGCTGCTTGGATCGCCTCATCGGATCGTGCTTTCTCGACCAGCTTTAGAAATGAAGCGTCTGCGAACTCAGCACCCTGGTTGTTTGCAACTTTGCTGAGAACCTTGGAGTCCCCTCGGTCAACCAGGACTTCCGTGACGGATTTGTCGACACACTTTCGTCCGGCGATCGCTCCAAGGTGATCCATTGAGGCGGAAGACGCAATCGAAACTAGGTCCTCAGAAGTCAGAACAGTCGAATATTCCAGAACTGGCTCGGCGACATCAATTTTGTCGCTGGCCAGCTTGACCATCAGCTCGTTTGGCGCATCCTTCTCTCGACAGACACGCTTGGCCAGAATTATCCGAGTTTCGTCTTCAAGCTGACCAAGGACTTTCAGAACAATGTCACCGAAGAGCAAACTGATCTGTTCATCGCGGTCATCCCGGCTGCTGACGAACAAATCGGTTAACATCGTGATCAAGCTCTTGCGGCCTGACGCACTGGGGTCCCTAGCCAGATCTGATAATTTCGAAAGACTGATCATCAAAGCTCCGACGCGCATCTCGCGTTAGCGGAGATTACCATCCTCCCCTTAACACTCCGCTACCGATGGCGACTAGAAATCCGACCCTGGTAGCTGTCCCGAAGTGTGGCGAAAATCAAGCGTGAGCAAAAATTATCAACGTCATTAGTCAGAAAAAGCGACCATCTTTCCATTCACGCAATGTATCTTTTTCTTTCAACAAGTTACTTATTTTTTTGGTACCCAAAACAACCCGTACGAGCATTTCTTCATTGCATTGCAGCATCTTTTTTGCTTCGCTTCCTTAATTCACTGACTTAATATTGGTTAGTCAGACAGAGGTAATCGGGAGCGGGCAGATGACCCTAGTACGAAACCTGAATGTGATTGCCTTCCTTGCAGCTTTCGTCTTTTTGGCTGCGATTGTGGTTGGGCTGATTTAGTTCCAACCGAAAAAAGAAAGAGAATTTAGGCCGTTAGGTCACTATCGGCCTGTTGGAAATCAAATTAAACTTGTTTATAGCGACTTAGCTGCCAGCCGCACCAGAAGGTGTCGGCCGGTCAGTTGTGTGGATTGATCAAACTGGCCTTTATGTTCGTCGGGAAGCGACAACAAGCTTTAAACAAGTTAGATCGCTCAGCTCAGTCGAAACGCCAAATCAAATCAAACACTCTCTTAGGTTGTAAATCCTGAAAGTCCTTAGACATATTCGCGGTTGGCGGGCTCCCACTACGCTGCTGTCTGTAGCGATGCGGCCAGTGCTGCTTGGCGTCGATTTGGGTCGACCATAAGTTGGTCGGCGGCGACTACTTCAACATCGATGATACCGAGAAACCCAAGAACGTGTTTTAAATAGTTGGTTGCAAAATCAATTTCGGATCCAACCTTTGTGCCTCCCGATGCCACAACAACGATTGCTTTCTTACCCTCTAAAAGGCCCACTGGACCATTGTCAGTGTACCTAAAGGTCTCGCGTGCACGCGCGACAAGATCTATCCAGGCCTTCAGAGCCGCTGGTATGGAAAAGTTGTAAATCGGGCTGCCTATGACAATCGTGTCCGATAACTTAAGTTCGTTCACGAGCGTATCTGACAGCGCCAACCTCATACGCTGCTCTGAGGTGCGCAATGCTTCATCCGTGAAGTTAGCCTCCACCCACGCTTCTTCCAGGAACGGCAAGCCTTGCGAAACATCACGCCGCAACACCTTTGCATCTTTGAACTTCTCGAGCATGTTCTTCACCAGCACCTCAGTAAGTTCACGGGTTACTGAGCCCTCGACACGTGCCGAGGCATCGATGTGGAGAATTGTTTTTTCCGAGTTCTGCATCTCTCTCTCCAGTATACGAAGCCAATTGCTTACAGGTTCGTTTCTGAATTAGAGATAATATCTATATTTTTCGATCACTAGGTCATATTTATTAAACAGTGTGTTGAGACATCAGGCCATCACAGATCTGAAACTAGATCAAAATTTCGGTGCCCACTAAACCTTGCTCATTGGAAGCCAAAGTGGCTTCAGGCGAATTGGGGAGCGGATGAAAGGTTATTTGCACCTTCCAGATCAACGCAGCCGACTAGTCCCGTAAGGAAATCAAAATACCGCAACCCGATGGAGACAATCGTTGCCTCACCAGCACACATAAAACTCCAGATTGACAGCGGAAAACAAACGAGTATTGGACCAAGCACTTTAAAATTTACAGGCAGTGTTGGGTTTACTATCTCAGCCCGCTTAGAATTCTGTACAGCCCTGCGAGCGCCAAAGCACCAATAACCGTATTGATTATTTTTCCTTTGACACTCAACGTCCCTTTCCGAAGATCCCGAAGAAAATGCATGTCTTTCTGCGCTTCCAAAGGTTGATCTACGTCCACACCGAGAGTCCGTAAAACTTCTCGTGCTCCCTCTGCCCCACTTTCACGGGCGACTTTGCGTAACTGGTCCTCAGTCAAATCACTCTCCTTGAAATCCCACTTTGATTGTTTGATACCATTGATGACATCGCCGAACACGGGCATTTGCCCTGCCTAGCGCTTGATCGGTGCGGATCAAGGCAAGGTCCAGTGGCTCACCTTCTCGAACGCCCGAGCGCTCTTTTTTCCGGCAATCCCCTGGATAGTCGGGCAACTCTTTGGTTGCCTCTGTCTCTGCGGTTTGTTTCGCGGCCGCCCGCAATCGATCGTCAGCGGTTGCGCAAGCGCTCAAAAAGACCAGGCTGCACAATGCAACTGTCCTCGACAGTCGAAACATAATGCTCCAACTCCTGTGATGCGGCTTCCGCTTCAACGTTGGCCTGTTCAATTAGGGAGAGAAAACGCCGGTTGGCTCGATCAGTGACGACCTTGCGGCGCTTCAGTTCTGCAAGCTGAGCACGTGCTGTGGTCAATTCCACATCTGCCACGTATTCAACAACGGCCTTTCGAACCGCGCTCGACTTGTCGACCTGATGCCAAATGAAAATGCCGCCCAAAACGGCGGCAATGGCAAGGGCAGAGCAAGCGGTACGGCTTTGAAGGATCCAAGCGACCAGACCCATTATTTAAGGCCTTCCAGGCACATCTTGTGCTCAGCCGTGCGGCGGTTGACCAAGCCTTTGATCGTTCGGCCGCCTGCCTTGTTAAACCAGGTGGCAGCATTGCAAGCTCCTTTGTGGTCGCCACGGTTCAGACGCTTTCGCGCCGTCGACCGGCAAAAGGCCCCTACCCCAATGTTGTAAGTCAAACTCACAAAGGTGACATAGGACTTGGCAGGAATGGCGTCAGGATTACGCAGGCACTTGCGCATGCCGCGTTCGTGTTTCTTGAGCGAGGCCAGCAGCATTGCATCACATTCGGCCTTTGTGTGCCGGTCGCTCATCTTCACGCCGTAGGTCTCGCCGTAACAGACGGTTGGCACTCCCACAACATCCTTGTAAGCGACCAGGCGCAGGCCCTCCCATGCACCCACAAGAGCAATTGCAGCCGCACCAATAGTGCCGGCCAGGCGGGTTTTACGTCCCATCTTTCATGTCCTTTTGAACGAGAATGCGGGCGGCGAATGCACCGGCAGTAGCAAGAGCCGAGAAAAGCGCCAGGCGTCCCGGCTCGAAGAGGTCGCCCAGGAAGGGCAACGCCACCTCTGCACCTGACAACAGTGCAGCAAGCAGCATCAGGCGCACGCTCCATGCCCTTGTGAGCACACGGCGCCAGCCGACTATCAGTTTCAAGATTGGTGACCTTTTGAGAGAGTTTAGCGGGCGCGGCCAGTGCCATGAACAGAACCAGCTTCCACCAAAAAGCGCCCACGAGCATTTCAGAGATTGTGTTGCCTAGAGGTGTTCGACATCGCAGCTCGTAAGCACCGCCCCCTGGCAGACCGAACGGAACGTCCGCAAAGACAAGCCAATAGGGTGCACCCGACCAGAGCGATCATGCGGCGAGCATTGGCAGTTAAAAGAGCCCTAGACGAGGGAACAACGCCACATAGTCAGATCCGAATGACACCTACACATTGCGCGGACGTATTCCTATCGCGTCGCTTGTCGTTTCGCTGTCCTTCGCCTTGCCGGCGAAGATCAAAACATAATCCCCAACCGGGCACAGCCCAGACAATGAAACCAACCAGGACAACAAGACCAAGGTGAAAGCCCTGGAGTGAGTCGGTTAGACCGGCAAAGATGACGGCCACATAAAAGAGCGCGCGACCTGGAAGCGAGTTTTTCAGTTTCGGAATGCCGTCGCCCCTGATCCGGTTGAAAACCATGAACACGGGCAGCGTTGCCAGCCAAGCGAATTACCGAAAGCATGAGCATCCTTTCGGACACTAAAAAACCGCCTTAAGGGCGGTGCGAATGGATCGGATTAGAAGCGGTTCAGATTGTCAGATAGTAAGCCCAAAGATCGTCGATCACTTCCGGTGTGTATCCCAAGGCTGGACCCAATTGCGTGACAAGTGGATGTGTCCGCTCAAACGTATCGGCCGTGCGCCACTCGATATCAGCAACGCTTCGCTCAATCGGGTCGCTGATCTCAGCGATTATGGCCGTAACATCGTCTTCAGTTGTTCCACTGTGCAATAAGCCGAGCCGGAGTTGCCTGGAGGTGAGCGGGTGCATCAAGGCGCGGAGCTCATCAGCAGTCAGCGGCACCCACTCAGGAATGACCCCCCGCATCTAGCCAGGCTTGAGCCGCCTGGATCACCTTAAGCGACCAGTTGTTGTTTTCGCCTGGTCGTAGCCCCGTTACCAAATCTTCCTCTGATCCATCGGGATATCTGACGCGATAGTTTGCTGCGCCAATGAGCTGAGCGATAGAGCTAACAGTGTGGTCTGTCTCCGAATGGGCTTCGAAACCGCTAAAATTGATAATCTCAGCTTTCATCAGCTAATCCTTTCATACAAAGCAATATTCGTGTTGGCGAGACCACGTGCGCGCCAAGTACCTGAAAGGGTTGAACCTTTTTTACCTAAAGAGGAGGAACTGTCTACGTACTGGTCGTTGTTACCAGTGAATAGGTGAATTGATCGACTACTGTTTCGATCTGGGTTACTGCTTGCTGAAGCAATGAGAGTGTGGCCAATGGGAAAGTTCGTGGCCCCGGTGCTTGACTGTGTGTCAACAAGAGCAACCTTGTGAATACCGCCGTCATTTTCTTCTGCAACGAAGCAATTCTGACTATCGTCCCACCCGAAAGCTCTCCAAGTATTTGAGTTATCGTCGTAGCATTGTAGCCAACTATCGCCACCACCATTATCACCAACAAACATTTCTGTGGTTGCATGGACGCGACCATAGACCTTCACGCCGGGGCTGTCTGTAGTCAGCTTGACGCTATTGTCGTAGTAGAGAAGCACACGGTCGTGCTCGAATAATGCACAGGTGTGGTTTGCACCTGCACTGTCTTCGTCCTGAATGTAGATACCACTAGAATTGGAGTGGTGCCGGTTCTGGATGTAAAGTTGTCCGGTGTAGTTCAGCAGGTAGGAGTTTGACCCGTTGTGCACGATGCCGAAGTCAGCACCGTTGCCCCAAGAAGCATAGAAGTTATCCTGCCACTCTGTATGCGCCGAAATATCCCCAGTCGGCCCTGGATCCCCTTGCGGCCCCTGCGGCCCGATATCCCCCTTTGCAGCAACTAGGCCCCAATCATCGTGTGAAATACTTGGGTTTTGGCCAATATTGACCCGCAATGAAATGTAGGATGAACCGTTGTAGGTCACCGTTTCATCAGAGTTGTAAGTGATCCCGGACGACCAAAGACCAGAATAGACAATGCCTGGATCGCCCGTTGCACCTTGAGGGCCTTGTGCACCCTGAGGACCTTGCAAGCCTTGATCGCCTTGAATGCCCTGAATGCCTTCCGGGCCTTGAATTCCCTGCTGGCCTTCCGGTCCCTGGATACCCTGCTGACCTTGCAAGCCGCGCTCGCCCTTCGCCGCAACCATATCCCATTCGGCAACAGCATCATCCGGCGTGACATTGGTATGGCCTGCCACACACAGAAAGTAAGATCCGTCATAAGCGACGGTGTCATTCGGATCATACGCGACCAGGTTTGACCATACGCCCCGGTGGTTCATGCCGACAGGACCGGGGTTACCCTGGGGCCCTTGTGAGCCTTGCAACCCTTGCGGACCACGGCCGAAGGGAACGCCAACTGACCA
This sequence comes from Roseibium sp. JB4-4, assembly GCF_055693425.1. Lineage (NCBI taxonomy): Bacteria > Pseudomonadati > Pseudomonadota > Alphaproteobacteria > Hyphomicrobiales > Stappiaceae > Roseibium > Roseibium sp. JB4-4. The sequence goes on along the minus strand of NZ_CM146333.1, from coordinate 5,149,224 downwards.
CGCACCGACCGCGTTTGAAAGTTTCCAGTAGACCTCGCCAACTTCCACATCGAGAAACGAGAAATTCGCCGGCTCCGCATTATAGGCGGCTCGATCTGCGGTCAAACCGGATGCATCAGGCTCAAAAGCTTTGCCAACCGGCCCTTCCGGCCCTTGCGGGCCTTGTGGACCAATGAGGCCTTGCGACCCTGTCGGACCCGCTGGCCCTTCCGGACCTCTTGGACCTTCCGGCCCCTGAAATCCGGTCGGACCGCGCGGACCTTCATAACCCAGTGGCCCACGCTCGCCTTGCGGGCCTTGCGCTCCTTGTGGTCCCTCGGCGCCTTGTGGACCGGAAGGCCCTTGATTGCCAACCGGGCCTTTAGGTCCCTGCTCTCCTGGCAATTGAGCGATTTCCAACACCTGCTGAAGTGTCGGCACATCAGTGTTTTCATTTGCCTCAAGCGCATTGATCAACCGGCGGTTTGCCAGATCATAACCGCCGTTTTTCTCAATCAAGGCACGGGCTGCAACCGACTGCATGTTGATTGCGGTGCGGTCCATCGCCCTTTCCATGACGGCCGGGTCAATCTCGCCGCCAGCAAGGCTGTAAGGCTGATCGTAGTCGCTGACCAGGATCACTGTCAGCTTTTCGTCATTTTGAAGATCAGCCGCTGCGAAATGGACCGTACCGGTAGAAAAATCACCGCCTGTAAAATACCAATTGCCCGGTGACTGCTGGTATTCCCAAAGGGTAGTTGACCCTTGAGCATCCGTATGGGCGACCTGAAGATTGCGTTCATCGACAAACTGGAACGGCAGATCGGCACGATCCGTCACACCGTCGCCCATCACCAGGACGCGGCCTTCTTCCAAAGCTGCTATTGTCATATTTGATTTTCCTAGAGAGTGCTCACGTGAAGCAAAGCTTCACCAAACGCAACCCACCGACAGAAAAATCGAGTGGGACGTGAGTTGACTTATGAGTAAAGTGCAAAAATTTATTATAACATCAAAATTTAATTCATAATATAATTTAAAAAAGATATAAAAAATATAATTTTTACAAAAAATAATATTTAATTTCTAAAAAACCAATATTGAAGCTAGAGTATTATTTAAGATCAAAACACATCAGTCGTCTATGATCTCCATTGCAGCCGCACTGATCAGCTTTTCATCTTCGAACCACACTATCAAACCGAGAGCGTCGTAATCGAAGGGCGTCTGAACCGAACCATTTTCATAAAGGACGCCCACGCCGATCTTATCAGGGTCGCTTCCCATATGCGCGATGAGTTCCTCCTCGGACATTCCAATCAGGTTTTTGCCGCGAAACCCAAAATAGTCTTCACATTCAACAGTTTGAATCAGTCCATGTTCGGTTGTCACCGATTTTACAAAGTCCTGAATAATATAGCTCCCCCATTCCTCCGGCGTTGTCCCTTCCGGCACATGGAGCTTCAATTCAAATCGTTCGATAAAGTTTTTGATCGGTGCACCAAACTTCATTGGTCCCACGCCAATTCCAGGGATCCATTCCCATTTCAAATCGGTCATCTCGCGCCCTTTCCACGTCGGCTGTGAGCTTCCCCGGACTTCGCCTTTTGAGCTGCATCTTTGACATGCCGAATCCTATCTCTCAGCTGTGTCTTTTCTCGCCGCGACGTCGAATGCTTTAAAGCCGCTTCCAAATCCATGCTTTACCGATCGCTCTGCCGCCCTCGCCTTACAGTCCTAGCTTACGTTGTAACTGCTTGCTTTCCGTGCTCCAGCTATCAACGGCAAGCTTTGGTACAAAATCAGTTGAACAACTAAGCATGTGTTTTCAATGGATAAAATTTGTTTACTCAATTGAATCTATTCAAATTAAATACATAAAATAGCGATTTCATATTTGACAAATATTCCTAATTACTAATTTTTCGACAAAAAAAGTACAAAATTACTCAAGCTCCACAATCGGATCATCAAATCCTATAATATCAATGCATGATCATCTAACAAAACTATGTAGTGATTCAGCTCAAGATCTTTACTGATACCTTCAGTCATCTTGTAATATTCATTGAAAAAATCACCGTCCGTGACCTTGTAAATATGCGAATAACCCACATTCAACGCATAGAGGTCATGAAGAGTTAAATAGGCATCACCTTCATCCATCACGCGGTAGCATTCATGTCTCCCAAACCTGATTTTCAGGAATCTCCCTTCATTGAGATCCACTCTGAGTGGTTAGGTAATCCAGATCATCCGTAAGCTGATCCAGAAAAAAGAAATGGTACAGATCATCGTTGTCCAAAAGCTTGTCAGCTAACATCTAATTCAACCCCAATTTCAAAACGTCAATGAATACTCAAGATAAGCTGACTTTGTTGCTCATACCTATTCAGATCATCTCAGTCGTCTATGATCTCCATTGCCGCGGCGCTGATCAGCTTTTCATCTTCGAACCACACTATCAAACCGAACGCATCGTATTCGAATGGGGTCTGAACCGAACCATTTTCATAAAGGACGCCCACGCCGATTTCATCAGGGTCAATTCCCATATATGTGATCAGTTCTATTTCGGACATTCCAATCAGGTTTTTGCCACGAAACCCAAAATAGTCTTCACATTCAACACTCTCAACCTTGCCAAGGTCAGTTGCCACCGACTTCGCAAAATCTTGGATAGTGTAGGATCCTAACCCCGTGGATGTTGTCCCTTCCGGGACTCTAAGCTTCAAATCGAAACGTTCGATATATTCTTCGATCGGTGTGCCAAATTTTATTGGACCGACACCAACACCAGGGGTCCATTCCCATTTCCAATCGGTCATCTCGACCCCTTTCCTCGGCGGCTATGTGTTTCCCCCGATTTTGCCCGGCGTGCGGCATCTCTGATGCGATCTATCTTGTTGTACAGCTTCTTTTTTCCTGCCGCGACGTCGATTGTTTCAAAGCCGCTTCCAAATCTTTTGTCTGCTTCTCTGCTTTGTTTATCGCTCTGCCGCGATCGCCATGCGGCCCGTTTTTGCCGCTATCCGTCGCTTTCTTTCCACCATTCCCGTTCTTTCTTCGTCGCTTTGTTTCTGCCCCCTTTCCTTCATCCGGTCTTCTGTTTTCAAGAAGACTAGGATCCTCGTGGGTCTCAGTTCCAGGGGAACGCCCCTGCCTAATTCATGGAAACATCAGACGCTTAATGACGCCCTCGAAGCCACTGGCAGCTTCATCTGGCGTTGCTCCGAAGTAGAACCCGGTCGGCTCATCTCTTTCCAGCGGCCCCAAGGGAGGTAAAAGAGAGATACCCGGTCGCGGTGACACCCTTTGAGCATACTGCGCCCCGGTATACTTGTAGTGAGATGACTGCCCGATAAGATCGACACCATTCAGCAACTCGCTTGGAGACGCGTCAACACCAAGGTAACCCGGTAGAGACACTCGCCCCAGCAAATCCCGGGAAGTTAGCGCTATGGATGAGCCACGCTGCGGGTAATCAAGATCAAACCTTGTGCGTATTTCCCTTTCTCGTTTTCCTCCATTCGCACGCGCCAAACGTGAGGCGGCTTCTTCAGGAGAAAGGCCAAACCGGTTTCTCAAAAGGTGCCATTTGACACGAGATGCCCGAAAGCTCTGTTGATAGGGTTCCTCTGCAATTGAACTGATGCCCAGATCGGCTAGAGACCCGAGGCTCTCATATGCCGTTTTCACCTTGTCATCGGCATCGCTTTCCAGATCGTTCTTCAAAGAGGCGGCATATGGCCTTGGCAACACTCCTTTTTCTCGCGCGATTAGGCGTACCACTGCACCCTTGTCGGCTTTGCCGTCATCAAGAAACGCAAACGCACGGTCGCTCAGCGTTTGTCGATCCAGCGCCTCGATCTCAGCGCTTCCATCGGAATTAAGCCACTTCAAAGCAGAAATGTTTATGCTTTGTTCTTGATTAGCAAAAGTTTTAAGATCATTCAACTGCACTTTTTGGTAGGGCGTCAGAGCGGTGTTTGCGTCGATTTCGCGAGGATCAAAAAGCCCGTGGGTCTCCTCAATGCGCCTTTCGATACGTTCGGCTTCAGCGGCCGACGCGCCGGGTTTCTCAGCAAGAGTGCCCATATAGATCCGCTGCAGAGCGTCATCGGACAAGCCTTGAAGCTGCTCAGACCATTCAGGATCTAGATCTTCACGCTTGTTGTCTGAGGCGTCATTCCGCGCCCCTTTGACTGTAAAAACATCGGCAGTTTCGTTGCCGCGAACTCCAAGTTCTGCTTCGAGAACACCGTGGCGTTCGTCGAGGGGGCGCGCTCCTATCCAGGTTTCGGCCACTCTTTCCTTGATCCGCTGAAACGCTGCGTCTTTGACGCGGGCAGGCAAGGGCACCGACCTTAAAAGCGTTTCTGCTCTTTTCAGCGCACCAGCGGCCTGCGCCGGGTCCCTGCTCACCTCCTCAATGAGAAGCTCTTCGTCATCCGCCAGTCCTTGCTGGAAGTACTTCTCGTTTTCGGCAGCCTCAATCGCCGCAAAACCGCTCACGTACCGGTCCCGGTCTACCCTGAAATTCTGCTCGGCGCGCGTCTTGCCTTCCTCAGAAAGCCTTTTCAGACTCTCAGCATGTTCCTTTTCGAGAAAGGCAACCATGTCTTCGGTGTAACCAGCGCCGCCAGGCCTGTTTCTGGCGCGTTCGGCAATGGAACGCTCTGTCACCCGGCTCCGGATTTTTTTGCCGCTTCCGCTCCTCGGCTTCGTCAATCTGATGCTGACGTTTCTTCGCATCCTGGGCCACTTGGGCCGTTTGGGCCGCAGTACCTGCAAGGCTTGCAAAGTCCTGAGCAGAGCTGCGGATTTGTCGGCCAAAGCCTTGCGTTGCCACGCCGACAGCCGTATCGGCGACCACTTGCGGGCTGCCAACACCGGGAAGGCTTTGTGTGCCGGAAAATCTTTGCAATCTCGCCATAGAAAAATCCAATAGATGAAAAATGACTGTCCGAAGGCTTTGATCAGCCGCTGGACAGGCTGTAAACGGTTTTGCCGAGGGTGGTGAAAGCGCTTGTCGCTCCGCCAAGGATCGCGCCCGCAGCGCCAATCTGGCCGGCTTTACGGCGTGACTGCGCCCGCTCCCGGGCGGTCCTGGCCTCGAAGGTCAGATTGTCCCGTTGCCCTTCAGCCCGATACCGGATGGCCTCAATGTTTTGCGCCGCTTCATAAGCGTTGTCATCGGCAACATCCGTGAGAGACCCTGTCTCAGACAGGCCCCGTTCTGCCCCGGCGGCTCTGTTGTATCCACCGGCTCGGGCAAACTGTTCCAGGGTGCGCCGACGCTCAAAGGAGGCTTGCGTTTGATTGACACCTTTTTGCCGGTCGGCCAGTTCGGCCCTTCGTTCTTCTGCCTTGGCTTCCGCATCCGCTTGCTGGCGAATGCCTTGGGCTTGCACAACGCCGCCCGCCAGCGATCCCGCAATGGAAACCGCTGCCAATACTGCTGGATGGCACATATTTTATGGCTCCACGTCTCGGCCAAAGTTGATGGCCAGAATTGTTGATGGTTTTCCGCCACTGACTTCAAGTGCCAGTTGCCCGCCGTCCTGCCAGCGCGTCTCAACGCACTGGTTAAGAACGCCTGACCGCAATGGCGCTGGCTCGCCGGAAGGGTCGCCCGCGCGGTAATAAACCAGCTCGTCCAGATAACCGTCTTCCGACCCTGCCCGGAGCGATCCGGTCTGCTGAACGGCAATCTGGCAGCTATCAACGCGCATCTTGCGGCCAAGGGCCGACCCGTCTTGCGCCGCAATCGGATAGGGCAAGGTCTTGGCCTGTGCCGTGACATTCAGGCCGATCAGGATATCTTCCGCTGTCTGGCCATTGGGGAGACTGACTTCCCCTCCCTCTACAGTTGCCGGGTAGTCCGTTCCATCAGCAAAAAGCACAACCTCTTCGCCTTCCAGATGGCTCAGCCCTGTCACCCTGTTTGCCGGGACGCCGCTATAAAGCGCCGCACAATCAAGGTGCCACGCCTTCTCGGCTGTGCCGTCCTGAAATGGTCTTTGCATGATTTCGATATAGCGCCGGGTCGCACCGTTGATAGTTCGCCGGACGATCAGCCAAACCTCATCAGAACCGCTACCGGTGAGATCGGCCAGGCATTCCACCGGGCCGCCAAAGTCATGACGGTGCATGCCATAGACCTGCTGCTGACGTTCATAGGTAAAGCCGACGACGCTGCCCTGCTTGTCCCAGGCCCAGATAATGCTGTCAGGGTATTGCTGATAACAGGCACCTGAAATTCCGGGACGAAACAGATGCGACTGCACCTCGCTGACCGACTGCGATACCCGGCCATTGGCGCCAAAGTCATAGGCCATCTCGCGCATATCCGTGCCATATGGCCCGAAATAGAGCAGAACAGACCCGACCTTGATCGGGCTGACGCCATTGGCGCCAAAATTTGTCTCCGGTCGTTGTTCGACATTTTCCGGGCCAAATGGGTCCTGGTCGGTTGCCTTGCCAACAGCGCGCACTGCCTTTGAAGTCCCGACAATCAGATCATTGTCATCGACCAGCCACTGAATGCGGTTCACCTGGCCGGACAGGATACCAGCGGTAACGGCATCCGAAGCCTCAAGAACATGCGACACACCGAAATTGGTAAAATCCTCGGTCTGGCTTTCCCAGACCTTTTGCGGTTCTTCCAGAGTTCCGGCAAAGGCAAGCCGGCTCTTGTGCCAACCAACGGTTTCCGGCCAGCCTGTCGTGCCGCTCCAGGCACCCAGCCGCCAGGCCGTTTGTGCCTTGGTGTCAAGCAATGCTTGCCCATAGAGCTGCACTTTCACCACTGTGCTGGAGCTTCGACTGACGATCTTGAACCAGCGCCAGAAACCGTCGGAACCGCGAAACCGGATGTGCCGGCCGACATCGGAGGATTGAAACCCGGAACCGCCATTCACACCGGCGGCACTCGACGCCGCCAGGTTGAAGGCCGTCTGGTTCTGGCCGGCCTGGTGAAAGACGATCTGGCCAATGGCCGAGTTGTCGCCATTTGACCCGCCCCCTTGCTTGAAGCTCAGCCGGTAGTAACTGAACGCCGTTTCATTGTGAAAGGCATATTGCCGCCATTCATTGGAGGCCCAGGTGTCCTGCCCGTCTTGCGTATCCAGGATCGTCCAGTTCGAACCGTCATTCGACGCCTCGATGTTCCATTGCCAAGGCATGTCGTCGTTTTGGCTGTTGTCATTCGGCGCCTGCAGCATGTAGGCATCAATAACAACGGGACTAGCAAAACGATATTGCACCCAACCCGATGCCCCACCGGACAAGACCACCTTGCCTTCCGAGCGATTGAACACTTGCCAGGCCGCCGTGCTGTTATTGGATGCGCTCACAGTGCCGCTCGGCGCCGTGTTGGATGTCATGTCCGGAACCGGATTACCAAGCCCGGATGGCTTCAGACTGGTCGGGGTGATGTTCACATCCAGATACGGCCCGTCCTTGAATGCAATCGGACCGATGGACCAGGACGTCTCGGACTGACGTTTAAGCGCCTGAGGTGCGATGCCTCCGCCGGTGATGAACAATGTGTCCGTGGATTGAACAAACTTCAGACCGGGCAGGTCCGACAGAGTATAAGGCGTTGAAACCTCAACACTGCCAACGCGGCCTGCGCTGGTATAGACCCGAAAATACAGGTGGCCGAATTCCAGCATGTAGTACTGGCCGTTACCGAACTCGAACGGGATCAGCCAGCCGCCCTGGCTGCTGTTTTTCATCTCCCCGATGAATTTGGTTCCACCTCTGCGGCGCAAGCCGCCGCGTTTTAAGGTGATGAAGTTTTCGCAGCGCTCAAGTGACGAGCGGAACAATTCCAGATCGGAGCGGTAAATCAGCTCCGGGTCCAGTTCACCGCGGCTAAACGTGGCTTGCAGATGATAGCTCATCGGTTCGTAATGATTTCCAGATCGATTGCAGGAAGCGGTGTGCCCTGCCCTGTGTCGTAGCTCCCGGCCTTGTCAAAGGCTTCGGTGGCCGCCTGACGCAGGGATTCAGCGCGGCTGTTCTTGCCCGTAATCACATGAGCGCATCCGGCAGCCAGAAACAGCGCAAAGCCGTGCACGAAGAGCGGTGCAAATTCGGTTTCGCGTGTGACACGCCGCACGTATCGAAGGGGAAACGGCGGCGGCTTGTCGGTCATGATCCGCTGTCCGATCACTTCAAACTTGAGGATCTCGCCACCCGGAGCTCCATCGGCGGTTTGCTGTGGCAAACGCAGGGCATCCGACGGTTTCTTGTATTGATAGGCCCATCGAAATGGCGGCTTCCCGGTCTCAACGGGTAGATGTGTCAGCGTGGTCGCAAAATCCCAGTCATGCATGGCAAGATAGGCATCGCGATGCGCGGCGTAGTGGTTCCGGAACCAGCGTGAGGCAACGGATGAAAAGTCGAAATCCCGTATCGGTGCTTCTTTCAAATGCGCAAGTGCCAGGTTCGCCATCTCCACGGACGTGTGAACGGTTCCAGTCATTCAGCTCTGCTTTCTGTTGATGTCAGGCGGCAGGTGGCAGGGTCATCTCGGCTTCATAGCCTTCAAGAGCCCGCACCGCTTCTTCCTTGTTGTCAGCTTTGACACCGGCATAATCCGCTGCCATGGCCTGTTGGGTCTTCCAGTGTTCCTTGCGCCAGCCCGCCGGCAGCGGGCGGCCAAAGGCTCCTCCGGCGGCGCTCTTTTGCTTGCGGTTCCAATCGGCGGAAATCACATTGTTCAAGGCATCGCGCTGCTGGTCCTTTCGGCTCGGCTCAGTCCCGAACCGATCCTCAAAATCCCTGGCATGGTTTTCTTCAAGCCGCTGCAGATGCTTGAGCCGGCGCATAATGATCTCGTCCATTCCAGACCCTTTCGTGAAAAAGAAAAGGGCGGCCAAAGCCACCCATTGTGATCAAATTGTGTTGGTAGTGTCTCAGCGTTCAATTTGCGGCAGGTGGCCCGCCCCGGGTCTGCGGTAGCAAGCCCGCGGGTGGTGAATTCGGTTCGCGCTGCTTTGCAGCAGCTTCGCCTGCAGCCAGCCGCCGCGCCCTGACCTGTTCTTCGGCTGCCAGAACATTCACTTGAAAGCGATCTGTCACCTTGTGCCGAACACCCGTCTCATCATCGTAGAGCAGCGTCATACGCGGGCCATAGCCATCTTCATCCGCCACGCCTCGGGCCCTGTCGTGTCCGGTGTGTTCGTTGGGAGTCAGGTACCACTTGCTCGCTTTGATACCCTCACTGGCCAGAACGGTCTCTACGTTTTCACGCACATAGTGGCGGTCCTCGCCATCGATATCCGGATAGGCGGTCTCGACCGGATATTTCAGAACCGTTCCCTCTGTCTCTGGCGAATAATTGGAAAGAGACCATTTCTGCCGGAACCTCCAAAGCGCGTATTCATGGGCGGCCTCACGGTGACCATCCATCTCCAGATAACTTTCCAGAAGCATGTCATGATAGTCTTTCAGCGCCTCGGCTTCTTCCTCCGGACTGGTGCCGAGCCGCTGATAGCGGTCATAGGATGTCTTTCGCGCGAACGGATCCTCTTTGTCGATCTTCCTGGAACCTTCCCCATTCGCGTCCAAAGGATTGGCCGGAACCGGCTGCAGTGCACCATCATCAACATCACCTTGCGGGGCCACGATGGCTTCGGGCTCCACCGAACCATCCGAACCAGGCGCCAACTGCTGATGTCCGCGCTCTTCATCGGATCGGCCCTCAAACACGACAAAAGGCAGATATTTGTCGACAAAAAGCTCGCGGTCCTTGTTGGCATCGCGCGACAAGGCCAGATCTTGGCCGAATTCAATCTGCTTCTGCCGGTCGTTTCCTAAAGCGGCTCTTGCCGCTTTTTCCGTCGCCCGCCAGTCGATTTCCGGGCTCTCGCCGTAAAGGAAATCATTCAGATCTTCTGTGGCAATGCCCAGTTGTTCAGCCGCGCTGTCACCAAGTTTGCCCAGCACCTTGCCGTGATCGATTTCGGTAACGAGCAGATGCAGCAACTGATAAGTATCGGCAAGGTCTTCGCCCGACTGATAAAGCTTGTAGCCCTGCCGGATCACCTGTGCGACGGCCGCCGCCACTGGCGCTCCTGGCCCGGTTGACGACGCAAGAGCTCCAACAAGAACCGACACGGCTGCATCCTCGACCGCGCTTTGCGCCAATCCTTCGGCAATCGACTTGAGATCAATTCCCATAGCAGCTGCCACTTCGGAAGGCGGCAGATCGTGTTCCAGCGCAATGGCAACGACGGTCGTTGCCAATAAAAGACCAGTCGCCGTGCCTGCAATCACTGACCCTTTCCTGAAATCGATCCTTCCGGCAACTCTGGAAGCCTCGCTGATCAGCTTACCACTGCTGCCCTCCAACAACGGCAAGCCGGCCTTCTGACCGAACGGAACGGGTCTAGCCAGATCGTGCGGGTTTCGGAGGCCTTCCTGCAGCGCGCCCGTGACAGGCAACTTAGTGTCAACACCAAGTCTCAACATATCAGGCTCGCCATGGCCAAAGCCTGGGCCCAGCTTCTTACCGCGATCCCCGTCCGGTCCGCGGCCGAGTTCCAGCCGTCTTATTCTGTCTGCCCGCTCACGCCGTGCCTCTTCATAACTCTCCGGAAAAACAAGCACACCCTGCTTGTAATTTCCGCGCTTTCCATAGTCGTGACGGACAATGTTCATGTATTGTTCTTCCGTCAAATCAAGATCTGGATGCGTTACCAGCTCCAGCATCGCCCGTTTCACGGTCCAGAACCTGAAAGGCCTGTCGACAATCATTCGTTGCTTGCCGTTTTCATCGCGGTATCTGTTCTTCGCGAAATCGATATCCTGAGTAATAACCTCAAAATCGAAATCGGGATGAAGATCCATGAACTTGCGTGCCGTCATGTCCCAGATCTCTTTCCCCCGCGCCGGCTGTGTCTCTTGCCTTTGGGGTCGTATATTTCTTTTTCTTCGTCCGTCAGCGGTGGGACATTGAGGATCTTCTTGGCAATATTTGGGTCTTCGATCCAATCCCGAAATGCACTATATTTTTGCTCAGTAAAGTGATCTGAGGCGGCCAGTTCGTTAAGTGCATCGTCACTAAGAAAAAAATAATCGCCGCGCTGTGCCAACACGTTCAGACCTTCAATGCCTGAAAGACTCATGATGCGGCTGACTTCCGCAATATCGATTAAGATAGCAGTCTCTCTCATCTCGACTGTTTCCCGTCGAATTCAAAGTATTTTGCGAAGTTGCTTCGCGCATATGCTTCAGCTTGGGGAGATCTCAGTGCTGGCAGCTCCTTGCGCTCAACCCGCCTTGCCAGGAATTCAGCCATCTTTAGAGCGGCATCCTTATATGGAAGCCCGGATTTGAACGCATACCAGTCCATGAAATCGTTTCGGGTTTCGTGAGATTCCAGCGGATTCAGGTCCCAATAGTCTGGATGGTCGTGAAAAAAGTTCGGACGCTCCTCAAGAATCCGGTTCCATTCAATGCCTTTGAGAAGCGCTTGATAAATCTCCTCATGGCGCAGCATCAGCTCGGCCAGTTCAAGCGCGTTTTCAAACGGCATCTTGGGCGCAATCTTACCACTGCCTATTGCATATTCTTCAAAATAGGCTTTGCCCTCATCGGATTGCCGGAAAGCTTTCAACTCGTCCCGCCAACCGGTGATGTCATCAAAATCGGCCATCTGCCGGATACTCCGTTTTCAACACTATGTTCGTGAATGGCTACGGTGGTCCTCTCGGATCGCGCAAAGCATCCATAAGCAGCGCGAACCCGCAACCGACCCCAAATCCTCTTGCCCAAAAGAGACTTACTCTTCGAAGAAAACTCGAAGCCTGCTCATTCCGACTGTTTCCCGTCGAATTCAAAGTATTTTGCGAAGTTGCTTCGCGCATATGCTTCAGCTTGGGGAGATCTCAGTGCTGGCAGCTCCTTGCGCTCAACCCGCCTTGCCAGGAATTCAGCCATATGCAGAGCGCCATCGTCATATGGAAGCCCGGATTTGAACGCATACCAGTCCATGAAATCGTTTCGGGTTTCGTGCGATTCCAGCGGATTCAGGTCCCAATAGTCTGGATGGTCGTGAAAAAAATTCGGGCGCTCCTCAAGAATCCGGTTCCATTCAATGCCTTTGAGAAGCGCTTGATAAATCTCCTGATGGCGCAGCATCAGCTCAGCCAGTTCAAGCGCGTTTTCAAACGGCATCTTGGGCGCAATCTTCCCACTGCCTATTTCATATTCTTCAAAATAGGCTTTGCCCTCATCGGATTGCCGGAAATCTTTCAACTCGTCCCGCCAACCGGTGATGTCATCAAAATCGGCCATCTGCCGGATACTCCATTTTCAACATTATGTTCATGAAATGTTCCAACAATCAATCTTTGATTGTATTGGAGTAGAATGCCAGCTTGTCCTAAAGGCGCACGCCGCCATCTTGCTTTGATGAGGTTCTTTTTAGCGTTGTTTTGACGAACCGTACAGAGACTCTAAATGTCCCAACGGACTGTTTAGACAGAGCTTTTGAAAAAGGTAAACCGTTACATCCGGTTATAATGAGCGGCTCATTGTGCGCCCTGGCAAGTCGATTGAAACCCTCTTCCGCCATCGCGGAAGAGGGCTGATGTTCATCCCGGGCGGTTGAGCCACAACCGTCGCAAAGCCTTTAGATATTCACCTTCAAGCAGGCAAGCTTCACGTTCTTGCGGGTGTATTTCCGGTCCCAGTTCAAGGCATTGCGCAGCTCGGCAAGAGTTGCACCCTGGCTCTTGGCAAGAGACGCCCCTGTGAAATCCATGCCCGCCGGATGGATCAGCTCGAACCTGCGCGTTGTCAGATAATCCGCACCGCCGCCATCGCCGATATCCGGATCTCGCGTGATCTCCGTTCCCTCATTGCCGTAGATCGTTGTCCGGTTCGGCACCTCATCGATATGCATGAAAGCACCGGGCGCGAACAGGAAGCACGAATATTCATCCGAGTTCGTTCCACTCGACACGGGCATCATTTCCGAATGCACCACCATCATGCCCGCGTAATAGGGCACCTCGAAAGGGGCTTCGGACGGCTTCTTGAACTCGATCTTTTCATCGTCCAGCAACGTGCCATAGACAAAGCTGTGCATTGCGATGACACGCAAATCATCCAGGTTCTCGCCCATGGTCAGCCGCGCCCGGTTGATGGCCTGATAGCTGATCCGGTTGGCGGCGGTTGGAGAACCGACATCGGCATAGATCGAATAGACCATGTCACCGGCATCATTGGCCATGTTATCGGCAACCACGCCCTCCGCTGTGGTGATGATCCGCTCTTCCTTGCGCCGTCCCCAATAAGCGCCGATACGCTCGGCCACCCGGTTCATGGCACTGTCACCCCGCCCAGTCGCGGCGTAGCTTGCCACCGTCTTGGCGCCATACTTCTTGGCGAGACGGTGCTTATACGCCTTCATGTCACTTGCGGTAATCTTGCTGGTGGTGATCTTGTTGTCGCTGTCATCGATCACGGTCGGTTCGGCGTCGTCGAGGTCCTCCCAGTACGGCACTTCGATCTGATTGCCACCCGCCTTGAAGCGCTTGGCGATATCGGGAGCCGGTGCGGCCAGAATGCCGGATTTTTCCAGCATGATCAGTTTGGCGGGTTTGTTTTCCGCCATATAGGGCGTGAAGACGCGCGGTACCACGATGTCTGAAATTTGAGACGTCATTGATTATCCTATGGTTGTAGATATGAACGAATTTGGCCAGCATGAACGGCCGCCTGAAGCGGCACCGCTGGCAGGTTGGGAAACGGAAAACGGCCAGACAGAAACGATCCGCGAAGCACTTTGTGCCGCGCAGTCCCTTAAGACTGAAATTCCATTTCAAGTGTGTTTGAGTGTTGCAGCAATCTCAGGAAATGCTGGACATTGCCGCCGACTGAGACCCCCGCTTTACAGAGGTTTGAGCTTGCTCCATTTGCCGTTCAAAAAGAAACGGCACGCAGGAAACAACACTGGCTTGGAAGACCGCCCAGGTCACCGCCTGTGGGTGCAAAAAACAGCCTCAACCGCAACTGACGAAATGTGTTGGTTTATGCTGGCTTCGAACCAGTATCATCTGCCCGTCTTGCTGCCCAAGTTCTTGAGCTCATCAATCGGGGTGATCCGGGTGATAAAGCCTGCAGCCTTGGCAACGCCCTTTGCCAACCGGCATCTTGTGATCTTGTTGAACTAGACTGACTGCACCGGAAAAGCGGCAGCTTTCACACTTCGGCTTACGTCAAGTCCAGTGCATCGCTCATTGCTCCGGTGCGATGGATCGGAAGGGCACACTTGCAGGTCGTAAGAAAATCAGCGTTTGGAATTTCAGACACTCGATCTGCTCATAGGAGCCTGGCGCCGCATCTGAATAAACGGCCGACGTGTTCAATTGAAAACGCTTGTCGTCGTAAAACCGGACGGCTGAGGAACACTCTCCTGCAAAAAGTGTCTCTCTGTAAGAGTGCTCGGCATCGCTCAAGTCTTCCATTGGAGCCCCAAGTTCCACCGCCATTCCGTCGTCATGACCTCGGAGAAAATTCATCAGATAGAGCAAATAAATCTGATTGTGCTCGCGGATTGCGGCCTGCTCAAGTGCTTCCGGGATGGGCATATCCTTCACGCGCGGACCTTTATCCAGATCTACCAACCCGATCGACGGATCAAAGTTGAACACAAAGATCGTATTGGAAGCCGTATAATCTTGGTTATAGGAGAATATTTCTAAGTACTCATAAGAATCAAAATCGAGATGAACAAAATCGTGTTCTTCAATCTCGATAAAATTCGCGGCGTTTTTCTGGATTTCATCCTCCGTGAAGCCGCCATAGACCACAAGGATCGTGTCCTTTAGATCAGCCTCGAACGAGGTGGGATCGTTGGATGAACTCACATAAGAACTGACTTTCTCAGTCAAGATCCGGGCCGATTCTTCCGGTGAAAGTGTCTGATGCTCAGATGCGTTTGAAACCGGTAGACCAGCGAATATCCCCCAGCAGAGCGCCATCGCTAGAAGCCATTTATCCGCTTTTACTGAAAACATAACGCCAAACATTTCCAATTGAAGCCCGCCGGGCTCGAATGCAAGTTTTCTGACTTTTTTATTTGTTCATGATACGTTCCTTGTCAACCTTTGATTGAAATGCCGCATGTATATTCACGTTTCTTGAGCCAAGCAAATTGGCCTTGCGTGCGCAATCCGGCCATAGGTCACGCGCATCACCGGATCGTCCTCAAAGCCCAAACAGTTCAGGGTCCCGGCCAGCCGCCTTGATCATCTGCCGCGCCCTAGCCGGATTCCGCTCCAGCATTTCCGCCTGCCGCTCAAGCTTAGGGTTGTTGAGATCGAAAGGATTTCTAGCTTGTTCCTCCCCATATACATGTCTCCGCCTCATGTTGGAAGCAACGGTTTTCGAGTTGCCAAGTACTGACCGCTTCGCTGTTTTTCGTGAGATTAGAGACTGTGAGCGGCTCTTTTCAGGTAAATCGAAAACCTTTCCCTCTGGTCCATTCAGGTCGGCCGGATTTTTTGCCGCGAGAGGCTTGGACAGAAGCCCAATCGTTTCAGGCTGAAGCGCCTTTTCTACCGTTTCTTGAATATATTTCGCCCGCACCCTGGACTGCAATCTCGGATGACTTGAACCGGGAAGTTTAAAACGCGGGTTTGCCACAAGGTTGCCAGACTGGGCCAACGCCGCCATTGCTTGGTAATATTTGTTGGCACTCAGACCGGGATTCCGTTTCGCATAGGCCCGGCCAATGGCATTGTTCAAGAGATCTTTGTGATCGTCCGTTACATTACGCTGATCAATAATTCCTCTTATATCTTGAACGAATTCAACGCCATTTCCAAAAACTTCTGCTAGTTCCTCACCCAGAACATCAGCCATTACAGCAGAAACACCTGCGTGTTTTACGGCGTTAAACTGCTCACGTGACAAATAAATGTGTTGAGTTGCAGCTCTAACCGCATCAGAAAATTCTTTATTGAATTTAAGCGGGTTTTTTGCGACATCTTTGACTTCGGCCAATTTGCTTTACCTATTAATTCTTTCTATTTTTAGATGGACGCGGCCATCCCTCCCAATATGGGAAATGACAACATTTTCATGCCGATAAGCGCAAAGGTTCCGGCCACTTTCGATGTACAAAAAACTTTGATGTATCAGCTCGACTTTCTCGTCGGGTCCGCGTCTCGTCCAGACACGGAAATACTCTTCACTGAAATCAGGGTCCCAGTCCTTGTCGGAAAATTCGCTAATCAGCGATAATGGGTAGATGAAACAAATCGCATCGTACTCGCCAGCCGGTACAAGCACTGCCCCCGCCGATAAACTGCCGTTCTTGAATTTCTCAATAAAGCCTGAGTGTTCGTAAGCAGCAAGCGTCAGATAATCATCGCAAGAAGCGAGCAGAAAACCAAGAACCGCAAAGAACGTTGATGCTGCGAAACGATGCCAACGATGTATTCCGGCGTCCGCCTGCGAATTCAGGCGACGTTGATCGCAAATTTTCCAAACCGATATTGTCATCGCGTCTCACAATTTCTCTCTTACTGTGCGAAGCTCACAAACAATGACACCGTAAAATTGAAGCCAGTTTGATGCTCGCAAGCCGAATTTTTCTGTCGCTTTAGATGTTGCAAGTTATCTGGCAGAAACTGTGCAGTTTGCGCTGAAATCCCCACTAAAGCCCAAACAGTTCAGGGTCCCGGCCAGCAGCCAAAATCATCTGCCGCGCTCCCGCAGGGTTCTGCTCCAGCATCTCAGCTTGCTGTTTCAGTTTGGGTTTTTGAATGCTGAAAGGATTGCCGGGACCGTTCGATCGTACACCGTGCCAAACACCATCGTTTGGTGTTGGTTCAAGCAGTTCAATTCCGCGTTCTTCCTCGGGCTCCATCCTTAACGCTGGCTCAGGCTCTCCTATTCCTAGAAATTCCCTTGCCCTTCGGCGGCCTCCGGCGGAATTGCCAAACCCGGAAACTCCGGGGCCAACTTTGCCGAGTTCACCGCGCTGTTGCAGGATCTTGTCCAGTTGTTCTTGAGTTTCGGGAACTCTGCTTCTTGTACGATTGTGAACCAACGCACCTTCGATCAGTTTCCTGGCGTCCCAGTGGTCGTCACCTTTCCTGCCAAACTCCTTCAATTGGTCTTGCAGTTTTTCATTTGCGACACCTTCAGGGCCGTATTTCTTCATTAAGTGATGTTGAATCTCATCAAGCTCGGAGATGATCTGCCGATCGGAAACTTTTTGGTCCATATGGGTTCTCTGCAATTTTTTGATTGTAGTCGATAGGCACGACCGGTCTGACCGGCCGTGCAATGCAAGGCCGGGTCTCTTGTCATTTGCTGTGGGGCCTTAAGACAGCCAACATTGATGCAACCGGCATCGGCGCCCCGCACTCGCCAAAGAGCACACCGCAAACTTGGAAGAGTTCTCTTTGTCTAGGCTATGTTCACCTACTCGTGCCACCTGCTGCAAAAGGCAAGGTGGCAGGGCGTGTAAAAACCAGGATGTGCTTGGCAAGACAGGCGATCTGCTCGTCGGAGCCCGGTTCATAATCCGTGTAGACAAACATTGAGTGGTGCTGTTTGCCCGTCTTCTTCTGAACGAACTCGGTGACGGACGTGCATGTCCTGTCGAAGAGCTGATGCCTGACCGTGAATTCCTCATCGGTGAACTTCTTCATCGGCGTTCCAAGTTCGGTGACCGTACCGGAACCGGCCATGATGTTCATAATACCGAAAAGTTGTTTTCCAAGGTCCTGAATGAAGAGCCCGTCAGGATCAAGATACGATTTGATGTCTGTCTCTGCAGTGAACTCTGGAACATAGGTTTCCTTGGTCAAGTCCACGTTCAACACCGTGATCGTGTCAGGTTGCTGGTACTGCAAAAAATCGAATGGATAGGTGTAATATTCCGTTCTGCCATAGGGTGTAAAATACTGAGAATATCCATCAATCTCTGAGAGTTCACCGGCATTCCTGGATATGGCTTCCTGCGAATACCCCAGAAACAGAACCCCAACAGTGCTGCCAGGCCGCACCTTGGATGACATCGGTCCAATAGAACCATCGACATAGCTCTGAATTTCGCTCTGAAGCACTTTTGGCTGCTCAGGCCAGGGGATAACCTGGTCTGCGATGGCACCGGACGCCAAAACCGTCAGTCCTGATGTCAAGGCCGCCAAAACAACCGGATACACCCGGCTGGACTTTTTCAAGTTCGCAAGAAACACTTTCATCGCATGCACCCTTTTCCAGATCCTGTCTGTTCCTTGCCTTGATCATATGTTCATTATTTGTTCTTATCAATTAAAAGTTGAAAAATACCCTCACAGCCAGATAGTGCTTGCTCGACGGACGCTCCGGACGGGTGCTCAAAGCCTGAACAAAGCCGGGTCGCGTCCCGCCGCCAGGATCATCTGCCGCGCTTTGGCCGGGTTCCGCTCCAGCATCTCGGACTGTTCCTTCAGGCTGAGGCTATCGCTTGCAAAGGGGTTTGTGCCGTTGCCGCCGCTGTTCAGCCCGGGCAGACCATCTTCGGCAAGAGCGCTGTCATGGATAAAAGCCAGCAGTTTGACTGCCGTCGGGTCCGCCACCTTTTGCAGGCCATCGGCACCGGCTGCCGTCAACGCCCCCTTCTCGGAAAACCAGCCGCTCAGGTCGATGCCATTGGCTTTCAGTCCGGTCATCGCCCTGTCGGCCTTGGCGACCACATTCTGATACCCGTCGCTTTCCGGCGCGCCATATTCCTTGATCAGGGCCTGGTGCGCCGCTTGGGTTGTCTCGGCCTGTTTTTGGGCCGTTACATGCGCGGCTTCGGTGTTGGCCGCAAAGTGGTCCGCCATCTTGCCAACCCAGCGGTCATGCAGCTTTTGCGCGGCTTCCGGGTGAAGCCCGGCTTCCTGAAACCACCCGCTTGCCTCTTCGGCAAAGGCCTGATCATAGGGAAAGTCTTCTGCCAGCCCTTCCGGAAGATCGAACCGATAGCCGTTTTCAGGTGTCCAGCTTTTCGAAACGTCCTGATAAAAGGCTGCCTTTTCATCGCTGCTGGCACTCTCGCCCGGCAGCATCACGGCGCTTGAAAGCTGGTCCTGCAACGCATGAAAATCACTAAAGACACTTTCCGCGTTGCGCCAGCCGTTGTCAGTGGCAAAGGCTCGCTGGTCCTCCGTCAGGCCGGACAGGAAAGCATCCGGTCCCGGTGCTGCGTCCACGCCCGCATATGCGGCGTCATTTTGATCGTCCAACTTAAAACTCCTCGTCATGCTCAAATTCGGGAAGCGTTTCCAGGCGGGCTGCCGCCTGCAGGGCGGCATGTTCTTCCGGCGGTATGCGCAGCATCGACAGAATCCGCGCAAACAGCGCCTTGCGCCCGTCCAGATAACCGCCTGCGCGCGCGTCCAGATCAACCGGCGGTGCCTGATAGATCCCGCAATCTGCTGCAAGATCCGCCAGCACAGTCTCGCCGTCTGTACTTAAAAAGACGGACCTATAGGCCCGTTCCAGCTCTGCGGCCCTGTCTTTGCGCCGCCGCGCGCGCCGTTTGAGGCAATGCCACATTCGTTTCTCCAATAGCTGACCGGACCAGACAAGCGCCGCCCGGTTTTCACGCCCCACAAGTTCAGAAACTGTTTTTCTTGAATGGTTTGCACAGATCCGAAAAGCCTAACGGCTCTCTTGCACCACCCTATAAGCACGCTTAAATTGTATTCAGACGAACATTCGCCTATCACAATCCGATAAGGACAGAAGCACCACATGCCCAACTACGACCTGGCCCGCATGAAATGGGGCGGCGTTTTGCTCGGTGCCGCCGCGCTTTACAAGGTCGACGAAATTCCGCTCAACCATCTAAACGCCGGAGATTTTCACGGCTCCCTGGAAACCGCCGCGCTCTGGGCGTTCCGCGTGGCAACGGTTGTGTTCATTTTCCTTCTCATACGCTCCATCAGTTCAGGCGTGCGCCACGGGCGCGAGCTTGACGAAATGATCGCGCGCGAGAAAGCGATGAAACGCGGGGAAGACCGCTTCCGGGACTGATCAAAGTCCCAGGTCTTGCGGCAGGGTACTGCCATCCAGCGTCCCGTCTTCGCTCAGGGTCTTGATCAGCGGAGCGCCGTCCCTGGCCATCTTGGCCATGCTTTCCCCGGCCGCCAGTTGCTGTTGCTGCTGGGTTTCGGCCTCGCGCTTTTGCCGCAGCGCCTCCACCTCTTCCGGGCGCCGCTTCAGCTTGGCCGGCAGCCCCAGCGCCCGGCGGGTCAGGTCGTATTCCTCTTCCCGGTCGTGCAGATCCAGAAGGGTCGGGTCGCTCGCCGCGGCTACACCGAGATATTCCTGGAAGCCCATGATCGCCTCGAAATGACCGGCCTCGCGCATCTGATCGATGGGCGCTGTCGGTTTCAAGGTCACATCGCTGCCGGCAATCGTCTCGGGCGGCGCCAATGGCGATCCTGGGGCAAACGCACCCCGCCGGCCCAAAATACCGACTTCGCGTTCAAAAAGGGCCTCATTGCCGGCCATGATGTTGGTCGAAAACGGACCGATCATGTCGGCCATTTCCTTGCGGCGGATATTGGCTTCCGTTGCCGTCCGGCCGCTGCCCTCCAGCAGCGTCTGCCACAGGTCGCCGTAAAGGCCGACACGCAGCTTCTCGCGGATGTTCTCGATCTGCGCATCCGCCGCTCCCGGACTGACCGTATCGATCATCGGCCGGAACAAGGGCCGCCCCTGCTCGTCGATCAGCCCCGGGTTGATGCGCCCGGGGTTGAGGTCGAGCTGCCGTTCCTGGGCATGGGTTGCGATGGGCGGGCGCACGGCCTGAGAGCTTGCGATCAGCGCATCCTTGGCAAGGCTTTGCAGGCTCTTGATGTCGCTCATCAGCTTGGCCTGCGGCGGCGAACCATAGGGCGACAGGCCGTCCCGGTCCCACCGGCTGATCACGAGCGGATATTCAAAGAAGCCTCCCTTCGGCAAATGTGCTTGCTGTCTTCTTCAAAGTGAATGCTCTCGTAGCGCGACTTGCGGATATCGGCCGCATCGTCCTGTCCGCCCTCACGCAGGAAACAGGCATGCACGAACCGGTGCTCGGCATTCTTGCGCTTCGGGTCGCCCGCCTCCTCCCGGATCTTGTCGGAAAGATTGCCGCCATATTCCTTGGCCGCCTGCCAGGCCTTCAGCGTTCTGACGCGGAAGAAGCCGCAATCGCTGCCCTGTGCATCCACAAGCAGGTAGACCTCGTAAAGCGGCACATAGCGGTAGTGAACAGGCGTGCGGATGTCGGCAAGGCTCGTCTCGTTTTCCGCCGGAAACAGAACCCCCGTGCCCAGCTTGACGGTGGACAGAAGCCGTGACCGGTTGGCCAGCGCAAATCCCGACCGGCCGGACGCCCGCACGCGGAACAGGTGATCACGCACGGCTTCGAAAAACTCTTCGTCTTCCTGTGTTGGCGGCGGCGCGAACGGATCGCCGAAACCGACGCCGTGCCAGTTGAAGCCTTCCGGCATGGTCAGCGACCCGACGCCCGATGCCAGCCTGTCCAGCAGCCAAACCGCCGTCGGGTCATAAAGCTTGCGCGAGCGCTCACGCGCTGCCGAGCTTTGAAACGCGCTCATTCCGTCGGCGGCGATAATGCCGCCCGGCCGGTTGAACGCCCGCTCCATGTCGGGCGCGGTATAGGTGACATAGTCCTGCCAGTCGGCCTCATACCATTGCCGCTCGGCCCGGGCCGATTGCAGCTCGGATTTCAGATCGTCAACAATGTTCATATGGTCAGGCCCGTCCCAAAAGCGTCACACCCGGGCGCGAGGCACTGCCATAGTCCGGCACGCCCAGCGGGCTGGTCAGGTTGGTTGCCCTGGTTCCGTAAGCTGCGGCCCTGCGGCGGCGGCTGTTTTCCTGAAGGTTGCGCGCCTGCCGCTGCGGATCGGGTTCGCGCGGCGGCGGCGGTGTCGGTTCCGGGTCCGGCTGCTTGGAGCCGCCCCCACCAAAAAGACACATGAGTGCTTCCTTTCTGAATGCTTGGAAAACGTCATTGGAAGAAAAGAGCGGCCGGTGTTTGCCGCAAAGCGGTCACGTGCCGCCGGCAGGCAGGCACCACCCTACGTCCGGGTGTCACCGGCCGCTGCGTGCACTCTTCCAAAGTAACGTGATGAGGCTTGTTTTAGCCCTGTTTTGACGAACCGTCCAGCAAGGCTGATGCTCTCAAGTCCCTGTTTAGACGCGGGAATTCAAAAACGCCTTGCAGTCGAGGCACTTGCCCACCAGCCCCGGTTAAGCGCAGGACGGCCCAATCTTTCAAGCGCCGCCCGGCTGTCAAAGCTGCGCCGGATCCGGCTTGGCCCTTGGCTTGGCCACACCGGGCATCAAGGGTTCCCGGACAGGCTTTGAAACCGGCCCGGGAACTGGTTTTTGACTTGGCCTTTGAGCTGTTTGGAAAGCTGGTTTCGGGGCAGGAACAGGGGCGTTTTCCAGCCGCGGGCTTTCGGGCGCGGCAGATGATCCGCTCTCATCTCTCTTGCCGCTGGTCTGCAGGCGCCCGGCCCCATACCGCGCTTGCCACCGCCGCTCACGGGCCGCCCCGGCATTGGCCTGAAAATGATCGCTCACATGGTGCTGCTGGCCTGTCTCGTCCTCATAGCTCAAGGTCATGCGCGGCCCGTAACCATCCTCATCTTCATTGGCCTGTGCCTTGTCCCGGCCGGTTCTTTCATTCGGCGTCAGATACCATCTGGCCGCACGAATGCCGTTGTCCCGCAAAATGGCCTCCGCCTCCTGGCGCACATAGCCGTGGCCGTCCTCTTCAAAGTCCGGATAGGCCGTTTCAACCGGGTATTTCAAAACCGTGCCTTCGGCTTCCGGAGCAAAGGCTGACAAGGCCCATTTCTGCTTGAACTTCCAAACGGCAAACTCTTCTGCGGCTTCCTTGTGGCCATCCATCTCAAGATAGCTTTCGCGCAGCATCTCCCAATATTCGGCAACCGCCTCGGCCTCTTCTTCCGGCGATCTGCCAAGGCGCTGATAGCGGTCGTAGGACGATTTGCGGACAGGAGTATCAAGGCCGCGCCCACCAGCACTGGGCTTGGCAAGCGGCACGGCGCGATCGCCTTCAATGACCGGACCATCCGGACCGGCCATAACCGCGTCAGATCCCAAACCTGAAGGCTTTTCGCGCGGCACCGCAGCGCCATCGTCAAGAACCTGCTGCCCGGTTTCAGCGGCAATCTGCGGCCCGGTCAAACCGGACTCCACTTCGCCTCCGGGCCGGGCTGCGGCGATGGCCGTCCGGTGTGCCTCGGCCCTTGAGATAATCTCACCGGCCAACCGCTCCGTGGAGGCTCCTTGCCCTGCGGCCTGCACCAGTGTGCCTGCATCCTCTTCAATGGCCGTGCGCACGCTGCCCAGCCTTTCGTCCAGCTCGGCCTCGTCCTCGCTGGTACCGAACACCCAGTCGATTGCACCACCGACGGCGCCCGTCAACGCATCGCGCCCATCCACATAAAGCCCGAATGCCTCGGACCCTTCGATGGCCGTTGCAATTCCGGCCATTTGCTGGATGGTCTCATTCTCCGGATAGGCCGCCCCATAAAGCTGTGTCACGGCAATGATATCATCGATATTGCCCAGCACATCCCAGGCTTTCTTTATTGGCCCGACAGGCGTCAGCGTAATTGCCAGATCTATCCCAGCTTCCGCAGCAAGATCCGCCAGTTGCTCACGGGTAAAGTCAATTCCGAGTGCCTGTGCGGATTCCAGATATCCCGCACCGCTTTCATTCGCTTCCCGTGTGATCAACTCATGCAAGGCTGCAGCAGCCGCAGCCGTGATGATCACCGGCGCTCCAGCGTCGAACAGTTTCCTGGCTTTTCCTGCCGCCCGCTTTCTGTTGGTCTTGCGCTTTTTTCGATCCTCCAATTGCGCCGCCTGCCGCGTCTCTTCCCTAATCCTCCTGGCTGCTTCATAGCTTTCGGGAACGTCATAGACGTGTTGTTCCAGATTGTGGCTCTTACCGTAATTTCCGGAAAGCAAGTCAGCCCGCAATTCGGTGAATTGCGCCTCAGACAGCTCAACATCAGGATGCGTCATCAGCCAGCTTAGCGCGGATTTCATGCTTAGACGCTCAAAGGGAACTTTCTTTAGGGGATGGTGTTTGCCAACCCTGTTGTCGAGAAACTCCTGGTCCGCGCTTATCACTTCAAAGTCGTATTCGTGAGCATGCACAAGCATGAACTTGCGAGCCCCCATGTCCCAAAGTTCCTTATTGTTGCCCTGGGTACCTGCCTTCCGAAGAGGATCGTACCTCTTTTGATCATTTATCGATGCACGGTTAATTGGCGCCACATCTAGTACTTTGCCACGATTCCGTTTCCTTCTTAGCCAGGTTTCAAAGGACTTTCGTTGGCCCAGACTAATTTTTGTGACATCTTTGTCGCCGTAAAATGATTGATGGACATACAAAAACCTGTCGCCCCGCGCAACGATCGCATCCAGAGCTTTGAAACCACCAAATTTGAGAATGGTGCCAAGCTGCGCCTGATCCAGAAGGATGACCTTTTCCCGGCTCATGCAAGGTCTCCTGTCTCATCAGCCTTGAGTGTGAAAGCATAGTCTTCGAGCAAGTAAGCTTTGGTTTCGGGAATTTGAACACCAGGAAGCTTCCCACGAAGAATATCGCTCGCAACATCGACGCCAGCCAATCGAAACGCCGAGTAAACAGGAGGATAGCCTGCCTTAAAGCAGAACCAGCGCCAGAACTCGTTCATCATAACCACGGCGTCTTCGGGGTAGAGCTCCATTTCAGGTGCATCATCTCTAAACGGCCCGCGCGCATCCATCAGCTTCTCCCAGTCGGTAACCTCCTTCATGGCCGCAAGTGTGTCCTCATTTCCAAGAAGAACCTCTATGAAATGAAGAACCTGAGATACGGGGATCATGGGCTCCAGTTTGTTCACAAACTGATAGATATAGGCCACCCATTCGTCGTCCCAGCGTCCCTCAAGATCGTTAAACTCGTCCTGCCAACCGGTAATGTCTTCAATATCTGCCATTCACTTAGTCCTGAATTCTTTACCCAAAATGTTCATGAATTGTTCCGAAGATCAAGCACTGCAAGTCCGCTTCAAAAATCATCGCTATAAAAAAATGATCGCCCCGCTTGGCGATGGCGATCAATCCGTCCAGTCCGAGATATTTCATGATCGGACTGATTTCATTGGCGTCTATGGCAACAATCTTTTCCATCACACCTCCTCCCCGGGAAGGGCGACGAACTGCACGTAGTGTTCCTTGATGAAGTCCCTGGCTTCCGCCGTTCTGAGAGTTGTCAGCTTGCCTTCCTCCAAACGGATCGCCAGCCATGTGGCAACGATTATCTTATCTGCGTCAAAAGGAACGTTGGCTTTCATCAGATACCAGCGTTCAAGCGCTATAAGTGTGTCGTGGGCCTCAACAGGGTTCAGCTCCCAGAACTCGTCCTGCTGAGGCTCCAGATCATGCTCTTCTATGTAAGCCACAAACCGGATTTTTTTCTTCAAAGCCTCATGCAGCTCTTCGTTGGTGCGGATCATGTCGACCATCTGCACCACATTCTCATAAGGCATCTTGCGGCCGTCATAGCGCTTGTTCCAAGCGAAGAAGGCCTGCCCCTCTTCCGTCTTCTCAAACGCTTCCAGCTCTTCCCGCCAGCCGGAAATATCGTCGAAATCTGCCATTGCTTATCTCTGCGGCTCGAAAGTGGATGCTTGACCCTAGCTGGGCCGAAAACCGGGTCAGACGGTATCTGCGGCACCCATTTTTGTTCCTGCAATGTTCTAAAGCAACCTCAGGGGTGCGCAAGAAAAAATGCAACCTTGCATCTATGGGACACGTAGCAACCCCAACCGGCTGAGCGTCTGACGCGACTGGCGGCAGAGGCCTTCATGGCTCCTGCCACGATAGTAGCTCAATGCGATCACCGCGTTATGCAGAGCCCAGGCACGCGCGCGGCACCAGTCGGGGTCCGAAACACCCGCTGTTTCCCGAAAGGCTTCGCGTGATGCGGGATGCACCCACGACCAAGCTGCGGCAAAATCGGCAGCCGGATCGCCGACGGCGGTCAGCCCCCAGTCGATCGCAGCCGTCAGTCTGCCCTCACTTGCAATCAGGTTGTCGGCCTTCAGGTCACCGTGCAGCCATTTGGCCGGTCCCTCAAACGGGGTTTGCAGAGCCATTTGCCAAAAGCTCCTTGCCTTGCCGGCATCGATCTCGTCGGCCAAGATATCGATACAAGACAGCACGAAATCGGTCAGCTCTTCCAGGGCGACGCCCCGTTTGTGATTGCTCTCCCCGGCGCGCGGCGCGCCGTCAGTCAGCACACCCTGCAGGCCCTTCAGGAACATCGCCAGATCCCGTGCCGCCTGCTCCTGATCCACAAGAGCATCAGGTGTTGCCTGCACTCCTTCGATCCAGTCATAGATTGCAAATCCATGTTCGCAGCCCGCGCCCGGGCGTTTGCGAAAGCGCACAACAGGCACGTTCAGCGCAAGGCCGGACAAACGGGGCAGCCAATCGGCTTCCTTTTGCAGAAGACCAACGGCAGACGCGCGCTTCGGCAACCGCGCCACCAGCTCCTCACCGATCCGGTAGAGCGCATTGTCCGTGCCGCCTGATGCCACGGGCCGGACTTTCAGACCGTTCCACTGCGGGGCATGCTCATCGAGGAGCTGTCTCAAGAGCCCGTCATCGGACGGCAACTCATCCTGCTGGTCCGGCATGAAGGTCCTTCCCGCGTCTCGTCCAGGCGTACATGTAAAAGTCTTCGCCGCCCCGCCCATAGCTTTTAAGCAGTCCTTCCCGCTCCGCGCCAAGCGCTTCGATCCAGCCATGCGCGAGATCGTGGTTCTTATAGCTGATCACCTGTAACCGCCGGCAGTGCTTTTCGATCTCTGGCCGCAAATTCAGGATATGGCGTGTCATGAGGGGCACACAGCGCCGGAACCTGTCGGTGCCGAATGCCCAGGCCTGCCAGAAATCCGGGTCGAAAGCAGACGCCCGGCTGAAACCGAACGCCGCCGCGGGCTGCCCTTGGTACCACACGGACCAGACCCAACCGGGCACCGCGGTTTCCATCGCGCATATCCCGAGCGCGCGCGTGTCCCAGTTTTGCCAGAGACAGGCAATTTCACGATAGTCTTCCGGGCGCATGTTGGCCGCGATGAAACTCGCGTCGCGCACGCAGAGATCCTTGATCAGAAGCCGTCCAGAGGGTCGTCCAGCGGGCGGGCGCGGACGGTGTTCTGCTGCCGTAAGATTTTCTTCACGTCCGCTTTGTCTTTCCATCCAAGTGCCTCGACGATTGCATCGGCCTCGTCCGGGGACGCTCCGAGCCGATCTTTGATGTCTTCCTTGCTTTCAATCAGGATCTTGCCGTTTCTGATTTTCCAGCGATGTGCCGTCAGCTGCGCCTTGATGGTCGCTGAACGCTTGATTGCCAGCCCCGATCCGCTCTTTGGATGCAGGGCCTCCCGCAGCCGCCAGTAGAGCTGGGCACGCAAATTGTAAAACGGCATGCGGCTGTCCCTGGCCGTTTCCCCCGACTGGGCCGAAAAGACGCATTTTTCGACCGGGATATTGTTTTCACGGCTGAGAAACCCGACCGTGTCCCCGCCCCAGCCGCCGGTGCAATCGACAACAATCAGCGCATTGTCGCGCCGTTCCTTGATGATCAATGCGCCAACATCCGATCCGTCCTTGGTGTCGGCGCCTTTGCGCACGATGCTTTCGCCAAACCGTCTGCCATGGAGCGGCTGCAGCACGGTCTTGTCCTTGCCGCCCTGCGCCACGTCGACGGCCAGCACATCCATCGGCTTGTCTACGTCCACACCCTCTTCGTAGCGCTGGAACGCCAGATCCACCCAGTCAGATGGGATCACCTGCCAGTCATGGTCCTGGCGCGCTGCCTGAAAGTCACCGGTCTTCAGCGCGGTGCGCATCGGCTCGGGCATCTGGTCAAGCTGTGCATCGTAACTCTCACCCAGATACTGGTTGTCCTGCCGTTTTGCCGGAATGAACGTCCGGCTCTTCGGCGTGCGGACCTCGCCCTCGATCTCGACCGGCTCCGGTCCATCCACCCAGACGGTGCGCACAGCGTCGCCATCGTCGATAAAGACCGCCCATAGCAGAGCGCCCGGCTGCACCGTTCCATAAAGCGGATGCAGCGGATCAAGCCAGGGCGCAAACCACTCCATCAGGTAGTCGCCTTGCCCACCCAAAGGCGGGTTGGTGGCGATCAACCCCCGGCAGCGTTGCCCCGGCCGTGTCGACCGAAGCCACCCAAGAACGAAGATGATCTTGCGTGGATCCATCTGTGCACCTTCATCAAAGGCTTTCAGATCATGGTCCCGCCCCTGCCAATCCTCCTCAGAACCCGGCAGACCCAGATGCCCGAATTCAATCATCCGTTCCTCCGGCCCGACCCAGCGCGGTGGATTGCCCGATATCTTGCCCATGCCGGACGCCCGCATCAGCGCGTTCATGCGCTCGATCAACCCTTTGAGCGACTTCAGCGATTGACGGAAAACGGCCGCCTTGTGATGTACAAAAAGGGCAAGCCCGGCAATCAGATCCGTCTTCCCACCCCCGGCCGCACCGCCATAGAGCGTCAGGTCAGCTTCGGAAAAATAGCCCTCCGTCTGCGGTCCTGCCTGAGGCCGCCAAACCTTGAACTGGTCCAGGACGCCTGCCTCATCCAGTTGCTTTTGCAAGGCAACGCGGTCGTTCGCTGCCATCTGGTCAATGTGGTCAATCAGCGTATCAAGCGCCGTTGTCATCCCGCCTGCTGTCCTTTTCGGTTAGAAGCGCCATTACACCCAGGGCAATTTCCTCTGAGCTGCGCGGCTTGAACTTGTCGATTTGCCCGGCCTCGTCCGGCCCGCCCCAAATTCCCCAGGCCTCCACCTCGGATCGATCCCGCCAACCGGCCCGGTTCTTCATGTTGAAGCTCCAGGCGCTGGCATTGAATTTGGCCAGATCGCCGCGTGTGCCCTCCTTGCCGATCTTTTCCCATTCCAGCAGCCCGCGCCGTGCCGCCTCATCCAGTTTTTCCGGCGGAAAGTCCTCCGGAAACAGCTCCGCGTAATAGCGAATGGTCTTGCGGTCGGCGTCCGGAAAACTCTCGATCGAAAACCCCGCCGCCAAATGCCCGCAAAACGCCTCGCAAACCCGCCGCCGCATCTCCGCCGTCGGCCATTTCAAGACACGCTCTTCATCAGTCATGTCAGACATGCCTGCTCTCTATTTGATTGGATTGATTGTTTGGTCCGGATCGCGAAGGCGAGCGCAAACGCCATCGCCTGGCATACGTTCCAGCACCGGTAAATGTTGTGAGCACTGGGTCTCAATTTGATGAGTGGGGCAGTCGCAACTGCCCCTCTTAAAACGTTGATTGAAAAAATAGCGCGCTTTTGACGACACTGTCCAATTGTCAGTCTGTCTTGAACTCCTTGTTTAGACGCATGTTTTCAATTTCAGCTTGTTCCACAAGGTACTGTTGCCGATCCGGCATTGAGCGCCGTCACACCAAATTTCTGACTATGCTGCTACGTTCTTTTCAAGTGAGGTTTCAGCGCATGGCCATACGGCTCTGCGCTCTGCCAGCTTCTTCAAGATCGCCCTGTTCCGGCTCGTCACGGTCGTTCTTTTCCAGCCGTATTTTTCGCAAATCTGACTGAACTTACCGCCGCCCGCCTTGCACATGACTTCAAATTGCAGCGCGCGGCGGCTGTCAGGGTCTTCCACAAGCGAGAACCAGGTAATCGCTTCCTCAGCGCGGCTGATCGCCGATGGCGGATAGACCTTGCGCCGCTTTGCGATCTTTCCTCGATAGTCCGGCCAGGCGCTGAACAGCTTCCGTGGGCCGTCGCCTTTGCCGGTCACGGCGATAATTTCGGTCGCCTCGATCAAACGATCGAGAATCTCCTCCGGCGTGTTCGGCAGCATCTGAGTTGATCTCCATAGATATTGTTGACGTTCAGCGCGCCCGGATGGGCGCGCAATGGCGCGGCTGAAAAGTCAGGACGCGCCGAAGCAAATCTGTGTTGGCCAGGAAATCTATGCCGCGGCTTTCAACGCGCCGCCGGATAAGGTCATTGATTTCTCCAGTTCGTAAGAAAGGAGCACAGCCAGCGTGATTGTCGGCGCTGCCGGATTGATCTCCTTGGCCTTTGTCATCAGATCCTCAAGATCGAGCTGATCGAAACACGTCAGAAAATTCCGCCTTTCGACCCATTGCGGTTTGTTCAACACCAACCACGAGACAGCCGTCACGCAAGGGGCAGACCAGTTGCCCCGGTTTTCCGACGTGTTGATCAGTCCGAACACGAGCCTCAAATGCTCTGCGCCGTGCTTCTTCAGCAGCGTCTGACAGGTTCGTCGGGCCTTGGATTGATGCCGTCCAGAGATCCGCTTCGTATGCGTAACAAAATGAACTCCGTATTCACCCGCGATCCTGTCCACTAATCCGCCTGATGCCATCAAGTGGTTTCCTTCTTTGGTCCGTTCTTTTGCCCCAACGCGCTGAATTCAGCTTCTGCCCGCTCGCGCGCTGAAGACGGACGACCTCCATTTCGCTCTCTATTTGTTCCTATTGGTTTGTTTCGCCTTTCGCTTTGCCGATGGCCTTCGCCACGCGCCACTGATGAAACACTGGTGCTGCGTTGCTTCAGATGTCTCAACTCGAGCGTCAGCAACCTTGTTCGCGCCTTTTCAAGTGCAAATTCATCCTCGAGCCTTGCATCCGGCCTTTCCGCCCTGATCCTCAAATGCGCAACCTTCGCACGCGCCGCATCGATTTGATCCCTAAGCTCGCTCATCGCCGGGCCTCCCAACCGCACCTGCACCTAACGCATCCGCCGCCCGCGCCTCTGGATCGGCCGAAAGCCGGGTCGATTTCATTGCAGTTCTCATTGTGTTTCCCTGAACATACGCTTTACACGAGTAATTCGTACGCTTTGTGCGTACATACGTCAAGGTGGATTTCTATAAAATTGTATGTTATTGCGTACACCACCGATAATAACCGGCATCAGCAAGCATGAGTGAAATCGAGCAATCCGCTGTCTCAAGACAGCTTGTCGACCTGAAGGATAGAAGCGGCTTGTCCATTCGCGCCATCGCGCGCGAAATGGGCTATCAGAACGCGTCGTCCATTCAGCGGTATTTCAGTCAGGACTATTCAAAACCTGCTCTGCCGTCGGACTTTGTCGCCAAACTGCTGCCCGTTCTTATTGGAAAGGGCGAACACCCGATCACGCGCGAGGACATCCTGGCGCTTGCCCCGGACTCCATCACGGATCTGGAGGCTGCAAGCACGCCTTCAAGAGCAGCACAGGCACTGGAAATCAAGGGGCAGGTTGCCGCCGGTCTTTGGATGGAGGCCGGCCTTTTCGAAACTGACGCAACAAAAAGGGCGACACTTTCAGGTGATCTGAGGTTTCCTTCAGAAAGCCAATATCTTTTGCAAATCAACGGCGAAAGTCTTAATCGAATTGCACGGAACGGCGATTTCATTCTGTGTCTGGACTTCATGGAAACCGGCATCGAAATCAAATCCGGTGACCTTGTTGTGGTGGAACGCTCTCGCGACGGCGGACACACGATCGAACGCACTGCGAAACGTATCTTGCGCCACAACGGTCAGATTGAGCTTCTCCCTGAATCGGATGACCCTCGGTTTCAGGAACCGGTTGTTTTTAACGAGCATGATGAGGAAGCCACGGAAGTCCGCATCATTGCGAAGATCCTGAGTGTTATCCGTCAAATCGTCTGATAGCTTTAAACGCCATCGGTGCACCAGCGCGTGAAATCCAGCTGAATTGCGCGCTTGGATTTCGAGCGGCCTCTTCAGAGTTGATGCTGAACGAACCTCCGCAACCTTTTACGTATCGAGCATACGCCTTGGCTCACTCGACTTGATTTGTACGCATTTTGCGTATATGTTGATTGCGTATGAACGTATTGGAGGTTTGTGAATGGCGTTGAACTTGGACCGATCTTACTTTTCCGTTGTCTGTGATCTCGGCAATTGTCTTTATACGCCCGAACGAGAGCTGGAGGAAATGGACCTGAAGAAGCTCATGGAAGACATTCGGAGCGGTCAGCTGGAAAACATCATGGCAGTCTTCGAATTCAATCCGGAAGAGGGTTGGTGCAACAACATCACGGACACTGTTCTGGAAAGTGTCTTCCCGGAGCCCGAACAAGATATCGGACAAGGTGCTGCTTGGTCCGACTATGGCGGCGAAATGATCGATGGAAAACGCGCAGGCGTTCCGCTCCTTGCGGCCGCCTAAAACAAGGCGTGGCAACAGGCAGAGGCAACTTTCAATTCAGATCCTTCAGAAGCCTGCCATGCCGCCTGGTTTGCCGAACAACTTGCCCGAATGTTTCAAATCCGAGTGAGGTCAGAACTGGTAGCAATTTACACAATGCCTCGGCGGTTGCCCGCGCATCGCCCAGCGCGGTGTGGCGAAGCTCTTGAGGAATTTCAACACCAAGCCTGTCGCACAAACCGTCAAGTGAGTGATCTTCTGCTGTCCCGAATACAACAGCTGAAAGCAGCACTGTGTCCAGGATCGGGTGTTCCCAGGCAAGCCCCGAGAGCCTGCCATGTCGCCGGAGAAATGCCATATCAAATGGCGCATTATGCGCGACAATCACCGCATCCCTGGCAAAATCGTGAAAGAGCGAAACAGCCTGTTCTGCGCCCGGTGCTTTCGAGACCATATCGTCATTGACCCCGTGAACCTTGGTTGAGGCCGGTGGTATCGGACGTCCAGGATTGACAAGCTGATCAAGCGTTTCACCTGCCACAATACGCCCATTCACGACCCTGACCGCGCCTATCTGCACGATCTCGTCCTTGTTGGGCATCAATCCCGTCGTCTCGGTGTCAAACACCACGAAGCTGAGATCCTTGAGAAAAATGTTCTCAATCTCTCGCTCCGTATCGCGTGCCGACAAATCAAAATCATAAATCAGGGGGCGTGCAGCCTCCGGCGCCATGGATGCGTCGGTACCGTCGATCAGGATCATGTATCCGGTTGCTGCGCTCAGCTTTTTCAGGCGCAACCTGAAATTCAAGTTGCCGCGGGTTCCGCGCACACTCGCCTCAATCTCTCGCCGGGCTCCATCGAGTTTTTCAAGTTCCGATTCCAAATCGCCTTTTTCAAAGTAGTCGAAGATAGAAGCGCTTAAGCGCGGCACTTGAACCTGCCCAAGCACGTCCGCCGCCTGGCCGTCATAGAGCATGATGCGGTTGGCTGGGCTGACGAGAACGATTGCCACCGGTATTTCGGTCAGCAGCAACGCCAGATGGGCTCTTTCGGCTGTCAGTCGGCTCGTTTCCTCGGCAATCAACTCGTCCGCGTCTTCTGATACTTCAGACAGCCTGCCCGAAACGGCACGAAGGGCCGGAGCAAGGTCACCAAGGTAGCGCGCCTGATCCAGATCGAAGGGAGCGTTTGTGTCCGCATGAATGCGCGTTCGCATCGCAGAGGCCATATGCTCAATCGGCTTGGCGACATTTTCATCAAAGAGCAGCCAGACAGCCGCGCAAATCGCCAGCAGCCCAAATCCGGAAAGGATAGCCGCAAACACAAATCCAGAGGCCGGATCGGTATCCGCTGTCCTCAGAAATCCGACATAGAGCGAGACACCAACGACCAGGATGCTGCCCGCACTGACCCCGGCAAACAACAAGAAGATACGGAAGCGCAGGCTGAGCGAGGTAAACATCACTCTGTCCCGCAGATCGTCGATATGATCGGGTCTTCGGCTGGCACATGCGTCCAGTTGATGCCGTTTATCACGCCGTCAGCTTCGAAACTCACGCCATCCATCAGGGCGGCTCGTTTGAAGGCAACGCAATCGGTAACCACGGGCAATTTGCTGACAGGAGACCATCGACCGAAAAAATATGTTTCCGCAAGCCTGACTGCCGGTTGCGCCGGATGGGTGCGAACCGATGCCAGATCTATGGCAACGAAGCGCTCCACAAACGGAAAGACATATGTCCACGGCCGATAAAACGCTGTGTTTTCGACTGTCTGGGCAATCACCACCTCTTCCGGCAGCGTGTCCTTGAGCCTTGGATACCAGCCGTATTCATTCGCAATGGTTGTCGCCAACATCGCAATACCGGCAGCCACAGGTGCAAACCAGCGCGGAAGACGCCCTTTCAACGTTCTGTTCAGCAGCATCACGAGACCGGCGGCTGCTACGCCCGCAACGATCGTCGCGATCAGTTCCACAAACATGGCTTCCTCCCGTGAGCCACTGCGTTCTTTGCCGCAGCGGCTCTTTATAGTTTGTTAGCTTAGCATGCCCCGTCCATGCCCCGCGGCGGACTGCATCGTCTTCACCACGACAAAGGCATCCCGGAGATGGCTCCGTTCAAAATCGGAAAGACTGGACGGTCGCAAAAAGTTGTCCGGCGCCTGTCCTTGCTTGATCAGGTTGGACTGATGCTCCAAACGTGTCTCGGCGATCAAGTCATAGGCATCCAAAAGATCCCCGGCTCCCGATTGGCTGAGCTGCCCCGTTTGCCGGGCTTCTTCGAGCCGCGCCCGTGTATTGACGGAGCCAATTTGTCCGCGCAATGCGTAAATGCGGGCAAGGTCGACGATCGGCACAACACCGTTGAGCTTCAGATCCAGTGCATTTTTGTGCTCACCCGAGCGGATCGTCGCAAGTCCGCGCAGCAGGTTTAACGGCGGCATGTGCTTCAGGGAATTGCTGATCATGTGAGCAACAAAAATCGAATTTTCGCTTGCCGCTTTGAGCGTCGTTTCCTGCAGCTCTTCAAACAGGGACGTGTCTCCGCCGATGGGTCGCAGATCGAACATGACGGAACTCAACATCTGCGCTTCAGGGTCAGGCTTGGCGATCCACCTCTCATAGTAGGACCTCCAGACGCGCAAAGGCTGGCACCAGCGCGGATTGGTCGCCATCATGTCCCCCGGACAGTAGACGTATCCGCAAGTATTGAGCCCATCGGAAACCATTCGCGCCAGATCGGCGAAATAGCCGCTCCGGTCTTCATCGCTCACTTCATCTGAAAGAAACAGGCAATTGTCCTGATCGCTGACGCCTGTTTGCTCCTGTCGTCCCTGAGACCCGCAGGCAAGCCAAAGGTAAGGTACTGGCGCAGGACCGAGTTTGCTTTCCGCAAGCGACAGCAAACGACGCGTTGCTGTGTCGGCAATATCGGTTATGAGTCTTGTGACAATCTCATGCCGGCTGCCACCCGCGACCAGTTGGACCAGCAGCGCCGGAATACGCGCTGTAACCTTGGAGATCTCCTCTGCGTCAGCACAGCGAGAGATTTCGCCTACCAACTCGGCTGAACTTATCGCCTGAAAAGTTGTCAGATCCGTTTGTGTGACAATTCCAGCCAGGCGCCCTCCGTCAACAATCGGCACATGACCGATCTTTCTCTCCATCATCAGATGCAGAAGATCCGAACCGATAGCAGAGGTTGGGAGTGTCACCGGGTTGCCAGTCATGATGTTCCTGACATGCGTCTCGGGATCCAACCCTTCTGCGAGCACTTTTCCCGAAAGGTCTCGAATGGTGACGATACCGACAAGAGTTTCGTCCTCGTCAGTGACACAGAGGGACGACACCCGGTTCTCGCGCATTTCTCGAGCGGCAAGTTGCGCGCTGTCTGCCGGTCGACAGGTGAGAGGGTCCTTCGTCATGAGCGTTTCCGCTCGAGTTGTCGCCAGCTCATTGCCGCGTGCTTGTTTCTTGGGTGCTCTGTTGAAAAACCTTGAGACGGATTGTTGTGTCGCCAGAAGGTCGTGAAACACCGCCGGTGGTAACACAAGCAAAAGAGTATCCTCGCTCGTTCGCGCCGAAGTCACGGCCACACCGTCCAGCATCAGCCCGCGTTCGCCAAAGGAATTGCGTAAGCCCAGCTGACTTATGAGCTCGCCGTTTTCATCGCGAACCTCGACGGCCCCGTCATAAATCAGGAAAAGGCCGCGCAATGTGTCACCGAGATCATAGACAACGCTATTGGTTGCCAAATTCCACACATCAATCTGACCGGACAATTTCGCCAGTAGGGTTTCCGGCAGCACATCATATGGATGGACCGATTTCAGGAACCGCAGGATCTGATCCGGTTTCAGGGGCATATGCGTTGGCCTTGTCTGAGAAATGCTTGTCCGGGAAATGCAAGGGTCCTGCCCGTTCAAGAACGGACAGGACAGGTCTGGGAGAAATGAGGAGCCGAAAATCGGCTCCCCAATGGCTGCCTTAGTGCGCTTGAGCTTCGCCGGCGCCCCGCGGCACACGTACGCTCTCGACGAGATCCTTGATCTCTTGAGGCGTTTCCTTGGACATGCCGGACACAACATATGCAACTGCAAAGTTGACCAGCGCGCCGATTGCACCAAAGGACGTTGACTTGATCGGCCCAAGAAGCGGATCAGCGTCCGAGAAGGAATTGGTGTCGGGGATGAACAACCAACCCTTGTGCAGGAAGATATAGACCAGGGTTACAACAAGGCCTGCCAGCATGCCTGCCACGGCACCGGTGTTGTTGATGCGGGTCGAGAAGATACCCATCATCAGCGCCGGGAAGATGGAAGCTGCCGCCAGGCCGAACGCAAGTGCCACGGTCTGGGCCGCGAAGCCGGGCGGATTGAGGCCCAGATAGGTCGCCACGACGATCGCAACCGCCATCGCTATTCGGGCCGATAACAACTCTCCCTTTTCAGAGATTGTTGGATTGATCGCCCCTTTGATGAGATCGTGACTGACCGCCGACGATATCGCCAGCAAGAGACCGGCTGCAGTTGAGAGTGCGGCCGCCAGGCCTCCCGCGGCCACCAGACCGATCACCCAGCTGGGGAGGTTTGCAATCTCCGGGTTCGCCAGAACAAGAATATCGCGGTTAAACTTGGTCAACTCGTTCCCGACCCAGCCCTTTTCTTCCGCAACAACCTGCATTTCGGCATTCTGGTCGTTGTAGTACTGGATCTTGCCGTCACCGTTCTTGTCTTCCCAATCGAGAAGACCGGTTTTCTGCCAAGTATCCATCCAGTCATACTTGGGATCCTCGGCAATTGTTTCGACCGCAACGGCACCGCCATTGATCCCGCCATTTGGCCACATCATTTCCGTGATGTTGAGCCGGGCCATGGCGCCGACAGCCGGAGCCGTCAGATAAAGAAGCGCGATGAACACAAGCGTCCATCCGGCGGACCAGCGGGCGTCGGAGACTTTCGGCACGGTGAAGAAGCGCATGATCACATGCGGCAACCCGGCAGTACCGATCATCAGCGACAGGGTGAACAGCACCATGTTTAAAGTATCGGAATGGTGCGCTGTATAGGAATTGAATCCAAGATCCGTGACCACCTGATCCAGCTTGGTCAGAAGCGGGACTCCGCTGGCAACATCATCTCCAAAAAGACCGAGACCCGGGATCGGATTTCCTGTCAGCTGCAACGAAATGAAGACCGCCGGAATGGTATAGGCGGTGATCAGAACCACATATTGCGCCACCTGCGTGTAGGTCACGCCTTTCATGCCACCGAAAACCGCATAGGCAAAGACAACACAGGCACCGATCAGCAGACCGGTCGTGTTGTCCACTTCCAGAAAGCGGCCAAAGGCAACGCCAACCCCGGTCATTTGCCCGATAACATAAGTGGTCGAGGCAACGATCAGGCAGACAACTGCGACGATGCGAGCTGTCTGGCTGTAGAACCGGTCTCCAATGAATTCGGACACCGTAAACTTGCCGAATTTGCGCAGGTAAGGCGCAAGCAGCAATGCCAGCAGCACGTAGCCGCCGGTCCAACCCATTAGGAACGTGGAATTGTCATAACCGGTGAAGGCAATCAGACCGGCCATTGAAATGAAGGAGGCGGCCGACATCCAGTCGGCGGCAGTCGCCATACCGTTGGTGACGGGATGAACACCACGTCCAGCGGCATAAAACTCAGACGTCGAACCCGCTCGGGCCCATATTGCGATGCCGATGTAGAGCGCGAAAGAGCCGCCCACAAACAGCAAGTTGATTGTAAACTGATCCATTTGTTCAGGCGCCCTTATTCTTCGTCCACACCGTGTTCACGGTCGACCTTGTTCATCCATATTGCGTAGAAAAAGATGATCGCCAGGAAGACGAGAATGGAACCCTGTTGAGCGAACCAGAAGCCGAGGTCGGTTCCGCCAACGGAAATTCCGCTCAGCAGCGGCCGCAGCAAGATGCCGAACCCGAAGGAGACCAGCGCCCAGATAACGAGGCTGATCGAAATGATGCGCATATTGGCTGCCCAATATCCGTTTTTGGATGAGTTGTCGGACATGATGTCTCCTCCGCCTAAACCCGTGTTGTCCCTTGAGGCGTGGCTGAAGCCACAACCTGCTTCGCTTGTCCCGCGGCAGAGTGCTTTGCCGTCGCGGTCCATCCTCCCGCCCGGCTTCCAAGAGCGGGCGCAGCAGCGGCAAGCACCCCGTGGTGCCGCAACCGGTTCGCAAATGCAGAAACTTGGCGGCCGGAACAGCCAACCGCTTACGAAGCAGTTAGCACCTCAGTCCAGGACCGGGACCGGCTGCTGCGGTCGAAGTAGGCCCTCGCTGGCGCAAGCGTCTGATTGCTGCAACGCAGTGTAGTAACAGCGCGCTCTTGTCAGACAAGACTACTTACGTATGGCCTACTTACGTATATCAATACTTAGGTATATAATCACTTTGGCTGAGGTATACGTATTTACCCTGACAATTCAATAAAAATTCCTTGAAACGCCGAATAAATACCCTCAGAGGCTGTATAAATTGAAGAAATAAACCGAAGCGCGCTCTCAACTAAAGATGATTTTCTAATGTAAAAATAATTAGTTAGGCGAAATTTATCAAGAAACTGGCCATTTATTGACAGTTTGATTTTTACTTAAAATATAGATGAAAGGAAGTGACTTTAAAGTAATCCTAATTACTCACCTGCAGGTTCTTGAACGATATACATCGTTTGACACTCTTCGGAAAAATTGCCGAAGCTGATCGATTGACGATGATGGCCAGCAACGCTGGTCGAACTTGCGGTCTAATTTTTCAACGCCAATGCACACATCGGCTCTTTTTTGAGGCATTGACAAAAAAACATATATCGAGATATTTCGATTTATGGACATCGAAAAGTCAATATCAGCCCTGAACAATCCGGTCCGCCGCAGGATTCTAGAGTGGTTAAAGGACCGCTCAAACTTTCCGCCTGCTTTACCAGGTCATGAAGACCTGGAAGGTGTGTGCGTCGCATACATTCAGGAGAAAGCCAAACTCTCTCAGTCGACAGTCTCCAATTATATGGGACTGTTGAAACAAGCAGGTTTCGTGGTTGCAGAACGCCATGGACAGTGGACATTCTACAGACGTAACGAAGAAAATATTCAAGCATTCATCGCTGCTGTCAAAGACGAACTCTCGAAGCCTTGAGTTACAAAAATGACCCTGATCTAAACCGGCATGTGTTCAGTTGAACCTGCATATCGAAATATTTCGATGGAAAGAAAAGATGAGAACTCAACCTACGACAAATCTGCTGACGTTGCCACTAGACCTCCCCTGTGGCGTGCAATTGAAAAACAGATTGATCAAGTCGGCAATGTCTGACTCCCTTGGAGATGGAGCAGGAAACCCCACGAAAGCTCAAATCCGGTTGTATGAAAGATGGGCAGAAGGCGGTGCCGCTCTCTCGCTGATAGGAGAAGTCCAAACAAGCCCACACTATCCGGAGAAACCGGGCAACCTCGTTTTGGCACCAGGCGTAGACTTAACTGCCATGATGGAATTGGCGAAACGCGGATCAACAAATGGTGCGCATATCTGGCCACAGCTTGGTCACGCTGGTGCACTGGCTCATGGACCGGTCAGCACCCCCAAAGGGCCGTCTCCTTTGGATGTTGATGGCTTGAAATGCGAGGGCATGTCGTTGACTGAAATCCATGACCTGCCTCGGTCCTACGCACAATCTGCGACACTCGCGCAAAATGCTGGATTCGGCGGCGTCTTGATCCATGCTGGTCATGGGTTTTTGTTCAGTCAGTTCCTCTCTCCTCTTTTCAATCACCGGACTGACGCCTATGGCGGCTCGGTCGAGAGACGTTTTCGCATCGTCGGCGAAGTCGTTGATGCTGTTCGAGGCGCTGTCGGACCAGCTTTTCCGATTGGCATAAGGATCAACTCGACCGACAAGCTCGAAGGTGGTCTTTCTGCGGAAGATGCGCTGGAAGTTGTGCGCCTACTGGAAGCCACGTCAGTAGATCTGATCGATATCAGCGGCGGTACATATTTCCCAGGCGCTAAATCGAGTTCTGATGGCACGTCCTCATCTGGGCCCTATTTCATTGACTTTGCCAAACGCGCCAAAAAAGTCACATCCAAGCCAATCATTTTGACAGGAGGATTTGAAACCCGGGACCAGGCTCAGCAAGCCTTGCAGGATGGCTCCGCAGATGCAATCAGCCTTGCCCGTGCAATGGTGTTGAACCCCTCGTTGGCGAATGCCTGGCTAAGCGATGCAGGTGGCGTTCCTGAGTTTCCGATGTTCGATAAACCTCCGCGTGGAGGCATTACCGCATGGTACTCAATGCTTCTGACAGCCTTGGGAGAAGATAGGGAAGATCATTTCGACCAAAGTCCGGCAGAAGCGCTGGCGACATATGACGCCAGAGATGCCGAACGTTGCGCGATTTGGCTAAGTCGGTTCGGTTAAGCTGATCGAAACAGGGATACGAATGTTCCTGGGTTGGTGTGGCGAACAGGTGGACACCCCTCCCATTCGGAGCAAACTAGATCCAACGTGCGACGGTCCGTTTTTATCCGGCATCGGCGTCCGGTCTATCGGTCCATGTCCGCGAAACTATTCAGGCAAATCCTGCTCAACGGAAACAATAGAGAACTCTCCCCGCCCCTTTTCCCTTGTGTAACGCATTTGGTGGCCGCAGCCCTCGATGATTTCACAGTCCAGAGCCAACGCTTCGCCATTCAGTGTCGCAGTCCTGCAAAAATAGCCGTCTTCCCAATACCATTCACCAACCAGATCTAGACCCTCCACGTGCCCGGAGATTTTACCAGTCGAGTGGATCGTGAAACGCAGCTCCTCCCCGACCAGCACCTTGTCCGCATAAGCCTCCACAAACTCCTTTCTGGAGGCGATACGGTGCCAAACGTCATCTTCCGTGGCCATGTTTTTGCCCTTTCTCTCGATGGTCTTGCCTGTTGTGCAAAAGCTTTTCCAGCGTTCCTCAATCGATGGAACGCTGTCACGCAGTGTCATTCTTGAATGTTTTCAACAACTCCGCGACGAGAGGGTTTGGAAAGCGTCTTTG
Organism: Roseibium sp. JB4-4; assembly: GCF_055693425.1. NCBI lineage: Bacteria > Pseudomonadati > Pseudomonadota > Alphaproteobacteria > Hyphomicrobiales > Stappiaceae > Roseibium > Roseibium sp. JB4-4. The sequence goes on along the minus strand of NZ_CM146333.1, from coordinate 5,107,867 downwards.
CAGCGTCACGGCAAAAAACTCTTCCTTGATACCCTCAAGTCGGCCAAGTTCCATCAAGGTTCCTGCAGCCAGTTCGTCCCGCACGACAATTGGCGGTATGACGGCAAGGCCAGCATTCTCGCGTGCAAGCAAACGCAACATCGCCATGTCGTCAGCTTCCGCGGCAATCTTCGGCACAATCCCGAGCTGCACCAGCAGCGCATCAAACGACGCCCTGAGTGCCGACTCCGGCGTTGGCAGGATCAAGGGTTCTTCTGCGAGCAACTCTGTCCAGGGGCGTTCAGCAAGCTCCGGCAGGCCGATTGGGCCAACCAGACTGACCGGTTGCTCGGACAGAGTGTGCACCAGATAGGGGCTCGAAGCGTCACGGGCCGGAACGAGGTTGGTAAGAACAACATCCGCTGAAAGCGCTTCAAGCGCTCTGAGGAGATCCCCTTGTGGACCAGACCTCAAGACAACTTCGACATCCGGCCGTCGGATCATCGGTTTCAGAAACCCGATCTGAAAATTCCGCGAAAGGGTCGCCAGTGAACCGACCCTGAGGACTTTGCGCTCCGTACCCGAGTGTCGAAGCGTAGCTGTCAGGTCCTCGGCTGTTCGAAATATCGCATCCGCGTGGTCAAGCGCGATTCGTCCGGCTTCGGTCAGCAAAAGGCCGCGCCCGCGCCGCTCAAAAAGATCATGCCCGAGAGCAGCTTCAAGAGTTTTGATCTGGGAGGACAAAGCAGATTGAGAAAGGTTCAAGACACGCGCAGCACCCGTCAGCGTTCCTTCTCGTGCAACGGCTCGAAACAGTCTCAGATGATGAAGGTTCAGCATAATTAGTTCCAAAAAATAGAACGAATTCTAATATAATATCTATTTTTTAAAATTAACGCCAGCCGCTATATGCACTGCGATACAAGAAACGATCGCGAGGTTCTCCATGTCGCAGCTCATTCCATTGACCCTACTGGCCCCGGCACTTCTGCTTGCAACAGCATTGCATGCAAGGGTTCAAACTGGCCGCCGACAGAGTCTCTCGGGGTGGTATTCAGAATACGCCGCACTTGCAGCCCTTTTACTATCCGCTATCGGCCTTGCACAGTTGCTCGCCTTCGGACCGGCGCAAATTGCGCTATTCGACGGTGCATTTGCGCTTGTAATTCGTTTGGATGCGATCAGCGCAGCGATGACGATACTTGTGGCATTCGTCGGCTGGATCGTCCTGCGCTATTCCCGCACGTATCTGGATGGGGAACCACGGGAAGGATCATTTCACGGATTGATGCTCGCAACGCTCGCCGCAGTGCTGTTCCTTGCGCAGTCGGGAAGTCTTCCGGTTCTTGTGATCGGGTTTATCGGCGTTGGATTTGGCCTGCGCAGGCTGTTGCTCTTTTATCCTGAACGTGCTGCAGCACACAGGGCGGCCACCAAATTTGCCATCGTCTGGCATGCCGGCGATCTGGCGCTGATCCTGAGCAGCGCATTGTTCATATCCGCCTATGGAACTGCAGACCTTCGAGCGCTTGTCCAGGCTGTGAAACCAGAGCTTTCCCTCACGCAGCATCTTGCCATCGCCTTTCTTGTCGCTGCCGCAGTTTTGAAAACTGCAACTTTCCCGCTCCACGGTTGGCTGACGGAGGTCATGGAAGCACCCACTCCGGTTTCCGCACTTCTCCATGCAGGTATCATCAATGCCGGCGGATTCTTGTTGATCCGGACTGCCGAACTTGTTCAGGCCAGCCCAGGCTCCATGGGTGTGCTCGTTGCCATTGGCGGTTTGACGGCCCTGTTCGGTGCAGTGGTCATGCTGACCCAAAGCGCCATCAAAACGGCTCTTGCTTGGTCGACGATTTCGCAAATGGGCTTCATGCTGCTTCAGTGCGGTCTGGGCTTGTGGCCGCTCGCACTCCTGCATATCGTTGCTCATTCGCTATACAAGGCACATGCATTCCTGTCATCAGGCGGGGCAATTGCCGCAGTTGCCGGAGTACGCAAGCCTGGCCCGATTGCCGTACCGAGTTTGGCAAATGTCGCAAAATCGTTTGCGATAGCTCTGGTTCTTTATGGCGCGCTTTCCCTGGTCTTTGCTTTGATTGCCGGTCCCAAGTCACCGCAAGTATTGGCTATTGGAGCAATCTTGATCTTCGGTGTCTCCTACCTCGTGGCCCAGGGCCTCGCAGACGAGGCGCCCTCGGAACTGACCTATCGGACATCTGTTCTGGCCACCGTTGTTGCGTTTGCCTATTTCGTCTTTCAGCAGACCTCCTACATGGTCTGGGGCTCTTCTTTGCCGGCAGCACCGGATCCCGGGACGCTGGAATGGGCACTGATCACGTTGGCAGTCCTGTCGTTCGGTCTCGTAGCCTTCGCACAGGCGCTCTTTCCACTCTGGACATATCATCCTTCAACGGCCGGCCTGCGCGTCCATGTGGCAAACGGTCTTTATCTCAACGCCCTCCTTGATCGCTTCGTTGGCGGTTATCAGGTCACAAAGTTCAAGTAAGCCGGGGAAAAGACACATGTTCATCAAACACGCTCAATTCACGTCCGCCCGGAAGTCAGGCATCTTACAGGCTGGCGAGACTGCCATCCGTGCCATCCCCCCGCTTTCCCGCTTGACGCCACGGTTGCGGTCAATCCTTTTCTCGGTCAGGTGAATGAAGACCTTGCAGGTGCGTCGGCACGCCTTGCCCGTGTTGCCGGTGTCAACCTAACGCAGCCTAGAAAGGCTCATTTTGACGATATCCAAACCGGACGCATCGGAGACGAAGATCTGACCGCGGCTCTGGACGCGAGCTACTCGCCCTTGAAACCTGGCAACCTCGAAACTTTGAAAGACCGTGCCTCACAGCCCGCGCGGGAGCCCAGGACTGCAAGCACAATCGCAGAATTTGCTGCAACCGCATCTGGAATCGACTGGCCATCCGTCATCTCAAGAACATTCGGGCTTTGGGCTTCAGGTCACTTTGACAGGGGACAGGCACTGTGGACACCAGCACCTGACGAGGGAGCCTTTATGGCCTGGCGCGCTTGGGCCAGCCGGGACCTTACCCCCGAAATTGCAGGTCTTAGCGGATTTTGCTCGCATGTTTCGGCAGCCCCTGACACCGCCGAACAAGCTGTCCTGAAAACGACGGACACTCTTGGACTCAGCATCGCCGCTGCAGAAACGGCATTTCATCGCCTCCTGATTGACCTTGGCGGCTGGGCACAACACGCCCGCTGGCTGCTCTGGCAAGCTGAATTAAATGGCGGAACGGACGCAACGCTTGCCGACATTTTGGCCATTCGGCTGATCTGGGAGGAAGCTCTGCTCACCCGTTTCCCCGAGATCAACGACCAATGGAAGGAGGAAATCTCAGCGCACGAGGCACCGCTTTCAGCGTCTGGTGATCAGGTGGTCGATGCCATCCTGCAAGAAGCAGCCGAGCGTGCTTACCAGCGCGAATTCGTATCCAAGCTTGGAACCTCCAACGCTGGGCTCAAACGACCGGCGGTACAAGCCGCCTTTTGTATCGATGTTCGCTCTGAGGTGTTCCGGCGCGCTCTTGAGAGCCAGAGTGCAGGCATAGAGACCATCGGATTTGCAGGCTTCTTCGGTCTGCCACTTGCGCACACGGACCATGGGTCGGATGTCGTTGAACACCACCTGCCGGTCCTGCTGAAACCCGCGCTGACGTCTACCAGTCAAGGTGACAAAAAAGCTGAACACAAAGAACGGGTCAGGCGCCGTGTGCTTCGGGCCTTTGATCGGTTTCGCCAGGCTGCGGTTTCCTCGTTTGCATTTGTTGAGGCTGCCGGTCCGCTATATGGGCTCAAACTGGTCGGGAACGCTATTGGTATGTCCGGCAAACAGTCTGGGCAGTCGCCAGTGCCCCACATTGATCCGGATCTGGGGGCAGAAACAAAGGTCGAAATTGCGGCATCCGTTTTGAAGGCCATGAGCCTGACAAAGGGTCTTGCACCGACGGTCCTTCTCGTTGGCCACGGAGCGCAAATGACCAACAATCCCCACAAGAGTGCCTATCACTGTGGCGCATGCGGCGGGTATTCAGGAGAAGTTTCCGCCCGGTTGCTGGCATCATTGCTCAATGATCCAGAAACCCGCAAGGGACTTCCTGCAAAAGGCATCGAAGTGCCTTCAGACACGTGCTTCATTGCAGGTCTCCATGACACGACAACGGACAACGTAACCCTTTATCTGGAGGATTGCGGACGAAGCGGAACAGAAGTTCGTTCCCTTGAAAAGTGGTTAGAGCAAGCAGGCGCAGAGGCGCGCACCGAACGTGCTCTGCGGCTGCCGGGAGCCAAAGCCGCCACTATTGCATCCAGGGCCATGGACTGGTCGCAGATCCGGCCCGAATGGGGTCTTGCTGGATGCGCCGCTTTTGTAGCGGCCCCGCGGTATGTCACTGCAACTGCCGATCTGGAGGGCCGCGCCTTCCTTCACAGCTACGATTGGCAAACGGACGAAGACTTCAAGACACTGGAACTGATCCTGACGGCACCGGTGGTCGTGGCAAGTTGGATCAGCCTGCAATATTACGGGTCTTCGGTTGCCCCCAAAGTCTTCGGGGGTGGCAACAAGTTGATCCACAACGCGGTTGGCGGTATTGGCGTCGTCGAAGGAAATGGCGGCAACTTGAGGCTTGGCCTGCCTTGGCAAACCCTACATGACGGCAAGGCACTGGTTCACAAACCCTTACGGTTGTCCGTACTTATCGAAGCACCACAGGAAGCAATATCGGCCATCCTTCAGGCGCATCCGGAAGTCGAAACCCTTTTCGACAATGGTTGGCTGCATCTCTTTGCAATGAAAGAGGGCTCGGTTGTGAGTCGTTATCGGCCCGGTGGCGCCTGGTCAGGCGAGGAACATCTGAAAAGGGCCGCCTGAGCCTTCAGTGTTACCGTGGATTTAGAAATCAGCGCCGGTGGCGGTGTATTCGCCGTCACCGGTTGGCGCGTTGTTGCAACGCTCAGAACGCAACCCGGTCTCCGCCCTTCAGATCGAGAATTTCCCTTGCTTCTTCAGGTGTTGCCACGTCGCACCCCAGCTCTTCGACAATGCGGCGGATCTTGGCGACCTGTTCCGCATTCGATCGCGCCAGTTCGCCCCTCGCTATAAATAGGCTGTCTTCAAGCCCGACACGCACGTTCCCACCCATCTGGCTGGCAGTGGTGGCCATGGGGATCTGGGCGTTGCCGGCTGCCAGGATCGACCAGCGATAGTCATCTCCAAACAGCTTGTCGGCAGTCTTTTTCATGAACACGAGATTGTCGATGTCCGCTCCTATCCCCCCCAGAATGCCCATGACAAACTGAATGAAGATCGGTGCCTTGAACAATCCGGTATCCATGCAAAATTTCAGATTGTAGAGGTGACCGACATCATAGCACTCATGCTCGAATTTGATGTCATGAGGGGCAAGTGTCTCGGCCGCTTCGCGGATATCCTTGAAGGTATTTCGAAAGATATTGCCGTCGGAATTGGCGACATAGTCGCGCTCCCAGTCAAACTTCCAATTGTCGTATCGTTTGGCAAGCGGATGGAACGAAAAGTTCATGCTTCCCATATTCATCGAACACATTTCAGCACTGAAAGTTGCCGCCGGCCTGATCCGGTCCTGAATGGACAGTGTTAGGGATCCGCCCGTTGAAATATTGATGACGGCATCGGTTGCCTGCTTGATGCGCGGCAGGAACGGTGCAAAGTCGGCTGGATCGACTGATGGAGCGCCCGTTTCGTTGTTGCGCGCATGAAGATGCAATATAGATGCCCCTGCTTCTGCCGCTTCAATCGCCTGCTCGGCAATAGCATCATAGGTATAGGGCAGAGCGTCAGACATCGTGGGCGTGTGGATGGCTCCGGTCACCGCGCATGTGATGATGGTTTTGTTGCGTTTGCCGGCCAAGACCGCCTCCTCATTTTTCCGATTTGTTTTCCACGACCCGGCGCGACAGCGGGAAAAGCTCCAGCCCCGTGCGTTCCTTCAGAGTCCCCCACAGGCCTTTGGGGGCTTTCAGCATGACCACAATGGCCACAACACCAAGAATGAGAAGGTAAGTCGTACCCAGATCCGAGAGTGTTTCCCGCAGCAGGAAGAACACGATTACACCGATGATTGGCCCTTCCAGCGTTCCAATGCCACCAATGACGACGATGAAAATGACAAAGGCTGTCCAGTCATTGACATTAAAGGCCGCATCCGGGGAAATCCGGAGTTTTTGCAGGAAGATCAAGGCACCGGTCATCGCCGTCAGACCCGCTGCAATAATGTAGACGATGAATTTGTGCCGCCAGATATCGATGCCAAAGCTCTCCGACGCCACCTCGCTGTCGCGTATCGCGGTCAACGCCAGACCATTGCGGGACCGCAGCAGCAAATAGATCACCACGAGCACCAGAACGGCCATTCCAAGCGCCAGCCAGTAAGTCGTTGCTTCACGCATTGAACGGTTAGAGGCCATGCCACGCACAATGGCCACGGGCAGGCTTGTGCCGGACCCACCACCGAGTGCGGAAACTTGCGCAAATGACAGACGGAACACTTCAGCGATCACCCAGGTTCCAATCGCGAAATAGGCACCCCGCAGTCTGAAGATAAGCAAGGCCACGGGCACGGCGACAAGGGCTCCGAGCAGCCCGGCCAGGGGTATGGCAACAATCGGCGAGACACCGGCAAAGATCGCAAGCGCGAAGAGCATGTATCCGCCGAAGCCGACGAAAGCTTGCTGACCGACCGAGACCAGGCCCGCATATCCGGCGAGCAGGTTCCAAAGACATGCAAGAGAGAGATAGAGAAACATCTCGCTCAACAACCTCATGTCGGCCCGGCCTGCCCACCAGGGCGCTGCTATCAAACCTGCAACGATCAGAATACCGACCACCGCTGCAGTCCGGGTCACCGTCGAAGATCGGGAAATCGAATAAGTTGTCGTAGTCATCAGTCGATCCTCGGAAACAGTCCGCGGGGCCTGACGGCAAGCACGAAAAGAAAGGCGATGTGGCCGGCAAGAAGCTGCCACCCCGGATTGATCTGTGCACCGATGTTCTGGCTGACGCCCAGGATGATGCCGCCGATCAAGGTGCCCCAGAGGTTGCCGAGGCCACCGATAATGACGGCTTCAAATCCAAAGATGAGGCGTCCAGGACCGATAGACGGATCGAAACTGGTTCGAATGCCGAGAAAAACTCCGGCAATGGCGACCACCGCCAGGGATAGGGCCATCGCAAGCCCGAAGACATGTGCCTTGTTCAGACCCATGAGTTCAGCAATGTCCTGTTTGTCGGAAACGGCCCGGAACGCCCTGCCAAGCGCAGAGCGGTAAAACACCCATTGCAAACCGGCAATCACCGCAACGGCCACCAGGAACATGACGAGTGGCAAGACGCCGATGTTGAGATCTCCAGGCAATGCAATGCTTGCCGTCTCGATCGGACCTGCGCTCATCTTTTGAGGGTCGGCGCTATAGATCTCCAGAAGCCCGTTCTGGATGATAACGGAAAGCCCGAAGGTCACCAGCAAGGGGGGCAGTATGTCATCTCCAAGCGTTTGATTGAGAACGCCGCGCTGCAGCACATATCCCAACCCAGCCATGGCCGGAACCACCAGGAACAGTGCCAGCAAAGGTGAAATCCCGAGAACAGAAGTCACTGAAAGCCCCAAAAAAGCCGCCAGAACGATGAAGTCACCATGCGCAATATTCACCAGGCGCATCACACCGAAAATGAGCGAGAGACCGGCGGCGAAAAGCGCATAAAGCCCTCCGAGCAAGATCCCTTGAATGATGGCGTTGATCCAATCCATCTCAAACTCCGAAATAAGCGGCGCTGATATCGTCGCGGTTCAGCGTCTCCGGACGCCCTTCCAGGGAAATCCGGCCTTCCTGAAGGCAATAGACCCGGCTCGAAACACTCAGGGCTTTGGCAATGTCCTGCTCCACGATGATGGCACTCATGCCCTCGCCGATGATGTCCGGCAGTGCCTGGTAGATCGACTTGATGATGATGGGTGCGAGCCCAAGGCTGATTTCGTCGAAAAGCAGTATTTGCGGGTTCGACATCAACGCACGCCCAATGGCGACCATCTGTTGCTGGCCACCTGAGAGTGCCGTTGAAGGAACGTTCCTCCGCTCCTTCAGGATCGGAAACAACTCAAAAACCTTCTCGAGCGACCAGGGACCCTTCCGACCCAATTGCCCGCCAATGATGAGGTTCTCTTCAACCGAAAGCGATTGAAAAAGCTGACGCCCCTCCGGGACCATGGCGATGCCTGCCGCGGCCACCTGATCGGCACGCCGCGCACCGATTGCCGCACCATTCCAGAACACCATGTCGGGTTTGTTTTTGATCAGCCCGGTGATGGAGCGCATCAGTGTCGTTTTGCCTGCACCGTTGGCACCGATGATGGCGATAACTTCGCCGGGGAACACATCAATCGAAATTCCGAAGAGCGCTTGGAAATCGCCGTAATAGGCTTCAAGAGCCTGTGTGGACAACAATGCATCAGCCATCGGCATCCACTCCCATGTAAATTTCCTGAACCTCTTGGCTCGCCATGGTTTCCTTCGGATCGCCGTCAGCGATCTTCCTGCCGAAATCGATGACGATCAGTCGGTCGACCACCGAGAGAAGCGCATGAACGATGTGTTCGATCCAGATGATCGACAGACCGGTCTTGCGGATCGTGTTGATTGTCGTGACAAGATCGTGGCACTCCTTTTCCGTCAGGCCGCCGGCAATCTCGTCCAGAAGCAAAACCTGTGGCCGGGCGCACAAGGCGCGCGCCAATTCCAGCCGCTTGCGGCCAAGAAGTGTCAGCTTGCCTGCCGGATCGTTGGCACGGTCGATCAAGCCGGTCAGCTCCAGCACCTCAAGGCAATGCGCATTGGCCGCAGCAAGTGTATTCTGTGTTCCGTGCGTGGCAGCGACCAGTGTGTTCTCAAAGACCGTCATCCTGGAAAAGGGCTGCGGGATCTGGAACGAACGCGCGACACCAGCCCGGCAGCGTTTGGCTGCCGATTGCCGGGTCACATCCTGTCCGTTGAGAAAGATCGCTCCTCTGTCGGATCGAACTGTCCCTGTGATCAGATTGAACATTGAGGTTTTACCAGCGCCATTTGGTCCGATCACACCCAATGCCTCACCGCTCCCAAGTTGATAACTCAGGTCTTCGGCCACGGTGATCGCGCCATACGCTTTGGAAACGGATTGTAGTTCAAGGACCGGTTTCATGCAGACCTTCAGAGCTGGTGTCATAAAATGGCTGACGCGCGGCCTCGCAGCCACGCGCCGTCCAGGCATCACGAAAGCAACTGCAATGTCCCCGTGGTCGGGATCTCAGGTGCGCTGTGATTGGAGGTGATCACCAGCTCCATTCCATTTGCTCCCTTTTGCCACTGCCCGGCAACCAGCGGCGTCTTGGATACATTCTTGACCGGACCAAAGTCCCAGTTCACATGACCAACGACAGTCGCCAGATCGGTTTTGGAGATGGCTTCCAGGATCGCATTCGGATCATCCAGATCGGCACTGCGTCGGATAATGTCTGTCGTAACTTCAAAGAGCGCGTGCTTGAAGCCGATGGGCTGTGTCCACGGCCGGCCGGACGATGCCGTATACCCTTCCGCGAGCTGCTTCGCCGAGACGCCCGTCAGCGAGGAGCTGAATGGATGGTCCGGTGTCCACCAGATTTCCGATGTCAGCCCATTGCCACGCTCACCCAGGGATTCAATGACAGACGGGAAAAGGAGAGCCTTGCCGATGGTCACCACCTTCGGATTGAAGCCCTGTTGCGCGGACTGCGACCAGAAAGTTCCGAAGTCGGGCGGTATCATATTGCCGGTAATGATGTCACATCCCGCTTCCTTGAAAGCCGAGATCTGGCTTGAGAAATCATCGGTCAGAGGTTGATAGCGGCCAGGGTCCGTCAGCTCAAAACCACTTCCAATCAGGGCAGGTGGAAACCCGTGAATCTCATCGCCCCAGGCATTGCCATCCGCATCATTGGGGAAAAGCCCACCAACCTTGCGTTCAACACCGCTTTCTTCCCATAGCGCCAGGAAAGCTTTGATGACGTCTTCAAGGCCCCAGAAGAAATGATAGGTGTAGTCAAATCCAGTTGCCGGATCGCCGTTTCTTCCAAAGAAATACGGTTGCCACGGGCAATCCGTTGTGACGCAGGGTACTTCGTTCAGCTCGGCCTGGTCAGATACCGGATTTGTGGTGTCCGGCGTGGAGGCCGCAACAATGATGTCGACTTCATCACCCAGGATCAGCTCCGAGGCCACTTCCGCGGCACGGTTCGGGTTGGATTGGCTGTCCTTGGAAATGATTTCTACCTGGTAGGTCTTGCCGTTGTTCTCAACACCGGCCGCAAGCACCTTGCGAATGCCTTCAAGAACATAGTCATCGGCCTCGGCAAAGCCCGCCAGAGGGCCGGTCCGCGGACTGACGTGGCCGATCTTGACCACGGGATCCGCAGCATAGGCACGCGTGCGCGTCAAGATCGCCGGCGCGGCCAGCCCGGCCGATGCTCCAGCCAGAAATCCGCGGCGGGTGATACCTTTTTTCTTCCCAATCAGCGTCATCATCTTTCCTCCCAGATGCGCTCAAGATTTAAGCGACTGTCACGTCAGGATCGTTTCGAGCTTCCTAAGGTGAGTAGCGACACGCGTTCGGACATCCTCCATGTCTTCCTGCGTCCAGCTCATAAATCCTTCACCGCTTTTCATGCCGAGCTTTCCGGTTTCAACCAGATCGCGCAGGTAGGGTGAAGGAGCTGGCCGGTTGTCGAGGTCGGCCAGGACATTTTCATGAATATCGAGTGTCAAATCCGTGCCCACGAGATCGGCATTGGCAAGCGGGCCGAGCACCGATAGGCGGCGCCCGAAGCTGGCATTGACAACCTTGTCGACGGCCTCTGCCGTGCAGACGCCGCTTTCCACCAGATAGATGGCTTCACGCCACATCGCGTGCTGAAGGCGGTTGCCGATGAAACCGGCAACATCCTTTTCAACACGCACTGGCGTTTTGCCAACTGAAGTCAGCAGCTCGATGGTTTTTTGGATTGTTGCTTCATCCGTCCATTGCGTCTTGATAACTTCAACGAGCGGGATCAGATGAGGCGGGTTCCACCAATGTGTGCCGAGAGCACGGCCCTGATGTTTCAGATCCGCCATGATGGTGGTGATCGGTATGACCGAGGTGTTGGACGCCAAAATGGCGTTGGTGGGCGTATGCTGCTCCACGTCTTGAAATAAGGCACGCTTCAGCTCAGGTTTCTCAGGAGCCGCCTCAAACACGAAGTCGGCTTCTCGCACGCATGTGCTCATCTCTTTGCCAGCCGTAATACGGCCTTGAACTTCTGCAATCTCGGCGTCCTTGACCCCCATGGCACCAAGGCTTTTGGAAACGCGTTCAGGCAAGGTGTCGAGACTGGCCTGAAAGGCATCGAAGACGTTGACCTTGTGTCCTGCACGGGCAAACGTCAGAGCAATACCGTGCCCCATCAGTCCTGCGCCAAGTACGGCTATGATGAAGGATTGAGCCATCGTTCAGCCTGCCGTGTAGCCGCCATCGGCGTAAAGTATGTGACCGGTGTAGAAGTCCGATGCGTGGGACACCAGAAACAACAATGGCCCGATCAAATCTTCCGGTTCACCCAAACGCCCTTTCGGCACACGGGCGATGAAGCCTTTGCGGAAACCCTTGGCCGTATCGTCCTCCTCGAACATCCACGCTGTCAGAGGAGAGCGGAATACAGTCGGAGCTATGGCGTTGACTGTGATGTTCTCTTCGCCGAGTTCGCACCCAAGAGCCTTGGTAATGCCGTCAACGGCAGCCTTTGACGCGCAGTAGGCTGTATATCCGGCCGGATGACCAAGCAGGCCGCGCGCTGATGAGACCAGCACAATCTTTCCGCCAGTAGCCTGCTGCTTCATTTTTTTGGTGGCAGCCCGTGTCAGAAGCCAGGACTGGGTCACGTTGGCTTCCATCACCCCGTCAAAATCCTTCGGAGTGAGCGTATCGATCTTCGCAACCTTGTTCATGCCTGAAGCGACAACAAGAATATCCAGCGACCCGAAGCGCTCCGCGGCAAGATCGGCAAGACCGTCGCAAACTGTCTCATCAGTCGGGCGCACGGCCTTCGTGACAACATCAGCGCCGAGTTTTTCACACTCGGTGGCCACTTCGCCCAAGGCCTTCTCGTTGCCAGCTGCCAGGACCAATTTGCATCCCGCGCCCGCAAGGGCTCTTGCAGCGACCGCGCCAAAGGCTCCCGAAGCGCCGGTAATCAGCGCAACCTTGCCCGATACATCAAACAGTCCCAACGGGTTTTTCCAGGCATTACTCATGTCTTTGCCTCCGGTGGATACGGGATCACGACGAGCATGGTGCAAACGAGGTTTGACCGGTTCTCGATCGTGCGCACTTCATTCGGCGCGATGGTGCAGCTGTCGTACTTTCGCAAAACAGTCTCAGCTCCTTCGGTCATCACAGTCATCTCACCATCCAGGACGACGTAGACCTTCTCAAAGGGCGTTGAATCGGGCCCTGCGCCTCCGCCAGGCAGGAATTGACTAAGTCCGACCCACTGGTTTTCCGGACCACCTTCTTCGAACCCTTGCAGCCGCAAACCGACCACATCCCGATGGTTTGGCGCCTCGTACGGGGCAGCGTCTTCAAAGCGTTTCACATGCATTGTTGCCCTCCCGAACCTTGTGCATGAAGGCCGCCCACAACAGGCAACCTGTGATGCTGGATCAGAAGCTTTCGCCTGCCTCGATACGGTACTGCTGACCACGGTCGATCATCGCCACAAGCCGGATGATGCACCCATCGCCCCGGTCCCAGTTCCATGGGAAAAATGCAAACGTGCAGCGTTTTCCAGTGACTGCATCCAGGTCGCCGCCAACATTTTCAATGCCAAGAATACCGTTGCTGAAAAGCTTGTTGTGAACCGGTTCCCACTCGGGAAAATCGTCTTTCCAGTCGCGGCCGCCGGACCACTCAAGATACTCCTGCTCCAGATGCGGCAGGATCGGGCCATTGCGCTGCGGACCGATGGCCGTTGCAAGCGGATGATCATTTGCCTGGGTATCGTGTCCCACGACCTTGATGCCCTTCTCCACGATCCAGTCGGCGGCGGAAGGAACGAGGCCGGGACAATAAGCAAAATAGTCGCCATCCTCATATTGCTTGTGCCAGCCCGTATTGATGACCAGAACATCGTTCTTGCGGATTGCGTGGCCGCAGGCCTTCTCCAGATCGTCGCCTGTAATCGGTTCCCACTTCTTCTTTGGCACCGAGACAACCAGCCCGGACCCGAAAAAATGAGGCAAAGGCACTTCGTCGATGAACGGTGTTCCGGGAACGACATGAGCCGGAGCATCGATGTGGGTCGTTACATGCATCGTGGTGGTGATTGTCTGGGACAGCACACCGGACTTGGCCATGTAGTGCTTCCGTTCAATCTGGACATCTTTGAAATACGGCCAGTTCGGACACTGAAACCCATAGCGGTGCGACAGGTTATAGAACTCGACGCCCATATCGTTGTTCAGGTTTTCCTGAAACTCGATCCCGCGAATCATCACTGACATTTTTGATCCTCCCGAAGGTCAGTGCCAATCTGTATTGCTTTACGGTACGAGTGTATCATAATGCGGTCAAGTGTTTTCTCGACATGATGGGCGAATTTGCTATATGCAGACGGTATCACGCTGCTTTAGCATGTGATTCCAGACCGGAGCTGGACCAGAAGAACGGCGGAAAGAGTTATGATCATCGAAAGGAAAGCGCAATCAAATCAAGGCGTTCAAGTTATTTCGCGAGCAGCCGAGATTTTGCGTATTCTAAAAAAGACAACTCCGGACTGAGTCTTGGCGGTATCGCCGAACGCGTACACCTGCCCCGATCTACGGTACAGCGCATCGTGAATGCGCTCATTGCTGAACGTCTTGTCATGGCAAGTTCTGCCGAGGGTGGCCTAAGGCTCGGACCGGAAATCCAGTCACTTGCGGCCGCTGGCCGGATCAACATGGCCGAGCTCATTCGACCTGTCTTGGTCGACCTCTCTTCAAAGACAGAAGAGACCGTTGACCTGGCTGCCTTCAGGGAAGACCACATGGTCTTCGTCGATCAGGTGATCGGCTCCCACCGCCTTAGAACTGTCTCCGCCGTTGGTGAAGTCTTTCCCATGACAACAACAGCCAACGGCAAGGCCGCCCTCTCTCTGTTCGAGGACGATGCGCTCGTTTCAATTGCAGCGCCGGAATTGAAAGCAACCGAGGATGACCCCAAACCATTGTCGGAGTTCATGCGGGAAATCGAGGATATCCGGCAAACCGGCATCGGATGGGATCTGAATGAGCACACGGACGGCATTTCAGCCGCCGGTTTCGCCTTCAGAGATCCGATGGATCAGATCTATGCGGTATCGATACCTGTTCCCTCTCACAGGTTCACGCGCCTCAAAAGCACCCTCGCGGAACTCCTTCTCCAGGCAAGAAAATCAATCCTGCAGCTTCTCTGAGCGCGGCAGCTTGACGATGATGCCGGCAGTACCCTGAAACCCGGGAACCGTTTGCTCAGGTCTGGTGGTCGATTGGGTTCGGCCCGGTATAAGACCAGCGATAGTCCGGCGGTGTCGGCCCCTTGTTCCGGCCACCCTGGTTCATTTGCTCCCAGGCATGCGCAATCACGCCGACCGACCTCGACAGGCAAAAAAGCCCCCGAGCGAGTTGCCCGGCGAAACCGAGCTCTGCATACACAACAGCGGTCGCCCCATCGATATTCATGGGTACCGGCTTGCCTTTTCTGGTGTTCAGGATCTTCTGGATTTCCCGCCCGATGTCTGCAAACCGACCGCTCACGACACCTTCGGCGGCGGCCGTGTCCACAAGACCAAGCAGGCGTGGTGCCCGTGGGTCTTCTGGCTTGTGAAACCTGTGACCAAAACCCGGCACGAAAGCTGTCCGCTCGGCCTGCCAACGGTCAATCATCTTCGTCGCGGCCTCATTCAGGCCAAGGCCCTCACGCATGGCTGCATCAATCCAGCCAAAAAGTTCCACAGCCTGTTCACCCGCACCTCCATGGACGTCGTCAAGCATATTGACTGCAGATGCCATTGCGCCGTTGAGACCAAGCCCACAGGTAACCGCCATGCGTGCAGCGGCTATCGACGGCGCTTGCGGACCATGATCAACCGCCGCCACAAGGGCGCACTCCAAAAGCTTTGCCTGTTCGGGGGTCGGCAAATCGCCTCTGGTCATCAGCCAGATCATCTGCGGAAATGTCACGTTGCCGATCAGCTCTTCGATCGGCCGCCCCCGAAGCCGGATCTGGCCGGGCGCCATGTCTATGATATCTGTTGCCCACCAGTCGGATACATCTTTGCCCCTGTTGCTCATAATGCACCATCGCTTTGAAGGTCTTCCAGCTCTTGGCTGCTAAGACCGAGCCCGCCCCAGATTTCATGGTTGTGCTCACCAAGAAGCGGTGGCGGTGCAGACACCTTGGGTGCATCGCCATCCAGCTTGATCCCGGTCGTCGTCACGGCGATATCCCGATCGACACCTGGCACTTGTTGGAAGGTATGCAGGAAGCCCCGATCGGCGATTTGCGGCATTTGCAACACCTCTGGCACGGTCAGGACAGCTCCGGACGGCACACCGATGCGATTGAGTTCCTTTGCCCAATCGCGCGCTGGGCGCGTTTTCAGAACCGTCTCAAGCTCGGCCTTGAGCGCCAGACGGTTTTTCTTCCTGTCTTCGCGTGTTGCGTATTCGGGGCGCGCGCGCAGTGCGCTCAATCCCAGGTGATCTGTGAGCAAGACCCACTGTTCGTCCTTGTTAGCTGCGATATTGAGAAGCCCGCTGCCTGCCTGAAAGGCTCCAGACGGCGCAGATGTGACATTCTCATTGCCGTTCGCTGCGGGTTCAACACCGGCATTCAGGTAATTGGAAACCACCCAGCCCATGGTCGCAAGCACCGATTCAAGCATGGAGACATCGATGAAGCTGCCCCTCGGCGAAGCATTTAACGCTGAAGCGACCGCAAATGCTGCGGTAATACCTCCGACAGTGTCTGCGACCGGGTATCCGACGCGCAACGGCGCGCTTTCGCCGTCACCGGTGATCGACATGACGCCGGATGCTCCCTGAATGATCTGGTCATACGCCGGACGATGGACCCAGGGTCCGTCCTGTCCGAATCCGGAAATCGCGCAATAGATCAGTTCAGGCTGTTCTTTCTTGAGTGCTTCGTAACCGACCTGCAAACGGTCCATTACTCCTGGTCGGAAGTTTTCCACCAGCACGTCTGCGGACCTGACAAGCTTGATGAAAAGCGCCCTTCCCTTCGGGTGTTTCAGATTGACGGTGACAGATTTCTTACCCGCATTCTGCGCGAGAAAAGAAACGCCCATACCTTTCTCGTTCAGGTCGGGATCAGCGCCAAGCTTGCGCGCCAGGTCACCGCGGCCCGCGGCCTCGACCTTGATCACTTCCGCCCCAAGATGCGCCAGGTGGTGGCAGCAAAATGGACCGGCCAGAACATTGGTCAGGTCGAGGACCCGAATCCCTTCAAGAGGTTTCGACACCTGTTGTGTCCCTTCGTGCTGCCGTCATCAATCGCCGTCAGCGACACCTTCTGCACGCAGGCGAGCACGGCGTGCTCTGTAGCCGGGCAGAACAACCAGAACAACGGCAAGGATCAGCAAACCGAGCGTCATCGGCCGTTCCCAGATGAATCCGACACCGTCGTAAAGCTGCATGGCGCGGGAGAAGTTGTTCTCAAGCAAAGGCCCGAGAATGAACCCGATCAGCAACGGTGCGAGTGGATAGTCTGCAAAGCGGAACAGCGTTGCACAAATCCCGAAGCCGACGAGGAGAAGAAGCTCCGTGGCGTTGTTCTGGCCGATATAGGCGCCCATCAACGTAAAGAACAGGATGAACGGGATCAGATAGTTGCGTGGAACCGCCAGTACCTTCGCGATATAGGGGATCAGTGGCAGATTGAGGATCAGCAGCACAAGGTTGCCGAGATACATGGAGATGATGACGGCCCAGAAAATCTGAGGCTCGTCGACCATCAGGCGCGGACCGGGACTGACATTCAACGCAATCAGCGCACCCAGGAGGATCGCTGTCGTACCCGAGCCAGGGATGCCAAGTGTCAGAAGCGGAACAAATGAACCGGTGCAGGCGGCATTGTTGGCGCTTTCCGGCGCGGCAATGCCTTTCACTGAGCCTTTGCCGAACTCTTCCTGCTCCTCCTTGTTCGCGATATTGCGTTCGACCGCATACCCGAGGAAAGAGGCAATCGTCGCTCCCGCACCCGGCAGAACACCGATAAAGAAACCCTGAAGCGACTGCCGGCCGATCACCGGCGTGATTTTGCGCGCTTCGTCCTTGGTAATCCGCAAGTTCTTGATCTTGCCACCATCGCTGCCGTCGCCGGTTTTTGAGCGCGCAGGGTCAAGCACAAGGAAGATGGCTTCAGGGAGCGCGAACATGGCCATGGCGAGTGTGATGAAGCCAAAGCCGGACTGGAGATCCATGACCCCCATGGTGAAGCGCGGCATGTTGAAAAGAACGCCTTCGCCAACGGTCGCCATCATCAGTCCGAGGAACGTCATCAGCAGCGCCTTGCCGACCTGTCCGGTGCCGGCAAATGCGGCAATCGCCGACAACCCGACAACCATCAGTGCGAAATACTCGGACGAATGGAACAACAGCGCAACGGAGGCCAGCGCCGGCGCAAAGACCATCAGCAGGACCGCACCGATGGTACCCCCGCAAACGATGAGATCGCGGCAACCGTCAAAGCCTTTCCAGCCTGTCCCTTACGCGCCAGCGGATAGCCGTCGAAGGAGGTTGCAACAGTTGAAGCAACGCCTGGAGCATTGATCAGAATAGAAGAGGTTGAGCCGCCAAAAACTGCACCATAGTAAACACCAGCAAGCAGGATCAGTGCGGCTGACGGATCACCGATTGTGATCGCGACCGGGATCATGATGGCAATGATCGACATCGGACCAAGCCCGGGCAGCATGCCGATAAAGGTACCGATCAGACAGCCGCCAACGACCATCATGATGTTTGTGAAAGTGAAGGCCGTTGTAAGGCCTGTCAGAAGTCCTTCGAGCATCTCAGCCTCCAATCAGAAAAGACGGGAATGGACTTAAGAAGATGCCCAGCACCACGTCCACAAGGTACCAGACCGAGCCAGCGGCAATGGCCGCGACCACGATCATCATGACATAGCGGCGCTCACCGAGAATGTAGCTGCCAACCGTGAGAAAGAGAAAGGTGGAGGTAAGGAACCCAAGCGGCCGCAGCAGCAGCGCATAGGCAACCATCAGGCCCAGCAGCAGAACAGCCTGACCGACCTTATATTCATGAAGACGCGACAGATTGATATCGGCAGCGTCTTTCTTGTCAGGGGATTTTTCAAGACCGAGCAGAATACTCAGCGAAAGAAGAATTCCGCCAATGGCCAAGACTTTGGGAAAGCTTGATGGCCAGATTGGGCTGCGTTGCATGATCGGCGGCAAAAGCGCGTCCATGGTGAAGTAAGCTGCATAGCCATAGGCTAGGCAGATCAACAAGATGACTAGTGCCAGCCAGCGATCAAGCGCCATCGTTCCCCCCGTTTTTTTGGATTAGGCGACACGCCCGGGGAGTCCCGGACGTGTCTTGCGTATCAGCTTTGCTGAACGATGATCAGAGGAAGCCAAGCTTCTTCATCAGATCGCCGATGGACTTTTCCTGCTCTTCAAGGAAGGAACGGAAGTCGTCACCAGGATTGTGGATGTTCACCCAACCGTTGCGAGCACGAACTTCTTCCCACTCATCGGTTTCGTACATTTTGGCAATTGCGCCCTGGTAAGCGGCCAGCTTGTCTGCCGGAAGGCCAGGTGCAGCAAAGAAACCGCGCCAGTTGACGAAAGTGGTGTCGTTGCCTTGCTCGACCATGGTCGGTGCATCTGCATAGGCCTCAACGCGCTCAGGCGCCGTCACACCAATGATGCGCACTTCACCCGCCTTGGCCAGTTCAACGGCTTCAGAGAAGCCAGTGGAAACGGCCTGGACTTCACCGGAAAGCAGACCAGCCATGGTCTTGCCGCCACCGTCATAAGGCACGTATTTCATGGCAACCGGGTCAGCGCCTGCTGCCTGGAACACCATTGCAGCGACCAGATGGTCCATACCGCCCGGCACGGAACCGCCACCAATCGCGGTCCCGGCAGGATCCGCCTTGAAAGCCTCGATCAGGCCGTTGACATCCTTGATTTCGCCGTCGGCAGGCACCACGAGTGCTGCATAGTCGCCGATTGTACCGGCAACCAGGGTCAGATCACGGAAGTTCTGCGGAAACACACCCGTCAACGAACGGATCACGATCGGCGTGGAGTTGACCATGAGCGTGCCATGGTTGCTGTCGGCGTTTTCGATCAGGAAACCGATCGCTTTGCCACCGCCGCCGCCGGACATATTCTCATAAGAAGCTGTGCCAACAAGGCCGGCCTTTGTCAGGGCTTCACCCGTACCGCGCGCAGTTCCATCCCAGCCACCGCCGGCACCGCCGGGGATGAGAAAGTGAATGCTGTCGACAGCAGGTTCTGCAAAGGACGGAGTTGCAAATGAGAAAGAGACCGCAGCAGCAGCCAGAACGACCCGTCGGGTCATTTTCAAAAGTGTCATATTATCCTCCCAGACACGCTGGGGCTTAACGAGCCCCTTGCAAACAACAAAAGTATTGGGAAAGCTGACAGGAACCTGTCACGCTAACAAAAAACAACGACAAACGGCTGAATTGGCATGCGCTTCCTACTGATCGAGGACAATGAGAAACTGGCAAAAGCCATCGTCGAGCGCATGAGCCTTGACGGTCATGTCGTTGATCATGCACCCGATCTGGAAACGGCCGCCGTCTGTTTGGCCAGCACCGGCTATGAGCTCATACTGCTTGATATCATGTTGCCCGACGGGGATGGGCGCACCTTCCTGGAAAGACACCGCACAGGCGACAACGATACGCCGGTCATTGTTTTGACAGCACGTTCCGAAGTGTCGGACCGCGTCCGGATGCTCGACCTTGGTGCGGACGACTACATCACCAAACCATTCGACTTTTCCGAACTCGAAGCCCGCTGCAGGGCAGTGCTTCGGCGACGACAGGGCGCATCGCGAAATCAGAAAACCTTCCAGGATGTTGTGTTCGATCCTCTAGCGGGAACCGTTGCGGTTGCCGGAAACGTCTCGGACCTCAGGAACCGGGAACTGCGGTTGCTCGAGGTCTTTTTTCAGCTCCTGACATGATCTTTTCAAAGTCGCACCTTGTCGATCGCTTGTTCTCCTATGACGAAGACGTTTCGGAAAATGCCATCGAGGTCTACGTGGGGCGTGTCCGGAAAAAGCTTCAGGGAGGGCGCGTCAAGATTGAAACAGTGCGTGGCGTTGGCTACAGGATGACGGCCTCATGACAGCCGTCCGCACACGAGGCTCGCTCAGACGGCGACTTCTCCTTCAATTGCTGCTTGTTGCGGCCATACTGTCGGTGGCACTCTATTTCACGGTACGTGCGCTCGCTCAGCAGGCGGCTGAAACCACCCAGGACAACATCCTGATTGCCTCGGCAACCGCGATATCTGAAGCTGTGCGCGCCGAGCGTGGCCAGATCCTTGTCGACGTGCCCTATTCAGCCTTGTCGATGCTTGGGTCAATAGCCGAAGAACGGGTGTTCTACCGCATAACTGCAGACGATCTGACCGTCACAGGATACGATGACCTGCCAGTGCCGTCTGCCACTATTGACGCTGGCAATCCGGTTTTTGCGACGGCCATCTATCGCGGTGACGAAGTACGCATCGCAGCCCTTCCAAGACGGTTGACCGTGGCCGATGAAACAGTGATTTTGACTGTCCTTGTCGCTCAGACACGTCTGGGACTTGCCGCCGTTTCTCTGCAGATCTCGATTGCTGCGGCAGCTGCCGGCATTGGATTTTTCGTACTCTCCGGAGCGCTCAGCTGGTTTGCGACCAACAACGCCATGCGGCCATTGAACAGGCTTGCCCAGTCAGTCGCGCGCCGTGGTCCGCAGGACTTGAGCCCGGTCGAAACGTCGGCCCCGACCGAGCTGGTTCCCTTGCTCCAGTCTCTCAATACATTCATGGGCCGGCTCAGTGCTTCGCTTGCAAGAACCGAAGATTTTATCGCCGAAGCCGCGCATCACGTGCGCACGCCGCTCACAACTGTCAGAACCCAGTCTGAGATCGCCATGCGCAGCGTGCGAAAACCAGAGAACAAACAGATCCTGCGAGAAGTCATTCGTGCTGCGGACGAGAGTTCGCGCTCCGCTGGTCAGCTGCTCGACCACGCCATGGTCGCGCTCCGCTCAGACAATCTCGAAAAGGAACGCCTCCATGTGAGGGAGCTCGCTCAGGATGTGATCAGGTCGATCAGCCCGACTGCAGACTTGAAGGATATTAGGATCACCTGCTCCGGCTCGGACACGATCGGATCAGTGGAAGGCGATCCCATTCTGCTGCAGAACGCGTTGCGAAACCTTCTGGACAATGCCGTCAAGTATTCACCAGAAGACAGCATCATCAAGGTGGAAATCCTGCAATCTGGATCAACCGTCAGGGTCGATGTCATCGACGAGGGACGCGGTCTCGGTGATGGCGACCGGCAACACCTGACCGAGCGGTTCGGCCGGGGTAACAATGTCCGTGACATTATTGGCTCCGGGCTTGGACTCACCATTGTTGAGGAAGTCATGCGGGCTCACGGCGGCACGCTGAAACTGTCGGACAACCCGGAAAAGAGAGGCACATGCGCGTCCATATCCTTACCTTTGGCCTGATCGCCTGGTGCTGCGCCTTGATCACCACGACGAGCGCCTTCGTCGCCGAAGAAGAGCGCTTGTTTGAGGTCGAAAATCGTACGGCAACGCTCAACATTCTGTCGACCGGCGATCTCAACATCTTCGCGCCGCTCATCGAGGCCTATCAGGCCCGAAACCCGGGCATAGAGGTCCGCTATGTCACCGCCTCCAGCAGCGAGCTGATGAAGGCACTTTTTGAAGAAAATGCGGAATTCGACATTGCTATGTCATCGGCAATGGACCTGCAGACGAAGCTCGTCAATGACGGTTTCGCCTTGCGTCACGTGTCGGCGGAAACCAGCACTCTGCCCGACTGGGCCAAATGGCGGGACCGTCTGTTCGCCTTTACCCAGGAACCTGCGGTGCTGGCCTTTTCCAAATCCTCATTTCAGGGTTTGCCGACGCCGACCAACCGGGATGAACTGATCGCGCTGTTGCGTGAGAACCCGGATCGTTTCAACGGCAAAGTCGGGACTTATGACATCCGGGAAAGCGGTGCAGGCTATCTGTTTGCAACGCAAGACTCCCGGCAATCGGAGTCGCTCTGGCGTATGGCCGAGGTGATGGGCAGATTGAATGCACAGCTTTATTGCTGCTCAAGCCAGATGATCCAAGACGTTGCCGATGGACGGCTGGCGCTCGCCTATAACGTGCTTGGCAGCTACGCGGCAGCACATCTGCCAGACAACCCGGATCTGGATGTCCTGCAATTCAACGATTTTACCACCGTCATGCTGCGGACTGTGCTCATTCCCAAGACAACACAGGACGTGGACCTGTCCGGCCAGTTCATAGACTTCCTGGTATCGGGTTCCAATCGTCAGCTCATCGAGGAACTGACCGGCTTGCCCGCGATCGATCCGGGTGTTTTGCAGCGCGAGGCAGCATTTCGTCCCATCCGTCTCGGTCCGGGCCTGCTCGTTTATCTGGACCAGCTCAAGCGTCGCACGTTCATCCGCGCCTGGCTGAACGCTATGGTACAGCCATAGGTACGGACCCTAGTGTTCGTGTCAGGCGTCAAGCAAGGAACGGTTCCTCGGACAGAAGAACAAAACGAACCTGATCCGGGTAACTTTCGCTGAGATCGCAGGCCGGAAAGACTGTCAGAGCCTCGCTCATTCCTGCGACTCTTGTAAGTTTGCCGGATAAAGGACGGAACCTTCCATGATGCGCCTTTGGGTCCGATAGGTCCCGGCGGTCACCGCTTCAGGCCCATGATTGCCGGACCTGACGTCCGCCGTTACGGTCAAGACACCGGAAGGGGTTCCAATCCTGAGGTCCTTCCCGCCGATGCGCGCAATATGCTGAACCAGGGACCCCGGAACCTGCGCAGCAACTGCGGTACACATGCCTCCGGTGAGTGTAATCGCTCGATGAAAATTGCCCATCGACACCAGTCTCACATTGATATCATGCGTTTCCGGCCCGTGCGTCGCTCCATCAAGCGAAGTGAATTGGCAAGGGCCACCCACAATAGCGACCTTCGGGGTTGAGCGTTTGACCTTGTCTGCGGTCACTGCCATGCCCATTGCGATGGCGCCTGCTGAGCGCACGTCTTCAAGCTTTGCCATCAGCTTTGTATCCGCATCGAGCTGTGCGGGCAGATCCGCCGCTGACGCTCCCAGGTCGGACGCGCGCGCATAGACAACCGCATTGGCAGCATCGATCAACGAAATCGCAATCGTGCCGATACCAGCCACGTTGATTTCATCCAGCGCTTTCCCGCTTGGAAGCAGTTTTCCCGTTGCGGCCCCTCCAGGGGTCAGAAAGTCGAGCACGACCGGAGCGCCCGTTCCCGACACACCGGGGATCGCAACATCGCCCTCTTCAACCGCTTTTCCTTCCCGCACCGGAAACCTTGAATGATAAAGCCGGTCGGTATTGGTGTCATAGATCCTGACGAGAGCTTCAGATTGGCCAGGCACAAGCTGAACCAAGCCTTCGTCAACAGCGAATGGACCGACGCACGAGGCCATGTTCCCGCAGGCCGAGCCGTAATCTGCCAAAGGTTCGTCGACGGCGATCTGAACGAACGTGTAGTCGACATCGGCGTCATCGCGATCCGATGGCCCAATGATCACAGCCTTGGAAAGCGAGGATAAACCACCGCCCATGCCGTTGAGTTGACGGCCATAAGCGTCCGGGCTGCCAAGTACATGCAGAAAAATCCGGTCGCAAAAGGAACGATCTGCCGGCAAATCCGAAGCGTTGAAAACCACCGCCTTGGAGGTCCCTCCCCTATAGAAGGCAGCTCGTAACCGGTTCTGCATCAGGCTGCTCCTGCAAGGAATGTCCGGAATGCGCGTGGCAATAGTCCACCGGCAGCAAACGTTGCACGCTCGCCGTCATTGTAGAGCCGCAAATCCAGAGGGGTTGTTTCGACGATGCCATCCTTGCGATTGATTGACAGCGTTGCTCCAGTGAGATCTTCATTGAACGCAATGTCATAAGTTTCACTGCCATCAAGACCCAGCGTCTTGCGCGTGACACCTTCCGGAAAACACAATGGGGCGATGCCCATGTTGACCAGGTTTGAGCGGTGGATTCTCTCGAAACTCTCAACGATCACGGCGCGGACACCGGCTAGCCAGGGCGCTTTTGCAGCTGTGTCTCTTGAAGAGCCGCAACCATATTCCCTGCCCCCGATGACAACAAGCTTCTGGTCTCGCTTGAGATAGGTCTGGATCGCTTTGAATACCGAGGTGACTTCGGCCTCTGGTTCAATGCGTGCCCAGGATCCTTCCTTGTCGGGTGTCATTTCATTGCGCAGCCTGTAATTGGCAAAAGTCGAACGCACAACAACGTCGGAACTTCCGCGTCGGGTGCCGAAGGAATTGAAGTCGCGTGGAGCGACACCTTTTTCTTGAAGGAACTGACCGGCTTCAGATTCCGGAGTGATGATACCCGATGGCGATATGTGATCCGTCGTGACACTGTCGCCCAAAATGACCAGAGGTCGAAGGCCTGTAATGGGGCCAACCGGTGACGCTTCACGCTCGATTTCGCGAACGAAAGGCGGAAAGGAAACATAAGTCGACGGAACCCAGTCATAGGTGCCGGCATCTGTCTCAAGTGCGTTCCATTCGGCATTCACATCATTGATTGCGGCGTAGTTTTTGTTGAATTCGTCCGGTGTCACGAACGTCTCGACAATCTTTGTCACTTCATCGACGCTGGGCCAAAGGTCCGTCAGCATAACCGGATCGCCGTTCTGGTCACTGCCCAGCGGTTCCGATGTAATGTCTTTCAGGATCGTGCCCATCAAGGCGTAGGCCACGACCAGTGGTGGCGAAGCGATCATGTTGCGGGACGCAAGCGGGTGGATCCGCCCGGCAAAATTGCGGTTTCCCGACAGAACGGCAATTCCCTGCACATCATGCGCTTTGATCGTCGCTTCATGCGCAGGATGCAGTGGCCCCGACATGCCGTTGCAGGTCGAACATGAAAATGCGGCGACCTCGAAGCCAAGCGAATCCAGCGGGCTTTGCAGTCCACTCTCCTGGAGGTACTTCGCAACCACACGGGATCCCGGCGCCAGAGAGGTTTTGACATGCGGAGGGACTTGCAATCCCTTGGCAACCGCATTGCGCGCCATCAAACCGGCCGTAACCATGTTGCGAGGGTTTGCCGTATTGGTGCAGCTGGTGATTGCCGCTATGATCACATCCCCATCGCCGATGTCATGCGCTTGCCCTTCGACTTGAACCCGGCGCTCGGTTTCATCCTTCAGTTTCAGCCTCTCGGTCGCGTCCGACAAATCGATCCTCTGTTCAGGTCTCGACGGGCCGGAAACCGAACGCCCGATTTTGCTCAGATCAAGCTCGACAACTTCGTCATAGTCGACAGCGCTATCGACGCCTTCCAGCCAAAGATTTTGTGCCCGGCAATATGCTTCCGAGCGTGCAGCGCTTTCATTGCGCCCCGTGTCGTTCAGGTAGCCGATGGTGCGCTCGTCAACCGGACAAAAGACCATGGTCGAACCATATTCGGGCGCCATGTTCGCAATCGTTGCCCTGTCCGCAACGCTCAAGGCGCGGTACCCGGAACCGAAAAGTTCAACGAAGGTGTCCACAACACCGATTGCCCGGAGTTTTTCGGCAACGACCAGAGCAATATCGGTCGCGGTGATGTCGCCGGACGGCGCGCCGGAAACTTCCAATCCAATCACCCGCGGCACGTTAACCGGAGTTGTTTCCCCAAAGAGAATGGCTTCTGCTTCCAGTCCACCTATCCCCCAACCCATGACACCGAGCGCATTGATCATCGGAGTATGGCTGTCCGTGCCAAGACTGGCGTCGGGCACCAGAAGATCGGCCTCATCTTGAGACGGCAAAACGGTTTGGCCGAGATACTCAAGATTGACCTGATGGCAGATACCGCCTCCTGGCGGAATGACGCGCAGACGGGGAAATCGTGTTTCACAGGCCTTCAGAAACGCAAATCGTTCGCGATTGACTTCAAACTCGCGATCCATGTTCTTCTGCAGAGCAAATCTGTCGGCCCAGTGATTGATCGACATGGAGTGATCGATCACGAGATCAACCGGTAGGCTCATGTCGACAGTGCCCGGATCGCCGCCTTGCTCTTCCAGGAGATTGCGCATGGCCATGATATCGATAAGCGCCGGGATCCCTAGCATATCGTGCAGCAAAAGGCGTGCTGGCCGGAAGGGAACAGCGTCTCCCTTACGGGCCAGAACATCCAGCGCTGCAGCACCGTCTTTCGAGTGGCGGGCCGCGTTCTCGGCCAAGAGGCGCAGAGAATAAGGCAGGCTGCGAAAGCCTCCTCCGAGAAGGCCGCAATAATCCGCGGCCCGAAAGTTTGTCTGGGCGATTTGATGGTAGCGCACTTTACCTCTCCTGAATTGGAGCTAGGCTAGACAGTCTTGCCCGGATGCTGCAAGTTGAACCGGACTGCGTTTCACCAGACAGAACGGCCATGACTGCCAATCGCACAGAATCCGTTGAGCGCGCGCTGTCGATCCTGAGCGCATTCTCAACGCAAAAACCAACCATGACACTTGCGGAAATCGCCGAGGAAACGGGTCTTCACAAGAGCACGATCCTGCGTCTCACCAACTCGATGCGCATTTATGGCTTCATGCAGCGCGACGAAGATGGCAGCTTCAGCGTCGGACCGAGCGTTTGGCGCCTCGGTCTGATTTTCCGCCGTGACTTCACCAGGCGTGAGCACGTGGCTCCGTCTTTAAAAATTCTCGCCGAAGCAACAGGTGAAACCGCGTCCTTTTATGTGC
Organism: Roseibium sp. JB4-4; assembly: GCF_055693425.1. NCBI lineage: Bacteria > Pseudomonadati > Pseudomonadota > Alphaproteobacteria > Hyphomicrobiales > Stappiaceae > Roseibium > Roseibium sp. JB4-4. The sequence continues at coordinate 5,080,733 of NZ_CM146333.1, read as the reverse complement.
GTGCAGGCAATGAGCGTGTTTGTTTGTACAGGGAAAATTCCCCAAACCTGCTTCGATTCCATGTCGAAGAAGGCATGCGGCTGCGGCTCTCGACAGGCGCATCCGGCCTCGTACTCCGCCGGTTTTCCGGAGAAGACGTCGGCGACCTTTCCCCGTTCAACGAAAACGGCACGGTGAGTGCGGCCGGACAAACCAACCCCAATATTTCTTCAATATCGACGCCTGTCTTCACGGGCTCCAGGGAGCTTGCCGGAGCGCTCACCGTGTCTGGTCTCGCCACACGGTTTGATGAGGAGGCACGTGCCAAGGCAATTCCGCTTTTGGAAAGTCTCGCGAAAAGCCTGACAGCCAACTGACACTCACCATTTCATCTGACAGAACACACCAGAGCGCAGCTTGCTTTGTCTCAACGCGCACAGTACGCCAGTGCCCATGTTCCTTTGACCGGAGTGCGCTGCAATGATGAACCATGAAATCAACAAGGCGTTTCGGCAGCGCCTGAACAAGGGCGGCGCCATTTTGATGCCCGGCGCCGCAAATGCGTTGGCAGCGAGCGTGATCGACCGTCTCGGTTTTGAAGCGGTCTATATTTCAGGGGCTGGTCTCACCAACACCTATCTCGGCATGCCGGATCTCGGCTTCATCTCCCTCCCGGAAATTGCGCAGCACACGGCTACCATCCGCAATACGACCGAATTGCCGATTGTCGTCGATGCAGACACCGGCTTCGGGAATGCCCTCAACGTGAACCACACTGTCCGCACACTTGAACGCGCTGGAGCCAGCGCAATCCAGCTTGAGGACCAGGTCAATCCAAAACGATGCGGTCATTTTTCAGGCAAGGACGTCGTTGACCTGAGCGAGGCCCGCAGCAGGATCAAGGCTGCCGCCGATGCGCGTCTGGATTCCAATTTTATGATTGTCGCGCGCACGGATGCCTGCGCGACGCACGGCTTTGACGCCGCTATTGAGCGAGCTGAAGCCTTCATTGAAGACGGCGCCGATATCACTTTTATTGAGGCTCCCAAGGATCTGCAGAACATTCGTGACATTCCCCGCCGGCTGTCCGGTACTCCGCAATTGATCAATCTCGTTGTTGGTGGAAAGACACCGATTATCGAATTCGACGAGTTGGACCAAATGGGTTTCGGATTGATCCTATATGCAAATGTTGCGCTGCAAGGCGCCTTGAAAGGCATGCACGATGCACTTTCGATGCTGAAAACCGACGGCCGGATGGACGAAAGCGGACCGGTCGCCAGTTTCGAAGTTCGCCAGGATGCCGTCAGAAAGAGTTACTATGATGAATTGGAGAAAAAGTACTCGACAGACTAATCTGCCAACTGGCACCAGGTTGATCGAATCCGATTTTTTTCCATCATCAAGCAAACAATCCGACGTCGAATAGCCTGGCCCGGCAGCGCATCTGCGTTCAAATCTCACAGAAAAATGGTGGGCCCGGAGGGACTCGAACCCCCAACCAATCCGTTATGAGCGGACGGCTCTAACCAATTGAGCTACAGGCCCACAGCACCTGCCGGTTCGCGCTTGCGGCGGCTGATGCGGATCTTCCCTATACCACGGCCATTTTATCGGGCAAGGGCTTTGCGCAGACATGATGCAAAAGCTCTGGGAAATCGGGTTTTGCGATCACGGATTTTTGCCAGGACCCGGTCCCCAAGCAAAAACTGGTTCCGTTCACGAGCTGCTTCGGGTCTAAATGACATCCAGAAAATGTCTATCCGAATCCTTTTCGCGGAGCTGCCATGCGATCCCCGCTCCTGTCCGTTACCTTAAGTGTTTTCCTGGTCCTTATGATCGGCTGGCTGCTCGTTGTCGGCCGGTCGCTGGTTTTGCCATTCGTCATCGCCCTGATCGTTTGGTACATGATCAATTCATTGTCCCACGTCTTTCAGCTGATACCGATTGGCCGGTGGCGGTTGCCCGGGTTTGTCACCTTTACCCTGTCCCTTCTGTCGATATTCGCTGTCAGCACCTTCGTTCTCGACATTGTCACGGTCAATCTGACCCAGCTGGCTCAGGACGCACCAACCTATCAAAAGCGCCTTGAGGAACTGTTTGATCAGGCGTCGTCACTATTTCACCTCAATGATCCGATCGAGTTGAAGGATCTGCTGCCTGAATCCGTCGTTCCTCGCATGGTGACGGCCGGAGCTAGCCTGGTGACCACCATCGCCGGTTCAGCCAGCCTGGTCTTCATTTACGTGCTGTTTCTGGTGCTGGAGCAATCGACCTTCGACCGCAAATTCGAGCGGCTCTTTTCAGATCCGGAAAAGGCTCAGGCAGCGTTTGCCATCCGGGCCGAGATCAACCGCTCGATCATGCACTATTTTTCGATCAAGACGGCTGTGTCAGTCGCAACCGGCGTCCTGACCAGCCTGGTACTGCTGGCCATTGGTCTGCCCTATGCGGCGCTGTTCGGTTTCATTGCCTTCTTGTTGAACTACATTCCAACCATCGGGTCACTGATTGGCGTGATCTTTCCCAGTTTGCTGGCGGTCGTCTACTACGACACTCTAGCGCCCTTCTTTGCCATTGCGACCGGTCTGGGACTGATCCAGTTCGCCGTCGGCAATCTGGTAGAACCCAAACTTATGGGTTCCAACCTCAACCTGTCGGGCCTGGTCATCATGTTGTCCCTCGCGTTCTGGGGTGCCATCTGGGGCGTTGTCGGGATGGTCTTGTGTGTTCCGCTCACAGTCATGATCGTTATTGTGTGCGCGCGGTTCGAAGCGTCCCGACCGATTGCCGTGCTTTTGTCGGAAACTGGTGAGGTCGGCTTTGCGGAAGGTGAAGCCTCGAGCAGGCGAAGCTGACTGCGCCCGTTATGAGAATGAATGGAACATGAACCGGTTAGCCTCATCCAGGCCGCAATAAAGAGCCATATCGCCGCCAATCGGATGTTTCAGAAAGGACACTTTTTCATGACCTCCCTTTTAATACCGGCTTCTCGCCGGTCTGTATCTTTCTTCCGCGAGCTGGTGCTCGCAACGATGCTCGTCGCGGCACCGCTTGCATCCAGCTCCGCTTCTGCTGAGGAAGCTCATGCCGTTCAAACCGGCAATATCACCATGCAGGGCCGCGGCTCCGTTGCAGTGGCACCCGACATGGCGGTCATCACCGCAAACGTGGTCACAACGGCCAAAACAGCCGAAGACGCCTTGGCTGAAAACTCGTCCGCCATCAGCAAGGTTATCGATGCCATTAAAAACCAGGGTATTGAAGCAAAGGACATCCAGACCCGGGGATTTGGTATCTATCCGCGTTACGAGCAGTCCAACAGCAGCTCGGGACGCCAGCCGAATATCATCGGATATGAAATCCGCAACGGTGTCGAGGTCAACGTTCGCGATTTGGCCAAACTGGGTGGCCTGCTGACGCTTGTGGTTGAAAATGGCGCGAATTCAGTCGATAGCATTCGGTTCGAAGTGAGCGACCCGAATGAAAAGCTCGATGAGGCTCGAAAGAAGGCGGTTGAAAATGCGCGACACAAGGCTGAGATTTTTGCTGCTGCTGCCGGCGTTGGACTTGGCAATATTCTGTTCATCACCGAAACCTCTACCCAGATGCCGCAACCTTTGATGATGCGGGCAGAGAGTATGATGGCCTCAGCTGCAGTTCCGATCGAAGCGGGTGAAACCACCATCAGCGCCGATGTCACAATTCGCTGGGAGATCGACACAGAGGCGGGCAATTGAGACCAGCCTGAAGCAATCCTCTTTCACCGCTGACTTGGATCTTACAAGAGCATTTGAGATCAAATCAGCGGTGAAGAACCTGCTATCAGCGCGCTCAAATTTTAAAAAAACGCATGTATTCGGCAGATCGACCTATGAGAAGTCGAACCGAATATTGAAAAATATCGCCAATTTTTCAATATTTGGAAAGCCGCATTCAATTCCGGCGACAAATCCAAGTCAGGTTTTCTTTGACAATGCTTAGCACAACGTCGTGCAAGCCACGGTCAGTTCACAAACAAACAATAACACTCCTGAATTGTGGTAATTTTGCTCAATCACACTCGGCCAACGAAGACATATATGCTTTAGAACTGCCAGTCATCGCGACAAGAAATGAATAGATCTAAAGACTAAATCTAAAGTTGCATTAAGTAAAATCGCTTATATCTCCAAAATTTATTTCGCTTCATGTGATCTAGCGGAAGATAGTCTGCGTATTAATGTGTTTTTATTTTTTTCCTTCAATCTTAGCGAAATTGCTGAAACGTCATCTGCGTAAGGGGATTCGCATGTCGATCGTCAATTGGAGCTCAGCTCAGCCTGTTCTGAACGCGTTCAGCCGGTCACAGGCCATGATCGAATTCCGGCCGGACGGCACAATTTTGACAGCGAACCAGAACTTCCTGGACGCAATGGGATACGCGCTGACTGAAGTTCAGGGCCAACACCATCGTCTCTTTGTTGATCCAGATTTTGCCGACAGCCAGGAATACCACGACTTCTGGCAAGACCTTGCCAAGGGCGAATTCAAGTCAGAAGAATTTCTGCGCTACGACAAAGGTGGCAACGAGGTCTGGATCCAGGCCGCCTATAACCCGGTCTTCAATCGTGCTGGCAAGGTTGTGAAAGTCGTCAAGATCGCATCCGACATCACAACACGGAAGGTGCGCAGTGCTGATTTCGAAGGACAGGTTGATGCGATCAATCGCTCGCAGGCGGTCATCCACTTCGAACTCGATGGCACTATCACGGATGCAAATGACAATTTCACTGGGGCCGTCGGATACACTCTGGATGAAATTGTAGGCCAGCATCATTCCATCTTCGTCGATCCGGAGTATCGCCGAAGCTCTGAATACGCGACCTTCTGGGAAGAATTGGGCACGGGACAGTTCAAGGCGGGTGAGTTCAAACGCTTTGCCAAGGGCGGCCGCGAAATCTGGATACAGGCCACCTATAACCCGATCCTTGACGCAGCAGGGCGTCCATTCAAGGTGGTGAAGTTTGCTACCGACATCACCGCACAGGTGCAGGAACGCGAGCGCCGCGCTGATATCCAACAGAAGATAGATGTGGACCTCACGGAGATCGGCAATTCGATTTCGGAAGCCGCCGAGCAGGCAACGAATTCGGCATCCGCATCTCAGCAGACATCCTCCAGCGTTCAGACTGTCGCGGCAGCAGCCGAAGAACTGGTTGCCTCCATCCAGGAAATCAGCCGCCAGGTGCAAACTGCCCTTGAGGTTTCCGAAAGCGCAGTCAATCAGGCGGAACAGTCAAGTGAAATCATGTCGGGCCTATCTGAAGATGCCAAGACGATTGGCTCGGTTATCGAACTGATCGACGGCATTGCCGACCAGACCAATCTTCTGGCTCTCAATGCGACAATCGAAGCTGCCAGAGCAGGTGAAGCCGGCAAGGGTTTTGCCGTTGTTGCATCTGAGGTCAAGAGCCTTGCATCGCAGACCAGCAAGGCGACGGAAGAGATTTCTGCACAAGTCAATTCTGTCCAGCAGACGACGGGACAGGCCGTCGATGCAATTGAAGCAATCATGTCGGTGATCCGGAAGATTGGCGAGATCGCAACAAGCATCTCAACGGCGGTTGAAGAACAGAACACTGTCACCAATGACATATCGTCGAACATGCATTCGGCAGCTCAGGGTGTCGAGCTTATCACGAACAACATGCAAAGCATTTCCGCAGCTACCGCACAGATCAACGCTGCGACACAAAACGTTCGCGATGCATCCCGCTCGATCATGTAAACAACCAGGTTCGCTGCGAAACACTGGAAAGCAACTGCAATACAGACTCAATGCGATGGCATCGGAATTGAAGGCAACCTGCCTTTGTTCACAAGGACTGCCGTATTGAAATGGCAATCAAAGCGTGCGGAACCAAACCTGCATCGGTTTTTCGGTTTCCTTTTCATCACCAAGGTCCTGCCAGGGAAATCGCACCTGAACACCGTCGAGTTTTTGATATCCACGTTTGCGCCAGAATGGATCGAGTGGACGATAGTCCGCCGGTTTCATGGGATGGTCGTCCGGGCGAATTACGGCGCAAAATACGGCCTCTGAATAACCAAGCCGGCGCGCATGCGCTTCGCGTTCATCAAAAAATCGATGTCCGATCCCCTGCCCTCGATAACGCGGGTCCAGCACTGATTCCGCCAAGTAAAAGATCCTGGCAACATCATATCCACGTTCCTCCAATGGAGCACGGAATTCATGGAGTTCATCGCCAAGAGGTTCGCCCGTTGCGGCTCCGACAAGTTTGCTGCCATCATAGGCGCCGACGATAACAGCGCCGCCTGTTTCACCGTAACGGTGCAAATACCGAGCTTCAAATTCCAGAGAACCGTCATAAAGATACGGCCAATCGCGAAAGACCGAAATTCGCAGATCGGCAAGCGCATCGAGGGCGTCTTTCAGGTCGTTACCGGTCAGACTTCGAATTTTCAGGGTCACGGCTAAGTCTCTCATTTGACGAAACGATTTGCTTTGATTTTGTCAGATACGCAGTCAAGTCATAGCTGCGTTGCAGTTTTTTAGAAAAAATCTTACATACCCCATTGAGATTAAACAGCGTTTTCTGTAAGGAGTGCGCTCCGGAAAATCACCGGGTACATCTGCTGGTTTGGGAGAGCGACATGGAAAGCAACGCCCTCTTCGAACTGGGGATGGACTTGGCGGCTCGTGTAGAAGAAGACGCGTTGAGCGTTGCCGAGCCAAGAAGCACCACCCAGAAGGAAGAAAACGTTTCGACTGCGGCCACCGCTGTATATGCGGATGATCGCCTGGATCACTTCATCGAGAAGCAAGGGGTCCACTGCGCTGGTGCGCATTTGATAATTGACCTTTACGATGCCGAACGGCTCGACGATCTGCAACATGTTGAAGAAGCGTTGCGGACATGTGTTGATGAAGCCGGCGCAACGCTGCTTCACATCCATCTGCATCCGTTCGAACCGACGGGTGTTTCAGGTGTTGCCGTGCTCGCGGAAAGCCATATTTCGGTCCATACCTGGCCGGAAGCCGGATACGCAGCTTTCGACGTCTTCATGTGCGGCGATGCTCAACCCGAAAAATGCGTTGAGGTTCTACGCAGGGCTTTCAATCCCGGCAAAACGGCAGTCTCAGAGCTGTTGCGCGGGCGCGAAGTCGCCAATCTGTTGTCTAAGCCTCACACATTGGAAGCAGCGGAATGAGCGACGGGTTGATTTTCAACGAGACCCTTTATCCAGGGGTTCAGGTCAGCTACAGCTGCACGCAAATCCTCTATCAGGAAAAAACGGAGCACCAGGATCTGGTGCTCTTTTCCAATCCTGTCTTCGGCAAGGTTCTCATGCTGGACGGGGTGACCCAGGTCACTACGGCGGACGAATTCATCTACCACGAGATGATGTCTCATGTGCCGATCCTGGCTCATGGTGCCGCCCGGAACGTTCTGATCGTGGGTGGTGGGGATTGCGGTCTTGCCGAGGAGGTTCTCAAACATAATAGCGTTGAAAGCCTGGTCCAGGTGGAAATCGACGCTTCTGTAGTTGAGTTCTCAAAGCAGCATTTCGCGGACTTTAACCAAGGCGTTCTGGAAGACACTCGCTTTGAACTCGTCATTGCGGACGGAATGAAATTCGCTGCGGAAACGGACCGCCGTTTCGACGTGGTCATCGTTGACAGCACCGACCCGCATGGTCCGGGTGCCGTTCTTTTTTCCGAAGAGTTTTACCGGAACATTCACCGTATGCTGACACCTGGCGGCGTACTTGTGACGCAAAACGGCGTTCCCTTTCTTCAGAAAGAGGAACTTGTCACCAGCGTTGAGCGGTTCTCGCGCATCTTCAAGGATGCAGCTGCCTATATTGCGGCAATTCCAACCTATTTCGGCGGGCACATGACACTTGGATGGGCTTCCGACAATCAGGACCTGCGCCGTCAAGCCATTTCGGTTCTTGAAGAGCGTTTCAAGGCCGCCGGCTTTGAGACCCGCTACTACACGCCGGAGGTCCATGCAGCGGCCTTTGCTTTGCCCAAATTCATTCTGGATGCCGTTGAGGAAGGCCGTAGAAAGGCCTGACACATTGCGGAACAGATTTCGGGGGCGCAGCCCGGTTTGGACGCGCCCCCGAATGGAAAACCTAGAACTTATTGTCCGCTTTTCTTGAGCGCGTCGGCGCGACTAGGCCGCGGCAACGTCTCCAAGAAATTCATCGATCACGTGACGGAGCTGTTCGGAGTTGTCCGACACGCCGTTGGCTGCCGCAAGCACGCGTTCCACCGAGGCCTGGCTTTCGTCAGCTGCCTGCCGAACACCGACAATGTTCTCAGAAACTTCGCTGGAACCAGTGGCAGCCGATTGCACATTGTTGGTAATCTCGGATGTCGATGCCCCTTGCTCTTCAACGGCGGCCGAAATTGCCTCGGTCGCTGAAGACACTTCACGCATGGTCTCGGCAATTCCGCGAATGGCGTCGACGGAACTTTCGGTCTCCCGCTGAATGTCGGTTATCTGCGTGGAGATCGCCTCAGTCGCCTTGGCCGTCTGTGTTGCCAGTTCCTTGACTTCCGAAGCAACCACGGCGAACCCCTTACCTGCCTCACCGGCACGGGCGGCCTCGATGGTCGCGTTGAGTGCAAGCAGGTTGGTCTGTTCGGCGATCCCCTGAATCAACAGGATGACCTCACCGATCTTGACCGCAGAATCTGCAAGGCCGGCGATCTTTGTGTCCGTCTCGATTGTGGCATCGGTCGCCTTGACCACTATGTTCTTGGTCTGGCTAACCTGCCTGGAAATTTCGCCGATTGATTCAGACAGAGTTTCTGCTGCAACTGCAACCGCCTGAACATTGGTCGAGGCATCTTTTGAGGCGTTGGCAACGCTGTCCGCCTGTGACGTTGTCTGGGTTGCGATTGAAGACAGGGTGCCGGCAGCAACTTCCATTTCTCTGTTTTCTGTGTTGACTGCATCAAGCACACCCAGAACCGTATGCCGGAAGTCGGCAATGAGGTCGTCGACTTTCCCCTGCCGCTCTGCACGCGCTTGCTGCTCGGCTTCGCTTTCGCTCATGAGCGCAATCCGTTCAACGGACGTTGTCTTGAAGATCTGTACGGTATCGGCCATTTCGCCGATTTCCGTCTTTGTTCCGGTTAGCGGAATATTCGCGTCAACATCGCCTTCCGCCAACGCTTTCATCGAGTTGTTCAATTGATTTATGGGTGTCGTGATGCTTCGACCGATAAAAAGTCCCAGGAAGATCACAGAAGCCAGGATGCCTGCCCCTGTGATCAAAAATGTCCGATCCGTATTGAGCATCGTCGCACTGAAGTGTTCGTTCGCAGCGAGCTGACCATTGGCGGAAACTTCCTGGATCTTTGCAAAGTCCGGCTGCATGTCTGCAAAAATCTGACTAAGCTGTTTCGTCTCCGGCTGGAGGACCATCGCTGTTTCGGCATAGGCCTTGAAACCGCTCTGATATGCATCCATCAGGCTTGAGAGTTCGCTCGTCAGGTCTGCAGGCAATGCAGCTTCCTTGAGCAGAAGGTCATACTCCTCCCGCCTTTTGTCGATGCGCCCGATATATTTTTCCTTGCCGCGAAGCATGAAATCCTTTTCGTGCCGGCGCATCATCAGCATCTTGACGGTCAGCGCGTCCATTTCCGCGGACTTAAGTTTTTCCTCGACCTGATGAACGGCCTGCCTCAATTCGCCTTCAAGGCCTTCCTTTTCATTCAGCCCGATGGTCTGATGAAGAGCGGCTACCTTGTGGAACTGTGCAGCGTGCCGGGCCACGTCACTCTCTAGGTTTGCGACATTTTCCGTAACAGCGGCCGAGGCAACAGTTTGAGCCATGTCCGTGAGCGCTGAATTGACTTTCGCAACTGCCGCATCGTACTTGCCGATATATTTGGTATCGCGCCTCAACAGGAAGTCTTTTTCGCTCCGCCGCATTTGAAGTGCGCCGATTTCGACGGCCTGAACGAGTTCATAGAGTTTTGCGTATTGATCCTTGTTGTCCAAGGACTGTCCGGTCAGCGTTCGTCCGGCCAAATACGTGATGCCGAAAGCTCCGGTCGCAACGAGTGTAAGCAACACCAGCAGATTGATACGCATTCCAATGCGCAGTCGGCCCAGCAATCCAAAACCTTTGTTGCTGTTCCACGAAAACTTAGATTGACCTGATGGTTTCATGAGCTCCCCCGAGCCAAGTCCACAAATCTGAATAGAAATGTCTTCCACGGGGCACTACTTCCCCGATATCTGCTTTAAATATTACTTACATTAGTTAAATTTTACTAAAACTCTAAATAGGCGATAGAACACGGTTATGTTATTGGATCAAATGCCAACCTATTTAGATAGCAAAACTGTTGAAGATTACAGTTTTGCTAATGTGGCGTAGGAAGCAATTGAATTTTGCGAGAGTTTTTATTTGAAACAACTTAAAAGTGCAGACCGTAAAGCACTGAGCAATTGCTGTGCATCTACGACATCCAAAAACGGAACCGACGCGATTACGTACGCAGGATCACGTCAAATGCACTCGGCAGGACGCGAAACTCGATCGGCATACGATAGTCCGCCGCTGAAGGCGGAGCAGTTGCTGCAGCGCTTTCCTGACGGTCCATTGCCGCGCCATCGCGACAACTTCAGTCACGCGCTTCCAGCCACCTCCGTGTGCTCTCAAGGTCTCCCCCAGTGACACCTTCTGCAAGTTTTTGCCCTACGACGGCACCAAACTTGTAGCCGTGCCCAGAACACGCCGACACAACGGTTGCCTTCTCCTGCGAAGTCACGAAAAAATGCTCATCGGCCGTGAAGGTATAGGCGCAGGTGACAACATCATCCACGCGGTATTCCCCGATGCGTGCAAACGGTGGTGAAAAGTGATTACGCAAATTCTCACCTTCACCCGCAGAGGCAACACGGTCCTGATCGGGCCCCGCCTGATATTTGTGTATTCCTGCGCCGAATTTCAGACCCGTGCCGGGTACCGGTGGCAGAACATATCCGTCAATCGGGCCGCCCGGATCAAGAATTGTCGGGGCCTGGGACCATGCTTCTTGCAGGTCTTCCGGGGGCGTCAGGTAAACGACGGCTGTCCGATACGTAGTCAATTGGGCCGCGAGTTTCGGGAACAGGCCCAGTGTCCAGGCGCCCGCTGTTACGATGACGTGCTCGCCAGTCAGCACACTACCATCGGCGAGCGTCACGGATCCTGCCTCCGCATCCACAGCATGAACCTTGGTATTCTCCCGCAAGTCAGCACCGGCCTTACGCAACCAGTCTCTGAGGCCGTCAGCGATTTTCTGGCAAAGCAATACACCACCTTCCGCGCTCAAGGCGCCGAAGCGGATCGTTGTCGGATCAACAAAAGGAAAGCGGTCTGCCGTTTCTTCGGGGCTCAAATCTTCGAAGGGATACCCTCCTTCTACGAGCCCTTCCCGATAGACATCGCCGCCATCTCCCGGCTCCTGCGAGAGCAGCATGAAGCCTGTTTCCACCAAGTGCTTGGCATCGAGATCGAGCCACATCTCATCCCAGGCAGCATAAGCATTGTCGATCCTGCGCTGATATCCCCCCTGCCCGCCATAGGCACGCCGAATGATGCGGTGTTGGTCGCCGGATGCCGACAACGGATTCGGAATTGAGCCCTGCTCCAGCAAGGTCACGGGCACGCCGCGCTTCGTCAGCGCCCAGGCGGTGGAAAGACCGGAAATTCCGGCCCCGACAATGAGAATGGTCATGAGAGAATCCTGAAATCTGTTCTGTCAGACTAACGGGCGAAGCCCAGGGCGCAAGAACTCTTCTGCTCCAATCACACAGGCATAATCACAACAGGATTTTGGTCAGGCTTTGTCTCTCGATCACAGTGGCGATTAAGCAAATTTGTCAGAAGCGCTGACAATCTTGCGCCGGATCGTCACTTCAGCGGCTTCCAAATGACCGGCTTGGTTGACCCAGGCTGGCTCTGCGATCAGTTTTTCGCATTCAATACCGAGTTCGGGAAATGTGAGCCCCATGGAATGCGCAACCGCGACCCGGTCGCCTGGTTTTGGATTGAGCCCACAACAGATGTCCCGTGTCCCCATCTTCAGATGATGGGCAATATCCCATTCCAGCACGACACCGTCATGCCGGGTCACAACCCAGCAATGCATGTCACTGCAGCAGCCGCTCTTTTCTTCCGGGAAGAAATAACCGGTGACATAGGCCGCCTCAAATCCTGCGGCTCTCAATGAGGCGATCAAGTAGGTGTTGATGTCAACACAGGAGCCCTCGCTCGTTCCACACGCCAGATAGGGAACCTCATCGCAACCATCGTTGAACCGCACCTGCGGGTGCGCATATCGGAATTTCTCTGCCGCGGCATTGACCAGGGCCTGGATCGCGGTGTGCTCGTCAGGCTGAGCTTCCGAGATGTTGATGGCATCGAACACCAGCGCCTCAGCCGCCACAGTGAAGCGATTTCGATGCGGGACAAAAATCGAGTCCGGATAGCCGGGTCCCGCTTCAGAAAAGACATAACGAATTTCGACCACTTGGCCAGCAACAGGTGTCACCAACGCCGCCATCTGACCAGTCGTGTTTTCACCCGTTAGCGCGAAGGTAGCTCCGGATACATCGAAATGCACTGGCATCTGGTGCGGCGTCGGCAGTCCGGTTGGGACAAGCAACTGCCTTGTTGCATCCTGGTGTGGTTCAACAACAATCGAGACATGTGTTCGCATAGCGACCTCAAACAAGCTGAAAGACAAGCCCTGAAAGAACCGCTCCGACAAATCCAAGCCCAAGATACATTGCAAAGACCGGAGGCTTGACCAGCGACCAGACCGCTGCCATTGCCGGAATGGAACTGACAGCGCCGGCGATCATGAAAGCCATTGCCGCCCCCGCGCTCATGCCCTGATCCATCAGCCCGGCAAGCAATGGTGGCGCCACATAGCTGTTCAGGTAGGCGGGCATGCCGACAAGTGCCGAAATCACGATAGAACCAAGTCCTGTTCCTCCAACGATACCTGCAATCAGATCGGCTGGAACATAGGTGACCAACGCAGCCTCGAGCACATAGGCAAGTGCAAGCCACTTGATCAGGAAAAGGGCATTGTTCTTGAGCTCGTCCGCGAATTTTTGCCGGCGCTCCGTCTCCCCCAGAACCGCCACACCGGGCGGCCAGTCAAGGGCGAAGCGCCGCAGCCGCAGCCGCCCGCCATGGAACCGGATTTCACCGGGCTGGCAAAGACACCCATTTTCAACAACACCGACACCAGAAAACCGCCAAACAGACCGAGCGTGACCGCGAACACCGCCTTTCCGATGGCGAAAGACCATCCGAGCGCACCCGCGGTGATAAGCAGCGTTGGCGGATCAATCAGCGGCGATGACAACCAGAACGCCATAATTGCGGAAAGCGGCGCGCCGACCGCCAGCAATCCGGCAATAAATGGAATGACTTCGCACGAACAAAACGGCGCGAGCCCGCCGAAAAGAGCTGCCAGGAAAATGGCTTGTGTTTCGCGGCCCTCAAATGCCCGTCCAACATAGGCCTCGGCCCCGGCGGCCTTGAGCCATGCAATCAGTGCAACGGCGAAGGCAATATATGGCAACGTGCCACCAAAGGCGGAAACGGCAAAACTGACGAACGGAACAAACTGGCCGCTGTCAAACACCAAGACCATAAGTGGACCGGCGATCACAATCATCCAGGTCGATAGGACGTAGTTTCGACCGGGAAAGGATTTCCATGTCCATTGAGACATTAGCGCCTTGCTGTTGTCAGCTTTTGGGGGACAACAGCTTGCCTCTGCCGCGTCTTGCGACGCCTGAAGATTGTTTGCAGTATCAGACATTCGCCGCCCGCCTTGCCATGCGGGGCTCATCGCAAACAGCTTCATCTGCACAACATTCCTTCAGAATATAACCTGCAAGGTTCTCCAGATGATCAAAGGCGGCACGGTTGATCACTGTGCGCCCGTCTTTTTCCTGCAGTACCAATCCTGCGGAAGACAGAAACTTCAAGTGATGCGCGAGAGTTGACGCAGCCATCCCTGTCCGGGACTGAATGTCCCCCACGCTCAAACCGCTCTGCCCAGCTTTCACCAGCGTCAAAACCACCTGCAGCCGGGCTTCAGAGCCCAGCGCCGCAAAGCCTTGTGCAACAACTTCCGGTTCCATATCGACCTCATCAATATAACTATATTTCTAGTTATATAGTTTTTACTGCCATGTCAATGGTACCGAGCTTTCCAAAGGCCACAGGAAACTGAGGCCTTTGAAATCATCAATTTAGGTTTTAGGTCAGGACTTTAGAGGAACCAAGTCTTGCAATACGGCCATCAATGCTTCGATCTTGGCCTTCTTTAGCCCGTCGGGATGGGGCGCAGCAAACCGGCCAGAGTCATTGTCGAAATATTGTCCCGACGCACCGGCGAACTCCTCCGACAAGGCAGCACGGATCAGAATGTCAGCGCCGATACCGATATCGTTGCCGGCAACGCCAAAGCCCTCTTTGACCATTTTGCTCGCCAGCAAAGACCCCGGATTAACAGCAATCACGACCGGTTCCCTTGCTCCGCGCTCCTTTCCAATGTGCTGCGACCACATGGTCAAGGCGAGCTTGCTTTGGGCATATGCATCCATTGCAGACAACTGTTCACGTCCGGACAACGCATCGAGACTGACAGGTGCCTGAGCCGCCGACGACAGATTGATCACTCTGCTTTTGCCATCCATGAGCGGCCGAAGGCACTTGGTCAGCAGATACGGGGCAAAGAGATTGACAACGAATCGGACGTCGAGACCCTCCTCCGTTCTGTCACGAGGGCTCCGCAAGACACCTGCATTGTTGATCAGAACATCCAGATGGTCGTGATTTTCGGCAAGTTCGTCTGCCAGCCTTTGAACGTCTTCGAGTCGCGACAAATCTGCAAGATAACCCGATATTTCACCCGCGCCGGACATTGCCGAGAGCGCCGACTTGGCAACTTCAAGCTTTTCAGGATTTCGTCCATGCAAGAGGACGTTGTGGCCCTTCTCTCGAAGCCGCTTCGCAGTTTCAAGTCCAATACCATCGGTCGAACCTGTAATCAGAATTGTTTTGCTCATCTTTGTCTCCTTAACGTCCGAATTCAGGCAACAAACCGTCTGCAAGACGGTGCAGCGTGGTCTCAATGTCCGCGCCATTGAACCGCAAATTGAGGGCAACATGGTTGATACCGATTGCCTGAAGTGACTTGAGGTATTGTTTCAGATCCGGGATCCCAATCCGAAATCCCAGATGAATTGGTCGTGGCGACTCGTCTTCTGACTGCGTCAGATCAACATAAAGCGGCTGCATGACCGGCTTGTCGTAAGTGCTCAGTTCCAGAACCCGTTGACGCCAACCGGCAATAACTCTTGCCTGGGCATCGAGACCGCGTGGATATGTCATCCAACCGTCTCCGTTCTCTGCGAGCCACTCCGGGCTTTGCTGACTTCCACCAGTGATCAGCATAGGCAACCGACCCGCCTTTGGTTTGGGAAGCATGTCCATACCACCGCCTGGGGCGCCATAAGCATTGCCAAAGGAAGGCATCCTGGTCGCCATTTGGCGGACATAGGCATAGCTTTCGCGGAAAGATGCTCCGCGTTCGGCAAATGGCAGGTTCAGGGCCGGGTATTCCTCCGGCCTGTCACCGGAGGCAATGCCAAGCAACAGCCGGCCGCCGGACAGAACATCCGCGCTGGCAGCGGCTTTGGCGACATGGGCAGGATGACGCAATGGCAGTACAACACTGGCGACTCCAAGCGCTATCCTGTCGGTGGCAGCTGCCAGGTATCCAAGATAGACAAACGGGTCGAAAAGCTGGCCTGCGTCTCCGAACGAAGGCACGTTGAACGGAACGTCTCGAAGCCACACCGCAGAAAAACCAAGACTTTCTGCAAGCTGCACCCTCTCAAGGTGACGTTCCAGGTCCGGCACTGCCTTGTTGCCATAATTCTCCAATGGAACAACCAGGCCGAGGCTGAGATGTTCAGGTACGAAAGTGCTGTTGTAAGCCCGATTGATGGACAAGAAGCCTTGGTTTTCAACATTTTCGAGCATTTTGGCATCTCTCCTCGGGCGTGCGAAACAAGACGGGGTTTGCCGCCTGCGGTTCACAGCGTTGTTCTTGCCGGCAACAGCCAGCTTCGGTCATTTGTTGCGGTCTGCGTACCGCACAAGTGTTCGGCTCTCGATGCTCATGCGCACACTGCCCAAACCACCGTTTTCAACCCTGTCGAGAGCGCTATGGGCAATCGATGCCAGGCCTTTGTTGTCAAAGATGTTGAAGATCGCGACTTCGTCGGGCCTCATGCGAGACAGATAGACCCATTCATGACCGGCAGCATTTACCAGCCCCATGATCTGACCGGTTCTGTCTGGATAGATCAGATCAAGCAGTACCCAGTCTTCTTTTGCGACTGAGCGAGGACGCACAAATCCCAATGGTGCGCTCATGATTGGCGCCTTGACGGGCCGCCAGACATTCACAAAACCGAAGTGCCCCTCTTCCCAGACTTCGGCTTCGGTTTTGCCAACAAGGTCGACAAGGCGTTGACGCGCACCTGTTTCACTATAGTCACTGTGAACATTCCGGGCAGGCTTGCGACCCGACGCAGGATCATCCACGCGCACGGTGTGGTCGAATACTAGAACGTCTTCTGCACCAATTTGTTCTTTCAACAATTCAGTCAGATGCAGGTCGTATTCCGGTTTCCAGCCTCCGTCCGCACCGAAGTCAACAACAGATGAGGGGCTGTCGACAAACACGACGCTGTCGTTTTGAAAATCGACAGTGGTTTGACCGTCGCGAAGATCCAGCACCGAAACACTGGTGGGAACCAAAACAGGCGACAGCAACTTGCCTTCAACACCGCCTGCGTCAATGTGGAATGCCTGACGACCAGGCGCGGTAACGTGATAGTTCACGCTTGCTTCGACGTGCATAATGAAGCCCCTAACTAGAGCATGCAGAAAAGTTTTTGGAGTGGTGGGCGGCGGATCGCCGTTTTATCGCCGTTCAGGACGCGAGATCGTCCTTGCCTTCGATCAGAAAGTGGAAACTCTCGGAACCCGCAGTCCTGGCTTTAAGATGCGGCACATACTCCGGATCGTTCATGAAATTGACCGCAGCATCCCTGGAAGGCCACTCGATAACAATGCGCAGTGCTGAGGACTGGGTCTTTCCTTCAAGCTGCTCATGTTTTGCGGTTCGGGCAAGATATTTGCCGCCATGTTTCGCAACGAGTTTGTTAGCCGGAGCAATGTAGTCTGGTATCCAGTCTTCGCTGGTTGGTGTGACGGCGAGTACGGAAAAATAGGCCACTGAATTGGTTCCTTGGTGTCAGTTTCTTATCCAACCGGGCCCGACAATTGCGCTGGGCTTGCGACGCCCCGTTTGGTGCTGACGAGAAAATAAATATCTTCAAAAAATATATAAGAATGCTATTTCTAGTTTCATAATTCGTTTTTTGGATATAATAGATGGACACGCAAAGCCTTCGCTTGTTCGTTCTCGCGGCAGACAAGTTGAATATCAGCGCTGCCGGACGGCAACTCGGCATGGCACCGGCTGTCGCAAGCAGCAAACTTGCCAAACTGGAAATGAGCCTGGGGGCAGACTTGCTGCACCGCTCAACCCGCAAGGTCTCGCTTTCGCTGCAAGGTGCGGAGTTTTTGCCTTATGCACGGGAAATCCTGGCGCAGGAGGACGCGGCCAGAGCCGCTCTAGGCCTGACACGTCAGGATGTTGCCGGAACACTCAGATTTGCAGCCCCCAGCACGTTTTCTCAACTCTATATCATGCCACTCCTGCCAGAATTGCTGGACCGGCATCCCG
Organism: Roseibium sp. JB4-4; assembly: GCF_055693425.1. NCBI lineage: Bacteria > Pseudomonadati > Pseudomonadota > Alphaproteobacteria > Hyphomicrobiales > Stappiaceae > Roseibium > Roseibium sp. JB4-4. The sequence goes on along the minus strand of NZ_CM146333.1, from coordinate 5,062,888 downwards.
GCCTCAACCTCGATTTGAGGCTCTCAGACACTCCGTTTGATCTGATCGACGGGAGTTTTGATCTTGCTCTGCGCAACAGTGCTCTCGAAGACAGCAGTTTAAAGGCACGCAAACTTGCAAACGACACGCGCCTCTTGTGTGCATCGCCGGAGTATCTCGCCGAACATGGAACGCCACACCACCCCGAGGATCTGAAGGCACACAAACTGCTTGCCTTCAGGCATCAATCGGCAAGAAAGCTTGTCTGCAAATCCGGTGAAACCGGGCACTTTGATCCTGCGGTTGCAACATCCAGATTGACGATCGACGATGGCCTCAGTCAGAAGATTGCAACGCTTGGCGGTGCAGGCATTTCCGCAAATTCCCTCTGGAGCGTTTATCGCGAACTGGCAAACGGCACGCTTGTAAGGGTTTTGCCCGACTATGAAGTTGATGACCGGACGGTGCTCTGGCTGGTCTACCCCAAGGCCAACGTCCTCACTCCAAAAGTCAGAATTTTCATCGACTTTCTTCTTGAAAAAATTGGGAAAAGTCCTCCCTGGGAAACCTGACCCGAACTTGCTGCCCCGGCAACCCGTAGCGACGACATCGACCAGAATGAAGGGCAATACCAAGCAACAATTAAAAGTCGCTTTCGGCACAAGAAAGAACAACCTCTAGCTTACCAATGATAGGCCGCTGCAGTTGAGGCAGCCATTCTTGCAAATAAACTACAGAAGGAAGTCAACAAGTCTCAATTCATTGACACAAAAGATAAGCTGACCTAACGTAATTACATATATTTTTTACACAACCTAATACATCTTTTAATTGTATTTCCAAGTTTAGTTGGAGAACATACAATGAAAATACTCAAGATTTTCAGCTTATTGATCATATCATTTGCCACAACCGGCCTTGCAACACCAATATCAGCAGACGAATGCGTTCCCGCAAGTTTTGACGGGGCCTTCGATGGCGAGATTACCCTTTGCCAGAACTGGGATGCACAGGAGCAGCAGGAGTTCTGGTTTACGCCGCAGGGGTCCAGGGTCATGCCGTACAGCTGGTTCCTGGCGCTTGAACAGGCAGGCACACAGGAGGCATTTTCCGACAGCAGTCACTTGGACACTTTCCGGTACTTGCCACAGAAACCAACAGCCCTTAATCCCGATGGACTGCCCATCGGCTTCACCCGCGACAAGGTTGCCAAAGATGACCCTCTTGCGCCGGTTTCAACCGAATGGCTCGGACTGACATGCGCCGCCTGCCACACCGGACAGGTTGAATTCAACGGCAAGAAGCTCCTGATTGACGGCGCGCCTGCAATGGCCGATTTCGAAGGCTTTATGTGGTCTTTGGAGGACGCACTTACAGCAACCGTTGAAGATGAGGCCAGGTTCGAACGCTTTGCTGAAAAAGTCCTCGGCCACCCGGCAACGACAGCAGGCGATAAGACTGCGCTGAAGCAGCAACTCGCCGAACTCGCACAAACACGTTCAGCCTGGAATGAGCTGAACAAGGGAGACCATGAGTACGGATTTTCCCGGCTCGACGCCATTGGCGCTATCTTCAATGCCGTGTCGGTTTCCGCGCAAGGCCTGGACGATACAAGCGGCAAGCGCGCGAACGCACCGGTCAGCTACCCCTTCATTTGGGATACGCCACAGCACGATTTCGTCCAGTGGAACGCGAGCGTGGCCAACGAAGGAGCGGGTGCACTGGGCCGGAATGTCGGCGAAGTTCTGGGCGTATTCGGGGGCCTGGATTATAACCCGATCGACGGCAAGCTTTCAGAATGCCTGGCTGAAGATACCGGTTTCCTGGGCAGACTGGCACAGGTTTGGAAGAGCATATGGGGCGGGCTCGACAACACGATCTGCATCGGCCACGCCTCTTCGATCAAGGCGGACGGTCTTTATAAATTGGAAGCCCTGCTCTGGGATTTGCAGTCTCCAGAATGGCCAGAAAACGTTCTGGGCAAGATCAATTCTCAGCCAGCAGCCGGCAACGGACCCTCCATGGTCGAGCGCGGCAAGGCACTCTACGAGCAACGTTGCCTTGAATGCCATGACGGCCGACTGGACAACACCGAACTGACCACGGCCTTCAAACGCGACGATCCAAACCGGCGCATCGAGGCAGAACGCATTTCAATCGAGAAGCTCGGGACCGATGCCCAGATGGCCGGTAACTTTTTGGGTCAGGTCTATCCCATCTCTGAAGAAATCAACGGACAGGTAAAAGCTTTTCTTCCACTGACGTTTCCATTGACCGACAAACACCGTTTCTCTTCCCAGGGCGGCGGTGCAGAGCTTGTCAGTTATGCGGTGCGCGGCGTGATCGTCAACAAGGTTCTCAACGACCCCAAGAACACCCTAGATGCCATCATGCTAGGTCAGCCGGAAGAACGGCGCGCGTTTCTCGAGCGCGTTCAGGCCCGCCTTGTTGAAGCACAGGATGCGAGCAATCTGAAGCGCATCCGCATCCTGATAGACGCCATCGAGGAGGCGGAACGCGACAATCTGATCGACTGGGTACAGGGTCTCGACATTTCCCGCAACGGTATCCTCCGGTCGAAGATCCGCGAGATTCTGAGACGAAGCGATCCCTCGACAGGAGAAGATACATCTGCCGCAGAAGCGGAGGCAGCCCGGCAACGACTGTTTGTCTATAAGGCCAGGCCATTGAACGGCATTTGGGCAACAGCCCCTTATCTGCACAACGGTTCAATCAGAACAATGCGTCAACTTATGTTGCCGGCGGATTGCCCTGAAACGGGCGGAGAAATAGACGCGGATACAGGCCAACGTCTGTGTCGCCAAAAGGCTTTTGAAGTCGGCAGCAGGACCTACGATCCCGAAACGCTTGGCTTCATTGACGCCGGTGGTTTCGTGGTCGACACCTCGCTGCCCGGAAACAGCAACACCGGTCACGAATACAGCACACGATTTTTCAGGGACAATCCGGAACAGCTCGACGCGCTTCTGGAGTATATCAAAACTCTCTGAATCCTGACCCGGCGCAGACGGCAAACGAACGCGCCGGGACGAACCTTAGATCTAGCTCGTTACAACTTAGCCGCAGCATTGAGACTGTGGCGAGGTCCCGCAACAGGCGGACATGTTCTGGTTCGCAGGCATCTCCAGTGCCGGCTTGCAATGCGCGCGAAGCTGTGTGAGCCGAACAACGACCTTTGCCCCCTCCAATTCCGGCGTATCGATCCCGTAGAGGTGCATTCCCTCATTTCCGTGAGCGAATTCCGCTTTTAGAGGCACGGCGGCAAGGCCGCTGACTCTAGCTATGCTTTGTCTGAGAATGGCACCGAGCTTGCCAGCTGTCATATGGCCGCCGTCCGCACCGTCGAGCAACTGGAGCGCTGCCTCCGACCAACTGGAAATGCGAGCGCCGCAGTCGATACTGGTCACATGAGACAGTTTGAGCTCAGTTACATGATAGCCAGCGCCAATTTCACCTTCATCTGTCAGGAATACGACCGGCGCTTCGCTCGGCAGAGCCTGAAGCGTCTCCAAAAGATCACTCAACGACATAACGTCACCTTTCATTTCAAGTTTTATTGAAATATAATTTCACAAACGAATTTAAATTTCAAGAAAGTTTGAAATATGAATGAAACCGATGCACTTGCCGCTCTTTCCGCAATTTCCAGCGCAACACGGTTGAGGATCTTGAAAAGACTGGTTGCAGCAGGTCCAGACGGGATGACCGCCGGAGACATAGCCGAGGCTTCTGACGGAACACCGTCGCGAACTTCATTTCATCTGTCGAACATGGCAGATGCAGGCCTGATCACGGCAAACCGGCGATCACGGCAGATTTGCTACAAGGTGGACTTTGCTGCAATGGGAGCCTTGATCCGATATCTCCTTGAAGATTGCTGCAACAATCATGAGACAGTGCGTGCCTGTTGCACACCACAGTGCGGCTGCTAACGATCACCGAGATACAAACCCATCAATGAGACACGTCATCGACTGCTCTCAAAAAGAAGAACAACACCGCCAAGCGGAATAGTTGCTAAAATGCTACAGAGTGTTGTATTTTTGCGTCACCTTGAAACAACAGTCTTTTTCACACTTGAGCTCATCGTCTGTTTTGTATTATCACCCTTTTACCGATCAGGGCTTCGGAACAAACGTCAGCGGTTTGGCTGTTTTTGTCACCCGCGTGATCCGACGCTGTCGCACTCACGTACGGACGTTGTTCTGAACATTTCGGTACCTGCGCAAGTAGTTCAACGGTAGAACGCCGGGAATGTGACCCGGAGGCAACAGGTTCAACTCCTGTCTTGTGCTCCATGGATAGCTCAGTTGGTAGAGCATCGGATCCAGACTCCGAATGTCGCGGGTTCAACTCCCGCTCCAAAACCCGGTCTTGAAAACCGGACTGGCTTTCCAAGCCAGCAGCTCGTCAAGCTGTTTACATTGCGGGACCTGAAGAAAGCTTGCGGACGCGGTTTGTGCGCCTGGCCTTTGGCCTAAGTGTGCAAAGTGCAGATGCCGGGGGCCTTCGTCCGGTCGCGTTTCATGATCGCGCCGCAGCCTTGCCGGGAACACTGGTTTTCGAACGGGCGTACCCTGTGCTGTTGCCGCAAGATCCGCTGTTCCGCGCCCCGCCGAAAGCGCCCCCGCTTTCTTCAGGTCTCAGATTTTCGCCTCGGGAGGCTGCCAGTCAGTCTGCCGGATTTCAACCAACTCTAACCAACTTCAACCCGAAGAAAGGACAACCACGTGCCTTAGTGCCACGGAAGGAATATCGAAATGATGAACTTTCTCAACAAGATCCGCGGACGTACCCGCGTACTGATTTCTGAAAACGAACGTGCTCTTCACCTTCTGCAGGGTAAACTCAAGGGTATCCTCGGACCAGGGGACCACAGCCTGAAAAGCGGCCGTGGATCACTCGTGATCGAGCGACACAATCTGGCGATACCTCAGTTTCGTTCCGTCTACGAGAAGGCACTTTTCGATAAATTTCCTGAAGTTGTCGAAAAGCTGCTGACCGTTGTTCGAACCGGACCTGGTGAAATCGCGATTGTCGAGCGCGACAAGCTCATTCATACCGTGGTCGGTCCGAATGATAAGCTGGTTCTCTGGAACGAAGCCGGTCCCTGGACCTGGCAGGTAGTCGACACGGTTGCAGAACCTGAGTTGCCTGCAGAGTTGCAGCGTCGTCTGAGCGAAGCCCAAAAGGCCCAGCATCACGTCGTGATCCCGGTGACCGACGGTAGCGTAGCGCTTTTGTTCGTCGATGGGGTTCTCACCAAAGTTCTGCAGTCAGGCTTGCATGCCTACTGGAGCACTGGTCGAAAAGTGACGCAGAAGCTGATCGACCTGAAGCGTCAGAGCCTCGATGTCACCGGTCAGGAAGTCTTGACACTTGATCGTGTCACGATCCGGATCAACCTGTCTGCGGAGTACCGTGTGGTCGACCCGGTGAAAGCCACGCAGGACGTGAAGGACTTCTCGGATACGCTCTATAGGGCGCTTCAGCTGGTGTTTCGTAAGCAGCTTGGTGCGTTGAAGCTTGACCAGATCCTTGAACGCAAGGGAGAGGTGAACGAAGAAGCCGAGGCGCAGATCAAGACTGACATGGCAAAGATCGGTATCGAGGTTTCCGATATTGTTCTGAAGGATGTCATCCTGCCAGGCGAAATGCGTGAGATCCTCAACAAGGTGGTGACGGCTGAAAAAGAAGCTGAAGCCAATGTCATCCGCCGTAGGGAGGAAACGAACGCAACACGTTCGCTTCTGAACACCGCGAAGGTCATGGCCGAAAATCCGGTCATGTTGCGCCTGAAAGAGCTGGAAGCTCTCGAGGCGATTGCCGGAAAAGTGGATCGTTTGACGGTTCACAACGGGACGGAAGGCCTGATGAACGATCTCGTCAAGCTGCGTGACGACACCACGGCTTGATGACGACAATGAACGGCGCGGGGAAACCCGCGCCGTTTTTCTCGCGCGGTTGTTTCAAAGTGAGTTCCTCACAAGTTTGAGCGCTGAACTCGCCTCTTTCATAACGGTCTCCCAGTCTCAAACTGATTGCCATTTCACAGAGGGGTCAAGCTCAATCACATAATAAAAAAGTTTTTTCTTTTTTTATTGATTTCCATCCCATATAGAAAGGGAAATGTTTTTTTATTGAGGTTCCAATGGCCGTCAGCTCGCCTGTACAGGATTGCCCCCGCATTTGTTTTCCCGCGACCGCGCTGCAGGAACACTGGCTTTGATGCTCGGGGTTGGGTCTCATGCCATCAACGGCTTTGTTACAACAGCGGTTCTCCCGGACATTATTCGCGATCTCGGTGGGCAAGACCGGGCTTTCTGGGTTTTCAGTTCCTTTGAAATGATGGCAATTCTGGCAGGCTGCCTTACTGGCGCGGTCAAAGTGCGTTTCGGCGCGCGGCTTCCCTTTCTTCTGGCGACCAGCCTGCTTGCATTCGGCTCCACGTTGGCAGGTCTCAGCGGTTCCCTGGAAGGCCTTATTGCCGGGCGCGCGTTTCAGGGTTTCGGAGAAGGCATGATCATCGCCCTTTGCTATGGGCTTATCCCTGATCTGTTTCCAAACCATGCCGCACCACGTGTTTTCGCTTTGTTATCAGGCGTTTGGGCCCTGGCGGCTGGGATTGGCCCCGTTTCTGCCGGTCTTTTGTCAGAGCTCTGGTCCTGGCGGGCTGCATTTCTGGTGAATATCCCGCTGGTCCTGTTGCTCTTTGTCCTGATGAACACGGCGCTGCCCGCAGCGTCTGCTGCGGCACGCTCTGGCCACAATCCCACACAGTCGACAGGAAGCAACCGATTTGTCCTGCGCCTCCTTCTCCTGGTCGCAAGCATCTATTTCCTGACCGTAATCGGCGAAGCACATACGCCGGTCCGGTTAACCCTGACCATTCTGGCCGGTCTAATAGCAGCCACCATATTGTTGAAAATCGATGCAAACAGCGTCCGCAGCCTCTTTCCGAAAGAAGCCTTCCGGCTCGAAACACTGATCGGGCTGGGCACCTGGATCGTCTTTCTTACATCCGTGGTTGCCGCAGTGCGCGCCATTTTTGTCACCACCTTCGGACAGGTCTATTGGGACATGAGCGTGACCGAAGCGAGTTATGTTGCTGCCGGTCTTGCCTTTTCGTGGACAGTCTTTTCCTGGGTGTCTGCACGCGCACCATCTCGGAAACGGGAGATGACCTATCTGGTCACAGGCCCCGTACTGATCGCCATTGGGCTGGCGATGACAGCTTATTCTCTGGAAACGCGTTCGCTCACTCTTTTTGCCCTGGCCGCTATTGTTGCGGGTGCCGGGCACGGGCTGTCCAGTCAGATCCTGATGCGCTCGCTGATGTATACGGCAAAGGGACAGGAGCAGAACCTTGTGTCCAGCATTCTGCCAACCATCTCCTCTGCCGGCATTGCGATCGGTGGTGGCCTTACCGGCCTGATAGCAATACAGACTGGACTGATCACGCCAGGTGCCGAAAGCTTGCTGACCAAGGCCGTCATCGCTCAGTCCGGTCCCTCGGTTTTTTACACAAACGCGTTCTTAATGTTGGTGCCGGCAAGTGCAATGCTGGTTTTGCGGCGGCGTCTGATCCACGCGGAAAGCGGAGAAGTTAAAGCTGATTGAGCGCAATTCTCGATCATGCAGACAATGCAAGATGCTCTGACCCTTTTTCCGAAAACGCAAAACCTGAAGGTGCTGAAAGATGAAAAGTGTGACGTAGCGGCATTGACTAAAAAGGGCTCAAGGCGGAAAATTTCATCATTATTGCTCGAAAAACGGTAGTTACATGAAATTTCCCGCCGCCCGGCTCCTTGTTGACCAGCATATTTGTCCGATGTGCTTTGGTGTGCCGTTGCCGATTGTCTGGAAGTGCGCCTGGACCGTGCTTACCGGCATGATGCCCCAGGCGCGCGTCACTGATCTTTGCATATGCGTTGGCCCGCCCCCGCCCATCGGCGGCGATCCCATCGTAACAGGAGCCTGGACGGTTCTGGTTGAGGGCCTACCTGCGGCGCGTATGACCGACCTGACCCTGAAAGCGGGTTCGATCGTTACCGGATATCCCACTGTTCTGATCGGAACTGCGGGCGCAGGAGGCGGCGGCGGAGCTGGTGGTGGCGGAGCAGCTGGCCCGGGCCCGGTCGGCACCACCAAAGTTGGGCCGTCAATCGAAATTGAGGGAACCGAAAAGTTCCGAGAGCAAACAGTTCAGGCACTGGCCAAACTCGCGCAGACACCATCCGGTGCCAAGCTTTTGACCGATCTGCACAATTCAGGCAAAACGATAACGATAAAAGAGACAACTGGCGGGAATAAGGTCACTGGTTTTACAAATGACGGCAAACTGGATTCCAGCGGCAATCCAGGGTCAGGATGCGATACGACTGTGCACTACAATCCCAATCGGACGAGTTATGGAACCGCACAGCCGTGGCAGACACGTCCACCCGAAATCGGCCTTGGCCATGAGTTGATCCACGCTCAACATGCCGCCGATGGTGAGCTCGATTTCTCGAAAGTGGACAATGACAGCAAACCAGATCCTGCAGATCCGACCAAAAATGCCAAGGTCATCAAGGAAGAAGCCAGGACCGTTGGAATACCGCCACATGACAACGAACCCTACAGTGAAAACAAACTCCGTGAGGAATGGGACCCCAAACAACCCGAACGGCTATTCTATTGATCGACGCTTCCTGCTGCTCGGGCTGTTGTCCTCAGGCTTCAATTTCAGTTTCCAGAAAAAGGCATCCGCAATGTCATCGTCCAGCAATCAAAACAATGACATATCCTTGGCGGTTCAAATCCAGCAGGACGGTCCGACGCTCCGTCTCAGCTATCAGGTAAGAAATCTGAGCGATCGAACCGCCTATCTTTTCGATGTCCTTCATGACGAGTTCAATGGTTCTGTCTTTCCACTGGTAGAGGCTTGTTACGCATCAATCGAGCAGGGACAACTTGTGTTCAGCCGCCAGATTGTCGACGTGCCGGAGGGCATGCTGCTTGAAGGGTTCAACATTCCCTTTGTCACACCTGTCAGGCCAGGTCGCACAATTGAAAAAACCGTCTTGCAGCCACAGCCTGTCTACCCTTGGACCCCCTATATCGACCGGGATGACTTCCCGCCTGCACAAGGTGTTCTCGACATGAACGCCTATTTTCGTATCGGCTACTTTATGGAAGCACAAGGAACGAGCGAACTCGCTCGTGTGGCGGAGACTGACAACGGGTCGCACCCGTACTTCGACCCATTTCCCATAGAGTCCCAGAAGTACCTCATGACTGGACCACTTGGTACAGTCCGGGTCTATGACCTTGGCTGAGGCAATCACTGCCTCCTAAAAACCTGTCAGCCCCCGCTCGGCCCATTGGCTTTGGGGAATTTCCGGTCCGATCTTGAAAGCGAACTTTTCGACCCGCGTAACATCGCCATCCGTCTCGCACCGGAAAGCGACGTCGAACCATCGCCCCAGACTTCGAAACGCGGCCCGCCGGGGTTCCAGCACCGTGCCGGGTTGCGGTCTGAAGCTGGGCAAAAGTTCAGGTGGAACCGGGCTGGCAATCGTCAGTTGGGCACGCAGCTCCGTCATACACAAAAGGTTCAGCCGTTGCCCGGCCGGCATTCCCCGCATGGCCGTCCGGCTGCGAGTATCGTCCAGGATCCGCTCAGAATAGAGTTCGCGTGCCTGCAACAGGTCCTGACGCTGAGGAGCTGCTGATGCCGCAGGGCGCGCGCTTGCCTGGGGCCGGTCGGGCTTGGGTGTTGGCGTTTGAGATGTCGCGATCCGGCCAACTGTTCCGAAGTCGTCAACAGGCGCCGCCTCGTCGTCGCCGAGAAGCTGTTCAACTCCTGGCTCCTCAACAACATCCGTTTCCACATCTGGCTCTGGCTCTGGCTCTGGCTCTGGCTCTGGCTCTGGCTCTGGCTCTGGCTCTGGCTCTGGCTCTGGCTCTGGCTCTGAAGCAGAGTTGTCTGCCGTATCGGTCTCTTCAATCACTTCCTGCGGCAAGTCGGTATCTTCTTCCACCGTTTCAGAAGTGTCTTCAGGCACGTCTTCAGGAAGCTCTTCTGAAACCTCGTCCGTCTCGGTTTCTTCAGTGTTCGGTTCAGCGGTGCCTTCTTCATCTTCGTCGCTAAACTCTTCAACCGACGGCAGCACTGGCGTCTCCTGCGGCTGTTCTGCCTCAGCGAGTTCTTGTGGCGCAGGTGCGGATTGTTCGAGTTCTTCGGCCTCAGGCTCTTCCGATTCCGGAGGCGGCTCTTCTGCCTCAGGCTCTTCCGGAACCTCCGCGACTTCCGGCTCCGGCGGCGTGATCAGTTCAACTTCAATGGGCGTTTGAACGGGTGTCGGCTCATATCCGGATATCACACCGGTCAACAGAAGAGCTGCCAGCCCATGCAACAGCAAGGACGCCGTCAGGCCGAGTGCAAGATACCGTTTTTCCTCGGAGTTTACGTCCTCCATAGGTCTGTCTGTATCTGCGATTAGGGCCAAAAAAGCGCTCCTGAGCGAAAACCCGCCGTCAATCCAGTTTCACATTTTCTGAAAATGGTGTCGATGTTCTGTCACACCATGCCAATGAGCAAACAAAAACCCGGCATCGCTGCCGGGTTTCCGCAATAGTGTTTTGTCTGCAGCCTTAGCTGTCGAGGAACGAGCGCAGCTTGCGAGACCGGCTGGGGTGTTTCAGCTTGCGCAGAGCCTTTGCTTCGATCTGGCGAATACGTTCACGCGTTACGGAGAACTGCTGACCAACTTCTTCAAGCGTATGGTCGGTGTTCATGCCGATGCCGAAGCGCATTCTGAGGACGCGCTCTTCACGCGGTGTGAGTGAAGCCAGAACACGTGTGGTGGTTTCACGCAGGTTCGACTGGATGGCTGCATCGATCGGCAGAACGGCGTTCTTGTCTTCGATGAAATCGCCCAGGTGAGAATCCTCTTCATCCCCAATCGGCGTTTCAAGCGAGATCGGTTCCTTGGCGATCTTGAGGACCTTGCGAACCTTTTCCAGCGGCATCTGCAGCTTTTCGGCCAGCTCTTCAGGTGTTGGCTCGCGTCCGATCTCATGCAGCATCTGGCGAGATGTTCTCACGATCTTGTTGATCGTCTCGATCATATGCACCGGAATTCGGATCGTCCGCGCCTGGTCCGCAATCGACCGGGTTATCGCCTGACGGATCCACCACGTTGCATAGGTGGAGAACTTGTATCCGCGCCGGTATTCGAACTTGTCGACCGCCTTCATGAGACCGATGTTGCCTTCCTGGATGAGGTCCAGGAACTGAAGGCCGCGGTTTGTGTATTTCTTTGCAATGGAGATCACGAGGCGCAGGTTGGCTTCGACCATTTCCTTCTTGGCGATACGGGCTTCACGCTCGCCTTTCTGAACCATTGCAACGATCCGGCGGAATTCGGTGATCTCAAGGCCTGTTTCGGTTGCCAGCGTCTGGATTTCCTGACGCAGCTCGCGAACGGTTTCCTTTTCTTTGGCGATGAAGTTCTTCCAGCCCCGCGTGGAAAGATTTGCCACCTTGCGCAGCCAGTTCGGATCGAGTTCGGCACCCTGATACTGTTTCAGGAAATCGGTACGATCAACGTTGTAGCTGTCTGCAAGACGCAGAAGCCGGCCTTCATAGCCCATCAAACGCTTGTTGATGTCATAGAGCTGAGCAACCAGCGCGTCGATACGGTTCTGGTTGAGCGACAGGCTCTTCACATCGACGATGATGTCTTCTTTCAGCTTCTTGTAGCGACGTTCCTGGCTGGGCGACAATGTCTTGTTGGCCAGCTTGTTTTCAACCAGTTGGTCCTGAAGACGGCGCAGCTTCTTGTAGTTGTCCGCGATGTTGTCGAAAGTTTCCAGAACGCCTGGCTTCAGCTCTGCTTCCATGGCCGAAAGCGAGACGTTGGATTCAAACTCGTCGTCATCGTCCTCGTCGTTGTCGCCTTCACCCTCTTCACCCTCGGTCTCTTCCGAAACGCCGCCAGCGGTTTCAGCCGGCTTTTCGCCGGGCGCAACATCGTCGTTTGCAACAGCCGGACCGGCTTTGGCGTCCGGGCCTGCATAGGTTGCTTCAAGATCGATAATATCGCGCAGCAAAACCTGGGCTTCATTCAGCTCGTCGCGCCAGATGATGATGGCCTGGAACGTCAGCGGGCTTTCACACAAGCCTGCGATCATGGCCTCGCGGCCGGCCTCGATGCGCTTTGCGATGGCGATTTCACCTTCGCGGGAAAGCAGTTCCACCGACCCCATTTCACGCAAATACATGCGCACAGGGTCATCGGTACGGTCGGCCGGTTCCTTGGTCGTGGTTGTCTTGGTTACAGCCGTTGTAGTGGCCGTCACCAACTCACCGCCATCGACTTCGTCCGGGCCGTCGTCAGCTTCTTCGGAATCGATCACGTTGATGCCCATGTCGGAAAGCATGGACATGGTGTCTTCGATCTTCTCGGAGGACACCTGCTCTGAAGGCAGGACTTCGTTCAGCTCATCGTAAGTGACATAGCCGCGTTTCTTGGCGGCTTTGATCATCTTCTTGACGGCGGCATCCGACAGGTCCAGCAACGGGCCGTCCGTGCCGTCCGCGCTCTGCTCCTGATTTTCGTCTGCCTGTGTCGCTTTGGCTACCATATCGTGCTCCAGTTCGTGGCCGATGCGGCCACGCAGCGCCCTTTGTTTAGCTTCAACCCAATCCGGTTTCGGCGCGCCTGCTTTTATTTGCGGCGGCGATCCAAAGAATCAGTGTGGGTTGTTTGTAAGCCGTGTCCCTTAAGTCCCAATTAACCGTACACTTTTCGACATTGTGAAAAATCAGCATCGATTAAGCGCACGACCTTTTTGTCTCACACTCGAAGATCGAGCGCGGGTGTGGTGTTCAAACGGGTTGCAGCGTTTCTTCAGACTATTGCCGCGAGCTGGCTTGCTGGCTGCGGCGCGCAATGGCTGCAAAACTCCTATTTAGCTCGACGCTCACGATTCTGCAAGTGTGATCTCGTCACAGGTCAATGGGAAAATGCATTTTTTAGCCTTTTGCGGGGCAACAAGAGGCTTTTCTGGCATCTTTCAAGCCTGCGCGGCATTTGCCATTTAAGAAAGCAGGCTCAACATCAGCGCCGACACTTATCGGCAATCACTCAAAGAAACTTTCGACAGCGCCGAACACACCTACCCTGCTGCAACTGTTTCGGCAGGTGCTTGCGGTCCGGCCAATCTGATTTTTTTGGCTCGTTCAGCAAGATCCTGCTCCTCGCGGGCGCACTCTTCGCGCCGCCGGCTGAGATCCTGGGTCAACGCCTGGATGCGCGCCCAGGAATGTTCATCGAGTTCTTCATCGGCACTTTTGAGTTCCGTTGTCAGCTCGTCTTCCAATGCATTCAGTTCCAACACGTCGATGAAGTGGAGGTAGGCCGCTTCGACAAAATCCTCGGGTGGATTTGATTTCAATAGCGGGAAACGATGATTGAGTGCTGAAAATTCCGCGCGTTTTTGCTGCTGAAGTCCAATGGTCTCCAACATCATCTCATACATGATGTCCTTGAGCGGCTCGTCAAAGGCACTCGTCAGGTCCGCAATCGGTGTCTCTTCCAGGTCGTCGACAATACGGCAGAGAATATCGCGCAGTTGCACATGAAGTTCGTTGACAAACGGCAGTCTGGAAAACCGTTCAAAATTTCGGTCCAGCAAGTGCGGGAACCGCATGCAAAGTCCCAACAACAGGCGTTCGGTGCCAAAATCATCACTTGCGGCCACGCTTTCACGTACCCTGCCGAGTGAAGGAATGTCGGCGGGTTTCTTTCCGTTGCCTCGATTTTGCCGGGCCTGTTCGAAAAACAGATTGGAAAGCTTGAACTTCAGATCGAGCTGATAGCGCCGACGAACACGTTCGTCCTTGATCGTGCCAATCAGATCGTCAAACCGTTTCTCAAGAGCTGCCTTGCGCTCCGGGGTATCCAGTCGCGAGACCGAAATCTCCCTGTCCCAAACGACGTCGAAAAGTGACTGGGCCCGGGCGACCTCGGCATGGAACCCTTCCAGCCCCCGTTTTTTGACAAGATCATCCGGGTCCATACCGTCCGGAAGGAAGCAGAACTGGAATGAAAAGCCGCTTTTGAGAACTGGAAAGATCCTGTCGATCGCGCGATGGGCTGCCGAAACACCGGCAACGTCCCCGTCAAAGCAGATCACAGGTTCCGGGGCGAATTTCCAAAGCCGAACAACCTGATCTTCGGTAAAGGCCGTACCCAAGGAAGCAACCACGTGCCGAACACCTGCTTGCGACAATGCAATTGCATCAAGATAGCCCTCCACCACCACAGCTTCACCCGACTTGAATGCAGGTTCACGCGCCCTGTGCGCATTGAAAAGCATGACACCCTTGTGAAAGAGCGGCGTTTCCGGAGAATTCAGGTATTTCGGCTGCCCATCGGGTAAAAGCGTTCTTCCGCCGAATGCGACCACACGCCCGCGGTCATCCTGGATCGGTATCATCAGTCGTCCGCGAAAGCGGTCGTATCCCGGCCGGCCGTCCTCCGGCTTGATCACCAGGCCCGCTTCCACCATGACCGCTTCCGGAACGTCCCTTGCCGCCAGATAGCCTTTCAGGGCGTCCCGGCTGTCCGGAGCAAAACCGAATCTGAATTCGGCGAGCGTTTCACGGCTTAAGCCGCGTCCAAGAGCGTATTTGCGTGCAGTCTCGCCACGTCCGCCTGCAAACTCGGCTTGGAAAAACTGGGCTGCCATCTCACAGACATCTGCAAGTCCAGCACGCCTCTTTTCCCGTTTTGCAGCCTGCGGGTCAGGAGCAGGCAAGGCAACACCTGCCTGTTCAGCAAGCCGCTCGACCGTCTCTGGAAAGCTGAGGCCTTCAGTTTCACAGACAAAGGTGAAGTGATCGCCTGACGCGCCACAGCCGAAACACTTGTATCGATTACGCCGGTCATCGACGTGGAAGCTGGGGCTCTTTTCCTGATGAAACGGACAGCACGCCCAATAGTCGCCCTTGCCGGGCTGGGTCTTGCGCCGGTCCCAGGTGACCCGTCGTCCGACCAGATCTGACAGCGTCAGCCGGGCACGAATTTCATCAAGAAGACGCTGATCAAAGCGCATGGGGTTATGGCTGCCTGGAGTTCAGAAATATCAATCAATCCATGGCCGCCACACGGACTGCCAATCGAGCTGACAAAAATAGTGGGTAAATGCGAATGAAGCTAGGGCACGGTGAGATTTCTGACTGCCGTCACTCTGCTTCCGTACCGCTGGCTTCAGCTGCGGTTGCGCCGTTTCCGTTGGTACGCAACATATCCTTGACGACGCATGACGCTTGGACAAAGTCCATCTTACCCGGATATCGGGTCTTGAGTTCACTCATGCAACGGCCGATGTCCCTGAGTCCATGGGCATCGATGTCCTTGACGGTCTCTTCACAGATCGCCCTCACTTCCTCGTCGCTCAATTGAGCAGGCAGGAATTCACGAATGATTTCCTGCTCAACGCGCTCCTGTTCGGCCAGATCAAGCTGCCCACTGCTTTCAAATTCGACCGCGGAGCTCTCCCGCTGGTGGATCATTTTCTGAAGGATTTCAACAACGTCATGCTCGCTGACGCCGTCCTTGCCGTTCTCTCGTGCCGCAGCTTCGCGGTCCTTCACCGCTGTCTGAACCAGACGCAAGGTCGCACATCTGCGCTTGTTGCCGTCATCTTGCGCAGCTTTAAGGGCCGCGTTGATTCTGTCACGCATCGCTTCGCCCATGGATTACTCTACCCCTGCCGTGCTGAGGCTCGACGTCGTTCGACGCCCACGCGAACCACTCAGCCAAGTCATTGAATTTTAAAGATCTTTTTTCAACGGATCAATATTGACGATCCAAGCCGCTTCCCATAGAGTCCCGCGCTTAATGCAGACGGCCTAATGCGGGTCCTTTTTCCCGCTTCAGACGCCTTTCCTGCAGCGCATGATGTCACCAACAAGACCTGGAAACAAGACATGACGACTGCAGACGCATGGTCCGAGACCCCGGCGACCGCCCTTCTTGTGCTCGCCGACGGCAGCATCATCGAGGGTGTAGGCCTTGGCGCGACGGGACAGGCCGTTGGTGAAATCTGCTTCAACACCGCCATGACCGGTTACCAGGAAATCCTGACCGACCCGTCCTATTCCGGACAGATCATAACCTTCACATTTCCCCATATAGGTAACGTTGGGACGAATGACGAGGATATCGAGACCGTTAACATGGCGGCCGACAGCGGCATTCGTGGCGTGGTGCTTGCAGCAGAGGTCACCGATCCAAACAACTATCGAGCCGCACGCCATCTGGATGCCTGGCTGAAAAGCCGCAACATGATCGGAATCTGCGGTGTGGACACGCGTGCACTGACCGCTCTCATTCGGGAAAAGGGTGTGCCCAACGGGGTTATCGCTCACGCTCCGGATGGCAAATTCGACCGCGACGCGCTCGTAACAGCCGCGTCGAACTGGCCCGGCCTGGTTGGAATGGATCTGGCAAAAGACGCTTCGACGACCCAATCGCACCCCTGGTCGCAAACGACCTGGCAATGGGACGAAGGATTTGGCGAAGCAACCGGAGGTAAGTTCAAGGTCGTTGCGATCGATTTTGGTATCAAGCGCAACATCTTACGCTTGCTGACCGATGCCGGTTGCGAAGTGACCGTATTGCCGGCAACCGCGACGGCAGACGATGTGCTCGCACATCGTCCAGATGGCGTATTCCTTTCAAATGGCCCGGGTGACCCGGCCGCAACGGGTATTTATGCCGTTAGTACCATCAAGGAAATCGTCGACAAGGGCATCCCGACTTTTGGCATTTGCCTGGGCCACCAGATGCTTGCGCTAGCGCTTGGCGGGCAAACACTGAAAATGCACCAGGGCCATCACGGCGCCAACCATCCGGTCTTTGATCACACGACCGGAAAAGTCGAAATCACATCAATGAACCACGGGTTCGCAGTGGACGCTGAAAGCTTGCCTGACAACGTTGAGCAAACGCAT
This sequence comes from Roseibium sp. JB4-4, assembly GCF_055693425.1. NCBI lineage: Bacteria > Pseudomonadati > Pseudomonadota > Alphaproteobacteria > Hyphomicrobiales > Stappiaceae > Roseibium > Roseibium sp. JB4-4. Next base: position 5,045,877 of record NZ_CM146333.1, on the reverse strand, counting down.
ATTTCGCTGTTCGATGGCTCAAACTGTGGTTTGGCAATGAAGGACAAGCCGGTCTTTTCCGTGCAATATCACCCGGAGGCTTCCCCGGGGCCGCGTGACAGTCACTATCTGTTCAAGCGGTTTACGGATTTGATGAAGGCAAGAGAAACAGAACCGGCATAGGTTCCATCTCCATAATCGAAACCGACCCGGCATAGAAAACGAAAAGCCCGGCAAGCAAGCTTGCCGGGCTTTTCTGAATTGAAAACAAGTTAGTGAACGAGTTCGCCGAACACCGTGAGGATCTGGTCAACCTCGGCGATCTGATCATCAAGCATCTGTTTTTGTTCCAGCAGGATTTCCTGCTGACCCTTACAGATCTCTTGAAGTTCCCTGAACTGATCTTCGCGTTTGGAATTTCCTTCAACCAGCTTGATCACCCTGCGGATTTCAGCGAGGGTCAAACCGATTTTCTTCGCCTGAATAATGACACGCATGCGTGACACATCACGCGGTCCATAAAACCGTCTTGCGCCTTTGCGCACGGGGTTCAGCAGACCTTTTTCTTCGTAAAAACGCAGTGTGCGCAGCGTGACGTTGAAACGTTCTGACATTTCAGAGATCGCAAGCGAGCGATCTTCAATTACCACGTCTTGCCCCGGACCAGCGATGTCCGGAACAACGACCATCTTGGTAGCTACATTGTTCATTCTATTAAGCCCGATCTTGTCCTTTTTGTTCCAGGGCTGATTGGGTCGTGCAACGCCCCTGGTTTTCCGATCCCACCATCGGTCCGCCAGGTCCCACTGACACTACACTTAAAGCTCCTGTTGCCGGAAAGCGTGGCTTGCCGGTTCAGAAGCTCCCAACATCAGACTCCTAGGAGACTAAGCACCAGTCTAATACAACAGAATGATAGATAAAATCTACAGTAAAATTGGAATTATTGACTACTTTCCGCGCAAGTTTCAGCTTTTCGAAAACTAAAACTACAATAAATGCAGAAAGGACATACAACTTTGAATAAATAGTTCCTGATGAAATTTGATTTCTAGGTATAAATATTAATTATCGATAATCTAGCACTAATAAATAGAGTGATCTTCCGTCGCGATATCCACAACGATTTTTCCTAACCCCACGGCAGATTGAGCTCAAAAAATACTTTGTTTTCTTTACCTTATCACTGACATTTATTACATGCTGACGCCACGCTCTAAATATTATCTAGAGAACTTGCTATCGATCTGCACCCTAACCGGCTGCCGCAAGGCAATCGCCTGCACCCACGCCGCACGCTTAACGTGCATATCTTGTCGAAAATGAAAACCATACGCACAAACTGAACGGGAAAACGTTCCTGTTGAGTGCATGCATGTCATCTTTCGCATCGCTAATATTTGTCCGTCTGTTCAAATTTCAAGACGCGAAAGCGCATTCGTCGCACAAAAAGGAGCACATTGTGCACTTCCCGATTGACAAGACCGCGTCCAGGTTATTTTTGTCTTATTTGTCAGCACGCTGGCTGCTGGTGAAGTCCGTACGGAACGAAGATATTCCGGAACATTGGTAATATGGCCGAATCAAAATCAAAAAATCCTGTGCAAGGCATGACCCCGCAGCAGTTTCGCATTTGGCGTCGCACCCTGGGACTGAAGCAAAAGGACGCTGCCGACAGGCTCGGTCTGAAGAAACGCATGATCCAGTATTATGAAAAAGGCAACCGGGACGGCCGCCCGGTGGAAATCCCGAAATCAATCCGACTCGCTTGCTATGCCTTGTCCGAAGGAATTGGCGACTTTGACGGTCAGAGCACCGCTCCCCTACCCGCTGAAAGCAAAGAGACCGATTAATCCGGCAATTTGGACGCAGAAAACGTCTGAATGATACGCAGCCGGGGTTTCCTACCGCTGCGCTTTTCCCTATAAGACGCGCTCAGCCAACATTGTCATTCACCTCATGATAGAGCCCGACCGAATAACGGCGACGTTATCCGGACTGGCCGCTGCGAGCTGCGAGCCGAGATGCCCAAACGCACAGATATCTCTTCCATCCTGATCATAGGTGCCGGGCCGATTGTTATCGGCCAGGCCTGCGAATTCGATTATTCCGGCACCCAGGCCTGCAAGGCGCTGCGAGAGGAAGGATATCGCATTATCCTGGTGAACTCGAACCCGGCGACGATCATGACAGATCCCGATCTTGCCGACGCCACATATATTGAGCCGATCACGCCGGACCTTGTGGCCAAGATCATCGAAAAGGAGCGTCCGGACGCACTGCTGCCAACCATGGGAGGGCAGACAGCACTTAACTGCGCGTTGGATCTTGAGGAAATGGGGGTCCTTGAAAAATTCGGTGTGGAGATGATTGGCGCCCGTGCCGATGTCATCGAAAAGGCCGAAGACCGGGAAAAGTTCCGGGCAGCCATGGATGTGATCGGCCTTGAAAACCCTCGCGCAGCCATTGCCTCGTCACCAGCCATTCGAGGAGAAGACGGCAGGATCACCGGATATGACCGCAACGCCGGATATCTGGAAGCCATGCGCGCACTGGACGAGATCGGCCTGCCGGCCATCATTCGTCCGGCATTCACACTCGGTGGCACCGGTGGCGGCGTTGCCTACAATCGGGAAGAATACGAGACGATCGTTCGCTCGGGTATCGACGCCTCACCTGTTGGTCAGGTCCTTATCGATGAAAGCCTGCTCGGCTGGAAGGAATATGAGATGGAAGTGGTCCGCGACAAAGCGGACAACTGCATTATCATTTGCTCGATCGAAAATGTCGATCCGATGGGCGTTCACACCGGAGACTCCATCACCGTTGCCCCGGCACTGACGCTGACGGACAAAGAATACCAGATCATGCGCGACGCCTCGATCGCAGTACTGCGCGAGATCGGTGTGGAAACGGGCGGCTCGAACGTGCAGTTTGCCGTCGATCCCGAGACCGGCCGCCTGGTGGTGATCGAGATGAACCCGAGGGTATCCCGCTCGTCCGCACTTGCCTCTAAGGCAACCGGTTTCCCGATCGCGAAGATCGCTGCCAAACTGGCTGTCGGCTATACACTGGACGAACTTGAAAACGACATTACGGGCGGTGCCACGCCTGCATCTTTCGAGCCGACAATCGACTATGTCGTCACCAAGATCCCTCGATTCGCTTTCGAGAAATTCCCAGGCTCAGTCCCGACATTGACCACCGCCATGAAATCGGTCGGTGAGGTGATGGCCATCGGCCGGACATTCAATGAAAGTCTCCAGAAGGCTCTCCGTGGTCTGGAAACCGGCCTGAATGGTCTCGATGAGACTGAAATACTGGGCCTAGATCAGGGTGATGACCGCAATGCACTTCGGGCAGCGGTTTCAACCGCGACCCCGACACGTCTTTTGAACGTTGCTCAAGCCATGCGTCTTGGGATGAGCGTGGAAGAAGCACATCAGGCAAGCGGGATCAGCACCTGGTTCCTGGACCAGATGGCTGACATCCTTGCGATGGAAGCAAAGGTGCGCAACATCGGCCTGCCGCAAGACGCGGCAAACCTGCGCAAGCTCAAGTCAATGGGCTTTTCGGATGCAAGACTGGCAAGCCTTGCAGGGCTCGAAGCAGACGATGTCGTTAAATTGCGGCAGGAATTGAACGTGCACCCGGTCTATAAACGCATCGATACGTGCGCCGCCGAATTCGCTTCGCCGACCGCCTATATGTATTCGACTTATGAAACGCCTTTCATGGGCAACCCAGCATGCGAATCCGACCCGTCAGAACGGAAGAAAGTCGTCATTTTGGGTGGCGGGCCGAACCGGATCGGCCAGGGCATTGAATTTGACTATTGCTGTTGTCATGCCGCCTTTGCGCTTGAAGATGCCGGGTATGAGACCATCATGGTCAATTGTAACCCGGAAACCGTGTCCACCGACTATGATACGTCCGACCGGCTCTATTTCGAGCCGCTGACGTCGGAAGACGTTTTGGAGATCATACGCCGCGAACAGGATAACGGCACGCTACACGGCGTTATTGTTCAATTCGGTGGGCAAACTCCTCTCAAGTTGGCTCAGGCTCTGGTCAAGGCCAATGTGCCGATCCTCGGCACCTCTCCCGATATGATCGATCTGGCGGAAGACCGGGATCGCTTCCAGAAGCTCTTGGTCAAACTGGACCTGAAGCAGCCGGAAAACGGCATCGCATATTCCGTTGAGCAGGGCCGTTTGATTGCCGGCCAGCTTGGCCTGCCATTGGTGGTGCGCCCGTCCTATGTTCTCGGCGGCCGTGCCATGCAGATCATTCGTGATGAAGAAGCGCTCAATTCATACCTTCTCGGCACCTTGCCCGAACTGGTACCGGCCGAAGTCAGGGCCAAGTATCCGAACGACAAAACTGGTCAGATCAATACGGTGCTGGGCACCAACCCCCTCTTGTTCGACCGCTACCTGGATGGAGCGATCGAGGTTGATGTAGATGCGTTGTGTGATGGCAAGGACGTGTTTGTTTGCGGCATCATGGAACACATCGAGGAGGCCGGAATTCACTCCGGTGACAGCGCTTGCTCTCTTCCGGCCTTTTCCTTGAAGGAAGAACTCATCGACGAACTGAAACGCCAGACAACGGCCTTGGCCCTGGCGCTTGAAGTCGGTGGATTGATGAATGTGCAATTCGCGATCAAAGGCGACGAAATCTTTGTCCTTGAAGTGAACCCTCGCGCCTCGCGAACCGTGCCCTTTGTTGCCAAAACGATCGGAGAGCCCATTGCCAAGATCGCCAGCCGGGTCATGGCCGGCGAGAGCCTGGCATCTTTCGGCCTTAGTGAGGCAAAACTGGACCACATCGCGGTCAAGGAAGCTGTCTTCCCGTTCGCGCGCTTCCCGGGTGTCGATACTATTCTGGGTCCGGAAATGCGCTCCACGGGCGAGGTCATGGGCCTCGACACGGCCTTCGGAAAGGCGTTTGCCAAAGCACAGCTAGGCAGCGGCACCGGCGTGCCGGGTAAAGGCACTGTCTTCATCTCCATGCGCGATGATGACAAGGCTGGCGTCGTGGATGCCGTGCGCAGCCTGGAAGCTGCAGGCTTCGATATCATTGCCACAGGCGGCACGCAGAAATTTCTTGAGGCAAACGGCATTGCAGTGAAGAAGATCAACAAGGTGCTTGAAGGCCGACCGCATATCGTCGATGCTATCAAGAACGGTGAAGTACAACTCGTCTTCAACACCACAGAAGGTGCGCAGGCGATTGCCGACAGCCGGTCGATGCGCCGCGCAGCTCTGCTGAACAAAGTGCCGTATTACACGACGCTGTCAGGTTCCGTTGCTGCCGCCAAAGGAATAACCGCCCACAAGGCGGGCAGCCTTGAAGTAAGACCTTTACAATCCTACTTCGGCTAAGGCTATTATACTCGTGACCGGCCGGGAAAGCGCGCCTTTCCCGGCTTGGTTTGTTTTTGTAAATGCGCGGTCCTTTATGAAGAGTGAGAAGAGGACCCAATAAGCTGAAGGTCTGAGACCCATGGAAAAAGTTCCGATGACCTCTGCCGGTTACAAAATGCTTCAGGATGAGCTGAAGAAACGTACCACGGTTGAGCGTCCGCGCATCGTTGATGCCATTGCTGAAGCACGCGCGCATGGCGACCTGTCGGAAAACGCAGAATACCATGCAGCCAAAGAAGCACAGAGCCTGAACGAAGGCCGCATTGCGGAACTGGAAGACAAGCTGTCCCGTGCCGAGGTCATCGATGTGACCAAACTTGACGGCGAGATCGTCAAATTCGGCGCGACCGTTTCCCTGATCGACGAGGACACGGAAGAAGAAAAGAAATACATGATCGTTGGCGATGTCGAATCCGACGTTAAGCACAACAAGGTTTCCATTTCTTCTCCGATTGCGCGCGCTCTGATCGGCAAATCGGTTGGAGACAGTGTTGAAGTCGCAGCTCCAGGCGGTGCTCGCTCGTATGAGATCGTCGAAGTCAGGTTCATGTAAACCGGCGCTTCGCAAGCAGCTCATTTTCAAGCAACTTTTCTATCGCTTTACCCTTTGACGCCTGCCGGTCTATCGCTAAGGTAGCAACCGGCACGTGTCGGAGAGCAAGTGATGGTCTTTCATGCAATTGGCGTCTGGTTGCTGGTGATCTCGGTTCCATTGTGGGCCTACCGCTGGTTTGCGTTCTCCAAACTGAATGGTCGCGAAAGACTGGCATTCAAACGCCTTATCAAGCGTCGGCACGAGAATCCTCTCGGATTTGCCCTGCGTGTTTTCGGCTTTCTGGTGGCACTGGCCGCGTCGGTGATTCTGCTGGTCCTCGGACTACGCTATTTCAAGCAAGGATCACTGGAACTCGGCACCTTCCGCGATACGATGCGCGGACGTCTTTATTCCGGTCTGGAACCGATTGATCAGGCATTGAACACGTTCCACTACGACCAGTGGCTGCCGATCGCAATTCTGACCACCTGCGCGCTCCTCAGCGTCGCCTTCACGCTGGTCGCAACCGCGCTCAGGGACATCTCGGTCATGGGGCGCCTGCGCAAACGCCTCAGCAAAATCGGTGACCGGCAAGACTGACCGGCCTCCGGTAAAATTCAATCGATTGGTACGACGGGTTCATCTTTGGTCCGACGGATTGTCAGGGCCGTGCGCACGCTGTCGACATTGGGCGCTGCAGTAAGCTCCCGGATAACGAAATTCTGGAATGTCTGCAGGTCCGGTGCGACGCATTTCAACAGGAAATCAACCTCGCCGGACAACATATAGCTTTCACGCACGAGCGGCCACTTCTGGACCGTTTCCTCAAATGCGATCAGATCCGCTTCGGTCTGGCTATGCAGCCCAACCATGGCAAAGGCGGTGACGTCGTAACCCAGCTGTTTTTCATCCAGCAGCGTCCTGTATCCGTGAATCAGTCCGGCCTCTTCGAGCGCCCTGACCCGGCGCAGACAGGGTGGGGCGGATATGCCGACGCGCCGCGCCAACTCCACGTTGGTCATTCGCCCGTCTGCTTGCAATTCTTTCAGGATCTGCCAGTCAATGGCATCGAGCCGCGCTTTCAAATCCGTCTCCTTTTAGCTCCACCTTGCGTCGTCCGGGGTAGACCAAGATGTGGATGTTCCACCCGGAACGCATTGGCGTCTTGCAGGCGCGAACCGTCTCGCGCTAACGTGTCAATTCTTGTGCCGGAGTATGATTTTTTGCGCGTTTGTGCAAGACTATAACAAAATTGCGCACGATTTCGAAAGATTACGATAGGGGAACCCCTCCCGACAATGCGAACCATGCCGGAGATTTCCCCATCCTCGATTTGGGTTCTCACAGACGGCAAGGCCGGTGATCTTGCGCAATGTACCGGCGTTGCCGAAGCTCTTTGCGTTCCCTTCGAAATCCGCACAATCTCTCCACGCGCTCCCTTTTCCTGGTGGCTACCTTTTGGCCCAACTGACCCTCGTGAGTGGGAGAACAGGCCCAATAGCCCGATCGCCCCTCCCTACCCGGACTTGGCAATCGCGTCCGGTCGCCGGGCAGCAGCCTATCTTAGGCGTATCAAGCGACGCTCCAATGGACACACATTTACGGTTTTCCTGAAGGACCCACGGACAGGGCCTGACAGCGCAGATTTGATCTGGGTTCCGGAGCACGACGCATTGCGTGGTCGCAATGTTCTTGTAACACCGACCTCTCCACATCGCTTCTCGGTATCAAAACTGGATGGCCTGAGAGCACAAAAGTCACCGGAAATAGACAAACTGGCGAGACCGCGCGTCGCGGTGCTGATCGGCGGTGACAGCCGGCATCACACTTACAGCGAAGACGACCAGAACCTCCTCCTAAGCGGTTTGAGGGAAATTGCCCACCAAGGCGCCGGTCTGATGATCACCGCTTCCCGGCGCACGCCACCAGGGCTGGCGTATGGTCTTGCCAGTCTCGCCAAGTCCGGCGGACATATCTATTGGACGGGTGAACTTCCCAACCCCTATGGGACTTTTCTCGCCAAAGCCGATGCCATCGTTGCCACGGCGGACTCTACCAACATGATCGGCGAGGCGACTGCCACCGGCAGACCCATCCATGTCTTTCATCCAGGTGGTGGTCACGCAAAGATCACCCGGTTTTTGGGGACTTTGCAGCGTCTTGGTGCGATTCACCCCTTTCCAGGTCCGCTGAAAACCACTACCTACGAGCCGATAGACGCCACGCCCGTGATTGCCGAACGCATTCTCGCCGATTACGCGGCGCTGCGGCGGAACGACAAACACGAGCCGGCAGACTAACCTTTCGCCGCCAGGCAAGAACACTTGAACAGGACTTAGGGGCGACCATGAGCACTGAACACAGCAAACTTCTGATCATCGGCTCCGGGCCGGCCGGATACACGGCTGCCATTTATGCTGCGCGCGCAATGATCGAGCCGACGCTTGTCGCTGGCATTCAGCCTGGCGGACAGCTGACCATCACGACGGACGTTGAAAACTACCCCGGATTCGCTGATCCCGTGATGGGTCCATGGCTGATGGAGCAGATGCAAAAGCAAGCTGAAAACGTCGGCACGAAGATTGTCTACGACACAATCACAAAGGCCGACCTTTCGCAGCGTCCATTCCGCCTGGAGGCCGACAGCGGTACTGTCTTCACAGCCGATACACTTGTTGTCGCCACCGGAGCACAAGCACGCTGGCTCGGACTGCCTTCGGAACAGGACTATATGGGCGCAGGCGTTTCGGCTTGTGCGACATGCGACGGCTTCTTTTACCGCAACAAGGAAGTCGTGGTTGTCGGCGGCGGCAACACGGCAGTTGAAGAAGCGCTTTACCTGGCAAATCTTGCGTCCAAGGTTACCCTGGTCCACCGCAGAGACAATCTGCGTGCAGAAAAGATCCTGCAGGATCGTCTGTTCAAGAACCCGAAAATTGAAGTGATCTGGGATCATCAGGTTGATGAAATTCTTGGTGGAGGCGAACCGAAAGCTGTGACTGGCGTGCGCCTCAAGAACACCCAGACCGGCGGCACTCAGGATATCTCCGCGGACGGCGTTTTCATTGCCATCGGTCACGCGCCTTCCGTGGAACTCTTCAAGGACCAGCTTGGGTTAAAGCCCAACGGTTACCTGGAAACGGCTCCAGATTCGACAAAGACCTCCATTCCGGGCGTTTATGCAGCTGGCGATGTAACAGATGACATCTATCGCCAGGCTGTCACCGCCGCCGGTATGGGCTGTATGGCAGCGCTTGAAGCGGAGAAATTTTTGGCCGAACACGAGGCCGAATCCACCCAACAGGCGGCTGAATAGTCCGCCACCGGGCCCGAATGTGCCGGGCCCATTACGTCCTGTGGAGGGGCACGCATGGATTGGGACAAACTGCGAATTTTTCATGCGGCCGCTCAAGCAGGCAGCTTCACCCACGCTGGCGATAGCCTGCATATGAGCCAGTCCGCCGTCAGCCGGCAGGTCAGTGCGCTGGAGCAGGATCTTGGTGTCCCGCTCTTTCATCGCCACGCACGCGGTCTTTTGCTGACGGAACAAGGCGAGCTGCTCTATCGCACCGCTTCGGATGTTTTAATGAAACTCGAAGCGGTTCAGACCAGCCTGACCGACAGTAAGGAAAAACCTTCCGGAGCGCTGCGCGTCACTACTACGGTTGGTCTGGGGTCCACCTGGCTCACGTCCCGCATCAAGAACTTCATCGATCTCTATCCAGACGTCGACCTTCATCTGATTTTCGACGATGACGAGCTTGATCTCGGCATGCGCGAAGCTGATGTGGCCATTCGGTTGCGCCAGCCCACCCAACCGGACCTGATTCAGCGCAAACTCTTCACCGTGCATTTTCACGTGTTTGCGGCACCCGAATATCTCCACCGCTTTGGAGCACCGTCAACGATCGAAGACATCGACAACCACCGCATCATCACATTTGGTGAACAGGCACCTGCCTATTTGCGTTCCATGAATTGGCTGGAGACCGCCGGACGAAACGCGACCGACCCACGTCGTTCTGCACTCAAGGTGAACAATCTGGTTGCCATAAAGCGGGCTGTTCAATCAGGTGTCGGCATTGCGATGCTGCCGGATTATATCATCGATCATGCGTCCAACATGGTACCGGTGATCACGGAAGAGGAAGACAAGGTGCCGTCTTTCGACACCTATTTCGTCTACCCTTCGGAACTCAAGAACACAGCGCGGGTCACTGCCTTTCGTGAGTTCTTGCTGACCAATGCAGAGAATTGGGTTTATTGACCTGGCAACCTTCCCAAAGTGTCCTCAAACCTCCGTCCACTCACCCCTGAAATGCCCGTATTTCAGGCTCCCGGGGGGCAGAATTTGAGCAATTGGTCCAGGAGCATCTGCGGAATTGAACATCATATTTCGCGTTGTCCAAAAATAATTTTATACAAAATTGGTGCTTGAAAGCGATCTGCCGCCTCAAAGCACACCCTCTAAAACATTGAATTTACTGAGCTTAAATTGTCGCCAGATTTTCTGAACACCAGCCTTGCGAAAAACGCATAGCAGGTCTGCGCGGCTGCCTCTTGTTTATGCAGCTTGTGCACTGCATATAAGCACTACTGTTGGTCACGCGGGCATCACGTCCTCCTCCCAGTGATGTCTAGACCAGCTGTTCCCCTCTGGAAGGTGATTCTACTGTTATCAGTGAATCAAAACAAACTGCCGGGTCCTTAAAGACCCGGCTCTTTTTTTGCCAATACTCTATTGCAGCGCACAATGCGCCAATCGGCATTTACATGAACAGCAATTCGCCCTTCATGTTTTTGTAGATCCCGGCAACCTGTTCTTCATAGCCGTTATAAAGAAGTGTCTGTCGGCGTTGATCCGTCCCAAGCAGGCGCTCGGAGTCCTGTGGCCAGCGGCGGTGCGGAACCGAAGGGTTCACATTTGCCCAGAAGCCGTATTCCTTGGGCTGAATTTCTTCCCAGAAACTGACAGGCCGCTCCTCGGTGAAGGTGATGCGTACGATAGATTTGATGGACTTGAAACCGTATTTCCACGGTGTGACCAGACGGATCGGCGCCCCAAACTGCTTTGCGAGCGGTTTGCCGTAAACGCCTGTCGCCATGAAGGTCAATTCGTTGGTGGCTTCTTCCAGCGTCAGTCCCTCAACATATGGCCACGGGTACCATGACTGTTTCTGTCCGCTTGCGACTGACGGGTCATGGAAGGTTTCAAATCGAAGGTACTTCGCATTTGATTTGGGGCTCGCCAGTTTCACCAGCTCCGAAAGCTCGAAACCCGACCATGGAACCGCCATCGACCAGGCTTCCACGCAGCGATGACGATAGAGCCTCTCTTCGAGCGGCATTTGGCTCAGCAGCTTGTCGATATCCACGATCTGCGGATTGTCGACAAGTCCGTCTAGCGTGACGGTCCACGGCCGAATCTGGAGCTCCTGTGCGGCTTGCCAGATCTGCTTGTGCGAGCCGAACTCATAAAAGTTGTTATATGTGGACGCGTCTTCCTCGTCAGTTAGGTCGCGATCAAGTGTGAAGGTCGGATTGCGCTTCACCGGATAGAGGCCGGCGCTTGGATCTTCTTCGGCAAAGGCCGGGCGTAGACCGAGACCGGTGCCCAGCAGAGCGCCGCCACCGGCCAGACCTGCAAGGATCTGCCGACGGTTCAGGAAGACATGTTCCGGCGTCGCGTCACGCTCGGGCATCGCCCAGCTGCGCTTTTTCAAAATATTCATTCTCAGGCTCCTGTTTGCCCAGAAGAGAACCGAAATCGGTGTTCAATGGCAAATAACGCCCTGGTGACCATTAGCAATACGAAAGTGAATGACGCAGTTTTCCAGAACAATCCCATGCTTGCGGCAATTCAATTCGGACTGTTTGCCAATGAAAACCTGCTGATCCGGATGACAGCCAATCGAAAGCAGGGTTGCAGCTGCAAAAGACGGGCAGCAATAAGAGGAGAATGAGAGGGGAAAGGCCCCTCTCATTAAGTCACGAATCCAGCATCAGGCCGCCTGCTTGCCTGACCTTTGCAAAGCCTGATCAGCCGCCTTTCCGGAAAGCTCCGCCAGATGGTCGAACGCCGACATATAGCTGGCGACGCCTGCCGTTGCAGAACGCAGCTCGACGATCAGATCACTGATCTCCGATTCAGGCATCAGGGCCTGAACCTCGTCCCAACCAGGCCAGTTCGGTCTGGCGTCGAACCCGAGCAGCTGCCCCCGTCTGGCCGAGACTATCGCATTCACCCGGGCAGTTGCGTCATTGGGACAGGCTATCGTCACTTTATGGATCGGCTCGAGCAGCACCGGTTTGCAATCCTTAAGTCCTTCACGAATGGCAAGGATACCTGCCATCTTGAATGCCTGATCGGAGCTGTCGACAGAATGATAAGAACCGTCCGTCAGGCAGATGGAAACATCGACCACCGGGAAACCAAGCGGACCTTGTCCAAGCGCGTCCATCACGCCGTCCCGCACCGATGGAATGTACTGTTTGGGAACCACACCACCGGTGATCGTGTCGCTGAATTGAAGACCTTCTCCCCTGGGCAGGGGTGAGATCTGAAGCACGACATCGCCAAACTGACCGTGCCCGCCAGATTGCTTCTTGTGCCGGCCGCGCACCTTTGTGCTGGTCCGGATCGTCTCGGCATAAGGCACATGCGGCGCATGGGCAGCTATGTCCAGCCCGTATTTGCCGGCAAGCCTTTCCTGGGCAACTCGCAGATGCATTTCACCCTGCCCCGCCAACAACGTTTCCGCCGTTGTCTGGTTCTGACTGATCGTAAGTGACGGATCTTCCTCGGCAAGCTTTGTCAGTGCGGTCGACAGTCGAACCTCATCTTTGCGCTGCGCAGCGGCAATTGCTGTTGCTAGCACCGGACTTCGCCTCTCGTCTGCCGGCTTGGCTGCGATTTTACCTGCCTCAAAGGCAATCAGGTCACCCGTCTGAACATGTTCGAGCCGACCAAGGGCGACCAGATCTCCTTTATTTGCCGTTGCGATTTTGGCAGCGTGCTGGCCGAAAACGTTGAAAAGACCAGATACCTTGACTTCGGTATCTCCATTGAGAAACAGGCTGTCACCGTCGGAAAGCTGCCCGTCCAGAAGGCGCGCAATGGATAGTTTCCCGCCATGTTGTGTGTGCAGCGTTTTGATCACCTGCAGGGCTGCCCTCTTGTCGCCGTCCAGTAAACGTTCTCTCAGTCGATCGACACCCGGAACTTCATGACGAAGTGCTTTCAACAGCTTGCTGACACCGTTTCCGTGTTCGGCCGACCCGAAAAAGACCGGACAGATAAGACCATCCTGCATTTCATTGACGAGATCGGCAAAAATCTGATCGCGATCCGGTGCAATGTCTTCCAAAAGGGCTTCCATCAGGTCGTCATCGTGGTCCGCAAGGTGCTCCAGCATGGTGAAACGCGCTTCATGTTCACGCGCCAGATCTTCATCAGACATGTCAATCTGCGTGCTTGGTTCCTTCTCGTGATAGACATGAGCCCTTTCAAGCGCCAGGTCGATAAACCCGGTCGCATGGCCGTCTTCCCAGATGGGTATTTGTCGAAGCACCAACGGAACCGCTGAGGCTGGCTGCAACACGCTGAGCACGTCTCTCACCCGGCGGGTGCTTTTGTCGATCTTGTTCAAAAACAAAACCCGCGGAATGGCGCGGGCTTCAAGGGCTTTCAGGATCACTTGCAAGGCGGGAACCTTGCGTTCGTCATCCTCCGCGACGACAATGGCCATGTCAGCGCCGCTAAGGGCTCCGTCCATCTCGCTCAGGAATTCGACTGATCCCGGACAGTCGACAAAGACGAAGTGGTCGCCCAGATAGTCTGCATTGGCGACATTTATTTCAACGCTCATCCCATGCGCGCGCGCCTCCGGTGAAGCGTCGCCTACCGTGTTGCCATCCGAGATTGAGCCCTGACGCGCAACCTTCTCGGTTCGCGCGAGAAGAGCTTCCAGCAAGCTGGTTTTGCCACTGCCGAACGGACCGACGAGTGCAATACAGCGCGGCGTAGTGCCGGCGGCGTTTCCTTTTCCGTTTGTTCCGATTGCCATAATTTGCCTCTCGTGTTTGAGGGGGAGCCCTAAAACTACGCGGCAAGGCCGGTTCGGTTGGACGCGGGCCCGCCGCGTCTCGCCCGGATGGGATCGAAGGCCCAAAAACCCGGTACTCTGAAGCACCAAGCCCCAACTGAAAGGCACATCGACCGGGGGCGGTTCTTCATGGTCGCGCCGAAAGTGAGCAGAACGCAAGGAGAATTGATGACGCAGCGCAACAATTCGATTGATGCCTGGTCCGCGTTTCCGCTGGAATACGGGCAATCAGTTTCCCACATATGCATCAGTCTGACGCGGATACAAAGATGACGATCAGCAAAGGTGTGTGCATACTCTGCCCGTCACCTCTGCCAGGTCGACAGAAATCGCCGTCAGGGCTGGCGAGCGAGAACGTCTACATTCTGCAGGCGTGAGCTGATACGCATGATACTTGGTGAGCCCCTCGCCTTGGTTACTACCAGGAACAAACACCATGACCCGGATGACTGCAGCAACAGTATTTCTTCTTTCTACGGTTCTCGCGGGAACAGCGAGCGCACAAAACAACCAGCTTCGTGGCTTGCCGCAGTCCGGTTCGTCGCTGCTTCCTTCAGCCCAGCAACAGCTGAACCAGAACCGGAACAGACAACAGTCGGGGTTTTCGACCCGTCAACAGATTGAAGGGGCAAACCGGCTGAACAGAACCGATCAGATCAATCGGGCCAACACTCGTCCGGATATCTCATCAACCCCTTGCGCGGGGGCAAATGAGAGCTGCCAGAACAAGTAGCCGGCCAAACGGAATTTGAAACGAAAACTGATCGCAAAGCCCGTTCCCGGCCAGGAACGGGCTTTGTAATTCGGTTCAGTTAATAGGCTCGAGCGTCAGCTTACTGACGCCAATGGTCAAGTTGGTGCCCGTTTGACTTTCCAGGCTGAAAGGGTTCAGCGCAATAGAACGGTCCAGCCCTCCGATAAGGGCATTGGCTTTGATACCTGCTCCCAAACTCGCGCCTGCGGTCAAGCCGCCATACGTTCCGGCCAATAGGCCCGGCTTGCGATCAGCGGAAGGTGCCAGAACGCCCCAAACAAGGTTGGCTTCCTTGGTGGTGCCGATATCAAGACCATAATCGCGTACTTTTCCTTTGTAGTACTCGACCGCTCCTCCATCGACAGGTTTGAAACTGCAGCCGAGCGTAGCAGAAGAACCAACTATGAAACTGTGCTCTCCCTCGACCAGACAATTAAGTGTTCCGATTTCGACCGTTGGTGTACTCTCAGAGGCGAGCGCCGTTCCTGCAAACAGAACGGCAGCCACCGCAAAACCAAATCTTGAAAAACACATTCTGAAACTCCTGGTATTGAATGCTGGCAGGCTTTCAGGAAGAGAAACCTGACCATCGTCACCATATGGGTCGGCATCAAGTCAAAATCGCGGCAGAATATTAAACACGCATAAGTCGTGCACACCTGCCGGGCGGAAAAGTCTGATTGCTAGCCATTCGACAGCAAAACAAATACAGATTGGTGCACTGAACCCCAGCGTTTTAGAGGACGCGATTAGTCGAACTTGGATGCTTGGTCTTTCAAATCCTGCCTGCTCCTTAGCCTTCAATTCTTGACCTTCACTTGATAGAAGCTTGAAGGGCGATCTCGGACATCGTCGAACCGGGAAGACAGAAAGAACATATATAATATAATTCAGTGTTATACTTAAAATTCACAAATATAAATAACAGCAAAATATCAACTATTCGAAAACAACGAAGTTATCCATTTCTTAAACTGTAATATCTAATTGTAACGATGCTTGAGCATGAGTTTCCCGGTTTGGTGCATCAGCAGGGAAACTCAAGCCCCGTTTGTCAGATTATTGCATAGTGTCGTTCATGAAACTGATCGTTCAAATTCCATGTTTCAACGAAGAAAAAACGCTACCGCTTGTTGTCGCGGAGATACCCAGGTCCATTCCAGGTATCGACAAAGTTGAAATCCAGGTCATTGACGATGGCTCCACCGACAGCACGGTCGAAACAGCGATCGCCTGCGGCGTCGACCACATCATACGAAACGGTCACAACAAGGGTCTGGCGAGAAGCTTCCAGTCCGGCATTGAATCCGCACTCAATCTGGGAGCGGACATCATCGTCAACACGGACGGGGACAATCAGTATTCAGGTGCATCCATCCCAGACCTTGTCAGGCCCATCGTCGAAAACCGCGCTGACATAGCAATTGGTGACCGCAATCCCGGTGAAAATCGGGAATTTTCCTGGGCGAAACGACAGCTGCAAAAATTCGGGACGCATGTGGTGCGCAGCCTCGCCCAAGTCGATGTAAGCGACGCCGTCTCCGGATTCAGGGCCTATTCCCGCGACGCTGCTCTGACCATCAACGTTATGACCAGGTTCAGCTATACCACCGAAACCTTGATCCACGCAGGCCAGCACGGACTGAAGGTGGTGTCCGTTCCTGTGTCGACGAACCCGACAACCCGCCCTTCTCGGTTGGCAAAATCCACTATTCGTTTCTTGCAAAAACAGCTCGTAACAATCCTGCGCAGCTATTTCATGTATCGTTCGCTCAGCGCTTTCCTATGGGCAGGCATCTTGATGATCACAATCGGCCTTCTGCCGGTTCTGAGATTTCTCTATTTTTATGCGATTGGCGATGGTGACGGCAGAATTCAGTCGCTCGTTCTGGGCAGCATGTTTCTTCTGGCGGGCTACATCACAGTCGTCATAGCGTTTCTGAGCGATGCTTTGGCAACAAATCGTCGATTGACGGAATCTGTGCTTCAGCGCCTTCGCCGTCTGGAACAAGACACTTTGCCGCCTTCGGCAAACCCGCAACTTCAATCCAGTGGCCAGCGCAATGACGATGTCCAGTGAGGTCACCGGGTCAGTCGGTCCAATGCCGCTAAAAAAGTCATGGGACCTGATCGCAATCGGCATGGTCCTTTACGCTTTGCTGGCAACCGGTCTCCTGAAAAGCGTGGACGGCTTCCCACTCGGGCAAAATCTCTACGACGAATACTTCCTCGCCCTTTTGGACGGGCGAATGGACCTGCCTGCGCGTGTGGCGCAGTTTGAAGGTCATTACACTGCTGACGGGGTTGCCTATCTCTATCACGGCATCGGGCCGCTGATACCCCGTTTCCTGTTCGGCTGGATCTGGCCCTTTGAAAACTATTCACTTGCGCCGCTGGCAATCTGGTTATGGTCTTGCCTTGGGACACTCTGTCTTCACGCCGCGTTCCACAAGGCGACATCAAGGTCGCTTGAACAGCTCGGCAGTCGGGGTCTCACGCTCAGCCGAATGCTCGGCATTGCTATCTGGTTCGGGTCACCGGGATTTTTGCTGTGCGCAAGCACATCCTTCTATCACGAACCCATCGCTCTGGCATTTGCAGCGACAAGCCTGTTCATATTGATCTGGGCCAACGTCGTCTTTGGCGACTGGCCTTTGTGGAAGACAGCCCTTCCCTGCGCCGCACTTGCAGCGCTGGCGCTTCACGCCAGGCCAAATGTTGCGATCGGGCTCTATTTCGCAACACTGCTTGTCCTTGGGTCGCTCGCCTGGATGTCGATGCGCGCGCATTTTCTGCGGATCGCACTCGCCCTGGCCATTTTGGGCGTTGGCGGCGCAGGCTACCTCGGTCTCAATGCAGCCCGCTTCGGGTCCCCGACCGAAACCCACGGCAGTTTCTCCAAAAGTGACGTTCAATACGGATTTGTCTACTGGGGTGCAGAAGACACAAACAGCGAAAGAGCCCAGGCGTTCAAGGACCACGGCAAGTTCAATGTGAAGCGTATTCCGCACAACGCGGCGATCTACCTGTTCGACCTTCCCGCCGTGACCGGTTCTCTCCAGGAGGCCAGCGAAGCGTTTCACAGATCGGTCAGATCGGCTCTGGCAGAAAACCTCGGCTTTATCCGCGTTGAAAGTCCCTATGTCGGCATGGTGTTCCTGTGGCCCCTCTGGATACTGTTTGCCGTCAGTGCACCGGCTGCAGGCAGACAGTTCTGGCGTCGCATGGCCATACCGTTGGCAGGCGGGTTCGCAATCGCGGGCTTGACCCTTGCCTACGGAACAATAACGCTGCGTTACCGGGTCGATCTTTGGCCATTGCTCGCGCTGCTGGCGCTCTTGGGCGCATCTGCGATTGCAAAACTGTTCGCCGAAGACAAGCCCGGACTGTTGTTGAAGGCGACGCTGATCGCCGCATTCCTGATGGGAATTGCCGTGTCCGCCAGCACCGTCGCTCAACTTCGCGGCTTCCAGATGGCACCTCAGAGCAAGCCTTTCTGGAGCATGGAAGAATGCCGGCACCTGGCTGGTCTGAAAGACTTTTCAGACGCTGACATTGAGCGGATCTGCCGTCCGCCAAGGATCGGACAATGACGTTATCCAAGGCCATCACACCAATGCCTAGTGCCAAACAACTCTATGTCGGCGCAGTCCGCGCCGTTCACCCCGTTGCGCGAGCCACAGGGCTGCTGTCCTGGCTGCAGTCTTCCGCAAAAAAACACCGGTTGGCACATTGGCTCAGAAGTCTGTTTGCCATTCACGATATCGATGGCCTGATCGACCTCGATGTCCCTTGGTGGACTTATGGAGCAATCGACGAAACCGAGGCTTTCCTCGCTTCGAGGCCAAATGCAAGGGTTTTTGAATACGGGTCGGGTGCCAGTACCGTTTGGCTGGCCAAGCGTGCGGGAACCGTTGTCAGCGTAGAACATGACGCCGGCTGGCATTCTCTTGTCCACACAAGGCTTGCAAAGGCCAATGGCGCAACAAGCCTCTCGCACGCCCTCATCGAACCCTCAAAGGCGCAAGCGGAAACCGACCCACAGTATCTTTCGGTCAAACCCGGTAACATTGGACTGTCTTTCGAGAACTACTCCAAATCTATCCTCGACCAGGACGAAGCCTTTGACCTCATCGTCATTGACGGCCGCGCACGCGCTGCATGTCTGGAACACGCCGTCACTCGCCTGAAGCCGGACGGTTTGATCGTCTTCGACAATTCCCGGCGCAAACGTTACCGCCAGTCTATCGCCGGCTCCGGTCTGGTTGTCCGGCATCTTGCAGGTTTGACGCCTTCGCTCCCTTATCCGGACGAGACCACCTTGTTGACATTTCCGCTGAAGAGCGCAGCAAAGACATAAAGGTGCTGAAACCGTGGGGACCCCGCCGGACCAAGAAATGACAGCGTTGGCCAAACGTGCAAGCCTGAAGAAGCTTGCCGTTTGGCTGGGGCGCTGCTTGCTTTTGGCGGCACTGATTTTTCTTGCATTCGAGTTGCGCAAGCATTGGTCCGGAATTTCCGAATGGCGCCCGACAGGACAAGACGTTGCGTTCCTTTTTGGCCTCGCTCTCATTTATGCGCTTGCCCTGCTCCTCCTGGCAGAATGTTGGCATTGGATCCTGAAACTTTTCGGCAACCTTCAAAGGAAGCTTGCCTACGCTTCATTTCTGATCACCCAGGTTGCCAAATATCTTCCGGGCAATGTAGCCCATCTGATCGGTCGCGGGCTCTATGTTCGCGGCAACGGTTTGAAAGACGGTCAGATCGTTCAGGCAACATTGCTTGAACTCGCAATCATTCCCTTGGGAGCCATTGTGGCAATCCTGATTCTGGGGTGTGCGGGTCAGCTCAGTTCCGTCCTCCCCTTCATTCCAGTTTGGCTGTGGTGGTTGGGGAGTGCTGCAGTTCTGGCCTCCAGCGCGGTCGGCATAGTCTTCTCAAGCCGGCTTGGCTTGAATTTGCGGCCCTTCCTGTTGGATCTGTCCTTCAGCCTCTGTCTGTCCGTTCTGTTCATGGCACTTCTTGGCGCAGTATTTGCCGCGATTTTTCTGATGCTTTCCTCAGCGCCAGTGGCAACGCTCGCCGGCAGCGCAATTCTCTCCTGGCTCGTTGGCTATCTGACACCTGGCTCGCCGGGGGGCTGGGAACGCGCGAAGCGACACTCTTCGCATTGCTCAGCAGCCTGCAGATGCAGGACGCCGCACTTTTGGCAGCAGCCCTGTTTCGACTTGTTACTGTTTTGGGCGATCTCATTGCTTTTCTGGCCGGCTGGTTCCTGTTCCGGAACACAAACAAAAGCAAGATCTGATCCAAAAAAGAGCGGCAAAAGCCGCTCTTTTATCCGTCAATTGTCGATCGGCAACATGACCTATTTCAGGTTACCGCAGAACCGCTGAATGCGCATGCAGGCCTCTTCAAGCGCTTCCGTGGACGTCGCATAGGAAATTCGGAAGTTCGGACCAAGACCAAATGCCGAACCGTGAACAACTGCAACACCCTCGGTCTCAAGGAGTTCAGTGACGAAGTCCGCATCCGTTTCGATCACTTTTCCGGAAGGAGCAGTGCGCCCAATCGTTCCCGCACAAGACGGGAACACGTAAAACGCGCCTTCTGGAACCGGACAGCTGATGCCGTTGGCCTGATTGAGCATGGACACAACGAGATCACGCCGCGCCTTGAACACTTCATTGTTTTTCGGAATGAAATCCTGTGTTCCATTCAGTGCTTCCACCGCAGCCCACTGGGCGATCGAACAGGGGTTTGATGTCGATTGGGACTGCACCTTTGCCATTGCCTTGATGAGATCGGCGGGGCCGCCGGCATAGCCGATCCGCCAACCGGTCATGGCATAGGCCTTGGATACACCGTTGACCGTCAACGTGCGATCATAAAGGGATGGTTCCACCTGCGCCGGTGTGGTGAACTGGAAATCGTCGTAGACGAGGTGCTCATACATGTCGTCGGTCATGATCCAGACTTGAGGATGCTTGACCAGCACATCGCAAAGCGCCTGCAACTCGGCCTTCGTGTAGGCCGCGCCCGACGGGTTGGACGGCGAGTTGAAGATAAGCCACTTGGTGCGCGAGGTAATCGCCGCATCCAGAGCTTCAGGCGTGATCTTGAAGGTTGATTTGTCAGCCTCCACGATGACCGGCTCACCACCAGCCAAAAGAACCATATCAGGATAACTGACCCAGTACGGCGTCGGGATGATGACCTCGTCACCAGGGTTCAAGGTGGCAATCAGGGCATTATAAAGCACCTGCTTGCCGCCGGTTCCGACGGTGATCTGGTTGGTCTCATAGTCAAGGCCGTTTTCCCGCTTGAACTTGTCGACAATAGCCGCCTTCAACTCCGGGATACCGTCCACAGCCGTGTACTTGGTCTTGCCTTCGTTGATTGCCTTAACGGCCGCCGCCTTGATGTTTTCCGGTGTGTCGAAATCCGGCTCGCCAGCACCGAGACCGATCACATCGCGGCCTGCGGCTTTAAGCTCGCGCGCCTTGTTGGTGACGGCGATGGTCGCAGAAGGTTGAACACGCGCCAATGCGTCAGCAAGAAAGCCCATAATGTCCTCCAGGGGGAAACGGGAATAACAGCGCGCGGACCCTAAAACCGCTGATCGAGTATGACAAGACCCATGAGCCATTTCTCTTACGATGACTTAGAAAATGCCAAGCCCATTGCAGCTGCGGTTTTCGGCAGCCCGGGTTAGCGCAAGCCTTATGACGCAACTCTGATGATGACGTCGCGTTCGCCAAGCCTTGACGGGTCACGCTGCACCGTCCCATGATCGTTCCAGGGAAGAAGAAACGGCATCTTCAAGTCCAGTGCATCGATCGGGGGCTCAATGCAAAAACCAACACTGCTTGGTCTATTGGTTCTGTGCCTTCTCTGGCAGCCCGTCGCTGCTATGGCCGAAAGCGACCGTGTTGCGCTCGTGGTTGGAAATGCCAGCTACCGCCATGCAACGCAATTGAGCAACCCCATCAACGATGCGACCCTGATCGCTGACAAACTGACGGATCTCGGCTTTCGCGTACATCTGGTCAGAGACGCGAGCTTTGAAAAATTCACCGCCGCCTTGAGAAAATTCGAAACGGATCTGAAATCAGCATCAACTGGCATGTTCTATTATGCAGGGCATGGGATGCAGTTTCGGGAAGAGAACTTTCTGCTTGCAACGGACGCGGCCATCATTGATCAGCAGGATGTTGTCACGAGTGGCAAAAACCTAAACGAGATCATTGGAATGATGGAAACGCACGTGCCTTTGAGCCTGGTTTTCATTGATGCCTGCAGAAACAATCCGTTTGCCGACAATCTGAGACAAAAGCTGGCCGGCCGGGCGCGTGCGCTGGGTCTGAGCCGCGGTCTGGCAATCCCTGAGCAAACGGCCAACTCCCTCGTCGCATTCGCGACGAAACCGAATGAAGTCGCGCTGGATGGCGACACCCACAATTCACCCTTCACGACTGCGCTTGCAAAGCACATTGTCACTCCGAATATAGAAGTCTCGACCATGCTGAAACGGGTCACTCGCGATGTGCTGGAGGCAACCGGACATCAACAGCGCCCGGAAGTCGTCGCTTCCATGTCCTCAGAGTTCTATTTCTTTCACAACAGCGCATTGGTCGCCCCTGTGGTAACCTATGACAATGATGTCGAACGAGAAGCTGCTGCCACACTCGCACTCAAGGAAGCTGTCAGAAACAATACGGTTATCGGTTACCGGACTATCCTTGAGCAGTTTCCGAAAACCGCAGCCTCAGATGTCGCTGACAGTCTTCTAAAAGAGCTGCAGCAGGAGAAGACATCCGGCACGAGCAGAGCCTCACAAGAGCAGACGGAACTGACCGTATCAGCACAGACGCTTTTGGATCGCATGAGCGAAGCGAGCCGCACGGGAGCACCTCTGACAGTTGCCAGTACAGCGCCGGACGTTATCGAACAAAGCCTGGGTTTGGGTATTGAGGGCTACAGGAAAATTCAGACGGCACTGAATATGCTTGGCCACGACGCCGGGACCGAAGACGGCGTCTTTGGCGCTAAGTCGCGATCAGCCCTGCGCGAGTTTCAGATTGCCACCAAAATCGAGGACACCGGTTACGTTGACCAGAAAGCGCTCTTGCAACTGATCAAGGTATTTGAGGAAACACCAAAGGTACTGGATGGCCTCTGGCAGCTCCAGGTGCATCGCTTCAACCCGCACCCGGAAGATCCCCACCAGGTGAATGCGAGAACCCATTTATCATCGGCAGATCTTCGGTTTCGCGATGGCCAGTTTTTTCTGTTGGACTGGGCAAATCTCGCAGGCGCCTCGCGGCAGGACGACCGCAATCCCTTTGCCAATTTTCGAGGCGTCGTCTCGCAAGACAAGAAGCTCACCTTACGGCTGGAAGCAGACTATCTGTTCGGAAAAAGAAAAGTCAGATCCGTGGAGATCCTGGGGACACTGCCAGACTTTGTCGCTTATGGTTCCACGTTAGGGTTCACCGGCCCGCGCCTTGAACGCAATGGGCCCAAGGATGAAATGTGGGTCCGGATCGAATTGAAGCGGATACCGCCCAAGAAAACGAATTGAGCGATCCTCAGCTTCTCGTTTCCAGGATCAGCTTGGGTTCATTTGTGGTTTCATCTATCAGCGCACACTTGAAACGTTTTTTCTTGGTTTGACCGTTGAGGCTGCTCACGGAAACCGACAAGGGGACGTCCGAGCTTTGCTTGGCGGATCCGATCAATGCCTGATAATCATTGGCATGAAGCAGAGTTTCGGTAATCGGCCGGTTGTCGATGGCGTCGGATGTCAGATGGTAGGTCTTCATGGCCGCGTTATTCGCAGCAATGATCATGCGCGTTTTGGTGTTGATCACCAGCATTGGAGCACTGCAGACTTCAAAGACCTTGGTGAAGTCGACGTCACCACCGGCATGACCGGCTGAAAAAAGCACGCCGCCCACAGTCCCGCCAACCCGAAAATACATGGCATCGTATTTCAGCTCCAGGCTCTCATTGCTGGCCAGCAGAAACTTGCCCCGGCCTGTAGCGCTCGCGCGTCGCGTCAGCGATGCGAGCGACAGGGAAACGATCGTCCGGCCGACCCTGTTTTGTATGTGGGCAATATTGCGTCCGAGGATCAATCGGGCATCCTCAATTTGAAAACTCTTCAGAAATCCGTCGCTTGCAAATCGCACGTAACCGAAATTATCGACCAGCAACACGACGCGCGTTGATGAGGCAACGAAGTGCTGGAGGATAGGCGCCAACCCGAGCGCGATCCGGCCGGGATTGTCGTCGCTTTGTCCGATTGATGGAAAGCAGATTGCCAGGATTTTTCCATCCGGTAACTCGTACCGATATGCAACGATTGGAATACCGGGAATGCGATGATCGGGACCACCGCCCACATCAAACGGTCCTGCCTGCCCGTCTCTGATCGCACCTTGCACGAGATGCAAAATGGTCTTCCGGTCCTCTGGCGACAAATGCCGCAAGGCTTGGTTTGATGGTGCTTCCTGGAGGTCCGTCACTTCACTATTGAAGCTCTGGGAACCGATTTCATGCCAAATCAGGGTCTTTTTGCTGATGTCTGCAATGAAAAACTGAAGGCCTGCAAGCGCGAGGGCCGGACCGTCTGCATCAAGCGCCGGTGCCTTTACCGGTTCAGCTTTCGAAGCTGTTGAAGTCTCAGCGAGTGCGCTTTGTGCGGCATTCATCGTCATTTCGCTCTTGACCTGTCTTTAGCAAGCTCTCCCGTGACAGACACTATGTGTGACAAATGCAAACAAAGACTAAAACCTTGCCGTAAAATCCAAAAAGATAAGTAGAAATAGCAACATTATTTATAAATATATTCACTTCCAAAAATAAATGAAATGAGTTGTTTACCAACTTAAACAGCTCGACTGTTGACACTTCATGGATAAAGAAATGTCCGGCAATTGAAATCAGACTGGTCTTTGGTCGCGCAGAAATTCAGCTCTCGCCCAGCACCATGCGAAATATGGAGGCTCCTTGCTCTCTGGACGGTTTCGAGCCTTGGTTGGTGGCATACATGAGACGTACGCCATCGATAAGACCCGCGCATATCTCGATTGGCAAATCGGGTTGATCGCCTGAGAATAGTTTGAGAGAGCAAGCACGTCTGGTCACAGGAAACGCCAGAACCGCGTTACAGGCATTTGGTGGCAAAACCCAATACGATCAGGGCGGGCAGCAAGCAAAGAATTGCAACGAAACCGATAGTCCAGCCGCGCTGCACAATGAGCCGTTGAACGGCGTCTTCACACAATTCGAATTTGCCGCAAAATCGTCACGAAATCATACAGCCTCAGTCCGATTCAGGTCTGCGTGGCGGCGCAATTTTCAATCAGATTGCGACCATCCAAAGTGATGGAGGCCGTGATGTCGGTTCAAAAAACACAAACACAAATGAAAAGACTGATGGGAGCAGGCTTTCCACTCGCCTTGCTGTTCCTCTTGGCAACGGTCCTTTTGCTCGGAACAACCTTGCTGCTAGAGCCTGGTATCGGTCTTCCGTTTGCAGCGTTTCTCGCCATGGTCGCTTTAACGCAACTGCTTGGCAGACGCGTTTTCGATGAATTGACACAGGCCTCGAACCAGACAGAGCAAAATCACTAAAACCCAAAATATCCCATCACCGAGAAAACTGGTTGATCATGTCTCGAGTTCAAAACCAGAGCAAACGCAGAGTTGCTTCCCAAAAACACGAATTGAGTGACGCCCGTCCACTCTTACAGGCTATCCTTCTGGGCATCGTCCTGGCGACAGCATTGATTGCAGCGGCCGCAATGGCAAATCCGGACGACCGGACGGATGGCCAGGGCGGCAATAATCCGGAGCAGGAACTGGGTCAAATTCACCAGACTTCGGTTTCTTATCCAGCAAGATCGGAATAACAAACCGATCAAGACAAGGTTGCAAAAAACCAACAACGCATGGCTGATCGTGGTCCTGCTCGAGGCTACTGGCAAGAAGTAGCCTCGATGCTGCGAACCTGGCTTGATTTGCCGGATATTACCACTTCCCCGAATTTTCCATAGACACCCACGGTTCTCTTGCATCGAGCGGGTCACCCTTTTGCAGGAACTCGATGGACTGATTGTCCGGTGTGCGCACAAAGGCCATTCGGCCATCGCGCGGCGGACGGTTGATGGTGACACCTGCCTCCTGCAGTTCCTCACAAAGTCGATAAATGTCATCGACCTCATAAGCCAGATGACCGAAGAACCTTGCCTCCCCCAATTCCTCAGGATCATAGTTCCAGGTCAGTTCAACAGGCGTATCCTCCCCTCCCGGAGGCGCCATCATGACAATTGTGAAGCGTGCTTCAGGTTCGTCGTATCGGGCAGTTTCCTTGAAGCCAAGAAGCTCGAAAAAAGCCATGGATTGTTCAAGGTCGCTGACCCTGAGCATCGTATGCAGATATTGCATTGCTTGATCTTTCTAGTTGAAATTGAACTTTGGATTTTGGGAGGCTGGAAGGCCTAAATGAGCGCTTGGATGACAACACTGTTTGGACACCCTTAGCGACGACCTCACTTGCCGGACTTGTTTTGACGGACTCACTCAGCCGAAGCTCCGAATGATAACGTTTTCCCTTCTTGTCATATCACTTTTGTATTCATTGACAATAGAAAATAAGACGCTTCCATTTTCTCTATTTTTTTCTTACTCTTAGAAGATTTTCTCTTCAAAGTTTGACTCACAATTGACTTTAGGTTTATCGATAAACAATCAGAAATCTGGGAGGATAATATGAAACGACTTTTCCTGGCCACTGCGGTGAGCGCAGCTGCTCTTTCTTTTGCCCATGCGACGGATTTGGAAGTTACGCATTGGTGGACGTCTGGTGGAGAGGCTGCGGCTGTTGCTGAGTTTGCGAAGGCGTTTGACGCGACTGGCAACAAGTGGGTTGACGGTGCGATTGCCGGTTCTGGCGGCACGGCGCGTCCGATCATGATCAGCCGCATCACGGGCGGCGATCCGATGGGCGCCACCCAGTTCAACCACGGCCGTCAGGCAGAAGAGCTTGTTGAAGCCGGCCTGATGCGCGACCTCAGCGACGTGGCGGCGGAAGGCAACTGGGCGGAGCTCGTGCGTCCCTCCAGCCTGCTCGACAGCTGCACGCTTGACGGCAAGATCTACTGCGTGCCGGTCAACATTCATTCCCCGCAATGGCTGTGGATCAACAATGCCGTTTTTGAAGACAACGGCCTGGCCGTGCCGACCAACTGGGACGAGTTTGTCGCCGCAGCGCCCAAGCTGCAGGAAGCCGGTGTCGTGCCGCTCGCCATGGGCCAGCAGCCCTGGCAGACCACGCTTGCCTTCCAGACCCTTCTGACCGCGCTCGCAGGTCCTGAGACCTACACCAAGGTGTTCGGCGACAAGGATGCCGATCTGGCAGGTGGTCCGGAACTGGCCAAGGTCTTTGAGGCTGCGGCAACGGCCCGCGACATGGCCAAGGATTCCAACGTTCAGAACTGGAACGATGCCACAAACATGGTCATCACCGGCAAGGCCGGCGGCCAGATCATGGGCGACTGGGCCCAGGGTGAGTTCCAGGTGGCCAATCAGGTCGCCGGCAAGGATTACACCTGCCTGCCGGGTCTTGGCGTCAACGAAGTGATCCAGACCGGCGGCGACGCCTTCTACTTCCCGCAAGTGGACGATCCGGAGATCTCCGCGGCCCAGGCCGAGCTCGCCAAGGTCATGATTTCCCCGGAGACACAGGTTGCCTTCAACCTGAAGAAGGGGTCTCTGCCGGTGCGCGGCGATGTCGACCTGTCGGCGGCCAATGACTGCATGCGCAAGGGTCTGGAGATCCTGGCCAAGGGCAACATCATTCCGGGCACCGACCAGCTGATGTCTGCTGACAGCAACCAGCAGGTCAACGACCTGTTCGTCGAGTTCTTCAACAACCCGTCCATGTCGGCTGAAGACGCTCAGAAGCTGTTCGCCTCGATCGTCGCCAACGCCGACTGATCCGCACAACGGGCTCCGCCGGTTCCGTCAAGGGGACTTGAGGGCACCGGCGTCCTCCAGCCCTGCGCGCAGTTTCTGCGCGCAGGGACTTCCGGGACACTGCAAGCAGGCTTTTACGGGACAAGGAAGACAGGCATGGCCGCAACCTCAGCCCCAGCCAGATGGCACCGCAACCTGAGTGCCAAGGTGGCGGCAATTCCGATGATCGTCACCGCCCTGGTGGTCTTTATCGGCGGAACCGCCTGGACGGTTCTCTACTCCTTCACCAACTCCAAGCTTCTGCCGCGGGAGAAGTTCATCGGCTTTGGCCAGTACGAACGCCTGTGGAGCAGCAACAAGTGGCTGATCTCGATCGAGAACCTGGCCATCTATGGCGGGTTCTCCCTCGTCTTCTCCCTCCTCATCGGCTTCATTCTGGCCGCCCTGCTCGATCAGAAGATCCGCTTTGAGGACACCTTCCGCACCATCCTGCTCTATCCCTTCGCGCTCAGCTTCATCGTCACGGGCCTTGCCTGGCAATGGATCCTCAATCCGGATTTCGGCATCCAGCATGTCGTGCGCAGCCTGGGCTGGGAGAGCTTTGCCTTCGACCCCCTCTACAATCCCGACATCGTCATCTACGGCATTCTGATTGCCGGCCTGTGGCAGGGAACCGGCCTCATCATGTGCCTCATGCTGGCCGGGTTGCGCGGCATTGACGAGGACATCTGGAAGGCTGCCAAGATCGACGGCATCCCCATGTGGAAGACCTACATCTTCATCGTCATCCCCATGATGCGCGGCATCTTCATCACCGCCATCGTTCTTGTCGCCTCCGGCATCATCAAGGTCTATGACCTGGTCGTTGCCCAGACCGGCGGCGGGCCCGGCATCTCCTCGGAAGTGCCGGCCAAATACGTCTATGACGCCATGTTCCTGTCCCAGAACCTCGGACAGGGCTTTGCCGCCTCCACCATGATGCTGCTCACCGTCGCCGTCATCGTCATTCCCTGGGCCTATCTCGAATTCGGAGGCAAGCGTCGTGGCTGATACTGCATATCTTTCCGGCCCCTCAGGTCCAAAACCCCGGCACATCCTGTCCCGCCGCAACATCATGATCTACGGCACGCTGATCGTCGTCTCGCTCTACTATCTGCTGCCCCTTTACGTGATGGTCGTCACCTCCCTCAAGGGCATGCCCGAGATCCGTCTCGGCAACATCTTCTCGCCCCCGGTCGAGGTCACCTTCCAGCCCTGGGTCAAGGCCTGGGCGGAAGCCTGCACCGGCCTCAATTGCGACGGCCTGTCGCGCGGCTTCTTCAACTCCGTGCGCATCCTCATTCCTTCCGTGATCCTGTCGATCATCATCGCCTCGATCAACGGCTATGCGCTCGCCAACTGGCGCTTCAGGGGCTCGGAGACCTTCTTCACCATCCTGATCGTCGGCGCCTTCATTCCCTATCAGGTCATGATCTATCCGATCGTCATCATGCTGCGCGAGATCGGCCTTTACGGCAGCCTCACAGGCCTGGTCATCGTGCACACCATCTTCGGCATGCCGATCCTGACCCTGCTCTTCCGCAACTATTTTGCCTCCGTGCCGCAGGAACTCTTCAAGGCCGCCCGCGTCGACGGCGCTGGCTTCTGGGGCATCTATTTCCGCATCATGGTGCCCATGAGCCTGCCCATCTTCGTCGTCGCCATGATCCTGCAGGTCACCGGCATCTGGAACGACTTCCTGTTCGGCGTCATCTACACAAAGCCGGACCTTTATCCGATGACGGTGCAGCTCAACAACATCGTCAACTCGACCCAGGGGGTGAAGGAATACAACGTCAACATGGCCGCCACCATTCTCACCGGCCTTGTTCCCCTCACCATCTACTTCATCTCCGGCAAACTCTTCGTCCGCGGCATCGCCGCCGGAGCGGTCAAAGGCTAACGAGAAAACAATGGAAACAAGTATCTCCGTCAAGAACCTCGCCTTAAGCTTCGGACACCTGGACGTGCTGAAGGATCTCAACCTGGAGATCGGCAAGGGCGAATTCCTGGTCCTGCTCGGATCCTCGGGCTGCGGCAAGTCCACCTTGCTCAACTGCATCGCAGGCCTGCTCGATGTCACCGGCGGCCAGATCTTCATCGGCGGCAAGAACGTCACCTGGGAAGAACCCTCAAAGCGCGGCATCGGCATGGTGTTCCAGTCCTATGCCCTTTACCCGCAGATGACCGTTGCCGGCAATCTCAGCTTCGGCCTGAAGAATGCGGGCCTGCCAAAGGCGGAAATCGAGGAACGGGTCAACCGCGCCGCCAAGGTGCTGCAGATCGAACCCCTTCTCGATCGCAAACCCGCCGCCCTGTCAGGAGGCCAGCGCCAGCGCGCGGCCATCGGACGGGCCCTGGTGCGCGATGCCGATGTCTTCCTCTTCGACGAGCCGCTCTCAAATCTCGACGCAAAACTCAGAGCCGACCTCAGGGTCGAGATCAAGCAGCTGCACCAGAAGCTGACGAACACCATGATCTACGTCACCCATGACCAGATCGAAGCCATGACCCTGGCCGACCGGATCGCCATCATGCGCGGCGGGCGCATTCTGCAGCTGGCATCGCCCAACGAAATCTACAACCGGCCGGCCAGCAAATATGTCGCCGAGTTCATCGGATCCCCCACCATGAACTTCTTCGAGGGCGAGCTCAAAGCCGACGGCGGAACCTACAGCTTCACAAACGGCACACTCACCGTCCCCTTGAGCGACTATCAGTTCAAGGAAACAAGCCCAGAACCGGAACCAGCCTGGTTCGGCATCCGCCCCGAACACATGACCTCAGGCGAGGCAGCACAAAACGCCACAGTCCGCATGACAGCATCCGTCGAACTCGTCGAACCCCTCGGATCCGACACCCTCGCACGCGTCAATGCACAGAACCATACCCTTTGGGTCAGACTCGACGGACAGGCAAACATCAAAACAGGCGACAGAATCGACATCGGCTTCGATCCAATGCGCGCAAACATATTCAGCAAAAATAACGAAATCAGAATCTGAGCCGCTCGGAGTTTCAAAAGTGAACTATCACGCCAACGCACAATCGGCAGACAGCCCATCCCCGCAAAAAACTGCAACTCAATCCTTGAACGAAGGCTGGACGTTACGCTGTGCACGAACCGTTGCCGCTGCCCCGGTTACGCCGGACATGAGCTGGGAAGCAACCGTTCCGGGCTGCGTTCATACCGACCTTATGGCGGCTCGTACCATTCCCGATCCATATCTGGACTGCAATGAACTGGCGGTCCAATGGGTCGGCGAATGCGACTGGACCTACGAAACCGAGTTTAATGCGGATCTTGAAGCCGGCACCCGGCACACACTCGTATTTCACGGACTGGATACTGTTGCGACGGTCTCCCTCAACGGCAACGTCATCCTTGAAAGCGAAAACATGCATCGGATCTATCGGGTCGATGTCACGGACAAGCTGAAAGCTGAAGGCAACTCACTGAAGGTGGGTTTCCTGTCGCCCTATCAGCACGAAAAGAAACTGCGAGAAGAATTGGAACCGCGCCCCAATTGTTATCCTGGGCCGGGCAATCTGATGCGCAAAATGGCCTGCAATTTCGGCTGGGACTGGGGTCCCACACTCGTCACGGCCGGGATCTGGCGGAATGTGGACCTGGTCAGTTGGTCGACGGCCAAAATCGACAGTCTTCGAACAGATGTGTCGATGACCGGAGCCGATGGCCGGGTCTGCATTCATGCCGGTATCGACGGGGTGTCCGAAAGCCTCGAACTGGAGGCCCGCATCGGTGACCAGTCCGCATCGACCTTCCTGTCGGACAGTGATGGCTACCTTGAACTCAACTACCCTGCTCCACACCTCTGGTGGCCGCATGGAATGGGTGGTCAACCTCTCTACGATCTCGAAATTTCGTTGAAAAAAGACGGCGAATTGCTGGAGCGGCAAACCAGACGCATTGGGTTCCGGACTATCAAGCTGGACCTGTCCGGCGACGACGACCAATCTTCGTTTACATTTATCGTCAACGGCAAGCCTGTCTTTGTCTTCGGTGCGAACTGGATACCCGATGACTGTTTCCCCGCGCGCATCACACGCGAAAGACTGGCCGAACGGATCGCGCAGGCAAAAGACGCCAACATGAACATGTTGCGCATCTGGGGTGGCGGCATCTACGAAAGCGACGATTTTTACGACCTGTGTGACGAAGCAGGCATCATGGTCTGGCAGGATTTTCTGTTTGCCTGTGCCGCTTATCCGGAAGAAGGCACGCTTCCGGCAGAAGTTGAAGCTGAGGCCAAAGATAACATTTCACGCTTGATGTCGCATGCCTCGCTGGCGATCTGGAACGGCAACAACGAAAACATATGGGGCTTTCAGGCCTGGGGCTGGCAGAAACCTCTGGCCGGAAGAACCTGGGGCGAAGGCTACTATCTGGATCTGCTTCCGCGTCTTGTCGGGGAATTGCATCCAAGCGGCACCTACTATCCGGGCAGTCCCTATTCCGGTTCAATGGAACGCTTCGCGAACGCGGACGAACATGGGTGCCGTCACATCTGGGATGTCTGGAACGAGGTCGGCTATGAAGTTTACGCCAATTATGCGCCGCGCTTCGTTTCCGAGTTCGGCTGGCAGGCCCCTCCGACCATGGCAACGCTCACGCAATCGATCTCCGATGACCCACTGACACCGACATCACCCGGGGTCATGCATCACCAGAAGGCGAGCGAGGGAAACGAAAAGCTTCTGCGCGGCTTGAAGGGCCATTTGCCGGAACCGGGCAATTTCGAAGACTGGCACTTCACGACACAGCTTAATCAGGCACGCGCGATACATTTCGGCATCTCCCATTTCCGCGCACTTCAGCCGCACTGCATGGGGTCGATTGTCTGGCAGTTGAACGACTGCTGGCCGGTCACTTCCTGGGCTGCCATCGATGGGTATGGCCGAAAGAAGCCGCTGTGGTACGCACTCAAGAAAGCCTATGAACCGCATTTCCTCACGGTCCAGCCATCCGAAGGCGGTCTTGCACTCCACATCGTCAACGACGCAAACCTGGAATGGCGCACCCCGGTTTCAATCAAGCGCGTCAGCCTCGATGGAAGGGAACTTGCCGAGCACACAATCTGGCGCGTTTGTGTGGAAAGAAACAAACCAATCAGCGTGCAGCTGCCGGAGAGCATCATAACGCCAAACGACAAATCAAACGAACTGATTGTCGTCACCGCGGATGGCTGCAAGACACATCATTATTTCCAGGAAGACATCAACCTCAAGCTGCCGGAACCGCGTCTCAGGCTCGACATCGAGGCTGGCGCATCCATCACCAGGGTCATCGTGACAGCGGAAACGTTCCTGAAGGATCTTTGCCTCTTTGCCGATCGCATTGGTCCGGACGTTACTGTCGATCGGATGCTCGACACGCTTTTGCCGGGTGAAACGCTGACCCTTGAATTGGAGAACGCGACAGACCTTTCGCTTGAGGATCTCACACCTCCAGGTGTAATCCGAACCGCCAACACATTGCTGGCGTCCTAAAGCAACTCCGTTTTCACGAGTTGCTGCAAGACGTTCGGAGCCTCACCCTCAATCTGGCGGATCAACATATCCGCCAGGTTCCAGCCGGCGTCGAGCCTTGAAAAATACGAGGTGATTGGCCGCTTGGCGAGATAGTCTCCGAGATTGGTGCCACTGCGTACGGAAAAGTTGAAATCCTGAATTCGGTCTGCCGCAGCGTCGCGAACGCCTCTGCGTGCGCCCATCAGCACAATATCGTTGACGCAGACAAAACTGTCCGTATCGGTTGTCCTGACCAGTTCGGCAGCTGCCTCCCGGGCAACATTCGCCTGTGGGTCAAGATTGCGCACAAGTGCCTCCCGATAGGAAAGTCCCTCTTCGGCAAGAGCTTTCTTGTAGCCAGCCATGCGCTGCAGAACGTATGTGAATTCGGACGGACCGTCGAGCAGCGCAATGTTCTTGTGACCGAGCCGGACCAGTTCCTTCGTTCCCTGCCAGGCAGCAAACTCATTGTCGACGTCGAAATAGGCATGCTGCGAGAAGAGCTCGGTTCGCCCGAAGGTGACGAAAGGCAACTCCATTTCCAAAAGATATTTGGCGCGTATGTCCTGCGGCGTCGTATGATCCATGATGACCCCGTCAGTGGCGCGGCCTCTGACGAGTTTTTCCAGTTCCCGGATATCCTCACCGCCATTCGGCGCGATGATGGTTTGCACGGAATAGTCCGAGTTTGCGCATCGCTGATGAATGCCCTGCAATATTCCGAGGAGCGTTGGATCGCCGATTTCCGTATCGGTTGGAAAGTTGAGCAGCGCGGTCAGCACGAAGGTTCGGCCGGTACGAAGCTTCACACCTTCCATGTTGCGGACATAACCGAGCTCTTCCGCGACGCGGTTAACCTTCTCGGTCATTTCAACGCTGGTTTTAGGCGACCCATTCACAGCACGCGCAACGGTCGTCACGGACACACCCAGCCGTTCGGCAATCATCTTTAAGGTGACATTCTTGCTGGAAGACGGGCCGGGCATGGACTGGTAGAAACCGATTCAGATGAAACAAATTTGAACGACCAGAATAGCCCGGCACATCCCCCGACTGCAAAGCAAACGTTGAACAGAATGATTTGTGGCTACAACGCCCCGCCTAGCCCGCCAGTAGCCTCTCAAAGGCGTCTTTCAGCTGATAGGAACCTTGCTGGCCCTGAACGATGTCCTGCAGTTCACCGGCCTCGTTAAAGAGCAGAAGAGTGACATGCTGCGCTCCGTATCGATTGGCAAATTCCCGGCCCTTCTGGGTTCTGATATTGGCGACCACATAGTCAATTTGCCGCCCCTCAAGCATGTCGAGCGCTTTGCGTGTCTCGCGCTGAAGCGCAAGACACATGGAACACTGCGGATCATGTATCTGCACGATGGTCGAGACCCCGTTGCCGACACGGTCAAGATCATGCTCATGCATGGTTGTCATCACGTTCTGGGCGAAAACGTAGCCCGTACCACCCAGGACCGCCGCGCCTATGGCAACGTTTCGGACCAGCCGAAGCATACCGCGTCTGTCCACGCCGGTTTCTGAAGCTGGTTGATGGGAGACCATAGCTGACGTGCGTTTGGCCTTGTGATTGGTGTTTTTCCGTTGTTTCTTCATCGGTCACCTGTTTGAAAATGTCTTCTGTCTCAGGTCACGAGGATCCCGGCACCTGAGCGCACGCGATCGTAAAGATCGATCACATCCTGATTGACCAGCCTCACGCAGCCCGATGACACAGCACGGCCAATCGAGGCCGTTTCATTCGTGCCGTGCAATCGATAAAGCGTGTCGACATTGCCCTGGAAAATGTAGAGCGCTCTGGCCCCCAGCGGATTTTCCAGACTTGGCGCCATTCCACCGTTCCTGGCACTATATTTTGCAAGTTCTGGCTGGCGTGCGATCATCTCGTCCGGCGGTGTCCAGGTCGGCCACGGCCGTTTCCACGCGATCCTTGCCCGGCCCGACCATTCAAAGCCTTGCCGGCCAAGTCCGACGCCGTACCGCATGGCAGTCCCTTCCGGCTCGACAAGATAAAGGTAGAAGCGGCTGGTATCGACCACCACCGTGCCGGGCTT
The DNA here is from genome assembly GCF_055693425.1 of Roseibium sp. JB4-4. NCBI lineage: Bacteria > Pseudomonadati > Pseudomonadota > Alphaproteobacteria > Hyphomicrobiales > Stappiaceae > Roseibium > Roseibium sp. JB4-4. The sequence continues at coordinate 5,010,460 of NZ_CM146333.1, read as the reverse complement.
TTCCTGTGTCTGGTAAGGCACTCTTTGTCGCCTGTACTGAGGCTTCAAGACCTTCGGATCCACAGCAGGGAGCGGAAATTCCTCATTGGGACGCGATCCGTAATTCAAGACGAATTCAGGATCGACGCGCGGTTGAACGGGCGCTGGCAAGGGAGCCTTGGCCGTCGGTGCGCAAGCTGCCAACGACAGTCCGGCGAGACCCAGCCCGCCCGATAACACCTGACGCCGTGTCACATATTTATTCATGTATTTTGGTCCGAACGCCTCTTAAAGAACCACAACACGAGTTCCCACAGGGACCCGGTTGTAGAGGTCGACCACATGATCATTGATCATGCGAATACAGCCGTTCGAGACGGACCTGCCGATTGAGGACGGCTGGGTGGTTCCGTGGATCCGGTAGTAGGTATCCCGGCCGTTCTTGTAAAGATACAGCGCTCGGGCACCGAGCGGATTGTTGACACCGCCGGGTACACCATTGGCGTAACGCGCATATTTTTGCGGCTCACGGCGGATCATGTTCCGGGTCGGCGTCCAGCTCGGCCATTCAGCTTTGCGCTGGATGATTGCCGATCCCTGGAAGGCCAGGCCGGCCTTGCCAACGCCGACGCCGTAACGGCGTGCCCGGCCCCAGCGTTCCATCAGGTATAGAAAATGGTTTCGCGGATCCACGACAATGGTGCCAGGTGTGTAGTTCAGGGAATAAAAACCCTTTGGGGCGCATATTCCGGATTGAGTTTGAATGTTTTTTTGAATTTGGCCGTATGATGGGCACTGGCCATATCTGCGTTTGCAACGACCAGTGCTGCAGCACCGCCGAGCAGCAGCTCTCTTCGGTTGAACATCTGAAGTCTCCTGAAAATCTGAAAATGCCGACCGGAAAACCGGTCAGGTGATCAAATCAAACTTTCAGGTATTGGGCGGACGGGGCTCGAGACGGCCAGAAACGGAACTGCGTCTGAGCGGCCGCGTCGTATCGAGCCGCTCACGCGTTTCAAAGGTCTCCAAAAGGCCTGAGCCCATGACCGCCTTGCAGTCCGAAGACTTGCAATAGGTCGGTTTGGTGTCCGCGACAGCCTTGTCTTCGCAGCATTCGTCTTCAAGCTGAGCAGCTTCACCGACGACATAAACCGAGATTGCTTCAGGCGCTGCCTGATAAAGATCTACATTGCCGCGCGCAAGGCTTTGTTGCGCGCCTGCCAAAAGAAGGCCGACAATGAGCAGAATCCGAAACATGACAGGAGGTTACCGGCGAATCCTGACAAAACCTATACAACCCACTTCACACTCCCGTGAGCAAGCACGCAGCTTGTCAGGCTGCCTCAGCCCCGGCTGAAATGTTTCTTCTGTCAGAAAAGCTGGGGTCCGACACGCATGCACCCCTCAGCATGAATGCCGGACCCCGAGCGCCCGGTCCGCCCCCGGAAAAACAATCTGTCCAGCTTAACAAGCTTGGCGCCAATTCCAAGCAGGAAACGCACCTCACCGCTTTGGCGTTGATCCCGGTCAAGGACAGGATTTTGTTTGTCGTGCAAGTAAACCAATAGGCCAAAGTGTCTGCAAGACGGATTGGGTTTGCTGGCGTGGAGGAAACAAAAATCAACTCAAGTCCCGTTCAGAGGATCTGGTTGCCGGGGATAACCCCGGAAAAATCCATTTCAGACCGGGTGACGGCAAAACAGGAATTCGAAACATGACCATTGCCAACGATGAAAAGTGGATCGATAAAGAAACATCGGGTTTGTCGGAGGCAACCATGGATATCGACCTCACCATTTCCGCGGATACGGTCCGCCTGTTCGCCCAGAAAGCGCGCGCAGTCGCTTCCTCAATACAGGATACGTTTGAAGACGGGCATGAAGGCGATGTAGAATTCGACGCTGACACGCTGGAAGAAAGCCATAGCCACGATGGCCTTGCCGAGGAAGAAAGCGAAGACCTTTCGGACGAGGAACTCCGTGAACTGATAGAAGATCTCAACGTCGACGAGGCAGCGAACCTTGTGGCCATCACATGGATTGGCCGCGGTGACTTTGAAGCCGAGGATTTTGACCAGGCCGTCACTGAAGCCAAAGACAGGGCAGTCGGATCCACAGCGACGTATCTCCTAGGCATGCCACTTCTTGCTGACTATCTGGAAGCAGGCTTGGACGCACTTGATTTTTGAATTTTTCATCGACCCCGAAATACTTCCCTAAGGTCAATAGCGGAGCTGTGATTTCGCCCTCTACTCCACAATTAAACGGTTTCCTTGGGAAAACCGGTTTGAGGAGTGTTTCTTGTCTTTCCCCGAGCGTTCGATTGTCGCAGTCTCATTGATGGTGATGGGAGCAGGGAGCTGAGTGAAATGCTACAAGACCCGACGAACCGTGATGCTTTGACAGTTCATCGACCGTCTCCGTGGCCGTATGTCGGAGGCATGATGGCAGCGACCGCTTTGATCACGACACTGGTCATCGCTTTCAGCAGCTAAACGACCCCACGAAATCCGAACTGAATTGTCAGGCGTTCCCGGTTTTGCGAACCGGTTGATCAGGTTTCTGTCCGGAAAGTACATATGACCACGAAGCGATTGGCCGTGCTTGATCTCGCCCGTGGCCTCGCAGTGGTCGCCATGGCGATCTATCATTTTTCCTGGGATCTATCCTGGTTCGCGTTCGTCGACTGGCCTGTGTCTCAGGGAACCGGCTGGCGAGTGTTCGCAGCTTCCATTGCTGGCAGCTTTCTGTTCCTTGCGGGCGTCAGTCTCGATCTCGCGCATAATGACGGCATTCGCTGGCGGCCATTCTGGCGGCGGTTTGCGATGATCGCGGCAGCCGCCGCAGCTGTGTCACTTGTTACCTATTTCACATTTGGCGATAGTTTTGTGCGTTTCGGGATCTTGCATTCGATCGCACTGGCCAGCCTCATCGCCTTGCCTTTCGCCAGAGCGCCTCTCGCCCTCAGCGCTGCCGCATCCATAGTGTTTCTGACACTTCCATTTTGGGCAAAATCGCAGATTTTGGATGGTCCGCTCTGGCTGTGGACCGGACTCGGAACCGTTGGTTATCCGAGCGTGGATTACGTTCCCATGGCACCGTGGGCTGGGGTCACACTCGCAGGCCTCGCCGTTTCACGAACCTTTCGCAACTTGAAACTCTGGACCAGATTGTCGGAGTTTCGCCTGCGCAGTGCTTCTGCAAGTTTCATTCGTGCCATGGGACGCCATTCAATGGCAATTTACCTGCTGCACCAACCGGTGCTTTACGGGCTCGTATGGACAGCAGCTGCAGTCGGGCCCGATTTGGATCGCTCTGGCAAAGCGTTCGTCCGCAATTGCTCGCTGGCCTGCGAGGACAGTCTTGGAACGCCCGGCATCTGCCGGTCCGCATGCACCTGTACTCTTGAGCAACTGAAAGCGGACAACACCTGGGAGGCTCTCCAGGAGGAGCCGCAGAACCAGTCTTTGCGCAGCCGGATGAACACCAGCTACGCCCAATGCCTTGCAGACGCAGAGCTTGCGCCTCAGGCCGACTGAAGCGCGTGATCGCACGACTTAAAGGCAAGCGCGAGAGCGGTCAATGTTGGGTTCACCGCAACAGGTGCCGGAATGACGCCGGCGCCCGCCAGATAGAGATTGTCGAAACCGTGGACCTTCGCGTTGCAATCGGAGACCCCTGACGTTCCTTCGCAGTCCATTCGACACGTCCCGACCAGATGCGATGTGCCGGCAGGCACCCAGACGGGTTCTCCTCCCCTCCGCCACGGACCAAGCTTTTCACCAAGATGGCGAATATCGTCTTCCAAACGCTGCATCCCTTCGCGATCTCTCTCCGAAAAGGAATACGTCACCGAGATTTTGCCGTCATCATTGAAAGAAAGGGAATTCGCTTGATTGAACTCGACAGGCAAAAAGGCTTGGAATTCCAACAAGCGGTTCGGATTGTCGACCGCTTCCACCACGGGAAGCGGACACGTATCCCGCAAAACCTGAATGTGCCAGGGCACGTTCTGCGTCGGGGCAATCCAATATCTGGGCGGGACATCATCGCGGGCGGGTGTGGATGCCAGCTCGGGAGACAAGACAAGTTGCGCGAAATAGAGCGCGTGGAAAGAAAATCCGCGCCCAAGGGCTTCGGGTCTGATGCCTGACTTGTGGAGCAAGCGCGGAGTTCCAAGTGCACCACCTGCAATGAGGAAGATACCTGCGCTCAAGACCTGATCGTTGGTGTCGCCGCTCTGGACTGCTGCCACACCGGTTACCTTGCCGTTTTTGTACAGTATCTTGTGCGCAAGAGCCGGAGCATAAATCCTGATCCGTTCGCGAACGTCGCGATCGACTGCGGTCAGCAGATCTGCAGTTCCAGCGAAATGCAACCCGTCCCCTTTTGCTCTGCTGCCCGAGAACGGCAGGCTTTGCAGTGTGCGCCCCTCCCCTCGAAGTCCGGGCAAAAGCCGTTCCTTGATGTTTGCGCCAACCCTGGATCCAGTAGCAGCATTGGTCGTAACCTGAAGGGCTGTTTCCGCTTCACCGTAATAGTCGTTCCATTGAGCGTCTCCAAGGGCATCAAAGCGCTCAAACACCGATGCTCGTGGACAATTATTGGTCCACAAGACACCTTGGCCGCCGATTGCCGCCGTGTCGGCAATTCCAGGCAGGACAGCATCTTGACCCGACGCCATGACCGGCTGCAAAAAGGGTTCTACGGCCCCAAAAAAGGCATCAGGATCGTGTTGGAACCCGGGTTGATTGCGAAGATGAGAACCGGAGGGATCCGTAATCGCTTCCCCCTGCTCAAGCACGGCGACGGTCAGCCCTTTTCTTGCGAAACGGATAGCACAAGAGACGCCTATCGGGCCGGACCCAACAATGACGACGTCGGTGTGCGTATCTGTCATCTGTTTGGGCAGATCTAGGATTTGCATCGACCATTTTCCTCCGGCCCCCGGCAAGTCTGTGGCACCGGAATGGTAACATCATCTCTGTGCTGGGCAATCCACCGGTGTCAGGCAAACGGTCGGCTTAACTGACCTATGTGCCGCACGGCACGTGAACATCGTTCGCTTGCGTAAGTATAAAGGTCTCGCGCGCTTTCGAGCGCCCAAAGTGCCGAAATGGCGTCGCAGCGGACTTTCATGAAGAGAAGGTCTTGCTGTGTCCAAGATGCTGGCTGAGATGTGGCGTCCCGATATGACGTCAGAAAGATCTGCTCCTGGGACCGCGTGAAACTCATTTCCAATGCGGCATAGGCAACATCCCAAAGCGGATGCGCCATTGCAGAAAACTCCCAATCAATAAAAAGGAGGGTCTCGGAGTTCGTGAGACAGTTTCCCGGTGAGACATCTCCATGACTGGGTACCAAAGTGTCAGTGTTCACTGGACCCATTGTGTTTTCCACAAACCTGAGCACTTCAGAAAGATCGGGAACTTTCGCCACAATATCACCGATGCTTCCAAGGCCCTTGATTTGCGCAGCAAGAACTCGATCGGGGTCCAGATGGCCCTGAAAGGCGAGCTTCGAGCCGTGCAGTGCGGCAAGTTGCGTTCCCAGCTCTTTTGCAAACGCTGACGGGGCGAGACTTTCTTGTTCCTGTGCGCGAGTGACAAGCACGCCGTTTTCAGGATTGCAATAAATGGCAGGCAAGGCGAGGTTGATCTTTGCCGCAAGCCCCATGTTGTGAGCTTCTGCGATCCGGTCCAAGGTTCCGGCCAATGACGGCCCAGGCACTCTTACAAAGAACCGCCCCTTTGAAGTCTCTGTCCGAAAAACCCTGTTGGTCAGCCCTGCTGCAGGCACAGATGAGATGATCTCGCCCAGCACTGCACGCAGTTCCGCATCCCGGGCCGAAAGCAGAAGGAGGTCGGATGCAATGGTGTCTGGTGTTTGAACGGAGGACTGTGGCACAAGCTCTAAAAAGATCATCCTGAGAGAAAGGTATCAGGACGCTATGGCCAACGTCCCTTCGCCCCATATCATCATCACCTATTGCCGCCAATGCAATTGGCTGTTGCGCTCAGCCTGGATGGCGCAGGAAATTCTGACAACATTCTCCGAAGAAACGGGAACGGTCTCGCTGGTACCGGGCACCGGGGGAACCTTTACGATAACCTGTGAGGAACAAACCATTTGGGATCGAGCGTCTGATGGCGGATTTCCGGAGGCCAAGATCCTGAAACAGCGATTACGTGACCAACTCTGGCCCGAAAGAGATCTTGGTCATTCCGATAAACAGACAAGAACAGATTGATCGGTGGCAGACCGGTCATGCCCGGCATAGATAGTCCCATGCCAGGCACCTGCTTGATATGCTGGCTCAGCGCAAATTGTCCTGGATCCAGCTTGCTGCCATCGCTTCCCGGAATCTCGCTCAGGGCAATGGCCGGGCGTATCATAGACAACTCGTTTGACCTGCGTCCCGCGTGACAGAAGTTCATCTACATCGGAGAGCGGTGCGACCGGATCATCGTTTGTCAAAATCGCAAAGATTGGCGTCTCCACTTTTGTCACGTCGTAGAGCCCTTGCTGCTTCAAGGACAGCGTTCTCGCAATTGCTGAAATGTCTTCAAATCCTGCCTCTGGTTCCAGTCCGAAGCGGGCGCGCACTCCATCCATGTTGTATTCCGGAAAATGCGCATAGGCCTGAGGCGGCGCCATGAGAGAGCTGTGTATCGGACCGCACATATAGACGACGCCGGCCAGATCCAGTTCGGGACGGGCGATCCACGCACGTGCGACCGGATGACCGCCAAAAGACGCTCCCTGAACGAAGAGGTTCCTGGCGTCGATTTCCGGCATGGTCTTCAAATGCTCGACGGCAGCGACATGCAATTTGTCGAGGTCCGGGCTGAACCGCCATGCCGCAGATTCCCCCATGCCCGGCAAGTCCAGGGACAGCATGGCGATGCCACGAATGGAAAGCTGTTTTTCAAAATATGGTAGCAACTCTTCCTTGGCGACATCCGATCCCATGGAGACCACCACTGCGGGCGCCGGCTCATTGGTCGCAGGCAAGTGCAACCAGGCTTTGAAGGAGCTTTCTTCGAATGGAACGTCGATTTCCCGAATGCGAAGCTCGTGGTTTTCTGCAAGCGCTCCGTAGCTTTCATGCGCAAGATCTAACGCTGCACGCTGCAGTGGATCATCTGTATGAGGTGAAGAGGCTCTCAAGAAATAGGTAACAGCAGCTCTGTACCTTGCGACCGCATCGGCTGATTTGCCATTTTTCGCAAAAACCTCGCCCTCGCGCATTGCCTGCTCACCGGCCGAGCGCCACTCTGCAAGCCAGCTTCCTTCACCCTGATAGGCCGGATCATCCGGAAGCTCCCGGTCGGCACCGGCTGCCGCGATGCGGCTCAGTACTGTTTCGATTTCCGCTCTGTCTCCGCCGATGTGCACCCAGCTGTCTGGCTCAACCGGATGATACCAGCTGCCTTCCTCGGGCGCTCGAAATCGTGTGCCGTCAATCTCCTGTGCCCCAACCTGACCACTGCCCAAAAACACCGCCGCACAAAAGAGCGCACCACAAATTTCATAGCCAAAACGCATCATCGCCTCCTTATTGTCAATCTTGGTTGACAATTGACAATGTGGGGACGGCTGCAGAAGCTGTCAAGCATGAATGACAAAAAGCCGACTCAACCTCCGTTTGCCAGCATCCGCGGCCTGGTCTTCGACCTGGCCGAACAGCTGGACAAACGCATGATTGAGTTGCGTCAGGGAACAGGATTGGATGCCGCCCGTCCCGCGGATGCAAATCTGTTCATGATGATCTGCCGCAACCCTCGGACAATCTCTGAATTGGCGCGGGACAAAGGCATCAGCCGCCAGGCCGTCCATTCAGCAGTATCCAGACTGGTGGACCTGGGTGCGCTCAGACTGGAGCCCGTCCCGGGCAGCAAGCGCGACAAGCTGCCTGTACCGACCGAACTCGGTCAGGAAGCTCGTGTAAAAGTGGTGGGATTGTTGAAGCAGATGGAAATCGAACTTGAAGAAGTCATGGGGACAGAAGACCTCGAAACACTGCGCGCGCTCTTGGTCAAGCTGGTCAGTGCACAGAAATCCAAGGACGTTTAAAGGCACCGTTTCCCAATTGGCAAACCTTGCGCAATACGCGTCGCCGGTCGCTCCGCAATCAAAGAGTTGGAAATACGACCAAGGCTTCCGATGGCCAGACCTCAAACAAAGAGGATCGTAGACTCACCGGAGCGGAAAAGGGCCTATTTCAAGCCTTTCACGGCAGAGCACGTGCCTGAGAAAATGACAAAAGGCGCCTGGAGTCCTCGTCCCAAAGACGAAGCCGCAAGCTGCTGAGGCTTTGCCGGATAGTCATGCGATTTCCCTCAGCAAAATAGTCGTGATCTCGAAGCACTTCCGGCAACCGGTAAAAGGGGATCCGGCTGTTGAGGTGATGGACATGATGAATGCCCAGATTGGCGACCGCCCATTGCAGAACGGACGGCAGCACATAATAAGAACTGCCGTAAAGCGCGGCCTCGTGCAGCTGCCAGTCTGTCTCGGTGTCCCAATGAGTTGTTTCAAACTGGTGCTGAACATAGAACAACCAGACACCAACAGTTGCGGCAAGCAAAGTGGTTGGAAGAAAGATCAAAAGGAGCGGCGCCCAACCGCCAATCGCAAAAACAATCGCAAGACTTGCCAAAATGGCGGCATTTGTCGCCATTGCACTAAGCCAGAACTTGGTATTCGTCATGAAGCCGAAGGGCAACCGGTTTTCCAGGTAAAACGTATAGGCGGGCCCGAGGCCGAACAACACCAGGGGCGACCGATAGATCTTGTATTTCAGCTGATTGCCCGGCGTCATTGCTTTGTATTCGGCCACGGTCAGCGTGTGAATATCACCCATACCGCGCCGGCCGAGATTGCCTGATGCACTATGGTGAATGGCGTGTGCCCGCCGCCAGACGTCGTAAGGCGTCAGCGTCAAGACACCAAGGACCCTGCCAAGCCAATCGCTGATGAAACGGCTTTTGAAGAACGATCCGTGCCCACAGTCGTGCTGGATCGCGAAGAGGCGCACAAGAAAAGCCGCGTTGACAAGGGCGATCGCCACAGTGAGCCAGTAACTGACCCCCATGGCCCACCAGGCCACCCCCCACAGGAGCACAAAGGCACCAAACGTGACGGCAATTTCAAAGGAACTGCGCAACGTGCTGGGTTCACGGTAACGCGCAAGAATGGTCACCCAATCCTTTGGCGCTCGCATTTCCGGCTCAGCGCCAGCAGCATCGGGTTTTTCGAACATATACCTGCTTCTTATGATTTCTCATTCTACATAGACAGATACTGGCCGCTTGCAATGCTACAATGTGATATCCGGCGACAATTCTTGGGCATTAAGCGGTTTCAGCAACCACACCTAGAGAGAATTAGTCGCTCAACTTGGTCCTTTCGCTTCAAATTGCAATCAGCAGAGCTGTCGACAATCATCATCGCTTCGGTCGATTGACGGCTCCAGATGGAGCCGCCTCTGCCAGGAAGTTGCCGAAAACCACGACCCGGGGGTCCAATGGCGTTCAAGTGGCAGGAGTGTTTCAGGAGGTTACTAAGGCTGAGGGGCGCTGATCCTGTCTTGCGCGTCGAACACCTCACGGGCGGCATTCAGACCGTTGATTGCAGCCGGCAGACCGCCATAGACAGCCATCTGCCAAATCGCTTCCACGATTTCACGACGCTCCGCGCCGGCGGCCAAAGTGTGTTCGATATTGACTTTCAACTGTGGCCCTGTCTGTCCACCGAGAGCTGTCAACGCAGCTATTGTACATAGCTGGCGGGTTTTCAGGTCAAGTCCGGGGCGCGCATAGTGACGTCCATAAGCCCACTCGATCAGACTTTCTGCAAAGTCGGGCAAGAGGTCGTCATACCGATCGCGCAGAACCTCTTCCAGATCAGGGTTGAGATTTTGCGTCAGCTGGCGCCCGCGTTGAAGTGCTGTGGTCAAATGACTGGTCCTTCACTACTGGCTGCGAGCCGTGTTCGGTCCGGGCACAGCTTTCGAAAGCCGGATCGACGGTCTCACCCGCTTCCATCTTTCGGTAGAGTTCAACTTTATCGTCCAGAACATCCAGCATGTCGGTCAACTTGGCGATATCGCCGGCCACTTTGCGGCGATGTGCTTCCAGCATTTCACGGCGCTCGGTCAACGAAGCTCCGCCTTTCGTGCGCAACTCCGCATAACGCAATCGGTCCCTGATCCCCATGCCCGTCGCTTTCAGCCGATCCAGAAAGTCGATCCATCTGAGGATGGTTTCGTCATACACCCTCCGGCCTCCGGCATCCCTGAGAGCGCGCGGTAGTAAACCGATCTTTTCGTAATAGCGCAGAGTATCAGTCGAAAGTCCCGACTTTTCTGCCAAGTCACCAATCCGCATATCTATCTCCGAACAGAACGATTTCCTTCACCTACCGGTTGGAGTGCACTCCAGGTCAAGCTGTTTTTGAACTCTTGTTCTTTCGTCCAGCATTGCAGCGTCGGCCCCATGAGGTTTTGTGTCGATTTTAATTGATCGATCAATCAAAAAAAGCGCATCATCAATTTGTTCGAAACACTCCCTGGCAGCGGCGAAAGAAGAGAAAATGGGCATGAGCGGCAAGAACATCCTGATCCTGATGGTTGACCAACTGAATGGGACGCTTTTCCCGGACGGGCCTGCCGATTTCCTTCATGCTCCAAATCTTAAAAAGCTGGCAGAAAGATCCGTCCGGTTCGAAAACGCTTATACTGCTTCGCCGCTATGCGCGCCGGGACGCGCAAGTTTCATGTCCGGTCAGTTGCCGCGCCGAACCAGGGTTTATGACAATGCAGCCGAATTCGCATCCGACATTCCAACTTACGCCCATCACCTGCGCAGGGCCGGATACACCACCTGCCTTTCGGGTAAAATGCACTTTGTCGGTCCGGATCAGATGCATGGTTTTGAAGAACGTCTGACCACCGACATCTATCCGGCGGATTTCGGCTGGACGCCGGACTATCGCAAACCGGGAGAACGCATCGACTGGTGGTACCACAATATGGGCTCGGTCACCGGTGCAGGGATCGCGGAAATCTCGAACCAGATGGAATACGACGATGACGTCGCGTTTCAGGCAGTTCGCAAGATCTACGACTATGGCCGGGGAAAATATGACCGGCCCTTCTGCCTGACGGCCAGCTTCACCCATCCACACGATCCTTATGTCGCCCGCAAAAAATACTGGGACCTTTACGAAGACTGTGAGCATCTCCTGCCACCGGTTCCTGCGATGAACTACGAGGATCACGACCCGCATTCCAAACGCATTTTCGACGCCAATGACTGGCGCAGCTTCACCATCACCGAAGACGATATCCGTAGATCGCGGCGCGCTTATTTCGCAAATATTTCCTATCTGGACGACAAGATCGGCGAAATCCTGCATGCACTGGAAGCGATGGATCTTGCACAAGACACTACCATCCTTTTCGTCTCCGACCACGGCGACATGCTTGGCGAGCGGGGCCTCTGGTTCAAGATGTCCTTCTTTGAAGGGTCATCACGCGTTCCGCTGATGATCGCCGACAAGGACCTTGCTGCCGCCTATATCAAGACACCCGTCAGCACACTTGACGTGCTGCCAACAGTCTGTGACCTCGGCGGCATCGACATGGCCGAAATCATGCCCTGGACCGACGGCGAGAGCCTGGTACCACTGACAAGCGGCACAGAGCGCACATCACCGGTGTTGATGGAATACGCGGCGGAAGCCTCCTATGCGCCGCTTGTCGGCATTCGTGAAGGCGACTGGAAATACATCCATTGCGAACTCGATCCGCCGCTGCTTTTCAACCTGTCGAACGATCCGCACGAACTCGAAAATCTCGCCGCGGATCCGGACCATGCGGATATCAGTGCCCGCTTCGCTCAATCCATCAGAACGGGTTGGAACATGGCAACCTTCGATGCTGAAATTCGCCAATCCCAGGCCAGACGCTGGATCGTCTACGAAGCTCTGCGGAACGGCGCCTATTTCCCTTGGGACTACCAGCCCCTTCAAAAAGCCTCAGAGCGCTACATGCGCAACCACATGGATCTCAACGACGTTGAAGACACCCAGAGATATCCGCGCGGCGAGTGATGGATACTGCAAAACCACAAATTGCAATTAGACCAAAACTGGGTAGAGTTGGTGCTTCTCCTTAGTCATTCTCAAATTAGCTTGCTTCATGTCGAATGCGATTTTCTATCATAAACCCGACAGTATCTATGATGACCATCCAGCACAAAAGTATCATTTCCCAAAGTCATACCTTTCAAGAGTGCAGCAAACTCTGGGTGATTGGATCGTTTACTATGGCCCACTATTGAACAAGAAGGGTCGGTATTACACTGCGACTGCGCGCGCGCATCGAATTGAGCAAGATACAAGCAATTCCGAACTCTTCTATGTCTACTTAGAAGACTATATCGATTTTGATCGGCCACTTCCCTACAAAGAAAACGGTGGCTTCGAACGAAAACTCTTCAAAACTGACGGGCTTCCGAACGGTGGGTACACTCAACAAGCTGTCAGAATTCTTGAAATTGATGAATTTAAAGCCATAATTGAGGCTGGCCTTTCAGAAAAGGAAGAATGGCCAGCTCGAAACGGCGAGACAGACAGCTTGGAACACGGGATTGGTTTCGAAGAAGACCAAGCTCCCTTCGAAGGACTGTTCAGCGAAAAAACAATAGTAAGCCAGATTGTCAACCGCCCTTTCAGAGAGGCGAAGTTTCGACAGCATATCCGCCGAATTTACGATCGAACTTGTGCATTCACAGGGTTAAGGCTCATCAATGGAAAAGGGCGACCTGAAGTAGAAGCGGCCCATATTATTCCGGTTGAGCGCGGTGGGAATGATTCAATACAAAATGGGATTGCCTTGTCTGGTACGGTTCATTGGATGTTTGACCGAGGCTTACTTAGCATTTCTGACAATTACGACATTCTTACATCGCGTCAACTCAACTACGACGTTTCGCATCTACTCAACCGGAATATGAAGGCAACGGTTCCCGACGACCCGTCTAAGCGCCCTCATCCGCGATACCTAGCATGGCATCGTAATGAGTGTTTCAAGCGTTAGACGATAAGCATCCCTAGGAAGGTTTTTCAAAATTCTCTCAAAAAGGTGAGGTCAAACTCGTCACGCCTTTCATATCTTAGCAAAAATCTCATAGCCTTTGGGTAATGGCTTACCGTCGCGTTCGGCTTCCGCTTTCAGGCGGTCGAGCAGGCTCTGCCGGCTGTCCTCAAAACTGGGCATGACACTGGTTGCAGCAAAAGCCAGACGTTCCAGACCGATGCCGCCGAGTTCCAGTGCGCTTTCCGGCGGCTCGGGCGGCGTGATCCCGATATCTGCGATTTCAAGATGCCCTGCGAGAGGATAGGCAAGTTCATCGCTTGTGCTCGCAGCCAGGGGATAGTGAATGCTCACGGAGTGATATCCGGGTCCCGCCGGATGATCCTTAGGCGCGAAAAAACCGGAACCGTCTCCGGCTGCTTTCGCCTCGTTCATCGGTCGCAAAAGGGTACGACCAGCCCGAACCATGTCATTTGTCTCCGCATATGGAGAGAAAGCCTCAGTGGACACGAACACCAGGCGCGCCGGATCAAGCTTGGCCTTTTCAACCAGGAAGTTCAGCATGTTGGCAAAGAGGCTGCGCTGCTCAATCGGCTCGGATTGCCGGAGACCGCAAATCGTGAAAAGGGCCAGAACTCCGGCTTCTTGGTGACGCGCAGCATCGTCAATTCTGGCAGCTGGCTGGACGACCAGGCTGTTGCCGGAAACAGGAATTTCCAAAGTTTCATCATATCGCAGACCGCCATTGAAGCGATCGCCTGTCAGCAGTCCGAGTGGTTCTTTCGTTTTGTAGCCCAACTGGCCGAAATGTGACCGAAACTCCGTTTCAAGCGAGACAGCCGCTTCCGTGGCACCGAACGCCAATCCGGTTCCTGCCGTCAGGCCGGCAGCTCCGGCAAGCGACAGCTCCAGAACGGTTCTACGGGAAATCTGCTTGGTCTTGCTTTTCGTCATTTCGCTCAATCGCTCTCGCCGGGTCTACCTTGAAACACTCTTTTGACTGCCTGATCCATTTTGCCAGGCCACACACTTGTCCTCAGAATACGTACAGAAAGAGTTTTGGCCAGATCCAGCTCCATTACAAATTCTCAAGAAAGTCTGCTTTCGATGCTTCGTCTATCGGATGGCTGGATCAGCGCTGGTCCCAATTGGCGCGCGTCCCGCGCACATCGATGTGCACAAAGCTTCGGTAAATTCCAACCCCACCTTCAAACAGCCCATTTGAGCGAAGTGATTTCATGCGGCTGGCCCAGTCGCCGGTGACGCCGGCACCGCCGCCGACAACCTTAAAGTCTGCCGCGGTAAAGGCCATGTGCTGGCTGCGTGTGGCCCCGCCAATGCTGGAATTGTATTTCGGGCTTCGGTAGACGCTGGTCAGTACCACCGGAACGCCAACCTGTTCGCGAAACGCGTCTAAAGCTCTGGCAAGAGGCAGAACATTTTCCCAGAGTTCACGGGGTGGGTCGGTGTTGAGGCCGTTGGCGCCGTGGAAGCCGCCTTTGATCAGAAATTCATGCCATTTGAAATGACGGACCTCGGGCAAACGTTCTTCAAAAAATGCCTGAAAGGGGTGTGCCGGTGGCACGACACCATCGATGTTGGGCTTGTTGTCTGCAACGACAGCATCTGCATTGGCATCGGAATCCGGTTGTCCTTGCTCGTTTTCTCCGACCACATCCAGCTTCAGGTCCACATGCCCGTGGTCATGGAGAAATTTCAGGAAAGTCGCACAACCGCATTGTTTGGAAACCGCCGATTTGTTGAAGACCCCGTCTCCGACATATTTGCCTTTCGTATAGATGGACGAAAAGCTCCAGAGATAGGGCGACGGCAGCCTCTTCTTGCGATAGCCCCAGCCATTGTACCGCTCCCATCGCCACAGTGCTCTTGGCAATGACCAGTCGGAGAGACCCGCAAGCTTCTGGTGCGTAAGTGCGTCCCTTGCGCTCTCCTCCCAGGAGTTTGGCGGCAGCCAGGCGGCAGGACGTCCGGACGGCACACGAAAGGTACGGTTCGACAAGGGGTCGCCATTGTGAAGATGTGTTGAAAAATTATAGGACGATTCCAGCAGGTGGATCGCTGCGACGAACCACCAGGGGATCCCAAGCGGGTTCCCGACAGCATCATAGCGCGATTTCTCGGCCACTGCCTTGAGAGCGTATTTTTTGACCAGCGCTTCACGGTCGTTCTTGAAACCGGAAGAAACAAAGAAACGGATATATTCGTCCGCAATTTCCTCATACTTGCGGCTTGTCGATGTCTTGGGTCCGGTCAGAATTCCGGAGTTGGCGATATCATCGGGTATCTTCACGGGATCAAGGACCGGTGCGATCATGTCCTCGTCGTTGTTCAGATCCTCGACCTCCTGGTCGGAATTGTGTGTCTTGCGCATGCCTTCGTCATCATGAAAAAGGCGAAGCGCTTCACCCAGACGCCCGATAATCGATGACAGTGCCGGAGCCTGAATAGGATTGCGAACCGGAGAAATTGCAACAAACGTCCGGTCCAGATCGGTCATGGCTTCCAGCATTTTCTCGGTGACATTCAAAAAGCGCCGTGTGCCGGACCGAAAGCCTTCCACGCTTTCCAGAAGACGACGCTCAAGCAGCTCATTGCCGAAGGCGCGGATCGCATTCACTTCTTCAATCGTTTGCGCCTTGTCGAGCAGGTCGAACAGATTGGCCAAAGACAGATCGTCGTTGAGTTTAGCGAGTACTTCTTCAGACGAATCCACAACACCCTCCTTGAAGCCAGACGCCTTATTGGCTCCCGGCAGCTGCGAGACGGACTTTTCGGATAGACACCCAGAATGCGTTTGACCGGCGCCGGATTTCCTCGGCCTCAACCGCGACCTCGGTGAGGTTGGCGACGGTTACCTGGGGTGTTTCAGCGGCCACGACCAGGACGTCCAGTGCCTCCGAAGTCTGGTCAAGCAGGTTCACGTAAGCTGTCAGGCTTTCATGAAAGCGTTTGATACTGAGCGAGATGGCACTGAAGCGTTTGTTGGCCGCGGCGACAGCTTTTGTATCGCCGGACAGTTCCGCGATCCTTCGGTCCGCCCGTATATTGAAAAGATCGATCTCTCGTGCCTTGCGAAAAATGTTGTAGATCGGCGTTGTGTCGTCCGCGAGCGCCTGGATCAGCTCCTGAATGTCATCTTTGCTTCTGAGGATCGATTGCCGGACGGTCGCATTCGCGCGTGCCTGTCCAAGCCGGTTGGCAAGATCCTTGGCGTAAGAAGCAGAAGGCGGGATCAAGGCCGACATGCCGCCGCTTGGCACCACGCCGATCGCCGCGACCGAATTTGCCAGCCGCACCAACTCGTCGATCCGGTTGCCGAATTCTTCGGAGCGTTTGCCCTCGGCGATATCAACGAGCATGTTGTTATAGAGTGTGATTGCCTCCAGGGCATCACGGCGGGCAACGATGGACGGATCCTCGTTGATGCGTGCATTGTCCTGACTGCGGGCGGTGTCCGGA
This sequence comes from Roseibium sp. JB4-4, assembly GCF_055693425.1. Taxonomy (NCBI): domain Bacteria; kingdom Pseudomonadati; phylum Pseudomonadota; class Alphaproteobacteria; order Hyphomicrobiales; family Stappiaceae; genus Roseibium; species Roseibium sp. JB4-4. The sequence continues at coordinate 4,993,900 of NZ_CM146333.1, read as the reverse complement.
TCGAAACACAAAGGGTATCCGAGACGGGATGTTCCACATCTGGCATCGCCTGCTGTCGACGTTTTGGCCGAGACGATAGGCGAAATCTCGTCCAGAAGCAGATCTCCTGCATCTCTCGCCTGCGCGAAGGCGTCCGCGTAGGTTGTCAGAGTCTCGACAGGTATTCCTGCACATCCTGTCAGCAAAAGAAAAAGTGTTGCCCAAAGCCCTTGCAAGGACTGCTTTACCTGAAGCAGTGGTTTCACTTCACTGAAAATGACCAAAAACTCCCCCAAACCGGATTGCACCTACGGCACCTATCCGCAAGAAAAGTAAACTACAGGCAGATAAAGTTAGCAACCTTAAGAAGTGTTGGAACTATGCAACCACCTGTAGTAACGAGGTTGTGGAGCCAGCAAACCTTCTTGGATCTGCGCTTGCCGCAAAAACGACAGATGCTCCAAGGGCAACTTTGAAAGCCTCCTGACACCATTCTGTCAGGAGAGTGGCAGGAAGTTTGAATTTGCGGAACAAAACCGCAACGGCCCTCTTCCCTCGCACGCGCAACCGGACCATATTGGCCGGTATGAGCAAGCGCCCCACCAAATCCGCCTCAGACGAAAATGCGACACCGGAAGGCTTCGGCGAAGCGCCGCAGAAGCCATTGAGCGGTGCACCCCTCAGCGGCTCAATCGAAAGCTGGGCGGCGGAAGTCGCCGCGGAGGCCGCAAAGCCAGCTCCGAGCGCAAAGTCGAAGATAAAGAAGCCATCTGATCTTGAGGATCTCGCACCCGGCGCTCCAGGCACCATCAGCCGCACGGCGCGGACCTCTTCGCGGGAGCGGGAAAGAGCCGGCGGTGACGGTGCTGTTGCAAGCAATGTTGCGGAAGGACGCAAAGCAAAGCTGTCCCCGAAAGGCGCCAAGGCCAAGGGAAAGATCGAAAAACCGACCAAGTCGGCACGCGGCACGTCCATCGGCAAGGCCGACAGTGTCAGAGAACGCGCGGCTGGTGGCCTGAACCCGGTGGCCGGCCTCGACATGACGCTGGAAGAGGCCGAAAAGCTTGAGCAAAAGCTCAAGGACCATCAGAAAGACAACAAGAAGAAAAAGAAAGAAAGCAAGTTCGGGGAACTGACCGGCAACCAGGGCGCCACCGCAACTGTGGAGGCTCTGTCCGCACTGATCGAAAGCGGGAATCCGCTGCACAAGAATGGCGAAATGTGGGTGCCGCACCGGCCCGACCGCCCGGCGAAATCTGAAGGCGGTGTTCCCATTGTCCTGAAGTCGGACTATGAGCCGAAAGGCGACCAGCCAACCGCGATTGCAGAATTGGTCGGCGGCATGGATGGCGGCGACCAGACCCAGGTTCTGCTGGGCGTCACCGGATCGGGCAAGACTTATACGATGGCCCAGGTGATTTCCCGCACCCAGCGTCCCGCCCTGATCCTGGCACCGAACAAGACGCTTGCCGCTCAGCTTTACGGCGAGTTCAAGTCTTTCTTTCCCGACAATGCCGTCGAGTATTTCGTTTCCTACTATGATTATTATCAGCCCGAAGCCTATGTGCCGCGCACCGATACATATATCGAGAAGGAAAGCTCGATCAACGAGCAGATCGACCGGATGCGCCACTCCGCAACGCGCGCCTTGCTGGAGCGCGACGACGTTATCATCGTCGCCTCGGTCTCCTGCATTTACGGTATCGGTTCGGTAGAAACCTATACGGCCATGACCTTCGCCATCGAGGTCGGCGAACGTCTTGATCAGCGCCAGCTGATCGCCGACCTGGTGGCCCTGCAATACAAGCGCAACGATGCCGCCTTCCAGCGCGGCACCTTCCGTGTACGCGGCGACACGATCGAGCTGTTCCCGGCTCACTATGAAGATCGGGCCTGGCGGATTTCGCTCTTCGGAGACGAGATTGAATCGATCGTTGAGTTCGACCCCCTCACGGGCAAGAAGTCGGGCGAATTGAAAAGCGTCAAGATCTACGCCAACTCGCACTATGTTACGCCCAAGCCGACGCTGAACCAGGCGGTAAAGTCGATCAAGGCGGAACTGAAGCACCGGCTGGAGGAGCTGAATGCCCATGGCCGGCTTCTGGAAGCGCAGCGTCTGGAACAGCGCACCATGTTCGACCTGGAAATGCTGGAAGCAACCGGCTCATGCCAGGGCATCGAAAACTATTCGCGCTACCTGACCGGCCGCAAGCCCGGTGAACCGCCTCCGACCCTATTCGAATATCTGCCGGACGATGCCATCGTCTTCACCGACGAAAGCCACGTCACCATTCCGCAGATCGGCGCCATGTACCGGGGCGACTTCCGCCGCAAGGCTACCCTTGCCGAATATGGCTTCCGCCTGCCCTCCTGCATGGACAACCGCCCCTTGCGGTTTGAGGAATGGGATGCCATGCGACCCCAATCCATCGCAGTATCCGCGACGCCCGGGTCCTGGGAGATGGAACAGGCCGGCGGTGTCTTCGCCGAACAGGTGATCCGGCCAACCGGCCTGATTGATCCGCCGGTGGAGATCCGCCCGGCCACCAGCCAGGTCGATGACCTCCTTGGCGAGGTGCGCGAGGTCGCTCAAAAGGGTTACCGCACGCTGGTGACGACGCTGACCAAGCGCATGGCAGAGGACCTGACGGAATATCTGCACGAGAACGGCGTGCGCGTGCGCTACATGCATTCTGACATCGACACGTTGGAGCGCATTGAGATCCTGCGCGACCTGCGCCTCGGCGCGTTCGATGTTCTGGTGGGCATCAACCTTCTGCGCGAAGGCCTCGACATTCCGGAATGTGCCTTGGTTGCCATTCTAGACGCCGACAAGGAAGGCTTCCTGCGCTCTGAAACCTCCCTGATCCAGACCATTGGACGCGCGGCCCGTAACGTCGACGGCAAGGTCATTCTTTATGCCGATCACATGACCGGCTCCATGGACCGGGCCATTGCCGAAACCAATCGCCGCCGGGAAAAGCAGCTCGCCTATAACGAAGAACACAACATCACGCCGGAGAGCGTCAAGCGCAACATCGCCGACATTCTCGACAGCGTTTATGAGCAGGACCACGTCACGGTCGACGCTGGCTTCGCCGAGGAAGGCTCTCTCGTCGGCCACAATCTGGCGGCCCATATCGAGGATCTGGAAAAACAGATGCGCGACGCCGCCGCCGATCTCGACTTCGAAACGGCCGCCCGCCTGCGCGACGAGATCAAACGGCTACAGGAAACCGAACTCGCTGTCGCCGACGACGCCATGGCCCGCCAGTCCGACGTCAATGACAAGACCGGCGGTTACAAGGGCAACAAGAAATTCGGTGCCGGTGGAACCAAGGAAGGTGCCAGCGGCAAGAAAAAGGAAACGGCCCGCGACAAGGCAAGAGCTGCGAAAGCAAAGAACGCCCTGCCCTCCCCAAGCTCCAAAGTCCGCAAAAACACACTCGACGAAATGACGGTCGGCCGCACCGAAGTGCCGCTCGGCTCCGATGACCCGAAACCTGTGGTACGCGGCAAAATCGGCGCCGGGTCTTACGAAGACCCGGTGGAGGAGAAGAAAAGACGCGGGCGACCGAAAAAGAGCGGACGACCAGGGCAGTAAGCAAATCGAAATCATTTTGCGAAAATTATCAAGTTATGAAAAATCACCATGAAATGAAGATCAAAACTGCATTTATACAATGGCTTTTGAAAAGCATCCCCAAAGAAAAAATTAGTTTGATAATAAACGAGTTTACCGCGAATAATTCAAACTCTCGCGCAGACTTGGCTGCGGTAATTGACGATAAAATCGTCGCGTTGGAGTTTAAAAGTCAAAATGACAAGCTTGCCCGTTTGGAAAATCAAGTTAAACACCTGAAGAAGATTTACAATAAAGTTGAAGTAGTCGTGTCACCAAATCACGCAAATCAATCTCGTAAGATTGCAAAGGAATTTGGGGTAGGCTTATTGGTTGAAACTCCCGATGGGTTCAAGAGGATTTTGAAAGGCCGCCAGCGTCGCCTTGATGAAACATACCTCTTGCGACGTCTTTTCCCTATCAATGAAAGAAAGCATTCCAGCTTCTCACCTACCGAAGAAAATTACCGAGCTTATCTAATAAAAAAATACTCAAAATCACGATTTATACTTGAAGAAATCAAAAACTCGCCCGAGAGATTATCTCCAGAAACAGTCAAGAACTTAAATCCTAATCACCTGCAAAGAGCAGAAAAGATGCAATTCAAAGCGATGTACCGAGATGAATTAAGACAAAGCGTAAAAACACTTCAATCTACCCAGTCTTCTTCAAATTCGTCACTTGAAAACTCGGCTCCGTAGAGAGCCTGTCTGGTCAAGTGAATATTGATTCTACACGAGGTAGCCTTAGCTGGAGAAGTTATTCCGAACTCACTTCCTAGTTGAGTTATTTTTATTAGTTGAGTTCCCCAAATATTTAAGTTCGGATCCCAATGCGAGCTTCGAACTGCCTTTTCGGCCATGTCTTGGTAGGCTTCTATCCTCCTTGCCCGAAACTCATCATCGCTTTCAAATTCGTCGCGAACACAATCACTACGAAAGAACCACCAATTCTCGTTGCCAGGCAAGTCAATGCGAGGTCTTGGGAAACCGCCCCCTCCTCCTTGGTCTTCAGCTCTGGTGCTCCCGCGATCACTAAAAACAATTCCGTCAAAACCAACTTCATTGACGATCAAATTAAAAAACTCTCGTTCGTAGATGTCTTGATCTCTGATATCAGTAAAACTGGATGGAAATGTCGTAGCAGAAATGGCCACATTTGCTTTCGGAACTTTGTTTAAAACAAGTTTCACATCTGAAATAGCTGAAAGGACATTGACCAAGAGGCGATAGTCTTGCTGACCATAGTCCAATATTATTGTACAACCGTCGCCAGAAAAATCGACCAGCCTGTCAAGTATTGGTTCGATATTGAACGTGTAGTGCCTTGGCAACCTGATGCCAATGCCTCGATCAAGGTTTTTGGCGTGACTTAGCTGCTGAGTGAGAATCTCTTGGGAAAGCTGACTTAGTTGCAAGACTGGAATTGCGTTCTCATAACTTTCAACAAACTTAATCCAATTGACAAAACCATTGGTCGGATCTCTTAGATCAGCAATTTCATCGAACACGTCTGAGGAATTGCTTGGAACAAATTCGGGGTCGAGTTCCGCATACCATCGCCGCGGTGAAAAACCGTGCGAAATCTTATCGACAGCTCGAGATAGGGGGCCTCTTCCAAGCCAAGGTTTAATTAGAATAAGCGGAGTTAATTTGTCTTTCGCTACATCCGGCAACTCTGACAATGCCGTGACCTCTGCAGGTCGAATTGAAAGAATTGGTGTGTAATTTGTCGTCAACGGCATCATTTCATACCAAGTTTTATGCGCATTGCATCTTCGGATACATCAAACAAAGTAGCGAGTGGGGATACAATGTCGGCGTCCTTTTGCTCACGACGCTCTGACTTCCACGTTTTGATTTTTTCTACAGGCATCAAAATATCTGAAGCGAGCCTATTTGCCTCCGCTTCAATCGAATCGCTTAAGCTTGATCTATATAGTATGTTATCGGTGATCCCATCCCCGATGTATTCTTCATGCAACAAGAAATGCGCAACTTCATGAGCTAATGTAAATCTCTGCCTATACGAGGGCTCATGCTTATTTATTACTATCTTGAACCCGCCAGTAGAATTCGGCACGATCATGCCTGAAACTCCCACGTCTAAGGTGGCTACTTTTACGGTCAATCCAAGAGCTTTAGCTATACGCCCTACTTTGACAGGAATTTCTTCTTGAAAATCTTGTATTTTCCTCTTGATTTCAGGAGTCAATGAATTCCACTCTTTAGAAACTCTTTTCATTCTCCATACTCCGACTCTGGGTTCGGAAACTTTTTCTTAGAAGACCTACCGGACTGCGTACCGGCAACAATTTCATTTACTCTCCGCTCTATGATTTTTCTTAAGTCACCGTCCTCCCCTAGTTGTTCACTAGCGTGCTCCTCAGCAGCCTTGAATGCTTCCGTTTTTAAAATACTAAAGCCGAGAGCACCAACAACAGCAATAATAATGCCTAACGCCGTCAGCATTACAGAAAGCGCAGCAAGTACTATCGTGATAGTAGTCGCAGAGTTGAATTCAAAACTGAATTCATTTGCATCTCCGTAAGAAAAATACCCAGCAAACAGAAAGACGAACACAATAAAACCGCAAAGAAATCCAGCGAGCGCTGCGCCAATTGCAAGGGGGAGTGGTTGGAGGATTTCGCCATGAAATGTAGAAGCTCCATCAATTCACATATAGCTACCACCATAAGATGTATTATCGCAAAGCAATTCGATCAAGAGTATTTTTGTCGCGGTATTGAGTTACGCCAAAAATAATCTTGCTGTCGAATTGTAAGTAAAATTCTTGAAATATTCGATATTCGAATGAATTTTTCATTGTTGTTTGGAAACAAATACAGATTGTTTTCATGGCTCCAGCTTCATCGCTGCGGTTGGCTGTCTTAGGGCGTTTTTGGACCTGTCCGATCCTGAGCGCGAGCGAGAACTGAAACATGAATACCTGCGGTGTTGCGGAGAGTGTCGCCTGTTAGGTGGACCCTCAGGCGGCCATCGTATAGATGACCCCTTTCTCAGTTTTTGTGCTGCGGCTCAAAAGACCAATGCCGCAGGCCGAGCCGGTGATCGATCTCGACGAAATGACGGTCGGCCGCACCGAAGTGCCGCTCGGCTCCGATGACCCGAAACCTGTGGTACGCGGCAAGATCGGCGCCGGGTCTTACGAAGACCCGGTGGAGGAAAAGAAAAGGCGCGGGCGACCGAAGAAGAGCGGGCGGCCGGGGCAGTAAGTCTCGGCCAACGCTTGGGATTTAGTTGGACCATGGATAATGTTCGGGGTGACACTTTATTCGATGCAATGCCTTGCCCTCCCTCAAATGTCATCCCCGACTTGATCGGGGATCCGATCCACGCAACAAAACAACATGGCCTTCTTCGTCTATGTTCTGGCAAGCCGACAGCGCGGAACACTTTACACTGGCATTACAAACGACCTTGGGAGGCGGGTCCATGAGCACCTGCAGAAGACCGGAAGCAAGTTCACACGGCGATATGGTGTGACGCGGCTGGTTTATTACGAAGTCTTTGAAGATCCGAACACGGCGATCACGCGGGAGAAACGTCTCAAGCGCTGGCCACGTGAATGGAAAATCCAGGCAATCGAGGAATTCAATCCAGACTGGCGAGACCTCTATGAGGAGCTAAACCGTTAGGAACCGGGCTGGCTGATAAGTGGATTGGATCCCCGATCAAGTCGGGGATGACCTGATTTTGTCTGAGGGACTAACGAGCTTATGATTTAGCGGTGGCACGTTGCTGAACCGGTACACGCTTTAAATCTTGCGAGAACTTGATCGTCAGCTAGACGGCAATAGTTCGGCAACACGTTGCCTCTACCAACTGTTCTGGAAATGATTGAACCAAGGATCGCGCCTTAGGCGACACCCATTGTCTGACGCATAAGTTCGCCCTGCCTTCAGCGTCATCCCCGACTTGATCGGGGATCCAAGTCACCTCTCGTGACCAGGCGCGGTCAGTCATGAGACACAGTTATTCTACAAACCTCTTACAGCACCCACCCGGTCGTAATCCATGACCGTTCCTTGCCGTCAACGTAGAGACCGATCTCGACCGTCGCATCGGCGTTTGCCGGATCGGCGTAGAACCAAAGATGTGCGTCGTGGCCGTCTCCGGTCTTGAAATAATAACCGGCACCACCGTCATCGGGATTTCGAAGGTCTGCGGGAGAGTATGTCTGGCCGAAGCCTCCGGATACCAGAAGCGCTCCGTTCAGAACACAGACCTCCAGAAACGTGTTGCCTCGGTCGGTCAGCACCAGGCTTTGCAGATCATCGTCAGTTTCCAGGTAGCGCTCCGGCGCCTCAAGCGAGATGGTCTCGCCGCCTGCGGGGCAGGTGCCTTCGTCCAAATGCGTCGCTGCCTGAAGTGGATGCTCGAGTGTCAAGCGGAGATGAACCGACAGTGTGCCTTCGGTATAGGGCAGCTGCTTGTCACCCGTCCGGGTGCGCACAAAATTGGTGATGTCGATCAGGGCTTCGGTCAGTTTCACTTCTTCCTGAGCAGTCAGAACAGAAGAAAAGGCTTCCATGAACGGGCTGTTCTGCCCATCGCCGTCATAGGCCAGATGATTGGGCTGGGCGGAATAGATCACCATCAGATCGGAGAGCTGATGATTGACCCGGGAAAGACCGGCAGCGTCCGGATTGAAGAGTTTTTCCAGGGACCGTGTTGTGGCAAAGGGATTGTCCCGACAGGCGTCCACGATCAGCAGCTTGACACCGGAAGATGCCGCAAGTGCCTCCAGGAATTCTTCCATCCGGACCGCGGTTTCTTCAAAGACAGCCCGCGTGGCAGCGCCCGTATCGGTCGCAAGCAGGTAATTGACGTTGTCAGCCTGGACGCCGTGACCGGCAAAGAAGATCGCCGCCACCTCGGCATCAACGGCATCTTGCCGGAATGCGGCAAGCGCAGTGCGCATCTCCGAAGCATCCGCATTCAGCACCAGCCGGGTCTCGAACCCGAGCGCGGTGAAGGTTCTGGATGCAAGATCCGCATCACGCGGCGGGTTGTCCAGCGGCAAGACATTGTCATAGGCGGCGTTGCCGATGATCAGAGCCAGTTTGCCCTCTGCCGCAGCAGTAAGTGGCACCAAGCACAGGACAGTTCCGGCAATCGCCGCGGCGGCTTTTCTGATCATCGACTTCCCCCTCGGTATGGACTGAACCGCATGTTGCCCGCTGGCTCATCAATCTCCGAACGCACCCACACTTGCAGACTATACCAGCCTTGGCCGGTTCGCTGCACATATTGACGCAGCGGAATTCAATCTCAAACCTTCAAGGGCAGCGTGAAAACCGGGACAGGATCGGCAAGTCCACGCAGCTGCTGCAGTCCAAGCAGCTGGGGTGTTTCCCCCGCAAGTTTCCCGGAAACGCCGGCATCCATCAGAACGGACTGCCCGAGAACCTTGGCATGCGCTTCCAGTCGGGCCGCGCGGTTGACCGTGTCACCATAAACGGTGAAGGCCTGCCGATCTGATGAACCGATGCTGCCCGCCGCAACCGGTCCAGCCGCAAGTCCGATACGGATCGAGAAACCGGCCTGTTTAGCGCACAGCAGCAAATCGCGGCCTGCGGCAACCGCATCCTGCTCAGGATGATCGCTGTCAATCGGCGCGCCGAAAGAGGCCATCAGACCGTCGCCGGTGAACTGAATGACGACCCCGTCGTGCCGGCTGACCTCTTCGGCACATCCGGACAGGAAGTCGTTCAGGTTTTCAATCACTTCTGTTGGAGGCCGACCGGCCGAGTAAGCCGTGAAACCGGCTATATCCATGACAAGGATTGCCGCATGACGTTCTTGCGGGACAAGAGCGGACGGATCGTCGATCAAGCGCCGGGCAATGGCTTCAGGTACATAACGGCCGAGTGTCGCCGCAATCTGCTCGCGCTCCGCCTGGGCAGCGACCTGAGCCATGAAAACCCGGCGGGCACGCAGCACGGCAAGCGCCAGGATGAGTGTTGCTATCATCAAAAAACCGGTCTCTTCGATCCGGTTGCCCCGCCCGATGAAATTGGCCGACAGAAACAGCGCCTCATAGTCTGCCCTGGTGGCTCCGGGCGTCAGGTCCGACCAGGAAAGCGTGGTCTCCAGGTCTGAGATCGCGATAAAAAAAGCTGCGAACCAACCCGCCACAGCGACACCGCCGGCCCAGAGCACCAGTTTCGGTGACAAGGACAGCGCCGCCATGGCAATCAGCGGAAACAGGTAGTAGATGCCATAGGCCCTGAATGCGAGGATCTGCGGCACCGTTTCACCCTGGACAAGCGGCAGAAATGCAAAGAGCGCACAGATGCCCGAAATGTCGACCGTATAGATCGCGTATTTCATCCACCAGCGGTCGAAGCGCGTTCCAATCACTGCGGCATGCGCGATGCCGACGGCGGTGAATGCACCAAGCACACCGAAGACCAGCGGATTGGGATAAAAGCCGAAGGCAACCCATGAGGAGCCGACCCACAGGAACGCTGCGCCGACCACAAGCGTCCGGCAGATGATGGCAAGCCTCAGACCACGCTGCTCGGCCCGCAAAAGACGGGAAGTGTCTGGCAAACTACCGGCAGGGGTTTGGCTCATTTTGCGCGCTCCATCGGCGAAGACATAGGACCGCACACTGAAATTGTAAGGCTTCTGATCCAGGTGCATTGCCGTCGACAAGAACCCGACGGGCGATGACAGCAAGTCGTTGTGATCCAGCGTCCGTGCCGGTTGTCGAGCTTGTTTCCCACACGTTGCTGCCCGAATGATCGATTGACAACGCACGCAACCTCGTCATCTTCAAAGCATGATCTGGTCAGAGGGGGCTGACATGGCGTTTAGATTTTTTCTTTCTCTGAGCGTATTGCTCTTGGGCACGGGCGGTGCCTTCGCGGAGTTGGCCAAAACCGGCTACGGCAAATGGTCGGTATCCTGCGATGAAAACAACTACTGTATTGCTGTGACCAGCGGTGAAGGTTCGAATGGCGAAGCTTTCCGCATGAAGGTTGAGCGCGGCGCCAAACCTGCCAGCCAAGTCTATGTCACCTTCGATCCGACAACGGAGCTGCAGGTTGGCCTGCCGGCCCGCATCGAGATCGAAAGCCTTGAAGAAGACAATTACGGCTATTTCGGCAAGGTCGACAAAGTCTACAAGGGCAATGAAATGACCTTTGGCGGCGCATCTGATCGTGACCTCATCGAGAAGCTGCGCTTGGGTGAAGATGCCGCCATCCAGATCGAATTCGGAGGCTCCACCGGAACACTCACCTACTGGGTGTCGATGAACGGCATCACCCATTCCCTCCTGAAAATGGACGAGGTGCAGGGCCGTGTCGGCCGACTGGACGCCATTGTCGCCTGGGGCGGCCTGCCGTCGGACAAAGCGACGGGCATCGCTGCAGCGCCTTCAACCACGAGCCAATCTGCTGCCCGTGACAATGCTGCCGCAGCAACAGACACGGCCTCGGCAGCATCGAACGCGGCATCCGCTGCCCCTGCCGAGGATCTGCCGCCTCCCGTGATGCCCTCGCAAGATCAGACTGCGGGCCTCAGCGGACCCGTCGGCCAGGTCTATAACCTGAATGAAGTGCCGGATTCGGTTCAGATGACCGGTTATCGAGTGCTTGACTGCGCTCTTGAAGAAACCGTTCCCGCCTTCGGCGCGCAGTATTACGCCGAGGGCGACGTAGAAACCTGGGTTGTCCCCTGCACGATGGCCGATGCCAATGTGCCTTTTTACATGATGGTTCATATTCCCTTTAACCCGTCACTTGACGAGCTGAAAGAATTCGAGACACCGCCGGACTTCAACCAGCCCAACCATGCGCTCGTCAACAACCTGTTCTTCGACCCCGGCACCGGTCAGGTGACAGGCACCACATATTACTCTCCGAACTATGACTGCGGTGCCTTCGAGCGCCATGAGATAGAAGCCGAGTCGGGCAACTACACGCTGATGGAATATCAGGAAAAATCCAACTGCGACGGTGTCTCGGGACCGCCGGAAGGCTGGCCACTGAGCTGGACGATCGACGAAATGGGGGGCTGAAAAGAGGCCTGAACATCAGGTTTCAGGAACCTTCCAGGGGCCGCATTCGGACTGCGGCCTCATTGCGCTGAAGTGAAAAGACCCTGAAAGGTCGCGCACTGGATCACAAGAACCCCGTTCATGGTCGGAGCGTTCATGTCGATGACAATCTCGATGTAATCGCTCGTTGACCCTTTCACATACTCAAGCTGCTGCTTGCATTCGTCGAGGCCGCCATCGGATTCTGATGAGGATTTCATTGCCCATGCCTCCGGAAGGAACGACAGTCAGCGTGAGTGCCCAAGGATCTTCATCGACATGGTCGCCTTCCGTAATCGCCAGAATGTCCTGCCCCGCGATACGGTATGTGAGAAGTTGCTGATATGCAGCAGCGGGCACGAGCGGCAACGCCACTACACTCACAAAAGCAACAGCAAGGAAAACCCGGTTCAGCAATCGTATCATTCGGTGTCCCCCCAAAAAAACATCCCTCACAGGACGCCACGCACACAGCGCCGCGTCAACAATATTGCCTTCGGCGGCGGCAAGCCGGTGAGGATCGACGACTGGTAAACATGACAGGTTCGACAGTGCAGCCAGCAATCTGTTTGTTAACCAAAAGGTAAACTCCGTTAAAATGCCGGGGATATCTGTCTTTTAGGGGTAACACTTTGCAATGTATTGTGGCGTTCAGACCTCGTGAGTCGTTGAAACGCCCACGACAAATGAGTTAATAAAGAGTTAAGGTATGCGTATCTCGCCGGTGCGGCGCCGGCGCGGAAGTCAGGAGACAGGAATGGGCATTTTCTCGAAAACCACGCGCCCTGGTAGTGACCAGGAGCAGCGGGTCGAGACATCAAGCACGAGCCAGCAGGTAGAAGAGGCAACACCGGCTCCGGGTCAAAGCGGCAACGTTGAGCAGCTCTCACCTTTTGCGCTCAAGATGCAGGAGAAAATGAACCTGCTTGATGGCCTGAAAACACGGGTTGGCGGCCTTAACCAGACTTTCGATCAGATGGCCGCCTTCGCGGCGGAAAGCCAGACATCCATCCGCATGATGGCGGATTATCTGGAAGCCTCGCGCACAAGCGTCGAAACTGAAGTTCGTTTGAAATCCGAAAACGCCAAGATTTCGACCGATCTCCTGGACGCCGAGCACAAAATCAAGACCCTGACAACGCAATTGGAAGACGCTCAGGCAGAAGTGCACTCTCTCAGGAAGCGTTCAACTGAAACCCGCACGGCCCTGGAAACCGCGCGCAATGACATCGTCTCCATTCGCGACAACAACAAAAAGGTCAATGAAAACTACCGCCAGCAAAGCGCAAAGCTGGTGGATGCCAACGCGCAAGTCGCAGACCTGTCCGGTCAGCTGAACGATCTACACGCCAAGCATGACACGCTTGAAAAGCATTCCGAGAGCCTTGGAAGCGACCTTGAGGCGTTCAAACTGCGTGAAAAGGAACTTCAGCAGAACCTGTCGGAAAGCGCGAAGCTGCTTGAAGACGAGATCCGCAAGAACAATCAGGCCTCGAGTGAACTGGAATCCGCCAAGCGCGAGCTTGTGGAGTTCCGCAACAACAACATCGACCTGAAGTCGCATCTCGATGTTGCCAATCAGGAACTGGTCTATGCCAAGTCCCGGCTAGAGGAAGAACAGCGCAAGCACGACAACGAGGTTTACGCGCTCAACGCAGAAATCGAGAACCTGTCCTCTCAACGTCGGATCGGCGCCCAGTCCCTGCAGGAAATGGCGCGCGAGAACACTCAGTTGAAAGACCGCAGCCGTGATCTCCTGAAACGCATGCAGGAAATCGAACACCTCCTCGACAGTGCGCAGAAGAATCACGAGAAGGACCGCAACGAGCTGATGGCAACCACCGCCAAGCTGCGTGAACTCAATCTGCGTTATAATTCTGCGCTGACAGACCTGAACCACCAGCGGAATCAGAACCAGAAATTCGCAGACAATCTGGAAGACCTCGTCGAAGAAAACAAACGCCTGCAGCGCTACAAGATCCAGGTGGATACGGCCAACGAACAGATTGTTCAGCTCAAGTCCGTGATCACCAACTATCAGATGGCGATGGAGGGCAAAGGCCCGGCAGAAGAACTCGGCATCACAGAGGGTTTTGATCCTGCAGCCGAACTCGGCATCACCGAGCCCGCCTCAGGCGATTTGAAACCAATGGATTTGGATACGACGAGTGACGCCGCCGACGATCTGACCAACCCCGATGACGACAGGCCAGGTGGTGGCAACGACAAGATCGTTAAGCTCCGCGACTAGGCCATCGGCTGGAAGAACGTGAATACATGAAAATCTAAGCGGTCTTGAATTTCATTCAAGGCCGCTTTCGTTTGACCCGGTTGGGCGCCCCTCGTCCCCTTGGCTCGAGCACTCGCGAGAGGACGGGCGGGCGGGCATCAACTTACCTGCAACAATCGATCTGCCCGTGATAGGTAAGCGCCGTAAAGAGCCCTGAGTTCTTCATCGAAAAAACCGTTTTGCCGATATCCAAGCGCTCGGATGGCTTTGTCATTCAGACAAGCGGCCGGTTCACCGCCGCCCTGTTCCTTCACAAAACGCAAGCCGGTTCGAGCTCCCGCCAGGTCATAAATCCTCTTTGCCACCCGCAGATCGGATAAGCGCTCTTCACCGCCAAGGTTATAGACCGAAAGATTTTCGGAGGACGGCAGACAAAGCAATTGGCAGATGGCAGCCGACAGATCACCGACAGGCAGGTAGGAACGTTCGGTCCGGCCATCTGCTTCAAGCGAAAGTCGTTGCCGTCTGAGTGCCTCGATGACCAGTCGCGGGATCCTCTTTTCCGCATGCTGACCTGCCCCAACCGTTGTCACCGGACGCAGGATCGTTGCATTCAGCCCGGTCTGTGCTGCCTGTATTACGGCTTCTTCGGCCATTGCCTTCGACGTTGCATAGGGCGTTTCAGGCCGCAATGGTGCGGTTTCCTTGAGCGCGCCCCTACCCGAACCATAAACCTGATGTGTGCTGACATGGATGAATTTCTTGACGCCGAGATCGCAGGCGGCATTCAAAAGGGTCTCCGTTCCGACCACGTTGACGTCGAAAAAGAGTTCGGGATTGACAATCGATCGTGGCACATGCGTTTCCGCTGCCAGATGAATGACTGCATCACTTCCCTCAAGTGCTCTTGAAACGTCCGACACCGAGCGTATATCACCACGCAGAATCGGCAGACTTTTCCCCGAAAACGGATATCCGAGCCGTCGGAAGTCCGCTGCATAGGTAACACGGTCGAAAATCACGAGTTCTTCAACATTTTCCATCGATGCCAACCGGGAAGCTACCCGGGCTCCGACAAAGCCTAATCCCCCTGTGACAACAACTTTGCGAAAGGAAGTGTTCTGTTCCGGTGCAAACGGTTTCGCATCGCGTTTCATAGTGGGACGGATCCTGTTCCTAGCCTTGTCTATTCGCTTGGAACAGCAGATTTCATGCCAGAAACCAGGCCTGTCCGCTCACCGTTTGGCCGAAAGCTGTTTCGCACCCATCCTCATCGGCATTCAGCTTCAAAGACCATTTTGTTGCAGGCACATTGGTTTCATTGAAAATGCTTTGCAAACCGCTGATCAGCCCTTCTTCTTCGGCGTCAATCTCGTCTTCGAAAATGACAAGCAACTCATCCGAAGCCCCGTCCGACAGATCGACAACAATCTCGCAGCGCTCGCCCGGCGACATTTCCATCATTGTCATGGAGACCGGTTCCACCAACAGACCACCGTCGCTGCTGATCTTGAAGAAGGTTCGATCCTGGATAATGGCGGGCAAATCATCGACGCCACAATGAGAGGGCAAATCGATTGCATCGCTGTCTTCGTCATCGATGATAATCATGCCGTCCAGGCCACGATAAACCGGCTCTCCGGACTTGCCGTGCGTATGGGAGTGGTACCAGCAGGTCGCTGCCGGCTGCAAGATCGACAACCGAGGCTGCCACTGATCTCCCGGCGCGATTTCAAGCTGTGGCCTCCATCGACATTCCCCGGCACATGCAATCCGTGGCCATGAATGGCGACGCCTTCGCTCAAGGAATTGGTGTAACTCAAATTGAGTTCACTGTTCCGGCGTGTTCGAATTGTCGGACCCAGATAGTCCTGGTTGATCCCGAGCGTTGAGGTCTCCACCCCCGGCACAAAAGCTTGCTTGCCAGTGCGAATTTGTAGATCGACAGGTTCGCCGTTGGTGCCGTCAGCAAGTTCAGGTATCGGCAATCGCTTCGGCAGCATGTTCGACCAAGCGGTGCAAGTAAAACCGACGCTGAATGCGTAAAAGCTTCCGGCAAGAAAAAGTCGCCGAGACAGGGAAAATGGCATGCTTGTCCTCAAATCACATAGGACTTCGTTGATTGCCGCCCAGTCGACATTTCAGATGTTCGCAATCCCGGAAGCAGCTTTTCAGATCTCTGATTGACAAGCGAGCCAAGATCCATCGGACAAATGCCCGATTTTCAGTTTGAAACATCCGGCATATGGTCAATTTGACGCTTCGACCGACTGGTGAATGGCTTTTCGGGAAACGAAAAAGCAACGATACATCGTCGCCCCGTCAGGGCCATTTCGCCACCGGCAAACACTGTTTGCTGTATTCGTGGTCATTGTTTTTGGCACCAGCCTTGTTGAAATCGCTCAGAATTCATGAGTGGAGAAACCTTGCACTCAATGGCCGACGATGTTGCAAGGCTGGCCCTGAGCGCACTGGTGCTGGCGGAATTTGTTTTTGAACGCCGCGCTCAGCAAAACGCTCTGAAGGATCTTGGCGGTCAACTTGCCCAGATTGATTCCAGACCCCCTGAACTTGCAGGGCAATACCGCGCCGTAATGCAGAAACAGTTTGACGCCTGGAACCTGACCGGCAGCGAACAGGATGTTGTCATCGGCATGTTGAAGGGATTGCCCTTCCGGGAAATAGCAGGACTTCGTCAGGCGCGAGAAAAGACCGTTCGCCAACAGGCCTCATCTGTTTACCGGAAGGCGGGTGTTTCCAGCCGAAACGAACTCACAGCCTGGTTCTTTGAGGACATGCTTGATCCGCCGGCGTCGGGCGATTGACGACCAGACCTGTCTCCGGCGATCTCACTCGCATTCCAGTCGGTTCGGCAGAAATCGCGTTTTGGGTCATGAGAGACCAGAGGCTGAGAAAGCTAAAAATTATTCGGGTTCGACCGTGAACTGCAGCGGATAGCCAAGTTGCCCTGCTGCATCAATCGCGCGCGTCGCCTTCGTCTCAGCCACATCTTTCGGATAGACCGAAACAACACAGGCCCCTTTTTGATGGGCCGTGATCATGACCACCTCAGCCTGCGCCATGTCCAGCCGAAATTCGGCCTTCAAAATCAGAACCACAAATTCACGCGGTGTGTAGTCGTCATTCACCAGCACGACCTTATAAAGCTTTGGCCGCTGAACTTTGGTCTTTTGTTTCGGTTTTAGGTCAATCTCACTCATCGCACTGGCCTAAGCTGCCGCCGTCATCTCCGGACGCATTGTTTTGACTGTCTCTTTGGAAGTACCGCCGAAATATTCATGTCGGCGTATCGTCGACTTGCTAATATTTCCTTGCCGACAACCCCAGCATTCACCGCAGCTTCCCTAAAGGAAGCAGACTGTCTCTAAAAGACAGTATAGTGCATCGCGAAATCGAAGAAAACATGACAGGCGAATATTTGTACCAAATCCGCAGAATGCGGAACGCCAAAACCGGCCGTTGAGCACCGATTTCACGAACGCGTGAAGTCCGCGGTTCATTTTTTGAAAATCTAGCAGCCGTTCTCGCTCGTAGGCAGAGCAGTCGTTCAAGACAGAACTGCCGTTCGGAGGAAAGAACATGATCCAGCGCCTCATCACAAAAGTTCCCCGCTGGCCCGCAACGGCGCTGTTCAGCCTGCTGCTCACGTTTGCCCTGGTCATGCCAGATACTGCTCGGGCCGACCTCGGAGCGGCCGCAAGATCCGTTCCATCCGCCGAGCTGGTGGGCAAGGGTCGAATGACATATCTGGGTTTCAAGGTCTTTGATGCAGAACTTTACGCCCCCGGCGGCAGTTATCGCCCTTCTACCCCCTTCGCCCTGAAACTCACATATCTCCGGAATTTCAAGGGCAAAGACATCACATCAAGCTCCGTGAAGGAAATCAAACGTCAGGGCGGTGTGTCCCAACAGCAATTGGACAGCTGGACCAAGCAGATGCAGTCCATTTTCCCGAATGTCTCCTCCGGCCAATCGATCATTGGTGTCCGCACTGCGAAGGGAAGCACCATCTTTTACCTCGGCAATCGCAAACTGGGCTCGATCAACGACGCAGCCTTCACAAACAAGTTCTTCTCGATTTGGCTCGGTAACAGCACACGCAATCCACAATTGCGCGCCAAGCTTGTCGGCGGCGGTTCGTGACATCAGACACCGACGACCCACACACTTCGCCGATGAAATCTGCAATTTCGCCTGAACCCGCCCCTCAGCCCAAAGGGGCGCGAGGCACACCAACATCTTCCTTTCAATCCAGAACTGTCCCTGTTTCAATCTCAGGACTGGCTGCCTATAGCGCAATGGCCTTTCCCCTGGCCTTCGCCGGGCTGCCAATCTACCTTCATGCTCCTGATTTTTATGCTGTAACGCTCGGGCAACCTCTGGCAGCTCTAGGGGCTGTCCTGCTCGGTCTGCGTTTGTTCGATGCCGTCCAGGACCCTTTGATCGGCAGCCTCAGCGACAGGTTTCATCATCGGCGCGGAATGATCCTTGGAGCGGGCGCCGTCCTTCTGGGTGCGGGTTTCTGGATGCTGTTTCATCCGATGGAACAGATTCCTTTGCTGTGGTTTGCCATTTCAGTATTGCTTTGCACCACCGGCTTCTCCGTCGTGTCGATAAATTTCCAGACGCTTGGCGGCCTATGGCGAACCCATAGCCGGGACCGCACACGAATAACCGCGAGCCGTGAAGCGGTCGGTCTGCTCGGCTTGCTGGCCGCGTCCGTAGCTCCTCCGCTTTTGGCCGGTCTTAGTGGCAAGGAAGCTGCCTTTCACTGGCTGTCGCTGGTTTACCTGCCGTTCCTGGCAATAGCCCTTTGGTTACTGTTGCGTTGGATGCGGCAGACCCCCGTCAACGAGCCACCGGCAAATGTTCGTGGAACCGGATGGTTGAAGTTGATCGGTGATCGCTGGCGGGCGCTATTCTTTGGCATGGTCTTCCTGAACACGTTCGCCAGTGCTATTCCGGCTGTTCTGGTGCTGTTTTTCATCCGGGATCGTCTGGAAGCGGAATCATTGACCGGTTTGTTTCTGCTTATTTACTTTCTTGCCGGTGCGCTTTCCATGCCAATTTGGACATGGTTTGCAGCCCGCCTAGGGAAAATGCGCGCCTGGCAATGTTCACTCGGGGCTGCAATCCTGACCTTCTGCTGGGCCGCACTTTTGCAGCCAGGGGACATTACGGCCTACGCACTGGTATGCGCGTTGTCGGGACTGGCGCTCGGCGCTGATCTGGCTCTTCCACCAGCAATTCTTGCAGACCACATCGATGAAGACCACCGGCAGGCTGATGCCTCCAGGCTGTTCTCTGTCATGGCCTTTCAATCAAAGGGCGCGCTTGCGGTCGCGACCGGTCTGGCGCTGCCCCTGCTGGGCCTGGCGGGATACCAGCCGGGCGGTACGATGACACCTGAACTCGGCTTTCTGCTCAGCATCACCTATGCCGGCATTCCTTGCGTTTTGAAACTTCTTGCCCTCATCGGACTTCTCTGGTTCGAAAAAGATCTTGCCCTGAACAAATCCCCCGTGTGACCTTCGCGAAAGAAGACTTGCAGATGGAACAAGCAAGATGAGTGTTCGACCGCCGAGACAGATATCAATGTCCGACAAGGACCCATTGGCAGCTGCACTTGAGCAGGAGATCCTAAACGAAAAGGCATCAACACTCTCCCGCCTGAACAAGAAGCTGGAGTCGGCTCTCGATAGGTTGAAGAAGGCTGATGCAGATCTGGATCGTTCGCCAGAAGAAAGGCACGCAAGACTTGCCGACGCAAGCGAAGCGCTCTGGCACGTCACCATTCAAAGAGAACTCTGTGGCCTTCGGCAGCACCGCGCTTTCTATGATTTTCTCGGCGTTCCTAAGGCGGTGCGGCTACACATGGGGCCGGCCAGCAGCGTCAGAGCATTGAAAGCAGAGTGATAAACTAGACCTGCTTTATATAGCTGCCAACACGCTAGCGTCATCTGGATACAATTTGGCCGTCGATTTGAGCCAGTGATTTCCTCCCAAATTCGCGCCTGTCGAAAAGTATCATTTGTATCAAATGTAAAACAGCTGCTGATACGTGGCTTACAATTAAGACGTTTCTTCCTTCATCCAAACATCCAGCAGATACATCCGGCGCTGAAGATAGCTGCTCCGCTATCGAATTCAACGCGGAACTGGGCAGGACAGTTTGAACCCAAAGTAGCGACAGGGCTGCATACACTTGAAGGAATATTGAAATGTCTACCAGGCTAACTGGCCGAACAAACACTTCTCCTGCCAACACCGGTAAATTTGAACAACTGCGACCTTCCGAGCCCCTCAGAAAGGGCGACACTGAGGAAATCATCTCAGGAACACAAGGACGCGAGATTATTTTCAGTGATTACAATGGCATACGCGCAGAGCGTGAAGGCCCAAGCCTCGGCATCGAGTTCGAGAGCGAAGGTGGTCTAGAACCAATCGCAATGCGTGGCCGTTCGCTCAACAATCTCAAACAGATTGGGTTGGCCAATGCTGAAGCTGATGACCAGGCGTCTGCAAACTGGAACGTCATTGCCGAACTAGAATCGGATTTTGCCAGCGCAGTGTCTCGCCTCCAGTCAAATCTAAGTTCAAATCTTAAAAAATTGGGCGCTGCCAACCGGTTTGAGCCTTTTCCATCGAACCCCAGTTTTGAAGCCGGAAATTTCCAACCGTTGGATCAAACCATTTGGATCGACTGGTATGATGACGATTTTTATGCCGGTGGCAATGGCATCGACATTGCCTATGGTCTCGGTGGCGTCGACAATCTCTGGCTCAACGGCGGCAATGATGTTGCCTATGGTGGCAGCGACAACGACTACATCTATGGCGGAAACGGCGCAGACCGACTTAACGGCGATAGCGGCGACGACAAACTCTACGGCCATGATGGCAACGACATCCTCAATGGCGGCACCGGTGATGACTACCTGTCAGGTTGGCGCGGCGATGATGAACTTCTCGGCGGAACCGGCAACGACACTCTGGAAGGCGACGGCGGAAACGACCTTCTGAGCGGTGGCCACGGTGACGATTATCTCTATGGCGGAAACGAAGATGATCTCCTTTATGGCGGTCATGGGAACGATCGCCTCTATGGAAACCGGCACAATGACCGCGTCTATGGTCAGGACGGCGATGACTTAATCAGCGGTGGCACGGGTGACGACAGGCTTTACGGCGGCAACGGCGAAGATCTGATCTATGGCGACTTTGGAGACGACATTCTCTACGGTGGTAGTGACAACGACACCATCCACGGTGGCCGGGACGACGACACCCTCTATGGCGAATCCGGAAACGATACCCTTTTCGGCGAAGAAGGAAACGACACCCTTTTCGGCGGCAGCGGCATCGACCGGCTTTATGGTGAAGACGGCGATGACAATCTGAACGGTGGTTCCGGCAATGATCTGATGTGGGGCGGCGACGGCGCCGACACCATGTATGGCGGAATTGGCGCTGATGCCATGCAGGGCGGGAATGGCGATGACGTGATGTCGGGCGCCAACGGCAACGACATCCTGTGGGGTCAGAATGGCGCCGACGTCCTGAACGGCGGCTGGGGCAATGACTCCCTCTACGGTGGCGAAGGCGACGACGAAGTCAATGGCGACGGCGGCAACGACTTCCTGTATGGGCAACAAGGAGAAGATACAATAAATGGCGGGTCAGGAGCCGATCAGATGTTCGGCGGTGAAGACCGGGACAAATTGTATGGCGGGATCGGCAACGATACGCAATATGGCGGCGACGGCAACGACCTGGTTTATGGCGAGGATGGAGCTGACAGTCTTTACGGTGGAGCCGGGATTGACCTCATAAATGGCGGTGAAGGCAACGACTTCATCAGTGGTGGAACCAACAGCCAGGGGTTCAACTTTGGCGATGGCCTTTTCGGAGGCGCGGGCTGGGACACATTCCATTTCCAGTCAGGTGACAGCGGTGGTGCTGGCGGCAATCCGATGGACATCATCTTCGATTTCGGTGATGGCGGTGACATGCTCTTTTTCGAGGGTTTTGGCGGTGCGAACTTTCTCGGAGAACAGTCGAGCTTCTCAAACGGCCTGGGTGCTGAAGCCTATTTCGAGCACACGTTTTTCGACGTTGACGGTATCGGAGATGCAACGGTGGTTCACATTCGTGACAATGCCGGTCAAAACGCAGATGTCTCCGTCATCTTGCTTGGGCATCTTGATCTCGATGCCCAGTCGGACGTGTTCATCATTTAACTTTCGGTACTGCGAGATATCAGGCGGCGGGAAAATCCGCCGCCTTTCTTGCTTTATCGGGGTTAAACCTATGCAAACAAAAACAATGTCCTAGAGTGATCCGAAGCTTCGAGCAGCACCATGACGGCTGCATCAAATGCCAGACGAAATCAAACGAGGTGCCGCACATGGTTGCAGACAGTTCAAGCGATATCGTTGAAAGTGAGCCTGTTTCGGATCTGGGGTCACACACACCTTCCATTGAGGAGACGGGCAGCGACCAGCCCTCGTCCAGCATTCTTTTGGACGGTTTCGAGGCCCTTTCAGAAGGTGCCGCGCTCTGGGACCACACCTGGCGTCTGATTTCCTCCAACGCAGTTTTTCGCGAACTCGTCTTTGAAAACGACACAAGACTGTTTTCGGTCCACAGAGGTTTCCAAGAGATTTTCGCAGACCTGGTCGATCATAATTGCTTCGACATCCTAGCCGACGCTGATCCAGGTCAGTTTGCCAATGATCTGCAAGAAAAAATGGCAAGCCATGGAAATGCCTACCTGCATCACCGAGACGGCCGCGTTTTGCGGGCAACCTCCAGTAAAACCAAGCAGGGCAATTTCCTGACCGAATTGCGGGAAGTTGCCCGACCTCACTCGCAGGACAAGATAGGCGAACATGTTTTGCTCGAAGCAATTGAGGCTTTCGGTGAAGGCTTTGTGCTTTATGATAGGGACCGGCGCTTGGTATACGCAAACAACCAGTATGCGAATATGCTTGGACCACATAAGGATGTCTTGAAGCCGGGCACTCCGATGACAGAAGTCATCCAGCGCGCTATGAGCGACGGCCACGTCACCATCATTCGAGGGCCAGCCGGCGGACCAAAGGAAATTTTCCGGACCCTCGACGAACTCGGCACCCTCAAAATCGACATTAAGGTAGCTGACGGCACGTACAGAGTTATCACGCTTACCCGCCTCAAGGGCGGAGGAGTCGTCGCAACCGTGCTCGACATCACTGAGCGCTTCAAAGCCGAACGTCTGTTTACGGACGTGGTCGCTCGCCTGCCGGTGGGGGTTGCCATTGAAAGCGCAGACGGTCGTTTCACACATTGCAATGAGGCCTTCGCGGCCCCTTTCCAACTAAGTGTCGACGAAATTCTCGCGCTGTCGGATGAGCAACGGATCGAAATCCTCGCCCGCCACATCGCCACCGTGAAGGGACAGCCAGTTGGAAACGATGCTGCTGCCGACTTCAGCAGGGCCGCTCAGGAACAGCGTCAAACGCTCGCGTCCATGGAAGTCAGTTTTAAAGACGGCCGCCACTTTTTTGTAGAACGGGCCGTCACTCAGGACGACGGCAGAGTGATCGTGGTTACCGACACGACTGCCTTGATTGAAGCGGAGGAGCTCAGTCTCTCTGTTCTAAATGATGCCATCCAGTCTCTGGATGAGGGCTTGGTGCTCTACGACGCAAACCTCAACTTCTCGATGGCAAACCGCGAATGGCACCGCATGTTTTTCAGCAACATTCCCGCACCCGAAATTGGCGAGAATGTCGTCTCAATAATACGGCGGCTTTTCAATGCCGATGTGATGTGTATTCCAGAAGGCCTCGAAGAGGCTGCTTATGTGGAAGAGCTCGAAAACACCATCCGCACCTATGAGAAAAAGATAACCCTGAAACTCGCAAACGGAGCAACACTGCTTGCCTCGGCGCACAAGACCGAACTGAACGGCTATCTGGTCTCCTTTATGGATGTCACCGAGCAGCTTCGTGCGGAGGAAGAGCAACGCGAAGCCGACATGCTGCTGCGAAAGATTGTGGAAGCCTGTCCGGCGAATTTTCTGGTCTCACGGGTCGACGACGGGAAAATTATCTATTGTCCACCTGCATCCAGGGAACGCTTCGGCAGTATCGAGACGACACTCAGTTTCTTTATGAAGCCGGAAGATCGCGAGGCATACCTGGAGGCGCTTTTGCCGACAGGTCAGCTTGACGACTATCGCGTGCAATTCCGCAGAGCCGACGGTTCTATCATGGAAGGTCTGACAGCAGCCAGGGTCACCGACTACAAGGGCGAAGATGTCATCGTCTCCTCCACCCGGGATATTTCCGATCAACTTGCCATGCAGGCAGAGCTGGAGCGTCAACGCGAGCTAGTCCACCAAAACGAAAAACTCTCCGCACTCGGTGAACTTCTTGCAGGTGTCGCACATGAACTCAACAATCCGCTTTCTGTAATTTCTGGCTACGCCCAGATGCTTCAGGGCAAAATCTCCGACCCGGTTCAGGCGGGACGCGTCGACTTGATCTGCCAGTCCTCAGAACGGGCAACAAAAATCGTTCGAACGTTCTTGTCCATGGCGCGTCGCAGACCAGCGAGGGTGGAGCTCTGTTCCGTCAACGACGTGCTGGCGACCGTCCTCGAAGTCTCTAACTACGGACTAACGTCCAGCGGCACTATCCTTACCAGCACACTCGACAAAAGCGTGCCGCTGGTTTCTGGCGACTTCGATCAACTGACGCAGGTTTTCAGCAATCTCATCACGAACGCAAAGCAAGCCGTTCAACCTCTTGGACAAGCGGGCAAGCTTTCCGTTCGGACACGATTCGAGGGTGGGTCTCGGCGGGTGGTTGTTGACGTGGAGGACAATGGGCCGGGTATTCCATTGCATCTGCAAAAACGAATTTTCGAGCCCTTCTTCACGACCAAGGATGTCGGCAAGGGCACGGGCGTCGGCCTTGCATTCAGTCATCGCATCGTCGCCAACCATGACGGAAAACTTGTATTGAAATCAGCTCCGGGAAAAGGAACCCGTTTTTCCGTCAAATTGCCCGCTGCGGCGGACAAAGCGGAAATCATCAAGACGCGCGTCAATGAGGAAGTTGCTCCTGGAAATATCTCGGTTCTCATTGTTGATGACGATGTTGGCGTTGCTCAGCTTCTCTACGATATTCTGAATGAAGCAGGATACAACGCAACGAAGGGCGTCTCCCCAAGAGAGGCGCTACGAAAGGTAGAAGCTCAATCTTACGATGCCATCCTGTGCGATTACAAAATGCCTGGCATCAATGGCGCA
This sequence comes from Roseibium sp. JB4-4, assembly GCF_055693425.1. NCBI lineage: Bacteria > Pseudomonadati > Pseudomonadota > Alphaproteobacteria > Hyphomicrobiales > Stappiaceae > Roseibium > Roseibium sp. JB4-4. Next base: position 4,968,679 of record NZ_CM146333.1, on the reverse strand, counting down.
GAATTCTTCTACGCGCTGGAAGTCATCGCACCGGAAGCAGCCCAACGGGTGGGTTTTGTCACAGGAGACACTTTGAGTGACAAAATTCAACGCTTTTTCAGCTCGACCGGATGTCCACATATCGAAAAGCCCATCGCAAAAGATGAGCTTCTTCTGCTGTTAAAACAGATTGTTGAACAAAGTGAGAAAACTGCATGAGCGAGGACTGTCACGAAATCATAATCTGTGATGACGAAGCGCCACTGAGAAGAATGTTGAGTGATCATCTGAGTGAGTGTGGCTATCTGATCCGGGAAGCTGAAGACGCTACGTCCTTGTTTGTTTTGATGAATGAGCGGGAACCGGATCTCGTGTTGCTCGATGTCAGAATGCCAGGAAAAGACGGCCTGACAGCTCTGCGGGAATTGAGAAAAACGTCTGTTGTGCCCGTTCTCATGCTGACGGCAGCGGGTGAATTGGTCGACAAGATTCTCGGCTTGGAATTTGGCGCAGATGACTATCTTGTAAAGCCGGTCGATCTTCGAGAGCTTCAAGCGCGGATCAAGGCGACGATCCGGCGAAATGAAATTGGCCAGGGAACGAGGGACAGGGCCAAAGCACCGGAAGGTGCGGTGCAATTCGGACCCAGTCGACTTGACGTTGATAGCGGTCGGCTCTTTGGGCCTGATGGCAATGAAGTTACCATTACAGCCATGGAGTTCCGTCTACTACGCGTATTTGCGGCCAACCGCGGACGGATACTCAATCGGGACCAACTGCTTGAACAGGCGCATGACAAGGCTTGGGAGCCCTTTGACAGATCCATCGACCTACGCATTTCCCGCATCCGGCGAAAAGTCGAACCTAATCCGGATAAGCCGGAAATCATTCGAACCGTTCGAGGTGTCGGCTATATTTTCGACTGAAATGTCAACGAATGCAGATGATCCATCGAGGTGGCGACAGCCTATGTGGGCATGAATTCAGATCATCCCTCGTGACGAACCGAAAGAAAGAGAATTCATCGGCCGATCCAGCAATGGCCTCGACCAAGAACAGATTTTGGCACGAGTACGTCAATTCTTCAAAGAAGCGTGTTCGTAACTCACCTGTGATGCCACCTCTCCGGCGAGGTACACTAATATGGTTGATCACAGGATTCCGAAACCCTGTGATAGTCATCACTTCTTTGTTGATGTCCCCGACTTAGAAAAGCGTACCGCTTGCATCTTGTATGTGGCGGTGCTTTTTTCTGGGGGCAATCTGAAAAATGAGTTATTTACAGTCGCGCTCAGCGAACTATGTGAAACCGTTATGGTTCGAGGCGCTGCCGGGTTCTGTTCGGCGAAACATTAACAACAACGTCAATCGCAGAGCGATCACAATGTGCAGGAAGACCGGCCCGCTTAGGTTCTCATCCAGACTGGCGACAGGATGCCTTGCATTGGCGTTGCTAATCAACCCGGTGTCGACACACCTGATGCCAATTGCCGAAGCGCAGGCGCAGTCCGTGCGCGCGGTCCCTGAAGGCAACAGATACAAGTCCCAACCCAAGATCCCATTTGCTTCCTCCCGCCGCACCAATGCGTCCAAATCCAGCTACGATGCCAAGTTCAACAAGGTTTTGTCGGTTCTCAAGCGTGACCGCCGGCTGCTAGGCTCCATAAAGCGGGTGTCCAAGCGCTACGGTATCGACCCGATCCACCTCATCGGCGCGATTGTCGGCGAACACACCTACAATTACGACACACTCGACAGCGCTCAGTCGTACTACGTCAAGGCGCTTGCCTATGCCGGCATCAGGTTCGAGTTCGAATTGAATGGCGAGCATGTCGACACTTTCGTTGAACGGCCACAGTTTGAGCGCTGCAACAAAGACCACATTCAAAAGAGCAGCGACCGGCGCTGGTCCTGCTATGAGAATGTCTGGAACAGCAAGTTTCGTGGCCGCAGGGTTGATGGCGTTCGGTATCCGAAGAAGAACTTCAATGAAGCATTTTTTCAGCCGCTGTTCTCAGGTCAGAGTTTCGGACTGGGTCAATTGAGCCCGCTCACCGTTCTCAAGATGACCGACCGAGTTGCCCGTCAAAGCAATTATCGCAAGCTCGAGGCTTCCAAGCCGAAAGAAGTCTATAAGGCAACCATGGATCCGAATATCTCGCTCCACTACATGGCGGCGATCATTCAGGACGCGATTGCAGCTTATAAGTCCGTAGGCAAAGTCGACATCTCAAACAATCCGGGTCTGACGGCAACTCTCTACAATCTCGGCGACCCCTGGAGTCGAGCTGCCAAGTTCCGCAGAACCGGTAGATCCTGGCCCCGCGAGAACTATTATGGCTGGCTGGTCAACGATCGCATCGATGACCTTCGGGCTTTGCTCTGACAACCCGGTTTTGGGCAGCGCAGCCCATTAGGTCAGAAACGGATTTGTTTCCCGTTCCTGTCCCAGTGTCGAGGCTTGGCCGTGACCGGGCAAGAACGAGACATCGTCACCAAGCGGCAGCAGTTTTTCCTGAATGGATTTGATCAAAGTCGCGTGATCGCCTCCAGGCAGATCGGTTCTGCCGATCGATCCTGCAAACAGCACGTCACCGGAGATGGCAAACCGCAGTTCCTTGTCAAAGAAAACCAAGTGACCGGGCGAATGACCCGGACAATGCAGTACATCGAATGTTCGCCCGGCAATGTCGATCTGATCCCCTTCGACCATCCATCGATCCGGCATAACCGGTTTGACGCCATCCACACCGAATTGCACGGCCTGATCGGAGATCCTGTCGATCAGTGGCTGGTCAGCTTTGTGAGGGCCTTCAACGGGCACTTTCAACGCAGCAGCAAGATCGGCTGCGCCACCCACATGATCGATGTGGCCGTGCGTGAGCACAATTTTTTCGACGCTGACACCCTGCTTTTCAATTGCAGCCTGAATGCGCTCGACATCGCCACCAGGGTCCACCACAGCACCCTTCATTGTCGCCGGATCCCAGATCAGCGAGCAGTTCTGCTGAAACTGTGTAACGACGATTACCATGACCTGGATCGGCGGCATCTCATCACCGTCCTGGCCGTCGGGTCCATTTTCTTCTTGCGACAAAACCGCCTCCTCTCGTGAAACCCAAGCTCCGGCATTATAACTAATACGGGACAACACAGGCCGTTATTAGGAATATGATCACAAGCGGCTTCACCTTGCCGCAAGCATTTCGTACAAGAAGACAAGACCGCTGAGAAGACGGCAGCCACAATCGGGTATCCGAACCATATGAAGCGAAGACTATTAACACTGCTGATAACAACGGCGGCAGCCCTTGTCCCCGCCTCGGCGGGAATGGCGCAGCCCGGCAGAACGCCCCCAGCTTTGAAGGCTGGACCGTTGACTGCGGCAATACCGGTGTGTGTTTTGCGTCTTCCTTTACCAGGTCTCAGTCCGTCTGGGTGGATGTTCGGATCGTTCGCGATTGGCAGGCCGAGGCACAGCCATTGGTGCGTCTGACAACCAATACCGAGCTTCCTCAGGACGGAACATTGCAGTTTGAAGTTGATGGCGGCGTTATCGAGGCTCTGCCGATCGAGCAACTGCGCGAGATGCAAACCGCGGTGACCCCACCTGCGGGCTTCCGCCCGCTAGGCGGTGAAGGCTTCTGGTATCCGACAGGCCCTGCCACGGTGACCTTGCTGGAGGCCATGCGTTCCGGCCGCGAATTGAAAATTCAGTTACCCCCCGTGGGAGATGCAGAGCCGGTTGCCGTTCCAGTTCCCCTGCAAGGCCTGAAGGCAAGCTTGCTCTGGCTCGACAATCGGCAGGACCGTACCGGTACCGTTGCCGCAATCATCTCAAAGGGCGATGAACCCGCCAAGGACGCACCGCATGCTGTCCCTGTCGTCAGCGCGGATCAATTGCCGCCGGAAGTCGCCGCCGTTTGGTCTGCCAACAGGCTCTGCTCTGAAATTGACCCGACAATCTTCGCCAGCCTAAACGCCGTTCGTGTGCCTCTTGAAGACACGGCATCGCTTTACATCATTCCCTGCGGCGCACCCACCGCCATCAACAGTCCCTATGTTGCCGTCCTTTCCGGCAAGGACGGAGCCGCGCGCCAGGTACATGTTGCCCGCATGTCTGAAAAGGGGCCTATTGCGTCGGATCTGATTTACAATGCCAGGTGGATCCCGGCAGATCAGCAACTTGTGAGCTACTTTAAAGGCTCCGGTGTCGGCGAATGCGGGCTCTGGAATCGGTGGAGCTGGAATGGAACAGGGCTGGTGCTGCTGGAAGAAGCGACACGAAAAACCTGCGACGGAACCCCCGGACTTGTCCAATTGGTCAAACACCTGGCCGGCCAAAAACGCCCCAAATTAGGCCGTGGACCAAGGAATTTCTTGCGATTTTGCCTCTCTCGCCCTTATTATGATGACGCAGCGGCTGGAGAGGGATGTGGCAGGTGTGTTTCAGCCCTATCCCAGAATGTTGAACAGACGTACCGGGTGCGTCTTGGCGAAGTGACTCGACTGTGAAGGCGGGTGAGATTGGGTGTGATGTGTCAGTGCGGCACAGAGATTAAGGTGATTTAGTAATGCACGATGGCGATTCGGACCGGCGGTCGCGTGGTCGACGCGGCGGCAAGCGCGAGTTTGGCGGTCCGCAAGACTTCGGCAGTGATTTTGGCGGAAGCGACTTCGGTGGCGACTATGGCGGTGGCCGCAGTGGAGGTTACCGGGGCGGACGCGACAATGATTCAGGTGGCGGCTACGGCCGCGACAACAGGGATGGCGGATATGGCGGCGGCCGCGGCGGATACGGCGGCGGCGACCGGGACGGTGGTTATGGCGGCGGAGGCCGAGGTGGCTACGGCGGCGGTGGCGGAGAACGCGAAGGCGGCGGTTACGGCGGCGGACGTGGCGGTTTTGGCGACCGTGACGGCGGCGGTGGTCGTGGTGGCTACGGCGGCGGCGCTGGCGGTGGCCGCGGCGGATATGGCGGCGGCGGCCGTGGTGGTTATGGCGGTGGCGGTGGCGGTCGCGAAGGCGGCGGTTACGGCGGTGGTGGTCGTGAAGGCGGCGGTTACGGCGGCGGCCGGGACGGCGGCTATGGCGGTGGTCGCGGCGGATACGGCAATCGCGAAGGTGGTGACGGCGACGGCTTCCGTCAACAGCGTCCTCGCAGGGACGACGCCCCTGTTGAACGCGGTCCACGCCAATCCGGTACGGTGAAGTTCTTCAAGACGGACAAGGGTTTCGGTTTCATCACACCTGATGAAGGCGACGCGGATGTGTTCGTCCATATTTCAGCTGTGGAGCGTTCCGGTATGGCCTCGCTGGACAGCGGGCAACGGATTTCCTTTGAAACCGAGCCCGACCGGCGCGGCAAGGGACCGAAAGCGGTGGACTTGCAGGTCGTGGAAGAAGACGGCGGTCCCTCGGAAGAAGACAGCACACCTGTCGAGGAGTAAGCCTCCAATCACGGTGTGACTGCACTGGTGAGAACGGTTTCTAGGGCGCAGCCTTGCTGCGCCCTTATCGTTTTCCTGCATCAAGATGCGCGTCTTCAATGATTGCAGGTGCCACTCCTCGAAAGCGCACCCCTGGCAACTCATGTGACAAGAACCAATAATGAACAATGAGAACAATACGGTCCGGGTTCGTCCATTTCTGCCCGGAGATCTGGCAACTCTGCTGCCACTGAACAATGCTGCGGCGCCGGGTGTCAGCGCGCTGAGCGCAGAAGCGATGCTGGACCTGATCAACAACGCATTGATCAATATCGTCGCGGAAATCGACAACGTGCCAGTCGGCCTGCTTTTATGCCTGGGGGATGGTGCTGACTACGGCAGCCCAAACTATATCTGGGTAAGCGAACGCTATTCCAATTTTGCTTATGTAGACCGCATCTTTGTTGACGAGACGCTGCGAGGCCGAAGAATCGGAGACGCGCTTTACGCGGAGCTTCTCCGCCACTTCGCCGGGACGGGCCGTTCGTTCCTGTGCGAAGTCAATGAACGCCCACCGAACCCCGGTTCCCTGAGGTTTCACGGACGCCTCGGTTTTCAGGAAGTCGGGAAGGCAGATCACGGAGGCACTGCTGTTATCTACATGAAACGAGATCCGGAGCCTTCTCCCGGGGAAGGTGCTCAATGAACTACCGTCACGCCTATCACGCCGGCAACATCGGAGATGTGCTCAAACACATCGTTTTGACCAGGTTGATCGTCTATTTCCAGCGCAAGGACAAACCTTTCCGGGTTCTGGACACGCATGCCGGCATTGGCCAATACGACCTGAAATCTACAGAAACTCTCAAAACAGGCGAGTGGCAGCAAGGGATCGGGAAAGTTCTCGCGGCCGATGCTCCTGCTTCGGTCGCACCCCTTATCGCTCCCTGGCTCGACGCAATCCGCCACCTCAACCCAAGTGGCGACCTGACGGTCTATCCCGGGTCACCCAGCCTCACGCGGCAAATGTTGCGAAAGACTGACCGGCTAAGCCTGACCGAGCTGCATCCGGCCGATTTCAAAACACTTTCTGCGCACTTTGAAGGGGACTATCAGGTCAAGACCATTCACCTGGACGGCTGGATGGCCATGGGCAGTTTTCTTCCGCCAAAAGAAAAACGGGGCTTTGTGCTGGTCGACCCGGCATATGAAGAGACCGATGAATTCGATCGTATGACCCAAGCGGTTAGCAAGGCCTATCGGAAATGGGCCAGTGGGACCTATGCGCTCTGGTATCCAATGAAGGATGCAAAGGCGATCAACCGAATGCACGAAGCTTTTGAATTGTCCGGTATCAGGGATGTGCTCGCAATTGAACTGAATGTCGGGAAAAGTGGCCCTGATACCCGGATGCTCGGATCCGGAATGACTTTGATCAACCCGCCATTCACTCTTGCGGATGAAATGCGCACTGTGCTGCCGTGGCTGTGTGACATTCTGCATCAGGGGCCCGGCACAAGTTGGCAGGTCAATCAGTTGATCGCCGAATAATTGCACCGCAGGGCACTTTTGCTCCGATCGACGCTTGACGTTGAACGTCTGCTCGCCCATCGTCTCCACTCAGTTTGCCTTCGGAGTTATTGCCGTGCGTATTGCCCGTTCCGCCCGTTTGATCCTGTCCGTCCTGACCGCCTGTGCAAGCCTGGCCACGCCTGTGATTGCCGACGAACACCGCGCCTACTTTTCCTTTGGCGGTGAACCTCGCCTGCCGGATTGCACGGCTGGTTCCGTTCAAAGCGCAGTTGCCGGTTCCGTTGCAAAGGCACGGAAAGACTATTATGGCGGCCGCACCATTCTCAGCATCGAGGAAATCACGGAAGTGGCCTACCGGGCCAACGATGTCAGCCCTCTTGCACGCCGTTTCTGCCGCGGCAAGGCAAGCCTATCTGACGGCAGCTATCAGTCCGTCCATTACATGGTCGAAGAGCATGCCGGCTTCGTCGGCGTAAGCTGGAACGTGGAAGCTTGCCTCGCACCATTGGACAAATGGCGCGTCTACGGAGCATATTGCAGCACCGCGCGTCCACACTGACGCAAAATCCCGCGGCAAAGGACAATCCATGGCGCTGATCAGCCGCGCATTGAGCTTTTGTGCATGTCTGATGGCAGCGAGCCTACAGTCGGTCTCTTCGCTCGCCGATCAGCCGGGCGACTTCGACTTCTATGTCCTTGCGCTGTCCTGGTCGCCCACCTACTGCAAACAGGAAGGTGAAGACGCGAACCCTCATCAATGTGATGTCCGCAACCCCTTCCGTTTCGTCGTGCATGGCCTATGGCCTCAATACGAAAACGGTTATCCGTCCTCCTGCCCGGGCGTACGCCAAAGGATAGATCGGCAAATCGCTGTTGAAATGGAAGATATCATGCCCAGCCATGGGCTTGTTTTCCACCAGTGGCGCAAGCACGGCACATGCTCGGGTCTGGAGCCAGAGGACTATTTCGGCCTGACCCGTGAAGCCTATGAAAAAATCACTATTCCGGGCGCATTTGAGAAGCTGAACAAGCGCGGCAAGGCAGCACCGGCAACGGTTGAGAAGGCTTTCAGACTTGCCAACCCGGGCCTCAAGGAAGACGGCATGGCCGTCACCTGCTCAAGGGGCGAGTTTGAAGAAATCCGCATATGCCTGACCAAAGATCTCGCATTCAGGTCCTGCGCCGCTGTCGACCGCAGAGGTTGTCGCTCCGGTAACCTCTCTGTTCCGGCGCCGCGCTAACCGCACCCGAAAACGCGCCACCTGTCCAATTCTAAGGAAACATCGTCATGAAATTGCGTTCTTCACCGCCTTCACCGTTTGGCCGGAAGGTGAAACTGGCTGCGGCAATCCTAGGATTGAAGGACAGGATCGAGATGGAAGACGCGAACACCGCAGACCCATCCGACAGTCTTCGCAGCCAAAACCCGCTCGGCAAGATCCCGGCACTGATCCTGGACAATGGCGATGTTCTCTATGACAGCGCCGTTATCGTGGAGTATCTGGACCATCTGGCTGGTGGCGGTAAACTGCTGCCCCAGGGCGATACCCGTTTCACCGTTCTTCGCGACCAGACACTGGCTGACGGCATTATGGATGCAGCCCTGCTCAGGGTTTATGAAAAGCGCTTCAAGGATCCAAAGTACCGGGATCCTGCCTGGGACGCCTATCAGGGGGCAAAGGTCGAGCGTGGCCTGGCGCATTTTGAAGCCAAAACGCCCCCTGCCCCATCTGCTGCAAACGATGTCACTGTTGCGTCCTTGACGCTCGCCTGCGCGCTTGGATATCTCGACATGCGCTTTAATGGCGATTGGCGGTCAAATTATCCGAACCTGGTTGCCTGGCTAAGCGCCTTTGAAAACGCTGTCCCCGCATTCGCTGATACGAAGCAACCCGCTTCGCCGGTTCCCGACAACGCTCCGGCCCTTCTGCAATAAAAGGCTGTCAGACTGGAAGCAAACCAGGTTCGGTGCCTGATGCAAATCGGCACAACGGACCGGAGGTCGGCGGGTAGATCGAACGCTGCCCACCAACGCACCGACGGAACTATGTTCCTCTGCCGGACAAAGGGCGCCGGCCCCGGATTTTCAAAAGCCGGCGTCCGCTTGAAACAGATTGTCCGAAATCGCTTTGCAACGCCAGAAGTGTGGGCACCAGCAGGATCACGAGGAAAAGGCCGACCCCAAGCCCATAAGCCAGGGTAATAACGGTCGGCTTCAGGAAGAGCGCCTGACGACTCGTTTCAAACAGCAGCGGCGCAAGTCCGAAAACGGTCGTTGCCGTCGTCAACACGACTGCCCGCAAACGATCACAGACCCCTTGCACCAAAGCCTGACGGAACGGATGGTTTTTGGCGTACTCGTCGATTGTCGTGACAAGCACGATACTGTCGTTGATGATGATACCGGACATGCCGATGAAGCCAACCACGGAGAACATCGACAGCGGCAGTCCGTGCAGGTAGTGACCCCAGAGCATACCGATCGCACCGAACGGGATGATGATCATGATCATCAGCGGACGTGTCCAGCTTTCAAAAATCCAGCAAAGCGTCAGATAAATTCCTGCCAGGCAGAGCGCAAATCCCAGCATGGCATCCGACAGGAAGGACCGTTCCTGTTCCGCCAGACCGCTCATCTCGCTTTCCACATCGAAATCCGATGAGAGTTGCGGCAACAATTCGCTTTCCAGAATGCTTGTGACCCGCGCCGCTGCCTCCGGATCGTCTTCCGAAACATCGCCGGTCACCCTCAAAGTACGAAGACCATCGCTGCGCCGGACAGACGCAAATCCGTAACTGCTCTCCACATTGACGATTTCACTGAGTGAGACATAAGTGCCCGAATTGGTGCGAATGCGAGTGCTGGAAAGAAACGATGCGTCGGTTTCGTCATCGGGCATCAGGACCTTGACCTTGGCAGTCCGGCGACCGACGGGGAATTCCGCAACTTCAATACCTTCCAGCCTGTTGCGAAGCATCTGAGCAACGTCATCGGTGGTGAAACCCAGTGCTTCCCCACGTGGCGTCAGCGTCAGGCTAAGTTCGGGCTTGTCATAGGCGAGCGTATCTTCAAGTGCACTCACCCCTTCCATCGGGGCAAGCGCCTGTTTCAGGAACTCAGCCGCCGCTTTGAGGTTTTCAGTGGAAGATCCATAAAGCTTGACGTCAATGGCGTCCCCGCCGGGTCCGGACCGCTCCCCTCGCAGGGCCAGGGTTTCAAGAAGCGGCGGCCGCCGGATTTCTTCACGCCAGTCTCCAATGAACTGAAACGCGGAGTATGGCCGCAGGTCCGGATCCAGAAGTTCGATGGAAATGCCACCGAGCTGGTCGACGTCCTTGGAATCGGCACCGCTCAAACCGCGCCCCGCAGTTCCTCCCACCGTCGAAAGTGCGAAGCTAACCGGCTCCGTACCATACTCCTCTTGATACCGCGTATTCACGACATCAAGTGCTCGCTCCAATTCAGCAATCATCGCTTTGGTGTCTTCGCGTTCCGACCCAGGCATCATGGCGATGCTTGCAGACACAACTGCCCTTTCCGGCGCGTTGAAGAAGCGCCACCTGACACTGCCATCGACAAACAGCGTCAGCGACAGCAACAGAACCATCACTGCAAAACCGATGACGGGGTAGCGAACCGTAATCAACCAATCGACAAACCGTCGGAACAGGTTCTCGCGAAACCAGACAAAGCCGCGGTTGAACAACCGGTTCGGCAGATCGTACCAATGAGTCTTTTTGCTCGCTGACAAGGCGTGGTTCATATGAGCAGGCAGGATCAGGAAGCTCTCGACGAGACTGGCAACCAGTACAACTGCGACGGTAAACGGGATGTCCGCAATCAGCGTCCCGAACCTGCCGCCGATCGCGATCAGTCCGACAAAAGCAATCAGGGTGGTGATTGACGCACTGAAGACCGGAGCAGTCATCCGGCGCGCTGCAAGACTGGCAGCTTCTGCGGGCGGGTACCCGCGCCTGTGCAGGGAATCTGCGTGTTCACCAACCACGATCGCATCATCCACGACAATGCCGAGACAGATGATCAGCGCAAAGACAGAAACCATATTGAGCGTCAGGCCAAACGCATACATCAACCCGATGGTTGCTGCCATGGCAACCGGTATGCCAGCAGCGACCCAGAACGCCGTTCGCGAAGACAGGAAAAGAAACAGAAACGCAAGCACCAGCGACAAGCCGAAAGCACCGTTCTCGATCAGGATATTCATCCTGTCGATAATGTTTTGCGAACGGGTCCGGGTCAGTTGAACCTTGACGCCTTCCGGCAGGGTTTCCTGAAATTCTGCGGTGATCCGTTCAACATCCCGCTGAATGGAGATGGTGTCGCCCTGAGCGCTTCTGTCGACCCGCAGCACAGCTGCCGGCATGCCTTTGTGATAGTAGGCACGGCCGCTTTCCACGCCTTCCGTCACGATTTCCGCAACGGAACGCAGTTGCAGCTTTTCACCCTGAGAAGGTGCCTTGAGGACAATTTCGCCAAGGTCCTGCTCGCTTCGCCGCGTCTGGCCCGTCCGGAGCCGCGCACCGCCTCCGCTCACGTCACCTGCAGGCGTGGTTTCCATTTCCGCTTCAACGACATCGGCGATCTCGCGCAGGGTCATATCGTGGCGGACCAGCATGTCCTCGCCGACATTCACCCTGATAATCGGATTGGCCAGTCCCTGAATGGACACCCGCGTTACGCCCTGGCGGAAAAGGGTGGTCTGCAAGTCTTCCGCGAACCGGGCCAGCTGGTCGATATCCACCGGCCCGAAAATCACGACGTCTGTCACCCTGTCGCGATAAACGCCACGTGTGACCACCGGCTCCTCGATACCCTCAGGCAAGCTGGAACGGGCCTGGTCGACGGCGGCCTTAACATCGTCGGTCGCCTGCCCCATGTTCCAGTCGTCTTCGAATTCCAACTCGATGCTGACAGTACCTTCACGGGCAACGGACGTTGCCTCATCCACGCCATTGATGGCGAGAAGCTGAGGGCCGAGTATTTCCACGACGGATTGATCGAGATCTTCCGGCCCGGCACCAGGCCAGTTGATCTCCACGTCGACTTCTTCGCGTACAAAATCGGGAAAGAACTGGGTTCTGATCTGCGTACTGGCTGCTATTCCGGCCAAAAGCATGAGGAGCAGCAACAGGTTTGCTGCCGTCCGGTGGCGCACCATGTAATCCAGAAACGACGCAAATCTAGGTCCACCGGGTGAACGCATTTCAGATCACTCCACTCAAGTCATCAGCTCCGAAGCCACGCCTCTATCCGCTGCGCCCACGCCTTTGCTCCAACCGGTCGACAAGATCTTTTGGCACCATCGGTTTATTCAAAAGCGCCAACAGACGGGCCTTGCGGTTCTCCGGCATGTTGGAGTCGTTCAGCTGAGCAATCAGCGCTGCGCGCCGCTCCGGATCCAGGGCAACCAGATCTCCCGAGTTTCGCTCATCATTTGCCGGCGACGCATTGGCAACAGCAGGGCCTTCAGGCTGGTCTGTGCTGCCATCCGTGTCCCTCGGCGAGACCTTCAATCCGGTCCCCAATTGCGGAAGCCGCTCCGTTACGTACTTTTCGCCAAATGGAACATTTGCCAGCACAACATCCTCGCGCATGCGACGAAGGACCTTGGCCTGGATTTCTTCAATCCTGTCGCCCTCACCGATAATCAACAGTCTACCGTCTTCGGTCACCGCACCAGCCGGCACTACTGCGACAAGGTTCAGTTCTGGTTCCTGGATCTCGACTTTCACAAAATCGCCCGGACGCAGCACGGCGCCTGGTTCAATTTCAAGCGTTGCAAACAACGTCCGTCCGGCTTCCCCTTCCGCGACGACTGCCGCCGCGCGGTCGATATTGCCCGGAACGACGATTGAGCGCCCGCCGAGTTGCAACGTCACGGAGACAGGCGCTTTGATCAGCTTGCCGCGATCATCCAGAAGTCTGGCAAATTCGCTGGTGGAAAGGGAAAATTTCACTTCCAAAGCAGTTGGATCGATCAAAACAGCAAGGGTTTCCGACTGGCTGACTCGGCGCCCCAGGGTCGCGTCGACTTCCGACAAATAGCCATAGAAGGGCGCTGTGAGCGTCGTTTCATCCAGAACACGCTGCGCATCATTGAGCGCGATCTGAGCCCGCTTCACAGTCAAGTCCATGCGTTCGATACGTTTGCGCGCGGTAATAACGGACTGCAGACGGTTGCTCAGAGACTGTTCAAGAGAGGCAACACCCAGCTCTTCTGTCTCAACTTGAACGGCCGTCGAATAGCCCTTGTCCTTGAGTTGCTGTTGACGCTCCAGTGCCTGTCTGCGCAGTGCGAGCTGGCGGCGAGCTGCTTCCAGCTCCTGTTCAGCACCGACAATTGCTTCCTCGGCCTCGGCCTTCTGCGCCTCTGCGTCAGCCAGCGCGGCCTCTGCGTCCAGGAATAGAAATTCGGCATTTGCCGGATCAATCTTGAGAAGCAACTCACCTTCGGCGACAGCAGCGCCATCCCGGAACTTGCTCGCAACGTTTACCAGACGGCCTTCAGAACTTGCCCTGAGTTGCAGACTGCGCCAGCTTTCAACCTGGCCAAATGCAGTTGTCAACGGCGTGACGGTTTGTGGTGCAAGCTCACTTACATTGACGGAGTAGGTGCGCTCTCGAGCAGGTCTCTGACGCGTGGTTTCTTCTGCCGTCAGGGCATCATAAAACTGATAGGCGCCGTATCCGGCAAACCCGACCATGATCGCCATCAATGCCAGACCCAATAGTCCGCGCATCAAAAACCGCATTCACCTCTCCACCAAAAACATCGCCCCTGCCATGATTGCAGGCACGGACATTGCCGCAGCATTTAGTACAATATCAGTCTAATACCATGGTTGTGGGGCTAAATTCTGAAAAGCTTGTAACCACTTGTAACCGCTTGTAACAAAGAACCCGGCACCTTCCGGCACCGGGTTGAATGCTGTCAATTCTGAAACGGGGCTTAGAACTTGTAGCCCAGTCCGAGGCGAACCTGTGAATTGCTGAAATCCGAGCTCACGCCGGTGCCGTTCAGGTTGAAATCCTGGCTGCCGAAATCCTGATAGGAATAGTCAAGGCGTGCGCTAACATTGTTGGTAATGGCTGCTTCACCACCCGCGCCCAAGGTCCAGCCGAGAGCCGTCTTGTTATCGCTGTCACCATTTCCGGAGAGTTCCAGATCGGCAATTGCCAGACCACCGGCGCCGTAAACCAGATAACGGTCGAAGGCATAACCGACACGACCGCGGATGTTGGAATTCCAGCTGGACTTGGATTCCAGGGTCAGGCCGCCATTCGTGCGTGAATCTTCAAGACTTGTGAGACTGAAGTCAGCTTCTGCACCGACGACCACATTTGGCGTGATCTGATAGTTGTAACCGGTGTAAAGACCACCGCTGATGCCATTCGCACTGGTGTCCAGGCTGGCGCTACCGCTGGTGTTGTTGTCGAAGTTTCCGAAAGCCCAGCCGAGATTGCCACCGACGTAAAGCCCGGTCCAGTCGATGCTCTGCTGTGGGGCAGGAACCGCCTCGTAGGCTGGTGCCGGCGATTGCGGCAGATCCGCAGCCCAGACCGGGGCGGTTCCAGCCGTTGCGGCAGTCAGGGCCAAGCCTGCAATTGCAAGACGTTTCATTGATGGTACTCCAGATCCACATATTCATATTTGGTGGTCAAAAACAGTCGACCACACGGAACAGAACGAGGTATTACCGCGTCCATACTCGCCCCCTGCGGTGAGATATGGAGAGCGTTTGTGGCGGATCAGGATTGAGAATTGGGAGTTTTGATGACAAATGGAGGCAACAATCTGGCACAATGAAAGTGCGGTTAACCGACTCGCAAATTGCAAGAGGGTGCCGGTAAAAATGACCTATCAGTCTGTTCAAAGATCCTTGTCCACGGCTTTCCCCGCCCCAATCTATTGCGTATAAGGCGCTCAACTGTAATTGAGCGCTCCTTCCCATTTGCCGCTCTCCGATGGCACGACCGACCCGAACCGGAACCTTTAGATGCTGTTTGACTACATAAGCCTTGCAGGCGGACTTGTTGTGCTGATTATCGCCGGCGATGTCCTGGTCAGGGGGTCCGTAGGTATTGCCCAGCGGCTTGGCATCCCAAATCTGGTCATCGGCTTGACGATTGTGGCGTTCGGCACCTCTGCTCCTGAATTGGTAATTTCGCTCAAGGCGGCACTCGAAGGAGCCGGCGGTATTTCCATTGGTAACGTCGTCGGGTCAAACATCGCCAACGTGCTGCTGGTGCTCGGCATGCCTGCCCTGATTGCGGCAACCCCATGCGGCGAGGCAGGAGCAACGAGAAACGCGCTCTTCATGGTCGCTGTGACCATCGTGTTCATCACATTTTGCTTCTTCACACCGATCGGTTTGCCAGAAGGTTTCATTCTCCTCATCTTGCTGGGTGCCTTTCTGGCTGCCTCGACGATGGTCGCCCAGCGACATCGCAAAGAGCAGAAAGCCATTGCCGCCGCCGCGGCCGGCGCTGCCGTTGCAACGGGTCAACCCGACGAAGAAGACGATGCTCTGGACGATGTCGACGATGTGCCGGACTCGGTCTGGATCGCCGTTATCTACATTGTCCTTGGCCTGGTTGGATTGCCCTTGGGAGCGCATTTCACCATCGGCGGTGCCACCAGTATTGCAAGCGCCTGGGGCGTCAGCGAAGCCGTGATCGGTCTTACGATCATCGCACTTGGGACCTCACTGCCGGAACTGGCAACAACCGTCATGGCCGCGATCCGGCAGCACGGCGCAGTCGCCATCGGCAATGTCATCGGCTCGAACATCTTCAATCTACTGGCCATCATAGGCATCACAGCCGTTGTCGTGCCGATTGACGTTCCACCTGAAGTGCTCAAGCTCGATATCTGGGTCATGCTGGCCTGTGCGCTTCTCCTGACCGCTCTTGCCGGATTTCGGATTTGCCTCGGGAGAATCTCCGGCCTCGCCATGACGGCTGCCTATGTCTTCTACATTGCGACCGTCTATATGCTGGGCCACACCGCCTGATCTTTGCACGGCAAGTTTTCCAACCGAGCACAGCGCTGCGCCCCTTTCCCCGGGGCGGCAAGACGCATAAATATCTGACATGCAGCAAAAACCTGATTCTCAATTGCCGGATGAGAAAGCCGAACCCGTGAAGAAGGGGGTCGACGTCATCGCAGATGAGGTAAAGCGCCTGCCCAATGGCCCAGGTGTTTACCGCATGCTGGATGAAGATGGTGAGGTTCTTTATGTCGGCAAGGCACGCAGCCTGAAGAAGCGTGTCACCAGCTACACACGCCTACAAGGTCAATCCAACCGGATCATGCGCATGATCTTGTCGACCGCGTCGATGGAATTTGTCGTCACGGAGACAGAGCCAGAAGCCCTTCTGCTGGAAGCCAATCTCATCAAGCGGCTTCGGCCGCGCTTCAACGTGCTGCTGCGCGACGACAAGTCCTTTCCCTATATCCTTGTGACCGGTGATCACGAATCCGCGGCAATCGTCAAGCACCGCGGTGCACGCAAACGCAAGGGCGACTATTTCGGTCCGTTCGCCTCCGCCGGTGCCGTCGACCGAACCATCAATGCGCTGCAGAAGGCCTTTCTAATCCGGACCTGTTCCGACAGTTACTATGAGAACCGGACCAGGCCCTGCCTGCAGTATCAGATCAAGCGCTGCGCTGGACCCTGCACTGGCGAAATCGATCGGGAAGACTATGCGGGTCTGGTTTCTGAAGCCAAGGCCTTCCTGTCCGGACGCAGCCAGCTGATCAAGAAACAGCTCGCGGAACAGATGGAAACCGCGTCGGCGGAACTGGAATTCGAAAGAGCTGCCATCTATCGGGACCGCCTGTCGGCGCTGTCCCATATCCAGGCGCATCAGGGCATCAATCCGCAATCCGTGGAGGAAGCTGATGTCTTCGCCATCCACCAGGAAGGCGGCCAGAACTGCGTTCAGGTTTTCTTCTTTCGCACCGGACAGAACTGGGGCAACAGGGCCTATTTCCCAAAAGCAGACAAGTCTCTAGAAGAAGCCGACATCCTGGAGAGCTTTCTTGCCCAGTTTTACGACGACAAGCCGGCACCGAAACAGATCCTGCTGTCACACAGGCTGACGGAACAGGAACTCCTGTCTGAAGCTCTGTCGGAGCGCACCGGTCGCAAGGTTGATGTCGCAACGCCCCAGCGCGGCGAAAAAAGGGAACTTGTGGATCATGCGTTGACCAATGCACGCGAAGCGCTCGGGCGTCGCCTCGCGGAAACCTCAAGCCAGGCGCGGCTTTTGAAGGGCGTGGCGGAAGCGTTCGACCTGAAAGCACCACCACGTCGCATCGAAGTCTATGACAATTCTCACATCATGGGCACAAACGCGGTTGGTGGCATGATCGTTGCCGGTCTTGAAGGTTTCACAAAAGGCCAATACCGCAAATTCAACATCAAGTCCGAAGACCTGGTTCCAGGCGATGACTACGGCATGATGCGTGAGGTTCTGATGCGCCGCTTCTCGCGTCTTCTCAAGGAACATGCCCGCGAAAGTGCCAAAGACGTGCACGACACGGTGCAGAATGGCGATACCAACGACGACGACATCGATGCTCCCGCCGCTTCCGAAATGCCCGCCTGGCCTGACCTGGTGTTGATTGATGGTGGTCAGGGTCAACTGACGGCCGCCAGGGAAACGCTGGAAGAACTCGGTATTAGCGACGTTCCGCTTGTTGGCATCGCAAAGGGTCCCGACCGGGACGCGGGACGCGAGAAGTTTTTCATCCCCGGCAGGCAGTCCTTCATGCTGCCAGAAAGGGATCCGGTGCTTTATTTCGTTCAGCGTTTGCGTGACGAAGCGCACCGCTTTGCGATCGGCAGTCACCGGGCACGGCGCAAGAAAGATATCGTGAAGAACCCGCTTGATGAGATCGCCGGTATCGGCCCAACCCGAAAGAAGGCCCTTCTGACCCACTTTGGAACCGCAAAGGCCGTCTCCAAAGCCGGACTTGATGATCTGTCAGCCGTTCCAGGAATTTCCGAAGCTATGGCCCGTTTGGTCTATGACCATTTTCACGAATAGCGGTGTCTTAAGCCACCGCTCTCGTCTTGCCGCCTTCTTCGCCCGGCGCGTTTCGGGCATTTTATTCCGTAAACTCAGCTGCTAGAAGCGGCTGACTTCCAAACCCGGGAAATCCGGCCCCCAACATTCCCGTAACTGCGCAGCTATACGCGCCAAGCCCAGAAACGAAGATGTCTCAATATACGATCGACCGCGCTTTCAAGCTGATAGACAGCCAAAAATTTGCCGAAGCGATGCCCTTGTTGATCGATCTTCATGATCAGGATCCAACAAATGCCAGGGTCAATTATGGCCTTGGCCTGGCTTACCTGTTCTTCGGGCAACCAGGACGCGCCGTGCCACACCTTGCGTCCGCTGCCAAGGCCGCCAAAAAAGAAGCTGCCGTTCATACGACCCTAGCCAGTGCGCTGAACCTGAATGCGCAAAGTGAGGAAGCGCTGGCTCCAGCCCGCAAGGGTGTCGCGCTCGACGGCAAGTCTGAATACACGCAACGGGTCCTTGGACAGGTCTACGCTGACCTGCGCAAGCCGGTCATGGCCAAGCAGGCATTTGAGCGGGCTTTGAGCGCGGAACCAAAATCCGCCAGATCACAACTCGGCCTCTACGAAGTTGAAAAAAGCCTCGGCCACTCGGAAACGGCCGAAGACTGTCTCCATGCTGCTTTCGGTCTGTCCCCAGACGACCCGCTTGTGCTTGTGTCTGCAGCCAATTCGTCTGACGAAACCCTTAGAGAAAATGCCCTGACAGGGATCGAACGCATCTTGAGCACTGTGCCGGAAGGTGCCGCTCATCCCGAGATAGCAAAACTCTCATTCGCTGTCGGCAAAATCTTGGACGACCGCCAGGACCTCGAAAAAGCATTTCACTATTTCGACAAATACCGTGCGGGTCTTTACCGAGGCTATCAGCCGGAACGCTACGAATGGTTCGTCCAAACCTGCAAAACGGTTTTCACCGGCGATTTCTTCAAAAGCCGCGAAGACTTTGCTCTTTCCAGTGCGCTACCTGTCTTTGTCGTCGGCATGCCGCAATCCGGCGCGCCTTTGATAGAGAAGATGGTTTCCAGCCATCCTGATGCAGCAGCTGCCGGCGAGGTTCCCGTATTTCTGCAAGCCATTGGAGAATTTACCAAGGGACAACCTCACGGACCTGCCCTGTTCGATCATGCTCTCGCACTCGACAAGCGAACCGTGCAGCGCATTGGCCGAAAGTATCTAGCTAGCCTGGGCAAGCTCGACAGAAGGTCCCGTCTGATGGTCGATGCCACACCGCTCAGCTTTGAGTATCTTTGGCTGCTTGCCCTGCTCTTTCCCAATGCTTCCTTCGTTCACACAACAAGATCGGCAGCCGACACCTGCCTTGATCTGTATAGAACGCCCCTACCTGCAGAGCACACCTACAATACCGATCAGACGTCACTCGGGCACTACCACGGTCAACAACATGACTTGATGGATCATTGGCAGAACGTGCTGCCAGTTAAGCTTCTTGAACAGTCTTTTGAGGCTCTTTTGGCCGATCCAAAATCCGAAGGCCAGGCCCTTATCGGTCACCTGGGCCTGACATGGCATGCCGACTGCCTCGCACCTTTTGGCAAAGACGGTCGTGAGGGGTCCGTGAAAACCAGCGAGAACAAGCTGCCGACGCCAGGCAAATGGGAAGACTATAAGTCTCAAATTCAGCCATTGTTGAAAGCGCTTGAGCGTTTTTCAGCTTGAAGGGTGACAATCAGCAATCCATAGACAGATGCCGTGCGGTCTCTAGTATCGCCGGATGAACGCCGGACATTTACCCTGATGCAGCAACAAGAACCAGAAACGCGCAGATCGCTGACTCGAGCGGCCATATCGCTGATCGGTTGGTGCGGCCTGCTTGGAGCCTTGACCGTCTGCTTCATGGGACTGTCCACATTCGTCGCGCCTGATTTCTGGTTTGCCGACAACATGAGCTTTTTCCTCACGCAATACCTCATGGCAGGTCTCGCCGGCGTGATCGGCGGGCTGCTTGGATTGTTTGTCAGCCATCGCTTCAAGCTGCTCTATCGGTTTTTCTGGCTCTTATCATTGGCCGCTTTCGCAGCACTTGTAGCACTGACCTCCTCTCGCACTCAGGCAAACACGGTCTCACCAACGCCATTGGCAGATGGCAGACAGCCGCTCAAGATAATCTCCATCAACATCGAGCATCTCTTTTTGGGCGATGAGGTTCTCACTTCATTTCTCGAAAGGGAAAAAGCCGACATCGTCGTCATGCAGGAAGTTCTCTGGTGGCTGCAGGAGCGCAGATGGGAGCGGCTCGGTCTTCCGGTAGGCAGCACAGGCCAAAACGGATTTCCGGAACACTTGCAAATCGGAGAGCTTGGCGGATTGGCAGTCTACTCGCGTTTCCCGATCCTGAAGGCCGAAACGAAAGTCATACAAGGAAAACTGCCGGCAGGCGCAAACGTCTACTACGACGCGGATCGTGAATTGCTTTCATTGACGCTGGATACAGGCGACACCCCCCTGCAGCTGGTGGTCATTCATCCTGATAGCCCGCGGACCGAACCCCGGTGGCAGAACAAGCGGGACTATCTCGATGAGTTGGACGAGGTCATAGAACGCCTACGCAATGAAAACTCCGGACACATCCTGGCAATCGGAGACTGGAACAGTTCGCCCTGGTCGGGCCGTTTCCAGGAAACGCTCATCGCCAACAAATTGGCGACAGCCTATCCAGGCGGTTGGCCACGAAATACGCGTTTCTTTTTCGACTATCGCCTTCACAAGATCCTGGGAGCCCCGGTTGATCAGTTTGGCGCATCTTCTGATCTCCAGGTCGTCGACGTAACGCTTGGGCCTGACATCGGATCCGACCACCTTCCGCTGATTGTCGAACTCGGCCTTGTCGAACCAGGCCCTGATTGAGCGATAAGCTGTGACCTAATCCTGAAAGTATTTGAGGCTTTGCCTCCGATTGGGAACACTGCGAACGACAATCAACCCGATTCCCGATCTTTGGCTCATGGCAAAACTCTATTTCAACTATTCCTCGATGAATGCTGGCAAGTCGACAGTGCTGCTGCAGGCTGCCTACAATTACGAGGAACGCGGCATGAACACTCTCCTACTGATAGCTGCCTTCGACGATCGTGGCGGCAAGGGCAAGATTGCCTCGCGTATCGGACTTGCGGCAGAGGCTGACGTTTTCTCTTCGGCTGACGATGTTTTCCTCCATATTTCCAAGGCGCGTGAGGCAGGCAAGCTGGATGCGGTTCTGGTAGATGAAGCCCAGTTTCTGACCGAAGAACAGGTCTGGCAACTGGCCAGGGTCGCAGATCAGCTCCGCGTTCCGGTCATGTGTTTCGGTCTGCGCACGGATTTTCAGGGCAAACTCTTTCCAGGAAGCGCAGCGCTTTTGGCGCTCGCGGACAATCTGAAGGAAATCAAGACAATCTGCTGGTGCGGCCGCAAGGCGACGATGGTCGCGCGGCTTGATGAAAACGGCAAAATTCTCGAAGAAGGTGATCAGGTCGTCATTGGCGGAAACGAAACCTATGTCTCCCTTTGCCGGCACCACTGGACGCAAAGGGCACTTGGCTAGTTTAGATTAAGCCTCATGAAGCTACGCAGTCATCGAACCGGGCCCAACAACCAATAGAGCCCTTGCACCCCATTCCAGCCCCTCGTAAAAGGGAAGAAAGCAAGTCAGGAGTGGGCCCAAGATGCTTGGCAAGATGTTCAAATCGCTGTTCTCGTCGTCCGGCGAAGGTAAGGCGAAAAGCAGTTCGAAAGCCACCACTGTGCAGCACGATGCCTTTCGGATCGTCGCTACGCCGCAATCGAACAACGGTCAATGGCAGGTGTCCGGCCGAATTGAAAAAGACTTCGGCGAGACCACCAAAGTGCATACCTTTATCCGGGCAGACACGATGCCCGACGAGGAAGGCGCTGCCAGAGAGATGGTGCGCAAAGCCAAAATGATGATTGACCAACAAGGCGATAGCATATTCGATTGAAACCGGTAGAAGGTTCCCCGAGGCACTCGCGTTAGAGTAATTATTGGGGCGCTGAGCTGAATGTCCGGAGAAGAAAGACGACACGCGTCTTCCGATCCTGGCTTCAAGCGCCCGCATCTGAAAGCCGATATGAAACGAAACGTTGTTCTGAGCCTGCCCAATCTATTGACCTATGGTCGCATTCTGGCGGTTCCGGCAGTCGTGGCCTGTTTCTATTTTGAAGGCAACACGTCCCGCTGGATCGCCTTGGCTCTTTTTGTGGTTGCGGCAATTACCGATTTTTTTGACGGCTATCTAGCAAGGGCCTGGCAACAGCAATCCGCGCTCGGCCGCATGCTCGACCCGATCGCCGACAAATTGCTCGTGTCCGTTTGCCTGCTGATGCTTGCGGCGGACGGTACAATCGGTGGCTGGTCACTGGTTGCGGCCATCATTATTTTGTGCCGCGAAATTCTGGTTTCCGGGTTGCGGGAGTTTCTTGCCGAACTGCAAGTCAGCGTTCCCGTCACGCAGCTAGCTAAATGGAAAACCACGGTCCAATTGGTCGCAATTGCATTCTTGTTGGCCGGACCGGCAGGCGATTCTGTATTGCCGGGAACTACGTTTGTCGGCTTGATTGCACTTTGGCTGGCTGCCACACTGACCCTATATACCGGCTATGACTATTTTCGGGCCGGCATCGGCCATCTCATTACGGAGTGACTGGCAGGTCAGGTCCGGAATTTTGAAAACAGCCACTTTATCGAGGAACTAATGAACATCCGCTATTTCGCATGGGTTCGCGAACGGGTCGGCCTTGAAGAAGAAACCATCGAAGTGCCAGCCTCCGTCAAGACAGTGGCAGACCTGATCGGGCACCTGAAATCGCTGGACGAAAATCATGCTGCGGCGTTTGAAGAAGAGGACGCGATCCGGGTCGCCCTCGATCAGCTTCATGTGGAGGTCGATGCAGAACTCGGCAACGCACGGGAAGCCGCATTTTTTCCGCCGATGACAGGCGGCTGAACAATGAAGGTCACGCCGGTTGTTCGCGTTCAATCAGAAGATTTCGATGTTCAATTGGAGTCCCGTACTCTTGCCGAGGGCCGCAAGGATGTTGGAGCGCTGGTGACGTTTACCGGTTTGTGCCGCGATGAAGCAGGCACCCTGAGCGCTCTTGAACTGGAACATTATCCCGGGATGGCCGAAGCGGAGCTCACGCGGATCGCTGAGCAGGCAGTGCAACGCTGGCCGCTGACGGGACTGACTGTGGTTCACCGCTTTGGCAAGATACCGCCAGGTGAAAACATTGTTCTGGTCGTCTCGGCTTCGGCACATCGACGCGCCGCGTTCGAGGCTGCCGACTTCCTGATGGATTATCTGAAGACCCGCGCGCCTTTCTGGAAAAAGGAACACCTGGTGGACGGAGACAGCGGTTCCTGGGTCGAAGCAAAATCGGGAGATGAGGACGACGCTGCACGCTGGTCTTCGTGACAAACTCCAGCTTTCGTTCTATCGCTACCACCGGCTGACAAATCCCGTTATACAATTCAGACCATTGGCCTCCTGCCTTCAATATTGGTTCCAACACCCGTGAAACAGCACAGTGACTCATCAGACGCCGCAATTGGCGGCAATACGGCTTCGGAACCGAAGGACGGTTCGAGCGAGGTCGTCCGGGAAACTGGCATTCCGTTCATAGAGTTCGTGACCATCATCGCAATGATCATGGCGCTGAACGCGATGGCAATCGACGTCATGCTGCCCGCTTTGCCCGCCATAGGCGATGCCTTGCAGATCGTTGAGGAAAACAATCGCCAACTGGTACTGCTGTCATATTTGATCGGTTTCGGAGGCGGTCAGCTTTTTTGGTCCGGTCACGGATTCCTTTGGTCGGCGCAAGGTGCTGGTCAGCGGGCTCGCCGTTTATAGTGCCGCCAGCATAGCAGCCATCTTCGCACAGAACCTCGATCAGCTTCTGCTGGCGCGTGTGCTTCAGGGACTTGGCTGCGCCGCCGCAAGGGTCGCCGCCCTCTCCGTTGTGCGCGATTGTTATACCGGCCGGCGCATGGGCAAGGTCATGTCGCTTGTCATGATGGTTTTCATGGCTGTGCCGGTTGTCGCGCCATCCGTCGGACAGGCTATCTTGTTGTTGGCAGGGTGGCGCTGGATTTTTATCCTGTTGCTTCTTGCAGGCCTTGCCATGCTGGTATGGACCGGTCTCCGCCTGCCGGAAACATTGCCGGGTGAAAAACGTCGACCCATGGTGTTCTCGCACATTGTCGACGCATATGGCCTGGCGCTGAAAACACGGGTTTGCCTGGGTTATACTGTTGGAATGGCGTTCATATTCGGCGGTCTTTTTGCTTTCCTGGCAATGTCACAACAGATCTTCGTCGACGTATTCGGCCTCGGAAAACTGTTTCCGATCGTCTTCGCCGCCATAGCGATTGCCATGGCAATCGCTTCCTTCACGAATGCCCAGCTTGTCGAGGCAATCGGCATGCGCCGTCTGTCTCACGGTGCAGCAGTCTTCTATACCTCGCTCGGTCTGGTGATCTTTCTCATGTCGGCATTGGGTTTCGAAAACCTGTGGCTGTTTCTGATCTGCGCAAGCCTTGTGATGATGTCCTTCGGCTTTCTTGGGGCAAATTTCAACGCCATGGCGATGGAGCCGCTCGGTGCGATAGCCGGAACGGCATCGTCTGTCATCGGCTTCATCAGCACCTTGGGGGGCGCAATACTCGGATACATAATGGGCCAGCTGTTCGACGGCACAACCCAACCTCTTGGACTGGCCTATACGGTCTACGGCCTGTGCGCGATCGGTTGCATCCTTTACGCAGAACGCGGACGGATGTTTCACGCGCTGGAACGCAAAGCTTAGCCGCGCCGCAGGCAATGCCTCTAAGACGGCTCACTGCCTGACTTTGATTCCGATCTTGCCGACAAACGACTTTGCTTGAAAGCTCTCCTGCGCTTTGCGGATATCTTTCAGGGCAAATGTTTTGGCGACAATGGGCCGAATTTCACCGGCCTCTATGTAGCCAACCAGATCCGTGAAAATGTTGGCCGGCTGAAAGGTGCTGCCGAGGAGAGCCAGATCGCGCAAATAGAGCGTCCTGAGATCCAGTTCGACGATCGGTCCTGCGATCGCACCTGAGGTGACATATCGCCCACCGTTGCAAAGCGACGCGACGACATCGTCCCAACGCGACCCTCCTACGAGGTCAAGCGCTACATCAAACGCACGGCTCGGCAATTCAGCATCCCGTTCGAGTGTCTCATCTGCACCAATGTCTTTAAGCGCAGTTGCCTTGGAGGCACTCGTAAGAGCGGTCACATGTGCCCCACGACGTTTTGCGAGTTGGATCGCAGCTGACCCGACGCCACCGGACGCGCCGGTGATCAGCACTCTTTCAGCCCCAAGACCACATCGCTGGATCATGCCTTCAGCTGTTGAAAATGCGCAGGGAAACGTGGCCAACTCGATATCGCTCAGGTCGGAAACGACGGTGATCGCATCCATTGAACGGGTCTTGGTATACTCGGCGAAGCCGCCGTCATGTTCAGATCCAAAAGTCTGGACCGCCGGTTCATCACTTTCAGCATCAACCGCCTGCATCGACCGCACGAGAACCCGCTCGCCTATGCGTTCTTCAGAAACGCCCACACCGACAGCGACGATTTCACCGCAACAATCGGCCCCTTGAACACGCGGAAAGGAAAGCGGCGTTCCGGACCAGCTGCCATCGGTGTCCGCGTCCGTGCCGTAGCCTCCGGTTGCCCCGGAAGCGGTGTCGCCACGAACGCTTTTGGAATACCAGCCGGTGCGGGTGTTCACGTCCGTGTTGTTGACTGAAGACGCTCCAACCCGGATCAGCACTTCGCCCTTTTCAGGAACCGGCACCGCCAAGTCTTCCCGCCACTCGAGCTTTTCCGGTCCACCGTGACCGATCAGGACGATACCACTCATCTTTTGCGGAATATTCACGCTGCCACCTCATGTAGAATGATCATTCTACTTGCTCATGTAGAACGATCATTCTACATAGTCAACCATGACATCCACATTCACCAAGATAGCGGCAGGACTGGAGCGGGTTTTCGCCGAGAACGGCTTTGCCGCACCCAGTGTCGGTGAGTTGCGGGACGCAGCTGGTGTCAGCCTTCGCACACTCTATAAATACACACCCTCCAGGGAAGAAATGGTCTATGCCGCTCTTGAGCACCGGCATCAGCGGTACATGGATTTGATCTTCGCAGAGCTCCCGGAAGACCCTGTGGAAGCACTCGGCACAATATTGGATCGGGTCGGTCTCTGGATGCGGACGGAATCAACGCGTGGCTGTCTGTTCCATGCAGCCGTTGCCACCGCTCCTCAGGACCGGCGCCTCATTCAGCTGCTAAATGATCACAAGATGGAAGTTGCCAAACGAGCTGCACAGGCCGTTGAGCTGGAAGGCAAGGAAATTGAACTGTCCCTCATAATGGAGGGGCTGACACAGTCCTGGTCACTTTATGGGGCTCAGGCGGTCGAAAATGCCAAGAAGCTAGGCGAAGGGCTGAGAAGCACACAGCATTGATCGAATGAGAACTGATTGCCGCTAGAGAAAACGCCCAGAAACAAAGCCGGGACGCAAAAAAGGCGGGTCTAAAACCCGCCTTGTTCATGGTAGCCGCATTGACGAGATCAGCCGGCAACGGCTTTCAGCGAAGGCGCTTCCGGGCGCACAGCGGTATCATAGTCTTCCATTAGGTTCTTGATGATATCGCCGACCTGGAACTGGTGACCGGCGATTTCCGACACAGGCGTGACTTCGGCGGCTGTTCCGGTGACAAAGCACTGTTCAAAGCCGGACAGTTCGTCCGGCAGGATCGACCGTTCAATCACTTCGACACCCCGGTCTCTTGCAAGGCCGATCACCGTGCGTCGTGTGATGCCGTCAAGAAAACAGTCCGGCGTCGGGGTGTGGATCTTGCCATCCTTGATGAAAAAGACATTTGCACCGGTCGCCTCGGCAATCTGTCCTCGCCAGTCCAGCATCAACGCGTCTGCATACCCTTTGGATTCGGCGGCATGCTTTGAAATGGTGCAGATCATGTAGAGGCCAGCGGCTTTGGCCTTGTAAGGCGCGGTCTGCGGATCGGGTCGGCGGTAGTCCGCCATATCAAGACGAATGCCCTTCAATCGCTCTTCCGGCGCAAAATAACTGGGCCATTCCCAGGCCGCAATGGCCAGGTGAATGGTGTTTTTCTGCGCAGAGATCCCCATCATTTCGCTGCCGCGCCACGCAACCGGGCGGATATAGGCATCGACCAGGTTCATGCGGGCAAGGGTTTCTTCCTTGGCGGAGTTGATCTGCTCTGCGGTCCAGGGAATGTCGAAACCCAGCATTCCGGCGGAGGCCAAAAGGCGTTCGGTATGTTCTTCAGACTTGAAGATCCGGCCGCCATAGGCCCGCTCGCCCTCAAAAACACTGCTGCCATAGTGCAGCCCATGGCTCAGGACATGGAGCTTTGCGTCCGACCAGGGCACGAAGGTGCCGTCGTACCAGATATCACCACTGAGCTGATCAAAAGGCTTCCCAGCCATCTTCCATCTCCCGCCCGCTCTTTGAGCGAATATTGTTGTCCTTGTGCAGAGGTAAATAACGCCAATGACTTGCGCTCTTTTTACCGCTGTATTTTTTGCACAGCACGCCTACTATCGGTATCCTGATGTCCGCTGCGATCTTGATCGGATTCGTTTAGCATCTGATGCGTAAAAAAGCATCTAAAAGACCGATCATTTCGTTCGCGGTGGCTAACAAGTAACAATCGACCAGAATTAAGTCAATATGACTGACGTAAATTTCAAATCGACACTTTCTTCTGTGTCCCGCGAGGAACACGGGGCCAAGTCCGGAGACCGAGATCAAGGGGGCGATGAAAGTCTGCCTTACGATCTCATCGAGCTATTGTTCTTTGCCTACCGTGAATTTACCGGCGATCCGGATGACGTGCTGGCGAAGTTCGAGTTTGGCCGAGCCCATCACAGGGTCTTGCATTTTGTGGAGCGCAACCCCGGCATTATGGTCACCGACCTGCTCGGCATTTTGAAGATCACAAAGCAGAGCCTCGGACGGGTTCTGAAGCAACTGGTTGACGCGGGCATCATCGAGCAACGTGAAGGCCATCACGATCGTCGCCAACGCCTTTTGTTCACAACCGATCAGGGCCATGCGCTGGCCGTTGAACTGACCCGGCTGCAGCAACAGCGCCTTGAACGTGCCCTAATTGGATTGCCAGATGGAAGCAACGAAGTTATCCGCAAATTCCTGTTGCAAATGATTGATCCAGAAGCCCGCGCAGACATCCTGAAGCTCGTCCGGACGCCCCACGACTTGCTGGACTAATTGAGACCAAATGCCAATCGGAGCGAAGACAACCGCAATGAATGTTCAGGTCCCGGACGACAACGCCAACCACATTCTTCTAGTCGATGACGACAATCGCATCAGGGATCTCCTGTCCAGGCTGTTGAAGGAGAACGGCTATCGGGTTTCTGCCGCAGCAAATTCCGCCGAAGCACGCCAATGTCTGTCGGGATTGGAGTTCGACCTGATCATCCTTGATGTCATGATGCCCGGCGAAACGGGGCTGGAACTTGCCGGTGCCTTGCGGGAAGACTCGGAAGTTCCGATCCTCATGCTGACCGCCCGTTCAGAGGCGAATGATCGCATCGCGGGCCTTGAAGCCGGCGTTGACGACTATCTTTCAAAACCTTTTGAGCCACGAGAACTGATGTTGCGGATTGCCGCAATTCTGCGTCGAGGCAGCCAGCAACCGGTCGTAGCGCAGGAGGAAATCCGCTTTGGTCCGTTCTCTTACAATGCGTCGCGCGGCGAGTTGAAAAACGGCGATGCCATGGTTCGACTGACGGATCGTGAAAAACAGATCCTGTCGATCTTTGCCGAACAACCTGGGGCAACCGTACCACGCCACAAGATCGTCGGCGATGAAAGCGGTCTGGGTGAACGCACGGTCGATGTGCAGATCAATCGCCTCCGGCGCAAGATAGAATCCGACCCGGGAAATCCGATCTATCTGCAGACGGTGCGTGGGATTGGTTACCGATTGGCATGCGACTGAAACGCGCCCAGATGGATTTCACCTCCCTCTTGCGTCGCCTGCCCTCAGCTGATCGGCTGAAGCCATTGATCGCGCCGTTCAAACCCTTCGTTCACGTCTACAGCTCGGTTTCCAGGTTTATGTACCGGGTAATGCCCAAGGGGCTGTTCACGCGGACATTCCTGATCATCGTGGCACCGATTGTGATCTTGCAGTCGGTGCTGGTGTTCGTTTTCATGGAACGCCACTATCAGCTGGTGTCACGGCGCATGTCGGAGGCGGTCGTGCGAGAAATCGCAGCCGTTGTCTATGTCCTGGAAAACTACCCGCAGGATCCGGACCACCTCAAGATCGAGGAAATGTCCGCCCGGGCGCTTGGCATGTCAATCACAATCCTGCCTCTGGAACCCTTGCCGCCGCCGACGACGAAACCGTTCTTCGATGTCATCGATCAGGAACTCAGTCTTGCGATCAGCCAACGGATCGGCAAACCGTTCTGGATTGATACGGTCGGACGATCCCGTTTCGTCGAGATCCGCATTCAGCTGGAAGACTCGATCCTTCGTATTTTCACCCGCCGCAGTCAGACCTACGCGTCCAATTCGCACATTTTCCTGGTCTGGATGTTCTCAACCTCGCTGGTCCTGGTGTTCATCGCACTTTTGTTCTTGCGCAATCAGATCAGGCCGATCATTCGCCTGGCCAATGCTGCCGAAGCGTTCGGCAAGGGACGTCCGGTTGAAAACTTCCGCGCCAGCGGCGCCCGTGAAGTCCGGCGTGCGAGCGTGGCCTTTATCGATATGCGCCGCCGGATCGAGAGGCAGATCGAGCAGCGAACCACAATGCTCGCCGGTGTCAGCCATGACCTTCGCACGATCCTGACCCGCCTGCGCCTCCAGCTTGCCTTTCTCGGCAACACACCGGAAAGCGACGCAATGCGCAAGGACGTCGATGAGATGAGCAATATGCTGGAAGATTATCTCGCCTTTGCCAGAGGGGATGGCGACGAGGATATCCAGGTTACCGACATTGCGATCTTGCTGGAAGAGCTCGAAGAAGAAGCTGAGATTTCCGGACAATCCGTGACAATCCGCTTTAACGGCCCGTCGGATGTTGAAATCAGGCGACTTGCCATGAAGCGCTCGCTGGCCAACCTCGTGACCAATGGATGCAAATATGGCGCCCGCGTCGAGGTCGAAGGCCGCATTGCCAACGGTTGGCTGACAATTACCATTGATGACGATGGGCCCGGAATTCCACCGGATCAGCGTGAACTCGCCTTCCGCGCGTTCCATCGACTGGATCTTGCCAGAAACATGGATGAAACCGGCAGCGGCCTCGGTCTTGCAATTGCAAGGGACATTGCCCGTTCGCATGGCGGTGATATTTATCTGGAAGATTCCCCGCTGGGTGGTCTACGAGCAAAACTGCGCGTCCCTGCGTGACCTAAGTCGCCTGACCGCAGATCGGCGAAACCCAGACCCATGATTTCCCGCACAAGTTTGCGAACCATGCCTTCGGTATAGTCCTCATAGGTGTTGATCGGTTGGGCAAAAGCGCCCGGGCCCGTGATGACCTTGTTGACGAAATACCGGAAGGTTCTCTCTTCCTTTCGGATGACCAGCGCATTGACGGTTACATCAGAGAAATCGCGGGTCGCGTAAGCGACAAACGGATCGTCGCCCTCGTTGTTGATGCCATCCGCCGACACGTCGATAACTTGTCGGTCGCAGCGCTCCGGAGCTGTCGACAGAACATCAGTTGCATGAACGAGCGCCGCGCCGAGCGACGTCATGAATTCTCTATGGTCGCGTGTTGTGGCCAGTATCGCATCGCCGGCTGCAGAGTTACTTGTTTCATCGGAAAGATATCTCCAGTCGAGCAGTGTGTTCTGCTGGTAGCGCCCACTCCACTCAAAACTGTGCAACCAAATACCACCGACGGCCTCAATCGCTTTGATGACATCTGGGTGCTTGAGGGCAATCGCAATTCCGGACTGTTGCAGCTCGTATTCTTCCTCGGTGATACTTGCTGAAACATCCACTGCCAGGACAAGGGCCAAAGAGCAGGCCCTGGCCGCTGAAGCAGGAAACAAAAGGAAGACCAGCAGAACCATCGGCCGGAGTGCTATTTGAGCCGGAGACAACCCCGGCACGTCGCACGCCGCTTTCCTGATCAGATGGGACATGGGGCCGCCGGATGACCTTTCTCTGGATTCGCACGCGGTTGTTCGAGCCGAAAACCAAATCCTAATAGAGACGACCGCCTATGGGAACGCCCTTGTCCGGTGTGAGAAGCACGACCTCACCTTCATCATCCGGCACACCCAGTGTCAGCACTTCCGACATGACCGGCCCAATCTGGCGCGGCGGGAAATTGATCACCGCCATCACCAGTTTTCCAACCAGTGTCTCGGGTGTGTAGTGTTTGGTGATTTGTGCAGAGGTCTTTTTGACGCCGATTTCAGGCCCGAAATCGATCTTCATTTTATAGGCTGGTTTTCGGGCTTCAGGAAACTCTTCGGCTTCTATGATACGGCCGACGCGTATATCGACTTTCAGGAAATCATCAAAACTGATCTGGTCGCTCACGAAAGGATCCTTTCATTTCGCAAGCGACCTTGTCCGGTCAGTTCGGCTATTGCAAGTCAGTTTCCATCTTGTTGCTGCGGTTTCAGGCTCCTGCCGGTGCCTCATCAGCAAAGTCGACGCCGTCTTCATCCGTTTCTTCGCTGCGCTTCCGCCGATGGTTGCGGCCCTGGGAAGCCTTTCTCAAGAACGAGCGCATCTTCTTGGCGGCACGTTCCACGCCCTTAAGACGTTTCATGAACGAAGTCCCCTTGTCGAGTTCCTTGTCCAATTTCGCCATTGTCCGGGGCATGCCTTCGTCTGCTTCATCCAACCAGACATCAAGAACACGGGCAAACGCTATAGAAAGTCCCTGCGCCACCACCGTTGCCTTTACCCCTGACACATCAATGCCAGCGGCAATCAGCATCCATTTTTGAGACCGCACTTCGAGCGCATTGAAATCCAGTGCAAGCGCCGGGTCTTGTTGTGCGGCCGCCCTCAAGGCCCTAATGGTTTCCTTGTATTCAGCCAGCGTGTCGATCCGTGTCATCAGGACGTCGAACAGGCGGTCGCGGGGCGGTTGATCGCCCATGTCCTCATCCCGTTCTTCCAGGACGATGGTATCGATCTGTTCATAGAACGCAGCAACCAGCTTGAGTTTCGATGCATATGCGCTGCGCATGTCCGACAATTTGACCTTTGCCTCTTCAGCAAGCAATGGGAGCGACACGTTGTCGTATGGATGTGTCTCCAGCAGCTTCAAAAAGGTCTTCAGGATCTTCTGTTTGGTCTTTGCGGTCGCCATGAATGGGCCTCCAGTTTCCTTCGTATCTGAAAGATAGGAGGCAAAGGCGTCCACGAAAAGGGTGACCCCGCGCCGCAGGGCCATTTAGACGAGGATTATTCAGCCAGTTCCTTGGCCCGCCGGATGGCAGCTGCAACTGCATCAGTCATGACAGGCTGCAGCCCTTCAGCGTGCATCAGCACGTCAAGAGCCGCTGCCGTTGTGCCATTCGGACTGGTGACATTCCGGCGAAGCAGCGATGGATGTTCACCCGTCTGATGCATCAATTCACCGGCGCCGCAGACGGTGGCAACGGCCAGTTCCTGAGCAATATCATCCGGCAGCCCTGCTGCCTTTCCCGCTTCACAAAGCGCCTCCGCCAGGAAAAACACATAAGCAGGGCCGGAGCCGCTGACCCCGGTCACAAGATCTATCTGATCTTCCGCAGCAAGCCAGACAACCTTGCCGACTGACGACAGCAGCTTGGTCACATCCGCTCTTTGTGCATCGGTGACTTCCTGCGTTGGAAACACAGCAGTGATCCCGCGCTGGACCATTGCGGGCGTGTTCGGCATGCAGCGGCAAATTGGAACCTTGCCGAAATACTGCTGGAATTTGGAGACAGGTGTGCCAGCTGCGATGGAAAGCACAAGGGTGTTTGCGTCAACGATCGTTTTAAGCTGCGGTAGAACCTGATCCATCAACTGAGGTTTGACGGCGACCAGCACGATCCCGGCCGTCAGGTCAGCCGGAGCAGCGGCCACATGGCGTACACCATGTTTGGCAAGCATTGCGCCAATCTCATCGGAAAGGTTGGGATCGGCGACGACAATCGCAGCGGGATCAACTCCCTCTGCCAGCCACCCCGACAACATTGCCCCGCCCATCTTGCCGGCTCCGACGAGAAGGAAAGGGCGATCTTTGGAAAAACTCATGCTTCTCCTGCGGTTTCAAACAATGCCGAGTTCATCGCCTCGGAGGCCGAGTACCCGGCCCAGACAACGAACTGGAAGGCTTGATAGAAACGTTCGCAGTTTTCAAGTGCATTTGTCAGCATTGCTTCAATTTGCGCTGAAGATGCCTCAGCTCCACCGGACAAAAGCAGCGACTGGCGGAACATAATGACGTTCTCTTTATGCCAGAGATCGAAATGCCCCATCCAGAGCTGTTCGTTCACCATGGCGAGCAACCGGAGAACTTCCGTCTTGCGCGGTTCGGTGACCTTGAGGTCGAATGCACAGGCAAGATGCAGGGCCTCAACCTCTTCCATCCAGGAAAAGGACACATGGTAGTCGCACCAACTACCTCCAAGGGAAATGGTTATTTCGTCCTCGTCCGACCGCTCAAAGGTCCAGTCATTCAAGGCCGCGACAGTCTCGATGGTATCGACGGGATTGCCAGGTCGCTCGAATTCGATCTCGATGAGGCTCATGATGCCTTCTCCCCTTTCGAGCCGGGGCCGAATACCCGATCACAATAACCGGGGGGCCGCCGGGAAATGTCCCATGCCGGGGGAGCAAAACGCGTCCTTGATGGCCCTTTAGATCGAACCGGTTCCGTCTTGCTCCGACGAATCCCTGTTATCTTTGAGTATAGGATCAGGAATGATTTAAGCGATACATACCAACTGATCCGGAAAAGCCGAAACTTGTGGACGACGCCGCAAGAATTTTGATCACACTGCTCAAAAACACTGCAATTCTGCCGAGTGTAAGCGTCGTATTTCTGTCATTCACAATTAACAGAAATCGCTCACATCAACGTTAGAACTCAGGTCAGGCGTCGGCAGACGGGTCCGAACCCGGATTTTCAAGCCTTGCGAGGCGCGATTCGAGCTCTTCAACCTTGTCGAGTGCCCGGGTCGCCATTTCCTTGACTGCTTCATGTTCTTCGCGAGAGACGACGTCCATTTCCGAAAGAAACCGCTCGGCCTGTGCACGAAACGCTGTTTCAACTTCACGGCGCGCGCCCTGGGCGACACCGGCTGCGTCTGTCATCAGCTTGGCAAAATCGTCAAGAACTCGGTTTGGGCCTTGGGTCATCGGACCCTCCTATGTGCGGTTGAGGCGAATAGGTGACACGTATGAGGGATTGCGGGCAACTTCAAGAACCAATTGCGCCGCACCCTGTGTCTTGACGAGGACGGCAAGATCCGCCAAGCGTTGCGACTGGCTTTGCCCGTTCCGGATCTTGCCCTAAGGATTTACCGTGCCGCCCTTATTGGTTTTGCCGTTTCCCGCAATCGACCCAGTTATCTTCGAGGTCGGCCCTTTCGCACTGCGCTGGTACGCCCTGGCTTATATTGTCGGCATCGTTCTGGCTTGGCGGTACATGCGCATTCTCGCTCAAAACGAGCAGCTTTGGGGCAACCAGAAGCGACCGAGCCCTTTGGATCTCGATGATTTCGTTCTTTGGGGAACGCTCGGGATCATCATTGGTGGCCGTTTGGGGTATGTGTTTTTTTACAATCCCGCCTATTACCTTGCCAATCCGGCCGAAGCTATTGCCATCTGGAGTGGCGGCATGTCCTTTCACGGCGGCTTTGCCGGAACTGTCATTGCCATGATCCTGTTCGCCTGGCGCCGGGGGCTATCCGTCTGGACGCTCTTCGATCTGGCGGCCTGTGCAGCACCGATCGGCCTGTTTTTCGGGCGGGTAGCAAATTTCATCAATGCGGAGCTCTGGGGACGTCCAACAGATGTGCCCTGGGCCTTTGTCTTTCCCGGAGCTGGTCCGGAACCGCGCCACCCAAGCCAGCTCTATGAAGCTGCTCTGGAAGGTGTGGTCCTGTTTCTCGTGCTGCGTGTCTTGAGCCATCGGTTTGCGCTTTTGAAGAAGCCCGGCTTCCTGGCTGGAGCCTTCGCATGCGGCTACGGCATCGGCCGTTCAATTGTTGAGTTTTACCGTGTGCCGGATGCTCATATCGGCTATTTCGGCGGGTTCCTGACAATGGGGATCGTATTGTCGCTGCCAATGATCCTGGCAGGCATCGTCGCCATGGTCTGGGCATCACGCAACAGGGCCGAGGCCACCGTTTCGTGACGGATTTGAAAGACAGACTGAAAACGCGCCTTGCGGCAGAAGGTCCGATTTCCGTCGCCGAATACATGCGGGTATGTCTCAGCGATCCTGAAGCTGGCTACTACACGACCCAAAACCCATTTGGCCGGGACGGAGACTTCATCACCGCTCCGGAAGTCAGCCAGATGTTTGGAGAACTGATCGGTGCTGTCTGCCTTGCCGCATTCGATGCGATGGGTTCGCCTGCCGAAGTTCAATTGGCAGAAATAGGACCCGGCCGGGGCACACTGATGGCTGATGTTCTGCGCATGGCATCGCTCCGACCAGACTTCCTTGAAGCTGCCTGCCTGAACCTGGTGGAAACAAGCCCGCGGCTTCGCAAAATCCAACAGGAAACACTCTGCGGCGGCCCGCTTCAGCCCACTTTCAGATCCGCTTTTCAGGAGCTACCGGACGGCCCCCTCCTGCTGGTCGCCAATGAGTTTTTTGATGCGCTGCCCATTCACCAATTTATCAAAACCGCTGACGGCTGGCGAGAACGCCAGATCGGTCTGTCTGATACCGGAGATCTCATGTTCGGGGCAGGAACTGCCCGTCTTCCAGACGACGCGGTGCCACATGATTTGATTGCAGCTCCCGAAGGCGCGATCGTCGAAACTCAGCCAACTGCAAATGCGATTGCCGAAGAGATCGGCACGCGTCTCGCAGATCACGGCGGCGCTGCGCTGATCATCGACTACGGTTATCTGAAGACCACAGCGGGGGACACGCTGCAAGCGGTCTACCGACATGCCTTCGATGACGTATTGGTCCATCCCGGTGAAGCCGACCTCACAGCTCATGTCAATTTCGAGGCGCTTACCGCCAGTGCAATCAAGGGTGGTGCCTTTGCTCTCTCGCCCATGAAACAGGGTAATTTTCTAGTCAGCGCAGGACTTTTGGAACGCGCAGGAACCCTGGGAGCCGGCAAATCACATGCTGAGCAGGAACGGATCCGCGACGACGTGGAACGCCTGGCAGCGCCCGATCAAATGGGAGACTTGTTCAAGGTGCTTGCAATCACAGGACAGGAAATTTCGTTCCCACCATTTGACAGCGCAGTTTGAAGACACCAAGGATTTGGAATTCGAATCTTTCCCATACCGGAGCAAAGCATGAGACTTGAAGCAACGGAGTTGCAGCTGGAAGGGTTGAACCACGGGTTCTTCACGCGGCAAGGCGGTGTTTCCGGCGGTATTTATGACAGTCTCAACATCGGCCTTGGCTCTGATGATGACCGTGACAGCGTTCTTGAAAACCGCCGCCGCGTCGCGAAGGAAATGAACGTCGAAATCATCAACTTACTCGAGCCCTATCAAATCCACTCACCAGACGTGATTTCAGTCGCGACACCGTGGCAAGACGGGGCGGATCGCAAGGCGGATGCCCTGGTCACACGCACACCCGGCCTGGCAATCGGCATATCCACCGCTGACTGCGGCCCCATTCTTTTCGCCGACCCGGAGGCTCGGGTTGTTGGCGCTGCCCATTCGGGATGGAAGGGAGCCGTAACTGGCGTTATGCAAAACACTGTTTCGGCCATGGTGGATCTCGGCGCTTCCCCCTCTGGCATCACCGCCGTACTCGGACCCGCCATTTCTCAGTCGGCCTATGAAGTCGGACCGGAATTCAAACAACGCTTCCTTGAAGCAGATCCGGCAAACGAAAGCTACTTCATACCGTCTGAGAAAGCCCAGCACTTCATGTTCGATCTGCCGGCCTATATCGGCGACACGCTCAAAGGGCTGGGACTTGCAAAGGTGGCCAACATGGACCTTTGCACCTACGCCGACGAAGACAGGTTTTATTCTTACCGTCGCACAACGCATCGCGGGGAGCCGGACTACGGCCGCCAGATCAGTGCAATCGTTCTGACGCGATAAACTGGATAAAGGCTCATGGCACTTCATTTTTCCGACGCAGAATTCAAATCCCGTCTTGAGAAACTTCACGCAACAATGGAGGCGGAGAAGCTCGACGCGATGCTTTTGTTCGCGCAGGAGAGCATGTATTGGCTCACCGGCTACGACACCTTCGGCTATTGTTTCTTCCAGTGCCTCGTCGTTACAAGCGACAACCGTATGGTGCTTCTCACACGCTCGGCCGATGAGCGGCAGGCCAAACACACGTCCAACATACCCGACATCCGGATCTGGATTGACCGGGGGTCGGCTAGTCCAGTGTCGCAGCTGAAGGAAATGCTGTTTGACATGGATCTTCTGGGAAGCCGCATCGGCATCGAGTACGACACGCACGGAATGACCGGCAAGATTGCGCTGCAGATAAATGAAGAACTGTCGACCTTCGCGGACATTCGAGATGCTTCCCCGCTGATACCCGAACTGCGATCGGTCAAGAGCCAGGAAGAGATCGTCTATGTCCGAAAGGCCGCTGAGCTGGCCGACAAGGCGTATCTGGCAGGGCTTGACGAAATTCGGCCGGGCGCCGACGAGGGCCGCATCCTGGCCGCCATGCAGGCAACAATTTTCGAAGGTGGAGGCGACTATCCAGGCAACGAGTTCATCATCGGCTCAGGTCGGGACGCCCTGCTGTGCCGCTACAAGGCGGGTCGCCGGGTGCTTGAGGCCCAGGATCAGATCACGCTTGAATGGGCTGGCAGCTATCGCCACTATCACGCGGCACTGATGCGAACCGTGGTCATCGGTACACCGAGCGACCGGCATCAGGAAATGTACCTTGCCGCGCGCGAAGCGTTGGCAGCGGTTGAAACGCAACTCGTTCCGGGCCGGACGTTCGGTGATGTCTTCGACGCTCACGCAGAACGGATCGACAGTCATGGCATGATGCCGCACAGGCTCAATGCCTGCGGCTATTCTTTGGGGGCAAGGTTCACCCCGAGCTGGATGGACACACCCATGGCCTACAAGTCCAATCCGGCGGAAGTCAAAGAGAACATGGTGATCTTCATGCACATGATCTTGATGGATTCCATATCCGGAACAGCCATGACCCTTGGCCAGACCTACCTGACAACACAGGACGCTCCGGAAAGCTTATCCACGCTGCCTCTCGACCTGCCGGTCAAGTCAGGCTAAACCAAGGACAAATCTGCGGCCCGGTTCTTTCTTTGCGATTCTCGTGAAGGGCCTGCATCCACGGTAAATCGACAAAGAGAGCCAGGCATCTCCATGGTCCGTTTTTTCAACCAGACTTCTGATTTTCCTCTGCGCCTGATCGCCGGACTTCTGGTCGCAGGTCTTTTGGCCGCCTGTCAGGCCTCGCCGCAACCGCCGACCTCCATCACGTCGTCTGCACCCGCGCCATCCCTGTCTGGTCCTTCGGATGAGGCACAGGGCGTCACATTTGCCTTTGAACCCTTTACCGGCGCGCCAGGTAATATTGCCGATGAACTATCCGAATTCATCGGAGCGGAAGCGCGCAAACAGGGCATCACTCTGGTTCGACGCGTTGGCGCCAGCGCGACCTATCGTGTGAATGGCTATCTGTCCGCCACCGGACAGCCGTCAACGGGAACCGTTTTCTATGTTTTTGACATTGTCGACGGGTCCGGACGCCGACTCAATCAGAATCTCGGGCACCGAATCCACCGGCGGCGCGTCTGGTGATCCCTGGCAGTCGGTCAATTCTGGGACATTGTCGCGCATCGCAAATCGCTCGATGGTAGAAATCAACGCCTGGCTCAACCGATAATGAAACGGTTAGCCGGGCAATTATCGCTGTGTGTCAGAATTTTTAAAAAAACAGGTGTTCTGCCCCTTACGGCGGTTGTGGTCGAGGTGGTTGATTGCTAAAACGCCGCCGCCTGCCGAAGGATCTTGCAAAGATCTTGCGGCGTCCGGCAACTCGATAAGATCTAGTCCATTTCCGTGCCTTCAAGGATCTTCCCTTGAAACACGGTGTCGCACCAGAAGGACTTGCGGCTCATGAAGATCGTCGCGGGCAATTCGAACCGAGCCCTGGCAGAGGAAATCTCCACTTACCTGGATGTACCTCTGGCCAAATGCCAGGTCCGGCGATTTGCCGACCAGGAAATCTTCGTTGAAATTCAAGAAAACGTGCGTGGCGAAGATGTCTTCGTCCTGCAGCCAACCAGCTACCCGGCAAACGACCACCTTATGGAATTGCTCATCATCATCGATGCGCTGCGCCGTTCCTCCGCACGTCGTATCACCGCGGTAATCCCCTATTTCGGCTATGCCCGGCAGGACCGCCGCGCTTCCGGTCGAACGCCGATCTCGGCCAAGCTTGTGGCGAACCTCATCACCGAAGCAGGTGCAGACCGCGTTCTAACCCTGGATCTCCACGCCGGACAGATCCAGGGTTTTTTCGATATACCGACCGACAACCTGTTTGCAGCTCCGGTCATGACACGCGACATCAAGGAACGGTATGCCACCGACAACGTCATGGTGGTGTCGCCGGATGTCGGCGGTGTGGTCCGTGCCCGCGCCCTCGCCAAGCGCATCGAGGCTCCCCTCTCCATTGTCGACAAGAGACGCGACAAGCCCGGAGAATCGGAAGTCATGAACATCATCGGCGAAGTGAATGGCTATGACTGCATTCTTGTCGATGACATCGTCGACAGTGGTGGTACCCTTTGTAACGCTGCCGAAGCATTGCTTGCGAAAGGTGCCAAGTCGGTGACGGCCTATATCACCCACGGCGTCTTGTCCGGAGGTGCTGTCGCGCGCGTGGCATCTTCGAAACTCAAGGAATTGGTCATCACCAATTCCATCGAGCCGACAGCGGCAATCACCGCAGCCTCCAACATACGGGCAATCTCGATTGCGCCCCTGATGGGAGAGGCAATCAACCGTACTGCGCTCGAAAAGTCCGTATCCAGTCTGTTCAACTAAGACGGATTTTATCGCGACCTTGAAGAAACGCCGGCTTGTCCGGCGTTTTTTTGTTGCTTGAAACCAAGGTTGCTCTCGACCTGCCAGAATTCCAAAACGGCAGAAATTTTCCCAATTGATCAAAAAATTCCACTCTGGCGCACTGCACAGCTTGTGGGCACGCATATTTTGTGATCAACTTTTTCCGCAAAAATACCTTCCAGGGGACTCAAATGCACACTTCAAAACCATTTTCGAAGGCCCGCAGGGCCCTCCTGTCGGCTGCCTTGGCAGTCACAGTGGCTGCAGGCTTTGTGTACTCGCCGGCAGAAGCTGCAGATCCGATCAAGGTCGCTGCCATCTACACCGTTCCGGTTGAACAACAATGGGTCAGCCGCATCGACAAAGCGCTGAAAGCTGCCCAGGAACGCGGCGAAATCACCTACACATTCTCAGAAAATGTCGCCAACACCGACTATGAGCGCGTCATGCGCGAATA
The DNA here is from genome assembly GCF_055693425.1 of Roseibium sp. JB4-4. NCBI lineage: Bacteria > Pseudomonadati > Pseudomonadota > Alphaproteobacteria > Hyphomicrobiales > Stappiaceae > Roseibium > Roseibium sp. JB4-4. The sequence continues at coordinate 4,927,842 of NZ_CM146333.1, read as the reverse complement.
TGCCGAGCAAGGTATGGATCTTGTTGTCGGCGAGGCGTTCGCAGTCGAACGCGCTGCCCGTAAAGTGGCCGCCGAGTATCCGGAAACGGCTTTCCTGATGGGCTCGTCCTTCGGCCCGGCGCAGCCGAATTTTGCTGTTTTCGACAACTGGATCCATGAGCCAAGCTATCTGTCGGGCATGATCGCCGGTGCTACGACCAAATCCAACGTCATCGGTATGGTCGGCGGCTTCGCGATCCCGGAGGTCAATCGATTGATGCACGCCTTCATGGATGGTGCGACAGCGGTTAATCCCGATGTGAAGTTTCTCGTGACCTTTATCAACTCCTGGTACGATCCGCCCAAGGCGAAAGAATCCGCGTTTGCCATGATCGACAAGGGCGCCGACATTCTTTACGCCGAGCGCTTCGGCGTGTCCGACGCAGCCAAGGAAAAGGGTCTTCTGGCAATTGGCAACGTGATCGATACCTCCGGCGACTACCCGGGCACCATCCTCTCATCCGCTCTGTGGCACATGGAACCAACCATTGACCGGGCAATCGGAGCAGTTGTCGACGACAGCTTTGAACCGGCAGACTACGGTCCCTTCAGCTTCATGTCCTATGGCGGCGGCAGTTTCATTGTCGACGAGAGCCTCGCCCCGGCAGATGCCGTTGCAGCCGCCAAGGAGAAAGAACAGGAAATCCTGGGCGGTCTGTTCCGCGTAAACGTGAACGACACAGAACCGAAATCCACCATGTAATGGTGATTGCCGGCGATCATCAGATCGCCGGCTCTTCCCCGCCCCGCCAGGCGGCGGCCACATTTCTTACATCCGGAGCTCTGCATGACCGCACCTGTACAGAAGGCTGCGCTCGTCCTGCGGTTGGACGGCATCACCAAACGGTTTGGAGCGCTGACGGCGAACGGCGACGTTTCGCTTGATCTTCGCAGCGGTGAAATTCTTGCTCTTCTGGGCGAGAATGGAGCCGGAAAAACCACTTTGATGAACATACTCTTCGGCCACTATGTTGCTGATGAGGGACAAGTGCTGGTCAATTCCGGGAATGGAAGTCTCACAGAACTCGAGCCAGGATCTCCCCACGCAGCGCTTGAGGCCGGTATCGGCATGGTGCATCAGCACTTCACACTGGCTGAGAACCTGAGCGCCCTCGACAATATCCTCCTGGGCACACAAAGCCTCGCGACACTTTCCACCGCACGCGCACCGGCACGCGCGAAACTTGAGGATCTGATGGCACGATCCGGATTGACGGTGTCGCTGGATGCCCGCATTTCCCAACTGTCCGTCGGCGAAAAACAGCGCGTTGAAATCCTTAAGGCGCTTTATCGAGATGCCCGTGTACTTGTGCTCGATGAACCGACAGCGGTCCTCACACCGCAAGAATCAGAAACCCTGTTCGCAACGTTGAAGACACTTGCTGATGACGGTCTCGGGATCATTTTCATTTCCCACAAACTTGCAGAAGTGATCGCATCCTCGCATCGCGTCGCTGTCCTGAGAGGCGGTTGCAAGGTTGCCGACCTGCCGACAGCCAGCTGCGACCAGCGCAAACTGGCCGAGCTCATGGTGGGGCACGAAATCGTTGAGACCATTCGCACCGAAAAGGAAGCCGGAAGGTCGCTGTTCGTCCTCAAAAGGATATTCGCGGGCCAAGGTCGCGACGCACTGCAAGATGTGGATCTCGACTTGAAGTCGGGTGAGATCCTCGGGATTGCAGGTGTATCCGGAAATGGTCAGACGACTCTCGCCAAAGTCATTTCCGGGTTGGAGCCGATAGTCTCCGGAGAAATGCTTCTTGAAGACCAGCTGCTCACGCATGTTGACGCGCGCAAGATGATTGATATCGGTCTCGCTCGTATTCCCGAGGATCGTCATCATGACGGCATTGTCGGTGCAATGAGTGTTTCGGAAAATCTGGCGATTGAAACCATTCGCAAACCCGAAAACCAAAGTTTTGGATTGCTGCGCTTTGCTGCGATCCGGGAACGCGCCCGTAGCCTGATCAAAGCCTATGACATCCGATGCCAGAGCGAAGACAGTCCGGCGCGGCTGCTCTCTGGCGGAAACATACAGAAGATTGTTCTGGCCCGTACCTTGGAGACAATGCCAAAGGTCGTCCTCGCTGCTCAGCCGTCCCGCGGTCTTGATGTCGGAGCGACATCGGACGTGCACAAACGTCTTCTTGCCGCTCGCGACAGGGGAGCCGGTGTCATCCTGATCTCCGAAGACCTGGATGAACTGATGCGTCTTTCCGACCGTATAGCCGTGATCCATCGCGGAAAACTCTCTGAAGCGAACCCGACTGAAATGCTCGACCGGAGCACACTCGGCTTGCGCATGGCGGGCCATGATGGAGAAGAAGCCGCATGATCCGCTTTGAACCCAGAGGTCCGGTCCCCGTTTCCAGGGTGCTCTCTGTATTGGTTGCTGCTGCAGTGGCAGCGCTATTGCTTGCAGCCATTCCCATGGCGTTTGCCGGGCTGTCCGTTTTTGGCGCCTACGGCCTGATGGTCAAGGGTGCCTTCGGATCAATGTTTGCTTTTACCGAAATGCTCACGCGCGCCACACCCCTGATCCTGACCGGTCTTGCGGCCGCCGTCGCCTTTCGGGCAAAGCTCTGGAATATTGGCGCTGAAGGACAGCTCTATGCTGGTGCCTTGGCTGCCGTTGCCGTCGGCACAGGCGCCTTTGGAGGCCCATCGTTGTTCCTTATACCCCTGGTCATTCTGGCCGGGGCACTTGCCGGCGGGCTTGTCATGCTCGGGCCAACACTTTTGAAGACCCGCCTCGGTGTCGATGAAGTGGTCACCACGCTCCTCTTGAACTTTATCATCTTGCTCTTTGTCCAGATGATGCTGGAAGGCCCAATGAAGGACCCGATGGGAATGGGCTGGCCCCAATCAGAACCCATCCTCGATGAGGCTGCGCTGCCGAAGTTGATGGCCCGAATGCGCATTCACTGGGGCCTGATCATTGCGCTTGTTGCCTCGCTCGGCGTCTACTTTATGCTTAAGCGCACGGTCTGGGGCTTCGAAATCCGCGCTGTTGGAGAAAATGCAGCAGCGGCGCGCCATTCCGGCATCCCGGTAACCGCCACTTTCGTTCGGGTCGGGCTGATTTCCGGGGCTTTGGCTGGCCTTGCCGGTGTCGGTGAAGTTGCCGGATTGAAAGGGTATCTGACTGCGGACCTGTCGCCCGGTTTCGGGTATTCCGGCATTGTCGTAGCCATGCTGGCAGGCCTTTCTCCCGTCGGTGTGATTATCGCGGCCCTCTTCATCGCCAGTATTTTCGTTGGGGCAGACTCAATGTCCCGCGCAACAGGTGTTTCCAACTATCTGGCTGACCTGATGGTCGCCATGTCCCTGCTCTGCGTTCTGGTGGCCGGATTGTTCTTGAGGTTCAAGATCCGCCTTGTCGGTGCTCCGGCTGCAAAGGAGACAGCAAAATGATCGAGATCCTGGACATTCTTCTGTCTGCAAATTTCTGGGCGGCCGCGCTGCGTATCGCAACGCCTTTGATATTCGGCGTGATCGGAGCACTAATTTGCGAGCGTGCCGGGGTCCTCAATCTCGGCATTGAAGGTATCTTCACTGCAGGTGCAATGGCGGGCTGGATGGCCGTCTGGCTTGGGGCTGGCCTGTGGGGCGGTGTCTTCGTTGCCGCATGTGCGGGCGCTCTGTTCGGGCTGATCCATGCGATCCTGACAGTACCGCTCGGCCTATCGCAGCATGTTTCCGGGATCGGCGTAACGCTCTTTGCGACTTCGCTCAGTTATTTCATCTATCGTACAGCCTTGCCCGACGTCTCTTCACCGCCCCGCATCGACGCATTTCAGCCGCTCGACATTCCAGTCCTCAGCGAGCTGCCATTCATAGGTCCTGCGCTCTTTCAGCAAACCCCGCTCACATTTCTGGCCCTCTTTCTTGTTGTGGCAACAGCATATGTTCTCTACAGGACGCCTCTCGGTCTGGCGATCCGAGCCGTCGGCGATAATCCTTCAGCCGTTGAGTCACAAGGCCTTTCCGTCTATGCGATCCGCATCGGAACAGTCGTCGCCGGATCAGCCATCATGGCCCTTGGCGGTGCCTTCTTGACGATGTCCGCCTTTGACGCCTTTTTCTTCGGCATGGTCAACGGTCGCGGGTGGATCTGCATCGCACTCACCGTATTTGCGTCCTGGCGGCCCGGCAAAGCACTGATTGGTGCGCTGCTCTTCGGCGCATTCGATGCCTTCCAGGTCAGGCTCCAGACGGAAGTCGGCAGTTTCATTCCAGGTCAGATCTTCCTGATGATGCCGTATCTGTTTTCGATCGCTGCGCTGATCGTGGTTGCCCGCCGGGCAGACTACCCGAGAGCACTGCTTGTTCCCTATTTCCGCGGCCAACGCTGAGGTGTGCCCTGATGAGCTTTGACCTTCTCGTAAAGAACGCCAACCTGCCTGACGGCAGGACCGGCGTAGACATTGCGTGCCGCAATGGCCGGATCGAAGCCATTGAAACCGGCATCGCCGCAGAAGCTCAAACGGTCATCGACGCGGCTGACAATCTGGTGTCGCCCCCTTTCGTGGACAGTCACTTCCATATGGATGCGACGCTTTCACTGGGGTTGCCACGCATGAACCGGAGCGGCACGCTCCTGGAAGGCATCGCGCTTTGGGGAGAGCTCAAGGAGATACTGACCGTCGACGCTGTTGTTGAGCGCGCCCTGAAATACTGTGACCTTGCAGTGTCTCAAGGTCTTTTGGCTATTCGGACACATGTCGATGTCTGCGATGACAGGCTGACCGGCGTCAAAGGGTTGCTGGAGGTTCGCGACAGAGTGAAAGACTATATCGACCTGCAGCTTGTCGCATTTCCGCAAGACGGTCTTTACCGCTCTCCAAATGCGGAGGCCAACCTTTTGACAGCCCTCGACATGGGGGTCGATATCGTCGGCGGCATTCCGCATTTTGAACGCACCATGGATGATGGTGCCCGGTCCGTCAGAAGGCTTTGCGAAGTGGCAGCAGAACGCGGTCTCATGGTCGATATGCATTGCGACGAAACCGACGACCCCATGTCTCGCCACATTGAAACGCTCGCCTACGAAACCCAACGCCTTGGCTTGAAGGGCCGTGTAGCCGGCTCGCACCTGACGTCCATGCATTCGATGGACAACTATTACGTTTCCAAGCTTTTGCCGCTGATTGCCGAAGCCGAGGTGCACGCCATCGCAAACCCGTTGATCAACATCACGCTCCAGGGACGCCACGACACATACCCGAAACGCCGTGGACAAACGCGCGTTCCGGAAATGCGCTCCTACGGCATCAATGTTGCCTTTGGCCATGACTGCGTGATGGACCCCTGGTACTCCATGGGGTCAGGTGACATGCTTGAAGTGGCTTCAATGGGGCTCCACGTCGCACAGATGACAAGCCGCGAAGCGATCCGCTATTGCTTCGACTGCGTCACCAGCCATCCGGCAAAAGCCATGGGACTTGAGGACTACGGCCTTGCAAAAGGCTGCAAGGCCGATTTCGTCATGCTTCAGGCACGAGATGCAATCGAGGCGATCCGTCTCAAGGCAACAAGGCTTGCGGTGGTCAAAGGCGGGAAAGTCATTGCCACAACGCCAGCGCGTCAAGCGCAACTAACCTTGCAAGGTCGCCCGGACATCGTCGACCCAGCCTCCTATGCGCCATCAGAAGGCTGATCAGGACAGCCGTGCCGGGGGCCCGGCACAACAGGGCTCAGTGATCAGCAATTTCACCCGGCAAACTCAGGTCGCCAGACGCAATATCAAATACATCAACGACACATAGCAGCGGTGCGTGGATACTCTGATTGACCCTCAACGCCGAGGTGACGCCGTCATACTTCAGTCCATCCACGAGCGACGCGTCGCTGAACGCAACATTGATGGTGATTTCCTGCTCGTCCAGAACCGGTGAAAAGCCAGGGCTGTCGATATAGAGCGGGAGGCCCGGCCAGGTTGCCGGCATTTTCGGACTGGCCCCATCCGGGATGTCCTGTACTGACAAGGCTCCAGGCCCGCAAGCCTCGTTCGGCGTCAGCACAACCCAGTGCGAATGCCACTTTGCGCCGTCATTGCCGACATCGCCGTCCCCATCTTCGTCAAAGAGCGGTGTGTCGTCGAAATCAGGATGGCTCGTGGCGGCCAGTGCCAAGATGCCTTTGCCGCCTTCAAAACCCACACTTGCCGGTTCAAGTGACGTCGGCCAGACGTAGGAATGCACTGGTGCGCCGGCCAAATCGCCCTTCTTCTCAGGCACCGTTGCCCCGGCACTTCCCGCCAGTGTCATGTGAAACGTCACGATACGGCCCTTACGGTGCACATGCGCGGCAAGGATGTCGTAATTTTGGTCGGCCCCTTCTTTTTCCGGTGACAGGACCGCTTCTTCCTGATTGAGCGCGTGATGGCCGTGGTCCCCGCCGGCAAGAGATGCGGCCGGCACTCCAGCGATCAAAAGACTTCCAAGGATCTGTTTCAACATTTGCCTATCTCCTTTTCTGAAGGCAGACATTTAATAATAGCGAGTCGAAACTATTGCAAGTTTAATTTCGACTCGCTACATATGAATTCATGAACGACCTCTCCGAAGCACAACAGATTCGAGACCTGATCGACCGCCTGACCCGGTTGAGCGCCGCTGAAGAGTGGAATGGACCGTTGAACCCGTCGCAATTTGCTGCGCTCAGCTATCTGGCGCGGGCAAACCGTTATTCGCGCGCGCCTTCACATGTCGCTGATTATCTGGCAACAACGCGCGGTACGGCGTCACAGACCCTCAAGGCGCTGGCGCGCAAGAGCCTGATTGACGAAACCCGTTCAGACGCCGACAAGCGCAGCATCCGATATGACGTTGCACCAGACGGTTTGGACCTTCTAAAGGTCCCGTCCGGTCTGGACGAGGTCATCAACGAATTGCCAAATGAGACATCATTCGTGCTGACGGCCGGGTTGAAGGCTCTCGTGAACGCAATGCTGCTTCGGCGTGACAACCGATCCTTCGGGCTCTGCCGAACCTGCAAACATCATCAGGGCCGTGAAAAAGGTGGATACTGCAAACTGCTTGAGGTCGAACTGTCGCCGGTTGAGACCGGTCAGATTTGCCACGAACACGCAGCAACATGAGGCAACTGCATGACTTTGAAAGCGAAAATCCTCAGCATTTATACCGGCGAGCCCGAGAAGCTTTGGGAAGACAAGGACCAATCCGCGATTCGTAAGACACTGGTCACCGGTCCCCAAAAGGTCAATCGCGATGGCCTCTTATCGGACAGTCAGGCAGACCGCGCTGTTCACGGAGGCCCTGAAAAGGCCCTGCACATCTACCCTTCCGAACACTATTCGTATTGGCGCGAAGTTTTTCCCGACCGCCAGGATCTCTTCAAGCCGGGTGGCTTTGGAGAGAACTTCGCATCGGAAGGGTTTACGGAAGCGGAACTTTGTCTCGGCGACGTATTTGCTGCCGGCACCATACGTGTCCAGATCTCCCAGGCCCGGCAACCATGCTGGAAACTCAACATGCATACCGGCAATCCGGCACAGGCCGCACACTTTCAAAAAACCGCGCGGACTGGATGGTATTTCAGGGTTCTGCAGGAAGGCCATATTGAAGCAGGCGACGAGCTGACACTTGTCGAACGCCCCTGCCCGGAATGGAACCTGAAGGAAGTGATCCATGCCAGGTTCAGCCCGCGCGTGGATCCGCAGATGGCGCGGGCCTTGTCCGAGCTCCCGGAATTGGCCGAACCTTGGCAAAAGGCGTTTGCCAAAAAGGCCGATCCGGCATTCCAGGAGGATACGTCCCGTCGGCTCAAAGGGTGAACCATTCCCTCACGACAAAGAAAGGTCACTTGGGTTTCAGTGTCATTGCATTTGCCACGGCCAGATCCAGCCAGTCGCGAAGGATGTCATCGGCGGCATCGTCTTCAGCCACAAAGAACAAGCCACTCATTACCCGTCCACCCTGCACCATTGGTGTTGCACCGGGCAGCATTTCCGCTGCTCCATGATTGTCTTTCCCGACCCGGAACATGAACCGCCTTTCTCCGTCCTTCGTGCGATCAGCACCGCACACCATATGTCCATTGAGTAGGAAGCACATGCCTCCCATCATCTTCTTTTCGGAAAGGCCTCCTCTGCCCTCAAGTGCATCGCGCAGCCTGTTGTTGAGATCCTCGTCGATTGCCATTGCAGCTCCATCCGTTCTGTCCTGAGCAGTTTTGTACGGATGTCAAAAACAGTCAACCTTTCAGTTGAGTAATTAAATTCCTTCAGATCGGGTGGAGCCGAACCAGTGGCAGATGGACGTTGACGTTGCGAATTTGCGCTCAATTTCGGTGCCTGAAACAACAAACTTGGTACGGCAGCCTTGCGCATTCGTTGGTGTTTCTGTATGTACGCGCTCGCGCCTGCACCCCTGGAGGAGGCGCATGTGGATCGATCCCGAACATCTGAAAGTCTTTTGAAGGCGCCAAGGTTCGCCGATCCGTTCTTAATACACCAAGGAGTTTCCCATGGCTTCCAGCTATGAGCTGAAGGCGTCGGCACGGGACCGGGTGGGCAAGGGGGCCGCACGGGCACTGCGTCGCGAAGGCCTTCTCCCCGCCGTTATCTACGGCGACAAGAAACCGGCACTGCCGATCACCATTCCGGTGAAAGAGACAACCATTACCCTGCACAAGGGTGGCTTTACCGCACAGATCGGCACCATCGACATCGACGGTGAAAAGCATCAGGTTATCGCCAAGGACTTTCAGCTGCACCCGGTGCGCGATGACGTCCTGCATGTCGACTTCCTGCGTGTTGCCAAAGGTGCAACGCTCACGGTCGAGATTCCTGTCCAGTTCATCAATGAAGAAGACTGCCCAGGCCTGAAAAAAGGCGGCGTCCTCAACATTGTCCGTCACACGGTCGAAATGAACGTGCCTGCGGACAGCATTCCTGAAGCACTGGTTCTGGATCTTGCCAAAGCTCAGCCAGGCGACAGCCTGCACATTTCCGCAGTCGATCTGCCGAAAGGCGCTGAGCCGACCATCACCGACCGCGACTTCACCATCGCAACGATTGCGGCTCCGGCCGGCATGAAAGAAACCGACGAAGGTGAAGAAGCAGAAGCCGCTGAAGAAGGCAACGAAGAAGCAAGCGAATAAGCTTCACTTCTGTTACAACAACAAGGAGGCGGCAACCGCCTCCTGCCTCGGCACTCCATCACGGAGCTGGCTCGGGGACGACTTCAGAGCAGCCGATTGGGCTGCTTTTTCGTTTCAACAACAGACGTGAAGGGCACACTATGAAGCTGATCGTCGGTCTCGGTAATCCAGGTGCGAAATACGCTGGAAACCGACACAACATTGGTTTCATGGCCCTGGATGAAATCCACCGGAGCCATTCTGCTTTTCAGCCTTGGCGCGCCAGGTTCCAGGGCCAGGTTTCTGAAGGACGCCTCGGCACGGATAAGGTCCTCCTGTTAAAGCCATCTACCTACATGAACGAAAGCGGCCGTTCAGTGGGTGAAGCTATGCGCTTTTACAAGCTTCAGCCTGAGGACCTTGCTGTCCTCTACGATGAACTTGACCTGCCACCTGCCAAATTCCGCATGAAAAAGGGCGGTGGTCACGGTGGCCACAACGGATTGCGCTCCATCTCTGCCCATATCGGGCCGGACTACCGGCGTCTTCGCCTCGGCATCGGTCACCCCGGCGACAAGAAATTGGTTTCGAACTATGTTCTCGGCGACTTTGCAAAGTCAGATCAGGACTGGCTGGTTCCGCTCTTCGATGAAATCGCAAAACATGCCGACTTGCTTGCGGCTGGACAGGACAGTCAATTCGCCAACAAGCTGACGCTTGCACTTGAACCGCAAAAGACCCAGCGAAAAGGCAAACCTGAAGACGCAAGCGAGCGTCCCGGCGGGCCGGCTGCAAAGCCAAAGGGACAAAGCCACATTCGGCAGGCACGTCAGCCCAAGCCTATGAAGATGCCCAAGTCCGGGCCGATGTCCGACATGCTGAAAAAGCTGTTCGGCAACGACTGACCCTGGCTGCAGCGAATGCTGCGGATCGTCAGCGGCGACGCAAAAACCGCGCGATAGGCAAACAGGATCCGTGCCCACGTCATAAGAACGACACGGTAACACCGCAAGATTTAGGCCTTTCCCCGGGACGAAACTGCGCGTATTTGATCGCTATGTTCGTCCAGTTTTTCTGGGAGGTAGGCAATGCGTTTACTAACAGTTCTGATCGCAGGCAGCTTTGTGGTGACGACACCGGCAGCTGCATTCAAGAAGCTGGATGGCTATTTCATCGCCTTCGAGACCTGCGAGGCCTACCACAGCAAAAACAGGCTGACCAATCCGGGAGACATCACCACATCGCCAAGTGTGGCCTATAAGATGCTCGGACTGAACAAGGAAGGCGGAGACTATTTCCAGATTCAGATGGACGACGCACCCGTATCAAACGCCAGGTGGGTTAGCACGGACTGCGGCGTTCACGTGGTCGAGGCCGACACCCGGACGCGTGGCACCGGATCAGCCGGTTCGAATGATGTCATCGAACAGGAGGGCACGGAATCCGTCGACAACCTTCTGACGCTTTCCTGGCAGCCTGCATTTTGTGAAATCCGTCCCGGCAAGAAGGAATGCCGCGACCTGAACGATGGCCTCCTTCCTCACACGACTCGTCAACTTTCCATCCACGGCCTGTGGCCACAGCCAAAGGACAACATTTACTGCGGGGTGCCGGCCAACATCATTGACCTGGACAAGCCCGACACCTGGGACCGTCTTCCGGCCCCGGCAATCGACACCGAAACCGCTGATGCCTTGCGGGCTGCCATGCCGGGATATGCCAGTTTCCTGCACCATCATGAATGGATAAAACACGGCACCTGTTTCCTGGGCGAAGATGGCGCGGATGAATACTACGACGACACGCTGTACCTGACGGAACTCGTCAACCGATCCGCTGTCGGAGACCTGTTCTTCAACAACGTCGGTGCCGAAATCACTGGTGCCGAAATCCGTGCCGCCTTTGACTCTTCGTTTGGACAAGGCACAGGAGACAGGGTCCTGATCAAGTGTACCAACGACGGCAGCCGGACCTTGATCAACGAGATCTGGCTCGGCATGAAAGGCAAGATAACTCGGGAGAGCGACCTGGGTGAGCTGATGCTGGCTGCGGACACCGTTGCAATGGGCTGCAGTCGCGGCACCATCGACATGACGGGTCTGCAATAACATACAGGTACACGCTTCCTTTTCCGCACCGAGCGCTCAAAGTCTTGACCTGCCGTCAAGGCTCGGGCATGTAGCCCGGCAACAGTTTCAGACCAAACCGAAAGCGAACTCCCATGGGTTTCCAGTGCGGCATTGTCGGACTGCCGAATGTCGGCAAGTCCACGCTCTTCAACGCGCTCACGAAAACAGCCGCGGCCCAGGCCGCCAACTATCCCTTCTGCACCATTGAGCCGAATACGGGTGAAGTTGCCGTTCCCGACCCGCGCCTCTATGCGATCCGAGACATAGCGGAGTCAAAGGAGGTCATACCGACCCGTATTACCTTCGTCGACATTGCCGGTCTTGTGCGTGGAGCTTCAAAGGGCGAAGGACTTGGCAACCAGTTTCTGGCCAATATCCGCGAAGTCGATGCAATCGCGCATGTACTGCGTTGTTTCGAAGACGATGACATCACCCATGTCGACGGTGCGATTGATCCGCTTGCAGATGCTGAAACGGTGGAAACCGAGCTCATGGTCGCGGATATGGAAAGTCTTGAGCGCCGCATCGCGCCTTTGAAGAAAAAGGCGACAGGCGGCGACAAGGAATCAAAAGTCGTTTTGCCGATCATGGAAGCAGCCCTTGTCTTGTTGCAGGACGGCAAACCGGCTCGCATGCTGGAAACTGCCGACGCTGAAGAAGCCCGGCTCTTGAAGGGACTGAACCTTCTGACCTCAAAGCCTGTTCTTTATGTCTGCAACGTTGATGAAGCTTCAGCAGCAACCGGGAACGCGTTTACCGAAAAGGTCATGGCGAGAGCCAAGGAAGAAGGCGCTGTCGCCGTGGTGATATCAGCGGCAATCGAAGCTGAAATTTCCCAACTCGACAATGAGGAGCAGGACGAGTTTCTGGAAACCATCGGGCTTGAAGAACCTGGCCTCGATCGCATGATCCGTGCAGGCTACGACCTGCTCGGTCTGATCACCTATTTTACCGCCGGCCCCAAGGAAACCCGCGCCTGGACAATAACGGAAGGCACAAAGGCCCCCGGCGCTGCCGGTGTCATTCATACGGATTTTGAACGCGGCTTCATTCGCGCCCAAACAATTGCCTATGATGACTATGTGTCTCTCGGCGGTGAAAACCCTGCCAAGGAGGCCGGCAAGGCACGGGATGAAGGCAAGGAGTATATCGTCAAGGATGGCGATGTACTGCTCTTCAAGTTCAACACCTGAGGGTGCCGCGATCGGTCGAAAGGGGCGCTTTGGCCTCGGAAACCTAAGATAAACACTGTTGCCTTATGCTCCTCCTAAATCAAAGGCCGGAGCAGGGGCTGCAGGGTGGCGACAAATGAATTGAGAACCCGCAAGATTGTTGCGGGCACCGTCGGTAATACCCTGGAATGGTATGACTTTGCGGTTTATGGCTATTTGGCCCCGATTATCGCACAACAGTTCTTTCCAAGTAACAGCCCGACCGTCAGCCTGATCAGCACATTTGGCGTGTTTGCGGCGGGATTCCTGATGCGCCCGATCGGCAGTCTGCTGCTCGGGCACATCGCTGACAAGCTGGGCCGCAGCAAAGCGCTTTTGCTCTCCGTTACACTCATGGCTATCCCGACAACACTGATCGCCTTTCTGCCAACTTACGAACAGATTGGGATCGCCGCACCGGTCATTCTGACGCTGTTGAGGCTTCTGCAGGGTTTATCGGTTGGCGGTGAATATACAGGCTCATCGGTTTATCTTTACGAAATCTCACCTCAATCGAAGCGCTGCTTCATCGTCTCTTGGGCCCTTGTCGGGGCAACCTTCGGCGTGTTGCTGGGATCAGGGGTTGCCGCTCTGGCCACAAGCTTGATCCCGACGGATGATCTCAGCATTTGGGGCTGGCGGATTCCCTTCGCCTTCGGACTGCTCGTCGGACTGACCGGCTTCCTGATCCGCAGTGGCAACAAGTCGGATGATACCGATATGCCCCCCTCGCCTCACAACCCTGTCAACGTTCCGGTTAGTGAGGTTTTGCGCAACCACAGACCCGCGTTGTTGCGCACCATTGCCTGCAACATCCTGAACGGTGTGGGATTTTACCTGACCTTCGTCTATCTGACGTCCTATCTGGTCGCTTACGTGAAGTTTTCCGAAAGTCACGCCCTGACAATCAACACCAGCGTCATGATCGTTTTCATGTTCCTGGTTCCGGTCCTTGGATACCTTGCAGACAAGTTCAATCGCAGATGGCTGATGCTGATCGGATCTGGCGGCATCACGATCTTCGGTCTGCCTCTGTTCTGGCTGATCCATCATCATGACACCTACCTGGTGGTGCTGGGACAACTCGGTCTTGCCGTCATTCTGGCAAGTTTCTTTGCACCGCTCATGGCCACGATGATTTCCCAGTTTCCGCGTTCCGTCCGCGTCACGGGATATTCGCTGGGTTACAACATTCCCCTGGCCATTTTCGGCGGCACCGCGCCACTTGTTGCAACCTTCCTGATCGAAAGATCACACCTGCAGATCGCACCCGCATTCTACTTGGTTGCAGTCGGCATTTTGACTTTCATAGTGGTGTGGTACATGCCGGACACCGTACAAGACGACGATTGATCCGCGATACGGACAGTTGCATACCTGGACGAAAGCAATCAGACGCCGGTAACAAACAGGTCGACGTCGCAGGGGCTGCTCGACAGCTGACATACGATGCGGCAAAAAGCACGGTGATCACCATTCTGGAGACCTTCGCCCCATGCAAACGGTGTTTCCCGCTCCGCAGCCGTCCATATTGCCCATTTGCGATAGCAAGCTTGGGTTTCCAGTCCGCAGGGTCTATTGCGTGGGCCGCAACTACGCAGCGCACGCAGTTGAGATGGGGCATGATCCTGACAAGGAACCGCCGTTCTTTTTCCAGAAAAACCCGGATGATCTCGACCCCTCCGGAACGTTTCCTTATCCCTCGCTCAGCCAGGAGGTTCATCACGAGGTGGAACTGGGGGTGATGCTGAAATCGGGCCACGGAAGCATAAAGCCCGAAAACGCACTTCAACACGTCTATGGATATGCGGTGACCCTCGATATGACCCGGCGGGATTTGCAAGGCGCTGCCAAGGAAGCCGGTCGTCCATGGAAAGCCGGAAAGGCTTTTGAACGATCAGCCCCAGTCGGCAGGGTCGTACCGGCTGCCGATTGCGGCTTTCTGAGAAGTGGCAAGATTTCTCTCGCAGTCAATGGTGGCATTCGCCAAGACGGTGATCTCAACCAGATGATCTGGAAAGTCCCCGAAATCATTGCCAAACTGTCCGACCTTTTCCAGCTGGGCGCTGGAGACGTCATCTTGACGGGAACACCTGCAGGTGTCGGGCCGGTGTCCAAAGGTGACGTGCTCCTGGCGACCATAGAAGGATTGCCCGAACTGACGGTCGAGATTGGCTAGCAGTCTGGCATGCCGGTATGCCAACTCATCTGCAAGCAGGATGTCAGTGTTTTGGTCTTCCGTTCAGCTGCGATCCAGACCGAGCATCAACAACGGATTGGGACCTTTGTGGTTTCGCCACTTGTCGCTGTTCTCAGGTCGGCGCAGGCGCGCAACCCAATTCGTTCTGGGTGCGCCATACTTCTTCAACAAATTGTCTACTTCATAAAAACGATTGTTCTCGCGGGTCATTTTCCTTCCCTTTCCATTGCACGGCTTTCGCCGTTTCCTACCTGGAATATGGGAAGGAAAATTCGCGGTTCCATTGTCGTGAGATTAACGTTTCGTCATGTTTGAAGCGCACGATCAGGATGAAGCCAATCCCCTGCCCCGTGCCGGATTCGGTTCACATCATCGAGTGGGGCGTCATGCGTTCCGATCACGAGTGTCTGGATTGACAATCCTGCCTTGGTCAGCACCCGGAGATGCACCAGACAAAGCATAATTCATAGCTCGATCACGGACTGACTGGCAGACAACCTCAATCGCGAGTGCTGACTTCCAAACACAGCCTCAGTGCCGTCACGCAATCCCTCAAGCAAAAATCCAACATGAGGAAGCCAGGCTTCACACCCGACTTTCAGAGTGATCGCGCGAAGCACGCCATTGATACAGCACGGCACCCAGTTGCCTTTTCTACGCCCAGGCAACGCTCCTCATGGAGCGTCATGCACCGGTCTATATGCTGCTTCATTCCAGCTCTGCGGACACTATCGGACATACATTTGGTGGTGGCAGCAGGAATACCGCCGCCAGATCTGACGTATTGACAATGCACTCTCGCGCGCCATCCCGATTTGGCGAAAGCTCGACTACGATGTCATTGTCACTGCCGATCATGGCATGACTGAAGACGGTTGGCACGGTGGCACCACGTCCATAGCCACCAACGTCCCGTTATACCTCTTCTCGAATGCCCTGGCCCCGGAAGAAGAACAGGTGCTTTCCCAACTCGGGATCGCCGCGTCGATCCTCGCATTGACCGGCATTGCTCCCTCGAACGGCATGGGGGATGCACTCCTGATACCGTAATCCACGCCGTGACGGATCCGCAATCCATCAGGCAATCAAGCAGAATGCAAATTGACCGAAACTGGCTTGTCAGCAAGGTTCCAAGGCCGGATTAGACAATACCCGCCGCCCTTGTTCAGAGACAGGTAGGTATCCTCCGGCTGAAAAACGTGAGTTTGGGGTCAGGGAAACCGGAATTCTATTCTCAATCCCTTTCGTTGAGGATCATCTCGTCGGCTGGGGGACATTGAAAGCTCTGCCCCATGCAGGTTGGCGATGGTTTTCACCAGCGCCAGGCCAAGGCCGGCACCGGGCGTCGTTCGGCTTTCCTCGAGCCGGTACATCGGCTCCAGCACGCGGTCATACAAATGCTCTGGTATACCGGGACCGGTATCTGCAAGGACAAGGCTTTTGCCCGTCGCGGTGAGTGTAAGTTGTGCGCCCTCGGGCGTGTGTTTCAGACTGTTCTCGATCAGATTGGCAACGGCTTGAAGGATCAAGCGCCTGTCTCCTGAAATGCTCTCCGTTTCTTCGACAACAAGGTCGAATCTCCGCCCGCTGTCCTCGATGACAGCCTGATAAATGTCAGCCGTTTCCTCGGCAAGCACGGCCGGACTGAGGGTCTCGAACCTTTGCCGGTGTTCACCCGACTCCAGTTTGGCGATACGCAGCAGCGCCTCAAAAAGATCAATGATCTCATCTGTCTGTTCCAACGCCATGCCGATCGCATCTTCATCGGCCGACGCGGTTTCAATCATTTCCAGTTGCCCGCGCAGTCGGGTCAGGGGTGTCTTTAGGTCATGCGCAATATTCGCCGTCAGGTTCCGTGTCTGCCTCAACAGAATTTCCAGCTGAGATGTCGTCTGATCGATTGATCGCGACAGACGAACGAAGTCGTCACTGCCCGATCCCGGTTCGATCCGTGCCGTCAGGTCTCCCGCGGCCACCTTGTCGAGCACTCCCGAGATGGCGGACAGATGCCGTTGCGCCCGCCAACCCAGGAGGCCTCCGATCATCAGCATGGCGACGAGCGTCAGAGCGCCCGATACAGCGAATATATTGATCAGGACCTCCAGATAGTCGTCGCGATCATCAAGGTTCGTCCCGACGGCAAGAGTGCCGCCGGCTGCGCGTGCGATGTAAACCCTCCAGATGCCGTCGAGATCCTCTCCAACAAACTTTCGGCCAAGTTTGACGGTCTTCAGTCCCGGTCTGTCCCCAGTGAGCTTTGCCAAGGCGCCAAACGTTGCTCCACCAGTTCCTTGAAAGGCGACAAACCGGTCTTCCGTCTCAAAAAAGAGAGCATCATCTGGATCGTTTACAGCAATTCTGCCGGCAACATCGGCCAAGCGGGTTTCCAGTTCGGCGTCTATGCGGGCATTGATCTCTCTGTCGATGAATAGGATCGACACGAACCCTGCAAAAACGACAATAACGAGGAAGACAAGCGTAAGCTGCACTGTCTGACGCAGAACCGACATTTGCAGCAAGGCTCGTATCTGAGTGAGCAGTTTCAAGGGTTGAGGCTCCAGCCAAAAACCCGATTTTCCGGATCACACTTCGAAGACATAGCCAGCACCTCGCTTTGTCCGGATCAGTGTTCCCTCGAATGGTTTTTCGATCTTTGCACGCAATCGACTGATATGCGTTTCAACAACACTGCTGGTCGGGTCGAAGTTGATATCCCACACTCGTTCAAGAAGCATCGCCCGGGTCAGCACCCGGCCCTCGCTGCGCATGAACACTTCGAGAAGGCGGAATTCCTTCGCATTGAGATCGATTTTCTGGCCCTGTCGCACGCAGGTCTGTTTCAGGAGATCCAGTTCAACGTCGCCGGACTTGAGTTTCACCGGCTCGGTATCCGAAACAGCAGACCGGCGACGGCCAAGTGCTGCAATTCGCGCCAGCAACTCGCTTGAGGCGAATGGCTTGGTTAGATAATCGTCCGCGCCCGCTTCAAGGCCTTCGACCCTATCTTCAACTGCCTCCATGGCTGTCAGGAACAAGACAGGCGTGGTGTTTCGGGAGGCGCGAATGGCCTTTAGAACCGACAACCCGTCAATACCTGGCGTCATCCGGTCGAGCACAATGACATCAAAATCTCCGGTCGCAGCACTTGCCAGGGCTTCTCTTCCATCTGCAACCCAGTCGACCACGTGACCGGCCTCGCTGAGGCTGGAATGCACCCACTTGCCGATGCCGCTATCATCTTCCAGAAGCAAAATGCGCATCTTAAGTTCAACGTCCTCAGCCTTTGACGGTCCTCATGCCGTCTCTCCTTTCAAGGCGTACAACGTTCGATCCCGATGAGGAAATCGAATTTCGCTTCTTTACAAAAATGTATATTTCACGCCAGAGGCAGGCAAACTCCACCGCTTATCTCTTGGACATCGGAGGGCAACGAAGCCGTCGGAGAAAACCCAAGAGGACGATGACATGAAATCCACCGCCAAGATTATCGCAGCCAGCCTGATCGCAGTCGGACTGACAGGCACTTCGCTTGCCATTGCAGCTCAGAAAAATGCGTCAGACGCGCCGCTTCATTCCGACCTTTCAATCGCGCAGGTCTCTGAAATCGCACTTGCTGCACAGCCAGGCACAATTGAGGAAATCTCACTGGAAAACGAAGACGGCAAAGCAGTCTTTGAAGTCGAAATCAAAACCGAAGCAGATGAAGTGGAGGTGCTGATCGATGCCGCCTCAGGTGAAGTGCTTTCGGTGGAAAAAGACAAAGACCACGCATGGTTCGGAGGCAAGGGCAAAGAGGCCGATGGTCAAAACAAAGGTTGACCCGAACCTCAAATGGAGTGGCGGGTCCCGGCCCGCTGCTCATTCCTAACCCCGCAAGACTAATTTTGGAGACTGTTATGAAAACCATGAATTCCTACCTTGAAACCGGCAAGACTGCACTTCGGCGCTGCGGCGCAGCCCTTGCCGGGATAGCGGGCCTCGTTGCTGGCGGCCTTCTGGTTTCCGCTTTTGCCACGCTGGGGCTGGCGATCATCGGCATCGGAGCCGTTGCCATGTCGATCCTGCTTGCCGCCGGTGCTCTTGCGCCCGAAGAGGACAAGAAGGTGACAACAACCTGACCTAGCGTGTTGAAGTCACACCGCGCCCTGCCCGGTCACAGCACCGGGCGCGCGTCAAACTTGTCCCCTTCAAAAGCATAAGAAGAAACCGGCTGCCGAGGGATTGAAATCCAATTGCAGGCCTTTTTCTGGCGAATCTCGGCAATTCGTCCTAAAACCGGTTGTAGCGAATTGGGGCCGCATCCACCGGAGCTTATGTGACATTCGATCAGACCGCCCTCTTTGTGTTGTTCGGTGCCGTTTTTGTCCTGCTTGTCTGGGGCCGCATCCGGTTCGACCTCATTGCCTTTGCGGCACTCATTCTGGGCGCGCTGCTCGGTCTTGTTCCGTCAGGTGAAATCTTTACCGGCTTCGGTCATCCTGCCGTCATCATCATTGCACTTGTACTGATTGTGTCCCGCGGGCTGATGAATTCCGGTGCCGTCGAACTTATTGCTGGCCATCTCCTGTCAGCCTCGCGAAGCCTTTCCGGCCATATCGGCCTGATGTCCGTTGTCGGTGCAGGGCTTTCAGGGATTATCAACAATGTGGCCGCGCTTGCTCTGTTAATGCCGTTGGATCTTGAAGCTGCCCGTAAGGGCGAACGGTCACCGGGCCTGACCTTGATGCCCTTGTCTTTCGCAACCATCCTCGGCGGCATGATTACCTTGATCGGTACGCCTCCAAATATTGTCATAGCCGAATACCGCTCCGACGCACTCGGCCAACCGTTTGCGATGTTCGATTTCGCTCCGGTCGGACTGGTTGTTGCCGTAACCGGGATTGCCTTTGTTGCTCTTTTTGGCTGGCGCCTGCTTCCGGCCCATTTTCGAAAGCCGCCCAAGCAGGAAGGATTTGCTGAAAGTCTCTATTCAGCGGAACTCAAAGTCGGAAAAATCCCTGATGACAAACCGCTTAACGTCGGCGATCTCTACCCCGTTGCCGATGACAAAGACGTGGTCATCATTGGGCTGATCCGCAACGGCAGACGCGTCAGGGGATTTGCCCGCCGCGAGCCGATCAAATCCGGAGACTTCCTGGTGGTGGAAGGCGACCCAAAGGCCATCGAGGCATTCATGGGCGCTGCGAAACTCGAATTCGCGGGCTCCGAACGGCACAAAGGCGGCCTGAGCGGCAGCGCCCTGTCGTTGCTTGAAGCCATCGTGCCCGACAACGCGCGCATCATCGGCCGATCAGCCTTCGACATGCGCCTGCTCTACGGTCAAAGCGTCACGCTCCTTGGCATATCCCGTCAGGGACGCCGCATCCAGAAGCGGGTGCGTCACGAGATCATCCGGCCGGGAGATGTCCTTCTCATGCTCGGCACCGAAGACCGGCTCGATCATGCCAGCAGTTGGTTGGGCGTCTTGCCTCTGGAAGGACGCAAGACCGGTATGATCCAGCGCAACAAGGCCTGGCTTGCCATCGCGGGTTTTGTTCTGGCCATTACGGCAGCCGTTGCCGGTCTTGCCTATTTGCCCGTCGCGCTGGCGGCATGTGTCGTTCTTTATGCTGCAACCGGGCTCATCAGCGGTTCAGAGGTCTATTCCGCCGTCGAATGGAAAGTCATTGTGCTGCTTGGCTCGTTGATCCCGCTCGGACAAGCCTTTGAAAATGCAGGCAACGCCCAGCTGATTGCCGATGGCATCGTTGCCCTGACCGCGGGAGCTCCGGCCTGGATCACACTTGCCGTGCTGATGATCGTAACCATGACGCTGTCGGATTTCCTGAACAATGTTGCCACCTGTCTGATTGCGGCTCCGATATCCGTTCAGATCGCAGGCAGTTTGGGTGTCAACTCGGATCCCTTTCTTATGGCGGTCGCTGTGGCTGCATCCTGCGCCTTCCTGACGCCGATCGGCCACAAGAACAACACCATCATCATGGGGCCGGGTGGCTATCGCTTTGGCGATTACTGGCGCATCGGCCTGCCTTTGGAGCTGCTGGTGCTGGTCGTATCCATACCGGCAATCCTGGTTTTCTGGCCTCTTTGAACTGTCTCGACACTCACCAGTGTCGACCTTCTGAAACTGGACCTTCTTCATATGAGTACACCAAAACGAATTTTGTTCACTGGCGGTTCCGGCAAAGCGGGAAAACATGTCATTCCCTATCTGCTTGATCAGGGGCACAGGGTTGTAAATGTCGATCTGACGCCTCTTGATCACCCAGGCGTCGACAATCTGACGGCCGATATCACCTCATCAGGCGAGATGTTCAATGTCATGTCGAGCTACGCCAATTTCGATGAGCTGGAACCCGGCAACGGTGTCCCGGCCTTCGATGCCGTCGTGCATTTTGCCGCTGTACCACGCATCCTGATCCATCCGGACAACAAGACTTTCGCTGTCAATGCCGTTGGCACCTACAATGTCATCGAGGCAGCGGTAAAACTCGGCATCAGGAAAATCGTGATCGCGTCGTCGGAAACGACCTATGGCGTCTGCTTTGCCGATGGTGTTGTCGATCCGAAAACCCTTCCCGTCGAAGAGGACTATGATGTCGATCCAATGGACAGCTACGGCCTATCCAAGGTCGTCAACGAGCAAACGGCTCGTGCGTTCCAGCGTCGCTCCGGATACGACATTTATGCTCTGAGGATCGGCAATGTCATCGAGCCGCATGAATATGATCGTTTTCCGGATTTCTTCAAAGATCCGGCACAAAGACGGCGCAACATCTTCTGCTACATCGATGCGCGCGATCTCGGTCAGATTGTCGATCTGTGCCTGGAAAAGGATGGATTGGGGTATCAGGTCTTCAATGCGGGAAACGACTCCAACTCGGTCGATATTCCCAACTCGGAAATCCTGGAACGGTTTTTCCCGAGCGTTCCCCTGAGCCGCGATCTCGGCGACCACGAAGCGCTGTTTTCCAACCGCAAGATTCGGGACGTGCTTGGCTTCCAGGAAAACCACAATTGGAGGAAATACGTGAAAACCTGACCACGCCTTCAACCAGAGCTACCGGAAACCGGTTTACTTGCCGGGATCCGGTGGATAGCGTCTGATGGCGCCGGAATGGAAATGGCTAACATGAAGGAACGCCGATGAATTTTCTGAAGATAGTGGCCTGCGCGAGCATGCTTTTTCTGACCGGGACAGCCGCCATGGCGCAAGGAACCGGCTCGGAAGGCTATTTCCAAGTATACAACAATACCGAGGGCAACATCGTTGTCGGTTTCTACACTGATGACGGCAGTGGCTGGAGCGACAACTGGCTATCGGATGCCCTTGGTCCGGGCGAGAACGTGCGTGCTGAGTTTTATGCTGACACGGGCATCTGCGAGCAGGTACTTCAGATCGGCTGGCTCGGGGACGATGACAGCGAAGTTCTGGACGAGCCGATTTCAATCGATATCTGTGAAGCCAGCAATGTCTATTTGGACGATAATGAAATTTATTTCGACTGAACCTGGTCCAGTCCGGCTTCAGGAAACCGGATACATCCTGGCCTGCTCGACCGAATGATTCCGGAAAACACCTATGACGGATCTCCTTTATTTCGAGGATTTACAACCAGGTCAGGAGTTTGATCTCGGTTCGCTCACGGTCACTCGGGAAGAGATCATTGGCTTTGCTGAAGAATTCGACCCTCAGCCATTTCACCTGGAAGACGCTGCAGGAGAAGCTTCGCTGCTCGGCGGCTTGGCAGCTTCGGGCTGGCACACAGGGTCCTTGGTCATGCGGTTGTTGGCCGCGAACCTCCTCAACAGAACAAGTGGCAGAGGCTCTCCGGGCATTAGCAAATTGCAATGGAAACAACCGGTCTTTCCGGGTGATACGCTGACGGCCCGTGCCGAAATTCTGGAAACCAAGAACCTGCGCACCAAACCAGACCTCGGTATCGCCATTTTTCGGATTACAGCAACCAAGCAAAACGGCACAAGAGTCATTCATTGGGAAAACCCGATCCTGTTCGCCAAGCGGGAGATCGCCTGATGACGAAACCCTTCGACGAAATCGAAATTGGTGAAACACTCGAGCTTGGGCAACACACCTTCACCCAAGATGAAATCATCCGTTTTGCAGAGCAATTCGACCCCCAACCGTTTCATTTGAGCGAAGAAGCAGCCGCTGCGACCCATTTCGGCCGTTTGTGCGCGTCCGGTTGGCACACCGCTTCAGTGTTCATGAAACTTTGGGTCGCGAGACACAAAGAGCTTGTGGCCGAAATGCTCGCCGATGGACAGACCCCTGCAAAGATGGGCCCGTCTCCAGGATTTGAGGATTTGAAATGGATAAAGCCGGTCTTTGCTGGCGACACGCTTCGCTACAAGCGGATCGTCACTGGCAAAACAGAAAGCCGCAGCCGACCGGAATGGGGCCTCGTTCACTCTGATATGCTAGTCGTCAATCAGGACGAAAAACTGGTATTTTCGTTCAAGGGCACGGTTTTCGTCGAACGCCGATAGGCAACTACGCTTTCCTGAAACTGACGCGATCAGGTGCGCAGCAGGCGCCCACATCAAAGCGCGCGCGCAAACAGTACTTCGTCGTGGATTTCGATCCCGTAGTCGCCCCGCAGCGGAATACCCGGCTTCTGCTCGCGCTCCCGGTCAATCACACCCTGACCGATCCGCTCGAGCCGAAAACCCCGTCGCTGATAAAACCGGAATGCATCCAGATTGTCGTTGGATGTGCGCACGGTCAGGCGCAGCATGCCGATAGAGCGGGCCTCGGTTACCACTGCATCCAGCAACTGGCTTCCGACACCCCCCAACGGTTGAGCGAGTCGAGCGTCAGGATTTCCCACTCGTCAGCACGCTTGATCAGGGTCACCATGCCGACAAGCTCTTCACCGTCGTAGGCGACGTATCCCGGCAGTCGTGACGCATCGACCATTTCATTGTCGAGCATGATTTCAGGAGCCGTCCAGCGATCCATCAACAACTGACGGACGTCGGCGTGGTCACTCTCTTCGGTCGCACGAATAATCACAGGCATCTGAGATTCATCTCCTAACGGCGAAACAACCGTGTCTCCAACGGACTGCGCGATTGCCATCGCACGCGCTCAAGTTCCGGATCAATGTGTTCTTCTTCCGGAAAACCGACGCATAGATAAGCCACGAGCCGCCAGCTGTCGTCAACCTGAAGAATTTTGGCGACGGTACCCGGATCAAGAATAGACACCCAACCCACGCCAACTCCTTCAGCCCGCGCCGCCAACCAAAAGGTGTGGATCATGCTGACCGTGGAATAGGCAAGTGTCTCCGGCATCGTCATGCGTCCAAGGCCATGCCCCTGTGCGGGGTCTTCGTCGCTGAAGATGGCCAGATGGACAGGCGCGTCTTTCAGCCCGGACAGCTTGAGCTGACGGTAGTGCACAGCCCTGTCTTCTTGGTAAGTTTTTGCCGCCGTTTCGTTTTCCGCCTCGAAACACGCAGTCACTTCCGACCGCTTCTCCGGGCTCTCAACGATCACGATTCGCCAGGGCTGACTGTTGCCGACAGAAGGCGCTAGGTCTGCCAAATGCAGCAGATGATCCAGCTGACCGGATGGCAACGGATCCCTTCGGAATCGGCGCACATCGCGCCGCCATTTCAGAAGCGTTTCGAAGTCCAGGCGGAACTTTTTCGAAAAGTCCGGTTTTGCCTCTTCGTCCACGGAACCTCCCGACATGGCAAGTCAGTGACCCGGAAATTCCACCAGGGTCCGGACCGGGACATTCATGGCTTCAAGTTTCTTGCGCCCACCCAGATCCGGCAGGTCCACGATGAAACAGGCTGCTTCGATATTGGCACCCATTGAGCGCAACAGCTTGCAGGCGGCTTCGGCAGTACCGCCGGTCGCGATCAGATCGTCGACGACAATCACACGATCACCTGCATTGATGGCATCTTTGTGCATTTCCATTTCGTCGAGGCCGTATTCCAGCGAGTAGGCGATGCGCACGGTCTCGTGCGGCAGCTTGCCCTTTTTGCGGATCGGAACAAAACCCGCAGAGAGCTGGTGTGCAACAGCACCGCCCAGAATAAAGCCACGGGCCTCGATGCCGGCAACCTGTTCGACCTTGGAGCCCGCCCAGGGTTGAACCAGAGCGTCAACGGCGCGCCGAAATGCCCGAGCATTCCCAAGAAGCGTCGTGATGTCGCGAAACAGAATTCCATCTGTCGGATAATCCTTGATCGTCCGGATCGCTCCGATCAGTTCATCCTGGATTGTCTGGTCGGTCATCTATTCACTTTCTTTCGCTGGCTGTTCCTCTCCGACCGGTGCTTATAACAAGATTGTCGAACCGGTCGAAGCAAATTCAGTTAGGTCAAAACGTGGATTTCCGTTCAGGACGGCCTGTTCAGAACGCGTCCGGCCACGGCATCGAGTTTGGCCACAAGTTCCGGGTCACGTTTTTCCGGCGCAGTCATGAAGGCAAACTCAAGCGCGGTGTCCGAGCCTGCGGGACAGGACTGATGTTGCCTCGGCAAATCCCGCGCGACGCGGGCAACCAGACGCTGCGCGTTTTCGGCATTGTCGTGCAACACCTTGATGATGGCTTGAATATCAACCTCGCCATGGTCCGGGTGCCAACTGTCATAGTCGGTTACCATGGCAATGGTGGCGTAGCAGATCTCCGCTTCACGGGCCAATTTTGCTTCCGGCATATTGGTCATGCCAATTACGTCGCAGCCCCACGTCCGATAAAGGTGACTTTCTGCGAGCGACGAGAATTGCGGTCCTTCCATCGCCAGGTAAGTTCCGCCCTTTGCGTAAGCCAGGCTTTCTGCCTCCGCCGCCGCTGCAACAGCATCGACAAGTTTCGGACTGACGGGCGTTGCCATGGAAACATGCGCGACGCACCCCGTCCCGAAGAAGCTTTTTCCCGGGCAATTGTCCGATCGATGAACTGATCCACCAGAACAAAGGTTCCAGGTGCATGCTCTTCCTTGAGAGAGCCGCATGCAGACACCGACAACAGATCGGTTACGCCGCAGCGCTTCATTACATCGATGTTGGCGCGGTAGTTGATGGTGGTTGGAGAATAGACATGGCCACGGCCGTGACGCGGAAGGAATACGACCTTCAGGCCGTCAATGGATCCGATGCGAACCTGGTCAGAGGGCTCTCCCCATGGGCTTTCCACACTGATCCATTCCGAATTTTCTAGTCCCGGCAGATCGTAGATGCCGGATCCACCGATAATGCCCAAAACTGCGTCTGCCATGTCCGCTCCAAAAATGATCTAAGTTCTGCAAGCATTGTCCGAACAAGGCTCGGCCACCGCTTCGAGATGGGTTATTTCAACTGTTCTGCGATGGCGTCAAGACCGGCTTCAGCACATTTGGCCTCATTGTCACTTCCCTCCCCGCCGGCAACACCAATTCCGCCAAGCAGCTCTCCGGACTGGGAGACAATCGGCAGCCCGCCAGCAAGCGCAAGGACACCGGAAAGCGTTCGAAGATCTTCGCGCGCCGCGTCCTGCGCCAGGGCATCAATTTCAGATGTCGGCAGATTGAACGTTGCTGCGGTCCAGGCCTTGCGGCGTGCAGCATCCGTCACATGGGCTCCACCCATGTTGCTTCTCAAGGTGACCTGCTCCAGGCCAAACCGGTCGACGACCGAAACACCCACTTGATGACCGGCTTCATTACACACCAGAACGGCCCGCAGCGCGGCTTTCATCGCCAATTGCATGTCGAGTACCGAAACCCGGTGCGTTGCCGCCGACCCGGCCACAGCGCTCCAGGAGAGCAGAAGCGCTCCCAGTAATAACAACAAGCGGTGCATAAACATTCCCCCAAAGAAAAAGCCGCCGGAAACCGGCGGCTTTCATCATGCATTGTGCAGGCAATCAATCAATGCTCAACATTGCGCCATAGTTTCTTCTTGGTGAAGTACAGCAGGCCAGCAAAGACGATCAGGAAGATCATGACGCGGAAGCCGATTTTCTTGCGATCTTCCAGATGAGGCTCAGCTGCCCACATCATGAACGCCGCAACGTCCTTCGCGTACTGGTCCACCGTCATCGGCGTGCCATCGGTATATTCCACGGCCTCTTCAAACAGAGGAGGAGCCATGGAGATAAATTCGCCAGCCAGGAACGAGTGGTTGTAGTACTGCCCGTCCGGAACTGCCACGCCTTCCGGAGCATCCACATAGCCTGTCAGCAGCGAGTAGATATAGTCCGGACCGTTTTCCTGGTACTGCGTGAAGATGTCAAAGACAAACCACGGGAAGCCGCGCTGTGCAGCGCGTGCTTTTGCGAGCAGTGAGAAATCCGGCGGGTAAGCGCCGTTATTGGCAGCACGTGCCGCCTGCTCGTTGGGGAATGGCGACGGGAACCGGTCGGCCAAAATGGCCGGACGGTCATACATGTCGCCGAAATCGTCTGGTCCGTCGACAACAGTGTATTCTGCCGCGACAGCCTTGGCCTGATCTTCGGTGAAGCTCGGGCCACCATCTTCGGCCAGGTTGCGGAAAGCAACCAGTCTCAGGCCGTGGCAGGCAGAGCAGTTTTCACGATAGACCTTGAAACCGCGTTGCAGCTGGGCCCTGTCATAGAAACCGAAAGGACCGGCAAAAGACCAGCTCTGATAGTCGATCTCGACATTGGCACCTGCGGCCATCGCAGGTGTCGCAATGGCAAGCGCTGCCACTGCTGCTAGGGAACGAACCATTTTGATCATGGTGCTCATTGTCTCAAATAACTCCTGATCCGGTTCGCGTTACTTCGTTTCCGGTGCTGCAGCCGCAGCCGCCGGTTTGCCTGATCCACCCTTCAGCACAGATTCTGAAATCGAAGCCGGAAGCGGTTTCGGTTTTTCAAGGAACCCGAGCATTGGCAAGATGACCAGGAAGTGCGCGAAGTAGTAGGCAGTGAAGATGCGCGAAAGCGTCACGTAGATGCCCTCCGCGGGCATTGCGCCCAGATATCCAAGAGCCACACAAACCGCTGCAAAAATCCAGAAGAACTGCTTGAACAGCGGACGGTAGGCGCCGGAGCGCACCTTAGAAGTATCCAGCCACGGCAGGATGAACAGAACCGCAATCGCACCGAACATCAGCACAACACCACCCAGCTTGTCTGGAACGGCGCGCAGGATCGCGTAGAACGGCAGGAAGTACCACTCAGGAACGATATGCGCAGGCGTAACCAGCGGGTTGGCCTCGATATAGTTGTCGGCATGACCCAGATAGTTCGGCAGGTAGAATGCGAACCACGAGAAGAAGATCATGAACACGACAATCGCGAACAGGTCCTTCATCGTGTAGTACGGATGGAACGGAAGCGTATCCTGTTTGGTCTTCGGCTGAACACCGGTCGGGTTGTTGTTGCCCGTCGTGTGGAACGCCCATACGTGCAGAATCACCACGCCGAAAATCATGAACGGCAGCAGATAGTGCAGCGAGAAAAACCGGTTCAGCGTCGGATTGTCGACAGCAAAGCCGCCCCACAGCCAGGTCACGATGGCTTCACCGACCAGCGGGATCGCGGAGAACAGGTTGGTGATAACCGTTGCGCCCCAGAAGGACATCTGGCCCCATGGCAGAACGTAGCCCATGAAGGCTGTACCCATCATGATCAGGAAGATGATCACGCCGAGGATCCAGGAAATCTCGCGCGGCGCCTTGTAAGAACCGTAGTAGAGACCGCGGAAAATGTGAATGTAGACGGCGATAAAGAACATCGAGGCGCCGTTAGAATGCAGATAGCGTAGCATCCAGCCGAAATTCACATCACGCATGATGTGCTCAACGCTGTCGAATGCTGCGCCGGTGCTGGGCGTATAATGCATCACCAGAACGATACCGGTCAGGATCTGCGCGATCAGCACGAAAAACAGGATACCGCCGAAGGTCCACCAGTAGTTCAGGTTCTTCGGGGTCGGGAAATCTACAAAGGAACCGCGCATAAGCGAAATAACCGGCAAGCGGCTTTCCAGCCACTTGGCCGCAGCGCTTTGCGGTACATAGTTTGAATGTCCAGCCATGGCTGTCTCCTAAAAATGTCTGCCGTTAGCCGATCTTGATCGTCGAGTCGCTAACGAACTCGAGCGGCGGAATCAGCAAATTCTCGGGAGCCGGGCCCTTACGGATACGGCCGGCAGTGTCATAGTGGGAGCCATGGCAAGGGCAGAACCAACCGCCAAACTCACCCGCGTCACCAATCGGAACGCAGCCAAGGTGTGTACAGATGCCGATCTGTACCAGCCAGTTTTCCTTGCCCTCAACACCACGGTTCGGGTCTGACGCATCCGCGTCGGCCGGAAGGTTGGCGTTTCGCGCCAGTTGGTCCGGCAAATCCGCGATCGGCACGGATTTGGCTTCGTCCACTTCCGTTTCAGTGCGGTTGCGGATGAATACCGGCTTACCGCGCCACTTAACCGTGATTGACTGCCCCTCTTCAACGGCAGACACATCAACTTCAATAGATGCCAATGCCAAGGCGGAAGCATCCGGGTTCATCTGATCTATGAACGGCCATACCAACGCGCCGGCGCCCACAACGCCCATTGCCCCGGTCGCGATGTAGAGAAAGTCACGGCGGTTCGGTTCTTCCGCATCCGTGTTGTGTGCCAAGGTCGCGTCCTCTTTTATGTTCAACCTGTACCGAAAGCCCACGCACGGTCCAAACCCTTCTGCCCCAGAAGGACCTCGGAACCATGCCGGGCTCTACGGAGACCGGGCGCCCTCAAACGCGCACCGATCAAGCGGTTTGTCTTTTTGCACCCTTCGAAACGCTTGTCCAGTTCAACAAACGCCCTAGAACGCATATGTCGCAGGCAAAACCGCTACCGCGTTTGTTCAGACCCTATTTTGGCACGGAGTGCAAGACCGGAAATGGATTTCCCGGCCCTGCTTTTTGTGACGGGACCACTAGGCTGCCTGAACGGGAGCCAGGAAGCCGCCCGACTGATGTTGCCAGAGCTGGGCATAAAGGCCATTCCGGTCAAGCAATTCCTGATGCGAGCCTTCCTCGATGATTCGGCCATTGTCCATGACTATCAGACGATCCATCGCCGCGATTGTCGACAGCCGATGGGCGATCGCGATTACGGTCTTGCCTTGCATCAGCTCGAACAGGCTTTCCTGGATGGCGATTTCCACTTCGGAATCAAGCGCGGAGGTTGCCTCGTCGAGCACCAGGATAGGTGCATCCTTCAAGAGCACCCGCGCAATGGCTATCCGCTGCCTTTGCCCGCCCGACAGCTTGACGCCGCGTTCACCGACATGAGCATCCAACCCGGCCCGGCCATTGAGATCAGTCAGACCACCCACGAACTCTAGCGCCTGGGCCTTGCCGAGCGCGGTCTCGACTTCTTCGCGGCTGACATCCGGCTTGCCGTAGGCGACGTTCTCGAAAATCGAACGATGAAGCAGCGATGTGTCCTGCGTCACCACTCCGACATTTGCGCGAATGTCATCCTGCAGGACACCGGCAATATCCTGCCCGTCGATCAGGATCTTGCCACGCTCCAGGTCGTAAAAGCGTAGCAGGAGATTGACCAAGGTCGATTTGCCCGCACCCGAACGGCCAATCAGACCGATCTTTTCGCCCGGTTGAATGGTCAAGGTAAGATCCTCGATCACACCGGACGCCTTGCCGTAGTGGAAGCCGATCCCGTCGAAACGGATTTCACCTGTTGGCACTTCAAGCGCAGTCGCCTCAGGCACATCCACAACGTCGCGCTCACGCGAAATGGTGTTGATGCCGTCCTGAACCGTCCCGATGTTTTCAAAGAGGCCAGAGACTTCCCAGAGAATCCATTGCGACATGCCCTGGATCCTCAGAACCAGCGCAACGGCAACAGCAATCTCTCCCGTGTTGACGGCTCCCGCCTGCCAGAGACTGATCGACATCCCCGCAACTGCGAAAAGAAGCAGCATGTTAAGTGTCGTCAGCGTGATGTTCATTCCAGTTACCAACCGCATTTGCAAAAACACGGTCTTTAGGAAGGTCATCATCGAAGTCTTTGCATAGTCCTCTTCTCTCGCAGCGTGTGAAAACAGCTTCACGGTCGAGATGTTGGTGTATGCATCCACCACGTGTCCCGTCATGACAGACCGAGCGTCTGCCTGTTCCCTGGAAACGTTTTTGAGCCGCGGTATGAAGATCCGCATCGTCACCAGATAACAGCCCAGCCAGGCCATAAATGGAATGGCGAAATAAGGACTGGCCTCAGCCACGACGAAAAGTGCTGCCACGAAGTAGACAATCACATAGACGAGAATGTCTGCAATCCTCGTGACAACCTCTCTGACGGCAAGAGCTGTCTGCATCAGTTTGTTGGCGATCCGCCCCGCAAAATCGTTTTGATAAAACGAAATGCTTTGGCGCAGCAGATAACGATGTACCCGCCAACGCACCGACATGGGGTAAGTCCCCATCAGGCCCTGATGAAACAGCATCTCCCAAACGGCGGAAACACCCGGCAGCAGCACCAGCACGACCAGCCCCATCCAGAGCAACTGCCGCCAATTGTCTTCAAAGAAAGTCTCTGCGTTCTCGGTGCTGAGCCAGGTGACCAGCTCGCCCAAGAACGTGAAGATCAGAACCTCCAGGACCGCGATGATCGCCCCCAAGACGGAGGCCGTGAGCAAAATGGGCCAAACTGGCTTGGTATAGTACCAACAGAAGGCCCAAAAACCCTTGGGAGGAACGTCGAGTTCTTCGTTTTCGAACGGATCAATGAGCTTTTCGAACCGATCAAACATGATCACCTCTCAGACCCGCTCAACCGTAACACAGTCAAATGCGCCATGGCATCTTCCTGTCCGACCGGTCTCGAATACGGGCGTATCAATCGGCCAGATGCAAATATGAGCATGCTGGCAACGAAACTTGTAAAGGCCAGAGCCAGGACAAAAGTGCCCCAGAAAAGCGCACCCAACTGACCCAGGAACGCGGTCGCGGTGAGTTGCTGGCCTGCGATTTCCAGAGCCTCAATCCGGCTCAGGTTGAAAAAGAGCACCGGGATGAAAAACAGCCCGGCAACTGCAAATGTAGTGCCCAGGAAAAGAGCTGCGGAGGCAGCTGTCCTTTTCAACCGCACAAGAATACCGGGATCCGGTTCTTCGGGAGGGGACACCTCGAAATCCGGACGGCCTGCCAATGCGGCCAGGTCCGGTGTGAATTGGACTGACATCGGATCGTCTCCGAAATGGGATTTGTCACTGGTGACGGCGGACATACATCGACAGCGTATGCAGCATTGGATCGGCTTGTGCCGGTCACCGCAGATCTTGGAATTATGAATGAGGACTGAGCGCGTCGCTAACGGAGGCGGACAGTAATCCCTGGGCAACCCTCAAGGGCGGCAAATGGGTGGATCATGCAATGATCTATCATGTAAGCCCTCCTGGTTGCGTGGCGCGGAAGCCACTTGTGACTTGGGAATGAGTCAACTTCTAGGAGCTGACTGAAAAAACAGGTACCCGCTTTTGCATCGATTGGGAAGTGAAAATCCGTCATTTCAGTGCACGATCAACGCAACTGTTGCGGATGAGACACAGATCTGACTACCCCTTCTCCGGCACGCTGCCAGAGCGCCGGATCACCCTTTGGCAATGGCCAAATCGGAATGAGCGCTTTCTTCCAGCTCGAATGTCATCACGTGCATTTCCGCCTCCCGCGGAGACACGGGAACGGAAACCACGCTGCCCTGGATCTGCTTGCATCCAAGCTCTCTCAGGACATCGACCTGCCGTGGCGTATCCACACCGACTGCGACAGTCTCCAGTCCGAATTGATCCGCAAGCCGAAGAACGGACTGTACAAGCTGATGCCGCTCGCAGTTGGCTTCCAGACCAGCAACGAGGTCCGGGCAGACTTTCATCACATTGGCCGCAACATGCAACAACTGGCCAGCACCACCATGCCCGCCGCCAAATCGATCAATGGCGACCTTGCAGCCAATCCCTTTCAGCGCCTCGATCGCGTCAAGAAGCCCATCTTTTTCGTCGAAACGGATGATTTTCTCATCGAGTTCCACGATAAGCGCTTCAAGCGGGATGCCCTTGTCGCCAGTCAGTTTTTGAAGCTCATCAATAAAGCCCGGAGATTTGAAGCTCGCCTGCGACAGGTTGAGCGCCATGGTGAAGGGCGAATTCGAAACCTCTCGCAGGTTACGGATCTCCGCAAGACCGCGCTTCAAGGCGAACATTTCGATCCTTGCTATGCGTTTCTGGTCTTCCTGGACCGACAGCAGTTTGACGGGGTCAACAAGACCTTCACTCGGGTGAAGCCAACGCGCATAAACTTCGTAGCCCACTATATTGCTCTCGCGAAAACAGTATTGAGGCTCCATCAGCAGTGTCAGATTGCCGTTTTCCAGATCCTGGTCGAGTTGCGCCATAACCATTCGGCGGTGGCGGTGCGTCGCGCCGACAGCATCCGAGTACCAGGCGACCCGGCCACGGCCGGTCTTCTTGGCTTCATAAAGAGCGATATCGGCCCAGTTTATAAGTGCCGACGCACTGACCTTAGCGGTGTCGGCCAGAACCAGCCCGACGCTGCCAGCCACACGCAAATTATGCCTGTCCACGGTGATCGGCCGTTCAAGGCCGCTCATGATCTTCTTGCCAAGACTGTCCAGCTCATCCGCACCGCTTGGTTCCGGTATCACCGCAATGAACTCGTCGCCGCCGATCCTCGCCACCAGCCCCTTGTCGCCGACCGCTGCTTGCAGAACCTTGGCGGCGTGCCGCAAGACGGCGTCACCTGCACTGTGCCCGTGGTTGTCATTGATATCCTTGAAGTGGTCGAGATCAAATTGGATGATCCCGAGCTTCCGGCCAGACCCGTTTTTCTCCTGCACGAGCTCCTGCAGATAAGTCGACAGCTTCGAGCGGTTGGCAACGCCGGTCAAATCGTCATGCTCTGCCTGGAATTTCAGCCTGTTCCGCGCATCTTCCAGTTCTTTGACGTGCTCAACCTGAGTTGTCACATCGCGGCAGATCAGGATGATTTTCGTCTGGTCCGGCGTTGCACCATCTACCACGGCAAATGTCAGCTGGTTCCAGAATATCTCGCCATTCTTGCGCTGATTCATGATCAGCTCCTCGACACCGGACTGAAATCGGGTCAGGTCGTACTTGAAGTTGTCGATCTCTTCAGCAGGCAGCTGCTTTTCGTCGGGCAGAATGAATTCTTGCGGTCGTCGTCCCCGAATTTCTTTTGAGCTGTAGCCTGTTATGCGGGAATAGGCAGGGTTTGACCACTCGATACGCCCATAAATATCCTGCATGACCAGGCCTTCATGAACATGCTCGACGACAAGCTGCAGGATGGCGGCATCGTTTCCGAAACCAGACAGGCTCTCCGCCTCGGGAAGCGCAGGCTTCCGCGTTCCCAATCGATAGGCGACGAGGAACACGACAACCGCTCCCAAGCAGAAAATCAGATACTGCGCTGGCGGCGACGCCAAGATCTCTGCCATGGTTTTCTTCGATTCAAAATATGCTCCGCATTAGTGTAAGGCATCAATCCTGAACCAATCTCTAAAAGAGCGCAGATTTACTTAAATACTGTCAATTTTAACTAGGAAAACTCTATAGATCGCAAGTAAAGTCAGACGGCCCTGACACTCTGGAGAAATTGGCCGACTTGCGATTGAAGGCTATCTGAGTAGTTGCCGAGTTCGGATGCAGCCGACAACATCTCTTCGGTAGCACTCTGGCTGATATTCATCACGCTACTCAAGGTGTTGACGTTGGCTGTGACAAGTTCTGAACTGCTTCGCGCCGCCATTGCATTGTCACCTATGTCCTGGCTTGCCGCTGACTGTTCCTCCACGGCATCCCGGATCTTTCCGGAAATTTCACTCACGCGCCCGATTGTTGCTGCAATCGACCTGATCGCTCCCTCGGAAAGTTCGGCCACTTCCTGCACGGAAGTCACTTGCGCAGAAATATCTTCCGTCGCCTTTGTGGTCTGTTCAGCCAGAGCTTTGACTTCATTTGCAACAACTGCAAAACCACGCCCTGCTTCGCCTGCACGTGCAGCCTCAATCGTGGCGTTCAAAGCCAGAAGATTTGTCTGACTTGCGATCTGGCTGATAAGTTCAACAATCTCTCCAATCGCACGTCCAGTCTCAGAAAGCCGCCCGACAACTTCATCGGTCTTTCGTGCCTCCTCAACAGCAGCGCTTGCAATTTCAGTCGCCTGATCGACATCTTCACGGACCCGAAGCAGCGAGCTGGAAAGACGTTCAGCCGATACCGTAACGCAGTCGACAGAACCGCCCGCCTCCGAAGTCGCCTGATACACTTCATTGACGGCAACCAGGGAGGAATTCACAGCTTCGCTCAGCTGGGCAGAATTGTTTTCAACGCTGCCCGCAGCTTTCGTCAGGCCGGCGACAACACCGATTACCGACTTTTCAAAATCATCGGCAACATCTTGCATCAGCGCTTTTCTTTCCTGGCTCATCGCATCCTGATGTGCCTGGTCCTGCCGTGCCTGCTCTTGTGCCTTCTCGACCAGATTGGCTCGAAATCCGGTCACCGATCTCGCAATCTTACCGATCTCGTCCGTTCGATTTTCCCCATCAATCCGGATATCGAGTTCGCCTTCAGACAGTTTGTCGAGCCCGTTTTGAAGGCGGCGAAGGGGCCGCGCGATGCCCAGCGCAAGCACCACGGCAATGCCGAGAAATGCCAGGCCAACCGGTGAAACGACCAGCCCGATCGTGATCATCTGGTCGAAAATAAGAGTGTCGATCTTTGAGACGACATTTCCGGACAAGAACTGCTCTGCTCCGGTCTTTGTTCCAATTTCCTGCAACAGCGCTTGCCGAAACACATAGAACGCAAATGCAGTGCCAGCCATCATGATCGCAGCGGCCGTGAAGACCATTGCGACAAACCGGCCCTTTATTGAGAGTGTCACGCTACTTCCCCGATTGAAATTCAGCAGGCGACGGTGGACCGCGGGATCGCGCCCAATCACCTCATGAGCGAGATACTACCGACATGCACGTAAAAATTCAGTAACGACCCAAGATGAGAACTAATACTTACACACCAAAGAAGCGCAACATCTCTGATCAAGTAACCAGACGCGTGAGAATGTAACCCATACCAGCGGAGAAAGCAGACAAAACAGTCCCCCATGAAACATCGACAACGACCACAATAACAGGCCAGTTTTTCAAAGTCGCATAATTGGTTACATCATAGGTCGCATAAGTAAAGAAGCCGAACAATGCCCCGTAAATGATTGCGGTCATAAGACTCTCACTCTTGAGAGCTGGCGCGACAGCGAAAATAACAATGCCTACAATATAAATAATGTAGAAAGCGCCTGCCGCCGCCATGTTCGGCTTGTCCATCAGGAGATGGCCAATTCGATCGAAATAGAACCGTGTCGCCACCTGCGACAACCACACATAATCCACCCCAAGGAAAACAAGAGCGGTTGCAAAATAGGCGATAACGTTCTGGAGCATCGAGACCTCTGAAGTTTTGAGCTCCTTGTACGCGAACTGCCAGACACCAGATCAGCCCGTGCTTCTTTGGCTCCAACACAACCCGTTGACCAGCGTTCAGCCGGTTTGCGGCTCTTCAATGAGAAAGCCGCCTGATTGCCGACGCCACAGTTTGGCATAGAGGCCGTCATCGTCAGCCAACAGCATCTCATGCGTTCCTTCCTGTAAAACCCTGCCCTTGTCCATGACAATCAGCCGATCCATTGCCGCAATCGTCGACAAGCGATGCGCAATTGCAATGACCGTTTTGCCTGCCATCAACCCCTGGAGGTTTTCCTGTATGGCAGCCTCCACTTCAGAATCGAGTGCGGACGTAGCCTCGTCCAGAACAAGGATCGGCGCATCCTTCAGCAACACTCGGGCAATTGCGATACGCTGCCTTTGGCCGCCAGACAGTTTGACACCCCGCTCTCCCGCGAAGGCATCAAATCCCTTGCGGCCACGCTGGTCTTCCAAAGACTGAATGAATTCGAAAGCGTGGGCCCGTTTGGTGGCTTCCGTGAGCTCTGCCTCGCTGGCATCGGGCCTGCCGTAGAGAATGTTTTCGCGGATTGATCTGTGAAGCAGTGAGGGGTCTTGCGTGACCATGCCAATAACATGTCGCACAGAATCCTGAGTGACGTCCCGAACATCCTGGCCGTCAATCAGAATACGACCCGCTTCTACGTCGAAGAAGCGGAGAAGGAGGCTTGTCAGAGTTGTCTTGCCGGCTCCGGACGGTCCAACCAATCCAACCCGTTCTCCTGGGGCAATGTTCAGATTGAGATGATCGATCACGCCACCCTTCTTGCCATAGTGGAAACGGATGCCCTCAAATTGAACCTTGCCTTCAGAAACGGTCAAATGCGGTGCATCCGGCCGATCGGACAGGGCAATCGGCTTGACAACGGTCTCCATGCTGTCCTGCAGGGAACCGAAATGCCGGAACAGACCGTTCAGTTGATTGAAGAAACGGTTCAACAAGATATTGAGACGCAGGATCAGGCTGAGCGCGAAGGCGACATGCCCGGTGCTAATTCCTCCGTCCTGCCAAATTTTCAGCGCCATCGCGGTAATCGCAACAATCATGACACCGTTGATCACGCTCATGACAATCCGAATGGAGGTCAACAGCCTCGTAAACGATGTCAGTTTTGCAATGAAGGCCTCAACCGCCGCCCGCGCTCCTCGGTTCTCTGTGAGCGTTGAACCGAAAAGTTTGACTGACTGAATATTGGTGTATGTGTCGACCAGCCTTCCTGTCACACCAGAATAGCTGTTGGCTACTGCTCTGGAGGCATCGCGTATGCGCGGGACGAAATACCGAGCGGTCACGGCGAAACACACGAGCCAAATCAAGACAATGCCGCCCAGCCTGATATCAAGATCCGCGACAAGTATCAGTGTGGTGAGCGCGTAAACGACAATGAACCAGGCAACCTGCAGAAGGTTGATCATAAAGTCGCCGGCGGACAGGCCCGACTGCATGACCTTTTGCGAAAGCCGGCCCGCCAGATCGTCCTGGAAATAGCTGAGGCTCTGCTTCATCACGCGCTTATGGCTCTGCCATCGAACCAGATTGAAAAAGCCTGGTACGATGGTCTGCTCTTCCAGTAGCGCCATAAGTGAATTGTTCAACGTACGCACGACCAGAACCACGAAGACCATGCCCAGCAGCGTCCAAAAATGATCGCTGAAAAAGGTTTCCCTGTTTCCGGTTTCCATAAGATCGACGATCTCACCCAGAAAATTAAAGATCGATACTTCGATAAACGCAGCTGTCCCGCCGAGAACGAGCATGGCCACAAATGGCCAGCGCACCTGGGAGACGAAGTAGACAAGCGCAGCGACGCCGCCCTTCGGGATATCCTTGTCAGGTGCGGGCCGAAATGGATCGATCCAGGATTCAAAGATGCGAAAGAGCGGGGACAACGAGGCACTCCATGGGCCGGGCGCGAATCTGTTTGATATCCTACGCGCCTGTCTGTCACATGGCCCAGACAAAATCGAAACCGATAAGCTCGCAGTCGCATGACAAAACAGACGACAGCTGTTAATCACCCTTCCCCGCTGCCCCAGAGACCTGGAACAAATGCCCGACATTGCCCTTTATCAGCCTGATATTCCGCAAAATACGGGGACCATTTTGCGATTGGCAGCCTGCCTGAACACGAAAGTCCACCTGATAGAGCCGGCGGGCTTTCCTATTTCTGACAGTGCACTCAGGCGTGCCGGGATGGATTATCTTGAGCGTGCAGCCATGACGCGGCACATTTCGTTTGCCGAGTTTGAAGCCTGGCGCACCGAGCGACGTGCACGCCTCGTGCTTCTGACAACGAAATCCGCAACGCCCTACACCGCGTTCGACTTCAAAGACGACGACATTTTGCTGATGGGCCGCGAAAGCAGCGGGGTTCCCGATGATGTGCATGCAAGTGCCGACGCCCGCATCATCATTCCGATGGCCGAAGGCATGCGCTCCCTGAATGTCGCCGTATCAGCAGGTATGGCTCTTGGTGAAGCCTTGCGACAGACAGGCACATTTCCTAAAAACCTCTCCGACGCTACTTCCTGAAGTCAGCACCAGTCAGCCGTCAACCAGTCAGGGCCAAATTCATGAACGCACCTTCACCGGAAAACCGTGGCGGACCCATCCCGGACGGCGTCGATCAGAAGAAGGCGGACGCGCCATTCTGGTTTCGGCAACTCAGAGACAGGATCTGCAAGGCATTTGAAGACCTGGAAGACGAAATCGGCGACAAGGGCGGCCCACTTTCGGGCCAACCCGCGGGCCGCTTCAAGCAGACACCCTGGGAGCGCACCGACAGCACCGGAGCAAAAGGTGGCGGCGGTGTCATGTCGCTCATGCACGGCCGGGTTTTCGAAAAGGTTGGTGTGCACATCTCGACTGTCCACGGAGAGTTCTCACCGGAATTTCGTGGCCAGATCCCTGGCGCAAGCGAAGATCCCAGGTTCTGGGCGTCCGGCATCAGCCTGATCGCGCACATGCACAATCCTCATGTGCCCGCCGTCCACATGAACACCAGAATGGTTGTGACAACACGTCAGTGGTTCGGCGGTGGCGCGGATCTGACCCCGGTCCTCGACCTGCGGCGCACGCAGCAAGACCCGGATACCGTCTCGTTCCATGAAGCCATGCAAGGTGCCTGCGAAGCACATGACGTCGCAGACTATCAGCGCTACAAGGCCTGGTGCGATGACTATTTCTATTTGAAACACCGCAACGAAGCGCGTGGCATAGGCGGCATCTTCTATGACTACCTGCATAGCGGAGACTGGGACGCGGATTTTGCCTTCACCAAGGATGTTGGGTTGGCCTTTCTGTCGGTCTATCCAGAACTGGTGCGCCGAAACTTTGAAAAACCCTGGAACGAAGAAGAGCGGGAAGAACAGCTGATCCGGCGCGGACGATATGTAGAATACAATCTGCTCTACGACCGTGGAACGATTTTTGGGCTCAAGACCGGTGGCAATGTCGCTTCTATTCTTTCTTCCATGCCACCCGTGGTGAAATGGCCCTGATCTCTAGAGCACATACATAAAATGATGCATCGCTTGCTGGATGTACCCTAGGCGGCCGAACCCCGGCGTACTTTCTGTTCAGAGCGGTTGAGCGCTCCAAAGCCATTGTCGAGCAGCATGCGCGCAAATGCGGACACCATCTTCTGATCCAGCTTCGGCCCCATATCCTGCAGCATTGAAATTGCAGTCCGCGCTGGAATGCCTTCCTTGTAGGCTCGTTCTTCCGTCAATGCCGTGAATATGTCGCAGATCGTAATGAGCCGAACCTTGGGCGAGATCCTCTCGCCTTTCAGACCATCGGGATACCCGGTTCCATCCAGATACTCATGATGCTGGATCGCCATCTTCTTTATGTCGATCGGCAGTTCAAGCCGCGGCTTCAGAATTTCCCGGCCGTATAAAGGATGCTTGTCAATGATGGCCCGCTCCTTTTCCGTCAGTTTGTCGGCTTTGTCCAGGATGGAGAGCGGAATGCGCGTTTTTCCGATGTCATGCACCAGACCACCGGCAACCACCTCTTCGCATTCCCCTTTCGACCAGCCCAGATGGTTGGCAAACATTCCGGCCAGACCGGCAACTTTCAAGGAATGACTATAGGTTGGGCTATGGTGCGAATTGACTGCCTCCATCCAGAAGGACAGACCTTCCTGCAACATCGCATTGAAGATTTCGCTTGCGCTGGTCTTCAACACACTGACCGGGATCTTTGTACCTTCAGCGCTTGCAAGACACATGTTTTCCAGAAAGACATTGCCCTTCTTGTAAGCCTCGACGGTTTTCTGCGGCATTCGTGCGGGCAGATCCTCCGCAATATCCTTTTGCGTGAGTGAAGTAAGCCGACGCAAGATGAGCGCCAAAGGCGTCTCCCGGTCCAGCATCTCAGACTTTCCAAGGGCTCCGGCCTGGATCACTTCCCGGCGGTTTTTCCTGGCAACGAAACAGATAACCGGGATCGCGGCAATGCTGCCCCATGCCGCCTTCAGCGCAATCAATCCGGCATCGGTTGCGTCAAGTAACTCCACGATTGCAATCTTGCCCTCACCGACCGTCCCTGGTGAAACCTTGTCCATGTCGATCAGACGGGCATGAAAAAACAACGGCAACCGCCTGACCGGTGACTCCATCGGGAGCGGACCATCCGAGATCAGAACAATTTCCATTACGGCCTCATCTAGAACCGGCAGACAATCGTCATGCGGTTACGCCATCACAAGATTGATGAAGTTTCTAAGGTCATATTGCCGGTATTTGCTTTAAAAAGCGCTAAATAGCTCAGATCCGGCGCTTGCTACGGCCTGGACGGCAAAATCCTGATCAGTTCGTCCTTGCCGAGCAAAAATCCACTGTCCCGCCATCTGATTTCAAGCTGATCAAGCAAGTCGCCAAGAGATGGCCCGGGTGCATGACCGCACGCGATCAGGTCGGCACCTTTGAGAGGAAACTTCGGCACTTCTGTAGTGCGCAGACCGGTCAGTCTGGTCGCAAAGCCGGATCCATCAGCCTGACTTTGCGCCAGCAAGGAGGCCCACCTGACAAGCAGTCCATCGACTGCTCCCTGCCGGCCAAAGTCATACAACAGCGCTTGGCAGGATGGGAAGACATCGGCCTGCCGGAGGCATTTCATCGCCTCCCAGGCTGTTTTCATGCGTTTGCGCTCCGCATTAGAGAGACGAAATCGATCACAGATACGTTCCAGATCCTCGTGCACGAAACCTGCCAACACCACCAGACCAACTTCCGGATCAAGCACCTCCGAAGCCTGATCCTCAAGGCTACGCAATGCATCGAAGTCGTTGATCCGTGCAAGACCGCCCGTCGCAATCTCCCAAAGCCCACAATCGTTCATAAGGCGAAGTGCACGTGCGGCCAATGGCGCTCGAAGAAGGCGGCGCATTTCATGACCGATGCGCTCAGCTGAAAGATGCCTCAGCCCCTCGCGTTGACGCAGGCATGCCCCTAATCCGGCCTCATCCATTTCGCCGGCACCATAGGCCGCGTAAATGCGAAAGAACCGCAAGATCCTCAGAAAGTCTTCCCGAATGCGCTGATCCGGGTCGCCGATGAACCTGACGCGTCGGTTTAAACAGTCATCGAGCCCACCAAGCGGGTCGTGTAGCAACCCGTGCCTGTCAACGTAAAGCGCATTGAGCGTGAAATCGCGCCGCTTGGCATCCTTGACCCAGTCCCGTCCGAAGACGACTCTGGCCTGCCGACCGAACGTTTCCACGTCTTCGCGAAGTGTGGTCACCTCATAGGGAACGCCATCACTGACAACCGTAATCGTGCCGTGATCGATCCCGGTCGCGATTGGCTTGAGACCTGCGGCCTCAGCACGCCCTATGACGTCCTGGGGCCGAGCGGTCGTGGCAATATCGATATCGGGAACCGGATGATCCAGCAACGTGTTGCGAATAGCGCCGCCAACCACCCGGGCCTGATCTCCATCCTGCTCAACAGCTGCAAAAACATTCTGGATGCCTTGCGACCGAAGCCAGTCTGCCTGCCGGAAAATGTTGTCAACATTCACCGCCATTTTTTCATTCATATCGGCCTGGAACAAATTGACCGTCGCGCATTTCAGACGGCCTCCAACTGGCTCCTTCCGGTGCCTGATTGTAGGAAGCCATGCCCACAAGGCCGCCGACGACGAGAACCAGACCTGTCAATGTCAGCCAGGCGATAGGGCCTTTGGACCAATTGCCGGGCCGATCTTTCTTGTTGCTCAGCCAAAGCCAAAGTGCATAGGCGAAGAAGGGCAAAAGGAACAACAGAAGGTGGGTAAGAAAAACACGTAGCATTAGCCATAAACCGTTTCGTAAAGGGACCGGATGATACCGGCGGTAACACCCCAGATGTATCGTTCGCCGTAAGGCATCTCATAAAAATAACGTCGTTTACCCTGCCACACGCGGCTTTGCTTGATGTGGTTGCCAGGATCCATCAGAAAGCCGAAAGGCACTTCGAAGACGTCTTCGACTTCATCAGGGTTTGCACGAAACGCGGTATCGGCGCCGATCATTCCGATCACGGGAACAACCCGGTAACCGGACCCGGTCAGATAGGGGGACAGCCGCCCGATCGGTGCGACACTATCAGGCTTCAAGCCGATCTCTTCATCTGCTTCACGCAGTGCCGCTTCAACAGGCCCGGCATCGGTTGGGTCGATTTTTCCACCCGGAAAGGCAACCTGCCCTGCATGCGATTTCAGATGTCCGGTACGCTGTGTCAGGACAACGCTCGGTCCGTCGTCGCGCGGCAGGATGCCGATCAGCACTGCGGCATCGCGCGGAGGCCCCTCCCAGCGTGCATACGGCCCAAGATCAGGGTTCAGAACATGGTCACCCGTGTCCTTGTCCGCATTGTCACTCTCCGCCAGCGAAAGACGCTGCTGCAACAATTCGGTGATATCCGCACAGGGCAATATATGGTTCAACGAAGACGCGGTCATGCAGTCAGACAGCCCATCTGCGGTTCAGTGCTCTTCAGATCCGCGCAAGAGGTCGGGCTCCAACGCAAAAAAAGCACCTCCGCTCCAGATCCCCAGCTCAGTTTCACTATCACTGCCCCGTTCTTCCATCATATCTGCCAGCTGATACATCAGCGCCCGCGTAAACAGCGCTTCCAGCCGACCTCTGACATGTACATAGGGTTTTAAGCCGCCGCTGTCCGGTTCTTTTTCAAATCTCAAGGGATGGTCGGGGCCAGCCTCGACGAGATCACCGAGATTTGTCCGAAGCGTCAACACCTGGTTTTCACCTGTTCCTTCAGCCGCCAGCTCGACGGCCAGGAAGGGGGCGTCCTCGACGGTGATACCGATCTTCTCAACCGGTGTGACCAGATAGTGCTTGTCGTCCTCATCCCTTCGAAGCACTGAGGCGAACAGTTTGACAAGCGCCTGCCGACCAATCGGCGAACCGAGGTAATACCACGTTCCGTCGCGGGCAATACGGATATCAAGATCACCGCAAAACGGCGGGTTCCACTTGTCGACCGGCGGCAAGGACCGGCCAGTCTTGTCAGCGCGGCTCATCAGGGCTTTCAGTCCCTCGGGCATTCCCTGGCCAACAGTTTTTGCTCCATCCGCCATTTGCAGAAAGTCCTTAAGTTGCCTTTGCATCAACACCGGGATTTTTGACAATTCCCGTTGACGCTCATCCGTTCCAATCCGGTTGAACCGGGGAAGTAGTCACAAGCTTTTCCCCAGGCCAGGGAAAGAATCTTGGACCTTTCCTCTGTATGGCGCACAATTGCGCCTTATCTACTCATTTATATGGTGTCAGACTGCTTGAGTCGCAGCAACTCCTGACGAATGAGCATTCATACCCGGCATGTGATTTGACCGGAGTTTAAAGAAGTTACGGGAAAGGTGATTCATGAGCGTTGTTTCCCCCTCCAGCCCAACAGAAGCAGACCTCGCCGCGGTCGCGGAAAGTGCCGAGCGTGCGGTCAATCGCATCAGCGATGCAAAGGCTGATATCGCCCGCGTCATTTTCGGCCAGGAGACGGTTGTTGAGCAATCGCTCGTCACCATTCTGGCCGGTGGACACGGTTTGCTGGTTGGTGTGCCGGGT
Source organism: Roseibium sp. JB4-4 (assembly GCF_055693425.1). Taxonomy (NCBI): domain Bacteria; kingdom Pseudomonadati; phylum Pseudomonadota; class Alphaproteobacteria; order Hyphomicrobiales; family Stappiaceae; genus Roseibium; species Roseibium sp. JB4-4. Next base: position 4,883,541 of record NZ_CM146333.1, on the reverse strand, counting down.
TTGGCAAAAACCAAGCTGGTGGAAACGCTTGGAACTGTCCTGGGCCTTGATGCCCGGCGCATCCAGTTCACTCCGGACCTGATGCCCTCGGACATTCTCGGAGCGGAGGTCATGGAGCAAAGCAGCGATGGTGGCCGGTCCTTCCGCTTCATTCCTGGCCCGGTTTTCTCTCAGCTCCTGATGGCTGACGAAATCAACCGTGCCAGCCCCAGAACCCAATCCGCGCTGCTGCAGGCAATGCAGGAATATCATGTCACGGTTGCGGGTCACCCGCATGTTCTGCCGCGTCCTTTCCACGTGTTGGCCACTCAGAACCCGCTTGAACAGGAAGGCACCTATCCGCTGCCCGAAGCACAGCTCGACCGGTTCCTCATGCAGATTGACGTGCACTATCCCGACCTGGAAGCAGAACGGCGTATCCTTTTGGAAACAACAGGCGCCGACCAGGCCGAAGCCCAGGTCGCCATGACAGCGGAAGAGCTGATGGACTATCAGCAACTTGTGCGCCGAATGCCCGTTGGAGAGTCGGTTGTTGAAGCCATTCTCAAGCTGGTGCGTTCCGCCCGGCCGGACGAGGGATCAGCCAATTCCGGTGTTACGGATTTGATCGCCTGGGGCCCCGGCCCGCGCGCCAGCCAGGCACTCATGCTGACAGTTCGCGCACGCGCGCTCGTAGATGGTCGCCTCGCCCCGTCCGTTGACGACGTGCTGGCTCTTGCCGAACCTGTTCTGCAACACCGAATGGCTCTCACATTCGCAGCACGGGCAGACGGACACACCGTGCGCGATGTCATTAGACGGGTGAAGGACTCTATCGCCTGATCAGATCATTTCTCTCGCGGGAGCCAGACTGAATGGAATCCGGAAACAATACGACAGGCATAGACCAGACGACCTGGCCGAACGTGATTGGCGAAGCCAGGTCTGTTGCCGACGCGTTACCGGATCTTCTTGTCGAAGCCAGCCATGTCGCAAGCTCGATCATCGCCGGTTGGCACGGCCGCCGCCGTGCGGGACCGGGTGAAAGCTTCTGGCAGTTTCGCCCCTTCAATATGGGCGAACCGGCAAAACGAATTGATTGGCGGCGATCTGCCCGGGACGACCATCTTTATGTGCGCGAACGGGAATGGGAGGCAGCCCACACCGTCTGGCTCTGGTCGGACCTTTCATCTTCCATGGTGTTTCGCTCACGCCTTGCTGACGTCAACAAGCGCGACCGGGCTATCGTGTTGATGCTAGCCCTTGCCGACATGCTGGCCGAAACAGGCGAACGCATCGGCCTTCCCGGTCTGACGCGGCCCTTCTCGGACCGGCGGGCGGCAGAACGTCTCGCAGATGCGCTCGCTCACCTTTCTAAACCCGTGGCACTTCCGGACACTATGTCTATCAAAAGATTTGCCGATGTGGTTCTGGTCTCAGACTTCCTCGATCCCATAGACGAGATTGCGGAATGGATTGCCAGAGTGGCCAGCACCGGCGCGCGCGGACATTTGGTTCAGGTGCTCGACCCAATTGAAGAGACCTTTCCATTCGATGGCAGGATCGAGTTTACCGACCCGGAGAAAGGCATCCGGCTGACCGCAGGCCGCGCGGAAAACTGGCGCGAGGACTATCACAAGCGGTTGGAGGCCCATCGGGCGGAAATTCGGGATATGGCGCGGCGAGCCGGATGGACCTATGTTCTACATCATACCGACCGGCCGGCATCCGAGCCTTTGCTGGTTTTGCATAGCGCCCTGTCCGGTGCGCTTGATGTGATGCAGAAAGGAGGCGTCTGAGCCGTGTTTGCAGGCCTGCCCCTGACGTTTACCGCGCCGTGGATACTGGCAGCCCTTGCCTTGCTGCCGGTCATCTGGTGGCTTTTGCGGCTCACCCCTCCGCGCCCGCGCGAGATCCAGTTTCCGCCCACTCGGCTGCTCTTGAACATTGATCAGCACGAGGAAACGCCTCAACGCAGCCCGTGGTGGCTGACACTTTTGCGTTTGTTGCTGGCCGCGCTTTTGATCATTGCCCTTGCCGGGCCGATCTGGCGTTCGTCAGAACCGGTCGCGACCGGGGATGGTGTTTTGTGGCTGCTGGTCGACAATGGTTGGACTTCAGCAAACGGCTGGGATGCACAAGTTAGTGCCGCCGAACAGATCCTCAACACCGCGTCCCAGGACGGACAGCCCGTGCTTTTCGCGGCAACAGCCGATGGTCCCGGCCAGAGCTTTGTACCGGAAGCAGCTGCGAGTGCGCTTGAAAGGCTGCGGGCTCTGGAACCTCGGCCCTATCCTCCAAGGCGCAGCGAACTGAGCATCGGCTTGCGAAAGTCTGCACAAGAGACCCCGCCTGGCGCGGTAGTCTGGCTTTCCGACAACACCCAAACCAACGGCGCGTTTTTGTCGGATCTTGCGCAGATTATCGGCGCAGTCCCTGTGACGGTGATGTCGGGGCTGGATACGCCAATGGGTCTTAAAGATCTTACCAACGATGCCGAGGCCCTGGCGCTCAAGGTTGTCAGGCACCCGGACCAGAAAGTGGGAACCGCCACTGTTCGAGCGCTTGATCTCAAGGGACTGGTGCTCGGCGAAGTTCAGGCGACCTTCGAACCCGATGCAACGGAAACAGAAGCACGATTTGAACTCCCGACCGAATTGCGAAACGATATTGCGCGCGTGGAGATTGCAGGCGAAGCCGCAGCTGGTGCGGTGCAACTTGTGGATGACAGCTGGCGGCGCCGGACAGTAGGACTGATTTCAGGACAATCCGGCGATCTTGATCAGCCATTGCTCTCACCCGTCTATTATCTTGAACGGGCGCTTGCACCCTTCTCAGACATTCGCCGCCCACGCGACGCGGATATTGCCGAAGCCGTTCCAGGACTGATCGATCAGGGCATATCCGTGCTCGTGCTTGCCGATGTCGGCCGGCTTCCGGACACAACCGCTGACACGTTACGCGACTGGGTTGAAAACGGCGGCACGCTGGTGCGCTTTGCCGGCCCGCGCACTGCTGGCGGCAGTGACGACCTGATCCCGGTCCGCCTTCGCGCCGGTGACCGGTCACTGGGCGGTTCACTCTCCTGGAAACAGCCGCAGCACCTGGCAGCCTTCCCCGACGGATCACCTTTCTCGGGCCTCAAGGTGCCCGAAGAAGTCACCGTGACCCGCCAGGTTCTCGCCGAGCCGACTTCGGAACTTCCGGAAAGAACCTGGGCCATGCTGGAAGATGGCACGCCGCTCGTGACTGCAGCTCCTGTAGGAGCCGGCAGTGTTGTCCTTTTCCATGTCACAGCCGATTCGACGTGGTCGAATTTGCCCCTGTCGGGCGTGTTCTTGAACATGTTGCGCCGGATCCTGGCCGTATCCAATGTGGCCGCGGCCTCGGAGACGGCAGAAGACGGACAACCAAGCCAGAGTGTTCTGCCTCCACTGCGTCTTCTGGACGGATACGGCCGTTTCGGTCCGCCGCCGGTCGAAGTCACACCGGTAAATAGCACGGTTTTCCGGGAAGCATTGGCAAGCCGCCGCACCCCTCCTGGCCTCTACGGCACAGAGGACGGTTTCAGGGCTCTCAATCTGCTGCAACGCGAGGATAGCCTGGAAACGCTTGATCTGACAGCTCTCGGCGAACGGGCAGAAGCCGTGCCTTATCCTGCCTCCGACCCATTCGATCTGAGGTCCCTTTTCTTCACACTGGTCTTTCTTCTCATGATCGTGGATGCGATTGCAGTTTTCCTTTTGGCCGGTGGGTTGGCTCGCGTTGGCCTACGGAACCGGACCGCCGGTCTGGCGATCGTCACCGCACTTGCCGCGATCTCGTTTGCCGGGATTGCGCCGCAAAACGCTCATGCCCAGTCGACCTCATCGGAATTGCAGGCGCTGGAATCAACGCTTGATACCCGCCTTGCCTATGTTCTGACCGGCAATCCCGAAATTGATGATGCCAGCGCTTCGGGCCTGTCCGGTTTGACCCAGTTTTTGGCGGAGAGAACGGCTCTGGAGCCCGGACCACCGGCTGCGGTCGATATTGCTCGCGACGAGCTAGCCTTCTATTCCCTGCTTTACTGGCCCATCGATCCAGCCATGGACAAGCCCGGCGACCAAACCATCGCACGCATTGATACTTTCATGCGCAATGGCGGCACGATCTTGTTCGACACTCGCGATCACATCAACGCTTCGACAACCGGCTTCGGGTCGACACCGGCCACACTGAAATTGCGGGAAATTCTGGAAGATCTCGACGTCCCACCGCTTGAGCCCGTGCCGCAGGACCATGTTCTGACCAAGGCTTTTTATCTGCTGGAGACCTTTCCCGGTCGCTACGCGACCAGCCCCCTGTGGGTTGAGAGTTTAGAAGAAACCGCGACTCGTGGTGACCGGCCGGTCCGGGCAGGTGACGGCGTTTCGCCAATTCTGATCACCGGCAATGATTTCGCAGCTGCCTGGGCTATCTCGGACAGCGGTGAATTCGTCTATCCGACGGTTCCCAACAATCCGATACAGCGCGATTATGCGTTCCGCTCTGGCGTGAACATCGTCATGTACAGCCTGACTGGCAACTACAAAGCCGATCAGGTTCACATCCCTGCTCTTTTAGAGCGGCTAGGACAATGAGGTCTCGCGAGCACTGATGGTCTGGTCACTCTCCTTCGATCCGCTTTTGCCTCTGTGGGCCCTGATTGCCGGTGCCGTCATTACACTTCTGCTCACAAGCCTTTCCGGCTTCTTGAGCCTGCGAGGCTGGGTCCTTCGGGGGATCGCAATGGCCTTGCTGTTATTGGCGCTTGGCAACCCGGCGATCGAGCGAGAAGACCGCGAACCGCTTTCCAGCGTTGTTGCGCTCGTTGTTGACAAAAGCCAGAGCCAGCGTCTGGCCGGACGCGAGACAACAACCGACGAGACGGCGGCAGAAATTCAAAACCGGATTGAAGCCTTGAACGGCTTCGACTTGCGCGTTCTGGAAGCCCGGAACTCAGGCTCCGGCAACGGCACGGAACTGTTTCAGACCCTCTCCAACGGCTTGGCCGACGTTCCCCCTGAAAGGGTCGGCGGCGCAATCATCATTAGCGACGGGCAAATCCACGATCTGCCGGAAAGCGTCGCCTCGCTCGGTTTTGACGCACCTGTGCACGGTCTGATTACCGGAACCGCCGACGAACGCGACCGCCGTATCGTTCTGGACAAGGCACCCCGTTTTGGTCTTGTGGGATCGGAACAGACGGTCAGTCTGACGGTCGTCGATCAGGGGCAAGGCACCGGGCCGGGTGATGCAGTTCGCCTCACCGTCAAACGCGACGGCGATGTCATCACCGAAAGAACAGCACGCACCGGCGAAAAGATCGACATCCCTGTCGGGATCGCCCATGGAGGCGACAACATCTTCGAATTCGAAGCCGAACCTCTCGCTGACGAGTTGACCACCTTGAACAACAGAGCTGTGGTGACGATTGACGGCATTCGGGAAAATCTGCGCGTCTTGCTGGTGTCCGGGTCGCCGCATGCGGGAGAACGCACATGGCGGAACCTGTTGAAGTCGGACGCTTCTGTCGATCTGGTCCACTTCACCATCCTGCGGCCACCTGAAAAACAGGATGGCACGCCCATCAACCAGTTGTCGCTGATTGCCTTTCCCACCCGCGAGCTGTTCTCAGTGAAGATCGACGAGTTCGATCTGATCATCTTCGACCGTTATGTCCGGCGCGGCGTACTGCCGATGCTCTATTTCGACAACATTGCCCGCTACGTTCAAGATGGTGGCGCAGTGCTTCTGGCAGGTGGACCCGACTATGCGGAAGGCGGAAGCCTCTACCGGACACCGCTTGCACCAATCCTGCCCGCCCGTCCGACAGGAACCGTTTTGGAACAGCCCTATCACGCCACGCTGGCCGAGCTGGGCGAACGTCACCCCGTTACGCGTGGTTTGCCAGGCTCGGAGCAGGATCCGCCGGCTTGGAGCCGCTGGTTCCGTGCGGTCGATACCGAACTCGACAAGGGTCAGACCCTGATGTCGGGCCCAAGCGACACCCCGCTGTTGGTGTTGAACCGGGAGGGTGAAGGCCGTGTCGCCATGCTGCTCTCTGATCACGTGTGGCTGTGGGCGCGCGGTTTTGAAGGCGGCGGACCGCATGTGCCGCTGTTGCGCCGCTTGGCCCATTGGCTGATGCAGGAACCGGACCTTGAGGAAGAAGCGCTCAGCGTTTCCATGCGTGGATCGGAACTGATTGTCGAGCGTCAGACTTTGGGTGAGAGCGTCAGCAATGCCACGATCGTTGCGCCGACGGGCGAACAGACCGACATCACATTGACCGAGCAACAACCCGGCCTTTGGACCGGCAGTCTACCGGTAACGGAGACTGGCCTCTTCACCGTGACTGAAGGTGATATGAGCACCCTCATCCACGTCGGACCGCAGAACCCGCGCGAATACACCGATGTACTTTCGACCGCCGATTTGCTTGATCCGATCAGTGAAGCCACCGGCGGTGCAACGCAACGATTGCGGGATATTGGCGGCGATCTGGATGTTCCGCGTGTGGTCTCTATGCAGCAGTCTGCCAGCTATGCCGGAAATGGCTGGATTGGCCTGAAGACCACAGAAGCCAGTGTTCTAAACGGCGTGGACCGCTACCCGCTCTTGATCGGGCTACTGGGCCTGGCGGTGCTTCTGGGGGCCATTTCACTGACCTGGTATCGCGAGGGCCGCTAGGGTTCTTGACCGCGCGCACCGCCGTGGGGCATGTCGCCATCGTTCAGTAACGCTACCAGCAGCCGTGCGGGATCAACGGGCCCAGGCAGCGTCACGCGGCCGAACGGGACCTGCTGAAAACCGAATGGACTGTAGTAGGGAGCGTCACCGACGAGAAGAACCACCCTGTCACCGGCCGCGGCTGCAGCGTCCATTGCCGTGCGCATGAGAGACTTGCCCAGCCCCCTGTTCTTGAAATCTGGCGAGACAGTCAACGGCCCAAGCAGAAGCGCGTCAGCATCCCCGATAAGGATGGGGGACAGCCTGATGGACCCAGCCACTTGCGACCCGGCAACCCCCACGAAGCTGAGGTCCGGCCGATGCGACACGCCTTCGCGGATGCGGAACGCGGTCCGCGCAAACCGGCCCGGGCCGAAGGCTTCGGCCTGCAGTGCTTCGATAGCATCGTTATCTGTGATGTCTTCGGGCCGAATGACCCACGGTGTCTGTTTCATGAATTGGTTCCCGGCAGGCAAACTTGCAAGAAAGCGCAGCTGCCAGAAACCGGTCTATCAATCTGTCTTGGAAAATCCGGGATCTGGTCAGACGCGACGAAGCGGACGAGAGAATTCTCGTCGGATGGTTCGTCGTCGAAGTGTCAGACCTGTGGTCATTGATCCCAGTCTCGCCATGCGACCGTCGACCTTTGCGGAGACGGCTGCAAATTCATGGAGGAAAGCGGTTAGCATGCAAGCCATTCCCGGTCCAGTGCTTTTTGCCATTCATCCATGCGGAAGATTGTTCACGCTTGCCGAACACAGCATTCAGTCGATTGATTTTGCGGTCGGACGCACGACTTAATCCATCAGCGAAAACAAAGGAGTTGAACATGGGTTTGCTGGTAGACGGCGTCTGGACGGATCAGTGGTACGACACGAAATCGACCGGTGGCCGATTCGTGCGCAAGGATGCTTCATTTCGAAACTGGATCACACCGGACGGTGCCGCTGGTCCTACAGGCACAGGCGGTTTCAAAGCTGAAGCAGGCCGCTATCATCTTTTTGTTTCCTATGCCTGCCCATGGGCACATCGCGCCATGGTGTTCCGCAAACTGAAAGGCCTTGACGAGCTCATATCGCTTTCCGCCGTTCAGCCCCTGATGCTGGAAAACGGTTGGGAATTTGCCGAAACCGAGCCGGTGGCTGGGGCGAAATATGCTTGGAACATCTATGCCAAAGCCGATCCTTCATATACAGGCCGTGCAACGGTGCCAATTCTTTGGGACAAACATCAAAATACGATCGTCAGCAACGAGTCTTCTGAAATCATTCGAATGTTCAACTCCGCGTTCGATGATTTGACCGGGTCGAAACTTGATTTTTACCCCGCTGCGCTTCGCGCCGAGATCGACGAAGTCAACGAGCGGATCTACCACACGCTAAACAACGGAGTGTATAAGTCCGGCTTTGCCACGACACAGGAAGCCTATGAAGAGGCCGTGACGGTGTTGTTCGATACGTTGGATTTCCTGGAAGACCGACTTTCGACACGTCGGTATCTTGCCGGTGAACAACTAACGGAAGCCGATTGGCGCCTTTTCACCACTCTGGTGCGCTTCGACGCTGTCTATGTTGGCCATTTCAAATGCAACATCAGACGCATTGCCGACTATCCGAACCTGTCCAACTATCTGCTGGAACTTTACCAGGTGCCTGGAGTTGCCGAAACCGTCGATATGCCGACGATCAAGCAACATTATTATGGCTCGCATGAAAGTGTTAATCCGACGAGGATTGTACCCGTCGGCCCGGACCTTGATTTTCTGGCCCCGCACAATCGCGACAGGTTGAAGGCCGCGGCATGATACTGCCCGAAAGACGCTAGATGATTTCACCAGCGGCTGCCGGCGGTTCCTTCGCCGGCCAGCCATTCTTCAATACGACGAACGGTTGCCGAGGTGACATCAGCCGGAAGATTTCGAGGCGCAAAAAGGCCGCTTCAACGATTTCAGCGTTGGGGCTCAGGAAGTTTTCGGCTTCAGTCCATTCCGAAACAAGAAACAGCCCGACATGATCCCTGCCCGTTGCTTCCTCGTTCAGGTAGACATTCATCAACACAGGTTCACCTGAAGTCGAGATACCCGCCTCTTCAAGAACTTCCCGGCATGCCGCCTCGACCATTGTTTCGCCCCGGTCGACGCCCCCTCCCGGCAAATACCATCCTTCCAGATAACTGTGCCGGACCAACAGGATCCGCTCCTTCGCATCGAGAACCAGAACTCGCACACCAAGCGTGTAGGGATTTCGGACAAGCCCGAGCGCCTGGATCATGCGCTTGGTCCAGCCTGAAGGCAGGTAGGAAAGGACCTTCAGCATTCAATGCCGACCCGTCCAGCCGGACTGAACCCGGCGTTCAGCTTCGCGAACCATGCAGTTACCCCCTGTTAACCCATGCATTGCGTGCAAGGCAGCCCAGTCAGAATAACGCTCCTCATCGCAACTGCGAATGCCTATATATCAGGCAAGATGATGATTTCGAAGGCAGCGCAATTCCGGCCGCCTCACCCCTGAAGGAAACTCCGATGTTGAACGCTCTATTCGGCAAACGCCGCCGTCGTCACTCCAACTATCAGTGGAAACCCGCTGTAGATCTCAGCAATCCGCGCGTTGTTGCCGCTCTGACCACGTTCACGAGCAACTGATCCGGCGTAGAAAAACTTCTTTTTGAAAAGGCGCTGCGTTATTTGCTTGACGCGGCGCCTTTTGCTTTGAAGATGCGCGCCCATGTCGCAATTCACGCTCGCCCACATTTCGGATCCGCATCTTGGACCGCTTCCGGATCCCAAGCTGCTCCAGCTCTTTTCCAAGCGCATTCTTGGGTATCTGAACTGGCACCGGAACCGATCAAAAATCATGGGCGCCAATTATCTGGAACAGCTTGTTACGGACATGAAAGCGCAGGAACCTGACCACATTGCGGTCACCGGGGACCTGGTCAATATCGCGCTGCCGCTGGAGATAACCGGTGCACGGGCCTGGCTGGAAGAGATCGGCGAACCGTCGAAGGTATCTGTCGTTCCCGGCAATCACGACGCCTATGTTCCCGGAGCATTTCGCAAGGCCCGAACGGCCTGGTGGCCCTATATGTGCGGCGATCAGGCAACCGAAGAGCCTGATCCGTCGGCGAAGTCCGGGGCAACCTTTCCCTATGTTCGCAAACGCGGTGAAATAGCGCTCATCGGCGTCACTACAGGACGTGCCAGTGCACCCTGGTTTGCAACGGGCAGAGTGGGCAGCGCACAGAGCAAGCGATTGAGAGCCGTTCTTGAAGAACTCGGCAACGAGGGCTTGTTTCGGGTCGTCATGTTGCACCATCCGCCCTTCAAACATGCCACGCGCTGGCACAAAAGACTTTCAGATGCGTCACGCGTGCGCGCAGTCGTCAAGAGAGCGGGAGCCGAACTCATACTGCACGGTCACACCCACATAGACAGTTTCGAAGAGATCGAAGGCCCTCACGGGCCCGTTCCTGTCGTGGGTGTACCCTCGGCGACCAGCGCTCCGGGAGGCAGGAGCCGGCCGGCACGCTACAATTTGTTCACGATCGAAAAACGAAATGAAGGCTGGTCTTGCCGGATGGAGGAACATGGTTTCGATATTCCCCACGAGCCGGTAAGCCTGCTCGAACAAAGGGACATAAATATCCCGAACGCCCGATAGACGACGTTTTTCAGGCGTTAAAGAGGATTTGCAAACCAGGCGAAGGCGACCAGCCCGATCACGCCTGCCGCAAGTCCAATTCCAAATGCCCCAATGACGGACAACCAGGGTGTGCGGCTCTCCTTGACGCGCACCACTTTGGAATCGAGCGCCACCTGGCGTAGACGATTGTTGAGCCAGTCGCCTTCCAGTGCCTTTTCCCGTTCAAGCACGCGCTCGGCGATATACTCTGTCAGACAATCCGCCATGTCATCGATATTGGCCGTTTCCAGAATGACCACCCTGCCGAGACGGGTATCCTTCAAAAACCTATAGGTCCGGCGATCGCCGCCAACCACGACATGACTTGTTGCATCTATCCAAAGACGCGGTGTCGAGCCTGAAATGATCTGAAGCGAAAACTGGTCGTCGTCTGCCGGGATTTCCTTGAAGACGTCCTTGAGTTCATCGGCCAGCATATCGAGCCGGGCCCGCTCTGTTTCCTGCAGCTCAACCACCACATCGGACCGCTCGACTTCACCGAGCTGAACTTTCCGGATAGCATCGCGCAACGAGCGCATGCGCGTATGTGGAACTACGTTATCCTGCATTTCAGACATGAGGCGCCTGACTCCGTGCTTCTGCCGATTGGTGAATCAAGTCTTAACCGACTCATTTCGGAGCGAAACAGCATTGACGCCGTTACCACCAGCTATCCACCGGCATTGATCTGAACATGGTTAACAAAGCTTAAGGGATTTTTAACCCTGATGCCAGCAAGCGCGTGCTGGCGCGTGGCATGTTCATGGGTTATGCAACAACAATCCGCACCAGGTTCAAGGAGACGTTGCGATGAATGTGGACGGCAAGAAGTATCGGACCATCTGGCTTGCGGCAGACGGTGCTTCGGTCGAAATCATCGACCAGACAAAGTTTCCATACGCATTTGAAATCGTGAAACTGCACACGATGGAGGACGCTGCACATGCAATCCGTGTGATGCAGGTGCGTGGTGCTCCCCTGATCGGCGCAACAGCTGCCTATGGCGTTGCTTTGGCCATGCGCGCGGACCCATCAGATGATGCCCTGCACGCGGCTTGTTCTGCCCTGCTGGAAACGCGCCCGACTGCAGTCAATCTCCACTGGGCGCTCGATCGGGCTCGCAAATCTCTCATTCAGGTGGCTCCAGAAGTGCGCACGGAGGCAGCCTTTACGCTGGCGAACGATATCTGCGACGAGGACATTGCCATCAACATGGCAATCGGCATGCATGGCATGGAATTGATTGCCGCCATTGCCCGAACCAAACGTGAAGGCGAGCCGGTCAACATTCTAACGCATTGCAATGCGGGCTGGCTGGCAACTGTCGACTGGGGAACGGCAACAGCCCCTGTCTATATGTCTCATGATAGCGGCATACCGGTCCATGTGTGGGTCGACGAGACCCGGCCCAGAAACCAGGGGGCGTTTCTGACCGCCTGGGAACTCGGCCACCATGGCGTGCCGCACACCGTGATTGTCGACAATGCGGGTGGCCATCTGATGCAGCATGGCGAGGTCGACATTGTCATCACTGGTACGGATCGCACGACAGCAACCGGTGATGTGTGTAACAAGATCGGCACCTATCTCAAGGCGCTCGCGGCCAGAGACAACAATGTGCCTTTCTTTGTCGCGCTTCCCTCACCCACCATCGATTTTTCGCTTTCTGATGGCGTACGGGAAATTCCGATAGAAGAGCGCGCCGGCAACGAAGTCAGCCAGATGACTGGCCGCACCGATCGTGGTTCGATCGAGACAATCAACATCGTCGCCGATGGTTCTGCAGTCGGCAATCCTGCTTTCGATGTCACACCGGCACGACTTGTCACCGGGTTGATCACGGAACGGGGTGTGCTCGATGCCAACCGCCAGTCGATCGCCAATGCCTTCCCGGAACGTGTCAAGGTCAGCGCGTGATCCGCTTCAAATTCGAAGAGCGCCGAGACGGCTGGAACAGCTAGCCGATAACCGGAATATGCGGTGCTCTTTCTTTACCGTGAAGACCCAGCAGCCTCGGATCATCGGCAATCTCAACAGCGCGCTTGTAGGGCCGGTAGCCGCAGGACATATAAAACTTCAGGGCCTGCGGACTGTCTCCGGTGCAGGTGTGGAGCCAAAGACGTTTGGTTTGCGGCCGTGCCCAGGCCATTTCGACCGCTTGCGCCATAAGCCAGCGCCCTGCTCCGCCGCCAATTGCCTCAGGTACCAGCCCGAAATAGGCGACTTCCGGCTCTTCTGGGTTGGCGAAATCGAGTTCCAGAGTGCCGATTGGCTTTCCATTTCGAAGCGGCAGGTAGTTTTCCCGCGTCGGCTCGCTGAGCATCTCGCTTAAAGTGTCATCGTCATAGATCAGACGTCCAAACCAGATCCAATCCTCGCCAACCTGCCGGAACAGAGCGCGATAGTCGTCAAGATCCGGCGCAGTCCATCGCTGCAGTCTGATATCATCTCGAGGCGCGGCAATAGGAGTTTCCGGTGCACGAAGCATTTCCAGATAGGTGACGATAAAAGCGATCTTTCCATCCGGCACATACGTATAGCCGTCCATATCGGCCACTTTGACAGTCATCATCCCTCCAGAAACTCGTGTCTTCAATCCGCCAATAGCAGTTGGGAGCGTCCCCACCAAGGGGTCAATTCGCGTATTGCGATGGATTAACCGGCTGTTAACCAAGACTTGAGACCTTGGCAGGGTATCCAGGAAAGATGCGAATATGCCCAAAGTCGGAAACTACGTCCAACGCGACTATCACAACAAGTTCCGTTCACAACGGAAATCGACTTGGTCAGACTACAACAAGGCCTGGACCAAACGACGTCAGGCATCTACTCAAAAAATGCAGGAACTTCGCAACCTCGCCACCAATTTCACCAATATCGGTGTTCAGGCGAGCCAGGCAAACACTGTTTTCCTGATGCAAAACCAAGGTCAGGGCACTGCCTATGCAAGCCCAACCGCGGTCATGTCCCGCATCAACGTGATTGTCTGACGAAAAAATCTGACGCTTCTTCCTATTGCCGATAAGCATTTGCACCATCGCCTGTGACACCAGTCCATATGGATTATTCGGGTGTCACACCATGGAACTACGGCACATTTCACGAACGCTGCCTTGACCCACAATCAATTGCTGCAATCCTGAGAATTCGATCGCTATCCAGCGGGCCTGATTCTAGTCAAGATTGTGTTTCACTAAGCTGCGCCATCGCCCCCATTTCAGAATGGGACCTAACGAGTTTCGCCATGATGCCAAACATTCTGATCGTGGATGACGATGCGCATATACGCGGCATTGTTCGGATAGCTGCGGAAAATGCCGGGATGAACACCACTGAGGCCGCAAGCGGGCAGCTCGCGCTCGACATGATGCAGCAACGAATGCCCGATCTTGTTATCCTGGATGTCGGTATGCCGGTCATGAACGGCTTTGAGTGCTGCCGGCACATTCGAAGTCTGTCGCGCGTGCCTATCCTGTTTTTGACAGCCCGCGATGAAGAAGTCGATCGCGTGGTTGGTTTTGAACTGGGGGCTGACGACTATGTTTCAAAACCCTTTTCTCCACGCGAACTTGTCTTGCGTATCAAAGCCATCCTCAGCCGTGGCAAAGGAACGGATGAGGATTTCCTGAAACATGGAGACATTCGGCTCGACACTCGGGCACATTTGTGCCGGCTTGGATCCATGGAAATTCCGCTGACGGCAACGGAATTCGCCTTGCTGGCAATGCTCATGCGACAACCGGAAAAGATGCTCGACCGAAACACGTTGATTGAAGGAATATATGGTCGCAACAGCGTTCTGTCAGGACGGACAATTGACAGCCACGTACGCAATGTAAGAGCTAAGGCGGCTGCGCTTGGTTGTCCTGATCTCATTCGAACCGTCCGCGGTGCCGGTTTGCGTCTGGGGATTTGCAGACTTGAACAAGGCACACAGTGACCTGGTCGGCTCAGAGATGGCAACCGCCCATGTCGCTTGTGGTGCTCGTGGTCTGTTGCGTGATGTTTGCAGTGCCCGTGACTGCAATTCTGATCCTGAAATTGGGGGTGAACCGGTTCATTCACGAAACCGAACAATCCCTTATCCAACAAGGGGCAATTTACTCCAGCGCCTACGCTGCCGCTTTCGAGGAAGCGACACGCGAGACTGGCGGCGAGAAGATGCCCGGCTATTATTTGCCCCCCAAAAACGTGTTTTCTGGAACGCGCGTGCAAGAACATTTCAACCGTTACTGGACCTGCGACGGGATACGGTTCTTCCGGTTCGACCTGGTGCAAAGCCAGTTGTGCTCACTCCCGGACCGAGACACCTGGCGATTACTACAGACCTTGAGCTTCTATCGAACCGAGCGCGCCGCACAACGCTTTCAAATGTCCTGTTTCTCGATCACAAAGGCTTGGACTTGCATGCTGACACGCCGGGAAGTTTCGCAGAACTCACCGAGGTCAATGAAGCTCTCAATGGCGGAATAGGCGCGGTTTTGAGATGGCGCAGCGGAGCCGAAACGTCTTCATCCTTCATTCGTCTCAATCGAGGCACCGGATTCAGGGTGTTTGTTGCCTATCCGGTGATCAGCGAAAACCGCGTGATCGGTGTTGTCTACCTGTCCCGGACACCCGATGAGTTGGGCGCTTATCTTTCTGAAGAGTGGCTCTCAATTATCGTCGTTGCTGCTGTGACCGCTATCGGCGCCGCCGTTCTTGGGGCTTTGCTGGTTCGCCAGGTCTCCAGACCAATCATGGATCTGCGAAACCGGGCACGCGCGCTGGCAAGAGGGGACCTGGAAAATCTAGATCACTTGCACCGCTACGGTACACGTGAATTGGCTCAGCTTGGTGACGCCGTTGTTTCAATGGCAAAGACCCTTTCGGAACGATCAACGGAAATAAGCACCTACACAACACATGTCACACATGAGTTGAAAGCTCCGGTGACAGCAATAATTTCTGCTTCCGAGCTACTCGAAGAAAGCTCTCTTCCCGACGCCTCACGCAGGCAACTGCTTCAAACCCTGAAGGTCCAGGGGCAACGAATGGAAAAGCTCTTAAATCAGCTTCGGGACATCACGAGACTGCGTCAACAAATGCGCGGAACGCCTGCAAAGTTGGCCGACATGCTGCCGGATTCACCCGGTTTGCGGATCATCACAACACCGGTTGATGCCATTCTGCCGCTGTCCCTCATACACGGGCAGACGGTTTTTGCACATCTGGCACAAAATGCAGTCGGCCACGGGGCGGATCAGTTTAGGATTGTCTGGCGGGACAATGTGCTTGAGATTCAGGACAATGGCGAAGGTTTTCAAGACAAGGATATGAAGCGGTTGACGGAGCCCTTTTACACGACCCGGCGCGATAACGGCGGGACCGGTCTTGGCCTTTCAGTCGTGAATGCCATTCTTGAGCGATATGACACTCAAATTGAGGCAGTGCCGTCTCCGGGTGGCGCGCTCTTCCGGATAGCATTTCCCATTGACGGTCTGCCTGAAAATCGAACCTAAATCCGACCTCCTACCTGCACCAAATCTGCACCTGACATGCGCAACAGCAATGCCGTAGACGTCAGACATCGCGAGTATTGTCCAAAGCGTCCAAGTCACGCTCAAAGAGCGACAATCCACGCAAGGCGAACTTCATGAATGCTCAGTTTTCTGCAGCTGCGATTGCAATCGCAAGTCTTTTCATTGGTGCCACGATCAGTCAGACATCGGCCAATCCCAGTGAGAAGTATCTGAATTCCTATAAGGAATATTCAAGCGCTTCTTGTCCGCTTGAAACCGATGACATCACGCACTTCGTCTATTTCGCGCGCGATCGCGGTTCGATCAGAGACCACCCCCTCTTGAAGAACGATCGGCTTTCCGGAGCGCAAATCATGTATTCCTGGAGACAGCTGGAGCCTTCACAAGGGCGGTATGATTTCTCCGCCATAGAAGACGACCTCGTCTATTTGGCTGCCCATGGGAAAAAGCTCTTCGTGCAATTGCAGGACGCTTCGTTTTCACCGCATTTCAAGCCTGTCCCAAACTATCTCCTGTCCTCCCGGTTCGACGGCGGTGTTTCTCCCCAATATACGGATGAGGGCGAACTGGAAGGCTGGGTCGCAAAACGCTGGAACAAGGCCGTGCAGGATCGATTTGCAGCACTTCTAAAGGCACTCGGTGAAGAGTTCGACGGCGAGATCGAAGGGTTAAATCTTCAGGAGACCGCGATCGGCATCAGTTCTGAGACAGATGCTTCGTTTTCCGCGTCTGGCTACGCAAGCAGCTTGAAGACCAATATGCGCGCTTTGAAATCGGCCTTTCGAACTTCAACCGTGATGCTCTACGCCAACTTCATGCCCGGCGAGTGGCGTCCATGGGAAGATCAGGGATACTTGAGCGGACTGTACGAATTCGGCGAAGAAACGAAAGTCGGCCTTGGTGCCCCGGACCTGATCTACACCCGGAAGGGTCAGTTGAACCATGCCTTGGCGATGATGCACGAACGATCCTATTCAACCCCTCTTGGAATAGCGGTCCAGGATGGAAACTACATTGGTGAAACCAATACGCTGAAGGTCCTCCATGAGCGAAAAAACATAGTGCCTATCCTCCATGCCTTCGCCAAGGACTTCCTGAAAGTCGATTACATGTTCTGGAGAAATCAGAAACCCTATTTCGAACAGGATCTCCTTCCCTGTCTCTGACAGGGTCAATCAATACGAGGCAATTGCGTGATCGGGCTTTCGCTCCGAGAGCCCGATCAGATCGAACCGATGGTCTTCAACTTGATGCGCGGATGCACTTCCGATTGGCTCATGATCGTCGTATGTGCCCGGAAACGCTCGACGATGGAGCGGACGAAAGGCCGGGTTTGCGGCGATGTCAAAAGCACGGGCACCTCGCCCTGCTGAGCAGCTTCTTCAAAAGCATCCCGCACTTTTCCGACAAACTCCTGCAACTTGCTGGGCTGCATGGCGAGTTGACGATCATCGCCTTCACCGACAATCGATTCCAGAAACGCTTGCTCCCATTGCGGCGACAAGGCGACAAGCGGCAAATATCCGCCAGGTGCAAGATTGGCTGCACAAATCTGTCTACCCAGCCGCATGCGAACGTGCTCTGCGATTGTGTCCGTGTTGCGCGTCATGCCGGTGGCTTCCGACACGCCCTCCAGGATCGTGCCGAGATCGCGCACCGAAATTCGCTCATTGAGCAGCGCTTGCAGCACGCGCTGCAGGCCGGACACAGTAATCTGCGAGGGCACAAGATCCTCAACGAGCTTGGCCTGTTCACCTTGCAGTTCCTTCAGCAGTTTTTGAACATCACCATAAGTGAGCAACTCGCTGATATTGGCCTTGATCGTTTCGGTAAGGTGGGTGGACAAAACTGTCGCGGGATCGACCACTGTATAGCCGCGCAACGAGGCATCTTCACGGTATTGCGCCTCAACCCAGGTTGCCGGCAATCCGAAAGTCGGCTCGGTCGTGTGTGTTCCCGGCAGCTTGACCTGGCCGCCAGCCGGATCCATGACCATGAAATGGTTGGGATAGAGAACGCCGCGCCCGGCCTCAACTTCCTTGACTTTGATGACGTAGTCGTTCGCGCCAAGCTGAATATTGTCGAGAATTCTCACAGGCGGCATGATCACGCCCATGTCGCCGGCCACCTGGCGGCGCAGGGCCTTGATCTGTTCGGTAAGAACATCGCCATCGTTCTGCGCTTTTCCGTTGATCAACGGCAGCAGTGCATAACCCAGCTCGATACGGAGTTCGTCCATCTTGAGCGCATCGGTAATCGGTGGCTCCGGCGGTGGTTTGGGAGCCGCATCAATCGCTTTCTTCTCGGCAACCTTGACGGCCGCCTGTTTCTTGTTCGCGCTAATCCGGAACGCCAGATACCCGGCGACCGCTGCGAGACCGAAAAACGGCACGATGGGCATACCCGGAAGAAGCGCCAGGATCACCATGACAGCGGCCGACATACCGAGTGCTTTGGGATAACCCGTGAACTGGCTGGTCAGCGCCTTGTCTGCCGCACCGTGCACACCTGCTTTCGACACCAGAAGACCGGCAGCAGTCGACACGATCAGCGCCGGGATTTGCGACACAAGACCGTCACCGATGGTCAGAAGTGTGTAGTTGTTGGCGGCTTCGGAGAACGACAGTTCCATCTGCGCGACACCGATGAAAATGCCGCCAAGTATGTTGATAAACGTAATGAGCAGGCCGGCGATCGCATCACCGCGCACAAACTTCGATGCACCATCCATGGCTCCAAAGAAAGAGCTTTCATCCTCAAGCGCCTTACGCCTGGATTTGGCTTCGCCTTCATCGATGAGACCGGCCGAAAGGTCAGCGTCGATGGCCATCTGCTTGCCGGGCATTGCATCCAGGGTGAACCGCGCAGCCACTTCTGCAATACGTCCCGAGCCTTTTGTAATAACGACGAAATTCACAATCACCAGGATCGCAAAGACGATGATACCGATGACGAAATTACCGCCCATGACAAGGTTGCCAAAGGACTGAATGACATTGCCGGCCGCTGACGTTCCTTCATGACCGTTGGCCAGGATCAACCGTGTCGAGGCGATATTGAGACCAAGTCGCAACATCGTCGCGATTAGAAGCACAGTCGGGAAGGATGAGAATTCCAGAGGCTTTTGAATGAACAGCCCGGTCATGAGGATCAGGACTGAGAAGATGATCGACACCGCCAGAAACATGTCCAGCATGACCGGTGGCATCGGCAGGATCAGAAGTGTCAGAATAACCAGAATGCCGGTGGCAAGCCCGACATCACCCTTGCGAAGGGTGTCGATCATCTCGTGCATGCTCGGAAAGCCCGCGAAGTGGCCACCCGTCTGGGGTGTTGCCGCCTTCTGCTCCGGTGCGGGCCCGCCCGGTCCGCCTTGTCCGCCTGCTGCCGTGTCCGACATTCTTATTCCGGTTCCTTAAAAGTGCTTCTGATCCAAAGCTTTGAAACACCGATGTTCAATCAACAAATGCCTGTTCGAATTCTCAGGCTCGCGCTTCGCCGGGGCTTGGTACGCTGACGCCCTCGTCGGTATACTGGTTCAGCTTGTTGCGAAGCGTACGGATGGAAATACCCAGGATTTTCGCAGCATGGGTTCTGTTGCCTAGACAATGATCCAACGTGTCCAGAATGAGATCCCGTTCAACGTCTGCTACAGTGCGACCGACGAACGATCTGGTAACCGCTTCTGCTGTTTGCGCGGCACGTTCCGCAGGGTTTCTGGATATGGCGAGCGGAGTACCATCCGGCATGCGGATCGCCTCAACGCCTATATCCGGGCCGGATGCCAGCAGGACAGCCCGGTGCATTGTGTTTTCAAGTTCGCGCACATTGCCCGGCCAGGGATTGGCCATCAGGGCCTGTCGCGCTTCACCCGAGACATTGCGTTGCGGAACACCGTTGGCTTCCGAATAGTGCTTGATGAAGAACAGCGCCAGTTCCATGATGTCTGCTGGGCGTTCACGCAGCGCAGGCAGCTTCAGGTTCACCACATTCAACCGGAACAAAAGGTCCTCGCGGAACTGGCCCTGGCGGACGCTTTCGGCAAGATCCCGGTTGGATGTCGCCAAAATTCGAATATTGACCGGAACAGGACGCGTGCCGCCAACCCGGTCAATGACCCGCTCCTGTATGGCCCGCAACAGTTTGGCCTGCAGGCGCACGTCCATTTCCGAAATCTCATCAAGAAGCAGGGTACCGCCATCGGCTTCCTCGAATTTGCCGATCCTGCGGGCTACGGCTCCCGTGAAGGCTCCCTTTTCGTGCCCGAACAGCTCCGATTCCAGAAGATGTTCCGGGATCGCCGCGCAGTTGATCGAAATGAACGGTTTTGACGTGCGGTTGGAGCACTTGTGAACGTGTCGTGCAATGACTTCCTTGCCGGTTCCGCTTTCGCCGGTAATCAGCACAGATGCCTCCGAAGGCGCTACCTGCTCGGCCAGCTTCACAACATTGGCCATCGCTTCGTCACGGTAAATGAGGTCACCGCGCTCCTGCGCGACGGCTGCCAGGACCGCTGCGATCATTTCCGGATCCGGTGGCAGCGGAATGTATTCTTTGGCGCCGGCGCGAATGGCCGAAACCGCAGCCTGTGCATCCGTTTCGACGCCGCAGGCGACAACCGGAATATGAACCCGTTCGTTCTGCAGCTTTGTAATCAGACCGGCAATGTCGAGGTGGACCTCGACCATCATGAGATCGGCGCCCCGCCCGGACCTGAGGACTTTCAAGGCGCCCTCCACATCGTCAGCGTGGGTGACTTGCGCACCGCCCTGCATCGCAATTTTCGATGCTGTCGTCAGCTGTCCGCCAAGTGTTCCGACAATTAAGAGACGCATCTGCTTTTTTCCTATCGATCCGTCTTGATGATTTCGGTCATGGTCACACCGAGCTTGTCCTCCACAAGGACAACCTCGCCGCGTGCCACAAGCCGGTCATTCACATAGATATCAATCGCCTCGCCAACCTTGCGGTCCAGTTCCAGAACGGTTCCGGATGCCAGCTTCAAGAGATCGGAGACGTGCATGCGCGAGTGCCCGAGCACCGCAGAAATTCGAACGGGCACGTCGAAAACGGCCTCGAGATCGGCCGCGGATTGGGGAGCATGCACTTCATCTTGTTCAAGACTGCGTTGCGGTGCTTCCAACTCGTCGAGCGGAATGCTGTGTTCCTGCTCTTCGCCTATCTGCTCGTCACTCATACGTCAGTCCCTTTCCCCGCCGACGTGTCGGACACTTGTGCCTTCTTCGGGGTGCCGCGGGCCCTCAAATAAGACCGGATCGAAGTGTCGATCTCAGCTTCAAGAGCTTTCCGGTCGCGCCGAATACCCCCATCCGCCCATTCGATATGGCAATCACCCCGGCCGATTTCGGGTTCCCCCAAAATGACAAGGCGGCCTTCAAAACCCTTTTCATGGACAATCGGATCCACTTTCGACTTCAGCGCCTCAACATCCTTTTCCGCAATGCGGATCACAAGATGAGGCGCCTTGCGAAGCGGACCCAGGCATTCTGACACCAATGCCACAGCTTCGGCCAGCGGCTGACGTGCGATCAGATGGGCACACAGTCGTCTAGCCACAAGAAATGCGAGGCCGACAGCGTCTTTTTCACGTGCGGCCTGTTGTTCGTCCAGTGAGTACACGACTTCGCGGACGGCAACGACAAGGCGATTCACTTCTTCGGTCAGCAGGGTTTCCTGTTTGGTCTGCAAATCCTGAAGCGCTTTTATCCGGCCTTCCTCGAATGCCTGTGCCCTGGCCTTCTCCAGAATTTCCTCATGTTGAGTAACAGGAATCTTCGGGATTTCCGGCTCAGGCGGAGCAACGATCTCCGGCTCCTCCTCCTGGGCGGCGAAGTCCATGTCAAAGAGAAATTTCGACGGGTTCGTCATGCTTCCCATTCTGTCGTAAGTTCGTACCGGCTGCTGCATCAGTAGATAATCTCGTCGTCACCCTTGGACTTGGAGATCATGATCTCACCCTTCGCCGCCAGGTCCTTTGCCTTGTTCACCATGCTCGTCTGAGCTTCGTCGACATCACGCAGCCTTACTGGTCCGAGCGCATCCATATCGTCCTGAAGCAACTTGGCCGCGCGTGAAGACATATTGCTGAAGAAGAAGTCGCGCGCCGTATCGGTCGATCCCTTCAAGGCGATCGCCAGCTGATCTTTTTCTACGTGGCGCAGCAGTGTCTGACAGCTTGCCGCGTCGAGTTTCAGGAGATCGTCGAAAGTGAACATCAACGTCTTGATGCGGTCGGCGGCTTCACGGTTGTCTTCTTCAAGCGCCGCAAGGAACCTGGCTTCCGTTTGTCTGTCGAAATTATTAAAGATGTCGGCCATCATCTCGTGGCTGTCGCGCCTGGAGGTGTTGGTCAGGTTTGACATGAACTCTACCCTGAGGGTCTGTTCGACCTTCTCAAGAACTTCCTTTTGCACGGCGTCCATGCGCAGCATGCGGCTGACCACTTCAAGAGCCAGTTCCTCGGGTAGGATGCCAAGCACCCGTGCGGCATGATCTGAATTGATCTTGGAAAGAACCACCGCCACAGTTTGCGGGTATTCGTTCTTCAGATAGTTGGCCAGAACATTTTCTTGCACATTGGAGAGTTTCTCCCACATGTTGCGCCCGGCAGGACCACGGATCTCCTCCATGATGACGCTGACCTTGTCGCCGGGCAGAAAGTTCGCCAACAACCGCTCCGTCGCATCGACGTTGCCCGTCAAGGCTCCCTTTGAGCTGACCCTGCGGACAAAGTCCTTGAAAAGATCTTCCAGCATGTTCGGTGTGACCGGCCCGAGATTGGCCATTGCAGCCGAAACCTGACGAACTTCGATCTCATCCAGCTTCGACCAGATCGGCGTACCGTGGGACTCGCCGAGTGCCAGCAACAGAACAGCTGCACGTTCCGCGCCTTTAAGTTCGCGGTCGTCCTCGTCTAAGCTGACCTGAAGCTGTTGTTGGAGTTGATCGCTCACGCTCAGGCCGCCTGCTCATCCAACCAGCCGCGGACGATGTTGACCGCCTCGGTTGGGTGATCCTTGATCATGTCGCCCACCTTGGCGATCGAACTTGCCTGCATCGCGCCTTCCTGCTTGGCCTGTTCAAGCCACTCAATGACAAACTCGTCTTCAGGGTCATCCTCCTGCGGAACATCGGTCTCCACCACCAACGTGCCATCCGGACCAATCATCAGCTCTTGAGGCTGTTTTTCCTCAGGCGTCACGATGCGGCGCAGCAGAGGGCGAACCACGAAGAGAAGAAGAAGAACCGCGATCAGGAAAAGAACACCAAGTTCTGCGAAACGAATGATGTCATCGCGTGTGAAGTCGAAAAGACCGTCACTTTCGGCCAGCAGATCCTCCTGCGGCGGCAGTGCGAATTGCAAGTTGACGACTTCGACAAGGTCACCGCGCTCTTCGTCGAAGCCAATGGCGGAACGCACAAGCACTGCAATCCGGTCCAGCGTCTCCTGCGAACGCGGCGTATAGACATTGTTTCCATTGCCGTCAGGCTGGTAAGTGCCGTCAACAAGCACTGCGACGGAAAGACGATTGATTTGACCGGCTTCGATAACCTCGGTCCGTGTGGAGCGCGAAATTTCGTAGTTTACGACCTCTTCGGTAACACTGGTGGTATCGCGGTCGCCGGCCTGACCGACATCACCTTCGCCCTGCGGCAGCTGGTTTCCGACCGTAACCTGCCCGTTCCGGGAAATTGCCGAACTCGCCTCTTCCTTGGTTTGAGTGGACCGGACGACCTGCCCTTCCGGATCGAAGGTTTCGGTCGTTTCGGTTAAACGGTTGTAGTCGACTTCGGCATTTACCCGAACACGTGCGCGCCCCGGACCGACGATCGAATTCAGGATCTCTTCCACCTGATTGCGCAAACGCCCTTCGACCGCCTGGTTACGCTCTTGCAGTGAAGCGGTCAGCATGCCGTCTTCGTCATTGCCGACGCCGGATGCCAGCAACCGGCCAGCTTCATCGACTATGGAGACGCGATCCGGATCAAGCCCGTCAACGGCTGTCGCGACCAGATGCTGCACAGCGCGGATCTCGCCGGGACCGAGCGCGCCGCGCACGCTCAATACGATGGATGCCGAAGGCGGACGACGGTCTTTCTGAAACAGCTGCCGCTCCGGAATTACCAGGTGAACACGGGCTGCGCGAATACGGTCGAGCGAGCCGATGGTTCGCGACAACTCGCCTTCCATCGCACGCAAGTGGTTGATGTTCTGGACAAAACTGGTGGCACCCAGAGTATCGGTACGGTCAAAAATCTCATAACCGATCGAGCCACCCGTTGGCAGACCTTCCGCGGCAAGCTGCATCCGCAAACGCGCAACTTGCTCCTTTGGCACGAGAATGGTCGCACCCTGACGGCTGAGTTTGAATTGAACGCCCTGACTTTCAAGTTGAGTGACGATAGCCGCTGAATCTTCAAGGGCCAGCTCATTGTAGAGCGTCGTCATTTGGGGAGAGGTAACACGGAAAATAATGAATGCGAAAACGCCGATCAGGATCGCCGCCACTGCACCCATGGCAGCAATACGTGCTGGTCCCAACGCTTTTATGAATTCAATCAGTCCGTTCACGAGTGCCCGCCCGCATCTGAAGCATTGTCTAAAACTGTTATTGTTGGAGTCGGTTCGACACACCACACTCCTGATGGGCAAAATTTGCCGCCCAGATGGTTAACAAGCAGTTAACGATTATGTCGCCAAAGCGACGAATTGGCGGCTTTCTGCGGAAATGGCATGTGCAAAATGCGACAGAAGTGGGGAAAAACTGCCTACTTTATTAATTTTTGGATAAGTTCCGTCAAAACGGCAATATCAAATCATCAACAAAAAAGGCCGGCACAGCCGACCTTCTTCAAGCACGCCACTTGCGTGCCCGGATATTATAATGCGCCTTGAGGATCAGGCTCGGTATTGCTGGATCCGCGTTGCCCGCAGCCCGGCAAGACCGTGCTTCTCAATGGAACTTTGCCAGGAGAGGAACTCCTCTACCGTCAAAGTGTATCTCTGGCAGGCTTCTTCAAGGGATAGCAGACCCCCGCGAACGGCAGCTACTACTTCGGCTTTGCGGCGGATGACCCACCGCTTTGTCGAGGTCGGAGGCAAGTCTGCTATGGTAAGCGGACTACCGTCAGGCCCTATGACATATTTTACACGCGAACGAATATGTTCGGTCATTGTACTCTCACACTAACCATGACCAAGGTTCGAATGAGACTACATGACGACGCTTAACAAACGCCTAAAGCAAAATTGTGTTTTTATTAACTATAGAATCTAAATTTAGTGAATGATATTTAGGATTCTACAAAGATAATCATTCAATAGCTTAACTAATGAATATGGTTTTATTAACCATAATTACTATCTCGTGCAATTTGCAACGCAATCCGGTTAACCAACGCAAATCGCATCAGGACCCCGAGATGGCATTTATAATTTTTCTGAAGCAAGGAAGCAGCCTTTACCGGACACATGGGCGCGTGTCCGGTCGAGCGACTGACGGAACTACAGTGCGATTTCAGGTTGGGCAGAGAAGGTTCAACCGGTATCAGCTTGGACTGGACACCGAGAGCACCGACGAGACAGGAACGCTGCGCCCATCAACACTCAGAACCGCCGAACCGCTTGACCAGTCGACGCTATCGACAATGCCCGAGACTGCGGTCGTGACTTTTTCCGGACGACTGTTGGCATCCCTCAAATCGAACGAGATCGAATAAACGCCATCAGCCGCGTCGCCTCCCGTATCGGTCTGCCCGGCCCAGTTGAATGTGCCCGATCCAGCCTTGAGCTCAACTTCGCCGCTATACACAAGATCACCGCTTGAATTGCGGATCTCAAAGCTGCCTGAAGCGTCTTCCTGCAGTTCATACCCCCAGCTGGCGGCACTGCCGGACAACAAGGTACTGGACGCATCTGCGGTGATCTCGTTCCCGATATAGCTGACATAGCTCATACTCTGGTTGGATTCCAGCGATGCTATGATGCTCTCAAGGTTCTTGTTCTGCTGAATTGACTGTTCGACATTGGAATACTGAACCAGCTGACTCGTGTACTCAGCTGAATCTATCGGATCGAGCGGGTCCTGGTTCTGGATCTGCGTTGTCAGAATGCTCAGAAACAGCTCATAATTCGCCATCAAGCCATTTTGGCTCGACGTACTGGCGCTTTCAGCGGTCGTCGACGTTGAAGAAGAAATTACTGTCATTCTCAGCTCCTGGAGCGCATTCCCGCCCCACCTTAGATTTTCAGATCAAGACCACCGCGCTGCTGCGCAAGCGTCATGCGCACGATGTCCTCGACTTCAGGTTCCATCTCTATGGCTTCCGCTCCGTCTGCATCCTGCCGGTCTGCGGACTGTTCACCCTGACCGTTTCCGGAGGCAAATTGCTGCTCGCCATCACGCTTCAGAGAAAACTGCAGATTGTCTGAATCCGGATTTAGACCTGCTGCTTCCAAAGCGCGTTCAAGGCCACGTTGATCGCGCATGAACATATCGAGAGTTTCCGGCCTCTCAACGATCAGGTGTGCCTGCACGCTTCCGTCAGACCCCACCTTCATATTCACTTCAACCCGCCCGAGCTCAGGCGGATCGAACCTCATCTGGAAACGGGTCTGGCCGTTTTTCAGATTTCGGGCAATTTCCGCAGCCACCTGGGAGGCGACTTGTGCCGATTGAGCCTGATTGGGCGTCTGCAGGCTTTCGGTACGCATTGCACCGGTCAGATCGCCGCCCCTTACGGTCGCCGACCCGATTTCGCTGCTCAAGCTCAGGTCAGCAGTGACCAATGAAAGATCCGGCTTTTCTGTCGTTAAACCTGCGGGCAGAGCAGCAGCGGCAGCTGGCAGCGTGACATTTGCCAGACGAGCCTCCGGACGGAGCCCTGCCTCAGCACCCGTGTTTGCTGCAGCCAGCCTTTCTCTCAAAGTATCTGCATTCACATCAGGTCCGGCATCGGCAATCGACCTGGCGGTATCCTTGCCAGCCTGAGGAGACACCTCGCCATCCGGCTGCACCAGGGCATCACTGCCCTTCAGACCCTTGGCTGTTGCCGCGGCCTGAGGAGACACGTCAGCCGGTCCGGACGGAATTCCAATGTCCTTGGCCTGACTTCCGGCAACCGGCTGTGTCGCCAGCACCGAATTCTGCGCTGCTCCATCCCTGGGCAGAGTTTTCAGCTGCTTTGCACCGTCATCATTGGAGGCAGCGGGTGCACTGGTGGTGCTGAGCTGCTTTGTCGCCTCTCCTGCCGTGTGAGCCAATTCCCCGGCCGGCCCCTTTTCAAGCCCACCTTCTTTTACAGCGGCACCAGCCGGCATCAGGTCCCCTTCACCCGCCGCGGCAGCGGAAACCGGCGGCACTGTGGATGGAAGACCTTGCTGCTGATGGGCTTGCTTTTGCGCCGTGCCAACAGTGGAGGCTCGAAGCTCTTCCGGCAATTCGGATTGCCAACGACGCGTGTTTGTCGAAACGGGCACAAGGACACCCTGCCCTGCATCAGCTGCAGCCTGACCGCTCTGCAGCGGCGCTGCGGACCCGGCCTGACCAACCGCGCTTGACATCGGACGACCGGCTTCAGGCAAACCCGCGCCGAAAACTGGTGCTGCCCCAGCCGGCAGACCACTCACCGGTCCGGAAACACCTGCATTGCCAACCGCCACCCGATCGGCGCGGCTCGCGTCATGATTTGCCAAGCCACCTGCCAGGGCTGCGTCAGACACAACCTTGTCAGGCGAAAGCGCATTCAGAATTGTCTCCGCGGACGGCTGAGTTGACAGCGCCAACAGCGGGTCGGCAGCTCTATCTTCATTTGCCGGCAGGTCCTCTGAGGATGCTTCCTGCCCCGGCTGTATCTCAGTTGCTTCGGCCGGCAATACATTGCCATCAGCTTCGTCAAGCGCGTCCAGTGCATCATTCACAAGGCCCGAACCATCTCCGGCAGGCGGTGCTGTTGCAGCGCCGACCAGCGAGGGGACCTTTATGCCCTCCGCCGCATCACCTGCGACATCCACTTCAAGCAGGGAAAATCGGCCTACGGGACCGACGGGCTGCCCCTCTGGCGTGGCATCGCCGGCATCCAGCGCTCCAAGTTCCCGCGCAAAATTCGAGACCTTGCCCCCCGCGCCGGGCATTTGTGCCGGAGCCCCCAGGCTGCTTGCACCAGCAGCCAGAGCACTGGCTGAAACATCATTCGTCATTCCAAATGGCAGCACATTTGCCCCCAATTCGTTCGCCCGCCACGGCAGGCACATTTCGTCACCGAATTGAAAGCAAGCACCGGGCCAGTTTCGAACAGCCCGACAAGACATTGAAAAATATGACTTAAAGTGTTTTCCCTTGCACTAAGAACGAAAAAGAAGGCGGCAAGCTTTGCCGATCCGGCAAAGCGTGCCTGCCATGCAAGGGATGCAATTGGCAGACACCTGGCTTATCTGTATAGTGCCGCCGAATTTGAAATGACAAAGGATCTGAGCGGCCGGCGGAACCTGAAGTGGAAACCGGGACCGCTCCTAGTGGCATGATGCTGTGCCAGCCAGGTTGATCCGCCAGAACTTCTGGAAGTTGAATTGATGCGAAACAGTCTGGATCTTCCCGGCCGCCCAGAAGACACGCGTGTTGTGGTCGCCATGTCAGGTGGCGTCGACAGCTCAGTCGTTGCGGCACTGATGAAGGCAGAGGGATATGACGTCATTGGCGTCACACTGCAGCTTTATGACCACGGCGCTGCCGTGGCAAAGGCAAAGTCCTGCTGCGCCGGCGTCGACATTCACGATGCACGAAGGGCTGCGGAAAAGATCGGGATCCCGCACTACGTGCTGGATTATGAAAGCCGTTTCAAGGAACAGGTTATGGACCGGTTCGCCGATAGCTATATTGCCGGTGAGACGCCGATCCCGTGTGTATCCTGCAACCAGACGGTCAAGTTCACCGATCTGCTAAAGACCGCGCGCGACCTCGGAGCGGACGCTCTTGCCACCGGGCACTATGTGCGCTCGTCCCAGAAGGGCAACAAGCGGGCGCTCTTCCGTCCGACGGATCTTGACCGCGACCAGAGCTACTTTCTGTTTGCAACAACGCAGGAGCAGCTTGATTTCGTGCGCTTTCCGCTCGGAGGCATGCCGAAGGAGAAAGTGCGTGAGCTTGCAGCCGAATTCGGACTGTCCGTTGCCAACAAGCCCGACAGCCAGGACATCTGTTTCGTGCCCGATGGCGACTATGCTGCAGTAATCCGCAAACTTCGTCCCAACGCGGCTGAGCCTGGCGATATTGTTCACATGGACGGACGTGTCTTGGGCCAGCACGAAGGGATCATACATTTCACTATCGGCCAGCGGCGCGGCATTGGCGTGGCCACCGGGGAGCCGCTCTATGTGGTCCGGCTCGAAGCAGACGACCGGCGCGTGGTTGTCGGTCCTAGAGAGGCTTTGGCGACCCGGACCATCCTCTTGCGCGAGACAAACTGGATCGGCGATCAGCCATTGGATGAAGGCGATGAAATCGAAGTCTTTGCCAAGGTTCGCTCCACCCGCCCACCGGCTCCGGCAACGGTCCGAATCCTGAACGGCAAGGCCTTTGTGGACCTTGCAAATGGAGAAACCGGTGTTGCGCCGGGTCAGGCCTGTGTTTTCTTTGACGGCGACGACGAAACCGCGAGGGTTTTAGGGGGCGGCTGGATCCACAAAACCGAACGCACCGGCGAAAAGGCAGTTGATTTTCCACAAGCGAAAGCGCCGGTTTCAGCCGCTTGAGACGCTTCAAAAAGAATGCGGGCGGCCGCCCATTCAACGCTTGACGCCCGCCTGCCCGCTCACTATAAGCACCCCACATCGCGCGGACCTGACAAGGTCCAGCCGCTTTGGATGGCGGAGTAGCTCAGCTGGTTAGAGCAGCGGAATCATAATCCGCGTGTCGGGGGTTCAAGTCCCTCCTCCGCTACCAAACAGTTCCAGTAATGCTTTGTAAGTATAAGCTTTTTCGGAAAATGCTCGACGGAGCAAGCACCAATACAAACAAGCTTCCTAAAGTAACTATCTGACTTAATTGCACATTTCGGGTCAGAAGTTTAAAACGGCATATTTCCAACTAGTTTGCGTCAACGGCACACAGTGCCTCCCTGGACAACTCTTTAAGTTGTATCCAGCCCTAGCCCTTCCATGGGATGTAAAACGCGAATGTTCGCATTACGCGTCAATTCGGTCGATCGCGTTTTTAAGAAGATCTCAAAGTAAGCAAAAAAGCGCCTAACCGCAGCAGCAGGTTAAGGATCGCTTCGCTGCTCAATACGCTTTGGGCCGGAATTCGCCAAACCCGAGACCAGGGTTTAACCGGGCAAGCTCTCGTGCTTTCGCACTAAACCGAGATGGGTCTTTTCGAACCACTTAGATCTTTAGAAGGTCCAGTTTTTCCAGTTGGCGCTTCCCTAAGCGCCCAAAAGCAAAAGATGGCAATCAGGAAAAAGAGTATCCCGGTTAGCCAGAAGATTGACCAAAAACCTGCGCCTGTTCTCAGCAACACACTTCCAGCTGTCACTCCGAGCGTAGAACCGACCAATCGAGCGGTGATTGTCAAACCGCTAATTTCCCCCTGCTTTTCAACCGGCACGGAGATTGTTGAAAGCCTGGAGGGCGCAATGAAGTTGAATGGAATTGCCACGCCCCATAGGGCAAGAGCAAAGACAAGGGTCCAAAAACTCTCCAGATACATCGCCATCCCGATCGTCAAGCTGGCCACCATCAAGGCAACAGCACCCAATACGATTGGTGAACGCGCACCGTGCCGATCCGCAATCCTACCTGTGATGGGAGACAGAACAGGAAACGGGCCGACCGCGCAAAGAACACTTAGCCCCGCCAGCGCTGGCGTGATTTTAAGCTCATCGACGAGATAAAGAGGAACATATAATGCGATGGAAATCTTGGAAAACTGAGCGACGAGAATCGTAACCTCGCTTGCAAGAAATCGCGGCCGGCGAAACAAGACGGTGTCAATCAGTGGATCCGGATGTGAACGCTCAAATCGCCAAAAGAACGTTAAGGCTACAACGCCGATTGCAAGGCAAACCATGATCACCGGGTTGCTCCAGCCGTAGTCGACCCCTTCCATCAAGCCAACTATCAGCCCCAGCATACCTACGAGCATAAAGATCAGACCGACGCCATCGACGTTTGGGTGACTGTTTTCGTGAGGTAGTTTTTTCCAAACCGCACATGCTGTCGCGACGCTTATCACCACCAAGGGTACATTGATCCAGAACACCCACCGCCAATTGACGTATTCAGCAATGACACCGCCAAGGACTGGACCGGCGGCGAGAAAGACCGTCGCAACCGTCGCCAGAGTGCCGATCGCTTTTCCATGTTCTTCCCTGGGAAAGATGCTGACAACACCGGCAAACGAAATGGGGTAAAAAATTGCTGCGCAGATGCCCTGTAGAACCCGCATGACCAGCAATGTTGCTCCGTCCTGCGCAAACCCGGCGGCGAGCGAGGCTGCAGCAAAGACTGCGCCGACAACAAGCAAGGTTGGCCTGAGACCAAAGACGTTCATGCATTTCCCGCCTACCGCAGCAAGGCAGGTGAATGCGAGCATGTAGGCGTTGACAATCCAGTGGGTCGTCGTCGTGGAGAGATGCAGATCCTCACGAATGGAGGACAAGGCAACGCTCAATATTGTTTCGTCCAACAGGACCAGCCCGCTGAGATTGCCCAACGCAATCGTAATCCATAGTCTGCGGCTGCCGATCATTGCGCCATATGAACCGACATAGGACGGATCTGTCGATAGATAGTGGTCTCAATTGTTCTAGGACGCACGTCTCCGGCATGATTGTCACTGATTAGAAACGCCAACGACGGCAAATCAGCGAGCCAGATCATCAGTTTATCCAACTCGCACGATATCGAAGAAGGGTTTACCTTAGATACTCTGGAGCCATTCGCTCAATTGGCCAAAATTGACGCTCCCGTTCTTTGGACGTTCCTGCTGAAGCCTCGTCAATCGTCCCGCGCCATCGAGACTCGCAGCCTGCCTGGGTGTAATGCCAAAGCGCCGGCGAAACAGTCTGCTGAAATGCGCCGGGTCGTTAAAGCCGACACCATAGGCCACTTCCTTGATACGTCTTGCACCCTCTGGAACCGAGGCCAACTGGTAGTAAGCGCGTTCAAGCCGTCGCTGAACAATATAGTTCGCGACCCCTCCGGTTTCTGCAAACTCTCTGTAAACAGAAGGTCTGGACATATTGAACTGCCGGCATAAGTTCCCAACACCAAGATTGGGATCCGACAAGTTCCTGTTCAGAAAAGATCGCATCTCATTGCGCCGGTCTTCTCGATGTTTTCGTTCCCCGGCTCCTGACGGTTCCTGTGGTTTCAGCAACCCTTCAAGCAGGCCACAGAACCCTTTGGACAAATCGTCAGCGTCCTCCATTTTTACGTTTGGCAGCTCACCAAACAGCGCCAACAATGTATTGGTCAGGAACTTTCCCGTCGAAGTATTTCCACGAAAAACCATATGAGAAGGATGCCGGGCTGGATCATACCCAATGTATTCGTGTGGAATGACCACGCCAATCACTGAAGAGTCGGATGCTGTAGAGTAAAATTCACTCGAGAAATCGAAAATATGGATATCGCCAGGTGCGATCTGCCATGAATTCTCCCCGAGCAACCCCTGACTGCCACCGTACCGATAAAGTTGCATCGAAAGAAAATTCGAATCCAGTGACAATCTGTTGTCATGGCTGAACGCCTGAGACGAAAAACTGACATCTGAGAAAATCAAATCGTTCAGAAGCCAGGCCTTCACACTTTCAGTGGTGCTATTATGACCGCTTGATGGATTCACATCGTAAACTGCTCGAACCGCCTCACGCCAAGCGTCATAACAGTATTTCTCACCAACAACCCCCGCATCGAGATGTACTGATGGAATAGGTGATCTATTCAACATTTCGGCCCTTGTACGTTACCGCCACCCGCACGCAACACAACTCACCCTGTGGCTCGTTGTTTGAATTTTCAACTTTCGCCAGAGACAAGCAGCTGAACTTTTCGCCCTGATTTGCAAGAAAGGCGCCTTAAGAGATCACTAGTCACAATCGAAATTGCCTCAATTTTCAAACTCAGAAGGCTCGACCACACACACCATACTCAAAAAGCATCTCCAAAAAATACTTGATAAAATTACAATCACCACTTATATTTACTTGTGCTATCTAAAATTTTCTATTTTTTATTTATTTAGTCCAAAATTTACGCAAAAATTTTCCTCATTTAAACTTAAGAGCCAAAATAGTGTCAATAGATGCCTGTCTCAACTTTCATGAGACAAAATTCTCAGTTGACCTTACCAGCCGCTCAAGTTCCCACTTACTCACAGTTTCGTCCTGGATCTGACAGGCTGAAACCCGAACAGGCTCAAACAAAACGCAATAGCAACGCCGACCGCCGCTGCACCAAAGACCCATTGATAGCTGTTTGCCCCGGAAAAAATTGCGCTGCATATCGACAATCCCAATGTGCCCCCGATCATCTGACTGGAGATGGAAATGCCTCCGCCTTGCCCGTGGAGGTTTTCCGGCAACTGGGCCATCAAGGCCGTTTGGCTGGGTATAAACAAGAATGGGAAAGCAACACCTGAAAGCAACAGCCCCGGCACCAAAGCAATGAAACTCCGCGAAAAAGATGCCAGGCACAAAAGGACAAGCGCCAGGATAAGACAGAGGTAGCCGAAACACACAAGAGCTTTTGCAGGCATTCGATCTGTCAATCTACCGCAAATCGGGGCTGCGAACGGTTGAAGAACAACAGCAAGCATCACAATGCTGCCCGCAGCCAAAGGCCTCAGGTCCAGGACACTTTGTGCGTAGAGCGCAGTGAACACGAAGAGGGGAACCTTTGCGAATTGCGCTGCGAACATGGTCAGGTTTCCCGCAGTGAAAACCCCGTTTCTGAACAGGGAAACCAAAATGAACGGACGTCTGACTCTCTTTTCGACGACAATCAAGGCAACGAAAAGGATTCCGGCAACACCAAGAAGAAATATGATTGTGGGATTGCTCCATCCCATCTCGCCTGCTTGCATGAGCGCAAAGACAAGGGAAAACAATCCGCAACAAAGAAGTATGAAGCCCAACCAGTCAATCGCCGCAGGTGCTGTGCGTTGCACATCGCGAAAATTAAATATCGCAATGAGCCCGACAACAAGCAGAACAGGTAAATTGATAAGAAAAATCCCGCGCCAGGAGTAATACTCCGTAACCAGCCCGCCAACAAACGGGCCCGCAGCCATGAAAACCGTTCCGACAGTGGCGCATATCCCAAGCATTGCCCCTCTTTGAGAATTTGGAAAGGTGATTGTGATGATTGCTACAAAGAGCGGAAAACAAATAGCAGCGCCCAGTCCCTGGAGAGCTCGTCCAGCGATTGCAACATCGCCGTTTGATGAAACGGCCACAAGCAAAGAACTGAAAGCAAACACGGAAAGGCCGAGCAGAAAGACCCGTAGAATTCCATACATGTCAGCCAGTTTGCCACTAACGGCGACAAAACAGGCAAGTGACAAGAGATAGGCGTTAATGAACCAATGACTTCGGGTTTCTGAATAACCAAACTCCCTTTGGACAGTTGGCAACACAACTCCTATTGCTGTTTCGTCCAAAAGAACCAGTCCCAGAAGGCAACTGGTGGCCGCAAGTATCAGGCGTTTGCGCCTGATTTCTGAAATTTTCACCTGACTGGAGTTTCCCTTTTTCGACATGGCATTTGTTTCTCTTTCGGCAAATGCAATCGCATAGGCAAAAATTCACTCTAGAAAGCAACCTTCCAAGTCCGCTCAATCGCAGAACAACCTCGGTCTGCTTTCCACCCCGGCATTTTCATTGAGGACAGACTGATCCGTGACAGGCACTATCTTGCTCGCGAAAGACTTGCTGATCACGTGTTTTATGCGCTGAATCAAAACCCGTTTCACGATCAGATCCGAAAGTCAGATGAAGCAATTCACGGCGGTTAAGTTTGCCTCAAAAACACTGCTTCAGTCGATGGATCAACATCTTGAAAATGTTTGGACAGATCTCTCACCAGAGCACAGAAAATCAGATTGGTGGGGCCCCATCGAAGCAGCCGCATTGTCCAGAGGGCCGGAAAGTGAAACTTAACTGCCAACTTCTTCGCAAGCACCCTGCAGAAAACTCAACGCCGTCCAGGGCATCTATTTTCGGCTGTTTTTCCACGCTTTATGGTGCACGGCTTAAACAAATGACCATTCGACTTGGAAACACGCTCATCGATAGGGCAGCTTGGACGACCTTAGTTGGGGAAACTGATCTTTGATCAGCGGTTTACACCGAACAACTATCCATTGAACAAAGGCGCTCAGCTTTCGCGCATTGCATGTTCAATCTGATCGACAATCGGTTCTGTCAGGTAGCTGAGAACGCTGCGGTCTTCGGTGGTAACGAATGCTTCGACCGGCATTCCGGGTACCAGCTCCTGTCCGGAGAGTTTTTGAAGCTCGCCCTCGGAAATCCGAAGCCTGATCCGGTAGTAGGGTTGACTTGAATTCTCATCAAGAGACTGGTCCGCGGCAACCGTTTGGACCTTTGCAGTCAGTTTTGGCGTCGTTCGGTGATCCAGTCCAGGAAATCGGATTTGTGCCTGCTGACCAACCTGAACCTGATCGATATCGATGGGAGCAACTTCAGCGTCAACGACAAGCGTGTCGTCGCGGGGCACCAGGTGAAGAACTGTCGCCCCGGGTGAAATTACACCGCCCACCGTGTGAGCTGCAAGTTGATGAACGTACCCATCCTGCGGCGCACGAATTTCCAAGCGCCTCAATTCGTCCTGAACCGTCACCTTCTGCAGTTCCAGCTCCGAAATTTTCAAAGTTACGTCTTGCAGCTCTTGCAGCACTTCTTCTCGGGTTTCTTCAACGATCTGAAGCATTTGCATGTTTCGTTCGCTGATGGTTTCGCGCAGGCTTGCGATTTGCGAGATAAGCTCACTGTACTCGCCTTCTACACGGGTCTTGTCACGTTTGAGCTGGGTGATCCGGTTTTTTGTAACGAGCTTCTTTGCAAACAGTTGGGCCACGCCGTGCAGCTCGTCGTCGACCAGGACCAATTCGTCGGCTTTGGTCTCAAGTCGAGTTTCCAATCCTTCGATCTGTTTGTTGAGCTGTTCGACCTGATCCTCAGATTGCGCCTGACGTTTTTCGAGCCCCCCACGTCTCGCGCTGAACAGCAGCGATTGCGTAAGCTCAAGCTCGGCATATTCTTCAGGGGACAGGTTTTCGAGCCGTTGAGGATATTCGACGAGCTCATCTCCGTCTCTTTCGGCCAAAAGACGTGCCTGTCTTGCTTTCAGCTCGGCGATTTGACCACTGATGATCAAGTGGTTCGTGCCGGCTGTTGTGTCATCCAGCCGGATCAGCAAGTCACCAGTCTCAACCTCACCACCTTCACGCGCCAGTATCTCGCGAACAATCCCGCCTTCTCGGTGCTGGATCAATTTCACCTGGCTCTCGACAACAATTGTACCGTGCGCAATGACCGCGCCGGAGATTTTTGTAAAAATCGTCCACCCGCCACCGACCACAAAAAGGATGAAAATCACTGCACCTGCCAGCTTCAGATGCTTTCGGATGCTCTCCGCGCTGCC
Organism: Roseibium sp. JB4-4; assembly: GCF_055693425.1. Taxonomy (NCBI): domain Bacteria; kingdom Pseudomonadati; phylum Pseudomonadota; class Alphaproteobacteria; order Hyphomicrobiales; family Stappiaceae; genus Roseibium; species Roseibium sp. JB4-4. Next base: position 4,846,924 of record NZ_CM146333.1, on the reverse strand, counting down.
TGAGTGATCTTCAGCGGAGGTTTTCAGGTTGCCGACCAGTCTCTTCAACATGCCTGCTTCTCCTGCACCGATGTAATTGAGTTCCGCAAAACCTCTTCTTTCGGGCCAATTGCAGCAACACGCCCTTCGTTCAGAAGCATGACTTTGTTAACCGCAGCCAGAATACGCGGCCTGTGGGCAACAAGAATGACGATCGATCCCAGTTCTCTCATCGTTTGCAGTGCCGCTGCCAAAGCTGCTTCTCCTTCCACATCAAGATTGGAATTTGGCTCATCCAAAACCAACAGAAAGGGTTTTCGAAACAAAGCACGCGCAAGAGCGATCCTTTGCCGCTGGCCACCGGAAAGGGAAATGCCTTCCGACCCGATAACTGTGTCATATCCGTTCGGAAGACCGACAATCAGATCGTGCACGTTTGCAAGTTCGGCCGCAGATATGATCTCGCTGGATTTCGCTGCTTTATCAAATCGCGCAATATTCTGAGAAACAGTACCATCAAAGAGTTGCAGGTCTTGAGGAAGATACCCAACGAAACGCTTGCGGGCTTCAACGTCCCATTGGTCAAGCGCCGCACCGTCCAGACGCACATCACCGCTTGTAACGAGGGCTGCCCCGACAATCGCTTTGGCCAACGTGGATTTGCCTGACCCAGAAGGACCCAGGATGGCAACACCCTCTCCTGCGGAAAGATCTAATGAAGCACCCAATATCAAGGGTTCACGCACTCCAGCAGGAGCACAATAGAGTTTCTCAATCTGGAGACGTCTTTGCGGTAGGCGAAGCTCTGTTTTTTGCGTTTGCGGCGCAGCGCCGAACAATTCCTTTAGTCTGAAGAAACTCTGCCTGGCGCTGACAAAGCCCCGCCAATGGGCAACAGCCTGCTCGACCGGCGACAAGGCCCGCGAAGTCATGATCGAGGATGCGATCATGACACCAGGAGAGATCTCGTGTTTGATTGCCAACCATGCGCCCATGGCAAGAATGGCTGATTGCAGAATGAATCTGACCGTCTTGATCGCGGTTGCAAAAAAACCGCTCCAATCCGCAGCCAACCGTTGCCCTGCAAGATAGTCGTCGTTTTCAAGTTTCCATCGGAACGACAGCGCGTTCGCCATCCCCATGGCCTCAACGGTTTCTGCATTGTTCCTGCTCTCCTCCACCAGGCCGGATCGCCTGGTCTTGGTCTTCGACGCATCCAGTGAAGCGCTCCTGGACGCAAACTCATTAAGCACAACAAGCATGCAGATCGTTGCCGCGCCACCGAGAGCAACCAGACCCAGTGAACTGTGAAAAAGAAAAATGATGCCCAGATAAATCGGCAACCACGGTAGATCGAGAATGGCGGAAGGACCATTGCCGGACATAAATCCTGTCAAGGCATCCAGATCCTGAACGGGTCGAACAGAATACCCTCTGGCTCCGTATTTCACAGGGACGCGCGTTGAAATCGAATAGGCTTGCGTGGAAAGATCGGCGTCAATCTGTTGGCCTATCCGAAACAGTATTCGAGACCTCAATCCGTCAAGCAGGCCAAAAAACAGGTAGAGCAACAACGTGAGCATCCCGAGCGCGAGAAGCGTCGGGACAGAACCACTTACAAGCACCCGATCATATACCTGCAACATGAAAAGCGGCCCGGTAAATGCCAGCAGGTTCACGACCAAACTGATCCCCGCGACACTCAAAATCCAACTTCGCAGCGAAGCGACAACATCATCTATCGATCTGTGTTTCGGTGCCCTCTGCTCATTCTCGAGATGGAAACCCTTGCAATCTGTGCCTTTACCAGATTGTGTCATTTTGGAACTCTTTACTGACCTGATTTCGTAATCAGAGTTTTGAAAATTGGGCGATATGATGTTTCGGTCATTTTTATTTAGTAGTTTTTAGTAAAAAATCAAATTTTCGCCAAGTATTTGGTTAATTTGCGGCATTATTACGTAAATTTAATGATCAAGTTACAATCCGTTACATATTTAATGTTGAATAATTACATTAAATTCAAAAGATTACTTCCCGGGCCGGGTGAGCACATTACCAAGGATAGGCGTAATGGAAGGTACATTTGAAGAGTTTCTCGACGCTCTATTGGCATTCGAGTCCGGCTGGGATCGCGAAAGGTACAATGAAGGCGTTATTCAGGACTGGCAGCTCGACCAATGGGCGGGTGGTTCGGTCGGCAGCTTTTTCCCAAGCTACAACAGTTGGAGCGAACTCAGCGATGCCGAGTGGGAGACGATGGCCTATCGTTCTTTGAATTCTTTCGGCTTTGTTGGCTACCAGTTCGGTGAGGCCCTGCTTATCGATCTTGGCTACTACGATGATGATTTCTACTATGGCAACGGTGCATCGACCAACACGTGGGACGGCAGCTGGACAGGGAAGAACGGCGTCAACTCGCTTGAAGACTTCATGACCAAAGAGGCCCAAGATGTCGCCATTCGCGAAGCCTTTGGCCACAATATTGGTATTATCGAAGACGGCTTGAGCGCGCAGGGTAGCGGACTTGCTGACTATCTCGGCACGACGATCAACTACACGACCGGCGCGGGCACAACGCCCGTTACAATTACGTTGACGGGGGTGCTTGCGGCTGCACATCTGCGCGGTGCGCCAGCAGTGGTAGACCTGTTTTTGAACGGCACGCTTAGCAACGATGAATTCGGCACTTCGATCCTTCAATACATGGACCAGTTTGGCGGGTTTGAGGCACCAGAGGCTGCCGAACTGATTGCCTTTTTTGAAGACCGACTGACCGGTGACGAAGGGCTGGGAACACCGGGAGATCCGTCGTCTGGCGGATCCGGTTCCAACGGGTCAGCCGACGTGGACGGCAGTTCGGCCGACGTTGTCATAGATTGGGCCTGGGGCACGAATGTCGTGGAAACCGGCTTCGATCCGGCAACAGGCACAATCTATGTCGGCTGGTTCACCTCCGAACATATCGACATCAGCGAAGTCAACGGGAGCACCGTATTTTCGATCCCGTCGAACAACCAGACAACCACACTTCAAGGCGTAAGCCTATCTCAGCTGTCCTCAGCAAACTTCACGATCATGGACAGCTCAGCTGCGCAGGAAATTTTGACGTTGGTCGGGCAAGCGCCCGATGGTGGTAACGGCGATACTGGTGGTGACACCGGTGGGGATACCCCGGACGATACGGACAACGACAGCGATACTGACACCGGCAATGGAAACGGGTCGAGCGCAAGCGGTAACGGAACGGCAGATGTAACCGCCGGTTCAGCCGACGTTGTCATAGATTGGGCCTGGGGCACGAATGCCGTGGAAACCGGCTTCAATCCGACAACAGACACAATCTATGTCGGCTGGTTCACCTCCGAACATATCGACATCAGCGAAGTCAACGGGAGCACTGTATTTTCGATCCCATCGAACAACCAGACGACCACACTTCAAGGCGTGAGCCTATCTCAGCTGTCCTCAGCAAACTTCACAATCATGGACAGCTCAGCTGCACAAGAAATTTTGACGTTGGTCGGGCAAGCGCCAGATGGTGGTAACGGCGATACTGGTGGCGACACCGGTGGGGATACCCCGGACGACACGGACAACGATAGCGATACTGACACCGGCAGTGGAAACGGGTCGGGCGCAAGCGGTAACGGAACGGCAGATGTAACCGCCGGTTCAGCTGATGTCGTCATCGACTGGGCCTGGGGCACGAATGCCGTGGAAACCGGCTTCAATCCGGCAACAGGCACAATCTATGTCGGCTGGTTCACCTCCGAACATATCGACATCAGCGAAGTCAACGGCAACACGGTTTTCTCAATTCCGTCAAATAACCAGACCGTAACCCTTCAGGGCGTCGGCTTGTCCGAGTTGTCGCCGGCGAACTTTACGATCATGGACGACTCCGCAGCTCGTGAAATTCTTGCACTGGTCGGACAGGACACAGACGCAAACGCAGGCAATGACAACGACAATGACACCGGTGGAGACACCGGCGACAATACGGACGGCAATGCTGATGATGACAACGGTGGTTCAGGTCCGTTCGTCGGTGGTGGACAGACCTATTTTGTCGGACAGACTTCGGTCGTGACCGGGTTCGATCCGACCACCGATGTGCTCGACTTGGGTCCGGACTCGATCCACAACCAGATCCCGATCGAAACACCCGAAGGCTTCATGATGCTGCATATGTTCGACAGCAGCAAATCCTTGTTGCTGGAGGGTGTCAGCCTTGCCGAACTTCATCCTGAGAACTTCGCTCCGATCACGGACGCCCATCTGCAGCAGGACCTCAGCGCTGTTCTCGCCTACGAAAATGGCACAGGTCTGGTTCGACCGAACACGGTCTACATTCGCTCCCATGAACAGGGACTGGAGGAGATCGTCGACTTCAACCCTGCGACGGACAAGATCAGCTTCTTCTACTTGTCTGTGCGTGGAGACGGGCTGCGCAACTTTGCAGTCGAAGACACGGCCGAGGGAGCGCGGTTCTACAACCCGCTGACGGGTCAGAGCCTTACCTTGCGCGACGTTTCTTTCTCTGAGCTGGATAGCTCCCATTTCGAGTGGCGCGCCAACCAGCTTGAGGACGATATTGCAGGCAGGATGGGCCTGGACGACATGATCGACGGTTTCATCTACGTGGGCGAAAACGTCTTCACAGGCAAGAGCGTAGACATGGCGGGCGGCGTCGACCGCGCGCCCTATCACAGCCAACAGGGATACGAGGAATACAGCGGCACACCGATTGGAGACAGTTCAAATAGTGGCGGTATCGACAACGGAAACCCGGACGACACGGGAACGGGCGATGGTGGATCGGATGGCGGTACGGGTGATGTCACTGCCCCAATTGGCGTGACCGTCACCGGAGGTTCGGTCACAGAGGCAGACCCTGGCACGGACCACATGCATGACGATGGTTCAAGCCACGTTCATGATGACGGGCACCGATACATCACATTCACCGTTTCGCTCGATGCCCCTGCCACCGAAGAGCTAACGCTGACTTATGCCACTGCGGACGGCACAGCCATTGCGAATACGACCAACGATGTGGCCTGGGACTATCACACGACCACTGGAAACCTTGTCTTCGCTGCGGGTGAACAGACCCAAACCGTTGTGGTTGCGGTGCATCCCGACACGCAGCCAGAAGACGCAGAAACATTCACCTTTGCAGTCTCAGGGGACAACATTACAGGAACGCTGGAAGCGACAGGTACCATTTACGACAATGATGTTGATGATGGTGGCGATGGCGGAAACCCGTCTCCGGAAATTGTGCACATCACCTGGGATTGGGGCACCGAAGAAGTGATCTCCGATTTCGCACCGTCAGAGGACGTCATCGATTTTGGTGCCTTGGCAGCGAACGGGATCGGTATTTCGGAGGTCGATGGCGACCTGCACATTGAAGTGTTGCAGAACGGTGGTCACAAATACATCTTCGAAAGTCTGCAGGCAGAGGATCTCACTCTGGCAAACCTATCGGCCCCCGATTGGAACAGTGATGTCATGAATGCGTCAAACGGGGTAATTGAGAAACTTGCTGTCCTGGGCAACGACGAGTTGGCATAGTGGCGACACAGCGCCGTCCTAGTTTTTGGGTTTCGGCAAATAGACTGCTGTATCTTTAGACTGTGCGAACAAAACCAAGTCGAACACTACAGGCGCGGAACCTCCTCGGAGGTTCCGCGCCTGATCTACTTGAGGCAGGCAAAACAAAATTCGGCAATGCCGACATCATTCAAGTTACAGTGTAGCGCTTCGGGTCATTTCTTTGGACGAACCTGACTTCCTTTCCTTGGATCAGCAACGCGACACAGCCTCCTTTGCTTCTTTGAGAATGCATGGTGCCGAGCGGTTCCTCCACATGAAGCGCTGACATAAGGGAGAAAGCCGACTTGCCTAGACAACCGGAATGAAAAGCGCGGCACAGAAACAAACCTTCTAGAAAAATTGAGACTCTTGTCCATCGACAGAATCAGATTCTTTTTCGAAAATTCAAAATAATATTTGGAGAGAAAAAAGTATTAACAGATAGTTAATATCAATCATCTCCACCCTGCAAATAAAAATAAATCGATCATGCAACTAACTGCATGTATTCGCGGAAAATAATCGCTTGATCGACTTGCTCGGCAATCAGAGATAGAGGGCGATCTGCAATGGATAGTTCACGTAGAGATTTCCTCAAAACAACCATCGGCGGGTCTTTTGCAGCAGCCACGGCAACGGCAACCTCAAGTTCTCCAGCCGAGGCAAGCGACCGAGAAAATCCGGCAAGCGATGGCGATTGGTTGGAACTCAGATGCGCCATGAAGGAAATGGTCCTTGATGGTCATCGTGTCCGGCTTCGAGCCTATAACGATCAGATCCCCGGCCCTACGATCACCGTGACTCAGGGGCAAAAGCTCCGGATCAGGATGAAGAACGATTTGCCGCCGTATGACTCATCGGCCTGGAACGGAAATCACAACGTCCCTCACGGCCTTGACCACACAGCCCTTCACCTCCACGGGATGGACGTTCTCCCGCACCTGTTCGTGCCTCTCGGAACGTCAGACCCATTGAGCCCAATGATAAAAATCCCTCCAGGCGAACATCTGGACTATGATTTCGTCATTCCTGAAAACCACCCACCCGGTCTGAACTGGTATCACCCTCATAAACATGGAGCGACAGCTGTTCAGGCTGTCAGCGGCATGGCAGGGCCGGTTATTGTCAAGGGTTCAATTGACGAAGTGCCCGAAATCAAGGCGGCACGTTCAATACCATTGGTTATACAGGATATCGGTCTCTTCCAGAGCGAGGAAGACCCGGACATTTGGACGTATGAGCCGGTTCAAAATGCGATGTGGCAGACCTATGGAGGTTTCGTCACCATCAATGGGGAACGGACATCGCTGCGTGGCGGCTTCACGGCTGGCGACTACAAGCTCCGCTATTATCTACTAAACGGTGAGCCATTCTTTAAAGAAACCCACAACGAGACACCGAATGAAAACACGAAACCAGTTTCGTCACAGCTCTCCGTTCAACGCTTCAAGTTAGCCCCCGGAGAAGTGGTCAGGTTTCTCGTTCTTAATGGCTGCTCGGACAATCTAATGCCAATTGTCGTTGACGGGCATGACCTGCATTTGATTGCAATGGACGGTGTCAACTTTGCTGAAGTACGGACCGTTTCATCCGAGGGCTTCAGTGAAAAAGACGGTCAGCTGCTGCTGTCGCCGGCCAACAGATCCGAGTTCCTGATAAAGGCCAGCACAAAGCCGGGCATCTATCAAATCCGCCAGCTGCCTCAAGACAGACAGTTTCTCGACAGCGCGGCCAAAGTTATCGCAGAAATTGAAGTTGCTGGAGAGGCCAGGGACATGCCCTTGCCTGGCAAACTGCCGATACCAGAACGGGAATACCCGTTGATCCGTCCGGAAGAAGTTCAGCGTGTCCGGCAAGTGGTTTTCGGGGGCAGTGTGCCGGGTACCATCAACACAGTGGTTGGACAGGATTATCTGATCAACAACGCGATCTATGACGAACGCGAGATCCCCACCGTTGTCGAACTCGACTCGGTCGAGGAATGGCACCTCTCGGTAACAAATACGCATCATGGCGGGGTCGAAGGTCACCCGTTTCACATTCATGTAAATTCGTTTGAGGTGATTTCGGTCGGCGGTGTCGAACAGCCTCCCGGTACGATCCAGGACACGGTCTGGGTTCCAACTGGTCAGACCGTGATCGTGCGCATGCGCTTCAAAGAATATGTCGGCAAGGCCGTCTACCACTGCCACATCCTCCCGCATGAAGACACCGGCATGATGCAGAATTTTCTGATCGTTGAACCAGCCAAAGGGGATCACCACTAGCCATGTTGTCAATGAACCGTTTTAAGCGATCCACGGGGCTTAGCGTGCTTCTTGCATGCGCCCTTGCTTTCATCGCACCGGTTGGTGCAAACGCCTCAAGCGACGAAGTGCGAAATGCCAATGCAAAGAAGGGCTGCGAACGCGGAAAGTTCAAGGATTACTATCTTCAGGGGGAAGGTGGCGACCCGTCGTCAGACTATACGGGCAGGGTTTTCAAGCTCTCTCAGAGTTACCCCGACACATTGCCGGCGATGGAAGACTATCCGTGGCTGAAGATAGACTTCGAGAATGGCGGCCCAACTGACCCTGCAAAATATCTACAGGCCCTGCTGGACTTCGGTCTGGAAGGAAATGTCGACGTCGATTTCTATGTTGAAGACAATACGGTGCGAAGCTGGTTTTCGATGCCGTGGATGGACTGGAACTCAGAGGTTGCAGCTGACTGGCCCGGCACTGACGGTCGCGAGTTTGTCCATGGCCTCACGCACGAATTCGACTCTTTCGCCAAAACCTTGTCCTCATACCAGAACGTGTTTGTGGATACATGGTCGGGCGCCTACTACAACGACCGTGCAGCATTCGGGATCGGTCAGGTATTTTGCGACCCCAACTCTCCCGATCCTTCGGCGCTCAACCCGGACCCTCAGGGGCTCAACAATTTCGCTGACGGGTCTTTCATCATCAAACTGTTGTTCTCCACTGTCGACACCGCACAACTGCCAACGATGGACGGCGCGCTCGAATGGCAAGCAGACATCTATGTCGAAAAAGATCCCAGCGTTCGCAACAAGGGGCCTATTTCGAAATATGAGAGGCAAGTGCAGTCAATAGGTTTGCTTCAGATCGACGTTGCTGTTAGGGACGATCGCAGTCTGACAGGCTGGCTTTTCGGTACTTTCGCCTATGACGGCCGACTGGATGGCGCTACGGCCTGGGACAAAATGGTTCCTCTCGGCCTTCAATGGGGAAACAATCCTAAAGTTACATATGATGAAACCTGCGATGATAACGGCATATGCAAGCAGACACTGCTGACACAACAGTGGATTAACGAAAGTGCAGTGACCGAGTTCAGCACCCCCCTGTCAGCCTTGACCATCTTGGCTACGGCGGGCGTCTTGCAGGTCCGGTCGACAATCCAAAGGCTTCCTGCATGGGGTGCCACCAGACCGCAGGATTTCCACCCGTTTCCATTGAACCCGAGTCTTCGACCCTCGCGGCGGTTCTCGGTCTCGACGACACCAAAACGGCGGCCGATCACCAGGACTTTCGGATGAACTTCTACAACAACGTTGTGGCGGGAACTGCCTTCAGCGACAGTCAGCTATACTCTTCGGATTACTCGCTTCAGCTCTCAATGGCCCTGAACAACTTCACATCTTTGCGCTGCCGCGTTGACGTCGCGGATACACCTGAAATCTGCAACACGCTGACCGCATGGGCAGAGGCGATGCGAACTTATGTCGACAATGTCCTTACGTTCGGAACCCCCGGCCCTGGAGGCGCACCCCTGAAGTCGTCAAATCAATGATTGCGGAGACATCAACAATCAATTGTATCTCGAAGAGGTGAGCAATGAAAAAGGATGATTCGTCTTCTCAAGGGCAATCCGAGGAAAGAGATCTTTCCGGGGGTGTGAGCCGAAGAAACGTCATAAAAATTGGAACTGGAGCGGCAGCTCTTGGGTCCCTTGTTGGATTATCATCAGCAAACGCTGAAGGTGCTGGTTCACCCGATATGGATCAATCAGCACCGAAGTCAGCAAGCCGCGAAAAACCTGCGGATCATCCCTATAATGTCATTCTCTTAATTTCAGACGAAGAAGCGTATCACCTGCGGGCAGCAGAAGGTTATTCAACGCCAGCACGGGAGGAACTCCAGCGTCGCGGCACAACATTTCACAATCATTATATCGGTGCCGCAATGTGCACGCCATCGCGTGGTGTAATGTTCTCGGGTCAACCGCCCCAGATTAATGGCGTTTTTGATCAAATGGAACTTGGGTATGTTCCGAGCCTTCGTACCGACAAGCCCAATCTTGGTTCGATATTTAAAGACCTTGGCTACGAAACAGCCTATTTCGGCAAATTCGAGCTTCGTAAGGATATCATCGCACCGAAACCAACCGTCAATTACACCAATGCCCTACGCGAATACGGTTTTGACACTTTTGCCCCGGACGGTGACAAGGTTGGAGCCCCTGATCAAGCCTATAATACCGACGCCTATACCACAGGTGCGGCTATTCGCTGGCTGCGAACAAATGCACGTGAAATAAACCGGCAGGGCAAGCCTTGGTGCCTCGTGGTCAGCTTCGTTTCACCACATGACATTATGTATGCGGAAGTCAATCGGGAGGGAGAGAAGGTACAAACATCGCAGGTTGGAATGAAAATTCTGCCACCGCCAAAGAACGACCACTTTGCGAAGCAATGGAAATTTCCTCCCTCGCCGACTGCACTTCAACCGATGGATTCTCCCGGTAGGCCCCTGGCTCATCTGTCCTACATGATCGGCTGGTCGGCGTTTCTCGGCGAAATTCCCTCCCATGAAACAGAGATGTGGAACACTTACTATAATTTCTATCTGAATCTCATTCGTGACAATGATCGCAACCTTCAGTCGTTGTTGGACACGATAAGTGCGCTCGACCTTTGGGACTCTACTGTCGTCATGAGAACTGCAGATCATGGGGAACTCGGTGGTTCACATGGTGGTTTGCGTGGAAAGGGACCACTTCCCTACGAGCAGGAGGTCCATGTGCCTGCTGTTGTCGTTCATCCTGAACATGCGGGCGGCGGGAACTGTCACGCAATAACAAGTCACATCGATCTGATCCCCACATTGGTAGGCATGACAAATACGGATGAGGCAAAGCGCAGCGCAGCAGTCTCTGACTTGCCTGGTCACGATTTTTCCTCCCTGCTGACGTCACCTGAAACTGCCGCTGTAGATGCCATCCGCGAAGCTGCTCTGTTTAATTATGTCGGCCTCCAGACGGTCGACTCGCTCTATATGATGCGAGTTTGCCGCGATATTGCTGAAGGCCGATCCGCACCACCCTTTTCCGAAGCCAAACCCGACATGTCTCGCCGTGGTTTCATCAGCTTTGTATTCGACGGCCGCTACAAGTACTCTCGGTATTACGCTCCAGACAATTTCAACACACCCGAGACACTTGATGAACTTCTCGCAAATAACGAGATTGAATTGTTTGATTTAGAAAACGATCCGGATGAAATCGAAAATCTTGGTGTTGACACGAAGACGAATGCCAAACTCATCTTGCGGATGAACGACTTACTCAATCGCATGATTGCAAAGGAAGTCGGCGCAAACGATAGCGCGTTCTTTCCTGCGGGCTTGCACAAAGGATGAAGAACGGCCTGCACTCCTGATGGACGGAATGCAAGAAACAGACTGTGCACCGCAACCAAGTTCAGCCCCCTGTCAGCCTTGATCATCTTGGCTAAGGCAGACGCCTTGCCGGCCGGTCGACAACCCGGAGGCATCCTGCATGGGGTGCCACCACCCGGCAGGGTTTCAACCGGTTTCAATCGCGCTGGAATCCTCAACACTTGCAGCAATTTCCGGCGTCGACGACACCAATACAGCCGCCGATCATCAGAATTTCCGGATGAATTTCTATAACAACGCGGTGTCGGGCACTACGTTCAGTGACAGTCAGCTTTACTCGCCGGACTACTCACTTCAGCTCTCCATGGCCAAAACAACTTCACAACTCTGCGCTGCCGCGTTGACGTTACGGACACACCTGAAATCTGCAACACGCTGACCGCATGGGCAGAGGCGATGCGAACCGATTTCGACAATGTCCTGACGTTCGTAACCCTTGGTCCCGGAGGCGTACCACTGAATTCGTCAAACCAATGCAATGAACGTGTTCCACGATGTAAATTTCTGCACGTGAACGCCAGCCAACCAAATCCGAGTTCTTTTAGTCGCGGCTGATTGGGACACGATAAATGAGACACGCGAAGGATACTGTTATCTCTTCTTGCTCACATTTCGGTACTTAGCAGGATTAGCTAATAGAAAGATAGAAAATCAAATCCAAGGCAAAACGTGTTCTGCAAGGGTTGGGATAATCGCGATGGTGTTCCCGAGTTGCCAGCTTCGGCCAAGACAGTTCAGCCAGATCTGAGAAACCCAAATGACTCGCGACGCTAAAGAACTAAGGAACTTGTTTTAAATGCCTAACTTGTGGCTGATATTCATGTTGTTTGCATGTGGCATCATTTTTTCCTGGGGCGTCCTTTCAAGGCGGATGTGGATCAAAGTCGTTGGCGTTGTGTATTTTCTAATTAGTGTCATGCTTTACGTGAACTATCAGTACCCAGTGGATCAAATTGTCCAGTCTCAGATGCAAACTGAAACCACGAAGAAGCACATTTCACTCGGGCGAGGACAATGACGGTAGCGGCCCTCCGCTACCAAATTCAGCCAAGATGATCCAATGCGTGAAAGGTCTAAATAGCACAGTCCAAAGGCTCATCCTTTAAGCGATCTGGCATGAAGGAATAGTGCTTGAAATCAGCTCATCCGGATCGCAGGAAACCAAATTTTCAAACCGCTCCCCGCATAGCCCCAAGACATGGCCAATGCCATGGCTGTCCGTCTTCATTTGTTTTGAGACAATTGTGGCGTTGATTATACGGAGGCTCTGGCCCATCAGGTTGCCTTATGTAAACAACCGTCGCATCGTCGTTGACAGTGACACGGCGTCTTCGGACATATTGCCACTGCTGCAATCGTGATAAGCGCATTGGACCAGGCTCGTTTCAAACAGTCGGGATCCACTAAAAAGACGTTCTCTTACAAACGGATGCTGGTTGGAAGAACTTTGCACGCATGCACACAATTGTGTGGCGATCAACAATGAAGCGGAACCGGTCGGGTTCGACGTTGAAAATTGAACCTGGGCGGCTAAGACAGCAGCTTCAAACCAAGAAAAAAGCAGGACAACCGACTGTTAAACGAGAGCACTCGTCTCTGGCGCGTTCGTCGCACTTCTAAGGCAATGACCGTTCGATCCGGACCCGCTTTCAGATGATCTATGGTCGAATACGTGACCAATTGATCATTCACGGCAAAGACTGGCTTTCATGGAAGATCTACCCAAGGCAATGGTCTTAGGCTTGCGCCGCACTCAGCAAATGACTGGAAAACAACACCGTCTGCGTTTCGCAGACGTAACTGCAAAACGCCAGTCAGACAAATCTACTGCGTGAAGCCAAATTTCTAAACTACACATCGGCCATCCAAAGACCGCAGCGTGTTCAATCTTGCGACTCGGATTTACTTAGTTTTCCAAGTTCGGCCAACACTGCTGCACCTGTTTTGATGCCGTCGATGAAACGCACAACTTCCAGGTTTTCGTTCGGGGCATGATTGGCTTCATCGGCGTTCGCGTAAGGGATCACGAAGGCTGGAAGATCCAAGATCTTGGTGAAGACATAGTCTGGCAACGACCCACCAACAGTCGGATAAAGCAGAGGGTCAACGCTGCGCGCAGCCTTTACGGCCGCAATCAACGGCGCGGCGAACGGGCTGGTCAGCGGCGTTTTGGAAGGCAGCATTCCATTGTGGCGGATAACTTCGACCTCCGGGGCAAAACGCGCCACATGCGCCTCCACCCGTTCGAACACATAGTCGGGCGTCAGCGGCTCAACGAGTCGGATATCGCATTTGGCGATCGCCTGGTTCGGGAGAACCGTTTTGCTGCCGGGGCCGTTATACCCGCCGCTGATCCCGTTGATCGTTAAAGTGGGGTGGAACATCAACCTGTCCCAGTAGGGCCGGTCTCTCGGCCCGTCCAGCTCATCGATGGCAAGGTCCGCCTTCACGGCGGTTTCATCGTCGGGAAGCCGGGAAACAACCTCCCGTTCCAGATTGGTCGCCGGAATAACCGGCTCGGTTATTCCTTCAACAGTGATGTTTCCGTCCGCGTCTTTCATGGTTGCAAGAAGCTGCACCAGCGTCCAGATCGGGTTGGGCACCACTCCGCCGAAGTTGCCAGAATGCACGTCACGCGAAGCGCCTTTTGCCAGCAGATCGAAGGACGCAACTCCACGCACTCCGAACGTGATGACCGGCTGACCGCTTTCATGCAGCGGGCCATCGGATGTAACCACGAGATCTGCTTGAAGCCGGTCTGCGTTTTGCTTCACGAAGTTCGCGATTTGCGGCGAACCGATTTCCTCTTCTCCCTCGAGCAGAAAAATCACGTTGCATGGCAATGTGCCATGGACTTTCAAATGCGTTTCGATCGCCAGCAATTGGGCGAAATGCTGCCCCTTGTTGTCACCGATGCCGCGCGCCCAGATCCGCCCATCCCGCAATGCCGGCTCGAACGGAGGGCTTATCCAGGCCTCCAGAGGGTCGGGCGGTTGCACGTCGTAGTGGCCATAGAGCAATACCGTCGGCCTCGCCGGATCCACATCGAAACGCCCCAGAACGAACGGATGTCCAGGTGTCTCTACAAGACCGGCTTCAAATCCCAACCCCTCCAGATGCCTCACAAGCATGCCGGCGACCGCACGAATTCCAATATCATGCGCGGAGATGGAAGGATGGCGGACATAGTCCATCACGCGCGCCACGAACTCGTCCGCATTTGTATCGATGTGATCGAAGAGCGCCTTGTTCATGCGGTGTCCCGCTTCAGCAGAAGAGCACCTGAGGCGTGAACTTGTGCGGTCCAGCCTGGCGAGATCACCGACGTTGTATCCAATTGTGTAAGGATCGCAGGGCCGGAAATTTCAACTTCAGCGCCAAGGGCAGCCCGGTCATAAATCGGCGTTTCCAGCGTCCCGTCAGGCCAATGGACCATTTGAGTTTGAAGCGGGTCAGGTTTGGTTGCCGGGTCAAGCGCCGGCACTCTGATGGGTTCGGTGCGACCCAGTGCTTCCACGCGGAGCGTCACCAGCTCAATCGGAGCGTCGAGCACAAAGCCATAGAGCGCTTCATGTGCAGCTCTGAAGTTCTCTTCCGTTTCTGGCGCGGACAGGCCCCAGTCAACAGCAATTTCACCACCTTGTCCGTGAAACCGCAAAAGTGCGCGGGCCTGCAACACCCTTTCCTCAGTAGGGACGCCTTCGGTATCCAGCCATTCCTCAGCCTTGGATGTCAGCTCACTGACAATCGCATCGCCAACATCCTGATCCGTCTGTCCGGGCATGGGCAGCGCGCGTGTGAACTCCGCTTTCATGTCTGCCGCCAGCAACCCGGCTGCACAAAGCAGTCCGGGCGCGGGAGGAACCATCACATGCGAAATGCCCAGAAGCTCAGCAAGTGCGCAGCCATGCAAAGGCCCTGCTCCGCCAAAGGGAACCAACGTAAATTCGCGCGGGTCATGACCGCGTTCGACCGACACGGTCCGTACCGCGCCGATCATATTATTGTTCATAATCGCAAGAATACCCTGTGCAGCCTCTTCATCGTTGAGCCCTAGAGGCTTGGCGACATTGTCACTGACAACTCGCCGGGCCGACTCCACATCAAGTGACATCGAGCCACCAAGCAAAGCGTGTGGCAGGTTGCCCAGCGTTACATGGGCATCAGTGACCGTTGCCTGTCGGCCGCCCTGTCCATAGGCAGCCGGACCCGGGCGCGCGCCTGCAGAATGCGGCCCGACGGCAAGCGTGTCATTGGTAACCTCCGCAATTGAGCCACCGCCTGCACCAATCGTGACCATATCCACCATGGGCAGTGACAGCGGCCATTCTCCGACCTTGCCTTGCTGGGTCAGTGCAATGGCACCATCCCGTATGAGGCAGATATCGGCGGATGTGCCGCCGATGTCGACGGTGATTATGTCGTGAATACCGCAGGCAGCAGCCGCATCAACGGCGCCTACAACACCGGCGGCAGGACCGGACAATGCGGTCAACGCCGGCGCGACCCGGATTGCTTCGGTTCCCGCCACGCCGCCATTGGATTGCATTAACAACAAGGGTGACGCAGCTTCGGCATCGTCCAATCGTTCCTGCAAGCGGGAGATGTAGCTGGAGACGCCGGGCATGACGTTCGCATTCAAAACAGTTGCCAAAGATCGTTCGAACTCACGGACAACCGGCAGAACGTCCGTCGAACAGGTCACGGCAACGCCCGGAAGCGCATTTCTAAGAATTTCAGCCACGCGGATTTCGTGGACCGGGTTGGCGTAGGCATGCAGCAGACAAACGGCAACCGCTTCCACATTCTGGGTTTTCAGGGCGTCAACGACCTGCTGCGCGCTGCCTTCGTCAAGCGGTTCAAGAACCTTTCCGCCGGTTCCGATCCGCTCCGCAATCTCATGAATTCTATCCGCCGGAACCGGGCGTGCAGGTTTGACCCAGGTGAAGAGATTTGCATGGCGCGGGATATCCTGGCGTCCGATCTCAAGCACATGCCGGAAACCGCGTGTCGTCACAAGCGCGGTTCTGGCTCCCTTGTCTTCAAGGATCATATTGGTGGCAACGGTCGTGCCATGAAGTACGCGGGACAGGTCCTTCGCGCTGATGCCGGCATCCTCCATCACACTCCGGACCCCGGTCATAAAGGCTTGGGAAGGATCGGAAGGGACCGACGGCGTTTTCGCCCGCCAAATGGAGCCGGAATTGCGATCCAGCAACGAGATATCGGTAAACGTGCCGCCGATATCGACCGCAACGGCGTAGGATGGATCCAGTGTCGCGTCAAACGAAGGCATCGACATACTCCTGACGGTGAAAACGCCGGACTTCCGGACGATCATTGCGTAGCGCCTGCGTCGCCAAATGGTCGAGTTCACCTTCCTCGATCATAACACCATATTCGCCTATTGCTGCTTCCTGGGTGACGAAACCTCCGAGGACGTCGCGCAGCACCTCTTCTGCCGGGCGGTCATACGGGTGGCCGTAACCACCCCCTCCCCCGGTTTGTATGCGCAAGATATCTCCCCTTTTCAGCATGTTGCCGTCGGAGAGCGGATCGAGGCGGATTTCCGCCTCGGTTCCCGGATTGACAACCGCAACACCGTGCCGTCCCGATTTGCCGCCATGGATACCCCAGGGCGGGTTTTTGACGCTGTCGATACGGATCGCCACCATGGTTTCCTCTGCGAGGATTTCATATTCCCGGACAATTCCGCAACCGCCCCGATAACGTCCTGCGCCGCCGGAATCCGTTGCGATCCCGTATACCCGCATCGTGACCGGGTAACCGGCTTCTAGAAATTCGACCGGGTAGTTCTCCTGGGCGACAAAGTAGACGGCATCGATCCCATCGGCCGTAGAGCGCGCGCCATAGCCAACGCCGATCCCGTCTGCCAGGAGATAGGGTTCGAGCCTGCCTTCCACTGTCCGGTACTTGCCGCGCATGATGTTGACCACATAGGCGGAGTTCGCAGCCGGTGCCTCGCCTTCCCCGGCATTCAAGAGCCCGCACATGGCGGAAATCATCCGCATGGCGGTGAGACCGCGCAGCCCAAGCGGAGCCGGGTACTCCGGCTGCAAAAAACTGCCCTTTCGAAACAGCACCTCGTCCAGAGCATTCGGCCCGCCCGCATTGCAAACCTGGCTGGGATCTCCCCCTAGATAGAAGAGACCGAGCGCCATACCAGGAACGCCCTTGTTCATCAGGTAGTTGATTGGCCCCGGCGCCTGATCGTCGCTCTCGCGGGCATCGAAGCTGTAAACGTCGTCTCCGTCCTCGCCTTTGGCACGGGTGAGCGAAAACCGCATATGAAACGGCCCGTTTCCGTGCCCGTCCGTATCAATCGCATCGGTAAAGCTATGCGTACCGTAGTCAAAGCTTTCAGCCAGCTTTCCGCGCACAAGCTTCCGGGTACGCTGCAAGAGCTGCGCAAGCGCATCTTCCATGATGGCCGGTCCGAACCGGTCCAGAATTTCACCCACCCTGCGCACACCCAGCTCGACAGAAGCCATCAGGGCACGCATGTCGCCAATGCTTTGATCGGGATATCTGGAATTGCGGTGAAAGATGTCGAGGACGGCCTGATTGACCCTGCCCGCTTCGATCATTTTGGTCACCGGGATCATGATCCCTTCCTGAAAAATATCCGTCGCATCGGGGCTAATGGACCCCGGACGCAGTCCGCCGATATCGGCGAAATGCGCCCAGCTCATCACAAAGGCCCGCACCTTGCCGTCGCGAAAAACCGGAGCGAGCAAAACCTGATCGTTGGAATGGGAAATCGCGCCGTAGGAACCGTAGCAATCGTTGTACCAGTAGACATCGCCTTCCTGCATGGTTTCCATGGGAAACTTTTCAAGAACGGGGCGTGTCATATCCCCGAAAATGGGAACCATCGACCCCACCGCCATGGTGCCGTTTCCGTCGAACAACGCGGTGTAGAAGTCCTTCTTTTCCCGGATAAACGCCGAGATGGCGGTGCGTTCTATAAGCGCTTCCATTTCAGATTGGGCGGCGGCGATCGCGCCGCGAATGATCTCAAGCGAGACAGGATCGCAGAGCGCCTGTTCAATCACGCGCGTTTGCTTATTCATGATCAACTCCAGTCAGAGCGGGAAGTGTGAGCACCGTCTGCCCCAGTCCGCCGGCTTCGACGCGGGCGTGCGCGGCACCTATTTCAGACAGTGGATGAGTTGCGCCGATGCTGGGCGACAATGTGCCCTCGGAAAGCATTCTTGTGATGGTGGCTTCGGCTTCGGTCCGCTGACCGGCCGTGAGCCGGAAGCCCTGAATGAAACGGATCTGCGCACCAAGCCCGGCAAAGGCATAATAGGGCAGCACCGGCGCCGGGTTTGAACTGCAGGAATAACTGGCAATGGCTCCGTGGGACGCTAGGCAGGCGGCATCAATTTCAAGATTGGCAGCCAGGTCCACTTCCACAATGAGATCAGCGCCTGCACCGGCCGTTTCACGGACCACTTCTGCCGGAACCTCCTGTCGATGCCGGTCGATCACCACGACGTCACCGAATGCGGCTACCGCGGCCGCTCCATCTTCTGAGCTCACCGTGCCGATGACCTTAGCGCCATGCGTCACCGCGATCTGGACACAGATCTGACCGACGGCGCCAGCGGCCCCCTGTATAAGAACCGTCTTTCCAGCTAAGCCTCCGGCACCCAGCAACGCCAACCAGGCCGTCAATGCCGGAACACCCAGGCACGCTCCGGTTTCGAAGCCCGTATCATCGGGCAACCGAACGGCCTGCGGTGATGGCAGGACCACATACTCAGCGGCCGTCCCGAAAGCGCGCCCCGCTTCGCCGTAGCCGCCCTGCGCATTCCAAAGCCAGACCCGCTCTCCGATCCTTTGGGAAGAAACACCTTCCCCAACAGCTTCAACCACACCCGCACCGTCCGAATGCGGAATGATCAAAGGATGAGCCATGGAAGAGGCGTTCCATCCAGCGCGCCTTTTGGTGTCTGCAGGATTTATTCCCGACGCCATGACGCGCACGCGTACATTTCCCTCGCCGGGCGAAGGCACCGGGCGATTTCCAAGCTGAAGAACCTCAGCCGCATCACCTGTCTGGGTGTAATAGGCTGCTTGCATCACGGGCTCACGAAATGGCAGGCGACAAGGCGCGTATCTATTCGGCGCGGCGTGGGAACTTCGCTGGCGCACCGGGATTGGGCCTTCGGGCAACGATCACGAAAGACACAGCCGGAAGGCGGGTTACGCGGATCGGGGGCTCCGCTGCCGATAGGCAGGGGATCATGGCTCTGGTCCACCTTGGGTGTGGGCACCGCCGCCACCAAAGCCTGGGTGTAAGGGTGCAAGGGCGTGTGGACGATGTCCTCCGTTGGGCCATCCTCCATGATCTTTCCAAGATACATGACGATGGTGCGCTCACACACGTAGCGCACCAGGGCAAGATCGTGGCTGATATAGATAGCCGTCAGACCCAGACGGTCGCGCACGTCGCGAAAGACATTCAAAACACCCGCACGCACCGAAACATCGAGCATTGAAACCGGTTCGTCAGCGACGACAAAATCAGGCTCCAGGATCAGGGCACGCGCCATGACGACCCGCTGAAGCTGCCCTCCCGAAAGCTGATGGGGAAACCTTTCCAGGAATTGCTCGGGATCACCAAGCCCCACGAGGGCCAGAGCATCGACCACACACTGGTGCCAAGAGTCGCGTTCGACCTTGGCATTGGCAAGAGGCTCTTCAAGCGTTTTGCGGATGGAATAACGCGGGTTCACTGCATCGAAGGGATTTTGAAAAATCATTTGCGAACGGCTGCGGAACCGTTGCAGGTCGGCACCTTTCAGATCCCTGATTTCTTCCCCTTCAAACCGCGCGGACCCGCCGGTTACTTCTTCAAGCCGCACCAGGATCCGGCCCATGGACGTCTTGCCGCATCCCGACTCACCCAACAGGCCGACACTTTCGCCTTTCTTGAGGGAAAAGGTCACACCGTCGACTGCTTTGACCGTCGTCGACAGGCCCATCATGGCGGAAACCGCATTGCCAATCTTGTAGTGCAATTGGGCGTTGCTCAGTTCGATGATGGTTTCACTCATGCCGCCGTCCCCCAGGTAGCAGGCATCTTGGCGTCTTCCCGCAAAGCTGGAGCCTCGGAGACGCGGTGACAGGCAACGAAATGGCCTGGAGCTCCCTCGATCAGCGGCGGCTCGTCTGTCCGGCACTGATCGAGGGCAAAGGGGCACCTGGCTGCAAATCGGCACCCCGATGGCGGGCTGGCAAGATCCGGAGGGCTGCCGGCAATAGGGGTCAGTACGCCGCTTCCCGCCGATTGGAGATCGGGAAACGCGTTTTTGAGACCCATTGTATATGGATGAAGCGGTTCACTCAGAAGGGTCGCGGTATCGCAATCCTCGACAACCTTTCCGGCATACATCACCACCGTGCGGTCACATATATACGCCACCACAGATATATCGTGCGTAACTAGAATGACGGACAGACCAAGCTCCCGCTGCAGATTGCGCAACTGGTCCAGGATTTGGCGTTGGATGATGACGTCAAGCGCGGTGACCGGCTCGTCTGCGACCACCAGTCTCGGCTGAAGGGCCAAGGCAAGCGCGATTGCCACACGCTGGCGCATGCCGCCGGAAAACTGGTGAGGAAAATCGCGCAAGCGCCCCGGATCGATCCCCACCATTTCGAAGAGTTCAAACGCACGCTTACGCGCTGCGGATTTGCTCATACCTCCGCGGTCTCGCAGAACTTCCATAATCTGATATTCGACCCGGTAAACAGGATCGAGCGAGTTCATTGCCGATTGAGGAATAAAAGCGATATCGCGCCAGCGCAGCGCGTTCATATCCCGTTCGGACAGGGAGACGATGTCCTGACCATCGAACTGCAGCTGCCCATCAGCGATCCGGGCGTTGTCCGCAATCACCCGGGTTAGTGCACGCGCCATCGTGGTTTTGCCACAACCGGACTCACCAACCAGCCCAACAATGGAGCCCTGAGGCACATCGAAGCGGGCCTTGCTGACGGCAACGATGTCGAGCGTTCCGACTTCATAGGCAATGGTCACATCTCTGACCGACAAAAGTGGTCCGGTCATGTCAGCGCCCCAGCTTTGGAAACAGCAGATTTTCATATCCGCGCGAAATGAAGAAACCGGCACTCACCACCAAAATGATGGCAAGGCCAGGAGGTATGAACCAGTAATAGGCCTGCCGGGCGAGCGCCTGGCTTGCAAAAGCATCCTGCAGCATGAAGCCCCAACTGATGGCGTCCGGATCACCGAAACCCAAAAAGCTGATCGATGCTTCCGTCAGGATCGCCCAGCCGATCGCGATCGAGCCGTAGAGAAAGGAAAGGGGCAGAATATTGGGTGTGATGTGACGCAGAATGATTTTCAGGTCCGACGATCCGACGACCCGCGCAGCCTCCACGTAACCGCGCGAGCGCAGCGAAAGCACTTGCGAACGGATCACCCTGCCCGTGTCGCGCCAAAGGACAAGCCCCATGGCGATAACCGTGTTCCAGATGGAAGGCTCGGAGAAGGCGGAAATCACGATGACAAACGGGAGAAACGGAATGCCGAACGCGACGTCGGCAAGGCGCATCAGAACGGCATCGACCCATCCGCCAAAATAACCGGCCAGCAAGCCGACAATGGAACCGATAAAGGCCACCATGAACGCAGCGGTGAAGCCAACCAGCAAGGCAGAACGTGCGCCCCACACAATCTGGGAGAAGATGTCACGGCCAAGCGAGGTCGTTCCCAGGATGTGGCCTTCAGCGCCGGGAAACAGATCGGATGCGAGGTCGTAATCAGCGGTATAGAGGATTTCTGAAGGGTCATATGGCGCGATATATGGTGCGCATATTGCTGTCACGACAAAGACCGCATAGATCACCAGTCCGGCCAGTGCGAAAGGATCGCCGACAGGCAACCGAATTGCGGCAAAGATACGGGCGATGCCGCTTTCGTGTTTCTGTACCGCCGTTTCAGGCATGGGAAATCCTTGGATCAAGAAATGTATAGAGCAGATCCGCAATGAGGTTCATGGCTATGACCACGATGGCAATCATCAGGAAAGCACCCTGAGCCAGCGGGTAGTCGGAAGCCAGAACGGCGGCGACCAGTTCACGGCCCAGGCCAGGCCAGGAAAACACGCTTTCGACGACCACGTTGCCCTGAAGCTGATATCCGACAGCGATGGCAAAGGACGTGATCACCGGTAACAGCGCATTGCGAGCTCCGTGACGTATGACCACGGCAGAGGGCGACAGACCCTTGACCTTCGCCATGGTGACGAAATCCTCTTTCATCACATCCAGCATATTGGAACGCATCAAAAGCAGCGGCAGCCCCTGGGAGTAAATTGCCAGTGTCAGCATGGGCAAAATCAGGTGAGACAGAAAATCCGCCGATGTGTAAAGCGCCCAGAGGCTGCTGTAGTCGGTACCGGCAGATCTCGTCCCGCCCGCGGGGAACCACCCGAGCGAGAACGAGAAAATCGCCAGCAGGACCATGCCGAGCCAGAATTCCGGCATAGCCCGGGTCGCAAGCACGGCAGGCAAGGCAGCAACTTCCACTCGGGAACCTCTCCGCCACGCCAGCCAGGCTCCTGCCAGAATGCCAAAAGCATATGCCACGATCAGGGAGGAAAAAGTCAGCACAAGCGTGTTGGGCAGCAGCAGCCAGATACGTTCCGCAACAGGTGCGCGATACCGGAAAGAATACCCGAGTTCGCCCTGAAGCAGGTTTCCCAGATATGCGAAATACTGTTGCCACAATGGCTTATCGAGACCGAATTGGCGGATGAGCGCCTGTTGCTGCTCCTCAGTAAATGTAGGGTCGATATAGGCGGCCAGCGGACTGCCCGGCATCAAGCGGAACATCAGGAACAGGATGGTCACCACAGCCCAAAGGACCAGCGCCAGTTGCAACGTTCTGATGAGCAGAGGCTTAAGTGAATTCATCGCACGTCCCGAAAGGCCACCGGCAAAAGCAGCAAGAAAATGTCCAAGACTTTTTGGAAGATAGCGCGCGGCACTTTTCAAGCGGGCCGCGCGCTGCTTATGTCAACGCGTTACTTCGCAAGTGTTTCCGAAACGCCTTCCGGATAGGTCAGGCGGTCTCCGATACCGCCGTAACCTGCTTCTTCAAGAATACCCTTGGCGACATCCGAACCGGCCTTGAAGCCATCGACAACATCAGCGGCATGCCAGTATTCAAGCGCCGGGGAAACGACTGAGTTCGACGGCACCGCGAACTTCTTGAAAGCGGCATTGACAATCAGACGGCGGTCCACGGCGCTGGACAGGGCCCGGCGGAACGCAGGGTCGTCAAACGGGGGGCGGCGAAGATTGAAGGCCACATACCGGAAACCGATATCAACGGTCGAAACCACTTCAAGGTCGCCGTCTTCCTCAGCCGCCGTGATGAGAACCTGCGGATCCCCCTGAAAGTCGGTGAGGAAGTTCAATTCGCCTGAGCGAAGCATGCCGAGAGCGGCCTCTGCATTCGGAACGATCCGCAAGATAAAGCGTTCGGCCTTGGGTGCGTTAAAGTGATCGGCATTGGCCTCAAGCACAATCTCTTCATTTGGCAGCCAGCGCACGAACTTGAAGGCGCCTGACCCGATCGGTGTGTCTTCCTGATAGGATTCCGCGTTCTCTTCCTTGGCAGACAAGTCTGTGAGGATCGGTTCCCAGACATGTTTCGGGATGATGTTGATCTTGGCAAGGCTGGAAGTCAGGAACGAGGCTGACGGCGTCGCCAGGGTGAAAACGACAGTATTGTCGCCTTCGACCTCGATGTTGGTCACATTCTGACCAAACGGAGCGTACATGGGCGCTTCGCCACCTGTGGTCGCCTGATAGGAGAACACCACGTCTTCAGCTGTGACCGGCTGGCCATCATGGAACTTCAGGCCATCGCGCAGTGTAACTGCAATGGTGGTGTCGCCGCGCCATTCATAACTTTCGGCCGCCCAGGGCGTGGGCAAGCCATCCGGTCCGACACGGAACAGGCGGTCATAGATGAGTTCGGTCAGCCAATTGTCGGTGACACCCGAAATATAAAGTGGGTTTACGGCAATCACATTGTCTGAGCTGTTGACGATGACGTCTTTCTGCTCGCCGGTCGGCGCCAACGACAACCACGTCCAGTAGCTGCGAATGCCAATTCCAGATTGGTCGACAACGGACGCCGGGTCAAACACGTTCTTGTCAAAGGCGAAAGCCTGCTGCGGATGCACGAGCATCATATTCGGCTGATCGGCGTCGAGCATCTTCTGCGCCTCGAGAACAAGCGCTTGACGCTTCTCAGGATCGACCGTGATCCGCTGCTCTTCTACCAGTTTGTCGTATTCTGGGTTGTTATAACCGATGAAGTTATAACCCTTTTCGGCAGTCGAAGAATGAAAGAGGTTGTAGATGATCTCATCCGGGTCAGAACGCTCGGGTCGCCCCGTCATCTGCCAGGCCGTCACATCCCAGTCATTCCGGTTGTACCAGACCGTGTCGGCCATCTGCGACCAGGGCATGACGTCAATCTCCACATCGAGACCCAGCTTGCGCCACTCCTGTGCGATCAGCTGGATCGCCTGAAACTCGGCAGGTTGAGCCGCCTGAGGCCGCGACAACAGGTGAATCGTGCGGATCGGGTCCTGCGCGGCAACGGATGTCGCATAAAGCGATGCGCCCAGCACACTCCCGACGGCAATTTTGAGAAATGTCTTCAAGTCGCTCTCCTGTTCCTGAGCCTGGACGCAAGAGCGTTCAGGCCGTTTCATTTTGGGCGAAACCACCGCCGGTCCTCCCGGCGCGCGTGACTGACCACCTGCCCTCACCACCCATCTGCATAAAAAATGATCACCACTGACGTCTTTGCATGCATATTTTGTTTTATTCAGTGAAACATTTTTGATATACTTCAATCAGTAAAACACATCGAAAATTAAAATCAATAGAGTGCAGAGAAGAAAATGGCAGGACCGACAGCAACTGATGCAGCCGGACGGAAGTCTTACCGAATAGATGCAGTGGCCCGCGCGCTTAGAGTTCTGGAAGCCTTGGGTGACAATCCCGGCATTGGCACGACAGCTCTCGCAGAAAAGCTTGGCGTAACCAAATCCATCGCGTTCCGGCTGCTCCAGACCCTGGAAGAAGACGGTTACGTTCAGCGTGACGAGGAGCGAGCAATCTATTCGCTTGGCTACCGCATCGCGCTGCTTGGCGAACGCGTTGGACGCAAAGGCGCTTTGTTGCAGGTGGCGCGTCCTGTTATGGATACCCTGAGGGACGAAACGGGTGAAAATGTAAACCTGGTTGCACGAGAAGGAACCGCATCGGTCGCAATCGCAACCCGTGAGGGCCTTCATAGCATTCGTCTTTTCGCACAAACCGGACGGCGCGGCCCCCTGCAT
The DNA here is from genome assembly GCF_055693425.1 of Roseibium sp. JB4-4. NCBI lineage: Bacteria > Pseudomonadati > Pseudomonadota > Alphaproteobacteria > Hyphomicrobiales > Stappiaceae > Roseibium > Roseibium sp. JB4-4. The sequence goes on along the minus strand of NZ_CM146333.1, from coordinate 4,821,234 downwards.
GCAGGTGGTGCGTCCATGGTGCTTTTGGCCTATGCAGAACCCAGTATTCGCGATCGTGTACTCGAGGGTCCGCTCGAGCGGTTCAGCCCCCATACGATCACAGACCCGGAGCGGTTGCGCGAAGCTCTCCTGCTCATTCGCTCGAACCGCTACAATGTGGCGATCAACGACCTGGACGACGGCGCCTTTTCCGTCGCCGCACCGATCCAGAACACGGCCGGCGAAATCATCGCGGGCATCTCGGTCGCCGGCGCATCAGCCCGCCTGGATGAAGTGCGGCGGGCAAGCTACATCGAAAAAGTTGTCGAGGCCGCGGACGAGATCTCAAAACGCCTGACCCTTAGCTGACAGTTTTTTCAATTCCAGCAAGACGCGCCCCCAATTCACGCATGCCGCATTCCGTTGAATGCACGGGTTGCGGCGCACAGCGAATTGCTGCTAGTGTTTTATTCTACGCTACATTGTTTCAATGAGTAAAACACTGGAACCTCCCATGAATGCCGCCGAGACCAAACTGCTTGACCAAGTCACCATCGATGAACCCTGGGCACTGGTTGAAAGTTTTTCGACCTTCAAACGCGAACATCCTGATGATGTGAACAGAGGTATGGACGAAGTTGTCTCCCGGCTGAAAGCACATGGTGTTGAAGTCAGGGTCCACGAACCGGACCTCTTTTTGAGCCTGCCGGGACAGGCCCGGGTTGAAGCGGACGGCCAGATATTCCGCGCCAAGCCGCCTGCCTTCAGCGCCGATGCAAGGGACGGGTTCACGGGGGACCTTGTCTATATTCCCGGCACCACGAACATGGACGAGGAAGACGCGTTCGAGAGCCAGCTTGAAGCAGGCCCCGACATGGAAGCACGGGTGCGCGGCAAAATTGTCCTGACCGAAGGTTTCGCAAGCCCGGCCATCATTTCTCTGATGGAGGCCTGCGGTGCGGTCGGCGTAATCGCCATCAACCCCGGGGCCGACATTCACTGGGGTATCTGCACCACGATCTGGGGAATTCCCGGGACGGCTGATCTGGACCGCAAGCCGCGTATTCCGGCTGCCGCCGTCAACTTGGAAAGCGGCAAAACACTCATCGAGATGGCGCAGGCCGGCAAGAGCGCCACAATCATAACGGAGATGGAGGAAGGCTGGTTCCGCTCCAAGCTGCCCGAAATCACCATCAGAGGCACGGAAGAACCGGAAAAATATGTGTTGTTGCACGGTCACCTGGACAGTTGGGATGTGGGCGTGGGGGACAATGCAACCGGCGATGCGACCATGCTTGAGATAGCCCGTGTACTTTGGGCCAACCGCGACAAACTCCGGCGCTCGGTGAAAATCTGCTGGTGGCCCGGCCATTCGACTGGCAGATACGCGGGATCGACCTGGTACTCCGATACATTCGCGCTCGATCTTGATGAGAACTGCGTCGCCCAGGTGAACTGCGACAGTCCCGGTTGCCGGTGGGCGACGGAATTCATCCATGTATCGGTCATGTCTGAAGCCCATGACTTCCTGGCCCAGGTCATCAGAGAAGTTGCCGGCAAGGAACTTCAATCCGAGCGGCCGCACCGGGCAGGCGACTACTCGTTCAATGACATTGGCCTCTCCAGTTACTTGATGTTGTCGTCCGCAATGACAGACGCTCACAGGGAGGAGCTCGGCTACTATGCAGTTGGCGGCTGCGGTATGAACATCGCCTGGCATACGGAAAACGACACGCTGGAAATTGCCGACAAAGACATCCTTCTGCGGGACATCAAAGTCTATCTTCTTGCAGTCTTCAGAAATGCAAATGCATCAGTGCTGCCAATGGACTGGCGGGCAACAGCCCGCGAGTTCCAGGCAACGATTGACGACTATCAGCAGCAGGCGGGGAACGCTTTCGATCTGTCAGCTTGCAGCGTCGCCGCCACCACCCTTGCCGAAGATCTGGACCGCTTTTACGCTCGTGTTGATCAGGGCAGAGTTTCCGAAGATACGGCAAATACCGTAATCCAGGAGCTGGCGCGTATTCTGGTACCGCTCAACTTCAACAGAAGCGCACGCTTCCGCCACGATCCGGCCCTCACAATCCCGCCGCTGCCTGCTCTGGAAGAAGCAACGAAGATCGCGAAGCGGCCCGTTGACCTGCAAGGATTTTCGCGCACAGAACTTGTGCGCGGCCAGAACCAGGTGATTGCCGGCATGCGCGCGGCCCGGAAACTAATCGCGAGCGCAGCTGGAAGCTGATGGCTAGCTCCTTGAATGCTGTCATATTCAGGCTTGAACCGAAGTCGGCAAATCTTTGCGGAGCGACTTTCAAGAACCCGGTATCGCAAGGCTTGATGCGGTAAGCCGACTTAGCTGACCTGATGCCAATTCGCCAACGGAAAATGACATGACAAAGATCTACTTCGTTGAGTGGTGCGAGAATCGACGTCAGCATTCCCTAAGCGGTAAACCTGCTCTGGCTTATCCAAATAGGGATAGTTTTCGACTTTTAACGAAAGAGCAGCCTGAGATTCGTGTCAGAAACTCAGCAAGACCAGGGTACACCTTGCGAAAGTCGAACGCTGAAATGGACAGCCCCGGCTACTCATACCGACCTACCCAGTTTCATCTCGTTTCTGCAGAAACTAAAGTCTTGCGGAGGCTATCTGGATGATCTGGCGACCAAATCCGCTGGTTTCGCAGGCCGCAGGGCTGAAGCTGCCTTTTTTGCAACGCCTTGAGCGCTCTCGGCTCAGGCCGCGTTGACGGCAATGTTTGCTTCGGTGCCCTCGGTGTCAAGCACCACCCGGATCGTGTCGCCAATCGATGCGTGATCCTGGAGCGTCGCGGCTTCCTGCCAGGCGTGATCGCCTTCTTTGCCGACTTCAACGCGAAGCTCACCGTTCTCACCGCGCTGGGCTCGGATGTATTCAGCCGCATCGGCCGCTGAACCGAAAGCGTTGGCGAGAAGTTGGCCAAGGTCGAGCTTGTCGCCTTCTCCGAAGGAGTAATCGGTGATGATGTCGGCTTCGGCCAGGGAGTTGAGCACGAATGTGTCGGCGCCTGCACCTCCGGTCAGCGTGTCGGACCCGAGACCACCGATGAGAATGTCGTCGCCGTTGGAGCCAACCAGGATGTTGCCGCCATCGTCCCCTGTGATGACAGATCCGGCGACAGTCACCGTTACCGTAGCTTCAGGTGTGCCACCGTCATCGCCGGACGCGTCCGCGCCGTTAACCACCGTTCCGGGCGCTTCCGCGCTGCTGGAAACGGTAGAGGTCGTCAGAGGCGTTTCGTCCGACAGGACATCCAGTTCGATCGAGCGCGTCACGGTGGTGCCGTTCGCAAAGACCAGCTCCAGTTCGACTGCAGCCTTGCCGTCATATCCGTCAGCCGGTGTGTAGGTTACCGTGAAGTCTTCGCTGATGTCGACACTGCCGATGGACGTATCGCCCTTGATATCGACGGAAGCAAGGCCTGCGGCGACCTCCTCCGCAGTCGCTGCATAGAGCACCATCGCAACCCCGGCCGCGATGGCCGCGGACTGGCGGTTAGTATCGGCTTCGGTGTCGGCGGTGTCATCGTTTGCAGCGCCGAAGCTCACGCCGGTGTAAACGCCCTCAGAACCGTCCACCTTGGTGTAGGTGCCTACCGCAAAGACTGTATTGCCGTCAACGGCCCGGTCGACCTTGCCTGCGTTGAGATCGATCGAAGAGATCCCGTGTTCGAACAGGCTCTGGAGTTCACCCGCCTGGCTGAACCCGTCGGAGTTGGCATCTTGCCAGACTTTGATGTCGCTGAATGCGGCATCCTGAGTGTCGATCATGCCGTCACCATTGTCATCGAGCGAGGCCAGCGCTTCCAGAGAGTCCGCGAAAGAACCATCGTTGAAAACTTCGGAGAACACTTCCGATCCGTTTTCAATGGCCCCGGATCCGTCAAGATCGACCACCAACATGCCGTCATCGGGGCCAACCCAGCCGATGGTCTCAGCCGTTCCATCAGCATCAATATCGAAGACCACCGGGCCGGCGAGAAGCTCAGTGCCATCGCCGTCAAGATCGAGAATGATCGGGTCGGAGACTGTCACCAACAGACCGGCATCGTCGATCGTGTAGGTCTGGCCTCCAGATGAGAAGCCAAGGGTGGCGAACTCCACGATGGCCGGGTCGGCTGCGTCCGCCAAGGTGTATGCGGTCGCAAAATCGGCATCCAAGCCGGTACCAGCTGTATTGAATTGAACGAGTAAATCGAAACCACTTTCGAGAACACGCACATAATCGGACGAAGCCCCCCACTACCAATCGCCGCCTCAAGCGCGTCTAGATAACTCTGAAAAGTGTCACTGTCAGGCGTTGTCAGGGTGATCATCACATCATCGAAATTGATGACCTCAACGCTGTCCGTGATCGTGTCGGCGCCGTCACGGCTGTCGATTGTATCCTTGATCGTGATTGTTCCGTCGGCATTTATGGTCAGGACATAGTCCGCTGCATCGCCGGTCAGGGAGATGCTGTCGGAGCCTTCGCCTCCATCGAAGAAATCGTCACCAGCACCGGATTGGAAGATATCACCGCCGCCATTGCCATTGAACACGACACTGTGGCTGCTCGTCATTTCGGACGCATCGACGGTATCGCCATCGCCGCCGCCATCGAACGTGATCGTCGTCGGATCGAGATCAGTGCCGGTGAAATCGCCGGACACAACAAAGTTGTCGGCACCGCCAAGGCCATTGACGTCAATATCTTCAATGCCGTCGAGCTCGGCGATGACGGTCGAAGCGCCGGTCGGCCCGGATAGGCCGAGCGACACCACGATCTCCGTGTCGGCATCGAGCAAGCCGCCAAGGCCGGTCCGGGTGTTGTAGTCGGTTACCGTCTCGATGAAGAAGGTCTCATCGGCGGACGCTTCGCCGGTGACATCAAAGGTGTCTATGTCGGTGCCACCATCGACAATGTCGTGGCCATCGCCAACCGTCCAGAAGATCGTGTCGTCGCCGGCACCGGTGCCGATCGTGTCATCACCAGCGCCAAGAGTAACCTGGTCGTTGAACCCCGTTCCGGTGATATCGTCATTACCGGCGCTGTTATCGTAGATGCTGACCTCCGGCACGTCGCCAGTAAAGGTGTTGGTGGCGCTGACGATTGCGCTGACATCCGTTGCGCCAGAAGTCTCAACGCCGATGCCGATCTGCTCAAGTTGATTGTCCATGAAGCTGTTACCGGAAATAGCATCAGCATCGGCACCGTCATTTGCCAGGCCGACAAAGTTATCTTGCAGAACGTTGTCAGTGATCGTTGCATTCGAGCCCGGATTGAGAAAGATGCCGGTCGTGAAGCCTGAAATCTTTGAATTGCTGACGTCCAGCCCGTCTGCATCGCCTATTTCGTTAAGCACGCCGCGCGCATTGCCGAAACCGCCCGTGCGCTCGATCAGCATATTGGTGATGGTGATATCGTCCGCCACGACGTAAATGCCGGGCGTCGTACCTGCCAATGCATCCTGCAGGATATGTACACCATCGATCGTGCTGTCTTGTGAGCCTGTGTCAAAGGTGAAAGAGCCGGTGACCACGCTTTCCGTGCCGCGCGACGCATCGTCTCCGGAAACGTCTTCATTAGCGCCAAGGATCGTCAAATCCTTGTCGACGGTGACGTCTTCATCGTAGGTGCCGGGCCCAAGCAGGATCGTGTCGCCGTCTAAGGTGCCGACATTGTCGATGGCGTCCTGGATCGTGGTGTAAGTCGCTTTCAGGGCGTTCGTCGTGCCGTCGAACACCCGCACCAGCCCGGTATGCGTCACGGTTACGGAAAACTCGCCCGTGGCGCTGTCGCCGTCGCCGTCTGTCGCCGTGATGTTGAATGTCAGGTTGATCTCATTGGCCGCGGCGCTTGGGACCGCCAGTGTGTCGAGATTGGCCAGCAACGTAAATGTGTATTCGACCGTCGTGTCGTCGAGCGACACGGTGAAGACCTGATTGGCGTCCGGATCGGCGCCGGTGTAGCCCACAAGGGTGCCGTTCACGAAGTCAAAACTTACCGAGGCGCCATTCGACGTGAGGGTAGTGCCGGTACCTGTACCGTCGGTCACCGTCACATTGTTCTCAGCGGTCGTTGTGTCGGTGAAGGTTGCCGAGCGGTCACCCGTTCCATTGCTGCCATTGTTGCCGTCGTCGGCACCGAAATCGATGCCGAGCGAACCGCTGATACTGTTATCCTCCGCGCTGGATGTCAGCAGGACATCCGCGTTGATGACGCCGTCTTCAACGAGGGTCGCAACGATTTCCGGCACGTCGTCGGCGACATTTACCGTCACCAGGCCGGTCAGCGTGACTGCGTCGCCATCGCCGTCGGAGGCATCAATGAACTGGCCCAACTCAAGCGCGATCGGGTCGTCGGTGCCGTGGTCGAACTGCTGGAGCAAAGTGAAAACGGCGTCTGTTCCGTCGAGCGTCAGGGTGAAGAGGATTGTGTCATCATCGTCGAGTGCGCCGTTATCCGGATCGGTCGTACCGTCGTCGACGAAGCCGCTGATGGTTGTGCCGTCCGAGACGATGCGCACCTGAGTGCCGCCGGCAGTCAGTAAACCGAAGTCCTGCGCTGCAAACGTCTGGAGCGAGAAACCGCCGCCGTCGACGCCGAAATCGACGGTAGACGCGAGATCGAGCGTGGCGATGAAGGATCCTGTGCCTGCCTGGAACACATAGACCTGGCCGACATCCGAACCCTGCGTTGCGTCTCCCGGCGCACCAACGGCGATGGTGTTGCCCTCGATTGAAACCGAAGCACCCATGTCATCTCTGCCGAATGAGGACGGCGTCGGGTCCTCCAGCGTTTGGATCAGGTCTCCCGTCGTTGCGTCGAAAACATAGCTGCGGCCGCCTTCATTTCCACCCGCGTCGCGGGCCGACGCGCCGATAACGACCTGGTTGCCGTCGATGGCGACGGAAAACCCAAAAAAGCCGGCCTGGACGGGTTCAGGGTCATCGAAAGTATGAAGCAGCTGGGACGTACCGGTCGTTTCATCAAAGGAATACAGATAGGCTTGGCCACCATTTAGCGCGGTCGTGTCGTCCCCTCGCGCGCCGACCACCACGAGATTGCCCTGGATCGCGACATCGGACCCGAAAAAGTCCAGACTGTTCGGGCTAGGGTCAGTGAAGGACAGGATGAAGTTGCCTGCGGTATCGAACAGGTGCACCTCGCCCACGGATGTGCCGTTGCTCGGGGCGGAGACGACGAGGAAATCGCCGTCGATGTCAACCGCATCGCCGAACCGGTCTTCTCTCGAAGGGTTCGGGTTTCTGATGAAAATTGACGGGTCCGGGTTGCTCGGATTGCTGGCATCGAAAAGATATGCTTGCCCGCCTCTTGTCCCCCCGTCAGGAACCCCGACGGCGCCAATCAGCAGCAGATTACCCGATATGGCCACATCGGAGCCAAACAGAGCTTCTCCGGGACGGAACACCCCGTTGAACAACGGCGCATCGTAGCTCGTGATCAGGTCGCCTGTCGTTGCGTCAAACAAGTGAGCTTCGCCCTGACGGGGCCCGCCCTGGGCATCAAAAGGAGCGCCGACAAGGATAAGGTTTTCTTCCATGTCGACAGAAACGCCGAACTGCGGTCCACCAAAGAAACTTCCACGGCTGAAACCGGCGCCGTCGAATGTGTGGACAAGGTCGCCGGTGGCCAGATTGAAAAGATGGACGTCGCCGAAATCTCTACCATTGCGCTCATCGCGCGGCGACCCTACCAGCAAAAAGTTTTCAAAAACGGCGACGGACGCGCCGAAACCGTCCGCGCTGGTCACCGCGGGGTCGTCGAATATGACGGGTGCACCCGCCTCATCCACTGTCGCCGTCACCGCGACGTCTGTCAGCTCCGGTCCGTCGTCGGTGATGCGGATGATCTCATAAAATTCGCTCCCTAGCGGATCCGTCAGATCTCCTTCAACATCTCCGTCGCCATCGGTGACAGTGAAGTCCAAGTACAGATCAATGGGATCATTGTCGCCTGTCCCCGGATCGGGGTGGTCGAAAGCCGCCAGTTGCGTGAAATCATAACTACCGTCCGGCCGAACGACGACTTCGAAGACGTTTTGCAGTGAGGTCTCCGTCTTACCGATGATTGTTATCACCCCGGTGGCAGTGTTCGTACTTACGTCGGTGGTTACCCGTTCGCCGCCGACCGTTAAATAGTCAGTCTCTTCAATCAACGGAAAGCTGGAAAGAAATATGTCGTCGCGGATGACGAAGCCATCATCATCCGAGAACACTGCGGCGTTGGTTACGACTGCGCCATCGGCACCTGGATCAAACTGGAGCTGCCCGCTGACTATGGTCTCCAGACTATCTGCTTCATTAACTTCAACAGGATCGAAGGGGTTGGGTTCAATGGGATCGGGCCCGTCATCGTCGAAGGTAATCCGGTCGCTGATGTCTTCGCGTGTTGAAACGGTATCCCCGTCAGCGTCGGTTACCGTGAGCTGGGCCCAAACCGAACCTGGATTAACCGTGCTGTCGTTGCCAATCGCGATGTCTTCATCAGAGCTGTCGGGATCGTCGTGCCAAAGCGACACATACAGGGCAATGCTGATGCTGCCATCATCTTCAATGGCTATGGCAAAAGCGGCTGGGTCGTTTGCGTCCGCAGTAGCGCCAATTTCATCATACCGGCCAACGATCAGATCCCCCTCTACAAAGAGGAAGATCTCCTCTCCTGGGCCGGTGTCTGCTTCACCCGTTGTGTAGAGGCCGGACGAAACCGGGCCCGTTGAATCGGCACCTGCGGCATCCACCAGCACCAATTCAAGCGACTGATCCTGGATCGGCGCGTCGGCACCGGCATCGAGCGATGCGTCCACATCAATCACGGTGTCCCGTGCATAGATGGGACCGAATGGAAGAAGGTCGTCGTCGGAGCCAACACCACCAGCACTGGTGAGCACGTTGGCGAAAAGATCGATCACATCCTGATCGTATTCCCCTGTGGTCTCATCGAACACATTGTCGCTGTGCTGCTCACCGTCGGACGTCTCATCGACGCGAACGGTACCTGGGCTAGGATCACGACGTGACGGGGTCGAGTCCAGAAGTACGAGCTGCGGATCAGGCACATCATCGTTGATGACGACGGCGAAACTGCCGGTCACGCTGTCGCCGTCGCTGTCAGTCGCGGTGAAGTCGGCGCTGAGTGTCAGAGCGTCGCTTTCGTCCTCACCGCCAGAGCCGGTGTGATCAAGGTGGTCCACATTGTCATGCAGGGTGAAGCTGTAGCTGCCTTCGTCAGAAGCCGAAGAGCCATCATCAAGGCTAAGGCTGAACACAAGACGGTCACCAGCGGTGCGGCCCTCGATGGATGTGACCGAACCGTCCGTATTCGTGCCGGTGATAACGACAAGAACCGCTTCCCCGTTGGACGTCAAAGCCGTGCCGCCGGCCGTAACCACCGCAACACCGCCGGTGACGTTGAGGCCGACCTGACGGTCAATGCCATCGGAGACCGTACCCTGGCCTTCGTCCCAACTGTCCGCTCCCCAGTTGATACCAAGCGAACCGGTCACCGTTGCAGTGGTAAACGCGTCCGTGCCCGCATCAGCCTCCTCGGTCACCACCCCAAGGATATTCCCCGCGATCACTGGCGTATCGTCATCTACACTCACCGTCAGTGTGGAGCTTGCTGAATCGCCATTTACATCGGTGGCGGTGAAGCCGAATGGCAAAGGCAGACTGGTACCCTGGTTCGCACCGTCATGATCAAGGTTGTCATAAAGGATGATTTCGTAGGCTCCGCCGAAATCTTGAGCATCGCCGGTGATGATGAGTTCGACAGTGAAGACAATTGCGCCCGAGCCATCGGTCTTTGTCGCGGTCACGAACTCACCGCCAGGGGAAGCCGGGTTCTGCGAGAAGCTCAGTTCCAAGGGCACGCCGTCAGACGTCAAATCTGCCGGGAGATTGCCCTGATCGAATAAGAGACTGATCTCGTTGATCGTTCCCGCGTTCTGGCCGAAACTGAGACCCAAATCGCCAGAGGCCGTCAGGGGAAGATCATCGGCTCCGTTGGCATCCGTTCCGTCGGCCAGATTTGCCTCGTCGAGCGAGACTTCAACTGCACTGCCAATGACCGGAGCCGAATTCGGCAAATCCGGTGTCTGGTCGTCCGCGCTGCCGCCATCGCTTTCCGGCCCATCGCCGGTTAAAAGCTCGTCCGCGCCCGCGCCATCGCTTTCCGGCGGTTCACCCGTCAAAAGGTCGGCAACTCTCAAGCCGTCGCCAAGATCCCCAATCGAGACGTCTTCAAAGGCCTGGCCGCTTCCCTGCGGCCCGCCCAAAGCCGTTGCAAGATTGGTTGTTTCACCCGATGCAGTCTGGATCTCGTCGGCAAGCTGAAGATTGGCGATCGCCGTGAATTCATCGATAGAGAGCGTCTCGCCTTCTCCCACCAAGGCGATTTGTGAATTGACGTCACCCTCGAAGAAATTCTGGATGAGGACGGTTCCTCCATCAGGGAAAATCATCTGCAGGTCGCCATCGATCCTGATGAAGGAAATGTCTTCGCTCAGGATTTGCCTGAAATCAACCAGTTGGCCGGACGCAAGAAACGTGACGATGCTCTGCTGCGCGTCTGGACGTGTAACAACCAGAAGTCCATCTGCTACATCTTCGTTTGCGTTGTTGGAGACGTTGGCTGGGGCGATCCGCACGATCTCGTTCATTCCTGGGCACTCTGCACATTGGCGGTTTTAACTAGACTTGCACTCCCACCGTTTACAGTTTTTTTACCCTTATAAATAGCCCACGTTTCATTAACTTTAGAAAAGGTAAATACGCAAGTTCAATTCTGAACGAAATTTCCAAGTAAAATTAACAAAACAGAAGACGTCAAAAATACAAAATACGTGTGAAATAATCAAAATTTCATCTTTTATAATAAATTAATAGCAAAATTCATAATACTTAAAAGAAATGTTTCAGAAATTTATTTAAAACTTGAAAGCCTTCAGCTAGAAAGAGCATTTACGCAAATTCAGCAGGTCATTTTCCAATCTGGACTGCTCACAACTCAAATCGTGAGGCACTAATCGTGCTCGACTGCAGCGATTTGATCGCCGGTGAGATCTGCCCCTCGCCCAATTAAGTGACCCGCAAGATTTTTAGAGAAATGGAGGAGCTTGAACGTCCGCGAAGCGCCATACGCCAGAAGAAATTGTCTCGAACCACCGCCCCATTTCAAGCATTTTCGGTTGTGGTCAATAGGTACAATTGGTTCGTTTAGCAAAAGCAGCCCGGCGTTTTGATATGAGGATAGATTAACGATCACAGGTCGCAAAAATCCCTTTCCCAAATCACATCAAGGTATGCGAGAAAACCAAACCGGAATCCGATGGGCCGGGGGTAATAGCGGTAACGGTCCTCCGCTATCAGTTCAACATGATCTAGCGCGGTCCAATTGGGCCCAATTTTTAGTAACATAACTTGATTGCTCTCTTATTCGGATCAAAGAACTTCTTCTTCCACGCATAAAGGGAATGAGCCCTGACACCCGGACGCTTCGAGACCACAGCAACAGGAGAACCAAGCTCCGTGATTTGAGCCGCCACGGCCCGCTTGAAATCGCCACTGAAATCGCTCGTGTCCATGATGGCCCCTTCCCCCAAAATTAGAATGAAGGCGTCTACAAATCACAGGAATGGTCACTCCTGGTCTTTGAAGATGAGCCAAAACCTCTCCGTCGAGCAATCAGCTTATTTGCACCCAAAGGTGCTGACGGGAAAAACCCGACAGTCATCGCCACACGCAAAAGATCCGTCGGCTTCGCGCTTGGCTTGAGTATATGAACGGTGTGAACAAGGGCTATAGATCCCAGGCTCCGAGCCCAAAGGATCAGCTTGTGGGGGTTAGCGGCGGCAGCCGGTTTTCAAAGATCGTCGATTTGACGATTGAGGTATGCGTTTCCGCGCGATCATGGAACGGCAGCAGGATCTCATCCAGCTCTCCCACATCCCGCAGAACCAGACGGGCAACATAACAATCATCGCCTGTGACACGGTCACACGACATGAAACGCGGTTGCTGTTCAAGCATCTGTTCCACGATATGCAACTGACCGCTGCGGGGTTTTATCCTGACCAGCGCCTGAATGGTGTATCCAAAACTGCGCAAGTCTATTTGCGCACCAAACCCCGAGATATAGCCCCGTTCCTGCAAGTTGCGCAGTCGCTCGCCAACCGCTGGTCCAGACAATCCAATTTCTTTGCCAACCTCCGCCAGGCTCGTGCGGCTATTGGCCTTCAGAATTTCCACAATCTGACAGTCAATTTGATCAATCAATTTCGACATGCAAAAAATTTATGCGAAATACCATCGAGATGAAAGACTTTTTAGCCAAACGCAATTGATATGTTCGGGACAAGCTGCCGCGGCACCCGGTATTGTCACGCCACATGACATGAGGAGATATTGATGGATATTCAGCGAATTGCAGCATTTAGCCAGGGTGCAGAAGGGGGCAATCCCGCGGGTGTCGTTCTGTTGCAAACCGCGGTTGGGGACGCAGATATGGCGCGGGTCGCGGCCGAAGTCGGATACTCGGAAACTGCTTTTGCCGTTCAGCAGGATAGTACCGGCAATAACTGGCGGGTCCGCTACTTCTCGCCTGAATCCGAAGTGCCGTTTTGCGGCCATGCAACGATTGCACTAGGGGCGGCGTTGGGCCAACGCAACGGTGCTGGCACCTATTCACTGACACTGAACGACGCATCAATTACGGTTGAGGCCGAAGCATCCCAGGATGGGATGGTCGCGACCCTCGCGTCGCCGCCGACCAAAAGCCGTGCATTGTCCGGCTCTGAAATGCGAGATGTTCTGGCGCTCTTCAAGCTTACAGAGGATGACCTGGATCCACGACTTCCACCTGCTCGCATCCACGGGGGTGCGGACCATGTTGTACTGCCGCTGAATGACCGCGCCCGGCTTGCGTCCATGGATTATGACCTGGACATGGGACGAAACGTGATGCGCGAGCACGGTCTTGTGACCATCATGCTGGTCTGTATAAAGGACAATCAAACGTTCGACGCACGGAATGCCTTTGCCTCTGGCGGCGTGTTCGAAGACCCGGCAACGGGTGCCGCGGCAGCAGCGTTTGCAGGGTATCTGCGCGACAGTAGCTGGCCGCATGGAGGCCGTTTTACAATTCGCCAGGGCGAAGACATGGGTAGCCCATCCCTAATCCACGTCACGTTGGATGATATCAAAGGCGCGTCAGTGCGAGTGTCAGGGGCAGCGCGGGACATCGCGTGACAGATACACCCGCTTTCATCCACGCCTGCATCACTACCCATATCCGTAAGGATGCAGGCGGGGGTACCGGCATGCCTTTCCGATGCTGTCACTCTTTGAAACCTTAGTGATGATGGGGCGACAGCAGAAACACCGGACAAACCAGCCTTTGCTGACTTGGCGCAAAAGGATGTGAGGGCTTTTGAAAGACTGCATCAGACGTTCGCCGGGTCTCTACAAGTTGGACACAACAGAAGTTCAGATCGACTGTAGCGCCGTGATAGCAACGGACCTTCCCAAAGGCGGAAGGCAGGACTGCATATGCATTTCTCAGGCTTTGCTCTGGCACTTTCACGGAATGCGTTGAAAACGGAGGCTTTGGCCGAATTGTCGATGAGAATTGACTGAGCCAACAAAAGGGCTGATGTGTCGCCCGCATTTTTTGTTCGTCCTGCCGGTTGTGTGGGCCTATTCGTCCCTTGCAAACATCGATCAACACCAGAGGGGACTGACAACATGATCAGCCAATTGTCACCGGACGCCCTGCGCGCTGTGCCAGAGCAATACCAAGGTATCTATGCGCATGGGACGCACATTTTCGCACCGCAGAATTTGGTGTTCCTTTCTGGGCAAATCGGCGTCGCAGCCGATGGAGTGACTTGCGCAGGTTTCGAGCGTCAGTGCCACCAGGCGATGGACAATGTTGAGGCCCTTCTGGCCGACACGGACATGGGCCTGCCCGATGTCCTGCGCGTGATTTACTATGTGACCGACGTGGCAAACTTGCCGATCCTGTCCGAGATACGCCAGGCGCGATGGAACCAGGGCCAAGCCCCGGCGGTGACCACGCTTGTTGTGGCCGCACTGGCCGCTCCAGACCTTTTGGTTGAAATTGAAGTGACCGCAGCTCGGTAAATCTGGACGCCTTATGTCAGAGCAGGTGCTTGCCCTTATTCTATTCGCGGTTATCGCGACCTCGTCACCTGGCGGGGCAACAACGCTTGTCACGGCATCGGGCGCGCGCTTTGGCTACCGCCGGAGCCTGCCACTTATCCTTGGCATCGCTTTTGCGCTAGCTACACTGGTGGCCGTTTCGGGAACGAGCTTTGCCACGACGATCATCGCGGCACCAAGCTTACATTTGGCTGCAAAGGGAATTGGCTCGATCTATCTGCTTTGGCTGGCGGCAAAAATCGGCCTGGCCGGTCCACCAGCGGCAAGCAAAGCGAATAGTCAGCAACCCATTGGCTTTTTAGGGGGTGCAATGCTGTTGTTGGTGAACCCAAAAGCATGGGCAATGGCCTTGGCCGTAGCTTCATCTTTCTCACAAATCGCGGTGCACCCGAGGACCCTTGGCTTCATACTCGCCACCGTCTTTGCGGTGGCTGCCTGCCTGTCCCTTTCAGTCTGGGCTTTGGCGGGCAGTGTTGTCGCGCGAACACTCAGCAGAGCGTGGCATTGGCACATGTTCAATTGGACAATGGCTGTACTGCTTTTGGCATCGATCGTAATGTTCTGGGTTTAGCGGCGGAAAAGTGTGTCTTGTGACGATGAAGAGGACTTGCCGAAAGACCGACCACTATCATTCGGCTGATCCCGTCCTTGTCATTTACACTTCGGTCGGTCACGCTTCGCGTCTTGCGACTAACATGTTTCCGAAGAACGCTTCCAATTACAGACCCTTTTGGAATTGCATGCCTCACCGGTCGTTTGTGTAGCCAGGCAATCGGGTTTCCACGCCACAACAGGCGGCAATCCTACTCGGCCGTTTGCCTGAATAGAGCCTTCAAGTGTTACTTCGGATGATCATCAGACACGTTCGGCACCATATTGGCAATTGACTCGGATCCAATTTGCAAACCGACATTCGTTCGTCACACGGCATTGATCTTTCCGGGCTTAAAGCCCGCTTTCGTTCCAAGTGAACGGGACGAAAGGTATGTGTCCCTTTTCAGCCCATTCTGCGATCCGTCACTGGTGCCAAATGCAGACCTTCACAAGATGTGTTGCAAATTATTCAGTCGGGTTGTTTTGACAGGCCCATGACCCGAAGACGCAGAGCTGCAATTTGGTTGCGCAAGGCATAGGCCAAATCATTGATCAACTCGTGCTTTTGGCTCGACCGGGCTGAATGACGAGAGTGCGATGCTTTCAGGCACAGTGTCGCGCTCACCGCCAGTGGTCAGAGCGTGGCCTGGCGTTTTCTCTCGCCTGCCGAACATCTTCTGAATTCATTCCAATGTCCCGGCGCAAGTGAACGGGCAAGTTATCGACATGGGTCCGGGGTCTTGGGCGCCGCGCGAGAAACAACGTGTGACTGTGTACCCAGGGTGCAAAAATTTTGATAGCTTCTGAGAGTGAATATCTCATATTCTGAGTCCGATCCTGACTAATTTTCCCAATTTATCGGGACTTTCGGATCCGACATCAAACAAATCGGCCATCACCAGACATTAGTGAGATTTATGAATGGCGCGTTCTTCGCTCCCCCACTTGCCGCCGTAAGAGCCTTTGAAGCAGCGGCTCGTCATGGAAGTTTTACCAGTTCGGGCAGAGAATTGGGCCTGACGCAAGCTGCGGTCAGCTATCAGATAAAGGTGCTGGAAGAACGGGTCGGGCAGCCTCTGTTCCACCGGCGCGCCAGAGGGGTCGAACTCACGCATGTCGGGACCGAATTGGCGAAAAAGGCAAGCGCAGCACTGGATGTGATTGCAGATGCCTTTGCCGAAGCACAAGGCAGCGCGCAGGCAACACTGGAAATAAGCGTCATTCCCACTTTCGCGACCAATTTCCTTGCCGAAAGGCTGGGCCGCTTCCAGATTGCGCATCCCAACATCGCGGTGAGGCTCGAAGTAAGTGAAACGCTGATCGACTTTCAATCTGACACGTTCGACATCGCAATCCGCAGCGGCAAGGGGCAATGGCCGGATCTGGAATGCCACAAATTGATTGAAATCGAATTCACGCCCATGCTGAGCCCGGCTCTCGCTGAGACCATCGGCGGCGTCAGCAAACCTGAAGACCTCCTGAAACTTCCGATCCTGGGCGGAGGGGATCCATGGTGGGTGCGCTGGTTTGAAAAGGCGGGGGTCAATTCCGACGTCCTAGAAGGTCGACCGAGCCAAACCTTCGGACCGCAGATTCTGGAAGCGACTGCCGCAATGGCAGGGCAAGGTGTCGCCATGCTGACACCTGCATTTTTCAAAAGCGCAATCGACAGCGGTCAATTGATCCGTCCCTTTGAACTCTGTTCCAGCGACGAAACAGCTTACTGGCTGACTTACGCCCATGCCTACAGGAACACTCCTAAAGTCAAAGCCTTTCGGTCCTGGCTGGTCCAAGAAGTAGATGGCTTCCTGCAAACCGAGAAACAAAGAGGTTATGTTTCTCGCGCCTCCAGTTTAGCTGGTCGCGACTGAGGCAGGACACATAACGGCTGTCTTCCACCACGTGGAAGGACGGCAGTCAAATTCGCAGGACTTGCTGATGGAACTTGTCCTTTCTGCATACGCGCAACGATCCGGCAATGCCAAGTTATGCACACAGCGCTCCATCGGTCAGACCGTCACCTGTTGCGATGGAGCAGGATAAGCCGCCTCAAGCATCACGTCGGCAAGGCTGTCATAGGCATGCATCCAGGCTGAAAGCAGCTCGTCTGAAAGCGTATCTTCCAGAAGGGTTTCCAGCATTTTGATCAAGGCCTGGCGAACAAGAGCATAGTGTGCCCTTTCAACACCGTAGGCCAGATGGCGCAGTGCAAGATCCCTGACGAGAGGCTCAAGTTCTTCAGCATTTTGAAGTTGCGAAACAACCAACCCAAGCGTGCTCATGAGCTTCACGGACTGGGTGCTCATGTCTACTACGAATAAATTTCTCGTCTCGGGCGCGAGCTCGAACAGTTTTTCATAAAAGACGTCTCCAGCACGCTGCAGGTCGCCAGAAAGCCGGATATAGGATGTGCGAACGAGATCGATATCGTCCCGGCTCAAGCTCATCTTTTCTCTCCTGTTTTTCGGTCTTTGGCAGCTGTTGGCTTCAATTGTTTTCGTTGAAAAGAAGCTTAGAGGAACACTAGCCACTTGTCGGACAACCGGCTACAGGCAAGTACGCAGGAAGAGCCTGCACATTAGTGCGAAGTCATGACTGTCTGGAGCGGCTATCCGGTGGATTTGTGCACTGGTCCAAATTCTGTCGAAAAGATACGGACAACAGTTTTTCACTTGATGGGGACAATCTCTGATGGCAGTCCGACAATTGTCAGATTTTGCTCCGCTTGTTTCATTCGAATTCGCTAAGCGGCACGCCCTTCATTGGCCGTACTGGTTTCCTTGGCAGCGCACTCCAGGTCGGTTTTCAGGCTACCGTCGCCAAAGAGAACTTTTGCAGTCTCACGCAGTTGCCGGATCGCGGTCTGAACCCTTAAAGTCTGTACGGTGTCAGGGTGAACGTGAAGATGCAACGGTCGGGTGAACTGCGTTCTTTCATCACCGATGCGACGGAGACCTTTGTCATGCTCGGCAATGCACATTGGTAGCAACCCCTTGCCAAGTCCTTGTCGGATTGAAACCTGAAGCAGCCCTGGATCATTCCCGACGATATGAATCTGCTCGTTACGCTTCCTCAGTTTTTCAAGATACTTTGCCGGCAAGCGACGCGCTGCGCTGTCGTCGAGCATTGACACCCAGCCGAGATCGTTCGCGTCACAATTGCTGGAGGCGTAAAGCGCAAAGGGAACATCTGCGAGTTTGATTGCGAATTCACCCATTTGAGGCGGATCTTCAAACCAGAGCGAAATTGTGGCTGCGGTCCAGGACGCGATGGTCGGGTAACCGGAACTCAAGCGAACAGTCAGTCTCGGATGCCGCTGTTTCAGGGTTGGAAGGAAGCTATCGGCCAAATGAGCGAGAACCCAGTGGTCACCCAGTATCCGAAGTTCGCCGACAGGTTCACTTGCGGGAGAAGCAGCGGTCTGGGCGATGCGCTCGGCCCGCCGTTCGATCTCAAGTGCGTCAGCGATCAGTTTCTCACCGACTTCTGTTGGAATGAGCCCGGATTTTGATCTTAGGAAAAGAGTTGTGCCAAGTGCAGCTTCCAACGCGGAAAGACGACGGCCAACTGTAGATTGATCAACTTCCAACATCACCGAAGCGCGCGTCAGCGACCCTGACCGCACCAGTGCGAGCAATATGCGAAGATCGTCCCAGTTCAATTCACTTGTCTCCTTTTTGCCTAGCCCTGGTCCACCAGCCTGGAAATCTTACCGCCCGTAACGTCAAAAAGCGACATGTCCTCAAGGGAAATGTTCTGGCCGGCTCGCCAAGTGTCCGGCAGTTCCCGTGGACCAATTCTGTATTGGCAATCGCGGCATTATTTGTGTTGGTGGCGGCGAGCGCGGTGTTAACTTCCTGATGGCATACCGGGACTCTGCGTATTGCTGCGATGGCCAATTGGCAAAGCTCCTCGCCACCAACTGCTTCCTCCCTGATATCGCCAACCGAAAAATTGGCGAAGCCGTTGGTTCGTGACGGGCAAGAGATCGTGCTCTCCAAGTCTTTCGCATTGCAGGCGTAAATACAGCCCGCAACAGGTTCAGGAAGGTCTTCAAGCATCTTGCAAATAACCTGGGTTGCCTCCCTGACGCACCGTCTCTTCCTTCCAAAGGTCGCTTAACGGGCACGCCTGATCCAACAAAAGAGACCAAGCCTGCCATAAGCAAAGTTTGTCGGTCCCTCGCCTAGAACGTGAAAACTGTCTCGACTTCCAAAAGACAATCGGGAAGCGGTCGATACGGCATGTCTGCATGATCCTCGTGCAGACATGCCGGTTCCGGTCCAGTCAGCGCGTGCTCAGTTAAAGGACTGGGCGGAGACCCCGTGCGGTCACGCGATTTGAACAATTGATTTAAAGCGGAAGATTATCATGTTGAGCCTGCCTGGTGCTTTGCAGAAACCAACCTTTCAACCGAAGTGGCGTAGACCAACGAGCGCCAAGATGATCAAGGCTTGGCCACCGACCGGTGCTGCAGGCGATCACGTTGTCACAGAAGGCGGTTTCGCAAAAGTCGCAAAGAAAGCTGTCCGGAACAATGTCTGGGACGTCATAATCTTTAATTTCCAAACCGAGGTTCCCCGCGAAGTCAACTGGTATCTGCATCACGCGGTTGGCTGCTGGATGTCGAAGGACAAGATGAACTTTTGTTTTGATGGTGCCCGGACGGCTGATGGCAAGTTGGGAAGGGTCTACCTTCCTCCAAAAGACTGGATGCCGCCCTCGTATTTTAAACGCGGGTCCGGATTTGGTGGGCAAGTTGACCAACATGCCGATAGTGCTGTGCGCCTTCTGGAACGCCTGGCGGTTCGAATGCCTGGCATCTATCACCATGGAACCCAGTTGCCTGCGCGGGCCTATCGAACAGTGGCTGACCTCATCAAACGGCGGGATGTCGGGCTCAAAATCGACCCCAGCAGGGGATTATATGAAGCGGAATATGTTGCTGATGAAAAACGGATCTACGTAGGTTCGGCTGTGATGCTTAGTAGACCAATGTCCTATGGTGTAATTGCCAACGAAGCGACCCACGTATTCAATCACTATCGAAGCAATACCACCAATGCCTATCACGAAGAAGTGGCGTCTTCGATGGCAGACTCCATCGCCCTCGCTTGTATGAGTGAGGAAGCGACGCTTGCGCGGTTGCGCGAGGGAGGCCTGATGGACAAGCTCTATTTCGCTGGTTGGGTCTGGGTCAATCACCTTAGCTGGCGCAGAAATGTGACGCTTGAAGACTTCAACAGTTTCTATGACCACCCGATCACGGGAGAGAGGCGCAATCCCAAAAACGACTTTTTAGAGTATCACAAACTGATGGGATACATCCTGAAGATACGCCAATACGTTTACAATGAATGGGATCCCTACGCATAGGACTGTTCGAAGAGCAAATAGTCTTCCGCTTCTGGATACTCTAGATTTTTTTCGACTACGGCCCGAATTTGGAAGACGTCCGTCTCCATTATTTGACGTGATTTCTCTCTTTTCTGACGAACGTCCCGTATCGCTTCTTCGCGGTTGAAGCTGCAGGTATGCCCACAGTCAAAAAGTCCCCAAAGCGAATTCGATATCCGTTCGCTTTTATCCTCGCCATCCCTGCCTTGCAGATAATTTCGAATGCTCAACGGGGTCTTTGGTGAGGTGGCAAGGCCGGTTTCCTTCATGCTTCCGCGCCTGACACCTCCTGATTGCGGGGCAGTTCAGTTGTCCACGGCACCGTGTGGAAGTGTGGCAAGTTGTCAGGGAAACCGAATGTCCAGATCTGCAAACAATTCCGCAAAATCCTCAGGTGGCGCTCTGTCGGTCACGAGATAGTCTCTGGGTTTCAATGTCGGCTGACGGAGCGCCGGTTTGCGCATTTGCGGTTCAAATTTGGAGTGATCGACCGCCATGATCGCACGCCCTGCATTTGCCAGCATTGCGCTTGCAATATCGACCTCGCATTGCTCGTGGACGAGAAACCCTTTCCGGGCGTCGACCAGCGAGGCCGACAGCAAAACGTAATCCACCTGCATCCGTTCAATGACGTCAAACGCCGACCGGTCGAAGGAGGCACCGTCGTGGTCCCGCAATTGCGTTCCTGCCATGGAAACATTGTTGCCTGGGATCATCGCAAGCGTGCTTGCCACGTAGGCCGAATTGGTGACAACAGTGAGTTCGCGCCGGTTTCGCAGTGCCTGTGCGACGAACCCGGATGTCGATCCAGTATCGATCGCGATGCTGTCGCCATCCTGGATGATTTTCACAACCTCTTCGGCGATCGCCACCTTGGCTTCACGGTTCAAGTTCATGCGGGCCAGATAGGGCAGATCCGCAGCCGACTTGGTCGAAACCAGCGCGCCATGCACCTTTTGCAATGCGCCCCGGTCGACCAGGGGGCGCGAGACCCGCCGGATGGTCTGATCCGAAACTCCGAGGATGCGCGACAGCTCTTGCACACTAACGGTGCCACGCATGTCCACGGTCTGTAAAAGCGTTGTTTCGTATTTCGACATGAAGCCTGTTTACACCAAAGTTTCTGGTCGAATAAGTCTATTTTGCACCCACAATTCAACAAAAATCAACAATCCTATTGTTATGATGTTGATTTTTGTTAGGATTTGAGCTGACTCATAGCACTTGGATCTGCAAATGACCCAACATTCGGCCAAACACCTGATCATCGGCGGCGGCATAATTGGATGCTCGATCGCCTATCATCTGACCCGGATGGGTGAAAAGAATGTGGTTCTCCTGGAGCGCGCCGGCCTGACTGAGGGAGCGACATGGCACGCTGCCGGGCTGGTCGGGCAGTTGCGCTCATCACGCAATACCACGCGTATGCTTAAAAAATCCGTTGAAATGTATGACCGGCTTCAAAACGAAGAAGGCATGCAGTTCGACTGGAAGAAAACCGGTTCGCTCAGACTCGCCGCAACAAAGGACCGTCTTCTGGAAGCAAAGCGTCTGGCCACCATGGCACGCAGTTTCGAGCTGGAAATGCAGATCATAACGCCTGATGAAGCAAAGGATCTTTTCCCTCTGATTGAAGCGCGTGGTCTTGAGGGCGCAGCTTTCATTCCCTCTGACGGCTATGTCGACCCGGCCTCGCTTTGCCAGGCCGTTGCCGGAGCAGCCCGGCGCCAGGGCGCGGAGATACGTCAGGGGGTTGAGGTACTCGACTTTGCCGTCTCGAAGGGCCGGATCACGAGTGTCGAGACAAGCGAAGGCGCGTTCGAAGCTGAGACAATTATCCTTGCGGCAGGCATGTGGAGCCGGGAACTCGGCGCGAAACTCGGCGTTCGCGTTCCCGCCTGTGCCGTCGAACACCAATACATCGTCACCGAGCCAACCGGAACCGAAGTCGGCCATTTCCCGACACTGCGCGATCCGGAGCGCCTGGTCTACTACAAGCCGGATGTCGCCGGCCGCCTGGTCATTGGTGGCTACGAAGAAGATACGCTTCCCTTTGGAGACCGGGGCATTCCCGGTGCTTTCGTACGTCAGTTGCTGCCGGAAAACCTGGATCGCTTCCTGCCGCTGGCGGATCTGGCCAGCCAGGTTACGCCGGTCGTCAACGAAGTCGGCATCCGTCAGGTCATCAACGGGCCTATCCCCTACTCCGCCGATGGCGATTTCGTCATGGGCTGGCAGCCAGGCTTCAACAATCTGATGATGGCCACCGGATTTCTCTACGGCATCGCCGCAGGCGGCGGCGCTGGTGAAATGATCGCCGAATGGGTGGTCGAGGGGCAATCGTCTCTTGATCTCTGGCCGCTTGACGTGCGCCGCTTCGGACCACACCACGGAACCCGCACTTTCATGTATCCGCGTGCGGTTGAACACTATGCCCACCACTACAAGAAAAGATATCCGGGCCAGGAACACGAGAGCGCACGCCGGTTGCGATTGTCACCGCTCTATCAGAAACTCAAGGATCAGGGCGCGGTCTATGGTTCAAAGAACGGTTGGGAACGGCCGCTCTGGTTCGCTCCTGACGGCGTGGCGCCGGTTGATCAGTTGGACTTCCTGGATCCGGGCTGGAAGAAATATGCAGCCCAAGAACACAAGGCCGTTCGGCAGCGGGTTGCATTGATCGACCAGTCGAGCTTTTCCAAATTCGAGATTGTCGGCGCCGACGCTCTTGCAACCTTGCAACGGCTGGCTGTTTCCAACATGGACAAGCCGGTCGGCTCGGTCATCTATACTCAGCTCTGCAATAATCGCGGGGGCGTCGAGGCGGATGTAACGATCGTCCGGCTGGATCAGGATCGTTTCTATTTGGTGACCGGGTCGGGTTTCGGTGTTCGCGACAGCGACTGGATCAAACGCAATGTGTCCGAGAGCGCTTCAGTACACATCATCGAAGTGACGAGCGGGTACGCGGTTATCAACATTGTCGGTCCGCACTCACGTGATGTACTGGCGGCAGCCTCCGAAAGCGACGTTA
Organism: Roseibium sp. JB4-4; assembly: GCF_055693425.1. Taxonomy (NCBI): domain Bacteria; kingdom Pseudomonadati; phylum Pseudomonadota; class Alphaproteobacteria; order Hyphomicrobiales; family Stappiaceae; genus Roseibium; species Roseibium sp. JB4-4. Next base: position 4,798,005 of record NZ_CM146333.1, on the reverse strand, counting down.
CCAATCAAGCGATCCCCTTCTCGACAATGAAGGACATCGTCGTCGGTGCGGCTCCGGTTCGGGCAGCCCGCATCGGCTATGTCGGCGAACGCGGCTATGAACTGCATGTTTCGACGGAATTTGCGGCCCATGTTTACGACACGCTCTGGGCAGTCGGTGAGGCTCACGGCATTGCCAATGTCGGGTATAGGGCGATCGCGAGCCTCAGAATGGAAAAGGGCTACGTCTATTGGTCCGGTGATGTCACACCAGACTATACACCGATCGAGGCCGGTCTCGGCTTCAGGGTCCACTTCAAATCAAAGGGTGATTTCCTTGGACGTGCGGTTCTGGAAACGCAAAAGAACAACGGCGTCGAGCGCAGGCTGAGCACTTTCGTGACGAAGGATCATCTGCCGCTGACGGGAGGAGAAACCATCTTGCTCGGAGACCAGGTGGTCTCATCAGCTACCTCGGTTGGCTATGGTTACACCGTCGGACAGACAATCGTGCGCGGATATCTCGACAAGGCACACTGGGACTGCACAGAGTTCAGTCTGGAAGTCTTTGGAGAACGTCATCCGATCACGCAGGCGAGCAGCCCGCTTTACGATCCAGACAACAGCGCACTCAAGGGATAAACGGGGGGAACATGACGGAACACGCCGAAAAGGTACTCGCGGCACTGCGCTCCGCACCGCAATTTGCAGATGTTGTCTCGGTAAAACAAATAGCCCGCCTCGGCGGATTGACCAATCTCGTCCACCGCGTCGACCTCGACGATCAGTCAGTTGTCGTCCGCATTCCGGGCGAAAACACCGAGGAATACATCGATCGGGGTATTGAGAAGCACAATGCAGCGGCAGCTGCCCGGGCCGGTGTCTCCGCCGAGGTTCTCTTCGCCGATGCCGTGTCTGGCGTGATGATCACGCGCACGATCGACGGCATCGAAACCATGACCCCCGATCTCTTCAAGTCGCGTGCCGGCTCACCCGGCCGGGCCGGTGCGGCCCTCGCCAGATTGCATGCATCTGGTGAAACCTTTCGCTTCCGCTTTGAGCTTTTTTCCATGATCGACGATTATCTCAAGGTTTTGTCGACCAAGGATGTCTCCCTGCCGGACGGGTATGAGGACGTGGTGGTTGTCGCAATGCCTATTGGTGAGGTCCTGGCTGCGGCGAACCTGCCCCTGGCACCCTGCCATTGCGATCCTCTCTGCGAAAACTTCCTGGATGACGGCGAGAAGATGTGGATCGTCGACTGGGAATATTCCGGCATGAACGATCCTTTGTGGGATCTCGGAGATCTCTCGGTCGAGGCTGGAATGAATGCGGCGCAAGATGCGGAAATGCTTGCGGCCTATTTTGGCCGCCAACCAACTGCCGCAGAGACCGGCCGGGTGGTGATCTACAAGGCAATGTGCGATTTGCTCTGGACCCTTTGGGGGCTTATCCAGCTTGCCGACGACAATCCGGCCGAAGACTTCTGGGCCTACGCCACCGGACGATTCGACCGATGCCGCAAACTGATGCAGGACCCTTCTTTCGAGTCGCATGTTGCTGCTGTCAGGGCCGGTTGAGCAACTCCAGAAGCTCTGCGTGCAACTCTGGCGTAGCTGCCGTGACTGTGCGTCCGTCTGATCTCATTGTGAGCGGATTGCCCTGCCAGTCCGTCATCACTCCGCCGGCCGCCTCGACCACGGCAGATACCGGCAGATAATCGTAAGGCTGCAAATCGTAGTCCACGACGGCATCGACATGACCGCGCGCCAAAAGCGCATGCGGATAACAATCGGCACCCAGCCTGCGCAACTGACCAGAACGGACAAGACGCTGAAAAGCTTCCGGTTCAGACACGGCCAGCTTGTCACCCTCATTGATGAACAGATGGGCTTCCGCAAGAGAATTGCAGGAACTGACTTGGATGGCCGTCCCGTTGCACGTGGCCGGAATATTTTCGCCCCCGGCATAGACTTCGCCGAGTACCGGCATTCGGATCACACCCATCTTCGGACAGCCTTCGATCAGAAACCCGAGCAGCATACCGAAGAGTGGCAGGCCGGCGATGAACGAACGCGTGCCATCGATTGGATCAATGATCCACATCGCAGCAGCCTCTCCTGTCTGTCCGAATTCTTCTCCGAAAACCGCTTCGTCAGGAAAATGCAGTTGGATGCTATCCCTGAGAGATCTTTCGGTCGCCTTGTCCGCCAGAGTTACCGGGCTCAGATCGGCCTTGGTTTCTATCTCGGGATTGTTCCTGAAATAAGAAAGGCTGACAGCCGCCGCTTCTTCCGTAATTGCCAAGGCCTTTTCCAACCTGCCCGAGAAATCCGACATCTCGCGTTCCTCCGCATTTCTAGTCTTTTTTGACTATCTAATGTTCGTTTAATGCTCAAAATGTATCCAAAATCCACAAAATTCGAACCCATATGTTGCTTTTTGTTGATTTATACTGACAGTCTATGAGGGTGTTGTGCCGAGATGGCATCTGCTGAGGGGGTGATGCCTGGGCAGTCCCGCATTGGCAAAAATCGACAGGGAGCAAAATATGAAGCGCGTTTCTTTAGCACTGTCCGCAATGCTGGCAGTCGCACCTGCACTCGCAGCCGAGTCCAGCGATCCGATCAAACTTACTCTTCACGACTGGTCCGGTCAGCTGATCACAACAAAGCTCATGGGCGAAGTCCTGAAGGAAGCCGGCTACAACGTCGAATATGTTCAGGCCGACTACATTGCCCAGTTCGCAGGCCTGAAAACGGGCGACCTGCATGTCGCCATGGAAATCTGGGAAACAACGGGCCGCGAAGCGATGGATGAGGCCTTTGCGACAGGCAATGTTGTCAACCTCGGTGAAACCGGTCTCCAGGCTATCGAGGAGTGGTGGTACCCGTCCTACATGAAAGAGCGCTGTCCGGGCCTGCCCAACTGGGAAGCCCTGAAGGATTGCGCCGAGGAATTCTCGACACCAGAAACTGCTCCTTTCGGTCGTTACCTGGGCGGGCCTGTTACCTGGGGCGGCTTTGACGAAGAGCGCGTCGAGGCTCTCGGACTGGACTTCGAAGTGGTTCATGCAGGCACGGATGCGGCCCTTTTCGCCGAGCTGGAGGCAGCATATCAACGCCAGGACCCGATCATGCTCTGGGTCTATGCACCCCACTGGGCCCCTGCAAAATACGATGGTGAATTTGTTGAATTTCCGCCGTTCTCACCGGAGTGTTACGCCGATCCGTCCGTTGGCGTGAACCCCGATGCTGCCTATGACTGCGGCAAGCCCCGCGGACCTATCTGGAAAGTCAGCTGGGCGGGCGTCGCTGACAAGTGGCCGGGCGCTGCAAAGGCGATCGAAAACTTCAATCTCTCCAACGCCGATTACGGCGCTATGGTCACTGAAGTCGATCTCAACGGTAAGTCCGTTGAAGACACAGTTGCCACATGGATGACCGACAACAAGGACACATGGTCGGGCTGGATTGCCAAGTAAGGCCGTTCCATACTTCCTGCACGCATCAATCCGTCTTTGATGCGTGCAGGACACCAGTCCGGATGACTGGCAAGACAGTTTCCCGACACAGGGAATAAAACCTCCACCGAGGACTGGATGACGAAGCCCGTAATTCTCGATTGCCGGAACGTATGGAAGCTATACGGCCCGCAGGCCGATACGTTTTTAAAAACAAATCCCACTCCATCTTCCGCCGATCTTGAGGCGGCCAATCTCATCGGTGCGGTTCGGGCGGTGAATGTCCAGATCCGGAAAGGCGAGATCTTCGTCATCATGGGGCTGTCCGGTTCCGGAAAGTCGACGCTTGTCCGCTGCATGTCGCGGCTTGTGGACTCAACAGCCGGCGAGATCCGTTTCGAGGACAAGGACCTGCTCAGTGCCGGTGAAGAGGAACTGATCCAGATCCGGCGCAAGAAAATGGGCATGGTGTTCCAGCAATTCGCCTTGCTGCCGCATCTGACGGTACTCGAAAACACCGCCTTCCCGCTCGACATCCAGGGCGTTGACAAGAAAACGCGAGAGGTGCGGGCCCGCGAAGTTGTGGAACTGGTGGGTCTCAAGGGGCGCGAAGGCTACTTCCCACGAGAACTTTCGGGCGGTCAGCAACAGCGCGTCGGTATTGCACGAAGCCTCGCCGCTGAACCGGAAATCTGGTTTTTGGACGAACCGTTTTCCGCGCTCGATCCGCTGATCCGGCGCGAAATGCAGGACGAGTTCCTGCGTTTGCAGAGCATTCTTCACAAAACGATTGTTTTCATCACCCATGACTTTGATGAGGCCATCCGGCTCGCGGACCGAATTGCGGTCATGAAGGACGGGATCATTGAACAGGTGGCAACCCCTGAAGATCTCGTTTTGCAGCCGGCTACCGGTTATGTCGCCGAGTTCACTCGCCATGTAAGCCGGGCGAAAGTGATCCGTGCAGCATCGGTTATGGAACCGCTGAACGGCGACAGCTTCGCCGGCGAAGTTTCCCATGATGCCGTGATAGAAGCCATTGCCGACCCGGTGGAAGCCTCGGATCTGCCGCACAAGGTCATGGAGGGTGACAAGCCGGTCGGACAGATTTCCCGAAAGGCGGTCATCGATGTGCTGGTAGGCCGCAGATGATTGCGCGCGGGGCAAAGTCCGGCTGGCTGTTCTGGGGACCTCTGTTCGCAGTCACCTGGCTGCTGTCGAGCTATTCCTTTCAGCTCTACAAGTCGCTCGACGCCCGCTGGATCGTTCGCTACCCCAAAGGCTGGGAATTGCCGCTCGAAGATCGCATCAGCGCGTTTCTCGACTGGCTCGTTGAAAGCGCCGGTTTCTATTTCTTTTCGTTCCGCGACCTTACCAGGGCCATCTCCGCGTTGATCGAAGCCCCCTATCAGGTGCTGCGCAACTTGCTGGTCGAAGGTTTCAGCAGCGGTTTCGGGGACGCCGCGGTTCAGATCGCCCCGGCGCTCAGCTGGATCGCGGTGATCGTGACGATCATGGCGATTGGGCACTATGCGCGTGACTGGATTCTGTCCGTCCTTGTCGGAGCCTGTTTTTTCTATCTCGCCGTATTCGGGCAATGGGAAAGCGCCATGGTTACGCTTGCCTCGGTGCTGATCTCGGTTCCGATTGGTGTTGTTGGCGGTCTTCTTCTTGGAATCCTGGCTTACCGTGTCCGCTGGTTCGAACGCATGATGCGGCCGATCCTGGACCTGATGCAGACCGTTCCGGTTTTTGCCTATCTCGTGCCCATCCTGATCCTGTTTGGCTTCGGTCCTGTCGCGGCACTCGTTGCCACCGTGATTTACGCCATGCCGCCCATGGTCCGCATAACCATCGTTGCGCTGAATTCGGTGCCGAAGGAGGTGATCGAGGCGGGCCGCATGGCAGGTTGCCGCAATCGGCAGATGATGTGGAAGGTTCTCGTTCCCTCCGCGGTTCCCACCCTGATGGTCGGTGTGAACCAGGTGATCATGCTGACGCTGAACATGGTGATCATCGCCTCCATGATCGGCGCCGGCGGCCTTGGTTTCGATGTTCTGTCCAGCCTGCGCCGGTTGGATATCGGCGGCGGCATCGAGGCCGGGCTTGGCATCGTTGCCATGGCGATTGCGCTTGACCGGGCAAGTCAGGCTTTTGCTGAGCGAAGCATTCGCCACCCGCTGGAAGGCAACATCCTGCAGCGCCACCCATGGTCCGGAACCGTCTTTCTGGTGGTCGCTTCAACACTGATCCTTGGCCAGTTCGCTCCGGCGATCCGGACCTATCCGGATGCCCTGACAATCACGACGGGTCCGTTCTGGTCCAATGCCATGCAATGGATCAACGTCAACTTTTTCGACACGTTCGAAGCCATAAAGACCGTCATCCTTCAATGGTTGCTTCTGCCGGTGAAGAAGTTCTTCACGGGTATCCCGTGGCCCTGGGGCATCCTGGCAACCGCCCTCATCGCATGGCGGGTCGGCGGCTGGAAGATAGGTCTACTCGCCGGTCTTTTGATGGCGTTCATCGCAGCCTCGGGGCTTTGGCCCAAGGCCATGGTGACGATATACCTGTGCGGCGTCTCGGTTCTGATTGCAACGATCATCGGCATCCCGCTTGGTATCTGGGCCGCAGAAAGTCCACGCGCCGGACGCGTCATTCTGGGGCTGATGGATACGCTGCAGACCCTGCCCAGTTTTGTCTATCTGATCCCCGTTGTCATGTTGTTCAGGGTCGGCGATTTCAGCGCCATGATTGCCGTGATCCTCTATGCCCTCGCTCCCGCCGTCCGCTATGCAGCACACGGCCTCAAGGAGGTCCCGCCTGCGCTGATCGAAGCAGGGTTGATGTCCGGCTGTACAAAGCGGCAATTGCTGTGGCGCATCAAGCTGCCGCTCGCCACACCACACCTCTTCCTGGGTTTGAACCAGACCATAATGCTCGCGCTGTCCATGCTGGTGATCACTGCGCTCGTGGGCACGAGGGATCTTGGCCAGGAGGTCTATATAGCCCTGACCAAAGCCAATGCGGGACAGGGGATCGTCGCCGGTCTTTCTGTCGCTTTCATCGCGATCATCACCGACAGGATCATCAACGCACTTGCGGCGGGTCAGCGTGAAAGACTGGGGATTTAACGCATGTCTGAAACTGCAATTGCCCGCGCCGCGGCGCTTGCCTGCTTTTCCGATCCACAGGACATAACCCCGCTGGGAGGTGGCATCACCAATGTCAATCTTCTCGTGCGCGACGGCGACCGCCGTTTTGTCGTACGCCTGGGAGATGACATCCCCGAGCACGGGGTCATGCGCTGGAACGAACTCGCACTCAGTCAGGCGGCCGAAATGGCCGGCGTCTCTCCTGCTGTCGTTCATCAGGAAGCCGGAGTTCTGGTCTTGGATTTCGTGGAGGCACAAACCTTCGAGGAAGCAGATGTCCGGGATCCGGCAAACCTGAATAAAATCATCGATCTGGTCGCCAGAGCGCACCGGGAGCTGGGAAGCCATCTCACCGGCCCGATCCTCGCCTTCTGGCCGTTTCAGGTAAACCGGACCTATGCAATGCGCCTGAAAACCGAAGGATCTGCGCATTCCGAATTGCTTCCTGGTCTGATGGACACGCTGTACGATCTGGAAAGGGCCGTCGGACCGGTCGATCTCGTCGTTGGACACAATGATCTACTGGCAGCCAATCTTCTTGATGACGGCGAAAGGCTTTGGCTGATCGATTGGGAATATGGCGGGTTCAACTCTCCGCTTTTCGACCTTGCCGGCCTCGCGTCCAACAATGGGCTGCGCGAAGCCCAGGAAAAAACGATGCTCGAGCAGTATTTCGAAGAACCGGCAGAAACATATTGGCGCGCTTACCAGGCTATGAAATGCGCATCCCTGATGCGGGAAACGCTCTGGTCGATGACTTCGGAAATCCATTCGCGCCTTGATTTCGACTACGCCGCCTATACCCGAGAAAACATGGACCGGCTGAATGCCGCCCTTTCCGAGTTCCGTGAATTGTGAGAGCCATCATGACACTTCCCTCTTCATCCAAAATCATCATTATCGGCGGCGGCATTGTCGGTTGTTCGACGGCTTATCATCTGGCGCAGATGGGTCAGGAAGTTCTGCTCCTTGAAAAGGCGGCCCTGACGTCCGGTTCCACATGGCACGCTGCCGGTCTTGTCGGTCAGCTGCGGTCCAATGCAAACATTACCCAGCTCCTGGGATATTCGATCTCGCTTTACGACAGGCTGGAAGCGGAAACCGGGCAAGCAACCGGATGGAAGATGAATGGCGGCCTGCGCCTTGCCTGCAATGATGAGCGCTGGACCGAGGTCAAGCGCCAGGCTACCACCGCACACAGTTTCGGCCTGGACATGCAGTTGCTGTCCCCGAAGGAAGCACAGGATTTGTGGCCGCTGATGGATATCAGCGATGTCGTCGGGGCCGCCTTTCTGCCGACAGACGGTCAGGCCAGCCCCTCCGACATTACCCAGGCACTCGCCAAGGGAGCACGGGCTGGTGGCGCAAAGCTGGCGGAAAACACACCGGTTCTTGAAATTCTGACTGAACGCGGGACCATTACCGGTGTTCGCACTTCCCAAGGCGATATCGCTTGCGAGAAACTGGTGCTGTGCTGCGGACAATGGACCCGGGAGCTTGCCGCGACGATAGGGGTCACTGTGCCGCTCGTTTCTGTCGAACACCAGTACATGATCACGGAAGCCTTCGACGTCCCGACTGACTTGCCGACTTTGCGCGACCCGGACCGGCTGACCTACTACAAGGAGGAGGTTGGTGGCCTTGTTATGGGCGGATACGAACCTAACGGTATTCCCTGGGCCGTCGACGGTGTTCCGGACCGGTTCGACTATCAGCTTCTGGACAGCAACTTCGACCATTTTGAACAACTGATGGAACTGTCGTTGCCGCGTGTGCCCGCTCTTGAAAAAGTTGGCATCAAACAATTGGTCAACGGTCCGGAAAGTTTCACGCCGGACGGTAACTTCATTCTGGGTGAAGCGCCGGAAATGGCTAATGTTTTCGTCGGGGCCGGTTTCAACGCCTTCGGCATTGCGGCAGGAGGCGGCGCGGGAATGGCACTGGCCGAATGGGTCGCCAAAGGTGAACCACCCTACGACCTCTGGCCGGTCGACATCCGGCGCTTCGGGCGGCCTCACACCGACACCGACTGGGTGCGAACCCGCACGCTGGAGGCCTATGGCAAGCACTATACGATGGCCTGGCCGTCGGAAGAACACGACAGCGGCCGGCCGTGCCGCCGGTCACCGCTTTACGATCGACTGAAAACGGCCGGTGCCGTATTCGGCGAAAAACTCGGTTGGGAACGCCCGAACTGGTTTGCAGAAGCCGGTGAAGAAGCACGCGATATCTACACGTTCGAACGGCCCAACTGGCATGACCCGGTTGGCCGGGAACATAAGGCGGCCCGTGAGGCGGCCGTCCTGTTCGATCAGACATCTTTCGCAAAATTCATTCTGAAAGGACCAGATGCCGAGGCCGCGCTGAGCTGGATCGCAGCCAACCGCGTCGACAAACCCGTCGGGTCTATCATCTATACGCAAATGCTGAATGACCGTGGCGGCATAGAGTGCGACCTGACCTGCGTGCGCACGGCCATAGATGAATATTACATCGTCACCGGAACCGGCTTTGCCACTCACGATTTCGATTGGATCAGGCGCAATATTCCCGACGGTCTGAATGCCCAGCTCATCGATGTCACGTCGTCGAATGCCGTGCTGTCGCTGTTCGGACCGAGAGCGCGCGACATTATTTCCGCCTGTACCCGGGCCGATGTCGGCAATGACGCTTTTTCCTTCGGTAAGGCGCACCGGATCGGTATTGCCGGCTGCCCGGTTCTCGCGCTTCGCATTACCTATGTCGGCGAGCTCGGCTGGGAGCTGCACCTGCCGACGGAATATGCTCAAACGGTCTATGACGCCCTACACGCAGCAGGGAAAGAATTCGGCCTGCGAAACGCAGGTTACCGCGCGATCGAAACACTGCGGCTTGAAAAGGGCTATCGTGCCTGGGGCTCCGATATCGGGCCGGATCATACACCGGACGAGGCCGGCCTCGGCTGGGCCGTCAAAATGAAGACCAATGCCGACTTCAAGGGGCGCAGCGCCGTTCAGGAACAGCGCGACAACGGCGTTAAGAAAATGCTCGCAACCTTCACGACCGACGGCAACGTCATCCTGTCCGGCCGGGAAACGATTTACCGCAACGGTGAACGCTGCGGCTGGTTGAGTTCAGGCGGCTATGGCCACACGCTCGGCAAGAGTATTGGAATTGGCTACGTCCGTCATCAGGACGGTGTCACCAAGGACCATGTCCTTTCCGCCGATTATGAACTTGAAGTCGGAACGGAACGGGTAAAGGCCGAAGTCACGCTTGCCCCTCTCTACGATCCGAAAATGGAACGGATCAAGACCTGAGGCAGCCAACTGACGATAGAAATGCATGCGAGCTTGGTTCGCGGAGGCATGCTGAGCCCGCGTATTTGTTTTTTGTGGTGGTTTGATACGGTGCTTTGCAGTCGACCCAATGGACCGCTGCCGCAACAATCACCTAAATTTAAAATAAAATCAATTACTTGCAGAAAACAACACGATACGTGCAAACACTTTTACAACGAAGCCACTCCAGGAGAGTGGCGATCGATAACTAACTGATCGGGCCATAAGAAACGCTGACGCCTAGAGGCACCAGCGTTTCACAATCAGGCCCATGTGCCAGAGCACTATCGCTGCTGCAGGGAGATTCTTCGGACAGCCGGCTGGCAGCTTGCACCTGATCGAACCAGTGGCGAAGGGAAACCGGCACCGGGTTGGGAGGCCTTACCACGGTATCCCGGTCCCCTTTACCAATTTTATGGTTTACTGTGGGATCGCTGAAAATTCAGCTTCATCCAACATGCCGTCCTGGTTTCCATCGGCTGCTTTGTAAGTTTCTTCTGGGAGCGTAGCACCTGCAGCCTGAATCTCTTCGTATGTCACAAAGCCATCCTGGTTTGCATCCAGCGTTGAAAAGTCAACACCTTGTGCAAACGCGGCTGAAGACACGAACAGGGCACCAAATGCAAGTACAGCTGACATAGACTTTTTCATGGGTATTCTCCATCTATCTAGTTCACGTCCCATAAGGTGAAGCCTCGATGGGACACCCGCATAAGGTGCGCAGGCTTTGCGGCTTCAATTAGATGCTGCTGAGGTATTAAATGGCCGTAACAATGATCATTGAGCGGCAGTTAATTTGAATTTCTAACGATCTTGGCGATCCCGGTTTGTAGATATTTTGGATATGCATATGAGGAGCCGCGTGTTTTTCAGGCGCCCTCAACTTTCACTTTCCGTTTCCACTCAAATTCGACTGGCGACAGGAACTGGTTTCTGAAGTTTTGCGTTTTGGATTGATGTACATCTTGTGCAGTCCAATACGCCCTCTGGCCTTTTCGCGGGTTTCGCGGATAGCCCTCTAAAACAATTTGAAGAAATTCTGCGTTATGATCGACGTGTAGCGGTTCCCGCACCGGTGAAGGGGCCAACCGCCGCGTCTAATCAGGCCTGATGTCAATTCAGCTGGTCAAACTCGGAACACCAAGATCAATCGGCGCGAAAACCCTCTTTAGGACACAATGCCCGCACGGATTGCCAATGCAATCGCATGAGCGCGGTTCAACGCGCCGAGTTTCTTCGCAGCCGAGATCATATAACTGGAGACGGTATTTTCAGAAATCGACAAGATAGTGCCGATCTCATTGTTGGTCTTCCCGATAGAGGACCAGAAAATGCATTCGCGTTCGCGCGGTGTCAGCTGATCATTAGGCTCTGAGGCCGCGTCGGCGACCTCCGATACTTGATTGTAGGTAAATAGCGAAAGCAGGTGAAGCGTGGCCAATTCGTCCGAGTCGAGTTTGCCGCGTTGTCCCGCAAACGACACAGCTCCCCTTCGACCCAGGGCGTCGTATGTGGGAAAATAGACGCCGCCCAGCATGTCAAAGTCTTTGAAAAGATCGACGGACTTCCGAATTTCTTCCGGAGATCGCTCCTTGTTTACTGTCTCAAGTTCCCATTCGAGCGGGGCAAGGGATTTTCGCAATTCTGCGACGATCGGACTGTTCACCAACAATTTCATTTCGTCGTAGGCGCGAATTAGCTCAGGCGGCCAATTGCTGACGATCAAATGCGAAGACAACTCCGTCGAATTTTGATCGGGCAAAAACAACACGGCAAATCGCTCGAAACGGAACTCATCGCCAAGCTTCTTTAGAAATTTGAAGACGTCGTAATTGGTTCGCACCTGCGAGAGTTGCCTGTAACACTCCCCAACAAATAGAGTTTTGCCCATTGCCCACTCAATAAAAACTGCATCCAGACTTATTCTTTCAATTGACCAGATGCTCTTATTTGGTTGCCTGAACCTAGTCGAAAGACCATTGCTATCGATTTGTCGAGGCCTTTGCTTTCTCCTTCTCATCGGAAGAAATGCTTACACTTATGTTGGTATTGAGGAGTGTCTACGCAACAAAAAAACGTCAATGAAAGCGATAAATCAGTGGCGTGATCGGTCCGCATTCGTAAACAAAGACTTAAGAGAAGACCTATGCTTTCTCACCCACGGTTAACCTGTGAAGTGCGTTCAGTTGTTTTTCGCAACCTCTAGGTCATGCTCAAGCCAGATCCAGCTTTAGCGCGCAGGGGTGGCTTGATGCACGTATCGGATAACGTAAAGGTAAGTAAACCTGAGGGAACGACGGACGGGCAACGCAGCAGCCAGAAACTGCGAATGCGCATGTTCCAGGGCATTTCCGGACGTCTGGTCGTCGGGCTCGGACTAATTGTCCTGCTCGGTGTCGCGATCGGTGCGACAGGCCTCTCCTTTCTTTCATCGGTCGAACGCACATTGAACCAGATCACGGATGTCACGGCACCTTCGGTTGAAACAGCTGACGACATGATCGCCAATATCTGGGAAACCAATAAGATCGCTGAAGAAATCATCGCCGACGAAGAGATTTCGGATGTCGAGCAACTCGCCGTCGAATTTAGAGAAAAGTCCGATCTTTTCCATGTTTACATGACAGAGCTGGAAGCTCTTGTCGTGGATAACAGCCTGCTTGCAAATATTGAAGAAGCTAGGAAAGAGCATCGCGAATTCATCAAGCATACGAATGAGATGATCCTGGCGCATACAGAAGAACTCAACGAGGAAAAAGCTGCTGTCGAGTTGCTTACCGAGTTCGACAACAGCGGTGCGCAACTTATCAAAATGCTCGACGAATTCGCTCTGGAAAACGAAGAGGAAATGGCCAAGGCACAGGCAGAAGGCGACCGGATAGCAACGTCATCAAACGCGTCGGCAATTGACGTGAACAGTATCTTGAAGGAACTTTTTGAAAGGGACTATCCCGTAGTCGAGGCTGCTCTGAAATTGCAGCGTATCATTATCGAGATGCAGGACACTGCGGGGGAATACCTCGCAGTAGAAGACCCCGAAGCACTTGAGATCCCGTTTGAGGAATTTCAGGGTCTTGCCGAAAATGCCTGGCCATATCTGGAGATCCTCGCCTCGTTGGCCGAGTCAGAGGAAGAAAAGGACGATGCCGCGCAACTCCAAATTGCATTTGAGACATGGTTCTCAACAGCGGCTCAAGATGAGCAACTATTCGATACGCATCGAGACATGCTGAAGAAGGAATACGAGGCAGATCTTGCTACGGAGATTTTGGAAGAAGATGCCGACGCGGTCGCATCGGCACTGGAAAAAGTTGCCTCGGCCGCAGACGCGATCAGTGATGGCGCTGACGAAGCAAGCGCACTAACTGTTGCCAACGCGCAAATGGCTATCGCTGCAGCCGTTGCCTTGCTGATCACCGTTTCCGCTGTACTCATGTTGATTGTCAGGAAAACGGTCGTCTACCCGATCGTAAATATGACCAATGCCATGCAGTCGTTGGCCAACGGAACGCTGGATGTCGAAATACCCGCAGTAGGCAAGAAGGATGAGGTTGGCGAAATGGCTGCGGCAGTCGAGGTTTTCCGGGACAACGCCATTGAAACGGAAGCATTGAGAAAGAAACAGGTAGAAAACGAAAAGCGTATTGAGGAAGAGAAAAGAACCGCTACGTTGAACATGGCCGACGAGTTGGAATCGAGTGTCATGGGTGTCGTTGAACACGTTTCCAACGCTACACACGAAATGACGGTCACTGCGAAGTCGATGTCGGAATCGTCAGCTCAAACCAGATCAAAAGCAACGACTGTGGCAAGTGCTTCCGAGGAAGCAACTGTAACCGCCCAGACGGTTGCGTCTGCGGCTGAACAGCTTTCGCAATCTATCCAGGAAATTTCCAGGCAGGTAGAAGACGCCAAAGTCGTAGTATCGAACGGTGAACAACAGGCCATTTCGACAAACGTGACGGTTCAGAGCCTTGCTGAAGGGGCCCAGAAAATTGGCGACGTCGTGGACCTCATCAATGACATTGCCGAGCAGACCAATCTGCTAGCCCTCAACGCAACAATCGAGGCCGCGCGTGCGGGAGAATCTGGTCGGGGGTTTGCGGTTGTCGCAGCGGAGGTTAAGGAACTTGCGTCGCAGACAGCCAAAGCCACGGAAGAGATCAGGCAGCAGATTGGCTTCATGCAGGATTCGACACAGAAGACTGTTGGGGAAATCGAAACTGTTGTCGAGGCGATGTCCAAAATCAGCGATATGACAACCGCGGTATCTGCTTCCGTGGGAGAACAGAATACGGCGACGCAGCATATTGCCCAGAACATCCAACAGACAGCATCCGGGACCAGGGACGTTTCGGAAAACATCGTCGATGTCAATTCTGCCGCCCAGAAGTCCAGCGACGCTGCAGGACATGTTGTCAAGGTTGTTGGTGAGTTGTCGACACAAGCAGATGTTTTGCAAGTTGAGTTGAACAAGTATCTGGCGACGCTGAGGGCATCATAGTGGTTGTCAAAAAGGTTTTTTTGCCGCTGACGAATTCCGGGAAAATCGCAGAGGTGGTCAGTGAGGGAGTGACGCCGGAACTTGCATCAAATTGGCGGTAACATAGCGATTAAAGTTAAAGGCGACTGTATAACTCGATATCAGTCTCCCAAACTCTTCGTGAAATACTGACCAGTCCGAACGGTGCCCCCGAAGCTGGAATTCGTGCATTGTCTGCTGACAGCAGAATTATCATGGGCTCCAGATTTGCCAGGTGATTGATCCCGCATAACGACGGTGGTCATTCCTTCAAAACGAAATTCAGGAAAATTCCACCTCCCAATTCGAAAAGGAGGCTACCTGGGCTTTTGTGAGGTCAAGCATCATCCTCATGGCATGATTGGCTTCCAGGCTTCGCCGGTATATCGGGCCTGAAGCAAATCGGATTGCGGGCAGATCGGTTGAAACAATTTTCAAACCTTTTCCGCTGTCAGAATTCAAAAAACTGCTTGGCAAAACCGCCAGATAGTCGCCCTGTCTAAGGAGTTCCAATGCCGTCAACATGGAGTCGCACTGCAGATTTGCGCCAATACTGATCTCCGCCGTGTCATCCAGAGTTGCATTGATGGTGTCAAGGTAAGCAACTTCGCTTTGATAAGAGAGCCAGGTTTGCGCAAGCAAATCCTTTGCCGCCGCGCTGCGGTCATGAATTGGATGTTCAGCGTTCGCTACGATGACAAGTTTGGCGTTGAAAAGTGCTTTTCGAACTAGATATGAGGGCAGAGATTCACGCCTTTGAAACCCGCCGAAAAACGCATCAAATTCCCCCTCTTTCAAACCCTCCACGCCTTCGGTGTAGTTGGTGGATTTGAGTTTGATCAACAATTTGGGAAAACGACGATGCATCTGCGCAATTGCGGGAGGCAATATTGTCGTCATCCAGACAGGCGCGGCCGCAATGCGCAGTTGACCTTGTTCGCCGTTCTGAAGCGCATTGAGTTCAGATTCTGCAAGTTGATGTTCTCGCAGCAGATGCCGAGCTTGAGCATGCACAAGCTTCCCCAGCGCTGTCAGATGCAGCCCCCTGTCACGGCGCTCGAACAACACGCCGCCAACCGCTGCTTCAAGAAGCTTGAGGCTCCGCGTAAGGGCGGGCTGTGTAACACCCACCATCTCCGCAGCTGCGCGCATGTTGTTTGTCTCAACAATAGCGACCAGCCGGCGGAGGAGTTCTGGTTCATAGATCATTGATCAGATTCTCTAATCAAAAATTTAGAAAAATTCAAATGCGTTATCAATTGAAACGCTTTAGCATTTTTCAATTGGGTGCGCCGCACCTACTGGGAGGAAAAAATGAGTACATTTGAACTTTCGCGTCGTTCGTTTTTGACCCGCGCAGGTGCTGCTATTGCAACGACAGCATTTGGGTCCGGGGCTTCGATTGCGCAAACCGTGCCCGCTCCATTGAACAACGTTCCCGAGGGTGCAAAATTCCGCTGGATCGACAGCGGCGACCAAAAGGCAGTCTTCTTTAAGAAGTTCTTCGAGAAATATGGAGAAGCCCGGGGAATAGACATTATTTATGATCCGCTTCCCTGGAATGAAATTGCCAAAGTCGTTCCCCTCGGCGTTCGCAATAACACAGCGCATGATGTGTTTGTTCTGCCGCGTAACTTCAGCCTTGCGGATGCGGTTAGTCAGGGTTGGGTTCAGCCCTATGACGAGTTCATACCCAACATCGAAGAATGGAAGAAAGGGTTCCCATCCGGGGCGTTTCTACCTGGCATCAACGAGTTCGATGGCAAGACCTATGGCCTGCCATTCACCTCGAACAAGCGCTATGCATCTCACTTGCTCTACAACAAAGCCTATATGGACGCAGCAGGCTTTGACCCAGAAGCAAAGCCGCTGACACACAGCGAGTTCCGCGAAGCCGCACGCAAGATCACGGAAGCAGGTCAGGGCCGCTACTTCGGTTTCATCATTGGAGGGTCACAGCTCAATCGTTGGGCTGACGTTGTGCGGAATATTGGCCGGATCGGCGGTGCGAGCGCGGGTGGGGACGGCATCCTGGACGCTGACATCGATCTGCGGACAGGAGAGTATGTCTTTGATAGCGATGAGTACATTGCCGCGATCGAGTTGCTTCTTGCCATGCAGTCTGACCGGAGCATGTTCCCTGGCTTCATCAACCTGAATGCTCCGCAGGCCAGAGCGTACATGCCACAGGGAGCTGCAGGAATGATCCTTCAGGGGCCGTGGAATATACCTTCCTGGGAGAGCCAGAATCCCGATTTCGACTTTGGTCTCTCCTCGGCTCCCGTGCCGGATTCAGGCAATCAGGGCAAGTTGACGATCAGTCAGGGTGGCGCAAAACCAAACACGATAAGCTTGTGGTCAGGTTCCGAAAATGGCGCGATCGCCGGAGAGATCTTCCACTATCTCGGCACGCTCGAAGGACAGATCGAGTGGGCAAATGTGGTTGGTGCGGGCGACCCTCCAATCATGCCTGAAGCCGTGGCCAAGGCCGATATGTCGCCGCGTTCGAAACAGATCCTGAACCTTTTCAACGACCAGATCCGTGTTGGTCCAAATCCGCTGGTTCGCAATGGAGAAATGTCCAAGGTGGTTGCGGCCTATGTCGCTCCGGATGTAAATTTTGCACGCACCGTGCAGGGCCTGGTCGCCGGTCAGCTTTCCGGTGTCAAGGAGCAGATGTCCGAACTTAAGGATCGCTACAATAGCGCTCTGGATGCCGCGTTTGCGAAAGCAAAGGCAGACGGCGCAAATGTGGACCGATCTGAATTGGTCTTTGCAAATTGGAACCCGGACGTCGATTTCGGAGCGGCAGACTACTGACGTAGGTGTCCATTCAGGGGCCACATATTCGCGAGTGGCCCCTCACCCAATTTTGTAAGGTCAAATCTTTCTATGCGCGTCCTTGGAACTCTCCGGGTACACCGGTTCCATTACCTTATGATGCTGCCTGGCCTTGTACTGGCGGGCATGTTTGTCTTCTACCCAATCTTTGCGGCCATGTTCTATGCAATGCATGACTGGTCCGGGTTCACCGCACAAAAGATCTTTGTGGGGTTCGGCAATTTTCTGGACCTATTTCTGGACCCAATTTTCTGGAATGCCTTTGGACGCTCAATCGTGTTCCTTGTTGGAACCGTTCCGTTGCAGATGGCAATCTCGCTCGTTCTGGCAATGGTGTTGAACATGCAGCTTTTGAAGCTGTCGACGTTCTTCCGCACCATGATCTTCCTGCCGGTTGTGACCCCGGTCGCGGTGATCGGCATAGTCTGGACCTTTCTTTTGAGCCCTTTCAATGGCCCTGTGAACGGTCTCCTCTTGAACCTGGGACTGGTCTCACAGCCAATCGACTTCCTTGGCTCCACTCAAACCGTCATGCCATCTGTCATTGGCGTATATGTATGGAAGTGGCTGGGAATAACGCTGATTTACTGGCTTGCCGCTTTGCAGACGGTACCGGATGAAGTTTACGACGCAGCTCGCCTGGACAATTGCAAAGGCCACCGGCTCGCATTTTATGTTGTTCTTCCAATCATCAAACCATTTGCACTTGCAATATTGCTGATTTCCTCGGTCGCCGCGCTGAACGTGTTTCCCTTGATCATGTCGATGACGAATGGCGGCCCGTTTTTCGGTTCCGAAGTCATGGAAATTTTCATCTATCGCACTGCCTTTGCAGCCGATGACGGCAGCATTCCGCAGTTGGGCTATGCCGCCGCAGCCGGCGTGCTGTTTGGTGCAGTTCTATTGGGTCTGACCGCCCTTCAGGCACTTGCAGCGCGACGCACGCGAATGGCAACCGCGGGAACAAAAGCATGATTGCGCGCCTCTCTCCCAAACGGATCGTTTTTGGCGACCATGCTCCATCCCTGCGGATCACATTGACTTCGGCGATCTTGGCCCTGTTGTGTCTTGTCTGGATTTACCCCTTCCTCTGGATGGTTTCGACATCCCTGAAGTCCAATATGGAGATGTTCGCCAACCCGGGTCTGATCCCGCAGGACTTCATGTGGGACAACTATCGCCGCGCCTGGGTCGAAGCAAATATGGGGCGTTACTTCTTTAACACGCTGATTGTGACGGCAGGGTCTGTTTTTCTGGTCACTGTTAGTACGGCAATGCTTGGTTATGTGCTGGGGCGCTATCGGTTTCCCGGACGCACCACGTTCTTTGTCGCATTCGTTGCGACTGTCTTCATCCCGCAGGGTTTCACGATTATTCCCGTTTTCGAGCTGCTGAGCATGATGGGCCTTTCCTCCAACCTGTTTGGACTGACGCTCGCAACATCTGGGCATGCGATGGTCGTTTTCGTGGTGCTTTTTGCGGGATATTTCAGTCAGTTACCCAAGGAACTGGAAGAGGCTGCCCGTGTCGAAGGCGTTACCTTTTTCAAGATCTTCTGGTACGTCATGTTGCCTCTGGCGCGGCCAATGGTCGTCACCGTAGTCATCATGCAGGTGTTACACGCCTGGAATGATTTTCTATTGCCGCTCGTCATCACACTTGCGAACCCGGCCATCCGGACGCTTTCCGTCGGAATCTATGCGTTCAAGGGTGAACAATCGATCGATTGGACTGGCATGTCGGCGGCAGCAACGATCTCGATCGTACCTGTCGTCATTCTCTTCGTTCTTCTTCAGCGTTACTTCATCAACGGCCTTGCTGGCGCCGTCAAAGGATGACGAAATTGACAAAACGTACCAACATCTTGCTTATCACCACCGACCAGCAGCATTTTAGCGCTCTCGGTGCCGTCAATCCAAAGATCGACACACCAAACATCGATCGGTTGTGCCGCAGCGGCACGCGGTTCGACAAGGCATATTGCCCCGCGCCCACCTGCACACCATCAAGAGCAAGCATAATTACGGGCCTGTATCCCTCTCAACACGGAGCCTGGACGATTGGGTGCAAACTGGATGAGAACATTCCAACGATCGGCAGCTTGTTGTCTCAGAACGGCTACGCCACGGGATTGATCGGGAAAGCGCATTTTCAACCGCTTGCCGGCGACAGCCTGGAAAAACAGCCATTGTTACGGGACATCCCCTTCTGGCGAGACTTCAACGGGCCGTTTTACGGCTTCGAGCATGTAGAGTTGGTGCGCAACCACGCGGATGAAAGCCACGTAGGTCAGCACTATGCCGCATGGCTTGAAGACAGGGGATTGACTGATTGGCCGGACTACTTTCAGCCGCTCCCCGGTGATGATGCCCCAAAGGCCCCTGCTCGCTCTCCAGATGCACCCTATTGGGCCCGCACGGACCGGCATTGGCAATTGCCTCAGGAGTTGCACTACACACCCTGGATCGGCGAACGCTCCATCGCCTTCCTCGAGAAGGCAAAAAGAGAGAAAAACCCTTTTTCCTATGGACCAGCTTTCCAGACCCTCACCCGCCCTACACGGTTCCCGAACCCTGGGCCTCCATGTACGATCCGGAGGAAATGGAACCGGGTGAAGTTGTCCCGGGGGAGCATGATCTCAACGCACCGCATTTTTCGAAAACTCAAGAGCTTGAGCCAGATTTCGCAGGCTGGCATGACCCTCACGAAGCTCACGGTTGTGACAGCCACCTTTATCCAAAGGACGAGCTCAAGAAGGATATGGCAGCCTATTACGGTATGATGAGTTTCCTGGATCGGGAGGTTGGACGTATCCTTGATTATCTTGATGCCGAGGGTATGACCGAGGACACGCTTGTCGTGTTCACGACCGATCACGGGCACTTCTTGGGTCAGCACGGCCTGGTCGCCAAAGGACCTTTTCACTACGAGGACATGCTGCGAATTCCCTTTATTGTCAGTTGGCCCGGACGAGTGCCTGAAGGACATGTGAGCAAAGCCATTCAAAGCTTGCTCGATCTGACACCCACCTTTCTTGAAGTTACGGGTCTTGGTCCAGCGCCGGAATTGCAGGGTGTTTCGCAATTGCAAACCTGGCTAGGAACAGGCCCGGACGCTCGCGGTTTTGCGATCTGCGAAAATAGGCACAATCCTGTCATGCCTCATGTAACCACCTACGTCGAGGATCGTTTCAAAATTTCCGTCTACAGAACCGAAGAGCATGGAGAGTTGTTCGATCTGGAGGAAGACCCGACAGAAATCAACAACCTCTGGCACGACCCAGACAGTCAGTCATTGAAAACTCAAATGCTCCTTCGGATGCTGCAGGGTGTCCAAAGTTCTGAGCCATTGAAGTCTCCTCGCGTCGCACAGGCCTGAAGAGTGAAATCGCACCAGGAACCACACAAGGCTTGCTGTACCCCGGACAGGGGTCAAAATGTTCATCCTGATTGTGCCGAACGAAAAGCCCTGACAGCAAGCGACGGAAAGCCGGGTCTCGACACAGTGGTCATTCCCGGCGGGATTGCGGTGCTCGGGACGCGTTTCCCGCTGATTGCGAATGATGGAGAGGAAAGACGGAAGGCTCCCACCTTGCGTCAATTCCGAATGACGGCAACCACAATTACGAATGCAGAATTTGAAGCCTTTGTCGAAAGCACCGGCTATCTGACGGACGCCGAACGATACGGTTGGTCATTCGTATTCTGGGCGCAGCTTCCCGACAGCAAATCTGAATTACAAGCGGTTGCCGGGACGGAATGGTGGCGAAAGGTACAAGGAGCGGACTGGCGACACGTGGCTGGACCGGGATCCAAAGCAGACTGGCAACCTGATCACCCTGTCGTGCATATCTCGTGGAACGACGCCACGGCGTTTGCCAACTGGGCGGGTGGACGTCTGCCCACCGAGGCTGAATGGGAACATGCCGCACGAGGTGGGTTGGGAGACATTCCTTATCCTTGGGGAACCCGGGAACCCGACGATGAAGCATTTCAACCCTGCAACATCTGGCAGGGCCGGTTTCCGGAAGAAAACCTTGCCTTGGACGGACACGTGACCACCGCGCCAGCGAAGTCGTTCGAACCCAACGGCTTCGGTCTCTACAATATGGTTGGCAATGTCTGGGAATGGGCAGCAGAGCCTTACAAAATTCCTTCCTTGAAAAAGGCCGTTCAGCAGAAGCTGACCTCCATGAGGGGATTCAAGTTGCTGAAGGGAGGTTCGTTTCTTTGTCATCGAACTTATTGCTGGCGCTACCGCATTGCGGCGCGCAGCGGTGCATCACCAGACACGTCCTTGTCCCATCAGGGGTTTCGAATAGTTCTCGATCTATGAGTGCAACACTCGGAAGCGTGGACACACCAGATGCCAGCTGCATACTCGGCCAGGGGGCAAAATGCTCCAACTGCCTGACAATCAATCTTTGGTTCGGAAAAAGAATGTACGCCAAGCACAGGATAGACCTGCGACTGCTGACATATTTTCACGCTGTCGCGGCGACCGGCAACATCACGAAGGCAGCCGAAGAGTTGAACATTGCTCAGCCGACGTTGTCGAAAGCTCTGAAACTTCTGGAAAGGCAGACAGGCACAACCTTGATGGAACGCAGCGTGCACGGGATCAGACTGACCCCCATAGGCGAACGGCTCCAGCAACATGCAACCATTGTTTTGGCACAAGTCGGCAAGGCGCTGGACGAAGTCGACCAACTCCGCACGGGAGGGCTGGGCGAGGTTCGGGTGGGGGCAGGTCCTTCCTGGGTAAGACGGTTTCTACCGGAAATCGTTGCGGAGATGATGCACGAAAGCCGGGACATCAAAGTAGAGATTGTCGGCGGTTTCGATGACAGCCTGACGGAAAGGTTGGAAGCCGGCGAGCTGGACTTTATTGTTGCTGAACTTCCTCTTGCCGGTGTTGACGACTACGAAGTCGACAAACTGACCTCCGACAATCTTGTTGTCGTCGGCCGTCCGGAACATCCTCTGGCAGGCCGTAAAAATGTCTCGGCAGCCGAAGCCCTGTCACATGACTGGGCGCTCCCACCGGCAAATAATCTGGCGAGACGAAAACTGGATGGCGGCGCGACAACACTTGGTCTGGCACCACCGCGGCCGGAAGTGGTCTCATCGTCACAAACCTTTCTGATGACCGTTGTGCATCTTGCCGATCTGCTCCTCTACACAACCAGAACGCAGCTAAAATCGCCAGAAGGCAAAGGACTTGTTGAAATGGACGTGCCGCAACTGATCACCAGCCGGGAAGCCGGGATTATCTACCGAACACCCCGCCTGCTTTCCCCGGTCGCCGCGCTCCTGGCAGAGCGACTGAAGAACGCCTGCCAGAAGGATCCATTCAACTAGTGGCAGAAATCCAAAGGCCCGACCATAGCCAATGGCTATGGAATTGCTCAATAATATCATTTTTTCACGCCATCTGGAAACGCTACGCTTGGAGCAATCTGAACGGGTAACTGACCTCGTTCAGATGATGGGAGGATCAAAATATGCTTTTTCGAAATAACTTCGCCAGACGCGCCTTGCAGTCGACCGTGGCACTTGCTGCTTTGACAGGTTCAGCATTCGTACCAGCTGCCGCAGCGGATCAGGAACCGATCACAATCGTGATCAACCAATCTCCCTGGTTCGCGGGTTTCCAGGCTGTTGTCGAAAAATACGAGGAAGAGACCGGTAATACCGTCGAGCTCGACGTAAATCCATTTGCCGGCAGCCTTGAGAAACAACGCACAGCGGTCCGGTCCGATGAGAGCCCTTTTGATCTTGTTATCATGAACGCTGGATTCTTCACCGAATTCTACACCGGAGGGTTCCTTGATCCATTGAACGCGATCGATCCGGAATTTAAACTCAGCGAAGACATCTATACGTTCGATGATAGTGTTTGTTGGGATGCCAAAGCTGCCCGCATCACTTGCGAAACCGGTGAATTGATGTCGGTTCCGGTGAACCCGAACATTCTCATTCTTCACTACCGCTCGGATCTCTACCAGGAACACAATCTGTCGGTGCCCGAAACCTGGGACGAGCTGCTGGAGAATGCGAAAGTTCTGAAAAGCCAGAACATGTACGGCATCTCGCAACGCGGTCAACGCGGAGCCTTTGACGTTACCTACGACGTCTTTCCATACCTCTGGGCATATGGCGGCGGGATCATCGACCAGCAAGAAGACGGCAGCTACCGTATTTCCATGAACAGTCCTGAAACACTGGCAGGCATGGAAATGTATTTGAAACTTGCCGAAGAAGTCGGTCACCCGTCAACTGCCGGGCAGACCCAGACGAACGTCATCCAGAATATGGCAACCGGCCGCGCTGCGCACATTGATTCCGTGCTCGCCCCCGGACTGTTCGATAATCCGGACAAGTCCGCAGTTGTCGGCAAAGTCGACTATGCGCCCCCTCCTGGCACGGCAGAACATGGGTCCGCGACCCCGTTGGGACATTGGCTCGCCGGAGTTCCAAAGAACATTCCGGATGCAAACAAAAAGGCCGCGCTCGCATTCCTGACCTGGTTCCAGACCGACGAAGCTCAACGGGCCTACGCAGAGGCCGGATCAGCCCCTGTCAGCCGTGCCGTCCTGACATCCGAGATGGCTGATACTCAGGAATTTCGTTGGATGAAAGCACTTGCAGATGCACTGCCGAATGCTCGGCTGACGTTTACTATTCCCGAAGCCAGCCAGGTTCTGGCAGTGACCGAGCTGCGTTTCAATCAGGCGATCGGTGAAGAAATGCCATTGAACGAAGCCTTGAACACCGCAGCGACCGAGATCGCCAAAGTGCTCGAGGATGCGGGCTACAAGTATCAGAAGCTCGAAGATCTGAACTAGTCGCAACCCTCCCCAACTCACGGGGCTGTTTGTCACCGGACAGCCCCTTTTTTCATTCGATTTTGCTGGATTCGACCTTATGAGTGCAGACAGGTTTTGGCGGCATGCAACTCTGTGGCCAGCTATTTTGCTCTTTGTCGCTCTGACGATACTGCCATTGGCCAATCTGTTCGCACTGAGTTTCAACGATGTTGAATGGGTGAACAGAACACCCGTGTGGAACTGGGTCGGTGCCTCAAACTACCAGAAATTACCTGACGACAACCTCCTGCGCGCAGGATTGCTGAATACCGTAATTTTCGCGGTGGCCGCCGTCGCGATCCAAATGTTGATCGGCTTCGTTCTGGCCCTGCTGACGACCCAGATCACCCGTGGCCGCGGCTTCTACCGCACCATCTTCATCCTGCCTATTCTGGTACCGGGGATAATCATCGGAGCGATCTGGAAGTTGATGTATTCCTACGATTTTGGTGTTCTAAACCAGGTGCTGCATGTCTTCGGATTATCGGCGCTTGATTGGCTCGGAAGCCCGAACCTGGCTCTCCTGTCGGTTATCATTGTCGATGTGTGGCACTGGACGCCTTTCTGTTTCCTTCTTTTGCTGGCCGGTTTGGAGTCCCTACCAGACGATATTTTTGAAGCCGCCCGCATCGACGGCGCTACCGGTTGGCAGATCCTGCGCGACATCACGCTTCCCCTGATGATGCCCGCTATCATCGTGACCTTCGTCTTTCGAATGATCCTCGCTTTCAAGGTGTTCGACGAGATCTACCTTCTAACCGGCGGCGGCCCGGGAACCGCGACGGAGGTGATCAGCTTCACAATTTACCGCCGCTTCTTCACTGAGGATCAATCCGGATACGGAGCGGCCATGTCCATTGCTGTCATCGCAATCATCGCTGCAATGATCATTGTCGCGACCAGGGCAACAGCAGGGCGAGGCAGCAAGGTATGAACGCACGTCTCCAATCTGTAGGTCTGCTGCGTCATGCGGTTCTCGTCACCTTTGCCGTGATTGTCCTGTTTCCGTTTTTGTGGATCGTGATGGCGGCTTTCAAGACTCAGATCGATCTGCTCATGGGCCGGATCTTTTTCCAGCCGAACCTGACGGGTTTTGTCGACGTTATCTTCGACAAGACTTCCGACTTCGGCAGGAACTTCATGAATTCGATGATCGTCGGCGTCGGCAGCACCGTTCTGGTTCTGGTCGTTGCGACACTCGCGGCCTTTTCATTGTACCGATTGCAATGGCCCGGTTGGGTGTTGCATTCGTTGCTCGGTTGGTCGGTCATCTTTCACATGGTGCCGCCGATTACGCTCGCCGGTGCCTGGTACACAATGATGCGTTCCGTCGGGTTGGATAACACCTATACGGGCCTCATTCTTGCCCATGCGACTTTGAACCTGCCAATGGCACTCTGGATGATGGGTGTTTTCATCCGTGATGTTCCAAAGGAACTTGTTGAGGCTGCACAGATCGATGGTGCCAACGTACCCAACATCCTCTGGAACGTTGTCCTTCCCATTGTTCGCCCCGGCATTGCGGCAACAAGCATCCTGACGTTTGTTTTCAGCTGGAACGAGTTTCCAGTCGCACTGGTTCTGACACAGAGACAAACAGCCACCGTCCCTCTTGGGATCGGCAAATACGCCCAGGAGAACACGATCGCCTTTACAGAAATGGCAGCGGCTTCGACGCTTTCGATCGTGCCCGCGCTGATCCTTCTGGTCTTTGCTCAAAAACTGATCGTTCGCGGACTGGTCTCCGGCGCAGTTAAATAGGTGAATTATGAAAACGGTATTCGTGCTCTTCGATTCTCTCAACCGGCACATGCTCTCACCCTATGGCGGCACCCGAATTCCCACGCCGAATTTCGACCGACTGGCCAAAAGGTCCACCACGTTCGACAGGCACTATGTCGGTTCGATGCCCTGTATGCCCGCCCGACGGGATCTTTTAACGGGCCGTCTCAGCTTCCTGCACCGCAGTTGGGGCCCAATGGAGCCGTTTGACA
Organism: Roseibium sp. JB4-4; assembly: GCF_055693425.1. Classification (NCBI taxonomy): domain Bacteria; kingdom Pseudomonadati; phylum Pseudomonadota; class Alphaproteobacteria; order Hyphomicrobiales; family Stappiaceae; genus Roseibium; species Roseibium sp. JB4-4. The sequence goes on along the minus strand of NZ_CM146333.1, from coordinate 4,771,864 downwards.
ATTCATTCCCCGAAATTCTCGCAAAAGAAAAGGGCGTCTACAGCCATCTGGTAACCGACCACTTTCACTATTTCGAGGACGGTGGTGCCACCTATCATACAAAGTATGACAGTTATGACTTTATCCGCGGACAGGAGGGTGATCGCTGGAAGGCCATGGTGCAGCCGCACTGGGAGCGCTTGAGGGAAAAATATGCCGACGGACAGTTTTCCAAGGAGCGTCGGACTTACAAGGCACAGAACATCATCAACCGGGAGTTTATCCGAGAAGAAAAAGACTTTCCGTCAGTGCAAGTATTCGACGCCGGTATGGATTTCATCGACCGGAACAAGGATGCGGACGATTGGCTTCTTCAGATCGAAACCTTTGATCCGCACGAACCATTTCACGCCCCTGAAGCCTACAAGAAACCATTCGAGACCGGTTGGACAGGCCCCATTCTCGACTGGCCCAGATATGGCCGTGTAGACGAGCTCCCAGAAGAGTGTGAGGAGCTGCGCGCCAACTACTATGCAACTGTTTCGTTGTGCGACGCTCTCTTGGGCCGGCTGTTGGATCAGTTCGACCGCGAAAATCTGTGGGACGATACTCTTCTGGTGGTCACGACCGATCATGGCTTTCTGCTTGGAGAGCACGATTTCTGGTCAAAGAACCGGATGAACATCTATGAGGAAATCGCGCATATTCCGCTATTCGTATTTGACCCGCGAAGGCCTGACAGTCACGGAACGCGTGTCGACGGATTAACGCAGACGAGTGATATCGCTCCAACCTTCCTGAATGCCTATGATGCGACGGTTCCTGAAGAAGTCTGCGCCCAGTCGCTGCTTCCGCTGCTTGACGGTGCCCCATCGACCTATGAAGCGATCCTCTACGGTTATTTTGGAGGTGCGGTAAACATCACGGACGGTCGCTATACCTATCACAGGTATCCGCCCGACCTGCAAACGCAGGAAATCTATCAGTACACGCTGATGCCGACGCATATCTACGAACCCTTTGCCATCAAGGAGTTGCGTGAAACAACCCTGGCGGGACCCTTTCCGTTCACCAAAGGAACGCCATTGCTGCGCGTGCCGGTCAAGCCGGGCACGGCAATGTCGAGGGCTTACGGGCCGGACTGTTTCATTGAAGACGATACCCGCCTGTACGACCTTGTAACGGATCCGGGGCAGCAAACACCGTTGGTTGATGCCGAAGTCGAGGCCAGATTGGCCAACGAAATGGCGCACATGATGAGCGTCTTGAGTGCACCGCAGGAAGCCTTCGACCGGCTTTCGCTCAGCACCACAATGAGTGCGGCAGAATGAGCTCCAGCTGGCCGATATCTGAACGGGCCCTGCTGGAAGCATTGGTTGGCGACCGGAGGCAACTTGCATCCATTCGACAGGTAGAGCTTCAGGACGGCGCGGAACGTGGCGTGCGAGCCCTTGTTTTTTCTACCGGCGCCGGACTTGATTTCTGGGTTCTCCAGGACCGCAGCATGGATATTGGCCTGCTGAGTTGGCGGGGGACCCCGATAGCCTGGCATCATCCGGACGGTTTTGCAGACCCGGCGTTGCGCCCATCTTCAAGCGACTCAGGTAGAGGAGTACAGCGCGCTCTGGGCGGTTTCCTCGTTACGTGCGGTCTGGACAATGTTCGTCAACCGCGCGGCGATCTTCCTCTGCACGGCTCGCTTCCGTTTACGCCTGCGCGGTTGATTTCCTCTTTCGAAGACTGGTCATCGTCAACCCCTGCTCTCATAGCGGAAGGCGAGATCGTTTCCGCGCATCTTGGGAAGTCCTGCTACCGCATGCGCAGACGCATTGAAGCGCCGATTGCCGGATCAAGTCTCACAATTACCGATTGGGTGGAAAATATCGGACCAAACGAAGCTGAACTCATGATCCTCTATCACGTGAATTTCGGCTTTCCGGTTGTGGCCCCCGGGACGACTGTGTCGTTGAACCATTCACCGGTCCCCTTCAAGGATCCGGTAACGGCCGACTGTGCGCAAACCGACCTTGAAGCAGATTGCCGATCCTCGGCTGGAACCAACGGTCGTTTCCAGGTGGATCTTCATCGGGGCGCGTCCGGACCTTGGCCGGGAATTCACGCGAGACTTTCAGGAGAGGCCACTGCGTTGCCGTATATGCAGTTCTGGCGGGATCCCCGTCCAAGACGAAATGTCCTGGCCATCGAGCCGGCCAACTGCGACCGCAACTCAGATGGCACCAGCGGACCTGGGACGACGCTCGCTTCCGGTGAAGTGTGGACCTCCACCCTTCAAATCGAATTTTCCGGACCTTAACGGACAGCCGACAAAGGAAACAGCCATGGCAACAGTATCGCTGCGAGGCGTCAACAAGTCATTCGGTAGACACAAGGTTATTAAGAACATCAGCCTCGATGTCGAAGAAGGCGAATTTGTCGTGCTGATCGGCCCGTCCGGCTGTGGCAAATCCACTCTTTTGAGAATGATCGCCGGTTTGGAAACCATTACGACCGGCGAATTGCTGATCGACGGCAAGCGCATGAACGACGTTCCTCCGCGTGAACGTGGCATTTCCATGGTGTTTCAGTCTTATGCGCTCTACCCGCATATGACGAGCGAGAAGAACATGTCGTTTTCGCTGAGGATCGCAGGCGTCTCTGAGAAAGAACGAACGCAGAAGGTGCAACACGCCGCAGATATACTGGGACTGTCTTCCTACCTTGAGCGCCTGCCTCGACAATTGTCCGGAGGACAGAGGCAACGTGTCGCCATGGGTCGTGCCATCGTCCGCGAACCCTCCGTGTTTCTGTTTGACGAACCGCTGTCCAATCTCGACGCCAAACTGCGCGTAAAGATGCGAGCTGAGTTGAAGGAACTGCACCAGAAACTAAAGACGACGACAATCTATGTCACGCACGACCAAGTCGAGGCAATGACACTTGCTGACAGGATCGTGGTGCTGCGCGACGGAGTAATCGAGCAAATGGGCGCACCGCTCGACCTCTATGACGCTCCTGCAAATGCCTTTGTAGGTACGTTTTTGGGATCCCCGTCGATGAACTTGTTTGACGGAGAGATCCGTCAAGGAGAACCAGACGCGGTTTATTTACCCGATGGCCAACACTTCACACTGTCACAACGCTCAGAACATCGCGGACAGGTGCAAGTGGGCATTCGCCCTGAAAATCTGAAGCTCGTTGCGCAGCCAGATCCCAACACGATCACTGCAGAGGTTGTCGTTGTTGAACCAACGGGAAGTATTACGGAAATCGTCCTTAGAAAAGGCGAGCGTGATTTTACAATTACATCGTCCGAACGCCTGAACCTGCGTGCTGGAGAAACGGTATCCTTGGTCGCCGATGCAAACGCGATAAAAGTGTTTAAGCCCGATGACAGAATACTCCTGAATGAAAGCGCCTAACGCTGCATTCATCTTGATCAATTCCGCACACACGACCTGGACTTCACGCCCATAAGCAAAATTCATTTGGCGTTGAGATGATACAAGATTGCAAGGAAGGGCCCGATGGGCGGGTTTGTGCCCGGTCGAAGGCGCTACCGTGAAGAAAGTGTCCTATAGCGCTTCCCTCCATTCAGTGGAATACAAAGCACCATCAAAATCTGGGCTCAAACACATCGATTGCGGCGAAGTGGTTCTCGATAACTGAGCTTGTCTGCCTACTCGGCGAAAGAATCGAGTGCTGCGTCTGCAAAGGCCGCAAACCGGCATGGCAATTGCTCAATGGTTCGACGACCGACATTAGCGAATGCAAACCTCAAATACTGGTCCTGACCAGGACCAAAATAACTGCCTGGCAGCGCCAGAACCCCGCAACTGCCGGCCAACCGCTCGGCGACCCTGACCCCCGAAATATCAGGAAACGGGTGACGTACATAGGCGAAGTAGGCGCCGATTTGCTCGATTTGCCAAGTGGAATGAGGAGCTAAGGCTTCACGGAAGGCCTCTCCCCTGTCTGCGATCTGAGCATTGATCTCAGCGCGCCATTCACCCAAGTTCGCCATTGCCCAAGGCAGCGATATCTGCGCCGCGCGTGCCGGGCAAATCTGGATACAGTCCAGGATCTTGCCAATTTCACTTAGAACTTGCCGGGAAGCCGTCACAGCACCGAGGCGATGTCCGGGAATCGCGTAACTTTTGGAAAAACTATAAAGGCTTATTAGCGTGTCCTTCCAGCGAGGATCCTTGAACAGACCGTGAGGGACAGCATCCTCAAACAGGAAATCGCGATAGGTTTCGTCCAGGATCAGTTTGATGCCTCTATCACGCGCAAGATTGAAGAAAGATTCAATCAAGTCAGGTGGATAAATGGCTCCTGTAGGGTTGTTCGGCGTCACGAGAACAATCGCTTTGACAGTGTTATCAATCAACTTGGCGGCCTCTGCCGCATCTGGAAGAAAACTTTTTTCAGCCTGCAGCGGCAGTGGTCTCGCCTCAATGCCCAACATGTCGAGGGTCATCTTGTGATTGAAATACCAGGGCGCCGGCAAAATGACCGCATCGCCAGCAGCGGCAAGCGCCATGATTGAGACGAAAAACGCCTGATTGCAGCCTGCGGTAATCGCGACTTCTGCAAAATCAACCGGGGCCTGAAACAGTCTCGAGCAATCCGTTGCGTAAGCAGTTCGGAGTCGGTCGTCGCCGAAGATTTCACCGTATTGCGTTGCCTCAGAAGTCCCTGCCGCCAATGCGAGCTGTTCCAAAAACGCCGACGGCGGCGGATCACCGGGGACTGCCTGGCTCAAGTTGAGCACGGGCCCCACCCGTCCGTCATATGCCGACAACCAATCTGTCGCCTCCGGAATCGGAGGCGTGGCTGTGTCGATTAGATTCAGGTTCAAGTTCGAAGTTGCCACGCTAGCGTTGAAAACTCTGCGCCCGCACACTTGCCGAATGCGCGCGAAAACAGACCTTAGTTTTCGCTAGCCTCCTTAAAATCGAAACTTATCAATCAAAACATTGATTAATATGAACGTAATGATTTCAGCAGAAAAGCGAACCGGCTTGCGAAAAAGTCCAGGCGGACCGCTTTTAACTTTAGTTTCCCGGCTATTTGCTTAGATTTCCGCGCGAATTCGGCATTGGTTGCATCGTGAGGCAAGCCGTTTGCGACCAGTGAAATTGATCACTTCTGAACCAGACTGATGAAATACAGATCAGTCGTGCATAGTTTTTCATCCAAATCGAGAAACTTGTATTTTTTAGCAAGAATAATTCGATTCAATGGAGTGTTAATGCAAACAACAAGACCGGAGCTTACTTCTGCTAATTCGAAACGGTCGCAACAGGCCGAAAATCAGAGGTGGAACGGTGACTTTCAAACTAACCCGAAGAGGCATCTTGAAGGCAAGCGCTGCAACTGCAGCGACGCTCGCGATGCCTTCAATTGTAACGGCCGCCGGTAAAAACGACTTCAGCGGCAAGGAAATCCGGCTCTTGACCTGGTCTGACAATACCGGTCTGGCAATACTTGAGAACATAGCAAAACCCTTTGAGGAAATGACCGGCGCCAAAGTCATTGCCGACCGTACCGGTTCAACTTCGGAAATGGTTGCCAAGCTCAGAGCCTCTGGTGGCAAGGCCCAATATGACGTGATTACCCTTGCCGGTGTCGGTGCCGTTGAACTTGCTGGTGACGGTCTGCTGGCCAAACCCGATCTCAACATGCTGCCAAATCTTGAAAAAGTGGATCCCCGCTTCCGCTCTGGTGCGGAAGGTCATGGTATCGGTTACCTGCTTTGGACCGGCGGCATGGTCTACAATACCAAGACCTTCAAAGAGCCGCCGAAGTCTTATGCAGAAATGTGGGACGCGGCCCATGCCGGTCGCCTGTTCCTGCCGCCGGCCACATGGACGGATGCGTTGGACACGATTTTCGCAACAGGCAAGATGATCGGCGGAGATGGAACCAATTCCGAAGCAGCCTTCGCGAAGCTTGCGGAATTGAGAAGCAGCATATTGACCTTTGGGGAAAATCCGGGCCAGATTTCCGAACTGTTCCGATCCGACGCCCTCGATATCGGCGGCGTATATGCACCAGCGTTTTTTGCGAAAGAACTTGCCAATCCGGCAGAGTCCAACATGGGGGCAACCTACGACCTAGACGAAGGCTTTTTCGCGGATCTGATGTACACGATCGTGCCGAAATCCAAGCCAGGCGATGACGACGTCGTGCACGCGTTCATCAACTACACCCTTGACGACAAGGTTCAAGGCGTCATGGCTGAGGCCGTCCTAAACGGGCCGATCAACCAGCAAGCTGTTATGAGCGAAGCTGCGAAGGCAAGTCCGTTTATCATCAAGCCTGAACAGTTAAGCGAAAAGGCCGTCGTCCATGACAAAGCCTTCATAGCCGACGTTCGGGAAAAGTGGATCGCGACCTATCAACAAACCCTGTCTTAAGAGGCAAGGACTAAGTGACAATCAATCGTGTCGACTGAATTTCTTCCAAGGAAACAGGCGCTGCTATTCGCAGCGCCTGCATTTATTGCCATTCTTCCGTTTCTGGGAGCGTGTTTCTATATCTTGCGGTTTTCCCTGTCGGGTGAACAGGGAACAATTGAAGGCCTGTCCTTCCAAGCATATCGGGACTTGATGACCCCGTTTTTCGGCAGGTCCGTCTGGCTCACTTTGAAACTGGCATTTGTCGCGACGGTGATTGTGATGGTGCTGGCGGTGCCGCTGGCATTTGTCCTAACGTCGCTACGCAGCTTGTTTTTTAGGCGCTTGCTCACGATTTCCATCCTCCTGCCGCTTATCCTGAACCTTCTGGTCCAGGCCTATGGCTGGATCCTGCTGCTTGGCCCGTCCGGAGTTTTGAATTCAAGCCTGAAGGCGTTGGGCATTATCGAACGCCCCCTGTTTCTGCTCTTCAATGAAACAGGTGTTTTGCTGGGTCTGGTCCAGACGTCTCTGCCGCTTGCAGTCTTTCCGATCGTCGGTGCCGTGAGAGCTATTTCGCCGGAATACCTGGAAGCGGCGAGTTCCCTGGGTGCAGGACACTGGCGCACTTTCAGGGACGTCACCGTGCCTCTCTTGCGACCTGGACTCGTCGGGGCAGCCTCCATTGTCTTTGCATTCAACGCCAGCGCTTTTGCCATTCCTCTGCTTCTTGGCGGACGCCGGGTACAGATGATGGGCCTTGTGATCCGCGACATGATCTCTCCGCTGTTCAACTGGTCTGGTGCCGCCGCAGCCGGAATGATCCTGATTGTTTTAACGCTTTTCGTTCTTGTCGCCTCTTCCTGGCTTGTCCGACTTACAACAACCGCAAAGGAAACTCATTGATGCGGGTCGGACTTCTCCCAACTGAGGGTGGTGGGACCTACCGGTTCGCGATCCTTTTTCTTGCGACAATTGGAATTCTGATTTCCTCGCTGCCGGTGATCGTTGTCACGATCATGTCGTTTTCCGCATCCGAGTATTCGAGTTTTCCGCCCACGGAGTTTTCGTTCCGCTGGTATCTCGAAGTTGTGCAGCTGTTCACAAACGAAGATCCGTCCAGTGCGCAATCGGTTGTCGATTCCACCTTAACAAGCCTGCTGGTCGCGTTTTTGGTGATGGTCATTTCGACACTGGTTTGCATTCCGCTTGCCTATGCGCTGGCTCGCAGCAACCGAAACTTGCGTGAGGGTATGGAACTGCTGTTCACCTTGCCTTTGGTGTTTCCATTGGTGATGCTGGGGATTGCCTTTCTCCTTATTGCCGAGAGTCTCCAGCTGGAACTCGGCATCTGGCGAATAGCAATACCGCATATTGCACTTGTTCTGCCGTTTGTGTTGCGCAATTGCCTGAGCGCCATGAATGGCATCAGCGTTGAAATCGAAGAAGCCGCAATTTCACTCGGCGCGTCACCGCTAAGGGCGATCTGGGATGTCGTCGTTCCGTTGATGAAAGCGGGCATTCTCGCCGGTTTGATCTTTGCGCTGATCATTAGTTTCAACGAATTTACCGTCACCTTCTTCATGTATACGATCGATGTCAGCACGCTGCCCATTTGGATGTACAGCCGAACGGTGTCCTCGCTGGACCCGGCGACCCTCGCACTTTCCGTCTTCATTATTGTGGTTGATGTTTTCCTGGTGGTGCTTGTCGACAAGCTGATCGCCGGGCGTGGCAACCTGTTCTGACAAAGGCACAACGTGACCAACACGCATTTGAACATTGAAGCTGTTTCAAAGTCATTTGGACCGGTAACTGCGCTAAATCAAATTGACCTGAAGATTGAACGGGGCTCGTTTGTCTGTCTGCTGGGACCATCCGGCTGCGGCAAAACAACATTGCTGCGCATTATTGCCGGTTTTGAAAAACCAACGGCAGGGCGTTTGTTGCTGGATGGCACCGATATCTCAGAAGTGCCGCCGCACAAGCGCGGGTTCGGAATGGTTTTCCAATCGCTTGCTTTGTTTCCGCACATGAGTGTTGCCGAAAACATCGCGTACGGTCTGAAGCTGCGCAAGACGACGGCGAAGGAACAGCGTGAACGTGTTGAAGAACTACTCCACGTTGTTGAGCTTCCACATATTGCAGATCGCACTGTTTCAGCGCTGTCCGGCGGACAACGACAGAGGGTGGCAATTGCCAGAGCGCTCGCAATCAAACCAAAGCTTTTTCTTCTGGACGAACCGCTATCTGCGTTGGATGCGAAACTTCGCGACAACATGCAGATCGAACTTCGTAGGCTTCAGCAGAAATTCGGCGTTACGACTGTTTTGGTCACACACGACCAAACCGAGGCAATGATGCTGGCTGATGAACTTGTGGTTCTGGACCACGGCAAGGTTCAACAAGCAGCCACACCAACTCAGGTTTACCGCCAACCAGCCAACAGCCTGGTGGCCGACTTCATTGGTGCCGCCAACCTTGTGAAAGCCGAGGTTGATCAGAACGGACAACTGGCACTCTTTGGAAATACCTTCAAAGTGGCTGCTGATCACGAACCCGGTACGGCTGTCAGCGTTGCTGTGCGAGCAGAAAACATTTCCTTGCGCCCAGCGCAGGCAAATGGAGGATCAGCAGGGCGTGTTGTCTTTGCCCGAGATCTCGGTGCTTTCAAAGAATGGCTTGTCAGCGTAAAGGATCAGGAAATCCGGGTGCGCAGTTCCGCCTCCGATGCAAGCGAATACCAGGTAGGTGATCTCGTACACCTGAGCGCTGATCCGGCCCGCCTATCAGTCTTTCCATTTACGGGGTCTGAAGATGCGGCAAACTGAAGGCCTGTTGCGCTTTTCAAATGCAGCCTTGGCGATGCTGCCCGAACGGTGCTGCCCTGACTGGTCAACGAAAATTAGGGCACTTTCTGTCGTATGAAAGCGGAAGCCAGCGAAGTGGTGCCACGGTTATCCTGCAGGCGTAGCAGATAGAATTCATCGAGCGCAGCAGGCAAGGGGCGCGTGTCAACGCCCCCTGCCTCCTACGTCCTCTTGGAATGTTATTCCTTGGCGGCAATAATCATGACTTCGACCAGGAAATCGGGCAAAACAAGCTTGCTTTCAACGCAAGCCCGCGCAGGCGGATTTTGCGGGTCGATCCATGCATCCCAGACTTTGTTCATGGCGTCGACATGCCCCATGTCCGCAACCCAGATCTGAGCGGACAAGATGCTGGACTTGCTGCTTCCCACAGATGCCAGGAGACGGTCCACCTCGGCCAGCATGGACTGTGTCTGCCGCGTCATATCCGGACCCTCGCCGATTTGACCTGCCAGATAGACGGTGTTGCCGTGAACCACAGCCTGACTCATACGGCTGCCTTTCTCCAAGCGTTCGATGGTCATTTGCCTTTTCCTTGTGTTCTGGGAAGAGAGGGAGAAAATTGCATTAGGCTCAGAATTTCAAAGAGCATCTGAGCTCCTGCGTGGGCAGTATTGGTACTTTGATCATAGGCGGGAGCGACTTCAACAACATCGCCGCCAACGAAATTGAGCCCCTTGAGACCGCGGATCAGACGTAGTGCTTCCCGAGTGGTCAAACCGCCTATTTCCGGTGTACCGGTGCCGGGAGCAAAAGCCGGATCCAGACTGTCGATGTCAAAGGAAAGATATGTCGGACCGCTTCCGACGACCTGACGCGCTTTTTCGATTATGTCCGGAAAGCTTGTATCGGTAATGTCTTTTGCCTCGACAACCGTCATGCCCGACATCTCGGAGAATTCCCAGATATACCCTGCGGCACCGCGAATTCCGATCTGGATCGTTCGCTCGGGCGCTAGAACGCCATCGAGCACAGCGTTGCGGAAAGGTCCTCCGTGGTGAAATTTCTCGTTTTCATAAGCGCCGCCTGTGTCGCAATGTGCATCGATATGCACCATGCCCACTGGTTCGTTCCGGCCGACCGCACGCAAGATGGGATGTGTGATGGAATGATCGCCTCCGACACCGATTGGGATCGCGCCCGCTTGAACAATCTGCGTCACATAGTCTTCGATTTCCTTATGGCTCAGACCAAGGTCAAATCGGCTGCTGAAGGGCACATCGCCGAGATCCGCAACTGCCATCTCGTGCAGTGGCGCCGTTTCCAGAGCATCATTGTAAGGACCTACGCGCTCGATGGAGCGAAGAGCTCGTGGTCCGAAACGGGCACCGTTTCGGTTTGTAACGCCCAAATCCATGGGCGCGCCATATAGGGCAACCTGAAGCTCGCTCGCCTGTTCCAAAGTTGCTTGCTGAGCGTCGAGAAGTGTTGGGATACCGGAGTAAGGCGCCGGTCGCTTCCCACCTTCGGAGAATATTTTCGAGGCGATCTTCTGATACTTCGGCGTGAATAGCGTTCCGCCATCCGCATTGCCGAACTTTTCCCTAAGGGCCTCAAGTTTTGCGTTCGCCATCTATAGCTCCTGAAAAACAAGTAAGGAGTTGAATAAGATGGATTTTAAGCCTCATAAAGTTGAACTATCCAAAGAACATTTGCATAAATATGCATGAGTAAACATGAGGTACGAAAAAGCGATGGCCCGGCGGAAAAATGCATTTTCAGGAAGCGTAAGCGGGGCGGATATCCGACTGATGCGGGTTTTCAAAACTGTAATTGAGTGTTCCGGCCTGTCCTCCGCCCAAACAGAACTAGGCGTCGGGGCCTCAACGATATCCAGGCAAATATCAGACCTGGAAACACGCCTGGGAATAAGGCTCTGCCACCGCGGTCGAAGCGGATTTTCTCTAACGCAGCAAGGTGAAATTGCGTTGGAGCACATTGATCGACTGCTTGCAGCAGCCGATGAGTTTGCCACAAGCGTCGCTTCCATCAACCGGCAGCTGGTTGGCAAAATTGATATCGGTATGATCGACTACACCCTGTCCGATGAGCGAAATCCCCTGGTTTCAGCCATTCGTCGGTTTAAAGACGACGCTCCGGATGTCGACGTGAGCCTGATGACTGGAACACCTGCTGAGGTGGAACGGGCAGTCATCGACGGAATACTGCATTTCGGGATTGTCCCGGATTACCAGCGTCACCCCAGTTTGAAGTATCGTCATCTTTATGATGAAGAGGTGGGCCTATTTTGCGCCGGTGAACACCCAATGTCGGTCGCACTTGATGCCGGGAAAATCTTGAGCCAAGAAGAAATTTTGGAGCACGCTCTGGTCTACCGCGGCTATTTTGAAAGCAATACGATCCGAACCCTCAAACAGAAGTTCCCGGTGGGCACCATCGTTTTCCAAACCGAAGCCGTTCTGGCTTTGGTCGGAGCCGGAGTTTATCTCGGGTTCTTTCCAACTCATTGTACCAGCCAGGCACTCTATGAATTCAAGGAATTACGGCCAGATATTTTCCGATATTCATCGCCAATCTGCGCTGTTTGGCGCGGTGACAGGAACCAATCGCCTGTTTTGCAGCAGTTTCTGGAGCTGATCACAGTTGATGCCCCCACTAGCGCAGCTGGGCCCGCCGGTCGGAGGTAACATTGCCTAGCAGTGACCCTGGTATTCTGCGGCACGGCACACTCAAAGGGCGTATTTGGCGGAATACAAAACGGCCGGGATAGGTCTCAGTCTGCGCAAAGGCGAAACAAGTCGGCCAGCTGAGCTTCACCGCAGACTCACTTTTTGGTATTTTCGCAGCTCAAGGAACACGGCGTAGTCTCCTGATTGGATCTTTATTTTGGAATTGGTCATCCTCGCAACACCCTACTTCAACCTCGCTGCGACGATGTCGTTTATCGATCCGTTTCGAGCTGCGAACTACCTGATTGGGTCTACAAAATTCCAATGGAATGTGTATTCGGCGCAAGGCGGACTTCTGCCGTCCAGCAGCGGTCTCGAGATTCAGACAAAGGCATTGACAAATTCCGCCTCCTTGAAAGCCGACCTTGTCGTGGTCAGTTCGAGCTGGACGCCCGAACACAGCTATTCAGATGTCATAACTTCGGCACTGAAAAGGTGGGCGCGCGAAGGGAGGACGATCGGCGGAATTGACACTGGTGCTTTCGTTTTGGCGAATGCAGGCCTTCTGAACAACAAGAAGGCGACGGTCCACTACGAGCATATTGATGCACTTGCAGAAACAGCGACCAACACATCGGTTTTAGAAGACCTCTTTGTTGTAGATGGCAGAGTTTTTACGTGTTGCGGAGGGACCGCGACTTCTGATGCTGCTCTCTACTTTCTGAACCGGTATTGCGGATTGGGCATTGCAAACGCAGCCGCACGATATCTGTTTCATCACGACGTTCGCGGGCCCGGCAGATCGCAAAATCCCAAGTTGATTGAACCTACAGGACAAGTGACACCGAATACCGTCAGAAGAGCAATCGATTTGATGGAAGCAAATCTCGAAGATCCGATTTCCATCCCTGAAATCTGTAGTCGAATAGCTATTTCTCAGCGGCAGCTGGGTCGCCTGTTCACTCAATTTGTCCACAAAACGCCCGTAGAGTATTACCGCGATATCAGACTGGACCGCGCACGCGGACTGGTTACGCAAACGGAGATGAAACTCAGTGAGGTGGCAGCGGCCTCAGGATTTAACAGCCAGGTTCATTTCAGTCGCTGTTATCAGCAAAAATTTGGTTTGCCACCAAACAAGGACCGAATAGAGGGCCGGGTGCCCTTTGAGTTTCGGGCCTGGCCAATGCACAGTCCGACAGCGCGCCAACGTTATGAAACGGAAACGAATTCAGATTCGGGCGACTAACGTAAATCGCGTGTAGCGGCCTGAATTGCCACCAGCATTCTATCTCGAACACGCGATAGGTCTTCTGGAGTTTGTCCGCATGCCTGCTCCTCTAGACCGGCCACGAGTTGTTCAATAATCTGATCGTCTAGGCGTGGATCGCCGAGGTCATCCCACCAACCATTGAACGTATCCTTGAAGTGCTCGCAGAACGACCGGAGTCCCCCTTCTCCCGCCCCAAGGTGGAACAGCATAGTTGGCCCCATTGAGGCCCACCTCAAACCAGGACCAGCCCACATTGCCTTATCGATATGTTCGACACTCGCAACACCTTCGACAGCCATATAAATTGCTTCCCGCCAAACAGCGGCCTGCAGGCGATTGGCGACGTGACCGGGCATGCCTTTTTTAATACGTATCGTAACCTTCCCAATGTCCTGATAAAAAGCTTCAGCTACCTCCAGAACGTTCGCCCCGGTTCTTAAATTCTCGGTAAGTTCCACAAGCGGGATCAAGTGTGGTGGATTGAACGGATGCCCGAGTAAAAAACAAGCCGGATCCTTCCAACCATCCTGCAAAGCTTCCAGCGTTAGACCAGACGTAGAACTCGAAACGATCGTACCCTTTTTCAAAACCGCTTCGATTTCACGATAGGTAGCATGTTTGACAGGAAGCCTTTCAGGGACATTTTCCTGGACGAAGTCGGCTCCCTCAACAGCTTCTGCGGCAGAATTTGCAAATGACAACCCACCAGGTTGAGCCCGATCTGCGAGCCCTAGTTGCTCAAGCGCAGGCCAGGCTTTTTCGATATACGCCCGAACGATTCTTTCCAAAGCTGTGTCTGGATCGAACACTGAAACACTACGTCCGGAAGCCAGAAACAACGCCGCCCAGCTGGCGCCGATTACACCTGCTCCCAAAATCGCAACATGGGACATCTGTTTCATTAGAATAATCCCGGATTAAGGGGGAGGCAGCAGTCATACCGCCATCGAGTGTGAACATTTGCCCGGTGGCAAAGCTTGCATCGTCAGAAGCAAGCCAAACTGCCAAAGCGGCAATGTCTGACGGTTTGCCAAAACGCCGGATCGGATGACGTGCGATCGCATCGGTCTCAGCCTTCTTCGGATCCGTCGCGAGGTCGAAACCGGCTTTCAGCATGCCTGTTTCGATCCAACCCGGACAAATTGCATTGCACCGAACAGCTGGGCCATGATCCACGGCAACCGAACGCGTCAGTCCGTGCACAAACGCTTTGGAAGCGTTGTAAAGAGCCATGGATGGATCGGCGACAGTGCCGGAAATTGATCCGATGTTGATGATTGAACCGCCCAAAGACATTTGCGGTATGAGCGCCCGGCAAACATTGAAGACGCCCCGTGCATTGGTTCCAACAACCCAGTCCCAGTCTTCATCAGAACTGTCCACAACCGTTTTTTCCAACTGAACGCCTGCATTGTTCACGACAACATCGAGTTCACCGAGAATTTTTGCCGCATCACAAACGGCGTTCGGGTCAGAAACATCAAGGCTGATCCAGCGCGCGTCAAATCCGTCAGGCTGCTCCCCGCGACCGCAGGCAACTACGTCCGCTCCTTCGGCGTGAAAGGCGTCGACGATAGCGCGACCAATGCCGGACCGTCCTCCGGTAACGAAAGCCGTCTTTCCTGAAAGCCTCATGAGTGCGCCACCATGACGTGACGGATCGATGTGTAGGCATCCAGTGAATAGACCGACATGTCGCAGCCGGTGCCCGACCCTTTCATGGCAGCCCAAGGCATCTCCGGTGTCGCTACACCGTGCGTGTTCACCCAGGTGAAACCGTAGCGCAGCTTCGACGCCATACGCATTGCAAGTCCGACATCTTTTGTCCAGACGGAGGATGCCAAACCGTAAGATCCCGAATTTGCAGTTTTCAGCGCTTCGTCAGCATCTGCAAATCGAGACACCGAGACAACGGGACCAAAAACTTCATTTCGCGAAATCTCAGCATCATTGTCTACATTTGCGACGATTGTCGGCCTGTAAAAGAAGCCGTCCCCCTCACCGCTCTCTCCACCGGTGACCACTTCGCAAGAAGACCGCGCACGGTCTACAAAGGCGGCTACACGGTTCCTGTGACCTGAAGAAACAAGGGGACCCATCTCTGTACCCTCCGCCTTGGGAGCGCCGATTTGTATGCGGCCTACCTGGTCGACAATCGCGGTCAATAGTTTCTCGTAAGACGCTTCGGAGACGAGAACCCGGCATGGCTGAGCACAGTCCTGGCCTGCGTTGAAAAAGCTGCCATAGCGAATGGTCTCGGCAACTGCATCCAGATCGGCATCGTCAAAAACGATCACTGGAGCCTTGCCGCCCAATTCCAGATGGACATGACGGATCTGATTGGAAGCGGCACGCATGGCCGCCATTCCTGTCGCTGGAGACCCCGTGACGCTGATCGCTTCCATCTGAGGGCTGTTGATGAGTTGATCACCGACCGTGGGGCCTGATCCATGCACGATATTCAACTGCCCGGCCGGCAAGATATCCTTCAGAAGCTCAGCCAGTTTTAAAGTCGATAGCGGTGTCAGCTCTGACGGTTTCAGGACGATCGAGCATCCGGCCGCGATAGGAGCAGCCAGTTTCCAGGCCGCCATCATCAAAGGGTAGTTCCAGGGCGCGATCGCCGCGACTGGACCCACCGGATCTCGGCGGATCATGGAAGTGTGGCCAGCAACATATTCACCTGCAGCGGACCCCGTCATCGTTCTTGCTGCGCCCGCAAAGAAACGGAAAACATCGATTGTCAAAGGAATTTCGTCGTCAAGTGCCGATGGCCAGGGCTTGCCGACGTCGAGGCTTTCCAGCTCTGCAAGTTCCTGGCTTTTGGCTTCAACAGCATCCGCAATTTGCAGAAGGAGGGCGGAACGTTCTGCAGGCGAGGACGACGAGAAAGTCTCAAAAGCTTCTGCTGCCCCTCTGGCCGCCGCATCGACCTGTTCGGGACTGGCATCTCTTACCTGGGCGACCTCTTTGCCTGTTGCAGGATCAAAAACACTCCGCGCCTCACCGTCGCCATCCACCAGTTCGCCGTTTATCAGCAGTTTCGTCTGCATGGTTTGTCCTCTTCAAAATCCGACCCGGTCGGCCCCCTTCAATCCCAGGCGCGCACGCGCCTCGGCCGGAGTGGCCACCGTCAGACCCAACTTTTCAATGATGGTGCGAATGCGCTGTACCTGCTGTGCATTGGACGTCGCCAACTCACCTTTGCCTATGAAAAGGCTGTCTTCCAGACCAACGCGGAGATTGCCGCCGAGAATCGCACTTTGGGTTGCGAACGGCATTTGATGACGGCCCGCCGCCAAAACGGACCACTCATACGCATCGGCACCGAACAGTTCGTTTGCCTTCTTATGAAGATGAAGGAGATTGTCGACGTCTGCACCCATTCCACCCAAGATTCCGAAAACCATCTGGATAAAGAAAGGCGGTTTGATCAGTCCCTGATCAACGAACCATTTTACGGTGTAGAGATGGCCGAGGTCATAACACTCGAATTCGAATTTGGTGCCATGATCACCTCCGAGCGTTTCGATCGCGTAGCGGATTGTCCGGAAGGTGTTCGGAAAGATGAAATCCTCCGTCATTTCCAGGAAGGGGCGCTCCCAGTCGAACTGGAACTCGCGGTATTTCTGGAGCATCGGGAAGATACCGAAATTTATTGACCCCATGTTGAGTGATGCCATCTCAGGACTGGCATTCGTCGCTGCATGGAGCCGTTCATCAATGCTCATTCCCAAACCGCCACCGGTTGAAACGTTCACAACTGCGTCGGTGGCCTGCTTGATGACGGGCAGAAATTGTCTGAAGGTTTCAGGTCTCGGATCCGGCTTACCGGTGTCCGGGTCGCGTGCATGAAGATGAATGATCGATGCTCCAGCCTCCGCGGCCTCAATACTCGCGGTGGCTATTTCTGCAGGTGTGATCGGCAAATACGGCGACATCGACGGCGTATGGATACCGCCTGTTGGAGCGCAGGTTATGATGACAGAGCGCGACACTACAGCTTCATCTGCTGCACTTGTGCAGACAGACCTCCGTCGAGCACCCAAAGCTGACCCGAAGCATAACGTGCCTCGTCGGACGCAAGCCAGGTCACAAGATTGGCGATATCGGTTGGTGTGCCGTATGTGCGTAGCGGATGCACGTCCCGGACAGCCTGCTGCAGCGTTTCAAGGTTTCCACCAGCGCCACCGGATCCTTCACCGTTGAAGAAACTCTGCAACATCGGCGTGTCGATGTAACCCGGACAAATCGCATTAACGCGAATTCCTTCAGGTCCGTGATCGCAGGCCATAGCGCGGGTCAGGGCATGGACTGCACCCTTGGTAGCGCAATAGGCTGCAAGTCCGGGATCGGCGATGAAACCATCATACGATCCGAAATTGATCAGGCTTGCACTCGATCCTCTTCTGGCGGCCTCGCGCATGAGCGGCAACGCATATTTCGAAGTCAGGAACGTCCCTGTCGCGTTAACGGCAAAACTACGGTTCCATTCCTCCAGCGTGGTTTCTTCGATCGTCTTTTCAATTTCGATGCCTGCGGCGTTCACCAGAACATCGAGCTTACCTGCCGCCGCTCGAACAGTCTTCA
Source organism: Roseibium sp. JB4-4 (assembly GCF_055693425.1). NCBI lineage: Bacteria > Pseudomonadati > Pseudomonadota > Alphaproteobacteria > Hyphomicrobiales > Stappiaceae > Roseibium > Roseibium sp. JB4-4. Next base: position 4,754,124 of record NZ_CM146333.1, on the reverse strand, counting down.
TCGCATCTCTGGCGTCCTGTTCCAGCGTAACATCAAGCTTCAAAAAGGTGCTGCCGTTGTCGGCATCGCCTGACAGCGACCCGCCAGGGGTCAGATCAGCTGCAAAGACACTTGCGCCTTCTTTGATGAAGCGTGCCACAATCGCGCGCCCGATGCCCCCGCGCCCTCCGGTAACAAGGGCCGTCTTGCCGGTCAGCATCATGAGATTGTGTCCTTGTTTGGAGGAAAGCGATATCGGCCGGCAGCAGCGGTCCAGTCCATGTGATTACGCACATACTGCTGACTGGCATCTGTAGGTGGGTCGAAATCCCAGGCTTCACCGGCACCCGCTTCCATCGCTGCATGCAGCGCACGCCGCGCTTTTTGTGTCGCAATCACCTTTGCCCTGAGATCGGTGCTGTCCCACCTTCTTTCGACTTCAACGGCAAAGCTTGCCGCTGCCTCGGCATAGCCGGGTTCGTTCGCTAGGTTCTTCGTCTCAAAAGGATCTTTATTCAGATCGTAAAGCTGGGGCGGGTCGGCGTCGCAATGGATGTATTTGAGTGAGCCCCGCCGGATCATTACGACGGGATAGGGCGTCATTTCTGCGCAATATTCCCCAATCGCCTCGTCGACTGGATCCGGCTCGCCGCGTGCAAGTGGCAGCAAACTGCGGCCGTCGATGGGCATTCCAAGCATGTCTTTTCCGCCGCCGCCAATTTCGAGAAAAGTCGGCAGCAGATCAACCAGGGAACAGGCATTTGCCACACGTCCGTGCACAATGCCGGGTCCGGCCATAACAAGGGGTACGCGCGCGGAATGCTCGAAAAAATTCATCTTGTACCAAAGACCGCGCTCGCCGAGCATATCGCCATGGTCTGCTGTCACGACGACAATGGTGTTGTCGAGTTCCCCGGTTTCTTCAAGTGTTTGAACCAGCAACCCCACTTTGCTGTCGAAATAACTGACATTCGCCATATAGGCGCGACGGGCTTTCCGAACTTCCGCTTCCGTCAACGGGACATAGGATGCCTCGATCCCGTCCATCAGCCGACGTGAGAACGGATCCTGGTCTTTTACGGCAGGCGTGAAATGCGGAAGCGCAATGTCTGTATCGTCATAAAGGTTCCACCACTCCGGTCGTGCCACGTAGGGGTCATGCGGATGGATGAAGCTGGCAACAAGCGCAAATGGCGCATCATTGCCCTGAGCCTTGTCTCTTGCAACATCGAACAGCCAGCGCCGAGCGGCAAAACCAACCTCCTCGTCGTAATCGATTTGAAAGGTCGCTTGGGCAACACCGCTTTCCTTGACGGTCTGCATGTTGTGATACCACTTATCAATCCGCTCATCCGGTGCTTCCCAATCCGGCGTCCAGGCGAAGTCGGCAGGATAGATATCCGTCGTCACTCGGTTTTCGAATCCGTGCATCTGGTCCGGACCGACGAAATGCATCTTCCCAGACAGGCAAGTTCGATATCCAAGAGCCTTCAGGTAGTGAGCAAAGGTTGGGATCGAGGCATTGAATTCAGAAGCATTGTCATAGGCGGCGATCCGGCTGATCAATTGTCCCGACATGAACGCGAAACGCGACGGTGCACAAAGCGGGGAATTGCAATACGCCGCGTCAAACCGCACACCCCGCTCAACGAGTGCGTCCAGATGAGGGGTCTTTGCGATGGGATGCCCGTACGCTCCAGTGAAGTGCGGCGCCAGTTGGTCCGCCATAACCACCACTATGTTGGGACGTTTCACGCAAAACCTCGTGAGTAGGCGTCAAGAACCAGACCGTGAAAATGATGAACGGCATGCTCCGATTTCCCGGATCCTTGGGGATCGTGCACGATGCGCCCTTGCGTGAAAGCCGGTGTGTTCATGCCTCTTTGAACGCTTTCAACGAGACCTATGTCCTCAACCTGAAGCACTTCGTCCAAATAGCGGATGGCATCCAGTTCCATCTCATTCGGTTCCGGGGTCTCAAGAAAGAAGTCGTAGGTCTCCAAAGTGCGGTCCGGCCCCACCGGGATGATATTCAGCACGATCAAACTGGACCGACCGGGATAGCGCATCAGACAGGTAGTCGGCCATAACCACCAAACCGCATGTGTTCGAACGGTTGCATTCGACACATCATATGCCGCGTTGGCGGACTGTCCGGCATCGGCCATATGGCTCGAATAGATGCCATGCGTGGTCACCTTGTAGGTATCCATATCCACCAGGTCGCAAAAGTCCTTGTGGGCTGTCGGGCAGTGGTAACACTCCAGGAAATTGTCGACGACGTTCTTCCAGTTGGATTTAATGTCGTATGTCAGCCGGTGTCCCAGCGTTAGTTTGTCGACATCCGGCGCCCAATGGCGGATCTCAGATTCAAGGTCTCGGGACTGCTCACAAAGTGCCATGGCGGCGGGATCGAGGTTGACGAACACAAAGCCGCAGAATTCTTCGACTTTGACTTGATCCAGGCAAATTTCGTCAACGTGGAATTCATGAAGATTTTCAGTATGCGGTGCGCGGGCGAGCTGGCCGTCCAGTTTGTATACCCAGGCATGGTAGGGGCACATGATCCGAGTTGTCGTGCCTTCTCCCGACAAGAGCTCGTGTGCTCTATGCTTGCAGACATTATAAAACGCCCTAAGGATACTATCGCGTCCACGAACGACTACGACGGGATGGCCTGCGATCTCCGCGGTCACATATGAACCGGGTTCTCGTGTCTTCTCAACATGACATACCCACTGCCAAGTGCGACCGATGATCGTCTTGATGTCCGCTCGAAACCACTCAGCCTCCGTATAAGCTGAAGCAACAAGCGAGTTTGACCGCGCCGGATCTACATCGTAGCCGGTGGTAACATGCGACACAGATGACATGGCAAAAAGTCTCCATCCTAGAGATCCAGTTTGCCGTTGATTTGGAGAGCAAAATTTACTTTTTGGACATTAAATTAACTAAAATAGCCATTCCGCATGAATGTAATTTTCTTGGGTCTGTCGATGGAATCCACATTTGTCTCAAAGACTTGCAGATGCCGATGAAAAGTTGGAGGATTTGCGCCAAAACGGTAACGAGCGCAGACCTCTTGGTGCAATCGGCAACAAGAAGCCGTTGGACCTGATGAGATCAGAACACACAACCTGTCCGTTTTCCGGATTTGTTGCGAAAGCCCGTAGCCTTCATCGGGCGGGGGCGTTGGGTCGCACTCCATACTGAAGCGAGGTCTCATCCGGACAGCAGGATGGCATAGTTGCGGGGGGGGACATTTCTGAAGCCGGAGTTTATCTCAGGATCTTTCCAACTCATTGTACCAGCCAGGCACTCTATGAATTCAAGGAATTACGGCCAGATATTTTCCGATATTCATCGCCAATTTGCGCTGTATGGCGCGGTGACAGGAACCAATCGCCTGTTTTGCAGCAGTTTCTGGAGCTGATCACAGTTGATGCCCCCACTAGCGCAGCTGGGCCCGCCGATCGGAGGTAACATTGCCTAGCAGTGACCCTGGTATTCTGCGGCACGGCACACTCAAAGGGCGTATTTGGCGGAATACAAAACGGCCGGGATTGGTCTCAGTCTGCGCAAAGGCGAGACAAGTCGGTCAGCTGAGCTTCACCGCAGACTCACTTTTTGGTATTTTCGCTGCTCAAGGAACACGGCGCGGATCTCACGAACTGCATTGAACGCGAAGCTAGAACCTGTATTCGGTGACTTGTCGATAGGTGGTGTCAGCGCGCAAAACCGTGTTGGGGAAAGCCGGCTCGTTGGGACTGTTCGGCCAGGCCTGCGCTTCCAGGCAAATGCCGGAACGGGGTGGATATGGAGAGCCTAAATGGCCGGTGTGCTTTCTTGAGAGCTTATAGCCATTATAAAGATGAATACCCGGTTGGGTCGTCCAGAGTTCCATGGATATATCGGCACAAGAAAGCCTTGCCGCTTTTAGCAACTCGCCAGAGCTTTTCCGGTGCAGGCAAAATGTATTGTTGCGGTCGACCTTGCCGAGAAGCCGCTCCTTTCTGAAGTCGAACGACGTGCCTTCTACCCTCGCCACGCTACCCGTCGGCAGCAACGACTTGGATGATGGCAGATAGTAATCGGCATTTATCTGGAGCATGTGCTGCTCGGTGGGGTGCGTCCCTGAAAAGTTGAAATAGGGATGGTGGCAGATGTTGATGATCGTGTCCCGATCGCAAGCAGCTAAGAATGTGAGCCTTAGTGTGGCTGGCTCGGCAATCTCGTAACTTGCGCTCAGGATCAAAGTACCAGGGTATCCCGCGTCTCCATTGTCGCTTTTAACTTCAAGAACGGCCTTTGTTGCCGTCCTTTTGGCCACTTCCCAATGCCGGTTCCAGAGACCATTGGAACCACCATGCAGGTGACCAATTCCTATCTCGTTCTGCTCAAGGCATATTTCCTGATCATTCAGACGAAAGCGGCCATCGGCAATCCGATTGCCGTATCGTCCAATGACAGAACCCATGAATTGTTGGTCAAACGGGTAGATGGAAGGGTCTGCATAGCCAAGGACAAGTGGTGTATCCTTTCCTGTCAGACGCAAATCCGTCAGGCTCGCGCCATAAGTGATGACGTTGGCATGCAAGGACCTGTTGCCAATTGCAATCTCTTGCAATGGCTCAACCATTTTTGGGGAGCCGCCCACCAGTCTCTGCATCGAAAAAATGAAAATCTTCGCCGGCTGCGAACAATGGAACGACATCATGTGCGTTGAACGTGCTGCGCGTTCGGTCCAGAACGTGCATTGGTTGGCCAATGGCATCCACGAACAGCAAAGTCTCTGACCCTGTCGGTTCCACGACCCGAATGTGGGCATTCCCCAGCGAGGTGCCCTGCCCTCCGACGCAGATATGTTCAGGTCGAATGCCGAGTATGATCTTCTGGCCACGGGCCTCGTCTGGTGCAACTTCAGACAGATCGATGGTATATCCAGCCGGCAATTCAAACTGACCCTGCTCAGACAAGTGGCCTTCGATCATGTTCATTGAAGGTGAGCCGATAAAGGAAGCAACAAAGCGCGTCAGCGGATTGTCATACAGCTCCATTGGAGTTCCCGTCTGCTCAACATGACCGTTGTTCATGACCACGATCCTGTCCGCCATCGTCATGGCTTCCACTTGATCGTGGGTAACGTAAACTGTTGTCGTCTTGAAACGCTGATGCAGTTCCTTGATTTCAGAGCGCATCTGTACCCGCAGCTTAGCGTCCAGATTTGAAAGAGGCTCATCGAACAGGAATAGTTTTGGGTTCCGAACAATGGCCCGGCCCATGGCGACCCGCTGACGTTGACCACCAGACAATTGCCCGGGCTTGCGTTCCAAAAGGTGGCTCAGATCCAATACGTCTGCTGCCACGTTGACTTTTTCATCGATTTCACGAGGCTTGACGCCCGCCAGTTTTAGGGAAAACCCCATATTCTTGCGAACCGTCATATGAGGATACAAGGCGTAGGACTGAAACACCATTGCAATATCCCGCGCACGTGGCGGCAAGCGATTGATGACCGAACCATCGATAGCTACCTGGCCCTTTGATATCGACTCAAGGCCAGCGATCATGCGCAGCAGGGTCGTTTTCCCGCACCCAGAAGGCCCGACCAGAATAACAAACTCGCCGTCTTCAATGTCCAGCGATACGCCGTGAATGACCTCAAGCGAAGCGTAGGATTTTCGGACATCTTGTATTTCTATGGATGCCATTTGTCTTTCTTTCGAATTTCACACCAATTCAACGGCTTTTGGCGCCCGTTACTTCCGCAACGGCGTCAAAAAAGGAGCGCTTGGAGGGAGTGTTGATGGCCCAATTCACCGGCACGGACTGATAGCCATCGCGATAGTTGTTGTCGCCCTGGTCGTAGTATCCCCAAGGCGCATATTCCTCGACCGCCGCAAAAAGGTTGGTCACCGCAATTGAATCTTCATTGATCACAACTGGCATGGGGCAGCGTTTGAAGGCCTCTCGCTCACGTGTCCGCCGCACGACTTCGCGAGTGTTGGCCATGTTCATTTCATTGGTATGGACGAGAGCAAAGTCCGAGACCTCTAGAACGTCTTCCGTCGGGATGCCGTTTTGCAGACCATTCGAATCCGAGAGATCCAGCACGCCGTTGTGCCGCATGTGATAGGCGCCGCCGGCAAAGGATGTCGCCACCAATAGTCTGCGCCCATCGAGCGATCTGCTCTTTGCCAGAGCGATCAATTCGTGCACACGACCAGGCATCAGAACGTCATGGGTATAGTGAGGAATGTCAGCCTCGTTGTTGACCTCAACGAGAATGTTTTCGTGGCCGCTTTTTAACAACCAATCGCAAGCATTGATGACACCGCGTTTCACTGCATCTTCGTCAGAAATATATTTGTCCTGCCCAAAATAGTAGAGGCCGACAATGACCACGACGCCAGCACTGTCAGCTGCTTTGAGCAGACGATCCAAGCGATGCAAATAGGCTGATTTCAGATTTCCTTCGGGATCAATCGCCGTGTTGAGCCAAGGTTGTACCGTCTCTGTCTTCGTGATCGGCATACCACCTTGAAGATTGATCGTGACGGCATCGCAGCCATTGGCCTTGTATTCTGGAAGAACCGCGCAGAATTCGTCGAGATTGCGCTCTGGGTCCCAAACCCCGGTGTCGGGATAAACCCATTGATGACGCGTCTCCGGATTTTCATCGTCGAATATCGCCTGGACGACCCTGTTGTTGAACAAAAGGCCCTCGACCTGATGTCCTTTCCAGGTTCTCCCTTTGTGTGTTGGCGTTCCGTCGATTAAGAACTTTTCACCGTCGATTGAAACTCTGGTCATTGAATGCCCGCTAGGATTTGACGGCACCGGCGGTCAAACCGCCAACCAGCCATCGTTGCACGAAGAAGAAAAGCACCAGCGCCGGAATGGTGGACGCAACACACGCGGCCATGAACGCGTTTTGATACTGGCCGGCACCATCTTCAGCGGCAAAGGAACCGATACCCACTTGAATGGTCTGATAGTCCCCTGAAGACAGCAGAAGACTCGCCCACAGGAAATCGTTCCAGGCGTTGAGGAAAGTGAACACGGTCACGGCGGCGATACCCGGCAGGCAAATCGGCAAAATCACTCGCCAAAACGCGCCGAAATATGTGCAGCCATCCATCATTGCCGCCTGCTCCAGTTCCGGTGGGCAGGCAGATTGGAAGTACCCTCTCAACAGAAGAACCGCATAGGGGATTGAGAAGCCGACATAGGCAAAAATCAAACCTCCATATGTGTTCAACAGCCCCATTTCCTGAACCAGAAAATAGACAGGAAAAACACGTGTAATCGGAGGTATCAGCTGCGTGAGAAGCAACGTAACCAGAATGAGCGTCGCGCCTGGGAACTTAAAGCGGGCAAGGACGTAGGCTGCCATGCAGGACACGACACTTGCGATGACGGCTGCAACCGAAGAGACGAGAAGAGAATTTCCGATATACCGCATCAACGGGATGATCTGATTGGCAATCAGATAAGGGTCGAATGACGGTGATGCAGCCCAGAACTTGGGCGGAATGGCGTTCACCTCCGCCGTTGTTTGAAGTGAACTCTTCACCATCCAGAAGATGGGCAGCAAAATAAAAATTAACATCGAAGCCAGCGCGACAAATATCGCCAGGCGGGTGATCCAGTCACCGAGCCTTACGGAGTTTGCCTGCGATTGCGGTGCAATTGCTGAAGAGGCAACACTCATGACCGGTTGTCCTTGGATTGAGCCCAAAGATAGAAGACGGAGATGATTGAACACATCACCAGCACGATGCCGCCCGCTGCAGCCGCCTTGCCGTATCGCAAGAACTGAAAGCCTTCCTGATAGGTCCAGACCGCAAGGACATTCGTCAGATTTCGTGGGCCACCCCCGGTCATGATGTAATTCATCTCAAAATGCCCAAATCCTCCCAGAAAAAGCAGCGCAAAGAGAACCATCAAGACAGGCCGCAACATAGGCAAGGTCACGTACCGAAACTTTGCCCAGACCCCTCCACCGTCCATTTCGGCCGCCTCGTAAAGGCTTTTAGGAATGGACTGCAAGCCAGCCAGAAGAAAGATGATGATGATCGGCAGGCCGTTCCAACAGCGAACTGCGACAATTGAAAGCATGGGAATGCTGAACGGTCCGATCGTGTCACTATCAGTCAGGAAGCGAATTTTGCGCTCAATTATTCCTGCATCCAGGAGCATACTGTTGATCGGGCTCGTATTTGTCTCCAGAAGCCATAGCCAAATGGCAGAAGCGACAACAGGCGGTACAAACCAGGGACTGAGAATGACAGTCCGGAGCACAGAACGGCCGCGAAAGTCTGCGTTGATGACCTGGGCAAGAAAGAGGCCCATCAACACCGAAATACCAACAGCCAAAACTGTAAAGATCACGGTCTGCAAAACAGTCTGCAGAAACTTGTCGTTCGCCAGGATTTGGCGATAGTTGTCGAAACCGACCCATTCGGTCCCTTTCGACTGAACCGTAAGGAGGTCGTAAGACTGAAATGAAATCAACATCGTATCGACCATCGGGTAGACGCCGAGGACTATCGTGATCAATAGCGCCGGCGCGACCATCACGTAACAGAAGACGTTTTTTTCGTTCATATCGGAGTGTTGGGTCTAGCTGTCCAGGCAAGGAATGCGTGCATTCCAAGACGATCCAGATGGAAAGAAAAGGCGATCTGTCCCCCTACTGGAGAAGGGGGACAGATGCCCGGGAGGGCTGGAGCGCATTACCGATCCAGCTGAGCCTGCATCAACTCTTGAGCCGTCGTGATCGCAGCATCCATATCTTGCTGCTCAATGACAACGGAGTAGATCATGTCATAGAGGATACCGCCGGGCTCGGAGGTGGAAATGGCCGACCATGCCGGTGCCGGATGCTGGGACGTGTGAGCATCTTCTAGCGCCTCGGCCACAACGCGTTTGTACGGTCGATCACTCCAAAAATCCGTTGCCATAACTGCAGGTTTGGTCGCGACGGTTCCGGCCGCCTGGGACAATTTCAGCATGTTCTCGTCCCTGGACAGGTAAGCGAGCCAGTCGACGCATTGCTCAACCTTTTCAGAACCTCGCAGGACGCCAAGGTATCCCGCTCCAGAAAAACTTGCCCGATTGGCAGGTCCAGCTGCACTTCGCGAAAAGGACCACTTCCCGTCTACTTCCGGATTTTCGGTTTCCAAGCGGTTGCCCCACGCCTGCTCAGCGCTTCCGATCATCGCAACCTTGCCGGCAACAAACGCAGGTCGGGCTTTGTACCCTTTCTCGAATGCATCTGGATCGGCAACCTTATGAACATTGACCATGTCGTGCATGAAGGTCAGCGCTTTGCGCATTGCGTCATTGTCGATTGTCGCTGTTTTCCCGTCGTCGGTCATGAATTCGCCGCCGGCCTGCCAGTACAACGGCATTAGCCAATCGACGACCTTGGCCGCTGACCCAAAGCTGTAGCCCCAGGTTTCAACCTCGCCGTTGTCACTGCGTTTTGTCATCTTCCTGGCGGCTTCAATCACCTCGTCCCAGTTTTCCGGCGGCTGGGTCACGCCGGCTTCTGCCGCTATGTCTGTGCGATAAAGCTGTGCGCGAATGTCGCCTCGCCACGGAATTCCATAAAAGTCTCCGCGCCAGGTCGAGATCCTGCAATGCACCTTCATAAAAGTCTTCGACCGAAAACTTGGACTTGAAATCATTGATCGGCATCGGACCGAATTTATCTCCGCCGATAGCGGAAAAGGAATGGAGCCACCACATGTCGGCACAATCAGGCGCAGCACCACCTTGGGCGACTGCCAGCCAGGTTTTGCGTGAGGAAGACCAAGGCACGATCTCGTGGTTCACCTTGACCCCGGTTTCGGCTTCGTAGGCTTCTGTCAGCTCTTTGATCGCAGCAGTCCACTTGATCTGGTCACCATAAGTTTGCGTCCAGAACTCTATGCTTTCAGCGCCAGCTGGAGCCGCTGCCAGAAAGCTGGCTGATAGCGCCAGTACAGCTGTGGTCAGTTTCAGCTTTTCCATGGTGTCATTCCTCCATTTCACCAGAAAGGCCGCCTACGCAAGTGTGAAGCGTGCCTAGTTCCCCTCTTCGTCGGCAATTCTGCGGCGAAGCAATTCTATGGTTTTTCGGATGTGTTGGATCATCAGACGCTCTGCCTGGTCGGGATCCTTGGCTTCCAGCGCATCGATGATTGCCAGGTGCTCAGGATGAGTTTCCTCTGGCGAGCGCAAAATGCCTTGCGACAGGGACATGCTCATGATGGCATGAACAGAATCCAGCATTTTGGTAAGGTTGCCCTGCGTGACGAGCTTGGTCAGATAGGTATGAAACTCGACGTCGGCATCACGATAGGCTTGCGTGTCGCCGGTTTCGACAGCCGGTTGTGCCGCAGTGATGACAGAACGCAGATATAAGATATGTTTCTGCTCTATCGTCGGTGCCAGCAACCGGCAGATGAGACCTTCCAAGACGGCCCGCACTTCAAACAAATCCACGATCTGGCGTGTTCCGAATTCAGCCACATATGCTTCGCTGCGCGACGTCATCCGAACAAAGTCTTCGCCTTCCAGTTTTGCGATCGCACTGCGAAGCGGTGTGCGACTGACACCAAGGCGTTCCGACAGGTCTTCCTGGACCAGCTTTTCTCCGGAAACCAGATCACCAGACAGGATCATCTCGCGCAGCTGGAGATAGACTTCGTCTTCAAGGGTATTGGTATTTGACCTAGTCCGCATGTAGCTCTTCCTTTTGCAAGTAACCAAGGTGCGGAAATCTCAAACCTTTTTTGCACATCATGCCAACCCCAATTGTGAGCGGGCATAAGTGACACTTCGGGCAAGCCAGACGGCCTCTTTGGATCGCGCCTCACTCAAATCCGGATATCCTGGAAGCCAATGCTCGAGAATTACGCTCATCTCATCAGGGTAGTCGGCCGCGCCTAGTACGGCTGCGCAGTCTGTCCGGCCATCGCCCAAGGGGCATCCCAGAATTCGAAATCCGACGCCATAGGGATCCGGTTCAATCACGTAATCCTTGAGATGGAGATTGATGGTATGAGCCGCTAACCGACCTACGGTCTCGGCAGGCCATTCGCCGGCGCAAATCGAATTTGCAACATCAAGACAAACGCCGACTTGCGGGTCATCTATCCGGCGAAGGAGCGCAACAAGACGATCGGAGGGAAAATCGAAATGATTTTCAACGGCGATCTTGATCCTCTTGGCTCTTGCAAGCGGTAAGAGCGAAACGAATTCCGCTGCAAGGGCATCCAGTGGCTTTTCATTGTCTGGACCATCGAGGGCCACACGAAGAATGGGAGCGCCAATTTTCTCGCCGATCTCGAGATAATTGCGTACCTGCTCAACATCGAAGGACTGTGTTCCGAGCTCAAGCGTCACACCAGCGACGCGTGCACGAGAAACCAAGTCACCGAGTTCGGCGTTCGACAGCTTGTGAAGAGGCAAGTTGTCAGCAAATTGGACAACGGACAGACCGTGACCGATTGCGACCTCCAGAACATCCAATGCACTCATAGGCACATCAGGAACCTGGTCTTTATGTCCAATTGACCAGCGAAATGCGTATGTTCCAAGACCCAGTCTCACAGCAACCCCCTGATGAGGTCACGGTAAGCTTGTGCAGGCACGCCCGAAGCTTGCGCGGCAAAGAGTGTTTTCTCTCCGATCTTGTCGAGCAGCTTCTCAAGATTTTCCATAATTTCAAACGTCGCGGCAATGGCCTCCGCGTTGTCACCAGAACGCGTGAACACGTCATAGGCAACCCAACCGTCGTAGCCGATGCGACGCATATAATGGAGCGTCTCGAGCGTTTGCCAAAGATGAACGGAAGCCGGAAGCATGTCCCAGTCGGCTCCGCGGTCGTTGTCGTTGAAATGGACGTAAAACAGACGGCCTGCTTCGCTGGCTATAGCCAATTCGGCTGCTGGACACTCACCTGCGATGAGTGCATGGCCGACATCCATGGTGACACCAATGTTTTCGGCACCCACCCTCTCACATAAATGAAGCGTCTTTCCCATAGAAGGCAGGATGATGTGGTTCTTGCTTTCAAACGCCTTGTATTCGATGCTTAGTTTGACATCACTTCGGTGATGCGCCGCTTCTGAAAAGGCATCTATTGCCCATCGCCATTGTTGAATGTGGTCGGCCTGAAAACTGAAATCCCAGCCATCGATGAGCGGACAAACGGTGATCATGTTCGCGCCGAGTTCGACGGACATGTCCATAGCCCTCTTCAGATATGCAACCGTTTCTCTGCGAATTCCGGGATCGCGGTGAGTGAAGGACCCTTCTCTGAATTTGTCTTCAGTTTTGATGTTGACGTTTACGGCCGAGACAGCCAGGCCGCTGTCCTGCATTGCCTTAAGACCAGCGCCATCTGAACCAAGATCCTGCGGATAGACGGGCTCAACGCCGTTGGTGCGCGGAATGGACTTGGCAATTTCAAGGCGCTCTTCAAATGAACGGTCGACCTGATACTGATGAAATCTATCCCGGTATCCGCCGATTGTTCCCAGCAAGATCGAATTTTTGTAAGCCAATTTCCCCGCCCTGCTAACGCTTCCTCGCCAAAAATCGACGACTGGAATTCATTTTGTATTCTCTGTATACAGTGGACTCATAAAATACGATACGCAAGCACTTTTTGTGATTGGCTCTTCAAAGAAGCTCTGGTTCGGTTCGTTTGGAGAGGTCATAAGGACGAAAACAAAGGAGCTGCAAACAGGCTGTGGCTTCGCCAAATTCATTTTTGTGCTGAAATGAAAAACTCAAATCTATGCGCGTGAACAGAGAGTTGGATCAAATGAAACGTTGGACGACAATCGAATGCAAAGGCGAGCCTCATTGCAGGCATGAAAACGGCTTTGCTGCCCATGACGGCAAGCTCTATCTTTTTGGTGGCCGCCGGGTCCAACCCGTCGATATCTTCGACCCTGAGACCAATGAATGGACTTCAGCGTCAGCACCGCCCATGGAAATCCATCATTTCCAACCCGTCATATTTGGAAATGAAATTTGGCTGCTCGGAACTATGACGGGCGAATTCCCCCGGGAAACTCCTCTCGACAAGGTTCTGATCTACACGCCCGCCACCGATGACTGGTCTTTCGGACCTGAAATTCCTGCGTCACGCCGCCGTGGAGCGGCAGGATGTGTTTTGCACAACGATGGGTGGATCTACCTGGTTGGAGGCATTGTCGACGGACATCACTCAGGAACGCAATGCTGGTTCGACCGTATGGATCCGTCGACAGGCAGATGGGAGATCTTGCCTGACGCCCCGAACAAGCGTGACCATGCGCCCTGCGCCATCTTGAACAACAAGTTGTATTTTTTGGAGGCAGAGAAACAGGCCGACACAATGGGCAGGACTATGATGCCTTGTTCGGCGACACAATTGCCGATGTCGACGTGTTTGATTTCGAACACCAGACCTGGTCAGTGCATCCAGAACCACTGCCAATCCAAACCGCCGCCGGTGGTGCTGCTTCTCACGGTAACAGGATTTATTACGTTGGAGGTGAAGCCCTTCGCAAGGAGGCATTCACCGATATGCAAATCTTCGATCGCAATGACGATCATTGGTCACCCGGCCCAGCTCTCAACCGCGGTCGACATGGAACAAACTGTTGCATTCATGACGGCAAGATCTGGATTGCAGCAGGAAGCGGCGCACGAGGAGGTTCTCCGGAGTTAACCAGTCTGGAATGTATTGAAGTGCCTAAATGAAACTCTTGTTCTTACTCGAACCGATGACCCCAAGGCGGATCGACAGTTGGCGGGACGATGTGCTGCGATTGTCAGCTGGCGCATTCTTCTGGCAGGGAGGTGCACCCAGAAACTGATAGAAACCCTGAAAGGCAATCGAAGGTAAGGATCGGCCAAGGCAGCAGGACCCCGTTTTCGAGCCTGTAATTTCTGAAGTTGCACGTTTAGCACTCTGCAAATAAAGCTGGAGGATGCAGCTTCAGTGCCTAACTCGAAAACTGGCTGATCCTCCCTCTTTGAAATGGTCGAACGTCATCGGCTACGCTAAATAAAGGCCATGAAGCATTGGACCGGCGTTTCACAAACATGATACCCGTTTTGGAAACCGGAACGGGGCAACATTCGGTATCGATTGACACGGGATCGCCTTGATCCGTTGTTCAAGAACGGCCTTGTCAGTGCAACGGACCTGCTTTGGCGGCTTTCAGTTCAGACTTCATCTCGATTTTTGGAACCTCCTTTGTCAACGGCTCCCAATTCTTCGACACTTTGAACGATTTTCTCGCTTTCAGAAACACAGGCCTCAACCACCAAGTTGAGACGGTCTTTCAGGGGGTTCTCGTCATTGGCGAACAATCCCCATGCGTAGCTTATCTTCGCTGACAAGGGCCGGATCGACACACCTTCCACAGGCACGCCGAGCGCGGTCACCGGATCACATAGGGCAATACCCAGCCCCGCCCGCGCAGCCATTGCAGCACTTAGGGATGAGTTGGTGGCGATTTCTGAGGAGGGTTTGATGCTTTCTTCTCTGAAGGCACGATTGATGGCGTCGCGAATACCGTAGCCGTTGCAGATCGTTGCCATCCTTTCGCGCGCAAACACCGAGAGCGGAATCGGCTCATCAACGTCGTAGCGGCTCCCCTTTCTGACCACGGCGACAACCAGAGACTCAAACCGTGCAAGGCATTTCAAGCGGTCGTGCTCACTCGGATAGGCTGAGAACCCGAGATCGGCCGTACGCTGACGAAGCGCGTGCAGAACCCGTTCCGAAGTTGTCGTTTCGACATGAACAAAGTCGGGCAACACATCGACGATCCGCGACAGTACCGGTCCGACCAGTCCTGAGGACATTGTCGGGGTTGCGACGATATCGATGGCGGCTAACCTTTCGTCCCTGATCGCATGTGCCCGCTCCGTTAGTTGCGATAGGTTGGCCATAACACGCTGGGATTCTTCAAAAAATTGGATACCCTTCTCAGTGGGCGAAATTTTCGGGCCGTTCCGCTCGAACAACGCAAATCCTACGCGCGCCTCCAGGTCCCTTACCATTCTCGTAACGGCTGGCTGACTTACCGACAGTCTCTGCGCGGCAGCCGTCATGGACCCATAGCGGACCACGGCAGCAAAAGCTTCCATTGAGCGAATGTCAGGCCGCCCATTATTCATTGTTGACATATTAGAGAACCTATCATTACGGTAAGCTATCATTGACACGTTAGTATGCAAAAATAGCATAGCAAGCTACTATGCGATCGGTAAGGGGACCGGCGCAATGACACTTGGATTTGTGAACGCGGTTATTGGGAGCACGTTCGGTCAGGCTGAGATCCGCATGGGTTCTTCTGCTCTGAAGACCGGCAGCTTTTCGGATACGGACGGCTCAGTCTGCCATGCTTCTCCTCGACGGCCGTGCAAACCAAATAATTCCGACCCGGATCGAAGTGTGATCCTGCCAATGATCGTCGGTTCCAAAGAATTTCCTGGGTGGCATGCAAGATGACCAAAACACTGTCTTCTATAGACTCGCAAGGCTTGGCAGCGCTCGAGGCACGTCTCAAGGATGATCTCGATCTGCTCTGCTACCCCTCCAAGGACTGGATACCACGAAGAGACAATGTGACAGACGTCGTCATCATCGGTGGTGGCATGTGCGGAATGGTCGCCTGGCTGGCTCTGAGGACGGGTGGAGTTCACAATTTGCGCGTCCTGGACCGGGCCGCCAAAGGCAACGAAGGACCCTGGCTGGGATATGCGCGCATGGAAACCCTTCGGTCCCCCAAGTTTCTCACCGGCCCCGCCTTCGGACATGGCTCCCTGACGTTTCAGGCATGGTTCCGTGCCCAGTTCGGGACAGAAGACTGGAACCAACTGGACAAGATCCCGCGCACGATGTGGATGGACTACCTTTGCTGGTATCGCAAGGTCCTAGATATCCCGATCGAAAACGGCGTTTCCGTCGACCATGTAGAACCCGAGGGAGACTTGTTGAGACTGACGGTTTCGGGCGCGGAAACGGGCATCATTCTGACCCGCAAGCTGATCTTTGCAACGGGCCGCGACGGAACCGGCGGCCCGAATATTCCGGGGTTCATCAAGGGGCTGCCGGAGCATCTTTGGGCACATAGTGCGGACGAAATCGACTTTGCCGCGCTGAAGGACAAGCGCGTCGCCGTTATCGGTGTCGGCGCGTCAGCGGTCGACAATTCGGCAGAAGCACTGGAACACGGCGCAGCCGAAGTGCGTCATCTGGTTCGCCGCAAGGAGATGCCGACAATCAACAAGATGATGGGTATCGGCAGCTATGGATTTACCGCCGGTTATGCCGCGTTGCCTGACGAATGGCGATGGCGTTTCATGCAATACAGTTTTGCAACGCAAACTCCTTCTCCGCGCGGGTCCACATTGCGGGTCAGCCGTCACCCGAACGCCTACTTTCATTTCGACAAGGCGACGACGCGGATCGATCAATCCGGCGACGGCACACTCATCCACTTTGCGGACGGCACGTCCTATCAGGCAGACTTCGTCATCCTTGGGACCGGATTTGTCATTGACCCCATGGCGCGGACGGAATTTGGCGAAACGGCAGCGGAGATCCTCCTTTGGCATGACGTATACACACCACCTGCAGGTGAAGAGTCTGCCGATCTGGGGCGTTTTCCCTATCTGAATTCCGATTTCACCTTCAGGGAAAAGAACCCAGGCAAGGCTCCGTGGCTGAAAAACGTCTACTGCTTCAACTACGGCGCATCGGCCAGCCTCGGCAAGGTGAGCGGCGACATTCCCGGCATTAGTGATGGTGCCGCCTGGCTGTCCCGTGCCGTTGCGGCCGCGCTCTACGGCGAGGATATCGAGGTGCACTGGCAGGGGATGCAGGACTACGACATGCCGGAACTTCTTGGCGATGAATGGCAACCGACCGAGCTGCCGGTCGAAGTAAGGTCAAGGGAGAGCGAGGCGGTATGAATGTCTCTGACCTGACGGTTCTGAACCAAGCCGGAGTTACACCGGACAGCACTTTGTCCGGGGTGGTGTCGATGCGCGGCAACATCATCGGAATGACGCAAGCCGCTGAGGTGGCCGTTTTACGCCCGAAAGAAACAGGAGCCTTTCCCCACGACCTTCGCGCAGCAATCGCCGCGCGCGTCGCGCGCCTCGCCGGAGATGAAACGTTGGCTGCCTATTATGTGTCTGACGCCGGACAATACGCGGCCTTGGCGGTGCCTGGAGAACCGGACATGCAGCATGAAGAATTGGCTGTGGTTTTGTCATTTGTCGACAAGATTGCAAACCAGACCCGGGACGCCGCCGGTGATGATATTTCCGGGCTGCAGGCAGCAGGCATTGCCGACGCCGATATCGTTAGGCTCTGCGAATTGGTTGCTTTCCTGGCTTTTCAGATACGTGTGATTTCCGGTTTGCGCCTGATGAATGGGAAAAACAAGTGACCCGCATCGTCCACAAATTCACCCGCAGAGTGCCCGAATGGCGCCCGCGTCTGGAGCCGGTGAAACTGGAAGAAGCCACTCGTGAGCAGCTCGATGCCCTCAAGGTGACCCCTTCCAACACCAAGGTGTCGGACTACGTCCTGACCCTTGCCCACGATGTCGAAAGCCTTTCGGTTCGCTCCCCGCTGTTCAACGCGATCATGTACGATCGTGGCGGCATGTCGCGGGAAGAACGCGAACTCGGTGCATTAGCGGCATCTATGGTCAATCGCTGCATCTATTGCGCCGCGGTTCATGCGGACCGTCATGCGAAACTGGCGAAAGACAACTCCGTGACCGACGAGCTGTTCGCTAACGGCGATAAGGCCGATCTCAGCCCGAGAAACAGGGCGATTTTCGATTTCGCACGCAAGGCCGCTGAGGCACCACCTTCCGCCGGCCCGGAAGATATCGACAAACTGTCGAGGGCGGGCCTCTCTGATGAAGAGATTTTCGATCTGATCCTGTCGTCCTCTTTGTTCGGCTGGGCAAATCGCCTGATGCATGTCTTGGGCGACCCGGTGGGCCGAAAGGAGACCGTATGAAAGATCCCATGCACATAGGCATTGCAGGGGCAGGCTCAATTGCTTGCGGCACGGCAGCGCTTTTGTACAGAAACAAGCATCTTCCGACACTCTGGTCACCCTCTGGAAAGAGCACGAACGCGTTCGAAACCGACCCCTTGCAGGCTCACGGGGTGCTCGAAGAGGAGTTTACGCCTGCTATTGCCCATTCGGCACAGGAGCTGGTCGAGGCGAGCGATGCACTGATCATCGCCCTGCCAGCAACCGGGCACAAGAACGTCATGGATGCGCTGGCACCCCATATTCGCGAGGGTCAGCACGTCATCATCTCGTCCCATGCGTCCTTCGGTGCGATCTACCTTGCGCAGGCTTTGGCGGCACGCGGCGTGAGCGCTCCCATCACCGCTTGGGGCACGACGATCGTCTCCGGCCGCCGCCAGGAAGAACACAGAGTGCGCGTCAACACCATACGCAACCGGGTTGATCTGTGTACCGTGCCCGCGTCTGGTACGGATGATGGACTGGCCCTGTGCCAGAGTTTGTTCGGTGATCGCTTCATGCCACGCGATGGCCTGTTGGCCATATTGCTGTCAAATCTCAATCCGCAGAACCACCTCGGGATCGCCCTTTGCAACATTACCCGGATGGAGCGAGGGGAGGACTGGAGCCAGGGCCTGAACGTCACGCCGAAGGTGGGACGATTGCTGGAGAAACTTGACCTTGAACGTCTTGCAATCGCTAAGGCGCTGGACCTAAAGGTCAAAACCATCTTCGAACACTTCCACCAGAGCTTCCACGTACCAGTCGGAACCATTTCCGAAATGAACCAGCAGATGCACACGCATGGTTATGGTGGCCTCGGCCCTGCGACGGCGGACAGCCGTTACGTGACCGAGGATGTTCCCTACGGACTTCAGGTCACTGTTGTTCTGGGCCGGCTGGTAGACAGGCCCGCCACGTTACACGAGGCCGGTATTAAGCTATTTTCAGCAATGTATGACCGGGATTTCGCGCTCGAAAACGAATTCCTCCATGCGTTGGAATTGGAAAGCTTCAGCCTTTGCGACTTGCAGCATGCGTCCCTTACCGGGGTGCTGCATAGACCATCCACACCACAAACTTAACAAAAAGGATGGACCAAACTTAACCGACTAGGAGACGCTAAGATGACCAAACTTACCATTAATCGCCGACGCTTTCTGGGAACCGCTGCCGTTGGCGCGGCAACTCTGGCCAGCCCAGCCTATCTTCGCCGAGCAAGCGCCTCTGGCGGTGAAGTGAACATCTGGACGTACAACGACTTTGTTCCCGAGGCTTTCAAGAAGCAGTTCGAGGCGGACACCGGGATCAAGGTGAACATTCGCCTGGTTGATGACCAGGGCAAGCAGTTCAACCTGCTCGCTGCCGAAGCACCCAATCCCACAGTGGACATCATGACCGTGGCAGGTCACCGTTTCCTCCAGTTCATAGACAGCGACCTGCTTGCCCCGCTCGACACCGGACGGCTGAGCAACTGGGGGAACATCAATCCCACATTCTCCGAAAGCGACTGGTCCACGATCAATGGGCACAAGTGGGGTGCGCCGATCCTTTCCGGCATGGAAGTGCTCGCTTACAACACCGAGCTCGTCACCCCCGAGGAAGCCAGAAGCTGGGACGTTCTGTTTTCGGAAAAGTACAAGGGCCAGACCGCCTATATCATCCAGGACATGATGTCGATCATCATGCTCAAGATGGGTTATGACGGCAATATGGTTGCTTATCTCGACGACCCGGAAAAAGCAGCTGCGATTGTCGAGGAGGCCAAGGCGTTCCTGATCGAGAAGAAACCGCTTGTCAGAAAATACTATGACAGCGGAGCCGAAGTGCAGCAGATGTTCATCAACCAGGACATTGCGCTCGGGCACAGCTGGAACGGTCCTGCCGCGGCACTGATCAACGATGGTTTCCCGCTGGCCATGACCATACCGCAAGAGGGCTCCTACGGCTTTGTCTACACCTACAACATAGCCAACAACGCCCCCAATTCGGACAATGCCTACATCTTCCTGGACGCCATCCTGGCCTCTCCGGAAATCGGTGCGTCGATGACCAAGGCGTCCGGCTTCATCTCCACCTACAAGGACGCGTCGAACTACCTGACGGACCTTGAAAAGAAATCAACCTCGTTCTCGGACGACGAACTTGAGAACCTGCAGTTCTTCCGCGCCGAGGCGAACGAGATGAAGTACGGGCTTGTCGATCCGGCGGTTGAAGCCATCAAAGCGGCCTGAGCCGTTGCTCTGACGAGCAAAAAGGCCTTGTCCGCCAAGGAGGCGGACAAGGCAATCAAGGCAAATTGGGGGAATTCTGGCATGAGCGATGAAGTCGCTCCACGCACTGGACGTGGCCCTGACACTTCGGAAAGAAAACATCTGACGTTCTGGGGTGCGTTGTCAGGCTGGAAGCCGTATCGGCTGATTATCGGGATTGCAACCGCATCACCGCGCCGCCAGTTCCTGATCCTTGCTGCCTTTCCGTTGCTTTGGGTTCTGACCCAGCACCTTGGACCAATGCTGCAAATGCTTCGGGTGAGCTTTACCGATGCCTATCCGGTTGCACCCGGTGTCGAGCAGCATTTCACTCTGGACAACTATGCGCGTTTCTTCGGCGATTATATTTTCTGGCAGCCGTTCTTCCGCACGCTCATCTTTGCCAGCGTCTTCACCTTTTGCACTTTGATCCTGACCTACCCCGTCGCCTATTTTCTGGCGCGTCACGTCAGCCGCAAAAACCAGATGTTGATGCTTCTTTTGTTGTTGATCCCGTTCTGGGTCGGCGAAATCGTCCGCACCTATGCGATCATGATCCTTCTTGGAAATACCGGAGCGGTGAACCAGTTGCTCAAGTGGCTGAGCCTGATCGATCGGCCCATCCCGTTCATGTACACCAGCTTTTCCATGGGCGTCGGGATCGTCTACCTGACAGCGCTCTACATGCTGTTACCGCTCTATTCGGCGCTGGAGAAACTTCCCAGAAGTTACAACGAAGCCGCTGCCGACCTCGGCGCTTCGGCCTGGACCCGTTTTCGAAGGGTCACCCTTCCTCTCACGCTGGAAGGTATCTCATCGGGATGTACACTGGTGTTCCTGATATCGACCGGGTTTTATGCAACTCCGGTTCTGCTCGGTGGCCCCTCGACAACCGTGTTTGCTGAAACGATTGCCGGGTTCTTTCATGTCGCAGGCGATGAGTGGCCGACAGGTGCCGCCTTTGCGACAATCATGTTCCTTGCCGCGATAATCCTGACCGGTGTCTTCCAGAAACTGATGAACTCTCTTCGCAAAGGAGACAAGAATTGAACCGGGGTAACCGCATTCTTCTGTCTTGCGTCTACTGGGCCTTTGTTCTCTACGTCTTCGTCCCGCTGGTCCTGATGATTGTCATGGGCTTCAAGGACAGCAAGTTTATCGGTTTTCCGATCCGCTCGTGGACACTCGATTGGTATACCGGTGTCTTCGACGATGCGGCCGTACCGTCGGCATTTGTCTATTCGGTCGTCATTGCAGTTCTCGCGACAATCATCTCCGTTTTCGTCGGAACCTGGATTGCGGTGCTCCTGGAAGGCAGAAAGTTCCTGGGCCGGACCGCAATCTTCGGTTTGACCGTTCTGCCTGCACTCGTGCCTGGCATCATTTCCGCCATTGCATTCCGGATCTATGCCAGGTGGCTCGGCATCGAACCTGGAATGGGCGCTATTGTTTGGGCGCACGCGGTTCACAACGTACCATTCGTGGCCCTGGTGGTGATGGCCCGGCTGTCGACACTACCAAAAAGCCAGATTGAAGCGGCGCGAGACCTCGGCGCTGACCCCATCATAGCCTTTTTACGGATCACCCTGCCCTATCTTGTACCTGCCATCCTGGGTGCCAGCATCTTCTGCCTGTTGCTCAGCTTCGACGATTTCGTCCGTTCCTTCTTCC
Organism: Roseibium sp. JB4-4; assembly: GCF_055693425.1. NCBI lineage: Bacteria > Pseudomonadati > Pseudomonadota > Alphaproteobacteria > Hyphomicrobiales > Stappiaceae > Roseibium > Roseibium sp. JB4-4. The sequence goes on along the minus strand of NZ_CM146333.1, from coordinate 4,732,161 downwards.
TGGGAGGATACGATCCGACCCTGCCGGTTCTGATTTTCGCCAAACTCAGATCCGGCATGTCACCGGAAATCAATGCCATTGCGACAATCGCCCTGATCCTCACAGCGGCAATCGGCATATGGGCCGAACGATTCACCCGCCGTATGAACAAGGAGTCTTGAAATGACTGAAACAAATCCCCTTGTTCGCATCGAGGGCGTCACCAAGAAATTCGGTGAGACGGTCGCCCTTGACAATTTGACGCTTGATATCGCCCGGGGTGAATTCGTTACCTTCCTCGGCCCGTCCGGTTGCGGCAAATCCACGACACTCAGAATTCTAGGGGGCTTTGAGCGGCCGACATCCGGCCGCGTCATCCTGGATGATCTGGACGTCACGCGACAGCCGCCGGAGAAGCGGCATGTGAACATGGTGTTTCAGGACTATGCCTTGTTTCCACATATGACCGTACGCCAGAACATCTCTTTCGGCCTTGAACTAAAAGGTATGAACAAGACTGATATCCGCCTCCGGCAAGACGAAATAATGTCATTTCTGGAACTGGAAAACTATGGAAACCGCTATCCTGGGCAACTGTCTGGGGGGCAGCGACAGCGGGTGGCGCTGGCCCGGGCGCTTGCTCCAGATCCCGCCCTTCTTTTGCTCGATGAGCCGCTGGCAGCACTCGACGCGAAACTCCGCGGTCAGGTTCAGCAAGAACTCAAGGCGATCCAGCGGCGAACCGACAAGACCTTCTTCTTCGTGACCCATGACCAGGAGGAAGCTCTGACGATGTCGGATCGCATTGTGGTCATGAACCATGGGCGCGTTGAACAGGACGGCACACCCGAGGAACTTTATTTCCATCCCGCGACCAGGTTTGTCGCTGAATTCATCGGAGAGACGAACCTTCTGACTTGCAAGATGCGCGGTCAAGATGGCGATGCGATTGTGATGGACTGGTTTGGCCAAACGTTAAAAGGTCAATCGCAAGGCCATATTCCCCAGGTTGGCGATACGATCACGGCATCTGTCCGGCTGGAAAAACTCGCCTTCCATACAGCCCGGCCAGAGCACTCAAATGCTGTAAGGGGAACCGTTGTCGGCAAGACTTTTCTTGGTAGCCGCATGTCGGTCGACCTGATGGTCGAAGAAGCGCAGGGTGCAAAGCTCCGCGCCTTCGTTGATGCGGATGTCGGTCAATCGGTCGGCTCCGAACCGGTTTGGATAGGATGGGACAGTGAAAGCATGGCCGTGCTTCGCACCTAATACCAACCTCAACAAATAAGAACCTAGGACCACACCAATGTCCGTCATCTGCAAATCTGCAATGGTTGGCTGTGAACCGTTTCCGGTCTGCGGAACTTACGACGGGAACCCGTCGGTCCACGAATTGCATCGGAAGCGCACAGCTTCAGGGAAATTTAGCCGCAGGTAGTGCCTCGGAAATCGATGCCGAACTTCGATCTTCGGGCATGATAGGATCTAGGCCGTGGACTCATAAAATCCCAGCCATAAGCGGAATGCCGCAAGCTTGATGAAGGCAAGGAAGTTTGCTGCCAGCTAGTCGTATCGCGTAGCAATTCGTCTGCAGTGTTTGATGCGATTGTAGCAGGTCGTATACGGCCCATAGCGTTTGGGCAGGTCACGCCACGGTGCTCCTGACAGGAGTACCCAGAAGATGCCATTGAGGACACGCCTGTCATACACACGAAGCACGTCTCGGGACTTGCTAGGCAGGACAGGTGAAATCAACTGCCATTCAGTGTCGGTAAGTGCATATCTCATGTTCAAGGCTCCTTTTCTGAGCTTGAATCACGTCGACATGCCAGAGTTCAATGTCTGCTTTGCCCCCTATTTGCTGACCTAATCCACAAGATCGACTGACTACTTCGAGCACAGCTGGAGGGTGATATTTGGAGTTGCGTCATCCCGCTGCCCCAATTCAAGTAGAATATCTGGAGCTCTCCGAACGGCTCTAGAATCATGTTTTTATGAGAAGAATTATTAAGATCGCCGCTGCTGCAGTTTTGCTGCTTTTCTTGGGGGTGCTGGGATACGGAGCATATGGCTATTTTGATGCGCTCGCAGCTTCAGAAGAACTCGAAGCAAGAGCCGAGAGCCTTCTGGCTGAAAATTTGGGCGGCTCATCGCTCGGTGAAGAACGTTACCGTCAGCTTCTAGTGGTCCAAGATCCGGCCTTTGAACAACACAGCGGCGTGGATGTGACAACGCCGGGTGCCGGTATCACGACCGTGACGCAATCGCTTGCCAAGCGGGTTGGATTTGAGAATTTCACGCCCGGGATCGGAAAAATCCGACAGACCGGTTACGCACTCGGCTTGGAGACACGATTGAGCAAAGAACAGATTATGGCGCTTTGGCTCGATACACTTGAAATGGGGCGGGGGCCGGATGGCTGGGTCACAGGGTTCCATCGTATGAGCGAAGCGGTTTACGGCGCAACGCCCGACATAATAGCGGATGATGAGTATCTATCCTTGCTTGCAGTCCTAATTTCACCGGGCCGCTACAACCTCGGCAGCGACGACCAAGCACTTCAAGAACGTACGGCACGTATTCGCCGTCTAGTGTCGGGGGAGTGTGCGGCCAACGACAATTCAGACGTGTGGCTTGAAGGCTGTAGGTAGGATAGAAACGCTGCGCTCTGGCACCCTACTCAGTCGATTGGACGGCCACGCCACACCCGCCGAAAGCGGTCATCCGCATCCAATCGCTTATGAGTACACACCCTAGTGGCCTTTTGACAGGTCATGGATATCAGCGATGCTTGCGACCAACGGATCAGGCAAGAACTGCGCAGCGCCGAACTCCAGCATGCACAGGATAGTCTAGGCGTCCGCCGGTTCGTTCCTTGGTTTCTATTGCCTGGCTTCGATTTTCAAAGAGTGGGCAAAGTTCGCCAGCTTTTCTGCCGGCATCGCTCATCAGGCAATCGGCAAATCCGGGCCTATTGGCACAATGGGGCATTCGTAAACAAACTTCTCACAAGGCTAAGAGAATTTGCCCGATGGCCTTAGCCCGGTTTTTGCACCTTTCCCCTATGGTGATTATCGAAATTCCGTTCGGTACAGAAAATCTCTCAGGGAAACAGGGACAATGCTCACAACAGGTTTCGATGCGACAACCGATGACGCGCAAGCCAACGAAATAAAGCTCCCGAACGCGAGCTCGAAATTCTATCCGATCATGGGCTCAAACATCAGCGTACAGGCGATAGTCGAAGGATCACTCCTTGCCGATATTGAACTTGACCCCGTTCCCGAATACGGCATCCATTATTGAAGGGTAGTTGAAGCGCTGATTGCCGGAAGGACCAGCTTTCCAGAAGCTGAAAAAGAAAGACGATTCCTTATTCACCATCCTGAAAGTTTGGTTCGAACACGGCCATATGATTGTCCGGAGAACTGGCAAAGAGCTCTGCTTGGACGGCGATTTGATATCTTTTGACCACTGCCGCCAAGCGCAGATCCGATAGCTCAAATGCAAGCTTCTCCCAACTCATCGACCCTCACTAAATAGGCAACCTTTTCAGGCCTTTCTTAGTGTCTTTCAGATCTCCAAAGTTGCTGTTTCGATCTGGAAAATGTCTTTCTGGCCAGAGCATTTGCTCATTGCAGTGACCCGGCTCGGGCTATAACGAAGCCAGGTCTCTGAGCATCAATGCGATGCCTGGAAAGAAGATCAGCAGGGCTGACATCAGGAAGAGGATCACGAAGAACGGAAACGTTCCTTTGATCACCTCCATGTAGGGCCGGTTGAAGATTGCGATCGCGGTGAAAATGTCACAGCCGAATGGTGGAGTTGCGGACCCGATTGCCATTTGCAGCGTCACCATCACGCCGACAAGAACCGGATCAAGTCCGGACGCATCGACTATCGGCACGAAGATGGGTGTCAGAATAACCAGCACCACCAATGAATCGACAAACATGCAGCCAACGAAAAAGCTCAGCGCGATCACAGCAAGAATATACTTGTCCGATGCACCTTCCAGATTGAGCGGTTCAAGCAAGCCTTGAGGAATTTGCTCAAAGGAGATGTACCAGGAAAACGCCTGCCCAACACCGACCAGAATGAAAACGACAGCCGTAATCAGGCCTGTGCTGAGCGCCGCGTTCAGGATGTCATTCAGCTTGAGCTCACGGTAGATCACGCATTCAACAATCAGCGCATAAAGAACTGAAAAGGAAGCCGCTTCGGTCGGCGTCACCGCTCCTGAATAGATGCCGCCCACGATAAGGGCGGGAAACCCCAAAGGCAGCAGCGCCTTCTTGATCGCGGCAATCCGCTCAGCAGCGGTCTTGCGTTCCACGAGAGCAATCGTGTCACCTTGAAGCAGGCTGTAGACGTAACAATAGGCCGAAAAGAGTGTTGCCAGAACGATACCAGGTCCAATACCCGCGATGAACAATTCACCGACGCTGGTATTGGCAAGAGTGCCGTAGAGAATGAGACCGATACTTGGTGGAATGAGAAAGGCAATGTCGCTGGCATTGATGATCAATGCCATGACAAAACTGTCCTTGTATCCTGCCTTCAACAGCTTTGGGCGCATGATCTGGCCGACCGAAACCACCGTAGCTTGCGTGGAGCCGGACACGGAACCAAAAAGCGTGCAACTGAGGCAGGCAGTGATTGGCAGCCCTCCCCGGCGATGGCCAAAAAGGCTTCGATCAGTCCAAGTAGATTGTTGGCAGTGTGACCGCGCGCCATGATATCGGCCGCCAATATGAACATTGGAACGGCGATCAAAGCATTCGGTGAAATTCCGGTGACGATCTGCTGGATGATGACACCGGTGTCAATCTGAGAAAAGTGAACCAATCCGACCATTGCCGCGACGGCCAAAGGCACAACCATCGGGAAACTGAGAAACAGCAGCACGATCATTGTCACGATCAGGGTGAAAGTGATGACATAGATGTCCAGTTCGCCTGCGACTATATCGTTGAGGAAGCTCATGATGTCGCTCATCTCAAACGCCAATATCTTCAGCTTCACCGTCCTGGACATCCAGTGACAGATACGTTCCCCTTTGGGTGATGTTCATCAAAAACGCAATCAGGTATTGGAGACTTGCCATCGCAAGACCAACGGGAATGACCGCATATATCAGATAGACAGGAAACTGCAGGGCCGGCGACAACCGATTGATGCCCTTGACTTCCTGGACATAGAGAACCGATTTGTAGGTCAGGAACATCAGCAGCAGCCCTGTCGTGAGCGAGATCAGCGTCAGCAGGACCTTCTTGGAACGCGGTGAAAGCGCGTCATAGACGGCAGTCATGCGAATGTTTCGTCCCCGTCGGACCGCATAGGCGAAACCGACGAATGTGACACCGACAATCAGAAACTGGTTCAATTCTTCAGCGAAAAACAGGCTTTGTCCAAATACATATCGACCGATCGCGTTGGCGGTTGAGTTCACCATCATCAGCAATATTGAAGTGATGATTATTGCCTTTTCGGCGAACTCAATGCCTCTGTTTGCTGTTAAGAGAAGCGTTTTCATTATCATCTCCCGTCTGCTGGCCGTTCATCGGCACAGCCGCGCCCTCCTCGCGCGTAGAACGCAAAAGGCACGGGAATTCCTCCCGCGCCATTCGCGCATTCCTTGCCGGCCTACGAGGCGTCCTTCACCTCTTGAATCAGGTTTTCAAGAATTCTTTGGGCGCGATCTCGAGCCTCTGACTTTTCCTCCTCGCCATAAGCGTTTTCCACGACGGCGTAGTAGGTTTCATGCAACCCTGTGCTGAGGTCCTTGAAAACCGCGCGCTCTTCTTCACTAAGCACAACAACTTTGAGGTCAGGGCGCTCTGCCAGGATTTTGTCCATATTTTCCTTGTTGATCTGGAGCTGATAGTCGTGTGCTGCCTGCTCCGCAGCGTCTATGGCCTTGTGGACCATGGCCTGCTTTTCAGCACTCAGGCCGTTGAACCATTCGCTGTTGGTGGAGACCGTGCCGACATAGGGCTGCTGCCCCGGAAACATCAGGTAGTCCTGCACTTCATGCCACTTGGCGTTGTAGATAAAGTAAATCGGGTTGACCATGCCATCGACGGTTTTGAGCTGAAGAGCACCGTAGACTTCACCCCAGGAAAGCGGTGTCGGCGTTGCCCCGAAGGCCTTGTAGGTTTCCACCGGAATTGTTGACGTAAAGGTCCGGATTTTCTGTCCGTCGAAATCCGCCGGGCTCCGAATTTCCTTGTTGGCTCCCCAGGCCATTTCGCCTTCGGAAATCATAGTCAATAGCTTCAGATTGACCTTTTCGAAGCGGTCGCTGAGGTCGTTGTAGATTGTTTCACTGCCTGTTAGGACCTTGCGAATGACATCCACATCGCTTCCAAGGACATAAGGAACACTGAGCGCCTGCACCTCTGGCACGTAGGACCCCAAGTGACCGGTGCCGACTGAAACAAATTGAACGACGCCTTTGGCTGTCAGCTCAACAATGTCGTTTTCGGTTCCCAACTGACCGTAATAGAAGATCCTGACCTTGATATCGCCGCCCGACTCTTCCTTGATCGTCTCGGCAAATTTCTTTGCAAAAATGTCCTGCACATCGTTTTTGTCCTCCTCGGAGGCAAACTTCCATGTCTCAGCGCCGGCACCGGTCGCAAGGCCAACCGCCAACACTGCTGGAATGACTAATTTCGTGAATAATTTCTGCATGTTGCTTCCTTTCACGACCCGCTCAGGCGGGCCCCTCTGAGATTATGACAAGGGGTAAGAAGTCCTCGCCGGTTGTTAGGTCGGGGAGTTGTGTGCAAAAGGCGCCAAACCCAGCTGCGCCTGAGGGTGTGGTTGCTATGCCGAGCCTAGTCATAGCCGCGGCCGCTGCGGAACCATCTGTTTCGGAAAGCGTCTGATAGGTCACATTGCAGCGCTCAAGCACGCGCCAGGCAACGATTGAAGGTTCTTTACAGTCCAGACGCCCCATGTTGGAATCCGGCCCATCAGACCGAGTGGGCCGGCCTGCGTCATGACTCGCCTTCAAACAAGCTGCAGCCTCAGGTTCAACAACGATCAGCTCCGGCTGGACGGCCCAGTTCAGGCGGATCATATGGGACATCGCGGCTGCGAGACCTCCAACGCCAGCCTGGAGGTAGACATGACTTGGCCAGTCGCCCGATGCTTCGAACGACGCCCGCAATTCCTCAGCGATGACGCAGTAACCTTCCATCACCCATTTCGGGATCTCGGTGTAGCCGGGCCAGGTACCGTCAGCCAGTAGTGTTGCGCCGGTCCGCGCAGCATCGTCAATCGCAGCCGCAACGCTCTCGTCATAAACGTCGCCGGACCACACAACCTCCGCGCCCAGTGTACGAAGTCTCTCAGCAAAATTTGCCGGAACGGTTCTTGCCAGATGAATACGCGACTTGGCACTGACCCATTGAGCACCCGCTGCAACGCCCAGCCCATGGTTGCCCGCACTTGCGCAGACGAATGTCAGCGTGTTGGCCATAGAACGCACATCGGCGTCCACGAAGCGTGCCGGTGTTAAAGCTTCACCGGTTTTGGCAAGCCAGGCTTCTCCAACGAGGCGGGCCACGGCATAAGGAGCGCCAAGCGCCTTGAAGGCACCCAGTCCCATTCGGGTGGTTTCGTCTTTGGCCAGAAAGGAATAACCGCCTGGTCCCTGCAGTCGCCGCATCGGTGAGACGGCGTAGTTTTTCTGTGCTTTGAAGAAAGCAACCGCCTGTTCGAAGTCAGGAGAAAAATCGAGGATGTCTGTGTGTTTCATGCTCCATGATGTAGCATTTTCGGATTATTTGATTTTTTCAATTTCTGGCTTAAGCTTGACGAAATTTACCGCTCAAACAATCAAACCAGAGAATTTGCATCATGCTTGACAATTTGGACGATGCGGATCGAACAATCCTGAGAATGATGCAAAAGGACCGTCGGATTGGACTTGAAGTCCTGGCTGAAGAATGCGGATTGTCCGTCCCGTCAGTACAACGAAGGCAGAAGCGCCTGAAGGACAGCGGCGTCATTCAACAGGAAGTTGCCATTCTTGATGCATCGAGGCTGGACTGCGGCATGACGCTGATAGTGATGGTGGAACTGGAGCGTGAAAGCCTTCAGCAGCTCGATATGTTCCGCAAGCTTGCCCGTTCCGAGCCACAAGTGCAGCAATGCTATTACGTGACAGGCGAAGCAGACTTTATCCTGATCTGCACAGCGCGCGACATGCAGGATTTTGAGGAGCTGACGCACCGGCTATTCTTTGAAAACTCTAATGTAAGACGCTTTCGCACGTCCGTTACCATGGAGCGCACCAAGGTCGGATTGACCTTGCCGATATAACCGGATGGCAGCCTAAAGCACATCAAGAGATACTTTGACCCTGTCCATGACAACGGAGGTCTTGAAGCGGCTGATATTGGACTCATCAAAGAAATGGTCCTGTGTGAACTGCTCGTATTCCTTGATGTCCCGGACCGTCAGGATCAACGTAAAATCGGCCTCTCCTGTAGTGTAGTAGCATTGCTGTACACACTGGGCGTTCTTCATTTTTCGCTTGAACTCATCCAAATGACGCCGGCTTTCACGCTCAAGGATAACGTCAACGATAATTGTCATGTCCCGCCCCAACCTTGACGGCGACAGGACTGAAACATCCCTTTCGATCACACCGCTTTCTCGGAGCCGTTTCAGGCGCTTTTGCACAGCCGCAGGGGACAACCCGACGTCCTGACTGATTGTTTCTGCCGTCAACCTCGCGTCCCTTTGCACAAGCCGCAGTATTTCCAGATCCTTGTCATCCATTGTCCGAAGTTGATCGCCTTTTGCCAGTTATTCAATGTTTTTCATCGCAAATGATCAAAAAACGACGCCATCCGACCCTTGAGACATTGTAGTTAGAATTGAGGAAACGGGAGGCATACCCATGCAAGCGTTTGAACAGCGCCTGACGGCACGACGGCAGGATTTTCACCGCAACCCTGAGCTGGGTTTCCAGGAAAAACGAACAAAACTTGAAGTCGCCCGCGAACTGCGGGCGCTTGGTATTGACGTGCATGAAGGCTCAGGTGTCGTTGGCGTCCTGCACGGTGGCCAGGGCAACCGGGCAATTGGATTGCGTGCGGATATGGATGCACTTCCTATTACCGAAACCACTTCGCACGGCCATCGCTCTGAAACGCCGGGTGTCATGCACGCCTGCGGTCATGACGGTCATATGACCATGCTTTTGGGTGCCGCAGAGCGGCTTGCCAAAGATCCGGATTTCGAAGGCACTGTCGTGTTTTTGTTCCAACCCAACGAAGAACTTGGTCTTGGCGCAAATGCAATGATCGATGAAGGCGTGTTGAAGCAATTCCCGCTCGACGAGATTTATGCAATTCACAATTTGCCAGGTGCACCAACCGGCCAGGTGTCCACCCGGACAGGCATTATCTGCAACAGCGAAACACTGTTTGAGATCAAAGTGACTGGCCAGGGCGGGCATGCATCCATGCCGCATACTGGCGTTGATGCGATTACGGTCGCCGCTGAACTTGTTCTTGCCCTCCAGAGCATTGTCTCCCGAAAGCTTCCTCCAGGAGCGGGAACGGTCGTTTCCGTCACCGAATTATTAACGGACGGACAACGCAACGTCCTTCCCGGCCAAGCTGTCCTGAAAGGAGACTACAGAGCCAGGTCGCCGCAGGACCGGGCTGCCGTGGAAAAGTTCATGCGCCAGATCGCCGAGGGTGTGAGCGCGGCTCATGGAGTGTCGGTGACGGTGGATTGTGCTACGGAATTCATCGAAACAATCAACGCAAACGCGCCGACGGAGGCAGTCTACCGCGCAGGAAGAGCGGCCGGATGCGAGGTTGTTGAAGACCGGCAGCCGATGAGTTTTTCGGAAGACTTTGCGCATTTCTGCTCCGCTGTTCCCGGTTGCTTCCTGTTATTGGGGAACGGAGAGACGGGCGCGAACGGTCAACCTCTGCACGCCTCCGATTATGATTTCAACGATGCCTTGTTGCCCATCGGTGCGGAGTTCTGGGTGCAGTTGGTGCGAGACCGGTTGCCGCGGCGAAAGGACAGCCAATGACAGAAGCGCCTTCCCGCGGATTTCCCGAAACAGAATTCGAAGCGCGCACTCACCGGGCCCAATTTCGCATGGCTGCAGCGGGTATCGATGGGATCCTTTTTATGAGTGAGCCCGAATTTCGATATTTCAGCGGTTTTCAGACTTTGTTTTGGCAAAGCCCGACCCGGCCCTGGTTCCTTTATCTACCCTCAACCGGCAAACCGATTGCGATCATTCCCGAAATCGGTGCGCAGTTGATGCGCAGCACTTGGCTGGACGACATCCGCACATGGAGTGCACCCTGCCCTGAAGATGACGGAGTGAGCCTTTTGACGGAATTGCTCACACCGCTTGCAAGAGAGCGTAAGACGCTCGGTGTGATGAAAGGCCATGAAACCGGACTTCGCATGCCTTTGGGTGACTATGAAAGGCTGTTGCAAGGTCTCCCGAACCTGTCAATTACTGACGCGACTGACCTCGTTCGATCGTTGCGCATGATCAAGTCCGAACGGGAAATTGAAAAACTTGCTCACATCTGTGCCATCGGCTCACGGACATTTGCGAAGGTTCCGGAGCTGGCACAGGAGGGGCAGCCTTTAGAAGACCTGTTTCGCACCTTTCGCCGAGAAGGCCTCGCTCAAGGTGCTGACGATGTTCCCTATCTTGTCGGTGGTGCGGACCAGGGTGGTTACCATGATGTGATTTCACCACCCTCACGCCGACCCTTGGCGCGCGGTGACATCCTGATGCTGGACACGGGTGCGGTCTGGGATGGGTACTATTGCGATTTCGATCGCAACTATGCCATCGGAACCGCCGATGCCGCTTCCCAAAAAGCATATGACGTGCTGTGGCGTGCGACTGAGGCTGGGATCAAGGCCGCCCGGGCCGGCATCACTTGTCATCAGCTTTATCAGGTCATGCAGGGTGTTATCGCGGAATTGCACGGCCAGGGTGGAAATGTTGGCCGCTTGGGTCACGGACTGGGTATGCAACTCACCGAATGGCCCTCACATGCTCCCTATGATCACACACCCATCGCAGAAAACATGGTGCTGACGCTGGAGCCATCGCTGAGTTATGGCGACGCCCTGATCATGGTTCATGAGGAAAACATCGTCATACGTGAGGACGGTGCCCAGTTGCTTTCCGAACGCGCCTCCCGCGACCTTCCTGTCATCTGAGGTGAGCCCATGAAACTGCAATTCGACACGGATGCCGGGATCGGAACACGAGCGACGTTGGGTGTGATCGTACTGGAGACCGACGAAACGCTGGAACCAGAGTTTTCCAGGCTCATGGCACTCGACGGTGTCGCCCTTTATCACAGCCGCATTCCGATGGTGTCCGACATTCGTGCGGACACACTTGCCCAAATGGAAAAAGACCTGCCGTCTTCGGCGCGGCTTTTGCCGCAATCGCTTGATTTCGATGTGATCGGTTATGGATGCACTTCGGCCTCAACGGTGATCGGATCGCAGAACGTCGCCCGCGCCATTCAGACGGTCTATCCCAACGCCTTGGTTACTGATCCCTTGGCCGCCGTAATTGCCGCCGGACAAGAAGTCGGTGCAAAAAGGCTCGGTTTCATAACGCCCTATGTGCCGGACATATCTGAGCGCATGCGTTTGAAACTGATAAATGCCGGTTTTGAAATTGCCGGCTTCGGGTCCTTTGAGGAAGGCAATGACCGGGTCGTTGCGCGGATCAGTGAACTCTCGATCATTCAGTCGGCCAGGCAGATTGCTTCAGCCTCCCTTTGCGATGCAATCGTCGTATCGTGCACAAACCTTCGAACCTTGAACATTCTCAAGGAAACTGAACACGAGATTGGTGTGCCCATCATTAGCAGCAATCAGGCACTGGCGTGGCATATGCTGCGCCTCGCAAAGATCAATGACCCGCTGCCCGACTTTGGCATCCTGTTCAGCCAACACTGATTTCGATGTTTCTCGCGTCTGATAGGCGCATTTTGGTTTGGTCTCGGCAGCAATCGGCGGACAGCAAAAAACGTCCATGGCCAAAACCGGACAGCGTCAGACGGCTTAGAACAGCTTGGCCGCCATGGACCATCTTCGCCTTCAGCGTCATGTCGCAATTGGTCCAGTCGTTTCGCGACCCAATCACGCTTCAGTCGAAAGCGCTCGAAAAACATCTGGACAATCAAAACATCAGATGTTTAATATCATCTCATGTCTGAACTGCTCTACTATGATCTCAAAGACACCGCAGGTGTTGTTCCGTCGCTTTCAACACAGGTCTGCCGCGAATTGGGCAGACGCATCGTTGGAGGTGTCGTTCGTGAAGGCGACCTGATCGACGACGAGAACAAGCTCTGCGAGCGTTTTGGCGTTTCAAAATCTGTGGTTCGCGAAGCGGTCAAGCTTCTTGTTGCAAAGGGGCTTCTTGAGGTGAAGCGCGGCAGCGGCACGCGGGTCCGGCGGCGCGCCAGCTGGAACCTCCTGGATGACGATGTCCTGGCCTGGCATCTCAGTGTTGAACCAAGGCCCAGCTTCTTGAACCAGCTACTGGACGTTCGTCAGGTTTTCGAACCGAGCGCAGCCGCTTGGGCAGCGAATTCGGCAACCAAGGCGCAAATCGACGAAATCCGTGCCGCGCAACAAAAGATGGAAAGTGCTTCGGAGATCCAGGACTACGTGGTGGCAGACGCTCTGTTTCACCGTGCGGTGCTTCGTGCAGCAAACAATGAAGTCCTGATGGCAATGGAAGGCGTGATCTTTTCAGCGCTTTTGAGCTCTATCCGACTGACAAACGCTGACCCGCGGGACAACAAGCGTTCCGTCCCCCTTCATCAAAAAGTGCTTGCCGCCATTGAAGCGCAAGACGCCCAGGCGGCTGAAGCTGCCATGAAGGAACATTTGGAGGACACCCGCGAACGCCTTGCTCACATCATGTCAGGCACAAGCGGAAAATAGGCAATACCCACCTGCCTGGAGGGGCAGTTGCAGAACTTCGCGCCTGTTGGTGGACAGGCTAGTGGCCGGCGGTTCGAGCTTGTTTGGAACCATACTCGCCCCGCCGGATCGATCGCTTAATCGAAGGAATTCCACCAGAAGATCCGGCGCTGAAAGCGCTGAAACATCGACGAGGAGGATAGGATGTTTCCAAGCACTATGAAAGGCTTATTGATAACGGGCACAGCATTGGCCACACTTTTGGGAGCCGGGGCAGCAGCCGCGGAAGATATGGTTGGCTTGTTGTTGCCGGAAAACGTAAATCCCCGCTGGGAACAGCAGGACGCGGCGGCTTTCGTCTCCACGATGAAGGAAATCGCCCCGGACATTCGGGTGGAAGTCTTCAATGCCAACAATGACACGTCCGTCCAGCAACGCCAGGCCGAACAAGCCCTCACGCAAGGTGCAAAGGTGCTTGTGGTCATTCCCATTGACGGCGAAAGCTCCGCTGTCATTGCGGATATGGCTGCGGAAGAGGACGTTCCAACCATTGCCTATGACCGAATGATCAATTCGGCAAACACCTCTTTTTGGGTGCAGGCGGATTTGGAGGCGATGGGCTTCGATCAAGCCAGCCATGTCATTGAGAATACCAAGGATGGCGACACGCTGGTGCTGCTCAAAGGCTCTCCGACAGATCCGAACGCTGCAGTCATTCACAATGGGCAACTGCGCGCCCTTACGCCCCTGTTCGAGAGCGGCAAACGGGTCATGGGCTACGAAAACTGGACACAGGGTTGGGACCCGGCAATTGCCAGGCGCTCCATGGACCAGGCACTGACCCAGCTCAACAACAATGTTCAGGGTGTTGTCTCTTCAAATGACGGAAACGCCGGCGCTGCCATTGCGGCCCTGGAAGAACAGGGCATGGCCGGAACAATGCCGGTGTCCGGGTTGGATTGCACGGTGCAGGCCCAGCAGCTGATGCTCCTCGGCAAGCAGACACAATGTGGCTGGCGTCCGCTTGCCGATATGGCAAACGCGGCGGCCAAGGTGACTGTCAGGCTTATCAAGGGCGAGGACTTTTCCGACCTGGCTCCACAAAAAGTCAAGAACGGTGTTGGGGCCGAGGTCGCCTACGTTCCCGTTGGCTCCTATTCCGCCATTGGTGCTGAGGGTGTCGCCTACGTCATCGAAAACGATCCATCGATCACAAAGGAAATGGTCTGCCAGGGCGAAGCCGCGGCAACCGATTTCTGTAAGTAACCGGGCAATCCATGTCTTTGGAAAACAACAAGCAGGTGGGGCCGGCGGCCCCGCCACCTCACTTGCGCGTTGCAGGTATCGAAAAACGCTTTGGCGGTGTTCACGCACTCAAAGGCGTCGACTTCGAGGTTGCACGCGGTGAGGTTATGGCACTGGTCGGCGACAATGGCGCCGGCAAGTCGACGCTCATGAAAATTCTGGCCGGAGCACTCACGTCGGATGAAGGTGACTTCTTCATCGATGAAAAGCCGGTCGCGATCAGCAATCCTCATGACGCCGGTGCACTTGGCATTCAGATTGTTTATCAGGATCTGGCCCTTTGCGAGAATCTTGATGTCGCGGCCAATCTCTCGCTTGGAGCTGAACCGGTGAAATCCGGCTGGCAGTTTCTACCGCGCATCTTGCGTCCTCTCGATGATCTTGAGATGGAAGTTCGCGCCCAGACCGCCATAGACCGGCTTCAGGTACGAACCCTCAAGTCCGTACGCGCCAAGGTGGGTGGCCTCTCGGGTGGACAGCGCCAGGCGATTGCCATTGCCAGGGCCGTCGGTGCCGAGTGCAGTGTCGTGATGCTGGACGAGCCGACTGCGGCTCTGGGTGTCGCTCAGACGCGACAGGTTCTGGATGTCGTCAAGCGGCTCCGCGACACCGACCACGCCGTTGTCTACATCTCCCACAATATGCGCGACATCTTCGAGGTATCCGACCGGATCTGCATCCTGCGTCACGGAGCCAATGTCGCAACCTGGAAAACATCCGAGACGACCGCAGACGAAATCGTTGTTGCCATGACCGCCGGACTGGACAACGGGGCGAACAATGCAGCCTAACTCTTCATTTTCTCCGGTAGAACGTTTGCGACGACTGCGCGAAACACGCCTGGGTTCGTTCGTGCCAGTCCTTCTCGCACTGGCGGCGATCTGGCTCTATTTCGGGATAGCACTCCCCTTGTGGGAATTCTGGGGCGATCAGGATGCCACCAGTATCCGCTTCATCTTTCTCTCACCGCGCAATATCTACAATCTGTTCATGCAGTCAGCAGTGATCGCGACATTGGCGGTCGGAATAACCGTTGTCCTGCTTCTGGGGGAAATAGACCTCTCCACCGCGGCCACGGCCGGTGTCTGCGCTGCGCTTCTTGGCGTTCTTGTGCTCGCCGGCATCCCCGGCTGGACGGCTTGCCTGATTGTCATGGCCGTCGGCGTCGCTATGGGGGCCGCGCAGGGGTTACTGATCGCCTATGTCGGCATACCTTCCTTTGTCGTCACACTGGCCGGCTTGCTCGGCTACCAGGGGCTGATGCAGAAGATCCTGCCAACGGGGAACCTCAACATAGGCGATCCCTTCGTTCGGGCAATCGCACGCATACTGGTTCCCGATATCTGGGGCCTCCTGCTTGCAACCCTTCTTGTTGTTGCAATCGCTGCACTGGCTCTGCGCCGTCAGGCGGAGCGGAAGCTCCGCGGGTTGGAACTCGACACCGCCACCACACTTTGGGGACAGGTAGCGTTCTTTGCGATCATCGTCTTTGCTGCGGTCCTGACGATGAACGCCTACAGATCGGTCCCACTCCTGATCATTCTCCTGACAGGTGTTACCGCAATTGTCGGCTGGGTCACGACATCCACACCCTTCGGCAGATCGATCTTCGCTGTCGGCGGCAATGCGGAAAGCGCGCGACGTGTCGGCATGAACGTCAAACGCATCGGGGTGGCAGCCTTCGGGATTGTTGGCCTTCTGGCTGCAATCGGCGGCATATTCGGAGCATCCCGCTACGGGTCCGTATCTTATACCGCTTTCGCCGGCGGTTCCCTTTTGCTGGAAAGCATTGGTGCGGCAGTCATCGGCGGCACGTCTCTGTTTGGCGGTCGCGGTTCTGTCTGGAACGCAATCCTTGGAGCACTTGTTATCGGGTCTTTGGGCAATGGTCTGGACCTATCTGGAGCGAGTGCAGCAGACAAATTGATGTTCTCGGGCGCCATTCTTCTTCTTGCCGTGGCGATTGACGCGCTGTCACGCCCGGCAGGCAACGGACAGCGATAGGAGGTGCCAATGTCGACCGCAGAAACTCAGACGCTCCTCCTGAAAGTTCTCGACGAAATCATTCCGGCCGGCGGTGCACGGCGCATGCCGTCTGCCGGTGTGAAGGCAGTTGCCGATGGTGTCCTCACGGCAACTGCCTATTCAAACCGGTCTCCAGGAGCAGTGATCCGGCTTCTGGAGGCAATCTCACTGAAATCGCCCGACTTCCAAAACCTTTCATCGGACCTGCGGGTTGATGTTCTCAAGGAGGTTGAAGCAGCCTACCCGGCCGATTTCACCGAACTCGTTCGCCTCACATACACCGCCTATTACAGCCGGGCGGATATCCGCCCGATGCTTGGTGTCGGCGCTCACCCGGTGCACCCGGATGGATATCCCGTGGAACCGGAAAGCGACGCTCTGATGGATGAATTGACAACCCCGGTACGTGCCCGCGGCACCGCCTACCGGCTGGCTTGAGGCACTGGGAAGAAAAGATGACCAACCATCCTGTCGACGTCCTGATAATCGGTGCTGGAGCCTCGGGAGCTGCGATCGCATGGTCCCTTCTGGAAACCAGGATGCGCATTCTTTGCCTGGAACAAGGTGATCATTTGCAGGACAAGGATTTTCCGAGCCGTAGGGAAGACTATGAGCTTGCCCGCTATGGCGCATTTTCATGCGATCCGAATGTCAGGAAGCTGAAGCAGGACTATCCGATAAACTCAGAAGACAGCTGCATCACACCTGTGAACTGGAATGGCGTCGGTGGGTCGACCATCAATTTCCTGGGCCATTGGCCGAGGATGAAACCATCGGACTTCAGAACAAGGACATTGGACGGTGTCGCGGAAGATTGGCCGGTGGACTACGCCACTCTCGAGCCGTTTTACAATTTGAACGATGAGAACACGGGCGTCTCGGGGCTGGGTGGCAATCCGGGATATCCCGACTATTCCCCGCCACTCCCGCCGATCCCGATCGGACGTCTCGGTCAAACCCTCGCGAGAGGCTTCAACAAACTGGGCTGGCACTGGTGGCCCTCGGACGTTGCCATACTGAGCAAGGACAGGGACGGTCGGCAAAAATGCGTGAATGCGGGAACGTGCGATCTGGGCTGCGCTGCAGGTGCCAAGGGGGGCACCAATTTCACCTATTGGCCGATACTGGAAAATGCAGGCGTTGAACTCAGAACCAATTCCCGTGTCCGTGAAATAGTGGTCGATCAGGAGACCGGCTTTGCGACAGGAGTTCTTTATCACGATGCCGATGGCAAGCTTCTTGAGCAAAAGGCAGAGCTTGTCGTTGTCGCTTGCAATGGCGTCGGAACGCCAAGACTGTTGCTGAATTCAAAGTCAAAACTGTTCCCGGAAGGCGTGGCCAACAGATCCGGTCTGGTCGGCAAAAACCTGATGTTTCATCCACTGACAGGTGTAGCCGGTGTCTTCGATGAGCCAATGCGCGGGCACGAAGGTCCAATGGCTTGCTCGATCCTCTCGCAGGAATTCTATGAAACGGACCCCTCTCGTGAATTTGTCCGGGGTTACGGATTGCATTCAGGCCGTTCAACGACCCCGATGACGTTCGCTCTTGGGGGCTACGGGATCGACAACCCGATCCCCTGGGGCGCTGAACACAGGGAGATCATGGACAATGTCTATCCCTATATGGCCGGTTTGACTGTCGTTTCCGAGGATCTCCCCGAAGAAACAAATTGTGTCAGCCTGGATCCGGACCTGACCGACAGCGATGGCATTCCAGCACCGAAGATCACCTACACGCTTGGCGACAACACGCGGAAAATGCTTCGACACGGAGAAGCCAAGGCCAGGGAGCTTCTCCTGGCGGCCGGAGCCAAACAGGTCCTGTCAAAGGGCGACGACAGCGTCTGGTGGCGCGCTGGCTGGCATCAGATGGGCACGTGCCGCATGGGTGATGATCCGAACAGATCGGTCGTTAACGCCTGGGGCCGCTGCCACGATGTGAAGAACCTCTTCATTGTCGACGGGTCCATTTTCGTGACCGCTGGCGCGGTCAACCCAACCTCAACGATCCAGGCTTTGGCGCTTTACATAGGCGACAGGATCAAAACCAACATCGCAACGCTTTTCGATTGAGGCCGCATATGAATTTCCCGAGCAAAATGTATCTGGGTGGTGCTCTGGTTGAAGGGCATGGCACTATTGAAGTCGCCAATCCTGCGACGGAGGAACCAGTCGCCACTGTAGCCGCTGCCGGGCGTGAAGATGTGCAGCGCGCACTCGAAAACGCTCGAAACGCTTTTCCTTCATGGTCGAGAACATCCATCTTCGAACGCCAGCAATGGATGGCAAAACTACGCAATGAAGTCATCCAGCACGAAGATTATCTACGAACCTGCATCCACCATGAGCTCGGAAAATCCTGGGCGAGCACCCAGGAAGACTTCGACAGTCTCAAGAACTCTCTCCAGTTCTATTCCGAAGAAATTGTCCGCTTTCACGACTACGGCCTTGCAGATCGTGCAGGCACCCACACGCATACGATGGTTCACGAAGCTGCGGGTGTTGCCGTCGCTTTCCTTGCCTGGAACTTTCCGCTGCTCAACCTTGCTTTCAAGATCGGACCTGCGATGGCAGCCGGTTGTCCAATCATTATCCGCCCCTCAAACGATACGCCGATATCCGCCTATGCGGTTGGTGAACTTTGTGCCGGAATTGGGCTTCCGGCCGGGGTGGTACAGATCCTGGCAACAGACAGTTATGAAGCTGCCGATGCCCTTTCAGCGTCTCCAATCCCGGCAGTCATCACGTTGATCGGCTCGACCGCGACCGGGCGTCACATCATGCGAACCGGCGCAACGACGATCAAACGTTATTCCATGGAGCTTGGCGGAAATGCACCGGTCCTTGTGTTTGCCGATGCGGATCTGGAAAAGGCGGCAGACATTATATGCGGCGTCAAGTTCAGCAATGCAGGACAGATTTGTGTCTCACCGAACAGGGTGTTCGTCGAAGCCACCGTTCTTGAAGAATTCACGGAGAAAGTTGTTGAACGAGCACAAAAGGCCAAGACCGGATGGGACCGCGATGCAGACATCACAACGGGTCCCCTGGTCAATGCGAAAGCCTGGAAACGGATCAAGAAACTCATCGACGATGCCGTTTCAGACGGAGCAGACCTGCTTGCCGGTGGCGACCGGCCGGCAGAACTGAGCCGAGGCCATTTCCTGGCTCCGACGGTGCTGGCAAATGTGCGCGAGACGATGGATGTCTATCGCCAGGAAACCTTCGGGCCGATCGTCAGTCTGATCCCGTTTCACAGCGAAGACGGCCTCTTGGAAACTGCCAACGACTGCGACGATGGCGGCCTGACGGCCTATATTTTCACGCAAGATCTGGCAAAGGCGGAACGATATGCCGCTGGTTTGCGCTACGGCGAGATACAGATCAATGGCGTGAAATACGATATCGATCTGCCACATGGCGGTATTGGCCAATCGGGCATTGGCCATGACTGCTCCGGTTTGGCGCTGAATGATTACCTCGTTCTGAAACGGGTCACGCGCGCGCTTGAGAGAGGTGCAGCATGAAAATCACCCGCGTCACCAGCCACGTTCTGCAATACGATTTGCCGGAAGAACTCGGTTACTCTCAACAATTCTATGCCAAACGCAGTGCCCACCTCGTTGAAGTGGAAACGGATGCGGGCATTACCGGTTGGGGCGAGTGTTTCGGACCGGGCAATGTCGCCCTTGCAAACAAGGGGATCGTTGAAAAGGTCATTCAACCGATGATCCTCGGCGACGACGCGCTCGATCGGGATGTCATCTGGCACAAGGTCTATAATCTTTTGCGGGATCACGGCCAGAAGGGCATGCCCCTTCAAGCGCTCTCCGGTGTTGATATCGCCCTTTGGGATATCGCCGGCAAAGTGGCAGGACTTCCATTGCACAAACTGATCGGGGGGCTCATCGAAGGCAGGTCCAGGTCTATGGCTATGGCATGATGCTCAAACGCGAGAGCGTCGATGAGCACGTGGCACGTTTCAGGGCCGAAGCAGCTGAGATCATGGACAAGGGATTTGTCGCGGCAAAGATGAAATCCGGTCTTGGCCCGAAGGAAGACGTTCGGCTCTGCGAGGCAGTTGCCAGAGGCGTCGATGGCCGTGGCAAATTCATGGTCGATGCCAATCACTGCTACACAACATCCGACGCGTTTTATGTCGGCAGAGCCCTGGATGAACTGGGAGCCTATTGGTTCGAGGAGCCTGTCGCTCCCGAGGATCTGGACGGTTACCGGGAGCTGCGGGCCGGACTGAAGGTCAACATTTCCGGCGGTGAAGCTGAATTCAATCGATGGGGCTGGCGCCAAATCCTGGAAAACCGGGGATTGGACATAGCCCAGCCGGAGGTGTGCGCAATGGGCGGCGTCAGCGAATATCTGCGCGTTCTGACCCTTTGCCACGCCCACTTCACCCCCGTCATCAACCATGTCTGGGGTTCGGCCATTGCCGTTGCCGTCAACCTTCAGCTTCTCGCGGCTATGCCGCCACTTCCGGGAGGTCTGAACCCATGGGAACCGATGCTCGAGTTCGACACGACCGATAACAAGTTCCGGGACGAGTTGCTGGTAGAGCCATTGCGCATACAGGAAGAGGTCTGTGCGAGTGGTGGATTTGTGACGATCCCCGACCGCCCGGGTCTCGGCGTGGAACCGGACCGCGATTTCATTGCCAAATATGAAGTCGACTAAAGGTATCGTCTTAAAAATCAACCTAAAAGGTCAAATATTCGGGACGTATCGGCACCGGCTCAGCCCAGGTGGCCAACCGTTATCCAGTCGGTGAAGGCAAAAACTTTCCTGTCGAATTTGGTTGTCGACCCCCGCTTGCTGTCTGAAAAAGCGTGCTGTGATAGGGTGACGACTTGCTAAGTTTTATTTCGGTTGGGCAGCATCAATGCATTCCGTTCTTGTTATTCTTAAAACCGTCTTTTTTCTTCTTTGTTTTGCGCGTTTTTGATTTCGCAAGCCAGCGCAGCACAGCGGGTCGCACTGGTCGTTGGAAATTCGAATTATTCATCGGTTGGCAGGCTGCCCAACCCTGTCCGGGATGCGACGAATATCGGTGCTGTTTTGAACGAACTCGGATTTGAAGTGATTTATGGGCAAGACCTCACTCACCAGGACTTCCTGTTGACGCTCAAGCGCTTCTCGAACGCGCTCAAGGGGTCGGACGTTGGCCTGTTCTATTATGCCGGGCATGGAATGCAGATTTCCGGACAGAATTACCTTCTGCCAACGGATGTGAAGCTTGAGAAAGCCAATGCAATAGACACTGAACTCGTTGCCTTGAATTTGGTCCTGAAAGAAATGGATCAGCAGACCAAGACAAAGATTGTCCTAATTGATGCTTGCCGAGACAACCGGTTCATGCCCGGTGCAAACCGCTCCGTAGACGCTCAGATTGTTGAAACTGACCTGGGCTTGGCACCACTGGAAGCCGGCTCTGACACACTGGTTGCCTTTTCAACGGAGCCAGGAAGCGTAGCGAGAGATGGTGCGGGTTTGAACAGCCCTTTTTCAGAAGCACTTTTGCATCACATTTCGACGCCAAATCTAGATGTCGCGCGGATGATGAGACGCGTGAGAAAGCGCGTGATGGATTCAACTCAGAACGCGCAGGTTCCCTGGAGCAACTCGTCGCTGACAGGCGACTTTTCCTTCAACTATCAGGGAAACCGAGCGCTTACATCTGCCGCCAAGGAAACCGCGCTTTGGGATGCCGTCAAAGACGCCAACGATCCGGACCTGATCAGGATCTATCTGAAACGCTATCCCAATGGTGAATTCACCAAAGAAGCTTTGGCGCTCATCAAAACTGCACCGGAAAGCAAAATTGAACTTTCAGAGCGCGAGAACAGTCAAGCCCGGAGCTCCCAAGCAAGGCATGTCCAGGACTGCTTGCTGCAGGAAGAAAATGGCTATGACGGCGAACTGTCGACAACGGTAAATGCGTGTTCCGATGCTGTCGCCCAGTTTCCAAATTCAGATATCCTTCAGCTGATTTACGGTCGTGCACTCGATCGTTCTGGCGACGAGACAGCAGCAGCCAAGCAATTTCGGCAGTCCGCCGAACTTGGCAATACCGATGCCATGGTTGAACTTGCAGTCGCCTACGACCTTGGCAAAGGGGTTGAATGGCGCGCGGGCGAAACCATGCGCCTTTTGGAAAAGGCAGCTGTTCTCGGGAATACCCACGCGATGGAAATGCTCGGGCATATCTATCTTGAAGATCGTCAGGTTGAATACGACGACGCGGTGTCATTCGAGTGGTTTCGGCAAGCTGCGGAAGGCGGCAACGCCAGTGCGGCCTTTTCAGTTGCCACCGCCTACAAGCACGGTGAAGGCGTTCGCCAGGATCACTTTCGTGCCCGCTACTGGTTTCAGGTCGCGCTTGCCGACACCAATGCCGATCAAACACTGGCGATGGTCAACCTGGCGGATTTACTCGCAACAGGTCAGGGCGGCGACAAAAATCCCGAGTTCGCGCTGGATCTCCTTATGAACGCTGCGGCGCAAGGAGACCAGCTGGCAATGCGTTCTCTCGCCGAGTTCTATCTCGACGGAACATTTGAAAGCGAGACAACTGCGACCGCTGTCGACTGGACGATGAAGGCCATCCGTGAAGGCGGACAAATCGAGGCTGAATTCTGGTTTGTTGATCCTGAAAAGAACAAAACCTACCCTGCAA
Source organism: Roseibium sp. JB4-4 (assembly GCF_055693425.1). NCBI lineage: Bacteria > Pseudomonadati > Pseudomonadota > Alphaproteobacteria > Hyphomicrobiales > Stappiaceae > Roseibium > Roseibium sp. JB4-4. The sequence goes on along the minus strand of NZ_CM146333.1, from coordinate 4,709,199 downwards.
GCTTCAGAAAAGAAGTCCAAAACCGATTGAAGAAAGCAGGCGTCTATTACGGCGCGGTCGATGGTGTCATCGGCGAAGGGTCGCTGATGGCAGTGTTTCAATACGCCAACCAATAGTCCGAGAAGCGAGTGGATATCCGGACCTTTTCGAGCGAGACCGTCGCGGTCGCCACATACCCTTACTAAACGTGAGGTTGAAAACCTTGCTTCGTTTAACGAAGGCGCGCAATATGATCTCCTACAACCAAACCATAAAGACGGCGCAAACGCGAGGCGAGGATTGCCAAAAGTCTGGCTGATGGTCGTTTAATCGTTCGGAGGAAAGCGCTCATGACTACCGAAGAGGTCGTTCGTAACGCCATTCAGTCGTATAACCGCGCGGATGTCGAGGCCATATCCGCGCTGTTGCATGACGACATTCACTATCGCATCCATGCCAATGCGGAAACTGCACCTTACTGTGCAGATTGCGGGGGCAAGGCAGCATTCTGGGAAGCGATTGGCCGGATTCAGTCAGACTGGAGTATCGACGACTATCGCCTGACAGATATCATCGTCTCAGGCGAACGTGCTGCAACTCAGATCAGTCTCACAATCACCAGTCGCCATACCGGAGTTTCGCGGGAAACCGAACTGGCCCTGTTCTGGACGGTGAAGGACGGCTGCATCGTAGAGCTGCACGAGTACCACGACACCGCGGCAGCGGCTCTGTCAAAATAGCTGCGCCAATAGTTTGCATTCGCAGATGGAAGCAGCGGAAAACAACACCACAACTCCGCGCTGTCTGAAGATCCGCTACTCGTCGCAGACGGGAGTTGAACTTGTCGAACCAAAAAGCGCCAGCCGCCCCCTCAATTTTTCGGCTTGCGCGGCTGGGACAAAGATCAGCAATCTGAGGCGTTGGCTCTAGGCGGTTCACTGGCTAGAACACGACAACAGCTCGAATTGATTTGCCCTCATGCATCAGGTCGAACCCGTGATTGATTTCTTCCAATGACAGCTTGTGCGTGATCATCGGATCGATCTCGATCTTGCCGTCCATGTACCAATCGACAATCTTCGGCACGTCTGTCCGGCCCGAAGCTCCCCCAAACGCTGTCCCGCGCCAAACCCGCCCGGTCACGAGTTGGAAAGGACGCGCCGAGATTTCTGCACCAGCGGGGGCAACGCCGATGATGATGCTCTCGCCCCATCCCTTGTGAGCTGCTTCCAGCGCAGCGCGCATCACTTTCACATTGCCTGTTGCATCGAACGTATAGTCCGCACCGCCGCCGGTTAGGTCCACCAGATGCGCGACGATATCCCCTTCGACCTTTGACGGGTTCACAAAATCGGTCATGCCGAAGTGCTTCGCCATTGTTGCCTTTCCGTCATTGAGATCAACACCGACGATCTGGTCGGCGCCGGCAAGACGTAGCCCCTGAATGACATTGAGGCCAATACCGCCCAGACCAAACACAATCGCGCGCGAGCCGATTTCCACTTTGGCTGTGTTGATCACCGCGCCAATACCTGTCGTCACACCACAGCCGATGTAGCAGATCTTGTCGAATGGAGCGTCTTTGCGAACCTTGGCAAGAGCAATTTCGGGAACGACCGTGTGATTGGCGAAGGTCGAGCATCCCATATAGTGGTGAATGGGCGTGCCATCGAGCATTGAAAACCGGGTCGAACCGTCAGGCAGCAATCCCTGACCCTGTGTGCTCCTGATCGACTGGCAAAGGTTGGTCTTCGGATTGAGGCAATATTCGCACTCCCGGCATTCGGGTGTGTAAAGCGGGATCACGTGGTCGCCTGGTTCAAGACTGGTCACTCCCTCGCCGATCTCGACCACCACCCCTGCTCCTTCATGGCCCAGAATGGCCGGAAAGATGCCTTCCGGGTCATCGCCCGAACGCGTGAACTCATCGGTGTGGCACAAACCAGTAGCCTTGATCTCAACCAGCACCTCACCGGCTCTCGGTCCTTCGAGGTTAACTTCCATAATCTCCAGCGGTTTGCCTGCTTCAAGAGCCACGGCTGCACGTGTTCGCATTTCTGCCTCCCGATATTTCGCTTGCATTGAGAAAAATTTGTCTCATGATTTGATAGGCAGTCTTACAATTTGAGAAAGACCCGTCAATATGCACCTAGAACGTCTGATCAACCTCCTGGAGATCATTGCTATCGCAGGGCGTCCGGTTTCAACGCTTGAAGTGCAGAAGGCAACCGAACTGCCCAAACCGACCTGCTACAGGCTGATCCAGACACTGGTTGACCGGAAACTCCTGGATCAGCCTTCCGACGATGGAAAATACGTCGTTGGTGAACGCCTGATCCGCATTGCGTTGCTGGGTAAATCGGACGTCGATGTCCGGCGCTGCGCGGCTCCGCTATTGAAAGCCGCAGCCACCAAATTCAACGAAACGGTTTTTCTGGCGCGCTTCCGCGACAGCAAGGTGGAAATTATCCATGTGGAAACCCCTGACGATCCGGCGCGCGCCTTCATTCATCCAGGCCTCGGCGTTCGTCCGATGCATGCCTGCTCCTGCTCCAAGGCGATTGCTGCGTTCGCCGAGCCCGATTTTCAGGAAGAAATTCTGTCCCGCAGCATGAAGCAGTACACCGAGCACACCAAGATCACCAAAGCTGAACTCCGGGCTGAATTTGAGGAGATTTCAAAACGGGGATTTGCCGATTGTGATCAGGAAATAGACTTGGGCATCGCAAGCGTCGCCGCACCGGTTTCGATCGGGAATATCGGCGCAACCTTCAGTGTCGGTGCAGTGGGTCCCATTCGCAGATTTGGAAAGGATTATCGACTTGAGATCGGCCAGAAACTGACCGGTCTATCGGAAAAGATCAGTGGAGCCATTCAACTCTGCAACGTTGCGGAGGTCTAGCCAAAACACTGATTTTGAGCCCGGTCACGGGCTGGAACTGCGTGTCCGGAATGGCGGCATTGCTACCAAAATGGGAGGAAAGAATGAATCTCAGGCCAGATCCTACATTCCATGCATCGCCAAAGCTGGCGATGCAGGCACCAGTCGAAAACTATGCATTCACGGTGATGCTCAGTCCCGACGGATCGCAATCCGACGGCATAGCCGTCATTGACCTCAATCCGGAATCCGGCACCTACGGGCAAATCGTTCACCAGGTGATCGTGCCCAACAAAGGAGATGAATTCCATCACTTTGGCTGGAATGCATGCTCTTCAGCACTGTCGCCGCTTTCAGGTCACGCGTTTCTCGAACGGCGCTACCTCATTGTTCCGGGCATCCGTTCCTCTCGTATCTATGTGATAGATGTCAAAGAACCTTTGAAAGCGAAGATCCACAAGACAATCGAGCCCGAAGAAGTGTTCGCCAAGACCGGATACTCCCGCCCTCACACCATCCACTGCGGGCCTGAGGGGATCTATGTCAGCTGTCTTGGCGGTCGCGGTGAAGACGGCACAGATGGACCTCCGGGTATCTTCATCATGGACTGCGAAACCTTCGACATCATCGGTCAGTACGAGATGGATCGGGGCAAGCAGGACAAGCACTATGATTTCTGGTGGAACCTTCCGCAGGACTACATGGTCAGTTCTGAATGGGGCTTGCCGCCGCAGTTCGAAAACGGTGTTGTGCCAGAAGATCTGTTATCCAACAAATATGGCCATTCGATCCATTTCTGGGATCTGCGCAAGCGCAAGAACATCCAGACAATGGACTTTGGCGAAAACCACCAGATGGCACTGGAAATCCGACCGGCTCACGACCCCACAAAGTCCTACGGGTTCTGCGGCGTCGTCGTCGACACCACCAATCTGCAAGGTTCAATCTTCACCTGGTGGCGCGACGAAGACGGAAAATGGCAATCCAAGAAAACCATCACCATAGATCCGCGTCCGGAAAAGGCTGAAAACCTGCCGCCGCTGTTGCAGGGCTTCGAAGCTGTTCCGCCCCTTGTGACCGATATCGACCTCAGCCTCGACGACAAATATCTCTACGTCGCATGCTGGGGTCTGGGTGAAATGCATCAGTATGATGTTTCCGACCCGATGAACCCTGTTTTGACGGGCAAGGTTGAATTGGGCGGCATTGCTAGGGGAGCCAAGCATCCCAACGGCAAGGATTTCGCCTATGGCCCGCAGATGGTGGAAATCAGCCGCGACGGCAAACGCGTCTACTGGACCAACTCGCTTTATTCAACCTGGGATGATCAGTTCTATCCCGGGACGGAAGGCGGCCAGATGGTTATGGCACGTGTCGGTGAAAACGGCGGACTGGAACTCGACAAGGAATTCTACATAGATTTCCCGAAAGGCTTGAGGGCACACCAGATCCGCCTTGAAGGCGGCGACTGCTCAACAGACAGTTTTTGCTATCCTTCGGTCTGACGCATGACGGATCTCGCAACGGTGACGGCCCTGTGGTGGGCCGTCATCATTTCCGGCATCTATCACGGCGTGAACCCTGGCATGGGATGGCCATTGGCTGTTTCAGCGGCATTGATGGAACGCGACCACAGAGCGCTGCCAAAGGCGTTGGCGCTTCTGGCCGGAGGCCATTTCCTGGCAATGATCTGCATCTTGCTGCCGTTTTCTCTATTGCTGTTTCTGGTCGCGTGGGAAACCGAAATAAGGATCGGCGCAGGCCTTCTGGTGATCGCGATGGGTGTCTACCTGCTCATCAATCGCAGACATCCGAAAATGCTGGCGCGTGTCCATCCAGCCCGTCTGGCCTTCTGGTCGTTTCTTGCGGCAATGGCGCATGGGGCTGGCCTGATGCTCGTGCCTATCTTTCTCGGCATTTGCGAGGCAGGCGGTCTGGATGAAGGCCATCTGGCGGCACAAAGCCTGATGAACAACAATATTGTAATCGCTTTTCTGGTGGCAGCCGTTCATACCCTCGCCATGATGGTGTCCGGAGGACTGATTGCCCTATTCATCTATCTTTGGCTGGGTTTGAAGTTCCTCTCAAGAACCTGGTTCAACCTTGATCTTGTCTGGGCGCTCAGTCTTGTCGTCGTCGGTGCATTCGGCATCTATTCAGCCTACGCTGGCCATTGACCTAATCAATCGACCCGAACGACGCCACGCGGGAACCGGTCATGCTCGTCAACGGCGCTGCGCACACTTGACAGGATCAGACCCAGGGTCATTTCAGCGACCAAGTACCGGAACCCTGGAGCGCACGACAGAACCTCTATGTCGCTTGCAGTCATGCCTCGGGCCAAGTGACGCTGGAAATACAGAAACAGGAGCACGACGGATGTAACCACAATGACTGTGCAGCTCGAAAGCCCATCATGTCGCGGGATACTGTGCCCTGAAAATTCGACAACCCAACCGGCAGAGTTCGCATTTCATCCTGGGTCAACAGCAGCAACCGAAGCAAAAAGCTCGTTCGAGCTCCGCAAGAACTCAGGCAAGGCCGTGGTGACGACCACAGGCAGGGCGATAGGCATGATCACGCGCCGATAGATCTGAGACTCAATAGCACCGTCGATATGCGCAGTTTCGTGAAGTGCCTTTGGCACGGCTACGAAGTAAGCGGTGAACTTGAAGACGAACACTGGGGCGGAAAGGGCCAAGGTGCAAAGGACAACGTCAGGGCTCCCCGGTGAGGATGTTGCCAGTGCTTTGAGACCGAATGGATCAAGCATTTGATTGATCTCACCAGAACGCTGGTACATCCGGCGCCAGATCGTCGCGACTGCAATTGGCGAGATCACAGCGGGAAGAACGATGCAGGTCTGGAAAGATACGGGCATACCAGCGGAAATAGACGAGAGGTTTGCTCACAAATTTCGTGACAAGGGGCCATTGCGTGATCGGTCGCCCCGTTAAAGCCCTATTGACGCCACGCGCTAGCCACTGAAGCGGACTAAACTAAAAATTGTATCCATAAATTCATCTCTCAAAAATTGATCTTGCAAAGCTCAAACGCGAATGCAAGTATAGGTAATTATCACATCATAATACAATTAATAGTTGAATTATGATGTGAATCTCGCAAAAGATGAAGGTTTGCAACTGGCGCCGACGGATGGGGCGGCAAATGGTTTTTTTGCGTCCCGATTGGCCACTTGAAACCCTTCACAGATAGTCACCCCAGAGCCTGTCACGCAGGGAGACCTCGAAATGTCCACTCCGAACGAAGCAAGCGAACAATGGTGGATTAACGACCAGACCCCGGATAACCCTTTTGGCAAAAGCGAGGATTATGAAGCCTACCTTGACTACCTGGGCGCATTGTCCCGCAGCCTGACACCGGACATTGCAGCCGCGCCACTTGTGATAAATGTTCAGGAACTCAACAATCATCCCGACTACAAAGCCGCAGCCATTGGCGCTTTGGAGATGTGGTCCGCCGTCACCCCTCTCAAATTCGAGATCGTCGATGATGAGCCGTACGATGCCGAGACCCAATGGATGGAGATCGTCAGTCCGGAACTTGGCGAACAAAGCGATGGCAGTGCCTTTTCAAGCGACCGCTATGTCAGTATTGGCCAGCGATTTCATGACACGGAACCGAACAAGACCGATGTCGGAGGCTATGTCTTCGACAGCTTCATTCACGAATTCGGTCATGAATTCGGCCTGAATCATCCCGGGCTCTATAACTACAGCGGCCCGGGTGGTGTCCAGATCAACTATCTGAACAATGCCACCTGGATCTACGACCGTCAGCAATACACGGTCATGTCCTATTTCGACGGGATTGATGTCGGTGAAACCTCGCGCTGGTCGGCCTCAACCCCGCTCGTTGCAGACATTGAAGCAGTGATCCGCCGCTATTTCTCGACTGTCGATGACGATGGCGAACGCACCTATCAGCAGATCGACCTGAATACCGGAGACAACGTCTACGGCTACAACAGCACACAATACGGCTACCAGCTAACCTCCGAGGGCATGCAGCACGATATCGGTTTTGTAATCCACGATACAGGCGGCGAGGACACAATCGATTTTTCAGGCTCGACAGCTGCAACAATTCTTGATCTGCGAGCCGGTCAATTCTCCAGTGTAAATGGCCATAGAAACAACGTTTCCATCTTTGCCGGGCACAACGCCGATCAGAGTGCCTACTACATCGAAAACGGCATCGGCAGCAGCTATGACGACATTCTGATTGGCAATGATGGCAACAACGTCCTGGATGGCCGCGCCGGTGGCGATCGCATGGCAGGATACGGAGGCGATGACGTCTATTTCGTCGATTCCGCCGACGACATCGTGCATGAAGAGGCAGATGGCGGCAACGACACCGTGATCGTGCTGTCGAAAGACCTCGATGTCGGCGAAATCGCGAATGTCGAAAACATTATCTATGTCGACGGTTCAGTCGTTCCCCCAGCAGATGTCGCAGACGAAGCCCAAACAGAAACCGCAGGTTCGCTTTCCAGTATCCTGTTTGGTGATGAAGGCAACAATACCATTGACGGCGATGCGGGCGGCGACACGATATTTGGCTTGGGCGGCGATGACCTCATCATAGGGGGCCGCGACACGCTGGCGAGCCGCGACATCAACAACACCATTGCGGTGGAAGATCTTGAAGATCAGACGGAAAGCGACGACGGCAATGACGCGCTTTATGGCGGCGCCGGAAACGACACAATTGTCGGTGGTGCGGGCGACGACTTACTGGACGGCGGCGATGGCGACGACCTGCTGAGGGGCCAGGACGGCGCTGACATTTTTCGAGGCGGCGCGGGCGTCGACACGGTCGACTACAGCACGGAAAGTCCCTTCCAGCTGCTCGTCAATCTTGAAACGAATGTCGCCAGCGGTGGCACGGCATCCGGGGATACTTTCGACAGCATTGAAAACCTGATCGGTTCAGACGACCGCATTGACCGGTTCATTGGCACCGCAGCAGCAAATCATTTCTGGGGCCGCGGAGGTGGCGACTACTTCAATGGCGGAGACGGCGATGACATTCTGGACGGCGGCAATGATGGCGACATCCTTTATGGAGAGGGCGGCAACGACACTCTGATCGGAGGTTCCGGACAGGATTACATGAACGGAGGAACAGGGATCGACACCGTTGTCTATTCCGGAAGCTCCAGCGGTGTAACGGTCGATCTTGCCGGTGGCACAGCTTCGGGAGGCGACGCAGACGGCCCCGTGCAGATTGTAGGACGCGGGACGGCCATCCGGCATGACATCATCGTTGATGTCGAAAACGCTGTCGGCTCCATCTTCGGCGACCATCTCATCGGCAATGAAATGGCGAACGAACTTTCCGGCGGATCTGGCGATGACACGCTGACCGGAGGTAACGGTGAAGACATGCTGAATGGCGGTTCCGGCAGCGACACAGCAGACTATTCTAACGCGGCCAGCGGCGTCAGGCTTAATCTGGCCAAAGGGAATTCTGAAGGTGACACATATGTTTCGATCGAAAATCTCGCTGGGTCCGGGTTTGACGATCGGCTGAAAGGAGATCGATCAGCCAATACTTTGACCGGTCAAGGCGGTGACGACATCATTCGTGGTGGCGGCGGTGACGACATCCTGTTCGGTGACTTTTCCGACCAAGGCGATGCCATTCCGCGCCCGGGCATGGGAACCGGTTACGCCACACTCGGAGGAGACGCAACAAACAACTCGATCGCCACGGCTTTCGATATTTCGAACAACTTCTCCTTGGCGGAAGATCCGGACATCTTCGATTCAACCTCTGTCCTGCATACGACTGTCAATGCCACGGGAAACGGGAAAGGTGGATATTACAGCATCAATCTTGCCGCCGGGACGATCCTGACGATCGATATCGATGGGATTGCCGATCCAAATGTTCATGACAGCTGGGTTCGATTGCTGGACAGCAATGGCGACGTGGTCACTGAAAACGACGACGGAGGCGGCGATCCCGGTTCCACGAGCAACCGGGATTCAAGCACAGTTTTCATTGTCGAGGAAACCGGTACCTACTACATTCTGGAAGGCAGCTGGACCAGCAGTGCGCCCGGCAATGGCTGGACGGAAGCTATCCCGGAAGGGTCCACTTACAAACTCAATGTTTCGGTAGAATTTCCACCGGAACCGGTCCAGCCGGGCGAAGCGGGAAATGACAGGCTCTTTGGTGGCCGAGGCGACGACATGCTGGACGGGGGGCTCGGATCTGACATCCTCGTCGGCGGCGCAGGTGAGGATTCTTTCCGCTTTTCGACCGAGCTTGGAGCTGAGAATGTCGACCAGGTTCGCGACTTCGATACTGAAGCGGACATGTTCATGCTGGACAGCAGTGTCTTTTCAGAAATCGGTAATACAGGCCTTCTTGCGATCGGTGCATTTCAGTCCAATGCGGCAGGCGTGTGTTACGACACCGACGATCGCATCGTCTATGATACGGACGATGGGACACTGTCCTATGACGCCGACGGGTCAGGCGACCTTGCAGCCGTGCAATTCGCGCAGTTGAACCCGGGTCTGGATCTGTCAGCGCAGGACTTCGTTATCGTCTGACGGATTTGAACAGGGCGCTATCAAGCGCCCTGTGCCACGCAACACTGACTGTTCACCGAACCCCATCGGCGACAACCCGTATGGAGGCATGTGATGAAGCACTCAATCAATCGCCGCACAATGCTGACCATCGTCGCAGGAGCATCGCTTTGTGCAAACCTGCAGGTAACTGCTGCACAAACTCGCACCATAGACGGCACGCTCAGGTATCGTGACATGAAAATCATCCCGAAAGGCCAAGTCGAAGTCTTTCTCAAAGGAAGTGATGCGAATGCGGACCCAGACACTGTCAAAACGCTGCTAACCAGCGATGGCTCTTCGCAATACATCACCTTTTCCCTGGAGCTGCCCGCCGGCACCAAAATCTCGAAAGTTTCTCAGATTGTCGCCCGGCTGGAGCGTGAAGACGGTTGGCTGCTGGCACGCGGCAGCGCCAGCCTGACGGTGCAGACACCCGTCAACATCACACTCAACACAGTCATGTATTGAACGATAGGTCATTCAGGTGTGGAATGATGCTCTCTTGCGTTGCGTTTGCGGGCTGCGGCTTGCTCTTTTCAGCGCCAGATCAGTCTGACCGGAGCCCCAGTTTTTGGAGCAACCTGTCCCGTTTCATCAGCCACCAGCCTGACTCGATTGGCCACATCTCAAATGAGGTGTCATCGCCAAGAGTTTCGGCACTGCGCAAAGGCCAATTGGGGTCGTCCAGCAGCTCTCTTGCAAGGGCAATCATGTCTGCCTTCCCTTCCCGGAGGATGTCCTCGCAAGCTTGCGGGTTCCATAAGAATCCCACTGCCATCGTCGCAATGTCCGCCTCTTTGCGCACCTTCTCGGCAAATGGTGTCTGGAACCCCTCCTCGATCTTCATTCGGCGCGGACGTTCTTTGCCGCCAATACCACCCGTCGAGCAATCGATGAGATCGACGCCAGCTTTCGAAAGCGCGATTGCGGTCCTGACCGTATCTTCGGCTTCCAGACCTCCTTCAAGCCAGTCGGTAGCCGACAGGCGGAATGCCAAGGGGTAATCTTCCGGCCAATGGGCGCGAATTGACTTCGCGACTTCGACCGCGAACCTTGTCCGGTTTTCAGCAGAGCCGCCCCAACGGTCGGTGCGGCGGTTTGAAATCGGAGACAGGAACTGATGGACGAGGAAGCCATGGGCCGCATAAACCTCGATCATCTTGAACCCTGCCTTGTGAGCCCTTTCAGCTGCCTCGCCAAACGATTGGACAATGCGCTGAATGTCCTCTTCGGTCAGTTCATCTGGTTCTGGCCATCCGTCTGCGTAGGGGATCGCGGAAGGTGCGCAAGCCCGCCACGGATCTTCGCCTCTTTCGGTGCTGTCTTCCTGGTCAACCGGCGTTTCGCCATGCCAGGGGCGCTTTTCCGAGGCCTTCCGGCCGGCATGGCTCAGCTGAATACCCGGTATTGAACCTTCTTTGCTAATAAACTCTGCAATAGGTTTGAGGGCGTCGATCTGAGCATCGTTCCAGAGACCGAGGTCGCCATGCGTGCGCCTCCCGTCCTTCTCCACGGCAGTTGCCTCGGCATAAACCAATCCGGCCCCACCGAGGGCGAACCGGCCAAGATGCACCATGTGCCAATCGTTCGCATGGCCATCGACCGCCCGGTACTGGCTCATGGGAGAGACGGCGATCCGGTTTTTGAAAATGACGTCACGAAGCTTGAATGAGGTGAAAAGTTTCGACATGCATGTCTCCGCCGCGGTCCGATTGTCACCGAGAGCTACCGGGCACTTCCGGCAACCTCAACCAGCTTGAGCAGAATCCGTCTTGAAATGAAGTTCACTTTTTTGACAGGTTGCAGAAGGGTTTAAGTTTGTATTGCGTAAAAAACAGCGCCCCCTGAGCAGCGAAGGTTCTGCAGAACCCGTCGCCCCGGCAGTGGAAACTGCGCCATCTGATCAGGCGGACTTGATCCCATAATTGGCGACTGCCCCAAGAACCTCATCGATTTGTTCATCCGACAGAATATGGGGTTTGCCAACTGATTGACTGACGATATAGGCATGTGCCAGGACTTCCAGCTCTTCCATACGCCAGAGCGCCTTTTCCAGTGTCTCGCCAACGACAACGGCCCCGTGATTTGCCATCAGGCAGCCGTGACGAGAGGTCATCGCACCTGTGACATGTTCGGACAATTCGTCGCTCCCAAAAAGCGCATAGTCCGCAAGCGGCACGGTATTGCCACCGAAAATCGCAACCATGTAGTGACATGCGGGAATGGCCATGCGGTTGATGGACAACGCGGTACAGTGAACCGGATGAGCATGAACAACAGCATGCATATCGGGCTTGTTGCGCAGAAGCGCCTGATGAAACTGCCACTCGGTCGACGGTGGGAAAGGTCCCTTGGCCTTCCCTTTGCCCTGGATGGGAACCGTCGCCAGCATTTCTGGTGTCATCCTGTCATAAGGAACACCGGAGGGGGTAATGATCATTTTCTTGCCGGCACGAACGGATATGTTACCCGATGTGCCCTGGTTGATGCCCCGCTGGTTCATCTCCTTGCAGGTATCGATGATCGCCTGCCTGAGTTTATTCGTGTCCTTGTAAGGTGCCTTAAGCATATTCCGCCGCCAGTTTGAGCAAATCCGCCGCCGTGCTTGAGCATGTGGCGATATGAGTGGCGTATCCGCCGCGAATGGCCGCCAGCATGGGCTCGGCCCGATCCGGACCTGACCCGACCAGCAGGCCCATATCCTTGTTGCGCATCTGATCAAGCGTAACGGCAATCATGCGATCTTCGATGTCCCGATTGAGGCCCTGGCCGTTGTGGTCAATCAGCCTGCCGCATATGACGCCAATGGCACCTTGTGCCGCACAGGCATCAATATCCGCCCTGTCCAAAAGGCCGGTGTGAACCACATGGCTGTCGTCGCCACAGGTTCCGCAGGCGAAAATCGTCTTGTTGCAATTCGCGACGGCCCGCAGTTGCGCTTCGATAACCGGCTCCTGCCGTAGCCTTTCAACCAGATCCTTGCTCGACAAGACCAGGGGCACATGCAGGTTGACGCAGTGGGCGCCATAGCGCCTGGCGAGCGTCGCCGAACAGGTTTCAGCTGCGAAACCGAGAGCCGCAGGGCGGGACCCGACAAGTTGGACGACAGTCAGGTTCTCCATGGAAATGCGCGGTGCCGCCTCAGCCACCCTGTAAACCGTCTCGCCCCAGGCAACACCGAGCCGGTCACCCGGCTCCAAAAGCCCTGGAAGCCAGTCAGCGACAACACGGGTCACCCGCTCCAGCGATTTTTCGGCACCGTCAGGTGACGATGGAATGACCACGGCATCACGAAGACCGAACCGGTCGACAAGGCGTCGCGCCAGATCCTGATTTCGAAAGACATCCGTGTCGAGAGATATGCGCACATAGTCCCGCTTGCGGGCTTCAGCCAGGTAATTGACAACCGTCGCCCGGGAAATACCCAGCCGTTCGGCGATCTCGTTCTGGTTCATGCCGTCCTGATAGTAGCACCAGGTAACCTCAACGATTGCGTCTTCCTGTGGGCGTGCACGTGCTGACTGGCCGCGGGTCCCGCTCCTGCCGTCCGTTGGCCGGGACTTGGACGGGCTTGGGCTCATGCTCTCTTGGCGACCTGCGCAAGATCTGGAAACAATTCCGCAAGCCCTTCGGCGCTTGCCTCGCAAATCCCCCGTTCGGTGATGAGGCCTGTCACCAGATGGTTCGGTGTCACATCAAACGCCGGATTGCCGCCTGCAGTCCCGATCGGAGTGACTTGCACCTGACCGATGCTCCCCTCCTCCGTCAGGCCCTGTACATGGGTTACTTCCCGTTCCATGCGTTCTTCGATCGGAATTTCGGCGACACCGTCATCAACGGTCCAGTCGATTGTGGGCGATGGCAGGGCGACATAAAACGGGACATTGTTGGCCTGTGCGGCAAGTGCCTTCAGGTAGGTTCCGATCTTGTTGCAAACGTCCCCTCTGCGCGTGGTGCGGTCCGTTCCTGTAATTACCAGATCCACCATTCCATGCTGCATCAAGTGACCACCGGCATTGTCGGTGATGTAGGTGTGCGGAATGCCGTGACTCCCGAGTTCCCACGACGTCAATGCACCCTGATTGCGTGGACGTGTCTCGTCGACCCACACGTGAATTGCGATGTTTTCGTCATGTGCCTGATACATGGGGCTCGTCGCTGTGCCCCAGTCCACGGTTGCGATCCAGCCGGCATTGCAATGGGTCAGGATGCGCACGGGATCTCCATCCCGTTTGCCGGCTGCTATCTTGCGAATGATTTCAAGACCGTGCTGACCTATGCGGTGGTTGATGTCCACATCCTCGTCCGAGATCTCATGTGCAAGCCGCAATGCAGACGCGGAGCGCTCGTTTTCAGGCAGGGCCTTCAAAGCAGTCCGGCACCGATTGAGCGCCCATCGAAGGTTGATGGCAGTCGGCCGCGTCTTGTCCAGAAACGCCCAGGCACTGTCAAGATTTGCATCGGAAGGATCAGTCGCTGCAGCAAGGGCCATGCCATAGGCAGCCGTGGCCCCGATCAGCGGCGCACCACGCACACGCATTTCGACAATCGCATCGGCAAAATCTTGAAGCGTTTCAACATGCTGCACCCGAAACTCGTGAGGCAGCCAGCGCTGATCGATTATTTGCAGCGCGCCTTTGTCCTCATCCCACCAAAGCGAGCGGTAGTGGGTTCCGTTGACCTTCATAGGATGTCCTTCTTGTTGACTTGGCGTGCAAGCGTCAGCAACTCGTCCAGCGAGCCACACTTCCCGGCATTGAGGATCAGTTCCGCGCCCATATGTAGGTTCCGAGCTTCCAGTGCCGCCTTGAGACCGTTGTCTTCGATCTCTTCGAAATCCGCGTTATGCGCCAGCGACAATGTCCTGCGATGCATTTCGATCCCGCAGAACCCGAGCGCTTCCGTCCAGATTTCCAAGAGGAGGTCGGCACATGCATCGGCTGACTTTTGTCCCTGCCCCTCGAATAGCGCTTCGGGATAAAGCATTCCCGTTCGCTCGCTCTGCCACAGATGCGTGAACTCTTTTTCAAACGTATCGACGATCTCCTCGACCACAGTCAGGAGCCATTCCTGATAATCGTCCAGATCGTCTTTTGTCCTGTGCGCCGGTTGGCTGAAATAGGCCATGAAGAAGTTCGCAAGCAGCATCCCGATATCGAACCCCATCGGTCCGTACTGAACAAATTCCGGATCGATAACGCGGCTTTCGGTATCGGTCGACATGATCGACCCGCTGTGAAGATCGCCATGCACCATCGTCTCGGTGTTGGAGGCGAATTTCATCAGGTGGCGCTGCACCTTTGCTTTCAGCTTGGCATCTGAGCGCAAACCGGCAACCACAGGACCCAAAGCATCCGTATGGTGGTTCATCTCGGCTTCATAGTAGGGATCAGTGAAGACCAAGGCTTCGGTAATCGCCGGTATTTCAACATTACCGGCAAATAGTCCGACATCTTTTTTCTTGTCGGCGCTCTTCATGGACAGTTCGGACCCGCGGAAAGCCGTCCGTGCACAGAACTTTCCCAGAAAATTGCCAAGGCCTGCAACCTTGTCGCCATCGATCAGCTTTCGACGCAGGATCTTGTGCGGCGACAAGAACTCCATGACGATCAGCGCTTGCGTTTCATCAAAATGATGGACAGCCGGTACCGAGCCAGGGTCGCGTTCGGCTTGTCGTACCAGGGCGTGATTTTCAAAGAAGGCCCGGTAGAGCGGCAATGGCCAGCTGTCGCCGACGAGACGCACATATGGCAATGCCTGCTTGACGACGACGGATCCTTTCGGGCCCTCAACGATGAAAACCAAATTCAGATTGCCGTCGCCAACTTCACGCACTGTCCAGAGAGCGGGATCTGATCCGACGCGTTTTGCCACAACGTCGATCGATGCAAGACGGGTTCCGAGCGTCTCCGGCGTTAACGGTCGATACTGGTCAGGCGTGTCCATGACTGCAAATTTTCCTCTCTTTTCCGTCCCGATAATGATCAAGATTATTCAAAAGTCAACCAGGTTGACAAATGACTATTTTGCATGCTGTAACTCTATTAAAGGGAATAAAAGCCCTGCAAAATTTTGGGAGGAACGGTGCAAAACGTCACCTGCAAACTCCGCGGTCTGGAAAAGTCCTTCGGACAAAATCACGTCCTGAAGGGCATTGATCTGGATTTGCGGTCCGGAGAAGTTACGGCATTGATGGGAGCCAATGGCGCGGGCAAATCCACGCTCGTGAAAGTGTTGTGCGGCTATCATTTCGCTGATAGCGGCGACATTGAGCTTGGCGGCGAACCCTTTTCACCGACAGACGCGGCCGATGCCATATCCAAGGGTGTTGTTACGGTTCATCAGTCCATCGACGACGGCGTGATCCCGGACCTGGACGTGGCGACGAACCTGACTCTCGACCGGTTGACCGAGCCCGGTGTCGGATTGTTTGTCAACGACAGGAAACTGAGAGCAAAGGCACGCGAAGTCGCCGAAAGCATGGGCCTGACCATGGACGTTCGCATGCGTGTTGCCGATCTGGATGTTGCCGACAGGCAGATGATCGCAATCGCTCGCGCCATGGCCCGCTCACCAAAACTGCTTATTTTGGACGAACCCACATCGTCCCTTTCGTCATCGGAGGCTGAGCGCCTCTTTGCCCTGATTGATAGACTGCGAGCGGAAGGGGTGGCGATCTTGTATATTTCCCACCGCATGTCCGACATTCGGCGTATCGCCGACAGGATTGTCACAATGCGCGATGGCGCGATCTCGGGCCTCTTCGAAACTGAACCTCTCGATTATGTCGGTGCGGTCAATGCGATGCTTGGACATCAGATGACCGAAGTGGACATCGATCCAGTACAGGGTGGACGCCCGGTCCTTCAGATTAAAAACCTGAAACTGTTCGAAGACAGCCGGCCGATCGACTTCGAAGCGCGAGAGGGCGAGATTGTCGCCTTTACCGGATTGCTCGGATCCGGAAAGACCCAACTGGCAGAAATCATCTATGGGCTGTCAAAGCCTTCCGGCGGCAGTCTCCTGCTGGATGGCAAGGAATATCTGCCGACGGGTGCAGGCGACGCGGTTTTAAAAGGCGTCTTCATGTCGCCCAAGGACCGTAGCGTGAACGCTGTCGTGCCCGACTTTGATATCGCCAACAACATGACGGTGCCATTTCTTGGCGCCTTCAGCCGATTTTCGTTTCTGGGCGACAAAGCGCAACGCAAAGCAACCGATGACATGATCGATAGGATCGGAGTAGTTTGCCAGTCCAATTTCGACGGCATCGACACTTTGTCCGGCGGCAATCAGCAAAAGGTCATGATTGGCCGCTGGTTGCTCAAGGCCTCTCGCATTCTGCTACTCGATGAGCCTTTCCAGGGTGTCGATATTGGTGCGAGGCGCGACATCGGAAGGTATATCCGGCAAACAGCTCAGAACCGAACAACGCTCGTCTTTGTCGCTGAAATCGACGAGGCCCTGGAAATCGCGGACCGGATCGTCGTCCTGAACGAGGCGGCAATCGCCGGCGAATACATCAACAAGAATATCGACTTGAACAGCCTGGTTGCGGATGTGTCCGGCCCCGGTGAGCGGCTGGCTCTCGCAGGATGAAATTTGGAAAATGAACAAGAACGCACTCGATTTCGCTATCAAATACGGCTTCCTGATCCTGCTGGGCGGGCTTGCGCTTTTCTTCTCGATCTACGCGAGCGGATTTGCCAGCCCGCGCTCGGCTGTCTTTATTTTGCAGTCGGTAGCCATAACAGGCATCCTGGCACTCGGTGTCACCTGTACTCTGGTCGTAGGCGGTTTTGACCTTTCTATCGGCTCGGTCGCGACTTCTGCCTTGATGCTATCTGCTTATACGATGGTCATCCTCGAACAATCGGCCTTTGTCGCTGTCGCACTCTGTCTCATCATGGGGGCACTCGTCGGGTTGGTGAATGGCCTTTTGATCGTCAAGATGCGTGTGCCTGATCTTCTGGCCACCCTTGGCATGATGTTCCTTCTGATTGGCCTTCAGCGCATTCCAACACAGGGCAATTCCATTGCGACCGGAATGAGCCTCGAGAACGGATCTGTTGCCGAAGGCACATTTTCCGCGGCTTTTCTCTGGCTCGGCCGTCATCGGTTCGATCTGTTCCTGGACAGGCTCGTGCCTGTGCCCGTCGTCGTCTTTCTGCTGATCGCTCTCTTGATCTGGCTGTTTCTCGGATACACCCGGCATGGACGCCTGATGTATGCGATCGGTTCCAATGAAAGAGCAGCCGGTCTGGTCGGAACAAATGTCCACCGCTACAAGATTGTTGCCTACATGATTTCCGGAATGCTGGCCTCGGTTGGCGGAATTCTGCTCGCAGCGCGTCTCGGCCGCGGCGACATCGCATCGGGCAACAACCTGCTGCTCGACAGCGTGGCCGCCGCCCTGATCGGCTTTGCGGTTCTCGGCGCGGCTCGCCCGAACGCATTCGGCACGGCTGCAGGTGCGCTCTTTGTCGGCATTCTTCTTCAGGGTCTGACCATGATGAATGCCCCTTACTACATGCAGGATTTCGTCAAGGGAGCTGTGCTGGTCGCAGCCCTGGTCTTTACTTTCTACCTGTCATCGCGACGCGGAGGCAGGAGAACTGCGTGACGCCCGCCGGGCGCCGTTCATATTGGGAGGAAACAATATGCTCAGACGTGAATTCATGAAGCTCGCCATGGTGGCCGGCCTGGGTCTTGGCAGCGGCAGCGCGCTTGCAGCCGACATGCCCGCGCCATTCGACAAACCTGAGGACGTGAAGATCGCACTGGTCCGCTATCTTTCAACAGGCGACTTCTTCCAATCCTATCTCTCGGGCGTGGAAAAGCAGGCCGAAGCCCTCGGGGTCGATCTGCGCGTCCTTGACAGCCGCCAGGATGCGGCCCTTCAGGCGGATATGGTCGATCAGGCAATCGCCCTCGGCGTTGACGGGATCGTCATTCAACACGGTTTGACGGAGTCCATGAAACCGGCCGCCCAACGGGCCGTCGATGCAGGCATAAAGGTTGTCGCTTTTGATGTGAATGTCGAAAACGACTCCATCCCGCAGGTTGAGCAGTCAGACTATCTGCTTGGAAAAATGGCACTCGAGCAGGCGATCAAGGACAATGGCAACAGCTTCACGGCTGGCTATGTCTACGTGCCTGGCATCGCCCCCTTGATCGGCGGGACGTTGCCTGGAAGGAAGTCAAGAAGGACAATCCGGGCATCAAGGAAGCTGCGATGTTCGGCACGCTCGACAATCCGATTGCCAACTCGGTTGCCAATCAGGCGCGCTCTGTGCTGCAGGCCAACCCGACCATCAATGTTGTCTTCGCACCCTATGACGAGTTTGCGAAGGGTGTGAAAATCGCCGTTGATGAGGCAGGCCTCAGCCAGGACATCAAAATCTATTCAGCGGATGTCTCCACTGCCGATATCTCCGCCATGCGTGAGCCGGACTCTGCCTGGGCCGCAACGGTTGCCACCAACCCGGCCGTCGTTGGCGAGGTCAGCGTACGCACGCTTGCGCTTATGCTTGCCGGAGAAGATCCGGGCAAGCAGGTCATCGTTCCGCCGACATTGATCACGCAGTCCTTCCTGAACGAGCAGGATGTGCGCAACATGGAAGACCTCGGTGAGAAGATGCCGCAGTTCCAACATGCTGACGTTTCCGTTGCTGAGTGGATCCCGCTTCCTGCGCGATAGGTCCGATCAAACCAGTTGGAAAGAGCCCGGCGATGCGTTGCCGGGCTTTTTTTGTGAAGCAGTTCACACACAATCCTTGGCTGGCATCTTGAAATCCGAGCATATTGGAATTCCTATGAGGTCCGGGATGTTGTAATCCGCTCCCCCTTATCGGCGTTCATTCCGGCAAGTAGGACAATTGGCCAAGCTTAAAGACATCGCTGAAATTGTCGGCACCTCGATCGCAACGGTATCCAGGGTCCTGAACAGGGATGCCACGATCTCCGTTTCGCCGAAGACCCGTGCACGCATTGTCGCTGTCGCGGAAGAGCTCGATTACAAGCCGCTGAAGGAACGCCGGAACATTTTCGCTGCTGGGCGGGGGTCTTACCGCTCGAAGGTTTCAGAAATATACCTTGAACTTGGAGAACGCTGGAAGCACGTCTCCGAAGGGTCTTACTATTCAAGACTGAAGAACGGTGTCGAGCGCCGGTGTCTTGAGCTAGATGTCCACGTGGTAACTGTTAAGTGCCTCTATCCGGAGCTTTTCCAGCCTGACGGCAAAACGCGGGGCGCCATTGTCGTAGGACAAGGGTCTGGGATCCACCGACAGGCACGGGACTTTTGGCAAAACCTGATCGTTTTTGCTGATTTCTTGCCCGAGGAACCCGATTTTGACAGCGTCGGGCACGATCTTTACTCCGCCACCGAACAGCTCATGACCGGATTGACGTCCAAAGGCTATCGCAGAATTGGTTTCATCGGCGGGTGTTCGCTTGGAGAACATCCTGAGATTTATGAAGCACGATTTGAAGCTTATAAGGACTGGCTGGGGACAAAGGATTCATTCGACAGCTCTCTCGTCTCTCTGGCAGGCAACACGACGGATAACGGTCTTGAATGTACGCGTGAGTTGCTTGCCGTAGAACCAAGACCTGATGCCATTGTGGCTTGCACCGACGACATGGCGGTTGGAGCCTACAAGGCCGTCCGGGATGCCGGTCTGAAAATCGCGCAGGACGTAGCGGTGGTCGGGTTCAACGACAACCCTGCTTCGGAGCTTTTGGACCCGGCCCTGGCAAGCGTTAGGCTCGCGCCGGAGGAGATCGGAACTTCTGCAGTCAATCAGCTGCTGGAACGGCTTTCAGGACGCGACATCGCCAAGAAAGTCGTCATTCAGGCTCCGATAATCTGGCGGAATAGTGTGAAGTAAAACTCTCATCAAAAATTTTAGTAAAATTTTACTAAACAGACACTCGGTGCCGTCCCATTCTTGTCGAACTTGAGGATTGCAATAGCCGTCCCACTGGCAATTGCCCCCTCAGGTAGTTCCGGTTGGGTGGATCCAATGGCGCATCCGCCCGACCGGACCCACGTTTTCCGCCGGACAGGACCACCAATGCCCAAGAAACTGAATTTCTGTGAAGACTGGACCTTCGTCGCAGGTTTTGAGCCGCAAATGGCAGGTCAGCACCTCGTCGGTGAGACAGTAAGATTACCGCACACTGCCGTCGAATTGCCGTTCGATTATTTTGACGAACGCTCCTATCAAAAACCCTTCACCTATCAAAAGAAGCTGCAATGGTCCGACGCCTTTCAGGACAAGGAGATCAATCTCGTTTTTGACGGTGTCATGGCGAATGCATCGGTCTTTTTGAACGGGGTGCAAGTTGCCGGACACAAGGACGGTTACACGCCTTTTGAAATCCGGTTGACAGAGGCATTTCGCGACGGCGAATGCCTGATCACCGTATGCGTGGATGGATCGGAAAATCCGGACATCCCACCCTTTGGCGGCCGTATCGATTACCTGACCTATGCCGGTATCTATCGCGAAGCCTGGCTGCAAATTGCTGACAGTATCTCGATCAAGACAGTGAAGATCGAGACGCAAGACACACTGAGCGAAGCACCCGGTGTTTTTGCCAGGATCTGGTTGAGCAATCCTGCTCAAACGGCGGTCAACGGTCAGCTTCATGGGGAACTGGTCTCCCCTGACGGCGAAATCATTGCGGCGAGCACTACAGACCTTGCTGCCCACCAGATTGCTGCTCTGGCGTTCGAGAATCTAAAAAACATATCGCTATGGGACCTGGACAATCCTGCCCTCTATACGCTTCGCCTTGCAATGCGCGCAGATGGTTCAAAAGACACTTTCGAAACAGTCTTTGGCTTCCGCACGGCAGAATTCACACCGGCGGGCTTCCTCCTCAACGGCAGGAAGGTGAAGCTGATCGGATTGAACCGGCACCAGTCGTTTCCCTATTCCGGTTACGCACAAGGGCGCGCTTCACAGGAACGCGATGCCGAACTGCTGAAGGAAGAGTTGGGCTGCAATATCGTCAGAACCTCTCACTACCCACAATCGCCATGGTTCCTGGATCATTGCGACAGGATCGGACTTCTGGTTCTGGAGGAAATACCCGGCTGGCAGCATATTGGTGGCGAGACCTGGAAAGACGAAGCTGTTCAAAATGTGCGGCGCATGATCGAGCGGGACTGGAACCATCCCTCCATCGTACTCTGGGGTGTCCGCATCAATGAATCTGCTGACGACGACGCCTTTTATCAACGCACCAATGCGCTTGCCCGGGAACTGGACAGGACAAGACAGACGGGTGGAATTCGCAAAGATACCGAAAGTTCGTTGCTTGAAGATGTCTATACATTCAACGATTTCGTTCTGGGATCGTTTGAAGATCCTCGTGTCAATCGTCCGCGAACGCCGCTGAGAGACCGGAAGGAAACCACGGGACTTGTGAAACCGGTGCCCTACCTCGTGACCGAATATAATGGTCACATGTATCCCACCAAGATATTCGATCAGGAACAGCGGCAAATAGAGCACGTTACCCGGCACCTTGAAATTCTGAACGCTGCTTATGGTGACGATGCCGTTTCAGGCTGCATTGGCTGGTGCATGTTCGATTACAACACACATCAGGATTTCGGATCGGGCGACAGGGTTTGCTATCACGGTGTCATGACGATGTTTCGGGAAATGAAGCTTGCAGGTTACGCCTATGCAAGCCAGACCAGCCCGAACCGCAAGGTGATATTGGAGCCTGTCAGTATATGGGCGCGTGGTGAACGCAATATTGGCGGCACACTTCCGCTTATGGTGTTGTCGAACTGCGATGAAATCAGAATGACCTATTCCAATGGCAACAGCTTCGAGATCTTCCGCGACACAGTAAACTTTCCACATTTGCCGCATCCACCGTTCTGCCTCGAACTGAGTACGGAAGCCGAAGACGCACTCGGGGTCTGGGGGCATGATTGGCCGGATGTCGAATTTACAGGCTACTTAAATGGCGAGCCGGTCGTAACGCGGAATTTTGTCGCCAACCCTCTGGCAACGGAGTTGCGTCTGGAACCTGATCGGATGACGCTCAATCCGGACCACAATGAAACGCGTGTTCTGGCAAAGGCTCTGGACCAGGTCGGCAATCCGCTCACCTTCTTGAATGACAGCGTTTCCATCGAACTCGATGGACCGATTGAACTCATCGGGCCCGAAAAGGTCGCCCTGAGAGGTGGTGGCACCGGCTTCTGGGTGCGTGCGCAGTCAGGTAAGAAGGGGAACGCGCATATCAGTGTGAAAACGTCCAGGTTTCCCGAAAAGAGGCTCACTCTTCAGGTCGAGTAGCCCTGCCCGTATCCCCGATCGACAACTTGCTGCTACTCAATCGTCGAAATAGTCCGAGTGCCGTATCTCAAGGTCAGCCAGGACTTTCAAGATGGAGGAGAAATGCAATTCGCCAAAACGCACCGCTTCAGTAAGGTCCCGGGCGCAAATTGCTTCAAAAATCCGCGCATGTTCGTCCTTTAGAAATCCAAGATGGTTCTTGTCCCTGAGCGACAAAACACGCAGACGGTCGAGAACCATCTTTTCTTTCTCCAGCACCTGTGCGGCGCGTGGAAATCCCGTTGCTTCGGCAAGTTCAAGGTGAAATGCGTCGTCCAGGTTTCCAAAGACGACTGCATCGCCAATGGCGACAGCATCTTCCTGCGCATTCAGGTTTTGAAGCAAGCGATCGTGGGACGCACTGGGCAAACCGCCCGAGGCCAGGCGGCGAATATTCGCCATCTCAAGGGCTTCCCGCAAATAGCGGGCTTCCAGGATTTTTTCTTTGTTGAGCCTGGAAATAAAATTGCCTCGGCTGGGATAAGTGACCACCAGCCCCGCCTCGCGAAGGCGCATGAAAGCTTCTCGAACAGGGGTCCGGCTGGCTCCGAATTTTGCTGCAATTTCGGCTTCGGAGACAATGCACCCGGGCCGTAGATCCATATTCAGGATGGCGTGTTTTATTGATCCGAAGATCTGATCGCCCGCTGGTTTGGAAGCGTCAATACGCTTGAATTCCAAGTCCGTGCGTGCCGGACTATTGGCACTTGTCGTCATTGTTTTTCAACCAAATTGATACAGGAAAATTCCGGATTCTTACCTACCGGTATACCGGTACACGCATCTATTTACAACCGGTATACCGGTGTGCTAGTTGATAAATAAAGGTGGTCGAGAAGGTCCTAATGAGTATGCAAGTAGCCTTGGTCGGACTTGGTATGGTGGCGCAGACCCACGCACGCGCCATTGCCGCTACAAACGGCGGGGTCTCATTGCGAGGCGTTCTGTCGCGCAGCAAAAAAAGCGCCGAGGCATTCTTGACCGAAGCATCCGGTTTTCTACCTGCAGCACCGAAGATCTACGCCGACCTTCGGGAATTGGTGTCCGATAAGGACCTGGATTTTGTGATTGTCTGTACACCGCCAAATGCTCGGTCAGACATGGTCGCAACGCTTGCCGATCGCGGCCTGCCAATTCTTATGGAAAAACCGATTGAGCGGACATATGAGGCCGCTGAAGACATTGTCAGGCGCTGTGAGACCGCGGGCGTTCCACTCGGCATCGTCTTCCAGCATCGCATGCGCGCTTCAGCAAAACAGCTGGACAAAGTTCTGAAACGAGGAACATTGGGAGAAATCGCCCTGGTGGAGATCACGGTTCCCTGGTGGCGAGCGCAATCCTACTACGACGAACCCGGTCGCGGGACCTACCAGCGCGATGGCGGCGGTGTGCTCATTTCCCAGGCGATCCACACACTGGATCTTGCCTTGTCCCTAACCGGCCCGGTCATTGAGGTTCAGGCAATGGCAGCAAAGACCTCCCTTCACGATCTGGAAGCAGAAGATTTTGTCAGCGCCGGACTGCGATTTGACAATGGCGCAGTCGGCTCTCTCGTTGCCAGCACGGCAAGTTTCCCTGGTGGTGCGGAATCGATCACACTTCATTGCCAGCATGGATCGGCGGCCCTGAAATCCGGCCGACTGGAGATCCTCATGCATGATGGCAGCGTCGAGACTTTAGGCGAGGAAAGTGCGACGGGCGGAGGAGCCGATCCGATGGCATTTACCCACGAATGGCACCAGGCAGTGATCGAGGATATGGCCGATGCAATTGCCGACAAGCGTGCACCGAAATGCAGCGGCCGCGAAGCCTTGCGGGTGCACCGGTTGATCCAGGCTCTGATCCAGTCCGCATCGCAAAAGTCAGCCGTAGCAATCCCCCAATTGGAGCACTGAATGTCAAAACCCCTCAAGTTCGCCGCGTTGGGAATTGATCACCGGCACATTTTTGGAATGTCGGAGAACATGAAGCTGGCTGGGGCAGAGTTCACATCCTGGTGGACACTGGGAAAGCCTGAAACCCATGAAGGCTTCGCCAAACGTTTTCCGGATGTACCGATGGTCGAGAACCGGGAAGACATTTTCAATGACCCTGCGATCGACCTCGTGCTGATTGCATCGGTGCCTTCGCAACGCGCGGAGTTGGCGATTGCTGCGATGGAGGCCGGCAAGGACGTCATGGTCGACAAACCCGGCTGCACGACGCTGGAACAGCTGGATGCGATCAAAAGCTGTGTTGAACGGACCGGCCGCATCTGGTCAGTGAACTTTTCTGAGCGGTTCGAAGTGGCAAGTGTTACGCGCGCCGCGGAATTGGTTCAGGAAGGCGCCATCGGCAAGGTGGTTCAAACGCTTGGCATGGGACCGCATCGACTGAACGAAGCCTCTCGGCCCGAATGGTTTTTCGAGCGTGACAGCTATGGCGGCATCCTGACGGATATAGCATCGCATCAAATCGACCAGTTTCTGTACTTCACCGGTTCAGCGGATGCCGAGATCACCGCTGCAAGCGTTGCTAACTACGCCAATCCGCACCGCCCAGGGCTCCAGGACTTCGGCGAAATCGTTCTGCGAAGTTCCCAGGGACACGGTTACATTCGAGTGGACTGGTATACACCCGACGCACTCCCGACCTGGGGTGATGGCAGACTGACGATTTTGGGAACCCAAGGCTATCTTGAGCTCCGTAAATATGTCGACGTGGCCGGAAAACCCGGCATTGATCACTTGTTCCTGGTGAACGGCACACGGTGCGAAAAGATCGACTGCTCACAATCCGGGTTGCCCTACTTTCAGCGACTTACCGACGACATCAACAACCGTTCGGAAACCGCGATGTCCCAAACCCACGCTTTCAAGGTTATGGAGCTTGGCCTTAAGGCGCAACTCATCGCCGAAGACCGAGGTCAGTCATGATCCGGGTCGCGATCATTGGTGCGGGTATTGGCCGTGCCCATCTGGAGGGGTATCGCGCCCTGCCAGAGAGATATTCCGTCAAAGTCATGTGCGATCTGGACATTGAACGTGCGACAGACGTTGTCGCCGGCACCAACGTCCAGGTGGAGGCGGATCTGTCCAGGGTGATGGCAGATCCTGAAATCGATCTGGTGGATGTCTGTCTACCGCCACACCTTCACTATCCGGTCGTCATGCAGGCCCTGGAAGCCGGCAAGCATGTGGTCTGTGAAAAACCGCTGGTCACCTCGCTCAAGGAAGCCGACGAGCTGGTGGCTGCCGCTAGAAAGGCAAACCGCCGCCTGACCCCGGTTTTCCAGTATCGCTTCGGTCCGGGCATGGCAAAACTCAAGGCTTTGATCGATGCCGGGCTTGCGGGCAAGCCTTATGCCGCAAGTCTTGAAACACACTGGGATAGGGATGAGGCCTATTACGCTGTCCCCTGGCGCGGGACCTGGGACGGTGAAAACGGCGGTGCGGTTCTGGGCCACGCCATTCACAATCATGATCTGCTCACAACTGTCATGGGCGCTCCCGCGCGGGTCAACGCCGCGGTTGCGACGCGTGTGAACGACATCGAAGTGGAAGATTGCGCTGCAATTTCATTCCAGATGGTCAATGGCAGTGTAGCAACCAGTTCGATCACCCTTGGTGCATCGACAAACACCAGCCGCATTCGGTTCTGCTTTGAAGGCCTGACGGCCGAAAGTGGCAGCGAGCCCTATGCGCCTGCCGAAGGCGAATGGACATTCGTCGCCCGTGCGCCCATCACGCAATCGGAAGTCGATGATGTCCTTTCCAGGGTGCAGGACGGACTTTCCGGGTTCGCCGGCTTTTTTGAAGCTCTGGCGGACGCACTGGAAAAAGGCGGCACACTTGCCGTAAGCGCTGAAGACGGGCGACAATCCATTGAGCTTGTCAGCGCGATTTACCAGGCAGCACGCGAGAACAGGTCCATAAGCCTGCCGCTGACTGCCGACAACGAACTTTATTCAGGCTGGAAGCCAAAACAGCTGACCTGAATACTGAAAAGGGAGGAGTGAAGATGAACAGGAAACTCGAACTTGCCAGCGGTGCAGTACTCGCATCGCTTATGCTGGGCGTAGGAGCGGCATCTGCTGAAGAAATTCGGCTCATGTGTTCCTCGGACGGCAACGAATGCGAAGCCGCTATGGAAATCATTCAGCGCTTTGAAGCTGACAATCCTGACGTCAAGGTTGTCATGGACAAGGTGCCGTACAAGGCAATTCTGGAAAATCTGCCGGTCCAGCTTGCAGCCGGAACTGGTCCGGATATCGCCAAGGTGACGGATCTCGGTGGGCTCAACGAGTATTATCTCGATCTCGCGCCCTACGTGGATCGCGACTATTGGGAAACGTCGTTTGGCGACACATTGAACTGGTACCGGTCAGGACCGGACGATGACGGCATCTACGGCTTGCACTCGCAGCTGACGATCACAGGCCCCTACATAAACAAGACCCTGTTCGAACAGGCCGGTGTCGAAATACCGGCGGCCGATGCGGACTGGGACACCTGGGCCGAGGCTGCCCGCCAGGTAGCAGAAGCAACGCAAACCCCGTTTCCGATGGCTATGGACCGGTCCGGCCACCGCATCGCGGGTCCTGCGATTTCCTACGGTGCCAAACTTTTTGACGAAAACGGCGATCCGATCCTCGTCGATGACGCTTTCACCGAATACGTGAACAAGTTTGTCGGATGGCACAATGACGGCACCATGGCCCGGGACGTGTGGGGCGCAAGCGGCGGCACCAGCTACCAGGACGCGGCGCAGGAATTCATCAATGGGGAGCTCGTCTATTACTTCTCAGGCAGCTGGCAGGTGCAGCGGATGGATTCCTCCATCGGTGACGCCTTTGACTGGGAAGTCGTAGGATCGCCTTGCGGTGCTGCTGGCTGTTCCGGCATGCCGGGCGGCGCAGGTTTTGTGGGTTTCAAGGACACCAAACATCCTGAAACCGTTGCCAAGCTGATCGACTATCTCGCTCAGGAGGACAACTACGCCGAACTCACTGCCAAGTCACTCAACATTCCTGCGCATTCCGGCGTGGCGGCCAAGGGCGTGACCTACATCGACGCCTCGCAAAAGGCCAACGACGCACTGAACGCCTGGGGAGCGCAGGTCGCAAAGATCCTGCCGGTCGCCTTCAAGTATCAGGGCTACAAGAACAACCGGGCCATGTTCAACATCACACTGGCCAGGGTTTCACAGGCAATTGTCGGTGAGCTCAGCGTCGAAGACGCCATGGATCGCGCGAAGGAAGACCTCGCAACCGCCTTGGCGGAAGCTGGCAAATAAGACCAGTTAGCTCTTAAGGGCGGGCGCATCCAGCGCCCGCCCCCTTCGGCATTGGCGGGCAAGATGTCATGATCAGAATTGTTTCCTTCTTTATGGACCTCATCGACATCCCGATGAGGCATGCGCAAAGGTACCTGCGAGGACATTCCATCGCCTGGGTGTTCCTTTTTCCCAATCTTGTCCTCTTCGGCCTGTTCGCGTTCCTGCCGATCCTTTTGAATGTCGCCTATGCCTTTACCGGCACTGACAACATCATGCTTTGGGACCGGACCTACGTGGCGGGTGAGAACTTCGCCGCGCTCACAGCCTGCTCCAACTATCTGGATGCAAACAGTTGCGAACTCGACCTTTTCTGGCGCTCCGTTCACAACACACTGTTGTTCATCGTCCTTCAAGTCGGGATCATGGTCGGCGTTTCACTCGTGACCGCGTTGATCCTGAACCGCAGAATTCGCGCACGCGGATTTTTCCGGAGTGTCTTCTTCTTTCCCGTGCTGTTGTCGCCGGTCGTCGTCGCCTTGATCTGGAAGTGGATCCTGCAGAGAAACGGCCTGATGAATGCCGGACTTGAGCAACTTGGACTGGAGCGCGTTGTCTGGATGCTCGACCGGAACTGGGCCTTCGCTTGGTCCGTGTTTCTGTCTGTCTGGGCCCATATGGGTTTTTATACCCTGATCCTTCTGGCGGGCCTGCAAGCGATCCCCAGAGATGTCTATGACGCAGCGACGATGGATGCCGCGAAGCCTTTCCGAACCTTTTACCGGATCACACTGCCCCTCTTGATGCCGACCATGCTCGTCGTGATGGTGCTTGCACTCATCAAGGGCGTTCAGACGTTTGATGAGGTTTACGCTTTCACCGGAGGCGGCCCGGGTTCGGCCACGACGCTTATCATCCAATACATCTACGAGACAGGTTTTGCCGGGGCGCCAAGGCTGTTTGGTCTGGCATCGGCAGCGTCGATCATTCTGGCGCTCGTCCTGGCAGCTTTGACCTTCCTCCAGCTCAAGTTCACGAGGAGGAATGCAGATGGCTAAGGCAATTGATTTTCTGACGCGCACGCGCGGCCACGGAAAGCTGCATTGGACGGACTGGTTTACCTACGCCTATCTGCTTTTCGGCATCCTGCTGATGTTCGGCCCGGTTGTCTGGCTGGTCATGTCATCCTTCAAGACGGATGCAGAGCTCGATCGATTTCCGCCCCGTTTTCTTCCCTATGCGGCTCAGACGGTTGAGCTTGAAGGGCATTCAAAGCCCCTGCCGCTCTACAAGGTCGTCAGCGGTGAACTCGCAGGCGAGACGGTTGCGCAGGTTCGGCGGATTGGATTGACCTCCCAGGTCGTGCGCCTCGACGCGCCGGACCAAATTGTCAAGATCGGTCTTAAGGACCGCGAACCGATCGAACGGATTTCGATCGCGACCGAAAACTACACCGATCTCTTCAGCAAGTTCGATTTTCTGCGGTTTTTCTGGAACAGCACCTTCATCACGGTTGTGGCAACGGTGATCATGCTGATCGTGAATTCAATGGCTGCTTTCGCGCTGGCAAAATACAAGTTCAGTGGCAGAGCAGCGGTTATGGCCATGGTCATAGGGGTTCTGATGATCCCGCAAACCGTAGTTCTTGTTCCCTTGTTCATTGTGACCAAGGAACTCGGGATGCTCGACAGCCTCTGGGGGGTCATTGTTCCAGGTGCCGCCACACCGACCGGCATTTTTCTTTTGAGGCAATACATGCTGACGATCCCGGACGAAATCCTGGATGCTGCGCGCATGGACAAGGCGAGTGAGTGGAAAATCTACTGGCGCATTGTTCTTCCGTTGAGCGCACCTGCGATTGCCGTGCTGGCAATCCTTGCCATCATGTGGCGCTGGAATGATTTCCTATGGCCGCTGATTGCGCTTTCCAGATCGGATAACTTCACACTGCAGCTGGCGCTGAACTCCTTCCAGGGTGAGATGACCACCCAGTGGAGCAGCCTCCTGGCCATGACGGTTCTGACCCTTCTGCCGGTTGCCCTCGTGTTTGCCTTTTTGCAGAAATACATCGCAACCGGAATTGCTTCGACTGGTGGCAAATAACCAAAACAATGAGCGGGAAGCGCAAAAATGGCCGATCTCAGACTGAAGAATGTGACAAAGTCCTACGGAGCCGTTGAGGTTATCAAGGGTGTCGACCTGGAAGTTGCCCATGGTGAATTCTGCGTTTTCGTCGGCCCCTCGGGTTGCGGCAAATCCACTTTGCTGAAGATGATCTCCGGACTGGAAAGCATCACCAGCGGAGATCTCTATATTGGTGACGATCAGGTGAATGAGGTCGCTGCTGCCGAACGCGGACTTGCGATGGTGTTCCAGTCCTATGCGCTCTATCCGCACATGAACGTGCGTCAGAACCTCTCCTTTGGCCTTGAAAACCTGAAGACACCGAAACCGGTCATTGAGGAGAAGATAAACGCGGCCGCCAAGATGCTGCAGATCGACGAATTGATGGACAGGCGGCCACGGGACCTGTCTGGCGGGCAGCGCCAGCGTGTTGCAATCGGCCGTGCCGTCGTTCGCGAACCGCGCATTTTTCTTTTTGACGAGCCCCTTTCAAATCTCGATGCGGAGCTGCGCGTCGACATGCGCTCGGAAATTGCCCAACTACACCGTCAGCTTGGCAACACGATGATCTACGTAACCCACGATCAGGTCGAGGCCATGACAATGGCCGACAAGATTGCAGTGCTGCGTAGTGGACTGGTCGAGCAGTATGGCAAACCTCTGGACCTCTTCAACGACCCAGCCAATATCTTTGTGGCCGGCTTCATCGGTTCGCCAAAAATGAACTTCATTCAGGGCGAACTTCAAGGAAACCGCCTCTTATTGAAAAACGGCGAAAGCATTGAGCTGCCTGAAGCCAGGTTCCACTTGAAAGACGGCGCAAAGGTAACGCTGGGAATACGGCCGAACGACATCGCACCTGGATCCGATGCGACCCATGGGTTGAATGCGAACATCAAATCGGTCGAGCAGCTGGGCGGCGACTCCTACATCTACGCGGTCAGCGACATGGGAGACAACATCACCGTCCATCGCCCTGGACAGGTGAATGTCTCCGTTGGCGACAAGCTTCTGCTGGAAGTCGATGTCGATACGACGCATCTTTTCGACACTGAAACCGGACTGACGCTGCGCAAAAACAGAACCGGCAACTTTTCCGAGGCATCTGCTCAATGAAACAGACTTGGCGCTGGTTTGGTCCCCACGACACAATCGGAATTCATGAATTGCATCAGGTCGGAGTGCAGGGCGTTGTCAGTGCATTGCATCACATCAAACCTGGCCTTGTCTGGAGCAAAAAAGACATTGCTGAACGGCAGGCCCTGATTTCCCGCGGCGGCCCCGAAACCGCAACGCCGATCCACTGGGATGTCGTGGAGAGCCTGCCGGTCTCAGAAGCGATAAAACTGCAATCGGCGGATTTCAAAGAACATGTGGCAAACTACAAGACCAGCCTGCAGAACATTGCTGCCTGCGGCATCAAAACCGTGTGCTACAACTTCATGCCGGTCCTTGACTGGACGCGAACGGATCTCAGACGAAAGCTTTCCCACGGCGGAACAGCCATGTGGTTCGACCTTCTCGACTTTGCCGCCTTTGATCTGTTTCTCTTAGAGCGTCCGGGAGCTTCAAACGACTATGACGCCGACTTCTGCGAGCGTGCCAGGGAAAGGGTTTCCCAACTAGGCGATCAGGAACGCCATGCTCTCCAGCAGAACATCGTTGCCGGTCTTCCGGGAGCAAACGACACCTGGACACTCGACGAGATCCGGGTGCATCTATCAAGCTATAAAAATATATCAGCGGACAAGTTGCGCCAGCATCTGATCGACTTCCTTTCCGAAGTCGCCCCTGAAGCGGAAAGGCTCGGTTTGCGTCTTTGCTGCCATCCCGATGATCCTCCTTTCTCCCTGTTGGGACTGCCGAGGGTCATGTCAACCGAAGACGATTACCGGCGTGTTATGGAGGCAGTTGATATCAGTGCCAACGGCATAACGCTTTGCACCGGTTCGCTTGGGGTTTCACCGCAGTTTGATGGTGTCGGTTTCGTGGAACGGCTTGGAGGGCGCATCCATTTTGCGCATTTGAGAAGCACCATGCGTGTTGCCCCTGCAAACCGCGCAAGAACCAGCTTTTTCGAAGCAGCCCATCTGGAGGGCGATATCGACATTGTCGGCGTTGTCGAGGCTCTCTTAAGAGAGGAAAAACGCAGGCGGGCGGAAGGCAGAGATGACTGTGAAATACCGATGCGCCCAGACCACGGCCAAGATCTGCTCAGCGACCTGACCGTCGCAAGCATGCCAGGCTACCCCCTGATCGGCCGCATGCGCGGGCTGGCGGAACTAAGAGGCGTCATGTCAGCATTCGAAAGAGAAACGAGAAACTAAGTCGGCTAAGTTTTAGAATTTGACTTTTAAACATCGTGCCAAGCTTGGAGGGCATTCAGCCCGAGACACTGAAAACGTTTGCCCGCCGTCCAAAACCTCATCCCGCCGCGCGAAGAAGTTGGGCTAGTTATTCAATTGGATCATAAGACAAGGCCCAGTTAGGAGTTGAAAACCAACAGCGGGTTGGGTCTGAGGGTCTTTGCCAGATGAGACTTTGAACGAATTCGATGCCGGGGCGTCGGAAAGCGTCTTGCAGTCTTTCTACTTCCTGCCGCTTCATTGAGCCGGCACCACCTTCTGCGTGAATGAAAAAGGCCTGACATATCCGGGAGGCGGAAAACCCTGCAGTGCAACGCTGAATGAGAAAAGCCGCGCCATGACGGGAAAACCGAGGACCTGCAGGCCGGTTGGGCTTTCCCGGGACACCAAGCGGAACGACCAGGCGGCCATTGGCAGCAAGCCCTTCTATCCATTTTTCCAATGGCGCCAGAACCGCAAAATTCACGTAGATGCCATCGACTTCGTCTTTGGGCCAAACCGCTGCATCATCGACGTGAAACGTGACATTGGCACGGCTTTCAAGCGCCGGTCGCGCGCTTTGCGCCAGCGCTTCATCCAGTTCGATTGCAATAACATGACCATCCGGTCCGACAAGCTCGGCAAGAAGCGCAGTATAGTAGCCGGTCCCGGCACCCAGATGGACGATTGTCTCGCCGGTCTTGGGTGCAAGCGCTCCCAGCATCCTGGCATGAAGCGAGGGGCTGCCATTGTTGACACCCCGCGCCGACGACAATACGAACAAGGCATCCTGATAGGCATAGACTGGATCGTTTTCAGCAAGCTGAATGGGGGCGTGCGCCAGGTCTAAGATTCTCCAGGGATCAGACCCCAGAAAATCTTCCCTGTGCACCCGGCTGAATGCACGCTCTATGTCTTTGTTTTTGTCTACACCTGCGGTTGCACAGATTTGCTTGGCAAAAGCAGACCGCACGATGGCGAGTTCTTCAGGTGTCATCTTCGCTTTGTCCGATTGAATTGGCGCTATCAAAGAGCAAGATTTCGGAATAATTGCGTCGACGCTTGCAGAAATCAGAATTGTACCCAAAATGCTTGTCCACGGTGGAGAGCGGGCGATCTGAGAGCTTATTGCAACCGGCTATCAATCAGGCATCGGGATCCTTATCAATCCATCCTTTTCAACCGATTGCAGCAACACGCCATGATCAGCCCGGAGACAGGTGCTTGCCGCCCAATCGCAGGAAACCCAGCCACTTTCTTGGCCGATCAGAAAAGCTTTGCGCCGTCCTTCAAAGAGATCATGGCTTTCGACAAGACCCGCCTCGTCGCCCACAACAATTGCTCCCTCTGGCCCACCCCAATCGAGCCAATTGAACGTTCTCTGATCGCGATTGAACTCTCGAACCCACCAGCCATGTCTTGTCCCGTGGACACGCGCTGGCGCGAATTCAGACCCCGCAGCAATGAACTTTCCATCAGGCGACCAGACAAGAAACTGCGGGTAGTGTGAAAAGCTGGTTTCGCTCGTCAGAACATCGCCGCTGTTACGGTCCCAGATCACCACGCGCGCGCGCATGGATGAAGCAAGCCGTGACCCGTCCGGCGACCAGGCAAGCTGAGTTGAATTGTCGACGGTACAGCAAAAGACGCTTTTCGCCTCGCCTGTCCTTTCATCCCAGACCTTGACCGTGCCGTCTTCTGAAGCACTCGCCAAAGGTCCCCCTCCGGCGACCAGGCGAGGTTTTCAACACTGTCTTCATGGACTGCCGACTGGGAGATTTCGGCACCCGTCCCGGCGTCGAACAAACGCACAACACTCTCGTCTCCGCCAGTGGCGATCATGGTACCATTCGGAGACCAGGCAACGGAACGAACTGCGTCCTGATGGCCCTCCAGGAGCCAAATCTGGTTGCCGGTGCGCGCCTCCCAGACGCGAGCGGTCTCGTCCCATGATCCAGTGGCAATTTGCGCGCTATCGGGCGACCAGGAGAGCGTCAGAATATCGTTGGCATGGCCGTTCAGAGCCGCAATCTTCCGACCTGTTGCCATGTCCCAGACGATGTTCACCTCTTCTCGGTCAGCGGACACCAAAAGTGAACCGTCGGGTGACCAGGCCAAGACATGGATCTCTGCCTCGTGACCCGTCAGTTCATCAACCAGTTTCCCGCTTGTTTCGTCCCAGACGATGATGCGCCCGTCCTCCAAAGCCATCGCGGCCCGGCTTGCGACGGGTGACCAGGCAACGAGGTCGACAGGTTTGGCATGACCGCGAACCGTCAGAGTTTTTTCCTGGTTCTTTCGATCCCAGATCCTGAGCGCATCATCGGAATACCCGGCAGCAAGGTGTTCTCCATCCGGGGACCATTCCAGAGCACCAATCCAATTGTCTTCGTCCACACTTGAATAGGTTTGGCCAAAGCTTTCCGTTTCCCAGAGCCGAAGTCCTCCATCATCGCCTGCGGCGGCGATCGCTCCTCCCTCAGGAGACCAGACAACGTTGACGCAGACATAGTCCGGACTTCCGCATGACAATTCAGCAACTGTTTTGCCCGACGCGACATCGACCACGCGCACGTCATTTGTGCCAAGCACAAATGCGATCTTCTGGCTATCTGGTGACCAGGCGATCCCCTTTTCGGCATCATCCTCGAAGTCAGCGACTTCAAGCACCAGCTCACCGGTATCGATATTCCAGACGCGCGCCGTGCGGTCCTGTGATCCAACGGCAAGAAATTCGCCATTCTGTGCCCAGGCCAACGAAAGAATGGTGTCGTCGAACCCTTTCAGAACATTGGTCTGTTCACCAGTTTTGGGATCAAATATCAACATATCGAAACTTGGATCAGAAGACGCATAGTCGGTTGAAGCAAGTGCGAGGTATTTGCCGCTTGGCGACCAGGCAAGTGCTTGTGCTGTCGAATAGGTCGCCGGAAAGAACTCACCGACATTTTCCCTAACCGACCACAGTGCGACCCCACCGGCCATCGTCGCGGCCACTTTTGATCCGTCAGGAGACCACGCAACAGCTGAATCTTCCGGCAGGCCTCCGTCAAATTCAACGATCAGGGAGCCCGTACGAGCGTCCCACAGCCGGGCCGGATCACCTTCAGCAGCAGTTGCAAGATACGTTCCGTCCGGAGACCAGGCCAGATCGGCCACCTCCCCCTTGTGACCAAAAAGGACGGCGCTCGCTTCACCTGTATCGACATTCCGGATGGTGATGAACGGACCCCATGGGGCCGTCGCGACACGTGTACCGTCTGGCGACCAGGCGATATAGTCGACCGCGGCCGCCCAATGGCCGGACAAACCAGCGATGAAGCCTTCGCTCAATTCGACCTTTTGCGATATCGGGCTTTTGTTTTCTTTCGTCTCTTCACCGGCAAAAGCGTTGCCAACGGCACACAGGCCGAGAAGGACAAGTATTCGCCGGAAGACCGTTTTCAGACAAAAGCGAAGAGCAATTGCGGGTTTCATGCAGCTGTCTCCAAGTCGCAATGGCAACTTGCTCATTATGACACTGCCAGTGGCCGCTTCCAAGAAATGCTTGGCTGGACGGCTTCGGAGCTGCGCAAAACAGCCTCAAATCGAGACCTGAAGCGTTAACCAGCTTCAGTCGCCAAGAATAACACTTCAATTTATACGCCAATAACCCCTAGATCTATTTATGATTTCAAGTAAAATTACAAAGTAAGAAAGCTAAAATACTTCGAATTTCGAATTAAATTAGCTTTATTATAGTATTAATTACTTGAAGAGGTCCAGATGACTGTACTCATCACCGGGGGCGCTGGTTACATTGGCTCCCATTGCTGTTTGACATTCCTTCAGGCAGGACATGACATCGTCGTCGTGGACAACTTGTCCAACGCCAGCGATGTGAGCTTGGACCGGGTGGCGTCGATAACCGGCGCGAACGTCGCGTTGGAGATCGGCGACATCCGCGACCAGTCAAAAATCGAGGAGATCATGAAACGGTACGGCTGCACTGCGGTTGTACACTTTGCCGGCCTGAAGGCGGTCGGGGAATCGACCCGAATGCCGCTTGCCTACTATGACAACAACGTGGTCGGCACCCACAGTCTCTTGTCGGCAATGGCCAACTGCGGCGTGAAGCAATTGATTTTTTCATCTTCCGCCACGGTCTATGGAGAACCTCAGTTTCTACCGCTCACCGAAAATCATCCGACCCATGCGGTCAACCCATACGGCCGGACCAAACTGGTGATTGAAGACATGCTGCGCGACACCGCTGCAAGCGATCCCACCTGGCAGTTCGGCATTTTGCGGTATTTTAACCCTGTCGGCGCACACGAGAGCGGGCTCGTCGGTGAAGATCCGCAAGGCATTCCGAACAATCTTATGCCCTTCATTACACAGGTTGCGGATGGGCGACGGACTGAACTCGCGGTCTTCGGCAACGACTATGATACACCGGACGGCACCGGTGTGCGTGACTACATCCATGTTGTTGATCTCGTGGAAGGACATTTGCGGGCACATGAAATCCTGGCTTCCGGGTCCGCCCCTTCAAACTGTTTTGCAGTCAATCTGGGCACCGGTAATGGCTACAGTGTTCTGCAGATGGTCAAGGCCTTCGAGAGGGCGTCCAACAAACAGATCCGCTATTCCTTCGCGCCACGCCGAAGCGGAGATGTTGCCGAGTGCTATGCCGATACACATCTTGCCGAGAACCTTTTGAACTGGAAGGCAGCCCGCGGTCTCGATGACATGTGCAGAGATACCTGGAAATGGGTTCTCAACAACCCGCGCGGCTATGAAACTGCAGCCT
The DNA here is from genome assembly GCF_055693425.1 of Roseibium sp. JB4-4. Taxonomy (NCBI): domain Bacteria; kingdom Pseudomonadati; phylum Pseudomonadota; class Alphaproteobacteria; order Hyphomicrobiales; family Stappiaceae; genus Roseibium; species Roseibium sp. JB4-4. Next base: position 4,671,847 of record NZ_CM146333.1, on the reverse strand, counting down.
GAACAAAAGATTGCCCATCCAAACAGGAAAGCCGGCACACTGCCGGCTTTTTTGTCTCATTCTGTCGGCAAAGCAGTTCCAGCTCACGCACTGTTTCCCGATACCACTACTGCTGAAAGTCCCGAAACACCCTAACGCTGCGGACCGCCGTAGCCGCCCCAACCACGGCACCATCATTCTTTCCAGCAAATGGGGCGACGGCATTGCTCAAGAGAACCAGAGCTGGGGTATGAGCAAACTCATTCGGCGCATCAAAGACTTCCAGGTCATCGACATAAAAGCGGAAGCGATTGCTGGTCCATAGCATTGCATACCGGTGAAATGCATCGTCCAGACGGACATGTGCGCGATAGCTTGCTGCCAGCACATCCTTTTGAGGACGCCAGCGCCGTGCGGTGACCTGAACGATATTGGGATATTTGACTTCGGCGACATCCAGTTCGAAATGGGTGTTACCCTCGGTCCTGCGATCCGACACCAGCCAAAAGGCATTGTTGACGCCTGCTTCGCGTGCAATACGCATCTCACATTCGAAATACCCGTAGGTTTGACGGAAGTCTCTTGTGCGAATGTATCCGCCGGTGAACGGTCGCTCCGGATCTGACTGATGCCCGAGACGAAGGTTCAGTTCACCATTTGCAAGCACAACGTTCTTTGGAAAGCGCATTGTCTTGTGACCGTCGCCACCAATCCGCACGCGTTCCCATGCCTTGTCAAACTGCCTCCGATCGCTGAAGTCCTCCCGAAACGTAAGTGCCCATTCTCCCTTCGTCTGTTGAAGCGGCGTCGGCAGATCGATCGAGGATAAGGCAAACAGCGGCGCGGGCACCGCCAGGGAGGCAGCACCTGCCAGCGTGCCGGCCGCCAGTCCTGAAAGGAATTTCCGGCGGCTCACCACGTCTTCTGTATCGGGGTCGATGTGCAGCCTGCTCAACTTGCCAGTTTTTCCTTGGCGTCTGGAGCTGTCTTCTCACGCAGCTTCAGTTCCAGGTTCCACGCCCGGCTGCGCAGCGTCTCGATTTCGCCTGTCATGAAGTCCACTTCATTCCTGAACCAGCCGGTAACGTCCTCGACCGACTGCTCCACCCGAACGAGATTTGGCTTGACCAGCGGTTGCTCCGGTGGCGATGCAACCGGCTTTGCAAGCACATGGTTCAGACCATTTTCCGTAAGGAAGCGATAATACTCCGCATAGTTCAAACGGTAGACATGCTGCACCTTGGAGAAATCGGCACTTTCGAAAATGCGCTCCAGATTGATCGGCAGATAGTCTTCAATCTCGACCGAAGGGATGGCGAACAGCGTCGACAATTCGCGTATCCGGCTGTCATAGGTAAAGAACACTGCAGGAATACCCTGGTGAAGACCGATCACATTGCCGTGGAGACGAAACCCGACAAGAACGTCGACGTTTTCTCTGGCATCGGCTGCCCATTCGTCAACATCAAAGAAGGCCTGCATGCGATCACTCACAAGCGCCTCGACATCCTTGTCTCCCTCAAGGTGATACTTGTTGAGGATCGACTGAATGTGCTTCTGCTTGGCCTCTCCAGTCTCGAATATCGCGAGCGTTTCTTCGCGTTCTCCTTGCGAATACAGGCGGTTTGCCGAGCGTTTGGCGACAGCTTGAATAAGCGCCCTTTGCATCCTGTTCGTCTTTGTGGCGTTAGAGGCATAGTCGGCCGACAGGTATTTGTTGAGCGTCAGGCCCACTCGGGCATTGGCCGGATCCAGCGGCTTGATTTCAATTGACGGTCTCAGGGTCCGATAGAAACTCGGGCATCCGATGATCCGGATGTTCTTGATGCCGATATCGTTGAAGACTTCGGCACTGTAAACACCGCGCACGCCGATGGTTTCGCATTTGTCTGCAATGATCTTCCACGCTTCCACACTACCTTTTGGCAGCTCAAGTTTCTTGTATTTTGCCGCCTGCGCACCAACGCCTACCGGCACAATCGGTCCCTTCAGTTTTTTCAAAAGGGGAATGACATTGCCGATATCCACTGTTTCGGTGAGGTAGTTCGACCCCCGGATAACAGTCGCGTCGTAGTCGTCCTTCGGCCACAGTTTTTCATCTGCGGCATGTGCAAACTGAACATTAGTGATCTGGTCGTAGGCCAGCGCTTTGAGCATCGCGTCATAAACCAGGACGTCGCCGGTATTGATGCCGCCGCGCGCAAATGCCGACAAGGGATCATCGATTTTCAGGAACGCCGATTTGTTACCCGGCTTGACGGCAGCGCCGCCATTGAGAACGAAGAGCTTTTTCATGTGATAGAAACCTTTCCAAATGAGGGCTCAAACCCTTCGATTACCGGACCGACGATTGCCGGTTTCGCTGATGCCTCGGGGAAAACTCGTTGGTTTGCGAGCCGGCCCTTGGGTGGCCTGAGACCGGGACATTTGAGGGCTGGGTGCCTTGGCGCGCCGGATGCTCTGCAAATGATCGGGGAACCAGGTGTGAAGCTGGCGCAAGAACGGCTGGAGGCTTTTTCCCAACTGCGTTCCGCGCTCCGCGAAGCAGCGTTTGCTGATAGCGTCTGGAGCAGTTTTTCGGATTTCGACAAGGCCTCAAGTGCCACGATCAGATCGTGCGTTGCCACCCCGTCATCGTCCGCACGCAACAGCAGCCCGTCGACCTTGTGGTCGATCAATTCGTCGACGGCGCCGACATCCGTTGCAATCGGAATGCAACCGAGACGCTGTGCCTCGATGATTGTCAGCGGCGCGCCTTCCCATCTTGAAGGCAGCACAAAGACATCTGCCCAGGCCATCAGGCGGCTCAAATGGCGATTGTCATAAATCGGCGGATCGACTCGTATACCGGCTTCAGCGAACCGGTCTTTCCACGATCCACCTATGTCGGCATCCATGACATCCGATCCGACAATGCGCCAGTCGATGCCGATGCCGCGCTGTTTAAGCGCTCGTGCTGCGGCAAAGATCCGCTCAATGCCCTTCTGCCTGTCCAGACGACCGAGAAAAACCGCCCTCAATCTACCGTCCCGGCCAAGCTTCCGGCTCTCCGCAAGAGCCTTTGCATCCTCGACTGCAAGCGGATAACCGGCGGCATTGGGAATGTGCAACAGCTTGGCCATCGGCACGCCCATGCCGTGCAACCATTCCGCCATGTCCCGCGAACATGTCAGTACACTGTCATAGATATGCTCATAGGCGAGCGTGAGATATGGATGACCCGCGGGCCGGCCCAGTTCGGAACTGTCCAGGACGTGCACATAGTTGACGACCTTGACACCGCGACGCCTGAGTTCGCCGAATATCGCATTTGCGGGAGCCAGCTGGTTGTTGATGACGACGTCCAGCCCTGACAAGAAGCCAAGCACTTCTTCCGAGCGGGCATACTCGTCATGTCCCATCAGCAATTCATGGCCGGAGAACATGTTCGGCCCGCCCCACAACGGATAGTCATCAGCGAGAAAGTTGATGCTCTCGAAAACGCCATCATTGTCAGCAATGCGGTTGTAGACGGGTTTTCCCAATACATAGAGGTGGACCTCGCAGCCGGCGTTTTTCAGAACGCGAGCCGACGCATACGCAACCTTCTCCACACCGCCATATGTGGCGATCGGCAACAGCAGCCCAACGCGAAGCCGCTTTGTCTTCGATGCCAGGCGTGGCATGATCGGAGATGCACCGACACTATGTCTGAGCAACTCATAATATTTGCTGCGCTCCGGAAAATAGACCGACCGCCAGATCCAGCGCTTGTCGGGTCCGTGCCGATATCCCGATTCCCGCAGCGCACCGAGCGTTGCCAGCAGGCTGTTGGTAGCAGAAAGAGCCGTTCCCTGAATATTTTCGGCTGAAAACGGTCCTCTGATCACGATTTCGGCAATCTTCGGGGATGGGTTCGCACCCCTCAAGGTCCTGATCCAGTCGTCGGATTTGTCTTCCACGCATTGCTTCATGATGCTGAGCGAACACATCCAGCCTAGTGGCTTCTTGGAAAGTTCAGCACCTTCACCAAGTGTACTCACGTCAATTGCAAGCTTGTCTTTGTCGCTTTCAAAACGCAGTGCCACAAAATGGTGCGACGCGGAGAGCCGCTCACCGAGCCAAAGCACATTGTGCAACAGACCGCAGCTTCTGAGCGCTGCCCTGTGTGCCGGAGACAGCCAGAGCCAAAAGGGCGGCACGCCGAAGGTTTCCGGCTCGGCTTGCGCCGACCAGAAGGTCTTCACGAATTCCTCAATGCTGTGCGTTTCGTGTTGCGCCAAAGGATCGGTGAACAAATCCACCAGATAAGTGTCTGCTCCAAAAGCAACGAAACGGGGAGCTTCTTCGTGTTCCCAGCCCAGCAGCGTGTCTGTCGAGAACAGCTTTTTGTGCTTGTCCTTAATGTAACTCAGGATGCTGTCGCGCGTGCGGTTTGAGTCCCGCAACATGCTTTCTGCGCGCTGCCGATATTCGAACCCGAAGAACGGATAGTTCGATCCCTTGAAACCAAGAGAGATCGCTTGAAGCCAAAAATCCCAGTCCTCGAAGCCGGACTTCATGCTTTCGTCGAAACGAACGCCGGCGTCGAGGAGGGATCTGGAGACCAGGCTGCCGGCCTCACAGATATTGTCGAAAGTGACATGCAGAAGACGGGAATACTCAGTCGTGTAGTTGCCGTTCCACTCAATCCCGAACTTGTCGATGTTGGGATAGACCCAGTCTATGTCGTCATCAGAGCGCATAAAGTCCATAAGCACCCGGATTGCGCTTGGCGTGATCCGATTGTCTGCATCCAGGAAGTAGATTGCCTCAAGATCGGAAAAACTGCGCAAGGCAAAATCGATCCCGTAGTTACGCGCAGAACTCAGACCGCCATTTGCCTTCTTCAGATAGTAGACATTCTCATGAGCCAACGCGTAAGCGCGGGCGGTCTGACCGGTTTCTGGATACGGGCAACCATCGTCAACGATGATCACCGCGATGTTGAAAGGCGCTTCCTGCTCCAAGGCAGCGTCGATCGCCTCTGTCAACAGAACCGAGTGCTTGAACACCGGAATAACGATCGCAACAGTGGCCGTTGGCATGCCGGAACCACCGAATATTGCATGACGCACATTCGGCAATCCCGGTCTTGAACCTGTTTGTTGAAGCATGTCGGCCTACCCGCTCACAACAGCGCGGAAATTGCCGAATTTTGCCCAGGCGAAATCATTACCGCCCGGCTCGCTCATGCGTGTTGCGAAATAGACATTCTGCCAGACGCCGATCTGCTCGCTGGCAAATGCGCTGACGTGAGCCGTCTCGCCGTAGGTCACCGAACTCCAGCCGGAAAAGGCTTCACCAACCGTCTGTTCCCGTTCCCCGGAAAGGAGCGATTTGGCAGCAGTCAGATCCTGCGCAACCACAATGGCAAATTCAATATCAGCAGCCTGACTGTTGTCGATAAAGGCCTTGGCCGACATACGGATGACCTGCGGTGGGCAAGCGGCTGGCAACTGACCAATCGTCATGCCTTCCGCAGGTGGATGGCAACCGATCGCGCGCTCTGTCGGAAGCGGCATGATGGCCTCGAAGTCGAAGGACACCTCGTCGGAATTGGCAAGACTTGCGTGTTCCAGAATACCAGGGGCAATCGGCACATCCCGAAAGCCTTCGTCAAGATCGACCTGTTGCGATTGGGCCGGTATGTAGTTGGCGTGCTGCGGCATGGAGACGCCTGGAATACCGCCCCAGACCTGAAGTGCGAGACTGTTTTTCAGCACTGACACACCGTTGGCGGCATCCCGCACCTGAAACATGTCGACAGGTTGCAAACCGCCCACGGACAAGCGCGGCACGTCTTCTTCGGTTTGTTCGGACTGAAGGCGGAATTCCAGTGTCCGTTTCAACCCGGCGGTTGACCGCGACAACCCAAATATATTCCAGCCGGACGCAAGGTCTCCGCTTGAAAAATGCCAGGTGTCGACGATCCGAAGATCTTCCAGCGTCATGAGCTGCGCGCGCAGCTTGATGTCCGGCCGGGAGCCGGCTTGTTCGACATGAAGCGCAATGCCGCTGACGCCAGAGCTTGGCACAGGGAGGATCTGAGTTATGCCGTCAGCTGAAGCACTTGCAAGCACGTTCGGATTGAGGGGATTTTCCGCTGGTTCATTGCTGAACAAAAGATCGAGCGGCTGAAGACCGTGCCTGTTCAAAAACGCTTCAAGCGCTGCAAAACGGTTTTGAAGATCGTCGTTGAGGCTGCGGAGCGTCTTGAGCTCCCGGCTGGAAAGCACCAAGCGGCGCGCACCGGATATGACATGCTCAGACACCAGCCCCACGAGCGAGGAGATTGCTTCCACTTCACCGCTGCGCCCCCAGCCGATGACCGGCGGCAGCTGTGTCACGCCTCTGTGTTGCAACCATTTGAGAAAACTGTCTTTCTCATCGCTCGCAGAAGGATCCATGATGACTGCAAGCGGCAAGAGAGGAGCTTCCGAGACTTGAAAGCGTCCGGAATTCTCGTCCGTGAATTGCGCATAACCTTCCTCAACACCCTCAAACCAGACGGTTTTGACCGCCTCCAAAAGCGAGCCAGGAATATCCTGACGAGAGACACCGACGACGACAAGCGTCAGCTCCTTGAGGAGCAGGATCTCCCTGGATGAGTTGTTTACCGGAAACGCATCTTGTGTGGCCACGACTGACATTCAAGCCCCCAATAGAACTACGAAACGGCCCTCAGCAAAAGGAACGCCTCTTAATCAAGTATACAATCCGAAGATTCATGATTATTTGTGACAATAATGCGGCGCAACATAGAAATTTGTCAAACTTTTTATCTGTTTATATTATTCAATATTTTATCTATTATAATAAGAACTATTATTATAAGAAAAATACTTTTAATTTACTTTCAATTTCGATATAAATTACATGGCCACGGCAGTTCGCGGATGGCTCTGAGGCGTTCTATCGCGCATAAAGTGAGCCACTCGATTCTCGCTCAGAAAATCGCTCATGATGAAATAGGTATCGGCATAGGCGCGATTGAATGTGTCGAAGAGGCTCTGGTCCCAGAAGTCTCGCAGCCGAAAAACCTGATCACTGAAAACGTCGAAGCTGGGGATGCTGAATGTATCTGCAAATTCGCGTGTACGGCTGTCATAGGTGAAGTAGAGGGCCGGAACACCATTGGCCAATGCCATGAGATTTCCGTGCAGGCGATAACCAAGGACGAAGTCACAAGCCTTTACGCAAGCGTCGTAGTCGGCAACTACGTCGGAATAGAACAGTCGGTTTCTGTAAAGAGCTTCAATCTCGTCATCGAGATACCATTCGCTTACCCAGGCATTCTTGCGCAACGAAGCAATTGCCTCCTCGCCCTGATCGGGTGTTCCCAGAACCAGCTTCTTCTCTTCAAGCTCGCCCTGCGCCATGAGGACGGTATCGAAGCGGCCTGCAACCGATTTGATGAGGTCTCGATGGAAAGTCAGGTATTGCCGGATATCCTTTGCATATGCAGGCGACACTTCACGCCGGACCGTTACGCCGACTTTCCTGACATCGTCGATATTCGGGAGTCGGATTTTCAAATCAGGATCATTGTGTCGAAAGGCTGTCGGGCAACCGATCACTCTGGTGTTTGTGATCCCGATATCCGCAAGAATCTCAGCTGTATAGTTGCCGCGAACGCCGATCGAAGCGGTCGAATCCGAGATCAAACGCAACACATTCCGAGTGGTTTCTGACAAGGACAGTTTTCCGTCGACCGGCGCCTGAGCACCGATCCCGAATGCCAGCACCGGCAGCTGAAGCCGGTTCAGGACTTTTTCCGACAGCTCCCAATTCATCTGCTCGTTGATGTAGTTGGAACCGCGAAGCACGACATAGTCGAATTCTTCACGCAGCCGGTCGATTTCGGCCGGATTGAAGTCCCGGATCGTAAGCGTTTCCAGCTTGTCGAAATTCAGCAGTTTAAGTGAAGAATCGAAGACAAAGGCGTCACCGATATTGTGGTAATGATTGATATTGCGCTGAATGTCCCGGTGGCTGTACCAACGCACATTGTTATGATCATAAACTTCGCCGGAGGGTATCATCACGAGGATACGGGACATTCCGGTTTCCTTTGCTTTTTCAGGCACTTTGCTTGAGGGTATCCGGCAAGCCCGCTAGAGCTGCTGAACGGCCGTCCATAGCATTTCGATAAAGGACAGCGTGCTCTCCGGCGCTCTCCAGATGGGTTTTTGGGGGCTGGATACCAGCCCGAAGGCGGCTCCACAGATCTTGGTCCGTGAGCGCTTCGCACATACGGTCAGCGAGATCTTCCGGGCTTGAGACACGGGCATGCAGACCGTCGATTCCCGGGCGAACCTTTTCGGCCATGCCCCCAATATCGCTGCAGATGATCGGGCGACCGTGGAAAAACGCTTCTTGAATGATCACGGGTGAGTTTTCCCACCAGACCGACGGCATCATTATCCAGTCTGCCTGGCGTACAAAAGAAGGCATGTCGGTATTCTGATAACTTCCTGCAAATCGGACGCGTTTCCCGGCGGCTTCCAGCAGGTCACCGATCTTTTGACGAAACTCTTCAGGTTGCCGCTCAAGATTGCCACCGTGAATCGTCAGCGTGGCATCATCGCCCCAGACGCTCTGGGGTATCCTCTGAACCGCGTCCAGCAGGACATCGATACCCTTGTAAGGGGTCATCTGACCGAAAAAAGCAAAACGGCACCGACGTTCAGAGCTTCCGGTAACCGGGCGAACTTCCGCCGCTTCGCCCACATTCAAGCCGTTCTCAATGACCGAGATCTTGTTTTCAGGCAGGCCCCAGGCAACATAGCGTTCCGCCAGAAACCGGCTTGGAGAAACATAACCGTCGGCAACACTCAGCATGGCTTGAATGAACTGCCGACGTCGCAAGAACGTTCCAGGTGCAATGTCCGGAAAACAGCCGTGACAGGCGATTGGGGATGCTGCCTTACACAGCTTGTGGCCTTTCGTTTTGACCATTTGCCCGTGATGGTGGCAGATCGAGAGGAATTCGTGGAATGTCACCAGAATGACAGCATCCGGCAATGCCTCGCGCACCGTATAGAGCGCTTCCAGACCCAATCCGATGAAATGGTGAAAATGCACGACATCCGGACGAAGTGTGCGCACGAAGCGGCGCAGATCCCTGCACAGGTCACCAGTATTGCGGTTGGAGACGAGAAAAGGATCGTAGTCGTCTGCATGAAAGAGCAATTCGTCATCGGCATCATCAACCCCCATCAGGGCGGATTGACCGTGCCTCGGATACTCGTTTCCAACCCGTGCAAGGAAAAAGGACTGCGCTCCCGGTTGGGCCTTTAAGCCGAGATGAAGATTGTAGGATGCGACTTCCGCGCCGCCGAGTGAAAGCGTCGGATGCCCATGGGAAATGATCAGCACACGCAAGGTGTCGTCCGAGATCTTCGCCGTGTCAGAAGTCGACCCGGTCATGCCCTGTCCTCCGCCAATTCCGGGAAAACTGGCAGCCAGAAGCGGTCGAAACTGCACCGGTCGATATCGGCAACAAGTTTTTTCCAGTTGGCATTGGACAGCGAACCATCATCAGCGTGGATCATTTCCACCTGCGGCACCCAGACAGAACCAACCCCGGAAAGCTTCAATCGCAAAGCCGCATCAAGGCCCTTCTCGTCAGTGCCTAGATAGTTCCGGGAAAACCCGCCCGCTTCTGCAAGTGCCGACCGGGACATGATACAGCAGTCAAACGGCACAGCGGCGACCTTTGTTGTTTCCGCCCCCAAAAGGGTCCGGCGCGGGTAACCGAGATAGTGTTGTTTCAGTTGGTGACGTCCGTCTTCCAGTTCGATCCAGGCACCGCCCCATCTGATGGTGTCGTCTTCATAGAGGATGGTAGGTGCCACCAAAGGGGCTTCATCGTGAACCTGGAAAGCCGAATGCAGTGCCCCCAACCAGCCGGGAGCGCGTGGCAGGATGGCGGAAGAAAGACAGACGATTGTGTCGCACGGTGCTTCACCGGCGCCGGCCTGGATCGCGTCGAGCGCGTCACCGGCATGGCTCACCAGAACCAACCGAACAGACAGCCCGAAAAAACCCGCGATCCGGCGAAAGTCTTCGATCTGCTCCTGCCCCATCTCATCAGATATCGCCAAGACGATAGGCAGACCCTTCAAGCTCGGATCGAGCGCACAAAGAGAGAGCAGAACTCTGGATCTTTCAAAGTCGTCATCCAGCCCAACAACCAGTGCAAGCGACGCACTTTCCGGGAAAGGACCCAGGTCGTAGATTTCACAGACTGTGGGATCCGGCGCTTCCGCTGCCTGAACAAAAGGCAGAAAGTGGCGCTCAAGGACGTCAGGACGAAAAGCCGTCGCAGGATCTAGCCCGGAAATCAGCCGCCGCAATGCCGGCTTGAGCAGCGCCCGGCCAAGGGCAATCGGAGCGAAGGCCGATCTGCCGTCTTTCAGGACGAGTTCAAGATATGCCTCTTGAAACACGGCTCCGTCCTGCACTGGAACATGAGCAAGAAATCCATGGCGCTGTTTTGCATCCGGCCCATTCAGGAACGGTGACAGTGTTTCGAACGCACTGGTCACATCTGGCCGCCGCTGTTGTGTCCAGCGTGCATCAAGTCTGCAACTTGTCCCATCTGAACGAAACAGCACGGCCTCGACACGCTCTTCCGGGTCCAGCAGCCAGCCGGAAAGCAGCGCACCAGCACAATCTACACAGGCGCTGAAATCGATGCCGACACGGACCGGGACATCCAACTCGCTTACAGTTTCCCGGCCATCGAAACGTTTGCCTGCCTCTTCCAAAGGGCCCTGCCGTCGCCTGCTGGGGAGAGCTTCGGCAGGAGGGACCGGATGTGCGACGGCAGGGCCCTGACCGGGAGCACTGACTTGCGTTCATGAACATGAACTGCATTCCAGCCCGCCCGGCTTCGAACAAAGATCTTTCGGAGAGATTGGACATCAGCCTTGTTTTCGACAGCAAGAAGACCGGAAAATCCAAATGCCTTGCCTCCGGTGTCCTTGCGTTCAAAAAGTCCACTTGTGAACGCTCCGATCTGAAGGCTGTCTCCCAAGACGAAAACACGGCTTGTACCTGCGGGGATGGCCTTGGCCCAACCCTGCAGATAAATGTCGCCCTCATCGAACGCTCCCAGAATTTCCACAAATCCGTCGCGCCCCGAGAAACCATCAACAAGTCTGGCCGTTGTGTCCATCGCATCGGGCGTTGCGCCGCCGTTCAGCAGCGCTTGAACCAGGCTGTCGATCACATCCGGTTCTGTCTGGGACGAAAGTTCACTCACCTTACCAAAGAAACTCTGGAGGTCATCTGCCCGCGACTTGAAACCATATGGATGAGAATGGCCCTGACACCGGATCGTCAGGCGCTCAGGCCGGATATCCAGCCCGTTTGGCAGGGAAAGAATGGCAACAAATGGAGTTTTGCTGCCCTTCAGCTGTCCATCGTGCTGCAACACGGCAACTGTGCAGAATACAGTCGCCTTCGGATCGTCATTGAGAACGGCCGGCCAGCTTCCGGAAATTACATTTCCAACGCCCGCGACCAGAAGTGTTTCGCGATCAAGACCGGCACAAAGAAGTGAATGCCCGTCCACCGGAACGCAGGATCTATCCGTTCTATCATTCTTGGAAGTTGCGTTCTGGCGCTGCCGTGTGTTCGGCAACTTTTTCACTCCCTCCAAAGTGACGACTGGCTCCATTCAACCTACCTCCAAAGGCCGCCGGCTGTGGCAAACAGCATGCCGCCGACAAAGCCAAGAAGAATTGCCAGCAGTAGCAAGTGAACCTTGAGATTGTTCTGGCTCTTGTCGCCAAGTTCCGTGAGCCGGCTGTCAAAACCCTTCAGAGTAGTATCGAACCGGAGCAGGAAGACCTCGAGCTCCTTCACCCGCTGGGACAGTTCCCCCTGCCCGCCCTTGAGGATGGCAAGGGCTTCACCGAGTTCGCCTTCGTTTGACGCAAGCGCATCAATGCGTTGAACAGTCTCGCGCAACAGCTTTGTGGCGTCGCGCTGTCCGATGGCGCTTTGGCGTTGTGCCACGATCAACCGGTCGACCTTCTCCATTACCAGAGCCAGCGGCATGGCAACGGCTGCCTCGGCGGCCCGCTCTTCTGCGCTCGGTCTCGGCAACTTGAGTTGCGCGTCACCTTCCGGCGTTTCAGCAATGACGGTCAGGCCTTCAAGAGCAGAGGCGACAGCCTGCGGCAATTCAATATCGAAGGCGTAGTTGCCATCGCCTATACCGTTTCGTTTCAGATCGACCCGCGGGTTCTCTGCAACTTTGCTGAGGACCCGTTCTCCGTCATGAAAGACATGAATAGTCATGCGGTCGCTGGGGCTCGAGGCATCCCAGGCCCAACCCAGCAGCCGTCCGTTTTCAAATGCGTCGACACGTCCCTGGAGCCTGGCGGGCACCGCTTTGACCTGATCCACATCGGTAACATTCGATCCGGAACCTTTGTTTTCGCTCTTTACCTTTTCAAGAGAAGTCACACTCATATCGATCCTCCTCAGGCAGCCGGTGCGCGCGGCATTGAATGCCGGCCTTGAAAGAGACCTAGATATTGCTCGGCAACGACCGCCACGGAGGGGGGACGCGCACATTTGCCGCCAGGTTTCTATAGAGTTCTACGTCTCCGGCAGCCATCGCCATGGTGATCGCCAGACTGACGGGATCATTCTTGCGCACATGAAGGCCGTCGATGCTGTCCTTGACAGCCTCAGCCATGCCTCCGACACCGCTGGTGATGACAGGGCGGCCATGCTGTTGAGCTTCCGCGATGACCAACGGAGCGTTTTCCCACCACACGGACGGCACGACCACCCAGTCGACCGGTTCCATGAGGCTGGCAACTTCATCGGGTCGGTAAGCACCGAGCCGTTGCACGTTCGGCGCTGTTTCTTCAAAGAGCGCATCGATACGCTTGACGAAATCCTTGTCCTGAAATGGTGCCCCGCCATGGACCCGAAGTTCAAAATCAAGATCCTTGTCCTTTAGCAGGCGAACTGCCTGCAGGAGGACTTCGATACCTTTCCAGGGTGTCAGATTGCCAAAGTAGCCGAACACCGATTTCGGCTCATTAGTAGCCGCCCGACTGGCCACAGGTGTGGTCTCCGGTCGCCCGTTGCTGATGATCCTTATCTTCTCTGCTGGAAGCCCCCACCGCACATAGACGTCCCGCAGGAACGCACTTGGCGCCACGAATTCATCCACTGCAGCCAAATGGGTCTTGATGAAGCGCTCCCGCAAGCGCAGGTCATTCGGCTTGGCGTCTGGAAGACAGCGGCACAGTCCGCCCGAACCCAGGGCCGCACAGGCCTCATCCGGACTTTTCATCAGGACACCATCATTGGCGCAGATCGCATAGTAGTCGTGAAGCGTCATCACGATACGCACATCCGGGAGCGCGCGACGCAACAGGACTGGGAGCTCGACCCCGAAGAGCAACAAATGGTGTATGTGAACGACATCCGGCTGGAAATTATCAAGCAAGGTGCGCATGTCCGGCACGAAAGCTTGCAAATCTATCTGACTCATGTTGAACCGGTCGAAATGACCTGCCCACATCAGCAATTCATCACCGCTGTCACTGATCGCCTGAAAGCTGGTGCCTGGATGCGGATCGCGGTGCAAATGGTTCGTCGCACCGACAAAGAGCGATTGATGCCCTGCCTTGCGATACGCCTTGGCGAGCTCCAGCGCGACAGTTTCCGTCCCGCCGGGATGCAGATCGGGGTGATTGTGAGCAAAGACGAGAATGCGCATCACGTCACCTCCGCATTTGTCTTCAAGGCAACGAAAAAATCCTGATAGTGCAGCGAGCTGCTACCGCCACGCCAGTGCCCCAGCCGTTTGACGGCCAATTCGAACCCGGCGGCTTGCAATGCGCTTTCGATGAAACCATCGTCGAAAGCGACCGCCATCATTGGCTCCTTTGCATCGGCAAACCAGGCGGGTCCCTCACCCGCCCGTTGAAAAGTGATGCGCGGCTTGGCGTCTGAGTTTTTGTCCGGAAGCATAACGAACGCAGATACGAACAAGCGTCCGCCTTTGCCCAGAAGGCGCGAGATTTCCTTGAAATAAGGTCCAATTTCTTCCGCCGGCAGATGAGTGACGACGGACGTCATGATGGCAAAATCGAAAGCACCGGTCGCAAACGACAAGGCCACTTCGCTGCCTCGGATATAGCCTTCGGGATTGTAGAGCGAGTTGGCAACATCAAGATGCGCGAACCGAAAGTTCGGATAGACCGACGAAATATTTCGCGTACACCACTGGATGCCCGCAGAAGCCGGATCAAAACCGACATAACGTGCCTTGGCCTGATCGAGGAACTGCGTGAGTGGAACTGCCATTCTGCCAATGCCGCAGCCGACATCCAGCACCTTCTCGTGGTCCCTCAGTCCGCCAAGCTCGATAAAGTGCCCTAGGAATTCGGTCCCAATGGCGAGATAATCTCCGTCGCCGACAAAATTGTCTTCGCTCGGCGGCACCGGAAGGAACCGATTGCGCAGAACATAAGCCTGTAGATCGGCAAGCCGTTCTCCGCTAAGCGCGACAGGCAACAAACCCGCCGTATCCCGAATGAGAACCGGCGAATTCATGCTCTTGATCCTTCTTCACGCAGGGCCGCAGCCCCCATAAGCGCTACGATGTCCTCTTCCCACCGCGATTGATGAAGCCAGCGATTGTACTGAGAGGCGACACCGCCGGTGTAGTCATCGTTCTTGCGGATGGAGACCCGCTCGAAATGGTAGAGCTCGGCGTCGCCGATGTAGCAAATCTTCCGGTTCAGCTTCCTGAGTTTCAAGCAGAGGTCACTGTCTTCGTAGTCACCGACAATGTAGTCGTTGGTGAAACCTCCGACGGCATCGAAATCTTCCTTCGCCAAAACCATGCAAGCACCGGTTACGCCGGGCACCTCACGTGAGGAGCTCGCTTCGGGAAACTGCCTCGGAAAACCCTTGAAATAATGGTGATTGAACCAGCGCCCCTTGTCGTCTTGAATGAACTTGAGGCCTGCGTGCTGGATTGCATTGTCTGCGTATAGCAGCTTGCCGCCGACAGCCCCGATCTGCTCGTCCATCATCAGGCTGGCGCACAACTGTTCCAGCCAGCCTGCCTCGATCGGCACGACATCGGAGTTGATCATGGCAAGATAACGACCACGTGCGGCCTCCGCGCCGGCATTGCAGGCAAGGGCGTACCCGCCGTTGCGTTCCATGACCACAAGGCGCAAAGGCAATCCATAGAGCAGATGAAAGCCAGCGAGCAGATCCTCAACGTGCGTGACCTGCTGTGGCGAGTCGAGCACGAAGATGATCTCCGCATTTTCCGCGAGCCAGCTGTCCGTTGAAAAGGTAGCCAGCTGGGCCTTGATGAAGTCGAAGACCTTGTAGAGAGGAATGACAATTGAAACCGTCGGATTCGTCAGCATCGCTCCGAACGTAATCTCCTTGGGCGCTCCAACCGAATGACGAAAGCGCTCCTGGATTTCGGACAGAATGTGCGACAGGCAACCGGACACGACTTCATCGCTCATGTGCCGAGGAGTTGCCACGGAAAGTGCTTTTGCCCTGACTTCGCAAATGTCGCTCGGCTGTGGCGGCGGGACCAGCGAAGCCCGCTCGCCGGAGGCCAGCCTGAGTTCGAAACGGGGTTGAAGATTGAGCCGCAATGAGCCGCCGACCGGCGCAAAGGCAACAAATCGCTTGATTGCGTATCCACCCTGCGTTTCCGGCAGGACACCGTCAAACGTCATAAGCTCCAGTGGAATGGGAGCATCGGTACCAGACAGAATATCGATCCCGCGATAGGTCTTTCCGGGATCTCGCATCCACCCTCCGACCAGAACTCCGGCCTCTCCGGCCAGTGCCGTTTCGACTGAACAGAAGGATGTCGATTCAGCAAGCGATCCATGGCGTCGCGCTGCCAGCGGTTCATTTGATTGCATATTCAAAACAGCCGCCTCGGCCTCCTCGGACCGTTTTCCGATTTCGGCAATGAGGTAGTCCCGCACTTCCGGCAGCTTCCGGGAATTGGTCCCCCACCAGGAGCTTAGCGAGCGTCCAGCGTTTTCAACCGCCATTCTGCGAATGGCGAGGCCCCACGCCCCGGCAAGTACGAGAAACCCGTTTTGCGGGCGCTGATGAAGCTCAACTGAGCCGAGATACAGTCTGTTCCTGCCGTTGTTGTGGGGAACGTTGCAGCCTGCGCCATCAAGACGCTGAATGCCAAAATCTCCAATCAAAACAGCAGTTTGGATTTCGGCACTATCGCTATTGAGCAACGTCTCGAGAATGTGCACTGTTCCGACACTCGCTACAAACTCGACAACCGGAGGCGTATCATTGACAGAGCGGAGAAGCTCGCGCGCAAAATCGACAAACCTGCGTGACCGTGACAGCCGGAACATGCCTGACCAGGCATTCAGAAACGTCGTGACGAAAACCGCACAGGCGGCCTGACTGAGACCATTCGTAATGGCAAAGGCATCGGCCGCCGGCACCGATTGGGTAACATCTACCGCCAAACGAGCCTCGGAACCGATTGCGCCAGCCGTCAGTTTGAGATCCAGCCTGGACTTTTCCTTCAAGGAGAAGGCCCAGACGATACGCGATCGACCATCCAGACGCGCAAGCCTGACGCTTGCGATAGAACCGAATGAGCTTGTGGTTTGCTCTTCAAGCCGTGGAGCTGCATTCACCTGATGAGGGGGATCCCACACAAGAAGACAGACCCCCGACGTCAATTGATAGATTTGCGGCGACTCAAAGTCCGCCTCGGCGTATTTGCCCAGCGTCTCGAGCATCTGTATCCTTCGATTGAGGGTCTGCAAAAGCGGCGCAGGCC
Organism: Roseibium sp. JB4-4; assembly: GCF_055693425.1. NCBI lineage: Bacteria > Pseudomonadati > Pseudomonadota > Alphaproteobacteria > Hyphomicrobiales > Stappiaceae > Roseibium > Roseibium sp. JB4-4. Next base: position 4,655,007 of record NZ_CM146333.1, on the reverse strand, counting down.
CAGGGCCGGAAACCGCCGCTCGGGCGCCCGGATAACCGCGCGCCCGGGACGTGGCTTATCAGGAGACGACGATATAGCCTTCAGGATTGTTCTGAAGCTCATCGGCATCGACATTGTTGAGCGTCACGGTGTCGCCGTTGCCCAGATCAATGACCGTGTTGTTGCCCACCTGCGTCGCACGTGCGGCAACATCAGCAGCAGAAGAAACGCCGGTGCTGTTGATGTTATTGGAGATCTGAACCAGATCACCCACCTGGAAGTCCATCACGATGTCATTGCCACCGCCACCGGTGAACACGAAGACGTCGTGGTTACCACCACCGAACATCACATCGTTCCCTGCGCCGCCATCAATCAGATCGGTACCTTCGCCACCGAAGATGATGTCGCCGCCGTCACCGCCTTCAATGTAGTCGGAACCACCGCCACCGAAGATCGTGTCACTGCCATCTCCACCCAGAATGACGTCTTCGCCACCCTGACCAAAGATTTTGTCGGCGCCATCTTCGCCGGCGATCACGTCACCGCCGTTCCCACCGAACAGAAAGTCATCGCCCTCGTCACCGAGAATGATGTCCGATCCGCCCAAGCCGAAAATAAAGTCTTGGGCATTGGTACCTTGCAGGAAATCCTGGAAGGCGCTGCCTTCAATTGTAGCCATTGCAAACTCCTGAACTTGCCTCGTTGAAATGACGTCCCGCGAACCGCGGCACACCGCACTGCACAACGACCGCCTTTCGCTATGCAGCACTGACAATACACAATTATTACTGATAGCAAAGAGAAGAATAGTGAAAAAAATAAGGCAATAGTTTGAATAAACGAAATTAAAATCAAATTATTCAGTTCTATACTTTAAAAATACGATGAACTTATTCAATTTTTGTTTTGAATTTCAAAATAAAATCAAATAAACCAACCACGCTCTTATAGATTGTATTTTTTATCTATATTTTTCAGATATTTGTGTGATTTTTGGCAAATCTCATCGTTATCTGAGGCAAGTTTATACTTTAAATTACAACCAAAGTTTGCATCTTCTAGCTGCAGACAATCAACTTGATGCTGCATTGCGATACGTCCGCAAGGCCTTCAATGCCGGCACTCGTGACAAGGCTGGCGCCTGTACTTTGGAAACCAGGGAGAATACGGCCGTTCAATCTTCTCTGAAGGCGCGATTGAGGCTGTCCGAAATTGGCTCGACGAGATATTCGATTGCTTTGCGGGCGCGCCGAACAATGAGCACCTCGGCTGGCATACCCGGGTAAAGTGCCAGGTCAGGCCTCCCTTGCAATGCATCAGGCGTCACCTCCGCCCGCACAACGTAGAACGCAGCCTGCGTCTGCGGATCGACAGTCTGATCGGCGGCCACAAAGGTCACCTCTCCGACAAGCGGACTGGCACTGCGCCTGTTGTAAGCGGTCAACCTGATACGCGCTTCAGAACCTACGCTCACAGAATCAATATCATTGAGATTCATGCGCACTTCGACGAGCATCTTTTCGTCACGCGGCACGATATCCATAATCGCCTTACCTGGCTCGATGACACCGCCTGGCGTGCGTGTTTCAATATCGGAGACAATTCCGGCCTGAGGTGAATTGACCACCAACCTGTCGAGAACATCCTTCGCGGATACGATCTGCTCGTTAGTAAGATTGAGATCAAGCTGCGTTTCGAGGATTTTGCTGGCAATCTCGCTTTGCCACTCCTGCTCGGCCTGCAGCAGCGCCACTTCCGCCCCCTGCCGCGTCTTTTCGGCACGCGCTTTCTGCGCGATGAATTCACCGCCGTCTCCAATCATCTCGCTCAGTTCGAGCTGGACATCACTCAACATGGCCTTCGAGGTAAATCCCTTTTCTACAAGCGAGGTCAACGCTGCGACCCGCTCTTCAAGCAGCGCACGCTGTTGCCCCGTGGCTTCGATCTGCGCCTGAGTGGCTTCAATCTGCGCGGCATACTGTTCGATTTCCTTCTGCTGAAAGGAGAGCTTTCCCTCGTAGACCTGACGCCGTTTTTCAAAAAACCGGCTTTCAGCAGTAAGAACGTCTTGCGTCAACGGAGCATCACTTTCCAAAAGCTCCTTGGGAAAGTTGATGTCTTCCGCCCCGTCCCGTTCGGCCCTCAGGCGGGACAACATAGCGAGCAGGCTGACGCGCTTGCCGCGCAACTGGGCAAGTTCCGCCCGTGCGCGTGTATCGTCCAGCTCCACCAGAGGCTGTCCGGCATCTACAAAATCGCCTTCCTGAACCAGCAATCGTCGCAGGATCCCGCCTTCCAGGTGGCTGATGGTTTTTCGCTTGCTGTCAACAATCACGCTGCCGGTTGCGACAGCTGCACTGTCCAGATCGGCAGTGAAGCCCCAAAGAAGAAAACCGCCGAACCCGATCGTCACCGCCAGTACGGCAGCCAGCAAGGGCTTCTTCAGGCTCGGTGGACGCGCGTCATCCGCCGTAAGCCCCGACTTCCAATATGCTTCGACGGGCTCTTTGGACGCCGGCCTGGTTTGTAACTGACTTTGGTCTTCTGACATATTATGCGACCTCTCCACTGCCGGGCAGAGACCGATTGGCTGCAGGCGTAGGCAAGCGCCGTGTGATACTGCTGACAACATCCGTTCGGTCACCGAACTGGCTGACGCGCCCGTCCTCGAGCACAAGGATCTTGTCGGCAACTTCCATTATAGCCGGCCTGTGCGCGATCACGATGACGATGGCCTCATTTGCTCTTGCCTCTGCAATGGCGCGAAGCAGAGCGACCTCTCCCTCGGTATCCAAATTTGCATTGGGCTCATCGAGCACCAGCAAGCGTGGCCCTCCAAAGAGAGCACGCGCCAGTGCAACACGTTGCTTCTGACCGCCGGAGAGCGTGTAGCGATTGTCGCCGACGGGCGTGTCGTAACCCAGCGGCATCCGGCCGATCATCTCATGCACTCCCGCCGAGCGCGCTGCGTCGATCACCATCTGCGGGTCGGCTTCATACATGCGCGAGATGTTGTCTCTCACGGTCCCGTCCAGCAGAGACACCGACTGCGGCAGATATCCGACCATGGCACCGAAAGAAGCCCGCTCCCACAGGTAGACATTGTTTCCGTCCAGAAAGACCCCGCCTGTTGTCGGCTGGAGCACACCGACAAGCAGGCGGGCGAGCGTCGATTTTCCGGCGGCAGAAGCACCGACGACGCCAAGAACCTCACCAGGTTCAAGAGAAAACGAAATGCCTTTGATCACCGGAACCGGCGCATTTGGTGGCGCGAAGACCAGCTTCTCAACCTTGAGCGCCCCCTGACTGGGCGGCGTTGGCACGGTCTGACGCAGCGAGGAGTGATTCTCAAGGACGTCTCGAACCCTGTTCCAGGCCGTCAGGGCGAACACCCATTGGCGCCAGTTTTCAGTCATGTTGTCGAATGGGGTCAGCAGTCGGCCCATGATGATACTTGCGGCAATCATCGTACCGGCAGTGACCTCCCCCTTGATGACAAGATCAGCACCTAGCGCCAAAACGGCGATCTGCATACCGAACCTTATGCTACGGGTTAGAGCGTGAATGGCCTTGCCGCGCCGGCTGCCCATGGCCATCAACTCGGCTGCGTGCAATTGACCCTTGCGCCACCGTCTCGCGAGAGCCGGCATCAACCCCATCGCGTCGATTGTTTCAGCATGACGGAGCGTTGATCCGATGGTCGCAACGTTCTGCAGGTTGGCCGTGCTCGCTTCTTTCAACAAGGGACGGGTGAGCATGTCGGACAAAAGATTGAGACCGATAAGCGTGACGGCCGAGACAACCGCCAGCAGACCATAGAATGGATGCAGCGCAAACAACACGATCAGGAACAATGGTACCCACATGGCTTCAAGCGGTGCGCTGATTGCATTACTCGTAATGAAAGTCCTCAGGTCATTGAGATCACGCAGCACCTCGGAAGCCATGCTGCCTCCTTTCTCAAGGGAGGATTTCACACCCGCCTCGATCGCCGTCAGATTGAGGCGACGGACCAGCTCGCTGCCCATGATCTGGAAAATCTGACTTCGAATGAACTCTAGAATTGCAAAGAGCACCAAGCCTGCAACTGCAATGATCAGAAGCATATTGAGCGTATCGAGGCTCCGACTGTTCAGGACACGGTCATAGACCTGGAGCATGAAGAGCGGAACCACCAACTGTAAAAGCGTGATGAACCCGCTCAAAATCGCAGCGACAGCCAAACCGGTTGCAAAGGTGACCCTGGCCTCTCTGATGAGGCGAAACGGATCAATAGCGGCCGGTATTGATTGCTCAGCCATTTACAATTCCCCAAATATTCAACCGATAGATGTGTTCGCAAGTGCGAAAAAAATCAAATTTGCCCAGAAAACGACACATCTTTTCCCTAGTAATGATGAATGACTATAGATTAAATCGAGTCAACTAACGCCTTTAATTGTGGCGATCGATTGACGAGTAGTAGAAAGTTAAAATTAAAAACAATGAATGCGCTGAAGTGCATAGAAAGGGAGCAATTTAGCGATGAGATTAGTTCGAATTTAGTTCGAATATTGGCGGGAGTTCGGGGCACATGCACGATATATTTAAAGAGACGGTGTCTGGCATAAATGGCCACACGACGACTATTAAACCTAGAGTTGAGGAAAATGGCAGCAGATCGATCGACACAAACAGGAATAAGAGTGCTCCCCAAACCCCGCATGTAAATCACTTTGATCTCGTAAGAATTATCGAAAGAATGTACCGACGATATCTCGATCGCTTGCGCATCGATCTCATTCGAATTGGTGCAGACGACATTTCCCCCGCGCACGCGATGCTGCTGTTTACTATCGGAGACGATGATCTTTCTGTTCGTGATCTGATGGATCGCGGCCACTATCTCGGCTCGAATGCATCCTACAGCCTGAAGCAACTGGTTCAGTCTGGATATGTTGATCGCACAGCATCGGCTCGCGACAGGCGCTCGGCCCGCATCCGCCTCACGGACAAGGGCAAACAGCTTTGTGCCGACATAAAGACCGCAGATGAGGTCAATCAGGATCAGGTCGTTCAATCCGAGAAGGATTTGCAAGCGCTTGAAGAGACATTCGCGATGCTGCGCAAGCTCGAAGTTCTTTGGGCAACAGACCTGCAGCGGGCGACGCCGCGCCTTGACATGAACCGGTTCTGACCGGAGGCGATCCATGCATATCGTGTTTGTGCACCGGCACGGGCCCGGCCAGTTTGTTCACTTGGCCCAGCGCCTGATTTCCGATGGTTGGACCGCAACGCTCATTTGCGAAAGCATGGACCGTCCGGTGCCGGGTCTGCGCGTTTTCCGTTATGGTGAAAATTCAGGCAGACAAGGTGGAGCGGGCGAAAACGCCGGCGGCGGATCCGTACCCTATATCGTCGCTGGTCGAAGAGTTGCAGATATTCTGAACAGGCTTAGCCTGAATGGCCGGAAGCCCGACCTCGTCATGGGCCACATTGGTTGGGGGGCATGATGTTCGTGAAGGATGCCCTGCCGGACGTCCCCGCTATTGGCTACTGCGAATACTATTTCCAACCGCAAGGCGGCGATCTCGGATTTGCACCCTCTGAACAGGTATCATTCCAGCATCGCCAAACGGTGCGACTGCGCAACGCGGTTCAGCTGGCAACGCTGGAGCAAATTGATGTCGGCATCAGTCCGACTGCCTGGCAAAAAAGCCGCTTCCCGCAGGAATTCCAATCAAAGATCGTCGTACAGCACGAAGGGATAGACACTTTACGGGCGCGCCCCGACGCGGTTGCAGGTTTTCGCCTGCCAAATGGCCAGCTTATGACTGCCGGTGATCCCGTCGTCACATTCGCTGCCCGCAGCCTTGAGCCCTATCGTGGCTTTCCACAATTCGTCAAAGCAGCGGCCCAGGTTGCCGCCCAAATCCCGGAGGCACAGTTTGTCATTGCCGGAGGCGACGGGGTCAGCTACGGCCACCAATCGGGAAAAGGTTCTGAACTACGCAACAGACTGGTCGCAGAAACAGGTTTGCCGCAGGATCGCACACACTTTCTGGGCCGGGTTCCACATCAGAACCTCATTCAGCTGTTCCAGGTGTCAGCTGCTCATGTTTACCTGACGTATCCCTTTGTTCTGTCCTGGTCGTTCCTGGAAGCAATGGCGTGTGAAGCACCTGTCATTGCGTCAAACACAGCGCCTGTTCAGGAAGTGATCCGCCACAAGCGCAACGGAACACTTGTTGACTTCTGGGACACAAATGCACTTGCCGAGGAGATTTGCTCAGCTCTAATCGACCCCAAAAGCAGGTTCGATATGCGCCGGGCCGCGAGAAGAACCGCTGTTGAACGCTTTGAACTCTCAGGCTGCACCCTACGACTGCAATCAATGCTGCAAAAGGTGTCGAAGTCGCGTGCCCGCACGTCGACACCTGCGAAAATCAGCGAGCAAACACGACAGCCGGCAGTCGAGCGGGGTCTCGCATGAAAGCGATGCCGACAGAGATTGCCGAGGTGTTGCACATTGTGCCTGCCTGTCACCAGGATGCTCGCGGACATTTTGCGGAAACCTATAGCAGATCCGCTCTTGAGCCGTTTGGTGTGGCTGCCGATTTTGTCCAGGACAACTTGTCCTTTTCCAGGCGGCAAGGAACTGTCCGCGGCCTCCACTTTCAAGCGCCTCCATATGCACAGGCTAAACTCGTTCGCTGTTCCAGCGGATCGATCTTGGATGTCGCGGTGGACATTCGGTATGGGTCACCAACCTTTGGCGCGCATGTCACCAGAGTGTTGAGTGCTCAAAACATGCATCAGCTCTTTGTCCCGGCCGGATTTGCCCATGGGTTTTCGACGCTCTCGCCAAATACAGAAGTTCTTTACAAGATCGATGCGAACTACGCCCCGCAATACGAGCGTGGGATACGGTTTGACGATCCGGACCTGGCCATAGACTGGCAACTCGGCAACGACCCGGCCTTCCTGTCTGACAGGGACAGAGACCTTCCCAAGTTCACTGCCCTGCCACCCGTATTTACGTTTGCTGACATGACCGAGGTGTCCGAATGCCTATCCTGATCACCGGAGGAGCCGGCTTTATTGGCACAGCTTTGTGCCGACACCTGCTTGAACATTCCGATGATGAAATCATCGTGCTCGACAAACTCACCTACGCGGCCAACACCAAGGCCGTTGCCGAGCTCAGCCGGAACCCACGCTACACCCTCGTTCAGGCGGACATCTGTAATTTCGGGAAGGTTGATCGAGTTCTCCGACGCTATAACCCATCTGCCGTTTTGAACCTTGCCGCTGAAAGCCATGTCGACCGATCGATCGAAAATGCAGCCGACTTCGTGGAAACGAACATCAAGGGTACGATGGTGCTGCTGGAGGCAATCAGAAAATTCCTCGCATCGCTCAAGAGCTCAGAAGCAGAGTCTTTCCGGTTCCTGCATGTCTCGACGGACGAAGTGTTCGGAGATCTTGCAGACCTAAGCGGCAACAGTATTTTCAAGGAAGACACACCTTACAATCCCTCATCACCATACGCGGCCAGCAAGGCCGCGTCGGATCACTTGGTTCGCGCCTGGTGCCGCACATATCGAGATCCCGTCGATCATTACCAACTGCACCAACAATTACGGCCCTGAACAATATCCCGAAAAGCTGATCCCGCTGGTCTGCAAGCATGCAAGGAACGGATGGACGCTTCCGGTTTACGGCGACGGACATCAGACCCGGGACTGGATTCACGTTTCGGACCATGCTCGCGCTCTTCAAATGGTTCTGAAAAGTGGGAGACCGGGACAAACCTATGCGATTGGAGCCCGCAACGAAGTCTGCAATCTCGACCTGGTTCGTCTGATTTGCCGGACATTCGACAAACTCGTTCCCGAAAGGGCTCCACACGAACATCTGATCCGTTTCGTCACTGACCGGCCTGGGCATGACCGGCGCTATGCCGTTGACCCGCAAAAGGTCGAAGTCGCAACTGGGTGGAAGCCGGAAGTCGACTTCAAGGAGGGTATCGAGAATACCATTCGCTGGTATCTGAACCAGAAACCCGAGGCCAACTATCTACCCCATCAAATCCCGGCGCTGTCCGCTTCCGGCAGAGCCACAGCATGACAGTGAGAACCAGGGTTCTGGTTGCCGGCAAAAACGGCCAACTTTCAAAGTCTTTGAAAGTTGCCTCTGCGGCTGCAACCGACCTTGAGTTCTGTTTCTTCGACAGACACACGCTGGACGTCACCAAGGCTCAAAGATGTAGCGCGATCATTGACCGGCTGCGGCCGGACTTCGTCCTGAATCTCGCTGCCTATACCAGCGTCGACGATGCCGAACGCTTTCCAGATGACGCACACAGCGTGAATGGCGTCGGTGCCGGAAACCTTGCTCAGATATCCGCAGTTCACGACATACCGATCATTCACATCTCAACCGACTACGTTTTCGATGGTGAAAAGCGATCACCGTATGACGAGACTGATCGCACAAACCCGGTCAATACCTACGGCATGTCGAAGCTGGCAGGCGAGAACAGCGTTAGCCGTCTCAACCCGAAACACATCGTGCTTCGAACGGCATGGCTCTATTCGCCTTTCGGATCGAATTTCGTTTCCTGGCTGCTTTCTATGGCTGTCGAAGGCCGTCCACTTCGTATCGTGGCCGATCAGGTCGGCAATCCAACGTCGGCACTAGACCTGGCAAAGTCATTGGCAGATCTTATCCGCCAGCTCGACAACACGGATTGGACCAACCTGTCCGGCACCTATCATCTGGCGGCCCCGGAGCCCCTGTCCCGCTTTCAGTGGGCAAAAAGGGTAGTCGCCCTCTCCAGTGAATTGTACGGCCCAACCTGTCAGGTCAGCGCAGCTGCCACGACCGAATTCGCAACTCCTGCCACAAGACCATTGCGGACCGTACTCAGCATGGACAAATTCCAGAATACCTTCGGACTGAAGTTCCCCCCTATAGAGCAAAGTATCGGTGATGTGCTGCAGGCATTGCCCCGATCCAGGAAGGTTGCGCAATGAAGGGTATTGTTCTTGCCGGCGGCTCAGGCAGCCGTCTTTATCCCATCACCCTGGCCAGCTCCAAACAGCTCTTGCCGGTCTATGACAAACCGATGATCTACTATCCGCTGACGACATTGATGCTCGCCGGACTGAAGGAAATCCTTGTGATCTGCACCCCACAGGACATCGGCGGCTTTCAGCGCCTGCTCGGAGATGGCCATCAATGGGGGATCAAGCTGCAATACGCTGTTCAGGACCATCCTTCAGGCATCGCTCAGGCATTCCTGATAGCGGAGGACTTTCTCGCCGGAGATCGCTCCGCACTCATTCTCGGAGACAACATCTTCTTCGGTAAGGGGCTGCCGGAAAAAATGCTTTCAGCAAGAAAGCAGTCGCAAGGTGCAACGGTCTTTGCTTATCAGGTCCACGATCCGGAACGCTATGGCGTGGTTGAGTTCGACACCGACTATCGAGCCGTCTCAATCATCGAAAAACCCACCCAACCGCGAACCGATTGGGCAGTTACCGGACTTTATTTTTATGACGCAGATGTCGTTGACGTCGCAAAATCCCTGAAACCTTCTGCCAGAGGCGAACTTGAGATCACAGACATCAACAAAGCCTATCTGAACCGCGGCCGACTGAACGTCGAAAGGCTGGGGAGAGGTTTTGCCTGGCTTGACGCAGGCACTCCTCAGTCCCTGTTGGATGCTGCCTCGTTCATACAGACACTTGAATCGCGCCAGCGTTTGAAAATCGCCTGCCCGGAGGAAGTTGCCTACCACCAAGGCTGGATTTGTAAGGAAGAACTGCAACATCTGGCCGACAAGGTCTCCGGTTCGGCCTATGGCACTTATCTGAAGTGGCTGGCAAATGAACCTTCCAGAACCTTGCACGAATTTGAAAATGCGCTCGCGTCCTGATCAGCCGGCTGAGATACCTCGCAGTCTGGTCAGGACGCCAGCTCGTTGCCGACGGACCAGGCCGCGCCACCGGAAGACTGGACCGCTTGAGCACCGCACCGATTGCCGATTGCCAGACAGGAAGCCACATCTTCCCGGGCTAGCCAGGCAGACAGGAAGCCGCCATTAAAGGCATCACCTGCGCCAGTGGCATCAATCACCTCAACTCTGTTTGCTGCAGCATGGACAGACCCTTCAGCGCGAATTGCCGTTGCACCGGACGCACCTTCCTTGACAACAACAAGCGGCCCGCCGCCGGTCTGAAGACCTGAAGCTTCCAATGTTGCGAATTCGCGCTGGTTCGGCAGGAAAACATCAACGGCCTGAACGAGGCTGGACACCTCTGCGCCCCGTGCCAACAATGCGTCGTCCCAACCACAATCAAGCGAAATACTCCAGCCAGCCTGACGGGCGACTCCAAGCACATCAGGGTTCTCACAGAGGCTTTTCAGCTCACCGATATGCAAGTGTTTGATTGACCTGAAGCCAGGAACAGACGAGTTCAAAGCCGGAAAGGCGGCACCGGATTTCTGGCTCAAAAAAGATCTGTCCCCTTGAAGAGGTATCGCAACAGTAATTTGTGGCGAAGCATTGGGGGCGGCCGATGTGCACGTGGAAAGGTCCAGCCCTCTTTCCCGTCCTTCCTGCAGGATCACTGTCTCAAAAGGGGCTGCCGGTAACACGCCGCTTAGCGCAGTTTGCCAGCCGAGCGCGGCAAAGGCGGCTGCCGTATTGAATGCACCGCCACCTGCATGCAGTGAAACACCTTCAGCGAAGACTTCGGACCCAAGGCTCGGCATTCTGGGAATGCCGGCAAATACCAGATCGCAATAGATCCGCCCGATGCACAAGACCTGGGCTGATGTGTCCGAGTGCAGCATCACAACAACGCGGCTCCGGTTTCAGTGTCGAAAAAATGCAGCGTTTCCGGCGCTGCTCCGAGCTTGACATCATCACCCACCAAGACGCCACTCTTGCCCGGTACTTTCGCGACGATCTCGCCGTCAGGTCCGTTCACATAAATCAGGGTCTCAGAACCGAGTGGTTCGCGAACCACCACCTTACCGGTGACAATCGGGTTATCTGTCTCAATGGTCAGGTCATCCGGCCGAACACCCAAAAGCATCTCACGCCCGTCCTGGGTTGTCTTGCCTGGATTGATGCTGCCACCGCTCTTCAGCCTTATCTCCTCGCCGCCGCCAGTGATATTGATCATGTTCATGGATGGCGCGCCGATAAATTGGGCCACAAAAGTATTTGCGGGCGAATAGAAGACCTCTTCCGGCGTTCCGACCTGCTGAATATGGCCGTCTTTCATAATCACAATTCGGTCCGCAAGCGTCATGGCTTCCACCTGATCGTGCGTCACAAAAATAATTGTATTGCCGACCTGCTGATGAAGCTTCTTGATTTCCAGCCGCATCTGGGTCCGCAATTGCGCATCGAGATTGGACAGCGGTTCGTCGAACAAAAACACGGCCGGCTGGCGGACCATGGCACGACCGATTGCCACACGCTGACGCTGACCACCCGAAAGCTGCGAGGGCTTTCGCTCCAACAAGTCGGTCATGTCCAGTATGCGGGCAACATCCTCAATCCGCTTTGCCTTTTCTGCCTTGCTCAGGCTCGACGTCCAGAGGCCAAAAGCAATGTTCTTGCGAACAGTCATATGCGGATAGATGGCGTAGTTCTGGAAGACCATCGCAATGTCGCGGTCCTTCGGCTCCAGATTATTGACCACGCGGTCTCCGATCCGAATTTCGCCGGCGGTTATGTCTTCAAGACCGGCGATCATGCGCAGACTGGTGGATTTGCCGCAGCCGGACGGGCCGACGAAAACAACAAACTCGCCATCCTTGATATCCAGGTCGATGCCGTGCAAGACTTCAACCTTCCCATAGGACTTGGTCAGCTTGTGCAATGACAGGTTCGCCATGGGTTCAAGTCTCCAGAAGCGATGAAAAGGTTTGGTCAAGAGCGGTTGCAGCTGCATCGTAGCGCTGTCTGCGCGCGCTCTGCCGGCTTGCAAGCGCGGACAGCTGGTCGCGATAACTCACAAGGGCATGACGCAATGCCTGCGGTGCAGGCCCGCCCAGCCGATCACGGCAGGAAACGAATCTCTCGGGAGATACTGCGGTTTTGTAGCCATCGGAACTCAGGTTCGGATCACGACCGGTTTCCTGGGCAAAAGCAGCTTTGAAATGGTTGAACCCGTCTCTCAGCGCAGTTTCTTCTGCAAGTACGCCCCTGGACGTAGCGGCCGCGATCTCATGGGCTTGCCGGAAGCTCAATCCCTCGTCACGCACAAGCGTGTCAGCCAATTCGGTAATGGTGACACAGGCGGCATCTGCGTTTTTGCGCACCCGATCTTCATTGATCCGGGCCGCAGAAACGAACGCAGCCAGCAATCTCAGGACCCGGCTCCCGCTCTCAAAAGTCGCGTATCCGGCTTGCTGCACCTCGCCTTCGCTATCATTCATGTCAGTGAAGGGTGTGTTTCGCATTGTGTCGACCATGACGTCGCATCGTCCTGCCGTGACGGCCGACAAGTGGCGCATATGCTCGATTGGAACCGGATTGCGTTTCTGCGGCATGATCGAGCTGATCTGCACAAAGCTGTTGGGCACATAAAGCTGGCCGACCTCGAAAGAAGACCAGAATGCCAGATCCTGGATCAGACGGCCGAGATGGACATAAACGAGTTTCAGGGCCGAATAGAGACCGGTCACGTAGTCAACGGACGCGATGCAACCATAAGAGTTCATCACAGGAGCTTCGAAACCAAGTAGAGCGGCCGTTCGCTGCCGGTCTATCGGAAAGCCAGTCGTTGTGATCGCGGCAGCGCCCATCGGGCAATGATCGATCGTATCCATGGCAAGTGCGAGACGTTCCATATCCCTAAGGAGAACTTCCAGCGCCGCACACAGATAGTGACCGAAAGTGGATGGTTGAGCAGGTTGACCATGGGTATAGGCAACAATCAGGGTTTCGGCTTCCCGCTCGGCCTTGTTGATGAATGTCCGGGCGAGGTTCTCAGCTTCCCCCATAGCTTGTCCATGCGCGTTCTCAACGCCAGCTTGAACAAGGTATGGTCCATGTCGTTGCGTGATCTTGCGGTATGGAGCATGCCCCCAAGATCACCGAGCTTCCGGCGCAGCAACGCTTCAACGTAAAAGAAATAATCTTCATGTTCGCCGGTGTAGACCAGCGACGCCACATCAACATCATCGTCGATCTCGGACAATGCAAAGGCGAGCGGTTTCACCTGCGCCGGCTGCAAAATGCCTGTCTCCGACAGCATCACCAGATGGGCCTTGTTGATGGCAGCCATGTGCCCGGCATAGTTTGCCTTCACACCCTCAAAGAGGTCTGAAAGCACGGTTTCCTTGTAGACAGGATCAGGAAATTGAGAAGTATCCTTGACTGGTCCGGTCATCCCTTGAGCCCCGCCATAACGACACCTCGAATAATGAAGCGCTGGAATATCAGAAAGACGATAAGTGTCGGGATCGTGGAAATCGCCGCCCCGGTCATGATCAGTTCCCAGGCAACGTCAACTTCATCTCCAAAACCTGAAAGACCGACCGGGACCGTGTACATCTCGACTGAATTTGTGACGATCAACGGCCAGAGAAAAGCAGTCCAATTGCCCAGGAAGACAAAAATCGCCAGAGCCGCCAAGGCCGGCTTGACCAATGGCATGGCAATTTTCCACCAGATCTGGAATTCATTCAGACCGTCGATGCGGGCGGCCTCGAGAAAATCATTCGGAACGCTCTCAAAAAACTGCTTCATCAAGAACGTGCCGAAAGCCGTCATCAGGCCCGGGAACATGATGCCCCAATAGCTGTCGAGCCAGCCAAAAGCCTGGCTCATCGTATACCAGGGAATGACCAGCATCTCCGTCGGGATCATCAGCGTCGACAAGATGGCGATGAAGACGATGTAGCGGCCGGGAAAACGGAATTTACACAAAGTATATCCGACAAGGCTGTCGAAGAAGAGGTTCGACACCGTTGTAATCAGTGCAATGATGATGGAATTCACGAACCAGAGATAGAAGCGTCCGTCTTCAAGAACATAAGTGTAGTTCTCGATCGTTGGCTCTTCCGGGATCAGATTGACGTTGTAGACTTCATGGGGCCACTTCAGCGACGTCGAGATCATGTAGACGATCGGTGCGATCATCAAAATGCCGCCGAGAAACAGAACCATCCAGCGCAAGATCTGACCCATATTGGCAGGTTTCTTGGTCTGGGTCGCAAAGACCTCATTGACCGAAGCACGTGGCAGCTGGCCAGGGTTTGTCGCAAGGCTCACGTATTGTCCCCCTTCAGGATCCAAAGCTGAAGAAGGCTGACCACCAGCAGGATAAGAAAGAGGACGACGGTCTGTGCTGCGGCATAGCCCATGTTAAAACTGCTGAATGCCGTTTCGTAAATCATCAGAACCAACGGTTTCGTGGAATTGAGCGGCCCGCCCGGATTGTTTGTCGTCATGTTGAAGACATGGTCGAAAATCCGAAGGAAACCGATTGAAGAGAAGACGACGATGAATACGATCGTGGGTTTCAGGAGCGGCAACGTAATGCGGGTGAGCACCGTCCACCAGCCGACACCGTCGATCTTGGCTGCCTCATAGTAGCTTCCAGGAATTGCGCGCAGCCCCGCCATGAAAATAATGACCTGAAATCCGAGGCCCGCCCAGATTGCAGGCGCCAGAATGGACGGCAAGGCATTGGTTGTCGAATTCAGGAATTCGATTTGCGGGATGCCGATCGAAGCCAGCAAATTGTTGAAAAGGCCGATCGGAACAGGCTGATAGAACCACCTCCACACCCACGCCATGGCAACCGCTGATGTCATGAACGGCAGGAAATATAGCATCCGCAGGAAGCCGTGCAGAAAACGTGTCTTGTCGAGGTGATATGCGATCACGAAGCTGATCACCAGCGAGACCGGTGTACCGAGCAAAAGATAGGCAAAGGTGTTACGGAAAACCTTCCAGAAAACCGGATCGTTCCAGAGCTTCTCGTAGTTTTCCAGCCCCGTCCAGGTGCGCGTGCCAAGGAGATTCCACTCCTGAAAGGAAATCACGAAAGCGGTGCCCGTCGGATAAAAACGGATCACCACATAAAACAGGACAGGGATCGCCAGAAACAGCCATGCCCATACAATCTGCTTTTGCCTGATGGAGAGGTTCTTGTAGGCAGACATGCCGCACCGTGCGATCGTTGGAAAAAGGACTGCCGCGAGGCGGCAGTCCGTTCGCTTAGACGATCTTACTTGTAGTAGTCGTCGAGGACTTTCTGCTCTTCAGCAGCAGCTGCAGCCAGGCTCTCTGCCGGGTCCTGACCTTCAATATCGATCCTTGCAACCATGTCCACCATTGCCTGGCGTTGTGCTGATTCATTGGCAAATTTGGTGGTGTTGGCGTAGGCCAAACCACGAATGAACGGCCCGAAGGTCGGATCATTCGCGTTTGCCTCGACCATACCGACCGACGGCTTCGCCGGCAGTTCACCTACAACATCCAACCAGAGTTGCATTGCCTCGTCGGAAGTCAGGTATTTCAGGAACTTCACGGCCGCGTCGTATTTCTCGCCTTCCGCCTTGGAGGTGATGCCGTTCACCCAGTAAGACGAATAATTCGACCTCGCGCCATCGGGCCCGGCTGGAAGTTCCGCAACGCCCCATTTGAGGCCGCGAACCTTGTTCAGAGATCCGATCCGGAAAGAACCGTCGATGTGCATGCCGGCGCGGTTGCCCTTGAAGGCCGCCTGTGGCTCGTCCATGAAACCGGACTGAGTGACTTTGTGCTCTTTCTCCAGGTCGACATAGAAGTTCAATGCGGCCAACCCGGCATCATCCGTGTAGTTTACGGTCTTGTAGTCTTCCTTGTATGGCTCACCACCGAACTGGCGCACCAGGACCTCGCGCCACCAATGGTGATCCTGCGCGGTCATACCGGTGGTAATGCCAACCTGTGTGATATTGCCGGCACCATCGACCTTCGTCAGTTTCTTGGCGGTTTCGACAAGTTCTTCAAGGGTCTCGGGCGGGTTTTCAATTCCCGCTTCATCAAAAAGCCGGGTGTTATAAAAAAGTGCCAGAGAACGCACGGCGGTCGGCAAAGCGTAATACGCGCCATCCCGCTTCATCGCCTGAACCATCGGAAAAAATTCTGCATCGATGGCTACCGGGTCAAACTGGTCTTTCGGCAACGGCTGGATGAGATCCGCCTCGATGTAGTCGTTTAGCCAGCCATAGAAAAGCTGCACAACGTCCGGTCCCTCGCCGGCCGGAATGGCCGCCGCAACCTTGGTGCGATAATCCGCATACGGAAAATGGGTCATCTTCACTGTGATGTCGGGATTGGCGGCCTCGAATTTTTCGATCAGCTGCTCCATCGCATCAACTCGTGCGTCGAAGAAATACTGCCAATATTCGATCTCGACAGCCATTGCAGAACTGCCGAACAAGGTGGCCAGAGCGGTTAACCCACTCAGCGCCATGCGCTTCATGTATTTTGACATTGCTGATGCTCCCGTCTGGATGCGTGCACGCTTGGTCTGGAGGGACGGTCTTTGCCGCCTACATGAAAATTGATTAAGTCAAATAAATTGAATTGTCAATTTTCTTGAGTTATTAGATCGAACATGAAAGTCGAGACGCAAATCAGAGGGTCCAACCCGTTGCGTAGCCGGAACCGTAACCGGCAGGCGGTCCTTGGCAGCATTCAGGCCGCGGGCACGATGGGCCGCGCCGAAATCGGCCGTTCGCTCGGACTGACGACACAGGCCGCGTCCAACATAATCGCTGAATTGCTGGCAGATGGCCTTATCGAAGAAAAGGGAACAAGAGTTTCGGGTCGTGGCCTGCCTGCCGTCTTGTACGGTCTGAACCCCAAAGGCGCCTATGCTTTCGGTGTTGAAATCAGGCCCGATGCCATCTTCACCGCTCTTGTCGATCTTTCCGGGGCACAGATCAGCACGCAGCGCACGGCGCTTGAAGACAATTCGCCCACAGCCGTATGCGATCATGTGCTTCGGCTGCGCGACACCATGATCGCATCATCGCCCATTTCACTGGATGCCATCCTTGGAAGTGGCATCGTCATGCCTGGACCGTTTGGTGACACGGGTCTTTCTGGGCGCAGCTCCGACCTCAAGGGCTGGGAAAACACCGACGCACAGAGCCTTTTCAAGGAGACGCTCGGAGGCGTTGTCGAACTCTCCAACGACGCGAATGCCGCCGCGCTTTCCGAAAGCCTGACCGGTGTTGCACAAGGCATCGGCTGCTATGCGTTTCTTTATTTCGGCCGCGGACTTGGCCTCGGCATTGTCCAGGATGGCAGGCTTGTTTCGGGGGCATTCGGAAATGCCGGAGAAGTCGGCCATATTCCCTTCCCCGGGCCAAATGGTCCTGCTCCCTTGGAAAGCTTGCTCAGCCGGGATTCCATTCAGACATATATCGGCAGCAAGGGACCGATAGATCTCGACGGGATTTCAGAGCTCTTCAGCACCCAAGATCAGCGATTGGCAGACTGGCTTGAAAGAGCAGCAAACGCTTTGGGACACGCAGTTCTGACGCTTGAAAACCTGCTCGACCCGCAGACTATCATTCTGGGTGGCGCCATGCCGCCTGAACTCATCGACCACCTGATTTCAAACTGCCCGCTTCCGTCCGCGTCGATTGCCAATCGCAACGACAATTTGCTGCCAAGGCTGCAACGCGGCACGTGTGGGCGCTTGACCGCTACGCTCGGTGCGGCATCACTGGTCCTGCACAGCGCCTTCACTCCAATTACCGTTTCTTGAACCTGAGGACACATCCATGCCATTGACTGATCTGCACCGGATATCCCGGCAGAAGGACGACCCATTTCTGGTTCAGCTCTGGCGCGCTCTGATCCCGTTGCGCTCGGTCGTGTCTTTCATGAATACCGGTGCTCATCCGGACGACGAGACGTCCGAGATGCTGGCAAGTTTCAGCCTCAACCACGGCATAGATCTTTCCTACGCCTGTTCGACACGCGGTGAAGGCGGACAGAATATCATGGGGCGCGAGGCAGGTGCCGCACTCGGGGTTCTGCGTACAGCGGAGATGGAGCAGGCTGCCGACATTCTCAACATGCGCCTTTATTGGCTGTCGGAAACACCTGATGACACGATTTTCGATTTCGGGTTTTCCAAGTCGGGAACCGACACCTTGCAGACCTGGGACCACAAGCGCACCTTGAAACGTTTCGTCGACATTCTGCGTGAGGAACGGCCTGACATCATTTGCCCGACCTTTCTTGATGTGCCGGGACAGCACGGCCACCATCGGGCCATGACCCAGGCGGCGGAGGAAGCAATGGAACTGGCCGCCGACCCTGCCTATACCGAAAGCAGTTACCCGGTGTGGCAGGTTTCCAAAATGTATTTGCCTGCATGGTCGGGCGCGGGACAGTCTTATGATGACGACCTGCCACCGCCACCGGCTACGATCGAAGTCTCGGGCCATGGCCGCGACCCCGTCACCGGCGCGACCTTCTTTCAGCTCGGTGAACAAAGCCGGGCATTTCACAAGAGCCAGGGCATGGGGCGATGGATTCCCAAAGGCCGCGAACACAATTGGCCGCTCCACCTTAAAGTCTGCAATTTGCCAGATGGTAAAGCGTCCCTGGAGGCTGGCCTGCCATCAACTCTGAAAGACCTTGGCAGCACGCCTGAACTGACCAAAGCCCAGTTGGAAATCGAAGCAGCATTAAGCGCCTTCCCCGACGCTTCAGCCATTTTGAAACACGCAAGCGCTGCCCTCTCTCAATTGCGAGCAGCCGCTCCAGATATCTCGCCGGTGCATAGCCACAGGGTTGCTCGAAAGGAAAGCCAGCTCTCAACGCTTATTCGGGTGGCAGCCCAGGTTGATTGCTATGGCTGGCTTGAAAAAGATACCCTTAAGCCTACCGACCAGGCATCAGTCTCGACCGAAATCGATCAAGGCGAAGCCGAACAACTTGATCTGTTGCTCCACCTCCCAGATCACTGGGAAGGTGACCTGAATTCGATCCGAACCGTCAATGCCCCAATCAGCGATCCTTACCCTTCCCGATATCTTCCCGATCAACCGGAAGCGCCATGCCTGAAACTCGAGCTGACAACTCACGGCGTCAAAAGCAGGACCCTCATTCCGTTCGACATACCGCCACAAGTCCTGCCTGAACGAAGTGCCGACCTGACACCATCCTCAGTTGTCTTGAACCTTTCCGCCGCGGTCAAAAAAAGCCCATCAGGCTCGGCAACGTTTCGTCGCCAGACGCCTCAAAAACGCTGGATGCTCTGGAGGGCTGGACTGTCAGCAGCACCGAAACCGGGTTTGATGTTGCAGCGCCGGGCAATCTCTCCGGGGGCTTTATCATCTGCCTCTGCTCCTTGACGATATACCCGCCGTGAGCATTCAGACCATCACACGGGATGATCTTCCGCCCAGATCCTTGTGCCGGCCCGCAAAGGTCTCGATACGGGTCGTTGACGCAGGCACAACATCTGCCCGAATTGGATATGCCGGCGGTGGCAATGACCGGGTCGACTATTGGCTCCAACAGCTTGGCTTGAACGTAAGCCAAATCTCCCGCAACGATCTTGAAACCGATGCGGCGCTTTCCCGGTTTGACACCATTGTCATCGGAATTTTCGCAATGAAGTCGCGCTCCGACGTGTTTGAGGCGCTGCCTGCCCTTCACCGCTGGGTTTCAAACGGAGGCACACTGCTAACGCTCTACCATCGCCCATGGGACAACTGGCAGCCAGCCTCAACGCCTCCGGCGCATCTTGAAATCGGTCAACCGTCGCTGCGCTGGCGCGTAACTGACGAAACCGCTGAGGTCACCGTCCTCGACCCAACGCATCCGCTTCTCAACCAGCCCAACGTCATTGGGGCGGATGACTGGTCCGGCTGGCACAAGGAGCGCGGGCTTTACTTTGCAAAATCATGGGATCCGCAATATGTGCCCTTGCTGCAAATGTCGGATCCGGGCGAAGCACCACACAAAGGCTCGCTTCTGGCCGCAGACATTGGCCGCGGGCGGCATGTCCATTGCGCGCTGATCCTGCATCATCAAATGGAAAAACTTGTTCCCGGCGCATTCCGCCTGATGGTGAACCTTGTTACCCCGAGGCAATGAAAATCCGTCCTGAGATCCCTGGAATCGCCGCGCTTATTTGCAGGTGCCCGGGTTTGGGTCAGGAGAGATTGAAGCCTTTCGCCCGGATGAACGCTCCAAAAGCGTCGCGTTCAGGCAGGGAATACTGACGGCTTTTGTCCTCCGACCACCCATAGGTCATTGCTGTTCCAAAGATTTCCGTCGCACGCTGACGGTCATAGGGCTGTTGCGCTTCCCTCCTGGTGTCATAACCGGCGATGACTTGTGCCGGTTCGTCTTCGCTATAGCAGTCCTCGTGGATGGTTACGGAAAGAGGCAGGCGCAGACTGATGGTCGGGGTCGGCCTGACGGGATAGCCGAATGCCAGCCCAGCAACCGGAAAAACGTGATCCGGCAATGCCAGAAGTTCGCTGACCTTGTCGGCTTCGTTTCGAATGGCGCTGATTGGACAACACCCAAGGCCAACGGCCTCGGCGGCAGTGACAAAAGCCGCGAGCGCAATGCCTGCATCGACGGCGGCATTGAAAAACGCATCCAGATGATCGTTTGCAAAAGGGCGCCCATGCAGCGCATGCACCTGTCGCTGTCGCCTGTTGTTTCCGCAGAAGAGGGCAATGTTCGGAACCTTGCCGAGCCACTCAGCCGTACCTGCCAATTGCAAGAGACGTTCCTTGATCGCCTCGTCGCGAACAATGATGATGTCGCGCTGCTGAAGATCGCTTTTGGTGGGCGACGCCAGGGCCGCTGCGCACAACAGCCTGAAAAGCGCAGGCTCCACTTGCCGATCCTGAAATAAACGACAAGAACCACGCTTCAACATACTTTCAAGCGACTTTGCTTCAGTGCCAAGACCATTCAGGTCAACCTCTTCGCCGTACCTGAGTTGAAGTTGGTCAGAAAGTGAATTCATTGAGGTGCCACCCTTGAAATGCCGGCCTGACGGACAATCCCATAAGCTACTTGCGCCCCTCCAACCAGACACCGGAATTGGCAGCAGGTTTGCTAGTTCCTGACACTAGACTGGATATCAGTCGTAAACTGCAAGGCCCTGCCATTGGAAACCTTTGATGCAGCCGTCAGGACCTCGGCACATCTCGAGTGCGTGAAGCAAAATAGGATTGGTCCTTTTGGAAGTTGGCTTTCCAAGGCCATTGCTATTGCGTGATCGTGTTTGTTCCAGCCGCAGCGCTGAACAAGTCCACGCCATGGTGCTTAACCAGTGGCGGACACTGAACCAGCGGTAACTGGGGAAGCCGTTTCGAATTAGCGGCCGAAAGCCGACAAACGGGGCTGCTCTCAGTTTATTTTTCCATACTCACAAAAGACCTCGCAGACCCGGCGTTCGTTCACACCGGTTAGCAACAGCGAAGTTTTGACCTTCTGCCCCGTATCAACCCAGTCTGCAATTCGAACCGCAACAGGTTCATTGAGATCGAGGTTTCCAAAGAACAAAACATCTCGCCGGCGCAAAACATATTGATGCGCCATTTTGCCGAAGCGATTTGACGCCGCTCGTTCCGCGGCAGCCACAAACGACGGAAAGTACACGAGCCCGGCACGATTGAAGTCCAGGGATGGGCTGGTTTCATAGATCAAGTCGGGATCATTGTCTTCTGCCTGCGACATTCGCAAGCCAAGATGTCTATCCGCACCGGAGCGCGCCAGCCTGGCAGCAAGGTGCGGAAACTCCAGGTCAGCGGGCAATGCCGGCAGAGCGGGGAGCCCGGCAAAATCCACTCTGGCAACGCTCGCGTTTTCACCAACCACCATGCGGGAGACAAAGGTTGACACCAGGCAGACCGAAGCGATTGGTTCGCCCTTGAGCTTCAGGACATGCAATGAAGCCAGTCGCGCACGCGAGACCCGGTAGAGTGTAGACACTGTCTCCAGACTATCATCGAGATCAGCCAGAAAAAGACCCGGGCAATCTACCGACAAAGCACAGAACGCGGCATAAACATCGTTGCCGCTCCGGTCCTTGAAGCTGGCATGTTGTTGGCCGGCGGCATTGGCAATCAGACGCCAATGACGGTGCCCGAGTGTCTTGAGCATCCAGTTTTCAGACAGGCCGGCATACCCAAGCTCTGGCATCCCGAGCGTCTGAATGCTTTGCCAGCCCCCTGAGACCGCACCTGGGCAGTCGCGGCAATTTCTGCTGAGCTTTTCATGTTTTCAGTCAGGATACTTTGCTGAGCGTGGCTCTGTTGGTTTCGTGCAGGATCTCAATCTGTTCACTGAGATACTGCGCATCGTCACCGACGCCCAGAAAGCGACCTGACCCCCAGGTGTTCAACCAACCCAGTCCCAGAAAATAAAATCCCTTTACCGCGCATACTCCACGGTCGTAGATCGGGCGCCCGCGTGTGTTCAAGACATCAACTTTCAGCCAGGAATAGTCCGGTCGAAAACCGATAGCCCAGACAAGAGACGTAATGTTCTCCTTGTCAAAATCGAGCTGTGTCGGCTCCTGCCCAGGTCGCCATACTTTTTCAAAAGGTTTTTCATCCGGCGCATCGATACCGTTTGTGGCGATGTAATCGTCGATCGCCTTTCGAATACCGACATAACTTTCATCGGCATCGTCAAGATTTCTTTCCAAATCCTGAGCAAACGTAGCCCCGGAGCTGGATGCTCCGGCCATGCTTCCATAGAGAGTGACGCCGTCGAGTGCAAATTTCCGCAAGTCGATCTCATGCCCTCCGTCGCGCCCCGTCAGGTAGTGATTGGTCTTCTCATGAACTGCCTCACCTTGGGGATGATCACGGATAGTCAGGTCATAGTGGCCCATATCGTAAAGCCAGTCGGTGGCATCCCGCCCCCTGTACATGCGCGGTGCCCTTGGCGCTGGACCAACTGCGAGATGCACTTTCCGACCAGCAAGTTTCAGGTCTTCCATGATCTGAACACCCGACTGACCGGCTCCGACGACAAGAACACTCCCATCCGGAAGCTGAGCAGGTGATTTGTAATCTCCGGCCTGGATCTGAAAAATGGACGGGTCGATCTCTTCAGCAAAGGAAGGAATGATTGGAACATCATAACCTCCCGATGCAATCACCACCTGTTCAGCAAGATAGTTTTGCTCATTGGTGCAAACGACAAACCGTCCATCGTCACGTCTGCTGATGTCAGTAACCGTGACACCTTCCTTGAGCGGAGGGTCGAAACTGCGAACGAAAGCCTCCAGATACGCGACAATTTCATCTTTCAACATGAATCCGTGCGGATCGTCGCCGGCATAAGGGAAGTCCGGCAGCTTGCACTGCCAGTTCGGCGTCACCAGACAGAAACTGTCCCAGCGGTTCTCCCGCCATTGATGAGCAAATCGATACCGCTCCAATACGACATGCTCGATATTCTTCTTGCCGAGGCAGTAGCTGGCGGACAAGCCCGCCTGCCCACCTCCCACAATGACAACAGGGATGGAAACGTAGGTATTGCTGGTCATGACGATGTCCTGCTTGCAAGTCCGGCATCAAACCGAAGAAAGGTAACGGTTGCATCGGGATGGGTTTCAAAGGTGTTGGATCTGGACTTCAGAGTTGCCAACTGGGACGCTGCACGAGAACACGGATACCCATGCACGGCACGAACCCGTTCACTAGCTGCTTCGAACGCTCTTTCACTGAGCAAAACGAACTCATTGAGATCATATGTCTCGCCCTCCCGGTAGAAGTTGCGCACTATCGAGGATGGCGAATAACAAGCCTCCTCGTCACCATTGGGCCATCGGATCCGGAATGTGAGATCAGGCATGGACCAATTCCTTTGGCCTCAGTCCGAGATAGGGGCTCTGCCGATGGTCCCAGAGAATGTCTTCCTCTCCTTCATAGGACAATGAGACGGATGCTCCTTGAGACACTTCGCCAATGTCGGCTGCCCAGATGCCTCTTTCTTGGAATCTGGCAACAACCGAACTCGATGTGCGTGCCGGTGCACTTAGAAGAAAACCGAAAGAGGGAAACGTGACCAACCAGCGCGCAAGCGGGACACCCGGGGGCGGTTGAATGCACTCGAGCGAAAACTTGATCGCAACCCCTGAACACTCCGCAAGCATGAGCGCAGTGCCGACAAGGCCTCCTTGTGAAATGTCTTTTCCGGCTGAACACAAACCGTCTTCGGCGATAAGTGGCAAAACCTCGGTATCTTGGCGCAGCCGTTCAGCCGGTGCATCGAGAACCGCTTGCCAATTGTTGAAAGGCGCCCTGTATCCGCCCCGGTGGTCAATCGCCGCAATCAGCCTGTCACCGGGAGCTGCGTCAAAGCTGGTGATCAACCTCTTTGCACGGCCCAGTATCGAAACGGCGAGCTGGCTTTGTCCCGCTCTGAAATTGGTATGACCGCCGACTATCGGAATGTCATATGTTTGCGATGCTGCTCGCATTCCTTCCAATATCAGTTCAGCCTTTGATGTATCAGCCGTCCAGATCGCATCCGTCACGGCAATAGGCCGCCCACCCATTGCAAGAATGTCGGACATGTTCACCATGATGCTGCACCACCCGGCAAACCAGGGATCTGCCTCGACAAAAGCGTTGATGAAGCCTTCAATGGCGAACAGCAGATAGTCGTCGCCATCTGGCAGAATGGCAGTGTCATCGCCAGGCCGGCCAGGCGCTGTCTGGCTGAGGCCAAGTATGTTGCAAGATGCATCGATGTCGCGTTTGCCCATCAACCCCGGATCGTTCCGCAGCAGTTTCACAATCCCTGACAATGTGTCCGGCCAAGTCTGTGCAGTCATTGCCGCCCCCTCAGGGGCATGGTCCAGCCATTCGCGGGGGTTTCGAACGGAGGATACGCGTCCAGGTTCGCCTCCATTTTCATGTGGCGTTTGCCGTGAATATCGATGGGTTCAAGACACGACCAATGCAGGCGCTCGAATAGTCGGACGTTCTGTTCCTGAACATGCGCGTAAAACCGGTCACAGCCGAAGGCATTGGCAGAGGAAACTGCAAGCCTGATGAGTTCAGCTCCAAGCCGGCCGACACGGCGATGAGACTCAGCTACAGCCAGACGCGATCCCCACCAGATACGAGGCTCTTCCTCGTGGATCCTGACGGTCCCGACAACTTCATCGGCCTCACCCGCCAGTGTCGACACAGCGACAAGCGGCAGGGCCCGATGGTCCACATCGTCGCGATCGTGCCCTTGAAAGATCTGCTGCTCTTCGCAGAAAACCTTTATGCGCAGAGCTGTCGCCCCGGCGAACTCCCAAGGCGCGGAAGCCGCCTTAATGGCAAACTGTGGGGAGAGAAACGGCTTTCGGCCAAATTCGAACATGTCACCGCACCTGAAGCTTTTCATAGACAGAAAGCGCTGAACATGCGCCACACCGTCCACACCCGGCCTTGATGTCCTCAGCTCGCAATCCGCCATCGACAACCATTTTCGACAAGGGCCGCAATATGGAGTCCATAAACTCAGCGGTGGGTGCAGGATGACTTTCCAAGGGCGTACCCGAGACAGGCACAAAAGGCACGACGAACGGATAGACGCCGATTTCGATGAGCGCTTGACTGGTTTTCAAGATGGCGTCGGCGGTGTCGCCGAGCCCTGCAAGAATATAGGTTGAGACCTGACCGCGACCGAACACTGGCACAGCTGCGCGAAAGGAATCGAAATACTTTTCAAGGCCAACCTGCGCTTTTCCGGGCATGATCCGTTCGCGGACATCGGGTGTCACCGCCTCAAGATGCATTCCGAGCGCATCGACACCGGCCTCTTTCATGCGAGAATGCCAGATATCATCTTCCGGCGGCTCGCATTGCGCCTGAACCGGAATGTCGACGGCAGCCTTTATTGCCTTCACGCTTTCGACCATGACAGCTGCACCGCGGTCTGGCCCCTTCGGCGTACCCGTGGTCAGCACCATGTGTTTGATGCCGTCCAGCTCAACCGCGGCCTTGGCAACCTCGGCAAGCTGCTCTGGTGTTTTGTGGGCTATTGTGCGTCCGGCGGCGAGCGACTGGCCTATTGCACAAAACTGACAGGTCTTGGTTCTGCTCTGATAGCGGATGCAAGTCTGAAGCACCGTTGTCGCGAGAACATCCCGCCCATGCAAGGTCGCAATTTGATGGTAGGGGACACCGTCCGGCGTCTCCAGATCATAGAATTTCGGCCGACCCGGAAAACTGATTGTGCCGACCTTGCTGCCCTCCTTGAGAACATTGCTTCGGCCGTCGGGACCAGGTGCATCGGCCAGAAACGGGCTCTCGAAAGCTGGCGCCGTATGTACCGGCACCATGACTGTGACACCGTCCACGGTCAGTGCCTTGTGGTCGGTCGGCCCTGCACCTCCCCGCCGCGCCTCATGCCCGGCTTTCGGGTCAACGAGGCGAATTCCACGGGTTTGCAGTTCATTGATGAGAACTTCAGCCGGCATTGAAAGGCTCCTCGATGGCGGATTGGATTTGTGACGGGATATCGGCATCAGGCAAAGTGTTCGCAGCGGGTGGCGCAGCAACGGGCATCACCGTCTCCGCAGGCCTCGTGTCATGCACGAGATGCAACAGTTCCGGGCGGGCGTAATGCCCGACACTGTCCATCATGCGCTTACGCTTTGTGATCAGTCGCATATCCAGATCAGCTGTCAGTATTCCCTCGCCTTCCGTCAAAGGCGGCACGACATGCCGGCCTTCGGGCGAAATGATGCACGTCATGCAACCGTCCCGCAGACCGCGCTGCAGCTTCGGATCTTCGCTGATGGAATTGATTTGTTCCTCGGTCAGCCATCCGGTGGCGTTGACAACGAAACAGCCGCTTTCCAGCGCATGGTGTCTCATGGAAACTTCGATCTGTTCTGAAAAGATCGGACCAACAAGCGACCCTGGGAACTGGGCAACATGAATTTCTTCGTGCTGCGTCATCAGGGCATATCGGGCAAGCGGATTGTAGTGCTCCCAGCAAGCAAGCGCACCGACACGCCCAACCGCGGTCTCCACAACTTTAAGGCCTGCACCGTCGCCCTGCCCCCAAATCATTCTCTCATGATAGGTCGGGGTAATCTTGCGCCTCTTGAGGCACAGTGTGCCATCGGCATCAAAAATCAGTTGCGTGTTGTAGAGCGAGCCGTGATCGCGCTCGTTAATCCCGATCACAGCCACAATGTCGAGTTCTCTGGCTAATGCTGCCAAAGCAGCTGTTTCAACGCTCGGTACCGTCACGGCCTCTTCGTAGAGACGAAGATGCTCCTGCCCGGCCAACATCGGCGGCAAAACGAAAGAAAAGTACGGGTACCAGGGAACAAAGGTTTCCGGGAAGACCACGAGCCTTGCGCCTTTACCAGCCGCTTCACGCATCGCAGACAAGACCTTGTCCATCGTGCGTGCTTTCGACGTCAGATCAGGGGCTATCTGGACAGCGGCAACTCGAATTGTGTCGGATGTTGTTGTCATTGCTGGCTACTGACTTTGGGTGGGCAGGAAATGTCTTGCCCGGCCGCATTGGTCGGCCGGGCACACGGAGACCTAGAGGGTCCAGGTGTCCAGAATGAAAGCACCGTCCCGGCGATGCAGCAGCACGATGTCCAGAACATCCTGGGGTGCAATTGGGGTGATGCCGGGAATGAGTGAGGGCTCGCCGTGCCCCATCAACGCCTGCAGGGCAAACCGGCACGCATAGACCTTGCCACCTTCCGTCATGAATTTCTTGATCTGGTTGTTCATTGCCAGATGTCCCGGGAAGGCTTCATCACCAAGTTTCGGGAACCCTCGCTGGACGCCAAGTGAGACACCCGGTCCATAAAGCAGAATGGAGGTTTCAAAGCCCTTCCGCTGAAGCCGTGTGGCCTGGAGAAGATTGACCAGCCCGATCGAACCTTCAAATGCAACGGTGTGGAATGTGACAAGAGCTTTTTCGCCCTCTTCCGCCTGAACATCTTCGAAAACCTTCTCTTCGTAATTGACGAAGAAATCGCCGTCCGCGTGTGCCGGTGCCGTTACCTCTGGCATTTCATGCTCCTAGTTATTATGGCCATACAATTGCCATACAATTATTGATTTACCGCACTATTGTATGCACATCATTTTCGCTATCAAAAGCGAAAAATACGAAAATCCAACAGGTGCGAAAATCAAAATCAAATGCATAAAACCTAGGCCGAAAGGTGCTTAAAACTGAGGCAAAAATTACAATTTTTGCTGCAACAAACTCCATACAATCAGCTGCATACATACAATCAGAATCAATTCTGCTACACAGGACGCAACAAATGGACATGCCCGGATTCGGAATGAAGAACTGGAAACCCGCCCTGCCTGAAAGCGGCAAACCGCGATACATCGAAATCGCAGACTTGATTGCAGCAGACCTTCAAAAGGGAATCCTCATGCCGGGGGACCGGCTACCGCCCCAGCGAAAGCTCGCAGACATTCTTGGAGTGGATTTTACGACCGTGTCGCGCGGCTATGTCGAAGCACGCGAAAGAGGCCTTGTAGAAAGCCATGTCGGACGCGGCACATTCATAAAAACGATCAAAGGACCAGCTGTCGAAAGCGAGCCTCGCCGCGCGGAGCAGGTGGACTTGAACATGAACCTGCCGCCGGAGACGGACAATCCGGATCTCATTGAACGCATGCAGGCCGGCCTTTCGGTGGTTTCCGGAAACCTGATATCCCTGCTGCGATATCAAAACGGAACCGGAACCGAAGTCGACAAGGAAGCAGCATCTTCATGGCTTAGCATGCGGGGAATGGTGCCTTCGCTGGAACGGGTGTTCATAACCCCAGGCGCACACCCGGCCATGATGACAATTCTCAACATGCTCGCAGAACCCGGCGAGACCGTTCTGAGTGAATCGGTTACCTATCCGGGCATCAGGACCATTGCTCGCTCGCTCGGCCTGAAGCTTGCGGGTATTGAGAGCGACGCATGCGGCATTAAACCCGACGCCCTGGAAGAAGCCATTCGGATCCACACTCCGAAAGCGCTTTACCTGAACCCGACACTTCAAAACCCGACCACCCTGACGATCCCGCAAGAACG
The DNA here is from genome assembly GCF_055693425.1 of Roseibium sp. JB4-4. Classification (NCBI taxonomy): domain Bacteria; kingdom Pseudomonadati; phylum Pseudomonadota; class Alphaproteobacteria; order Hyphomicrobiales; family Stappiaceae; genus Roseibium; species Roseibium sp. JB4-4. The sequence continues at coordinate 4,625,936 of NZ_CM146333.1, read as the reverse complement.
GCGACTTGAAATTGCAGCCGTCCTCAAGCGCCACAATCTGCCTCTGATTGAAGACGACGCATACGGGTTCATTCCAGAACATGCACCCAGCCCATTTGCGGCGGCAGTTCCCGAACTCACGTGGCACATTGGCGGTCTGGCCAAGTGTATTGGCGCCGGCCTTCGTCTTGCTTACGTCGTTGCACCCGACACCAAGGCAGCTTTGAGCTTCACATCCGCTATTCAATCCATGACAGTCATGGCCTCACCGGTGACAATGGCACTCGCGACAAGGTGGATCCAGGACGGAACGGCGGATCACATTCGTCGCTTCATCCGAACGGAAACAAAAGCCCGCCAGGCATTGGCCGCAGAAATCTTGACCGGTTTCAGCTTTGCAGCGGATCCGGTCAGCTTCAACATCTGGCTCAAGTTACCACCCAACCTCTCCAGAGCAGCTGTTGTCGGCCAGATGTCAGGCAAGGGCATCGGTCTCGTCCCGAGCGATCCGTTTACCGTTGGAGGAAATCCAAGCGAACATATCAGGGTCTGTCTGGGCGGGCGGATCACCCGCGATGAACTCAAGACGGCATTGCAACTCCTTGCCCATACGCTGGAGCACAACCTGTACAGCTGACAAGCCACAACAGGAGTGGCCTGCCTGGAGGATGACAAGAATATTTTTCATGACTACCTATTGATAGGTAGAATTAGTTTGTCTATGTTATGGAACGCCGTGCTGCGGGAACACAGACGCGCACCAGGCCTGCGCATGACTTTTACACCCGCCAAACCAGATGGAGACCCGGCATGGAACTGAATGCTGATTTTTCGGAACGCGTTGTTGTTCATTCCGAGAAACTGGAATGGCAGGCCTCTCCGATGAAAGGTGTCGACCGGCGCATGCTCGACCGAATTGGTGGAGAAGTCGCCCGTGCGACGACAATCGTTCGCTATGCCCCGGGCAGCAAGTTTTCCGCCCACACGCACACAGGTGGTGAGGAATTCATCGTGCTTGATGGTGTCTTTCAAGACGAACACGGAGATTTTCCGGAAGGCACTTACGTGCGAAATCCGCCGACTTCGGCGCATACACCCGGATCTGACGACGGCTGCACGATCTTTGTGAAGTTGTGGCAATTCGACATGGAAGACCGTAACCAGTTCCGCAAGAACATGGCGGACGGCCTGGGTGAAACGGAAGACGGCGTCGCAACGGCGTTGCTTCACCAGGACGAGCGTGAAACGGTCACGTTTCATCGGATCGACCCAGGTGCAACCCTATTCGTTGATGACACGGGCGGCATTGAACTGCTGGTCATTTCCGGCAGCGGCAAATGTGGCGATGAGGTCCTGCGAAAGGGATCCTGGCTACGCCTTCCAGCCGGGGACAGTTTGACGCTCGATGCGGCCAATGAGGGCGCACAGGTCTGGATGAAAACCGGACACCTGCCCTATGCCAAGGCACCGGAGGTTTTAAAATGAGCTCCGAGAAGCCCCTTGCCATTGTCGCGGGTGCAGGCGCTGGCCTTGGCCAGGCACTTGCGGCACGCTTTGAGGACGGCGGATACCAGGTTGTCGGCTTTGGCAGAACCAAACCCGATGCGGTTTCCGGTCGCTTTCAAAAGCTCGACCTGGCGGATGAAACTGCCGTACCAGAGACCATTGCGGGCCTCATGAATGAGCACGGAGCGCCCAAAGTGGTGATCCACAACACCGCCGAACTCGTCATCTCACCCTTTTTGGAAACCTCTCTTCAGGAGTACCAGAGCACCTGGGCATCAATGTTTCTGAGCGCGGTGCTGCTCGCCCAGTCGGTGATCCAGCCAATGGTAGCGGCTGGTGGAGGCGCTTTTCTCGTATCCGGCGCAACGGCCTCACTTCGGGGCGGTGCACGCTTTTCGGCGTTTGCCTCTGCAAAATTTGCCCTGAGGGGTCTGACCCAATCGCTGGCACGCGAGTTTCAGCCTGCCGGAATTCATGTCTCCCATGTTATTTTGGACGGCATCATAGACACGCAACGGTCGCGCTCACTGCACGACCTTGATCCAGCAAAAATGATCCGGCCTGCCGATATTGCCGAAACCTATTGGCAGCTTGCGCATCAACCCAAATCCACCTGGACACATGAACTGGACCTCAGACCTGCCACCGAGGGCTTTTGATGTTGACGGATACGCTCATCATAGGCGGCGGCCTCGCAGGCCTCAGCCTTGCAGCAAGCCTTGAAGCAAAGGGCCAAACCTATCTTGTGCTGGACGCCAGAACCCGGTTTGGTGGCCGGATCCGGTCTGACGCGGTCGATCGTGAGCGCTTTGATCTCGGTCCTGCCTGGTTCTGGCCCGGCCAACCGCGCATCGCTGCCCTCATCGACAAGCTCGGACTGGAAAAATTCGAGCAATATGCCGATGGCGACCTGACCTTCGAGGACGAACGTGGCAGCGTTCAAAGGGGTCAGGGCTTCGCGTCCATGCAAGGCTCCTATCGGCTGAAGGGTGGCCTTAGCAGCCTGATTTCGGCACTTCAAAGCCTTTTGCCGGAGAACCTCCTGCGGCTTGCGACCAAGGTGGTCGCGCTTGACGCAAGAGCGGACCATATTCTGGCGATCACACAAAACGGCGAGAGCCTGATGGCAAGACGCGTTGTTCTTGCCCTGCCTCCACGGCTCGCGGCCGAGCAGATCGCGTTCACCCCACCTCTTCCGGAAGCTGCCGTTTCTGCCATGTCCGGCATCGCAACATGGATGGCTGGTCAAGCAAAAGCTGTCGCCGTTTACGATGATCCTTTTTGGCGAAAGTCAGGACTTTCCGGCGACGCCATGAGCCGACTGGGCCCGATGGTGGAAGTTCATGACGCCTCCCCTGAGGAACGCGGCCCTTATGCGCTTTTCGGATTTATCGGTGTAGCCCCCGACGACAGGAGAGACGAGAAGCTTTTGCGCAAGGCGGTGATCGCTCAGCTCGTCCGACTGTTTGGGCCTGATGCCGCCGCACCGAAGACGCTTCTGATCAAGGACTGGGCTTTTGACCCTTTGACAGCGACTGCACTGGACCTTCAACCGCAATACTCACACCCCCGCTACGGCTTGCCTGAAGCAATGACTGATCTTTGGGACGACCGTCTCCTTTTCGGGGGTACGGAAGTTGCGAGCCAATTTGGGGGCTATCTGGAAGGAGCTCTGGAAGCCTCCGAGAATGTGGTGCATAAAATCCTGCGGGAAGCACAGGTGGATGCATGACAAAGGATACCAAAACGGCACTGTTGGATGCGGCAGAGCGAGCCGTCAGAAGCCGCGGATTTGACGGGTTCAGTTATGCTGATCTGTCTGAGGATGTCGGCATCCGCAAAGCAAGTATTCACTACCACTTTGCAACCAAGGCTGAGTTGTCCGCAGCCCTGATGAAGCGCTACCGCGAAGCGCTGCAATCTGCTTGTGAAGAGATCGAGCGGTCGTCACGGACAGCCGCAGAACAACTATCCCAAATTATAGAGATCTACCGGCTAGCGATGAGCGAGGGCGACAGTCTGTGCCTGTGCGTTGCCTTCATCGGCAGTCGGGAAAGCCTTTCACCGGCAGCAATCGACGAGATAACGAGTTTCAGAAAAATGGTAATCAGCGTGCTGACCCGGATCTTTGAAAAAGGTCGCACTGATGGTTCGATCTCCAGTGTTCAAGACCCGCCCAAGGAGGCCCAGGCAGCGTTGTCGCTGATGGAGGGCGCTCAGCTCAGCGCGCGCGCGCAAGAAGAGCCCGCCGTCTTCGACAATGCCCTTGCCCTTTTGCTGGGACGGTTGACCTGAGGCAATCAGCGAAACCCGAATTGTCAGGACACACCTGAACAGCCGGCCGATGCTCACAACAGTCTATTTCTGATGAGCCAGATGCTTTTCTGTTTTTCCGAAAACGCGCTGAGCCAGTTTTAAGCCAAACGGAGCAAGCACGACACACAGCAGAATAATGCTCAGAATCAGCGATACGGGACGCTCCCAGAACACACTCAACGTGCCTTGTGAAATGATGTATGACTGAAGAAACGTCTCTTCAGCCATGGATCCCAGAACCAGAGCCAAAACTGTTGCGGCTGGCGAATAGCCGAACTTTTTCATGGCAAATCCGACAGCACCGCTGACAACAAGTATCCATGTCTCCACAATACTTGCATTTATCGCAAAAGCACCGATCACACACAAAAGCACGATAACGGGAACAACGTGAAGGTATGGGATATCCAGAAACTTCACGAACAGCGGGATCGCAAAGATGCTCAGAGCGATCAGGATCATGTTGCCGAGATACATACTGGCAATCAGACCCCAGACAAACTCCGGATCATTGACAATCAGCAGCGGCCCGGGCTGCAGCCCCCACATCATGAAGGCCCCGAGCAAAACCGCTGTGGCACCGGACCCGGGAATACCAAGCGACAGCAAAGGAACCATGGCACCGGCTGAAGCGGCGTTGTTGGCCGCTTCGGGCGCTACCAATCCGCGCATTTCGCCCTTGCCGAAATTCTCGGGGTCTTTGGCAACTTTCTTTTCTACCGAGTAGCCGATGATAGACCCGAGTGTCGCGCCTGATCCCGGCAGCACACCTGCCAGAAACCCAATGGCTGAACCGCGAAAAAACGTGAATTTCGATTCCGCAAAATCCTTGTGTGTCGGCCAGAATTCCTTGTCACGGAAGCTGATGCGCAGCTTTTCAGCCGGCTGACGATGCTGGCCATTCAAGATGCAGTGCAAGAGTTCCCCGATGCCAAAGAGACCAATTGCGACGGCAACGAAATAGACACCGCCGATCAATTCCGGCGAGCCGAATGTGAACCGTTGCTGACCACTCATCACATCGACACCAACACTGCCAACCGCAAAACCGATCAAAGCGGAAATGAACCCTTTGAACTTGTTGTCGCCCATCATGGTCGTCAGCATGAGAAGTCCGATTGCAATGATCAGGAAGTATTCCGACGGACCGAATTTGGAGGCGAAGTTTGCCAGCGACGGCGCAAGTGCGGTTATCAGCAAGACACCGATGGTGCCTCCGAAGAAGGAGGCAATCGCCTGCATCACAAGGGCTGGGCCGGCGCGCCCTTTTTGCGCCAGTGGATAGCCGTCCAGTGTCGAAGCCACAGTCGCTGATTCTCCGGGCGTATTGATCAGGATCGACGTGATTGTCCCGCCATACATCGAGCCATAATAAATTCCGGCGAGCATGATGATGGCCGTGGTCGGATCGAGACCAAAGGTAAGCGGCAGAAGCACGGCAATACCGGCGGCCGGGCCAAAGCCAGGGAACAGACCGACGATCATGCCGACAAAAGCGCCAAGCAGAAGAAACAACAGCCCCTCAGGTGAAGCTGCGATACTGAGGCCGAGAGAGAGGTTGGAGATGACTTCGCTGAACATGGATCGCACTCGATTGACGGCGTGTCTGGATCAAAAGCCCAGCGGGCTCAGAGGCAGAGAGGCATTCAGAAGGATCTTGAAAAGCCAGTACAGGAAACCTGGCAATGCAAGACTGTAGATGATGTTGGTGACTGGCCTGGATCGATCGAATGTGAAGAGAAAAACCAGCATGAAGGCAATCATCGCCAAAAGGGCACCGACGACCTTGAGAGCAGCCACGAAGCCGCAGATATAGGCAAAAACGATCACAACATCGCGGGCGTGTTCCTGCCCGCCGTCGATAGTGTGGGTGTCAAGACCCAAGGCTTCTGCCGTGCCTTCCGCAGCAGGTTCCGGCTGGTGTGCATGGCCGCTTCCAGATGCGCGTTCCTGGAGCCATTCCCGGACATCAAACCAAAGGTTCACCGAACAGGACACGATCAGCAAGAGGCCGATCATGAGGGGGAAGAACCCCGCCGCAGGACGACCTGACTGGGTATAGAGCATCAGGGTCGATCCGCCGTAAATCGTGTAACCCACGGCGACCAAAAGCAGTCCCCCGGCAAACCACTTCTTCATCTTGATTTCTCGCTCACACTTGAAGGACGCATGGGCAGGCCAATACGCCCGGCCCATGCGCGCTGGATGCACAGATCAGTTGATCGCGCCGATTTCCTTCAGGACGGCTTCATATTTGGCGCTGGTCGCTTCGAGATAAGTTCCGAAGTCCGCACCCCAAATCGGATTGCCGGACATACCGTTCTTCACCAGATAGTCCTGCCATTCCGGCTTTGATACCGCCTCTTTCAGAGCAGCAACCCACCATTCCTGGACAGCAGGGTCGAGATCGGGCGCCAGCACCACGCCGCGAGGCAGCGAGAAATCGAAATCATAGCCAAGTTCCCTGAACGTCGGGATATCGGGGTGGTTCGTGCTGCGCGCGGAATCTGAAAATGCGAGTGCTGCGAACGTCCCCGCATCAATCTGCCCGGCAACTTCCGACGGATTGGCAACGACCGCGTCGACACTGCCCGAGGTCAATGCCGTTACCAGCTCACCTCCGGATCCGATCGGCACATATTCGTATTCAATGTTGGCGGCATTGGCAAAAAGGCTGGCGGTCACGCGCTCGGGACCTGCAGAGCCGCTGCCGGCAATAGTGAAACGGCCTTCCTTAGCCGCCTTAACAACATCGTCGATTGTCTTGAAGTCGGAATCGCTGCGCACAACCAGGAACATTGCATCGCTCGCAAGAAGCCCGACAGGTGTGAAGTCCTTGTAGGTCCAGTCGGTATCGGCGACCAAAGGCGTGCCGAGAAAGTTTCCACTGGTAGATGTCGCGGAATAGGGATTGCCGGCCTGCCGCTTCACGTAGCTGAAGCCAACCGCACCGCTCCCGCCTTCGCGGTTCTCCACCACGATGTCATTCGGGTAAAGGTCGTACTTGTTCAAGATGTCGACAATGGTGCGGGACATGCGGTCGTTGCCGCCTCCCGGTCCGAACGCAACTGTGTAGGTCAAACGCTCTTGCGGATAGTCCGATGCGAATACCGGCACTCCCGAAGCAGCAACAATGGCCGCAGTCGCAGCGGCAGCAATCGTGGAACGCATGATCATGGTTTCCTCCCTTTGATCAATTTGCATTTTTTGCTGAATACGTGCAATAAAAAGGAGTTAAGATTGGATGTCAATCAAAAAAAACCAATCATTGCGTTGAGTTTGGTTTTATGGCTTTATTTCAGGCATGAAAAAGACCAAACGCCTTAGCGGCCGAATTAGAAGAACGCGATGAAAACCAACCAACTAGCCGCAAAAGTGGCTCATGGGCTTTCTCAGAAGATAACGTCCAGGTCTCTTGCAGCAGGCGCACATATCAGCGCACAGAATGTCGCTGACGAATTCGGCGTGTCCCGCTCACCAGTTCGCGAAGCGCTGGAAATGCTGGAAAAGGCCGGTCTTGTCGAAAAACGCACCAATCGCGGCTATTTTGTTTCGGAAACTGAGCCAGAGCCCTCCTCCGCGGACATCCTGAAAGCGATGGCACCGGACGACTCGTCCGTCTACTTGCGCATAGCCGAGGATTGGCGAACGGATCGGTTGCCGGAAGAGGTGACAGAACAATACCTTCGTGAAAAATATGACCTTTCTCGAGGGCGCCTCCAGGACATATTGGTCCGCGCTGTGCGCGAGGGTTGGGTCGAACGAAAACCCGGATATGGCTGGCGATTTCTGGATGTTGCCAAAACCCCAGAAGCTTTTGATAAGATTTATCATTTTCGGATGGTAATCGAGCCTGCGGCAATGCTCGACCCGGACTATAGCGTTGACTGGAAGATACTCGCATCGCTCAAGGACGAACAACAACGACTGCTTGACCACGAGATTGAGAACAACAGCGTTGAGCACCTTTTATCCGTAGGTGCACGTTTTCACGAGGAGCTGATCAAGTTCTCCGGCAATCCGCATTTTCACATGGCCCTTGTGCGCGTGAACCAAATGCGCCGTTTGCTGGAGTACAAGGCTGTGGTCAGCCGGGATCGCTTTGTCGAGCAGACCAATGGACACTTGGAAATCATCGGCCATCTGGAACGTGCAGAGATTGCGGAAGCGTCCTACGCCATGCGCCACCACCTCGGCGGCGCACTTAAAGGAAAGTCGGAACTGCTCAGAACCAAAAGTTAGAGTCACTTTCCGGATTGCATTTTTGCATTTTATAGCTATAAAAGCCAATCAGACAGAACTTGAACCTGCCTGATTGGAGGAAAGACATGCGTTTGATGGTTTTGCCCTGTGACGGGATCGGCCCGGAAATAATGGGAGCCACGCTCGACGTGGTCAGCGCAGCAAACCAGAAATTTGATCTTGGCATTTCATTCCATGAAGAAGCTTCGGGTTTCGACAGCCTGAAGGCTCATGGCACCACGTTGCGCGAAGAGGTCCTGGTTCGTGCGCGCACACAGTTTGATGGCGTTATCCTCGGCACTCAGTCCCATATGGACTACCCGCCAGTTGCTGAAGGCGGTCGCAACGTCTCTGCTGGTTTCAGGATCGGGCTGGACCTTTATGCCAATGTGCGCCCGGCCCGCTCGAGGGACTTTCTGCCCAACAAGGCGCCCGGTATGGATCTTGTCATCATGCGGGAGGCAACGGAGGGTTTTTACCCCGATCGCAACATGTACAAGGGCGTCGGCGAAATGATGCCGGATCCCGATATGGCCCTGTCAATTCGGAAGATAACACGAAAGGGCTCGCTGAGGATCTGCCGCGAGGCATTCAAGCTTGCAATGCAACGTGACAAGAAAGTCGCGGCAATCCACAAAGCCAATTCCTTCCTGATGACAGACGGCCTTTTTCTGGAATGTTTCCGGGAAGTGTCCAAGGAGTTTCCGGGCGTCCAGACCGAAGAACTGATCGTCGACGCCTTTGCCGCCCTGCTTGTCAGGCAACCACAAAACTATGATGTCGTCGTTGCGACAAACTTCTACGGAGACATCCTCTCCGACCTCGCATCTGAGCTTTCAGGATCACTTGGCTTGGCGGGCTCGATCAACGCCAACGCTGAAACAGGACTTTGTTGCGCGCAGGCCCAACATGGTTCAGCACCTGATATCGCCGGAAAGAATGTCGCGAACCCGACCTCGCTGATCCTCTCTGCAGCCATGATGCTGAATTGGCTCGGAGAACAGCGCGGTGTCTCAAAGCTGATGGAGGCAGGTGCTGCAATTTCAGAGGCAGTAGACCGCGTGATCGACGAACCTCAGAACCGCACTCGGGATATCGGTGGTTCAGTCGATACCGACGTCTTCGGCCGGTTGGTAGCGGCAACCGTCTCTGACCTCAGTCTCGCAGCCTGATCATCCTCCCAAGATGATGTGCCTGCAACAGGGCGGCGGTCGCGCGAAAGACCGCCGCCCCAACGGAGATGGAAATGGTCACCGAGAGATCCAAAATCGCCTTCATTCACGCAACACGTCTCGCCATCGATCCGATTGAAGTCACGGCGAAGCGCTTATGGCCTGAAGTAAGAACAGTTTCCCTCCTTGACGATAGTCTCGAGAGTGACCTGAAAGAGGCTGGAAGCCTCACTGAAACGCTTCATTCAAGAATCGCAGACCTCACGGACTATGCATGCACTTTGAATGTCGACGGCATTCTCTTCACTTGCTCATCCTTTGGCGACGCGATCGAAGAAGTTGCACAGCGCGCACCGCTGCCTGTCTTGAAACCGAACGAAGCAATGTTTCGAAACGCCCTTTCCGGCGGAGCGCGCATTGCCATGATTTACACATTTGAACCAGCAGTTAGCGGCATGGAAGCTGAATTTGGGCGATTAGCGAAAGAGTTTGGCTCGACTGCATCGCTCACAAGTGTGTTTTGCGCAAACGCGTTGGATGCGAAACAATCCGGAGATGTTGCAGAACATGATCGATTGATCCGCGAATGTGGCAGACGGCTCAGTGGTTTTGACGTCATCCTTCTTGCGCAGTTCTCAATGGCAAGTGCCGCAGAAGGAATGCGCCAAACCACAAAAACTCCTGTGCTCACCAGCCCTGAAGCTGCGCTGACGGATCTGCGGAACCGCGTAGAGATCTTACAGCAGAAAGCGGCACAGTCATGCTGATTGGCGCAATTGCAGACGATTTCACCGGTGCCAGCGACATCGCCAACACGCTCTCCAAAGGCATCGCTCCTGAAGGCGGATTGCGCACAGCCCAGTATTGCGGTGTTCCTTCCAAATCTGCCAACAGCGGCATTCAGGCAGGCGTCATCGCGCTAAAAAGCCGGACATCACCGGTCGATGAAGCCGTTTCGGAAAGCCTTGCCGCGCTTCAATGGCTGCAAAGCCAGGGCTGCTCGCAAATCATCTTCAAATATTGCTCCACATTCGACTCCACCCCAGCGGGAAATATCGGACCTGTGGCCGAAGCGTTGGCGCTTGCACTGGACGAGACTAACGTCATTGTCTGCCCCGCCTTTCCAGGCGCTGGCCGCACTGTCTATCAGGGACACCTTTTTGTTCATGACACGCTGCTGAGCGAAAGCGGGATGCAACATCATCCACTTACCCCGATGACTGACCCTGACATTCGCCGGTGGCTGCAAAACCAGACGACGTGGCGCGTTTCTCACCTGTCTTTGGCTCAGCAGCGCACAGGACGGTTTACGCCAAGCGATGTTTCGGCAGACACTCAAGCAACTGAGAGATCTTTCCTGGTCGCGGACGCAATTTCCGATAACGATCTGATCGCCTTGGGAACCGCATCTGAGGGAGCCAAGCTGCTGACTGGTGGATCCGGCATCGCGATGGGATTGCCGCGAAATTTCTTCAAAAATGGCGCACCTGAGCCGGCCAAATCCGCAAGCAGCCCCAATATGGGCGACGGCGCAATTCTTGCTGGCTCTTGTTCCGGAGCAACACGCCAGCAAATTGAGGCACATTCCAAAAAACATCCTGTATTTGGAATCGATGCACCCTCTGTCCTGGACGGTTCGCTGGATAGTGAAGCGCTCATTCAATTCTTCAAAAGACACCGGAAAGACGCACCGCTTGTTTTTTCCTCAGGCACTCCGGAAGCTGTTGCACAAATTCAGAACGACTACGGCTCCACACGGGTAGCAGAAGCCCTGGAACAGCTCTTTGCCGAAACCGCAAGGAAGTTGGTCGATGCCGGTTTCACCCGGATCGTTGTTGCGGGAGGCGAAACATCCGGCGCTGTCGCGAAGGCCGTTTGCCACCACGGCTCCGAGGAAGCGATGCGCATTGGTATTGAGATTGATCCCGGGGTTCCCATCCTGCACCTCGAAACCTCACTGCCCATTTGTCTTGCCTTGAAGTCGGGTAATTTCGGTGCGCGCGATTTCTTCAAGAAGGCGCTGGACATGATGAAGGTGGCAGCATGAGCCCTTCAGAAGAAGCGCTGCGCGTTCAGATGACCGACCTTTGTCACTCCTTGTTCCAACGCGGTTTCAGCGTCGGAACAGCGGGCAATGTTTCCGCGCTTCTGCCGGATGGAATCCTGATTACGCCGACAAATTCAAGGCTTGGCGACATTGAACCAGGGCGCATTTCAAAACTCGATCCATCGGGTCAGCATGTTGCCGGTGACAAGCCAAGCAAGGAAATTTTTCTGCATCAGGCTTTCTATGAAACAAGGCCTGAGGCTCAGGCAGTGGTGCACCTTCATTCCACGTGGGCAACGGTGCTATCCTGCAGGCAGGACACCGACCCCTCGGACTGCATACCTCCCCTTACTCCATATGTGGTCATGCGGGTAGGGACTGTGAGGCAGCTGCCCTACGTCATGCCGGGTGATCCTGCCTCTGGCGACCTGATACGCAGCCTGAATGGAGCATGCAGCGCGGTCCTGCTTGCAAATCATGGTCCGGTCGTTTCAGGAAAGGACCTTTTTTCAGCGGTTTGCGCCGCAGAAGAACTTGAAGAGACGGCCAAATTGGTTTGTGCTTTGGGGGATACACAACCCAGGACGCTGCAAGAAGACGACGTTGCAGCGCTTCGCCTAAAATTCGGCAGTATGTGAGGCCCCATGAAAACCGCTGACCTGATCGATACTCACGCGGATGTTCTCTCGCTTGTTCACCTACCTTTCAGAACCTTTGGCAGGCGCGCCCATTTCACGGGCCCCATCCAGACGGTCAAGTGTTTTGAGGACAATATGGCCGTCCGCAAGGAGTTGGAAACTCCTGGCGATGGACGGGTGCTTGTCGTTGACGGCGGCGGCTCGACGCGCGTTGCGCTGTTGGGCGACATGCTTGCCGACCTCGCTCTTAAAAACGGCTGGGCGGGGCTCGTGCTGAACGCCGCCATACGAGATAGCGTCGAAATCGATCAGATGGATATTCTGGTTTTTGCGCTCGCCACCTCACCAATCAAAAGCGCGAAAGACGGCTGGGGCAAAGCTGGGCAAGACATTCATTTTGGCGGTGTTGGAATGCGGCCCGGCAATTGGATTTATGCCGACGCGGACGGCGTTCTTTTAAGCGATAGACGCCTGACCTGACAGCGCTGCCTCCTGTAAAAATGAGAGCTTGCAAGTAAGTCGGGTGACCAGTCGCTCAGCTATTCCTGTCCCAATCCCCGTTTCCAATTGACGCAGAGACAATGGTTGCACAGCTCTGTACAGCCAATTTAAAACTGCAATAAAAACTGTGCCTTTCCTCGATATCAAACCAACATCTACGATACTTTCCATTATTGTTGTTTGTTTATGTTTGCCTAACCCAGGTGTATTACGGTCAAATACTGGGTAACGAGGCCTGTATGAGTATCGAGGCGCTTAAAAGTAGTTTTATGGACCTGACAGACGATGCGATCGCTGTTGGGCTCATTGCTTCAGGTGCACCCGCACCGCGCTTGATTTATGCAAACAGCGCCTTTTCGGAATTGAGCGGTCATGCGCAGGAAGACCTGCTCAACATGCCAATGGATGAACTTCTTGGCGACTGCCCGCAAACCAGCATTCAAAACAGTGCCGCTCGAGCCCTTGAGAAGGGTCACCAAAAATTTTTGTTGAAGGCAAAGCTCCTTCGTTCCGACAACACCAGCACCTGGGTGAGCATCTCCTTCTTTTTAAAAGAAGTTGCCGGTACTGGCGCGTGGCATGTGTGCGCGACCTTCAGGCCTCTGGCGGAAGAAAGAAGTGCTGCAGTTCTCGCAGATCAAATTCAGATGGAACGGGATCGTGCAATCAAAGAGCAGCAACGCCTCGTATCCGCGTTGAACGCCTATCCGGATCCTATCGTTATTTATGATGCCGATCTCAGCCTGGTGTATTGGAACGATGGCTATGCAGCGTCCATCACGGACGACCCCAATGAACTCGTTGCCGGAACACACCTGAGGGATGTGCTGCGACTTGCCATCAAATACGGACGTTACCCGGAGGCGGTTGGCCAGGAGGATGAATGGGTCAATCGCATTTTGTCTTCTGAAACCCTGGACAAGGAATTTGAAGATGTCGAATTGAAAGGCGACGTTCATCATCGTCTACTGAGGTCCCGGTCATCCAACGGCGACTACGTGATCATTCGGCTGAATTCGACCGAGCTCGTCCGGCAAAAACGAACCGCCGAGGCAGCCCAGGAACGACTGCTGGCAGCCCTTAACGCCTATCCATCGCCGTTTGTGATTTATGATTCCAACGACTGTCTGGTCGTCTGCAACGACGCCTATCGTGCGTCGATGTCAAACAACCCCGACGAATTGAAGTTCGGCATGCACCGCACGACCGTTGCCCGGATTGCTATTCGAGCCGGAAAGATTGCCGACGCCATTGGCCGCGAAGAAGAATGGATGTCCGATGCACACCAGCAGACCGATGTCGACAAACCGGTACAGGACCTCGTGCTGCCGGACGACGTTCACCATAGATTGCTGAGATCCCGTGCTGAAAATGGCGACCTCGTCATTTTGCGTTTGGACACCACTGAGCTGGTCCGTCAGCGGCGGGCGCTGGAAGACACGCAGGACCGTTTGATATCCGCGATCAAGGCCTACCCGGACCCCTTTGCCATCTATGATGCCGACCTCAATCTGGTGATCTGGAACCCGGCCTATGCACGCTCCATGACGAAGTCACCTGAGAGTCTGGCTTCGGGCACCAACCTGAAAGTGCTGCTTCGAAACGCCGCCATGGAAGGGTTCATCCCGGCCGCGGTCGGGCGAGAAGAAGAATGGGTTGAAGACTATTATTCACCTGATCTTCTTGCGCCGGGCATTGAGGATTTCGAATTTGCGGATGACCAGCACCATCGCATGGTCAGATCACGAACCGAAAAGGGCGAATATGTTGTTCTGCGATTGAACATCACCGAAGTTGTGCGTCAGCGCAGGGCACTCGAGCAGTACTCCAAGCGGCTTGAAAAGGCGAACCAGGAAATCACCTACAAGGCTTTGCATGACGACCTGACCGGTCTTGGCAATCGACGCTACCTTTCCTTCAAGTTTGACGAACTCGTCAGCCTGAGAAGCAAGAAGGGTGGCGAAATCGCCGCTCTTCATATCGATCTCGACCGGTTCAAGCACATCAACGATACAATGGGTCACGCCGCCGGTGACCAGGTGTTGCTGGACATCTCCGAACGCATTCGCCGCAATGTCGGCAGCACAGATGTTGTTGCACGCATCGGCGGCGATGAATTTGTTGTCCTGATTTATGTGCCCAAAAATAACGATCGGCCGGAAACACTTGCAAAGATCCTGTTGCAGGAACTCTCCCGCCCTACACTTTTTGAAGGCAAGGAATGCAGGTTTGGCGCTTCCATTGGCCTGGCCCGGACACCGCTGGCCCATGTTGACCAGCTTTTGACCAATTCAGATGTCGCACTTTACAAGGCCAAACGGCGCGGACGTGGCCAATTGGGGATATTTGACAAGTCTGACCTGGAAGAAGTGCGGCGCACCAAGGAAGTGGCAGATGATGTGCTTCGTGCCATCGAACAACTGGAATTCGAACCATTCTATCAGCCACAAGTCGATGCCAAGTCTGGCCAGACTGTCGGTATCGAGGTGCTGGCGCGCTGGCGTCACCCTGAAAAAGGCATTCTTGCACCAGGAGCTTTTCTCTCTATCGCGACCGATCTCAATGTCGCTGGAGACATAGATCGTCTGATATATGAACAAGCAATTGGCGAGTGCCAACAGGCATTCGGACGTATGTCTAATCCGCCGTCATTGTCATTTAATGTCAGCGAAAACCGCGTCAACCACAACGAAATCGATGCCATCCGGCAGCACGTGCAGACCTATTCCGGTCAGATAAGCTTTGAGCTCCTGGAAACCATCTTCCTGGAGGAACAGCAGGACGACTTCCTGTGCCGTCTGGATCAGCTGCGGGATCTCGGGATCGCAATCGAAGTCGACGACTTCGGTAGCGGCCGTGCCTCTGTCGTCGCCCTGCAGCGGATCAATCCGGATCGTGTAAAGATCGACCGGCGGCTCACCGCCTTGGCGGCCGGTGGCAGCGGTGGCCTTCGTCTTCTCAGGTCCATTATTGAAATTGGCCACTCACTTGAAATGGGTGTCACTGCGGAAGGCATTGAAACAGGCGAGCAAGCCGAAATACTTGCCAAGCTCGGCTGCGATCGGCTGCAGGGGTATCACTTTGCCAGGCCGATGCCCTATCCGGATTTGCTGAAATTCTTCAATCTGAAGTCTGGGGTGCTTTGCGGCGGTTAGATCAACCGGCCCGGCCAGTCGAATTCAACCAAACACCGTCAGCCTCAAAAACTGCTGCGCCGGTAGATCGCGGTTGGCAATTCAATGCTGTCCGGCTTTTTGCCATTCAACTCGTCCAACAGGGCCTGTGCCGCGAACTGTCCCATACGCCGATGAGGCACATGAACGGTCGTCAGTGGAACCGGCGCAACGCTTGCCAGCTCGATGTCGTCGAACCCCGTGATCGCAACGTCTTCCGGAACCCTGAGGTTCATCGCCGCTGCCGCCCGCAAAGCGCCGACAGCCAGAACATCATTGCCGCACATGACAACAGTGGGAGGCTCTGCGTGTGCCATGAGTTCGTGAAACGCCATCTCGCCATTTTCGATGGAGTACGCCGTTTCGACCATCTGCAGCATGTTGGGGTCCAGCCCTGCAGCACTCATGGAATCCCGAATGCCCTGGGCACGTTCCCTTGCTCTGTCATTGGAAACCGTGTCGGCAGAAATACATCCGATCCTCTTGTGGCCTGCACCCATGACGAGGTCAGCAAGCTCGTGCATTGCTGCCCGGTTGTTGAAGCCGACCGCTAACCTGGAGACTTCCGGATCAAAGGCCCAGGCGACAAGAGTAGGTATCTTTCGTTTTTCCAAAAACTCGTAGACCCGCGGTTTGCGGTGATATCCGATCAACAGAAGCGCGTCTGCCCCCCGCGCGGTCAAGGTTTTGATTTGCTCCTCTTCCAGATCTTCCTCATAGGACGAACTGGCGACCAGCAATGTGCAGCCGCTCTGATGGAGTTCTTCCTGGAACGCCTGCAGCCCGCGCGCAAAGATCGCATTTTCCATTGTGGGAATGATTGCGCCGATGGTGTTGGTCCTGTTGGCAGCAAGAGCACGTGCGCTGTAATTTGGCGAATATCCCAGCCGGTCAACGGCTTCCATCACCCGGCGCATCGTCTTTTCGGTGACCTGATCGGGCAGATTGAGACAGCGCGACACTGTAGCAGTCGATACACCTGCCGTTCGGGCAACATCGGCAAGCGTGGGAACCTGGCCGGTCGGGGTATTCTTCGTCTCTTCCATCGATCATTTCCGTGAGCCGGTGCCGCAGAAGGCACTGAAGCCAAGAGTTTGCTTACAACTCTTGGCTCTCCAAGAAAATAACTTTTCTGCTTGCAATGAAAAATGTAAGCGCTTACATTTTTCCTCAGCCGGGTGAACTCATCGTTGGGAGGTGATCATGTACTTGATTGTGGCAGCAGTCCTGTTTGCCGTTTTTGTGATCAACGTTTCGATCGGTTCTTTTGGTGGAACGCCGTTTTTCGGGAATGTCGGCGAAATGATCCTGCTCTTTGCAGTCTCAATAGCCTTCACGGCAACCATCCTCAAAAAGGAAGCAATAAAGCGAGCCGGCAAATAGCTTGATCGGAATAGAGTTTTAGGGAGGAATTCATGAAGAAGACCGAAGATCTCGCCTCGCGCGAGCGTCGTAATTTTTTGAAGCTGGCCAGCGCGGGAGGCTTCACCGCAGCTGTCGTTGCAGGTGCTGCCGGTACGCTGTGGTCAGATGAAGCAGTCGCGCAGACCGCGCAGGAGGAATCTGCTCGCGAGAAAGCAGCTGACCATATCATGACGCTTGCGACCGCCTATCTGCTCGGTGCGTCACGCAGCTACCCCATCATGCAGCTGGACTTGAAGGAAAACATCCAGAACGCAACCAACGGCAAGGTGTATGTCAAACTGGCTCCGGGCGGGCAGCTTGGTGCCGGCGGCGCCTTGGCCCAGGCCGTTCAGGGTGGCACGATCCAGGCAGCTCAGCACTCGCTCTCGAACTTCGCTCCGTTCGCATCTGCAGTTGACCTGATCAACATGCCGTATTTCTGCGGTTCGAACCAGCGCTTCACCAATCTTGTCACATCCGATGCATGGAAAACGGAAGTCCATCCGAAGATTGAGGCTTCGGGTTTCAAGGCTCTCTTTTACGTGGTGATCGATCCGCGTGTCGTTGCAATCCGCAAAGGTGGAAACAAGGTTATCACTCCTGGTGATCTGTCCGGCGTGAAGTTCCGCGTGCCGGGTTCCGCCATGCTTCAGCAATACTATCGCATGGTCGGCGCCAACCCGACGCCTGTGGCCTGGGGTGAAACACCCTCAGCGATCAAGCAAGGTGTTGCCGATGCCCTGGATCCGTCGGTCGGTGCACTTTATGTATTCGGCTTCAAGGACATTTTGAGCCATGTGACCTTCACCCAGGCCGTTCCGGACAGCCAAGTCTATTCGATGAACCTGGAGTGGTTCAATTCGCTGCCGGCAGACGTTCAGGAAGGCATCGAATTCGCCGGTGAGATTACGGCTCAGCAGAACCTTGCCAAGGTGCCGGCTGCCCGTTCCTACGCCATGTCCGAACTGGTGAAGTCCGGCGTGGAATTCCATTCGCTGAGCGAAGATCAGCTTGGAGAATGGAAAGAAGCCGGCGGTTATCAGCGCGAAGAATGGGATCAGTTCAAGGTCGAACTGGCCGGTTCCATGGAAGCGTTTGGCCGTCTGGAAGAAGCCGCAAACACAATGGGCCGTTACTACGTCCACGACGCTTAAGGCGTCGCTCCTTAGGGCCGGCGCCTATCGGCATCGGCCCCCGTTTCCTGTTCAATAAAGCCTTTCCCGCGCAACCACCGCATCAGAGCCCCCTCTGATGTGAACGGTAGAGGAGTGCCCATGTTGAAAGTCCTTCAAGCCGTGGACAAGAACGGAGAACGCTGGCTGCTGCTGGTCTTCTACGTGATGCTTGTCCTGACCATGTTCGTCGAAGTCGTTCGGCGTGAAGTGTTCGCCTACTCCTCCATTTGGGGTGAGGAAATCGTCCGGTACTCCTTCATTTATCTTGCCTGGATTGGAGCTGCTGCTGCCGTCAAGGAACGTGGACACATCCGCATCGATGTGATCATGCAGTATGTCGGCCCCAAGGTGAAAGCGTTGCTCTATATCCTGGGCGATCTCGTCATGGCTGCAGTCGCATTGGTTGCTGTTTACTGGTCGTTCGAAACCGTCCTCGTTTCAGCAAAATTCGGCTCTGTGACCCATGGCCTGCGCATCTCGCAAGTCTGGTTCCTGATGGCCGTTCCGTTCGGGTTCGCTCTGGTTCTTTTCCGGCTTGCCCAATCTCTCCTGCGCGATCTGCGCGACTTTCGTGACGGGCGCCCCGTTTACGAAGGCGACAAGCTCTTCGACTGAGGGAGGCACATATGCTCTGGCAACAATTACAACAACAGACAGTCGAACTCGGCTGGGACTTCTATGGCCCGGTTCTGATTTTCATCGGCCTAGTTGCACTCGCCGTGCCCGTCTGGGCGGCAATCGGTTCCGCTGCAATCGCGATGCTGATCATTTCCGGCGCCCTGCCCCTTTCGCTCGTCGGGGAAAGCCTCTTTCACGGCATCGACCACTTCGCCCTGACCGCCGTTCCCCTGTTTATCCTGACGGGCGACGTTCTGGTTCGCACCGGTCTGAGCCGCAAGTTTCTTGATGTCGCGGAGGCCCTCACTTGTTGGGCGAAAGGCGGTTTCGGCTCAGCGACTGTTCTGGTTTGCGGCATGTTCTCCGCAATCTCTGGATCTGACGCAGCGGGTGCAGCGGCCGTTGGCCGGATGACTATCGAGCGCCTGGTGGAGAGCGGTTACCCGCGCCCCTATGCGTGTGCACTGGTGGCCGCCGGTGCCTGTACCGGCATCCTGATACCACCTTCAATCGCCTATATCATCATCGGGCTCGTTCTCGGCATTTCTGCGTCGACGCTCTTCCTTGCCGCTCTGATCCCTGGCATTGCCATTCTTCTATCGATCCTCGTGACCAACATCGTAATGAACCGGATCTACGCCTATGAAGGTGGAGGTCTGATGACCTTCGGCGAATGGTCAGCCAATCTCGGCAAGGCGTTGAAGTCAGGCTGGTATGCGTTCATCGTCCCAGGCGTTATCTTCTACGGGATCTTTTCCGGTCGCTTGACGCCCACTGAAGCAGGTGCCGTGGCAGTCGTCATCACGATCGTCATGGGCTTCGTCCTGGGCACACTGAAACTGTCCGATTTCCCGGCAATGCTGGTCAGCTCGGCGAAGGTGAACGGCGTCATCGTCCCGATCATCGCCTTCTCCCTACCGCTTGCGCAGGCGCTGGCGATCCTCGGTGTTCCGCAAGGTTTCGTTTATGCAGTGACATCTCTGACAAACGAGCCGGCACTTCTGATCCTCCTGATGGTCGGCATCCTGATCGCAGCGGGCTGCGTGATGGAAACAACGCCGAACATCGTGATCCTGGCTCCGATCCTGAAACCGCTTGCCGACAATATCGGCATGAACGAGATCCAGTTCTGTATCATGATGATCACCGCACTCGGTGTCGGCTTCATCACGCCGCCACTTGGATTGAACCTGTTCGTCGTGTCAGGTCTGACAGGCGAGTCAATTCTGAAAATCGCAGCGCGGGCCGTGCCGTTCGTCTTCTTCATGCTGCTCGTGACGCTGATGATTGCCTATGTGCCCGCAATCTCCACAACGCTTCTTCCTGACATTTACAAGTAGGGTCTGAAATGACTGTTGAATATTTAAAGAAGGCGGTCCTGACATCCAAGACCGATGCTTCCGAGACCACCAAAATCGTGCAGGAGATCCTGGACACAATCGAAGCGGGCGGCGACGCCGCCGCCCTGGAATACGCTGCCAAGTTCGACAAGTATGAAGGAGATATCATCTTGAGTGATGCAGCAATCGAGGCTGCGTCGGCAAAAGTGCCGGAAAAACTCAAGCGGGATATCGAATTCGCACATCAGAACGTCAAGCGCTTTGCCGAAGCTCAACGTGAGACCTGCCAGGACATTGAAGTGGAAGTGATCCCTGGATTGATCGCTGGACAAAAGAGCATCCCGGTCGACACTGCCGGGTGCTACATCCCCGGTGGCCGCTACAGCCACATTGCCAGCGCCATCATGACTGTAACCACCGCAAAGGTGGCTGGCTGTAAGAATATCATCGCCTGCTCACCGCCACGCCCGGGCATCGGCGTCAATGCCGCCATCATCTATGCTGCCAAGGTGTGCGGCGCTGACAAGATCCTGGCCATGGGTGGGGTGCAGGGCGTCGCTGCGATGACATTTGGCCTCTTCGGGTTGCCCAAGGCCAACATCCTTGTTGGTCCTGGCAACCAATTTGTTGCCGAAGCCAAAAGGATCCTGTTCGGCAGGGTCGGTATCGACATGATCGCCGGACCGACGGATAGCCTTGTTCTGGCCGATGCGACCGCCGATGCCGAAGTCGTGGCTGCCGATCTCGTTGGCCAGGCCGAACACGGCTACAATTCACCAGTCTGGCTTGTGACGGACGACCGTTCCCTGGCCGAAGAAGTGATGGCACTCGTACCCAAACTGATCGACGACTTGCCGGATGTGAACCGGGACAATGCCACAGCCGCCTGGCGGGACTATGCTGAGGTCATCCTTTGCGAGAACCGGGAAGACATGGCGGCAACATCAGACCTCTATGCTCCTGAACACCTCACCGTTCAGGCGCAAGATCTGGATTGGTGGCTTAAACGGCTGTCCTGCTACGGATCGCTCTTTCTCGGCGAGGAGACCACCGTTGCCTTCGGCGACAAGGCGTCAGGACCAAACCATGTTCTGCCGACTTCCGGAGCTGCGACCTATACCGGCGGTCTTTCCGTGCACAAATACATGAAGATCGTCACATGGCAGCGCGCAACACGCGATGCAGCCAAACCGGTGGCAGAAGCAACGGCTCGCATTTCAAGGCTTGAGGGTATGGAAGGCCACGCACGCACGGCTGATATCAGGCTCCGGAAATACTTTCCTGACGAGACATTCGATCTCACAGCCGATGCCGGGGTCTGATCGAATGACTGCCCTCTTCGACGTAGCTGGCAAGGTTGCCTGCGTGACCGGAGCAAGCTCCGGCCTCGGGCGCCGTGCCGCCACCGTGCTGGCGAGGGCCGGCGCATCGGTGGTTGGCGTTGCGCGCAGGGCTGAAGACCTGGAAAACTGGAGACGGGAAGCAGGCGGCCATACCGCGGCTGTACCTGCCGACCTGAGCGACCGCGACAAGATTGCAACGATCGTTGAAGACGTGAGCGCGCCCTTCGGCCCACCTCAGATCCTGGTGCACGCCGCCGGTATCAACACCAGACAGGCTGCGGACGATGTTACTCTGGAGGGATGGGACATCACTTTGACCCTCAATCTCACGATACCCTTCTTTTTGAGCAAAGCCTTTGTTCCGGCCATGCGCGAAAAAGGTTGGGGCCGTATCGTCAATTTTGCGTCATTGCAGACCGAGCGCGCCTTTCCGGGCGGCATCTCCTACGGAGCCTCCAAAGGCGGTATTGGCCAACTAACAAGGGCGATGGCGGAAGCCTGGTCGGAGCACGGCATCAACACCAATGCGCTCGGGCCCGGTTTCTTTCCAACGGAATTGACGGCTGCGGTCTTTGGTGACAAGGAAAGAGCGGAACGAAATGCAGCTCAAACCTGCATTGGGCGAAACGGTAAACTGGAAGACATCGACGGACCGTTGTTATTCCTATGCTCTGAAGCCTCCAGCTACGTGACCGGCCAGATCCTGATGGTCGATGGAGGGTTTACTGCAAAATGAAAGCACTTGTTTACACGGGACCCGAAGCCCAATCCTATCGGGACGTTGCCGATCCTGTTCCTGCACAGGATGAAGTCCTCATCCGCGTGGCCCATACAGGCATATGCGGTTCAGACATGCACGCTTATCTTGGGCACGATGAGCGCCGGCCAGCACCGCTGATACTTGGTCATGAGGTCGCCGGAACGGTTCAGACAGGGCCCCTGTCCGGCCGGCATGTCACGGTCAATCCACTGGTAACCTGCGGCAAATGCGAAGCCTGCAGATCCGGGCGTGACAACCTGTGTGCGGAACGCCAGATAATTTCCATGCCGCCGCGTGAAGGCGGCTTTGCAGACTATCTTGCCATGCCTGAGCGAAATCTGGTGACCGTTCCAGATCACGTATCGGACGCACAAGCTGCCCTGGCAGAACCGATAGCCTGTGGTTGGCATGCAGTGCGGCTGGCCCGCGCCGCGCTCAGTTGCGAACCCGCCGAAGCGCGAACCCTTGTGATCGGCGGCGGCGCTATCGGCCTCGGTGCAGCGCTCTCTTTGAGAGCTCAGGGCATGCCTGATGTCCGTCTGGTGGAACCGAATGAGAGCCGTGGCCAATTCCTCGCAAAGACCTGCGGCATCGAAGTCCTGACACCGGAAGAAGCAGACACCAGCGGCCAATATGACCTGGTGATTGACGGCGTCGGTTATGCCGCGACAAGGGCAGCGGCCTCAGCGCAGGTAAAGCCGGGTGGTGTCATTGCCCATATAGGCCTTGGGTCCGCTGACGGAGGGCTCGACATACGTCGCATCACCCTTCAGGAAATCACCTTTTTCGGCACTTACACCTACACCTCAGAAGACTTCCGACAGACAGCCAAAGCGATGTTCGAAGGAAGATTAGGTGCACTAAACTGGGTTGAAATCCGGCCTTTGTCGGAAGGCCAGGCAGCCTTTGCCGACTTGCGTGCAGGCAATATCTCGGTGCCCAAAATTCTACTTTCGCCAAACACCTAAGGAGACATTCATGTCTGAAATCCCCCATCTTCTTGTCCATGAACACGCCGACAATGTCGGTGTGGTCGTCGTGGAAGGACTGACGGCCGGTACCGAAATGCTGTGCTGTGTCACCCACGACAACTCTACCTTCCGGCTGACCGCGGGCGCTGATGTGCCCATCGGGCACAAGATCGCACTGAAAGACCTGAAAGACGGAGACACGGCTGTCAAATACGGCGAAGACATCGGCAAGATCATTGCGGATATCCAAAAGGGCGGACATGTCCACACCCACAACTGCAAAACAAAGCGCTGGTAAGGAGCCCTGCCCATGTCATCCAAATACTCAAATGTCACGGTGAAGGCCTATCGGCGGGAAAACGGCCGGGTAGGTGTTCGCAACCATGTTGTCATTCTTCCCGTCGACGATATTTCGAACGCAGCCTGTGAGGCCGTGGCCAATAACGTCAAGGGAACCCTTGCCATTCCGCATGCCTATGGCCGACTTCAATTCGGCGAGGACCTTGAACTGCATTTCCGCACGATGATCGGCACCGGAGCCAACCCGAATGTTGCCGCTGTTGTCGTGATCGGGATCGAGCCGGGCTGGACCAAACGCATCGCGGACGGCATCCGCGAGACCGGCAAGCCTGTCGCTGAGTTCTCCATTGAGCAGAATGGTGACTTCGAGACCATTCGTGCTGCGTCCTGGAAAGCCAAGGAATTCGTTCACTGGTCAACCGAACTTCAGCGCGAGGAATGCCCGCTTTCGGACCTGTGGGTGTCGACAAAATGTGGAGAAAGCGACACAACGACCGGCCTTGGATCGTGTCCGACTGTCGGCAACATGTACGACAAGCTGCTGCCGGAAGGCATCACCGGCTTTTTCGGTGAAACGTCAGAGATCACCGGCGCTGAGCACATTTGCCAGAAACGGGCGATCAACGAGGAAGTCGGAGAGCGATGGCACAAGATGTGGAAGGCATATCAGGACGATGTGATCTTTGCGCACCAGACTGACGACCTTTCCGACAGTCAGCCGACGAAGGGCAACATCGAAGGAGGCTTGACCACGATTGAAGAAAAAGCGCTCGGCAATCTTGAAAAGATCGGTCGAACCTCGCAATACATCGACATCCTGGAGCCGGCTGAAGCACCCAAGTCCGGTAAAGGTCTCTATTTCATGGATTCATCATCCGCCGCGGCGGAATGCGTGACCCTGATGGCAGCCGGTGGCGCCGTGATCCACACCTTCCCGACAGGGCAAGGCAACGTGGTCGGCAACCCGATTGTGCCGGTCATCAAGATCACAGCCAATCCGCGCACAGTGCGCACGATGAGCGAACACGTTGACGTGGACGTCTCCGGCATCTTGCGCCGGGAGATGACCATCGATGAGGCCGGCGACGAGTTGATCGATATGATCCGTCGCACTGCCAATGGGCGCAACACGGCTGCAGAAGCCCTCGGTCATAGAGAGTTCTCAATGACCAAACTGTACAGAAGCGCCTGATTTACGGGCCGGATGGCCGGTTCGCCGGCCATCTCTAGGAGTGACGACTTAATGGAAACCTCAGAGCGTATCGGCCTCGCCGATGCAGTCAGTCTGATTTCGGCGGCTTTTGTCGCGGCCGATGTCCCTTCCCCAGTGGCCCAGACAGTCGCCGAGGCCCTGGTTGCCGCCGAAGCAGAAGGTCAGATCGGTCACGGGTTTTCTCGCGTTGAAGACTACGTCGCCCAGGTCCGCTCGGGTAAAATTCGGGCGCAGGCGGCGGTCGACATCAAGGAAATCGGAAGTTCAAGTCTGCTGGCAGATGCCGGCTTCGGCTTTGCCTATCCTGCCCTCGATCTTGTTATTGCGCGTGGGGCTGCCCTAGCACAGGAACATGGATGCGCCACCATGGGTGTCACGCGCTCACATCACTGCGGCGCCCTATCCGTTCAGGTTGAAAAGCTTGCCAGACAGGGACTGCTCGGCATCATGGTCGCAAACGCGCCCGCTGCAATGGCACCGTTCGGAGCCAAGTCGGCGGTCTTCGGAACCAATCCGATTGCCTTCGCCGCACCCAGGGCGGGTCGGAATCCCCTGGTGATTGATTTGTCCTTGTCACGCGTGGCACGCGGCAAAGTTATGAATGCCAGAAAGGCGGGCAAACCAATCCCTGAAGGATGGGCACTCAACAAGGACGGCCAGCCAACCACGGATGCTTCGGAAGCACTGGAAGGCACCATGCTGCCCATAGGCGAAGCAAAGGGCACGGCGCTTGCCTTGATGGTCGAAATCCTGGCCTCGGTAATGACCGGGGCAGCCAAGAGCACTGAAGCATCTTCCTTTTTCAGCAGCGATGGTCCGCCTCCCGGGGTCGGTCAATTCCTGATCGCCATGAAACCTCAGGATCAGGCCCATTTCGCGGACCGTCTCGAAGGCTTGCTACATCTCATTGAGACAATGGAAGGCGCTCGCCTTCCCGGCACAAGACGATCCGCTGCCATTCGAGAGGCGAAAGACAAGGGCATTGAAGTACCGGCCCGGTATCTTGAAGTCGTGAGGGGACTTGCAGATGTCTCCGTCTGACCTCAATGAACAGGCCGCGTCCGGCAGCCCTGAAAACGCCAGCGGATCAAAGTTCGGCACCAATGTGTTTCGAAAGATTATGCCAGGCGTGCTCGTTGCCCTGGTTATTGCGCTTGCCAGCCAATTCATTGCCGAGCATTACGGCGCTCCGGCAATGCTTCTTGCGCTCCTGATCGGCATCTCGCTGAACTTCCTGTCCGAGGATATCCGCTGCCAGGCGGGTATCGCATTCAGCGCGCGCACTCTCCTTCGACTGGGCGTCGCCCTTTTGGGGCTGCGCATCAGCTTCGATATGGTCAGCGCGCTTGGGTGGCCGGTCGTGGGTCTGGTCGTTGCAGGCGTCCTCCTGACCATCGCCTTTGGCCTTGCAGTTTCACGCCTGTTCGGATTCCGCTACCGGTTTGCGTTCCTGTCGGCAGGGTCTGTCGCAATTTGCGGTGCGTCCGCCGCCATGGCCATCGCCGCCATTTTGCCCAAGGATGAAAGATCAGAGGACAGGCTCGTCTTCACGGTGGTCGGCGTGACCATATTGTCGACACTTGCCATGATCCTCTACCCGGTCCTTTCAGAGCAGCTTGCACTCAGTGACCGGGCGGCCGGCATCTATCTCGGTGCCACGATCCACGATGTTGCGCAGGTCGTCGGTGCCGGTTTTTCCGTTTCGCAGGAAGCTGGCGAGACGGCAACGCTGGTAAAGTTGCTGCGTGTCGCCATGCTTGCCCCCATCGTGATGACGGCGTTGATCGTGCTTCGCATGACCGTCGGCAGCAGTGCTTCCGGCAACGCCGGCATGCCTCTCGTCCCGGCATTCGTGGTCGGCTTCGTAGCCCTGGCGACACTCAACTCGGTTGTCGCACTTCCGGCAGTGATTACTGAGCTGTCAGCAGACCTGTCGCGCTGGCTTTTGCTGCTGGCAATCGCAGCGGTTGGACTGAAAACAGTTCCGAAAGACTTGATGAAAGTCGGCAAGGCAGCCGCAGGATTGCTGATTGCAGAAACCGTTTTTCTCGCTGCACTGGTCGCAATCGGGCTTCTTGTCCTGCTTCCAGGCCTGCAGGGCGTCTCATAAAAGTTCAGAAATGGAGGCTTCAGGTCGATGTACAAAAATGTTCTCATTCCCGTCGCGCTGGATCACGAAACGCTTGTTCAGCGGAAACTTGAAGTCGCACGGCATCTTTTGACTGACGATGGTCGGATCACCCTGCTGACCGTGCTTGAAAACATTCCAGGCTTCGTCTCCGAGTTCGTTGACCTGAAGATCGACAATCACCTGACTGACAAAGTGGCCGACAAGCTGCAAAAGGCTGCCGCCGGAGACAAGCGCGTCGGCTGCAAGGTCGTCACCGGCAAACCCGGTGTCCAGATTGCAAGCTATGCCAAGGAAAACAAGATCGACTTGATACTGGTCGGTTCCCATCATCCGTCTGCACAGGACTACTTTCTGGGGTCGACGGCGTCCCGTGTGGTGCGGCGCGCTGAATGCTCTGTATTTGTTGTACGCGATGACGACAGCTGAGGCCAGTCACCTCCGACAGACCTGACACGGACGATACCAGCGAGCCGGTGTCCCCGCTTGTCTCGTCGCTATATGAGCTTGCGCGTTGAAAGGTTGGTCATCAATGCGCGGTTTCCGAAACGCCATTCAGGACAATCGGTTGACAGCCGGACCGTGTTTCGGAGCGTTCCCAGCTGGCGACAGGATATCTCGACGATGTCGCCAAGTTTGTGAGTGAAGCCCTCACCTGGCGTGTCGCGATCTTCCGTTGGCGCAAACAGCGTTCCGAGGAACAGGAAAAAACCGTCTGGATACTGGTGATGGCGGCCACATGCCTGAGCCACAAGATCAAGCGGGTCGCGGCTGATCTCGGTCATGGTCGAATGCCCCGACATCACAAACCCATCTTCACCCGTGACTTTCAGATCAAGTTCCAATCGACGTACATCGTCCATGCCGAACGAGTCATCGAACAAACGCACCGCAGGTCCGATGGACGTTGATGCGTTGTTGTCTTTGGCCTTGCCCAACAGCAATGCGGATCGTCCTTCGATGTCGCGCAGGTTCACGTCATTACCCAGCATCGCACCTTTGACCTGGCCGGAACTGCTGACTGCAAGTACGACCTCTGGCTCTGGATTGTTCCACCGCGAAGCTGGGTGCAGACCGACGGCAGCACCGGCACCGACAGCTGACATGGGCTGCGATTTCGTGAAAACCTCTGCGTCCGGCCCGATGCCAACTTCCAGATACTGCGACCACATATCTTCGGCAACGAGGGCGTCCTTCAGCTGCCCAGCCTTTTCAGAGCCGGGCACCACGGATTTCAGGCTTTCTCCCATGATAGCCGTGCAGCGTTCACGGATCTGTTCTGCCTTGCTGGGGTCTCCCTTCGCCCTTTCCTCGATCACACGCTCAAGCATGGAAGATGCAAACGTCACACCGCAGGCTTTGATTGCCTGAAGGTCCACAGGTGCCAAAAGCCAAGGCACAGAGGTGTCCGGTGTTTCGCAGGAATTTGATGCGACCTGCTCGAGACTGCCAATCGGCTCACCCTTGGCAGTGGCGAGCCACGCTGCCGGGCTATCGAGCTCAAGAAGATCGTGAACCGTAGGCACAGCCTTGCAGGTGACATCGTACAAAATGCCATTTTTCAATGCACAGATCGACGGCCCCGAAACGTCGGCCCGCCAAACCCTGAATAAAAATGTGCCGTCTTTAGGAAGGTTCAGTGATGAACTCATGATGCTATCGTATCCGCATTTGTAAACACAGTCTGTCTTGCTGCCAGTCTCATTTATGTTGTCAAAGTGCGCCACTCACACCTGTCCGGAAATCAGACATTGGCTGGTTGCAGAAGACGGCACTGAAACATTCAGAACGCATATCATTCGGCCCGGCCTGGAACCAGCACCGACCCGTCACCCAGCGTCTGAAAAAATGCAGACCTCTGTGTTCGCTAGAAAACTTTCTGGTGCTCAGGACTTTCGGACCACAAGCTCAGCCTGAAATTCGAAAATCTGAGCATCATCATCGTCGACTGTACCCGACTTCAAAACCTGAAGCGTCTGGTTGGCAAGAGGTGAAACCGGAACACGGATCGTCGAGATGCCACCTTCAATCCATGTATAGAATGACGGATCGCCATACCCGATAAAGGCAATGTCAGCACCCGGCCTCCGGCCCGACGTCAAAAGAGCGTGCAGAGCCCCATTTGAAATCTCAAACCCACCGCAGACAATTGCCGTTGCCTCTCCTTCTGACAAGAGAGCCTCTGCAGAAGCGCCTCCCATAGAAAACGAAGGTGGTGCTGTCTTGATCAATGCCTGAATTTCGGGAAGCCCGCTCTCGTGAA
Organism: Roseibium sp. JB4-4; assembly: GCF_055693425.1. NCBI lineage: Bacteria > Pseudomonadati > Pseudomonadota > Alphaproteobacteria > Hyphomicrobiales > Stappiaceae > Roseibium > Roseibium sp. JB4-4. The sequence goes on along the minus strand of NZ_CM146333.1, from coordinate 4,596,847 downwards.
GCCCTCTGCGATAAGCCTTCAGGCGGTTACGACCGGAAGACAGATCCGCGTTGGCACCGATATAGGCTATTTTCCTATGCCCTGTTGCATGAAGGTGCTTGACCGCGGCGGAGATCGCTCCGGCATCATCCACCAGGATTGCAGCTTCACGCCCTGTCTCGGAACGCTGGCGGATAAGCTGAATGACGTCGAGCCCGTCAAGATGATGAGGGTCGTGCCCGGTCGAGACAGGATCTCCGGGGGCCGGCACAACGACAACAGCTTTTGCCTGAACTTCGCGCAGTTGCTGCATTGCCTTGTGTTCCGTTTTCAAATCATCATCGGTCAGATGAATGATCAACTGATAGGAAAAGGCTTCACAGATCCGGGCGAGTTCATTCGCGAAACTTGCATAAAACTCATTGACGATGTTTGGCAGCAAAAGACCAACAATTCGGGTGCCGTCGCCTCGCATGGCCGTCGCCGCTGCGATTTTGACATAACCGAGTTCAGCAGCCCGTTTTTTCACGAGCTCCCGCGTGTCTTTCTGGACATTCGGGTGATCGGAGAGCGCCCGGGAAACGGTCATATGCGAGATCCCGAGGTCCTTTGCGATGGTTTTGATTGTTACCCGAGCCGCCAAATTTCTGCTCTCCATTTTGTCACAGCGCGCAAACTATGACTTGACAGAGGCGAGAGTGCAATGGCAAATGTTCACGTGAACATAGATCAATCAAGTCAAACGAACGGATGAAGATGCCGACCGCGCTCAAAATAAGGTGCGAAGAACTGATTGCCGAGCTTGGACTGGCCGATCCGGCTTCGATCACCGACGTTCAACCACTCACCGGGGGCGTTGCTTCCGATATCGCCATGGTCGAAGTTGAAGGTCGGCGAATGTGCATCAAGTTCGCCCTTCCGAAACTGAAGGTCGCTGAGGACTGGCAAGCGCCGGTGCACCGGAACAAAGCTGAGTTCGAGTGGCTGAAAGTAGCAGCAGAAATCGCTCCTGAAAGCGCCGTCAGGGTTTTCGGACGGTCGGAAGAAAAACACGGCTTTGCAATGGAGTTCCTTGCTGGCGATGATGTATCCCTCTGGAAGAAGGATCTGCTCGAAGGCCGTCGAATTCCGTCCCGTGCAAAGAAGGTTGGCAACCTGCTCGGAAGCATCCACACGGCCTCGTCCAGACCCGGGTTCGACACTCCCCCTTCCAGAACAGGGATGACTTTTATGCGCTTCGCATCGAGCCCTATCTTGTCTTCACAGCGAAAAAAGTCACCGAAGTTGCCGATCGGCTGACTGCACTGGCTGACCAGCTCTATGAAACCGATACGGTACTCGTCCACGGCGACGTCAGTCCGAAAAATATCCTGTTCAGGGGAGCGCAGCCGGTCGTACTCGATGCAGAGTGCGCCACCATGGGCGCACCTGAATTCGACGCCGCATTTTGCCTGAACCACCTCATCTTGAAAGCTCAGCACGTCCCCTCGCTTCGTCCAGCTCTCGCAGAAGACCTCGCATCGTTTTGGGATGCCTATGCGGCGCATGCCAGCTGGGATGCACCTGGCCGGATCGAACGCCGCACCGCGGAGCTCCTGCCAGCCTTGATGCTTGCCCGCATCGACGGCAAATCTCCGGTTGAATATCTGGACGAAAGTTCCCGTTCAACAATCAGAGCGGCATCGATCACCTTGCTGAGACAGCCAAAATCAAAAATCGGCGAGATTGCCGAGACACTTGCACAAACATGGAAGGGTAACAGCCGTTGACCGCGATCACATCAGTCAGAGGACGGCGGGTCTGGGACTCCCGTGGCAATCCGACGCTAGAAGTCGACGTTATCCTTGAAGACGGAAGCCTCGGCAGGGCAATCGCTCCTGCAGGTGCAAGCCGGGGCACGCGCGAAGCTGTTGATCTGCGGGACGGAGGAAGCAAATTGCGCGGCATGGGTGTTTCTCAAGCCCTGGAAAGCGTCAACAAGACGATTGCTCCGGCACTTGTTGGATTGAGTGCAGACAAGCAGCGAACCGTGGATGACGGGCTGCTCGAACTGGACCCTTCACCAGTCAAGGAAACGCTCGGCGGCAACGCGATGGTTGCCACTTCGCTCGCCGTTCTTCACGCAGCAGCTGCCAGTGCGAAGAAGCCGCTCTGGTGTCATGTCGCGGATCTCTATGAACAAACTCCGTCCATCCCCCTGCCTGAAATTCAGATCTTCGGCGGTGGTGCACATGCTGGACGAAGGGTTGATATTCAAGACTTCATGATCATGGTGCCGGGCGCTCAGAGTTTCGACGAAGTCCTTGAAATAACAAATGAAGTTTATTTCGCGGCGGGAGACATCATGGCTTCGAAAGGCCGGTTGGCGGGTGTCGCCGACGAGGGCGGCTGGTGGCCGGTTTTTGACAGCAATGAAGAAGCCTTGGAGACCCTTGTTAAAGCCATCGAAAAAGCAGGTGAAAAACCAGGCGAGCGGATCGCGATCTCGCTGGACATCGCCGCATCTGAATTCGGCCAAAACGGAAAATACCGGCTTGCACTCGAAGACAAGGCATTGGACAGTGGCGAGCTGATTGACCTGCTTGGAAACTGGCTTGACACCTATCCAATCGTCTCGATCGAAGACCCGGTTGGAGAGGATGACACTGACGGCATGATTGAATTCACCAAACGGTTCGGCCAACGGGTCCAGATCATCGGCGACGACTATCTGGTGACCAATGCCAAACTGGTGGAAGCAGCAAACGCAGATCAAGCCTGCAATGCTGTCCTGATCAAGGTCAATCAGGCTGGAACCGTCAGCGAGGCTGTAGACGCTTTCGTTGCGGCAAAAAAATCAGACTGGGGGGCAATTGTTTCTGCAAGATCCGGTGAAACTGAAGATGTTTCCATCAGCCATCTGGCGACGGGTCTTGGATGTGGACAATTGAAGGTTGGTTCCTTCACCCGCTCAGAACGGATGGTTAAGTGGAATGAATGCCTGCGTATCCAGGAGCAGCTGGGCAGCGGGAATTTTGCTGCCGGGGCCGCCTTGAAAGGCACCTGGTGGGGCAAAAAACACTAAGGACGAGTACATGAAGTTTTTGAGACTTGGGGCAGTCGGTGAGGAAGTTCCCTGCCTTTTGGACGAGAGCGGCACAGCGCGCGACATTTCTTCTCTGGTGTCGGACATCACGCCTGATACCATTTCCGGGCTGACCACGGCTGTCGCCGGCATTGATCCTGCTTCCCTGCCGGAAGTCGACCAGACAGGTGTCCGTGTGGGACCTCCCGTCAGTCACCCGCGCAACATTTACTGCATTGGCCTCAACTACAGTGACCATGCCAAAGAAGCCGGCATGCCGATCCCCGATGAGCCCATCCTCTTTAACAAGTCGTCCGGCACGTATTGCGCGCCCTTCGATCCGATTCTGTATTCTGACAAGATGACCAAGCTCGATTGGGAAGTCGAGCTCGGCATCGTGATCGGCAAGCAAACCTTCAATATCTCCAAGGACCAAGCGCTGGATCACATTCTTGGCTACACGCTCGTCAACGATGTGTCTGAGCGATCCTGGCAGCTGGAACGCGGTGGGCAATGGGCCAAAGGGAAAAGTTTCCCCAATTTCTGTCCGACAGGTCCATGGATCGTCACCGGAGACGAACTGGAAGATGCCAACTCCTTGCCGATGTGGCTGGACGTCAATGGCCAGCGCATGCAAAACGGCAACACAGATACGATGATTTTCGATCCGGCAACCATTGTCAGCTACCTGAGTGAATTTCTGCGGCTGGAACCGGGTGATCTGATTTGCACCGGCACGCCTCCAGGTGTCGGCGCCGGGATGAAACCCCCGGTCTGGCTAAAGGTTGGAGACAAGGTCTCACTTGGCATCCACGGGCTGGGAAGCCAGGAACAGATTGTACAGAAGATCTGAAGGAAAGAACTGTGTCGGAGAGACTGAAGGGAAAAACCGCGATAGTAACTGCCGCAGGCCAAGGCATTGGCCGGGCCGTTGCAGAACGCCTGCGCGACGAAGGTGCCGCGGTATTTGCCAGCGATCTCAATGAAACGCTCTTTGACGGCCTGGCCGGTGTGACGACCGGCCGGCTCGATGCCACTGATCAGACCGCCATTGACGTTTATTTCGGAAACTTTGAACAGGTCGATATTCTCGTTCACTGCGTCGGCTATGTCCATCAGGGAACGATCGAAGAATGCAACGAAACAGAGTGGATGCGGTCCACTGACATAACTCTTACCAGCGCTTATCGCGTCCTGCGGGCTGCGGTCCCTAAAATGAAGACCTCCGGCGGCAGCATCATCACCATCGGGTCAGTGGCAAGCTCCGTCAAAGGCTTCCCCAAGCGCGCTGCCTATGGCGCCGCAAAGGGTGGCGTAATCGGCCTGACCAAAGCCGTTGCGGCGGACTATCTGACCGACAGGATCAGGTGCAATTCTGTATGCCCGGGTACAGTTGACAGTCCAAGTCTTCGGCAACGCATTGAAGATCTTGCTGAGGAACTCGGCGGCCGAGAGGCGGCGGAAAAGTTCTTCACCAGCCGACAACCATCTGGCCGATTTGGCCAAGTGGACGAAGTTGCATCGCTCTGCGCTTATCTGGCGTCAGATGAAAGTGCCTTCGTTACAGGACAGGCAATAAACATCGATGGAGGCATAACGATTTAAGCAGGGCATATGCAGTCCTGCAAAATTGAAAACCACTTTTTGTTCACGTGCACACAAAATTGTTCACGTGAACTAATAACAGCCTGCATATCCAACAGCGTCATGACCGAGGAGGAAGAACCGATGACGAGCTTGCATAAGAAACTGATGGTAACGGTGGCAGCGGCTGCAGTTACGACATTGGCGATCGCCGGTGGAGCACACGCGGAACCCAAAACCAACCTGCTTCACCAGTGGCATTCGGGTTCGAATGCCGAAGCTATCAATGTGCTTGGCACCATGTTTGAGGAAAAAGGCGGCAGCTGGAAGCAGACGGCCATTCCGGGCCACACGTCCAACACGATTGCCCGTCTGCGCGCTGACGTAATTTCCGGCAATCCCCCATCGGCGGTTCAGCTTAAAGGCCCTGAAATCGGCGAATGGGCAAAGACCGGCCTGACGGCTGATCTCAACGCGCTCGCTGAAGAAGAAAACTGGGAAGCAGTCGTTGCCCCTGAACTCGTCAGCGTCATGAAACCGCACGGCACGTGGGTTGCATCGCCCATGAACATCCACCGCATCGACTGGATGTGGGCGTCCAAATCCGCGATGGACGCGATCGGTGCTGAGGAGTTGCCAAAGACTTGGGATGAGTTCAACGTTCTGGCCGAACAGATGGCCGAAAAGGGCATTGTACCTGTTGCCCATGGTGGTCAGGACTGGATCGACGGAACTCTGTTTGAAATCGTGGCTCAGGGCATCAGCACGGATCTTTTCAGGAAGGCTTTCATAGAACTCGACCTGGAAGCACTTAACAGCCCGGAAATGGTTGCTGCCTTCGACCAGCTACGCAAGATGGTCGGCTGGATGGACCCGGCTTTCCCAGGCCGCGGCTGGGAAGAGCCCCTCAACATGATGGCAAAGGGTGAAGCCGGCTTTTATTTCCATGGCGACTGGGCCATCGGAACCATGAACGCCGCCGGTTATGAATACGGCAAGGACTATCTGTGCGCCGGCGCACCGATGAACAGTGGCGAACCGGGCTACATCCTGAATTCAGATTCAGTTGTCTTCTTCAAGCAAAGTGACCCGGAATTCATCGAAGGTCAGAAAATGATGGCCTCCCTGATCATGTCCCCGGACTTCCAGAAAGTCTTCAATGTGGCAAAGGGCTCCATACCGGCCCGCATGGATGTTGAATTGGGTGACGAATTCAACCCGTGTCAGCAGCTCAATCTGGTTGATCTGAAAAACGCTGCGGAAGCCGGAACCGTGGTGCGGTCAATGGCGCACAACATGGCTGTACCGGAAAAATTCCGCAAAGCCATGTTCACGGTCATCTCCGAGTTCATCACCAGCGACATGAGCTCTGAAGACGCCGCACAGAAAATGGCGGAAGCGGTGATCAACGAATACTGATCGCATCTCCTCAAGGAAGGGGCCTGACGCTGGCCCCTTCCTCTTTCACCGGTACGAAACAACTCAGGCAAGCCATGCAATCTGTTGCACAAATGCCGGAATTCAGAACACGTTCGGTCAGCCGCGCCGCGCGTATGGCACAACTCGTGCCGACCCTTGTTCTGCTCCCGACCCTTATCACCACAGGCATCTACATTTTCGTTTTTGTCTGTTGGAATATCTACCTGTCGCTGTCCAGTTCGACCTTGCTGCCGGTGTATGACTTTGCAGGTTTTGACGCCTACACAAGACTATGGCGCAACCCGCGATGGACAACCGGTGTCAACAACCTGGCAATATTCGGCGCGCTCTATATTGCATTGTCGCTTTTGGTCGGCGTCGTACTTGCTGTCCTGATGGACCAGCGCATCAAGGGCGAAAATTTCCTTCGATCCATATTCCTCTATCCAATCGCAATCTCCTTTGTTGTGACCGGAACGACCTGGCAATGGATCTTGAACCCGTCCACCGGCCTGGAAAAATTCTTCCATGACCTTGGTTGGACGAGTTTCGAATTCAGTCTGATCACCAGCCGAGAAACGGCGCTCTACGCAGTGGTCATCGCCGCAGTCTGGCATGCGTCCGGATTTGTGATGGTGATGGTTCTGGCTGCCTTGCGCGGGGTTGATCATGATGTGGTCAAGGCAGGCCGGATCGACGGCGCGGGCATGTTCAAGATCTACCGCCGGATCATCCTGCCGTCCATCTGGCCGGTCATCATTTCAGTCCTGATCATTCTCCTGCAATTCGCGATCAAGACATTCGATCTTGTCCTGGCTCTGACCCATGGCGGTCCGGGCATCTCGACCACCTTTCCCGCGATATTCGTCTATGACCGCCTGTTTGCCGCAGGGGAGCTTGCACAAGGAGCGGCAGCTGCCGTCTGGCTGCTGATCGGCCTGACCGTCGTGCTTCTTCCGGTGATAGCCCTTGGCTGGGTGCTGCGCAAACAAAGGAACGGAGGCGGCCATGCCTGACACTGACACTCTGCCTGATTTCAATCGGAAAAAACCGTTCAATCCACGCCGGTTTGCAAAACGGGTCGCCGTCTATTCGATCCTGATCGTGGTCGGGCTGTTCACCATCATGCCGCTCGCGGTGATCCTTCTGAATTCGCTGCGCTTCAATGCCGACATCTTGCGTGAAAGCTTCATCGGCTGGCCGACCAGAATTACGCTCGAAAACTGGGACGTTGCGTGGAGTTCGGCCTGTATCAACGCAAGCTGTACGGGCGTGAAGCCCTATTTCATCGCATCGATGCTCATGGTTGTCCCGGCAACGCTCATCTCGACTGCAATCGGTCTGGTGAACGGCTTCGCACTCACGAAGTGGAAAATGCCGTTTGCCAGCGTTGTCTTCGTCGCCATTACAATCGGGGTTTTTCTACCGCCGCAGGTGGTTCTGCTTCCCTGGGCGATTGCCCTGTCCTGGCTCGGGCTGTCGAAATCGCTGGCCGGTTTGGCGCTGGTTCACATCATTCAGGGAACCTGCTTCACAACCCTCTTCTGCCGGAACTATCTGGTCAATCTTCCAGACGACCTGATCAAGGCCGCCCGCATCGACGGTGCCGGCTTTTTCCGAACCTTCTGGAAAATTGTTGTGCCCCTGTCGCCACCGATCATCATCGTGACAATCATCTGGCAATTCACCTTCATCTGGAACGAATTCCTATTCGCAGTCACGTTCAGCTCCTCTGACTTCCGGCCGATCACGGCCGCACTGATGTCATTGAATGCGGACGACACCGGTGTCAGCGAATACGGCTTCGGCTCCGCTGCGGTCCTGATCGCGGCGATACCGCCGCTCCTCATCTACTTCTTCGGCGGGCGATATTTCGTTCGCGGCCTTACGCAGGGAGCAGTCAAATAATGGCGCGTCTCACAATCGACAGTACCTGGAAAAAATACGGCGAGTTTCTGGCGCTCCGGGACATCAATCTCGACATCAAGGACGGCGAGTTCGTGGTGCTTGTGGGTCCTTCCGGCTGCGGCAAGTCCACGCTGTTGTCCATCATTGCCGGTTTGGAGGAAACCTCATACGGCACATTGACCCTGGGCGAAAGAGACGTCACCGACCTATCGGCGAAAGACCGGAACATCGCCATGGTGTTTCAGTCCTACGCTCTCTACCCGACCATGACTGTTCGCCAAAACATCACCTTCGGGATGGAAAACAGGCGTGTCCCGAAGGACGCTCAAAAGAAGGCCGTAGCAGATGTCGCCCGGCTACTTCAGATCGAGCCTCTGCTCGATCGCAAACCATCGCAACTTTCAGGTGGTCAGCGGCAGCGCGTTGCCATGGGTCGGGCACTGGTGCGCGATCCGCAACTGTTTCTCTTTGACGAACCTTTATCCAACCTCGACGCAAAGCTGCGCGTGGAAATGCGCACCGAGATCAAGAAGCTGCACAAGCGGCTCGGCCAGACGATTGTCTACGTCACGCATGATCAGATCGAGGCAATGACACTGTCTGACAGGATCGTGGTCATGAACGGCGGTGTCGTGCAGCAATTTGCAGATCCGGACACGATTTACAGGGAGCCTGCCAATAAATTTGTCGCTGGTTTCATGGGATCGCCCTCCATGAACTTCATCGATATGGATGTGGAAGGCAGTCAGAACGATATTCGACTTGTCTATCGATCAAAGGGTGCGGAGTTGGCTATTTCACTTGGTAGGCGACATGAAGAACTTCTGCCCTATGTCGGCGCCAAAGTGACCATCGGCGCACGGCCGGAGCACTTCGTTTTGGACAGCAAGCAAGACGGTACCCTTGTTCCGGTAAGCGCCCGCGTGGAAGTGGTGGAACCGACGGGCCCCGACACGATGCTGGTGTTTCAGGTGGCAGATCTGTCGCTGGTTGCGGTTCTGCCTGCCAATTTCCGCCCTGCCGAGGATGAAGTGATCAATTTGCTTCTCGATCTAGAACATGTCTGCTTTTTTGATCCGGAAACAACAGTTCGCATTCCAAGGATCTAAGCGATGTCGACCTTTGCCAACTATCCGAGTCTCATCGGTATGAACGCCTTTGTCACAGGAGGGGCTACGGGGATCGGTGCAGCGCTTGTAAAGGCTTACGCGGCGCAGGGTGCGAAGGTCGGGTTTGTCGACATCAAAGCCGACGCTGGCGACAAGCTCTGCCAGAGCCTGTGCGATGCCGGGGCTTCCGTCTGGTTTCAAGCCGTTGATGTGTGCGACATCCACGCATTGCAGACTGCAATTTCAACCTACAGGGACGCCTCGGCCCCATTGGACATCCTGGTGAACAACGTTGCCAACGATACGAGGCACGACTGGAGGAACGTCACCGTCGATGATTGGGATCGGGCAATGGCCGTAAATCTTCGTCCTGCATTTTTCGCAATCCAATCAGTCGCGGCGGACATGATCCGCAGGAAACAGGGATCAATTGTCAATTTCGGGTCGATAGCCTGGAAGTCCAAACACGGCGGAATGCCCGCCTACACCACGGCCAAGGCTGCCATCCACGGGCTGACCCGGTCCTTTGTCCGTGAACTGGGAACCAGCGGTGTCCGCGTTAATACCGTGTTGCCAGGCATGGTGCTCACCGCTCGCCAACTGGATGAACACTATAGCGAAGATGTGGATGAAATTCTCAAACAAAACCAACCAATGGCCGGCAGGATCACGGAAGAGGATGTTGCATCGCTCGTGATGTTCCTCTCGGCGGACGACAGCAAGATGTGCACAGGCCAGGAATTCACGCTTGACGGCGGTTGGCTCTGATCACCCGATTTTCAGGAGTTTAAAATGAACACATATGATCTTGATGGCCGCGTTGCGATTGTGACCGGCGCCGCCAGAGGCATGGGATTTGCCATTGCCGAACGATTTCTGAAATCAGGTGCCAGCGTAACACTCTGGGACCTCAATGAAGCTGCCCTGTCAGACGCTCGACAGAAATTGAGCCAGTTTGGTGACGTTCAATCCGACAGTGTGAACGTTGCAGATTTCGACACGGTCAAGGCGGCGGCGGAGCGCGTAAAACAACGCTGTGGGCAGATCGACATTCTGGTCAACTCGGCGGGTATTGCCGGTGTGAACACTCCCCTTGCCGATTACCCGTTGGATATCTGGAACCAGGTGATGCAGGTGAACCTCAACGGTATCTTCCACACCTGCAAGGCCGTCGTCCCGCACATGCGGGATAAGGCCTATGGCCGCATCGTGAACATTGCATCCATGGCCGGGAAAGACGGCAATCCGAACGCATCTGCCTACTCGGTCTCCAAAGGTGCGGTGATCACCCTCACCAAAAGTCTGGGCAAGGAGCTGGCCTGCGAAGGCATCACGGTCAATGTGGTGGCACCAGCCGTCATAGAAACAGAGATGCTTGCCGACGTAACCAAAGAACAGATCAGCTACATGCTTGCCAAAATACCGATGGGTCGCATGGGCACAGTCGAGGAAATTTCCAGCCTCGTGAGTTGGCTGTCATCGGAGGAATGCTCCTATTCGACCGGCGCTGTCTACGACCTCTCAGGCGGTCGTGCAACATACTGATCAGATAGAGGCAGGCAGGGACAATCGGTCTGCGATTGAAGGACTGATCAGGTATCAGTCCAGATGAAAGACCTCTTCCATGCTTGCCCACCATTCGTCTGGCTTCCGGCTTTCAAGCGGTCTTTGCATCGGTCCGCAGACTTTCCACCAGTCTCTCGTTTCCGCGTCGGCGGCAATGGCTGCACTGTCCGCTTCAAAATCCGTCCCGGTGTATTCCCAATAGCTGAACATCAGGTTTTCCGGTTCTTTCAGGAAGATCGAGTAGTTCGTGATATTTGAACGCCTTAGCCGCTCAAGAACACCCGGCCACACGGCAGCATGCAGACGTTTGTATTCCGGAATACTTTGCGGATCGATCCCGATCACCATTCCCATTCTTTGCATTTGAGCCACCGTTTCTGCTCCTATTGATTATCGCGTCCAGGACCATCAATCCTGTAAAACCGTGACGCAGTCTCACCGAACACTGCCGCGCGCGCCTGGTCTGAAAGTTGCTGCATCATGGATTGTGCGCAATCGAACCAGTCAGCGTAGCTACCTTCCAATTCGAGAACAGGCCAATCGCTGCCCCACATGATCCTGTCTGCCCCAAACTCTGAAATGACATGATCGACAATCGGCTGCAGCGTTTTTGCCGACCAGCCTGCGCCATATTCGTTGGCAAGGCCCGAAACCTTGCAATGGATCTGTTCGTGACTGGCCAGATGCGCCATGTTGCGGCGCCATACGTCTCCGGCATCTGAACCACCTGCGATGACCGGTTTGGCACAATGGTCGATCACAACCCTCAGGTCAGGTACGGCTCGAGCAAGACCATCGATTGCCTGCAGGTGCCTTGGCTGGATCAGCGCATCAAAGGACAGTCCGAGATCAGCGGCAATTGAAAGGTTTGACAGGACGCTCGCCTGCAGAACCCAGTCCGTAGCTTCAATGTCCTGCAGCATTGGCCTCACGCCTTTGAAAAGCGGATTGGCAGACAGCCTTTTCAGCTCCTTTGCGGCATGGCCGCTTTCAAGATCGACCCAGCCGACAACCCCCTTGATCAGGGAATTCCCTTCGGCAAGCTCCAGCAGAAAATCCGTTTCTGCAACTGTGGGTGCGGCCTGCACGGCAATCGTTGCATGAATGCCGCAAGCCTTGGCGTGAGGCATCAGATCTTCAGGCAGTATGTCGCGCCGGATAGCGGCAACGTTGTCGTCCATCCAGAAATAGTCACCGCGGGCGATTTTCCAGAAATGCTGATGGGCATCAACAACCATGACCACTCCCTTTGCCCACCCCCAAGTCTGAAAGATGTTGACGGGCAAGTGTTCTTAATTATAAAAAACAAATAACGACACAGGAGGCTTCATGTCAACATCCCCGATTGTTCAATTTGGTACGAGCCGCTTCCTGCAGGCGCATGTTGATCTGTTCGTTTCAGAGGCATTGGACCGGGGTGAGGCGCTCGGGAAAATTTCGGTCGTTCAAAGCAGCGGTGACGCGGCACGGGCAAATCGCCTCAAGGCTTTGGCGGACCCTGCCGGCTACGACGTCCTGATCAAGGGCGTCGACGGCGGCAATCTGGTGGACACTACACAGAAGATAAAAAGCATCCGAAAGACCTACAGCCTGCCGGCAGATGTGCAGGACGTGGCCGGGATAATTTCGGAGGATGCCGAGATCATCATCTCAAACACCGCCGACTCAGGTTTCAAACGCCAGCCCCAGGATGCCGGCACCGAGTTTTCAGCCGGTATGTCCTACCCTGCAAAACTGACCTGGTTTCTTCATCAGCGTTTCGGATCAGGCGGCAAGCCACTTCAGGTCATGCCCTGCGAACTTGTTCCGCAAAACGGATTTGTGCTTCGGGACCTCGTCCTGGAAATCGCAGTACTTTATTCTCCCAAATTCCAGGACTGGCTCGGCACCGAGATCCTCTGGGTGAATTCTCTGGTCGACAGAATAGTCTCAGAGCCGCTTGAACCCGCCGGCGCTGTCGCTGAGCCTTATGCGCTTTGGGCAATTGAAGACCAGCCCGGTTTGAAACTTCCGTGCAAGCACCCGAGCATCAAGGTTGTTCGGGATCTGGAGGACGTCGAGACACTCAAGCTCTTCATTCTCAACCTTGGTCACACCTATCTTGTATCGCGCTGGCTGATGTCTAAGGACAGCCCAAAGCAGTTTGTGCGCGATATGATGGACGACCCTGAAGATTTGGCAGACCTTGAGGACCTGTATCGGCGGGAAGTCGTCACCGGGTTCAAGGCACATGGACGCGAACAGGAAGCCGAGGCTTACGTGGCAACGACGCTCGACCGGTTTCGAAATCCCTTCCTCGATCACAGGCTCGCGGATATTGCGCAGAACCATGAAGAGAAGACCCTGCGCCGCGTCGCCGGTTTCCTTGCCTGGGCACGCACGGCAGATCCCGCGCTGGAAATGCCACGGCTTGATAAACTGGTACAAACTCAAGAGATGGCGGTCCCTCATGAAGCTTAATAAGATAGGCAAAACCGATGTCGAAGTAACCGATCTTTCCTTTGGAACATCGGGCATCGGAAACATCGGCCGTGTCGTTTCCGATCTGGAGGCAGAAGATGTCTTGCGGCATGCCTGGAAAGCCGGCATCCGGTACTTCGACACTGCCCCGCACTACGGCCGCGGGTTGGCAGAACTTCGCCTCGGCCGCTTTCTGCAGCAGTTTGACCCGCAGGACTATGTGATTTCCTCCAAGGTCGGCCGCGTTCTATCGCCTGGAACTCCGCTTAAGGAAGCGGACGGCTTTGTCGAACCTTTGCCGAACAGCGTTCGCTATGACTACTCCGGCGATGGCATCGAAGCTTCATTGGAACACAGCTTTGAGCTGATGCAGGTCAGACATCTCGACATCGCCTATATCCACGATATCGGAACCTACACCCATGGCCAGGACAATGAAAAACATATGTCCGACTTGTTGGGAACCGGCCTTGATCGCCTGCAGCGGCTCAAGGACAAGGGCAAGATCCGGGCATTCGGCCTTGGCGTGAACGAAACCCAGATCTGTCTGGATCTCCTGAACCATACGGATCTTGACGCCATCCTTCTCGCGGGCCGTCTGACGCTTCTCGACAGGGGTGCCGAGGAAAAACTGATCGACGTCTGCCGTCAGAAATCCGTGAGCCTTGTGCTTGGCGGGATTTTCAATTCCGGCATTCTGGCGACCGGCCCGAAGGAAGGCGCCTGGTTCGACTATGAACCTGCTTCCGAAGAAATCCTCCAGGCCGTGCGAGACCTGAAGGCAAAGACGGATGCTATCGGCGTCCCTCTTGCCACTGCGGCACTTCACTACGCCCGCAACCATCCTTCAGCCGCATCGGTATTGCTTGGAACGGCACGCGTCTCATCGCTTGACAGGAACCTTGCGGCATTGTCTGAAACACTTCCGCAGGAATGCCACGACCTCTTCTGAACACTGAGACTTCAGACGTGCTTGTGACCCCGCAGCGAGGACAACAGTGTTTCTTTCGAGCGCCGCAAGTGCTTCGCCGCCGCTGCTTGAGAGCGCTCCGGATCCTTGTCCATCATCGCGTTGATCCAGTCCAGATGCTCGTCAATGGCAGCTGCATTGCGTTCCCGCTCGTCCCGCTTGTCCCACATGTAGTGGTAGTGGAAAATAAGTGAGATGACCTTCTGCGCTTCAAGAACGAAGCGGTTCTTGACCACGCTGTTGACCGTGGTGTGAAACGTTTCGTCGAGCATTGAAAAGTCGTGGTACCTCGCCTCGAGATCTTCCCGCAATGCCTCATGTTGCTCTTTCAAAACGGCCAGTTTTTGCCAGATGTCATGATCGTTAGGCAATTGGAGCAGCTGGCGAACGGCATTCATTTCCAAGAGCATTCTGAAATCGGAAAGCTCAATTGCAAATTCAGCCGTGAAACCTGAAAGCGTCCAACCGCCCCTTGCCCGCCTTTCGACAAGTCCAAACCGGCTGAGGCCCGCAAGAAACTCCTGAAGGCTGTGTGCCGGTACGCCGAACTGACGCGACAGCTGCGCCACATTGAGCGACGTTCCCGCCGGTACGTCGAACCTCAGTATCCATTCCAGAAAGCGCTTTTCCAACTCCTCCGCGGAGATATGCGCATCGACGGGTTCAAGACGATCGCTGGCTTCAGGTTGGCGAATAAGCGTTTTCGTCCGTCCTTCCCAACGCACGATTTTCTCGCGATCCAATTTCTGCAACGCGCTTCTGACAATGGTTCGGCTGACTTCCATCTGGTTGGCAAGCGCGATCTCGGGCGGCAGCTGGTCTCCAACTTCCATACCGCTACAAATGTCGAGCAGTTTATTGTAAGCGCTCCTGAAGCGATCGTCTGTTCTTGCCATGAACGCAACCCAACATGATAGAATCAAAGAGGAATTCCTGTATTTCGTATGATTTAATAAAAAACAATTGACGTCAATATCGCCACCTCGCATATTGTATTTAATAATTAAATTCAATTTGTCGCCTCGGGAGGTTTTATGGCGGATTTTGACCGAAGCGATGCTCCGGCATCCTGGACGTTCAAATTCTCAGCAGGATCACTGCACAAGCTTTCCGCGCTCCTGACGCTGGCAGTGCTCGTATTCGCCTTCTCGTTCGGCAATGACGCTTTCTTCACCGTCAACAACGGTTTGACGATCTTGTTGCAAACGTCGGTCATCGGCCTGCTCGGCATCGGCCTGACGATGGTGATTATCACCGGTGGCATCGATTTGAGTGTCGGTTCGGTTCTCGCACTTTCTGGTGTTGTCACGGGACTTTCCGTCAAGGCTGGCATTCCTGTTGCCCCATCAATGGCACTCGGCGTTCTGACCGGTGCTGCTTGCGGTGCATTCAACGGCTTTGTCATCACCAAAATGAGGATCACGCCATTTGTGGCCACTCTTGGCATGATGCTGATTGCCCGCGGCGTTGCCCTGCAACTGACCGGCGCAGCACCCATTTCGCGCCTTGGCGAAGCTTTTGGCACACTGGGCAACGGCTCGCTGTTCCGGATTGTAGAGGAAACCGGCGGGATCTTTCCGAAGGTCGTCTTTCCCGGGATCCCCTACCCTGTAATTCTTCTGGCAATTGTTGCGGTTGCTGCGGCCTATTTGCTGAGGCGCCGCAAAACAGGTCGTCACATCTATGCAACCGGCTCGAATGAAGAGGCTGCAAGGCTCTCCGGTGTTCTGGTCGATCGGACCAAGATCTGCGCTTACACCTTGTCGGGTGCACTCGCCGGGTTGGCTGGCAATGTTCTGATGTCGCGGCTTGTCACGGTACAGCCGAACGAAGGCGTCATGTATGAACTCGACGCCATTGCCGCTGCCGTGATCGGCGGGGCTTCGCTGATGGGCGGGGTTGGCAACATCTCCGGCACAATGATCGGTGCCTTTATTATCGGCGTCCTGCGCAATGGTCTGAACATGGCCGGCGTCTCCGCCTTCATCCAGCAAATCGTGATCGGCTTCATCGTCATCCTGGCGGTCTACGTCGATCAGATCCGAAACCGGCGCTGACATGCCCGGTCTCTCAACAGCGCATCTTCAAACGGAGGAGAACTTATGAAGAAGCTGATTACGACCGCAATGATGGTAAGTGCATTGGCACTGTCCGGAGCTGCATCCCAGGCAGGCGAAATCGCCGTCATCGTGAAGACAACCAATTCCAATTTCTGGCAGAACGTCAACAAGGGCGCGACAGCGGCCATCGAAGGTGTCGAAGAACACACGATGAGCTTCAACGGCCCGGCATCGGAATCTGCTGTTGCCGATCAGGTCAACCTCGTTGAAAACGCGGTTAACCGAGGCGTCAAAGGTATCGTACTTGCCCCATCAGACCCAGAGGCCCTGGTACCGGCCGTCAAGAAAGCCTTTGAAGCTCAGATCCCTGTCGTGATCATCGACAGTGGCCTGGCCGAAAATGGCAAAGACTACTTCCAGGCGTTCCTGTCGACAGACAACTGCGCGGCAGGTCAACTCGTCGCCGACAAGATGATTTCGGAAGTCGGCAAGGAAGGCAAAGTCGCAGTGATGTCCTATGTCGCCGGCGTCGGCTCTGAAGTTGGACGTGTCGGTTGCTTCATTGAGCAGATCAACGAGAAATCAAGCATTGAGATTGTCGGGCCCTACTACTCGCAGTCACAGATGGCGACTGCCCTGAACCAGACGACCGATGTTCTTGCCGCCAATAGCGATCTTGTCGGCATCTTCGGTGCAAACGAACCGACTGCAATCGGCATGGGCCGCGCAATCGTTCAGGCAGGTAAGGCCGGCAGCATCACCGCTCTTGGCTTTGACGGCAACGCCGACCTTCAGGATTTCGTCAAGGACGGTACACTTGCAGGTACGGCGGTCCAGGGCTCATTCCAGATGGGTGAGCTCGGTGTGCAAGCTGTTCTCAAGCTGCTGAACGGTGAAGAGGTTCCGAGCTTCATCGATACGGGTGTTGTCCTTGCTACCAAGGAAAACATCGACAGCCCTGAGGTTCAGAACGTCCTTTACTGACGCACTTGGCCGGGCGCTCCTGACCTGGAGTGCCCGGCCCATTTCCAGACTTTTGCTAGGACCGGCAACATGACCCCGCACACTCAATCTGGACCGCCTCTGGTTCAGATGATCGACATTGAAAAGCACTTTGGCGGCATCCGCGCCGTGAACAACGTGTCGCTTGATCTATATCCGGGCGAGGTTGTCGGCGTGCTTGGTCACAATGGCGCCGGCAAGTCCTGTCTGATGCGCATCCTGTCGGGTGCAATGATGCCCAATGAAGGCACGATCAAAGTCAATGGGCACTCGGCCCATATTCAAAATCCGCACGATGCGCGCGAGTTTGGTATTGAAACCATCTATCAGACACTCGCCCTTGCCGATCATCTGAACGCTCCTGCAAATCTGTTCCTCGGACGTGAGCTGACGAACCGGTTCGGCGATCTGGATGATGCAAGGATGATGTCGGAATCCCAGCGCGTTCTGAGACGTCTCAATCCAAATTTCAAGAACCTCAACGACCCGGTCGCAAGTCTGTCCGGTGGACAGCGTCAGGTAATTGCGATCGCACGGGCGATCTATTTTGAAGCGAAAATTCTGATCATGGACGAACCGACAGCGGCCCTCGGTCCATCGGAGACGGCAATGGTCGGCGAACTGATCAAGCAACTTCGCACCGAAGGCATCGGCATCTTGCTGGTCAGTCATGACATGCACGACGTTTTTGAACTCTGCGACCGCGTCGTGGTGATGAACAAGGGCCGCGTTGTCGGTGCGCACCACATCGATCAGGTGACAAAGGACGATGTGCTCAGCCTGATTATCAAGGGCGAACTTCCGGCCGACTGGTCCGCTCGCAACCTGGAGCCTCAGGCATGATGGACACAAGAACAGACGTCATGAATTGCCTGGTGTGCGTCGAGCCTGGAAAGATGGCGCTGGAGACAAGGCCCATGCCGGTCAGTGCACCGGAAGACTGGGTTCTGATCGATATTGCCGCAATCGGAATTTGCGGGACCGATTATCACATTTTTGAAGGCAAACATCCTTATCTGGACTATCCGCGTGTCATTGGCCACGAATTGTCCGGCTATATCGCCGAAGGACCTGAAGCCGGCAAACTCGTCGTGGTCAATCCTTATGTTTCGTGCGGCAAGTGCCGGGCTTGTGGGCGCGGCAAGCCGAATTGCTGCAGCAACATTGAAGTTCTGGGTGTCCATCGCGACGGCGGCATGTGTTCGCGCCTTGCCGTGCCCAGGCAAAACCTTTATTCAGCCGACGGTCTGACGGCTGAACAGGCTGCAATGGTCGAGTTTCTGGCCATCGGCGCCCATGCGGTCGCCCGATCCGGGATATCCGGTGGGGACCTTGTGCTGGTCACAGGTGCCGGCCCCATCGGCATCGGAACAGCGCTGTTCGCACGCCTAGCCGGTGCTGATGTTCATCTCATGGATCTGAGCCGTGCACGTCTTGACCTTGCAAGCAAGCTGTTCGGCTTCAACGCGGTCCACGTTGCCGGTGATACGGTGCTGGAAGGCGAGATTGCGGACGGTTTCGATGCCGTCTTCGATGCAACCGGAAATGCCAGGGCAATCGAAAACGGGTTTCCCTTGCTCGCGCACGGCGGCAGCGCCGTCCTGGTCAGCGTCGTGAAAGACGACATCACTTTCAATGACGCCGAGTTTCATAAACGCGAAGCGCGCATCATCGGGTCGCGCAATGCCCTCAAGTCGGACTTTGACCGCGTCATGGACGCCATGCGCAGCGGCAAGATCCCGACGGACGCGCTCGCGTCGCGAAAGCTCAGCCTGAGCGAATTGCCGGAAGAGTTCCCGAAACTTGTCGAAGACCGGGAACACCTCGTCAAGGTGCTGGTGACCCCTTAAGGAAGGTCCACGCGGACTTCCACTGATCTCTTTGCTGAAAAAATCCGACCCTCAACGGCGCTGAATGCCCAGGGGTACGGACACTAGTGCCAGCCGACTCGCGGTGCGACAGGGACTTTGTCATCCGGTCTGCTGCGGATCATGTCCATATGCTCTTTCACAATCGCAGCGTAGCCTGCATCTTCGAAAAGGTTCGCCATTTCCGATGGGTCGTCGCGAAGGTCGTAGAGCTCACCCGTTTCCGTTTTCAGATCGACCGACATACGGTAACGTTGGCTTCGAACTGTCGTCAGGTCCATATCAATGCCGCTTCTGGCAGCATCGACCTCCCATTCGTTAAGCGCAAAGTCCCGGCTTTCCTTTCCAAACATCACCGAACGCAATGACCGGCCATTGTCAGGCGAGGCCTCAATGCCGGCCAGGTCCGCAAGTGTTTGTCTCAGGTCTACAGTAGATACGGGGTCTTGAACAACGATCCCTTCCGGAATGGACGGCCCTCGGATCAGGCATGGTACGCGAAGCAGGCCATCATAAAGCATTGGCCCCTTGAGCAGCAGGCCATGGTCACCAAGCCACTCGCCGTGGTCGCTGATAAAGACGATGATGGTGTTTTCAAGTTCGTTGCTTGCTTCAAGCGCTTCGAAAATCCTGCCGACCTGAGCATCAATCCAGGCAATCATCCCGTAGTAGATCGCGGTGATGTCCCTGAGCTGTTGCTCTTCAAGCGGGTCCACGACACCCCAGTTCTTGCCGCCTTCTGCGTGCTCGCGTTTGAGGTTATGCCGTACTGGACTTTCCAGAAACGCGCGATGCCACCAGGGCCGATTGTCCAGGTCAAGCTGCCAATGGCGCGGAAGGTCTACCTCATCGGGATGATACAGATCGCACCAGGGTTTAGGCGCCAGAAACGGAGGATGCGGATCTGGAAAGGAGACCCAAGCAAACAACGGCTTGTCGCCCTTGTTCTTGATCATGTCGATCGCTCGATCCCCTATCCAGGGAGAAGAATGCCAACCAGGCTCGAGCGCTGAACGCCAGGCCTGATAATGCGACGTTTCCGGAAGTACATGCTCTTTGGCGCGGATCCAGCGAACCCGGCCACCGCCATCGTTATCCAGAAAATTCTCGTAATGAAGCGTGTAAGGTGCCTCTTGCCATCCGCAATGGTGGTGCGGGCGCAGCATCAACTCAACCTGCCGGAAACCAAAGTAAGGGCCACCCCAGTCCGCCGGGAAGTCCGCGGTGCTGTGATAACACTCAGGTGCGCCGGTGGGATGGAAGGTTTCGTTGCTGGCAAAATGGGCTTTGCCGATAAATCGCGTTTCATAGCCGGCATCTGAAAAGACATTGGCCATGCCCAGGGAACCTATTTTCTCGCCGAGGTTTCGACCGTTGTCCCTGACGCCATGGGTGTAGGGCAGTTTGCCCGTCAAAATGGAAGCTCTTGCCGGCTGGCACATTGGATGGGGCGTAATGCACTTCGCAAACATTGCCCCGCTCCGGCCGATTCTGTCGATATTGGGTGTCCTCACGTGCCGATTGTCGAGACCAATGCAATCGCCGCGCTGCTGATCTGTCGAAATCAAGATGACATTCGGTTTGCCCGCGCGCGGCTGTTCAATGGTCATGAGGGGTCTGGTCCTAACTCTTTTTTGAGATGAAAAGATCGTTGCCGGCGGGTCCTTCAGATTTCGCCCGCGAAGTGACAAAGCACGTCCGAATCCTGAACTCGCTTGGCGGGTGGTGCCTCATTGCGGCAAAGGTCCGTTGCGTGCGGGCACCGCGCCGCAAAACGGCACCCTTTGGAACCTGCGCCAACGTCAGCGAGCTTGGAAACCTTGTGTTTGCCACGCCGCTTGCGTGGGTCAGGCACTGGAACTGCATCAAGCAGCGCGCGTGTGTAAGGGTGTTTGGGCGCTCGAAACAACGCCTCCGTTTCCGCCAACTCAACCACCTGCCCGAGATACATCACGGCAATGCGGTCACAGATGTGCTCAACAACCGCCAGATCATGTGCGATGAACACATATGTGAGCGAAAACTCTTCCTGCAGATCCTGCAAGAGGTTCAAGATCTGTGCCTGAATGGAGACATCGAGTGCCGAGACCGCTTCATCGGCAATGATCAATTCAGGCTGTGTTGCCAACGCCCTGGCAATGCCCAGTCTTTGGCGCTGCCCCCGGAAAACGCATTCGGATAACGCATCAGAAATTCGGGTCTCAGCCCAACCTGCCTCAGCAGCTGTGCTACACGCTCAGACAGATCCTTGCCACTCAACCCTTCAGACTTTCGCAGGCTTTGGCCGACAATTTCCAAGACGCGCAGTCGTGGGTTTAGCGAGGACTGAGGATCTTGAAACACCATGCGCATGTCTTTCCAGATATCGCGCAATTCAGCCTTGCCGCTCCGGCAAAGATCCACTTCCTGACCGTCCTTCCGGCGCAGAACAATACTGCCCGAAGACGGCTTAAGCACTCTCATGATGCATCGGCCGAGTGTCGTCTTGCCGCTTCCGCTTTCACCGACGATTCCGAAGGTTTCACGGCGGCGAACGTCAAAACTGATCCCGTCGACAGCTCGAACCACGTCTGTCGACTTGCCGAAGAAACCACCTCCCACGGGGAAATGCATATTGAGGTCCCGGACCTTCAGAATGGTATCAGACACTGGCGGTCTCCTCTTGATAGAGGAAACAGGCAACATCCGTTTTGCCGCTTTTCAAAAGCCCGGGCTCATCCTTGTCGCAAACACCAGCCATGACCTGGCTGCATCTTGTGCGAAAGGCACAGCCTGAGGGTCGTGCAAGCGGATGGGGAACCATGCCCTTGATCGCTGGCAGTCTATGACGTTTTTCCATTCCCAACTTCGGAACCGATTGCATCAGGGCCTGGGTGTAGGGATGGCGCGGATCTTCGAAGATCGAAAAGACATCGCCCTTCTCGACGACCTTGCCCATATACATTACCGAAACATCTTCAGCGACTTCCGCAACCACACCCAGATCATGCGTGATGAGCAGGACACCCATCTCCAGCTCCTCCTTGAGCTCCGCTATCAGATCAAGGATTTGCGCTTGCGTGGTCACATCCAGTGCCGTCGTCGGTTCGTCGGCGATCAACAGGCGCGGCCTGCATGAAAGCGCCATGGCGATCATGGCGCGTTGACGCATGCCTCCCGACAATTCGAAGGGATAAGCCTCGAACCTTTCCGATGGACGGGGAATGCCTACCTTGTCGAGCAGCTCGATCGCCTGTTCCTTTGCTTCTGCCCTGGATACACGGCGATGCAAATGGATCGTTTCGACAATCTGCTTTCCGACCTTCGTAATCGGCCCGAGCGAGGACATAGGCTCCTGAAAGATCATGGCAATATCCTGTCCGCGGATTTCGCGGAGATCCCGAGAGCCAGGCCGCATTTTCGCAAGATCGACAGAGCGTCCGTCTCCGGGCCGGTAAATGATACTGCCCTCTACGATCTTGCCCGGCGCATCAACAATGCGGAGGATCGAGCGTGCCATGATCGACTTGCCACAACCAGACTCCCCAATATGCAGTGCGTTCTGTTCGCGTGGATGTCCAGATCGACACCTTCGACTGCTTTCACCACCCCATCGTCGGTAAAGAAATGCGTCTTCAAACCCCGGATCTCGACCAGTGGCTGAACGGTATGGCTTGTCTGGTCTGGTTCAGTGTGCATGCGGATCTGCGGCATCACGAAGGCCGTCTCCCAGAAAGTTGAGTGCCAGAACGGCAATCACGATCATCGTTCCCGGCGCAATCAGCAGCCAGGGCGCTTCAATGATCGAGCGGATGTTCTGTGCCTCTTTCAAAAGCGTTCCCCACGACACGATAGGCGGCTGAAGCCCGATACCGAGAAAAGACAAGGACGTTTCGGCCAGGATCATCAACGGAACGGCCAGGGTCAAAGAGGCGATGATGTGACTGGAGAACGAAGGCACCATGTGTTTGCGGATAACTTCCCAATCCGTCAAACCGTCAAGACGGGCCGCCGTGATGAAGTCTTCGTTTCTGAGCGACAGGAACTTGCCGCGAACCTCGCGCGCAAGGCTGGTCCATCCGATCATCGAAACGATAATGGTGACCACGAAATAGGTATAAAGCGGTGGCCATCCGAGCGGGATCGCCGCAGCAAGCCCCATCCATAACGGTATGGTGGGTATGGATCGCAAAAACTCGACCAGGCGCTGAATGAGCGTATCGACCCATCCGCCATAGTAGCCTGAAAGCCCGCCCAGAGAGACGCCGATCACCAGCGAGACGACAATGCCGACAAGCCCGATGGACATCGAAATCTTGGTGCCGATGATAATGCGGCTCAGGATATCCCGGCCCAATCTGTCCGACCCGAGAAAATAGACGATATCACGCGGGTTCTTCGGGCCGAAGAAGTGGGTCTTTGAGGGGATCAGACCCAGGATCTTGTAGCTGTAGCCTTCCACGAAAAACCCGAGCGGGATGATCTTGTCCGGGTCCTGGACATAGCTGCGCCGCATGGTTGCCCGGTCCACCTGCATTTTTAGCGCCTTGGCGTGAAGCTGGAAGGAACGGCTACCATCCTCATCTGTCACCAGGAAGTGAATTCCCTGCGGAGGTACGAAAATGCCCCTGCGGTTGGTCTCGTCGACTTTTTCCGGCGCCAGGAAGTCGCCGAACAAGGCCATGAAATAGATAAGACCGGTGATCCAAAGACTGACATAGGCAACACGATGGCGCCGGAACTTCCGCCACATCAGAGCCCAGGGGCCTAGCAGCTCCGGCGTGTGTTCTTCTTCAGTGCCCGACGGCCCAAGCGTTGTTTCAACGGTCATTGATAGCGGATCCTCGGATCAATCCAGGCAAGTAGCAGGTCGGAAACCAACGTACCGATCACGGTCAGTATGCTGACCAGGAGGATGAGCGAACCTGCGAGATACATGTCCTGGACCAGCAAAGCCCTGAGGAGAAGCGGTCCGGTCGTCGGCAGGTTCATGACAACCGCAACAATGATTTCACCGGAAACCAATGTGGGCAGGATCCAGCCAATGGTCGAGACGAAGGGATTGAGTGCCACCCGAACCGGGTACTTGAGCAGAAGCTGGAACTCGGACATGCCCTTGGCACGCGCCGTTACGACATAAGGCCTGTAAAGCTCGTCCAGGAGGTTCGCGCGCATGATGCGGATCAGCGCCGCTGCACCCGAAGTGCCGACAACCACGATCGGCATCCAAATGTGCGCCAAAAGATCCAGAAACTTGTCGAACGTCCAGGGCTCGCCGAGATATTGCGGGCTGACAAGCCCGCCGACACTCTGGCCGAAATACTTGAAGGCCACATACATCATCACCAGAGCGAGCAGGAAATTTGGAACCGCAAGCCCGATGAACCCAAAAAACGTGGCGATATAATCCCCGGCGGAATATTTGCGCACGGCGGAATAGATGCCGATCGGAAGTGCTGTCATCCAGATGAAAAGAAGTGTCATCAGGGAAATGGCGAAGGTCCAGCCCAGCTTGTCCCAGATGATGTCGTTGACGGGAATGTTCTTCTCAAAAGATATCCCGAAATTGCCGTGAAACAGGATCTGGGACATCCATTTGAGATACTGAACATACATCGGCTGACCGAGACCGTACTGATCCCTCAACGCCTGCATGGTGCCCTCGTCAAGGCCTCCGGAATCACTCAATTCAGCCGCCAACGTGTCCAGATAGTCACCAGGTGGCAGCTGAATGATCACGAAGGTCACGACCGAAATCAGAAAAACGGTCGGGATCATGTAAAGAAGGCGTCGGTATAAAAAGCCAAACATTGCCGATGTTGCCCGCCAGGGATGATACCAGAGAAAAACCGCGAGGTGCCGGGAGGACATGGCAAACCTCGCGGTGGAGTGCACCCGGTCGCAACATTGAGAGACCGGGTGACAAGTTTACTTAAGGCAGGTTGTCGCCGCCTTCGAAGTAAAACTGCGACGTATAGGGTGCCGGCGTCCACAACTGTCCGGCAATTGGCATCGGGTCCACGTGGTTGCGCAGATTGTTCCTTGCGATACCGAATGCCCCGTTGCTCTGGATAAGACCCACTGTCAGCAATTGCTTGCTGGCACTGTCGATGAGTTTCACCAGCGCTTCTTCCTGTTTTGCAGGATCGGCGGTTGAGGTCACGCCACGGTAGATCTCAAAGAGTTCCTTGATCTCTTCCGGAGGTTCCGTTCCAGTGCTCGGATCCGCCCCCCAGGCTGCCCATTTGGGTGCCCAGAACACAGCCTGGCCACGCGGCACGTAACAATCCGGATTGGCATAGGCATCGACCAGTCCACCCGGGCAGTTCCAAAGATAGGCGTCGTGCTCACCAGAACTGACAATCTCGAACAGTCGTGATCTGTCGCTTGCCCTGACCTGGAAATCCAGACCGACATCCTTGGCGTAACCGGCAACCAGTTCCATTACATCCGGGTATTGCCAGCCGAATACATCTGCGACCAGAAAAACAATCGTAAACCGTTCGCCATCGGGCCCAAGTCGAAAACCATCCTCATCCTTCTTGTCCAGCCCGATGCTGTCGAGCAGAGCGCCGGCCTTTTCCGGATCATAGCTTGTGGAGTGCTTTGCCCATTCTTCGTTGTAGAAAGGAGATAGGGGATGCGGCGCAGTCTGAACCGGATTTCCCGCACCAAGGTACACAATGTCGTTGATCGCTTCCCGATCAACTGCATGGCTGACGGCCTTGCGGAAATCGAGGTTGTTGACGATCTCGTTTTTCACCGGATCTGCATTATTCAGATTGAACATGAGCGCCGTCTGGCTGCCGGGAATGTCTCCAACCTGATAGAAATCGTACTTGCCCCGGTCCTTGTTGTCCGTCAGCGCCGCGAGATTGACAGGTCGGCCGATATGGCGCGCCATATAGTCGATCTCTCCATTGAAGGCCTTGAGCAAGATGGCTTCAACGTCTTCCACCTGATCCCACGTGATTTGATCGATATACGGCAATTGCTGGCCATCCGGATCGACCTTCCAGAAATAAGGGTTACGCTCAGCAACGACCCGTTCTGTTGCGCCGTAGCCATTTTTCAGATGCCAGGGATGCAACGTCGGACGGTCAGCATTTTGCCAGAATATGGGCGTGTGCATGGGACCGGCCTTGAGATTGAACAGCTGAACCCAATCTGCTGCTGCCGGCTCTGCATCTACCAGTTTCTGAACATCCGGATTGTGGTCGATATGGAATTGAGCGAGATAGTGCTTCGGAAAGTTGACGACGTAATATCCGAATCCGTAAGCCATGTTCTGAAGGAACAGTCCGTTCGGCTCCTCAAACTTGAATTCTACGGTCGTGTCGTCGATCTTCTTGACCTGCACCGGACCCGCCGTCTCGACAAAATTCGGGTGCTTGCTCGGCGTCAGCCGCTCATCAAGCAGAACCTCATACCAGAACATGATGTCATCGGCCGTGAACGGCTCGCCATCCGACCATTTCATGCCCTCACGCAGCTTGAATGTGAAGGTTGTGGCGTCGTCGGAAACCTCGAAACTTTCTGCAATATTCGGTTCAATAGAAGACCAGTTCGGGCTCCAACGGACCAGGTTTTCAGAGCCAATCAAACGCACAATGTTGTGCTGATCCCCGCCACCGAGAATGGCGCGCCTCAAGGTGCCGCCATATTCTCCAACACTGGTGATCGGCTCCATGACCAAAGGTGACTTTGGCAGTCTTTCCTCAACACTTGGCAACTGACCCGCCTTGACCTTATCGGCAAGTTGCGGTGCTTCCTTGAAGTCCGCTGCGAGAGCAGTTCCCATGTGCAGCATCGTCAGGGATGCCATGGCAACGCCACCGATCAGAACAGACTTCAGATTTCTCTGCTTACTCATTTGCTCCTCCTCTATCAGCAAAGAGAATTCGAACCGTCACCAATTGGTGACCGAACCATCCGGGTGCCGCAGATGCGGCGCTTCGACATGAGCCGGGCTTTGACCTGAGATCGCTTCTTCGTCGACCTCCACGCCCAGTCCGGGCCCTTCGGGGATCTGGTAGTTGGGGCCATCCAGAACGGGCTGGACGGGAAACAATGCGGGGTCGTGAAATCCGAGATCCTCGACCGGGGATTGGCGTGTTTCCAGCCAGCTGAAATTGGACACAGCCGCTGACAGATGAACGGTTGCGGCCGTACAGATGGGTCCAAGTGGATTGTGGGGCATCAGGTCGATGTAAAAACGCTCCGACCATCCCGCGACCTTCATGGCTTCGGTGAAGCCACCGATATTGCAGATATCAAGGCGCATGTATTGTGTTAGCCCCTGCTCCAGGAAGGGAGCGGCAGCCCATTTTGAGGCGAACTCCTCACCAACGGCAAAGGGGATATTTGTCATTGTGCGCAGCGAGGCATAGGCCTCCGGCGCCTCACTGCGAATGGGCTCTTCCAGAAAGTCGAGCGTCCCGGCTGGCAACATGGCACAGAAGCTGGCGGCCTCTGCAACACTCAACCGGTGATGCATGTCTATGCCGAGCGTGACCGCATGCCCGAATGTCTGTCTGATTTCAATCAGATCTCCAGCCACGTCCCCAAGACCGGCCTTTGGATCGAAAATCACATCGTCTCTGAAATTGGAGGGATAGATCCGTATGCAATCCCAACCTGCCTGCACGAGTTCCCGGCATTGCCTCAAAAGCTCAGAGCGTGATGTCGCCATCGTGCTCGCAAATGTCGGAACAACATCTCGCTGCCGCCCGCCAAGCAATTGATAGACCGGCACGCCCAGTCGTTTCCCCAGCACATCATGAAGCGCGATATCGATCGCGGAAATGGCTGCTGTCAGGACCCTGCCGCCCTCAAAATACTGACTGCGGTAGCATTCCTGCCAGATCCGGCCGATGCGTCTGGAATCCTGGCCCAGAAGAAAGGATGCGAAATGATCGATCGCCGCTGAAACCGCGCCTTCACGGCCGGAAAGGCCACTTTCGCCCCAGCCATGCAATCCGTCCTCTGTTACCAGCTTTACCAGCAACTGATTTCGCTTGCCCACGCGAACGACAAAGGGCGTGATGGATGCAATCCGCGCTGCGCGATCCTCCCACCCCCGCGAGACTGGCGTTGCCTCATAGTCAACAACTCCTGAAGCCTCTTTCATGTCGCTTACCTCTCTTCCAATTGCAGGCAAGCTACACCAAAGAATCAAAATCGTCGACTATTTTTTTAGTTTAGTCGATTTTTTTAAGATTTTAACGCATCTTTTGCAGTGTATTCACGAACAAAATGTGGCAAAAGATCAAAACTACGGATTGAGCGGACGCGTTTCGGTTGCTACCAATGACGCGCGGACGACACGTCACCCAAGGAAAAGCATGAGCACATTCAGCAAATCCGATGACCAGGAAGCTTCGTTGTATGATGCGGTGCTTGATGAGATATCGACGGGTCGCCTGGAGGCTGGCCAAAGACTGAAGGTGTCAGAACTGGCCAATCGCTTCGGCGTGAGCACAAGCCCCGTTCGTGAAGTATTGAGGCTACTGCAGGGTGAGGGATTTGTTGAAATTCACCCAAACCGCGGTGCCGTGGTCAAGCAGGCGGATGCCAATACCATTCAGAACATCTTCGAAGTGCTGCAGTTGCTGGAGCCCTATTTTGTTTCCTGGTTTGCCGACTATGCCCAGCCGGAAATGATTGAAGAGATGGAAGACATTCAAAGGCGGATCGAAGAACTGCCAACTGCGGACCTGATTGCCTTTCGGAAACTGGATATCGAATTTCACTGGGCTATTTGCCGCCAGCACTACAATCATGTGGCGGCCGATCTCTGGAGGAAGCTGCGCACAGCGTTGAACGTTCACGGAGCAAAACTGAGAATTAGCCCTGTACGTTACCAGACGATCATGGAAGAGCATCGAGAGCTGATCGCGGCATTCAAGGCACATGACGCGGCTCGCGCGGAAGCAGCGATCAACAAGCATGTTGCGGGGTCATTCACCCAAATGTCGCAACAGATGCGCGCACTCGGCATTTGAACTCCGCAGGGTTTGGAAGGCGCGCCTGCTAGTGCTGCAACACAAATTCTGCGCATCTTGAGCCCAGCATCATTGCCGGAGCGTTCGTGTTGCCCGCGTTGATATCCGGCACAGCAGACATGTCGCAAACGCGTAGTCCCTCGACACCCCTTACCCTGAGCCTGGCATCAAGTACGGCCATATTGTCACTGTCCGCGCCCATGCGCGCCGTGCCGGCGGGATGATAGTTTGTTTTGACAAATCTCTTGCAGTGCTGCCTGAGCGCCTCATCTGACGTGTCGCCTGCATCCGGAATGGCCACGCCCTTCAACCTTGAGGCAAGAGGCTCCGCGCGAAAAGCTTCCAGGAAGAACCGCTGCCCGGCGATCATTTCCGCCATATCCTCTTCGTGCTTCAGAAGATTGGGGCACACGACCGGCATTTCAGCAGGGTCGGCGGACGCCAGCCTCACCTCTCCTCGAGATTTCGGTTTTACAACGACCGTTGTAACGGTGACACCGTGGCCGTCTTTCAGCTCTGACTGCGCATCCCGGTCAAGATAAACGATCGGTACGCAAAATGCCTGAATCGTCGGATTTTCCGTTCTATTGCTCGGATTGACAAATGCCCCGGCCTCAACGCCTGCGGATGTTATGCGACCACTGCCGAATATCTTATACTGGATCCCGTTCCACAGCATTCGCCACCCTTCACCCTGACGGTAGTAGCCGTGAGGACCATTGGCATATGCAGTGATTGGCACCTCCGGGTGGTCGATCAGGTTCTGCCCGACACCCGGCAAGTCCGCCTCCACCTTGATATCGTGCTCTGCAAGATGAGCCGGATTGCCGATACCCGACAACATCAGAACTTTGGGCGTGACCAGTGCACCGGCGGCGAGGATCACTTCGCCATCCGCATGGACCGTTTCCACACCGTTCTGATCTCGGTACCTGACGCCGACAACGCGTCCGTTTTCAACAATAACCTTTTCCACTTCAGCCTGAAGTTTGATGGTTAGCCGGCCATCGCCCTTCAACGGCTCAAGAAAAGCATATGCAGTCGAGCTGCGCCTGCCATTGCGGTTTGTGAACTGATAAAATCCGACACCGCGCTGCGAAACTCCATTGAAATCGGTGTTATAGGGCTCGCCGAGCGACTGCACCGCCTGGACGAACCAGCGCGACATCGTATCGACATATCCTGGGTCAGAGACTTTCACCTCGCCGTCGGTTCCGTGAAGATCGCCCGCCAACCGGTTGTTGGCTTCCATGCCTCTGAAATGCGGCAACACATCGGACCAAGACCAACCCGGATTGTCGTTGTTTTCGCGCAGAAGTTCGTTCCAGGCATCATAGTCGCCCGGCCTGCCGCGCATATAGACCTGAGCATTGACCGAGGAACCACCCCCAAGAACATGCCCTTGCGGGATGTCATGCACGCGGCCATCAAGATGCGGTTGAGGGACCGTTTTATGGTACCGCATGTACTTGGAGCCATTGATCATTTTGAAGATACCAGGAGGCATGTCCAAGAGCGGGTGGCGATGGGAATGGCCGGCCTCTAGCAGAAGCACCCGCGCATTGCCTTTTGTGACCAGCCGCGCCGCAGCAACTGCTCCACCGGACCCTCCCCCGACAACGATGTAATCATAGGCTGCAGTCATTCCTCTCCCCAGTCAAATGTCACCCGGACAAACTCCCATGCCGCTTTGAGGTGATTGGTCAGCGCTTCTTCTGCAGCTGCCGGATCCCGCTCCAGGATGGCATCCAGAATTGCCTTGTGAGCGATGTAGTTCACCTCGTTCCTTTCCGGAGAGCGGAGCATCTGGTCCCACTGCGGAGCCAGCCATGAGGTGTAACCTTCGTGAATAGCCGGAAAGATCGGGTTTCTTGGTATCCGGTAAAGAACACCATGAAACGCCACATCGGTTCTGTAGAATTCCAGTGAATCCGGGATGGCGTTTCGGTTGTTCTCAAGCGCGGCTTTCAGGTCGACGATGTCTTCCTTGCGAGCCGACATGGCGGCATCGCGAACAAGAGCCCGCTCCATAAAGACGCGGCTGTCATAGAGGTTCTTGATGCCTGTCTTGTCCGTTAGAAGATGCTGCACAACATTCCCACAGGCGTGTAGGACAGTCGCATAGTCAGGCTTGCGCACGATCGGCCTGAAGCGCGGTCGCGTTTCGACCAGCCCGAGGCTCGAGAGCTTTGAAATTGCTTCTCGGATCACCGTTCGGCTGGTACCGAACTGCTCCATCAACTCACGCTCGGCCGGTAACGGCGCTTTGTTTTTGAGTTGCCCTGACACGATCTGCGCTTCGAGTGCCGCGACGACGTTGTCAGCCGCACGCCCTGCGTCGTTACCGATCTCCACGGAAGTTCTGTTTTCCATCTCAATCCTCTATTGATCGCTTTTTTGGTATGACAGAAAATACCTCTTGGTAAAACCATTTTTTCGGAACTATTTCCCATCAGGTATTTTTATTGTTTATTTTCAATATTTTATCATTTTGTCTATATCGTTGATCCAAATTTGGTTTGACATTTGAGCATATCTGCATCTTATTACTTTTAGTTTGGTCATACCAAAAGGCGTTGACTCAGTGTTTGATTTCACATTCTCCGATGGACAAACCGTTTCGGCGGGCATGTACATCAATGGCCGTTGGATAATGCGCGATTCCAGCACGGCAATTGAAGTCGAAAATCCGGCGACCGAGGCCGTTTTGGCCACGATCATCGACGGAACAGAGGAAGACGCGGTCACTGCCCTTAGATCCGCCCAGGCCGCACAGCCGGCATGGGCCGCGTTGCCTGCGATTGAACGGGGCAAAGCGGTTTCGGCACTGGCAGATGAAATAGCAGCACATGAGGATGCTCTGGCTCGGTTGGTTAGCCTTGAGCAGGGCAAACCTCTTGCACATGCCCATGACGAAATCGGAGCAACGCAAACTTTCTTGCGGTACGCGGCCGAAAACGCGCGGCGGATCGAAGGCGACATCGTCACCTCCGACAATACATCTGAGGAAATCCACATCCGCCGCCATCCATACGGCGTGGTTGTCGGCCTGACAGCTTGGAACTACCCGTCCGCACTCGCCGCCAGAAAACTCGGACCGGCACTGGTCGCCGGCAATACCTTTGTGCTGCTGGCCCACGAAATAACACCTCTGTCCGGTCTTGCCCTGGCAACGTTGAGTGAAAGAGCCGGAATTCCAGCCGGCGTTTTCAATGTCGTTACGGGTCGCGGCCGCGTCGTCGGCGAGAAGCTCGTCAAAAGCCCGCTTTCGAACCTCGTCACGATGACAGGCAGCACCCGCGCTGGCCAGGAGATCTACCGGGCCAGTGCCGACCTCATCAAGGTTGTCCGGTTGGAGCTCGGCGGCAAGGCTCCTTTCATTGTCATGGAGGATGCTGACATCGACGCGGCGGTCGGCGCTGCGGTTGCAGCCCGTTACACCAATTGCGGACAGATCTGCACCTGCAACGAACGCATGTATTTGCACCGTGGGATCGCCGACGAATTTCTCGACAAGTTCGTCAAGGCCTCAAAGGACCTGACCATTGGCGACCCGCTGCGTCCGGTTGATCTAGGCCCAAAGGTGAGCCGGCTGGAGCGTGACAAGGTCGCACAGATAGTCGCCACCAGCATCGACGCGGGTGCCGACGTGCTTTTGAAAGGCGGTATCCTGGACAGTGGCCCTTACCAGAAGGGACACTGGCTTGCGCCAACTGTCCTGGAAGCCAAAAACAACAGCCTCCCGGCAATACGTGATGAAGTATTCGGCCCGGTAGCAACCGCGATGCGGATAGACAGTTTTGAGGAAGCCGTTCAACTGGCCAACGACACCCAGTTTGGTCTCTCGGCTTACCTCTTCACCAATAACTACAAAAGACTGGCACGTGCTCCCTATCTTCTGAATTTCGGCGAACTCTACCTCAACCGGTCGAACGGTGAAGCCGTCCAAGGTTTCCATACCGGCTGGGGCATGTCCGGACTTGGAGGTGAAGACGGCCGCTATGGCTTCGACAACTATCTGCGCAAGCAGACAGCTTATCTGAATTGGGGTTAGCGCCTCATAGAAGCGGCCCGGAGGATTTTGGCCGCACCTTTGTGGAGGAAAAAATGAAACGTACTCTCTTGATGGCAACCGCCATTGCAATCGGCGCGATGACGACAATGGCATCGGCATCCGGACTTCCGCCTCTGGAACAAAAAGACCGCTACAAGGTCGGGTTTGCCCAGATGGAATCCAACAACCCTTGGCGCATCGCGGAAACCAAGTCCTTTCATGACACTGCTGAAAGCTGCGGTTGGGATTTGATCGCGACCGACGCTGCAGGCTCTGCCGCAAAGCAGGTTGCGGATGTCGATAGCATGATCGCACAGGGCATCGATGTCCTCTTCTTGCCGCCACGCGAAGAAAAGCCGCTCATTCCTGCAGTCAAGAAAGCCAAGGCTGCCGGTATTCCGACATTCCTGGTTGACCGTTCCGTCGACCCCAATGCGGCAAAACCGGGCGAAGACTTCGTTGCCTTCCTGGGCTCCGATTTTATCGACCAGGGCCGCCGCGTTGCCGAGTGGACCATCGAAAAATTCGAAGGTGACAAGGGCATTATCGTTCAGCTTGAGGGCACGACCGGGTCTTCACCGGCCAACGACCGCAAGAAGGGTTTTGACGACCGCATTTTGCAAGACAGCCGCTTCGAGATTGTTGCGTCTCAGTCGGGCGATTTTGCCCGCGACCTCGGGCGTCAGGTCATGGAGACCCTCCTTCAGGCTCATCCGGACGTGAACATCGTCTATGCCCATAACGATGAAATGGCGATTGGAGCCATTCAGGCACTCGAACTTGCCGGACGCAAGCCTGGCGAAGACATCCTGGTTGTTTCGATCGACGGAACACGTGATGCGCTCCAGGCCATCATCGACGGCAAGATGGGCGTCACGGTTGAAAGCTCGCCGTTCTTCGGACCGCTCGCTTGCGAGACCATGAAGCGCTACGCGGCTGGCGAAACCATCGAACCCTGGGTTCAGGTCAAGGACCGCATCTTCACTCCCGAGAATGCAGCGGATCACATCGACGAGGCTTACTGAACCCCGCCTGCCGGAAGGGACACCCCTTCCGGCATTTTCTTGAATTCTGAAGTCCGAACTGGAGTGGATATGGCGCCGCTATTAGCCATGTCTGGGATAAAGAAGCATTTCGGTGGGGTGCCCGCGCTCAGGAGCGCTTCACTCGAAATCAAGCCGGGAGAAGTCCACGCCCTGATCGGTCAAAATGGTGCGGGCAAATCTACCCTCATCAAGATTCTGACCGGCCTGTATAGGCGCGACGAAGGCGAAATTGAATTCGCCGAAGCACCCAGCCACCTGACCTCTCCCAGAGAAGCACAGGAAACCGGTATCGCAACGATTTACCAGGAACTGAACCTGGTGCCGCTGCGTTCTGTCAGCGAAAATGTCGTCATGGGCCAGGAACCCAGAACACTTGGCTTTCTGATCAACTGGCCTGAGGCCCACAGGCGGACCCAGGAAATTCTGTCGCGATTTGGTATCGACATCGATGTAACCGCCCCGCTCGGCAGCTATTCGACGGCCATCCAGCAACTTGTCGCGATTGCCAGGGCGGTGTCCATGGATGCCAAACTGGTCATCATGGATGAACCGACATCGTCCCTCGACAGTTCAGAAGTCGAGATCCTGTTTGGTGTTGTCCGTGAGCTCAAATCCTCAGGTGTTTCCGTTCTTTACGTTTCACATTTTCTCGATGAGCTGTTTCAGATCTGCGATCGCGTCACCATCATGCGCGACGGCCAGACGGTCGGATGCGAGACGATTGAAGATACGTCCAAACTGGACCTGATCGCAGCCATGCTTGGCCGCAATGCCGAGGAAATTGAAGCCGAAGGCCTGACGGAACTTGCCGGTGGCAAGCAGGCTTACGAAGAAATCGTGCTTCAGGTGGACAAAGTTTCCACTGGTCCTCGCCTGAGCGAATTTTCCATGACCCTTCATCGCGGCGAAATTGTCGGCCTTGGCGGCCTGCTCGGCGCGGGACGGACGGAAGCTGCCCGATCCATTTTCGGACTGGATCCCTTGACCGGCGGCAACATGCATTTGAAAGGTGCACCATATGCACCAACTGAGCCGGCGGAGGCCATAAAGGCCCGGATCGGGTTTCTGACCGAAGATCGCAAGGCTGAGGGCATCATCCCGCATATGTCAGTGCGGGAAAATCTTACGCTGGCCCTGCTGCCGCACCTTCGAAAAAGCGGCCAGATAGACCTTGAACGCGAAAAATCGCTTGTCGAAGACTTCATCAGTCAGCTCGGGATCAAGACAGCGCATATGGATCAGCCGATCCGGGAGTTATCCGGAGGCAATCAGCAAAAGGTCCTCCTTGCGCGCTGGCTGGCGACCAAGCCCGACATTCTCATTCTGGATGAACCGACGAGAGGGGTCGATGTCGGCGCAAAGCGCGAGATCCAGACCATCATCCGAAACTTTGTCGATGAAGGTCACGCGGTCATATTGATCAGTTCCGAATTCGAGGAGCTGGTTGAAGGCGCCAATCGCATTGTCGTAATGCATGAAGGCAAGGCGGTTTCAGAACTCACCAACCCCGGCATCACCGAGAACGCGCTCGTCAGGGCCCTCGCTCATCACGAGGAGCCTGCACCATGACAAGCCTTACGTCGGAAGAACCCATGCGAACAGATTTCACGAACCGGTTGAAGCAGCATGGTGGGCTCGTCGCCCTGGCAGTCATTCTGATCTTCAACATCCTCGTCACGCCTAATTTCCTTCAGGCGCAGACACTCGCCGTCAACATTTCTCAAGTGGCAACAATCGCCATTGTTGCCATGGGCATGACGTTGGTGATAGCGACCGGTGGCATTGACCTGTCCGTCGGTGCCGTCATGGCACTGAGTGGCGCGCTTGCACCGCTCATATTCCTTTCCGAATTCGGCACCACCTATCCGGTGCTGGGACTTCTGGCTGCGCTCTTCTTTCCTCTCGTCGCGGCACTTGTCTGCGGATTGTTCAACGGTGCAATCGTCGCTGTCTTGAAAGTTCAGCCGATTATCGCAACGCTGATCCTGTTCATTTCAGGCCGCGGCATTGCCCAGGTACTGACCAACGGCAATCTTCAAACCTTTTCCAATCCCGAGTTCAGCTATCTCGGCACAGGAAAGATCCTCGGCTTTCCGTTCCAGGGCTGGCTGGCTATCGCAATTGCGTGCTTGTTGTTCTGGCTGGTCAACAGAACCATCTTCGGCCGCTACCTGCTGGCAATCGGCGGCAACGAGCGGGCTGCGAAACTCTCCGGTGGACCGGTCCGCCGCGTCAAGATTGGCGCATATGTCATCTGTTCAGTGCTGTCCGGCCTTGCAGGACTTATTGTTGTTGCCATCAATTCGGCCTCGGACGCAGCCCGTAACGGCAACCTTATGGAACTTGATGCAATCGCGGCAGCGGTTGTCGGTGGCGCACTGCTTCAGGGTGGCAAGGCACCGATCTTCGGCGCTATTCTCGGCGCGGTCATCATCCAGCTTGTCAAATACACGCTGCTTGCCAACGGTGTTGAAGACGAGGTCGCCCTGATTGCCAAAGCGGCAATCATTCTGGCAGCGGTCTATATCCAGCAAGCGCGAAAGGAATGATCCGTGCTTGATCAAAATGCTTTTGACCTGCGGAAATATATATCCCGCAACCCGCAATCTGTTGCCGTCTGGATCGCGCTGATCGTTTTGATCGCGTTCGGACTGATGCGCTACGACAACTTCGGCAGCGCCTACAACATCACGTCCTTCCTGAACTACAATGCGATGTTCATCGCAATCTCGGTCGGCATGTGCTTCGTGATCTTGACCGGCGGCATAGACTTGTCGGTCGGCTCCGTTGCCGCATTCACCTCGGTCGTTGCGGCTTACCTCAGCCCTTACGGGATTGAAGTCGCGATGCCATTGGCAATCCTCTCCGGCGTTGCTTTCGGCATCTTCAATGCGATCTGCATCGTTTATCTGCGAATTCCTCCTTTCATAACGACACTGGCGACGATGCTCGGCGCCAAGGGAGGCTCGCTCGTGATTTCCGGGGCACAAACCATCTCGGTCGATTGGGGATCCAACTTCACCAAGCTCGGAATGGAAAAGGCATTTGATGTTGTGCCCTGGACGATCGTGCTCGTCGCAATCCTGGTCGTGGCGCTCTGGGTCGTACTGGAGATGACAAGCATCGGCAGAACCATTCTGGCTGTCGGCGGCGGTGAAGACGCGTCCGTAATGATGGGGCTGAAGGTCAATCGGGCCAAGATCTTCGCCTATTCCGTGTCAGGTGGCTGCGCTGGCCTCGCCGGTGTGTTTCTCGCGTCCGGTTTCGGAGCCGGACAGCCGCTGGAAGGTGTCGGCTGGGAGCTTTCAGCCATCGCCTCCGTCGTGGTTGGCGGCACATTGCTGACCGGCGGACTTGGATCTATCCCTGCAACGGTCGCTGGGGCCTTGTTGCTTGGCCTTGTCTTCAATATTCTCAACTTCGAAAACGGCAAGGGCTGGATCAGCTTCAGTGCTTACTGGCAGATGGTTATCCGTGGTGCATTTCTCTTTGCGGTCATTTTGTTCCAGACCCGTGTGATGAACCGCAATTCGGTTGTGGGGCACGGCTGATGGCAACAATCAAATCCATCGAGACAAAGCTCTTCCACGTTCCGTTGGCCGAAGTGCTGGTTGACGCCAAACACGGCACGCACACGCTGTTTGAGCTCGTAACGGCAACAGTCACGCTTGAGGACGGTTCTACCGGAACGGGTTACACCTACACCGGGGGCAAGGGCGGTTATGCCATAGCGGCCATGATCCACCACGACCTCGCACCGTTTCTGATCGGGCAGGACCCTGCCTGCGTCGAGGGGCTGTACGACGGCATGCAATGGCATGTCCATTATGTCGCCAGGGGCGGCATCGCATCCTTTGCCATTTCCGCGCTCGACATCGCCCTGTGGGACATTCGCGGCAAAACCCGCGGGTGGCCATTGTGGAAACTTGCCGGTGGAGCGGACAAGTCCTGCAGGGCCTATTGCGGCGGCATTGACCTGAATTTTCCGCTGCCAAAGCTTCTCGACAGTATTCAGGGCTACCTCGATCGCGGGTTCAATGGCGTCAAGATCAAGATCGGGCAACCGACGCTTGAGGAAGACGTCGAGCGTGTGGCCGCGGTCAGAAACCTCATCGGTCCTGACGTTGCCTTTATGGTCGATGCAAATTATTCGATGTCCGTCGACGAGGCGATCAAGGCTGCCAAGGCCTTTGAACCTTTCGACCTCCTGTGGTTTGAGGAACCCACTATCCCCGACAACTACAAAGGTTATGGCCAGATCGCAGATGCAACGGGCATGCCGCTCGCAATGGGAGAAAACCTGCACACGATCCATGAATTTGAATATGCCTTCGACCAGGCGAAGCTGAGCTTTGTCCAGCCGGATGCGTCCAACTGCGGCGGCATCACAGGCTTCCTGCAAGTCGCGGATCTTTCCAGGCAACATAATGTGCCGATCTGCAGCCACGGCATGCAGGAGCTTCATGTCAGCCTCGTGTCTGCGCAGTCGAATGCAGGCTGGATCGAAGTCCATTCCTTTCCGATTGACCAGTACACACGGCGGCCGCTAGAGGTGAAAGATCATCTGGCGCGCGCACCGGAGACGCCGGGGACCGGCGTCAGTTTCGACTGGTCGCTACTCGACCCCCACAAAGTGCTTACCTTTCAGAGGCCAACATGATCAGCCAGGCAGCCGTCTATCGCGGCGACAAGACCTTTTCACTTGAGCAAAAGGACGTTCAACCACCGGGCCCCGGTGAGGTGCAGATCAAAGTCGCCTATTGCGGCATTTGCGGAACCGACTTGCACATCTTTCTCGGGCACATGGACCAGCGTGTCGGTTTTGAAAGAACGATCGGCCACGAAATGTCCGGCACGATTTCCGCAACCGGCGAAGGCGTAACAGGACTTGCGGCAGGACAGCACGTGGTTGTCAGGCCCCTCGACCACTGTGGTGACTGCCCGGCCTGCAACGCGGGACATGAGCACATTTGCCACAAGCTCAAATTCATCGGGATCGATTCTGAAGGAGCCTTTCAGGAATACTGGAACGTACCGGCGCATACGATCCACGTTCTGCCCGAAGGCCTGGATCTCTCGCATGCTGCATTGATCGAGCCATTGGCTGTTGCCTGTCATGACGTTGAGCGTGCCAAACTGGTCAAAGATGAAGACGTGCTCGTGATCGGCGGAGGCCCCATCGGCTTGCTGGTCGCGCTTGTCGCCCGCCAGGCGGGCGGCAATGTCATCATCAGCGAAATCAGCGATACCCGACTGGCCTACGCGGAAAAACTTGGCTTCAAGACCATCAATCCGAAATCCGACGACCCCGTTGAAAAGGTCAATGCTCTGACCGGAAACAAAGGGGCTGACGTTGTTTTTGAAGTGTCCGGCAGCCAGCCCGGTGTCGACCTGATGACTGCAGCAGCTGCCACCCGGGGCCGGATTGTCATGGTCGCCATTCATGCAAGCAAACCGACGATCGACCTGTTTCAATTTTTCTGGCGAGAACTTGAACTGTTCGGTGCGCGCGTCTACCGGCCAGAAGACTACGACACGGCGATGCGTCTCTTGAACGAGGGTGTCGTCGACTGCGCATCCTTCATAACGGACATAAAGCCACTCGGTGAAATTCAGTCAGCCTTTACGGCACTGACGCAGAACCCGAGTGCCATCAAGTCCATGATCCAGATTGCCAGGGATTGAAAATGAGCGTTTTGGACACCTTCAACCTTGCCGGAAAAACCGCACTTGTCACCGGTGCAAAACGGGGTATCGGCAAAGCCATGGCCGTGGCACTTGCAGAAGCAGGTGCCGATATTGTTGCCGTCAGCGCGAGCCTGGAAGCCTCGGGCAGCGATGTTGAGCGGGAAGTAAGAGCCTTGGGGCGGCAGTTTTCCGCCTATCAATGCGACTTTTCGGGTCGGGCTGCCCTTAAATCCTTTGCGGAAGCCGTCAACCGGAACCATCCGGTGATCGACATTCTGATCAACAATGCCGGCACCATCAAACGCGCTCCGCTGCAGGAACACGGCGATGAAATCTGGGATGAGGTCATTGAGGTCAATCTGTCATCCCAGTTCATACTCACCCGTGAGATCGGCAAGGGTATGGTCGAAAGAGGATCTGGGAAAGTCATCTTCACGGCATCATTGCTGACATTCCAGGGTGGCATCACCGTACCGGGCTATGCCGCTTCGAAAGGCGGCATCGGCCAGTTGACCAAAGCCTTTGCGAACGAATGGGCAGCCAGCGGCATCAACGTCAACGCCATTGCGCCGGGTTACATCGCAACAGACAATACGGAAGCATTGCGGAACGACCCGGTCAGATCCAAATCGATCCTGGAGCGCATTCCGGCCGGACGATGGGGCAAGGCTGAAGACTTTGCAGGCCCGGCGGTTTTTCTGGCGTCTCCGGCATCCGACTATATGCATGGCACCGTAATGACAGTGGACGGCGGCTGGATGGGCCGCTGATACCCTTTCAGGGATGTGGCTCGAGAGGCGAGCCCCTTTCGGCCATGTCCCTGAGCCATTGAACAACACGCAACACCGCCGATGATCGCTGAACGCCCTTGCGATGCAGCAGATAGAGCGCAGACGAACTATCCAGATGCGTCTTGGCAACCACAACCAGCCTGCCGCTTTCCAGATCACGGTTGACAAGGAAACCGCTTGATAGCGCGATCCCCTGTCCCGCAATGGCGGCATCGAGCGCCAGTGCGGTCTGGTTAAACCGCATACCACGCACGCCCTCCCCGCTGCCGGCGTCACTTTCGCGAAGAATGAGCGGCCATAAATCATGATCGTCATGCAGTCTTGGCAGCGCAGCAAGCTGCGAAACGGACAGCGGCAACTCCCGATCCTTGACGAGCGACGGGGCTGAGACGGCAAGAATGTCGTTTGAGAATAGCAAGTGCTCTTGAAGGCTGGCGCCGAACGGCGGGCTACCAAGGCGAACAGCCAGATCAATACCGTCGCTGCGAAAACTGGACACCTTGTCCGTGGCCATGACCCTCAGATCTATGTCCGGATGTGCTGCACTCAAGTCAGGCAAATTTGGGATCAGCCATTTTGCCGCAAAACTGGGAGGCACGCTGATGATCACGCGAGCGCTGCCAGGACGAAGGTCTTCCATCGCCCCCCGCATCACGGCAAAGGCTTCGGATATCCGGCCATGAAAGCTTCGCCCGGCGGAGGTGAAAGACAAGCCCTTTGAGTGCCTCTCGAACAACATCAACCCGAGCCCGGCTTCCAGCGCCCTGACCTGCTGCGCGACGGCCCCTTGCGTGACACCGAGTTCCTGCGCAGCGGCCCGAAAATTCAGATGCCGGCCGGTTGCCTCAAACGCCTTGAGCCCGTTCAGATTTGGCAATTGGGATATCATGGCAATAGTTTTTCTACATTCACAGCACGCAAAACATAACTCGTAAACGTGAAAAATGCGAGCTACCTTGTAAAAAACAGGTCAAGGGAAATACGATCATGACTGTAGAAAAAGTAGCTCTCGTAACCGCTGGCGGCAGTGGCATGGGCGCGGATGCAGCAAAACGGCTCGCGCAGGACGGCTTCAAGGTCGGTATTCTTTCCTCTTCCGGCAAGGGCGAACGGCTCGGCCAGGAATTGGGAGGTTTCGGTGTTACAGGCTCAAATCTGGAAACCAGCGACCTGCAGCGCCTCGTCGACGGCGCGATGGAGCGCTATGGGCGCGTCGATGTGCTGGTCAATTCAGCCGGTCACGGACCGAAAGGCCCTGTTCTGGAGATTTCCGACGACGACTGGCACAAGGGCATGGATGTCTACTTGTTGAATGCAATCCGCCCGACGCGTCTCGTGACGCCTATCATGCAGAACCAGGGCGGTGGCAGTATCATCAACATTTCCACGTTCGCGGTTTTCGAACCCGATCCGTTGTTCCCAACATCAGCCGTTTTCAGGGCGGGGCTTGCAGGGTTCACCAAGTTGTTTGCTGACAAATACGCAGCCGACAATATTCGCATGAACAATGTGCTGCCAGGCTTCATCGACAGTCTTCCGGAAACAGAAGACAGACGCGCGCGTATCCCGATGGGCCGCTACGGTCACGCCCAAGAGGTGTCATCGCTCATTTCCTGGCTTGCCTCGGAAGGCGGCACCTACATGACAGGACAGAACTTGCGCATTGATGGTGGCCTCACCAGGTCGGTCTAGATTGCGCCCAACCGCGCCGACATGCCCTGATCGGCGACGATTTCAGCACCGGTAATTGCCGCCGCGTTCCTGCTCAGCAGGAACGCGGTGAGCTTGCCGATGTCATCGACGCTGTTCACACGGCCCAACGCGTGCCAGCTGTTGAACTCTTTGCTTCGAGCAGGGTCTTCCGCGAGGTCAGAGACCGTCTCCGTCATTG
The DNA here is from genome assembly GCF_055693425.1 of Roseibium sp. JB4-4. Classification (NCBI taxonomy): domain Bacteria; kingdom Pseudomonadati; phylum Pseudomonadota; class Alphaproteobacteria; order Hyphomicrobiales; family Stappiaceae; genus Roseibium; species Roseibium sp. JB4-4. Next base: position 4,554,405 of record NZ_CM146333.1, on the reverse strand, counting down.
TCAGGCCCGGAGCAAGTGCGTTGACCCTGATGCCGGCAGGGCCAAGGCTCCAGGCCATGGCCCGGGTCATGGCAACAATTGCCCCCTTGGTACCGGCATAAGCCTCATACCCCTGATCGGAGGCCCGGGCATGGTTGGACGCTATGTTCACGATCGAACCTTCTCCGGCCTTTTCCATCAATGGCGCTGCTGCTTGAACACCGACAAGAACAGACCTCTGATTAACCTGCCATAGCAGTTCCATCTCATCGAGACTGAGCGCGTTGAGCGGCTTTTGAATGGTGATACCGGCATTGTTGACCAACCCGTAAATCGGCCCGTAGCATTCGTCTACTGCGGTAATCGCCTCGCTCAGGCCGACAGGATCGGCGACGTCTACCCGATGAAATACACCACCCGTTTTTTCGACGGTTTCCGCCTTGCCGGGGTCAACCTCAAACACAATGACTCGCGCACCTGCCGCCCGGCATTGCCTGACGACACCAAGCCCGATCCCTGCGCCACCACCGGTCACGATAATCGTCAGATCGTCGAGAAGCCCCGTCACTTGACCGCTCCTGCTGTGACGCCGGAAACAATCCGGCGCTGAAAAATCATAAAGAGCACCAGTAGAGGTGCCGACCCCAGAACGGCTGCTGGAAAAAGCATGTCCGGCTGAATGTTCAGGTTGCCGACGAAACGATAGACGCTGATCATGACTGTAAACTTTTCAGGCGATGACAACAGGAGCAGTGGATAGGTGAAATCGTTCCAGACCATCAGCGTCACGAACAGCGACAGTGTAGCCGTCGCCGGTCCTAGAAGCGGGCGCACAATGTACCAGTAGACTTGCCAGTCCCCACAATTGTCCAGCCGCGCGGCTTCTTCCAACTCCTTCGGAATTGCGCTGATGAAACTGGTATAGAAAAACACGGCAAGCGGCAGGTTGAGCGCCGTGAAGGCGATTACGATGCCTGGATAGCTGTCGAGCAGCCCGAGGTTCCGGAAAATCACATAAATCGGGGTGATCGTGACGAAGGGCGGGGTCGCAAGGCCAAGCGCGACGATCAGTATAACGCCACGGGTAAACCTGTTGGTGCGGCGGGCCAACGGATAGGCTGCCATGGACCCGAGGAGTGCAACCAGCACGGTCACGGTCAATGTGATGCCGAGCGAATTGAGCACTCCTTGCCAGTAATTCATGTTTTCCAGCGCATTTGCATAATTGCCTAGATAGAGAGCTTGCGGCATCGCGAGCGGTTCTTCGGCAATTTCCGCTGATGTCCTGAACGACATCATGATCATGTAAAAGACCGGTGCGAGCATCGCCAGCGTTACAACCACGACGGATGCCTGCCCGAAAATCGAAACGACGCGGCGGATCATGGGTCTCACTGATTGTCCTCCCGGCGTTTCAGGTAGATGTTCTGCACGATAGCAACAGCCACGACGATCAAGAGCATGACGATCGACAAGGCACTGGCAAAACCGAATTTGTAGCTGCCGAAAAGGTTGTTCACGATCTCAAGACTGAGTGTGTTGGTTGCCCTGTCCGGGCCCCCTCTGGTCATGATGAAGGGAAGTTCAAAGGTCTTCAGCGTTCCAACGGTCGACAGAATGATATTGACGGTGAAGCTCGGTGCCAGAAGCGGCAGTTCGAGGTAACGGAATCGCTGCCAGGACGACGCTCCGTCCAGACGCCCTGCTTCTTCAATGTCTGAGGGAATGTTGGCAAACCCAACCAGAAAGATCGCGGTCGTATACCCGACAAACATCCAGACATGCGTTGCCGCAATGGCAAAAAGCGCCGTTGAAGGATCCCCAAGCCAGCCGCGTGCGAGACTTTCAAGACCGATCGCGCTCAAAAATGCGTTCAGGCCACCGGTATAAGGTGCGTAAATGAACTGCCAGACATAGCCCACAATCACAAAGGACATCATTGCAGGCGTAAAAAGTACAGCCCTGCAAAAATTTCTGATTGCAGGCATACGGTGCAAAAGAGCTGCGAAAACAAGACCGATCAATGTCTGAAACACCACCACCAGGAAGGTGAATTTGATCGTGACCCCAACACTGTTCAAATAGCGTGAGCGAGAGAGAAATCTCTCGTAGTTCGCCCAACCGATATAGTTCGCAACACCCACGCCAGTGAAGTTGGTGAAACTCAGATTGACGGACAGCAGGATCGGATAAACGAAAAACGCTCCGATCACCAGCAGGGCCGGCACTGTAAACAGGTAAATGCGAATTGGCTGCAACACCCGACCCCACGCTTCCGGCACAAGGGCCTCACCGCGCCTGACGCGGCAAGGCCAAGTCATCTGTAGTCAAACCCGGACCTAACTGTCTTCGACAGCTTCGTCCCAGCGCTCAAGAACTTCGTCGTTGGATCTGTCGGTATTGAGCAGAAAACCGGTCAGACTGTCCCAGATCTCCTTTTCAAGCGGCTTCGGCCAATCAAGAACCGCGAATGGATACATGATGACACCGCCTTCAGCGCGAGAGGCATCGTAGGGCTTGGTCACATCCGATGTTCCACTCTGACCACCGACAAATGGGCTATAGGCAGATTCAGCATCAAGCATGATCTGAAGATTTTCTTCCTCGGAAAAGAAGGAGACGAACTTGCGAGCTGCCTCCTGGTGTTGACTGTTGGCACTCACCGACCAGCCAATTCCGAAGAGATCGAGCGCAACACCGGTGTCTTTGCCAGACGGGATCGGAGCAAAGGCAAAATCGAGATCGGCTACGCTCGAAAAGTCTGCGATGTTCCAGGCTCCCTGAGGCATCATGGCAAAGTCACCAGACTTGAATGCCGTGAGTGCTGTTGACCAAGGGTCCAGACCTGCCTGCCCCTTTGGATCAAGGCAACGTGCGTCGATCAACTCGCGAACCGTATCAAGAACGGACCCGAAAGCCGCGTCTCCGGCAAAGGTCTTGTCAGGCGATCCATAAGGAGCAGCCTGACCATCGGCCCGCTCAATACCATTTGCAATGACAAAAAGAGGTGCCGAGAAACTGCCGGTAAAGACCAGCGGCTTGATGCCAGCATCGGCAAGTTTGCCGCAGGCATCCTTGAGCCCGTCCAGGGTCGTCGGAATGTCTTCCACATCTGCCTGTTTCAACAAGGACAAGTTCACGAAATTGCCCATGCCGATCACTTCCAGAGGCATGATGTAGACGGCCTCGCCGGCCGTCACAGATGGCTGCAAGGCAGGTTCGATATTGCCGTACCACGGACTGTCCTTGCCAAGATCCGCGAGCAGTCCGGCCTCTGACCAGATCTTGACCAGTGGCATATCCGTCATCATGACGTCGGGCGCATTGTTTCCCTGTAGTCGAGGCGGCAATACGACATCGGTGTCCAGGCGACTGATATAGGAAAACTCCACATCAATCTCCGGGTTTTCCGCCTCGAACTTTTCAATGAGTTCCGGCAAACCTGCAGGCTCAGCTTCGTTACCCTTCCAGGCGGTGACGTCCAGCACGATTTTGTCCGCATAAGCGGTTCCACACAGCGTTGCCGTCAAAACGGCACCTGCAAGACCAATCTTAAGAGATTTCACACGCTCCTCCATAAATCATAGGACGTTTTTATAAAAATAAAATATTATTTTGTTTAGATCAAGGATTTTCTCGCTGCCATCCTCATTCCCTGCAGCAAATTCGTGTGCTGGAAGTTTCTGCAACTACCTTTCAGAACGCACGAGACAGGGCATCTGCATCAAGTTTGCCGACCAAGCCGATGTGTAAAAGACACTGTTCCTGAAAGCGCCCGCCCTGAGCAGCGGCCTTGAACGACCCCAACGAAGGCGGGATTATCCGGCATAATTGATCGATCAAGGTGACCCGTCCCCACGCGAAGTCTCTAGGGGGTATTTGTTCGCACGGGAGAGCGCGGTGCCGGCCCTTTTTCACTGGACACCGTTACGAAATAGCAAGATGGATCGCAACCCGTCTCAGGTCGATCCGATCCGTCAGGTCATCACATCAGGAGCGGTTCGACCGGTATAATGTGTCAACTTGCCGAGCTGCGCGACCGTCTCGGCAATGTCCTTCAGTGCAGCCTGGGTCTCAATGCCAAGGTCGCCATCCACTGGTGCATAGCGTTCCAGATAAACGCGCAAGGTCGCACCTTCCGTTCCGGTTCCAGAAAGACGCAACACCCCACGCCCGCCACCTGTAAACCAGATCCGGATGCCCTGATTGTTGCTGATGGAACCATCTACCGGATCCTGATAGGAAAACTGGTCGGCCGCGGTCACCTGACAGTTGCCCGCGGTCTTTCCCGCAAGCTCAGGCAGTCTGGCGATCAGATCGGTCATCATCTCCTGCGCGGCATCTGCATTGACGGCTTCATAGTCGTGACGCGAATAGTAGTTCCGGCCATAAGTTGCCCAATGATCTTCCAGGATTTCACGCACGGAGACGGCACGCTCCGCCAAAATGTTGAGCCAAAGCAGAACGGCCCAAAGACCATCCTTTTCCCGAACGTGATCGGAACCGGTACCTGCACTTTCTTCACCGCATAACGTGACCCGGCCAGCATCGAGCAGATTGCCGAAGAATTTCCAACCCGTTGGCGTTTCAAAGCAACCGATGCCAAGTTTTTCCGCGACCCGGTCACAGGCCGAACTCGTCGGCATGGACCGTGCAACCCCTGCAAGCCCTGCGGCATAACCCGGCACGCGGTGTGCGTTGGCCGCTAGAACTGCCAGACTGTCGGAAGGCGTGACATAGATGCCTTTGCCAAGGATCATGTTTCGGTCGCCGTCACCGTCGGATGCGGCAGCGAAATCAGGGCCATCGCCAGACATCACCAGATCGACCAGCGGCTTGGCCCAAATCGGATTGGGATCAGGATGCCCCTTGCCGAAATCGACCGAGGGAACCGCGTTGATAACGGAGCCGGCCGGGGCACCCAGTTCGTCTTCCAGAATTGCCTTTGCATAAGGACCGGTCACGGCATGCATGGCGTCAAAGCGCAAGGTGAATCCGCCCGCGATCAGATCTCGGATTTTGCCGAAATCGAACAACTGCCGCATCAGCTCCGCATAATCCTTTACCGGGTCGACCAACTCGACTGTCATTGACCCCAAGGATTGCTCTCCGAGCCTTTCAAGGTCCAGATCATCCGTTTCCAGCGTGTGATATTCCGCAATTTTAGAGGTCTCTTCGAAGATCGCAGCTGTCACGCCTTCAGGCGCCGGTCCACCGTTTGAAATATTGTATTTCAGTCCGAAGTCTTCATCGATACCGCCGGGGTTATGACTGGCCGACAAGATCAGACCGCCATCGGCGTTGCGTTTTCGTATGAGGTTCGACGCAGCAGGTGTTGAAAGCAGTCCGTTCTGACCAACGATTGCCCGGGCCGCACCATTTGCAGCGGCAACACGCAGGATTGTCTGAATGGCCTCGGCATTGAAAAACCGACCGTCTCCACCCACCACCAGTGTCTTGCCTTCTACACCGTCAATCGCATTAAAGACAGACTGAACGAACGTCTCCACGTATCCGGGCTCCATGAAGACACGGGTCTTTTTCCTTAAGCCGGAAGTGCCTGGCTTTTGACCTGCAAAAGGTGTGCAGGAGCGTGTCACTTTGGACATGGTTCCAGTCCTTTCTGTTCGTTCTCATGGATTGAATTACGCGTGGAGGGCATCAGATCGCGAAGTCGCGCTGGAGATGCGGCAACGGGAAATTGTTCAATGGGCACCGGGAGCCTCCGGCGCCAGTTTGGATGCTGGTTGATGGTACCGGGAAGGTTTTGCGCTTCCGTGACACCGAACAGGTCATCTAGTTGAATGGCAATCATTGCAGCTTGGGATCCCGCAAGACCGGCATGTATGGTATCGCCGATACGGCTGGTATCCATTTCTGTACCCAACTCACAAAGCCTACGCAGGCCATTGCGCTGATGCGCACGCACCCCATGACGATCGTGGGCCTCGCTTGAATTGAGCCAACCGATTTCGCGCCACCAGTCAATATCAATTCCATGCCAGAACCCTGCCATCGTGGGCGTGTCATGTGTCCCGAAACAGGCAAGACTGAAAGAACGAAGATCCCGTGGCGCAACCAGCTGCTCCTGATCGTCCGTTTCATATTGCCAGACCGCATAACTATAGAGCCCGGCATTGTTCAAGCCTTCCCGGAAACCATCCGGCACGAGGCCGAGATCCTCACCGACGACAACACAGCCGTTTCTGCAGGCTTCAATCGCGATCACCGCCAGCAGTGCCTCAAAGGGTTGCGAAACATAGCCACCTGGGCTGCCATCATCCGGAAGCCAATAGCTGCGCAAAAGCCCAAGTGCGTGATCGATGCGAAGCAGTCCGCACTTGTTCATCAACGAGCCAAGCATGGACCGGAGAGGCTGATAATGGTTGGCGGAGAGCTTGTTCGGCGCATGGGCGGCAAGATCCCAGGACTGGCCTTTCGGGCTCAGATGATCAGGAGGAGCGCCAATGGAGATCCCCTCGGCAATTGTTTTGCCGTTCGTCCAGACTTCAGCACCGCCGCGTCGCGGTCCCACGGCAAGATCAAGATAAAGGCCGAGCTGCATGCCGCTCGATGTTGCACTTTGCTGCGCGGCCCCGATCTGTTCTTCTGCCCGCCATTGCATCCATTTGTGAAACGTTGCGCGTTCTCCGGCCTCCGCCTGTGCCTGTCTGCCCGGAGTTTGAAGTGCTTTCGGCCATCTCTGGAATGCCTCACCATGCTTCTCGCTCAAGGCTTCGAAGGTTGCAAAATCGCTCAGTGCTTGACCGGAAAGCTCACAATAGGTTCGAAAAGCTATCTGTTCCGCGTCGGAACTCTTCTGCGCAAATACAGCATATTCAGTTTCCAGAACGGCGCGGTGCATCGCTCGGAAACCTTCATAGTCGATCAGCTCCTCCCGCGGTCCCGACCCAAGGTCGCTGGCAGCCGACAGATGATCGGTGTTGAAGAAGCCGCGATGCGTCGGTGAGTACGGGCTAATTGTATCTTGGGCGGCCCATCCAAGCGCATGGATGGGATTGATACCGAAAAACTGCGCTCCACTTCGGCCAAGAGCCGCAGCTGCGACACCAAGATCTGAATAATTTCCGAGCCCGCCGTTGGTTCGCGATCTAAGGCCATAAAGCGCTCCGCACACTCCCCAGCAGCGGTTGGTACCGGCTGCCTCTGAAAGGCTCGGCGCCCGAGTTGGAGGTGACAACAGGAACAGATCTTCAGACCAGCCCTCGCCTGCAGCGTGAAGCAGAAAATAGCCCACTGGCAAATCGGCGATCGAAATTGCCGTACTGCCCGTACCTGTCTGAACTTCATCACCATTTTCGGAGACAATGCTCCAGTCACATCGTGTTGGAACGGCAATGCTGGTTGAGCTCCCCGCCTCCAAGACCAATTCTTCAGGCAGTTTGCGACCGTGTCTTACCGCCTGGCGTTCCGCCAATGCTTCGGAAATCTCGGCATCCGTCGCAGTCGGGTATCCGAGCCCACCAAGAAGTTCTCGCAGGGTTGGCGGCTCGGCTTCCAGCTTTTGCCCTGCAAGGTTTCGGAACTCAAGATAAACGCCGCATTCCCGCGCCAACGCCCGCAGCTTGACGTCCGCACTCATCATGCACCCTCGTGACGGCGCAGTGTGAAGGCGGCAACCGATTGCGGAGCAACCAGTACGCTCTGGCCCACTACAGGTTCGGCGGCCTGGATGTCTGAAGAACTGTTGATTTCCCAAATCCATTGCCCGGAGCCGCAGTCAGGCAAGAGGAGCTCCAAATCTCTTGGCTCCCGATTGAAGGCAAGCAGCACTTCATCTTCAGACTGAAGACCGGCCGAACATTCAGCACATCCACGCAGCAACAGGCACAAGCTGGAAAGACCGGGATCGCGCCAATTGAGCGCCGATCCGTCAAAATCCCGCCATTCCACATCAGGTCTGCCATCGGTTGTACGGGTCATGCCGTGCAGAAAACTGTTTTGCCGGATGGCAGCATGACTGCGACGGAAGCAGGAAAGAGCCGATGTAAATTCGATCAGCCCCCCATCAAGCGTCTGCCAATCGATCCAGCTCGTCTCGTTATCCTGACAATAAGCGTTGTTGTTGCCATCCTGGCTGTTGCCCCCCTCGTCACCGGCAAGGATCATAGGTGTTCCCTGCGACAACAGAACCGTCGCCAGGATATTGCGAATCCGCTGGCGTCGAGCCTCGACAATGACCGTATCGTCGCTCTTCCCCTCAATGCCGAAATTGTCGCTGTAGTTGCTTTGGTGGCCGTCGCGGTTGTTTTCGCCGTTTGCTTCGTTGTGGCGCTTCACATAGTGCGTGGTATCAGCAAGCGTGAAGCCGTCATGAGCCGCCGCAAAATTGATCGAAGACCAGCTGCGCCGCCCTCCTGAATCAAAGAGATCGGCAGACCCCAGGAGCGCCGAGCCGAGATCCTGTGCGCTGTGCCCGTCGCCACGCCAGAAACGGCGGACCGTATCCCGGTACCGGTCGTTCCACTCGGCAAAAGGGGTGGAAATTTGCCAAGCTGATATCCCCCGGGCCGACATCCCAGGGTTCGGCAATCAGCTTGACACCCGCAAGAACGGGGTCCTGGCGCAAAGAGTCTAGAAAACCACCATGAATATCGAAGCCATGTCTTTCCCGGCAAAGGCTGACGGCGAGGTCGAACCGGAAACCGTCGACACCCATCGCCTGAACCCAGAAACGCAAACTGTCCATAATCATGCGCAACACGAACGGATGGCTCACATTCAGTGTGTTCCCGCACCCGGTATCGTTGACATAGTAGCGGCGTTGGCCGTCCAGAAGCCTGTAATAGGACGCATTGTCCAGCCCACGAAAACTGAGGGTTGGACCCAGGTGATCGCCTTCACCGGAATGGTTGTAGACCACATCGAGGATCACCTCTATCCCGGCTTTGTGGAACCTGTCCACCATCGCTCGAAACCCAAGGATCCCGGAAGGTCCGAAGTAGCGCGGTTCGGGCGCGAAAAAACCGATTGTGTTGTATCCCCAGTAGTTGACGAGGGATCGCGCCTGAAGCGCACCTTCCGACTTCAATGCCTGGACGGGCAACAATTCGACGGTGGTGACACCCAGTCGGGTGAGATGTTCCAGAAAGGCGGGTGAAGAAAGGCCGTCATATGTGCCGCGCAGAGTTTCTGACACTGCGGGATGAAGCTTGGTTGCTCCTTTCACATGGGCTTCATAGCAAAACGCATCATCCCATCCGCGGCCCAGCGTCTTGGCATCAAGTGGGAAACTTTGCGGATCGGAAACCACGGATTTGGGGACATGCGGAGCGCTGTCCCGGTCATCAAAGGAAAGATCCACCTGTGGAGAGCCCACTTGATATCCGAAGGTTGATGGATGCTCGGAAAAGACGCCATGGAACTCGCGGGTATAGGGATCGAGCAGCAACTTGTTCGGATTGAACCGATGTCCGTTTTCCGGGGTGTAAGGACCCTCAACCCGGTAGCCATAAAGCGTCCCGGGCTTCAAGCCCGGTACATAGCCGTGCCAAACGGAGCCAGTTCGTTCCGGCAGATCGATCCTTTGCAGCTCGTGAAGCCCATCCGCCGAAAAGATGCAAAGCTTTACTTGTGTTGCATTATCCGAGAAGACGGCAAAGTTCGTGCCGTCTCCATCAAAATGCGCGCCAAGATGATGCGGACTGCCTGGCGCAATTTCCAGGGCGACCCGGCACTGATCATTCATTCAGCGATTTCTCCGTAAAGGTTCGCATAAGCTTGGGCCGACTGCTCCCAGTCCACCTGCTGCCGCATCGCGGCACGTTGCATGGATTGCCAGGCGGGCTTGTTGGAATAACAGCTCACGACTCGGTCGATGGCGGCTTGTACGCCGGCGATGCTGACATCGTCAAAGACAAAACCAGTGGCACATTTGGCAGAAAGCGCCGCTGCATTGGCGTCGATCACCGTGTCGGCCAGGCCGCCCGTGCGGGCGACGACTGGCAGGGTTCCATAGCGCAGCGCACAAAGCTGGGTCAATCCACAAGGCTCGAACCGCGAGGGAATGAGAATGGCGTCGCTGCCGCCTTGCAGCAAGTGCGCAAGGCCTTCGTCAAATCCAATATGGACACCCACATTTGACGTGAATGTGTCGGCCGCCTCCCGGAACGCGTCTTCAAGACCGGGATCACCGGTCCCAAGGACCGCCAATTGCCCACCACGCGCCACAATATGAGGCACGGCTCCCGCCAGGGCATCCAATCCTTTTTGATGTGTCAGGCGACTGATCACACAAAAAAGCGGCCCATTGCACTTCGGATCAAGATCGAGACGTTTGCTGATCTCTTGCCGGTTCGTGTCCTTGCGGCGTAGAGCCCGGCTGTCATAGGTGGAGACAAGTGCCGTGTCTTCAGCAGGGTTCCAGACGGTCGTATCGATGCCGTTCAAAATGCCTGAAAGGACATCCGCGCGCGCGTGCAGAACACCATCCAACCCCATGCCGAAATGAGGTGTCAGGACTTCCCGGGCATAGGTTGGACTGACCGTCGTGATCCTGTCAGCAAACATCATGCCGCCCTTCAAAAAACCGACATCGCCATAATATTCCAAACCTTCCGGGTTGAACCAGTCCTCACGCAGGCCAAGCTCGTTCAGAACATGAGCGCCATACCGTCCCTGAAAGGCAATATTGTGAATCGTCAGAACCGACTTCGGCCCTGCCCGGCCTGCCTGTTTCAGATAGACCGGAGCAAGTGCTGCCTGCCAGTCGTGAGCGTGAACGACATCTGGACGCCAGTCACCCAATCCGTCAAAACTGACGCGGGCCGCCGCCTGCGCAAGGGCCCCAAATCTTTGATGATTGTCTGCCCAGTCCGAGCCGTTCTGATCGGTATAGGGTTGTCCCGGACGATCGAACTGTCGCGGTGCATCCAGCAGCAAAAGCGTGATGCCTTTTGCCTTGACCTGAACCAGACGGCCGGCCCCGCCAGGAAGATCGCCAAAACTGGCGACTTCCTTGCCCTTGGCGACAAGCGGCTGCAAAGAGGGATAGGCTGGCAGAACCGTGCGGCAGTCGATACCGATCTGTGCAAGCGCCCGTGGCAGGGCGCCGACCACGTCAGCCAGTCCTCCAGTCTTCACGAACGGAGCGCACTCCGAAGCCACCATCAAGACATTCATGTCATGTATCCAGTCGGTCGATCATGGATTGCGTGATCAGACAAATGCCCTGTTCGGTCCGCCTGAAACGCTTGGCATCGAGTTCGGAGTCTTCACCGACAACAAGGCCTGACGGGACTTTTACGCCACGGTCGAGAACCACGTCCTTCAAATAAGCACGCCGGCCGACTTCGCTGTATGGCAGTGCAACTACGCCTTCCAGCTCCGCATAGGAGTGCGTCTTGACCCCGGTGAAAAGAAGGCACCTGTAGAGGGAGGAACCTGACACAATGCAGCCGCCGGAAACCATCGACGACACGGCCTGTCCACGCCGACCCTCTTCGTTGTGAATGAATTTCGCTGGTGGCGCTAATTCCGAATAGGTCCATATCGGCCAGTCATTGGCATAGATATCGAGCCCGGGTGTAAAATCAGTCAGATCGATATTGGCCTGCCAATAGGCATCTATCGTCCCGACATCACGCCAATAGGGTTTGGACTCCAGACCGGACATCACGCAGGAGCGGCCGAACGGATGAGCCATGGCGCCGCCCTCGGCGACGATCTGCGGAATAATGTCCTTGCCGAAATCGTGACTTGAACCTGGGTCGATGGCGTCCTGCAGAAGCAGTTCATAGAGGTACTCAGCGTCGAAAACATAGATCCCCATGCTGGCCAGCGCTTTTTCGGGGTCACCGGGCATCGCAGGCGGATCAGCCGGCTTTTCGACGAAGTCCAGAATATTGTCAGCCTCGTCAACGGCCATGACACCAAATCCCTTGGCCTCCTCGCGCGGCACTTCCAGGCATCCGACCGTCACCTTCGCACCGGTCCGCACATGCTGCTCGATCATGATCGAGTAGTCTTGCTTGTAGATATGATCACCGGCCAGAACGAGAATGTATTTTGGGTCATAGCTCCGAATGATCTTGATGTTCTGGTTCACCGCATCGGCAGTTCCCTTGTACCAGTTCTCTTCATCAAGCTGCTGCGAAGCGGGCAGAATGTCGAGAGACTCATTGCGCTCGGCACGGAAAAACTCCAGCCGCGCTGAATATGCCGGATCAGACTATGGGCCTTGTACTGTGTTGCCACACAGATCCTTCGGACACCGGAATTGACCGCATTGGACAGGGCAAAGTCGATGATGCGTGTCTTGCCACCGAAATAGACCGCCGGTTTCGCCCGGATATCAGTCATTTCCTTGAGCCGGCTGCCACGGCCGCCCGCAAGCACGTAGGCAAGTGTTTGCTGTGCCAGTCTGTGTCTGTCCTGTTCCATCGAGGCCTCCCAGTCTCTTGTTTCTTCGCAGCTATTCTCCGCAATATTCAAAAAAGCGTCGCCAACGGCGGCACCGTGATTTCTATCGAGTGTTCGCAGCCATGACCGGCAACCGCATCCGCGATCACTTCTCCACCATTGCCCTGATTGCTTCCGCCATAGGCCTCTGCATCCGTGTTCAGGCGCTCCGTCCAGCGTCCGGGTTCAGGCACGCCGATACGGTAGCCGGTGCGGGTGACCGGTGTGAAGTTCGCTACGACGAGAACCGGCGCACTTCCGTCCCTGCCGTTTCTGACCCATGAAAAAACAGACTCTTCCGCGTTGCCGCCGTCGATCCACCGGAAGCCTTCAGCAGCACAATCGAGTTCATGAAGCGAAGGCAGGGAGCGGTAGAGTGCGTTGAGATCGCGGATCAGTGCCTGAACCCCGCCATGAGTCGGATAATCCAGCAGGTGCCAGTCGAGACTCTTCTCGTGGTTCCACTCCGAAGGTTGCGCAAATTCACCGCCCATAAACAGCAGCTTCTTGCCCGGATGTCCCCACATGAAGCCATAGTAGGCTCTCAAATTGGCGAAACGCTGCCATTCGTCGCCCGGCATGCGTCCGATCAGGGAGCCTTTTCCATGAACAACTTCGTCATGGCTGAGTGGCAGAACAAAGTTTTCCGAAAATGCGTAGTGCAGTCCGAAGGTCATCTTGTCATGGTGATATTTCCGGTTCACCGGATCTTCCGACATGTAACGCAGGGTGTCGTTCATCCACCCCATGTTCCATTTGAATCCAAAACCGAGACCACCGGTTGACGTGGGTGCACTCACCCCCGGATAAGCGGTCGATTCCTCAGCAATGGTCATGATGCCCGGGTCGGCACCATAAACCGCCTCGTTCATCTGTTTCATGAAGGTGATTGCTTCCAGGTTTTCACGTCCGCCATGAACGTTCGGCACCCATTCCCCTTCCTTGCGCGAATAGTCGCGATACAGCATCGAGGCCACGGCATCGACCCGAAGGCCGTCTATGTGGAATTCTTCCAGCCAGTATTTTGCATTGGCGATCAGATAGTTGGAAACTTCTGTGCGCCCGTAGTTATAGACGAGCGTGTTCCAGTCCGGGTGATACCCTTCCTTGGGATCCGCATGTTCATAAAGCGCCGTTCCGTCGAACCGCCCGAGCCCGTGGGGATCGGTTGGGAAATGTCCTGGCACCCAATCAATGATCAGACCCAGATCCGCCGCATGGCAGGCTTCGACAAAAGCACGAAAATCGTCCGGAGACCCGAAACGACTTGTGGGCGCAAACAGGCCGACCGGCTGGTAACCCCAAGATCCACCAAACGGATATTCGGAAATCGGTGTCAGCTCGATATGGGAAAATCCAAGATCTTTTGCATAATTGACCAGATCTTCAGCCAGCTCGCGGTAATGTAGTGTGCGGTCCCCGTCTTCTGGAACACGTCGCCAGGATTCCAGGTGCACTTCATAGATGGAAATGGGTTTGTCGAACCGCTGCAGGTCTCCCCGCCTGCCGATCCAGTCAGTGTCCTTCCACTCATATCCGCGCAGGTCCCGCACGACAGACGCCGTTTTGGGTGGATGTTCCGAACCAAACCCGACCGGGTCGGCTTTGAGCGGCATGAGTTCACCGGAATTGCTGATAATCTCATACTTGTAGGCCATGCCGTCGCCGACATCGGGTATGAAAAATTCATGGACACCCGTGGCCCCGCGCCGACGCATGATATGCCTGCGCCCGTCCCAGCCATTGATATCCCCAACGATTGAAACGCGCCGGGCATTCGGTGCCCAGACCGCAAAGTGCACCCCGTCTACGCCTTCATGAGTGACAACATGCGCTCCCAGAGCCTGCCAAAGCCGTCCGTGCGTTCCCTCACCCAGAAGGTATTCGTCCATGTCACCCAGAACCGGACCGAATGCATAAGGATCGGCTTCTGTCCAGACGTCGCCGCCATGTGTCATGCGCAATCGGTAGGAAAACCGTTTCCGGCGGCGAGGCACTTTGACGGCAAACAAACTGTCCACGCCGTCAACAGGACTCAGCTTGACCAGCGCCTTGCCTGAACCCTCTTCCAGCACTTCCACGGTTTCCGCACCGGGGCGAAAACAGCGCAGCACCAGATCGCCATCGATCTCATGAAGCCCAAGAACCGAAAACGGATCAGCATGTTCACCGGCGGCAATGGCCTGCGCTTCCGCAAGATCGATTAGCGCGCCCTCTGTCATCCCGTCAGCTCCAGTCTGACTTTTTCGGATGCACTCACCTGCCAGATATCGCGCGCATAGCCCTCGATCGTCCTGTCTGACGAGAACCAACCCATATTTGCCGTATTGCGCAGCGCCATAGCCGCCCAGTTTTGCGGATTGCGATACACTTCATCAACACGCCGCTGCGTATCGAAATAGCTGTCGAAATCACAAGTCACGAGGAAATAGTCGTGGTCGTAGAGTGTGCCAATCAGCCCGTGGTAGCGCGATGGGTCACTGGGTGAAAATACACCTTCGAAAATCTGGCCAAGGACACGGGTCAGGCGCGGGCTTGCCTCGATTGCCGCTCTTGAAAATCCGTGAACATGCCGCCGCTCAACCACTTCGTGCGCCGTTAGTCCGAAGAGGAAGAAGTTCTCCGGCCCTACGTGCTCCCGGATCTCGACATTTGCACCGTCCAGGGTCCCGATGGTCAAAGCACCGTTCAGTGCAAACTTCATGTTGCCTGTTCCTGATGCTTCCTTGCCGGCGGTTGAAATCTGTTCGGAGAGATCAGCTGCGGGGATCAACCTTTCAGCCATGGTCACGTTGTAGTTCGCCGGATAAACGACTTTCAAGAGATCCTTTGTCACTCGATCATTGTTGATCACGCTGGCAACATCGTTGATCAGGTGAATGATCTGCTTGGCAACATGGTATCCAGGAGCAGCCTTGCCGCCGAAGATCTTTACGCGCGGTGTCCATTCGGCATTCGGCGCATCATGCATCTCATTCCAGAGCGCGATTGTCTCCAGGATATTCATGAGCTGGCGTTTGTATTCGTGAATACGCTTGATCTGGATATCGAACATCGCACCCGGGTCGATCTGGATATCGCAGCTCTGTGCAATCCAGCCCGCCAGTTGCTCCTTGTTCCGCCGCTTGGCCACGCTGAAAGCATCCAGAAATGCGCGGTCGCCGCTTTTCTGGTTGAGCGCCTTCAGCTGCTCAAGATCCCCGACCCAGCCTTCACCGATTTCCTGAGTGATCAAGTCGCTCAATGGCGCGTTGCAAGTGTGCAGCCAGCGGCGCGGCGTAATGCCGTTCGTCTCATTGACGATCCGCGTCGGGTGAATGCGATTGAGATCGGCAAAGACGGTTTCCTTGACAAGGTCCGTATGAAGTGCCGAAACGCCGTTGACCTTGTGCGCCATAATGAAGGCGAGTTCGCCCATGCGCACATGGTCCTGCTCCAGAATACGCGGACTGCCGGGATACTTGGCCTGTTGGTCGTCCTCAATGGAGCGAATGATTTCCAGATGGCGCGGAAGGACCCGTCCCAAAAGACCGACATGCCAGCGCTCCAGCGCCTCAGGCAGTAAAGTGTGGTTTGTATAACCCAGACATTGACGCGCCAGATCGATCGCTTCAGCCATCGGCACATCGTGTTCATCCACCATCAAACGGACAAGCTCCGGACCGGCAATGGCCGGATGGGTGTCGTTCAATTGAATGGCGACCGCATTCGGCAGCTCTCGGATGTCGTCGTGATCCCGTAGAAAACGGCGCAGCAGATCCATGATCGATGCAGCGGTAAAGAAATATTCCTGCTTGAGGCGCAATTCCTTGCCGGCATCCGTCGTATCGTCCGGGTAAAGCACGCGGGAGATCGTTCTCGCCAATGCCTCGGAGCGGCCCGCCGCCAGATAGTCGCCGCGATTGAAGCTCTTCAGGTCGAATTTGGCTTCAGGCTTTGCCGACCAGAGACGCAACGTGTTGCCCCAACGGCCCTTCCAGCCGACAACCGGCGTGTCATAAGCTGTTGCCAGAACCGTTTCCCACGGATGCCAAAGCGCCTTGCCGTCCTGATGCTCCACATGACCGCCAAAGCCGATGCGGAACTGCACTTCCGGGCGCGCGAACTCCCAGGCATTGCGCTGAGAGAGCCATGTTTCAGCGGTTTCTACCTGACTTCCATCGACGAAGTCCTGTTTGAAAAGCCCGTGTTCATAACGAATGCCGTAGCCATAGGCCGGAATGCCAAGAGAGGCGAGAGAATCCATGAAACAGGCTGCAAGCCTGCCGAGACCGCCGTTGCCGAGGGCAGCATCCGGCTCGTTCAGGACGATTGCCTCATAATCTTGCCCCAGATCAGCCAACGCCGTCTTGGCCTCCTGAACAAGTCCAAGGTTTGCCGCTGTGTCTTCAACAAGACGCCCGATCAGGAATTCCATCGACAGGTAGTAAACGCGCTTCGCGCCACTTTCATAAGTTTCGCGCGTGCTGCGGAACCAGTGGTCCACCATCCGGTCGCGCAGCGCGAGCGACAGCGCCACGCGCCAGTCGTAAACGGATGAATGCGCTGCGTCCTTGCCTAGCGAATTGCGCAGGTGTTTCAGGATTTCTTCTTTCATGCTCCGGCCTTTTGGACGTTCCCAGATCTCTTGCTTTTTTTGCGCCTTTCAAGACGCCGCCATCAGCCGCGACCTTATCGAAGCCCCTTTCCTTTTTCCATTGACCTGCCGAGCATAGTAATCGCTCGTGCGCGTTGCACACATTTTCTTCACATATAATTATTTCAATCGATTGATCCGTCGCGGTTCCGCCAATAGCGAAAAGAAAAACCCTTAGCTTCGGAAAGCTCAAACTCGTTCGACCGGCAAGCTTTCGACCTCATCGATAGGCTCCTTGTTGCGGAGTGTTACGCACCCTCGTCTTGGACGGGAAAACCTGGCGCAGTCAGATCGAGTGCGGAGACTGGTTCGAGCACCAACACCCTACTGCCCAAAAGCCGGAAAACGATGCAGACAAGGTAGGCATATAGCTTTGCCCCACAACGCCAATTGAGCGGCCGGATCAAGCAGGCGCCCCCAAAACGCGGTTCCGTGACTGTGATCACAGAAAGAAGACAAGCAAATATCTAATTTTTTAAGTCGTAGGAAAAGAAATTTTTATAAGGAATTTAACAATGCCAAAATATTCTCAAGTTTCTATCAGTCAATTCAAAGATAAAACAAAACCTGAATTCGGAGAAAGTTTCAATTTTGCTTCAGATATTGAGGGAGAAGGTGAAGATGACGCTTCTTCTTCGTTCGAAAGATTTGAATTCGACGATGGGGAGAACGGTTCGTCCGGAGACACCATTCCGACCGAAACCGTTACGTTTAACTTTGAAGAGATCAAGGTAACCTATTCAGAACGGTTAGACCTTGATTTTGCGTTGAGCGGAGACGGCGACCTTTCCCCGGGTGCTACCGACGACTTTTTCTTCTGATCCAAAACCAGAAATGGTCGGCCTCATCTGCTTGAGGGCGACCAATGTTCTATGCAGCGCAGGTTTGGCTCGTTGCACAAATAAGTGACCCTTGCACGGATGCGCCGCTCTGAGCTGATCCATTGGAGAAGCTCAAAGAAAAGACGCGCATCATGAACCGCGCCCCATCGAGAATCACCAGCAGTGAAAATGCCTCAAAATGCGGCTTCATGATTTTGCGGCAACAGCGTGACCGTGCCGAATATAAAGTGTATCAACAAAACGCACACAATTTTACGCTATTGCACCGCAACAGGGAAAATTGAAAAAGTACTTGTGATTCAACAATAAAAATCCCGTTTCAATTAAAAATTTTAACACTTCCAGCATAAACTATATGGAGCGGCATAGTAAAAGTTCGCGACAAATTGACACGATAAGACATAAACCTTATCAAGAAAAAATGATTGAACGAGACATAAAAATTGTAGAAACCGCCTTGCAGCTGTTTGCACACTACGGTGTCAGGAAGACAACGATGAGTGAAATAGCAAATGCTGCCGGGGTGGCCCGTCAATCTCTCTACAATGCTTATGATGGCAAGGAAGACCTGATTTACGGCGCGCTGGAACATCGCGCACGCGTCTCCGCCTCTTCAATTGTCGCCGAGTGCTCTGAATTGGAAAGCGTCGGCGAGCGTCTGGACGTTGCTTTCAAATATCTTGTTCTGAAACCCTGCGAAATAATGCTGCAGGTGCCCCACCGCGAAGAAATATTGCAGGTGGTTGAAAGTTTTGAAAACGAGAAGAAGAATAAAATTATCCAGCTTTACAACAATGTAATCATGGAAACCCTGAGCCCATTTGAGAACAAGACAAAGCTGGGCCAGGTAAGCTTCGAGGAATTGTGTAATTTTATTCGTTTCTCATTCGACCAAATGAAGAAAAACGTGGTCGACCTTGAACAGCTGCATCATACCTATTCGCCATTGAAAAAACTGCTCGAAAACAGCGTAGATGCTTAGTTTGCCCAAGTTGTAATACTGGCAGGTTTCGTTTCCCAAATTCTCGGCACAAATTGACAAGGCCGATCTATGGGGGCGGTCCGGCAGGGTGGAACCTGCCGGACCGAGGACTGACTAGAGGTCATAGAGGTCAAAGACCGCTGTCAGTGAGCTCGCGTCAAATCAGAACGTCCGCTGCAGGCGAACACCGAAGAGGAGTTCGTCAACATCAGAACCTGCGTCCGGATCAACATTCGCGTAACCAACATCAGCACCCAGGATGAAGCCAGATACCGGCTCCCACTGTACGGAACCATCGATCGCCCAACGGGAGAAGTCGGTGAAGCCGTTAGCCTGATCGACGTCCATGTAAGAACCGTCGAGTGCCAGACCGATAGTGGAAGTTGCCTGGACGTATGCACCAGCTGACAGGGAGTAACCGTTGGAAGTACCGCTGGTTGCGCCGAAGTCAGAAACAGTCACGCCGCCTTCAGTGCTGCCTGCACCGATGTAGGACAGAGCGCCGTCAGCATAGAAGCCCTGGAAGTAGATGTTCGAACCGGAGTTGATCATCGGCAGGTTGAACACGACGCCACCGCCGACTGCCCAACCGAGCTGATCGTCAGCACCGTTGTTGGTTCCACCAGTCTGGTGGGAAGCAGCTGTGCTCGGGTAAACCTGGTGCAGAGCACCGGACAGCTGTGCAGAACCCCAGCCCTGGGAAACCGCGAGAGCAGCAACGACGTCCGGCATGCGGGTGCCGCCATAATCGCCAACCTGACGGCCAGCCTGATCTTCAAGAGCGATCGTAGCGGAGAAACCGTTGCCGAAAGCTGCTGTGTAAGCGATCTGGTTGATCGTCTCATCAGACCAGTCACGGTCAACAACACCAATGAAGGACTGACCGGTGAAGATGTCGAAGTTAGAAGCGAGGTAACCAGCTGTCAGTCCGCCCCACTGGATGTAGGTGGAACCGAAGTCGAAGGTTTCTGTATCGTTGTCTACACGCTGAGACAGCTCAACATATGCACGCAGAGTACCGAACTCGGTTGCTGTACGAGCGTCGAGGTACAGGTAACCCTGTGTACGCCAGGAGTAACCGTCAGAGTCGCGAGTGC
This sequence comes from Roseibium sp. JB4-4, assembly GCF_055693425.1. Lineage (NCBI taxonomy): Bacteria > Pseudomonadati > Pseudomonadota > Alphaproteobacteria > Hyphomicrobiales > Stappiaceae > Roseibium > Roseibium sp. JB4-4. Next base: position 4,534,449 of record NZ_CM146333.1, on the reverse strand, counting down.
CCCAGTTACCATCGTCGAGAACGTTGTTCACGATGAACTGAGTACGAACACGGCCACCAACACGCAGGCAGGTTTCTGTGCCCGGGATGTAGTAGAAGCGTGCGCCGTATGCGTCACAGATACGAACGTAGTCGACCGGCTCCGGAGCAACCGGAAGATCGGCAGCCTGAGCGGTGGCAGCAGTTGCAACTGCTGCAGCGCCGAGCATCATGCCCTTAAAGAGTTTCATAGTGTTCTCCAATTTCTAAACTGCGTAGCAACCAAACGAACCGCAGAAATTAAGCCAATTTCTAATTTTTACTTAAGTTTATACGAGATCATTCGATTCTAAACTTAGATCGATTGCCTGCTGCCACGATAAAAACTGCTTTTCCCTCTCAATAGCAAGCCTAGAAAACACCGCGAATGAACATTCAAAACTCAAGTAGCATTTTTGCAACATATTGTTTTCAAAGGCATATTTTAATTTAAACACAAAAAGCCCCGGCCGATTTCCAACCAGAGATGCGAGCAGTTAAATACTTATTGGGAGAAAGTATTTCTCCAAACGAGCGGCGAGTGCAGGACATTGCATTTGCAACCACACATGGCTTACCCGTGCTGCACATTTAGACTCTAAGAGTCTTTTTGTCAAATTGTCTCTTTGTAAATTTGTCAATAATGTAAATGTGTCGCACGCAGACTGTGGGTTGTGGACGTACGGCGGTCGATTAGGCGCCGCACTCAAAAGGAAAACTCAAGCGGTTGAGCCCCAGAAAAAATGCGACGAACCCGCTATGTTTGAAAGCGTCGTTGAGGTTTCACATTGCAGGCGTTTACCTGAGCCAGTTCACGATCACCTTGGTTGTCTCAACCGGCATTTCCTGCTGTAGCCAATGCCCCGCATCCAGGCAGACAACTTCGACCTTCGGCACGAAGTCGCTCAAATTGGGTGACTTCGGCACAACATCCCGATCTCCATAGATCATGAGAGCGGGCTGATGGATAATGGGATCGACCTTAGCCAGTAGATGCCAGTTGCGATCAAGGTTGCGATACCAATTGATGCTGCTCGTGAACCCTGAGGCTTTAAAGGCGGTGTCGAAAACGGACAATTCGAGATCGCTCATAAGCGGCTCTCCGGAAGGGACGATTGCCTTGGCAAGGTTGATCATCATCATCCCGGGCTCCGGAACCACGGGCGGCTCGTTCTTTCGAAACAAATTCCGCAGGAATTGATATCGGTTTTCGTCCAGAATCGCATCTGCGACACCCGGCCGGCGGTTGAAATGCACCATATAGTGATCGCTTCCCAGAAAGCCTTCAATGAAGTCTATCCACGGAACGTCTCCTCGCTGCTGATACGGCAGACTGAGCGCGATCACCTTTTGCACACGATCGGGGTGCAGCATGGCCGCGTTCCAAACGACATTTGCACCCCAGTCATGACCAATGAAAATTGCATTCTCATATGCGAAGTGATCGAGAAGTGCGACGAGATCGCCCGTAAGGTGTTCGATATCATAGGCGCTCACGTCCGTTGGCCGTGATGAATTGCCATAGCCGCGCTGATTGGGAACGATGACATGGTAGCCCGCGGCGGCAAGTGCAGGCATCTGAAAGCGCCAGGAAAAAGCATGTTCCGGCCAACCGTGACACAGCACAATCGGCCTTCCCACGTTTTCCTGCCCACATTCAAAGACTTCCAATTCAACACCGTTAAGCGAAATCATTGTTGGTTTGGGAAAGTCGGTCGGATCAAACATTTAGCTGCCTTTTAAGAATGAGATGCGACCAGGCACCGCCGTCGTCGACGCTGTGTTCTGGATCGGGTGTGTCGAGGCGGGTGTCACAAGTCCGAAAAGTCCTTGCTGAGGCCTGCACCTGATGCTTAAGGTTAAACAGTGCCATTTTCTGGCACCTTTAAATGCTGATCTTGCCAAATGAATATTCGCCTCAGACAAGACGCCATCGTGCGCAGCCTTCGACGTAACGGAACATCGACGATTTCTGCGCTCGCGTCAGAGGTCGGCGCTTCAAGACGGACAGTTCTGCGCGACATCGGCGCGCTACGCGACCAGGGGTTCATCATTCATGCCGAGCCAGGCCGAGGCGGCGGGCTGCAGCTTGATCCGCAATCGGTTCAGACGGCACCACGCCTCTCGGTCGTCGAGGTTTTTGCACTGCTGATCAGCGTTGCCTCGATGCGCGCAGCCGGATATCTACCTTTCTCAAAGCTTGCGGATGCGGGACTAGCAAAAATCGAGAAAGCTCTGCCCTCGGACAAGGTTCGAGATTTGAGGCACTTCCTGGATTGCCTGTATGTCGGAGAACTCGCGCCGCAGGTTGACCTGTCCAATATGGGAACGATGGATCCAGTCCTGCTTCCTGCATTTGAAACAGCATTTCTTCAACGCTTACACCTTCGTTTCAGCTATCGCGACGCAAAGGGCGAAACGAGCAGCCGATACGTCGAACCGCAGGCCATGCTCATACTGCCTCCACTTTGGTATCTGGTCGCCTGGGACCCGGCACGAGATGATTTCCGGCACTTTCGCATGGACAGGATCAGCAAGCCGGTCTGCGTGCAAGGCGCAACTTTCAGAAGACGGAACATCGTTTTCCAAGATGGCGTGAGACCCGTAAAGCGAACCCGGCGCTGATTTCCGGGCTTCGAACCAATCAAAGGCATGTCATTCTTGAGGTTATTAACGCGCGCGCAATTCCAGGTGACCGTTTAACGAGACATTTCGGTATATGCCTTCTCGAACAATGAGCTCTCGGATCAAGACCGATTTGCCGTCAATCAGGTGGTATCGCCGACATGTATCCTGGTTTCCAGCTTGTCTGTCAGCTTCTCCACCGTGGCCTCCGGCGGCGCGGATATCCAGGTCGCTGCGGCGACACCTATCTCATATCTTGGCGTTTGCGTTGTCGTGATTTTCTGAGGCAACGCGGACAGGAACCCAAGGCCATTGAACCCTGCGATTGCGACCTCACCCGGCACGTCAATACCTTCAGACATACAGTGCATCAGACCACCGGCGGCAAGGTCGTCATTTGCATAATAAATTGCGTCCGGGCGCTCGGCCTGCGCCAGAATATCCTGCGTCAAATGCCTTCCAACCACCATTGAAGAGGCTTCTGTTGATGTGCGTTGCGCAATCAGTTGCCCACCGCCTTCACCAATACAAGTTGCAAATGCTTCGAAGCGTTTCGTTGCACGAAGGTCATGCCCGGCCTGGCTTGCGACATATCCGAACGATCTGTATCCGCGATCAAGCAGATGAGACGCCATATCCCGTCCCGCTTCAGTGTGCGAAACACCAAAGCATGCAGACATCGGTTCGCCGTCAATATCCATGATTTCGGCAACCCGGACACCGGTCTGCTCAACAATGCGCCGCACCGCATCACTGTGTTCAAGACCTGCCAGAATGAGCCCACGCGGACGCCATGACAGAAGATCGAAGACGAGTTCTTCCTCGGCTGCCTGCGTGTATTCCGACACGCCGAAAACCGGCCTCAATCCTGCTGTGCTCAGGGTGTCGCTTATACCCGAAAGGACTTCCGTAAAGACCCGGTTTTGCAGAGTTGGCACCACAACTCCAACAAGCGGATTGTCATAGGCCGCGATCCCCCCCGCCAGCCGATTGTGGACATAACCGATTTCCCGCGCGGCGTTGTTGACTTGTTCGCGAACGTTTCTCGAGATGTATCCTGCGCCGCGCATGACCCTGGAGACGGTCATCTGACTAACACCTGCCACACGCGCAACATCGTGCATCGTCGGCTGGTCTTTTTGGATTTGCTGCTGCGCCTGTTGGCCATAGAAGTCTCTATTATTCAACGACTTTCATTTTTTTCTTGACGAATGTTTACATAAACACAATACCTATATCAATGTGTGTTTACGTAAACACATTGGGATTGCACATGCGCAATCCGAGCTGTTGGTCATTTGGGAGGACATGATGAAGAACCTACTTTTGAGCGCGACATTCTTGCTCGCCGGTGTTGGCACCGCATTCGCGGACACTTATCGACCCGAGTGTTTCGTCCCCGCTCCGGAAACATCCACGATTTCCTATGATGCGAAGGAAGGCCCCTACAAGCTGGCCTTCGTAAACGGTTTTGCGGGCAATGACTGGCGCATTCAGGCAATCCAGTCCGCCAAGGCTTGGGCTGATCGGCCAGAGAATGCGGGCAAAATCGACACATTCTCCATCGTGTCGGTCGGAAACGACAGTGCAGCCCAGATTGCAGCCATCGACAATTTCATCGCGGCCGGCTACGACGCGATTACCTTCATCGCAGTCAATCCGACTGCCTTCGAACCTGTAATCCGGCGCGCCGAACGCGCAGGAACGATCCTCGTCCCCTTCGACAACGTACTCGACACGGACAAGGTCGTTCAGGTCAACGAAAGCCAGAAGGAACTGGGTGCACTGAAAGCGCAGACGGTCATGGACATTCTTGGCGGCAAAGCCGAGAAAATCCTGATGGTGAATGGTCTGCCTGGCAACGCGACTGACCGGGATCGCCGCCTCGGCATGATGAGTGTTCTGGAAAAGGTCGACGGATTGGAAATCGTCGAGGTTGTCGGCAATTGGGACACCGGCACGAGCCAAAAAGTGGCCGCTGATGCGCTCGCGACCCACGGGCAATTCGATGCAGTCGTCTCTCAACATGGATCTGCCGGAACGATCAACGCGTTGCAGTCCGCCGGTCATCCAATCGTCCCCATGGGTGTTGATGGTGAAAACGGCGTTCGCATGCTGATGGACGAACTTGACATTCCCGGCGTATCAGCGAGCCAGGCACCTGCCATGTCCGCAATCGCTCTTGAAGCGGCAGTCGCTCTTCTGGAAGGCAACGAACTGCCGCAGACAATCTACCTGCCGATTCCTCAGGTCAAAGCTGACGAATTGGAGGCCGGTGTGAACTATTTCCCGGACCTGCCGAAAAGCTTCAATACCGGCACAGGCTATGCGGAGTGCTTCACGCCCTTCAGCCCTGAAGAAATCTCCGGACAAAATCCAAGCAACACATAATTCATAATGGTCCGGCGGCACCATCATGTGCCGCCGGACAACTTGGAAAAATCCGATGACAGACCCCGACAAGCCCCTGCTGCGCATGCAGGACATTTCGATGCACTTTGGCGCAACGAAAGCATTGAACAACGTCGACTTCGCCTGCAAGCCATCCGAGATACACGCGATACTCGGTGAAAACGGCGCAGGCAAATCGACACTCATGAAGCTTATTTCTGGCGTATTGCAGCCAACCGGGGGGCGCATCATTCTGGATGGCCAGGATGTCAGGCTAGCAACCCCACGCGTTGCTCAGAACCTCGGGCTTGTATGCATGTTCCAGGAACTGTCCCTGGTTCCTGATCTGACCGTTCGGGAGAATCTGCTTCTGGGTGCGCCTGGAAGCGGCCTTGGATGGCTCCGTTCAGACGCACTGGTCAAGGCGCGGGACGTTCTGGACCGGATCGATGGCGGTCACATAAAAATGTCGGCTAGAGTGTCCGATCTGACGCTGCCATCTCGACAACAGGTGGAAATTGCCAAGGCACTCATGCGCAAACCAAGATTGCTCATCCTGGATGAAGCGACTTCAGCACTAAATGCGTCTGTTGTGACGAAGGTCTTCGACTTGATCCGCGCCGAGCGAGACCAGGGATCAAGCGTCCTGTTCATCTCCCATAGATTTCACGAGATCGAGGCACTGGCCGATAGAATCTCGGTCTTTCGGAACGGAGAGCGCGTCGAGACTTTCGACAATGGAGATCATTCCTATAACGAAATCATCAACATGATGGTCGGACAGAGGATCGAGGAACTGTTTCCACCCAAACCTCAGGCACGCGCAGATGCACAGGAAGTGCTGAAGGTTGAGAATTTTTCATGGGACGGACGCGTTACGGATATCAGCCTCACGGTTCATGAAGGGGACATCGTCGGGCTGGGCGGTCTTGATGGCCAAGGGCAAGGAGCATTCCTGATGGGCCTTTTCGGTCTGCTGCGAAATGCCGAGGGCAAGGTCACAGTGGCTGGAAAACCCGTTTCCGTCACGAGCCCAAAGGCCGCGAAGCAGCCGGACATCGCATTGGCCTTCATTCCCGAAGACAGGAAAACCGAGGGTTTGATCCAGGACCAGAGTATTTTGGAAAATTTGCAGCTGGCTGCAATCGGATTGAAGGACCTGGACGCCTCAAATCCAGACCTTTACCAGGATACGCTTGAGCGTCTTGAACTCAAACATGGCGGCCTGGAACTGCCGGTTTCATCGCTTTCCGGCGGCAATCAGCAGAAGGTTGTGCTGGCAAAATGGCTTGCACTCAAACCCAGGTGCCTCCTGCTCGCAGACCCGACACGCGGCATTGACGTGAAAACCAAGACACAGATTTACAGCATGTTGCGCAGGCTCGCCGATCAAGGCACTGCAATCCTTCTTCTCAGCACGGACTACGAAGAACTCATCCAGCTTTGCGACGAGACTCATATTTTCTATGCAGGCCGGTTGGTCAGCTCAATGAGAGGGGACGACATGACAGCGCAAAACATCATTGCGGCGTCGCTGAACGTCACCGAAAAACGCAAGGTGGTTCATGCTTGATTACATCCGTGCCAACCGGCGTGAAGTCATAGCGGCAGTTGTTCTGCTGGTACTTCTGTCGCTCTACCTGGGCACGCATCCGCGCGGAGCCTCCACTTATGTAATGACGATCTGGGCAAACCAGTGCCTGATCCTTGGGTTGGCGGCGATCGCACAATTTTTTGCGGTCGTCGTACGCGGGATCGACCTGTCGGTTGGTGCGGTGATTGCGCTTACTAACACCCTGGCCTCGCACCTACTCGATGGATCGGCGGGAGCAATAGGATTCGGTGTCCTCGCCGTGCTCGCTGCCGGTGCCCTATGTGGCCTGCTGAATGGTCTCATCATTGTTTTCGGCCGCATACAGCCAATTGTGGTCACACTGGCGACAGCATCAATCTTTGTCGGTGGTGCTCTCATGCTCAGGCCGACCCCCGGCGGTGCCGTCAACTATGATCTGGCGGATGCCATTACACTTGATATTGCGGGCATTCCGACCGCGCTGATCATTTCCGGATTGCTGATCTTCGCCTTCTGGTTACCCTTTCGCAGAACCGGGCTCGGACTTGGGCTCTATGCGCTCGGGTCGTCAGAGCAAGCAGCGTTTCAATCCGGGATCAACACACGCCTTGTACGCATTGCTGCCTTCACACTTGCCGGTCTTTTTGGCGGAGCCGCCGGGCTTTACTACAGCTTTGTCACGACAACCGGAGATGCGGGAATTGCCGCGAACTTCACCCTGAATTCCATCGCAGCCGTCGTGTTGGGCGGAGTGCTTCTGCGAGGTGGGGTCGGGTCGCTAATTGGAGCATTGGCTGGCGCTTTCATTTTGAAAACAATCGCTTCGCTGATGTTCTTTTCCGGCATTCCTTCGCTGGCGCAACCCCTGTTTGAAGGGCTTATTCTGGCCGCTGCGATCGCGATTGGCGGCGCAGATGTCCTTCGTACCCGCAACAGGTTGGAGGTCTTTGGCCGATGAGCCGCACAATCACACCTGACAGCATGATGCCCTATTTCGGGACCGTGGTCCTCATCCTGGCGGGAAGCCTGTACTTCCCGCAAATCCTGACCTTCGACTACTTGAGCCAGCAGCTACAGATCGCAGCGTTTCTCGGCCTGCTCGCAACTGGTGCGACGATCGTTATCCTGCTCGGGCACATCGACCTTTCCGTACCATGGGTGCTGACCGGGGCGGCAATCCTGTCCACGGCCCTGGTAGGGTCAGGCAATCCCGTCCTGTCGGCGCTGGCCGTACCGGCCGCCCTCGCCTTCGGAGCGCTAATCGGTGTCGTCAATGGCATAGGCGTCGCCATATTGCGCATCCCCTCGATGGTCTGGACATTGGCTGTCAATTCCATCCTGCTTGGACTTGCAGTGCTCAATACCGGCGGTTTCAATCCAAAGGGCGAAGCCAGTCAGCTCATGGTATCCATGGCCTCTGGCAACGTATTCGGCCTGCCCGTCAGCTTCCTGACATGGATGGCTGTCAGTCTTGCAATCGTTGCCTTTTTGACCAGAACGCCGTTCGGCCGCTACCTGCGTTCAATCGGCTACAACGAGAAGGCGACCTTCCTGTCAGGCGTCTCGACGCCGAGTGTTGTCTTTGCGGCATTCGCGCTCGCTGGCATGTGTTCGGCATTGGGGGGTGTCCTGCTCGCCGGTTACGCGAACCAGGCCTATCAGTCGATGGGGGACCCCTTTCTTCTTCCGACAATTGCCGCTGTCGTCATCGGCGGAACGTCTATTCTCGGCGGACGTGGTGGGCTGTTTGGCACAATTGGCGGCGCATTGTTCATAACGTTGCTGACATCGATACTTTCCGTGATGCAGATCGGAGACGCCTGGCGGAGCATCGTCTTCGGGGTGATCATCCTTGCTATGCTTTTGTTCCAGACAATGAGAAAAGGTGCACGATCATGAAGCCCGGCTATGTCACGGTCGACGCGCGTTTCAAAAGTTTTGTCGACACATCGACTGCACCCGATGTAATCGCAACGGATTGCACCTGGACGGAAGGTCCCGTCTGGTTTTCTGACGGTCTCTTTTTCAATGATATTCCGGGCAAACGCATGTTGCGATGGACCGAAGACAAAGGCGTGTCGATTGCTCTTTCGAACAGTGAATTCGCAAATGGCAACACGCTGGACCTGGCGGGAAACATGGTGTCATGCGAACACGGCGGACGGCGGGTTGTCCGGCGGCAAGACCCTTTTGATTTGAACTCTGCGGAGACAATCGCCGACAGTTTTGAGGGCAAAAGGCTGAACTCTCCAAATGATGTTGTTGTTCGTTCCGACGGTTCCGTCTGGTTCACCGATCCACCCTATGGCATAAATTCGGATGTTGAAGGATACCCGGCCGAAAGCGAACTCGACGGCTGCCACGTATATTGCGTGTCGACCGACGGAAGTATCCATGCGGTCGCAACGGATTTCGACAAACCGAACGGCCTGGCCTTTTCGCCAGATGAGACCAAACTCTATATCGCCGATTCAGGTGCCATCCGTGGCGCAAGTTTTCCCGGAATAGACTACAATCTGCCTCATCATATCAGGGTCTTCGACGTCGACGGACCCAGGCTGAGCAACGGTCGTGTCTTTGCCGTGGTTGCGCCAGGCATTCCCGACGGGTTTCGCGTTGATCATCAGGGATTTGTCTGGACTTCGGCTCTTGACGGCATTCACTGCCTTTCACCGGAAGGCGCCCTCATCGGCAAGATCTTGTTGCCCGCGCAGACATCCAATATCTGTTTCGGCGGACAAGACGGCATGACAATGTTCATCACGTCCTCCGACAAGGTTTACCGGGTTCACAGCCACCGCAGGGATGCCGCCCATGTGCTTCGCAAAAAGACTGGGAGGTCCGTATGACCGGGTCGATGAATGTTGCCGTCGTTGGCCTTGGATCCATGGGTTTTGGTATGGCCCGATCATGTCTTCGCAAGGGCTATCAGGTCTTCGGGTCTGACATTGTAGGCGAACGCATGGAAAGTTTCCGAAAAGAGGGTGGTGCAGCCGACGAAGTCGATACTGTTGTCGCGGCGCTAGACGCAGTCGTGGTTGTGGTTCTGAACGCCGATCAGACCGAAACCATTCTGTTTGGGGAGGCAGGACTTGTACCGAAATTGAAGTCAGGTGCTGTGGTTGTCGCCTGCGCGACCGTGCCTCCTGATTTTGCAAGGAGCATGGAGAAGCGCTGCCAGCATCACGGTGTCCATTATCTTGACGCACCCGTGTCCGGCGGATCGGTCAAGGCAGGTGAAGGCAAGCTCGCCATTATGGCAGCCGGCACGCCCGAAGCGTTTGCTGCAGCTCAGCCGGTGCTGGAGGCCACAGCTGAAACCGTCTTCAAACTGGGGGACGAGGCCGGTTCCGGATCAGCGATGAAGGCAGTCAACCAGCTTCTGGCCGGTGTGCACATAGCGGCAATGGCAGAAGCCATGACATTCGGCATGACACAAGGCATCGAACCGCAGAAGTTCATCAACGTCATCAGCAGATGTGCTGGAACAAGCTGGATGCTTGAAAACCGGGCACCCCACGTGGTTGCAGGAGACTACACACCGCACAGCCAGACCGTCATCTGGCCGAAGGATCTCGGTATCGTGCTGGAAGCAGCGAAAAGCTCCGGTCTTGAGGCGCCGATTACGGAAGCAGCCCTGGGTCAATACAACAAAGCAGTTGCGATGGGCCTGGGTCACGAAGACGACGCGGCCATTACGAAAGTCTATGCCCGGAGCGCCGGATTGCAGTTGCCGGGGGAAGGCTGATGCGGCTGGGATGTATAGGGGACGACTTCACAGGCTCAAGCGATCTGGCCAACACGCTCGCAAAACAGGGCATGCGGGTAACACAGTATTCCGGCACGCCGCGTACCGACGCTGCCGCGAGTGTTGAGGCAGGCGTTGTTGCACTCAAAAGCAGGTCGATAGATCCAGACGATGCCGTTGCGCAGTCTCTTGAAGCTCTGGATTGGCTGAAATCGCAGGGCTGCGAACAGTTCTTCTTCAAATACTGCTCAACCTTCGATTCGACGCCAGAAGGCAATATTGGTCCTGTGACCGATGCGCTCGCAGAAGCGCTCGACGCGCAAAAAATAGTAGTCTGCCCTGCGTTTCCCGGTACTGGCCGCTCCGTCTATCAAGGTCATCTGTTCGTGAACGATGCGCTCTTGAGCGAATCCGGTATGCAGGCGCATCCCCTGACACCAATGACAGATCCTGACATCCGGCGCTGGCTGGCGCGGCAATCGCATTTTGCTGTCGGGCATGTAGCCGCACAGCACGTTCAAAGCGGCGTTGACGTCATCCGGCAAAGACTGGAAAGCGAGCACAATTCCGGCAAACGATTGATCGTGATCGATGCGATCCGGGACGAAGACCTCATCGAAATAGGTAAAGCGGCAAACGACTTGCGGCTCGTCACGGGTGGCTCTGGGGTTGCGCTGGGATTGCCTGCAAATTTCGGCTGCACTCCCTCACGAGTGCCGTGGACCGCGCAACCGGGAAAATCCATTGTTCTTTCCGGTTCCTGCTCCCTGGCCACACGTCGCCAAGTACAGGCACATAGCGCGCGACATCCTGCGCAGGAGATCAACGCAGCAGCGGTTATTGATGGACACCTGACGGCAGAGGAAACGGCTGACTGGCTTCTTGGCAGCAATGGTATTCCAATGGCTTTCAGTTCCGCAGATCCCGACAGTGTGACCGACATCCAGGACACCTACGGCCGAGACCGTTCAGCAGCGGCGTTGGAAACCTTCTTTTCCGACGTTGCCCGTCTTGCGCGCGCAGGCGGTGTTACTCGGATCATCACGGCAGGCGGAGAAACTTCAGGTGCCATTGTTGAGGGTCTTGGGCTGGAAACACTGGAGATCGGCCCTGAAATCGACCCTGGCGTCCCTGCACTAAGGGCGGGACCTGAACTTGTAGTCGCTCTGAAATCCGGCAACTTCGGTTCTGACGACTTTTTCGAGAAAGCGGACCGGATGCTTCAGGGATGAGTGAATCGGCCTTAAGGGAACAGATATGCCTTCTCGCCCGTTCGCTCTTTGAGCGCGGTCTCACCCATGGGTCTACCGGCAACATTTCGGCGCGAACCGAAGATGGTGGCCTCCTTGTTTCCCCGACCGGAACAAGTTTTGGTCGTCTCGATCCGGCTCGACTGAGCAAATTCAATGATAAGGGAAAGCAGATCGAGGGTGACCGTCCGACAAAGGAAATGCCGCTGCACGCGGCGTTCTACGACACCCGCTCGACTGCAGGTGCTGTCGTGCACTTGCATTCCTGTCACTCAGTTGCCCTTTCCATGCTGCCCGGTATTGATCCGGAGAACTTTCTGCCGCCGCTGACGCCATATGCGATCATGCAACTCGGCAAGGTGAAGCTGTTGCCGATTTTTGTGCCGGGGGATCCGGCGATGGGTGAGGCTGTCCGGGGGCTGGCCGGCAAACGCAGCGCTGTCATGTTGGCCAATCACGGACCTGTCGTTGCGGCAAAAGACGTAGAAGCTGCATGCAATGCAATAGAGGAGCTTGAAGCAACCGCGAGGCTGACACTACTACTGCGCGGAGAACAGCCAATCCCTCTCAACAGGGAACAAGTTCATGCGGTCGTTTCCAAATTCGATGTGGAGTGGGATGATTGACTAGCTTCTCGGCAAATCTCGGTTTCTTGTGGGCCGACCGACCCTTGCCAGCAGCGATTCGCGCAGCCAAGGCATGTGGATTTGATGCTGTTGAATGCCATTGGCCTTTTGAGACACCAGTTGTCGATGTAAAGGCGGCACTTGAGGAAACAGGCCTCAACATGCTCGGCCTGAATACAAGGCGCGGTGATGTTTCGAATGGAGATAATGGTCTTGCTGCGCTTCCTCAGAGGGAAGAAGAGGCAAGGGCGGCAATAGACGAAGCGATCGATTATGCGGATCGCACCGATACGGCCGCGATCCACGTTATGGCCGGGAAAGCGAGTGGCTCGGACGCGCAAACCACCTTTTTGAGGAACCTTGACTATGCGACGACACGCACCGATCGAACAATCCTGATCGAACCGCTAAACCGGCATGACGCACCAGGATATTTTTTGAATACCACCATGCAAGCAAGGGACATTATCACCGAGCTCGCCGTCCCGAACCTGAAACTCATGTTCGATTGCTATCACGTTGCGCGCAACGAGGGAGATGTGCTTTTTCGGTTGCAGGACCTGTTGCCCATCATCGGTCATATTCAGGTTGCCTCGGTCCCTGGTCGCCGCGCGCCCGATCACGGCGAACTGCACTACCCGACTGTTTTTTCCATGATTGCTGACATTGGCTGGAAGAAACCAATCGGCGCTGAATACAAACCTTCAGGCGATACGGAAGAAGGTCTCGATTGGATGAAACGCTATAACAGTTAAGTGCTGAACAATGGACCTGCTGCCCCTATACACTCTGTTTCAATACCATCATTAGCAATTGTGCCAGCAGAAGTCAGGTTTTGGCAGATGCTCCAACAAAGACCCTGCTGCCTCTCCAGCCCTCGCTTTGATGCTTTCAACGATCAAGTGCTCGTGGACGGAAACTCGACACGCCCGACCATGGGGAGCTTCAGGGAGAAATCCTTGACGTCTATTCCATAGGTCAGGCCAAAGAGATTTAACTCAACCCCCTCCTCCCAGGCGACCAAAAGCCCAAAAAGCCCCAAGACGGACAGTTGATATCCTGTGCCGCTTGGAGCCTTGTCCCAAAACCCGCCTTGCAAGAAATCCTTGCCAACGGCCGTCGGAGGTAAGTCAAGCCGCAGCTCTGGAACCACTCTGCCCAAATGGGCAATGAACGTGTTTGAATTGGGACCAGGCCAAACAGTATAGCGGTCATCATATTGGTAGCTGCGGATGGTCTTCAGAAGCCGTGGGATCGCGGCCTCAGCCTCGTCACCGTGAAGTTCTGCAAGCAAGCGTGGTGCTGATCCGAACCAGCGGCTGTCCGGAGCCCGGCTTGAAGAGGATACGGCTTTCCCGCCATGGCGCACCCGCCACCCCGTCACTTCATAGGTCGTGAAGTGCGCTGCTTCCGGTTCTTTGATGGATATCCAGCTGTGGACACCGAAATAGCCGCGCCAGCTGAAAGCCCTGGCAGAATAAACTTGAATGATGGCTTGCCGTTCCAACAGCGGGTCGGGCGCAACACCAAGCGGTGCCCTGCTGGCGCTGCTCCAATGAGCAGAAGTCGTTTGCACGCCCGAAAATACGACAAAGAGGCCAAGGCCGAGATTGAAAAGCAGAAAGCCCGTAAACCAGACGAAGATCCGACGCATTGAGTATCCAACAAATCCTATCTGACTGACCGAGATGAAGATCTAGTCCTCGCGAGACAGTTGTCCATAGTACCGGTCGACCGAAGCACCCCATTCAATCCTGGCGGTTCGTTTTTGTAAAATCACGAAGCCTAAAACTTGCGTCAGGTGAGCACCTGAAAATCATGCAGCCGCTCCGACCTCATGGGTTTCCGATATCGCCAGTTTAAGAAATTGCGCTTTCGGCAGACCAATGAGCTTTGTCTTCATCAAAACGAATGGTGGATCCAACTTCGGTTACCGCCTGACAAACGCCGTTGCCTCAATCTCTATGACGGCTTCGTCTTCAATGAGGTCTTTGACCACGAGCATCGACATGGCCGGAAAATGTTTGCCGAAAACGCGACGGTAAACCTCGCCGACCTCGCGCTGTTTAGCTAGATATTCGGTCTTGTCCTTGATGAACCATGTCAGGCGTCCAATATCGGAAATCTCGCCGCCCGCCGAGGTGACGATGTCCACAATATTGGTAAGCGCCTGCTCCATCTGGGGCAGAAATCCACCAGGAGCAAAGCGCTTGTCCTTGTCCCAACCGATCTGTCCGCCAATGTGGAGCGTCCCGTCCGGCATCAGCATCCCGTTCGCATAGCCGAGTGCTTTCGCCCAGCCTTCCGGGTGAATGACTTCAGGTTTCATGTGCAATTCTCCAGGATGCTTCGTTTGTGCTCGCCGTCAGGTGCATGCCCACGGGCAATGCGTCCAGCACGAAATGCGCCCTTGTCGCGGTTCAACGCGCAGCCAATCTTTTCACCTATCCGCAATTGTCGCCTGGTATCAGTCATCAGGTTACACGCGATTTCGTCTGATATATCGGGTCCCGCCAGAGTTCTCCGACAATCACTTCTTCAAGAATTTTCGCGGCTGCAACAACATCTTCCTCGTCGAGATAAAGTGGCGTGAAACCGAACCGCATGATGTCAGGTGCACGAAAGTCACCGATCACTCCCCTGTCGATCAGGGCCTGCATCGCCGCATAGCCATGTTCAAACGCGAAGGATACCTGACTGCCGCGCAATGCGCCCTCGCGTGGGGATGCAAGCTTGAGCACCGGACAACGTCGTTCCACTTCGGCGATGAAGCACTCCGAGAGATCCAGCGAAGCCCTGCGGATGTCACCCATATCGACGCCGTTCCAGGCGTCGAGCGCCGCATCGAGGATCGACAACTGAACAACCGGAGGGGTTCCTACACGCAACCGCTCTGTTGACATGGCCGGTCGGTAGTCCGGTTCCATTGCAAACGGTGCATCATGTCCCATCCAGCCCGCCAGGGCTGGTTCGACGCTTTCGACAAGGTCCGGCCGAGCATAGATAAACGCCGGAGCACCCGGTCCCCCGTTGAGATATTTATAGGTACACCCAACAGCAAACTCGGCCTTGGAACCGGCAAGATCCAGGGGCACAGCGCCTGCACTATGTGCCAGATCCCAGATCATGACGGCACCTGCCGCGTGGGCCTTTTCCGTAACCGCTTTCATGTCATGAAGGCGGCCAGAACGGTAATCGACATGTGTGAGCATGACTGCCGCGACATCTTCGGAAATGTGGCTCATCACGTCTTCCGGAGCCGGGGCGCACAATTCATAGCCCTTGTCGACGGTGTTCATCAGACCTTGAGCCATATAGAGATCGGTTGGAAAGTTTCCGTTATCCGACAAGATTACCCGGCGCTCAGAACGCATTTTCAAGGCGGCTGCCAACGCCTGGTAGACCTTGATCGACAATGTATCGCCCGTCGCGACAGAACCCTCAGGCGCACCGATCAAGCGGGCAATCCGGTCACCAACACGTTTGGGGAGCGCGATCCAGTCGGCCGTGTTCCAGGCCCGGATCAGCTCCTTGCCCCATTCTTTCTCAATCACATCGCCAGCACGTTCCAACGCCCCTTTCGGCAGGGGGCCAAGAGAGTTGCCGTCGAGGTAAATGACATTGGCCGGAATGTCGAAGAGCTCTTTCTTCGGCAGGCTCATAGCTCACCTCTCAGATGCCAGAGTTCGGGAAAGAGTTCGACTTCGAGCATCCGCCTTAAATACGCAACCCCGGACGTGCCACCGGTGCCGCGTTTAAAGCCGATCACCCGCTCAACAGTCGTGACATGGTTGAAGCGCCAGCGGCGGAAATAATCTTCCATATCGACCAGTTTTTCGCCCAGTTCATAGAGCGTCCAATAGCTATCAATATTCTCGTAAACCAGCTTCCAGCGTGCCTGAATTTCAGGATGCGCCTCATGCGGTTCTTCCAGCTGCGGCGCCGGAACATTGTCCTCATGACCGTCCAGTGTCCGGAAGAGCAGGCGGACGACTTCATCGTAAAAGCTTGGCCGGGCGAGTTCGGCCGACAGCTCCTTGTGGATTTCCGGCAAATGCGCATGGGGCTTCAGCATATTTGGATTCCGGTTGCCGAGCACATATTCGATCATCCGGTACTGGTAGGACTGAAAGCCCGATGACGGACCAAGAGTTTCACGAAACAGCGTGTAGTCAGCCGGCGTCATCGTGCGCAGCACATCCCACTGATTGTTGAGCTGTTCGAATATCCGGCTGACCCGGGCCAGCATCTTGAACATCTTGGCCGTGTCGCCTGTTCTTAAAGCCTCACGGGCAGCTGCCAGTTCATGAATGATCAACTTCATCCAGAGTTCGGACGTCTGATGCTGAACGATGAACAGCATCTCGTCATGCGCGTTGCTGAGGCAATGCTGCTGCGACAGGATCGTATCGATATGCAGATAATCGCCATAGGACATGGCATCTGAAAATCCCGTCCTGGCGCCGTCTTTTTCCGGATCATAGGCTTTGCTGCTCATGACGCTGTCCTGAGGCGGAACCGCTGGATCTTGCCGCTTTCGGTTTTCGGCAGCGCATCGGCAAAAACAATACTGCGCGGATATTTGAACGGGGCAATCGTTGCCTTGACGTGATCCTGCAGCGCTTTGATCATGAGATCGGACGCTTCGTGATCAGCTCCAAGGACAACATGGGCCTCCACAATTGCGCCGCGGTCTGCGTCAGGGACACCGATCACGGCACACTCGGCAACGGCTTCGTGCGACAGCAAAGCCGCCTCGACCTCAGGTCCGGCAATGTTGTAGCCGCTGCTCAAAATGATGTCGTCATTGCGCGCGGCGAAATGAAAATAACCGTCTGCGTCGCGGGTAAAGGCGTCGCCGGTAATGTTCCATCCATTCTGGACATATTCCGTTTGCCGTTCCCCTTTGAGGTATCGGCAACCTGTTGGCCCGCGCACGGCAAGCCGTCCGACCTCACCCGTGGGCACTTCGTTACCGTCGGGACCGACCACCTTGGCTTCATAGCCCGCAACGGGTCTGCCGGTGCAGGCCGGCCGGTGATCTTCAAACCGGTTGGTGATGAAGATATGCAATAGCTCGGTCGAGCCTATGCCATCCAGCATCGGCTTTCCTGTCTTTGCCTTCCATTCCTCATAGACCGGAGCAGGCAAGGTTTCGCCGGCCGAAACGGCAGCACGCAGCGAAGTCAGATCCGCCCCCTCATCCATGGCGCGCAGCATGGCCCGATAGGCGGTCGGCGCGGTAAAACAGACGGTCGCGCGGTATTTTTCGATGATGTCGACCATATTCGGCGGCGTCGCCGCTTCCAGGAGTGTTGCTGCCGCACCGAACCGCAAGGGGAAGATCGCCAGCCCACCGAGACCGAACGTGAATGCAAGCGGCGGCGAGCCGACAAAAACATCCTGCGGGCCGACATCCAGCACTTCCCTTGCATAGGCGTCCGCGATGATGAGCAAGTCCCGATGGAAATGCATGGTGCCCTTGGGCTCGCCGGTTGACCCGGACGTGAACCCAATGAGCGCCACATCGTCCTGGCTGGTTGCGACAGCTTCGAACTGCACCGGCTTTTCCAGCGCAAGCCGGTCGAGTTCGGCATCGTGATTGGATGTTCCGTCAAAACCGACCACTGTCTTCAGATGAACACTGCCTTTCGCGCAGGCTGTCATCTCATCCATCAGCCTTGTGTCGCAAAGCGCATGAGTGATCTCGGCCTTGTTGACATACTTCGTCAGCTCGCCAGCCCGCAGCATCGGCATGGTGTTGACGACAACCGCACCGGCTTTGGTCGCCGCCAGCCAGCAGGCCACCATTGCAGGATTGTTGGCCGACCGGATCAGAACCCGGTTGCCGGGCTTGAGCTTCAAATCCTCCACGAGCGCGTGCGCCAGACGGTTGGTCCAGTCGGAAAGTTCCTTGTAGGTCCGCCGCCGTCCGTTGCCGATCAGCGCCGTGTGATCGCCAAAGCCCTTTTCGACCATCCTGTCGGTCAGTTCCACCGCCGCGTTGAGACGTTCGGGATAGTCAAATCCATCCAGCAGAAAGTCCGGCCAGGTGTTCGTCTCGGGCAAATTGTCCCGTGAGAACGTGTCGATATGAGCAGAATGTTGGAGCATGATCACATTCCCTGTTGTTCGGCGAGGGTCTGTCTGGCGATGACCACCCGCTGGACGTCCGACGCGCCTTCGTAAATGCGCAGGGCCCGGATTTCGCGGTAGAGCTTTTCAACGGTTTCGCCTGAGCGAACCCCGTCTCCGCCGTGAAGCTGCACGGCCTTATCGATGACCTGTTGCGCCTGATCGGTTGCAAAAAGCTTGGCCATCGCAGCTTCGCGGGTCACGCGCGGTGCGCCTGCATCCTTCGTCCAGGCGGCGCGGTAGGTCAAAAGCGCTGCGGCATCGATATCAAGCGCCATATCTGCGATATGCCCCTGCACCATCTGCAACTCTGCTAGCGGCGCCCCTTGAACATGACGGCTGGAAACACGCTTGAGAGCTTCATCCAGCGCCCTGCGCGCAAAGCCCAGCGCGGCCGCCGCAACCGTCGACCGGAAAACATCCAGGACCGACATCGCAATCTTGAAACCCTGACCGGGCTCGCCAATCAGCGCTGATGCGGGAATGCGGCAGTTCGAAAAACGAAGCCGGGCAAGCGGGTGTGGAGCCAGAACATCCAGCCGCTCCACTATCTCGAAGCCGGGCAGTCCGGCGGGGATGATGAAGGCGGAAAGCCCCTTGCACCAGGAGCTTCACCTGTGCGGGCAAAAAGCGTGTAGACATCGGCAATACCGCCATTGGAGATCCAGGTCTTTTCGCCATCTAGAATAAAATGCTCTCCGTCCCGGGTTGCCGTCATGGTGGAATTGGCAACATCCGAGCCCGATTGCGGTTCGGTGAGAGCAAAAGCGGAGATAGCCTCACCCGCCCGGGTTTTTGAAAGCCATGCCGCTTTCTGGTCAGGTGTACCGAACAGTGAAATCGCTCCGGTACCCAGTCCCTGCATGGCAAAGGCAAAGTCCGCCAACCCGTCATGACGGGCCAATGTCTCACGGATCAGACACAGGCTTCTGACGTCAAGCTTGCCCTCATCCGAGGAGCTAAGGTTCAAAAAACCAGCATGTCCGAGATCCTTGACGAGCCGACGGCAGGTAGCATCGGTGTCGCCATGATCAACGTCCGAAAGATGCGCGCCGGCCCATCCCTCAAGCTTCGCGGAAAGCGCGCGATGACGATCTTCAAAAACGGCCAGTTCAAAAAGCTCTTGTCCGCCATCAGTCACCCTCAAATACCGGTTTTTCTTTGGCGACAAAGGCATGGTAAGCCCGGTGAAAGTCCTGTCCGTGCATGCAGATGGCTTGCGCCTGCGCTTCGGCTTCGATGGCCTGTTCAATTGACATGGACCATTCCTGGGCCAGCATTGTCTTGGTCATCATGTTGGCAAAGCCAGGACCGTCGGCGATGCGCCTCGCCAAGTCTCGTGCTGTCGCAAGCAGGTCGTCCCGCTCGACAATGCGGTTGAAGAAGCCCCAGGCATGCCCTTCCTCAGCACTCATCGATCGCCCGAGATAAAGCAGTTCCGCGGCACGCCCCTGCCCGATGATCCGGGGTAGGATTGCGCAGGCGCCCATATCGCAGCCCGCAAGCCCGACACGGTTGAACAGGAAGGCCGTCTTTGCCTCAGGTGTCGCAATCCTGAGGTCCGACGCCATGGAAATGATTGCACCAGCCCCGGCACAGACCCCGTCGATTGCGGCGATGACGGGCTTGCCGCAATTGACCATCGCCTTGACCAGATCCCCTGTCATGCGGGTAAAGGCCAGCAACTCTTTCATGTTCATTTTGGTCAGCGGGCCAATGATGTCGTGAACGTCACCACCTGAGGAAAAGTTGCCGCCGTTCGGCCCGAAAACGACTGCCTTGACATCATCGTCATAGTGAAGCTCGCGAAACCAGTCGCGCAGCTCCGCATAGCTGTCGAATGTCAGCGGGTTCTTGCGGTCCGGACGATTGAGCGAAACTTCTGCAATCCCGTCCGCAACCGAGCAATTAAAGTGCTGAACGTCGCTCCGCATGGTCACTTGCCCTCCTCAAGCGCTTCGCTTAACCGGTCGAGGCGGCCGATCATGCCGTCCACGTCCTCAGAGTCGAGCCCACTCAGAATTTCGTCGATCCAGGCCTCATGCACTTCTGCATGCTCGGCAAAGACGTTCTGTCCTTTCGGCGTCAGCCGAACAAGGTTGGCGCGCCGGTCGCCGGGCACTGCAACCCGCAAGGCCAGGCCTTCCTCTGACAGCTTGTCCACGATGCCGGTGATGTTGCCATTGGAGACCCGCAGCATCTGCGAGATTTCGCTCATCTTCAGCCCGTCGGGTGAGCGCGCCAGCGCGGACATCACATCAAAGCGCGGCAGCGTCCAGTTGAATTCATTGCGCAAGCGCCGCCTGATTTCGTCCTCAATCAGGCTGGAGGCCTTGAGCAGTTTCAGCCAGAGCCGCAGGCGTGCCTTCGAGACAGATTGCTCTGCTCCAGTGAGAGCCGGTTCGTTCATACTTCTCCTCCCGACAAGGCAATTGCCTGTCCGTTCACCGACCGCGCAGCATCAGAACACAACCACAGCGCAGTTCCGGCGACTTCATCAGTTTCGATGAACCGTTTTTGCGGATTGCCCGCAATAAGAGTTGCACGCGCCTCTTCCGCGCTCAGACCCGTCTTTTGAACGATGGTTTCAATCGACCGTTCAAGGAGTGGCGTTTCCACGAAGCTCGGGCAGATCGCGTTGACGGTCACGCCCGTCTGGCCAAGCTCGATCGCCAGCGAGCGGGTCAATCCGATGACACCGTGCTTGGCCGCACTATAGACCGCCACATAAGGATACCCCTTCAACCCGGCGGTGGAGGCAACGGCAATCATGCGCCCCCAACCGGACGCTTTCATATCGCCCAGCGCGGCCTGCCAAAGATTGGCAACGCCAATCAGATTCACCGCCAGCATTGACTGCATCTGATCTTGAGACAGTTTTGCGAAAGGCACGCTTTCAACGGCGCCTGCATTGGCAACGGCAACGGAAATCGGTCCATTTTGCTGCCGGGCAGCGTCCAGTGCCTTCGCAACAGCCTCCGCATCGGTGACATCGCACAGCTGGTAGGAAAGACCCTGCGCCTTCAACGGCTCCTCACGTCGCCCCAATATCGTAACGCGCGCGCCTTGCCTGTTAAACGCCTGCGCCGTTTCAGCACCGACACCGGAGCCGCCGCCAGTCACGACCACATGTTTGCCTGCCAGCGTCATACCCGGATTGCCTCTGCTTCACGGTCCGCAAGCCGCCAGGCCTGATAGCGCCCGGCAAGATAAGGTGGCTGCCAGACGGCCTGCCGGTCACCGATCTTTGCGCCTTCATGCAAGGTCCAATAAGGGTCGGCCAGATGCGGTCTGCCGATGGCGATCAGATCGGCGCGTCCGGCCATCAGGATCGAGTTTGCGTGATCGGCCTCATAAATGTTGCCGACCGCCATCGTGGTGATGCCTGCCTCATTGCGGATCCGGTCGGAAAACGGCGTCTGGAACATGCGCCCGTAAACCGGCTTTGCCTCCGTGCTGGTCTGACCGGCGGAGACGTCGATCAGATCCGCCCCTGCTTGCTGAAATGCGCGCGCAATCTCGACGGCTTCTTCCGGTGTTACCCCGTCCTCACCGGCCCAGTCATTTGCCGAAATGCGCACGGACATCGGCTTATGTTCAGGCCAGACACGGCGCATTGCCCGGAAAACCTCAAGCGGGTAGCGCAGCCGGTTTTCCAGGCTGCCGCCATAGTCATCCCTCCGGGTATTGGAGAGCGGCGAAATGAACGAAGACAGCAGATAGCCATGGGCGGCATGCAGCTCGATCATGTCGAACCCGGCACGCTCTGCCATCTCGGCTGCGGCAACAAATTCTGACTTGATCGCCTCCATATCGGCTTCGGTCGCTTCGCGCGGTACAGCATTTTCTTCAGACCAGGCTAGTGCCGATGCGGACACAAGGTCCCAGTTGCCGGATGCCAAGGGCTTATCCATGCCTTCCCAGCCGATATTGGTGGAACCCTTGCGGCCTGAATGACCGATCTGGCAACAGATCCTGGCCTCGGTCTCGCCATGCACGAAATCTACCAGACGCTTCCAGGCAGTCTCATGTTCCGGCGCATAAAGACCTGGACAGCCCGGCGTAATTCGGCCCGTTTCTGAAACACAGGTCATTTCGGTATAGACAAGCCCGGCGCCACCTTTCGCGCGTTCGCCATAATGGATCAGGTGCCAGTCTGTCGGGCAACCGTCGACGGCCTTATACTGCGCCATGGGTGACACAACGATCCGGTTCTTCAGCTCCATCTGGCGCAGACGGAACGGCGCAAACATCGGTGCGCGCACCGGCCCATTGTCCGGAACACCGGATGCATGCTGAAACCACTGCTCAGCCGAACGCAGCCAATCCGGATCACGCAGGCGCAGGTTCTCGTGCGAAATACGCTGCGAGCGCGTCAAAAGCGAGTAGTTGAACTGCACCGGATCAAGGTCGAGATAGCGCTCGACATCCTCAAACCATTCCAGCGAATTGCGTGCTGCGGACTGAAGCCGCAGCACTTCCAGCCGCCGCTCTTCCTGATAGCGTTCGAAGGCTTTCTCAAGGGTCGGTTCGCTGTGAATGAGATCGGCCAGCGCAATGGCGCTGTCAAAGGCAAGCCGTGACCCGGACCCGATGGAAAAATGCGCCGTTGCGGACGCATCGCCCAATAGAACGACATTGCCGTGGTGCCACTTTTCGCAAAGCACCCTCGGGAAGTTGATCCAGACCGCCGACCCGCGCAGATGGTCGGCATTCGACATCAGCTTATGCCCGCCAAGATGCGCCTCGAAAGTCTTCCGGCAGGTTTCGACGATCTCTTCTTTCGACATCCCGTCAAAGCCGAAATTGGCGTAGGTTTCCTCGGTACACTCGACAATGAAGGTCGCCGTTTCATCATCGAACTGGTAGGCATGCGCCCAGATCCAGCCGTGCTCGGTCTTCTCGAAGATAAAGGTAAAGGCGTCGTCGAATTTCTGATGCGTGCCAAGCCAGACGAACTTGCACTTTCTGGTATCGATTTCCGGCATGAAATGCTCCGCATAGGCGCTGCGCACACTGGAATTGATGCCGTCGCAGCCGACGACCAAATCATAGTCGCGGCGATAGCTTTCAATATCGTCAAACGGCGTTTCAAAGAGCAGTTTGACGCCCAGTTCACGCGCCCGTTCCTGAAGCAAAAGCAGCATCTGCATGCGGCCGATCCCGGCAAAACCGTGACCGCCGGAGACCGTACGCACGCCGTCATGTACCACGGCGATATCGTCCCAATAGGCAAAGTGATCGCGTATGGCTTTAGCGCTTTTCGGGTCATTCGTTGCCAGATTTTCCAGCGCATCGTCCGACAGCACGACACCCCAGCCAAACGTGTCGCTCGCCCGGTTGCGTTCAACGACAACGATCTCGTGCGACGGATCGCGAAGCTTCATCGAGATCGCAAAATAGAGCCCGGCAGGCCCACCGCCCAAACACGCCACCCGCATTGATCGCACCTCCCGAATTTCGAGCGCTCCCGCGCCACGGATCGACACGAGTTAACGTAACTCAGCTCACAGATATTTCAAGCTTGAAATTTATAAGATTAAATTATTTTGATTCATTGCTCAAACACAGACATGGTCTTGACCACCGAATGTTTTGGACAAGGGCACATCCGAGGAAACGGAGCGCCATGGAAAACGGGGCCAGAACAAGCGAGGGCAGCGCCGGGCAAAGCTCTCAATCAAACCTAGAAGAAAGCAAATTTTTCAGAGAAATGAAAACCCTTGTAACCGCTACGTAAGATTGAAATCTGCAACCCTAAAAGTTCCCATATTTCCGCCAATTTTGAAATTTTGACAATTCAATATCAATTTTAAAGTGCGTAATTTTTAATATTTACAACCAACATAACACATGCCACCGTGCATTCAGAAATACAACTTATTGACGAAAACCTGAGAGTGGCGGGGGCTGTTTTGGTTGAGAATTCTTCTTCGCACATTGCTATTCGCTGAAGCCGCTTGACGAGCGTCCTTTGGCAAAATGTCTAAGAGACGCTCCGCCTTTGGAAAGCGCGGGAGGAGTTCATTGCGTATTGGACGGATCTTGCCTATGACCCCAGGGTGCCGGAATTTGAATTTGAAGAAGCACCAAGTAAAATGGTTCATTTTGGGCTTAGCTTGGGTCTGCCAACGTCGGCCGATCTACTCCCCTCTATAGCAAAGGAGGTCTCGAACAGCGAAGATTATCCTGACATCTTCGCCATGCCCGACCCTGATGCAGCAAGCAACATCCTTCGAAATACCATTAAATACTTAAAATATGGGAATAATAATAATTTCCATTAAAATTAATTGATAGATGGAGAGAGTAAGCATCCAGACAATATTATATATTTAATCGCGCCGCCTCCATAGCGCTCTAGTTGACTAGAAGCCAGCAATTCCGCATGGCCCAGTTTTCATGAAATCCATTGGCGTTAAGGTGATATCAAGTCAAAAAAATTGCCCACGCGCTAGCATGTGATTTGTCCAGCACATGACATGCTAAACAGGAGCTCGCAGAGCCAGAAGGTTAATTTTTTGCAAATAGGCAGAGACTAAAACGAGAGCATATTACAATGAGTAATCGTTTCATGACCATGCTAGCCCTAGAAAACGCGCAATTCGCGGATGGAAGGGAAGTGATTGCGGCGCTCAAGTCTTTCGCGCCAAATGTCGAGGCGGAAACGGTAGACTCAGAGCAAGCAGAAGCTGCTCAACCAACTCACTTGGTTCGTATGGGACAAACCGTTCTTGCGCTAATCCATGTTGACAAGCCGCTGCCCGTGGACACCGCCGAACGTCCGATTGCTTACAATCAGACTTGGCCAGGAGCCAAGGCAGCAGTTGAAAAACACAAAGCGCATGTAATCGTAGCGGTCTTTCAGTCAGAAGAAGGCTTTGCAGCTGCGCGCCAAAGCGCAATCAATCTGACACTTTTAACCGCAGCCGTTATCAAGAGCCATTCGGTACTCAGCATAATTTGGACGACCGGCAACACTATCTCTGAACCGATCATGGCTTTTAAAGCTCTGCAGCAGATCAGCGAACAAAAATACCCTCTAGATCTGTGGCTACAGATTTATCCTTATCGCCCCCCACCCTACCTGGGTCTCAAACAATGATCGGTTTTGTTACTGAAGGCCTGCAGCCTTTTATCGGCCGGGAAATTCAGTTTGAACCCGGGGCTCTCTCGCCCCAGGACACTGCCTCTCGAGTGCTGAACATCTCACACTACCTTTTGGCTCAGGGACCGGTGCTTCGGGACGGTGAGACGCTCGGAATAAGCGAAACCGAAAAAATCCGCATTCGGCATAGGCCGGAAGGCGCTCAACCGGGAGTGCCTATTTTGGAACTGAGCCTGGAGCAGGCGAAAACCATCTAGACAAATAGAAAGACAACACAAAGAAAGAAGTAAGTAATGGCATGGAGAGTATCCGTTGATATAAAAGAGTTTCCAAAAAAATTTGATTACAGGCCAGATCAATCTGGTCAAATGGGGGATATTGAGCAAACAGAACCTAAACTAACTCCAGACCAAGTGCCGTCGAGAGTAACAATTAGCGGAAAAGTTTCAGAATGCGCCCTGTTCGTTATGGCTTTTGGCGGTGGGCAATGGATCGTTTCGCAAAGATTTAGGGACCTTGTCGAAGCGTTGGAACCGAACGTTCATAACTGGCTACCCACGGACCTATTTTGGTCGAATGGGCAGCCACTACCAGAGCCTTACTACTTTCTGCAACCAGGTCAATCACTGGACACCGTTATTTTCGAAAGATCTTTTTTTACAAGCGGCGTCTCAACTACCGGAGAACACTATGTTGTTTTCCCCGTAACAAGTCATCTGATGACATTCGACAAAAGAAAGATAAACGGAAAGCACCTTTGGAAGGAGTATTACGCTGGATATCAAGATACTTTCTTTTCCGATGAATTAGTTAACGAATTGAAGAAAATAAGATTCAAAAAATGCTTCGAACTTCTTGAATGTCGAGAGGAGGTTGGAAATGACGGTTGACATAAATGATTTTGTATTCGCGAGTGAATTCAGAACGGACCCAAGCTTTCCAAAAAAATCCTAAAGAAACCAGTCCAGCAGACTGGAATGCGAATTTCGAAGGCCATCATCTTATTCCTACAAATGTTGCTAATAAATTCAAGTTTCTGAAAGCTCTGGCGCAAATTGATTTGGACCCCAATAATCCCACAGGAACTGGACTCTACAAACACAATAGCTTTAACGAAAATGGTATTTGGCTGCCAACCCACGAGGCGGATTCAATTGCAAGCGGTCTCGCGTTACATAAGGGAGGCCATACAAACACATACAACGGTCTTGTCGAAGATCTTCTTCGTGAAATTGAAAGAAAACATAATCTTGGCAATCTAAGCCAAAACACAGATTTTGATGACCCGGATATCCGGTCACGCCTTGAGGCTGCAGCAAAGGAACTGGATGCTGTCGAAAAGTATTTGCGCGACGGTTTGATGGCAAATCGCGTATCGGGAGCCAATGGCTCAGACCCCGATCGCATGGCGCCTAAGTTCATGATAAATAGTGCAGATCCTCACGCTCAAGCCATTGGAGGATTCGACGCCGGCTACCCGGCCAGCGTAGCGGAAGACTACAAGGACTTTCTAGATTTGCACTTCACCAACGGCGATCCCGTCGACGGCACGCCGAAGGGAAGTTACCAAAGCATTTCGACGGCCTCGGACCCAAGTATTACGAATGCCAATGGGGATGTGGTTAACCCTTTTGAGCGACGCGCACTTATTGACCCATCATTCGACACTGCCGGAATTGAGGTATTTTCTGCCCAATCGCAACTGATTAGAGGCTCGAATTCTCTCAACGACAGCGGCCCCCAAAACCCCTTTTCGGACAAGGTTGATTTACTTGGCGTTGCCATCCTCACAACCGCAGGAATTGTTTTGGTTTCATCCGATCCAGCCGCAGCGCAAGAGATAAATGATGATATTAGAGCATTTCTCGAAAGTGTTGACAGCGACACCTTACTGGATTTCGGCGCCTCTGCGATATTAGAAAAGGTTGTAGCAGGAACCATATTTGTCGCCGCAGGTAAACAAGCAGGCGCTTTTGCATACATCACATATGAAATTGGAATAAATATAAATGACGCGCGTGCCGTTTTGGAATATTTCGAAGCAAAATTCCCTCATTGGACTTGGGTTGACTATGTAAAACCTCTTTTCGATTATTTGTATGTTGCTACACAGTATTTTCCTGACTTCGAATTTGATTTCCCTGAATTTGTTATGCTTGAAGACGTGGGGCATTTCTCCGGCAAGGATGATCGCCAGGCAATTCTAGCCCTCGGAGATGATTCGATTGATGCTGGCGGCGGCAATGACTGGATCGCGCATACAGGAACCGGCGTGGTGCGTGGTGGGGAAGGCGACGACACCATTGTTGCTTTTACACAGTATGAAGGGATCGAGCAAAAGAACCTTACAATCGAAGGTGGTATCGGCGATGACTGGATTGTTGCAATTAACGTTGCGGAAGCTGACAACCCTCAAACTTTGGAGGATGAACGCAAAGAGTTGACGATCGACGCCGGTGACGGCAATGATTGGGTTTGGGGGTTCGGCGCCGCAGAAATTCACCTCGGCAAAGGTAACGACTGGCTCATTAGAGCGGGCACAGGCTCTGTCATATACGCAGGCCCAGGAGGTGAGGACGACAAAGATTTTATCAATTTGATGTGGTCCACCGGCACGCAAGTGGTGGGCGCTGATGGCTATGACTTGGTTCTGGCGTTTGGCCATTTGAGCACAGCCGGTACTTTTACCAAGCACGTCGATTCAGAAAGTCCTTTTTTATATGGTCTCGGAGGCATTCTTAAATTCGCAGTCGACGCAAGTGGCGCCCTAGCTATCGGAGACCTCTTTTCGAGACGCGAGGACGAAGAGTCGTTCCTCACATTGGCAAACTTCAATAACGATCCCTTAGGTCCAGCCTCCGAAGCAACAGCAGGCATTCGAACGGCAGAGATCCAAACTGAAATGTGGCGCCTTGCCGATGGGCGCGAGAACGGTATTGGCAAGGTCAATGGTGAAAGCATGTGGTCTTTCATCGTGCAAAGCATCAAATACGTTTTAGATTCAGCAAATGCTGGCGGCGTCGATCCGCTTGTGTTCGACCTCGACGGCGACGGACTGGAACTGACCTCCATGGTGACGGGCGTCAGCCCCATGTTCGACATGGATGGCGACGGGTTTGCCGAGCATAGCGGCTGGGTGGCGCCGGATGACGGGCTGCTGACGCTTGATCTCAATGCCAATGGCACCATCGACGATATCAACGAGCTGTTCGGCGGCGTCGGACAGTCCGGCTTTGCCGCGCTGGCCGCCTATGACCTCAATGGCGACGGCAAGATCGACGCGCAGGATGCGGTTTATTCGGATCTCCGCATCTGGCGGGATCTGGACCGGGATGCTGAAACCGATGCCGGTGAACTCTTCACACTTTCCGAACTCGATATTGCCTCTATCGATCTTACGGCGACCGATGACGGCAGCCAGAACGCGCTGAATGTGGTGGCCCGTACCGGCAGCTTTACGCGCGGCGACGGCAGCACCGGCACGGTGGGCGACATCGAGTTCCGAATCAACAATTACGACACGGTTTATACGGGCGATACGACCATTGCGCCCGATATCGCGGCCAACATGCCGGCCCTTAAAGGCCATGGCGTTCTGACCGATCTCCAGGTGGCCCTCACGCTGGAGGGCCCGAACGGGCCATTGGCGCAGACGATCAACACCGTTCTGCCCACGCTGAATGTGATCGACCGGGACGTGCTGTCCGAGCGCGCCTTCGACATTCTCGATGCCTGGGCCAAGGCACCGCCTGCCGCCACTGGCTTCGGCAGCAATCCGGATGTGCCGGTGCTGATCAGCCGCGCGGGCGGCGAACTGGAAGTCCTGGACTTCGCTGTTCAGGTGACCGAGCAAATCACTTTGCAAGATGGGTCGGAAGAGACTGTCACCTATTGGAAACTGGCAGGCAGCACCTCCATCACCGACGCCGATGGCAATGTGATCGAGTACCCAAGCTATGATCAGGTTCTGGCCGACCCGGTGAATGGGGCGGATGTTGCCTGGGAAGTCGTCACCGCAGCCGAGCTTGATTTCATCGAGCGCTATTTCGGCGAGAACATACCCGTTGACGATCCGGGAGCCTTGACCGGAACTGCAATTGCCGGCCTTGGCGCCCTTTTGGGCCGGACAGAGCTGCTGGTGGAGCAACTTGCGCTTCGCCTGGCGATGCAAGGCGGTTTGAAGCCTTATTTTGACGGAGTTGAATATTCGGTCGAAACCGACCGTTTCTCGCCGACGACCGAATTTGAACTTATCCCGTTCTTCAAGAAGATCTTCGAGGCGGCACCGCAGGATGCAACTGGCGCGGCAAACTGGCTGGACGCCTGGAAACCGCTGATCGACACGCTTCTGTCAGACTATGACCGGCCGGGTGGCAACCGGATTACGGAGCCGTTCATCTTCACCAATGTGGTGGCTGCCTACGAGACCGTAGGATTGCCGGTCAGCCTGGCAGTGGCCGCCGAGAGCCTCGGGGTCTCGCAGGATATCGTTGATTATGGTTCCGGCGCCCGCACCGGCACGGACGAGAACGAAATCTTTTATATGTCCACCGGCGACGACGTGGTGGAGAGCAAAACCGGAAGCGACGTTTTTGTCTTTGGTCAGAATTTCGGCAATGACGTCATCAACGACCTTGAGCAAAGCTCAGACAATTTCGACACCATCCGCTTTGCACACCTGACCCCCGATCAGATTACCGCTGCCCGGGACGGCAAAGACCTCATCCTGACTGTCACGGATACCGGAGACAGCGTGCGTGTCGTGGGCCAGTTCCATGACATGCAGTATTCACTCTTCGGTGGCGTTGTCGGGCCGTTTCAGGGTATTGAAGAAATCGTTTTCGCCAATGGCGAAGTCTGGGGCATGGGCGAAATTGCCACCGCCATCTCAAACCCGCTTGCCAGCGATGACACTCTGATCGGAACCGATCATGCCGATCTGATGGATGGCGGTGCCGGCAACGACTTTTTGCAGGGTGGCGACAACACGGATATCTATCTGTTCAACGCCGGATATGGCCACGATACAATCCATGACGCACAGGTTGATGTGCTCTCACGCGGAGAGGACATTGTTATCTTCGGTGCCGATCTGTCATACGCAGATCTCTCCTTTTACCGTGACGGCGACAGCAACACCCTTGTCATCAACACGACCAGTGGCGACAGCCTGACGATCAACGGTCAGTTCTTCGGTGTCACCGCGCTTGGCGGAGAATTCTGGTTCGACCGGATTGAGTATTTCCAATTCGAGAACGGCAATGGCGAAAGCCAGGGCTTCGACAACGAACATATCATGGCCAAACTGATCGCCGACGCAAAGACCGACGGCGACGACACGATCTATGGCTTCACCCGCGATGATGTTCTCGACGGCGGGGCTGGCAATGACTACCTCTCCGGCGGCAACAAGAACGACACTTATGTCTTTGGCTTCGGGTACGGCTCAGACGTATTCGACGAGGGAACCAGCCTCGACCTGAACTTTGAAACCATCGACAAAGTGAAATTCGGAGAAGGCGTCACCGAGAGCGATGTGACGCTGGAACGTGAAGGCGATAGTGCCGATCTGACCGTGAAACTGTCAGACGGCAGCCAGTTCAAAATCCTGCGCCAATTCCTTGGCGACAATATCGCGGGAAATCACTATTTCGCCATCGAGACTTTCGAGTTTGAAGATGGAACAGTCTGGGATCAGGAGTACATCTACAATCACTTCCTTCAATCGACCAACGGCGATGACACCATCAATGGTTTCTGGCGGAATGATGTCTTGGATGGCGGAGCCGGCAACGACTATTTGAATGGCGGTGATGGAGACGATACCTACCACTTCGGCTTTGGTTATGGACAAGACGTCATCTACGACAAGTTTCTCTCAGTCTTCAGCAACGAAAATGACAAGCTGCTCTTCGGTGCGGGTGTTACTGCGAATGACGTCACCTGGTCGCGAAATGGGGCTTCCAATGACCTGATCGCAACTCTGTCTGACGGCAGCCAACTGACGATCCAAAGCCAGTTCCTCTATAACAATTTTGGTCACCGCTATTTCGATATCGAGCATTTCGAATTTGCAGACGGATCAACGATTTCAATCGGTGAAATTCAACAGCAGCTGATCGCGGGCACAGACGGAGACGACACACTTTACGGGTTTGCGTCCGAGGACGTATTTGACGGCGGATTGGGCAACGACACCTACTATGGCGGCGAATACAGCGACACCTACCACTTCGGCATAGGCTACGGCCACGACCGGATCTTCGATGAACAGGTTTCGATCTTTATAGACAACACGGACAAGATTGTTTTTGGCGCGGGTATCTCGACATCGGACGTCTCAATTTCCTGGACCGACGATCTCTACCTTGATCTTACACTGTCGCTAAATGCGAACGACAGCATCACGGTTGTTGGCTACAGAGGCTTGGCACCGTTCGATTTCAATGTCGTTGAAGAGTTCCATTTCCAAGATGGCACGGTCTGGGAGACAGACGATCTCATCGCCCACTATCTGCAAGGTGTATCGACCAACGGTGATGATCTCATTTCAGGCTTTACTCTCGATGACACCATTGATGCCGGCGCTGGAGACGACACTGTCTACGGCCGTTATGGCTCTGATACGATCAGAGGAGGCTTAGGTGACGACAACCTCAACGGTGGCAAGCATTCCGATACTTATATCTACGAGTTGGGAGATGGCGCTGATATTATCGCTGAAACCACAAACAACGGTGCTTCCGACAAGCTTCTTCTTGGTGCCGGAATTCTGACATCTGAGGTGACTGTTTCGCGTAGCCCTCAAGATCTAAATGAGGTCATTCTCACATTTGTAGATGGAGGCTCGGTAACGCTGAAACACCAATCCGTTGATTGGTTCGACAGCGGTGTTGAGCTGATAGAATTTGCAGACGGTACAATCTGGACCAGCGAAGATCTTGCTCGGATCCTGGCGGAGAACGCCTGGACAGATGGCGATGATACGATCGACGGCTACACCAACTCAAACGACTATCTCTTCGCAGGAGCTGGAAACGACACTGTCTTTGGCTATTCCGGAGAGGACATTATTACAGGTGGTCTTGGCGATGATACGCTCGACGGCGGTAAAGACTCCGACATCTACCGTTACGATCTTGGCGATGGCGCGGACACCATCATAGAGACCTATAACAACGGTACTGCCGATCGGCTGGTCCTTGGTGAAGGCATCCTTACAGGAGAAGTTACTCTCGTTCGCGGAACGAGTGATTTGAACGAAGTCACACTGTCGTTCACCGACGGCGGCTCGGTCCTGTTGAAACACCAGCTGGGTGAATTCTTCAATAGCGGTGTCGAAGAGGTTCAATTCGCCGATGGCACGATCTGGACCCGTGCCGACTTGCGCTCCATGATCTTGGCACAAGAGATCACAAATGGCGACGATGACATCAACGGCTTCGGTGTCGTCGACACTATCGATGCCGGTGCTGGCGATGACACTGTCAATGCTGGCGACGCGGATGATATCCTCACTGGTGGATTAGGCGACGACGTTCTTGATGGCGGAGACGGTTCGGACACGTTTGTCTACAATCTTGGAGATGGCAACGATACCATCCATGAGCTTTTCAACAATGGTGCCACCGACAAGCTGGTTCTCGGAGATGGAATTGTTCCTGGCGAGGTCACGCTGACGCGCGGTGTAAGTGAGCTGAATGACGTCACACTAGGTTTCGTCGATGGTGGATCAGTCCTTCTGACGGACCAGCTCGACGACTATTTCGACACTGGCGTTGAGCAAATCGAATTTGCCGATGGCACGATCTGGACCCGTGGTGACCTGCGTTTGCTGCTTCTGTCGCAAGCAGGAACATCTGGCGACGACATCATTCACGGCTTTAATGTCGATGATGAGATTGACGCTGGTGTCGGGAATGACAGCGTAAAGGGTGCATCTGGTGACGACATTATCACCGGCGGTCTTGGCGATGACGCGCTCGAGGGCGGCAAAGGTAGTGACGTTTACCACTACAATCTGGGCGACGGCTCGGACACGATCAGTGAAGACTATTATCAAGGTGCGGCTGACAGGCTGGTCTTTGGTGCTGGGATTACGCCGCAATCCGTCAAGATCGTACGACCCGGTGTGGGCGCTCAAGATGCTTTGCTACTGCTGTCTGACGGATCGATAATCACCCTGACAGAACAATTCCTTGCCTCCTCCGAAAAAGGCATCGAGGCGATCGAATTCCAGGATGGGACCGTTTGGACGCAAACGGACATCGAGACGATCGCAATCATTAATGCAAAACCTCAGGCAGAAGCCGATAATTTCAATCTTTTATTCGACGGTTCGCCGATTGAACTAGCGTCCGCCGATATACTGGCAAACGATGTCGATGACGGAACGTTGACCATTGTCGCTGCCACAATTGACGGCAACGGAACTGTTGACTTGTTGCCTTCAGGTAATTTGAGCCTTCTCCCGGATGAAGGCTTCGAAGGCGATATTATTATCACCTATGTGGTCAGCGACGGCGACTTCACATCAGTCAATGTCATCACAGTTTCCGTTTCTCCCGATGACGATCCAGCAACAGACGACACCATCACCGGAACCAACGAGGATGACATCCTGTTGGGGGGTAGAGGCAATGACACGCTGAATGGTGGTAGCGGCAACGATATTCTGGTTGGCGGCTTGGACAACGACACACTGCACGGCAGCTATGACAGCGATACCTATGTCTTCACCAGAGGCGACGGAACCGATACAATCGAAGACAATGGCTATCTCTCTACCGACAAGTTGGTTCTACACGGATATGCGCAGAGCGAAGTGATCGTTTCCCGAGCGAGCACCTCCAGTTCAGCGATACTGACCTTTGTCGGAACCACCGATCAAGTTACAATTGTTGATACACTTGAGGGGAGTAACTACGATCAGATTGAGCAAATTGTCTTTGATGACGGTGCGATTTGGTCGATGGGCGATCTGCGAACCAAGATCCTCAGCAGTCTTCAGACCGATGGCAATGACACTATCCAAGGCTTTAGTAGCATTGGAGATGCCATTGAGGGCGGTCTTGGCAATGACACGCTCCATGGACGAGGTGGTTCAGACACTTATGTGTTCTCCCGAGGTGATGGAGTCGATGTAATTGAAGACAACGGATTCGGAGACACGGATCGACTCGTACTTCACGGCTACTCTCCGGACGAAGTCATAATTTCGCGAGATGGATTATCAGACACTGCGATCCTGACTTTTGTCGGAACATCCGACCAAATCACTTTGGTCGAGTCGCTTGATATCAGCGTCTACGATCAGATCGAGCAGATTGTTTTTGACAACGGTACTATCTGGACAATGAGCGATCTCCGATCCGCTGTCCTGACCTCTGTTCAGTCCGATGGCGATGATTTCATTCACGGCTTTGGCCGTGTTGATGAAACGTTGGTGGGTGGTCTGGGAAATGACACGATTGAAGCGGATGGCGGTGATGATACACTAATAGGCGGCCTCGGAAACGACACATTACACGGTGAAGGCGGCTCGGACACTTATGTCTTTGCACGCGGTGACGGCGTCGATACTATCGAAGACAACGGTTTTGGCTCTACGGACAAGATTGTAATCAACGGCTACCTGCCGAACGAAGTGAGTGTTTCGCGCGTCGGGTCATCGAACACAGCAATATTTACCTTTGCTGGAACAACAGACCAGATCACAATCATCAACACTCTTGATAGTGACCTTTGGGACGGGATTGAGCAGATTGTCTTCGACAATGGAACGATCTGGACCATGGCCGAAGCCAGGGTGCAAGCAATGTTCGGTACCTCCTCTGATGAAGTCATCATCGGATTCTCTGGAGATGATGTCATCGTCGGCGCTGCGGGGAATGACATTCTGACTGGTGGCGGCGGAAACGATACATTCCGCTTTATTGCTGGAGATACCGGCAATGACACTGTCACGGACTTCACAGCAGGAGCTGGATCTGGCGATATGATTGAGTTCGAAACTGCTATCTTTACGTCTTACTCAGAGGTGCTTGCAGCCGCGACAGATGACGGTTCCGACACGACCATCTCGATTGACGGCAGCACGAGTATAGTCCTAGAAGGTGTCCTTACCAGCGCGCTGCATCAGGATGATTTTCAGTTTGTGTAACCTATCTACCAGAGTAGATCGGCGTTCTCACAATGCCGGTTAATTGCCTGCCAGGCTAAGGAACGAATGACGAACGTCATCGCTCCTTAGCCTGCACTTCGCGAGTGCTTCTTGAAAGAACTCGATGCACAGTCAAACATGCGACTAAGTTGTTCGCCCTGGATCTGTGCCCAACCACCCGAAACCGACCCAGATGACGCAATTGAGCTATTTTGCTCCGGGATCTGTCGCGAGCCGAGGTGCGATAAATCGGAAAACTGTTTTGAGAATAAAGGCTGGTTGACCGGAATCGGTTCGCCCGGCCTTGATATGGCTTGAAAGCGCCAGGCGGAAGCGGGCAATCGGTTTGCCGCATCCGATGGCGGCAAGACGGCGGGAAGCAAAGAGGAATGAGACATGTCAGCTTTTCCTGACAAGGCACAAATCGTCATCGTCGGTCTGGGCGGCATTGTCGGCGCGTCGGTGGCGCATCACCTCATCGAGCGTGGCTGGACGGATGTTGTCGGCATCGACAAGTCCGGCATTCCGACTGACATCGGCTCGACGGCCCACGCATCTGATTTCTGCTACACCACAAGCCACGATTATCTGTCGGTCTGGACCACGCAGTACTCCATCGATTTCTTTGAAAAGATGGGCCACTACGCCCGGGTCGGCGGTCTTGAGGTGGCGCGTACTGGTGATGACACCTGGATGGAGGAGATCAAGCGCAAGGTCACTTCCGGCAAGGCCTTCGGCACCAATGTTAGCCTTGTCACCCCGGCCGAAATCAAGGAAAAATTCCCGCTGATCGAAGAGGACATGGTTCAAGGCGGCATGTGGGACCCGGATGCCGGTCTGGTCATTCCGCGCTCGCAGACCGTCGCGGGCAAGTTGGTCGACAAGGGCGAAAAGTCCGGCAAACTAAAGGTCTTCGCCAACACGCCCGCACAATCGCTCATTGTCGAGAATGGCCGAATTTCCGGCGTCAAAACCCATCGCGGCACGATCCATGCCGATCACGTGATTGTCTGCGCCGGTCTTTGGGGCCGGCAGATCGCCGAGATGGTCGGCGAGGACTTGCCGGTCATGCCCGTCGACCACCCGCTGACTTTCTTCGGCCCCTATAATGAGTTTGAAGGCACCGGCAAGGATATCGGATACCCTCTTTTGCGTGACCAGGGCA
Source organism: Roseibium sp. JB4-4 (assembly GCF_055693425.1). NCBI lineage: Bacteria > Pseudomonadati > Pseudomonadota > Alphaproteobacteria > Hyphomicrobiales > Stappiaceae > Roseibium > Roseibium sp. JB4-4. The sequence goes on along the minus strand of NZ_CM146333.1, from coordinate 4,497,649 downwards.
ACTCAGCCTACATGCGCGACACGGGCGACCCGAAAACAGCCGAAGGCGGGCAGATAGAATGGGGCTATTACGAGACCGACACGCCGCGCCTCTGCCATCCGCGTGATCTGCTTGAAAAGGATCAGGCGCGTCTGTCACCCTCACAGCGCGACTTGGAAATGGAACAGGTCATCGAGCCACTGGAACGCGCAATGGAACTGACGCCGATCCTGGGTGAGATCGGCTATAATGAAAGCCATTCCTTCAACGGTCTGCTACAGGTCTCGGCCGCCGGTGGCCCGTCCTGCGGCGAAAGCCAGAAAGTACGCGGGCTCTGGTACTGTGTTGCCATCTGGGTGAAGGACGGCCCGGGCTACGGCAAGCTGATCGCGGACTGGATCACCGACGGACGCACTGAAATCGATCACGCTTCCATCGATTATTCCCGCTTTTACGCGCATCAAATGACCGAGGAATTCATCGAAGGGCGCTGCTACGAAGCAGCCCAGAAGATCTATTTCCCTGCGATCCATCCGCGCGAGCCATATGCTTCCGGCCGCGGCGTCAAGCGCTCCCCTTTCCATGAGCGCGAAGTCGAACTTGGTGGTCACTTCATGGAACTTGGCGGCTGGGAACGCGCGCATGGGTATGCCGCCAACGACCACCTGCTGGAGAAATACGGCAACCGCGTTCCTATGCGCGAAAATGAATGGGACAACCGTCACTTCTGGCGTGTTTCCAATGCCGAGCAGCTGGCCCTCAGCGAAGATTGCGGGATCATCAACCTGTCGCATTTTTATATGTTCGACGTTGAAGGTCCTGATCATGTTGCCCTGATGGAATGGCTTTGCGCTGCCAAGATCGGCGGCGACACCATGATCGGCAAAGGCATCTATACGCATTTCCTCGATGACGAAGGCAATGTGCGGGCGGATCTGACGGTCTTCCGCATGGAAGACCGTTGCCGCATCGTGGATGGTGCTGATGCCGGACCGCGTGACCTGCGCTATGTTCAACGTGTTGCCGAAGACAAGGGCTTCAAGGTCACCGTGACGGATGTCAGCGAAGCCTATACCACCATCGGCATTTGGGGTCCGAACGCCCGGGAAAACCTGAAGAAGGTCGTTTCCGATCCGGCAACGCTCGATCCGGAGAACTTCCCCTTCGCAGCCATCCGCAAGCTTGAAATCGCCGGCAAGGAAGTGTCAGCACTCAGGCTGTCCTATGTGGGCGAACAGGGCTGGGAACTTCATATGAAATATGAAGACGGTCTTGCTGTCTGGGACGCGCTCAGAGCAATCGGCGTCATGGCCGTTGGCGTTGAAACCTATGCCAATTCGCGCCGCATGGAAAAGAGCCTGCGGCTGCAGAACGCCGATCTCCTGACCCAGTATAATCTCTATGAGGCGGACCTTGCCCGGCCGAAAGTGAAGGAAGCCGACTTCCGCGGAAAGGCCAAACATCTGGAGTACCGGGCGCGCGAAAAACAACCTGCCATGCTGTGCACCCTGGTCATGACCGACAACACAGACGGACAAGGCGTCAAGCGCTATCCGGTTGGCCCCATGCCGGTTCAGGATCCTGATACGGGCAAGACGCTGGTCGATAGTTTTGGGAGAATTTCCTACACAACATCAGTTGCTTATGGACCGACCATCGGAAAGAACATCGCGCTCGCCTACCTGCCTCAAGACTATTGCCAGGTCGGCCGCAAGCTGAACGTCGAATACTTCTCGGAAACCTACCCGGTTGAAGTGGCGGGCGTCGGATACCAGCCGCTGTATGACCCGGAAAACCTGAAACCACGGTCATAGTGCCGTATTCCGCGAGGTCTGAAAAAGACCTCGCGGCAAGCAAAGGTTATTGAAACGCGATTTAATAAACCCTAAATTGAAAGTGTGATTGTAGTCTTTCAGGAGGGTACCCATGCCATTCTTTTCTCCCCGCGGTCCGGTTTCGCACGCAGCAGCAGAAGCCTTTGCAAAGGGTGTCAAAAGAGGAATGGCGCCTGAATCGCGCATCCCGTCTTCAGAAAGGAAAGCTGAGGCCCAGACCAGGCGTGCGGAAGAGCCGCCGACAAGCGCCACCCGTGTCACTCCAAGCCGGAAAAAGACAGGCTTTTTGTCTCGCTTGAAGGCTTTCTTTCTGCGCTAGAACAGTCTCAGGACGGGCCAACCGTCCTGAGAACTTTTTGGTTGTCTCGCTCATCGCCGGCATGACCGACCGCAGTATTTCATTGCGGTCGAACACGTTCGGCTTGTCCGCCAATGTCTGACGCAGTGAGCGGCCGAACGTTTGCCGCAATTCCGTTCCGAAGTTGAATTTGCAGACACGCGTCTCGCGCGCAAGGCGAATGCGATCGTCCTGTGGAATGCCGCTGCCACCGTGCAAAACCAGCGGTTTTGTCGTCACATGCTCAACAGCTGCGAGCGCCTCAAAATCAATGCCGTCTGTCGCTTCGGTTTGCAGGTGCACATTGCCAACCGACACAGCGATTGCATCTGCTCCGCTTTCCTTGTCGAACCGCGCAACCTCAGCCGGATCGGTAAAGGCGGAGGAGGCCCCTTCGGCATAGCCGACATACCCGACTTCCCCTTCAACGGAGACATGGGCCTTGTGCGCGATTTCAGCCAGACCCGCGGTCATATCGATGTTTTCGGATATCGGACGCTTGGATCCATCGAACATCAGCGACGTGAACCCGTGATCGATCCCCTGCAGACACTCTTCAACGCTGTAGCCATGGTCCAGATGACAGACCACCGGAACACTCGCCTGATCCGCCAGATGACGCAGCATTTTGCCGATCACGGGCACTGGTGTATGCGCCCGGCATCCGGGTCCGGCCTGCAGGATCACAGGCAGGCCTGTTTCCTCGGCGGCTTCCACAAAGGCAACGGCATCTTCCCAGCCGAGCACGACCAATCCGGCAAGCGCATATCCGTCGCGGGCAGCATCTGCCAGAACGTCAGTCAGTGGAACTGCGGTCATTTGAACTTGGCAATCATGTCCTTGATGCCCGGGATCGTCTCGATCTGCCAGGCATGATCGGGCTGGAAATACTGAACCAGCGAGCGCTGCGACAGACCGCCCAGGATCGTGAAATAATACATTTCATAGCCTGGTGCGACGACGCAAGGGTGGTAGCCTTTGTCGAGCACGATCGTTGATCCGTCGACGATGTGATAGGCATCCCCAACCTTGCCGTCCTCCCGCTGAACCAGCTGCATGCCGAAGCCGTTGTTCGGGCGGAAGCGGAAATTATAGGTCTCGTCATGACGCGATTCTTCCGGAAGACGGTCCGTATCGTGTTTGTGCGGCGGAAAGCCGGACCAGCCCCCCTGGCCGACCGTGAACAGTTCGGACACCAGAAGGCGGCCTACCCTGTCGTGATACTTGGTTCCCAGAATGTGTTTGATCTTACGGTGCGTTTTGGTGTCGTCGGAGCCGTATTGCACCAGGTCGATATCCGGCGTCCGGACATCGAATGGTTCCAGGACCTTGTCGTATTTGGCCCCTGCAACGAACACTTCAGCGGCTTCGCTGACACAGACCATCTGCGCCTTGGCACCGGTCGGGACATAGACGCCTTCCGGTTCTCCGTCCCAGACATCCGCGCCACGATTGCCGAGCTTGTCGAAAGTCACACCTTCAACAGTTACATCCACGCTGCCCGTCGCCGGAACAATGGCGGTCTCGTAACCGGGCACCGAGTATTCAAATGCCTGCCCACGTTTCAGCTTGACGATGTTGAAGTAGTTGAGCGGAACACGCGTATCGTCGGTATCGATGATGGCCTTGTTCGCATTTTCGAACGTCGGGATATGCATAACGATCTCCTCAGCTCTGTGGAGCGGTGTTTTGCTCAAGAAACGACTCAAGCTCTTCGGGCGTCGGCATGGCGGGTGCACAGCCAAAGCGTGACACAACCATTGCTGCAGCGGCTGAGCCGCGCAGCACCGCCTCTCTCAGCGTCGCCCCTTTGACAAGGGAAGCAATCAGAAGAGCCATGAAGGCATCACCAGCCCCCATCGGCTTGATGGCTTCAACCGGAAAAATACCGGTCTGAAAACTCTCTTCCGGTGCGAAGACGATCGAGCCCATTTCGCCCATTTTGTAAATGGCGGTCTTGCCGGCCTCGGTCAGGCCGCCCGCCAAACGGCGACCTGCCTCTGTGTCTCCTCCGGCCACAACGGCAAATTCTTCATCGTTGCCGACAACAAGGTCCGTCAATTCAATGGCGGCACCATAAGTCTCTGCAGCTTCCACGCTTCCAGGCCAGCTATAAGGCCGATAGTCAAGATCGATGACGACCATCATCCCGGCGGCACGTGCCTCTTCCATCGCCACGAAGCAGGCTTTGCGCGAAGGGTCGGCCGCAAGCGCTGTACCGGTCACGATCAGCGCATCGAACTTGCTGAATTCAATCTCCCTGACGTGGGCTTCATCAAGCAGAAGATCCGCTGCATTGTTCCTGTAAAGCGTGTTCTGGGTATTTTCGATGCGCGTTTCCGTTACGGCCAGCGAGGTTCTGCATTCACCTGCAAGCTCAACGACATGCGTCGTATCAACACCGTAGCTGCACAATTCCCTGCGGACAAAGCGGCCAACTGAATCCTTTGACACGCAGGTCAAAAGACTGGTCGCCACACCTTGCCTTGCCAGACCGGCGGCAATGTTGCCGGAAGACCCGCCAAGAGCGGTCGCGAATCCGGTCGCAGTCTCTGCTTCTGCGCCTGGAGGGTCGGCATAAAGATCCATACCGGCCCGGCCAAGGACCAACATTCTGGACGCGGGCGAAAGGGACTTCGGCATCTCAGATGCCTTTTCTTTGCGCGCTGCGACCGGCTTCCCAATCAACATGCGCCTTGCGCACGCGTTCGCTTTCCGAGACTTCCGGAGTGCCAACTTCCCACCATGCGTGACCTTCCTGTGTCCATCCGTCAAAGGCGTCCACCTGAAGAGAAATCACATAGGTCTTTTCCGATTGCTTGGCGCGACCGAAGGCCTCTTTCAGCTCGGCAATGGAAGAAACGGTTTCCGCATTCGCACCCATTGCCCGCGCATGCGCCTCAAAGTCGACAGCAAAGGGCTCAACCGCCAGCCTGCAATCGCTGATCAGATTGTTGAAGGACTCGTTGCCGGTGTTGTTCTGCAACTTGTTGATCACGGCAAAGCCGCCATTGTCGCAGACGATGACAATGAGCTTGGCTCCCGACAATACGGAAGAATAGATGTCGGAGTTCATGAGCATATAAGAACCGTCGCCGGTAAAGACGATCGTGTCGCGATCGGCATGGCGCTCCTGGTGACCAAGACGAGCACCCCAGCCACCGGCAATTTCATATCCCATGCAAGAGAAGCCGAATTCAACATCCACGCTGCCCATGGAACGTGTACGCCAGTTGGCTGTCACCTCGGCGGGCAAACCGCCTGCCGCAGCAACAACCCTGTCATCATCCGCACAAACCTCATTCACCGCGCCGATCACCTGAGCGTAGGACATCGGCCGGTTGCTGCCGTCTTGCGCAGTTGGCGAGGTATTGTCGTCGACATAAGCGTTCCAGGCGGCCCGCTCCTTGGCAGCCTTCTGCCTCCAGTCAGCAGGTGTCTCATAGGTCCCGAGCGCGTCTGCAAGAAGCGGCAGCGTCAATTTGGCGTCTCCGACTACCGGCAGAGCCATATGCTTGCCTGCATCAACGCGCCCAACATTCAAGGACACGATTTTCGCATCACCCGCAAATGCCGTCCACGACCCGGTTGTGAAATCCTGCAGGCGGGTGCCGACTGCAAGCACGACATCTGCTTGACCCGCAAGAGCATTGGCCGAATTGGAGCCGGTCACACCGATCGGCCCGCAGTTCAGTTCATCTGAGTGAACAAGATTGGCCCGACCCGCGATCGTCTCAACGACCGGAATCTTGTGCTGGCGCGCAAAGTCGAGCAGCTCCTGCGTTGCAAGCGAGTACTGGACACCGCCACCCGCAATGATCAGCGGGCGTTCGGCGGATTTCAGACACGCGGCTGCAGCCGCAAGTTCGCGCTGATCGGCGGTCTGGCGACGCAGATAGTGGGTTTTCGGCTCAAAGAATGCTTCCGGATAGTCATACGCCCAACCCTGAACATCCTGCGGAAGTCCCAGGAACGCCGGCCCGCAGTCTGCCGGGTCAATCAGCGTGTTGATCGCAGCCGGCAACGATTGCAACAGCTGTGCCGGGTGTGTCAGCCGATCCCAATATCTTGTAACACTCTTGAACGCATCGTTGACCGACAGGCTTGGATTGCTTGGATGTTCAACTTGTTGCAGAACCGGGTCCGGCAATCGGGTGACGAATGCATCCCCGGACAGCATGAGCAGCGGCAGTCTGTTGGTGTGCGCAATACCTGCGGAAGTCAGCATGTTGGTCGTGCCCGGTCCGGCCGACGTTGTTGCAAACATGAACCGCTGGCGCAGTTGCTGCTTGGCATAGGCAACCGCAGCCATTGCCATGGATTGCTCGTTCTGACCGCGCCAGAGCGGCAGTTCTTCGCGGTGCTCGTAAAGCGCCTCGCCAAGACAGGTGACGTTGCCGTGGCCGAAAATGCCAAAACCGCCGGCGCAAAGCCTGACTGTCTTGCCGTCGACTTCGACGAATTGCGCGGCAAGATGGCGGATGAGTGCCTGAGCCATGGTCAGGCGAAGGGTTTTCTGGGCCATGCGCCTCAATTCCTCCCGGACAGCTTTTTCTATTGGCTCTTGGAGCCCTTGACGGCGAAAGCTAATCGGTGTTTACGTATTTTGCAAGCGGTTGCAAAAAAGATCGGATAAAACGGGATGGAAACGCGCAAACTTGGTGTCGGCATCGTCGGCGGCGGGTATATGGGAAAGGCGCATTCAGTGGCGATGCACGCCGTTGGTGCCGTGTTTGACACAGCCTTGCGCCCTGCCCTTGAAATGATCTGCACCACAACGCCTGAGGGCGCTGCGCGGAAGGCGAGCGAACTCGGGTTTTCAAACTCGACGTCCGACTGGCGGGAGCTTGTCAACAATCCTGCCGTCGAAGCCATCGTGATCGCTTCGCCGCAGGAAACGCATCTGGAAATTTCCAAGGCCGCATTTGACCTTGGCAAGCCGGTCTTTTGTGAAAAACCACTGGGGCGCAATCTGGCTGACAGCCGCGCCATGACAGCTGCGGCAAAAGCGTCAAACTGCATCAACATGGTTGGCTTCAACTATATCAGGACACCTGCCTCTCAGCTCGCACGTGAGATAATAAGCTCAGGGGAAATTGGCGACGTTACCTATATTCGCGGCGAGCACACCGAAGACTTTTTTGCCGACCCGGAAAGCCCTGCAACCTGGCGCACACAAGGCCGATCAAACGGCACCATGGGGGACCTGGCACCCCACATCATCAATGCTTCGCAGGCTCTTGGCGGTCCGATGGAACGCGTTCTGGCAGAGATCGAAACTGTGGTGAAGGAACGGCCGGGAAAATCGGGTATGCAGAAGGTCACCAATGACGATCACGCCCAGATTATGTGCCGGTTCATGTCCGGTGCACTTGGCGCGTTTTATGTCAGCCGCACGGCGTTTGGCCGGAAAATGGGTTATGCCTATGACATATTCGGCACCAAGGGCTCCATCCGCTTCGATCAGGAAGACCAGAACGCACTCTGGCTTTATGAAGGTGACCAGAACCCGTCGCGGGAAGGCTTCAAGAAGGTTCTGACCGGCCCGCACCACCCGGACTACGTCAACTTTTGCCTCGGCGCCGGACACGGAACAGGCTACCAGGATCAGATCATTATCGAAGCCCGGGATTTCCTGAAGGCTATTGAAACGGGAACAAACATCTGGCCTACTTTCCAGGACGGCCTTTATGTGAACCAAGTTGTTGAAGCTTCCTGGCAATCAAGCGAATCCAGAAGCTGGATCAATATCGACCAAGTTTAGGCCCAGGGCACCCTGCCCGGCCTCTATTCCGGAAACATCACATGACTATCAAGATTGGAAACGCCCCCTGCTCATGGGGTGTCGAATTCGCAGATGACCCGCGCAACCCGGACTGGAAAACGGTTCTAGACGAGTGCCGCGATGCGGGCTATCGCGGCATCGAGCTTGGTCCTGTCGGCTTCATGCCCGAAGATCCGGCAGAGCTCGGAGATGCGCTTGCCAAACGAGGCTTGGAGCTGATCGGCGGCGTCGTGTTTCGTCCCTTTCATGACCCGGCGCAATGGCACGATGTCAAGGATGGCTCCATCCGGACCTGCGCGGCCCTGAAGGCGCACGGTGCGAAGCATCTCGTCATGATCGATTCCATTTCGCCACGCCGGGCACCAACCGCCGGTCGCCCGGCCGAAGCGGAAAAGATGTCTTCCGAGGAATGGGCAGTCTATCGCGGCAGGATCCAGGAGATCGCCAAGTTGGCGAGCGAGGAATACGGCCTGACGCCGTCCATTCATCCTCATGCCGGTGGCTTCATGGATTTTGAGAACGAGGTCGAGCAGCTTCTGGAAGAAGTCGACGAAAAGCATATGAAGATCTGCCTTGATACGGGTCACAGCGTCTATGCCGGTTTCGATCCCGTCGCGTTCATGAAGCGGCATATGGACCGCATTTCCTACATGCATTTCAAGGATATCGACCCTGTTGTCATGAAGAATGTCATTGCAAATCAAACGGACTTCTATGAAGCCTGTGGCGACGGTATCTTCTGTAATCTCGGCAAGGGCAGCGTTGATTTTGCTGCCGTCAGACAATTGCTGCTGGATGCAGGCTTCACCGGCTGGTGCACGGTTGAGCAGGATTGTGATCCGGCCAAGGCACAATCACCGCTCGACGACGCTCGCGAAAACCGCGCATTTCTCAAATCCATCGGCTTCGAGGTAACGGCATGACAAAGCTCAATTGGGGAATGATCGGTGGCGGTGCAGGGTCTCAGATCGGTCCCACTCACCGCATAAGCGCTGGCCTGGACGGCCATTTTCTCCTGTGCGCTGGAGCCTTTGACATTGATCCGGACCGAGGTAAGGCCTTCGCAGATTCGCTCGGCGTTTCAGCTGCTCGTGCCTATGGCGACTGGCGTGAAATGCTCGTAGCCGAAAGCAGACGCGATGACCGACTGGACCTCGTCACCATCGCGACTCCCAACGCCACGCACTACGAGATCTCTCGTGCTTTTCTCGAAGCGGGTTTCAACGTCTTGTGCGAAAAACCACTGACAATGACAGCGGATGAAGCACGCGAAATCGTTGAAATTGCCAAGAAATCCGGCAAGGTCTGCGCGGTGAATTATGGCTATAGCGGCTACCCGCTGGTTCGTCAGATGCGTGCCATGATCGCCAATGGCGACCTTGGAAAAGTCAGGCTTATCAAGGCAGAGTTTGCGCACGGCTTTCACGCAGATGCCGAAGAAGCGGACAATCCGAGAGTGCGCTGGCGCTACGACCCGGCTCAGGCGGGAAAATCTGCGGTGTTCGCGGATGCCGGCATTCATGCCTTCCATATGGCCTGTTTCGTGTCAGGCCAGACGCCGACGGAATTGTCGGCGGATTTCGCCTCTCTGGTTGGTGATCGCCAGTTGGAAGATGACGCAATGATCAACTTCCGCTTCGACGGCGGCGCGGTCTGCAGGCTCTGGACAAGTGCGGTCGCAGTTGGCCGGATGCACGGACTGACGCTCCAGGTATTCGGTGAGAAGGGCGGACTTTCCTGGCAGCAGCAGCATCCCGAGCAACTGCATTGGACGCCTCTGAACGGAAGAACCCAGATCCTTGAACGCGGTGACGCGGAATTATCTGAACAGGCAGTTCGCGCTTCGCGCATCCCGATTGGTCATGCCGAAGGCATGCCGGTTGCTTTTGCAAATATCTATATGGATCTGGCGGATGTCCTGAATGCCCAAAAGACCGGAGGAGAGCCCGATCCCCTAGCACTTGACTTCCCTCAGGCCGAAGACGGGTACTGGTCGATGCGGGCAATCGAAGCTGCTGCTTCATCTGCCAAGGCAAATGGTGCCTGGACCAGGCTTTAAAAAACTCGGGCGGACGTTCGGCAAAAGATCGTCCGCCCGGCTTCTAAAATGCCTTCGTGGCGATCTTGCATCAAACAGGCTTCAGAGAACCACGCTCGACAATTGTGCATGGAAACAGGCGAATTTCCGCACTGCGCGTCGGGTTTTCCACCATGCCGACAACAAGTTCCACCGAACTCAGGATGATGTCCCGAATGGGTTGGCGAATGGTCGTGAGTGAATAGGCATCCCATCCTGCCATCGCAATGTCATTAAAGCCCATGAAACCGATTTCTTCAGGGATCGAAAGCCCGGCGGCTCGTGCTGCATCCATCGCGCCCATGCAGATCAAATCGTCACCACAAAAAACGGCTTCAATCCCGCCTTCTTGCAAGACCTGCTGCATGGCATCCCGTCCGGCCTGATAGGTGTAGTTTTCCGCAAAGCAGGTGGCTGCCACCTCAAGACCTTTGTCGTTTGCGGCCTTCAAGAACCCTGCCGCGCGATCCTGTGTTGATGTTGCCGCTTCCGGCCCGCCCAGCAACGCGACCTTCCGGTAACCGCGCTCCGCGAACAGGGCGGCAGCCATGGTCCCGCAATAAACATTGTCGATCCCGACAACATGTACATTGGCATTCGCTTCATATTTGCCGAACGTGTGAATCACCGGAATACCGGCAGCTTGAAAGGACGTCGCAAAGCTTGTGGGAAGCGTCGATGTCGCAACGATGACGCCATCAACGCTGTACTGCCTCAGCAGCTCGACGAATTTTTTCGGCGAAGTTTCTGCAGACAGGTTCACGAGCAACGGGCGGAAACCGCGCTTCTGCAATTCGCTGGTGAACAGGTCGAAGACGTCGAGAAAGGCAGGGTTCTGAAAATTGTTCGCGACCAGACCGATCAGCTTGGTTCGATTTGTGGCCAGGCTGCGTGCGATCAGGGAAGGCTTATAGCCTAGGGTCTTGGCTGCCTTCTCGACTTTTTCTCGCGTCCTGGCGGAAACGCTTGCACCATCGGTGAAAGTCCGGGAGACCGCCGAACGCGACACGCCCGCCAGTTCCGCAACTTCCTTTAATGTAACCGCCAAATTTCAGCCCCAGCCCAGTTGGTCCTTATTCTTCGGGAAACCTACACGAATACCAGACAGCGTCAATTTTTTTGCAACCGGTTGCAATTTCTCTGGTGCTGTGCTTGTCTACCGGCAGGCACGGTCTCGAGGATGAAGTCCGGGATTGTAGAAAGCCTGAAATTTGGGAGGAACTTATGAAGAAGACATTGATCGCCTTTGCGACGGCCGCGATTGCGTTTACGGGACTGAGCGGCACTGCGGTTGCGGATGGTGAGCGTTTTGTTCTTGTCAGCCATGCGCCGGACAGCGACAGCTGGTGGAACACGATCAAGAACGGTCTTGCGCTTGCCGGTGAGCATGTTGGTGCTGAGGTTGAGTATCGCAATCCGCCGACAGGCGACATTGCGGACATGGCGCGCATCATCGAGCAGGCTGCTGCATCCAACCCGGACGGCATCATCACCACGCTTGCCGATCCTGACGTTTTGTCCGGGCCGATCCAGAACGCGGTTGCCAAGGGTGTTCCCGTGATCATCATCAACTCCGGCACGCCTGAGCAGGCAGCCGATGTCGGTGCGCTGATGTATGTCGGCCAGCCTGAGTATGATGCCGGTCTTGCAGCCGGTCAGCGCGCCAAGCGTGATGGCGTTGGCTCGTTTCTGTGTGTCAACCACGTTGTTTCCAACCCTGTGGTTGGCGAGCGCTGCCGCGGCTTTGCCGACGGTCTGGGTGTGGATCTGGGCACCAGCATGATCGACAGTGGCCAGGATCCGGCCGAGATCAAGAACAAGGTCAAGGCGTATCTTCTGGCCAACCCGGACACCGAAGCTGTCCTGACGCTCGGCCCGACCTCCGCGGACCCGACCATCCAGGCGCTTCAGGAAATGGGCAAAGCCGGCGACATCTACTTCGGCACCTTTGATCTGGGCACCGAGATCGTCAAGGCGATCAAGGACGGCACCATTCAGTGGGGCATTGACCAGCAGCCGTTCCTGCAGGCCTACCTGCCGGTGATCGTTCTGGCCAACTACCAGCGCTATGGTGTGCTTCCGGGCAACAACATCAACTCCGGCCCGGGGTTCATCACCAAGGACGCTCTGGCGAAGGTTGAAGAATTCGCCGGCGAGTACCGCTAAGGCAGTGGCCGCCCGAGCGGTCGACTGGAGAGGCGGTTCCCCCGCCTCTCCCTTCTTAAGAACGTAACCCAAGCGCTCCTTTATCGAAGTCGAGCGCGCTTCATCCGGAACATTGTTCTGCGGCCGGGCCGCATGGAAGCGGGCCTATCCTGCTTCACAAGGCGGCCGGCCACACGGCACGCAGGAGGACATCATGGCTGAGACCCAAACGGCAGCCCCACCAGAACCAGAGAAAGACGAACGCGTCCGCGAGATGTCTCGCATGCGCAAGGCGTTGATCCGCCCAGAGCTCGGCGCCATTTGCGGCACCATTCTCGTATTCATGTTTTTCCTCGGCATTGCCAGCGACAGCGGCATGTTCGCCGCCGAGGGCATCATCAACTGGGGCACCGTTTCCGCCCAGTTCGCCATCATCGCCGTCGGCGCCTGCCTGTTGATGATCGCCGGCGAGTTCGACCTGTCCGTCGGCTCCATGATCGGCTTTTCCGGCATCATCATCGCTCTCATGAGCGTGCAGTGGGGCTTTCCCGTCTGGTTTGCCATTCTGGTCGCCTTCGCCCTGTCCCTTTGCATTGGCGCCCTCAACGGCTATCTGGTCATCAAGACCGGCCTGCCCTCCTTCATCGTCACCCTCGCCTTTCTCTATATCCTGCGCGGCCTGACGATCTTCATTGCCATTGCCACCACCCGCAAGACCATCATCGGTGGCGTCAAGGATATTGCCGAGGGCGATCCGATCGCCTGGCTGTTCGGCGGCAAGGTCTTTTCCGGGGTGTTCGTCTGGCTGGCGGATCTGGGCCTTGTCGGCACCTTCGTGGCCGGCCCCAAGGCCGGTCTGCCCGTGGTCGAGGGCATTCCCATGCTGATGATCTGGGCCATTGCCCTCATCGTCTTCGGCCACATTCTTCTGACCCGTACCCGCTTCGGCAACTGGATCTTTGCCTCCGGCGGGGATGCACAGGCCGCCCGCTATGTCGGCGTGCCGGTCAGCCAGGTGAAGATCTCCATGTTCATGTTCACCGCCTTCTGCGCCACCGTCTTTGCCACCTGTCAGGTGATGGAGTTCGGCTCGGCGGCCGCCGACCGCGGTCTGTTGAAGGAGTTCGAGGCGATCATCTCCGTGGTCATCGGCGGCGCGCTTCTGACCGGCGGCTACGGCTCGGTCATCGGGGCCGCCCTGGGCGCGCTGATCTTCGGCGTCGTCCAGCAGGGCCTGTTCTTTGCCGGCGTGGAGAGTTCGCTCTTCCGGGTGTTCCTCGGGGTGATCCTGCTGCTTGCCGTGATCCTCAACACCTATATCCGCCGCATGATCACAGGAGAACGTTGAGATGCCCGATGCAAACACAGCTCCCCTGATCGAACTGGTCGACATCGAGAAGCATTTCGGCCCGGTGATTGCCCTCAACGGCGTCTCCGTCTCCGTCAAGGCCGGCGAGTGCCACTGCCTGCTCGGCGACAACGGCGCCGGCAAGTCCACCTTCATCAAGACCATGTCCGGCGTGCACAAGCCCACCCGCGGCAAGATCCTGATCGATGGCAAGGAGATCAGCTTCTCAACGCCCCGCGATGCCATGGAGGCCGGCATTGCAACGGTCTACCAGGATCTGGCGATGATCCCGCTGATGTCGGTGACCCGGAACTTCTGGATGGGCCGCGAACCCAGAAAGAGCGTCGGTCCGTTCAAGTTCTTCGACTTTGCCGAGGCCAACGAGGTCACCCTGACCGAGATGGCCAAGATGGGCATTCACCTGCGCTCGCCCGACCAGGCCGTCGGCACCCTGTCGGGCGGTGAGCGCCAGACGGTCGCCATCTCCAGGGCGGTTTATTTCGGGGCAAAGGTCCTCATTCTCGATGAGCCGACATCCGCCCTCGGTGTGCGCCAGACCTCCAATGTGCTCGCAACAATCGACAAGGTCCGCAAAAAAGGCATCGGCGTCGTCTTCATCACCCACAATGTCCGCCATGCCATGGCCGTCGGAGACCGCTTCACAGTCCTCAACCGGGGAAAAACACTCGGAACAGCTGAGCGCGGAGACATCAAGGCAGAAGAACTACAGGAAATGATGGCAGGCGGACAGGAACTCGCCCAACTCGAAGGCTCACTCGGCGGTACGGTCTAAGGCTCCGGTCACCTGTCAAAAAGCAACCTGACAAAAAAATGCGGGCGTTACAAAAAGCGCCCGCATTTTTTGTTTAGACGAGATGACAGGCTCTCATTGATTGAACACGGCGTCTTGAGCCGAAATCAGATGGCCATGCAGCCGCCTGTCGATCAGGACCGCAACAACCTCTTTGTTGAGCCAACCGCCGTCGCGATCTGTGCGTAGTGTGTCTTCCGCTTTTCCGAATTCCCGGCCGATCGCAGCAGTTTTGTGACCGTCTCGTCGATCGCAGCTGACGCTTCCCGGTTCGCCTGCGCCAGACTTGCTTTTGAAACAGCCCGATAGGTTTGCCGCTTCTTGGTGACTTTCGGAGCCGCCGGGTCCGCATATTTCGTCCGGATCGCCTTCAGCTTCCGGGACAATCTTCTAAGCTCCTGCCCGGCTTGCTGATAATTGGGACGCCGCTCGATGGTTGATGCAATTTTGCCGAAATTCACCGCCAGGCAGTCGAGACGGTATTCGGGACGTGTATCGTTCTCACATTCCTTGTTGCCATCGACAATCAACCTGGCAACACCGCGCGTAACGGTATCGCTGTAACCGCCCGACGCGGCAAGTCTCGGGTCCCGCTCATTGTCGCCGGTGTAACTTGTCCGATCTTCCGGTGACGAGTCCGAATAGGAATCATCATACTGGGCGAGCAGAATGTAGTCGCCCTGCGGCTCAGCGCTGACCCCTTCATGGATTGCATCGTGTGGCGACACGGCAGCGCCTGCCGGTAGAACCGACATTGCCGCGAACTGTCCTGCCAGCAGACAGGCAATCACGCCATTCAGGTATTGTTTATCAATCATTTTCACCCCCTGAGAATTGTTTTAACAAACTTCCAAATGGTCTGAGCTATCTAAACTCAAGTCATGAATATAAAGAACAAGGCAGTTAACTGGTTGCTTCGCAGTACACAAAACAGATGACCGCGGGTCAAACATCTACAGGCTGAAATATTGCCCTTTGCCAGTGACTGCATTGAGCGTCGTCAAAAACAGTAATCATCTTTTACTAAAAACGGAAAATCCAAATACACGATAGCAAAAAGATAACCCTGCGGCAATTTTCACCAATTGACCAAGGGCCTGAGGCAAGTCGCAGATAGCAGATGGTCAAAGCCGTTCAACGGCTGCAACTTATTCTGACAATCCATAAGCCTTACGCAGACTGCGCTTGGTTTGCGGTCCGAACTGGCCATCTATCGAACCGCTGTAGAAAGCGCGCTCCGACAGTTTGCGCTGCAGGGACCGGCGCGTTGCGGTCTTGAACATCTTCGGGTTTTCCGAAAGCTGGTTGAGCACTTCTTCATTGCCGGACCTGAGAGCTCTGTACAGGAACTCTGCCGCATCATCTGGCTGTTTGCCGTCCACAACTCCGTCATCGATCAACGCGGCATAATTGAACATGGCTTCAGGGTGCCGACGGTCGGCTGCCCGTCCGAACAATTCAATAGCCTTTTTCGGATCCCGCGTTACGCCCAGACCACCCTGATAATAGAGAAAACCGAGATCATTGATGGCGTCTGCAAAATCCTCATCGGCAGATTTGCGAAACAATTTCAATGCCTTGTCGACATCCTGCTCAACGCCAATCCCGCGTTCGTACATGCGTGCGAGTTCGAACATCGCTTCAGGATCACCGGCTTCTGCGGCTGTCTCCAACAAGGCGGCCGCCCTGCTCGGATCATAGCGATCTTCATTGGGATTCAAACGCATATAGGCAAGGCCTTTGAGCGCCCTGCTGTCACCCTCGCGTGCAGCGACCTGCAGCTGCTCTTCCTGATCAACTTCCAATCGCCCCCATGCATCCCGGCGTGCAGAAGCCGCAAGTGCATTCACTTCCTGGCTGCTGCCCGCCAAAAAATAGGGTTTGCCGGACAAGGAACCGTATGTATGCGGTTCCTGCGCATTGGCCGTTGCCTTGAGAACACTATCGCGAACCTGCCGAAAAGCCAGACCGATTTCCAGATCCTGAACCTTCAAGGTTTGCGCAAGCGCGAGGGCAAAAGGACTGTTGTCGCCTGCACCATCCAACGCAACCTTGCCCGCTTCAGCCGCATAGGCAACAAGCGTACCGCGCTCGGGCGAGGCCGGCGCAAGCCCCTGCCTCGCACTGGCATTGACTGTCAGAGTTTCCGTCATGTCCCCTTCGGCGAAGGGATCGTTACGGCAGGAGTCCAGGATCACGATCCTGAGCTGGCGCGCCTTGTCGACCGCCTGCAGAATTTCATCCAGTGAGACAGACGTATCGGCTACCCTCTGTCGATTTGCCGAATCTGCGTCCGACGGCACAAGAAAATTGCGCCCACCGACTTCAACTCCGTGTCCGGCGAAATAGACAAGAGCGACATCTGCTGTTTCTGCTTCGAACGAAAACCTTTCCAGCAACTCCTTGAATTCGGCCAGTCCGATATCGAAATGCTCCGCCACCCTGAAGTTCAGCTCGTTCAGCGTATCGGCGATCAGCCGGCCGTCCCTGGTCGTGTTGTAAAGATCAGGCGCGTTCTGATAGCTGGAAATGCCAACCACCAACGCCATACGGCGCTCCGCAAAAGGATCGGTCGAGGCATAGACGAGTGTCGCCGTGGCCGTGCACACCGCCAATATCAGCAGCATGCAATGTCCGAAGGTCGTCCGCAGCCGCAAAAGCAGCCGGAACCTGTCTGGGACTTGCGGCAAACGCATGAGTATTTTGTTCCGCTTCAAGGTTCAGCTTGAATGACACCTGGGAACATCATTGGAGGAAAGACCGGGCAAGACAAGTGATTTTCACAGCATACATTCATTTGCGGAGGCGCCTCGGCCCGGCTCGGAGCGCCTCAGACGCCATTAATTCATCGCCCTTGGCAGGTAAAGCGCAAGATCCGGAAGTGCGATCAGGGCGATGACCATTGCCAGCATGGCCAATACATAGGGGATTGCACCGATCATGACCTCGGCAATTGAGCCACCACGCCGCGCGCCCTGAACAACGAAGAGATTGAGGCCAACCGGCGGTGTGATCAGAGCCATTTCGATCAGCACGATCATGAGAATTCCGAACCAGACCGGATCATAGCCAAGCGCGGTGACAATCGGCACGACAATCGGAATTGTGATCACCATCAGTGACAGAGTTTCGATGAAAAACCCGAGCACGACATACATCAGCACAATCACAAGCAGCGTCCAGAGCGGGTTGAAGCCGAGGCCTTCCAGAAATCCGCGTAACTCCTGAGACAGGCCAGCGGCTGACAGCGTGAAATTCAGGAAGGAAGCCCCGATCACAACCAGCATGATCATTGCCGTAACCTTTACGGTTCCGATCAGAGCGGCACCGATCATGCGGATATTGAGACCGCCAAAGAGCAAGGCAATTGCCAGCGCTCCGGCGACACCGACCGAAGCTGCTTCCGTCGGAGTTGCCCAGCCTTTGTAGATGGATCCGATAATGGCCGAAAACAGAAAGATGATCGGCAGTAGGTCGGCAAGTCCTTTCAGCATTTCAATCAGAGGAAAAGTCCTGCGCGCGCCGCCAAGCTTCGGCTGAACCATGCACACAAGTGCGGTGACAACGATGAAACCGAGCGCCAGCAAAATGCCCGGCAAAAGCCCCGCAAGGAAGAGCTGAGGGATCGAAGTCTGTGTCAGGAACCCATAGACAATCAGATTGATCGATGGCGGGATCATGATACCAAGAGTGCCCCCGGCAGCTATCGCGCCGGAAAACAGTTTCGGATCATAACCAAGACGGTCCGCCTGCGGCATGGCCACCGTTGCCACTGTCGCAGCTGTTGCAACAGACGATCCGGATGTTGCGGAGAACATGGTCGCAGTCGCCACATTGGCATGTACCAGACCCCCCGGAAGCCAGGACACCCAACGGTCAAGCGCAGAATAGGTCCTTGCGGCGATTCCGGTTCTGACCAGGATCTCCCCTAACAGCACAAAGAACGGAATGGCGATCAGAGCCGCGTTTTCCGAAGTCGACCAGACCATCGAGCCCAGCCCGCGCATCAGCGGAAAAGGCGTAAAGAATTGGTCTATGCCGAAGCCCAGAAGAAAAAGAACAATTCCAACCGGAATGGAAAGGGACAGGAGCGCCAGAAGCCCGATTGAAACGAACGCAAGCATCAGACCGCCTCACTTTCCGGAAAGACGCCCATAACCTGTTCCGATCGTGAAAAATTGCCCTGATAGACCAGCACAAGCGCGCAGAGAAAGGTCAGCCAGGCGGTCAACGCAAACCAGATCCAGCCGGCGAACCAGGGCACCTGTACCAGCGCCAGGGGCGTTTCGAGCGGTGTGTTGGCTCGAGACCCATTGCGCAGCGTGGTCTCCACCACTGGCCAACACTGCAGCGCCACGATTGTGATCGTCCCGGCCAAAGCTAGCAACGACACCAAGTCCAGTATCATTCGCCACTTCGGGACGCCGATGGCGCGCCTCAGAAAGTCAATCCTGACATGTGACAGTTCAACCAGCCCAAAAGCCATGCCCCAGGCTGTGCCAATCGCCATGACATAGCCTGAGATTTCGTCGGTTCCACCCAAGGACGCACCCAGGCGGCGGAGCAGGATATCGGCAAGGACGAGTCCCGCGCAGAGGAGAAACAGAACGCCGACCGAAATCGCGACCAGCCGGTTGGCCCGTTTCAACAAATTAAATGCCGTTTCCGCCACCTGTTCACTCCGGCCTTAGTTGATCTTGATGGTCACGCCGACAACAGCGCCAACACTTTCGTTCCAGCGCGCAGCCCAGTCACCACCCGCCCGTTCGGCCCATTCCGGCAAAACTTCTGACTGGAGGATTTCTCGTGCTTTCTCTATGTCGCCGTCACTTGCCTCAACCAGCACCAGATTGCGGCTGTCGCCTGAAGCGCATTCGCCCTTGCCCGTCAGGCAAGCGATATCGTTGGCGAGCGCACCTTCCGCGGTTGACCAAGCAGGCGCTTCGAAATTCTCGGCAATTTGCTTTTCGATAAGCGCTTGTGTGTCGGCATCGAGAGACTGCCACTTGTCCATGTTGATCGCCGTTACCACCGGATCCCAACCTCCAAGGGGTATCGGAAGCAGGTGGGTCGTCACTTCCCACCAGCCCGCGCTATAGCCCGAACCAGCACCGGTTACGGCACAGTCGACGACACCCTTTTGCAACGCTCCAGGCACTTCGGAAAAGGAAACCGTAATACCCTCCGCTCCCAGGGCTTCCAGGAACTTGGCCGTCATGCGTCCCGAGGCACGGATCTTCAATCCTTTCAGATCATCGAGCGACCCGACTTCAGCATTGCAGAAAACGACCTGCGGCGGATAAGGCGCAATGGCCAACACCTTGGAATTGAAGCGTTGTGCGAAAATTTCGTCGACCATCGGCCGCGCCGCTTTCACGGCCGCTTCCGCCTTGTCCGCGGACATGGCGACCAGCGGAACATCAAGACCTTCAAGTTCCGGTGCATCGGCCACAGCGTAATCGCCGACGGTCATGCCGACATCGAAAACGCCCTGCCCCAGCAGACGAAAGACTTCACCGACCCCGAGGTTCATCTGATTATGAGTGGTCACCGTTGTCTGAAGGTTGCCGCCTGAAGCTTCAGGCAATGTGGTCTGCCAGAACGGCGCCTCATATTCCTTATGCAACGGCAAGCTGGACCAGCTGCCGACAACGGACAGGCTTTCTGCCATCACCGGGGTTGCAATGGCGGCGCTCGACATGAGGGAAATCAGAAGTCTTTTCATGGGTCCTCTCCGTGAAGGTTGGAAGTCTACATTGTTGTTGTTGCTATAATTGGATTTTCAGCGTCGTTCGGAATATCGGTGATCAACATGTGGCCAGGCTTGTGAGTGATGCAGATCGGCAGCGCAGCGTCTTGAATAACGGCTTGCGGAGTGACGCCGCATGCCCAAAACACGGGTGTATGTCCGGTCTGGATCGGCACCGGATCGCCCCAGTCGGGTGTACCTATATCGTTGATGCCGATCAGGGCCGGATCACCAATATGGACAGGTGAACCGTGCGCCAGGGGATACCGGGCCGAGATTTCAATGGCATTTGAGACCCTCTGATCCGGGATCATCCGCATCGACACAACCATCGGACCCTGAAAACGCCCTGCAGGCACGGTGTTTAGTGATGTCCTGAACATGGGAACCGTGGTGTTGTTGGAAATGTGCCAGAGATCGATACCCTCTTCGATCAACGCGTGTTCGAACGTGAATGAGCAGCCGATAGCAAATGCAACCAGCGTGTCGCTCCAAAGCGACGTTAGGTCAGCGACCGTGCTCGACAGCAGCCCATTTCGGTAGATGTTGTAAGCCGGGACATCCGTTCGAATGTCGATGTGATGTCCGAGTGTGAACATCATCGGGTTGCCGGTGTCGGAGACGCCGATCAGCGGACACGGCTTGGGATTGCGTTGACAGAACCGCATGAAGTCGAGCGCAAATTCTTCCGGCATGATCGCAAGGTTGGCTTGAAGCAGGTCCTTGCCAAGTCCAGCCGTGTGGGAGGCATAGCCGCCGCTCCGGATGTACCGGCGCACGGTTTCAGCTGGCTCTTTCCGCAGGATTTCGTAACTCGACACCATGGGCCTCCTTTCGCCAAGGAGGCTCCCGCAGTTGATCTATAAATTCAAATTCAAACTTTTTAGCATTTTTTATAAAGTATTTTTATACCCATCATAAGCAAGCGCGACCAGCAATGCCTTTTGAGCAGCGGCTGCCACCAAGTGACTGCGTGGATCCCCGAGATAACTTGCCGAAAACGAAAGGGCCTCGGGCACCCAGCCGGGATCAAATTCCGCGATGCGCCCCTGGTCGACATAAGGTTGACCCATTACCCTTGGCAAAGCGGCAACCCCAAGCCCGGCCTCAACCAGCCTGAAGCAGGCAGACAAAGAAGATGATGGAAACATGCGAACGTCCGGCGCAATCCGCTCAAAAAGTGCCGTTTTCAGTTCCCGATAAGGACGTGTATGACGCGCATAGGTGATCACCGGTTTTTCCCGGATCAAAGCCTCACCGGCCTTTCCGTCGGCGATGGTTCCGACGGGTGCGTACCAGGCCAGATCAAAGCCCGGCAATTCGACATTGTCGACGGAATATTCCGAAACGGGACCGAGCAGTAGCGCAAGGTCAATTTCGCGATCAAGAAGCCCGGCGCGCAGGTTCACCGAGATATCGACATTGATCTCGACGACAAGATTTGGAAATTCAGAATGCAGCTCCGCAACGAGATCCGGCAACCAGCACTGGGCAATCGTTTCAGACGCTCCGATACGCAAATGCCGGTTGATGCCATCCTTGGCAACGACGGTCTCTTCCACCTTGTCGGACAGTCTTTCAAACTGCTCGGCATAGGTTTGAAGCATCTCGCCCCGCTTGGTCAGTTTCAGTCGGCCGGGTGAGCGTTCGAAGAGTTCTGTTCCAAGCCCTTCTTCCAGTCGTTTGAGCCGGGTGGTGACAGCCGGCTGTGTCAGGCTCAGGGTCTGCGCTGCCTTGTTGACACCGCCGTGCCGGACAACCGCCAGAAACGCTCTCAATTGGTCCAGGTTGAGGGGATGCATACCGGCGAACCCTGTCTTGTTTTGAGCGCGAGCCTGCGCCGAGGGAAGCTGAGTCTCGCGACCCGGCAATCGAGAGTAATACCCCTGCGTGCTCGCCAATCAAGCTCAGTGATGTGGCAACGCTTTAGATCAATGTCAGAAAGATGCTCACGATGAACCCGTTTTACAAAGCCTATACACGCCGCCAACGGTACTGCTTCACTCACACGGTGCGTCCGCAACCGCGATAACAGGACACTCGGTTCCATCCGAGCTAATCCAAACGTACTGGCAAGACGAGTGTTAGAGATACACAAGCGTCGTTCCTTGATTCGGGAGTTGGACATTGAAGATTGCCACTGCCCAAACCATCGTTTCGAAAGACATATCCTCAAATGCAAGTGCGATTAGGCAGGCTTTGTCGGATGCCGCCGAGCAAGGAGTTCGCCTGGTAAACTTTTGCGAAGGTGCTCTTTCGGGATACTCAAAAGCACAAATTGCTTCGCCGGAGTGTTGGTCTTCGTTTGACTGGGCCAGGCAAGAGAAAGAGCTGCGCGGCATCGCAGAATTGTGCGGAAAATTAGGACTCTACGCTGTTGTTGGTGGAGCTCATCGGCTCTCAGAAACAACCAGACCTCACAACAGTCTCTATGTCCTTTCAGATCGCGGCGATCTTCTTACTAGGTATGACAAGCGTTTCCTATCCAACTCTGAAATCCAAGACTGGTACACACCAGGGCGGCATCCTGTGCTTTTCAGTGTGGACGGATATCGGTTTGGTTGCGCGCTCTGCATCGAATGTCAATTTCCGGAAGTTTTTATGGATTACGAAAAGCGCGGCGCCGATGCCGTTCTATTTGGCTCCTACGGAATACCAGAACACTTCCAGAGAGCAATTCAGGCGCACGCAGGCCTAAACTGCTTCTGGATTAGTGCAGCCACCCCCGCACAAGAAGCTGCGAAAGGGCCAGCCGGCATTGTGGGGCCGGATGGCAAGTGGGCTTCGCGATGCAATTTTTCATCGGCTTCGAGTCTTGTTCTTTCAATACTCGACCGAGATGATCCTGATTACGAGATTCCAATAAAAAGGGCCCGTCCTTGGAGGGCGAGCGCGCGTCTAGGGACAATATACAAGGACAAAATGGTAGAGGACCAACGAAGTCGGGACAAAACCGAATTCTGATTTCGGCCAAAAAACGGGCAATTCTATAGAAACCAGAATCAGACAAACGCACCAGTGCCTGGTCAGGCAAGGCCTAGGAGGCGGGCTGCATTGCCTTTGATGATGTCGGGACGCAGTTCGTCCTTGATGGCGATCTTTTCAAAATCGGACAGCCAACGTTCAGGCGTTATCATTGGCCAGTCCGAGCCGAACAAAACCTTCTTTTTCAAGATCGAATTACAATACTTGACCAGAATTTCGGGAAAGTATTTCGGCGACCATCCAGACAGGTCAATATAAACATTGGGTTTGTGCTGGGCGACCGCCAACGCTTCTTCCTGCCAGGGAAAGGACGGGTGTGCGAGAATGATCTTCATGTCCGGGAAATCAACTGCAACATCGTCCATATACATCGGATTGGAGTATTTCAGCCGCATGCCGTTGCCTCCCCGCATGCCGCTGCCAACGCCAGTCTGACCCGTGTGGAACAGTGCGATGCCACCAGATTCCGCAATGGCCTCATAAAGTTCATAAGCCATGCGGTCATTGGGAAAAAACCCTTGCATGGTCGGGTGAAACTTGAACCCCTTGATGCCGAATTCACGTATCAGCCGGCGCGCTTCACGTGCGCCCATCCGGCCCTTGTGCGGATCGATGGACGCAAAAGGGATCAGGACGTCATCATTATCCGCAGCGATCTCGGCGACTTCTTCATTCTTGTAGCGGCGATATCCGGTCTCGCGTTCCGCATCGACGGGGAAAATAACCGCGGCGATATTTTGCGCACGGTAATGCGCCGCCGTTTCCGGCACGGTTGGTGGATGTTTCCATGGTGCCCGGAAGTATTCGGCCATGGTTGCCTGCAGGTCGTCATAGCCGTCATCGGTATGGCAACCACAGGGCTCTTCGGCATGCGTGTGAATATCGATTGCGCGGACCTTGCTGATATCGACCATCTCGTGCCTTCCCTATAGCCTCACCGTCGCGGGGTCATCGTCGGAATAAAGCCGCTCAAGCAACGTTGCGCGGCGAGTCAGAACCCTGCGGATATTCAAATTGCCCTTGGCGGTCATTTCACCTTCCGCCCCCGATGGGGGTGCGGATAAAACAATTGCGCGCGACACCCTTGCTGAACTGCCGCTGACAGTCCGCGCGCGCTCCGCAAGCCGCCGGTGAATTTCTCCTTGCAACAGGTCGCACCGATAAGCACCGCGTTCCTCCGACAACTGAAACCCCGCTTGGGTCAATTCGGACAAGTTCGGAAAAATCATCACACCGATCTCGGTGCGATCCGCACCGGTCACGACCAAGTCGGCCGCCAGGGGAGCAAGAGCCGACAGCATGTCGAGCTTCAGTTGTGCAACGCGGACCCAGGTTCCCGACTGCAATTTGAAGTCCTCGGAAATACGGCCATCGAAACGCATCCCTCTGTCGGGATCTTCAGCGTCCAGAAAGACCATCGCATCACCGGTGATGAAATATCCTTCTTCGTCGAAAGCAACTTTGGTCTTTTCCGGGTCCTCGAAATAACCGGGCATGACGCTTGGCCCTTTGATCCGGACTTCGCAGCGCATGTCCTCATCAGGTAGAAGCTTCAAGGTAACGCCATTGACAGGCACCCCGACAATCCCTGAACACGGAGCGGGTTCCTGCTGCATCATTGCAGATGGTGCTGTTTCGGTCAGTCCCCAGGACGACGTCATTAGCGGCACTTCGCCCTTTTCGTTCAAAGCCATCTGCTCCAGTCCGGACCACACGTCCTGTGGCAGCGAAGCGCCTGCGTAGAAGATCAGATCCAGATCTTGAAAAAAGCGGTGCCGGAAGCCTTTGTCTTTCCGCAGCGCATCGAGCAACATGCCGAAACCCAACGGAACATTGAAGGCAAGTGTGCCGGTTATCAGATGAAGGTTCTCCAGCGTCCTCTCGAAGAGCCCTTTCACGGGCTTGCCGTCATCGATATAGAAACTGCCGCCATTGGCCAGCATCATGTTGAAGTTGTGGGATCCGCCAAAAACGTGGTTCCAGGGCAGCCAGTCAACGATGACCGGAGGACGTTTGCGCAGGAACGGCAAGGCGTCCGCCAGCTGAGCCTGGTTGACGCACATCATGCGATGGGTCGTCAGCACCCCTTTCGGGCTCGAGGTCGAGCCGCTGGTCATCAGGATTTTTCCAACCGTATCGGTCGTGACGTCGGCAAAAGCCGCATCAACATCAACGGCCCCGTCCCCTTTGAGAAGGTCAGCAAATTTCGTGACCTTTTCTGCGCCTGCACGGGTCGACGGGCGGCTAGCAACAATTTCAACGCCGGAGAGTTCCTGAAGGCTCAGCGCTTCTTGGAACTGGTCCTGATCGATCACATAGGCAAGTTTCGGTTTGATCAGATGAATGACATCCCGCAAGCGGCCGTGTGCCCCATGGACCAGTGAATACTGTTCAGCTACCGGAACCAGCGGCACACCGACATACTGGGCGGCGAGTGCCAGGATACCATGATCGACACTGTTTCCGGACATGACGAGAATTGGCGTTTGCCGGTCCATACCACGGGCAAGAAGCGCAGCGCCGACCGAGCGCACCTTTGCCAGTGTGGTTTCGTAAGTCTCTTCACGCCAACCGGCTCCATTGCGTTCCGCCAGGAACACACGCCCGGGAGCTTCTTCTGCCCATTGATGCAGCCAGTCGCCTGTCCGCTCAACGCTGGAACTGAGCTGATGGTTGGAACGCAGCAGAATGGACCCGTCCGGACGATTTTCCCGGCTGACCGAATGCGACTGGAAATCTGTCGTGCGTTTCATGACTTTTCCTGCAGGCACACGCGTCAGCGATCACGCTGACGGTTTGCCTCGATCACCTGAAGAACTTTGAGGGCAACTGCCTTCTCATCCGGACCGAGGCCTTTCAGAAGCGCGGTTTCATGCGCTGCAACAACTGAAAGCGCTTGCTTGCACAGGTCATGCCCGGCTGCCGTTGCCTTGAGCGCATAAGCCCGCCGGTCGTTGGGCAATCGATCTCTCAAGACCAGACCTCTGCGCTCCAGCTCATCGACAATCACCACCAGATTGGGCCGTTCGATATCCATGGCTTCTGCCAGTTGCGACTGGCGGAGCCCCGGATTATCCACAATCAGAACCAGCGCCGTATAGGTGAGCATTCTCAGTTCAAGCGGTTTCAGGGTTCGGCTAAGGTCCGATTGGATGACATTGAAGGTTCGCTTCATCTGATATCCGTGAAAAGATCGCAACGTCCTGTCGTTGACGTGGACAACTGTGTCTTCTGTTTCGATATCGGCAGCTGGTTTTTTCATGACATCACCTGAATTTCGGACTGCGTTTTTCGATAAAGGCGGCCAGGCCCTCAATTGCATCCGGGCTTGTCTGCGTGAGTGCGGCACACAGGCTTTCGGTAAAAAGGCCATCAGCCTTTGACATGTCGGAAATGCGCGACAGCGCCTGGATCATGATGTAATTCGACAGTGGCGCATTCGACGCGATTTTGCGGGCAAGATCCTGTGCATTCGCCAGGGCTTCACCCGGATCGACAACATAGTGGGTCAGACCCAGAGACTGTCCCTCGCCAGCGTCATATTTCCGGCCCGTAAGCATCATTTCGGTCATGCGATCGGCGCCCAGTATCCGTCCGACACGAACCGAAGCTCCTCCGCCCACGAATATGCCGCGGCGCCCTTCCGGAAGCTGAAAGAAGGTGGATGTTTCAGCAACACGGACATGCGTTGCGCATGCCAGTTCCAGGCCGCCCCCGATAACAGCCCCGAACATCGCGGAGACAACCGGCAATCCCCCAAACTGGATCCTGTCCATCACCGTGTGCCACCCGCGGGAATGGTGCATGGTGCCTTCCGCGTCTCGAGCGACATGTTCGCTCAAATCCAGTCCGGAGCAGAAGTGACCGGCAGTCCCCGTTATGACCACCGCCTTCACGGTTTTCGGCGGGTTTGAGAAGAAGCTCTCGATTGCTTCAAGCAGGTCGTCGCACATGGCATTGCGCTTGTCAGGGCGGTTCATCGTCAAGGTGGCGACGTCGCCGTTTACCACAATGTTCAAGATCGGATCGTTCATCAGAATGTCCTCAACGCCGCGGCAGGAGCACCGCGCCCTCAAGCCGGATGGTCGTTCCATTGAGAAACGGGTTGGTGACGATCTGTTCTGCCATCAGTGCAATTTCTTCCGGCTGTCCCAGACGCGGCGGACGGTGGCAGCGCCAAGGCCGCTGCCACCTTCATTCACAAGCACTACAGGTTGCGCTATCCGCATCTCACCTGCTCCGATTCAGTGTGAGCTATCATTGTTATGTTCCATATCTATTTTCACACTCCGACATCCCCAATGGCAGGGCGGCCTAGCCGCCCAGAAGGAACAGGGTGATGGAGGGGAACAGCACCAGGATAATGACCCGGACAATGTCCGACGTTACAAACCACAAGACGGCCTTGTAGGTTTCCTTCATCGGCGTGGACCGATCCATGGCATTGATAATGAAGAGGTTCATGCCGACCGGCGGCGTGATCAGACCCACCTCGACAACAATCAGTACAATGATCCCGAACCAGATCGCGACATGCTCCGGGCTCATTCCGAAATCAAGCGCGCTGATCACGGGAAAAAAGATCGGAATGGTCAAAAGGATCATCGACAAACTGTCCATCAGGCAGCCAAAAGCCAGATAGAACAACAGCACCAGCGTCAGCACCATCCATGGGCTGAAGCCCTGGCCGACAACCCAGCCGCTGAGTTCTTGCGGCAATTGACTAAGCGCCAGGAAACCATTGTAGAAGCCGGCCCCGAGAATGATGAAGAATATCATCGCGGTGCTCATGGCGGTCTGGATCATGCTGTCGATGAACATCTTCCAGGTAAGATTGCCGGACAAGAGCGCCAAAACACCAGTGCCCGCCGCACCGACGGCCGCGCCTTCCGTTGGTGTGAACCAGCCAAGATAAATGCCTCCGACAACCAGTCCGAAAACGAGGAGGACCGGCCAGACTTCGAGCATGGCGCGCATGCGCTCTGCATAGGGAACAGGCTCACGGGTTCCGGCTGCCGCCGGATTGAGCCGAACATAGATAGAAATGGTGATCATGTAGCCGATTGCCGCCAGAATGCCTGGAATGAAGGCGGCCAGAAACAGCTTGGCAATGTTCTGCTCTGTCAGGATCGCATAGATCACCAGGATCACTGATGGCGGGATCAAAATGCCGAGCGTGCCGCCGGCGGCCAATGTGGCGGTGGAGAAGCCGCCGGAATAGCCGTAGCGACGCAGTTCCGGGAGTGCCACCCGGCTCATGGTAGCTGCAGTGGCAAGCGAGGAGCCACAGATTGCGCCAAAGCCGGCGCAGGCACCAACCGCGGCCATTGCGACACCGCCCTTGCGATGCCCCAGCCAGCTCTCTGCAGCCTTGAACAGCGACGACGACATTCCCGAATGCGTAGCGAATTGTCCCATGAGCAGGAACATTGGAATGATCGTCAGCGAATAGCTGGAAAAGGTCGAGTAGGTTTCACTCTTCAGCTTGGACAGAAAGACATTCGGCGTTCCGGTCGCAAGCCAGAGCCCACCGAGCCCGCAAATCATCATCGCTAGGCCAATAGGGGCCCGCAGGAAAATCAGGACCAACAGAATGGGAAAGGACAGATAACCGAGTTCCAGAAGGCTCAATGGACTTCCCCCTCAGCATCTGATGAGAGCCTGCGGCCCGTGACGAGTTCAGTCATCCGTGCAACGGCGCAATAGACCGCCACCACCGAGGCGACAAAAGCAGCACCGAAGCTGAAGGCAAATGCCCACCAGACCGGGAATTGCAAAATGAAGGTGGTTTCTTCGTAACGCATCTTGTCCTGCATGCCGACAAAGAGCCGCCAGGTGATCAACAGGATCAAAGCGCTCAACAGAACTTCCCAGAAGGTCTCCAAGAACCTGTTCAGCCAATGCGGAAACCCGGTTGAGAACACATCGACAGTCGCGTGGCCGCGCCGTAACTGGCAAATCGGCAGGAAGGCGAAAATCGTGAAACTGATACCTGCTTCCAAGAGCTCGAAGTCACCCTGAACGGGGCCGACGCCGGTCGCGATCAAGGCTTTGGCGCCACTCTCTGATAGCGAAGTCAGGAAGCCGGAATGTCCTAGCGTGTTTAGACCTCTGCCGAGAACACTGACGCAAGTCAGGGCAATGAGCCCGGTCAGCACCAATCCGCCAAGGATCGCCATGAAGCGCGCCAGACGCTCCACCAATTGAGACAGCATGTATCCGTGTCCTGTGGGAAAAGAGCCCCCGGAACACAGGCGTCCGGGGGCGTTTGCAAGGTTTTCGTCAGTTGGCCATCAATTCGGCCGCACGATCCTTCAGCGCTTTGCCGTCAATGCCTTTGGCATCCATCTCGGCAATCCACTCGTCGATAGTGCCTTGCGCGGCTGCGCGCCACTCGGCAATCTGTTCTGGCGTTTGCGTGATGATGTTGTTGCCACGCTCCACGGCAGCAGCACGCGGTCCGGCATCATCTGTCTGCATCTGCTTACCAGCAAACGCAGAGAAATCTTCACCGGAATTCGCATCAATAATGGCTTTCAGGTCATCCGGCAGCGCGTCGTATCTGTCTTTGTTCATCGCAAAGATGAAAGACGTGGTGTAGAGCGCATCACCTGGGAACTCGGTGTGATTTCCGACAAGTTCATTCACCTTGAGCGCACCGACAACTTCCCAGGGAATAACGGACGCGTCGATCACGCCTTTACTGAGCGCTTCCGGAATCGCCGGGACAGGCATGCCGACAGGTGTTGCTCCAAGATTGGAGAACAACTTGTTCGTCACGCGTGTCGGTGCACGCAGCTTGACCCCGTTCAGATCGTCAAGTGTGGTGATTGGCTTGCTGGAATGGATGACACCCGGGCCGTGGACCCAAAGACCAAGCGGTTTGAACAGCTTGAAGTCCTCATCCATCATGGTTTCATCAGCCAGCTTCCAGTAGGCCCTGGACATCGACTCAGCATCGGTCATGGTGAACGGAAGCTCGAACACTTCCGCGCGTGGGAAGCGGCCCGGCGTATACCCAGCCACCGTCCAGACAATGTCGACGGCACCGTCGATCACCTGGTTGATCAACTCCGGCGGCTTGCCGCCCAGCTGCATGGCCGGATAGCGCTCGATCTTGATACGACCGTCGGACTCAGCCTCAATCTTGTCGGCCCAAGGGTCAAGCACGTTTTTGGGAACGTTCGCTTGCGCCGGCAGAAACTGATGCAGGCGAAGTGTAACTTCCTGCGCAACCGTACTGGACGCCGTGCCCGCAAGGGCAATAGCGGAAACTGTGGCCGCCACGGCCAGCCTTGCAAACTTCTTATGCAAGTTGATCATTATGTCCTCCCTGTTCGATCAACTTCAAAAAACAAGACCGGATTCCTCCTATCCGATCAAGTGATGAACTATAATAGTTATACTTCATAACTTTTTTCAAGACTAAAACACCAAAAGCCCAGCGCACGCGCGCGGGTCTGGAAAAGCGGACGCTTTGCAGGATCACGGATCTGATCGATATGCCTCATAAAACATCACAGCTACCTGACAAATTTGCCGGAGTTTGTGATGAATTGAGCGCATTGGCAAGACCCTGATTGGCTTATGTCGACAGAAGACCGAATTGCTCGGGTCCACACAGGTCTGACGGGGCGGGCACGCAAGAAGGAGATGGCGACTTTTTGCCGCCAGGAACAGAAAGACGAAAAGTCCGGCCGGCAACCGTTGCCGGCACCGGCCGGAAGGGGTCGGACATCAAGCCGACTGGGAAGTCAAAGCCGGTGCTTCGGCCAATTGCTCGAGCAGACGCGCAACCGCTTCAGCGCCGGGATCATTGTGACCCGACAGATTTGCCTCTGATATATAAGACGCCCGCCCTGCCCGGGCTCGTGTAATCCGCGCCGTGGCATCAGCTCCCTGTCGCGCCTCTGCAGCGGCGGCCCCGATACCGTTCTCAAGGGCATTCAGAGCCGGCATCAAGGCGTCGATCATCGTGCGATCACCCGGCCCAGCTCCACCGACTTGCATGATACGGTCAAGCCCCGCCTTCAAAGCGCCGATTGCGCCATGGCCACTGGAAGACGCATCGCCTGCAGCCGCAAAGAAAATCGCGAGCAACACCCCGGACGACCCGCCCATGGTCTGGCTAAGCTCCAGTCCCACCGCACGATAAAGCTGGGTCAGGTCGGCAAGCGGCAGTCGATCCAGGGCCTGGATCAAGGCGCGGGCGGCTGTTGCCAGCGTGCTTCCGGTGTCGCCGTCACCCGATTTTGCGTCGAGTGCATTCAGGTCCTCTTCGGCGGCAATCAGGATGTTGCAGCACCGCTCGATGAATGCTCGGGTTTCCGGGTTTTTCGACGGTAACGGCTGGATCGGGGACAACCCGTCCGGCAGTGGCCGCACGGAAACAGGGCCAAGAGCAAGGCATCCCGGCCACGCCCATGGCGCCACAGGAGCTTGCAGCAACGCTTCCTCGGCCTTTCCGACCGGCAACAGCGAGACGGAAAATCCATGCATATCAAGTGAAGTCATCATCGCCGCCGGGCCGATTACCCAGCGTATCTGACTGCCAATCCGAGACGCCGTCATCTCTTCAAGAAGCACCGACATTTCAAGAGGTGTCGTACTGCCAAGATTGTTCAGGATCGCAACATGTGGTCCGGGCGCAAGGCTCGGCGCCAGTCGTTCAACCACCATGGCCATGGCAGCCTTGGCGTTGGAATACTCTACCTGTTCGATGCCGGCTTCGCCGTGGATGCCCAGGCCGAGTTCGGCTTTACCGAGAGCAATCCTGTCTTCCTTCGGCGACCCCGGAATTGTGCACGTGTCGAGTGACATGCCAATGGAAATAGCGCCCTTGATGGCCTGCTCCGCGGCAGCCGTGATCGTATCCAGGTCAGCGCCCTGATCGGCCAGAGCCCCGGCAATCTTGTGCACGAACAATGTGCCGGCAACGCCCCTGGCCTGGGGCAGATCCGGCAAGGCCACGTCATCATCAACAATGACCATATTGACCTTCAGACCGAATGCTCGCGCACGTTCAACTGCGAGACCAAAGTTGAGGCGGTCTCCCGTATAGTTTTTCACGATGAGCAGACAACCCGCCTTGCCTGTCACGGCCAGAATTCCTGCCAGCACCGCGTCGACCGAGGGAGACGCAAAGACCTCGCCGCAGACAGCGGCCGTCAACATGCCCTGGCCTACAAATCCCGCGTGGCTGGGTTCGTGACCAGAACCACCACCGGAAACAAGCGCCACTTTCGACTTGTCCCAGTCGGTGCGCACGACAACCTTGATATGAGGATAGCCATCCAGTCGGGCCAGTCGTCCGCCAGCCGTTCTGAGCGTCCCGTCAATCGCTTCAGTGACGAGCGTTTCCTTGGTGTTGATAAACTGCTTCATGTCCCGTCTCCTCAGGCAATTCTGGCGCCGCTGGCGTCAAAAAACAGTGGATTGCGTGGCTGGATGGCAAGCGTGTCGCCGGCTTCATATGTCGCGCGGTTTTCCGACAACGTGACGATCTCATGCCCTTCAAGCGACAAATGCAGGCGTGTCTGGTCGCCGAGATGCTCAACGCGCCTGATCTGCGATGGTTTTCCCTCACCTTGCGCAATGTGCTCCGGACGAAGCCCGATGGTTTTGGCACCCGACGGCGCTCCGGCGAACATGTCGGCTGGCAACACATTGATCCGCGGTTGTCCCAAACGTCCGGCGACATAAAGATTGACCGGGTCTTCGTAGATTTCCCGCGGCGTTCCAAACTGGACGAGGCGTCCTTCGTCGAGCACCCCGACATGGGTTGCCATGGTCATCGCCTCGATCTGATCGTGCGTCACATAGAGCATCGTGGCGCCAAGGCTTTCCTGAATGCGCTTCAGTTCTATCCTGAGGTCCGATCTCAGCTTGGCATCGAGCGAACTCAGCGGCTCATCCATAAGATAGATGGAAGGCGAGCGCACAAGGGCGCGACCTATCGATACGCGCTGCATTTCGCCGCCGGACAGATTGGTCGCCTTGTTGTTGAGCTTGTGGGAAATCTTCAGGACATCCGCCACTTCCGCAACTTTCCTGTCGACTTCCTCTTTGGGCGTCTTCAACAAGGGCGAGCGAAGCGGAAATGCCAGATTGTCACGCACGCTGAGATGCGGATACAGCGAATACTGCTGAAAAACCATGGCGACATTGCGCTGTGCCGGCGTGTCGCTGGCCACGGAACGACCACCGATCATGATGTCACCCTGATCGGGCTGCTCCAGACCCGCGATCAGACGCAAGATTGTGGTCTTTCCGGCTCCGGTCGGTCCAAGCAGGGTCACAAAAGCCCCGTTTGCGATCGTCATCGTGACATCGTGAACGGCCTGCGTGTCACCGAATGCCTTTGACAGATTGGCAAGTTTAACCTCAGCCATGGGCCAGCACTCCTTCGTTCAGTGAGGACCTCAATGCGCGACCCGACTGGTTGTCGAACAGGGTTACCGTGGACCCGTTGAAGTCCAGCCCGACATGTTCACCTGCACGCACTTTTTTGTCGGACGGTATCCGGGCTTTCAGTTCTCCGCTGGCCGATCTAAGCGTCACGATTTGTGTTGTGCCGAGATACTCAGCTGCAAGAACCTCGCTGCGGAAACCGGCATTGTCCGTCAAGGATATGTGCTCAGGCCGGATACCGAAGACCATGTCGCCCTCAAAAGGCTCTTGAAGCATCGGAACAGCCAGATCCTCATGATGCATCTGCACCGACGAAGAGCCTGCATGAACCTCACCGTGGAAACGCAGGAAATTCATCGAGGGCGACCCTATGAAATCCGCAACGAACATGGAGGCAGGCTTGTCGTAGATGTCCTGTGGCGTGCCGAATTGCTCGATCACGCCATGATTCATGACGACAATCTTGTCACCCATTTGCATGGCTTCCAGCTGATCATGCGTTACGTAAACCGTGGTGGCGTTCATCCTGTCGTGCAGTGCACGCAGCTCTTCTGCCATCCGTTCGCGAAATTCCGCATCAAGAGCCCCAAGCGGCTCGTCCATCATGAACGCCTTGGGATCGCGGACAATCGCCCGGCCCAACGCCACACGCTGGCGATCGCCACCGGAAAGGCCGCCAACCGGGCGGTCGAGAATGTCCTCGATCCCCAGGATCCTGGAGACTTCGCCGACCTTCTCTTTCACTTGGCTCTTGGGCATGCCCTGACTGATCAATGGATAGCTGATGTTTTTGCGCACATTCATGTGCGGATAGAGCGCAAACATCTGGAAGACAAAGGCGATGTCCCGTTTGCTCGCCGGTTTCTGCCCAACTTCCTCCCCATCGATATAGATCTCGCCCGAGGTTGGCAGTTCCAGCCCGGCGATCATGCGCAGGGTCGTTGTCTTGCCGCAGCCGGATGGGCCTAGCAGCATGAAGAACTCGCCGTCCTCGATCTTGAAGGAAGAAGACTGCACGGCCGTGAAGTCGCCGAATTCCTTTCTGAGGTTCCTGATCACGATTTCAGCCATGACGGTTACTCCGGAAAATGGCTGACAACGATGAACATCACCGTTCCGGTCAGCGTGACTATGAAGGAATAGGTGTAGGCCCAGAGGAAAAGCGGTTGCATCAGCATGATCACGCCGACCGCGATCAGGATGGATGCGAGCATTTCCCACGACCCGCGGCGAAAGCGGGCCAAACCGCTGACAAATTCACTCATTTGCGTACCGCTCCGAAGGTTATGCCGCGCAGGAGATGCTTGCGGAGAAGAACCGTGAAAACCATGACCGGAACCAGAAACAGCGTTGCCCCAGCTGCGACCGCCGGCCAGTCCTGGCCGCCGACACCGATAATGGTCGGGATGAATGGAGGGGCTGTCTGGGCCGTACCCGATGTCAGCAGAACTGCAAAGGCATATTCATTCCAGGAAAAGATCAGACAGAAGATGGCTGTTGATGCGATCCCGGTTGCCGCCTGTGGCAACACCACTTTGTAAAAGGCCTGGAACCGCGTGTAGCCGTCGATCAGCGCCGCTTCCTCGTATTCTCTCGGGATTTCGTCGATGAAGCCCTTGAGCAGCCAGACGGCCAGAGAAATGTTCACGGCCGTATAGAGCAGGATCATGCCGAGATGCGTGTCGGAGAGCCCCAGGGTGCGGAACATCAGGAAGATGGGAATGGCGACGGCAATTGGCGGCATCATCCGGGTCGACAGGATGAAAAACAGGAGATCATCCTTCAACGGCACCTTGAAACGCGAGAAGGCATAGGCGGCAAGCGTTCCCAGGAAAACCGACAGAAAAGTGGATCCGAAGCCGATGATCACGGAATTGAGGAAGCGTTCGCCGTAGCGGGACGGACCGGCAATCACCATGTCACGGTCCCGCACGATTTCCTCGTACCAGGTCGCAGGTGGCGGAAGCGCTTCCAGCTGTTCCGGAGTGACGCGTGTTCGCGTCGTGAAAAGGTTCACGTACCCTTCCAGGGAAGGCTCGAAGACCACTTTCGGTGGATAGGCAATGGCGTCGTTCGGCGACTTGAAGCCTGTTGTCAGGATCCAGACAAGCGGCAGAAGCGTGATTACCGCGTAAGCAATGACAAGAGAGCCGGCCACCCACTTCTGTCGCGCAGACGGTTCTGTGATGGAATAGCTGCTCATCTTTCTTTCACCTTGTTAAGCGCCTTCACGTAGATCGAAGCCAGACCGAACACAGTCACGAACAGGATGATCGCGTAGGCGGACGCATATCCAGTTCGCCATTTCTCGAAGGCTTCGCGCTTCAGGTTGATGGAGGTGAGTTCCGTGACCGAACCGGGGCCGCCACCTGTCAGCTGGACGACCAGATCGAACATCTTGAAGTTCTCGATGCCGCGGAAGAGCACAGCCAGCATCAGGAACGGCAGCACCATTGGAACGGTGATCGTCCAGAATTGGCGCCAACGGCTGGCGCGGTCAATTTCCGCTGCTTCATAGATATAGTCAGGTATCGACCGGAGCCCCGCCAGACAAATGAGCATGACGAAAGGCGTCCACATCCAGGTGTCGACAATCACAATTGCCCAGGGCGCGAGAGCGACATCGCCGATCATCTGGAAAGAGGAAGGATCGACGCCGGTGAGAAAGGAGATTCCGTAGTTGAACAGGCCGATCTGCGGCTGATAGAGAAACGTCCAGAAATTGCCGACCACTGCCGGAGACAGCATCATCGGCAGGACGATCAGCGTCGTCCAGAGATCATTCCCCTTGAACTTGCGATTGATCAGCCAGGCAAGGGTGAAGCCGATCAGAACCTGAAGGAAGATCGTCCAGAACAGGAAGTGAGCCGTTGCCTGCATCGTCAGCCAGATGTCGCCATCCGTCAGGATGCGCTCGTAGTTGCGCAGCCCGATGTAATCGACTTCCCTGTTTGGCCTGTTGGCGCGAAAATTCGTGAAGCTCAGATTGATCGTCCAGATCAACGGAAAAATATTCACCGCAAGCAGCAGGAAGATCGTCGGAGCAACAAACAGCCACGCTATCGCGCGATCAGAAAGCCCTTTGATTTTGCCGGCGACACCTGGAGGTGTCGCCTTGGCTATGCGGTCGATGGGAGTGTCGGACATAAGACGCCCTTCTTAAGGTCCATAGAATGAAAGAGGCTGACCTGTGCAGGATGCGTTGGACGCACCGGAGCTTCCCTTGCGGGCCGGGCGCGCATTCGGTCAGCCCGCTCGGGCCAGACTTTCAATGACAGGCAGCCACCTTGGACGCGGCTGCCTGCGGTTCTCGCTCGCTTAGAGCTTGCCCTCATCTTCGAAGGTCTCGGTCCAGTCCCCGATCAGTTTGTCGAGAGCTTCCTTGGCCGTTCCCTGGTCGGCGACGACGTAGTCATGAAGACGTTTCTGCATAGCCAGCAACAACTCGGCATAGGCCGGTTCCTGCCAGAAATCCATGACGCCATCCATGGCGAGAAGGAAGTCGGACGCAAAGGGGGCACTGTCGGCAAAACCCGGATCGTTCAGAACGCTCACATGACAGGAATAGCCGCCAAGATCCCACCATTTCTTCTGAACGGATGGCTGAGCAAACCACTTGATGTATTCAAGTGCCGCATCCTGGTTCTCCGAATAGGCCACAACGGAGATACCCTGCCCGCCTAGCGTCGAGGCTTCCTTGTTTTGTCCCGGGTTCACGAAGAAACCGATCTTGTCGCCGCCGATGTCCGGATCTGCGTAGAGACCGGGGAAGAAGGCAAACCAGTTCATGGCGATTGCCACCTGACCGGATTTGAAGGCATCAAGCGACTGTTCCATGTAGCTGTCGGTGTAACCCGGAGGCGTTCCGGTCTTGTAGAGTTCTTTGTAGAACTCAAGCCCGGCAACAGCTTCGGGCGAATTGACCGCCCCTTCCATGTCGTACTTGCCGGGGGTCATTTCATATTTGAAACCGAAAGGATACATGGCACTTGTTGCGCCCATGGTGATGCCTTCGGACCCACGCTCGGTGAAGATCGCAGCGCCGTAGCGTGTCTGACCGTCGATCTCGCGGCCCTGGAAGAACTGGGCAATCTCAAGAAGTTCTGCCTGTGTCTTCGGAGGCGCCAGATCACGCCCATGCTGCGCCTTGAAAGCTTCCTGAATTTCAGGAAGGGCAAACCAGTCCTTGCGATAGAACCAGCCGTTGGCGTCGCCCATTGCAGGAAGCGCGTAGTAATTCGGCGTGCCTTTGGGCCACGTTGAATAGGCATAGACGGTTGCCGGAGCAAAATCGTCCATGCTGATGCCTTCCTTGTCGAAGAACTCGTTCAGCTTGACGTAATGGCCGTTTTCCGCACCCCCGCCGATCCATTGGCTGTCGCCGATCAGCAGGTCGCAAAGCTTACCACCCGAATTCAATTCATTGAGCATCCGGTCGGCAAAGTTCGGCCAGGGCACAAACTCGAACTTCATTGTGTGGCCGGACTCCGCTTCGAATTCCTTCGACAGCTCGACGAGAGCGTTCGCCGGATCCCAGGCGGCCCAGCAAAGCGTCAACTCGGCAGCCTGTGCGTTGGAGACAGAAAGCCCGCTCATGGCGGCAAATGCGGTCGCCGCGAATAACTTCGCAGTTTTCATGGATGTAATCCTCCCGAATTGGTGGTGCGCCGGCACCTGCCGGGGCAACGCACTCCTCCAAGTGCGCGCCGACGGTAATTGACATACGTATGTCTGGTCAACACAAAAACTGACATACGTCTTTCTTTTTGATTCAAGAATGACCAAAATCCGCCCCGAGATTTGATTTAGTGCATTGAAATATTTCACCTAAACCGAAAAAAGTCGGTAGATCAAAATTCAAAAATCAATAGAGATTCTCGCGCATGATGATCTCGATGCGGATTCTTTCCTGCGCTTCATAGATGTCGGCGCCATCACATTTGGCCCGCAGGACACGGATCGCACTGCGGACGAGATGACCGACATTCTGGGCGATAATCGCGTCAAGCTCACCGTCGAGAAGCGCTTGACGCGTCACGGCGGTCAAGTCATGCGCAATTGCGATCAGATCGCTCAACCCGGATTGAGCCCTCAGAGCATCCAGCATGGCCGCATTGCCGGACCCCATCGAATAGACCGCTTTGAGGTCGGGATTGGAACGCACGGCATGACCCAATGTCTCCCGGATACGCTCCGCGTCATCATGAAACTCGATTGTCGGCAGTGTCTTGAGATGGGGGAACTCGCCCGAAAGCACTTCATCAAGCCCGAAACGGCGCTCGATACTGTCACGAGCGACCATTGAATTGGTGACGACGAGAATGCTGCCTGTTTCGTTTCGCAGGAACTTTCCAAGGAGTGCACCGGCGGTTTTGCCAGCTGAAAAGTTGTCTATACCGGCAAAATAATCGCATCCCGAATTCGGCAAATCGGAGACAAGCGCCACAACATAGATGCCAGCGCTCTTGATATGCGCAATCGCGTCGCGGACCTGCGGGGTTTCGGGAACCATGATCGCAACACCGTCGAGTGATGACAGATCGAGTGCCTTCAGATTGTCGACGACAGCATGCGGGTCCGCGGCATTGACGGACAGGATGCGGAATTCGGTTCGGTCTGCAACCTGCGCCCATGTCGCCTCGTGAATGGCAGCCACAATGGTTTCAACCAGATGATTGGGGCCTTCCGGCAATACGAATGCAAATCTATATCGCCTTTGCTTGGCAAGATTGGCCGCGTTGGTATCCCGCACATATCCGAGTTTTCTGACAGCCGCCTTGACCCGTTCGGCATTTTTTGGCCGCACGTCAGCACGGCCGTTGAGAACCCGGTCGACCGTCGACAGACTAACGCCGGCCTCGCGCGCGATATCATGCACTGTCGGCTTGACCATCACTCCTCCTTCAGGAGATCAATGTCGCGCAACGAACTGACATACGTCAATCAGTTTTGCCATATCAACAGCTTTCCCGGCTGAATTACCGAAGTTGTCTCAGTCACTTGACGTGTATCCATCGCTGTTGGACGAGCCATAACACTTATCAATGCCTGCGAAAGTCACTCTGCAATAAAGCGATTCAGTCAGAACGACAACGCAAACCCAGCAACCGGATTTGCAATCGGGTTAACCGGCGGAAGATAGCGCCTTGTAATTGTATTTCCATGGAGAGTTGTTAAATAGAAGACGTAAAAATTATCAATTTCGGGAATGGTCAAATGGCGGATTTCAACGCGCAGATTGAAAAGTCTAAAACAGAAGTGGCGGCGGCCCGTCAGAAGATTGACGAACTGACCTCAAAAATTGAAACGGCGCGCACGAAACTCGATGCCGGCCAGGACATTTCCATCGACATCGAAAACGCCACACTGGATGACGTGCACGCGCACACCGAACTGATGGGCGCCAACATTGCCGAACTCATTATGGGGCTTGACGATGTGACGGCGACCTTCTCCAAGGACTTCGACGCCATGCGGTCCAAGACCGGTTGGGAAAGCTTCATCGGGATCTTTTCCAAGGCACGGTCTGACAGCATTCGTCAGGAACGGATGCGCAGCGCCAGCATCGACGACAAGCTGCAGGATTTGATCACCAAGTCCAACGTTATCGGACAGTTGCTGCAGGAACAGCTCAACACCTTGAACGAACACAGCAAGCGCGTTGAAACCAATTTGAGCGAAACACTCTCAAAACGCGAAGAAACGGTTGGGGCGCTCGAAGACATCAAGGCGAAGATCCTGGCCATGGACCCGGACATCATTTCCCTTGAAAACAAGATCTCCGTCGAAACCGATGCCGCAGAACGCACCAAACTGGAGAGTCAGCTTGCGGAAAAAAATGCTGAGTACAATCGCCTTGCTCAGGAAGAACAGGTCAAGCTGGCAGAAAGCCAGACGCTTGAACGCTATATC
Organism: Roseibium sp. JB4-4; assembly: GCF_055693425.1. Taxonomy (NCBI): domain Bacteria; kingdom Pseudomonadati; phylum Pseudomonadota; class Alphaproteobacteria; order Hyphomicrobiales; family Stappiaceae; genus Roseibium; species Roseibium sp. JB4-4. The sequence goes on along the minus strand of NZ_CM146333.1, from coordinate 4,457,276 downwards.
GAAAAAGGCAAAACCTGGGTCGACAGCCTGCAGAACCAGGCCGCAACCCAGATGGTCCTGATCAACAAGCTGCAGACGGATACCAAACAGCGCGTGGTTCTTTATGATGCCCTTGTTAAGTCCCTGAAGACCGCTCAGCAGCAGGACATCGCCCACAAGATCAACGAGATCGGCGTTGCGACCGACAAGGAAGCGCAATCTGCCATGGCCGCCATCGGATCTGCCACAAACCAGCGTATGGCGGACATGATGGAAGCACACGAAGATCACATGGTGTTTGCCCGCAAAGTTCTGGAAGAAAAGGCAAAATCGGACGAACGGTTTGCTCGCCGGTTCCAGCAGATCGTCGACAAGCACGACAAAAACGCCTATGGCGCCTAGGTCTTGAGGGCTGAGCCTTGGACCTGACCCTTGATCACAGGACATTGGAAGAAGCGCATGAAACGCGGCGCTACTTCGCCAAGTTTGAGCGCATCATCTCGCACTTGAAGGGCGTGGCAGACAGTGTTGTGTCCGAGAACACGGCCCTGGCAAGCGAAGTCCCGATCCTGCAGGCCTATCTAGACAGGCTGTCAGGAACCTTCACGGCGCTTTCCTATAAGTACCTGCTGGCCGGACGGGTTTCTGACAAGTTACCTCATCTTCTGAGTATCGATCGTCAGGACAGCGGCTTTCCGGTCTACCAGGAGCTTCTGCAAATGGCCAATGATGCCATGCAGGCGCAAAACCATCTAAGATCGTTGCCGACAATGCGCGACCTGAAACTGGCGATGGTCAACCATATCCTTCAGGAGAATACTGTTCCGGTAAACCTGCAATTCGCAGCCTCCGAACGTCAGTATTATGATGAACTGGCCAATGGCCAACTGTTTTGGGCGCGCAATGATCCCAGGATCGCATGGTCCGGAAATCTGAGCGACAAACGGCGTCGATACCGGCTGCACTGGGCAGTTTATGACAGTCAGCAGAACATCCCGCTGATCTATATTCTAGACCTTGAAGACACCGGCAGGCGACCGCTGGCCAAGGACGAGCGTCGATGGCCCCGCGTCCAAAGTCATCTCATGGCCCAATCAGCCGCGTCCTTGAAGCTGCTGACCATTGCACGTGGCTTCGACCGCGACTTCGACGATATACACCCGAAACGCCTGAGACGTTTTTTCGTTGGCCCGATGTACAGCCACACCTTCACTCAACAATCTGGCCCCTTGCGTGAAGTTCTGGCACAGGCCGGGCAAAAACCGGGTGAAGACTGGGCACTTGCCTGGACTACGGAAACGTTGCTGGCTGCCAATATCGAATATGAACCCGGCGGCTTTTTCTCTACCGTGGAACGCCAGATTTTTCAGCTGGATCCGCTTGCAGCGACTGCCCAGGAAGACACGGGCACTGCAGGCCACACACAGCAGCAGCGATCTCTGATCTTGCCTCAACGTCCGTACCAGGTGCTGGAAGAACTCGACCCACCTGGGTTCGCCCCTATCCGCAAATATGCCGTCAGTCCGAATGGCAAAATTCTTAGCTACAGGTAGGTTTTTCGCGTGACCCTGACCAACGACCTCATGGAACTGAAAGAAGACAAGATCCGCGAAAAATACAAGATTGCGGAAGCCTTGCTTGAAGGGTTCGACCACACCCCGCGCATTGCCGCAAGACGCGAACCAGACATGGTGCCTGAACGCTCGCCCGGGTTGGGTCGCCGGCGCCGGTTTCGCTCGACCACTCCGGGCCTGGTCACCCGGTCAACAGCACGTCCTGAAGGTGTCCAGCTGACGGCGCGCATCCTTGACAGCGACGACGATGTTCTGACGACGCCGACGCAGGCAAGCATCTTGCGCGCCCTTCGCCGTGCGCTTTCCGTGGCGCATGTAACCTCAGACCAGTTCTCCGAACAGACAGGCCTTGCAGACCTCAAACGCTCCAATCTAGCCGGTACACTCGACGCTTCTCACAAGGTGCGCTTTCAGGAACTTCTTTCCGCCTCGTCTCTGATTTCACTCCACGTCTTCGCAAATATGACGGACTTTCTTCTTTCCGGCCTTGCTGCTGAGAGCGGGGAAACCGACATCCAGTGCGGCGAAGTTGAAGAAATCCTGATCGACAACGATCAACTCGCTCTACACGGCGTCCTCTGGGAGCTCGACCAGGAAATCGCCTCAGCAGGAGTTGAAACCGATAATCAACTCGTGGCTCTGATCACCTCGTTCTGCGAACAGTTGATGGAAAAGGTGACTCTGCGCGCAGAGGGCAATACGTCTTTGAAGCCCTTCTCAGATGACCGTTATCGGGTTGAGGCCGACGATTTTGAGATTACCGGCTTCACGCCATCGGCGCGGGCCCGCACGACGACATTGACGATGGCCTTCAAGAAACCCGAGGAAGTCGTCGGCAATCACATTGCCAAATACCAGGCTATGAAGCTCTCAAAAATGCTGATGGCTTATGATTTTGAGCGCAAACTGAACCCGTTTGCCGAGCTGGGAGGTTTCATTTTCACCTTCATGGGCGACGGCAAACCGGGCACCGGTAAAACCACGCTCATTCAGATGATGGCCGGCATGGTCAATGAATATTGTGTGGTGGCCGGATATCCGTTCCGCTACGAGAACCTGTCAACGGAAAGCATCGACAGTTACCAGGGCAAGTCGGCCCAGAACGCCAAGGCTTTCATCCGCAATGTGACCGACCCGAATGTAATCGGCTTCGGCACGATTGACGACATCGACCAGCTTGCAGGCAAGCGCGGCGACCGGCAGTCATCTGCCGGTCAGCTGGAGATAACGGCAGTTTTGATGGAAAGCTTTGCCGGCGCTAATACGGTTGTGCGCGGCAACTGTACATTCGGGATGTTTTCCAACTATCCGGAAAATGTCGACGATGCCTTGCGTCAGCGTGCCGGTGCCCGCTTTCTGGTCGACGGACCACAGAGCCGTGAAGACTATATCGACATCTTGCATCTGTTGATGGGCAAGAACCACACGATCCCTGTAGGCAACCACGACCTCTTTGAAGCCCAGGCAATCAAGAAAGCCGTGGCGGCGTCCTATGACAGCCATTCGCAGCCGCAGGAAGACGCGTTGCTGAACGTGTTTCAGAAGATCAGTTCCGATATCGGGGCGCTGGATACCATTGCCAAACTGGGCACATACCTGAAAGCCATTCAAGAAGCAGACGAGCGTTTCACGGGTCGTGCGATCAAGAACATCACCGACGCTGTCAAGGTCCGCGCGATGGACTTCGAATTGCCGGACGAATGGATGGAGAACCCGGACCTTTTCCTGTTCAAGGACTATGAGACCAAGAAGTCCATGATCGCGGAGCTGGCGCAACCGATCACGATCGAGATGGTTATCCAGGAGATCAATCGCTACGCCGACAGCGAGTTCCGTTACGCAGACAAGTCGGACGAGGCCGCAATCGAAAACGCTGTGAGAGACATGCAGCGTATGGAAGAAGCCAAGAAGCGCTTCCTGGAGACGTCCCGCCTATGATGCGTCTGGTCAGACATGGGCTGATGTTCGGCAATCTCGTGGAGGTAACGTCGCCATCCATGGTGCGCCGGTACAACCGTGCCCTGGAGCATCTGACTGGAAAGACCACAAAACTGGAGGAGTTCCATATCGACATCTCCGGGTTTTCGCCGGAGATCGGTGACGAGCTGGACGATCCGAACTATCTCAATCCGCACGGGTGCAACCGGCTGTTCATCTTCTTGTCGACCGCCCAAAAGACAGCACCCTTGCTCAACGCCCACTTTTCCTTCTCCCGCACCATTTTGCGGCGTTACATCGACCGGAATGAAGAGCAGCTGTTTGCGCTGACATTGCACGATGCGGTGGTGGGTGAACTGCTGAACACGGTATATACGATCCGCTCGCCGCTGGATCTTTTTGACATTCGCCAGATCGAAATCGAAGCTGACACTGTCGGCGCGCACGTTGCGGCCAGCGACGAACTCTCGTCAAAGATCCATGCGTTCATGAGCGAGCCGGATGGTTGGTGGGACGATGTGCTGATTGCCGAGATGATCGAATTGTCCAAACATACGGGCGACATCATCCGCACACCGCTGAAGCTGGAACCGCAAAGTTTTGACGAAGGGAACTTCCACACCTCGCACTATGGCGGGCTTTATGTTTTCCGCGACGTGAAACGTACCGCGTGCGTTGCGTCCAAAAATGTGGACATCGTTTCCGATCTGCCGGTCAAGTATGTGCTGACACTTCGGGACCGCAAAGCGATCGCAACCTACCTGACAAGGAACGGTTTGATCGAGGCCATCCACGACGTTTTGGGTGCCGATGCAATTGACATCCTCAACCAGAAACTCGATTTCATCGCAATCGACCTGGCCGCATCGCTTGGTGAAGACCTTTCGGAAATCTCACGGCGAGACCTGCGCAACCTCAAGCGAAAGTACCATGCCGAACTGCCAGAGGCTTACCATGCATTGGAAAGCACCGTGCGCCGAATGGCCGCCGGCAGAAAAGTCAGCTGGCCGGATCCGGACGATCCGGCCTTCTTTTATCTTTTCAGGTCAAGCGATCACCAGGACAAGCTGGTGGTCAACAGGCTCTTGGCTGAATTGACGCCACTCGATTTCAGGCAACTATTCATCTGTCACAAGGATGCGTTCTACGACCAGTACCGAACCTGGAGCGAACCCAAAAAGACCTTCGTCGCACAATTTCTTGCCGAAGAATATATGGTTGACAAGGCCGGCACGCGCCAAGAACTGTTCGGAGCAGAACCGGGAATGCAGGAAGACCACCTGGATTTCGGTTTCGGTCAGAACATGGGCCCCTGGGGAGCCATACCCAAGACCCGTGACGATGATGACGACGAGGACGACGACGATTGATCAAGTATCTTAAATGGATCATTGGCATCCCGCTGGTGCTGATCATCGTGGTATTCGCCCACTACACTTTGCCGGGCCGCGATATCGTGCGGATCGTCGGCACGGATGTAAAACGAATGGACATCGGCTCTTCGTCCTGGTTCTGGGCCGCCCCCGATGCGGGCACCAACTCAAACTGGACCAGGGATGTTCGCTTCATCAACACGGTTTGGCCGGACGGCAAACCTCGCGTTTACCGCAACGAGGACACCGACTGGGGCTGGCCGCCCTATTTCAAGTTCGATTCCAGCAACATCACCGCGCAAGCGCAGGACCTGGCCAAGAAAGAGGGTGAGGTCTGGATTGCCGTCACGCATTACGGCTGGCGCATTGAACTGTTCACGATCTTTCCGAACGCAATCGATATCGAAGAGGTGGAAGGTCCGGACGTTCTCCTGGTGCCCTGGTTCAGCATCATCTTTATCCTCGTGCTGTCAGCGCTCGCGCTGCTCGTGCTCCGCACCATGAGCGTTTTCAAGAAAAAGCGCATTGATCCTGTTGTCGAAGGGATCGATGATTTTATGGATGATGTCGGAGAGAACGCTGAACAGGCCAAGGCAAATGCCCAACAACGTGCCAACGAGGCCACAAGCGGCTTCCGGCGCTGGCTGAAGCGCTGGTTCGGCTGACAAAGCGATTGTCCCCAAACTCAGTTTGCACCTCGAATGCAGAGACACCTGCCTTCAACCAGTCTCTTCCGGCGATGTGACGTAAACATCTGATAGTGCGGCCGGTTTTCCCTGCAATCATGAGAATTTGATGGGATAGCCGGCTATTTTTGACGACCTAGTTTCTTGACCCGGCCACGACAAAGTTCCTATTGTAAATATAAAATTTTACTCGCGGAAAGTTTTTGTCGCTCCGTTAGCGGTAAGAACCTGACCAGAACCGATAATGGGCGGAGCGTCAAGGCAACAAATGACGGATCGAAAAATCAGGAACATGGAGGAGTTTGCCTCCGTCAGCGGGATCTCCAGACCAACTGTTTCAAAATACTTCAATGATCCTGACAGCGTGCGCCAGTCAACACGTGAACGGATAGAGCAAGCGCTTGAACGCTATGATTTCCGCCCCAACATCTTTGCCATCAATCAGAACCGCCGGCTGACCAAGAATATCGGGATTGTTGTTCCTTATCTTGCCGATCCCTTTTTCGCCGAAATAGCTCGAAACATTGAACGGCGCTGCATTGACGCCGGCTATTGGCCCACCCTGTTCAGCTCTCACGGTCAACAAAGTCTTGAGAATGACATACTCGGAAGCCTGCGCTCCCTGAAACCGGCAGGAGTGCTGCTTGCGCCGCTCGGCCGAGCGTCGGACCACAGCTATATTGAAAAGTTCTGCAAGGACGTCCCCACCGTTCTGTTCGACAGTAATATTGAAGGGATTGGCGAGGCGTTTGTCGGCTCGGACAATTTCAGTTTCGTGTCGCAGACTGTTGAGTACCTGACACGGTCGGGCGAGCCTCCCTGCTTTTTCGAGATGACCACGCCCGCAAACCCGAACGCAAACAAGCGTCGAGCCGCCTACCTTGAAATGATGGACAGGCTCGGTTTTGAGCCTCATGTGGTCAAAGTTGAAGGCGAAGGATGGGCGTTTGAAGAGATTGGCCGCCAGGGCGCACTCCGGATCCTGGAGGTGCACGGATTTCCAACCGACACGATCCTTTGCAGCAATGACCGCCTGGCAATCGGCCTTCTATCTGCCTGTTACGAAAAAGGTTTCCGGGTTGGACGCGGGGAAGGCTGCGCAATGCGGGTCGCATCGCATGACGATCACCCTTTCTCCAAGTTCACCTGCCCTTCGCTGACGACGGCAGCGCATGACTACGATTCAGTGGCGAACCACGCCTTTGCGACATTAAATGACCTGATCGAAGCCGGCGGCACCTTTAACGACCGCCAGGAAACCCTGTTCGCGGCACGTTTGGTGTTACGCGCGTCCGCCTAAAATTTTACGCGCGCAAATTTTTCTTGACGCCGGGTAATTATTGCCTCAAGGTTTGGCCAACATCCAAGCCAGGGAGGACATAGGATGTATTTGAAGAACGCATTACGTGCGGTCACAGCACTTACTTTGATCACAACAACCAGCGCCTTTGCGGAAACGATTACGATCGCGACCGTGAACAATGGCGACATGATCCGTATGCAGGGTCTGACGGAAGACTTCACGGCAAAGACCGGTCATACGGTCGAGTGGGTCACGCTTGAAGAGAATGTCCTGCGCCAGCGCGTCACTCAGGACATCGCCGCGAAGGGCGGTCAGTTCGATGTCTTGACCATCGGCATGTACGAGACCCCGATCTGGGCGGCAAATGAGTGGCTTGTCTCGCTCGACGACCTGCCTGCCGAATATGACAAAGACGATATCCTGCCCGCAATGCGTGCCGGACTGAGCCATAGCGGCAGCCTTTATGCGGCACCGTTTTACGGCGAGTCGTCCATGATAATGTATCGCACGGACCTGTTGGAAAAAGCCGGTGTCACGATACCGGATGCTCCGACATGGGGCGACGTCGAAGCCGCTGCCAAGGCCATGACGGACAAGGACAACGAAGTCTACGGCATCTGCCTGCGCGGCAAGGCCGGCTGGGGTGAGAACATGGCGTTCATCACCACCGTAGCCAATTCCTTCGGTGCACGCTGGTTCGATGAAAACTGGAAGCCGCAGCTCGACACACCTGAGTGGAAAGAGGCTGTCAGCTTCTATAACAACCTTCTGAACAGCTACGGCCCTCCGGGTGCGTCCACCAACGGCTTCAACGAGAACCTGGCTCTGTTCCAGCAGGGCAAGTGCGGCATGTGGATCGACGCGACTGTTGCGGCATCCTTCGTGACTAACCCGAACGACTCCACGGTTGCTGACAAGGTCGGCTTCGCTCTCGCGCCGAACAAGGAAGGCGTTGATAAACGTTCGAACTGGCTCTGGGCCTGGGCACTCGCCATTCCGGCAGGCACCCAGAAAGAGGCAGCTGCCAAGCAGTTCATCGAATGGGCAACCTCAAAGGAATACATCGAGCTCGTTGCTTCCAAGGAAGGCTGGGCCAATGTACCTCCTGGAGCGCGTACATCGCTCTACGAGAACCCGGAGTACCAGAAGGTCCCGTTCGCCAAGATGACGCTTGAAAGCATCAACGCGGCCAATCCTGACAACCCGACTGTCAAACCGGTTCCTTATGTCGGCATTCAGTATGTCGCTATCCCGGAATGGGCTGGTATCGGCACTGCAGCCGGTCAGGAATTCTCCGCAATGGTTGCCGGTCAGCAGACCGTTGATGAAGCGCTTGCAAAAGCTCAAGCGAACACGGCTGAGGAAATGGAAGCCGCCGGCTACTAAGGGTTTCCTCCCCGACTGCGAGGGCGGAGCACTTCCGCCCTCCCTTTTATACCACCCACCTGCTCCCCATAGCCCCGCTCGTCACGGTAAACTTCTGCCGTCAACAGAGAAGGTGTGTCCATGGCTACCCAGCACTCCCGCTCCGCCGCCCGCATTATGATGGCTCCTGCAGTCATTCTGCTTCTCGGCTGGATGCTTATTCCGCTCACCATGACCCTGGTATTTTCGTTCAAGAGATACCTTCCGCTCCGCGGCGGAGACCTTGGTTGGACCGGTTTCGACAACTATGTCCGTTTCGTCTCTTCCAGTGCCTTTTGGCCGAGTGTTCAAACGACACTCATCATTGTCGGCGGCGTCCTGATCATCACGATTTTTTTCGGGGTCCTGCTCTCCATGCTTCTGGATCAGCCCATGTGGGGCCAGGGCATCGTCCGCATTCTCGTGATTGCACCATTTTTCGTGATGCCGACCGTTTCGGCACTCGTCTGGAAAAACATGTTCATGGATCCGGTGAACGGCCTGTTCGCTCATCTGTGGAAGGCCTTTGGCGCACAGCCGATTGAATGGCTGAGCGACCTGTCGCTGTTTTCGATTATCCTGATCGTGTCCTGGCAATGGCTGCCCTTTGCCACTCTGATCCTGTTGACAGCAATCCAGTCGCTCGACAGTGAGCAGCTTGAGGCAGCCGAAATGGACGGGGCACCGCCCCTGTCGCGTTTCGCTTTCATTGTCCTGCCGCACCTGTCACGTGCCATCACAATCGTCGTGTTGATCCAGACGATCTTCCTGCTGGCGATCTTTGCAGAGATTTTCGTGACCACAAGCGGCGCCTTCGGCACCCGCACACTGACCTACCTGATCTTCCAGCGTGTTCTGGAAAGTCAGAATGTCGGCCTCGGATCTGCCGGTGGTGTCTACGCAATCATCCTTGCCAACATCGTTGCCATCTTCCTGATGCGCATCGTCGGCAAAAACCTGGACACCTGAGGAGGGAAAAACATGGCACGCTCTGTCACTACCCGCCGCAAGACGATCAACACTGCCGTCGCATGGGCAATCGGGTTTCTGATCTTCTTCCCGATCCTCTGGACCATCCTGACCAGCTTCAAGACAGAGGCTCAGGCGATCAACGACCCACCGCTGTTCCTTTTCTTCGACTGGACGCTGGAAAACTATGCGGTCGTCCAGGAAAGATCAGACTACATGCGCTTTCTCTGGAACTCGGTGATCATAGCCGGCGGTTCGACCGTACTCGGCCTTATGATCGCCATTCCGGCGGCATGGTCGATGGCCTTCGTGCCGTCCAAGCGCACCAAGGACATCCTGATGTGGATGCTGTCGACCAAGATGCTTCCGGCGGTCGGTGTACTTTATCCGATCTATCTCCTGTTCATCCAGCTGGGTCTTCTCGATACACGAACAGGTTTGACCATCGTGATGATGCTGATCAACCTGCCGATCATCGTCTGGATGCTCTACACCTACTTCAAGGAGATCCCGGGCGAAATTCTGGAAGCTGCGCGGATGGATGGCGCATCGCTGAAAGAGGAAATTCTCTACATCCTCACGCCGATGGCCATTCCCGGAATTGCCTCCACGATGCTGCTCAACTTCATCCTGGCCTGGAACGAAGCGTTCTGGACCTTGAACCTGACCGCCGCAAAAGCAGCGCCCCTCACCGCCTTCATTGCCAGCTATTCCAGCCCGGAAGGTCTTTTCTACGCCAAGCTGAGCGCAGCTTCGACCATGGCGATCGCACCCATCCTGATCCTCGGATGGTTCAGCCAGAAACAGCTGGTTCGCGGTCTCACCTTCGGCGCGGTTAAATAGGAGTTCCCAAGATGGGCCAGATAACTCTCAACCAAATCACCAAAAGCTTCGGCGATGTCCAGGTGATCCCTCCGTTAGACCTTCAGATCAACGATGGCGAGTTCGTCGTCTTCGTAGGGCCTTCAGGCTGCGGCAAGTCAACTCTCCTCAGGCTGATCGCCGGACTGGAGGACACGACATCGGGCGAAATCAACATCGATGGCAGGGATGCAACAGAGGTTCCGCCTGCCAAACGGGGACTTGCGATGGTGTTCCAGTCCTATGCGCTCTACCCTCATATGTCGGTGCGGAAGAACATCGCCTTTCCGCTTCGCATGGCCGGCCTCGACAAGGCCGCCCAGGACGCAAAGGTCGAGGCCGCAGCCAAGGTTCTTAACCTGACGGACTATCTGGAGCGCCGTCCGGGCCAGCTGTCCGGCGGCCAGAGACAACGTGTGGCAATCGGTCGGGCAATCGTCCGTGAGCCCGCGGCGTTTCTCTTCGACGAACCGCTTTCAAACCTCGACGCCGCACTGCGTGTCAACATGAGGCTTGAGATATCGGAACTTCACCAGTCGCTTGAAACCACGATGATCTATGTGACCCACGATCAGGTCGAGGCCATGACCATGGCAGACAAGATCGTCGTGTTGCAGGCAGGTGTCATCGAACAGGTCGGATCGCCGCTGGACCTTTATCACACCCCCAAGAACAAGTTCGTGGCGGGCTTTATCGGGTCCCCGAAGATGAACTTTCTGATGGGTGGCTATGCTGCGGAATTCGACGCGACCACCATCGGCGTTCGTCCGGAACATCTCAGTGTCTCGGCAACTGAAGGCAAATGGCAAGGCAAGGTCGGAGTATCGGAGCATCTGGGTTCAGACACTTTCCTTTATGTCGATATTGAAGGTCTTGATGAGCCCCTGACAGTGCGCTCTTCCGGCGAAGTCGCATTGCGGCACGGTGATATCGTTCATCTGACGCCCGATCCTGAGAAGATCCATCGCTTCGACAATCAGGGCCTGAGAATGGCATGAAACGACTTGATGGAAAATCTGCGCTGATTACGGGCGCCGCGCGTGGCATCGGCAAGTCATTTGCCGAACGCTACGTGGCGGAAGGTGCGACTGTCGCCATCGGCGACATCAATCTGGCCGGAGCCGAGGCGGCGGCACGTGATATCGGACCGAACGCCTATGCGGTCGAACTCGACATCACTGACCAGTCTTCCATTGACGCCGCCATTTCGTCGATTGAGGAGAAAACCGGCGGCCTCGACATTCTGGTCAACAACGCCGCCCTCTTCGATCTCGCACCGATTGTCGAGATTACAAGAGAAAGCTACGACCGGCTCTTCGGCATCAATGTCGCAGGAACACTCTTCACACTGCAAGCCGCCGCCAAATCCATGATCAGGCGTGGCAAGGGCGGCAAGATCATCAATATGGCAAGTCAGGCCGGCCGGCGCGGTGAACCGCTCGTGGGCATTTATTGCGCCACCAAGGCTGCCGTGATCAGTCTGACCCAATCCGCGGGCCTCGATCTCATCCGCCACGGCATCAACGTCAACGCGATCGCTCCAGGCGTCGTGGACGGAGAGCACTGGGACGGTGTCGATGCCCTCTTTGCAAAACATGAAGGACTGAAGCCGGGCGAAAAGAAGGCTTCCGTGGGTGCCGCAGTGCCTTTCGGCCGCATGGGCACGGCAGACGACCTCACCGGGATGGCGGTTTTCCTGGCAACACCTGATGCTGACTACATCGTCGCTCAAACCTACAACGTCGATGGCGGCAACTGGATGAGCTGACCAATGACACAAAAACTGAACAACACTGTGCTCTCATCCCTGCCGGAGAGGATCGGCCGTCCGACATATGACCGGGCCGATCTCACGGCAGGCATTCTCCATGTCGGCGTTGGCAATTTCCACCGAGCTCATCAAGCTGTTTACCTGGATAATCTCTTTCAGCTCGGCGAAGGCCACGACTGGGCAATCGTCGGTGCGGGCTTGAAACCTTATGACGAAGTCATGCGTGCCCGGCTCGCTGAACAGGATTGGCTGACGACAATAGTCGAACTGGAACCGGAAGGATTGAATGCCCGGGTATGCGGAGCGATGGTCGACTTTGTCGAAGTAGATCCTGTAGCGCTCATTGCGCGCCTAACCGATCCAGCCATACGTATCGTGTCTCTGACAATCACTGAAGGCGGGTATTTCGTTGACCCGAATACCGGTGGTTTCGATGCCGGGCATCCAGAAATTCTGGCCGATCTTCATGACCCAGCCAATCCGAAAACAGTCTTCGGCATTCTTGTCGCGGCGCTCTTGAAACGCAGGGATATCGGACTTGCGCCCTTCACGGTTATGAGCTGCGACAACCTTCCGGAAAACGGCCATGTGACAGAACAGGCGGTTGTTGGCTTTGCTGACGCGCTTTCTGCGGAAACAAGTACCTGGATCAGAGCCAACGTCGCGTTTCCAAGCGGAATGGTCGATTGCATTACTCCGGCGACAGGTGATCGCGAACGTCGCCTGGTTACAGAGACTTTCGATCTTGAAGATGCCGCCCCTGTTGTCTGCGAGCCCTTCCGGCAGTGGGTCCTGGAAGACAAATTTCCCGGCGGCCGGCCGCCGCTGGAAAAAGTCGGCGTCGAATTCGTTGAGGATGTCGCTCCCTATGAGCTCATGAAACTCCGGATATTGAACGGAGGTCACGCGGCCATAGCCTACCCGGCAGCATTGCTTGGCCACTATTTTGTCCACGACGCGATGAATGATCCGCTGATCCGAAATTATTTGCGCAAACTTGAGGAGGAGGAAGTGATCCCGACCGTTCCTCCTATTCAAGGGGTCAGTTTTCAGTCCTACCTGGAAACCGTGATGACCCGGTTTTCGAACCCGGCGGTTGGCGATACGATCCCCAGGCTTTGTTTCGACGGTTCCAACCGGCAGCCGAAATTCATCCTGCCGACGATCCAGGAACGCCTCGACAAGAAACAGTCCGTTGACGGGCTTGCCCTGGAAACCGCCCTTTGGTGCCGGTATTGCCTCGGTGAAGATGAAACCGGCAATAAAATCGAGCTGCAAGACGGCAATTCAGTTCTGCTGACAAGCTGGGCCGTAAGAGTGTTCAAACAGGGCGGAGAACCATTCGAAATGCCCGACCTGTTTGGTCCTCTTGGCAAGAACGCCAGCTTTTTGAGTGCGTTTGCAGAAGCCGTCGCTCAGATTGCAGCAATCGGTGTTGCCGACACACTTCTGAACTACATCGAAGGTGGTTCGGGCAAAGCAAGTCCCGAGCGGCGGATGCCGGCAGGCTGATATCACTCAGTGGGTTCCGCCAGTCTCGGGCGCGATCGGAAGCGTTCAGGTGTGACCAGAGGGTCCTCACCATTTTCGTTTGCAGTCATCTTTAACGGAAAATCGTATGCGGTCGACAAAAGCTCCGCTGTCATGACCTCTTCTCGACGTCCAAAGGCAAGGCCATATCCGTCTTTCATTACAAGAACCTTGTCTGCAAACGCGAGGGTTAGATTCAGGTCGTGCATGACGGTGACAACGCCGCCACCGCTGTCTGCATAGTCCCTGGCCAATTGCATGATTTGATACTGGTGTTTTATGTCGAGGCTGGACACAGGCTCGTCCAGAAACAGCCAGTGCGCAGGGCCGTCCATCGGGACTGGGTCCCACACCTGAACCAAGACTCTGGCGAGTTGGACGCGTTGCTGTTCTCCACCTGACAGGTCCTGATAGATCCGTCCTTCAAAGCCGTTCAATCCAACCTTGGCAAGGGCTTCTTTCACCCGCGGGCCGCGGTCAACACGCTCTGGCCGATGGCTGAGAAACCCGAGGCTGACGACTTCTGTGACGTTGAGAGGAAACGAGATCTGAGAATTTTGTGGCAGGACGCCCCGAAGATCGGCTTGGGCGCCGGGGCCCAATTCGCGGACCTGCCGTCCTGCAAGCTCGATCGACCCGCGATAAGCGCTTTCTCCCGTCATCGCTCTCATCAAGGTGGTCTTTCCGGACCCACTTGGGCCGATAATGGCGAGAACTTCGCCTGCCACTGCGCTAAACGAGACCTCTTTGACGATTTCGATCCGGCCTGCGTTCACGCCCACGCCCGAAATCAGAAGCAGTGTTTCCGTCTCAGGATCGGTGGAACGGTTCAAGAGTGTCATACGCAAACTTTCATGAAAAACCCATCAGTCCGCGTTTGCGCAACAAGATCCACAAAAAGAACGGGGCGCCGGCAAAAGCCGTGATGATGCCGATCGGCAATTCCGCAGGAGCAACGATGGTGCGGGCGAGCGTGTCGGCGGCAATCAGTAGTGCCGCACCCAAAAAGGCCGAGGCCGGCAGCAGGTAACGGTGGTCCGGACCAATGGTAAGCCTGAGAAGGTGAGGCACAACGATACCGACAAAGCCGATGCCACCACTGACGGCGACTGATGCGCCTGTGGCTCCGGCCACCATGAGGATACTCGCATTTTTAAGCCTCTGAACCCGGATCCCGATATGTCCTGCTGCTGCTTCTCCAAGGATAAGCGCATTGAGACCTCTGGCCAGGAATGGAACACAGACCAGCATCGCCAGGATTATGGGGGCCGCGGACGCAAGTTTGTTCCAGTTCGAACCGGCAAGAGACCCCAGACCCCAGAACTGCAAGTCTCGGAGCTGCTGGTCATCGGCCACGTAAACGAGCAGGCCCGTCATAGCGCCCGTCAGCGCGCCGAGAGCGATACCGGCGAGCAGCAGCGTCGCAACCGACGTGACCCCGCCTCGGGTGCCGATGCGATAAAGCAAAAGTGTTGTCATCAAGCCTCCGGCAAATGCTGCAAGAGGCAGTGCATAGATCCCCAGAAGGGTCATGACCGGTGACAGGACGGACCCGCCAAGAACGATGAACAATGCCGCACCGAACCCTGCCCCTGCCGATACGCCAACAATGCCAGGGTCCGCCAGCGGGTTGCGAAAGAGCCCTTGCATGACCGCACCGGATACCGCTAGTGCAGCGCCAACTAGAGCCCCCAGAAGAACACGCGGCAAGCGGATATCCATGACCACAATCCAGTCCCGTGGAGAAATGCCCTCCGGAATCCCGCGATCAGCACTCAACAGGGCAACTGACATTTTGGGGAGCATGTCCAGGATCGGAACGGCAATCGGACCGATCGCGAGACTTGCCACCATCACACCAAGGGTCGCCGCCGCGAGCAGAAGCGTTGCAGCCCTTGCCAGCGGCTCCCGGTCACCGGCCCTGAAGCCCATCGAGATGAATGAGCGGGGCTTTGCCAGAATTCTGCGCCGGGCAATTGCGTCATTCATTGCCACGCTCAATCTCGGTAGTCTGCCAGCTTTTGCGACAGCTCTCTGATCGCATCTGCGGTTCGTGGGCCAAAGCCAAGCAGGTATTGCCCCCTCATTCTGATAAGCCGATTATGCGTTGCTGCTGGTGTTTGGGCCAAGGCAGGATGCCCAAAAGCTCTTCCGGACTTGCCCCGTGGTCTCCTGCCCGCGTCATCATCAGAACAACATCCGGTGCGGCACTGACGATTGCCTCATCGCTCAATTGCTTATAGCCCGCAAAGTCGGAGACCGCATTCTCAGCCCCCACCAACGAAAGAATGCCATCGGCTTCCGTATTCACACCACCGGCCATGATCCGGCCACCTCGGGTCGACAGAATGAACAGAACGCGCATTCCTGAAGCTTTGCCCGAAGCGTTTTCTTGTGCAGCTTCAAGATCGGCAGCAATTTTCAGGGACAAGGCGTCCGCTTTTTCCGGAACACCAAGCGCTTTGCCAACAGCCTGAACCTTGCCGACGATGCCAGCGGCGGTAAACTCCTCCGGTATCGTCGCAATCGAGACACCGCTTGATTTGAGCACTTCAACCGCCTCTGGTGGTCCACTGCCTTCCAGCATCAGGATCAGGTCAGGATCGACAGACAGAACTCCTTCCGGTGACAATGCCCGGATGTACCCGACATTCGGCAAGTCGTTCACCTGATCCGGAAACACGCTTGTTGTATCCCTGGCGATCAGTCGGTTCTGTTCTCCAAGCGCATAGACAACCTCTGTCACCGACCCACCGACCGACACAACGCGGCTTGCATTGCCGCTTGAGGCACTATCAGCGAAAATATGTTTGCTCGGCGCGAACAGCGCCATGACGGTCAAGGCGACTGCTGCGACATAGCTGCACAGTTTTGAAAGCGAGTGCTTTTTCATTCCGCTGCTCCCAGGGTAAGTGACCGGTCTGACCTTGGGAGATTTTCAGCAAGACCTCGCCAATCCGAGCGCTCCGCATTGCCTTCCCCGCGCACACCGAAGAATTGGATGACCTGCCGGCCTTCCCTGTCGAAAGCCTCGACAGATGTCACGTGTCCGATATCCGCGGGTTTTCTGACGGCCCATATTTCGTGAATGTGGTCTGTTCTGAGATGGAGGTGAAAGGTCGGATCCATAACGTTGATCCATGGCCCCTTGTCGATGACCATATTGATGCGGCCAGAGTGAATCTGGATGCATCCGCGATTGCCGACGAAACACATGATCGGAATGGCTTCAGAGGCAGCAAGCCGCAAGAGCGCCGGCACAGAACCTCGATCAAGCGGCCAAGCCCATGCCTCCCCCACAAGCTCGAAAGCGCTAAGACGGTCGAGGTCCAGATCCCGCAGCATACCGTGGAACTGATGGGGATCCGTCATGGCCTGCCAGCGGTCCCGCAACACGCTGACGACACCCTCCGAAGGCTGCTTTCGGCAAAACGGTTCGGCTTGTCGAACTTCTGGAAGCAGACCCGGCGACTGGTTTTCAAGAAGGAGTGCCGTCACAAGCCGATCCCAGGCCTCAAGGTCGGTTGACGGTCGGGCGTGAATTTTTTGGACCGCGTCTCCGTGGGCGTCAAAAAATTGCAAGGAGCGGCGAACATCTTTTCCATCACTGCGCTCCACTGCAAATCCGTGAACCCAGTTTGACGGAAACATTCGAGTATCGATCTGCTCACCCAACATAAGTGCGGCACGCTTGCCGTTTATAAATTTGTCGAACGGACCGATTTTCTCATGCACGGCGCTTTCGTTTCGTGTGAGAGCCATGACTTCTCCCAGCTGCTTCAGTCCGGGAAATAGGACATCAAAATCGGGCGCGACCCGATGCGTTCCATGACCGACAAAACTTGCGACCAGTTCGGCTTCCGAGATGCCGATGTGATCAGCCAGGTCCCGATCACGCATCTTCGGATTTTGCTCGCGTGCCCACCTGACCTGATCGGCAGTTGGCTTGGTTTCGACAGTTTCCAAAACGGCATTCATGGCCTTGCCTTTGTTGATTTTGGAGTTGATGGCAGCAGGCGCCTAGGCGTTTCGTTGAATAGGTGCTTCCGATAACTCACTGAAAAAAAGTAGCAATCTGGAACCATTCTAAACGACGACAATTTCGAAGCGCCTGCAATCTTATACTTGACTCCTATACTCATGTTTCATATTGACCGCAATACCTGAGTCATTGACTCATGTTTAAAACGCTGTTTGAGAGGCGGCGAAATGGACGCGTTAACGCGCACTCTTGGAGAAATTTAATGGGGCTTAGCAACATCAATCACACCCTGCTAATGGGTGGAGTTGCTCTTTGGGTATTGACATTAAGTGGCTTGGCCGCCGCTCAGGACGTCACAACGGAAGTACCTGTCACGATTGTCACCGATCCGGAGACAGGCAATATCGTCACAAAGCTGCAACGCATCGTGGTTGGATCAGGTGTCGACAAGGTCGCTATCGACACGCCGCAAGCTGTTACCGTGCTTGATCAGGAAGCGATCGACGACGAACAGGCGATGACGATCGGAGATCTTTTTCGAGAGGTTCCAGGGGTTACGGTTGTGGGCAGCGACCGGATAGGTGGTCAATCCTTCAATATACGCGGCATCGGAGATCTCAGCGCTTCTGACGAGTCCAAGATCATCGTGACCGTGGATGGAGCCACCAAGTTCTTCGAACAATATCGTGTCGGCTCGTTCTTCTCCGACCCTGAACTTTACAAGCAGGTTGAAATTCTGCGCGGTCCGGCATCTTCAACGCTCTACGGCTCGGGTGCATTGGGAGGCGTGATCAATTTCACAACCAAAGACGCAAGCGATTTCCTGGAAACAGGAGAAACAGTCGCCGTCAATGTGAAAGGCATGTACGATTCCAACGGCGACGGTTTCCTGACTTCCGGCACCTTCGCCGGACGTATCGCCGAAAACACGGAAGTGCTTTTGAACGGCAACTTCCGGCGATCCGACGATTATCAGACAGGAGACGGTGACCTCATCGATGGCTCGGCATTTGACGCCTATTCCGGACTTGCCAAGGTCACGCATTATTTCGGAGACGCCAAGGAACAATCCGTTCGCCTGTCATATCAGCGCTGGCAGAGCTCTGCGGACGATACAGAGTATTCGCAAACCGGAACGCTTGGGTTTGGCGAAGTCGATCGCGATATCACCGATCAGACCGTTGTATTCCGATACAACAATCCAGCGTCTGACAATCCGTTTCTCGATCTGGACATCAACCTGTCATTCTCTGACACGACCGTTGATCAGGAAAATGCAACTTCAACAATCCCTTCCCAGCTATTTGAAGACAGCGAATATGGATATCGCACCTGGCAGGGCAAGATCGAAAACACGATCGAGCATTCAGGCAACGGTTTTGAGAATTTCCTGACATTCGGCACACAACTTTCACATCAGCAGCGTGTTGCTGACGCTGAAAGTGGCGCGATAGGCTTTCACCCTGAGGGAACGGACACAAAATTCGGCTTCTTCGTCCAAGACGAATTCATCTGGAATGAAAGGCTGACCATTATTCCGGGAGCAAGAGTTGATTTTGTCAACTTGTCACCAGACGGGTCCATCTCAGGTGCTTCTGAACAGAATGAAGTCGCATTCTCTCCCAAGCTTGCTGCACTTTACCGGTTTAACGACACATTCTCGATTTTCGGCTCCGTCGCCCATACGGAACGCGTGCCGACACTTGACGAGATGTTCTCAAGCTCAGGTGCGACACGTACCTATCCGGGTGGCCGCAATGCGAGCCTCAACCTTGAAAAAGAGCAATCGAATGCGGTCGAGGCCGGGGCATCGTTATCGTTCTTCGATGTCTTTCAGGATCAGGACGGATTGCAGATCAAGTCGACCGCTTTTTACAACGACCTGAAGGACCTTATCTCGACAAACCCGAATACCGGCCAAAACACCTCTGTACCCTATTACGTCAATATCGACGAAGCCGAAATCTGGGGGCTTGAGGTCGAGGCGGCCTATAATTCCAGATATGTCTTCAGCACATTGGCATACAGCCTCGTCAGGGGTGTTGATCAGGAGACGGGCAGCACACTGGATTCGATCCCGTCCGATACGCTTGCCATGACGATCGGTGGGCGCGTTCCTGCCTATGATGTCGAGTTTGGTTGGCGCGGCCTCTTCGCCGCGGGCATCGACAGCGGAGCGACAACGGGTCCGTTCCCGGGCTACGGCGTCCACGATGTCTTTGCGAACTGGAAACCCCGGGAAGGCCTGCTTGAGGGCTACGAGCTGCGTGCTGCAATCGAGAATATATTCGACAAGGACTACCAGAACAATCTGGCAGGAGACCCGGGTCGAGGCCGAACTTTCAAGCTGACAATGAACAAACAGTTCAGCTGGTAACGGCACGGAGCAGTCTCGCCGCCCGCCCTCATGGGCGGCGGGACTCAAAACAAAATTGTGCAGGAGTAAAGATTTTGAGGTTCATCCAGACGGTAGCAGCATTTGCAACTGTACTTCTGATGACGGGTGCGGCTCCCGCCCAGTCACAGGAAAAAGCACCTCACATCGCTCTTGAACTTAACAAGATAGAGGTCAGCGGCAACACCTGCCGGCTGTCCTTCGTCATGGAAAACCAGAGCGGTCAGGACCTTGATGTTGCTTCCTATGAAATCGTTGTTTTCGGAAAAGACAATGTCATCAACCAAATGTCCGTTTTTGATTTCGGAGCTCTTCCAAAGGCCAAGACCATCGTCCGTCAATTCGAGCTGTCGAACCTGACCTGTGAGGACACAGGCAAGTTGCTGATCAACGGACCTGCGGGCTGCAGCAAAGAAATTGCCTCCGGACATTGCACAGCACCGCTTTCGCTTCAGAGCCGGACAGGCGTCTCTCTCATCCAGTAGGAGCTCACACATGCTTTATGATCTGTACAATCATATTTCTGCGCTGCTCGCACTAGGCGGTCCTGTTGTTACCGTCATTGCCGGCCTTTCCGTGGTTGCCCTGGCGTTGATCATCGTAAAGATCGCAGAGTTTCAGCTATGCCGGATCGGAAACGCCCGGAACGCACGTGAGGCCGCCTCTTTGTGGCAGCAAGGCCGATTTGCCGATGCGGCAGCCTGCGTCGCTCAACCGAAAAGCGCGGCTGAAAAAGCACTACGAACCACGTTGACGCTCCTCGGACGCCGTACCGAAAAAACGGATATTGAAGAACAGGTCAGCGTACTGGCCCTGGGAGATCTGCATCATTTCTCAAAAGGAGTCAGAGCGCTGGAAGCAATTGCTCAGATCGCCCCTCTGATTGGACTCTTCGGGACGGTTCTTGGCATGATCGACGCATTCCAAGCACTCCAATCTGCAGGAAACAACGTGGATCCTTCCGCACTTGCAGGTGGCATCTGGGTTGCTTTGATGACAACGGCAGCTGGCCTCGGCGTCGCCATGCCGGTGTCTCTGGTCGTTACCTGGCTTGAAGCGCGGCTGGAAGCCGAACGTGTCGCCACAGAAACACTGACGTCTTCAGTGCTTTTGAAACAAAAGACGACCAGCAACAAAGCCGGCATTCAGCCCGGACAACAGCTTGCCTATGCACCTTGATCGCCCAGTCCGCAAACAAAAACCAATCTCCCTGACACCGCTGGTCGACGTCATTTTCCTACTTTTGCTGTTCTTCATGCTGTCCTCCACCTTCACAAGTTTCGGTCAGGTAAAAATTGGAGGTCCAGCAGGAAGCGGAGGTCAAGGCGCAGTTCCGCAAGCCCTGCTCGTTCTTGACCAGGAAAGACTGCGGCTCAACGGCAGCGAGATAGCAGAGACTGAACTTCGGGCAAAGGCACAGGCACTGCAGTCACGCGAAATCGACAGTTTGCTGGTGCTTGTGCGCGGCCAAACCACAACGCAGCAACTCGTGACCGTCATGGGTCAGCTCAACAATATTCAAGGGCTCGCAATAATAGTTGCAGGTCCAGAATGATCAGAGTTCGGCGAAACCCGCCCAAGCGTCCCTTGGAAACCACGATTTCCCTTATCAACATCGTGTTCTTGATGCTGATCTTCTTCCTGGTCGCGGGACAGTTGACACCGCTGCAAGATCCTGACGTCGTCCTGTCGGATACGAGGGGCTCGGATCCCTTGCCGCCCCCGGACGCCCTGTACGCGCGCGCGGATGGAACGCTGGTTTATCGTGAAACACCTGTGACCGTTGAAGATTATCTTGCAAACCATTTGACGGGGCGCGATGGAGAGCCAAAACAGGTCAAACTGGCGGCAGACAAAAACCTGGAGGCAGGAAAGCTGCTCCAGCACGTCAAGGCCCTTTATGGCGCGAGCGCTGACACCGTTGTCGTCGTCACCCGGACCGTCGACAAATGAAATCAATTCACCGACCGTTTTTTATCGCTGTCTTTTTGTCGCTTGTAGTCCACGTGATCGCCGCTGCTCTCACTATGAAAGATGCTCAGGTTCTCGAGCATGCGGGTGGCGGCGCCCTACAGCATGCAGTGCTGGGTGAAGCTGCCTTCAACACGATTGTCTCCGGCTCAGTCGAACAACTCTCGATTACCGTGCCGGTCGACGCAACAGCGACCCGACACCCGGTCAAGAGCGCAAAAAACAAGACTGCGAGGGTTGAGTCACGCACCCCATCGAAGAGCGAAGTCACAACACCGGTTGATCCGATCGTTACGGCCGTTGTTGTTCCAAGCCCTCAGACAGCCGTCAGTCTTCCAACCTCTCAGGCAAAAACCCTGGCCGTCACATCGCGCGCTCTCAACCCCGTGGAAATTGCGAAGACTGTCAACAGTCAAACCCAAACGCCCGCCCGAGACACCAAACAGGTATCAAAGATCACCCCTGCCCCGCACATCCCCTTGGAACCGAGCCAGGCACGGCCAATTCAAGTCCTTCCACAAGCAGCAAATACCCAAAGCGTGGCAATTGACCCTATGCCCGCCAAAAAACAGACTGCAATCGAGGCGGAGAATGCGCCAATTGTTGAACGATCCGAGGCAACACCCAGTCCACGTGTCAAACCGAGACCGCCGAACCGCGAGGTGGTCAAGACAAGCTCTAAGAAACCGGAAAAACAAGCACAGAAACCGCAAACCGCCAGCCGAAATGGTGCAGGCGGCAGTTCCAGTCGCACGGCTCAAAAAGGCGGATCGCAGCGAAAGGGCAAGGCCAAGTCAGCTGGCAATGCGGATACGACCAACTACCCGGCCAAGGTGCATCGGAAACTTTTGAGGTCTGTGCGGGCACCGCGTGGTGGCAGAAGGGCCCAAAGTGACGCCGTGGTTCGATTTACCGTTCAAAAGAACGGCGCTGTCACCGGCATTCAACTTGCGAAATCTTCGGGCTCGAAACCTTTCGACACTGCCGTCGTGAAAGCCGTGCAGCGCGCAGCACCGTTTCCACCCATCCCAGGGTCCCGAGCCTCATGGTCCTTTACCCTGCCGGTTGCCATGAGGTGACGCTGCCGGCGTCAGATCTCTGTCCGCATCCTATAGCCGGGGGCGAAAATCAGGCGAACATGGGTGATCGGCATATTTCCGGCCCACGTGATGCGCTCCATCGCAAAAAGGGCCGTTCCTGTGCCGGCATCCAGTTTGCGCGACAGGGTTTTGTCCGCATTGACTGCAAAAAAGGAAATGTCGCCATGGCTATAGGGTGCATTGTGGACCAGCCACTCGTTCGCACTAACCTCGTCAAAAGCCGTATCCCGTGCCTCCGGCGCTGCGTTCAGATTGATATAGCGTTCTTCATAGGAATAAGGCCTGTCATCAGCAAAATGCAGCGTTTTTAGGTAAAGAACATCTTCTCCAAGCGTTGCCTGAAACGCGCCATGCAACATGGGCGGCAGGGGGCGAAAGTCGCGTTCCAGAAGACTGTGGCGGTACGTCCTGCCCGTTGCCTCGACTTCCTCCCGAATGATCGGAATTGTCAGGGTCGCCCGTTGAGGCGGGTTGAGCGCGACACGTGTTCCCGCACGCCGCTTTCGCACAACAAGGCCGCTTTCCGCGAGGTCTCTCAGCGCTCGGTTGACCGTTGTCCGGGCACAGCCAAATTCCTCTGCAAGGTCTGCCTCATGCGGGATCTGCTCACCCGGCTGCCAGATCCGGCTATGAATGCGTCGCAACAGCTCCTTGCGAATGCCAGTCCAGGAATTTGTTTCACTCAACGTCAAGTCGTCATTCCAGTTATAGTCGATCGCGCAACGCAGCCATTGTGGCCCGGTATTTTGTGCGGATAGCCTCGCCTTTTACATGCTTTCCACTCGAAACAACATGCCGTCCGGCCGACCAGACTTCCGAAACCATACGATCGTCACCTGCAAAGACAAAAGTATCCAGAACCTCGTCTCCCTTGCGTCCGTCAAGATCGGTGGCATTCCCGTTGAGTGCGACAAGATCCGCAAGCCTTCCCACCGCGATTGAGCCTGCGTTTCGACCTGCCGCCTGAGCACCGCCTGCGGCCGCCCCCTCATAGAGCACCCGCCCAGTCGACAATTCTGCTGTTGCAACTGTTGCCCGGCTCTGGTCTCTCAAACGTTGAGAGTATTCGAACGTCCGCAGCTCTTCCGAAAGGGAAATCCGGAGGTTGGAATCTGAACCGAACCCAAAGCGGCCACCCTGCGCCAAATACCGGACACCATCAAAGATACCGTCGCCGAGGCTGGACTCCGTAATGGGGCAAAGCCCTGCGACAGCCCCGGTCGATGCCAGAGCGCTCGTCTCTTCCTGTGTCATCTGAGTACAGTGGATCAGACACCAGTTCGGTTCGACATCATGGTTTTTCAGCAACCATTCCACCGGGCGCGCTCCCTTGGCCGCGAGGACCTCTTCCACTTCTGGAACTTGCTCAGCCAGATGCATGTGAAGCGGCTTGTCACCTGCCAGATTTACAACCGCCTGCAAACCGTCTTCGTCTACGGCTCTCAAGGAATGCGGCGCAATGCCGATTGCTGCATCACCCGGCAATGCCTTGAGTGACTTTGCGGCTTTTTCATAAAGCTTCTCGAAGCTTTGAAGATCATTTCCAAAACGGATCTGGCCCGCGGCGAGCGCGCGGCGATCACAGCCGCCATACTGATAAAGCACAGGCAAATGTGTCAGACCAATACCAGTGTTTGCGGCGGCCGAGATAATCCTGTCTGAAAGCTCGGCCGGATTGTCGTATGGGACACCTCCCGGCTGATGATGCAAATAATGGAATTCTCCGACGGCGGCATATCCTGCTTCCAGCATTTCCATCTGGACAAAGGCCGCAATCGCTTCGACATCGTCAGGCGTCAATGCATCAAGAAAACGAAACATGATCTGGCGCCAGGTCCAGAAACTGTCGCGCAGTTCTGTTCCACGCCGTTCACTCATTCCCGCCATGGCCCGCTGGAAGGCATGACTGTGGAGGTTTACGGGTGCCGGTAAAAGGACTGCAACCCGTAGTCCGATCGGGTTTGCACCTGTCACCACGTCCTTGATTTTTCCGTCCTCACCAAGGCTCACCACAACATTTTCTGACCAACCGGACGGCAGCAGCGCCTGCTCTGCAAAAACTTCTGTTGCCGAGTTGGTCGCCATGTCGCTTTCCTTCGTTGACACCTTAATATGTGCATGCATATTATCGAATAGCACAATCTAATCAAGCCGAGGATGGGCCTTGTCCAGACGCCTTCTGACCAACGCCAAGCTCGCGACCTTTACCGCCAACGGTGCGGCCTATGGACTTGTCGAACAGGGTGCTCTGGTGATCGATGGAGACCGGCTCGCATTTGCTGGCCGCGATCAGGACCTATCGACAGATGACAGAGAGCTTCCTTCGGAAGATCTTGATGGCCGGTTGGTCACTCCCGGGCTCATCGACTGCCACACACATGTCGTATTCGGCGGCAACCGCGCACGCGAATTTGAAATGCGGCTTCAAGGTGCAAGCTACGAGGAAATCGCGCGCGCGGGCGGCGGCATTGTTTCAACCGTGTCGGCAACCAGGGAAGCAAGCGAAGAAGAACTTCTTGCATCTGCCCTGACGCGGGTTGACGCGCTGATCCGCGAAGGCGTAACGGCAATCGAAGTCAAGTCGGGTTACGGTCTCGACCGCGAAACGGAACTGCGCATGCTGCGGACAGCTCGCAGCATTTCCAAAAAAGACCGATCCACATACGCACCAGTTTTCTTGGTGCACATGCCATACCGGCTGAATACAAAGAGCGGTCTGACGCGTATCTGGAAGAGATTTGCCTGCCCACGCTGGAAGAGGCTAAGTCGGAAAACCTCGTAGACGCCGTCGACGGCTTTTGCGAAAGCATTGCCTTTTCTCCCGAGCAGATTGCAAGAGTTTTCAACAAGGCCAAGGAGCTCGGTCTTCCGGTCAAACTTCACGCCGAGCAGCTTTCCAATCTCGGTGGAACGGCACTTGCCGCATCCTATGGCGCACTCTCGGCCGATCATCTGGAATTTTTGGATGAAGCGGGCGTTCAGGCGCTCGGAACAAGTGGCTCGGTTGCCGTGCTTTTGCCAGGGGCCTTCTATACATTACGCGAAACGCAATTGCCTCCGCTTGAATTGTTGCGCCAGGCTGGCGTGCCGGTCGCCCTGGCAACGGATTGCAATCCGGGGTCTTCGCCTCTCGCCTCGTTGCTGACCACAATGAACATGGGCTGTACACTGTTCCGCATGACACCGGAAGAAGCTCTTGCCGGTGTCACACGTGAAGCCGCCAGAGCGCTGAACCTTGAAGACCAGGGTTGCCTCAAGGCAGGCATGCGCGCTGATCTTGCTATCTGGGATGTCGACCATCCGGCCGAGCTTTCTTACCGGATCGGCTTCAATTCACTCCAGAAACGCATTTTCGGAGGCTCTGAATGAGCACTCTTACCCTGACCCCCGGCAACGTGACGCTATCTGACCTGGAAGCGGTTTTCAGGGATGAAACAGCGGTGCTCGTCGACCGAAGTGCCAAACCGGCAATCGATGAAGCCGCCGGGCGGATCGCCAAGGCCGCCACGGGCAGTGACGCCGTTTATGGCGTCAATACTGGTTTCGGCAAATTGGCCAGCGTCAAGATTGCGCCGGAAGACACCGCAACGCTGCAACGCAACCTGATCCTGTCCCATTGCTGCGGAGTTGGTGACGCGCTTGACCGTGCGATCACCCGCTTGATGATGGTTTTGAAACTGTTGTCGCTGGGGCGCGGCGCTTCGGGTGTGCGTTTCGAAGTGCTTGGACTGATTGAGGATTGCCTTGAAAAAGGCATCACTCCCGTCATCCCGTCTCAGGGGTCCGTCGGTGCATCCGGCGACCTTGCCCCGCTTGCCCACATGACCGCGGTTCTGATTGGCGAAGGCGAGGCTGTCTATTCGGGCACCAGGATGCCAGGCGGTGAAGCGCTTGAAAGCGCCGGACTGACACCAGTCGTACTCGGGCCCAAAGAAGGCCTTGGCCTGATCAACGGCACTCAGTTTTCAACGGCCTGTGCCTTGTCCGGGCTCTTCGAGGCCTGGCGGCTCGCCGAGGCAACGCTCCTGACCGCCAGCCTGTCCACCGATGCCATCATGGGATCGACAGCGCCCCTCCTGCCGGAGATCCATCAACTGCGCGGTCATCGCGGTCAGATCGAGGTCGCGCACTCCATGCGCACGATCATGGAAGGCTCTGAAATACGTGACAGTCATCGCGAAGGCGACCAGCGTGTTCAGGACCCCTATTGCATCCGCTGCCAGCCTCAGGTTGCCGGTGCCTGCGTCGATCTCTTGCGCATGGCAGGAAGAACTCTTGAGATTGAAGCCAATGCAGCGACGGACAACCCGCTGGTGCTGATCGATGCGGATCGGATTGTGTCCGGAGGCAACTTTCATGCAGAACCGGTCGCCTTTGCCGCCGACCAGATCGCGCTGGCGATTGCCGAACTGGGCGCTATCGCCCAGCGCCGCGTCGCCCTGATGGTCGACCCCAGCCTTTCCTTCGATCTTCCTCCGTTTCTCGCAAAAGACCCGGGCCTGAACTCCGGGATGATGATCGCCGAAGTCACCACTGCCGCCTTGATGAGCGAGAACAAACATCTGGCGAACCCATGTTCAACGGATTCAACGCCGACCAGCGCCAACCAGGAAGACCATGTCTCGATGGCCGCTCACGGTGCAATGCGGCTTGCACGCATGAATACAAACCTGGCACAGATACTTGGCGTGGAATTGCTTTGCGCGGCAGAAGGCGTTGAACACCGGGCACCTCTCAAGACAAGTGCAGCTTTGCAATCCGTCCTTGCAAGGCTTCGGGAAGATGTTCCGGCCCTCCACGCCGACCGTTATATGGCACCCGACCTTGAAACTGCCGCTGAACTTGTGCGGTCGCGCGCGCTCGCATCCGTTCTTGCACCAGGTCACCTGATCAGCCTAGGAGATACCCATGCAGCCGGTTGAGGTCATCCCGGGCGACGGTCCCATTGTGCTGGGTGTACCCCACGCCGGTACTTTCGTGCCGGGCGACATCCGAGGTCGCCTGAACAAGACCGGACTGCAGCTCGCCGACACGGACTGGCATGTCGATCGGCTGTACGAAGGGCTTCTTTCAAGCGCAACCATGGTGAAAGCGGGTTTTCACCGCTATGTCATCGACGCCAATCGGGATCCGGCAGGCGTCTCTCTCTATCCGGGGCAAAATACGACAAGTCTTTGCCCGACGACCGATTTCGACGGACGTCCCATTTATGACAAGGGCCAAGAACCGGACGCGGCAGAGATCGAAGCCCGACGACTTGCCTGGCATGCCCCTTACCACGCAGCCCTTGAAGCCGAAATCAAGCGGGTGAAGGCCTTGCACGGTGTCGCCATTCTTTATGACTGCCATTCGATCCGGTCCGTCGTTCCGTTTCTCTTTGACGGGAGACTGCCCGACTTCAACACCGGCACAAACAATGGTTCCACCTGTGCCCAGGCTGTCGAGGAAGCCGTCGTCAGCCACACTGAAACCGCCGAAGGATACACCTCCGTCCTCAATGGCCGTTTCAAGGGTGGCTGGACCACCCGCCACTACGGGCATCCAGGCGACGGCGTCCACGCCATACAGATGGAACTCGCCCAAAGGACGCACCTGGCAAGTGAAGACCTGCCCTTTGCCTTTGATGAAGAGAAGGCAGATCGGCTGCGAGGCCCTTTGAAGAGAATACTGAGTGCACTTGAAAACGTCGCACCGACCCTCAACAAAAAATCCGAAATACCTGGGAGCGAACAATGATCGATCGTCGCCACAACGCCCGCGACGTCTACCCTCCGACCGGCACAGATCTGAATGCAAAGTCATGGCTGACCGAAGCGCCGCTACGCATGCTGATGAACAATCTTCACCCGGACGTGGCTGAAAATCCTCATGAACTGGTGGTCTATGGCGGCATCGGCAGGGCAGCGCGAACCTGGGAGGATTTTGATCGTATCGTCGCGGGATTAAAGAGCCTGAATGACGACGAAACGCTCTTGGTGCAATCCGGCAAACCGGTTGGCGTTTTCAAGACCCATAAGGATGCGCCCCGCGTCCTGATCGCGAATTCCAACCTTGTGCCCAATTGGGCCAATTGGGATCACTTTCACGAGCTCGACAAGAAGGGCCTGGCCATGTACGGCCAGATGACTGCTGGGTCGTGGATCTATATCGGCACGCAAGGAATTGTTCAGGGCACCTATGAAACCTTCATGGAGGCCGGTAGGCAGCACTATGAGGGCGACCTAAAAGGACGTTGGATCCTGACCGGCGGCCTTGGCGGCATGGGCGGTGCCCAGCCGCTTGCAGCGGTCATGGCCGGAGCATGTTGCCTTGCCGTCGAGTGCGACGAAAAGAGCACCGACTTCCGCCTGCGCACAGGGTATGTCGATGAAAAGACGCACTCTCTGGACGAGGCTTTGGACTTGATTACCCGTTGGACAAAGGCGGGCGAAGCCAAATCGGTCGCCTTGATAGCCAATGCTGCGGATGTCTTTGCCGAACTGGTCAGGCGCGGTGTCAAACCGGATATCGTCACCGACCAGACTTCCGCGCACGACCCGGTCAATGGCTACCTGCCACAGGGCTGGACGGTCGCCGAATGGCGGGCGAAAGCCGAATCCGATCCAAAGGCAGTGGAAAGAGCGGCTCGCGCCTCCATGAAAGTGCACGTCGCAGCAATGGTCGACTTCTGGAATGCCGGGGTTCCGACACTCGACTACGGCAACAACATTCGACAAGTGGCGCTTGAAGAGGGCCTGGAAAATGCCTTTGCCTTTCCAGGCTTCGTGCCGGCTTATATCCGGCCGCTTTTCTGCCGCGGCATCGGCCCCTTTCGCTGGTGTGCCCTCTCTGGAGACCCGGAGGACATCTACAAGACCGACGCCAAGGTGAAGGAACTGATCCCGGACGATCCGCATCTGCACAACTGGCTCGACATGGCAAGAGAACGCATAGCGTTCCAGGGACTTCCTGCCCGCATTTGCTGGGTTGGACTTGGCCAGCGTCACAGACTGGGCCTTGCCTTCAACGAAATGGTCCGCACCGGCGAACTGAAAGCTCCGGTGGTCATCGGCAGGGATCATCTGGACAGCGGTTCGGTGGCATCCCCGAACCGGGAAACCGAGGCCATGAAAGATGGTTCGGACGCCGTTTCGGATTGGCCACTTCTCAACGCCTTGCTCAACACGGCATCGGGGGCGACCTGGGTGTCGCTTCATCACGGCGGCGGCGTTGGAATGGGATTCTCGCAGCACTCCGGCATGGTGATCTGCTGCGACGGCACCGAGGATGCGGACCGACGCATCGAAAGGGTGCTCTGGAATGACCCGGCAACAGGCGTGATGCGTCACGCCGACGCCGGCTACGAGATCGCGCTCGATTGCGCGAAAGAACAGGGGCTTAACCTACCGGCTATTCTGGGATCATAAAACGCACGGCTGGAGGCTCCGAACCACTACCTGTGAACGAGGGATAATACGATGAAAAGACGTGATTTTCTGAAAGCAGGCGCTACGGGCACCGCCGCCGTTGCGGCCTCGACCCTGGCGGCACCCGCAATTGCGCAAGACGTTCGCCAATGGCGCATGGTCACTGCATGGCCCAAAAACCTTCCAGGTCCGGGCGTCGCTGCACAGATGCTGGCGGACCGCATTACGGCCCTTTCCAGCGGCAAGATCGAGGTCAAACTTTTTGCTGCCGGTGAGATCGTTCCAGGCAACGGAGTATTCGACGCTGTCGGTCAGGGAACAGCTGAACTTTACCACGCGGTTCCGGCCTATTGGGGTTCAAAATCCAAAGGCATCCTTTTGTTCGGTTCACAGCCTTTCGGCCTGACGGCTCCGGAACAGGCTGGCTGGCTGATCCATGGTGGCGGCCAATCCCTCTATGACGAGATTTATGCACGGTTCAATCTGAAACCGTTCCTGTGCGGAAACTCCGGACCGCAATGGGCTGGCTGGTACCGCACCGAAATCAACAGCGTTGACGATCTGAAGGGTTTGAAATTCCGCTCCACGGGATTGGCCTCCGAGATGTGCTCCAAGATGGGAATGGCTGTTCAGGCGATGAGCGGCCCCGCAATGTTCCAGGCGCTGCAATCCGGCGCTCTTGATGCCGGTGAATTTATCGGACCATGGACGGACAGTGCTCTTGGATACTACCAGATTGCCAAGAACTACTACTGGCCGGGTGTCGGCGAGCCCTCATCCGCAGAAGAGTGTGCCGTCAATCTGGATGCTTACAACGAGCTGCCAGACGACCTGAAGGAAGCCGTCGCCCGTGCGTGCGCCAGCCTCTACAACGACGTCCTGACGGAATACAATACCAAGCATGCGCAGGCGTTGACCCAGTTGGTCAATGACCACGGCGTGATGGTGCGCAAATTGCCGGACGAAGTGATCGTCGCGATGGGGAATGCAGCTGGTGAAGTGATTGCTGACCTGCGCGCAAGCGACGATGAGCTTGTTGTTCGGATCACCGAAAGCTTCCTGGACTATCGCAAGCTGATGCGCGACTACATGCCCTATGCAGACAACGGCCAGATGAACGCCCGCGTCATGGACTACAGCTACGACTGACGTGGCAATAAGCACATCGGCGGAAAAGAGCACTCTTTCCCGCCGGCGTGACCGGTTCATTTTCAAAGGCCCATCGTTGAGAACAACATGCCCGTTGTTTCAAAAATGAAGGGTGACAATCGGTGAGACTTCGCGTCCTAATTCAAGCTTGGAAAAGCAAGAGCCCAACCACATGAAAGAGGCAGGTCGACCGCGATGGACAAACTGGCGGGGACGCTTGAGCGCGTCAATTCTGTCATCGGCCACATATTATGCTGGGCCGCGCTCGGCATGCTGCTTTTACAGTTCGTCATCGTTCTGCTGCGATACGTCTTCGGCTTCAGCTACATTTTTCTGGACGAGGGTGTGCTCTATTTCCATGCCTCCATTTTCATGCTTGGGGCCGGCTATACCTTTCTCGTCAATGCGCATGTGCGGGTCGACATCTTCTATGCCAAGCTCGATGAACGCCGTCAGGCCTGGATTGATCTGTTCGGTCATCTCTTTCTGCTGGCCCCGGCCCTGATCGTCCTGATCTGGTTCTCCTGGCCGACTGTGCGCGGAAGTTGGGCCATCCTGGAGGGTGCGATATCCGTCGGCGGGATACCTGCCTCCTTCCTGCTGAAATCGCTCATTCCCGCTTACTGCATCTTGCTCCTCATTCAGGGATTGGCCGCGTTTTTGCGCGACCTTCAAAAGCTGAAGGGTGCAAACGCATGAGCCTGCCGCTCGATCTGATCATGTTCGGCGCCCTGATCGCCTTCATCCTGCTCGGTTATCCGGTGGCGTTCACAATAGCAGGCGTTGCCACTGGTTTCGCATTGCTCGGCTGGTTTCTCGGCGACTTCAACATTCAGCTGATGGGCGCGATGGGCCAGCGCTTCTTCGGCGTTCTGACCAATCCGGTACTGACTGCAATCCCGCTGTTCGTGCTGATGGGTGTCATCCTGGAAAAGAGCCGCATCGCAGAGGACCTGCTGGAAACCATGGGGCGGCTTTTCGGCAAGATGAACGGCGGTCTCGGCGTCTCGGTCGTTCTGGTTGGGGCATTACTGGCAGCCTCCACCGGCATTGTTGGTGCAACCGTTGTCGCCATGGGACTGATCGCGCTGCCAACAATGCTGCGCAACGGCTATGACCCGAAACTCGCTTCCGGCATGGTCTGCACAGCCGGAACGCTTGGACAGATCATTCCACCCTCGACACTGCTGATCATCCTTGCGGATGTTATGTCGAATGCGTTCCAACAGGCACAATACGCGCAAGGCAAATTCACCATCGAGACGATCTCTGTCGGTCAGACCTTTGCTGCTGCCATGGTGCCGGGCCTGCTGTTGGTTGCTGTCTATTGTGCCTACATTATCGGCCGGGCCGCCCTTTTTCCCAAGGACGCTCCGGCCTTGAAGGAACATGTCGCCCCGCCTTCCTCAGCCGAAATCGCAGGAGCTGTGGTTCCACCGATCCTGCTTATCGTCGCCGTGCTCGGATCCATTCTCGGCGGCATCGCGTCCCCGAACGAAGCAGCGTCCGTTGGCGCCATCGGCGCTATCCTTCTTGCAGGTCGCAGACTTGGCATTTCAGTAAGACTGATCGTAATGGCAACCGGGGCGTTGCTTGTCCTTGCTGTTGCCGCCTCGCTGCTTCCCGTCCGTCTGCAACGGTCCGACACATCCATCGGCGGGTATGTGCTTGCCGCACTCTATGCAGGATTGGCGCTCTTTGCCCTCGGCGTTGTCTTGCGCATTCTGAAGGCAGCATTTTCAGACGGGCTTTTGAAAGCCTCGCTCCTGTCGACATTAACCGTCACGTCGATGATTTTTGCCACCATCTTGATGGCAAGTTTCTTCTCGCTCGTCTTTGTCGGCCTGGGCGGCGAGGATCGCGTTCATGCACTGCTGAATGAAATGCCGGGGGGCCCAACCGGCGCACTGATTTTCGCGATGCTCTTTGTATTCGTCCTCGGTTTCTTTCTGGATTTCGTCGAAATCTCGGTGATCCTGTTGCCGGTTCTGATCCCGCCTCTCATCCTGATGGGGATTGACCCGATCTGGTTGACCGTGCTGATCGCAATCAATCTGCAAACCTCGTTCCTGACACCACCCTTCGGTTTTTCGCTTTTCTATCTGCGCGGTGCGGCACCAAAGGAGATCACGACGGGTCAGATTTATCGCGGTGTGGTTCCGTTCATCGCATTGCAGATTGTTGCCGTCGCGATCCTCTGGCTCTTCCCGATCATCGCAACCTGGCTTCCGCGCTGGCTTTACTGAACGTATTCCAAAGTACAGCGGTCCGGGTCCGGCGCAATTTCCGAAAGCCATGCCTCAAGATCGCCGGAGGACGCGAGTGCAACTTTGGGCACGCTGCCGATCCGGGCTTTAAGGGCAACAATTCTGTCATGGGCAGCGGCGATCTTTTGGGCCAATTCCGGATCTTTTGCTGATGCCTCAAGCAGAATGTCAGCCACTTTTGCGGGGATGTTCGGGTCCGGTCGTTTGTCGTTGGCAAACAGAATAATATCCGTTCCTGCGGCAACTGCCTTGACGATGGCATCTTTCAAGGAATGGTTTCGGCGAATGGCATCCATCTGCAAATCGTCCGACATGATGACACCGCCAAATCCGAGGTTTTCACGCAAGACCCTGGACAAGACGCCTTTCGAAAGCGAAACCGGACCTCTTTCGCCCTTCCCTTGCAGTTTTCGATTTATGACATGGGCAGTCATGATGATGTCTGCACGGTCCTCAACGATCAGCTTGCGAAACGGCTCAAGTTCCTTTTCCGACCAGCTTCGTGAAACATCAACCGCTCCCTTGTGACTGTCCCGTCTGCTCGACCCGTGGCCCGGAAAATGCTTCAACGCTGTCAGGACACCATGCTTGCGGTGCGCCTCGACAAATGCTCCGCCATAGGCAGCAACGCGGTCCGGATCACGGGAATAGGAACGGCCAAGGCGACCAATGATCGGATTGCGCGGATTGACATCCACATCCACAACGGGGCCGAGGTTAAGGGTGAAACCCCATTCAGCAAGCCCACCGGCAAGCACACCATAAATTTCGGCGGCATCGGCCAGACTTGACTGCTTCGCTATCTGTTTTGCAGACAGTGTGTGCGGAAATCCATGGTGGCGTTTGAGGCGCTGGACAACACCCCTTCCTGATCAATGGCGATCAGCACCGGCAAACGGGAAGGACTTGCTGCTCGAAGCTCGCCATTCATCCGACGAACGGTTTCCTGATTTCGAAGATTTCGACCAAGATAGAGGACACCGCCAATGGTACCTGATTGAAGTTGCTGCCTGACCTTTTTAAATCCACCAGCCTTTGGACTGTCTCCCAGAAAGCCGACCATTATCATCTGGCCGATCTTGTTTCTCAGTTCGACGAGATCTTCCACTGACGCGTCAGCATCCTCCTGCGTGGCCGCAGTCGAACTTGTTGGCAAGACACAGAAAACACCAAAGGCTGCAAGCAGGACAAAACCAAAGACGGTACTGATGCAGCGTTTGGACATCTCGCCGGGCTCCGTGCTTTCGACGGCCTTTCTCAGGTCCGGACATATACGGCCACGCACGCAGCCAAGTCAGCTTGAGACGAACGGTCGATGTGCAAGGCCGGATACTATGCTGAATCAGGTTAGGCCACCAGTGCTCGTGCCGCAGTCTCCATCGCCGCCTCTGTCTGAACCAGATCGGCTTCCGTCAAGGCCAGATGCGTATAGAGTTTGCTGTCCGGCTTTAGAATTCCGCTTGACCGCATGCTTTGATTGAAGACTTTCGCCTTCATTGCATCGCCTTTCAGAACGTCACGGTAATTCTTTACCGGCGCATCGGTGAATACTACGTCGAACAGCACAGGGTCGCCAACGATTTGATGCGCAACACCCTGTCCGTCCAGCGCATTGGCAAGCGCAGTCATCAATCGCTCACCATGCTGCTTGAGGATCTCATAGGCCCCTGGACGTTTAAGAATTTCCAGTGTCTTCAGTCCGGCGACACTTGCAACCGGATTGCCACTGAGCGTGCCAATCTGGAAGGTGAACGCCTTGTCGCCGACAATTGATCTGTCGAAATGGTCCATGATTTCCTTCTTCCCGGCAACAGCTGCCAGGGGAAGCCACCACCGATCACCTTGCCTAGCGTGCAGAGGTCCGGAACAACCCCATAAGCTTCCTGAGCGCCGCCATAAGCAAGCCGGAATCCGGTGACAACCTCATCGAATACCAAAATGATACCGTGCTTTTCGGTTTCTTCGCGAAGCGTTTCCAGAAAGCCCGGCTCCGGCGGGATAAGCCGTTGCAAAGGTTCAACGATCACACAGGCAATGTCGTCAGCATGCTCTGCAATCAACTGCCGGGCAAACTCCGCATCGTTGAACGGCGCGATCAGCATGTCGTCGCGCACGCTTTCCGGTGTTCCAGCCGTATCGGATACAGCCTGCGGAAAATTGACCAGAGTTTTCGGCGACAGGCTCATCAGCGCCTCCGCCGACATGCCGTGATAACCGCCTTCAAACTTCAGGATCTTGTCCCGCCCCGTGTGAGCCCGGGCAAGCCTCATGGCGTACATATCGGCCTCTCCACCGGTCGACACATATCGGATCTGGTCCGCACACGGCACGGCGTCTACCAGCACTTCGGCCATTTCAATGCCGCGTGCGTTGTTGGTGAAGAAGGTCAGGCCCTTTGCGAGTTGTTCTTCGACCGCCTCCAGCACTTCAGGATGTCCGTGACCAAGCAACATTGGACCTGAGCCAATCAGATAATCGATGAATTCAGCACCGTCCTCGTCCCAGACACGCGATCCCTTGGCTTCGCGAATAACGATGCCAGGTTCGAAGTTGCCGAACCCGGCCGCCGGCAACACTTTGGCGGCACGATCTGTCCAGTCTTTTTGAGAAATAGAGGTCTTCATGGTGTGGCCTCCTTCGGCCAGATTTCAATTATGCGGCAAGGGAAAGAACAGGATCACCCAGGGCGTCTGCATTTGGCCAAACGCCGAACCCCGGTCCTTGCGCCGGTGCAAGTCGACCGTTGTTGCGGCTTGGCGCTTCCGGGTCAAGACGTAGAGTGACCTAACTCGACAGATCACACGCAATCATGATCGAGCCCGGGCAGTGTTGCTGCCGCAACATGAAAAGCAGCGGCTGTTGCGATATCAGACCCCCAGGTGTCTTCGACGCACATTTTCACCCCGAAAGTCCCTGCCGGGGCGTCGATCAACCTCTGAGCGGGGAATTTTCAATGCTCAAGTGGCATATTTTTTCAACTCAAGCGGACTTTGAGTTGGATTTTTATGCATTTTACGTTATTTTTTCCCATAGACCGGGAGGAATAACACAAGAATGGACAGTTTCTGGGGTGCGCTTGCAGGGGCAGTCGGCCTTGTTTTCGCACTTGATCCGGACCTGATGGAGATAATCGGCCTGTCGATACGGGTCACTCTTACGGCTGTCTTCTTTTCATGCCTGATCGGCCTGCCGCTTGGGGCTGCCGTCGGCACATTCAATTTCCCCGGACGCACGCTGATCGCCGTCTTTCTCAATGCGCTCATGGGGTTGCCTCCTGTGGTCGTCGGACTGATGGTCTACCTGATGCTTTCTGCCTCCGGACCGCTGGCTCCCCTCAGATTGCTCTATACACCAACTGCAATGATCATTGCTCAAATGATCCTGGTAACACCGATTGTTGCCGCGCTTACCCGGCAGGTCGTTGAAGATCTCAACCGCGAATATGCGGAGCAATTCGCTTCAATGGGTGTTGGCGCTTTCGATCGCCTGACCGCAATGCTTTGGGATGCGCGCTACAGCCTGATGACGGTTGCGCTGGCAGGCTTTGGCCGGGCGGTGGCGGAAGTGGGTGCAGTGATCATTGTCGGCGGAAACATCAACCACGTCACCCGTGTAATGACGACGACGATTGCGCTGGAAACATCGCGCGGCAATCTGCAGCTCGCCTTGGCGCTTGGTGTCATTCTACTTGTGATTGCCTTTGCCGTGAACGCATGTGTTATGGCCTTGCGCGCTTCCGCCGTGAGGGCTGCCTATGCGTGACCTGGAGTTTCATTCCGCAGCCGGCAGCATTGCGCCCCCTTGCCTGCAACAGCCGCTTCTGGAAACGAAAGGCTTGAGTTTTTCAGCTGGAGGGGCTCGACTGCTCCGGGATGTCAGCCTTGAGGTACGGCCGGGCTCGCGCACTTTGATCATGGGCCCTAACGGGGCTGGAAAAAGCCTTCTCTTGCGGCTCATGCACGGATTGCTGCGACCAGAAACCGGCAACGTTCTGTGGAACGGCGCCAGGCTCACGGCGGAGGCAAGGCGCTCGCAGGCGATGGTGTTCCAGCGCCCTGTGCTCTTGCGCAGATCTGTCTTCGCCAATCTCAAGTTTGCCCTCTCCGTCCGAGGCCTGAGAGGCCGCAACAGATCAGAAAAGATCGAACAGGCTTTGGCAGTTGCAGGCCTCAGCCATTTGGCAAAGCGGCCTGCCAGGGTACTGTCGGGCGGTGAACAGCAGCGCCTGGCAGTCGTGCGCGCTCTTGCCTGCGAACCCGACCTGTTATTCCTGGATGAGCCCACAGCGAACCTAGATCCGGCTTCGACTGCCGCCATCGAGCAGCTGGTTTTGGAGGCCAATTCCAGTGGCGTGACAATTGTTATGGTCACCCATGACGCCGGCCAGGCCAAACGCATCGGTGAAGATCTGGTTTTCCTTCAGGACGGCAAAATCGCCGAAACCGGCGACGTTCAACAGGTCCTGAGCGCACCGAAAAGCGAACCCGTCCGCGCCTGGCGCGACGGGCGCATCTATCTTGGCGCCAACATCGAAACCATGTCGGACAAATCCGGGAGAAGAACGTGATTAGAAGGATCTTTCAGGGCGTCCTGGCAACAATGATTGTTGGAATGCTTGCGACTTTGCCGGCTGCAGGCGACGAGAAATTCATCATCGTGCAATCAACGACGTCGACACAGAACTCGGGACTTTTCGATCAGCTTCTGCCAAAATTTCAGGAAAAGACCGGCATTGAAGTCCGGGTTGTCGCGGTCGGCACGGGCCAAGCCATCAAGAACGCGGCCAATGGCGACGGTGATGTCCTGCTGGTGCATTCAAAACCTTCTGAAGAAAAGTTCGTGGCAGACGGTTTCGGTGTTGCCCGCGCTGACGTGATGTACAACGACTTTGTCATTGTCGGCACAAGTGACGATCCGGCCGGGATTGCCGGGTCCCGAGACGTGGTGACCGCACTTTCAAAGATTGCCGAAAGCAAGTCACTTTTTGCTTCAAGAGGCGATGACAGCGGGACCCACAAGGCCGAACTCAGGCTTTGGAAAGCTGCCGGGATCGATCCTTCTGAAGATTCAGGAAGCTGGTATCGTGAGACCGGGTCTGGAATGGGCGCAACACTGAACACCGGCACCGGAATGAACGCCTATGTGCTGACTGATCGTGCGACCTGGATCGCCTTTGGCAACAAAGGCGATCACGGGATTGCCGTTGAAGGAGATGCCAGGCTGTTCAATCAGTATGGTGTCATCCTCGTAAATCCAAAAAAACACCCTCATGTGAAAGCGGAATTGGGGCAAGTCTTCATCAACTGGCTCCTGTCCCGCGAGGGTCAGCAGTCAATCGCCGACTTCGAGATTGACGGTCAGCAGCTGTTTTTTCCCAATGCCAACGATGGTTCGAGCTGACAGGCCCGAACCGCGACACACCCCTTACATTTTGCGCAACCTGAGCTAGACTTCGCGAACGGACGCGACAGCTTCAATCATCCCGATAGCCGCACCGGCCAAGAGCCGGTGCGATCATTGGGTAAGCGAGGCTGGTGTGCGGGTTTGCCTGGTCCGACAACGAACGCGCGAGGATAAGTGCGGTGCATTGGATTCGCTCACTGGTAACCGGATTGTCAATTCCGTGCCTGATGCTCGGCTTGCTGTTTTTTGCCGCTTCGTTGACCCCGTCGCTCATCCCCCGCGATGCCCTTGTCCAGGGCATCCTCGGCGGCATTGTTATCGCCCTTGGATACCTGCTCGGAAAAACAATTGGCCTGATCTGGTGGGCAGCGGATATGCCACGACTGCCCCGGCAATTCGCACGTCTGCGCAACAGTGTGCTGATTATTGTCGCCGTTGGTCTCACCGCCTGGATCTTGACGTTCAGCCTGGAATGGCAAAACGGTCTTCGGAGCAAGATGGGGCTGGAGCCGGCCGAAGCACAGCACCTGGCGACAATTCTGATCTCCGCCGCACTGACCTTTGCGGGGGCCTATGTCATTGGTGCAATCATTGCGACACTTTTTCGATGGATCAGAGGCCGTTTCTACCGTTTTATGCCACCACGGCGCGCCAATGTACTCGGTGCAGTCACTGTTGTCGTGATCCTGTTCATTGGCACCCGTGACGGCATTCTTGATGTTGTCGTCAGCGGGCTTGATGAAAGCTATGAAACTGCGCAGAACCTCTTCGATACGGCACCGCCCCCACCAGACAGACCGAACCAGGCAGGGTCTGCAGCATCCTTGGTCGACTGGGCGGCTATGGGCCAGCCAGGCCGGGATTTCGTCACCAGCGGGCCGGATGCTGACGCTATTTCAGCCTTTACCGGAAAACCTGCCCTGGACCCCATCAGGGTCTATGTAGGCAGGGCCGATGGCGAAACCCCGGAAGAGCGCGCGGAGCTTGCACTCGCGGAACTCAAGAGGCTCAAGGCATTTGACCGCAAGGTGCTGATCGTCACCAGCCCCACAGGCACAGGCTGGATGGATCCAGGGTCTCATGACCCGGTGGAATACATGCACCATGGCGACATAGCGACTGTCAGCGCGCAATACTCCTATTTGCAGTCACCCCTTGCGTTGATCCTCGAAACGCGCACCGGGCTCGATCAGGCCACGGCACTCCTGGAAGTGGTTCATAGCTACTGGAAAACACTCCCCGAAGATCAGCGCCCCAGGCTCTATGCTCACGGTCTCAGCCTCGGCGCCTGGTCATCCATGTATGCGACCAATCTTTTTCGTCTTATCGATGATCCGATTGATGGGGCCTTTTGGGCAGGTCCTCCATTTCCGTCCGATCTTTGGCACTACGTCCAGACATCGCGTCAACCAGGCAGTCCCTGGGTTCTGCCAATCATCGGCGATGGGTCTGTTGTCAGATATGCCTCCCACTACGCGGATGCCTCCAAAGCTGAAGCCGACTGGAACGGAATGCGCATCGTCTTCCTGCAATATTCCAGCGATCCCATCGTGTTTTATGATCCGCTTTCCCTTTGGCGCGCACCACCCTGGATGAATGACCCTCCGGCCGAGGATGTATCGGATCACCTGACCTTCAT
Source organism: Roseibium sp. JB4-4 (assembly GCF_055693425.1). Classification (NCBI taxonomy): domain Bacteria; kingdom Pseudomonadati; phylum Pseudomonadota; class Alphaproteobacteria; order Hyphomicrobiales; family Stappiaceae; genus Roseibium; species Roseibium sp. JB4-4. Next base: position 4,416,576 of record NZ_CM146333.1, on the reverse strand, counting down.
TCCGATCGTCACACAATTTCAGCTCGCACTGGACATGGCCTTGTCCTTCGGAGCCCCTCCGGGCCATGGCCACGCTTACTATGCACAAGACTATGTTGCCCCCTGGGTGGAGGTAACGACACCGGAAGGCTGGTCAGCGGACGAGACGGATCGGCTGAAGGCTCACTGTAACCTTGGCCTGCAGCTTGGATGTGCCAATGGCAAACAGTAAGGCTCAAGCACGTGTGTCATTTGTTCCCTGGCGCAGGATAGGTTCGTTCCCCGCACTATCCTCGCGGCCAGATTGGATGATGGTCGTCAATTATGAAAACGTGCTTGTGTCTTATGCGCCGATGGCGATGCAAGGCCCCGGAAACCGCCATGCCAGGCTCGTGATGCAGGCCGTCCTGCAAGTCGTGGCTATGCTCCAGTTCGTCATGTTCGTGCTCCAGATCGCTCGGGTCGCGTGCCGGCCAAAGCGCCATCGCCAGCCCGAATGAAAAAACAGACAATGCCGCCATAAGAGCAAACGCTGCGGAAAGACCCTGCCATGCACCGACAAAGCCGGCCAATGGATAGGCTATCAACCAGGTCGAATGCGACAGAGCAAATTGTGCAGCGAAAACCGCCGGACGATCCTGATCGTGACAGGAGCGGGTTATGATAAGACCCGACGGTGTCTGGATCATTGACGCGCCTGCTCCCAGCACGAACCACAACAAGAGTGCTGTGACGGGTTCGGCCCCGATTGCAGAAAGCATCAAGGCGACGCTGAGCAGGAGCGCGCCAGCGAGCATAATCGGCCGCGGTGCTTGATGCTCCAGGAGCCGCGGCAACAGCACAGCGACAAGCATCGAACCAGTGCCACTGGCTGCAAAGAAGATCGCAACCATGCCGTCGCCGAAGCCGAATTCAGATTTGACCACCACAACAGTGTTGACGATCACCATGGAGGTCGCTGAAGCGACCGCAATATAGAGCGCCAGCATTCCGCGAAGCCGCGGCGTGGCAAGATAGATCCAAAGACCACGCGTAACCCGTTTGACAAATGGCGCTGCGTTGGCGCTTGCAGCTCTTGCAGGCAGGGATGCTCCGGCCACCAGCAACGCTGACGCTGCAAACCCCAGAGCAGTACCGGCAAAGAGGCTGTGAAATGTGACTGCAGTCAAAAGAAGGCCCGCCAGCATCGGACTGACCAGGGCTTCAATATCGTAAGTCAACCGCGACAGGGAAAGCGCCTGCGTATACGCCTTTTCATCTTTCAGGACATCAGGAATCAGCGCTTGAAAACTAGGTGTAAAGGCGGCCGACATAGCCTGAAAAGCGAAAATCAGAACGTAGACCTGCCAGATCTGTGTGACAAATGGCAGCGTCAACACAAGCGCTGCACGCGCGCAATCCAGTGAGATCAGAAAAGGCTTGCGGGGAAGTTTTTCCGCCAAGGCTGCAGCGACCGGTGCCAATCCGACATAAGCGACCATCTTGAGCGCGAGTGCCGTCCCCAGCACTGCCCCGGCATTTGCGCCCGCAAGATCGTACGCCAACAATCCAAGAGCAATTGTCGCCAGGCCGGAGCCCAGAACAGACAAAACCTGCGCCAGCAGGAGACTACGATAGACTGAGTTTGAAAGAGCAAGCAGCATGGTCCGATCTTAACCGCTTCAACCTAAGGGACAATGGGTATAGTGTCGCAATTCTTGCTATGTTAAAGGTCGCCGGGTGTTTAGGAGACAGATGCCAATGAGACTGATGCCAAAGGCGATTTTGGGAACGTTGATTGCGTTCTCGTTGCTTTTTGCATCTGTCGCGCGTGCGCCAGGAACCATGCTCTCGTTCGATGGCGACACCATCACGATCGAGATTTGCACCGGCACTGGCGTGAAAACCGTCACCTTGTCGGCAGACGGCACTCCGGTTGAACAGTCGGATGTCGACTGCGATTTCTTCGCCACGCAAATCGCCGCTTTGCTTAACGGCGCGCCACCAGTGTCATTGGGACTGGTGGACACAGGCCCGACCACGTTATTCAGCGTCTCCAACATTGCCCTCAGGCGGTTGACACAGCAATCCCATCTAATCCGGGGGCCACCCCCGGCGAGCTGATTTCACACTTTGAAAATCAACTCAGATGGAACACTTCAATGTCCAAATCCAAGATCTTGGCCTCCTTCGCCGCGCTGGGGTTGCTCGCGCTGCCTGCCACGACGCATGCCGTTGCTGAAACACATTTGACGGTCGCGGTCAAAGCAGACCGCTACAGCGTCAAGCCCGATAAGTTCACTTTCACCACACGGCGGCCCGCAGCCCAGATTGCCGAAACTGCGGTCAAGCCGGACGCAAATTTCAATCCCTCTCCGCTCCTGTTCAAGTCTTGGGATTACAACGACGGCACTTATACGGTGACGCTGCAAGACGGCGTTACGTTTTCAGATGGCACACCGTTCAACGCCGACAGCGCAATCGCTTCTCTCAAGCTGTACGACCAGAACAAATCCGATTTTCTGCAACTTGATCAGAACAGCTTCAAAAAGCTGGATGACTATCTGATCTCGTTCCGCTCCGAAGTGGAATCAGCTCTGGTGATCGAGAACATGACGCATCGGGGAGCATCGCTGTTTCTGCCGACCGACGCGATGGCCGAATATCCGGTCGGGACCGGCCCCTACATTTTGGAAAGTTACGAGCCGAAGAAACAAATCACGGTCACCCGGAACCTCAACTACTGGGGGGAAGCACCCAAGATTGACAAGATCACCTATCTTTTCATCGGCGATGACAATGCCCGCCTGCTGGCGTTGCAAAATGGCGAAGTGGATGTCATTGGCGAAGTCACACCTCAAATGATGTTGTCAATGCCGCAGGACGGCTCTGTCGTTCTGAACGAAAGCCGTCCGATCCGCTATGCGGCGCTCATGTTCAACATGCTTGGCAAAGCGCCTTTCGACATCACGACCGATATCAGTGTTCGTCAGGCTTTGGCAATGGCGATCGACCGCGAAACAATAGCTCAGGTGCTTTATGGCGGACGCGGCCAGGCTGCGAAGACGATCCTGCCCGGATGGATGTTTGATCTCGGAGACGATCATGCCAATGGCTTTACATATGACCCGTCAAAGGCCGGTAAGATGCTTGACGAAGCTGGCTGGGTTGTGGGCGATGATGGTGTTCGCGAAAAAGACGGACGCAAGCTCAAACTTCGCATGGTTGCTGCCTATCCCAACGTTTCAACGGTAAAACCAATGCCGGAAATGCTGGAGCAGATGTTTGCCGCCATTGGTGTCGATACCGAAATCGTCGAAGTTGCCGACAGCGGCGTATATAACGACACCTATTTTGGGCCGGGTCAGGCAGACATGTATCTGGAATTTGCTTCCAACAACAACACCGACCCCACCTATCTGCTCTACAATGTCTTCACGACCATGAGCCCCTGGGGCTACGCAGTCACATCGCCAGGTGGCAATGTGGATGAGCTGGCCACAGCCTCACGCGTGGCATCAAGCCGCAAGGAAGCCATTGAACTGGTGCGGCAGGCTTACAAGTCCATCGTAGACGAACACACCTCCAGCATTCCGATCCTTTTGGTACCGAATTTCACCCTGTCCCGCCCGGGCGTGTCAGTGCCGATGTCGGAATATGCTGACTGGATCGGCTACGGCAATGTCAGCTTCAATCATTGAAACACGAAAGGGCGGTCAGTCGGCCGCCCCCTTCTGACATGCTGAGATTTCTGCTTACGCGTCTGGCAGTGACGGTGCCCACCTTGCTGGGCATGTCGTTTGTCGCATTCGCCATCGTGGCACTTGCACCGGGAGACCCGGTGCAAATGGAGCTGCGTGCCATGGGCATTGTGCCCAAACCCGAAGACATCGCGGCGATCAAGGCCGCGTATGGTCTCGATAAACCATTTTTCATTCGCTATGCGCATTGGCTGGCGCGTGCCTTGCAATTCGATTTCGGCACCTCCGTTGCAACCGGCCGGAGCGTGATCGCCGAGATTGGCCTTCATATGCCTGCGACCTTGATGCTCTCACTGGTCTCTCTTGTTGGCGCTGTGGGCATTTCGCTCGCGCTTGGAACACTGGCCGTCATGGCCGGCCGGTTTACGGCCAACTGCGTGCGGGCACTTTCGATTGTGCTGGTTTCGGTTCCCTCGTTTTGGCTTGCGCTCCTGTTCATTCACGTCTTTGTCCTCAATCTCGGCTGGTCCAGACTGGTTGGTGACGGTTCGGCAATTGACCTGATCCTCCCAGCATTGACGCTCAGCATTGGTGCCGGTGCCGCGATGGGACGTTTCGTATATGAGCGTGTACGCGCGGAAGCCTGCGAGGACTACGTTCGCCTGGCGATTGCCAAGGGCGTCAGCCCTTTGGGCATCCTGTTGGGTCATATCGGTCCGAGGATCATTGGCTCAATGACCACTGTCTGGGCCAACACCCTGGGTTGGCTTCTGGGCGGTGCGGTGATCGTTGAAAGCATCTTCAGCTGGCCCGGACTTGGCCAGTTGATCCTGCAAGCCATCGGTCAGCGGGATTTTCCAATCATCCAGGGATATCTCGTGCTTATGGGGTTGGTCTTTTTCGTGACTTCCTTCTTGGCCGACATTGTGTTGGTACTCGCCGACCCCCAGCTCAGACGCGGGCTTGCAGATGAGTAATACCGTCCATCAAAGGCTCCGTTTCACTCGCAGTATCGTGCCAGGGCATATCGGATTGACCTTCGGTCTTTTCCTGCTGTTCGGTTTCGCAATTCTGGCTCTGGCAGGCGGGACATCGAACTTGCCGCCTCCGGAAAAAATGGACCTTCTTTCCCGGCTCGCGGGCCCATCCGAAAGACATCTCCTGGGCACGGACCATCTCGGGCGCGATCTACTGTCACGATTGCTGGCAGCGATTCCGGTTTCACTCGGTGCGGCCCTGAAAACAATGGCAGCGATCCTTGCCATAGCGCTTCCCTGGGGTTTGATCGCAGGTCTTGCAGGCGGACGCACGGATATGGTGATGATGCGGCTCGCCGATATTGTCATGGCCTTTCCAACACTTGTGCTCGCATTAGCCGTGATCGGCTTCATGGGCGCATCTCTGGAAGCGTCGATCATAGGCGTTGCCGTTGCCTGGTGGCCCTCAAATGCACGACTTATTCGCGCACTCGTGTTGTCGGCGAATGAAAGGGACTTTGTAAAAGCGTCGTACCTCGCCGGCGCGTCTCGTCGCCGGGTCATATTTCGACATGTATTGCCGCAGATACTGCCGCCGCTTGCCGTAATCGTCTCGCTGGAGACTGCGTCGGTTCTCCTTGCATTGTCCTCACTCAGTTTTTTAGGCATTGGCGCGCAGCCGCCCATGCCAGAATGGGGCGCCATGCTGAACGAGGCACGACCTTTTTTGCGCATGCCCCCCATATGCTGATCGCACCTGGTCTTGCAGTTGTGTGCGCGGTTCTTGCGTTCAACCTGGTCGGCGAAGGTTTGCGTGACCTCCTCGACAAGCGGAGGCCATATCAGTGGTGAGTGCGATCTCGTTGCGCAACCTGACTGTCGCGACACCACAGGGCCAGTTCCTTTTGAACAAGCTCAACTTCGACCTGGCCAAGGGTGAACGTGTTGGCTTGATCGGGGCAAGCGGCTCGGGCAAATCTCTGACAGCCGCCATGCTTTGCGGACTGTTACGTCCACCGCTGTCCATGACATCGGGCGACCTCTACCTGAACGGCATCAGTATGCGTGGCGCGCGTCCCAGTCATTGGCGGTGTCATCGTGGCCGGAATGTCTTCCAGATCTTTCAAAGCCCGGCATCTGCACTGACGCCCGCAAGGCGCATCGGTCCACAGCTGGAAGAAGCCGCGCGGATCGCCGGTGCGCACGCCAGGGAAGTGATCCCAAAGGTGATGGACAAGCTGGCCCTGTCTCCTGATGTGGTGAGGCAGTTTCCCTACCAGCTATCGGGGGGATGAAACAGCGAGTGTTGATCGCGATCGCCCTGATCCTCCGCCCTGCGGTGCTGATCGCAGACGAACCGACAACGGGTCTGGATATCCTGACCGAGCTGGACATTTTGAGCGCGCTGAATGATGCGGTCACCGAGACCGGCGCAACCTTGCTCTTTATAAGCCATGACCTGCATGCCGTGCAGGAGGTTGCCGACCGGGTTCTGGTCATGCAGTCGGGCGAGATTGTCGAAGACGGTTCTATAAAAACGCTCGGCCAATCGGGCGCACCAGCAGCCCGGCTGCTGGCGGAGGCAGCAAACAGGTTGCGAAGTCCTTGTTAAGCATTTCCGATTTTTCCAAACGATATTATGGACGCACAATATTGCGAAACATCAGTCTGACCGTCGGTCAGGGTGAGGTTGTCGGACTGATCGGCCGGTCGGGCGCAGGCAAGTCGACGCTGGCCCGATGCCTGGTCGGTCTTGAAAAGCCTTCAACTGGCGACATCAGACTGAACGGCGCCTCAATCGTCCCAGGCAAAGGAACAGCACGCAGACAATTGCAGTACCTTTGGCAGGATCCGGTCCAATCATTGAGCCCTTACCTTTCCGCACATGGCGCTGTTATGGAGGCGTTGAACGGCTTTTCCATCGGCTCGCCGAATTCACGCAAATCCAGTGCATCGGCTTATCTGAATGATCTGGGCGTCACACCGGACATGCAAGGGCGTCGGACACATGCGCTGTCGGGCGGGCAGTGCCAGCGCGTCGCCCTGGCGCGCGCAATAGCTGCTAACCCCCAAGTTCTGATCCTTGACGAGCCTCTGTCCGCGCTGGATTTTTCGACGCGGGTTCAGGCAATCGAGTTGTTGCAGAAGCTGCATCGGGAAACTGGCCTGGCCATGCTGATTGTAAGCCATGATCTTGCGCCATTACGGCATCTGGCGAGCCGTATTCTGGTGCTGGACGACGCTCAAATCGTTGAAGACATACGGATGGAACACTTTGCGGAACGCGCCGCTCACAAGCTGTCGCGAGCCTATGTCAGAACACTGACTGCAGAGCCGACGGCAGATAGCATTGACGGAAATTCGATTTCAGACTAAATGTCTAATTTCAGACATTAGGTATGAAAATTGAATGATCGACCTGCACACACTTACTCCGATCTGCAAGGCGATTTCTGCTCTTTTCCCAGGGCAAGTCGAGGTCGTCTTGCATGACCTAAAGTCAGGCAGAATTTCTGCAATCGAGAACGGATTTTCGCCGCGAGAGGAAGGTGACGACAGTCTGGTCGAGACAGCGGACTATCAGTCCGAACTGCTTCCAGACGATACGATCGGACCCTATCTGAAGTCGAATTCGGACGGAGCAAGGCTACGCTCGGTGTCAGCGTTGTTGCGGGACGAGGATGGACAGCCGAGCGCTCTCTTGTGCCTCAATCTGCGTCTGACAGAACTGGAAGCCGCGCGCGATTTACTTGAAGCGCTCACTTCGCTTCATTTGGACACCGGTTCCAACTTGCTCAAAAATGACTGGCGCGAAGTCACCAACTCGATCGTCGCCTCCACGCTCAAGGAATTGAAACTCTCGTTCAACCAGCTCCGCCGCCCCAATCGACTGGTCATTGTTGAGCGACTTGTCCAGGCCGACATCTTCGCAGCCCGCGGCTCTTCGGAATATGTCGCCGAAGTCCTGGGGATCTCCCGTGCCAGTCTCTACGAATTGATCAAACTGGCAAAACAGTCACCAGCAACGAAAGTCCGAAGGTGAGCTTGAAGTCATGACACATCCAAGACCCATGCGCGATTTCGGTTTGGAAGTCTTTTTCTCTGAATGGGAATTTAAGGCAAGGCATCACATGACCGCCTCGGACCTGGAAAGCATGGGGGTTTCCGACCTTTTGTCCTTAGCGGCGCCCGAAGATCGCGAGGCATTCGAAACTCTCTGGCTGGGCTATACGGAAACCTGGGGAGCGCCAGCGCTTCGCACGGAAATTGCGCGAACTTACGAGCAGATGACGCCGGAAAACATTCTTTGCCTTGCTGGCGCCGGTGAAGGGCTTTACGCGGTGTCAAAGGTGCTGGTGGAAAAAGAAGACCACGCCATCGTACCAACACCGAATTATCAAAGCGCCGAGACAATTCCGCTCTCGATTTGTGAGGTCACTGGTGTACCTTTGCTAAAGGGCGACACAGCAGCTGGAGGGCGGATTGATCTCAGTGGCATTCGGGAGGCCATCCGACCGAATACAAAGCTGCTCTCCCTGAATTTTCCTCACAACCCGACCGGCATGCTGATCGCCCCTGCGGATCTGGAGGCACTTATCGAGCTTTGCCGTGCACATGGTATCTGGATCCTGAGCGATGAAGTCTATCGCGGGGTCGAGTTGGATCCATTGGACCGCATGCCACAAATCGCAGATCGATATGAGCGTGGCATATCACTCAATGTCATGTCCAAGGCCTATGGACTTCCAGGTCTTCGGATCGGTTGGATCGCGGCACAGGATGCTACGCTTCTGCAAAAAGTTGAACGCTACAAGCACTATCTTTCTATCTGCAACTCCGGACCTTCCGAAGTCCTTGCTATCATTGCCTTGAAAGCACGTGTCGAGATCCTTGAACGAAACCGGGCACTTATAAAGAAAAACGTGGTCGCACTGGAAAAGCTTCTTGATGAATTTCCAGGTCTGATCGACTGGAAGAGACCTCAGGGAGGATGTGTCGCCTTTCCACGCTATACCGGCCCGGGAGATGTCGAACTATTCTGCCGCAGTCTTCTGGAAGAAAGCGGTGTTCTTCTGCTGCCAGGGTCCATCTACGCTTCTGACCTCAATGAAGTACCAAAAGGTCATTTCCGTATCGGATTCGGGCGCGGCAAGGTGTTTGAAGATGGCCTTACCGCCATGAGGGAACACTTCCGGGTGCACTATACCGGCTTCCAGATTTGAGGATATGCCGTGCAGGTAGTCACGCTGGACCAGATCCGCTCAACGATCGGCATGCACGATGCGATTGAGGCCGTGAGGCAAAGTTTTATCGATGTCGCAAACGGCAGGATCATACAGCCGGAACCCATGCAGATCCTGTTTCATGACGGAACGGGTGCTCTTGTGGGCGACTGCCATGCCAAAGCTGCACAGGCGGAAGACAGATCGTATTTCACCATCAAGATCGCAACTGGCTTTTACCGCAATCCCGAGCGCGGTCTTCCCGCAAATGACGGCATGGTGCTTGTCTTGTCTTCGTCCACCGGACGCCCTGTCGCACTTCTTCAAGATGAAGGCTGGCTGACACAAATGCGGACAGCGGCTGCCGGTGCCCTGGCCGCATCGCTGAAGGCAGCGGATTCCAGCAGTTCCCTTGGCATCGTCGGCACGGGAACGCAGGCGCGCCTTCAGGCATTGGCTGTTCGCGAAACCACAGGACTGAACCGGCTCCATGTGCTGGGAAGGCACAAAGACAGGGTCGAGGGCTACATCAAGGATATGGAACAGCTCGGCTTTAGCGTCACTGCGGCTGCCAACGCCAAGTCACTTTGCGAAAACAGCGAAATTGTCGTGACGACAACTCCATCGACCTCAGCTGTACTTCACGCCGCAGATCTCAAATACCCGCTTCACGTCATAGGCGTTGGCGCTGACAGCCCAGGTAAAACCGAACTGGCGCCGGACCTGTTCGGCCATGCGGATATCATTGCCACCGATAGCCATGCACAATGCCTGCAACATGGTGACTTTGGGGTTGCTGTGAGGGCAGGTATCGTTGAAGAAACGGCTGATAGATCGTTCGGCGACATCTTGGCCGGCATGGCACAGGATCTGGATTTTGCAGACGCACGGCTGTCGATTGTTGACCTGACAGGCCTGGGTGCACAAGATCTCGCTGTTGCCTCAGCCGTTGTTTCCAAACTTAACCTCAACTGAAATCGGGGCCGCTCGTGATAGGAGCCAAAGAAGTGGAAATGACGCTGACGCAGATTGAAAGGAGTGTCTGGGAAACTCTTCAGGCGGATGTTCAGCGGCCTGGCTCAAGTTTCAGGTATTTGAACCTGTGCTCAGTAGATCACGCGCTAACGCCCAAAGCGCGGATCGTGGTCCTGCGCAAGGTCGATCCCAAGAGACGCTCTCTCGAATTCCACACAGACACTCGCAGCCCGAAGTGGCGTGAGCTGACCGGAAACCCCAGTGCTACAGTTCTTGGATATTGCCCTGAAACACGTCTCCAGTATCGGTTCGAAGGTCATGTCACTCTCTTTGAACCAACCTCCGATTACGCTGTGTCTTCCTGGTCGGCGCTACCCTTCCATACCCGCAACACCTATGTGGGCGGCCCACCTGGCGATGAGTTGCCGGAACCTCATACCACTAAAGAAATCTTGCTAGGCAATACCGATAGCCAACAGGGCCACGATCGTTTTGGTGTCATCGTCTTTTCGGTGGCATTGCTTGACTGGTTCAAATTGAGCCGTGAAAGCAATATCAGAGCGCAATTCGGCTACGATGAAAACGGTGAGACCCTGTCCAGTTCCTGGGTCAATCCATAGGAACTGCCAAATCGGCTTCCACTCCTTAAGACGCGCCCTAACGGCAGGCGCATTGATCTGCTTGTGTACGGAAGTTCCTAGCGCGGTATAGAACCTACTTGACATTTATGTGTATATACACATTTATAGGTGTAGATACACGTTAAGAAAGACCACCATGGCAGACGATTTTAGCGCTTGCGCATGCATGAACCTCAGAATGACCACGAGATTGATTGCGCAGTTCTTCGACCAGCGTCTTCAGCCAACCGGACTGAAGAACACGCAATTTACGTTGCTGGTTGTTCTGCGTCAGCATGCTCCGGTCTCAATTACGAGGCTCGCCGAATTGCTTGGTATGGATCGAACGACCCTGACCCGAAACATCCGAATTCTGAAAAAAGACGGATTGATTGAAGAGCAATCCGCGGATGATGCCAGAGTGCGATTGCTCACCCTCAGCGAGGGCGGTGTAACGCTTGTCACCAAGGCCACGCCCTATTGGCGACAGGCACAAGCAGAGTTCCTGAAACGGTTCGGTGATGACCGCTGGCATGCTTTGAAACAGGAACTTACGGACATCAACTACGTCGTAAGCTGACCTACTCAAAAAATCCCGCACGCGCTCGCAAGCACCGCATAGTGATCTGCAGTAAGTCAGATTACCCAAATGCGTGCATATACACTAGTAGAGGAGTTATCATGCAAAGGTCCGAACAAAGTGCGGTCGACGCAGTCTTTTCTCACGGTTACAGCGACAGCCTGGCCGCCGACCACGCAGACTTCGAACAGCGTGGATCTTTCAGTCAAGTTACAGCAGCAAATGGGCCTACGTTGATCGATCATTTGCAGCCGGCGAAGGAGTTTGAAGACCTCACGGCCGAAGACCCGGACCGAAGTTTTCATTCACAGCTGCACTATTTCGAGACCCTTTTGTCCTATGGCAAAAACCAGGATCCTCGGGTCACCATGCTGATGGTCAATGCCTATCTCAACACCAACCAGCAGGCGCAGGGCATCGCGTTTTTTGAAAGGCTTCTTCAGAGATATGAGCAGGAGTTTGCCGACGACGTACGTGCAGTTTATCTTTCAGCCTATGCCATTTTGCGCGCAACTCATGCCGATCGTATTCCACTCGTCAGGCGTATACCGTGGGTCTTGAAAACATTTCAGCACCTGGAGGAAGGCCGGCGTCTCACAAGCGGCACGCATCCAATCGTGCGATGGGCAGCAGGGCAAATCTATGCGCAAGTGCCATTTTTCTTCGGCAAGAAATCTCAGGCATATGAAGACCTGACATGGCTTGTTGAGCGACCGGAGACGGAACCGGTTTTCGGGTTCTATCGCGAGGTATATAGGCAGCTTGCGCGGCTTTACGAGCGGGATGGTCATCAGGAAAAAGCTGCCCACTTCTGGCGCCGCAGCGGCTATGAGACCTATGCTCCCAAGGCAATGTTCATGGGCTGGTTCACGTCGACAAACGCTGCCGGCGCCACGATGGCACCAGGACCCGTTCTGGAGGAGATCATCCCGGGCTCGATCTTCGCGCTTTATGGCTTCGGCTTTTCAGATATCTACTTTGTCCTCTCCACAGACGGCACCGAACTCATTGCTGTGGATGCAGGCACGCAGCCCCATTCCTTGCAAGCCGCACACGAGTTTCTGCTCCGGAAACACCCGACCTTGCCTGCGGTCACGCATGTGTTTATTACGCACGCCCATTGGGATCACATCGGCGGGCACAGCTACTTTCGCAACCTGAACCCCAACGTGATCTTTTACGGCCGCGACAACTATCAGGCCGTTGTGGATCGTGTTGCCCGCAATCACAGTTATCGACAATTTCGCGGACAGGATTTCGATCATCACTGGGTCGAAACCTATGCTCCGGATGTCGCGGTTAGCGACATAACCTTTGTGGAGGTTGCCGGGACGAAGATTGAACTTGTTCCCGTCACTGGTGGTGAAACCGAAGACGCAATGCTCGTTCATTTGCCAGACTTACAAACGATCTTCGTCGGAGACATTGTCATGCCGTGGTACGGCGAACCCTGGGTCAACGAAGGTTTTCCAGATGACGCTGTCAGAAGCATGGATGAAGTTCTTTCAAGAAAACCGAAACGCATTCTGCATGGTCATCATCCCTTGACGGCCCTTTACGGTCCGGAACAACTGAAAGCATTTCGACAACACTATTGCTGGCTGGTTGAAATGGTACGCCTCCATGTCAAGAACGGATATTCGGCAAAAGACCTCATTCGCCTGAACCTGATCCCGAACGATCTGCAACATCAGCCGGAAAATTACCTCTCATACCTGGCTGCGCGGGACAATGTGATCGCGCGCACGGTCGATCAGATGGTGGGTATCTGGCAGGAAGACAGGACCGGACTGGATCCACAGGGGCTCGATGCTCTCACACCCGCAGAATTTGGCAGAATGCTGCAGCATTATCTCGGGCTGACGGCCGCACAATCGGCAACAGCAATCCGAAAGATGATAGCGAACGGTGACAACGAACTTGCGCTCAAGATCGCGATCGCCGCTGAGCAGCGTTTCGGCTCGACAAAAATGCTCTCCGATCTCAAGGAAGAGGCCGGTGACCGGTTGAGAAGCGCCATACAGTTCTTCGACCCGTTCCGGTTTGTCACCTATACGGAAATGATCGGGCGGCAGCATCACCCGATGCCAGGCGCAAAGAAGACATAAGGCGCACGGGCACAATTTCGGCTCGGTCAAGCTCAAGGTGCGACATCAAGCAGCTCTCTATTTGAGGACAATTCCATGAAACAGACAATGACCCCGCGTCTTTGGGCGGTGTTGCTGCTCACGGCTGCGCTATTTGGTTCGTCGTTTTTATTCATCAAGCTCGCGGTGGAAAGCATCCCGCCCGTAACGCTTGCAACCGGGCGAGCGGCCCTTGCTGCACTTGCCGTCTATTTGTTCATGCGGCTGTCAGGCGAACGCTTGCCATCTCCAGGCAAATCCTGGCAACCGATCATCGTGCTGGGTGTCCTGACTGCCATCATTCCCTATATCGCCATCGCCTATGGCCAGACTCATATTGCAAGCAGTCTGGGTGGAATTCTCTTCGCAACTATCCCTGTCTTCAGCGTTCTGATCGCTCCAGTCTTTCTGCAAGAAGAACAGCTGACGAGCAGCCGGCTTTTCGGGGTCGCAATTGGTTTCGCAGGTGTGGTTCTTGCCATCGGACCTGACGCCTTTTCTCATCTGGACACGCAGTTGGTAGGCGCGGGCGTCACCGTCCTGGCGGCCCTAAGCTATGCAACAGGAAACATCTATGCCCGTGCGACGGGTCAACTGAAGCCGGTGGTCCTGGCGAGCGGACAGTTGATTGTCGCAGCCATTGTCCTGGTCCCTCTCAGCATGATCATCGATTTTCCCTGGACACTGTCACCAGGTCCTTTGCAGCTGGTCAACCTGATCGTCGTTGCGTTGTTCAACACCGCCGCACCCGTCATGCTGATGTTCTGGCTAATCCGAAACGCAGGTGCGTCAAATGCGTCGCTACTCGCATTCTTCATGCCTGTAGCGTCCGTCCTGCTCGGTGTTTTCGTGCTTTCTGAAAGTCTGTCCTGGACCACAGGTATCGGATTTGCGCTGATTGTTCTTGGCGCAGTTCTGGTGACGGGAAATTTGCGGCTGCGCCGACCGGTTCAGCGGGCATAACCGAGCGTTGGGATGATTAGTCTTGAAAACCTAAGACGCATCTTGCCGGTTCAGCCACGCTGAGCCGGCAGAAAAATTCTCAGTTGCCCAAACGCACTGATGAGCCCGTAGCCTGTTGAGCGCTTGAATAGCCCATTCGATCCAGGGTCAGGCTTGCTCCAACTGCAATCACTGCGGTTGCAACAAATGCCAGCAGCATTGCCTTCATTGGTCTTCTCCTTCAGAGGTGGCCCTTTTGAGATAGTCTATCAGATCACTCCGGTCTTCCCGCCGCACAATACGTTGCATCGGCATCTTGGACCCTGGAATATAGTGGTCCGGCCCATCCAGGAACAATTGATCAATAGTCTTTTCTGACCAGACGATATCAGACCCGGTCAAAGTTGCAGAGTAAGAGTATCCAGGCAACGTACCTGCTCGGCGGCCAAACACTTTGTGGAGGGTCGGCCCCGCCTTGCGCTCGCCCTCGTCGCCAAGTGCATGGCAAATGGAACACTTGCGCGCAAACTGTCGCTCACCGTTGGACATCTCTTCTGGTTTCTTAAGGAAATCAGGCGTTTTGGTCGCCATCGGTTCTGCAGAAGACAGATCCTTCAAAGGCCAGGAATAAACGATATTTTCAATGCCGCCCGCATGAAGAACGTCACCGCTCCTGGAAAAGGCCAATGCCCAGATCGGACCTTTCAGAGCCGCTCTGAAATCCGTTTCGATCGCCCACGATCTCGTGTCGACCACGGTGATATACCCGTGTCCATCGCCAGTCGCGAGCTTAGAACCGTCATGGCTGAGATCGATCGCCAGAATAGGTCGCCGCTCAAACGAGAATTCACGCAGCCGTTCACCGGTTTCGATATCGACGATCCGGGTCACCCCATCCTGAGAACCGTAGGCAAGCCAGGTTTCCCGGCCGCCGTTTTCACCCCCGACAACAAACACATTGACACCGAAACCGTTGCGGTCAATGACCCGTGCTTCCTGCCTTTTCTCAAGGTCCCAGAGTTTAATGGAACCATCGACGGAAGCTGAATAAAGCCGTTTACCATCGGCGGAAAACGCGACTGCGTTCACACCCGATGCGTGACCGTTCAAATAAACCGGCTCACCACCTTCCACGGGCCAGATGCCGATGCGTGTGTCCCAGCTGGCGCTGGCCACGAACCTCTTGTCCGGAGAAACGGCGAGACCCATGATCTTGGCAGTATGTCCTTCCAGGCGTCTGGACGATCCATCTGCAATGTTCCAGACCAGAAGGTCGTTGTCATCACCTGCTGAAACCGCAGTTTTGGCATCAACAAAAGCAACAACTTTCACCGCCGCTTCATGTCCGTCCAGCCAGCGCGGTTCACGTTCGGACCAAACCGCAACCGAATTATCGAAACTTGCTGTCGCAACAGTTCCCGTCTCTTCTGAAACGGCAATATCCATCACTGGTCCGCCATGACCCTTCAGGGTTTCAAACTCGGCAGCACTTGCCGCCACCCCGGCCAGCAAGGAAAGCAGCCCAAAAGCACTCCTTAAAAAGGTCGGTTTGAGGAGAAAACCCACATCCCGCACGATTGATGGACAGCGAAACATCCCGGTCCAAGGCCTATTCCGCTGGGATCGCGTTCTTGACCTCAGCTGTCTTTTCCGCGTCTTCGACTTCCTTGACCCAAAGTCCGTGGTGTTCGCGCGCCCATTGCAGCTCGACTTCGCCTGACCCCATGGCGTCGTAAGCGCCTTCCATGCCGACGGATCCGATATAGATATGCGCAAGGATCATCGCCATCATCAGAAATGCGACGATGGCGTGCCACAGTTGCGCGAACTGCATTTCCTCATGCGGTGCAAGCGCCGTTGGCAGAACACCAAGGCCGACGAGCTGCGGTAGTCCAGTCGCATTCAGGATCTCAAATGTCTTGGCGAACATTGGAAATTCGAACGGGAAGAGCAGCGAGATACCTGAAGCCGAAATAGAGGCGCCAAGGACGATTACTCCCCAGAAGATCATCTTCTGGCCGAAATTGAATTTCTTGGCCGGTGGGTGAACACCCTTCTTCAGCAGTCCGCCGCCAACCGCGATCCATTTCAGGTCGGTCTTGTTGGGAATGTTGTGTACCACCCACATCACGAACACCATGACGAGGCCAAGCATGAAAGCCCAGGCGACGTTGTTGTGGATCCATTTCGAGGCAAGCGCGACGGGTGCGTAAGCTTCCTTGCCGATCAAAGGAATTACGACAAAACGCCCAAATAACGTTATCAGCCCGGTGATTGCCAACAGTATGAACGATCCGGCAAGGAGCCAGTGTCCAAACCGCTCAATCGCCTTGAAACGCGTTATCGTCTGACCGGTCTTTTCACCGTCGATGCGGATACGGCCGCGAAGCAGATAAAAGAGAGCCAGAAGCAAAACGGTAGCGCCCAGAAGATAGGAGCCATAAGTCGCGAGTGGGCCTTCACGGAAAGCCAGCCAACGCATTCCACCATCCTGCATCAGGACAGTGGCTTCCTCACCACCCGACGAAACCTTGATATCTGCAGAACCGTACCTGAGCGCACGCCAGAGTTCCGGATCGGACACACCGCCAAGGGTACCCAGTTGAGAGGAGATACCGGCCGCTGTATCCGGATCTCCGGTCGCGTTGCGTCTGAAATCGCTGTCGATCTTTTCGCCGCGTTGCCGTTTCAGAATGTCTTCAAGCGTTTGCGCACCGCCAGTTGCGCTGCGGTCTGCAGGCGGTTGCTGGTCTTGGGCAACACTCGGCGAAAGAAGCCCGAAAAGAACAACGAATGCCAGCACCAGGCGTTTCATAACCGACCTCACACACTTTCCATCACTGAAGACAGACAGGGCGGCACAGCTGCCGCCCCAGTCCAGTTTTTTCATGTTGATCGCAGCGGCTCGCCTGTCCGGCCGATTGAAGCCGGCAGGCGACACCAGATCGATCAACCGCCTTGACGACCGTAGGCGCTGCCCCAGCCCCAGGCACCGGAGCCGAAACCGCGTGCGACAACACGCTCGCGGTAGATGGCGGAAACGACATCGCCGTCGCCAGCCAGCAGCGCTTTGGTAGAACACATTTCCGCGCAGAGCGGCAATTTGCCTTCCGCAATACGGTTGCTGCCGTATTTCGAGAATTCCGCGGTTGAATGTGTTTCTTCCGGTCCACCGGCACAGAAGGTGCACTTGTCCATCTTGCCGCGCGATCCGAAATTACCCGCTTGCGGGAATTGCGGTGCACCGAACGGACAGGCGTAGAAGCAATAGCCGCAGCCAATGCAAAGGTCCTTCGAGTGCAGGACCACACCTTCTTCATTCTGGTAGAAACAGTCGACCGGGCACACCGCCATGCAGGGTGCGTCCGAGCAGTGCATGCAGGCGACCGAGATCGACCTTTCGCCGGGCTTACCATCATTGATGGTCACGACGCGGCGTCGGTTGATACCCCAGGGCACCTCATGCTCGTTCTTACAGGCAGTCACACAGGCATTGCACTCGATGCAACGCTCAGCGTCACAAAGGAACTTAGCCCTCGCTTGTCCAAGTGGCATTACATATCCTCCTTACGCTGCCGAGATCTTGCAGAGTGTGGCTTTGGTCTCCTGCATCTGGGTCACCGAATCGTAGCCATAGGTCTGAGCCGTGTTCGTGCTCTCGCCAAGGACATACGGGTCTGCACCCTTCGGATACTTGGAGCGCTGATCTTCACCCTGGAAATGGCCGCCGAAGTGGAACGGCATGAAGGCAACGCCCTCACCGACCCTCTCGGTTACCATTGCCATGACTTTGACCTTGCCACCCTCCGGACCTTCAACCCAGACCTGAGCGCCGTCACGCACCCCGAGATTGTTGGCATCTCGCGGATTGATTTCGACAAACATGTCCTGTTGCAGCTCGGCAAGCCACGGGTTCGAACGGGTTTCGTCACCGCCGCCTTCGTACTCCACCAGTCGGCCGGACGTCAGGACAATTGGATAGTCCTTTGAGAAGTCCTGCTTCTGGATGGACGCATAAAGCGTCGGCAGGCGGTAGAATTTCCGGTCCTCATAGGTCGGATAATCTGCCACCAGATCCCTGCGGTTGGTGTAAAGCGGCTCGCGGTGGAGCGGCACCGGATCCGGGAACGTCCACACGACCGCACGGGCCTTGGCGTTACCGAACGGAGCACAGCCATGCTTGATGGCCACCCGCTGAATTCCGCCGGACAGGTCGGTTTTCCAGTTGGTCTTCGGTCCGGCAACACCCTCGATCGACGCACGTTCTTCGTCGGTGAGGTCGCCGTCCCACCCAAGGTCCATCAGCATCTGCATGGTGAACTCGGGATAGCCGTCCTGGATTTCCGCACCCGGATTGGAGACACCGTCTGCGAGCAGATTGTCGCCGTCCCGCTCCACGCCGAAGCGTGCACGGAAGCACAGTCCACCTTCTGCGACAGGCTTGGACATGTCGTAGAGGTTTGGTGTGCCCGGGTGTTTCATGTCCGCTGTGCCCCAGCAGGGCCACGGCATACCGTAGTATTCGCCGTCATTCGGGCCGCCGACTGCCTGAAGCGTCGTCCGGTCGAAGGTATGCTGGTTCGCCATATGCGACTTGATGCGCTCTGGCGACTGGCCGGTATAGCCGATTGTCCACAAACCGCTGTTGAACTCGCGGGTAATGCTCTCGACATTCGGTGTTTCCGGATCATCCATTTCGATGTTGCGGAAGAGCCTGTCGCCCCAGCCGAACTTGTTCGCGAACTTTGCCATGATCACTTCGTCAGGCAGGCTTTCGAACAGAGGCTCGACAATCTTGTCACGCCACTGCAGCGAGCGGTTTGACGCGGTCACGGAGCCACGGGTTTCGAATTGGGTACAGGCCGGCAGAAGATAGACACCATCCGTGCGGTCATGCAGCACAGCAGAAACGGTCGGATAAGGGTCGATCACGACCAGGGTATCCAGCTGTTCCATTGCCTTCTTCATTTCGACCATACGGGTCTGGGAATTCGGGGCATGCCCCCAAAGCACCATGGCCCGAACCGCATTGGGCTGATCGGTATTGGCCGGATCTTCAAGCACACCGTCAATCCAGCGGCTGACCGGAATACCCGTCAGATTCATGAGGTTCTTTTCTTTGCCATCAGCACCTGTCGTGGTGGCAAACTGACCTTTCAGCCAATCGAGATCCTCATCCCAGACACGGGACCAGTGACCCCATGCGCCTGCACTCAGTCCGTAGTAACCGGGCAACGTGTGGCTGAGAACACCCAGGTCCGTTGCGCCCTGAACGTTGTCATGGCCGCGGAAGATGTTGGTTCCGCCACCGCTTGTGCCCATGTTGCCAAGAGCAAGCTGCAACACGCAGTAGGCGCGCGTATTGTTGTTGCCGTTGGTGTGCTGCGTACCACCCATGCACCAGATCACGGTGCCCGGACGATTGTTGGCGAGCGTTCTGGCCACCCGTTTCAGCTGGCTGCCAGGTGTACCTGTGACGCGCTCGACCTCGTCGGGCGTCCACTTGGCCACCTCTTCACGGATCTGGTCCATACCCCACACACGTGTGCGGATGAACTCTTTGTCTTCCCAGCCATTGTCGAAGATGTGCCACAGGATGCCCCAGACAAGGGCAACGTCCGTTCCCGGACGGAAGCGTACAAATTCGTCGGCATGAGCAGCCGTTCGGGTGAAGCGCGGATCACATACGATCACCGGCGCATTGTTCTGTTCCTTGGCGCGCAGAAGGTGCAACAGCGAGACCGGGTGGGCCTCCGCAGGGTTGCCTCCGATGATAAAGATCGCCTTGGAATTATGGATGTCGTTGTAGCTGTTGGTCATGGCGCCGTAGCCCCATGTGTTTGCTACGCCGGCAACCGTGG
Organism: Roseibium sp. JB4-4; assembly: GCF_055693425.1. Taxonomy (NCBI): domain Bacteria; kingdom Pseudomonadati; phylum Pseudomonadota; class Alphaproteobacteria; order Hyphomicrobiales; family Stappiaceae; genus Roseibium; species Roseibium sp. JB4-4. The sequence goes on along the minus strand of NZ_CM146333.1, from coordinate 4,396,613 downwards.
TCGAGTGACAGATACGGGCCTGGTGGTCGACATTGTTCGTGCCCCAGTAGGCCGCGAATTTGCGGAACAGATAAGCCTGTTCGTTGTTGTGCTTGGCTGAACCCAGCCAATAAACACTGTCCGGTCCGCTTTCGTCGCGAATTTTCATCATCTGGTCGCCGATCTCGTTGATCGCCTCGTCCCAGCTGATGCGCTTCCACTCTCCGCCTTCCTTTTTCATAGGATACTTCAGACGGCGCTCTCCGTGAGCGTGTTCGCGAACCGCAGCTCCTTTGGCGCAGTGGGCGCCGAGATTGAACGGGCTGTCCCAACCCGGCTCTTGGCCGGTCCAGACGCCGTTCTTTACTTCGGCAATCACGGTGCAACCGACTGAACAGTGGGTGCAAACCGATTTCACCAGATTTACGGCTGCGTCAGAAGACTGTGCCTGAGCTTTGGTAACGGTGCCGCCAGTGGCGGTAATAGCGGCCAGGCCGCCTGCGGCGATACCGGAGCCTTTGAGGAAGGTTCTGCGGTCTACCGATTTATGTGCAGCGTCTCTGAGGATACTTGCACCTTGGGGGCGTCGCGCAACCCCATTGGTCTTTTTCCTAAGCATTTTGCCCTACCTTGCTTGTACCGGAATCGATACGGCTGGGTGTGTCAGTGAACCGGCCATCGGGCGTCACGCAACCATCGGCCGGGTGTATTCACAGGGTCCAGTTAGAACCGGGCGCTGTCGAAGTAGGCGCGAGTGTGCGCCGTGTCCTGCATCTTTTCAGATGTGAGGTCAGGTTCTGCTGCTTCAGCAGTACCCACAGCAGTGGTCGCAGCCACGGCTACAGGTGCTGAAATAGCAGCAAGTTTCAGGAAATCCCGGCGGCCGGCCCCTTCTTTGGGCTCCACCTGTTCGGGTCGTTTCATTGTTGCGATCCTCCTCTCCTTGCAGCGGCATTGCCGCCTAAATTGACAACATGAAGTCTAGTTGGGCAGCATACCGAAGGCTTCGGCTTCAATCTCCATGAATTGCCGCCCGAGCGATCCGACAGCGCCGTAAAAGACGGAGCTCACGGATGTTTCAAGATCGGTGAAAAAGTGGATCGCCCATGGTTCGACATGAGCGTTGAAGAATTCTTTCTGTTCAGACACAGACGTTACCTGACCGAAACGGCCCATGATCATGCCGGCCATCATCTCCATCAGGGAGGCAATATTGTCTTCCGGCTCACGCTTGTCTTCCGCACGCTTGATGCCGCGCTTGGCCATGTCGGCGCGCAGGTTGGCAAGCGGCTTTTCGTTCAGGAAACCGGTGAGATAGTGGCTCGCATAAGGTAACAATTCACCGCGGCCGAGACCGATGAACAGGATGTTGTATTCGCGCTCCGCTGTCTCGGCGGAAGTGACACCAGCAACCTTGGCAAGAGTGTTGAGCGTTTCACCAACAGGGGTGTTGTCGCCCTTTAAGCCGGCGACCTGGGCCAGGAGGGAGGCATCAGCAGGCTTGGCCAGCAAGAGCCCAATGAAATCGTATAGTTCTGCGCGTGCCCGATCTTCTGGATCGATCACATATTCCTTCACCACAGCGGACATCCGCAAGGTTCCTCCCTCGTGCGTTTCGCAATCAATCTACATAACCAAGTCTTCGACTTTAGTACTAGGTATAGTCGAACCGCATTTTCCGCCTCGTGATTCGAGGTTCTTCTTGCGTCTCACCTGCACCAGTTTCTTGCAAATCAATAGAGACAACGCTTTCCTCTCCAGATTGGACGACGGAGTCACCTTGCGTCAATTGAAAAGATGTTTTTCCGTCATGTAAATAATCGTTTTGCGCCGCGATATTTTCTTCGCACTGCAACTCCGGCTGACCGACGTCGACCGACTCAGACTGCTCACCACCAGCGCCTTCCGTCACTTCTGGTTCCGTCTCGGCAAGTTCCGCAAACTTATCGAACATGCCCTTACCAACTTGATAAACTGTTTGGAGGTTTTCGACGACAGTCGCGGCGTCGGTAAAATCTTCCCCATAGTCGACAAGGCCATCAATGTTGGCCAGAACCGGGTTCAACGTCCACAATCTGCGCAAGGCGCGCCGCCGCAATCGCTCTGGCACAGCTGCTGAAAGAAATTTCGAAAAGTCGTCATTCTCGGCAAGACCATCAGGGTCCGGCAGGCCGAGTTCCTCCAGGATCTCATCATCGGATTTTTCTTCAAGTGCCGCACGCACTTCCGCCTGCTGAGCAGCCTCCTGGCCCGCGCGCTCCGCCTCTTCTGCAGCTTTTACTGCGGCCTTGCGCCGGGACCAGAAGTCGGAACCACTATCGTCTTGCGGGCTCATTGCAGCGTGTCCTTCGGCTTTCTGAAGGGCGCACGGTAAACGTCACTCAGCTGACGTATGCGTGGGTCTCCCACGCCATCTTCCTGCAAATCGATTCGCTTTTTGTCGCGTTTGCGTTTGATGAAGATCTCTTCCTCATGGTGGATCTCGACGAAATCGCGGATCCAGGCCACCAGGCCTTCCGGCATCGCGAGCTTTTCAACCATGACTTCGCTGGAATCCGCGTAGTCCTGCCCTTCATAAGCAGATGCCGTTACAAGCATGACATCAAGAGGCACATCTCGCTCCACTTCGTCGGCAGGACGCAGCACCACGTAGACGGAAGGTACTTTGTCCGACAGCGCGGTCAAATAGGCTTCCGTGTCAGCGCGGTGCAATTCCAGCGGAAGCGTGGCCGCATGGTACTCGACCGCCTCGCCTTCTTGCCTGAGCACTTTCCAGTCGGCAGGGCCAGCGCCGGGCAAGAGTGACACAGGTCGCCAGGACCACTTTTGCCAGCGAGTAACGCCGGGCAATCGTCTGACGACGACCCCGACAGGCATTGTCTGAGTTTTTTCCGCGGTCACGAGCGGCGGTCCTCCCACACCCCGGCTTTAAATCCGGCTGTTTTGTTTTCCTCTTTAAGCTGCAGCAATGCGAATAAATTTCAAGCCCGGCAGAAGTCGAACTTGACGTGCGCCGAAACGCGCCCTTGTTATGGTACCTGGAACGCTTGATATGCCGCATGCAAAAATGGCAGCAGGCGATCCCTGGGGAGAGGACGCGCAGGCAATGACAGAACTGAAACTGCTGCTGTGCGATTGTCTGAAGAGTCAGACGGTCGACGCAGAGCGGATTGAACAAGCGACAGGTGTGTCCTGTTCGAAAGTCTACACCGAACTTTGCCGGAAAGAGGCAGCCATTGCGGAGGACGCGCTTCAAAAGGGCGGTGTTCTGATCGCTTGTCAGCAGGAACGCCCAGCGTTTGAGGAGCTTGCTGCCGACCTTGAAGCTGAAGATCCCGGTTTCGTAGACATAAGAGACCGGGCCGGTTGGACCAACGACAGCCGGAACGCGTCAGCCAAAATGGCGGCCCTGGTTGCAGAAGCACTGATTCCGTCCCGCGGTGACAAGGTGATGGACGTCACGTCGGAAGGCACTTGCCTGATTTTTGGCGAATCAGAGGCAGCACTGAGGGCTGCTGAACAGCTTTGCGAGACCTTAAGTGTCACCGTCCTGCTTTCCCCGGAAACTGAAACGCCCATGACCGATGACCGGCGTTTCGACATCGTGCGCGGCCGGATCAAGAGCGTTACCGGTGCGCTTGGTCAATTCAACCTGTCCTTTGATGCCTTGCAGGAGCGTATCCCGGGCGGACGTGGTCCGATGACGTTTAGCGAACCCCGCTCTGGAGGCCGGACCCAGTGCGACATCGTTCTGGATCTCAGCAGAAATGCGCCAATGGTTGCAGCACCAGAGAAACGCGAAGGATACCTGCGCGCCGAGCCCGGTAGTGCCGGTGCAGTGACAAAGGCCCTGCTTGAAGCGTCTCAGCTGATCGGAACGTTCGAGAAGCCGATATTCGTTAAACTGGACGAACAACTGTGTGCACACTCACGGGCAGAAAAGACCGGTTGCACACGGTGCCTCGATCTGTGCCCGACCGGCGCGATCACACCTGCTGGCGATCATGTTGCCGTTGACGCATTGATCTGCGCCGGGTGCGGCAGTTGTTCGTCGGTCTGCCCGTCAGGCGCAATTTCATATGACGCCCCATCTGCTGATTTTACATTCAAGCGTGTGCAGACGCTTGCCTCGACATGGCGCAAACTAGAAGAGACTGAGCCTCGTCTTCTTGTGCATGATGCCGGACACGGGGCGGATCTCATTCGAATGAGTGCCCGCTACGGTTCTGGCCTTCCTGCCGATGTTGTGCCCCTGGAAGTGGATGCACTGGCAAGTTTCGGACATGCTGAAATCCTGAGCGCCCTTGGCAGCGGCTTCGCCGAAGTCATCATATTGCTGTCACCCACGACAGAGACTGACGGCATACCGTTGCAGATCGATCTGGCGAAAACAATCGGCGATGCTGAAAGCATCAAGGTCATCGAGCCGAAGGACCCCGACCAGTTGGAGGAAGCGCTCGGCCAGGCAGAAACAAAGACCTTGAAAGTTCAGCCGATCCTGCCGATCGGCTCCAGACGGCAGGTCACCCGATTGTCTGCAAAGGCACTTAATCCGGACGACAAGATGATAGAGCTGCCCGCAGGCGCTCCCTACGGCGCGGTCCAGCTGAATGTGGACAGTTGCACCCTCTGCCTTTCCTGCGTATCGCTGTGCCCCTCCGGTGCGTTGAAGGAAAACCCGGATCAGCCTCAGTTACGCTTTCAGGAAGATGCCTGTCTGCAATGCGGCATCTGCGTAAATATCTGCCCGGAGAGCGCCTTGACGCTCGATCCGCGCCTCAACTTGACAGACGACGCCCTCAGACCGCTTGTGCTGAAGGAGGAAGAACCGTTCAATTGCGTGGAATGCGGCAAGCCCTTCGGCGTTCGCTCAACGGTTGAACGGCTGACGGAAAAGCTCGCCGGAAAGCACTCCATGTTCCAGAACGAGAAGGCCGCCCGTCTGATCCAGATGTGCGACGATTGCCGGGTAAATTCGGTGTATCACTCCGAAAACAACCCCTTTGCCCACGGCGAGCGGACACCAGTGCGCACCACGGACGACTACATCAGCAAACGGCGTGACCATTGAGTCCTGACAGTCAAACTCACTGGTACTGGATGGGCGCGCCGAGATCAGCCGGTGGTATCTGGGTCACGAAGGCCAGGATTGCCTCCAGGTCGGTGAGCGTCAATTCAACCGGCACCATTGGCGGCGGCCTGGCCTCGTCAAAAGGTTCGGTTACCCCATCGATTATGGTGAAGGACGGGTGCGGATTCAGCGCGAAAAACGCTTCGAAACGGGCTTGCCAGTCGGCGAAACTGCGCATGACCGCGAACGAAGGCGACGAACCTATTGTCGACAGCCGTGTGGCTTCATTGACCATGTGGCAGCGCCCGCAGTGGATCACAGCCAGCTTTTCGCCTTGCACAATGTCTCCGGTAACTTCAATCGGTCCGGTATCTTCGGCCTCTGCAACGGCCGCCACAAAAACGGCGCCGCTCTCTGTCTTGAAGGTTTCGATGGTCCGGCGACCGACGTCACTGGCCAGCCATTCGGTAAAGCGCACCACAAGATCGTTGCCTGTGTCTCGCGTTTCCAAAAACCACGTTTCGCCAAGACCGGAAAAGACCGGACGGCCGATATTCACGGCCGACAGTTGCAATTCGGCTTCGGCATCTGCTGCCACGAGCTCAATACGGATACTGTTCTTCAGCGAAAAACGCGGAAGCAGATGTTTGAGAAACCCGCTCGCAACAAGGGTATCCGGGACCGACATGCGGAATGACCGGGATTGGGCCTCCCCCGGTTCGTCCCCGCCAGAAGAACCAGAACACAGGACAGCATAAGTAAAATACGGCAGCACACGCGCTCCTCCTTCACGCCGCTGGCTAATGCCCCAAGGTTAGGTGCGAAATCCGCTGCCCGTCAATGCACTCAAGATTGCGAAGGAGAATAAGATGAGCGACGATTTCAACATGTCGATGAGAAAATTCCTGAAACAGGTCGGGGTGACCTCGCAGCAGGCGATCGAAAAAGCCGTGCGCGAGGCCGATTCCTCCGACGGAAAGACTTTCAAGGTCAAGGCCGTTGTGACAATAGAAGAACTCGGCATGGAACATGTCGTGACCGGTGAGATCGAGGGGTAACCGAGACGTGCCTTTGACACGCGAAACCGTTCTGGCCGCGCTCGGGACCGTCAAGGACCCGGCAAGCGGCGAAGCTATCGCAGCCTCAGGCATGATACGCTCCCTTCAGGTGCGTGATACCTCGGTCCGGCTTGTCTTGGAGATCGACCCGAAACGCTTGGTGGAAATGGAAGAGCTTGAGGCTCATACCAATCTGGCACTGAAAGCGCTGGAAGGGTGTGGCGACGTTCAGATTGTGATGACGTCCCATTCTGAACAACCAGCGCCCAAACAGGCTCCGCAAGAACCCCAACCGATCAAGCCCATTCCACAGGCACCCGGCACTTCGGGACCTCAAAGGGTTCCGGGAATTGACAGGGTGATTGCAATCGCATCCGGAAAGGGCGGTGTCGGCAAATCCACCGTCGCTGCAAATCTTGCCTGCGCTCTTGCAGCTGAAGGGCGCAAGGTCGGGTTGCTGGACGCGGATGTCTATGGTCCCTCTCAGCCCAAGATGCTCGGGATCTCCGGACGACCGACTTCGCCTGACGGCCAGATGATCCTGCCGCTCCGCAACCATGGGGTTACCCTGATTTCCATCGGATTGATGACGTCCGGCGATAAGGCCGTCGTCTGGCGCGGCCCGATGCTGATGGGCGCGCTTCAGCAAATGATGTCTCAGGTTCAATGGGGTGCTCTGGATGTCCTGATCGTCGATTTGCCGCCCGGTACCGGCGATGTCCAGATGACACTCAGCCAGAAGTTCATTGTCGATGGCGCCATCATTGTTTCCACGCCTCAAGACGTGGCACTGCTGGATGCGCGTAAGGGCATCGACATGTTCCAGCAAATGAATGTGCCGATTGTCGGGATGATCGAAAACATGTCGACCCATATCTGCTCGAATTGCGGTCACGAGGAACACGTTTTCGGTCATGGAGGCGTGGCTGCAGAGGCAGAAAAGCTGGGCGTCCCGCTTCTGGCAGAAGTACCGTTGCATTTGAACATTCGCCTTGCCGGAGACGGTGGAACACCGCTTGCGGTCAAGACACCGGACGCGCCTGAAGCTTCCGTATTTCGGCAGCTTGCAAAGACACTGGTTGAGGGAGGCAAGGCGTGAGCGAAGTTCAGCTGCCCCCCTTTTTCAGGGCGAAGCCGTTCCTGGAGCTATCGATCCCTTTGAACGCGCAACTGCTCTGGCCGTTGCCGGAACGGATGCCGGAACTGTTGTTTACAACCTCACTGGCAATGTCTTTAAGGCAAGTCTGATCTTCACGCCTGAAATGCCGCTGGAGCCGGCCATGACCGCGCTGCCGGTTTGCGGCCTTGGACTTCAGGCAGCTCTTGGAGCTCTGGCACCGCCAGAGGTCGCCGTTCACCTGCAATGGGATGGTGGCATGAGAGTAAACGGTGCCCTATGCGGACGGTTCCGGGTCAAGGCGTCCACGGCACAGCCGGCTGAAGAACCGGATTGGCTTGTTGTCGGACTTGAACTCAACATGGCGAGCTCTGATGGGAACCCGGGAGACGCGCCTGACCGGACTTATCTGTCCGAAGAAGGCTGCGCCGAGATCGCCGCTACGGATCTGCTCGAAGCCTGGGTTCGCCACACGCTTTACTGGATCAATCGTTGGCTGGAAGACGGCCCACAGCCAGTCCACACCGATTGGCGTGCCCTTGCACAGAATATGGGGGAGCAGATCGACGTCGATGGCCTGTCCGGAACCTTTGTCGGCGTCGACGAACACTTCGGTTTGCTGCTTCGCGTCGATGGGGAAACAAAACTGATCCCGCTTTCAAGTAGGCTGGAGACCTGAGCCATGAAACTTGCCCGCGCAATTCATCTCGACGACAGTGACCGCAACGTTTTCTTTTCGCCTGCACGAACCGGTGAATATTGCCTGTCGGGGGGATTCGAATTTTCAGACTGGACCGAAGCTGACCTCTCCGGCAAAGCCCGCCAGGCCTTTTCAAATGGCTGGCTCGGACTGGAAACCTTCGGACGGGTTACGTTTGTGGCCGTAACCCCTGTTGAAGACACTGAGTTTGCCAGTCTCGCCGACAGGCTTGCCCAGCATTTTGTCGACGTTTACGGGGCCCCTTCCGTAGAGGCAGCCAGAGGCGTCGCAACAGAAGAGCTGACCTATATGGCCGAGCTGTGTGAAGAGCATCCAGAGAACACATTGATTGCCGTGCAGCGGGAGCTGACTGACGACGGTGTGAGAGAGAGTTTTCGAACCATAGAAGCACCCGCTGCAGAGCTCGATATGGTCGCGATGCACGGAGACATGGACTAAGCCCAGACCAGATGCGGCAAGTCGGGAATACCTGTTTCAAAGCGTAGTCCGGATGTGGCAACAGCGCTCTGGGCAGTTAGCTGCAGGTGCAACACCACAAACATCTCTCTAGTAAACAATAAACAAAAACTTAACTTTCAGAGAAACTTACCTAATACGAATTACCAATTCCTGCATCACTTCTGAGTTGATTGGCATCAATGCTTGCCACGATCTTCCGTGTTACCAACCCGTCATTCAGACGAGGAGACACACGTGACAGAAACGCAGACTAAGAAAACCACTCCCAAAAACGGCGCTGCACAACCCGCCAATTCTACCGCTACAAAGGCAGCCAGCAAGAGCAAACCTCGCCAACCCCCAGCTGCACCAAACAAACAACCCGCAGCTAATTCCAGAACCAATTCCACTGGCCCTGAGCTTCGTCATCACCTTGCTGAAATGCGTCACAACTCCGAGGCGATCTCTCACGTCTTTGAAACGGGGGAATACCCCTACGCCACAAAGATGCGGCGGGCCGCTTACGAAAAGCGAAAGGCGAAACTCCAGGCTGAGCTTCTAAAGGCGCAGAAATGGATCCAGGAAACGGGCCAGCGTGTGGTGATCTTGTTCGAAGGTCGTGATGCCGCAGGAAAAGGAGGCACGATCAAGCGCTTTACCGAACATCTGAACCCGCGTGGTGCAAGTGTTGTCGCGCTGCAAAAGCCAACTGAAAGTGAAATGAGTCAGTGGTATTTCCAGCGCTACATCGAGCACCTGCCGACAGCCGGTCAAATGATCCTGTTCGACAGATCCTGGTACAACCGCGCCGGCGTTGAACGGGTGATGGGGTTTTGCTCGCCGTCTCAGTATCTGGAATTCATGCGCCAATGCCCGGAAATTGAGCGCATGTTCGTCCGCGACGGGATTCTTCTCTACAAATACTGGTTCTCCGTAACCCAGACCGAACAGCGTCGCCGGTTCAACCAGCGCAAGACAGATCCACTGAAACAATGGAAACTATCGCCGATCGACATGGCTTCCCTCGACAAATGGGACGATTACACGGAAGCCAAGGAGGCAATGTTCTTCTACACTGACACCGCTGATGCACCATGGTCCATCGTCAAATCCGATGACAAGAAACGTGCAAGGCTTAACTGTATGGAGCACTTTCTGAATTCGCTCCCCTATCCGGACAAGGACAGAAGGATTGTTGGTGAACCGGATCCACTTATCGTGGGCTCAGGTCAGCACGTAATCGGCAAGGATACTCATATTCTCGGCAAAACCCTGCACCCGGAGCTGAAGGACAAGCGTGTAGCAGATGGAGCCGACCTTACCGCTCTATGAAGCAATTTAATGCCGGTAACAGCACCGATTGAGGTTGGCTGAAGGTTGTTCGGTAAACACGGACCAGCGACGGCCTCACCAGGGGACCGGCGCTGAAACGAATGCGCATGAAGTTGCCTTTTGAAAGACCCGCGAAGTGGAAATATGGCTTCGCGGGTCTTTTCGATTTGCTTCGAAAAGCACCTTCGTCAAAGAACGACGTCGCCGCGCATTCGCAGCGCTGCATAACCTCCGACGCTGACATCGGTAATATCGCCGCTTGAGGTGTTCAGCACTGTGCGAACAATGCTCGGTCTTCCCATTTCAACACCTTGCTCTGCAACGACAACCGCTTGACCGGACGCGCCCGGCGTCAGGTATCTGGACCGGACCAATTCGCACGCAAGCGCACTGTTTGTTGTGCCACTGGCAGCTTCCTCCGGATCCCCAACCCCATGACAAAGGTCTCTCAAACGAAGTTTGACCTTGCCAAGTCCCTTGTAGGTGGAGCACCAGACTCCGATGGTGTCGATGGCAAAGTCTCGGCAATAGGCACGCAAAGCAGCTTCGTCGGGGCGAATGGATGCAAGGGTTTCCAGGTCTTCGATTTGCACAAAGACATGACGAAGTGCGGTCGACGCGGTGGAAACACGTTTGAGAGAGCCAGTTTCCAGACCCAGATATGCCGCGACGTCCTGCAAGCTGACTTCGCACAGGTCAAATTTCGGCAATGGCTGGCGCAAGGTGACGAAACCGTCTGGGGCGACATCAACAACAATGCTGCCTGCAGAAGTCTGCTGAATGAACGTGCCGGGCTCTATCCTCTGATCGTCACGCAACGCTGCAAAAGCCGCGAGTGTCACATGCCCGCACATGTCCATTTCCGACCGTGTGGAATGAAACCTGGTCTGAAACTCTTTGTCTGAAACCTTGCGTACGAAGCCGGTCGTCGGAGCACCGAGGTCACTTGCGACTCTTTGGCGGGCGTCAGGCCAAAGCGGCTCGTCTTCAAATACTACTGCCCCGATATTTCCTCCCCGCTCATCGGCGGCGAAGGCGGCATAGAGACGGACGGGCAGCTTGTCCATGAACCAAGAGATCCAGGTGAAAGGGTTGGCTTTGCAAAGGTGTGCATCGACAGCGTTGGTGCGAAACCCCAATCCGGTCAACAGCCCTGATGAGATTGAAGCAGATATCCGCAGGTAAACTTCCGCTCACAAACTCGTCACGGAACAGGCGTTCGAATTTATTTCAATGTTACCGGCAGCGTTCCCAAGTAACGAGTGCACCGAAATTCACAGTCTGGAAAGAGAACGCAACATGACGACCATCACTTCAGAAAGGAACCTGTCAGCATCCCTGCCGGCAATCAACTTCAACACACTTGGCCTGATGTTCATCACTGGCTTTTTTGCAACTGTAGCCTTTGATCTGTGGGGACAGGTGATCAGCCCCGCCCTCGGGTTTGCAAAGCTGTCACCCCACGGCCTGGCGCAAAGCCTTCTTGGTAGCCTTGGCCTGCCCAATACCGCTTTCGCCGGTTACTTTGTGCACTTCTACATTGTCGGCCTGATTGGCTACCCGATTGGCTGGATGTTCATTTTCGCACCGCTGTGGCAGCGTGTTGTCGGTGATACACACTGGTTCATTCCGTCCGCGATTTACGGTTTCGGCCTTTGGGTGTTTGCGATTGGAGGCATCACATCGCTTGCGGGACTGCCATTTTTCCTGAACTTCAGCGGCATCGTCTGGGTCGCCCTGATCGGCCACGTACTTTACGGCATCGTCATGGTTGCCATGCTCAAACTGGTTGAACGTCAACAGAACAGCTGACAAAGAAAAACACCAGAAATCTCCAGAAGCATCGGGCGTGCCTTCGGGCACGCCTGCTTCTTTTTTAAGAGCTGCTATTGCCGAACGGCCTTATCTTGCCGACCAGCTTGACCGAAATATTTCGACACCCTTTGAACCGGCATCCAGGATCGCGTCAGCGGAAGCATCGGTGTCGGCAAGACGTGCAAGGGTCACTGTTCCAAGCATGAGGGCAAGCATGGCAATGCCCTGAGACTGATCCTCACCTTCCTTCAACAAAGCTGAAACGCGTTCCACCCCGTCAAATCCTTCGTGCCGCGCATCGCTCGCTCCCCGCGACAGATCCCCTGCCAGCGCCGCCAGCGGGCACCCTTCACCGCGGTTCTTGACGTGGCGTTGCGACAGGTAAGTTTCGATGTAGCTGTCCCGCGCCGCCTGGAGCTGAGCCTTTGACAGCGCGCTTTCCATCTCCGCAAGCACATTGTCGACCGCATTTTTAAAGGCTTCTGCGACAAGTTCATCCTTTGAATTGAAATGCCTGTAGAAACCGCCATGCGTGAGACCAGCGGCCTTCATCACATCGGCGACACTGGTGGTTTCCGTTCCTCGTTCCCGAAACAAACGCGCCGCTGCATCCAGTATCCTTTTGTGTGATTTGCGCTTTTCGGCTTCTGTCATTCTCGGCATGACTGCGTTCTTTCTTGGGCTTGACAATTTAGATTTCGATTATCATCTATAAATATAGATTACAACTATCATCTAAAAGGATGCCCATGTCCCTCAAACCAAAGATCCTCGTCACGAGCGCAGGAGGAAAAACCGGACTGCCTGTCACTATGCAGCTGCTTGAAAAAGGGTTTCCGGTCCGTGCCTTTTTGAGAAGGCGCGACGGTCGTGCTGAAATGCTGGAACGCGCGGGCGCAGAAATAATGGTCGGCAACCAGTATGCCCTGTCTGACATGCGCGTCGCCATGGACGGCATCCAACGCGCCTATCAATGCGCACCGACAGCGCCTAACGGACTGCACTTCAATGCTGTCTTCACGGTGGCCGCCAATGAAGCGAAGCTCGAACACGTCGTTACCCTTGGCCAGTGGCTGACCTCAGTCGATCATCCGTCGCTCTTCACAAGGGAGGTCTACCTGTCAGATGCGCTGGTGCGTCTGCTTGGCAGTACCAGCGTAACATCCGTCAATCCGGGCTGGTTCGCCGACAACTACCTGATGGTCATCGATATGGCTGCTCACCTTGGCGTCTTCACCATGCCCCTTGGCGAAGGTGGAAAGAAGAAGAACGCACCACCATCGAATGAAGACATTGCCAGCGTTGTTGTCGGCTCCCTTGCCGATCCGGAGACCCACGCAAGCAGATCCTATCGGCCCACAGGACCGGAACTCCTGTCCCCTGACGAGATTGCGGCAGCTATGGGCAAAGCCCTCAAGCGTCGGGTCACATACAAGAACATTTCCGAAAGGATGATGACCAAGGCGCTCCGCGCCCTGCCGCCTTCCAACTATTCGGAAGCTGCGGTCTCCCAACTGGCAATTTATGCTGAGGAATATAGGCGCGGCAGTTTCGCTGTGAACGCACCGACCGATGATGTGCGTCTGGTTGGCGGGCGCGACCCGGAGCGTTTTGAAAGCATCGTCCGGCGGCTGGTCGCCTCCCGTCCGAAGCTGCGGCGAAGCGTGAGCGGCACTGCACGCGCAATGGCAGGATTTCTGAAAATTGCGTTGACCCCGGCTCTTGACCTCAGCCGTGTCCAGTCAGCCCGCGACTATGTGCAGATCGCAACACCCAGTTTCAGCCAGGACACGCCCGAGTGGCTGCAGACCCACAGTGTCCACCACGCGGCTTCCAAACACGCTCGTGTCGCCTGACCACCAGATTCAATAGGGAATTACCATGTCCGAGAATACCGTTCTTTATGAACGCAATCGTCTGTTCGCCGAAGACTTCGCAGCTTCGGAATTGCCCGTTCTTCCGAAACTCAACACTCTGGTCCTGACCTGTATCGACGCCCGCGTCGATCCGGCTCATGTGCTCGGCCTGGAACTCGGTGATGCCGTCGTCCTGCGGAACAATGGCGGACGGGTCACGCGATCCGTAATCGAAGAGATCGCCGCGCTGTCCATGATGGTGGCCAAACTCACACAAGACGATGCCCCGGCTTTCAATGTCGTTTTGATGCAGCATACGCATTGCGGGGCACAGAACTTTGCCAACCCCGACTTTCAGGACGCTTTGAAAAAGAAACTCGGCATCGACGTCTCGAGCTATGCCATCACCGACCAGCCAACGGACTTGCGGACCGACATTGCCCGCCTGCGAGATGCGCCTGAAATTCCGGGAACGCTTGTGGTGTCGGCACTGCTTTACGATGTCAAGTCAGGTCTTGTCACCGAAATAGCAGGCCCTGCGAAGCTCTCCGACTTGCGGGCCTGAAATCGACGGTAAAGTGCGATGGCCGGTTTCACTCAGCTGTCAAAAAGCTGTCGCGAAAGAGGTCCACGATCGTTTGCTCAAGCTCCTTGTGAAGTGCAGAGCGTGAACGGCTCCCTTCGTCCGAACACAATGCGTCGGTTTCACCAATCGCCTTCATGAAAGCTTTGGCATCCCGTTTGCAGACCGGAAGAAAACTGAAATGGACTGCCCCCTCTATATGTGTGAGCGAGCCATGGGACACGCTTGAAGCCAATGTGTCGGATCTGACGGCAATCGGAACGGTTCCGTGTGTGCCGAGATTGACAAAGTGAAGCGGTGGCTTAACCGCTTGGAGGCTTTCCAGGTCAAATGCAGTGGCCAGAGCAGGGTCTACGGCGACCACCGCTTGAAGCCTGACGTCATGATTTGACTGTTCAAAACGCGCCCGATCGACATTTCGAAGGTCATAAGGCTCGACCTGATACTCTTTCTGGTCCACGTATGCCCATCCTCCGGCGAACCAGCGACAATCCGGCATGTCAGGATAGGTGTCGCAATAGCGGATATAGTCATCAAGCAACGCTCTCGCACCAGCAAGCTGCAGAACCGCGGCACCGCCAAGGGAAAATCCGAGCGCGCCCACTTTGTCAGGATCGATGGCAGATCGAAGTTTCGGATCGTCAAGCAACGCACTCAGGACCGTGGAGAGATCGTCGGTGCGCTCCCAAAGCTTCGGCGTATCTTCCGGGATGGAATCGCCACTGGTCGTTCGCGGATGATTTGGACCTGCAACAACGAAGCCTGCCTCTGCCAGTGCGGTCGCGATCCAGGCCATTTTTTGAGCTGTCGCGCCAGAGCCGTGGGACAGCAGGATCAACGGGTGGTTCCCACTCGCGACCGGCGCATCGGCAAAGGCCGGAGTACCTTCGAAAATCCTGTCTTCGCCAACCAGAACGGCCTCTCCTCCGTCGTTTGCAGGATACCAGACGAAAACCGACAGATCTTTGTTTCGGGCCTCGGAATGAATTCGAATTTCCTTGAAGCCAGCAACTTCGGATGCAGCTGCACCAGTGTTCAGGGTGGTCGTCAAAGCCAGGGAAAAGACAAGTGAAAGAAGTCGCATTTTCGGTCTCACTGTTCATTGGATCATTGGCTTCACACTTGCTAAACAGGATCACAAAATCGTCCTGTTTCGCGATTCAGTCATTCCCAAATCGTGAAATAGGACTCACGCTACCGCTTCTTCGGTGATCCGCTGTGCTGTTCGTTCCCCTGCCCTTTGTGAATGCGATACTGCTTGCATTGGTGTTTGTATTGCTCCGCCGGAGTGACACTCACTCAACGACACGCGCATTTCTGATGCTTATCGCCTTGTGCTGCCTGCAATCGATCGTTCTAGGATTGCGCTGGGGTTACCAGCTGGACGCACTTCGTTTCGTCCAGCCTGTTCTTGCCGCAATGCTGCCACCACTCACCTACGAGAGCTTTCGCGGTCTTCGCGATCGAATGAAACCAGATGCAATGCGTCTTGCAGCTGTGCCGCTGGCGGCCTTCAGCGCAGTTTGCCTTTTGTTGCTTGCACCGCAATTCATCGACAGCTTTCTGCTCGTTCTTGTTCTTGCCTATGCGCTTGCCTTGGCAATTTTGGCCAGATCCGGTCCGGACAGTCTGGAACTGGCCCGACTTGACAGCGCTTCTCTTGCCAATCGGGCGATCTGGTGGGCGGCGGCCTGCCTCTTGGCATCCGCAGGCTTTGACTGGCTCATCCTGTTGGATTTCGAGCGTTCCGGCGGTTCGAATGCCGCCATGCTCGTCAGCAATGCGAATATCCTTAGCTTGCTGATTATTGGTTTGGCCGCCCTTGCTGCAGGCAAAACACAGGTACTTTCGACAGGAGATGTTGAAAAATTACCGCCTGCCCCCACAAGCGCTGATACGGACATTGTTTCCCGCGTCGACACACTGATGAGTGAAAAGAACCTATACCGTGATGAAAACCTGAATCTGTCCCGGCTTGCCCGCACCGCGGGCCTGCCTCCCCGTCAGGTTTCACAAGCGATCAACAAGGTTCGCGACAAGAACGTCTCGCGCTATGTCAACGATTTCCGCATCGACGAGGCCTGCCGCTTGCTGCGTCAGGACAACGTCACTGTGACCGAGGCGATGTTCAGGTCCGGATTTTCAACCAAGTCGAACTTCAATCGCGAGTTCCTGCGCACAACCGGCACGACCCCGGACGCCTGGCGCAAGTCGGAGGGGACTTGAGGTACGAGATGATGTTCTTCGTTAGCGTGTCTTGGCATAAACACAAAAAAGGCGCGCCTTGAAGCGCGCCAATCGGTTTGAGAAGACGTCGGGCCTCAAACCGTGCCCGACTGAGCCTTGTCAAAGATCTCCAGGGCCCCGTCTTTGGTCAGCTCGACCGGGTTGCCACCTGCCGTTGGATCGACAATAGCCATCTCCGCGATCAGATCGCGCTTGCTGGCATCGACGTTCAGCCCCGAAAGCGTGTGCGGCACGTCAAGGTCTGCCCGCAGTTTCAAGACAGCATCCAGGACACCCTGATAACCACCGGCAATACCGAGGAACCCGGCCAAGCGCACGAACTTGTGCTCGATTGCTGATTTGTTGAATTGCAAAACGTAAGGCATGAACACAGCGTTGGTCATGCCGTGGTGCGTATCGTAAAGCGCGCCAACCGGATGGGAGAGCGAGTGGATCGCACCAAGACCTTTTTGAAATGCAACGGCGCCCATTGCAGCGGCACTCATCAGATGACCGCGGGCTTCGAGATCAGATCCGTCGGCGGCCACCTTGGGCAGGTTTTCAAAAACCAGCCGCATTCCTTCCAGGGCAATGCCCTCTGACATCGGGTGATACATCGGGGCCGAATAGGCCTCCAGGCAATGCGCCAATGCATCCATGCCTGTACCAATGGTTATGAAGCGCGGCATACCAACCGTCAGCTCCGGGTCACAAATGACGATCTCCGGCAGCATTTTCGGGTGGAATATAACCTTTTTCGTATGGGTTGCCTCATTGGTGACAACACCCGCCCGGCCGACTTCCGAGCCGGTACCCGCGGTTGTCGGCACGGCGATAATCGGCGCGATGCCATCAGGTTCGGCGCGCTTCCACCAGTCGCCAATATCCTCAAAGTCCCAGATCGGGCGGGACTGACCTGACATGAAGGCGATCAGCTTGCCGGCATCAAGCCCGGAGCCGCCGCCAAACGCAATGACACCATCGTGGTTACCTGCCTTGAAGGCAGCGACCCCAGCAGAAATATTGCTGTCGACCGGGTTGGGCTTGACGTCGGAAAAGACGGCCGCCTTGAGGCCTGCAGCTTCCAGGTTGGCAATCGCTTCAGCGACCATCGGCAAACCTGCAAGCCCCGGATCGGTGACCAGCAACGGATTGGTCATGCCGACGGCCATAACCGCCTTTGGCAGCTCCTTGATGCGACCTGCACCAAATCGTACGGAGGTCGGATAAGACCAGTTAACGGAAGGAAGTGAGCTCATGTTCGTCTCGTTGGTTTGAAACTCTGTGTCTTTGCTGAGCCCCTGTTTCACAGGGACCGGATTTCATTTTGCAGGTGCCCGAAATTCGGCCTCCGGACAGACCGGAGCAGACTGCGCTAGCGGTTTGGCCAGCCAAGGCTTCGGGCGAACTTTCGCATTTACGTGTCTTCAGTGCTCGACGCGGAAGTGGAAGGACCGCGGCTGGGTCAGGTTGTGAAAACCGATCTCCGAGAGCGCTGCGCCCTTGCCGGTTTCCTTGACGCCGGTCCAGACAAGCGCCGGGTCAAGATAGTCGCAGCGGTTCATGAACACCGTGCCGGTTTCAATCCGGTTGCCGATATTGGCTGCCGCCTGGACGTCTTCTGTCCAGATTGAAGCCGTCAGGCCGTAGGGACTGTCATTCATGAATTGAAGCGCTTCCTCATCATCCTTCACCTTCATGATGCCGACGACAGGACCGAAGCTTTCTTCCCGCATGACGGACATCTGGTGGTTTACGTCTGTCAGGACTTGCGGTGCGAGGTAGGGCGTACCGTCCTTGTCTTCTGAGAACTTTGACACATCGATATGAGACCTCGCGCCCTTGCGCAGGGCTTCTTGTGTCTGTTCGCGCACCCACGCAGCAAACCGCGCCTGTGCCATCGGACCCAGCGTTGTCGCCTCGTCCAAGGGGTTGCCAAGCTTGTATTGGCTCGTCAGGTCCACAAATCCTTCGACAAACCTGTCGAAGAGGCTTTCGTGGACATAAACACGCTCAATACCGCAGCAGCATTGCCCTGCATTGTAGAACGCACCATCGACAAGGTTTTCAACCGCATAGGAAAGATCTGCATCAGCCCGCACATAGGCCGGGTCCTTGCCGCCAAGCTCAAGACCGAGTGTCGCGAATGTCCCGGCCAGTGCTTTTTCAATTGCCCTTCCACCGGCGACTGATCCGGTGAAATTCACATGATCAATCAGACCCGAACCAAGCAGTTTCTCGGTTCCCTGATGGGTAAGAACAATGTTCTGAAAGACGCCATTGGGCAGTCCCGCAGCTTCAAAGGCCTTTGCGAGGCGCTCACCAACCAGCAGCGTTTGTGCCGCGTGCTTCAGGACAATCACATTGCCTGCCATCAGGGCGGGCATGATCGTGTTGATCGCTGTCATGAACGGGTAGTTCCAGGGTGCGATTACCACGACGATCCCGAGAGGCACACGCTTCAGATATCTCTTGAAACCCGGCTTGTCCGTTCGCTCGATATCGGCCAACGCCTCTTCGGCAATCTTTGCGCAATATTCGGTCCGCTCAATCGTGCCGCCCAGTTCGCCGCCATACCGGATTGGACGCCCCATCTGCCAGGCAAGCTCAGGCACGACATCGTCATTCATCGCCTTCAGCGCTTCCAGTGCTTTCAGGCAGTAAGCGACCCGCTCGGCAATCGGTGTAGCCGCCCAGCCGGGTTGGGCCGACCGTGCCGCCGAAATGACCTTTTCGACGGCTGTTCCATCAAGTGCAGCTCGTTCCGCATAGACCGACCCGTCAACTGGCGAGATCAGCTTGATCACATCTGACATTTTGAACCTCTCATATCCGCATCTTTCCGTGCGGCTTTTTCGAAAGTGACTGGCTCTTTGTTTTGGCGTTTTCGACTTCGCAAACTCTGACAGGTCCTCTAACGGAGGCCGATATCGAGAGCTGCCAGTTCATCACGCACGCTCGAAACCACGGGCAATTTCGTAATCCGTCACGGCGCGGTCGAACTCCTCGACTTCCCACTCGGCCGCCCTGGCGTAGTGATCCACCACGGCGTCGGAAAAGGTCTCGCGCAGAAACTTTGATTTGCGCATGGTCTCACGCGCATCGCGAAGCGTGTGAGGGATTTCCCGCGCCCGTTTCGCCTCGTAGACATCGCCCGCCGTTGGAGGATCGAGCGGCAATTTTTCTTCAATGCCGCGCAGGCCGGCGGCAAGCTGGGCAGCCAGTGCCAGATAGGGGTTAAGATCGGACCCACCGATCCGGCATTCGACCCTGAGCGCCTTGGTGTGTTCCCCGCATAGCCGGAAACCGGCTGTGCGGTTGTCGACCGACCAGACGGTCTTTGTCGGAGCAAAGGTTCCCTTCTGGAAACGCTTGTAGCTATTGATGTAAGGGGCCAGAAAATAGGTGTAGTCCGGTGCGTATTTGATCAGGCCCGCAAGGTAGTGGCACATCGTTTCGGACATGCCGTAGTCGCCCTTGCCATCGCAAAAGACATTGTTGCCTTTCTTGTCGAAAAGGGACTGATGTACGTGTGACGACGACCCCACCTTGTCGCTGCGCCACTTTGCCAGAAAAGACGCCGAGCGGCCCTTGGCCCAGGCAATCTCTTTTACCGCGTGCTTGGCGATTGTGTGGTTCTCGGCCGTATCCATGGCCGGAGCGTATTTGATGTTCAGTTCTTCCTGACCGGTCTCAGCTTCACCTTTGGTGTTCTCAACCGGGATCCCTGCGCCATAAAGACCGTTCCGCAAGGGACGCATGACGTCCTCTTCCTTGGTTGTCTGCAGGATATGATAGTCTTCGTTGTAACCGGAGATCGGTTCAAGATCGCGAAAGCCGGATTTGCGCATATCGTCGAAGCTTTTCTCAAACAGAAAAAACTCCAGCTCCGTTGCAGCAATCGGCGTCAGCCCCTTGTCGGCAAACAGACCGACAACCTTTTTCAGCATTGCGCGCGGCGAATGTGGCACCTCTTCATGCGTATGGTGATCAAGCACATCACACATCACCATGACCGTACCTTCAAGCCATGGCGTCAGCCGTAAACTGTCCAGATCCGGCTTCATGACATAGTCGCCATAACCACCCGACCAGCTCGTCGCTGCATAACCTTCAACGGTATACATTTCGATGTCGGTCGCCAGCAGATAGTTGCAGCAATGGGTCTCTTCAAAGGCAGTTTCGACAAAATGCTGCGCATGAAATCGCTTGCCCATCAGCCTGCCCTGCATGTCGACAATGCAGGTGAGTACCGTATCGATCTCCCCGGATGAAACGAGAGACTTCAGCGCGTCAAAAGTCAGGTTACCTGGCATCTTAAAGGATCCGTCTTGAGCAAGTTGTTTGGGACCGTTCAAAGGTCCCGGCCCGGAGATGTGTGGTCCGGGCCGGAAGTCGTGACCGTTCCGGCCATGTGCCGGAACGGTCGTCATAGTCATCAGGAATACCGGTATGGGCGCCCAGCCTTTTGCATGTCCTGATTATACTTCTTGAAGATCTCGACGACCTTCGCCTTGACCGGGGATTCAGCTGCGATTTCATCCCAGAATGCCAAGGCAGCTTCTTCAACCGTTGACCACTCCGCATCCGGTATGGAGGTCAGCTCCATCTTGGTCCCGTTGACGCGCAGAGCGGCTTCACCGCCCCAGTACCACCACTGGCGATAGTAGTGGGATGCATCCATGGCCAGTTGCAGCATGGTTTTCAGATGATCCGGCAGCTCGTTCCAGCGTTCCTGGTTGGCAAAGAACGATCCCGCCCAGGCTCCCGAGATGTTGTTGGTCAGGAAGTAGTTGGTCACATCGGCCCAGCCGACGGTGTAGTCTTCCGTGATACCGGACCAGGCAATGCCGTCCAGTTCGCCGGTCTGCACCGCAACTTCAATGTCTTCCCATGGCAGCGTCACCGGCACGACGCCGAACTGGCTCATGAACCGGCCTGCGGTCGGGAAGGTGAAGACGCGTTTGCCTTCCAGGTCCTTCAGCGACCGGATCGGGTCCTTGGTTGCAAAGTGGCAGGGATCCCAGGCACCGGCTGAAATGTGCTTTACACCGACCTTGGCATATTCTTCCTCCCAGATTTCCTTCAAGCCGTACTGGTTGAAGAGCACCGGCACATCCAGCGAGTAGCGGGATGCGAACGGGAAGTAGCCGCCAAACACGGTCACTTCGGTCGGGGACGCCATGGAATCATCGTCCGACTGAACGGCATCGATCGTGCCCTGCTGCATGGCGCGGAAGAGTTCACCGGTCGGAACCAACTGGTCGGCCGTATAAAGCTCGACCACCATTTCACCGTTGGCAGCCTTGTTGAAAGCGTCGATATGCGGCTTGATCACATGCTCTGCCAGAGCTGGGCCGGCATAGGTCTGCAGGCGCCATTTGATCGGTGCCTGGCCATGCACGGCCGGTGCGGCAAGCGTAGTGGCGCCAGCGGCGGCAACCGTGCCGACACCCGCCTTTTTCAGAAACTCACGTCTGTTAGTCATCTCAAGTTCCCCTAGTTTCGGTTCAATTTCTAGCAGTCCGTCCGTTTTCCGGTTCTGATAAACCGCTGTGCAACTCCGTTTCCTCCGGATGTTGTTTTTGTTGTCCCCATCCCGCACCTATCTGCCGTAAATCAAGTCCGGCAGCCAAAGCGCGATTTGCGGAAAAGCCATCACAAGCGCCAACGCCAGGGCCATCACCAGAACAAACGGCGTGATGGAGCCGTAAATGTCCCGCATGGAGATTTCCTTGGGCGCCATCGCGCGCATCAGGAAAAGATTGTAGCCAAAGGGCGGCGTCATGTAGGCGATCTGGGTCGTGATTGTGTAGAGCACCCCATACCAGATCAGAACATCTGTTCTTGGCATGCCGAGATCCAGCGTCGCGACCAGCGGCACATAGAGCGGCGCAACAATGACGAGCATCGCCGTATCGTCCAGAAATGTGCCCATGACCAGAAACGACAACTGCATCAGAATGAGAATTGTCCAGGGTGAAAGCCCCAGCTGATCGGTGAACAGGTTCTCAATCGCCTTCACGGCGCCCAGACCATCGAAGACGGCACCAAAACCAAGGGCTGCCAGGATGATCCACATGAACATGCACGATATGCCGAGCGTGTTGCGCATGCAGGTTTTCAGGATATCGAATGTCATCCGCCGTCGGGCAATAGATGCAAGGAGTGCCGTCAGCGCTCCAATGGCCGAGCTTTCCACAAGGCTCGTCCAACCATTGACGAATGGCACCATCATGGTCGCGAAAATGACAATCGGAAGGAGACCGGCCAGCAACAGACGGTATTTGTTGTCCTTGGAAGCTGCCCGCTCGTCTTCGCTGAGGGCGGGTCCGAGCTCAGGCTGAGCCTTGCAGCGCACGGCAATGTAAACAACGAACATTGCAGCCATCATCAACCCGGGCAGAATACCGGCAAGCCACAGCTGTCCGACGGGAGCACGCGCGATCATGGCGTAAAGCACCAGAACGACCGATGGAGGCACTAGGATCCCGAGTGACGATCCGGCCTGGATCACGCCGGTCACCATCCGTTTGTCGTATTTGCGTTTCAAAAGCTCCGGCAAGGCAATCGTAGCGCCGATCGCCATTCCGGCGACCGACAATCCGTTCATAGCGGAAATCAGAACCATCAGAAGGATTGTGCCAATCGCCAGACCACCATTGATCGGCCCCATCCAGACATGGAACATCTTGTATAGGTCGTCGGCGATTTTGGTTTCCGACAGCACGTAGCCCATGAAGATGAACATCGGCAGCGTCAGCAACGGATACCATTTCATCAATTTCATGGCTGCCGAGAACGGAATGTCTCCACCGCCAGTTCCCCATAGCGCCAGGGCCGCGATAGAGGCAATACCTCCGATTGCCCCGAAGACCCGCTGCCCGGTGAGGAGCATCAGCATCATCGACGAAAACATCAAAAGAGCGATCAACTCATAGGACATCAGATCGTTACCCCCTTGATGCGGGCGATGTCCTTGAAGAGCTCCGAAACGGACTGCAGAATCATCAAAAAGAATCCGAATATCATGATGATCTTGACGGGCCAGAGATAGGGTCGCCACGCCGTCGGGCTGCGCTCGATAAAGCCCATCTTTTCCGCTGCAGCATCAGGGCCACCGGTGACAAAGGCCACAAAGAGATCCCACCAGAAAGCGAGTGCATCCTTACCAAAGTAGCCAAGCGAATAGGCAGTCGAATTCAGCGCTCCGTAAAGAAGGACACCGAGATAGAAAATCAGAAGAAGGACGGTGAACACATCGAACCAGGCTTTCTTTTCAACACTCCACTCAGCGTAGAAAAGATCCATCCGGACATTGGACCCAAGCTGGATCGAATAAGGCCCGCCAAGCACATAATAGGCAACCATTGCGAACTGTGCGACTTCAAGCGTCCAGAGCGAGGGATTGAAAAAGGTCTTCGATATTGACGACCAAAGCAGGATGCCGGCCATCACGAAGATGCCCCACATAATGATCCTGCCCAGTCCACGGTTGAAACCGTCGACAAGGCGGACATAAAGGCAGGCAGCTTTATACATCAGCACCTCCCGAAACACCCACAGACCCCGGCGCAAGAGCTCCTGAAAGTATAGGGCCGAGCATCTCCGCCCAATGGCCTTCCTGCTCGCGCGTCTTTACCTCATCGTTTCTGATTTCAATCATCAGACACGGCAATTGCCGGCTCTCGCCGTGACGGCGGATGGTGTAATAGACGCCGTCGGACGGCGCATAGGGCTGGTTGTCGCCAACGGTCAGATCACCGCGGGTCCTGAGAGCCTCCAGCACCGGGTCGGCAAGGCTGCGGTCGCTTTCCGAAATCAAGCCGATTTCCCACGGCCTGGTCTTTCCTTTGTAGACCGGCGTGAAGGAGTGCACGGAGACAAGCGCGGTCGGAAGGCCCCGATCAAGACGCCGATCCAGCATCCTGTCGATCGCTTTGTGAAAGGGGCGATGTACCAGATTGAGCCGGAAGGCCTTTTCATCTGCCGAGAGGTCGCGATTGCCTGCAATCTGAGTGGTTTCGCTGAGGCAGGGGATCAGGTCCGCACGGGTTTCCTCCCGATTGCAATCAATGATCAGCCTCGAGACAGCCGTATAGACCAAAGGAGCGTCCAGGCTTTTCGACAGTCTTCTTGCAACACCGAGAGCCCCGGGGTCCCACGCGATATGTTCTGCCTTCTCCTCTTCCGACAGGCCAAGACTGGTGTCATAGGGCGGCGGGAAGAAATTGGAGGCGTGATCGCAGACAAAAACGAACGGCCCCGCGCCTTCCGCGTTTTCAACCGCAACAGCCCGGGTTGCCCCTCCTGCCTGACCATCTTTTAGGCCGCCGCTTTGAGGGCTTGCACCCATTCCCAACTCCTCGGAAGGCTCAACACAATTTTGTAACGTTTATTACAGGATTGCCGACTTAGCTAAGTTCTGTAATATTTGATACGCAGATTGACGCCGCTGTCAAATGAAAATCGGCGGCAAATTTGGTGAACAGGTTACGCCCATGGAACGCCCGCTTCTGGAAGACATTCGCGATCGGCTAGACGAATTCACCGCAACGGAGAAGAAGGCGGCCCATGCATTGCTGGCCAATTATCCGATGCAGGGCCTGGGTACGGTCGCGCAGTTTGCAGAAGCTGCCAGCGTCAGTTCTCCGACCATATTAAGATTCATTGCAAGACTTGGGTTTCCAGGCTTTGCCGAATTTCAAAAAACTCCGCAGCGAGCTTGAGAGCCAGCTCAATTCACCGCTTGCGCGCAGTGCCAGCATGTCCGATGAAAAAGCTGCAGACCCGCATGTCGGACAGCTTTTGGAAAACATTCGCGAAACTTTTGATCACTTGCCCAAAGGCGAACTGGAAGGCCTGACCAACCTCCTCTCGGACGAACGCAAAACCATTCATCTCATCGGTGGCAGGTTTACCGATGGTCTTGCACGTTACATGGCGGCTCATTTGCGCATTGTCCGTCCGAATGTCAGCCATGTCGCAGGCCAGCAGGGAAACTGGCTCGATCAGCTTATCGGAATTGGCTCCAAGGACGTTGTCGTGGTTTTCGATATCCGCCGGTATCAGGCTGAAATTATCCAGTTCGCCGAAGCTGCGGCGAAACAGGGCGCCACTGTTGCCCTTGTGACAGACAGCTGGATGTCACCTGTTGGCAGGATCGCGAGCTACGTGCTGCCTGCGCGTGTCGCCGTCCCGTCTCCCTGGGACTCCTCACTCGCCCTGATGGCAATCGCTGAGGTTCTGATTGCAGGTGTAACGCGGCAAAACCAAACCCGTGCCCAGGCCCGAATGCGGTCGCTGGAAACTCTGCGTAACGAAATCGACCCCTCAACGGAAGACGGTCGCAACGGACCGGACATCTAGTTTCTGAACGAAGCGGGCAACATCGTCTTTTCCGGCCGATCAGGCCGGTCTTGCCTGACGCAGATCGCTTGGAACGCTGCCATAAACCGATCTGTAATTGTCATAGAACTGACTGGCGGACGAAAATCCGGCCTGAAATGCGGCTTCCGACACAGACACGTCGGAAGACAAGAGAAGTTCCCGCGCTCTGATTAGCCGCATGCGAACGATGAATTGCTTGAGTGTGATTCCAAGCGTTTTCCTGAACATGTTGGATGCGTAATTGGCATTCAAACCGGTGAT
Organism: Roseibium sp. JB4-4; assembly: GCF_055693425.1. Taxonomy (NCBI): domain Bacteria; kingdom Pseudomonadati; phylum Pseudomonadota; class Alphaproteobacteria; order Hyphomicrobiales; family Stappiaceae; genus Roseibium; species Roseibium sp. JB4-4. The sequence continues at coordinate 4,370,766 of NZ_CM146333.1, read as the reverse complement.
CGTTGCAATCTCCCGGGTCGATACCGGAACAGAAGAGTTCTGAATGACGGCCTCAATCATTCGCACCACATGCTCTGTCGGTCCCGATTGCCTGCCATCGTCTTTAACCGGCCTGTCTTTGTTCCGCAGGTTCTTGATGCTCTCTTCAATGGAAAGCCGTCGCATGAGTGCATGAAGTTCCATTGTCAGGCATTCGAAACGACTGAGTTCCTTTGATTGATAGTCCCGGTGCCAACGGGCTGGAATGTCTCTGTCCGCGAGGATTTCCGGCACGACCAGAACGGCTCCGGACAGCAGTGCGCGCTGAATGCGACCAATTCCTCTGAAAGACAAAAAGACATCGAGCGGAAAATACATGTTCGTGAGTTGGTAGGCCGAGGACTCAACAGGATTTAGACCGACTGTCTGATGAGGAATTCCAGCCCAGAAGAAACACATCTGGCCTGCCGGCAGCACGACCTTGTCCGTTTCGAACCTGTATGTCATCTCGCCACCGGCAAGCCAGTTGAACTCCACATGTCCGTGCCAGTCCAGATCATGCAGAACCGGTGCAAAACGGCGCATGGCAAACTGACCGAAGACAACAGGCTTGCCGCCGACAAATGTCGAACGGTCTGCATCTTCAGGTCCAAAAACGGAGCGAAACGGCAAATCGGGCATACCTGTAAATTCCGGACATTTTACTTTGATTGCAGGATAGAATGTCCTGAGCGGTCGTGCAATCTGGTTTCACAACCAAGAGGTCTTTGCTCATGTCCAAACCAGTCAAGATTACCTTTATCGGTGCCGGGTCCACCGTTTTTGCCAAGAACATCATTGGCGACTGTTTGCTGCGGCCTGCGCTTGCCGGTGCTCATTTTGCGCTCATGGATATCGACCCTGAACGCCTCAGCGAATCGGAGATTGTCATATCCAAAATGGTCTCCTCGCTAGGTGCCAGGGCAACGGTTTCTTGCCACCAGGACCAACGGGAGGCCCTGGAAGGCTCTGATTTTGTCGTCGTAGCCTTCCAGATCGGTGGCTACGAGCCCTGCACTGTCACCGACTTCGAGATTCCTAAATCCTATGGCCTTCGCCAGACGATTGGCGACACGCTCGGCATCGGCGGCATCATGCGCGGCTTGCGCACCGTCCCGCATCTTTGGGGCATTTGCGAAGATATGCGGGCTGTGTGCCCGGATGCGCTGATGCTGCAATACGTCAATCCAATGGCGATCAACACCTGGGCGATCAGCGAAAAATATCCGGACATTCGTCAGGTGGGCCTGTGCCACTCGGTGCCCCTGACAGCTGCCGAGTTGGCCGAAGACCTGGATGTCGACCTCAGCCGATTGCGCTACAAGGTTGGCGGCATCAATCACATGGCCTTTTACCTGCACCTTCATGAAGTGCTGGATGACGGTTCAACGCGGGACCTCTATCCGACGCTGAAAAAGCTTCACGCCAGTGGAGCCATACCGAAAACGGACAATCTGTGGAATCCGCGCTGCCCCAACTATGTTCGCTATGAAGTCATGCAGAAGCTCGGATATTTCGTTACCGAAAGCTCTGAACACTTCGCCGAATATGTTCCCTGGTTCATCAAGGAAGGCCGCAAGGATCTGATTGATCGCTTCTCTATTCCACTGGATGAATATCCGAAACGCTGCATTGAGCAGGTGGCGGATTGGAAAGAGCAGGCAAAAGCGTTTCTGGGACCTGACCCAATCGAGGTGAAGGCTTCGCCTGAATATGCGTCGGAGATCATCAATGCGGTCGTGACCAACACGCCAACTACGATCTATGGAAACGTGCCCAACCACGGTTTGATTGACGCCCTGCCAAAGGGATGTGCCGTAGAGGTTCCCTGCCTGATCGACAGCAACGGTGTTCAGCCAACGCGTGTCGATGGTATCCCGCCGCAGCTGACAGCCTTGATGAGAACCAATGTCTCCGTCCAGGAACTGACTGTGCGGGCACTCGTCGACGAAGCTCCTGAACATGTCTATCATGCGGCAATGCTCGACCCGCACACGGCTGCCGAACTGGATCTCGATCAGATCTGCGGCCTTGTCGATGATTTGATCAGTGCCCATGGCCAATGGCTGCCCAACTGGCTGGCGGCGGACCGGCAGGCCGCCTGATCGGCATCATTCGCGCTCAGGTGACCTTGTGGCCACGGTAAACACCGCGCGAAAACTGATGTGGCCAGCACGAAGTTGTCCGACCACCCTTGCGAAACACTTTGCTGGAGTGGTTCACGCATTGGCGCAGCCTATTCTGTCCGGCGCTGATTGGCCGGCAACCCACGACTCAGCTAAACTTTGTCTGAGCGATTGAACACCACGCCAACGACGCACTGTTGGACCAGGGGTCCTGGATTCCGGCCACGTTAGCAAATGCGAGGAAAGGCCGCCATTCCCATACGACCCGCATCAGCGGAGCCTCAGTTTCGGCCAACGATCCGGTCCACTCCCCGCGCATTTATTTGCCGTGGTGAAAAGCTGCTCGTGCAGGAGAAACAACATCCCGTCAAAGGCCGCTATTTCACACTTCCCGGCGGAAAACAGGAGGCTGGCGAAACGCTTGAAGACGCGCTTCGCCGCGAATGCCGGGAAGAAATCGGAGCCGCTGTCACGGTGAAACAACTCTTGCATGTTGCCGAAGTTTTTCGTCCCAAGAGCGGCACCAACGACTACCAGCATCAGCTTGATTTCGTCTTCAATTGCAGCGTCCCGGAAGGCTACGAACCCGTTCTTGGTTGTTCCCCGGACCCTCATCAGATTGCAACATGCTGGATAACGCCAGAAAATGCTCAACAACTTCGTCCGTCCTATGTCACAAAACTGTTTTCACATGGCTGTAGGCGGGGCGTAGAAATCTATCTCGGATCGCATAATGAAGAACTATGACTAGCCTGCCGAAGACCATCCGGGTAAATCTCCATTTTCTATGCGCTGAAATCGATGGGCAGCTGATCCTGCTGGAAGCTTTTTTCCAGGATCCGACGGCCGCCCTCGCACGCAGGATAATGGACCGGGCGGGCTACGCGCATAATCTGAAGACACGCATCCTGGATGCCTGTGTACGCCAGATGGCGGGTGCGAAAAAAGACAATCGAAGACACCTGACTTTGCGCAGCCTGGAGTTTGTGGCTGTCGACCTGCAACGCCTGTCCAACCTCGCGCGCCAGTCGCTGAGACACGTGGAACGGATCGATACCTTTAAAACACTGGTCCCGGAACGTTATCCGGTGATCGTCGGACATGTCCGCAGCGGCGTCAGCAGGATCGAAAATGCCATACACAGCAGTGACAGCAATCTGGCCATCGAAATCGGCCAGATGCAGGACAAGATCGAGGCCGACTACCGCAAGGTTTTCAAAGTCTACACCCGGGAAATGCGCAACCCGAAAACGCAGCCGTCCGATATCGCCAACAGTCTGCTCGTTGCAAGCGAGTTTCAGCGCATGGGCGACTCCCTCAAGTCCATCAGTGAAGCACTGATTTCGTCGAACATCGGACAGGCCGTCAATTTTGAACGTTACTTCTCGCTGCAGAGCCTGATGTCCGAGCTTGAGGAGCCGAATGGCGAACTGGCCATTGAAACCATGGCAGAAACCCGTTCGGGAAGCTCAATCTCCGCAATTAGAAATACGAAAACCGAAACCGTCACCGCCGTCTTCAAGGATGGTGACAAAAACAAGGTGAAGGAGGAACGCCAGGGCGTTGAAAGCTGGCATTCCATATATCCGGGCCTCGCCCCGAAAATCCTGTCCTACAAGAAGCGCAACCAGTCAGCTGCTCTTCTGATCGAACATCTGCCAGGTCTCACGCTCGAACACATTCTGCTTAACGAAAACAGCGATCTTTGCGACAAGGCGCTAGCGCGCCTTTCAAAAACGCTGCGTGATATCTGGAAGCAGACCAGGACCAAAGAACCCGCCGAACTGGGCAGCATGCAGCAATTGTCCGAACGGCTCGCGGAGGTTCGCCGTGTTCACCCGGAGTTCCAGGAAACTCAGGTGCGGTTTTGCGGGCAAGCCATACCTTCGCTCGACACTCTGGTCGAACAGGCTGCGACGCGCGAGGCAAACGTGGCTGCCCCGTTTTCCGTCTATATCCATGGCGACTTCAATGTCGACAACATCATCTTCGACCCAGGCGAAAGCAGAATCCATTTCATCGATCTGCACCGGTCGCGCTACATGGATTATGTCCAGGATATCTCCGTGTTCATGGTGTCGAATTACCGGCTGCACGTTCTTGACCGTGAGACTCGCAACCGCATCATGAATGCCTCACAGACTTTCTTTAAGTCGGCGCGGGCATTTGCGCGAAAACAGAATGACGACACGTTCGAGTACCGCCTCGCGCTCGGCCTGGCACGTTCCTTTGCCACGTCTACCCGCTTCATCTTCGACAAGGTTCATGCCAGACGCATGTGGCTGCGTTCCCGTTACCTGATTGAGAAAGCCCTCGCCTGCCCCGTCGGCGAGGAGGCCAGGTTCCGTCTCCCTTTGAAGGAGATCTTCGTTGACTGAGCTGAAAATCGGCGTGGTCGGTATACCCGGCAAATGGTCTACCGAAATATTGGCAGATGCGCTTGAAGCCAGAACCGGATTTCGCTGCGTCATCGACATGGCTGATGTCGTGCTTGACCTGGAATCCCGCACGCTTGTCGCCGGAAACCATAACCTTTGCAATTTTGACGGTCTGGTTATCAAAAAGATCAGCCAGAAATACAGCCCCGCGACGCTGGATCGCCTGGAACTTCTTCGTATCGCCGAAGCTGCAGGTGTGCGGGTGTTTTCCAAGACCAGGTCCATCCAGGGTCTCGTCAACCGGCTCAGTTGCACAATTACGCTTGCCAATGCAGGCATACCGATGCCGGCGACATACATCACTGAAAGCATCGACGAAGCAATTCACGCAGTTCAACGGTTTGGCACTGCAGTATTCAAGCCATTGTTTTCAACGAAAGCGCGCGGAATGACGCTGATCGAAGCAAAGTCAGACCGTGACCGTCTTCGAAGAGACATTGCTGCCTTCAAGGCAGAAAATCCGGTCATGTACTTGCAGCAGAAGGTCAACCTCTCCGGTCAGGATCTCGGCATGGTGTTTTTGGGAGGTGAATATCTTGGGACCTATGCACGCGTTGCCAGAGCAGGCAACTGGAACACGACCATTCATGACGGTGGCCGCTACGAAGCCTTTGTACCTGAACCGTCGTTGATAGATCTCGCGCACCGCGCACAGGCACCGTTTGATCTGGATTTCACAACGGTCGACGTCGGGCTGACAGACGATGGACCCATCGTCTTCGAGGTTTCCGCATTCGGTGGTTTCAAGGGAGCACTCGAAGGCGCATCAATCGATGCAGCCAGTCTTTATGCGGCCCATGCGATCAAAAAGGTGCGTTCATGAGAGAGCCCTGCCTTCAGGAAGTGGTCGACGCACTTGCGCCTGACCGGGCAACCAAGGACGCTGATCCGGTCTGCTTGAGCGTGGGTGGGTTTGTGATCGAAGTGCGGTGTGTCTCCAGCACCTTGCTGGCCGAACTGCTGAGGTATTTTCAACACGTCATTTCAGCTCCTTGCGAGCCCGACACCATTGTTCATGTTCTTGGCGATGCACAACTGCCTTTTCAGCTTGAATATGTTGATTGGGTGCGCGAGGCGAGCAAGCGCGGGCGCAAGGATGCCATCTGTGACCTGCCTGATGGCCGATTGATCCTCAAGGTTCGAACAGGTGTTCAGTTTTTGCAGTCGCCGGCCTGGGTTGTTGCTTTTGGACCAACTGAGCAAAATGCCAATCAAGTTATCAATTTCATCAACACTCAGATCCTGAACCGGTTTCAGCGCGAAGGCTGGCTGGCGTGCCATGCAGCGGCCGTCAAAACCAGCAACAAGGGCCTGGCCATTTCCGGTCTGTCCGGTGGCGGCAAATCAACCAGCATGCTCCGCCTGATGGAAATCGCAGATACGCACTACGTCACCAACGACCGATTGCTGGTTCGCAGAAACGGAAGCAAGACGGATGCACTTGGCATTCCCAAATTACCGCGCATCAATCCCGGGACCATCGTCACCAACGCCAGGCTCACCGGCCTCATCGACGAGGAACGGGAGGAAGAGCTTCGCAACCTGGAACCTGACGAGCTCTGGCACCTGGAAGAAAAATACGACCTCTTCATTGATGACATATACGGGCCGGGCCGCATTTCGCACGAAACGCATCTGACGGATTTCTGGGTCCTGAACTGGTCCCACGACAGCTTTGCGCAGACCGATATATCCGAAGTGGACTTGAAATTACGGCCGGATCTTTTGTCTGCCATCACCAAAAATCCGGGACCTTTTTATCAAAAATCGAATGGCGCTTTCTGGACCGACAGATCGGCTCTGGAAACGAGCGCTTACCTTGCAACGCTTTCAGACATTCGTGTTTGGGAAGTCTCTGGCCTCATCGACTTCGACGCATTGTTTGATGCTGGAATGGAATTGTTGGGAACCCCATCATGAACGACAGGTTCATCATCCTCTTGCGCCATGGCGCATATCGGCAAAAACCTGGAACGCCAAGCGCGCTGCAACCATTCGACCTGACCGAAACCGGAAAAGCGCAGGCCAAGGCAGCCGGTCTTGAACTTGCAGAACTCGCAAGAGCCGAGAGCTGGCAGCTTTCACCGCAAATCTTTTGCTCGCGCCAGCTGCGGTCCTGGCAGACAGCAACTCTGCTCGGCAAGACCATCTCGGAGACGACAGGCCGGACCTTTGAAATAACGGAAACAGAAGCGCTCGCTGAGAGATCGGTCGGAGCCCTTGCCAATCTCACCATTCCTGAAATCGAGCACGTGCTGATGGAAGATCCCCGCCATGAAGCACCGCCGGAAAACTGGAAATCGGACAGCCACTACAAACTGCCGGTTCAGGGAGCCGAGAGCCTGATGGAAGCTGGGGCGCGGGTGGCAGAGTTCCTGCAAAAACGCGTCGAGACAATGCCCCACGTGAGTGGGAAAGCAGCCCAGATTTGTGTCGGTCACGGAGCAGCATTGCGCCACGCGGCTCATCATCTGGGCATCCTTTCCTTTCCGAAAATCCGGAAAGTTAGCATGCATCATGCCAAGGCTGTGGTCTTGAGATACAGCCCAAATGCCGGCTGGAGCCATCACACCGGTACCTGGAAAGAACGCCAGGTTCTGGAACTCACAATGGACTGATTGGACCTCAGGCAAAGTATGATGACCAACAAAGCCGTTGCACAGATGCTACCTCCTATTGCTGCGAAAGATCTCAGCGATCTGGGAGTTCCAAACAGCTGCATTCCCTGGCCACTTTTCAGCGCAGGAAATGAGCAACACGTTCACGCACGAACCCCTGACCTGGTATCCAGTGTCGCCAAAGCCAACGCTCTGGGCCCCTGGGATTGGCCAGACAAACCCGTGATCTTCATTTCGGATTTGCACGCAGACGCCGAAGGCCTTCTCCGCTCGCTTGTTGCTGTGGGTGCAATTATACGCATTGGCAGTGGCCTGACGGACTTTGAGTTGACGTCTTTCGGCCGCAGCTGCCAGATCATCATTGGTGGGGATTGTATCGACAAGGGCCCGAGCAATCTCGATCTGCTCGACAGCCTTTCAGCACTGATGAAATCAGGTGCTGACGTGGTTCTTTTGGCGGGAAACCATGACCTGCGTCTTTATCTCGGTCTTGAATCGCTGACCGTAAAACGCGGCTCCCTCAACGCACATATGTTTGTGCGCATGGGCAAAAAGGTCATGCCTCTGCTTCGGGAAGTCTTCGACAGATATGTTGACCCGGACACCGTATTGGACGGTCTGCCGGACGAAAAGACCTGTCTTGATCTGATGGTACCCGGCAAGAAGTGGACAAAACAGTTTCCGAAAGCAGCTGCCAACTTTCTGAATGAAGCCGCTGTCAAAAAGGAAATGCGCCGGCTCAAGAAAAAGACAACCAGATTTTCCCAACATGCGGAAGAGTACGGGTTCACCATGCGTCAGCTCTATTCGGCGGCGTTGGCGTGCAGGGAGCTCTTCATGAATTCCGAAGGGCAATACGCCTGGTTTTTTCAAAGCATGAAAGCTGTCCACCAGAGCGGGTCTTTGCTTTTTGTTCACGCCGGTGTCGATGACAGCATGGCCGCACTGATTTCAGCAAAGGGCATTGCGCACGTGAACCGACGTTTCAAGAAGGAAAGCCGAAAAGATCCTTTCGTTTTTTATTCTGGAACGATCGCCAATCTGGTGCGCACCAAATACCGCGAAGTCGATCATCCGCTGACAGCTCGAGGCGTAGAAGAGCTGCATCTGGCAGGCATCAAGATGCTGGTTCAAGGCCACGTCAATCGGCACAGTGGACAGGAACTGACGTCCAAAAACGGACTGCTGCACCTGGAAGCAGACGTTACGCTTGACCGGCACTCCAGAAGCGCTGAAGGCCTTGAAGGCATTGGCACCGGTGCGACGATCATTCATCCAAATGGCAATATTCTGGGTATCAGCCGCGACTATCCTCATGCCAAACTGTTCAATCCGGACCAAATTCTTCAACAACACGGACTGTTGCTATGATGGAACGTAAGGGCCGTTTCCGGCACCAGTCCCTTCAAGACAAGAAATCGATCCAGAAGCTGCTCGATGCCATCAAGCGCGGGATCGCCAAGGGAGAATTGGAGTTCGGGGACGACACCGGCGACATCACCCTGGAGCCAGCCGGCCTCATGAACCTGCGCGTAACCGCGACTGTCGAAGGCGACCAGTCGCGCCTCGACTTGCGCATCACCTGGACCAACGAAAGCATCGACCAGAAAGAAAGCGGCAAGCTCAAGGTCAAAGGTGGATAGAAGGCTCCAAGTCCAATCGTCCGGCGCTCAGACCAGGATCAACTGTCAGCCCTTTGCTGCAACTGACAAGCAGAACCCGTGTTTTTTGACAACCAGTCCAGAAAGAACGCTTCGGCATCTTCAAGATTTTTCTTAGCCCTTTCAGAAAGCCCCTCTTTGACCTCGCCGAATTCCTGACCGGATATCCCGAGCACATAGGCGCGCGGTCTTGCGCCATAAAGCGTCTCGCAAAGCGCAAGCACTGTTTCAGGCCTCAGGCTGTGACTGCCCAGAATTTCAGGTGCGCCTGCTGCAATTTCCTGAAAGGAAAATGCCGTTTCACCTCCCATCTGCGCATCGGCGAACACCACCACATCATGGCTTGAAATCGTCAATGCATGTTCGGCTACCAATTGATAATCGGTATCGATTTCCAACTCGGAATGTGCCCGGTCTGCCAACCTTTGAGAGAAAGCCGGCCCGAGACCATCATCGCCGCGCCCCGGATTGCCATAGCCTATCAAGATCATCGCACTACCCCGCTCCGCGCGGCCGAACAAACTCTTGCCGGCCACACGGAACTTGCCTCTGATTGCTGATCCGGAAAAATGACCGGGAGTATTTCTTCATCGCTCATATGCATTGAGACCTGCGGTCAACCAGACCGCCTTCCGCATCGAACAACTCCACCTGAAGCGGCATTTGACCTAGTGCATGCGTCGCACATGACAGGCATGGATCATAAGCACGCACGGCGACCTCGACATGGTTCAAGAGACCTTCCGTGATCTGCTCCTTGCCTGACAGGTGTTTGATGGCCACGTCTTTTACCGCCCTGTTCATGCCTTCATTGTTGTGCGTGGTGGAAACGATCAGGTTGCAGTAGGTCACCTGGTCGTTCTCATCGACCTTGTAGTGGTGAATGAGATTGCCGCGCGGGGCTTCGATAACACCAATACCTTCTTCGCGCCTGTCCCCCTTGGCGATCAGATCCGTGCCTTGCATATCCGGATCGTGCAGAAGTTCGCGGATCTTTTCGACGCAGTGGAGAACCTCGATCATTCGGGCCCAGTGATTGGCGAGCGTGGAGTTGTTCGGCGTTCCGCTCGTGACGGCCTTCAGTTCTTTGTGGGCAGCATCCGCCAATGGCGTGTCGATAAAACTTGCCGTGTTCATACGGGCAAGCGGGCCGACCCGGTACCAGCCGACATCCGGGCCCAGCTCCTTGATAAACGGGAACTTCATGTAGGACCAGGAGCGGACATCCTCAACGATCAGCTCGTGATATCTGGTGTAAGGCACCTGATCGAATATCTTGTCTCCGGTCGAGCTCAGGGCGCGCAGACTGCCGTGATAAAGATCCAGGGCTCCGTCGCTTTCTCGCACTATCGACATGTAATTTGATGGGAAAGACCCGAACTCGGATACCAAGTCTTCGTTTTCAAGAGTGTAGTCGCGCGCAAGCTTCACCGCGTCCAGGCACCATTCAATCATCTCGTCGACATTCGACAAGAAATGGTCCCGTCTTTCGAGCGGCAGATTGCGATTGATACCGCCAGGAATGGCACCCGTGCCGTGTACCTTCTTTCCAGCCGTCGCCTCAATGATCTCCTGACCGTATTTCCGCATCAGGACGGCCCGTTTTCCCAGTTCTGGCTGTTCTTTGAGAACCTCAAAAATGTTGCGCTTTTCCGCGGGAGCCCCGAAACCGAACAAGAGATCGGGAGCTGCAAGATGAAAGAAATGCAGCACATGGCTCTGCATGACCTGTCCATAGTGCATGAGCCGGCGCATCTTTTCGCCCGTCGGCGTCAACTGGTCGACCCCGGCGATCATGTCCATAGCCTTTGCCGCGGCCAAATGGTGGCTGACCGGACAAATACCGCACAATCGCTGGACGATCACCGGCACTTCCCACATCAGGCGGCCACGGATGAACCGCTCAAATCCACGAAACTCGACAATGTGCAGCCGAGCTTCGTCAACCTCATTTTCCGCGTTGAGGTGGATGGTAACCTTCCCGTGTCCTTCAACGCGGGTGACAGGCGAGATTTCAATCATTCTGGGTTCAGTCATCTCGAATTTCCAGCCAACTCTGGTGGGTTGCATCTGTGCGCCGGAAGGCAGGTGGCACTTTCAGAAATGGGGTCACGGCAAGCCGTCAGTCGAACCTGATCATTTCGCGTTCAAAGCCGCGGAACTTTCCGGTCAGCAGTTTGAAGAGCGTGTCGAATATGACGTCGCCTGTCGGCGCACAGCCCGGGATCTGGTAGTCAATCTCCACCACTTGGGAACAGGGATAGACTTCGTCGAGCAACAGCGGCAAAGCGGGATCGTTCGGCACGTTATGGGTTGTATTGCGAATGTATTTTCCGGTGATATAGGCCTCGTCGAGACATTCGCGCAAAGGCGCATCGGAATGCATGATCGCGTTTCGCATCGCCGGCAACCCACCCATGATGGCGCACTGCCCGAGCGCGATCAGGATGTCGCAATTCCGCCTGAAATCGTGCAGCACATGCACGTTCTCCTCGTTACAACACCCGCCTTCGATAATGCCGATGTCACAACGCTCGGTGAACCGTTTCTTGTCCGTCAGCGGAGACCGATCGACGTCGACCAGTTTCATCAACTCGATCAGGCGCTCGTCAATATCGAGGATCGCCATATGGCATCCGAAGCACCCGGCCAAGGACGCTGTCGCTATGCGGGCCTTGGGAAGTTCGCTCATTTGCGCTTCTCCTCGATCTCATGGCCGATCAATCCCTTGTCGAACTCACGCTCGCCGATCGGGACGGCAAAACCGACGCGTTTTCGGATGATGCACCCCACTGGGCAGACTTCGCTCGACATCGCATGATCGGAAACTTGTGCATCCGTATCTGCAAGGTTCTCGCCATTCACGGCTACCCGGCGGTGAATGCCGCGCCCGACATAGCCAAAGACACCTTTGCCATCGACATCCTGCGAGGCGCGAATACAACGGCCGCAAGAGATGCAGCGATTGGTGTCCAGCGCGATGTCGGGATGCGACGCGTCGAGTGCACGGCATGGCTCCAGATATGGAAACTTGGTGGCCTCGGTCATATCCAGCCGGTACGCCATTGCCTGCAATTCGCAATTGCCGCTGGCCTCGCAGATCGGGCAAAGATGATTGCCTTCGTGGAAAAGCATCTCCACCAGATCGCGGCGCATTTTTGTGAGATGCGGGGTTTCGTTTTCGACCGCCTGACCAGGCGCAGCCGGCTGCGTGCACGCTGCAACACTCCGGCCTCCGGCCTTTACGGTGCAGACGCGGCAACTGCCTTGGTGTCGCAGCCCCTCATGATCACACAAACGCGGGATATAGACACCTGCGGCGTCGGCAGCTTCCATGACGGTTTGCCCCGCATGGGCCTTGATCTCCACCCCATCGATTGTGAAGGTGAAGCCGGTTTCCTTCTCCGTGCCGCTCATTGGGTGAAATCCTTGTCGAAGATGTAGGAGCGGCGCTTGGCAATCTTGCGTGCGCCATCGATCGCCGACTGAATGTCGAACGTGTCGCGAATGCCATCCTTGCTCGGCTTGGAAACCGCCGCATAGACAAGCGGAAAATTCTTCAGTGTGGACAGGATCGGATTGGGCGACGTCATGCCAAGACCGCAACGACTGGTCTCTATGATCGTTCCGGACAGATCCTTCAGGTAGTCAATGTCTTCCGGATTGGCGAGCCCCTTCTGAAACTTCTGGATTGCCTTCTGAAGGAAGACGTTACCGACCCGGCAAGGCGTGCAATAACCGCAACTCTCGTGAACGAAAAAGGACATGTAGTATTCAACGATTTCCAGAATGTTCCTCTGTCCGTTGAAAATGATGATCGCACCGCCAGTTGCCAGATCGTCGAAGGTCAGTTTGCGATGGAAACTGTCGCGGCCAATCATGGTCCCGCTTGGCCCACCCACCTGAACAGCAGCTGCATCAGCGCCACCAACCATTTCAAGCAATTCCCAGACGGTGTGTCCGTAAGGCAGTTCGTATATTCCAGGGTTCAGACAGTCACCGCACACTGAAAAAAGCTTGGTTCCGTGCGATCCTTCAGTTCCCATTGCGTGAAACCACTTGGCGCCCTGGCCCAGGATACGCGCTGCATGGCAGAAAGTTTCAACATTGTTGACCACCGTCGGGTAACCCAGATACCCGCGGCTGACAGGGAATGGTGGACGTGTCTTTGGTTCGCCCGGCAGCCCTTCGCAGGAACTGATCAAGGCGCCTTCTTCACCGCAGATATAAGCCCCTGCACCAAGCTGCAAACGGATATCGAACTCAAAGCCTTTGACGCCGAGAATTTCTTTGCCAAGCAGACCCCGGCGTCGACGTTCCTCAAGGACCGTTTCCAACAATTCGCGCAGATAAACGTATTCTCCTCGCAGGTATAATATTCCCTCGCGCGCGCCAACTGCCCGCGCCGCTATGGTCATGCCTTCAATGAGAAGATGTGGGCGTTCCGTCAAAAGTACCCGGTCCTTGAAGGTTCCCGGCTCTCCTTCGTCGGCGTTACAAATCACAAAGTGCCTGTCGAGCTTTTCGCTTGCTGCAAAACGCCATTTCCTGCCTGTGGTGAAACCGGCACCGCCGCAACCGCGTAGTCCGCTTTCTTCAACCGCATTGATAATCTGGCTCGGCCTCATGCCAACAGCATTGTTGAGGCCTGCCTCTTCCGGCACGGGCCCAAGCAATACCGCCCCGGCATGCCGAACGTTGTTTTCAACCATCCGCACTGCCCGCTCGTGCGGTGACAGTTCGTGAAAACGGTCGCTGACAAGGCTTTCTGGCGATTGACCTGCCATCAGCGCCTCTGCGGCGGCGCGGGCTGTCTCCGGTGTCAGGCTGGTCAGCATGACATTGTTCACCATGGCCGCCGGCGCTTGATCGCACATGCCTATGCAAGGTGTCGTTTCGAGTGAAACCGCGCCGTCGGCGGATGTGTCGCCGACCTTGATGCCAAGAACCTCTTCAAATGCGGCAACAACATCTTCCAAACCACAGAAGCGGTCGACAATGTCGTCGCACAACCGGATCGTCACCCGTCCTTTCGGAGTCAACGAAAAGAAGGAATAGAAACTCGCAACCCCTTCAACTTCAATGCGCGTGAGATCGGTTTGCGATGCAATCGCATCCATGGTTGCGGGGGCAATACTGCGATAGCGGTCCTGAACATCGTACAGAATGTCGAGCATTCGATGCTTGTCGTTGCCGAACCTGTCGCATATGGCTGCAATTTCCGCCTGCGGAACAGGAGCCACATTGCAGGATGAAGCAGTGAGGCCGTTGGCGCCGGTGCCATTTCGACCATTGTTCATGGTGAGCTCCCTCGTGATCCGTTCAGGTTCGCTTCCGGCTGGTAAATCGAATTGAACGAACTGCCGCTCGCACGGAATGATCGCCAAATGGGCGCGTTCAATCGCCAGAAATCCCGATACCTCTACGCTCCCAAAGATGCAGAGAAACGTCTTTGAGCCAGATCAAGATGCACGGAATAGGTGCAGGAAAGGCTCTGCAATCGTGGCACAAGCACAATCACAACAGCAAAGCCTCGTAGTGCGAGCGTCCCGGCAGGTTCCGTCAATATGGAAAATGGACGGCAGCAATTTGGTCCGCAGACCCAGACGCACAACGTCGGAGAAGCCTCCGAGCCAACCGGCACGGAACCTTCGCGGTCGCACGGTCTGCGGCCATCTTAACCTCAGCTACGATATCAACGTCGCGCGATGAGCCAGTGCTTGCTCGATTGTGTGACGGAAGCGTGCAGCAACCGCCGTATATCCTTCGTCCGTACCGTGTATCTCGTCGTTCCAGTCCGAAACTTCGGGCATGGCACCACGGCAATCGACCAGCCAGACGCCTGTGTTCAACGGGTTTGCCGAAAGTCCGGCCAACATGCCGTAAAGCTCATCCACCAGGTATTTGATCAGATTCCGCCGCAAGGACTGACTGGCAATACCGCGCCTGTCGAGCGGGTCTCCCAACCATTGGTTCTTGTCCGCATATTTGGGATTACGCCGGTCCTTGCCCCCCGTCGGATGGTGCGGATAGGGAAATGCATAATCATAACCGTGAATAACGATCGGCAGATTTCGAAATCCGGGATCCGCTCTGATGTCGGAAATAACCTTTCGGTAGGCCGTTTTCAGAAAGGTCAGCTTGTCTTTCAGAACCGCGTGGTCAATGTGCCCTGCAATGTCTCCGGGATTGCCATTGAACGGCCGGATCAGATCGTAGAGCACGGGTTCACCGGTATCCGGATCGGCTCCGATAATGTCGTTGCCCGCAGCTGAAAACAGGAAAGCGTCAACATGATCGCGCATCTTCCCAAGCGAGCTCATATATTCACGGTGTGCTTTTTTCTCCGGTCCATAGACCATGTTCTCAGCCGTATCACCGGCAGCTCCGACCGAATAAATCAGAAAGTGCTTGTTGAGCTGATCAATCACGTCTTTGATCAGGACAGGGAACTGGAACCAGCTGTCACCTTCAGAAACCAGAACCGGACGGTTTTCACCCGCGTTCAACCGCCTTCTAAACTGGCTCTGCCGACGCCATCTGGCCAGGCGATTGGCTGTGCCCATCGCGTTTTCAAGTTCCTGAAGGTCCGGATCCAGCTCAACTTTTTGAGGATCCGGAGCCAGCACAAGATCGAAGCCGCCCTGGTTTTTCACAACGACCGAATACTTGAGTATCTCCTCTGACTGTTCTGCAAACGCATCCGGATCCAAAGCCGGTTCTTTCAACAAAAGTCCCAAATACTCCTGATAGGAAATTTTCGCCGCAGTCATGCTCAAAGCCTCCCTAATTGAAATCAAAATACCAAAAGAAATTATTCTACTTATTCTAGCATGACCTTACGTTATACAATCAATTTTCTGCGTGCAACCTTACCTCGATGAGAACAGAAAACTTCTATCGTCAACTGGACGCGCGTTCTTAAAAGTGCCGGCCGAGACATTCAGGACGACAACCAAAAGAGCCCGGACCATCAAATGATCCGGGCTCTTTGAATTTAGCGTGGCAAAAGGTCTTGCGGATTACCTTAAGGGTCTTTGACCGAATGTGTTGATCGCTTCCAGACGCTCAAGATTGACGATCGTCGACAACATGAGGCGGTCATGGGTCCAATCAGGCGGTTTCTGAATGGACAGCGCCGTCAGGAATACGACAGCGACCACCGGCAGAACGGCGAGCCCCAGCACCCCCCAGTGCGGCCGCACCTGTTTCGTGTCAAGCAAAGCCTCCACGCGCCGGCGCAGTTTCTGCGACGGGGAACGCCGAAGAACCTTGTCCTGAACTTCGATCAACGCAACGGCTGCGATGTCGCCAGTCACACGCTTTGCAGCTTGCTCCTGGCGCTTTTTGAGACCCGCCTGTGCGGCGCGCAGAAGGCACATGCAGTAGGCCATCACGTCGATACGCTTGTCCTCGGTGACTTTCTGATCGCAAGCCAGTTCGCGCAGACGCTCAACTTCAGATTTCCAGACATAGAAGAACGGATTCCAGAAGAAGAACGGTCGAAGCGTTTCAAGGGCAATTTCCCAGGTGACGTCTCCTTGCCTCACGTGCTGAAGCTCGTGCCGCATCACCAGTTTCAGATCCTCTGGCTGGGTCAGAAGTTCAGACGGTATGACAATGTAGTGGCGCCTCAGCCCTCTTGCGGAAAATGGCACCAGCGCCCAGTCGGACAACAGCAGCTGAACACGTCCCGAACGACGCCACTCGTGGCAGTTGGACAGAAACTCTGACAATCGGACAAAGCTCGAAATCAACCGCAGTCCGAAATAGGTGAAACCGGCAAGCAACAGGACAGCGATCGTGCCGCCAATGCCAGGCGAGAAGCTCAGTATGCCTTCGCTGATCTGTCCACGCATACCTAGAATGGCCTGAAAATCCTGAGCAGGCATGTCAATGCCGCCACGAATGTACTGGGCAACCACCATGTCCGACAGATTGACGCTCGCCGCAGCCGGGACCATCTGAAGCGTTCCCAGGTAGTGATAAAGCGCCGCCGCTGCCGGAGACAGAATGAGAACGGCGAACAAGCCGTTCAGAAGTGCGAGTTGAAGATTGTAGGCAAGCTTGATGCCTGTGCGTGCCATCACCAGTTTTACGACCATCCAGATCAGTGCGGTCACAGCCAGCGTGACATTCAAGTCGATGTAAACATCGAGCATCATGTTAAGTAGCGTCATCTGTCCTCCTCCTGTCCAGTAACGCTCTAATTTCTTCCAGGTCGTCCTCCGAAAACTCGTATTCATCGACTAGCCGGGCTACAAGCGAGGCCGGCGTGCCGTCAAACAGTTTTTCTGACAGATTTCGGATGGAACGAGACTGGTAGGCGTCCTTGGTCAGCACGGGGGAATAGATAAATGTCTTGCCTTCTTTTCGGCTGTCCACGAACCCTTTCTCATCCAGGATCCGCATGATGGTGGCACAGGACGTATAGGCGAGCTTTCTCTCCGACGGCAGACAATCCAGAATGTCGCGCACGGAGCCTTCGCCGATCTTCCAGAGTTCGGTCATGAACTCCAGTTCGACTTCGGTCAAAAACTCGTTGCTTTTACGCTTTCTCATTATGGTCCTGCGCCTATCGCGGAATGGATGTGACTCACAGTGACTATTCTTGCATCAATCTTCCGCAAATTACTATACTTTTAGTCGATCAAAGATCTTCGCCATGCCCGATACTTTACCGGGCATGGCGATTGTTTAGACCTTCCAGAAGCAGAACACACACCAGGCAAAACTAAGTCCCAACGCGCCCCAGAGCGGGTATCCGATAAGGCCGAGCCATGCCAGGAATATGTAGGCAGCTCCAAGCAGCGTGATGAAAAGGCGATCACCGCGTGTCGTGGTGAGCCCCAGCACCCCCTGGCGCGCGTCACCACCCGGGTACCGGATCTCCAGGAACGTCAGAAAACCGACTGCTGAAAATATACCGACAAACAACAGGGCAGTCGGCCAGGTCCAGGCCATCCAACCAAGCATTACACCCTCCCCAGGGCAAAGCCCTTGGCAATGTAGTTGCGGACAAAGTAGATGACGATGGCGCCGGGAATGATAGTCAGGGTCCCGGCGGCCGCAAGAAGCCCGAGTTCATAACCGGCGGAGGAAGCGGTTCGGGTCATCACAGCGGCAATCGGCTTGGCTTCAACAGCTGTCAGGGTCTTGGAAAGCAGCATTTCCACCCAGGAGAACATGAAGCAGAAGAATGCGGCCACCCCGACGCCGGACTTGATCGCCGGCAGGAATATCGTCGCGAAGAACCGCGGGAACGAATAGCCGTCGACATAAGCGGTCTCGTCGAGTTCTTTCGGGACACCGCTCATGAAACCTTCCAGGATCCAGACAGCCAGCGGGATGTTGAACAGGCAATGCGCCAGGGCAACGGCGATGTGGGTATCGAACAGACCGACAGCGGAATAGAGCTGGAAAAACGGCAATGCGAAAACCGCGGCAGGCGCCATCCGGTTGGTCAACAGCCAGAAGAAGAGCTGCTTGTCGCCAACGAAGGAATAGCGCGAGAACGCATAGGCCGCAGGCAAGGCCACCAGAACGGAGATCACCGTGTTCAACGTGACGTAAATGATCGAGTTGATGTAGCCCCAATACCAGGTCGGATCCGTGAAGATCTCGATGTAGTTGGCGAGCGTCCAGGTCTGCGGGAACAGGGTGAACCCGGCCAGGATTTCATTGGTCGTTTTGAAACTCATCGCGACGAGCCAGTAGATCGGCAGCATCAGGAAGAGGATGTAAAGCGCGGGAACCAGGCTTTTCATGCGCATGTTGGTTCTCCTCAGGACTTGTTATCGTTCAGCGTCATCAACGTGTAGAACAGCCAGGAGGCGAACAACGTGATGGCGAAATAGATGAGCGACATGGCAGCTGCGGGACCGAGGTCGAACTGACCGAGAGCGATTTTCACAAGATCGATCGACAGCAATGTCGTTGAGTTGCCCGGCCCACCACCTGTGAGAACGAACGGTTCTGTGTAGATGTTGAAACTGTCCATGAAACGCAGCAGCACCGCGATGGTCAGCACCGTTTTCATCTTCGGCAGCTGAATGAACCGGAAGACCGCCCAGTTGGACGCGCCGTCGATTTCGGCGGCCTGATAGTAGGCGTTCGGAATGGAGACCAGACCGGCATAGGCCAGAAGCACCACCAGCGACGTCCAGTGCCAGACATCCATGACAATGATCGTTACCCAGGCGGCCACCGGGTCCTGGGTCATGTCG
Organism: Roseibium sp. JB4-4; assembly: GCF_055693425.1. Taxonomy (NCBI): domain Bacteria; kingdom Pseudomonadati; phylum Pseudomonadota; class Alphaproteobacteria; order Hyphomicrobiales; family Stappiaceae; genus Roseibium; species Roseibium sp. JB4-4. The sequence goes on along the minus strand of NZ_CM146333.1, from coordinate 4,351,679 downwards.
TAGGAGATGCCAAGGACGTGGTTCATCGTATATCCGAGCAGACCGATATCGGGCAGCGTGAAAATGTTCCACATGGCGCCGACAACGTTCCAAGGGATCAGCATTGGCAAAGCCATCGTGACCAGACAGAACGGAACCCATGGCCCTTTCTTCGGCATGGCGAGCGCAATTGCGATGCCAAGCGGAACCTCGATGATGAGGATCATGAAGGTGAAGAAGAACTGCCGGCCGAGTGCATTGTGAAAGCGTTCGGACTTCAGAACCTGTTCGAACCAGTCGAGCCCCTGCCAGAAGAACAGGTTGTCGCCGAAGGTTTCCTGGACCGAGTAATTCACCACGGTCATCATGGGAATGAGCGCGTTGAACGCGACCAGGAAAAGAACGGGCGTGACAAACAGCCAGGCGCGTTGGTTTTGAGTTTTCATCTGGCACCCTCCTCCGGGCTGCTCGCCAGCCAGCCATCCTTGTAGAGGCGGGTCTGAGATTGTTTGAAGTCAAGCATCACCGCATCACCTGCGCTCGGAGCTTCGCCTTCCAGGATTGCGTGGACCCGGCTGTCATGGGCAACGGCTTCCACCACTTTGTGGCGACCGATATCCGCGACCTTGCGGACCTGGGCGGCAAGACCCGGCCCGTCCTTGGAAACAGACACGAATTCCGGACGAATACCGACTTCTGCCCTGCCGTCGCCGGTGCCCGTGACCGGGCCCTCAAGATTGATCTGCTCACCACCGAAGAATGCACCGCCATCCTTGACGTCGCATGGCAACACATTCATGCCGGGTGAACCGATAAAGTGGCCGACAAAGGTGTGCGCCGGACGCTCAAAGAGTTCCACCGGGGTTCCGATCTGCACGACTTCACCATCCTGCATGACCACGACCTGATCGGCAAAGGTCAGAGCCTCTGTCTGATCGTGCGTCACATAGATCATCGTCGCCTTGACCCGCTGATGCAGCTCCTTCAGTTTGGATCGCAACTTCCACTTCAGATGCGGGTCGATCACGGTCAGCGGTTCATCGAACATGACGACATTGACGTCCTCCCGCACCAGACCGCGGCCCATGGAGATCTTTTGCTTGTTGTCGGGTGAAAGGTTTGACGCCCGTGTTCCAAGCATCTCCGTGACTTCCAGCATTTCCGCGATCCCGGTCACGCGGCGTTTGACGATATCTTCGTCACGCCCCCGATTGCGCAATGGAAATGCCAGATTGTCGTAGACTGTCATCGTGTCGTAGATGACCGGAAACTGAAACACCTGCGCAATGTTGCGTTTTGCGGGCGGCAACGCCGTCACGTCCTGATCATCGAAAAGCACTTGCCCGTCAGAAGGGATGAGCAGGCCTGAAATGATGTTGAGCAACGTGGACTTGCCACAACCGGACGGGCCAAGAAGTGCATAGGCACCACCATCTTCCCACGTCAGGTCGATTTTCTTCAGAGCGTAATCCTCATCGCCAGTCGGGTTGGGATTGTAGCTGTGCCGCAAATTGGAGAGTTTGATCTGTGCCATGAATTCCTCTCCTCAAGCCGCCAGATCGCCGTCAGGCGAAAAGAAGAAGCAATGGCTCGGGTCCAGATAAAACGTATGGACCTCGCCGACGAAATAGGGATGTACGCCGTGCGACAACGACACCCAGGATTGTCCGTGCATGTCGAAGTGGGCGCTGCTTTCCGATCCGCTGAGTTCAGTGACCTGAACATGCCCATCGAGACGGACGCTGTGCCTGTCGCTCTCCACCGGCAACACATGGTTCGGGCGAATGGCGAGCGTATATGGCCCATCCGGAAGACCGGCTGCCCCTCCGGACGCGGTCCAACGAATATCATCGTTCAAAATGATCGTGCCGTCCTGTTTTGTGACCGGCGCTGTGTTGATCGGCGGGTTGGAGAACACCTTGGCGGACTCAAGATCCTTGGGCTTGCGGTATATTTCCGCGGTCGAACCGAATTGAACCACATTGCCATCGCTCATCAGAGCCGTGTTGCCGCCAAGAAGCAGTGCTTCTTCGGGTTCCGACGTGGCATAGACCACGACGGCACCACGCCCGGCAAAAAGCTCAGGCAGCTGATCGCGCAGTTCTTCACGAAGCTTGTAGTCAAGGTTCGCAAGAGGTTCGTCCAGGAAAACAGCATCGCTTTCCTTCACGATCGCCCGCGCCAGCGCGGTGCGCTGTTGCTGACCGCCAGAAAGCTCATGAGGTTTGCGTTTGAGGTAAGGATTCAGTTTCAGCAGCGCCGCTGCTTCTTCCACCCGCCCTTCGATTTCCGACTTTGCAACACCCGATACTTTCAACGGGGAAGCAATGTTGTCGAAGACCGACATATGCGGATAGTTGACGAAAAACTGATGAACCAGGCTGATGTTGCGCTTTTGCGCAGACAGGCGGGATACGTCTTTGCCATTCAGGATGATCTGCCCGGAGGCCAGGCTGTCGAGCCCGGCCATCAGCTTGATCAGCGAGGTTTTCCCGGAACCTGTTTCTCCGAGGAGAACGTTGAAGTGGCCTGGGAGCAAGGTCAGGCTCGTTTCCTTGACATGCGTGATGCTGGCAACGCGCTTGCTGACGTTTTTGAGTTCTAGTGACATGAATAATTGCACCTGCGTCCGGACTGGACTTACCTGCGGCAATCAGTTGCCGCTGCCATCGCTATCGGATCGGTGAAGGACCGGGGCCGCGCCCCGGTCCAGCTTGGTGAGAGACTAAGCTCTCGGCTTAGTTCTGCGACCAGCGGGCAACCAGCTCGTCATAGTTGACGGTTTCGCCCTGCGGCTTCTCGTTGTCGAGCTTGGCCTTCGGAGCACCCGGCTTGGACAGCCACTCGTTCGGATCAGACTCTTCGTTGAGACGCGGACCGCAACCACCGTAGACGTTGGCGCGTTCGTCAGCCTGCTGCATGCGGGCCATGACGATGTCCATTTCTTCTGCCAGTCGGTCCATCGCTTCCTGCGGTGTAAAGGCACCGGAGTTCACGTCACCGATCTGCTGCCACCAGATCTGGGCCAGCTTCGGATAGTCCGGAACGTTGACGCCGGTCGGAGACCAGGCCACGCGATCCGGAGACCGGTAGAACTCGACCAGACCGCCGAGCTTCGGAGCCCGCTCGGTGAAGGACTCATGGTTGACGGTACTGTCGCGGATGAACGTCAGACCAACGTGGCTCTTCTTGGTGTCAACCGTTTTGGAAACCACGAACTGAGCGTAAAGCCAGGCGGCCTTTGCACGATCTTCCGGTGTGGAGTTCAGGATTGTCCAAGACCCCACATCCTGGTAGCCGACCTTCTGACCTTCTTCCCAATAAGGACCGTGCGGGCTTGGAGCCATGCGCCACAGCGGCGTGCCTTCGTCATCAACGGTGTTGTTGCCTTCGGACTTCGGCTTCACCATGTCGGCGGTGAACGCCGTGTACCAGAAGATCTGCTGGGCAACGTTGCCCTGGCTCAAGGCCGGCAGTGACTGGTAGAAGTCGAAGCTGGCAGCGCCAGGAGGCGCATAGTTGCGCAGCCATTCGTCCCACTTGCGGATCGCATAGACAGCAGCCGGACCGTTGGCAGCACCACCGCGAGACACGGATGCACCCACCGGGTTACATGTGCCTTCTTCCATGCGGATGCCCCATTCGTCGACCGGGATACCGTTCGGCTCACCCTTGTCGCCCGCACCAGCCATCGAAAGCCAGGCATCGGTCATACGCCAACCGAGATCGGGTGCGCGCTTGCCGTAGTCCATGTGACCATAGATCTGAACGCCGTCGACTTCCTTGACGTCTTTGGAGAAGAACTCCGCAATGTCCTCATAGGCAGACCAGTTGACTGGCACGCCGAGATCATAGCCGTACTTTTCCTTGAAGGCCTTCTGCAGGTCTTCACGGTCAAACCAGTCCTTGCGGAACCAGTAAAGGTTCGCGAACTGCTGGTCGGGCAGCTGGTAGAGGTCGCCATCCGGGCCCGTGGTGAACTGGGTGCCCATGAAGTCATCCAGGTCAAGCCCCGGGTTGGTGACATCCTTGGCTGAGCCGTTCATCCAATCCGTCAGGTTGTAAGCCAACTGAAGGCGTGAATGAGTGCCGATCAGATCGGAATCGTTGACATAGGCGTCATAGAGGTTCCGGCCCGTCTGCATTTGGGTCTGAACAGCCTGGACCACTTCACCCTCGCCGAGGATCTGATGGTTCACCTTGATGCCGGTGATTTCTTCAAAGGCCTTTGTCAGAACTTCCGACTCGTAAGAGTGTGTCGGAATACCTTCAGACAGAACATTGATTTCCATGCCGTTGAAAGGCTCGGCCGCTTTGATGAACCACTGCATCTCTGCAAGTTGCTCGTCTTTCGACAGAACTGAAGGCTGGAATTCCTGGTCGATCCACTTTTTGGCCGCTGCTTCATCGGCAAAAGCGGACCCTGCTCCCGCAAGCACAGCACCTGCTGCGACTGCGGAGAGTAGATACTTACGCATCTTGATCTCCTCCCGTGAGAAAATTTTCGCCGTGTTTATCCGGCTGGACATACTTGGACACACCGTCGCCACGTTGTCAAACTAATTTTTTAGTAGATTTTCATGGGATCTAGAGATCGATACAAGATACTGAAATATATATCTTTTTTAAGCTCATTCCGAACAAGAGCATGCTCGGATCCATCTCATTTTACCGCTGGAGCGACATGCAGTGTGGCACAAATTTGTCGGTAAATGGAGTCAAAAACAAGGTTTCGGTTCTTTCATTTGAATACACAAGCACCTTCAAATTACGCTCATTTTGCAGTGCAAACGAAAAAATTTGAAAACTCTTGTGCTGCTTTATGGATGCACGGTCGATAGTATTGGAACAATCAGCCACCGATTTGCATCGCATGGTTTGCTCCCGATACCGCACCACCTATCTTCTGTTTTAGGAGTTGCGCAAAAAAAGACCTTCCAAACCCAGCCGCGACAGGACCCGAGGCGATATCTTGACACACATACCAACCGACACCCCCGTCCTGGTGACCGGCGCGTCCGGCTATGTCGCCGGCTGGCTCGTGAAGGAGCTGCTTGAAGCCGGCGTAACGGTGCATGCCGCCGTCCGGGATCCAGATGATGCCGAAAAGCTTGCACACCTGACGGCACTCGCAGCGAATTCTCCCGGACGGATCAGGTTCTTCGGGGCAGACTTGCTGAGCCAAGGGTCCTATCAGCGGGCCATGGAAGGATGCTCAGTGGTGTTTCACACCGCATCGCCTTTCACGGTGTCTGTCAGGAACCCACAAAAAGAGCTCATCGACCCGGCAGTCAAAGGAACGCAAAATGTCCTTAGGACCGCGCACGAAACACCAGGCGTGAGCCGTGTCGTGGTTACCAGTTCCTGCGCGGCCATCTACACGGACGCCATCGACTGCGAAAAAGCCCCGGGCGGTGTTTTGACCGAAGCGATATGGAACACCACAGCTTCGTTGTCTCATCAGCCTTACAGCTATTCCAAGACACTTGCTGAAAGGGAAGCCTGGAAGCTCGCGCAAGCGCAAGACCGGTACAAACTGGTTGCCGTCAATCCGTCACTCGTCATCGGCCCGTCCCTTGCCAAGAAGCCGACGTCTGAAAGTTTCAACATCGTCCGTCAAATGGGCGATGGGACGATGAAACCGGGTGCACCAAAACTCGGGATCGGCGTCGTTGACGTCCGCGACCTCGCCAAAGCACATGTCGCAGCCGGGTTTCGATCAGACGCAGAGGGCCGTCATATCATCTCGGGTCACAACACCAACATTCTTGAACTCGGTAAGGCGCTGATCCCGAAATTTGGCAACAGCTACCCTGTCCCGCGCAACTCATTGCCGAAATGGATGGTCTGGCTGATTGGTCCGGTTATCAATGACATCTCGAGGAAGTTCATCGCCAACAATGTCAACGTCAAATGGCGGGCGGACAACTCGAAGAGCAAATCGGCACTTGGTGTTACCTATCGCCCCATGCGCGCGTCCATGGAAGACATGTTCCAGCAGATGATCGACGCAGGTGCGTTCAACAAATAGTGCATCCAATGGCAAATTGCAGTTCCACGGGCCGTGGTCAAACTCCCAGGTGCCTGTCTGCAACTTCCCGATCAAGTGCGTCAAAAGCACCTGACCAGACATCTTTGCCACGCTCCACTATCACCGCCCGGTCCGCAATCCTTGCCAGCTCCTTGAGCGACTTGTCGATGATCAGGATCGAGACACCCGTTCGATTCTTGAGGGCTTCGATCGCCGTCCAGATTTCCTGACGGACGACCGGGGCAAGGCCTTCCGTTGCCTCGTCAAGCACAAGCAGTCTCGGGTTGGTCATCAGTGCCCGGCCGATGGCAAGCATCTGTTGCTCACCTCCCGAAAGAGACGCTGCCTGTTGCCGGCGACGTTCAGCCAACCTCGGAAACAGATCGGTCACCTTGGCAAAGTCCCATTCGCCTTTGCGGCTGGCTGCAACAAGGTTTTCCTCAACGCTCAGTCCGGAAAAACATCTCCGACCTTCTGGAACAAGCCCGACACCCAGCCGCGCAATCTTGTGACTGGGCAGCCCGTTGATGCGGTTTCCGGCAAACCGGATATCACCCTGCGCCGGCAACATGCCACAGATTGTCTTCACCGTAGTGGACTTGCCCATGCCGTTTCGCCCCATGAGCGCCACAGCTTCACCTTCACTCACATCAAGCGAGACACCAAACAGGGCCTGGATAGGGCCATAGGAGGCTTCTATCTGTTCAAGGGAAAGGACCGATGTCATGCCTCGTCCCCCAAATAGGCTTCACGGACACCAGGATCGGACCGAATTTCTTCAACCGTACCGCTGGCAATGATGCTGCCATAGACCAGAACACTGATGCGATCGGCCAGCGCAAAGACAGCGTCCATGTCATGCTCAACGAGCAGGATAGGAGCTTCAGCGCGCAGGGTGTCGAGAAAACCGGTCATGCGTTTCGACCCTTCCGCACCCAGACCCGCCATGGGCTCGTCCATGACAAAGGCCTTGGGCGCAAGTGTCAGCGCGATGGCGACCTCAAGTTGCCTGCGCTGACCATGACTGAGATCAGCCGTACGCTTTTCAGCCACATCCTCAAGACCGACCCGCTCCAGTGCTATATGAGCCGTTTCCAGCAGGTCCCTGTCGGTCAGCACCGGCTGGAACAGCCGGAAGGCCTTGCCGCTCGCACCGACACATCCAAGAACGACATTTTCCAGAACCGTGTCTTCCATCGCCAATGCCGAAACCTGAAAGGTGCGTGCAAGGCCCGCCTTTGACCGTGCGTCGACAGGCTTTTGGGTAACGTCCTCGTCCAGAAGATAAATGCTGCCGAAGTCCGGTCGCACCGTTCCGCAGATCTGATGAATGAGCGTGGATTTGCCGGCACCGTTCGGCCCGATCACGGCGTGAACTTCACCTTTTCGCAGCGTCAGAGAGATGTTCTTGCTGACCTCCAGAGCCCCGTAGTTTTTGCATAGCCCCCTGGTTTCCAGAACCACATCATCCATGAGCAGTCCTCCGACCACTGACGGCCCCGATGATCCCGCCCTTGACGAAAAGCACCACAAGCAGAAGCAGGACACCCAGGTAGATATGCCAATAATCCGACAGGTCCCCCAGTACATGCTCAAGCATCACATAGACGATAGCGCCGACGACCGGACCATATAGCCTGCCGACGCCACCAAGGATTACCAGGATCATGATCTCGCCGGACATCTGCCAAGAGAACATGGCCGGGCTGACGAACCGGTTCAGATCCGCAAAAAGCGCGCCCGCAAGCCCGGTAATGGCACCTGAGATAACGAAAGCTGCAAGGCGCAGTCGAAACGGCATCATCCCGACAGCCTGAACGCGCTGTTCGGACTGACGCGCAGCGTTCAAGGCAAGGCCGAAAGGTGAGCGTGCGAGGAGCGACGCGAACAAAAGCACCAGCATCAAAAGACCGAAACAAAGTCCGTAGAACTGAATAGGTGCCAACGTGTTGAGGCCGGGGAAACCGTTTCGAAGATAGATCGAGACGCCATCTTCCCCGCCATAAGCGCTCCAGCTGATCGAGAAGAAAAAGAACATCTGCCCGAAAGCCAGGGTGATCATGATGAAATAGGCCCCGGATGTCCTGAGTGACAGCAGGCCTATCACAAAGGCCGCAAGAGATGACATCACCACAGCCACAAGCCAGATGATCGGCATGGACTTGGTGCCCTCAATCACGAATGGCCATTCGATAAATGGTGTGTAGGTCTGGGCGTGATAGGCCAAGATTCCCATGGCATAGCCGCCAAGGCCGAAGAACACTGCATGCCCGAGACTGATCAACCCGCCGAGACCAAGTGCAATATTAAGTCCGACTGCTGCCATAGCCAGAATAACCGCACGCGTCGCCAGCGTGATGGTAAAGGGCTCGTCCGCGAAAAAAGCCCAAAGCGGCACCAGCACAAGGCCGGCGACGATCAGCATATTGAAACCGTTTTCCCGGGTCATGCGCGCGCTCCGAAAAGACCCGTCGGTTTCAGGATCAGGACGGCAGCCATCAGGATGTAGATCGCCATGGAAGCCAGCGAGGCACCGACGGATGTAGCGACCGCCGGTTCCATGAACAGTTTCATCACTTCGGGCAGAAAAATTCCGCCGAGCGTATTGGTGAGCCCCACAAGAAGCGCCCCAACGAGAGCACCTTTGATGGACCCGATCCCGCCGATCACGATAACGACGAATGCCAGGATCAGCACCGGTTCGCCCATGCCCACCTGGACGGACTGAATGGCTCCCACAAGCGCACCCGCCAGTCCGGCCAGCGCCGCACCAAGGGCAAAAACAATTGTGTAGAGGCGGCCAATATCGACGCCGAGCGCAGCAATCATTTCGCGGTCATTTTCGCCCGCACGGATCTGAATGCCGATGCGCGTTCGCGAAATCAGCAAAAAAAGCCCAAGCGCAACCATCAACCCGACGGCAATCAGTGTCAGTCGGTAAAAAGGGTATTCGATACCCCCCGGCAGTGTGACCGGGCCGGACAAGGCATCCGGAACATCAAGAAACAGCGGAAAGGAACCGAACAGCCACCGCGTCCCTTCTGAAAAAATCAGGATCAAGGCAAAAGTGGCCAGCACCTGATCCAGATGGTCTTTTCCGTAAAGCCGCCGAATGACAAGAATCTCGACCAATGCTCCCGCGATGGCCGCTCCGGCGAGTGCCGCCACCAGCGCCAGCACGAAGGAACCGGTGGCTCCCGCAACAGCTGCCGCGCAAAAAGCGCCGATCATGTAGAGCGAACCATGCGCAAGGTTGATAAGCCCCATCACACCGAAAATCAGCGTCAGACCGGCAGCCATTAAAAACAGCATGACACCGAACTGCAGGCCGTTCAAAACCTGCTCTATGAGTAATAACAGTGACATGAAAATCCCGATAGAACGGCCGGCGCAATCCGCGCGCCGGCCAGAGTTGAATTCGGTTACATCTTACACTCGGCCGCATAAGCATCGGCACGGTCAGTCATGGCAGTGGCAATGATCTTGTTGGTGTAGACATCGCCTTCCTTGATCACTTCGCGGACAAAAATATCCTGCACGGGATGATGGTTCGGTCCGAACTCGAAGTCGCCCCGGGTCGAGCTGAAGTCGGCTGCTTTAAGCGCAGCACGGAAGGCATCCGCATCGTTTACGTCTGCTGAACCCATTGCAGACAAAAGCAGATTTGCCGTATCGAAACCCTGGGAAGCGTAGAGCGACGGCAACCGGCCATATTCGGCCTGGAAGCTCTCAACAAAAGCCTTGTTGGTTTCGTTGTCGATGTCCTTGTTCCATTGGCTGGTGTTCTTCACACCCAGTGCAGCATCGCCAACGGCTTGAAGAATACCCTGATCAAACGAGAAGGCCGGCCCGACGACCGGCAGGTCGACGCCGCTGTCGGCATATTGTTTGAGGAAGGAAATGCCCATTCCACCAGGCAGGAAGAAAAAGACACTGTCCGCATCAGAAGCGCGGATCTGCGCAAGTTCTGCTGCATAGTCGGTCTGGCCAAGCTTGGTATAGATCTCGCCGGCAAGCTCACCATCGTAAAAACGCTTGTAACCGGTCAAGGCGTCCTTGCCCGCCGGATAGTTCGGCGCAAGAATGAAGCTCTTCTTGTAGCCGGTTTCCTTGGCATACGCGCCGGCAGCTTCGTGCAGGTTGTCGTTCTGCCAGGCCACATTGAAATAGTTCGGATGGCAGCCCTTGCCGGCAAGCGCGGATGGACCCGCATTGGGCGACAAGTAGAATTTTCCTTGTGCGGTAACCGCAGGCACCACCGCCATCGCAAGGTTCGACCAGATAATCCCGGTCAACACGTCGACCTTTTCCGACTGAACAAGCTTGTCAGCAAGCTGCACGGCGATATCCGGTTTGCGCTGGTCGTCTTCAATGATGACTTCGATATTCTCGTTGCCGGCCTGTTTGACCGCCAGCATGAAACCATCGCGCACATCAATGCCAAGACCTGCGCCTCCTCCTGAAAGCGTGGTGATCATGCCGACTTTTAAAGGTTCGGCATTCGCAGACACCACACCGAGTGCCAGCGCGGCACTCGCTGCAAGGCTAAAGAATTTCATCTGTCTCTCCTGTTGGTTCCAGTGTTCCCGATTTCTGGATGGGCTATTGTTGTTGTCGCCCTTTACTCAAACAGACTTGTGTTTTTTCGCAAGGCCGATAGCGTCGTAATAAAGCACCTTTCGGACCGTATGTTCCACATATTGCACGCGATTTTCTGTTTTCGCGAAGCATTTGAGCTCACATGTCCGGGTTCATCTGATCGCAAACCTTGCCTGACACGCAATTGAAGCCTAGTCAGACAGAAAATAAATTTCAAGCATGAAATATTAAACCTTAAAGAAGATTGTTCCTCGAAGTTGAGCTCTGTTTGCGAACAGGCCGACGATCCGGCTCAAATCAGCCGCCACGTTCCCTTTTTCAGACCGCGCATCTGTCATCCTGAACAAGCGTTGCGTTTGCAGGGTTTCATCAAGATCGAGAAATGAAGGGAAAACTGTTGCGCTCAGTGCAAAACTCTTTGTTGCTTCAGAGGCCTCCAAGGCGTGGAAACACTGGAACTGTCTCTCGGTCAATCACGAACGATGGTGTAAGATACAGTGACCTTTTTCGTCTGGAAGTGCAGGATTTTGATCATGCGAACTGCGTATTTGAGAATTGCACTCGCAAATATCGCGGTACTTGTTTCCGGTGTGCTCGGCCTTGCTCACGCAGGAACTTCAGAAGTTATTACAATCAAGCCTTACGGTCAGGACGATCAGCGATATCGCTACGCTCAAATTCTCCTGGAAATGTCCCTTGAGAAAGCCGGACAAACCGCTCGCGTTCGACAAATGGACACGGAGCTCTCCCGGGACAGGTTACTGCCAGAGCTGATCGACGGCGAAATTATTCACGTTGTTGCAGAGGCCCCGAAGCCGGGCTGGGAAGAAAACCTTCTGACAATCAGAATTCCCATAAGAAAGGGAATACAAGGCCATCGGCTGTTCCTCATCAACAAACAGGATCAACCCGCGATCTCGCAGGTTGAAACACTTGAAGACCTTCGCGCTTTTCCGACAGGTTCGGGCACGCAGTGGTCAACACGCCGGGTCATGGAAGACGCAGGTTTTCAGGTTGTCACGGCACCCGAATACAAGACACTCTTCGATATGCTGAAACTCCAGCGCTTCACGACATTCGGCCGCGGACTCAATGAAATTTTTCAGGAACAACAGGTCTTCAGCAAGACCAACCCCAACCTGGTCATTGAAGAAACGCTCTGTCTGTTCATTCCCTTGCCAACCTACTTTTTTGTCAGCCCCAAACATCCCGAGCTCGCTCAACAGATCGAAGCGGGACTGAGACAGATGATTTCGGACGGTAGTTTCGACAAGCACTTTCTGGATTTTCACGGAAACGATATTGCGCTGGCAAAACTGGAAAGCAGGAAGATTTTTTCAATCGCCAATCCGAACCTCAGCCCATTGACCCCGCTCGATGACAAATCGCTATGGCTCGACCCGCGCAATCTGAGTGGCAAAGGATCTGATTCAGACAGCTGATCGCAATCGGCCGGACACCCATGGCCAGGTGGCAACACTTTTATCTGCCTACAGTTTGACGTGGTACGGGGCGCAGAACTGTGAAACGCTAGCGCGACCTACAAGCTCGTCCTGACCAGGGTCCGTTCATGTCAATCAAAGCAAGCATTTATCATCTTACCCATTACCGATATGACCGTCCGGTCACGTTGAGCCCTCAGATCATTCGCCTAAGACCTGCTCCTCACAGCCGTACCAGGGTGCTTTCTCATTCGCTGAAAGTTTCCCCAGCCGATCATTTCGTCAATCATCAGCAAGATCCCTACGGCAACTGGCTAGCCCGATTTGTGTTTCCCGAGCCCGTTCGTGAATTCAAGATTGAGGTGGACCTTGTCGCGGACATGACCGTCTACAATCCTTTTGATTTCTTCGTTGAAGAACGTGCGGAGGAATGGCCGTTCGACTATCCCGAAGAGCTTCGCGAAGATCTCCTGATCTACACGCGCCCCGATCCGGCAGGTCCGCGTTTGGCGGAATTCTTGGCGTCCATACCGAGAGAAAAAGAACGCACGGTCGATTTTGTCGTCGGGCTGAACGCGCGGGTTTCAGAAGAGGTCGGATATGTCATCCGAATGGAACCGGGCGTTCAAACACCTGAAGAGACATTCAACAAAGGTACGGGCTCATGCCGGGATTCAAGTTGGCTTCTGGTTCAGACCTTGCGCCACCTTGGCTTTGCCGCCCGCTTTGTTTCAGGATATCTCATTCAGTTGAAGCCGGATCTGGAGGCCCTCGACGGGCCATCGGGAACGGATCATGATTTCACCGACCTTCACGCCTGGACTGAAGTCTACCTGCCCGGTGCCGGCTGGATCGGACTGGACCCGACATCCGGGCTTTTGACAGGCGAAAGCCACATCCCGCTTGCTGCAACGCCGCACTATACGAATGCAGCGCCGATCGTCGGCATGGCCAGCGATGCGAATGTCGACTTTGCCTTCGACATGAAGATCGCGCGGGTTGCCGAACATCCGCGCATTACAAAACCCTTTTCAGACGAAGCCTGGAACGCCCTCAACACTCTGGGAGAAGATGTCGATCGTATCCTCAAACAGGAGGACGTTCGCCTGACAATGGGCGGCGAACCCACATTTGTCTCAATCGACGATTTTGAATCCGACGAATGGAACACGGACGCGGTCGGTCCGGCCAAACGCGACCGGGCTGATGTTCTGATCCGCCGCCTGCGCGAACGGTTTGCCCCGGGCGGATTTCTTCACTACGGACAGGGCAAATGGTACCCGGGTGAAACGCTCCCCCGCTGGACGTTTTCCCTCTACTGGCGGCGAGACGAGAAGCCGATCTGGCAGAACCCTGAGCTGATCGCCGACGAAGGTCAGGAGACCGGCGCAGATGCGGGAAAAGCTGAAGCATTGATGCAGCGGATTGCGGAAAGTCTGGAAATCGAACCCAGCTATGTTGTTCCCGCATTTGAAGACCCGGCGGTCTGGCTGGTCAAGGAAGCTGGCCTTCCCGTAAATGTCACCACGGACAACTCGGAACTGGAAGACGCAGAGGCGCGCCATCGCATCGCGCGCGTGTTTGACCGAGGCCTGGCAACGCCGTCCGGTTACGTTCTTCCCGTACAGCGCTGGCAATCGAAAGCGGCAGGGAACGGGTGGCGCTCAGAACGCTGGAACCTCAGGCGTGACGCCCTGTTCCTCGTTCCGGGTGACAGTCCGGTCGGGTATCGAATTCCACTTGAATCCCTGCCTCATGTTCCCCCGGCCCAATATCCCTACACAAACATCATGGACCCGACGTTGCCACGGGAGCCCTTGCCCGACTTTCCTGTCGGAAAGCGGGGTGACAGACCTCAGGGAGTTGCGCATTTCACGGCAGGCGGCGCACAGCAAGACCGGCGCGAGCAGCAACTGACAAATGACGAGTTGGGCGAGGCCGCCGTGCGGACGGCACTGTCGGTAGAGCCGCGCGACGGCAGGCTCTGCGTCTTCATGCCACCGGTCGAACGTCTTGAGGACTACCTGGAACTTGTCTCGGCGGCGGAAACTGCCGCTACCGATATGAATTTGCCAGTTCACATCGAGGGCTACCCCCTCCAACCGACCCCCGCATGAATGTCATCCGCGTTGCCCCAGACCCGGGCGTCGTGGAAGTGAATATTCATCCGGCCACGAGCTGGAAGGACTGCGTCGCCATAACCGAAGGCGTCTATGACGACGCCCGCCAGTCTCGCCTTGGCGCTGAAAAATTCATGATCGACGGCAAACACACCGGCACCGGTGGAGGCAATCACGTTGTTGTCGGGGGTGCAACGCCGCTGGACAGCCCTTTCCTGAGGCGCCCGGATCTGCTGCGCAGCCTGATCTTGCACTGGCAAAGACGGCCGAGCCTGTCTTATTTGTTTTCCGGCCTGTTCATCGGCCCGACTTCGCAGGCACCACGGGTCGACGAAGCTCGTCACGACGGCTTGTATGAACTGGAAGTGGCCCTGTCACAGATCCACAGCCCGGACGAGGGTGCCGCACCTTTCCCATGGCTGGTTGACAGGTTGTTGCGAAACCTTCTTGTCGACGTCACCGGCAACACGCACAGAGCCGAGATATGCATCGACAAGCTCTATTCGCCGGATGGTCCGACCGGACGTCTTGGACTGGTGGAGTTTCGCGGGTTCGAAATGCCGCCCGACCCGCGAATGAGCCTTGCACAGCAGTTGCTTCTGCGCGCCCTGATAGCCCGCCTCTGGCAGCATCCCTTGTCAGGCAATCTGACCCGTTGGGGAACAGCTCTGCACGATCGGTTCATGCTGCCGCACTATGTCTGGACTGATTTCCTTGAAGTCCTGAAGGACCTGGAACATCACGGATTTCCGATGCGGCCCGAATGGTTCGAGGCACAGGCTGAATTCCGCTTTCCATTCTGTGGTGAAATCGAGGTGGAAGGCGTGCATCTTGAGTTAAGACAGGCCCTGGAACCCTGGCACGTGCTCGGCGAGACAGGCGCGATTGGCGGGACAGTCAGATACACGGACAGTTCGACCGAGCGTCTGCAGGTCAAGTTGACGACCAGTGACCCGGACCGTTACACCGTGACATGCAATCGCCGGATGATGCCGCTGCAAAAAACGGAAACGAATGGCGTTTCCGTCGCAGGTGTACGCTACAAGGCCTGGCAGCCTTCCATGGCCCTGCATCCGGTGCATCCCGTTGATGCGCCCCTGACATTCGACATTTTCGATACGTGGAGCGGACGCGCTCTGGGCGGCTGCGTTTATCACGTCGCACATCCCGGTGGGCGCAACTACGATACGTTCCCGGTCAACGGCAACGAGGCCGAGGCGAGACGACTGTCCCGCTTCGAAGCTCATGGCCACACACCTGGCCTGTATGTGCCAACAGCCGAGCATCCACATCCGGAGTTTCCGTTGACCCTAGACCTGCGCAGGCCTCAAAATGTATAAGGGCGATCCGCGTTCATCGAAAAGTGCTTGAATACGGATAGGGTTATGTCAGCGGGCCGAATGTCGGCTTCGGCTCAGGAACACGTAGATGAGTCTTGACGAAAACGCAGAGATTGGAGCGCCTGGATATGCCTTGTTGAAGGCATACCGGCCCTTTCCGGGCGTTTCGGATGAGCTTTTGAACCCTCAAGGAAACGTCCGTCCCGTCTGGCGGCCCTTCTTAAACCATCTGTCTTCGCTCACATCGGAAGAGATCAGCGACCGCTTTGCCAGGGGTAACCAGTATCTGAATGATGCCGGGGTCTATTTCCGTCAATACGGCCAGGAAGGCGCCAACGAGCGGGAATGGCCGCTCAGCCATATTCCTGTCGTCATAAGCGAAGACGATTGGCAAGTGATTGCCGAAGGCCTCGTGCAGCGGGCGGAACTCCTGGAGCAGGTAGTCGCAGATCTCTATGGCGATAACCGACTTGTCAGCGAAGGCTTCCTGCCCGCCAATCTTATTGCCAAAAGCCCGGAATGGCAGCGCCCTCTTGTCGGGATCAAGCCCAGCTCGGGACACTTCCTGCATTTTCTATCCTTTGAAATCGGCCGCGGTCCGGACGGCACCTGGTGGGTACTTTCCGATCGTGCGCAGGCCCCCTCAGGAGCCGGATTCGCGCTGGAAAATCGTGTCGCGACCGGCAGGGTATTCAACGAATTCTTTGCCAAGGCCAACGTCCATCGACTGGCAGGCTTTTTCAGGCGGTTCAGAGACCATTTGGTGGACTTGCGCGATGAAAGCGACAGTCGGGTTTCGATCCTTACGCCGGGCCCATTGAACGATACGTATTTCGAACATGCCTATATTGCCAGATACCTCGGTTTCATGCTGTTGGAAGGCGAAGATCTCACGGTTGAAAACGAACGCCTGATGGTAAGAACCGTCGCGGGTCTCAGACCGGTTAGTGTTCTTTGGCGCAGATTGGACGCGGCCTGGTCCGATCCGATGGAGCTGAACGAAAACTCCCATATCGGAACGCCAGGTCTGGTCGAAGCCGTCCGTCGCGGCTCCGTCACAATGGTCAATGCACTCGGCACAGGCATTTTGGAAACCAGGGCTCTGCTCGCTTTTTTGCCGCGTGTCAGCAAGCACCTACTGGGCGAGACCCTGAAACTGCCGAATGTCGCGACCTGGTGGTGCGGCGAAGCGGCGACACGCTCTTATGTGAAAGAGCATGCTGACAGTATGATGTTCAGCCCAGCACTTTCAACGGCTCTGCCCTTTGCGTCTGCGCAGACCGATTTTATCGGCAAAGACTTCCACAAGTTCCACCAGGGAATGCTCGAGACCTGGATCGACAATAAGAGCGACACGCTAATTGCCCAGGAAGCCGTCACGCTTTCCACGACCCCTGCCTACTTCGAAGAGCAACTTGTACCCAGGCCGATGAGCCTGCGCGTTTTTCTGGCAAGAACCGCGAAGGGCTGGGAGGTCATGAGCGGAGGCTTTGCCCGCATAGGCCGGACGGAAGATGCCAGCGCGATTGCCATGCAAGCCGGCGGCTCAACGGCGGATGTCTGGATCGTTGGCGGCAAAAAGCCTGCGAAAGACACTTTGCTGCACCAGACTGAATCACCCTATTTCAAATCTCAACCAGGGGCGTTGCCATCGCGGGCGGCCGACAATCTGTTCTGGTTGGGCCGTTATGTGGAACGGGCTGAAGGCGCGGTCCGCCTTCTGCGTGCCTATCATGCGCGATTGATGGAAACGGCCGATCCCGATGCCCCACTGGTCTCCCAGACAGCGGACTATCTGAAAAAAATAGGCGTTGCATCTGAAGATCCGGTACCAGACGCGCTGATCGCAATGCTGCAATCGGCCGTCTCGAGTGCCGGCAAGGTCCGCGACCGTTTCTCGGTCGATGGATGGCTCGCCTTGAACGATCTGGCCCAAACCGCAAACGGTGCCAAGCGCGCGATGCGCCACAATAGCGATATCCCACGCGCTATGGGTCTGCTTCTGCGTAAGATCACTGGATTTTCCGGCCTCGTCCATGAAAATATGTACCGCTTCACGGGTTGGAGGTTCCTGAGCATAGGCAGGGCACTTGAACGCGCTCATCGGATGACGGACCTCCTGTCCGTTTTCACCGAACCGGATGCTCCGGAAGGCTCATTGGAACTGCTGTTGGAGGTCGGCGACAGCGCAATGTCGATGAGCCGCCGCTACGCGGTGTCGCTCAGCAAGGCGACGGTGCTGGATCTTTTGGCGATGGACGGGAAGAACCCCAGAGCGGTGCTTTATCAACTTACGGACATAAAAAACCACATAGACGACCTGCCTGGCGAGACGGAGCACGGGCATCTGTCCGATCTTGCCCGCTCGGTACTGCAGATTCACACCAGTCTTGCCATTGCGACGCCCGAAACGCTAAATCCGGCAGTGCTTAGCGAGCTGCGTGACCAGATTTCTTACCTCTCCGTGGAACTGACTGATGCCTATATCCGTTAGCACCGGGGCATTGCACAAAACTCCTTCCAAGTGAGGTCAAGCGTGCTCTACGATGTCGCCCTGGAAATCACTTATGACTACGCCAGTCCGGCAAATTCGGGTCGTCATGCGCTGCGCTTGATGCCCGCGACGATCCCCGGCGAACAAAGACTGATCTCCGGCCAGATTCAATTGGCCCCAGGTCCCACGGAGCGTCACGATCGCACCGACTTCTACGGCAATGCGGTCACCGACGTGGCCTACCGCAAGACCCATAGCGAACTGACCTTCAAGCTCAGAGCGCGGATCGACCGCACCGCCTTTGCCGAGCAATTTGATATCTCTCCACCACTATGCAATCTCGACAGAGAACTGGTGGCGATTCAGTCTCTCCAACCAGAGGCCCCTGTACATTTCACGTCAGCCTCTCCGCGATTGCCGCTGGATCCGGTCTTTGCGGCTTATGCTGAAGCGCATGCGAACCCGAACATGAGCGCAATTGCTGCGGTTGAAGCCATTGGCAAAGCATTGCACAGGGAGATGCGCTTCGATGCGGACGCGACCACGGTGGACACTCCGGCTCTTGAAGCCTTCGAGCGTCGGCACGGTGTTTGCCAGGACTATTCACATATCATGATCGCCTGCCTCAGGAGCATCGGCATTCCGGCAGGATATGTCAGCGGGTTTTTGAGAACGATCCCACCGGAAGGCCAGCCCCGCCTTGAAGGCGCTGATGCGATGCATGCATGGGTGCGGGCATGGTGTGGAATTGAGGTCGGCTGGATCGAGTACGATCCCACCAATGCAACACGTGTGGGTCAGGATCACATCGTTGTCGCCAGAGGACGTGACTACGGTGATGCCGCGCCGGTCAAGGGTGTGCTGCGTACAGCCGGGTCGCAAACGACCGATCACAAGGTGGATGTCATCCCGCGCTGAAACTTCAAAACATGAAGCCGGAGTAAACACAGCGCGATAATCGAAAGATATCCCCCAAAGAGCGCCTGGCGCCTGTTCCAATGTCACGGGTTTTGATAAAGTCTGTTCAGCGACCATTGGGCCGGGAGCTGCATGATGCGTGCATTGATCTGTGCAATTGCCTTTCTCGTTTTATCTATCGGCAACGTACAGGCCGACTACGACCAGTCGAAAGACTGGTTTAATTCCCTCAGTCGAAACGAGCGCATTCGCCTGCAGTTCCTGTTGGTTTTTACTGGAGACTACGCGGCCATTGTCGACGGTGCCTTCGGGCCCAAGACCTATGGCGCGCTTATGGAATTTCAAAGAAACCGGGAATTTCGCCGGGACGGGGTCCTGGACACTGAGGAACTACAAATTCTTCACCGGGATGGACTGGATCTGGTCAAACGCGTCGGCTTCAGAACCCGGAACGATCCGACCGCTGGTATCACACTCGGCATTCCCGCCAGTTTGTTCGGGCCTCCCAAGAAATCCGAGCGCGGCCACCTCTGGCGCGCTTTTGACGACAGCATCGAATTGGAGACGCTGCGCGTTGACGGTCAAAAATCCGACTATGAAGCCCTCTATCGGCGCCTGACCTCGACAGACGATGGCAGGGAGATTGAAAGCAAGCAGTTCCGCAATGACTTCTTTGTCGTGTCGGGCACCCAAAACGGGCGCGACTTTTACCTACGCATGATGAGAACCGGTGCGGACAGCCGCGGCTTCTCGCTTTTCTGGCAGCCCAAACATGCGGTGTTCATGGATCGGGTCGCCGTTGCAATGTCCAATAGCCTGACTTTCTACGACCGCTCGGCGACTGGCCGGATGGATGCAGTGACTTCAGCTCCTGCCATTGACAACGCACCGGATGCCGAAAAACGGTTGGGTGAACTGGCAGCTGGAAACAAAACTGCGACAACAGGCGAAACCGGTTCGTCGACCGGTTCGGGCTTTTTATCTCGCCCGATGGGCACGTGGGAACAAATGCCCATGTCGTCGGCAACTGCGACAATCTTGAGGTCGCAGGATACGGCGCAGCAGCAATGGTTGCTTCCGACACGACCAATGACCTCGCAATCATTCAGCTCGACAGCAAAAAAGCCGACCACTTTGCTCAGTTCCGGGCCAGGCAGCCTATCGTTCGTGGCGAGGAGGTGTTTGTTCTGGGGTATCCGTTCGCACAGATCCTGGACAACAATTTGAACTTCACCTACGGCATCGTCTCTTCGCTTGCCGGTGTTCAGGGCGACATCCGCCACTTCATGGTGTCCGCGCCCGTACAGCCGGGGAACTCCGGCGGACCGGTTCTCGATCGGACGGGATCCGTCATCGGAACCGTGCTCTCACGGCTAGACAAGTTGAAGACTCTCAGGGTCGCAGGCGACCTTCCGGAAAATATCAATTTCGCCATTCGCGGCCGCTTGATGGCCGAGTTCATGGAAAACCTTGGCCTTGCGCCGTCTTACAACACCATGACCAGCATCATGACCCCGACCGCAATAGACCAGGAAGCTGCCCGCTACACAGTTCAGATCCTGTGCAGGAACTGAAACTCCGGCTCTACCGACAGCCTCAATCCTCAAGCAGTGTCACAGGCTTCGCCGAAGCTGATCGAGTTAACGAACAGCCTGATCCTTGTTGTCGAAAAAATGCATCCGGCTCTCATCGAAACGAAGGCCGACACGGGAGCCTTCTTCCACCTGATCGCTTCCACTGATCCGCACCAGAACAGTCTCAAGCCCGTCAAGCGCCACATAGAGGAAGGTGTCGGCACCGAGATATTCAGCAACTTCAACCGTACCTGTGCAGTGCCCTTCATCGGTCGCAACGATGCTCATATGTTCCGGGCGGATGCCAAGTTTGACAGGTCTCTGGGGCTTGCCCTGATGCGGGTAGTGTCCCCCTCCGTGGCCTTGAAGCGAGAACTGATCTCCTTCGACTGAACATGGCAGCACATTCATTTTCGGCGAGCCGATAAACTGGGCCACGAACAGATTGTCCGGGCGTTCATAAAGTTCGCGCGGCGAACCCACCTGTTCGATACGTCCGGCTTGCAAAACAACGATCTTGTCCGCCAGCGTCATGGCTTCGACCTGATCATGCGTCACATAGATCATCGTGGTGCCGAGGCTCTTGTGAAGCCTTGCGACCTCGAAACGCATTTCGACCCGCAGTGCTGCGTCAAGGTTGGAGAGCGGTTCATCAAAGAGGAACGCGCTCGGTTCACGCACGATGGCACGGCCAATGGCAACGCGCTGACGCTGGCCACCGGAAAGCGCCTTTGGCCGGCGATCAAGATATTCGTCGAGCTTGAGCACATCGGCCGCAGCATTGACCTTTTTATCGATTTCGTCCTTGGGCAGTCCTGCCGTTTTCAGACCGAAACCGACGTTCTCCCGCACCGACATATGCGGATAGAGCGCATAGGACTGGAACACCATGGACAGGCCACGGCCAGACGGAGGCAGCGCAGTGACGTCCTTGCCGTCAATCTCTATGTCTCCCCGGCTGGTTTCCTCCAGTCCGGAGATCAACCGCAGCAATGTCGATTTACCGCAGCCGGACGGACCGACAAAAATCACGAATTCACCGTCCTGGATATCCAGATCGATACCCTTGATGACCTGAAGACTGCCGAACCACTTTTCGACCTTGTTGAGCTGGATCGCTCCCATGACATTAAACCCCGCTCGTTAAGCTGCCTGTTTTTGGTGTGAGGGCGATGCCCAGGTAAGCCAGATGGCCGCCGTCCATGAGAAGGTCCCTCCTCCGGCACCGGCACCGTTTTCCGGGCTGAAATACTCGGCAAAACCGCCTGTCGCGATCAGGTCGGCAGTGTCCTGACGCAACCTGCCGGCGCGCTCACTGTCACCTGCCTCCGCAAACCCTCTTGCGATCATGTAGTTGATCATGGCCCAGACCGGGCCGCGCCAATATCGCAACGGCTCATAGGTCCTGTGGTCGGGATCGTAGGATGGCATCAGATAGCGGACTTTCGAGGCGATACGATCGAAATGGCCCTGAAGCGACGTCAACGTCGCTTGATCCGCAAGGCCCGCGTACGGAGCAAGGAAGGACGCACTGGAAATGCCGTCGGTTTGCCGTCCGGTTCGTTCGTTGAGGGCCACATGAGCCTTCAGTTCTTCGTTCCAGAGCGTTTTGGCTCCAGCTTCCATCTTGAGAATCCAGCCCCGGATCTCTTCAGCGTCGGCATCCAAACCTAGTCTTTCCGCTAGGATCAGGAGATCACGGTTGGCACGCAGGAAAATAAAGGTCACGCCGGGATCTGCCACAAAGAAGGGACAGGTTTCGGCAACTTTCTGAGGGTCCCATCCCACATTCCGGCAGGCCGCCATGATGCTCAGGTAGCGATCATAGTCTTCCTTGTGCGGACGCATCGCCGGATCCACGTGGGATGTGTCCTTGCGCTCGTAAGGTCCAATATCCTTGACCTCGACCGCACGCAACGCTTCGTCCCAATCCGGCAGGTTGTCACGGCCCGACTCCCAGGGATGGATGACCGCGAGAACGCCGAGGTTCTTGGGATCCCGATAAGCAAGATACCAGCGATGCCAGTTCATCAGTTGCGGCATCAGCTTTGCTGCCCGTTCGAGAGCCTTGCCTGAGCCATCCGCATCAACCAGATCTTTGATCACGGTCGCGGCGACCGGCGGCTGAGAGTGCCCGGAACTCGGGATCGGTCCGCCGTCGGTTCCCCAGACAGATGGACCGGGGAAGTAACTCGGATCGTCCTTTCGGAATAGGATGTGCGGAACCATGCCGTCACGCCATTGTCCCTCGAACAGCATTTCGATTTCGCGCCAAGCGCGGCTTTGATCGAAAGTGGCAAAGCCCAGCGCAACAAAGACGGAGTCCCAGTTCCATTGATAGGGATAGAGCCCCTTGGTCGGGATTGTATAACCGCCCTGATCATTCTCAATCAGGATAGTCCGGGCGGCTTTGTCTAGATCTGCGTTTGACACAGGTAACTCCTATGGGCCTCTCACGAGCCCTTTTGAATATTCCACTAACCCTTCACACTGCCGGCCGTAAGGCCCTGCACGAGGAAGCGTTCGAACCAGAGGAAGATAAACAGAACCGGCACGGTCGCGATCACAGCGCCCGCCATCAGGTGTTGGCGTGGCACCTCTGACGAATTCAGAGAGACCACCCCACGAGACAGGGTGAAGATGTCCGGATCATCCAGGAACATGAATGCAAAGAGGAATTCATTCCAGGCAATCATGAAGACGTAGAGCGACACGGACGCCAACGCCGGCAATGAAAGCGGCAGGGTGATTTTCAGGATCACGCCGATCCGCGAAAGACCATCCATGAGACCGGCTTCTTCAAGTTCGGACGGCAACCCGCGAAAGTAACCCTGCAGCATATATAGTGCGACCGGGATGGTTGTTGCCGGATAGACGATCAGAAGTCCGGTCAACGTGTTGCGAAGACCAAGCTGCGAAAAGACTGCATAGAGCGGGATCACGAGAACGATCGCCGGGACCATGTATATGAGCAGCACGGATCGCGCGAGGAATGCCTGTCCCGGGAACCGGAGCCTTGAGACCGCATAGGCCCCAGGCACGGAGAAAGCGAGGGTCAGAACCACCGTCGCAATCGACACGAAGGTCGACACCAGCAAGTAACGGCCAAAGTTGAACTCTGTGAACAGTTCCACATAGGAGCGGAACAGACCGTAAAGACCTTGCGAAAAGTCGATGGACAGATCGAGCGGATTGGCGAGCAAGGTCTGTTGGCTTTTCAGAGACGTCATCACCATCACATAGAACGGCAGAGCGACGACGATGGTGAACAGCACGAAGCCGATACCCTTGGCGATGCATATGTAGACAACCTCACGCTCGTAGCGGGTCATCGCACCGAGGGATGCGCCGGAGAGCGACAAGTGGTTGGCACTGGTGACACCAAAGATAAAGGCGATCAGTGCAAGACCCTGCCACACGGGCTCCTTGTTGAGCGGAAGCCCGAAGGGCGCCGCAAAAGTCGCGGCCATCAGCACAAGAAAGAGAATCGAAGCGGACAGCGCCCAGGCCGGAAGACCACCAGCTGCCGTTGAAGACTGCCGCCACACAAAGATGAGTGAACTCAACGACCCGGCAACAGCAGCGGCGGTTGCCTGTGGCAGAGCCACTTCGCCGGTGATCAGCGTCAGTGTCACACCGATCACCACCATTGCGGTCACGCCCCAGATCAGGCCTGTAATGGCCGTGAGCAATACACTTCCCGGTCTCATAGGCCTTCCTCCTTCGGTGAGAAGCGGATGAACAAGGTGGCAAAGGTGACAAGCACCACAAAGACGACCACCGCAACGGCAGCACCTGCCCCGAGATTGGAGAGCGCGAAACCTTGTTCATAGACATCGACCGTCAAAGTCCGCGTACCCGCGTTGCCGCCGGTCAGCAGGAAAATGTCGTCGAACTTGTTGAACGTCCAAATGAAACGCAGCAGGAACAGGACGGACAAAATGCCCATCAGTTGCGGCAAGGACAGGTACCAGAACTGCTGCAGTGGTGTGGCGCCATCCATCTCGGCGGCTTCATACATGTCCGTATTGATCGACTGCATGCGCGCAAGAATGAACAGGAACGACAGTGGAAAATACCGCCAGGCCTCGAATGCGATCACGGTTGTCAGAGCCAGCGGGAACTCCATCTGGATGCCGAATATCGAGTATTCGATCGCGCGCTGGCCGAAGAAATTGATCGGGTCGGAGACGACGCCCATCTTTGTTAGAAGCGCGTTGACGGTCCCCGAGAATGGGTCGAATAGCACCACCCATGTAAAGGCAACGGCGATCACTGGTGAAACATACGGAAAGAGAAACAGGCCGCGCATGAAACCGCGCCCGACAAACACCGTATTGAGCAATTGTGCTGCGAAGAGACCAAGCACAAGCGCACCGCCAGTGCCGAAAATCGTGTAGTAGAACGTCACCCGGAGAACCGACCAGAATTCATCGGCGCTGAAAATTCTTTGGAAGTTTTCGAACGTGAAATCGAAATTGGTGAGCACGTTGTTGGCGTCACCGGATACTTCAGGCTCGCTCGCACGCTCCGGACGATTGGCTGACAGGAAAGCCTCGGTGACCGTTCCCTCTAGGCGAAGCCGTTCGCTCCAGCCAGGTTCAACCGTGCCAATGGTGCAAGTCAAAGCACGCCCATCGAGTGCGCAAACATCCGGCACGACAGCGACATTGAACCCGGCCGGCACCTGATCCTTCACGACAACATTCCGGATTTCCTCGGTCCGGGACGAATTCCGGAGCCTGTATTCCAGCGTTGCTTCGTCACCGTCTGCCGCGGGGCGACCGCGGACACGCTCGTTGACGAGGACGGTCGGGGGCCTCAGATCGGCAAGCTGGACAGGTTTCACACTTATCCAGAAATTGGCCAGAAGAGGACCGGCAACGATCATCAGGATGATGGCAAAAGTCGGTGCCAACATCAGATAGGCCAGCCACATTTCGCGGCGCTGCATGGGTCCGATCCCTTTTGGGGGACCTGAAGAAACAGACTGTTGGTCAGTTGCGCTCATCGTTCCAGCTCAGCTTTCGGCTATGCGTACGTCCCGCAGGACGCAGGCGTCCGGGCAGATCTCCTCCGGCCCTCCCGCACACAGTCGTGCGGGAGGTGGGAGGTGGACCGGGCAATCCAGGACGTCAATGTCCGGTCCCATGCGGTTGTCGATGGGGCCCCGCCACCAGGCGTGGCAGGTGTTCAGTTACTGGACTTTCGCCAGTTCTTCATTGAGTTTGGCAACCGTTGCGGCCGCGTCGCGCTCATCGTCGATATACTCGCGCACCAGACGGTTGATCACCTGGCTGTTGATGATCTTGGATGCAAGCGACAGCTGGCCTTCCGTGACACCCCAACGGCTGGCGGTGTCCAGACCCGAGACGATTGTTTGGATTGTTTCTGCGTCATACAGATCGGTCAGGGGCGCCTTGCGATCGACACCAACCGGCAATTTGGACCAGCCATCAACGAAAGCCGTTGCGTTGTCCTTGTTACCGCGGCGAACCGGGAACTTGCCTTCCGGTGCAATCGACAGTGTCGACATGTAGCCATCGTCCATGGAGAACTCGATGAACTGCATCGCAGCTTCCGTGTCGGCATCGTTGGTGATGCCGAAGTAGCGGACATCGCCCCACGCTGCGCCGTCCGGATTGGACGGACCGCTCAACGTGGTCACGATACCGGTCTTCGATGCCAACTCACTGGAGGTCGGGTCATCGGTGATGGTCGGTGGCGCGCTGTCGCGAAGACCGGCCAGTTCATCCAGGATGAATGGAGACCAGATGATCATCGCTGCTTTGCCGGCAAAATACAGTTCGCGCGACTGCTTCCAGAACAAATCGCCTGGGGGTGAGGCCTTCGCGATCGCCTTGTAGAAATCAAGCGCTTCAATGGTCTTCTTCTCATCAAGTGGCTTGAAGCCTTCGTTGTTCACCGGATTGACGCCATTTGCCAGAAGCACATGCTCCAGCACCTGGCTCATGAAGTTCTCGTCAATCTTGGTCGCGGCAACGAACGCAAACATTTCCGGCGGATTGTGCAGCTTCTCAACGGCTGCCAGAATGTTCTCGTAGCTGTCGGGAGCTGCAAGGCCATTCGCGTCGAAAAGGTCCTTGCGGTAGACCACCATCTGGGTCCAGCCATCGACCGGAACAGATGCGATCCCGCCATCGACGGCTGCCATGGCGACAGCGCCTGGTGCAAAGGTATCCTTACCGAGCGTTTCAACCACTTCGGTGGCAGCTTCCGTGTCCAGAATACCGGCTTCCGCCCAGGGAAGAGCATATTGCAGCGTGTGATAGATCACGTCTGGCAAATCGCCTGCAGCAAAGGCAGCTGTTGCGCGGGTACCCAGTTCGGATTCCGAAACCGGAATGACATCGACTTCAATACCCGTTTTTTCCTTGAAGGCAGCCGCCAGCTCTTCCTGCTTGGCCAGTCTTTCCGGCTGCTCTTCCGTCGTCCAGAAACGCAGAGTGTCAGCCTGGGCCGTTGTCAACCCGAGTGCGAGCACACCCGCGATGGTCGAGGCCAGGAATTTAGTCCTCCCAAACATTCTCATTCTCCCTTGTTGCCAGAATATGGCTGGTCTTTCAGCCGTTCCCGGAGCGCTGTCGCCAACGCTGCCGGTGTCTTTGCCGGCGCACCATCAGAGGCGCGTCGGATCAGGTCTGCCTTGGACAGCTCCTGCAAACTTGTCGGTGACTTTCCGTCCAGAATATCGGTGAGCATCCGCGCGACACGGCCACCCGCTTCCTGCGCACTCTGGGAAAAGGTTGTGAGTGGCGGGTCGAGATACTCGCCGACGGGCAAACCGTCATAGCCGATGACCGTGACATCCGCACCGGCTTTCAATCCGATCTTGCGACAGTATTGAACGGCACCTATGGCCAGAGCGTCGGTTGCGCACAGCAAGGCTGTTGGAGGCTGGTCCAGCGCCAACAATTCTTCTGCACCGAGGATCCCGCCCTTTTCGCTAACTGTCTGAATGGTTTCGAGATCAGGATCATGTTTGACACCCAGGTCTTTCAGTCCCTGGCGGTATCCTTCTCTGCGCTGGCGCGCGAAATTCAGCTCCAATGTGCCGCCGACCAGCCCGATGCGTTCGTGACCGAGGCTGTAGATATGACGAACGCCCTCGGCGAACGCCGCCTCGTTGTCGATATCGTACCAGGCGTATCCGGACGGATTTGCCGTGCGCCCGTGGGCAACGAACGGAAAGTTGCGCTCCTGCAGATAGGCAATACGTGGATCATTGACTTCGGTCCGCGTGACGATGAAACCATCCACCTTGCGGCGTGCAATCAACCGCTCGAGCGACTCGATCATGTGCTCGCGCGAATGCGCGGTGGTCACAAGAAGGTCCAGGTCCAGCTCATCCAATGCGCGGGCGATGCCGTCGATGAATTCAGACAGGAATGGATCGGCACCATTGCCATGTCCGACCGGGATGATAATCCCGAGCGTATCCTGACGACCGCGCTTCAGGTTTCTCGCGGTTGCGGAAGGTTGATAGCCAAGGTCCTTGACCGCCTTCAAAATGCGCTTGCGGGTCTCGTCGGAAATGTCTGTGTAGTTGTTGAGAACGCGCGAAACAGTTCCCTTGGCGACGCCGACATGGCGTGCCACATCATCAATTGTGACGGAACCGCGTAACCGCGACATGCTTCCTCCCGCTGGACATTGGAATGTCCTGATTGTTTTAGCGCAAATCGAAGATCTGGCTTCAATTCCGCCTTTCTTAACAAAAAGTGTTACAAAACCGATTTTGTAAGTCAACAAAATCGGTTTTGGTGCTCTGCAGAATCTTTTTCGCATAGCGGGAAGGTGCTGTCTTTACAACAAAACCTTGCGCCGATGTGTTTTGTGGAAGCTGCCTCCATTTCCGAAACAATGACATCCGGAAACGGGATTGCAGGCTGCAGGAGGAAAAAGACAGCCGTTCGACCCGTAGCAACAACTGCCGGTGTTGAAACGCCGACAACGGCAAGATCGAAAAAACAATCCGGGAATTGGTTTAAAACGGAACCCCGGAAACGAGAATGACGTTTGCATAAGGCGTACACTCGCCTGTTCTCACAACAGCCCGTGCCTTAGCGGATCTCAATTTCAGATCCTCGTGGGAGATTTTCAACTGCGCGATCGGTTTGCCGGTATCCGCCTCCCAGTGCGCCAGCCTCACCTCAATTTCCGTGCCTAGCTCGGACGATGTTTCATCGGCAAACACTGCCTGCTCGATAATAAGTTCGCGGGACAAGGCCTCAAGAACATCGAAGAAACCTGGAATGCCCGGAGTAACAGCAAGGTCAATAACCTCTACACCGGCAGGCACTGGCAAGCCGGCATCGGCAACCACGATCTCGTCCAGATGCCCGAGCGAGGCAACAAGCTGACTTAAGTGACGGTTTAGCAGCGGTGTACGTTTCATGTTGTTTTTCCAGCAGATTTCTTTTTTGTCCGATCAGGTCAACGAGACCAGGGCTTCACACAGCGGTTCAGGGTCATAATAGGGAGCGGACTGAGTGCTGACGAGATCCAGTTTCAAAACCGTGATCCCGCGAGCGCTGATTTCATGCGTTTCGTCGTCGGAAATCGTTTGATCGACGACAACGAAGTTGATCAGTTTGTGGGTTGGACAATCAGGTCCAACGTCCCGGTGCAGATAGTTCAGCAAGGTGTGTACCTTGTCGGACAGGTTCATGTTTCCCGTTTCCGGATCCAGTCCGAGACTTGGAACATAGACCTTGGGGACGGTCCGTTCGGCAACCGCCCGACCGACACCTTCCGGCAACAGGTTTGCAATCAGACTGGTGTAGAAGCTGCCGGGCGCGTAGCAGATGAGATCCGCCGTCTGCATCAGCTTCCGATTTCGTTTCGGAAACGCTGTCACGGCGGGGTCCCGTCCAGCCAGCGTCTTGTTGAGGAAAAGATCCTTGATCGGTGATGTGAGCGGCGGATGTTCCTTGGCGGTCAGCAAATGCTGCCCGATGACTTCGTGGCCATTGGCAAGTTCAGCGCCCAAATGCAGATTGTCATCAGAAACTGCCCGCACAGTTCCCAGAACACCGACAAGCTTGGAGACGAGAAAGATAATCGGCTCCAATTGCTGGTTCTGGTTCAGGTAGCCGCCGGCAAGGATCAAGTTGCCGATACTGGCACCGCGCAGATCAAAGCCTTGCGGGCAAGCCGCGCGGAACATGCCAAGCTGGTTTTGTATGAGCGTTCGCATCGGTTGTTCGATGGCTGTTACCAACGGGTGTGTGCCCGCAATCATGGCATCGAGTTCGCCTTTCAGATCGTCTCTTTGAGCCGATTTGGAATATCGATGCGTGAACAGCCGAAACACTTCCGGGTGACCGAGAACGGTCTCGTCCGCCAGCGCCATCAAACGGCTTCTCAAGTCTCCTATCGCGGGCATATTGAAAGCCACCCTGAGCCCCTGAGAACTTCCTCCACTGTCAAACGGCGTCACCAGGTGAATGGAATTGTGGGTGTATTTCTTGAGCCTTTGAGACAGGCCATTAAGAGCGGATCCTCCGCTGAAAAACAGAACACGGGGCCCAAGTTTCGGATTGGAGGAAAATCGCTCGATCCGGAACGGGTCCGGCATCCGCACCGCACGGGTAATGGTTATTTCCGACACTTCCAACCCTTTCTAAGCGGAAGCCGGTCGCATTTTGCGCCGGTTGATAATCCTCGTTGCACAGAAGTGGTTACAGATTGGACAACCCCGCGATGACATATCTGAACGGACATTATAGGCGTTTCGAATACCGGCCAAAAGATGCCTTTTCCGCTCAGAGAATTTCGGGCGTCCAACCGAGGTTTTGCACGCTGGCCCGGGCAGTCTGCAAAAGGGGTGTTCACGGCAATGTCAGAAAATTGTTTTTGCGCTCTTGTGTGCCGATACTCACCTAGTTCTCAGGAAACAAGGAGATCCAGATGACTGCACATCAATCCGCGGCATTCGCCAATGCAGCTCGCAACCCGAGCAATCCTGAGCACCTGATGGTGATCAAGCCCGTGCCCCGCCGTATCCGCATTTACAAGGACGATACTCTGCTTGCCGATACCTCTGCCGCTCTGCGCGTCCTGGAAATTGGCAAGGCCTTCTATGACCCCGTGGTTTATGTACCTGAGGCCGATCTACAATCTGAATTCGATCCAGTTGAGAAATCCACGCATTGCCCAATCAAAGGTGACGCGAGTTATGCTGCACTCAACGGCGAGGAAATCGGCTGGGTCTATAAGTCGCCGATAGACATGGCCAGCCAGTTGAAGTCGCATTATGCGTTCTGGCCGGCCAAAGTTCGCCTGGTGGAAGGGGATTGATCTCCGAATACCCCGACCGCTCCCGCCTATCCGGCACCGGCTCCTGAAAGACTGAGATCCAGTGTTTCCAGTATTTTACCCCATCCCGCATGATGATTGTCACGGCTTTCCTCAGACGGAAATTTCACGTGCGTAAGCGTTAGCTCCGTTCCGTCTGCGACTTCCTGGAAGTCGAGCGTCACCGTGCTGCCGGCAATTGAAAAGGGACTGTCCCAAGTAAACACAAGACGGCTATGACGGCTGATTTCCTTGTAGATCCCCCGATGCGGGATCTCCTGGTCATCTGCCTGCATCATGATCTCGAATTCACCGCCAACCCGAGGGTCGGCCGTTGCCTTTGGCACACTCATGTTCGTTCCGGGGATCATGAACTTCGCAAGCATGTCCGGATCCAGCCACGCCTCGAAAACCCGGGCAGCCGGAGCTGAAAACCTGCGGGATACAACAACTGTCAATTCACTCATCATCCGTCTCCCCGGAAAGGGCCTGGTCCAATGCGTCGAGACGTTGGGTCCAGATGGACCTCAATTCCTGAAACCAGTGATCGATTTCGCTGACCGGTTCCATGACCGGTTCAATCAGGTGCTCGCGCCATTCGGTTCGTCGGCGTACGAGCCCGGCTGCTTCCAGGATCTTTATGTGTTTCGACACAGCGTTCAGGCTGACATCGAAATGCTTGGCGAGATCCGTGACCCGTGTCGGCCCATGCTGCACAAGCAGCGTGAGCAGCTCCCGGCGCTTTGGATCGCTCACCGCCTTCAAAATGACAGTGAGTTTCTGGTCGTCAAGCCGTTGTTCAACCATATGGTTGAATTACTCCCTATAGCAATTCCCGTCAACCCTGAAGTAGATCATTCAGAGCCAGTTGGTCCATTGAACTCTTGGTCTCAGGATTTGCCGACATCCTCGACATAGACAAGTGCGCGGCCCTGGCAAATACGTGTACCGCTGGAACTGACGCAGACGGTTTCCAGATCGACCAAATGCTTTTCGGGGCGCAGCTTCGTGATCGTGACAGATGCCGTCAGCGCTTCGCCGATCGGGGCAGGCGAGAGAAATTCCAGACTTTGCTTGAGATAATTTGTGCCGCGCCCCGGCAATTCGACCCCGAGCAAATAGGAAAAAAGCCCTCCGATCAACGGGCCAGGAACCGAGTTGGGCACATTGGCCGCGTCCCCTGAAAGCGCGGCGAACTCTAGCATATCCTGCTGCGAATAAGTCCGCGTCAATTCAGACCTTTGTCCTTGTTGAAAAGTCATGACGGGTCTCCCAGCTGGCAGGAACCTGAAAGTGTAACCGCGCCATCTGTGCTTCGCCTCACTTCAATCAGCACCTCCCCGTTGCCCTCCGGGTTTTCACTGAAGACAAAGGCCAGTTCTTCATCGGCATAGGACGGATTGGGAAACATCAGCGTTTGCATCTGATGGTCCTGCCCCGGATAGAGTGCCTGGAGATGCGCAAAGACGCGCGAATAGAGCAACATTCCATGGGACACGGTGCGGCCGAACCGGGTTCGAGCGGAGAACTCCGGATCGACATGTATGGGATTGTCGTCACCTGAAAGCTTTGCAAATGCGTCAAAGTCGGCCTGCCGGGGTACCCACTTAAATGTTGCCTTGATGGCTGCTTCGGTTGTGCGGTCCATCGGTTCTAAGCGTCCTCCGGTGTCTTTCTTGTCGCAAATTGGTCTTTGAGGAGGTTCTTTCGCACCTTTCCAGCAGCTGTTCTGGGAAGATCATCAACGACTGCAAATGATTTCGGAATCTTGTAGGGAGCCAAATACTCCCGGCACCAAGCGGGGAGTGATGCAGTTTCGATTTTCCGGTTCGGCCGCGCAATCACGAAGGCCGCCCCCACTTCACCCCACGTCTCGTCCGGGAGACCGACAACAACGGCCTCAAGAATGTCGGGATGACCGACCAGTACTTTTTCCACCTCGGCCGGATAAACATTTTCTCCGCCGGAAATGTACATGTCCTTGATCCGGTCGACGATGAAGTAATAGCCGTCCTCGTCCCGTCGACCCACATCACCTGACTTCAGCCACCCGTCGACTGTAAAGGCACCGGCCGTGGCATCGGGGTTGTCCATATAGCCGGGAGTGATATTCGGGCCCCTGAACTGGATTTCCCCTTCTCCAGGCCCTTCAAGAACACCGCCCTCGCCGTCCACAAGCCGCACGTCGGTCAGGATCTGCGGTTTGCCGACCGAACCGATTTTCTTTGAAGCATGGCTCCGGTCCATGAGAAAAACTGTCGGTCCGGTTTCGGTCATCCCCATGCCATTGCAGATGGTTACGCCGCGCTTTTGAAAATCGGTCAGGAGGTGCTTGGGAACTGGCGCGCCGCCACAGCCCAGGGAGCGCACACCGGAAAAGTCGGTTCGCCCAATCACCGGCGACAGGGCCAGGGCCTGATAAATTGCCGGAACGCCGAAGAAACTGGTCACTGCGCCTGCATCAATCAAGCCGAGCACGGTATCAGGATCGAATTTTCGAAGGACCGTCGACGACCCGCCATTCAGGTAGATCGGCAAAGTTGGCAGGTTGATGCCGGCCGTATGAAACAGCGGCAAAAAATTGACGCCTTTTTCTCCAACACTGAGGCCCGTTGCCTGCGCATAGTTGATCATGTTGGCGTAGGCCATGCCCGCGGTTTGAATAACCGCCTTGGGCAGACCTGTCGTTCCCGAGGTAAAAAGCAGATACCAGGGTGCGCTGGCTTTCATCCGGCCACACCCGATTGCTGCCGGGCTTATTGCGTTCAGCACCTGGTCGAGCTCGCTCGAAGCCCCATCCGCAGCACCCAGCATGAGAACAGGAAGGCCGGCGCCTTTGGCCAGCTCGATTGCAGGATCTGCGCAGGAACGGTCGTGAAACAAAATCTTCGTCTGGGACGCCGCCAGAACCGGTCGCAATTCTGCAACCGGCTGGCGCCAATTCAGCGGCACCAACACAATTCCGGTCTTCTGGGCAGCAAAAAGTAAAATGAAGAAATCCGGGTGGTTGAGGCACAGCACAGCCACGCGGTCACCTTTGGACAGACCACGCTCCAAAAGCAGGTTTCCCAATCGGGTTGCCCGGCTGTTCACTTCACAGAAAGTGTAGCGAAGTCCGCTTTCGTGATCGATGAAGGCAACATGGTCGGGCGTCAACTCTGCCCGCTTTGCCGCCATATCGGTTAAAAACTCCATGTGTCCTCCCAACACCTGGTGCTTCGAAGAATTTTCAAAATTTTCATGCCCGTTTGCGTGTGAAGTCCAGCATGCCGTCGACCGTCTCGGGAAGGGCGACCAACTCAAGGAAGCGGGTTTTTTCCTGGTCGAGGCGTTGACGGACCGTTTCGCGCCGCGCTTCATCCCAGACACCCTGACGCGTCGCAAGATGCGTTCGGGATGATCCTTTGCCGAGATCTTCCACCCATTTGCTGATCTGCGCTTCCAACTCTGAAAGCGGACACACAGCGGACACAAGACCCATCCTGAGCGCTTCGGCTGCGCTAATCCGTTCATTGCGATACTGAATCTCAAGCGCTCTGCCGGTTCCAATGCGGTCCGGCAGGAGCGCGGTCCAGCCGCCATCCGGTCCGAAGCCAACCTTGGAATAGTAAGGTTGCAAAAAAGCGTGTTCGGCCATCGCAACAAGGTCCGCCGCCAGCATCAAACCAACCGATCCGCCGGTGACAGGACCGTTGAGCGCAGCCAAAACCGGTGCCGGAAAGTCGATCAGATCCAGAATGATACCGTGCAAGCCGCTGACCAGCTCTTGTGCATAGTCCTTGAGGTCTTGCAGGGAGGCTCGGTGATCCAGAAATCCGGCGATATCGCCACCCGTTGAAAAACTGCTGCCCTTTGCAGTGACCACAAGCGCTCGCGGCTTTTGTTGAGCCGCGTCCGCAAGCGCGCTTTTCAGGTCCGAGATGAGATTTGGGACAAGCGAATTATGACGATCGGGCCGATTGAGCCAGATCCAGACAACACCGTCCCGGTTTTCGATCGCGGCAAACCTGTGCACCGTCGGTGTCACGGCCTGATACCGCGTTCAATCAAACTATATGCAGTCTCGACGATGTCAGGAATCGGCTTGTCTGACTTGAACACAACAAGCTGCTCGCCCAGCGACTTTGCAATGCCCATCAAAGCCCAGGCGCGGGTATCCGCGTCGCCCTCAGATATTTGCCCGGCCGCCTGCGCAGCAACCAAGCCGGATTTGTAACCGGCGGCAAATGTCTCGTAATACTCCTGGTAGGCATCCGGATCGACGAACAGTGCCTCTTGAACAATCCGATAGAGATCCGGATGAGCCTGGACGAATTCCAGAAAGGCCTTCAAACCTGCCCGCTCTGCATCGAGACGGTTCTCATATCCCTGGGTCGCCTCGGCGATCTCGTGCCGCACCAGCCGCCCCATCTCAAGCACAAGCTCGGAAAAGACCTGCTCTTTCGTGGTAAAATAGATGTAGAATGTTCCCTGGGCGACCCCTGCCTCACTGGTAATGTGCCCAATGGACGCGTCGTTGTAGCCTTTGGAACCGATCACACGCTCTGCAGCTGCCAGAATCGCTCTTCGCGTCGCTTCACCACGGGCGGTCTTGGGCAGATTTCCCTGCACCTTTTGCGGCACTTCCGCAACTCCGGCCGATTTTCGCACCAGGTTTTCCTCCCAAAAGCATGAAACATGAATCAGTATTCATGTTTATTCTGTGAAAGCAAGCAGCTTGTTGGAATTTCCCAGTTTACCGCGCAACGAAGATCTTGCCTGTGACCGGTGTCTCACATAAATCTGGCGGACATGCGTTAGTTTTTTGGCTAGGACGGATAGACGCATGTCTGTGATTTGACCTTGATCAAGGCTAATTGTCTGGTAATGCGGTTTTGAATAGATAGACGTTACTTGGTAGTCTGAGATCTACAGGGATGATCTTGGTCAAAACTGACCCGCCCATGGACGCATTATCGGGGCGGAAGAAAAAGAGGCGCTGGAGAATTTCCAGTGAAGAGAGGGCCGAAGGATGGACGTAAACGCGTATCTCGAGGAACGCCTGGGCAAGCTGCATGACAACGGTAATTACCGAGTGTTTGCAGATCTGGAACGCATGGCAGGCAATTTCCCACGCGCGAAACGTTACCGTGAGGACGGCTCGGTACAGGACGTGACCGTCTGGTGCTCCAACGACTATCTCGGCATGGGCCAGCACGACAAGGTTGTCGGTGCCATGCAGGAGGTGATTTCCAAATGCGGCGCAGGTGCCGGTGGCACCCGGAACATTTCGGGCACCAACCACTATCATGTGCTCTTGGAAAACGAACTTGCCGACCTTCATGGCAAGGAAGGCGCCCTGATCTTTACCTCCGGATATGTTTCCAACTGGGCCGCACTCGGCACCCTGGCGTCGCAAGTTCCGGGCATGATCGTTTATTCCGACTCGCTGAACCATGCCTCCATGATCGAAGGCATCCGGCACGCACGCTGCGAAAAGCGGATCTTCAAACACAATGACTACGAAGATCTTGAGCGCCTGATGGCAGCAGACGATCCGGACGCACCGAAGATGGTGGCGTTTGAAAGTGTCTACTCGATGGATGGCGACATCGCCCCCATCAAGGAGATTTGTGACGTCGCCGACAAGTTCGGCGCTCTCACATATCTCGATGAGGTGCATGCTGTCGGCATGTATGGGCCGCGCGGTGGCGGTGTCGCCGAGCGCGAAGGGCTGATGGACCGCCTGACGATCATCGAAGGCACCCTCGGCAAGGCATTTGGCGTGATGGGAGGCTACATCACCGGTTCCAAGACAGTTGTCGACTTCATTCGCTCCTTCGCATCCGGGTTCATTTTTACGACGGCTCTTCCGCCAGCACTGGCTGCAGGCGCGACAACCTCAATTCGTCACCTGAAGGACAGCCAGCTTGAGCGTGCAGCTCACAAGCAAAGAGTTGCGCAAGTCCGTGCGGCGCTCGACAAGCGCGGCATCCCGCACATGGAAAACCCCAGCCATATCGTTCCGGTGATGGTGGGCGATGCCAAGAAGTGCAAATGGATCTCAGACATTCTGCTGGAAACCTACGGCATCTATGTACAGCCGATCAACTATCCGACTGTCCCGGTCGGCACCGAACGCCTGCGCTTCACACCGACCCCGCTGCACACGGCAGCCGACATTGAGCATCTGGCCGATTCGATCAACGATCTCTGGTCGCAATGCGCCCTGGCACGGGCCGTCGCCTAGGCCTTGCAAAGTTTGAGTTTCAAAACCCGCTCTCCATCGGAGGGCGGGTTTTCTTATGGTTGATTGCAAACAACGGTTCCTTATTGAACGCAATCAAAGGTTTTGTTGTGAAACGAATCCTGCAATCGGGCGGCTGAACTTGAGCCTAGCCGCGCAGTTGCTATCCGCAGAACTTCTCCGTTTTTATCGACACAGACAAAACTCTCGCCTTCGTGCGGTGCCTCGGATCCTCTTGAAGCACGGGTCTCAAAATGGAACAACCAGAGTTCTTTCGCTGGGAAAATCGTCCAATTCCTGCTGGTTATGAATAGCTCTGAGTTGTCGCTCACATAGCTGGCTGCCACTCGGCAGAAAATTCGACCGTGTGAATGACATCGAGCGCGATCCTCATCCAAATTGTCTAAGGTCAGATCGAACTCTTCCAATAACAACTCTGCTACTGCTCCGCTTGCTGCCGAAGAGATGCTTTCAAATTCTTCCACATTACTCTTAAGCTCACCCTTTCCACGAACACTTATGTAGTCGCCATGCGGAAGCCTCAGCCCAAGTGGTGTAACCACTGGTTCAGCAGTGCAAGCCTCGACGACACCGGAAAAAAGCAACGGGATTTCTTTCGTCAGGCAATAGTACCCACCTCCCAGATCGCTTAACTCATTGCTATTTGAAAGGGCTACTTGCAAAAGATCGCCAGAATTTGGGAGCTCGAACAATTCCCAGATGAAACGAACCGCCTTATCGTTGAGATCTTCTTTGAGGCGGCTCATGTCGATGTCGCCCCTCAAATCAAACGGCCGAGATGTCGCCGACTGCTGCAATTTTTTGTTTTGTGACTTGGTAGGCCGCCCGACTACTAGACCATCGTTGTCGCGATAGAACTGCGCATGTATTTGGAAGCGACCGGCCGAAAAATGTTTACATTTGATAGGCACATCATACGGCGCCCACCAGGTGAAGAGACCACTCCAATATAATGTATTTGCTTTGTCGCGAACAACTGGCAGTGTAACCGGAGTTAGCGCGCCATAGCAGCCTGGAACGGTGTATCCTCGTTCCTTGTAGTCATCTGGCATGACCGGTGACAACCAAAGAGCAACGCTGGCTCCAATCGGCGCCAGCTCATTGTAAACATGAATTTTGATTTCTTCGCCAATCGCAAAGCTGTCTGCCTCCAGCTCTATCCGAATATCTCCTTCAGGTTTCGCACTCACTTCCTCCGCACCCGCACTTCTGTCAGGGAACAAAAAAATCGTGCAGACTAAAATGAGCGGGCTTGCGATCCTTTTTGCGAATGGCAAACTGATCTCCAACATATTTCTCCTCAAATGCGCCCTTAAAGATGCAAGGAAGTGTGTTGAAATCTTGAATCGCGCGCGGAGTTTCTCTCAAAGTTTGAGCTGGCCTGGACCTGGCGCAATGAGCCACATTTTCCTTTTTCCGCTTGCTGCCCTAGCTTCTGCAGGTGAACGGCCTGATAGGAGGGGCATATGAAACGGATTGCGGTTCTGGTGTTTGCCTGGTGTTTTCTCACGGCGGCGCCTGCCGTATCTGAAGAACTCGACCTTGAACTCGTGCTTCTGGCCGACGCGACCGGCTCGATTGACGACGCCGAGATCCAGTTCCAAAGGCAAGGTTATGCCGAAGCGATCACGGATCCGTCAGTGCTGAGCGCCATTGCCAGCAATGCTTACGGCAAGATCGTTGTCACCTATGTTGAATGGGCCGACATGTTTTCGCAGGACGTTGTTGTCGACTGGACGGTCATAGACGGCAAGGCATCTGCGGAAGACTTTGCGGCAAGGCTTTTGGAGCCACCGCGCCGCGCGTTCGGACGGAACGCGATTGGCGCAGCCCTGCTCAAAGGCAAGGAATTGATCGACACCAACGCCTATACCGGGTTGCGGCGTGTCATCGATCTGTCCGCCGACAGTGCCAACAACTGGAACGGCCCGACCATTCACGAGGCCAGAGAAACTGTCGTTTCATCAGGGATCGTGATCAACGGCCTCGCCGTTCTGTGCCGTCATTGTTCCGGGCGCCCTGTGGCCTATGACCTTGAGGAAAGGTTCCATCAGGACATCATTGGTGGTCCCGCAGCCTTCGTGGTAACGGCCGACAGCGCTGCAACATTTGCAGATGCCGTGCGCAAGAAACTGATTCTGGAAATTGCTGCACGCCAGGAAGACGCCGACAAGATCCTGCAGCGTTTCGCGCAAGCCCAATAAGAATGCTCTCTCGCCGATCTATGGCCAGCGCCCCGCAAGCCTGACCTCGGGCAAATTCACAGTTGCCACACACGAGTGTCATCGGGTTATGATTTGAGCCTGCGGTGCCATCGAGCCTAAATACCGCCGTGGGCTTTGGGAGAGAGTGCATTTATGGCCACCGGTCTTTTGATGCTGGCAATGTTTACGGTGAGTTACACCTTGCTGGCAAAAACGCTTTCCAAAAGCATTTTAACGGCGCCGATGCTGTTTCTGGGCTTCGGCTTTCTGATGTCCCAGACAGGGATGTTTCCCTTTCAGGACGCAGAGCATCTGCTGCATATCGTGGCCGAACTTGCGTTGATCATTCTGCTGTTCCTGGACGCTGCCCAGATCAACCTGCAAGCCATTCGAAAACGCCACCAATGGCCGCTGCGCATGCTGCTTATCGGCCTTCCGTTGGCAGTGTTTCTGGGCACAGCGGCAGCAGCGCCATTCTTCTCCGCGGAACCCTTGATCGTAGCAGCCCTGGCCGCAGCTCTCCTCGCACCAACCGATGCTGCTCTTGGGCAAGCCGTCGTCACCAACAAGGCCGTTCCTGAGCGGGTGCGCAGAGCGCTTACGCTGGAAAGCGGACTGAACGACGGTCTGGCATTACCCGTAATACTGCTCTTTGCCAGCCTCGCAGGTGAAATGATGCAGCCCACCGCAACGAACTGGCTGGTCTTCGGCGCAAAACAGGTTGTATTGGGGCCGCTTGTCGGAGGTGTTGTTGGCGCGGTCGGCGGCATTTTGTTCCTGGCGGCGAAACAGCGCAAGATGACGACGGCGACTATTGAAGGTATTGGCGCTATCGCCATGGCAGGTGGCGCCTATCTGGCCGCCGGTCTTGTCGACGGCAACGGCTTTATCTCAG
Organism: Roseibium sp. JB4-4; assembly: GCF_055693425.1. Lineage (NCBI taxonomy): Bacteria > Pseudomonadati > Pseudomonadota > Alphaproteobacteria > Hyphomicrobiales > Stappiaceae > Roseibium > Roseibium sp. JB4-4. Next base: position 4,311,516 of record NZ_CM146333.1, on the reverse strand, counting down.
CATTTGTTGCCGGCCTCTTCTTCGGCAATGTCATCAAGGGCCAGTGCGCATTCATTTACGAATTCACTGAAAGCGAAGGCCAGATGCTGGCCTGGGGCGCTTTTTTCCTGATTGGTCTTGCCCTCGTTCCAACTGCAATTGCCCATCTTGACGGTGGAAGCCTGGCAATCATCCTGATCAGCCTCTTTGTTGTGCGCCCGCTTGCCGTTTGGCTGTCGCTCAGTGGCACGGACGCTTCGCCTCTGACAAAACTCTTCTTTGGCTGGTTCGGCCCGCGTGGCCTGGCGACGGCTCTGTTTGCCCTGCTCGTCGTTGATCAGATCGATCATGAAATCGGTGAGCAGCTGCTCAACCTTGCCGTCAACGCCGTCTGGATCAGTGCTGTGCTTCACGGCGTGACGGCGGTACCGTTTGCCAAGTGGTACGGTGCACGCATGTCAAAACAAGATGAAGCTGCGGAGATGGTCAGTGTTCCATCGATGCGGCCGGAAACACAGCCAGACTGATGGCGCACATTTTCAATAAGCCAAGGCAATAGAGCCGGTAGCCGGGGAAAAAATGAAGAAGACAGTGGTAGCAAATCTGAGCGAACTGGCAGACCGGGACCCTCAATATGCGCTTGTCGCAAACGTTGATCTGGTTGTCGTCCGGTTCGACGACGATGTCTCTGTTTTCTATGGGCGCTGCCTCCATCGTGGTGCTCTGATGTCGGATGGATATGTCGACGGCGACAATCTGATTTGCGGGCTGCACTACTGGGATTACCGGCTCGATAGCGGCGTCTCCGAATACAACAACTCCGAAGTTCTTCCGAAGTTTTCCAGCTGGATCGAGGACGACAAAGTTGTTGTCGATGAAGACGAGATTGCCGCATGGGCAAAAGAGCATCCGCAACCCTTCAACCGCGACCAGTATCTCGGCCTTTATGCCGACACCAGCCACGGCACGGAAGAAGAACCCTATAATGGCCTCATCCAGCAATACGCCCGTGACGCCCTCACCAAAACCGGCCATCACGGGCGGGTCGACGCAATGGGCGTACCGAGAACGCAGTTGCCCGACTGGGACGACATTCAAATTCTGACTGCTCAGCTGCACCGCCCGCCTCTTCTGGACGATGATCCGGTCGGAACGGATGTGGTGATTGGACCCAATGCCCAAAAACCGCTGCGCCTAAAGATACCGCTCTTCGTTTCGGACATGAGTTATGGCGCATTGTCCGAACCGGCAAAGGTCGCATTGGCGCGCGGTGCCGAACTTGCCGGCACCGGCATCTGCTCAGGTGAAGGCGGCATGTTGCCAGAAGAACAGGCAGCGAATTCGCGATATTTCTATGAGTTGGCTTCAGCACGTTTCGGCTTCGAGTGGGACAAACTCAACAAGGTGCAAGCCTTCCATTTCAAGGGTGGCCAAGGTGCCAAGACCGGCACGGGCGGCCATTTGCCCGGTTCAAAAGTGAAGGGCAAGATCGCAGAGGTTCGCGGATTGAATGAAGGAGAGGACGCGATCTCTCCTCCGCGTTTCCCCGACTGGACGGAAGTTTCGCAGATTAAGGAATTTGCCGACGAAGTTCGCAGCCGCACCGGCGGCATACCGATCGGTTACAAGCTGTCGGCCCAGCACATCGAGAAGGACATTGATGCCGCGCTGGAAGTTGGCGTTGACTACATCATTCTGGACGGCCGGGGTGGTGGTACGGGCGCGGCCCCGATCATTTTCCGGGACAACATCTCGGTGCCGACTATTCCGGCCCTTGCCCGCGCCCGGCGGCATCTGGACAGGCTCGGACGGCGCGATGTGACCCTGGTGATCACGGGCGGCCTTCGCAAACCGGCTGACTTCCTTAAGGCACTGGCCCTCGGCGCAGATGCCGTTGCCATTTCCAACTCGGCCATGCAAGCGATCGGTTGCATTGCAATGCGTGCCTGTCACACCAACAATTGTCCTGTTGGGATCGCGACGCAAAAACCTCATTTGGTCAATCGCCTGCAAATCGAGAAGTCAGCCCGACAGCTGACCAATTTCTTTGATGCCTCTGTGGAGCTGATGCAGGTGATGGCGCGCGCCTGCGGCTATTCTCACCTCAACCAGTTTTGTGAGGAGGATCTGACAACCTGGAAACGGGAAATTGCGGATCTTTCAGGCGTCGCCTATGGCGGCGTAGCATGACACGGACCGACTTCTAGGGAGACCAGCAAATGGACGCTCAAAATCTCGACTGGATCAAGGTCGCACATATTGATGATCTGCCGGAAGGCCGGGTCAAGACCGTCACCGCAAGAACCACCTCCATCTGCTTGTCGCATTTCGACGGCCAATGGGCCGCGATGGACAATCATTGCCCGCATCAGCGCGGCCCCCTCGGGGAGGGCTCGATTGAAAAGGGCACCGACGGCAAATGCTGGATCCGGTGCCCGTGGCACGGATGGGATTTCGACCCGCTGACCGGTGCCCCTCCCGGCGGCCACGAAGACTCAGGCCAGAAGGTTTACCCGCTCAAGATCGAGAACGGCGAGATTTTTGTCGGGATAGAAGCTGAACCGGAGCACGAGCGGACAGTCACCGACGTGATGGCTGAGACCATGGTGAATTGGGGCGTCAAACGTGTCTTTGGCATGGTTGGCCACTCCAACCTCGGGCTTGCAGATGCCATTCGCCTCCAGGTCAACAGGGGCAAACTTGGCTATGTCGGTATCCGGCACGAAGGCGCTGCGGCATTCGCAGCATCTGCCTATGGCAAGTTGACAGGCATGCCGGCGGGTTGTCTGACAATTGCTGGGCCGGGCGCGACAAATCTTTTGACAGGTCTTTGGGATGCGAAGGTGGACCGGGCACCGGTTCTGGCCCTGACCGGCCAGGTCCAGACGCAGGTCTTCGGACCAGGCGCATTTCAGGACATTGATCTTAAATCGGCCTTCGACGCTGTATCGCGTTTCTCGCAGCCCGTCCTCAGCACCTCCAACCATGCAGAGCTCATGTCACTGGCGCTCAAGACGGCAATCGTTGAACGGGATGTCTCAAACCTGATCTTTCCAGACGACGTCCAGACGATCCCGAGCGAGAAAGACGCCGGATCTCCTGACGGGCGAATTGGCGGCTCGGAGGTGACACCCTCGTCAGATGACCTGGCCAAAGCAATGGAAATGATCAACGGTGCAAAGCGCCCTGCGATCGTGCTTGGTTATGGCGCCAAGGATGTCAGAGACAAGGTAATCGCGCTCGCCGAGAAAATCGGCGCACCGGTGATGACGACATTCAAGGGCAAGGGATTGATCCCGGATACGCACCCGCTTGCCGCCGGCGTTCTTGGCCGATCCGGAACACCGATTGCAAGCTGGTTCATGAACGAGGCGGACCTGATTGTTTCTCTTGGATCTTCTTTTGCTAACCACACCGGCATTGCACCCTACAAGCCGATCATTCAGGTCGACTTTGAACGCATGCAACTCGGAAAATTCCATCCTGTCACCTTGCCGGTCTGGGGAGAGATCGGGACTTTCTGTGAAGCAGTCCTTCCACAGGTGGCAAAGAGACCGGACGCTGACGATCAGGTTTCCGAACTCGTGGAACGCTGGCAGATCTGGCGTGAGGAAAAGGAGCGCCGGCTTACTGAAGAGCGCGGCCAGGGCATACACTCGGCGGCAATCTTCAAGGTCTTGAGTGAAGTGTGCCCGGAAGACGCGATCATTCCCGTCGATGTCGGAAACAACACCTATTCCTTCGGCCGCTATTTTGAACCGCGCGGTCAGCGTATTTTGATGTCCGGCTATCTCGGTTCAATCGGCTTTGGCCTGCCTGCAGCTATTGGCGCCTGGTGCGCCACCCAGGACTTCAAACAGTATCGGGGCCGCAAGGTCATCTCGATCTCCGGAGACGGCGGCTTCGGTCAATACGCGATGGAATTCACCACCGCCGTAAAATACGGGATGAACATCACGCATATCCTTCTGAACAACTCCGAGCTCGGCAAGATCTCGAAGGAACAGCGTTCCGGTGAATGGCCTGTCTGGGAAACCAACCTCACCAATCCGTCCTTCGCGGCCTTTGCGCGCCTTTGCGGTGGACAAGGTCACAGAGTAACCGACAGCACCGATCTGAAGAGTGCCATTGCCGAGGCAATCGCGCACAATGGCCCGTCTCTGGTGGAAATCATCACCGACGCCGATCTGGTTTGAGGAGGTCATAACTTTGTCATCCGTGCTTGCGCTGAGACAAAACCGGATGCCGACTGCCAACGGTCTTTACCGGTGCAAACGACAAACGGCTGGTGTTTACTGGACACCGGCCGCTTGACCGGGGTGACAAGACGCAAAGTTGAAAAAGCTGGAGCCGCAAATTGCAAACAGCAGAATTATTGATCGAAATAGGCCGGTACTACCTGATGGCAGGTGGTGTTGTTGCGCTCCTGTTCCTGGTAATCGGTATTGACCGGATAGAGCCGTCCTCGCGCGGGTCTTACGCCTTCCGGCCTCTGCTCATTCCGGGTATCTGCCTGATCTGGCCTCTGGTTCTCTATCGTTGGTTCGTGCTTGAAAAGCACGGGGAGGCGAGGCGATGAAACGTGCCCACCGTACAGCTCATGCCAGGATCTGGACAATTCTTGGCATCTTGCTTCCTCTCGTTTTCTTCACGATTCTCGCCTTGCGCCAAACACCTCCGGTTGACCGTCCGGCCGTCTTGATCGAAGCCCCAGAAAGCGGCTCCGGGGAGGCAGCGCAATGAGTGTTCAATATACGCCCGTCATCTGGAACCGGAACAAGATCTTCTATGATGCAGTGCTGCTGATTGCAGTTGCTCTTTATCTCTACATCTTCATTCGTGTCGGCCCGATGTTTGAAGATGTTACCAAGCCGATTGATGGCGCTATCTTGAGAATGCGCGCCTTCGGAAGCTGCGCGTTTTTAATGCTGACGGTGATCTTGTGCATCGGACCTCTCGCTCGTCTCGACCGCCGGTTCCTGCCATTGCTCTATAATCGCCGCCACTTCGGTGTCATGACCGCTGGCATTGCCGCCGTCCACGCGAACTATGTGCTGACATGGTACTTCAATTTTTCGCCGACGGACCGCTATGTCGCCTTGCTGAACTCCAACACCAACTATGGGCAGCTGCTCGGCTTCCCTTTCGAAGCCCTTGGCATTGCGGCCTTGATAATCCTGTTTGTCCTGGCAGCAACCAGCCATGACTTCTGGCTGAGTTTTCTGGGAGCACCAATCTGGAAAGCGCTGCATATGTCCATCTATGCCGCTTATACCTTCGTTGTGCTTCATGTTGCCCTGGGAGCTCTGCAAGGCCCGGCAGACCCGATCTTCACCAGTGTTGTGGCAGCCAGCGTTGTTCTTGTCTGCGGCCTGCATTTTGCGACCGGACGCATGGAAGCTCGAAGGGAACGCGGTGAGGCAACGGCGAAGGCCTCGCTCCAGGAGGCCGGATGGGTCGTTGCCGGAGAGCTGGAAGAGATCGACGACGATTGCGCAAAGGTCGTCACCCTCACTGAGGACGAGCGCGTCGCAATCTTCAAATATGATGGCAAGCTGTCGGCGATCACCAACGCCTGTGCACACCAGAACGGCCCGCTCGGCGAAGGCAAGGTACTTTGGGGATGCATTACCTGCCCCTGGCACGGCTACCAGTACAATCTCGCCGACGGACGTGCGCCCGAACCTTTCACAGAGAAGATTTCGACCTACCGGCTCAAACTGATCGGATCGACCGTTCTGCTCGACCCCAATCCTCAACCACCGGGCACCTATGTCGAGCCCGTTGAGATAGGAGAAGCGGCATGACCTGGAGACAGACCAAAGACGCGCCGTTTTTTGTCGGCTATCTGAACGCGGTCCCCAAAACTCTTGTAATGTTCCTGGGGGTTTTCTCCGTCTGCTTCGTTGCGGGTCTCGGTCTCGCCGCACTGGCTCTTTCCTCCACGCAAAACGACCCTGGTGCCGGTGGCTTCCAGTGGGGAAACCGATTTGAAACCGCGGGCATATTGGAATTGAGGCCATACCCGGTGTTTCGGGTGCCGGCCAATGAAGAAGCGCCCGCAAAAACCTACATGTTGGCCGGTCAAGGCAAGCGGGGCGTCTTCAATCAGGCTGAAACCCATAAGGGGACTACCGTTTCAATACGCGGTGTTCCGGTAAATCGGGGCGACCTGACAATGGTTCAGGTCGGTCGCGTTGAGGCCGTTGAAGGTGAAACCGCAGAATTTTCACCCAGCGAGGCGGTTCCACTTGGCCGCTGGAAACTCGCCGGCGAGATCTGTGACGGCAAGTGCTACGCCGGCGCTATGCGGCCAGGCCGGGGCCTTGCTCACAAGGCCTGTGCCGATCTTTGCCTGACTGGGGGTATTCCGCCGGTTTTCGTTTCGTCCGGCTCCGTCGAAAACCGCAACTTTTTCATGATGGCCGACAAGGACGGCAATCTTCTTGGTGACGAAATCAAGTCGCTGCTCGCGCTCTATATCGAGATTGAGGGCGAAGTCGAAAGACTGGATGACCTGATGGTCTTCAAAGTGGATCTGGCAACCGCGAGGATCTTGAAATGAGCGAGACACCTCAAAAACCAGCCTGGCAGACGATCCTGGTGTCTCTCGTTCTGACCGGAGCACTTGCGGCAACCGCTTACTATGTCTGGATCTATGCCAATTCGAGCGTACGCATGCTTGAGCTGACAAAGGGAACCTTGCTTACGGACATGCGCTTTTTCATCGGCCTGTTGGCGGTGTTTCTCGTGCTTACGTTTCTTGACCGGGTTATTGGGTTTGTTCTGTCAAAGTTTGGCAATGGGCACTGATCCGAGACGTGGCATCAGTCCGAGAGAACGACATCCAGGAGAAACTGATTGAACGCCTTCGTCTGCTCCAGATGCGGAGCATGTCCGGCATCCTTGAACTGGTGCAAACGAAGATCGGGCACATTGTCCTCATGCCATTGGCGGACCCCGCAACCGTAAAGCTGGCTGCGCGCGCCTGAAGCAAGATGAAGGGGAAGCGGGAAGGACTTCAGCAATGGCCTGAAGTCCTGCGCTGTCAGCGACACCCACATTTGCCGCAGCAATCTTGGGTCCTCATGCGCAATTTCCGTGGCAACCCTTTTGACCAACTCCGGATCAATCGGCAGGCCAGCTGCAAATAAGCGTCGCGCAATCCGACCCGGAAGCTTGGACCAATCGGCAACAATCCCCTCGATCACGTGCGCGTTCTGAGAAGCGTCCAGACCATTCAGCGTACCATTTGACCAGGCTGCGTCATTAAGGACTTTCGGCGTCATGTCGATGGCAACGACCGAAGACAATCGGTCCGGGCCATGGCGCTCTATCAAGGAATAAGCCACCAGCGCGCCCATCGACCAGCCGCACAGCACAATATCACTGAGGTCTTCGGCAAGCAGGTACTCGTAAAGCGCATCGGCAGACGCTTCGATACTCAGTGAGGAATAGCTCCCGGTTCTACCGTGACCGGGAAGATCCGGGACAATGCAGCGGGCGTGCATTTTCAGGGCAAGTGACTGAGCTTCAAAGAACTGCCCGGGACAAGACCATCCATGCACCAGCACCAGTGGCCGGCCGTTTCCCTCATCCCGGATATAAAGCGAATTGGTGCTCACGCACGCCCTGCCCTCAATCGCCCGACGATCCCCGACGGGAAGAAATACACCGACAAAACAAACAACACCCCCAGCCAGAGCAGCCAGCGTTCCGGTGCAACCAGCGTTGAGAGAAATGGCACCGCGCTGGTGGCTTCCGAAGCGATACCCATCAGATTCTGCAGATAGGTTTGCGCCAGTATGAACAGCGTTGCCCCCAACACTGCACCATAGAGCGTGCCCATGCCTCCTATCACGACCATCAAGAGAATGTCGATCATGATTTCCATTGAGAGGGTTGTTGCAGGACCTGTGTAGCGCAGCCAGACAGCGAGCAGGGAACCCGCCAGTGCCGCCATCACCGCGGAAAGCACGGTTGCTGTGGTTCGATACCAGACGACACGATAACCGATTGCTTCTGCCCTGAAGGCATTGTCACGCACCGCCTTCAGGGTTCGCCCGAAGGGGGAATTGACGATCCTCAGCATGACCAGGAACAGGAATGCGGATGCAAAGAAGACAAGATAGTAGGCGAGCAACTTGCCATTGATCCGAACGTCAAGGACCTTCTCCTCGACGAGCTTGAAAGCGGGCGTGAACTCCCGTGGGATCTTGTAGTTCAAGCCATCTTCACCACCTGTCAGCCAGGACATTTGCGATACCAGAACGGCAAAGGCACTCGCGACCGCCAACGTTACCATCGCAAAGAATATTGCCTTCACCCGCAAAGAGAAGAGGCCGATGGCAAGTGCGAAAACCGCTGCCAGAACAGCGCCGGCCAAAGTTCCCCAGGCAAGTGAGACATAGCTTGGTCCCGTTGCGGAAAGAGCCAGGGCCGTCCCGTAGGCCCCAATCCCGAAAAACATCGTGTGCGCAAAAGACACGATCCCCGCATAGCCGAGCAACAAATCGTAGCTGGCAACCAGCACGATGAAGATGCAGATCCTTGCCGCCGTCTCCAGCGACTTTGTTCCTGGAAAAAGAAATGGAGCAAACGCCAGGCAAACCAGCACGATCAGCAGGATAACCGTCAAAAGGCTACTGCGTGGCGTGTCACCGGAAAGAAGTTTCGTCAACATGCTTTTCGCCCGCCCTACTTTGCCTTGACGACCGGATAAAGGCCTTGAGGTCGCCACATCAGGATCACCACCATCAGAGCGATGGTCGAAATCAAAGCCACCTTTGGAGCCAGAAAGGCTGTGTAATTGGCCAGGAGGCCAACCATGAGCGCTCCGATGAAACAACCTTCCACAGAACCCAATCCGCCGATGATCACCACGATGAAAACAAGAACCATGATCTCCGAGCCCATGTGAGCGGTAATTGTTTCCTGATAGAGGCCCCACATGACACCGCCCAATCCGGCCAATGCCGATCCGGTCATGAAAACGATCAGGAAAAGGCGGCGGATCCGATAGCCAAGAGCTTCGACCATCTCGCCGTTTTCAACACCGGCACGAACCAGCAGGCCGACTTTGGTGTTTTGCAGGATATGCCGCATGGCCAGGAACAACGCCAACCCTATGCCAACGGCGACAAGCCTGTATTTTTCGATCGCGGCCTCGCCAAATATGAGTGAGCCCTGGAAGGCTTCGGGACGCGAAATATGAAGTTCATCCGGCCCCCAGACGACGTAGATCATCTGCTGGGCAACAATCAGCCCACCCATGGTAACGAGGATCTGCTTCAGGTGTTCGCCGTAGACCGGCATTACGATGACCCGTTCAAATGCATATCCAAGCAATCCGGTCACCAGCATGGCGGCAAGGATCGCGATCAGAACGGCGAAAAGATTTAGGAGGACGCTCGGCGATTCCGTCCAGCCCGCGAGCCACGCCAGAACCGTGAAGCCCACAAAGGCCCCGATCGCCACGAAGGCCCCGTGACCGAAATTGATGACGTCCATAAGCCCGAAAACCACTGTCAAACCCGAGGCCATAATGAAAATCATCATGCCCATGGCAAGACCTGCGACAGTCAGTGTCAGCCAACTTGCCGGATTTCCGATGGCAAGCAGTCCTGCTAAAGCCAGCAAGGGAACCAGCATGACAGGCAGTTTCTGGAAGAACAGTTCGCTCAGCGGAACTTTCTCGATACGCGGTTTGATCGAAGTGTCGCTCATTGATGGACCTCCAGCGTAAGTCCCATCAGCTTTTCCTGAAGGGCCGTGTCTTCAACAAGTTCCTGCATGTCGCCGGAGTGAATGATGCGACCGTCATCCATGACGGCAACAGTGTCGCCAATGCTGGAGGCCATCGCGAAATTCTGCTCAACGAGAAGGATGGTGGTATCCGTTTCCTTCAACTCCTTCAGCGCATCCGTCATCGACTTGATGATCGCAGGAGCGAGACCCTTGGTCGGCTCATCAATGAGGATCAGGCGTCGGGGTTCGATGATTGCGCGCGCGACAGACAGCATCTGTTTCTGTCCTCCGGACAAGGTACCGGCAGACGATTTCCAGAAAGTGCCGATTGGCGGAAACAGATCGGTTATCCAGGAAAGGCGTTTTTCGTCGATCGGACCGTTCGATGCGGCAAGCATCATGTTTTCGGCGACGGTCAAATCGGTAAAGATACCCATATCTTCGGGCACAAACGCGATACCACGCCTCGAAATCTCCGGCGTTGCCAGCTTGGTGATGACATGATCCCCAAACCGGATGTCCCCCTGGCTTGCGGTCCACAGTCCCATGATGGTCCGCAAAGTCGTGGTCTTTCCGGCACCGTTTCTCCCAAGCAGCACGGTAACGCCACCTTCGGGAACGAGAAGGTCCACCCCCTGTAAAATGTGGTAAGGCCCGATATGGGTGTGAACGCCAGAGAGCGAAAGCAAAGTATCGGACACTACGCCACCTCCGCAGGTTCTGCAGGCGCTTTGCCAAGATAAGCTTCCTGGACGATGGGTAACGCGATCACTTCCGCCGGTTCGCCATCTGCGACCAGAGCACCGTTGTGCAGAACGATGATCCTGTCAGCGAGTGTTCGGATCACATCCATTTTGTGTTCGACGAGCAGGATCGTGCGATCCATATCGGCTTTGAGTTTCTGGATCAGTTCCAGGATGACCGGCACTTCATCAACGCTCATGCCCGCTGTAGGCTCGTCAAACATGAGCACCTGAGGGCCAAGTGCGATCAAGAGCGCAACCTCCAGCTTACGCTGGTCACCATGCGGCAAGGCCGACACGAGCTGTTCGGCCTGATCAATGAGCCGGACTTCGGAAAGTACGTGGTCGGCGCGCTCAAGCAATTCAACGTGGCTTTCGGCAATGGAAAAAAGATCAAAACCCTTTCGAGCCTTGGCCTGAGCGACCAGCCGGACGTTTTCCCGCACACTCAAGGTCGGAAAGAGATTGGTCAGCTGAAAAGCCCGGCCGATTCCCCTGTCGGTGCGTTCTGGAACCGACAGTCTGGTGATGGTCTCGCCATTCAGCCAAACGCTTCCGCTCGTGGCAGAAAGTTGACCTGAAATCAGGTTGAAATAGGTGGTTTTACCGGCCCCGTTGGGCCCGACGATGGCCGTCAGAGTTCCCCGGTCAAAACTGCAACTGACATGGTCGACCGCAACATGTCCTCCGAAACGGATTGTGAGGTCTCTCGTTTCAAGAATGGGGTGTTCCTTGGTCACGGCACGTGTTCCCAGGTCAGGTCAAAGGCAAAAGCTAGCGGAGTGTGACCCGGCTGGACAGTGAGCACCCAGCCGGGGCGAGATGTGATGGGGCCAGCTGTGCGAAGGCTGATAGCCTCTGCACGTGCGGATCACTGATTTCGGACGGGGATATCCATGTCTTCTATTTTAAGTTCGCGCACCAGTTCAGGCACACCCCATTCTACGTCCGGATCGACCTTGATCTTGAAATGGTACATGGACTGCAGTGCCTGGTGATCTTCGGCACGAAACATCATCTTGCCTTTTGGCGTTTCGAATTCCATGCCTTCCATCGCGGCGATCAGGTCTTCTGTGTCGGTCGAACCGGCTTTACGGATGCCTTCGACAATCGCAATACCTGCCGACATGCCGCCTGCCGTGAAGAAATCCGGTGGTGCGTCAAACCGTTTCTGATGCTCGGCAACCAACCAATCGTTCACTGGGTTCTTGGGGATTTCGTAGTAGTAATAGGTGGCGCCTTCCATGCCCGGCAATTCCTTGTAGGCCTTCATGGCAGCCAGAATGTTTCCCCCGGTCGCGATTTCAACACCGAAGCGCTCCGGTTCCATTGCCTTGATCTTGCTGATCGGGTTGCCGCCCCCGGCCCAGATGACAAACAGGAACTTGCGGCCTGGTTCATCCTTCAGCGCATCGAAAATGCGTTGTGCATTTGCCGTGAAGTCTTTCGTGTCCGTAGGTGCGTATTCCTCGAAAACCAGATTTGCACCGGTGCCTTCCAAAGCTTCCTTAAACGCAGCGACACCGTCGCGGCCAAAGGCATAGTCCTGTGCCAGCGTCGCGACCGAGACACCTTCCTGGCCGAGAGCAACCGCATTTGCGATGGCATCTTGAGAAGAGTTCCTGGAGGTGCGGAACACATACCGGTTCCAGTTTTCTCCAGTGATGGAATCGGCAACAGCAGGTTCAACAATAAGCAGCTTCTCATATTCCTCAGCCACCGGCAGCATAGCGAGTGCCACACCGGAAGAGACCGGTCCAACGGCCAGATCCACTTCGTCATCGCCATAGGCCTCCGCAAGGACTGCTTTCCCGATATCCGGTTTCAGCTGGGTGTCCTTTTCGATGACCACGATCTTGCGGCCGTCGATCTCCATCGTACCGTCGGTGGCAAACTCCAGCCCCATCATCAGGCCCGTGTGAGACTGTTTGGCATAGGCCTCGAACGGACCCGTCTTCCCATAGACATGGGCGATCTTGATTTCTTCTGCAAATGCGCCAACGAACCCTGATGCCACAAGGCCGAGGCCGGCCAAAAGCGGCAGTGCCCAGCGGGTAAACTGCTTGGTCATGAATGCTCCTCCCGTTTTGCGCAAAGGCGCGGCAGGTAACCTCAGATTGTTTCCAGCCCGAAGAAAACGCCTTCGTTTCGCCTAACGCTTAACAATATGAAACCTGAATCAGTATTCATGTCAAGGTGCAGAAGCGCGAAAGGCATTGTTTTGCAGGCGTGCGCTTTCCACCCGGAGCGCGATCGGAGAGATATTCAGGGTTCTGGTGTAACCAGCCGGAAACGAGGACTGCGCCCGGCATTCAGTCTGGCACGGCCCATGTGACATGCTCACAACACAATGAGTTCTGCCTATCTGGCAACTCGCCAAAAAGTTGGGCGGCCGCAAGATGCAGGCCGCCCAAATAAAAAGGCGCGCCGTAGCGCGCCTTTTGCGTCGAATTCACATTTTTTGCCGTTCCGATCGAAGTGCTTTGTAGAGGCAATAGCACATCGCCAGAACGACCAGGGTGAAGGGAATCCCCATGGAGACCGCCGCTCCTTGAAGTGCGTTGAGCCCTCCGCCGAGCAGAAGCGCAATCGCAACCAGGCCTTCAAATGTGCACCAGAACACGCGCTGTGCGACCGGAGCATCCATTTTTCCGCCTGCGGTGATCGTGTCGATGACCAACGAACCGGAGTCCGACGACGTCACGAAGAAGATCACGATCAGGACCAGCGAGATCGGCGCGATAATGTTGTAGAGCGGCAGCTGATCCAGCATACGGAAAAGAGACAGCTCTGGCTGATAGGCCACCACCACGTCTTTTGCCCCGGAATAGCCGTTCGCCAATTGGTCGAGAGCAAGACCACCGAAAACGGTCATCCAGAGTGCGCAGACCAGTGAGGGTGCAATCAAGACGCAGAGAATGAACTCACGAACGGTCCGTCCTTTAGAAATACGCGCGATGAACATGCCGACAAATGGTGACCAGGCGATCCACCAAGCCCAATAGAAGGTGGTCCAGCCGTGCATGTAGCCCAAATCATCCCGGCCAAACGGGTTGGACAGCGGAACGAAGGCAACAGCATAGTCTTTGAGCACGCCACCGAATTGAGCGATGAGGTCAACGGTCGGGCCCACAAGCAGAACGAAAACGAAGAGGCAAGCCGCCATGATCATGTTGATCTCGGAGAGCCGCTTCACGCCTGCGTCCATGCCAAGAAGCACGGATCCGAGCGCAATCGCCGTGATGCCGAGGATCAGCCAGACGACCAGTGAACTTGAGACCGGAATTCCAAACACGTCGTTCAGACCGGCAGCAACCTGCTGTGCTCCCAGACCAAGAGATGTGGTCAGACCGAACAGGGTCGCGAAAACCGCCAGCGTGTCGATCACATGACCTGGCCACCCCCAAACGCGTTCGCCGAAAATCGGATAAAAGGCCGACCGCAGCGTCAGAGGTAGACCAAGGTTGTAGCAGAAAATCGCAAGGCACAGCCCAACGACCACATAGACCGCCCAACCACTGATGCCCCAGTGATAGACGGTGCCGACAATGCCCATGTTCTCATTGCCCGGAAGCGACGGATCGGACCCGAGTGGCAATGTGTTGAGCTCCGGAATCGAATAGTACATCGGCTCCAGAACGCCGAAAAACAACAGTCCGATACCAATGCCCGCGGAAAACAGCATCGCGATCCATCCCGCGTAGGAATAGTCGGGAACCGCATCCTTGCCGCCGATCCTCACCTTCCCCAGGGGCGACAGCGCAAGAAAGAAACAGAAAACCACCATGATGTTGACGGACATCATGAGAAACCAGTCGAACGTACTTGTCAGGAAGGGTCTGAACCAACCGAAGAAGGACGCTGCTGCTTCCTGGTTTGCCAAGGCAACCATAACGAATCCGACGATCACGATCGCCGAAACCAGGAAGACCGGATTGTGCAAATCAAGACCGAACGGGCGAATGTTGTCCTGGCCCAGTTCGTATTCTGTGTCGAAATCCATGATCCGGGGATCTGGATCCAACATCTTCTTCGTTTTACTCATGAATATTCCCTCCAGACTTTGCCGCCCAACCGCCTGCGGCAGTTAAATGCGTGTTGCTTCGGACGGCGGCTTGTCGCCGCTCTTCGAGAAGCCCGTCCACGCAGGGCAGCAGACACAGTCAAGTATGAAAGGACATTCTGTCACAATTGTCGCTTTTACGTAGCGTAATAACGCCAATCCGACAATTTTAGGTATTTACTGCATACCTAAAGACGACGGCAGTTCAAAAAAACCCCGGCAAACTGCCGGGGTCGTGTGCACTTTGTGCCAAAGCCCGGGAGGAAGGACTTTGGTGCCAGTTGGTGTGTTTTCTCTGCTTAGCGCAGACGTTTTTCTGTCTTGATGTCGAAATACATCGCCGACGCCGGATCGAACGAGACCGAAACTGTTCCGTCTGCAGGCGGTTGATCTTCGCCCTTTGTCTCCACGATGACGCGCTCACCAGTCGGGCAAACCAGGTAAGTGTAGGCTACACCACCCAATTGTTCGCAAAGATCTACTTTTGCGCCTTCTTCGCTCGGCGTAATTTCGAAATGCTGAGGCCGCAGTCCGACAAGAACCTTCTCTCCCTTGGCCGGTAGAGCAACAGATGTCGGAACTTTGATATCGCCGAATGCCGGGACGACAACCGCGCCCTCGTCTGCTACGCCTTCAACGAAATTCATGCTCGGTGACCCGATAAAGCCCGCCACAAAACGATTGTCCGGGTCGGAATAAAGGTTCATCGGTGAGCCGACCTGCTCAATGATGCCTCCGCGCAGCACGACGATCTTGTCGGCAAGCGTCATGGCTTCGACCTGATCATGCGTCACGTAGATCATTGTCGCGCCGATATCCTTGTGCAGACGTGCAATTTCAACACGCATGTCGACACGCAGTTCAGCATCAAGGTTCGAGAGCGGTTCATCGAACAAAAACACTTCCGGGCCGCGGACGATCGCACGTCCGATTGCCACACGCTGACGCTGCCCGCCGGACAGCGCTTTCGGCTTGCGTTTCAGGTACGGGTCTAGCTTCAGGATCCTGCTGGCTTCAGAGACTTTTTCATGGATCTCGGTCTTGGAGTGGCCGTTCATCTTGAGACCGAAGCCCATATTCTCTTCAACCGTCATATGCGGGTAAAGGGCGTAGGTCTGAAACACCATGGCAACGCCACGCTCTGCCGGATCGACTCTGGTAACGTCGCGGCCGCCGATCTCAATCTTGCCGGAGCTTGTTTCTTCCAACCCTGCGATCATCCGGAGCAATGTGGATTTGCCGCAGCCGGAAGGCCCGACAAAGACGCAAAACTCACCATGCTCGATCTGGAGATCCACTCCATGGATCACCTGCAGATCGCCATACTGTTTGACGGCATTTGTAAGAGTTACGCCAGACATCTTGTTTCTACTCCCTCCGAAATGTTCACGCGGGGAACTGCCAGTCTTCGACTGCCGCGGCAATCTTGGAAGCGGCCTGCTCAAGTGCAGGACGCGCATTCATCAGTTCGTCCAAATTTTTACGCTGTGTTGAAGTTGTCACGGACAGCGCGCCGACCGGCCGCCCCTTGGTGGACAGGATTGGAGCGGCAATGCAGATGATCCCGGGTTCGTGCTCCTCCCGGTCAAAGGCAATGCCGTCCTGCCTGATCTGATCAAGTTCCGCACGGAGCGCTGCCTCAGTCACAAGCGTTGCCGGCGTATACCTGTAGAAAGACTGTTTCTGAATAATCTGGTCGATTTCGCTTGGGTCCTGAAAAGCCATCAGAGCTTTACCGACACCCGTGCAATGCCCGGGCCCAACCTTGCCTGCCTGCGAGAACATGTCGATCGCATTCTGTGGGTTGCGCTTGTCGACATAAAGCACCTGACCATTGTCCAGTTGTGCCAGGTGGACCGTCTCGCCAACCTCGTCGGAAAGCGCGGAGATAAAAGGGCGCGCAATCGGCGCGATAGAACTTTGCCTCCAGGCAGCATGCGCCAGCCTTACGAGACGGATGCCCAGAGAATAGGTCTGCTGCTTGTCGTCATAAGCCAGCATGCCCTGGTTCACGAGGGTCTGTAGCAGTCGGTAGAGTGTCGCTTTGGGATGCGCGCTTTCGGAAAGCAGCTCGGAAAATCGCACAGGCCGGCCCACGGCTGCGACTTTGTCGAGCACTTCAAGAGCCTTTCCGACCGTACCGTCGCCGGTCGCCTGCTTGTTCATATTTTCCTCCACCCGGTCCGTTTCTTTACGCCGGACCTGTTGACAACCTAACCTGATCGCAGCAAAGTATCAATATACAAAACTAAGTTTCACATAATGGAACCTAAAGGGAGGACACCATGCGTTCCATGCTGAAAACGTCCGCTGCGGCGTTTGCCATTCTGGCTGCCTCAATGGGCGGAGCATCTGCCGACGGCCTGACAGGCGATCTGAAAATTTTCCTCGACACATCCAATCCGGCGCCGCGCGCGACCATGGAAAAGATGATTTCGCAGTTCCAGGAAAAAAATCCGGACCTGAACATCGAGACGACAGTTATCGATCGCGAGGCCTACAAGACCCAGATCCGTAACTTCCTGTCCGCAAATGCGCCGGATGTTGCAACCTGGTATGCCGCGAACCGCATGCGTCCCTATGTTGAAGCCGGCCTTTTCGAAGACGTTTCTGACCTGTGGGCAGATCCGGCAATCGGCGACAACCTGGCTTCGACCAAGGGCGCTTTGACCATTGATGGCAAGCAGTGGGGCGTGCCCTACACCTACTATCAGTGGGGCGTTTACTATCGCAAAGACATCTTTGACGAGCTTGGCCTTTCCGAACCGACCACCTGGGAAGAAGAAAAAGCCAACTGCCAGAAGATCATCGATGCCGGCAAGAAGTGCTACACCATCGGCACCAAGTTCCTTTGGACAGCTGGCGGCTGGTTCGACTACCTGAACATGCGCACCAACGGCTTCGACTTCCACATGGACCTGCTGACAGGTAACGCAAAGTGGACGTCCGACGAAGTTCGTCAGACATTTGCTAACTGGCGTGAACTCATCGACATGGGTGCCTTCATTGACAATCACCAGACCTACAGCTGGCAGGAAGCGCTGCCGTTTATGGTCAAGGGCGATGCAGCAGCATACCTGATGGGCAACTTCGCCGTTGCACCGCTTCGCGACGCGGGCCTTACCGACGACCAGATCGATTTCTACCAGTTCGTAGAAATCACGCCGGGCGTGGAAAAGGCTGAAGACGCTCCGACCGACACCTTCCATATTCCGACGAATGCCCAGAACAAGGAAGCTGCTCGTGAATTCCTGAAATTCGCAGTGTCGCCGGACGTCCAGACCTGGATCAACGACGGTAAAAATCTCGGCCAGCTGCCGGTCAACGCCCAGTCTTCAGTGGACAGCGACAAGTTCCTTGAGCAGGGCTTCGAGATGCTGTCCACCAACTCACCGGGTGGTGTCGCGCAGTTCTTTGACCGTGACGCTCCGGCCGAAATGGCAAAGGTTGCCATGGAAGGTCTGCAGGAGTTCATGGTGAAGCCGGACAATCTCGACAAGATCCTGGACCGTTTGGATCGCGCTCAAACGCGCATCTACAAGTAAGCTCACCATCTGAGCCGGACAGGGTGCCCATTGCACCCTGTCCATTTCCAAATCGTTTCTCCGACAGGTTCGGGGACCGGCTTCGCAGCGCGCGGCCGTGTGACGATAACGGGCGACCCCTTGATAATCGGGCGAACGCGCACGTGACATGAGCTGACTCTCTGCCGGATCAAGAGAAGAGCAACGACAATGGCCCAAGCGTCTGTCGCAGAAACCCGCCAAAGCTCCTGGTGGCATCGAAATCAGCAGCAGCTGACACCCTGGCTGTTTTTGGCACCGGGTATTCTGTTTTTCCTGTTCTATGTGATCTTTCCGATCTTTCAGTCCTTTAACCTGTCTCTTTTCAGTTGGGATGGACTTGGGGCGGCGGAGTTTGTTGGTCTCAACAACTACGAAGAACTCTACTACGATGAGGCTTTCTACACGTCTCTGAAGAACAATCTCATCTGGCTGGTGCTCTATCTCGCTGCCATTCCCGCTGGTTTGTTCATTGCATTGTTTCTGAACCAGACGGTGACAGGGATCAGACTTTACAAGTCCCTGTTCTTTTTCCCCTTCGTGATTTCCCAAGTCGTTGTCGGCCTGGTGTTCACATGGTTCTATGACCCGACATTTGGCATCCTCAACGTTGTACTTGGCTCCGTCGGTTTGCCCCCTATGAACATCCTTGGCGATGAAAATTGGGTGACCATCGGCATCATCGTTGCGGGCCTATGGCCGCAGACCGCCTACTGCATGATCCTCTACCTTACGGGTCTGAATGCCGTTGACCCCGAACAGATCGAAGCAGGCCGACTGGACGGCGCCAAAGGCTGGCGCATGCTCTGGTACATCATTGTGCCTCAGCTGCGGCCTGCAACATTCATCGCGTTCGTTGTTACCATCATCGGTGCATTGAGATCCTTCGACCTGATTTCCGTCATGACAAACGGCGGACCGTTCGGATCAAGCCGCGTCCTCAGCTTCTACATGTTCGAAGTTGCGCTCTCCGAATACGGTTTCCGCATGGGCTACGGCGCCTCGATCGCAGTCGTCCTGTTCCTGATCATGCTGGGCTTCATCGCCTACTTCCTCTGGTCGATGTACAAAGAAGAAAGGGCGCGCTGAGATGTTTCCGGCACCTATTGAACGCTCGCCACGAGCCTGGCAGATCACCTATCAAAGTCTTCTGCCTTTCGCCCTGATCCTGTGGCTGCTGCCTCTGATTGCAGTCGCGATCTTCTCCGTCAAACCCGATGCGGATTTCGTCAACGCAAATTACTGGGGCTGGCCGTCGTCCTTTGAAGGCTTTACCAATTATGCGCTGGTCTTCACCGGCTCGGACATGCCGCAATATCTCCTGAACTCGTTCAAGATCACCATTCCGACCGTGATCGGAGCCGTGGCCCTGTCCTGCATGACCGGCTTTGCGCTTGGGATTTACAAGTTCAAGTCGAACATCTGGATCTTTTTCATGTTCGTGGCCGGCAACTTTGTGCCGTTCCAGATTCTGATGGTTCCGGTGCGCGATCTGACATTGCAGATGGGCCTCTACAATACGATCACAGGTCTGGTGCTCTTCCACGTCGCCTTTCAGACCGGCTTTTGCACACTCTTCATGCGCAACTTCATCCGCGCACTGCCTTTCGAGCTTATTGAGGCAGCACGTGTTGAAGGCGTTGCGGAATGGCGGATCTTCTGGTTTGTCGTTCTGCCCTTGATGAAGCCGGCCATTGCCGCACTTTCGGTGCTGATCTTCACCTTCATCTGGAATGACTATTTCTGGGCCGTCGTGTTGACCCAGGGTGTCGAAAGCCAGCCGGTGACCGCAGGTATCACATCCTTCAATGCCCAGTATCGCGCCGCTTATCACCTGATGAGTGCCGGCTCGCTCGTGGCGGCATTGCCACCTGTCGCAATGTTCTTCCTGATGCAGCGGCACTTCATTGCCGGACTGACACTCGGAGCCGTGAAATGATCCACGGTCTCCGGGCGGTTCAGCCAGCAACCGAAGCAACAGGAAAGGCCGGAAATGCAGGCTAAGACGTGGCATCTTGGTGATGCCCGTCAAAGTCTGGTTCTCGCCAGCTTTGCGGGCCGCCTGCCGGAAGTGATCTATTGGGGCCCGGCTCTACCGGGCAAAGACGATCTCCAGTTACTTGCCGCGGCTTCTCTCACAGATGTGACTGGCGGAATGGTGGATCGGAACGCAGGGATCAGCTTGAGCCCGGAAGCATCGCAAACATTTACGGGCCATGCCGGCCTGTCGATCCGCGATACCGACGGGAATATACTGGTTCCGGCCTTCTTGTTCGAAAACGAAACCGCAACTGAAAACGGCTTGAGACTTGAATACAGTGACAGTCATCATGGCCTGACCATTGTGTTTGACCTGTCACTGACGGCCGAAGCGTCACTCTTCAAGCTTCAGACCCGTCTCGAAAGTTCGAATGTCATCCTGGTGGACTGGTTGGCGGCGCCTGTCGTACCCGTGCCTGCACACACAGGTGAGATGATCGAATTTTCCGGGCGATGGTGTGCCGAGTTCCTGACCAGACGCCTACAGTTTTCACCTGGCGCTCGTGTCAGAGACAACCGGACGGGACGGACGGATCATGCCCATTTTCCAGGCCTGATAGTCTGCAATGGAGCCACGACCAACACGCAAGGAGAGGCCTACTCGTTCCACTATGGCTGGTCTGGCGGTCACAAGATGGTCGCCGAGGAGCTAGCCGACGGGCGACGCCACATCCAGTTCGGTCACGCTTCCTCAAGCAAGGAAAAGGGAAAATCCTTCCAGAGCGCAGCCCTTTACGCCACCTATTCGGCCGAAGGGCTCAACGGCGCTGCAATTCAATTTCAGCGGTATGCGCGTGACCGGATGGTGACGGGTGCCAGATCGCCCAGACCCGTCCACTACAATTGCTGGGAAGCTGTCTATTTCGATCACAAGATCTCCGAGCTAAAATCCATCGCGAGCCACGCAGCGGAACTGGGAGCCGAGCGGTTTGTTCTCGACGATGGCTGGTTCGGTCGAAGGGACGACGACACCTCCTCTCTGGGCGACTGGTTCGTCGACGACCGGAAATATCCCGATGGGCTGACCCCGTTGATCGATCACGTCAAATCGCTCGGCATGGAATTCGGCATCTGGTTCGAACCGGAAATGATCAATGAGGACAGTGATTTGTATCGCGCTCATTCCGACTGGATTCTGGGCCGCAAGGACCAGACGCGCGGTCGTCAGCAACTGGTGCTGGACATGTCCCGTGAGGACGTCAGGTCCTATCTCTATGACCGGATCGCCGACATCCTGAAAAACAACGACATCGGTTACATCAAATGGGATCACAACAGGGTTCTGCCGATCGTCGCAGCGGCACAGACGATTGGCGTCTATGAACTGCTGGATCGGTTGCGTGCCAACTTTCCCGATGTAGAGATAGAAAGTTGCGCCTCCGGTGGTGCCCGTGTCGACTTCGGCATTTTGGAACGCACTCAGCGTGTGTGGTTGTCCGACAGCAACGATGCGTTGGAACGCCAGCGGATCCAGCACGACGCGGCGCTCTTTTTACCGGGCTCCGTTACAGGCTCACACGTCGGCCCACGGCGCTGCCACACGTCAGGACGCGTCCTCGACATGAAACTCCGCGCCTGGACCGCAGCCCAGCGGCATATGGGGTTCGAGATGGACCCGCGCGAACTGGACGATGCCGAGACTGCCACTTTGTGCGATGCCACCAACTGGTGGAAAGCCAATCGGCACTGGACAATGCAGGCAGACATTCATCGCCTGGACAGTTCCGATCCCGCAGTCATTGCCGAACAGCAAATGGCAAGAGACGGCAGCCGGTTCGTCGTGTTTGCGGTATTGGCGCGCACATCCGACCAGATCCTTCCACACCCTGTTCGATTGACAGGACTGGATCCGGACGCGATGTACAGTGTTTCGCTTGCCAATAGGAATGAAGCCCCGAGGCTCTCCCGCGGCAATCCACTGTTGAAAGAAAAAGACATCGAGGTCAGTGGGCGCTACCTCGTAACGCACGGGCTTATCCTTCCCTGGCGCTTCCCGGAGACGATCTGGGTGCTGGAAGGTCAGAGGCTATAGGCGTCTAGGCGCATTTGAAATTATCGGCGAAGGCCGCCAACACAAACAAAGGCAATGGTCCCATGCACGCTACATTTCCGGATCTTGACGGTGCTTCGGTCTTCATCACTGGTGGCGGCTCCGGCATCGGAGCAGCATTGACTGACGCCTTCATGTCTCAAGGCGCCAAGGTTGCTTTTGTACAGCGGTCAGATGCGTCTGATTTCTGCGACGAGATGGAACGAAAACACGGCGTTCGGCCACTCTTCGTCTCATGCGACATTACCGACATCCCTGCCCTGAAAGGCGCAATTGACAAGGCAGCTGAGGCGCATGGCGCGGTCACTGTCCTGGTGAACAATGCCGCAAATGACAAGCGTCATGCTTCTGAGGAAGTCGATGAAGAATTCTGGGACTGGTCGCAAGCGATCAACCTGAAGGCTTATTTCTTCGCTTGCCAGCATGTGGTTGCCGGCATGAGAGCCGCCGGTGGTGGCTCCATCGTAAATTTCACGTCAATTTCCTATATGATGGGCAATGCCGGCTACGCGGCCTACACCACCGCCAATTCCGGCATTAACGGGATGACGCGCAGCCTGGCGCGCGAATTCGGTCCGGATAAGATTCGGGTGAATGCCATTGCTCCCGGCTGGGTTCTGACCCAAAGGCAGAAAGATCTTTGGGTGACCCCGGAAGCTCTCAGCGCACATATTGATCGGCAGTGCCTGAAGGAAGAGCTGTCGCCGGAAGACATTGCCGAACCGGTTCTGTTTCTTGCCTCCAAAACCAGCCGGGCTATGACCGGACAGGCGCTGGTTGTGGACGGTGGTGTCGTGGTGACGGGATGACAACACAAACCGAAATTTCCTGGATTGCTGCGGATTGGGGAACAACCAACCTGCGCGTTTGGGCGTTGAGCAATACCGGTGATATTCTGATCCATCGCGGCTCCGACAGGGGCATGGGCAAACTCTCGCCGGCAGAATTTGAACCAGCATTGCTCGACCTGATCGCAGACGTTCTGCCAACCCAGGGCAACGTGCCGGTCATCGTTTGCGGCATGGCCGGCTCGCGTCAGGGCTGGGCCGAGGCGCCCTATATGTCTGTTCCCTGCGCGCCCCCTCGATTGCCGACGCGACACGCGTCAAGACCTCAGATCCACGCCTGGATGTGCATATTCTGCCGGGCCTCAAACAAGTGAGCCCAGCGGATGTCATGCGCGGCGAGGAAACCCAGATCGCAGGCTACCTGGCAGATCAGCCGGGTTTTTCCGGAACTCTGTGCCTGCCTGGAACACATACGAAATGGGTCACACTCAAATCGGGGACCGTCGAACGCTTCCGGACCTGCATGACCGGCGAGACCTTTGCACTGTATCGACATCGGTCCGTGCTTCGCCATGGTCTGTCCGAAACTGAATTCGACACTGCCGCGTTCAGGGACGCCGTCCTGCGCGTTCTCCAGGACCCGAAAGTCTTCGCTTCCGAATTGTTTGGCATTCGCGCGGCAAGTCTGGTTGCCGGCCAGACCCCCGCGCAAGCCACAGGGCGTTTGTCGGGATTGTTAATCGGTGCCGAACTTGCCTCCATCAGGGACGAATTCGACCTTGCGGACGTTGCCATTCTCGGCAGCAGCAAGATCGCCGGAACCTATCACGCCGCTCTGCAATGCCTTGGAAAAGATGCCAGGTTGCTGGACGCGGATTCCATCACTCTGCGAGGACTGACCCTCGCCTTTTCTTGCTATGCAAGGGAGACATCATGAGCCGCAATCTGATTGCCATCTTGCGGGGCCTGACACCTGACGAGGCATTGCCCGTCACAGAATGCCTGATTGCTGCGGGCATAACCCGCATTGAAGTGCCACTCAATTCACCCGACCCGCTCAAAAGCATCGAGTCCATGGTTACTTCCTTTGGAGGCGATGCGGAGATCGGCGCGGGTACGGTTCTGGAACCGGAGCAGGTGCGCAACGTCAAGTCTGCCGGCGGAACATTGATTGTTTCACCGGATTGCAACCCCGAAGTAATCAGAGCCACCAAGGCAGAAGGCATGTCGTCCTTTCCGGGTGTGATGACACCAACGGAAAGTTTCACGGCACTGCGCAACGGCGCGGATGGCCTGAAGTTTTTTCCCGCGTCCCTCGTCGGCCCTGACGGACTGAAGGCACTTTTGGCTGTTTTGCCGAAGGGCACGGCAACTTATGCCGTCGGCGGCGCTGGGCCTGATAATTTTGCTGACTGGATCAATGTTGGCGCCGCGGGCTTCGGCATCGGAACGGCTCTGTTCAAGCCCGGTTTTTCGGTCGAGGAGATCCAAGACCGGGCCAACAAGATCGTTTCCGCCTATGACAAGGCCGTTTCAGCCAGCGAGTAATTTCAATGACAACCATTTTTGATGAACGCCAGTGCAAGCTCGGCGAAGGTCCGCTTTGGCATCCTGAGCGCCAGCAACTATTCTGGTTCGACGTTTTGAACAAGAAGCTTATGTCCCGGGAAAACGGCACGGCCAAATCTTGGGAGTTCGATGAATATGTCTCTGCGGCCGGCTGGGTGAGCAAGACGGAACTCTTGATCGCAAGCGCCAGCAAACTGTTCCTCTTCAATCTCGACACGCAAGCATCCATGAAGCTTTGCGACATGGAGGCAGACAATGAGGTCACCCGGTCCAATGATGGCCGAGCGGACCCGAAAGGCGGTTTCTGGATCGGCACCATGGGCATCGAAGCGGAAGCTGGTGCGGGGTCCATCTACCGGTTTTACAAAGGAGAACTGCGCAAGCTCTTCAGTGGCATCACCATTACCAATGCCATCTGTTTCTCACCTGATGGCAACAAGGCTTATTTCTCTGACACGGATACCCAAACGATCCAGCAGGTGATGCTGGACGACCACGGCTGGCCTACAGGCACACCCACGCTCTTCGTCGATCTTACTGAAGAAGACTTGAATCCCGATGGGGCGGTGGTCGACAGTGAGGGCTATTTGTGGAACGCTCAATGGGGCGCAAACCGTATCGCGCGTTACTCACCTGGCGGCCAGTTTGTCGAGGAAATCAGTTTCCCTGCCAAACAGATTTCCTGCCCGGCCTTTGGTGGGGCAGAGCTTCAAACACTCTTTGCGACCTCTGCGTCGGTCGGCCTGAACGGTGAAGACGAAGGCCAGACATTTTTTGCTCAGACCGGCACGCGCGGTCAGCTTGAACATCGGATTATTTTGTAGGCAACACTATGAAACGTACCCTGGGCACCTGCTACTATCCGGAGCATTGGCCGGAGGAGATCTGGGAGGCCGACGCACGGCGTATGGCCGATGCCGGACTGACTTGGGTCCGGATTGGCGAGTTCGCCTGGTCCCGGCTTGAACCGGCACCGGGTGATCTGCAATTCGAATGGCTAGACCGGGCAATTGAAGTGCTCGGGAAGGCCGGCTTGAAAGTCGTGCTCGGCACTCCGACTGCGACCCCCCTCAATGGATGATCGAAAAACATCCAGACATGCTCGCGGTTGACGCAAGTGGTCATCCACGCAAATTCGGATCCCGCCGCCACTACTGTTTCTCGCACGAAGGCTTTCAGCTTGAAAGCGATCGGATCGTTCAACTGTTTGCCGAACGCTATGGCGACAGTCCCTATGTTGCCGCCTGGCAGACCGATAACGAGTATGGCTGCCATGACACCGTGCTGTCTTATTCAGACGCGGCAAGAAAGGCATTTGGTGCCTGGTTGGCCCGCCGTTACGGCTCGATCGAAGCTCTGAACCGCGCTTGGGGCAATGTCTTCTGGTCGATGGAATATGGATCCTTTGACGCTATCGACCTGCCCAACCTGACCGTTACCGAACCCAATCCGTCCAACAGTCTGGCGTTCCGCAGGTTCTCTTCCGATCAGATCGTTGCGTTCAACAAGCGCCAGGTCGACATCATTCGCCGCCACTCGGACGCACCGATCAGTCACAACTTCATGGGGCGTGTCACGGAGTTCGATCATTTCAAGGTCGGCGATGACCTGGATATTGCAACCTGGGACAGCTATCCCCTCGGTTTCCTGGAAGATCGTGTTGGTGCGACATCCGAGCATCAGCGCTTATTTGCCCGGCAAGGCGATCCGGACTTTCAGGCATTTCACCACGATCTTTATCGCTCGACCGGCAAAGGACGCTGGTGGGTGATGGAACAACAACCCGGGCCGGTAAACTGGGCGCCCTACAATCCGGCACCGCTGCCAGGCATGATGCGTTTGTGGGCATGGGAAGCCTATGCACATGGCGCTGAAGCCGTTTGCTATTTCCGCTGGCGGCAAGCCCCGTTTGCCCAGGAACAGATGCATGCCGGCATGCTTCGCCCCGACAACGCCGATGCACCTGCCCTGACCGAAGCACGCCAGGTCTGGAACGAGTTGCGCGACGCACCTGATGTGGGGACTTCCCGGGCACCTGTTGCGTTGATTTTTGACTATGACGCGGACTTTGCTTGGGCGACCCAGCCACATGGTTCCGGCCTGAGTTACTTTCAGCTTGTCTTCGACGTTTACAAGGCGCTCCGCGGCCTGGGCCTCTCCGTAGATATCTTGAGAGGAGAAACAAGGGACTTTTCAGGCTACAAGATCGTTGCCGCACCCGGATTGATCTACATGTCGCAGGATCTCAAGAAAGCGCTCGCCGAAAGCAATGCCGAAGTCGTGCTCGGACCACGGACAGCTGCCCGCAATGCGGACATGGTAATACCTGTACCGCTTCCCCGGACATGCCGGACCTCGAGGTCACGGTAACACGCGTTGAAAGCATGCGTTCCGACATGCCCATGCCTCTAAAAGGCGGTGGAAATTTTGTCTCATATCGTGAAGAACTGGAAGGCTCTGCAGAGACGGTTCTGGAACTCGAAGATGGGCAGATCGCCGCGATGCGACAATCCAATCTGACCTATGTCGGTGGCTGGTGCGATGACATTGCGTGGAAACGGATTTTCAAGATGCTTTGTGCCGAGACACGCCTTGAAACCCTCAACCTTTCAGGAGGTGTCCGTTGCCGCGATGCGGGCAACATCAGGATCTGGACGAACTACGGCGCTACACCCGATGTTACGCCGGCAGGTCCGATCGATGCCGCCGGTGTGCTGTTCGAAACACTCTGAAGTCTTTGGACCGGCTGAAATTTGCAACGGCATAAGGAAGCCGTGTCCATCAAGGTGTGCAACGCGAATATCCGGGTAGTCTCTTCACTGAGCGGCCTGCCCGGTCACCAGCTGCTGGATGATCGAGGCGTAGTTCTCGGTTCCCTGCGCACCGCTGACCAGGTGTTTGCGATCAAAGATAACCGCGGGAACGCCGTGTATACCGTTTCCGGTCCAGAATGCCTCTTCCTGACGGACTGTTTCCGCAAAGCGGCCGTCCTGCAAAACGTCCAGCGCCTCGCTGCGGTCCAATCCGATATCAGCCGCCACATCGGCAATCACCTCATCGTTGTTTAGGTCCTTCCGCTCCTGAAAATAGGCCTGGAACAACGCCATCTTGAGCTGGTGTTCCTTGCCTTGCGGTCCTGACCAGTGAATGAGTTGATGAGCCTTGAAGGTGTTGACCATGCGCATGTCATCGGTGAAGCGAAACTCAAAACCAAGTCCTTTGCCGATATCCGTCAGCCGTTCGCGCGCGGCATTGGACTGCTCCTCTGAGGAACCGTATTTGCGCATGATATGCTCCCTGAGGTTCTCACCGTCCAAAGCCATTTCCGGATTGAGTTCAAACGGGTGCCACTTGACGGCTGCTGAAACGCCGGTTTGCGCGATGGCCTGTTCGAGTTGCTTGAAGCCGACAACGCACCACGGGCAAACCACGTCGGAAACGATATCGATTTGCAAAACTGGATCAGTTTCCTGACCGGTTGCGTCTGTCATCAGGTTTCTCCTTTACGACCATTTACAAGGTCGCATCACCTTTCGGCGGTGGGTTCCAGCCCCGTTCCGTGCGTTCGTGCCGTTCGTCGCCGCGGTCAACCCGCATGATTTCAAACAGCGTATCGGAATGGGCGCGCATCGCATCGATATAGGATGTGTCGACGCCGCCGTCATTGTAGTTGGCGCGAAGATCGTCGAGCATCGCGAGATCGTGATGACGAAACTCCTGAGCCTTGGTCCGTGCCCGGAAGGGGTGGCGCCCAAGTTCGGTGAAGGCTCTGCGGCCAAGTGCCAAGGCCCCCTCGAAGACTTCACGTTCGGCATAGTGCGCACCGGCATTTTCAAGCTCATAGACATGATGCCGGTCTCTTGCCCGCGCCAGGATCTTCACCCTGGGATAGGTCTTGGCGACGTGTTCAACCATCAGAGTTTGCTTGTCGCGATCATCGACGGCGGCAATGAAAAGATCCGCATCCTCGAGCCCGGCACCATGCAAAAGGTCCGGCCGTGTCGCATCCCCATAGAATGTCCGAATGCCGATCCGGGAAAGATTGTCGATTGTTTGAGGATCATGATCGAGAATGACCACATCATATCCGCTGGTCAGAAGCATGCGGGAAACGATCTGTCCAAATCGCCCCATTCCGGCAACGACCACCCGCCCTCGGCTGTCGATCTTGTCCGGCTCCCGGTCCGAGGTTGCCACCGCACGCGGCGCGACCACTTTTTCGTAGAAAATGAAAAGAGCGGGAGTAAGAACCATCGATATGGCGACCACGAGCGTCATCGTCTGGAGAATGCCCGTTTCCAGGACACCGCTGCCGGCTGCAAATCCGAATAGGACAAAGGCAAATTCACCGGCCTGCGCCAACCCGAGCGCAAACAGCCAACGATCGGCGCCCTTGAGCTTGAAGATCGTGCCGAGTGCGAAGAGCAGAGCGAACTTGACCGAAAGCAGCCCGACGGCAAGTCCGAAGATCGTCAACGGCGCGCCGAACAACAATCCGAAGTCGATGCCTGCGCCGACTGTCAGGAAAAACAATCCGAGCAACAGACCCTTGAAGGGTTCAATGTCAGCTTCAAGCTCATGACGGTAGTCGCTGTCGGACAGAACGACGCCGGCCAGAAACGTTCCGAGGGCGGGCGAAAGGCCGACAAAATCCATCAGGAGCGCAATTCCAATCACAAGCAGAAGCGCGGTTGCCGTGAAGATTTCCCGCAGACGCGCTTCGGCAATGAAACGGAAAACGGGTCGCAGCAGGTGGCGGCCGGCAATTATGATCGCCGCAATGACAGCAAGAATGATCAACGCTTGCGCCCAACCGGGTAGTGAGGCGAGTGCCTCACCGCCATGCGCGGCGGCATCGCCATGGCTATCGGACCCATGCGCCTCGTCATGGCCAATACCGTTGCCGGCAGCCAGGAGCGGCAGAACAGCCAGCATCGGAATAACGGCGATATCCTGGGTCAAGAGGACGGAAAACGAACTCTGACCGCCCTGGGTTTTCATCCACCCCTTTTCGTTCAGTGTTTGCAGAACGATTGCGGTTGAGGAAAGCGCCAGGATCATTCCAAGAGCAACCGCGCTTTGCCAGGACAGCCCGAAGAGGTAGCCGATCCCTGTGAAGACAGCAGTTGTGCCGACGACCTGAAGACCGCCAAGGCCAATCAGTTGCTGGCGCATTTTCCAGAGTATTGCCGGCCGCAGCTCCAGCCCGACCAGAAACAGCATCATCACGACGCCAAACTCTGCAAAGTGTTGAACGTCGGCTGTTTCCTTCCCGACAATTCCCAGGATCGGGCCAATCACGACACCTGCTATCAGGTATCCAAGGACGGAACCAAGGCCGAGCCGGTTGGCAATTGGTACAGCAATGACGGCTGCACACAAATAAACGAAAGCGTCGCCTAAGAGACCCATCAGACGACCTCCCCTTTTAGGATGAAATCGTCCAGGACATCTGTCAGCACGGACGCATGAGTGGCCTTGTCCAGATCAAGCCGGTCCGCGACAAGGGCTTTCAGAAGGTCGTCATAGCCGTTGCGGTGTATGTCCAGCCTGTTGTCTTCCTGTGCACGGCCTGCGCCATACATCACAAATGGAGCCAGATAACGCATGCCGCAAAGGTCGGCGGTCTTTTCAAACGGCGCCAACAGGCTGCGCAGATCAGCGTGGTTCATCCCCTCTGTGGAGTAAGCTTCGGACATCGCACCTGCGGTGATCGCATTCATGAATGCTTTGCCGTGAAGAGCCTTGCCGTGGAGGCCGTATGCAAACCCGTGTTCCAGAACCAGATCCTGCCATTCCTTCATGATCGAAGGGGCGGAATACCAATAGAGTGGATGTTGGAAGACAACCACATCATGTGCGATCAACTGGGCTTGCTCGCTGTCGACATCGATGCTGAAATCGGGATATCTGGCGTAAAGATCGACCGCCGTGACACCTTGAACATTCTGCGCAGTTTCAAAGAGGGGCAGATTCACCTCGGACCGATCGGGCCTGGGATGAGCAAACAGAACTAGCACTTTGGCCAAAGGCAACTCCCGATAGGCGAATGGAGATCCAGGCGGGTCGCACCCGCCCGTCAGTTGGGCTTCATGAAAATGTATAGCGCCTGAGCCTGGATAGACAAACCTCAGGCCTTAGGCACGTCACTGGCGAACCGTTCCGCGTTTGCCTTCCTGAAAACGGTCTCGTACGCACTTCCTCGGAAAACTGCCGGGGGCTCTGGATCATCGGAAATTCAAATCGGCTCGATTGAACAAGTTCTGACTTCAGAAAGCCAGATCAACCCAGCCCGACACGGTGCTGAAAAAAGACTTCAAAGCTTCACGCGTTTGCCGGTTGCGCCGGACTCGGCAATCGCGTGGATCACGCTTTCGAAATGAAGCGCTTCTGAAAACGACGGCGATGCGGGGCGGTCATCCTGAATCGCACGCAACAGCTCGTTGGCTTCAATCACCTTGAGATCGTTGAATCCAAGTTGATGACCGGGGGCCGGAACGAACTGACCGTAAGGTGGATGCGCAGGTCCGCTCAACAGTGTCTTGAACCCCTGCTCGGACTGTGGGCCTTTGTTCTGGTAGAGCCGCAACTCGTTCATACGTTCCTGATCGAACGTGATCATGCCTTCCGTGCCATGCACCTCGAAGGAGATGTAGCTCTTGCGGCCCCACGCGCTGCGGGAAGTCGAAACGACACCGTGCACACCATTTGCAAAGGTCAACAGGGCCGACGCAATGTCTTCATTCTCGACGGGCCTGCGCTCGTCTGACCCATCTCCCATCGGTCGGGTCACGTGGACGGTCTTGGTCTCCGCGACCAGATTGTCGATCGGACCGACCATGGCAACCGCCAGCGAGATCAGATGACAGCCGAGGTCTCCAAGTGTACCTAGCCCTGCCCCTTCCTTGGTGGCCCGCCAGGTCCAGGCAAGATCGGGATCTGCCTGATAATCTTCATCGACCATGCCACGGAAATGTACAATTCGGCCGATGGCCCCGTCCGCAATCAATTTGCGTGCGTGTGCAATTGCCGGATTGTGGAGATAGTTGTAGCCGACGATCGTCTTGGCACCTGTTTTGTTCGCCAGTTCCAGCATTGCCGTCGCGTCCTGCAACGTCAGTGCCATCGGCTTTTCCAGATGCACGTGCTTGCCGGCTTCCAGCGCGGCCATCGCCATATCCTTGTGCACCTTGTTCGGTGTCGTGATGCAGACAATGTCGACCTTGGGATCGCCAATCAGATTTTCCCAGTGGTCCGTAGAGCGCTTAAACCCAAACTGTTTGCCAAGTGTCTCCGCCTTGTCCGCCGGAACATCGCACAATACCTCCAGCCGAATATCGGGAACGCCGCCGAAGACAGCTTTCACCGATCCATAGGCGAGCGCATGACACTTGCCCATGAAGCCTGTGCCGATCAGACCAATGCCGAGCGTATCCATGTCCCGGTTCTCCTGAAAATTCTGTTGCCGAGTTTGATGACAATTTGTGCCGACACGTCTCTTGAACGGGGGCGAAACCAGCAGTCCTTATTGGATTTCGTCAGTTCCAACCGCTCGCCGTTCTGCCACGGATTTCAATGCAGCTTCACCCAAAATCAGCGACTTCAGCCCATCTTCACCGGTTGGCGATGGTGCCGTCCCGTTTTCGATGGCTTCGACAAATGCCTTGATTTCAGCGGCATAGGCCTCGGTATAACGCGTCATGAAAAAGTCGTGCAAAGGCGGGCGCAGATATCCGTCTGCGGTTGCGACCTCGATGGAAACCGGCCGCTGGTTCTCCGCGGAAACAGCTCCCTTGGAACCATGCACTTCGATCCGCTGATCGTATCCGTAGGTCGCACGGCGTGAGTTGGATATCGAGCATTGTTTGCCGGACGCAGTCGTCAGCACGATGGTTGCGCTGTCGTAGTCGCCAAGCTTGCCGATTTCAGGATCGACCAGAACCGAACCGGTTGCATAAACGGTGGTGAATTCTTCACCGAGCAGGAATCTTGCCATATCGAAGTCGTGAACAGCCATATCGCGGAATATCCCACCCGAAGACTGGATGTATCCCGGTGGTGGTGCGCCTGGGTCACGTGATGTGATCTGTACCATCTCGACATCGCCGATACGGCCTCCCACGATAGCGTCGCGAACAGCAGAAAAATGAGGGTCAAAACGACGATTGAAGCCCAACATGAGTGTCGCACCATGGTCTTCAACCGTCTTGAGGCAGGATTTGACCCGCTCAATGGACAGGTCAATCGGCTTTTCGCAAAAGATCGCCTTCCCGGCTTTTGCAAACTGTTCGATCAGATCCGCATGTGTATCTGTAGGCGTACAAATGATCACTGCATCGACATCACTGGCTGTTGCAATCTCATCAATCGTTGCAACGCGTGCCTGATAGGCTAGTGCAAGTGCTTCTGCAGCTTCCGGAAATGCGTCGGCGACGGCAACCAGCATGGCTCCGTCAACCGCGTCGATGGCCTTGGCGTGCACCTTGCCAATCCGTCCTGCTCCCAGCAGAGCGACCTGAGTTGCCATTTGTTTTCCTCCCGGATGGACGGCAGCACGCGAGTGGATCCAACGGCTTGCCAATTTAGAATAAAAATTCCAAAATCACTTTACACGGAATGTGTCAAGCAGGAAAAGAAGAAATAGATGAACGATATGAGCCCGGAGCCGCTTTCTGCAACCACTGCCCCTGAAACAATCGACGGGTTCTTCAAACGGCTGGGCGGATCCGCAGACCGGCTTCCCAAGCGGCTCAAGCAGTTTGCCGATTTCATTGCAGCAAATCCGGACCGTGTCGCCGTTTCAACAGTTGCCGAACTTGCAGAAGGAGCTGACGTTCAACCCTCTGCCGTCATGCGATTTTGCCAGGAGATGGGGTTCTCGGGCTTCTCGCAGATGCAGAAATTGTTTCGCTCGCACTATTCCCAGAAATGGCCCGATTATGCGACCAGACTCGCCAAGCTTCGCGACCACGGCACCGAGTCTCCTTCTGCCTTGCTTGCTGAGTTTGTCGAGGTCGGAAGAGCCTCGCTGGAAAACCTGCTGACGACCGTGGATTCTGCGGCTCTACAACAGGCGGTCGATGTGCTTTCCCGCGCGGAAACAATTCACATGATCGGTTTTCGCCGCGCCTTTCCGGTCACCTCCTATCTTGCGTATGCATTTGAGAAAATGGATGTTCCGGCGGTCCTCCATTCCGGCATCGCCAATATCAACATGGAACACCTGATCCGGCCCAACGATGCGGTCATAGCGGTGACCTTTGCACCCTATACGGAAATGACAATCGACATGGCCACCAGCGCCCGCGCATCAGGGGCCGATATCGTGGCAATCACGGACGTGGTCACAAGCCCGCTCGCCCGTCTGAAGGCCATCCAGCTGCTTGTCTCCGAACTTGATGTCGGCGCCTTTCGCGCATTGTCCGCGAGCCTGTCCCTGGCGATTGCTCTGGCAGTCTCTGTTGGAGCCGAACGAAACCGGAAATGACATTTTTGGAAAATTTCTGTTGCAATGAGAAAAAAATAGAATTTAAATTCCAAAAGTGGCTTTTAGATCTCAAGCCACACCGAGTTATGAAATCGCGGGCAGAAAGATGTCTGAACCGCGAGGTTTGTTTTGGGAGGAACTTATGAAGAAGACATTGATCGCCTTTGCGACGGCCGCGATTGCGTTTACGGGACTGAGCGGCACTGCGGTTGCGGATGGTGAGCGTTTTGTTCTTGTCAGCCATGCGCCGGACAGCGACAGCTGGTGGAACACGATCAAGAACGGTCTTGCGCTTGCCGGTGAGCATGTTGGTGCTGAGGTTGAGTATCGCAATCCGCCGACAGGCGACATTGCGGACATGGCGCGCATCATCGAGCAGGCTGCTGCATCCAACCCGGACGGCATCATCACCACGCTTGCCGATCCTGACGTTTTGTCCGGGCCGATCCAGAACGCGGTTGCCAAGGGTGTTCCCGTGATCATCATCAACTCCGGCACGCCTGAGCAGGCAGCCGATGTCGGTGCGCTGATGTATGTCGGCCAGCCTGAGTATGATGCCGGTCTTGCAGCCGGTCAGCGCGCCAAGCGTGATGGCGTTGGCTCGTTTCTGTGTGTCAACCACGTTGTTTCCAACCCTGTGGTTGGCGAGCGCTGCCGCGGCTTTGCCGACGGTCTGGGTGTGGATCTGGGCACCAGCATGATCGACAGTGGCCAGGATCCGGCCGAGATCAAGAACAAGGTCAAGGCGTATCTTCTGGCCAACCCGGACACCGAAGCTGTCCTGACGCTCGGCCCGACCTCCGCGGACCCGACCATCCAGGCGCTTCAGGAAATGGGCAAAGCCGGCGACATCTACTTCGGCACCTTTGATCTGGGCACCGAGATCGTCAAGGCGATCAAGGACGGCACCATTCAGTGGGGCATTGACCAGCAGCCGTTCCTGCAGGCCTACCTGCCGGTGATCGTTCTGGCCAACTACCAGCGCTATGGTGTGCTTCCGGGCAACAACATCAACTCCGGCCCGGGGTTCATCACCAAGGACGCTCTGGCGAAGGTTGAAGAATTCGCCGGCGAGTACCGCTAAGGCAGTGGCCGCCCGAGCGGTCGACTGGAGAGGCGGTTCCCCCGCCTCTCCCTTCTTAAGAACGTAACCCAAGCGCTCCTTTATCGAAGTCGAGCGCGCTTCATCCGGAACATTGTTCTGCGGCCGGGCCGCATGGAAGCGGGCCTATCCTGCTTCACAAGGCGGCCGGCCACACGGCACGCAGGAGGACATCATGGCTGAGACCCAAACGGCAGCCCCACCAGAACCAGAGAAAGACGAACGCGTCCGCGAGATGTCTCGCATGCGCAAGGCGTTGATCCGCCCAGAGCTCGGCGCCATTTGCGGCACCATTCTCGTATTCATGTTTTTCCTCGGCATTGCCAGCGACAGCGGCATGTTCGCCGCCGAGGGCATCATCAACTGGGGCACCGTTTCCGCCCAGTTCGCCATCATCGCCGTCGGCGCCTGCCTGTTGATGATCGCCGGCGAGTTCGACCTGTCCGTCGGCTCCATGATCGGCTTTTCCGGCATCATCATCGCTCTCATGAGCGTGCAGTGGGGCTTTCCCGTCTGGTTTGCCATTCTGGTCGCCTTCGCCCTGTCCCTTTGCATTGGCGCCCTCAACGGCTATCTGGTCATCAAGACCGGCCTGCCCTCCTTCATCGTCACCCTCGCCTTTCTCTATATCCTGCGCGGCCTGACGATCTTCATTGCCATTGCCACCACCCGCAAGACCATCATCGGTGGCGTCAAGGATATTGCCGAGGGCGATCCGATCGCCTGGCTGTTCGGCGGCAAGGTCTTTTCCGGGGTGTTCGTCTGGCTGGCGGATCTGGGCCTTGTCGGCACCTTCGTGGCCGGCCCCAAGGCCGGTCTGCCCGTGGTCGAGGGCATTCCCATGCTGATGATCTGGGCCATTGCCCTCATCGTCTTCGGCCACATTCTTCTGACCCGTACCCGCTTCGGCAACTGGATCTTTGCCTCCGGCGGGGATGCACAGGCCGCCCGCTATGTCGGCGTGCCGGTCAGCCAGGTGAAGATCTCCATGTTCATGTTCACCGCCTTCTGCGCCACCGTCTTTGCCACCTGTCAGGTGATGGAGTTCGGCTCGGCGGCCGCCGACCGCGGTCTGTTGAAGGAGTTCGAGGCGATCATCTCCGTGGTCATCGGCGGCGCGCTTCTGACCGGCGGCTACGGCTCGGTCATCGGGGCCGCCCTGGGCGCGCTGATCTTCGGCGTCGTCCAGCAGGGCCTGTTCTTTGCCGGCGTGGAGAGTTCGCTCTTCCGGGTGTTCCTCGGGGTGATCCTGCTGCTTGCCGTGATCCTCAACACCTATATCCGCCGCATGATCACAGGAGAACGTTGAGATGCCCGATGCAAACACAGCTCCCCTGATCGAACTGGTCGACATCGAGAAGCATTTCGGCCCGGTGATTGCCCTCAACGGCGTCTCCGTCTCCGTCAAGGCCGGCGAGTGCCACTGCCTGCTCGGCGACAACGGCGCCGGCAAGTCCACCTTCATCAAGACCATGTCCGGCGTGCACAAGCCCACCCGCGGCAAGATCCTGATCGATGGCAAGGAGATCAGCTTCTCAACGCCCCGCGATGCCATGGAGGCCGGCATTGCAACGGTCTACCAGGATCTGGCGATGATCCCGCTGATGTCGGTGACCCGGAACTTCTGGATGGGCCGCGAACCCAGAAAGAGCGTCGGTCCGTTCAAGTTCTTCGACTTTGCCGAGGCCAACGAGGTCACCCTGACCGAGATGGCCAAGATGGGCATTCACCTGCGCTCGCCCGACCAGGCCGTCGGCACCCTGTCGGGCGGTGAGCGCCAGACGGTCGCCATCTCCAGGGCGGTTTATTTCGGGGCAAAGGTCCTCATTCTCGATGAGCCGACATCCGCCCTCGGTGTGCGCCAGACCTCCAATGTGCTCGCAACAATCGACAAGGTCCGCAAAAAAGGCATCGGCGTCGTCTTCATCACCCACAATGTCCGCCATGCCATGGCCGTCGGAGACCGCTTCACAGTCCTCAACCGGGGAAAAACACTCGGAACAGCTGAGCGCGGAGACATCAAGGCAGAAGAACTACAGGAAATGATGGCAGGCGGACAGGAACTCGCCCAACTCGAAGGCTCACTCGGCGGTACGGTTTGAAGAGCAGTCTCGCAACGGACGGAATGCACACGTGAAAAAACTCGATGTCATCACGATCGGCCGGTCTTCGGTCGATCTTTATGGAGCCCAGGTGGGTGGCCGCTTGGAGGACATGTCGTCCTTCAACAAATATATCGGCGGTTCGCCCACCAACATGGCGACGGGCACAGCCCGTCTGGGCCTAAAGTCCGGTTTGATTACCCGGGTTGGCGACGAGCACATGGGCCGCTTTGTCCGGGAGGAGCTGGAACGCCACGGGGTCAACACCCAAGGTGTCATCACCGACCCGGACCGGTTGACAGCGCTCGTTCTTCTGGGAATTCGCGATCAGGAACAGTTCCCGCTGATTTTCTACCGTGAGAACTGCGCGGATATGGCGCTCTGTGAGGACGACATCGACCCGGACTTCATTGCCTCCGCCAAAGCTGTTGTTGCGACCGGCACACATTTGAGCCACCCCAAGACCGAAGCAGCAGTCCTGAAGGCGCTGAAACTGGCGCGTGAATCGGGTGGCAAGACGGCCCTCGACATTGACTACAGGCCAAATCTCTGGGGCCTCTCAGGTCACGGCGACGGCGAGAACCGCTTCATCGCCTCAGATGAAGTCACCGCAAAACTGCAATCGACCCTGAACCTGTTTGACTTGATTGTCGGGACGGAAGAAGAGTTTCACATTGCCGGCGGCACGACAGATACGTTGCAGGCCCTGAGGAATGTCAGAGCGGTATCCAGGGCAACGCTCGTCTGCAAACGCGGCCCCATGGGCGCCGTCGCTTTTGAAGAGGACATTCCCTCAAGCCTCGATGACGGCATCTCCGGGCCAGGTTTCCCGATCGAAGTGTTCAATGTGCTGGGGGCCGGCGACGGTTTCATGTCCGGTCTTCTCAAAGGCTGGATCACAGGCTGCGACTGGGTCACATCCCTGACTTATGCCAACGCTTGCGGCGCTTTCGCAGTCTCCAGACACGGCTGCACGCCAGCCTACCCCAGCTGGGAAGAACTTCAGTTCTTCATCAAGCGCGGCGTCAAGGACAAGGCCTTGCGCAAAGACAAGGAACTGGACCAGATCCACTGGGCCACCAACCGGCACACCTCCCATGGTGGTGACTGGTCCACCATGCGCGTTTTTGCATTTGATCACAGGATACAGCTGGAACAGATGGCGGATGAAGCCGGTGTTACGCACGAGCATCTGGGGTTTTTCAAGAACCTGTGTCTCGATGCGGCGCTCAAGGTGGCAGATGGAAAACCCGGCTACGGCATTTTGTGCGACAGCCGGCTCGGCCGCGATGCCCTCTATAAAGCCGCCGGCACAGGACTGTGGATCGGACATCCTGTTGAATGGCCAGCCTCCCGCCCGTTGAGCCTGGAGCCGGAGATTGGTCCCGATTTCGGCGGCCTGGCCGAATGGCCGTCAGAACATGTCGTCAAGGTGCTGTGCTTCTATCATCCAGACGACGCCGATGACTTGAGGGCGCGGCAGGAAGATGTCTTGAAACGTCTCTTTGCCGCGTGCAGGCGAAATGGTCTGGAACTTCTTTTGGAGATTATTCCATCAAAGGTTGGCACCGTTGATAATGACACGACCGCTAAAGTCATTCGACGTATCTATGAGGTAGGCATTTATCCAGACTGGTGGAAGCTTGAACCCCTGACGACAAAAGAGGCCTGGTCGCGCGCTTGCACGGCGATTACCGACAACGATCCGAATACGCGCGGCATCGTCATCCTCGGATTGGATGCACCTGAAGACCAGCTGGCTGCAAGCTTTTCGGAAGCGGCACAGTTTGATCTCGTCAAGGGCTTTGCTGTCGGTAGAACCATATTTGCCGATGCGGCGCGCAAATGGCTTGCCGGTGAACTTGGCAATGAAGACGCCGTCGCCGAGATGAGCAAACGCTTTGAGCGCCTTTGCCAAATCTGGGACAAAGCACGCGCGCACTCGCAGTCCTCCGAACATCAAGGAATACCTGCATGAACACTCTCCGCCTCACCGCGGCGCAGGCCATGGTCCGATATCTCTCAGCGCAAATGAACGAAGACGGCGAACGTTTCATCGACGGCGTCTGGGCCATATTCGGCCATGGCAATGTCGCAGGCCTTGGCGAAGCGTTGGAGCAAGCCGGCAACACGATGCCGACCTGGCGTGGCCAGAATGAGCAGACCATGGCGCACACGGCCATCGCATATGCCAAGGCAAAGCGGCGCAGACGCGCAATGGCGGTCACATCCTCGATTGGACCGGGCGCAACCAACATGGTCACCGCAGCAGCACTTGCGCATGTCAATCGCCTGCCGGTTCTGTTGATCCCTGGCGACATCTTTGCAGGGCGCGCGCCGGATCCGGTGCTTCAGCAAGTCGAGGATTTCGACGATGGTACGGTTTCGGCCAATGACTGCTTTCGGCCCGTATCTCGCTATTTCGACAGGATTGTTCGCCCTGAGCAGCTGCTCACGGCGCTGCCGCGTGCGCTCCGTGTCTTGACCGATCCAGCCGATTGCGGTCCTGTCACGCTGTCCTTCTGTCAGGACACTCAGGCCGAAGCCTTCGACTACCCTGAAAGCTTCTTTGAGCCCAAGGTCTGGCGTATCCGGCGTCCCGAACCTGACAGCAGGGATGTCTCTGACGTCGCAGCCCTGATCGAGGCCGCTGAACGCCCGGTGCTGGTTTGCGGCGGCGGTGTCGTGTATTCGCAGGCCGAAGAAACGCTTGCCGATTTCGCCACCCGCCACGCCATACCCATTATCGAAACCCAGGCAGGCAAATCAGCACTGGCCCAGTCTCACCCGATGAACTTTGGGGCTGCCGGGGTCGACGGTGCCGCGTCCGCCAACGAACTGGCGGAAAAAGCCGATCTTGTCATTGGCGTCGGCACGCGGTTTCAGGACTTCACGACCGGTTCGTGGGCGCTGTTCAAAGACCCGAGCCGCAAACTGGTTTCGATAAACGTTCAAGGCTATGACGCGGACAAACACAGCGCGGTCGGTCTTGTCGGTGACGCCAAGGTCTGCCTTGAGCGGCTATCGGCAACGCTCACTGACCACCGATCAGGCGCTTTTGATCCGCAATCCCGTCTCGATTGGCTTGCCAAGGTCGATGCCCACTGCTGCGCTCGGTCCGATGTATCAGAAGATTACCTGCCAATTGATGCGGAGGTGATCGGCGCGGTTCAACGCACTGCAAACGAAAAGACCATCGCCATGTGTGCTGCCGGAACAATGCCGGGTGCGCTCAAGCTTTTATGGCAGGCACCCCAGGGTGGCTATCACATGGAGTATGGCTATTCCTGTATGGGCTACGAAATTGCCGGTGCCATGGGTGTCAAGCTTGCGCAACCCGACCGGGACGTTGTCTGCTTCGTCGGCGACGGCTCTTATATGATGGCCAACTCCGAACTTGCCACAGCTGTCATGCGTCAGGTCCCCTTTACGGTGGTGCTGACCGACAACCGCGGTTTTGGCTGCATCAACCGATTGCAATTGGGGACCGGTGGCGCCGAGTTCAACAATCTTTATCGGAGCGCCAATATTGAAGTGCAGCCCGAGATCGACTTTGTTGCCCATGCAGCTTCCATGGGTGCACATGCGGTAAAGGCGGAGGACATTGCCGACCTGGAAAATCAAATCCTGGCATCTAGGGCCAGGCAGGTTCCTACCGTGATCGTGATCGACACCGATCCGATGCACGGCCCCGGTGAAGCCGGAGGTGGCCATTGGTGGGACGTTGCCGTTCCCGAGGTATCCGCCCGGCCTGAAGTCAAAGAAGCCCGCGAAAACTATCTGGCCGCGCTCAAAGATCAACGCGCCGACTAACCCTCATCAGGGACAAAGAAAACATGATCCTTTACGGCGCCAACCCGATTGCCTGGGCAAACGATGATGACCAGACGCTCGGTGCCCACATTCCCACAGAGCAGATCCTCAAGGAAGCTTCGGCAATCGGTTTTGACGGTATTGAAAACGGACACCGTTGGCCGGATGAACCGGAAGAGCTTAAACAGTTGCTCGGCAGTCATGGCTTGAAGTTCATCTCCGGCTGGTATTCGCTCAACCTCCTAGACCAGTCGGTCGAGGATGAGAAGAAGGCGATCCAGCCGCACCTGGACAAACTGAAGCACAATGGCTGCAAGGTTTGCATAGCCTGCGAAACCTCAAACACCATCCAGGGGTCCGATGTAGACATTTCCACCAGCCCGGTTCTGAGCGCAGAAGAGATGAAAATCTTTGGTGCGAAGGTTGAAGAACTCGCGGCCTTTTGTGCGCAGCAAGGCATTGATCTTGTCTATCATCACCACATGGGAACCGTAGTCGAAACCCTTTCGCAAATCGATGCTTTCATGGCCGCCACCGGCCCATCGACAAAACTGCTTTTTGATGCCGGTCACTGCTATTTCGGCAGCAAGGGTGAGGATCCGGCACCCGTCCTGAGGACCTATATTGACAGGGTCGGCCACTTCCATGCCAAGAACGTACGGCCCGCCGTGATGAAGAATATCCGGGAGAATGGCAAATCCTTCATGGACGGGGTCCGGGCCGGTGTTTTCACAGTGCCGGGCGACGACGAAGGCGGCATAGATTTTCACCCCCTTTTGACGATCCTGAAGGAAGCCGGTTATCGGGGCTGGATTGTCATCGAGGCTGAGCAGGACCCCGAGGTCCACAATCCTTTCAAATACCAGAGCCTTGGTCTTAAGACGCTCAAGGCCATTGCTAACGAATTGGAACTGACATGAGCGACCTTCTGCGAAAACCGTCGGGTACCAATGGCAAGGTTCACGACATCACCGTAGAGAGCGCCAGAGGCCCCAAGTCACAGGATTGGGGATATGTAGGGTTTTCGCTCTATCGCCTCAAAGCAGGCGAGACGGCCAGTGAAACGACAGGAGACCGGGAAGTGATCCTGGTCATGGTCGAAGGAAAGGCCGGTATCTCTGCCGGCGGGAAAGACTTCGGCGAGCAGGGCGAACGCATGAACGTGTTCGAGCAACGGCCGCCGCACAGCGTTTACGTTCCAAACGAAACCAGTTGGTTGGCTACCGCCACGACCGACTGCACCATCGGTGTGTGCACCGCGCCAGGCAAGGGAGGTCATACGGCCAGGGTTTTGCCGGTTCCCGAGAGGGTCACACGTGGCAAAGGTGCGAACACACGGTACATCTATCCAATTGCGATGGAAGAATCCGATGTCGCCGACAGCCTCTTGGTCACTGAAGTATTCACGCCCCCGGGCAACTGGTCGTCCTACCCGCCGCACAGGCACGACGAGGACAATTTTCCGGACATGACCTATCTGGAAGAGACTTACTATCATCGTCTCAACCCGGACCAGGGCTATGGCCACCAACGGGTTTTCACTGAAGACGGAATGCTGGACGAAACCATTTCCATGAACAGTCATGATGTCGTGCTGGTTCCGAAGGGACACCACCCATGCGGCGCACCTTATGGCTATGAAATGTACTATTTGAATGTCATGGCGGGCCCGATGCGCAAATGGCGCTTTCAAAACCATCCAGACCATGACTGGATCGCAGAGCGGGATGCAGGCTGAGACCTCTTAGCGAGACGTCCCGGCAACAAATCCGGCGCGTTCTGAAAAACCGGCAAAAAAAGGGTGCCCGGAGGCACCCTTGATCTTTTCACATCGATGGTCGTCCATCCGTCACGCTGCGCTTCGATCACCGGCCCTGTCACCGGAGACCCTGGCAAGGAAACGCTCGACCTCTTCTGCCAGATTTGAGCTGGCCTCAGAGACGAGATCAGACGCCGAGTTCACGGAAACCGCTTCCTCGGAAGTCTGAAGCACAACGTTCGATACGGATGACATGCTGGTAACGGCATCCCCTGTGCTGTCGCTGGCAGATTTGGCCGAACGGGCAATTTCCAGATTGGCTGCACGCTGTTCTTCGATAGCACCGGCCACAGAACTTGTAAGACTTCTGATCTCATCGACCTTTTCGGCAATATGCCCGATAGCACCGGCTGCATCTTTAACCGAGCCCTGAATACCCGTAATGCGACCCGAGATTTCGTCCGTAGCCTTGGATGTCTGCTCTGCCAGATCCTTGACTTCCGAAGCAACCACCGCAAATCCGCGTCCAGCTTCACCGGCGCGCGCCGCCTCAATGGTCGCGTTGAGGGCAAGCAGATTGGTCTGTTCGGCAATATCCCGGATCAGATTGACAACACTGCCGATGTGTTCGGCAGCATCAGACAGGGTCTGCACATCCTTGTTGGTCGTCTCCGCGGCTTCCACGGTTTCCTGGACAATCCGAGACGTGGTTTCGGTCTGGTTGGCGATTTCCTGAACCGTCGCCGTCATTTCCTCAGTCGCGGCCGCGACCGTGGCAACACTTTCCGAAGCACTTTTTGAGGCGTTGCCGGCAACATCGGATTCCGACCTGGCATTTGTGGCAAGTTCATCAAGTGTCGCGGCTGCTCCA
This sequence comes from Roseibium sp. JB4-4, assembly GCF_055693425.1. NCBI lineage: Bacteria > Pseudomonadati > Pseudomonadota > Alphaproteobacteria > Hyphomicrobiales > Stappiaceae > Roseibium > Roseibium sp. JB4-4. Next base: position 4,267,840 of record NZ_CM146333.1, on the reverse strand, counting down.
CGCATCAGTCCCATCTGATCGGATACTGTGGCCAACCGATCCGACATGGTGCCCTGGAACTCGGAGATGAGCGTTTCCAGGTACTCCTGACGTTCCTGTTCACGATCACGTTCTCCGCGAGCATTGGCTTCCAGTTCCTGCCTCTGGATGGCGTTTTCCTTGAAGACAGTGACGGCATGGCTCATGTCACCGATTTCATCCGTGCGATCCGCGCTTTCAATCTCGACACTCAAATCACCGGCTGCCAATGCACTCATCGCGTTCACCAACCGGTTGATTGGAGACGTAATTGTACGAGCTGCAAACAAACCTGCGACAGCAGCTATCGCAAGCAAGGCCAGGCCGGCCAAAATCATGCGATTGCGCAGCGAAACGACCGGCAAAGACGCTTCCTTATAGGACTGCAAGGCCAAGAGAAGAAACTCGTTGTTCTGATAGTTGAACGTGATGGCCTCTACGTCCATCAATTCACCGCGGTGCAATTCGGCGTAGCCAAAGGCTTCACCATTGGCTCTTGCTTCGTCAATCACCGCGCCTTCAATCTTGGTGGTCAAGATGTCATTGACGTCTGGTGTGTAGGTGGTGTCGTTCCGCATCAAGCCGTCGTCACCGATCAACACAAGTTCACCGGAATTGCCCAGACCTAGGTTGTGGCGCATCAGCTCATTGATCTTGTCAACGGGCATCTGAAACGCCAACACGCCCACGGTGTTATGGTCACCATCAACGACGGGGTGTGCCATGAAACTGGCCGGCGCATCGTAACTGGGGCCGTATGGCGCGAAGTCTTCAAAGGCCACATCGCTGTGCGCCGTTATCGTCATGGCCTTTCGGAACACCTCGCCGAGGTCAGACCCGGCCCATTTGCCGCCATCGGCCTTAAAATTGGTTGCATAGTCCAATTCCTTGAAAACCGAATAGACAAGGTTCCCCTCAGTATCGAACAGAAAGACGTCATAATAGCCTTCATCCTGCTGAAGCTTGTGGAACCATGGATGATATTTGGCATGGACAACATCATAGGCTGAACCTGTCTCAGCCGCGTAAAGCTTGTCTTTCTCTCCGGTCGGGTGCGGATTGTTCGAGATGTAGGCATCCTGGAGTGCGGACTCCAGATTCACCCCATCCTTGGACATTTCCTGCCAAGCGGTCGAAAACTCGTTGACTGCTGCGACCGTTCCCGGGTTCTCCGCTATCAAGACCAGTTGATGCTCAATCGTTTCGAGATACGCACGGATTTCCGCCGAACCGGTCTCAGCCGCTGCCAAAAGCCTTTGCTTGGTCAATTCGTCAATGCTGGCCACAGATGTAAAATAGCTGGCCAACCCGATGCCAACGCCGACAATCGCGGCAGCCCCGACGACCATTGCGGGTATTTTTCTTGCGAGACGGAAAGCCATTTTCGTCCCTTCCTTAGCGGTATTTATGGTTTCATCAGCCCGAAATTCCCAGCTAAGGTAGGGTTAATAATAAAACATAGACTTAACGTTTTCACCTTTAGATAATAATTAGATATTGCAAAAAGTTACAATATACAAAGGTCTGAAACTAGGTAAAGCGCCTTTAATTTCTGACAGTTACGGCGAAGAGAAGGCTATTGCCACCCTCAAGCCGGCTCAAGTATTTTCACCAGCGCACCTCTGTGCTGAATAACCGTTGCCGCCAGTTTTGCTCCAGCTCCAACGCTTGAGGCAACATCTTGCGAGATCAGATAGTCAGCAAGAAAGGCCGCGTTGAAGCTGTCTCCGGCAGCGGTCGTATCCACAATGTTGCGGACAGGTTGCGGCGCGTAGCTTTGAAGCTCACCGCGGCGCGCGCAAACAACGTCTTCGGGGCCGTTTTTGACCACCACCATATCTGCCCCGGCCGCAAGATATCTTTCGGCGCTGTCTGCAGGGGTTGCATCGCCGAAATATTCCAACTCGTCTTCAAAAGACGGCATCACAAAATCACAATGGCCTGCGGCCTCGGTCACGACAGACCGCATGGTTTCGAGGTTTTCCCATAGCCGCGGCCGAAGGTTCGGGTCGAAAGCCACCTTGGCGCCGCTGATACGGGCCGACTTCAAGGCATCCATAAACGCGGAACGGTCCTTCGCCGAAAGGATTGCGAGCGTGATACCACTGAAATAGATCAGCCCCGCTTTCTGGAAAGCCTGTGCAAGATGATCCGGATCGCAGGCCAGACAACGGGCTGCGGATTGCGAACGCCAATAGGCGAAACTCCGTTCGCCATCTTTAAGCTGGATCATGTAAAGACCAACCGTTCGATCCTCAAGTCGTCGGATTTGGTCGGTATTGATATTCGAAGCCTGCAGAAATTCCAGCATCTGATCTGAAACCTGATCGCTGCCGACGCCAGTCAGGTAACTGACGGTCCAGCGTTCAGGCAAAGCCCGCCGGGCATACCAGGCCGTGTTTAATGTGTCTCCGGCGAACCCCATCGAGTAGGTCCCCTCCGCCGTAGGCGCCATTTCAACCATGCATTCGCCAACGGCAAGAAACAGTTTTGACACGGGCTTTTCCTCACAAGCTGGATCCAGGTTTTCCCGGAATTCTGTCATTTTAATCGATTTAAATCTCATATCACAATCACCCCCGTACTCCAATTCTACTTTCGGAAGGGGGAATCGCTTCCGTTTCTTTTCGGAAAAATTCCGAGCGATTGCAACTCCCCGCTTCAATTTGTGGGGACGGCCGAAACTTTCAACAGATTTGAAAAATACGAACTTGATGAGTGCAAAAGCACCAAACCCAATCATGTCACCGCTCTGAAGCGGTCAGCGTTTATAGCTGTCTGCAAGGGGCAGATACCTGACAGTTGCCGCAACATTCCGTTGGGCGGACAATCAAACGCTGGGGGTGCCGGCGACATAGACCCGCGTTTGTGTCCCCTTCAAGCCTGAGAGAATTGCAGGCGGAACCGGGCGATCAGTGAAAATGGCATCGACGTCGCTCAAGACCCCACCGCGCACATGGGCACTGCGCCCGAACTTGCTGTGATCAAGCACCAGATAGGACTTTCGGCAATTGGCGAGGATCGACTGTCGCGCGGCCACCTCGTCTTCATGGAAATCGAGAAGCGTTCCATCTTCATCGACACCGGCAACTCCAAAAATGCCGACATCAACCTTGTAGTTGGAAAAGAAAGCCTGCGCGGCAGATCCAAGCACATCGCGGTCGCCATGCCGCAGACGCCCACCTGCAATAGTCACCTGAAAAGACGGATTGATTGACGCCGAAAAGGCAACATTCAGATTGTTCGTGAAAATCGCCAGTTTTTCATTTGCTGTCAGGGCCTGCATGACAATTTCGGGCGTCGTGCCAATTGAAAATGCAAGAGACGTGTTGTTTTCAATCTTGCTGGCAACAAGATTGGCGATCTGTTGTTTTTCCGGAAGATTTAGGATCTGCCGCGTCGAATAGTGAATGTTGGAGGCAGGTGCCGGTGGTTCAACACCGCCATGCGTTCGTCTGAGAATGCCCAGCTCACACAGGCGGTTCACATCCCGTCTGATTGTCTGTGTAGTCACTTCAAAACGATCGGCGAGTTCTTCAACCGACGCAAAGCCTGCCTTCTGAACGAGATCTGAAATTTCAGACTGACGTTTTGAAATATCTACTTGCCCAAGCATATGCCTATTAACCCGACGCCGTATCGCTCTTTCCGGCATTTGCCGGAATACCCTTCTGAAAGAGCTTGTTGCTGGTTCGAAAAACGAGAGCTTCGAAACCAGATAAATCATGTTCATATGAACCTTATTAGACGCTCATATGAACATGATATGACAGTTTTAGCGCGTCATCACACATGATGACAAACCAAGAATTCACATGACGGGAGTTTCAAGGTCCGGATCAGTCCGAATGAAAAGTCTAAATGGGATTGAGGTACGGCCTAACATGGCGATGGGCAGCATACGGGAGTTTGAAGGTCTCCGCCTTGACGAAGCTGAGCCACATCTTTGCAGCACACCACAAGACCGGAGCCTTATTGTGGCAGCGTCCGCCGAACCTCAATCAGGCGTTAACTGAAGTGCAACGCCCCTCCCCTGTCAGGGAGGGGCGTTGAAAATTGGCTGAAGGCGGATGAAGCCGCAGCTGCCCGATTACCGATAAAGGAACGACTTTCCGTCGGCATCAAACAAGTGCAGCTTTTCTTCGGCAGCCGTCAGCCGAACCTTGGTGCCTCGCTTGATTTCGTGAATACCGGGAAGCTTTGCAATAAGACCCGGATTCCCGTTCTGCGCCTTGAAGTAAAGCACCGTCGTTTCACCGAGTGCCTCAACGATTTCGACATCAGCCGTAACCAGGTAGTCATCGCTTTCCGTGAGCACCAGATCTTCCGGTCGCACACCGAGTTTGACGGTCTTGCCAACATCCGCATCCGTTGATGCAATCGGTACATCGGCATGGCCGCCATCGGTCATCACCACCGAGGTCTGGCCGCCGGCAACTTTGACTGTCGCTTCGATCAGGTTCATGGCCGGTGACCCGATGAACTGCGCGACGAAAGTGTTTGCCGGCCGCTCATAGAGTTCCAAAGGCGCTCCGAACTGCTCGACGTCACCGCCGTGAAGAACCACGATCCGGCTGGCCAGCGTCATGGCCTCCACCTGATCGTGAGTCACGTAGATCATTGTGCTTTCGGGCATGCTTTCCTTGAGCTGGGCAATTTCAATCCGCGTCGCAACCCGCAGCGCTGCGTCAAGGTTTGAAAGCGGCTCATCGAAAAGGAACACCTTCGGGTCACGCACGATCGACCGGCCGATAGCCACCCTTTGACGCTGCCCTCCCGACAGGGCCTTTGGCAATCTGTCCAGATATTGCGTCAGCTGCAATCTGTCTGCAGCGGCACGCACGGCGGTGTCTATCTCGTCTTTCGACTTGCCGGCCAGCTTGAGCGCAAAGGCCATGTTGTCATAGACCGTCATATGCGGATAGAGCGCATAGGACTGGAACACCATTGCGATTCCACGCTGAGCCGGCGGCACGTCATTGACGACCATGTCGCCAATTTCCAGCGTTCCGCCAGTGATGCGTTCAAGGCCTGCAATCATGCGCAGCAAAGTGGATTTCCCGCAGCCTGACGGCCCGACAAATACGATCAGCTCGCCCGGTTCGATCTCCAGGTTGATATTCCTGAGAACTTCCACGGTGCCATAAGACTTGCTGACGTCTTTCAGGGACAACGAAGTCATGCCGGCTCCTCCCGATTGTAGAAAATGTTCATGTTACTTGACCGATCCGGCGAGCAGTCCCCGCACGAGATAACGCTGCATCGCGAAGAACACGATGAGCGGCACGGCGATGGATACGAAGGCCGCAGTTGCCAGAATTTCCCAGTTCCCTCCACGAGTTCCGAGAAGTTCCACGATCTGGTTGGTCATCACGGTTGTCGAACCGGTCGAGTCGATCAGGAACACTTTGGCGACGAGAAGATCGTTCCAGGTCCACAGGAACTGGAAGATCGCGAAAGAAGCCAGCGCAGGAAAACTGAGCGGTAGAATGATCTTCGTGAAAATCTGAAAATCCGTTGCTCCGTCAACCTTGGCATTCTCGATGATGTCTCGCGGCAATCCGACCATGTAGTTTCGGAGCAGATAGACCGCGAGCGGCATTCCGAACGCCGTATGTGCGAGCCAGACACCGAGATAGCCTTTGCCGATGCCGATCTCCAGGTGCAGCCGAAGCAAAGGAATGAGCGCCAGCTGCAACGGCACGACAAGAAAGCCGACAACCGCCGCGATCAGCAGAGCCCGTCCAGGGAACTCCATCCAGGCCAGTGCATAGGCAGCGAAGGCGGCCACAACAATCGGAATGATCGTTGCTGGAATGGTCACGGTAAGGGTGTTGAAGAACGCCTTGGCCATATTGTCCTGGCCGGAACCGGACAACAAAATGGTTTCATAGTTCCCGGTTGTGAAATCCGGAGGCACCGTCGCGGTAATGAAAATACGCTGACCACGGCCGGACAACTGCTTGTCGTCACCACGCCAGACATAATTCCCGTCCGACTCGAGTGTCAGTGTTTCACCGTCCTTCATTTCCGCCGTTTCGCCCGGTTGATACGCTGAGACGTCGCGCGAAGACACGCCCCAGGATCTGATTTCACGCGGGTCACCTTCGAAAATGTTTCCGGTCACGACAAAATTGTCGCCGTCGGCCACACGCGTGTCGTCAGGGTCTGAAGCACGATAGACTTCGTTCTGCTCGGCAGGGAAGAGCGCTGCCCACCAGCCTGAACTCGAAATCTGATCGGCGGTCCGGAAGGACGACACGAACAACCCGACGGTCGGAAACAGCCAGAGCAGGACGAGCGCGGCAACGGAAATCTGCACAGCCCATGTCAGGCCGGATTTTTTTCCAGCGATACTGGCCATCACTTCATCTCCTTGCGGGCGTTGTAGACGTTCCAGACGAGGATCGGTGTGACCAGAACCATAATGATGATCGCACTCGCCGATCCAACGCCCCAATCGTTGGCACGGAAGAGCTTGTCATACATGTAGTTGGCCAGAACTTGGGTTTCCCACTGACCGTTGGTCATGGCAAACACGATGTCGAACACCTTCAGCACTGTCAGCGTGATCGTCGTCCACACGACAACGATCGTTCCCATGATCTGCGGAACCTTGATCCTGAAGAAAACCTGGAACGGGTTGGCCCCATCGATGATCGCTGCCTCGACCGTTTCTTCCGGAATTCCACGCAAGGCCGCTGACAGGATCACCATGGCAAAGCCGGTCTGGATCCAGATAAGAACCACCATCAAGAGAAAGCTGTTCCAGAGCGGGATTGTCAGCCAGGTTTGAGGTTCGCCGTAAGGCAACTGGGTTGTCCAGATACCGAGCAATGAGCTGAGCGACGTCCAGATCAACCAGAGCCCTGCAAGGGCAACAAAAAGGCGCAGCGGCAAAAGCCAGACCGATTTGTCTTCACCCTTTGCGACAATCCCGCGCGCAAAGATCCAGGCCACATAGGCTACGATGCCTGCAAAGGCCAGCAGGACGAGGCTCGGCAGAACCTGAAGAAACAGAACAGATCCGATGCCGCCGTCAAATTTCAACCAGACAGCATTCAAGACGCCGATCTGGTTCTGATCCGCTGGACGCGTATCGTAAATCAGTTTGAAGATCACCGAAGCGCCGACAAACGAGATCGCCATCGGCATGAAAATCAAGGATTTCGCCAGATTGCCCCATTTGATCCGGTCGGTCAGCTGGGCAACAAGCAATCCAAAGGCTGTTGAAGCCGCCGGCACAATGATCAGCCAGAGCATATTGTTCTGAACAGCTTCCCAGAACTTCGGCTCTGCCATCATCTGATGATAGTTGGCAAGGCCGACGAAGGCACCACCCTGATCCCGGTCTGTCAACGACAGGCGCAGCGTCTCAAAAACCGGATAGGCCAGATAGAGCGTGAGCGCGAAGATCGCCGGAAACAGAAACAGCCATGGACGAACCATGTTTGCCCTGTTGATGTTGGATCCTGCTTTCGGTCCTGAAGCAGGAAAGATCAGCTTGTCGAGGATCAGATTTGAAAAATAGAAATATCCCAGGCACCCACCAACGCCGATGACGATGGTTAATAGGCCCAATACTGCTGGATTTTCCGTCAGCACGGCCGTTCCCTCCCATTTGATTATGGGGACACGCCCGGCTTGCCGGGGGCATCCAGTCGCAAGGAACTTTCGGATCGCGGCAATTGCCGCTGATCGGATAAAAAGGCCGACCCCACGAGTGGGCCGGCCATTGGAGGAGCTTACTTGAGAGCGTCCCAGCTGTTCTGGATTTCGCTCGCCACTTCCTTGGCGTCTTTGCCGCCTGTGTAGTCGACCATGCCGGTCCAGAACGTACCGGCGCCAACACCACCAGGCATCAGGTCGGATCCGTCGAAGCGGAAGGTTGTGGCGTTGATGAGGATTTCACCCTGACCGCGCAAAGTGTCGTTGAGATAAGCTTCCAGGTTGACGCCCTTGTGCGGGGTCAGGAAGCCTGTCTGGGCCATCATCACTTCATGTGCCAGCGGCAGCTGGAAGAACTTCATCAGTTCGTTGGTGGCATCGGATGGGCTTGTGATCGCCATCAGAGTACCGCCACCCAGAACCGGGTTTCCGAGGTCTTTCTCGGCATAAGCCGGGAAATAGAAGAAGTCGACATCTGACCCGAATTCAACACCATCGGGAAAGAAAGCCGGAACGAAGGATGCCTGACGGTGCAGGTAGCACTGTGGAGGCGAGGAAAAGAGCCCTTTGGGGCTGTCCCGGAAATCGGTCGACGCAACAGCATTCGCACCGCCGGCGACCTTGGCATCGTCACGCGCGAACCATCCGAACTCTTCAATGGCAGCGACCACGCGCTCGTCATCAAACGGAATTTCGTTTTTGGTCCATTGGTCATAGACATCGGCGGACTGGGTCCGCAGCATCATGTCTTCCACCCAGTCGGTTGCCGGCCAACCCGTGGCTGCACCAGATCCCAGACCGATACACCACGGTGTTTCACCATCCGCAACGATCTGCTCGGTCAATGCTTTGAGGTCTTCCATGGATTCAGGCACTTCATAGCCTGCATCCTCGAAGTTTTCAGGCACATACCAGACAAGGCTCTTTACGTTGACGTTGTAGAAGAAACCATAAAGTTGATCTGCTCCGTCCTTGTCCTGGTAGGTACCAAGATTAACCCAGCTGTCACCGGCACCGTAATTGTCTGCGACCCAGCCACCCATACCTTCAGGCAGCGGCGTCAACAATCCACGGGCTGCCATGTCTGAGGCAAGACCAGGCTGCGGGAAAACGGCGATATTCGGCGCAGCACCCGCTTCGGCATCGATCACAATCTGCTGCTCGAAGGAGTCTGAGCCGGTGTAGATGACTTCAGCGCCGGTTGCTTCGGCGAAATAGGCCAGCACGCTGCGGAAATAGCCATCTTCCGGCTGCAGCCACGGACCGGCGATTGTGACGGTCTGGCCCTTGAGATCAGGAGCGCTTTCCGCCCATTTGTTGTAGCTGTCCCAGTTAAAAGGACCTTCGCCCACCGGGAACTTCAAGTCAGCCGCAGACGCCGCTCCGGCGCCAAAAGCAAGGCTGAGCGCGATACCTGCAGTGCAGGCCATCAAACGAAATTTCATCTCAATCCTCCCAGATTGCCCCTATCCTGGGGCCCTCCATCAAAAGTGGCACAACTCACCACCTGGCAGCAACACCCGCACATCGATGAATGTCGGTAATCCTACCAGAACTGTGCATCCAAACCGCTTTGGATTTCGCCTTCAACATGTCTCCACAGACCGGACTTGTCAAGCACGCAACTCACCAATTAATGTTGGATTTCAATAACTGCCTGAAGGGAGGGCGCTTTCAAAGCGTTTTGGGCGAGCATGAGCAAGGGCGTAAATCTTAAAATTTTGTCACAGCGGCTGAACCTGTCACAAACGACAGTCAGCCGCGCCTTGAACGGCTACCCTGAGGTGAGTGCCGAAACCCGAAAGCGCGTTGCCGAGATGGCTGACAAGCTAGGCTACGCACCCAACAGTCAGGCCCGGCGTCTGGCCACCGGGCGATCTATGGCCATAGGCCATGTCATTCCGCGCTCGATCCATGAAATGATGAACCCGATCTTCCTGGAATTCATCGCAGGTGCCGGTGAGACCTATTCCAAGCACGGCTATGACATGATCATTTCGGTCGTTGAAGACGACCAGGAGGAAGAAGCCTACCGGCAGATCGCGTCACGAAAAAAAGCAGATGGCGTCATCGTGCACGGTCCTGCTCACAATGAGAACCGGCATGCGATCCTGAAGGACCTGAACCTGCCCTTCGTGGTTCATGGCCGCATCGCTGGCGCTGAATCCGAAACCAGCTGGATCGACATGAACAACCGCCGGGCATTCCAACGGGCAACAGACCTGCTGCTTGACCTCGACCACACTCGTATCGCGCTTTTAAATGGCCTTGAACACATGGATTTCGCCCGCAGGCGCCGACGTGGATTTGAAGACGCCATCAAAGGTCGAGGCCTGAGCCCGGACCCAGCCCTCATGCGCAGCAACGACATGACCGAACCTTACGGATGCGACAATGCCATGGAGATGCTGAAATCGGATAATCCGCCGACCGCGTTCCTGGTTTCGTCCATGATTTCAGCCATTGGCGTTGCACGCGCCATAGGCCAATGCGGCCTTGTCACCGGCAAGGATGTTTCGATCATAACGCATGACGATGCGCTTTCTTTCCTTCCCAACAGCGGCGAAGTTCCGATTTTCACCTGCACAAGGTCCTCTGTTCGTTACGCCGGAGAAAAGGCGGCTGAGCTTCTGCTGGCCATGATCGCAGACCCCAACAGTGAACCGTCATCGCTGCATCTGGACGCAGAATTGATCATCGGGCAGTCCACGGGCCCCGCCCCGGCAAAGGATTGAGTTCCTGTTGCGCCTATACTTGAGTGAGACCGCAGTCTTGCAACAGCTTCCTCATGGTTTTCAAGCCGTTGAGGCGGTGGCTGCGGGCAATTTCCCAGGCGGAAACACCATCCCCTGACTTGATGGCGGCGTTGAGCTTCCGGTGATCGGCCGCACATGAGGCCGGCGCTTGATTCAACCGCAGCAAGACCGTGTTTGCCCGAAACACCTGATCGAGAAACCCATTGATTTCAGCTTCAAGACGGTTGTTGCCGCTCGCTTCGGCTACGAGCCGGTGGAACTTGTCATCAAGCTGCGCCCAGGCATCAATGTCCTTGGCCACAAGCGCCTGGTCGGCCTCATCGCTGATTGTTTCAATTTCCGCCAATACATCTTGGGCTGCGCCGTTCTCGCCAGCGCGCTGTGCAGCCAGCGCTTCCAGAACAGACAGGATTTCGAAGACCTCGCAAATGTCGTTACCGGTTACGGGAATGACCCGCGCCCCGCGCCGTGGAATGAGTTCCACCAACCCGTCCGCCTCAAGCCGGATAAGCGCTTCGCGAACGGGCGTCCGGCTCATGCCAAGCCGGCTTGCCACTTCCGGCTCGGGCGCTTGAAAACCCGGTGGCAGCATGCCCGTCAATATATCTGACTTCAGCCGATCGTAGGCGCTATCAACACGTGTTGCTTTGGCTCTTGATGACATCGACAACAACACCCAAACCTTTGTCCAAATTGAAAAATCCTGTTCGGGCTCGATACCTGAACGGGCCACACAGCAGCAAGCGACGGGATCGTCCCGCTGGCGCAGCAATACCGTTTTGGATGCAAATCAATTCATCATCGATAATATTATCGATAAAAGTTTATCGACCTCGTTTTCTCTGGCACTTCAGTCGCCAGTCAGGTCGTCATGCAGCAGCCAGACCTCCAACTCGGTGAATTGGCGACACTTGGAACTCTCAGGGTGCTCCGATACCGCAAGACTGCGGACCCGATTTGTGCAGAGATATCAAACGCGACGCAAAGTTTCTGCGTCCGGTCAGGTCAAGGTTGCGACGTCGTCATCGGCTTCGAAACAGAAAAATGGCACTCCGCGGAAGTTTGAGAATAGACACGTATTCGACGTGAATTTTACTTTTATTGCGCACAGCTCAGTTTAGATTTTTGCAGCTTTTGACAATGCCTTTCTCAAGCCTCTGTTTAACCTTGCAAAGAAATACGCGTACCTTCATAGAAATTCAATTTTTCTTTAAATAAAACAAATACTTAATTGAGTTTCTCGCCGAATGAACATGTGATAATTCGCACATCGGCTTACCTTTGATTAACCATAAAAAACTACGGTTGGCGCAGATAGCCAAACTGGTACCAGCATGACAACCCTTTCAAGCCCTACCGACCAGCCGCCGGGGATCACTTCCCTGCTGGCTCGTGCTATGGCCGGGGTCTCTTTGTTCGCTGTTGCCATCGCCAGTCTGCCGGCACATGGGCAGTCCCTCGAAGAAGCAATGGCATCGGCATATGCGGTCAATCCGGGTCTGAAAGCTGAAAGATCACGCTACCAGGCCACGAACCAGGGCGTCTGGACAGCCAGATCTGAATTCCTGCCGACGGTAACCGGATCTTATCTTGGCGAGCAAAATGCCTATGAAACGCGAAGCGGGTCGAGCGACCGTGCGTTCTTCCACGAACTTGGCGTTTCCATGTCGCAGACCCTTTTTCAGGGCTTTGCAGGTGTCAACAGGCTCAATCAGGCGCATGAAGAGTCCGAATCCGGCCGCAATCAGCTGATTGGCGCTGAGCAAACACTGCTGCTCAATACGGCTGACGCTTATTTGCGTGTGGTTAGGGACAGGGCCATTCTCGCACGTCTGAAAGACTATACGGGCGTGGTGCAACGCGAGGTGAAGGCTGCACGGGCGCGGTACAAGTCCGGCGACGCCACGAAGACCGACATCGAGCAGGCCCTTGCCAGACTTGCCGAAGCACAAGGTAATTCGGACCAGGCGGTCGGTGACCTGGAAGCGTCGGAAGCGCTCTATGAACGACTGACGGGACAAAAACCCGGCAAGTTGGGTTGGCCCGGCATTCCCAAAACGCTGGAACCTGGAGGGTTGGATGATGCGATTACGATCGCATTTCAAAACAACCCTTCTATACGCGCTGCAACTGCAGACGCACGCGCAGCCCGATACGCAGCGCGGGCCGCGGTCGGAGACATGCTTCCGCGCGTATCTCTGGAAAGTGAATGGGAAAACGGATACCGCGGCAACCTTGGCAATCAGGACGAAGAGGATTTCCGCTTCGGTGTACGTGTCTCAGCCCCGCTCTTTACTGGTGGACGCAACATATCCTCCGTCAAGCGAGCCAAGTTCACGGCAGCTCAAGAAGAATATGAGCTCGACGACACGCAGCAGATCATTCGCGAGAACGTCATTCGCGCGATGAAGCAGCGAACGGCATCCCGATTGCGGGCCAAAGCCGGCAAACGCGCCATTGAAGCCAATCGGCGTGCTGTGAAAGGGCTCCAGGTGGAGTTCGACAGCGGGCAGAGGTCCCTGCTCGACGTACTGGATGGCGAACGGGAATTGCTTTTGAGCCAGGTCGATCATGTCCGTGCCCGCTATGATGCGCGCATTGCCGATTTCTTCCTGCTGGCAAACATAGGGCGATTGGCCCCGCAACATTTCTCGATCATCGAAGAACGCCCGGCGGCAGTCGGCAGGCTGATCCCTGAATTCAACACCTGGGATCTTCGGCTTGGTCCGACTGAAAACGACATTGTTCAGATGGAACTGGCTGACGCGAATGCGGTTGATACTGGCCGGAAAGGCCCGGGCGGGATCAACTGGCTGTCCTGGCCCTATCGTTCAGGGAACTGACCAGCACTTCCAATTCGGCTCCAAAAATGACAAGGCCCCGAATTTTCCTCCGGGGCCTTGAAAATCTAATCGAAGCGCATGTCAGTGGCTGGCAGGTGTCACCATGGCACTGATCGTGTCCTGGACGTTCAGGACACCGACTGGCTTTCCATCGCCATTGACGACACAGGCCTCGCCCTCGCCGGTCTCTGCGAAGGTCTTTGCAGCCTCCTCAAGCATAATGCCGCTTTCGATGGTCAGTCCGCCTTCAACGGTTTTGGATTTGTCCATGACCGTTTCGACAAGGATCACGCGCCCTCGATTCACTTCTTTCACGAAGTCGGCGATATAAGCATCGGCAGGATTGAGAACGATGTCCTGGCCCGATCCCTGCTGAATCACGGCACCATCCCGAAGAATTGCAATCTTGTCGCCAAGCCGCAGCGCCTCATCCAGATCGTGGGTGATGAAGACGATGGTCTTGTGCAGCTCTTCCTGCAGATCCAGCAGAACGGTTTGCATGTCCATGCGGATCAACGGATCGAGGGCTGAAAACGCTTCATCCATCAGCAGAATATCGGCGTCGTTGGTCAACGCACGCGCCAGGCCGACGCGCTGCTGCATGCCACCGGAAAGCTGGTTCGGATAATGATCCTCAAAGCCTTCCAGACCGACACGCGCGATCCAGCGGGCTGCCCGCTCTTCCGCCTCTTTCATCGGCACGCCCTGGATTTCCAGTCCATAGACGGTGTTTTTCATTACCGTTCGATGCGGCAGCAGGGCGAACTTTTGGAACACCATGGCGGTCTTGTGGCGACGGAATTCGCGGAGCTCATCCTGGGACATCTTGCAGACGTCCTCGTTGCCATAAAGGACTTCACCGTCCGTCGGATCGATCAGCCGGTTGATGTGCCGGATCAAGGTAGATTTACCCGATCCTGACAATCCCATCACCACTTCGATTTTACCTCCTGGCATCGAAATGTTGATGTTGTTCAAACCGAGTACGTGATTGAACTTTTCGTTCAATTCCGTCTTCGACATGCCCTCCTTGACCTTCCGGACCATCTCTTTGCCGTTCGGTCCAAAAATTTTGTAGAGATTCTTGATCTCAATACCAGTTGCCTCAGCCATGGACGACCTCCGAGTGTTTTTGAAGGCGCTTGCCATAAGCCTGGGTCGCACGGTCAAAGATAATTGCGATTGAAACAATTGAGAGACCACTCAACATTCCAGCCGTCAGGTATTGGTTGTTAATCGCATTGAGAACTTCTTGGCCAAGCCCTTTGACACCGATCATCGACGCGACCACGACCATGGACAGAGACATCATGATGCACTGGTTGATACCTGCCATTATGGTTGGCAGCGCCAGTGGCAATTGGACATTCATGAGTTTCTGTCGCGCATTGGACCCAAAGGCATCTGCGGCTTCAAGCACGTCTTGATCGACAAGCCGGATCCCTAGATTGGTCAATCGGATCATTGGCGGGATTGCATAGATCACGACCGCGATAAGACCTGGGACCTTGCCAATTCCGAAGATCATGACCACCGGGATCAGATAGACAAAGCTCGGCATGGTCTGCATCAAATCCAGCACCGGGTTGACCATCCGCTGGACACGATCAGAACGCGCCATGAGGATACCGATCGGAATGCCCAGAACGATCGCCAGCATGGTGCATACCGTCACCATGGCGACTGTGCGCATCGTGTCTTCCCAGAGCCCGAAGACCCCAATCAGAACAAGCGCAACGACCGTGCCGATCACGATGGACACTTTCCGGCTCAGCAGAAAAATGATCACAGCAAATGCTGCGAGCACAATAGGCCAGGGAGAGTTGATCAGTAGCTGTTCAAGAAAAATCAGGAAGTCCTGCAACGGATCAAACATCTTGTCGATGATGTCACCATACGCCCTGGTGAACTCCTTGAATGATCCATCAATGGTTTTCTTGATTGTTAGCAAGGTGCCCCGGCTAAGCGAGGGAAATTCGATCCAGTCCATCTGTGTCGTCCCGATGGTTTTGCCCCAAATGAAAAGCCCGCACATTAGCGCGGGCTCCAGTCTCGTCTCGGCAGCTTAGAGCGATGCCTTGATTTTTTCGGCAGCTTCCGGGCTGACCCACTGGCTCCATACATCCTCGAAGTTTTCGAGGAAGTAATAAGCACCGTCTTCATTGGCCGCCTGATTGTCGCTCATCCATGCCAACACCTTACCAGCTGTACGGTTGTCCCACGTACGGCCTTTGATGTAGTCCATTGCAGGACCCGCCTTGTTTGCAAAATCGTCCGTCACAACTGTGAAGACTTCGGACTTGACCCAGGAATTCGGCTTCGGATCCGGACAGTCTTCGACCACGGTGCATTTATCCCACTCGGCCTTGTCATGCGGCACTTCAAAGTCGAGCAACGTCATGTCGTATTTGCCGAGAATGGAGGTAGGCGCCCAGTAATAGCCAAGCCAACCTTCCTTGCGCTCGTTGGCGCGGGCAATTGAACCGTCAAGGCCCGCAGCGGAACCCGGATCGACCATTTCAAACCCGGCTTCGTCGAAGCCGAATGCCCGGAACAGGTTGCCAGTGGTTATGCGGCAGTTCCAGCCGGTCGGGCATGTGAAGAAGCCACCTTTGCTGTCGTCTTCCGCTCCCTTGAAGAGATCCGGACGGGCAAGAGCGTCCTTGACGGTTTTGATGCCGTGTTCCTCGGCAATGAACGTTGGCACCCAAAAGCCTTCAACGCCACCTTCGTTGAGGATCTCACCGCCGATGATCAAGGAGCCTTCCGAAACAGCCTGGTCGAGCGGTTCGCGTACGGCATTGATCCAAAGCTCGGGAGCCATGTCCGGCTCACCCTTCTCGTTCATGGAAGTGAAGGTCGGCATCGTGTCGCCGGCAACGAGCTCGACATTGCAGCCGTAACCGTTCTCGAGAATGATCTTGTCGATCTGGGAGATTGCGCCTGCAGACGCCCAGTTCATTTCAGCGACGGTGATCGTGCCGCAGTCTTCGGCCATGGCTGACGACGCCATCCCGACCAGCGCGGTCGCGGCGACCGTGGCAAACAACTTCTTCATAGGAACACTCCTGTCCAGTCTTTTTGCTGATTGTGTTTTTGGGTGCAGTTCGCAAATTCTCTCCGCGAAGTATTCACGCATCCGCGCTTCCAATTGGAAAGTATATCAAGCAAGAAACGAAGTTTCGACTTGAAGGCATGAATATCAATTATTTTTAATTTAGCCTTCATCTAACGCTTATACGCTACTCTTGCTCTGCAGCCGCTTTGATGAGCCAAACGTAACCGAATGGGATCATCGCCGGTATTTAAACCAGCTCGAAGCTCAACACGCTTTACCATTGCACTAAGAAGCCGTTAGCACAACAGTAGAGTCCCAATTCACCCTGCAATCATATCGTTAATTTCAATAGCGCGCCCTCAAGCGACATTTTTATGCCTACAATCGTCATGAATTTTAGTTTTCTTTCAAAGAAGTGATTCTTGCTGACCTCGCGGAACCCTCAAAACTACACCCATGGGTTGATGTATTGAATGCGGCAATCTCTTTTCAAGGCGCTTTGGCAATCGCTGCGAGCACCAATTCCGTCAGAGAGGCGACAACAGACGCAGTTGGATGAACAAGAACCATCTTGCGCACTGCAGAAGTTGTCATTGACAGTTCCTGCAAGTTGGACCTCTGAGCAATCAGGCCACGCCATTCCGGCACAATTGCCTGACCGGCTCCACTCGCCACCATCTGTGCAATCGTCTCCAATCCATCCAGTTCGCAAAGGATATGTCCACGGCGAAATTTCCGCTCAAAGGCATTCCAGATAACGCGCCCGCCCCAGGCTTCCCTGTCATAGACAATCCAGGGCAAGTCAGCGTCACCGGGGGTCTTCTGATCCGCGTCTGCAGGAGCAATGTGAACCGCCGTTTCTTCGCAGAACAAACTGCTGCGCAAGCTCTTTGGCAACGAGAAAGGCGGTTCTGAAATCAGAACCGCATCCAGGTGGCCCGCCACAAGATCCTGGTAGAGGGCACGGGAGGTGCCCGGCCGAATGGTGAGCATTGCCTTAGGCGCTCTTTCCCTGAAGACGTCGATGACAGTGGGGCCGTAGTCAACAAGGATGGTCGAGACTGCCCCGAGACGATAAGGCCCACCCAAACCTTCAGCATCTGTAGCAGAGCGTAACCGCTGTGCAGCCTGTACAAGTTCTCGGGCCGCCAGCAACACACGAAGACACTCTGGTGTCGGTTGTGCCGCATGAGAGGTCCGGACGAGCAGTTCACAGGCAAGTTCGGTTTCCAAAACACGTATTCTTTGGCTGACAGCCGCTGCAGTGAGGTTTTGCGTCCTCGCGGCACCGGCAATAGAGCCACTTTCAACGACGGCGATCAAGCTTTCCAGAAATCGCGTATCCAAAACATTTTCCTATGAAAGAAGAAGCAAAAAGATAGTAATTGTTTTGAATTGGTTCTGCTACTACGAGCACACACATTTCTGGAGAACCTCATGCAACCCTGCTTCCACCTCGCCTACCACGTAACCGATCTCGATGAAGCACGTGCGTTTTACAGCCGCCTGCTCGGCTGCCAGGAAGGACGCAGCTCTGAAACCTGGGTGGATTTCAATTTCTTTGGACACCAGCTCTCGCTGCATCTTGGCAAGCCATTTGAAACAACCAACACCGGCAAGGTAGGAAACCATATGGTTCCCATGCCCCATCTTGGCGTTGTGCTGGACATGGAAGAGTGGAAGGCTCTTGCGCAACGGCTCGTAGCCGCTAACCTCGATTTCGTTGTTGCCCCGACCGTCCGGTTCGAGGGCCAGCCCGGGGAACAAAGCACAATGTTTTTTTGGATCCGTCCGGGAACCCGATAGAAGTGAAAGGCTTCGCCAACGCTGCGGGGATCTTCGAAAGATGAAACCGATTGTGCCGTTCGTTTCCGAAGCAAATGAGGACGAGCGCAAGGCCTGGAGCACAGCCTTGCCGACTGCCTTGAAGGATATTGCCGAAGTCAAAGCCTTCAGCACTTTGAGTGAACAGGAACGCTCTCGGGCTACCGTTGCAATTGTTGCCAATCCGGATCCTGCCAAAGTCGCAGCAATGCCAAATTTGGTCTGGGTGCAAAGCCTTTGGGCCGGCGTTGAACGCTTGACCGCTGAACTGCCCCAGGATGGCCCATTGATTGTGCGCCTGACGGATCCCCAGATGGCAGAGACCATGTCGGAGGCCGTGCTTGCCTGGTCGCTATACCTTCACCGGGATATGCCGAAATACATGACACAGCAACGCCAACGGGTCTGGCTGGGACATGAGCTGTTACTCCCAGCGCACCGCACCATTGCCATTCTCGGCCTTGGCAAGCTTGGCATTGCATCCGCCAGAAGACTGAAATCAAACGGCTTCAATGTCATCGGCTGGAGCCGAAGCGAAAAGTCACTTGACGACATCAGGACCTATTGTGGCCAAGACGGATTGGAAACCGTTTTAAGGCAGGCTGACAGTCTTGTGCTTTTGATGCCATTGACGGACGAAACGCGCGGTCTGCTCGACTCAACTGCCTTAGAACACTGCAAACCCGGAGCCACCGTCATTAATTTTGCGCGCGGCCCGATCATTGAAACGCCCGCGCTGATCGCAGCCCTGGATCGCGGGCAATTGAGCCACGCGGTCCTTGACGTCTTCGACAGTGAGCCATTGCCTCCCGAAAGTCCTCTGTGGAGCAACAGCAATGTGACCATCCTGCCGCATATTTCCGCACCAACAATTACGTCGACCGCGTCCCAAATCGTCGCAAACAACATCAGGCACTTTTTCCAGACAGGTTGCCTGCCTGAAAGCGTCGACCGCAAAAAGGGATACTGAAACAAGACGATGCAAACGTCGCAATAGTGTCAAGGATTGCAACTTATCTGATTGGCAACAGCTACAATCAACACAGGTATCACCATGCCAGACCTTCCTATTTTGGGCGCAGCCCTGAACGTGACCTCGCTGAAAACGCATCGGAACCTGATGCTCGAAAAGCAACGGGATCTTGAACTTCAGGACTTCTGGCCGGCTGAAACGCTGAATGGTGATTGGCAACCGCTGGTCGACGAGGCCAAGGCGCTTCTTGACGGTCACACCGGCCGCGTTGGCATTCATGGCCCATTCTGGGGCTTTACCATCGACCCGGTTGATATCGACATTCGCGAGATCGTCAAAAAGCGTCTGCTTCAAGGACTGGAAGTCTGTGAAGCCCTGAGCGGGACCCATATGGTGGTTCACAGTCCCTATTCCACCTGGGATCACAACAATCTCGACAATTACGACGACGCAAGGGATCGCAAGATCGAACTCTGTCATTTGACGATGAAGAACGCAGTCAAACGCGCGGAAGACATAGGCTGCGAACTGGTCATTGAAAATATCGAGGACAAGGACCCGTACGCCCGCGTCGAACTTGCGGAAAGCTTCGGCTCAAAAGCAGTCAGGATATCCATCGATACCGGCCATGCACACTATGCCCACGGTTCCACCGGTGCGCCACCCGTCGATTATTTCGTCAAGGCCGCTGGAAGCAAACTCCGTCATATGCACTTACAGGATGCAGATGGCTACGCTGACCGGCACTGGGCACTTGGTGAAGGCAACATCAACTGGCATTCAGTCTTCAATGCGATCGGGAAACTCGACAGCGACCCTCGCCTGATTGTCGAAATCAAGGATCACGCAAAGCTTCCAGCTTCGATCGCAAACATGGAAGCGCTCGGTCTGGCCCAATAGGGTCAGCCAACAAATTTGTGATCAGACTTTAGGGGACATAAACCTGTCGCTGACCTATCTACCGTGCTGTGCCGACCGGCTGAACCCGGCCGGCTTTTGTGATCAATAGACGAGCACTGTCCGGACCATATGCTTGAACTTCCACTCGCTTATCTCGCAGGCCTTTTGACACTGATAAATCCCTGCGTCCTGCCGGTCCTGCCCATCGTTCTGGCATCCGCATTGAACGCCGACCGGCGTGCGCCCGTCGCGCTTGCCGCCGGTATGAGCGTTTCCTTCGTCACCGTCGGCATGCTGGTATCCACACTGGGTTACGCCATCGGTCTGACCGAAGAATTGATGTCCAAAGTCGGTGCCACCTTGATGATCGTTTTCGGTCTTGTCTTGCTGGTGCCTGCATTCAGCCAACGGTTTGAGCTCGCTGCAGCAGGTTTCTCCGGTTCCGCCGGCCAGAAAATGCAATCCACCGACACAAGCGGCCTGCGTGGTCAGTTCCTTGGCGGCATTCTTCTCGGTGCTGTCTGGTCACCCTGCATCGGGCCGACACTTGGAGGTGCAATTGCACTTGCCTCACAGGGAGAAAGTCTCCTCTGGGCAGCACTCATTATGTGTTTCTTCGCCCTCGGTGTTTCTACGCTGATCGTGGGGTTGGGACTGGGTGCTCGTGAAACTCTGCGCAGCCGAACCGACAAGTTGCGCGGCCTGGCCGAAAAATCCAAACCCATTATGGGCCTCGTGTTCCTGACGGTCGGCGTGCTGCTGATCTTCAACGTCCATCATATGGTCGATGCCTGGGCAATGAGCGTCATGCCGATCTGGCTTCAGGACCTGTCTGTTCGTTTCTGAACCTTTACTGGAAAGGATACCCGATGAACCGCCGTCACTTCCTCCTCTCATCTGCAGCTGCCGGACTAGCGGCAACAGTTTTGCCCAACGCGGCATTTGCGAGCGAAACACTGGATTACGCGCCCGGCCTTATCGAAAAGGAACTTTCTGCAGGCAAGACAGTGTTCGTGGATTACGCCGCATCATGGTGCGGAACCTGTGCCCGGCAGGAACGCGTGATCAATGCCCTTCGCGGAGCCAATCCGGCCTATGATCAGGCGATGGTTTTTGTTCGTGTCGACTGGGACGACTATCGCCAGCACCAAGTCACCACTTCGCGGAAAATTCCGCGCAGATCCACTTTGCTTGTATTGAAAGGCAATCAAGAGCTTGGGCGCATTGTTGCCGGTACAAGCGAAGCTCAAATCAAATCACTGATGGACACAGGCCTCCAGGCCGGAAGCTGAGTTCAGAACCTGCCAAGAACCGTTGATGACCATCGTGACGCGGTTCTTCAGAGTTCGTTTCAATCCTGAAACGACAGTTTCAGATTGTTCTATGGATGCGCAACCAGGTGCATGTCACTTTCCTGCCGAAACGACAGGAAAGTGACATGCAAATTTTTCAAAAGAGATCTCGCCACTCGGGATGGGGTGTTGGCCAATCGGCGGGCCCATGTTCAAGGACGGGCGTCCGCTCGGATATGCAAACAGCGACGACGCTGAATCCATTCGCACCATTCACGCCGCCCTGGAGGGCGGTATTACCCTATTCGACACTGCGGCAGCATATGGCGCTGGACATGCGGAGAAGCTGCTCGGCCAAGCGCTCCGCAATCGTCCTGACGCTGTAATTGTCAGTAAATTGGGCCTGGCAATCGACGAGACCACAAAAGAAATTCTCGGCGAGGAGGCGAGTGCAGACAGCGTGCTTCCGGCGATTGAAAACAGCCTCAAACGGCTCCAGCGCGACTGCCTCGACATTGTCCTTCTCCATCTGAATTCACTGCCGATTGATCGCGCGATGCCGATATTCGAAGAGATGGAAAAAGCACGCATTGAAGGAAAGATTCGTGGCTATGGTTGGAGCACTGACTTCACAGGCAATGTCGAAGCCTTGTCGAAGAGAGACGGTGTGGTGGCCGTAGAGCACGGCACAAACGTCTTTTGCGATACACCCAAAATCCGCAGGGCGATCGCGCACCAAGGCCTTGTTGCCTTCATTCGCTCTCCGCTGGCGATGGGTCTGCTGGGCGGAAACTATCGGAAAGGTTCCGTCATGCCGAAAGATGACATCCGATCGACGGAACAGATGTGGCTGACCTATTACAAAGACGGCAAGCCAAACATCGAGTTTCTGGAAAAACTGGACGCAGTACGCGACCTGCTCCAGTCAGATGGCCGGTCGCTGCCTCAAGGCGCACTTGGTTGGCTCTGGGCAAAATCAGACCGCAATTATCCCTTGCCCGGTGCCCGGACAGTTGCCCAGATCCAGGATCTTGCCGGGGCCCTGAAATTCGGCGCACTTCCAAAAGCAGTTGTTTCTGAAATCGACACCCTCATTGGTCCCAAACACGAGGACTATGTCGAAAAGGAACTCTGATCGGGCGCCAGCCAGACTTGATGGCGGACCGACAGATTTCCAATAGCCAATGCAAAAACGGCGGCCAAAATGGCCGCCGTACCTGCTTCAACGGGTCATAAGTGCTGCATTCGCAGAAGACCTTCAGACAGTCTGCTCAACCCATCGCCCAGGGACCGTGATAGCCTCCACCATCCTTGTCCGTGCGTTCAAAGCCATGCGCTCCAAAGAAGTCGCGCTGACCTTGCAACATGTTTGCGGTCGACCTGCCGGTACGCATGATGTCGAAATAGGAAAGCGCAGCTGAAAGGGCCGGAACGGGCAGGCCGTGAAGCGCCGCCTGGGCCACCACCTGACGCAGCATCGCTTCTGTCTCCTTCAACTTGTCGGAAAAGAACGGAGCCAGCATCAGATTGCGTTCTGAATTATCTGCAAGTGCTGCAGACATGTCATTCAACATGGCTGAACGGATGATACAGCCATTACGCCAGATACGTGCTATTTGCGGCAGCGGCATCGCCCAACCATATTGCCGCGCGGCTTCCAGGATCAGCCCGAAACCTTGCGCATAACAAACGATTTTGCCGGCAACCAGAGCTGCTTCCAATGCATCGATTGTCACGGCTTCCCGGTCCATTTCACTGGGTGCCGCGCCGAACTCGGCTTGGCCCGCCTGACGCTCGTCCAATCTCGCCGACATGTTCCGTGTCGCGACGGCAGCCTCAATGGCACTTGCCGGTGTTCCCAGCATCAGAGCCTCGATTGCGGTCCAGCGTCCGGTGCCCTTCTGCCCGGCCTTGTCCAAAATGATGTCGAGCATCGGTCGGCCGGTTTCCGGATCGGCGGTTCCGGCAACCTTTCCCGAAATTTCAATCAGGTAGGACTGGAGAATGCCCCCATTCCATTTTTCAAAAACGCGGGCGATTTCGGAAGAATTCATCCCAAAGCCGTCGCGCATGACGCCATAAACTTCTGCAATCATCTGCATGTCGGCATATTCGATGCCGTTATGAACGGTTTTCACGAGGTGGCCGGCCCCCGCTTCACCGAGATAGGCAGCACAGGGCTCCTCCTCGTGTTTTGCGGATATGGCTTCTAGAATGTGACCGACCTGGTCCCATGCATCCTTTGCACCGCCCCCCATGATAGACGGACCGAAACGCGCGCCTTCTTCACCGCCAGACACGCCAATGCCCATGAAACGCGGACCTTTTTCCGCAGCCTCCGCCGCCCTGCGGTTGGTGTCGTGATAATTGGCATTGCCTGCATCGATAATCAGATCTTGACCATCAAGCAAAGGGCGCAGCGCTTCAATCTGTGCATCGACAGCCTCGCCAGCTGGAACCATCAGGATCACGGCTCTGGGCGACTTGATTGATGCAACGAAGTCCTCAAGCGTCTTCGAAGGCACAAGCTTGTCAGCAAGTGCGCCGGCTTTTCCAATGAACTGATCTGTCTTCTCGGCAGTGCGGTTATAGACCGCTATCTGAAATCCGTTCTCGGCAATATTGAGCGCGAGGTTGCCGCCCATTGTGCCAAGACCAATCAGCCCGATTTCCGCGACAGCACTTTCAGAGCTCATGAACAACGCCTTTCTCAAATCGATTTAGAACCGTGTGCAGCGGTGATAGCGGACCGGTGCGCATCCGGCAATCCTTGCATACAAGCGAACACAATTTGAGGAACGCCCTTCAGGCCCTCCCTCTCGAAACACGGAGGGTCACGCAGGATTCCCAAAAAGGCCATGTATTATTGTCCAGTGGTCGAAAAAATCTGTCACACAAGACTGATACCCGATTGCCTGACCGCAAGAACCAACGCGGCTCAGCCAAAGGGATCTGTTAAATGAAAAAGCTTCTGATTGCAGCCGGCCTCTTCGCTGCGGCGTCCGTATCCGCCTATGCTGAGGATGTAACTGGCAAACTTGTACTCTACACCTCCCAGCCGAATGCCGACGCACAGGCAACCGTTGATGCGTTTGCAGAAAAGCATCCGGGTGTCGAAGTCGAATGGGTTCGCGATGGCACCACAAAAATGATGGCCAAGTTGCGCGCCGAATTCGAAGCCGGAGCGCCAAAACCGGACGTCCTTCTGATTGCCGACATGGTCACAATGGAAGGCTTGAAAAAAGAAGGCCGCCTGATGGCGCACGAGGGCGCAGACGTTGCTGAATATGACCCTGCGATCATGGACAAGGATAAAACCTACTTCTCTACCAAGCTGATCACCACAGGCATTGTCTACAACACCAACGCGCCAATGAAGCCGACTTCCTATAAGGATCTCCTGAAGGAACAAGCGAAAGACAAACTGGCGATGCCGTCGCCACTGACATCCGGTGCTGCAACGATCCATATGGCCGCCTTGACGTCCAATCCCGATCTGGGCTGGGCTTTCTATGAAGGCCTTGCGGAGCAGGGCGCCAATCCGAAGGGCGGCAATGGCGGAACCTATAAGGCGGTCGCCGGCGGTGAGAAGCTTTATGGATTTGTTGTCGACTTCCTGCCGATCCGCGAAAAGCTCAAGGGTGCCCCGGTAGAATTTGTTTTCCCGGAAGAAGGCGTCTCAGCCGTAACTGAGCCGGTCGCAATCCTGTCCACGGCACAAAATCCGGACGCTGCCAAAGCCTTTGTTGATTTCCTTATCTCCGAGGAAGGTCAAAAACTGGCTGCCTCGCAAGGGTATCTTCCTGCACATCCGGCAGTGAAGGCACCGGAAGGTTTTCCTGCACGCGATACGATCAAACTGATGGACTTCGACCCGGTCTCGGCTCTTGAAAAAGATCAGGCCAACAAGTTGAAGTTCAGCGAAATCTTCGGCGGCTGAGGAGATATCTCACCCCGAGAAACAACGCAGTGCGAGCTTCCTCGCACTGCGTTGTTCTTTCTGCCGTGCCATTTACATGCGCCTCATACCTGGGCAACAAACAGAGTAAATTGAAGCCGCATGCGCCCAAAGCTTGCTCCTGAGAAAACAACACTGCTGCTGCTTGTGGTCGGCGCGACGGCGGTATGTGGCCTGCCCCTTCTGCTGTTGTTCAAAACCGGGCTGACAAGTGAAGGCAGTGTGGCTGTTGGACCGCTTCTGGAAGCGGTTCAAAGCCGCTCGGTCCAGCGGGCGCTTTGGCATTCCATTGAGAGCAGTCTTTGGTCCGCACTCGGTGCGTCCATCCTCGGAACCTGCCTCGCGCTGATCATCGGCTTGACAGACATTCGCGCGAAAGGCCTGCTGGTCTTCCTCATTCTATTGCCGATGATGATCCCGCCGCATGTCACAGCAATAGCCTGGATACAGGCACTTGGACCCGCCAGCCCTGTTTTGCAATGGTTGGGTCTGGCACCCGAAATTGGGTCGACGCATCCGCTCTATTCACGCGAAGGCCTGGTGTTTCTGCTGACGCTGCAGCACAGTCCCCTCGTTTTTCTCCTTGTCCGCGCGGCCTTGCGGACCTTTCCGCGCGAGCTTTCCGATGCCGCACGCATCTCCGGTGCTGGCGCTGCCTTGATGCTGCGCCGGATAACGCTTCCACTCCTTGGCCCATCGCTTTTGGCCGGTTTCGCGCTTGCCTTCGTTGCCGCGCTCGGCAACTTCGGCATCAACGCGCTGATCGGCATTCCGGCACGTTATACGACCTTGCCGGTGCTCGTGTGGCGGCGCCTGGCCAGCTTCGGGCCAGACATTTTGCCCAATGTTGCCGTGATTTCCGTCATATTGGCGTTTGTCGCACTTTTCGCCATTTTATTGCAAAGCCTGTTGCAGCGCCGCATGCGCGCGAGCCTCATCGGGTTGCCACAGGACCCTTTGGCAATTTCGCTCGGCTCCAGGCGCATCCTCGTCGAGAGTATCCTCTGGCTGTTTGTTGCCGGCGTGCTTTTGCTTCCCGCAGCTTCCCTGCTTGCGACGTCTTTGGTGAAGACCTACGGCCTGCCACTGTCGCTCGAGACCCTGACATTGGACAATTTCACCGAAGTACTCTGGCGTCAGACAGTCACGCTCAGAGCATTTGCCAATTCGACGTTGATTGCCGGACTAAGCGCATTTGTCATTGCCGCAATGAGTTTGCTTCTCGGTTATTTTCTTGCCCACAAAAATTCAGGAAACCGCCGCTTGGCGGGATTGGCGTTGACGCAGTCTGAAATCGCTTTTGCGGTTCCAGGCCTTGTCATGTCGATCGCGTTCATCCTGGCCTTTATCCGACCGATCCCTGTACTTGGCATCTCGCTCTATGGCACCATCTGGATCATCCTGATTGCGTATGTCTCCGTGTTTCTTGCGGTTGGATTGAAGCCTGTCATGGCCGCATTCCTGCAAATGGACGCTTCTCTGGAAGATGCGGCACGGGTTTCCGGAGCCGGTTTTTTCAGACGCATGCGCAAGATATTCGCTCCCCTTGCCGCACCATCCGCAGCTTCCGGCGCAATCCTTGTCTTCCTCACGGCGTATAATGAAGTCACTGTATCAGCGCTGCTCTGGTCGACGGGAAACGAGACCATCGGAACAACTATCTTCAACTATGAAGACGGCGGTTACACCACACTGGCAGCCGCCATGTCAGCGGTTGTGGTTGGGGCTACAATCTTCATCATGCTGGCCATGAACGTTCTGGCCAGGCGCGTTCCGAACGGCACAATCCCCTGGAAGGACTGAGTTAAGCTGGCAACACCCAGCCTCGAAGAATTTCAAGGCGAAGCATATCCCCCGGAGTGGCCTTTCGATGAAGCGACATCATCAAGTGCTGGTCCAGACCGGGCATCGAAACAAATACATCCCAGACACCCCCTCGATAGACCGTCCGAACCACCTGGGTTTCAAAACCAGATGCGCTGTTTGCAAGAACAATATGCTCTGGTCGAAGCAGCAAGGTGCCTTGTCCGGGAACGGCATTGTGCGGACACTCAACTTCCACCGTTGCACCGCCAAATCCAATCTCGGCCATGCCTGCCTCGGCGCGGTTGATCCTTACGGGCAAGAGAGTGCTTCGGCCAATAAAGCCCGCGACCTCTTTGGACATCGGCCGCCGGTACAAGGTATCCGGATCATCCACTTGAAGAATTTTGCCGTTCCACATCACGGCCACTTTGTCGGCCAGGGCCATCGCTTCGCGCTGATCATGTGTAATGAAAAGTGTCGTTCCACCGCTGGCCTTGTGAAAGCTTGAAAGCTCTTCTTCCATGACCCCTCTAAGATGCGGGTCAAGATTGGCGAGCGGTTCATCCATCAGGACCGTGCCTGCCCCTTGCGCAAGGCAACGCGCAAGCGCAACCCTTTGGCGCTGACCGCCTGACAATTCAGCCGGCTTTCTTTGCCCGAACTCAGAAAGAGCAACGGTTTTCAGGCAATCAGCAACGCGGGCGGACACGACCGAGCGACCCTTGCCTGCAGCTTCCAACGGAAAGGCGACGTTTCCCGAAACGCTCATATGCGGCCAAAGCGCATAGGACTGGAAGACCACCCCGACCTGGCGCTGCTCGGGAGGAACATGAAATCCGTCGCCCGCCACTTTTTGCCCGTCTAGCAAGACCTCACCGGCATCAATAGGCTCAAGGCCCGCGATCGTGCGCAACAGGGTGGACTTGCCGCACCCGGAAGGGCCAAGAACGACAAAGAAAGTGCCGTCTTCAATCGACAGCGAAACGTCGTTGAGAGCTTTATGGTCCGCGAAAGATTTGGATACGGCATCAAGATGGATGGACATGCCCTCCGGTATCGCTGTCCTGTGACAGGATCATTACATTGACCGGAACAACGCAGCGCTATTTGGCACGCAGACGCAGCATCAGGTCGACTTCTTCTTCCAGGGCCCGTCCATACGCCCGCGCCGCAGGTGCATTGCTCGTCATGAGCGTTTCATGGCGGAAAAGACAGTATGCCGCAAAGCACCAGTGGTAGCCGATACGCTCCTCCAAGAAACGCTGGACCGTCTGCTGAACGGGGTAGGCCTGCAGGAACATGTCTTCCGCATGTGCGACCAGTGGGTGAAGTCCATAAAGTGTCGCGAGACCTGGCGAGACAAACCCGACAATGTCTTCAACCGGATCGCCGAGGCCCGCGAACTGCCAGTCGATCAATCTCGCGCCTTCTCCCGTTGCCAGGATGGTGCCAAGACAGAAGCTGCGATGGACCAGCGACCTTTCGACAGGCTTCCGAACAACCGCTTTGTCCTGCGGCCGCAGCCGCTTGAGATTGGCTGCCTTGCGGCTCTCAGGGATCGCCGCCAGCATGGCATCGCCGCGCCCCAGTACCTCATTGTATCCCGCCGGGACGGTCTGGTGACCCTGGACCGGTTCTTTCAGAGCGGCAAATCGCCCGATAAGTGCGGCAGCTTCAGAGACATCGATCTCATTGTCTTCAGGGGACGGATATCCGTAGACCAGCACCGGAGTTCCAGCTGGACTGATTGCAAAGGCTTCCAATGAAGGTGACAAATGGTGGCGTGAAAGAACGGAAAGAGCATCTGCTTCCTGACGTGGCAATGTCGGGAAGAGCGGATTGTCTTCCGCCTCGGGGAAGAATTCCTTGATCACATAGCTGCGGCCGGGCACATCAAGGCGCCAGAACCGGCAGGTATAGGCAACCGGCAAGGGACGCAAATGCGCGTGATCCCAGTCTGCCTCTGGCAACTGGGTTTTCAAAAACGCCAGCAAGGTACTGTCCGAGAGATGCTCCTTCACCGAAACCTCATTCATAAATCTCGCCCTGTCCTGATCGCTTTGATCGCCCCGATCCGTCAAGCCAAAGTTTTTATGCAGAAGGCCCCTGTCGCTTTCGCTCTCTCCGATGTCGGAGTTTGAGCACTCACCGTCGTACTGAGACTGCCCGTAACAAGCAGCTCCTCAACTAAGCTTGCAGACCGTGGCGGCAAACCTATCGCCCGGCCGCCGGACCATTCCACCAAACCCGGCAAGCCTCAAGACAACGGATAGCGAAGCAATGACGAGCGAAATCGAAGCCGCTCCCAAGGCGGAGGCACCACCTGCCCGACGCGGGCGGCGGCGCAGAAGTGGTGACAAAAGCGGTCCGGATCTTTTTCCGCAAAAGCCGTTCGAACAACCGCGTCATCGCTTCAAACCCCTCGAAGTTGTCTCAGCCGACGAACTGGAGGCCATTCACGATGCTTCCATGCGGGTTTTGGAGGAAATCGGTATTGATTTCCTGCACGAGGATGCAAAGACATGGCTGAAAGCCGCCGGTGCCGACATCAAACCCGGCGAAGATCGCGTGCGGATGGATCGCGCCATGGTGGAGGAGCTCGTCGCCAAGGCACCGAGCCAGTTCACCGTCCGCGCCAGGAACCGGGCACATGATCTTCAGATTGGCGGCGATGCAATCGCCTTTTCCTGTGTCGCAAGCGCGCCCAATGTGGTGGACAAAGACAAGGGTCGGCGTGCTGGAAATCAGCAGGATTACCGTAACTTCCTGAAGCTTTCCCAGCATTTCAACATCATTCATTGCATGATGGGATACCCGGTTGAACCCGTGGATATCCATGCATCCGTTCGTCATCTCGACTGCGTTGCCGACATGCTCCGCATCACCGACAAGGTGTTCCATATCTATTCGCTTGGACGTGAACGCAATCTCGATGGCCTGGAGTTGACCCGCATCGGTTATGGCCTGACGCCTGAGGAATTTGTCCGGACGCCAAGCGTTCTGACGGTCATCAACACCTCGTCGCCTTTGCGTCTGGACACACCCATGCTGACGGGCCTGATCGAGATGGCCAAAGCCGGTCAGGTTTCCATTGTCACGCCGTTCACGCTTGCAGGAGCTATGGCTCCTGTGACGATCGCAGGTGCCCTTACATTGCAAAACGCTGAAGCCCTTGCCGGCATCGCCTTTGCCCAACTCGTGCGTCCGGGAGCTCCGGTGGTCTATGGTGGCTTCACCTCCAATGTGGACATGAAATCCGGTGCACCGGCCTTTGGCACGCCGGAATACATGAAAGCCGCGATTGCCGGAGGCCAGCTCGCCCGCCGCTATAACCTGCCCTACCGCACTTCCGGAGTTTGCGCGGCCAATACTGTGGACTATCAGGCTGCTCTGGAAACCACCTTGTCGGAATGGGGAGCGATAAACGGCGGTGGCAATCTGATCAAACATGCCGCCGGTTGGCTCGAGGGTGGCCTCAGTGCCGGTTTTGAGAAATTCATCACAGACATCGATCTTCTGCAGAAGCTCCAGGAGTACCTGACACCGTTGGATGTTTCGGAAGACGCCCTCGCACTTGAGGCGATCCGGGATGTTGGCCCGGCCGGACATTTCTTTGGAACCGAACATACACAGGCCCGCTACAAGGACGCTTTCTACGCTCCGATTGTCTCTGATTGGCGCAACTATGAAACATGGGCCGAAGCGGGGAGCCCAATTGCCTATGACAAGGCGAACATGCTCTACAAAAAAGCGCTCGAAGCCTACGAACCTCCGCCTATCGATCCCGCCATAGATGAAGAAATCACCGCCTTCGTTGAAAGGCGGAAAGCCGAAGGCGGCGCACCCACCGATTTTTAGCTTCCACATCGGAAGTCGACCTGGCCGCCAGATTTAGCGCAGGCCGTTCCGGAGCAGATTTAATGAAGACCCACACACAAGTAGTTGTCATTGGCGGCGGTGTCGTTGGCTGCAGTGTGCTCTACCACCTGACCAAACTCGGGTGGACCGATGTAACACTGGTCGAACGGGATGAGCTGACATCCGGCTCGTCCTGGCATGCGGCTGGTGGCTTCCACACACTCAATGGCGACCCCAATGTCGCGCAGCTCCAGAGCTATACGGTCGACCTTTACGAAGAGCTGGAAGAAATTTCCGGCCAATCCTGCGGACTGCACCTCACCGGTGGTGTCATGCTGGCCGATACGCCGGAGCGCATGGACTTCCTGAGACTTGCTCAGGCCAAAGGGCGATACCTCGGCATGGATCTGGAACTGATTTCCGTCGCCGAAGCCAAAATGATGTTTCCGATCCTGGACGAAAAACACTTCATCGGAGCACTCTGGGATCCGATTGAAGGTCATCTCGACCCGTCCGGAACGACACACGCCTATGCCAAGGCCGCACGTGTGAACGGAGCAACCGTCTACCGGCACACCAAGGTGGAGGAGTTGGTCCAGACACCGGACGGCACCTGGGATGTGATCACGAACAAGGGCACCATTCGTGCAGAGCATGTGGTCAATGCCGGAGGCCTTTGGGCGCGAGAATGCGGACGCATGGTTGGTCTGGAACTGCCTGTTCTAGCCATGGAACACATGTATCTTCTGACCGACGAAATGCCCGAGGTGACTGCACACAATGCGGCAACCGGCAAGGAACTGATCGGTGTTCTTGATTTCGGCGGCGAAATCTACACACGCCAGGAAGGCAAGGGCATGCTGCTCGGAACTTACGAGCAGAACTGCCGGCCATGGAGCCCACGCCAGACCCCCTGGGATTTCGGCCACGAGCTGCTCGCCCCGGACCTGGATCGCATTGCGCCCGAGCTTGAAGTCGGGTTTGAGCATTTTCCGGCGCTGCAAACCGCCGGTATCAAACAGATTATCAATGGCCCATTCACCTTCGCTCCGGACGGCAATCCTCTTGTCGGCCCAGTGCGTGGCCTACGCAACTACTGGGTCGCATGCGGTGTCATGGCTGGTTTCAGCCAAGGTGGCGGCGTCGGCCTGACACTTGCGAACTGGCTGGTGAATGGTGACCCTGGTTATGACATCTGGGGAATGGATGTCGCGCGTTACGGCAACTGGGCCACGCTGTCCTACACAAACGCAAAGGTCCAGGAGAACTACCGGCGCCGTTTTCGTATCCGGTTTCCCAACGAAGAGCTGCCTGCTGCCCGCCCGCACCAGACTACGCCGCTCTACGACAGAATGCTGGCGCAGGGCGCGGTCATGGGGGACAGCTGGGGACTTGAAACCCCTCTCTGGTTCGCTCCGGAGCGCACCGAGGCGAAGGATGTCGTATCTTTCCGCCGATCAAACGATTTCGAACATATCGGCGATGAATGCCGTGCCGTGCGTGAAAGCGTCGGCATCACTGAAATTGCAAACTTTGCGAAATACGAAGTGACCGGATCAGGTGCGGAAGACTACCTGTCACATCTGATGACAAACACCATGCCGAAGACCGGGCGCATCATACTGACCCCGATGCTGAACGAGAACGGCAAGCTGATCGGTGATTTCACGATTGCCCGGGTCAGTGACAGCCGGTTCTACATGTTCGGCTCGTCTCAGGCTGAAGTCTATCATTTGCGCTGGTTCGAACAGCATCTGCCGCAAGATGGCTCCGTGCAGATCCAGCCTATCAATCTTAGTTGGGTCGGTCTGTCGATAGCCGGGCCAAATGCCCGCAAAGTACTCGAAAAAGTCACAGGCGAAGACGTTTCAAACGAAGCTTTCCGATTTATGGATTTCCGCGAAATGGACGTCGCCAACGCACCATGCAAGGTCAATCGTATCTCCTATACCGGCGACCTTGGATACGAGATCTGGATGGCACCTGAATACGAACGGCAAGTGTACGAAGCCCTGATGAACGCCGGGACCCAATTCGACATCCGGAACTTCGGCATGCGGGCGCTGCTGGCCATGCGTCTTGAAAAGAATTTCGGCACCTGGTTTCGAGAATTCCGCCCGATCTACGGCCCTTATGAAGCCGATCTCGGTCGATTTGTGAAACTTTCCAAGGAAAATTTCATCGGAAAGGACGCCGCCCGGAAGGAACACGACCAGGGTCCAGATCGCTTACGTGTCAGTTTTATCGTCGACGCCGGAGACGCCGATGTGATGGGCGATGAACCGATCTGGCATGCCGGCAAGGTGATCGGCTGGATCACGTCAGGCGGCTATGCACACTTTGTCGACCGTTCGCTTGCACAAGGCTATATCCCCGCGGATCTGGCCAGGAACCTAAATGAAGGCGCTTTCGAAATCGAAATCCTCGGAGAGCGACGCAAAGCGACAATCAATCCCGACCCCTTGTTCGATCCCGGTGCAGAACGCATGCGCATGTAGGCGCAACGCCATTTGATCGCGACCACAAGAGGAGGTGTGGGCAATCATGAATACGGAACACTTCGGCCGGCATCGGCGCAAGATCATGCCATCGGTATTGCCGGTGCATCCAGGCGAGATGTCGGACTACGCAGCGCTATCGGCCTATGCCACCGAAAAGGCCACTGTGCTGAACCGTCACGTGCTCGGATATGGCGACTTGGCAGAGGACGAATGGTCCGCCCTCGGCCTTGCTGCACCGGACCTGGAAGCTCTGCGTGGCTACCGTTTGCGGCGCATCCGTCAGCAATTGGCGGCCTTTGATCTCAGTGCCGCAATCCTGTGCGACCCACTCAATGTCCGCTACGCGACAGACGCAACCAACATGCAGGTCTGGTCGACCCACAATGCGGTCAGATACACATTCGTGGCGCTCGAGGGACCTGTTGTCGCGTTTGACTTTCACAATTGCGAGCATCTCAACGCACACAATCCTCTGGTCACTGAAATACGCCACGGCGTGCCCTGGTTTTATTTTGAATCAGGCCCACGTTCAGCTGAACTTGCTCAGAAATGGGCTGATGAACTCGCCGATCTGGTCAAAGCCTTCGGTGGCGGCAATCACCGGATTGCGATCGACAAATGCCGGCGGGAGGGCGTTGCCGCGCTCGAAAGACACGGCATAACCATTCATGACGGCGAAGAAGTGATGGAATTGGCCAGGGCCATCAAGTGCAACGATGAGATCAAGGCCATGCGACGCGCCATTGCAGCCTGCGAAGCGGCGATGCGGGAAATGGAACATGCGCTTGTCCCGGGTATCACCGAATGGGATCTCTGGGCATTCCTGCATGCCGGCAATATCAGGCGCGGCGGCGAATGGATCGAAACCCATCTGCTTTCATCCGGACCGCGCACAAATCCCTGGTTTCAAGAGGCCTCGGCGCGTCAGATCAATGCAGGAGAGCTGGTCGCGTTCGATACCGACCTCGTCGGCCCTTACGGCATGTGCTGCGACATTTCCCGCACCTGGCTGTGTGGCGACGGACTGCCGACCAATGAACAGCAAGCGCTTTATGTGATGGCTGTCGACCAGATCGAAGGCAATATCCAGATGTTGGAGCCGGGTCGGACGTTCCGCGAGCTGTCACATCGGGGCAAGAGCCTGCCGGACGACTTCCTCGCCAATCGCTATTCAGTCCTGTTCCATGGCGTTGGACTTTGCGATGAATATCCAGCGGTGCCTTATCCGGCGGACTGGGAGGCTGGCGGTTATGATGGCGTGCTCGAAGCTGGAATGGTGGTGTGTGTCGAAAGCTATGCCGGCCGGCACGGCGGGTATGAAGGTGTAAAACTGGAAGAACAGCTTCTCATCACCGACACCGGCTCGGAGCGTCTCAGCACCTACCCCTGGGACGCAAGACTGATGGGCCGCCCGCGTTGACGGCCCTCAGAAACGGGATCGACAATGGTGTTACTTCAGGCGAAGGATCTTGGCACCGAGGTTCCGTGCATAGTCGTCTTGTGTCACGACAACGACTTTGGTCTCGCGCACGTCGGTATGGTTCAGCTGAAGCGGAGTTTTGCCGCCGGGATTGACCACGACCTTGCGTGTCGGCGGCAAAGCGCGGAACACCAGAACACCGGCTTCCTTGGTGACGATTGCTCCGTAGGGCTCATCATGAAGAATACGAACCGTACCGCTTTCAGCCACGGCCGCAGTGCCTGAAACCGCTGCCAGAGCGGCAGCCGAACACAGTGCTTTCAGAAAAAATTTCATGACGCTTCTCGCAGTTAAGTTTTCATTTACCTAGAATCGTAATCCTTTCTTAACTTTTGCACCAGTGTTTCTGCGGCGTTAACCAATAAAAAGAAACACCCCGGCACCAAAACCGGGGCGTTTGTCTTAAATTGAAACACTTCTGATCTTAAGCTGCTGCCTTGGGGTGTATTTCAACACCGTTTTCAACGAAATTTGCATTCGCTGACAGCAGATCAGACAAGCCTTTCCGGAATTGTCTTTTGAGCAACGGTGTCAACAACCAGCCGATCGGCCCGAACTTTGGCGTGAAGACTATGCGCATCGTCACTTGCGTCTGTTTTGCTGACAATGCTGAAAAGTCCAGTGTGACCCGAGCGGTTTTCAACGGCACGTTGGCGTCAAAGATATCGATGACCAGATGCTCTTCGGGCTGGTAGCTGATAATCCGCTCTTTCAAATAGGTTTTTCCGTCGACATGCTTGCAATGCCGCTCGGCACCAAGCCCGGTTGCTACACTGTTTGACAGCAATGGCGACTGATTGATTTGGGGATTGAACCGGTAGATTTCGTCAAATCGATCCCAGCTTTGCCAGACTTCGGAAATGGGTGCATTGACGATCTGAAACACAGCAGCTTCAGGCATGCTCGGGTCCTCCTTGTTCATGTGGTTTCAAAGTCGGCGCAGCCAGTCGGCAATACCCTGCCCGATCTGGTGCGGATGTTCTTCCTGCAGGAAGTGCGTGCCGGCGCCCACGAAGCGAACTTCAAGGTTGGAAGCGTTCAACGCCATATACTCGGCAACGGCCTTGGGTGTGATCGCACCCGGCTCGGCGTAAAAGAGCAGCTTCGGAATGTCGGTGGTGAAAAGCCACTTGCCGTTCAGTGTTACTTCCTCAACAACGTCGGCCGGACGACCACCGATAGGCACCTGGCGAGGCCAGGCGAGAACCGGCTTGCGCGAGGCCGGTGTCGGAAAGGGATTGCGATAATGATCCATTTCCTCTTGACCAAGCTTCCTGATGACCCCGAACTCAGGCAGCGTCACTTCAACGAAGAAATTTTCCTGAAGTACCAGCCGCGCACCTTCATCGCTGTTCATGAGCCGGAAGAAATCGGCGATCTGTTCGGGCATTGCCTCATAACCTGGTGCCGGCATGGCTGGTGGCACGATGGCTTCCATGAGCACCAATGCGCTGACCCGCTCCTGATTAAGGCGTGCGTAACGCATTCCAAGCGCCGATCCCCAATCATGCACAACGAGAACAACGTCGTTCAGATCAAGCTCATTCAAAAAAGCATCAAGATAGGCTGCGTGATCGGCAAAGCTGTAGTCAATATCGGGTTTTCCGCTGTCACCCATACCGATGAGATCAGGCGCAATGGCACGGTATCCTTCAGGCATGTGAGGAATGACATTGCGCCAAAGATAGGATGACGTCGGATTGCCATGCAGAAAGACAACCGGCTGGCCGCTGCCTTCATCAACATAACTGATGTGTGACCCCTTGACGCCAAGTCGTTTTTTCGCAAATGGAAAATCAGACGGGATTTCAATTCCGTATGGTGCGGAACCCGTCGGTCTGGACGGTGTGGCTTGTGCATTTGCACTTCCAGGGGATGCGAGCACCATAGCGCCTGCACCGGCTGCCATGCCTTGCAACAGTCCCCGCCGATTTGTTTTGAATTGCTGACCCTTGTTCATTCCCAGTCCACTCCTCGTTCATGTCCGACCTTGCCCGGACAGGTTCTGATGGCTATTAGGTGCGGATAGAAAATTGTCATGGAATACGCAGCAGGTAGCCATGGCGGATTAAAAACGATCCACCCTCAAATCATTTCCCGAGGAGGATGTGCTCAGGCATGAAGAAGGAATTGGACTGGGACCATCTGCGAATATTTCTGGCATCGGTGCGCACGGGCAGCTTCCGAAAGGCGGCGGAAAAACTCGCGGTGAATCATGGCACCGTTCACCGTGCAATTTCGGCGCTCGAGACTGATCTGGGCACACGGCTGTTCGACCGCACCTCGAGCGGGCTGCAGCTCACGCAGCCCGGTGAAACACTTGTTGGCCCAGCCGAGGAAATGGAGGCACAGGCAAACGCCATTACCCGCAAGCTGACCGGGCTTGACTTGGTTCCATCGGGTACAATCAGGCTCAGCCTACCACCTGCCTTTTCACACGGATTGCTGTCCGACATGCTGCTTGAGTTTGCAAAGCAATACCCCGAGATTACCGTGCAGGCGATTTCGACCAACCGGGTTTCGGACCTGTTACGTCTGGAAGCCGATATCTCCCTCAGGGTGGCCACAAATGTGGATGAGGACGTTTTCGGCCGGAAACTGATCCGTTTCGTGCAAGCCGTTTATGCGTCTCCCGACTACCTTGAACGGCATGGAAACCTGATGGAAAACGGCGGTGAAGGGGCTCATTGGATTACCTGGAGCGACAATCATGATTGGATCGCCCAAAGCCCGTTTCCAAAAGCAAGGGTGCGACATGTGCTGCCGGAAGTTTCCATGCAGATTGAAGCAGCATCCAAGGGCCTTGGTCTGATCAAGGTTCCGGCCTTTGCAGGCGACGCAGACCCGCGCATCCTGCGCGTACCGTCGACGCCGGTGCTCCCCGGCTACAATGTATGGCTACTTTATCACGGCGACCTGCGACGCGTTGCCAGGGTCCGCGCTTTTGTTGATTTCACGACCGCTTATTTTGAGCGCAACAAAGGCCTGTTCACACGCTGATTTCCCACAGCGCTGCCGCTAGGCTGAAACGCCGAGGCCAAGTTCGCGGAAACACTCCTCGACATGCTGTGCAAACGCATGGGTGGCCTTGCCGGCACGCGCCCGCTCCCGCATGACGATGTGATAGTCGCCAATTTCCGGAAGATCATGGCGCTCGTCCAGCACCTGCAACGGCGCTTCAACGACACTGGCCGGAAACGGCGCGATAGCAAGGTCTGCAAGAAGTGCCGCCTCCTGGCCCGCACTGTGAAAGCTCGTATAGGAAATCCGGTAGGGTTTTTGTGCGTCGTCAAGCGCAACTCGCGCCGCCCGGCGCCACGGGCAACCCGGCGTAGAAACAGCGAGGGGCAAAGGATCCCGGTCATAGGCAATCCCGCCTTCCAGACCAACCCAGACCAAAGGCTCGGTGAAGACAATCTCGCCACCGCTCGCCAGCCCCGTGCCCGGACGGGCTGTGAAAAGCACAAGATCCAGCTCGCCTGTCTTGACCTTCTCATCCAGCATCGGACTGCCGTCCAGGTGAACATCCACGTTTACGCCGGGATGGGACCGGGCGAAACGGGACAGAATATTGGGCAACAGGCGGGTGCCGAAATCGGATGGAGCCCCGAAACGCACCTCACCTTCCACGTCTGGCGCAACAAACAGCGAAACGGCTTCCTCATTCAGCATCAAGATCCGTCGCGCATAGCCAAGAAGGGCTTCTCCCTCGGGCGTCAGCCGGACGCTGCGTCCTTCACGTACGAACACGGCAACGTCCAACATGGTTTCCAATTTCTTAATTTGCATCGACACCGCCGAGGGTGTCCGGCCAATAAGCTCTGAAGCTTTTGAAAAGCTTGATGTTTCCGCAATGATCAGGAAGGTGCGATAGAGTTCCAGATCAATCAGCGGTGTTCCGCTGCCGGGCAGTTTATCCATGAAACCATCCAAACAAATATGAGTTCAATTTTTTTGAACAGTTCGATGAATACAATTCGATTGATTGAAAAGCAAGGAAGGCCCATATGTTGCTCAAGCGGCCAGTTTCTTAAGCAGTGGACCGCCCGTACCCACAACATCAAATCAAGGATTGGGATTGCCATGACTTATCTCGCTCAAGCTTTGCGCACCAACCTCATGGGTGTCGTTTCCGGCCATTCCGCTGCAGAATTGGCCAAGATGAATCAGGCCCTGCGTCTGCGCGAAGTCGCACAAGACCCGAAGGCTACGCGCTGACTGTCTGACGGGATGGCGTGATTTATGCCAGAACGGGATATCCAAGCAGAGAAGCTTCCTGCTCCATGGCAGGGATGCTCGCATAGTCTTCAAAATCAAGTTTAGAAAAGCCGCGAATGCCCAACCGTTCGCGGCTTTTTTGCGTCTTCGGGTCAAGAAACACATCCGCAACGACATCTGCAATCTGCTCTGTCTGAGTGACTGAAAATCGCTTCGACGTGATCATGGGAAGCCCTGGCGCGGGCAAGGTCTGTGCAACCGGACGCACCATGTTGGCAAGCTCCGGTAGTTCCTGGCAGACAAGCCACCAGCACACAGCATCGATGCTGGCAACATCAGCGTCACCAGCGGCAACGGCTTTCAATGATTTCAGGTGCCCACCGCTCTCAAAAACCGACGAGAAAAACGGCCTT
Organism: Roseibium sp. JB4-4; assembly: GCF_055693425.1. NCBI lineage: Bacteria > Pseudomonadati > Pseudomonadota > Alphaproteobacteria > Hyphomicrobiales > Stappiaceae > Roseibium > Roseibium sp. JB4-4. The sequence goes on along the minus strand of NZ_CM146333.1, from coordinate 4,228,274 downwards.
CCATCAGACAAAGGCGCTATGCTGCGGCGAAAGGCGTTCATGCCAGATTGGCTGTCCGGCGTATTGTAGACCGCCCGCGCGCCTCGCAAGTCCTCCAGCGTTTCATGGGAGCTGTTTTTGCCAACAATTATCTGGCTGCAATAATAGTGGTCACGGCACCCCGGAGCCGCGTAATGAGGCGTACCAAGCAGTCTGACCTTGCCATGCAAGGCATGGGTCAATGGATAACCGCAAGTCTGCGTGAGCAGGACACCCGGCTCACTCCAGCTTTCATGGACATCCAATCCAACCGGCCACGGCGTGAAGTGTTCCGGGGCAATATTCAAAGCGTCGCCAATTGCCGCTTGCAGGGCCTCTTCAAGGGCACACGTCGCCTCGCGCACTTCAGGCCAATCATACATCGGCAACCGCACCGGATGAAACACAGGCATGGTCAATGCGCGGCCTTGCCTATCGAAGACATTTTGGCTGTCGCGCTTCCAGCGATTTCCTCACGATACTTGATGGGATGCACAACCGGCTCCTTTACTTTGAACAAATAGCGTCTCGCCAGATCGAAATAGCTCGCAAAAACATACCCCTTGTTGCGCCTTTGCCAGGCAGCACGCCTTTCCCGGTACATCGCCGGGAGCTCATACCAGGGAGCCCTTGGATGGGCATGATGTACGACATGGAGATTATTGTTCAAAAACAGCAGCGCAAACAATGGGCTGTTCTCAACCACGATTGAGCGTGCTTCCGCGTCCTTATGTGCCCGGTGCTCCGCAAAGGTGCGCAACATCAGGAGGCTCAGAGCCGGGTAGGCGACGCAAAAGATGTAAATCCAAAGGGGCATCCCGCCGACGTAAACAACAAAAATAAGGACAGGGACGATTCCCGCCAGGTGATGCGCCCAGGCCTTAAGGACAGCTCTGTCGCCCCTTAGCATTGATCGAAATTCCGAGCCGGCAAAACCGATTGTCGAAACAGCAGGCCCCATGAGAAGCCGGCCAAGCAAGGTATTGTTTAGCGTGAGGATCAATCTTATCACGCGAGGCAGGCCTTGCCAGTCAGCCCATGCAAGATAAAAACTCTCCGGATCGTCGTACGGATCAGTCAAGCGGTCATTGTTGTGATGCCTGAGATGAAGTGATTTGAACCGGCGATACGGGATAAAGAGATTGAGCGAACAATAGACCAGTGCTTCATTGATGGCCGGGCTGCGCGTTGGATGCCCGTGAAGCACTTCGTGCTGCAGGGATGCCTGAAGCGTCACAAGCACGGCTGCAAGTGGCCAAACCAGCCAGCCACCAAGCAATCCGTAAGAACCGATCAGCAGCATCCAGACTGAGGATGTGCCCACTATCAAAGCCAATGTCGGCCATTCGCAACCATTCTCGCGCGGCACACAAAACCCCCAAATTATTGAAAAATCGGCAAAAACCGAACTGAACAAACATCACTATGCGGAGTTGTCCACCTGGCTTCAATTTGGGAGTTTTGAACAAAATCTACATTGTCTAATTTTTTTCAATATCTGAAGAAATAAGTCACCAATTTTTAAATAAATAAGCAAACTTGGAAGAATTTCGACAAATATCCGACTATTTCTCGACAGGACAAGGCGCTTATTGTTCTGGATAAATGTGCACCTGAGCCCTGCTCCAAGCTGGCTCAAGAAAATCACCACACCATCTGGAAGGACCTTGCAAGGTGATCGATCCTGAAAGCCGCTACGACGCAATCATCATCGGTGCCGGTGTAATCGGGTGTGCCATTGCATTTCATTTGACAAAGAGGGGTTACAAGACACTCAACGTCGACGCTCTGCCGGCTGCCGGTTATGGGTCCACATCCAGTTCAGCGGCCGTCATCAGGACCTACTATTCAACGCTTGACGGAACTGCGATGGCCTATGAGGGCTATCACGAATGGAAAAACTGGCAGAAAACCCTCGGCATCGAAACTCACGACAGTCTTGCACAATTCATTGAAACCGGCACGCTTGTCATGAAGACGGCCGCGGACAATTATCAAAAACAGGTTCTGAAACATGCTGACACGCTCGGCATCGCTTATGAGCATTGGACGGCCGAGCGGATCGTAAAGGAACTTCCGGGCTATGATCTGGCGTGTTTTGCGCCGGCCAAGACCATGGACGACGATGAATTCGGCTCCAGGTCCGGTGGCGAACTGACAGGTGGCGTGTTCTTCTTTGCTGGTGGCTATGTCGACGATCCCCAGATCGCGGCGCGAAATCTTAAGGACGCCGCAGCCGACAACGGCGCGGACTTCCGGTTCAACACAAGGATCGTTGCTATCCCGACCAGGAATAATCGGGTTCAGGGTGTCGTTTGTGACACTGGCGAAGAAATATCAGCCAGAATTGTCATCAATGTCGGTGGCCCGCACTCAGGCAAGGTCAATGCACTTCTCGACGTGGATCCCGGGGTCCGGATCGGACACCGCCCTCTCCGCCAGGAGGTCGTGCAGATCAAGCCACCGGAAACACTGGGCTATTCTCGACAGGGCCTGGTCATCTCCGACAATGACATTGCGGTCTACGTCAAGCCCGGCAGCGGCGGACAGTTGATGATCGGCAGTCAAAACCCGGCCTGTGATCCACATTTGGAATCCGACCCCGATGACTTCTCAAGAGATCTGACCGACAGGGCGCTGACCTATGCCTATCGCTATTCGCAGCGCCTGCCCGAACTCGGTGTCTCCCAGCACCCTGTTGGTATCGCCGATCTTTATGATGCGACGGACGACTGGTTGCCGATCTACGACCGCAGCGATGTGGATGGTTACTACCTTGCCATCGGCACCAGCGGCAACCAGTTCAAGAATGCGACGGTTGCCGGGCGATTGATGGGTGAGTTGATAGACTATTGCGAAGGCGGCAATGACCATGACACCGTGCCTCTGCAATTTGCACTGCATCATGTTGAGCACACGCTCAACACGGCAACCTTCTCACGCCGGCGAGAACTGACAAAGGAAAGTTCCTTTTCGGTCCTGGGTTAGCATCAATCTTCCGGGGCGCTGGAAACGGAAACTCTCTTGGTCGAGATCGCACAAATCAGGCTAAGCAACGAAGCACACCTTAAAGGAGCTCTTCCGTGGCCTGGTCTCCCCAGCAAGACGACGCCTTGAATGAAACCGCCGCCTGGCTGAAACGCGGTGACCGGCAGGTATTCCGGTTGTTCGGATATGCCGGAACCGGCAAAACCACCCTCGCCCGTCATCTGGCAGAAGGCATCGACGGAGACGTATGCTTCGGTGCGTTCACCGGCAAGGCGGCGCATGTGCTGCGTCAGAAGGGGTGCGAGGATGCAGGCACCATTCATTCACTGATCTATCGTCCCCGGTCTGCCAAGGAAGAAGAAGACCTTGATGACGACGATGAAGACGCCGGCCCGCAATTCGCGATCAAGCGCGACAGTGCAGCAGCCACCGCCAGTCTGATCGTCATCGATGAGTGCTCCATGGTGGATGAGGAACTTGGCAAGGACCTTCTGTCTTTTGGAACACCGGTACTTGTGCTCGGTGACCCCGCTCAGCTGCCCCCCGTCAAGGGTGGTGGCTTTTTTACCGAAGCAGAGCCTGATGTGATGTTGACCGAAGTTCATCGACAGGCGCAGGACAACCCGATCGTGCGAATGTCCATGACCATTCGCGACGGCGGTCAGCTGGACTTTGGCGAGTTCGGCGAAAGCAAGGTGATCAACAGGCGCCAGATCGACAAGGAGCAGATCCTCGGCGCCGATCAGGTTCTGGTCGGAACCAACAAGACCCGCCGGCTCTACAACGCGCGCATCCGCGAGTTGAAGAATTTCGACACGCCCATGCCGGCAGTCGGCGACAAGTTGGTGTGCCTGAGAAACGACAAGACCAAAGGATTGCTGAATGGTGGTCTCTGGACCGTCAAACGCCTTCGTCCACCGCGCGGAAATACCTTGCGTTTCGACGTTCATTCTGAAGATGAGCTCAGCAAACTGGCGGTAAAGGTGAAAGTGCTGCCGGCGATGTTTGAAGACGGGGCGGAAAGCATCCCTTATGCCATTCGCCGCAAGGCCGATGAGTTCGACTACGGCTACGCGCTGACCGTCCACAAGGCACAGGGCTCACAATGGGATAGCGTGGTGTTGTTTGATGAAAGCTGGGCCTTTCGCGAGCACAAGAGCCGCTGGCTTTATACCGCCGTCACCAGGGCAGCGGAGCGCATTACTGTCGTAAAATAGGCCGGTCCACTGAGGCAAGTTCATCAAAGACCTGTTCGCCGTTCAGGATCGGCAACGCTCTCAATCCGGTTTCAATGAATGTTTTCAGATCATTCTTGCTGCTTCCGCCCCTTCCGAGGATGGCAATTGCAGAAAATTGTCCATCTACAAAGGTCGCTGCCCGGTCAAGATCGGCATCGGCTGCAAATTCGCCAGAAGACACCGCTTTCAACAAGCGCTCCCTGATCATCGCATACCGTGAATCCCGCAAGCCCAGGACCAATTCCCTGTGCCGGTCAGTTCCATAGGCGCAATCCACCAACGCATTGACGAGAAAACAGCCTGACGGAGTATTGGGATCCATCGTCAGATCGGCGACTGCTCCCAGAAAATCACGCAGATCCGCGACAACATGTTTTCTTGCTGCCACCAGCCGGTCGAAGACAGGGCCTGCGTAAGTCTCGAAATAATGCAGAAGTGCTTTTTCGAAAAGCGCTTCCTTGTCACCGAATGCCGCATAGAGACCGGGCTTCGCCATGCCTGAGACTTCAGACAGATCTGTCATGGACGTGGCGGAATATCCGTTCTGCCAGAAAGCGAGCATGACCGCCTGAAGAGCGTCTTTCGCTTCCACTTTCCTCGGCCGTCCCCGTGGCATCGGCGTAAACTCCTTTCCGCAAACAATTCCTGAACAATCCAGTCTTTATTTAGATTGTTATTCAGCAACAGCAATGCGGCCATTTGATCACAGCAGTTTGGCAAACATAGCCATGATTTTGGAACGCATAATACGCAATGTGTTGCAAATCGTTCAAGATCGGCAAGAAAACCACTTATGATTGCACTTTGATTGCAACATTTTGTCCAAAATGAAACAAAGCAGACGGGCTGAGGCAACCCACATTGACGATGGCTCAATTGCGACCAGTTTTCCGGTTGAAGGATTTATTCTGGCTCTTTCATGCCATAGATAGGGGCTCTATCGTCTGCCGCTTAAAAGACCTCTTATTGGAAAGTTTCATCGTAAATGGTCAGTGTTTCATCACCCTCCCAACCCCAGACCGGCAACAACAGCACAGTGGCCGCTGGAACGGCAATCAGGATCGCACAGCGCATCTCGGAGGAAATAGGGTGCAAAGCCGGCCAGGTGACCGCAACAGTGCAACTGCTCGATGAAGGGTCGACCGTTCCCTTCATTGCCCGCTATCGAAAGGAAGCTACCGGCGGCCTGGACGACAGTCAGCTGCGCAAGCTCGAAGAACGCCTGATCTATCTGCGCGAGCTTGAAGACCGCCGGGTGGCCATCACGAAGTCGATTGAGGAACAAGGCAAGCTCACCGATGAACTGACCAATGGAATTCAGGCAGCGGAAACCAAGTCACAGCTTGAAGACCTGTATCTGCCCTTCAAGAAAAAGCGGCGGACCAAGGCACAGATCGCCAGGGAAGCCGGCCTCGAGCCACTGGCCGATCAGCTGTTGGCAGATCCCCAGAAAGCGCCGGAAACAGAGGCAAGCACTTTTGTGGACGATGGCAAGGGTATCGCCGACACCAAAGCCGCCCTGGATGGTGCCCGGCAAATACTCATGGAACGTTTTGCCGAGAACGCGGACCTTGTCGGAAGGCTGAGACGCTACATTGAAGAACGGGGCGTCGTGCAATCCAAGCTCATCGACGGCATGGCAGAAAAGGGTGCGAAATTCGCCGATTATTTCGACTATTCCGAAAAGTGGTCGAAAATCCCGAGCCACCGGGCGCTTGCGCTGTTTCGTGGCCGCAACGAGGGCATCCTGTCTGTTGACCTGACCGTCGACGCCGACGACGTTTCACCGGTTTTACCTGCAGTCAGGATGGTGGCTGACACGTATGGCATTGCCGATCGTGGCCGCCCTGCGGACAAATGGCTGATGGAAGTTGCAAGGTTTGCCTGGAAAGTGAAACTGGCGCTCCACCTTGAACTGGATCTGATGGGCGTTCTTCGCGACAAGGCGGAAGAAGAAGCCATTCAGGTTTTTGCGAGAAACCTGAAAGATCTGCTTCTGGCCGCACCGGCAGGAGCCACGTCAACACTTGGGCTCGATCCAGGTATTCGTACCGGTGTGAAAGTTGCCGTGGTGGACGGAACCGGAAAACTGGTCGATACCGCGACGATCTATCCCTTCCAGCCGCGCAACGACATTTCAGGTTCAAGGGCGACATTGCTTGCTCTTATGGCGAAACACAAGGTCGGGCTTCTGGCAATTGGTAACGGCACCGCCAGCCGCGAAACGGACAAACTTGCCGCTGATGTGTTGTCCGACATTCCTTCTGCACAACGCCCGGTCAAGGTGATCGTCAACGAAGCCGGTGCGTCTGTCTATTCGGCATCGGAACTTGCAGCAAAGGAAATGCCGGACGTCGATGTGTCCCTCAGGGGTGCGGCATCAATTGCAAGACGCCTGCAGGATCCGCTCGCCGAGCTCGTCAAGATCGAGCCGAAATCCATCGGCGTCGGCCAGTATCAGCACGACGTCAATCAGAGCAAGCTTGCACGCGCGCTCGATGCAGTGGTCGAAGACGCAGTGAATGCGGTTGGCGTTGATCTCAACACGGCCTCTCCAGCGCTCCTCTCGCGCATTTCAGGTCTTTCTGAAAACCTGGCCACGGCCGTTGTGGAACACAGGGAGGGGATTGGCCGCTTTGACAGCCGCCGCCAGCTCAAGGACGTGCCGCGCCTTGGCGCCAAGGCTTTTGAACTTTGTGCGGGCTTCTTGCGCATCAACGATGGCAAGGAACCGCTTGATGCGTCTTCCGTTCACCCGGAGGCCTATCCGCTTGCCAAACGCATCGTGAAGGCCTGCGGACGGGACGTCCGTCAGATCATGGGTGACAACGCGCTTCTCAAAGGTCTCGACCCTTCAGAATTTACCGACGAGACGTTCGGTCTGCCGACCGTCGAAGATATTTTTTCAGAGCTTGAAAAGCCCGGCCGCGATCCGCGCCCGGAATTCAAGACGGCTGCCCTTCAGGATGGTGTTGAGGAAATTTCAGACCTGAAACAAGGAATGAAGCTCGAAGGCACCGTCACTAATGTCACCAATTTCGGTGCGTTTGTGGATGTCGGCGTCCACCAGGACGGTCTCGTTCACGTTTCACAGCTTGCCGACCGCTTCGTTGATGATCCCCACAAGGTCGTCAAGGCGGGCGACATCGTCAAGGTAACGATCCTGGACGTGGATGTGCCACGCAAACGCATCTCCATGACGATGAAATCTCAGGCCGACTACCAGGAGCAGCGCGAGCGTCCGCGGCAGGATCGAGGTGGACAGAGCCACAAGGGATCCGGCAATCGAGGCCCGGGAGGCCGTGGGCCCGGCGGTGGTCACTCCGGCGGTGGAAAGGGCAACACGCCGAAAGGCTCCGGCGACGGCGGCAACAACGCCTTGGCGGCAGCTCTTGCAGCAGCGATGAACAAGAAACGGACATAGGGAAAGTCGATCGACCAGTCCAGCTTTCAGATCCAAATCCGTTTGTTTGCACGGACCCGCACGTACAGAAAAACTACAAAAGAATACCAGTTGAGGTAGTCTTGTCGTGAGCAAGTATGATCAAGGATCAGCTCATGAACGACGAACGCCCCAGGAGAGACTGGCCGAACCAGGAAATAGAATCCGGCACACTCGGCGCGCTGGCGCATCTTTATCGGGCCGAGGTGTTTCGCAGCACCCACTGGCGCACGCGGCTGGACAACACCACGAATTGGGCAGTTGTCACGACGGGCATCGCGCTATCAGCGACCTTTTCCAACAAGGATGCCTCGCCACTGCCAATGGTTCTGGTTGGACTGCTGGTCACGGTCTTTCTGATCTTCGAAGCGCGCCGATATCGCTACTACAATATGTTCCGCGCCAGAGCCCGGCTGATGGAGTCCGATCTCTACGCACCGATCCTGCACGGGCGGAAGGTTCCTTGGGGCAGCGAGTGGAGCAAGATGCTGGCGGAAGACTACGAAACGCCGCACTACCACATCAGCCTGGCGCGCGCTGCGGGACGTCGGCTGCGATCAAATTATTCCTGGATCCTCGCCATTCAGGCCGTCGCCTATTACGGCAAGATTGCAATTCATCCGGACCCTCTCACCAGTTTCGCTGACGTGTTCGCACGAGCCGCAATTGGCCCTATTCCTGGAAGCTTCGTAATGTTTGCCGGGCTTGTGTTTCATCTGAGTTGGGTTGTTTTTGCTTTAGTCACCCTGCGACTGGACAAGATTTACCGCGAAAAGCGTCAATCGCCGATGCAGGCGATCTGAACTGGGTCTGCGATCGAAATACCGGCGGTTTCATTTCTGATCTGCAACTGATATATCAAAAGCTCTTCTGTATTAGACATAGAGTATATTTCAATGACAAGCGATGTCAGCCAATCCACTCAGGCGTACCGGGACCTGGAAGAAGACATCGTCACTTTGAAGCTGAAGCCGGGTGAAGCGGTTACGGAAACCTATCTGACACAGCGACTCGGCATGGGGCGGACACCCATCCGCGAAGCGCTGCAGCGGCTCAGTTGGGAAGGCCTTTTGACGATACGTCCGAGGCTTGGTGTAATCGTCGCCGACATGAACCCGGCAGATTTCGTCAAGGTGCTTGAAGCAAGGCATGCGCTGGAGCGCCTGATGGCTGGCTCAGCCGCCAGGCTTGCCAGTCAGCAGGAGCGCAAGGCTCTTGAAAAATGCGCAGAGGAAATGAGAGAGGCTGCCTCTGAGCCCGATGTTGAAGCCTATCTGAGGCTGGACAAGGCTTTTGACGAGGTGGTTTCTCAAGCAGCTTGCAATCCTTTTGCAGCAAAGGCACTTGCGCCGCTACAGAGCCACAGCCGACGCTTCTGGTATCGCCATTTCGGCCAGACCGATCTGAACCCTGCCGCTTGGAGCCATTTGGAGGTGATGCAGGCGATCGCCGCCGGTGACGAACCGTCTGCGATGGAACATGCTGAAAATCTCATGCTCTACCTGAGGCGGCATGCCATGTCGTTGCTCAGCGGTCACATCTGACGTCAACGTGAAAGACACGCTGCTTCAAGTGAAGTCACTCACACAGGAGAGGATCGATGCTATCCGTAAGGATATCCAATGAGAGTGGCAATGAAAGCGCTGAACTTGCCGATGAAATCGAGCGCCAATTGCTTCGCTCGCTTCGACAGCAGAACACGCAATCTCGCAATGAAACCATTGTCTTGAAGGCGACGTCACAAGATGGTCGGCTGCTTGGCGGCATAACGGCTTCAACGTCCTATGGCTGGTTGCTTGTCAAAATCCTCTGGGTTGACGAAACAGCCCGCGGCTTGGGGCTGGGGTCGGACCTCTTGAACGCGGCGGAAACCGAAGGACGTCGGCTCGGGTGCCATGGCGCCTGGTTGGATACCTCCAACCCCGAGGCCTACGCCTATTATCTCAAACGCGGCTACGACACATTTGGCACGCTTGAGAATGGGGCAACCGAGCATCCTGCGGACCATTGCCGTTGGTTCATGAAGAAGGCGCTTTAGGCCAACGGTCGCTTTTGCCTGGCAACAATTCGATAGCCGACTGCTACACGCCCGTTGTTATGGCAGGTCAAACTTCACGAAATTGCTGTCCGCTTTTCGGATCTAAGCAGCCAGGAGAAGAGCGCTAAAGCAAGCGTTGCGCCTGCAATTTCGGCGATGATAAATCCTGGCAGGTCAACCGGCCTGATGCCGGCAAACGTATCCGTAAAGGCTCGCGAGATTGCGACAGCCGGATTGGCAAAGGACGTCGAAGCCGTGAACCAGTAAGCTGCCGTGATATAGAGCCCGACCAACCAGGGCACGGCTGCTTCTCGAAAACGGATACCCGCGAGAATGGTTGCGAGCAGGCCGAATGTTGCAACAATTTCTGCAACCCACTGCCCCGCCCCTGTGCGAACGGTTGTCGATGCTTGCAGGACCGGCAGTTCAAACATCACATGCGCAACCAACGAGCCTGAGATGCCGCCAAGGATCTGTGCGATAATGTAAGCTGCTGCCACCACCAAACCAAGTTCACGCTTGAGCCAGAAGACAAACGTCACGGCAGGATTGAAATGCGCACCGGATATCGGGCCGAGCATTGTGATCAACACCACCAGTATTGCACCGGTGGGGATCGTATTCCCGAGCAGCGAGACAGCAACATCTTCAGAAAGCTTGTCCGCCATGATACCCGACCCGACTACGGTCCCCACAAGCATGGCGGTTCCGAGCGCTTCGGCAACGAGGCGCCGGGACAGACTGAATTCAGACATGTTTCAAATCCTATGCATCCGCTGCAGCACTGATCGCTGCCAGTTTTTGTTTTCCGTCTTCGGCGGTGAAAACAGCATCTCCAAGAGCAAGCATGGCTTCGATACGGCGTTTGAGACGCTGATAAGCCTGGTCAAAGGCCATGCCCCTCACAGCGTCATCGCCATCGACTGAAGCCGGATCCGGAATACCCCAGTGAACGACCAATGGATGACCTGGCCAGACAGGACACGCCTCTCCGGCGGCACTGTCACAAACGGTCACGATAAGGTCCATCCGAGGAGCATTCGGTCCTGCAAATTCCTCCCAGCTCTTGGAGCGGAAACCGTCGGCAGGAAGACCGTGACGCACCAGGCAGGCCAATGCGTCGGGATTGACTGACCCGCGCGGTGTGGATCCTGCCGAATAGGTTTCAAACTTGCCTTTGCCCAAGTGCCGAAGAAGGCCTTCGCCCAAAACTGAGCGTGCGGAATTCGCCGTGCAGACGAATAAAACATTACGCATTTTCAGAAATGCCCCACCATGTTCGTGAAATCAGGTCACCTCGTCTTCAATCGAGGTGCAGGAAGTGAAGATATTGGCAATCGGAGCGCAAAGGTCCGGATTCCCGCCACAGCAATCTTCCAGCAGATAGGTCACCAGAAGCTGCATTGTGCTCAAGCTGGCCGTGTAGTGAATGGATCGTCCATCTCGTTCAGCGGTGACCAGACCGGAGCGCGCCAAAGCACTTAAGTGCGCTGACAAAGTGTTCGGAAGCACTTTGAGCGCATCCGCAATAGCGCCAGCGGTCATGCCTTCCTTGCCTGCCTTTACCAACAAGCGAAAAACATCAAGGCGGGTTTCCTGTCCGAGGGCAGCCAATGCATCAAGGGCTTTTTCTTTTTCCATATTTCGAGAATACTCGAAATAACGAAGTAAGCAACCTCTTTTCCGCATGCTCTTCAAGCACCTCGAAAGGCGAAAGCGGCATATATGAATACCAAGGCCGAGAGCAAAGCAGTGAGAGCGAAAACGAGCCCGAACCCGCCAAGAGCAAAGGCAGCACTGGACACTGCGAGCCCGACGGTGCCTCCAGCGATCTGGGACGTCATGGCAATCCCGCCACCCTGTCCGTGTTTGTGCTCAGGCAATGCCTCCGAAACCGCTGCCCGTGTCGGCGTGAACAGAAATGGAAACGCCAACCCGGCGATCAGGAGCCCTGGAACGAACAGAAGCACATTCTCATAGGACCAGGTCACGGTTTGCCAGAGGAAGGCGAGTGTCAGAACACCGAGGCCGAAAAGCACTTGCCACCGCTTTGCGATCTTGTCGGTATACCGCCCGCAGACCACAGCAGTAACAGGCTGCAGGGCCGGTGCGAGCATGACAACGACCCCCGCCTGGAAAGGCGTCAGGTGTAAATCGGTCTGAGCATAAAGAGCAACGAAGACAAAGAGTGGCATTTTGGCATATTGAGCCGTGAAGATCGTAAGATTGCTGCCCGCAAAAACGGGGCTCGAAAACAGATCGACTTCAATCAAGGGCATGCTTTGCCGAAGTTCGAACCTCCAGAAAAGCCCGAATAGAACCAGCCCAACGAACATCGAGGCAAGGATTAAGGGGTTGCTCCATCCGAGGTCACTCGCCTCCATCAGACCGAAGACAATGCAGAACATGGCCGCCGCCATCAGAAGCAATCCGATCCAGTCAATTTGCCGCCCTGCAGGTCGCGGCACATCTCGCCAGGTGAGCGTCACCAATACAGCAACGACTACGGCAACAAACGGATTGATCCAGAAAATCCATCGCCAGGACAGCAAGTCGGTGAAGAGCCCGCCGACCAGGGGCCCAAGCGCGAGAAACGTCGTTCCAACGGCCCCGCTTGTTGCCAAAGCTGCGCCTCTGACTTCCTTTGGAAAGGTCATTGTGATCATGGCAAGGAACAACGGAAAAATGATCGCAGCACCAAGTCCCTGAAGTGCTCTTGCTGCGATCAGCGCGTCTCCTGAGGGAGCAAACCCGCAGGCAACCGAGCAAATGGCAAAAAGCGCCAGACCAAAAAGGAAAACGCGGAGAATACCGAACAGGTCCGCAATTTTTCCGCCAACCGCAACAAAACAGGCAAAGGTTAGGAGATAGGCATTTACCACCCAATGGGCGTCATTGTTCGAGAGCCCGAGCTCCTTCTGGATGGTCGGCAAGGCAATTCCAACCACCGTTTCGTCCAGAAGCACAAGCCCAAGGACGCAGCTGACAGCACCCAGGAGCCACCACTTTCGATTTGCATCCGAAATTGCCTGCATCAAAAAGGCTCCCGAAAACCAGCTTCAGGAGCCTACATGAACAAGCTGAGCGCGTGCACCGCCTAAAGGCTGCAAATCAACATCAGGCGGCTTTTGCCGCCAGGCGCTTTTTGATGCTCTCAACGTCGGCCCGGGGTGTCGCGGCAAACAGAGTTTTGGTGTACTCGTGCTGCGGATCGTTGAACACCTCGTCCCGAGTGCCGTATTCAACAACTTCACCGAAATACATCACCATCACCTTATCGGCAATGTAACGAACCACCGACAGATCATGCGAAATGAACACGTAAGTCAGGTTCATTTCTTCCTGCAAATCGGCAAGCAGGTTCAGAATCTGGGCCTGAACGGAAAGATCCAGCGCGGAGACCGGCTCGTCCAGCACGAGAAGTTTTGGCTTCATCATTATAGCGCGGGCAATCGCGATACGCTGGCGCTGCCCGCCGGAAAACATGTGCGGGTACCGACCGTAGTGCTCAGGCGGCAACCCGACCTTTTCCAGCATCTGGAGTGCAAGATCGCGACGTTCGGCAGCCGGCATGTCCGTATTCAGAAGCAGCGGCTCTTCCAGAACATGTCCTATTTTTTGGCGCGGGTTCAGTGAACCATACGGGTTCTGGAATACAATCTGCACCTTCTGACGCATCTCCTTGGAGATGCCGGTTTTCGAAATGTCGATTGGCAATCCGTCAATTTCTATTGACCCGGACGTTTGTGCATCGATCATGGTGAGCATGCGGGCAAGTGTAGACTTGCCGCAGCCGCTTTCTCCGACAACAGCCAGCGTCGAGCCGCGCTCTACATCAAGGCTCACACCTTTGACGGCTGTCAGTTGGGACCCCTTTTTGAAGAGACCACCCTTGATATCGTAGGTGCGGTAAACGTCGCGGACTTTGAGGATGATATCGTCGGCCACTTAAAATCCTCCCGCTTGGGCAAAGTCACTGACCGTCGGCAGGCGATCGCCCGTCGCATTTTCCGGCAGAGCTGAAAGCAGCGCTTTTGTGTAGGGATTTTGGGGGTTTTCAAACAGAGCAAGCACATCAGCCTCCTCCATTTTGCGACCCTGGTACTGAACAATCACCCGGTCAGCTGTTTCAGCGACAACGCCCATGTCATGCGTGATCATGATCAGGCCCATACTGCGTTCCTGTTGGATTTGAACCAAAAGATCCAGGATCTGCTTTTGAATGGTCACATCAAGCGCCGTTGTCGGTTCGTCCGCGATCAACAGTTTCGGTGAACACGCAATTGCCATGGCAATCATCACGCGCTGGCACTGACCGCCGGACATCTGATGCGGAAAGGCGTTGAGCCGCCCTGCCGGATCGGGAATTCCGACAGCTTCAAACAGCTCGACCACGCGATCCTTGATCTGTTTGCCCTTCAGACCCGTGTGCGTCTTGAGGGTCTCGCTCATTTGGAAGCCGACCGTGAAACAAGGATTCAGGCTGGCGATCGGCTCTTGAAAAATCATCGAAATATCCTTTCCGATAACCTTTCTGCGTTCCTTGGCGGACAAGGTTCGAAGGTCGAGGCCTTCGAATTCCATCTTGTCGGCCGTGATGGTTGCGCTGTCCGGCAGCAAGCCCATCGTCGCCAGCATGGCGACCGATTTGCCAGATCCGGATTCGCCGACAATCGCCAGAACTTCACCCGCATCGACCGTGTAGTCGACGCCGGCCAAGGCCCGAAATGGCCCCTTGGCGGTATCGAATTCAACCCGAAGGTTTCTGATTTCCAGAAGCGACATTCAATCAGCTCCTTTTCAGTTTCGGGTCAAGCGCATCGCGCAGACCGTCGCCCACAAGATTGATGGCGATAACGGTGATCAGGATGGCCAGACCTGGGAATGTGACCACCCACCAGGCGCTCAGGATGAACTCCCGGGCCTCTGCAAGCATTGTGCCCCATTCAGACGCAGGCGGCTGAGCGCCCATCCCGAGGAAGCCGAGTGCGGCTGCATCCAGAATTGCATTGGAAAACGAGAGCGTTGCCTGAACGATCAGCGGTGCGAGACAATTCGGCAATATCGTCTTGAACATCAAGCGAAAATGACCTGCACCTGCTAGGCGTGCTGCAACCACATAATCGCGCGACCGCTCGGCCAATACGGCCGCACGTGTCAGTCTGACGAAATGCGGCTGCAGAACAAGTGCAATGGCGATCATCGCATTTGTAAGTCCAGGCCCAAGAATGGCCACAAGAACCAGTGCCAGAAGGAGCGCCGGAAACGCAAGGATGATATCCATCAGTCGCATGATGAAAGTATCGACCGTGCCGCCGGCATAGCCTGAGATCAGACCCGTCACGATACCCACGCAAAGCGAGATGGTGACAACGATGACGCCGATCCAGAGCGAATATGCAGCACCGTGCATCAAACGGGAAAGAATATCGCGCCCGACAGCATCCGTTCCCAGAATAAAGGTGGACTTGCCGCCTTCTTCCCAGAAGGGCGGAACAAGGAAACTGTCCCGATATTGCATGTCAGGATCGTGCGGTGAAATCCAGGGGGACAGCACCGCGACTGTGACCAGTGCAACAAAGATGCACAGGCCAATGACCGCGCCTTTATTGCGCGAAAAGTAGTACCAGAATTCGGCGAGATTGGCCCAGGTGGCGCTTCGGCTGGCAGCCTGAACCTTGTCTGTATCGGCACCGGTGGCCGGAGAGGTATTTGTCATTTTCTAACCCTCGGCTCAGTTGTGTCGGATACGCGGATTGATCAGGCCGTAGAGCACGTCCACAATCAGATTGACCATCATCACGATGCCGGCAATCAGAAGCAGACCACCCTGGACCACGAAGTAGTCCCGGCGTGAAATGCTGTCGAAAAGCCATTTCCCGATGCCGGGCCACGAGAAAATGGTTTCTGTCAGGATCGCTCCGCCGAGCAGTACCCCAACCTGCAGACCAATGGTCGTGACAACCGGAATAAGTGCGTTTCGAAGCGCGTGGAGACCTATCACCGACTTCGGCGCCAGGCCCTTCGCTCGCGCGGTGCGCACATAGTCCTCGCCAAGGACCTCAAGCATGGCCGACCGGGTCTGGCGGGCAATCACCGCCAGTGGAATGGTCGCCAGCACGATGGATGGCAAAATCAGATGTCGTACCGCTGACAGGAACGCGCCCTTTTCACCGGACAGCAAACTGTCGATCAGCATGAAACCTGTCACCTGCGGGAAAAAGTAAAGCAGCGAGATCCGTCCGGAAACCGGCGTCCATTGCAACACTCCTGAAAACAGGATGATCAGCAGCAGGCCCCACCAGAAGATCGGCATGGAGTAGCCGACAAGCGCTGTTCCCATGATCGCCTGATCCGCGATTGATCCGCGTTTCACCGCGGCAAAAATACCTGCCGGAATTCCAATGCAAACGGCCAGGATGATTGCGCAAAGCGCGAGCTCCGCTGTGGCGGGAAAGAGTGTCATAAACTCGTCCAGCACGGGCTTCTTGGACGAAAAGGACGTTCCCAGATCACCTTGGAAGATCCCGAGAATATAGTCGAGATACTGTTGCCAGTAGGGCTTGTCAAAGCCCAGTTGCCTCATGACTTCTGCCTTGCGTTCCGGCGAAATTCCGCGTTCTCCGGCAAGGAGTTCAGCCGGATCGCCGGGCAAAAGACGGATGAAGGTGAAGGCGACAAAGGTGACGCCGATAAATGTCGGAATCAACAGGCCGAGACGGCCTAGAAGAAAGCGGAGCATGTCAGGTTCCAGATACGAAGAACCAGCGGAAACCGCCCATACTTTCGGCAGCATCCGCCGGTCATAATACTTGAAGGCGCCGGCATTGCTGCCAGCGCCTCCTTGAGATTAGGCGGATTTATTCCGCAATGTCTACGCCGTCAAACCAATGGCCGCCGAGCGGATCCATTACATAGCCGGTGACTTTGGAAGACATCGGCATGAAGACGACGGAGTGCGCGATGGTTGCCCAAGGTGCTTCTTCCTTGAAGACAGCCTGTGCTTCTTCGTAGAGCTTGGTACGTTCCGCCTTGTCCGTTACGGTCTTGGCCTTCTGGATCAGAGCCTCAAACTCGTCGTTGCACCACTGCGCACGGTTGGAACCACCAACACCGTCACAGCCGAGCAAAACGGCAAGGAAGTTGTCCGGATCGCCATTGTCGCCGGTCCAGCCGAGTAGAACGGCACCATCGCGATCAACATCCTTGGACCGGGACAGGTACTCACCCCATTCGTAGGAGACGATTTCAACATTGACACCGACATTGGCGAAATCAGCCTGAATGACTTCCGCCATACGGCGGGCATTCGGGTTGTAAGGACGCTGCACTGGCATCGCCCAGACCTTCATGGAAAGGTTTTCTACACCGGCGGCTGCCAGCATTTCCTTAGCAAGGTCAGGATTGTAATCGTCGTCCTGGGTCGCTTCGTTGTAGGACCACATGGTTGGTGGGATCGGGTTCTTGGCGGCCTGGCCGGAGCCCTGGAAAACCGCGTCGAGGATCGCCTGCTTGTTCACAGCGTGGTTAAGCGCCTTGCGGACTTCTTTCTTGTCGAACGGAGCCACTTTGGTGTTGTAGGCAAGGTAACCGACGTTCAGGCCCTGCTGTTCCATCAGCGTCAGGTTGCTGTCAGCCCGGATATCCTCAATGTCTGCCGGTGCCGGATAAGGCATGACATGACATTCACCGGCCTTGAGCTTCTGCAGCCGAACGGCAGCATCCGGCGTGATTGCGAAGATCAGGTTGTCGATCTTTTCCTTGCCGTTCCAGTAGTCGGCGTGTGCCTGATACCGGATCACGGCATCTTTCTGATAGCCGACAAATGCGAACGGACCAGTGCCTACCGGCTGCTGGTTCAGCTGTTCCTTGGTGCCAGCAGCTTCAAGCTGGGCGGCATACTCGGCAGAAACGACCGACGCGAAATCCATGGCAAGGTTCGCGATCATCGGAGCTTCCGGACGGTTCAGCACGAACTTGACCGTATGATCGTCAACCTTGACAATTTCCTTGATCAGGTCCGGCATGGACATGCCGTTGAAGTATTCCCAGGCTGTGCCCGGTGTATACTCGTGCCACGGATGATCTTTCTTCAGCTGACGTTCGAAAGAGAAGACGACATCGTCGGCGTTGAAATCACGGGTCGGCGTGAAGAAGCTGGTGGTGTGATACTTAACACCCTGACGCAATTTGAAGGTGTACTCCAAACCGTCTTCAGAAACTTCCCAGCTTTCAGCAAGACCTGGCAGAACCTCTGTCGTGCCGCGCTTGAACTCGACAAGCCTGTTGTAGATCGGCTTGGAGGAAGCATCGAAAGTTGTACCGGCGGTGTAAAGTGCGGTGTCGAAGCCTTCAGGTGAACCTTCAGAGCAATAAACCAGGGTTTTTGCGGACGCGCCGGTTGCTGCGATCACAGCAAGGCTGGCGCCAAGAAGGGTAGCCTTCAAGGTTTTTTGGAAATTCATCAAACTGTTCTCCCCTTGATGAAGAAGCAAGGGCCCTGCATCGTTGAACCGTGCAAAGGAGTTAAGCCCGAGCCAGCGCAAACTAAGGCGTTTTTTTGGCGGAAAATCAACTGCCAACATATTTCTAATTTCACCTGTTTTTTGAAATTTTTTTCTAGGTAAGCCATGCTGCCGTAAATTTTTGACGCAAGACCCTAGGCTGAATGGAAACAAATACCGCTACGGCACTATTTTTTACGCTTAGCATAAGTGCTTGAAAACAAAAAAACTCCCGCCTTGGCGGGAGTTTGGAAATCTGGCAACCTTACGTAGAACTTGTTCGCCTGACCGCATCCTGCCAACCGGAAAGCAATCGGCGTCTTTCCGCTTCATCCAGCCTTGGTTCGAACCTTTTTTCCAGTTTCCATTGCGCGGAAAAGGATTCTGCCCCCGGCCAGACACCAGCTTTCGAGCCCGCAAGCCAGGCAGAGCCGAGAGCGGTCGTCTCGGCCACTGTTGGACGATCGACAGGCGCACCAAGAATGTCGGCCAGAAACTGCATGGTCCAGTCGGATGCGGTCATGCCGCCATCCACTCTCAAGACAGGCTTTTCGGCATCGGGCCAATCCGCCTGCATGGCGTCGATCAAGTCACTGGTCTGGTAGCCAACGCTTTGCAGCACCGCGCGGGCGATTTCCTTCGGACCTGTATTTCGCGTCAGCCCGAACATCGCCCCTCTGGCGTTCGCATCCCAGTACGGTGCGCCCAGACCGACAAAGGCAGGAACCAGATAAATATCCTGATTGGCATCTGCTTGCTCGGCGAGACCTTGTGTCTCGCCGGCGCTTTGAATGATGCCGAGCCCATCCCGCAACCATTGAACCGCGGCACCTGCAACGAAGATAGACCCCTCCAGAGCGTATGTCGTCTTGCCGTCCAAGCGGTAGGCGATGGTGGTCAACATCCTGTTGTTGGACCTGACCGGAGCATCACCGGTATTCATAAGCGCAAAACAGCCGGTCCCGTAAGTCGACTTTACCATACCAGGCTTGAAGCAGGCCTGACCGACGGTCGCCGCTTGCTGATCACCGGCAACGCCGAGTATCGGGATAGAGCGGCCGAACAGATCGGCCACTGTCATGCCGAACTCGTCCGCACTGTCCTTCACTTCTGGAAGCATGTTGAGAGGGATCCTCAACAGACTGCACAGTTCTTCATCCCAGGTGTTTTCGTGAATGTTGTAGATCAATGTTCGCGCAGCATTTGTTGCATCGGTCACATGAACCGTGCCGCCGGTCAGCTGCCAGATGAGCCAGGTATCGACAGTTCCGAAAACAAGCTCGCCGCGTTCGGCCCGCGCCCGGACGCCATCCACATTGTCAAGGATCCAGGCAATTTTCGTTCCCGAGAAATACGGGTCAAGCAACAGGCCGGTCTTTGACGTAAATTTGTCTTCCAGACCATCGGCACGCAGCTGAGCGCAAAAATCGGCGGTTCGCCTGTCTTGCCACACGATCGCGTTGTAAACCGGCTCACCGGTTGAGCGATCCCAGATCAGTGTGGTTTCCCGCTGGTTGGTAATACCGATCGCGGCGACATCCGCCCCCGCTGACGGTGCCTTTTCCATTGATTCGCGGCAAACACGTAGTGTGCTTGTCCAGATGTCCGTCGGCGAATGCTCCACCCAACCAGACTTCGGGAAATGCTGCGGAAACTCCTGCTGGCCGACACTAAGCGGTTGATAGTCTTCGCCAAAGACGATCGCTCGGCTTGACGTTGTGCCCTGGTCTATTGCCAACACACATCCTGCCATGGCCCACCTCCCATTGATTTTGTTTGTTCGAGAAACTGTCGGCTCGACCGTCAGTTACATCGGTTAGAGAAAACTATGCAGCAGCGCCAGGTCTATCCGCAAGATAGTCTGAAATGAACGCGTCCAGTCTAAGGGACTCCTCCTTGGAGATCCGAAGACCAAGCTTGGATCGGCGCCAGAGCACATCGTCTGCGCTTCGCGCCCACTCGCGTTCAATCAGCCATTTCACTTCAACTTCATAAAGGTCGTGACCGAAACAAGGGCCAAGCGCATCAAGTGACGCCGCATCGCCCAGCATAAGCCGGGCATCGGTGCCGTAGTGGCGCATCAGGCGCGAGGCGAACTGCTTCCCGACAAAGGGATAGTCCCGCACAAGTTGATCAACTTGATGGTCAAATTCCGTCACCCTGAAATCGCCACCCGGCAGCGGAGCATAGGCCGTCCAGACACCACGCTTGAAGGGAAGATACGGCTCCAGTTTGGCCAGCACGTTTTCAGCCAGTTTTCGGTACGTGGTGATTTTACCGCCGAACACCGACAAAAGGGCAGGCTTGTCTTCACCACCATCCAGCTCAAGCACATAGTCACGGGTTGCCGCCTTGGCATCCTTGGCGCCGTCATCATAAAGAGGCCGCACGCCAGAATAGGTGTGAACCACGTCTTTGGGCTCAATCGCCTCCGCCAGATACTCGCTGGCGGATTTGCAAAGATAGGCGATCTCATCGTCGGAGATGCGCACGTCGCCCAGATCGTCCTGGTAATCGACGTCCGTTGTCCCGATCAGCGTGAAATCGTCTTCATAGGGAATGGCAAAAATGATGCGGCCATCCCCATTCTGAAAGATGAAGCAGCGGTCGTGTTCAAACTGGCGCGGAACGATGATGTGACTGCCTTTGACCAAACGGACGGCCGAGGTGTTGTTCGCGCCAACGACCCCGTTGAGCATTTCTGCCACCCAGGGCCCCGCCGCATTGACAAGTACACTGGCGGTAACAGTCCGCTCCTCTCCCGTGTCCTGATCTTTCAGAACAACATTCCAAACATCATTGTCCCGACGCGCGCTGATGCATTTGGTGCGCGTAAGGACCTCCGCACCACGGTCCGCCGCATCGCGCGCGTTCAGGACAACCAGCCGGGCATCATCCACCCAGCAATCCGAATACTCGAACCCCTTCTTGAAGAGGTTTTTGAGACCTTGAGAAAAAGGAGCCTGATCAAGGCGCACTGTTTTGGTCGCCGGCAGAAGTTCGCGCCCTCCCAGATGGTCATACATGAACAGACCCAACCGGAGCAGCCAAGCGGGACGAAGATCCTTGTGGTGAGGCAGTATGAAACGAAGCGGCCAGGCGATATGCGGCGCTGCCCGCCAAAGCACTTCGCGTTCCTTCAGCGCTTTCCTGACCAGATTGAACTCGTAATATTCCAGGTAGCGCAGGCCGCCATGAATAAGCTTTGTCGACGCCGAAGACGTCGCCCCGGCGAGATCACCCATTTCCACAAGCATCACGGAGGCGCCGCGGCCGACAGCATCACGGGCGATGCCCGTGCCATTGATGCCTCCGCCAATGACCAAAAGATCGTACTCCGCCGCCATAACCTGTCTCCGGCTGATATGAAATTGCAGTTGCCAACCCGAAAATGAAAATAAAACGAAACTCAGCGAAATTCAATCAACAATTTCCCGAACATGACGAAACCACTATCTTGTCGAGAGTCCGGTAGTACTCTCTAAAAGAGAACACCACGAGTTAACATACAAATTATTGAAAAATCTAATGTTCTCCATCATCGGCTGGTGCATCATCTACAGGATTCGACTTTCGGGAACCGGTTTTCACTTTCTCTTTCGCTTTCCCGGCAGCGGTTGCATAAGGAGGTGTCGCCGCATGGTAAGTTACCTGCGGGAACGGAATCTCGATATCGCGTTCGTCAAAGACCTGTTTCACAAATTCATTGTAAGCCCTGCCGACAGACCATTGATCTCCGGGCCTTGTCTTGATGCGCGCCCTGATATCGATTGAGCTGGCGCCAAAATTTGTCACTCCGTGCATTTCGAGGTCACCGAAAATGCTCGATTTGAAATCTGTCTCGTTCAACCGCCGGAAAGCCTCCGCCATTGCGTCTTTGGCGTAGGTGATATCCGTGTCGTAAGACACACCGATCAAGGCAACATGATAAGAGAAGCCGCGCATGAAATTGGACACCATGTCCACGGAGGAAAACGGAATGATATGGGTGGTGCCATCCAGATCCCGCATCCTGACGGATCGCACGGTGATGCCTTCCACCGTTCCCGTTATGCCTGCCACGGTCACCACGTCGCCTTCGTTGATCGCGTTCTCAATCTGAATGAAAGCACCGGTGATGATGTCTTTCACCAGGGTTTGCGCACCAAAGGAAATCGCTAGACCCACAACACCGGCACCGGCAATCAGCGGACCGATATCAACACCGATTTCCGAAAGTGAAAGCAGGATTGCCATAACGATAATGACGACCGTGAAGGCATTGCGAAACAGCTGAAAAAGTGTCCGCTCCCGTGCGGTGACGATGTAGCCGGCCCGGGACTGAAGGCGAAGATCCACCCAGGACATAACAGCAAGCCAGACAACAAAAGCCACAATCAGCACCATAAAGGCCGCGCCATAACTGCTGACAAGGCGAGCACCGGTTTCGCTGTAAATCCAGTCAATGACACTCAAGAGACCCCAAATGTCGAAGAGCAGCAATATGGTTCCGATGAACACGATAGTTCTGATGAGTTTGAGCAGCCTTGGAACGAAGGCGTTGAGCCTGGACTGAAGCGCCGGAAGTTTTTCGCTAAGCTCGTTCGGAATGCGAATGCCACCCTTGATTGCCCGTGTCATCACAAGCGAAATTGCCATGCCCGCCATTATGGTAATGATTGAAAGACCGGTCGCCCTAAGGATGATTGTTGTTGCGTCGAAGGGGCGCGTGACCCAGACCAGAAAAATCGCGATGATGTAGCCATAAGCGCCGACATGCCACAAGTTGCCAAGATTGGTGAGCGCGCTCTGGGCAAGTCCACTATGGAGCGTTTGCGCATAGTCGCGTGTGCCTTTGCGGACGTTCAGCCGGTTCCGTGCGATCAATACCATCAGGTAAAGCATCCCGATAAGAACAATCAGAAAACGCAGCGCATTGCCAAGAACAAAGGACACGGCGATGTTCGCCACCGGAACGGCCAGGAAAACACCATAGTTGACCCAGAACATGTAGTAGCGCAGCTTGACGTACCAGTAGTCGGCACTTGCGTTTGAAAACGGCAGAAGACGCAATTCCGGTCGCTGCGGTGCAAAAACAAACCTGAGGGAAACATTGGCCATACCGGTGATGAAAAACGCGTTGAGAGCCAGGCTCTCCTGGAGGGACACACCGGCCTGAAAGCCGCCATAGGCAAGAAGCGCAACCAGATACCCGACACCAAGCCCAACGGCGACGGTAAGCCCGTCAATGATAGAAGTCAGAACAAGAATGAAACTTCGTGTCAGTCCACCGCCATAGCGGGCACGAACGGACAATTTCGGATAAATCAACCGGGCGATCGCCTGGCCGGCCCAAAAGGCCAGATAGGCTGCACCAAGGACCACCGCAACCTGGGTGAGCACGTCCTTTGCCCGATCCCACTTGATCGGAATTTCTCCGCTGAAAATGAGCAAAAGCCCCTTTAGCGAATGCACCGATCGATCGACGACCACTCCGATCTCGTCTGCAATTGTCTTTGTGTATTCGCCGACTCGGATGACGAAGCCACGCCCGGCACTTTCTTCATCGCCGGACGCGGTGTCCCCCGTCGCCTGACCTTCTCCGGCCTGCGCCTTGCTGTCGCCTCCCACGCCCTCTTCGGACGCGCTTTCCTTGAGCATCTTGATCAGGGCTTCACGGCTGGCAGGATCGTTGAGAACTTTAATGAGAGCATCGTTTGCTTTTTGGACGTCCGCCGTCTGCGAAGTCTGTTCGCTCGCTTGCTGGCTCGGCGCTTCTTGAGCCAGTGCCGAAGTCTCCCCGAGCACCATCAGCCCCAAGATGACGACCAGAATGTTGCCCAAAATTCTCATCATAATTCCTGTACTTGCGGCACGCGGGTGCGAACACTGTCTCAAGCACAACAATAGGAAACAACCTGCAGAAAAGGAAAGAGAGCTTGAAGGCCGATCAGTCTTTTTGCACCGCAACGAAAACTGGCAAACGAGAGTTGAAACGTTTCATCGACTAAGTTCAACCTTCAGACTTTCCGTGTCAGGCAACAATAAACCAAGTTTACGTAAGGTAAAAAGGGATCATTCATCCATCGGGTAACGTAATAATAACAATATAGACGTCAATCTGATGGGAAGAGGAGAGTGGATGTCGAATTCCCTGATCGAACTGGCCCAGGATAACACCGAGGGAGCTCGCGAGCGCTTGTTTGCGCAAGTGAGCGAGCTTGTGGTTTCCAACCTGGACCAGCGCACCGATCGGGAGCTGGCAATCTTCGCTGAAGTCATCATCAAGCTTTACGGTGTCGGATCCGCAAAAGATCGCGCGCGCCTGGCCAAAAGACTGGCATCCCAAACGAACACCCCATCTGAACTTGCAAAACGTCTGGCAGAAGACAATGTCAACGTGGCCATGCCTGTTCTTGCAAATTGCCCGGTGTTTTCGCAGGAGGACCTGCTGGATTTCGTTGAACGGTTGAGCGCTTCTCATCTCCAGGTAATTGCGCGTCGCTCCGACCTCTCGCCGCAAATTTCAGATGTCATCGCCGAGAGGGGTGATCGCCCGGTCCAACGAATTCTGGCCGGCAACCGGGAAATCAAGCTATCTCGTGAAACAATGCTCAAATTCGTCAAACTGGCGACGGAGGACGTGGTTCTGCGGGAAGACCTGTGCTTGAGAACCGATTTGTCACCCACCGTCTGTCGTCAGTTGCTGCCGCTGGTGAACGAGGAAACAAAAAAACGGCTTCACGGGATCATCGAGGGTTCGCTTTCACAAGATCAGCTCAATCAGATCGCCCGGCTTAAGGCGTTGCGCCGAGAGTTCGGCGATGCGCTCACGACAACCGATATGGAGCTGCTCTGGCGGGACGCCGAACGCAACGGTATTTCGATTAGCGAATTGATGATCCTGCTTCTGCAGGATGGCCGGTTCAATCATACGATCGAATTGCTCAGCGCACGCGGTCGCATCGCTCAAAAAGCTTTGAAAGACGCTGTCTATGAAGGCAAACTCGACCTCGTTATGAAAACAGCTGCCAAGGCTCAACTCGACACATCGACCTTCGCTCTCTTTGCCAAGGTTCGCTGCGATCATCTGAAAATTCCGTCTGCACGCGCGTCGGAGTGGACAGTTGCCTACAAGAAACACATCGAAAGCACGGCCTCGGCTCGTCAATCGAGGTGTGGCGACTTTCAGGCCAAGCGCAAAGAAAAAAGGCAAAACCGGGCGGGGAACGTGCATCCCGTCTGGCGGCTATGTAGTCTGCTTCCAGGCGATCAGGCTCTTGCGCAAAGGTTGGCCGCCACCGCGGTCGACAGGGTTGCGGCCGCATAGAACCAAAGACCGGGCAAAATGGCCGCAGCAGCCAGACCACTTGTTTTGGCCGCAAACAGCACCAGAGCGACCAGCATCACATCCAGCATCGACCATTTGCTGACCATGGAGAGCAGCGCCAGGGACCTGGACTTTCCTCCGGTCAAAACCGCGATGTGGATCAAAAGGATCTTGAGAGCAGGAAACCCGACAGAAAAGAGCGCGACAATGCCCGCAAGCGCGGCATCGCCATCCTGCCAAAGCTCCGTGATCATCCTGATAAGGCTTGGACGGTCTTCCAGAAAATAAAGCCGTTCAAAGCGCATCAGTGGTTGCGTAAGGCCAAGTGCAAAGGAAAATGTAGAGATCGGGAGCAGCAGAGCCAGAAATAGTCGCATTAATCTTGCCGAGCTCCGGCTCTTTGTTGTGACTGGGCGATTGGTTGACCGTCAACAGATGGTATCGACGGCACCATTTGCCTATACCACCGCCGCCACAAAGCACAAAACCTGACCGCCGCAAAGG
This sequence comes from Roseibium sp. JB4-4, assembly GCF_055693425.1. Lineage (NCBI taxonomy): Bacteria > Pseudomonadati > Pseudomonadota > Alphaproteobacteria > Hyphomicrobiales > Stappiaceae > Roseibium > Roseibium sp. JB4-4. The sequence goes on along the minus strand of NZ_CM146333.1, from coordinate 4,202,233 downwards.
CGATCAGGCTGATTGGGGAAATATTTTAGTCGCTGCGCGCTTCAAAAACAGAATAAGCGCTTGCAGCTTCAGGTGCATTGCCTAACGCATGCGGGCACGTGCAGCGACTTCATCCAGCTGTTCCTGTTCGGCAATCTCTTGCGCGGTGCGCTCCCTTTGCTGGTCGCGCTCTTCAAGTTGCTCGAACTTCTTCAATTCTTCAATCGCCTCGCTGAGCTCGTCTTGAGCTCGCTGCAGCTGGTCGTCGAGTTCGTGCGCGGAATTGCGCAGATTGTCTCGCCGGTCAGCGGCTGCTTTGGCGAATGTCGGATATGCAAAATGTGTGACATCGGTAATACCGACCCGTTCCTGTTCGGACCGGATCTGATCGTCAAGTTCATCAGCCATGCGATTGAACTCGGCTATCATGCCCTCGATCTGGGCAAGCTGACGCCGCTTTTCATCCACTTGAAACCGCTTCAAGCGGATCAAACTGTCTCGGGTTTTCATTACTCAATACTCCCCTAACACGGGCAGTCTACCCCTGAGTCATTTCCAAAAGGTTGGCAAGTTGCAGATAACCGTCAGAAAGTGACGTTGATTCGTCTTTTTCCTGATTCAAAAAAGTATCTATCAACTCGAACCTGTGAATTGCCTCGTCCACGACCGGATCGGATCCCTTGCGATAAGCACCAAGACGGATCAGTTCTTCCATATCGGTATAGGTCGACAATAGCTGCCGCGCCTTACGCAACATGGGCAGCGATTGTTCCGGCACGCAGCGCGGCATCGTCCTGGACACAGACTTTAGCACATTGATTGCCGGATATCGTCCGCGCTCCGCAATGGCCCGCTCCATGACCACATGACCATCCAGAATACCGCGAACGGCATCCGCAACCGGTTCATTGTGGTTGTCGCCCTCAACCAGAACGGTGAACAGGCCAGTGATCGATCCGGTTCCCTCCAGACCAGGACCGGCTCGCTCCAGAAGCCGAGGCAGTTCGGTGAAAACAGTTGGTGTATAACCTTTGGATGTCGGCGGCTCGCCCACTGAAAGGCCGATTTCTCTCTGCGCCATTGCGAATCGCGTAATCGAATCCATCATGCAAAGGACGTTATTGCCTTCGTCCCGAAAGTGTTCAGCAACGGTCATTGAAAGATATGCAGCCTGACGGCGCATTAATACACTCTCATCAGAGGTCGCCACGACGACCACCGAGCGCGCCAGACCCTCCTCGCCCAGATCGTCTTCGATAAACTCCTGCACTTCCCGGCCGCGTTCACCGATCAGACCAATAACGGCAACATCACAATTGGTGTTTCGAGCCAGCATCGACATCAATACCGATTTGCCCACACCGGAGCCGGCAAAGATGCCCATCCGCTGCCCTTCGCAGCACGTCACGAAGGTATTGAGTGCTCTGACGCCCAGATCAAGCGGCGGTCCGACTCGTTTGCGTTCCGAAGCCGGTGGCGGTGAACTTCGCAATTTGCGAGGCACTCCGCCATTTGGAAGGTCTCCTTTACCATCAATTGGTTCACCATGTGCGTTAACGACTCGACCAAGCCACTCGCTACCTGGATGAACCACGCTCTCCCGGGCTTTTATGACGGCTTTGCAGCCCATGCGCACGCCTTCGAGGCCGGAAAACGGCATGCAAAGAGCATGACCTTCCCTGAAACCGACAACTTCGGCGGGAACCTTTGGGTTATCCTCACCATTATCGATTAAAAGTCGCGAGCCGACGCTCATCTCGTGAATAGGTCCCGCGATCTCCACGAGAAGGCCCTGAACCGCAGTAACCCGGCCATAAATCTCGGTCGACATGAGCGAATCAATCTCGGCGAAAAGCGCCTTCACGGAAAATTCCTTCACACGTTAACGGTTTTGGTAACCTATCGTTTACGACTCTGGTTAATCTTAACGTTTGGAAGGCTGACAAGCGAGAGCCATTTCGAAGTCATTTCGGCTTTGTTGAAAGGAATCTGAACGGAATCGGTTAGACCCGTTTCTTAAAGTTCAACATTAAGACTTATGAATCTGGGTTTTTTCTGGGGATTCAATAAGTTGATCGTTGTTCACAGTTTCCTCTTTTCGAAGCTTGCCGTTGCGAATCATATTTTGTTAACCATTAACCGATAGCTTTGAGTCGGGGTTAACACAGTCCTTCGTAGCAGGCACCGACAGAGCCGTTGCGACTTGCCCAGGAAAGGCAGAACAAGGGGATTGGCATGCGTGTATTGTTGATTGAGGATGATAGCGCCACAGCGCAGAGCATCGAGTTGATGCTGAAGTCCGAGAACTTCAACGTCTACACGACAGATCTTGGCGAGGAAGGTATCGACCTCGGCAAACTGTACGACTACGACATCATCATGTTGGATTTGAACCTGCCGGACATGTCCGGATACGAGGTTCTTCGGACACTCCGCGTTTCGAAGGTCAAGACACCGATCCTGATCCTCTCCGGTAACGCGGGAATTGAAGACAAGGTTCGTGGCCTCGGCTTCGGCGCCGACGATTACATGACCAAGCCCTTCCATAAGGATGAGCTTGTCGCGCGTATCCACGCAATCGTTCGCCGCTCGAAAGGCCATGCACAATCGGTGATCATCACCGGTGACTTGAAGGTCAATCTGGATACCAAGACCGTCGAAGTTGGCGGCCAGCGTGTGCATCTGACCGGCAAGGAATACCAGATGCTTGAGCTTCTGTCCCTGCGCAAGGGAACGACGCTCACCAAGGAAATGTTCTTGAACCACCTTTACGGTGGCATGGACGAGCCGGAACTGAAGATTATCGACGTCTTCATCTGTAAGCTCCGCAAGAAACTGGCGGCGGCAACATCCGGTAAAAACTATATCGAGACGGTTTGGGGACGCGGCTACGTTCTTCGCGAACCGGAAGTCGAAGCTGCAGCTTAATCAGCTCCAGACATCGCTAAAGATCAAAAAGCCCCGGATTACCGGGGCTTTTTTTGTGCCTGCCTGCAAGGCTCTGCATATTTTCGGACAGTTTGTTGCGTCCCACACTCTCCTGAACAGGGCCTGCACGTCAGCACTCACACCAGGTCTTGTCGGTAAAAGCACCTAACCCGACGTTTTTTGTTGTGCTTTTCATAAAGTATCAGCAGCTTGCCGATGTCGGGCCCGGCGCAACACAAATCAAACCAAGGAATATGATGATGAACACCACCTTGAAGGTGATCGGTTCCGTGCGGCCTTTTGCGGAAGGATTTCGCATCGCCATCGACAAAGACTATGTGCCTGGCTTGAAAGGGCTTGCGGATTTCAGCCACGCGATCGTTGTGTGGATCGCTCATGAGGCGGACAACGACGGGTCACGGCATCCGCTGGTTTTTCCGTCTCCCTATACTACCACGGAAGAAGCAGTTGGAGTGTTTGCCACTCGCAGCCCCCAGAGACCCAATCCGGTTTGTTTCTCAATTGTCCGTCTTTTGAATGTTGATGAAACTGCCGGAGTGATTACGACCCCCTTTATCGACACGCTATCGGACACACCGGTCATCGATATCAAACCGTATTTTCCGGCAAGTGATCTTGTCAGGTCTGCATCCGTCCCCAGGCATTTTGACCACTGGCCATCCTGCTATGAAGACTCAGCAAGCTTCAGTTGGGGCGCTGAGTTTCGATAGGGACCACCAAAACGCGAGAAGCCGGCAGAGACCGGCTTCTCCTGTGCAGTTCTGAAATCGAATCAGAGATGCATCTGATATGAGGCCGGTACATACCGGAACCCATCTCCATCGGCAGCAACATAGCCGACTGCCGGGAAAGGCATGTGGTAACCGACGAACGGTACCTTGTCGGCCGCAAGCATGCTGAAGATGTTCTTCCGCGTTGCGGCTGCCGCCTCTTTGTCCATATCGAAGCGCACTTCCCATTCCGGCTTGGCAAGTGACCAGACATAGTGATTGGCTGTATCTGCTGCCAGAAGAAGCTGCTGACCGCCGTTTTCGAGCATGTAGAGCATATGTCCTGGTGTGTGGCCGTGCGCAGCAACAGCGGTAACGCCGGAGGCTACCGAGCCGCCATCACCAAGGAATGTCATCTTGTCAGCAAGCGGCTTCACATTTTTGGCCATCAGTTTGGTAACACCATTGGCCTCAGGATCCATAGCCGCCCAGAAGTCATACTCTTTCTGGCCCGTTACGTATCGTGCATTTGCAAAAGCCGGTGCACCGCCCTCCATAAGGCCGCCGATATGGTCTGGGTGCATGTGCGTAATCACAACAACGTCTACCTGCTCCGGCGCATAGCCTGCACTTTCAATCGCCGCGCGCATGTTACCGCGAGCTGGCCGACCACCCTCACCGACACCGGTATCGAACAGGATGAGTTCGTTGCCTGTATTGACCAGAGTCGGCGTGAAGAAGGCTCTGAACTGATCAGCAGGAATGAAGTTTTCCGCCGAAAAATTGTTGAACGCGTCAGCTTCAACATTCATCCCGAATGTTTTTTGCGGTTCCGATGCCGTCACAGCGCCATCCAACAGGGTGTTGACTTCAAATTCACCGACGGAATATCGCGCCACCGGCGTTGCCATGGCCCCTTGTTTGTCTGCAGCTGCCAAGACAGCTCCGGTTGTACTGGCAAGACCGGCACCGGCAATCGCGCCGCCTGCGCCCAGCAGTGCGGCTCGCCGTGTCAGTTTCACATCAATCGTCATTCAAGTTCTCCCAAACTGCTCTTCAGCTCAACACTCGGTGATGGGGCCCGTGCATTTTCGCCAAGTTGGCCAATGGAACCGATCGCAGAAACCAGTTCCGTCAGGTCAGTATCTGGCGCAGCCGTCAGAGAAGAAAAGCCATGCCTTCACAAGCAGTCCGAAGATTTCACCAATTCTTGGATCACCAAAAAGAGTGTTAAAAACATAATTCTTACAAAGAGTTATGTACCTGGATTTTCATGCTTCTTGAATGACAGGGCGAAAATACCGTAGTTTGCGGTAACTCAGAATTGAGATCGCCCGCATGCTCCGTTCCTATATCGCTCAGGTGACCTTCCTTTGTTTGACAGCAGCTCTGCTGTTGGCAGCTTCTCAGGCAATGCGACCGGAAGGTTGGACGCTGGCCAGCCTTTATGGCTATTGGCTGATCAGGGTTCTGATCGAGGCAACCCTGTTTATTGCCTTCTTTGAGGTTATCGACCGCGTGCCCGGACTAAAGTCCCGAGTGTGGCCTGTTGCAGTGACTGCAGCAGTGGTCAGCCTGTTCCCGTTTGCGCTTTCGATAACGGCGCTCGATCTCATCCTTGGGCTACCTGAACTGGATGGCCTCACTGCTTCAGCCCTGCCAACCGCTCCCTCAACAGCGACAACCGCGAATGGGATTTCGCATATTGGCTCTTTTTTCTTGAGGTCATTTATCTGTCTGACAATCACCTCGCGCTCTGTCTGCTGCTGACCGCGCCAAAGCTGTTTGTGTTTTCGACCAACGCCCAGACCGGCACCAAAGCGTTGACCGAAGCACAAAAAGACACAGCCGACGTTGCTGATTCAACGGAAAATCCTGACCTGCAAGACACAAACCTTGTGGCCGACGGCACCGGCTTTGGAAGACATTTGGAGACCCCACTTGAGGGTGACTTGCTGCGTGTCGAAGCACAGGAACACTATGTGCGGCTCGTTAGCGAGACAGACAGCCGCATGGTCCTCTATCGCTTCAATGACATCGTGGCGGAGTTGCCAGGCAATGACGGCATGCAGGTTCATCGAAGCCACTGGGTGGCTTATGCGGCAGTTGTCGGCCAATCACGCGAAAACGGCCGTCTTTGGCTTGATCTGAAAGACGGCTCCAAAGTCCCGGTAAGCAGAAAATACATGGACGATGTCGATGCCCGTTTCGGCAAGGAGACCACCGCACAAAAAAAGGCGGTCAATTGACCGCCTTTAATATGATTTGAACTGGATTTTCGCAGATCAGCGCTGAAACCCGCCACCGACCGCCAGCCGCGGGCGGCTCGTTGCTCCTGTGGCGGATTGAGCAACCTGTTTCTTCTGAAACAGACCACGCTTTCCTGACACCGGCTTGAAGGCATCGGTCAGGCCGACAACCGTTTCCGCAGCTCCTAGCACGAGGAACCCGTCGTCCGGCAAGGATTTCGCCATCCGTCCGAGGATCTCGGACTTGGTGGCCTGATCGAAATAGATCAGCACATTTCGGCAGAAAATGATGTCGAATTCGCCGAGATGCGTAAAGCTCTCAAGAAGATTGAACTTCTTCCATTCGATCATGGCCCGCATGTTGGGATTGATCTGCCAGACATCGCCCTTCTGCTCAAAATATTTCAGCAGCAGCTGAATAGGCAAACCACGCTGGACTTCGAACTGGCTGTAGAGACCGGTCTTGGCCTTTTCAAGCACTTCCTGAGAAAGATCCGTACCGAGAATACGCGTCCGCCAGCCCGGCATTTTGGCCGCATCTTCCTTGAGGCAGATCGCCAAGGAATAGGGCTCTTGACCGGTGGACGCAGCCGCGCACCAGATCTTGAGCTGTTTTCGCGTCGCCCGGCTTTCCAGGAGCGAGGGCAGCATCGTGTCCTTGAAATGCTCGAACGGCGTCTTGTCACGGAAGAAGAACGACTCGTTCGTCGTCATGGCTTCAACGACTTCGTTTTCGAGCGCCCGGTTGCCACCCCGTTGCAGCTGCTGAATAACAGCACTCAAGGTTTCCAATTTCGAACTGCGCGCAACTGGCTGTAGACGGCTTTCCACCAGGTACTGCTTGTCATTTGACAGGACCAGTCCGGACCGGGTCTTCAGAAAGTTCTTGAGGAAATCAAACTCGCTTGGCGTCATCTTGTGTTCCCCTTCAATACGCGAGAGATCTTCGGACCGATCTCCTTCAAGGGAAGAATGTCACAGCACACGCCGGTCTGAGCTGCCGCACCCGGCATTCCCCAGACCACACTGGTCGCCTCGTCCTGGGTGATGATACTGCCGCCACCGGCTGCGATCGTCTTCACACCATCGGCACCATCGTGGCCCATGCCTGTGAGGATGACACCCAGTGTCGCCGAACCGTAAACTTTGGCCACGCTATCGAACAGAGGATCGACAGCCGGCTTACAGAAATTGACTGGTTCATCGTCGGTCAGTCGAATTTTGACCGCGCCGCCGTCCTTTTCCAGCACCATGTGTTTGCCACCCGGTGCAACATAGATGTTTCCCGGCTTGAGCAGTTCCCCGTGTTCACCCTCCTTGGCAGGACGAAGAGCGGCTTTGCCCATGTGCTCTGCCAAAATGGAGGTGAAGGTCGGCGGCATGTGCTGGGTAATGACCACCGGCACGTCGTTCATTGCAGTTCCGACTTCCTTCATCACTTCCTGAAGAGCCTGAGGGCCTCCTGTAGAAGATCCGATTGCCAGGATCCTTGGCCGCACTGAAGAATACGGCCTTGTCTTGAACTGTGGAGCGGCCGCAGCTGCAGGCTGGGCAGCCTGACGGAAACTTGCGCGCGTGTCTGTTGCCGGACGGGACCCCAGGGGTTTGACCGGCTGCGAAGTCCGACCAGCCCGCGTTTCAGCACGCATGGTCCGTGCTGGTCCGCGCATACGCACTGCGCGAGCACCAAGTGCCTTGACCTTCTCGATCAATTCACGACGGAAATCGATGGACGTTGTTACTTCGGAAGTGGATTCGGGCTTCGGCACATAGTCTGCCGCGCCAAGCGACAGGGCCTTCAGACTGATTTCGGCATTCCTGCGTGTCAGGGTCGAGGCCATGATGACCACGAGATCGCGTTTCTTTGCCAGCATCAACGGCAAAGCGGTCATGCCATCCATCTCGGGCATTTCGATGTCGAGCACAACGACGTCGGGATTGCTTTTTTCTATATCTTCGACGGCGAGTTTGCCGTTCCGGTGTGAGCTGACAACATTCAGCCCCTTGTCTTCGCCGAGCCAGCGGGTCAACAACCCACGAATGACGACGGCGTCGTCGACGACCATTACCTTAATCGGATCGCTACCGGGATTTGTGCCCGCGGAAGCGCTTCTCTGCGCAAATGCCATTAGAGACTGCCCAACTCAATACTAAATAAGACCAACTTCCTGAAACTTGGCTTCGACGATTTCACGGTCGAATGGTTTCATGATGTACTCGTTGGCACCGGCACGAATGGCCCGTGCGATATGCGCAACATCGTTTTCGGTTGTGCAGAAAACCACGACGGGGTTCTCTCCACCTTCTTCACCCCTGAGGCTGGTCAGAAACTCCAGTCCGTCCATCACCGGCATATTCCAATCCAGCAGGATTGCATCCGGCATGGTCTTCCTGCACTCGTCAAGCGCCTGCTGGCCATCCTCTGCTTCCGTAATCTCGAAGTTCAAATCTTCGAGAATCCGGCGGGCGACCTTACGGATGACGCTTGAGTCATCGACTACAAGGCACTGTTTCATCAGGCGTTACTCCACTAATTGGCCGTTTCGGCCTTGTTATGCCGCAACCATTGGTTCTGTGAACATCGAACCCAGCAAACGGTCCACATCAAGAATGACCATCAGCTGACCGTCCAGGCGATGGACACCACCGGAAATCTCGGCCCAGCGACGATCAAGGTTCGACGGATTGGATTCCGCAGAAGCCGCCGGCAGCGTCAGGACTTCGCCCACGGTATCAATAACGAGACCGTAGCTTTCCTGTTTGTACTCGATACCAACGGCCATCATTTGTTCATCCTCCAGCGGAGGAAGATGCAGCCGGCGTCGCATGTTGATCGCGGTCACGATCCGGCCACGCAGGTTCAGAACACCCTGAACTTCCGGCGCGGACATTGGCACGCGTGTAACGCTTTCGGGTACAAATACATCATGCACCTGGGAAATCGGGAGGCCAAACAGCTGGCCTCCAATCACCACGGTAACGTACTGGATCATGTCGCTTGCAGCGTTCTGATCCTCGTTGAGTTTGTGTTCCAGCACACTCATGCTGCTACTCCCATTTCACCGGAGAAGACGTCTTTCAGAGCGGCAATCAAGCCGGGACGGTCGAATTTGGCGACATAGTCGTCAAAGCCGGCCTGGCGTCCGCGTTCGATCGATGCCGGTGTCACTAGCGAGGACAGGGCCAACATCGGAATGTCACGGAAGCGTGGATCACGGCGCATCGCTTCGCAGAACTCGAAGCCGTTTATTTCCGGCATTTCGATATCGCTGACGATTGCATGGAACTTGTCACCGTTCTCCAGAAGCTCGAATGCATGCTGAGGACCGTTACAGGTCGTGACATCATAACCCGCAGCCTTGAGCACTGGTGTCAACATGTTGCGGAAGAAGGAACTGTCGTCGACGAAGAGCACTTTCTTCGTCAGCGCTTCGATATCCATCTCCTTGCGCATGAACCAGTCTTCGAAGGCCTGCGGCAGGTAGTAACCGAGGTCGATAATCTCGGTGGCACGTTCCTTGACGATCGCGGAGCCCAGGATACCCGGGCGTTCCGAGCCGACCTCGATATGCATGCGGTCTTCGACAATATCGACGATTTCGTCGACAACGAGACCCATGGACCGACCAGCGTCGGAGAACACCAGCATCGGCTGGGTGCCTTCTGTCTTGTGGCAGTCCCCGTCGTTCACGTAGACCAGCGGCATCAACGCACCGCGATACTGCACAAGGTCGCGTCCATTGGAGCGCTCGATCTTCGAGACCTCGAACTCCTCAAGGCGCGTAACCAGCGACAACGGCACTGCCTTTGGCTCCGGCGCACCGGCTCGGAACAGAAGCAGCGAGATCGAGCTCTGGCCACTGATGGCCCTGCGTGCCAGATCTTCCTGTTCGTCTTCCTCGGTTTCAGCCACAGCACTGGAAGCATGGCTTGCCATGGCGCTTGCGATGCCGTTCGGGTCGATGATCATGATCACGGATCCGTCGCCAAGAATGGTGTTGCCGGAGAACATATCCAGGTTACGCAGCATGGTCGACATCGGCTTGACCACGATTTCTTCCGTGTGGAAGACACCGTCGACAACAACACCGAAGGTCTGGCTGCCCACCTGCATGACAACGATGAAGCCGTTGTCCGCGTCGATGGCCTTGTCTGCGTCCTCGCCTTCATAAATACCAAGGAGTTGAGACAGATGAACCAGTGGCAGCAGCTTGTTGCGCAGCCTCAGAACCGGCGTATCCTTGATCCGCTCAATGCGGTGTTCCGAATTGGTCTGTACGCGCACCAGTTCGACCACGGAAAGCTGCGGAATGGCAAATCGATCGCCGCTGGCTTCGACAATCAGCGTCGATACGATCGCCAGTGTCAGCGGGATCTTGATGATAAAGCTCGACCCCTTGCCCGTCGTAGAGCGCAGATCGACCGTTCCGCCAATCAGCTCGATGTTGTTGCGCACAACATCCATGCCAACACCGCGGCCAGAAACACTTGTCACCGATGCGGCTGTTGAGAAGCCTGCATGGAAGATGAACTTGTGGATCTGGGAATCCGTCATCTTCTCGATTTCGGCTTCAGTGGCAAGGCCACGCTCCAGGATCTTTTCCTTCACCCGGTCAACATCGATCCCCTTACCGTCGTCGCGGACTTCGATGATGATGTGGCCGCCTTCATGATACGCGGCCAGAGTGATGACACCTTTTTCAGGCTTGCCGGCCGCCCGGCGGTCTTCCGGCAGCTCCAGCCCGTGGTCGGCAGAGTTGCGAACCATGTGGGTGAGCGGGTCCTTGATCATTTCAAGGACTTGTCGGTCAAGCTCGGTATCGGCCCCGATCATTTCCAGATCGATCGGCTTTTCCAGTTCCTGGCTAAGGTCACGCACAATACGCGGCAGCTTCTGCCAGGCGTTGCCGATCGGCTGCATGCGTGTCGCCATGACACCTTCCTGCAGCTCGGCGGTCACGTTTGACAAGCGCTGCAGCGGTACCTTGAATTCACTGTCTTCGTGACGGCGAACGATTTCCAGAAGCTGGTTCCGAGTCAGCACGAGCTCAGAGACCATCGTCATCAAATGCTCAAGCGTGTCGACAGCGACGCGAATGCTCTGGTTGGATACACTACCACCAGCAGCTTTCTTCTCGCTTTTTCCTTCGGTCTTGTTCTTTGCCTCCGGCGCTTTCGGTTCCACCTTCACGGCAGCCGGTGCAGGGACAGGCTCTTCGACCTCTTCCGCGACCTCTTCGGCTTCCGTAGCCGAGGCTTCGGCAACTTCTACCTCGATTTCGGTCTCGCGGAAGGCGCGTTCAAGCTCATCAAGCGAAACTTCGCCGGGACGCAAAGGACGCTCAAGGGCCTGGTCCGCTTCTGCGTCACTCTCGTCTTCAGAATCACTTGCTTCGGCGTCTGCTTCCGCTTCGGAAGCCTCATCACCGGCGGCTTCTTCGGCCGGAGCCTCTTCACCGCCGCCTGCCATCGCAGCATCAGCCTTGGCAGACATCACTTCCAGATGTCCGATCAACTCGCTGTCGTCGCCTTGCGGTTCTTCACCACCGGCAGCTTCCAGCTCGCCAAGGATGTCCTTGATCTGGTCAATCGACGTTAGAATAAGGGACACAGCTTCTTGCGTAACCGGTGCTCCGTCACGGAACTTGCCCATAAGGGTTTCCGCAGCGTGTGCAATTCCTTCCAGCCGGGGAAGGCCAAGGAAGCCGCAAGTGCCCTTAATAGTGTGCACCAGACGGAAAATGTTATCTAAGATGGTCGCGTTGTTTGGTTCTTGTTCAAATTTGACAAGTTCAACGTCAACAACATCGAGACTCTCGTTCGTCTCAGTAATGAATTCCCTGAGGAGGTCGTCCATGTCCTGCTCTCACCCGACTTGTTACTGGTTCCGCATCCCGAAAAGGATGTCTGGACCGAAAAGTCCATGAGAGTAGGTTGACGTGAAACAGTTAAGATACGCTGAAACAGATGGAGACTTTTGTCTGACAGATTATTCTGCTGGAGACGCCGTAATTTTTACCAAGTCTTCTTGTTTATCTATCGTTAATACCATAGCGGCTTCACGAGCGAGAAGTAGAGTGTAGATCGGCTGAACCGAATGTGCATCGATGCGCTCAGGCTCTTCTCCGCCTAGAGTTTCCTTCATTCCCAAGGGGATACGCGGATTGAGGCCCTTGGCGTGTAGCGTAAATGACGGCGAAGCGGGTTCACCGGTCATTTCAACTTTGATCTCACCGCCGCGCGGCACGCACTGATTTGCGATCAGGATAAGGTTAAGGAGCAATTTGACATTATTCTTCGGCATCAGATGCCGATCGAGTTGCCAATTTAAGTCGGATTTTTCGTTTTCCATAAACCCTGTGGCAACGACTTGAGCATCTCCGAGATCGATCTCGGCACCCGCTGATCCCGCTGCCCCGAATGCCAGCCGGGCGAATTGCAGCTTTGCGGATGCCTGGCGCGCACTTTTGCGGATGAGATCCATCGCAAAGTCACGCATGTCCTCAGAGCCTTCCTCGTCCAACACTTCCAAACCGTTGGTAATGGCACCGACGGGTGAAATGATGTCGTGGCAGACACGGCTCGCCACCAGAGCGGCCAGATCAAGCGAGGTTAGCTCTTTGAGTGCGGACATGGTGGTGCTGGGCTCTTCTGTAGGTCTCGGCAAAACTGATTCGCGAATGTGATGGCAAGCGTTACACATCAGCAAAGCCGCTGCCAAGGCAACGCCAGGAGGCAAGGCAGGTCATCCAAATGAAAGTTCGCACCAATGCAAGAAAGGCGCACGATTCCGCCCGTTCTGCTGGTCTAACGCACGGGAACACAACCAACGCGCGTTGAATTTTCCTTCGCATCCTTCATCAACTGAGCGCCGCTTACAATAAATAGGAAACGATTGACCACGGAATGAAAAAAGACAAGTCGCCCTTCGACGATGGCATAGATAAAGGGATTGCCTGCTGTCGCAAAGCCTTCAGAAAGAGCGAATCCGCCGCAACCGGCAAAAAGAGGCGCGTAGGCTTCAGGGTCTCGCTCGAAGGCGGCCATATTGCCCTGATTGACGAAAATCCACTCTGCGCCGCCCCATTGCAGCTCGTATTCGCGCTTTCCCTTGCGCGGCTGCCCATCGACAAAAAAGCTGACCGGGTCGTGTCCGCCAATGGCATACCCGGTTATCGGATCTGGAACGAAAGTCTTGGGACGCGCGAAACTATTCCCCGCGAAAACACACACAAGAACTGTCAAAACCAGGGAAAGACACATCCTCGTCTTTTTTTCAGGCCAGCTTTCCATTGATTCGGCTTATGTAAGGTGCGCGATTTCATGCGAATCAGCATGTCGTTGCATTAGTTTAGCATCGCGTTCCAGCCGGACCGCAACTATCGAAGCGTCTGGGGCATTATAAAGAGGAGTTGTTGAATGACACAAAAATCCTGGCGTGTGGCGTCTGTCTTGTCAGCTGCGTTCCTGTGTTTGTGTTTGTTTGCTGTCCCCCTCCCCTCTCAAGCGCAGTCCAGTGGCGATGAACCAATCCCGCCGGGCCAGACCTATGGCGAAGATGAAATCGTCAAAACCGGTCATCAGTTTTTCGGCTCAGTGTCTGGCGGCATTGCATCCGTCGTTGAACGTGCCTTTTCCCAATATGGCGAACCCAACGGCTATATTCTGGGTGAGGAAGGGTCCGGCGCGATCATCGCCGGTGCACGGTATGGTGAAGGTCACCTTTACACACGCAATGCCGGCAACCACAAAATATTCTGGCAAGGCCCCTCGGTCGGATGGGATTTTGGCGCGGATGGCGCCAGGGTCATGATGCTCATTTACAACCTTCCAACGGTGAACTCGGTCTATCAGCGTTTTGCGGGCGTGAATGGGTCTGCCTACCTGGTCGGCGGTGCAGGCATGACGGTTTTGTTGAAAAACGAGATCGTGCTTGTTCCTGTTAGGGCTGGTGTCGGCGCTCGTCTTGGGCTCAATCTTGGATACCTGAAGTTCACGGACAAGCCGACCTGGAACCCGTTCTAACGGCAAACCCGCTGCAACCAGGCATGGCAACAAGGTTTTTACCTTGTTTTGAGTACACTTGGCGGCGCGCCCTCGGTCGTCTAATGATGGAACGGTTGCGCCGAGAAAAGGAACCAGGAGCCTGACGTGATTGAAGCGGCGATGTATGTGGCACTCGGATTTTGTACGGCCGGTCTGATCGGCCTTGCGATCTTGCCTGCATTCTACCGCCGAGCGGCGCGCCTGACGGAAGAAGCGCTTCGCGCTGTAAACCCATCCAGCTATGCGGAAGTCAGGGCTGCGCAAGACCAGGCGCGCGCGCGCCACGCAGTCGAACTGAGACGGGTTGAGCGACAGCTTGAAAGCGAGCGCGAGAAGGCCTCCAAACACCATCTTGAAGCTACTCGCATGAAACGCGAGGTCGAGGCACTGGAGCGGTCGCTCCAGGAAAAGTCCGATGAGATGAAAGCCAAGCAGGCCAGCATCGAAAGCGACGAAAAGGCCGCTGATCTACTTTCCGAAGAAGTTTCCACTCTCAAGAAGAAACTGTCAGAGGCCGAAAAATCACTTGCTGAAAGCTGGACCAAATCAGCTGAAGACAATTCTTCCTCCAATACCGAGGCAAGCGCCAAGGACGATGGCGGTTGGCTGCCTGCCAGCGACACCATGGCGCTTGCGACCATAACCGGGCTTGAGGCAGAAGTTGCAACGCTGAAGGCAAAACTGGCCAAGTACGAACCGACCGTAGCAGGTGAAGTTCAGGCGGAACGCGATGAAGCTGCCAAGGGTCGGCTGGCCGAATTGGAAGCTCAACTTGTCGACACGGAATCCAAGTATATTTCCGCTCAGGCCGAAGTGACCCGGCTGTCACTTGTTCTCGAGAGTTCCGGCAGTGCGGAAGACGAAATGAACACCGATCTGAAAGAACAGCTGGATCGGATTTCAAATGAAAGTTCAAAGCGGCTGTCAGAACTGGAAAACAGGGAACGCCAGCTCGCTCGGCTGACCGGACAAGTGAATAGGCTTCAAAACGACCTTGCCCGCGCTCCGGCTCTAAATGATCTCCGAAAAGAGTTCCGTAAGTTAGCGGACCGCGTGGCCACTGCGGACAAGGTTCTTGTCACCAAGGGTTCTGCACAGGCAGACCTCACGCCCCTCGGTTCGGAACCCGAAAAGGAAACTGGACTGGCGGCAAAGCCGAAACGGCGCATCAAGCGCTCAGCGAACGGCGCATCCGGGGTAGAAAAACGTTCTGCCAAACGGACGGCACCCGATGCGGAAACGCCGGCCAAGTCTACCGACATTGCTTCCGCTGCAGAAGCGCTCGTCAGCCGCATCGTTGCCTCCAACAGAGGAGCTCGACCCGCGAAGGCAGTTGAGCCTGAAGCTGTGGCAGCGAACCAGCGTTCTGATGAAAATGCGCCCCAGAAAACAAAACCTACCAAACAAAAAAAGAAAGATGTGGCTTGATCTTGGAAGGTTAGGCCGGTCATCTAGGGTTTAAACGCTCAACAAAGATGACACGGCGCGTTGAGCGCCGCAAAAGAGCCCTGCCGATGCTGATTGAACGTCACAACGCTATATTGGAACTTGCCCGGCAACTGGGCCGTGTCAGCGTCGATGACCTGGCCAAACGCTTTGATGTCAGCCCGCAAACCATCCGCAAGGACCTGAACGAACTGTGTGAGCGTCGCTTGCTGGCCAGAACCCACGGTGGTGCGCTGCTTTCTTCCGGTATTGAGAATGTCGGTTATGAAGCAAGGCGGATCATCTCCAGCAAGGAAAAGGCCGACATAGGCGAAAGCGTGGCTGCGCTCATTCCCGACAACACCTCGATCTTTATCAACATCGGCACGACGACAGAGGCCGTTGCGCAGGCCTTGCTGCAACACCGCGGGCTGATGGTCATTACAAACAATATCAACGTCGCCAGTCTGATGCGTGGCTACTCCCAGATCGAGGTGGTTATCGCAGGCGGGGTTCTGCGGCACGCCGATGGCGGCATTGTCGGTGAAGCCGCGGTCGATTTCATGCGGCAGTTCAAGGTTGATTTCGCTGTAATAGGCGCTTCGGCAATCGATGCCGACGGCTCGCTGCTGGATTATGACTACCGGGAAGTGAAGGTTACAAAGACCATCATGGATAATGCCCGTCATGTCATTCTGGCCGCCGACAGCACCAAGTTCGAACGCACGGCCCCGGTCCGGGTCGGGCACTTGTCACAGGTAACCACCTTTGTGACTGACCATTGCCCTCATCCAGAGTTTGTACGCATTGCCAGCGAAGCCGAGGTGGAGATGATCGAAACCGGCCGTCAGCTGACCGAAAAATTCGCTTGATAGGTTGAAAGTCCAAGAAACAGCGAGACTTGGCCGCCATGCTCACGTTTATCTGCTGTTTTTCCGAGAAAAGTTGGCACGCCCAACGGGACTCGAACCCGTGTTTCCGCCGTGAAAGGGCGGCGTCCTAGACCGCTAGACGATGGGCGCGCGGGGCTCAAAGGCAAAAGCTTCAAGCCAAGGACCGTGCGTATAAGGCCGCGCAAAGCAGGACGCAACCCCTTTTAATCAATTTTTTCACGCCGGGAAGTTTATCAACGACAGAGTGTCAAAGTTGATGCGAGCCAGATGTGATCAACGTGAGACAAAATCCGTGCGGCCCAGCTTTTTTCCCGTCACGGCATCAAAGCGCAACAAGGCTGTCTTGGTGCCTTCGCGCACCAGCACAAGCAGCATTCCGTCGGAAAGATCTGCAGACAGCACCTCTGCCTCCGGTCCAACAGCGACGGTTGCCGCGACATCGCCTTCTACCGGACCTTCGTCATTTGTGTTGATCTTGTAAAGAATAGCTGCAAAGACAGCGATCAGACCGGCAAACATAATCAGGGATGAGCCAAGCAGCAGGCGTCTCAGTTTTACCTGAAGCTTCTGGGCAGCCGGGTCAAGCGGCGCCTCATCAGCGTCTTCCCGAAAATCAGGTTGTGTCATGACAGAAATTTCCCACGAAGATCCTGCTGACCTGGAGCCGGATTTCAGTTTAACGGTTGATGCAGCCGATGCCGGAAAGCGTCTGGATGCAGTGCTTGCAGCTCATCTGGAAGCTCTTAGCCGCAATAGGATCCAGTCCCTGATCAAATCCGGAGACGTCACCGTCGGCGGCGCGAAAATAGTGGAGCCTAAATACCGGGTCAATGAAGGTGATGCACTTTGTCTGACTTTACCTGAAGCGGAGGATCCGGAACCACAAGGCGAAGACATCCCGATAAACGTCGTCTTTGAGGACGAGCACCTGATTGTGGTCGACAAACCAGCGGGCCTGGTAGTCCACCCGGGCGCGGGCAACTGGACAGGCACTTTGGTCAACGCGCTGATCCATCATTGCGGCGACAGCCTGTCTGGCATTGGTGGCATCAAACGCCCGGGGATCGTTCACCGCATCGACAAGGATACTTCCGGCCTGCTTGTCGTGGCAAAAACCGACCAGGCCCATCAGGGACTGGCAGCACAATTTGCAGATCACGGCCGTACCGGGCCGCTCGAACGGGCCTATGCGGCGCTTGTCTGGGGAGCGCCTTCGAGCCTCAAGGGAACGATCGACGCGAACCTTGCGCGGTCACAATCCAACCGCCAGAAGATCGCCGTGGTGAAAACATCAGGACGCCGCGCCATAACTCACTGGCAAGTAAAGGAAAGGTTCGGAAATGACGATCAACCGGCGCTTGCCAGCCTGATGGAGTGCAGGCTGGAAACCGGCCGCACGCACCAGATCCGCGTTCACATGGCCCACATCAGCCATCCGCTTATTGGCGACAATGACTATGGGTCCGGTTTCAAAACCAAGGTTAACCGGCTCGAAGACCCGCTCAGAACCCTTGTGAGCGACTTCAGCAGGCAGGCGCTGCACGCAGGATTGCTTGCCTTCGAGCACCCCGTAAACGGTAAAACTTTGCGTTTTGAGAGCCCATACCCACCTGATTTCGCAAAACTTTTGTCCGGATTACAAAAATTTTAGGAATGAATTCTGTTTTCCGCACATGCAATCGCCTAAAATCTACCTATATTAAAATCTCTTGTGTGCCGTAATGGACACGATATTGCGTCCGTTTTCTCCCGAAAATTCTTGCTTGCGCCTTTTGCGGAGCAACCGGAGAGGCCGGATGTGGACTTGACGAAAGGGGGCGCATGTCATGGCCCAGAACGTACCGACACTCACCGCAGGGGAAGGTGGCCTGAGCCGCTACCTGGATGAGATTCGCAAGTTTCCGATGCTGCAGCCGCAGGAAGAATACATGCTCGCCAAGCGCTACAAAGAGCATGAAGACCCCGCAGCTGCTGAACGCCTGGTCAATTCTCACCTACGCCTTGTTGCAAAAATAGCTATGGGATACCGCGGCTATGGCCTGCCCATCGGAGAAGTGGTCTCCGAAGGGAATGTCGGCCTCATGCAGGCGGTGAAACGCTTCGAGCCGGACAAGGGTTTCAGGCTGGCGACCTATGCGATGTGGTGGATCAAGGCCGCCATACAGGAATACATTCTGCGTTCATGGTCCCTTGTTAAAATGGGAACCACTGCCAACCAGAAACGTCTTTTCTTCAACCTGCGCCGCCTGAAAGGCAAGATCCAGGCATTGGACGAAGGCGATCTGAAGCCGCATCAGGTAGCAGAAATCGCAACCCGCCTTGGTGTCTCCGAGGAAGAGGTGATTTCCATGAACCGCCGTCTGGGCGGTGACGCGAGCCTGAACGCCCCGGTGCGCGCGGAAGCAGACGCGGGTGAGTGGCAGGACTGGCTTGTCGACGAGAGCGACAGCCAGGAAACGCTGCTTGCCAATCAGGAAGAGCTGGACCAGCGTCGCAAAATGCTGAGCGATGCCATGGACGTCCTGAACGACCGGGAACGCCGGATTTTCGAGGCCCGCCGCCTTTCTGAGGACCCGATGACACTTGAAGACCTGTCCGGGGAATTCGGGGTCAGCCGCGAACGCGTTCGACAGATCGAAGTGCGCGCATTCGAAAAAGTTCAGAAAGCCGTTCGCAACAGCGCGCGCGCCAAGGATCAGCCCGCCGCTTAAGGTCTGATCCTTCCGAACGATCCGAGAACGCTGGAGCCACCGCTCCAGCGTTTTTCTTTTGGTTCGGCCCCATCCTCTCGCTTGCGAAGCCTCCTGCCTGAATTTAGGCTGACCAGGTCTAAACGAAATGGATGGCCATGCGCCGGGTTCTCAAAACACTGTCGTCCAAGCGCGCCCTTGTGGCCATGATTGCCTGCGTTATTCTTGCTTTCATGACCGGGCTTCGAACCGCCGATCCGGACTTTCTGAAGTCCATTCGGGAGCTGACGTTCGATCAGTATCAGCGGCTGCATCCAAGAGAGTACCAAACCGGACCGATCCGCATCGTCGACCTCGACGAAGCATCGATAGCCGAAATCGGACAATGGCCCTGGCCACGTACAAAAATTGCGGAGATGGTCCGTGTGCTGACGGATCTCGGCGCTGCGACGATTGTCTTTGACGTGGTTTTTTCCGAACCGGACCGGACATCGCCGGCCCAGCTTAAAAACTCTCTTGCGGCGACGGCGCCGAAAGAGGTGCTGGAAGCCCTTGAGATCCTTCCCGACCATGACGAGCAGTTCGCCGATACCATTGCCGAAGCGCCGGTCGTGCTCGGCTTCGCCGTAACTCCGGACGAAACCGGAAGCAAACCTGTCAAAATCGCTGGAACTGCATTTGGCGGCCAGGATCCGGTATCCTTTCTTCCGCCGTTTCCTGCGGCGGTCACGAACCTTGAAGTCTTGCAAAAGTCAGCCAGCGGCATCGGCTCCATCTCGATTTCCGAGGATGACAGAGAAGGGATTGTCCGCAGGGTCCCTCTGATTGTCAGTGACGGCGAGCAGCTTTACCCGAGCCTCGTGGCTGAAGCGTTGCGGGTCGCGCAGGGCGCCAGCGGGATCATCGTGAGGTCCACCGGCTCCAGCTCAGAGAGCGCAACCGGTGATCCAGCTGTCACCGCCATTAAGATCGGCGATTTCACGCCCCCGACAACAGCTGCAGGCGAACTCTGGCTCTATTTTACTTCTGATAGGGATTTCCCGGAACGGTATGTGTCTGCGCGCGACCTTTACAAACCTGAGAAACTACCTGAGCTTGCTGCCTTTTTTGAAGGACAAATCGTACTCGTCGGCACATCTGCCGTCGGTCTCCGCGACATCAGGGCAACTCCCCTGGGCGAACAGGTCCCTGGCGTATCCATCCACGCTCAGGCGTTGGAGCAGATCATTTTCGATCAGTATCTGTCGCGGCCCGATTGGGCCAATGGATTGGAGATCATCGCGACATTTCTGGCAGGTGCCATCATAATCCTGGCCATGCCTGCGATCGGCAGCATCGGAACCGCGGTCCTCGGCGGCTTGATGGTGGCCGGGCTGATCGGCGGGTCCTTCTATCTCTTCTGGAACAACGGTCTGCTGATCGATCCGATCTATACCAGTCTCACGGCTCTTCTCGTGTTCACCGCCGCGACTGCGCTGCTTTACTTCCTCACAGAACGGGAGAAAAAATTCGTCAGACAGGCTTTCAGCCAGTATCTGTCTCCCGACCTGGTGAACCAACTGGAGCAAACGCCGGAACAGCTGACACTCGGCGGCGAAATCAGACCGATGACCATCCTGTTCATGGACATTCGCGGTTTCACCCCGATATCGGAACAACTTACACCGGAAGAACTGGTGAGTTTTCTGAACACACTATTGTCGCCCTTGTCCGATGCCATCCAGGCCGAAGGCGGAACGATCGACAAGTATATAGGCGACAGCATCATGGCGTTTTGGAACGCTCCATTGCACACACCGGACCACGCCGCGATGGCCTGCCGTGCCAGCCTTGCTATGCTCAAGGTCGTCGATCATCTGAACGCGCGGGATGCGTTCCGTTTCAGGGCTAGAAAACTGAAATCGCAATCGGTCAAGATCGGCATCGGGTTGAACAGCGGCGAAGCCTGCGTGGGCAACATGGGCTCGGCCAGAAGGTTCAACTATTCGGTCATCGGGGACGCCGTCAACGTGGCCTCACGGATTGAATCAAGCTGCAAGACAGTTGGGTCAGAGCTTCTTGTATCTGAAGATACGCGCAAAGCCGCTCCGACCTTTGCCTATCTCGAGGCCGGTGAAATTGAACTGAAGGGCAAAAGCGAGCCGATAAAGCTCTTCGCCTTGCTGGGCGATGAAGGCTTAAGGAACTCGGAAGAATTCAGAGAACTGGAAGCAACCCACACCCGCCTGCTCCGCGCCGTCGCGGTAAGCGACATTCAGGCGGCAGAAGACGCACTGCAGAGCGCACTGCTGTTAGCCCCGTCCCTGATGGACTTTTACGGCCGCTTTGAGGACATGTTGGAAAATCTCAAAACCGCGAAAACTGCCAGCAGCGCCGCGCAATAGACAGCGCTGCCGGCTCGCCGAAACTCCTAGCGAATTTCGACCGCGTATGTCTCCACCGGAACGACCTTACTGATCAGTCCGGCTTCCGCCATGAACTCTGCAAAGCGCTGATAGCGACCCTCATCAAGGGCTGCCGGGCGCTTTGCAAACCTTGGCAATGTGTCCGCCCAAGCGCGCTTGTTAAGCTCATCATTCAAATGAGGATAGGCCTCAATAAAAGCATTCCAGGCTTCGTCAGGATGATTGGTCAGATAGACCGTCGCAGCCTCGACTGCCGCGAGAAACTTCTCATAGCGCGGGTCTTCAACCTGATCCTTGTTCACGACATAGATCAGCTCGTCGAAAACCGGAACGCCATTCTCCTCGGGAAAAAAGGCTTTGCCTTCCTTGCCTTCAATCTCGATCTGCGTGAGCTCAAAATTGCGATAAGCGCCGATCACGGCGTCGACCTGTCCTGACATCAAAGCAGGCGACAGCGCGAAATTCACGTTGATAAGCTCAACATCGTCGACGCTGAGTCCTACCGAACGCAGCATTTGTCCAAGCATGGCATCTTCAAACCCGGACACCGAAAAGCCGATCGTCTTGCCTTTGAGGTCTGCAATTTCCTTGATCGGTCCATCTTTGAGAACAATCAGGGAATTCAGAGGCGTTTCGACCAGGGTACCAATCCAAGCGACCGGCAAACCCTCTTCGACATGCGCGTGCAATGTCGGCTGATAGGAAATTGCTATGTCGCCCTGGCCTGCGGCCACAAGCTTGGGCGGCATTGCAGGGTCTGCAGGTTCGATCAATTCAACTTCCAACCCTTCCGCTTCAAAAAACCCCTTGGTCTGAGCAGTGATAACCGGTGCATGGTCCGGATTGGTAAACCAGTCCAGCAGCACCGTCAGCTTGTCGGCGGCTTGCGCGGGCACCGCTGAAAGCATGGCGGCAGCGACAGTCAAAGACATGAGTGTTTTTTTCATTCAATCCTCCAGATTGTGGCAGTCAGTCTTCGACCTGCCATGGAACAAGAAGTCTGCTGAGATGCTCGACTGCATAGCGCAGAGCGAGCACCATGAGGGCGAGCAGGATGACGGCGGAAAACAGAAGATCGGCATTCCCGCGGGCATTCGCCTGAAGCATGATGAAGGCAAGGCCGCCTTTGGCGCCCGCCCATTCGCCAACAACAGCGCCAATCGGTGCAAAAACGGCTGCCACACGAATACCCGATACGAAAGCAGGCAATGCTGCCGGCAGGCGAAATACGCAAAGTTCGCGAAAGCGCGGAACTCTATAAAGGCGCGCCAGGTCGACAAGCCCGGAATCGAGCCGCCTCAGACCGTCATAAACCGTTGAAGTGACCGCAAAGAAGATCACCAGGATGGCCATGACGATCTTCGACGACATACCAAATCCAAGCCAGAGAACAAGAACCGGTGCAATGGCAAAGACCGGCAAGGCCTGCGTCACCAGGATGGTTGGCATGACGACCCGTCCGGCCAACGGATAAAGCCAGATCCAAACAGCAAGCACTGTCCCGCAACTTACGCCGAGTACAAAACCGATCACCGTTTCAAGCGCGGTGATACCGGCATGGTGCAACAAAAAGGGTGCGTTTGCTGGGAACGACTGCAGCACCTCAAGCGGTCCGGGAAGCATGAAAGACGGCGGCTCAAACAGCACAACCAACAGAGCCCAAATGCCAAATATGACCAGGACGCCCACAAGAAACTTACCGCAAACTGACAGGAATGCACTCAT
This sequence comes from Roseibium sp. JB4-4, assembly GCF_055693425.1. Lineage (NCBI taxonomy): Bacteria > Pseudomonadati > Pseudomonadota > Alphaproteobacteria > Hyphomicrobiales > Stappiaceae > Roseibium > Roseibium sp. JB4-4. The sequence continues at coordinate 4,179,162 of NZ_CM146333.1, read as the reverse complement.
GCCGCCTCCAAGAGGCGGTTCAACGGCTCTGGTGCCGGCTCATGATTCAGAGGCTTGTAAAAATAATCAAACCTCTGCTTTTTCAAGCAAATAGACATAGGATCTCCCGTCGTCGGACAAACCGACACTGACACTGGAGATCCGGGATTTGGCTAAGGATTCCGTCCCTTCGCCGGCATGACCCGGATCAGGTTCTAAGGGTTCGGCAACTTGCCATCTCAGTTCCGCGATACGGAACACCCCTCGGACCGAGACGGACCATGCCTAACCTTTTGGAAAAAGGCAAGACATTGGACGATCAGTTTTTGATTTTTCGGAAAAGCCGTGGCCGTTAGCCAGCTTGCCAGGAAGAAATTGCCTTTTCGACAGCGTCTTCGCCAGCCGCACCTTTTTCGAGTGTCAGGATACCGCGCTTGCCGTTTTCATACAGCATCGGAATATCGATCCAGCCCCTCTCCCTGAGAAGAGCCATGTTGCGTTGCTGCTCATTGGGCAGGCTCGAAAGAGCAATCCAGAAGAAACCAGGGGATACTTTCACCGACGCGCCAATCAGTGCATCGCCGCGGGCTTCTTCAGTCGGCTTCATCACCAAGCCTGGGACGTTGACAACATCACCGGCAGCAAAGTTTTCGGGAAATTCGTATTTGATTTCAACAAGATGACTTGCCGGAAGCGAGGTGTCGTCATTGGGCTTGATGCGAATATCAACCTTGACATCACGTTCGGGAATTTCGATTTCAGCGCTCAATACGGCTTGCGACCTGCCATCGAGATTGGTTTCCTCTTCGATGTTCCAGACAACTGCTCCCTGTGCAGCTGTTCCGGAGCCACCGGTGTCTTCACCTTCTTCGTAGAGGATGGAGCGCTGTATACCATCGTCCTGACTCGCACGTGTTTCAGAATTTGACGGTGCCTCCGGCGCAACAGCCACAAGATTATCGTCAGCCGGGGCTGGTGGTGCCGCATCGATACCGGGAACCGGAGCAGCATCGCCTGCCGGTGGTGTCGGGGCCGGTTCACTTTCAATGCTGGTCACGATCGACGGCTGCGAAGGCGCTGGTGCCGGTTCGTCAGCCTGCGGCGTGATTGTTGTGGTCGTGACGGTTCTGGCGTCCGGAGCCACGACGTCTCCATCACTGACACCTTCTCCGCCATCCAGCAACCTGTCTGAGATTTTTGAGGAATCGCTATCGTCCGCAGGAACTTCGCTTGTCTGAACCTGAGTATCCGTGCTTGGCTGCACAACAGCGGCGCTTGAGTTGCTTTCAGTTTGGCTTGCGACACGGTCTTCTGAGCCCTGTTCGCCGATTGGGAGCAGGAAATAGGCTCCTGCACCGACAACAGCCAGTGCCAGGACAGCCGCTATCGCTATCGGCAACCACCGTTTTCCTGAGCCGTCGCCACGCAAAGCGTCGGAAGCTTTCGGGCGATCCTTGCGTGAGCGCTTGGCCTTCTTGGCAGGTTCTTCCTTTGCAGCCTGTGCAGGTTCGTCGGCATATAGCCCTGCGTCCGCCGCCAATTCCGGTTCGCCAGTTTGCTCAGCAGCGACAGGTTCCGTGGCAGCCGTTTGGGGCGCGGGAGCATCAAATGCCGGTTCTTTGCGTTCAGCAGCCACCTGAGATGCAGCCTGCTCGGCGGCAGCCGGATCAACGGCTTCCTTCGCCTGCTGCACGGCCTGGCTTGTGGCCACGCCAAGACCTTCAGCTTCCACCAAGGTATCTTTCAGCGGCGAAGGCGTATCTTCCGCTTGGGGAGTAGGCGCTTCCGGCTCAACTCTCGGAGGTTCCTCAGGTGTCGGGACCGGGGTCTCTGCTACCGGTTCCGGTGCAGCCACCTGTGCCTTTGGCACCTGCCCGCCGCCCGCAGCACCCGTTGGACTGAGACCAAGACTTTCGCGTGCCGCTTCGGCTTCAACCTTGCGAATGGCCTCTTCAAGACGAAGTTGCTCAGCCGTGATCTCGGACGGCGCGAGAGGCGGTTCGTACGCTTTCAACTGATTGACGATGGCATTGCGGGCACGGCTGTAGACGCTTCTGCGAGCAGCACCGTTGTTCTCGGGCAAAGACGCGATCGTTTTCTTCAATATCGAATAGTAATCAGCCATCTTCCTGCCTACCGGCCGACTGCAGGGACTCGTCTGCGGGCCTGAATATCGGATCTTTCTCAGGCTTATAGCAAGTTTTTGAAGCCAAGAGACAATCTTCGCACGCTAAGCTTCAACCGAGTTGCCTACAATACCTTTTCTACCACTGTCTAAGTTCAAGAGACAGGCTAGCCTGTCCCTTGACGGGACGCACTGTTTGTTCTGATTCGCAGTACGCCACTATCTCGTTCAATAATGTGTTTTTCCAGACACAGATCTCAATCCTGGAAAGGATTCTGCACAAGAATTGTGTCATCCCGCTCAGGGCTGGTGGAAAGAAGCGCCACAGGAGCGCCAATCAACTCCTCCACATGACGTACATATTTAACGGCCTGCGCTGGCAAATCCGCCCAGCTGCGAGCCCCTTCCGTAGATTCTTTCCATCCCGGCAGTGATTCGTAGATCGGAATGACGCGCTCCTGAGCACCCTGCGAAGCAGGCAAGTAGTCAATCCGTTCGCCGTCAAGCTCGTAGCCAATGCAGATCTTGATTTCATCCAGGCCGTCAAGAACATCGAGTTTCGTCAATGCAATACCATTGATGCCTGATGTACAAACCGTCTGGCGTACGAGAACCGCATCGAACCAGCCGCAGCGGCGGCGGCGTCCCGTTACGGTTCCAAATTCATGGCCACGTGTTCCAAGAAACTCACCGACCTCATTTTCCTGTTCGGTCGGGAACGGTCCTTCACCGACCCGCGTCGTATAAGCCTTGGTGATCCCAAGCACATAATCGACGGAGCCCGGGCCGAGCCCGCAACCTGTTGCAGCCTGGCCGGCGACGGTATTGGAAGACGTGACGAACGGATAGGTACCGTGATCAATGTCGAGCAATGCTCCTTGTGCACCTTCAAACAGAATGCGCTTGCCCTGGCGGCGCTGCTCGTCCAACAGATACCAGACCTTGTCCATATAAGGCAGCACTTTGTCAGCAACGCTCGCCAGCTCATCGTAGATGGCCTGAGCAGAAATTTCTTCTTGCCCCAGGCCGCGCCGCAGCGCGTTGTGGTGCGTCAAAAGACGATCGATCTTGGCCGGCAGCGTCGTCAGGTTCTTCAGATCCATCAACCGGATTGCGCGCCGCCCGACTTTATCTTCATAAGCTGGACCTATGCCACGCTTGGTGGTGCCGATACGCGTTCCGGTGTTGGAGTTTTCACGCAGGGCGTCGAGCTCCCGGTGAAGAGACAGAATGAGGGTCACGTTTTCAGCAACGCGCAGGCTTTGAGGCGTAACAACAACACCCTGTGCGCTCAGACGCTCAACTTCCTCGGCAAGCGCATGCGGGTCCAAAACAACGCCATTTCCAATGACGGACAACTTGCCTTCGCGCGCCACGCCGGAGGGCAGAAGAGACAGCTTGTAGCTGACACCGTCGATAACCAGCGTATGCCCGGCGTTGTGTCCGCCCTGGAACCTTACGATGACATCGGCTTGTTCCGACAACCAGTCGACAATCTTGCCTTTGCCTTCGTCTCCCCACTGCGAACCGACAACAACCACATTCGCCATTTAGTTTTTGCTCTCCTGAAGCGTCTTCGCACGGAACCGCCAGATTTGCGCTGCGCAATACGGGCCGGTATGTGCCAACATGACAAACCCCGGCAACCGGACCGGGGCAAACGGCGCGGACTATAGACAGGTTTCCATGCTCTTGCGAGTCTTCGAACCGAAATAAATCATACGGTCCGCGTGGTTTTCAGCTGCCTGGCATATAGGATCTTTCAGGGCGACAATTAGGCAGGCCCGGAAGCATCCGGCGAAGGCTTGTCGGAGGTTTCCTCCCTGTCTCCCCCAGCCAAACGATAGATCATCGGAGATGTCCTGAGCAGCCAGACAAAACGTTCACGCTCGTTGGCGGGAATTGCTTGCCGGCTGAACATCCTAAAGATGACGAAAAGCACCAAAGCCAGATGAAGGGTTGCCGTATAGACGAAGAATGCGGCGGGACCGAACATGCCCATCAACAATGAGGCAATAAACGGTCCAAGCACCGCACCACAGCCAAATGACAATGTCAGACCTGCAGCAATGTCGACAAACTGCCCGGGTTTTGCGTGATCGTTCGCGTGCGCAGCGGCAAGCGAATAAAGAGGCAGGGCAAAACCGCCAAAAAGAAAAACCCCCATAAACAAATCGGTTTGACTGGATGTTCCCGATATGAAGAGACAGGCAAGGCCAGCTGCAATCGTGAAGCCGATGAGAACCCATCTTCGGTCGACCCTGTCGGACATCCAGCCGGCCGGATACTGAAACAACGCACCCGCAAAGACCCAAAGAGCGATAAAGATCGCAACGGTTTCGAGCCCAAGGCCAATCGACTCGGCGTAAACCGGCCCGACCATACGAAATGCGCCATTCGTCAGACCAATCGTGAATATTCCGACCATCGCAACCGGAGACACCCGCCATAGCGCTAAGGGGTTGACGATTTTTGCCGGCGGTGCAGCCGGATTGCTTTCTCGCGTCAGGGCAACGGGAACAAGTGCAAACGCGAACAGCATCGCCAAGACGATCAGGATATCGCTTCCTGTTGCTCCAAAGATCGGCAGCATGAATTGGCCACCCATGACGGCAGCCAGATCAACAATCCTGTAAACGGAAAGGATGCGCCCCCTCGAAGCGTTGGATGCAATGGAGTTCAACCAGCTTTCCAGAACCATGGCCGTGCCGCAAAATGCTGCACCGCTGACAAAGCGCGCGATCATCCAGGGCCAACCCGCAGGTGCAAAGGCAATCGCGAGTATGGCAATTGCGCTGATGGCCGCCAGCGCCGCAAACACGCGAATATGTCCTGCGCGTGCGATCAGGAACGGTGCCAGAAGAACCCCGCAGATCAAACCTGCATAATAAAGAGAACCGAGCAGACCGATGCTGGCGTCAGAAACCCCTTCGACACGTGCCCGAACCGCGATCATGGTCATCGCCAGTCCGTTTGCTCCCAAAAGACAGGCAGCGGCAATCAACAGTGGCGATATGCGCCCTGCGAGCGGCCTCGCCTCTCCAGCGGTCGAACTCTGTGTCATTGTCGGCTTTCTTTTCTTCCTATTCCACAAATCGGATTTCGGGTGTCCGCACGTCTTACGGCATGGTAGGCGAGAGACGTCACTCCAAATCAACGAGAAATGTCAATGTCGCTTCGAAACTGGATCCTGTTGTTTGTTCTCGGCGCTATTTGGGGCGGTTCCTTTCTTTTTGCCAAGGTCGCAGTTGCAGAAATTCCGCCATTCACACTGGTCTTTTTCCGAGTTTCGATTGCCTGCGCCGTTCTGCTCCTCGTTCTTTGGCATCAAGGCCTGATCAAGCACCTGGAATGGCGATATGCCGTGCCGTTTCTGGTAATGGGCTTCCTCAACAACGCCGTTCCGTTTTCCCTCTTGTTTCTGGGGCAAACGGAAATTGGCGCGGGGCTGGCATCAATTCTAAATGCAACAACACCGGTCTTCACCGTAATCGTTGCAAGCTTGATCGTGAAACAGGAACCACTTCAGGCAAACCGCGTTGCCGGCGTCGTGCTGGGTGTTGTCGGAGTGGCAATCATGCTGTCGAGCAGCCTCACAGGTCTTGCCACCGATCCTCTCTGGGCGCAGCTCTGCTGTCTTGGAGCCGCAGTTTCCTATGCCTTTGCCGCAACATTTGCGAAACGCTTCAAGGATGTGCCGCCGCAGGTTGCCGCGACCGGACAACTGATCGGGTCGAGTGTGCTGATGCTGCCGGTTGCGGTTCTGACAAGCGCCGGCTGGTCTATAGGCGACCCTGGCATAACCGCATGGCTCAACGTGTTGGCCCTCAGCATCCTGGCGACCGCCTTCGCCTATCTGATCTATTTTCAGTTGCTGGCAAACGCAGGTGCCACAAACGCTTCACTGGTAACACTGATCGTGCCGGCGAGCGCGCTCTTCTTTGGCTGGCTCATTCTGGGTGAAAACCTGAGTGTACTTCAACTCAGCGGCTTCGGCGTGCTCCTGATCGGACTCGTCGTGCTTGACGGCAGAGTTATGCGCGGCAAGCAGGCAAAAACCGTTTAAAGCGGAGGCGCTGCACTGCCAACGCCTCCTGCTGCATTATTGAAACTCGAGAGCTTTCACCTGTTTTACATGCGAAACGGCCTCTAGGCGGGACATGACTTCCTCGGGAACTCTTCCATCAACCTCGACCAGACAAATGGCATCATCACCTGGCGCGAGGCGACCCAGATTGAACGTCGCGATATTGACGCCATTGTTGCCAAGTTCCATGCCCAGATGCCCAATGAAGCCTGGCTTGTCTTCATTGGTGATGTAGAGCATATGCTGGCCAAGTTCGGCCTCCATATTAATGCCCTTCACCTGAATGACCCGAGGTTTGCCATCGGCGAAAACCGTACCGGCCACCGACCTCTCCTGTCTTTCAGTGATCACCGTCAATCTGATGTAGGTTTCGTAGGCACCCTGTTTTTCACGCCGGATTTCCTCAACCTTGACACCACGTTCCTTGGCCAGAATGGGTGCAGACACCATGTTGACGGTTTGTAAAAGCGGCGTCAGCAGACCGGTGATCGCGGCCGCTGTCAGCGCCTGAACGTTCATTTCCGACACAGCGCCTGCATATTCCAGCCTGACGCCCTGGATCGCGGTTTCCGTTAACTGACCAGCGAAGGAACCGAGTTGCTCGGCGAGCCGAACAAAAGGTGCGAGCTTGGGTGCTTCTTCCGCTGAAATTGAAGGCATGTTGAGCGCATTGCGCACTGCGCCATGCAGAAGGTAGTCGCACATCTGTTCGGCAACTTGAAGCGCGACATTCTCCTGCGCTTCCGACGTTGACGCACCAAGATGCGGTGTCGATACAAAATTGGATGTTCCGAAGAGGATGTTCTCCTTGGCCGGCTCCTCAACAAAAACGTCAAAAGCCGCACCTCCGAGTTTCCCCTCATCGAGCGCTGCCTTGACTGCTTTTTCGTCCGCCAGACCGCCACGCGCACAGTTGATGAGATAAGCCCCCTTCTTCATCTTCGCGATTGCATCCGCATTGATGATGTTGCGAGTCTTGTCGGTAAGAGGTGTATGCAACGTGATAAAGTCCGCGCGCTCAAGCAGATCGTTCAATTCAACCTTTTCGACACCGAGCGACATCGCACGCTCTGGTGTCAGGAACGGGTCATAAGCGAGAACGCGCATCTTTAGGCCGATGGCGCGGTCTGCAACGATGGAGCCAATATTGCCACAGCCGACCAGCCCAAGCGTCTTGTCGGTAATTTCACGGCCCATGAAACGGGACTTTTCCCACTTGCCTGACTGTGTCGATGCATCAGCCGCCGGAATTTGCCGCGCGACCGCCATCATCATTGAGATGGCATGTTCAGCGGTGGTGATCGCATTGCCGAACGGCGTGTTCATGACAATGATGCCGCGCGCAGTCGCCTTGGGAATATCGACATTGTCGACACCGATACCGGCCCGGCCGATCACCTTGAGATTGTCGGCTGCCGCAATGATCTTTTCCGTTACCTTCGTGGCGGAACGAATGGCCAGCCCATCATACTGACCGATGATTTCGAGGAGTTTTTCCTTGTCTTTGCCAACATCAGGCAGGAAATCGGCGTCGATGCCACGATCCTTGAAAATCTGAACTGCTGCGGGCGAAAGTTTGTCGGAAATCAATACCTTGGGAGCCATAAAAGCATCTCCTTGAATAAATGCCGTGACCGGGCAGAAATCCGCCCGGCAGTGTCACTGTGTTTTGGAGATATGCTCAGGCCGCCTGAGGAAGCTTGCCTTTTTCGAGCGCGAACGCCCAATCGAGCCAAACCGTCAGGGCCTGCAGGTCAGCTGTTTCAACTGTTGCCCCTGCCCATATTCTGAGACCGGAAGGTGCATCGCGATAGGCACCGATATCGAAGGCGACACCTTCAGCATCGAGTGTGGAGACGAGCGCCTTGGCAAATGCGGCCTGCTGATTTTCTTGCAATGCCAGAACACCTGGATCCGTGACCTTCAGACACACGGATGTATTCGACCGCGTTGCGGAATTTTCAGCCAGAAAATCTACCCACGCGGTCTTCTCGACCCAGTCGGCAAGAGCCTTGAGATTGGCATCGGCACGCGCACAAAGGCCCGACAAGCCGCCAATTCCGTCCGCCCATTTCAACGCATCGAGATAGTCTTCAACACACAACATGGAAGGAGTATTGATGGTCTCGCCCTTGAAAATGCCTTCAATCAGCTTGCCGCCTTTGGTGAGGCGGAAGATCTTGGGCAGCGGCCACGCGGGTGTATAGCTCTCGAGGCGTTCCACAGCTCTCGGGCTGAGGATCAACACACCATGCGCTGCTTCACCGCCAAGCACCTTCTGCCAGGAGAAGGTGACAACATCGAGCTTTTCGAAAGGAAGTGTTTGTGCAAAGGCGGCAGATGTCGCATCGCAAATCGTGAGACCGGCACGATCATCCGCGATCCAATTGCCATCGGGCACCCGAACACCGGACGTCGTTCCATTCCAAGTAAAGACAACATCATTGTCGAAATCGACGTCACCCAGATCGGGTAATGCGCCATATGGCGCTTTTAAGATCCTGGCATTGTCCAGCTTGAGTTGTTTGACCACGTCGGTCACCCATCCCGCGCCAAAACTCTCCCAGGCCAGCAAATCGACGCCGCGCGCGCCGAGAAGCGACCACATCGCCATTTCGACCGCGCCCGTGTCGGAAGCCGGCACAATACCGATGCGGTAATCGTCGGGAACACTCAGGATCTTGCGCGTGAGGTCTAACGCTTCAGCCAGTTTGGCCTTTCCGGGCTTGGCCCGGTGAGACCGTCCAAGCTGTGCGTCTGCCAGTTGATCAAGGGACCAACCGGGGCGCTTGGAACAAGGACCTGACGAAAAATTAGGATTGGCCGGACGCACGTCCGGCTTGGCAGTAAGTTCAGTCATATCTGTCTACCCTCGCAGATAGTTGCCCCTCGTTGGGGAGGGGTGGCCCACCTATGGGGATAAGGCGTTCCTGACGCCTGGTCAACGGAAAATGGGAAAGTTATCGCGGCATGTTTGTTTGCAGCGGGTCTTTCACTAAGACCGCCACCTGCTTGCCGCCGCTACGAAGGAATGCAAAAATTCGAGGCTTGGCGCCTCATGGACAGCGTTTTGCGTTGCGTTGCATGCGAAAGTTAACATGCGACTGAACGGCCCCATTGAGCCGGGGCCCCAAATAGAAAAAAGGCCAGTCCAAGGACCGGCCTTTCTTGATAAAGTTCGATGCGCCAATCAGAAATTGCTGCTGATCGGCCCTTGCGGTTCGTAGTAAACCGGCGCGGCAGGTGCAGCACGGCCACCGAATGTGTAGCGCACACCTAGACGAATCTCATGAGCCGTCAAATCGTCCCATTCAACCCGGGTTTCGCCCGTGCCTGCATTGTGCAGCTTAACTGTTTTGGCATCACCCAGATCGCGGTATTGATATCCAGCATCGATAGCCCAGTTGTCAGTAACCGCATAGGAGGCACCGGCCATCAGAGCCCAGGCAAGGTTCCATTCACTGTGCTTGCCGTCATAATCAAAACGACCCGAGCCTCCCGGATTAACAGAATATGTGTTGTTGGTTGTTACATATGCAGCACCGATACCGGCACCAACATAGGGTGTAATCCGGTTCCAAGTCCCGAGATCGACATACCCGTTGAGCATGACGGTCCAGACGTCGATGTCGGTGTATTCCTCGGAGAAACCGCCAGTACAGGTGCCGCAAACTGCGTAACCCTTAACCTGGGCCGGCGTTTCATAATCGATCGTAACGTCAGTACGTAGGTACCTGTTCCATTTATAACCGGCACCTACACCGATCATCCAGGCGCTGTCCATGGATTCGCGCTCGAAACGCAGGTCGCCGATAACCGGGTCGTTGAAGCTGCCGGTCGGATCATTGTAGATCTTGTAGCCAATATCGCCGCGCAGATAGAAACCACCAACGGCGGGTGCTGGCGCTGCGGGAATATGCTCGATGACCGGGGTTGGCAAATCCGCAGCGTAGCCCGCGGAGGAAAGCACAACAGCAAATCCGGCCAAAGACAAACGCTTAAAGAAATTGTCCATGTCCTAGTCCTCTTCCAGTGAGCGCCCGCTTCAACCAATGCCGGACACATCAAACTTGTGAGGATACTGACGGGAATTCATTAATTGTGACTTAACTCTGTTCTTTAACCGTGTTTTTTTACGTTAAGGAAACCTTAACAAGAATAACACTGTTTAAGGTTCATTAAAAAGCCGTCCAAGTCGGGCGGCTTGAATACAGAAAATAAACATAAGATGATCTTCAGGCCGCAGCCGAAGCAACCACACCGGCAATGTCATTGACTACTTGGTTTACGAGATCAGCATCATCCCCTTCCGCCATCACCCTGATCAAGGGCTCCGTCCCGGATGCACGAATGACAAGACGACCGGTTTTTCCAAGTCTCGCCTCTCCATCCTCAATCGCCGTTTTCACCTTATCTTGTTCCAGAGGAGTGCCCCCCTTGTAGCGGACATTCTTTAGGATCTGAGGCACCGGCTCGAACCTTCGGCAGACTTCCGAAACCGGCTTGTTCTGATCCTTGACACAGGCCAACACCTGAAGTGCAGCGATCAGGCCGTCGCCCGTTGTGGCGAAATCGGATAAGACAATGTGACCTGATTGTTCACCGCCGACATTGTAACCGTTGGCCCGCATGTGTTCGACCACATAGCGGTCTCCCACCTTTGTTCGTGCGAGCCCCAAACCAAGATCTTCCAGGTAGCGTTCCAGCCCAAGGTTGGACATGACAGTCGCCACGATCCCGGGCGCTGACAGCCGGTTGTTGGCCTGCCAGGACTGAGCCACCAGAGCCATGAGCTGGTCGCCATCAACAACCGTCCCGTTTTCATCGACAATGATCACGCGATCCGCGTCGCCATCGAGCGCGATCCCGATATCCGCCCGCACTTCGTGAACCTTGCGCGAGAGTGCTTGTGGCGAAGTGGAACCGCAATCCTGATTGATGTTAAACCCGTCCGGCGTAACACCCATGGAAATGACATCTGCTCCCAGTTCCCACAACGCCTCCGGTGCCACTTTGTAGGCGGCTCCATTTGCGCAATCAATCACGACCCGAAGGCCTTCAAGGTTCATTTCCCTTGGCAAAGTGCGCTTTGCAAATTCGATATAGCGCTGCTGTGCGCCATCAATTCGTTTCGCGCGGCCAAGATCGCGCATGCCGGCAAGGCGAGAGGTCAGATCGCTTTCAACGAGAGCCTCGATATCCTTCTCTATGCCATCACTCAGCTTGAATCCGTCCGGCCCGAAAAACTTGATGCCGTTGTCCTGGAAAGGATTGTGCGAGGCAGAAATCATGACCCCAAGGTCGGTTCTGAGTGATCTCGTCAGCATCGCCACCGATGGTGTCGGCATTGGGCCAAGCAGAAAGACATCCATGCCAACCGAGGTAAATCCGGCAACAAGAGCATTTTCGATCATATACCCGGAAAGGCGGGTGTCCTTGCCGATGACCACACGATGCCGGTGTCCGCCGTTTCTGAAAACGAGACCGGCGGCCATACCGACTTTCAAGGCCATTTCTGCGGTCATGGGATAACAATTGGCCTGGCCGCGAATACCATCGGTGCCAAAGAATTTACGCATCAATCATGCCTGTCTGACTATTTGTTTGGCGTTCCTTGTAACGCAATCAGGAACGTCTGCGCTTCAAAATATGTGAGCAATTGTTACTAATCACTAACAAGTCTTCGGAACGTCTAAATGAAAAATGCCCGGCGATGCCGGGCATTCTCGACTTGCGATCTCTGTTTGACGGATCAGGACTGCGGTTGAGGCTCCATGCCACCACTCGCCTCGTCTCCACCGCGCTTCGCTCCCGCGGTCGGTACAGCGGATGACCGGCCAACGGGCTGATCGTCATCCGTATCGCGAACCGGCGGCTTCCCGTCCAAGAGATCCTTGATCTCGTCACCGGACAAGGTCTCATACTCCAGGAGCCCTTTGGCGATCGTGTGAAGCTGGTCCTCATGGTCTCCAAGGATCTTGTTTGCTGTCTCATATCCTTGATTTACGAAGGATTTGATTTCTGCATCCACGATCTTCTGGGTCTCGTCAGAAACGCTCTGGTTCTTGGCGACCGAGTGTCCAAGGAAAACTTCTTCCTGATTTTCACCATAAAGCAGCGGGCCGAGCTTGTCCGACATGCCGAACTGGGTCGCCATTGCACGCGCCAGCTTGGTTGCCATCTGGATGTCGCCAGTTGCGCCGGAAGTGACTTTCTCGTAGCCAAAGATCATTTCTTCGGCCACACGTCCGCCCATGGCCACAGCAAGGTCAGCCTTACACTTGGCGCGTGTCAGGGACACCTGATCTTTTTCCGGCAAACGCATCACCATACCGAGCGCGCGACCGCGCGGGATGATTGTTGCCTTGTGGATAGGATCAGACGCTTCCTGATGCAGCGCGACCAGCGCATGGCCCGCTTCGTGATAAGCGGTCAGTTTCTTTTCTTCCTCAGTCATGACCAGTGTACGGCGCTCTGCGCCCATCATGACCTTGTCTTTGGCATCCTCGAATTCAGCCATCGTCACCAGACGCTTCGAACGCCGGGCGGCAAGAAGAGCGGCTTCGTTGACGAGGTTCATCAAATCCGCACCCGAGAACCCGGGCGTTCCACGTGCGAGTGTCCGCACATCGACATCCGGAGCCAGAGGCACTTTGCGCATATGCACTTTCAGGATCTTCTCACGGCCGGTGATGTCAGGGTTCGGGACAACGATCTGACGATCAAAACGGCCCGGACGCAACAGCGCCGGATCAAGAACATCGGGGCGGTTGGTCGCTGCGATGATAATGATGCCTTCATTTGGCTCAAATCCATCCATTTCGACCAGCAACTGGTTGAGCGTCTGCTCACGTTCATCATTGCCGCCGCCAAGGCCGGCACCGCGATGACGGCCGACAGCATCGATTTCGTCGATGAAGATGATGCAGGGCGCGTTCTTCTTCGCCTGTTCAAACATGTCGCGAACACGGGATGCACCCACACCAACGAACATTTCCACGAAGTCGGAACCGGAAATGGTGAAGAAAGGAACGTTCGCTTCACCTGCAACTGCTCGCGCCGTCAGCGTCTTACCGGTACCCGGAGGGCCAACCAGCAACACGCCGCGTGGGATGCGGCCGCCGAGACGCTGGAACTTCTGCGGGTCGCGCAGGAACTCAACGATCTCCTGAAGGTCTTCCTTGGCTTCATCGATACCTGCGACGTCTTCAAACGTCACACGGCCATGGGCTTCGGTCAGCAGCTTGGCTTTGGATTTGCCAAAGCCCATTGCCTTGCCGCCGGACCCTTGCATCTGGCGCATCACGAATATCCAGATACCCAGTATAATCAGCATGGGCAGCCACGAGAACAGTGCGCCAAGCAGCGGTGAACTTTCCGCAGGTGGCGTTGCCTTGATCAACACGCCCTTTCCACGGAGTTCGTCGACATACTGCGCACCGTCGGGTGCATAGGTCTGGAAGGCACCACCACTATTGTAGTTGCCGGTGATCTTCTGTTCCTGAATGACAACGGATCTGACCTCACCATTGTCGACCTGTTTCATGAAGTCTGAATAAGCAATGTCATTCGTTGCGCCTTGTTGCGCAGGACTCTGAAACAGCTGGAACAATGCGATCAAAAGCAGGGCGATGATCACCCAAAGAGCGAAGTTGCGAAAATGTGCGTTCATTTTGTTCCCTTAACCGCCCGACGCGACTTATCTGCACGCGGTTATTTCTCTTCCAGCGAAGATAGGTCGCCCAAAGCCCTCTGCCAAGGCGGTGCGCCATAGTTGCGCAGATGAACTGACTATTTTGTTAAGCCAGGACGTCTATCAGATGTTGCGAGTGGGGAAAACTCTAGATTTCCCCGTTTTCGGCATCTTCGTCGAAATGGTTACCCGGCAATTTAACTCGTTTTGGCAGCCGCTCCAATTCCAAATCCTCACACCTGTCGGAATTGACAGTCTCAAAACTGACACTGGCAGCGTGATTTAGTCCAATTCCCTTGCCTGTCCAGATAACGGGCGAACAGTCAAAAGCCTCACGAGGCCAGCCATCCGGCCAAAAAATTGTACTTCTGGCGATCGGCGCTTTGCAAAGAGGCCCAAGAAAAAGGCCCTCTTGAAAACCAGCCCGTTCGCTTGCTTCCGGTGCTTTATACCGAAATCGATTGTCCCAGATACCGCCCCCCACAAAGGGAGCGAGTGTTGCGGGGACTTTTCGACCGGGTTCTCGCCAACACCAGATTGTCTGCTCGCTGGCCCCCAACTGGCACCCCGACAGGGTTTGCCGAAACGTTTCCTTCGTCATCAGACCACTGTCCAGCGCCTGAAGGCTTGAAAACCTGCGCTTGATCTGCCGTCCGCTGACCCGATCCAGCAACAACCCCAAGAGCCGCAGCCGAAACTCTTGCTCCAAAGCTCGAAAGGCAGGCAAACGCAATTTGACCGGCCCTGCGGGATGCTCAACGAAAAGACGTTCGGCAATTTCCTGCACGGACACTTCCAACGCCTGGCGCGCTCGACGAACATGCAAACTGGTTTGAGAAATCCGCTCCGGCGTCAAACCTTCTGTTTCCAACAGTCCCAAAATGCGCCGCAACCGGCTTCTCTTGTATTTCTCATCTCCGTTGGAAGGATCTGAGCACCAGCTCAGTCCACGTTTCCTGAGGCTAGCTTCCAGCTGCGCCTTTCGTACACTTAAAAACGGACGCAAAAGCCGCAGTCCCTCCGGGCCATCCGGCTCGTCAGCAGCCATGGCACTTAATCCGGATATACCGCTGCCTCGGGTCAAACGATCCAAAAACGTCTCTGCCTGATCGTCAAGATGATGGCCCAGCAACAGCGCCTGAGCGCCGGTATCAGACAGACGGCTTGCAATAAGTTGGTAGCGCGCAACACGTGCCTCTTCCTGAATATTGGCCAAGGGTTTGGCTCCAACCCAACGCAGCACAGTCGCGGGCAAACCCCTTTTCCCAGCTTCCTGGACAACAAAAGAGGCCTCTTCCGCGCTCTCGGACCGCAATCCGTGGTCGACAATCACCACTTCCGAGGATCCGGACCAGCCAGTCCTTTGACGCCATTCATCAAACAGCACCATGAGGCAAAGCGAGTCCGCGCCGCCGGATACAGCAAGTGCGAGGCTTGAAAAAGAATTCAGTTTTGAAAAAAGGAGATCGACGTCTTCGACCGGGAGCCCTTGCAGCTCAACCGGTCCGTCAGGAACATTGTGCACGGCTGCGCTCGTCCCGCGCCTGTGTCAAAACCGCCGAAGCAGCGTTCGGGTATTTGTTCAAAAGTTCTGAAAACGTTGCACAGGCAGCTTCGGCTTCACCGAGACCGCGCAGGGAAACACCAAGTTTCAGCAAACTATCCGGGCTTTTCGAGTTGCCCGGATGATCTGTATAGGTCTTCAGAAATGCGTCAGCTGCTTCGCGGTAATTCTGCTGCGCCAGAAGGCTTTCCCCAAGCCAGTACTGTGCCTGTGCGGTCAGGTCGCTGTTGGGGTAATTTTCAAGAAAATTGCGAAACCCTTGTTCCGCGCCCCGATAGTCACCGTTCACGGCCAGCGAATAGGCCTGATTGTAGTCGGTGTTCGGATCACCGCTACCAATAACCGAAGCGATTTGATCGTCATCAGTCGCCAACCCGGGCCCCGGTGTCGACAAGTCGTCACCAAGGCCGTTCAAACCATCAAGGCCACCATTGGCAAGAGCTGACAGATCAATCGGCCCATCAGTCGACAACCCGTTGCCCTCGTAGCCGCCTGACTGATCCCAGTTGCCATCTCCGGAACCATCAGCCGGCAGTGCCGCCGCACGGCCGTTAGGGGCAGCCAGAGTGCCTGTTCTCGGCGATCCGTCCGCAGCTAGCCCCGGGGCAGTGCTGCCCGGAGCTCCCTGAGGCACGAATTGCGAGCGTTTGCCAGGTGTTCCGCCTTCCAACTGCTGAAAACGGTATTCATTGTCTTCCTGCATGCGGCGGATCTGATCCTGCAATTCCCGCATCTGAAAAGACATTTGTTCCAGCTGGCCGGTCAAAACCCTGATCCGGTCTTCCAGCTGGCTGATTCTGACAGCCGATTCGTCATTCCGCCGACCGAACAACTGTGCTTCGGACGGTGTGGCAGTTGCGATGACAACCATCGCCAAAAGGAAACCTGCCAAGCCCTTCATATGTCGCATTCGCTCCTCCGGGTTGGGATCTGTTAGCATCCGTCGTCAAGTCTTTTCATCAGACTGATTTCGTTTGCAGTACAGTTCCTCGCGCATGTTGTCTTAACATGCCCCGCTCTTTACTCAAGTGCACAGAGCGCCCGGACTTCGGCTAAAGTTTGACGGGCCGTGGTATCGGCAGGGAGAAATCTGTTTCAGTCCGTCAAATACGAAAAAAGCCGGACACGTGGTCCGGCTTTTTCTTGTACTTTACAGTCCGATCAATTGGTCGCGTTGTTCAACACGGTCACCGCGCGACGGTTCTGCGACCAGCAACTGTTGTCGTTACAGACCGCAACAGGGCGTTCCTTGCCGTATGAAATGGTTTTGATCCGCGACGCGCTCACCCCCTGGCCGACAAGGTAGTCGCGCGCGGCCTGCGCACGTCTTGCACCCAGCGCAATATTGTACTGCCGCGTACCACGCTCATCCGCGTGCCCTTCCACCGTGATGGTGTATTGGGAATAGCGATTGAGCCACTTGGCCTGATTGGCAAGCGTAGCCTGACCTTGCGAGTTCAGCACCGACTGGTCTTCTTCAAAAAACACGCGGTCGCCGACATTCACGACAAAATCCTGGCCGGTTCCCGGTTTCACATTGCTTGAAAGCCCGTCCGGTTTGGTCTGGGCACATGCGGCCGCGAAAAGAACGGCGAAACAGATCACGATCCATCGCGCGCTCTGACCGGCGTATTCTCGTTTGAACATTCCTGTCTCCTAATCCCCAGCCCGACTCCCGGGTCTCCCGGTTCTTGGTAAACGCTTTCTAGTCAAAGCTGGTTAAAAGCCTCTTTGCAAACATGGTTAATCGCAACTTAACACGAACGCTGAAGAGACTTTGCTGTTGTTTAGTCTATGAGAGGCGACCATGACGGGTCCGAAGCGAAGGCAGGCGTATCCAGTCTCAGCTCATTGTAGCCCGTCAGATCAACGGTCCAGACTTGCGGACCGCCATTCGCGCCCGGCGTGTCGCGGAAGAACACCAGAACACGGCCGTTTGGTGACCATGCCGGCCCTTCGTTGTGGTAGCCCTCGGTGAGGATACGCTCACCTTTTCCATCCGGACGCATAACACCGATCATGAACCGTCCCTGATGCTGCTTGGTAAATGCGATCAAATCACCGCGAGGTGACCAAACAGGTGTTGAATAGCGGCCGGGTCCAAAAGAGATGCGCTGCGCGTTTCCGCCATTCGCACCCATGACATAAAGTTGCTGTGTCCCCCCGCGATCGGATTCAAACACGATGCGGCGGCCGTCGGGCGAATAAGACGGGCTTGTGTCGATGGCCGCCGTATTGGTCAGGCGCGTCGTTCGGCGGGACCGCAGATCCATTTGGAAGATGTTGGCATTGCCGCCCTGCTGCAGGCTCATGATCACGTTTTGACCATCAGGAGAAAACCGCGGCGCAAACGTCATTCCCGGAAAATTGCCGACAATCTCTCTCTGGCCTGTTTCGATGTTGAGCAAATAGACACTTGGGTCAGCACCGCCATAAGACATGTAGGTGATTTCCTGGCTCGTCGGCGAGAAGCGCGGGGTCAGAACCAGATCGTCACCCCGGGTCAGGTACCGCACATTGGCGCCATCCTGATCCATGATGGCTAGACGCTTGATCCGTTTGTCCTTAGGCCCGGTTTCATCGACATAGACAATCCGCGTGTCGAAGTAGCCTTTTTCGCCAGTCAGGCGCTCATAAATCGCGTCCGCAATGATATGCGCCAGACGCCGCCAGTTTTCAGGGGTCGTGTAAAACTGCTGTCCGAGCATTTGCTCGGCAGCAAACACATCCCACAGACGGAATTCGGCGCGGAGCCGACCGTCCGGCTGTTTGATCACCGTGCCGGTCACCAGGGCCTGAGCACTGATCTGACGCCAGTCGCCAAAGCGTGGCGTGGAATTCACGCTCATGTTTTTTTGGATGAAACTTGCCGGGTCCAGAGGGTTGAAAAGCCCTGAACGTTTGAGATCCGCTGCAATGATGCTGGTCATATCAGCAGCCAGTTTGCTGTCCCCGCCATCGGCGGAAAAGGACGGCAAGGCAATGGGAAGCGGCTCGATATTGCCCTGCGTGATATCAATCTCGACCAATGCGGACGCGGGTTGAGGAGCCAGCGTCATCAGGACTGCGGCGACCAATGCGAGCCCCGGGACCTTGTGGCCAACGAGATCAGAAAGACGTTTCAACATTCCACGCATGAGCAATATCGCTCCCTCACCAACATTGTCCGGATCTCCGGACTATCCCCCGATGATCATCTCTCTCGGGTCAAAATTGATAATCACTTCCTGCCAAGCGTCATACTTGGCAATTGGAAGAGAATAAGGCTGACAGCGCATGACTGCGCGTACAGCGCTGCTTGCGGCCGCTCCGAAGGCCGGGTTCCCGTTCGAATTGAGCACCCGTGGGTTCCCTGAAACCTGACCATCCTGCGACAGGTTGAATTGTACTCTGACTTTGAGCTCTTCGGCACCGACAGCACCGACAGGCGGGTTCCAGCAGGCAGCCACCTGACCGCGCAGGGCATCCAGTTCGGACTGGGACATGCGCACATTCTGAGCACCATTGCGCGAACCCAGCGATGCTGGTTCCTGCGAAGCGTTTCCTTGCTGTCTCTCAGGTTCAACCTTGTTCAACAGCACCGCTATTTCTTCAGTGTTGAGGTCTTCTCTCGGCGGCTCCTGCGTCCTGCGCGGCGGCGCAGGCTTGGTGCGGGGAGCAACGCTGGTGACGATCGGTTGTGGCGCAGGGGCTGCTTCCTGCTGCGGGGCTGGTTCAGGTGCCGGTTCCGGATCGGCAGCAGGCTCAGGTGGAGGCGCAGGCGCAGGTTCGGGTGCAGCGACGGGTTCCGGCTCTGGTTCAGGTTCAGGATCAGCAACGGGCTGAGGTTCCGGAGCAGGTGTCGGTGCGGGTGACGGCGTCGGCGGTGTCGGCTGCTCGACCTGGCTCTCACCTGGTCTGTCAGTCGGTTGTGGCGGCTCTTCCACCTCGGTTTCAGACGGCTGAGTTGCAGCCACGTCGCGGACCTCGGCAGTTCGCTCACCAATGCGAAGTCGGGTAAATTCTTCAACGGGTATCAGGTCGACCGGCAGGGATTCGACCTGTGGAACAGAAAAACTCTCCGCGTCCGGAAAGGCCAACAAGCCCCAGAAAAGAATGGCCGAGTGACCGGCTAATGACGCGATGAGACCTGCGCGCATGACGCGTTACGAGTCCCGTTCTTCCAGAGTGACAAGGCCGAGCCGTTTAAACCCAGCCGCATTGATCCGGCCCATGAGTTGCATCATGGTGCCGTAATCGGCGTCCTGATCTCCGCGCACATATATGCGCTCCTCGTATCCGTTTTCCGCAATCGCCTCGAGTTTGGGCACGATTTCGTCGATGGCAATCGGTGTGTCCTGAATGAAAATCTCACCCGCCGAATTGACCGAAATCGTTATCGGTTCCGTGTCACCTTCCAGCGCCTTGGCGCGGGTCTCCGGCAGGTCAATGGGAACGCCGACCGTCAGGAGCGGAGCGGCAACCATGAAGATGATAAGAAGCACCAGCATGACGTCGACGAAGGGCGTCACGTTGATTTCGCTCATGGGCGCGTGCCGACGGCGGCGACGCCCTCTGCGCCCTCCACCTTCTTCTGCGGATCCGACCTGCATGGCCATGCCTTAGCCTCTCTCGTCGATCTGGCGTGAAAGGATCGCGGAGAATTCATCCGCAAAACCTTCCATCCGGGCAACTGCCTTGCCAACGTCGGAATTGAATTTGTTGAAGGCAATCACGGCCGGAATTGCGGCAAGCAATCCGAGCGCAGTTGCAAAAAGAGCTTCGGCAATACCCGGCGCCACGACAGCGAGATTGGTGCTTTCGGAAGCTGCGATCGCCTGAAAGGCGGTCATGATACCCCAGACGGTGCCGAACAGTCCGATAAAGGGAGCAGATGACCCGACCGTTGCCAGGATCAGCAACCTGTTCTCCAGCCGCTCCGCTTCACGCTGAATGGTGACGTCCATAACCCTGTCAATGCGTTGCTGCAGGCTACCGATGGCCGGCCGCTGGCCTTCATGACTGCGCTTCCATTCCCTCATGGCGGCAACGAACAATGCAGCCATGGAATGGTTCACACGGTTGTGGAGCGTGTTGTAAAGCTCTTCAAGCGACTGACCTGACCAGAAGACCGTTTCAAACCGTGTCATCTGGCGCCGTGTGCGGCCAATCAGCAGAATCTTGTCGACTATGATCGCCCAGCACCATACCGACGCAGCGAGCAACCCGATCATGACAATCTTGACGACGATATGCGCCTGCCAGAACAACGCAAAAAACGACAGCTCGTGTTCTGGTGCTGCCAAAGTGGATTGGACGAGTGTTTCCATTTATTCCTTAGACCTCTAGGCCGTCTGACGCTGTTGCGCTTTAAAAGAACCGGCAGCCACAGCAGAGAACCGGAATCAGACAACCAGCTCGAATAACCAGTCGCCTCTCTGACGTTTGAATTTGTCAAAACTGGGACTTTTCCAACCTTTAAGCCCCTTTCTAAAGGAATCAATTAAGGTAAATGCAAGATTAACGAAGCGATTTGTTTTGTAAGTATTTTGCTTTGTAAGGGTTTCTGTTCCCGCAAGACCACACTCAAGTCGATCACCCAGTGAAGGTTTCATCCGGCAGATGACGTTGAAGTTTTTCTGCCAAAGCAACGGGTAAGCGGGTTGGCTTGCCTTCACTCGTGACGATTGCAACCGTCACGGCCGCCGAGATCAACAATTCGTCACCTCTGTGGATCAATTGGTCCAGCTTCAATCGAGCGCCCCTGTATTCTGCGATACTCGTGTGCACTTCCAGCACATCGTCGATCCTTGCGGGCCTTTGGAAGTCGAGTGTCATGGTCCGCACTGCGAACGCAAGAGACACGCCATGGACGCCCTTTGCCAGTTCGGCATGATGAATTCCCACGAGACGAAGAAAATCTGACCGTGCACGTTCGAAGAAGCGTACATAAGCCCCGTGATACACGATCCCGGTAAAATCAGTGTCTTCATAGTAGACGCGTACCGGAAGCACATGACCGCCTTCTTCCAGGCGGCCGGCAAGGTCGGGCCAATCCGTCACATCCACACCCCTTCATGACACTTAAAAAAAGCCCCCGGTCATCTGACCGGGAGGCCTCCATTGCCTTGAACACTTACCTAGGTTCGACGTCAGGCCGCCGCAACCTCGGAGAGGAATTTCTCCACCGAGGCACGAAGTTGCTCGGCTTGCTGTTTCATTTCGATAGTTGCCGTCAACATATCATCGACCGCCAAGGAGTTTTCTGAAACCCCTTCATTCAGCGATGCAACTGTCGACGCGACACTGCGTGTGCCATCTGCGGCTTCAGCCACGTTTCGGGAAATCTCACCCGTTGCCGAGCCCTGCTGCTGAACAGCATCGGAAATGGTTGTTGTATAGGAATTGACTTCCTCTACCGATTCCGAGACCCGGGCGATTTCTTCCACCGCTTCGGTGGTCGACGCCTGGATCGCAGCGATCTGCGCCGAAATCTCTTCGGTTGCCTTTGCCGTTTGACCGGCAAGCGACTTTACTTCCGAGGCAACAACCGCAAAGCCCTTGCCGGCATCTCCGGCACGTGCGGCCTCAATCGTCGCGTTCAGGGCCAATAGATTGGTCTGTTCGGCAATCTCTGAAATCAGCGACACGACGTCGCCAATCTTGTTGGCAGCTTCCGCGAGACCAGAGATTTTCGAATTGGAGCTCTGGGCGGCGGTCGTTGTCTGGCTGACTATCGAAGCCGTTGTTTCCACCTGACGGGAAATCTCCGAGATCGAAGCATTCAGCTCTTCGGTTGCAGAAGCAACGGCCTGCACATTGGACGATGCGTTTTCAGACGTCGTCACCGCGGCTTCACCCTGCTCAGAGGCGGATGCAGACCGCTGACTGAGCTGCGAGGAAACATCCTCGACCCGAGCAATGTTGGTTTCAACCAGTTCCAGTACGGCCTGGGATTCCGCCCGGAAGTCGCCGATCAGGGAATCGATCAGCTTCTCGCGCTTTTCACGGGCGATATGGCCAACCTTGCGTTCCGACGCCATGCGTTCGCGCTCAACGGAATTGTCCTTGAACACTTCGATGCAGCGCGCCATGCGACCGATTTCATCATGACGCTCGGTTGCTTCGACAGCCACCTCCAGATCACCATCCGCAATCTTGCGGGCCGCAACCGATAGCCGCTCCATGGGAGAGAACATGCGGCGCGTGATCCACCAGATCAGAAGGACGATCGGCACGAGGCAGGCAAATCCTGAAATGACGGCGCCGTATGTGATCCGGTCAGCAGCAGCGGACAGTTCAGTCTGCTGAACGGCATCCACAACACCATAGACCGTTCCCTGATAGGTGTTGGTGGCTTCAGCAAAACGATAATCATTGCCGTCCAGTTTGATCAGACGGTCGCCCGCGGAAATTTCGCTCAGCATGTGAACGGCTTCTGCCTTACCGGCATTGTCCAGCTGGATAGCCTTTCCGGCAACATCCACCAGGAAGAAGCGTTCGCTGTCTGCAAGTCCTGTCGGTTCATTCAACAGCGATGCCAGCGCCTGCATATTCGCAGAGAAGGCAACAGCGCCAAAGAAACGGTCGAGATAGAAGACAGGTGCTGCAAGCACCAGCGACACGGTGCCATCTTCGCCGGTGACAAACCCAGACGAATAGATTTGCCCACCGGCAAGGGTTTCGTCCTTTGCGGCGGCAAACAGTTTGCCGAATGCGGCCTGGACAGGATGACCCTGGATATCGGCAGCATCCACGTGATGGGCGAATTCCTCACCCTTGCCATAAGTGTAGGTGATGAAGCCGTCCGGGTTGGCAAGCGCAGCATCAGAGAACAGGCCTTGGCCGATAACATCCTGATAAATCGGATGCACCACCTTGTGATTGTTCACGTAGTAGTTGGATTCTGCCGGCTCGACCAGCAGATGACGCTCGTGAGCTGGATGCGGATTGTCTGTGACGAAAATCTTGCGGAGCGTCTCGTTCTGACCCTCTTTCAAGTTTTTCCAACCCACCAGGGTCTTCATCAGGCTGTCCTTGGCCTCTTCAAGAGACACGAAGAACTTCGCGCTGTACGTGACCTGGTCCAGTGCCATTTCAAGCACTTTCTGCTTTGCCTTGGTGGCACTTTCCAGCCCGTTGTCCGCCTGTCCGTTGGCAACGTCCCTGGACAACATGGACGTAACGGTAACAATGGCGACGCACATGGTCAGAGCGCCAGCCAGAAACATAAGAGCAAGTTTTGATGAAAGCCGCTTACGCATGATTCCCCCACAAATTTGGGGGATCATAGGTTGAGATTCGCCAATAAATGTTTAATCAAAGTCGAGCTAGTTCGATAAAATTACCTATAAGTTGACTTTCAAAATCACACGTAAAACTAGTCCGGGTCCTGAAACAAACCCATTTGCGGAGCGTTCGGCCGGGACGGCGCAGCCAGTCCGAGATGCTCGAATGCCATGGGTGTCAGAACGCGCCCGCGCGGTGTTCGCTGCAGGAAACCATTCTGAATCAGATATGGTTCGACAATCTCCTCAATAGCGTCCCTTGGCTCCGACAAAGCTGCCGCAATGGTCTCGATCCCAACGGGCCCACCGCCGAAATTGACGGCAATCTGATTGAGGTAGCGCCGGTCAAGACTGTCCAGCCCTGCTTGGTCGACCTCCAGCTGACGCAACGCCTTGTCGGCGAGCGCACGATCAACTCTTTCCGTGCCTTCGAAGACGGCAAAGTCCCGCACGCGGCGAAGCAGCCGGCCTGCAATACGCGGCGTACCGCGAGACCGCTTTGCAATTTCGCGTGCACCGTCTTCGGCCATGCCGATCTGAAGGATCGATGCGCCCCGTTTGACGATATGTTCAAGTTCCGCGACCGTATAGAATTGCAGACGCACGGGAATACCGAACCGGTCACGCAGCGGTGTTGTCAGGAGGCCAAGCCGCGTTGTCGCGGCAACAAGAGTGAATTTTGCCAGGTCGATCTTCACCGATCGCGCCGCCGGCCCTTCACCGATGATCAGATCGAGCTGGTAATCCTCCATTGCCGGATAAAGCACTTCCTCAACCGCAGGGTTGAGCCGGTGGATCTCGTCGATGAAGAGCACGTCCCGCTCTTCCAGATTGGTGAGCAGAGCTGCAAGATCGCCTGCTTTGGCAATAACCGGACCGGATGTTGCCCGAAAATTCACTCCAAGCTCACGCGCCATGATCTGGGCCAGCGTTGTCTTGCCGAGGCCGGGCGGCCCGACGAAAAGCACATGATCAAGCGCCTCTCCACGTGCCTTGGCCGCACCAATGAAAACTTTCAGATTGGCACGCGCCTGGGCCTGGCCAACAAACTCGTCCAATGCCTGCGGACGCATGGTGCTGTCGATCTCATCGCCGCGGATTTCCGGTGTCACAATGCGTTCGTCATCCGACATGGCTAACGACCACAAACAGCATCACCAGGAGAAACAGGGAATATGCCACCCTGATCGCATAGAATTTCTTGAACTGGCTTCGCACAAACGGATCGTCCGTTTCGATACGGCGCCCCTTGATCGCAAATGGACGATCGCCGACAGACAGCGAGAAACGGTGGTCCAGATACATGATACCGCCGATCCCCAGAACAATGAATGTTATGGCAATGACGGCATAAGTGAACGCTATCATGCGGACAATTCCTTCAAACCGAGGCGGATCAGCTTTTCCGTAGATGCATCTTCACCTGCGGACTGCATTGCCTTGGCAACAGCCGCACTTGCCTGTGGCTGAGGGTAACCGAGATTTGTGAGCGCGGAGACGGCTTCGGCAACCGGACGGGCTGCAACATTGTCTGCCACATCCTGCGAAACGGCAATCGTTCCTTGATCGACGGTTGCCAATCCTGGTGCCTTGTCCTTGAGTTCGGTCAGGATGCGCTCAGCGACACGTTTGCCGACACCTGGCGCGCGCGAGATCGTCGCCTTGTCGCCAAGCGCTATGGCATTGGCCACTTCACTGGCTTTCAAGATACCCAAGATACCGAGCGCAACCTTTGCCCCGACGCCTTGAACGGTCATCAGGATCCTGAACCATTCCCGCTCCGCTTCTTGAGCGAAACCGAACAATCGGATCATGTCCTCACGCACCATGGTTTCAATGAACAGTACCGCCGCTTCTCCGGTTCTCGGCAAGCCCTGAAGAATGCGTGAAGGGCAGTGAACCTGGTAGCCGACACCGTGCACGTCGAGGATCACATGATCTTCCCCGTAACTGTCGACGGTCCCTTTCAGCTTTCCGATCATACCGCCCCCATCGCCGCAAGGCGTGCTGCGCTGTTGGCCCGATGCTGTGCGTGGCAGATGGCAATCGCAAGCGCATCTGCCGCATCGTCCGAGTTGAACGTCGCACGGGGCATCAGCACCTTGACCATTGCCCGGATCTGTTCTTTCTCAGCGTGTCCTGTTCCAACCACGGTCTTCTTCACAAGATTGGGCGCGTATTCTGCGACCGCCAACCCTGCAAGCGAGGGAACCAACAGTGCCACGCCACGGGCTTGGCCAAGCTTCAGCGTCGCCCCGGCATCCTTGTTTACAAATGTATGCTCAACGGCAGCTTCTTGCGGCTCGTGCTGCCGAACAACCTCGGAGAGCCCGTCATGCAACTCCACGAGACGCTCGGCCAGGCTTTTCTTGTTGTTTGAAGTCACCGTGCCGGAAGCAATGAAGGACAGCCTGTTACCCGCCGCCTCGATCATGCCCCAACCGGTGCGCCGCAGTCCCGGGTCGATCCCCAGCAATCGAATCGCATGTGTCATGGAACAAATCGGTAACAAAACTTCTTCGTTGACGCCAGCAGAAGCGGAGCTTACCAACCTAAAGCCTGTCCAAAACCCGACTAGAGAGGCGTAGCCGGCATATGTTGTCCATCTCCGGCACTGCCCTTGTCGATCGTTTACGGCCTTCGGCTTGAGGCAAACGACCGCCATCGCATGGATGCCGCTCACCAAAGAGATTGCATGGATGAAATTTTCACCTCGTTTACACCTGAGATGCTTGCCTTCCTGGCGCTAGTTCTGTTCGTAGCCGGGTGCGTTCGCGGGTTTGCAGGTTTCGGTGCGGGCATGATTTTCATCCCCGTTGCAACGAGTGTCATCCTGCCCGCCACCGCAGCTGCGACCTTCCTTTTCATAGACAGCATCGTGACGCTGCCCCTTCTGGTACGTGCCGTCAGGCAGTGCGTATGGTCCACAGTGTTGCCCGCCGTTTTCGGCGCAATTGTTTTTGTGCACTTCGGCGCATGGCTTCTGGCCAATACGGACATTCTTGTTTTGAGATGGACCATCTTTGCCATCGTGACCGGGCTACTGCTGCTTTTGATTTCGGGCTGGCGCTACCGAAAGCAGCCTAATTCGGCGATTTCGTTCGCAACAGGTGGCGTCTCCGGCATTCTTGGAGGCGTATCGCAAGTGTCAGCCCCACCCGTTGTTGCCATGTGGCTGTCCAGTTCTTCCAATCCTCAAACCATCAGAGCCAATCTGATCGTTTTCTTTTCGCTGGCAAGCGTGGGGACTTTTTCGCCTATATGCTGCACGGGTTTTTCACCATCAAGGTGCTTCACCTGCTGGTCGTCGCGGTTCCGGTTTATGCTCTTGCGATCTTTGCTGGCACGCGCGGCTTCAAATGGGCAAACCCAAGCCTTTATCGGAAGGTCGCCTATGTCCTGATTGCCCTGGCTGCTTTGACAAGCATGCCCGCGCTGGATGGACTATTCCGTTGACGCTTCTTGTTCCAGAACCTTTTCTCGCCACTTCCCGCATTTTTCGCTCATGAGCCGTTCCAGCTCGCTCTCAAATTCTGAGCGGCTTGAACATGCTTGCGCAAGAATGCTTAGAGCGACGATTGTTGCATCGACCGCTTCTTCGCGCACATCCTCAATGGAATGGTTCTTGTAGGCACTACCCGGGGCCTTGGTGACGGACAAAACAGCCTGAGCCAGTTCACCGGCCTCTTCGGAAAGCTTCAAGGTGCGTTCCTGCAGCGTCTTGGGATCGTCCTGGGTCAACTCGAAAATCTGGAACACTCCGAAACCTTTCAATTCTCAACGCCGGCAGTGCACCGGCCTTTTGAAACGAAAAACCCCGGCCAGGCCGGGGTTTTGCAAAGCATCGTCACGCACGCTCAGGTCGCGAGCGCGGCCATGGTTTCTTCATCAACATCGAAGTTCGAATAAACATTTTGAACATCGTCATCGTCTTCAAGCATGTCGATGAGTTTCATCAGCGTTTGCGCCTTGTCCACATCGACGGGCGTCAGGTTCTGCGGTTTCCAGATAATCTTGGTGGAATCCGCTTCGCCGAGTGCATCTTCAAGCGCCTTGGCTACATCGTTCAGATCTTCAAAGGCGGTATAGATCGTGTGACCGCTTTCATCGGATTGAACATCTTCAGCACCCGCCTCGATCGCAGCCTCCAGAACCGCATCGGCCTCACCAGCTTCCGGCTTGTAGATGACCTCGCCAACACGATCGAACATGAAGGAAACCGAGCCGGTTTCCCCAAGCGAGCCGCCACATTTGGTAAAATAGGAGCGGACGTTGGAAGCAGAACGGTTGCGATTGTCCGTCAGCGCTTCGACAACGACGGCAACCCCGGCGGGTCCGTATCCTTCGTAACGGATCTCTTCGTAGTTATCGCCATCACCCGTTTGCGACTTGTTGATCGCCCGCTGGATATTGTCCTTGGGCATCGACTGGGCCTTGGCGTTCTGAACGGCAAGACGCAGGCGCGGATTGGAGTCCGGATCAGGGTCACCCATCTTTGCCGCGACGGTGATTTCCTTGGACAGTTTGGAGAACATCTTGGAGCGGGCCGCATCCTGGCGGCCCTTGCGGTGCATGATGTTCTTGAATTTTGAATGGCCTGCCATGGCTCTTCTCGGTTCTTCTTAAGGTGATGTCGATGAAAACTGCGCCCGCTTATAGGCAAGTTGCGGTCGAAAATCCAGCTCGCGGAAACGCCCGACCACTCATCAGGCCGGATCGGACCAGAAATGCGGCAGGACCGGCTCTAACCGCCCACCGATCCGGATCGGGGCAATCCGTTCGGCAAGTCCTGTCCGGTCATTTGTCTCTATTGCCACGCCACAGATGGTGGCGTCTCCCGTTGCAGGCGCGAACCTTGATCCAGGTATCTTGCGTTGGAACCGATTGACCGGTTCTTCCTTGTCCATTCCAAGCACGCTGTCATAAGCACCGCACATTCCGGCATCCGATAGATAGGCGGTGCCGTTCTCCAGGATCTGGTGGTCTGCAGTTGGAACATGGGTATGTGTGCCAACCACAAGGCTGACCCTCCCGTCCAGGAAATGGCCCATAGCCTGTTTTTCGCTGGTTGCCTC
This sequence comes from Roseibium sp. JB4-4, assembly GCF_055693425.1. Classification (NCBI taxonomy): domain Bacteria; kingdom Pseudomonadati; phylum Pseudomonadota; class Alphaproteobacteria; order Hyphomicrobiales; family Stappiaceae; genus Roseibium; species Roseibium sp. JB4-4. The sequence continues at coordinate 4,150,372 of NZ_CM146333.1, read as the reverse complement.
GGCATGCATGTCAACAATGATCGCATCTGCAACTTCAGCCAGCGGGCAGTCAGTTACAACCCTTTCCATCGCAGCAAACGGGTCATCAAGCGCATCCATATAGACGCGGCCCATCACATTGGCGACCATCACCTGCGCGCCATTTCGGGCCGTATAGAGATGGGCTCCCCTGCCCGGCGTGCCAGAAGGAAAGTTCACAGGCCGAAGCAGACGATCCTGACGCTCGATGTAAACAAGTGTATCCCGCTGGTCCCAGACGTGATTGCCGGTCGTTACAACATCTGCACCTGCGTCCAGAACATCTTGCAGAATTGCCTCGGTAATCCCAAAACCGGATGCCGCATTTTCACCGTTCACAATGACGAAGTCGAGCTGATTGGCCTCTACAAGCCCGGGCAATTTGTCGATCACAGCAGAACGACCGGAGCGGCCGACAAGATCCCCCAGAAACAAAATACGCATGTAACCTCGCTAGGCGTCCAAAAGCTGACATGCGACAGCGGCCTATAGTCAGCTGAATGCCCGGTATCCGACTTCAGTTAAAATCCCATTCAGTGGTTTGTCATGCGCTTCAATGGGCACGCGGTCAACCTCCTGAACCGCAAAAGCCACGCCGATACACAAGAGGGGGCTTTCCTTTTCGATGGCGGCGATTGCCGTGTCGTAATGACCCTTTCCATAGCCAAGACGGTTGCCGGCATTGTCAAAGCCCGACAAAGGCATGAGCATAACATCCGGACGCATTTCATCTGCAGAAGGTGCTGGTTCCAGCGTCCCAAATCCTGCCGGCACCAATTCGCAGCCACGCTCAAGTCTGCGAAACTGAAGATGAGGTTCGGCAATAGCCGGCAGACACAGTGGATGACCCTTTTGACGCAAAATGTCCATGAGCGGTCTGAGATCTATCTCGTCACGGATCGGCCAGAAACCAGAAACAACAGCCCCATCAGGGAGAGGCAAATCGTCGACATGATCAATCAGAGCGAGGCTCTTTTCGATCCGTTCGATTTCGCTCATCGCCTTTCGGCGGGCGAGTGCCTGCTTGCGAACAATTTCTTTTTTTCGGCTAGGGAAGAATGAATTGCCATGGCCCCTTAAGTCAAAGCGATCAAATCTGTCTCGTCCCGGTCCGCCGCAAGCGCTGCGGCCGGCCAGTTCAGCCGGGCATTGAGAAAAGAAATGTGCAGCCGTCCGACCGTTGGATCTGCAATCCCGGAGAACCTACAATGTAGGTGGGCGCCGTATGCAACGGACCACGGCCCAGCGCAGGGACAGCTCCCGAAGGAATGCGTAAGGCCCCGGGGATAATGTTCCTGACGTATCGGGCAGCCGCGACTACGGCATATAGACCCGACCTCCGGCAATTACCAGAGCGGCTGGACATTCAATACAAATGAATTTGAAGACTGAATGCAAAGGGCCGCCGCATGAACCGGCATTGTTCAGGAGTTTTCCGGATTTTTGAGGCTCTTGCTCAAGCCATCGGCAAGGCTCTCAATCCTTGCCGCAGCGGTATTGACCGCCCTGGAGAGTTCTTCTTCATTCTGGCTCATATTGTCGAGCGCCGCGTCCTGCTGCCGTTTGGCGTCTTCCAGGTCGGCTTCAAGCCTGACTATCTTGCGTTCAAGCTCCGACAATTGGTCGGTTGCCATAATGCCGGCCATGACAGTCAGACGCTGGTCGCCGATTTCCCCGAATGCGCCCTTCAATTCACCTAACCAGCCGTCGAAACGCGCAGCGAGACCCTGAAGACGCTCCTCTTCACCATCATCGCAAGCCATGCGGAAGGCTTTGCCGTTAATTGTGACGGTAATCTGCGCCATTTTTCAGTCAGCCTCCATGCGCATCCAGAACACTGCGGATAGTCTCCATCGCAGAAACAAGCCGGCGGGACACGTCCTTGTTGGCTTCTTCCAAACGAGAAGCTCGCGCTTCGCTTTCATCGAGTGATGCAGCCAGTTGAGACCGGTCTTCGCCAAGCCTTTGCAGATCATCCTGCAAGGCATTCAACGATCTGTCGGCGTCCATTCGACGCTGAACAGCCGCCTCCAGCTGACCGACGGCTGAATCAAGGCGCTTTACCGCGTCGGTGAGACTGGTCTTTTCCATACAGTCGACATCCGCCATTTATTACATTGTCCCAACGTGTTTTGCGGCGGTCCGCCAGTTCCTTTCAAACGCACATTCTGGAGATTTGACGCTTTCGCTGCCGCCCCGCCCAAGGTCCAATGACACTTCGGACATTGCGTTCACGCGAATGTTTCGCGGCGAAAAAGCAAATCTTTTTCAGGGCGTCGAGCTTAGGCATCGCAACTTCTCTCAGTCAATGGCACCATTGGCAGAATCCTCAACTCTATAACGCCCAAAAAGAAAATTTCTTCCGGGATTCCGTTGGCTCGCCTTTGTTGACTCGCCGACGGTTCCTGATATTTGTCTGGCGCCTGTTCGAAATTGACGATAGTCAGCTTCTGAGCAACGTACCTCATTCACACCTTGCCGGGTGGTCCAACCCCGGCAATGGCGCTTCAACGCAAGCAACGGGAAGACGATGACCGATATTGAAAAGCACCAGCGCATGGCAAATGCGATCCGCTTCCTTGCCATCGATGCCGTGGAAAAGGCGAAATCCGGTCACCCCGGACTGCCCATGGGGGCCGCCGATATCGCAACCGTTCTGTTTACCCAGTTTCTGAAGTTCGATCCGACAGCACCCGACTGGTCCGACCGTGATCGGTTCGTTCTTTCTGCCGGTCACGGGTCCATGCTGCTGTACAGCCTGCTGTATTTGCTCGGCTACGAAGACTTCACGCTTGATGAAGTCAAGAATTTCCGCCAGCTCGGCTCGCGCACGGCCGGTCACCCCGAATATGGTCATGGTGCCGGCATCGAGACGACAACCGGCCCGCTTGGCCAGGGGCTGGGCAATGCCGTTGGAATGGCGATTGCAGAACGCCTGCAGGAAGAGCGTTTCGGCAAAGACCTTGTTGATCACTACACATACGTTCTCGCCGGCGACGGCTGCCTCATGGAAGGTATCAGCCAGGAAGCGCTGACACTTGCAGGTCACCTGAAGCTGAACAAGCTGATCGTGATCTGGGACGACAACGGCATTTCCATTGACGGTAAGGTCGAAATTACCGATTCGACAGACCAGCAGGCCAGATTTGCAGCGTCTGGCTGGAACACGTTGAGTGTCGATGGTCATGACCCGGAGGCTCTTGCCGCCGTGATCCGCCAAGCCCAGGCAAGCGATCGCCCCACCCTGATCGCTGCCAAAACCACAATCGGATTTGGCGCTCCTACCAAGGCCGGGTCACAGAAGGCACACGGCTCACCCCTCGGTGCGGAAGAAATTGTCGGGACACGGGAAGCTCTCAACTGGCCGCATGAACCCTTCGACATTCCGAGTGATGTTTTGGATGCATGGCGGATTGCCGGACTTCGCTCCGCTCACGCGCACAAGGACTGGCAAAAGCGATTTGCCGAGGCGGACGCGGAAACGCGGGCCGAGTTTGACCGCCGGTATCGTGGCGATCTGCCGGCGACCTTCACCCAGGCCATTCTGGACTACAAGAAGAAGCTCGCAGACGAACAGCCGACCATGGCAACGCGCAAGGCTTCCGAAGCTGTCCTGAGCGTGATCAACGAAGTTGTTCCGGAAACGATTGGTGGGTCTGCTGACCTGACCGGGTCGAATAACACCAAGACGCCGCAGACCGCCCCGGTGACACCGGACGATTTCTCCGGACGTTACATTCACTACGGCATTCGTGAACACGGCATGGCTGCGGCCATGAACGGGATGGCGCTCCACGGCGGCCTGATCCCTTATTCCGGCGGCTTTTTGATTTTCTCCGATTATTGTCGTCCCTCGATCCGGCTTGCAGCATTGATGGGCCAGCGGGTTGTCCACGTGATGACGCACGATTCCATCGGACTTGGCGAAGACGGTCCGACCCACCAACCGGTGGAGCACTTCGCGGCTTTGCGCGCGATCCCGAACCTTACGTTCTACCGGCCTGCCGACATCACCGAAACGCTGGAATGCTGGCAACTGTCGCTTGAAGACAGATCCGGACCGTCTGTACTGGCGTTGACCCGCCAGAACCTCCCCTCTCAGCGCAAGACTTTCGAAGACGACAACCTTTGTGCCAAAGGCGCCTATGTGCTGATTGACTGTGAAGACAGCCCAGCGGTCACTATCTTCGCGTCGGGTTCGGAAGTCGAAATCGCCGTCGACGCTCATAAAGAGTTGACCGAAGATGGTATTGCGACGCGAGTTGTCTCTGTTCCATCTTTCGAGCTGTTCGAATCCCAATCGGACGACTACAAGGCAGACATCATCGGCGACAGCCCGGTCAAGATTGCCGTGGAAGCGGGCATCCGCATGGGATGGGACCGTTTCGTCGGCAATGATGGCCTGTTTGTCGGAATGACCGGTTTCGGCGCGAGCGCACCCTACAAGGAGCTTTATGAGCACTTCGGCATCACCAAGGACGCTGTTGTCTCTGCTGCGAAAGAAAAGCTCGCAACTTAATTGAGATCAATTCCCGGCGACGCCAGATCCCCCATATGTTGCCGGGCCCTGAGCACTTGAGGCTCTTCCAAGCGACCACGACACATGTGGTCATAAAGTTGGCGTTTTTCTTGGAACAAAACGCCGAAGATCGCAGGAGTGGAATATGGTAACCAAGGTAGCAATCAACGGTTTTGGCCGCATTGGCCGGAACATCCTGCGCGGCATTGTCGAATCCGGCCGCACCGACATTGAAGTCGTCGCCATCAACGATCTTGGTCCGGTTGAAACCAACGCACATCTGCTGCGCTATGATTCCGTTCACGGCAGATTTCCTGCCGAAGTGACAGTCGACGGCGACACCATATCGGTTGGTGGAGGCAAACCCATAAAGGTCACCGCCATTCGTGACCCGAAGGAACTGCCATGGGGCGAGCTTGGCGTCGACATCGCGATGGAATGCACCGGCATCTTCACCGCCAAGGAAAAGGCCTCCATGCTTCTGGAAGCCGGCGCAAAGCGCGTTCTCGTTTCAGCACCAGCTGCGGGCGCTGACAAGACCATCGTTTACGGTGTGAACCACGATGCACTGACCTCAGAAGATCTGGTCGTATCCAACGCATCGTGCACAACCAACTGTCTGTCTCCGGTTGCTTACGTTCTCAATGACACGGTCGGCATTGAAAAAGGCTTCATGACGACGATCCACTCCTACACGGGTGACCAGCCGACCCTGGACACCATGCACAAGGATCTTTACCGAGCGCGCGCCGCTGCCATGTCCATGATCCCGACATCCACTGGTGCTGCAAAAGCTGTCGGACTGGTGCTGCCGGAGCTCAATGGCAAGATGGATGGTGTGGCAATTCGCGTACCGACACCGAATGTCTCTGTGGTCGACCTCAACTTCATTGCCAAGCGCGAGACCAGCGTTGAAGAAATCAATGCAGCGATCAAGGAAGCTGCGGACGGCAAGTTGAAGGGTGTTCTCGGTTACACGGAAGAAAAACTCGTTTCCATGGACTTCAACCATGACAGCCACTCTTCCGTCTTCCACATGGACCAGACCAAAGTTATGGACGGCACCTTTGTGCGCATCCTGACCTGGTACGACAACGAGTGGGGTTTCTCCAACCGCATGGCCGACACGGCCGTTGCCATGGCGAAGCTCATCTAACCAGATGATCTGGTTGACCAGACAATCAGTCTGACATTTGGCGGGTGCAGCAGCGTTGCATCCGCCTTTTCTTTGTTTCGCACTGGGGAAGTTGCATGACAGTTGCGATCATTATTTGTGTCGTTGTCCTGCTTGGGCTCGGTTTTTATTGGCTGGACCGCTCTAAGGAAAGAAATGGGCAGCGCAATCACCGGCACTGGCAGCCTGACGTTGACCAGCAAAAGGCCGAAACGATCAAGAACCTCGAAAACCCACCAGATCGCTAGACCATCTTTTTCCAAATTTTGGAGACCACGTGCTCGAACTTCTCACCGTTATCTCACTGACGATTGTCGTTGCCATTGTCCCGGGACCTGACTTTGCAGTCGTTTTGCGCAACGCCCTGATCGGCGGCAGACTGGCCGGCATCATGACGGCGCTCGGCATCGCATTGGCACTGGGTGTTCACGTCACCTACGCGCTCGCGGGCATCGGCCTGATCTTGTCCCAGTCAATAATACTGTTCAATGCACTCAAACTGCTCGGTGCTGCCTATCTGATCTTTCTTGGAGTGATGATGTACCGGACAGCGTCAAAAGACATGCCAGGCAGCAATGGCCTTTCCGGCATGCCGCCACTCAAGGCGCTGCGTTGGGGTTTCTTCACGAATGTGACCAATCCAAAGGCGACGATGTTTGCTTTGAGTGTGTTTCTGCAGGTTACGTCGCCCATGACCCCGCTCTGGACGCAAGTCGGCTATGGCATGATCATGGCAGGCGGCGTCTTTTTGTGGTTTGTTCTGGTCACGCTGTTCTTCACGCTGCCATCCGTGCGGTTTCAATTCATGCGCGCCAAGCTTTGGCTGGAGCGCTCCTTCGGCGTGCTGCTGACCTTGTTCGGCATTGGCATCGCTGTCTCCACCAACTCCACCCGTCCCTGACAACAGGTGTTCTCATGGCTTTCAATACACTCGACAATCTCAATGACATTACCGGCAAACGGGTTCTCGTCCGTGTGGATCTGAATGTGCCGATGGACAACGGCAAAGTCACGGACACCACACGCATCGAACGGGTTCTGCCGACGATTCGCGAACTCTCCGAAAAGGGTTCGAAGGTCGTGCTGCTGGCGCATTTCGGCCGTCCGAAGGGCGAGCGGGTGGCATCCATGTCGCTTGCACCGGTCGCACCCTCGGTCTCCAGATTGCTCGGCAAAGCAGTCGGCTTTGCAGATGACTGCATCGGCCCGGTCGCATCTGACGCCATATCCGCAATGTCAAATGGTGACGTTCTGCTCCTTGAAAACACGCGGTATCACAAGGGCGAGGAAAAGAACGACCCCGCTTTCGCCGAAGCCTTGGCCGCAAATGGCGACCTCTACGTGAACGATGCGTTCTCCGCAGCACACCGTGCCCACGGCTCGACGGAAGGAATTGCCAAACTGTTGCCGGCTTACGCCGGACGGACAATGCAAGCGGAGCTTGAGGCGCTCAGCTCTGCGCTCGGTGAACCTGTTCGGCCAGTCCTGGCCGTTGTTGGCGGAGCGAAAGTGTCTTCAAAGATTGACTTGCTGGAGAACCTCGTTTCGAAGGTCGACATGTTGGTGATCGGTGGAGGCATGGCCAACACGTTCCTTGCAGCAAAGGGCGTCAATGTCGGTAAGTCACTTTGCGAACACGACCTTGCCGATACAGCCAACAGGATCATGTCAGCCGCCAATGCAGCCAATTGCGAAATCGTTCTGCCAGCGGATGCAGTGGTTGCACGGGAATTCAAGGCAGGCGCTGAAAATGAAACTGTTTCCTTGGATGCGATACCCGCAGACGGCATGATCCTCGATGTGGGCGCAGCATCGATCCAAACCGTCGCCTCCAAGATCGATACGGCCAAGACACTGGTCTGGAACGGTCCGCTCGGTGCGTTTGAGATTGAGCCTTTCGACACGGCAACGGTCGCTGCCGCTAAACATGCGGCCGCCAACACCAAAGCCGGCAAACTCAATTCAGTTGCTGGTGGTGGTGACACGGTCGCAGCTCTCAATCACGCTGGTGCGGCAGATGATTTCTCTTATGTCTCAACAGCGGGGGGTGCTTTCCTCGAGTGGCTGGAAGGTAAGGAATTGCCTGGCGTCAAAGCGCTTGAAGCCTAATTGGCAAGTTCGGCAGGAGGACCATCATGCAGCGAAGTTTCACAAACATCCTGACGGAAGAAGTTGCTGCAACAGCGGCCTTCTACCAGGGAATTCTCGGCTTTGAATCGCGCTTTTCCGCAGACTGGTTCGTCAATCTTGCTGACCCGGACAATCCGGCCCTGGAGCTCGGAATTCTCAAACAATCGAGCGAGATCGTTCCGGCAAGGGCCCAGCGGGCCCCTGCCGGAGTGATCCTGACTTTCGTCGTTGATGACTGCGATGCTGTCTATGAGAAAGCGCTCGCGCAAAACGCAAACATTGTCGAAGCCCCTCGGGAAATGCCTTACGGACAGAGGCGCATGATCCTTCGTGATCCGGCTGGCACATTCGTCGACATCAGTTCACCCAGCGCATGATTGAAAGTGAAATGGGCCTGGCAGAAAATTTATTTTTATTTCCAAATTAAATACGAGAGCGAATTTCCTGCCATCTCTTTGTATTTAAATTGATTTAACCGGCGAGGCCCTCTTTCAACGGCCAAAAATCTTGATAGAAACACCGATGATTGACGCACCGCAACACCGGCAACGTGAATACTTGCTATGGTAAGGCTCGTTTCGCAGACACCGGATCAGGGGAGACTTTAATGGCACGTATCACCCTTCGCCAGCTGTTGGACCACGCAGCGGAAAACGACTACGGCGTTCCCGCATTCAACATCAACAACATGGAGCAGGCGCTGGCGATCATGGCTGCGGCCGATCAGACAGACGCTCCGGTGATCATTCAGGCCTCCCGCGGCGCACGCGCATATGCCCACGACGTCATGCTGAAGCACATGATGGATGCTGTAGTGGAGATTTATCCGCACATCCCGGTCTGCGTGCATCTGGACCATGGCAACGCACCCCAGACATGCATGAGCGCCATTCAGGCAGGCTTCACATCCGTGATGATGGACGGCTCGCTTGAAGCCGACGGCAAGACCCCGGCCAGCTGGGACTACAATGTCGGCGTCACCAAAACGGTGACCGGCATGGCTCATCTCGGCGGCATTTCCGTTGAAGGTGAACTGGGCGTCCTCGGATCGCTTGAAACCGGCATGGGCGACAAGGAAGACGGGCACGGCGCGGAAGGCAAACTGAGCCAGGACCAGTTGCTGACCGACCCTGAGGAGGCCGTAAAGTTCGTCAGGGAAACCAAGGTCGACGCGCTCGCGATCGCCATGGGAACGAGCCACGGCGCTTATAAGTTCACGCGCCAGCCTGACGGCGAAATTCTGGCGATGAACGTGATCGAGGAAATTCACCGCCGCCTTCCGGACACCCATCTCGTGATGCACGGATCATCGTCCGTTCCGCAGGATCTCCAGGACATCATCAACCAATATGGTGGTGAAATGCCCCAAACTTGGGGCGTCCCTGTCGAAGAAATCCAACGCGGCATCAAGAATGGCGTTCGCAAGGTAAATATCGACACCGACAACCGGATGGCGATCACCGGCCAGATCCGGCGCGTTCTTTCCGAAAACCCGTCCGAGTTTGACCCGCGCAAATACCTGAAGCCTGCACGTGATGCGATGCAGAAGCTCTGTATCCAGCGTCTGGAAGCGTTCAACACGGCTGGTCAGGCATCCAAGATCAAGAAAATCATCACGCTGGCCGACATGGCTGCCCGCTACCAGGATGGCAGCCTCGATCCCAAAATTGGCTGACGCCCTCTCTCCCGGGACGTCAATTCATTCACTTTCTTGAAAGAGGGGCCTTGCGTCCCTCTTTTGCCGTCTTTAGGGACAAGAACCCGATTTGTGATTGAACAGGACCTGACCACCGTGAACCGCCCGCGCCTTTTTCTCGTTACACCGCCGGAATTCGATCTGGCCGAACTGGCAGGCAAACTCGACCAGGCCTTTGCAGGTGGCGATATCGCCTGTGTGCTGATCTATATGCCGGGCGCAAACACAAAGGACCTGCAAGCGGCAGCTGAAACGCTCGTCCCCATTATCCAAAAGGGAGGAGCTGCGGCGATTGTCTATCGCGACACGCAGGCAGCCGGCCGTTCCGGTGCGGATGGTGTCCATGTCGACACATCTCTGGAGGACCTGAAACTCGCCGTTGAAAGCTTCCAGCCCGAGCGCATTGTCGGAACCGGAGGCACCAAGCTAAAACACGATGCCATGGAATGGGCGGAAACCGGAGTAGACTATATCTTCTTTGGCAAACTGGATTTGGCCGAGAAGGAAAACGCACATGCCAAGACCCTTTCTTCCGCCTCGTGGTGGTCTGAGCTCTTCGAGACACCCTGCGTCGCACTTGCGGGTAGCTCCATGGAGACCTTAGCCGAGGTTGCGGCAACAAGTGCCGACTTTGTTGCGGTCAAGGATGTCATTTGGCAGTCTGATCGAGATACTTCCGACCTGATTGCCGAAGCAAACAAGATTTTGGACGCTCATCCATTTCCCGATGCCGATCAGACATAAGAAACCGGAGCCGGATCTATGCCGTTAATGGGGACAAACCTTAGCTTGAGAAGCTGGACCGGGATCTTGGTTCTAAGCGGCGTCCTGGCGGGTTTCTCGCCATTCGCATCATGGTCTCCAGCCCTGGCGCAAGATGCCGCGGAAAAAGAAACTGAAGAAAATCAGTCGGCCGAAAATGACCCGGACAAACCGCTTCCGGTTTTGATTGACGTTACAACCGCGGACAAGACCCTTTTAAGCATCGTCGATGCCGGTCCGCCCAAACTGTCCGACGATGAAACCGCGGACGCAACCACAGCCTACGCAGCATTTCAAAGGGGTTGGTTTCTGACAGCGCTCGGCCTGGCAACACCACTTGCCGAAGGCGGCGACCAATCCGCCCAGGCGTTGCTGGGCGTGTTGCACGAGGCGGGTCTCGGGATCAAGCAGGACAAGACAAAGGCCGCGGACTGGTACCGTCTTGCTGCAAACAAGGGTGACAACGGCTCGGCAATGCAACTCGCCCAATTCTATCTTTTGGGCGATGGCGTTGACGTCGACAAGAAGATAGCGGCCGATCTCTTTGAACAGGCAGCCAATGCGGGCAACGCATCGGCGCTCTACAATCTCGCACTGCTTTATCAGGAAGGCGAAGGCCGCCCCTTCAATGAGCAGAGGGCAAGAGAACTTCTGGAAGAAGCGGCTAAACTCAACGATCCGGAAGCTCAATACGCACTCGCCCTTTCCTATCTGGAAGCGCAAAGCGGCCTCAATGATCCAGGCCAGGGCGCATTCTGGATGGGCCGGGCAGCGCGGCGTGGGCACACATCCGCGCAGGTCTACTACGGCATCCTGCGTTTTCAGGGAAAAGGTGTGGATCCCGACGAAGCAGAAGCTTCTGACTGGTTCGAACGCGCAGCCACGTCGGGCAACCCGGTCGCAATGAACCGGCTTGCACGCATCTACGCCTTCGGAAGAGGCCGGGAACAGGACTATTCTGCGGCGGCTGGCTGGCACCTCATTGCCCGAACGCTTGGCGTCTCTGATCTCAATCTCGATCAGATCGTGGACAGTCTGGACGAGACAACGATGGAAAACGCCCGCAAGCTGGCAGAGCAGTATTCAGCAACGCTGATGGCACCATCTGAAGATCCCGCAGCCGAAACGCCTTAAGGCATCTGAGGCCCGAAACTTTAAGGTTCAATGGACCCCGGCAAACCGAATTTGCCTTTTTTCCTTGAAACCTGCGCACTTTTGTGGTGGACAGGCGCCAGCAATTTTCGGTGCCCCAGCGTCCGCTGTTCCATGCACCGTTCCAGATCCAAACAAATAAACAAGTCGGTCGTTCCATGAAAATCAACGGAAACGAAATCAAGCCCGGTAACGTGCTGCAGCATCAAGATACGCTTTGGGCCGTTGTCAAGGTTCAGCATGTCAAACCAGGCAAGGGTGGCGCTTTCGCGCAGGTCGAAATGAAAAACCTGCTCGATGGCCGGAAGCTGAACGAGCGTTTCCGCTCAGAAGACAAGGTCGAGCGCGTCCGTCTGGAACAAAAGGATTTCCAGTACCTTTATACCCAGGACGACATGCTGATCTTCATGGATACCGAAACCTACGAGCAGCTTGAACTGCAATCGGAATTCGTCGGAGATCGCGCAGCTTTCCTTCAGGACGGGATGATGGTCACCGTTGAACTGCATGAAGACCGTCCGATCGGCATCACACTGCCGCAGCATGTGACCCTGGAAATCAGCGAAGCCGATGCCGTCGTCAAGGGACAGACCCAGTCGTCTTCCTATAAGCCTGCACTCATGGAAAACGGCGTCCGCGTCATGGTCCCGCCTTTCATCACGGCTGGCGAGAAAATCATCGTCGACACAGGCACGCTGGAATACGTCCGCCGCGCAGATTGAGCCACCTGATTTGGCAGTCTCCTTTGGCGCCCCCGGACTCGTCCGGGCGGCGCCCAACAACAAGTGATAATTCATGGCCCGCACAGCTCTCCTCAATGTCATGACCCAGGCCGCGATCAAGGCGGGGCGTTCCCTGATCCGTGATTTCGGTGAAGTGGAAAACCTTCAGGTATCCCGCAAAGGTCCGGGAGACTTTGTCTCTGCCGCAGATCGGCGTGCTGAGGAAATCGTTCGCGGAGAACTGACAAAAGCCCGCCCGACCTTCGGCCTGGTGATGGAAGAAAGCGGCGAAGTTGACGGAACGGACGGTCAGCATCGCTGGCACATCGACCCACTCGACGGCACCACCAACTTTCTTCATGGCATTCCGATCTTCGCGACTTCTATTGCGCTTGAGCGCGCAGGGGAGATCGTCGCTGGGGTGATCTTCAACCCCGTCATGGACGAGCTTTACACTGCCGAACGCGGGCGGGGCGCTTTTCTGAACGACCGCCGGCTGCGCGTTGCCGGCCGCACAGAGCTGAATGACATGGTGTTCGGCACGGGGCTGCCGTTCATAGGCATGGGCGACCACGGTCGTTCCCTGCGCGAACTCAGATATGTGATGCCGGAAGTGGCCGGTATCAGGCGCTTCGGCGCAGCATCGCTCGATCTGGCCTGGACCGCGTCCGGTCGTCTCGACGGTTATTGGGAACGCAATCTCAATTCCTGGGACATCGCCGCAGGCATCCTCATGGTTCGCGAGGCTGGCGGTTTCGTCAGCGATTTGTCCGGCAAACCGAAGATGCTGGAAAGCGGAGATATTGTTGTCGGCAACGAAGATGCACACAAACAGCTGCTGCGTCTTTTGAAGAAAGCCGAAACCCCGGCTCAAGACTGATCTTCCAGAAAACCGACCATTTGCTTCACCGGCGCACCTCGGTCAGAGCGCCGGTTTTTGAGCTATCCAGACTTTATTAAGGTTTCAGTCACGATTCACGGTTCCCAAGCCCTTAAAAATCACGCTATCAATCAGTTACGTCCAATTCAGGTATTTGATTGCGCAATATGGCCCGTGAATTTGATCCCTACAGCCTGTCCAGCCCAAGGGCGTATCTGACCTTCATGATCATCTTTCTGGTGATCGTTGCCTTCATCGCTTTCATCCTGTTCCCCCAGATATCAACCGCCTTCATGAGCAACCCGGGACTGAACGGGCTTATTGTTCTGGTTGGCGTCTTCGGCATCCTGCTCCTGTTCGGACGTGTCATTCGTCTGTTTCCGGAAATCTCATGGGTCAACAGTTTTCGGATTGGCGATCCGGCGCTCGAGACCCGCTCGCCCGTGCTTCTTGCACCTATGGCAGCTCTCCTCGGCAATAAGGCCGGAGATATGGCGCTGACGCCGACAACGGCGCGCTCCATTCTGGACTCCATCGGCATGCGCTTGGAAGAATCGCGGGAAATGTCGCGCTATCTCACCGGCCTGCTGGTCTTTTTGGGTCTGCTTGGCACGTTCTGGGGTTTGCTCCAGACCGTGAGCTCCGTTGGCGCGACCATCCAATCGCTGGATGTCGGCTCGGGTGATGCCAATGTTATCTTCGAAGACCTCAAGGCCGGATTGGAGGCACCGCTCTCCGGCATGGGCACCGCTTTTTCGTCATCGCTTTTCGGATTGACCGGATCACTCGTTCTCGGCTTTCTCGATCTTCAGGCCGGTCAGGCACAGAACCGGTTCTACAACGAGCTGGAAGACTGGCTCTCCACCGTCACCGATATCGACCCTGAAGAAGGGCTGTTCAACGCAACGGATTCTCCAGGTGTCGAGCAGATCCAGTCATCGATCACAGCGCTCCAGAAAACCGTCGAAGATGGCGGCAGCAAGAATGCCGCACAGGCGATGGCCAACCTGGCGGAAGGCATTCAAGGCCTTGTCAAACATGTGCGTTCCGAACAGCAGATGATGCGAGACTGGGCGGAGCAGCAGGGCGAACAGCAAAAGCGTATAGAGAGCCTCCTCTCGTCAATTGCCGCGGCCTTCGACCGCGCCAAGGAATAACGGGAGCACTTCGGAAATGGCCGGACTGGCAGGACTGAGAGCGCGCCGCCGGGCACAGTCTACGGACTACTGGCCGGGCTTCGTTGATGCCATGGCAACGCTTCTGCTCGTGATCATCTTCCTGTTGTCGATCTTCATGATCGCACAGTTTTTCCTGTCGCAACAATTGTCCGGTCGGGACACGGTGCTGAACAGGCTAAATGCCCAGATCAGCGAATTGACCGAATTGCTGGCGCTGGAGCGCGCCAGTTCAGGTGAACTTGAGGACACGATTCTCGGGCTGCAGGCCAGCCTGTCGGATGCTGAAGCTGAACAGTCCCGTCTGCTCGGCCTGCTGGAAAGCAGTTCAGGTGCCGCAGACGCCGCTGGTGGCCGCGCAACACGCCTTGAAAACCTCCTCGACGATGAACGCCAGGTCAGCCAGGAAGCCCTGGCTCAGGTCGAATTGTTAAACCAGCAGATCGCTGCCCTGCGCCGTCAGATCGCAGCTGCGAACGCGGCTCTCGAAGCCTCTGAAGCCAAGGAGGCCGATAGCCAGGCGAAGATCGCCAGCCTCGGCCGCCGTCTCAACGCAGCTCTTGTACAACGAGTTCAGGAACTGTCTCGCTATCGCTCAGATTTCTTCGGGCGCCTTCGAGAGATCCTGTCACAACGCTCCGATATATCGGTTGTCGGCGACCGTTTTGTATTCCAGTCCGAAGTTTTGTTCGACAGCGGACAAGAAGACATCAACCCTGACGGTGAACAGGAACTCGACAAGCTTGCTGAGGCAATCCTGGAGCTGAGTGCGCAAATCCCCGACGAAATCAATTGGGTTCTGCGTGTTGACGGCCACACCGATGCACGACCTCTTTCTGGAACCGGCCGGCTTCGCAACAACTGGGAGCTGTCGGCTGCGCGTGCAATCTCCGTCGTGCGCTATCTCATCGAAAAAGGTGTTGACCCCAAACGCCTTGTCGCAGCCGGTTTTGGTGAATTCCAGCCATTAGAGGAGGGCGAGACGCCAGACGCCCTTGCCAGGAACCGGCGGATAGAACTGAAGCTAACCGAACGGTAGCTGCCCCGTTGCGCCCGTTCATCGCGTTCGAGCGAGCTCCAGACTCACTCTTGGAAAGCGATTGGCAAGTTCAGTTTCATCGAATTCTGCGAGATCGATATCGGGCAACTTGACCGCTTTGCGGGAAAGCGCTTTGCCCTGGCGCATCTCAAAGGCCTGCATCGGTGCCAACCTCAGATCCATTGTACTGCCGGCTTTTCCGTCAAAGCGGGAGACAGGAAAGGCATCGGGATCAATCAAGACCGCCTCAAAAACTTCACGTCCCTGCAGGAGGAGCCAATACCTGAAACCTTCAAAGTCATCATCCGAGCAACCATCGTTCATTAGGTAGGCAAGTGCCCAAATATCTTCTCGGTAAGCCAGGGCACTCTTTTCCTGCAGCAAAGTGTCAAAGGACTTGATAGGTGCTGCCTTGAACCCGGCCAAGCGCTCGACGAGCTGTTCAACCTGCCCGCCCAGGCCATCGGCACCGGGAAGTCCTACGATTTCCCAAAAAACATCTTCATCGATTTTTCTTGGGTCGACTTTACCACTCGGACGACGGCGTTCTTCCACCGCTACTTCGTCACGCTCCGCGGCGAGACGCGCAATCTGGGCACTGCTCGCCCCTGCCCTTGCAAAACACTCCTCCGCCACGTCTATCATGGCCAGAAGGTCTGCCTTGTATTCGGGAACACGCCCGGTCCAGCGTTCCCATTCTGCGCGTTGCTCAGCTTCGCTTTCGTGCAGATGGGGAGCCTTTTCGAAACCGCGGCTTCGAGCAGCGATCAGCTCCCAATAATGATGCTTGATCAACGCCAGGTAATTTCGCCAGATCCGAATTGCCCGCTGGCCCTGCCCCGCTGAAACGAGCTTCTCCAGATCGGAACGCATATCGGGATGAGGCCAGCCGAATGCGATCTCAAATGTGAAACAATAGTGCGTTTCAATCTCTTCATAGAGCTCACGCGCAAAATATGCGTCGATCAAACGCCGCTCGGCGTCTCTGAGATAAAGGTCGAAGAGAGACTTGCCCTCTTGCCGCTCCAGCCGCCCCTGATGGGCAAGCTCGACGACATGCTCCATAAGACGCTCGCAATCCCTCGACACGTTGTCGAAACGGGGACGAAACGTCACGGCGCCTGCGATTGCAATCTCGTTCGTCATCTACGGGCCGCTCACGTTCAACAGGAAGACTTGTTCATCTGTGCGGCAGATTGACTCCAGCTTTCTTAATTTGCCGTTGCAGTCCGTATCTGAGCCGGAGCAGTAGAGCGAAGGCATCCATCTTCAGATGGATTGCTACCGTGGGTCTTCCCGGCTAGCTTTTTCCGGGGATCTCGCTGCAGCCATGACTGCTGCCCGTGACGGCAGGTTTAAGCGCTTCAGAATGGCATGCACATGGTCTTTTACGGTGGCCGGACTGATGGAAAGGTTTCTCGCAATTTCCTTATTGGACTGACCACAAACCAATAGAGCGGCGACATCACACTGGCGGGGTGTCAATGGGGCGAACAGATCGGTCTTGGGTACGGAATAGCCGAGAGTGACCAGGGGCGCGCCGATCTGGTGGCTGGCTTCCAGATCGATCTTCAAGTTGGTTCCTTCCCTGGCCAAAGGTGCGAGCGCCGCAATGACGCCTGACGGAACGGGTCGTTGAGGATCCCTCTTCAAACTTTCAAGCGCCTCGGATAGGGCGGCAAGCACATTCGGATCAACAGACATTTGGGACACTTCCATGAATGACATGCCTCTAGAGATCACTAACTTTTTCCTGGCAATGCAAGCCGGTCCGTCCGGGCAGGCACAATTGGGGCAGCTTTTTGCCCCTGATGCCGAATATTCCGAGCCTTTTTCCGGTCTAGATGAACCTCATCGCGGACGCGAAGCGATCCTTGCCGCTTTTACGGCAAGCAGGACAGACGACTTCGACGATGCCGTCATTCATTTGGGTGCGGTCGAAGTCTCTGGTTCGACCATTACAGTCAAATGGACCTGCTATTCCAAAGCCATTCCAGGAGGTAGCGGCAGCGGCACGAATGTCTTTGTTCTTCAGGACGGCAAGATCATCTCACTGAAGACAACGCTTGATCTGGGTTGAGGCCATGAAAAACCCCGAAGTCGACACATGGCTAAGGGCCTATGACAATCCAATGAAACCTGTCGTCGAGGCGACCCGCGAACTTATCCTGAATGCAGATTCGCGGATTGGTGAAACCATCAAGTGGCAGGCACCGACATTCGAGTACAAAGGTAATTTGGCAAGTTTCTTCCCGAAGGCGAAAAAACACGCATCGCTTATGTTTCACAAAGGTGCCCTGATACCAGGTGTCTTTCCAAACCTGGAAGGTGACGGCAAAGAAGCTCGCTCCTTCAAGATCGCCAATCTGGACGATCTTGCACACAAAGAAACGGAACTTCGGTCAATCGTGAGAGCCTGGTGTGATTTGCGGGATGAAGCCTAGTCAGGCTCTCAACCCGCTTGACATTTCCGTGTCGCCAAGGCCTTTCAGATGAAATGCAGATCCTGAAAAACCACTGGCAGCTGATATTGATCATGGTGGTGTTGTTCCTGCTGTGGAACACACCCCTCGTCATTCCGCTCAAAATCCTGATTGTCTTCCTGCACGAGTTGTCACACGCCATCGCGGCAATCCTGACCGGAGGCACGGTGCTCGATCTCTCATTGTCGCCAAACCAGGGCGGGCACGTGATCTCGAGTGGCGGCAACAGGTTTTTGACTCTGTCCGCTGGTTATCTTGGCTCACTGATCTTGGGTGCCGGACTTCTGATTCTCGCGCTGCGCACCGATTTCGATCGTCAAATCCTGGCGCTGTTCGGCGTTGTCATGCTCCTGGTCACCCTGCTTTATATCCGGGACTGGTTCCCGCTGCTCTTTTGCAGCGTCACCGGCCTTGGAATGCTCGCAATCGCTCGATTCTTAAGCCTCGAGATCAATGACATGGTGCTCCGGATCATCGGTTTGTCGAGCATCTTCTACGTCCCTTACGACATTTTCGACGACACGATCCGAAGATCCGGACTGCGTTCAGATGCCTATATGCTGTCAGAGGAGTTCGGCCTACCGACCGTGTTCTGGGGCGGTCTGTGGATGGTATTGAGTCTGATCGTCATCTTCTATTGCATGCGATTTGCGATCGGCGAGAACAGCAACATTCAAATCGGTCGCTTCAAGCGCGACAAAACCCCCTGAAACCGTGCTGTCGTCGTGAGCAAATGCGAACCGTACCGGCAAACAAGCTACTTGATGCCGGAAACAATGATCGATTGCCAGGTAAAAAAAACCGCCGGCTGCAGACAACCGGCGGTTCTGAAAAATCGGGCAAGCCACCAATTACTTGGTGTCTTCTTCACCTTCGGTTTCTTGGGCTTCCTCGCCTTCAGCCTCAGGCACAATATCTTCGCTTGCGGGTTCATCACCCTCTTCGCCTTCTTCGCTCTCTTCGCTCACTTCACTCTTCAGCGAGCCCAGATTCGCAAAGACAGCGTCCGCATCGATTTCTTCTTCTTCCTCACGTTTGACCGGTTGGCTCGGATCAAAGGAGAAAGCAGCCGCGATGGCGTCTTCATTTGTCGTTTCTTCAACCGGCATCAATCTCTCTACCGGCTCTCCGACCATCGGCTGCGGAGCATTCTTGGCTGCCTTTTCAACTTCCATGTCCAGCTCCAGCTGGCTACAGAGGCCGAGTGTCACAGGGTCTGACGGTGTCAGGTTGGCGGAATTCCAGTGCGTACGGTCGCGAATTGCTGCGATGGTCGGCTTGGTGGTACCAACCAGGCGAATGATCTGCGCGTCTTTCAGTTCCGGATGATTGCGCACAAGCCAGAGGATTGCATTCGGACGGTCCTGGCGGCGCGAAACGGGCGTGTAACGCGGCCCCTTGCGCTTTGACTCCGGCACGATCACTTTCGACCCCTGAAGCTTCAGCTGATAGTTCGGGTCGTTCTGGGCTTTCTCAACTTCTTCGCGGCTGAGCTGCCCGGTCAGGATCGGATCCAGACCTTTGATGCCCTGTGCGGCTTCTCCGTCGGCAATCGCCTTCACTTCGAGCGGGTGCAGTCTGCAGAAGGACGCAATCTGCGTGAAGCTCAACGCGGTGTTGTCCACGAGCCAGACGGCGGTTGCCTTTGGCATAAGCGGCGTGTTCGCCATCGGGTAAATTCCTCTCATCGGCTCCCTCGCCCGGCGGGGCGAAAAAGCAGTGTTCCATTTATCATTAATGGGAAGTGGGCGGAATATAGTGAAAACGCAGGGGAAACGCAAATGGGAACGCAATCATTGCGCGTTACCGACCGTACCCGGAAATCAAACCTCCATCGTAAGAACGATTTTACCAATGTGTTCAGAGCTTTCCATGCGCCGGTGAGCATCTGCTGCCTGGCTTAACGGAAACGTGGAATCCATAACCGGCTTGATTTTTCCCGATTCGAGCATCGGCCAGACCCTTGCCTTGAGGTTCTCGGCAATCGCCGTTTTAAAAGCGTCGCTGCGAGGGCGCAAAGTCGATCCCGTGTGTGTCAGCCGCTTGACCATCAAACGTGAGAAATTCACCTTCTCTGAAAGCCCATTCAGTGTGGCAATCTGGCATATCCGTCCCTCGACTGCGGCGGCTTTCCAGTTCCGTTCAACATAGTCTCCCCCGACCATGTCGAGGATCACATTCACCCCCTCACCATTCGTGATCTCATGGATCGCCTTTTCAAAGGCTTGCTCACGATAGACAATCGCGTGGTCAGCACCCAAGGCGCGAACAGCTTCTGCCTTTTCTTCCGATCCCACCGTTGTGAAGACCTCGGCGCCAAACGCCTTCGCCAACTGAATGGCAGTTGTGCCGATACCGGACGTTCCGCCATGGACCAGAAACCTCTCACCACCGGACAGTCCGCATCGATCAAACACGTTCGACCAAACGGTGAAGAAGGTTTCGGGCAGGGCCGCGGCCTCGATCATCGTCAGTCCCTGAGGAGCTGAAAGCGCATGTCCCGCCGGCACTTTGCAGTAGGCGGCATATCCGCCGCCTGGTGCCAGCGCAGTCACCATATCGCCAATCTTGTGGTCTCTAGCATCTTCGCCGCACGCAACAATTTCCCCCGACACTTCGAGGCCGGGCAGATCCGAGGCTCCTTTTGGCGGCGGATAGGCCCCCAAACGCTGGAGAACATCGGGCCGGTTCACACCGGCAGCATGGACACGGATCAGAACGTCTCCTGCACCTGGTTCCGGAACGGAACGCTCTTCAAGCTGCAGCACGTCCGGACCGCCCGCTTCCGAAATTGCAACAACAGACATGCTAACCGGCAATTTTTGCATGAAGATCGTTCCTTCTGGTTCATTTTGGGACTGGTCCACGGCTCGATGCCCGGACTATGATAAATTGACAAAGGGCCGATTTGAACGCATCCAGCTTTTTCCGACCGGTCCATTTCGTTCCTGCGTCTCACATTCCGGGGAAGGAAACAATGAGCCTATTTGACGAAGATGTCCCCAAGAAACCTGAGAGCGACCCCATCGCTGTGGGCGAGGATCTTTCACGTCATTCGGAAAACGACCTTAATGAGCGGATAGAGGCATTACGCGAAGAAATTAACCGTACGCAGAAAGAACTCGAGCAACGAGGTACTATTCGCGATGCGGCAAACTCGATCTTTCAGAAATAGCCTTGGCATTTATTACAGTCTTTGAACTAATTCTGAGAACTCGACGATGAACAAGGTAAACCAGCTAGGTAAAAATTTACTCGTTTACCTCTTATTAATCTTTCCAAAGTATAAATTTGTATATCCAGTCATCTGGATGTGAGTGGCTCCTGTCCACTCTGTTTGACGCCTCCCTGTTAAAGACTTCAGAGCCGCAACCGTGCGGCTCTTTTTTTGGGCCACGCTCATGGTATCCTTGGTACCGTTCTGGTTAAGCGCCACATTTGAGCGAGTTTGGCATGGAGATTGCTCAGTAGTTGGTACGAAGACCTGCATCGTTCTAAAATGGGACACCTGACCCGAAATGACATGTTTCGGGACATGCAATGATAAAAATGCAAGTCGAACCGGAAGTGTAACTGAGGCGTAGCAATCCTATGACGGAAGACATCAAAACAGCCGAAGAAGCGATAGGCACCGTGCACATCGCTCATCATCTTGCCAGTTCTGACAATTTCCAGACTTTGTTTCAGGAAGGCATGTCACTGGTTGAAGAGACTGCCATGTATTTGGATGGCTCCGGCCGCGAAGAAGCCAAAGACTTGCCCCGTCCGGCATCGCTAGCCTACGCAACAGAATCCATGCGCCTGACAACCCGTCTGATGCAGCTTGCATCCTGGCTTCTGCTGCAAAGAGCTGTGAACGAAGGCGAAATGTCCCGCGAACAGGCTGGCAGCGAGAAGAATAAGGTGCGCCTGGACAAGCTCAGCAGCGCGACCGGCGGTCCGTCCTGGGACGAGCTTCCCGATACCCTGCGAGACCTGGTCGGCCGCTCGACACGCCTGCAAGAGCGCGTTGTGCATTTGGACAAGATGCTTTACCGCGGCGGCGACGAACCGCAGACCGAGGAAGCAAACAATGACAATCCGGTCGCCTCACAAATCAACCAGCTGCACGCAGCGTTCGGAAATCTCGGCTAAACCAGTCGGGGTCCAGGAACACGAAGGAGCCGCCAACTGGCGGCTTTTTTTGTTGGTCGCAGGCCTCGGAGGGCGCGCGGCGCAACCAACTCACGAAGGTTGCCTCGATTTTCATTTGCCAGGGCCCTCTGCCCCGCGCCCGCGATCATGAGCGCTCCACCAGACGACCTATGACTTCAAGCAAGGCTGTTTTGATGTCGCTCTGCAACGCATCGCTGGTTCCGACGGCACTCTGCCCCGCCCTTTCGATCAGATCGAGAACAAGTCCTGCGGTTGCGGTCCGGTTCGAGTAATTGTCGGGAAGGTATCTTTCAACAGCACCTATCAGTCGCTTTCTTGTGCCTGAAAACACACTACCGATATCCGGATTTCTGAAGATCTCCGCAACAATTTCCGCACTCAGAGCTGCATTTGCCGGAGAAGAACAGACTGCGAAATAAGCTTGAGCGAACTCCATCAGAGCGTCGTCACCGCTATCCGGGGCATTTTCCAGATGACTTAACAGCGGCTCCATTTCCGCAGCTTCAATCTCTGAAATAGCAGCTATGATTTCATGCTTTCCCTTGAAATGATTGTATAGATTTCCAAGACTTATGTCTGCCTGCCCGGCTATGTCGCGCATGCCCGTCTGATGAAAACCCTTGAGGATAAAAAGCGTCGCAGCCGCTTCGATGATCAGACTGCGCCGGCGCGCTGTCTTTTCCTCACGAAGGGACAGTTCCGGTTTCTTTTCCATGACCCGCATTTCCGTGGATTGTTGACGTTTCTGGATCGAAGCTACGACCAGTTCTCATTTCAGGTTTTGCGCCCACTTGCAATTCGCACAGCACGATTATATCTAAACGAACGAACGTTCGTTTTTAAAGGAGTTTGTGATGTTTGATAATATCGAGTTGCGTTTGTCCATTGTTGACCCGGTATTCTCCGTCATAGAAATGATCGGTCTTGTCTTTCTCTTGATGCTGGTCTCCGAAGCAGCGTGGGATGTCTTTTCCGGATACCGGAAGTCGTTGAAGGAAACCGGCACAAACATCTTCATTTCGATCGTCAACAGTCTTCTGGAACGATTGGCGTTCGGCGCCATATTCGTTGTCGGCATCTTCGCATCAGAGAGACTAGCCGTTGCGAACTTGCCTCTGTCATGGTGGTCCTGGCTGATAGCAGTCCTATTGGCCGATCTGACATACTACTGGATGCATCGATGCGAACATCGTGTACGCCTGCTTTGGACCTATCACAGCGTTCATCACTCTTCGCCTGAATTCAATTTCAGTACGGCGCTGCGTTTGGCCTGGATCGAGGCCTTGTTTACCTGGATATTCTTTGTCCCAATGGTGGTCATAGGGTTTGATCCGGCTCAGGTGATTGGTGCACTGGCTGTCGTGATTGCCTATCAATCCTGGATCCACACTGAAAAAATCGGGAAGGTTCAAGTTCTCGATGCGGTGCTCAACACCCCGTCGAACCATCGCGTTCACCATGGCCGGAACCGGATTTATCTTGATAAGAATTTCGGCGGCATCCTGATCATCTGGGACAAGCTGTTTGGCACCTATGCTCCAGAAACAGAGGAAGTCCTTTTCGGAATAACCAAACCTGTCGGCTCGTCAAATCCCTTTGTGATCAATTTCAGTGAAACAGTGCTTCTGCTGAGAGATGTTTTCCGGTCAGGTTCGCTGAAATCGCGGCTTGGAAAAATTTTCATGCCGCCTGGCTGGACCAACGACGCCAAACCAGGGGTCAAAACAAGCTCAGAAGACCAATAGACACTTCGGCAGATATTCAAATGAACCCGGATTTGAATTTGAAAGGTCGATTTGGCAGCGCAAGCGACTAGTCTACGGCAGCCTCGTCGGCTGAAAACCTTTTCACTGCCAAAAACTGACCGCGATGCTTAGTCGCCGATGTCATGATGAGAAATTGTCTCCAAGCACAAAAAACCCGGCCAAAGCCGGGTTTTTTTCAATCAAGGCTGTCTCTCGGTGTTTAGGACCCGAGGAAACCAGCAAACTTGTTCTTGAAGCGCGACACGCGTCCACCGCGGTCCATCAGCTGACGGTCACCACCGGTCCAAGCCGGATGAGACGTCGGGTCGATGTCCAACTGCAGTGTATCGCCTTCCGATCCATAGGTGGAACGGGTGGTGAATTCGGTACCATCGGTCATGACGACCTTGATGGTGTGGTAGTCGGGATGGATATCCGCTTTCATGGCCGGTCCTTTCAAACACCAGGATGGTCTTTCAGGGAAAGTCGTTATCTTGGCGTAAAACGTAGTAAAGGGCCGCCGATCCGGTTGCGGACGCCGCCCTCAGAAACATGTCGCGGGGATATACCTTAAGGTGGAGTGCAAAACAAGAGGCAAAATCGGGCAAATCCTTTCAATCTCGAACATCGGTTTCAAACGGCGACATCGAAAAATAAAAGTCCGATCTGCGCAGTTTCCATAGAACTTGATCAATGCCATTGAGCCTTTTGCGGAACATGCTAAAGACGGCTTGAAAAGCATGAGGAGAGACTTGTGGCCGACGCCCCTGCATCACAAACGCAGCAAGAGCAGAAATCTGTACGCAGATCCCTGAAGCCATTGACGCGATTGATCCCTATCTTCGCAAGCACAAGGGTATGGCCATCGGCGCCCTGGTTGCCCTCTTTTCTGCTGCCGTGATCACACTCATTCTGCCCAACGCGGTTCGCCGCATGATCGACTTTGGATTCGGGGCGGATGATCCTGCGCTGGTGAATTCCTATTTTGCGGTTCTGGTCGGTGTAGTTTGTGCCCTGGCGACTGCCAGCGCAGTACGATACTTCCTGGTCATGTGGATCGGTGAACGTGTTGTCGCCGAACTCAGGTCGGACGTTTTCGCGCACCTGACGCAGCTCAGTCCCACCTTTTACGACACTGCGAAATCAGGAGAGATACTCTCGCGGCTGACTGCGGACACCACCCAGATAAAATCTGCCTTCGGGGCAAGTGCCTCGCAGGCGATGCGCAATTTCATCATGTTCGCCGGGGCTTCGGTCATGATGGTCGTCACCAGTCCGCGACTGTCCGTCATTGTTCTGGCAGCCATTCCTGTGATCCTGGTGCCAATCCTGGGCTTCGGGCGACAGGTCCGCAAACGGTCGCGCTTTGCACAGGACACATTGGCCGATGCATCGGCCTATGCAGGCGAGATGCTCGGTTCGGTGAAAACCTTGCAGGCCTTCACCCACGAAGCCAGAAGCGCGGACCGCTACGGCAGTGCCGTCGACGCAGCTTTTCAAGCAGCCCGCAAAGCCATCATGGCTCGCGCCGCACTGACGGGTTTTGCCATCATGGTGATTGGTGCCAGCATCGTCGCCGTCTTGTGGATCGGTGCAAGCGACGTCTTTTCAGGACGCATCACCGGCGGCGAGCTCAGTCAGTTCCTGCTCTATTCAATTCTTGCGGCCGGTTCACTCGCAACGCTTTCGGAAGTCTGGGGAGAGTTGTCGCAAGCTGCCGGCGCGGCTGAACGACTGTCTGAACTCCTGGATATCGAATCGGAGATCAGTGCTCCGGCTATGCCGGTCAGCCTGCCTGCTGAACCACGCGGGTCCATTTCTTTCGATGATGTATCCTTCGCTTATCGCAATGCCGAGCACATGCCGGTAGTGAAAGACTTGTCACTTGAAATTGCTCCTGGTGAAACGGTTGCCGTGGTCGGCCCATCCGGCGCAGGAAAATCGACACTATTCAATCTGCTGATGCGGTTCTACGACCCGGCCGAAGGCATCATTCGGTTAAACGGAGTGGATCTGAAACAACTCGACCCAAAGGGCCTGCGCCAACAGATTGCACTTGTGCCGCAGGACACGGCCGTTTTTGGAGCAAGCATTGCCGAGAACATTGCCTATGGCCGACCAGACGCCAGCCGAGAGGAAGTGATTGCTGCTGCAAAGGCCGCTTTGGCAGACTCATTTATTGCGGCAATGAGGGACGGTTATGACACACTGGTCGGCGAGCGCGGCGTAACCCTGTCAGGCGGACAGCGCCAGCGGATCGCAATTGCCCGAGCCGTTTTGAAAGATGCACCGGTGCTTTTGCTGGATGAAGCCACAAGTGCGCTGGATGCTGAAAGCGAACGACTGGTTCAAAAAGCTCTCGACCAATTGATGGAAGGCCGCACAACGCTCGTCATAGCGCACCGCCTGGCGACGGTTCTGAAAGCGGACCGAATTGTCGTCATGGACGAGGGCCGCATTGCAGAAACCGGCACGCACACGGATCTCAGCGCGGCGGGCGGGCTTTATGCCAAACTTGCTCGTCTGCAGTTCGATGCGGAAAGACAGGCCGAAGCGGTCTAGGAAATCTGCAAGAACACGGTCAAGCCACCGTCAGACGCTAAGTCGCCGTCAATCCTCGTCCGGCACTTCCACCGTGTAGTTCAATGGCATGCGACCACCATCGGCGATGATGGTCTGTCCCGTCACATAGCTTGCATCTTCAGACGCCAGAAAGGCGGCGACACCTGCAATCTCAGCCGGATCGCCTACACGCAGCAAAGGTGTGCGCGACAAAAGTCTTTGTTTGGCTGCCGGATCGTCATTCACCGACGACAGCATGTCCGTCATGATTGACCCTGGCCCAATCGCGTTGACGCGAATACCGTGTTTTGCCAGCGATAGAGCCGCTGTTTTTGTCAGCTGCGACACGCCGCCCTTTGAAACGCAATAGGCAAGCTGGGTGGGAATGGCCAACACCGCATTGATGGACGACATGTTGATTATGCAGCCTGGCGTACCGCCATTTTCCACCGTTTCGACCATATGGCGGGCAACGGCCTGCGAACACAGAAAGACCCCCTTGAGGTTGACCGACAGAACACGGTCGAATTCGTCTTCTTCAAAGTCAAGAAAATCAGCGCCGGAGACAATTCCTGCGTTGTTCACCAGAATATCTATCTCACCATAAGCGTTCAGAGTTTCGGCGACCAGATTGCGAACATCCAGACGTTCCGCCACATTTGCATGAATATAGGTGGCCTCGCCGAGCGTCTTCAGATCATCCGCCGCGCTCTCGCCTGCGTCGTCATCGACGTCGCAGATCACGACTTTGGCGCCGTCCATGACAAATCGCTTGGCGACGGCGAAGCCGATACCTCGAGCTGCGCCGGTTACAATGGCAACCTTGTTTTCCAGAGACACGGAATCCTCACCGCTGTTGGTTTCAAATTGCGCTTTTTTGTGCGCGGGCCGCTCTGCGGCGGCCCGACATTAGTTCGCAATTCACGCGGTGTCGATGGCAGTCACGTGCCTCCAGTAACGTAAGGCTACGATGTCAGCTGGAAATCCCGTGTGATTTCAAGGCGACGGTTATTTCATCCAAAATCGCCGGATCGTCGATCGTCGCGGGCATCCTGTAGCTCTCACCATCTGCGATCTGGCGCATGGTACCTCGCAGGATCTTTCCGGAACGGGTTTTCGGCAGACGTTCGACAGTAATTGCGATCTTGAAAGCCGCAACTGGCCCGATCTTTTCACGAACCAGCCCGATCAGTTCCTTTTCGATAACCTCATGTTCCCGATCGACACCGGCCTTGAGGACGACGAAGCCGCAGGGCAGCTGACCTTTGAGTTTGTCGGCAATGCCGATCACCGCACATTCGGCAACGTCTGCGTGGGTCGCCAGAACCTCTTCCATGCCTCCGGTAGAAAGCCGGTGACCGGCAACATTGATGATGTCGTCGGTCCGCGCCATGATCGAAAGATAGCCATCATCGTCAATGATGCCGGCATCAGCCGTTTTGTAATAGCCCGGGAACTCGGCAAGATAGGCATCAAAGAAACGCTGATCCGCATTCCACAGCGTCGGCAGGCAACCAGGCGGCATCGGCAGTTTTACGACAATGTTTCCAAGCGTATTCGGCCCAAGCGGATGACCGGCATCATCCAGCACCTGCACGTCGTATCCAGGCATTGGAACGGTAGGAGATCCCGGCTTGACCGTCAGTTTTCCCAAACCCATCGGGTTGCCGACGATGCACCATCCCGTTTCGGTCTGCCACCAATGATCGATCACCGGCACCTGAAGCTGATCGATGGCCCAATTGACCGTTTCCGGGTCGGCACGCTCACCGGCCAAAAACAGCGACCGGAACTGGGATAGATCGTATTTCCTGATCAGTGTTCCACCCGGATCTTCCTTGCGGATCGCCCGGAATGCCGTCGGCGCCGTAAACAGCGACACCACGTTATGGTCCGAGATCACCCGCCAGAAAGTCCCGGCATCCGGTGTTCCCACCGGTTTGCCTTCGAAGACGATGGTGGTGCATCCATGCAGCAAAGGTGCATAGCAGATGTAGGAATGGCCAACCACCCAGCCGACGTCTGATGCGGCCCAGAACACCTCGCCCGGTTGAATGTCGTAGAGGTTGCTCATCGACCATTTCAACGCGACCATGTGGCCGCCATTGTCGCGCACCACGCCCTTGGGCTGGCCTGTCGTTCCGGACGTATAAAGAATGTAGAGCGGATCCGATGCCTTGACGGTGACCGGGGCGATTCTGCGGCCTTCGGCAACGGCTTGCGCCTGCAGCGCTCCAAGGTCGAAATCACGTCCGTCGACCATATCGGCTGGCTTTTCGTCGCGTTGATAAACCAGGCAGCACTCCGGCGAGTGGGACGCCAATTCAATCGCGTTATCGATCAACGGTTTGTAGGCGATCACGCGGCCCGGCTCGATTCCGCAGGAAGCCGCGATGATGGCTTTTGGTGTTGCATCGTCGATACGTGTTGCCAACTCGTTCGCCGCAAAGCCACCGAAAACGACCGAATGGACGATGCCAAGCCGGGCGCAAGCCAGCATGGCCATGACCGCTTGGGGGATCATCGGCATATAGATGATGGCCCGGTCACCCTTTTGCAGCCCCCGATCGGACAGCACGCAGGCCAGCGCTTCCACCTCCTCCAGGAGTTCAGCATAGGTGTATGTCGCCGTTCTGCCGGTAATCGGGCTATCGTAAATCAGCGCTGGCTGACCTGGCCGCCCCCGTTCCACATGCCTGTCGAGACAGTTGTAGCAAGTGTTGCACTCCCAGTCCGGAAACCAGCGACCGTATTGCCCCTGGTCCGGATCAAAAATCGTGTCGGATGTCGAATCCCAGTCGATTTCAGAAGCCGCCGTTTTCCAGAATCCCAAAGGATCGTTTTTCCAGCCCTGATAGACCTCGTGATACCGGCTTGCCATCGCTATGTCCTCCCAAACGCCGACCGGGTCAAAACCCCGCCTTTTGCCGGACAGAGTGCTGTAAGGTAAGGTCAAATTGCAAGCCTTCACGCGTAGGCAATTCGACGGTCGGGACTTTACGTAAACACTTTGGCATGCTTGTTTGCCGGTCCCTTCCCCTGTACCTCTCGCGTTCCTTTGCCCATGACCCCGATTACAGACATCTGGTTTTACGCTGCGGCGATTCCTGCGATTTTTTTCGTTGGCCTGTCCAAAGGCGGTTTTGGTGGCACATTCGCCATGCTTGGGGTTCCGATCATGTCGCTGGCCATCCCCCCTATCCAGGCAGCTGGCATCTTGTTGCCGATCCTGATTGTGATGGATTTGATCGCGTTGCTAGCCTATCGTGGCCGGGCAGACTGGAGATCTCTGGCAATTCTGATGCCGGCAGCTGTTGTCGGCATCAGCATCGGTTGGGCAACAGCGGCCTATGTCAACGATGCCTTTGTTATCTTTCTGATCGGGATCATGTCCCTGGCTTTCGTTGCCGACTATCTCTTCAAGCAACGCAAAAACGACGCAGCCAAAAGCCACAGCGTTGCAAAGGGGACCTTCTGGGGAACTGTTGCAGGCTTCACCAGCTTCATCAGCCATACGGGCGGACCGCCCTTTCAGATGTATATGCTGCCGCTGCGTCTCGCACCCATGCTCTTTGCCGGAACAGGCGTAATTTTTTTCGCAACGGTCAATGCGATCAAGCTGGTTCCCTATTTTCTGCTCGGTCAATTCGATGCCACAAACTTGTCGACATCGGTCGCTCTCTTTCCAGTCGCCCTGGTCGCAACGCTGGTCGGCGTATGGCTGGTCAGGATCGTCAAGGCCGATATCTTTTATTCGGTTATCTACATTTTCATGGGCCTAATCGGTGTCAAACTCACCTATGACGGTCTGATCGGGTTGCTGGCCTGAACGGTCGGATCCCTGCAATGATGAATTGCGCGGTCGGCCGTTTCCGGTTTTCATGCTGCTTGAAGGCGATCAAGGGAGGATGATCATGGACACAGGCGTCAGTCCGTTTACGCGGGGACTTGAAAAAAACGCTGCGAACTTCGCGGCTCTGTCACCGCTCAGTTTTCTGGCACGCGCCGCTGATGTATTTCCGGAAGTCACGGCGATCATACACGGCAGACAGCGCACTGATTACCGGACTTTTTATCGCCGTTCACGCCAACTTGCCTCAGCGCTCGCCAATCTCGGTTCCGGCAAGGACGACACTGTCAGTGTGATGCTGTCCAATGTCCCGCCCATGCTTGAGGCCCACTACGGTGTTCCAATGGCCAGGGCTGTGCTCCACTCCATGAATACGCGGCTGGACGCGGCAATCATCGCTTTCCAGCTCGACCACGCCAACACGAAAGTGCTCATCACCGACCGGGAATACGCGTCGGTGGTCAAGGAAGCCCTCTCGATCGCGAGCGTAAAGCCAATCGTTATCGACTATTCCGACCCGGAATTTCCGCAGGAGGGTGAACGGCTCGGGTCGCTCGATTATGAGCAATTCATTCAAACGGGAGACCCCGAGTTCAACTGGTCCCTGCCGGACGACGAATGGGACGCAATCACGCTCAACTATACTTCCGGCACGACCGGCAACCCCAAAGGTGTCGTCTATCATCACCGCGGCGCATACCTTCTGGCTCAGGCCAACGTCATCACAGCCGCGATGGGCAAACATCCGGTCTATCTTTGGACTCTGCCAATGTTTCACTGCAATGGATGGTGCTTTCCCTGGTCGCTGTCCATTGTCGCCGGCACGCACGTGTGTCTGCGTTGGGTAAGGCCGAACGCCATGTGGGACCTGATTGCCGACGAGGGAGTGACCCATCTGTGCGGCGCTCCCATCATCATGTCCACGCTCCTGAATGCCGCCCCTGACCAAAGCCGCGAACTTGATAGGGAAGTCGAGTTCTTCACCGCAGCAGCCCCGCCTCCCGAAAGCGTGCTGGCTGCCATGAAAACCGCAGGCTTCAATGTCACCCATCTTTATGGTCTGACGGAAGTCTACGGCCCGGCCGTCGTGAATGACTGGAAACGGGAATGGGACACTCTTTCCATTGAAGAACAGGCCCAGAAAAAGGCGCGCCAGGGCGTGAGGTATGTCGCTTTGGAAGATCTCACCGTGCTTGATCCGGAAACCCTGGAACCTGTTCCCTCGGACGGAGAAACGCTTGGAGAAGTCATGTTCCGCGGCAACGTCGTCATGAAAGGCTACCTGAAAAACCCCGAGGCAACCGAGAAGGCTTTCATGGGCGGATGGTTTCATTCAGGCGACCTCGGCGTTCGGCATCCGGACGGATACATCCAGCTCAAGGACCGCTCAAAGGACATCATCATTTCGGGTGGTGAAAACATCTCCTCAATAGAAGTGGAAGAAGTGCTTTACAAACATCCCGATGTTCAAGCCGCAGCCGTGGTTGCCAGGCCGGACGAGAAATGGGGCGAGACGCCTTGTGCCTTTGTCGAATTGAAACCGGGGGCTGAAGTCAGCGATTCGGGTCTGATCAGCTTTTGCAAAACCCATTTGGCAGGATTTAAGGCGCCGAAGACGGTGGTCTTTTGTGAATTGCCCAAAACGTCGACAGGCAAGATCCAGAAATTTGCACTTAGGGAACAGGCCAAGGCCCTATAGAATTGGACAAAAACTTCTTCTGACCTTGCCAACACCGCCATCCGGCAAGCTGCACCCAAATATAAAAAAACGCCGCGCGAAGCACGGCGTTTCGATTTCTCTTTTCAAGGGGATCGCTAGTGCAGCGTGTCGTTACTGCGTAGTCGCTCGATCTCATCCTTAATCTTGAGTTTCTGTCGCTTCATGTTAGCCAATTGCAGGGAGTCGGTACTCGGATGCATCAGAGCGTCTTCGATCTTGCGTTTCATTTCAGCGTGACGGCGCTCAAGTTCTGCGAGATGTGACTGCATTGACATGGAATTTTTCTCCTGTCTGTTGGCTCAACCTTTTCATCGTGCCACACATTTTCCAGGCTTGTCGATTGCTGAATCTGCATATCTGAGACGCTTTGCCGTCAAATAGTGCATTCTTCCAACTAACCTTAGGAAATCCTGAAAAACCAGGGGCAAATAAGAGGCTCAAAACTCACAAAAAATTCTCATGAGTGATTTGCCCGATGACATTTTCCACAGCATCAGGATTTCTACGTCATTTTGTCTCATTTCCAGGGCAAAATGGTCCGGGAAGCATGATTGTCGACTTGCCAAAGATGCTATCTTGCCCGACAGCTGCAAAATAGACTAGGACTCATGTCCGGCTTTAGGGGACATAGATGGCGCGAATGGATCAGGATGCTTTGCGGTTGGAGCTGGCGCAGCTTCGTCAGGAACACCGGGATCTTGACGTTGCCGTCGAAGCACTCGGCGCAACTTCGAACCATGACGCTCTTCAGCTCCAGCGCCTGAAAAAGAAGAAGCTGATGATCAAGGACCGTATCTCGGCTCTGGAAGACCAGTTGTTCCCCGACATCATCGCCTGAAGCGCCGCAATTCTCCACTGCCCTGGCATGCCCAATCTCCCTTCGCTGCCACAATGAAGAAATTCGATCGTTTGCGTCTTGCGATGCGCGGCGCGCTGCCTATACTCCGCGGCTCTTCTGAGCCCGCCGGATACTGGAGCGCAAAATGGCACAAGCGGATGTCGCAATCATCATGGGCAGTCAATCTGACTGGCCGACTATGAAACACGCGGCGGATACGCTCGACCAACTGGGTGTCAGCTATGAGGCGCGTATCGTTTCAGCCCACCGCACACCGGACCGCATGTACGACTTCGCCAAGGGCGCGAAAGACGAGGGCTTCAAGATTATCATTGCAGGCGCCGGTGGTGCAGCCCATTTGCCCGGCATGACGGCATCCCTGACATCGCTTCCGGTCTTCGGTGTGCCGGTGGAAAGCAAGGCGCTTTCGGGTGAAGACAGCCTGCTTTCCATTGTTCAGATGCCGGCAGGAATTCCGGTTGGCACCCTTGCGATTGGCAAGGCCGGCGCTACCAATGCCGCCCTTTTGGCCGCCGCGGTTCTTGCCCTGCAAAGCAGCGCTATTGAAGACGCCTTGAACAAATTTAGAGCCGAACGCACCGCAGCAGTTGCCGAGACGCCGTCGGACGACTAGGGCTGTCCGGTAAACCACCTGAAGTCTCCGCAGCAGGATTTCACGATATGACTGACAAAATCCGTTTGAGCCCCGGCGACACGATCGGAATTCTCGGCGGCGGACAGCTTGGCCGGATGCTGGCGCAGTCAGCTGCCAGCCTCGGGTTGAAATCGCACATCTTTTGCCCGGATCCGAACAGTCCCGCTTTCGATGTCAGCTCCAACTTCACCGTTGCTCCTTATGAGGACGTGGATGCGCTTGATCGATTTGCGGCGGCCGTTTCCGTTGTCACCTACGAATTCGAGAACGTTCCGGGGCCAACTGCCGCCCATCTTGACCGGAAAGTCGCCGTACGCCCTGGCGCGAGAGCACTTTCCGTGTCCCAGGACCGACTGTCAGAAAAACAGTTTCTGTCGGATGCAGGCGTTGCGATTGCAGATTTCAGGGAGATCAATTCTCAGGAGGACGTCGACCGGGCCGTTGCTGAGTTTGCCGGGAAAGGTGTTTTGAAGACGCGGCGCTTCGGCTATGACGGCAAGGGTCAGCTGATGATCCGCACTCCTAATGATGTCGCCATGGCCCATGAAAGACTAGGCAATGTGCCGAGCGTCCTCGAGGCTCTGATTGATTTTGAATGTGAAGTGTCCGTCATCGTGGCCAGAGATCTTGATGGCAATTGCGCCAGCTACGACATCGCCCGAAATCATCATGAAAATCACATTCTGAAAACCTCCACAGTGCCGGCGGGTGTTGCGAAGGAAACGCTGGATGCGGCGCGGAACATGGCTGAAAAAGTCGTTACAGGCCTAGACTATGTCGGCGTGATGGGCGTGGAGATGTTTCTGGTCAAGAGCGGTGGCAGCGAACAATTGCTCGTCAACGAAATTGCTCCGCGGGTTCACAATTCCGGTCACTGGACGCAGGATGCGTGTCTCACCTCTCAGTTCGACCAGCATATTCGTGCCGTCGCGGGCTGGCCGCTCGGCGCTGCAACGCGTCACTCAGACGTCGTCATGGAAAACCTTATTGGCCATGACGCCGATGACTGGAAGGCCGTTCTGGAAGAGCCTTCTGCCAAATTGCACCTTTACGGCAAGGCCGAAACCAGGGACGGACGCAAGATGGGTCACGTCAACCGGATTTCGAGCAAAACCGGCTGACGGGATCAGAAGGTCACGAGGCCGAGACGTTCCCTCTTTGCAAAGCGCAGATTTGCCAGAACCGCGACCGATGCAAGGCCGCCAGCCAAACCGCACCAGACGCCAACACCTCCCCAGCCGGCGGCAAAACCAAGGCCGAGGGACAGGCTGATACCAACGACCCAATAGCCGAAGAGTGCAAAAAACAGAGGGATCGTAGTATCCCCCAGTCCGCGCAGATTGTTGACACCGATGATCTGGCCGCCATCGGCTAGCTGAAACAACGCTGCCACAAGCAGGAACGAGACACCGTAGCGAAGTACCTCACTGGCTTCAGGATCGCTGAGATCCAGATATAATCCAACCAGAACTTCGGGAATGCTCCAGAACACGACAGCGAAACACCCCATGAAGGCAACTGTCGTGCAAAGCGCAGTCCAGCCTGCCCTGCCGACACCTGCATGATCGCCGCGGCCGGCCGCAAGGCTGACCCGGGTCATGGCCGCGACCGATAGCCCTACGGGAACCATGAAGGTGATTGAGGCAATTTGCAGTGCGATCCCGTGACCTGCCAACGGCAGCGTGCCCAGCCATCCAATCATGATTGACGATGCCGTAAACAGCGAACCTTCGGCTATGATGGTCAAGGCGATTGGCGTTCCCAGTCGAACGATCTGCAAGAAGACGGGCCAATCCGAGCGCCAGATACGACCCATAATGTTGTAGCGGCGCAATTGGGGGTGCCAAACGGAATACGCCAGCAGGAACAGGAATGTTGTGGTCGCACTGAAAACGGAGGCAATGCCCGCGCCAACAAGTTCCAGCCGCGGGAAGCCATATTCACCAAAAATCAGAAGGTAGTCGGCGATCGCGTTGACAACGGCACCGGCAATTGTCGCCCAGAGCACAACCTGGGTGCGTTCCATGACGGTCAAAAATCCGCGCACGGCCATGATCAGCAAAGCTGGCAGCATGGTCCATTGCAGATAGCGCATATAATGACCGGCCAGGTATGCCAGTTCCGGTTCCTGCCCCAGGAGCAGCAAGATCGATTCCGTGAAAAACAGAATGCACCAGACCGGAATGCAAAAAAGCACCGAAATCCAGAAGCCCATGCGCACGGCCCTGCGCAGATCCCGCAATTTGCGTTGCCCGCGCGCACGTGCTGCCAGGGGAATAACCGCCTGCAGCAGGCCCATGCCGAAAAACCACAGCAGCATGTAAAAATTGAAGGCAAGCACGGAGGCGGCAAGCTCCTGCGCACCCAGCCTGCCGATCATCAGCACATCCGTCGTGTTGATCGCCATCTGGGCAATCTGCGCTCCGGCCAATGGCAGGCCGAGCGCCAGCGTCGGCAGAATATCACTGCGCCACAAAGACTGTTTTTGTACCGAATCGGGGACCCCGGACGCTGGCCGCGCCATTGTTTCCTCCAAAATCAGGGCTGGATGGATGCTCTCCTGGAAAAGACATCTTGAAAATGAGAGCCAATCAGCAGTAATCCTCAAATCAGAGGCTGTCTACATTTCTTCGCAGCCTCTAACGGCGCAAAAGTCCACCACAGAACCTGTTTCTTTTCGAATGACTGTGGACAGGTGCAGCGGGCTCTGGTATCAAGCGCACCAAAGTGAGCGACGCGTCAGCGGCGGTCAGGTTTCTTTGCACTTGTGAATGCTTAGCCCTGCAGGGCGTTGATAAGCGTTACATGCGAGTGTAAAAGCCGAACGCAAATGTTGTTGGCAAGACCTTGCTTAACTCATAGTCCTTTCTTGCTGCGGAACGGCCGCGGCGCATCGAAAACGGGAAAAAACGCGTGCAGGTTCTGGTTCGCGACAATAATGTCGATCAAGCGCTGAAGGCGCTTAAGAAAAAGATGCAGCGCGAAGGCATCTTCCGTGAAATGAAACTTCGCGGTCATTTTGAGAAGCCGTCTGAAAAGAAAGCGCGCGAGAAAGCTGAAGCGATCCGCCGCGCTCGCAAGCTGGCTCGTAAACGGGCACAGCGTGAAGGCCTGCTTCCTGGCAAGCCCGCTCGCCGCTGAACCGGCTTGAGCATGCCTGGCAGCCCACGCTGCCGATCTCAATAAACTGCCGTAAGGCCGGCCGATGTCACGGTCGGCTTTTTGGCGTTTAGCGAGAGATAGCTCTGGACACCGGCCGCACGGAGATCGTTAGCCATACTCCCGCCCAATTGGAGGCAGAAGAACGGCATGGTTTATCGCTTGACTGTAAGAGATCATATGTGCCGCATGCGCAACTTTCTGCCACATGCCATTGTTCTGAGCCTGGCAACGTTTCTGGCCGCTTGCAATACGTCCAGTGTTTATAACAACGTTCCCGTGAACAAGTCCGCCGGATCGGCCACCAATATCGCGTCGCTGACAGCGGTGATCGAGGCCAATCCGTCCGACGCCAGCGCCTACAGCACGCGCGGCATCGCCTATGGCCAAGCCGGCAAACTCGACAAAGCCGTCGAGGATTTCGACCGGGCTCTGCAGCTTAATCCACAGTCCTATCAGACCTACGCCAACCGGGCGCTGGTCTACCGTCGCATGGGACGCAATCAGGAAGCTGTTTCCGACTACACCCGGGCCATCAACATTAAGCCAGATTACGATGTCGCTTATGTCGGCCGCGGAAATATCTATCGCCAGCAGGGCAATTTTTCCGCCGCCCTTTCAGATTTCAACTCCGTTATCGCCAGGGACAGCAGCGACGCGCGTGCGTTCTACAATCGAGGTCTGATTTATCAGGCTCAGAACCAGCATCCCCAGGCCATCGAAGACTTCGCAACGGCAATCGGATTGAATCCGAAAGCAAGCGCACCTTATACCGCACGCGGAATTTCCTATATTGCCGTAAACGACCCGACCACGGCGTTTTCGGATCTTTCCATGGCCGTCAATCTTGACCGGGATTCTTCAATTGCATGGGCCAATCGCGGCCTTGCACAGGAGATGCTCAACAAGCCAAAGGAAGCCCGGCGAAACTATACCCGAGCGATCACACTGGACAATTCGAATCAGGTCGCGCGTGAGGGTCTGGGCCGCGTCGGAAGCTGATCGTTCCTGCGTTTTCCTAAAATGGGCAATCAGCTCGAAACATGACCCGTTCACCGTTCGAAGGGTGATGCAGGGTCAAGCTCTCAGCATGGAGCGCCAAACGGTCTGAGGCTTCCAGGGCTTCTTCCGGCGCATAGAACCTGTCGCCGATGATCGAATGACCGATCGAAAGCATATGAACGCGCAACTGATGTGAGCGCCCCGTTAAGGGAAAGAGGCGTAGGCGTGTTGTCTGTGCATGACGCTCAAGAACCTGCCATCGTGTCTGCGCCGGTCTTCCATGCTCGAAACTGACCATCTGCTTGGGCCTGTTGGGCCAGTCGCAAACGAGCGGCAGATCCACCTCGCCCGTATCCTCGCCCACATGGCCCCAAACGACGGCAATATAGGTCTTCTCGGTTTTCCGTCTTTCAAATTGCAGACCAAGATGCCTGTGGGACTTGCCATTCATGGCCAGGACCATCACGCCGGATGTGTCCATATCCAGCCTGTGCACGATACGGGCCTGATCATGCGCCTCTTTTGCCCTTGTTTCGATACAGTCTGAGTGCTCCAGGGCCTTTCCCGGAACACTGAGCAGACCGCTCGGCTTGTTCACCACAAGCAACTCCTCATCAACATGAAGCACCCTGAGGTAAGGGTTCATCGGAGGATCATAGTGAAACGCTGTTGGAGCAGGCAGGTTCATGAGCTGTGCAATCAGGTCTCAATCCAAAACAAAAGGCGCGACTATGGCCGCGCCTTCAATACCGACACAGTGTCTGGGTCGACGATCCGTCAGACAGTCAGAATCGCAAGGATACCGGTCAGGACGAAAACGACAGTAGGCGGGATCCAACCTGAAGCACCTAAAGCAAGGCCAATTCCGGAGGAAACGATTGTCGCGATCAGCATCAACCAACCGAAAACAACAGCAGTCGTGCCACCAAAACCGAAAAGGATCAGCAACAATACGATGTTCAGGCAGGCGATCGTTCCGACTTTCGAGAAGTTGATGAACCCCTCGTAAGTCTGCTCGTGAGCATCGTAGTCCATTGCAGGTGCGTTTTCGTCAGACATGAAGTTCCCCAGAAAAAATCTTTAGTCGGCAGTCTACATACAATAAAGCCTGTGCCTTCGGCAATGATCCGAATTGCATTATTCGCCTCTCGGACGCGACTCTTTGACCGGTTGGTCTTGCCGGGGTTTTCCGCACAGAGAAACTAGGCTCAGGCAGCATGGGTTTCATTCGCAAGGCCCGCCGCACCCAGCACACGATCCTGACGCGCACGCACAGTTGCAGCCTCAAAACCATCTATTTGCTCATTGAACAGCTCAAAGAAGTTCAGCTCCGCACGCAAGTGCAGAAACACGCCGCCAAGTCCGATGGCAGCACGGTCCATGAAAACAAATTCCTGCGGCACGGTGACCGGCCCAAGTTTCTTTAGTGCAGAATGGACACGAAAGGCTTCTTTCCGGCCGTATTCTGCAGCCGAAACACCATCAGCTATCGAACGCACACGGTCCGTCAAAAGCGGTCCATAGATGAAACGGGCCCAGATGTTCAGAACCTCGATGACTTCCTTTTTGAGATTTGTGAAGCCCCACCGCTCGTAGGCGGAGACCACACGATCGTTGTCTTCCTCAAGCAGCCCACGGTAGAGATCAACCACGCCTTCGACAAAGGCTTCCGGGAAGACGCGGATGCACCCATAGTCCAGGAGATTGATGCCTGCTGGTTTGCCTTCCTGTTCAAAAACCGTGTAGTTGCCCAAATGCGGATCGCCGTGGATCACGCCGAAATGGCTAAAGGGATGCCACCAAGCGTGGAACATCGTCCTGGCCAGATGGTTTCGGTCATCAAGGCTATGTTCCTTGAACTCCAGAAGCGGCTTTCCGGTCAGCCAACCCATTGTCAGTAGACGACCGGTCGACAGGTCTTCAACAACTTTCGGGACCCTGATCTCTTCGCTTTCGGACAATATGTCCTGATACATGGCGATGTGAGCTGCCTCCCGGCCATAGTCGAGTTCTTCTCGAACGCGCGCGCTGATTTCCTTGGCGATTTCCCGCGTATCGATGGCCGGGCTCATGCGACGATGCAGCGAAAACAGCATTTGAAGTTGCTTGAGATCGGCTTCCACTGCCGAGGCCATATCGGGATATTGCAGTTTGCAAGCAAGCACTCGCCCGTCATGCGCGGTAGCACGATGGACCTGTCCGAGCGATGCCGCCGCCGCCGGCTCTCGGCCAAACTCGGCAAACCTGTTCTGCCAGTCCCCACCAAGCTCGGCCCGCATCCGCCGTTTGACGAACGCCCAACCCATCGGGGGCGCGCTTGCCTGGAGTTTGGCGAGTTCTGTTGTGTATTCTGGCGGCAGCGCGTCGGGAATAGTGGACAATAGCTGAGCTACCTTCATCAACGGCCCTTTCAGGCCGCCGAGCGCTTCAGCCAGCTCCGCCGCATTCTTGGCGTTGTCGAGCTCCATGCCAAACAATCGGGCGCCGGCAACTTTGGCTGCTATCCCGCCCATATTCGTGCCGACCTTGGCATAGCGCCCTACTCTGGCGCTGAAGCGATTGCTTTCACGGTCTTTGGACGGTGGCATATTGCAGGGCTCTCCCCGGTTGGCTCAAAATAGTGTCTCCGGACTAAATATGTATCTCGCCGCTAATATCCAGCAGCAAGGTCAGTCAGAATGCCGCAGCCGTTCAGAGACTTCGTGCAAGGCAGCGACAAGTGTATCTCGCGAAGTATGCAGTCCTTTGTAGCGCAGTTGTTCGTTGCTTAGCGCCAACAATTGCCTTGAGAGCCCGCTGGCAACGTCAGAACTGTCAGTCTGGCCTTCAAGGGCAGCCATCGGATCATGATGGATCTTGATCGTAAAAAGGATATCGCCCGACCCAGACAAGCGCCGAAGGGTCTGCCTTTCAACCCGCAAGAAAAGCGACGCCAGGACCTGCCCAGTCGCTTCCACCTCAATGTGATGAGCACCTGGATGGTGGAGCCTGTCATCCGGATAGACAGACCAGTTGAACCTGCAAAGAATTTGTCCCGGCTTAAGATTGTCAAAGAGGCGCGCCACCATCTGCCCCATGCGCGCGCCGTTGAAATCGGGTACGGTCTCATGGATATCGGCCATCGACAGACCGAACTTTTGTCCCAGAGACCAGGAAGATGGGAAGCACAGCGACGCCGCAACAAGCCGGTAGCCTTCCTGTCCCGGGCGCATAAGGACAAGATCCTCCTGAACCATCAGGGACGCTGTTTTCAACGCCGGAAGATCTGTGCAGTCTATCCACCGCCCGGCGGCGGGGATGCTGACACTGCTTGAACTGACGTCATGTGTGCTGCCGTGGAACTGCCGCAGATGCTCCACAACCAGTCCAAGCACCTCGGCCTGCGCAGCCTCCGTATCAGGTTCGGCCCGAAAAACGTCATCGGGCCTTTCTGCGAACAATCTGGCCTTTTCAGCAAGGTGCGGTTTCAGGAAGGTGTCAGGCTCCAGCCATTCCTTTTCCGCAACCGGCTTCAACCCAACTGTGAATGGTTGACTCGTCCCGTCATAGGGACGGTGCTGAAAGTGGACAGACCGTTCCTTCGTCACAGCACTTCGCCTCAGGCCTTATCGAGGTCTTCCAGTTCATCGATGATCCGTTCAATAACGGACAGGCCCTTTTTCCAGAAGTCGGGATCAGCTGCGCTCAGTCCGAAAGGTACCAGCAATTCGGAATGATGCTTGGTGCCACCAGCTTTCAACAGATCAAAGTACTTTTCCTGGAAGCCCGTTTCCGCTTCCTCATAAACGGCATAGAGCGAATTCACCAGACAGTCGCCGAACGCATATGCATAAACGTAGAAAGGCGAATGAATGAAATGAGGGATATAGGTCCAGTAGGTTTCGTAACCCTCGTTCAGCTTGATCGCCGGCCCGAGGCTTTCCTCCTGCACGGAAAGCCAAAGCTCGCCGATCTTGTCTGAGGTCAGTTCGCCGTTGCGTCGTTCGGAATGCACCTTGCGCTCGAAGGTGTAGAACGCGATCTGTCGCACCACGGTGTTGATCATGTCTTCCGCCTTGGACGCCAGCATCACCTTGCGCGTTTGCGGATCGGAAGCCTTTGCAAGCAAGGACTTGAACGTCAGCATTTCGCCAAAGACACTCGCGGTTTCAGCAAGCGTCAATGGCGTTGGCGCCATCAGAGCACCATTTGGCCCTGCCAGAACCTGGTGCACCCCGTGCCCGAGTTCATGTGCAAGTGTCATTACATCCCGGATCTTGCCCTGATAGTTCAGCAGGACATAAGGATGGGCGCTCGGCACTGTCGGATGCGCGAAAGCTCCCGGCGCCTTGCCGGAGCGCGCCGGTGCATCGATCCAGTTCTTGTCGAAAAAGCGTCCTGCAATGTCTGCCATATCGGGCGAGAATGCGCTGTAAGCCGACAATACGGTTTGCTTGGCTTCTTCCCAGGAGATCACACGGGTATCGGCATCAGGTAGCGGCGCATTGCGGTCCCAGGTGTTCAGCTGATCCATGCCAAGCCATTTGGCCTTCAGCTTGTAGTACCGGTGCGACAGGCGCGGATAAGCGTCGCGAACGGCAGCAACCATTGCCTCGACGACTTCGCGCTCCACTCTGTTGGCCAGGTGTCGACTGTCGGCAATATCGGAAAAATTCCGCCAGCGATCTGAGATTTCCTTGTCCTTGGCCAACGTGTTGGTGATCAAGGTGAAAGTCCCAAGGTTTGCCTTGAAAGTAGCCGTCAGCGCTTCAGACGCCTTGCGACGCATATCTGGAGAGGGATCCACCAGAAGATTGAGCGTCGGCTCTATGGTGAGGTCCTGGTCGTCAACCTTGAACGAAAGAGACGCCATGGTCTCATCGAACAACCGGTTCCAGGCGCTGCTCCCGGTCACTGACTTTTCATGAAACAACTGCTCGACGCGATCTTCCAGCTGATACGGTTTGTCCTTGCGAAGGTCTTCGATCCAAGGACGATAATGCGCCAGCTGCTGGTCCTGAAGCGCAGCTTCAACGACAGCATCCTCCACCTGGTTCAATTCAAGCGTGAAAAACAGCAGATGCGAGCTGGCTGTCGTGATCTGTTCCTGCACATCACCATAAAATTTCTGAGAAACAGGATCGACGGTGTTACCGGCATAGACCAGACCAGCAAAAGAGATCAGTCGCCCCATCAGATCTTGAAGGTCTTCAAAAGCACGAATGGCAGTGACCAACGCCGGCACATTGTCTTTGGCCATTTCTGCGAGCCGGCCTTTGTAGGATGCCTCGAAGGTTTTTGCGCGATCCAGGCTCTCCTTCAGGTCCGCAGAGACTTCAGGAGCATCCACTGCCTGATAAAGATCGCTCAGGTTCCACTCCGGAAGAGAGCCAAGGTCAGCCGATGCAGAAGACTGAGCGGCGAATACGGGTGTCGGGAAAGGCATGAATGTCTCCGGGAACGGTCGGCCAAAAGTGCAGGCAATGAAAAAGCCCTTCTGACTAATTAGGCGTGCCAGGCCCAACCCTGCAATCGGAAAAGGAAAACTTTTTCACCTTCACCTGGACGATTTGTTTACCCAATTGCGACCAGAATGGCTCGAAACGAGACAATTCAGGGCGACCAGAGCACGCTATGCAAGCAATCAGCGGCAAAATTCTTATCGTTGACGACGACCCCATCCAGCGCAGGCTGCTACAGGAAGCCGTCAAGAAATTCGGCTACCGTTCGAAAACAGCAGAAAACGGCGCGGAGGCCGTCCGCATCATGACTGGTCCGGAGGCCAGTGAGATCGATCTGATCATTCTGGACATGGTCATGCCCGAACTGGATGGGCTGGGTGTGCTTGAACGCCTGCGAGGAGACAAGATCGCAACACCCGTCATTGTCCAGACGGCACATGGCGGCATCGATACGGTTGTGTCGGTCATGAATGCCGGCGCACAGGACTTTGCAGTCAAGCCGGTTGCGCCGGAACGCCTGAACGTT
Organism: Roseibium sp. JB4-4; assembly: GCF_055693425.1. NCBI lineage: Bacteria > Pseudomonadati > Pseudomonadota > Alphaproteobacteria > Hyphomicrobiales > Stappiaceae > Roseibium > Roseibium sp. JB4-4. The sequence goes on along the minus strand of NZ_CM146333.1, from coordinate 4,106,969 downwards.
TCCATTCGCAACCTCCTCAAGACATCCGCCCTTGAGGGCGAGATCACCCGTTTCAGAAAACAGGTCTCCGGCACACTGACATTCGCTGACATTGTTACGCAATCAGCCGCGATGGAGCGTGTGATCAATCTTGGCAAACGCGCCGCTGCTTCGAATATTCCCATTCTGATCGAGGGAGAAAGCGGCGTCGGCAAGGAGATGATAGCCAGCGCTATCCAGGGCTCCAGCGACCGCAAGTCAAAACCGCTGGTGACCGTCAACTGCGGTGCTATTCCCGATAATTTGGTGGAATCCATTCTTTTCGGACATGAAAAGGGAGCCTTCACCGGTGCAGTCGACAAACATGTCGGCAAATTCCAGGAAGCACATGGCGGCACCCTGTTTCTCGATGAAGTAGGTGAATTGCCCCAGGAAGTGCAGGTGAAACTGTTGCGTGCGATTCAGGAAGGTGAAATCGACCCGATTGGATCCCGCAGGCCCGTCAAGGTGGATTTCAGGCTGATTTCAGCGACCAACCGCCGCCTGGTCGATCAGGTCAAGGAAGGCGTTTTCCGGGAAGATCTCTATTACCGTTTGAATGTTTTTCCGATCTGGATTCCGCCGCTGCGCGACAGACGGGAGGACATTCCAGCCCTGACACGGCATTTCCTTGCCCGCTTTGCAGCCGAGGAGGGCAAGCCTCAGGTTGCGGGCGTCGCTCCGCAGGCTCTGGAGCTACTTCAGGCCTACCACTGGCCTGGCAACATCCGGCAGCTGGAAAATGCAGTCTTCCGCGCCGTGGTCCTATGTGATGGTGCTCAGCTGACCATAAATGATTTTCCGCAGGTCGCCTCTGCCGCCACCCAGCCTGGAGTATCTTCAGGCATCCTGGCACCGGCCGCCGTATCCGAAGGACCGTCATCGATTTCCGGTGCATCGGTGACAGCGGCTCCTGCGCACACTCCAGCACCCCGGCCGGCACACACGTCAGCATTCGAGCAGGCCGCACCATTCGGTTTCATGCGCAATCTGGACAGGGACGGGCATGTGCGAAAACTCACCGACATCGAGGAAGAGTTGATTCGCGCCGCCATCAATCACTATTCCGGACGCATGACGGAAGTTGCCAAGAGACTCGGAATCGGGCGCTCCACCCTGTATCGGAAGCTCAAGGAATACGGATTGGAAGAGGGCGGCAAAGATGCCGCAGCCTGACTTGAGGCAACTCAAGGACAGTTGAATGAATTTGGACGATTTTTTGACGCATTCTCCGGTTATCCAGCGCGACCGGAGGATTTTGCCCTCATCACACTTGCATCGTTGCAATTCTGCCACGATTATCAAACAAGCGGATTTAGGGTAAAAACTTCTTAACCTACAGCAGCTAATAATCCCACCTGCTGGGGAGCACGGGATGGGCGCAAGCCCTCGAAAACGGCGAGATAGAGATTGCGTAAACGGTTAGTTGGTTTCAACGCCGCCGTATGGCTGAGACGTGCCGCGAAGATTGCAGGCGCGCTTGCTGTTGCGTCTGCCTGCCTTGTGCCTGCAGCACAGGCCGAGACCCGCACACTTAAGCTTTACAACACGCACACCAAAGAACGCGTATCCATCACGTTCAAGAAAAACGGACGCTATCTTCCAGGTGGATTGCGAGAAGCCAACCGTTTCTTGCGCGATTGGCGACGCAACGAAATCATCAAGATGGATCCGGAACTTCTCGACCTTGTCTGGGAAGTGTATCGGAAAGTTGGCGCGCGAGACCATATTTACGTCGTCTCCAGCTACCGTTCACCGGCGACCAACAACATGCTCCGCAAGCGTTCGTCAGGCGTGGCAAGAAACAGCCAGCACACGCTTGGCAAGGCGATGGATTTTTACATACCTGGCGTCAATCTTGCCAAGCTGAGAGAAGCCGGTCTGCGTAAGGAAATCGGCGGTGTCGGATATTATCCACGCTCCGGATCGCCATTTGTTCACATGGACACCGGCCGGGTACGACACTGGCCAAAGATGAGCCGCTCTCAGCTGGCCAGGGTTTTTCCAAGTGGCAAGACGCTTCATATTCCGTCAGACGGCAAACCGCTGAAGGGCTACAAGATTGCACTCGCGGAAGCCAAGTCCGGCAAGAAGAGACCGTCGCGCCCAACCATCGTCGCTTCCAACAGCCGCTCATCCTCCGGTCAGGGCCGATCAAGCACAAGAGATCAGAACCTGACGAAGCCTGGCGCGCCGATCCCGGCAGCCGGCCAGGAGCGCAACACATCTGGTGGCGGCAACCTGTTCGCAAGTCTGTTCGGTGGCGACAATGACAACAACAATCGGTCTGCGCGTCCAGGAGCTGTTGGCAACCAGCGGAGCACACCGGCACAAGCAACCGTTTCGCCCGTGGTGAAGAACCCGCCGGTCCCCGCCAGGAAGGTACTGGAAGAGCAACAACCTGAACCAGCGACCGCGCCTGTGCTCGTTGCAAGTGCCGCGCCGACGTTCAAACCCGGTATCGACGAACCTGTACCTCCCGCAGCGATTGGCACTGCAGCTCCAGTGGCGAACACCCTGGACGCGCAGCGCATTGCAATCGAAAATGGCCAGCCACTGCCGACCAACGCGGTCATCGACAGTCGTTTCCAGGTCGCACGCGCGCCTTCTCAAAAACCTGATCAGGGCCTCAGCGAAGCCGCACAGCTTGCAGCGGCAACTTTGGGAACAACCGGTTCCATTCCGGTTCCTGCCTCCGCTCCCGTCACCGACCCTGTCGCGGCAATTGCGGCGGCCACCGGAACCAGAGTTCCTTCGCCATTACCCGCGCCACGGCCTGAAACAACGCTGGCTTATGCTTCGGCAGCTGCGACACCGCCTGCCTTGAGCCGGTCGTTGAGGCCATCCATCACCGGTCAACGTCAGTCCGAAGCGCGCCCTCAATCAGCCAATCCAGACCGGCCGGCACCGGTACAGCCCTCACTGTCGGGACGCATTCCACGTGATCAGATCGTGGATCCGCTGGCCGGCTTCGCCAGCCTGCCCGACAAATCAGGGTCTACGCTTTTGTCAGGTGCTGGAACCACCCGTCACCAGGCATTTGCGTCATTGAGCCACCCCAACCAGCGCGCATTGAAGAACGTCATGATGCCGGGCAACCGGTTCGTCTCCGCAAGCTTTGATCGCGCACCTTATGGCGGGCTTAGAACAGACCGCTTCGATGGCCCTGCGGTGGTTGTGCTTCCAGTGCGTTTTGCACGATAACGCTTCAGGTTCTTGACGAATTAAGACAAAAAAAGAGCGGCCCATGGGGCCGCTCTTTTTCGTCGTGGCCGGCTATAGAGCCCACCTTGAAGTCAGCTTTCTGAATCGGAAGCCGCCGGCGCCGCCATGCCAAGTGCATGCATGTAGAGGTCCAGCACCGCTTCCTCTTCCTCACGCTCATGAGGTTGCTTCTTGCGGAGTGAGACAACTTTGCGCAGGATTTTTACATCGTAGCCGTTACCCTTTGCTTCAGCGTAAACGTCCTTGATGTCGTCAGAGATGACCTTTTTCTCTTCTTCCAACCGCTCGATACGCTCGACAAATGCGCGCAATTGATCTGCTGCTACTCCACCCGGATCGGACATGAACTTAGTTCTCCTTCTTCATTTTTCTTGACAGTCAATGTGTCCCCGGAAGGCTGAAATCTGCTTGCCTGACGGGTTCCATGAAAATTGCGTGTGCCCTGCCAGACTCGGTGATGTCCGTCAAGCGATGAATGACCGGCAATCGTGCCACCGATCAGTGCTGAGGTTTGCTTTTTCAAAAGCCGCCGTCTGTTCAGCACTCGCTTCGGTCTGATACTTGGACTTCCATTCGTCATAGGGCATGCCGTAAACGATCTCGCGCGCATCCGCCTTCTCCAATGGCAGTCCCTTCTCGGCAGCTGCGTCCTGATACCAGTTGGAAAGACAGTTCCGGCAAAAACCCGAAAGGTTCATCATGTCGATGTTCTGAACATCGGTTCTTCCACGCAGATGCTCGACGAGACGTCGGAACACAGCGGCTTCTAGTTCGAGTTTTGTCTGTTCGTCCATTATGCAAACCTCCCTGGATCTTCCAGTTCAAGCCAAATTCGCGGCGTTTAGTCAGTGTCGCTGCGCGATTTGAAGTGTTGAATCTTCCGGCAATCCGGCATTTGCGCAATTGCCCGCAAAGTTGGCTCCAAACGATCGGCCCACTCCTTGGCGCCACTGTCGTCGGCGATCAAATCCTGCCGCAATTCGAGCAACACATGAGCAAGGCCATTGCGCGTTGCGTGCCGATACATTGTGTCGTTTTTGAGTGCACCGTCATAAGGCTCATTGTCACCGACAACGAGGTCGTCTTGCGCGCGCAACCCGGCAAGCATCGGCTTGACTGCGCGTGGGTCACAGTCCCAGAGAACCGTCGCGTGCCACGGTCTCGGCACGCCGCGCCAGACGGGCGTGAAACTGTGGATCGACACCACTACCGGCGGCGCCGTCACCGCATTCATGGCTTCGAGCGTAGCATCTATGAGGCTGTGATAGGGCTCATGAAACGCCTGGATGCGATACGCTCTTTCAGCCGCGTCAACCCCGGCATTTCCCGGCACAACCGCGCCGTCTGACAATCTCATGATCAATGTCGGGTCGTCTTCGCCGCGATTGGGATCAATGAAGAGACGTGAAAATGTCGTCAGGCAGGCCGGCGCTTCCAAACGCCTGGCAAGTTCAAGGGTAACGGCGCGCGCTCCAATGTCGTAGCCGATATGCCGCTGAAACTGTTCAGCGGGAACTCCAAGGTCGCCATAGCCTGGGGGTACTGTATTGCGCGCATGGTCACACAACAGCAGAAGGCCGGAACTGAAGTCTCCAGGTATGTATTCTGTTGGCTGAAAAGCTTCGCCAGCCTCGGCTGCTGTTTCTATCATTTCTCGCGTCGTGGAAAATCTGAAGGCGTCTGCAGGCGCAGGCCGACAGGTTTACGGCAAACTCGTTCCGGAACCAAGCCTGAATAATAATCTGTCCTCCGTCCGATTCGGGAGGACCGGTCTCTCAACATCCGGCAATCGGGTGCACGTCGGAAAACGGCTTTATTTTCAGCCTCTTTCCTGAGGAAAGACCCACTTTGTATACGGTTTGTTGATGGCTAACTTCTATCAGGGTCCCAACGGCCTTGTTCCCGCCCCATTTTTGACTTCATAGGTGGGGTAATCGTCCTTCCGGGCAAATTTCAAGGGGCGATTTCGGGATTAAGTCTGGGCGAAAGCCATCCGTATCCTGTTAACGACGTTGACAAGACCCCCTTGTCCACGCAAAAAGCGAATGTCTGTAAAGCAGCAAAGTGAACGACTGCATATGTTTAAGGTTGGGGAACGGTACCAGGGTGGGTCTCGGGCACGTATTGGTGTGCCCATGAAAGCTGCCTTGACCGGACTTTTGACCGTGCTGCTTTTTCCGCATCAAGTGAAGACGCCAGGGCCGATTTGCGCCTGTGCAACAAGACAGACAGTCAGGTCGGTGTCGCCATAGGCTACAAAGACAAGACCGACTGGGTCACCGAAGGCTGGTGGAACCTCGCATCAAATTCTTGCGAGACGCTGGTCCCGGGCGCGCTGGTGTCACGATACTATTACATCTACGCAGTTGATTACGACCAGTTTGGCGAATGGGGCGGCCGGGCATTCATGTGCACCCGGGAGAAAGAGTTCACCATTCGCGGAATTGAAGACTGTGTGGCTCGCGGATTTGAGCGGACAGGCTTTTTTGAAATCGACACGGGCGAACAGAGCAGCTGGACAGTCCAGTTGACCGAACCCGTGCAACAAGGAACAGGTGGGCGATGAGGCGAAACCGACGAGTCAAAATCTTAGCAACTCTCGGACCCTCTTCCTCAGAACAAGACATAATTGAAAAACTGTATCGCTCAGGTGCGGATGTGTTCCGCATCAATATGAGTCATACAGATCATGACCGTCTGAAAATGCTCGTTGAGCGTATCCGTTCTGTCGAAGAGAAAATCGGGAGGCCGATCGGAATTCTGGCTGACCTTCAGGGACCAAAGCTGCGTGTGGGAACATTCACAGGTGGCCCCGTCATGCTGGCAAACGGCGCAACGTTTACGCTGGACGCAGACAAATCCGGCGGCGACATCAACCGGGTCCACCTCCCGCATCCGGAAATTCTGGAAGCGCTTGAGCCAGGTCACCGCCTGCTGCTCGATGACGGCAAGATCCAGTTGAAAGTCATTGAAGCCACAGCAACCAAAGCTGTTACTGAAGTGATTGTTGGTGGCAAGCTTTCGGACCGCAAGGGCATCAGTGTTCCCGACACCGAAATCAAAACGAGTGCGATGACCGAGAAGGACCACAAGGACCTGATCGCCGCACTGGAACAAAATGTCGACTGGGTAGCCCTTTCCTTTGTGCAGCGCCCTGACGACTTGGCCGAAGTCCGCAAGATCACGCGTGGACGCGCTGGAGTTCTGGCAAAGATCGAAAAGCCTCAGGCAATCGGTCGCCTGGACGAAATCATTGAACTGTCCGATGCAATCATGGTTGCCCGTGGTGACCTTGGCGTGGAAATGCCGCTGGAACAGGTTCCAGGGCTGCAGAAGCAGATCACGCGTGCCTGCCGCCGTGCCGGCAAGCCGGTCGTGATTGCCACCCAGATGCTGGAATCCATGATTTCTGCACCTGTCCCGACCCGCGCGGAAGTCTCCGACGTTGCCACCGCCGTTTTCGAAGGCGCTGATGCAGTCATGCTGTCAGCTGAATCGGCTGCCGGCGATTTCCCTGTTGAAGCGGTTGCCACCATGGACAAAATCGCCCAGCAGGTTGAACAGGACAACAACTACCGCAACATCATCTATGCACAGCGCGCCGAGCCTGAAGCAACGGGTGCCGACGCGATCTCCGCGGCTGCACGGCAGATTGCCGAGACGCTCAATCTGGCGGCTGTTGTCTGTTACACGACATCGGGCGCAACGGGATTGCGTGCCTCTCGTGAACGGCCCGCGTGCCCGGTGATCGTTCTGTCACCGGTCCTGGCAACAGCGCGCCGACTTGCACTTGGCTGGGGCCTGCACTGCGTCGTCAGTGAAGATGCCGCCAACGAGGAAGACATGATCGATCGTGCCTGCCGAATTTCCTATTCGGAACAGTTCGCCAAGCCAGGCCAAAGGATCATCGTGACTGCCGGCGTCCCGTTTGGCACACCGGGATCCACAAACCTGTTGCGCATTGCATTTGTCGGCAACGATGGTCAGGGCGGCATTTGAGGGTCTAATCGGTTGAAACACCGAGACTAAGTCATCACAGAATTGAAAGGGCGGCCATGGGCCGCCTTTTTCATGCCGGTTCGCGCAATTGAGGCTTCCTCGCAGTCCCCTGAATTTCACCAGGCGCGGCCTTCACGCGGTCGATCAGGGTTCCCAGCGCCTCGATGACCTTGTCATTGCGTAGATGATGCGGCATGTGGCCAGCGTTTTCCAAAACGATCAGTTCAGCGTTTGGCAAGTCTCGGCGCAACCCCTTGCTATGGATCGACGGCCAGACAATCGTGTCGTCCGCGCCAGTGACAACCAATGCCGGTTGTCCAATCTTGTGATAAGATTTGGCATGCCGCGTGACTTGCGGTTTCAGCGTCGCTATGTCGGTTGAATTCGCCCGGAAAGACTGCGGCCTGTACAAGAGCGGCAGGTTTATCCGTTCGGCATAACGTTCCGGCGCCTGCCCAGGGGCGAAGACCCGGAGAATGGCTGCGGGAGCAAGGCGTTCTGCAAGTGGTAGCGTCAAAGTTCTTGTAAAGAGGTCACCGACAATCGGAAGGGCAGCCATCGAATAGTGCCAGTCCACGCCACCTGGCCAGGGATGGCTGACGGGTGCGATAAATGCCAGCCCCGCGATGCGTTCTGGATATGTCAGCCCAAGAACGACAGTGACCGCGGCTCCGAAAGAATGTCCAACAACAATGGACTTCTTTATGTCAAGATATTCAAGCAACCCGGCAATAACTCCGGCTTGTCCTTCAAGCGAACTGTGCCGTTCAAAATCGCGTTCCGAGAACCCGAGACCCGGCCGATCCACAAAGAGGGTCGTATACCTGCCGTCAAACGCATCCTTGAACGCGATCATGGGGTCATAGGCATTGCCGCTGGCCCCATGAATGAACACCAGGACAGGTGCGTCACTGTCCTGATTGTCCGCAGGAAACAGATGGTAATGGAGTTTGACGCCATCGATTTCGGCAAAGCTGCCGTCGGGCTGATGCGCCGCAGAAATCTGACTGACACGCCAGGCTGTATAGGCTGCGGACAGGATGAGAAGAACCGAGATCAGCAACAAAAAATACATGGTGAAGCGAACAACAAACATTTCAACATACCGTTTATCGGAATGGAAACGGTACGTTTGTCAGGTCAGGCTGGTTCACCCTCAGCGTCTTTTTCAAGATCCTCCACAGCCTTGGTGGCATTCTCCAGGCTTGGATTGACCTCAAGCGCACGCTTGAATGTTTCCAGAGCGCTGTCCTCAAAACCAAGCCGCCGCTGAATGATTGCCAATCCCGACAAAGCGCCCCAGTGCCGAGGTTCAAGCGCAAGCGTCCGCTCGATGTCGACCAGCGATTTGCCGAAGTCCTCTCGCATGTAGTGCACGGTCGCACGGCGGTTCCAGCCTTCCGCAAAAGATGGCTTCAAAACCACCACAACGTCCAGCAGATCAAGAGCAAGTCCGTGGTCGTCTGCCTGGAGTGCCTTGCCCGCACGCGACATCAGCACGTCAACGGTGTCACTGCCAGAATCCATCCAGATGCGCTGGATTTCGCGTGTTATACGCGCCGCAGCGTTCGTGTCGTCCGTATCTGCAAGCTCTGCATAAAGCTCGTCCAGCCTGGACTGCTCCTCCTCCGGATCCGCGTCCTCAACAACAACCTGCCCGCCGTCTTGCGGAAGGTCTTCAGGCATCGGGTTGAAGTCTTCTGCCGACGGAGGGTCCACATCCGGTCCAAGATCGGGAACGGGTTGAGCACCGGCGATCCCGGAACCGACAAAAAAAACGATGGCAAACACAAAAATCCGCATCCAACGATTATGGGTCGTTAGATGCGGCGGTCAATCCGGGAAATTTACACATCTTGGTGCGCACGGCAGGGAATCATCTGTACCGCCCTGAAAGCTGCCTGCTAAGCGCTTCCAGACAAACGGGAATCAACGAATCCGACGCACAATCGCACCGGCAAGATCAGCCCTGGCGTGCTTTGAAACGCGGGTTTTTCTTGTTGATGATGTAGACGCGGCCTTTACGACGAACCATACGGTTGTCGCGGTGACGGCCCATCAGCGCTTTAAGCGAGTTTTTGATCTTCATGTCACTGTCCCCCTCTTAAGGGTCCTGCTTCTCTAAACCAAATGAGCGCCTGCGGCGCTCACATTCGACTGGGTTGTTCTTAAAAGCAGCTGCAGCAAATGCGCCTGTCTTCTGATCAACCCGCGCCTCTTGAAACCATCAATCAGCGCAAAAATGGTGGGCGTGACAGGGATTGAACCTGTGACCCCTTCGATGTCAACGAAGTGCTCTCCCGCTGAGCTACACGCCCGAATATCTCGGTAGTCTGGCGCCCCGACGCCGTGGTGGAGTGCGATATAGCGGGGAACGCAGATCTGTGCAACCCCCTTTTTCACCGAACCGGCAAATTATCACATGTCCGGCAGCGGCCAATTCAGGTACTTGGTATCAGGCCGCCAGCATGCGTTCGACTTCCTGCACAAGATCCTTCAAATGGAAGGGCTTAGACAGAACTTTTGCATCCTTGGGCGCATCCGATTCAGGGTTCAGGGCCACTGCTGCAAAGCCGGTTATAAACATCACCTTCAGATCCGGATCCAGTTCCGTTGCGCGCCTTGCGAGCTCGATCCCGTCCATCTCCGGCATCACGATATCGGTCAACAGCAGGGAAAAGGGCTCCTCGCGCAAACGCTCGTAAGCGCTTTTGCCGTTATCGAAAGACACAACATCATGGCCGGCGTTTTCCAGAGCTTTCGCCAAAAAGCGGCGCATGTCATTATCATCTTCGGCTAGCAGGATACGCGACATCGTTTATGACCATTTCCCTTTATTTTTGATATCCGGAGCGAATTTCAGAGCTCCTTCTGCCGGTTATAGCCCGAATTCCACAGAATGATAGCCAGAATTGGTTCTCCTAAGCTTTTGATATCAACACTGTGGACTGCGTGTTGATTCCTTGGCACCATGGGTCAACTTGTCATAAGGGCAATAACCGGAACCTGGCATTTGACGAATAAGAAACCGCCCTCCTTGCAAACGTCTCTTGAAGCCGACTTCAACGGCTATCCGGCGTTCGACGTACTTTGCCCTGCTGATCAGCGCCTGCCATACGTTTTCAATTCGCCCCATTCCGGCCGGCAGTATTCTCAAAGTTTCCTCGCATCGTCGCGTCTGGACGAAAAATCCATTCGGCGCTCTGAAGATGCTTATGTGGACGATCTCTTCGCACATGTCATTCCCATGGGCGCACCGCTTCTGAGGGCCCACTTCCCCCGGGCATATCTCGATGTGAACAGAGAGCCATACGAGCTCGATCCCAAGATGTTTGACGGACGGCTGCCGTCCTACGCAAATGTCCGCTCTATCCGGGTGGCGGGAGGCCTTGGGACTGTTGCCCGGATCGTGAGTGAAAATCACGAGATCTATCGCCACAAATTGCCTGTTGAAGAAGCCCTCAGGCGGGTCGAGGAAATCTACAAGCCCTATCACTCGACCTTGCGACGGCTCCTTGCGCAGACCCATGTCACATTCGGGTATGCGGTGCTGATCGACTGCCATTCCATGCCATCGACCATCAAATGCCAGACGACCGACAGTCGGCCAGACTTCATTCTCGGTGACCGTTATGGAACAAGCTGCAGCAGTGATTTGACCGAGTTTGCCTGCACGATCCTGCGAAACCTTGGCTACACCGTTAGCCGGAACAAACCTTATGCTGGCGGTTTCATCACGGAACACTATGGCAGACCGGCCAGTGGCCTGCACGCGCTTCAGATCGAAATCAATCGTGGCCTTTATCTCAACGAGACCACTCAGGAACCTTCCGCCGGGTTCGGCGAGCTCTTCAACAACTTGAGGACCTTCGCCCTGGAGCTGACTGCCATGCCGGACGCTGCCTTGCCTGCCGATTCGATCGCCGCCGAATAGCCCCGGACAAAAAAAGAGGCCGCACTCAAATGAGGCGGCCCGAGTCTAGGGAGGAAACGCCCAAGGAGGGCGATGCAATACAACGTATCGCACCGCAATAAAATTGCATTGCACCGCACAAAGGTCAAGCCCAAAGCGGTTCGAAATCTGATCAAACAATATGCAACTAAACCGGTTTTGCTGAGGTAATTTTCAGCAGAAACAGTTATACAGACGGCAAATCACCACTTTTCAACCGATTTACCCCTCACCAGGGAGAGATGAATGTCGGACGGGTTCAAAGCCAGTAGCAACACGTTTGCACCATTTCTTGACAAGCTTGCGGACGCTGCAAGCAACGCGATCATGCCGCACTTCCGGCAAGGATTTGCTGTCGACAACAAGTGGGACACCGGGTTTGACCCGGTCACCATTGCCGACAAGAACGGCGAAACGGCGATGCGCACCCTGATCAACAGTGAATATCCCGATCACGGCATTCTCGGTGAGGAGCACGGACCTGAAAATCTCGAAGCCGAGAATGTCTGGGTGCTCGATCCGATCGACGGCACCAGAGCATTCATCACCGGATTGCCAACCTGGGGGACATTGATCGGCCTGAAAACAGCAGGCCGTCCCAGCCTCGGCATGATGGTTCAGCCCTATATCGGTGAACGTTTCGGCGGAGACAGCAGCAGCGCCTGGTATCAGGGCTCCCTTGGCCGGATGACGATCAAGACCCGAGCTTGCAAGAGCCTCGAAGCCGCAACCCTCTTCACGACAACCCCGGCACTGTTTACTGAGATCGAACGGCCCGCATTCGACCGTATTGAAGCATCTGCACAGCTCTCGCGCTATGGCACCGACTGCTACGCCTATTGCATGGTGGCGGCCGGCCATGGCGACGCAGTCATAGAGTCTGGCCTTCAGGCCTACGACATCGTCGCTCTGGTGCCGATCATTGAGGGCGCAGGCGGCGTTGTCACGACATGGACAGGAGGCTCACCTGCCGATGGAGGCCAGATTGTCGCCTCCGGTGACCCTCACCTGCACGACATATTGCTTAGAGAACTGGCGAAGGCCAGCTAAAGTCCCGATTTTTGAAGTTCCAGTTCCATTTCCAGGCCTGGAACAAACGCGTCGAACGCGGCCCAGAACTGGTCGCGATAGATGTCTTGCTCCATCATCAGCTCGTGAGCCGCACCAGCAATTTCGACATATGCGGTCGCTTTCGCCCGCGAAACAAAATCTTCGATTTGGGGTGTTGATACGACCCTGTCAGCCCCTGCGGCCAGGATCAGGCACGGCAGCTTTATGCCAGGTCCAGCATTGCGCTTGCGCAATGACAGCATGGTGCGGGCCGCAGCCGCCAACCAGCCCATGGTTGGCGCCCCAACGCCAAGTTCCGGTGCTGCCTCAAGCACCTTGTTGAACCTCGCAAATCGCACCTTATCGGATGTTTGCCTGTTGGATTCGTAAGGAACCAGGATCTGACCGTTGCCACCTGGAACAAAGAGACGTCCAAGACCCATCATTGAAAAGACGCGTGCCAGCGGAAACCCCACTTTTTCAATCAATCCGGAGGTTTTGGGCGAAAGCGCTTTCAACGGCGGTTGACCGAGCACGCCAAAAGTCAGTTTTCTGACAAGCCAACGGCGCGCTGCAGAAATGTCAGGCGCCCAGGTCCCGGACGGAATTCCAAGCAGAGGTGCGGTGATCACTGCACGGTCAAGCATGGTTCGCAGCCGCTCTGAATCAGACAGTACGACAAGGCCACCCGTAGAATGGGCCAATGCAAAATGCGGCCCAGGGTAAGTTGCCAGCGAAATGTCTTTGAGAATCGTTCGAAGATCGAGCCTGTATTTCTTGAAATTCGAGACGTGACCTCGCCTGGGATTACGGGTCAAACGCTGGGAACCGCCCTGGCCGCGCCAATCAAAAGACACGACATTGAAACCTCGATCCCGCAGACCCTCGACAACTTCGAAGTACTTTTCGATAAATTCCGCCCGCCCCTGCAACAGCGTAACGGTTCCCTTGCGGGCCGGTCCTCTTGCAGGCCAGTGGGCAAAACGGATTTTGACACCGTCTGCCGTGTCGACAAATCCGGATTGCGTTCCCTCGGGAACTGGATTGTCGGGATGATGGAAAAGGCTCATGCGGCCCCTTTTGAAAAGCTAAGGCAACGAATAACTGTGATAGCGGTCTTCGCCGTGGCTCACAACAAACTTCAGGCCGGCCCCGTCGGACCGGCCCTGAAAGCCAAAGAAATTCACGTCACATTACCAGCGTTGTTGCCAACCCCACTGTGCACGATGACCTCCGACCGGGCGGCTCCGGACAATCTGCGCTGACCTTGAATCAACTACCAGACGGAACTTCTGACCACCCCAGGCACGGGCTTTGACAATATACATCGGGCCACGGCGATCCAGGATCCGGATTTTGTGAAAGCCACGATGACGCAAGCTGCGGCGGATCTGGCGCGGGCCCATCTCGTGGTAACCCCAACCGCCGCGACGGTCGTCCCAGCCACGCTGTCCGCGATGTTTTTTGTGCTTACGGTGATCGACTTTCACGATCAGCTCGGATTGCGGCTGATGGAACTTTGCCCCACTGGCCAGGGGAGCCGCACTGGCGGAGGAAACAAAACCGACGGACGCAAGCAGAACGGCACCGGCGATCGGGGCAGAAAATTTCGAAAGAGTGGCAAGCATTTTTCATCTCTCCTGACTGAGCCGTCAGCGCCGTGCTGACGTTGGCCACAAGATGCACCCGGCCACTTGAACCCAATCGGAAGGCTCCGTTCATCCGCCGTTCATCTGAAAGACGTCCGGCCAGAAAGCCTCTTGAAATGAAAATCAGGAATTCCCAGATTCCTTGTTGCAGGCGCCTCGAACGGGTCTGCAGCGCGATCCTGTCCCGCCAATATGGGGGATGATGGAAAGCACTATGAAGTGAAGTAACCGTTGCTCAAAGAGAGGACACTACACATGCGTCACTTGGATTTTTCTCCGCTTTATCGGTCCACCGTCGGGTTTGACCGTTTGTTTTCAATGCTGGATTCCGCCGGCAATGAAACCCCCAGCTATCCGCCTTACAACATTGAACGCACTGGCGAAAACACCTACCGCATCACCATGGCGGTCGCCGGGTTTACCGAAGACGAACTCTCGGTTGAAGCCAAAGAGCACGTTCTGACAATCAAGGGTGAGAAGGCTGACGAAGATACCGACCGCGAAATTCTCTACCGCGGCATCGCATCTCGCACGTTCGAACGCCGTTTCCAGATCGCTGAACATGTCCGTGTCGATGGCGCAAGCCTCGAAAACGGACTGCTCCATGTCGATCTCATTCGGGAGATCCCTGAAGCAATGAAACCGCGCAAGATCGATATCACGAGCGGTTCCGCCAAGCAGATTGAAACAACTGCTCACTAATCTGCTGACCAAACTTGCGAAAGTCGGCTTCGAGGCGCCTGGACACCCAGGCGCCTCTTTTGATCTTTCTCCTGATGTCTGATTGCCAGACGTTCTGAAAGGTCTCGAACCGGCGCTCAGACGGTGTCCGCAAGGACACTCAAGAACGCGTCCACATCAGCTTCAACGGTGGCGAAACTTGTCACCATGCGCAAACAGACTTCATCGTCAGCAGGCTTGGCATCACTTGGCAAATCATCGGCTGGCCATTCATAGAGTTTCGCACCAGCGACCTCCAGTGCCTCAAATTGCCTGCGCTTGAGTATAGGAAAGACCTCGTTTGCTTCGACTGGGCAAGCTGTGCGTCCACCAGCTTCCCGAATGCCTTCAGCGAGGCTCGACGCCATGGCATTGGCATGAGCAGCCGTCGCCATCCAGTTATCGTTTTCGAAGTAGCCTTCAAATTGCGCCGCCACGAACCTGTTCTTGGAAAAAGATGCCCGCCGCGTTTTCGGAAATACTCAAATCCCTTCGCCGCTTCCAGGTCGAAGAAAACGACGGCCTCCGCGCACCAGCAACCATTTTTCGTGGCACCGAATGAAAGCACGTCAACGCCCGCCTTCCAGGTCATGTCCGCCGGTGAGCACCCGAGTGACACAAGCGCATTGGCAAATCGAGCACCATCCATGTGCAACGGCATACCGCGCGAGCCGGCGACACTCTTGATCGCGGCAATTTCATCAAGCGTATAGACGGTTCCCCATTCTGTAGCCTGGGTCAACGAAACCGCTGCAACCTGGCCGTGATGCACAACGCCGTCGGGATAAGCAGCCATTGCGTTTTCCAGCGCGTCAGGGGTCATTTTCCCGAAAGCCCCCGGAACGCCGGCCAACTTGTTGCCGCCGGTCATGAATTCGGGACAATTGCATTCATCAACCTGGATATGCGCTGTCTGGTGGCAAAATATGACGCCCCCGGGCTTGGCATACGCAGCTAAAGACAACGAGTTTGCAGCGCTCCCGGTTGCGACCTGATAGACGGCCACTTCACGTTCAAAAATTTCACTGAATGTGTCGGATACGCTTTGGGTAAGCGGGTCGGTGGCATAGGCCGACGCGAACCCATTATTATGGCGGGTCAGCGCCGACATCACCGCCGGAGCCGCACCCGCCCAATTGTCGCTTGCAAAGTTCATGTGCCGGTTTAATCAGGTCGACTTCCAACCGGCAACATGAATTATCAATCGTAGTACATTTCCCGCTTGCGGTAGTAGGAACCCAGCAGCCAGTCGAGAGAAATCACGCCGGGGCCCTTGAGGGTCGGAACGAGCAGCAGGAAGATCCACAACAGCCGGTCATCAGAGATGATCGCATAGGGTTCACCATCAAAGAGCGCACCGATTGTCTTGGCATCCGCACCGTGGCCGGTGATATCCACGTAGGTCATGACAATGATGAAGACGATCATGCCAAGGCTTGCAAAGCGTGTGAACAACCCGACAACAACAAGCAAGGGCAAGATGAATTCACCCCAGGTGCCCAAAAGCACGATAAGTCCATAGGGAAAGAAGGCAATCTGACTGGTATCGTAGCTGACCTGTTCCATCAATTGCGGCAGCATCTGCGCATAGGCACCTGCGGTCGGTGTGAAAATGTTGGCAACACTTCCACCGATTTTGGTCAGCGCTGAATTCCAGAAAAACTGGAGCAGAACGGCCGCAAAGATGAATCTGGCGGCAAGTCCGAGAAACCAGCCGTTCGTCAGGCGCTCAATTGCGCCGAATACCATTGTGTACAATCGTACGAAGAAACCAATCAACGCACCCATGAATTCCCCCTTCCTGTGACGGACCTCGCCCCTGTTCCTCAGGCTACGTCGAGATCCGCAAATGCTCCAGTTGAAAGACAGTCCGAAAGACAATCAGACAGTGAAAAATTTTCGAAGGCTTTTTGCGCAGCCTCTGCGCTATCGGCCAACATGGCGCCGTCGAAAAGCGCACAAACGAAAATGTCGGCTCCGGGCCGGAGCAGCAACATGTCGACGCTCAATTCCGGACGGGTAAGCAGCACGGACTGAGCCAGTTGCAGATCGATCTGAATATCGGCACTCGGATCAAAGCGATTTGCACGGACGAGGTCCCAGACAGGCCAACGTGAAACAACGACTTGCGCTGCCGGATGCCTTCTGAAGCGGACCGCGCCGACCGATTGAGCATCTACAGAGCTCAGTCTGGCCGGGTCAAGCGGAACCTGGTCGGTTGCATGATAAGCCTGCAACCAGGCCCACTCGAGGCGGGCAACGCCGGCAAGATAGGGGTAAGCTTCCAGAGGTGGAAAGCTTTCCACGAAACCGGCGAAATCGGCCCCATAGTGCAGCAACACCGGCGATTTCGGAGGGTGCCTTGTTACAAAAGCGCGTGCAAGCGCGCCAAAATATTCATCGCCGAGCAGATTTTTGACGGCCGGAAAGGTGTCTCCAAGCGCGTCGCACAAACTCACGACCACATTGTTACGATAGACGCTGAAGCGCTTGGGCGCAGTTTCGCCATCAGGTCCGACAAGACCCACCGGCGTGCTGCTCTCGGGATCGAAAAGAGCTTCGCAAAAAGTCGTTTCATCGACTTTGTCACTGGTCGCCATTGCGCACATATCAGCCAACGCGCCGAATGCTGGGTCGACTGTTGTCGGCAAGAATCCGATCTGCTGCCTGAGCCTCTGACATCAAGACCGGCCAGGCTGGCACATCATTGTCCCATTCAATCAGGGTCGGAATTGCTCCGGTGCTGGCGATCAGGTGCTCATACAGCGCCCAGACCGCCTGATCGACTTCCCGGTCATGAGCATCGATCAACAGCGAACGCCCTGCATCATCCTGGTCAGGCGCATGGCCGCCGAGATGGATTTCGCCAACCGCGCCAATCGGAAAAGCATCAAGATAATCCAGCGCCAATCTCTCATGATTGGTGCAGGACACATGGACATTATTCACGTCAAGCAACAGACCGCATCCAGTCCGGCGCGTGATTTCTTTGAGGAAATCCAGTTCGCTCATGGTGCTTTGCGCGAAAGCGACGTAGGTGGACGGATTTTCCAGGAGCATACGGCGCCCGACGCTTTCCTGAACCTCGTCAATATGGTCGCAGACCCGATCGAGTGTTTCCTGGTCATAGGGAACAGGCAACAGATCGTTCAGATAAGTGGTCTCATGGGACGACCAGGCCAGGTGTTCGGAAAAAAGACCTGGCTCGTAGCGTTTGTTCAAGACGGCAAGACGTTGAAGGTGATCGCGGTCGAGCGGCCCCTCGCCGCCGATCGAAAGCCCGACACCATGGAGAGACAGTGGATATTTCTCCCGAATTGCCTCCAGCTGGCGATGCGGCATACCACCGTCGCCCATATAGTTTTCCGCATGAACTTCGAAGAACCCGATGTCGGCAGATGTCTCGAGTATCTCGGCAATATGTTCAGCCTTCAGGCCAGCTCCGGCTCTTGCCGGGACTGAAGCATCAATCCGCGTCGGGGTCTGGCTCGGGCTGTCTGGAAACATGATGGGCTCCATAGGGAGACTTGGTTGTCAGGCAGACAGACGGTTGCCCGCCTGCCTGAAATCTCAGCCGTGATACGGCCCTGTCAGCCAGAAAATCAGGCTTCAGGAAGGTCGCGGTTAAGCTCAGTCAGGGAACCCTTGCGGTCACCCGGCAGTTCCATGCTGACGCATGTGCCTTTTGGAACCAATGTCCAGGCATTGCCCTGATAGTCGACTGTGGAAGTGCCTGCGCAGGTCGTGCCGGCACCGGCTTTGCAGTCATTCTTGCCTTTCAGGGAAACGCCATAGCACTTTTCTTTGGCTTGCGCTTGAGCCGGGGTGGTCGTGGTGGACAGACCTGCAACAGCTGTTGCGACGGCACCTGCGACGATTGCAGCGGTCATAGCCTTATGCTTCATTTCAAACTCCTCTGGTCGAACCTTAGATCCAGTATTGGCCAACGCTTTGCGGCGAGCAGCGCGGCTCAACCTGTACATGAGCATATTGCCGATAAATAGGAAATCAAACGGCTGTGACTATTTTGCGAGCACATGCCCACAAAGATTACCAGACGCAAGATTCTTACACAAAACACCTCGCATTTGAGCTATCCGGACACATGGAACTTTTTGCGCGAAACAATTATAATGCGCACGGCAAGAAACACCCTTGCTCCTGACTGAGAAATCTGTCATGTTCGCGCCGCCTGAAATAGGACAGGGATACTGTCCCAATTGTTGCGGTAAATCCGGACCTGCGGTAATGAACAGGCTGGAGCAATGATCAGGATGACCATTCGTGTGATTCAGATGGATCTGCGAAAAGCGGAACGAAACGTTCCGGCAGCGGTAACTCCGCTGCGTCAATGCGGCGGTTTGTGTTAAGAAGCCGGCGCGGTAAATACAACGACAGAGCCGGGGCAGCTAAGCCAGGGTTCGCCGAGCCGCATTCTTGATGGAATGCGACCCGAACGGAACCGGACGCTTCAGCCACGGCGGCACTGGGGTAAACAGTGAGGGCGCACATGACGATTAAAGAGCTGACGACCAGCACAGCCATGCAAGCCGGGAGCGCGGACGGAAGAACCGCTGCGAACGCAACACTTGCCGAACGACTGAGCACGGCCGCCGACAAAGGGCTCTACAATCCGTCGCGCGAACATGATGCCTGTGGCGTGGGTTTCGTTTCCCACCTGAAGGGTGCGAAATCACACAAGATCGTTTCAGATGGATTGCAGGTTCTTGAAAACCTGACCCACCGCGGTGCGGTTGGTGCAGACCCCCTGATGGGCGATGGCGCCGGCATGCTGGTGCAAATTCCGCACGCCTTGTTTGCGGAAGAGATGGCAAAGGCGGGCACACCGTTGCCGACCGAAGGTGAATACGGTGTCGGTTTCGTCTTCTTGCCTCAAGACGACTCTTTGCGTGCCAAATGTGAAGAAATCGTAGATCGTGCCATCGCCGAGGAAGGCCAGGAGATGATCGGCTGGCGCGATGTGCCGGTCGATAATTCCTCGCTGTCAAAAGCTCCGGATATCGCCGCGACAGAACCTGTTTCCAGGCAGCTTTTCATCCGCAAATCCGCAAGCGACGATCAGAACGCTTTCGAACGCCGTCTTTATGTATTGCGCAAGGTGATTTCCAACACTGTGCGCGCTGAAACCGATGCAGTCTCCAAGGGCTTCTATATCGTTTCCCTGTCGAGCCGCACGATCGTTTATAAAGGCATGTTCCTCGCCTATCAGCTCGGCGCCTATTATTCGGACTTGAAAGACGAGCGGTTCACCTCTGCTCTTGCGCTTGTTCACCAGCGCTTCTCCACGAACACCTTCCCTTCCTGGGACCTGTCCCATCCCTATCGGATGGTTGCTCATAACGGCGAAATCAACACGCTTCGAGGAAACGTCAACTGGATGGCCGCGCGTCAGGCCTCTGTCTCCTCAACACTGCTCGGCGATGATATCTCCAAGCTCTGGCCGATTTCCTATGAAGGCCAGTCGGACACGGCCTGTTTCGACAACGCCCTGGAATTTCTTGTCATGGGCGGCTACTCGCTTGCACATGCTGCGATGATGCTGATCCCGGAAGCCTGGGCGGGCAACCCGCTGATGGACGATAACCGGCGGGCTTTTTACGAGTATCATGCAGCCATGATGGAGCCGTGGGACGGTCCGGCAGCCGTTGCCTTTACCGACGGACGTCAGATTGGCGCGACACTTGACCGGAATGGCCTTCGCCCGGCCCGCTACATCGTCACCGACGATGACTTTGTCATCATGTCCTCTGAAGTTGGCGTGCTGCCGGTGGACGAAGAGCGTATCGTTCAAAAATGGCGCTTGCAGCCAGGCAAGATGCTGCTGATCGACCTCGAGGAAGGCCGCATCGTTTCCGACGACGAGATCAAGCGTCAGCTGTCGACCGCCAATCCTTACAAGGACTGGCTGCACCGCACCCAAATCGTTCTGGAAGATTTGCCGGGCGTACGCCAAAGAGCTCCGGTTGCCGGAGAAAGCTTGCTCGACCGTCAACAGGCCTTTGGCTACACCCAGGAAGATATCAAGCTTCTCATGACGCCGATGGCAACTGTTGGCCAGGAAGCCATTGGTTCGATGGGCACGGACACGCCAATCTCGGCACTCTCCGACAAATCGAAGCTGCTATATACCTATTTCAAGCAGAACTTTGCTCAGGTCACCAACCCGCCGATCGACCCGATCCGCGAGGAACTCGTGATGAGCCTGGTGTCCTTCATCGGACCGCGCCCGAACATCTTCGACCTCGAAGGTCAGTCGACGTCAAAACGTCTGGAAGTCCGTCAGCCGATCCTGACGAATGAAGATCTGGAAAAGATCCGCGCGATTGGCGATATCGCCGACAACCAGTTTTCCGCGAAGACGCTCGACACGACCTATAGCGCCGAGAAAGGTGCCGACGGCATGGAAGGCGCGCTCGATGAGCTTTGCCAACGTGCGGAAAAAGCGGTTCGAGACGGCTACAACATCATTATTCTGTCCGACCGCCTGATCAACCGGTCCAGGATTGCTATACCGGCACTCTTGGCAACTGCTGCCGTTCATCACCATCTGATCCGCAAGGGTTTGCGCACATCGGTTGGTCTGGTGGTAGAGACCGGTGAAGCGCGCGAGATCCATCACTTCTGCGTTCTGGCCGGCTTTGGCGCTGAAGCCATCAACCCCTATCTCGCCTTTGAAACGCTTCTTTCCATGCACATGGAAATGGACTTCCCTGAAGAGGTTGACCAGTTCGAAGTCGTTGAGCGCTACATCAAGTCGATCGACAAGGGCATCTTGAAGGTCATGTCCAAGATGGGCATCTCGACTTACCAGTCCTATTGCGGCGCACAGATATTTGATGCTGTTGGTTTGTCCTCGGACTTCATCAAGAAATACTTCTTCGGCACCGCGACCATGATCGAGGGCATTGGCCTTGATGAAGTCGCCGAAGAAACGGTACTGCGCCACGCAGAAGCGTTCGGCGACGTTGCTATCTTGAGACGATCCTTGGACGTGGGCGGTGAATATGCCTACCGCACCCGCGGCGAAAGCCACATGTGGACACCAGACTCAATTGCCACACTCCAACATGCCGTGCGCTCAAACTTGCCGGACATGTACCGTTCCTTCGCAAAGCAGGTGAATGAGGAAAGTGGTCGCTATGCCATTCGCGGCCTCTTCCGCATCAAGAACGCTTCGGAAATCGGGCAACAGCCGATTGAAATCGACCAAGTCGAGCTGGCAGAAGACATTGTAAAACGCTTCGTGACGGGCGCCATGTCCTTTGGCTCGATCTCCCGCGAAGCACATTCGACCCTGGCAGTCGCCATGAACCGGATTGGCGGCAAATCGAACACGGGCGAAGGCGGCGAGGAACCAGAGCGTTTCAATCCGCTGCCGGATGGTTCGAGCAACCCGCAACGGTCTGCGATCAAACAGGTGGCGTCCGGACGCTTCGGTGTCACCACCGAGTATCTCGTCAATTCCGACATGATCCAGATTAAAGTCGCTCAGGGTGCAAAACCTGGCGAAGGCGGTCAGCTGCCGGGTCACAAGGTGGATGCGGTCATCGCAAAAGTGCGCCATTCGACACCGGGCGTGGGATTGATTTCACCACCGCCTCACCATGACATCTATTCAATCGAGGACCTTGCGCAGCTCATCTATGACCTGAAAAACGTCAATTCCGCTGCCGATATTTCCGTGAAGCTGGTGTCGGAAGTGGGTGTCGGCACGGTTGCTGCGGGTGTTGCCAAGGCTCGCGCGGACCACATTACGATTTCCGGTTACGACGGCGGCACGGGTGCATCACCCCTGACCTCCATCAAGCATGCCGGTTCTCCCTGGGAAATCGGCCTTGCCGAAACACAGCAGACGCTGGTGCTGAACGGCCTGCGCTCGCGCATTGCACTTCAAGTGGATGGCGGTCTGCGCACAGGCCGGGACGTCATCATCGGGGCATTGCTCGGAGCCGATGAGTTCGGTTTCTCGACTGCACCTCTGATCGCGGCTGGTTGCCTGATGATGCGCAAGTGTCACCTAAACACCTGCCCGGTCGGGATCGCAACCCAGGACCCCGTGCTGCGCAAGCGCTTCAAAGGCACTCCCGAACATGTCATCAACTATTTCTTCTACGTTGCAGAAGAAGTCCGCGAACTGATGGCAGGTCTTGGCATTGCCAAGCTGGACGATGTGATCGGCCGGTCCGACTTCCTCGACAAGGATGCCGCGCTCGAACATTGGAAAGCAAAAGGTCTCGATTTCTCACGGATCTTTTTCCAGCCAGAAGCAGCTCCTGAAGAAACACGCTGGACAGAGCGCCAGGTACACCCGATCGACGATATTCTCGACCGCCGGCTGATTGCGGCAGCGCTTCCAGCGCTGGAAAGCAAAGAACCGACGGTGATCGACGAAACGATTTGCTCCGTCGACCGTTCCGTCGGTGCGATGCTGTCTGGTGAAATTGCCAAACGCTATGGCAACAAGGGCCTGAAGAAGCCTGACACCTTGAAGATTAACCTCAAAGGGACTGCTGGTCAGGCCTTTGGTGCGTTTGTCGCACGCGGTGTCACAATTGATCTTGCCGGTGATGCCAATGACTATGTCGGCAAGGGTCTGGCCGGAGGAAGGCTGATCGTACGCCCGCCGGAAAACACACGTATTGTTGCAGAGAACTCGATCATCGTCGGAAACACCGTGCTTTACGGTGCAACGGAGGGAGAGTGCTATTTTCGCGGTGTCGCCGGTGAACGCTTTGCCGTTCGCAACTCCGGCGCTATCGCCGTCGTTGAAGGCGTTGGCGATCACGGATGCGAATACATGACCGGCGGTGTCGTTGTCGTCATCGGCCAGACTGGCCGCAACTTTGCGGCCGGCATGTCCGGTGGCATCGCCTATGTTCTGGACGAAGACGGATCTTTCGGCACCCGATGCAATCTTGCGATGGTTGATCTGGAACCGGTGACTGAAGAGGACGACCTGCTTGAGAAACTCCATCACCATGGTGGCGACATCGAACACAAGGGCCGTGTTGACCTATCTTGCGACATGACACGCCACGATGATGAGCGTCTGCGGCAAATGCTGACCAAGCATGTGGAGTATACCGGTTCGGCCAAAGCACAAACCATCCTGGACGACTGGACCACCTACCGGCCGAAATTCGTCAAGGTCATGCCGGTCGAATACCGCCGTGCACTTCGGGAAATGGAAGAGCAGCGCCTCGGCATGGTGGCGGCTGAGTAATCAGGCACTTGAACAAACAGGCTCTTGGTCATCTGAAGCGGCCAATCGAGCCCCCATGTGGAAGAGAAACGTTTTGAGGAGGTCGCCTTGGGTAAGGTAACCGGTTTTCTGGAAATCGATCGGCAGGAACAGAAGTATCAGCCTGCTTCGGATCGTATCCGCCATTTTAAAGAGTTCACGATTCCGCTGAACGATCAGGAAGTCGCGAATCAGGCGGCGCGCTGCATGGATTGCGGTATCCCGTTTTGTCACGGTCCAACTGGTTGCCCGGTCAACAACCAGATTCCCGACTGGAACGATTTGGTGTTTCAGGGCGACTGGGACATCGCGCTTCGAAACCTGCATTCGACGAACAATTTCCCGGAGTTCACGGGCCGCATTTGCCCGGCTCCTTGTGAAGAGGCCTGCACACTCAACCTGGAAGATATCCCGGTCAACATCAAAAGTGTTGAGCAGGCAATCGCTGACAAGGGATTTGAGCAAGGCTGGATCGTGCCGGAACCGTCTGCGACCAAGACCGGCAAGGCTGTTGCCATCATCGGTTCTGGTCCGGCAGGAATGGCGGCTGCGCAACAACTGGCCCGGGCCGGTCATACCGTGCATGTCTACGAGCGGGAGCCACGCGCGGGTGGGTTGCTGCGCTATGGCATTCCCGACTTCAAAATGGAAAAACACTATATTGACCGCCGCGTCGAGCAGATGGAAGGCGAAGGAGTGACCTTCCACTATGGCGTCAATGTCGGTGTGACTGTCAGCATGGAAGAACTGACGGAACGGCATGACGCGGTGATCCTGTGCGCAGGTGCCGAGCGTCCGCGCGACCCTGGCGTCACCGGCATGGAGCTTGAAGGCTGTCATTGGGCAATGCCCTATCTGGTTCAGCAGAACCGACGCGTTGGCGGCGAACCTGAAGGCGATGAAGCTCCTATCTGGGCGGGGGGCAAACATGTCGTCGTCATCGGTGGTGGAGATACAGCATCCGACTGTGTAGGTACCGCGTTCCGGCAAGGCGCACTCTCCGTCACCCAGCTCGATATCCGTCCGATCCCGCCGCTGAAGGAAGACAAGCTGACGGTTTGGCCCTATTGGCCGACCAAATTCCGCACGTCGTCATCGCAGGCTGAAGGCGCTGAACGTGAGTTTTCCGCCGCAACGCTTTCCCTTGTTGGTGAAGACGGAACGGTTACGGGTGTGAAATGCGCACGCGTTGATGAACAACGGCGCCCGATCGAGGGAACGGAATTCATCCTGCGCGCAGACTTGGTTCTGGCTGCAATTGGGTTTTCGGGTCCCTCGCTTGAGACTTATATCGCAGAGGCCGGAGACAAGCTGGAGCTTGACGGCCGCACCAACGTGAAGGCCAACACCGACGACTACAAGACCAGTCTCAACAAGGTATTCGCCGCCGGTGACGTGCGTAAAGGCCAGTCCCTCGTGGTCTGGGCTATCAGGGAAGGCCGTCAGGCAGCCCGTGCTGTGGACGAATTCCTGACTGGCTCCACCGATCTGCCTCGCTGATCGAACAAAGCTTTCAAACAAAAAAGCTCCGTCAGTTTAGCTGACGGGGCTTTTTGTTTAAGTTCTATCGACTTGTTCAGGATCCGCTTGACTGCTCATCGGTGAGCGCCGAAGTGCCCTCAACCGCGACCCGCGGGTCGTCGACGCGCCCCGGCATGGGTTTCAAAGGCTCTCCTTTGACGAAAAACCGATATGCGGCGCTGTCAGGATCTATAGCCTTGTCTTCCTCACCACCCAGAAGCAGAGCTTCCGGAGAGGTTGTTCGGCCTGTCAACACAATGAAATTCGGGTCGTCTTCGACACCTTCAAACGCCAGCCCGCCATAACCGCCAAGAATGCGGGACAGTTCTCTCTCAACGAAGAACGCAACTTTTCGATAGCCCGCCCAAGTGAAGCCAACCCTGTCATTGGTTCTTAGACGAGCGTTCTTGCCATCCACATCCGGACCGAAGGAAGAATAGCTGCCATCCTCGGCCAGGAAGATATCCCAGATGTCGACATAGCGAACACGCCGGTCGGCGGCAGCGCCCTGAAACAGCGAATTCAATTGTGTGAAATCACCGTTGGTCAGCTCGTTGTTCGTCGGCGGAAGACCAGCCCAGATCATCGGCTTTTTCTCCTGCCTGACCACCCTGACCAACGCTTCAACTTTATTGCGGTAAGTATCGAGCCATTCCGCTGTCATGAATTCGATTGGCGGGTCTCCGGGAAAGGTTTTCCCGAGATCGCGGCTTCCGATCATGACGACGACCGCTTTGACGTCTTCACCTCGAATTTTTGAAAGAACTTGTGTCGACCAGTCCGGTGGCGTTTCACCTGCGAAGCCAGCCTTGTCTTCGGTAATCCGTTCGACCTTGATCTGCGGTTTTTCCGCCAGTGTGAACTTCAACCCTTCGGCCACCCCACGTGCCATCCGGTCACCGACAACGAGGATCAGTCCCGCATCCGGGTCTTTCGGCATGACCTCAAACCTGGGCGCCGCGCCTGCTGGCCGTGTCGCTCTGGGACGTTGCTTGACGCGTTTCTGTGGCTCCCGGCGCCTTTCTGCACCGCCACCGAAGAGCCTTTGCAGCGGCGCGAACGGATTAAATCCGCGCAACGGTCCGTTTTGCGCCACGACTATTTCGCCGGCCGGAGCGGACTGCGCCAAAGCGGCTGGCACCTCACTGAAGATGACAGCCATTATACAGGTCAGCCCAACCCGTGTTGACCGGATTGCCGGGGTCCAGCTTTTCGCAGTCGGGCCAGTAAAGCGCAAGGATGCCTCCTGTCAGGCGCCGTCCACTGAGGAGGCGCGATGGCGGCAGTTTAACTGTCGACTTTCAAACGCGCCAGCAAAACAACAGAGGCATAGCCATCCGGGATCATGCCACGCGAACGTTGATATGCCCTGATTCCACGACGTGTCGCTGGCCCGACTTTGCCGTCTGCTGTTCCAACCGAAAATCCACGGCGGTTTAGCAACTTCTGGAGCTCCGCGGTCTCGGTGCGGTTCAGTGGCATGTGCTCGCGCGACCAGTCTCCGGCAAGAGGACCGCCGCCGATGATCCGGTCCGCCAGATGGCCTACAGCCAGGGCATAAGCAGTCGCGTTATTGTACCGCTTGATGACGTAAAAATTGCGCAGCATCAGAAACGCCGGGCCGCTGGCACCTGCAGGCAACACGAGAATGCCCTTGTCGGAGGGACGCGGAAAGCCTTTGCCATTGATCCGCTGTACACCTGCCTTGTGCCACGCACCTAGTGTCTTCGTCTTCTCGCCATCTGCAAGATTATAGTCGAAACCCGCCGGCAGCCGAACTTCATAGCCCCAGGTCTTTCCTGTCTGCCAGCCATGTTTCTTCAGATAGTTCGCCGTTGAGGCAAGCGCATCGGGAATGGATGTCCAGATGTCGCGGCGACCATCGCCATTATAGTCGGCTGCATAGGCTTTCCAGCTGGACGGCATAAACTGCGTGTGCCCCATGGCGCCGGCCCATGAGCCTTCCATGTCCTTGAACTGTACATGGCCTGCCTGCACGATTGCCAGTGCGGTCAACAGCTCGCGCTGCCAAAAACTCTTTCTGCGCGGTGCGGCATAGGCAAGCGTCGCAAGGGCCTGAACGACATTGTGGCGGCCCATGAAGCCGCCATAGTTGGTTTCCATGCCCCAGATTGCCAGCACCGCTTCCCGGTCAACGCCATAACGGGCTTCGATCTGCCTCAGGACAGGACCATATTCCTGCAAAAGCTCACGGCCTTTTTCGACCCGCGTATCGGATACAGCGCTGTCCAGATAATCCCAGATGGGTTTGACAAATTCGGACTGCTTGCTCATCAGTCGAAGCGTGTCGTTGTCCGGCTCCATGCCCGTAAAGACGGCATTGTAGGTATTGGCGGAAATTCCCACTGCCTGGGCTTTTGGCCAGAAGTCCCGAACAAACCTGTCAAATCCGGCATCCGCGAATGCCGTGTTGGCTGAAACCGATAACACACCTGCAAGCAACAATGGTGTCAGCCGTTGCGCTCCAGCAGACCGGATCGGTTTTGCTCGCGACACAAGAAATCGGGACAGCGTCTTGATCACGTTAGACGTTTGCCGTGCAATGCTCCGCATCAGGGCCTCCTTAACGCCCAAATCTGTGTTGTACTGCCCCCGGCACTATCAATGATGCTTATTTGGTTAGCTTATAGTTAATGCCGGAAACGAAGACCGGCTTCAATCGCATTTTCCGAGTAATCGCTCCCGCTTTCAGAGCTGTCAAATCGGCGATGCGTGTAGTCAGCCGTAATCGCCACGTTTTGCGTCAATGCAAATGTGACACCGCCAAAGCCGGTCAAAGTACTTTCTTCGATCGATATACCCTCATAGGTTCGATAGCTGTAACCAACCCCTGTTTCTCCGACCAGACGGTCGCTGAATGCATGTGCAAGCCGAATATCGCCCGAATAGATAATCGACCCGCTTGCGCCGTCAATATCCGTCGCCTCAAAGCTGGTTCCAAGCCCGGCAGTCACGGTCGTCAACCGGCTTGGAGACCAGACAAGCGATCCATCAATGACAAGTCCGGACAAACTGTCCAATCGGTCGTCGTCAATGTCTTCAATCCGCCAACCAACGCCAACTTCGCCATTCATCTTGGGGCCCGACGCGAT
Source organism: Roseibium sp. JB4-4 (assembly GCF_055693425.1). Classification (NCBI taxonomy): domain Bacteria; kingdom Pseudomonadati; phylum Pseudomonadota; class Alphaproteobacteria; order Hyphomicrobiales; family Stappiaceae; genus Roseibium; species Roseibium sp. JB4-4. The sequence goes on along the minus strand of NZ_CM146333.1, from coordinate 4,078,460 downwards.
TGTGACACCGCCTCTCAGCTCATACCCGTTCGCATCGCGGTTTTCGCAGAGGCTGTCGTTACAGGCCTCTTCAAACCGGCGCAGCAACAACGACCCTTCCACGAAAGGAGCAATAACACTGCCTGTGTTGGCGTCGAGCCTCAGACTTGCCGAATAGAGTGTATTGTCACGGTCACTGTTCGTGGTGCCACCGTCATCCGCAGTATAGATACTGCGGTCAGCGCCAAGCCCAGCTGTTGCGGCCAGGAGACCGATACTCCGCGTTGCGCTGAGACTTCCGGAAAGCTGGTGAACATTGTCCGTTCCGCTGGCTGATTCTGCACTGCCATCTTCTTCGCGCGTAAAAGTATAAGCAAGGCCAGTGGTGACCTGGGTCGCCTCACTGACATCCAGTCTCAGGTTTGCTGCAGCAAATATCGAGGCATCATTGTCATCGGAGTTTTCCGGATATCCGGTGTAGGTTCCCCGCAGCGAAGCATCGAACTGGTGCCGCGACCATCCCGATGTAAGCGAGATATCCGGTGAAATCCGGTAAAGTCCGCCGGCGGTTCCATCCGCCGACTGGGCAGTATTGTCCGAATAGCCGGTCATGAACGTCACTTGCGGTATCAATGTGAACGAACCTAGGCGTATGCCTTCTGCGGCATCAAAGGTTGTGTCGCCACCAAATACGCTTGTGTCTAGTCCCGGACCAGAAATCGGCACAGCCCTCCCGACAGCGGCAATCCGATCGGAAAGTGGACGGACTGGCGTCACCCGGCCATTAGTGCCAAGACCGGTCGATCCGGTTTCCGCGGCAGCTGCGTTAAGCGTGCGGCGAAGTGCAAAAACGTTGGCTTGTGCCGGGTTGGTTTGAGACGCTGCAGCCTGATCGGCTGTATCTTCTGCATCAAGAGCGTCTGCCGGATCACCACTACCACGCAATTCGGTCACTGCCGTCTGTGCAGCAGCGGGTGCCGCCTGCAATACGGCACAACAGACAAAAAAGGGCAGGATACGGCGCATGAAGCTTGTAGAACCAGTCGACGTCGGGATCCCGTTCAAATTGACGAAGGTTGGTTAATGCTTCGTTTCTTTTTCGCATTTTGATAGTTTGAACAAAGATTCAAATTCTAATGCATTTAAAAGATCACAGGTTCTTGATCCTCTGATGAGAGTGGCCTAGAGCTACACCATTCAAGAAAAAGAAAAGTTGCATTCAATGACCAAGCCGTTGCTCGATGCCGTTTCAGAAGAAACAAATGACATTGCGTCTCATTGTCTTGTTTCCGCAGAACGCACGCTGGAAACAGAAATCGCAGGCTTGAGCGCGGTCAGAGCTGCATTGAAAAACGGGCTATCCGCCAGCTTCCAGCAAACCTTCGACCTTATCCGGAAGAGCCCAGGTCGCGTCATCGTCACCGGGATCGGCAAAAGTGGCCACATCGGCACGAAAATTGCCGCCAGCCTCGCGTCGACCGGAACGCCTTCCTTTTTTGTACATGCAAGCGAAGCAAGCCATGGCGACCTTGGCATGATAACGGATCAGGACGTCGTGCTGGCTCTGTCGTGGTCTGGTGAGACCCAGGAACTTGCCGGTATCGTCAGTTACACCCGCCGTTTCAAAGTCCCTCTTGTCGCCATCACATCGCGCCAGGACAGCACACTGGGCCGCGCCGCTGACCTTGTGATGAAGCTGCCAAGCGTTACGGAAGCATGCCCTCATGGCCTCGCACCGACCACATCGGCGCTCATCCAACTGGCCATCGGCGATGCTTTGGCGGTTGCACTGCTGGAAGGACGCGGCTTCACGGCACAGGATTTTCGGGTCTTTCATCCGGGCGGACGTCTCGGCGCAAGTTTGAAATCCGCAAAAGACATCATGCACTCGGATGATCGGATGCCGCTGACACCGGCCTCAACGTTGATGAGTGAGGGAATCGTGCTGATGACACAGAGAGGCTTCGGCGTCCTGGGTGTCACGGATGAGCTGCGTCAGCTGGTCGGCATCATTACTGATGGTGACTTGCGCCGTCATGTCGCTTCCAATCTTCTGGAAAAAACGGCCGGTGAAATCATGACACCGGCGCCGAAAACCGTAACGCCGGACACCCTGTCCGCGTCTATCCTGGAACTTGTGAACTCACTCTCGATCACATCTGTTTTTGTGGTCGAGGACGGTCGTCCGGTCGGCATCGTGCACTTGCACGACTTGCTTCGTATCGGCGCCGCCTGACACCCGAACGGCCTTCACAAATGCATCACGCACGGGAAAAACTGCATGCTCCGGTGCGCATTCTGTCGTTCATTAGGATTTGATTAGCCATAACCCACTTACACTGAGCCGAAGTTTCAATGGCTTGAACGCCACAAACACTGGTGTGTGTACAGAATGGATCTGGCGACATTAATCGGCATTATCGGTGCTTTCGGCGTCGTGATCACCGCCGTTTTCCTGGGCGGCAGCTTCGGTCAATTCATCGACATTCCGTCGATCCTGATCGTGCTGGGCGGCGGCCTGGCCGCTACCCTGATTCGGTTTCAGCTTTCAGATATCCTTGCTGCCTTCGTAACCGGCTTCAAAGTTGCTCTGGCGGGCAAAAACGCGAGCCCGCGAGATCTTATTTCCGAGATTACCAACCTTGGCGAAATCGTTCGCAAGTCAGGTCCGCTCGGACTTGAAAACGTCGATGTCTCTGATCCGGTGCTGGCAAAAGGTGTGCAATATGTCGCCGACGGTTATGAGCTGGAGTTCATCAAGGAAGCGATGGAACGTGAGCGCGACCTGCAGCTCACCCGCCTGTCGGAAGGAAAACGTGTTTTCAAAGCACTCGGTGATTCGGCCCCGGCTTTCGGGATGATCGGAACGCTCGTTGGTCTGGTGCAGATGCTGGCCAACATGGATGATCCGGCGGCCATTGGTCCTTCCATGGCAGTCGCCCTTCTGACGACACTCTACGGTGCGCTTGTTTCCAACATCATCTGTCTGCCCTTGGTGGACAAGTTAGACGCAAAATTTGATGTCGATGAACTCAGCCAGACACTGATTATCGACGGCGTTTGCCAAATCAGAGAATCCAAAAGTCCGGCGCTCATCAAAGAGATGCTGGTGGCGTATCTGCCTGAGAAGATACGTACCGAGCTTGCGGAAGCCGCCTAATGCGGACGGAAAACCATGGCTAGGAAGAAAAAGGCACAAGGCGGCGGCGCGCCCGATTGGCTGGTCACATTTGCTGACCTGATGTCGCTGCTCGTTTGTTTCTTCGTATTGATCATTTCATTTTCCATTCAGGACAAGGAAAAACTGCAGGTTGTTGCCGGCTCAATGCGAGAAGCTTTTGGCGTCAAGGATTCAGCTCGAAAAACCGGGATTATCGAGGTCGAGGGCATCCCGATCCGCGATTACATGAAAGACATCAGTCAGGTCGAACAGGAAGTGGACTCCGACTTCGCGACGGAGCGTCACGAAAAGCGTCGCAAACAGGGGCCGGAAGCAAACACACACGACACATTGGAAGCGGAAATTGAAAAACCGCGTCAGTTTGCGACCGCTGCAGCCTCATTGCGCCAAGCCTGGCAGGAGATGCCGGAAATTACGGAGATCTCCAACAACATAATCCTTGAGGAAACCGAAGACGGCCTCAACATCATGCTGGTCGACCAGGATGGCCGGTCTATGTTCCGCGAAGGATCCAAGTACCCTTACGAAACTACACGGCGCTTGATCGCAAAAATGGCGCCGGTCCTGGCAAAGATGCCGAACCGCGTGGAAATCACCGGCCACACAACCGCTGGTCAAATCCCTTCGAACCCAAGTTACACGGGTTGGGACCTTTCCAGCGAAAGAGCCAATATCGCACGTCAGATCTTGGCGGAATATGGTGTTCCGGGCGACCAGTTCTATGCGGTTGTCGGCAAGTCGGATACAGAACCGCTCTTTCCAAACGACCCATATCTTGCCGCCAACAGGCGCATAGGCATCCTGCTCAAGGCAGAAGAGCCACCAATACCGCCAGGTCATAAGCCCTAGTACATTAGAGGCACGCCTTGGCAATCAGGCCAGGGACCAGGGGTTCACTCGCTGGCTGAGACAACCAGGCGAGCGCCGTCGATCGAATCGACCCGCACCTTTGTACCCGCCGGCAGGTCGGGGCCGGTAATCCGCCAGATCGTATCGTCGATGGATAACTTGCCAGCGCCTTCATTCAATGGCGCAGCAAGTGTGAATTCCCTGCCGATGTAACGGCTGCCACGTTGGTTGAGACCCGGGTCCCCCTTTTCCGAGGCCAGGTTTCTCATCAAGCGTCTGCCGATCAAGAGGCTGGCCAACGACAGCACCAGAAACAGTCCGACATCTACCTGCCAGGCAAAATCAAAAAGGAGTGAAATGACCCCAACGACCAGTGCCGACAGCCCGAACCACAGGAAAATCGTACCGGGCGCCAGGATTTCCAAACCGAGCAGGAACAGGCCGAGAACGAACCAGCTCCATGGGCCGAGCGCTGCAATTGTGCTTTCGACAAGGCTCACCGATCATCCCCTTCGTTCTGACCGGTATTCGGGATCCCTGACGCAATTCTTGATCCGCTCTTGCCGTCGCCGAATGCTTCTTTCGCGATCTCGCCGATACCCGTCAATGCGCCCAGAAGCGACGTCGATTCCATCGGCAAGATCAGAGTTTTCTGATTTCTGGATGTGGCAAGAGCCTGGAACGCTTCGACATATTTGGTGGCGACGAAGTAGTTGATGGCTTGAACGTCGCCCGCCGAAATCGCCTCGCTCACCATACGCGTCGCGTTGGCTTCTGCTTCCGCTTCGCGCTCGCGTGCCTCTGAGTCACGGAATGCTGATTCCCTGCGGCCTTCCGCTTCCAGGATCAACGACTGCTTTTCACCTTCAGCTTTGAGAATCTCCGACTGACGCTTGCCTTCGGCTTCCAGGATGGACGCGCGTTTGTCTCTCTCAGCCTTCATCTGCCGAGCCATTGCATCGACAAGATCGCGTGGTGGATTGATGTCCTTGATCTCGATACGCGTGATCTTGACGCCCCAGGGCTCCGCTGCAGCATCCACAACCCGAAGGATCTTGGCGTTGATTTCATCGCGGTTCGACAGAAGGCTGTCGAGGTCCATGGATCCCATGACCGACCTGATATTGGTCATTGTCAGGTTCAGGATCGCGTTCTGCAGTCCAAGCACTTCATACGCAGCCCGCGCAGCATCAAGCACCTGATAAAACGTTACACCGTCTGCGCTGACCGTAGCATTGTCCCGGGTGATCACTTCCTGGGTGGGAACATCCAGAACCTGCTCCATCATGTTCAGCTTGTGACCGATCTTGTCAACAAAGGGAACAATGAAATTCAGACCAGGAGTCAGTGTCTTACGGTACTTTCCAAATCGTTCAATCGTATAGTTGTAGCCCTGTGGCACGGTTTTCACGCCGGCGAAGAAAACCAGAATGACCAGCAATACGAGGCCGATCAGAAAAATGTCAAATCCCGCGATTGGCATGAATATCTCCCGGAAAAAATTGAAATCTGCGGCCACTATGCGTTGTTTCACCGCCCTGTTCCAGCATCTTTCCCTTGTGACCCGAGCAGTCGGGTCGTGCAACCGGTAATATGCAAATTTGTCAGTGTTGTCGCCAAACGCAGTTAACTGCGAACTATCTTGTGCTTCAAAAAGCTCAATGCTGCAGGCACCAAGGCGTTGCCCGCACTTTTTGAAGGCTTGCGCTAACACAAGCCTTCATATCCTCACTTGAACTCAGAAGTGTTCTTGGGCAGCGGATCTTCAGATCCAGCCCCCAACTCGCGGCGGACAATATGAGCGATCACGTCCATGCCGAGTTCGCTGTCATTCAGACACGGAATATGAGTGAAGTTCTCACCGCCGCTTTCTTCAAAGATTTCTCCGGCTTCACCGGCGATCTCTTCAAGAGTTTCCAGGCAATCCGAGACAAAACCCGGGTTCATGACGGCGACGTTCTTCACCCCGTCTTTGGCCAGCTTTTCAACGGTCTTGTCGGTATAAGGCTGAAGCCATTCCTCCGGTCCGAACCGGGACTGGAAGGTCACACGCAGTTTTTGATCGTCCCAGCCAAGGACCTCGCGCATCAGCCGCGTGGATTTCATGCAATGGCAGTGATAGGGGTCGCCGCGTTTAAAGTAGGACTGCGGAATACCGTGATACGATGTCAAAAGAACGTCCGGTTCGAAATCCAGGCTCTCAAGGTGATTCTCAACCGATTTTGCAAGCGCATTCACATAAACGGGATCATCGTGATAGGGCGGGACAGTACGGATGGCCGGTTGCCAGCGCATTTTCAATAAAGACTTGCAGACCACATCATTGACTGTCGCCGTGGTGGTTGCTGAGTATTGCGGGTAAAGCGGGAAGATCAGGATCCGGTCGCACCCACTGTCCTTCAGCGCTTTGAGCCGATCCGGTATCGACGGCTGGCCGTAACGCATAGCCCAATCAACATGGATCCGTCCGTCATCGTCGCCAAGGATCTCAGCCAGTTTGTCTGACTGGCTTCGAGTGATCGTGCGAAGCGGGGACTCGTCCTTGTCATGGTTCCAGATTTCATCATATGCCTTGCCCGACTTTCCAGGACGGGTCATCAGAACTATTCCGAAAAGGATCGGGTACCAGACCGCCTTGGGCCACTCGATCACGCGTTTGTCCGTCAGAAATTCGCGTAGGTATCGGCGCATCGACCAATAATCGGTCGCATCCGGCGTTCCCAAATTGACAAGCAATATGCCAACCTTACCGCTCTTTACGGAAGGATGGCCCTCCGGCAATTTGACGGTCTTGAAATCTGCCTCGCTTTCAGCAGTCAAGGGAGCGGACGGTTGGACGGTCATCGGCGGGGGTTTTCCTCAATATCTCTGTCACTCTTGTGCCTTACATAAGCCACGCACGCGATAAGGCCAATGCGGCATATGTCATACGAGTGAGGAAAGCACCGGATCACCTGATGTCGAAGGCTCCTTCAACCTTGCCTGGGTTGGTATCAACTATACTCCCGCTCATCGGCGATAACCTTTCCGTCGTTTGGCAATCCACCTGGTGGCACGAGATGAATTTCTCCCTTTAGGCGCGTGACATCCCGCAAGGTTGCGGCCACGCGCTCGGACAAACCGTTCTCGACGGCCTCCGTTTCAACAGACAGTGTCATAGCGTCTGCTTCACCTTGCCGTACAACGGCAAGACGCGCCTTTTGCACTTCCGGATGTGCTGCCACAATTTGCGCAATCTGCGCCGGGTCGACAAACATTCCTTTGATTTTGGTACGTTGATCTGCCCGTCCCATCCAGCCGGCAAGCCGCATGTTGGTGCGCCCGCAACCTGCTTGACCAGGCACGATCTTGGAAAGGTCGCCTGTGGCAAACCTGATCAGCGGATAGAGACTGTTGAAATTGGTCACAACCAACTCACCCACTTCACCTTCGGCAACCGGTTCGCCTGTGCCGGGGCGAACGATCTCAACGATATAGTCCTCGTTGACCACCATGCCGTCGCGGCTTTCTGTTTCATAGGCAATCACGCCGAGGTCGGCAGTCGCGTAGCACTGACCGACCTGGATTCCCTGGTCTTCGTATTCCTGTCTGAGTGACGGAAACAGAGCGCCGCCGGAAACAAGGGCTTTCTTGATGGAGGAGACATCCCTGCCCTGTTCCCGGCCGCGGTCCAGGAGGACCTTCAAATAGTCAGGTGTTCCAACGAAGCCGGCCGGCTTGAGCACTTCTATGGCTTCGACCTGCGTGTCGGTATTGCCGACGCCCGCTGGAAAAACGGTGCAGCCGAGCGCAATCGCGCCTTGATCCAGGATGAAACCGCCAGGCGTCAAGTGATAGGAAAACGCATTGAGAACGACGTCACCTTTCCGAAATCCGGCGGCAAACAGGCTGCGTGCGCCGTTCCAGGCGTCAAGGCCGGGTGCCTGTGGTTCCCAGATCGGGCCTGGTGACATGAAAACTCTGGCAGCGCCTTCAAGCGTCCCGGCCAGAAAGCCACCAAAGGGCGGATTGGCCTTTTGCTTCTCCATAAGGTCGGATTTTCGCAGGACAGGAAGACCTGCCAATGCACTCCTGTCGCCAACTCCGGCAATATTCTGACCCTGAAGGTGTGCCGCCCAGCCGGGCGCGTTGGCCACCGCGTTCTTCAGAAGGTCCGGCAGCTTGGCAAAAAGATCCTGTTCGCGCAGAGCAGGATCTTGCCGCTCGCGCGTGTCAAACTGTGTGTCGCTCATGGTCGTCTCCGCCTGTTTCGGCCTGCTTGGTCAGGCCAGCCAGCGCTTCCTTCGCTTGTAGTGTTTGACATTTCGGAACGAGCGGCGACCTTCGCCACCAACGCCCAGATAGAATTCCTTCACATCCTCGTTCTCGCGCAGAGCCTTGGCATCGCCATCAAGAACGATGCGCCCGGATTCAAGGATGTAGCCATATGTTGCGTATTTCAGCGCGACGTTGGTGTTCTGCTCTGCCAGGAGAAACGAAACACCCTCATTCTGATTGAGCTGCCGCACGATTTCGAAAATTTCTTCGACAAGTTGCGGTGCCAGTCCCATGCTGGGCTCGTCGAGCAGGATCATCTTCGGTCGGCTCATCAGGGCCCGGCCAATGGCGCACATCTGCTGCTCTCCACCTGAGGTGTAGCCCGCCTGGCTGTTGCGCCGCTCGCGCAAGCGCGGAAAATAGGTGTAGACCATGTCAAGGTCTGCCTTGATGGCGCCGTGCCCGTCTTTCCGGGTGTAAGCGCCCGTCAGCAAATTCTCTTCTATGGAAAGGTGCCCGAAACAGTGGCGCCCCTCCATCACCTGGATACAACCGCGCCGAACCAGATCATTCGGCGACAAAGCCTGCACTTCAGGCCCGTCAAACAGGATCTTGCCCTTTGTGACTTCGCCGCGTTCGGCACCAAGAAGATTGGAGATCGCCTTCAAGGTCGTCGTCTTGCCGGCACCGTTGGCTCCGAGCAATGCGACGATTCCGCCTTTCGGAACTGTCAGCGAAACGCCCTTGAGCACGAGGATCACGTGGTCGTAGATAACTTCGATATTATTGACCGACAGGATCGTTTCGGCCGTCTCAACGGCTGCTTCCCCACCAGCCTTTTCTGCATCCAGCAATGCCATTCCGTCTTCTCCCGTAAGGCTCCGCCGCACGACTGAGCGCGGCGGAGCAGGCTGCCAATCAGTTCGGGCAGGGTTCAGTGCGTGCCGGCCAAGGCGCGTTCTTTTCGGCATATTCAGCCGCGGCCTTTTCCAGCATCGGGCGAACCAGGTCCGTCATCGGCTCAATCCAGCCGGATGCCTGACGCCAGGTTTTGCCGTCCCACTCCTGGATGAACACGGGATGGCTACCCGCATGGTCTTCACATGTAACCTTCATCGGATGCGCGAAGCCTTTCAGGCCCAGCTCCTCCAGACGGGCTTCGTCCAGATTGAGCGCTTCAAGACCCATACGCATGTCTTCACCAGTGATGACTTTCTTGCCGGTCAGCTCCTGCGCAGTCCGGATGCCTTCCGCAATGATCACGGAGTTCAGAACACCGCGATTGTAAAGCGTTCCACCAATGGTTCCTGCGTCTGTGGAGCTGAGGCCAGCGTCAACGACATGTTTCTTGATGTCGTCAAGCGCCGGGAAGTCGCTGCCGACACCGGAGAAGTTCATCGCCTTGTAGCCCTTGGCACCATCGCCGCCGGCTGCTGCATCGTCATCGCCTGCGGACCACCAAACGCCGATGAACTTGTTCATCGGGAACCGGATCTTGACCGCTTCCTTGATGGCGGTCGGGTTCATTGCGCCCCAACCCCACATGACCATGTAGTCAGGACGGTCACGGCGCACATTCAGCCATTGCGAGGACTGGTTCTGCATCTCCTTCACGCCGACTGGATATTGCAGCAGTTCAAAGCCGTATTTTTCGGCGAGCTGCTCCAGAAGCGGGATCGGCTCACGGCCATAACCGGCATCCAGGAAGATGTAGCCGATCTTTTTGCCCTTCAGGTTCTCCAGACCGCCTTCCTGTTCACCGATGTATTTGATGACGACGGAAGCGCCGTCCCAGTATGTATCGGGAACATTGAACACCCATGGGAAAACCGAGCCATCGGCAGCAGCAGATAGACCGTAGCCCATGGACAGGACCGGGATCTTGTCAACGCCTGCCTTCGGTATCAGCTGCAGCGTGATACCGGTGGAGTAGGGGTTATAGACCAGGGCTCCCTTGCCTTTGGTCGCTTCGTAGCATTCAACACCCTTCTGGGCGTTGTAGCCGGTCTCGCATTCTTCCAGCTCAAGCTTGACACCGCCGATACCGCCGTCGCGCTCGTTCAGCATCTTCAGATAGTCATGCATGCCGTTTGCGATGTGAATGCCGGAAGCTGCAAATGGGCCGGTCCGGTAAGTCAGCAGCGGCACATAGTTGCTGTCTTCTGCCTGGGCCACCGTTGTCATGGCGCCGGAAAGTCCGACACCAAGAGCAACAGCGGTTCCAAGCGCAAGTTGCATGATAGTTTTCATATTCACCTCCCATGCGGAGCCGGACCACCCAGCACCGCCAGACCAGTTGCGCCATTCCTCCCCGGACCGGTCCAAATCCGGATGGCGGGTGAAAAGGCTGGCAGTCCCTAATAGGGGAACGGCCAGACCCTTAGCTTTTGCTTCGCGATTTGCCATAGCCGGGCAAATCCATGCGGCTCGACAATCAGGAAGAAGATGATCAGTGCACCGACGATCATGAACGTGACATGTTCGACCGTTTCGGCCGCGATTTCGATACCAAGCGTACCTGGAATGAACTTCAGGAACACCGGCAGGATCCAGATAAAGGCGGCTCCCATGAAAGCTCCGCTGAGGCTGCCCAAGCCGCCCAGTATCACCATGAACAGGATCTGGAAGGACAGCGAGATCGAATAGGATGACGGCTCGGCGGCATTCAGCCAGAAGAACACCATCATCGCACCGGCTACGCCACAGATGTAGGATGACACTGCAAAGGCCATCAGTTTGGTCTGAAGCGGACGGATACCCATGAGTTCGGCAGCGATATCCATGTCGCGTATCATCATCCAGGCCCGCCCGATACGGCCTCGCAGGACGTTTGCCATCAGGAATGCAATTCCAGCGGTGATACACAGTACGATGAAGTAGCGAACAATCGGCGTTGCTTCCGCACCGGAGGCAACAATTCCGAACACTTCACGGTGCGGGACTTCAATTGCACCGGAGGCGTTGTAGTTGTAAAGCCAGCCGATCCGGATGAAACACCATTCCAGAAAGAACTGGGCCGCCAGGGTTGTCACCGCCAGATAAAGGCCCTTGATCCTCAGGCTCGGCAATCCGAAGATTGCGCCGATCGCTGCCGAAAAGACACCTGAAAGCAAAACCATCAGAATGACATTGGCATCAGGGAACATCGTGGTCAGCTTGTAGGCCGCATACGCGCCGACGCCCATAAAGGCACCGGTTCCCAGCGATAGCTGACCGCAGTAGCCGGTCAGGATGTTGAGCCCGATCGCCGCCAGTGAGAACACCAGGAACGGGATCATGATGGACGTCAGGAAAAAGTCATTGGCAAACGCCGGAATGATCACAAAAGCAACAACAAGGATAACGCTCAGACCAATCCGGTCCTGGAGGATCGGCATGAGAGCCTGATCCGCCTTGTAGCTTGTCTTGAACTGGCCAGCTTCACGATAAAACATTGTTCAGGAGCCTCTTTTTCTTATATCCGTTCGATGATGCGTTCACCGAACAGGCCTTGAGGCCGGAACAGCAGGAAGATCAGTGCGATGATATAGGCGAGCCAGGATTCGATGCCGCCACCGACAAGCCCCCCCAATAGAGCTCACCAATCTTTTCGCCGAAGCCGATGATGAGTCCGCCAACAATAGCGCCAGGAATGGATGTAAAGCCGCCAAGAATGAGAACCGGAAGGGCCTTGAACGCCACGATTTCAAGCGCGAAGGACACATCGGAGCGCGCGCCCCACATGATGCCCGTCGCCAGAGCGACCAGCCCCGCAGCGAACCAGACGATGGCCCAGATCTGATTGAGAGAAATACCGACGGACAGGGCCGCCTGGTGATCGTCGGCAACCGCGCGCAGCGCCCGGCCAATCCGGGTCTTGTTGAAAAAGATCCCGAGCGAGGCCACCATGATGACCGCGATAACGGCGGCAGCGATATCGATATGCTGCAGGATCACCAGCCCGCGTTCGCCGAATTCAAACGCTGTCGACCCTGTTGGCAGACCGAGTTCCTCGGTAATCATCTGTTTCGGCTCACCGCCGAATACAAATTCGCCAAATCCGATCAGGAAATAGGTCAGACCGATGGTCGCCATCAAAAGGATGATGTCGGGCTGGTTCACAAGTGGCCGCATCACGACCCGCTCGACCCCATAGGCCAATACGCCCATCACGCCGATGGTCAACAGCAGAGCCACGTAGGCGGGAACGCCGTTTTCGTGCAGTCCAACCAACGTCAGGCCGGCGAACACGACCATAATGCCTTGGGCAAAATTGAAGACACCTGACGCCTTGAAAATCAGCACAAAGCCGAGCGCAATCAGAGCGTAAAGTATCCCGGCGACGAAACCTTCCCAAAGAACCTGCAGGAAAAAATCCGGCATCTCGTACATTTGGACGAAGGGGTCGATGAAGATGTCGTAAAGCATGGTCCAGTTTCCCCCTAGTGGCTCACGCCGAGATATGCATCGATCACATTCTGATTGGCCTGAACTTCCTCAGGCGCTCCATCAGCGATCTTTTTGCCGTAGTCGAGAACCACCACGCGGTCGGAAAGATCCATGACAACTCCCATGTCATGCTCAATCAGGGCGATGGTCGTGCCGAATTCCTGATTCACATCGAGAATGAACCGGCTCATGTCTTCTTTTTCTTCCAGGTTCATTCCGGCCATTGGCTCGTCGAGCAAAAGCAGATCGGGCTCCATGGCAAGCGCCCTGCCAAGTTCAACCCGCTTTTGCAGGCCGTAAGGCAATCGCCCGACCGGCGTCTTGCGGATTGCCTGAATTTCGAGGAAGTCGATTATGTCCTCGACCTTCTTGCGATGATCGATCTCTTCGCGTTCTGCCGGGCCACGCCACATCAGTTGCCAGAAAAAATTCTTGTTCATTTTCAAGGATCTGCCGGACATGATGTTGTCCAGAGTGGTCATTCCCTTGAACAAGGCAACGTTCTGGAAGGTGCGGGCAATTCCCTGGCTGGCGGCCTCATAGGGTTTCATCTTCCGCCGCACTTTTCCTTGCCAGGTAATTGTGCCGTGCTGGGGATGATAAAACCCGTTTATGACATTGAGCATCGATGTCTTGCCGGCACCATTCGGGCCGATGATCGCGCGGATTTCGCCCTTCAAGATATCGAAGGAAATGTCGGTGATCGCTTTGACGCCACCAAAAGACAGCGAGACATTGTCGACACGCAACAGTTCCTCGCGCGTGGCCGGTTCAGAGGAGCCGGCAGGCTCCAGTTCCTTTTCCGATACCAGGGCATTCATTCGGCAGCCTCCTGAAAGCCCTTGCCGGCCTCGTAGGAATTCATGTCGCGGATCTCGACGGTCGCTTCGATTGCGCCCTTGCGGCCATCTTCAAAGGTCACTTCGGTCTTCACGTGCTTAGAAGTCGAGCCGTCGTAAAGCGCTTCGATCAGCGGGTCATAGCGCTCGGCGATAAAGGACCGGCGAACCTTCTGCGTCCGCGTCAGTTCTCCGTCATCCGCATCCAGCTCCTTATGCAGGATCAGGAACCGTCTGATCTGTGCGCCTGCCATCATCGGCTCCCTGGAGAGATCCCGGTTTACCTGATCGACGTGGCTTTCGATCATCGCATAAACATCGGGATTGGCGGCCAGCTCCTGATAGGAGGCATAGTTGACGTTGTTGCGCTCCGCCCAGGACCCAACGGCCGTCAGGTCGATATTGATGAAGACCGCCGCCACGTCCCGCTCATGGCCAAAGGCAACGGCTTCCTTGATATTGGGGAAGAATTTGAGCTTGTTCTCAAGGTATTTCGGCGCGAACAGGGCCCCATCGTTAAGCTTGCCGACATCCTTTGCCCGGTCGATGATTTTCAGATGCCCATTTTCGGCAATGATACCTGCATCGCCGGTGTGCACCCACCCATCGGCGGTCTTGGTTTTCTCGGTCGCCTCATCATTCTTGAAATAGCCCACAAAGACGCCTGGCGACCGGTACATGACTTCGCCGCTGTCAGCGATTTTCAGCTCCACATCCGGGGCGGGCTTGCCGACCGTATCGCCGAAGATCTCTCCATCTGGCTGAAGCGTGATGTAAACGCTGGCTTCGGTCTGGCCATAAAGCTGCTTGAGGTTCAGGCCGAGCGCCCGGTAAAACTGGAAGATTTCAGGGCCAATGGCTTCACCTGCGGTGTAGCCTACCTTCATGCGGGTCAGGCCCATTCGGTTCTTGAGCGGTCCATAAACGCAGAACTCTCCAAGTTTGTAGAGCAAGCGATCCTTGAGGCCGACGTCTTCGCCATTGAGGATTTTCTCGCCGACAGTCCGCGCCAGATCCATGAAATAATTGAACATGGCGCGTTTTGTTTTACCGGCATCCTCCATCCGTACCATGATCATGGTGAGCATGTTTTCAAACACGCGCGGCGGTGCGAAGAAATAGGTCGGAGCAATTTCACGCCGGTCCACGTCAATGGTGTCCATACCTTCAGGACAGTTGACGCAGTACCCGGCGGTAAAAGCCTGAGCCAGAGAAAAGACGTGATCGCCGATCCAGGCCATGGGCAAATAGGCCAAAACCTCTTCGGTTTCATTCAGATGGTCGAAGATGTTGGCGTTCCTGGCGGAGATCACCAGATTGTCGAATGAAAGCATCACGCCTTTGGGACGCCCGGTGGTGCCGGACGTATAAAGCATAACCGCAATATCGGTGCCCTTGCTGTCGGCAAACCCCTGCTCCCATTCGGTTGCCAGCGATGCAGACTTCGACAATTGCTCACGACCCAGATCACCGACGGATTCAAAATCGTGCAAATGCGTGTGGTCGTAGTCGCGAAGTCCGCGCGGTTCGTCATAGACAATGTGTTTCAGCGTCGTGACTTCGTCTGTCATCGACAACAATTTGTCGACCTGTTCCTGATCCTGAACAGCGGCGAATTTGATCTCGGCATGTCCGAGAACATACGCCATCTCTTCCGCCACACTGTCGGCATAAACTGGCACGGGCACAGCGCCAATGGCCTGCGCTGCGACCATCGACCAGTAAAGTCGTGGCCGGTTCGACCCGACGATTGCGATTTTGTCTCCAGGTTCCAGACCCAGAGTTTTCAATCCGATGGAAAATGCGCGGATTTCATCTGACACCTCGGACCAGGTCCAGCTTTGCCAGATCCCTAGATCCTTTTCCCGGAATGCTGTCCGGTTTCCGAATACCTTTGCGTTGCGCATCAGGATTTTCGGAAAAGTGTCCTCCCCGCGCGACGAGGCGCTGGCCGACCCTACCATAATCGTTTCTTCCCTTTAGAAGGCGCCCCGGTTTGTTCGGGGTCGTTTCCTATTGGGTATGAAACTACCTGAGGTAAGAACCTTCAACCGATAAATTCCTAAAGGTGAAGTCTCAGGTTGTCCCAGCCCGTTAAAGAGAAGCTAGTCCGGCTGATTTGCAGCAATATGTGTCAATCATTTCGAAATGTTTCAACTGCGCTGCACTTGCGAAAAACAGGGTGTCTTTCAGTCACGTGCTGCGTTCAACGGTTTTTCAGTAATCCTCCCCGGAATAGCGGTTTGGTTGGCCCACCGCATCCTGGCAGCCGATAAACTGCGCCCAGTCATTGCCGGGCCTCCATATTCCATCCATGAGGGAAAAGGCGTCTGCTTCCGAAAGTCCGCGCCCGGCTTTTGCATATCGATAAAAGAAGGCGCTGACACGTGCGTTGTAAATACAATGCACATGGACCTGTGTCGCAGGAAGGCTCTCCAGAGCATCGCGGAATGCCTCGAAATTTTCGTCCGTCGGATCGTCGAACTCCACAGGGATATAGATGTATTCCAAACCAAGTTCTGAAAGCGTACCCGGCTCGTCCTCAAGCGCCCCCTTGTTATGATGCGGTCCAAGATTGATGACATGGGTCACGCCCAGTTTCTTGAGTTCTGCAAACTGCTCTTCTGTTGGCTGACCCGAGGACGTGATCAGCTCAGTCAGTCGCCGCCAGTTCAATATGTTTGGCAAGTCGCGCATCACACCTCCGGAGTTATGCATAAAGATCCGCGCATTCGCCATGCGACTTCGTAAACCGTTTTGTAGATGCCGGGTTCTTCAAAAGATGTCTTGCTGGTCGGATCGGTCGTTCAACAAGGTTGCCACCGCAATTTGGGCAGATGTTTCCAAACCTCGTTTCGGCGCAATCCGCACAAAACGTGCATTCAAATGTGCACATACGCGCGTCGACAGCGCTTGGCGGAAGGTCTTTGTCGCAACACTCGCAGTTCGGTTTGAGCAACAGCATGACGTGTCTCCTTCGTGTCTTCGCATAGACTACCAATTTGCGCTATGGCATGAATGACAACATGACCTCGTTTTCTGCCAACTCACCTGAGAGCACCAAGACCCCGAGACTTGTTGTCTTTCTCGTTTATCCCGACATCGTACTCCTTGATCTTGTCGGCCCTCTGCAGGTTTTCAGCCATGCACTCGAACTGGCCACAGGCAAAAACGGCTACGCATGTGCGGTGGTATCCAGCACAGGTGAAATGGTGCGGACGAACACGGTGGTTCCAATCCCGAGCGAGCCAGTTGCCCGATACCGGGATCAGCGGATCAATACACTCGTTGTCGTTGGTGGAGACGGTGCCAACCATGCAATGCTGGATGCAGATTTCCTTCAGGAAGTGAAGTTGCTGGCAGCCAATGCCGAGCGCATCTGCTCGGTCTGCTCAGGCGCATTGATCCTTGCAGCTGCAGGCCTGCTTGAAGGTCGCAGAGCCGTGACGCACTGGGAGGACTGCAAAATGCTTGCAGAGACCTTTCCAGGCGTGCGGGTGGAAGTTGACCCCATTTATATAAAGGACGGCCACATCTGGACGTCTGCAGGTATCACGGCAGGGATGGATCTGGCTCTGGCTATTGTCTCTGAGGATCTTGGGCGGCAAGCGGCACTTAAGGTAGCAAGATCCATGGTTACTCATATGGTCAGATCTGGCGGCCAGTCGCAATTCAGTCCGGTTTTGGATCGCCAGCTGCTTGATACAGCCGAACGGTTTGAGGAACTCCATCACTGGCTTGCAGACAACCTGCAATGCGACCTCCGGGTGGACGCCATGGCGGAGCGTGTGAACATGAGCGCCCGTAATTTCTCCAGGCTCTATTCCAAACAGATGGGTTTGACACCCGCCAAGGCCGTTGAAGCAATGCGCACGGAAAAGGCCCGGGATCTGTTGGAAACGACGGACATCAGTATCAAGCGCATTGCGACGCAATGCGGGTTCAACGACGAAGAGCGTATGCGCCGGGCCTTTCTGCGCCTTTTGGGTGTCGCACCCTCAGACTATCGGCAGGGCTTCAAGACACAATAGTTGGTATCATTGGCTACCATCCCGATCGTGTCTGAAAAGTTCTGTTTTGCGCGTCACTCACTCCGTCTGAAAATGCCACACAAGGCAAAAACTCACGCTCTTAGGTTGGGCACCGCTTTTGATCAATCAGTTATGCAAGCGAAGGTGGTCCATAGGGGCAATCAATCAGATAACCCCAACCACCGTTTTCGAGTTTCTTTGCAACTTCCGTTGACTTACCTTCAGCCAAAATCGTGCCGTCTGGAGAAACAACGCTCCAGTTTGCGCGCAGCAAAGCAACGTCACCACATACGATCTCGCTGAAGACTTCGCTCCTGATCTCCGGGCGCATGTCCAGAAAATCTTCGAACGCAGTTTGAGCACCGGCCAATCCGGTAAGCGGCGGCTCGTCTGGGGGAAAATAGATCTGACAATCCGGGTGGAACATTGACGTAATTCCGGCGAGATCTCCTTCTTGCAGGAAAGCGCCGACGCACTCCGCAATCTCGCGGGGTTGATGGGCAATTCGTTTGGTCATGGGAACCTCATTCGGCCTGGGAAGAAAGTCGGTCGCAAACAGCGAGGCGTCGAAGACACGACGTGCGAACACCAAATCCTCTTGGACATTCGCCGCCGTCGAGCTTAGGCCGGACCGTTGTTGTCGATATCGAGGACCATTTTCCATGCACCTGTCTCGTCGCGTTTGTAGACGATGACCAATCGGCCCTCAGGACTGCGCTCTTTTCCGGTGTCCCGCATCTTCATGGTGCCGTAGAAACGACCGGAGACAACTGCGACGTCATCGAAGAACTGAAGTTCTTCAATATCGTAACCTGAGGTGATTTCCGCAGCTTCAATTCTCGGAATGTATTTGTCCCGTATAGCCTGAATGCCGACCGTTACAGGCTGTCGTTCATTCACGGTCAGAACCCTTTCGTGACAGGTACTGATCATCGCTTCGATATCACCGCTGTCCAGACCTTGGTTCCAAATGTTGATGGCAGCTTGAATTTCTTCTCTCTTGCTCATGAATTCTCTCCATTCCTTTTCGCACCACAGCCGGTCAACCGAACAAAACCCGTTGCCGAAAGGCCCTCCGGTTTTCGCGAACAATTGGCATCAGCCACTTCTGTGCCTACTCGGTTTCTGGTGTTGGTCTTGTGCCGCTTGTTGAGAAGATAGGTGGATGCTATCGTATGGAAAACCCATCTATTTCCTAACTGAGTGATCGAAAAAACGAACAATGACTCGCAACGGCTTTAGCGATATCCGGATCTTTGTAGAGGTTGCGCGACGAGGCGGCTTTCGTGCAGCTGCTGAACACCTGCACCGATCGCCGGCATCTATCAGCGAAGCCGTTCAACGGTTTGAGGACCGGCTTGGCGTCAGGCTCTTCGAAAGATCGACCCGTTCTGTCGCGCTGACCCCGATTGGCGAGCAGTTTTACGACCGCAGTTTGCCAGCCATTACCGATTTGGAAGAAGCCCTCAATGATCTCAATGAAAAGCGGGACGAAATTGCGGGTACATTGCGGCTGTCTGCTCCCTACAGCGCGGGACCGTTTTTCCTGGACGAACTGACTGCCCAATTCGCAACCCGGTATCCCGCAGTCGATGTCGAATTGATCTACGATGACAAAAAGGTGGACCTGCTCTCAACAGGTATAGATGCCGCCATTCGTGCAAACACCCTGTTAGCCCCGGACACGCACGCGGTTCCGGTCGGTCCGGAACTCCGCATGTCGATTGTTGCGGCCCAAAGTTATCTGGATGAAAGGGGCACTCCCAAGCGTCCAGAGGACATTCTCAGCCACGCTTCGATCTGCTTTGCCTTCGGTCGAGGAGACCGGATTGCCCCTTGGGAATTCAGTGGTCCAAATGGAAACTTTACACTTCAACCAAAGCCAAGACTGACAACGAACGATATGCGGTCGCTATTGCGCTATGCATCCTCCGGCCTTGGGTTGGCATATGTTTACAAAGACGTTGCAGCGTCTCAGATCGCAAATGGCAAAGTGATTGAAGTCTTGTCCGGGCACTTATCCACTCTGCCATGTTATTCGATCAATTATCGCAGTAAAAAGCATATGACGCGCCGACTGCGCGCTTTCATCAATTTAGCGAAAAATTCCAGGAACACAGAAGCAGAAAACGCGAAAGACTTTTTGGCAGACTGAGAGCTATTCTATGAATTGCAGCGCGGGAGCTTCACGAAATCGAGCACCGGCTGCTATTCGGTGGTGTCTTGGCCATTACTACGCCAGTTCGTTCTCAAGCCAGTCCAGCAGGCGCTCCGTACCCTTGTGTTCGTCACGTCCAGCGGCGCGATAGACGGAAATTTCGGTGGGCCGCGACACGAATTGAGCGCACGGCCGGATCAGTTTGCCTTCACTGATCATGCCTTCGGTTGTCCGCCGCCATCCGAGCGCGATACCTTGCCCCGCAACGGCGGCCTGAAGCGCAAGGGGATAGCTGTCAAATTCAACGAAACGAGGCTTGTGCGGCATCGATGCACCAACACCTTTGAACCACTCCAGCCAGGTCATCCAGTCCTGTGGGACAACGACATGGGTAAGAAGCGGATAGGTTACAAGCGATGACGGCTCGACAGGCGGTACAGCTTGCTCGGCCAGCGTTGGTGCGCAAACCGGAAAAATTTCGTCAGCAGCCGTGAAAGCCAGGCGGGCAGACCCTGAAGCACGTCCGGACGTCTGGATCGCGACATCGAAAACACCTGATGCATGAGTCAGTGGCTTTTGAGCGCTCACGACCCGCAACTCGATACCCGGATTTTGTTGATGAAACCTGGAGAGGCGCGGCATCAGCCAATAGAAAGCTTCACAAAGCTGGCAATGAAGAACCAGTTCGCCGCCCCGGCGGTTGCCGCGCAAGACCGCAATTTCCGCGGCAATTTCCGACAGTGCCGAACCGACAACCTGACCTAGCCTGCGTCCGTCCTCTGTCAGGAAAACGGCCCGGTTTCGACGTTCAAACAACGTTAAACCCAGCTCAGCTTCCAAAAAGGCAATTTGTTTACTGACCGCGGTCTGGGTCAGCCCAAGCTCGTCGGCCGCCAGTGAAAAACTCTCATATCGGGCAGCCGCCTCAAAGGGTCTGAGACGTGAAAGGGGAGGCAAATTGGGCAACGAATTATCCATTCCATTTTCTCATGCAAATTAGAGAAGAACTCCTTTTTCTTTCTGGATTTTACATGATTTTTATTCGTTTACGAGATTGTCTGGATTCGAAACGCAATGTCTCCTAAACAAGTTGGAATAGTTTTTTGTCTTGCCTTTGTGACCCTTGAAGCATTCCAGGCGGTCTATCTCGGTTCGACGTTTCAAAGTGTGAACTCGTTTCTCGTTGGCGCATGGGTTTTTGGTATTTCCGTTTGCGGTTGCACACTTGCGACACTGCTGGTGCGGCCGAACGAAATACTGGCTTCCATTCGTGCATGGAAAACGGTTGTTGCCCTCAACCTTTTTGCAGCGCTTACATGGACATCCTATTTCGCCGCCGTTCAACTGATCGAACCTGCGGTGGTCTTCACCATTTTTTCCGGGATGGTTCCACTGGGAACCATCATGGGCGCCAGGATTGGATTGCCGGAAGCGGCATCTCCCGCGCCGCGGGCAAGCCAGATTGGACATGTGACCATTTTGATCTCACTGCTCCTGCTGGCTGCGATCACCATGCTCGGTTATTCCGGCTTCGTTCGCGGCGGCCTGATCAATGCATTGGCTGGCATAGGCCTGTCGGCCATTTCCGGAGGCTGCACAGCGTTCGTGATCCTCTACTCTGTCCGATTGAACGCCAAAGGGGTTGGGCCTCTTGCACAATTCGGTCTGCGCTTTGTTCTATATGCCCTTATTGCGTTTGCAGCTTTCCAATTCGGCCTGGACGACAAACCTTATGAAACACCGTCAGATGAACTGAGATTGATCGTGCTGGTTGGTTTGGCGGTTATCGCCTTCCCGCTCTATCTGGTCCAAAAAGCCGTTCCACTGGTCTCTGCGTCCACTATCGCCGCGATAACAGCGCTCGGACCCGCGATGGTCTTTCTGCTGCAGCTCTTTGACGGGCGAACACACTACTCAGCTCTGACCATGACCGGTCTTTCGATCTATATGACCGGAGCGTTGTTGGCTGTCTTTGGAACGATCATGCCAAAGGCTCAGTCAACGAAATCGGCAAAGGAGTTTCTGGAACCGGCGCCTGCGCACGGCGACCGGGAGAAGAATGTCAAGTTCAGCGGTTCTTGAGGAGCGGCGTGCCAACCCAGCTTCCGTTTGGTTACCCAATCTCCGCCGAACTTTTGCGCACTTCCAGCCATGGCTCAAGCAAGGCACTGCCTTCATCGGGCCGCCCGCCCTGAAGCAAGGTGAGCAAAAGCTTGGCAGCCCGCTCGCCAATGGCGCGCCGGGGTTGATGAACCGTCGTCAACGGCGGCACGAAATGCGCGGCGATATCGATGTCGTCATAACCGACTACCGAGACGTCTTCCGGAACGCGCACGCCTGCAGCACTGAGCGCTGAAATGAAGCCGAATGCTGTGCGGTCACTGGCACAGAAAACCGCGGTTGGCTTGTCCTCCAACGCCAGCCAGGCGGTAGCGGCCAGTGTTCCGACTTCCAGCGTGTAGTCACCTTCAAAAACCCAATTTGCTGCCGGGTCGAGACCAGCGCCTGTGAGTGTGGCTTTGAAGCCGTCGAACCTGTCACAACCCGGTTTGTGCGTGAGCAGACCCGTGACATGTCCGATCTTCTTATGACCGAGTTCAAGCAAATGCGACACGGCCAGTTCTGCGCCGAGCAGATTGTCCACCACCGCGATCGGCACAGCGGGATCGTCGCTCCACTCGCCGGCGGTGACGATAGGCGGCAGTTTGGGATTG
Source organism: Roseibium sp. JB4-4 (assembly GCF_055693425.1). NCBI lineage: Bacteria > Pseudomonadati > Pseudomonadota > Alphaproteobacteria > Hyphomicrobiales > Stappiaceae > Roseibium > Roseibium sp. JB4-4. The sequence goes on along the minus strand of NZ_CM146333.1, from coordinate 4,056,024 downwards.
GCCGCGCGAATGCCCGCTATCGAAAAGTGCCCGTCCATAATGACGATTCCGTCGCAATTGTTGCGGCTGAAAAAATCGCTGAGATTTGACCGTGACATGGACGGCTTGCGCGTGTCCGCAATCAAAACCTTCAAGCCTTTTTCCGCGCAGACGGTCTCTATCCCTTGAAGGATGTTCGAAAAATGAGAATTGCCGATGTCGGGAACAAGAGCGACAATGGCTCCGGTATCGCGCCGGCGCAGGTTGCGGGCAGCATGGTTTAGAACATAGCCGGTTTGCTCGATCGCCAGAGCAACCTTTTTGCGGGTTTCGACCGAGACACGATCCGGCATGGACAGCGCGCGGCTCACCGTCGCCGAGGAGACCTTGGCGGCGCGCGCAACATCCTGGACCGTTGGATTTGTCTTCTTGAGGTCGGGTTTCGTCATTCTGTTCTTTTGGCCGATGGCAATCTGAATTCATGGCCATTCTTCAAAATTCGACCTGAAATGCAATGTCTGCCAAGACCCCAAAAAGGCTTGTTCAGTGACTTTCCACCCTGTGAAATTGCCAAAGCTTGCCTCAACTACAATCCCAATCAAGTTGGACCTTGTCGCTGTTGTCGAAACCGGAACGCTAATCGGTGCGCTGCGAACTCGAAATGGAGCTCAAAAATCCCGCCACGGCGGTCAAAGGTCTGCGGCCTTTCCTCAAACTTTCAGAACAGCCCTTCACGAATATCCAGCAAGGTAACCGACGGGTGCAGCGCAGAAGAGCGACATGGCATTGAGCCGGAGTGACATGGCAAGAGCAATGAGGAAGTTGCTGAATTGGGCAAATTCTGCAGCAGTTTGCACTCGAGTTGCAGAGGACCTCTGTGCTCAAGGCTCACCTTTCGGACTACGTTTCTTCAGTTCAGTCTCCAAAGTTTTTGAACTATTCTCACGGCATGGAGGAGACACAACAGCTGAGGGCTCAGATCGACCTGCTTCAGGCAGCGCTCGATCACATCAGTCAGGGGTTCACGGTGTTCGACAATGAGCTGCGGCTCGTTGCGTGGAACCGCGGGCTTTACGACATGCTCGACATGCCAAGGGCGATCGTCAAACGCGGTTCTCATCTGGAGGCATTCATTCGCGTCAATGCCGAGCGCGGCGAATATGGCGAAGGTGACATTGAAGGCAAGATCGCCCGAAGGATCGAGCGGGCCAAGCTGTTTGAACCACATTATTTTGAAAGGGTTCGTCCGAACGGACAAATCATCGCTGTCTCTGGGACACCGCTGCCACAGGGTGGTTTCGTCACAATCTATTCTGATGTTACCGAGGAACGGCAACGGCAGGAAAAGCTGGAACGCACGGTTCAGGAACGCACGCGCGCGCTCCAACAGAGCGAAGACTGGCTGCGTCTCGTCACCGACAACATTCCTGCGCTGATCGCTTATATCGCGCCTGGACCGGTGTTCCGGTTTGCCAATCGCCGATATGCCGACTGGTTTGGACATTCCGTCGTCTCGATCGCCGGACGACCGGCACCTGAAGTTGTCGGCGAAGATCTCTTTTCTGAACTCGAACCGCACATCAATCACGCGTTCGAGGGCAACGCGGTTTCATATGAATACCAGCGCAAGCGCCATGACGGATCCACAGCCTATATGCGTTCCACGCTTATCCCGGACATGACCCAGGACGGCCGCACGCTTGGCATTTTCGTGTTGTCTCTGGATGCGACCGACCAGAAACAGGCGGAAGCAGCTCTTGTCCAGTCGCAACGCATGGATGCGGTGGGCAAACTGACCGGTGGCCTTGCGCATGACTTCAACAATCTGCTCGCCATTTTGATGGGCAATCTGTTGAGCCTCAGCCGGATGGAGGAACCCGTTTCCAAGCTTGCATTGGACAGCAAGGTCGCGCCCATGCGCGAGGCGACGAAAAGGGGATCGGACCTTATTCAACGCCTACTGGCATTCAGCAGAGGCGAAGCAATCGATCCCCAAACCGTGCCCTTGGCCCAGGTTCTGACCAATGTTAGCGGACTACTGGAAGGGTCCTTGCCGTCAGCAATCAAGCTCGAAACCGATATACAGGACCCGCGCATAGCCGCCCGTATAGACCCCACCCAGATGGAAACGGCCCTTATCAATCTGGCCTTCAATGCACGTGACGCGATGCCAGAAGGAGGCACACTGCGCATTGCTCTTACCGAGACGCGCCTCAACAAGCGAGAGGCAGACGATCTTGGTGTTCAAAAGGGACGCTTTGCGGAAATCCGTGTGGAAGATACCGGCACGGGCATGGATGAAGACACCCAGCTGAAACTGTTTGAACCTTTCTTTACCACCAAGAATTTCGGCACTGGAAGTGGGCTTGGTTTGTCCATGGTCTATGGTTTCATCAGGCAATCGGGCGGGGCTATCAGTGTCAGCAGTGCACTTGGAGCCGGCACTTGTTTTACGCTTTATCTGCCTTTCATTCGGCTGGCAAAGCACGATGACCCGCTTGGCGGCGAAGCTGAGGCAAGTGACTTCAAGCAGGGCGAAGGCGAATTGCTGCTGTTGGTCGAGGACGATCCCGATGTTGCTACAGCTGTCACCGATCAATTGCAAAATCTTGGCTACAGCGTGCTGCTGGCAGAAAGTGCCGAGGATGCGCGCTCACTCGCTCTCGACCTTCCCGAAATTCGAGGCGTCTTGAGCGACATTGTCATGCCCGGACAAATCAACGGTCTGGCACTGGCCCGTGAAATTCGCCAAAAACGAACGGATCTGGGCATTGCGCTCATGTCGGGCTACGCGGACTGGTCCTCACTTTCAGGCCATGGCCAACAATGTGAATTCCCGGTCTTGGCGAAACCGTTTGCAGATGATCAACTTGCAGACACGCTGCAGCAGATTCTTTCACCCAAGAGGTAGGCTTCCTTTGCAGACACACTCGGTTCAAAGCGCCAAACGCTCGGTCTTCATCGTCGATGATGAACCGGAGATCGGCAATCTGCTGCTCGACGCTATGCTTCAGTTTGAAATGGAGGGCAGGGTCTTTTCGACTGCGGCCCAGATGCTTTCAGCCCTTCAGCAGCAAACTCCGGACGCCTGCATTGTGGATCTGGGACTTCCAGACATGGAAGGTATGGCGCTCATCAACGAAATCAGGCGCCAGTCCTCGGTCCCGATCATTGTCCTGTCGGCGCGCGGTCATTCGACAGATCGCGTTCTGGGACTGGAATTGGGAGCCGACGACTACGTGGTCAAACCCTTCGATCCGCGAGAGGTGGTCGCAAGGATCAGATCCATCCTGCGGCGCAGTTCTGATCAGGCTCAATCCGATTTAAAGGTCCAGATCGCCCGGTTTGACAGCTGGGCGTATCAGCCAGCGTCGCACTGTCTGACATCTCCTGAGGGTGAAGAAACTTTCCTTTCGACTGGCGAGGCCACCTTGCTGGAGGCCTTGTTGCGCGCTCCAAAGCGCGTTTTGACGCGCGACTATCTGCTAGAGCATGGCGGGCGGGATGAAAGCCTGGATCGGTCCATTGACGTGCGGGTCTCGCGTCTCAGAAAAAACTGACGCGAAAGGGCGAAGCTGAAGTCATCAGAACCGTTTATGGATCAGGCTATATGTTCGCAAGCGGTGTGAACTGGACGGGTTGAAAGCCGGTAAAGATCCAAGGCACGCCTCAGCTCTTGCGAAACTTTTCCCTGAACTCGGCAGCCGTCAGGTGCCTGGTGTCGTTTGAAAACGCATAATTTCCGGGTTTCTCATCAATGAAGAATTCAGCCTTGAATGGCAGATCCGATTGATCGTCAAAAAGACCAATCGGGATACCATGCAACCCGCTGCCTATCGGGTGAAAGAAAAGGTTCGATCCGCATGTCTCGCAAAATCCACGCTCAAAACCTTCGCTGGATGCATACCGTTTAACGGGCCCTTGGAACTCGGCCTTTTGGCAGGGAACGGAAAGGAACGGACCGCCGACCCATTTACGGCATGAGGAACAATGGCAAGCCTGAAAGCGCGGCATCGCTTCTGCCGAGAAGGTTACCTCGCCGCAAAGGCAATGTCCTGTTCGCCCCATGTCGCTCTCCTCCACTGATGAACTCAACGCGTAGTATGGCTTTGAGGCCTTGGCGCCAGGCTCAATCTATTTAACCGAAGGGCCAAAGAAAAGAGCGGGAGGATTGCTCCTCCCGCTCTTTCATCACGTGTGAACCGGTGATCAGAAACTCAGGGAAATGTCCCTGTGATCGGACAGACAAGCTGCTACGTCCAGCGCCATGTCGTTCGGCAACCGGCTTTGCTGACGCAAACCGATATTGTTGACGATCGCCGCGTCATACTCGGCAATCTGCGGCAGGATTTCACTTGCCGCTTTCTGGCGCCAGGCAAGGTCAGCGTCGAGTGCCGCCAGAGATTTGTTGATCTCTTCTACGGCTGCCTCCGCATTCGGCTCACGGCTCCGCATGATCTTGCGAGCTTCGGTCAGGCCCTCGCGGATATCGCTTGTGCCCTCTGCGGAACCAACTTTTGACCGCATGGCTGCAATCGCTTCCACTGCCGCATCCGGTTCAAGCTGGGGAACTTCCTGCTTCAGCGCTTCCAACTCAGGTTTGAAAGCGGCAACTGCTTCGGCATCCGCCAAGATTGCGTTCAGCTCCAGCATCGGTTCATAGGCTTGGTCCACTGTTCTGCGATAGGTTAGCCGGGCAGTATTTTCCGCCTTCTGGATCTGGGAGAACTCGCCATAGACGTCTTCCCAGGTCTCGGGGATCTCGGCCAACAGAGCGTCATGCTCTTCCTGTAGCGCCTTGATACGCGCCTGTGCGCGTTCGCCCTGTTCAGGCGAATAGACACCACCCTCGCCGGACCTGTCGACAATAACCTGCAGCTCTTCGATGCGTTCGTCGATCCGGCGCGCATCGCGCTCCAGCGCCCGGACCTGTATGTGCATCGGTCGATAGTCGCCGGAGGCCAAAGCCACCTGACTTTCGGCATCCTTGATGGCTTGCATCAAGGGAATAGCTTCTTTTGCTTTCGCAAAACCCTCGGAGAGGTCTTCTTGCAGATCCTCCGGAAGGTAGCTCATGTCGATGCTTTCCGCATTCTGGATCGCGGTCAGGATCGAACTGCCGTTTTGCTGGAAGTCCTCGTTAACAAGGCGCTCCATGCAATATTGCAGACGCGGGTTCTTGGGTGGCGGTGCGGTTTCAGACAGGAGCGTCGACCGGTTCGGCAGATAGTTCACCAGCTGCGGGTAAAGGCCGACAATACCAAGCGCCAGCAATTGCAGGCAGATGAAGGCAATCACGCCCTTGTACATGTCCAGCGTCTTGACCACTGCAGGTGCAACACCGCGCAAGTAAAACAGCGCAAATCCGAACGGCGGTGTCAGGAACGAGGTCTGGATGTTGAGACCGATCATCACACCGAGCCAGACGGCGGTCACGTTTGCCGACGGATCTGCAAGCAGAATCGGTGCCACGATCGGCACGACCACCACGGCAATCTCAATGAAGTCCAGGAAGAAGCCCAGAATGAAGATCACGAGCATGACGATCAGGAACTGGGCCCAGAACCCTCCAGGCAAACCCTGCAGAAAGTCCTTGACCAGCTCTTCGCCGCCAAAGGCCCGGAAGGCCGATGTGAGCATCGCAGCGCCGAGCAGGATGATGAACACCAGTGACGTCGTCTTGGCGGTTTCCACCATGACACCACGCAAGGTGTTTTCAAGCTGCAGTGTGCGCCAGCCGGACCAGAAAATGGCAATTAAGAGCAGAGAGACTGCTATGAGCGCAAGCACCAGGCCAAGCACATCCTGACTGGACGTTATCAGTTTGATATTCACCGCGCCTATGAAGCTGATCACCATGGCCAACCCGAGCAGGGCAATTACCGCAAGGATAGCCGGCGAATAAGCGCCTTTTTTGCCTTCGCGGAGACGGTAGCCGGCCATGATCATCGCGCCGACGGCACCAATGGCACCAGCCTGGTTCACTGTCGCGATGCCTGCGATGATGGAGCCGAGCACCAGGAAGATCAAAGCGAGCGGTGGCACCAGGGTGATGACCACTTTGCCTGCGAACTTTCGCGTGAACGTTCCTTCCTCATGGACGGCCGGTGCCGCCTTTGGATTAAGCAGGGCGAAGCCGAGAATGAACAGCATATAGAGGCCGACCAGAACAAGGCCTGGCAGAAACGCTCCGAGGAACATTTCACCGGCGCTGGTCGAAACCACGGAAAAATCCGACGGCATGGAGAGCTCGCCGGTGCTGTCTTTATAAAGTGTCTGACGCAGCGACCCGGCCTGATCCACTGCACTTGCCAACTGGTCGGCAAGAATGATGAGAACGATGGAGGGAGGGATAATCTGGCCAAGCGTACCTGACGCGGCGATCGTACCAGTTGCCAGGGGAACCGAATAATTGTTGCGCAGCATCGCCGGAAGCGAGATCAGGCCCATGGCGACAACGGTTGCGCCGACGATACCTGTCGTCGCCGCCAGTAGAGCACCCACGAACACCACCGAAATGCCGAGACCGCCGGGAACAGGTCCGAACAGCCGCGCCATGGTCACAAGCAGATCTTCGGCGATCTTCGAGCGCTGAAGCATGATGCCCATGAAGACAAAGAGCGGAATGGCAATCAGCGTATCTCGTTCCGCTTCCCAATAGATGCCACGGAAGTTTGTGACCCCTGCGCTGAGCCACTGTCCGGCACCACCATGGGCGAAATAGGCCGCAGGATCACCGGCGAACAGGTAACCCGATCCTGCAGCGATACCGATGGTCAGAATGGCCGAGCCCGGAAGGGCAAAGGCGACCGGAAAGCCGGACCCCAAGGCGAACGCCATCAGGACGACAAGAAGGAAGAGGAAGAAAAGTTCCATATCAAGTGGTCTCGTCAGGCTCTATTGAACAGAATGGCTGTCATGATCCCGGCCGCCGGGTTCGCCACGAATGTCGGCGACAGCGTCCAGGAAATAGGACACGAACTGGACCATCATGGTCACGGCAAAGACACCGAGGAAGCCCGCCATGAGATACTTCACGTAAAGGCCAAATCCGGCCTGGGTCACTTCGTAACTCAAGATCGGACTGTTGATGATGTTTTGCTTGCCGCCCATTCCAATGACCAGGATCACTGTACAAAGGCTCATGCCCAGGACCACGGACCCGACAGCGTTGACATACCCTTTGGTCTTCGCGGCCATGCCCGCGTAGAAGACGTCGACCCGCACATGACCTTCCTCCAGAAGCGTATAGGCGCTGGCGAACAGGAACAGTGCTGCGTACCAGAAGCGCACGAGATCAGCCAAGAAGGCCTGTTCGTAAGAGAAAACGAAACGGCCAATCACGATCATGAGCTCAGCACCGACAACCAGCAGTGCCAACCAGGTAAAACCGAGAGTTCTGGTGAAAGCAGCAATTACCACGGATGCGGCGATCAGTGGCATATGAACATATGCACCCCGGAAGCGCGACTTGCCGAGATCTTCCGCCAGCTGGTCGCCAACCACACCCGCGAGCAGACCTTCCACACGCAAAAATGAAATAGCAGCGTCAACAAGACCCACAATCAGCACGGCAAAAAACGCGGCCCGGATCAAGTAGGCATTGATCTGGCTGATCCGCGCGCTGTCTTCGCGCAGCGTTGTGTTTGATCGCAATACGTAGGAGATGCTCCAAAGAGCGAGTGCTGCGTAGATGGCCAGCTGCAGCCAGGACCAGAGGATCGGCATCGATCCGTTTGCCTTCCCGCCGAATATGGGGGAAATCCCGGGCAGGTTCTGCCAATACGTAAGGTAGTTGTTGATCAGAAACGCTGCCATGATTGCAAGCACAATCCACCCGATCAGGCGGTAAATGCGAGCGTTACCGGACGAATGTGAACCGTCGGAATTTATGGCAGACGAGCCGTCTTGAACTCCGTCCAAGGCCGTCATCGTGGCTTTGCCTTTTTTAGTCTTGTCAATGCGAAGAGGGACGGGATTTCTCCCGCCCCTTTAGCCCCGAACCTTGTTTAGGACGGAATGCCCAGAACGCGGTTACGCTTGTTGGAATAAGCAACGTCGGAGATCGCCATCCAGCTGCCGATTTCCTGGCGCGCATTGACAACGCTTTCGAAGATCTTCTTGGACTCTGGAGAATGATCCATAGCCTCTTCGAGAACTTCCTGCGCGGCTTCACCGAACGCATCGTAGATCTCGTCATTGAACTCTCTCAGCTCAACGCCGTGCTCTTCGATCAAGCGCTTCAGATAAACACCGTTGTTGGCGTTTGTTTCCGCCATGGTGTTGGCGTTTTCTTCCGCACAGGCGGCTGTAATGATGGCCTGGTCGGTCTTGGAAAGTCCGTCGAACCAGTCCTTGTTGCAGCCCATGGCCAACATTGCACCCGGCTCATGCATGCCCGGGAAGTAGTAGTACTTGGCCGCTTCGTAGAACTTCATGAAGTAGTCGTTGAAAGGACCAACCCACTCGGTCGCGTCAATCGCACCGGAAACAAGGTTTTCGTAGATCTGGCCGCCCGGCAGAGATACCGGAGATGCGCCGAGTTTCGCCAGAACGTCACCGCCCTGACCCGGAATACGCATCTTCAGACCTTTCAGGTCGTCTGCAGTTTCGATTTCCTTGTTGAACCAGCCACCCATCTGAACGCCGGTGTTACCGCAAGCAAAGTTCTTCAAACCGAAGCCTGCTGCCAGCTCATCCCAGAGCTCCTGGCCGCCACCGAACTTAATCCAGGCGTCCATTTCGGTGACAGTAAGTCCGAACGGTACAGCAGTGAATGCTGCCCAGCCCGGATGCTTGCCTTTCCAGTAGTAGTCGGCGGCGATGTAGGCCTGCGCGTTACCGGAAGCAACTTCGTCGAAGGAGTCAAATGCGCCAACGCGCTCGCCAGCAGCAAAATACTGAACGTTGATACGGCCTTCGGTCAGCTCGGCGATACGGGCGGCAAGGCGCTGCGCCGGAATACCCAGCCCAGGGAAATCCCGTGGCCAAGTGGACACGATCACCATGTCGGTGGTGCCCTGCGCAATTGCCGGAGCAGCAAGAGCGGAGCCAGCAGCAATACCGCCAGCGCCCAGGCCAGCCTTTTTGATAAACGAACGACGATCCATTAGTTTCCTCCCTAAACGGACCCGATTTCAGATCGGAACACACACTTGCACCGATCTCGACGTATGTCTAGTTGACGGAGTGACCGCAAATCTATTCGTGGTTCTGCGCAACTTCTCAGTAGTTCTACCGAGATGTGCGCAAGAGATGACAAGAGCAAAGAGTATTGGTGCAACAAGAGGGCGAATTTAGTGACATTTAAGACCAAATTGCTGCTCATCACCATTTTACCGCTGATCGCGGTTTCGATGCTGATCGGAGGCGCGACGTACTATCAGTCGCTTGAGCTCATCAATGCCGAAACCCAGTCCGTCGAACAACGTATTCTCGCCGCCAAACGGCAGGAAATTCGCAACTATGTCAGCCTGGCGCTGACGTCCATCGAACAGATTTACAGGGACGAGCCGGACGGCCGCGAGGCAGCCCAGGCCGAAGTGAAGGAAATCCTGCAAAACCTTACCTTCGACTATGATGGATACTTTTTTGTCTATCAGCTGGACGGAACCAATGTGGTTCATCCGAAACTGCCGCATCTTGTCGGGGGCAACTGGTGGGACCTGCAGGACAACAACGGCGACTACGTGATCCGCAACCTCATTGGCGCGGCCAAGGAAGGGGGCGGATTTCATCAGTATGTCTGGCACAAGCCTTCAACCGGGTCGGTGGAAGAAAAGCTCGGCTACGCGATCCTGCTCAGCAAATGGGACTGGATGCTTGGCACCGGCCTCTATACCGACGACATTGCACGAGAAGTTGCTGCAATCCGGACGGAGTTCGCTCTCAGCATCAGGCAGACCCTGTTTGTCATTTTCATGATTACGCTCGCAGCCATCGTGATTGCAGGCTCATTGATTGCTGGCGTGCGGTTCTCCGAACAACGGTTTGCGGACAGCAAATTGAAGGAACTGACCAACCGGATTTTCCAGGTTCAGGAACAGGAGCGCAAACGGGTTTCAACGGAGCTGCATGACAGCATCTCACAGTTGCTGGTCTCCGTGCGTTATGGTGTTGAAATGATCCATAGCGAAGCGAACAGGGACCCGGACCTTCAAGTCCAGGCAGCCAAGTGCCTGAAGACGCTCGACGGCACGATTGCCGAAGTTCGGAGGATTTCCCGCGACCTCCGGCCAAGCGTCCTTGACGACATGGGACTTGCTGCAGCTCTCGGCAGTTTGGGCAAGGAATTTCAAAATCAGTCCGGTATTACCGTAAATGTGACCGCAGAGCAGTGTCACAGCCGATTGTCGGAAGGTGCCAAAACCGCCCTTTATCGCGTGGTCCAGGAATGCATGACGAATGTGGCGCGGCACTCCCAGGCAAGTGAGGTCAGCATCAGCCTGAAGGTCGGATTGCAGTCGCTCGTCCTTTCCGTCGAAGACAATGGTGTCGGCCTGCCCCGTCCGTTGCCGAAATCGGGTGGGCTTGGCTTCCGAAACATGCGCGAACGGATCGAGACCTATGGCGGCAGCCTTTCCTTGAGCCGGCGTTCTTCCGGCGGCACCCGGATCAAGGTTCAGATGCCGCTCGACAATTCGGCAGCAAAGGCGGCATGATACCAAAATGACGATGCATCCACCGCCGCCACAAGCCACAACCAAACCCATCCGGGTGTTGCTGGCTGACGACCACGAACTGGTCAGGGACGGCATTCGGGCCCGTCTCCAGAAAGTTCCGGAACTCGAAGTCGTGGGCGAAGCAAAAAACGGCCGCGAGGCGCTGGCGCTCGCACAGGAACTCCGACCTGACGTCCTACTCATGGACGTTTCAATGCCGATCATGAACGGTCTTGAAGCGGCTATGCAGATCCGCAAGACAATGCCCGGCGTCGCCGTGTTGATGCTGTCGATATACGACAACCCGGAATATGTGCGCGGTGTCGTGCAGGCCGGTGCGCGCGGCTATATTTTGAAAGACATCTCTGCAACTGAAATGATCACTGCGATCACGAGTGTCGCCACCGGAGGGTATTACTTTTCATCCGCAGTCGGACCAACGCTCGTCGGAGCTGGCACATCAGCACCCGTTGAAGACCCTTACGGGCTGACAGACCGGGAAAGGCAAGTCCTGACTGCCGTGGCAAAGGGCCAGCCGAACAAGGAAGTTGCCAAGGAACTTGGCATCAGTGTGCGTACCGTTGAATCACACAGGTTGAACCTGCGTGAAAAAGTCGGCAACAAGAACGCGGCCCAACTTTACAAAGTCGCACAGGATCTGGGATTGCTGGACTGAACCAATCTCCGTTACATCTGGCTCCGATACCGCTCTCAAGACCATTGCCTCCTTCTTACGGAATTCGACATGACAAAACCCCTCGTCCTGGTCACTGCTGACGTGAAATCCATAGACGGCTTCAATTGGCACGCCGTCATCTCGACTTATCTGCATGCAATCCTCAAAGGCTCGGATGCGATCCCGATGATCCTGCCGTCCCTGGGCGTCGAACTGGACCTGGATGCAGCCCTTGATCAGGTTGACGGTGTTGTTGCGACGGGTGCGCGGTCCAATGTCAATCCTCAGCTCTATGGCGACATTCCGACCGAAGAGAACGGACCTTACGATCCGGATCGGGACGCCACCACTTTGCCTCTTCTTAAAAGAGCTATTGAACGCGGCATTCCCGTTTTTGCGATTTGCAGAGGGATGCAAGAACTCAATGTCGCGCTAGGCGGCACGTTGCACACCGAGATTCAGGCCATGACCGGGCGGCGGGACCACCGCGCACCACAGTCGGACAATCAGGATGAACGCTTTCGCATCGCGCATCCGATCGAGGTCGCACCCGGCGGCTGCTTGGAAGAAGTGCTGGGTGCAGAACCTATTGAAGTCAATTCACTCCACCGGCAGGCTGTCGGCGATCTTGGCAATGGCCTTACGATTGAAGCGCAAGCTGAAGATGGAACAATTGAAGCTGTCTCGGTAAAGGACAGCCCAGGCTACGTCCTCGCCACACAGTGGCATCCCGAATATTGGGTCACCACAGATGGTCCTTCCAGAAAACTGTTTGCAGCATTTGGCGATGCGGCCAGAGCCTACAGGGAAAAAAGGCTGGCGTTGTAAGAAATGAGCGGTTGCCGCTAGCCCCAGCCAACAGAGGCAATCAACAGTGTCAGCCCGAGCAGGAACACAATCGCTGCGCCCAAAATCTCGATCGACCTGTGAATGCCGATCGACATCGGGCTGCCTTCACCGAAAAGCTTGACGGCAAGCTCCTTGGCACCGACAGCAAGACCGGCCAGCAGCGAAACGGTAATGCCTGTGCCGACGGCCATGGCCAGCGTGGATGCCACACCGGCAACGATCATGCCCTGAGAAAGGGCAAACACAAGAACAACAAGCGCGCCTGTGCAGGGTCGCAATCCGACAGCAAGGATGATCGAGGCTGCGCGTGCCATTGTTATCTTGCCCTCCACCATGTCAGGTGTCGGCGCGTGCGCATGGCCACAGGTGGAACAGACCCCATCAGCTCCGAGCTCGTGATGGTGATCATGGTGATGGTGGCCATGATGGTGATGACCGCTTGCTCCGGCGAAAGCCAGTTCTCCGCCCGAGGACCGTGAAGCAACCATGGCGGCAAACGGGCGCACCGCTTTCTGCCAGAGCAACCACGCACCAAGCACGGTAATCAGTACATAGGATCCGATTTCAAACCATCGGGCAGTATCCTGGATGGCAATGCTTGTCAGGTTGAACAAGACTGCGATACCGCCAACCAGAACAATCGCTGTCACAGCCTGAGCAAACGCTGAAGCGAAGGACAGAATAATACCCTTACGCAACGTTTCGTTGTTGGCGACGACATAAGAGGTAATGATGGCCTTGCCGTGCCCGGGTCCGGCCGCATGGAACACACCATACGCAAAGGACAGGCCGATCAACAACCACATGGCGTTCGGGTTGTTCCTGAACGACCGGAGGCTCGACACAAGCGCCTGATAGAATTCCTTCTGCTTGACGGCAATCGTCCCGAATACACGATCAAGGATACCGGGCTGGATGACGATGGCATCGGAACCGTCAATGACAGTGACGACGGACTGGGCGGAATCGACAACTTCTGCCGCTCTCGTTTCCGTTGCATCGGCTTGCTGCTGTGCAGCTTGCGAAACATCGTCCACGGCACCAGATGCGGTGTCCGTTGGTATCTCGTCGCCGGCGCCTTCATTCGCGCTGACGGCTGCAGCAGCCACAGCACTGCAATTAACAATCATCTGATTGATCTGAGATGCCGCCGCCGATTGCAATTCCGGTGGCAGATCGCGCTGATCGGGACCGATTTGTGCAAGTGCATATGCGGTCGCGTCGTCGAGAGGTGGCGGTTCCTTGCGTGTGACCTGACAAGTCCCTGGCGGGTTTACGGTTCCAACAGCCCCATCTTCACTACCGAACCGGAAGTCGACATAGTAGGTTGGATCGTAGACATCGAGAGTGATGACATTGCCTGCATCGCTCGGGTCTTTTAGCGGCAACGTGAAATGCAGCTCCAACAGCTGAACGTCTTCAGGGGCAGTACCGCCATTCATACGGACGTCTTCCTGAATGGCTTCAAAGTCTTCAGGCTTCATTGTCCAATAGTCTGCAAGCGGAACCGTCGCCACTTCCAGCCAGTATTCGGTCGGCGTGTCGAAATCCAGTTCGACCCGAGTATTGTCACCAAATGTGAAGTAGCCGAAGTCGGCCATGCTTTCGATGTTGACCTGGGCAAGCTCGGCAAGCTCTTCGCGTGAATAGACACCGTCTCCGTTCGTATCGAAACCCTGGATAGCGAATGCGGAGAATGCATCGTCAAATCGGAAGATGTGATTGACGGCAACGGCTTGGCCGTTTTCGTCAAAAACCAGTTTCGACCGGGCTTCGACAAAAACATGAGGGTGTGCCGCAACAACAACAACCGACAGCATCAATGCAAATAGGCACATCAAGATCCGGCCGCCAGCGGCTTGAAGGGCCGAAATTGGGTTCAAGTTGAGAAGATGCAACGGCCTCATCCAAAAGATCGAATGTTATATGTTTACATTGCTTGCGCACTCATTGGCCAGAGAAGACGGCAGGAAGATGGCAAATCAGCTGCTGCGATGCAAAATCTCTTTGGAACAATTTTCACAGATTTTATCAAATGATGGAATGTTTCTCCTAAATACGACTGCAATTTGAGGAGAAGAAAGACAATTTACCTCTATTTTCGCCTAAAATATTCACAATGACAACAACCTTACAGAGCCAACAATGAATGCCTTGCACACATCTGTTCACCACAGCGCTGTTTTCGATCATCCGGAAATGGGAGAACATGAGAACATTGTTTTCGTTCAGGACAAGGAAACGGGCCTGAATGCCATCATTGCGGTTCACGACACCACGTTAGGTCCCGCACTCGGCGGTTGCCGTGTCTGGCCCTATGCCAATCCCGCCGATGCGTTGACCGACGCACTTCGCTTGTCGCGCGGCATGACATACAAGAACGCGCTCGCCGGACTTGATCTTGGCGGTGGCAAGGCCGTGATCATAGCAGACCCGCGAAAACACAAGTCGGTGGAACTGATGGAAGCCTTCGGACTGCATGTGGAGCGACTGTCGGGCACCTATGTCACTGCGGAAGATGTCGGTGTATCGCCTGAGGATATGGAAGCTGTGGCAAGGTTTACCCAGCACGTGCGCGGTACCAGTGCCACAGGTCTTGGGGATCCTTCCCCTTATACGGCACTCGGAGTGTTTCAGGGCATCAAGGCATCGGCCCGGCATGTTTTTGGCAATGATGACTTGAATGGCAGATCCGTTTCGGTGCAGGGCCTTGGCCATGTCGGATTTGATGTTGCCCGGCAGCTGCACGAAGCAGGCGCAAGCCTTATCGTCTCAGACATTCATGCCCCTGCGGTACTCAAGGCTATCGACACCCTCGGTGCGACGGCGGTAGATCCCGCAGAGGCTCACGCAGCAAATGTGGATATTTTCGCCCCTTGCGCGCTCGGTGCCGGCCTCAACGCCCGAACCATCCCGCAGATCAAGGCTAAAGTCGTTGCGGGTGCCGCCAACAATCAGCTTCAAACCCCTGCCGATGGCATCTCCCTCAAAAAGCGCGGCATTCTTTATGCGCCAGACTACGCAATCAACGCCGGCGGCGTGATCTCCATTGCATTGGCATCACCTGGCGATGGCGACCGAATGGTTCGTGAAAAGACTATCGAGATTGGTGACACGCTGACTGCCATCTTCAAGCGCGCGGAAAGTGAAAACTCCACGCCTGAACAGATTGCCGACACCATGGCGGAAGAACGGCTTGCGAAAGCGAAATTTAATTAAATCATTGAGATCGAGGACAAAAAACGGCGGCCTTCACCGCCGTTTTTTATTATCCGCGTCGCTTGAAATCAGGAGTATTTGCGCGCGTTCGAGGTCTTGAACATCTGTCGAACAAGGGTTTTTGCATCTTCAACCGCTTGTTCTCCCATTTCTGCGTAGCAGGCAGTTACCCCTTCGTGCAGCAAATAGAGTGTGGACGCAAATTCCTGCTGGCCGCTCAACTCGCCGAAGAACTTCACCAATTCTCCCTTGTGGCGTTTCACCGTCGCTTCGATATCCGTGCTGTCAGGGTTGGCAGCAAGCGCCTGGCGGAAGAAACACTCCTTGCCGTTTGTCATGCGCATCCAGCCACCAAGCTTGTCGAACAATTGTTCCGCAGCCTCCAGGCCGGGTTGCGACACGCCCTCATGAACATATTTGAGGTATCGACGATGACGGTGTTCCAGAGCACCGAGGATCATTGCTTCCCGGGACGGGAAATGCCGATAGAGCGTCCTCATGCTGACACCAACGCCAGCACGCAATTCAGGCACACTTGGCTCTGCGAAACCACGGCTCCAAAACACCTGTTCCAGGCCAGCTGCAATTTGTTCCTGTGCTTCGTTCATTGTTTGAGTGTGGTGCGTATACATTAGATTTGCAAGACAAAGCTTCGAACAAATCCAATTAGTACGCCTAAACTTAAGAATTGAAGGTGAACTATCTCAAAAATCTCCAAATAAGTATGTACTTAATATTTCAATCAGGCAGTTCCAAATGCACTTAACTGAGGCGAATCTCTGACATGTTCGGAATGTGCAGCCCTATGCCTTTGCGGCACCGGATGAGAACCAGTCGACCAGAAAATCGACAAACGCACGCACTTTGGCGCTGAGGTGCCTTCTGTGCGGGTAGACCGCATGAATGCCCCTCATTGGCTCTTCGTAGTCTTCCAGAAGGGTCACAAGCCGCCCTGCTTCGAGATCCTCTGCTACAAAGAACTGGGGCGTTCTGAGGAACCCCAAATGGCACAGAGCCGCCTCACGCGCAGCTGCAGCACTGTTCACTTCCAAGGGTCCTTTCACCGATACAGAAAGCCGTTCGCCATCGTTTTGAAAGGCCCAATTCTGTTTGTAGCGATAGTTCGTATCGATGATGCATGGGCGACTTGTCAGGTCGGCGGGAACGCGGGGAGCACCATGGGCCTCGATGATCTTGGGGCTTGCGCACACGACCGTTCTGAAAGGTGCGATTTTCCGCGCGATCAGGCTTGAGTCTTCCAGTTGTGAGACCCTTACGGCAAGATCGAAACCTTCTTCCACCAGATCGACGAATCTGTCTTCCAAGCGCAGATCCAGGTTGATTTCCGGATACTGCTTCAGAAATTGCATCATCGCGCGGTTCAGACTGTCGTCACCCATCGACCGTGGTGCAGACACCCTGAGCCGGCCACGAACCTCCTGATGTGACGACTGGACGGATGCTTGCAGATCGTCGATCCGTTGTAGAATTTCGATGGCTTCCTTGTAGTAGGCTTCACCCACTTCCGTGAGGGATACCTGGCGGGTGGTTCGGTTCAGCAACCGAACACCGAGCTCATCTTCCAGTTCACCAACATATTTGGATACCAGTGCCTTGGATCGCCCCATTTCTCGGGCCGCTGCGGAAAATCCCTTGGAATCTACAACTTGAATGAAACATCGCATCCGGGTGATTGCATCCATCCGGTTTTCCTTCTGCTCAGGCAATACTCAGATGAAATGCTTACAGTTTGCGTAGCTGCCGGTCAAAACCGCCCTTGGTCCAATAGGCCGCACCGGTTGTCCTGCTCGCCGGTTTTAGTAACCGCGTGCTCGGCAACCTCTTCCTAGAGCCCCTGCATCCGCGCCGGAACCTGATTTTTCTTGCGCGCATAATGGCGCGCCGCTTTTGCCCGGTTCCCACAGCTTTCCATGCTGCACCAGGTCCGCCTTCCGTTTTTTGTTTCGTCTATAAACAACCAGCCGCAATTTTCGCCCGGGCACATTTTGATGCGGTCATGTTCCCTGGCATCGGCCAGGAGTGAGATCGCTGAGGCGGCGAGCAAGGCTCTGAACGGCTGGCGTTTTGTGATGGAGCCATTTGAAGCATCTTCAAAACAGAATGTCTGAACGGCGTTCAAACTGCTGGGGCTGGCGCCAAACAGGATGATCTGCCGAAGCGAGGCCCGATAGCTGATGAGGTCCGTCAAACAGTCGGAAAGCTTCAAGTCCAGTTTGACGGCCTTAAGCCAAAGAGTGAGGTCAGCTGAGGAGTGCAGTTTTTCGTGCGCAATTTTTCCGTCGGCCGTCCAATCGGCCGTATTGACGAAATCAAGCGCGAGCCTGCCGCCGATCAATCGAACGGGATGTCCTGTCGAGTAACACATGCATAAATTCTAACCATTGTTCTGGTTGACACTCAATCGGAAGTTTTGTCTAACCAGTAAAATGGTTAGAAAATCTGATCGCAATGGAGTTCAACCGATTACCACCCTGACCCGGGAAGGCGTCTTTCGTGGTATGCACAGGTTGCTTCCAGTATGCATTTTTGTAATCCCGTTTGGCATTGCCTTTGGCATCGCGGCGACCGAAAGAGGTCTAAGCCCTTTTCAAGTGACCATGATGAGCGTCTTTGCCTACACGGCAACTGCGCAATTCGCGGCACTGGAATTCCTGCAAGACCCGATCGCCTTCTTTTCGCTTGGCCTCGTTGCGCTCGCTCTCAGCGGCAGACACATCATCATGGGCGCTGCTTTGTCGAAATGGATCAACCAACTACCTGTTGGTCGACGTATATTAACGCTCGCTTTCTTGAGCGACGCCAATTTTGCGGATTCCCAAAGAGCACTCCATCGCGGAGAAACCGATCTCGGGCCGTTGTTGGGTGGTGGCCTGATGTTGTGGGTCTTTTGGGTCGGCAGCACAGCCGCAGGCGCTTATGGCGGTGACCTGCTGGGCAACACGGAAGCCTACGGGTTCGGGGTTGTGATGCTGTGCTTCTTTGCAGCGACGGTCTTTGGGATGGTGCGCAGTTCTGTCTCGATGGCAGTACCCGTCGCTTCTGCCATGGCAACCTCCGCACTGACATATTCTCTTCTGCCGACGGGTTGGAACATCATACTCGGAGCTGTGGTTGGCGGCATGACTGCGGTTTTCAGCCATGATGGATGACTGGTCCTATGCCCTTGTCGTGCTGATTCTGGCTGCCGCTGCCTTCACCACACGCATTGCAGGGGCCGTTCTGATGTCGTTTGTGACCCTCACCCCGAAAACGGAACGATTTTTGGAGGGGCTTTCCGTGTCGGTGATCGCAGCGCTTGTTGCTTCAAACCTTGTCACCGCGGATTTCAGGACGATGACGGCAACCTTGCTTGCCGTGGCTGTTATGGCGCTGTCACAGAGCGTGATCTGGGCTATGTTTGCAGGGATGACGGCAGCTGCTGCCTTTCCTTTTGTGTTCACGCCCTAGGGAAATCTGGACAGGCAACTGCAGTAGTTGATTGTTTAGGGTTCGCCCCTAGACGCGTCCATCGGAAACCGTCCTCCGGCGGCGCCCAAGGCGAAGGATGCCGGCAAGGACCCGAAGCACAAGAAAGCCAATGAGAGCACCGACACCGGCACTCGCAAACCCTGCGGTCGTAACGGGTACGGCCGGCTCATAGTCTTCTGCCGTTGCCTGGGCGAGCTGAGGATCAAAGCCACGCGAAAAAATCACCAGCCGCTCAAGCGGCCCCGCATTTTGCAGGTCAGCTTCCTGCTCTTTGAGCCTGCTCAAACGTATCTCTGCATTGAGCATGCTGTCGCCTCGTGCACGCACGAAGGGGTCTTCAGACGACTGTTGACGCGCAATCGCTTCAGCAGAGGTCAATCCGTGCGCGGACGCATCCCGATTGAAATCTGCAAGGATCTCTTCCAGCGCATCGATCGCGCCGCCAAGACGCTGACGGTACTGCTGCGAGAATTCAGGCAATTGTGAAGTGGCTGTTCCGCTCATCACCATGACAAACAGCATGAAGACACGCATCATTTTGGCCACTCCCGCTCTAGGCGCACTTGTTCATTTAATCCTGCAAAGAAATCAGCCCGGCTTCGGCTTCCTCGGTTCCAAAGGCCAGTCTTGTGCCATCCTTGTCCCAGTCCATGGTGGAAATGGGGCCTTTTCCGGGCCGTCGCAACTGAACTTCGGCATTGTCCGCAAACCGGCACATCATGATCATGCCGTCCTGATAACCGACCGCGACGACATCTTCTTTCGGGTGGCACGCAACAGCGCTAACAAACGTTTCGTTGCGCGCCCCCAATTGCAGGGGCGTCTGCCCCATCGGACCGGTCTTTCCGAAGAAGGGCCAAAGGATTGCAGCATTGGCGCCGGATGTTGCAAGATACTTGCCCTTGACCGACCAGCTGAAGGATTTAACTTTTGCAGGATAACCGGTCATGCGCATATCTTGCGCGTCCGACAGCCGCCAACCGTGAAGTGCGTTTTCCTGCATCGCCGTAACCAGGTATTTGCCGTCGGGCGAAAAGCTGATGCCGAGATGCGCGCCCTTCCAACTGAGGTCTACTGGATCTCCGTCGGTTCCCGCCCACCACATGGTCGCGCCGTCATAACGGGAAACGGCAAGCCGCGTTCCTTTCGGCGCAAACGCGAGGCCGCCGACGGCGCGCTCGTGCGCAAACTCTTTTTCACGGCCATCAGCGAGGCGGACCCAGGCTGTGCGCCCGCTTGCATAGGCGACGGCACCGGAAGGTCCTGTAGCGATGAGATCAATCCACTTTCGAGCCCGTTCTGCGACCAAAGCAGGCGCACCATCCGATCCGAACTGATAGATGCACCCGTCGTCACCAGAAGTAACCAACGCGCTGCCATCCATGCTCGGCACCGCAGCCAGCAATCCGGCCTTGTGTGGCCTGAGCCTGGTCTCGCCTCGGCCTGAAAACAGAACCTCGCCTTCACCGGATGCAAAATAGGCGCTGTCTTTCAGGAAACCGGCACGAACGACAAAACCGTCGATCTCGACGGGAGCTATGGTAGGCAAGGTCCAGAATCCTTATTGAGCGGCGCAGGCGGCAAAGCTGTCTTTAAGCACATCCCAATTGAGGTCGCGGCCAATGAAGACCAACCGGCTCTCACGCGGCTCGCTTTCCTTCCAGTCACGCTGATGATCACCTTCCACAATCATGTGCACGCCCTGGATGACATACCGTTGCGGATCGTCCTTGAAGGCAATAATGCCCTTCATGCGCAGGATGTTCGGCCCCTGTACCTGTGTCACCTGATTGATCCATGGGAAAAACATATCGGGATTGAGGTCACCGGCTTTGAGCGAAATACTCTTCACCGAGTGGGTGTCTTCGTGATGATGGTGGCCGTGGGAGTGATCGTGACCATGACCGTGGTGATGGTCATGATCGTGATCGCAGTCCGGGCCGCACTCTTCGGAGTGGTGACCATGAGCAAGAAAATGAGGGTCGAGCGACAGGATCCTGTCGAGATCAAAAGCTCCCCGATCCAGGACCTTCGCAATTTCGACACCGCAACGCTCGCTCCGGTGCAACACGGCATATGGATTGATCGACCGGATCCGGGCTTCGACATTGGCCAATTCTTCAGAACTGACCAGATCCGTCTTATTGATCAGGATGATATCCGCGAAAGCCACCTGGTCTTCGGCTTCTTCAGTATCTTCTAACCGCTGAAGCACATGCCTTGCATCGACAACGGCAACGACCGCATCGAGACGCGCGGCGGCCCGGACATCATCATCCATGAAAAAAGTCTGGGCGACTGGAGCAGGATCGGCAACTCCCGTCGTTTCAACAATGATCGCATCAAACGCATTTTTGCGTTTCATAAGGTTCTGCACAGTCCGGATCAGGTCGCCGCGAACCGTGCAGCAGATGCATCCGTTGTTCATTTCGAAGATTTCTTCGTCAGACTCCACCAGGAGATCGTTGTCGATCCCGACTTCCCCGAACTCGTTCACGATCACCGCATACCGCTGGCCGTGATTTTCAGTAAGAATCCGGTTCAAAAGAGTGGTTTTTCCGGCTCCGAGATACCCTGTTAATACGGTAACAGGGATCTGTGCAGAAGCGTCCTGTGTCGCAGTCATTGCGCAACTTCCTGGAATGAAGAGTGATGAATAAGCCCGCAAAGCAGGCGTCCTGGGCGCGAATATAAGCACATACTTGGCCCAATGGGAGAGCCAGCCCGAAATTTCCGCCACTCACCCGAACCGATTCACCCTCATGCCGCCTTTCCAAGGATTTACAGGAGGCACTACCTTTGCTGGAAAGACAGATTGAAACGGGAGATCCCGATGCTGAAAACGATTGCTGGCTTTGACCGGATTGGCGAAGAAAATGCTTTCGCCGTGCTGGCACGCGCAACCGAGTTGGCCAGTCAGGGCCGAGACATCATCAACCTGGGCATCGGACAACCTGACTTCAAAACGCCTGCCCACATAGTCGAGGCTGCCATCAAGGCGCTTCAGGACGGACATCATGGATATACGCCTGCGACCGGGATCGCTCCGCTCAGAGAAGCCGTTTCGGCTGACCTTTTGAAGCGTCATGGAGCCGAGACAGACCCTGGTCATGTCCTGATCGTGCCCGGCGGCAAGGTGACTATGTATATGGCGATCCTGATGTTCGGCGAAACCGGCACGGAGATCCTTTATCCGGATCCCGGTTTTCCGATCTATCGCTCAATGATCGAATTCACCGGTGCACGCCCAGTTCCGGTGCCAATTCGCGAGGAGAATGACTTTGCTTTTTCAGCCGAAGAAACGCTGTCTCTGATCACAGACAAGACACGCTTGCTAATCTTGAATTCGCCGGCAAATCCGACAGGTGGCGTAACACCGCGATCTGAGATCGAAAAACTGGTCCGCGGCCTGGAAAAACACCCGAATGTTGCGGTTCTCTCCGATGAGATCTATTCCCAAATGACCTATGATGGCATGGAACATGTTTCGTTGTTGCAGTTCCCGTCGTTGCGTGATCGGCTGATCCTGCTTGACGGCTGGTCGAAAACCTATGCCATGACAGGTTGGCGTATCGGCTTCTCGCTCTGGCCGGAACAGCTGATCGACAAGGCACGTAAACTTGCGGTCAACGCCTGGTCGTGTGTCAATGCGCCGACCCAATACGCCGCTTTGTCAGCACTTGAGGGCCCGCAAGACGCCGTCAACGACATGGTTGCCCAGTTCGACGCGCGAAGGTCGGTGATCGTCGAGGGGTTGAATGCAATTGAAGGCATTTCATGCCGGACCCCGCTCGGGGCCTTTTACGCATACCCGAATATTCAGGGAACCGGCTGGAAGGCGAAAGAGCTTGCATCTGCACTTCTCGAGGACGTTGGTGTCGCCACAATTGGAGGACCGGACTTTGGAGTACTTGGTGAAGGATATGTCCGGTTGTCCTACGCAAATTCGACTGAAAACATCAAAATCGCGCTTGAGCGGATCAAACACTATGTAGAAAACAACTCAAAATCTTAGTTGGTTGCGTAATCACAAAGACTCACTCGCACTTGCATTTAGAAATCTCTGAATAACTGCGGTATTTTCCTTTACGTAGTCTATTTCTTAAACTTTTATCCCCTTGATAGCGTCGAACCCGAGGTATTCGCGTGGAACGGGGGCATTGATGATCGAAAGCATAACTCTGAACCTGGATCAGTCGTTTGGCGATCTGAAAGAGTGTGTGCTCGTGACGGATGCCGAACGAACCATCGTCTTCGTGAACAAGGCGATGGAAACGCTGTTTCGCGTCGACAGGGCGGACCTGATCGGCTCCCAAACCAAGCGTTTCTTCGCTGACCCGTCCCAATTCGAACAGATGGCCGATCTTTATCGCGGACCGTCAGAAAAACAGCACAAACTAACACACACGATCGATCTTGTTCTCGGCGATAGGTCGAAAACAACCGTTGAAGTTGTCAGCGCTCCCCTGTTCAACGCCGAGCGAGATGTCTCCGGCATCCTGTTCATTGCCCGTGATATCAGCGAACGCAAAGCCCTTGAGAACAAACTCAGCGACATCGCCCTCACACTGGAAGACGCACTGGACGCCATTCTGGAAGGGTTTGCGATATTTGATGCCGACGACCGGCTCGTCCTGTGCAATGACAACTACAGGGACATTTACGCCCATTCGGCTCCGGCCATGTTTCTCGGCAACCGTTTCGAAGATATCCTGAAATTTGGCCTCGGCAAGGATCAATATGACACTGGAGACTTGCCACAGGAACAATGGTTCAGCGAGCGGCTGAAATGGCACCAGCAAGCCGATGGAAAGGTCCTTGAACAGAAACTGCGGGACGGGCGCTGGATCAGGATCTCAGAGACCCGCACGCGCACGGGCGGAATTGCCGGAATTCGCGCGGATATTACCGAGCTTAAAGAAGCCAGGGCCCAGGCCGAAAGCGCTTACAAGAACCTGTCCCTGATCGCAGATAATGTGTCGGCCAGCATTACAGAAACGGACAGGGACGGTAACTGCCTTTTCATCAACAAAACCGGTTGCCGCTGGTTCAACGAATCGCCGGAAGAACTGCTGGGAACACGGCTCCGGGATCGCTTGCCCTGGAAAGAAAGAGAAATCATTCGCACGGTTTTTCAAAATGCGCTGGAAGGCAATAAGGTAACCCATGAAGCCAGGTTCAGTTTTCCGGACGGTGTGAGCAGGGAATGTTTTCTGGAGGCGAACCCCCGTCTAAATGAGAGCGGTGAAGTGGACGGCCTCGTGGTGCTTGTCACTGACATTACAGATCGCAAAAAAACTGAACGAACTCTGGCTGAACTCTATGCCATCACGTCAACGCGCGAACTTGGACACGAAGACAAGATCGCAGAGATCCTGAGGCTTGGATGCGAGCATTTCGATCTTCCCTTCGGCCTCATCTCGCACGTTATTGACGAGCACTACACGATCACCCACGCCCAGAGCCCGAATGGCGAACTCGTTCCGGGAACGTCCTTTGATCTTAAGGATACCTATTGCACTGTCGCGTTGTCGGCCGATGAACCGATCGCAACTTCGAACGCGGCAGATCTCGCCATTTGCCAAACACCCCTGCTACGGCATCTTTGCCCTGGAAAGCTACATCGGCGCTCCATTGCTGGTCGACGGTGTCGTCCATGGGACGATCAACTTTTCTGCGCCTGAGAAAAGGGCACGTGACTTTTCGCCGGAAGACATTCAGATCATTCGTCAATTTGCTGATTGGGTGGGCCACGAAATCGCCCGGCAACGCGATCACCAGGCACTCATGGATGCCAAAATCAGTCTTGAGCGTGTCGCCAGCATCGATGATCTGACCCAGATCTTGAACCGACGTGCTTTCCTTGAACGTGCCAATACGGAAATTCAACGCTTCCGGAGAACCAAGCGCCCCTTTACCGCTGTGATGCTCGACATCGACAAATTCAAGCAGATCAACGATATGCATGGTCATTCCACCGGTGACGAAGTGCTTGCAAGATTTGCACACACGGTTGGCAGCGAATTGCGTGCGGTCGACGTGTTCGGCCGGGTCGGGGGAGAAGAATTCTGCATGATCCTCAATGAAACCAATATGGACGATGCCATGCAGGTTTGCGAACGGCTGCGCGAGAAAATCGTCAATGATTGTCAGTTCGACAGGGTGACGCAGACCATAACCTGTAGCCTGGGGCTTGCGACCTCTTCGCGCGAGGACGTGGAGTTCTCGACCCTCATGCAAAAGGCCGACACGGCACTCTACCAAGCCAAATCTTCCGGACGAAACAAGTGTGTTGCCTATCAATCCGGCGGGGACGCTGTACTGGCATCAAGGGCCTGACCATTCATTCCAGGCTTTGGCCAGTTCCAGTTGTTACGCGCCGCCTTGTCGTCTCCAGATGCCGGATTTGACTGCGCACCCTGCCTGCGTCACAGTATCTTAGGTCGGCAGCGGACCGGACCAAGAGCACCCAGAAAGACATCAGAATTTCCGAATTAGCGGCCTCCGCTGGAAGACCTTCTCGTGCGCGTTCCATTCGTTTCTTAACGAGCAGGTCAGGGAGGGAAATTTGTTTGATAGTCCGAATGCCCTTGCTGATCTGACATACCCGGCCAAGTCGGCGATAGCTCTCTCTGCATTGTTGTTTTCTGCAGCCGAAAGTCCCGTCGGTCGCTACGCTACCAATTGCATTGATTCAGGACACCTGGCACACGATCCGCGTGCACTTATCGCACTCTTGTCCGGCGCCACTCCAGATCTGGACA
Source organism: Roseibium sp. JB4-4 (assembly GCF_055693425.1). Classification (NCBI taxonomy): domain Bacteria; kingdom Pseudomonadati; phylum Pseudomonadota; class Alphaproteobacteria; order Hyphomicrobiales; family Stappiaceae; genus Roseibium; species Roseibium sp. JB4-4. The sequence goes on along the minus strand of NZ_CM146333.1, from coordinate 4,030,387 downwards.
CAATGGCTCGAAAACGGGTCACTCATCCGACCCTGGCCACAGCTGGTCAACAATCATCTAATTGGAAACAGGTCACGATGGCCATTCCGTATCCCAAGTCAGACAACGCCTTTCACCCAACATAAGGAACGTGCCCATGAGCGACAGCGAAACACCCCAGGGCATCCGCAATCCTGAAGGCGATGCCAATATCATCGACACCGATTATGAAATTGGCCAGGACAATATTGAAACCAGAGTCGGGCCGTTCAATCTGGACATTCACAACCCGGTCTTTCTGGTATCCGGTCTGACAATTGCCGCTTTCACCTTCCTGACGCTGGCCTTTCAAAACGAAGTAGGACCCTTGTTCGACGCCTTGCGCAAATGGCTGACATCCAACCTGGACTGGTTCTTTATCATTTCCGGCAACATATTCGTCGTTGTCTGCCTCGCGCTCATCGTCACGCCGCTCGGCAATGTGCGCATCGGTGGCAAAGACGCGGCACCCGATTACAGCTACTTCGGTTGGTTCGCCATGTTGTTCGCTGCCGGGATGGGCATCGGACTGATGTTCTTCGGCGTGTTGGAGCCGGTTTATCACATGGCCTTTTCGTCACCGCTCGGCGTGCCTGCTCCATTTGATGCCGATGGCACTCTGATTGCAGAAAACGTCGCCGCGGCAAAGGCCATGGGGATGGCGGCGACAATCTTTCACTGGGGTCTGCATCCCTGGGCGATCTACGCCGTTGTCGCGTTGGCTCTCGCCCTGTTTTCATTCAATAAGGGTCTTCCGCTCACAATGCGGTCGGTCTTTTATCCGATTTTCGGAGAACGCACCTGGGGCTGGCCAGGGCACATCATCGATATCCTGGCGGTATTCGCGACCCTGTTCGGGCTGGCGACATCTTTGGGCTTCGGCGCGCAGCAAGCGAATGCAGGCCTCGATTTTGTCTTCGGGATACCAATCAGCAACACCGCACAGGTCGTCTTGATCATCGGCATTACGGCAGTCGCTCTGATTTCAGTTTTGCGAGGCCTTGATGGCGGTGTGAAGATACTGTCCGAAATCAACATGTTACTTGCTGCCCTTTTGCTCCTGTTCGTGATTTTTGCAGGACCGACAGCGACGCTGGTGTCGAGTTTCGTGTCCAATCTCGCTTCTTATGCACAAGAGATCATTCCCCTTTCGATGCCGTTCGGCAGAGACGATGACGGCTTTCGTCAGGGCTGGACATCCTTTTATTGGGCCTGGTGGATTTCTTGGTCGCCTTTCGTCGGCATGTTCATCGCGCGTGTCAGCCGCGGAAGAACCGTGCGGGAATTCGTTGTGTGCGTCCTGATCATTCCAACAGTTGTTTCGGTCATCTGGATGACTGCATTCGGCCAAACTGCAATCGAACAGGTTCTGGCTGATCCCGAAGGCAGCCAGGTACATCAATACGTGATTGCCAGCTACAGTCCCGAGCTCTCGCTTTTCGGCATGCTTGCAGACCTGCCACTCGCCTCGATCACCTCGTTTATTGCCATTATTCTGGTGATCGTGTTCTTTGTTACCTCGTCCGATTCAGGCTCGCTTGTAATCGACACGATCACCGCGGGGGGCAAGGTCGACGCGCCGGTCTCTCAGCGGGTGTTCTGGTGCACTTTCGAGGGTCTTGTTGCTATAGCCCTTCTGCTCGGCGGCGGACTGGGCGCGTTGCAGGCAATGGCGGTCTCAACGGGGTTTCCCTTCACCATTGTCCTCCTGCTCGCCTGTTATGCCATTTTCAAGGGCCTTATGGACGAACCGCGATGATGGCCGACGCATAAAACGAAAGGGCGGCCGCGCTGCCCTTTTCACATAACGGTCCAAAGATCAGGTATCTACTCCGCCAACTTTGGTGCAAGGCGCACACCTGGAGGCGGCGAGCTTTCACGAACCTTGAGTTCCGGCTCGATGACGATCGGTGTGTTGGGAACGCGGTCACCTGCAATCTGACGGAGCAGGGTCAAGGCCGCCAGTCTGCCGATTTTGTCGGGTTGACTGTTGACGGATGTCAGTGCCGGTGTGCGGGCATCCGCACCGTCGATATCGTCATAACCGGTCACGGCAATATCCGGTCCGGGCTCAATTCCGGCGCGGCGGAATGTCGTCATCAGACCGAAGGCAACCAGATCGTTGAAACCGACAATTGCTGTCGGTCGCTCCCGAGCTTCCAGAACCTTTGATACGGCCGCGCGGCCGTCGGCCTGTGTCATCAACTCGGGCAGATCAAGCTGGCTGTCGGGATCGAACCCCGCTTCGCTCATTGCCTTGCGCCAGCCCGCATTTCGATACTTGCCGGTGGAACTGTCGCGGCGCCCACCAATCATCGCGATATCCTTGTGGCCCTGTGCGAGCAGGTGCTTGGTGATTTGAAACGTACCGGACAAATCGTCGCCACGTACACACGGCGCCCAGACGCCCTGAACCTCGCGAGCGACGAGTGTCACGGGAATGCCCTGATCCACCAGGCGATTGATCTCCTCAGCTGAAGTGCCAACTGAAGGGCACAGGATCAACCCATCTGCGCGATGCTGCAAAAGCGTGTTTACAAAGGCGCGTTGCCGTTTCACGTCATCCCTGTGATTGCAGATGAAAATCATCTGTCCTTGTTCTTCAAGAACATCTTCAAGAGCGGAAAAGACTTCAGCGAAAAACGGGTTCAGAATGTCATGGACAGCGACGCCGACGATCTGGCTTCGCGCTGTCCTGAGCGACGCTGCCGACCGATTGTAGATATAGCCGACTTCCTGTGCGGTCTGCTTGACCTTTTCACGTGTTTCTTCAGCAACAAGCGGGCTGTCACGTAGTGCGAGGGAAACCGTCGCCGTCGAAATGCCGAGCTGATCTGCGATATGTCCCAGTGTCAGTCGTTTGCCGGGCTTCGGTGGGAGGCCCGGTGTTGGAGACGATGATCCGTTGTCTTCAGACATTTATTGTTCTCAGGTAACCGCTGCGGCAGTGGCAGAGAGCGTTACAACCCTCAGCCTTCGCGGTAAACAGATTTTTGTTATTTATCTGAGGCACGCGCCTTATCAACGCGCCTGGGGAGCGGAATCGTCATACTCCTCGCGCAAATTGACGACGACGCGGCGATTTTGCGACTGACAGGCCACATCGTCGCAATCCGTCACCGGGCGTTCGACGCCATAGCCTTTGGCCCAAACCCGCTGCGATGGCACACCCAGCTTTACCAGTTCGGCCACGACCGCATCTGCTCGTTTGGTAGACAATGTCTTTTGCGCTGCTTCACTGCCCGGATCGTCTGCGTGACCTTGCACTTTTACCAGCCACTTCCTGTTGTCTTTCAGCCATTTGGCTTGGTTCTGAAGCGTCTGCTTGGCCTCATCGCTGACAACCGACGACCCTTTGGAAAAGTAAACCCGGCGACCGACATTCATGATGAATTCTTCTTCGGACCCAGGTTTGATTTCAACAAAACCTGCTGCCGGTGCATTCGTGACGTCAGGCGAAGTCAATCCACCCGCGCTGTTGCACCCTGCCAATCCCAACAAACACATTCCGGCGACAATCACGCCCTGGCCTGACCGGCCCAACCACTTACCCAACGAAGCCCCCAAATCCTTTGCAAAACAGCACCGCGCCGGCATTAACCGGCGTTGGCGCCAAGATGTTCAAGCACCAGTACGGCTGTCCCTTTCGGGCAACGCTGGTAGAGATCGATCACGTCTTCGGGCAGCATGCGGATACAACCGCTGGAGACATCATGTCCTATGCTCCACGGCTCCAGGGTTCCATGTAGACGGTACCCGAGATCCTGCCCGTTCCGATAAAGATACAAAGCCCGCGGGCCAAGCGGATTGTTGGCAGCTCCGCCGTCCACCTTGCGCGGCAGATCAGGCTGACGTTTCAGCATTTCGGGTGGTGGTACCCAGCGCGGCCAAAGAGCCTTGCGGTCAATGCGGGCCCGGCCGTACCATTTGAAGCCTTCCCGGCCGACCCCTACGCCGTATCGAAGCGCAGTATTGTTTTCCCAGATCCAATAGAGAAAATGGTTGGTTGTATCGACAACGACGGTTCCAGGTGGTTCCGGACTGAAGTATTTCACCATCTGCTTGCGCCAGACGGGTTCTATCCGGTTCAGGTTGGTTCGCCTGAACTGGAAACCATTGTCGTCCTGATAACCGTTGAAATAGGCATTCGCTGCGGCATTCGCCCGCGCGACGTGCGGCATGGCAAGCGTACCCGCGATGGCGGCGGCGCCTCCCAAAACGTGCGGCGGCTCAAGTCCATCCCATTCCTCCTAAACAGGCTGGCGGCCCTTCCTGGCCAGTCGGTAAATCCAGTCTGTATTAAGAAGTAAAGACGGGCGGCACGTCAACCGCCTCACATGATTGATTCTAAGTGCGCGCTTGTACGCGTCGTCAAGGTCAAAGAGACTTCACGCGCTCGCGGTAGAGAATATAGAGCCCGGACGCGACCACGATTGCCGCTCCGATCAATGTCGTCACCGTTGGCACGTCATTGAAGAACAGGAGGCCGAGCGCGATCATCCAGACGATCTGGGAATACATGAAGGGAGCAAGAACCGGCGCTGGTGCAATCGTGTGTGCTTTTATGAACAGCATGTGTCCGCCTGCTCCAAGCACACCTGTCCCGAGCAACAGTATCCATGTCCAAAGATCCGGCGGCGTCACCCAGACGCTCAGGCCGGAAGGTGTCATCAGGATCGACGCAAGCACACCGGAGATGATCAGCATTCCCGCGGAATTCTCGGTCGCGGTCAGTTGCCGGGTCAACAGCGCATAGAGGGCATAGCTTATCATTGCTGCGACCGAATAGATCGCAGCCCAGTGCATGGCGCCCGTTCCCGGTTGGGTTACAAAAATAACACCACCAAATCCGACAAGAATGGCCGCCCATCGCCTGGGGCCGGCCCATTCTCCCAGCATAGGTCCGGCCAATGCCGTGATCAGCAGAGGCCCGGCAAACATGATGGCAGTCGTCTCTGCAAGCTGGAGATAACGGACAGCGAGAAAATTGAAAACCGTGGTGCCGAGCAAACAAAGCGTCCTGATGATTTGAAGAACGGGTCTCTCGGTCTTGAGCAACGACGGAGCATTCCACACCCGGAACGCAATGATCGCGAGAACCGCGTGACTGACAAACCGCATCCAGGCAATCTGCAGCGTCGGCAAAGTCGCCGAAAGATACTTCGCCACGGCATCCAGTATGGAAAAACTCAAGGCCGCAAGAACAATGAGCCCGATACCCGCCAGGGGGGCTGCCGGCAATTCGATGCCTGCATTTGGTTTTTGCCCATTGTTTTGCCCCATGCGCTTTGCGTCCTTGCAATTCCGGCTTGCGCGCGCAAACGCACTTGCCTGGTACACCTGGCCTGATGCATCGCTTGCGCTTGAAACGGTCACCGGATACAGAATTTGAAGAAGACCGGAGACAGGCATGCCCATTTTGGAAATAGAAACATGGCTCGGGCACCTTTCCATCCGGGAGGATGAAGGCGCGATCACCCAGTTACACTGGAATGGGTCCCCAGGCAAAGAGGAAACGCCTTTGCTGCTCGAAGCAGCAAAACAGATCCACGCATACCTGGATGGTTCCCTGAAAGCCTTTGACTTGCCGCTTGCCCCGAAAGGCGGAGATCTTCACCAATCGGTCTTCCAGGCAATGCTTGCTATTCCCTATGGCGAAACGAGAACTTATGGCGACGTTGCCAAGGAACTTGACACCTTTGGTCAACCTGTTGGTCAGGCATGCGGGGCCAATCCCATCCCCATCATCATTCCATGCCATCGGATTCTGTCAGCCAACGGATTGGGTGGATATTCAGGCTCAGGCGGCACGGACACCAAGATTGCGCTTTTGAAACTTGAAGGTGGCTACCCCTTCCTTCTGTGATCGGCGCTACCATTGCAAAACCGATGCAAGAATACGTGGTCAATGCGGAAACGTGATTTCCAGCGGGTTCGTTTCTATCGGCCAAGTACCCCGTTCGATGGCCTTGTTTCCCGCATAGGACACGTAGCTTTGCCGCCCGTAATGAGGCAGTGATCGAACCAGCGCGCTCAAGGCATCACCGTCGCGGGCAGAAATCAGCATGACAGGCAGATCATTTTTCAACCTGGTAACCCAAGCAGCTGCCGTATTGCCGGTGTCGTCTAGTGGCGGAAGTTTCAACCCATTTTCTTCAGCAAATTCTTTGATGGCCGCGCTCCGGCCCAGCACGACAGTGGTCTTTTCTATCTTTTCATGCTCGCTGACGGGTGTGGTAACCGTGTCGTTGCCCAAAAGCCGCGCCAGCAGCCTTTGCGCCGCTTCGGCAAATGTACCTTGCTCGAATAAAAGAAGCACATCCACCGCGGGTTCAAGTGTGACGTCGCGAATGATAACAGGACTTTCGCCCGGCAGCAGACGGCGAAAAACATCGAACGCAGGATCGACACTGAGCCGCAGCGGTTTTGTGTCAGATTGAATTTCGAAGGTCTGTTCGCGTTCAGAAAGCCTGACATTTTCACTGACGAGGCCGTCCTTTGTTTCAATCTCGATCGGAATGTTCAAGCTATAGATCGGACCGGTCTGGCGGATCGTAAACTCGCTCACGTAGGCACTGGAACCACGTTGAACCTTGGCCATCGACAGCTGAATTTCCGGGGCTCCCTTTCTTTCAAGCCATTGATCGAAAAACCAACCAAGGTCGCGACCTGAGACGGCTTCAAACGAGTGGCGCAGATCAGACCAGTCAGCATGTGAAAACTTGTGGTCTGTCCAAAATTTTTGCAGGCTGCCTGCAAACACCTCGTCACCGATTTCGCCTTTCAACATGTGAAAAAGAAAGGCAACCTTGTTGTAACCGACAATTTGCGATGCGTCGTGCCGCTTTGACCGGAACTCGGTCACCGGCATGTCGCGCTCGGGAGGCAAGGCGGCAAAATCCCTGAGCCAATCAAGCCGCATCTGTTTCGCTGCTTCTGGTCCCTCGTCGGCCGCAAGCGCGTAATCCGCCATATAGGTCGTCAGGCCTTCGGCCCAGTTGCCCTCCCGATAGTCGACGAAGACGCCGTTGCCCCACCAATTGTGCAACACTTCGTGGGCAAGTGAACGTCCTTGCATAAACGGGAGCGGCACAATCATACGGCCGACATACGCCAGATTTACAAATCCGAGCCCAACGGGAAGCGGCGATGAAACGACGTGAAAATCTTGATACGGATAACGCCCGATCTCAGTTGAAAATCGGTTCAGATAAGCTTCTGATTTCGCCAGATACTGATCTGAAAACTCATGGATATCTTCATGAAAATAGGTCCTTAACCTGATTTCGGATTTGTCTCGTTCCGCTACCGAGTAAGGCCCAATGAACACAGAAGGAGGCTCAAGCGCGAAATTCGCGATAAAGGTCGCTGAAGACGATGAAGCCGTTTCAGTTTCTTCAGACAACCGACCTGAGGAAACCGCCTGATAAGGATGAGGTACGGTCACCCGGAGTTCATAGCTCAACTCCTCTGCCTGAGCGATGGGAAACCAACCCGAGTTGCCGAACAGAACCGCTCCATCCGGTCCCGAAGTCATGATTTCAGGAATGTCGCCGCTCAGCGTCAATGAAACGATTTGACGATCTGCCCTCGGCAATGAAACGACACCGCCACCGCGCCTGCGATCCAAATTTGCAGGTGCCCCGTCAACGGCCACCTCTTCCACATCAAGCCAATCTGCAAACCGCAGAGCAAGGCTGTCGGTCCCATTGACGGTGATCCGATTTTGAACCTCGATCACTCTCGCCTCGGGGTCGACATCGAGGCGCACATTGTAGTGGACTGTCCTCTCTGCGGCCATGGAAAGCGAGACGGAGGCAACCCCACAAGCAACGGCAAAAGCGACCCGGACGCCACCCCGCATCATTTTGTGTCCGACGCGGAGGGAAACTTTGCAACCAGCGTCTGGATTTCACCATCACGTTCAATTTCAAGCGGGAGCCATGTGCCCGGAGCCTGTCGCTGGATGATCTCAACAAGATCTGCCGTTGAGGACAGATCTTCGCCCGCTGCTTTCAGCACCACATCGCCACTGCGAAGGTCGGCGGCCTCCGCAATACTTCCGTCCGTCACGCGGCTCAACAAAACGCCCCCATCGCTTGCCGGTTCGATAAAAACACCAAGTCTGGGGCGCTGAGGCCGATTTGGTTCCGTCTCACGGTCGTCCACGAGAAAGACAAGATCCGCTATCGAAGCCTCAATCGCGCGGCAGTCGTCCGCGACAGTTATTGGCAACAATGAAACGACCTTTTCAGCACCCAGGCTCTCGAGTTGATGAGGAACGCCAAATCCGTTTTCGACGTGACCCCGGCCCAGAATGCCGACGACAAGCACCCCCGGGTTCTTTTCGCTGGCATCGAACAACGCCTCGGCCATGGCCCTGTCCCAGATAAGCTGTGCATCAACAAAATTGTTGAAATCGGTCCGGGTTAAAATGTCCTCGAATTTTGGCTCTTCTTTTTCCGCCTCACTGCCTTCGTCAGCCACACGACCAATACCGTGTGAAAGCTTACTGGAAAAGACATCCGCAAGCGCCTTCCTATAGGCTTCGCTTGCAGGTGCCGGTGTGCCGATCCCTTGCCGGTCCTTTTCCGCAACGTTCTCCCAACCTTCGCGGCCAACCGTGGAAACAAGACTGCGACCGACATTTATCGCTTTCATGCCGAGCCGGTTCTGACGGGCAAAATTGAAAAGCGGCAAATAGTAATCGGCGTCATAACCCCAAACGTCGTTCCAGCGAACTTCCTTTAAAAACGCGTCTTCAAGCAGATCACCGGCTGTCCATCTGTCGAGAACCGATTGCGTGTCTCGCGGAAAGGCCTCGAAACCGACAATGATGTCTGGATTGTGAGCGAACAGACCCGCGAGCGTATGGGTTTGCCAGAGATGATCTTCCTTTGAGGTATGAGACTCGCCCAAAAGCACTATGGCGCCGCTGGCCGCTTGCAACAGCGCAGCCTCCGGAGGCACGACTTTACCCGTTGCCGGGTCGATCCATTGTCCTGCCGGCCCGCAAGCTTCAAAGCTCGAACTGGCGTTTTGCCGGTCGCCTTCACCCGCATGCGCAGAACCGAAGGAAACGTTCGCGAACACAAACGCAGCGCAAAAGATACCCACTGCACTTTTCATGAGCGCGGACTTGCGTAAATCAGCTTTACCCTTTGCGGATCCCAAGTCACTCTCCTTAGGCTTTTGTCCCCGGCACCGAACGGAAGGGGCTGAATGACAGTCTAGGCCTGTTCGGCAGCATCCATGCTGCCAGTTAATCTGGGTCGCATTGCGAGCGCTGCGCCTGATCGTTTGAACTTGCATGACGCTGTGACGCTTTTTTTGGCGTCGTCCTTGCAGAAGTGTCGCCGCTCAGACCGTTGCAGGTCAAACCGTCAAATTGTCACTTGCGACAAGACGCGCCTTTTCCGCAAGCATATAGGCTCGAAAACAAAAAGGCTCTGTTGCAATAATCGACTGACTTTGCAATGAAGCCGCCAGAAATACACCCGCAAGATGGTCGCTTTCCGATCCGTTTGATAGGCGAACGGGTTCGGTCTATTCCAGGCACAAGCTTCAAACCAATCATGACCAGTTCATCGTAAGTTGTTAACTGGCAAAGTTCCGGACCTACCGGGTCCCGAGCACCTTCCAGATATCCATCCCACACGGATCTTCCAGAAAGTTGTACGGATAGGGCAATGCCTCCAAGGCACTGGCCTGCGTGAGCATACTCATCTCTTCCTGACTAAGAAAAAAATCTGCTGCGGCTAGGTTGGCTTCAAGTTGTTTGACAGTGCGGGCTCCGACAAGAACCGAGGCGACACCTGGCCGCGACACCGCCCATGCCAAGGCTGGATGAGTGATTGGCCGATTGTGATCATTGGCTATGTCTTGGAGCAACCTTAGAACGGTATAGGTGCGTTCTGTATTGCGATAGTCATACCCATCACCTCGATCGGGATCTTCTCCCAACCGCGTATGATCGGCAGGCCGTTCATTGGCTGCGTATTTACCGGTCAGCCAGCCCCCTGCGAGCGGGGACCAAACCGTCACCGCAATGTTGTTTTCAAGGCAGCATGGCAGCACTTCAAGCTCAATTCCTCGTTCCAGAAGATTGTATTGTGCTTGAAGTGCAACAGGCGAGGGCAAGCCATGAGAAGAGGCAAGAGCGACTATCTTCTGCAATTGCCAACCTGAGACATTTGACCACGAAATTTGTTTGATTTTGCCTGCGTCAACCAGATCCCCGAGCGTTTGCAAAGTTTCCAAAATATCCGTCTGAGGATCCCAACCATGTACATAGTAGAGATCAAACGCATCGACATTCATGCGTCTTAAACTTGCGTCAACTGAATGAGTAAGGCTGCGCCTGGAAGCTCCAGCGCTCCCTTCAGGTGGAGAAAACCGACCTTTCGTCGCGATTGTAAACGCGTGGGACTTGCCTCGTTGGGAAATCCATTCACCTATGATCTCTTCTGACTTTCCGCCAGCATAGCCATCTGCGGTATCGATGTGGGTCCCACCCTGGTCGACGTAAATATCGAGCTGCCTGAATGAATCCACCTTGTTGGTTTCTGCCCCAAAGGTCATGGTTCCAAGTGCAAGGCTTGAAATACTGATTTCAGTTTTGCCCAACGGATTGCGTTGCATAATTGAACCTTTTTCTGGCCAGACATTTCAGTTTTCGCGTTTAACGGCGCCCAGTCGAGCGGAACATCGGATTGTCCTGATGCCGTCACTCCCTGAGAAGCAAGAAGCGACTTTGGCTACCTCAGCACAACTATGGCCTCGGCGCTCTCACACCGCAAAAGGTCGGAAAGCATGCTGAACTCTTGCGTCAACGCCAAAACGGTTTGGCCAATTGACGTTGGTAAGCACGATCAAATCGTCACCTGAAACCATGAACCTTACCAATCAAATCTGTAAGAGAGCCATTAGTGTGACTTGTTGGGAAAGATCAAATCGCAATGGGGAAAGATGGCTCTGTTGCAAAAGTCGATTGATCTTACAATGCGGCCGCCTTCTGACATTTGGCAGGTCGACAAGACCTACATCGAGGTCCCCCGGGTAAAAGCCTGAGAGGGCTTTAGGACTGGGACCAGCCTCAAGCGATCGATACCGACAAGGCTCCTACTATGGCGCTGTCATTTCGGAGCTGAAAGCGGAGGCAAATGCCTGCAGGGCACTGGGCATCGCCAAGGCCGATCGGATCGGCCCCTGTGCTCTGTTAGAGGTATTGAAGATGCTCGAAAATCATCTCCAGGATGGAAGAGATTGAACCGCGGTCCCGCCAAGGGCGGAAACTGTCAAAACTCAAAATTGCAACAAAGCCAGCAAAAATCGACAACCGTCAGAAAAGAACAAAGCCAAAAAAGACGATTATGACAGCCAGAGTTAGCCAGATCAGCAGGTCATTGACATGCCCGCGGCGCGACTTGATCTCAGACCACGCGGCGGCCTCCGGCCCTGATCGCAGACCGAAAACCGGTCTTTTGATGGTAGTGTTTGAGACATGGGAAAATCGTCGGCGAAGCTCCGCGGCCCGGCGGGCTCCCCGTTCATCATTGAGGGTCTGGTGTCTCGAAACCATCTCGAATTCCTCCGATCAATCGGTAGCAACGTCTGACGGAAATCTGGTCTCCATTGATGCCGATTTCAAATGACCGTTTTGTAATGTTTTACAAGTTGGATATGCATCTGAAAACGAAAGGGTTTCCGTGTCTTATGGCCTTCATGATACGACGGTAGGAAAGTCCGACTTCCAATAGAAAAGCCTTCAATGTCATCTACCAACAATCAAGACGGATCGGCACTCCATCAGAAATCTGCGCCACCTCTTTCCGAAGTGATCAGTGTTTCTCTGAAGGTAGGCTTGTTGTCCTTTGGCGGGCCCGCCGCTCAGATCTCGGTGATGCATCAGGAATTCGTCGAAAACCGCAAATGGCTTTCAGAAGACCGGTTTTTGCATGCGTTGAATTACTGCATGCTGCTGCCTGGACCGGAAGCCCAACAGCTGGCGACCTATTGCGGATGGCTATGCGCGCGCACCGTTGGCGGCCTGATCGCAGGGCTGCTTTTCATACTTCCCGGTGCGATCACGATGGCGTTGGTCAGTTTCGTGTATGCAGCTTATGGCGACACGGCGTTCATCGTTTCTGTGTTTTACGGCGTTAAGGCCGGTGTCCTGGCAATTGTTCTCCAGGCCTTGCTGAAAATCGGCAGGAAAGCCCTGAAGTCGAACCTTGCCTGGGCAATCTGTGGCTTGTCCTTTGTTGCGCTGTTTTTCTTTTCCATACCGTTTCCGATTGTCATCATTGCCGCAGCACTCAGCGGCCTGATTTTCGGAGCACCGTCAGGGTCAATACCTGCAGACAAGAGCGTGCAATCTACGCACGCTTCGGTTCTTTCAACCATCCGAACGGTTCTTGCCGGTCTCGTAATCTGGATGGCTCCTCCAATAACGGCAGCTTTGGTCCTGGCACCCGACAACGTGCTTCTGGAGGTCGCAGAATTCTTTTCTGTGTTGGCTGTGGTCAGTTTCGGTGGTGCCTATGCTCTTCTCAGTTATATGGCTCAAGTTGCCGTCGATACGAAAGCCTGGCTAAGTGCTGGCGAAATGCTCGATGGACTCGGGCTTGCCGAAACCACGCCCGGGCCGTTGATCCTGGTGACTCAGTTTGTCGGCTTCCTGGGCGGCTGGCGGGACCCAGGGCCGTTCTCACCGGTCACAAGCGGCATGTTGGCGGCCGCGATGACCACATGGGTCACCTTTGCACCCAGCTTCCTGTTTGTGCTTGCTGGCGCTCCCTGGATGGAACGCTTGCGCGGCAACAGGATCCTTGCCAACGCTCTGTCGGCAATCACCGCCGCGGTCGCGGGGACCATTTTAAATCTGGCCGTCTGGTTTGCGATCAACGTGCTTTTCACCGAAACGAGCACCGCCCGGTTTGGCGCTCTGGAAGTCATTTGGCCTGATCTTGCAACCATTGACCCGGCTCTTGCCGGAATTGCCGCTTTGGCAATCACCATGGTTTTTGTTGGCGGACGCGGCATGGCGAGCGTTTTGATAACCACCGCGTGTCTGGGATATTTGGCGAGAACATTTCTAGGCTGACCAGGCCGATACTCAGGACCTTCCGTTGCCAAAAGTGCGGTCAGGCAGCGCTGCGCGTCTTTTCCTTGGGGTTTGCCTGCTTGTCCTCGTTTGCCGTTTCGTCTTCGGTGTCGAAATCAGCTTCGTGCTCGGGATCATCATCAATCGAAATGGAGAGATTTTTTTCAACTTGCCGCAACAGCTTTCGCAATTTCTTGCGGTCCTTGTCTTCAATACCGGTCATCGCTTCTCGTTCAAGGCGCTTCCAGGCCTTGTCGATGGAAGTCACCAGTTCACGGCCCTTTTCCGTTAGATGAACCCGTGCAAGACGGCCATCAGTGTCGGACACTTGTCGACGCAGAAAGCCCTGGCTGGATAGGCGCGTCACCATTTTTGTAACCGTAGGCGGCTGGACACCCAGAGCAAGCGCCAGCTGGCTCATTGTGCGACCATCAGAATCTGCAAGCACCTTCAGGACGAGTTCCTGCCCCGGATGAAGCCCTATTCGCATCAGATGTGCGCCAGCGCGGGCACGTTGTGCCTTTGCAGCCTGAATCAGGCGGAATGTAATGCTCTTTTTGTAGTTAAAAGCCATCGCCTATACCCCGTTATCAAGTCTACCCGAATCACCTTCGTCTTCAACGCGGCCGCAACATAGAGCGAGTATTTAACCGTCAAATGACATCGCAGCCACAACAGGCCTTTTTTTGAGAAAACGTCGGGGCTTGATTTGATTTAGTTGGCTCAGCAACCATTCATAAATCCGCCTTCGCTGATCAACGGCACGTCGCTTTCATGTCTTATACCCAGGGAATTCGAGCGCTAGGACTTGACCTTAAGCGTGCCAGCCAGAAACGGTATCAGCAGCGTCAATAGTGCGACGGCACCAAAGGATGCCCTCAAAGACCAGGCTTCGCCGATAAACCCTAGCAGCGGAGGCCCAAGAAGAAATGCACCGTATCCGAGCGTGGCAACAGCAGCGAGTGCCGGGCCTTTTGACATGTGCGGATCGGCCGCGGCGCGCGACATGGCAAGAGGAAACAGGACTGCATATCCAAGCCCCATGACAAAGCAGCCAGCCCAGACCGACCAGATATTGATGCCCGATACGAGGAGAAGGCAGCCGAAGAACGCCACAACGCCGCTTATCCGGGCAACACGAACCGGGCCGAACCGGGCAACAACAGCGTCACCTGTCAAACGCATCACCACCATGGCGATCGAAAAAACCGTGAAAGCTGTCGGCGCAATGGCCTCCGAATAGCCAAGCTCTTCGATCTGGAAAAGTGCCGCCCAATCGGTGACCGCTCCCTCGCCCAGGGCAGCGACCAGTGCCACGAGACCAGCAAGCACAAGAGCTCCCTTTGGCAAGGCAAAGAGGGGTGCCTTGGCGCCCGTTTCCGAGACACTGTCCATTTTTGGCCAGCCCTGCCACCAAAACCAGAAGAGAAAAGGAACCGTTGCAAGGCTCCAGGCGCTGAAATGCTGGGTTACCGACAAACCGAATTCGATCGCAAGACTGCCCGCTGCGGCAGCGACACCTGCGCCCAAACTGAAAAGACCATGAAAGGACGACATGATCGGCCGGCCGCGGACTTTTTCAACCTCCGCACCCCATCCGTTCATTGAAACGTCAAGTGCACCAAAAGAAAATCCCGCGAGGAAGAGTGTCAGTGCCAGCACATTGGTTGTTGGCGCAAGTCCAACCAGAACGAACGAGATAACCGTCGCCACAGCGAGCGCCTTTGACACCGGGGCTGCCCCGAGCCTGTCAATCAACACACCAGTGAATGGAAAGGCCACGAAGGCACCACTCGCCATGACAAGCAGCAAGACACCGAAACCGCCCTCGCTCAAACCGGTTGCCGATTTGATGTCCGGGATCCTGGAAGCCCAGAGCCCTATGAAACTGCCGCACATGAAGAAGATCGCCGAAACTACACGGCGCGCGGCAATTGCCTGTTCCTGGTCGGGAATACGCATCATCAGACCTGAAAAGGGGAAGAACCCGTGGAAGTGAGGGAGTATCTTTTGTCACGTCTGGCCCGCTTTCACAAGCGAACGAAATCGAGACAGGTCTTGTAATCTCAAAAGCTTGAGTTTCGAACCCGTGGCGGGTTGTCAGGCGATCAAGGCTTCGATTAAACGCTGGCTGTTGTTGTTTTGCTCAATGAGCGAACGATAAGCAGCTGCAGCTTCTTCACTGGCACTGCGACCACCGGTTTCCGCATCATTATTCGTGTCACCGTCTGAACGATGCGAACCCTCTGCGTCCCCTTTGTCGGTATTTTCACCCCCGGCATCAGTCTGACCCTGGCCAGGCTCAGTGTCGGTGGCGGCGGGATCGACGGGCGTGTCTTCGTCGCCCCTCAGTTCCTCGGCCTTTTGCTGGCGCGATTCTGCCTGAGCTTCAGACAACTGGGATCGCGCCTGCTGGGCAACCTTCAGATCTTGGGACGAAGGTTCTGCGGGAGCCAGAGCGGCCCGGATGACAATCTGCATCTTGCGGATTGTAGCTTCCGGCGTGCGCTCTTTGGCAGTGTCGATCTGCACTTCTCCTCCAACGGCATACCGCTTGCCGTCCGGACCCTGCTGAAAGGTGTAGCTTGGTGCAGACGCATAGGCTCCTCCAACGCGTGCGTGCGCCTGCTCATGTGCTCTGACCTCTCGATCACGCTTGGCAAGTTCCTGGACTTGCTTTTCCTGTGCTTCATTAAGACCATCTCCGTCTGGATCTTCTTTCTTTGACGAGCTTTGTTGTTGCGCGAGTGCGCCGCCGATACCTTGCGTAGGTGCAGGGGTTGCACCCAGGCCGTTCGGATTGGCTGTGGCTTTAGACGAATTCTCCGTGCCGTCTGCGTCGTCGCTTGAGGCCTCTTGAGCACCCTTGGATTGATTGGCATCGGGATCAGATGCGTTCGTGCTTTGCAGTGCCAGAACCGCAGCTGATGTCAGTGGCTGGACGCCACCGGTTCTGGCAGCAGCACGTCGGGTGCTCGCCAGACTTTCGCGCGCACTTTCCTGTGCCCGGTCCGGACTGTTCGTGCCCGTTCCAGGTTCCACCTCTCCGGCGACACCGTTGCTTCTCAAAAGGTTCGCCGGCGTATTCGACAAGAGAGCGCCGATCATGTTCTTGAGTGTCTCAAAGACACGTCGCCAAATTCTAAACGGCAGTTAAGACTAATTGATCATAAATTCGTGAGCTCTGGCCCGAAGCCAATTGGAACTCGCCTTGTCCGGGCTTGACGGGTATGCAAAGCACGTTGACGACCCGGCAAAGTCTTTTTCAGCAGGACCTGACCATGCTTCCCAAACACTTCTGGCAAGACATGATTGCCACGGATTTCTTGAGTACAGACTGTCGGAACTGGATCGCGGTCTTGCCGGTAGCCGCTATTGAACAGCATGGACCTCATTTGCCTATCTCAACTGATGCCACCATAGCAGAGGGGCAGATATCGCGGGTTCTGGAACTTTTGCCGGCGGATATACCGGCAACTTTCTTGCCGGTACAAACTATCGGCAAATCCGATGAGCACATTTCATCTCCCGGAACGCTGACGCTTTCCTGGGACACCGTCACCCGCTCATGGCTGGAAATCGGGGAGAGCGTTGCCAGAGCGGGAATTCGGAAAATGGTCCTGATCAATTCCCATGGCGGCAATGTTCCGGTTCTCGACATCGTCGCTCGTGAACTGCGTATCAAGCACGAGATGTTTGTCACGGCGACGAACTGGTTGCGTTTTGGTCAACCCGCCGACCTCTATCCTGAAGAGGAATTCACTTATGGCATTCACGGTGGAGATATTGAAACATCGCTGATGCTGCACCTTCGGCCTGATCTTGTTCGCATGGAACATGCTGAAGATTTCAAGTCGGAACAACAGGCGTTCCTGACCGAATTCAAGCATCTGCGAGGTCACGGCAAGGCGCAATTCGGCTGGAAGGCCCAGGACCTCAACACAGCGGGTGTACAAGGCAACGCAGCAATGGCAAGCGCTGAGAAGGGCAATCGCTCGCTGGACCATGCTGCAGAGGGGTTCATTGAGCTTCTGGCGGATATCAATTCTTATGATCTGGACAGGCTTTGGGCACCTCAGAATCAAGATTAGCATTCTGATCGACAAGTCATGAACAACCTGAAACTCGCTCTAGCCTTCATCACAACCCGCCCACACGCCTTAAATGGCCATCAGTCAAGCAAAGTGGCAATGCATTTGTGAAAATACGTAGAATTCATCTCAGTAAAAATGACCTAAAGGTCAAAAAATATCTGGTCATGTGCGGTGTATTGCCGAACAGTTGACCTTGGACAAATTAACAGACACAGTATTTGGAACTAAAATCGGGAGGGTGCGCTCGCGGAACCATGAACCTGTCAATCCGGCAACTGGCGACTTTTCGCGAGGTTATGCGCAGCGGGTCAATTTCTGAAGCTGCTCGTACGCTTGGCAGAACACAACCAGCCGTGAGTTCAACAATCGCGGGGCTGGAAACAGAGCTTGAGCTAAAACTTTTTGTTCGCGAACAAGGCCGTTTGGTACCCACTCCTGAAGCAGAATTCTTCCTGGAAGAAGCTGAGGCAATTCTGAAGCGGCTGGAGGTCTCCAAGAGAACCTTGCGAGGTCTGGCCAATCGGGAACACGGCCAACTACGCATTGCGGGCATTCCCGAAGCTGCAACGGATTTTCTACCCAGAAGCCTCTCCCGTTTCATCGCCGACAAGCCAAGCGTCAAGGTTGCTCTGGCGAGCCGCACGTCCGGTGAAATTGAAGAGCTGATCGCGGCCCAGCAATTCGACATCGGCTTTGCCGAAACGCCGCGCGCTCGCAATTCCTTCGACCAGATCGATTTTGACCTGGAATGCATGTGTGCAATCCCGGCGACCGATCCACTTGCTTCAAAGGAAGTCATCACACCGACTGAACTCGATGGATATCCGCTCGCACTCCTGCATTCCGAACACCGGAGTCACAAGCAGACGCTTGCCCGCTTCCGGGATTCCGGCGTTCGTTTCAATCAACGCTTCGAGCTTCAAACGGCACTGCCGGGCTTAAGGTTCGTGGAGGCCGGATTGTGCGCTCTGGTCTGTGACATGATCACTGCCTACAAGGCTCAGGAAGAAGGCCGCCTCGGCTTGGGTCCGCCAAGGATCGTGTTCCGCCCCTTCAGGCCACGCATCCAAAACAGCCTGTCGATCCTGACGCCGACCCATCGGCCGATTTCCATCGTGGCCAAGGACTTTTGCGATTATCTGACCACAGAAGTCGAGGCGATCCGTTCTTCCATGATCAAGAGAACCGCCTGAAACTTGGTGCCAAGCCCCTGTGCAACGGCTCAATCAGCTTCCGGAAGCAGCATGTATCGGCGCACTTGCCTGAGTTCAAACGGCAGCGTGCCGAAAACTTGCGCTGTTGGCGGCAACGATGGCGACGGCATTGACGCGGTTCTTGGCACCGAGGCGTGTGATCGCATTTCGAATATGCGCTTTGACGGTTGCCGTGGTGACATCCAGTTCCCAGGCGATTTGCTTGTTGACCTTGCCGTCGCACAGCTTGAGCATGATTTCCAGCTGACGTGGAGTGACCATTTCACTCAGGTTCAGGGGCCAGCGAATATTGCTTGCAACCAGCCGATTTTCTGTATCGGTTGCAGCGCTGGAATTCAGGGCAAAATGGGCAGTCATGTCTGTCGCTCCCTCTTTTTGTCATCTGTTTTCGAGTGGAGGGACTTTCACCTAAGTGACTAGTTTTGTAAAATGTTAAAATGCATAATGAGATTTGCTAAAAATTTGCAATTTGATTGAACGGAGACCCGCCGTGAGCAAAAAACTGTATTCCGGTCATACGGTGCGACAGATCAGATCGGACTTTGGTCTGTCTCAAGTAGATTTTGCAAAAAAACTCGGCCTTTCAACGGCCTACATCAATCAAATCGAGAACAACAACCGTCCGGTCACAGCCTCTGTGCTATTGACGATCAACCGGATCTTCGGCGTGGATCTCTCGGCATTTGAAAAAAATGACCTTGATCGCGTGACACAGGATTTGCAGGAAATCTTCGCCGATACACAGTTTCACAGCGCATCCATCACACGTCAGGAGCTGAATGAACTTGTGACCCGGGCTCCCGGCATTACCCAGGCAATCATGGATCTTTACGGTTCCTTGCGAAGTTTTCATGACCGGGAAGCCAACGAAGACGAACTTGCGCACATGAACGGGCCACAGGACGGAACGCCCGGCCTCAAGAAATCCGCCTATGACGAGGTGCGCGACTATTTCCACTACATGGATAATTACGTCGACACACTCGACCGGGCTGCCGAAAAGCTCGCGCTGGAAATCGGATTGGAAACGGCCGCAACCAAATTCGACAGCCTGGTCACGTGGCTGGCAGAAAAATTCAGCATCGGGGTAGAGCAGTTCCCGGACTATTCCGGCACCTTGATCAGACATGATGAATACACCCGGAAAATCTCTGTCTATCGGGCCAGCCCTCAATCGGCCAAAAATTTTCTGCTTGGATCCGTAATCGCCGAATTATGTGTGAAAGACCTGATCCTGGAAGAGGTCAAACGGGCGCGCTTCAAGACAAAGTCCGCAGAAGGCATCGCCAGGCTGGCTCTGCGCAACTATTTCGCCGGGGCGCTGCTTTTGCCATACGACGCGTTTCTGAAAGCTGCCACGATGCACCGCCACGACATCCAGCTGCTGTCGAACCGGATGGACGCAAGCGTGGAAACTATTTGCCATAGGCTGTCGACACTGCAGCGCCCCGGGGCCAACGGACTGCCATTCTATTTCGTAAAGATCGATCGCGCCGGCAACGTCGTGAAACGGCACAGCGCCACACGGTTTCAGTTCGCCCGGTTTGGCGGTTCCTGTCCCCGCTGGAATGTGCACCAGGCATTCGAACAGAACTCCAACAAGTTTACCGCCCAGGTCGCGCAAATGCCGGACGGAGTACAATATCTCTGCATTGCGACCAGTGTCAGCAAACACCAGCCTGACTACAGCACCGGAGAGCGCCGGTATGCACTCGGTTTCGGCTGCGAAATCAAATATGCGGACGCGATTGTCTATGCGGATGGCCTGGCGGTCGACGAAATCGCAGCGCCCGAGCCTATTGGCGTGAACTGCCGCATCTGCCCTAGGGACAACTGCGACCAGCGTGCCTTTCCGGCAATTGACAAGGATCCGTTCATCGATCCGGGCCAACGCGGCATCGTGCCTTACCGGGTAACAACCAACGGCTGACATACGCAGAAAAGACATTGCATCCGGAAAGATGCTCCGGCTTCATTTTCCAAAAACCAGAACATGACGACCGATTTTCTTGTTTTTTCGAAAAGATCTCGTTTGATATGACCCATGGTCTCCTGACAGTCCTGGCGTCATAGTTCCATTGGTGAAATCGAAAAAGAGGCTCCCTGTGTCCCGTCCACCATCCTACTACGCGCCTAAAGGCGGTCATCCTGGCCAGGAAACCCTTTTGACCGACCGCGCCGTCTTCACCGAGGCCTATGCCGTGATCCCCCGCGGAACCATGCGGGACATCGTCACAAGTTTCCTTCCTTTTTGGGAGCAAACCCGCCTGTGGGTTCTCTCCAGGCCGCTTTCAGGTTTCGCCGAGACCTTCTCCCAGTACATTGTCGAAGTTTTGCCGGGTGGCGGATCTGACAGACCGGAAACCGATCCGGCAGCAGAAGGCGTTTTGTTTGTCGTGGAAGGCGAAGCCATGCTCACCATCAATGGCAGGGCACACAGACTTCGCCCGGGCAGCTACGCCTATATACCGCCGGGGTGCGATTGGGCATTCCAGGCCATCGGCGACGAAGCTGTCCGTTTTCACTGGGTCCGCAAAGCGTATGAAGCGGTTGACGGACTTGAGTTGCCGGACGTCTTCGTGACACACGAAAATGACGTCGACCCGATTGCCATGCCGGGCACCGACGGTAAATGGGCAACGACCCGCTTTGTCGACCCGCATGACCTTCGCCACGACATGCATGTCAACATCGTCACATTCCAGCCGGGTGCGGTCATCCCATTCGCTGAAACTCATGTCATGGAACACGGTCTTTATGTGCTGGAAGGCAAGGCGGTCTATCGATTGAATCAGGATTGGGTAGAGGTGGAAGCAGGTGACTACATGTGGCTGCGCGCCTTTTGCCCGCAAGCCTGTTATGCCGGAGGCCCTGGTCCGTTCCGCTACCTTCTGTACAAGGATGTCAATCGTCACATGAAGCTTCGTCCAGTCGGCAGCTGATCAGCACGATTGTCCCTCAGGACAATATAATTGAGATTGCTGCACTTTTTGGTGCTAATTGTTCTGGCCGTGCTCGATTTTTTTGAACCGAAGGTTCACCGGGCACAGGCGCCGGATACGAATTTTTCAGCCGGTATCGGCAACTGTCGAAACGGTTCTCCATTGGGCGCTGAGAAAACGACGAATTTCTGAAGCGGACCCTTGGAATGCGGATTGTCATCAATGGGTTCGGCCGTATTGGTCGAACAGTGTTGCGGCAGGTTCTTGAGGCCCCTGGAGATGGGGACGTCGAAGTCGTTCGCATCAACGATATCGCGCCTCTGGAAACCTGCGCCTATCTCTTCAAATACGACAGCGTCTTCGGACCCTGGCCCGGCACCGTGACCATACATGATGACATGTTGGCCATTGACGGGCGCCAAATTTTATTTTCGTCAGAAGCCGATCTCTCGCAAACGGATCTGGCCGGCGTCGATGTTGTGATGGAATGCACCGGCAAGGCCGACACGCGCATAATTGCTGAAAGGGGGCTAGTTGCCGGGGCATCCAACGTTTTGATCTCCGGCCCGTCGGATGCCGCAGATGTGACACTGGTGCTTGGAGCCAATGAGGACCAGTTGGCAGACCACAAAGTGGTGTCCAATGGGTCCTGCACGACAAATGCGCTGGCACCGCTCTTGAGAGGATTGGATGATGCTGTTGGAATCGACAGCGGACACATGACAACCATCCACTGTTACACGGGCAGCCAGCCTATGGTGGACGCCCCGAGAGGGCCGCTGGAACGCAGTCGCGCCGGCGGCGTCTCGATGGTCCCAACGACAACAAGCGCGACCAAACTGGTTGGCAAGGTGTTGCCCCGGCTC
The DNA here is from genome assembly GCF_055693425.1 of Roseibium sp. JB4-4. Classification (NCBI taxonomy): domain Bacteria; kingdom Pseudomonadati; phylum Pseudomonadota; class Alphaproteobacteria; order Hyphomicrobiales; family Stappiaceae; genus Roseibium; species Roseibium sp. JB4-4. Next base: position 4,008,148 of record NZ_CM146333.1, on the reverse strand, counting down.
GATGGCAAGGTCAGTGGCGCAGCAGTGCGCGTACCTGCCATCAGCGTATCGGCTGTGGACCTGACCGTGACACTCACCCACCCGGTCAGATCGCCATTCAATGAATGGCTGCAAACCCTATTCGTCAACAATCCGGTCATCGGCTTCACCGAGGACAGGGTTGTTTCCACTGACATGCGAGCCCGTCCGGAATCACTCGTCATAGCCTTGCCCGAAACCCTGGAAACGAATTCGAGACAGGTGCGCCTTTTCGGCTGGTACGACAATGAATGGGGATTTTCAGCCCGCATGATCGAGATGGCAAGACTGATGGCTGCAAGGAAGATCAGCGTAGATGTTCTGGCTTCGCTGGCTTGTTAAGTACTACCGTCATTGAAAGTCCTGCAAGCACATGTATAGCGGCCATTCTACCGATCTGGAGCTGCGACAATCCACGGTTCGGGAAACCAGTGTTCTTCCAGATTTGCCCCCTGCCCGATACGATCGACGACAACAAAACGCCCTTCACGGTCTAACGGTGCAAGCACACCGTGCCAGGTACCCCGATGAAGATTGATCGACTGCCCAGGTTGGCTGATGAACGCCTTCAGGTTGACCGGCTGCCCATCAATGTCATCAGCAACGACGACAATCATCGGCACGCCGTCCACCGGAATAAAGGCCTGACTGCCCTCCGGATGACGCTCCACAAGGTCGACCGCGTAGGGCAATGTTCTTGCTTTTGCGTCGAAGAGACTGATCCCAGCCTGGCCTGTTCCGAAATCCAGATCGGCAAGATCGTGGTGCCGTCCGCACATGCCCTGATTTATGATCTTGTCCGGCGAACCCTCAACCTCGATGACGTCGCCATAGTCCGAAAAAGCCTCGGACGTCAGCGGGGCGGGAGTGATTGTCTTCATTGCGCGAAAAGGTCCTCGAGCCGGAAACGGGCGATCCGTTCGACCTGTCGGCAGGCCTCACCAAACTCTTCGTCCCGGCCATGGCCGATCCTTGTATAGAAGGCTGCAAGGATCGAGGCCTTATCGTGATCGCGCACAGCGATGATGAACGGAAAACCATGCTTTGCCACATATTCAGCGTTCAAGGTTGAAAAGGTTTCGCGTTCTTCGTCAGTCAGGAGGTCCAGCCCTGCACTGGCCTGTTCGGATGTGCTTTCGGACGTCAAACGTCCGGCCTGCGCCAATTTCCCGGCAAGATCCGGGTGGGCAGTCAGAACACCTAGGCGTTCTTCTTCTGTGGCAGACCGAAACACACGGCAAAGTGCGTTGTGGACACCAGCTGCACAATCATGTGCGGGGCCAAGTTCCAACGCAAAGGCTCGCTCGGCGATCCAGGGTGAGTGCTCGAAAATACCGCCAAAGCGCTCAACAAAGTCCTCCGCTGCCATTTTGCTCGCGCATATCCGTTTTTGCGGTGGGTGATGCGCAGCCCAATGTTCTGCGATTTCAATCCGGCGCGGGCACCAGACACCCTCATGCTTCTGGATATGCGCAATAAACTTTCGGAGCGCGGCCGTTTTGCCCGGACGCCCGGCCAACCGGCAGTGCAAGCCGATGGACATCATTTTCGGCGTATCCGACGTTCCTTCAGCGTAGAGTTCGTCAAACGCATTCTTGAGATACAGGAAGAAGTCCTCACCATCGCTCCAGCCGGGAGAGACGGAAAATCGCATGTCATTGGCTTCAAGCGTATAGGGAATGATCAACTGATCGCGGCCACCTGTCTCCAGCCAATAAGGCAGGTCGTCGTCATAGGTGTCTGAAACATAGGCGAGGCTGCCTTCTTCAGCGACAAGCCGAACCGTGTTTTCCGAGCAACGACCGGTGTACCAGCCACGCGGCGGCTCACCAACGACTTCCGTGTGAAGGCGAATGGCTTCCGCAATGGCAGCGCGTTCTTCTGCCACTGGCATATCCTTGTACTCGATCCATTTCAGGCCGTGGCTGGCAATTTCCCAGCCGGCTTCCTTCATGGCATCGACCTGTTCGGGATTGCGCGCCAGCGCTGTCGCGACACCATAGATCGTCAGAGGAATACCGGCCCGCGTGAACAGGCGATGCAGACGCCAAAAGCCCGCGCGTGCGCCATATTCGTACATGGATTCCATGTTCCAGTGTCGCTGACCCTGCCATTGGGCAGCACCTGGAATATCGGACAGGAATGCTTCAGAAGCCGCGTCCCCGTGCAAAACGCAGTTTTCGCCACCTTCCTCATAGTTGAGGACGAATTGCACAGCTATGCGCGCATTGCCGGGCCATTTCGGATCCGGTGGATTGGCACCATAACCGCGAAAGTCTCTGGGATAGCGATTCAAGGTGAGCCTCCTTGCAAAACCTGGACTGTTCAACCTGGCAAAGAGCATGCCCGACCAAGCAGATGGTATAGGACTTTCTTCTAAAGCAGAAAAGGACTGATGATTTTTCGGACTTTCAAGAAAGTGCTTTCAAAGTTTCGAAAGCCACCGTGTCGCAACCTCTCTCAGCCATCTGAACCTTCAGCCAACACTGACTGTATATGCGCAACCATGAAGTCCAGGAACAGCCGCACTTTTGGATCCTGAAGCCGCCGGTGGGTGAAGAGGCAGGCCATTGTCACCGGCAATGGCGGCTCGTCCGGCAGAACAGTAATAAGCCGTCCGTTTTTCAGATGGTCGGCAATCTCGAAGACGGGCTTCAAAACAATACCGTGACCATCCAGCGCCCAACCTGTCAGGACATCGCCGTGATCGGATTCGAATGGTCCACTGACCGCAACCCGTTTCACTCCGTCTGGCGTCTGGAGCGGCCACTGGAATTCCGGTGCGCCCGGATACCTTATGTTGAGACAATCATGGTCTCCACAGGCAAGCTCTGCATGGCTTTTGGGGTTGCCCTTCCTCTCAATGTAGTCAGGTGAGGCACACAGAACCCGGCCACAATCGGCAATCTTGCGGATCTTGAGCGCCGAGTCCTCCGGTTGCCCGAGGAAGAAAGCTGCATCCAATCCTTCGCCCGTCAGGTCGACTTTACGGTCCGACAACCGAAGCCGGATATCGATCAGCGGATTGGCATTCTTGAACTCAGGAATTGCAGGGGCAATCAAACTTTGACCCATACCGATCGGCGCTGCAATGAAAAGCGTGCCGCGTGGTGAGCGCGTAACGCTGCTGATTTCAGCTTCCGCTTCCTGCACCGCATCCACAATCTTGGTCGCTCCCCGGTAAAACAGCTTGCCTTGCTCTGTCGGGCTCAAGGCGCGCGTCGTGCGCTGAAAAAGCCGAACACTCAGGTGTTCTTCCAATTGGGAGATGCGAGAAGAGGCAACTGCTGAAGATATCCGCAGGTCACGGGCAGCTGCAGACATGTTTCCCAGTTCATAAACACGCAGGAAGGTGCGAATGTTCTCCAGATAGGCCATCAGGACTTCCAACGGACAGGTATTGTTCCGTTTTTTTGAAACTGCTCGGAATTATACCGAGATACCAGACAATGGATTCCTGCGCTAGCTTGGTCCGGTTGATTTTGGAGGGTTTGCAATGCTGGACATTGCCATCATTTGGGACTGGTTTGCATTCGCGGTCCGCTGGCTGCATGTGATCACGGCAATGGCCTGGATTGGGTCGTCCTTTTATTTCATTGCTCTTGATCTCGGGCTGCGCAAGGCACCGGACCTCCCTCCCGGCGCTCATGGCGAGGAATGGCAGGTTCACGGAGGCGGATTTTATCACATCCGTAAATTTCTGGTCGCACCGGAAAACATGCCGGAACACCTGATCTGGTTCAAATGGGAAAGCTATTCGACCTGGCTGTCGGGAGCCGCGCTCCTGATGATCGTTTACTGGGTCGGCGGTGAACTCTATCTGATTGATCCTTCCAAGGCGGACCTCGCCCTTTGGCAAGGGGTTTTGATATCCGCTGCGTCGCTCACGATCGGTTGGATAGTTTATGACCGGCTTTGCAAATCGAACCTCGGAAATTATCCGACGCTATTGATGGTGCTGCTGTTCGCACTGCTTGTGGCAATGGGCTACGGTTACAACGAGGTCTTCACCGGCCGTGCGACAATGCTGCATCTGGGCGCGTTTACCGCGACAATAATGACGGCCAATGTCTTCTTCATCATCATTCCCAATCAGAAGATTGTCGTCGCAGACTTGAAGGCGGGACGAACACCGGACGCAAAATACGGCAAAATCGCCAAGCTGCGATCGATGCATAACAACTACCTGACGCTACCGGTCATCTTCCTGATGCTGAGCAACCACTATCCGCTCGCTTTCGCCTCTCAGTACAACTGGTTGATCGCCGCACTGGTTTTTCTGATGGGCGTGACGATCCGGCACTATTTCAACACACGGCACGCCGGCACCGGGAACCCGACCTGGACCTGGCTGGCGACCGCCATTCTGTTTGTCGCTATCATCCAGCTCTCCATGTTGCCCCTTCAGCAGGAAACTTTCGAGGCATCCGAATCCCGCAAACTCACGGCAACGGAAGAAGTGTTCGCCAGCGCCGACGGGATTGACGACGTCATGGCAATCGTGCCGGGCCGCTGTGCCATGTGTCATGCGCGCGAGCCTTTTTATGAAGGTATTCACTGGGCACCCAAAAATGTCCTTTTGGAAACAAAGGCGGACATCGCGCGCGCAGCCAAGGAAATCTACCTTCAGGCGGGCGTAACCAACGCCATGCCACCCGCCAACGTCTCCTTCATGGAAGAAGAAGAACGCAGGAAGATCATAAAGTGGTATCGCGGTGCGCGTGAGAAACTCCCGTTCGGGGTCGCGCTTCAGTAACAGTCGGCATCAGACATATCTCGTGACTGCGTCTGGCTCGACGTGACGACCCCTGAAGGGTGAGACAAAGCCTGCCGAGAGGCGGGCCGTGCCGGTTAAATGTCAAACTTGACACCTTGTGCCAGCGGCAATTCAGCCGAATAGTTCACCGTCGAGGTCTGACGTCGCATATAGCCCTTCCAGGCATCTGAACCCGACTCGCGGCCGCCCCCGGTTTCCTTTTCGCCACCGAACGCACCGCCGATCTCGGCCCCTGATGGACCAATATTGACATTGGCGATACCGCAGTCGGATCCGACTGCCGACAGGAAGGTTTCCGCTTCACGCATATTGAGTGTGAAGATACAGGACGATAGTCCCTGGGGAACTTCGTTCTGAAGGGTGATCGCTTCTTCAAGGGTCTCGTAGCTCATCACATAGAGGATGGGCGCAAAGGTTTCCGTTTTCACAGTCTCGGTCTGTTCGGGCATTTCAACGAGCGCGGGAGCTGCATAGCAACCGGCAGGAACCCCTTCGCTCACCTTGCCGCCTCCGTGGACACGCGCGCCTTCGGAGCGCGCCTTTGACAGCGCTAGCTGCATTGCCTCAAGCGCCCCCTCGTCCACCAATGGCCCGATCAACGTGCTTTCGTGGCGCGGGTCACCGATCTTCAAGCTTTCATAGGCATTCTTGAGCTTGCCAACGAGTGTGTCCTTGATCGTGGAATGCACGATCAGACGGCGCAAAGACGTGCAGCGCTGGCCGGCGGTTCCCACTGCGGAAAAGACAATTGCCCTTACGGCCATTTCCAGATCGGCGCTCGGCGCAACGATCATTGCGTTGTTGCCGCCCAATTCAAGGATTGAACGTCCGAAACGCGTGGCGACTTTTGGTCCAACAACAGAGCCCATACGTGTTGAACCGGTTGCCGAGAGGACTGGCACGTCCCTTGACGTTACAAGCGCATCTCCGATATCCGCGCCGCCGATGACGACCTGCAACAGGTTTTCCGGAACATCCTTTCCGAAACGCGCCAGTGCCCTTTGGAAGATCTTCTGGCAAGCCAAGGCCGTCAGGGGCGTCTTCTCCGACGGCTTCCAGACTATGGGATTACCGCATATCAGGGCCAGGGCCGTGTTCCAGGCCCAAACGGCGACCGGAAAGTTGAACGCGGTAATGACACCGCAAGGTCCCATCGGGTGCCAGGTTTCAGACATTTTGTGACCCGGGCGCTCCGAAGCGATTGTCAGGCCGTAAAGTTGGCGCGACTGACCAACCGCAAAATCACAGATATCGATCATCTCCTGGACTTCACCTAACCCTTCGGATGTGATCTTGCCTGCTTCAAGCGTGACCAGGGCACCAAGCGCTTCTTTTGCGTCTCTCAGTTCTTCGCCAAGAAGCCTGACCAATTCACCCCTGCGTGGGGCCGGAACAGCGCGCCAGCTTGCGAACGCATCCCGTGAACGGGTGATGATCTTTGCCATATCGCTCAAGGGTGTTTCATGCACCTGCGCGATCAGCGCACCGTCAATTGGCGACCTGACAGCAAGTGTTCCGCCGGTCAATTCATTTGCGCTGAAGCCAAGCGTGCTCAGGACCTGGGAATGTTCCATGTCTAACTCCTCGGATAATTTGAGTGTTGGCGCTTCGGACTATGCGTTGTAACGAGCGCCGTTATGTGTCTTCAAAAACGTCTCGAGCGAGACATCTTCCTGTTTGAGAAAGCCGTGGTCGGGCAAAGTTCCCTCGCGAACCATTTCGATGATTGCGACCACTGACGAGGCTGTCGTCCAGGCTATGGCTGTCCGTTCCTGGCCGGCAATCTCAACCGGTTTCAAGCCGCGAACGAATTCCTTGCGTTGCATCCGTCCGTTGATTTCACCTTCAGCGGATACGTGAACAAAAACGATGTCGTCACTGACGGGCGGCTTTGCATTGACCAGGATTTCTCCAGCCTCCTTGCGCCTGTCGCGCATCAAAAGTTCGTGGAAGAAGAAATTCATCAACTGAACGTGCCCCGGATAGCGCATTGTCTTGTAGTCGATGTTCGGAACGCGGTCCTTGTATGTCTCGCACATCGTGCCGAGACCGCCTGACGTCGTAAAGGCTTCGAGCTCGATGCCACCAATAACGATCTTTTCGATCCACTCCATTGGCGAAACCCACTTGATCTCACCGTCTTCAAGAACTTCGCAATCATTGAGATATTCGTTCACTACACCTTCAGGCGACCAATTGAAGGAATAGCCCATGAGACCGGTTGGGTTCTGAGGCAGCGCTCCGACACGCATGCGGCATGACCGGCACGTTTCAAAAGCATCGATCAGGTGGGCCCCGACAATGCCCACAAAACCGGGAGCCAGTCCGCATTGCGGTGCCATGATGCCACGTGAAGTCTTGGCAAGTTTCTGGATCGCCTTTGTGGTCGGCACATCCTCGGTCAAATCGAAATAGTGAAGTCCGAGATTATGCGCGCTAGTGGCAACGCCGATATTGAGGAAATAGGGCAAACAGGACAGCACCGAGTTGAAGTCTTTGAGGACGGCCTCAAGCGCAGCGCCGTCACCAACATCGATCTGCCGCGTCTCGAACGGCAAACCCGGCACCGCATGCGCATCAAATCCCGTCACGGAAAAACCCGTTGCATGCAGCAACTCAGCAGCCAATGTGCCGACCTTGCCGAGCCCCAAAACCGCTATCTTCTGCATGTCAGTTTGATCCCCGTTGTCGATTGCCTTAGAGAATACTCCTCCTTGACCTGCACAAAAATACCTGAAAAAGAGTTTTATTCATGACTAAAACTCATGAGAGGAGTGGTCTAGATGAAGCGCGACATCCCCTTGCCAAGCGTTTCTGTGCTGCGTTGTTTTGAAGCTGCCGCCAAGCATCAGAGTTTCACCGCAGCAGCCGAGGAACTGGGCCTGACACAAAGCGGTGTCAGCCGGCAGGTCAAGGAACTGGAAGACCAGATCGGTGCAGCTCTTTTTCGGCGCGAAGGCCGCGGCATCCGATTGACTCAGGCCGGAAGATCCCTGGGCGACAGCCTTGCGTCCGATCTCACACGGCTGCGCGCTACCATTTCGCAAGCAGTTGCAGCCGGAAGCACGCAGGAAATGCTTACAATCGGAGTACTTCCCGCGTTTGGAGAACGCTGGCTGGTTCCACGCCTTGGGGAATTCAAAGCCAAGCGCCAAAATCTCGACCTGATGCTTTACAGCCGGTCAGAACCCTTCGACATTGCCGAACAGGGGATCGATGTGGCCATTCATTTCGGCGCTAATGATTGGCCTGGAGCAAAACTGACGCCGCTTTGCCCGGAAGACCTGATTGTTGCAGCGGCTCCGACCTTGATCGAGGAGCACCGTGTCTCCAATCGTGAAGACATATTCCGGATGCCCTTGCTGCATCTGACGACCCGCCCGCATCTATGGAGCGTTTTCCGGAAATCGGTACCCGGCTCGGAAGAGCGCATACAAATGGGCAGCTATTTCGATCAGTTTCCGTTGATTATCTCAGCCGCGGTTAACGGCATGGGAGCCGCAATCCTGCCGACGTATCTCGTGGAAGCCGAGATCACGTCAGGCGCCCTGAAGCAACTCGCACCGGTGAAAGACGGTTCGGGACATAACTACTATGTCGCCACACCGGCAGCAAAACTCAGTCCGGCGGCGACCGATTTTGTCAATTGGATCAAAACGCAGGTGAGCAGACGCGTCCCGCGCCCATAACATCGCAATCGGCCGCACTATTCCTGAAAGTATTCGGGCTTTTCTTCGCGAATTTGCGCGAGGGTGAGTTCGATCCGGCCGAGATGTTCGTTCAAGATAGGTTCCAGACGCGTGTGATCGCGCGCGCGCAGGATGTCAAGCAGCTCGATATGATCATCATACGCTCTTTGCGCCGCTCCAATCGTCAGGGAAATGAAGCGCACACGGTCCATATGCGCCTTTTGCTCGCGGATGAATGACCAGGCATATTCATGTCCAGCGATCTCGCAGATACGACGGTGCAGATCGTCGTCCAGTGAATGGAACCCTTTCAGATCATTGGCGCTGACCGCCTTCGCCTGCTCCTTGAGCAACAGCTCCAGATCATCGACTTGTGCATCGGAAATCACGCTCATCGCCGCCTTCCAGCACGCCAGCTCGAGAGCGATCCGCATGAATTTCGCACGCAGGACCGCTTGTTCCGAAATCTTGGAAATTACAGTTGCCCGCTGAGGACGGATTAGAAGGAAGCCGAGTTGAGACAGGCGAAAGAAGGCATCACGAACCGGTTGCCGCGAAATACCCAGAGCTTTCGCCACCTCAATTTCTGACACCTTTGTTCCAGGTGGCAATTCCAACGACAGGATCTGCTGATGCAGTTCCTCAAAAACCGTATCGGCAACTTTGGGAATTTTGATTGGTTCCAGCACCTTTAGGGCACTTGAGTCTGCCATCAGCTTCTCTCCGTTGACTTATCTAATCAGCTAGCATATCAGTTTGCTAGTCGCAATATGGCGATCCGGTTTGTGTGTACGGGAGACCCGCATGGTCGTGGAAAATTCGAAAGTTCCGGAAATCGCAATCAAAGGATTGTCTCCAGACCGCCTCCTGCCAAGCGAGCCCAAGGCTCTTGAGATTGCACGCAGGCTCTACGAGAGCGTTCGGGATTTGCCGATTATCAGCCCGCACGGTCACACCGATCCGCAATGGTATGCTGAAAACAAGGCCTTTCCCGATCCGGCGCACCTGTTTGTCATTCCCGACCACTACGTCCTGCGCATGCTGTTCTCGCAAGGCATCGACCTGACCGAGCTTGGTGTTCAACGGAGAGACGGTGCTCCAGCGGAAACAGACAGCCGAAAGATATGGAAGACCTTTGCACAAAACTTTCACCTCTTTCGCGCAACCCCTTCCCGCATGTGGCTTGAACACGCTTTTGAAGAAGTGTTCGGCTTGACAAAGCGCCTGACGGCAGAAACTGCCGAAGAAGCCTATGACCATATTGCCGAACGGCTGAAACAGCCGGACTTCAAACCCAGGGCTCTGTTCAAGCGCTTCAACATCGAGGTCATCGCCACAACCGAGTCGCCCCTTGATGACCTCAAGTGGCATCGCGCCATTCAGGAAAGCGGCTGGCGGGGGCGGGTTGTCACGGCGTATCGACCGGACCCGGTGGTTGACCCGGAGTTCGAGGGATTTCAGCTAAATATCGAGCGTTTCGGAGACATTACGGGAGAAGACACGCTCTCCTGGCAGGGCTATCTGAACGCACACATGGCAAGACGCGCTTACTTCAAGTCGTTCGGCGCGACATCATCCGACCATGGCCATCCAACTGCCAGAACCGAAAACCTGTCACCGCTGAAGGCACAGGAATTGTTTCAAAAAGCGCTCAAGGGCACATGCACGGTTGATGAGGCTGAGATTTTCCGGGGGCATATGCTTACCGAGATGGCAAGAATGAGCCTGGAAGACGGGCTTGTGCTGCAGATTCATCCTGGAAGTCATCGAAACCATTCAAATTCGATCATGGATGCGTTTGGGCGTGACAAGGGCTTCGACATTCCCACCAGAACCAACTACGTCGAAGCACTGAAGCCCTTGCTCGACGCCTATGGTTTGGAAAAAGACCTTTCCATCATTTTGTTCACCCTGGATGAGACCGCTTATTCGCGTGAACTGGCGCCGCTTGCCGGTGTCTATCCGACACTCAAACTGGGTCCCGCCTGGTGGTTCCATGACAGCGCGGAAGGCATGCGCCGGTTCCGCGAAATGACGACCGAAACAGCCGGATTCTACAACACTGTCGGCTTTAACGACGACACCCGAGCCTTTTGTTCGATCCCTGCCCGCCATGATGTGGCGCGCAGGGTCGACTGCGCATACCTCGCCTCACTTGTGACGTCCGGGAGATTGAACGAAGACGAGGCATATGAGGTTGCATACGACCTCACTTACAGGCTTGCAAAACAGGCCTACCGGCTCTGACGAGCCATTCATCGGGAGGAAAACTGCACAGTCAAATCCGTGTTCAATCCACCTGTGTGGAGAGCGGCACCTTCCGCTTTTCGATCAATGGATCTGAGTTTGACGTCGGCCCGGGAGGCAGTTTTGTCACTCCCTCCAACGCAAAAGATGGTTGCGTTTGCCTGTCACACGGCACTTTGATCGACACATTCGCGCCTCGCCGCGACGATTTTTTCTAAGCCTTGCAGACAATTCAGAAAGCTCATCACATGCTGAATGTAGAAACCCGCTATGCCATTGACCCTCAAACAGCCAAGTCTTTGGATACCAACGGCATTCGAGAAAACTTTCACGTCTCCGGACTGTTCGAAGACAACAAGATCAACCTTGTCTATAGCCACTATGACCGGTTGATCCTCGGAGGCGTTGTTCCGGCAAACGGAGATCTTGTTCTTGATCAAGTCAAGGAGGCCGGTACGTCGTCACTTCTCGACCGACGAGAACTCGGCATTCTAAATATCGGCGACAAGGGCAAGGTGACGGTTGCCGGCGAAAGCTATGAGATCGACCGGGGGAAGTTCTCTATGCCGGAATGGGTTCCGGCCCGGTGACCTTTAGTGGAGCAGGCCGATATTACGTTTTGTCCACTCCCGCACACCACAGCTACCCGACCCGGCTGATCACGCTACAGGATGCGCGACGCGTCGAACTGGGTGCTGCAGAGACTTCGAACAAGCGTGTTATCCTGCAATTCCTCCATCCAGAAGTTGCCGACAGCTGCCAACTCCTGATGGGTTACACCGAATTCGCACCGGGATCGGTCTGGAACACGATGCCCGCACACGTTCACGACCGGCGTATGGAAGCCTACCTCTATTTCAAGCTCGATGTTGACCAGCGGGTCTTTCATTTCATGGGCAAGCCGGAAGAGACTCGTCATCTTGTAATGGCCAACGAAGAGGCGGTTCTATCACCGCCCTGGTCGATCCATTGCGGCGCGGGCACGGGTGCTTACACATTTTGCTGGGCCATGGCCGGTGACAACGTTGATTTCACCGATATGGACATGGTCGCGATGGAGGACTTGCGGTGAACGCGTTTTCGCTTGAAGGAAAACGAGCGCTTGTAACCGGGGCCAATACCGGAATTGGTCAGGCCATTGCGGTTGCCATGAGCAATGCGGGTGCAGAAGTGCTTTGTGCCGCGCGTCGCGACTGCGAAGAAACACTGAGCCAGATCAGGAACGGGCGGCACGTACCGCTCGACTTTTCCGACCCGAAAGCTGCTGTGCCCCTCTTCGAGAGGGAAGCCATCGACATTCTGGTCAACAACGCCGGAATTATCCGGCGTGCCGACAGCATTGACTTTACCGAGGCAGACTGGGACGACGTCATGGATGTCAATCTCAAGGCGGTCTTTTTCACGTGCCAGGCATTTGGCAGAGCAGCACTTGCCGCGGGCCGGGCGGCATCCATTGTCAATATCGCCTCCTTGCTGTCCTTTCAGGGTGGCATCAGGGTGCCCTCTTACACAGCCTCCAAACACGGCGTTGCCGGCTTGACCAAGCTGCTTGCCAATGAATGGGCGGCGCAGGGCATCAATGTGAATGCAATCGCACCCGGTTATATCGCGACCAACAACACAAAGGCACTTCGGGAAGATACCGGTCGCAACAAGCAGATTCTGGAACGGATCCCGGCAGGCCGCTGGGGTGAAGCGGCCGATATCGGTGAAGCAGCGGTGTTTCTTGCATCTTCCGCGGCAAAGTATATTCACGGTGCCGTACTCAATGTTGATGGAGGCTGGCTTGCCCGCTGAACAACCGCGCCTGACCAGGCAAAGCGGACCTGCGCCAAAACCAGGCATTGTCCATCTCGGTCTCGGAGCATTTTTCCGAGCCTTCGGGGCTATCTATATTGAAGACGCACAGCGAAAGGATGGCGGAGACTGGGGCATCGTCGGGGTCAGTCTTCAAAGCTCTCGAACGCGCGATCAGCTGGCACCTCAGGAATTTGTCTATACCGCGAAGGAACTTGGTTCCGGGGAAACGTCGCTTCGACAGGTTGAGATCGTTTCTGACGTGCTTGCGGCCAAAGAAGATCCGGAAGCTGTCCTGAGCGCCATGACTGATCCCGCAACGCGGATCGTCAGCCTCACGGTGACCGAAAAGGGCTATTGCCATGATCCCTCGACCGGAAGGCTCAATCCAAAGCATCCGGACATTGAGGCAGACCTCAAAAATTTAAATCCTGTCTCAGCGCCAGGCTATCTTGTGCGGGCACTGGCGAGGCGCAAGGCGGCGGGCGAGCCCCTTTTACCGTTCTGAGCTGCGACAACCTGCCGGACAACGGCAAGCTGGTGCGCGGTGTTGTGATCGGGCTTGCCGCCTTGATTGACCCAGACCTCGCCGCGTGGATTGAACGCGAAGGACGCTTTCCCTCCACCATGGTCGATAGGATCGTGCCTGCCACCAAACCGGAAGACATCCGCGCACTTGCCGCTGAAACCGGCCGATTTGACGAAGCGCCTGTCTTTCACGAACCGTTCCGGCAATGGGTGATCGAAGACGACTTTGTCCCCGTATTCGGCACAGGAAGACGCCCCGACCTCAGCGCTGTCGGTGTGCAGTTGGTCAATGACGTTGCCCCGTATGAACACATGAAATTGCGCATGCTCAACGGCACACATTCAGCTATTGCCTATCTTGGCTACCTGGCAGGTCATGAAACCGTTGCCGACACCGTTGCCGATTCAGTCTTTGCCCTTTTTCTGAAAGCCGTATGGCGGCAGGAAATCATTCCATCATTTAAAGCTCCGCCCGGTGTTGATCTTCAGGTCTATGCCGACGAGCTCTTGGCCCGCTTCGCCAACCCGGCCATCAGACATCGAACCTGGCAGATCGCCATGGACGGCAGCCAAAAGCTGCCACAACGCATTCTTGGAACCCTGAAGGACAATCTCTCCGCAGGTCGCCCATCCCAGAGACTGGTCACAGTCGTAGCTGCCTGGATGCACTATGCCGGAGGCACCGACCTGAGCGGTCGACCAATCGATGTGCGCGATCCCATGGTCGAACGGCTAAGATCCATCTCGGAAAACACGCAGGACGATGCTGAGAGAGTGGCGGCTTTCCTGGACGTTCGTGACATTTTCCATCCGGACCTCGCCAGCGTTCTGAAACCGTCTGTGACGCGGGTTTATCAAGACCTGAAGGTTGATGGTGTTCAGGGCGTGTTGAGGTCTCTCGGATAGCTGGCTTCTATACGATCTGACCGCGCCAACAGACTGGACCAACAGACTGGCCAGTCAAAAAATATGGCCGGTCTTTGGAAAGGGCTCGCCAGTCCTACGATTGGGTTTCGATGCGGTTCTCTGTGTCCGCATCGAACAGATGCACCGCCTTCGAGGGGATCGTGAGCTCAATCGGGCCGCCCGCCAGCACACCATTGTCACGCGCCATCGTCGCAACAAGATGTGCCGTCTCGCTCAGGTCAACATGGATATTGACGTCTGCACCAGTCTTCTCAACGAGCTTTACGGTACCTGAAATCTCGCCGTTTTCAGCAGCCACAAGATCGGATGGGCGCAATCCGCAAATGACTTTTTGCCCCGGTTCGGCGGCAAGGTTTTCATCGAGCGGCAAATTGATGTGAGGGCCGACAAACGTCGGCTTCCCATCTTGCGAGTGGATTTTTCCTTCGACAAAATTCATTGAAGGGGACCCGATAAAGTCGGCGGTAAACTTGGTCGCGGGCCTGTCATAAAGATCGTCAGGTGTCCCCACCTGTTCAATCTTTCCGCCTTTCATGAGGACGATCTTGTCCGCCATGGTCATGGCTTCGATTTGATCATGCGTGACGTAGATCGTTGTCGCCTTGAGCCGCTCATGAAGCTGGCGAATTTCAACGCGCATATGCGCGCGCAATTTGGCGTCAAGATTGGACAGTGGCTCATCAAAGAGGAAAACCTTAGCATCGCGTACCATTGCGCGCCCCATGGCCACTCTTTGCCGTTGACCACCGGAAAGTTCACGCGGGTATCGGTCGAGATAATCGGTGAGGTTCAACACGGCAGCCGCCTCATTGACCTTGCGCTTGATCTCTTCCTTGCTCAGGCGTTTGACCTCAAGACTGAAGGCGATGTTGTCGAAGACTTTCATTGTCGGATAAAGCGCGTAGTTCTGAAACACCATGGCGATGTCGCGGTCCCGCGGATGCACCTCATTCATCACTTTGCCGTCGATTGTCAGTTCACCGCCGGTGATATTCTCCAATCCGGCCGTCATGCGGAGCAATGTCGTCTTGCCGCATCCGGACGCGCCCAGCAGCACTGCGAACTCGCCATCATGGATGGACAGCGACAGATCTCGCATGACCTCAAAAGACCCGTAGGATTTGCAGATATTGTGGTAGGCGACCTCGGCCATTAATGCAGACTTCCTCAGTAGCTTTGCCGTGTCGGTGTCAGGCAAATTTCCTGCACCAGCGCTTTTTGCGGCAATTGATAGGCATTGAGTATCAATTCGGCGACGATGTCGGCACCAATGCCACCACCCATTTTGATCTTGTTGCTCTTGTAGTTTTCAAGCGTTTCTTCATCGAGTACGCCAGATAGGACTTCCGTTTCGATCACCCCAGGCGAGAGCACCACGACGCGCACGTCGTAGGCGGAAAGATATTCACGCAAACTCTCTGAAACCGCATGAACGAAATACTTTGTGCCGCAATAGACCGTGTGATCTGGATAGACCTTCCGTCCGGCAATGGAGCTCATCATGACGAGCGTGCCGTGACGCCGATCCATCATGTCTTTCATCACGGCATGGACCGTGTTCATGACACCTTTGGTGTTGATGTCGATCATCTCGTCCCACTCTTCGGGAGGCTGACGACCGATATCGGCCAGGCGTGCAATGCCCGCGTTTGCAAACATCATGTCCACCGGTCCGAATTCGGCTTCCGCGTCGCGAACCGCCGCGGCGATCGCAGCCCGATCGCGGACATCCACCTGACGAAGGACAGCGTCGGGAAGCCCAAGCGCTTCCATCCGTTCCATGCGGCGCGCCATAAGCAGAACCGGGTGACCAGCTTCGGAAAACGCACGCGCAGTTGCTTCACCGATACCCGAGCTTGCCCCTGTTATTGCAACAAGAGGTTTATGTCCCACCGGATCCTCCCAACCCTCGTTGACGGGAAGGGTGTTGCCACCCTTCCCTTAGCCTTTGCATTTGGTACGCTTATCCGGACACGATCTTGTCGACCGACTGGGCAATATCGTCCATTGCCTCTTTCGGCGAGCCGTAGTCGCCGGCAAAGTACTTGCCGAGCCGGACCGGGATGGTGTCGTTGGACAATTCCGCCCACTGCGGCAGATCGGGTTCTGATCCCATATCCATCGCGATGGTGTCCCTCACCACATTGAGGTGACGTGTTGTGCCTGGTCCGACGCGATTGTTGGCAATGATACGCGGGTCGTCATAAACGCTCTCGCGTGTCGGTCCAGTGCCGCCGCCCAGCGCCGTGATCAGCACCTGCGTATCGTAACTCGTCGCCCACTGCATGAAGATCCACGCAGCATCCGGGTTCTTCGAGTTCTTGGAAACCGCGAGCGAGGAACCGCCCTGGTGACCGACACCCGGGATTTCACCAAACCCGGTCTCTTCACTTGTACGAAGCGCACGAGCCGGTGGCGGGCACCTGACGGCTTCCATCAAACCGGAGACCTTGGTTGCTGAAGGATCGTCGAAATACGGGAAGAACTCACCCCAGCTCATCATGGAAGCTGCGACGCCCTGGGCAACGGATTGCCCCTGGCCGTCCCATGTCCAGCCCGTCACCCCGGGTGGCATGGTCTTCCAGAGTTTCGTCCAGTAGTCCATGGCCTCCAGGCCGCGTTCATCGTTGCCCGAGAACTTGCCGTCAGGGGTGAAGATGGATCCACCATGCCCCCAAAGCCAGGCAGTCCAGTCACACTCAAGACTGTAGTGGCCGGACTTCATTTGGCCCGTCGAGCCGTAAAGATCCGGGCCCTTGGCATCCGTAATTGCCTTGGCCTGCTGGTAATATTCTTCAAGAGAGGATGGCGCATTGAAACCCATCTCCTCCCAGATGTCCTTCCGGTACATCATGATGAAGATCGGGATATCGTAAGGCACGCCGACCCAACGGTCCTGGTATTTCGCAATCCCATCGACAAGTGCCGGCAGGAAATCATCGATGTTGTAGTCCGGCATAGCCAGATCCGGCTTGGCTTCAATCTGCTCACGCGGATCGAAAACATCCTGGCTCACGGACGCGGCCCAGCTCTGGTCGATGTAGTAAAGATCGTAGGTGCCAAGCTGGGAAGCGATGTCGAGGGTCATCTTTTGAAGGACCTGCTCCAGTGGCAGAACCTCGATCTCAACCGTCATTCCGGAAGCTTCTTCGAAATACTTCTTCAGCTGACTGTTGATCGCATTCGAAGGAGGAGTGGATTCAGTCGCCAGCTTGAGCGTCGTACCGCGAAACGGGCCCGAAACGTCCTTGACCCACTTTAGCACCTCTTCCGAGGGCCGCAGATCGTCAGAAGCATTCGCAAAAGGCATGGACCCAAGACCGAAGGGACGGCGCATTCCCGCACCGAATGCTGCTGCGCCCAATCCGAGCAGCCCCGCGTTTCTGAGAAAATCCCGTCGCCCCATTCGGCGGTGAACATAGGCGTCCACCACATTGGCCAGGTATTGCTTCTTGTCAGTGTCTCTCATGACTAACTCCTCCCATGATACTTGATTGATGGTCCCGTAAAGACAGTTTCTCCTATTGCTTGAGGGAACCGAGCGTCAGCCCGCGGACCAGCTGTTTCTGGACCAGCAGGATGAATAAAAACGCCGGAGCCATCGCAGCCACTCCCAAGGCCGCCATGTTGCCCCAGGCGGTGCCTGTGGACGTTACGAAGCTCGAAGACACGACCGGCACCGTTTTCAGTCCGGTCTGCGTCAAGGTCAGAACAAAAATGAATTCGGTCCAGGAAAAGATGAAACAAAGAACCGCCGTCGCGGCGATTCCGCCCTTGGCCATCGGCAAAATGATCCGGCGGAAAATCTTCCACCGCGATGCGCCGTCGACGATCGCGCTTTCATCTATCTCTCTTGGGATGTCGTCGAAGAAGCTCTTGAGCAGTAGAACCGCCAAAGGCAGGTTCATCAGAGCATGGATCAGGATGATGCCCGTATAGGAATCCATCAGTCCAATGTCCTTGTAGATGAAGAACATCGGGATCGCGACGGCCACGGGCGGCATCATCCGGGTTGAAAGAACCCAGGCGACAAAGTGATGCCGGCCGCGGAAATCCATACGGCTCAGCGCATAGGCCGCAAAGGTTGAAATGGCGATTGCAAGCGCAGTGGAAAACAGTGCGACGACAATGGAATCCCACAACCGGGGCGCCATGTAGAAGTTCCCTCCGCCGGGCAGCACCTCCTGCTGCCGCAGGAAGCCGAACGAAATACCGAAGACCTCTTCGAAATTTCGAAGCGTTGGCGTGAACGACCAGACTGTTGGCGGAACGGAGAAGATCTCCTTGGCTTCCTTGAAGGCCGTCGTACCCCAGTAATAGAGAGGGAACACGAACAGTGCCGTAATGAACCACGCGGCGGCCATGCGCGAATAGCGCCGATATTTGCTCTCGACAATCACCAGCGCACCTTCGCAATCCAGATAAAGAGATTGGCGATGACCAGTATCAGCACCAGACTGACAAGGCTGATGGTCGCCCCATAGCCCCACTTGATGAAGCTGAACGTTTGCTGCCAGGCGTAGAGGGACAACGTGTATGTGGAGGTTCCCGGCCCTCCCGAGGTCATGACGAACATGTAGTCAAAGGCGCGAAACAGATCGATGCCACGGATCAGTACCGCTACGGCGATGACCTTGGACATCATCGGCAAGGTAATCCTGCGGAAAGTCTGAAAGGCAGACGCGCCGTCCAGCATCGCGGCCTCGTAAGGCTCTTGCGGCAACGATCGCAATCCGGCCAGAAAGATCAACACCATGAAGGGTGTCCATTGCCAGATATCGGCCAGCATGACCCCAGCAAGGGCCGTTGAACTTGTGGCCAGAATTGGATCCTGACCGCTCAAGATGCCCATGGCTTCGAGGATATATGTGAGAACACCGAACTCGGGGTCTTCCATCAGCAGGAACATCATTCCGGTGATGGCGGGCGGGATAACCAGAGTCAGTGTCAGAAGGCCCCGCAAAAGGCCGAACCCTGGCTCATCTGAATCCAGAAGAAGCGCAATGATCATGCCCAATACGACCTGGATCGCCAGAAGCACGAAAAAGTAGGTGAACGTGACGGATAGCGCTTCCCAGAACCGTGGGTCGGCAAACAGGTTGCTCCAGTTTTCCGTCCCCACATAAACCAGGCGGCGCTTGAGAGGAACGTACTCGTGGAAAGAAAGCCAGATGTTGTAAAACAGCGGGTAGATCGTGAAAACCACAAGCATGGCAACCAGCGGCGCAAGCCAGGGCACCGGGCTATCGCCGGTGATATAGCCTTGCAATCCTTTGGTTCTCACAAACGCCATGCTGACCCTCCCAAGTTCATGGCACCATTACTTCCTCTTCGCCGGTGTCTTTTTGGGAGCCCGTCGCCTCGGCTTCGGTTTCTTGTCGGCCTCGCTGTCCTGAAGGCCATAGCCCGCGAACCCGCGATGGGTGTCGTCGATAGCGGCGTCACTCAAGAGAACCGGACCGCCAATGACGAGGCTGAGGTAATACTGTTTTGCGATGGTTTCGAGTTCGATTGCCCGCCACATGGCCTTGGCAAGATTTTCGCCAATTGCGATCATACCGTGGTTGGCAAGAAGGCAAGCCGTACGGTCGGTCATTGCCTCTATGGCAAGTTCCGAGAGCTCCTCAGATCCGAAAGTCGCGTATCCCGCGCAACGGACGTTGTTTCCGCCGAACGCGGCGACCATGTAGTGGCAGGACGGGATCTCTTTTCGGGCAATAGCAAGCGTCGTGCAATAGGTCGGGTGCGCGTGAACCACCGCACCCGCGTCAGGGCGACCGTGCAGAAGCTTTTGATGGAACCGCCATTCTGTTGACGGTTTCAACGGCCCCTCGTATCTGCCGCTTGTATCGTCCAGTCCGACGGATGCAATCATGTCCGGCGTCATCTGATCGTAAGGCGTCGCTGACGGTGAAATCAGCATCCGGTCCTCAAATCGGACGGAAATGTTTCCGGACGTGCCCTGATTGATACCGCTGGCATTCATCTCCTTGCAGCGAGCGATGATCTCCTCACGCAGAGCCAATTCGGCCTTTTTCATGCACTTATTCTCCTGTCTGAGATATTCTTTGCGGCAATCAGCACGTCCGCCAGTTCGGCAAATCCAGCCCCGCCCCGTTCAGAGGCGATCCAGCCGGGCTCTGCTTCGATGCGGCCCTTGAAATCCAGAACGTTGGCGACGCCGCAGGCATTGGGGAAATAACCGAACATGGGAGCGTCATTGGGACTGTCTCCGCAAAAGACGATCCGGTCTTTTTCGGTATCGAGATCAACGCCCAGCACATCGGAAGTGAACCGCCGTGTCATGGTCAGCTTGTCATAGGCTCCGTACCAGCCATTGACGTGGATGGACGACACTTTTGCAACTGCACCTTCGTCTTCGAAAATGGCCTTGATCCGTTCGACATCCTGTTGGTGCAGCGGGGTGACGTCTTCGCAAAAATCGATCGCAAGATCCGCTTCGCGAAAGGACTGATCCGCCGAAACCGCAGAACCGGGAACTTCTTTCAGGATACGTTCCGCAATTTTTTCGTAACGGATCTGGTTGTGCCGGCGCACGGAGTCGCTTGTTGCAAACACACGGATCATTTTCCGTGCGCCCCGGTCATAGGCGTAGTAAAGCGCGCCGTTCTCCCCGACCACACCGTCAACCGGCCAGAACCGCGCAATCATATCGCACCAGCCGGCAGGTCTGCCCGTAATCGCCGCGACACGAAACCCGGCAGCTTTCAATCTCTCAAGCGCGGAATATGCCTTTGCCGGGAGGCTGCCGTCGGTCGTCAGCGTATCGTCAATATCCGCCATAACCGTATGAATGGAGGCCGCCGTTTCAACTGGCATTGCATCGAGAGGTCTCACGCGTCAGACCTCCCTTGCCGCGAAATCGTCCAGCAGACCTGCATCGCACGCAAGGTCTGCAAACGAGAACCGGTTCCGTATTTCATGGGCATGACGCACCGCTTCACGGTAGAAATCGGATGAGAGTCCAAGGTCCTTTCCGCTGGTCGAGCCCCCAACCTGCGTGAGCTTGGCAAGCATTGCCTCCACTGGATCCACCAGTTTCCTGCAGTCCGCACGCAGCTCCTGCCAGATATCCTGGAGATGTTCGTTCAGGCGGGCAGCACCGTCTTCGTCCAGCGCTTTCTTTCGATATTCGGCTTCGCATTGCGCAGCGATTTCAGGACCCATCCGGCGTACCATGTCTTCGCCGTCGACCTTTGTCGGACGAACCTCCGGCGGCTTCTCCTGATCGAGATACCACTGCTGAATGCGGCCCATACTCAGGGTTGCGACGCCGACCTGTTCGCCGTGGAGCGTTCCCTTGTGCTGATCGCGCGCAAAACAATCGATGTAGTGGGAAATCTGATGCTCGCCCATGGAGCCGTGATTGGAGACTTTGGTGAACGCAACCCCGAGACCCGACAGAACAAGTGCTCTGACGAGATACCCAACCGCTGTGATATCTCCCGCTTGCAAACCGGATGCATGCGCTTCCAGCATGCCTTCGTCCGGCTCACTGATGAGGTATGGTTCAAGCCGGAACTGGCTGCCCAGAAGCTTGTGCGACATCCACCAGTCGATCCTGGCAACGCTGTTGCACAGACAGTCGCCAAATCCGGCTGCTGCCATTCGGCTCGGAGCACGCGCAATGACATCCAGATCGAGAAAAACGCCCTTTGGCGCATGCGCCGGCAACGAAATTTTCAGACCGCTCGGCAAGCCCATCGAAGCTGTCGTCGATGCGTACCCATCCATCGATGCAGCGGTTCCAAAAACGCAATAGGGGCGCTTGGTATGAGCTGTCACATATTTGGTCAGGTCGTTTACTGTGCCCGAACCGACCGCGATGACAGACGAGAAGTTTTGCAGTCGCTGCTCGAGAGCATCCGCTTCTTCAACGGTCGCATGCGGTCGCCCGGACAGGATGATTTCGCTGATCTTGAAACCGTTCTGAGTAAGGTTTCGCGCAATCCGTGCTCCCGCAGCGTCCCAAGTGTTGGCATCGGCGACCATCGCGGTTGAATCGCCGATGCCCACGGAGCGGGCGAGGTCCGCCTCCTCTCCGTCAATTGATTCCGAAATCAAGATCTTGTCGACCGGTGCTCTTGGTCCAGCTGAACCCGTTTCCGGGTTGACCCAGCGACCCAGATAGACGTCCTCAATATGCTCCATCCAACCGTTTTCCGGTCGTTCTGGTAAAGATGAAGACTGGCGACTAATTGAGGACATTTACTAACCTTCGGCTCATGCATGACAAATGACAACATCTATTGACATTTGTCAAATCGAAATTCAGACTCCCAGGATCACAAAGGCAAAAGAACGAAAATGTCAGACACTCAAAAGGACGGATCAGGCGGGGAAAGCGCAAGATTCATCGAGGACACCACAGCCTGGGCAACCTGGCTCTACTATGCTGAGTCCCGGACGCAGGCCGAAGTTGCCAAGGCACTCGGCGTCTCGCGCGCATCTGTAGCGAATTATCTCGCCGATGCCCGGCGGCGTGGCCTTGTGACCATCAGTCTCGCACCCGACCTTCTTGAGCAGGCCGATCTCAGCCAGAAACTGGCCACACGTTTCAATCTCAAGGGCGCTTTCATTGCACCTGAAGTCAGCGAAGAAGACGGCGACCCCAAGTCGCTTCGAAAGCGTCTGGGCATTGCCGGTGCACAAATTCTTTTGTCTCGATTGAAAAAAGACATGACGCTCGGTGTGGCTTGGGGGCGGACCATGCTGGAACTGGCAAACGCATTGCCGGAACGCCGGCAGGAAAGCCTGCGTGTGGTGCAGGTCTCCGGTAGTTCCCTTGGTGACGATGCCTCCTCGCCGGAAGCGTGCACCTTGTTCATTGCGAACCGTCTCGGCGCAAGGTGTCATAACTTTCACGCACCCGCCGTGGTGACAACACCCGATCTTCGAACGGCGCTTTTGGGAGAGCCATCTCTGAAACGCCACTTTGAACGCGTGCACAGCTGTAACACTGTTGTCTTTGGTGTCGGGGAACTGAATGACGAAACCAGGTGGGCTGATGGCAACAACCTCATCCAACCCTCCGCCGAGGAATACATGAAGGCAGGCGCAGCCGGCATTGTCATCGGACGTTTTATAGATGACCGGGGAAATGCTTTGGAAGGCCCGCTTACAGGACTTCAGATCGGCATGGAATTGCAGGATCTCAAGGCCGTTCCGGAACGCATTTGCGTTGCAGGCGGACAGGAAAAGCTTGGGGCTCTTCATGCGTGCCTCACTGGAGGATATGTGACCGATCTCGTGACCGACAGGACAACTGCCGAGCATTTGTTGAGGGAGGACAAATGACAAAGGATCTGGTCATCGGGCTGGATAGCTCAACGCAATCAACCAAGGCGATTGCCTGGACAGCATCTGGAAAACCGGTGGCGGAGGGGCGTGCTTCAATCTCCCTGTCGCAACCAAAGCCCGGCTGGGTTGAACAGGATGTCGAAGACTGGTGGTCAGCTGCATGCAAATCACTGCGCGCCCTTTCCGAAGAAATCGACACGTCCCGCGTTGCGGCGCTTGCGATCTCCAATCAACGCGAAACAGTTGCCTTTCTGGATGAACAAGGTCAGGCGATCCGTCCCGCGGTTGTCTGGTTGGATGAGCGTGCGAAAGAGGAAGTCGGACTGCTGTCGCAAGAGATCGGACAGGACAGGCTGCACCGAACCTCCGGAAAACCGATCGATATCACTCCGGTGATCTACCGTCTCTCCTGGTTTCAACGCCACGAACCGGAGATCATGAAAAGAACCGCGAAGTTCGCTGACGTTCATTGCTTTTTGTCAGGCCGGCTTACGGGAAACTGGACATCCAGCTGGACAAGCGCTGACCCCTTTGGCGTTCTCGACATTGCAACCATGTCCTGGTCCAAAGACTTCCTCAGGCATCTGAGCGTCAGCGCTGGCCAGTTCGGTGCTCTGGCGCGTCCCGGAACACTGGTTGGTCACGTGACCGCGCAAGCCGCAGACCTGACAGGATTGCCGGAAGGACTGCCCCTCATTGCTGCCGGTGGAGACGGGCAGTGCGCGGGGCTGGGTGTCAATGGGGCTCGGGAAGGCGTCATTTATCTCAATCTGGGCACCGCGCTGATTACCGGCGCCTGGGCCCCTGATCCCATGATCAGCCTCAATTGGCGGACAATGACGTCCCCGACAGGGAATGGATACTTTCTGGAAGGCTGTCAGCGCGCGGGTGCCTTTTTGCTGAACTGGTTTGTCGACACATTCGCAGGTGGCAGTAATGACCCCACCGTGTTTTCCAAACTCGAGGCGGAGGCTGAACAAATCCCGATCGGTTCTGAAGGGGTAACCGTTTGTCCTTATCTGACCGGTAGTATGGACCCCCATTGGGATACTGGCGCACGCGCAAGCTTCAATGGCATGTCGTCGAACCATGGGCTGGGTCATCTTTACCGAGCCATCCTGGAAGCAATGACGCTTGAAAGCGCCAGAGCCATAACAGCGATGAAGGCAAACGGCCTGAAGATCGAAAAGATCGTTGCCGTCGGCGGCGGCGGCAACAGCGCACTCTGGACGCGGATGTTTGCGGACGCGACCGGACTTCCGGTTCATATCAGCCAAAGCCTTGAGGCATCTTCACTTGGTGCTGCGATGAGCGCGGCCTTTGGTGCCGGCTGGTTCCAAAGCCTTGATCAAGCCGCTGCCGCGATGAGCGAAGAAAGCGCGCCTGTTGTGCCGGATCCCGAACAATTTCAGGCCTGGAATGACTTGTCTTCCCGGCAATTCGCCAGTTATCGGCCTGAATTCACCGGCCCTTGATGTCGCTCGATCAAAAGCGAAGTGACGGTATGGAAAAATCAGGTGCAACGTCGACATTGTCGGTCTTTGCCTGAACACCATTTGCGATTAGCAGTGTCCTGCATCCAACCGCTGCCGCGCCTGCAATGTCGTGATGATGACTGTCGCCGATCATCAGAACCCTGGAAGGTTCCAGTGACCCCAATGTCTCTAAAGACCTGAAAAAAATCTCCGCCCCAGGTTTGCCGACAAAAACGACCTGCCCGCCGGCTTGCTCGTAGTCAGCGGCAACAAGACCGGGACCAAAGGCGGCCCTGCCGTTCACATAAACCATATGATCCGGATTGGCGCAGATTGCCGGAACACCCCATTCCGCCAACGGACGCAACATCGTCAGGTAGTCTTGCCGCGACAAGACTTCCGGCTGAAGCCCTGAAATGAAAACCAGCCTGGTCGAGGAACTGATTTCGTCGGAGAGTTCCAACCCAAGCCCCTCCAGCACCGTGACATCGCTTTCGCGGGTCAGGTTCAGTACAGCATCTCCCTGCGAAATCGAGCCGCCTTTCAGCATCTTCAGGACCTGATCCCGCGCTACCATACCCGAAGTGACAACGTCCGCGATCAGGTCGGGCGTAAATCCAAACCGATCAAGGCGTTGCCGGTTGGGATCTTTCATGCGGCCTGAATTGGTAATGGCGACAACGGGAACCCCTGCAGCTGCGACCCTTTTAAGGCAGGGCACCGCGTCCTCGAACGGTTCGACGCCGTCGTGCAGAACACCGAACTGATCTATGAGAATGCCGTCGAATTGTTCCAGGATATCTCCAAGGCCGGAGATTTCTATCGTCATGTCTGTCCCTTCAAGAATGACCAGGCAATGCGCGCTGATCCTGCTGCGGCCTCTCCGGAGGCCACCGTTGCGACCGGCACAGACAACAACCGTGAACGCAGACGTGTCCAGACTTTGTTTTCAGCGCCCCCGCCGACCGACCGGATCGACTTCAACTTCGGTCCGCCAAGTTCCATCAAACGCTGATAACCCAACAACTCGATATTGGCGATACCTTCAAGCAACCCATGCAGGAACATGTGTGCTGCATCGGGACGGGGGCTGACCCTTGAGGCAAGGCCAGGATCACCGATCGGGAATCTCTCGCCCTGTTCTGGCAAGGGATAATAGTCGAGCCCGCACGAAACGTCCGGGTCAATCAATTGGCTCAGGGCAGCAATTTCGTCGGGTGAAAAATGCACTGCCAAGGCACCTCCACCACTGTTCGACGCGCCACCGGCAAGCCATTGGCTGCCGATACGATGACTGTAGATACCGAATTCGGGTGCAAAAATCGGATGGTCCGACAAGAGTTTGATTGTCATTGTCGTCCCGAGTGCGGTGACACCGTCCCCCGGGCTGGAAGCGCCGGTTGCCAAAAAGGAAGCACATCCGTCCGAAACACCGGCCACGACTGGAATACCTTCTGGCAACCCGAATGCGCCTGAGGTCGTTCCGGTCTGCGTGCCTGTGGCAACAACATCCGGCAACAATTCTGCCCGGATACCAGTCTGAGCTACCCAGTCGGGCCATGCCCTGGCAATCGGATCGTACCCGGTTTTCAGGGCGTTGCTTTCATCGCTCGGCATGGCTTTGTCTGTGAGCAGTTCAGCTATCCAGTCCGCCTGGTGGGCAATACGGGCAATGCCCGTGCGACGCTGCAGAGAAATTGACCTTGCAAGTGCGGAGCTTGAACCATGCGCCGCACTTTGCCTCGGAGCCACTTTCGCAATCGCCTGAGGGATCTCCGGATCGTCGACCACATCATTATACATCAGCGCTGAGCCGATTGGTTGATCATGGGAATCCAGAGCCAGGACGGTGCCGGACGTTCCGTCGACGCAAATAGCTTCGATATCGTGAGAAGGTATGGTCTGAAGCATTGATGAAAGCGCTTCGTCCAGCGCTGCGGACCAGACCGCGGGATCGTTCCGCTCTCCCGACGAGAGATCCATCGCGGCCTTCGAGACGGAGACCACATGGAATTGCGCATCAAGCGCTGCAACCCTGACGCCTGACGTGCCGACATCGATACCAATGGCAAGACCCTTGCTCATGCCCGCGCGCTTTCCGTGCTGTTGAGAGACTGGCGAAGCTTCTCGGCATCCCAGTTGATCAACGCGTCTTCCTGTTCATCCGTGAGCCGCTCCAATTCGGCGCTCGGATCAACCCTTACAAGCACATCACCGAACGCCCGCACAAGCGTAAGCGTTGCCGCATTCGCGGTCTCCGGTACTGCAACACCCTGGCCTGGACAAATCACGAGTTTCCGTTCTGAGCGCGCCTTCGAACCTCGAACAGCCGCTTCGGCAGCCGTTTCGGTATCCTTCGCAACCACGCATCCAGGGCCCAGGAACACGACATGATCGGGGTAGAGTGAATTGCCGTTGGCAAGCGCCAACAAATGGTCATCGAATGCAAGTGACTGTGTTGTGGGAAAAGGGGCCGCTTTCCAGCCGCTACCCTTCAGCGATCTCTGCCAGTCAGAGTTTGGTTCCGCCCCCGTGCAATCGCCACCGGCTCAAGCAGGCACGAAACCTCATAGATCCGTTGCAAGGCTTCCTTGACCGTGTCACCAGTTGCAACCAAACCATGATTGCCCAGGATCAGCACTTTCGTCTTCGCAGTGATGCGTTCCAGAATCCCGCGCGCAAGATCCAGACCCGGCTTGAAGTAGGGAATGAACACGGCATCCAGGCCGGCCAGCCTATGCCGGACAATTTCTTCAGCATCAGTCCTCGCGGCAACCGCGATCGTTGCAACGCAATGCGTATGCAGCACGACAGGTGTGCCGAGGATAGCATGAACCGAGGTTTCTATCGACGAATGAAGCGCGGGTGCACCTTCGACAGACGCAAGAAAACTGGCCGTGTCTTCTGCGCTTTCGCTCCCGGCGTTGAGAGCCACGCAAAACCGGTCGGCATCAACCGGGACCATGATGTCGCGCTCATTTGCCTCCGCCAGCCAGGTTCCGGAGGCCTTTATCCACATTCTGCCGTTTTTCTTGAGTGAGGTATTCCCACCGGGCCCTTGCACTTGCAGCGGGTTCTTTCCCAACTCAGCTGAAGCGGTTCGTAATCTTGCAAATTCCGCGCTGTTCCGCAGCTCAAGAAACGGGTTCATGGACCGCCTGTCTCCTTTCAAGCCAGTTTTCAAATTCTGATTTTTCGGCCGGGGTCAGAAACAATCCGTGTTTGGTCCGTCGAAGCAAAAAATCTTCCGAACTGACGGCCCACTCCTCGCGCAACAGCCAATCTGCTTCCTTCTCGAAAAAGGCACCGCCAAAGTGCTCGCCCAGGTCGCCGATGTCGTTGACACCATCCAGCAGTCGCACAGCGTCGGTGCCGTAGCATCGCGCCAGGTGAAGCAGAAATGTCTCCGGCAGATAGGAAAAACGCCTTTTGAACCCGGTGAACCAGGCATCGAAATTCTTGTCCGGCAGATCTCCGCCCGGCAGTGGCGTATCGGCGGTCCAGGCGCCGCCCATCTCGGGAAAATAGGGTGACAGCATCTGAAGCGCCTGTTCCGACAACTTTCTATAGGTCGTCAGTTTCCCGCCGAAGGCGGAGAGCAGAGGAGGTTGATCGCTGTCTGGTTCCAGCGAACCGTCAAGCTCGAACTGATAGTCGCGTGTGACAGCCGACGCACTCTTGTTTGCGTCATCGTCGAAGAGCGGACGCACACCGGAATAGTTGAACAGAACGTCTTCTGCCTTGAATTCTTGATCGAAATAGCTTCTCAGGATTTCGAGCAAATAGTCGACTTCGGATGGGTCGATTGCGACGTCCTCCGCACGGCCTTCGAAGGGAATGTCTGTCGTCCCGATCAACGCCATGTCGTCAAAATAGGGATTTACGAAGATCAGACGTTTGTCCGGTGCCTGCAGGACATATCCGTGATCTCCCTGCCACCATTTCGGCATGACAAGATGACTGCCTTTCACAAGGCGAACACTCATCCTGGAATTTACACCCGCCACTTCTCCGAGAACCTTCTCGACCCACGGCCCGGCCGCGTTGACGACAGCTTTAGCGAAGACAGTTGTTGCAGGCTTCCCCTCTCCTTTCAGCTCCGCGCGCCACACGTTCCCGTACCGCCGGGCGGACATGCAGGCCGTCCTGGTAAAGACCTGTGCGCCACGCCTGGAGGCATCAACGGCATTCAGGGCCACAAGGCGCGCATCGTCTATCCAGACGTCCCAGTAACTGAAACCCTTGGTGAACCTTTCTTTCAACCGTTCACCGGCCAGATTCTTGCGCAAATCGATCGCACTCGATCCCGGAACCCGCTTGCGCCCGCCCAGATTGTCGTAAAGAAACAACCCTAACCGAATGAGCCAACGGGGCCTTTGTTCGGGACTGTGAGGAAGGACCAGCTGCAACGGCCATGACAAATGAGGGGCAGCTTCCAGAACAACCTCGCGCTCGTTCAGCGCCTCGCGAACCAGTCTGAATTCGTAATATTCAAGATATCGCAGACCACCGTGAATGTACTTTCCCGAACGCGAGGAAGTCCCTTCGCCGAGATCTCCCTTTTCGCACAGGATAACGGAGAGACCGCGTCCGGCCGCGTCGCGGGCAACACCTGCACCATTGATCCCGCCACCTATAACAAGCAGATCCACAGGTCGCTCCGGAGATCTCCCTCCGGTTCATACTTGGAATGGTCAGGCGTCATCAGGTTCACGGAAACCTCAACACGGACTGAGTGGTGGCTCGTCGGAAATCCATCGCCGGATTTCTTCGGCAATCCTTTGTGCGGCAATTTTCACTGTCTTCTGGGATGCGCCGGCGATGTGAGGGGTGAGCGTCACATTGGGGAGCTGCAGAAGGGGATCATTCGGATCGGTCGGCTCGACAGCAAATGTCTCCAGCATCGCGCCACCAAGTTGCCCGCTCGACAGGGCTTCGAAAAGCGCCTGGTAATCCATCAAGGGACCGCGTGCGGTATTGATAACCACGGCACCGGGCTTCATCGCGGCAAATTGATCCTTGCCGATCATCCCGGTGGTTTCCTTGGTGACCCTGGGATGCAGCGTTACAACGTCGGACTCGCCCAACAAACGGTCCAGCGCAACCTGCTCAACACCGTCCTGACTGTCTTCTACAGACAATTGAACATATGGATCTGTGACGAGGATCTTGCTGCCAAAGGCTCTCAGCAGCTTGACGACGCGGGTTCCCACATTACCGTATCCAATGACACCGATGCACATGTCGGACAATTCGTTACCGACGATGTCGGCGCGGTAAAGATCACCTCGATAGTCGCCTTTCCGCAACGAGTCATGGCCTTTGGTGATGTTGCGTGTCTCTGCAATGATCGCCCCGATAGTGAATTCGGCAACGGCAGATGCGTTGCGGCCGGGCGTGTTCACAACAAGAACACCTCGTTCGCGCGCTTCGTCCATTGCGATGTTGACGGGTCCACCGCGAGAGACCCCGACCAGCTTGAGATTGGGTGCGGCTTCCAGAACACCGACCGAAACGGGAGCTAGATGAGTTACAAGCACCTGCGCATCCTGCAGATGATCGAGCACCAACTCCGGCGTCCCCAAATATTCCTTTAAACCCTCCAGCCCCGGTGTCGCATAGCCATGCTCCATCGGTTCGTCTGGCCAGGCGAGGTCGATACACTTGCAGGTTACGCGATCGCCACATGAGGCGAGAATTTCCCGTTCAAAGACGGAAGAACCCATGAACCTGTCGCCGATGATTGCCACTGTTGTCATCAACTCAGCTCCCGCCTGGCTTTCGATTGACTTGACCACACGTGCGGAAGTGCACGCCGGGTTTCCAGATATGTGTCGAACAGGCCGTTATAGAGAGGCATCAACTCCTCATCAGGCAGTTCGGCATCGTTGAGATGCGGCTTGACCCATACATCGACCGCCGAAGCCACGTCTTCAAAAAGGCCTTGCTGAACTGCGGCAATCATCGCCGCTCCCGCAGCTCCTGCTTCCGGTTGCGCTATTGTACGCACGGGTGCTCCGAGACCTGCGGCAAGCAGCGTCCGAAATGCCTTCGATTTAGCGGCACCGCCTGTAAGCCTGATTTCCCCCGGGACGTTGCCCATGGTTTCGTAACAGTCTCTTCCTGCGAGTATGAGGCCATCGAAAACGGCACGCAGCATGTCAGCCCAGGTTGTTCCCTGATCGAGGCCCGTCCAGCTTGCGCGTGCATCGGGATTGGTGAAAGGTCCCCGTTCGCCTGCAGACGAAATATAGGGATGATAGAACGCGCTGCCCGGTCTTGCTCCGATGACAAGATCGTCTATCGCGGCAAGAAACATTTCCGGTTCCACGCGCATATTCTGCGTTGCGCAGATCTGGGAGGCGATCCCGAGCGCCCAATCGATATTCAACGTGGCAGCCATGTTTGTTTGCATTTGTGCAAAGGCACCACCCGGAAACGGCATGGTATAACCGCACTGTGCATCGTTCAGGACCACGGCCTCAGCGTCAGGCACGAAACGCATGTGCATTCCTGTCGAACCAAGAATGGTCAGTCCGGGTGCGGCCGCCGGATCATAAAGACCCGCACCAAGCGCACTGCACATGACATCCACAAGTCCGAGGCAAATCGGGGTCCCCTGCGTCAGACCGCACACTTTCGCTGCTTCGTCAGACAAGCCATGGGAAACAACCGACCCGTCTATGATTGGCGGCAAAAGTTCCTTGTGATCCGCCAGTCCGAGGGTGTCGATCACTTCAGGACTGTAGTTTCTTGTCCGGTAGTCACCGAACGTGAAAACCCCTTCCGAAATATCGGAGGCCCGAACCCCGGTGAGTTTGAAATAGAGCCAGTCCTTGCAATGAAACGCCGTCGAAGCCTTCTTAATGAGATCGGGAGCATTGTCCCGCATCCAACACAGATGGGTTCGCATCTGACACACATTGATGCCGGTAGCGGTACGCTGATAGATGACGTGGCATTCTGCGCCTTCGGCCAAGTGCCTTGACGTTTCGGCGGCCCGTGCATCAAGCCACAACCAGCCATCATGCACAGGCTCGCCATTCCGGTCGATGAGCCAGGTCCCGTCCCCTTGACCGGTGACGGCGACAGCGGCGCATCTTGAAGCACACTCAGGGACTGAATCAACCAGCTGACCCAGCACCGCAACCGTGTCGCGCCACGTTCGGTTCATGTCCTGTTCAACACCGCCATTTGCGAGCGACGTATATTCATTTCTCCGGCTCGCAAACGCGATCTGGTGCCCCGACAGATCAAACGCCACAGCCTTGATCACGGAAGTACCGGCGTCGATCCCGATGATGAGATCCTTTTCGCTCATGCCAGGTTTCCTCCATGGCTGAGCGCATCACCAGATTTTGTATCGAATATGTGCAGATCGGCCGCTGCGATCGACACATTGATCTGATCACCCGGCCTTGGCAACGCCAGGTCATGAACAACCGACACAATGCTTGCACCCGCAAACCGCGCCGCAATATGCGTCTGATCGCCAAGCCACTGGTTTGCAAAGACCTCGGCCGGCAACCCTTCTTCCGTCAGTTGAACCGAATGCGGGCGAATGCCAATCATGATCCCGTTATCATGCTGGATGCGTTGCCGAAGTTCCTCTGAAAACGCGGTCACTGGATATCTCAACGCCGTGTCAGCCGACAGACGCAGTTCAACCTGGTCGCCCGAAACACCGGCAACAGCCGAAAAGAGATTCATCGGCGGTTCTCCGATAAACGCGCCTGTAAAGATGTTCGCCGGCCTGTTTTTCAGGTTTTCCGGTGTATCGAACTGCTGAAGAATGCCACCTTCCATTACAGCGATCCGGTCCGCCAGCGCGTTCGCTTCGGTCTGGTCGTGGGTTACCAGTATCGCCGTTAGCTCATGCTCCTTGATATAATGCTTGATCCTGCCGCGAAGGATCGCCCGCAATTGAGGCTCAAGCTGACCCATAGGTTCATCCAGAACATGGAGATCCGCGCGCCGTATGAGCGCCCGGCCCAAACTTGCTCTTTGCTGCTGGCCACCGGAAATAGCATTGGGACGCTTGTCGAGAATGTCGCTGATTTCCAGAAGTGCCGCAATTTGTTCGACCCGATTGTCGACATCGGATTGCGGGAGCTTCTCGGACTTGAGCGCGAATGCAATATTCTCCCTGATGCTCAAAGGCGGATAAAGAGAGTATCCCTCAAATGCCATGGCAACACCGCGTTTGGCCGGAGCAAGCCGGTCAATTCGGCGCCCGTCAATTGAGACCTCACCGGCGCTTACCTCTTCAAAACCTGCGATCATCCGCAACGTGGATGTCTTTCCGCAACCGGACGACCCAAGCAGTGCTACGATCTCTCCACGCTCGACTTCAAGGTCGAGATCCTGCACAGCATGCACTTCGTGATCTGTACCGGGATTGTAGCGTTTGTTGATCGAATTCAGATGAAGTTGCGCTGTCATGCTGCCTCCTCCACCTGATTTCCGTCAGGTTCGGGAGCGATACGCTGCCCTGTCGCCCGGTCAAACAGGATCGCGTCTTGAGCAGCGATCTGAAGGTTTACCTCCGGTCCGGCAGGGACCGGATCTTGCGCGGGCTGCGACAACAGGATTTCCCGGCCGCGCAGGGTCGTCGCCAGAGTGACGGTCTTTTCATTGAAGGGCGTAACCGCCTCAATCGTTACCGGAAAGCCGCCTTCTTTGGCAAAAGAGAGTGCCTCCGGCCTCAGGCCAACGATACAGTCTCTGCCGGCAACACCTGGAAAACGGCCGTGAAAATCGACCCTCTGGTCGGAGAGGAAAGCGTGCAGGCCGCGATCATCTTGCTTTGGCACCACATCGAGAAGGTTGATTGTCGGATCGCCGAAAAGCTGTGCGATTTGCGTATTCGCCGGCCTTCTGTAGATGTCTTCCGGCGATCCGATTTGAACGATATTTCCCTGATCGAGCACGGCAATCCGGTCGCCCAGGGCCATGGCTTCTTTATAGTCCTGAGTGACATAGATGATCGTTGCGCCGCGGTCTGCCAGCAGCCGCGGTAACTCCAGCCTCATTTCAAATCTCAGCTTCGCATCGACATTGCGCAGCGGATCATCAAGCAGAAGAATCTTCGGCTCCGCAACAAGTGCCCTGGCAAGCGCGGTTCGCTGCTTCTGACCGTTGGAAAGCGCTTTTGGAGCATGTGAAAGCACGTGCTCGATCTTCAACAACCGGGCAACGGCATCGACTTTCGTTCGGATCTCTGACGCGGACATGCGCTTGGAGGTCAGCGAACTGGCGATATTGTCATAGGCTGTCATATGCGGGAACAGCGCGAAGTTCTGAAAGGCCATACCAATACCGCGATATTCAGGGGGAACCGAGGTAACGTCCTCCCCCCGATCGCGATGGATCCGCCATCAGGGTCTATGGCGCCCGCGATGCTGCGCAACAGGACTGTCTTGCCAGCACCGGACCGCCCGAACAAAACCAGCGTTCCACCCTCCGGGACGCTGAGCGACACGCCGTCCAGAACGATTTCGTCACCGAACGATTTTGACAATGATTTGAGTTCAAGAAATCCCATCTGGTCAGCCCTTCACCGCACCGAGGGAGAGCCCTTCGACAAGATATTTTTGTGCCCAGAGTGCAAGCGCGAGCGTCGGTGCGATCGACAGCACGATTGCCGCGGCGATCTGGCCATATTGGATTCCGGATGCGGTTACGAAGGCGAGTGCCCCGACCGTGACTGGCTGCTTGTCAGCAGAGGCCAGCACGAGCGCGAATATGAAGTTGTTCCAGGCGAATATGAATGCAAGCAGGCCGGCGGCCGCGATGCCCGGGCCAGCAAGCGGCAATGCTATTTTTCGGAACGTCGAGAACCAGCTGTGGCCGGCGATCCGGTAGGCATATTCAATGTCTGGAGAAATATCCTCGAAATAGCCGCGCACGATCCACAAGATCAACGGAAGACAAATCAACTGATAGACCCAAACCAGGCCAAGATAGGTGTCTGCCAGACCGATTTCCTGAAAATAGAGTGTCAGCGGCAACAGAACCAGCAAAGGCGGGGCAAATCGAAAGGACAGCAAGGTGAAGGCTATGTCTTCGGACCCCTTGAATTTGTGCCGCGCGAAGGCGTAGGCCGCCGGCACTCCCAGACACAGTGCGACCGCCACCGAGCAGACAGACAGGATGATCGAATTCATCAGATTGTTCACGAAGTTGATGCCCATGCTGGCAACGTTGGAGTCCAGGCGGCCTGCAAGAATTGCCAGATAGTTGTCGAATGTTGGAACGAAGGACATTGATGGCGGCGAACGCAGGATCGTTTCATTCGTCTGAAGGCTCATGAGTACGATCCAGAAAATCGGAAACATGAAAAAGATCACGATGATCGAAAGCGCGACACGCCGGAACCAGCGCTCCAGGAAAGAAGTATGATCCATGTCACGCGCCCCCTTTTGCGCGTTCACGCAGCCGCAGCCAGTTCTTGACGAAAATGTTCGAGAGCACATACGTGATGGCCCAGAGGATCAGCAGCAGTGCCGCGGACCGCCCGACATTCGTCGACTGGAAGAAATTCAGATAAGCCTCGACCTGAAACACCATCAAAGTGTCGCCCGGCCCACCCTGGGTCATGGCGTAAATGATGTCGAACTGCTGAATTGAGTCGAGGAGGCGGAACAGAGCGGCCGTCAGAATGTAAGGCATCAGCATGGGCAGTGTTATCCGCCAGAACTGCTCAAGTTGCGGCACACCATCCAAATCCGCGGCCTCGAAAGGCTGGGTGGGAAGCGAGCGCAGCCCGGCCAGGAGCAGGATCATCATGAATGGTGTATAGACCCAGATATCCACGAGGATCACGGTAAAGAGAGCCGTGTCCGGTGACGAACCCCATCTAAAATCGTCAAAGCCGATTACTTGCATGAAATAGCTCAGGATACCGAAGTTCGGATTTGTCATCAGCTTGAACATCAGCGCGGCCAGTGCGGGCGCTGTCATCAGAGGCAGGAGCAACATGATGGAAATGAAGTTATTGACACGACTGCGCTTTTTCAAAAGCAGCGCAATCGCCAGTCCGAGCAGCAATTCCAGAACCACAGTGGATCCAGCATAGACAAGCGACACCTTCAACGTGTTCCAAAAATCAGCGTCAGTCAAAAACCTGACGTAGTTTTCGCCCCAGTTCATTTCCCGGTTCCAGGGCTGGGACATCCGATAGCGCTGGAGTGAATAATAGATTGCCGTCACGAAAGGAATGAGAATGCCGATGCAAACGATCAATGCCGGCAAGCTCAAAACATAAGGAAGCATCCTGGGCGAAATGAATTGGCGTCGCCGGGTCATCACGGTGTCAGTCATAAAAACACCAGGTTTGGAGAAACATTGTTGAAAGGATCAGAACGGCATACGCGACGTTGGGAGCCGCGTATGCCGCAGGCTGCGACCTATCTCAATCCCGCTTCACTGAGCTGAGAATTCATGCTCTGAGCGAGTTGATCAAGGCCTTCATCGACCGGCACTTCGTTGGCGACCATCCTTTGCAAGGTGGCTGCCCATTCGGTTGTCAGGTCGAAGAACAAGGGCTGCGCGGTGAACTTGATCGACGCACCGGGTGCCGAGACATCGTGCATCTCGACATAGCCAGGATAGTTCTTGTTCAACCGCTCACGGAAAAGGTCACTGTCCCAAACGGACTTGCGGACAGGGTTCACGAAATCCATTTCCGTTGCCCCGAACAAGCCGTGCTCCGGACCCGAAGCCCACTGCATGAAGTACCAGGTCGCATCCAGATCCTTGGAGAATTTCGTCATGGCAAGCGACCAGATCCAGATATTCGGTGTGGGTGCCGAGGCTGCCGGGTTCGCAGCAAATGGTGCGAACTGCAGCTGTCCCGCCATTGCATTCTCACCGCCATTCATGAAGTAACCCAGAATATCGGCATCGAAGATCATAGCCGACTTGCCGGCTCCAAGATCCGTGCCCACCTGGTACCAGGTATGGGTTGACCAGTCACTGGCACCGCTTTCCTGGATCATCTTGACCCATTTGGCATGGAACTCTTTTGATCCCGGCGTGTTCATTGCCGCACTCAGCTTGCCGCCATCATTGCTCAGATCGGATTCGCCGAAATTCGCATAAGCGGAGAGGAAGCCCGGATGGATCGTTGCCCATGAGCGCGACCCGCGGACACCTATTCCGTAAACACCGTCGTTCCCTGCCTGCACGGCGGCAGCAGCTTCCAGCATCTCGTCCAGGTTGGTCGGCACTTTCACACCGGCCTTTTCAAACATGGCAGCGTTAAAGGTCAGATTGTTCTGCTCGTAGCCCCAGGGGATGCACCATTGCTTGGCATCGTCAGAGCCAAGTTCACCACCCGGGACACCGTTCCACGCACAGGATTTGCGCACGCCTTCCAGCATGTCATCCCAATTGTAGTTCGGATTGGTTTTTGAAGGATCGTTGATCCATTCATTGTGATCGACAATCCACCCCGCCGGACCGTAGGTCCAGGTCATGTAGGCCCCGGTCATAAAGGCATCATACTCACTGGAACGGGAGGACAGCGCCGCTGTAACTTTGTCGAAATAAACGTCTTCTGGAAAAATGTCGTAGCTGACATCCATCCCGGTCAATTCTTTGAAGGCCGGCAGATTGGCAATCATGGCATCCGTATAGGGATGCTTGTTCAACAGCAGCTTGACGCTTTTGCCCTTGTGCTTTTGCCAATCGAAATCAGCCGCAAGCGCGTTTGACGCCATCATGTTGTAGAGTGTGCCAGCAGATGCTGCGGTCATCCCGAGTCCGCCAAGACGTCGGATAAGCGCTCTGCGATCCATTTCCCCGCGCAAGAACGCCCCTATGGCATCTTTTTCCTTGTCGTACATCCTTATTTCCTCCCTGGTGAAATTTGGCGCACCGCGTCATTTTTGATCTTCTAAAAGCGCCTTGGCTGTTACCTCGTCAGTCAATAGTCCGGTCAAATGTCCATTCCTGAGTGCAGCTGTGATCGCCCTGACTTTGGTTGCTCCTCCAGCAATCGCGGTCACTTCCCGGCCATTCAGGCTTTCGATCGGCGGCGCCATGACGCGCTGGTCGAACTCTGTTTCGATCTGGCGTCCGTCAATGTCGAAAAACTGGCCTAAAAGCTCGGCAACGGCACCACTTTCGCGCAGCTCTTTCGTGCGGTTTGGATCATCAATGGCCGTGTCGATGATGCTTCCCTTATCAGGATCTAGGCTGCCGACACCCAGAACGACAAGAGACGCCTCGTCGATCAGAGCCATTGTGTCCGCAATTCCGAATTGCTTCGTCATCACCATCTTGTC
Source organism: Roseibium sp. JB4-4 (assembly GCF_055693425.1). Taxonomy (NCBI): domain Bacteria; kingdom Pseudomonadati; phylum Pseudomonadota; class Alphaproteobacteria; order Hyphomicrobiales; family Stappiaceae; genus Roseibium; species Roseibium sp. JB4-4. The sequence continues at coordinate 3,970,080 of NZ_CM146333.1, read as the reverse complement.
CGCGGCACTGTTGGCATAAAGCGGGGCCGGTAGAAGGTGTGCTTCAGCACCTGTTTTCTGGGCCAGGCGATATATGACGTCATATGGATTCGCGGCATAGGAGCGTGTAAGGCCGCCGAGAACCGACACAAACTGCTTTCCGACCACCGGATCCCGCCCCATCGCATTCACGGATGCGGTAAGCGTGCGGCCATTTCCAAGGCCAATGATCTTGTGACGGCTTCCGCTCGACACTTCCATAAGATATTGGGCACCGACAGTGGCAAGCGAGCGCAGCGGCATCGGTCCACTTTCCGGTATCTCCATCGCGACACGGCAGAAATTCAAACCGAACCGCTCCATGAGCTGGCGCTCAAGCATGACGCATTCGGTGGCTTCCACGTCGACAAAAATCTGAACCAGACCGTCAGCCTGAGCACGTGCAATCAAACGATGCGCACGCGTATTGGTGACATTGAGATGCCGAGCAACTTCACCCTGAGTCAATCCGCCGACGAAATGCAACCAGGCAGCTCGCGCTGCAACGTCCGGATTGTTTTTAGCTTCAATTGCCATTCATATCACTCGAAGTGCAAAATATTGCGTTGGTGCAAAATATTGCACTTCGAGTTTGGAAGGTCAAGTTCATGATCGCATCGGGGCCGTACCCCACTTGATCAATCATCGGAATACGTATGAAAGCCCACCATCAAAGCTTCAAAGACCGTCTCGACACCAACGTGGAACTAGAGAGATAAATCATTGTTTCCACGAACCAAATCCGCACACCGAGGCAACTCAAATCGATACTTCCTAATAGGAAACAACGGTTTCAAGTGTCTGCGGTTCGAAACCAAAACAAAATTTTTAAGGCCAACAATGGAGAAACTTTTGCACCAGGACCCTTGCCGTTTGTCGTAGGTTTTTCCCGTTCGCCTTCGTCTATTTGCGTTGAGCGCGTTGGGATATTTTGTTGTTTTGTTTTGATTTTGGTTCTCATTGCACCAAAACAAAAAGGCCGCCCTGGAGGGCGGCTTTTTTGTTGTTTGCGTGCGCAGGATTTGGTTGTTTTTTGCTCTTCTGCGTCTGGCTTTGGCGCTCCTTGAAGGACCCCGTCAGGTTAAAATCGGCGACCCCTTCCAACAAAAAAGCCGCCCTGGAGGGTCGGCTTGTTTTTGTTGGTTGCGGGAGCAGGATTTTATGTTCGCTTTGCTCCATTGCGCCTTCGGGCTTCGCCCTTGTCGTGAACCGCAAATCGGGCCTTTTTGGCCCGCTTTGCTGGGTCCACATCCTGTATCCGTTACCCGAATACGACAACAGCCCCACCCCTTACGGGATGAGGCTGTTGTCGAATTTGGTTGCGGGAGCAGGATTTGAACCTGCGACCTTCAGGTTATGAGCCTGACGAGCTACCGGACTGCTCCATCCCGCGTTATTTTTTGCGCGTCCTCGATCTTTTGGATCTTCGGTCGTCGCGTGGGCTGCTCCATGTGGGGCATGCCCGTGATTTCGGGTTGACCGGAGGACTGCGCTGACATGGGACTTAAGATCCGGAGCGCAGCGGAGGCAAGGCCAAGAGGCCGCCGGCCGGTCAGGCCGCCCTCGCGGAGCGCAGCCCGAAGGGCGGTACGCGCGTGAGCGACAGCAAATTGAAGAGTTTCAAACTGCGTTTAGCAGGCCTGGCGGCGACCTACTCTCCCACACCTTAAGATGCAGTACCATTGGCGCTGGGGAGTTTCACGGCCGAGTTCGGGATGGGATCGGGTGGGGGCTCCCCGCTGGGGCCACCAGGCCGGCGAAGCGCAGTTTGTTGTGAACTGGTAAGATGAGTTTATCCTCACGGTTGAGCGGGCTTCGCCCTAACCTCCGGACGGGGCGCGCAAGCATGCGCGGCGGCCGGTCAGCCTTGCGGACCCTTCGGTCCGGGCTCTTTTTCCTTGCAGATCAAGAGCCTGAAGGCTTTGAGAACACTGGTCTTTTCTTAATTATTGATCGATTTCGGTTTGGGCACGTTCCGGAGCTTTACTCCGCAAGCGCAAGTGCGCGCCGGCCGGTCAGGCCGCGTGGTTCGCAGGACAGGTCCGTGAGGACCGGTACGTCCGTGAGAACAAAACCGCATGATCTTTTAAATGCGCCATGGGCGCCTTTAAAAGATGAACATTGACTAATGAGAGGATCAAGCCGAACGAGCTATTAGTAAAGCTAAGCTTCATGCGTTGCCGCACTTCCACACGCTTCCTATCGACGTGGTGGTCTTCCACGGCTCTTCAGGGAGAGCTGGTTTTGAGGTGGGTTTCCCGCTTAGATGCTTTCAGCGGTTATCCCTTCCGTACATAGCTACCCTGCAATGCGGCTGGCGCCACAACAGGTCCACCAGAGGTACGTCCATCCCGGTCCTCTCGTACTAGGGACAGATCCTCTCAATTCTCCTACACCCACGGCAGATAGGGACCGAACTGTCTCGCGACGTTCTGAACCCAACTCACGTACCACTTTAATTGGCGAACAGCCAAACCCTTGGGACCTGCTCCAGCCCCAGGATGTGATGAGTCGACATCGAGGTGCCAAACAATGCCGTCGATATGGACTCTTGGGCATCATCAGCCTGTTATCCCCGGCGTACCTTTTATCCGTTGAGCGATGGCCCTTCCACGAGGGACCACCGGATCACTATGGCCGACTTTCGTCTCTGCTCGACTTGTCAGTCTCGCAGTCAGGCAGGCTTATGCCATTGCACTCAACGAGCGATTTCCGACCGCTCTGAGCCCACCTTCGCGCGCCTCCGTTACCATTTGGGAGGCGACCGCCCCAGTCAAACTACCCGCCACACACGGTCCCGGATATTGTTGTACCGCGGTTAGATATCCATGACGACAAGGGTGGTATTTCAAGGGTGACTCCACCTCAGCTGGCGCCAAGGCTTCAACGTCTACCACCTATCCTACACATGTCGTGACGAATACCAGTGTGAAGCTGTAGTAAAGGTGCACGGGGTCTTTCCGTCTGACCGCAGGAACCCCGCATCTTCACGGGGAATTCAATTTCACTGAGTCTATGCTGGAGACAGCGGGGAAGTCGTTACGCCATTCGTGCAGGTCGGAACTTACCCGACAAGGAATTTCGCTACCTTAGGACCGTTATAGTTACGGCCGCCGTTTACTGGGGCTTCAATTCGGTGCTTGCACACCTCCTCTTAACCTTCCAGCACCGGGCAGGCGTCAGACCCTATACGTCGTCTTGCGACTTCGCAGAGCCCTGTGTTTTTGATAAACAGTCGCCACCCCCTGGTCTGTGCCACCCCAATCCGGTTGCCCGAACTGAGGTCTCCCTTCTCGCGAACTTACGGGAGCATTTTGCCGAGTTCCTTCAGCATAGTTCTCTCAAGCGCCTTGGTATTCTCTACCAGTCCACCTGTGTCGGTTTCGGGTACGGTTTATACGGTGGAGCTATTTCCTGGAACACCTTCGCTGCACCCCCAATCCAATAAGGAGATACAACACACGGCATCCGTCACTACCACCAAGCTGCAGAATATTAACTGCATTCCCATCGACTACGCCTTTCGGCCTCGCCTTAGGGGCCGGCTAACCCTGCGCCGATTAGCGTTGCGCAGGAACCCTTGGACTTTCGGCGAGAGTGTCTCTCACACTCTTTATCGTTACTCATGTCAGCATTCGCACTTCTGATATCTCCAGGAGCCCTCACAGGTCTCCCTTCGCAGACTTACAGAACGCTCCGCTACCGCGCATCAAAGATGCACCCGCAGTTTCGGTGTATGGCTTGAGCCCCGGTACATTTTCGGCGCGGGACCCCTTATTTAGACCAGTGAGCTGTTACGCTTTCTTTAAATGATGGCTGCTTCTAAGCCAACATCCTGGTTGTTTTGGGAGTCCTACATCCTTTCCCACTTAGCCATAACTTAGGGACCTTAACTGGCGGTCAGGGTTGTTTCCCTCTCCACAATGGACGTTAGCACCCACTGTGTGTCTGCCGGATAGTACTTCTCGGTATTCGGAGTTTGGTTAGGATCAGTAAGGCGGTAAGCCCCCATAGCCCATCCAGTGCTCTACCCCCGAGAGTATTCATCCGACGCTCTACCTAAATAGATTTCGCGGAGAACCAGCTATTTCCGAGTTTGATTGGCCTTTCACCCCTAGCCACAGCTCATCCCCGACTTTTTCAACAGGCGTGGGTTCGGTCCTCCAGTGCGTGTTACCGCACCTTCAACCTGGCCATGGCTAGATCACTCGGTTTCGGGTCTAATCCAACGAACTAAAACGCCCTATTCAGACTCGCTTTCGCTGCGCCTACACCTACCGGCTTAAGCTTGCTCGTTAAATTAAGTCGCTGACCCATTATACAAAAGGTACGCTGTCAGGCTTGCGCCCTCCAACTGTTTGTAGGCATCCGGTTTCAGGGTCTGTTTCACTCCCCTCGTCGGGGTGCTTTTCACCTTTCCCTCACGGTACTTGTTCGCTATCGGTCGACAAGGAGTACTTAGGCTTGGAGGGTGGTCCCCCCACGTTCAGACAGGATTTCACGTGTCCCGCCCTACTCAAGGACTTGCAGAACTTCTACCCGTACGGGGCTATCACCCACTAAGGCCCGACTTTCCAAACGGTTCCGGTTCTTATCTACAAGCCACTGGCCTGGTCCGCGTTCGCTCGCCACTACTAGCGGAGTCTCGGTTGATGTCCTTTCCTCCGGGTACTTAGATGTTTCAGTTCCCCGGGTTTGCTTCCCTTGCGGGATACTCCATAAAGGAGTGGGTTTCCCCATTCGGAAATTCACGGATCAAAGCTTATTCGCAGCTCCCCATGACTTATCGCAGCGTATCACGTCCTTCATCGCCTCTTGTCGCCAAGGCATCCACCGAATGCCCTTAAGACACTTGATCACTCTCATTATCAATGTTCATCTTTTTTCGCGCCAAAGGCGCAAAAAAGATCATGTCTGCTTGCGCTGCCGCCTTCGGCTGCTTGAGCGCGTTAAACACCCAATAAACCTCTGAACAGATCACGCAAACATCGTCTGCATCTCACCAGATCAAGCAAAGGTCCCTTTTAAAACCCAAGCCCTCAAAGGCTAAACACAAACTGAC
>NZ_CM146333.1:3887500-3960000 GCF_055693425.1 Roseibium sp. JB4-4 | reverse complement strand
CAGGATGGTGTCCTGAGCCTCCTCGATCAGTTCATGTTTCAGTGGCAGGTCAGAATGGACGGACATTGAAACTCCTGTGTCCCGGGCGGTAAACGTGTGGTCATGGATGTAACCACATCCCGCACGGGGTCAAGTTGCTCAGGTCTCAAGTCTTGCTTTGTGATGCTGCGCGTACAAATCAGCTGAGCCTGTGAGACACGCCTCAAAGCCAAGGCACTTGACCGCAGCAAACTTGCGGCAACCGCGGCCTGCTTGTCGTCGCAATCTGGCTCTGTCAAGCACCCCAAGTGTCGCTCAACCGGTACCCGCTCGGCCAGGGATCGTCGGGATCCAGCATGTGCTGGTGAATTCCGGTAATCCACCCTCTTCCTGAGATTTCCGGGACAATTCCAGCGCGATCACCGATCCTCTGCTCTTTGACGATCCGGCCGAGAAACGTCGATCCGATGATTGAGACAGCCTTGAATTCCTGGCCGACACTCATTTCCCCCTTTGCGGCCAAGAGCGCCATGCGTGCCGACACTGCCGTTCCGGTTGGTGACCGGTCGATCTTACCAGGCTGAATGGCGACCGCAGATTTCCCTGTGAGCCCGTTCGTCATCGGGGTCAGCGGCCCGCAATAAGCGCAAAATGAAATATGGTTCCAGTCAGGAACCTCGGGATGACGAAATCCAAGCTGTTCATTGGCTGCATTGGTGATCCGGACACCAAGGCTGGCAAGATCCTTGGCTTCGTCTTCTTCGATGGCAAATCCGAGTTCACCGGCGTCGACCACAACGAAGCTGTCGCCGCCATAAGCCGTATCGACCGTTAAAGTGCCTATGCCTTTGACTTCCAGAGGGACCGAAATCTTGTCTGCGAAACTGGTCAGATTCTGGACCATAATCCGAACGGCCTTACCATCACGGCATTCGGCCTTCACCTGCACCAGCCCGCCCGGCGCTTCCAGTGTCATGTCCGTGAAAGGCTCTTGCATTGGAATAATGCCGGCATCAAGCAGCACCGTGGACACACAAATAGAATTCGAGCCCGACATTGGTGGCGTGTCTTCGGGTTCCATGATGATGAACGCCGCATCGGCCTTTGGATGTTTGGGCGGCACGAGAAGATTGACATGCCGAAAGACACCACCGCGTGGCTCGTTCAAGACGAAGTTTCGCAGGGTTTGGTCATTGGCAATATGGCTGCGTTGCTCCCAGAGCGTTTCGCCCGGAGGAGGAGCGACACCCCCGACAATCACATCGCCAACCTCACCTTCCGCATGGCAGGAAATCACATGGATGGTTTTGGCGCTGCGCATGAATCTGCCTCAAGTGTATCTGGCAACAGGAGCGCCCAACGCGTCAAAAATCGGCTCAATTCCAAGCCCCGGACGATCAGTGGCGGTCATGCGGCCATTCACCCGCTTTGGCGCACCGTCTGCAATATCTACCGTGCCATAACTGTTGAAATCCGTCGCCGAAAACGTGAATTCGGCAGGTGTTGAACGTGCAAGATGCGCGATGGCCGCTGTCGTAATGTCACCGCCCCAGGTGTCTTCGATTGTCATCGGGATCCCATGTGCCACGCAAAGGTCCCGCATCAACTTGGCCCTGGTAAGCCCACCAACTTTTGAGATCTTCAGGTTGATGCAATCCATGGCATCTTCGGCAATACCCCTGACCAGCATATTAGGTCCATCAATGACCTCATCGAGCACAAAGGGCAATGTGGTTCGACGCCGGATAGAGAGGCATTCCTCGTAGGTCAGACAGGGCTGTTCGATATAGACGTCAAGATCGGCAACCGCACCAACAACACGTGCGGCCTCATGGCGGTTCCAACCGGTATTTGCATCGGCAACCAACAGATCAGTTGACTTTAGAACGGCCCGTGTGGCGCGAATGCGCTCGATATCGTCATTCGCATTCCCACCCACCTTGAGTTGGAACTTGGTGTAACCCTCCGCCGCATAACCCTCTATCTTGCCGGCCATGACCTCCGGCGCTTCCTGACTGATAGCCCGGTAAAGAACAACATCATCCTGCGCAGCTCCGCCAAGCAGGGTAAAAAGCGGCTGCCCTGTAGCCTTGCCCAAAAGATCCCAGCAAGCGATATCGATCGGCGCCTTTGCGTAAGGATGTCCACGCAGCGCGGCATCCATGACCCGATTGATGTCTCCGATATTGAGCGGGTTCCGGCCGATCAGTTGAGGGGAAAGCTCCTCAAGTCCCGCCCTCACACCGCGGGCAAAACTCGGCAGGTAGGCAGATCCGAGCGGACAGCATTCAGCATATCCCTTCAAGCCTTCATCGGTTTCGACTTCAACGACGGTGCTGTCGAAAACCTCGACAAAGTTTCCATTCGACCAGCTGTACCGTCCTTCTTTCAAGGGAAGGTCGACCTGATAGACGTTGATGGCCGAAATTTTCATATAGCTCTCCTTGCGGATCTAGAAGCGGCGTGCGGAAAAAGCGCTCATGTCGATTGGCAGTGAGGCATCCGACGCCAATGCTGCCACCAGTTCGGCCGTTCCGGCTGATTGGGTCAACCCCAGATGACCATGACCGAAAGCATAAAGGACCCGGCGGTCGTTCGGAGACCGGTCAATAACCGGTAAACTGTCGGGCAACGACGGCCGGAAACCCATCCATTGGCGCCCCCCTCGGCTTTAAGACCGGGCAAAAAGCTCTGCGCCTTCTTCAACAAAATCTCAGATCGCTTGTAGTTGGGCTCAAGGTTGAGCCCACCGAGCTCAACAGCCCCACCAACACGAACACCACCATTGATCCTGGTCACCACAAATCCGTGACCGGAAAAACTCAAATGGGTTTTCAGATCAAATGCACCCTGAGGCAGGGTGGTGTTGTATCCGCGCTCGGTTTCAAGCGGGATCCTGTCACCGATTGATCGGGCGATATGATGCGACCAGGCACCGGCACAAACGACCACCTGTTTTGCCCCAAGACACTTTCCTTCGAGCTGGACGCTGACGCATGTGTTTTCAGATTTGAGCGTTTTGACGTCACCCGCACCGATCTCTCCACCGCGCTCCAGAAACCTTGCCCGCAGGCGATCCAGCCAACGAGCCGGATCACAGGTGTTGATCCAGTCCGGTGTAAATCCGGCATGTGTAAACCGTCGATCGAGACCTGGTTGATAAGCGGCAATTGCGTCCGGCGTTTCAAGCAGTTCAAACCGGACCCCATGTTCACCGCGCCTTTGCCAGACGGGTAAGCTTGCTGCGAATTCCTTTGCACCCTCGAACAACTGCAGCTGACCCTCACGTTGAAGAAGCTCCTCACCATCAACATCTGCGACAAGGGCGTAAAGAGCCGACTGCGACACTTGCATCAGGCTGGCCTGCGCTCTCAGGGCAAGTTGGTGTCTATCCGGCCAGCTTGCGCGCCAGAAGCGCAACATCCAGGGCGCAATCTTGAACGCATAAGATGGCGGGATGGAGAGTGGGCCGAGCGGATCCAGAAGCCACTTTGGCGCTTTTCGCATAATGCCCGGCGTTGCGAGTGGCTCGATGTCGGAAAAGGCAAAGGCACCGGCGTTCATTTCCGATGCCCTTTGAGACGTTTTCTGCCTGTCAACGATCAGAACGGACCGACCTCTGGATTGCAAGGCCAGAGCGCTGCAGATGCCCACGACCCCGGCACCTATTACAATGACATCCTGCACCTGACTGCCAGCCATGGCCGAACCCCTGCTTAAGGCCTGCGGGTTACAACCTCCGCAAGCAATTCTCTCTAAAGGCGAATGCCAGATCTATAAGGATCGCCAGGTTCAAAGATGAGGTGGGCTTCAGAGGTCACGAAAGCCTGTCCCCTAACCTGAGGAACAACGCCGCCATTCTGCCCGGGCTGGTAGCTCATATCGTAGGTGCTTCCAACAATGCTCTCCTGCCTCCAGGGCTCACCTGGGGCAAGCAGACCGTCCTCAGCCAAACAAGCGAGTTTGGCCGAACAGCCTGTGCCGCACGGTGAACGGTCATAGGCTCCTCCGGGACAAAGCACGAAGTTCCGGCTGTTGGCGGTTGGCTCGACCGGTGAGCCGAACAGTTCGACATGATCGATCCAGGCGCCGTCAGCGCCGGTGACACCGGCGCTTTCAAGTCCACTTCTGATCTTAAGTGTCAGGTCTGTAAGGGCACGGATGTTCGAACCTGCAAGTGCCAGCGGGCTTTCTTTGACAAGAAAAAACCAGTTGCCGCCCCAGGCAACATCGCCGGTTACCGGACCGATGCCTTCGACCTCAATCGTGACGCCCTTGGCATATCGGTAGCTTTCGACGTTGGTCACGGAAACCGTATTTGGGTCCAGAAGATCGACGTCGACAACACCGACAGGTGTTTCAAACTTGTGCGCACCGATGCCAATGCGGTTCAAATGCGCAAGCGTGACCGCAAGCCCGATTGTCGCGTGGCCGCACATCCCAAGGTTCTGAAGATTGTTGAAATAGATGACACCAGTGGCGCAATCTTCTCGGGTCGGCGGCACCAGGAGTGCACCTATGATCGCATCATGCCCTCTGGGTTCCAGAACAACAGACGCGCAGAAATCCATATATTCAGCTTCCAGCCGTGCCGCGCGTTCTGGAAGTGGCCCGGACCCCAAATCCGGACCGCCCTCGATCACAACACGTGTTGGCTCACCCGCCGTATGACTGTCGACTACGCGCATTCGGCAATCACGCCTCCCTGTTTCGACCAATCGGCATACCAGGTTTTGAACAGCTCATATTGCGCTTCAACGTAGTTGCGCTGCGCGTCGGTCAACGCATCGGTTTCATTGAAATGCAGTCGATAGGCGTCCTCACCGTTCATGACCATCAGATATTTGTAATAGAGAACAAGGTCTGGGCCTTCGTCGAAACTGGACAGAACCGCCAGCGCCTCTTCCAGTTCTATTGCCCTTAAACGCGCCTCCGCATTCCCTGCCGCAGCTCTTTTGCAGAGAGAAACAAGAAGCAGCACCTCACGCGGCAGCGCGTTTCCGATACCGGTAATCGCCCCAGTCGCACCGCAGTTGACAAAGCCATAATAGACCGCGGTATCAACACCAACCATCAGCGTGACCTCGTCGTCCTGCGATGTGATGTTTTCTGCCGCATATCGCAGATCGTCCGGGCCACCGAACTCCTTGAAGCCGACGAGATTCGGATTATCCCGTCTCAAGTCGAAAAAGAGGTCTGCTCTCGTCGCAAATCCATAATACGGGCTGTTGTAGATGACTGCCGGAAGATTTGGTGCTGCAGCGAGGATCGCGCTGAAGTGCTGACGCTGCGCGGACGCTGATACTCCGCGTGAGAGAACTCTCGGAATGACCATGAGGCCATGCGCACCAACTTTTGCGGCATGTCTCGCATGGGAGACCGCCGACGCGGAATTGATTGCGCCAGTGCCCACGACCACGGGCACGCCTGCTTTGACCAGACGCTCCACGCCCTCCATGCGGGCTTCGTCGGTCAATAGCGGCCAATCTCCCATGGAACCGCAATAGACGACAGCCGACATGCCGGCCTCCATCAGCTCCTGACCCTTTTTCACCAGAGCATCATAATCGGGCGAGCGGTCGGCTTTGCACGGCGTCATAAGTGCCGGCATGCATCCGGAAAAGACATTCGACGACATTATCAACTCCTTACAAGGTCAGACAGTACAAGAAAATCGAGACGCCTGACGTCACGATGATTGCGCTGGCGAGCGCACATTGGCAAGAAAACTGCGCGTCTTCCCTTAATCTCAGGCTCCTGAATCCATCAGTAGAGCCCGTGGCCGTGTGGTCTGAAACCATTGCCCACCCGGCAAAGGCCAGACCATGGTTACGTCAATGATGAGCATTCGCATCGAAACAGTCGTATCCCATTCCAGCGAGGCACCGCTTCGTGGCGAATACTCAACTCTCGCAGTCCTACAATTTCCTCTCAACGGGATTGATAATCTAAATTGGATCCAATATTCAATATAAAATATTCAAAAGCATTCCCTCTTCACCCAAACGGGCCGATCCCGTACAAGTCTGAAGTCAAGGAGAACGGGCACATGAAACTGGAATCGATGGACATTTCGGCGACTGCATCGGCGTCCTCGATTGTGTTCAGTGCGCTCAGGAAGGCCATTATCGAAGGTCAGTTCGAAGAGGGCGAACCTCTTCGGCAAGACGAAATTGCCAGGCTTTTCAACACCAGCCGGATCCCGGTTCGCGAAGCAATATCCAGGCTTGAAGAACAAGGACTGGTTAGAACACAGCGGTACAAAGGAGCGGTTGTCGCTGGCTTGTCTCCAAAGGAAACAGCCGAAATTTTCGACCTGCGCGCTCTGGTCGAGCCCGAAATTATCCGGGATGCCGTGCCGCGCATGACACCTGAACTCCTGAGGACTGCACGAAAGAAATGCGCAGCATTCTCATCGGCCAAAGATCCGATACACTACGGCGATCTCAATCGGGATTTTCACGAGACGCTTTATAGCGTCAGTGAACTGAAGTTCTTTCTGGAGATTGCCGACAACGCAATCGACCGGGTCGAACGGCAAATTCGCGCCCAGCTGGTGATGTCCGATGGCATGGAACGGGCAAGCACCGAGCATGCGTCCATCCTGAACGCCTGCGAATCCGGCAATGCCGAACTTGCTGCGAAACTGACACGGGATCACATTCGGGGCGCAAAGAAGTCATTGCTGCAATATCTGGCCTGAACCTGCCCCGTCGCTCAAGTTGGGCAGGACGCCGAAACGCCCTGCAAGCAGTTTTCATTTTGAGAGATCTTGGGCAAGCATAAGCGCGTTGCCATCCGGATCATAAAATGTCGCTGTGCTGACCATTCCCTCGACCGTCTCAGTCGGTCCGTCAAATTTGACGTCAACCCCCTCCAACGCCGTCCGGGCCGCCTCAATATCGGCGACGCCGAAAACGGGAACAGTGTTCCCGGGTGAAGGCTCCGCCTGCTCACCCAATCCCAGAGTGACCCCTTCAGTCTTGGTTTGCATCTCGCTCCAACCGGCCTCGTCAAAATGATAAAGCAGCTCGAAGCCGAGTTTCTCCACATACCAAGCAGCACTGATATGCCTGTCGCGCACAGAAAGTGCCAAAGTGATTGTATTGTCCAAAGAAACTACCGACATGACGCTTTCCTATGTAGCAAAAATATAGTAACTATATTTCATGGATATCACCTTGCTTGTCAAGCTCACATCCAAAGCGTGGTCCTTGAAAATCCTCGCTCTCATGCATGCCGGCACTCCCGGGCGGCAAGCCCCGCTCATTGCTGCGACAAGTGCAAGCCGCTCGGCTTTTGCATCGAGCCTTGATCATCTGGTGCAACTTGGCCTGCTTGAGAAAAATCCGGGGCACGGCCATCCTTTGCGACCGGAATTCCGGCTGACTGCACTTGGCGTTTCTGTGGCTGCCGTTGCAAGCAAGATCATCGGCACGGTGCCTGACGAAACTGCATTGGCCATAATTCGCCGAAACTGGGCCGTGCCTATTTTGGCCATCACGGCGAAACCGACCCGATTTTCAATCATCAAATCCGAACTGGGCTCAATCACAGACCGTGCCCTGTCCAAGTCATTGTGCACCTTGGAAGACCAGCAATGGCTCAAACGCGAGATTGACGTATCCCAGCGCGCTCCTTTCCCGACGTATCTTGCGGTGAATGCAGGCTTGCAGATTAACAAGGCCATTAGTTTGAGCCCCTAATGCCCGCACTTTGGGCACGTTCAAACTTGAGCAAATTGCTGACCCGGCGCCCAACAGTATCAGCACAACGACCGTCCTCGACTGTCAACATCTGTCCTTTTCAGGAAAAGTACCTTGACAAATTGGAACGTTCCAGTTTTTATAAAAGTCAATTGGAACGTTCCAAAAAACCTAGGGAGACAAGATGCGCTGGGGTCTTATTGGTGCAAGCCGAATTGCGTCGAGTTACGTCATTGATGCCATCCGGGCACAGGCAGACTGCGATATCCTGTCTGTCTTGAGCTCCAATGCATCTCGCGGCGCATCTTTCGCCGCAGACCACGGCATCGTGGACAGCTACACGGATCTTGACGCGCTTCTAACCGACCCGTCAGTCGACGCCGTTTACATCTCGACCACAAACGATAAGCACCACGCACAAGCCATGGCAGCCATTGCGGCCGGCAAACATGTTTTGTGTGAAAAACCGCTTGCAATGACGCTCGCCGAGGCCAACGAAATGGTACGCAGCGCTGAAGAAAAGGGTGTCGTCTTTGCGACCAATCATCATCTGCGCAACGCAGGATCGCATCTTGCCATTCAAGATCTGATCGCGAACGGCCGCATTGGCAAAGTGCTCAGCGCACGCGTCTTTCACGCGGTCAATCTGCCGGAGCACCTCCGCGGTTGGCGCATCAATGACGCTGCAGCAGGCGGCGGTGTCATTCCGGACATCACCGTTCATGATGCCGACACCATCCGCTTTCATCTCTCTGAAGACCCTGTTGATGTGATTGCCAAGTCTGGCTCTTCCGGCCTTGGCGAAGGCGTCGAGGACAGCGTCATGTCGGTCTGGAGCATGCCGTCGGGTGCGATGGTCCAGACCCATGAGAGCTTCACACATGGATATGCCGGGACCGGCATCGAGTTTCACGGCACAAAGGGCTCCATCTTCGCCCGCAACGTCATGACACAGGAACCTGTCGGCGAAATCCGTCTGGTCGACGCGCAGGGTGAAGCGGCAATTTCCTACGAAAAGCACAATCTCTATCACCGCGCGTTCGGCTTGTTTGTTCAAGCCGTCGCGGGCCGTGGCCGGCCGTCAGCCGACGGTGTGGATGGCGTCAAGTCCCTGGCCGTCGCACTTGCAGTGCGTGAAGCAGCCAAATCCGGCAATGCCACTCGTGTCGACTATGGAGGGTTTTGAGACCATGTCCTCGAAAGTCGTTTCCATGGAAGATGCCGCCGCCCGGATCTCCGATGGCGCTGTCGTGACCATTTCCTCCTCCTCCGGCCTCGGGTGTCCCGACAAAATACTGGAAGCAATTGGTGACCGGTTTGATCAGGAAGGACACCCGAGGAACCTCACGACGCTGCACCCGATTGCCGCCGGTGACATGTATGGCATCAAGGGCATCGACCACATTGCCAAAGATGGCTTGCTTTCCGCCATCATTGCCGGTTCCTATCCCTCAGGACCGTCTTCTTTGCCAATGCCGCAGATCTGGCAAATGCTGGTTGAAAACCGGGTCGCGGCTTACAACGTTCCCTCCGGCATCCTGTTTGACATGCACCGTGACGTAGCTGCCCGGCGCCCTGGCGTGTTTACGAAAATCGGGCTGGACACGTTTGTCGATCCCCGACGCCAGGGCTGCGCCATGAACGATGCGGCAAGCAAAAAGCCAATCGTCTCGCGCGTGGAACTTGGCGGCGAAACCTGGCTTCATTTTCCTAACATTGTTCCCGATGTCGCAATCATTCGCGCCACCACCGCAGATGAACGCGGCAATCTGACCTATGAACACGAAGGGGCATATCTTGGCGGTCTTGAACAGGCGATTGCCGTGCGCAACCATGGCGGCCTGGTCATTGCACAGGTCAAGCGGATTACGGCCGCCGGTTCCCTGCGCCCGCATGATGTCAGGGTTCCGGGTCATCTGGTGGACTTGATCGTCGTCGACCCGGACCAGCGTCAGACAACTGAAACTGAATATGACCCGGCGATTTCCGGCGAAATCATGCGCCCTTGGTCCAGCTTCTCGCTCGCAGAACATGGCGTTGAAAAGATTGTTGCGCGCCGGGCAGCCATGGAGCTGAGCTCAGGCCAGACGGCGAATCTCGGTTTCGGCATCTCCGCCATGGTCCCGCGCGTCTTGCTGGAAGCAGGTCAGGAACAGGCAGTCACCTGGGCCATCGAGCAAGGCGCGACCGGCGGTATGCCACTGACTGGTTTCGCCTTTGGTTGCGCATCCAATGCTGATGCCTACATGCCCTCGCCTCAGCAATTCACTTACTTTCAGGGTGGTGGGTTCGACGTCTCCTTCCTGTCGTTTCTGGAGATCGATCTGGAAGGCAACGTGAATGTTTCCAAGCTCGGAAAGAAACCCTACCTGACGGCCGGTTGCGGCGGCTTTGTCGACATCACCGCGCATGCCCGAAAGATAGTGTTTTCCGGCCTCTTTGAGGCAGGCGCAGACCTTGACCTGAGCAATGATGCACTAACGGTCAAATCCCCCGGCAAATTCGCCAAGATGGTTGAGGAGGTCGAACACGTCACTTTCTCAGGCCGCAGAGCGCGCGAACTGGGGCAGGAAGTTCTCTATGTCACGGAACGTTGCGTCATCGAATTGACGAATAACGGTCTGATGGCAACGGAAATCATGCCGGGCATCAATCCAGAACGCGACATTGTCGATGCTTCGAAGGGCCGCGTTCGTCTTGCCAACAGCCTGAAGGAAATGCCGAAGGCCCTCTTGCGGAGCGAAGCGATGGAGCTGAGCCTTTGAGCGCACTGCATCTCATACGCCACGGCCCGGTTGCCGAGCTGAAACTGGACAATCCGGGAAAGCTCAACGCGTTCACGCTGGAGATGTTGCGCGCGGTTGAACCGATCTGCGACGACCTGGAGCGCGACCCGGGCATCCTTGCTGTTATCATCACTGCAGCAGACAGCAAAGCCTTCTGCGCCGGTGCCGACATACTGGAATGGTCTGAGCTTTCTCCCTACGAGTTTGCACGGCACTGGGTGCGTGAAGGTCACCGAGTATTCGATCGGCTGGCTCGATTGTCGAAACCCACAATCGCTGCTGTCGGCGCACATGCATTTGGCGGTGGACTAGAATTTGCTGCAACCGCAGACATTCGCATCATGGCCCCAGGCGCAACACTCGCCCTTCCCGAGGCTTCGGTCGGGATTGTCCCGGGCTGGTCGGGAACACAGCGGCTGATCCGCTTGCTCGGCGAACCGCTGGTCAAGGAGATGGCCCTCTTCGGCCGCCGCATCTCGGCAACACGTGCCCATTCGATTGGGTTTGCAGCAGATATTGCCGAAGATCCGCGCTCTTTTGCCTTCGAGTGTGCTCAGAAACTTTCGGCCAGGTCGCAACATGCAACCGAAGTGGCGAAATACATGATCCACGCGGCCGTTGGCGAAGATCGCGGTGCCATGATCGAGACCCTCGGGGCCGGCATGATCAGCCCGACAGACGACCGCAACGAAGGCGTCGCAGCCTTTCGTGAAAAGCGTAAACCGAACTTTTCCGGAAACCAGTCATGAGCGAATTGAACGTTGTCTCCATCAGTGAAGCACAAATCCCGAGCGAAACTTTTGTCGCCCGTCACCTGATCGACGGATCCTGGCAAGCCAGCGCTGACGGCGCGACCTTCGAAAGAACCTCGCCGTCACATGGCTGCGTGGTCACCCTGGCCAGCAAGGGCAGCGCCCGGGACGTCGATGCCGCCATCTCTGCGGCTCGCCTCGCATTCGACAAGGGACGCTGGTCAAGAACTTCCGGCAAGGAACGCGCAACGCTACTGCTCAGGGTGGCGGATCTGATCGACCGTGAACGTGAGCGGATCGCCCTCATGGAAACGCTTGAGTCTGGCAAACCGATCAGCCAGGCAAAAGCCGAAATAGAAGGCGCTGCCGATATCTGGCGCTATGCAGCGTCACTCGCGCGGACACTCCATGGCGAGAGTTACAATTCGCTTGGAAACGATTTTCTTGGTCTCGTTCTGAAGGAACCGATTGGGGTCGTCTCAATCATCACACCCTGGAACTTTCCATTCCTTATTGTCACGCAGAAATTGCCGTTTGCGCTTGCCGCAGGCTGCACGGCAGTCATCAAGCCTTCCGAAATGACACCTGCAACCACCGTGATCCTCGGCGAGCTTCTCCTGGAAGCGGGATTGCCCGCTGGTGTCGTCAACATCGTCCTTGGCTACGGTGACCCCGTTGGCGCTGCAATGACCACAGACAAACGGGTCGACATGGTGACTTTCACCGGCTCGACAGCGGTCGGCAAATCCATTGTAAGCGCTGCTTCAAGCACCTTGAAAAAGGTTTCGCTGGAACTTGGCGGCAAGAACCCGCAAGTCATTTTTCCGGACGCGGACCTCGAAAGCGCAGTCGATGCCGTTGTGTTCGGCGTTTACTTCAATGCCGGCGAATGCTGCAACTCCGGATCCCGGATCATTGTGCACGAGGATATTGCCGAGGATTTTACGAAGCGAACGGTCGCGCTGTCGCGGCAAGTGCCCTTCGGCGACCCATTGGACCCATCGACCAAAGTCGGCGCGATCATCACACCCGAGCATCAAAACAAGATCGACAGATATGTTCGGGAAGCCGCCCGATCGGGAGCTAAAGTTGAACTTGGTGGGGAGGCTTTGGCCGTTCCCGGCCTGAAGGGTCAGTTCTATCAGCCAACGGTGGTCTCCAATGTGAGGAGCAACATGCCGATTGCGCGCGAGGAAGTCTTTGGGCCCGTGTTGTCCGTTCTGACTTTCAAGACGCTTGATGAAGCCATTGAGCTGGTCAACGACGCCGACTATGGACTTTCGGCCGGCGTTTGGAGTGACAACGTTCACACCTGCCTTGAATTCGCACGCCGTGCTCAGGCTGGAACTGTCTGGACCAACACCTGGATGGATGGATTTTCCGAACTTCCCTTCGGCGGTGTCAAGGAGAGCGGTCAGGGACGGGAGCTTGGCAAACACGGCCTTGAGGAATTTCTTGAAGCCAAAACCGTGACCATGCGGATCGGCCGCTCACGCGCGCCCTGGGTCTCCTGATGAGGCACTCAGCCGGAAATGGAAAACGGCCCATTGGGCTTGAGGAGAACCTGCATCTCCTCCATTGGCCTGCCGTCTATCCTTGCGAGCAGAACCTCAGCCATGGCGCGGCCCGTGGCGCGAAGGTCTTCGTCCACTGTCTCAATGCGCGGACGAAAATGATTGGAAATCGGAGAGGCGCGTTTGGCGACAAGATCGACTTCCTTTCCAGGGGTCAGCCCCATGTCATTCAGACCGGCAAGCGTGATCAAGGCCATCACTTCACCAACGCACACATATCCATCCGGCGCATCCGGTCCGGCGTGAAGCGCACGAAGTGTCGCGGCAATCTCGTCAGGTTCGCTGTCAAGATCTACACCTTCGGGGATCGTGAGCTGTGCACCACAAGAAATAGCCGCCTGCCGGGCCCCAAAGCGCAAGTGCTGCCCAAACGTGTACCGCTCATTCGGCATGACGATGCAAATATGCTGACGCCCTTTTTGAACAAGGCGCTCGATTGCCTGGCGCACGAAGGCCTCATTGTCGAAGTCGACAAAGGGATGCGGCGTGGTGAAATCCGTCCGGCCGTGGCTGACAAACGGAAAGCCGTGCTCAAGCAGATATCGCACACGGTCATCGAAGCATTCTGTACGCGTGAACACGATGGCATCCGCAAGCGAATGGCGCCGTATCTGGCGGATTACATCCAGCCGGTCGCCGCCAAGGCTGTCGGCCGTGATGTTGATTGCGTATCCGGTTCCCTGCAGTCCCTCACTCATACCGGCGAGAAACTCGGACGTGAAACTGAGATACTCGTGCCGGGTGTTGAGCAAAAGGCTAATGACTTTTGTGCGGCCGGTGCGCAGCCGCTGCGCCGCACGGTTGGGAACGTAGCCTTGTCTGTTGGCAACTTCCGTAACCCGCTTGCGGGTGGCTTCCGCGATCCTGGGATCGTCGGCAAGTGCGCGCGAAACAGTGGTAACCGCAAGACCTGCCTCCGCCGCAACTGTGCGCAGGGTCGGTCGCGGCAAAACGTCAGCGGCATTTTCTTCTTTGGAAACCAAATTCTTTCGCGGCATGCCCGTTCAACTCACCCCAAGCCTTGTAGCGCAGAAACCAAAACAAGTCTAATCAGCTCATTTATAACGTTACAACAAAAAATTCTAACCCGAATCAGAATTTCGATAAATCTTATAATAGTATGTAAAAAAAGAGCAAAACTAATTCCGAAACAAAATCGAAAAGCCATTGACACAGATCATGTTTGCAACGTTACAATAGACGTTGCGTAATCATCGGACTGACGGACACCCGCAATCCGAAACGCCTACTGGCACGCAAAGGGAGGAATACCATGCGTAAATTGACCATGATGACAGCGGCTGCCGCCCTGATGGCAGCAAGCACCAGCGTTCAGGCGGAAGATGTTGAAGTTCTGCACTGGTGGACATCCGGCGGCGAAGCAGCTGCTCTCAATGTTCTGAAAGAAGACTTGCAAGGCCAGGGCATTGGCTGGCAGGACATGCCGGTTGCCGGCGGCGGCGGAACCCAGGCCATGACCGTGCTTCGTGCCCGTGTTACCTCTGGCAACCCGCCTACCGCGGTTCAGATGCTCGGTTTTGATATCCTTGACTGGGCAGGCGAAGGCGCATTGGCCGACCTCAACATTCAAGCAGGCCTGGAAGGTTGGGACGATGTCGTGCCCGAGGCACTTCAGCAATTTGCCAAGCACGACGGCAAATGGGTGTCTGCACCGGTCAACGTGCACTCCACCAACTGGGTATGGGCCAACAAGGCAATACTGGATGAACTGGGCATTGCCGTTCCGACGACCTGGGATGAGTTTGTTGCCGCGCTTGAAAAAGTGAAGGCATCCGGCAAAACTCCGATTGCTCATGGCGGCCAGGCCTGGCAGGACGCAACGGTGTTTGATGCAGTCGCCATGTCAACCGGCGGTCCGGAGTTCTACAAGAAAGCCTTTATTGATCTCGACGAGGAAACCCTCGGTTCGGACACGATGAAGGAAGCCTTCGACCGGATGGCTGTGATCCGTTCACACGTGGACGACAACTTTTCCGGCCGCGACTGGAACCTGGCTACAGCCATGGTGATCAACGGCGATGCCGCTTTCCAGATGATGGGCGACTGGGCAAAGGGTGAATTCCTCAACGCCGACAAGAAGCCGGACACGGACTTCCTGTGTTTCCGTTTCCCGGGCACTCAGGACCAGGTCACATTCAATGCCGATCAGTTCGCAATGTTTGCGCAGGGCAAGGAAGTCGGCAAGGAGCAGGCTGCACTTGCAACTGCAATCCTGTCCCCGAGCTTTCAGTCAGCCTTCAATGTGGTCAAAGGGTCTGTTCCGGCACGCACGGATGTCTCCGACGATGCTTTTGATGCCTGCGGCAAGAAAGGCATGGCGGATCTGAAGGCAGCTGCTGACAGCGGCAACCTTTATGGCTCGATGGCCCATGGCCATGCGAACCCGGCAGCGGTGAAGAACGCCATGTACGATGTCATCACGGCACACTTCAACGGCGAATACGACAGCGCCACCGCCGTTGAGGAACTCGTGACCGCAGTACAAATCAACAAGTAATCTGCCCTTGAGAGCGGTGATACGTCACCGCTCTCGCATGGGACCGGGGACCGACAATGTCTATTTCTGAAACGGCGAACCCAAGGGGTTCCGTTGTTGACAGACTGCGTGATGCGCTGCCCAAACTCGTCCTGAGTCCGACTGTCGCAATCGTTGCGATCTTCGTCTACGGGTTCATCTTCTTCACGCTATATCTGTCCTTCACCGACAGCCGTATTCTGCCCTCCTTCGGCTGGGTTGGCTGGAAAAACTTTGAAAACCTGTTCCGGATCCGAGCCTGGGATACAGCTGTCTGGAACCTTGTCATTTTCGGTTCGCTCTACATTGTCGTCTGTTGCGTGCTCGGCCTTCTGCTTGCCATCCTGCTCGATCAGCGGATCCGCGCCGAAGGGTTCATTCGGACCATTTATCTTTATCCGATGGCGCTCAGCTTCATTGTGACAGGTGTTGCCTGGAAGTGGTTTCTCGACCCTGGTATCGGCATCGAGGCCGTGGTTCAGGGCTGGGGCTGGACCAGTTTTGAATTCAACTGGATCAAGGACCGTGAAATGGCGATCTACACGATCGTGATTGCTGCGGTCTGGCAGACATCCGGTTTTGTCATGGCGATGTTTCTTGCAGGTCTGCGCGGAATCGACAGTGAAATGATGAAGGCTGCCCAGATTGACGGCGCCTCGACATTTGCGCTCTACCGCCGGATCGTCATCCCGCAGCTGCGGCCCGCTTTCATGTCGGCCTTTGTCGTCCTCGCCCACATGGCGATCAAGTCCTACGACCTCGTTATCGCACTGACCGGCGGCGGCCCCGGCACGGCAACCGAATTGCCGGCAACCTTTATGTATTCCTACACCTTCACACGAAACCAGATGGGCATAGGCGCAGCCTCCGCGGTCATCATGCTGATGACGATTGCCGCGATCATCGTGCCATATCTTTGGTCGGAACTGCGGGAGAAGAAGTGATGTCGACCGCAGCAAAATCCTCTTCGTTCAGCGCGGGCCGTATCATTCTGTACATCCTGCTCTTGCTGTTCTGCATCTACTACCTCCTGCCGCTCTATGTGATGGTGGTAAATTCGCTCAAGCCGCTGTCGGAGATTACCGCAGGCGGCATGATGGCGTTGCCGCGGGATTGGACCGCGGCACCCTGGTTCAGCGCCTGGTCGACCGCACAGGTTGGAGTTGAGGCAACGGGCCTGCGTCCATACTTCCTCAACTCCATCATCATGGTCGTTCCGGCCGTTGCCCTGTCGACCCTCGTGGGTGCCTTGAACGGCTACGTCTTGACCAAATGGGCATTCAAGGGGTCAACGGTCCTTTTCGGCCTGCTTCTCTTCGGCTGCTTCATCCCGTTCCAGATGGTTCTCATCCCGATGGCCCGCATGCTTGGGCTGATGGGACTGGCAGGTTCGGTGCCTGGGCTGATCTTCGTTCACTTTGTCTACGGCATCGGGTTCTCGACGCTCTATTTCCGCAACTACTATGCAGCATTCCCGACCGAACTCGTCCGTGCCGCGCAAATCGATGGTGCCGGTTTCTTCCGCATCTTCTGGCGCATTCTCCTGCCCTCATCCGGTCCGATCGCGGTTGTCTGCATCATCTGGCAGTTCACCAACATCTGGAACGACTTCCTGTTCGGAGCGTCTTTCTCCGACTTCGACAGTCAGCCGATGACCGTTGCCCTGAACAACCTGGTTCAGTCTTCGACCGGGGTGAAGGAATACAACGTCCATTTTGCAGGCGCGATCATGGCCGCGCTGCCGACACTCCTCGTCTACATCGTGGCGGGACGCTACTTCGTCCGCGGTCTGATGGCTGGCTCAGTAAAAGGATAAAACAATGGGCTTTCTCGACATCAAACAAGCGACCAAGTCCTATGGTGCCCTCCAGGTTCTTCAGGAAACCGACATTTCGGTGGAAGAAGGTGAGTTCCTCGTGCTCGTCGGGCCTTCAGGTTGCGGCAAGTCTACCCTGCTCAACATGATTGCCGGGCTTGAGGACATCACATCGGGCGAAATTGCCATACGCGGCAAAAGCATGAACGGCGTCAAACCCGCAGACCGCAACATCGCGATGGTGTTTCAGTCCTATGCGCTCTACCCGAACATGACAGTACGTGGAAACATCTCCTTCGGCATGGAAATGCACGGCATCCAGAAACCAGAACGGGAAAAGCGTATCGACCAGGTTTCCGATCTTCTGCAGATCAGTCATCTGCTTGACCGCAAACCCGGCCAGCTCTCTGGCGGCCAACGGCAACGTGTTGCCATGGGGCGGGCACTTGTGCGCGAGCCGGATGTATTCCTGTTCGACGAACCGCTGTCCAATCTTGATGCCAAGCTGCGTGTCGACATGCGCACCGAAATCAAGAAGCTTCACCAAAAACTTGGAACGACCATTGTTTACGTGACACACGATCAGATCGAGGCGCTGACCCTTTCGACCCGAATTGCAGTCATGTTCGGCGGCTATGTACAACAGCTCGGCACACCGAAGGAAATATACGACAATCCGGCAAACATGTTTGTTGCCGGTTTCATGGGGTCTCCATCCATGAATCTGTTTCCGGCCAAAGTTGTTTCCGGCGACGGCAAACCTGCTGCTGAAATCAAGCTTGCCGACGGCAAGACTGCGGCAGTGCCATTTGCCAAGGACGCACTGGCCTCCAGCATCGGACGCGACATAATCCTTGGCATCCGGCCGGAAGCGATTACCGACAAGGATGGCGCGGACCGCAACTCACAAGCTGTGCACATTGTAGAGGCCCCTGTTGAGGTTACGGAACCGGCAGGGTCCGACACCTTTGTCGTCAGCCAGATTGGCGGCAAGGACGTGACCGGACGCTTCCGGGCAGATGTTGCGGTGAATGCGGGCGATGTCTTCCCGTTTGCCTTTAACATGGAAAAGGCCGTCGCCTTTGATCCGAAGACAGAAAACCGGATCGCCTGACATATGAAAACCGCACCGGACATCGTCATCATTGGCAGCGGCATGGGCGGCGCGACCCTTGCTGCAGGTCTGGCGCCGTCCGGTGCACGCATAACGATTCTGGAACGCGGGCATCACATACCCGACGATGCGCCAACGCGGGATCCATGGCGGATTTATACCAACAGTGCATTCCGGTCCGATGAGACCTGGCTGGACGCCGAAGATAGGCCTTTTGAACCAGGCAACTATTACAATGTTGGTGGGAATTCCAAACTTTACGGCGCCGTTCTGCTCCGCTACCGGCAGGAAGATTTCGGCGAACTGGAGCATTTTGACGGCGTATCTCCAGCCTGGCCGTTTGGTTATGAGGAGCTGGCACCCTGGTACGATGCCGCCGAAGCGCTCTACAATGTGCGCGGCGACAGCAGCTCAGACAGCACGGAACCTCCGCATGCATCCGATTATCCTTTTCCACCTGTCCCTGATGAGCCCGCGATCAAAATAGCGCGTCAGCGGCTTGAGAATGCAGACACCAAACCATTCAGTCTGCCGCTTGGCATCGACATCGACCGTTGGCTCCAAGCCGGTGAAACCGGCTGGGACGGCTATCCGGATGTTAGATGCGGCAAGATGGATGCCGAGACCTGTGCACTCGCGGAAGCCCTTTCCCATGACAATGTTGACCTGATCACAGGCGCCGAAGTCACCCGGCTTGAAATGGAGCCGGGTTCACGGCGCATCACCTCTGTAACCTACAGCAAGGACGGAACGGACAGGTCGTTGAAACCGGCATATGTCGTCTTATGTGCAGGCGCAGTTCAATCCGCGGCCACGCTGCTCCGGTCAGGTGTTGCCAACAGCTCCGGTTACGTTGGCCGCTGTTTCATGAATCACAACGCAACAGCTGTCATCGCCGTCGATCCGAGATTTCGAAACGATGCTGTCTACCAAAAAACCTTCGGCATCAACGACTGGTATCTGTCCGACGGGTCGGAGGGGAAACCGCTTGGCAATGTGCAACTTCTCGGACGGGTCACGCCCGATATCTTGAAAATTCAGGTACCTCATTTGCCGATGTTCGCCGCCCGCTGGGTGTCACACCACGCATTGGACCTTTATCTGATCTCAGAAGACCTGCCGGATCCTGAAAGCCGGGTGGTTCTGAAGGGTGGCAAGATCCAACTGCGCTGGCGGCGGTCGAACATGACCGCGCACACCAAACTCGTCGCCAAGACAAAGAAAACTCTTCGAAAGGCAGGCTTTCCGATTATTCTGACGCGCCTCTTCGACGGACGTGTGCCTTCGCACCAATGTGGCACGGTTCGATTGGGAAGCGATCCGGAAACATCCGTTGTTGATCCTGATTGCCGTTCCTGGGACCACCCGAACCTTTTTGTAGCAGACGCAGCAGCACTGCCGACGTCAGCTGCCGTCAATCCGGCACTGACGGTCGCAGCCCTTGCCCTTCGCGCCGCCAAAAGAATTGAAAAGGATATGGCGGCATGACCAAGACTGCGCTCGTCACAGGCGGACAAAGAGGCATTGGACGCGGCATTTGCGAAGCGCTCGTCAAGGCGGGCTACCAGGTCGCGCTTCTTGCTCAGGTCGAATCCGACGATCGGGACGTAATCGATGCGCTCGATCAGCTCGGCTCAAAAGCTCGGTACTATCGTCACGACCTTCAGGAGGTAGCGGGTCACGCTGCCATACTCGACCGCATCGAAAACGAGTTCGGCTCCATCACCACACTTGTTTCAAATGCGGGCGTGCCGGCCAAATCACGTGGTGACCTGCTTGAGGTTCAACCAGACAGTTTTGATTTCGTTCTGGGCGTCAACCTGCGGGGTGCTTTCTTTCTTGCGCAAGAAGTAGCACGGCGAATGCTTGCAGTGCCTTCAGAGGCCTACCGGTCCTTGATCTTCGTGACCTCGGTCAGTGCCGAGATGGTGTCCGTAGAGCGCGCCGAATATTGCGTGTCGAAGGCCGGTGCAGCGATGATGGCGGACCTTTTTACCGCAAGGCTGGCGCCTCACGGCATTGGTGTCTTCCAGATACAGCCAGGCATCATTGAAAGCCCGATGACCGCAAGTGTGAAAGACAAATACACCACACGCATCGATGACGGCCTCGTACCGGTCCGGCGATGGGGCCAGCCGGAGGACATCGGCTCTGCGGTTGTCCCCCTGGTGCAGGGACAAATGGCCTACGCAACAGGCACGACGATCAAGGTTGACGGCGGGCTTTCAATCCCACGCCTTTGAGAGATGAAAATGGAAAACGGCTACGACTTCATCATAATCGGTGGCGGAAGCGCAGGGTCGGTTGTTGCGGCCCGACTGACCGAGGATCCGAACATCCAGGTGCTTCTGCTGGAAGCCGGAGGGCGTGACCGTCACCCATTTTATCATTTGCCGGCAGGTTTCGCGAAAATGACCAAGGGCATCGGGTCATGGGGTTGGCACACAGTCCCGCAAAAGCACATGAACAACAGGGTCTTCCGCTATACGCAAGCCAAGGTGATTGGCGGCGGGTCCGCAATCAACGCTCAGATTTACACACGCGGAAACGCCCGGGACTACGACGAATGGCGTCAACTGGGATGCGAGGGATGGGGTTTTGACGATGTCCTGCCCTACTACCGGAAAGCTGAAGACAACGACACTTATGACAACCGGTATCACGGCAAGGGTGGACCGCTCGGCGTTTCGAAGCCTTGTGCGCCTCTTCCGATTTGCGAAGCCTATTTCGAAGCAGCGGCCAAGCTGGGCATTCCAAAAAACGAAGACGTGACCGGCGAGACACAGGACGGAGTTGCCTACTATCAGTTGACCCAGAAAAATGCGCGCAGGTCGTCGGCGGCGATGGCCTATCTCGCCCCAAATCTTGACCGTTCCAATCTGCATGTGCGCACCGGCGCCAATGTTCGCCGGATCGTTGTGGAGGGCGGAAGGGCAACAGGCGTGGAATTGGTCGACGGTACCAGGCTCTCAGCGGGCACGGAAGTCATCCTTTCTTCCGGCTCCATCGGTTCACCGCGTCTTCTTCAGCTTTCGGGCATTGGCCCAGCGGCGGAGTTGCGTGATCTTGGAATTGACGTCGTACTCGATCGTCCTTCCGTCGGTACAAACCTTCAGGATCATCTGGATCTTTATTGTATCTGCGAGGTCAGCGGCCCGCACACTTACGACCGTTTCGCCAAACCGCATCTGTCAGTGCTTGCCGGACTGCAATACATCTTCACGCGGCGTGGGCCGGTATCCTCCAGTCTCTTTGAAACGGGAGGCTTCTGGTACGCAGATCCGGAAGCACGCTCGCCGGATCTTCAGTTTCACCTTGGTCTTGGTACCGGCATCGAATCCGGTGTCGCGGCAATGCCGGACGGCGGCGTCACGCTCAATTCGTGCTACCTGCGACCGCGCTCGCGCGGAACCGTCCGGCTCCGCAGTTCAGACCCCTCGGATGAGCCTCTGATCGACCCGAACTACCTGCAAGACCCCAAAGATCGCGAGATGTCGATCCGAGGGCTCAGGCTCACACAGGAAATCCTGGCACAGGAACCGTTGAAACCGTTCATAAAGGCAGAGCGACTTCCTGGCCCCGATATCAAGAGCGATGAGGCCTACTTTCGCTTCATCTGCGAACACTCAAAGACGTCCCACCACCCAGCCGGCACATGCCGGATGGGCATTGACGACCAGGCGGTCGTTGACCCCAGATTGCGGTTCAACGGCATCGAAAATTTGCGTGTCGTCGATGCCTCCATCATGCCGAATGTCATTTCGTCCAACACCAATGCTGCGGCCATCATGATCGGCGAAAAAGCCTCCGACATGATCCGCCAAGATCACGGAACCACATCATGATCCGCCATATCGTTCTCATCAAATTCAATCCGGATGTAACGGAAGAGACGATCGCCGAGCTCTTTCAGGAGCTTCGCGAGATCGAAAAGCAGGTACCGGGCATCCGCGACATCACGTCCGGACGCAGCGAGAGCCCGGAAAAGATTGAACGCGGTTACATGCACGGCTTTGTGGTCGACTTCGATGACTGGGACGCACTGGAACGATATCAGACCCATCCTGACCACAAGGCGCTCGGCGCCAAACTGGTCGCCAACGCCATCGGCGGAATTGACGGCATTCTGGTGCTGGATATTCCAGTGCCGGCCTGAGCAGCTGCCAACAAAATCCGGAGCCGCAGATGCTGAACCTCCCGACTTACGAAAACAGGCTCGAAGTTTATACGCCGACAGGCGATGCCCTGACACCGCGAGCCCCACGAACAACCTTGACCCGTACCGCTTTTGCAGCCGCCCATGTGGTCTCCGACCCGCTTGCTGAACGCGCGCCCTGGGAGGGATCCCCCGCGGTGGACTGGGACAATACATTGCGATTCCGTCGCTGGCTCTGGGACCAGGGCCTTGGACTGGCAGAGGCCATGGATACGGCACAGCGCGGCATGGGCGTTGACTGGCCAACGGCAAAGGAACTTATCGAACGCACCATGCGAGAAGCCAAGGTGCATCCGATGAAACCGCGTGTTGCCTGTGGTGCCGGGACGGACCAGAAAGCGCCGGAAGAGCTGGCAACACTCCATGACATTCAAGCAGCCTATTGCGAGCAGATGGAAGCGATTGAGGCCGCAGGCGGGCAAATCATCTTGATGGCATCACGCGCCTTTCCAGCTATCGATGCCAGTGCCGACGACTATGCCAAAGCCTATGGTGCATTGCTTGAGCAAGCGTCCGAACCAGTGGTTCTTCACTGGCTGGGAAACATGTTTGATCCCGCTTTGAAAGGGTACTGGGGCAGTGAAGACGTTGACACAGCATCAGACCTCGTTCTTCAGATCATCAATGCAAACAAATCGAAGGTCGACGGCATCAAGATATCGCTTTTGGATCAGGCGCACGAAGAAAGCTTTCGTGCACGGCTACCCGAAGGTGTCCGTCTCTATACCGGTGATGACTTCAACTACGCTCCGTTGATTGAGGGCGATGGCACGCGCCATTCCCACGCACTTCTGGGTGCTTTCGCAGCCATTGCGCCGGTGGCGAGCCAGGCATTGGAAGCGCTTGCGGAAAATGATCTTGAAACCTACCACGCGCTGTTCGCACCGACAGTTCCCCTCAGCCGCGAATTGTTCAAGGCGCCAACCCGTTTCTACAAGGCGGGAATTGCCTTTCTGGCGTGGTTGAACGATGCCCAGAACCACTTCGTCATGCCGGGCGGGTTTCAATCTTCGCGTGAAATTACGCATTATGCCGAGGTCTTTCGGCTTGCAGACAAGGCCCGATTGTTGTCAAAGCCTGATATAGCCGTGGAACGAATGCGACTTTTGTTAAAGCTTCACGGCGTTGGTTGATCAGCTTTGGAAGGCGAATGAAGAAAAGACCGACGATCCTGGATGTCGCAAAACACGCCGGTGTATCAAAATCGACCGTGTCGCTCGTTTTGCAGAATTCCCCGTCGGTGAAGAAGTCGACCCGCGATGAAGTCAACCACGCCATCGAAATCCTCGGCTATGTCTACAACAGATCAGCGGCCGGTTTGCGCGGCGCGTCATCAGGACTGGTCGGACTGATTATCAATGACTTGCGAAATCCGTTCTTCACCGAGTTCGCAGCATCGGCTCAGATGACCTTTGCGCGCAAAGGCTATTCAACAGTTGTTGCCAACACGGACGAAGACCCTGAGACTCAATCTCAGGTGATCGCTTCCATGATTGAGCATGGCGTCTCGGCATTCGTGATTTCTCCAGCCTATGACGCAAGTGGCTCAGCCTTTGACAGCATCCAGCGTGCCGGCATTCCAACGCTACAGGTCCTCAGACAGATCGATGAGAGAACCAGCGTCTTTCCGTTCGCTTCGCACAATTATGTTGCCGGGGGAGAGTTGGCAACAAACCACTTGATTGAAGCAGGTTGCCGAAAAATAGCCTTCGCCGGGGGCCTGGAAGAGCGCCCGGTTACCCTGGAAAGGATGTCGGGATACTGCAATGTCATGAAGGCGCGAGGCCTTCCCGTCGAAACTTTCTATGGCCGCCCGTCGCGAGCCTTCGGCCGTGAAATCGCACTGGAGATCACGACCAAGCATCCGGATATCGACGCGGCGATATGCTTCAGTGATCTGGTGGCTCTCGGCATGCTGTCCGGTTTTGCTGAAGCAGGTGCGCGCGTTGGAGATGAATTCAAGCTCATCGGCTTCGACGACATTGAAGAAAGTTCCCTTGTCTATCCCCGTCTCAGTTCTGTACGGTGCGACACCGGAGCGTTCGGAGAACATGCGGCAGAAGCCATGCTTGCGTGGATTGTGGATGGCGTACGTCCACCCGACACCAAGCGCTACGACGTGGAACTGATCAAACGCCAATCCAGCCTCGGAATCTGATCATGAAAACTAGCCCTGATGCGCTCTTGAAGCGCCTGTTCGATGTTGCCGTCGCGGCGGCCGATCCGATGGTCTGTGTTCCAAAACACTTGCCGGAAAAACCCTCTGGCCGCTTGTTGGTTATTGGAGCCGGCAAAGCCTCTGCGCGCATGGCGGAAGCGCTTGAAGCGGCGTGGGGTCCGGTTGACGGGCTTGTCATTACACGCGATGGCTACGCGAGGCCCTGCACCGGAATAGAGATAATAGAAGCGTCTCATCCGGTCCCGGACCAGCGAGGTCTCGACGCCACTGCCAGACTTTTGGAACTCCTCGAAGGTCTTGAAGACGGTGATAGGGTCATCGCTCTTATCTCCGGCGGTGCGTCCGCATTACTGGAAAATCCAGCTGGTGAAATCTCGCTCGAAGACCTACGTAAACTCAACGAGGATCTTCTGTCCTCCGGCGCGCCCATCGATCAGATGAATACGGTGAGGAAGCATGTGAGCCGCGTCAAAGGCGGACAGTTGGCAGCGGCCGCCTATCCTGCGCACATGACCTCGCTGATCGTTTCCGACGTCGCAGGCGACGACCCCGCCTTTATTGCATCTGGTCCGACTGTTGGAGACAACACCAGCTCTGAAGATGCTAAGTTGATTTTGGCAAGCAACGAAATCAAAATTCCAAAATCTATTGAAGAGGTGCTGATGGCGCCAACCGGCGTATTGCCGATGGGTGCACCAAAGCTGTCACAGACTGAAAACATCATTGTCGCCGCACCTTCCTTGTCCCTAAAGGCGGCAAGCGAATTGGCTGAGGCGGAGGGAATTGCGGTTACGCTCTTGGGCGATGCCATTGAGGGCGAAGCGCGTGACCTTGCACAAGAGCATGCAAGCCTGGCCCTTAAGGTACAGGCAGAGCTATCACCCGGTGACAAGCCCCGGCTGCTCCTCTCAGGTGGAGAATGTACCGTCACGCGCCGAGGTGACGGTATCGGTGGACCAAACGCGGAATATGCGCTCGCGCTCGCATTGGCTTTGAACAACCAGCCGGGCATTTACGCAATTGCCTGCGATACGGATGGTGTGGACGGAGCAGCGGATGTTGCCGGGGCACGCGTCAGTCCTCAGACATTGTCAAAGGCATCAGAAAATGGGGTCAATGCGGCGGCCATGCTGGCGGGCAACGACAGTCACAGTTTCTTTGATTTGATCGGCGACCAGATTGTCACAGGCCCAACTTTGACCAATGTGAACGATTTCCGGGCAATCCTGATCGAAAGTGTCTGAAATGCGGGACCTTGAAGCACGGATCAATGCCGCAGAAGCATTGATTTTCGATTGCGACGGGACGCTCTTGAAGACGCCGGATCTATATACGCTTGGCTGGCAGTCAGCTTTTGGCGCAGCAGGGCTGAAGATGGATGCAGATTGGTATCACGCGCGCGCCGGCATGTCCGAACATGTGCTCATGGATGAGTTCGAGGCGGAAAGGGGCGTGACCCTCGATCGCAGCCAGACAGTACGCGACCTCCGAAAGGCCGTCCTTCGGCAAATGCACACGGTCGCGGAAATCCCTGCCATCGCATCAATTGCCCGCAAGTATCATGACAGAAAACCGGTCGCTGTGGCATCGGGAGGCCCAAAGGCCATTGTGATCCCGGCTTTGGAGGCGGCCGGTTTACTGCCGCTTTTCAAGTCCGTCGTCACAATGGACGACGTCGCCAACGCAAAGCCCTCGCCGGACCTGTTTCTTTTGGCTGCCGAAAATCTGGCAATTCCAGCAAAGGCCTGTCTGGTCTTTGAAGATAGTCCACAGGGGCTACTTGCCGCCGAAAGAGCCGGGATGTCAGCAATTGACGTAAGCGGTCTTATGTAGTCTCACGCAGTTGCAGTCTGCGCCGCGCGCTGTTGCCCGGGCAATGTGTGCTGTTCAATGCATGTTTGCGCAAAGACATCGCCCACAGCAATGAGAACCGGACCTGTTGACTGCAGACTGTCGACACCTTTTGCCAAATTTGAAAGGCAACCTGACCATGAAGCCGCGTTGTGGCGGGAGATATTGGTCATCACTCTCACGGGCGTTTGTGATGACAGGCCCTCGGCAATCAATCGCGCACTGATCCGCTCTGCCATACGCCCGGCCATGTAAAACACCGTCGTGGTCGCAGGGTCTGTGAGCCCTTTCCAGTCGACGTTTTCTGGCAACTTTCCATTGCGCGCATGCCCCGTCACGAACCGTACCGATTGCGCGTGATCGCGATGGGTCAGCGAAATGCCGAGTTCGGCAGCCATCGCGGATGCAGAAGTAATGCCCGGCACAACGCTCGCTGGAATACCCTCATCAGAAAGGCGCTGAAGTTCCTCGCCCGCACGGCCGAATATCATCGGGTCGCCGGATTTCAGCCGAACCACATTCTTGCCCTGCCTTGCCAGGGAGACCATCAGATCGTTGATATCCTCTTGCCGGCAGCTCTCCCGGCCACCCCGCTTTCCGACCATCATTCGTTTCGCCTCTCGGCGGGCGAGCTCCAACACAGTGTCGTCAACTAGATCATCGAACAAAATGACATCGGCGGCCTGCAAGGCCCGCATCGCTTTCAACGTCAGGTTTTCCGCATCGCCCGGGCCTGCTCCGACCAGCGTCACGCGCCCTTGCCTTACATGGCCGGCCTCGTCGAGGAGTTGTTCGAATTCTTCAAGATCCATTGTTTCGGGGACTGATCTGGATGAAAACGCCAGATCGACGAAACGCTCCCAGAAGCGGCGGCGTTCAGCCCCCACCGCCAGCGATTTCATAACGCGCCCGCGGACTTGTTGCGCCAGCACAGCCCAAACGCGCAGTGAGGACGGCAATAGAGTTTCAATCCGCCGGCGAATCGCTTGCCCCAAGATGGGCGCAGCCCCATTGGTTGAAACGCCAATAACGACGGGCGATCTATTTACTATCGATCCGAACTGGAACTCACAAAACGGCGGATTATCGATAACGTTGACAGGTACACCGACTGACTTTGCAGCGCAGTAAAAAGCTTGAGCTTCACCTTGTGACCCCGCATCGGCGATCGCAAGGCATGCACCTTCAAAGCTGTCCATCGACCAGCGCTTTTGGTGGTGAACAAAACGCCCTTTGACACTTCCGGCCTCGAGCAACCGCTCGAAAGTCTGCTCCAACTGCTCAGCGAAAACGTGAACTTCCGCTCCTGCTGCCGCCAGAAGTTCAGCCTTCCAGGCTGCGGCATCCGTTCCACCGGCCAGAACAACCCGCTTGCCTTCCAGGGAGAAAAACAAAGGCACAATTGCTAGGGGTTCGACCCGGACAACCTGGCGTTTGGACCCGACTTCAACCGGCCTGCGCAATGTCGACATCCTCCGAGATCTCCCTGCTGAAACCATCAATGATCGCCTGGATCTCAGAACGGCAAGACCCGCAATTCGTTCCGGCCTCCAGGCAAGCACCAATGGCGCTTAAACTGGTGGCTCCATCCTTGACAGCAGCCGCAATCTGGCTGTTGCCGACCTGAAAGCAGGAACACACGATAGCGCCCTTGTCGGGCATATCAGCTGGAGAGCGACCCGCCAGAACCTTGAAACGCTGGTCCCTGGAAAGGGCAGGGTTCTCAAGCAGGCTGCAGGCCCATTGACGCGACACGGAAACTGGATCTTTTGAAAAGAAAAATGCCCCGTCCAAATCATCGCCGCACCACCCGGCAACGCGCAGATTTCCAGACTTGCGATCTTCGAAACTGAGCGGCTCTATTGCGTCGCCCATAAGGCTTTCGGCAAGAGCTGTGAGATCGATCTGCTCAATTCCGGCCATCTCGATCCGCCAGCCGCCTCTGGTCGGTGCGACCGCCCAATAATCAACGTCCAGCTTCTGTGGCTTGATGCGCACCACAGCGAAGCCGTACCAGGAAAACTGTATTTTCCGAATTGCGACCGGGGTGAATTTCGATCCCGGTTGACCGGAGACAGGGTCGGTTTCAGGTGCGACAACGGCGTCCACCCGCGCTTGTGAGGCGACCTGATCCGTCCAGTGCATCGGCACAAACACTGTGCCTTTGAGGACTTTTTCCGTCACCTGCGCACGCACCATGACCGCGCCAAACGGGCTTTTCACCTCAACGAGGTCAGCCGCATTGATGCCGGATTGCTCTGCATCCGATGGATGAATTTCCAGGTAAGGCTCTGCAATATGTGCGGCGAGGCGCGGAGTCTTACCGGTCCGGGTCATCGTATGCCATTGATCGCGGATACGGCCTGTGTTGAGAACAAAAGGATATTTGCGTCCGATCTCGCGCGGCTCTCCGACTTTCGTCGCCACGAAAGTCGCCTTGCTATCTGGGGTGAAGAAGTTTCCGTGTGCGAAAAAACGTGTATCTCCGTCTGACCGCCTCTTACTCGACTGCGGCCACTGGAGGGGTTCCAGGCCATCGAATTCCGAAAGTGTCAGGCCAGCCAAGGCGCTGATATCAAAATCGCGGCTGCCCTGGTTTTCATGTCCGGAGAGAGCGGCGTGTTCGCGAAAGATCGCATCAGGACCTGAATAGTCAAAGGCCTCTTCGAAGCCCATGCGACAGGCAACCTCGCTCAATTGCCACCAATCAGGTCTGACTTCTCCCGGAAGATCGAGCAGGCTTCTCTGCCTTGAAATCCGCCGTTCGGAATTGGTAACAGTGCCATCTTTTTCGCCCCAGGCAGCTGCTGGCAGCAGCACATTGGCATACTCAACCGTATCAGCGGCCCTGGTCACGTCGGAAACAACAACGAACGGACACGTTTTCAGAGCATCGGCAACGCCATCGGCATCCGGCAGGCTGTCGACAGGGTTTGTCGCCATGATCCACAAAGCCTTGATCTTACCGCTGCGCACCGCACGGAACAGATCAACCGCCTTGAGCCCTGGCCTTTCGGCAATGACCGGACTTTGCCAGAATTCTTGTACAATGGCGCGATGCCTCGGGTTCTCGATCGCCATATGCGCTGCAAGCATATTGGCAAGGCCGCCAACCTCTCGCCCACCCATAGCATTGGGTTGCCCTGTCACCGAGAAGGGGCCCATGCCTGCTCTACCGATGCGTCCGGTTGCCAGGTGGGTATTGATGATCGCATTGACCTTGTCGGTCCCGGTGGTGGACTGATTGACGCCCTGGCTATAAACGGTGACGGTTTTTTCCGTGCGCGCAACCATAGTGTAAAAAGTTGCCAGATCACGCGGCGCCAGACCTGTCGCCTTTGCAATCTGTTTGATTTCACAAGCGCCAGCCGTCGCCAACGCGTCTTTAAATCCCTTCGTGTGGGTCTTGATATAGGCCTGGTTCAACGCCCCCGCTTCCGAAAGGAATGCCAGCAGACCGTTGAACAGGGCAACGTCAGCGTCGGGCTTCAGCGCCAGATGCAGATCCGCAATGGCGCAGGTTGCTGTTTCTCTCGGGTCAACCACAACGACCCGCATCTGCGGATTGGCCGCCTTCGCAGCTTCGACTCTCTGAAATAGAACGGGATGGCACCAGGCAAGATTGGACCCGACCAGCACCAGCAGCTCACAGGTCTCCAGATCCTCATAGGTTCCCGGGACCGTATCACTGCCAAATGCGCGCCTATGGCCGGCAACCGAAGAGGCCATGCACAAACGCGAATTCGTGTCGATATTGGCCGACCCGATGAACCCCTTCATCAGCTTGTTCGCGACGTAATAATCTTCAGTCAGTATTTGACCTGATACATAAAAGGCAACGCTATCGGGCCCGTGTTCGCGAACAGCCTGGGAGAAGCGCCCTGCGACAAGATCGAGAGCCTCGTCCCAACTTGCTTGTGTGCCCTCGATTTCCGGATGAAGCAGCCGATCGTCCAGTGAAAGCGTCTCACCCAGGGCCGAGCCCTTGGAACACAGTCGCCCGAAATTCGACGGGTGTTCCGGATCACCTGAAATAGCGACCGACCCATCCTCCTTGACCTGTGCAAGCACGCCACAACCCACCCCGCAATAGGGGCAGGTTGTCTTGACCGTTTTTACTGTTTCTTGACCGGCCATACGGCGAAGCTCCTTGGGCTTTCCTCGATTTTTGTTTTGATGTGTTTGTTCAGGCAGCCGTTCGGCGGGCCAGATCGTCGGCTGCGAGCAAAATCGTTCCGTTCTCGATCTTTGCGGTCGTGACGGGAACCTTGCCATTGTCAGCGCCTTGTGCGAGGCCCGTTGCGAGATCAAAAACCCAGTTGTGCAAGGGGCAGGTCACCGACGTCCCGTGGACGATGCCCTGGCTGAGCGGCCCGCCCTTGTGAGGGCAGCGATCATCAAGCGCATAGACCTCATCATTGACGGTTCTGAACACCGCGATACAACCAGCCGATGTTTTCACAACCCGTGCGCCCTCGCGAGGTATGTCGGACAACGCTCCGATAGCGACCCAGTTTCTGGTTTCCGCCGTCATTCCGCAGCCTCCCTGGTGAATACAGCCATAGGATTGAATTCGTGTTTGTCCTTCCCGGACACACGCTCTGACCAGGGATCAACCTGCGCGAATTTCTGCGAGAAGACGAAGCGCCCGAAATAGGCTTTGCGCCGATCATGATCTTCCATGATCTGTTGCCGGATCTCGTCATATCCGACACGCTTTGCCCATTTGTAGATCCGCTCCAGATACCAGCCCTGCTCCCGGTACATCTGCGTGAGCGCGACAACATGCTCAAGGACCTCTTCCTCGGTCTTGACCAGCCCAAGGACTTCCGTCCCCTTGATATCGAGGCCGGCGGCACCTGCGTAGTGGATCTCAAATCCGCTGTCGACACAGACCACGCCAATGTCCTTGCAAGTCGCCTCAGAACAGTTGCGCGGGCAGCCGGAGACCGCCAGTTTCAGTTTTGCCGGCGTCCAGGACCCCCACATGAATTTTTCGAGCTTGATGCCGAGACCGGTAGAATCCTGAGTTCCGAAACGGCACCAGTCGGATCCAACACAGGTTTTGACGGTACGCAGGCCCTTTGCATACGCTTGACCGGAAACAAATCCCGCCTTCCCAAGGTCTTCCCAGACCGCCGGCAGGTCTTCTTTCTTGATACCCAGCATGTCGATGCGCTGACCGCCGGTACATTTGACCGCCGGGATGTCGAATTTGTCGACAACGTCGGCTATCGCCCTCAGTTCCTTGGACGATGTCATCCCGCCCCACATCCGCGGAACAACCGAATATGTGCCGTCTTTCTGAATGTTGGCGTGAACACGCTCATTGATGAACCGGGATTGATAGTCATCGGCATATTCATCCGGCCAGTCCGAAACCAGATAATAGTTCAGCGCCGGGCGGCACTTGGCACAGCCACCGGACGTCGTCCACTCCAGTTCCTGCATGACTGACGGAATGGTTTTGAGTTCCTTCGACTTGATAAGACGACGAACCTCGTCATGGCCCAGAGGGGTACAGCCGCACATGGGTGTCACCGCCGCCGGGTTGTATGCATCGCCAAGGGTCACTTGCATCAGCTGCTCGACCAGGCCGGAGCAGGTTCCGCAAGACGCAGAAGCCTTGGTATGCGCCCGGACATCATCCAGGCTGGTCAGGTCCTTGTCCCTGATCGTGGTAACGATCTTTCCTTTACATACGCCGTTGCAGCCGCAGATTTCCGCATCATCCGGCAAGGCTGCAACGGCCGCCATAGGGTCCAGCGGGGCACTCCCCTGGTAGGCCTGGCCAAAAATCAGTGTCTCGCGCATTTCCGAGACATCCGTTCCCTTCTTGAGAAGATCGAAGAACCAAGGACCATCGGACGTCTCCCCATAAAGGACCGCTCCAATGATCTTGTCGTCCTTCAGGACAAGGCGTTTGTAGACACCAGCAGCCGCGTCCCGCAGTACGATCTCTTCGCGATCCTCGCCTTCTGCAAAGTCGCCAGCGGAATAAAGATCAACTCCGGTTACCTTGAGCTTGGTCGCCGTGACAGAGCCGGCGTAACCCGACGATCCCTCCAGCAGATTGTCGGCAATCACCTCCGCCATTTCATAAAGGGGTGCAACCAGACCGTAGCAGGCGCCCTGATGTTCGACACATTCGCCAAGGGCGAAAATGTCGGTATCGCTGGTCCGCATGTCATCCGTGACAAGTATGCCGCGATTAACGTCTAGCCCGATGGATTTCGCCAGTCCGGTTGATGGCCGGATGCCAACAGCCATGACGATGATACTCGCTTCGATCTCCGCACCGTCATCCAGACGTATAGCCTTCACATTGCCATTGCCGTCATCGACAATCTCGTGGCTATTGGCTTTGGTACGGACATCAATGCCACGCCGCTTGAATTCTTCTTCCAGTAGGTGCCCTGCGGCCGGGTCGAGCTGACGTTCCATAAGGGTCGGCATGAGATGAAGAACGGTGACCTCCATACCCTGCATTTTCAAACCGGCGGCCGCTTCCAATCCCAGAAGTCCGCCACCAATCACCACTGCGCGCCCACCGCGTTCAGCCGCTGCAAGCATCTTGTCCACATCATCCAGATCCCGGTAGGTCAGAACGCCATCGAGGTCTTTGCCCGGAAGCGGAATGATGAATGGGTTGGAACCTGTCGCAATCACCAGCTTGTCGTACGTGGCAGTAACACCGTTTTCCGACGTGACGGTTTTTGAGGTCCGGTCGATATTGCTCACACGCGCCGACTTGTGAAGCGTGATGCCATGCTCGGCATACCAATCATCACCATGGGTGATGATGTCTTCATAGGTTTTCTCCCCAGAGAGGACAGGGGACAACATCAACCTGTTGTAGTTGACCCTCGGCTCGGCGTTGAAAATTGTGACCTCGTAGGCCTCTTTGTCCTTTTCGAGCAGATATTCAAGCATCCGCCCTGGGGCCATGCCGTTCCCGACGATGACAAGTTTCTGTTTGCTCATTGTCTTCCTCCCCGGCTTCACTCAGCTGCCTCTATCGCGGCTCTCTGCCTGGCCATGCGGGCTGCGCGTTTTTCCTGGATGGATTTCAGTTGGTCTTCACTTGGATCTGCGCCGCCCTCATAAGCTTCAAGGAAATCGAGAAGCTCTTCGCGATAGGCGTAATAATCCGGATGCGCGAGCAGCTCTTTGCGCGAACGAGGGCGCGGAAGATCGACCTCCATGATGTTGCCGATCCGGGCATTCGGCCCGTTCGACATCATCACAACCCGGTCTGCGAGCAGAATGGCTTCGTCGACGTCATGAGTGACGCAGACCGCAGTCACCTGCGTGCGCTTCCAGACATCCATCAGAACGTCCTGAAGCTCCCAACGCGTCAGGCTGTCCAGCATTCCAAAAGGCTCGTCGAGCAGAAGCAACTTCGGTGACAACGCGAATGCACGTGCAATACCGACGCGTTGTTTCATGCCGTTGGAAAGATCCACCGCCGCCTTTTGCATGGCATCTGCCAGGCCAACTTTCGACAGGTAGTATTCGATGACATCGCGCTTTTCTGCCTTGGATGCATCCGGATACACCTTGTCGACACCCAGTTCGACATTCTCATAAGCCGTCAGCCAGGGCATCAGACTTGGAGCCTGAAATACAACGGCCCTGTCAGGACCGGCCTGGGTGATATGAGTGCCGTCGAGGACGATCGCACCTTCCGTGATCGGGTTTAGCCCTGCGACCATTGAAAGGACCGTTGACTTGCCGCAGCCGGAGTGACCAATCAGGGTGATGAACTCGCCCTTCTTCATCTTCAGTTCAAAACCGTCGACAACGGTCAGCGGCCCTTTGGAGGTCGGATAGACCTTCTTCAACTGTGAGAAATCGAGAAAACGGTCCTGATTGAAGCTCTCTGCCGCGCGCTCATAGGCGACGGGCAGTTTGTCGCCCTTCTTGGCCCGCTGCGTGATCGGCACAATATTGGGCAAGACGATGTCGCGTTCCAGATTAGCTCCACGCTCGGCGCCGACCTGCATCAGGTATTCCGTAACTTCGGCACGCAATCTGATGAAATCGTCGTCGTGGTTCAGTTCACCCCGTTCACGTGGCCGCTTGAACGGCACCTTGAATTCAGGACCAAGCGTCGCTGGCGTGCCCGGTTTGAGCGGAATGATACGGTCGGCAAGAAGAATGGCTTCGTCCACATCATTGGTGATGAGGACAATCGTCTTCTTCTCCTCTTCGCAAATTGCCGCGAATTCGTCCTGAAGCTTCGCCCGGGTCAGAGCGTCGAGCGCCGATAGCGGCTCATCAAGCAACAGCAACTCCGGCTGCATCGCAAGCGCACGGGCAACCGCAACACGCTGGCGCATACCGCCGGAAAGCTCAGCAGGCTTTCGCTCACGGGCATGACCCAGCCCCACCATGTCGATATACTTGTCGCAGATTTCCTTGCGTTCCTTGGCGCTCTTCTTTTTGAAGACACTGTCGACCGCGAGCGCGACATTTCCTGAAACCGAGAGCCACGGCATCAACGAATAGGACTGAAACACGACACCCCGGTCCGGGCTCGGCCCATCTATCTCCTTGCCTTTGAACACAATGCCGCCCGCATCAGGTTCCATGAGGCCAGCCAGAAGCGAGATGAGCGTTGTCTTGCCGGTGCCGGAGAACCCGACAATGGCAATGAATTCGCCTTCTTCCACTTTCAGGTTGATGTCTTCAAGGACGTCAGTCCGGCTTGCAGCTTCGCCATAACATTTGGAGACGCCGGCTATTTCCAGAAAGGACATATCTGCACTCCTTATCTGTTGGCCGAGAAAGTGAAGGCACGCTGGAGGGCAAACATCAGACGGTCGAGCATGAAGCCGATAATCCCGATGGTCAGTACAGCGACCATGATTTTCGCAAGCGACTGGGAAGACCCATTCTGGAATTCATCCCAAACGAACTTTCCAAGACCCGGGTTCTGGGCCAGCATTTCCGCTGCAATCAACACCATCCAGCCCACGCCGAGAGACAGGCGCAAACCAGTGAAAATCAAAGGAAGTGAAGACGGCAGGACCAGCTTGGTCACCGTTTTCCATGTCGGCAGCTGAAGAACTCTACCGACATTCATCAGGTCCTTGTCGACCGATGCGACGCCGAGCGCGGTGTTGATCAGCGTCGGCCACATGGAGCAGAGCGTAACAGTGACGGCAGAGATCAGGAGCGACTTCGACAACCAGTCATAGGGATTGGCGTAGGTTGCCGACACGATCATGGTCACGATAGGCAGCCAGGCGAGCGGC
This sequence comes from Roseibium sp. JB4-4, assembly GCF_055693425.1. Lineage (NCBI taxonomy): Bacteria > Pseudomonadati > Pseudomonadota > Alphaproteobacteria > Hyphomicrobiales > Stappiaceae > Roseibium > Roseibium sp. JB4-4. Next base: position 3,924,231 of record NZ_CM146333.1, on the reverse strand, counting down.
GAAACAGGTTTGAAGATCTGTATGAGTGGGTTGATCGCACCGTTGAAGGTTCTGGAAAGACCGGACGCAATGCCAAGCGGCACCGCGATGATTGTGGCGATTAGAAAACCGAGGCCAACGGTTTTAAGCGATGTCCCGATCTGGTCGATGTAAGTCGGCTTGCCTGTATAGGTACGCCACTTAATCTTGTCGGTCTTACCTTCGGCTTCAAATTTGGCGTTGCGCGTGTCTTGCCGCTCATAAAACGCAGCGGCTTTTTCGCGTTCGCGGACATGATCTTCCCAAAGATTGATTGTTTGCGCCCAAACCTGCGCGGGCCCGGGCACCGCTCCAAGAGACGTTTGAACCTGTGGCGCCAGAACACCCCAGAGCGCCAGAAATGCAACAATCCCGAGAATGGGAATTAAAAGAACGCGCTTCAGCTCACCGAGTTGCTCTTTTGGACTGTCGCCGGCAGCGATTTTCAAGAGCGGCACAGACCAGGACAGGCCAAGTGCATCCAGCCAACCGGCAGCTTTGTTAATTCGGGTGAAAAGCCGTTCCTTGCGCGCGATGCGCTCAAGGTCCTGGCTGCCTGCAATATCGGCATTGGCCATGATGAGTGTCCTTGGTCGGATTTCTTTTGTTTCGTTTGAACTCGGAAAAGAGGAGCGGCGAAGGCTGCATATCCGCCACTCCAGTTTCTCTGTGGCTTAGCCGCCCACAACCTCGTTGCCATCGACGACCTGCTTGCCTTTCAGGCCGATTGGGAGGCTGTCGAGATAGGCATTGGGTTGCTTGCCGTCGTAGGGGATGCCATCGATGATGTCTTCAGCCGGGGTCGGAGCGCGGTATCCGTCCGTGTCCCAAGGGAAGTCTTCTTCGGCGACATGGCCTTCCTCGACCAGCAATCGTGCTGCCGCCAGGTAGATTTCCGGCTGATAAACCGACTTGGCAACTTCATCATACCAACTGTCGGGCTTGTGCTCGCCGATCTGCCCCCAACGGCGCATCTGGGTAAGGTACCAGACGGCATCAGAATAGTAGGGATAGGTCGCGAAGTAGCGGTAGAAGACATTGAAGTCCGGAACGTCGCGCTTGTCACCTTTTTCGTATTCGAAAGTGCCAGTCATGGAGTTCGCAATGACCTCCGCATCGGCACCGACATATTCGGACCTCGCCAGGATCTCGACGGCCTCCATGCGATTGGCGTTGTCGTTTTCATCGAGCCATTTGGCCGCGCGAATCAGAGCTTTCGTGATTGCAAGCGTCGTGTTCGGGTTTTCTTCGGTAAACGCCTTGGTGAGACCGAAGACTTTTTCAGGATTGTTTTTCCAGATCTCGAAGTCGGTGATGACCGGGACGCCGATCCCTTTGAAGACGGCTTGCTGGTTCCATGGCTCTCCCACGCAATAGCCATAGATGGTACCGGCTTCCAGGGTTGCCGGCATTTGGGGCGGCGGCGTAACAGACAGCATGGCTTCTGCCTGGATCTGACCGGAAATATCTGACTCCGAATAAAAACCTGGATGAATGTCACCCGACGCAAGCCAGTAACGCAGTTCGTAATTGTGCGTGGAAACCGGGAAAACCATCCCCATGTTGAACGGCTTGCCCTCGTCAATGAACTTGTCGACCACGGGCTTCAGCGCTTTTGCTGAAATCGGATGCTGCGGGCGCCCATCATCCATCTTCGGAATGTTCGGCTTCATCATTTCCCAAATCTCATTGGAAACGGTGATGCCGTTGCCGTTGAGATCCATGGAGAACGGTGTAACGATATGCGCATTGGTGCCGAAACCAATCGTGGCCGCAAGCGGCTGACCGGCCAGCATATGTGCGCCATCAAGTTCACCTGTGATGACCCGATCCAGCAGAACTTTCCAGTTCGCCTGAGGCTCCAGGGTTACAAAGAGCCCTTCTTCTTCGAAATAGCCAAGTTCATAGGCGACCGCGAGCGGTGCCATATCTGTCAGTTTGATGAAACCGAAGGTCAATTCATCTTTTTCGACATCAAGCATTTCTGCAAATGCGCCGGAAGACGGCACCAAGGCGGTTGCAGCCATGAGTGCGCCAAGAGCAACCCGGCGAGTCATCTGGAAGGTTTTTGCCATTGTCACGTCCTGTTCCCTCTTTTGCCCCGCTGCCTTGGCATTGGGGCCAAACAAAAGAAAAGCCGCCGACTGACCCTGCATGTATGGGAGGAGGAAACATGCAGATCAGAGCGGCGGCTTTGCCTGTGCGCCCTTCGATGGACGCGATATCGGTTGGGCCAACGTCGGCCACGCGACATTAAAAGCATGAAGTGTGCCAGTTCGTGGAAAACTTTCTTTATTGCTTAAAAACAGACACTTAATTGAAAATATGGTCTCGATGCATTTCCCTAACCTGCTCGTTTAGTCAGCTAATGCTGCAGGCAAATGATCTTTTTTTGTGCAACGCAGCGAAATCCAGTGTTTGTTTACCGGCTCATTCGCAAGTCTGATCCGATACCCTGGTAACAAGGGTCGCACTTCATATCATCTGCACCCGATCCGCTCACACATCATGGTGCAAGGGAACGCTTCGGCAGTCTCCAATCTCTTTCAAAGGGATGGTGTAACGACTGAACAGAGCATCTCGTTGGCGCTAGGCATCAAAGAGTTTGATCGCGGGCTCCAGCCAACTTTCCTCAAGCCCGAGCGCAGACCGGTAGATCTGCGGAGAAAAAACTGCTTCCGCCTGACTGAAGGCCTCTTCAGATGCAGACGCCTGTCCCCAACGCACCATTTGTTCAAAAAACCATCGGCCATGGGCGGGCATTGGCGCCGCTTTGGAGCCTCCGGAAAAACTCAAAAAATCAGGTTGGGATAACTCCGGCTCGCCAATATCGAAACGCATCTGTCCGGTGATTGCAGGCATGCAAATTTCCCTTGGACAAGAAAGAAGATCCGGACGGGAGAGTATGCCAGCCAGTTGCTCGGCGTTTTCCGGAGATGCGCACCATTCGGCCGCCGCTGAAAATGCGCGTAGCAAGGCAGCAAGTGTTTCGGGATTACGTTCCGCCCAAGTATGCGTCACACCCAGTACTTTTTCAGGACTATCCGGCCAGATCGCTTGTTTGTATGTGACAATCCGACCGGTTCCCGCCGAAACCGCCGCCGTATTCCATGGTTCGCCAACGCAGTATCCGTCAATCTGCTTTGCTTGCAACGCATCTGCCATGACCTGAGGCGCAAGGACTGAAATCTCAACATGAGTGTCCGGATCGACGCCTGCTGCCGCCAGCCAATATCGAAGTTCGTAAGCATGCCCGGAAAAGGGATGCACGACACCAAACCGCAAAGGCGGATTTCCGTCGGAGTGCCGCGAAAAGATTATGGATGCCAATGCTTTGCCAGTTGTAACCGGATCCCCTTTCAAATCAGCTCCAGAGTCGGTCATTTGCTGCCACAGGTCCATCGACACCGTGATGGCGTTACCTCCGAGGCCCAGAAGCATTGGAGCTTTCATGGGGACCGCCAAACTCGTGAGATTGAGCGTCGCAGCGATCGGCATCGGGGCAAGCATGTGAGCAACATCGAAATGACCGACCGAGATGCGATCTCGAATGTTTGCCCAGGAAGTTTCGCGGACCAGTTTAAGAGCAACCCCCTCTTCCTCGGCAAATCCCTTCTCAGCGGCAATTACCGGAACAGCGCAATCAAGCAACGGAATGAAACCAGCTATGACGGGTCTTAACTTAGGGTCCATTACTCTTCGCTCCCCTGGTAGGCCGCTCCTCCCCGACCGTTCAATCTGACTGTCATGATCTAGTCTCCCAGCAAACCGCTGGCGATAACCAGACTTTGCGCGACATCTATAATCTTGCGGCTTTGGTTCATGGCTGTTCTGCGCAGAAGATCGTAGGCCTCCTGCTCTGACAGCCCTTTCGATTTCATCAAGATACCTTTGGCCCGGTCGACAGTTTTCCGATCGGCAAGTTCTGTTCGCGCTTCTTCAAGGTCACTCGCAAGTTTTGAAAAAGCGCGGAAGCGGCTGATCGCCATATCCAGTATGGGCTTGACCCGTTCCCGTCGGAGCCCGTCAACAACATACGCCGAGACACCGGCATCGACTGCAGCTTCAATCGACTGACTGTCGGCACTGTCCACGAACATGGCAATCGGTCTGTGAACCGCCCGTGACACCTGAAACATGTGTTCGAGCTGATCGCGATTTGGATTTTCCAGATCGATAACAATTACATCGGGATTGATGTCGGCAATTTGCCGAACGAGACCGTCCATCTGATGAACGACAATGACTTTGTCATGTCCCGCGTCCTGCAAGCCTTCTTCGATGATCGACGCTCGGATCTTGTTGTCATCTATGACCAGTATGGACAAACCACCATTCATGCCGCCATTATGCGCAGGACTATTTTTTATGCAATCAATTTGCTGCACTGCGTCATTTCAATTCCTGAGAGCAAGGCAACAAGGCTAACATTGCCATCCAACCTTTCTTTTTGGGCCGTGTTTGTTTCACGAAGAATGCCCGCAGGTTTGGTTCCTGTTTGATATGGTCGTAGTGCTTTCCCCTTCTGGAGAATTGCGCTTATGGTTCTTCGGCGCGTTTTGAAAGTTTCAGCTGGCTTTGCAGGGCATCGACCTTCCGGCTCAGGCGTATTCGTCGATCACGCTGACATGAGCCGCCACGACCTGCCATCCTGCATCCGTCCTGACCCAGGTCTGCATCTGGCGGCCGACCTTGCCCGGAGACGGGTCGCGGTAGAAGAGCGTTGCAGCTGTCGCAAAATCGGCTCCGTAGGTGGTAATGACGGTCTTGGCCAATGTCCGATCAAGATTGCCACCGGCCCTTGCCGACCGGAACGCGGCGATTTCAGCGTAGCCGTAGAGATTTTCCCCACCGCCATAGCGGATCGTGGTCGGCGCGTTCAGGAACAGCCGGTCCAGCGTATCGACATCATTGCTCACCAGCGCCGTCTCATATTCCTCGAAAACCGCCTCGACCTCTGCCTTAACGGCTGCGATGTTGATCTCCATCAGTCCTGGCTCCCTGCAGTTTCCATGCGTGCACGCAGTTTATTTAGGAACGGGATGTCCCGGTACTGGTCCGGCTGCACTTTATCCCAGGCGACACCGCGCGGCTGTGCGAAGGCCGTCCCGGTCTCGATAAGTTCCGCTTCCGTCGCGATGGCATGCAGCGGGCTGTCATGACCCATCATCACCAGCCGGTCGTTGTCGACGACCTGTGAAGAATGCACCGTCGTCGTGATCGGCGCGTCCGGTTTCAGCTTCGAGAGTTCACGGAAGATGCCGAGTTCCAGGTCGGCAAATCCGCCGCCCTTTCCCGTGCGCGCGCCCTGACGGCTGACCGCAACGCAACCGACGACAACAAAATCCAGAAGCTCCATATCCTCGAACTCGACCGGGTCGCCATGTTCGACGAAGCCTTGCGAGGTCGCCGCCAGTTCGAACTGGATGCCTTTGCGCGCAAGTGTTTCGGGGTCCAGCCGGACGAAGGGAAAAGGCTTCAGGAGTTCCGGAACGGGCGCATAGACGATCTTGCCCTCGTAGAGCGCGCGCAGCCGGACCGGAATCTGCGGCGGATCGGGATTGCACTTGACGACCCTGGCCGCCTGCCATTCCGGCAGCCTGGCAAGGTTGCGAGCCGCCAGGTCCGCGCCGGCGAAATTCGGGATGCAGCTGAAAGCGGGCCCAATGCTGGTCCCGCTGTCTTCGAGACCGGCCCAGACCGCCTGCCGGATTTTGTCCTTGTCCTGATTCCGGCCCGCCCAGCGCGCGTTGTCCATGATCATGTCTCCTGGCTCACAAGTTCGGCCCGCGGGGCCGCGACTGGCGCTTTGCAGGTGCCGTCCCGTTCGAGGCGCGACGCAATCCTGAGCGCGATATCCTCCCGCCACGCCGGTGCGATCACCTGGACGCCGATCGGAAGCGAAGCCTCTTCAAGCCAGACCGGCACCGCGACGACAGGCAGGCCGATAAAGGAGATCGGTTGGGTGAAGAGGCCGATATTCGGCCGCGCGGGCATAGTCTCCCCGTCGAGCGTGATGGTTTTCGTTCCGGAGGGAAGCGCCGAGAACGGCGTTGCTGGTGCCAGTAAGGCATCGACATGCTCGAAGATGCCGCGCATCATCGCCCGGAACCAGCTTCGGAAGCGCTGTGCCTGTTGCACCCAGAGGGCAGGGACCATGGTGCCGGACAGGAACCTGTCGCGCGTGTCCGGATCGAAGTCCTGCGGCCTGTTGGTGATCCGCTCGAGATGAAGGGCGGCACCTTCCGCCACAGTGATCACATAGGCGGACGCGCGCGCCCTCGCAGCTTCGGGAATGTCGATTTCAGCCGAGACGCCAAGCGCGTTGGCAACCGCGTCCACGGCAGCAAGAGCTTCCGGTTCGGCTTTCTGCCTGAAATAGCCTCCGGCGACGGCGATCCGCAGGCCATCCGTGCCCTTTACCAGCTCCCCGCCCGTTGACAGGACCGGCCGATCCGGTTGGGCCGGATCGCTGATGTCGCGTCCCTGCAGCGCATCGAACACCAGCGCAAGATCCTGCGCCGAGCGGGCCAGAGGGCCGAGATGATCGAGACTGCCGACAAACGGAAAGGTTCCGTGGCGCGACAGACGGCCATAGGTAGGTTTCAGCCCGAACAGGCCGCAGAAAGAAGAGGGCACGCGGATGGAGCCGTTGGTGTCCGAACCGAGGGTAACGGGAACCATGCCGCTGGCCACCGCCGAACCGGCTCCGGAAGAGGAGCCACCGCTCATGCGGCCGGGATCGTGCGGATTGAGGCAATTCCCGTCATGTGCGTTTTCGCCGGTAAAGTCATAGGCGTATTCGCCCATGTGCAAGCCGCCCATCAGGATACCGCCGGCCCGGCACAGCTTGGTTGTCAGGGTCGCATCGGTCGTGGCCGGCAGGTTTTCCAGGTTGATCTTCGACCCGGCCCGGGTCACCAAACCCTTGATGTCGAACAGGTTCTTGACCGCGAAAGGCACCCCGGCCAGAGGCAGATCCGCACCGACGGCAATCGCAGCATCAACGCTCTCGGCCTCGGCCATGGCCCGATCCGCGGTCACATCGGTGAACGCATTGAAAACCGGGTTGAGCGTCTCGATCCGCGACAGCGACGACCGGACGACGTCGACTGCCCTCAGCTCGCCAGATCCGACGGCGGAGGCAATCGCGGCCGCGCTTTCCGGTACAGCGCTCATGCCTCGAACACCGGAGCAGCTTCGATGTCTTCCCCGAGTGGGAAGGACAGCACAAGTTCTGCGGCTTTCTGCGTGGCGGCGATATGGGCTTCCACGACGGGACGCCAGTCGTCCTCAATGGCCAGCCCCATGATTTTTTCCATGTGGGCGACATGCGAATTGGCATCGAATTCAGCGCTCATGGACACTCCCGTTATTGCTGTATTGCTTTTTCGAACGAAGCCAGCGGCGCGGTCCAGCCGACAATGCCGCCCTGCGCGCGGATCATGTCGAGTGTCGCCGCCTTGAACGCAGGGAAATAGCTTTCCGTCGCCTCCTCGATCAGGAGACATTCGAAGCCGCGGTCATTGGCCTCGCGCATGGTTGTCTGGACGCAGACTTCCGTGGTGACGCCGGCAAAGACCAGGCTTCTCGCACCAAGCCCTTCCAGGATGATGCCCAGCTCCGTTGCGTAGAACGCGCCCTTGCCAGGTTTGTCGATGACGGTTTCCCCGGCGACCGGCGCGCACTCGGCGATGATCTCGGCACCCGGCTCGCCCTGGATCAGGATCCGCCCCATAGGCCCGATGTCGCCAATCCGAAGCGCCGGGCTGCCACGGTCCCGTTTGGCGGGCGGACAGTTGCTCAGGTCCTGCGCATGCGTCTCCCGCGTATGGATGACAGGCCAGCCCTCCTCCCTGAACAAGCGAAGCAGCATTGCCGTTGGGGCGATGGCCCGTTGCATGTGGGAGATGTCGTTGCCGAGCGTCTCGCCGAAGCCGCCCGGCTCTATGAAATCCCGCTGCATGTCGATGACGACCAGGGCCGTTGCGGCGGGGTCAAACGTGAACTCGAAAGGCGAAGCATCGACCGTGATCATCAGTGATGCCCCGCCATTGCATGGCCGATCGTTGCCCTGTCCGTTTCCGTCATAGGCGACTGGTAGGTGACCCTGCCTTCCGACATGACCGCGACCGTGTCTGCAAGCTCCAGAATCTCGTCGAGATCCTCGGACACTAGAAGGATGGCGGCACCCTTGTTGCGCTGGTCCATGATCTGCGCCCGGATTTCCGCGACCGAGGCAAAATCGAGCCCGAAACACGGGTTGGCGACGATGAGGATATCGACCTCGTGAGACAATTCCCGCGCCAGGATCGCCCGCTGCACGTTGCCGCCGGAGAGGTTCTCGATCGGCTCTTCGGTCGAGGGGGTCTTGACCCGGTAGGCGGCAATCAGCTCTCGTGCCCGCTTGCGCATCGGCGGCGGCGAAAGCCAGCCCTTGAAAGGCGAGATCGGTGCCTTGTCGAAGGTTCGGAAGGCCATGTTTTCCGCAACGCTCATGTTTGGCACGGCCACGTTTTTCAAGGGTTCCTCGGAAAAGCCGAACACCTTGAACCGGTCCATTTGGTCCCGCTCCGGTTCATAGGGCTGCTTGTCGACGAAAATCCGTCCGTCCGTTGGCTGCCGCTGCCCGGACAGGACCTCGATCAACTCGGACTGGCCATTGCCGGAAACACCTGCGATGCCGAGGATCTCACCCGCGTGGATCTTCAGGCTGATCGCCTCAATGGCAGGCAGCTCAGAATCGTCATCCGCGAACAGACCGGCAAGCTCCAGCTTCAGGGCCTTCTCCGGCTGGTCTACCCGGGCCGCGCTTTCGCGGATCTCCGTTTCGCCGATCATCATGCGGCTCATTTCCTCGACGGAGAGATCCTGAACCCGGCCACTGTCGACGACACGCCCGCGCCGCAGCACCGTGACATCATCGGCATAGGCCGTCACTTCCCGAAACTTGTGGGTGATCATAAGAATGGTGAGCTCGCCCGCTTCGGTCATGCCGCGCAGGAGCCCGAGCACCTCGTCCGCCTCGTCCGGCGTCAGCACCGATGTCGGCTCGTCGAGGATCAGGAAGCGCTGATCGAGGTAGAGCTGCTTCAGAATCTCCAGCTTCTGCTTTTCACCCGCGGAAAGGCTCGAGACCTGTACATCCAGCGGGACCTTGAAGGGTGTTGTCTCGAGAAAAGCATTGAGCGCCCTGCGTTCACTCTTCCAGTCGATCACCGCCGGGGTGTCGGCGCGGGCGATGACAAGGTTTTCCGCCGCGGTCAGGGACGGCACAAGCGTGAAATGCTGATAGACCATGCCGATCCCGAGCGCATGTGCTGCGCGTGGATTGGGGATCTCGACTTCGCTGTCGTCGACCAGCATCGTGCCGCTTGTCGGCTGGTAGAAGCCCATCATGCATTTGACGAGCGTGGATTTCCCGGCACCGTTCTCGCCCAAAAGCGCGTGAAAGGACCCGGGTGTGACCCGGATCGACACGTCGTCGAGTGCGGTCAGGCTCGCAAACACCTTGGTCATGCCGAGGGTTTCAACGCCAATGGCTCGGAACTCCGGGGCCGCGAACTGTGCAACACTCATTTCGGCGCTCCTCCGACGGCAAGTTCCAGTCCGGCCAGCAGCGCGTCGCTGTCGGCGACCGCACCGAAAACCCCGCCCTGCATGGTCACCATCTTCAGCGCCGCCTCGTGATTGCCTGGATCGGTCGCCGCGCAGCAATCCGACACAATCAGACATTCAAAGCCGCGGTCATTGGCCTCGCGCATGGTGGTGTGCACGCAAACATCGGTGGTGATTCCGGTCAGGATCAGGTTGTCGATGCCTCGGGTTCTGAGCAGCAGTTCCAGGTCCGTGGCGCAGAAGGAGCCCTTGCCCGGTTTGTCGATAACCGGTTCGCCGTCGGCCGGCGCAAGTTCGGGAATGATCTCCCAGCCTGGCTCGCCGCGAACCAGGATCTTGCCGCAGGGACCCGGGTCACCTATCCCCGCTCCGATCTGTTGGGACCGCCAGCGCTTGTTGGCCGGCAGATCGGCGAGATCCGGGCGGTGCCCCTCGCGGGTGTGAATGATGTGATAGCCTCTGGCACGCATGGCCGCGAGCACCTTGCCGATCGGCACGATCGGCGCGCGTGTCAGGCCGATATCGTAGCCCATGCTGTCTACATAGCCGCCCTTGCCGCAGAAATCGGTCTGCATGTCTATGATGATCAGCGCCGTGTTCTCCGGCCTGAGATCACCGTTATAGGGCCAGCTATAGGGAACCGAGGCGACCTGCCCCTTGACCTCGTCCGCATCGAGCGTTTGCGCAAGGCTCATGTAAGTCACTCCGCCGCGTCGCTGAGGGCTTTTTCACCGAAAACCCGCACCGGCTCTTCGAAGCCGCAGGAGGTTCCGTCCGTGTGCAGGACCTTGTCTTCCCACGGCAACCGGTACCGACCCGCCGCGAGATCAGTCATGTAGGTGTAGGGACAGTCCTGCGCCCCGCCCTTCACGGCAACATAGCCGCGATGGCCAAACTGGTAGATATTGTTTTCCACGCTCCAATTGACGCGTGCCTCGCGCACGAGATCCGGCCGGACCTCGGCGGTGATGATCTCGTTCGGCCGACCGTTGGTACCATGGGCCAGGATTGTGCCGTCGAAATTGACGATCATGCCCTCGCCCATACTGTCGAAAGTTCCGTCAGTGCCGCACATGCAGACATTGGCAGTCACCATGAGATTGCAGAACGCGTTGGACTGGTTGGTGAATTTCCAACTGTCACGGATCGGGGCCGTGTAGCCAGCTGTCCGGATCATGATTTCCGCGCCTTTGTAAGCGCATTCGCGGGCCATTTCCGGAAACATGCCGTCATGGCAGATGATCAGCGCCATCCTGCAGCCGTTCGGGCCGTCGATCACCGGAATGCCGTGGTCTCCTGGCTCCCACGGCTCCACCGGCACCCATGGATGCATCTTGCGATAATAGAGCTTCAGCTCGCCGGTATTGTCGATGATCAGCCCGGAATTGTAGGGCATGCCGCCGGGATTCAGCTCCATGATGGAGAAGCAGCCCCAGATGTCGTTGTCGACACAGGCCTGCTTGAAGGCGGCAACCTCCGGCCCGTCGAGCGAGCACATGATGTCCGGGTTGATGTCCATAGACAGGCCGTGCAGGGCGTATTCAGGAAAGACGACCATATCCATGCTCGGCATGTTGCGCCGTGCCTTGGCCACCATGTCGACGATCACCTGCGTCTGGTTCGCAAGGTCGACCTCGCTCACCACCGTCGGCAGCTGCAGCTGCACCATGCCCAGGACCACGCCGTTCGGGGCTTTATTCAGTCCACCAAGTCCGCTCATGTCGTGGCTCCTTATTTGGTGATCGAGAGTTCGCCCGGCGCACCCTTAAGGGACCGCCTCGGTGAGGAGCTCGCAATCATGATCAAGAGGGTGAGGATATAGGGCGCCGCATTGAAGAAGTGATAGCCGCGCGAGATGCCGATGGACTGCAGCGCTGGTCCGAGCGCCCCTGCCGCGCCGAAGAGCAGCGCCGCCCAGAAGCAGGCGATCGGGTTCCACCTGGCAAAGATCACCAACGCAACCGCCATCAGGCCCTGACCCGACGACAGACCTTCCGTCCAGCTGCCCGGATAGTAGAGCGACAGGAAGGAACCGCCGATGCCGGCGAAAAACCCGCCCGCCATGGTCGACAGCAACCGGACCTTGTCGACATTGATGCCGAGCGCGAGGGCTGCCGGTGCACTGTCACCGGTGGTGCGGATGGTCAGGCCGTACCGGGTGTTCTTGAGCGCCCACCAAAGGAACACGGCCAGCGCGATGCCAAGCAGGAACAGCGGATTGATTTCCAGTGCCTGGCGTACGCCCGGATGTTCGCTCCAGGTGCCGAAGGAGATCGACGGCAAGCGCGGTGCGGATGGCTGGATATAGGCCTTGCCGAAAAAGAAGGCGAGGCCCGTGCCGAACAGCATCAGGGCGATGCCGATGGCAATGTCGTTGACCTTCGGCAGCTTGCACAGATAGCCGTGCAGTGCCCCGAAGCCCGAGCCGCAGATGCCGGCGACGAGCACGCCCAGCCAGGGTGAGCCCGTGTGATAAGAAATCGCGTAACCGGACATGGCACCGAAGACGAGTGTCCCCTCGAGACCCAGATTGATGCGGCCGGATTTCTCCGTCAGCATTTCACCCAGACTGACGAACAGGAACGGGGTCGAAACCCGGATGGCTCCGGCAAACATCGCCAGAAGCACGGTCATGAGACCCGCGTCGCCGCTCACAGCACCCCTCCTTTCGACCTGAAGATGGCAAAGCGTCCGTAGAAGGTTTCGGACACCAGGATGACCAGAAACAGCAGCCCCTGCAGGACCAGCACCGTTGCATCCGGCAGGTCCATACGCCGTTGGATCAACCCACCCGAAGCGGCGATGCCTCCGAGGAAGATGGCCACGGGTATGATCACCAGTGGATTGTGGCGTGCGAGAAACGAAACAAGGATCCCGGTAAAGCCGTAGCCCGCGATCAGCGAGGCATTGGCCTTACCGTGTATGGCCGCCACCTCGAAGAAACCGGCAAGCCCCGCGCAGGCCCCCGCGATTGCGCAGGACACCACGACCAGCCGACCAACAGGCAGGCCCTGCGCCTGGGCGGCCCTGAGATTGCCGCCGGCGATCTGAGCGGCAAAGCCGAAGGTGGTCCGGTTCATCAGCAGATAGAGCAGCCCGCACAGGACAACGCCGATCAGCAGTCCCCAGTGCACGTCCGTGCCGGGGATTGCGCCGATCATGTTGTCCGAGCCGATCGGCCGTGTTGACGGCTTGTTCGGATCGGAGGGATCGCGCAGGGCGCCTTCGACGAAGAAATTCAGGATCGAGACGGCAATGTAGAACATCAGCAACGAGGCGATAGTCTCGTTGACACCCCGGTAGTGGCGCAGCGCACCGACGCAGCCGATCCAGAGGCCACCCGCCAGCATGGCGGCGATCACCATGACACCGAGCAGCAGGAAGCCGGGCGCCCAGTCGACCATGGGAATGGCGATCGCAGCTGCAGCGAAACCGCCGAGCACCAGCGCGCCCTCGCCGCCGATGATGACAAGCCCGAGCCGCGCCGGAACGGCAACGCACAGCGCCGTGAAAATGAACGGCGCGGAGCGCACCAGTGTGTTCTGCCAGGAAAAACTCGTGCCGAAGCCGCCGCGCCAAACCAGCGAGAAGAAGTCAGCTGGAGACTTGCCGAGTGTGAGCAGGAAAATGGAGAAAAGGATGCCAGAAAAGACCAGCGCCAGAAGGGGAATCACCACATATTCCGCCGAGCGTCGAAACCTATCCAGAAGATCGGCCGCGAAGCTGGATTGAACGGCAATGCCGGGTGTTTCCGTGGTATCTGCCATACCTTCTCCCTGAAGATTGGGCTGCTGCCACACCATTCGTCGACAGACGCACCGAGTTCCTGGCCACACCGGAGGCCCGTTTTCCAACGGGCTCGTCCAATGTGGCGGTTTTCTTCGATCAGGTGATCGAGCCGATCACGCCTTCGATCAGGTAGTCGGTCTGGTCGAGGGAGGGTTCGTAATTTTCGAAGCTGGCGCCTGCAGCCAATAGCGGCGAACCGTCTTGTTTGTTGATCGGGCCGACAAAGATCGACTTACCGGCCTTGACGTCCGCGCGGGCCGCGTCAGCGGCCGCGATTGCGGCTTCCGTCGCGCCAGCGCCGTAAGGCGTGGAGCGCACGAAATCGACATCGAACCCGCCGCCAGTGAAGTTCGGCAACGGCTCGCCCTCGGCCAGATCCGTGGCGAACATCTTGTAAATGGTCTCCCACTTGTATTCCGCGCCGGTGATAAAGCCATTCGGTGCCAGAGGTGCCTGGGAGGCATTGTGGCCACAGCACTTGATGCCGCGGGACTCGGCAGTTTCGATCACCACCTTCGGTCCGTCGACATGACAGGTGAGCACATCGCAACCGGCATCGACCAGGGCGTTGGCGGCCTCGGCTTCGCGAACCGGCATCGACCATTCACCGGTGAAGATCACCTGGACCGTGGCTTCCGGATTGACCTTGCGTGCGCCCAAAAGGAAGGAATTGATGTTGCGCAGGACTGTGCCGATCGGTTTGGCTGCGACAAAACCGAGCTTGTTGCTTGTCGTCGACAGGCCAGCAGCAACACCGTCTACATAATGCGCCTGGTCGAGATATCCGAAATAGCTGCCGGCATTCTTCGGGTCGGCCTCGGTCCAGAGCGGTGCAGCGTGGCGGAATTCGACGTCGGTATATTTCGCCGCCAGATCCAGCACGAACGGTTTGTAGTAGCCGAAGGAGGTCGCGAAGATCAGCTTGGCGCCGTCCAGGTTAATCATGGATTCCATGGATTTCTGAACCGCGATCGTTTCCGGCACGTTTTCCTCTTCCACCACCGTTACGCCCGGCACGTCCTTCAGGGCGGTGGCGGCAACGGCATGAGCCTGGTTCCAACCGAAGTCGTCACGCGGACCGACATAGACAATGCCGACAGTCAGCTCTGACGCTTGCGCCAGCCGCGGCAACCCGGCCGAGGACAACGCGGCAAGGCCGGCTGCGGATGATTTCAGGATGGTTCGGCGAGAGAGTTCGAATTTAGACATGACGTCCTCCGTATTATGACGAAGCCACGCAGTACCCGCCTGCCTCCGTCTTGCCTCTGGTTAATTTTAGCAATCCCTGTGCCAACTCGCCCTGCTCCGGGCACAACAGTCCGGAATCTTTCAAGGTGCTGACTTACAAGTTGTTTTCCTGTTCCTTCCCCAGTCCCCGGGCCATTACCCCAAGCCTTTTCAAGTGAACGGCACTTTTGATTTTGCCTATTTATTAATCACTTGCTGTTTTTGATTATATTTCATTCAATTCGGACATGACCCGTGGCCGCCTTCACCGGCTCATAGCTCGCGTCGAGTTTGGATTTCAGGTAATCGGCACCCGAGATCGGGTCATATTTCGCTTCATCGCCCGGTGCTACGCAGCTGGGCAGACAGGCCACGTCCGCATCCGGATTGGGGTCCAGAAAGAACGCGATCGAGTAACGCTCAAGACCACTTGCATTGACCACCCGGTGAGGCGTCGACACATAGACATCGTTTGTCCAGCGCATCAGGCAGTCGCCGATGTTGCAGACAAAGGCACCTTCCAGCGTGGGCGCCTTGAGCCAGACGCCGTCCCGCCGTCGCACTTCCAGACCGCCGACAGCATCGGGTAGCAATATTGTAATGTTGCCGTAATCCGTGTGGGTTCCCGCGCCGATCTGCCCCTTTTCCGCGCCAGCGTGCTGCGGCGGGTAATGCAGCAGCCGAAGCGTTGCCATCGGCGCATCGAGCTTGTCTTCGAAGAAGTCCGGATGCGCTCCGAGATCCGCTGCGACCGCCCTGTGCATCTGCTGCCCCAACATCCAGACGGCGTTGAAATAGGCCAACACGACCTCCTTCCAACCGGGCAGGTCGGGCCAGAGATTGACAGCCCGGAAGGGTTCCCCGGCAAGGATCCGCGGATCGTCCTCAGCAAGGTCGAGCCCGATATTAAACGCTTCCTTCAGGTCGGACGGTTTCGTCGGATCAAGATTTTCTCCCTTCATCGGCACATAGCCACGATTGGTTTTGAAGAAATCCTTCGTCAGCGCCATCTTGGCATCCAGCGGCTGCGCAAAGAGCTTATGTGCCGCCGCGAAGACCTCCCCGATCAGGACCTGATCGACCCCGTGGTTCTTCACATAGAAAAACCCGGTTTCGCGGGCCGCGCAGCCGATCTCCGCAGCGACGGTCTCAAGACCACCCGGCGCGCCGGACACCAGCGGCTTTAGATCGATGATCGGAAGATCCAGGTCAGTCATCCTGCGCATCCGCCTTTTCACTCAGCCGCCGCAACGGGCTGCTGCGCCGTCACCGACGCAATGAATTTCCGCCAGCTGCCGAGATGGGAAATGTTCTCCGCGCGCTCAACCCCGGCGGCCTCGCAGATGAAGCCGGTCACACTGGTACTGTCGGAGAGGTCCACCGTACCCAGGCCGAGCGGCGCCGGAATACCGGCCAGGAACCCGCCCACTTCCGTGGCGGGCAGCGCCCAGACTTCCAACTCGATCGCGGCACCTGAGCCCGCAGGTCCACGCACGAGACCGGGCCGTTTCGGCGGACCGCCCGTAAGCGCAAAAAGTGAATAGGCATCGCTGGTCTCGGCAGACTTCAGAAAGCGCCCGCCGCGCCCAGTCAATTCGCCGTTCAGCGCCATACCGGACATGTGTGCGCCACAGACCGCAATGGCGATCTCACTGGTATCGGGAGCGGGTTGAAGATCTGCCGGGGCGGGCAGCGCCCAGCCTGTCGCACCAAGCGTGTGCGGCGCCATCTGTTCCAGCCGGCTGCCGACCGCAGCCAGGAAACCGTCGCGGCCCGCGGACGCCAACAGGGTCACGTTGCCCGGCCGTCCGTCCGAACGCGGTTTCACCGGCACAGCGAGGCCACACATGTCCAGAAGGTTGACGAAATTGGTGTAGGTGCCGTTTCGCGAATTCGGACCAACCGGATCGGCTTCGAGATCGGCCACGCTGTAGAAGGTCGGCATGGTCGGTACGCACAGAAGATCCAATTCAGCCAGGACCGGCTCCGTTTTCCGGGCAAGCTCCTTCAGCCGGTAGAACCCCCGGAACGCGTCCGTCGCACTCAGGTCTAGCGCAGCCCCGACGATTTTGCGGGTCACCGGGTGGACTGCCTCCAGATTCTCGTTCATCAGTTCTTCGATGACCGTATGCCGCTCGGCGACCCAGGCCCCCTCGTAAAGCATGTGTGCGACATCGTAGAAGGGCGTGAAATCGACCTCGACGATCTCTGCCCCTTCCGCCCTCAGCAGTGCGACCGTGTCGCGGAAGGACTGTTCCTGGACGGCATCTCCGCAGAACTCGATTGATCCCGCATCCGGTATGCCGATCCGCAGGCTGGGCGGCACCGGTGACAGGTCCGGAGCGGCGATCTTTCTGGAATAGGCATCGGCTTCGTCGTAACCGGCGGCAGCCTGATATGCGGTGTAGGCATCCTCCACCGTGAGGGCGAAAATCGAAATCGTGTCGAGTGTGCGGCAGGCCGGTACAACACCGGATGCGGAGAGAGCGCCGAGCGTCGGCTTCAGGCCGACGATGTTGTTGAGCGCCGCCGGCACCCGGCCGGAGCCGGCCGTATCCGTTCCGAGCGAGAAACTGACGATGCCATGACCGACCGCAACGGCGGACCCGGAAGATGAGCCACCCGGAACGATAGCCGGGTCGACGGAATTTTTTGGCGGCTGGTAGGGAGATCGCACGCCGACCAGCCCGGTCGCGAACTGGTCGAGATTCGTCTTGCCGATCAGAAGTGCGCCCGCCTGGCGCAGGTTCCTGACGACAAAGGCATCTTCCCTGGCCTGATACTCGTAGGCTGGACAAGCGGCCGTGGTCGGTTTGCCACCCGCGTCGATATTGTCCTTGATGACAAAGGGAATACCCCAGAGCGGTTTCGTGGCGTTGAACGCGCCGAGTTCGGCCGCCTGCTCAAGCACTTCCTGCTTGTCGAGGAGATAGATGAAAATGCCCGGATCGTCGATGGTTTCGATCCGCCTGTAGACTTCCTCGACAATATCCGCGGGGCTTGCTCCGCCAGAATAGGCGGTCTTCAGGGATGAAAGCGTAAAGGGAAGATCGAACATTTTTGTCCTCAATGTCTCTTGTTCTCATTCGGCGGCGGAACTGGCCGGCTCCGCCAGGACAGGCGGGGCCGGCGCAGCGGCCAGCAATTCCTGGGTATAGGGATGGGCGGGCATCTCCATAACCTTGTCGGCAGGTCCCTCCTCGACGATCTCGCCGTCCCGCATGACGATGACATGGTCACAGAGCAGGCGCACGACATGCAGGTCGTGGCTGACAAAGAGGTAGCTGATACCGAGCCTTGCCCTAAGGTCGACCAACAGGTTGAGCACGATCGCCTGGATGGAGACGTCCAATGCTGCGGTCGGTTCATCGAGAATGAGAAAATCCGGATCGACCGCGATCGCCCGCGCAATGCCGACACGCGCTTTCTGCCCACCTGACAGCTGGTGCGGGAACCGGTCGAGAAGTGGGCGCGGTAGGCCGACCAAGTCCGCCAGCTCCTCGATTCGCGCCCGGCGATGCTTGCCGGACAGCCCTGTCAGGCGCGCCAAAGGTTCGCCGATGGAATGGCGCGCCGTGTGCCGTGGATTGAAGCTGTCGGTGGCGTCCTGAAACACCATCTGGATCCTTGATCGGCGGGTATCACGAGCGAACGCCTTTGCGGGCGTTTTCGCAAGGTCCTCACCGTTGAAGAGAATTTCGCCACTGGTCGGGTCCGTGAGCCGCACGAGGATGGACGAGGTCGTCGATTTGCCGCATCCGCTTTCGCCAACGAGACCAACGCTCTGGCCCTTCTTCACTGTGAAGGAAATGCCCTTGACCGCATGCACGGGACCGGACTTGCCCTGGTAGGTTTTCACGAGGTCCCGGACATCAAGAAGCGGTGCCTCAGAGGGCGTGAGAACCGGAGCCGGCGAACGCAAGTCCACAGGCAACAACGAGCGCACGGAAGCTCCCGCCCGCGGCGTAGCATCCACCAGCTTGCGGGTATAGGCATGCCGGGGTGCCGCGAACAAATGCTCGGCATCGCCTTCCTCGACGACCTCGCCGTCCTTCATCACCGCAATCCGGCCGCAATACTGCGCGGCAAGGCCGAGATCATGCGTGATCACCATGGCGCTCATACCACGCTCGGTAATCAGCTCGGCAATCAGGTCCATCACCGCCTTCTGGGTGGTAATGTCGAGGCCGGTGGTCGGCTCGTCGGCAATCAGCAGCTTGGGATCACAAGCGAGCGCAAGCGCGATGACTATGCGCTGGCACATGCCGCCAGAAAGTTCGAACGGGTAAGCATTGTAGCGTGCCTCTGCGTCCCGGATCCGGACCGCCTCCAGCGCCTTGATAGCCTCGGACCGCGCATTTGATCGCGTGGCTTTGGCGTGCCGGCGCAGCACATCCTCGATCTGGTGCCCGACTTTGCGGATCGGATTAAGGGCCGCACGCGGATTCTGGAAGATCATCGAGATTTCCCGGCCACGCAGGTCTCGCATCGTGCTTTCCCTGACGGTTCGCAAATCGATGCCGCCGTAGGTCAACGCGCCGCCGGTGATGCGGCCGTTGCTTTCCAGAAGCCGCATCAGCGCATAGGAGGTGACCGACTTCCCGGATCCGGATTCACCGACAATGCCGAGCACTTCGCCCTTGGCAACCTCGAGCGACACACCTCGCACCGCATCGACGTCGCCGCGCCGGGTCTTGAAAGAAACTTTCAGGTCCTTGATCGACAGAAGGCTCATGAGCGCTGCCGGGGGTCGACAATGTCGCGCAGCCCGTCTCCCAGGAGGTTGAAGGTAAAAACGGCGAACATCAGCGCAAATCCGGGAAAGATCGCCAGCCACCATTCGCCGGACACAATGAAGTTCGCACCTTCCGCGACCATGATGCCCCATTCCGCCGTGGGTGGCCGGACGCCGAGACCGATGAAGCTCAGCCCGGCGGCATTAAGGATCGCCCAGCCGAGATTGAGCGAGACCTGCACCATCATCGGTGGCAGCGCGTTCGGGAAAATGTGCAGCGCCAGCACCCGAACATCGGAATTGCCGGCCAGCTTGGCCGCCTGCGCGAAGCCGGAATCCCGGCGGATGTTGACTTCCGCCCTTACCAGCCTTGCATAGAAGGGAATATTGATGACCGCGGTCGCGTAGACGATGTTTTCCACCGTGTTGCCCAGTGCCGCGACGATCCCCATGGCAAGCACAAACAGCGGAAAGGCCATGATCGTGTCGAACAGGCGGTTCAGCACCGCGTCCAACCAGCCGCCCCAGTATCCGGCGATGCTTCCGAGGACCGACCCGATCAGAAACGACAAGGCGACCGCCGCCACGGAAATCGCCAGATCCAGCCGTGCGGCGACGATGACCCGGCTGAAGACGTCCCGACCCAGGTTGTCGGTGCCGAACCAGTGGTCAAACGAAGGCGGCTGAAGCGCCAAGGCTGCGTTCGAGGCCAGTGGGTCGTAAGGCACGAGCACAGGTCCGAGGATCGCAGCCACCAGCAGAACCGCAAACATCGAAAAGGCCACCAGGGTTACCGGATTGGACCGCAGTACATAGACCACATGCGCAAGGGCGCCGTCGGTTTTTGGAGTGGAGACAGCCAGGTCGCTCATTTGGTTTCAAATCCGATACGAGGGTCGATGAGCGTGTAGGTGAGGTCGATCACCAGGTTCAGGGCAACAAAGAGAAGTGCCATCGCCAGCACGAAGCCCTGGACGGCCGCATAGTCGGACACCACAAGCGCCTCGACCGCGTAGGACCCGATGCCTGGCCAGGCAAAGACCTTTTCCACCAGGACATTGGCGCCAAGCGTGAAGGAAAACACCATGCCAAGGGTGGTGATGACCGGCAGGAGCGCATTGCGGAACGCATAGGTGAACAACACCTTGTCCTCCGTCAGACCGGCCGCGCGCGCGGTCCGGATATAGTCTGAGGAGAGCGCGCTGAGCATCGCCGCGCGGGTCATCCGCGCCAGCGGCGCCAGGGTGAACAGCGCCAGGGTTGTTGCAGGCAGCACCAGTTGCTTGAGAGCCCCGGTCCAGGTTTCCCAGTCTCCGGCGATGGCTGCGTCGATCAGGTAAAAACCGGTGACACGGTCCGGTTCGATATAGATGAAATCGAGCCGGCCGAGCGGCGACGGTGCGATTCCAAGCAGGTAGTAGAAGACGTAAATCAGAACGACACCGGTAAAAAAGGTCGGCAGCGATACCCCCGCCGTAACGAGCACCCGGCACAGGTGATCGACTGCCGACCCCGGGCGCGTTGCTGCCAGCACGCCAAGCGGAATGGCAATGCCGCAGGAAAGCAGCAGTGCCGTAAGTGTGAGTTCGAGCGACGCGGGTAGCCGGTTTGCGAGGTCCTGGAGTACCGGCTGGCCCGTAGAGAGCGAGTTGCCGAGATTGCCGGTGATCACGTCCCCGGTATAAATCAGGAACTGCTCCATCAAAGGCTTGTCGAGACCGAGCGCTGTCCGGATTTCGGCGATCGACTGTTCATCGGCCGCGGCGCCGGCAAAGTAGACGGCCGGGTCGCCGGGAAGGGCGCGGGTCAGCAGGAAGCTGACCACGACCACTCCCAGGATCACGGGAATGGCATGTGTGATCCTTAACCCGACCGTCGACAGGCGCCCGGCCATCGGCATCAGGCCTTTTTCAGTCCGCGGACATCAAGCTGGCGGTGGAACCAGTACTCGTAGCCCTCGAGGTTGCGCGTACCGACATTCAGCGCCGGCTGCCACAGGGCAATGCGTGGCACCTCGTCCCAGGCGATCTCGATCATGCGCTTGATCTTAGGGGCATAGTCCGGATCCTCGACCGACATGTGCAACGCTTCCGACGTCAGCGTTTCGATCTCCTCGTTCCGGTAGTTGGACGAGTTGAAGAGATGGCCTTCCTGGTAAGCCCAGAAAAAGTAGTAGCAGGGGTAGTTCAGCCAGCCGCCGAAGGTTTCCAGATGAAGCGGCAAGCGTTTTTCGACCAATGAGGCAGTGCGCCAGTTGGCACCTGGGATTTTCTCGATGGTTGCCGTGATCCCTATCTTGGCGAGGTTTTCCTGGATCAACAGCGCCGCAGGCTCCATCCAGTCGCTCTGCGACAGGTCGATCGACAGCGGCACTTCGAAACCGTCGGCATAACCGGCTTCCGCCAGAAGTGCCTTGGCCTTGTCGAGATCCGTCGAATAGGGAAACTTCTGCGGCCAGGCGATATCTGCCGGCGCCGTCGACGGCCCGCCCCACATAGGTGCGCCCCGCCCATAGGCGGCGGTCTGGAACACTTCCTCGTAAGGCACTGCCCATGCGATGGCCTGACGGACCTTCTTGTCCTTGAAGGGCTCGAATGCCAGGTTCGGGCACAGGCAGTAGATGGCATTCTCGATCGGCGTCGTGGCGACCGTGATGTCCTCGGTGCCCGACAGCTCCTTGGCGTCCTTGTTGGGCATGTTGAACGACATATTGACGTCACCGCGTTCCAGCAGCGCGCGTCGTGTGGCCGGGCTCGGCACCTCGCGCAGGACGACGCGCTGAACTGCCGGTACCGGGCCGGAAGTCCAGCCGTCATTGCGCTCATAGACAAGCTGTTCGCCAGGCTTCCACGAAGCGACCTTGAAGGCGCCCGAACCAGCTGGCGTCTTGTGCAGATATTCCATCGCCCATGGATCGTCTTCGGTCGCGTGTTCACGCGCCACCTTGGCGTTGATGATCATCGGCACCGGCACCGCCAGATCCGGCAGGGTCAGCTTGGACTTGCGCAGCAGATTGATCTTGAACGTGAACTCGTCGACGACCTCGAACTGCTCCGGCTTTTCAAGGGAACCTGCCTTCATCTGAACCGTCGGAAACCCGCCGACGCTGACCGCTCTATCGAAGGACCATTTCACATCCTCGGCGGTGATCGGCGAACCGTCCTGGAACTTGCCGTCGGGACGCAACTTGAAGACGATCGCCATGTCGTCATCGGTGAATTCCCAACTTTCGGCAACTTCCGGCTCGATCACCGAGTAGTCGTAGGACAGGCTGCCGTCCTCGAGCGTCTTGGTGCCGAAACTGACCAGCCGGTCATAGACGTTGACCGCAACCTGGTAGCTCGGGCGGTTCGTGCCCGTGCGTTGAATGTCAAGGCTGTTGATGGTCTGGCCAGTAACAGCCACCACCACATCACCTGCCGCTGCGGAGGCCGGAAGCACTTTCAGAAAGGGTAAAACGGACGCTCCGAGGACCGTTGCACCGGCACCTGTCAGGAACCCGCGGCGTGAAGTTTTATAGGTCATAGCAATCCCCTCTTGGCAGGAAAGGGGAGAAGGCCCTTCCCACTGGCCTTCACGATGCGCGTCTTTGGTGAGTACTTCTATTGCTATTTTTGCACCTTTGTGCTTCGTAATTTGCAGCACTATACGCAAGGCATTGAAAATGAAACACCTTCAAACACTCAAGCTGATCGACGCGGTGAACAAGGCAGGCTCCATTCGCAAGGCCGCCGAAGACATGAACATCACCTCGTCCGCCCTGAATAGGCGCATCCTGGGGTTCGAGGAGGAATTCGGCGCACCCATTTTCGAGCGTCTGCATGGCGGCGTACGCCTCAACCCGGCCGGTGAGCTGCTGATCCAGCACATCCGCGGCCAGATCGCCGATCTCGAGCGGGTCCGCAGCCAGGTGGCCGACCTATCGGGCCTGCGCCGCGGCCATGTCAGCATCGCTTGTTCCCAGGCGATTCAGCCCTATTTCATGCCAGCCCAGATTGCCGCCTACCGGGCGGAACATCCCAGCGTCTCCTTCTCCGTCCACGTGCGCGACCGGGATGCGGCGGAAGAAGACCTGCGCGCCTTCGAAAGCGACCTCGCCCTCGTATTCGAACCGGTTCACCTGGGAGATTTCGATGTGCTCCTCTCCGTGGAACAGCCGGTTTACGCGGTCATGGCCAGGGACCATCCCCTTGCGGCGAAGGAAAAGCTCCGCCTGCGGGACTGCCTCGGCTTTCCGCACATTGTTCCGCCGAAGCGGATCGGCATCCGCTACCTTCTCGACCTTGCCGTTGCCAGCATGAGCCAGAAGATGGAGCCGACCGCAGAAGCCGATTCCTTTGAATTCATGCGTCACTATGTGCAGCAGGAAGCGGCCGTCGGCTTCCAGTTCCCCATCGGGCTCAACCTGTCCGGCGATGACCGCCTGACCTTCCGCCCGCTCGCCAAGGAAGACGTGCCCTATGGCAACCTGACCCTGATGCAGATGCGTGGCCGGACCCTGTCCGTCGCCTCGGCTCGATTCGCCAACCAGCTTGCGGCGGCCCTCAACAGCTTGCCGAACGAACTGATCAGGCTTGCCCAGCAATCGCGTTGAACCGGTAAGACGGCGGGCTCGTCTCCGGATAGCGGGCTTCGAACCAGTCCGCCATGTATCGGACAAGGCGCGCCGTTCGGTTCCGTGCTTCCATTTCGGACACAGTGAAGGGCGCGGACAGCAAGGCGCCGATTTCCTCAAGAACCATATCTCGGTCTATCGAGATCACCCTGCCATCGGCGACGACCTTGCAGCCGCCCACAAAGACCGTCCGCGCGGCCATCTGCCTGCTGCGCTGCAGGACCGCATCTACCAGAGGCACACTGTCATCTATGAAAGGACGGGCAATGTCGGCCCAGTCGACCAGGACAACGTCCGCCGCCTTGCCAGCGTCCAGTCGCCCGATACGCCCCTCGAAGCCCGTGCTCGCCGCGCCGTGTTCCGTCGCCATCCTGAAAACATGCCCGGCAGACGGGCGGAAGGTGTCCAACCCAGGCTCCCGGTGCAGCGCCCAGGCCAGCCGCATCTCCTGAAGCATGTCGCGGTCATCGTTGATCCCGGCCTGGTCGATGCCGAGGCAGACGGGCACACCCCTCTTCAGCATCTCGTTGACAGGCGCGATGCCACTGGCTAGACGCAGGCCCGAACTGGCATTGTGACAGATGGTACAGCCGCAGTTGCGAACGAGGTCAAGGTCTTCCGGGTCGGTCCAGATGCCGTGGCCGAGCGTAAGGTTGCCGGTCAGGCAGCCGAGATCCGCAAGATGGCGAATGGCTGACTTGCCATAGGTCCGCCGGGCAAATTCCGCCTGCAGCCGGGTTTCCACCAAATGCATGTGGATCTTCGAACCCGTGCGTGCCGCCGTGTCGAAAATGGCACTCAGGCAGTCATCTGAGCACCAGTGCAGGTTGGCCGGTGCGAGCTGCCAGGACACCCCGTCCGGATCCGATTTTGCCCAGACAGTCTTTTGCTCCTCGAACCAGCTCATGTGGGATAAGATCGGCGCCTTGCTCGCGGCAAGCTTCGGCCGCCAGTAGGCAGCCTCATCTTCCGGTAATCCGGACAGGAACGGTTCGTCGTCTTCGTGAACGAGCTGGTTGCGGTCCCGGATCATGAAGGAGAAGGACACTCGCATACCGATGTCGCGATAGGCCCCGATCACCTTGTTTGACAGGTTGGTCCAGGTGTCCGGTTCACCTGTAAGGCCGGGGTGAATATGCTGGACCGTCGTCGTACCTGATTCCAGCATCTCGATCGCCGAATAGAGCGTGTCGAGCCTGTGCCCTACATAACGCATGCCCCGGAACTGCGGCAGCCAAAGCTCCAGCGGCCCGTAGGGAACCCCGAGCTGGAGCGGCGTCAGCCCCGAATGGTGATGGCTGTTGACGAGGCCTGGAAAGGCAATTGCGTCAGGCCCACCCTCGACCGGCAGGTCCGGATGGTCGGTGCGCAGATCCCCAAAGGGTTTCACGGCGACGACAAGCCCGTCCCGGACATGGATAGCCGCGCCTTCGACCACCTCACCAGTTGAGGCATCGTCGACGCCAGTGATCGTGGCACGGGTACGGATCAGGAATTCCCGGTCGGCCGGACAGTCACTCATGCCCCTTGTCCCCATGCTGTGCGGCACAATCCTTCAGCGCGCCGCAGCAGTGCTTCCCGGCTGTCTGCCTGCCTGCCCGCGACCGTTCTATCGACCATCTCCATCTGCTGCTGGTTGATAGAACGACAATCGCGTGTCGTCTCGCATCTCCGGAAGCCATGCCTACCTCATTTTGTGTACTCGAAACTTTTCTTCAGTATCGGCGATTGCAAGCTATTCGCATCAGGAATGGTTCTTTGCCGAGGAAGGCACGCTCGGGCTCTGTGACAGCGCGCTCCGGGAGCGTGGATCGGTTTTTCTTGTCCGGAATTGTCAAACGGTCTCCGTTTCGACCTCGTGTCCCTGGACCGTCTCCGGCGTCAGCAGCCGCGCTGCCGGCTGTTCGAAGCTGATGCGTCCCAGCTTCATGCCCCAGCTAGGCCGCGCAATCTCGGCGATTGCCTGTGCGCCCGTCTCGGCGGGCAAGGCGACGAAAGTCGCCTCTTCGCCGACCACCAATGAACGGGGCCGGCTGATCAGCTGCATGGGCGCCGCCGTGACCATATCGAAACAGGCTTCCAGCTCGGTCGCTGTGCTCAGCTGATGCACATTGGCATAAAGATTGGCCACGCGCGTCAGCGAACAGTCGCCATAGGGCGTGAACGGGTTGAGCACATTGTTGGTCGCGACTGTGCAACAGACACCGGCAGCATGGAATACATGCGCCGGCGCGACACCCCGCGGAACAAGATGATCGCGGTTCCGACCCATCAGGAAGAGATCCGTTACCGGCAGCACCGTAAGAGCGATGCCGGCGTCCTTCATCAGCAGGACAGACTCCCGAAGCTGGCGCGGCGGCAAGGCCGACAGCTTGGTGACATGGCCAATGGCGACCCTGCCCTGCCAGGCGAAGGCGATGGCCTGGCGCGCGATCTCGTCCAAATGCCGCCAGCCCGGATCCAGATCAAAATCCAGATGAAAATCCAGATCGACGTCATGGCGCGTTGCCATCTCGAACAGGAGCCGGATCTGGGCATTCGGATCGGTGTCGGTATAGGGACAGCCACCGAGCACATCCGCCCCTTTCGAAAGCGCCGCCTCGAGCAGTTCCTCAGTTCCCGGATTGTTGGTCATGCCTTCCTGAGGAAAGACGCATATCTGCAGGTCGAGCGCCCAGGCAAAGTCCCGTTTCAACCGCAGAACGGCATTAAAACCGGTCAGGCCGATCACCGGATCGATCTCGACATGGGTGCGCATGGCGTTGGTGCCCTGGACGATCGCCTTCTTAAGAACCCTGGCACCGCGCGCGTAGACATCCTCCTCCGTGAAGCCCATCTTCGCCACTCCGACAGAGGCGATCGCCCCCTCAAGCGTACCTGTCTCGTTGTGACAGCGGTCCAGGATACAGGCCTTGTCGAGATGAATATGGCTTTCGACGAACCCGGGCGTCAGCAGCGCCCCGTTGCCTGAAACCTGCCGGACGTCGGTCACGATACGCGGCCCGATTGCCGCGATCAGGCCATTGCGGACGAGAAGATCCACGCGGGACGCATGATCCGGAAGCCTGACGTCACGAATGACGCATTCACTCATGCAATGGCCTCCTTTACAGCTTCGTCCGGTTCGCCGCCCCCCAGATAGGCTGCCGTCAGACGCGGGTCGGCGGCGAGCTCGCCGGCCGGCCCTTCGACGACCACCCTGCCCTGTTCAAGCACATAGGCGTAGTCGGCGACAGACAGCGCCATGGTCGCCATCTGGTCGACCAGAAGGATGGTCTTGCCTTCGTCCCGCAGCTCGCCAAGAATGGCATATAGCTCGTTGACCATAGCCGGCGCCAGCCCCAGCGATGGCTCGTCCAGCAGCAGGATTTCAGGCTTGGCCATGAGACCACGTGCAATTGCCATCATTTGCTGCTCGCCCCCGGACAGCAGTCCGGCGCGGCTGAAAAGCCGATCCTTGAGGCGCGGAAACCGGTCCAGGTGGGCCGCGATTTCGTCCTGCGATATGTCCTTGCGGCGTTTGTAGGCACCAAGTTCGATATTCTCCAGAACGGTGAGTTCGGGAAACACCTGGCGCCCTTCGGGCACCAGCACCAGACCGCGTTTCACCAGATCATGCGGCGCCAGGTCATGGACCGCGGCATCGTTCAGAATGATCCGGCCGCCGACGGGCCGGTGCAGTCCGGCAAGCGCCGACAGGAAAGTGGATTTGCCCGCACCGTTCGCGCCCAGAAGCGCAACCATCTCGCCGGGACGCACCTTCACGGAGACCTCTGTCAGGACAGGCGCCGCGCCGTAGCCCGCGGTCAACCTGAGGGTCGACAGGACAGGTGTCTCCACCGTCTCGAGCAGTACGGAACGCGGATGGGCCGAAGACGATCCATCACCCAGATAGGCGGCGATAACGGTCTCGTCCACCTGGATTTCGGCGGGCGTGCCAAAGGCGATCGGCGTTCCCGCGTCCACCGCCAGGATCCGGTCGGAAATACCCATGACAAGATCCATGTCATGCTCGACAAGAACCACCGAAAGGCCGAGACCCGCGATCCGGCTAAGAAGGTTGCCGAGCGCCTCCTTGTCGGCACGCATCAGGCCCGCGGCAGGTTCATCCAGAAGCAGGATCTCCGGCCGCATTGCCATGGCCCGGGCAATCTCGACGAGACGTCGGTCGACATGCGGCAGGTCTCCGGCCCGCTTTTCCAGGTCGCCCTGGTAGCCGCAAAAACGCAACAGGCCGGCCGCCAGTTCAAGGTTCCCGGCGGATTGCACGTCAATCCAGGGATTACCAAGTGCGCCCCGGGAAAGCCCGGAGACGACATTGGCGACGACGGACAGGTTTTCGAACAGCTTGGTCGTCTGGTAGGTGCGCGCAATCCCCGCGCGTGCCACCGCATGGGCTGGGGCTCCCGCCAGGTTCTTTCCACCCAGCAGGATCCGCCCGTCGGAGGGCGCATAAAACCCGCTGACCATGTTGAGAATGGTCGTCTTGCCAGCCCCGTTCGGCCCGATGATCGAGGTCACCTCACCCGGTCTGATGGACAGCGAAACATCGTCGACCGCTCGCACTCCGCCGAAGGAGATGCCGAGTGTGTCGAGTTCCAGCAGGACCCCGGAGCCTTCTTTGCAAAGGACCGTTTCCACATCCGCCACTGATGCTGGTGCGATCTCCTGCCTCCGCGTGGGCATAAAAGAGGACACCGTCCCGACAATCCCGCGCGGCGCCAGCAGCAGAACGCCGATCAGCAGTCCGCCGAAGAACAGGAGCCGGTATTCAGCCAGTCCGGACAGGAATTCCGGCAGCAGCACGGTAACCAGCGCGCCCGCGAGCGGTCCGAGCACGGTACCGGAGCCCCCTATCAGGATCGCAAACAGGAACAAAATCGATTGCGAGAACGGAAAATTGCTCGGCGCGATGAACATCATCAGCGGCGTGAACAGGCCACCTGCCAGACCAGCCAGGGCCGCCGCAATAACAAAGGCCGCGGACTTGATAACGAACGGCCGATAGCCGAGCGAGGATGCGGCGATCTCCGCATCGCGCATACCGGTCATGGCCATGCCCCAGCCGCTGTCTGCAAGGCGCCGGAACAGATAGAGCGAAAGCCCGGCCAGAACAACGGACAGCAACACAAGATCACGCTCGGAAAAGAGGTAACCCCCGATCGCGGGCATGGGAAAGCCCATCAGACCGTTCTGGCCGCCCGTAAGAGACCTCCACTCGACCGCTCCGTGTTCGACGATAAAGGCGAAGGCGATCGTGACCATGGCCAGAAACGGTCCGGCCATGCGTACGGCGGGCACGGCCAGCAAGCCGCCCGCGACACCGGCAATGCCGGCGGACAGAGGCAGCGCGACCCAGAAGGACAGTCCGGACAGCGTGGCGATGCCGCTGGCATAGGCCCCAATGGCGAAAAAGCCGACCTGGCCGAGCGAGACCAGGCCAGTGAGTCCGTAAAGCACGTTGAGGCCGGCTCCCAGAATGGTGGTCAGCGCGACAAGGCCGATCACAAACTGGGTGTAGCCGCCGGCTGCGAGCGCCGCGGCGGTCCCCGCAAGCGTCGCCGCCAGGATCGTGAGATCCAGCCCGAGGCGTTTGCCCGAAAACAACATCAGCATCACCTCAGACTTTCTTGACTGCCGGTCGGCCGAACAGACCATCAGGCTTCAAAGTCAGCGCCAGGATCACGAGGGCAAAGACGACGATATAGGTCGACGAAGAGCCGAGATATGCGGTGACCAGCGCCTCGGTCAGGCCGTAGAGAAAGCCGGCCAGCATGACGCCAGATGCCGACGTCATGCCGCCAAGGATTGCGACAGCAAAGGCCTTCAGCCCGAACAGGGTACCCATGTCGGAATGGACCGAGAACAGCGGAGCGATCAGCAGGCCCGCGCATCCGGCCAGCATCGCGGAAATGGCAAAGGAGCCGGAGATCATCAGAGTTGTGTTGATGCCCATCAGCCGGGCTGCCAGTGTGTTCTGGACGACTGCCAAAGGGCCCTTCCCTGCAGAGTCCTGCGGAATAGGACGTGCAGGGTCAGTGCGACGCCGATGGCGGCCACGGGAATGAGCAGCTGCTGGGGATAGAGGCCCGTTCCGGCAAATTGCCAGGTGGTCTCGACAAGCGGCGAGGACAGAGACCGCGGCTCGTTGCCGAAGGAAAACAGGACGGCATTGTCAAGGAAGATACCCCCGGCGACGGTTGCCATCAGCCAGGCCTCCGATCCACGCGAAGCGAAAGGACGCACCAGCAGGGCTTCCACCAGCATGCCGAAGAGACCGCAGCACAGGATCGCCAGCGGATAGGCAAGCCACCAGGCAAGACCGAGCCTTTCGGTAAAGACGTAGCCCAGTACGGCGCCCAGCATCACCACGCTGCCTTGCGCGAAATTCACGGTGGAGGAAACGGAATAGGTAATCTGGAAGCCGAGCGCTATCAGGCCATACATGCTGCCGAGGCCAATGCCGGTCACCAGCGCTGCGATCATCAGGGTCATGTGACAAATCCAAGTCTTGGTGGACCGTTGCGGCCCGAAAACAGAGACCTCCCGCATGCGGAATGCGGGAGGCGGCAGGCGTGTTCCGTCAGTCCTTGATCGGAATGATTTCACCCTCGACGAAATGCGCGAAGACATAATCCTCCGGCGCAATCGCGTCCTGATCTTCCGGCGAGAACGGGTCTGTATAGGTCTTGATCAACCCCTCGATGTTCTCGATCTCGTACATCGCCTGACGGATCGCGGGGCCGTCCGTGGAACCGGCCTTCTCGATGGCGGCGGCCAGCAGCAGCATGGCGTCATAAGCATTGGCAATCCCGGTCGCGGGTGTCACATCGGCCATGGTTTTGATCTCCGGGAAGGTTTCCTGAAGCTTGGCGAACATCGCCTCTCCCTTGGCATCTCCCTCGGTGAAGAGAAAAGTCTGGATGAAGTGCAGCTTTTCACCGCTCTTGCCGGCCAGCTCTGTAAAGCGGCCGCCGGCCGGTCCCCAGTGCGAGGCCATCGGCACGTCCCAGCCCATCCGGTCTAGGGATTTCACCACCTGCGCCGTCGGAGCAACGTTTGCCACCACGAACAGACCGTCGGCACCGTTCTCCTTGAGGCGCGTGAGCTGCGGCACCACATCGACGTCGTTGCTCTCGAACTTCTCAATGCCCGCATGCTCCATGCCGCGCTTCTCGAGCGCCTTGGTCAGGCCCTTCTCGTTGGATTCGCCCCAGGGATTGTTGATCAGGATCATGCCCGGCTTCTTGGAGCCGTAGTTGGAAATCAGGTATTCTGTGATCGCCTCATCGACATACTCATCCACGGCCGAAACCCGGAAGATGTAGTTTTCCTCGGCGCCATTCTTGGTGATGCCCGTTCCGGCCGCCCAGGGACCGACAAACGGGACCTTGGCCTGGTTGGCGAAGGGCACGATGGCGAAGGACACCGGCGTATCCAGCCCGCCGATCAGGGCGGCGACGCCTTCTCGCTGCACCAGTTCCCGCGCTGCCACAAGGCCTTTGCCCGGATTGCTTTCATCGTCGCGGCTTACCAGTTCGAGCGGTTTGCCGAGCACGCCGCCCTTTTCATTGATTTCATCGATCGCGATGGTGAGCCCGCGCGTGATTGCCTGTCCGGATTTCGCGGACTGCCCGCTGAGGGCGGCGACAAGGCCGATCTTGATCGTATCGGCGGCGAAGGCGGGCAGACTGGTCGCGACGGCGAGACCGACAACACCGGACATCAGGACGCGGCGGGTCACCTTCGGAAGAAACTGTGCTGACTTCATAACTGACTCCTCTGGTCGTTCGAACCTCACGTCCGAACGACCTCTCTGAGCAAATGCGATGCCAGACTCTTGAATCTATATTTTTCAATAACTTATGTAAAAATTCCTTGTGACCCCGTCAGCGGGTCAGTGCCCATCGCCTAAATTGCATGCAATTTTTGCATACAAAATTTGCATGCAAAGCCATCACCATCTTCGTATGCTCGGACTAGGCCAACCAGTCAGAGAGACAAAACATGAGCTTGGAAGAACAACTTTCACTGGAGATGCCGGAAGAAGCCAGGATCGTGCGTGATTACCTGGACGCCTCGATGAAGCCGGATCCGGACCTGGCGGCGACCTTCGTTGCCAACAACGTCGTCATCACCTTCACCGGCGGCCGGGTCTTTAAACACCCGTCCGGCCCAACGGCCTTCAATGCGGGCCGCTACAGCTGGGTGAAAAAGAAGATGGATACGTTCGACGTTGCCACAAACGGCGAGCGCACCGTGGTCTATTCTGTCGGCACACTCTACGGCGAATGGCCTGACGGCACCCCCTTCGAAGGTAATCGGTATGTCGATCGCTTCGAGGTGGAAGACGGCAAGATCGTCAGGATGGATGTCTGGAATGACAGCGCGGAACGGATCCTGACCCGGATGGGCATCAAGGCCTGACTTATGGCTGGCCGCTCTCAGCCGTCCTCGCGCACGGCACGGACATAGGGTTCCAGCGCGTCCAGGTAGAGCGGCGCACCTTCGATCTCCGGCTTGATTAGGGCGCGGTCGGCGACAGCGCCGAGATGACGTCTCATCAGCTCGCGGGCGCGCGTCTCGTCGCCCCTCGACAAGGCGTCGATAATCTCCCGGTGTTCCTGAATACCGCAATCGGTGGAATGGGGCCGCGAATAGAGGGCCAGCGTCAGGCCGCAGCGATAACCGATTTCCTCGACATAGCGGATCAACACGGGGCTCTCCGTCAGCTGGGCCAGCAGGATGTGAAATTCCGTCGCCAGCCGGATCGACACCGGTTCGGGCCCGGTCTCCGCATCAATTTCCTTCTGCAGATGGGCGTTGAGGCACTGGAGATGGTCCTTCGAGAATTCCTTGATCAAACGGCTGACCACCAGGTCCTCGATCTGGCCTCTAAGGTCGAAAAGGTCCCGTGCCTCTTCAAGGCTCGGCGTCGCGACGACCGCTCCCCGGTTTCGCCGAAGCTCCACGAGCCCTTCAGCGGCAAGGCGTTCAAGTGCCTGCCTCACGATGGTCCGGCTCGAGCCGAAGCGTTCGCCCAACGTGTCCTCGGGTAGTTTCATGCCCGGCAGCAGTGCGCGCTCGAGAATGGCGGTACGCAGGGCTGCGCAGATTTGTTCGGATCTGTTCATGGATGGTGCGGGTCTCGGGGAACGTCCTGACAAGAAAAGCAAATCCTGCCGGCTTTCTCAAGCCTCCGTATGCCGAGAGCAAAGCGTTTCAACTACGCCAGCTTGTTGATTGACGACGGTCTGGGCTATCACTGTTACCGCTTGAAGGCCCTGAGCCTGTCACCAGGGAGGACGGATCAATCTGCATTCCGCATCAACCAGACCAGAATGGCCGGTCTGGCCGCATGAACAACCGCGTCGCAAATGTCGGACCGCATTTCGCTTTAGCGTCCGGGAAACACGGCAAGGCCATAATCTCCCGCGTCCTCTCCATGGCGCGTGTAGAGGCCGATAACTACGATAGCGGCCTCTATCATGACCAGCCGCGGCAGCCCCAGCCTGACCTCTAAAGGCAAATGAAACTCCAAAGCCGCGAATCTATTTTCTGCCGACTTGGACAGTCAGTCCCGCCGGGTCTGAAATTTAATCGATACTCTTCAGTTGTTGCTTTGATGTCCATAACGTCAAAGAGCCCGCTTGAGTGAAGCACCCATGTTGGATTTTTGGTTTTGTTTTTGTTGTTTGCGTGCGCAGGATTTGGTTTCTGCGTTTGGCTTTGGCCTCCTTGAAGGGGCCCGGGGAGGTTAAAATCGGCGACCCCTTCCAACAAAAAAGCCGCCCTGGAGGGTCGGCTTGTTTTTGTTGGTTGCGGGAGCAGGATTTTATGTTCGCTTTGCTCCATTGCGCCTTCGGGCTTCGCCCTTGTCGTGAACCGCAAATCGGGCCTTTTTGGCCCGCTTTGCTGGGTCCACATCCTGTATCCGTTACCCGAATACGACAACAGCCCCACCCCTTACGGGATGAGGCTGTTGTCGAATTTGGTTGCGGGAGCAGGATTTGAACCTGCGACCTTCAGGTTATGAGCCTGACGAGCTACCGGACTGCTCCATCCCGCGTTATTTTTTGCGCGTCCTCGATCTTTTGGATCTTCGGTCGTCGCGTGGGCTGCTCCATGTGGGGCATGCCCGTGATTTCGGGTTGACCGGAGGACTGCGCTGACATGGGACTTAAGATCCGGAGCGCAGCGGAGGCAAGGCCAAGAGGCCGCCGGCCGGTCAGGCCGCCCTCGCGGAGCGCAGCCCGAAGGGCGGTACGCGCGTGAGCGACAGCAAATTGAAGAGTTTCAAACTGCGTTTAGCAGGCCTGGCGGCGACCTACTCTCCCACACCTTAAGATGCAGTACCATTGGCGCTGGGGAGTTTCACGGCCGAGTTCGGGATGGGATCGGGTGGGGGCTCCCCGCTGGGGCCACCAGGCCGGCGAAGCGCAGTTTGTTGTGAACTGGTAAGATGAGTTTATCCTCACGGTTGAGCGGGCTTCGCCCTAACCTCCGGACGGGGCGCGCAAGCATGCGCGGCGGCCGGTCAGCCTTGCGGACCCTTCGGTCCGGGCTCTTTTTCCTTGCAGATCAAGAGCCTGAAGGCTTTGAGAACACTGGTCTTTTCTTAATTATTGATCGATTTCGGTTTGGGCACGTTCCGGAGCTTTACTCCGCAAGCGCAAGTGCGCGCCGGCCGGTCAGGCCGCGTGGTTCGCAGGACAGGTCCGTGAGGACCGGTACGTCCGTGAGAACAAAACCGCATGATCTTTTAAATGCGCCATGGGCGCCTTTAAAAGATGAACATTGACTAATGAGAGGATCAAGCCGAACGAGCTATTAGTAAAGCTAAGCTTCATGCGTTGCCGCACTTCCACACGCTTCCTATCGACGTGGTGGTCTTCCACGGCTCTTCAGGGAGAGCTGGTTTTGAGGTGGGTTTCCCGCTTAGATGCTTTCAGCGGTTATCCCTTCCGTACATAGCTACCCTGCAATGCGGCTGGCGCCACAACAGGTCCACCAGAGGTACGTCCATCCCGGTCCTCTCGTACTAGGGACAGATCCTCTCAATTCTCCTACACCCACGGCAGATAGGGACCGAACTGTCTCGCGACGTTCTGAACCCAACTCACGTACCACTTTAATTGGCGAACAGCCAAACCCTTGGGACCTGCTCCAGCCCCAGGATGTGATGAGTCGACATCGAGGTGCCAAACAATGCCGTCGATATGGACTCTTGGGCATCATCAGCCTGTTATCCCCGGCGTACCTTTTATCCGTTGAGCGATGGCCCTTCCACGAGGGACCACCGGATCACTATGGCCGACTTTCGTCTCTGCTCGACTTGTCAGTCTCGCAGTCAGGCAGGCTTATGCCATTGCACTCAACGAGCGATTTCCGACCGCTCTGAGCCCACCTTCGCGCGCCTCCGTTACCATTTGGGAGGCGACCGCCCCAGTCAAACTACCCGCCACACACGGTCCCGGATATTGTTGTACCGCGGTTAGATATCCATGACGACAAGGGTGGTATTTCAAGGGTGACTCCACCTCAGCTGGCGCCAAGGCTTCAACGTCTACCACCTATCCTACACATGTCGTGACGAATACCAGTGTGAAGCTGTAGTAAAGGTGCACGGGGTCTTTCCGTCTGACCGCAGGAACCCCGCATCTTCACGGGGAATTCAATTTCACTGAGTCTATGCTGGAGACAGCGGGGAAGTCGTTACGCCATTCGTGCAGGTCGGAACTTACCCGACAAGGAATTTCGCTACCTTAGGACCGTTATAGTTACGGCCGCCGTTTACTGGGGCTTCAATTCGGTGCTTGCACACCTCCTCTTAACCTTCCAGCACCGGGCAGGCGTCAGACCCTATACGTCGTCTTGCGACTTCGCAGAGCCCTGTGTTTTTGATAAACAGTCGCCACCCCCTGGTCTGTGCCACCCCAATCCGGTTGCCCGAACTGAGGTCTCCCTTCTCGCGAACTTACGGGAGCATTTTGCCGAGTTCCTTCAGCATAGTTCTCTCAAGCGCCTTGGTATTCTCTACCAGTCCACCTGTGTCGGTTTCGGGTACGGTTTATACGGTGGAGCTATTTCCTGGAACACCTTCGCTGCACCCCCAATCCAATAAGGAGATACAACACACGGCATCCGTCACTACCACCAAGCTGCAGAATATTAACTGCATTCCCATCGACTACGCCTTTCGGCCTCGCCTTAGGGGCCGGCTAACCCTGCGCCGATTAGCGTTGCGCAGGAACCCTTGGACTTTCGGCGAGAGTGTCTCTCACACTCTTTATCGTTACTCATGTCAGCATTCGCACTTCTGATATCTCCAGGAGCCCTCACAGGTCTCCCTTCGCAGACTTACAGAACGCTCCGCTACCGCGCATCAAAGATGCACCCGCAGTTTCGGTGTATGGCTTGAGCCCCGGTACATTTTCGGCGCGGGACCCCTTATTTAGACCAGTGAGCTGTTACGCTTTCTTTAAATGATGGCTGCTTCTAAGCCAACATCCTGGTTGTTTTGGGAGTCCTACATCCTTTCCCACTTAGCCATAACTTAGGGACCTTAACTGGCGGTCAGGGTTGTTTCCCTCTCCACAATGGACGTTAGCACCCACTGTGTGTCTGCCGGATAGTACTTCTCGGTATTCGGAGTTTGGTTAGGATCAGTAAGGCGGTAAGCCCCCATAGCCCATCCAGTGCTCTACCCCCGAGAGTATTCATCCGACG
>NZ_CM146333.1:3265000-3882500 GCF_055693425.1 Roseibium sp. JB4-4 | reverse complement strand
AACGCTATGCTGTTCGCATCACGCCTGAAAACGTTTCTTTCGTTTCCAAGCGCGATGAGGAGATCCGGTTTGCCGGTATGGACGAAAGCATTGTTCCGGTCACCGAAGGGCTCAACCTGATCGACATTCTGAAAGATCACGATGCGACCGATGCAGAGGCCCAATCGATCACGGCAGCTTTTGAAGATCATTTCGATATAGCAGGTTTGGCTGAAGGCCAGAGGCTACGTATTGCCTACGCGCCGTCACCAGACGATCTTGAGCGGATGAGGCCGGAACGCATCAGCCTCTATGAAAACACCGAGCACCAGGCGACAGTTGCCCGGGCCGATAGCGGCAACTACATCAAGGCCCAGCAGCCGAGCACCTTTTTGGCAGGTGCGTTCGAGGAGGCGGACCGCGTTTCATACGGCGGTCCGACACCAGCCATTTATGACAGCCTCTACCAAACGGCCCTCGAGCAAGAGTTGCCGGAGGAGATCATCAACGATCTGGTGCGGATGTTCTCTTTCGACGTCGATTTCAACGCCCGCGTACAGCCAGGCGATGCATTGGAACTGTTCTTTACCCAGTCCGATGCTAATGCGGCACCGAAGATCCTCTATGCTGCTCTGAACACCGGCAGCACCAAGCGAGAATTCTATCGCTACCGGACACCCGACGACGGCATCATGGACTTTTATGACAACTCGGGTCAGAGCGCGAAAAAATTCCTGATCCGCAAACCGCTCAATGGCGGCAAGTTCCGGTCCGGCTTCGGCATGCGCCGTCACCCGATCCACAAATATACCAAAATGCACCGTGGAGTTGACTGGTCTGCGCCGCGCGGTACACCGATCATGGCGGCAGGCAACGGGACGGTCCAAAAAGCCGGTTGGAGTTCAGGCTATGGACGCAGGATCGAACTGCGTCATACCAACGGCTATACCACTACCTACAATCACATGACCGGCTTTGCCAAAGGCGTACGCGAAGGCGCACGTGTGACCCAGGGCCAGATTATCGGATATGTCGGCTCGACAGGTCTGTCGACCGGACCTCACCTGCACTATGAGGTTCTTGTCAATGGGCGCTACATGGACCCGATGCGGATCAAGCTGCCCAAGGGCCGTACCCTCGATGGCGAGATGCGCACGGCATTTGAAGCAGAGCGCTACCGTGTCGACACTTTGATTGATCGCGCCCGCAAGCCTTCCCGCGTTGCTGCGATCAATTAGAAGATCGGAAAATCTGTTTGGATCGAAAAAGCCCGCGGATTGGCGTCCGCGGGCTTTAGTCATTTCGGCTTAGAACGAATGTCAGGCAGCTACGATTTCAGAACCGGCAACCTGGAACAGAAGACGGTCCGCACCTGCTGAAACATCCACGGTCTGCCCATCAAGGATATCTCCAGACAGCAGTCTTTCTGCCAAGGGATCCTGAACATCCTTTTGGATAATACGTTTCAACGGCCTGGCTCCGTAGGCTGGGTCGTACCCTTTCTGCGCCAGCCAGCCGAGGGCACCATCATCCAGGTTCAGCGTGATCTTGCGATCGCTGAGCAGGCTGCGGAGCCGCTCAAGCTGGATCTTGACGATGTCGGCCATCTGCGACCTCTGCAGGCGATGGAACAGAACGATCTCATCCAACCGGTTCAAAAACTCAGGCCGGAAATGAGATCTGACCGCGCCCATGACTTCATCGCGCACTGCATCTGTATCTTGACCCTCCGGCTGGTTGACCAGATACTCAGCACCAAGGTTTGACGTCATGATGATCAACGTATTGCGGAAGTCGACTGTCCGTCCTTGACCATCAGTCAAACGCCCATCATCAAGCACCTGAAGCAGCACATTGAAGACATCACCATGCGCCTTTTCGATTTCGTCGAACAGAACGACCTGATACGGGCGCCGCCGCACGGCTTCAGTCAACGCACCGCCTTCCTCGTAACCGACATATCCCGGAGGTGCGCCAATCAATCGAGATACGGAATGCTTCTCCATATATTCCGACATGTCGATGCGAACCATCGCGCTGTCATCGTCGAACAGGAAGCTCGCCAGCGCCTTGGTCAGCTCCGTTTTGCCGACACCGGTTGGCCCAAGGAACATGAAAGAGCCGATCGGCCGGTTTGGATCCTGAAGACCGGCACGCGCCCGGCGCACGGCTGTAGAAACCGCATGAATGGCTTCCGCCTGACCGATCACTCTCCCGGCAAGAACATCTTCCATCCGCAGCAGCTTTTCCCGCTCGCCTTCCAGCATCTTGTCGACCGGAATGCCGGTCCATTTCGAAACAACCTGAGCAATGTGCGAGGGCGTAACGGCCTCGTCCACCATGGCGTCCTTGCCCTCGGACGCCTCGGCATCGCTCAGCTTCTTCTCAAGGTCCGGAACCACGCCATAGGCGAGTTCACCAGCCCGCGACAGGTCACCGCTTCGCTGCGCGATTTCCAGATCAATCCGAGCCTGCTCAAGCTGCTCCTTGATTTTCTGTTCAAGGTTCAATTTTTCCTTTTCGCCAAGCCAACGGTTCGTAAGTGCCTGCGACTGTTCCTCCAGCTCGGTCAGCTCCCTTTCAAGGTTGGCAAGACGATCCTTGGACGCTTCGTCGCTTTCGACTTTCAGGGCTTCGCGCTCGATTTTCAGCTGAATGATCCGGCGGTCGAGTTCGTCCAGTTCTTCTGGTTTGGAATCGACCTGCATACGCAAACGGCTCGCAGCTTCATCCATCAGATCGATCGCCTTGTCAGGCAAGAACCGGTCAGTGATGTAGCGGTTGGAAAGCGATGCTGCCGAAACAACCGCAGAATCGGTGATCCGAACGCCATGATGAAGTTCGTACTTCTCCTTGATACCACGCAATATCGAGACAGTGTCTTCAACAGTCGGCTCACTGACAAAGACCGGCTGAAAACGACGGGCAAGCGCGGCATCTTTTTCAACATGCTTGCGATACTCGTCGAGCGTTGTCGCTCCCACACAGTGAAGCTCACCTCGCGCCAGAGCGGGTTTGAGCAGGTTCGAAGCGTCCATCGCGCCATCGGCCTTCCCGGCGCCGACCAGCGTGTGCATTTCGTCGATGAACAAGACGATATTGCCAGCGGCCGCCTCGACTTCTGACAGCACCGCTTTCAGGCGTTCTTCGAATTCACCGCGATATTTGGCGCCAGCGATAAGCGCACCCAAGTCGAGTGCGAGGAGCTGCTTGTCCTTGAGCGACTCAGGCACGTCTCCATTCACAATACGCAGCGCGAGACCTTCTGCGATTGCAGTCTTGCCAACACCAGGCTCACCGATCAGTACAGGGTTGTTTTTGGTTCGACGCGACAAAACCTGGATCGTGCGACGAATTTCCTCATCGCGCCCGATAACTGGGTCGAGCTTACCGTCCCGGGCAACCGCCGTCAGGTCCCGGGCATATTTCTTGAGAGCGTCATACTGGTTTTCTGCCGTTGCGCTGTCCGCAGTCCGGCCCTGACGAAGCTGACTGATCGCTTCATTCAGACCGTTGGGCGTCACGCCATGTCGCTTCAACAGCTTGCCAGCTTCGCTCCCGCTGTCCATGACAAGCGCCAGCAGCAACCGCTCTACCGTGACAAAGCTGTCGCCGGCTTTTTCAGCAATCTTTTCGGCCTGTTCAAAGAGACGCGCCGTGGCCTGACCCATGTAGAGCTGACCAGACCCGCCTGAAACCTTTGGCATTTTCTCCAACAGGCCTTCAAGGTCGCCTTTCAATGCCTTTGACTGGCCTCCGGCCCGATCAATCAGGCCGCTTACCATGCCTTCCGGATCGTCCAGAAGCACTTTTAGTATGTGTTCTGGGGCAAACTGCTGATGGCCCCGCCCCAGCGCAAAGGTCTGAGCGGACTGGACGAAGCCGCGGGCACGCTCTGTGTATTTTTCAAAGTTCATATTCAACCTCCTATCCGCCCGTACCACCCGAAGCGTGGAGAGCGTCTTTGGATCCGGACCCTGCAATCAGGCATCCGCACAGCTATTTTCGAACTGCCACTCATATATAGTGTTGCATTTTCATCACAAAAGTCCCCCGCGACAAAAACCGCACCCCAAAGAAAAACGGCGCTCCAATGAAGCGCCGTTCCAATGATTCAATTGTCGCGGGTGGCCTATTCGCCGGCACCAGCTTCCGCAGAATTTTCTTCAGCTGCTTTTGGTCGTCGAGCGCGTGTTGTCCGTCGCCGTGGTTTCGGCTGATCTTCTTCAGCGCCCTCTGCAGTTGCTTGTGGAGCCTCCGCACTGCCGCCATCAGCGGGAGTTTCGGCAGTCGTATCCT
Source organism: Roseibium sp. JB4-4 (assembly GCF_055693425.1). NCBI lineage: Bacteria > Pseudomonadati > Pseudomonadota > Alphaproteobacteria > Hyphomicrobiales > Stappiaceae > Roseibium > Roseibium sp. JB4-4. Next base: position 3,878,222 of record NZ_CM146333.1, on the reverse strand, counting down.
CGGCAGCGCTCCGGCGAGGAGCGCGTGTTCTAGGCGTACGGGCCCGTCGGCGCGGTTTTTCGTCCGGCTCGGCATCCTCAGCGGACTCGGCCTTCTGACCGGCGCCATTGACCTTGCCTTCCTGATCGATCACCGGCATGTCCTCAATAAAGGGCTGCGGGCTGTTCGCATCGACAACGTCGCCATCAGCAGAAGCTTGTTCCTGCTGCGCCGGTCTTTCCGACCCGTTAGCAGCACCGGAGCCATTGGCCTGCGCGGCATCAGGCGCTTCTTCATTTTCGTTGCGAGCTTGTTGCTGCTGTTGCGCGGCAGGTTGCTGCTGCGGCTGCGCTGCAGCCACGATCTCGCTGATAGTGCTCGGCGTGTTGATTGTAGTTCTCGAACATCACACGGTCGCCGGATGCCTGAGCATCGCGTGCAAGCTGCTGGTACTTCTCCGCAATATGCATCGCTGTGCCACGGATTTTCACATCTGGACCGTTAGACTCATAAGTCCGGGTTAACGGATTAGGACCTTTGCGGCCCCTTCCGCGCATACGCTTATTGCTTTGATTTCCTGGTCTCATCCTGCCGTTTTCTCTTGCGGAACGGCGGTCAACTGCCGTTGACCCAACATCGGAATTGTATAAAACCGACACGAAATACATTACCGAAACCAACAATGCTGGTTAGCGGCTGTCATTGAAAACATACGCAGCGCGCTACAGGCCAAAGGCCAACGCGATTGTCTTTTTCTTCGACAGTCCGAAAACACCGGATAGTCCGATACGCAACGGTTTCCATGGCGCTAAATTTGCGTCAGTTCCCACGCTGCCGGATGCGTTATGCCCCGCTGAACGCTGATCACATCTCCGGTCTCGGCAACTGGAACCTAACCGTTTCCGTCGAGTTTTCCAAGTGCTTTTTCGCTCTTGGATCAAAACGGTAGAATTATTGCCGACAGGCCAGCAGCACCCGGTCGTTTCCTGAAAGATCCTTAACGATTTCAATTGCTCCAAAGCTATGATGACGCAACTGTTTTTCAACGGCGCCTGCCTGATCAAAGCCAATTTCAAGTGCAATTCTACCGCCTGACTTGAGAAGCATTTCGGCTTGCGCGATGATTCGCACATAACTATCCAATCCGGTTACACCGCCATCAAGTGCCAAAACAGGATCATGCTGAATCACTTCCGGGCTCAGCATTTCAAGGTCATGCGTACGGATGTAAGGCGGATTGCTCACCACCCAATCAAAGACGCCGGACTTTGCACCGGCGAGCGCGGATGCATAGTCGGCACAAAGCGGTAAAAACCGATCAGACACCTCATGCAAATCAGCATTTTCGGAAGCACAGGACAGGGCTTCAAAGGATAGATCGACGGCAACCATCCTTGATCTTTTCATTTCAGCAAGAAGCGTCACCGCAATGGCACCGGTCCCGGTGCCTAAATCGCAAAACAACTGTTCCTGGGTCGGAACGCTCAATGCGAGCACCGCATCGATCAAAGCTTCTGTGTCGGAACGGGGCTCCAGCGTCGCCGGGTTCATGACAAACCGTCTGCCGTAAAACTCTCTTTCCCCCAGGATTCGCCCGACTGGCATCCCGGCAAGGCGCTTTTCCGCATGGGTTTTCGCGGTCGCGGAGTTTGTTTCGCTTACCGGATCATCGCCGCGCAGCATCAGATCAGAGATCGAGATACCCAACGCGGCGCTCACCAACAGTTTCGCATCAAGTTCAGGTAGCTCGATCTGTGCATCTCGAAACAAGTCGCGCACCTGCCGATAAAGCTGGCCGACCGTCATGATCAGGCTTCTTCCGATGCCAGCAGATTTGCCTGATGATCCACGGTCAATGCATCGATCACTTCGCCCAGGCCTTCGCCGGCAACGATCTGGTCGAGTTTATAAAGGGTCAAACCGATGCGGTGATCGGTGACGCGCCCCTGGGGATAGTTGTAAGTCCGAATTCGTTCGGAACGGTCGCCGGACCCGACCTGAAGGCGGCGAGCTTCCGTACGTTCGCTGGCAGCCCGTTCCCGCTCTTCGTCATATATGCGAGCACGGAGCAACTGCATGGCTCGGGCCTTGTTCTTATGCTGAGAGCGTTCATCCTGCACAGCCACGACGATACCAGTTGGCATATGCGTGATACGCACCGCAGAATCTGTGGTGTTGACGTGCTGACCACCCGCTCCTGAGGCCCTGAAGGTATCAATCCTCAGATCGCTGTCCTGAATGTCGACGTCGACATCCTCAGCCTGCGGCAGCACAGCGACAGTCGCCGCCGATGTATGGATCCGGCCACCCGACTCAGTTGCAGGTACACGTTGCACCCGATGCACGCCTGATTCAAATTTCAGCCTCGCGAATACACTGTCACCGGAAACGGAAGCGATGATTTCCTTGTAGCCGCCTACTTCTCCCTCGCTTGCAGAAAGCACTTCGACCTTCCAGCCCCGAAGTTCCGCAAAACGCTGGTACATCCGGAAGAGATCGCCAGCAAAAAGAGCAGCTTCGTCCCCGCCGGTGCCAGCACGAACTTCCAGAATGGCGTCATTTGTGTCCGCTTCGTCTTTCGGCAGCAGGCCGATCCGCACATCCTGTGTCAGAGTTTCAACGGTTGCAGACAGATCACTGCATTCCAGTTCAGCGAGCTCACGCATTTCCGCATCCGATTCGGGGTCGGACATCAATGCTTCTGCATCGGACAGTTCGTCTTCCGCCTTGATCAGGGCCCGAATCTTGAAAACCAGTGGTTCAAGCCCTGCATATTCGCGAGACAGTTTGACATAGGCAGCAGGGTCCGGACTCGCTGACATCAGATGCTCGATCTCGGCAAAACGGTCCAACAAATTATCAAGTTTGTGACGCGCCAGCATACGCGCTGATTCTCCTAAAACCCCAATGCGGGAATGAGTTAAGCCTGATCGTGCTAAAGAGCAACATCGGTTTCGGCAGCAAAGCGCTGCAGCACGTCCCGAATGCTCCTGTCATTGTGGCCCGGTTCCAACCTGGGCAGCAGCCGTGCAGACAGGCGGCCCGCATCGACGGTTCGCAACATCGTCTTCACCGGACCCAGCGAGGCTGGAGACATCGAAAGGTCTCTAAAGCCGAGTGCGAGCAATGCCATGGCCTCAAGTGGGCGTCCTGCGAGTTCACCGCACAGTGTCACCGGGACATGAGCCTTATGTGCTGCGTCCGCAATGGATTTCAAGGCGCGCAGGAAGCCGACACCCAAAGTGTCGAAACGATCCGCGACACGGGTATTGCCCCGGTCGACCGCACAGAAGAACTGAAACAGGTCGTTTGAACCGACAGAGACAAAGTCCACGCAATCCATCAGTTCTTCGAGCTGGAACAGAAGTGAAGGCACTTCAACCATAACACCCAACCGGATGTTTTCCGGCGTTGCATGGCCATGCTGCCGCAAGTGCTTCACTTCCTTGTCGACAAGCGACTTTGCCTCCAGGAACTCATCAACGACCGCAACCATCGGAAACATCAGCTTCAGGTCCCGGCCGGCGGCTGCGTGCAGGAGCGCCCGGATCTGTGTTCGCAGCAAGCCTGGCCGATCCAGCCCAAGCCGGAGGGCACGCCAACCCATGGCCGGGTTTTCTTCCTGGATCGAACGCAGGTAAGGAAGAACCTTGTCGCCGCCGATATCTAGCGATCGGAAGGTCACCGGCTTGCCGTCGGCCGCGTTCAGGATCTGCGTATATTGCTGCTGCTGCTCACGCATGCGCGGAAACGACGAAGCGACCATGAACTGTAGCTCGGTCCGAAACAGTCCGACACCTGCCGCGCCCGATTCTTCCAGATGCGGCAGATCGACCAGAAGACCGGCATTCATCTGCAATGAGAACTCGACACCGTCGCGCGTAACAGACGGCTTGTTTCTCAGCCTGCGGTACTGCGCCTGACGGCGTGCCCGGAACCGCACCTTTTCCGCGTAAGCATTTTCCAGATCCGCAGCCGGCCGCAGGTGAACTTCACCAGTATCACCATCGACAATGATTGCGTCGCCGCCGTCTGCCAGACTGACAATGTCATCCACCAGACCAACCATCGGAATACCGAGGGCACGCGCTACGATGGTCACGTGACTGGTCGGCCCGCCCTCTTCAAGCACAAGGCCCCGGATGCGGTCGCGGCCATAGTCAAGCAACTCCGCGGCACCCATGTTTCGTCCGACAATGATGGCGTCTTGCGGCAGCTCGTCGAAGCCTGGACCGTGTTCACGCCCCATCAATTCTCGGATCAGGCGGTGAGCAAGATCATCCAGATCGTGGAGCCGCTCACGTAGATAGGGATCCGTCTGGCGCAACATCCGCGCACGCGTGTCGCTTTGCACTTTTTCGACGGCAGCTTCTGCTGTCAGGCCATTCTTGATCGCGTCTTCGATCTTCCTGATCCAACCGCGATCATAGGCAAACATCCGGTAGGCCTCGAGCACCTCACGATGCTCACCCGTTGCAGCGATTTCACCGCTCGCCAACAGGTCATCGATAGAGAGCCGCAATCGATTGATGGCGGCTTCCAACCGGCTTTTTTCCTTGTCTGTGTCTTCCGCGATCAGGTTGGTAACGACAACACGCGGTTCATGCAGAACCACATGCCCAAGCCCGACACCTTCTGAAAGACCGACACCATTGGCTGTAATCGGCCGCGACAAATCAAGCCCGGTGGCCTTTTGAGCGATCGCCTCCAATTCGCCTGCCGCAACCATCTCGGCAATCACCATGGCAGTAGTTTGAAGAGCCTCAACCTCGTCTTCCAGATATGTCCTGTGCGACTGATTCTGTACGACGAGTACACCAAGGGTCCGGCCCGCTCGGAGAATTGGCACACCAAGAAACGAATTATATGCTTCTTCACCCGTTTCGGGCAGGTACGCAAATCCCGGGTGCGCGCTGGCGTTCGGAAGATTGAGAGGACGTGCTTCGGCAGCGATCAGCCCGACCAGCCCTTGCCCGACACGCAGTGAGGCATTGTGGACGGCGGCCCGGTTCAAGCCTTCCGTTGCATAGAGTTCAAGAACGCCATCGGCACGCAGAATATAAACGGAACAGACCTCGGCGACCACGTTCGACGCGATCAGCACAACGATCTTGTCGAGTCGCTCTTGCGCCGTGATTGGCTCCGCCATGACTTCGCGAAGCCGGCGGAGCAACAGGCGCGGTCCGGCTAGGTTGCTGCGCATTGCGCCCCCGATTGATCCCGCTTCTTGCAAGTTCCCGTAAGGATCCCGATCAGTGATCTCTTGCAGAAAATGCTATCCGTCCAACCCGTATAGCGAATGGAGAGTCCGAACCGCAAGTTCTGCATAGGCGGAATCGATCAGGACGGAGATTTTGATTTCCGATGTCGTGATGGCGCGAATGTTGATCCCCTTCGACGCAAGACCGCTAAAGCACTGCGCAGCAATCCCGGCATGAGAGCGCATGCCAATGCCGATGACAGAGACCTTGACCACATCGGTCGCCCCTTCAAGAGCCTGAAAACCGATCTCGTCACGGTTGTCGTCCAGCACTTTCTTGGCACGGTCGAAATCACCTTCCGGAACCGTGAAAGTAATGTCCGTGGTCTTTCCGTCAGGAGATATGTTCTGGACGATCATGTCGACATTGATGTGCGCGTCTGCCAGAGGGCCGAACACGGACTGGGCGACACCCGGCTTGTCAGCCACGTCGCGAATTGAAATTTGAGCTTCGTCTTTGGCATAGGCAATGCCGGTGACAACCTGCTGTTCCACGAGTTCATCCTCGTCGCAAATTAGAGTACCAATCGGAAGGCCGTCAGCGCCGACCTGGGATGCTTCCGGATCGTCGAAACTGGAGCGGACAAAGGTCCTCACGCCATGGATCATGGCCATCTCAACGGAACGCACCTGAAGAACTTTTGCTCCAAGAGACGCCATCTCCAGCATTTCCTCGAACGAAACCCGGCCGAGACGCTGCGCTTTGGGGACGATGCGAGGGTCGGTGGTATAGACGCCATCGACATCGGTATAGATATCACATCGGTCTGCCTTGATGGCCGCAGCAATGGCCACGGCGCTCGTGTCTGACCCCCGCGCCCGAGCGTTGCAATGCGATTGTCCGGGGAGATCCCTTGAAATCCTGCCAGGACGGCAACTTGCCCTTGGTCCAGACGCTCGCTCAGGAAACCGGCTTCAATTTCGCGGATCCGGGCTGCGCCGTGGTTCTCATCAGTTTTGATCGGCACCTGCCATCCCTGCCAGGAGCGGGCGTTGACGCCCATGTCCTGGAGCACGATCGCAAGCAGACCGGAGGTTACCTGTTCACCGGACGCAACAACGGCATCATATTCTCTCGCGTCGTGAAGCGGTGACGCTTCCCGGCAGAACTGAACCAGTTTGTTGGTCTGGCCGGCCATTGCCGAAACCACGACCGCCACCTGGTGGCCAGCGTCCACTTCCCGCTTCACATGACGGGCCACATTGCGGATGCGATCAAGATCGGCAACCGAAGTCCCGCCAAATTTCAATACCAGTCGGGCCATACCACTCGTAAGTCTTGTTGTCGTTTCGTGTCGGCGCAGCTGCACCGGATGGATCGGCGCACATGCATACAGTCTGCTTTCCCTTGCTGCAACCGCCCATCTCCAGGCTATCGCTGCCTGGACTTGCAATTTTCAGAAGCTGTCATGAGAAACGCTCAAGCGTGCGTACTGAAAGAGGATCTCCTGCGACCATTCCCCAACTTCCCAAACCCCCTATAACCTTGACAAACAGGCATGGACTTTGAAACGACAGCGGTCTGACGAGCGGAAGCAGCAACTGCACCGTTCACGAAAGGAACACCGATGACAAGCAAAGCGCAGCAGACGTCCGGGACGATCGACAGCGAAGAGGTCGCACGTTTCTCCGCCATGGCGCAGGAGTGGTGGGATCCAGCCGGAAAATTCAAGCCATTGCACAAATTCAATCCGGTTCGCCTTGCCTATATCAAACAGGAAGTCTGCCGTCGTTTCGGCAGGGACCCCAAGGCTTCAGACGCGTTCAAAGGGTTGAGGTTTCTTGATATCGGGTGTGGCGGAGGCCTCTTGAGTGAGCCAATGGCACGACTGGGCGCTGACGTCGTTGGCGCAGATCCTTCGCAGACCAACATCGAAATCGCCCGGCTGCACATGCAAAGTTCCGGGCTGACCATCGATTACCGAGCCGAAACCGCTGAGGGACTTGCAGCAGCAGGTGAGACCTTCGATGTCGTGCTCAACATGGAAGTGGTAGAACACGTCGCCGATGTTCCCCTCTTCCTTGAGGCCACCAGCAACATGGTCCGGCCAGGCGGGCTAATGTTTGTTGCAACGATCAATCGGACCATGAAGGCTTATGCACTTGCCATTTTTGGTGCCGAATACGTGCTTCGCTGGTTGCCGAAGGGCACTCACTCCTACGACAAGTTGGTGAAACCGTCTGAAATTGAAGCCCCGCTCGGTGCAGCTGGCCTCAATATCATCGACCGCAGCGGGGTCAGCTACAACCCATTGACCGACAGCTGGGCGCAATCCCGCGACATGGATGTGAACTACATGCTGCTCGCAGAGCGTCCTGAGACCACATGATGAGCGATCCGCTCCTCTTCGTTCCAGGCCTCATGTGCACGGAGGCGCTGTTCGCGCCGCAAATCGCTGCATTCAAAGATCGTCCGATCATGGTTGCCGATCATCGTCAGCACGACCGGATATCGGATATTGCTGCTGCAATCCTGGAAAAAGCTCCAGAACGGTTTTCGCTGATCGGCCTGTCTATGGGCGGATACATTGCGATGGAAATCATGAGGGAAGCACCCGGTCGGGTCAGCAAACTGGCTTTGCTCGACACCAAATCCCGCGCTGACACACCGGAACAATCGGAACGGCGATCTTTTCTTATAGAGCTGACCCGCAAACGCGGCTTTGCAAAGGTGCCACACCTGCTTTTTCCCGGGTTCGTACACGAGAAAAACGAGGAAAATGTGGGCCTGAAATCCATCGTAGTTGAGATGGCCAACGACACGGGACCTGACGCCTTTGTTCGTCAACAGACCGCGATCCTCCACAGAATCGATTCTCGACAAAGGCTCGGCGAGATCGATTGCCCGACTCTGGTTATGGTCGGTGATGGAGATCGACTGACACCACCTGCGCTTTCCCGGGAAATTCATGAACGCATTCCGTCGAGCGAACTCGAAGTGATACCCGGATCAGGCCACCTTACCACGCTTGAAACGCCTGAAGCTGTAACGATTGCGCTCCAGAAATTTCTGAATCTGCCTTAGCGCGCATTGTTACATCGCTGCAAATTCCCAGGTTGAACCGGCTCCATGTCTTTATCGAAAAATCAGCACGCACTTTTGATACGGGTCAAGGATACCTCCGCACGCTGGCGTATAATGAATACACCTTGGTGTATTCAAACTGAAATGAAGCCCAGGGCCTGCAGCGGCCGCGTTGCGCGAGACCTGCCGATGGGCAGTCAGCAGAACGGCTTGAAAAAGCTGCAACCTACCAACACCAAAGCGGAGGACGTTTCATGGCAACAAAGCGCAATGCAGGTGCTTTCGATTTCGGCTTCACCATGCCCGAGTGGCCAATGCCCACCTTTTCGAACTGGGCCTTCGCCGAGCGTGAAGACCGGATTGAGGCAAAGGCGGTCGCCAGCTTCCAGAAAATGGGTAAGACGGTCCTGACCCATGCTGAACAGGCATTTGACGACCACATGGAGTTTGTCAGCCATCGATTGCACGAGGATTTCGAGTGCGCCAAGTCACTGAGCCAATGCACGATGCCGGAAGAATCCATGGCAACTCTGCAATCTTTCTACACAAGGATGGCGACCGAATACCAAGAGCATTTTGAAAAACAGGCCGCACTCTTTCGAGACAGCTTTTCTGAAAATGCCGCGGCCGTAGAAGAGCTCAATGAGACCGCATTGGAAAGCGTCAACGAACTCAGCAAGGCAGCAGAAGAAAGTCTTGAAGAGGTCAAGCCGGCAAAGACCTTCGCGAAGCGCAAGGCAGCATCAAAGACTTAGAATTCGGGTGGGCGTGCGTCGGTCAGTCTTGAAACCGAAGCCGGTACGCGCAGCAGGACCATAGTTGGATTGCCGTCAGTTCTTGTCGTCCGGAAGGTCGGGCAGTGGAACGACGGCAATACCCTCTTCCATCAGCGCCTCGGCATCCTTTGGTGTCGTCTGGCCGTAGATGTTGCGCTCTTCGGCTTCGCCATAGTGGATCTTGCGCGCTTCCTTGGCGAAATTCGAGCCGACATTTTCAGAGTTTTCAATGATCTGGGCACGTACGACGCGCAATGCCTCGACAATTTCCTTCTTTTGAAGGTCTGCCGGCAAAAGGGCGGAAGTCCTCGTTGCAGGGGCTGCGTCCGCAGGTATCGGCGGCGCCGACGGCGCTTCATTGACTTCGGCTTGGCCATCGCCTGGAGATACGGGCGTCGAAAAAGCTTCGCGTTTGCGTGCGGTCGAAACCGCAGGTGCCATCAACCCTTTTCTGACTTCTGTCGATCCGCAAATCGGACATGTGACCAGGCCTCGCCCACATTGCGCTTCAAAGTCATCCGAATTGCGAAACCAGCCTTCGAATGAATGGGTGGCGTTGCAGACGAGCGTGTATTTGATCACGCAGGTATCTCCTTCAGGCCCTCGGCAACATGGCAATCGAAGGCCCGTTCATTGGCAATCGCGGGGATTCTTCCCCGCGCCTTGGACACAGTCTCAATTTCAATCTCTGCAAGGATGTATCCCGGTTCATCATTTTCGAGCTCGGCAAGGACGCCTCCCCAAGGGTCGACAACAAGGCTGTGACCGTAGGTCTCGCGTCCATCTTCATGGAGACCCCCTTGCGCTGCAGATATGATGTAAGCACCATTTTCAATAGCGCGGGCGCGCTGTAACACATGCCAGTGCGCTTCGCCAGTCTGCCGGGTAAAGGCAGCAGGTCCCGTCAAAACCTCAGCGCCGTTTCTGGCCTGTGTCCGGAAGATTGCCGGAAATCGAACATCATAGCAGATCGCCATGCCGAACCTGGCAAACGGCAGGTCAGCGATAACAGTCTCACGGCCCGGTTCATACGTCGCAGATTCCCGCCAGCTCTCACCGTTTGGCAGATCGACATCGAACATGTGGATCTTGTCATAAGTGGCCAGTATCGACCCGTTTGGCCCTATCATGAAGGCCCGGTTCGACACTTTGCCTGACTGGTTCAGGACCGCCAAAGACCCCAAATGCAGAAAAACACCCTCATCGGACGCCACAGATCTTGCCATGCTCAAGAATGGATCGGCGCTAGGATCAAAAATCCGCTCCAGAAGATCTTCACGACTACGGACAAGAACATTCGACATTTCGGGTGTCTGAATGTAATGCGCACCCTGCTTAGCTGCCATGCGGATCAGCTCTTCGGCCGCACGGCAATTTGCCTTCGGATCCTTACCGCTGCGAAGCTGAATACATGCTGCCGTGAATGAGGTCATAAGACCGCCTTTGCTGTGAACCCGAGACGTTGAACAGCCAGTTAATCAGGACGCAAGCATTGCGTCCAGTTTGCCTGCCCGCTCCAGATCATGAAGGTCATCACAGCCACCTACATGCTTGTCGCCGATGAAGATTTGCGGAAAGGTCGCTCGGCCATTGGCTTTTTGCACCATTTCGCGTTTCAGCGAAGGGCTGAAGGTTGCATCCTGCTCCTGATAGTCGATGCCCTTTTTGTCCAGCAAGCGTTTGGCCGCTGTGCAAAAACCACAAAGTTGACGCGTGTAGATCACCACTTTGGACATTGGATAATGTGTTCCTTTCATCTTCACGGCTGAATGCGTGAAATACGATCTGCCGCCGGAAAATCTCGGCGTTATATGCGCCCAATCTCTGAAAACACAAGAGAGCCCGGCATTCGAAAGAAACACCTTGAGGTAAGGATCACGTGCGAAGTGATGGATCCGCCAGTGCAAAAGTCAACACATCCACTGAGTGGGCCCCGGCGGAAAGCAGAGTTTTACTGCAAGCGGATATTGTCGATCCGGTCGTCATCACATCGTCGATCAAAACGACGTGACGGCCCTGCAATTGAGTTTCGCGCCGCGGATCGACCGCAAAGGCAGACCGGACATTCATCCTGCGCTCTTCGGCGGACAGCCCCACCTGCTGGCGGGTCCGTTTTCGACGCTTCAGCATTTCCGGCTCAAAAGCCCCACCGCATCCAGCCGCTATCTCTTTCGCCAAATCGGCTGACTGGTTGAAACGACGCGAAACCAACCGCAGCCAATGCAGCGGAACAGGAACAATTACGCTGTCCGGCGACAAAAATTCCTGACCGTTTCGGGCCATCCATCTGGCCATCGGTCCGGCAAGCTCACGTCTTTTCGAAAATTTAAATGCCAGCACAAGATCTCTGGCAGGCCCCTCATAGAGCGCTGCGGCCCTGAGGCGCTCAAAAACGGGAGGGTTTGCAATCGCGCGCGGGCTCCAAGCCATTTCCCCGACATCATAGGAAAAAGCGGAACCGAAACGATGGCACCAGGGCTTGTCGATGAAAGGCATGGCCTGCCAGCAGTCAGCACACAGACTGTTTTTTGTGGCAACGCGCAGTCCGCAACTAATGCATCGAAGCGGCAGCAAAAAATCCAGAGCGAACCCGGCGGCCTTTGCCGGTACGTTTCGCAACTGTTCCCTCACTAAGTGCACAACACATCCTCACAGCAGCAATTGCCGACCGAAGTGCCAATAAGAAGCATTGATCAGAAATATTCAACCAGGCAACTCAGGGTTCGAAGCTGAAAGACGCCCCTTTGACCCAGGTGCCTTGATACAATATGTGACCCGTTCAACAACAGCCGACGACAGAGTTGCAAGTGACCGACCAGCCTGATCTTTTCGACCGTTCACTCCTTGGAAGCCGCCGCGCGCGCGCGCTTAAAACAGCGAAGCCGGGCTCGGATTTTCTTCTGAAGGTGGTCGCCGATGATCTTGAGGACAGACTGCATCTGGTCAACCGGAACTTTTCAACGGCGATCGATCTGGGTGGTCATACCGGTCTTGTAAGTCAGGCGATCCGGAATGCAGGCAAAGCCGAAAGGGTGATCAGAGCGGACTTGTTTGTTGCTGATCACCATCTGCTGCCACCTGACCTTATATGCGATGATGGCCTGTTGCCGCTGCGCGATCAGTCAATCGATCTTCTGGTCTCTGCCTTGAGCCTGCAATTCGTCAACGATCTTCCAGGCGCACTGATCCAGATTCGGAGAAGCCTCAGGCCGGACGGCCTGTTTCTCGCGACCCTTCCCGGTGCAGGCACCCTTTCGGAACTACGAGACAGCCTGACGCGGGCAGAACTTGAACTTAAAGGCGGTGCAGCCGCCAGAGTGCTTCCTTTTGCAGATACCCGGGATCTTGGAAGCTTGCTTCAACGGGCAGGCTTCGCTTTGCCCGTGACAGATCTCGACACACTGATCGTCAGGTATGATTCCATGTTTGGACTGATGGCGGATCTGCGCGCAATGGGGGCAACATCTGTTCTGAGAGATCGCAGCCGATTGCCTTTGTCGCGGAAGGTGCTGTTTCGTGCTGCAGAGCTCTACGCACAAAATCATGCCGACGAGGATGGGCGGATCCGGGCGACATTTGCTTTCGTCACGCTGTCCGGCTGGGCACCCCACGAAAGCCAACAAAAGCCCTTGCGACCCGGCGCTGCCAAGACAAGACTTGCAGATGCACTAGGCACCAGTGAACAAAAGCTCAAGTAGCCGTTACGAGACCTTTTGAAACAACAGAATTAGTTATTTGATGTTGTTGTCCGCAGACTTGATAGCGGTCGACAATGGCGTGAAAACACCGTCTCGCAGAGATGTGCCGATTACGGTCATCGAGAGTAATATGGCAATGCTGATCGTGCCCACGATGAGGCCGTATTCGATCATTGTTGCACCCGATTGATCTCGGCCGAACCTTGCAAGAAGCTTGCGAAATGGTTTTTGGCGGTCTGAAACAGATAAATCCCGGCTTTTCATTTCAGACCTCGATACTTGTTATGCTGCCACTATACGGCGTCCATCAGATGCGGGATGAGAGGTTCGTCGGCAGCCGGCATCGGATAATCCCGCAGCCTCATCGCCCGCACCCATTTGAGTGCCTGGCGTTCCTGACCTTGCGGGACACCTTCCCATCTTCGGCAAATGAAAAGTGGCATAAGTAGATGAAAATCTTCGTAAGTGTGGCTCGCAAAAGTCAGGGGAGCGAGACACGCTTCGTTAACCTCAATCCCGAGTTCTTCGTGGAGTTCCCGGATCAGTGTTTCCTCAGGACGCTCACCGGGCTCGACCTTTCCCCCGGGGAATTCCCACAGCCCTGCCATGGATTTTCCTTCCGGTCGCTGCGCCAGGAGGATCCGCCCATCGGCATCCACTAATGCGCAGGCAGCAACGAGCACGATTTTGGTCATTGACGAAGTGTCCGAATTCGAAACGCCCGACAAAGGCGCAGTTAAGTATAAGTGTTACCGGGTCCTGGATATCGCCAGAGGAACATCAACTGCGATAGTCACCGTTGATAGCAACGTATTCCTTGGTGAGGTCGCAGGTCCAGACGGATGCAGCACCTTCACCAAGGCCAAGATCCACCCGCAGAAGAATTTCTTCGCGCTTCATCACTTCCGACGCGGCTTCTTCGCTGTAGTTCGGATCTCGTTCACCCTCGACGGCAACCCGAATGTCGCCGAACCAAATTGCCAGACGGTCACGATCGGCAGGTTCACCTGCTTTGCCAACCGCCATGACGACACGCCCCCAATTGGCGTCTTCCCCCGCAATGGCGGTCTTTACAAGTGGCGAATTGGCAATCGCCAAGGCGATTTTTTTGGCGGACACGTCGTTTTTCGCGCCCTCGACGCGAACTTCGACGAATTTTCGAGCCCCTTCCCCGTCCTTCACGATCTGATGTGACAGATCGAGCATTACGTCACCAAGTGCTTTCCGAAGAATGCTGACCCTTGGATCTTCCAGTGATGTCACTGGGTCAACGCCGGCTTCGGCAGCCGCACCGGTTGCGAACAAGAGAACGGTGTCAGAAGTCGATGTGTCGCTGTCGACTGTGATGGCGTTGAAACTGCCCTGCGTTTCATCGCCAAGCAATGACTGCAACACGTCCGGAGAAATTGCGGCATCGGTAAAGATGAAGGACAGCATCGTCGCCATGTCGGGCGCAATCATGCCTGCACCTTTTGCTATTCCGTTGAAAACGATTGTCTTGCCGTCCAAGTCAACACTGGCAGTTGCGACCTTCGGATAAGTGTCCGTGGTCATTATGGCGCTCGCAGCGTCCAGCCATGTCGCTTCGCCCTGACGGTTCTTAAGGCTCTCTAAAACGGCTGAAAACTTCTCGGCCGGCAACGGTTCTCCTATAACGCCGGTCGATGCCAGAAAGACTTCTTCTTCGGCAACATCCAGCGCACTTGAGACAATTTCAGCAGACAGTTTGACGGCTGCCATGCCTTTCCTTCCGGTAAAGGCATTGGCGTTTCCTGAATTCACCAGCAATGCGCTTGCCGTTCCGCCGGAAAGGCGTGACCTGCACCAATCAACCGGAGCCGACGGGCACTTCGAGCGGGTGAAGACACCGGCAATTGTGGTTCCTTCGGAGACCGTCGCCAGCAGCACATCTGTTCTGCCCTCATATTTGATACCGGCTTCAGCGGTCGCAAACTGGACACCTTTGAGTTCAGGCATATCCGGGTAGGACGTTGGGGCTAGCGGGGAAACGGTCGTCGACATGAATTCGGTCCAGGTCAGATTAAGTGCTTGTGCTCTAGCCGCAAGCGTGACCGAAGTGCAAGCCCTTTCAAGCGTCGACAATCGGCGTCATTCGCAACAAAAAACCCGGCGGCCCAAGGCCACCGGGTGATCTGCGTGCCAATCCGGCTCCGTGACTTATTCCGTAGCCGGCTTTTCTTCACCGGGTTTGGCAAGTTTTTCGTCCAGGACTTCAACGGTGGTCGCACCCTTGAGTTCTGACATTTTTGCTTCGTATCGATCGCGGAAGAGCTGTTGCCGCAATCCATTGGCGACCTCTTCAAAAGCAGGTTTTTCCTGCTTGCGCTTTCCTTCAAGCTTGATGACGTGCCAGCCGAACTGTGTTTCCACGGGCTCCTTTGTGTAGGAGCCCGTATCAAGCGCAAAAACAGCTTCGTCAAAAGGAGGCACCATCTGACCTCGACCGAAGAAACCGAGATCACCGCCATTCGGACCAGACGGACCGGTCGATTTTTCACGGGCCAACTCAGCGAAATCGGCTCCACCGTCCAGCTCTTTGATCAATTCCTCAGCTTCAGCCTTCTCCTTCACCAGAATGTGACGAGCATTGACCTCTTCTGCGCCTTCGAAATCGGCGAATTCCGCATCGTATGCAGCCTGCAGATCTTCGTCAGAAATCGCCTCACCAATTTTCTGCGACAAATACGCATTGCGCAGTGCCTGCAGCTCAAGGAATTCCATTTGCTTCTGGAAATCCGGATCCTGATCGAGACCGTCCTGCCGCGCAGCCTGCGCCAGCAGCTCCATGTCGACGACCGCATCAAGCAACAGCTGCCGCCATTGCGCAGGTGGAAAACGCTGCAGTTCCTGGCCTAAGTCTTTGGCAGCAAAAGCGAGATCCGCTTCCGTGATTTCCGCTTCACCAACCTTTGCGACCACATCGCCTGGCTCGGCTGCAGACAGCGAAACGGATCCGAGCGACAGAGCCATAAGGGAAACGGCAAGCGTCTGGACAGGCCTGCGCATCGAAATTCGGAACATATGAAGTCCTTTACGTATAGGAACGGTATTCGTTGTCCCTCTGTTTAAACGAGGGCGGGGCTACTTTGCGCATTCCAGCGACGTTGACAAGCTTAGAGCCCCCTCTTATCTGTCGAGCGTTCCGGCAGTCAGGCTGGATTGGCATCTTTTCGGCCGCGTTCACCGGCCAGCGCGTTGCGCTCGGCGGCAACGTGGACAGCAATTGAGACGATTTCATGGGCAGGCGCCAGATTGCCAATTGGCGCCGCCTTCAGAGGAAGGACCGCCACATGGCTGGCCTTGGCGCTTTAGCACGTAAGATATTCGGTTCGGCAAACGACCGGAAGATTAAGACATTTCGTTCAACGGTGGAGCAGATCAATGCGCTCGAACCGGAAGTGCAGGCCCTGTCGGACGAGGCGCTGCGCGCCCGAACGGACGAGTTCCGCGAGCAGTTGAAAAACGGCACAAGCGTGGAAGACCTCCTTGTCCCTGCTTTTGCAACTGTGCGCGAGGCAGCCCGCAGGGCGCTCGGCCAACGCCATTATGACGTCCAGTTGATCGGCGGCATGGTTCTCAATTCAGGCCAGATTGCAGAAATGCGCACCGGTGAGGGCAAGACGCTGGTTGCAACGGCCCCCGTTTACCTAAACGCTCTGACCGGAAAAGGCGTTCACGTTGTGACCGTGAACGACTACCTGGCACAGCGTGACAGCGAGTGGATGGGTCAGGTTTACAGGTTTCTCGGCCTGACGGTCGGCTGCATCACACACGGCCTTTCCGACGAAGAGCGCCGGGACGCTTACGCTGCAGATGTCACTTACGGAACGAACAACGAATTCGGATTCGACTATCTGCGCGACAACATGAAACACGACCGTGAGTCGATGGTTCAGCGCGATCATGCCTATGCCATTGTCGATGAAGTCGATTCCATCCTCATCGACGAGGCCCGGACGCCGCTTATTATTTCCGGTCCCCTGGAAGACCGGTCCGAGTTCTACAATACGGTTGACGCCTTCATTCCGCATCTGACGGAAGAGGACTACGAACTCGACGAGAAGCAGCGATCCGCCACCTTTACGGAAGCCGGTAACGAAAAGCTTGAGGGTTTGCTCGGCGAAGCGGAGCTTTTGAAGGGCGATTCGCTCTATGACGTGGAAAACGTTTCAATCGTCCACCATTTGCAACAGGCTCTAAAAGCTCACAAGTTGTTCCAGCGCGACAAGGACTACATCGTCCGGAACGACGAAGTGGTAATCATTGACGAGTTCACCGGACGCATGATGCCGGGCCGCCGTTTTTCCGAAGGCCTGCACCAGGCCCTCGAGGCCCGCGAGAAAGTGCGCATCCAACCGGAAAACCAGACACTCGCGTCAATCACCTTTCAGAACTATTTCCGCATGTACGGCAAACTCGCCGGCATGACCGGCACCGCGTCGACAGAAGCCGACGAATTTGCTGACATCTACAAGCTGGAAGTTGTCGAGATCCCGACCAATGTGGTCGTCAAACGTATTGACGACGACGACGAAGTCTATCGAACCGTCCAGGAGAAGTTCATCGCGATTGTCAAACTGATTGACGATTGCAAGGAACGCGGTCAACCGATCCTGGTGGGAACCACGTCCATCGAAAAGTCCGAGCTTCTCGCTGAGCTTTTGAAGAAACAGCATGGCTACAAGCAGATCGATCTGAGCGACCCGGCGGCATTTGCAGCCGCGCAGAAGAAAGACGACGGCAAATCCAAGGTCTTTGCGGTTCTCAATGCCCGTTACCATGAACAGGAAGCGTTCATCGTTGCACAGGCAGGTCTTCCCGGCGCGGTTACGATTGCGACCAACATGGCCGGTCGCGGTACCGACATTCAGCTGGGCGGCAATGCCGACATGCAGATAGCCATGGAGCTGGGCGACATGGAGGAAGGCGCGGAGCGCGAAGCGAAAGAAGCCCAGATCCGCGACGAAGTTGAAAGACTCAAGACCAAGGCACTGGAAGCCGGTGGTCTTTATGTGATTGGCACCGAGCGGCATGAAAGCCGCCGGATCGACAACCAACTGCGAGGCCGCTCCGGTCGTCAGGGTGACCCCGGGCATTCCAAGTTTTTCTTGTCGCTTCAAGACGATCTGATGCGCATCTTCGGTTCAGAGCGCATGGACACCATGCTGCAAAAGCTCGGCCTCGAAGAAGGCGAGGCAATCATCCACCCTTGGATCAACAAGGCATTGGAAAAGGCACAACAGAAAGTCGAGGCCCGTAACTTCGACATTCGTAAGAACCTTCTGAAATTCGACGATGTGATGAACGACCAGCGCAAGGTTGTTTTTGAACAGCGCATCGAATTGATGGACAGCGAAGCCATTCAGGACGCTGTCGCAGACATGCGGCATGACGTGATCGATGATCTGGTTGCAAGACACATTCCTGAAAAGGCCTACCCGGAACAGTGGGACACGGAAGGTCTTCAGGAAGAGGTGGGCAAGTACCTCAACCTCGATGTTCCGGTAAAGGACTGGGCGGACGAGGAAGGTATTGCCGACGAAGAGGTACGGGACCGGCTGCGCAAGTCCGCGGACGAAGCTATGGCCCAGAAGGTTGCCAAATACTCGCCGGATGTTATGCGTCAGGTCGAAAAAGCGATCCTGCTTCAGACACTCGACAACCTCTGGCGCGAACATCTGTCAAACCTCGACCATCTGCGCTCGGTCGTCGGCTTCCGCGGTTACGCGCAACGCGATCCTCTTCAGGAATACAAGACCGAAGCCTTCACGCTGTTTGAATCGATGCTGGCACAACTCCGTCAAATGACCACGGCACAGCTGTTGCGCGTCGAACTTGTAACGGAACAGCCGCCGCAAATGCCGGAAGAGCCCGAAATGCATGCCCATCACATCAACCCTCTGACCGGGGAAGACGAAATGGCGCTTGCAGGAGCAAGTGCGGCACCGCGCGGCGAACGCAATCCGGAAGATCCATCGACATGGGGTAAGGTTGGCCGCAACGAGGCCTGTCCGTGCGGCTCCGGCAAGAAATTCAAACACTGCCACGGCGCCCTAGTGTAACCGCACTGAAATTGTGCTGAAAAAGGCCAGCCCGCACTCTTGGGCTGGCCTTTTTCGTGAAACTCCGGCAGGTTGCGCCGAATTCAAACGGCCAGAACATCAATGGAAAACACTGCCGCAGCATCCGTCTACGTTTCCCGACGCGAAAACACTCGTCCAGATGCACCTGTTCTCAGCGTGCTCGTACCTGTTTTCAACGAGGAAGAGGTCATACTTCATTTCCTGGAGGCGACGAGGCTCGTACTTGAGCGCACCGGCCTGCAATATGAGTATGTCTTCATTGACGACGGCAGCCGTGACAAGACGGCAGACCTTCTCGCACAAGAGCTGAAAAAAGGCCTGCCCGGGCGCCTTTTGGGACTTTCCCGCAATTTCGGCAAGGAAGCAGCGCTTTCAGCAGGGCTGGAAGCTGCAAAAGGCGACATCGCCATCATCATTGATGCAGATCTTCAAGACCCGCCAGAGCTCATACTTCAAATGCTCGATGGCTGGCGCGCCGGCTATGATGTTGTCTACGGCCTGAGGGTGAACAGGTCGTCTGACACTCTGATGAAACGCTCCACCGCCGGAATGTTCTATAAACTTTTCAACCGGCTAGCGAATATCGATATGCCCGCGAATGCCGGTGATTTCCGTCTGATCGATCGCGCGGTTATCGACGCGTTACTGCAATTGCCGGAGCGAAACCGCTTTATGAAAGGCCTTTTTGCCTGGGTCGGGTTTCCGTCCATGGCCCTGCCTTATGAACGGCCACCCCGGAAAGCAGGCACTGGAAAATTCAACTATTGGAAGCTCTGGAATTTCGCCCTTGACGGATTGACAGGCTTTACCACCTTACCGCTGCGTATCTGGTTTTACGGTGGCATGGTCATTTCTCTGGCGGCCTTTGCCTATGCTTTCTATCTGACGTTTCGCGTGTTTTTGCACGGCATCGACGTGCCTGGTTACGCCTCGCTCATGGTGGCTCTGCTGTTCTTCTCAGGGGTTCAATTGCTTTCAATCGGCATGATCGGAGAATATATCGCGCGGCTGTTCAACGAAGCCAAACAGCGACCGGTTTTTGTTCTTCAGGACGTCATTGAAGGCGGCACGCCGCAAACGGGCCCGCAAGAGGACAAGACCTCCAATGACGCCTGATCGCAAACGGCGAGCCTTGAAGACCGAGACCACGGCCGCAGGAAAATTTGCAATTGTCGGCGTCCTTGCAACACTCACCCACGCAACTGTTGCCGGCGGACTGCTCGAAACCGGCCAACTCTCAGCCTTTCCGGCCAATATCTGCGGTTTTCTGACCGCATTCTTTGTCTCTTTCGGAGGGCATTATTTCTGGAGTTTTGCGCATTTGCGTCAACAAGGTACGGCAATGAAAAGCATGACCCGGTTCCTTGTCATTGCTCTGAGCGGTTTTGCCCTCAATTCAACCGTACTTGCACTGTGGCTTGGACTGACACCCTGGCCCGATCTCATCGGGTTGTTGTTGTCCATCGCAATCGTACCTGCCTTAACCTTCCTGGGGGCCCGTCTTTGGGCCTTTTCCCATCGAACCGCTGAAACCTGACCTTGTCCACGTTCCTCCGCAACATGTCCGCCACCCGCGCTGCCCTTCTTTATGGCGGCATTGTTTGCCTGCTCTACGCCCTTGTACCCAGCCTGTTTTTTCCCGGACCACCGCTGGATGTAGTGGAAGGGTTCGCCTGGGGCCGCGAACTTCAGCTTGGGTACACCAAACACCCGCCCATGCAAGCCTGGTTTCTTGAAGCGACCTACCGGTTGACGGGAGGATATACCGGGGGCTACTGGCTTAGCGCACTTTGCGCGGGGCTCGGATATGTCTTCGTCTGGCACATCGGCAAACGGCTCGGGTTCACCGATTGGCAGGCGTTCTGGGCTGTCGTTCTGACAAGCGTTACCTTCTACTTCACGCTCCCGATGCCTGAATTCAATCCGAATATTCTGCAGATCCCGGTCTGGGCCGGAATGATCTTGCTGTTTCATCGGGCTTTGCAAAAAGGGCATTTGCTTGACTGGATGCTTCTGGGCGCTCTGGCAGCCTTCGGTTTCTACGTAAAATACTTCGTGCTGCTGCTGGTCGGGACCGTCGGCCTCTATTCGCTTGTGTTCAAAGACGCCCGGCGCCACCTGCTAAGCCCTGGACCATGGCTGTGTGCCATCACCTGCCTGGTCCTGCTTGTCCCACATGGTCTTTGGCTTCTGGAAACGGACTTTCTGACGCTTCAATATGCTGCCAGCCGCAGCAATCCTGCGATGCTTTTCTGGGATCACATTTTCAATCCGCTCAATTTTTTGGGAGCCCAGATCGGAAATCATGCCGGGCTTTTCCTGGTTGTTCTTGCCGGTCTCGGAATGCAGGGCCTGACGCACTTTCGGTCCACGGTGAAGAGGGTTTCAGACGAGCGCGAAAGGAGAAACGATCGATTTCTGCTCTGGTTTGCCTTTGTCCCGCTTCTCGTGGTGCTACTGACATCAGCTGTGAGTGGAAACGAATTTGAGCACATGTGGGGTACACCGATGTTTGTGCTCTCCGGTGTGCTGGCCGTGCGGTATTTGGTGCTACCGGCAGCATGGCCACACCCGCAGAGAGCCCTTTGGTCAGCTGGTTTGATCCAGTTTGTCTTTCTGGCAATTCTCTTTGGCCAGGCAGTTCTGGAACCTCACTGGAAGACCAAACAATCCAGGATGCACTATCCGGCAAAAGATGTTGCGCTTGAACTTGCCTCGATATGGCAGGAAGAAACCGGACGCGATCTTGCCTATGTCGCCGGTGACATGTGGTCCGCGGCAAATGTCACTTTGTTCGCACCGGGGCGGCCGTCAATGTTCTATTTGCACGATCAGGTCCTGAGTCCATGGATCGATATTGACGATATCCAGAAGAAAGGACTGATGATCGTCTGGCGCGGCGAGCGTGACACGCCCTTGAACGAGATCCTGCACCACTACCCGAACGCCGTTAGACAAGGCCAAAGATCCTTTGCGTACCAGACATCCGGGCCAATGCCCGATGCACGTATCAACTGGATAATCATCCCGCCTGGAGCTGTTTCCGAGGCATTGCCAAAATAGTGTTGCGAGTATGCGTGCCCGTCTGGAAACCGGAAGAAAAGGTCACTAACCTGACGCCATGATAAGTATGGCTGAAATAGACGGCATCGAAGACTGGTTGATTGACCAGGCACTCGGGTCTCCGGACATGGCCTCCATGTTTGCCGAAATGTGCGAGCGATTGCGCCAGTGCAATGTTCCTATCGACAGGTCGATGCTGGTGTGGTCAGCGCTGCACCCGCTCATCGAGGCCGAGCTCGCATTCTGGGAAAACGGTGGCACGGTACAACACGAGCGGATCCAGCACTCCGCCGAGGAAACGGATGACTGGCTGACAAGCCCGATCCGAGCTGTTCTTCTGAGCGGTGAGCCAATGCTCCGGCGCCGGTTGACGAACCAGAACGCTCCGCTCGAGTTTCCGTTGCTCAAGACGCTTTCCGATGCGGGCTATACCGACTACATGGTGATGCCGACCCAGTTCAATATTCCCTCCATCCCGAGCGAATTTCCAACAACAGGCATCGTTGTCAGTTGGGCGACACGGCAGGACGGCGGCTTCTCCGACGATGCCTTGAAGGCGATTCAATATATCCAGAGACGGCTTGCGCTGGCAGCCCGGGCAACCCTGGAAGGACAGATCAGCCAAACCATTGCCGAGACCTATCTGGGCAAGATTGCCGGTGACAAGGTCCTGAGCGGACAAATCCGCCACGGCGACGGTGAAACGATCGACGCGGTTATCTATTACTCCGACATGCGTGAATCCACTGCCATTGCGGAAACCCTCGGGCCTGACGCTTATCTCGGCTGGCTGAACACTTATTTCGAGGCGACCGCGGGCGCAGTTCTCCAGCATGGCGGAGAGGTTCTTGACTTCATTGGCGATGCGGTCCTCGGGGCCTTTCCGATAGGCGATCAAAATCTGGAAGAATGCGTCAACCGCGCAATTGACGCTGCCGACGAGACCAGAAAACGTCTGCAGTCGATCAATCTGAGCGCTTCTCAGGATCGGCCGATGAAAACCGGGATCGCTCTTTCGGTCGGATCTGTCATGTTTGGCAATATCGGTGTCCCGCACCGGCTGACATTTTCAGTGATCGGTCAGACCGTTCACGCTGCCGCACGCGTGGAGAGCCTGACAAAACAGGTTGGCGTCGATGTTTTGATGACTCAAGACATTGCGCGCTTCGCCGAATCCAGGTCTCAGCCGGTCGGCGCTTTTGAGCTCAATGGCTTTTCCGCACATCAACCACTCTTCTCGTTGACCTGACACACTCCATGTAACAGACCCGGCCGCGTGTTGCGTTTCCCGGACAGACAAAGAAATTGATTTCATGACAGACATAAGTCCTGCTGCCCGGCCGCATTTACCGTTCCGCGAACAGGAAGCAACTTCTCCGGACGACGGTGCCCCGATCGTTCTCCTGCACGGGTTCGGTGGTGACCGCCTGGGCTGGCAGAATATTCAAGTGGCTCTCAGTTCCAAGAAACGTTCGATCGCCTTCGACCTGCCGGGACATGGCGAAGCCCTCGACTGGCCACGGATCGGCAATGCGGGCGTGGCTGCCAAGGCCGTGACACAGTCACTTGAGGCACTGGGCATTCCCGAGGTTCATATGGTCGGCCACTCCATGGGCGGTGCAGTCGCCGCCCTGGTGGCGCTGCGAAATCCCGAACTGGTTGCCAGCATGACATTGCTGGCACCGGGAGGCTTTGGCCCCGAAATCAATCACCGGCTGCTGCGCCGCTATGCGACCGCGACAGACGCTTCGGAAATGGAAGTCCTCCTCGAGCAGTTTTTCGGCTGGGAATTCAAACTGCCGAAGTTTCTCGCCTCAACAGCGGCTGAAAGCCGCGCACGACCTGGAGCGGTCGCGACGCTCGAGGCAATCGCAGACGAAATCATCGATGGCCGTGTGCAAAGAACGCTACCCAGAGACGATCTGGCAGCCTTAACAATGCCGATCAAGGTTCTTTGGGGCACCCAGGACCGGGTGCTTCCAACCCGGCAGGCTCACAAGCTGCCAGGCATCGTAGCGACCCACATATTCGAGCGTGTCGGTCATATGGTGCACCTGGAAATCCCCAAAGACGTGACCCGGCTTATCCTTCAAAACGCCGGAGCATGACGCTTGGCTGATCTCCGTGCATCTCAAGCGTCAGGTAGCAGGTCGTCACGCCATACGTCGCCGATCACGCGGCGTGCCATCATGTGCGAGCGCGGCGAGTTGATGCTGTCGACAGCAATGAGCTGCCCCTCCTTGAGATAGGCAACATAGAATTTGTTGCTTTCCGGAGATCCGGTAAGGACCGTATCGTCATAGCCGTCTGACAGTCCGGCAATCTGCAGCTTGATGTCATATTGATCGGACCAGAACCAGGGCAACGGGTCATAATCGACCTCGTGCCCAAGCAATGCCTGCGCCGCCGCCTTGGCCTGGTCGATTGCGTTTTGAACGCTTTCCATGCGCACGGAGCGTTGATACCGGTTGGAATAGAAACGTGTGCAGTCCCCCACAGCGAAAATATCAGGGTCGCTGGTCTGTCCTGTGCCATCCACCAGAATGCCGTTGTCAGTCTCCAATCCGGCCTGTCCGGCGAGCCCGTCATTCGGTTCGGCACCAACGGCCACGAGCACAAGCTCGGCAGGAACGACTTCACCGGTAGACAGCTTGAGCCCGGTCACAGCATCGTCCCCTTCCAGCGCTGCAACGCCGGTATTCAGCTTCAAATCAATGCCCCGAGCCCGATGCAGCGCTGTGAAATAATCCGAAACGGCTTGACTGACGACACGCTTCATCGGTCGGTCCTGCGCCTCGATGACGGAGACGCTCTTGCCGAGCGACTTGGCGACAGCAGCCACTTCAAGACCGATATAACCCGCGCCGATAATGGCTATGTGTTTGCTGGTGCTCATCCGATCGCGAATATCGTCGACATCCGTAATGGAACGAAGGGTTACGACCCCCTTCTTGTCCGCACCGTCCAGGGTCAATTTGCGAGCGTTGGTGCCGGTGGCAAGCACCAGCTTTCCGTATGGCAGTGTGTCACCATTCTCCAGGGTCAGCCGCTTACCGGTGCGGTCAATCGCGACGACTTTGGTGTTGGGAATGTGATCGATCTTATTGGTTTCAAAAATGCTGGAGGCCTGAGCCACAGCCCTTCTGCGCCAATTTCTCCGGCCAGAAATTTCTTTGAAAGCGGCGGACGCTGGTAAGGCGGATGCGGTTCGTCGCCTATCAGGCGCAAGGGTCCTTCAAACCCGCCCTGGCGCAGAGATTGTGCGACCTGGGCGCCGGCTTGTCCGGCACCAATGATGACGATTTGATCCTGCATTCCGCTCCACGCTCCTCAAGCTTGGTCGTTTGACCTTGCCTTGCCCTAGCATGAAGAACGCTTGCCCGCCAGACGGGCGAAACGCCGCGACGGAACGGTCGCGACGTTCAAAAGATATTTGTGAGCAAGATCAGCGTCAGGCGCTGCGGACACTTTGCAGAAATTCGGCAACTTCCTGACGGATCAGGTCACCCTGACGCCCCAGCGTCTCTGCAAGCTGCTCCACTTCCGCACCATTTGAGCGGGCAAGTTCGGCTGCGGAGCCGACCGCTTCCATGCGGTTGGCACCTTCGTCGGATCGATCTGAAGCGCTGGACACATTCTGGGAAATAATCTGGACGGCTTCATCCTGCTGCCCAACGGCTGCGGCAACGGCGGAAGCCAGGCCTTCCATGTCGGTTATGATCTTGTTCACGTCCTCAATCGCCCGCGCCGCCTGTCCGGACGAGCCCTGGATCGCCTCAATCTGGACCGCAATGTCTTCGGTTGCCTTGCTGGTCTGATCGGCAAGCTGTTTTACCTCGGCAGCCACAACCGCAAACCCCTTGCCGGCTTCCCCGGCCCTGGCCGCCTCGATGGTGGCATTGAGCGCCAAAAGGTTGGTCTGGTTTGCAATGTCACGGATCAACCCCATGACCTCGCCGATGTGATCCGCCGCACCGGAAAGTTCCCGCATTGTCGCAACCGTTGATGAGGCACTGTCCACGGCCAGTTGTGCCACCTCCGTGGATTTATTTGCTTGACCGGCAATTTCCGCAATTGATGCCGCAAGTTCCTCAGCCGAATGCGCCGCAGACGTTACATTCTCAGCAGCGGTGCGCACAGCAACTGCAGCTTCGTTCGACTGGTCGGCAACATCGTCTGCCGATTGCTCCATCGACAGCGATGTTTGTTTCAGCTCTCCATTTGCCCTGTCCAGGCTGTTGAGTGCGTCAGAGACAGTGCCTTCAAAACCGCCAATGAGAGCGTCAAGATGCGTGACGCGCTCTTCACGGCGTTGGTTGTCTACAGCTTGCGCGGAGGCAAGTTGCGCCCTCTCAACGGCGTTGTCCCGGAACACCGTTACTGTGCGGCTCATGGATGCAAGCTCTGTCTTGCCTGCCAGTTCGGGAAGGTCAAGCTCTGTCTGACCACCGGCAAGGGCTTCCATCGCCGTTTGAAGGCGCACCAATGGTTGCGAAATGGACTGACCGATCACCAGCGCGATGGCCGGCAACAGGATAAGAAGTGCCAGGATCGTACCGCCAATTCCGAATGTCGCAATTGAGCGGGCGGTTGTCAGCTGCGCAGCTGCTTCACGCTGAATGTCCATGGCAGCCTTGTTCAACGAGGCGATGTGCGGTGGCACGAGTTCAAAAAGGTTCTGAAGCAGATCTAGATGCCCGGCCATGTCGGTTTTTGCAGCCGTGTATTCGTCGAACGTGGCCTTGTATTTTACCATGTTGTCGGAGAGTTCTTTTTTGATCGCGTCGGAGATGTAGACCTTTTTGAGCAATTTCTCGAACGCTGCGAACTGAACGCCGAACGCTTCAACAGCCTCCGGAGTGTTGTCGAGCGTAAATGCGTTCTCAGCCAGCTGAACTGCGAGAATGGCACGCGCAAGCTTCTCAAAGTCAGGCCCACCACCAAACTTCATTTCTTCCGCGAGGCGGTCTTTGACGGCTCCAGTGGCTTCATTCAAGACGGCAAGATAACCCTGCGTGCTGTCGTAACCGATCTTTTGCTGGACTGCGTCCAGCATTTCGAACGCGCCCATCGTGCCTTCAAGCGTGTCCTTTACGTCCGCAACCTGGGCCGCATAAGGGGCGGCCGTCGGATTTGTCGAAACTTTGGCAATGATCTGCTTGGCTCTACCCAATTCGTCGTTGAAAGCCTGAAACTTTTCGGCAGACGGAAGACCGATGTAACGCTCTTCGATGACACGCAACGCTGTCCCGGATTCAGATAGCTCCGCGACTTCCTCTGCGAGCAGTGAGCTGTCGCTCATCCGCGAGAAGGCCGTATCGAGTTCGCTTTGGTTCCAGAAAAAAACGGCCCCGATCGCCAACAAACCGACAATTGTGAAAAGGCTCAACGCCATGATGCGAACCTTGACCGACAGACGGGACAAGATCTGAATTGGTGATTGCGAACCGAGGGTCACCGGTATATTTCCTTTGAATGTCACGCGATGAGCAAATGGTTGGCCATAAAAGCTGATTTACTATTAACGTGATGGTTACCATGACTGCCCTCCGCTTCGTTTCGATCAGCCGCGCAGGGCCTTCCCATTGAGGCCGAATTGAAGTTTCTCGCCAAAGCCGCGCCGGCTATTTTCGTTTTGTTGTGGTCCACGGGCTTTGTCGGCTCAAAACTTGGCGCGCCGTACATTGAACCCATGGCATTTTTGACGCTGCGTTTTCTGGCAGTTATACCGGTCCTGTTCGTACTCGCCTTGCCATTGGTAAAATCCTGGCCTTCGGCTCCAACGGTGATCGGCCATTGCATCATCACCGGTATGTTGGTGCATGGGATTTATCTTGGCGGCGTTTTTTGGGCCATCAAACAGGGCATGCCGGCCGGCCTCTCATCGATCATTGTTGGCCTGCAACCGGTCCTTACGGCTCTCATGGCCGTGGTTTTGCTGAACGAATCAATTTCAAGAAAACACTGGCTCTCCATGGCGATCGGAGCAGCGGGCCTCGCATTGGTCCTTGGGCCTAAGTTCGATCCTGGAGGGTCTGGCATAACGCCGGTGACGATTGCCGTGGTCTTTGCAGCTGTCGCCGGCATCAGTCTCGGCACGGTCTACCAGAAGCGATTTGTTCAGAAGACGGACCTGCTCGCAGCTACCATCTGGCAATATGTCGGAGCCTTGTTGATTACCGTCCCACTTTCCGCCTTTGAAAGTTGGCAGATAACCTGGTCCGGCGATCTCATCTTTGCGATGGTCTGGCTTGTGCTGGTTCTGTCTGTCGGCGCCATACTTCTTTTGATGCTTTTGATCCGGGAGGGTGCGGTCTCGCAGGTCGCGAGCCTTTTCTACCTGGTTCCCGTGGCAACTGCGGTCGAGAGTTACTTCCTCTTCAACGAGACGCTGTCCCTTGTCCAGATTGCCGGCATGGCACTGGTCATAGGCGCGGTTCTGACCATTCGGACCGTGCCACGTAAACCGTGACAAACGCCGGCAAACCTACTTCGCGGCAACAAGCATGTCCTGTTGCTGCTTTTTCCTCTGCCAAAACCGCCTTTGTCGGGAGATTGCGGCATTCAGTTCTCCTCCGAGAATGAAAACCAGGGCACAGATATAAAGGAAAATCAGGGCGGTCATGATCCCCGCAAGACCGCCATAGGTCGAAACGTAGTTGGCGAATTTTGCCAGATAGGCACCGAAAACACTGCCCGAAATGATCCAGAGCACCAATGTTGCCAGGATGCCGGGCCAAAGATCCATAAAACTGCGTTTGCCGCTCGGCAGCAGCCAATGGGTAATAAAAAGGCCGATGATCAGCAGCGAACCGGCAAGCGTGAAACGGGCTACATTGATGGACAGGAGAAAGCTCTCCACCTGCGGCACGTAGATCTTTAGAGTTTCAAGCGCCAGAGGCGCCAGTACCACGAGGAAAGTGTAGGCTATCAGAATGGCGGCCCCCAGCAGCACAAGGCCAAGGCTCTGCAGGCGTAACAGCACAAAATTTCGCTTTTCCTGCTGACGGTAGGCCCTGTTCAAGGCCGTCCGGAGCGCTTCCACGCCATTGGACGAAAACCATAGCGCTGCCACGGCGCCAAAAGTCAAAAGATCTCCGCGCGGAACTGTCAGCACATTGTGAATTTCACGCACAACAGGAGCTGCAACGCTCTCGGGCCAGGCGTCGAACACAAGATCAGAAGCGGTATCGGCCGCACCGGCAAATCCGAAGAAACCGGCCAGAGATGCAATGAAGATCAGCAGCGGAAACACTGCCAGCAAACCCGACAGAGCGACATGACTGGCCATTGCGAACCCGTCATCGCTGGTAAAGTGGCCGACCGCATCCTTCAGGACAGCATAGGTCACCAGAATCGTTTGCTGTGCTCTCATGCTTTCTGATGTGGCCTTTGACGCCGCATTTCGTCAAGTGGCCACCGCGAAAACCGCCCCCTCCAAAAGATGAAGAAATTCCAGCTCGACAAATGAGTGTGTGCAACGCAACATAGCTTCAACAAAATGCGCTGCTGCGCAACAAATGAAAACGGAGATCGCCAATGTCACCTGCCGCCATGACCGCGACAGAATTGCCGGAAAGCCAAAGCCAATTGACGGAAGCGGCTGTCGCGTCTTTGGACCGCCTGTTGGATCTGGCAGCACATCGTGTGCGGGATCTGGTGTTGGAAGACGGTCGGATTTCCTCGCGCCGTATGGAAGCAGAGCAACGGGCAACGCATGGACTGGCCTGGTTGGCAACATACGTGGAAGCCTTGCGCCAACTGGATGCCTATGCCCAGCGCCTTTCCGGAGAAGGCCGATACGGCCAACTTGAAGACAAGATCGTTCAACTTGGGTTCGCAGAATATCTCGCCCAGATCTTCGGCGGCATCGCCATGAACCAGGGCGAAATTGTCCGGTTGGCCGATCTCGGCATTTCAGCAAAGGAAACCGCGGAATTCCGAACTGCAGAAATTGAAACCTTGATCGAAAGCGGAAATTCGCCAGCAATCCGTGCCGAGATTACACAACTGATTCGGGACCAGGCAGGTCGCTCGACCTTTGGTGATTCCGGCCTTGACGAAACAATGGAGCAGATCCGCAACGAAATGCGGCGCTTCGCGGAAGGAACCGTTGTTCCGAATGCCCACGAATGGCACCTGAAGAATGATTACATTCCGTTGGGCGTCATCAATCAGATGTCTGAACTCGGTGTATTCGGACTGACCATCCCGGAGGAATTCGGTGGCCTTGGGCTGGGCAAGGAGGCGATGTGCGTTGTTTCAGAGGAACTTTCGCGCGCCTATATCGGCGTCGGTTCTCTGGGGACACGTTCTGAAATCGCGGCAGAGCTGATCCTGTGCGGGGGAACCGAGGAGCAGAAACAGCACTGGCTGCCCAAGATTGCATCCGGGGAAATCTTGCCGACGGCGGTCTTTACCGAGCCCAATACGGGCTCTGACCTCGCGTCCTTGAAAACTCGGGCTGTCCTGGACGGAGAGGTCTGGAAAGTATCAGGCAACAAGACCTGGATCACGCACCCTGTGCGCGCCGACATAATGACCCTGCTGGCGCGAACCAACCCGGATGAACCCGGCTACAAGGGTTTGTCCATGTTCATTGCGGAAAAACCCCGAGGAACAGACGAAGACCCCTTTCCAGCTGAAGGCATGAGCGGCGGCGAGATCGAAGTGCTCGGTTATCGCGGCATGAAAGAATACGAGATTGCCTTTGACGGGTTTGAAGTAAAGGCTGAGAACCTTCTGGGGCAGGTGGAAGGCGAAGGCTTCAAGCAGCTTATGCAAACCTTTGAGGGCGCGCGCATTCAGACCGCCGCGCGTGCGCTCGGAGTCGCACAGTCGGCCCTTGATCTCGGCTTGAAATATGCCGAGGAGCGCATTCAGTTCGGCAAGGCGCTAGTCAACTTTCCTCGGGTTTCCGACAAGTTGGCCCTGATGACCGTCGAACTGATGATCGCACGGCAGCTGACCTATTTTTCATCCTGGCAGAAGGACTCCGGTAAACGCTGCGACCTGGAAGCTGGAATGGCCAAATTGTTGGGAGCCCATGTTGCCTGGGCGGCAGCAGACAATGCATTGCAAATCCATGGCGGCAATGGCTTTGCGCTCGAATATGCGATTTCTCGTGTTTTGTGCGATGCCCGTATCCTGAACATTTTTGAAGGTGCTGCGGAAATCCAGGCTCAAGTGATCGCGAGAAGACTATTGGAAACGCGCGGGAATGCTTAGGCGCGGCAATGGAGCGCCCTTGGCAACGCTCCACTTGCAATTTCAGGTCACCAGTCTGAACGGGCGGTGCTGAGCACCGCTCCGAGCGGCCCCTTGAAATCCGTCGCGCCGGCAGGGAATAATTCCTGAGCCAGCTTCGTAATCTTCCAAACGCACGACACTGGAAGATGAAGATGGAACGCCTTGCCGCGACACCCGCCACAATACCGCAACTCGCCAAGCCTGAACGCTCTCACGCAAAGGCTTCGCTACCTGGTCTCGACGTTGTAGCGGCGACGCTGATCACGATCGGACTTTCCGCATTCGTCTTTTTGGCCCCGCACGAGCTGTCCCGCGCAGCCGCGATCACCTTTCTTCTGACCGGTCTTGCAATTGTCGGCTGGACACTGACGCCCATACCCGACTCAGTGGTGGCGATCACGGCGGCTCTTGGCCTGGTTCTGACGGGCGCTTTACCCGAAGAGCGTTTTTATGCCGCTCTTGGAACCGAACTTGTCTGGCTGCTCATCTCGGCATTTGTCATTGCAGCGGCGATCAAATCCTCCGGCTTGACCGAACGTTTCGCCCAGAGCGTGGTCAAGCCATTTTCGACGGTCAACGGCTTCTTCCACGCACTGACACTCGTCGTATCCGCCACGGTCTTTTTGATCCCTTCAACATCTGGACGCGCGGCCTTGCTTCTGCCGGTCTTTGTTAGTCTTGCGCCTGTAATGCCCACACCCAGCTTGCGCCGCGCGCTTGCACTCTTATTCCCGAGTGCAGTTCTTTTATCAGCGGGAGGATCGCTCATTGGTGCCGGGGCCCATTTCATCGCGGTTGAAACCATCCAAACCTCGACAGGGCATACAGTCTCCTTTGTCGATTGGATTCTGCTTGCCCTTCCGGTAGCTCTTCTGGCGGCACACGGCGCGACGGTTCTGATTTTGCTGTTATTCGTGCCTGCCAAGGACCGCCGCAGGCCTCTTAACACCAAAGGACACGTGCCTGAGGCGAACTACACCGCCAAACACAAGAGACTGATGTGTCTATTGGGCTTGCTGATCGCAGCGTGGGTAACATCCGGCATGCACGGCATCGGGATTGCGATCATCGGCTGTGTGGGAGCCGCGGTTGTGGTCACACCTCTTTTCACCGACGAAAAACCGAAGGCACTGTTCAAAAACGTAGAGACCGAGTTACTGGTTTTCCTGGCATCGACCTGGGTGATCGCACAGGCTGTGGTCTCAAGCGGCAAAGCCAAGTGGCTTGCAGACAAGCTCCTGTTTGTCTTGCCTCTGGATTTGTTGCAGCACCGTGAATTTGTGATCCTGGTGACGATCATCATCGCGACTGCAGCACATCTGGTCATTAATTCCAGAAGCGCTCGTGCGGCCGTACTCATCCCCTCTCTCGCCCTGCCGCTCGCTGAATTCGGTCATGACACGATGACCCTTGTTATGGCCACTGTCCTGGGAACCGGCTTCTGCCAGACCATGGTTGCGAGCGCGAAACCCATAGCAATTTTCAAGTCCGCGGGCGATGATCTGTTTGGCCAGAAGGACCTGTTCAGGCTTGCAATGCCCTTGCTGCCTCTGAAAGTTGGTCTGATAGCAGCCTTTGCCATCTTCATCTGGCCGCTTCAGGTGCCCCCTCAACCCGCGAACAGTGCTGACGTCGGCCCAACAGCAAGCGCTCTCAGACTGTCCAATCCGGATCCAAATCGCCTGACCTCGCATCAAACAGAACATCAAGAACCGATGAAGGGCGCACTTTGCACCAGAACCGAACTGGAAACGTTGATGCTGGCAACCATTTACGAACACCGCATGTGGGCTGCAGGTTGGTGGCACGTCTGGGACAGGCTGCGCAAGGACGGTGTGCCGATTGAGAAATCGGCTGTCAGGGACATCTACAAGTCGCAGGACATGGTCAGGCTTCGCTCCCACTCCCTCAAATTTGCGGAGGTCAATCTAGAGGCGGCGTCTGTCACGCGCGCCAGGATGTCCTGCAGCGGAAAACCAACTTCAAATAGTGAATTAGTGCCAACACCGCGCAAGAAACCATGACTTAACAAGTGACAGCAATTGAACATGAATTCATCTGACATCAAATAAGACGTCAGATGAATTTATCGTATTTGAGAAAATTTAATTGAAAATTTTGGGAATAATTACTGACATGAATCGTCTTACTCCTATCACCCCCAAGCATAGGAGAACAAAATGACTCTCAATATTCTTGTCGCACCGTCGGGTTTTAAGGAGTCTCTGGACGTGGACGACGTTGTCGCTGCCATTTCGGAAGGTTGCAGACGCGCACTACCTGATTGCACCATCTTGAAAGCTCCAATGGTTGACGGGGGCGAGGGCTTTACAAAAGCCCTTGTCAACGCTACCGGCGGCGCACTTCATGAAATCATGGTCACGGGACCGGTAGGACAAACCGTTTCGAGCTTCTTCGGCATGCTTGGGGGCAAGGATGGTCGAACGGCAGTTATCGAAATGGCTGCCGCTGCGGGGTTGAGTCTGGTTCCCCGTGATCAGCGGGATCCAACCCAAACAACAAGTTATGGTGTGGGCGAATTAATCCTGGCTGCCCTTGATGCGGGCGCGGAGCGTATTCTGATCGGTTGCGGCGACAGCGGCATCAACGATGGTGGCGCTGGCATGGCTCAAGCTTTAGGTGCCCGCCTGCTTGACGCAAACAACAACTGCATAGGACAAGGAGGATCCGAGCTCGCAAAATTGTCGAGAATCGATATCTCCGGACTTGATCCGCGCCTGCGCGAAACACAGATCGATGCTGCAGTGAACTGGCACAATGTCTTACTGGGTGAACGCGGCGTCGCGCGCATTTTCGGACCGCAAAAGGGTGCAACACCTCGCCAGGTCCAATCGCTGGAAGAAGCCCTTGAAATCTACGCCCTGCTCCTCAATCGTGACCTCGATCTCGATATTGGACACATAAACGGTTCGGGCGCGTCCGGCGGACTGGGAGCAGGACTGATCGCATTTGCTGGCGCGAAGCTGCACCCACGTTTCAACATCGTTATGCAGTACCTGGAATTCGACAGATTGTTGGAATCCGCCGATCTTGTCATCACTGCGGAGGGCGCACTGGACGGCCAAAGCCCGTTTGGCAAGGTGCCTTGCGAGGTCGCTCAGCGGGCGCGCAGACGGAACATTCCAACGATCGCTTTGGCCGGCACAATAGGCAGCGGGGTTTGCGAAACCTTTGAAACCGGCATCGATGCATTTGCCTCGATACTGAAACGTCCGTGTACGCTGGAAGATGCAATCTCCGATGCCGGAAAGCTGCTCCGGAATGCCAGTGAGGACGCACTTCGCATGGTCTTGGTCGGAGCAAGGTTGAAAGCCGCCTGACGGGTCAAATAGCTCCAAGGGAACGAAAGTTAGGTTGCAAGGAGTTCTGTTGCCGTTTGCTTCACCTGCGAAAACCAGGACCAGTTGAGCATCAAATGGCAACAGGCAAACCCCGCTGACGCAGTCTCATTCAGCGCATTAAACTATTGGAATTAAAATATTATTTGAGGAACCGCACTCACCGCGGCGCTATTCCTCTAAGCAAACAAAGTTGAAGATCTGCTCGTCTGCCCTTATGTTTTTAAATGAAGCAGACGGGACAATCTATGAACACGACCTTCGAAGATCTCGGGTTTGACCCGGAAATTCTCGGGCCGGAAGATGAGCAGAAGCGAACCATCCGGCAGAAATTGATGTCGACCGCCCGCAAGGCGGCGCGGCAAGTTCCGTTTATGGAAGATGTGATAGCGGGATATTTCTGCGCATTGGACCCGAGCACACCAACCAAGGTCCGGGCGACGGTGTTTGCCGCACTTGCTTACTTCGTACTTCCGATCGACACCATTCCAGACTTCCTGATTGGCGTCGGATTTGGCGACGACGCAACAGTGCTGATGGCGGCCATCGCAATGATCCGCAGCCATATGCGGGAAGATCACTATCAGGCCGCTCGCGAGGCCCTGAAGGACGGCGAACTTTAACGCTACGTTGTCTCACGCGTTTAGAAAACCGATGAAACCTCAAGCGGAGCCGTCCTGGGAACCGCTCGACTGGTCTTTGTTCTTCACGGGTGATGGCCTTGAATTGGAGTGCCAGGCGCCGGAAGAGCGGCCGGCGATCAACCAATAGATGGCTCCAGCTAAAAACCCGGCGGCAAGAGCAACAGTGCTGCCGGGTCGAAATCCGTCCGCCGTTGCCGGATCACTGAGTGTCCAGACACCAAAGGCGATCGCACCTGCAGCCCCAACATGAAAGACAAGGCTGCGCAGGCGTGCCGCCTCGGCAATCGCAATGAGTACCGAAGCAGGCAGAATTGCCGTTGCTCCAACAACGCTGCCGCCGACCAGACCGGTCCCGATCATGGCCGCAAACGCGACAGGATCTTCGTTGGGATGAGATGCGCGGAAGAACCCCCAGGCAAGAAACAAACCGCATGCAATGACAGCTAGAACAAAGCCAAGTATGACCTTAAGCAGCTGGTATAAGAATTTTCCGCCGTCCAATTCCGGTTCTTCCTTGTGTCAAAGCGCCACGGTACTTACTTGCCCATCAGGCAGCTGGAATGCAACAGCCCTTACCCGTCGCTTTCGGTTCCAACACGCCAATTGCATGCATTTGCCCGCGAAACAACGACATGCGGATCTGAAAACACCTTCTGAATTACTGAAAACCGCTGTTTTCGGTTGACTTTTCACTGGTTTCGCAGGAGCTTTAGGTCGGCGTCAGGAGACACGCGACAGTGGCCTTGGTACTTGTGTTCCAGGGTTTTTCGTGTAGGAACCGAGCCAGTTCCTGACGCTCAAGTGAAACGATAGAGGAGATTGCGACCATTCGCCGTCCGTTCCGCGCCCCGCCTCCTACGAAGGAAGGCCCGCGCACTAACAATGAAATTCGCGTTCGCGAAGTCCAGTTGATTGATCATGAAGGCGCCAACCGCGGCGTCGTGCCGACCGAAGAAGCGATGGATATCGCGATGGATGCCGGCCTGGATCTGGTAGAAATCCAGCCAAACGCCAACCCGCCTGTCTGCAAGATCCTGGACTACGGCCGTTACAAGTATCAGGCCCAGAAGAAAGCTGCAGAAGCTCGCAAGAAGCAAAAGACCGTCGAGATCAAAGAGATCAAGATGCGTCCGAACATCGACACTCACGATTATGAAGTGAAGATGAAAAACATGCTGCGTTTCTTCAATGACGGTGACAAGGTGAAAGTTACGCTTCGATTCCGCGGCCGGGAAATGGCTCACCAGGATCTTGGCATGAAACTTTTGCACAAAGTCCGCGAGGAAACGTCTGAAATCGCCAAGGTTGAATCGTCGCCGAAGCTTGAAGGCCGGCAGATGGTCATGGTTCTTGCCCCGATCAAATAGGACGGCAGGCCAATCTGAATTTATGAAACCCCGCTTCGGCGGGGTTTTTTATTCGGTCGAAACCTCGAAAAAATCCTGCCCCGCCGCATGTCGAGATCTGGGTTCAACCGCTGACTTTGGAGCTGAATATGATGGATGGCAAAGGCAAGGACAGAGCCCATTGGACCAGGATCGCCGGTGACTGGATCAAATGGGCCCGCACTCCTGGTCACGATGCATTCTGGGCTTATCGCGATCAGCTTGCCGGGTTCATCGGCAATGGCCCCGGTGAAGCGCTCGAAGTCGGTTGCGGCGAAGGCCGGGTGTCGCGGCTATTGACGGAATGTGGTTTTCGCGTAACGGCAACCGACCCTGTAGAGGCTTTCATAAAAGCGGCTAAAGATGCAACGTCTGCAAACGGCTATGCAGTCTGTGGCGCTGATACCCTCCCGTTCCCCGATGACAGCTTTGATCAGGTGACCGCCTACAACGTCCTGATGGATGTCGAGGATGTACCGGCTACACTTTCTGAAGTCGGCCGTGTACTGAAATCTGATGGGGCTCTGACGATTTCGATCGTGCACCCATTTGCCGATATTGGCAGCTTTCGGGGTGCAGGTCCCAATGCGCCGTTCGTCATAACCGAACCCTATTTGGAGCGAACGCATTTCGAAGAGACGATGGTGCAGGACGGATTGGAAATGTCCTTTTTCGGCTGGTCGCAGCCGCTGCAGAACTATGCGGCGGCACTGGAACAGGCCGGTTTCGCCATCACGTCAATCAAGGAACCGGTACCGGATCCGAAGTCCACGCCCGAGCGCTTGAAGAATTGGCAAAGGCTTCCGCTGTTTCTTTGGCTGAAGGCAAGGCCATTTCCGAGGAAGTAACGACAGATCCGGTCCCGCGCGTTCGGGTTGGGAGCGTCTATTTGAAGTGCTCGCGAAAACCACCCGGCGGAAGGCCGCAAAGACGGGCAAACAAACGTACGAAAGAGGGGGGATCGTTGTAACCGACTGCATAGCAGATTTCCGCAATGCTTTTGTCGGTCTCGATCAGCAGATCCCGCGCTCGCTCGATACGCAGTTCCTGCAGATAAGCCTTTGGTGAATACCCGGTGGCCGATTTGAAGCGCCGCAAGAAAGTTCTATCTGACAATCCCGAAGACCTTGCTGCAATTGCGACTGTAACGTCTTCACATGCAAGGCGGTCCAGAAGGTGCTGCGCTTTCAGAATGGCGCCATCACCATGGCGCAGTTCAGGAACAAAGCGGCGGAAACGGCGCTGATCACGCCGACGAAACTCGACAATGAAATGCCGTGCAGTCTGGGCTGCAACTGAATAGCCGAGAAAACGTTCGATCAAGGCAAGCGCGAGATCAATCCAGGCCATCAATCCACCGGCGGTAATCAAATCGGTGTATTCAACAAGAATGGCTCCTGTATCCAGGCGGAGCTCCGGGTGGCTTGATTTGAGCCTTTGTTCCAGCCCCCAATGCGTTGTGACGGTCCTTCCACCGTCCAGGTCGGCAGCCAGAACGAAACTGAGGCCGGTACAGGCGGAACACACAACAGCCCCTTTTTCATGCATCCGCTTCAAAAATGGTGGCAGTTGCGGAACTTGTTCAACCTTCACTTCGTCAATCGACGGGGGAAGGATCACCGCATCATACCCACCGGACAGGATCTCAAAGTCCGTCAAGACGCTGATTTGGAGCTTCTCCGTACTGGTCTCAGATGCGAATGCCAGAATGTCCTGCAGTCCGAGCACAGCCGATTGCATTGCTCCAGGGTAAGCCAGGATGGCAAAACGAAAGCCCTTGGTCATATGACCGATTTAGCACATGAATTGACTATTACGCCAATCGTCGCGACCAAATCCTGAATCTAATCTCGCCCCAGTTGAAGATTTTGGGAGCAAAACATGCGAGATTTTAACGAGACTTCCTCGACCCTTACCCTTGGCGACCTGACGATCACCAGTCTTTCTGATGGTGAACTTCTCATCCCGGCAGACTATTTTTCAAACACACAGCCACATGAGAGCGAAAAGGTAAAGCCGTCCACGCGCTTCGGCGCAAACTCCTGGCTGATCGAAACGAAAAACAGGAAAATTCTGGTAGATGCAGGATCCGGAAACTGTCTCAAGGAGCGCTTTCCGGATACCGGGCGGTTAAACTGGCAAGAACCGGGCCTGGAGCTCAAAAGGTCATCCATTACCGATGTCGTGATCACGCATATGCATGCAGATCACATTGGAGGATTGAGCGCCAACGGCACGAGCCTCTTTGCGAATGCTGAAATTCACATTCAGGCTCAGGAATGGGCGTTCTGGACAGATCCGAAATTGCTGGCTTCCGCCGATAATGGGCAAAAGCCGATGATTGGCCTGATACAGGCACTTGCTGAACCCTTGAAGAAACAACTCACTCAGCACCCTGGCGACGTGGATCTCGGCAGCGGGATCGGATTGTTGCTAGCCCAGGGTCACACGCCCGGCCACCAGGTTGTACACCTGACGTCCGGCCATGAGGAATGCTTCCTCCTGGCCGACGCCATGGTTTCGGACAAGCTTCAGTTCTCAAATCCGGACATCACCTATGCCCTCGACAGCGATCCTGCTGACGCAGTTCGAACACGCCGAGCATTGTTTGACAGGATCGCATCGGAACGCATTGCCTTTAGCGCAACCCACATGAACACGACTGCGTTTGGCATGTTGACGCGCCACGAAAATGGCTATGCGTTCGAACCTTGTTGAGGGAACTTACCTTTCAAGGTCTACCCAGCTTCCACGATCTGCCGACGCGAAAAGAGCATCCAGGATCTTCATGTTCTGAATCGCGTCGTCAATTCCAAACGTCAAAGGTGTTTCGCCCGTTATGGCACGGTCAAACACATCGACAAGCTCAGCATACTGGTCACTGGCCGCGATGGTCTCTGATACACTCGATCGATCCCCCGATGCAGACCCGTCATCGAGACGTAACTCAACCGGTTCGCCTTGAGGCGCATTTACCGGGATCACGATCTCAAGACGCTTCTTTGTGCCAACCAGCTGAAAACGCTGATAAGGCGTCAGCTGGGTCGATACGACAAAATTGAGATGCCTGTTCTGTCCAAAGTCCAACAGGGCACTGGTCATTCGATCCGTGCCGAATTCAGGGTCGCGGTCGATCAATGAGACAACTCGGGTTGGTTCCGCATCAAAGAAATAGCGGCCTGCCAGCATTGTATAACAGCCGATATCGAGGAGCGCACCGCCGCCGATTTCGGCGTTGTTTCGGATATTGCCCGGGTCGGCATTGAAATAGCTGAAAAAGGCCTGGATGGCCTTGAGTTCACCCAAAGCGCCGGACCGCACAATCTCCCGTGCTCTGATCCATTGAGGGTGAGCACGCACCATGAAGCCTTCGGCGACCAGTTTGTCTTTT
Source organism: Roseibium sp. JB4-4 (assembly GCF_055693425.1). Lineage (NCBI taxonomy): Bacteria > Pseudomonadati > Pseudomonadota > Alphaproteobacteria > Hyphomicrobiales > Stappiaceae > Roseibium > Roseibium sp. JB4-4. Next base: position 3,838,289 of record NZ_CM146333.1, on the reverse strand, counting down.
GGAAGTTCAAGCAACTGCTGCGCTTCGTCGGCATTCAGCGCGATCGGCTTTTCGCACAGAACATGTTTGCCGGCATTCACCGCCTGGATCGTGACGGGCACGTGCATATGGTTGGGTAGCGGATTATAGATCGCATCAATGTCAGGATCGGCCAGAAGATCCTGATAGCTACCGTAAGCTTTTTCAATTCCAAGCGCCTTGGCCGTTTCCTGTGCCTTGTCCAGCGTCCTCGAAGCGATCGCGGCGGCAATTCCGGTTTGAGACCGTTGGATACCCGGAATGACCTTCTCGACGCCGATTTTAGCCGTCGAAACAATTCCCCATCTGATCTTGTCTGCCAAATTCAATTCTCCTGTCACGGCATCGGTCGTTGGGCGAAAATCCGGTTGGCCCGCTCTTTTCGCTTATCGACTCCTGTATGCCGTCTGCCGGCCTTGCTGACAATGCGCGGTTGCGTGAAGAGGTCCCCGCAGGAATGCCAACCGCACCATCGGCACACTTGCATGTTGGAGCGCTTCACTGAAAGGAGGCAGGCCTGATCAGAATTTCTCCGGGACATAGAGATGTTCAGGCAAAACCTTGCGCTCATAGTCCTGATTGTAACGCCGCTCTGGCAGCACAACCGGATCATGCGGCACCTCTTCATAAGGCAGCATCGACAAAAGGTGGTTGATGCAGTTCAGGCGCGCTTGCTTCTTGTCGTTGCCTTCGACGATAAACCAGGGGGCTTCTGGAATGTTGGTGCGTTCAAACGTGTCTTCCTTGGCCTTGGTGTAGTCTTCCCAGCGCACACGCGATTCCAGATCCATCGGTGACAGCTTCCACTGTTTCAGTGGATCATGGACACGCATCAAAAAGCGCAGCTGCTGTTCTTCATCCGTGATGGAGAACCAGTATTTGATCAGCGTTATTCCGGACCGCACGAGCATGCGTTCGAATTCAGGCACATCATTGAAAAATTCTTCGACCTGGTTTTCGTCGGCAAATCCCATGACACGCTCCACACCTGACCGGTTGTACCACGAGCGATCGAAGAGCACGATTTCACCCGCGGCCGGAAGATGCGGGACATACCGCTGGAAGTACCACTGGCTCTTTTCGCGCTCCGTCGGCGCCGGCAAGGCAACGACACGGCAAACCCGCGGATTGAGGCGCTGTGTAATCCTTTTGATCACGCCGCCCTTGCCGGCGGCATCCCGCCCTTCAAACACAATGACGATCTTCTTGCCGGTATGCTGGACCCAGTCTTGAAGCTTGACCAGCTCGGCTTGCATTCGAAGCAATTCGTGAAAATAGGTATTCCGGCTAATCGACGACTTGTGCTTCTTGTCGGAGATGAACGCGAGATCTTTTGCGATCAGGTTATCGTCAATCTCCATTTCGATTTCTTCATCGAGGCTGTCGGCCCATTCGGCCTCAACCCAGGTTTTTGCGTCGGTATCGGTCATCAATCGGTCCCTTTGGCAATCACGGCAAAACGCTCAGTGTCTGTGAACAGTTTATCCATGTAAGTTTTTTGACAGACCCCCGGCTTCGCAATGATTTATCTCAGCCGGCGGCGACTTCTCGTCAGAATTCTCTTGTAAATGAATGATCGTTCATTTATTTACAGTGTTGGAGGACAAATGGCACACACTGCTGCAGAGACGACTGTCCGGCCTCAATCAAGGGCCAAAGGCCAGGAAACCGCCGCGCGTGTGCGCAATGCCGCGCTTCGAAGGTTTGCCGCGTCAGGCTATGCAGCTGTCTCCATGCGTGAAATCGCTTCCGATGTCGGCGTCAGGCCAGGCGCGCTCTACAATCACTTTCCGACCAAGCAGGACATTCTCAAAGACCTGATGCTGACCCACATGGCCGAACTGCTGGCTGCCTGGGACAACGCATCCGTTGAGGAGAAGATGGACCCGCTGGAAAGGTTTGTCCGCTTCCATATCCGCTACCACCTGGAACGCGCGGACGAAGTGTTCATCTCCTATATGGAGCTGCGCAATCTCGAACCTCAGAATTTCAAACTCGTTGAAGTCGAGCGCCGCCGCTATGAAGCAATCCTGACGCAGATCCTGGAGCGTGGCGGCGAACTGGGACGCTATGCGGTGGACGATGCGAAGGTTGCGACGAGAGCGATCATCGCGATGCTGACCGGCATTCCAGCCTGGTACCGCGAAGGCGGCCATTTGTCCGAAAAGGACATTGAAGATCTCTATCTCAAACTGGTGCGCAAGGCAGTCGCGCCAGATCAGGACACATCCCAAAGGGAGACCGGGTGACATGAGCATCCTCAAATCGAGCCTCTCGCCAAAGAGTGCACAGTTTGCGCAGAACCGTGAAGCCCATGAAAAAGCCATGGACTCGGTCAAGCTCGCTGCGCAGACCGCACTCGACGGCGGCGGTGAGAATGCACGGCAACGTCATCTTTCAAGAGGCAAGATCTTGCCGCGTGAACGTGTCTCGCGTTTGCTCGATCCGGGGTCTCCCTTCCTGGAAGTGGGCATGCTTGCCGCTCACGAAATGTATGGCAGCGCAGCACCAGCTGCAGGGATGATCGCCGGGATCGGTCGCGTCGAAGGTCAGGAAGTGATGATCCTTGCCAATGACGCGACGGTCAAAGGCGGCACCTATTATCCGATGTCCGTGAAAAAGCACCTGCGCGCTCAGGAAATTGCCGCTGAGAACAATTTGCCGTGCATCTATCTGGTGGACAGCGGCGGTGCCAACCTGCCCAATCAGGATGAGGTCTTTCCCGACCGGGACCATTTCGGCAGAATTTTCTACAATCAGGCCCAGATGTCATCGAAAGGCATTGCCCAGATAGCAGTCGTGATGGGCTCGTGCACCGCAGGTGGTGCTTATGTACCGGCCATGTCCGACGAGACCATCATCGTTAAAAACCAGGGCACAATCTTTCTGGCCGGCCCTCCTCTGGTCAAAGCCGCGACGGGCGAAGAAGTCACGGCAGAAGACCTTGGCGGTGGAGACGTGCACACCCGTCTGTCCGGTGTGGCGGATCATCTGGCGCGCGACGATGCCCATGCCCTCGCTCTTGCCCGTCGGTCTATTGCCAGCCTGAACCGGACGAAGTCCTCCACCGTTGCCATGCAAACGCCGGAAGATCCGCTCTACGACCCCGACGAAATCCTTGGTGTTGTCCCGGCCGATCTGAAAACGCCCTACGACATCCGTGAAGTCATTGCGCGCGTCGTCGACGGCTCGCGCTTTGACGAGTTCAAGGCCCGTTATGGCACCACGCTGGTCTGCGGTTTTGCCCACATTCACGGAATGCCGGTTGGCATCATCGCCAACAACGGCGTGTTGTTTTCAGAAAGTGCCGTTAAGGGTGCGCATTTCGTTGAACTCTGCTCTCAGCGCAAGGTTCCACTTGTGTTTTTGCAGAACATTACTGGCTTCATGGTCGGTCAGAAATATGAGAGCGGCGGGATTGCGAAAGATGGCGCGAAGCTTGTCACTGCCGTCGCAACGACTTCGGTTCCAAAAATCACGATGCTGGTCGGTGGTTCCTTCGGCGCAGGCAACTACGGCATGTGCGGCAGGGCTTATTCGCCCCGCTTCTTGTGGACCTGGCCCAATTCACGCATTTCGGTTATGGGGGAGAACAGGCCGCAGGCGTGTTGGCCACCGTTCGCCGCGACGGCATCGAGCGCAAAGGTGGCAGCTGGACCCAGGAAGAAGAGCGGGCGTTCAAACAACCCATCGTCGACCAGTTCGAAGAACAGGGACACCCCCTTTATGCGACGGCACGCCTTTGGGATGACGGCATCGTTGACCCTCGAAAAACCCGCGACATTCTCGGCTTGTCACTGTCTGCGGCGCTGAACGCCCCTATTGAAGACACCCGGTTCGGCCTGTTCAGAATGTGAGGATGGATCATGACCTGGCAGACACCGCAGACATTTGACTTTGAAGGCCATGCAATCCGCTGGGGCAGCCTCGGTGTGGGCGCACCTCTTGTGATGATGCACGGCACGCCGTTCTGGTCTCATGAATGGTCAAGACTGGCTCCCTTGCTGGCACACAACCACAAGGTCTTTTTTTATGACATGCTGGGTTACGGCAATTCAGACCGGCCAGATGGTGACGTGTCGCTTGGCATTCAAAATCGCCTGTTTGCCGCACTGACAGAACATTGGAAGCTGGACCGGCCAGATATCGTCGCACACGACTTCGGCGGAGCGACCGCACTGCGCGCGCACCTGATCGATGCCGTCGACTACAACAGCCTGACACTGATTGATCCGGTCGCCCTGAGGCCGTGGGGCTCACCTCTGGTGCAACATGTGAAACACCATGAGACCGCCTTTGCCGACATGCCCAGCTACATGCACGAGGCAATTCTGCCCGCCTATCTGCAATCGGCAATGCATCACAAGGCAGGCCCCGAGGTTTTGACCCCTTATGCTGATCAGTGGATCGGCGCAGAAAGGCAGGCCGCCTTTTATCGCCAGATCGCCCAGATGGACCAGTGCTATACGGATGAGGTCCAGGACCGATACCCGGAGATCCGTTGCCCGGTACAGATCCTCTGGGGCGAGAAAGACGAATGGATCCCGATAGACCGAGGGCGCGAATTGCAAGCAATGATCCCTGGATCCAGTTTCGTCTCAATCCCCAATGCGGGACATCTGATGCAGGAAGACGCTCCTGAAGCTATCGCCTTTCATGTGCAGAGATTTTTGCAGGCACAGAAAAGTGCCGGGAGCTGAATGATGTTCATTGATGATCTGAAACAGAAGTATCCCGGCGCTGAAACCTTCAAGTTCGGTGACAGCAAGAACCTGAGTGACCAGCTCATCGCGCTGGTTCGCGAAGGAAAGAAAACAGCTACCTGCGGCGCCTTGCGAGACTTTCAGAACGGAGATGAAGCCCTTCCGGCAGTTGGTCGCCGCGACATTGCGCTCAATTGGGATGGTACGCCGGCATTTGTCATTGAAACCGTCGATGTGACGATCACCCGCTTTTGTGACGTTGGCGAAGACTTTGCCCTTGCCGAGGGCGAAAATGACGATCTTGCCGGATGGCAGAGAGATCATCAGACCTATTTTGAACGCAATGGCGGCTTTGCCCGGGAGATGGAACTCGTCTGCGAACGGTTCAAGCTTGTTGAAGATTTGCAAAATCGCGATGACATGTCCCGCTCTCTAAGCCGCATCGAAACACGTATCGGCGACATAACCCGTCTTTCCGTCGATGCAATCGTCAACGCCGCCAATACAAGTCTCCTCGGGGGCGGCGGCGTCGATGGAGCGATCCATCGCGCTGCAGGCCCACGATTGCTTGAAGAATGCCGCAAACTCAATGGCTGCGAACCCGGTCAGGCAAAGATTACCGGAGGATATGAGCTCTCCGCCAGACACGTGATCCACACCGTCGGACCTATCTGGCAAGGCGGCAAAAACGGCGAAGCTGAACTCTTGGCCAGTTGCTATGAAACGAGTTTGCGACTTGCTGCAGAGAACGCTTGCGAAAGCATTGCCTTCCCGTCGATCTCAACCGGCGTTTATGGCTATCCTGCGGATCGTGCCGCGGAGATTGCAACCGCTGCGATAACGAGATCGTTGGTCGACCATCTGAATATCAAGTCCGTCATCTTCGTCGCCTTCAGCGAAGAAAATCATCGTCATCTTTTGGCCGCGCTTGGGAGGGCGGAAGACTGATGTTCAAGAAAATTCTCATTGCCAATCGCGGTGAAATTGCGTGCCGGGTCATGGAAACAGCCAAAACGCTCGGCATCAAGACGGTCGCAATCTATTCGGATGCCGATGCAGGTTCCAAGCACGTTGCCATGGCCGATGAGGCCTATTGGATCGGGCCGGCACCTGTTGCGGACAGCTATCTGAGGATCGATCGAATTGTCGATGTGTGCCGCCAAAGCGGTGCTGAAGCAGTGCATCCGGGCTACGGTTTCCTCTCCGAAAATCCGGGCTTTGTCGAAGAACTGGACAAGGCAGGAATTGTCTTCATAGGACCAAGTGCACACTCCATACGCGCCATGGGCTTGAAGGATGCTGCCAAGGCATTGATGGAAAAGGCCGGCGTACCGGTTGTGCCCGGCTATCACGGGGACAATCAGGACCCGATGTTCCTGAAAGATCGAGCGGATGAAATCGGATACCCGGTTCTGATCAAGGCCCGCGCAGGTGGTGGTGGAAAAGGCATGCGCCGCGTGGATGCCCCTGATGACTTTGCTGCTGCTCTCGAAGGCGCGCAACGTGAGGGCGAAGCCAGTTTCGGTGATGCCAGAGTGCTGATCGAAAAATATCTTACCAAGCCGCGACACATAGAAATCCAGGTTTTCGGCGACAGTTACGGCAACGCGGTGCACCTGTTCGAGCGTGATTGCTCCCTGCAGCGCCGGCACCAGAAAGTCATTGAAGAAGCGCCCGCACCCGACATGCCCGGCGACATGCGTTCGGCCATGGGTTCAGCTGCCGTCAAGGCGGCAAAGGCAATTGACTATTCCGGCGCGGGCACGATCGAATTCATTGCAGACGTGTCTGAAGGTCTCCGGTCCGACCGGTTCTATTTCATGGAAATGAACACCCGCCTTCAGGTTGAGCACCCGGTGACCGAACTCATCACCGGCGTGGATCTCGTGGAATGGCAGCTTCGCGTTGCCTCGGGTGAGCACCTGCCGAAGGCGCAGGAAGATCTCTCCTTCAATGGCTGGGCCTTCGAAGCGAGACTCTATGCAGAAGACGCGCCCAAGGGCTTTCTGCCGGCCATCGGAACGCTCGAGCATCTTTCGCTTCCCGAAGACAACGCACGCGTCGATGCCGGAGTGCGTGCCGGGGACGAAATCAGCCCCTTCTATGATCCGATGATTGCCAAGATCATCGTGCACGGACCAACCCGGGAAGCTGCGCTTGGCAAACTGCTGGCGAGCCTAGAGGCAACTGAAGTCGCGGGCTGTGTAACCAATGCTGCTTTCCTGGCCGCGCTCTGCAGGCACAAGGGGTTCGCCGCAGGAGACGTTGACACGGGTCTCATAGATCGCGACCTGGACCAGCTCATCGACGAACCGGCAGTGCCAGAAGATGCTGTTGCTTTGGCTGCGCTGACATCCCTCGGCCTGACACGGCCTGTCAGCGGTTCCGATCCATTTGAAACACTGGCCGGATGGCGAATATGGAGTGCGTCCCGTCAATATGCTCTTCTGGAAATTGGCGGAGATCGCCGCGATGTGGAAGTTCACGCACGCGGACAAAACCGGTTTGCCGTGCACTTGGCCGATGGCAGCCTCGACTATTCCCTGGTTGAGGTCAGTGGCAATTCCATCACCTTTGACTGCGAAGGCCATCGCGCCCGTGCCGTTGTTGTGGAAGACAGCAAGGGTCTGACCGTCTTTCTGAATGGTTTCGCGTTTCCGGTCGGCCTGCCCGATGCCCTCAGCACGGACGAAGATGCAGGCAGCACAGATGACAAGCTGGTTGCCCCCATGCCCGGACTGGTGAAAGTGCTCAGTGCAAGCGCAGGCGACACAGTGACCAAGGATCAGCCATTGCTCATTCTTGAGGCCATGAAGATGGAACACACACTGAAGGCCCCTCGCGACGGCATCGTAGGTGAGGTTCTGGTTGCGGAAGGCGAACAGGTTACCGACGGAACCGTTCTGCTTGCACTCGCGGAGGAAACCGATGCTGCCGCATGATGCCAGAAGCTACGATGACCTGACTGAGAAGTTCGACTGGGACATTCCAGAGTGCTTCAACATCGGTATCGCGATTTGCGATGTGTGGGCCGAAAAAGAACCGAACCGCGAAGCCCTGGTCTTCGTCAACGAAGACGGCGATATCGCGAGTTACACCTATGCGGATCTGCAAAGGCTGTCCAACCAGCTCGCCAATCTTCTGAAAAGCCAGGGCATGCAACCGGGCGACAGGATAGGGGTCCTGCTGCCGCAACGCCCCGCAACAGCCTACGCCCACATCGCCGCTTTGAAACTTGGAGCCATATCCATACCGCTGTTCACGCTGTTCGGCGAAGAGGCTTTGGAATACCGACTACGCGATTCCGGTGCGAAAGTCGTCGTAACAGATCGGGATGGTGCCGCAAAACTGGCAGACTTGCGGGACCGGTTGCCCGAACTGACCACTGTTTTTTGCGTCGACGGTGAAACCGGTGACGCGCAGGATCTGGCAAGCCACATGGCTGGCCATGAAGACACATTCGAAGCGTTTAACACCTCGCCGGACGACCCGGCAATCATCATCTATACCTCCGGCACGACGGGCCAGCCCAAGGGTGCACTGCACGGTCATCGGGTTCTGCTTGGACATTTGCCGGGCGTTGAAATGAGTCATGACTTTCTCGGGCAACCTGGAGACCGGATCTGGACGCCTGCAGACTGGGCCTGGATCGGCGGCCTTCTGGATGTTCTGATGCCGGCGCTCTATCTTGGTGTGCCGGTTGTTGCCTGCAGATTTAGAAAATTTACCGCGGATGCCGCTTTTCAGCTCCTGCAGGACCAGAAAATCCGCAATGCCTTCCTGCCGCCTACGGCGCTCAAAATGATGCGTCAACTCGAGAACCCGCTGGCACAATGGAAACTTGATCTGCGTTCCGTCGCATCCGGGGGCGAAACACTGGGCGCTGAACTGATCGACTGGGGCAAGAAGACCTTCGGTCTGACAATCAATGAATTCTATGGTCAAACCGAATGCAACATGGTCGTTTCAAGCTGCAAACAGCTCATGGACTCCCGGCCCGGCATCATGGGCCGAGCGGTGCCCGGCCATCAGGTCGGCATTGTGGACGATGAGGGTATAGAGCTGTCTGCCGGGACACTCGGCAATATTGCCATCAAAAGACCGGATCCCGTCATGTTTCTCGGTTATTGGAACAATCCGGAAGCGACAGAAAAGAAGTTTGCCGGAGACTGGCTTTTGACCGGTGATACGGGTCTTTGCGATGCCGACGGGTGGTTGCGTTTTGTCGGACGGGACGACGACGTCATCACGTCCTCCGGTTACCGTATCGGACCAGGTGAGATCGAAGACTGCCTGATCAAGCATCCTACCGTTGCAATGGCAGGTGTCGTCGGCAAACCCGATACGCAGCGCACTGAAATCGTCAAGGCCTATGTGGTTCTGAAAAACGGTATCGACCCTTCGGAAGCACTCGCGAGAGACATTGCCAACTTCGTCAAAACACGTCTGGCGGCTCACGAATATCCGCGCGAAATTGCATTTGTCGATTCGTTGCCGCTGACGACGACTGGCAAGGTTATCCGCCGCGCATTGCGTGCGCGGGCAGAGGAGGAGACGTAAGGCACGTTACAGCGCCTGGCAGGTGCTTCTCCCGTTCAGATGACTTTTCACCGAAATAAGCAGCCCCACTCCCAAAAGGTACTTCGAGCCCAGATATGTCCGAATTCGTCACCATTTTTGAAATGGGCCCGCGTGACGGCCTTCAGAACGAAAAAGCGTTTGTGCCGACTGATCAGAAAATCGAATTGGTTGATCGGCTTTCCGCCTGCGGGTTTCGCAAGATCGAGGTAACCAGCTTCGTCAGTCCCAAATGGGTTCCCCAAATGGCCGATGCACAAGACGTCTTGGATGGGATCTATCGGCATCCCGCCGTGGTCTATTCGGCACTGACACCGAATGTGAAGGGCTACACGGCTGCCCGGAAAGCTTCGGCGGATGAAGTGGCCATATTCGGCTCCGCGTCCGAAGGGTTTTCGAAAAAGAACATCAACTGCTCCGTCGCCGAGAGTATCGAACGGTTCAAGCCTCTGTTCGAGAAAGCTCATCATGACGAGATGCCCGTTCGCGGCTATGTTTCCTGCGTGACCGACTGCCCCTATGACGGGCCGACACCACCTGAAAAGGTTGCTGAAGTTGCCAGCGCGCTCTTTGAGCTTGGCTGTTATGAAGTCTCGCTTGGCGACACAATTGGTGCAGGAACACCCGAGACAATCGGACAAATGCTCGATGCTGTCTTGGTCCATGTACCGGCTGACAAACTCGCCGGGCACTATCATGACACCAAAGCTCGAGCTCTTCAGAACATCAGCGTAAGTCTGGAAAAAGGTCTTCGGACTTTCGACAGCGCGATTGGTGGCCTCGGTGGCTGCCCTTATGCGCCGGGAGCCAAAGGCAACGTCGCAACGGAAGCCGTTGTCGACCTGATGGACGGCAACGGCTTTGAAACCGGCATTCGCCGCGACTTGCTGGCAGAGGTTTCAGAATTTGCACAGAACCTGCGGAGCGCGGACACATGAGCTATGAAACCCTGTCGCTGTCAGTAGACGAACGCGGTGTGGCGACACTCAAATTGAACCGCCCCGACAAGCACAACGCGCTGTCGGCTGCCATGATCGAAGACCTGAGCAATGCTGCAAAGCACTTGGGATCCGATGACAATGTCCGTGTTGTTGTCCTCACAGGCGCTGGCGGCAGTTTTTGTGCCGGGGGCGATCTCGGCTGGATGCGCGAGCAATTCGAAGCGGACCGTGAAACGCGGATGGCCGAGGCGCGCAAACTTGCCATGATGCTCAAAAGTCTCAATGAAATGCCGAAACCATTGATCGGTCGTGTACAGGGTCAGGCTTTTGGCGGCGGTATTGGCATGATGAGTGTCTGCGACACTGTTGTCGTTGTCGAGAGCGCAAAGTTCGGGCTGACCGAAGTCCGCCTTGGCCTTATCCCGGCGACCATCAGCCCCTATGTTTTGGCGCGTATGGGAGAGGGCAAGGCACGTAGGGTCTTTATGTCTGCCCGCATTTTTGGCGCGGAAGAGGCGGTTTCTCTCGACCTTGCGAGGATCGCCGTCAGCGAAGAAGACCTGGATGCCGCCGTAGAGCGGGAAGTGAAACCCTATCTTTCAGCGTCCCCGTCAGCCATCGCGGCCTCAAAGGCACTTGCCCGGTCCTTGGGTCCTGACATTTCGCAAACCGTGATCGAAGATACGGTGCGAAGGTTGGCAGACACCTGGGAAACAAAGGAAGCCCGGGAAGGCATTTCTGCGTTTTTTGAAAAGCGGAAACCATCATGGACGGTCACCTGAAAATCCAGCCTCAACTGCCGCCGCGTCTTGCGTGCTCAATCAACGCCGCGATCCGGGCAACCTGTTTTTCTTCAATCACAGGCTCGTCTTCCGGCGCTCCTCCATACATGCGCTCTCGCTTGCGTCGAATTTTCTTGCGCTGAAGGTCGCTTATGCCATCAGGAAGTTCCATACCGGCTCGGTCAATACTGATAAGCACACGCTGCAGGTCTGGAATAAGCTCCGAAGAGATTGTGAAAGTCGCGCTGTCGTTGCGTTTGAAAACAAGCGTTTTTGTGCTTTCAGCACCGTTGAGTAACACGGCCTTACGCGGCCCTGCCGACCCGATTGTCGACTGAAACCAGGCGACCCAGCCGGAAGCCTGCCAAAGCTTGATCTCTATCGTTTTCACATCTTCATAAGGGACGCGAACACGCAAACCGAATTGCGTGAATTCAAACCCGTTGCCAAAGAAGCGGACCCAGGAAGTGTCCTGCCGCACGGCAACTGTGAAAAACACCATCGACAGGCAGGCGGGTAACAAACACATCAGTGCTAACAGCGCTGCAGCTCCGCTCCAGATGCTCATACCGATGAATGCGAGTGGAAAAAACACAACGCCAAATCCGAACCCGATCGCATCCAGCACTGGAATAGACGGTCTGGAAATCGGCTTGACGGCACCGGAAGGCATTGTTGGACGTGGCAAGGCAGCATAAATGCCGGCTCCGGCAACAATACAGAGCAGGCTGCTAAGGATGGACATGAAAAAATATCCACCGATCACACCCAACAGGCATAGCGCCAAGGGTACGATGCGTCGAACGAATTCAAGTTTTGCTGCTTTGCCCAACCCGTTCTCCACGTTGCCAGACAGTGAAACTGATATGAACTGGAAGACTTACTGATTCTTCTATTGAATCAATAGTTGGTTTCCAAATCAACAATCAGGAAAAGCTATCCAAAACCAATCGCAGGAACAGGTAAACACCGCCATTCCAAATTCAATAAATGTCTTTTGATTTCAGCAGATTGCTTACAAGAGAAGGCGTCAGGACGCCTTCATCTCAGGTTCGTCGAAACTGAACATTCCACGCGACTTTCCAAATTTTGGTATATCGATTTGCAAGAAACGATGCATGACACTGTCAATATCTTCAGCTGTGAACGGCTTCTTCAAGAAGCCGGAAATGCCGACGAAGGCCGCAGATCTTTGCAGATAAGACGTTTCGTTGGTCGACATCATATAGACGCCGACTTTGCTGGACAGATCGCGAATTGATCCGGCAAGCTCAAGTCCGTCGGCGCCCGGCATATGAAAATCCGTCAGCACCAATTTAAATTTGCCGGATCTCATCGCTTTGATCGCGGACTGAGCACCGTCTGCTTCTGAAATGTCGAAGCTGAAACGGCTACCTTCCAGGATCTTGCGCGTCATTTTCCGCATCGTCGCCGAATCATCGACGATAAGGATCGGACAGGCGGTCCCCATCTTGATTTGTGTCGCAACAATGCTGGACACGTCGTCCTGATGAAATGGCTTTTTCAGAAAGTGGTAGGCGCCGTTTTGCCTTAAGCTGACTTCGTCCTGCTCGTCCAGGCTGCTGGACATGGCGACAACGAGACATTTGTCGGACTTCGTACCCTTTATCGAAGCAACCACCTCCGGTCCGCGCAGACCAGGCAGATTGACATCGATGAAAGCAAGATCGATCTGCTTTTGTCTGAGAACGTCAAGTGCAGCCCGCCCGTTGTTGACGATGTCGATCTCGATATACCGCTTTGATCGGTGAACGTTGATGCCATCATTAACCACATCACGGGCAATAGAGCTGGCATCAGCGACCAAAATGCGGATCATTTTGTGAAGCAATGTCTATTACCTTTGCATGATCAGTAATCCGCACCCTGCGGACTTGTCGAATTTGACAATTAAAATAGCTGAACAATTGTATATTTTCAGTTACTCAATCCTAAGCATTAATTACAACCTAAGATATACTAAATGAATACACGACGTCACTAGAGGAGCGGATTGATAAATATAGAACTTTTCCTGCTTACCGAGAAAACTTCTTCAATTTGCCCTACAAAAAACTCAATTATTACAAAGGCTGAACATACCCTTGGTTGCCGCACGCACTGTTCACTCAGTTAGCGGAACATCTTCCGTGTGTTCGTCAGGCTGTTCAAATTCTGCGTGTTTTCCAAAAATGTCGCGCGTCACCCCGGACGCGTGCATTCGCGCAATCTCCGAATTGACTGTCTTCAAAAAAGTTCTGCTGGCCGCGCTGTCGTGGCAAACGAACGTAATGGGAAATCTCAGCGTGTCCGGCGCGACAGGACTGACATGCAACGCATCCGGCCTGTCAAGGTCTTCCAAAGCGAGGGCTGTATCGGGATGGTGGCCCAAAAAAGCGTCGATGCGATCCAGTTCCAGCATCCTGATCAACTGTTCTTCAGAGGCGATCGGGACATATTGATCTGCATTCTCTCCCAGGAAATGCACCGCACCTGAACCACGAATATAGCCAACACGTTCAGGCCGAAAGTCGGTAAGCGCTGCTCCAGCTTCTTGTCGCTTTGCCGTATAGAGCCGCAGCGAGACGACATCGACCGTGTCGGACGTTCCGAACATTGACGCTGCTGCACCCAATTTGAGTGCCCGAATGTTTGACGGAAAGATGCAGGACTGTTTGTCCTGTCTGAACAGGTTGCTGGCACGCAGCAAAGGAGCCGACTTCCGTTCGGTCGTCAATCCCGTTCGCTCGAACAGAACCTCCAGGAAACGATCGTATTGTCTTCCGCTGTCTTCCGTCAGACGATGCGGGAGGTAGTACATATAAAGTGTGAGGTCATCGGAAGCACTTGCCGGGGCCTTGCCAAGCAAGCAAACAAGACCAAGGGCGAACAACAACAGTCGGTACCAGCGTCTTTCCCGGCAACAAATCATACTCGATACTGCCCGTCGCACCGGCAACATGCAAGACACGCTCCTCGGCGCACAGTTTCTTGACCTTTGCAGGCGCATCTCTTTGACAATTATCGACATATTGTTCAGCTCGAGCTCAGGGCTCGTGTCTCCGGCACAGACCGTCACCGATTTCTTCGGACAGGACATGTGGAAATCTGGTGCTGCTGAAGGGACTCGAACCCCCGACCCCATCATTACGAATGACGTGCTCTACCAACTGAGCTACAGCAGCACTTGCTTGCAACCAACAAGCTGCGCGCATTGCGCGATCACACCCGATTGCCTCGGGTGGGCCGCTAATTACCGGAGCTTGGCGTCATATGCAAGAGCCTAAAACCAGCTCTTTTTCGGATCATCACATCTTCCCGACAAGCGACGGGACTGTGAAGTCTGCCGAAAGAAATCTGAGGCCAACAGACATATCAGGCAATTGATGAGCGAGCCCGGAATTTAGTTGAAAAACCGGGGTCGCGTGGTCTTGGCCGCCTTTTTGTCGTCGTCATCATCATCGGGACCGGGATCATCCGGCATTCTGGACAACGGAAATTCGATTGGCCGATTGAGATCTTCCTTGTCCGGTTCTGGCTCAGCGGCATCAGCTTTGGGCTTTTCAGTCTCCTCAGCGGCATCGGCTTTGGCCTCGACATCCTTCTTGTTGTCGTCTGCCGCACCAACAACCACTTTGTCTTCGGGCTTTTCCGAGGCCTTGGGAGCATCAGGTTTGGCTGCAGGAAGTGCGGGTGCTGCCGCAGAGGCAGACGCCTCAGGGAGGTCCTTCAATGAGGGGCTGTATTTGACATCGTCTGTCGTGCCTTCGTAGCCCTGTTTTCCGGTTTTTGCTTCTTCAATGGATGAAACATCTGCCGGAGTTGCCGCACTATTCTCTGCCTGCACGGGTGCAGCAGAAACCTGACTGTCTTTCGAAACAGGCTCAGCTTCAAGGTCCACCGCGGCCGGTTCTGAAACCACTTCAACTGGCTTTATAGGCGAGGCAGGTTCAGGGTCTGCCATCGACGCCGCCGGTGCCAGTGCAGGCGCCTCGAACAGGCTGTCCTCTAAAACATCGGCTGCTTCTTCAGCCAGGCTTCCGGTCGTGCTCCATTCGAATGCGTCCAGCCGTCCGGTAACCGGCGAGACGGCCTGCCAGTCGGCGGAAACAATGCCGTCGGCGACCCAGGCTTTGTCCATCGGCGCATTCACGGCGCGCGCCAGCCAGTCGCGCATACGCCCTTTGTCGCCGCTTTCGGTCTCTTCAAGTTCCGCCATGGCCAGAAAGGCCTTGCGGGTCGGTTCGCTCTGGAGAGCTTTCTTCAGCTGTTTGCGGGCTTCGTCGAACTCGCGTGCTTCCATCGCAGCCCTGGCAATTGCCATGGCGCCCTCGGGCGTGTTGGCACGTTGTGCTGAAAGCGCCTTCACACGTTTGAGCCGATCTACGGCTGAGTCCCCCGTGCGCACATGAGCATAGGTCTCGGCAAGATCAGGGTGCGGGAACAGGCGCCAGGTCGCCTCCAGAACCTTGGAGGCCTTGCGGATATCCCCCCGGCGCGTCGCAAGACGTGATGTCAGAACCGAGGCCGGCACAAGATCCAGCGCCAGTCCGTGCGCTTCCTTGGCCAACGAAAATGCCCGTTCTGGTTCGCCGTCCTCGAGTTTCTGGGCAAGCGCCGTCAGGATAACGGCACGCTGACGCCGATAGGTCTTCTTGTCCATCAACTTCGCAGCGTAATTACGCTCCAGGGTCTTCAGAGCTTCATCCCAATGATGGGCAACGGCCTGATATCCGAGCACCGCCTTGCCGGCCCACTCCAGGCCGGGTGAGGTCTTCGCGGCTTCCTCGGCATAGTGGCGTGCTGCTATCGGCTCCCTGTGGCGCTCGGCTTCCACGAAGAGCCCGTGCAGCCCAAGAGCTTTTGTTGACGGATCGTCCAACATGGCTTCGAACCGCTGCCGCGCCTCGTCGTCCTTGCCGGCCAATTGTGCGGTTTGGGCGAGCAAGAGCTTTGTGGCCGGTTCCTCGGAAAGCAATTTGTCGGCATCGACGCCGAAACGGCGTGCCTGTTTCGCGTTGCCGGTGCCAAGCGCAATCAAGCCTTGCGACAATGCGCTATAGCCCTTGTCCTTGCGCCTGCGCTGAAAAAAGCGGCTCGCAATGACAGGCGACTTCAGGATCACGCGAATGATCCAGACTGCAAGAAGGAAGATTGCCAGAAGCACACCCACCACGACGGCGGCAACTGCCGGTGTCTGTTGCCAAACGATCGGAACCCTTTGAGGGTCCGGGCTTGTCCACTGGATGGAAACCATTCCCGGCACATCCGCGAGCCACGCAAAGCCCAATGCGACGAGAAACACAATGATGAAAAAACCGAGGACCCGGATCATGAAAGTCGCTCCCGAGGATTATCGGTCGAAACCGGTCGTGTATCGTTTTTTCCGGCGAGCCGCAGCTGCCGATCAGCTTTCTTTATTGGCAAGCGCATTGAGCACTTCCTCTGAGGCTTTGTTGGTCAGGTCGTCGACTTCAACACGGGCTTGTGCCCGCGCTACCCACGTTGCAGCCAAGGACTGAGCATCGGCAGGAAGCTCTTGATATGCAGCGATTGCCGCTTTCAGATCGCCTTGGCTAACCGCAGTATCCATCCTGTGCAACGCAGCCTCTGGCCCACTCCCATCTCCATCGCCAAGACCGCGAACACTGACGATCGATCTGGCGCTGGACAAGAGATTGTCAATCACATCGCCCGAACGATCCGGCTCGGCAAAAGTCTGGTAAATCTTTTGAGAAACAGGTGGAAACTGAGCTATGAGAACTGCCACTGGTTCAACACCAGCGGACGCATGCGCCTCAAGTGCATTCAGATCGATATCCGACGGCAGGCCGGCCTTTACTGCTGCCAGTTCGGTTTCATATGGGCGACCGGAATCCACGGCTGATTTCAACGCCGAAACAGAAAGCGCACGCGCGGCAACTTCGCGAGCCGTGGCATCTCCCATAGTGGCTTCAACCGCGGCAAGGCGTTTGGACATTGATTCCAGTTCGGAACGGATGGTTTCCACTGCCGAATTGTTTGCACTGCCGACCGACTTGATGTCCTCCGAAAGGCTCGAAAGCGTTTCCGTCGCGCGCGCTTGGCTGTCGGCAAGGGTCTTCAGGGAGACGTCGGATGTGGAGACGGCGGTTTGAGCAGCCTTGGCTGTCGCCGCAGTGTTGTCCAGCTGCGTCTGCAATTCACCAAGCGTCGTCTTCAATTCACCCAATTGCGTGTCCAGACCGGACACCGATCCGGAGAGCTTCTCAGCTTCGGACGATGAAGAGGTTGTTGCTGCTTCCAGTTTCTCAAGACGGTCTTCAAGTGGCTTTACGCCAACGGAAGACGAACCACTGGGGGAATTTTCCAATGCAGACACACGATCCTGCAACGGCGTCAGATCAACCGCTGCTCCACCACTGCCAGCTGCACTTACAGATGCAACATCGCTTTTCAGGCTCTCAAGCTCCTGCTTGAGCGCTTCGACTGCTGACCCGGCGTCACTGGATGTTGCCGACACTGCATCCTCAAGTTTGCCTTCAAGCGCGGCAACCTTGCCCTCTAGAGCTGACAGGGCTCCGCCTGCATCGGAATTGGCGGCGCTCGACGTTATCTCGCCGAGCTTCTCCTCCAGATCCGCGATCTTGCTTTCCGCTGCCGAAAGTGCGCCGGCAACCTGCAGATCCTGCTCGGGTGTTAACTTCAAGATGCCGGCCTGATGAAGACCAAAACCACCGCCGAGCACGATGATGCCGCCGATGACGGCAGCAATCAGAACACCGAAGGCGCCGACACCACCGCGGTCTTCTGCCGCTGGTGGATTTGAAAATGTGGTGGAACCGGTTGCCGGTGATGAACTGGCCGAAGCGCCGGTGCGGCTCGATCCGGTGGACGTACCGCTGGCAGGCGCGGACGGTTTCGAAGCTGTTGAACTCGTCGAAGACTTGGAAGACGAGCTTGACGAAGACGTGCTCGCGGACGCCGCGCTGCTTTTGGGCGAGCTGTAAGGAGATCCTGTCGCGGAACTGCCTGGTTTCGTTCCCTTGGATCCAGCACCAGATGATGCTGAGGATGCGTATTTAGCCGCAGAAGGCGCCGCGCCAGACGGTCCGCTGCCACCTGTCTTGGAGCCCGTTGTCGGTGTGCTACTCGCAGCGCCGGTTTTCGGCGGTGTAGCCGTGCTTCCAGCGGATTTGGCATCCACCTTTTCGGCCTTCAGATCAATGGTCACCGGACGCTTCGAACTTGCGGAGGATGCACTTGCGCTCCCTGACGAGGATTTGGCAGCGCCCTTATCCCCGGAAGCGCCTTCACCTTTGGACCCACTTCCGCCAGAAGAGGATGTCCCGTCAGAAGATTTCTTGTCCGTCGCCATCTCGTTTCCTCCTGAACCCAATCGGTTCCAAGATCTTCACTATACACACCTCTTTGCGAAGCGGTACCGCTGCGCCAAAGTCTTTTGCGCGCTGCAAAAGAACGACTCTCCCGGATCTGGTTAACACTCCGCTAACGCCAGATCCAGCAGGGCTTTTTCATTTGGTGCGTCTGCGACATGCACCCTCATGATCCTTGATATCGGCTCCGCAGCCTGTTGCGAAATGGCGTAAACCGGCAAACTGGAAAAAATGTGTTCAAGTTCTCCTGATCCGATCAGGTTCCGCAGCACTTCTGCAGTTCGCCTCGAAAATATGAGAACGCGATCCGTGATCCCCTGCTGGGCGGCACTGAGCGCTTCGGCCGGGAAATTCTTCGCCGGTTCCATGGAATAGACAACTGAAAGACGGCACTGGATATCGGCCTTTGCCAGCAATCCGACGAGATCACCCGACCGGTCGGCGGCAGCCGGGTAGAGCAGTTGCCCACCGGAAATTTCCGCCTTGTGGTCGCAAATCAGTTGCGACAGCCCTTTGAGATTTCCACCAGCGGTGCAGACGTGTTCAAAACCGGCAGAACGGCAAGCTCCGGCGGTTGCCTCCCCCACAGCAAACACAGGCAGCTTGCGCAGCAGTTCAATTTCTGTGTGTCTGGCAAGAACCGCAACCGCACGCCGGCTTGTTACTGCAAGAGCAGAGGTCGCCTGCAAACCAAACGAAGCAGGTGGACATGACCGAAACTCCAGAAGCGGCGCTTCGTCGGCAACATGTCCTGCAGCCCGCAATTTGTCTGCGGTTCGCCTGCAATCCGGTTGAGGGCGTGTCACCAGAAACCGCATTGCCCTGTTAGTGATCCGCCAGAAAACCGGGACCCATCTTGGCTTTCAGTGCCTCCCCGGCTGTGCGGCCGATTTCAACGGCATCGGACACATTGCCTTCGTTGGTGGCCTCATGCATTTCAGAACCATCCGGTTTCAGCACAACCCCTTTGAAATTCATGACACCGTCGGCAATCGAGGCAAGGCCGCCAATCGGTGTCCGGCAGGACCCGTCAAGAACGGCCAGGAAGGCACGTTCAGCATCCAGACGATATTGCGTTTCCTGGTCATGGATCGCTGCCAGCATGGCAAGCGTTGCCTCATCTTTCTCGCGGCTTTCGATGCAGATCGCCCCCTGTCCGACAGCAGGCAGAAATTCGTCCGTTCCAAGCAAACTGGTGATCTCGTTCTCAAGCCCAAGCCGTCTCAAACCGGCCGCTGCAAGCAGTGTCGCATCAACTTCGCCTTCGGCCAGTTTGCGCAAACGCGTCTGCAGATTGCCGCGATACATCACCACTTCCAGGTCCGGCCGCAACCGCTTGATCATGGCCTGACGGCGCAAGGAACTTGATCCGACCACGGCTCCATGTGGAAGTTCGGTGAGTGTCTTGGCCTTTGGCGACAAAAACGCATCGCGCACATCTTCGCGCGGCAGGAATGCCGTCAAGGCGAGACCATCAGGCAGCACCGTCGGCATATCCTTGGAAGAGTGCACGGCAATATCGATCCGTCCGTCAAGCAGGGCTTCTTCGATCTCCTTGGTAAAGAGGCCCTTGCCGCCCACTTCCGAAAGCGGTCTGTCTTGTATCTTGTCGCCCGAAGTCTTGATCACAACGATCTCGAAAGCATCTTCACCAAGGCCATGTGCCACCATGAGCCTTTCACGGGTCTCATGTGCCTGCGCCAACGCCAACGCGCTTCCCCGGGTTCCAATGCGCAAAGGATTTGTTTGCAAGATTTACCGTCCAGATGTTACGCCCGGCAGTCTGTCGCCGGGCACGCTATTTTGTCTGATCGAATGACCTATCACAGGCCACAGCTGAAAAACCAATGACTTCAGTCAAGAAAAACAACAATAGGACCACTCTAACCGTTCTGGGAATCGAAACCAGCTGCGACGAAACAGCCGCGGCGGTCGTGACAGGCCCCGAAGACAGAAAAATCCTCTCCAACACGATCCGCTCGCAGATTGACGAACACACCGTTTTCGGTGGCGTCGTGCCCGAAATTGCAGCACGCGCGCATATCGACATACTTGACCGGATCATCGATGAGGCAATGCAACAGGCCGGATGTGACTGGGATGACATCGACGCAGTTGCGGCAACAGCTGGCCCTGGTCTGATCGGCGGTGTCATTGTCGGTTTCATGACCGCAAAGGCGATTGCCATGGCGGCCGGCAAACCTCTGGTTGGCGTCAACCATCTGGAAGGGCACGCGCTCACCGCCCGCTTGACCGACAATCTGGATTTTCCATTCCTGCTGCTCCTAGTGTCAGGCGGCCATAGCCAGTTTCTGCTGGTTCGCGGTGTTGGCGACTATGAACGGCTTGGCACCACCATCGACGATGCAATTGGCGAAGCTTTTGACAAGACCGCCAAGCTGCTCGGCCTTCCATACCCGGGAGGGCCTCACGTTGAAAAAATGGCTGAAAAAGGCGACGTCACCCGTTTCAGATTGCCGCGCCCCCTGCTCGACCGACCAGGGCTCGATATGTCTTTTGCGGGATTAAAAACCGCGCTTCGCACACAGGCCAAGAAACTGGAGCCGGTCGATGACCAGACAGTCGCCGACCTTTGTGCGGCATTTCAGCGTTCCGTTTCCGACGTTCTTGCGGCCCGAACCAAGTCGGCTCTGGAGCTTTTCGGCGAGAAACACCCGGATGCCGAACCGGTCATTGTGGTTGCCGGCGGAGTCGCCGCAAATCAGGAAATTCGCGAAAGCCTGCTTTCGGCAGCCCAAGCTTCAAATGCCCGTTTCGTGGCTCCACCCATGTCGCTTTGCACGGACAATGCGGCGATGATTGCCTGGGCAGGCCTTGAACGCCTGCAACTCGGTCCCGTTGACGACATGACGCTTTCACCCCGTCCGCGCTGGCCCTTGGACAGCGCCAACGCCGGCGTTCTCGGTGCGGGCAAAAAAGGCGCCAAGGTCTGAAGCCTTGGCGGCGGGGGCTACCCTGAGCTATTGCCGGAACGGGAATTGATGAGTTTCTGCTGAAACTAATTCTTTGGAATGTCGCCCGAGCCTGATAGGAAACTTCAGCTCTGCAAGATGGATCCCATTTGAATGCGCGTCTACCACAAGGCCTATGTTTACCTGACCTGCGGCACGGACCTTCTGGTCTTCAACGAACCTGACACGCCGTATCTCGGCCTGCAGGTTCCAGGTGGCACCGTGGATCCCGGTGAGAGCTTCTTAAAGGGAGCCATGCGCGAATTTGCCGAGGAAACCGGCCTGACGCTTGACGTAGCCTTTGATCATTTTTCTGATCAGGACCTGCCTTTTGAAACCTTGCCAAAGGTCGGCCAATATCTTGCACCGCCGGACCGCCCGTTGAAGGGCCGCCACATTCGCCGCAACTATCATGTCACGATTCCAAAGCGGCCCAAGGAGAATTGGGAACATTACGAGATGTTTCCAAGCAGCGGAGGAGATCCGATTTGTTACCGTTTTTTCTGGATTGATCTCTTTGGTCCCGAAGCAATGAACGAAGAAGCCTTTTTTGCAGCATTCGGCACTCCGCTCGCATTGCTTCGCAAGCGTTTGGCACCGCTACAAGACGCAGCCTGAGCCAATTTGGATCCGGAGAACCTGGTCATGCAGATCTACCACAAGGCTTATGTCTATCTGACCTGTGGGCCGGAGCTTCTGGTGTTTATCGAACCAGACCACCCCAACCCGGACCTGCAAGTACCAGGAGGCACACTCGATCCAGGCGAAAGCTATCTGCAGGGCGCGAGACGCGAATTCGTTGAAGAGACAGGACTTTCATTGGATATCGCGTTCGAATCGTTCGCCGACCAGGACCATATCTTCGAAGGTGTTCCCAATTGTCTCGACGGACTGCATCGGCGGCGACATTTCCACGGCCGTATTCTGCAAAAGCCGGAGGTGGAGTGGGAACACTATGAAATGAGCCCGAGCACAGGCGGACCGCCGATCCGGTTTCGCTTGTTCTGGCTCGATTTGTTTGCCGAAGATGCGCCCGCCGAAACCCGGTTCTTTCAAGGTTTTGGAGCGCAGCTTGAAACACTACGGACGCGCATGGAAAGGCAGAGCAATGGGCGCCATTAAGACCATTGGTGTCATCGGCGGTGGCGCATGGGGAACCGCCCTGGCCCTCACGGCAGCCCGCTCCGGCAGCGACGTGCGCCTGTGGGCGCGCGATCCGGGCATAGTTTCCGATATCCGGTCACGCAGACAAAACAGCCGATATTTGCCCGGCATTACCTTCGACGAAGACCTGAACGCGACCACTTCACTGGAAGAGGTTGCCGGTGCAGACGCTTTACTGCTGGTCACACCGGCACAGACGACCCGTGCGATGTTGGCAGCGCTCAAGGAAACCGGCAGGACGCATGGGCCCGTCGTTCTCTGTGCAAAGGGTATCGAGCAGACTTCCGGCAAGCTTCTGTCAAAAGTCCTGAGCGAAGAATTGCCGGGTGCCGAAGCTGCAGTGCTGTCGGGTCCGAGTTTTGCTGACGATGTCGCGCGCGGCCTGCCAACGGCGGTCACCGTCGCAGCAAGCTCGACCAAAACGGCTCTGAACCTTTGCGAGATCAATGCAATCGCCCTGTTTCCGTCCCTATGCGTCGATCGACATTCTCGGTGCCCAGATCGGGGGTGCCCTGAAAAATGTCCTGGCCATTGCCTGCGGCGCGGTTGTCGGTCGGAAACTTGGCGCAAGTGCTCAAGCTGCCCTGACCGCGCGCGGATTTGCCGAACTCAGCCGTCTCGGGACCGCAATGGGTGCACAATCTGAAACACTGACCGGTCTCTCCGGTCTTGGCGACCTGGTACTCACCTGCTCGTCCAGCCAGTCGCGCAATTTCTCCTTTGGGCTGCGCCTCGGCGAAGGCTTTATGGCCTCTGAGTTGATCTCCGCTGGCGGCAAACTGGCCGAGGGCGCCTATTCGGCGCGTGTTGCAGTCAAACTCGGTCAGAAACACGACATTGACGTTCCGATCTGTGACACAGTGGCAAGAATGATCGATGAAGATTTGTCCATTGACGATGCCCTCAACACACTAATGGCAAGGCCGCTGAAACCTGAATCGGAAGTTGTCTGAACTGCCAGTCTCGTTCCTGGCTTCATTGGCGAACCGCAGGTCCGGCGGGTAATCGGACGGAAAAAACGGTTTTCCGTACTCTCACACGGCATATCAGCATTGAGTTTGCATAGCGTCGAGCCTAGGTTCTGGCAAGAATTGGCAACTCGAGGTTCCCTTACATGCTCTATGCACTGATCTGCACCGACAAACCGGGTGCACTTCAAACCCGCCTTGACAACAGAGAAGCCCATATCGGTTTCCTGAAGGCTCTCGGCAATGGGCTCAAAGCCGCTGGTCCGTTCACCGATGATGAAGGCAACATGACCGGTTCGCTGGTGGTTATTGAAGCCGCCAACCGCGATGAAGCGCTGGCGATTTCGGAAGAGGATCCCTACGCCCGGGCCGGATTGTTCGAGAGCGTGGAAATCCGCCCCTGGAACTGGGTGATCAAAAACCCGGAGGCTTCGTAAGTGCAGTACTGGCTGATCAAGTCCGAGCCGGACAAGTGGTCCTGGGACCAGCAAAAAGCCAAGGGTGAGGCCGGTGAGGAATGGGACGGCATCCGGAATTACCAGGCGCGCAACAACATGCGAACCATGGAGATCGGCGACAAGGCCTTTTTCTATCATTCCAATATCGGCAAGGAAGTTGTCGGTGTCGTGGAAGTCTGCAGCGAAATTCACCCAGACAGCACGACAGATGATCCACGCTGGGAATGTGTTGACTTCAAAGCCGTCTGCGACATTCCCCAGCCCGTGACCCTGGCACAGGTAAAAGCCGAGCCAAGGCTTGAAAAAATGTCGCTGGTAACCTCCATGCGCCTGTCGGTTCAGCCGGTCACGGAAGCCGAATGGAAACTCGTCTGCGAAATGGGCGGATTGAAAGGGCCGGCCTGATATGGCTGCAATCGAGGATCCGGCCGCGTTCATCCTGCGGGAAACGAAGGTCAAGCCGGTTCCTCATGCTGAGGAGATCCGGCTTCATTTGGCCGACGAAGCCATGGCTTTGTGGCAAAAGACGGAAGAGCAGCTTGGCGAAATTGGTCTTGCCCCACCATTCTGGGCCTTTGCATGGGCTGGGGGCAAGGCCTCGCCCGCTACATTCTTGACACGCCAGAGCTGGTCCGCGGCAAGAAAGTGCTCGATTTTGCCTGCGGGTCCGGACTTGTCGGGATCGCCGCCATGATGGCAGGCGCCGCAAGCTGCCATTCGGTGGATATCGACCCGTTTGCTCTTGCCGCGACCAAACTCAATGCCGCGTTGAACAGTGTCTCCCTGACACACGAAACCACAGACATCACGGCTTCCAGCTTGCCCGATGCGGACGTACTCTTTTGTGGCGATGTCTTTTACGATCAGCGCATGGCGACAAAAGTGCTGGCAATGCTTGAACGTGCGGTACAAGAAGAAATGCTGGTGTTCATTGGCGACCCCGGAAGATCCTATCTGCCGGAGGAACGCCTTGAAGAACTGGCAACATATGTTGTTCCGGTAACGGGCGCGCTGGAAGACAATGAGATAAAACGAACACAGGTCTTCCGGTTTCAGGCAGCTTGAGCCCAGGACCTTTGCGTGCTCCTTTTGCGCGGATCGGTTGGCAACACAAAGATTTTCACCTTTGCCACTTCCCCTTTTGACGGCTTGCGATAGGTTAGCCGCTTGAGTGTCAAACACCTTCGGCCTGCCGTATCAGGAGTTCTAAATGCCAGTCATAAATCGTCTTGCGGATCTGTCAGATGAAATCACGGCCTGGCGCCGCGATATCCATGAGAACCCGGAAATTCTTTATGAAACCGTCCGGACCGCAGGCAAAGTAGCCGAACTTCTGGAAAGTTTCGGCGTCGACGAAGTGGCCACCGGGCTGGGCAAAACGGGCGTTGTTGGCGTCATCAAGGGCCGCAACGGAGGGCAAGGCAAGACAATTGGCCTTCGTGCCGACATGGACGCGTTGCCGATTGAGGAAGCGACCGGCAAAGACTACGCGTCCAAGGTGCCCGGCAAAATGCATGCCTGCGGTCATGACGGTCACACGGCCATGTTGCTCGGAGCCGCAAAATACCTTGCCGAAACCCGCAATTTTGACGGAACGGTTGTCGTAATATTCCAACCGGCGGAAGAAGGCGGCGCGGGCGCAAAAGCCATGATCGACGATGGCCTGATGACCCGTTGGCCCATCGACGAAGTCTATGGAATGCACAATTATCCAGGCTTGCCTGTCGGAGAATTTGCGATCCGCAAGGGCCCGATCATGGCTGCTACCGACGAGTTCCGCATCACGATCATCGGCAAGGGTGGCCATGCCGCAAAGCCTCATATGACCATCGACCCGATTGTCGTCGGTTCAAAAATGGTGTCGGTGCTGCAGACTATTGCCAGCCGAAATGCCAATCCGCTTGATTCTGTGGTTGTCTCCGTCACCGTGTTCCAGGCAGGCAACGCCTTCAACGTGATCCCGCAGGAGGTTTTCCTGCGCGGCACCGTACGCACACTCACACCTGAAATGCGTGACCTTGCTCAAGAGCGGATGGAGGCCATTGTCAAAGGTACGGCTGAAACATTCGGCGCGACGGCCAGGCTGGAATTCCTTCGCGGATATCCGGTGACGGCCAATCACGACGATCAAACAGACTTTGCCGCAAATATCGCCGAAGGCATCGCCGGTGAAGGCAAGGTCGACCGCCGGATCGAGCCGATGATGGGTGGCGAGGATTTTTCCTATATGCTGGAAGAACGCCCGGGCGCCTTTATATTTGCCGGCAACGGCGACAGTGCCGGCCTTCACCATCCCGAATATGACTTCAACGACGATCTGATTCCGGTCGGTTGCTCCTACTGGGTGAAGTTGGTGGAAACCGCCATGCCTGCGGCAGCCTGAGAAAAAGTGTGATATGAAAGCGCCGGTTGCGACCGGCGTTTTCTCTCAGGCCCTTCTATGTCATTCTCTCCGTTCAGACTTTCTTTCATTGCAAACTACGTGATCCTCGGCGCCTTTGTTGGCGTTCTGGTTATCCATCCATTGAACCTGATCGTGGTTTGGTGGGAGTTGTCGCGCTTTTCTGAAACCGCACCCAACCTGATGGAGTTTCTCTCCGCGCGCCTCTGGCTCGTTTTACTTCCCAGGCATTTGGATGTTGCCGTCGCCTATACGTTTGTCGGCGCAATCGTCGGATTGGCCTTCGGCGTATTCAGCCGGAACTACATGCAGACCTCTGAGGCCTATAAGTCCTTGCGAGAGGAGCAGACCACATTGATCCCCGACCTGATGAAAAGAGGGGAAACGAGCCGGGTCGAGTTCAAATCTTCGCTGCGCTGGGACATGCAGGAAAACCACGTCAACCGTGGCCTGGAGAAAGTCATCGCCAAGACGCTGGCCGGTTTCTACAACGCTGAAGGTGGGCATCTTCTGATCGGGGTCAATGATGCGGGCGAACCCCTTGGCCTTGACAAGGACCTTGCAACACTCAAGAGCCCTGATCTCGACGCTTTTGAGCGAACGGTCAATGACGTCGTTTCCAAAAACCTGGGGGGCGACCTCTGCCCCTACATTCACACCGTCTTTGCAACCGTCGGCGGAAAGGATGTGGCCATGATCATCGTTCGGCCGGCGCCGCGCGCGGTTTATATGGAAGAAAACAAGGCATCGGTCTTCTACCTGCGCAGCGGCAATTCAACGCGGAAGCTCGACGTCCGGGAAGCCGTCAATTACGCCAATACGAGATGGTCCTGAGTTGTCTGATTTTTTTGCCGCGATTTTGACTGACCAATTGCACCTGGCTGCAACGATCACGCTGATCGGGGTGAGTTTCTTCACATCTGCAATGACAGCCGCCGTGGGTCTTGGCGGCGGCATTGCTCTCATCGCGATCATGGCGATGATCATGCCGGCAAGTGCATTGGTACCGGTCCACGGTATGGTGCAGCTTGGTTCAAACGCCGGGCGGGCCATCGTTCAGATCAAACATGTCGACTGGCTGATCGCAATTTGGTTCGCCTGTGGCGCCATTCTTGGCGCAGCGCTGGGGGGCACAATAGCTGTTGAATTGCCCGCGGCGGTCCTCAGAGCCGGCATTGGTTGTTTCGTCATCTGGATTGTCTGGGGCAAGGCACCGAAATTCGGCAAGGCACGCAAGCGCGCCATGGCAGGAGCAGGATTTGCGTCCACGTTTCTGTCGATGTTCTTTGGAGCATCCGGACCAATTGGCGGTGCGGTTCTGTCGACGCTCGAACTGACCCGCCACCAGTTTGTCGCCAACCAGGCGATCACCGCGATGATGATGCATGTGTTCAAAGTTCTGGCATTCGGTGCACTTGGCTTTGCGTTTGCACCCTGGCTCGGGCTGATAGTGCTGATGATCGCCAGTGGATTTCTCGGCACGCTGGCCGGCTCTCGTTTGCTCGGCAAGATGAACGAGAAAACGTTCAAGACCGGTTTCAAATGGGTGATGACCGCACTGGCGGTGAACCTGTTCTTTCAGGCTGGCAGGGAATGGATGATCGGCTTGTAGCCGTTTGAACAAAGTCAATTTGTGCCATGACAGCAGGTCAGGGACGCACCACATCCCTCAGCATCAGGGTGTTATTGACCTTTCCGACGCCGTTGATTGAGTTCTTCGCAACTGGCTTTGCCTTGAAAGAGCGGAACCAACACGGTAACCCAGCGCAATCGGTTTTCAACAATGCGGGATGGAACGTCCATGGCTTCTCAAAAACTTCTGCTTCTGCCGGGTGACGGCATTGGCCCGGAAATCATGCCGGAAGTGAAAAAGGTAATCAGCTGGTTCAACGAAAACGGCGACATGTCCTTCGAGACGGAAGAAGGTCTCGTCGGCGGCTCGGCCTATGACGCTCACGGCCAGTCGATTTCCGAAGAAGACATGGCAAAGGCCATGGCCGCCGACGCAGTCATTTTCGGAGCAGTTGGCGGTCCGAAATGGGACGACGTTCCCTATGAAGTCCGTCCTGAAGCGGGCCTCTTGCGTCTTCGCAAGGACATGCAACTATTTGCCAATCTGCGTCCCGCAATCTGCTACCCGGCCCTTGCCGATGCATCATCCCTGAAGAAAGACATCATCGAAGGGCTTGATATCCTGATCGTTCGGGAACTGACGGGCGGCGTTTACTTCGGCGAACCGAAGGAAATTACCGACCTGGGCAACGGCCAGAAGCGCGGTGTCGATACTCAGGTTTACGACACCTATGAAATCGAGCGCATTTCGAAGGTTGCCTTCGAACTCGCCCGTACGCGGAACAACAAAGTCACCTCTATGGAAAAGCGGAACGTCATGAAGTCCGGCGTTCTGTGGAACGAGGTCGTCACGCAGACCCATGGCAACGGCTATCAGGACGTTGAACTGGAGCATATGCTGGCCGACGCCGGTGGCATGCAGCTGGTCCGCTGGCCGAAACAGTTCGATGTGATCGTCACCGACAACCTCTTCGGTGACATGCTGTCTGACGTTGCCGCGATGTTGACCGGTTCGCTTGGCATGCTGCCCTCTGCCTCGCTCGGTGCACCTGACGAAGCGACCGGCAAACGCAAGGCACTTTATGAACCCGTCCACGGATCCGCTCCGGACATCGCCGGTACAGGCGCTGCCAACCCGATTGCAATGATCGCAAGCTTTGGCATGGCGCTGCGGTATTCCTTTGAGGAAGTGGAAGCAGCCGACAAACTGGACAAGGCAATCGCTGTTGCACTCGACAAAGGCTTGCGGACGAAGGACATTGCAGGCGAAGGTCAGGCAACGGTTTCGACCTCCGAAATGGGCGATGCCATCGTTGCAGAACTGTCTGCGCTGAGCGCCTGATAGGCTTTACAATTTGCACGCGGAACCGCCAGCGGCTATGCCGGTGGCGGTTTTTCCTTTTACCCATGTTGGTCAGATGATCGAAGATAAACTTGCACCCTTTCTGGGCTCCTGGATCCTAGATACCGAGGAAAGCGATTTCGAACAGGGCGATCCGCCCAAGAGCGCAACGCTGAAAATCGACGACAATTTCGGTATGGCCTGTTTCACCATGAATCAGGTTTCAGCCGAAGGCGAGGTCACCAACGATACCTTCGAGGCGATGCCCGACGGTCCGGAAGTAAAACTCGGCAAAAGCGGGCTGGTCGACGCAATGCGCCTCGTCTTCGAAGGTGACCGCACCCTCGTTTCCGAAGCCAGGCGCGGCGGACTGACAATCATGAAGGCCGAGCGGCAGCTCTCCGACGACGGCAACACGCTGACCATCACCCAGACCGTGCACCTTGTTGATGTCGCAAGTTTCAAGAACGTGTCAGTCTACCGGAAAGCGCAATAGGGTCGAACGCAATGAAGCAACGTATCGGAGCGCTCGCGCTTTTGGTCCCGAATTATGATCAGGCGATCTCCTACTACACTGAAAAACTTGGCTTTGAACTCATAGAGGACACCAAACTTTCGGAGACAAAGCGCTGGGTACTGGTTGCACCCAAAGGGAGTTCTGAAACCCGGATACTTCTGGCGGAGCCCGATGGTCCAGATCAGCAAAAGGCCATCGGCAATCAGACAGGCGGCAGGGTGTTTCTATTTTTGAACACCGACGACTTTGACCGGGACCACGCGGCGATGCTGGCGGCTGGCGTCATCTTTTTGGAAGAGCCCAGAACGGAACCTTACGGAAAGGTCGCCGTTTTTGAAGACCTGTTCGGCAACAAATGGGACCTTATCGAGAGTTTTTGATCGTGGCGCCCGCACCCAGGCAGGCGCGAACGTTTCAGTACTCGCCTGCTTCACTTGTCCATGATGCGTCACACAATCGCAGTTTAACTTGATTGGCGTTAAGAAGCAGACGACACCGGGCAAACTTGCTACTAATCGAACTTGGCGGATAGTTAGACCAGGCAAACAAGGAGGCGTGTGCCTCTCGTGAAACGCAAACCCGTAAAAGTCGATGTAGCTTTGCAAGGTGGTGGGTCGCACGGTGCTTTCACCTGGGGGGTGCTGGATCGCCTGCTTGACGAAGACTGGCTTCAGATTGAGGGCGTATCCGGAACAAGCGCAGGTGCAATGAATGCGATCGCGCTGACCCAGGGACTGTGCGAGGGTGGTCCGAAACGCGCGCAACAACTACTCCAGGACTACTGGAACGCTGTCAGCGAAACATCCCGCTACAGCCCGATCCGCCGAAGCGTCATGGACAAGCTCCTTGGCCGTTGGACGCTGGACTATTCCCCGTCCTATTTTGCATCGCAGATCTTTGGCAGGGTGCTTTCGCCCTATCAATTCAATCCGATGGACATCAATCCATTGCGGGACGTTGTTGCTGAGTGTTTTGATTTTGACGTGATCAATCAGCCCTCAGCTCCAAGACTGTTCTTGTGCGCCACAAATGTCCGGACGGGACGCCCCAAAATTTTCCGGCAACCTGACATTTCCTGCGATGCGGTCATGGCCTCGGCTTGCCTGCCGACCCTGTTCAAGGCGGTCGAGATTGACGGCGAAGCTTATTGGGACGGTGGTTACATGGGCAACCCGCCGCTCTTTCCGCTGATCGACGAAACCGAGGCGCGGGATGTCATTCTGGTGCAGATAAATCCCTTCGAAAGGCCCGGCGTCCCAACAACACCGGCTGAAATCGAAAATCGGCTCAACGAGATCACGTTCAACGGCAGTCTGGTCAAGGAATTGCGCTCAGTTGGCTTCCTGTGGGAGGTCATCCACCATGAAGGCCTGGACCGGGCGGCATATCGTGATGCCCACCTGCACATGATCGGCTCGGAAAGTGAACTGTGCAACTACGGCGCTTCCAGCAAGCTGAATGCTGAACGGGTTTTTCTGGAGAAGCTGCATGAACTCGGCCATCGGACGGCAGACACCTGGCTCGCCCAGAACGGCGAAAAGGTAGGGAAGGAAACCACCTGGCGGCCGCGCGATCTCTTTGAAGAGAGCCTTCAGCCGGCTCACCTCGAACCTGGCACTGAGAGGAACTTCCAGAAGTCATGATTGAGCTGCTCGGTATTCTCCTGCCTCTCGGCTTGCTGATGTATTTCGCCTTCAGGGGCATCACGCTTCTGCTGCTGGCTCCGGTGATGGCTGTCTTTGCGGTTGTGTTGTCCGGAGGACTGTCACCGCTTGCCGCCTTCACCCAGATTTTTATGATCAACACGGCCGACTTTATCCTGGCGTTCTTTCCCTTGTTTTTCCTCGGCGCCATTTTCGGCAAACTCATGGATGACAGCGGAGCCGCCGAATCGATCGCCCGTTGGGTCATCGGAAAACTGGGAATAGGCAATGCGATGCTCGCGGTGGTTATCTGTTGTGCGGTGCTGACCTATGGCGGCGTTTCCTTGTTCGTGGTGGCCTTTGCCATTTTTCCGATCGCATCCGCGTTGTTCCGCGATGCGGCTGTCCCAAAACGCCTCATTCCCGGTGCAATCGCGCTTGGTGCCTTCACGTTCACCATGTCTGCCCTGCCCGGAACGCCTGCCATTCAAAATGCGATCCCGATGCCATATTTTGGTACGACGGCCTTCGCCGCCCCAGGCCTTGGTATCATCGCGGCCGTCATCATGTTCGGGCTCGGCATGCTTTGGCTCAATCGCAGGGCCGGTGCAGCTTTGGCCGCCGGCGAAGGTTATGGAAATCACGATGACGGCTTGCCCGAACCCGACACGGTCATGCGGGCTCAAGCGCAAAATGAAGGCTTTGACGTCAACGAAATCGAAGCAACGCAAGACACCCAGACCCTTCCACCCTTCCTTTTGGCAATAGCCCCGATCGTGATCGTTGTACTGGTCAATTTCCTGTTCGTTGAATTTGTGGTCCCCCGACTGGAAACCGCATATCTCGCCGAACCGCTTTTCGGAGCAACTTCGATCGAGGCGGTTCGCGGCGTTTGGGCTATCGTGGTTGCGCTCACCGCCTCGATACTCTTCCTGATACTCTCCAATTTGCGCCGATTTCCAGACATTCGAGAGACCTTGAACAAGGGCGCAGATGCTGCAGTTCTGCCGATCTTCAATACGGCAAGCCTTGTTGGATTTGGCGGCGTGATTGCCGCTCTGCCTGCCTTTGGCGAGGTCACGGACGGCCTGATGTCGCTGAGCGATGGCAATCCACTGGTTTCGGTCGCTATGTCCGTAACTGCGCTGTCCGCACTGACGGGTTCGGCGTCGGGCGGCATGAGCATTGCCCTGGATGCTCTGGGCAGCACATTCGTCGCCATGGCCAATGCGACTGGGACCTCACTTGAAGCCATGCACCGGGTGACCTCCGTTGCATCCGGCGCCTTGGATGCCTTGCCGCACAATGGTGCTGTGATCACGGTGCTCGGAATTGCAAAACTGACTCACAAGGACAGCTATCTCGATATTTTCGTCACAGCAGTCATCGTTCCGTTTGTCGCGCTTGTTGCGATTATTGTTCTCGCAAGCTTGTTCGGCGGCTTTTGACCCGCCACTTTTTTGTTCTCGCGCGGGCGAGCATTATGAGAGTGCTTGCAGGGTCAAAAAGGCGACGATGATGTAGCGCGCTGTCTTGGCAATCGCGACCAGGATGAAGAAACTCCAGAACGGTTCTTTCAGAACTCCGGCGGCCAGGGTCAGCGGGTCGCCGACGATTGGCGCCCAGCTCAGGAGCAGGCTCCATCGCCCATAACGATGATACCACGTGGTTGCCCGGCTCAAACTGTCAGCCTTCACAGGAAACCATTTGGCATTCGAAAAATGCACTATGCCTCTTCCCAGCCACCAGTTGACGACGGACCCCAGCGTATTGCCGAGACTTGCTGCGAAAACAAGAAGAGGCACAGGGTCCTGACCAAGTGCAATCAATCCGGCAAGACCAAGCTCGGACTGTGCGGGCAGCAGAGTTGCTGCAAGAAATGAAACGCCAAAAAGGCCAAGCAGGCTAGCACTCATGAAGGCGCGTCTTCAGCCTTTTGCAATCCAGCAATCGCCCGGCGCATCAGTTTCAAAAACTGGATCTGCTCCTCGCCGGACAAACCTGACAACGCTGCCTTGTTGGTCGCCAACGCGGCCTCTATGGCAGGTGCCTCTAGAACCTTGGCAGCCTCTGTCAGAAAAATTTTCTGCACACGACCATCTTCTTCGCTCGGTCTCCTCTGAATCAGCCCGTCCCGTTCCATCCGCGCAAGAGTGTTGGCAAGGGTAGCCTGTTCGATATCCAGAAGGCTCACCAGTTCCTTTTGTGTCCTTCCCTCTCTTGACCAAAGCGCTAGCAAGGCCGGAAACTGGCCCGGCGCCAATCCAAGAGGTTTGATACGGCGTTGGAGTCCGGCTGCGAACAACCGGGCCATATGATTGGCGAGATATCCCGCAGACGTTTCCTTTTCAAAGCCCATCCCACGCATATACGGTACATAGCACACTATGTAAATAAACATAGCTTACTATATAATAGAGAAGCCAATGTCCGTTCACCTTTCACGCAAAACGCTCAATCTCACGATGCTAGCGGTCGCGACGGGTTTATTTCAATCCAGACGCAGATCCTGAAACTGCTGTAACGCTGATCAATGTGTTTGAGGTTCCAGGCGAAAGGCTCAATCAGGCGATCGCTTTTTGGGAAAAAGCTCGAGAATTTCTGAAGAGTCAGCCCGATTGCGTTTCAACGCGGCTCCACCAATCGATTTCACCTGAAGCCAAAGGACCTGCATCACGCCGCCGCTGCCGGTAATGCCGGCCTGTTGGCCTTGCACGTTCTGACTGCGGGTAGGCAAGCTCAGTAGTCACGGCCTCTCTAGGCGGCCTTTTGATCAAGACGCAATAGAAGACCGTGGACTGACTGCCGCCGCAACGGCTTGCTATCGGACCTCAGTCGATTTGCATCAAGCAGCAGCAACCTCCGCCAGGAAAGCATGCACTTCCTCGCGCAATTCTTCGGTTCGCTTGACGACATCACCTGTCCGG
Source organism: Roseibium sp. JB4-4 (assembly GCF_055693425.1). Taxonomy (NCBI): domain Bacteria; kingdom Pseudomonadati; phylum Pseudomonadota; class Alphaproteobacteria; order Hyphomicrobiales; family Stappiaceae; genus Roseibium; species Roseibium sp. JB4-4. The sequence goes on along the minus strand of NZ_CM146333.1, from coordinate 3,803,927 downwards.
CGCCCCATATCGGCGGCGGCGTCGCTTGATTGTTCGGCGATAGCCTCTACACCGGCCATGTCCTCAACCACGGATCGTGTCTGCTCTGCAGCTTGAAGAACATTTCCTTTGATGTCGTCGGTGGATTGCCGCCGCGTTTCCAGATCCGCTGCGATCTGGGTCGTATGGTTGGTAACGTCACCGATATCGGAGATAATCTTCTGGATCGCATCCACAACGCGGACCGTCCTTTGCTGGACAAGCGACACCTGCTCGGTGATCTGGTCCGTCGCGGATGCCGTTTGACCGGCCAGCGTTTTGACTTCGCCCGCGACAACTTCAAACCCTTTTCCAGCCTCTCCCGCCCGCGCGGCTTCGATCGTTGCATTGAGCGCAAGCAAGTTGGTCTGGTCGGCAATCGCATTGATGATCGAAACGATGTCGCCGATGGCGTTGGAGATTTCCGAAAGGCTCTCAATCTCAGAATTCGCCGCTGACGCATTTTCGTTCGCCGTCTGCGCAATTTCCGTCACATCATGCGCTTTTTGACTGATGGCAGTGATTTCGTTGGCAAGCTCTTCTGCAGCACTTGCCACCGCGTCGACATTTTCAGATGCGCCGGAAGAGGCCGCTGCAGTGTCCCGCGCCTTTTGATCAGCATTCTGCGCAACGCCCTTTAGCGCGCCGGACGTGCTCTGCATATCCCCAAGGGCTTCATCGACATCTTTCAGCAACGCGGCCATACGCGTCTTGAAGGCAGCTATCAATTCGTCGATACGTTGCTGACGGTCCGCTGCAGCCTGACCTTCCTGCCGCTGACGCTCCTTGGTCAGTTCAATGGTCTTGTCTCGATAGTAGCCTACTGCGCGGGCGATATCTGAAATCTCCGTATGGCCGTAGGAGAACGGCAATTCACTCTCCACACCATCTGAATCGGCCAGGTTTCGAATGGAACTGTTGAGAGACTCGATGCACTGAAGGATTGATCTGCCGAAGTACCAGGATGTTCCGAACGCAACCACAAACACCAGGCAAAGCGCACCGGCAACCCCCACATCCGCATCCAAAGGTCGCTCACCGTGGACTGGAGCTGCGCGGAAAGTTGGCTATGGCTCACCTTGTGCAGACCGTCAATCGCACTTAGGAAGGCTGTATATCTGTCCCGAACCGGCTGCAGATCAAGCGTCGTACCGTCAGCGCCCTGCCCGACCTTGGATGCGACTTTTGCAAGCGCTCCCTGGAATTTGCCGTTTGCCTGGCGGTAGGCTTGCGCCGCCTTGCTGAAGGCAGTTTCCTTGCCTTCCTCAACCGCACCGGGGCCTGTCTTGGAAATGGCACTGATCTGATCCGCGAGCACCTTGAATTGACCGGCCCCGACCAGAACGGACATGGAATCCAGATGGCTGAGTTCGGTTTTTTTCGCAACATTCTCGCTGTTGCGTACAACTGCAGCCGTACGCACGACCAGATCGGACAATTGTCCTGACACGAGTTCGGCCAGCAAGTTCGTGGTCTGAACCGTGTTTGCGGCAAGATCCGCTTCGTCACCGACGCAGTCTATGACTTTGTGCGCATTGGAAAGTGCTTTTGCAGCTGAGCCTGCCGCCTTTTCAGGCGCACATGCCGGATAGCTGGCAAGAACGTCGCTCGGGAGTTCTGTGGCTCCTTGCCTGATCCCGGCCTGCCAGACCGTCTCAAGGGCCGGCAAACTGGCCAGCTTTACCTTGTCCCGTTCAAGGTCCGAATAGGCGGAAAGTATGATCCAGGCTGCACAAAAGACGATTGGCACTGTCAAAACGATTACCAGCACAAAAAGTCTTTTTCTGATTGTCATCGGAAGTCTCGCGAATCATCTGGAACTAGATGACAAGAAAATTAGCTCGAAATTACCAATGAATTCGAAACAGGCTCAATTTTTCCATTTTGGCCTTGCTGGCCGCGGAGCCGATCAGGCGGCCATTAAAAAGCAAGAACCCGGCGGTCAGAATACCGCCGGGTCCTCAGGTCGGTCTTGGGAGACCTTAAGGCTCAATCAGTTGAGTCGGCTCGCCGGACCCAGGTCGATCAGCTGTGTTTCACCCGGTGCATCATCGACGCCGTCATTGTCCGTCACCAGAATGAGGCGGCCATCGGCCGTAATCGTCAGGCCTTCGGGCTTGTCCAAAATCCACCCCTTGCTTGACGACATTGCCGGAAGGAGGTCAACCGCGAACTGCTTCTTCAGGACCGGCAATTCTTCTCCATGTTTGGCAGGCGTAACACCTTCAAGAGACACCGTTGTGATCTGCTTGATGGCGGCATCTTCCCCGCCCTTGTTGTCACGCTCCAGAATGGCGAATTTGCCGTCCTCCAGAGAGACAATCTCTGACAGGCCGACCCAGCCGCCTGCAGCGCTTCTTGGCGCGTCCAGCGGATAGTGGACAAACCCCCAGGACTTGTCAGAAGGATTGTAGATCGCAATCTTGGAATGTCCTTCCGGGTCGTCGTTCCACTCCCGCTGAACGGCAACTGCGACAAGCGTTTGACCGTCCATCTCGAACTCGGCAACGCCTTCAAAAGAAAAGCGCTTGGCCTGCTCGACCAGCGACTGCGGCAACGTGATCTCTTCTTCAACAGCACCGTTGGCACTGACTTTCAACAAAAGGTGCTGGCGGTCTTTTTCAGGATGCCCCTCAGAGGCAAGCCAAAACCCGCCGTCTTTCGAAACCGAAATACCTTCCAGGTCCAGCCGCGACTGAACGAAGCCCGTCACCGTAACGTAGGAGACAATCTGTGCCGGTTGGGTTGCGATATCCAGCGTGTAGATGCGGGCATCGTCATAAAAGCTGTCGCTAACCGCGTAAAGCGTGTTGGCATCCTGCGGATCAGCCGCCAGAGCAGAGAGTGCGCCCCAGCCGATCGGAGCTCCTTTTTCAGGATCTCTGGCGGAAACGATGGATGGGTAGGATGGCGCATCTGCGCCAAACTGATAGAGCGAGATGTGCGACCGCACACCGTCTTCATCAACTTCGTTGGCAACCGCAAATAAATCACGGTTCGGGATTGCCAGAAGACCTTCCGGACCAACATGCGTCGGCAGCAGCTGGACGAACTCAGGCTCCCCGCCGGTATCTTTATATACGGCGACAAAATTGCCGCGTTCGGAGTTTACGAAAATCAGGGTTTCACCGCCGAAGACACCGACTGCAACACCTTCCGGCTCAGTGCCCTTCTTGTGGGCACGTTTCGCCGGATAATGGCCATGTGCCATGCCCAGATGTTCCATCTGATTGCCGCTGTCGAACAGGACTTCTCCCTTGGTGTTCCAAATGGTGAAGCCGCGGGAACCGCCTTCGTAATCGCCCTCATTGGCAGTAACGAAACGCTCTGTGTCAATCCAGGCGACCGCGTCCGGTTCGCGGGCGACATTTTCATTATTACCGGAAGCATCGCTCATGAGGGCTTTTGCAACGGGAATGTTTTCTGCCGAAGCAGCACCGGCAGAAAAGTGCGCAAGAACCTTGCCGGATGCCAGATCGACCACCGCCAGATGATTGTTTTCCTGCAACGTGACGACGGCCTGATTGTCTGCATTAATCGACACGAATTCCGGCTCCGGGTCTGTCGGAGCAACTTCAGCAAGGCCCGTCAGGTCCACGATCCGAACCGCATCGCAGTTCGTTGGCGCACCGGTTTCGTCAAGGTCGAAGATTGCCAGATGACCCGCAGGCATTTGAGGGATGACACCATCATTCAGGTCTTCGTCGCGTTCGTTTTCGATCGCAACCGCAACGAACTTTCCATCCGGTGAAATTGCAACGCTGTCCGGTTGGCCCTTGGCATCGCATTTTGCGGTAATGCCCATGCCGTCAAGCGCGATCACGGCAAGATGCCCTGACGCATTGATGAAATCTTCACTTGTGTTCACACCTGCATAGGCAGTGCCGTCACCCATGGCGACGGACGTTGGCTCACCCTCCAGTGCAACCCTCGCCATCCGTTGAATATTGAGCGGATTGGCTGCATTGATGAAAACAATCGCCTCACCCGGGCTGTCTGTAAACGCAAGTGTACGGCCGTCTTTGGATGCGTAGATGATTTCAGCAACGGTCTCCGTTGCCTTGTCTGCACCCTCCGGCAAAGTCTTGTAGACCGGGTAGGAATTAATCCGTTCGAAATAGTCGGCCTGAGCGGAGGAAACGGCTCCGATACCGAACAGCACAGCGAGACTGACGCCTTTCAAAAAACGTCCGCGAAGGTTCGCCATTGCACGAGCTCCCATAGAAATATTTGGGTTGAAGGTGCGCGAAAGCTAGTTGCCATCCTTGCAAGATCGGTGACAGTTGCATGAAGGTTTTGTGACATCCGGGCAAAGCCGGAAACGCGATTGCAAGCATGTCTTGCGCAGAAAGAGCTGGACAATCAGACGCAATTCAACCACCCTCGCGGCTTCCCACTTTTCGGCGCTTCAGGCGCAAACATTCGGACAATTAAATGCAAATCGGATTTGCGCGCTCGGCCGTGGTGCTGGGCTTATTGGCTGCGGTCGGTCCTTTTGCGATTGACCTTTACCTTCCGGCAATGCCTGAAATCGTGCAGAGCCTGAACACAGATGATGCTGCGGCCCATATGACCTTCACGGTCTATTTCATCGCATTTGGAGTAGCACAGCTTTTTTATGGTCCCCTTGCAGACCGCTTCGGCCGCAAACCGCCTGTGTTTCTCGGGCTTGTGATCTTCATCATCGGTTCAATTCTCTGCGCGATGGCAAGTGATGTTTCCATGCTCACGCTTGGCCGGTTTGTCCAGGCTCTTGGAGCTGCTGCACCGATGGTGATCGTTCGCGCGGTTGTCCGTGACCTTCACACAGGCACGGAAGCAACGAAACTGATGGCACTCGTCATGCTGGTCATCAGCATTTCGCCCATGCTTGCGCCTCTCACGGGCAGCATGATCATACAGTTCGGCAGCTGGCGCCTGATATTCTACGCCCTTGCCCTGATCTCCTTGGCCGCGATGGTGCAGATGGCCTTTCTGTTGCCGGAAACCCTGCCTGATAACCGACGCGCGCGGATCGACCCCGTGGCCATGATCCGAAGTACGGTCTACCTGCTTCGCGACGGTAAGTTCATGGGCCTCACCCTTATCGGCGGCTTCTCGCTCGCCAGCTTCTTTGTGTTCATCGCATCGGCACCGCTTGTCTACATGACGCAGTACGGTCTGACACCGACAACTTTCAGTCTGGTGTTTGCAGTCAATGCCATCGGGTTTTTTGCCTCTTCACAGTTCGCCGCTTCGCTTGGGCAACGCTTCGGCATGGGCCGGGTAGCGCTGGTCGCCGTCTTCGGTTTCGCCGCTGCGACGTCCTTGCTTTTCGTTCTTGTCTGGGCCGGGTTTGATGATCTCTGGGTGCTGATGGCGCTCTTGTTCATCGGCAATTCCTGCCTCGGTCAAGTGATCGCCCCGACAATGGTCATGGCTCTTGAAGACCATGGCGAGCATGCGGGCATGGCATCAAGCCTCGGGGGGACGTTTCAAATGGTTGCCGGTGGTATCATGATCCTGATCTGCAGCCCGTTCTTTGACCGGACGGCGCTGCCGCTCGTGGGCGCTGTTGCAGCCTGTGCCCTGACCGCGCTTGTTATTGCGCTGCTGACACTGCGAAGCGAGCCTGCGGGCAAAGAGGCTGGCACCTGAAGCAGCCCGCAGGGTTAGGCTATGGTACCGTCCTCCGGCAAGCCGGGTGTCAACCGTCCGACTTGCCGATCTCTTCGAGTTTCTTCTGCAAGGACATTTTGTCTAACGAAGACATCGGCAGATTGATAAAGATCGAAATCCTGTTGTTCAGCATGCGGAACGTGTCGCTGAAGGCCAATTGCCGCTCGCTTTCGTTGCCCCTCATTGCGGCCGGGTCGGGCACTCCCCAGTGAGCGGACATCGGCTGACCGGGCCAAACCGGACATGTTTCCTTCGCAGCGTTGTCACACACGGTGAAAACGAAATCCATCTCAGGCGCACCGGGTTCGGCAAATTCGCTCCAGTCCTTCGACCTGAAATCCTCGGTTTTGAAGTTGAGCTTCTTCAAGAGTTCCAGAGCTTCGGCCCGGACAATGCCTGCGGGCTGGGAACCTGCCGAAAAAGCTTTGAATTTTCCCCGGCCGTCCCGGTTCAAGATTGCCTCGGCCAGAATCGACCGCGCCGAATTGCCGGTACAAAGAAACAAAACATTATAGACACCGTCCGGCATGGGTTCCTCCTAGAGCAATATTCAAGATTTTCTGCAGGTGATCGATTCAATAACCTGCGAACAAAGTTCAGGATGACCGCCGCAGCAATCCGACATCAGGAACGTCAGGAGAGCACTGGTGCCTCCTAGGTCCGCAAAATAGCGAACCGTGCGCCCCTCACGCGTGTTGCGCACCAATCCGGCTTGCAGCAGGACAGACAGATTTGCCGACATCGTGTTCTGGCGGACACCAAGTGTTTCACCAATGTCACCGGCGCTCATGCCTTCCGGTCCGGCGGCAATCAAAAGCCGGAAGACATCAAGCCTCGTTTTCTGGCTGAGCGCACCAAAGGCGCTCACAGCTCCATTTATATCCATAATTCATGATATCTTGATTTATCGAAGCTTTGCAAGTGCAACCTGACATTCATCGCTGCTTCGAGGCATCAGGCGTAACCAATCCCGCGCGTCCATCGAATTCCTTGTTGACTCACCAGGAATTCCGGGCAAAAACACCGCCGTCTCAAGTTTTGACGATTGCGAGCACCAATGACCCGGCTGAAAGCCGACATTCTGGATACGATGTCTCAGGCCCTTGCCAGCGTGACCTTCATGCGCGGCGAGACAGTGACGCATGCCGCAACCGCACTTAAACGCACAACAAAGACAACCAAGACCACCGCTTAACGGTGCCGCTCGTCCCGCCTCCCCGGGGATGGGAGGCGCCGGGAGCCGGCGACGCCCATCTGGAAGGGACGAGCCGGTAAAGCGGGGAGACGGACAAGGACAAGTCGAAATGGGTTTCAAGATCGCAATTGCAGGCGCTACCGGCAATGTTGGCCGCGAACTGCTGGACATTCTGGACGAACGTGGGTTTCCCGCAGACGACGTCGTGGCGCTTGCCTCACGCCGCTCCCAAGGTACGGAAGTGTCTTTCGGCGACAGAACGCTGAAAGTTCAGGCCATGGAAAACTACGACTTCTCCGATACCGACATCTGCCTGATGTCTGCGGGCGGAAGTGTTTCCAAGGAATGGGCACCCAAAATTGCGGCCAAGGGCTGTGTGGTCATCGACAACTCCTCAGCCTGGCGCTACGACGCGGAAGTTCCGCTGATCGTTCCTGAAGTAAACGCCGATGCCGTTGCCGGCTTCACCAAGAAGAACATCATCGCAAACCCTAACTGCTCTACCGCGCAATTGGTCGTGGCGCTGAAGCCGCTACATGATCATGCAAAGATCAAGCGCATCGTGGTGTCGACCTACCAGGCCGTTTCCGGCACTGGCAAGGAAGCGATGGAAGAGCTGTTCAACCAGACCCGCGCTGTGTTCGTGAACGATCCGATCGAGCCGAACAAGTATCCGAAGCGGATCGCCTTCAACGTCATTCCCCATTGTGACGTCTTCATGGAAGACGGCTACACCAAGGAAGAATGGAAGGTCCTGGCGGAGACCAAAAAGATGCTGGATCCGACCATCAAGGTCACCTGCACAGCCGTACGTGTTCCGGTCTTCATCGGTCATTCGGAAGCCGTCAACATTGAATTCGAAAACGAGATCACAGCTGAAGAAGCCCGCAACATATTGCGCGAAGCTCCCGGTTGTCTCGTCATCGACAAGCATGAAGACGGCGGTTACATGACGCCTTATGAAGCCGCCGGCGAAGACGCGACATACATTTCCCGTATCCGGGAAGATGCGACCGTCGAAAATGGCCTGAACATTTGGGTTGTCTCCGACAACTTGCGTAAAGGTGCCGCGCTCAACACGATCCAGATCGCCGAGGTCCTGGTCAATCGCGGGCTGATTACACCCAAGAAGGCTGCTGCCTGATATTGTTTTGACGGGCGCCATTGAGCGCCCGTTTTCATTAAGTTTCCCGACACAAAAGGGAGCATGGCGCAGCAATGCCCACGCCATATGACGGGTCATTCCCTCAGTTTCAGTCCGCGCATCCTGGTACCAGATTCTCAGACTGGCTGGTTGCCCGGGCAGAGCCATTTTGGACTGCTGCCAGCGAGCATCCATTCACCCGGGCGATTGGTGACGGCTCAATGCCGGATGAGGCCTACACGCGCTACCTGATTGAGGACTATACCTTCGTCACGGATCTGGCCTCGACACTCGGCTATCTGGTTGCCAAGGCACCACGCATGCAGTCCAAGAGCCGGCTTTCTGCGTTTCTGGCTTTGCTGACCTCAGAAGAAAACGACTATTTCCTCAGATCCTTCAAAGCACTCGGCGTACCCGCCTCAACTTATGAAACTGCGGCACAAGGGGCAACAACCCGGGCGTTCGCCGACCTGCTTGTTTCTTCAGCGGGCGAGGGATCGTATGCGGACGGGCTTGTCTGCCTTTTATGCGCAGAATGGTGCTATCTCACCTGGGGCCTGCGCGAAGCGCAAAAGCCCAGACCTCAGGCATTTTATCTCGCGGAATGGATCGACCTCCACGCCGTACCGGGCTTTGAAGCGTTCGTGAACTGGATCATCGATGAAATGAACGGGATTGGTCCAACGCTTTCAGCAAACGAACAGAATCGGGTCGCACACTTGTTCCGGCACATGAGCGCACTTGAATTCGCATTCTTCGAGGCGGCCTGGACAGGCAAGACACCGGACCTTCCGGAAGAATTCCGGCAGATCTGAGCAGTGTATATTTACGAAGCCGCCGCGCTAGGTGCCGCTGCGCTCTGGGCGCTTACCGGCCTTCTGTCGGCAGCCCCGGCTCAGCATCTCGGCGCCATCGCCTTCAACACAACACGCATGCTGCTCGTCACCATCATGTTGTGTCTTTGGGTGGCCCTGACCAATGGCTGGGGTTCCATTGGCAACGACCATCTTTTGCCGCTCATCCTGTCCGGATTTGTCGGGATCTTCATGGGTGATACCGCCCTCTTCCTGACGCTCAATCGGATGGGGCCACGGCGGACTGCCATGCTGTTTTCCCTGAACGCTCCCATGTCGGCCATTCTCGGCTGGTTGCTTCTGAACGAAGACCTCACCTTTCTTCAGATATCCGGGATCGGGTTGATTTTTCTGGGGGTCCTTCTGGCCATCCGCTTCGGCAAGAGGAAATCACAACTGCACAAATGGGAAAGCATCAAGGGGCCACTCTGGATTGGGGTCCTTCTCGGCCTGGCCGCTGCTCTTTCTCAATCAATCGGATCATTGATCGCTCGCCCGATCATGGAGGCAGGGGTAGATCCGGTGGCGGCGTCCAGCCTACGGGTCGGGACGGCCGCGCTTGGCCTGGTTCTGTTATCCAGGCTGCCCTATTCCTGGGTAAAGCCTGCCGGAAAGTTCACGCTTCCTGTGGTCGGTGTGGTCGCTCTCTCCGGTTTCCTCGGCATGGGTGTCGGCATGACGCTCATTCTGTTTGCGCTCTCTGGAGGAGACGTCGGCATCATTGCAACCCTGTCAGCGACAACCCCGGCACTTCTTTTGCCGATGATGTGGTGGCGCACCAAGGAAGCTCCCGCGCTTGGGGCCTGGGCTGGAGCCGGGCTGGTGATTGCCGGGAGTGCGTTGCTGTTTGCAAGTTGAGACCGCGACCAACGAAGTGTTTCTCAAGTCCCGGCAGGGACCGGCCCGGTTGATTCCCGTTCGACAACATCGCCTGCGATTGCCATGTCTTTCAACGAGGCCTTTGACTCAAAAATCTGTTCAATTGCCGAAACGGCAAGCGCTTCAATCGGCTGACGAAGGGTCGTCAGTCTCGGAACCACCAACGAAGCCAAAGTGATATCGTCGAACCCGGCCACTGACAGATCTGCCGGAACGTCAAGCTTCAGATCCCGTGCACAGCGAAGAACACCTATGGCCTGCTGATCGCTGGCTGCGGCAATGGCTGTCGGCCGCTCATTGACCGACGTCTGGCTGAGGATCTCACGGCCAAGCTCTTCGCCTGAATCGTAGTCGAACTGCCCCTCGAAAACCGTCAGTTCCATGGGATCCCCAGATCTGGAAAGAGCTTTGATACGGCTGACGAAACCCGCGCGCCGGCTCCGGGCAACGTCCATGCTCAAAGGACCTGCGATATAGGCGATCCTTCTGTGGCCAAGTGCATGAAGATGGTCCGCGATTTTTTGAGAACCGTCGAAGTGATCCGTGGCTATCAGCGGAAATTCCCCGAAACGTCGGTCCAGTGAAACAATCGGCACATCGGTCGCATCAAGACTGCGCCCATCCGCTGTTGCAACAACAATGACACCGCAAACGGCTCTGTCGAGGAGTGCAGCAATCTGCGTCTTCTCCGTATCGGCATCGTCATGCGAGTTGGCAACCATCACGGAGTGGCTGCGTTTGGCCGCCTCCATTTCGATATTCTTGGCGAGTTGGGCAAAAAACGGATTGGTGATGTCAGGCACGACAAGACCAATGACATCGATACTGTTGGTGCGCAGTGCGCGTGCGGCGAGATTGGGCTTGTAGTCAAGCTCCTTCATCGCAGCCTGCACCTTCAGCCTGAGCGGGTGCTTAACAGTCTCGTTCTTGGCCAATACACGCGAAACAGTACCAACGGACACCCCGGCCTTCCTGGCGACGTCTTTGATCGTTGGCATTTCCCGCAGCACTCCTTAACCCCTTCTTTCCTTGAAGCATTCCTGAGCCTGCCAATCAAGCGCCGCCTTAAATTCAGGCGAAGACCGGGTCGCGGAAGTTCTCCAGCTCCAAGCGGGTCGGAAGTGAAAGCGAGGCTCCCTTGCGTGTCGTCGCGATCGCGGCCGCACGCAGTGCGAAGGCGATAGCATCGCTCATGGACGCCCCCTCCGCCAGGCAGGTTGCAAGCGCACCGTTAAAACAGTCGCCGGCGGCAACCGTATCAATGGTTTTCACCTTGAACGCGGGCAGCGATCCCTGAGTTCCGTCGAATGACCAGGAAACTCCGAGATCGCCCATTGTCACGATGGCACCGCGCAACCCCATTTTCCCAAGCGACAAAGCGGCCCTTTCGCCGTCCTCCAGCGTTTTCGGCTGCGCGCCCAGCAACAGTCCGGCTTCGTGCGCATTCGGTGTGAGAACGTCGAAAGAGGTGAATATCTCCTGCTTCCACGCAGGGTCCGGCGCGGGAGCCGGGTCCATGATCACAAGAGATCCAGCTGCGCGCGCGATACGCGCAGCTTCCAAAGACGCTGGCAATCCGATTTCGTTTTGCAGCAGAAGCACACCACTTTTTCGGATGACTTCTGCATGAAGCGCCACTTGCGCCGCCGAAACAGATCGATTTGCACCGCCGGACAGACGGATCATGTTGTTACCGTCCGGCCCGACATCGATAAACGCAAGACCGGTCGAAACATTTGGGATTTCACTCAGGCGAGAGCGAACACCGGATCGAGAAAGCTGCGATTTGGCATCCTGGCCAAAGCCGTCGCCGCCAATCGCCCCCACAAGAGCGACGTCGGCACCGAGCCGTGCCGAAGCTACGGCCTGATTGGCACCCTTTCCACCAAGAGAAGACGTGGTTTCACGAACCGCAACGGTTTCACCAACGTCCGGCCAACGATCAAGATAGCTGACCAGATCGATATTCACGCTGCCGACAACTGCTACAGGTTTCAAAACGGGACCCCGCTCGTCAGGAGTATGTTGGCGTAAGGTGTAAATTCACCGGTGCGGATGATCGCCTGAACCTGACCCGACCTGCGCTTCAGCTCTACATGAGACAAGCGCGAAATCGTGACATCCTGCCGGGTCTCCAAAGACCACTGATTGATTTCCTCTTGCATGAGGGCAGACATCTCAGCCGATGCTTCTTCCGCCCATATGGCACTTTCGATCACAAGTTCGGTGCGCAACGCCTTGAGGAGGTCCAGAAAACCCGGCACACCTTCACTGACAGCAAGGTCAATAACTCTGACGCCTTGAGGAACAGGAAGACCCGCGTCTGCGACAATGATTTCGTCCATGTGACCAAGCGAGGCGACCAGTTCGCTCAGATGTCGATTCAATAGGGCTGTCCGTTTCATTTCGAGGTGTACTTTGCACGGTAGTAATCGAGAACGACGGCAACGATGATGACAACGCCCGTAATCATCTGGCGCATGAAATCTGACAGTCCGATCAAGATAAGCCCGTTCGCAAGAACCCCGATGATGAAGGCCCCCAGCAATGTACCGATGACCGATCCCCGCCCGCCACTGAGGCTTGTGCCTCCGATAATGACGGCGGCGATTGCGTTGAGCTCAAAACCGATACCGGCAATCGGACTGGAAATATTCAAGCGGGCCATATAGACGATCGCGGCAATTCCGGCGGTAAAACCGCAGATGGTAAAGGCCGCAACCTTGTACCAATAGACCGAGTGCCCGGCGAGGCGAACGGCTTCTTCATTGTTGCCGATGCCATAAAGAAGTCGTCCGAACACTGTGAAGTTCAGCACGAACCAGGCAACAAGAACCAGGAAAAGCGCAACCAGGAACACCACGGGAACGCCATAGATCATGGCGGAGCCGAATTCCTCGAAAGCATAGGGAAACGAATAGATGGTCTGAGCGTCAGAGACCTGCAGCGCCGCTCCACGGGCAATGTTGAGCATTCCCAAGGTAATAATGAAGGACGGCAAAGCCCAATAGGCGCTGATGACACCATTGATCATTCCGCAGGCAACACCGGTTAACGTTGCTGCGACGATTGCCAGCGCGATTGCCTCTGCAGGACCAAAGCCCGGCAACGTAATCGCCTTTCCAGCAACAACTGCTGCAAACGCCATCACCGACCCCACGGAAAGATCAATCCCCCCTATGAGAATGACAAAGGTCATACCGACGGCGAGCACCAGGTTGATGGTAATCTGGGTCAGAATATTGGTGATGTTGTTCGGTGTCAGGAAGTGTTCTGTGAACACTGAGAAGAAGAGAATGAGCGCCAGCAGCGCGAGGCCGATGCCCGCATTTTGCAGAACGTTGCGCACGGAAAATCTTGTGGGTTTTGGCATGGTTTCTGAAAGGGTCTGCGTTGTCATTGCTTCTGTCCTCCGGCCTGCCGGGCCTGGCCATAAGCCAGCTTCAGGATGTTTTCTTCTGAGAATTCGGGACGCGTGAGCTCTCCCTGGATTTCATGTTCGGCAAGAACAAGTATCCGGTCAGCAAGCGTCATCAGCTCTGGCATCTCGGAGGACACCACAAGCAAAGCGACGCCTTCTCGTGCCAACTCTTTCAAGATTGCGTAGATCTCGGCTTTGGCACCGACGTCAACGCCGCGGGTCGGCTCGTCCAGCAACAGCACTTTCGGATTGCGCGCGAGCCACTTGGCGAGAACGACCTTTTGCTGATTGCCGCCTGAAAGACTGGACACCGCATCGGATATTCTGCCGTATTTGAGTTTCAACCTCGCGCCGCCATCGCGTGAGCGCCGGTTCTCTTCTGAAAATTGCAACAATCCGGACCTGGAGACGGCACCCATATTGGCGAGCGATATGTTCGCGGCAATTGGCATATCAAGGATCAGGCCCTCATCCTTGCGATCCTCGGTGACGAAGCCGATACCAGCAGCAATCGCGTCGCGCGGGCCGTTGAAACGCACTTCATTGCCGGCCTGAAGAATGCGGCCGGAACGGATTGGATCAACGCCGAAGATACCTCTGAGAATCTCGGTCCGACCGGCACCGACAAGCCCTGCGATGCCGACTATCTCACCGTAACTGAGATCGAACGAGACACCTATTTCCTTCGGGTTTGCTTGCGTGCAAAATTCATCAAGTCTGAGAGCAAGCTCGCCTGGCACGCGATCCGGATCTGCTTCGTTCGTGGTTGCAGCCAGCTGCCGGCCGACCATTTTCTGAACCACGCCATCGGGCGTGGTGTCCGAAATGCGATCCGTCCCGATGGAGACGCCGTTTCTGAAAACCGTGACGCGGTCACAAATCGCAAACACTTCATCAAGGTGATGCGATACGAAAACGACCGTAACGCCCTCAGCCTTGATCGACGCGATGATATCGAACAGACGTTTGGTTTCCCGTTCGGTCAGCGTTGCGGTCGGCTCATCGAGAATCAAGATCTGGCTTTTGCATTGCAGCGCCCGTGAAATTTCAACGAGCTGCCGGTGAGCGATGCCAAGAGAACTGACCGGTGCCTTGACATCAACATCCGTTAGCCCGATGGCGTCAAGCGCCAGCCTTGCCCTCCGGTTCATTTCCTGCTTGTCCAGAAGGCCAAAACGGGTCGTTGGCATCCGTTCGACGGAGATATTTTCAGCAATGCTCAAATGGTCCAGCAGATTGAACTCCTGGTGAACCACCTGAACTCCAAGCTCCTTCGCAACGTGCGGGTTAGCAGGTCGGTAATCCTCTCCTGCGAGGGATATGCTGCCGGAATCGTAAGGGAAGACACCGGACAGAATTTTGATGAGTGTGGATTTGCCGGCTCCATTCTCGCCAACCAGGGCATGCACTTCACCCTTCAGGAGCGAGAAACTGACCCCATCAAGCGCCTTGACCCCACCGAAGTGTTTCTTCAATCCATCTACGGACAGAAAAGCAGGGATCTCGGCCGGATCGGGCACGGCTGCAAGCGATGCGGCTGCCATAATGTGTCCAGTCAACTTGCTTTGGAAAAAGAGCCGCCCCCGCCCTAAGGCTGACCAAGCGGGGGCGCATGGAGATCGCTTAGTTCGCGGTCACCAATTCGATCGGGGTCTTCACCCAGCCTTCAAGCTGAGGTCCGCCCTTGACCACTTCGAGAGCGAGGTCGATGGAATTCGCCGCCATGTCCGTGCCGAACTGGTCGACGGTTGCAAGCATGCGTCCATCGGAGATCATCGGCCCGACGGCGGGAATGTTGTCGAAACCGACCACGACGATGTCGTCGCGCCCCGCGCTTTCCAATGCCTTGACCACACCAATGGCCATGGAATCGTTCGCTGCCATTACACCTTGAATATCCGGATGTGCCGTCAGCATGTTGGAAAACACGGAATTTGCTTCCTCTGTCTCCCAATGAGCGGTGCGGCTGTCGAGAAGATCAAGTTCGAACTCAGCCACGGAGGCTTCAAATCCGAGGCGTCTTTCGTTCGCGTTGTCCGCACCGGGATTTCCTTCGATGATGACAACCTTGCCGCCGGCACCCAGTTTTTTGCCCAGCGCGTCGCCAGCCAGTTTTGCTCCACCGCGGTTGTCCGGCCCGACAAAGGCCAGTTCAACATTTTGCTGTTTTTTGGCCTCTGTATCCAGGGCCACGTCAAAGTTGACGACAACAATGCCGGCTTCCATCGCCTTCTTCAAAGGGCGAACCATTGCGCGGGAATCTGCAGGTGCCACCACGATCGCATCAACACCTTGGGTGATGAAGTTTTCGACCGCATTGATCTGCGATTCAAAATCTGTCTCATTCTGCATTCCAACGGCCAGCAATTTGTAGTCGCCGCGCTTTTCCTCATGAGCCTGAGCACCGGCCATCATGTTTTGAAAAAACTCGTTGGCGAGAGACTTCATGATGAGGCCTACAACCGGCTTGTCATCGGCTTGAGCGGTTCCAGCAAGCAAAGCGAGACCGGTCGCTGCCGCGGCAGCGATTTTCAATAACTTCATGATTTTCCTCCCAAAAAAGGTAACGCCTTTTCACCTCGGGCTGCTGAGGCGAATTGGCTGATTAAGCAAAACACGGGTCTTGGGATACGTCAATATGAAACGTTTCATTTTTTTGAATGCATTCATTTTAAACGAGAATTCGCGTCCCCTTCTGCTCGGAATCGTTCATTTCGGGATCTGGATCTGCTTAAGAAGCGAAAAATCTTTGGGTTTGATACACACGAAATGAGCAGGTGCCTGACATTGAATTTCGGCATAACGCGGTTGCCTCATTTCAGACGAGCCGCCTTCGCGTGATTGTAGCAAACGAAGGAAATGGTCACCGCCCACATTGAGCGGCGGCAGCCATTCGACAGGAAAACCTTTCGTCAAAGGCACAACTCAATTTGCTGCACCGCAACCAAAAAAATTGAATAAATGAAGTATAAGAACACCCATATTAGGCAATTTTGACAAGTATACAGATAAAGGAAAGGCTCCAGCTTGGGCAGATCAATAATAAATCGGCACTCTCAGAAGCTTTAACTCCACTAATTGTTTTTTTACGAAAACAGAATACAAAAAATGTCCGGTATTTCTCGCGGAACAAGTAGTTTTTCATGAAACGAGTTTTTATTGCAGCTGAGAACCCAAGGTCTGTTCCGCAGCAATTATTGCAGATCACCGCCGTTTATCCGGCCGAGTTGGTGTCTTACGACAATCTTCAGTCCCTTTCCTTCGAAAGCCCTGCGTTGCTCGTCGTCGATCTCGGAAACATGACGCGCAACAGTCTCAGTCGGCTCAAAAGTCTCAGTAACACTCCAATTTTGGAAAAGCTTTGTGTTCTCGACACCAAGAGCCGCCATCAGGTGTTTCAGGCGCGGGAACTCGGCATTTACAACCTGGTGCACAGGGACGATTTCTCCTCATTGCTGGTCAAACTTCGCGAATTGCTCGGCAATTACGCGAAACCGAATTTGGGAACGGAGTGTTCCGGCCAGATTGGAAGTGCAGTCAATACCGCCTGCTCTGCGCTCGATCAGATGTCACAGGCGATCCTGAATGATGCGCCTCTTCCTGTCCCCAAACTTGCAAGAAGTGCAGTGGATATTACCAACACGATATGCACTGAAGGGCTCGACAATTGGCTTTCCGCCGTTCAGCAGCACCACAGTCACACCTATTGCCACACCATGATGGTGACGGGACATGCAGTCAGTTTCGCAAAAGCTCTCGGCCTGCCTGAACAGAAGCAATACATGCTGGGTCTTGGCGGACTTGTCCACGATCTCGGCAAAGTCAGGATACCCTTGTCGATCCTCGACAAACCGGCAAAACTAAACGCCGAGGAACGCGATCTGGTCAACAAACACCCACGTTTCAGCCAGGAAATACTACGTGGACGCAAGGAAGTTCCAAAGGATGTGGTCGACATGGCCGTCTGGCATCACGAAATGCTCGACGGCTCAGGATACCCTGACGGCCTCAGCGAAGAGAGCATTCCGGATTCGGTTCGCATGGTCACGATCGTCGACATCTATTCAGCGTTGACCGAAAAACGCGCCTACAAGGACAGCTACAGTCCACGGCAGGCATTTTCCATCATGTCGGAAATGGGTAACAAACTCGACCAGCAGCTTCTTCGCACGTTCCGAAAGTCGATTCTCAGTACAGATCTCGGTGCCTTGCGGCGAACCGCCGCCTGTTAGCCGTATGGCCTTCAGAATTACGTATTCAATCTCTTTTGTTAATCGGAATATTCGCCAATCAGGTCTGGCATAAAGGGCAGATCGGTTACGCCAATATCTATTCCGGCTTGGAACAACAGGGTCGATAATTGGCCCCGGTGATGTGTCTGATGATTGAACATGTGTGTCACCAGCAGCCAGCGTGGACGCCGGCGGGTCTTGCGATCTGTCACACTCGTCCATTCAAGTGTACCGGAGAGCCAATCTTCTGACAGCTCAGCCGTGAAGATATTGATATCTTCGCAGATCTGAAGGTGAGCGGCCTTAAGTTCGGCGAAATCATCGAAGAGATCGACCCCCATTCCCTTGATATCATAAGGTCGGCCGGTAAATCGCCGCATCCAGACCCTGTCTGCAAACAGGAGATGGTTGAGCGTGGAATGCACGGACCGAAAAAACGCACCTTTGTCCGCCTTTCGCTCCGCATCACTCAGATTGCCTGCTGCCTCATAGGTCTTTTGCGTCATCCATCCATTATAGGCGGCCAGGCGTCGAAATAGCTTCGGATCAATCTGCATGAAGGTCAGTGGCCTGCTGATTTCGCGACCACTTTGATCGGTGGATGCTCGACCTCTTTAAAGCGCTGGCTGTCTTCGTTCATTACCCGAAGTTCACCGGAGCCGATATCGAACCAGGCACCGTGGAGCCGCAAGGTTCCGTCCTGAACAGCTTTTTCAATGAATGGAAACGTCATCAGGTTTTTCAGCGACTGGCGGATCCCGGCATATTCCATGGCCAATTGCGGATCGTCGGCCTGGTCGAGAGGCATACACGCCATGGCGATGGCAGCAGGTTCCAGCAACTTGATCCAACGGCCAATAAACTGTCCTGTTTCCATAGGCGCATTGGCATGCTCGCGGAACGCTTTGACACCACCACACTGTCCATGGCCCATAACGACGAGATGCTTGACCTTGAGGCTGCCGACCCCGAACTCGATTGCCGCACTGGTGCCGTGCTGGCCTTCTGTGTCCTCATAAGGTGGAACGAGATTGGCGACATTGCGCACAACAAACAGCTCACCGGGGCCCATGTTGAAGATACCTTCAGGAGTCACACGGCTGTCGCAACAGGAAATGACCATCACTTCCGGTTTTTGACCGTAAAGCGCGAGCCTTTCGTGGGTTTCACGATTCCTCACAAACCCCTTGTTCAGATAGCGTTCGTAACCATCCAGCAGATGCTTGGGCAAGCTCAAATGCCGATCTCCCGATTTGCGCCGCCAAAGTAGCAGCTTGATCAAAAGACCCTTTTATCAGCTTCCTGAAACGAAAAAATCCGATGATATACGTATATTACCGTATAAATCAGAACCGCTCGGCTCGCAGCACCGAGCAATCTGTCACTGTAACAACACCGATGTGCCGTTCCACGACGCCGAAGGCTGCTTCCAAAAGCGCATCCAACCGATCCGGCCGGATGATGCAAATAATCTGGATCATGCCGCCAGCGCGCGAAACCTGGCCCTCGCGGCTCCATCGCCCAGACCGTCCGCTGCCGCCCATAACCGGCAATATCGTATAGCCTGTTACACCAGCTCCATCCAGAGCGTCAGTCAGCCGCGTTTCCATCGGTGCTTCGATGGTAATCTCGACTCTTTTCGCGTCTTTCATTTCCATGGCGACATCCTCAAATGACCTGGGCAAGCGATAGGTATAGCGGAATACCGATCGTCAGATTGAATGGAAACGTAATGCCGAGCGACATGGTCAGGTAAATTGACGGATTGGCTTCGGGCAAGGCCACCCTCATTGCCGCCGGCACCGCAATATAGGACGCTGATGCACTCAGCGTCATAAGCAATACCGTGCCGCCAGTGGAGAGGCCGATCATGCTGGCAGCGACCAGCCCGGCAAACGAACCAATGATCGGCATGACAATCCCGAAAAGGATCAAACCAGGGCGCAGATAATGTGCACTTGACCTGAGGCCGCGGCCAGCGACCAGACCCATATCCAGAAGAAACAGGCACAGCACACCTTTGAAGGGAGCAACAATGAAGCTCTCGATTTCCGACAAGCCTTGCGGGCCCGACAGGAATCCGATCACGAAGGACCCAACCAGCAACACGATTGAACCGTTAAAAAGGATTTCCCTAAAAAGCCCCTTGGAATCCTGCGCCCGGCCTTCATTGGCCGCCTGTGTTGAGAACCTTGCAGCAAGCCACAGGGCCGACAGGATCGCGGGCGCTTCCATGACGGCAGCAACGGCAACCAGATAGCCTTCGCTGGCGATGCCCTGACTTTGCAGAACCGACGTGGCCGCGACGAATGTCACGATCGAAATCGATCCGTAGTGCCCTGCGACTGCCGCTGCGTCCAACGCATCAAGCCGCGTCATCACGCGTAGCAAGCCAAATGCAGCAAACGGCAAAAGGAACGACAGGATCAATCCGGCGATCAGCGACAAGACCAGCGTGGCGTCGACGCCATGATCGCTGACACTGACCCCGCCCTTGAAGCCGATCGCGAACAGCAGATAGATAGACAGGGTTTTTGCAGCTGCCTCCGGCACCGAAAGGTCGGAGCGGACAAGGGCCGCGGCCAGGCCAAGAGCAAAAAACAGGATGATGGGCGACAACAGGTTTTGTGCCGCCAAACTCAAAATCGTATCGACCAAGACCAACGCGCCCCTGCTGCGGCCAAACCTCAATACGAATCGAGGTTTGAACCAAATCTGCCCCACCTTTAACGCCGCAATTTGCGAGATACGTAGGATTACTTACCTGCGACATAGCCGCTCGGCCGTTGGGACGCAAGTGGTGGGCGCTTAAGCTAAGGGGTGATCAACTTCCTGATGGGTTGCGGCACTGGCTCAAGTCGCAACATTGACTTCGTGCGGTAACAGGTCCGTGTCGCCATGGTCTTCATAGGCATGGCGAATGTTTTCCGCCGGCAATCGGTCCACAGGTCCGCGAAGAGGGCTGACGGGGCCATGATCAACGCTTGGTTCCAGGGCACTTAAGGCAGCCGCACGATAGGCGGCAACGCCGTCAAGCGCATGGCTGTCAACAGGGTGAGACTCGACAAGAACCGCCGGGTCGTTCTCAGACCCTTGGGTTTGTGTTTCATGGCGCTCTGCGGTGTTACGCTTCTTTCTGCGGTCGTAGCCGGTGCCGTCACCGTCGCGGTCCGCTGGATACTCTGTCGCATGCGCCACGACCTGGGCCGAGTGCGGCCGCTCAATCGTCGCCATTCCGGCCTCCTGGCCATTCAGAGAGAGTTCGCCTTCTGGCAAACCCTTCCGAATATCTCAACAAAGAGTTAACAAAGCTTTACGTTAAGTTAACTCGTTGTTTCAGATAGGACAATAGCCGGTCAAACTTCAGGTCGGACGTGAATGATCCGTATGCGTTTCGAAGCGCCCGAATTGTCACGCCCTGCTTGGCCTAGGCGGCCTCATCCGCGCGCGTTCCGACAATTTTCACCACGTCGGCCATGATGTCGGTTAACTGGAAATCCTTTGGTGTGTAGACCGCTGCAACGCCCATGGCTTTCAGTTGTGCACCGTCTTCATCTGGAATGATGCCACCCACCACAACTGGAATGTCATCCGCACCCGCTGCACGCAACTTTTCCATCACATCACGCACCAGCGCCATGTGAGACCCGGACAGGATCGACAGACCAATAACGTGGACATCTTCCTCGACTGCCGCATTGACAATTTGTGCAGGTGTCAAACGGATACCCTCATAGACCACTTCCATACCGCAATCCCGTGCACGCACGGCGATTTGTTCTGCACCATTGGAATGGCCATCGAGACCCGGCTTGCCGACAAGGAATTTCAGCCGCCGCCCGAGCGTCTTCGAAACGACGTCCACATCACCTCGAACCGCAGCGAGATCACCGGCTTCATCGCGCACGGCCTGACCGACACCGGTCGGAGCGCGGTATTCTCCAAAGACTTGGCGAAGCGTCCGGCCCCATTCGCCCGTGGTGACGCCGGCCTTGGCGGCTGCAATCGAGGGCTCCATGATGTTGCGACCTTCCTGGGCTGCAGATTTCAGCTCTTCAAGGGCACTCTCAACAGCTGCATCGTCGCGCGCGCCACGCCAGGCCTCAAGCTTCTCAATGGCCTCGTCTTCAACATGTTCAGGGACAGTCAGGATCGCACCGTCTTCACCTGTTGCCAGAGGCGACGGTTCACTATCCGTCCAACGATTGACACCGACAACCACTTGATCTCCGGCTTCAATCGCGGCCAATCGGGCGGAGTTGCTTTCCACGAGCTGCCGCTTCATGTAGCTTGAATCGACCGCCGCCACGGCACCGCCCATCGCATCGATCCGGGCGAGCTCTTCACGGGCCTCCGCTTTCAGCGCTTCAACCTTTTTCGTGATCTCCGTCGATCCGTCAAAAATGTCGGCATATTCCAGAAGGTCCGTCTCGTAGGCGACAATCTGCTGCATTCTCAGCGACCACTGCTGGTCGAACGGACGTGGAAGACCGAGCGCTTCGTTCCATGCCGGCAATTGAACCGCACGCGCGCGCGCGTTTTTGGACAGCACGACCGCGAGCATTTCCAGAAGAATGCGATAGACGTTGTTTTCCGGTTGCTGCTCGGTCAAGCCGAGAGAATTGACCTGAACGCCATAGCGGAAACGCCGGTAGCGCTCCTCCTCGACACCATAACGTTCACGGCAGATCTCATCCCAGAGCTCGGTGAATGCACGCATCTTGCACATCTCGGTGACGAAACGCATGCCTGCGTTGACGAAGAAGGAGATCCGGCCGACCGCTTTTGGAAAGTCTTCTTCGGGAATGGCACGGCTTGCCTTCATGGAGTCCAGAATGGCGACGGCCGTGGCAAGTGCAAAGGACAATTCCTGCACCGGCGTGGCACCTGCCTCCTGCAAGTGATAGGAGCACACATTCATCGGGTTCCACTTGGGCATGTTGGAATAAGTCCAGGCGATTACGTCCGTTGTCAGCCTGAGGGACGGTGCCGGCGGAAACACATACGTGCCGCGAGACAGGTATTCCTTGATGATGTCGTTCTGAGTTGTGCCTGACAGGAGTTTCCGGTCAGCTCCCTGTTCATCAGCGGCGGCAATGTAGAGCGACAGAAGCCAGGGCGCGGTAGCATTGATCGTCATGGACGTATTCATGCGATCCAGCGGAATCTCGTCAAAGAGCGTACGCATGTCGCCAAGATGGGCAACCGGCACGCCAACCTTGCCGACTTCACCGCGTGCCAGCTGATCATCAGGGTCATACCCTGTCTGCGTCGGCAAATCGAACGCAACAGACAAGCCGGTCTGCCCTTTAGCGAGATTGCTTCTATAGAGTTTGTTCGATTCAGCGGCTGTTGAATGACCCGCATAAGTCCGGAAAATCCAGGGCCGGTCCCGCTCCTGCCCCTTTTCACCTGTTGCGCTCATTCCGCTTTCTCCTCCGTGATTGACCGGCTCGCAAGACTACACATGAATTCCGTTCGCCTGATCAATCCTCAATTGGCCCAACACCCAGACCGTATAGCCACGATCAATGAGCGTTCTAAGGCATTCTCCAGCCTGTTTTTTTCGCAATCGGCAACACGGCTTTGGCTGACTTACGCCACCCCGCAATCCGTGGACCCGAAATTACGCGCTTGCGAAATTTTTCTCTCGCAATGCAAAATATGCTTGGCATCAAAACGCAAGTTAAGCAATAGTCGAATAGATGTACGCGTCATTTTGAACAATAGTTGCGCAAAACCGGGTTTCGATCCAAACGCGCTTTGTGCAATTGCGAAATTACACGGCGACCAAAAATACCCTGGGAGGGGAAGTATGACAGCAGCGTCTGAAGCCAATGACAACCTGACGCGGGGAGAAGCTCCCTTGAAAGATCTTTATGAAGTCGGTGAAATCCCGCCCCTCGGCCATGTTCCCAAGAACATGTATGCGTGGGCAATTCGCCGGGAGCGTCACGGCGCTCCGGAACAGGCAATGCAGCTTGAGGTCGTACCGACCTGGGAACTGGACAGCCATGAAGTGCTGGTTCTGGTGATGGCTGCCGGCGTCAACTACAATGGCATCTGGGCCGGTCTCGGAGAACCGATCAGTCCGTTTGACGGTCACGGAGCCCCCTATCACATCGCAGGCTCCGACGCGTCAGGCATTGTCTGGGCTGTCGGGGACAAGGTAAAGCGCTGGAAGGTCGGTGACGAAGTCGTCATTCACTGCAACCAGGACGACGGCGACGACGAGGAGTGCAACGGTGGCGATCCGATGTATTCCAACTCGCAGCGCATCTGGGGCTACGAAACGCCGGACGGTTCATTTGCTCAATTCACCCGCGCGCAAGCCCAACAGCTGATGCCGCGCCCAAAGCACCTGACCTGGGAAGAAAGCGCCTGCTACACGCTGACCCTGGCAACGGCCTACCGGATGCTGTTCGGTCATCACCCGCATGAGCTGAAACCTGGCCAGAACGTGTTGGTCTGGGGTGCTTCCGGCGGTCTCGGCTCCTACGCGATACAGCTGATAACCGCAGCGGGCGGCAACGCCATCGGCGTCATATCGGACGAAGACAAACGCCAGTTCGTCATGGAACTCGGTGCCAAGGGCGTCATCAACCGCAAGGACTTCAAGTGTTGGGGACAGCTCCCGGCGGTCGGCTCCCCTGAATATGCGGAATGGTTCAAGGAAGCGCGGAAGTTCGGCAAGGCCATCTGGGAGTTCACTGGAAAAGGCAACAACGTCGACATCGTCTTCGAACATCCTGGCGAAGCGACGTTCCCGATCTCAACATTCGTCTGCAAGAAGGGCGGTATGGTTGTGATTTGTGCGGGCACGTCCGGCTTCAACTGTACCTTTGATGTTCGCTATATGTGGATGCATCAAAAACGACTGCAAGGGTCTCACTTTGCCCATCTGAAGCAGGCGTCTGCCGCGAACAAGCTGATGATCGAGCGTCGCATCGACCCTTACATGTCAGAAGTTTTCCCCTGGGACCAGATTCCCAAAGCCCACACCAAGATGTGGAAGAACGAGCACGCGCCCGGAAACATGTCTGTATTGGTCTCTGCCCCAACCACAGGCCTGAGAACCCTCGAAGACGTGCTCGAGGCAGGCAAACGCTAAGACAAAGAGCTCCCCAGAAGGCCATACTAAGAGCCTCATGCAGCCTTGCCAGTCCGCGCAGCGGGCTGGCTTTTTTCCGCGAAATTTGCAACTCCTTAAGGTGCTGCCGCAATTCTGCTCGGGTTTCGCTCCATCACCAGTCGATTGGCAAGCGAATCGCTTCCCTTTTGCGTCTGGAGCATCATTTCGTGATTGATTTACCCAAGGCCCGATCCGTCCTGCAGCTAACCGCCGCCGGCCTCGCTCTCATGATTGTTTCGGCGTGCATGGGTGAACGCCTCCAAACACCGCCATTTTACCAGGATTTGGCAAAGACCGACGGACAGGTCGACCCGGCGACAGCGGCACAAATGATTTCTCAATACCGGATCAACAACGGCCTGCCGCCTGTGACACCGGATGCCCAGCTGACAGGCATTGCGCAAAGCCAGGCCGACGCAATGGCAGCGGCAGGTTCAGTGAAGGCATCGTTGGCTGCCAACCAGCAACTTGCCACCCGCATGAACAGCATCGGAGAGCCCAAGACCGCTGCGGCTGAAAACGTCAGCGCCGGCTACCGGACCTTTGCCGAAGCGTTTTCCGGCTGGCGGGAGTCCCCAAATCACAATCAGGTACTTCTGACACGCGATGCCACGCGCCTCGGCATTGCGACCGCATATTCCGCAAATGCCAAACACAAGGTTTTCTGGTCCCTGGTCATGGCAGGCCCAAGGCCCGCCCAGTAGCGGGCCCGTGTCCTTCGTCTGACGCGTCTTCAAAAGACCTAATAGCGGCGCGGTGGGTAATATGGCCGGTAGGGACGCACGACGGCGGGCGGGCGGCGGTAAATCGGATAATTTCGATTGTACCGTGGGACACCGATATACACGCCTGCGTTCGGAATCGGCCGACCGTAGTAGTTGCCGCCACCGCCATAGTTCAGATAGCGTCCGGAGACCCAACCCTTGGTGTTCGCAAAAGCGGCATCACACCAGCTGAAATTGGCCGTACACCCGAATACCGTCACCGCTCCGCCGTAAGGCACGGTGGTAATAACCGGATAGTTGGTTCCAGGTCCGGCACGCATGTTCAGGTTTGCCGTTGTATAGGCAATCGCCGGTCCGCCGGATTGGGCGGCCGCAGGCCAGGCCATTGCGCACAGCGCCAGGATTGCAAGCGGCAATCGAATCAATGTCATTCTCGTCAGCTCCAACAGGTTCGCCACGGCACTTCATCGATGTGCACCCTCAAAGTGGCGAAACTGTAGCGGCTTAATGACAGATCCGTAAGCTTGCATCGGCCCGCTGGACGGTGTGATTTACGTCCAACACGAGTCCTCTAAGCCCGGGCCCGATTGAGTTTACTTGCATAAAGCGTCAGCTTCGGCTTCATAATCGCCCTTTCCAGACAGGCTGGGCCGGACAGGCAGGGAGGGGCTATGCGCGCGTTATCCAGAAAACTCAGGTCCATCATTTTAAGCGCTGCATTTCTGGCAGCGGCGTCCGCAGCAAGTCATGCATTTGACGGGCATGCGGGATATTACTATCCCGAACCACAGACACGGGAAGTCTATATCTCAGAAATCAAAACAGCTCCCGATGCCAGCAAGCGGTCGCGAGCTGCGTTCGTGGTTGGTCTCGCCACTCTTCAGGAAAAGCAATCCTGGCACCCAGGCTATCATCTGTTCGCAAAAGGCGGAGACCTTGAGAAGCTGATCATCGTCGCGTCCGGAAACGGACAATACGACACGCTGTTTCGGTTGAGAGCGCTGCTTGCTTCGCTCACCTCAAAAGCCCGTTCTACGGAGCTCTTTTCCCGGTCAGATCAGCCTCACGAACTGAACTTCTTTGATTTCTGCAAACTGATTGGCTTCAGTCAGGTGACCGTCAGCAACGGCAAGGACGTGGCGCATCAGGTCAAGATTCGTTAGCGCAGGACCGCCGTCTCCTGCTCTGACGTGCGCAGCCATTAGCGCCGCAGTTCACCACGCAACCAGGCACGGTATTGCGATCTGGTCCCGAAGAAAACGTTCCGGTCAACATCGCCCTTGATCCCCTGGACACGGCCTTCCGCCGTATATTGCCAAAAGTACCAATCATCGCGTTGATCGTAGATGTTGTTGGGATAGTCGGCCACGGACCTCAACCAGAACTGCTCACCCTTGAGAGCTCCAACCAGACGATCGCGGTGAAAATCAACTGATGAATAGATAACCGGTCGCTTGCCGTAGTGTCTTTCCATTTCATCAAGGAAGATCTTCATGTCCCGCACGATCTGTTCACGAGGGGGACGAGTGGTACAGGTTTTGGAATGAGCATTCCATTCCATATCAAGCACGAGCGGAATTGCCTGAGGGTCGACAGGAACAATTTCTTTCACCCAGGAAATCTGCTCTTCGACCGGGCGGCAGAAATAATAGAAATGATAAGCCCCCCGCGGAACACCTGCCTTGCGTGCCCCGATCCAGTTGTCCACGAAGCGCGGGTCGACATGGTCCCCGCCCTCGGTGGCCTTGATCCAGGCAAAGGCCGCCCTTCCGGATTGTTTCACTGCCACCCAATCGATATCTCCCTGCCAGCGGGAGATGTCGATGCCGTGCACCGCATAGTCTTCAGGCGTTGGATCCGGGAAATCGTAAGCTGCACAAGAGCTTAGAAAAATGAACCCAAAGACAGAACAAATGGACTTGATGAGTGCCAGCACAACATCCTCGGCAAAGTTAAGAAAGACTTTCCATCACCGCCCAAAATGCGCGGGATTTCCTAACGGAGTGTAGACGAATTCACGATTTCTGCGCACAAACACGTATCAACTTTCAACCCGAACCGCGATTAATCGGAGATTGCGGCAGATCAGAGTCCAAATTGACCCCTTCTGGCTTTTTCCGTGCACAGGCTTTTTAGAGTGCCGGTTTTGTCAAAGAGTTGCCCTTCTCAAGGCTTCATCGAGTTAGATTTGTATTTGATTCCCATCCCGCCCCCGTGCGTTTGAGAGACAACACACCCAATGACCAATTCAGTCAGCCAGAAAATTCGCGCCAGCCTGATCCGGTCACCGGTCCAACCGCAGCTTTCATTGGAAGAGGAAAGACGTCAGTGGGAAGACGCGGTTCGCGACGACGTCATTGCGGAGGGTTGCTCGGAAAAAGCGGAGGAGATCGCGGGCACCAGATGTCT
This sequence comes from Roseibium sp. JB4-4, assembly GCF_055693425.1. Lineage (NCBI taxonomy): Bacteria > Pseudomonadati > Pseudomonadota > Alphaproteobacteria > Hyphomicrobiales > Stappiaceae > Roseibium > Roseibium sp. JB4-4. The sequence continues at coordinate 3,776,260 of NZ_CM146333.1, read as the reverse complement.
TTGGCTACTGCCGGACAATCCTCAAAATGACGACATACTTCTCTATGCCCACGGCGGTGGACTGGTAACAGGCGCCATCGAAACGCATCGGGTTTTCTGTTCGCAAATTGCCGTTGCACTGAACCGGACCATCCTGCTGGTCGGCTACCGACGGCTGCCCGAACACCAGGCAACTGCCCCACGAGACGATTTTTTGGCCGTCTATTCTCTTCTCATCAACGAAGGTACCAACTCAGACCGGATAGCCTTTGCAGGAGACAGCAGTGGTGCAACTGTGGTTCTTTCCGCTTTGGTCAGGCTGCGCGAGAAAGGAACGGACCTGCCATATGCCGCCGTTTCACTCTCAGGAGCCTTTGACACATCACTTTCCGGCGAGAGTTTTCAAAGCAGAGCGGAAGTCGACCCGGTCCTGTCACCCGAAAGTCTGATCGACTGGCAAAAACACTTTATCGGCAGGATCGATCTGGCTGACCCGGTGATTTCTCCGCTCTTTGCCGAACTCCACAACCTGCCGCCGTTTTTGCTTCTCGCCGGCGATCATGAACTCTGGCTGAGCGATTCCGTTCGTATGGCAGAGCGGCTCAAGGCTCAAGGCACCGACAGCTCGTTGTCGGTCTACGCGGACATGTGGCACGTCTGGCCAATGTGGCCGGAGCTTCCCGAGACCGCCAAAGCGTTTCTGGAAATTGACCGCTTTCTCACCAGAACACAGCAGTTGGTGTAACTTTCGGCGCTTCGCTGCCTTGATGCAAAGCGACGTCATTCAGAACCTGAATTCGTTTGCACTTGCGCGCCGAATCCTTATGTCTTGTCGAACCTCTAATCTTTGGCAGGACTCTCATGAGCGAACGGCTGAAACTCGTCACCTGGAACATCAATTCCGTCCGGCTTCGTATGCCGATCGTGGAACAGCTGATTGAGGAAGTTTCGCCTGATGTGATTTGCCTGCAGGAAACCAAATGCCCGGACGCCAATTTTCCGGAAAATGCGTTTCGCAAGGCTGGTTACGAGCACATGGCGATCAACGGACAGAAGGGTTACCACGGCGTAGCAACAGTCTCCAGGCGCCCGTTGAGCAACGTTGAGAAGCGCGATTTCTGCAATGTCGGCGACAGCCGCCATGTCGCCGTGGATGTCCCCTTCAATGGCGCTGCCATGCGTGTGCATAATTTTTATGTTCCGGCAGGTGGTGACGAGCCAAACCGGGACATCAATCCAAAATTCGGCCACAAGCTTGATTTCATGGCTGAAATGCAGTCGTGGCTTCAGGGTGTCGAGACAGCGCGTCCGGCGGTACTGGTTGGCGATCTGAATGTCGCCCCCTATGAACACGATGTATGGTCGCACAAGCAGCTTTTGAAAGTTGTCTCCCATACCCCGATCGAAACCGAGCTTTTTGAAAAACTACGCGAAACCGGGGGATGGCTCGACGCCATGCGCCAATTCACACCGCTTGAAGAAAAACTCTACACGTGGTGGAGCTACCGAGCGAAGGACTGGTCGAAGGCCGACAAAGGTCGTCGACTTGACCATGTTTGGGTGTCTGAGCCACTTGCCCCGCACATTAAAAGCACTTCGGTGCTACGCGACGCTCGCGGCTGGGAGAAGCCATCGGATCATGCGCCAGTGATTGCCGAATTCACATCGTGACAATCACTTTGCCGCGCACACGGCGCGCCGCGATTTCGTCAAGCGCGGCACCGATGTCCTCAAGCGGATAGGTGCCGTGAATATGTGGCTTCAGCTTGCCCTCCTGCACCCAGGCGAGCAGTTGATGCATGTTCTTTCGATGACCCTCCGGGTCCCGGTCGATTGCCGCTCCCCAAAAAACACCCATCACGTCGCAGCCCTTGAGCATGACGATGTTGAGTGGAATTCTTGGGATGTCTCCCGCTGCAAACCCGATAACCAGAAAGCGGCCTTCCCATGCGGTTGCCCTTAAGGCCTGTTCCGAAAGGTCCCCGCCAACCGGATCGTAGACGACATCAACACCCGTTCCTCCAGTCAGATCCTTGAGGCTTTCCTTGAGCGGCTGCCGCGAATAGTCGACGGTCAGTTCTGCACCAAGCGTCCTGGCAAAGGCCAGCTTTTCCTCCGAGGAGGCACAAGCGATCACCTTTGCACCCATGACCGAGGCAATTTCGACGGCGGCCTGGCCAACGCCCCCGGATGCGCCAAGAACCGCGACGGTCTCCCCGGATTTCAGATTGGCGCGGTCGCGATAGGCGTGCAGTGTCGTGCCATAGGTCACGATCAGACCGGCGGCCGTTTCAAATGGAATCTCTTCCGGCAAAGGGACGAGATCCATCGCAGGCACCGCAATCAGTTCCCGAGCCGCGCCCCACCGCATATACCCCATGACACGGTCGCCAGGCGTGAAAGCGGTCACATTCTCGCCAACCTGCTCGACAATTCCGGAAAACTCAGCGCTGGGAGAAAACGGCATCTCCGGCTTGTACTGGTACTTTCCCTTTATGATCAGCGTGTCGAAGAAATTCAGCGCGCAGGCCTTAACTCTCACAACAACCTCACCGAGCCCGGCATCAGGCGCGGCGATGTCCTCAACAACAAGACTGGACGGTGGACCAAATGACTTGCAAAGACAGGCTTTCACGACAACCCCTATCATCCAGATATCGGCAGAGTACAAAACCTCCCCTGCCCAACATTTCGCTACCCTAGCAAGCGTCCGGGCCAACAGATATTGGCATTCTGGATAAAGCACACCTTCAAAGCCGGAAGAAATTCCGGTATGAGGCTGCCAGTCGAAATCAGCGGACAAACGGATGCGCGGATACTTTGCAGTCGGGGCCGAAGGCCTTTCAAAAAGAATGAACCTTGGCACGCTGATGCGTTCGGCCCATGCATTTGGTGCAAATTTCTTCTTCACTGTTGACGCTGACAAGAAACTTCGCGGTGCGCCCCCGTCAGATACGTCCAAAAGCCCCGGCCATCTCCCGGTATTCAATTGGGACAGCGTCGACACCATGGATCTGCCACGCGGGTGCCAACTGGTCGGTATCGAACTGACCGACGATTCCATCGATCTGCCGAGCTTCGGCCATCCACTTCAGGCAGCTTATGTCCTTGGTCCCGAACGCGGCTCGCTGTCACCGCACATGATTGAACGCTGCGATCACCTTGTGAAGATCCCGACCAAGTTCTGCATCAACGTTGCAATGGCTGGTGCAATTGTCATGTATGACCGCCATCGCGCACTCGGCCGCTATGCCGACCGTTCACTTACCGCCGGTGGCCCAAAGATGGAGCGTCCCAAACATGTCAGTGGTGGGCCGGTCATGAGATCGGGTCGCAAGGTTCCCGGCACCTGACGGTGCCTCCTCCAGGATACTCTGATCTGCAGGTAGATTTCGCATCGGGATCAAAAGAGGCGGCGGCAAGCGGTTTTTCTGCTGTGAAGTCAGAGCCACGGGCCCGACCGCTATGCGACCGAGAATTGTCCGTTTGGCCTAGAACCTGTGAGCGTACCGTTACCCGTTTCCATTTGTCCGTTCATTCAAAACATCGGAATGCTTTTTCGGGTCAATTCATTTGCCGCTTTAGAGCGGCAGCGGCAGAATCCAGCTTGAACCTGCGGGCAATTTCCTTGTAGCCCTCAAGCCCGGTGCCCTCACCTTGAAAAGCAAGGCTTGAGTCCAGAGCCTTCCCCGATCTGATATCCTGAAGCGTCATGACATCAGGGTTCAATTCAGAGACAAGCATGATCACCGGGTCGCCATCTTCTTCATCGAAACGGGCACCAAACTCCATCCGAATATCGACCAGCTGCACCCCAATTCCGAAAAAAACACCGGTCAGCAGATCGTTCAATCTCAGCGCTATATCGTTGATGACATTGATTTCTTCAGGCGCGACCAGATCAAACGCTGTGAGATGGCTTACGGAAACACGGGTGGGTTTCTTGCCGAGCCTGTCCGGACGAACAAAGAACTCCAGCAGCGGTTCGGGAAAACGATAATTGGGCTCCAGACCAAAATCCGACACGAGGTCACCTGCCGCCAGGTTGCGAACGACAAGATCGAACGGAAGCTGCTCCGTCTCGTAAACTGCCTGCTCCTGCTTGCCTGCACGTGACGCGTAGTGGGTCTCAATGCCCTGATCTCGCACAAACTCATGCAAGTGGATCGAAATGGTGTTTGCCAAAGCCGCCTTGCCCGGAATGCTTTTCATTTCCAAAGCCGGATAGGTCAAGGCAATGTCGGAGACTTCAACGACCGGTCCCTCGGCCAAATTTTTGAAGATCCGGATATCCTCGAGAAGAGTGTTATCGTTCGGCAACTTCAGCCTCCCAATTCTTGAAGTACTTCATACTTATCCGGGCTATTTGGCCGAGAATTCCAAGCTGCTTGGGGCCAGGAACGAGCAAAACCCAAGTGTTGTCTTTGAAGCGGCAATCCATATTCAGTGTCCGGACCCAGAGCACTCGAGAAAAAAAGCGCCGCAGACCGCACTCTCCACTCCCCTGACGGGCTGGTTCCAGTCCAGCGCAACGTCTGAGAAAGTTGTCCGATCAAGGAGGTCGGAAAAATCGGACAAACCTGACTGATCCAGGATCAAAAAATTTGGTTCAAATTCGGCAGCGTCTTCCTGAAACACAAGTTGCGTCGAACCATTGGAAAAAATTATATATATTTTCCAGATATTTGGGAAAAGCTTAGAGGCTTTCCGGTATTCCCGGACAATGTGAAAATTCCGGCCACGATACATTTTCTCAAGCCATAAATCGCCACTCATTTGATCCCGTCCAAGAATGACGCCGATGGCTCATGCCCCTGTTCCGCTGCCATATTGAGCAGCACTTCTGCCCAGTCGAGATCTGTCTCGTTTTTCACCAAGTACATTGCCAGGTTATAACCAGCATCCAGATCTCCGGCTTGGAACGCCTTAAGCAGCCAATAAGCACAGTCCTTTTTGTTCTCTGAAAAACTGTCCCGGCAAAAAATATTACCAAGATTAAAAAACGCAGGAACAAAATCAGCAGCCGCACTTTCACTGTAATATTCTATTGCTTTTTCAGTACTCTGCTCGACTATCCCACCTTCCTCATAGAACACACCGACATTATATGATGCGACCGGACTGCCCTTGCGACTTGCGAATTCATAAAGATCAAAGGCAAATTCCAAGTCAGCGGCTGCCTCTGCCTTTTCCGCCAGTTCCAGAACGCCCGGTATGCCTTGTTCTTCAAACAGGCAGTTCATTTGCCGTGTTTCCTCCGTCTCCCTTTCACATGCGCCAGGAAACACCCGGCCATCCGTCGCGGAGGCGTTTGCGGTCAGATAGGCCGACCAGCCCGAAAGGGCCGCGAAGAAACACAGCACCTGCGTGAATTTTCCAGGCCTTAGTCGGATAGTCTCAGCCCTCCATTCACAAATGCACCTTTGTTGTTCGGTCCGACTCGGCTTCCGCTGCTGATTAAAGAATGAGAACCGGTAGAAAAATTGTATCGATATCCGGCAAATCCGCCGAGCGTGCTTGTCTTCTTCTTCTGACTGTAGTTCCAGCCGATATCCTTCGTGGCGGCAACGAGACCCTTGGAGTCGAGGCCTTGCGAATAAGTGACACGCACTCTGTTCGGTACGAGGCGAACGAGCCTCCCGCCCGTATTGCCCCAGAGTTTTCCGAGTTTGCTGGTCGCGTTTCTTCCCGACAGGACATTGGCAAGATTGTTGTCGATATTCACCCGCACTTGCGCAGTGCCCGATGCAGTAATTCGGGTCTCATAGGTGGCTTTGTAAACCCCAAGCCTTGTTCCCCATCTGATAACTCTGCTGGGGATCTTAGATGCTGGCAGCGTGCCACGATTGATAATCGCTCCCCCATCAGCGCTCAATCGCTTTGCGAAATTCGCCGACCATCGGCTCGTTCTCGTTTTTGCCGCAGATCTCGTGGCTTTTGCCCGATCACCCCGGAACCCGCCGCGGCGGGGAGGACCGCTGGAGAGCCTGGTTTTGTTTTCCTGAAGACTGGAATAGCGTGATCTGGGCGAACTTGCCGGGATATGCGCCCTGCCTTCCGAGGATCGTCGGTTGGAAGCGGTGGAGAGAGCTTTCGAGCCTCTGACCGCCTGAGCCCGGCTGCCTCGGTAACCACCCCGCCGGGGCGGCCCTTGGGAAACCTGAACCTGCCCCCCTGTGAGTTGGCTGTAACGAGACCGGGATGAGCTTGCCGGAATATGCGCACGCCCTTGAGAGGTGCGTGATGCCGTCGTGTTCGTGTTCGACATGGATCGGCCTTCGCGCACCTGTCGGGCCTTTGGTCCTCGGTAGCCACCTCGCCGAGATGGCCCACGCGAGACGTTTGCCCCGACCTGTGACAATCGACTTGATTGAGAACGGGAAGAATTCGCAGAGATATGCGCTCGGCCAACCGAGGCGCTGGATCTGTTCCTCGTCGCTCCAGATCCCGAAGCTCTGACGGCCTGAGCCTGCTGTCCACGATATCCCCCACGCCGCGAAGGTCCGCCAGACATCACCGATGTAGCTCCAGACTGCAGACTTGAGCCGGATCGAGAGGAAGATGTACTAGTATGAGCCCGTCCGCGCGAGCCGATCGTCTGGTTTCGGGAAACTTCCGAACTTGAGGACCTTGTTGCTGCTGCCCGGTCACCTCGATATCCACCCCGCCGGGTTGGTCCACGGGACATCGCAGACGTGTTGCGGGAAACCTGACTATACCGTGAGCGCGAAGAACTGGCGCTGATGTGCGCGCGGCCACTTGAACTGGTGGGCCTGCTGCTTGTGGTCGTTGTCCTGGAACTGCTCACGTTGGCCCGCGCCGCTTTTGCCCGGCTGCCTCGAAAACCACCTCTGCTGGAAGGACCCACAGAAGTTCTCGTCTGGCTGGCGGATATGCTGGGCACACCGCTGCTTGCGCGTCGGCTAGAGGCGGCCGGTCTTGACGACGAACTGGATCTGTTGCTTGAAGAACGGGACGAGCCACCGCCTCCAGAACCGCTGCCACCTCCACCGCCGCCGTAAGCGTTCAGGCCGGAGACCGGATTCACGAGAGCCTCTTTACCCCCGACAGTCAACTCTGAAGGTCTTCGTCCGAGGTCGTTGCAGATCACTGCAATCTCACGGGTCGAAAGAACACCCTCAGGAACAATGATCTCGTTATCTGTAACGTGAATAAGGGCTCGGCCTTGACCCGGAAGAAATGACATCCGCAATATCTCCTGATAAGCCCCGCTAAAAATTACAATACGCACTTGCAGAACTCAACACCATAAGTTGTATTTCTCTACATTTTTTTCTTATAGACGCCGCCAACCCGCGCGTAGTCCATCTTCTCGTAGAAACGCCCGATACGGTCGGCTTCAGTCTGCGTGGAGACCGAAAAACAGATTTCGATGACGGATTTGGTCCGTGCCCAGGTTTCAAAAGCACGCATAAGCTTAACCGCAATCCGCGACCTGCGATCCTCGGGATAAATGTAGAACAGCTCCTCGGCAGCCATCAGGTCGCGCGAAAAAATGTAATCGGTAATGTATCCGAAGAGAGCACCTTGGAGGCGTCCTCGGGATTTGTGAACAAAGATCTTATGTGTCTCGGGTTCAGCCAGATACATTTCTGCAAATTCACGTGCCCGGAGACCGTCGAAGGCAATTGACCGGTAAGCCGTTTCGGAAGCGATCGCCGCACCAAGGCCTATCAACGCATCAATATCGGACGGTTCGGCTATCGAAACACCGTCTTTGACATATTCGCTCAATTCAAGCTCGCGGCCTCGCCCAACCGTGTGACTGGCCAGCTTTCCCATACGCTCCTCCAACAGGGATTGCTGCTCTTCGCTGAGCTGATCCAGTGGCAAGACAAGGTCTCCCGGCGAAGCAGTGGCTACATACCGGTCCTGTCCATGTACAAGACCGTTTTCGCCAAGAAGATTGGCTTCTCTTGCACTCAGCGCAGCCTGCAAGGCACTTGGGTCATCCGCGGGCAACTGCCCTGTGATCAGATTTTTGCGAATCCGCCGCATCAGTTTGGCTCTTTCAAACTCTCATCAAGGGCTTTGTGGAACGGATCGGTCAGATAGGAGAGGATTGACCGCTTGCCGATCTTGATTTCTGCAGTGGAAGTGATGCCCGGAAGCAGTTCAAATCCGGAAGGCAGATTTCGGAGCTTGTTGCCGGTGATGGACACACGCGCCTTGTAGTAGACCTGCGTCTGCCCACTGGACTGGTCTTGAAGGGCATCCGGACTGATCGAGGCCAGTTCACCTTCCAATGTGCCGTGCCGCTGAAACGGAAAGGGATCCAGCTTGATGCGAACTGGCTGTCCGACGTGAACCCATCCGATATCCTGCGGCGTCAAGTCGAGTTCAACATCCAATCCCTTATCGGTTGGGACGAATGTGAACAGAACTTCGGCAGCTTCGACAACGGAGCCGACAGATTTGTTGGTGACCTCCAGGATGATGCCGTCCGAGTCGGCTCTGAACTCATCGAACTCGCCCATTTTCACGATTTTCTGCAGATCGAAGCGCAACTGTTCAAGCTCCGTCGCAATTGCCAGCATTCGTTCCTCGATACTGAGCGCGTAAGACGACAGGAAAAGTTCCCGCTCCACCTGGACCACGTTTTTCTGGCTCGCATACCGCTCCTGCTCCCGCTCCTTTTCCACTTGAGCAGCTTCCAGGCGCTCAGCCTCCGCAGACGCTTCCTGAAACCGGATGCGTGAACCCGCATTCGATTTCAGCAGTTTTTCAGCGTTGCCCAGCTTGATTCTTGCCAGTTCCTTCTGCGCTAGAAATTGCGAAGCCTGCGCACGGGCCACTTCGATCTGCGAATCGAGGGTCTGGACCTGAGCGTGAAACTTTTCCAGCGTTGCATCCTTCTCCAACTGACGCCGTTTGAAGAGCTCAAGCTGCAGATCGGAAAGATCGGACGTTTGCTCGGGTCTGAAAGCAAGGCCGGATTGCTCGGCTTCAAGGCGCGCACCTTCCAACTCAAGAAGGCGGATTTTTGCCTGTAGCTGCCCCCTGTCGGCCTTGGTGAGCGTCGGGTCGAGAGACGCAATCAAATTGCCTTCTTTCACGTAGTCCCCGGCTTTTGCGTCCAAACTCCGGATGACCGACGGTTGATAGGGTTGTTTGACAACCGTTCTCGACTGACTGACCAGTTTGCCGCGTGCTGTGACGGTCCTGTCTATCTGAGCCCAAGCCGCCCAGCCGATAGCCGACATAATCAGAAACAGGATGGTGTAGAGGGAAACCCGCGCCAAATAAGGCAAACGCTTCAACTCGACTTCGACAGCGTCTGGCTGAAAGGGAATCGCATGCCGCTCGACCTTATCTGACGTACCATCTGCAAGCTCGGCCAGTTCGCGGGTTTTCCGGTAGCCGAACGGATCACGCATGGTCAGCCCCAAGAGCATTTTTGACCTGAATGTCCCACATTCTTTGAAATACCGGAGAGAACCGCGGGCTCTGTTCATCGAGCAGCTCCCGGCGCGGAGCGAAGGCTTCGATACGCCCCTTGTCCAGCACCAGAATGCGATCGGCGTCGTGCAGGGTCGACAGGCGGTGGGCGATAATCAGCATGGTTCTGCCATCGGCTATCTTGCTAAGATTGCCTTGGATGACGGTTTCTGACTCAACATCGAGCGCGGACGTTGCTTCATCAAAAATAAGCAGTCTGGGATTGCGTAACAGCGCCCGCGCGATCGCTAGCCTTTGCCGCTGGCCGCCCGAGAGATTTGTGGCATTTTCTTCCAGGAACGTGTCATAGCCAGAAGGCAGATCTTCGATAAAACCGGCTGCACCTGCAAGGTGAGCCGCCGTCCTGACATCTTTCAACTGCGCGTGCGCCACTGTCAGAGCGATATTGTCTCGTACGGTTCCTCGAAACAGAAAGTTTTCCTGCAGAACGATCCCCACCGATCGCCGCAAATGCGCAAGATCGATTTCCCGGAGATCAATCCCATCGAATTTCACTCTACCGTCATTGACGGCATATAGGCCCTGGACAAGCCGGGCCAGTGTGGATTTTCCCGATCCGCTCTCCCCGACGATACCAATTGTTTCACCGGCCTCGATTGAAAATGATACGTCCTGAAGCGCAGGCTTGTCCGAACCGTCATAGCTGAATGTGACGTTCTCAAAGGCGATTTGACCCGAGACCTCTGGCGTAAGCGTTTGTGAAACCGAATTACCCTCGGTCCTGGTGTTCATAATGTTGCCAAGCATCCTGACTGCCAGGCGCGCCTTTTGATACTCATGGATCATCTCGACAATCTTGATCAGCGGTTGACTGACATTGCTGGACAGCATTTTGAATGCAATCAGCTTGCCGACTGTCATGTCGCCTTTGAAGACCATATGAGCGCCCACAAACAAAATGGCGACCGACATCAGCTGCTCGAGCGTTTGGACGACGCTCTCCGCAGTCGTTCCGATTTTATCGACATTGAAGTTGGTCCGGACCGATTGAGCCGAACTGTTGTCCCAGGTGCGGCTTCGCTTGGGCTCAAGAGCCATGCTCTTGATGGTCGAAATACCGTGAATGCTCTCTACAAGCAGGGACTGCCGCTCACCTTCCGCCGAGTACAGGCGCATGAGGGCAGAATAAAATGGCCGGATCATCCCCGCGATGACCATCGCAATCAGAAGCGAAAAACCGACCACGATGAGTCCCAGCTCCCAGCTGTAGAGAAAGAGAAGCGGAATGAACACAAACAGCGCGGTCGCATCGAGGGCTGTGGTCAGGACATTGCCGGTCAGAAAATCCCGAATTTCATCCGTTTGTTGCATATGCTTGGTCAAGACGCCGGCAGTCGAGCGCTGAAAGAACGAAAGGGGTAGCCGGACCAGATGACCGAACGTCCGGGTGGCTGTTCTAATATCGATTTTCGACGTTGCGAATGCGAGAAGATAATTGCGCAGAAAGTTGAATACGCCCTGGAACAGCAGCACAATCACGACAGCGACTGCGAGCACATTCAATGTCTGAAAGCTTTGATGGACAAGCACCTTGTCGACCGTGATCTGGAAAAAGAGCGGAACGGCCAAGGCAGTAGCGTGGATCATAAGAGCGATGAGAATGATCTCCGTAAACAGCACTTTCTGTTTTAGGGCTTCTTTGAAGAACCAGCTCAGGCCGAAGGCGCTGGCAACAGTCTCGTCCGTGGTTCTCCTGAAGAGATAAATCGTGCCTTTCCAACCCCGGCTTATGTCCGCTGCCGCAATCGGTTCATGCTCGAATTGCTTGGTCTCCAGGCATCTCTGCGCTGAAAAGACATAGTCCGTGCCTGTATCCGGGTCTTCCGAGTAACCGGAAATCAGGAAGGTTTCGCCCGACTTGAGGACAAGAATGACCGGATAGGCCTGACCCAGTCTCCCAAATTGGCTCCATGACAGCCGCTTCGAGGAGACCTGCAAACCCAGATCCTGCGCGATCTCGCAGAAAGCGCATCTCGGTTAGAGGTTCTTCTCCTATGGAGTATTCAAATTCAATCTTGGCGCGATCTGCTGCCAACTCATGATGCTTAGCGACTTCAATAAGGTGATCAAGCGCTTGAGGATCGAGTTCGCCTTGATGCATGGGTGAAAATCTTCCATTGGCTTAAGTCTGAATAGTTGATCAAAGATTGCAAATTCTATCACTGGTTGTATTTGTGCGCGTGCCAATCCTTCGATGTGATAAACGTGAGTTCAGCACCTTAATTTGCCGGCTTTCCTTGCTGTTCTTTTGTGAGTTGGTCTGGGTACAGCAGCTGTCTACCCGCCGGGATTGATTTGCTCCCGTCCGCAGTCAATGCGCGTTTGAGTGCCCGGACATGCATCGGGAATTGGAGCGAAAATCGCATTATTTACAATCCATTGCACCTAAGCGACACCTGCGGAACGAATGTGGCCACCATCCGGCTAACAGAATGTCAGACAGGAGCCGACTTTCGGGTGCCTTGCAGTCGGCCTTATAAGATCTCGGTCAAGTTCGGCATCAATGTGGCCATGGCTGAAGCGATAGCCATGCTGGATCGGCGTTTTACCTTCAGACACCGCCCCAACCACTCCTTTCTCGCCGGAAAGCCCATTGGCAGCAGCCGGCCTCTTCGACAAAATTTTCCTTGCCTTAATGACCGGGCAGCGGTTTTCATTCTAACCGCTTGGGAGGCCGCCGATGACCGAAATAGGGAAAGCAATTGCGGGTCTGATTATCTTTTTGGCAATCGCCGGACCCGGTTCCGTCCTGGCAGCAGGCAAAACAGCGCTTGTGATCGGCAACGGTGCCTATCAGGCGATGCCATCGCTGCGTAATCCGGCAAATGACGCCAACCTTATCTCCAACAAACTGTCGGCTCTCGGATTTGACGTGGTTCGGATCATAGATGGCAGCCGTCAGGATTTCTGGCACGGTTTGAAGCTTTTTGGCCGCAAATCTCAAGGTGCCGACGTCGCTCTGGTGTTTTATGCGGGTCACGGCGTGCAGGTGAACGGGCGCAATTGGTTGCTTCCCGTCGACGCCGAAATCGAAGCCTCCACGGATCTTCCAGCACAAGCGCTCAAGGCAAATGACCTTCTGGAAATCATGGAAGCCTCCGGCGCCAAACTGAAACTCGTGTTTCTGGATGCCTGCCGCAACAATCCGTTACCGCGCTCGTTGTCACGTGGCGCTGACAACGGCCTCGCCCGGCTCGAAGCGAATGCCGCCGGAATGATGATCGCATTTGCGACTTCACCAGGAGATGTCGCACTGGACGGCAGCGGCAACAATAGCCCGTTTACCGAAGCCCTTGCCCGTTTGATCGACACGCCGGACCTGGAAGTCCGTCACCTGATGGGCAAGGTGCGCGAGAGTGTTTATGTCTCCACCGGCGAACGCCAGCTCCCTTGGCTGAATGAAGCACTGATCGGTGAGTTCTATTTTGGAGGAAAGTCGTCGAACGGCACCGCACCTGTGGTCCAGTCAAGCACACCAGGGGCCACAGAAGATGTTGGGCCTGCCAAGGCAACAGCTCCTCTCACGGTTGGTCGGGCCGAACCAAGGCACTTGCCGGCACCACCTTATCATCGTGATCTCTGCCGATCGGTGAGAGACCTCGGCGGAACTGTGGAATTTTGCGCCAGTTCAATTCTCGATCCGCAATTCGGCAACCGGTATGGCCCAGGCAATCTGTTCGATCAAAATCCGTCGACAGCCTGGGTGGAAGGTGTGCAGGGCAACGGTTCCGGGCAGAAGATTCTGATATCCTTCGACCGTCCACGCCGCGTGGCTGGATTTCAGATTACCAACGGTTATGCCAAAAACCGCGACATTTATCGAAAAAATGCGCGCGTCAAAACCGCGATGGTCACCTTGTCTGACGGCTCTATCCAAGACGTGTCGCTGCCCGATGACATGAGCGCAAACCGATTCACTTTTGGTGCGCCACAGGAGACCACCTGGCTTGAATTCGAAATCGGATCGGTCTTTGCCGGTTCAAGATATGCCGACACCGCCGTATCTGAACTGGTGCCAATCTTTGCCGACTAGTCCGTACTCTTCGAATTCGCGGGGCGCTATCGGCCACCGTCAACATATTCACCGTCGAACCGGAACACGGCGTGACCGCTGTTGTTGTGCTGCGGCGGTACACCCACATACATCTGCATGAAGAGTGCACCTTTCGGGTCTTTGTAGAAGGGCGCCCCGTTCCAAAGCTTGATCTTGAAGACCTCGGCATTTTCGGTTTTGAACGCTTTCACCAGCATTGCCGGAACATGGGTGATCAGCTGATGATGAAATTGGGCTGCCTGGGCAAAGGTGATCAGGTCCACGTCATTTTCCATGATGCGCGGCCGGGAAAAGCCGCGCGTTATGCCACTGCTGCCCAGAGTGTAATCGACGACATTGCCAGGAGCTTCGGGGTCCGGCATCGTAATGCTGGCCCGGTCCTCGCGGAAGGTCATTTCAAAGAACCTGATATCTTTGCCAAGCGCATTCTGAAATTGCACGAACGCGTCCGACATGCCCTTAAGCGACATATAGCTTTCAAAGGCGCGCAGGCTTTCCGGCAAGGTGGCTGAATGGATGCTGGCATCGGGGCGCACCCGCACCACAGCTTTTTCGCGGCCGCCCGGGGCGCTCTGCAATTCGATGACCCACAGCACACCACTCTCACTGCCTGCCGGCGGAGGTCTGGTTGCTTCAACGCGATCGATATGGGTCCAGCCCGCTGGTGCCTCGGCGCGCGCGGCGGCAAGGATCTGAGGCAGGCGTGCCAGTCCGCTGGCTGTAATGGCGAATGGCAGGCTCCCGCCTGTCAACGTGTAGAATGAAATCGGCTTGCTAACAGCGCTCTGACGAAAGCTTCCGCCGTTCCATCGATAACCCTGAACTTGTGCCGGATCGGCCGGTTTCACAGCGTCGATTTCGACTCCATGGGTCAAGACGCTGATTTTAAAAACATTTTCTCCTCCATCAAAGATATCGGCGAAACGGCCCTGGGCATTCTCGAAAGGCCAATCGGATTGGGTCCGCAAGTTCATGGAGCGGCCCCGCTCGGTGTGACTGATATCGGCACCGTCGAGCCGACCGTCGGCCAGAACATAAACCTGACCGAATTCGCGGCCACTTTTGATGGAAATGTTCCACTTGACGGCCCAGTTCGCCTGACCCAGGACCGGCCCCAAAGAAGCCGTTGCCGCGGTCACTTCGCCTGGCGCTCTCGTCGGCAGGCCTTCCGGTGCGTTGCTGAGGATCGTCCACAATCTGGAAATTTGCAGCTCTGCCTGACTGTAACGCCCGGGCGGAACGATGAATTTTGGACCATCGGCCATGTGCATTGGCCCGTGAACACTATCCACGAAGCCCTGGTCCTTCTTGATGCGACGAACCGTCCAAAGATTGAATTCTTCCCCGCTCTGTCCGGTCGCAGCAATCACGGAGACACTGTCAGGCTCGAGCCCCAGCCATAATAGGTCGCTATCGCCGATCTGCTCGGCCAGGAGGGTCCAGGCGGTATCAAAGGTTTGCTTGTCGTTCAGATAGGTGCTTTGTGCCGATGCCGGTAGCCCAAACGAAACAAGCAGAAGAAACGGCAACACGCCGCCGAGCAGACGTAGCAACTTGGCCATAATACACCTCGAACTTTCTTGAATGGATCTATCTCATCCTCAAATCACCACACGACCAAAAGTCTCAAATAGCTCCCGGTTCCGGCCCTTAGGCCGGTAAAATCCCGGCCCCTGGCGGACGAGCCGCACATTAGTCGTGCCTAGCGCTATTTCCACCGCGGCCCGTGATCGTCCGGCAGGGTCTCAAATTCGGTTTCGCGTGCGCCAATGCGCAGAACAGGCTTCACAACCATGAGCTATAAAAAAGATCTACTACCAACCATAGACAGCATGAAAGACAGTGGATGTGACGCGGCTCACAATCGGCCTCTTTTTCGGAACTGCTTGATAAGCGCAGCCTGAAATGGCCCGAGATAGTGTCAAAACACTTTGGAAATTAACGTTTTTCAATCGCAAAACTGAAGGAACGGTCCGGGTATGGCTCGCCCTGTAGCGTGAAATGCCACCATTCTCCAGGATAATTCCGAAAGTTTCCAAGCCGCATCAGGTCGACAAGTTTCCTGCGCAATTGCTGCGCCTGCTTTCCGACGACAGTGGCGTCGGTGCGGCTTGCCGGGTCGAAACAATCGAACGGTGTACCGAAATCAGCTGTACCCCGGTCACCTCGCGAACAGACTGACGGCTGTTTCCGGGGATCGGCTACCTCAAACAACTCCAGGGCAACATCCACGGTTGACCCTCTGGCGTGACTGCTTTTCGCACCGATGTAACCCTGACGGATCAATTGTGACCGTGGAACGGAAGGATAATATTCGCTGTCTGTCTCTTGACCTGAACCAACCCAGGCAACCATGGCGTCAACGGCAGTCTGCGGTCGATAGCAATCGAACACAACAAGGGAAAATCCGTCCTGAACAGCAGCATTTTGCACTTTTGCAAGCGCTTTTGCCGCTGCTTCCGTTAGAACACATTCTTTCGCCGCATAACCAGGCAATCGCTTGCGCATAAAATTCTGCCGGCCTGCATATCGAATGTCCTGCCGGATATCGGGCACATAGTCTTTCAGGTAAACAAATCCGTCAGGCATGGCATCGGCAATGGCGGACGGAACGGCACCCAGCACCAGTGTCGCGACAAGAAGCAGACGGCTAGTCCACATCAACCGCCTCGTCGGCCTCGATCAGCTGTCGCAGACGTCCAAACGCAAGCCTGATCCTGGATTTGACGGTTCCAAGCGGCAAACCGGTTGATTCTGAAATTTCACTGTGAGACTGGCCGGCAAAAAAGGCCAGTCGAACAACTTCCTTTTGCTCGTCAGGCAGTTTTGTCAACGCAGCCCGGACCCGTTCTTCGCGAAGCCGCGCATCCATTTCGTCTGCGACATCCGGAAGAGGCGTCGGCTGCAACGCGGGTTCTTCGGGATCAAGCTCGGCTGTTTTTTGCCGCCGAAGCCGGTCAATGCGCCGGTTTCGCGCGATTCTGTAAAGCCATGTGCTTGCGGAAGACTTTTGGGATCGAACAGTTCCGCCTTGCGCCAGAGTGTCACCATCACGTCCTGGGCGATTTCTTCCGCCAATGCGCCATCGGCCCCCTGATTCATAAGGTAACCCTTCAGACGTGGGGCAAAATGATCGAACAACTCCACAAAAGCGGTTTTGTCCCGCTCTGCAGCGACCTTTACGATCAGTCCGGAAAAATACTGCGCTTGCGCCAAAGGCCACTCTACTCCCTGCCGGCCGTTCGGTTACGCATCAATCTTTAGCAGGTTCGGCGATTTTCGAAAGGGGGGACTACAGTCTGCCACACTGTTGCCTCGATTAACCTTGAGAGCCATGAAGCTATGGATCGACGGTGCCGGAAAATGAAGCGTCCAAAAAACAAAAAACAATTGCCGAGCTTCAACCCTTTCGTAACCCGCTTTAATTTATCATTAAAGCAAGGTTTATATGACTGTCGGCAATTGAATAGAATTGACTGAAACTCAAGTCCAAACGGTGTGGAGATGATGAAAGCAAAATCGCTGGTTCTGGCCATTGCAGGTCTTGCCGTTTCGAGTGCAGTGGCTTTCGCGCAAACCCCGACGCTCATAAAGCAACACAAGGATTGGGCAGCTTATGCCCTGACCGGTGGCAGCGGGAAGGTTTGTTATGCGCTGACCAAGCCGACAACATTGCTTCCCGGCGACCGCAATCACGGAGATGTCTTCTTTTTCGTGACATCACGGCCGGCCGAGGGCGTAAGCTCCGAACCGAGCCTGTTGGTCGGCTATCCCTTTAAAGACAAGTCTTCCGTGTCTGTGGACATTGACGGAAAGACATTCACACTCTTCACCAACAATGATGGTGCCTGGGTGGAGAATGCGGCAACGGAAGCTCAGCTTGTCTCGGCCATGAAAGCCGGTCGGGAAATGACGGTGGCCGGTGAATCCAGCCGAGGCACCCGTACGACTTACAAGTTCTCCTTGTCGGGCGTCACAGCCGCGATCGACACCGCAGGATCGGCCTGCCGCTAACGCGCCAGATATTGTCAGACTACTGGCAAAAACCCGGGAAAGCAGTTTCAGCTTTTCCGGGCAATTGTGTTTGCCGCGCTCCTTTGAGAACGTGTGACAGGTTCCCTTCAAGTTGCGAACCTTGATTTTCCGGCCATTTTGTGGTTTTGGGAGCGCTTGAATTCTAACCTGCACGTCAGGTTGCCCGGCAGACGCGTTTTCTTCTCAAAGAACAGCAAAATCGTGCGCCGGATGAGATGATGGATCACGACATGGCGATTACGCTCGATATCGCGCGGGACAACGCGAACGCGCCGACAGTTACAGCTGACCCGGCAAATAAGCCGGCGGCCGAAGACAAACCGACCTTGATCGGCCTGTCACGCGAAGATCTTGGTGAGATGCTTGGCACCATTGGCATACCGCAAAAACAATGGCGGATGCGGTCTTCGCAGCTCTGGCATTGGCTTTATGTGCGCGGTGTTTCCGACTTTTCGCAGATGACCAACATTGCCAAGGACCTGCGTCAGAAGCTGGACGATCATTTCTCGATTGCACGTCCCGACATCGTATCCGAGCAGATTTCTGTCGATGGTACGCGCAAATGGCTGTTCCGGTTTCCGCCGCGTGGCGCAGGCCGTCCGGTTGAAGTGGAAACGGTTTATATTCCCGAAGAAGGACGAGGCACGCTTTGTGTTTCCTCTCAGGTCGGCTGCACGCTCACCTGCACTTTCTGCCACACCGGAACACAGAAACTGGTTCGCAACCTGACGGCTGAGGAAATCCTTTCGCAAATTCTGCTGGCCCGCGACAGGCTGGGTGATTTTCCTGATGCTGACACACCTCAGGGAGCCGTTGTTCCTTCCGAAGGCCGTCTCATTTCCAACATTGTCATGATGGGTATGGGGGAACCACTCTACAATTTCGACAATGTCAAGAAAGCGCTCCTGATCGCGTCCGACGGTGACGGCCTGTCTCTATCCAAACGCCGCATCACGCTGTCCACGTCCGGTGTCGTTCCGGAGATTTTCCGTACGGGAGACGAAATTGGCTGCATGCTGGCCATCTCCCTGCACGCCGTTCGCGACGACTTGCGCGATGTGCTGGTTCCGATCAACAAGAAATGGAACATTGAAGCACTGCTGGAAGCCTGCAGAAACTATCCGGGCCTCTCCAATGCCAAACGCATTACCTTTGAATATGTCATGTTGAAAGGGGTGAACGACAGCAATCGGGAAGCCCTGGAGCTTGTTCGTCTGCTGAAAGGCATCCCCGCCAAGATCAATCTGATCCCGTTCAACCCGTGGCCAGGGTCTGAATACGAGTGCTCGGATTGGGAACGGATCGAGGAATTTGCCGACATCGTCAATCGCGCCGGTTACGCGTCCCCGATAAGGACACCACGTGGCAGGGACATCTTCGCTGCATGCGGCCAATTGAAATCAGCATCGGAACGTATGCGCAAGAAGGATCGTGAAGCACTCGCAGCGTCCTGAGTGCTCACGTTCTGAAACTGCGACCTGCGGCGGCCAAACGGCCGCTGTTTTTGGTTTTGTTGGTGAGCTTCACCGCGCAAAGCCGTTCAACACCGGACAATTCCGTGTGAACGTCATTTTTACCACCATGAATTACAGCTAAGGCTGCATTACCTATCCTTGAGGCACTCCAGTCTCGCCGGCGGTCCGGCGGCTTTTGAGGAGAAGGTCCCTGCACATGAAATCCGGCGAAACCATATGTATTGCCTTTCTTATTGGTCATATCAGCACCGCAGCATTCGGGCAGGATGCAGCCATCGACAGTCACATCGCCATTGAAAATCCGGCGGAATTGACCGGCGCTGAAGCGTCGGCGATTTATGACGATCTGAAAAACCGCCTCGCAGCCAGCTACGCGATGTCCCAGCTGAAGGAAATCGAGGAGTACCAGTCATGGCCGCTCTTCAATACCGCACCCTACATCTCTGCAACGCACGGCCAGCGTTACGTCAACAACTATGCCAACGCCATTGCATCGAACTATGCGGATCTCGAAGAGGGCGAGCTTTTGCCGGCCGGATCCATCCTGGTCAAGGACAGCATTACCGTGACCGACGACGGCCGCGTTTTTCCTGGCGCTCTATTTGGAATGGAAAAACTCGCTTCCGGCACCAGTCCCGAGACAGCGGATTGGCGCTATTTCATGGTCATCCCGGATGGCTCTATCTATGGCGATACAATGGGAGCAAACCCGGACCTCATGACGTATTGCCATGTATGCCATGTGGCCGTCGCTGAACGGGACTATACGTTTTATGTGCCGGAAGACTTCCGGCCGACGCAATAGCGGATCCTAATCGGATCTAGAAACCAACAAAAAGGCCGCCCGGAGGCGGCCTTTTCTTACGTTATGCAGGCAGGACAGTTCAAACGAGACCGTTCTTGGCCAGCGGCAGGCTGGTCACCCAGTTGCCCTTTGCCGCGGCGATCGCATTTGCCACCGCAGGGCCTATCGGAGGGGTTCCCGGTTCGCCGATGCCCGTTGGAGCTTCATTCGAAGCCAAAATATGCACTTCAATTTCCGGCATGTCGGACATGCGGATCGGCTCATAGGTGTCGAAGTTGGTCTCTTCAACGACACCGTCGGTCAGCGTCACTTGGTTGCGCAGAATGGCACCCAGGCCGTATCCGATGCCGCCTTCAACCTGGGCTATGATGTTGTCCGGGTTGATCGGCGTACCGCAGTCGACAGCCGCGATGACCTTTTCCACCTTCACCGTGTCATCGTCCCGGAAGGAGATTTCGACAATTTCGGCAACATAGGAACCGAAGGACTTGTGCACGGCGACACCGCGGTAACGACCATCAGCGGGCGGCGTGTCCCAACCGGCCTTCTCCGCCGCAAGCTTCAGCACGGCTACTTTCCGTGGATCGTCTTTGAGCATTTCCAGACGATAGGCTACCGGGTCTTTCCCAGCTTCCTTTGCCAGACGATCGATCATGGTTTCCATGACATACGCCGTGTGCGTGTGACCGACAGACCGCCACCAGAGAACCGGAACCTGGGTTTCCTGGAAGGCCTGATCCATGTTCATCATCGGGAACGCATATGTGGTGTCATGCGCCCCTTCAGTCATGTTGTGGTCGACACCGTCCTTCATGAGCATCTGCTCGAACGGCGTGCCTTTGATGATGGATTTGGCAGCAATGGTGTATTTGAAGGCCGTAACATTGTTGTTCTCATCGAGACCAACTTTGACCTTGTGCGCGGACATGGGTCGATAATAGCCACCGGCCATATCGTCTTCACGAGTCCATACGATTTTCACCGGCGCAGCGTCCATACCGTCTGCCCGCATGGCCTTGGCAAGAGTTGTTGCCTCGACCACTGGGTGCGCGTCCGCTTGCGCCCGGCGGCCGAAAGAACCACCAGCCCACAAAGTGTTGATCTTGACCTTCTCGAACGGAATGCCGAGGACAGTGGCTGCCACGTTGTGATCGATGGTCTGGATCTGGGAGCCAAGCCAAAGTTCAGCATTTTCACCGTCAAAGGAGATCGCCACATCCAACGGCTCCATCGCACCATGGGCAAGGAAGGGAAAATCGAAATCTTCCTCGATCACCCGAGCCGATGCTTCCAGAGCGGCATCAATGTCACCATCTTCGCGCACTTTCAGGCCAGGCTTGGTGGTCATGTCTTTCAGCTCTGCCATCATGACATCGCTGGAACGGGTTTCAGCAGCGCTGTCGTCCCATTCGATTTCAAGCAGTTCACGCCCCTTGATCGCAGGCCATGTGGACGTTGCGACAACAGCAACACCATTCGGGATCTGCAGAACGTTCACAACACCGGGGATTTTCTTGGCTTCGGTCGCATCGAAGGATTTGACCTTGCCACCAAACCGGGGTGCACGTGCAACGGTCGCAACCAGAAGACCGTCCAGCTGGAAGTCCATTGTGTAGGTGTTCGGCGCACCGACCGTTTTGTTCTTGACGTCAACACGTGGGAACGACTTGCCGATATAGACCCACTGATCGGGTGTTTTCAGAACGGGTTCGGCAGGCACATCTTCCGCAGCAGCCAGACCAGCCAGCTCGCCAAGTGTTGCCGACTTTCCGGAGGCATGAGAGACGACGCCGTTTGAAACGGAGATTTCTCCAGCCGGCACGTCCCAGTCCTTTGCAGCAGCTGCAACAATCATGGCTTTGGCAGCAGCTCCCGCCTGCCGGTACTGCATGAACGAGTTCGCCATGGCGGTGGAACCGCCAGTACCTTGAACACCAAACAGCGTGTTGGCGTAGACCTGGGGATTTGAGGGCGCGAATTCAGCCGAGACCTGTTCAATCGCGGCGTCCAGTTCATCTGCAACAAGTGTCGCCAGACCCGTGGCCGTGCCCTGCCCCTTGTCGAGGTGCTTGGACAAAACAATGACTGTGTTGTCCGGGCGGATATGAACGAATGGCTGGACCAGCTCCCCGTCACCAGCAGCGGCCTGCGCTGCGCGCGGCAGGTTCATCGCCAGTACAAGCCCACCGATGGTTCCGGCGGAGATCTTCAGGAAGCTGCGGCGGCTCGGCTGAGCGGCTTCAAGAGGTTTTTGCAAGAGGTGCAACATCGGTTAGCCCTCCATCTTGTCGGAGGCAAGGTGAATGGCCTTGCGAATACGGGCATAGGTGGCGCAGCGGCAGACGTTCCCGTCCATGGCAGCGTCAATGTCTTCGTCGGTCGGCTTCGGCGTTTCGGCGAGCAAAGCGGTTGCAGCCATGATCTGTCCGGACTGGCAATAGCCGCATTGCGGAACGTCCAGTTCGTTCCAGGCCGTTTGAACGGCTTCGGCGGCTTTGGTGTTGATACCCTCGATGGTGGTGATTTCAGCACCGTCAAGGTCCCCTACCAGTGTCTGGCAGGACCGAATGGCGACACCGTCCCAATGTACGGTGCAAGCACCGCAGGCAGCGATACCGCAACCGAATTTGGTTCCGGTCATTCCAAGCTCATCGCGCAATGCCCACAGCAGCGGGCTCTCGGGGTCTGCATCGAGCGTGCGCGTTTCCCCGTTGATTTTGAATGTAACAGACATGAGGAGGAGGCTCCTTTGGCTGGCCTTATCTGGCTAAAGGAAGTAAACTACACCGTGCAGTTTAATCTCAGATTTCGCATCTGTAAACGCCACAGTTTACATAGGGCGCATTTTTGGGATGAAAGGGGCGGGGCACGGCAATCAGGTGAACAGGCAATCCGGGGCAAAATGAGCTGACCATGTCGGTATCTGACCAGAAAAAAAGCAGATCATCGAAGCGGCAATCGCGGAATTTCAGGAAAGAGGCTTCGCGGGTGCGAGCATGGATCGCATTTCAGATCGCGCACAGGTATCCAAACGTACGGTCTACAATCACTTCGAAAGCAAGGAAGTGCTCTTCAAAGGCATTAATCAGTGCCTGGCCGATCAGATCAACTCGGCGCTGGAAATGCCGTATGACCCGGATCTCCCTATCCGCGAGACGCTGATCCGTCTGGGTTGGGCCGAGGGGGAACTGATGATAAACCCCTGTTTCATGAGCCTGGCCCGCATGATCATGAGCGAAACCATCCGCGACCCCGAACTCGCGGCGGATATGAACAGCCGCATGACCAAGCTTTCCGTTTTCGCCGAACACATCCAGGAAGCCATTACCGAAGGCAAATTGTCCGCAGACGATCCATCGGTCGCCGCCGAGCAGTTTCTGGGTCTTCTCAAATCAAGGGCTTTTTACCCGAATATCTATGCCAGCCGTGTGCCGGAGCGTGCCGAGATGGAAAAGATCATTGAGGAAAGTGTCGACATGTTTCTGGCAAGATACGGAACAAAGACCGCCTGACAGCCCAGCTTTGCCTTGTCGGGAAGCTGCAAGACCCGGCTCGCCTCAATTCTAGCCAGCGTCCCCAACCGGCTTCTCCAGAAGTTTGCCCCAGCGTGTCCGTTCCGCCATTTGTTGACGGGTTTCGTCTGAGATCAGACCTTTGACATTTTCCGGCACCCAGCCGCCGCCCAGACCCTTGTAAACGGCAATCAGATTGGTAAGCACATTGGCCTGTGCTGCAATTAGGCGCGTCTCGGCCAGAAGCAGACTTCTTTGTGCATCGACCACGCGATTGTAAGACGCGGTACCGTCCTGGTACTGCGCCTCGACTTCACCCACCGAGCTGCGGGCAGCCCTGACACTGCGCCTGAGATAGACCGCTTCCTGCTTTGAGCGCAAAAATGCCGTAAGCGCATTTTCAACTTCCGCATATGCGTTCAAAACCGTGTTCTTGTAGTTCAGAAGTGTTTCCTGGAACTTGGCATCCTGCACCCGGACGTTGTTCTGGATGCGTCCGTAATTCAGGAAATTCCAGGAAAATCCAGGATTGATGAAACCCGCTGTCGAGCCGTTGTTGAAGAGGTTTGAAAAGTCATCAGCTCTCACGCCGATAGCACCGGAGATCGTAAAGGCGGGCAGAAGATCAGCCTTGGCGACCCCGATCTGTGCCGATTGCGCTGCCGCCACATATTCTGCCTGCCGGATGTCAGGGCGCCGGCGAAGCATGTCGGCTGGAACACCGACCGCAACCTCTGCCGGAACCCTTGGATAGCGGCCACCCGATCGAAGCCGTGCTTTCATGCCGCCCGGAGGCTCGCTCAACAGCAGGCTCAATGCATTATATGCTTGTGATAGTTCTGCTTCATATCCGGGAATGGACGCCAGCGTGTTGTTGTAAAGCACCGTAGCTTCGTCGACATCCAGCTTGGTTGCGGCTCCGTTTTCAAGGCGCAACCGTGTGAGATCGAGAGACTTTTTCTGAAGCGCAGCATTCTTGCGCGCCGACGTGATCAGCTGCTGTAATTCGCGTATCGTAACGTAGGTGGCGGCAATATCACCGGTCAGTGTCACCAGCGCATCGTCATAAGAAGCGATGTTGGCCTTCAGGTTCGCATCGGCAGACTGGATATCGCGCCTGATCTTGCCCCAGACATCAATTTCCCAGGCAGCATCGAACCCCGTCGACACACGCGTAATGTGATCGTTGACCAGGCCAACTCTCTCCAGATCGCGAATGAACGGGTCCTTGGCACTGAACCGGATGCTTTTGGATCCGCCGTTCAACTCCTGAACCTGCGGAAACAGTTCACCGGTCGCAATACCAAGTTGTGCGCGGGCCTGATAGACCCTGACCCCGGCGGCCTGCAGGCCGACATTCTGACGGTACGCCTGTGCAATCAGGCTGTTGAGCGTTTCATCCTTGAAGACGTGCCACCACGGCACGGAATGAGCGCTGCGGCTGGTGAATCCGGTCCGGCTGTCGATGGTGAGATTTGCGCCTTTGCTCCAGCTGTCGAGAACAGGTGCATCGGGCCGCTCGAAATCGGGTCCGACCATGCAGCCACCAGCGAAAAGCACGCCTGCGAGCACTCCCCAACGACTCAATTTTCGCAACCGCCCCATACGCTGAAACTCTCACTCACACATCAAAGGGAACAATGAAATTGACCCACGAATAGAGCCGCATGTTCACACGCCGCAAAACCGCGACCCAACCGCCACCTCCACCGGTGTAAATGGCTGCCGCGCCGTGAGCTCCGGCGGGATAACGTTTCAGCGCGGGGTCGTCATCAAGATCGATCTCGACTGCAAATCGGCCTTGCGGACTCATGAACATAAACTCAGGCACGCGGCCCCGCGGAATGATCTGACCTTGGCCGGTACCGTCCCAGATCGCCTTGACTTTGCCGGTGAAAATCTGCCCCGGGTAAATGTCGAGCGCCACTTCAACCGGCTGGCCTGGTTCCACGAATTTCAGATGTTCCTGGTAAAAAGTTGCCAGAAAATAGGGATCAGCGTCGGCAACGAAAGCCGCGATTGATGCAACCCGGAACCCGCCGACGACGAGGCCGGGCCTCGCCTGCTGGGAAATGATGACACCGTCTTCCGGCGCATAGATTGTTGTCTGATCAACATAATACTGCGCCTGCTCGACCTGCGCCTCGGCAGCAGCCACCTGTGCATTAACGCCGTCTATCTTTGCCTCGGCGGCAAGTTGAGCCTTTTTCAGGTTGTCACGCGCCTCATGGACCTGAGCTTGAGCTGCCGCAAGCTGCGACTCCCATTTGTCGAGTGTTTCCTGTTTGGCCCCACCCTTTGGAACCAGGTCTGAATACCGCTTCACCTGTTGCGCAGCATAAGTTTCACTGGCTTGCGCAGCCTCAAGCGAATCCTGCGCGATGTGAATATCTTCTTCGAGAATGAGGGCATTCTGGCGCGCATCGGCCAGATTTGCCACGGCTTCGGCCAGCTGCGCCGCATAAAGCGTCTTTTCGAACTGGTAAAGTTTGTCGCCTTTTTTCACCTTCTGGTTCTGAGCTACGAAGACCTCTTCCAAAACCGTGGGGTGCGGCAAACGCGGTGCGATCTGGATCGTCTGACGGATAACGTGCCCGTCGATCGTGTACGGCGTGAAAAACCGGAGAAGCACGACCAGCAGAAACAGGACGTGAAATCCTACCCAGAAGGTCACGACGCCCCAGGCGATATTGAATTTCAACCATCTAAACTTGTAAAAAACCAGCCAGGCAAAAAGTGCATAAACGCCGAGGATCAAAAGCGCGATCGTCATGAGCTCGCACCACCCTCTGGCGATGAAGACTTGCCAGCTGGACTGCTTTTCTGCGGCTCCGCCGGAACACCTGCCGCTGCAGGCGTCTCGCCTGCCTGCGGTGCATTACCATCTTCGGTCTCGATGTCTGCGTTTTTCGGCAGCTTGCGAACATCAACAGTCATGGAATCGTGATAGGCCCAGATCAGGGCATGTATCCATGGAAAGACGGTAAACAGTCCGATCCAGCCGCCGAGCTTGACCGATTCCGCATGCGGATGATTGCGTTTTTCCGCAAGTTTTCCAGGCAGCCCGCCCAGGGTGACCATCACGTAGAAAAACGCAATCACCACCAGGATCAGGATACCGAAGGTCAGATAGTCATAGCCGTCGAGTTCAAAATCGATCAGACCCATACCGCCTCCCAGTCTGGCCCCTTGATGCGTTCACTTCCTGTTAACACCCTCTTCCGCCTTCCGGTCAATTGCAAGTTTCAAACCTGTCCCGTGTTACCTGCAGGCTGTTTCCCGCCTGCAACAGATTGTCCTGCCCTTACCGACGCCTAAGGGCTTGCGCCGGGTAAAGAACCGGCTAAATTGCCGCAAATTTTCAATGGTGCGGACATACAGTCCCAAAAAAGCGAACTGGACCCTTCCTCTATGGCGCATGGTGACATCAAGAAAGTCGTGCTCGCCTATTCCGGCGGCCTCGACACATCCATCATCCTGAAATGGCTGCAAACAGAATTTGACTGCGAAGTCGTAACCTTCACTGCAGATCTCGGCCAGGGAGAGGAACTGGAACCGGCACGCCGCAAGGCCGAAATGCTCGGCATCAAGGAAATCTATATTGATGATCTTCGAGAGGAATTCATACGCGACTTCGTCTTCCCGATGTTCCGCGCAAACGCCGTCTATGAAGGGGTTTATCTGCTCGGCACGTCAATCGCCCGGCCGCTGATCTCCAAGCGACTGATCGAAATTGCGGAAGAAACTGGTGCTGACGCGATTGCCCACGGCGCAACCGGCAAAGGAAATGACCAGGTTCGCTTTGAACTGTCAGCCTATGCTATTAACCCCGACATCAAGATCATCGCGCCTTGGCGTGACTGGACGTTCAAATCCCGGACCGATCTGCTCGATTTTGCCGAAAAGCATCAGATCCCGGTACCGAAAGATAAGCTTGGCGAAGCTCCGTTCTCCGTTGACGCCAACATGTTGCATTCTTCTTCTGAAGGCAAAGTGCTGGAAGATCCTTCGGAAGAGGCGCCGGGCTATGTCTACCAGCGCACGGTCGACCCGACCGAGGCACCGGATGTCGTTACCGAAATCGAGATCGGCTTCGAAAAGGGCGACGCGGTTTCGCTCAACGGAGAAAAAATGTCGCCGGCAACGCTCTTTGCCAAGTTGAATGACTATGGCCGCGACAACGGAATTGGCCGCCTGGATATGGTCGAGAACCGTTTTGTCGGCATGAAAAGCCGTGGTGTCTATGAGACGCCTGGCGGCACCATCTTGCTGACGGCACACCGCGCCATGGAATCCATAACGCTCGACCGCGGAGCAGCGCACCTCAAAGACGAGTTGATGCCGCGCTATTCCGAACTGATATACAATGGCTTCTGGTTCTCGCCAGAGCGCGAAATGCTTCAGGCACTGATCGACAAGAGCCAGGAACATGTTACCGGCACCGTGAGTTTGAAGCTTTATAAGGGCAACGTTGTCCTGGTTGGCAGGTCGTCTCCATATTCGCTCTATTCTGAAGAGCTTGTGACATTTGAGGACGATCAGGGCGCGTATGACCAGAAGGATGCTGCAGGTTTCATCAAACTGAACGCCCTGCGCTTGCGCACTTTGGCCAAGCGTAAACGGCTCGGCTAAAGAAAATTGATATGGAAACTCCAGCGGCAGATCTGACAGACAGTCTTGCAGCCGCTGGTTTTTTCGTACTGGGCGGGTTTTCACCCGGCCCCGGCGATCCGATTCCGGCCCTGAAAAGCGGCAAATACCCAAGGTCATTGCTCCTTGTTGGCAGCACTGGCCAAACTCTTTGGCCGCTCCTGACCTCAAGCCCGGAATTTTCCGACGAAAAACCCGATCCGCTCGACCGCTACACTAAGAGAATTTTGAGTGCGATTGCCATCGCGAATGATCTTGAAGCGCTTTTCCCGTTCGAGGGGCCTCCGTTCCATCCCTTTCAGCAATGGGCCCTGGCCTGTGGCGGGTTTTCGCAAAGCCCGATGGGCGTCCTCGCCCACCAACGCTATGGACCTTGGACAGGGTTTCGGGCTGCACTCCTGTCAGAACTCGTTGTCGAAGTAGCGGTAGCGTCCAAAGTGGACGGCCCATGCGAGACCTGCAGGGACAAACCCTGCATCTCCGCCTGTCCAGTGAGCGCGCTCTCCATTGAAAACGGATATGACGTTCCGAAATGCCGGGAACATCTTGTTTCAATGAAAAACGCTAGCTGCTGGAGCGGCTGTCTTGCTAGGAGAGCTTGCCCAATAGGTAAAGATCACCGCCAGGACCCTGCAAACGCGCGGTTCCATATGGACAGTTTCATTCACCTGTGAGGTCATTTGCTGGCGCTTAGTCCAGTTTCACAACACCCTCTTGATCCGGGCACGTCTCTAGGGCCTCCGCCGCCGTACGGCCATCGCCCAGGGGCGCGTCTGGCCAGATCTCGGAAAGCGGGATCAAGACAAACGCCCTGTCCCCCATGCGTGGGTGCGGGATATCCAGATCTGTCTCTTCGACTTTCTCAACACCGTAGATCAGAACATCAATGTCGATCTTCCGCGGGCCCCAGCGGATTTCGCGGACGCGTCCGAGTTCGGCTTCAGTCTCAAGACAGCGCTTCAGGAGGTCTTGTGGAGACAGTGTCGTATCCACCACCAGGCATATGTTGACGTAGTCATCCTGCGGAACCGGCCCCCAGGGAGGTGTGCGGTAGTCGGACGAGCGCCTCACGACCGTGAGGCCACTGGTCTGGTCCAGCAGCTGGACGGCGTGTTCAAGATTTGCTTGCGGATCACCAAGGTTGGATCCAAGCCCCAAGGCACATCGTGTTGGAGCAAGCGGAGAGTTTTCACTTATGGGCATTCAGATCGGGTTCCGTTCCAGCCAGGTTGCCTCCAACATACGCACGCACTCGGCATGTGGACGCACGTCATGTGCACGTACTATGACCGCACCTTTTGTCATGGCTGTAAGATGGACGGCAAGCGAGCCGAAAAGCCGCTCTTCCATGTCAGCATTCAAGACGGTTCCCACCATCCGCTTGCGCGATGCTCCGGCCAATAGAGGAAGACCATGCTTCTGAAGGCTTTCGAAGCGATTCAAGATGATAAAATTCTGGTCGATGGTTTTTCCGAAACCAAACCCCGGGTCGAGAAGCTGTTTTTCCTTGGGGATCCCTGCGCGGTCTGCCAATTCCATGGAAGTTTCAAATGCACGGTCGATGTCGCTGAGAATATCCAGATCGGCGTCAGCGCTTTCCCGATTGTGCATCATCACCACATGCACCTTGGCTTCCGCGACAACGTCCGCCATTTCCGGATCTTTCCGAAGACCCCAGACATCGTTGACGATGACGGCCCCCGCCTTGCAGGCGCGTCGCGCAATTTCGGCCTTATAGGTGTCGATGGAGACAGGCGTTCCAAGGGCGATAACACCTTCCAGGACCGGATCGAGACGCGACCATTCAACATCAAGCGAAATCGGCTCCGAACCCGGCCGGGTGCTCTCGCCGCCGACATCCAGAATGTCCGCGCCTTCCGCAATCATCGTTCTGGCATGATCAAGCGCTTCATTTGCCGCATCGTGGTGCCCGCCGTCGGAAAACGAATCCGGGGTGACGTTCAAGATGCCCATGACATGCGGGCGGCAGTCAGGAAGACGGTATTCGGCGGCTTTCACGGTACTTGTAATCCCTTTTCGCAGGCACCTGATGCCTCTTTCACGATAAAGGGTCAAGCCGTTGTCGACCTGCTGTGCCGCAGACGACGGAATTGAGCTATTCTGCGGCCGCTGTTTGCGGTATCCGGCTTTTAAAGACCAGATATCCCACAATTCCGGCAATTGGTACAAGCGGCAGCACCACGCCGAAGCCAAGCAACTGATCACCCAATAGAGCGATGATGACGCTCGCAACAATTGCGACACCACACTGCAAGAACCCGACCATGGACGATGCAGCGCCGGCAATACCTGGGAACGGCGCAAGAGTTTCGGTGAAACTGGCCGGCAAAACCAGCGCCAATGCAAACGTGAACAGGCCGACCGGTGCCATGACCGTGGCGATACTCGGCTCCTGTGTCAGCGTCAGAAAGCTCATCAGCAAAGCGGCAACCACCCAGAGCGCCAAACCGAAAGGCACGAGTTTTTTTGCTTCCACGAACCGCAGCAAACGGCCTGTCAGAACAGTCCCGACAATGAACGAACCGGACTGCAAAACCATGGTCAATCCAAACTCTGAAGGCGACAGACCGACCTTGTGAATGAGAACGAAGGGCAGGATTGTCGCGAATGTATAAAGGTTTCCAAGGCCACATCCGATAAGAAGCGCAGGCGACATGAAACGCGGATCGGTCAACAAGGTCATGTAGTTCGACGCAAGACGACGCGGCTTGAGGTGATGCCTGCCTGGATCGGGGTTGGTTTCCGTCTGAAAGAAGGAAACGGCGATCATGAGAGCAAGGCCATAGACAACCATGCACCAGAAGATTTCCCGCCAACCCGACAGTTCAAGAACAAAGCCTCCGATTGTCGGAGAAATGGCCGGCCCGACCGCCAGCATCATGGCAATCGTATTCATGATCCTGGCCGAAGCTTCACCGGTAAACTGATCGCGTACGATCGCCCGGGAAACGGCAATTCCAACGGCAGCCCCAACACCCTGCAATGCCCGCGCCACCAACATGAATTCCACGGTTGGTGCGAATGTCGCCAAGATGCTTGATGTCAGATAGAGCAGTAGAAAAGCCATTGCGGTCGGCTTGCGGCCGAAGGCGTCGGAAAGCGGACCACAAACGAGCTGCGCCAGCGCGAAGCCCGCAAAATAGGAGGTCAAGGTCAGTTTGACGACACCGTCCGTTGTTCCGAAGGCTTCGACAAGCGTCGGCATGGCCGGTGTATAAAGCGCCATTGATATGGGACCGATGGCAACAAGCCCGGCCCCCAGAAGCGAGGTCCGTCTTGCGCTCATGGTCGGGCTTGTGGACGTCATTTCTGTTTTCCTTTGGAAACCTCCTCAAGCAAACCGTCCTTCATGGTTTGCAGCAGCATTTCCAATACTTGTCTTTTGTCAGGGGGAATGTTTTCCAGCGCCCTTGACCGCACAGCATGAAGTGCCGTTCCGATATTTTCCAAAAGTGGTTGGGCCTTCGGGGTCAGCTCAACCAGTTTGGCACGTCTGTCACTCGGGTCTGTGCAGCGATTGATCAGTCCGGCTTTTTCCAGCGTATCGAGATACCCGACCAGGGTCATCGGCTCGACATACATGGCATCGGCGAGCACAGCCTGCCGCTGACCGGGCAAACGCCAGACATAGAACAGCGTGCGCGCTTCACCTGCGGTCAGGCCGGTATCGACCTTGCTGAGCTCAGCTTCAAAATTCCGTCGCAACAACCGTGCAAGATCCACGACCAGCATGGTGACGCCGACATTCGGTTCCGGAAGACCCATTCCCGCCCCTTTTTTAGTAAGGTTACCTTACGAACTAGGGGTGAATCTTCACCAAGTCAATGCAACGAATGGACATCGCATTGCACAATTCACGCGCCGCACGTATAAAGGCGCCAAATTCGGCCGGGTGCCGATCCGAAATTACCTGAATTCGAGACAATGTGTGCGGGTCCGCGGGGGCCCGCTCTGTCTTTTGGAGCCCACACATGAACCTTCGTAATATTGCCATCATCGCGCACGTTGACCATGGCAAAACAACGCTCATTGACGTCCTTTTGAAACAATCGGGCGCATTCCGGGACAATCAGCGCACCGAAGAGCGCATGATGGATTCCAATGACATTGAGCGCGAACGCGGCATTACCATCCTGGCGAAAGTAACCTCGCTGGTCTGGAAAGACACGCGGATCAACATTGTCGACACTCCCGGCCACGCCGACTTTGGCGGAGAAGTGGAGCGTATTCTGCACATGGTCGACGGCGTTATCCTTCTGGTTGATGCAGCAGAAGGCCCCATGCCGCAGACCAAATTCGTGCTCGGCAAGGCACTCAAGCTCGGCCTCAAGCCGATTGTCGCCATCAACAAGATCGACAAGCCGGAACAGCGCGCAGAAGAAGTCCTCGACGAAGTGTTCGATCTGTTCGCAGCCCTTGATGCCAATGAAGACCAGCTGGATTTCCCGGTTCTTTACGGATCGGCCAAGCAGGAATGGATGGCGCTGGAGCCGGAAGGCCCGCAGGACAATATGGATCCGCTCTTCGATATGGTGCTCGACAAGGTCGCGGCTCCTGCTGCGGAGCCGGGCGAATTCCGCATGCTGGCGACAACAATTGAATCCGATCCGTTCCTTGGCCGCATTCTCACCGGCCGCATCGCCTCCGGCACGGCCTTGCCGAACATGCCCCTCAAGGCATTGTCCCGCGACGGTGGCTCTGTCGAAACCGGGCGTGTTTCAAAAATTCTCGCTTTCCGCGGACTGGAGCGCCAGCCGATCGAAAAGGGCGAAGCAGGCGACATCGTTGCCATAGCCGGCCTGACAAAGGCAACGGTTGCCGACACGCTTTGCGCACCGGGTGTTGACGAGCCACTCCAGGCGCAGCCGATTGACCCACCGACGCTTTCCATGACCTTCCGCGTCAATGACAGTCCGCTTGCGGGCACAGAAGGCTCGAAGGTTCAGTCCCGTGTTATCCGCGAGCGCCTTAAGAAGGAAGCCGAAGGCAACGTTGCCCTGAAGGTGGAAGACACGGACGAACCGGATGCCTTCATCGTGTCGGGCCGCGGCGAATTGCTTTTGGCGATCCTGATTGAAAACATGCGCCGCGAAGGCTTTGAACTTGGTGTCGGCCGACCGCGCGTCGTCTATCAATATGACGATGCCAACAACCGGCTAGAGCCGATCGAAGAAGTCATCATCGACGTCGACGAGGAGCATTCAGGCATCGTTGTTCAGAAACTTCAGGAGAGAAAAGCGGATCTGCTTGAAATGAAACCGTCCGGTGGTGGCCGGACGCGACTGGTCTTCCACGCACCAACGCGTGGACTGATCGGGTACCAGGCAGAACTCTTGTCGGATACGCGTGGCACGGCGATCTTCAACCGCCTGTTCCATGGATATGAGCCTTACAAAGGGCCGATCCAGGGCCGTCACACCGGTGTTCTTCTTTCCAACGGAACCGGCGAAGCTGTCGCATATGCTCTTTTCAACCTGGAAGACCGGGGCCCGATGATGATAGAGCCTGGAACCAAGGTTTATCCGGGCATGATTGTTGGCGAGCACACGCGCGGCAACGATCTGGAAGTCAATGTTCTGAAAGGCAAGCAGCTCACCAACATCCGCTCTGCCGGCAAGGATGACGCGGTCAAGCTGACAACGCCGATGAAACTGACGCTGGAGGCTGCACTGTCCTATATCTCGGACGATGAACTGGTGGAAGTCACACCAAGTTCCATCCGGCTGCGCAAAGCGATGCTCGACCCGCATGAGCGCAAGCGTGCTGAACGTGCGGCGAATAAGGCATCTGCCTGATAACATCAGGAACGAAAGACAAAAGCCCGGGCAGGACCCGGGCTTTTTTTATGCCTGTCACCCGATGGTGTTTCGAATGACGGTCAAACCTGAGGCAGCGGCGGCTTGCCGCCGCTGCCGGTCGTCTTAGAAGTGCACCGACTTGGCATCCAGCGGCTTTTGAAGCGGCGGAGCGAACTTGGTCAGGTCGATACCCTCAACGGCTGTCTTGTACTCATCCACTGTTGGCGTTCTGCCGAGGATTGCTGACAGAACTACGACTGGCGTTGAAGCAAGCAGGGACTCACCTTTCTTGTCGCCGGAGTCCTCGACCACACGCCCCTTGAAGAGACGTGTTGACGTCGCCAGAACCGTATCGCCCTTTGCAGCCTTCTCCTGGTTGCCCATGCACAGGTTACAGCCAGGCCGCTCCAGATAGAGGATGTTCTCGTATTCGGTCCGGGCAGTGTTTTTGGGCGAAGTGTCATCAAACTCAAAGCCGGAGTACTTCTGCAGCACTTCCCAGTCGCCCTCGTCCTTCAACTCATCGATGATGTTGTAGGTCGGTGCGGCAAGAACCAATGGAGCCTTGAACTCGACGCTGCCTTTTTCCTTTTCCAGATTACGCAGCATCTGGGCGACGATTTTCACATCGCCCTTGTGCACCATGCAGGACCCGACAAAACCGAGATCGACCTTCTTTTCCGCACCGTAGTAGGAAATTGGCCGGATCGTGTCGTGGGTATAGCGCTTGGAAACATCAGCGTTGTTCACATCCGGATCGGCAATCATCGGTTCATTGATCTCATCAAGATCGACGACGACTTCCGCGAAATACTTGGCGTTGGCATCCGGCGTCAGAGCCGGCTTTTCTCCGGACTTGATTTCCGCGATACGCTTGTCGGCGATGTCGACCAGGCCCTGAAGCATTTGAACTTCATTGTCCATGCCCTTGTCGATCATGACCTGAATACGGCTCTTCGCAATCTCGAGCGATTCAATCAGCGTCGCGTCTTCAGAAATGCAGATCGACGCCTTGGCCTTCATTTCCGCCGTCCAGTCGGTGAAAGTGAAGGCCTGGTCCGCAAGCAGCGTTCCAATGTGTACTTCGATGATCCGGCCCTGGAAAACGTTGTCTCCGAACTGCTTGAGCATCTGCGACTGGGTTGCATGAACAACGTCGCGGAAGTCCATGTGATCGGCCATTTGTCCCTTGAAAGTCACCTTGACCGATTCAGGGATCGGCATGGTTGCTTCCCCGGTCGCTAGGGCAAGAGCAACTGTTCCGGAATCTGCACCAAATGCGACGCCTTTGGACATTCTGGTATGGGAATCGCCGCCGATAATGATCGCCCAGTCATCCACAGTGATGTCGTTCAAGACCTTGTGGATCACGTCCGTCATGGAATGATAGACGCCTTTCGGGTCGCGTGCGGTGATCAGGCCAAACTTGTGCATGAACGCCATCAGTTTCGGCGTATTTGCCTGAGCCTTCAAATCCCAGACCGATGCGGTATGGCAACCGGACTGGTAGGCACCGTCAACAGTCGGCGAAAGAACTGTGGCCGCCATGGCCTCAAGCTCTTGAGAAGTCATCAGGCCGGTGGTGTCCTGTGAACCGACGATGTTCACCTTGACGCGAACGTCGGAGCCCGCATGCAGAACCTTGCCCGGCGTGACACCGACCGCATTCCTGTTGAAGATTTTTTCGACCGCGGTCAGGCCCTGGCCTTCAAGAGACACTTCCTTGGAAGGAGCGAAAGCGGATTTCAGTTCGACACCGAGCGTCTCGCAGGCAAAGCTCTGAAGCTTCTTGCCGAAAACGATCGCGTAGGACCCGCCTGCCTTCATGAATTCGAGCTTTTGCGGATTGAACGAAGAGCCGACATCGACAAGTTCTTCATCGCCGCCTTCGTTGTAAAGCTTCTTCTTCTTGGTGTTGATGGTCAGGACAGTGCCGGTCTCAACCGAGTATTTCTGTTCCAGAACCGGATTGCCGTCGTTGTTAAGGATCGGGTTGCCGTCGGAATCCAGCTTCTTGACCCAATTTTTGAGGTCGATGCCGATGCCGCCGGTCACGCCAACGGTTGTCAGGAAAATGGGAGAGATGCCATTGGTGCCGGCCACGATAGGTGCGAAGTTCACGAAAGGCACATAGGGGCTCGCCTGCTTGCCGGTCCAGAGCGCAACATTGTTGACGCCGGACATGCGCGAGGAGCCCACACCCATGGTGCCCTTCTCTGCGATCAGCATCACCTGCTTGTCCGGGTGCTGCAGTTTCAGCGCCTGAATTTCCTCCTGCGCACGCTCGGAGATCATGCACTTGCCATGCAGTTCCCGATCGGCGCGGGAATGAGCCTGGTTGCCCGGTGACAGAAGGTCGGTGGAAATATCGCCTTCGGCGGCGATATAGGTCACGACCTTGATTTCTTCGTCGATCTCCGGAAGTCTCGTGAAGAATTCCGCCTTCGCGTAACTCTCGATGATGTCTTTGGCAATCGCGTTGCCACTGGCCAAAGCCTCTTTCAGGCGGTTCGTATCCGCCTCATAAAGAAACACCTGCGTTTTCAGGACGTCGGCTGCATCTGCTGCAATGGCCTGATCCTCGCCGAGGGCCAGGTCGAGCAGAACCTCCACCGAAGGACCGCCCTTCATGTGTGAAAGCAGCTCAAGGGCAAAGGATGGGGAGATCTCGGCAACATCAGCCTGGCCAAGAATG
This sequence comes from Roseibium sp. JB4-4, assembly GCF_055693425.1. Taxonomy (NCBI): domain Bacteria; kingdom Pseudomonadati; phylum Pseudomonadota; class Alphaproteobacteria; order Hyphomicrobiales; family Stappiaceae; genus Roseibium; species Roseibium sp. JB4-4. The sequence continues at coordinate 3,739,756 of NZ_CM146333.1, read as the reverse complement.
ATCTCTTTCAGAAACTTGGCTTTGACACCGGCAGCGCTCGTTGTACCGGGCAAGGTGTTATAGATGAAGAACTTGACAGACGCTTCCCTGTGCTCGTTTCCCTGATCTTTGATCTGGGCAACGATTTCCTCCAACAAGGCGCCGTCTTCTATCGGCTTTGGATGCAAGCCTTGTTCTTTGCGCGTGTCGATCTCTTTCAGGTAGTCTTGATACAAGCTCATGATGGTCCCGGCGTCCTGGTGTTGTTTGAAGCTTGACCACCGGATCGCAGTTTGTCTGGCGAGCCGGGAGAAGCTGGCTGAGCGCGGTTTTAATTCAGTATACAATGGTATGCAATATCTTTCCATTCGATAAATACGGGATTTTTCACGCCGCGGCACGCCTTACGCCCAGCTCGTCAAAAAGCGCGTGATTGCCACTTCAAGCGATCAGTCAGCGACCTTAAATAAGCTTCGTGCATCTGAGCCCCGTCTGGTGAACATCGCCAAAGATTGCTATAGGAGCGCATCACAGAATTGCGGCGGCGAAAGAGGGAGAGGCTCTCTACCGCACCCCGCGAAACTGCGCTTGTCGATGGAGTTGTCCTGCTCCAGGCCAGCGCTTTGAGAGAGTATGCCGGGCACTGGAACAAACGCAGCCGGGCCTTTGCAAAATGAAGGAGATTGCACGTCGTGACCCAGTCCCTCGACAGCTTCAAGTGTAAGAAAACGCTGACCGCAGACGGCAAGACCTATTCCTATTTCTCGATCCCGGAAGCGGAAAAGAACGGCCTTGAGGGCGTCTCCAAACTGCCGTTTTCGCTGAAAGTTGTCCTTGAAAACCTTCTGCGGTTCGAAGACGGGCGCTCCGTAACCAAAGAAGACATTGTTGCTTGTGCGGAATGGCTCAAGACGAAAAAGTCCACACATGAAATTTCCTATCGCCCGGCCCGAGTCCTGATGCAGGATTTCACCGGTGTGCCGGCCGTGGTGGACCTGGCCGCCATGCGCGACGCGGCCGTGAAGCTTGGCGGCGATCCGAAGAAGGTGAACCCTCAGGTTCCGGTCGATCTTGTCATCGACCACTCTGTCATGATCGACTTTTTCGGCACCAAAGACGCGTTCAAGAAAAACGTCGATCTGGAATACGAACGCAACCAGGAACGGTATGAGTTTCTGCGCTGGGGTCAGTCTGCCTTCGACAACTTCCGTGCAGTCCCCCCTGGAACCGGTATTTGCCACCAGGTGAACCTTGAGTATCTGGCCCAGACCGTCTGGACCCGGGAAGAGGGCAGCGAGACAATCGCCTATCCTGATACGCTTGTTGGCACCGACAGCCACACCACCATGGTCAATGGTCTTGCCGTTCTCGGCTGGGGTGTCGGCGGTATCGAAGCGGAAGCAGCCATGCTCGGCCAGCCGATATCCATGCTGATACCGGAAGTCATCGGCTTCAAGCTGACCGGAAAGCTGAACGAAGGCATCACCGCCACCGACCTTGTGCTGCGCGTGGTTGAAATGCTGCGCCAGAAGGGTGTTGTCGGCAAATTCGTTGAATTCTTTGGTCCGGGCCTCGACAATCTCAGCCTTGAGGATGCAGCCACGATCGCCAACATGGCACCCGAATACGGCGCGACATGCGGCTTTTTCCCGGTCGACAAGGAAACACTGAAGTACCTGGAAGCTACTGGGCGCGACAAGGACCGTGTTGCACTGGTCGAAGAGTATTCCAAGGCCCAGGGCATGTTCCGCACCGGCGGCGAAGAGCCTGAATTCACCGACACGCTGGAACTCGACATTTCCACCGTCGTACCGGCCATTTCCGGTCCGAAGCGTCCGCAAGACCGTATCAACCTCTCCGATGCCGCATCCGGCTTTGCCACGACCATGGCGGAAGAGTTCAAGAAAGCGGGCGAACTCGACAAACGTGTCACCGTTGACGGCAAGGGCCACGACCTGGGCAACGGTGACGTCGTCATCGCAGCGATCACATCCTGCACCAACACATCCAATCCCTCCGTTCTGATCGGCGCCGGGCTTGTGGCCCGCAACGCCCTGGCAAAAGGACTGGACGTCAAACCCTGGGTGAAAACCTCACTGGCTCCGGGTTCCCAGGTGGTGACCGACTACCTGGAAAAAGCGGGCCTGCAGGGCGACCTCGATGCACTTGGCTTTGATCTTGCCGGTTATGGCTGCACGACCTGTATCGGCAACTCCGGTCCACTGGACCCGGCAATTTCAAAAGCAATCAACGACAACGACCTGATTGCCTGTTCCGTATTGTCGGGCAACCGCAACTTCGAAGGCCGCGTCAACCCGGATGTGCGCGCCAACTATCTGGCCTCGCCGCCGCTGGTTGTCGCCTATGCAATTGCCGGCAATCTCAACATCAATATTACCGAGGACCCTCTTGGGAATGACAAGGACGGCAACCCTGTCTATCTGAAGGACATCTGGCCGACGACGGAACAGATCAGCGATCTGATCCGCTCCTCCATCAATGAGGACATGTTCCGCACGCGCTATTCCGACGTCTTCAAGGGCGACGCGCATTGGCAGGCAATCAAGGTGGAGGGCGGCCTCACCTACACCTGGCCGGTGTCATCGACCTATGTCCAGAACCCGCCTTACTTCGAAGGCATGACCATGGAGCCGAAGCCGCTTCATGACATCAACGACGCCGCGGTCATGGGCCTTTTCCTGGACAGCATCACCACCGACCACATTTCACCGGCTGGCGCGATCAAACTCGACAGCCCGGCAGGGAAATATCTCTCTGAGCATCAGGTCGCTCAAAAGGACTTCAATTCCTACGGTTCGCGCCGTGGCAACCACGAAGTCATGATGCGCGGCACATTCGCCAACATCCGCATCAAGAACCAGATGGTTCCGGGCGTTGAAGGCGGCGTCACCATGAAGGATGGCAAGAAGGAATGGATCTACGACGCCTGCATGGAATTCAAGGAAGCCGGCACGCCGCTGGTCGTCTTTGCGGGCAAGGAATACGGCACAGGGTCGTCCCGTGACTGGGCGGCCAAAGGCACCAGTCTGCTTGGTGTGCGAGCCGTGATCGCCCAGTCTTTCGAGCGCATTCACCGCTCTAACCTGGTCGGTATGGGCGTCATTCCACTCACCTTCAAGGAGGGCGAAAGCTGGCAGTCGCACAACATCACCGGCAAGGAGCGCGTCACCATCAAGGGCATCGCCGACATTCAGCCGCGCCAGATGATGGATATGGAAGTCACCTATGAGGACGGCACCACCAAAACCATCGAGTGCCTGTGCCGTGTCGATACCGAGGATGAGCTGGAATACATCAAGGCCGGTGGCATTCTGCACTATGTGCTCCGGAACCTTGTGACGAGCTAAGGCGAATTACGCACGAACGACAAGTTCAGGGCCGCTTAACCAGCGGCCTTGATGACACCAAGCCTGGCAAGCCCGTTGCTCTTTCCACGTCCTTGGAAGGCTATCAGTTTCCAGAAAGGGTGCCCGAGGCCGACTGTATCACTTGATAAAAGATACTCTGCGTTGAGCCTGAGTCCACGAAATCGCTGAAAATTTTGTAGTTGCAGTAATTTACGACCACAAACACGGAAATTGCTGCAGCCATATCCGGAATCGCGGCTTTATAACAAAGCCGGAAACCCGCCCGCCATCATCGTTCTTCTTGAGCGACAAGACGTCGGAGAATGTCATCAGCACGAAAAAGGCGGCCGCAAGCGCTGGGTAGGCCAATGAGAGACTTTCGATGTCGTTATAAAGGGGGAATGCATCGCCCCAAATGAAAACGGCAGTAAGAACGGTTACCAGCGTTACGGTGTAATGGCCGGCGAGAAGCATAAAGACCCTTCGGGGTTGGATGCTTTCTATTTGGAATAGAATTCTCGCCATGGCCGTAACGAGCGAAAGTACGATGATCAAAAGCAAAATGAAGCTGGTTTGAAATGCGACAGTCGCAAGCTTTTCTTGAAGCCCCAGGAAAGGAGCACAATAGACGCTCAGCAATGCAAGCAGCGACGCGACCGCAACAAGCTCCTGCCAGCCGACGTCTTTGGTCTCGAACACGGTGATGTAGTTGGTGCGCCAGATCTGAACCAGCGTCTTGTCGTACTCTTCTGACACCTCTGCCATTTCTTCAGTTTTCTTCGAAAAATTTGAGAGTGAAATTCACCGATGTTGGCGTCGAGTTTAAAAATATATCATTGAAGGCCAAGTAAAGGCCGACATGATCAGCTCTTAAGGTCCTGTATATTCTCACACATACCTTACCGGGCCCGCCATATCTTTGCATCACCACTTCCAGGATGTGGTTCAAAGTGTCGCCCGACAAGTTCATGTTGCCAGGGAACGCAAAGTTACTTCGTTTGGTAACATCGCTAAACGTATCGGTGCCATCATTGAAGGTGAGGTGCCAACCCTTCTTTTTGTCGAACAGGTATCGAGCCCTTGAGACCAGTGACGATCCGGATGGCAATGCACTGAGGTGGACATCCTGGTAAACGTCCAGGTCGACGTCCGCGACAAGATTAGCGTTGAACGGAGGACGGGAAAATCTTTTGTCGAACTCAGCTCTAAGAGCCCTTTTGAGATTGTCACCATACCCGACAAGCGCGCTCTTCCTGTATTCAAAGGTCTCCGACAGTTTGCCGCTTTTGACGAGGTAATAATTCTCGCGCTTTGGTGCAGTCGTGTAATAGATCGCTTCGACCGGAACTTCGCTCTCAAATTCTGACACCAGAAGACTGTTCACCCTGCGAATGCTTGCTGGACGCCATTCATCGTCGGAATGTCTCGATTTATACTTATAGTAAACACCTTCACCAACACCGGAATTCTCGTGAAAACTCACGAAATCAGCAGGACATGAAATATATTCGCTGCTTATCGCTGCAGTAGACCAGGAAAACGCAGTAAATAAAGCGAAGAGCGGCTTGATTAAGCTAGAGCCGAACATAAAATTTTCCCCAAAACCCCTAACCTGCTATTCTATCTTAAGGTGAGATTTTCCAAAAAGCCAACCTGCTTTCGGACACCTGATTGCGACTGCTCCGGGACCTCTGACTTTGTTGAGGGCCTGATAATAAGACGCTGCCCAGCGGAGAAATACTTCGGCTCACAGTCTACCGCGAAGTTCCTGCGGCGTTCTCTGGGAGATTTCCATGTCAGATCCAAATTCATCCCAACTTTCCCTCATCGCGCCGGTGTTTCCCGTTAGTGACGTGGCTACAGCTGTCGCCTATTACCGCGACAGGTTGCTGTTCGAGGTTCGTTTCGAATGGGCGGATAGCGAAGGAGAGCCTGCGCGTTATGCCATTCTCGGCAGAGACAAGATTGAGCTCCACCTGACAGGGGGCGACGCGCTTCACCCAAGGACGGCCTATTGCTTCGTCGAAGGCATCGACGACTACTACGCACTGGCAAGAAAGGCCGGAGCCAACATCACTGAGGACATTGGCGACCAGCCCTGGGAGATGCGTGAGTTCGAAACAAAGGACCCGGACGGCAACGCACTGATATTTGGTGAACATCTCAGCCGGATAACCGATTGAACAGGCTTCAAGTCTGGTCAGACTTTCCAACTTCGTCACCGGCCTGATCGAGAGAGACAAGCGCTTCCCGGGCGGTTTTTGGTTGCGCGTGATGCAGGAAGCCCGCAACCGCTGTCCCGTGATTGTCGTCACATCGCACTTTTGAGCACTGACCTAAGGTAACCCGCATTGAACGCCTTCCGAACTATTCGGATACCGGAGACGATATATGTGGGACTTTGATTTCGGACGCGCCATCGGCCTGATGGTGCAGACTTTGCCTTATCTTATTTTTCGAGTGATCGTTTATGGCGCCATGGCCGCCGCCTATGTGATCGCGACCGGCCTTGGTGCCGGTGTCGGCTATGGTCTCGGCTGGATTGGCGGGCCTGACAGCCAGGCCGGCTTCGCCTTCTGGGGTGGGTTGCTGGGTTTCGGCCTGACCGCCACAGCGATTTACCTCTTGCGCGAATACCTGCTTTACACCGTAAAGGCCGGTCACATCGCGGTTCTGGTGGAGCTGATGGACGGCAAGGAACTGCCGGACGGCCAAGGACAGGTTTCTTATGGTGCGAGTGTCGTAAAAGACCGCTTTGTCCAGTCCAGCGCCCTTTTCGGTCTGGATCAGTTGATCAAAGGCGTTGTCCGGTCTATCAGCAGATTTGCCGAAGGCATTGCCTCGATCCTGCCGGTCCCGGGCTTGAACGGACTGATGTCCCTTTTCCGGGCTTTCTTGAAGGTTGCAGTCGGTTTTGTGGACGAGGTTATCCTGGCGCACGCGATCCGGACCCGCTCGGACAATGCCTGGGGTTCGGCCCGTGAAGCTCTGGTGCTTTACGGCCAGAACTATAAGCCCATGTTGAAGAATGCCGCCTTCATCGCACTTTTCACTTATCTCCTCGCCTTTGTGGTGTTCCTGGTGATGCTCGCGCCGGCTGCGGCGATTGTTTACCTGATACCCGGCTCCTGGAGTTTTGGCGCGCTGGTGTTTGCCCTTGTCTTTGCCTGGGCGGTGAAGGCTGCAGTGCTGGAGCCGCTGGCCATCACACTGATGATGCAGGTCTATTTCAAGGTGACCGACGGCCAGGTGCCGAACCCCGAATGGGATGCGCGGCTGTCTGAAATGTCGGACAAGTTTCAGGAGATCAAGGAAAAGGCCTTCACATCCAGCACCGGCGCTGCTGCACCGGCTGAATAAGGTCGATTTCACCACGCGAGTTGGTGAGGAACAAGATTGTCAGGCGAACGCAAACGGTGTTCCATGCCTGACAATCATCTTCTGTTTCAGATTTCGACGGGGGTTTTCATGAAGTCGATTGTGAGCGCTGTTCTTTTTCTGGGACTGTCAGGACAAGTCGCCCTGGCGGATCCGTGCCAGGACCGCTTCACCGAGCTTTATCTGCAGCTCGATCAGGGCGTTCCAACAAAAACGATCGCGATCAACGCCTTCAAGGGCGCTCCGCCTTCAACCAATGAATTTTTATATCTGAACGAGAATCACTATCTGACAGTTCCAACCGAGCCGGCAGGTCCCTGGGTTCTTGGATATGAGAACGTGCTCTACCAATCAGCAGATGATGGAAAGAGCTGGCAAAAGATCCGGGAGATGGACACGGGTGGCAATGCTGACCAGGCCCGGGCAGACAAGTTGGCGAACGCGGAAACCATTCGGAATGCAGCTTGTTCAGAAGAAGAAGTCGACGGCGAAACTCTGGATGTAGTCGCAGCCGATATCACAGTCAGCCAAGGCATGGTCACGGAAAACCGTTACACCTATTGGGTCCGGCGGGCTGACAGTTTTATCGTCAAGGCAGTCTATGACACCAAGGCACCAAACTTCGAGATGGTGGTCACACAGACAATCGAAAAAGCTCCGGGCCTGACCCTGCCGACACCCTAAGCAGCCTGAACGCTCACAATTGGCTTTGCGAAAGACTCATCCTCTGCCGCGATAGGGCGGCACGCCCTGATCCGGGATCCAGACACCTTCCGGCGCGGTCCCCGTTTGATAAAAAACATCAATCGGAATTCCGCCCCGCGGATACCAGTAACCGCCGATCCTCAGCCAGTCCGGCTGGAGCAGGTCGACGAGACGCTTTGCAATTGAGATCGTGCAATCCTCATGAAATGCCCCGTGGTTGCGGAAAGAGCCCAGAAACAATTTCAAGGACTTGCTCTCAACCAGAAAATCCTTGGGGACATAGTCAATCACCAGATGCGCGAAATCCGGCGCCCCCGTAATGGGGCAAAGGGATGTAAATTCCGGTGCGACGAACCGCACCATATAGCCGGTCCCAGCCTGGGGGTTTGGCACCTTTTCCAGGACGGCCTTCTCCGGATCCTCCGGCAACCCGGTGGATGTTCCAAGCTGAGTGAGGTTTTCATAGATGCTCTTGTCGCTCATGCGAATTTCCAAAACCCTGAGATGTCCCGAAATGGCCGGCAGTGGTGTGACTGTGGCAGGACGGCCTTTTAACAGGTTCTCTTTGAAAGAGAAAATCACGGACTGACGCAAGGCGAAGCGCATCGTTTCCGTTACGAAAAATCTGGCATTGACATTTCTCTACAATTGCATAGAAATTAGTTTCTATACAAATGAAGAGAAACAGTCTTATGGCTAGACCAAAGGGTTATGACCCCGAAGAAGTTGTGAAGCGTGCCACCTACGCTTTCTGGCAACACGGCTACCAGGCACTGGGTGTCCGTGAGCTGGAACGCCTGACCGGGCTCAATCAGTTTGCGCTCCGGAGTGAATTTGGTGGCAAGGAGGGACTGTATCTTGCCGCACTCCGGTTTTATTCCGAACAGGCAAATTCGATCGCAATGGAGCCCATGAGGGACAGTGGCAGCATCCCCGAAATCATTGCTTTTCTCAGGTCCCTGATAACCGATGGCTCGATGACTTCGAGCCCTTATGGATGCCTCGTCGTCAATACCGGTATCGAGAATGCACGGGTCGGCAGCGCCGACCTGGACAAGGCGGCCAGACACTATTGGGACGCGCTGGAAAACTGTTTCGAGGCTTGCCTGCAGAACGCACTCGATGCCGGACGAATATCAACTTCGACAGACATCAAAGCTTTTGCCAAGGGGCTGGTGTCGGCGGTGATGGGTGTCCACACCCAGAACCGGCTGGAGGAAAAAACAACGCAGGCAGGCACCTCGTCGACCTTTTGTGCGAACAGCTCACCGCTATGGAGACGTCATGAGCAGGCCTGCAGCTACCCTTGTCCGGATAGAGGGACACGAAAGCCTCTGGACCATCCAGCGCGGCAATCTCAGATGCAATGTCGTCGGTCTTGAGGGCGGCGGGACGTGTCTTTATAGCCCCGTTGAAAAGACCAGCGGTGTCGCCGCCGAAGCGGCCCCGATCCGCTTCCTGCTGGCACCCAACCACTATCACAACAAGGCCGTTCCTGAGCACATTGAAGCGTACCCGCACGCAAAGCCGGTTTGCTCCGAGAATGCCAGGCCAAGACTTGAAAAAATCACCGGAACGCCATTCGGTTCATTGTCCGCACTGGCCGAAGCTCTCCCTGACCATATTACCCTTCTTGAGCCCGATGGTCTGAAAACCGGCGAGGTTTGGCTCCGAGTGAAGGGCGATGGCGGCGTTGCCTGGGTTGTCACAGATGCATTTTGCGGCGTTTCGGACAAGAATACTCCTGAACCAGCTCTTGGCTTCCTGAAGACATTCCCGAAATACGGCCTTGCTGACAAAGAGATGTTTTCAGCCTGGGCTCAAGAGTGCTTGGAGCATGAGACGCCGAACATGATCATTCCATGCCATGGCGGCATCGTGAGAGGAACTGATCTTAAGGCCGATATTCTGGGTCTGCTTGAAACGCTTTGAGTTCTAAGCCGGGAGCCTTGAAACGCGTCCAATTTTGCATCACGCCCAGATCGCCATCCGCAAGGCCCGGTCGTCTCGCCGATAGTCCTTCGGAAAGGGTTCAGCCTCGCCCTTCAAGATCCGCTCGGCAATGAGAGAATTGGCAGCCGCATCCAGAAGGTCATCCCGGCCACAGCCTCGCGGTGGTTTCTGGTCCAGAAAGTCTCGCGGCGTTCCGTGTGACATGAGCAGATCCCGCCGCTGATCCAGTCCATCCGGATTGGCCCGGCTTTTGATCTTTTTCGGAAGGCTCATCGCCTGCTCACCGTTCAGCCGCCAGAAGGCAAGTTCGGGGTGCACTTCAAACACCCGTGCCTCCAGCTCCGGTGTCATAACCGCATCAATGTCGCGCATTTTCGGAAAGAGATAAAAACACTGCTTGGAAACCTTCTTGGGAGGTTGCGACGTTCTCATCGCAACCTCGCAAGCCAGGCGATAATCCTCTTCATAAACGGCAGGGCGCGCCGGAACCTGAAAGACGGACGACTGGCGGTCACCAAGGTGCCGACGGACGGCTTTTTCCGGTCCCCGCCCTCCAGGTCCGATCGTGTCCGGCAAACCAATCGGCATATCGACGGCAATGACCGAGAGGAAGGGCTGTTGCTGAAGAATGTCTGCAAACGCTGGAAACACTTTCAAGGCAATATCAGCCGGATCGGTCAGATTACGGAGCACCGCGACCCAGCCGATCTTGCAACCGTCGACACCGGCAACATATTTCGGCCGGTCTTCAGGCACGTGACTTTGCTTCCAATATCCGCCTTGAGGTTACGAGCGCCATGGCGCGGACAACCGACTGCTGTTCTTCAGCAAACAGCAATTCATCAGCACCCTTTTTGACACTTCGCGCAACAAGCTCAAAAACCGAGGCAGAAGCCCTTTTGAGAGCCTCTTCGTCATCAAGGCCTTCCAGAGAGTTGCTCAAGAACAGTCCGGCAATCAGATCACCCGTTCCGTGCGGCGGGTTCGCAATGGCCGCATGCTCGGCGGCAACAGCACCTCGAGGCCCCGCCAGCAAATTTGCAATCGCATTCCGTCGCATCGCTGGTGAGGAGGTCACAAGAACCCGCTCGTTGCAAAGGGTCCGAGCGGCTGCCAGTGCGTCAAGTTCGCTTTCAACAGTCCGGCCTGTCAGCCAACCGAGCTCAAATGTGTTGGGTGTGACGATATCCGCAAGTGGAACCAGCCGGTCACGTATCGCATGCGCCGTTGCCTCGGGAACGTAAAGACCACCTCCGGAGGCGGAGGTATGGTCACCCATGACCGGGTCGCACAAATAAGGTGTGCCGGGCGCTTTTTGTTTGACGGCTTCCACCAGACCGGCAACGGCTTCCGCTTGCGAAGCCTCACCAAGATACCCTGAAATCACAGCTCCGATTTCACCAATCTTGTCCGAGCCCGCAAGGTCCGCGGCAATGGAATTGAAATCGGCGCTTGCCGGAACGATCCGGGTTCCTTTGCCATGCCCGGGATGCCAGGGAAGCAGAATAGTAGGCAGGAACCAGACATCATGCCCAATCCGTTCCAGCGCGAAACTCAAGCCTCTACCGCTGATCCCCCCGCGCACCACCTGTGACGTGATGACAAGGATCGGCTTCTTCAGTGGCTCGGGGTCACCATGCGTCATCATCTGCGTGTTCCCTGGAAGAGCGCCTTTATCAGCTGATATCAGAAGGCCCGGATGCCTTATGCGGCATCCGAAGTGGATTTCGGACCGGGTCCATAACGTTTTTCAATATAATCCAGCACCATCTGCTTGAACTCGTCGGCAATACCTTCGCCGCGCAGCGTTGCAACTTTCTCACCGTCGACAAACACCGGTGCTGACGGTGTCTCGCCGGTTCCGGGCAGCGAAATGCCGATGTCTGCGTGCTTGGACTCGCCCGGGCCGTTGACGATACAGCCCATGACAGCAACGTTGAGATTTTCAACACCTGGATATTGTTCCCGCCAGGACGGCATGGACGCCCGAATGTGGTCCTGAATATCGCCCGCGAGTTCCTGGAACACAGTCGATGTTGTCCGCCCGCATCCTGGGCATGCGGCGACAATCGGCACGAATGCACGAAAGCCCATGACCTGCAAAAGCTCCTGCGCGACCTGCACTTCCCTGGTGCGGTCACCGCCGGGTTCCGGCGTCAGCGATACCCGAATGGTGTCGCCGATGCCCTGCTGAAGCAGGATCCCCATGGAGGCTGCGGAAGAAACAATCCCTTTGGTACCCATACCGGCCTCGGTCAGGCCAAGATGCAGGGCGTAGTCGCACCGGCGTGCCAGATCGGAATAAACGGCGATCAGATCCTGGACCTGGCTGACCTTTGCCGAAAGGATGATCTTGTCCCGTCCCATCCCAAGAGCTTCGGCACGCTCGGCTGACAAAAGCCCGGACTGGATAATCGCCTCGCGCATAACGGCCGAGGCCGAAACGGGCGCAACACTTTCCGCGTTTTCATCCATCAGCTTTGTTAAAAGCTCCTGGTCAAGCGATCCCCAGTTCACACCGATCCGCACCGGCTTGTCATGTTTGAGCGCAATGTCGATGATTTGGGAGAACTGAGTGTCACGCTTCGCCTTGAAGCCGACATTGCCAGGATTGATCCGGTATTTGTCGAGAGCGGCGGCACAGTCCGGATAGTCATTGAGCAGCTTGTGGCCGATATAGTGAAAGTCGCCGACCAGCGGTACGTCTACGCCAATTCTATCAAGCCGTTCCTTGATCCGCGGCACCTGGGCGGCGGCCTCTGCCCGGTCAACCGTGATCCGCACGACTTCCGACCCGGCACGAGCCAGTGCTGCCACTTGAGCAACGGTTGAATCCGCATCTGCGGTATCTGTGTTGGTCATCGATTGCACCACAATCGGTGCGCCGCCACCGACCATGACATTGCCAACGCTCACACCGACGGAATTGCGGCGTGGCAGCGGGTTTGCGAAATCATCAATCATGACAGAAACCAATCGGACCTTTCACGTTTGCCAACCATATGAGGCATCTTGGCGCGACTTTCCAGCGAAGGATTAAAGGCTGCGGCGAAAAAGGACAATTTACACCGGCACGATCCGCACGCTTGCCAGCTTTCGTTGCATTCGCCAATCCGAACAATTACAAGGCCGAGACAGTTTTAGACCTTTCGTTCCGGCTCATTTCAGGGAAACCGCATGTTCAAACGGCTTCTGACCGACTCAATCGCCATTGTGTTCGGCAATCTCGAAACGGTATTCAAAACATGCGGAGCCTGGTTTGCGCTTCAATTCGTCTTGTCATTGATCGTACTGATGATAGGCGGTGATATCTCAGGGGAAGCCGAAGTCGGCAATCTGTCGGGCACCGGCATACTTTTGATCCTGATCAGCGCTGTGGTTGCCTTGGCAGCGTCCGCCTCCATAGCGGTTGCCTGGCACAGATTCGGTCTTCTGGGCGAACAACCGGCAACATTTCACCTCAGACTTGGCCCCCTTGAGCTGCAGTTTGTCTGGAAATTGATCCAGCTGTTTTTCATTTCAATGCTGGTGCTCATACCGGTCATGATCGTGGTGTCGCTGCTGGGTATGGCATTGCCGCCGGTTGTCGGGACCCTTCTGGCCGCAGGCCTCATGCTCTTCTGGATCATGCCACATCTGGTGCGGCTGAATCTCGCCTTGCCGGCCGTTGCGATTGAAAGGCCGATGGGCATCATGGAAGCGCACAGGCTCGGCAACGGACTGGGTTGGCGCATGCTCTGGTCGCTGATTGTCCTGTCTCTTCCTTTCCTGCTCGTCAGCATGGGCCTTCAATATGTTCTGGCGCTTGCCGGGGCCAGCCTGCCGGTCGTTCTCATTCAGATCAAGGTTCTGGTTCTGAACGTGTTGCTGCAGATCATCGTGACGGTGCTCGGCATCTCTGTGATTACAGCCGGATACCGCATTGCGACAGAGCAGCCTGAAACTGCTGACAAGCCCGAACTGAACTGACCAGGACGGCCCCATCTGGTGTTTTTTGAGCAGAATCCCTACCTTGGGCAATGACAGCGGTCTATCCGGGAGCAGGATATGTTCATTACCGTTCTGGAACGGTCGTTTTCCTTGGCACAGCACAACGTCGGCACGCTTTTCAAAACCGGCTGGGCCTATATCCTTCTTCTAATAGCTCTCAATTTTGCGATTGGTGGCACATTGATGCCTGAAAATGGCTTCAAGACCGTTTCCTACATGACGGAGCCAGTGGCAGAAGCCGACGAGGGGCGCTGCGCGCGCTGGCGGCGATCGCCAACCTGCTGGTCGGGTTTTCAATTGCGATTGCCTACGTTCGCCGCATTCTGATCGAAGCCAACGACTTTCCGATTGTGTTCGGCAAACGCACCATTCGCGTCATTCTCAACCAGATCATCCTGGGGTTGATCGGCATGCTGTCGCTGATACCTCTGGTCATAGTTGCCTCCCTGCTGGCAGCCGTAACCGCCGGCTTCGGTCTGCTGCTTCTTTTTCTGGCACCTTTCATTGCGCTCATGGTGGTCCAGCGCCTGTCGGTTGTCTTGCCGGCCGCGGCCGTCGACGACCCCCTCACCTTGAAAGAAAGCTGGCGGGCAACGTCGGGGCTTGGTTGGGCCATGGCTTTTGCAGCCCTGGTCATGAGCCTTCTAGCCGGGTTTCTGATCGCGATGTGGGGCTTGCTGCTCAGCATCAGCGATGGCTTGTTGCCCACCAGCGAACTTTGGCCGCAAATCAGGTCTGCCATATTCCCGATGGGCACCATGCTCATCTTCGTCTGGATCTTCGCCAGCCTCCATGCCACGTTCTACGGGCTAATCCGCGAGCGTTTTGCTGAGAAGCTAGGGTTGAGGACCGAGGACTACACAATGGCGGACGAAATAAAATCCGCCGCGCGCGCCAAAGCACGCAAAGCCTTGGCCGGAGCCCACAAGATGGATCGGCGCTAGTCAACTTTGGAAAACTCGCATTGGACCAATGTCGAGCATTTGTGACGCGTCAATCACTTTTCAGCATTCCGATGTTGCAGCGCGGCGAGAACTGGTCGAATGTTGGCCAACTGTTTTTCTCATTGGGAGATCTTGAATGCTTGCCAACAAAACCGCCGTCGTAACTGGCTCCACATCCGGCATCGGCCTTGGGTGTGCCAGAGCATTTGCGGCAAAGGGTGCCAATGTGGTGATCAACGGCCTCGGTGATGCAGACGAGATCGAGAAGACCCGCGCGGCCGTTGAAACCGATTTTGGTGTGCGCTGCACCTATTCAGGTGCAAACATGCTGAGCGGTGATGAAATCGCCGCCATGATCTCCGACGCGGAGAAGGAATTCGGATCCGTCGATATCCTTGTAAACAATGCGGGCATCCAACATGTTTCTCCCGTCGACGAATTCCCGGTCGACAAGTGGGACGCGATCATCGCCATCAACCTGTCTTCTGCCTTCCATGCTGTTCGCGCGGCCTTGCCGGGTATGAAAAAGCGTGGTTGGGGCCGGGTCATAAACACTGCCTCGGCGCACGCGTTAGTCGCCTCGCCGTATAAATCCGCTTATGTGGCTGCGAAGCACGGAATTGCCGGCCTGACAAAAACCGTTGCCCTGGAAGTTGCCGAACAAGGCATTACGGTCAATGCGATCTGCCCCGGTTACGTTTGGACGCCCTTGGTGGAGCGGCAGATCCCCGACACCATGAAAGCGCGCAACATGACCGAAGAAGAGGTCAAGAAAGACGTTCTGCTGAAGGCCCAGCCGACCAAACAATTCGTAACCATCGAGCAGGTCGCCGCCTATGCCGCATTCCTGTGCTCAGACGATGCTGCGTCAATTACAGGTTCGATCCTGCCGATCGACGGCGGCTGGACCGCACAATAACGCCTGTCAGGCTGATGACAGCTGATCACGGAGGGCTGTCGTGGCCTCGCCCAAGAAAATAAATCTCGCTCTTCAAGGTGGCGGTGCTCACGGCGCCTTCACCTGGGGTGTGCTCGACTGGTTCCTGGAAGACAGCCGCTTTGCCATAGATGCCATCACTGGGACATCCGCCGGTGCCATGAATGCTGTTGTCATGGCCAGTGGTATGGAAGCAGGCGGAGAAGACGGAGCCAGAGCCAGCCTTGAAGCTTTCTGGCGCGAAGTCAGCGCACGCGCCCAGTTCAGCCCGATACAACGCTCGCCGCTCGACATTCTGCTGGGAGAATGGAGCCTCGACCATTCGCCGAGCTATCTTTATTTCGACGTCATGTCGCGCTTCGCCTCTCCTTATGAGTTCAATCCACTGAACATGAATCCGCTCAGGGACGTCGTCGACGACATCGTCGACTTCGAGAAAGTGCACTGTTGTTCGGGGTTAAAGTTGTTCATTGCCGCAACCAATGTTTTTTCGGGCAAAATTCGGATCTTCAGCGAAAAGGAAGTCACGATCGATGCGGTGATGGCCTCAGCCTGTCTGCCGCAACTGTTCCAGGCCGTCGAGATTGACGGCGAGCCTTATTGGGATGGGGGTTTCATGGGCAATCCGCCCCTTTATCCGCTGTTCTACAACACGGATACTCCGGATGTTGTCCTTATCCAGATCAATCCGCTAGAGCGCAGACAAGTGCCCAAAACGGCGCGGGAAATCGTCAATAGACTGAACGAGATCACTTTCAACTCAACGCTGCTTCGGGAACTGCGTGCGATCGATTTCGTTACGCGGCTTATTGAGGACGGCAAGCTGTCCGATGAAGAATACACCAAGGTGCACATGCACCGGATATTCGCCAGCGAACTGAAACCGCTGCAGGCATCGTCCAAACTCAATGCCGAATGGAGCTTCCTGACCGAATTGCGGGATCTTGGGCGCGAAACCGCCAAAGTATGGCTGGACACGCACTACGAAGACATCGGCAAACGGTCGACCATCGACCTGCAGTCGGAAATCTCTTAACGCTTTGCTAACCGTATCTTGCAGGCAGCCTTGCAAATTGCAATGCACGAATGGTGAAGCAATTCTAAATGAAATCAGCATCTAGTGCTGCGGGAGCACCGCGTGGCCAGATCTTGATACATTACTGGCAATTTCAAACTGGCAAGGCTTTTGCGAATGGAATGGTACGCTGATTGTCAGGTTGTGCGTCGTCAGCGCTTTTGTGATGGAAGAAGCGGGCATCTGCGACCCCGCCCGCTTCTTCCTTCCGCCCCTTCCCGGCCAGTCATTTCCCCACTGCAATTCCTTTGAAGGCGCTCGGTGTAATCAGCACTTCTTGACGTCCATCTCATTTCTTTTTCATATTTTCCGGTCTAGTAGGGCGCAACGGTCCTTAAACTGCCGTTTTGGAGACCTATTTCTATAGAAGCATTCAAAAAGGGATGAGCAATGGGCGACAAGGTATTCCAAATTCTGGCAGGCTGCCTCGGCGCCTTTGCGCTATTTGCCGTTTCCGGCAGCGCAATCGCCGATAGTGACCTGGAACGCATGGCGGAGATCAAGGAAAAGGGGGATGCCCGCGCTGCGATCTGCGCCTGGCTGAACTCAGGTTCTTAAATGTCGAAAATGCCGACTTCAGCCGCGCCAATCTTCGGGAAGTTGATCTCAAGGAGGCGATCCTACCCAATGCGAATTTTCAAAGAGCGGATTTTCGCAGAGCGGAAGCTGAGCGTGCGGACTTTTCCGGCAGTGACTTTACAGACGCAACCATGCGCTCCGTCGATCTGGAAAAAGCAAACTTGAGCAACGCCAAGTTTGAGGACACGGACCTTCGCGAAGCCGACCTGAACACAACCATCCTGACTGGCGCCGTGTTCGATGGTTCGGACATCAGAAATGCCTCTTTCATCAGATCCGTTGCTGAAAACGCGTCCTTCAAAGGCGCAAAAATGGACGAGGTCAATCTGGAGCGAGTCGACCTGAGCAACGCCAATTTTGAAAATGCCCGGCTTCGTCAGGCAAAGCTCGACCGCATCAAGGCTCACAATGCCAATTTCGCGGATGCGGATTTCAGCGGCGTCCGCCTCGTCAGTGCGGATCTGACGGGCGCCAATTTGACGGGCGTCGATTTTGATGGCGCGCTGCTCAGGAGAACACGCCTTGTCGGCGCGGATCTGACGGGTGCCAGCAATCTTGATCCCAGCCGTATTCTTGGCGCTTGTGGAGACGAAAACACCAAACTGCCGAGCGGTATCAAGCTGATCAAATGTTCCTATTAGGTCCGGATGCCGACCGGAACCTGAAGCGATAGGAAAGGTTTGTCCCACTTGATTTTTCTTGCGACCAGAAAAAGCACGCTTCTTGTCCTTCAAAGGCCACTGCTGAGTTCTAGTTGATTGCGGTCCGCCTTGTTGTGCGGGCCGCTTTTTTAGTCAAGACAGATGATGGACATCCTGGAGCCCGTAGACCGAGGTGGGCAAACCTTCCATCCGTGCTTTCAGCTGCAGCGCCAGAAACTGAGAATAGTGGCGGGACTGGTGAAGATTGCCACCATGGAACCACAGCGCATCCTGCTGGGTCGGCTTCCACATGTTTCGTTGCTCGCCTTCCCAGGGGCCTGGATCTTTGGTCGTGCTCGAACCAAGTCCCCAAACCTTGCCGACTTTGTCGGCCATGTCCTGTCCCATCAAATCGGCAACCCAGCCGTTCATGGACCCATATCCGGTCGCATAAACAATCAGATCCGCCTCCAGTTTGGACCCGTCGTCCAGTAGCACCCCGTCTTCAACGACTTCAGTCACCTGACCACGCTTCAACTTGATTTCACCGTCGATGATGAGCTGGCTGGCACCGATATCGATGTAGTACCCGGAGCCACGGCGCAGGTATTTCATGAAGAGACCGCTGTCGTCGTCGCCCCAATCAAGCCAGAACCCCGCTTTTTCAAGACCATCGTAGAAATCGGCATCGCGTTTCTTCATCTCCGCATAAGCCGGGATCTGGAATTCATGCAGGATCCTGTAGGGTAATGATGCGAATATGAGATCGGCCTTCTCGGTCGTTACACCCGCGCGCACGGCCTCTTCGGAATAGAGTGCGCCAAGACCGACTTCCATAAGCGTATCTGATCGCACAATGTGGGTTGACGAGCGCTGGACCATGGTGACATCGACGTCCCCTTCCCAAAGGGCCGCACAAATGTCATGTGCTGAATTGTTGGAGCCGACGACAACAGCTTTCTTGCCGCGATAAGCATCAGGGCCCGGATGCTTGGACGAATGTTGCTGGTCTCCCTTGAAGCTATCCATCCCGGGAAACACAGGAATATTGGCTTTGCCCGACATGCCGGTTGCCATGACAAGTTGCTTCGGCCGCAAGACGACTTCTTCACCATCCCGATCCACGACGATAGTCCATTCCTTTGTTGCATCGTCATACCTGGCTGACTTGGCGACCGAGCGCGTCCAGTAGTTCAGTTCCATCACTTTTGTGTACATTTCCAGCCAGTCGCCGATCTTGTCTTTCGGACTGAAAACGGGCCAGTTTTCAGGGAATTTGATATAGGGAAGATGGTCGTACCAGACAGGGTCATGAAGGCAGAGCGACTTGTACCGGTTGCGCCAACTGTCCCCGGGGCGTTCGTTCTTTTCAACGATGATGGTCGGAACACCGAGTTGACGGAGCCGGGCGCCAAGTGCAATTCCGCCCTGTCCGCCGCCTATGATCACGCAGTAAGGTTGCTTTGAATAGCCAAGCTCCGTCGCTTCGGCCTCTCGCTCCTCTTTCCAGGTCGCGCGATGTTTTGCCGCGCCGTGTTTGGCACCCAGGGGCCGGTCAAACCCTTTGGGCTCTTCGTGCCCCTTGAGTTCAACCATCGTTGTCAGAAGGGTCCAGATCTTGCCGTCCTTGAGCCTGAGCAGGCCGTAGCCACGGGCAAGTGCGGTTTCGAACTGGATCCAGGCTGTCACAACACCACCCTCTTCGGTGGGAACCTCGCCGTCGGCCAGTTGCCAGTTCCTGGGTGCGGTTGAAGCCAGTTGATGCGAGAGCAGGTCTTTGACTTGCTCCTTGCCTTCGACTGTCTTGATGTTCCAGGTAAAAGCGACCAGATCCCGCCAGTAGCAATCGTCCTGGAACATTTCCACCGCTTCATCGATCTTTCCCGCTTCAAGGGCATCGCCAAACGTCTTTAGAAACGTTTCCGTCTGGTGGATCAAAGGTGTGTCGAGCATTGCATTCCTCCCGCAGTTCCGCTCTTTGTTCAGATGCGAGAGCATTGCAGAGGGTGGCATCGACTTGCCATCGAGCGGCCGCACTTTGAGCGATTTAGATGCCTGAATGTGGTCGCGGCGTTGCGTGCGCAACAACGCGCAACAGTTGCGTCAGATCTTGCGCAACAGACCCGCCTTGCGCACACGGCGCAGAACCGTCGAGCGGTTTACGCCGAGACGCCGTGCGGTCACGGCCATGTTCCAGTTACACGCGTCAAGCAGCGACTCCAGATCCTCCGTCGGATCTGTCTCAATGTGCCTGGCAAGAGGAGGAGGAGGCAGATCCGGGAGATCGATTACGGACCCTTCCGAAAGCGCCATTGCAATATCGAGTGCAGTTGCAAGCTCTCGAATATTGCCTTGCCATTCCCGCCCGCGAAGTTCGGCAAGTGCCGCCGGAGAAAGTCGGAAATTCCGGGGAGATCGCCTCAGGAGGCGGTCGACCAGCCACTCAAAATCCTGGCGATGACGCAACGGAGAGACTGGCAGTACAGCTCCAGCCAATCGGAAATAGAGTTCCGGCCGAATCAGTTGGGCAACCTGTGGTCCTGCGGGGTCCTGACGCGTGGAAGCGATCACACGCAAATCGTCCCTTGTCTCCAACAATGCCAGAACAGCGCCCTGGCCGTCGGCATCCAGATCTTCAATGCCTTTGAGGAAAAGGGTTCCCGCACCTGCGGTGCGCAAGCCGTCGATCTGTGGCTTGTCCAAACCCGCACATGTCACGAGATGGAACGACCTGTCCGCAGGGCCAAGCACGTGAATTGCCCGCGCGAGATACTCCTTGCCGGTTCCCGTTTCACCCAGGAGCAGCAATGGGACCTGTGTCGGGGCAAGGCGCGCGACCTTCGACATGAGCTGCCGCAGCAAAGGATCAGGACCGCAAAAACTGCGTAAGGGGCCCGTGACCGAGCCGGTTTCGTGATGACGCGGGAGGCGTGCTGACTGTGGTGCGATAGCGTGCCCGAAGAGGCCTCGCCCATCGCGAAGCCGCAGGACCCGTTCCTCCGTTGGCCGGCCGCGCATTAGGTCCGGCAACGCATCGACATCCAGATCCATATGCATATCGATCCGGGTGCCGACCAGGTCGGTTCGGCCATCAGGGGCCAGACATTTCCTGGCTCCGTGGGTCATACCGATAATCGTGCCGTTATCGTCAAGCGCAACAGCAGCCTCGGGGTCAACCTCCAGGAATTCAGCCGAAGTCGAAAACCGCAAAACCCAGTCCCGGCGCGTCATGGCCATGAGGTTGGCCATTTCAACCCGCCGTGCTGATGCCTTGACAAGGTTCATCGCAAGATTCTGGCTCGACTTCGGTGAGGGGGACCGCAGCAACGAAATATCGAGAACGGCTGCAAGTTTGCCGCTTGTGTCATAGATCGGCGCAGACGTGCAGGACAATGGCGTATGCGCGAGCCCGAAGTGATCACTTTGATGGATCGTCACGGCCTCGCCGGTCACAAGACAAGAGCCAACACCACACGTTCCCGCAAGTTCTTCAGACCAGTCAGATCCCAGATACAGACCAGCCTGCCGCAGCTCATCTTCAAACCGTGGATCACCGAAGAAGTCGACACAAATGCCTTTTGCGTCCGCCAGCAAGAGGACGTAATTCTGGCCGGCAACCTGTTTGAATAGGCTTTGAAGGCCAGACCGGGCGGTCGCAATCAGACGTTCCGACTGTTCCTGGTGTTCGCGAAGCTGATCGGCCGTAACGATATGCGCCGGCTCAGGACGCGTCGGGTCCATGCCGTAGGTTTCAACGCAACGGCGCCAGCTTTGAGAGACAAGCCCGTCCCGGCCGGTTTCAATGCCATTGAGAACCCGGTCGATCTCGCTCACATGATCATGATCGCGCATGCCTTCCTCCCTCGGCATTGCCACTACGATACTGTCACAAGTCACAGGAGCGCAATACACCCGCGCCTGCTCAGGCTGCGCGCACGGAGTCAGAGCGCCTGCAAGCCGTCTGGATCGGGGTTGCGATTTTCTTCTTTAAAAGGTCAATACCGGACCAAGTTGCGGCGGGACGCCTGCCGTTGCAGGCCGGCCTGGATGATCGGCTTTTGGGAGCTGTGCTCAGCAGGCGGTGCTCACGTTCACAAAAAAGGAGGCTCAAGGCCTCCTTTTCCAATCGTCGTTTACTTTTTCAACTCAATCGAAGAGATCGAATGCGAAACGGTAACTCACGCCAACGCCCAGGCTGAACTGGTCTTTGCTGCCATTTCTGGCGATCGGGCTGTCGGCAGCATCGCCAACCAGACGGTCATACCCGCCCTGAATATGCAAACGCACATCGTCGTTCCAGTCGTAGCTGGCACGTGCTGCCAGGCCAACGCTCTTGAAACCCCCGCTTGGGTCATACCGTGTCAGGCGGCCACCGCTTGCAGCGGCCTCGGAACTCGTCACACCAAAATAGGTGTCCATGTAGTCATCCGTTGCGAAATCGGCGCGTGGACCGAAGGACACTTCCCACTTTTCAGCCGGATAGACGATACCGTCCAGACCAAGCTGACCCACTTGCCCGGTGTGGCCATTGATACCCTGGCGCAGTTCGGCAAAAGCACGGAAATGCTCTGTCCGGAACCCACCGCCAAGACCGAGTTCAACTGCCCAGTCAATGGTTCGTGTGCCGCGCAGGTCATTGCTGTCGCTGGCCTTGCGCTCGCCGATAAAGTTGAACGATGGAAAGAAGAAAATTCCGCTTTTACGCCGGCCATCAACAACCTGCCCAAGTCCCGGCAGATAGAACCGGCCAACCGAAATGATCGGGAACGGATAGATCAGGTAAGAGTCTGCCGCTTCGTAGCGCGGCTTGGCAATGGCGCCGATACCCAGGTCAACCACGAACTGACGATTGGCATCCTGAGCGGAAAGATCGCCACTTTGAGCCAGTGCGCTACCGGTCACGGCGCTCAGGGCAAGGGCAAGCGCAGCGCGCGAAAACAGCTTCAACATTCAGATAACATCCATAGGGATTCCCATTGGCAGGGAAGATAGCACGACTAAGGCTTATACAAAGCCTAAGGAATCCCGGTTTTGTGCAACTGTTGCAATTTAGCATCGCTGGTTGCAGGCATTAAACAAAACCCGGTTAAATGTCGGCTCGCCTTGCAGCGGCCACGCCGGAAAGCTACATGATGACAAAGACAGATATTGAACGGCAACGGACCAGACCATGACCGCACTCTTCAACGTGATCCTCATTGCACTGGATCTCTACTTCTACATCATTATCGCCAGTGCAATTTTCTCCTGGCTCTATGCCTTCAACATCATCAATTCCAACAACCAGATCATCAATTCGATCGGCAGGGCGCTCTACAATCTGACCGAGCCTGCATTGAGGCCTATTCGGAGGTTTCTGCCGAATCTTGGTGGCATTGACATTTCTCCGGTCATCTTGCTGCTCGGGATTATCTTCCTGCGGCAGATCATTATCTTGAACTTGATGCCAATGTTCCGAGGGTATTGACCCGGTTCACAGAAACGAAAAAAGCCCGGGCAACGGCCCGGGCTTTTTATATTTGTCAGCTACTCCGTCTCAATCTTCCAATGCGCGCGCCTCATCGGGCAGCATGATCGGTATACCGTTTCGGATCGGATAGGCCAGCTTGGCGGAGCGAGAAATCAGCTCCTGCGCTTCCGCATCATATTCCAGCGTGGATTTTGTCACCGGACAGACCAGCAACTCCAACAGCTTGCGGTCTACGGTGCGTTCACTTGTTTCGCTCATAATTGATCAGTCTCTCAAAGGCGCGGGCCTGGTTTCACTGATTTTCCGGCCGACGGGGTCACTGCAGCGTCGAACCACCGTCATTCTGTGATCTTGCCAGATCCATCTCGGTGATCGCAATCAAAGTCTCAGCACGGGTTCTGAGATCCCGCGCTTCAAGCAAAGCTTGCTTTTCCTGTGGGCCGTAAGGACACATCATGCACAAGGCGTTGACAAGCACTTCCGTCTCAGCTTCCGAAACGCTCTGCCAATCCGCCTCCAGATTGTTCGCATCCAGATAACTGCGCAGAGTTTTCAAAAGACCATTCCGATCGACGTCGTCTTCGCCCTCGCCGCACCTCAAATCATTTGCAAAGGCGGCAAAATCACATTCGACTTCACGGAAACGGCTGTAGTTCTTGCGCTCATTGCCAAGCGAGAACCGGGTTATACCCTGAAGGGTGATCAGGTAACGTCCATCTCCAGTTTCCTGAAAACTCGTCAAACGTCCAACACAGCCGACACTTGCCAGATCCAGGGTATCCGGATCTCCGGCCAGGCACTCTGGCAAGGGTTGGACCATGCCGATCAGCCGATTGCCTGCAAGCGCGGCGTCCACCATGTCGATATATCGTTGCTCGAAAATATTGAGCGGCAATTGCGTCCTAGGAAGCAACAAGGCACCTGAGAGCGGGAATACCGGCAAAGCCGGAGGCAAGTCCGCAATCGTCTCGTAAATGGCGTTTCCTGCCTGCATTACAGCGCCTTCATTGTTTTCGTTATTTTCGCAATATCGCCAGCATGATGCTTCCCTAAATGTGTGTCACTTGCTGCAATCGTCAAGAAAACAGAACGGCGGAAAGTTTCCGGCGGCCATAAGCGCTTGCCGGATCCTTGAAGCCCCAGGCCTCAAAGAATTGCAGCAGCTGCTTGCGCGCGCCGTCTTCATTCCATTCCCTGTCGGTGCGCACGATTTCAATCAGTTGGTCGACCGCACCGTTCTTGTCGCCCTTGCCGTTGAGACCGAGCGCCAGATCGAACCGCGCCTGCAGGTCCTGCGGGTCCTTTTCAATCCGTTCATGAAACCCGGCAAGGTCGCCAAGCGAGGCTGCCTGCTCAGCAAGGTCGAGCGCTGCCTTTGCCGCCGTATAGGCCTCTTCCGAGCGCTTGTCTTCCGGCACCATTTCCAGTGCCTGCGCGGCGCGCTCAAGCTCATCCGCACCAAGATAACACTGTGCCAGACCGCAAATGGCCTTCACATTGTCCGGTTCCATCTGCATGACAGCACCGAAGAGCTGCGCCGCCTGACCAAAGTCCTTTTCAACAAGCAGCAGCTCGGCTTGTTCCAAAAAGGCATCAGCCTGATTCACGGGCGCTGGACCAGCAAGCTTTTCGATGAATTCCTTCACCTGGCTCTCCTGCTGAGCTCCCATGAAACCGTCAACCGGCTGACCGTCCTTGAAGGCGACAACGGCCGGAATGGACTGAATGCCCATTTGCCCGGCGATTTCCGGGTGGTCTTCAATGTTCATCTTGGCCAGCTTGACGGTACCGCCGGCTGCTTTGACAACTGCCTCGATGATTGGGGTCAGCTGTTTGCAAGGACCACACCAGGGTGCCCAGAAATCCACCAGAACGGGCTGCTGCCGGGAGGCTTCCATAACATCGGCCATGAAGGTCTGCGTGGTCACATCAAAAATGAGATCGCCACCGGTCGGTCCATCACCGCCACCGTCGCCTCCAAAACCACCACCCTGGCTACCGTAATCGCCACC
Source organism: Roseibium sp. JB4-4 (assembly GCF_055693425.1). NCBI lineage: Bacteria > Pseudomonadati > Pseudomonadota > Alphaproteobacteria > Hyphomicrobiales > Stappiaceae > Roseibium > Roseibium sp. JB4-4. Next base: position 3,714,725 of record NZ_CM146333.1, on the reverse strand, counting down.
CATGCTGGCGCCGAAACCACCGCCGACCTGGCCGCCAATATTGTAGTTGCCGTTGCTCATGTGCCGCCTCTTAAACTTCGACGGCTCCGCTTGCCGCGGACCGTCTGGAATCAAATCATCATATTCGGTTGAATTGGCCCCTAACATGGCTCCGCAGCGACCGAATTACAAATCCTGAAATCAGCCGGTCAAAGACCGGCCGCTTTTGCTTCTTCGCTCACGACCAGAACCGCAGCGCTGTGTCCGCACGCCTCGGCAAATTTCAAAAGGTCGCTTTTTGCGATCGACGTTGTCGCATCATTTTTAAGCGGATGATAATTCAGCACTTCATGCTGCATCATGGCCGCATCGAAAACGGGCGTGACCCGCTGGCTCTCCCGGTCGTTGATAAGAGAGAAAGGTGTAACCGAGCCCGGTTCGACGCCCAGCACCTCCATCAGCAGGTCCGCGTTGCCAAAGGAGACACGCCCCTGTCCGCCAATGATCTGGTGAACCTTCTTGAGATCGACCTCAGCATCATGAAGCAGCACGATCAGAAACAGACGGCCCTTCTTGTCCTTGACGAACAGGTTTTTGGTGTGTCCGCCCGGGATCCTGTCGTGCAGATCGCCGGATTCGGCCACTGTGAACACCGGGTCGTGGTCAGTCGTCGTAACCTCGATTTCCAGATCCTTGAAGAAGGTCATGAGGTCGTCACGGGATGCGGGCATGTTTTTTCCTGAAATTATCGCTTTCAGCGCTGTCTAACGCAATTCGGAAGGTGGCGACAAGAAAAAAGAATGCAAAAAAGCGGCGGAATTCTGCGAGTTTGAAACGAAGAAGCCGCACAAACTCCACAGAACGACAGCCAATAAAATTTCTGCAAATTCGGTGTTGCATTCCGCTTCAGCTTAGTCCATATACTGCGCCACCGATGCCGGGGCGGACTTCGCCGGGTGCCGGAACATTATGCGGGTGTAGCTCAGGGGTAGAGCACAACCTTGCCAAGGTTGGGGTCGTGGGTTCGAATCCCATCGCCCGCTCCAAATTTTCCTCACTTACCCCAGTGAGTTGAAAAAGCCGCCATCTGGCGGCTTTTTTCGTGCCTGGTTTCGACATTCAGCGGCCTTCACACTCTGCGCAGTAACTGCTGAGCCGTTCCTGGACCAACAACCAGCAACTTTGTCCGGTCCGCTTCCAGGCGGAGGACTCAAGCACCTGTTTTTCTGAAGAACGCTATTTTTTTGCTTCTGAGTTTTTGTGCGTTTTGCCCCGAGTTTTCGCCGGTTTTGCCGGATAAAACCCGTTTCGTCTAAAAATTGAGAAAAACCTGTCGCTGGCTCTGAACGAAGTATCAGGGCCTGACCTTTAAAAGAGAAAATGCAATTTCCGGAAAAGCCTGTCGCTGTGGCGATCGATCCCGCGTTGTTGCCCTGCCTCTAGTACCCACTTCTGCAGCGGAGCTTCTCATTTCAAAAGCTCCGCTGCAGCTCTTATGGAACGTCTAGTCGAAGAGCCTCAGGAAGCAGCTGCCCTCGGCATGAGAACGCTCGGCAGCGTCGAGCGCGTGTTGCAACCGCGCACCATGGTCGAAGTCCGGCTCGGCCTTGCCTTCACCTCTGATAGCTGAAACGAACCGCTCGTAGATTGTAGTCACCGGAGGAACTGTAATCTCGTGCCATTCGGCAGTTTGAAGATCGGGTTCGCGGCAGATGCGCAGACTTTCGGAACGCTGTTCGAAAAGAACTTCCAACCCTCCCTTGTCTCCATAAAGACGCAGGCGAAGATCGTTCAGATGGCCCGATGCGAAGCGGGTCGCGCTGATGGTTCCGAGCGCTCCGTTCTCTAGCTCGGCCTGTAATGTGAAACTGTCGTTTGCATCAAGGGTATAGTCGCCGATACGTCCACCTTCCGCCTTGTCGAAGGTCTTCAGGCGGCATGAGAGATCGCGAACCTGGCTTCCGGCGGCAAAAGTCACGAAATCGATGATGTGAATTCCGACGTCGCCGAGCACACCTTTCGAACCATGTTCGGTTGAAAGGCGCCAAAGCCACTGGCTTTCCGTGCGCCACTCGCCCCATGCAGGTTGCGTCAGCCAACTCTGCAGGTAGGACGCCTCGAAATGCCGGGGAGAGCCAATTGCACCCTCTGCGACCAGCTTGGCCGCCTCCTGAAGGACGGCCACATTGCGATAGGACAGGTTGACCATACCCACCAGCCCTGCGGTGCGGGCGAGCGCTGCCATTTCGTCGGCATGCCGGGCGTTGGTGGCCAACGGCTTTTCGCAAAGAACGTGTTTACCCGCCTTAAGCAAGGACATCGTTGTGGGGTGGTGCGCGCCGTCAGGCGTCACATTGGTCACAGCATCGAATTCGCCCCAGGAAATCGCTTCATCCAGATCCGAAAACCGGTGAGGAATTGCAAATCCATCGCAAAATTCAGCCAGAACTTCCGCTCGCTTGTCGACGCCGGCAACAACCTCGACGCCAGTTATCTTCTGGAAAGCTTCGGTATGAACGCGTGCCATATTTCCCGTCCCCAGGACAAGAATCCGGACCGGTTTTTCAGAAGTCGTCATGAATTTCTCCATCCGCAGGAATGCCGAACACACGGCCACACCTGCGGTTTTGAAAAGGAATGAATACTAGCGATACCCTTCTTCGCCTTCGGCGTGAAGTTTCGGGCCGCGTTCCTCGATTTTCTCCGGTGCCGCATCAACCGGCACATTCGGAGCTGCATTCGGGTCGGTCAGCCGGGCCATCGGGTTGAAGGCCCACTTGACGCCGTTCTTCAACACCTGACGAACGTGGTCGTTGTAGTAGGTCGGGTAGGTTTCGTGCCCCGGCCTAAAATAAAAGATGCTGCCTGCGCCGCGCTTGTAGGTCAGACCCGACCGGAACACCTCGCCGCCCTGGAACCAGCTGATGAAAACCGTTTCCAGAGGCTCCGGCACACCGAACGGCTCCCCATACATCTCTTCCATTTCCAGCTCGAAACTATCCGGCAGATCTTTGGTTATCGGGTGATTGCGGCTGGTTACCCAAAGCCTTTCGCGTTCACCGGCCTCGCGCCAGGTCAGATTGCAAGGCCCACCCATAAGCCGCTTGAACGGTTTGGCGAAATGAGCGGAATGGAGAAACAACATGCCCATGCCTGACCAGACAGCTTCACAGACCCGATCGACAACCACGTCGGAAACGTCGCCATGGGCGGCATGGCCCCACCACAACAGAACATCGGTTTCACGCAACCGTTCCTCAGTCAGACCATGCTCGGGTTCCTGAAGTGTTGCCGTTGTGGCGCTGATTTCGGGGGCTTCGTTCAAAGCTTCCGCAATGCACTCATGCATCCCTTTCGGGTAGGTGTCCGCAACGATTTTATTGTGCTGTTCGTGGACGTTTTCGCCCCAGACCACGGTTCTGATCGGCATCTTGCCCTCCCGGTTTGTGCGGTTTTGTGGATGAGCGGACTTCGGCAATCACCAAACTCCAAAGCGCTTTGGATAGGGCTATCACTGGCTTTTGCAGGTGTCAAACAGACAATCGCTCTAGGCAAAAAAAGTGCATCCCCCCGCCTGTGACCGCACGCCACATTGGCAACGGTTCTGAAATCAAAATAACATACCATATGTTATGGTTTGTAAGGATGATCCTATGAATTCTCTTCTACTTTTCGCCAGCTTTCTTTCGTTTCTGGTCTGTCTGCTTCACACATTTGCCGGCGGACGCGCTATTGCCGTTCCACTTTTAAAGGCTCAGGATCTGCATCCGGTTCCGAAATACGTGACCTATTTCTGCTGGCACATCGTCACGATCGTTCTTGCCATGCTTGCGGTTTTGTTTGTTATTGCCGGTTTCCGGCCCCAAAGCCTGGAGCTAGCCTGGGTGGCAACAGCCCTTACAGCTTCATTCTGTCTTCTCGGCCTTGCAGTTCCACCGATTAAGAAGCAGAAATACAAGGACATGCCGCAAGGCTGGCTGTTCCTGCCGATACTCATACTTGGCTTACTGGGCTCGGTCGGACTTTAGGCCAGGGTCTCGGGAAGCCGGGCACAGCGTCACATCTGAAAAGCCATCGCGTGGCAAGACCGAATGCTCCGGATCGGAGCTCTGGCAGGGTTGAAGACAAATGAAAAGAGCAGCCGGACAGGATGACTAAACGCAAGCGTTTCGGGAAGTCCGACTGGTTGTCACTGGGGCTTTCCCAGTTGAAATCAGATGGCCCTGCCGGACTGACCGTGGAGGCGCTTTGCAGCGCTGCCGAGCGCACGCGCGGTTCGTTTTATCACCACTTCCAGGACCATGGCACCTTCATCCTGGAAATGATGCAGGCTTGGAAGCAACAAAACACGCTGGATGTCGCAGACCAAACACTCGGCCCGGCGGTCAAGGACAGGCGTCAGAAACTGTCCCATCTGGCCAATCATCTGGATCATGATCTGGAACGAAAAGTTCGTCAGTTCGCACAGTCGAACAAAGCGTCACGCGAGGTGCTGGAGGATGTCGACAAGCTGAGAACCGATTTCGTTGCTGGCCTCTATTGTGACCGCGGCCTGCCTGCAGAAGAAGCAATGCAGATCGCTCAGATTGAGTATGCGGCCTTTGTCGGCGCACAAATCATCTGGCCCGACATGCCGGCTCAGGATCGCATGGCACTTGACCGCAAATTCGCAAAGCTTGTCACGAACGAATATGCGGACGGCAAGAACACGAAAGAGTGAAGTCGCGTTTCACCATTGATTAACCAGCTTCGAAACTGAAACGCCCCCCACCCACCGAATGTAACTGAATGGCAAGGACCTGGCGCTAAGCAATCCGCATCTACAAATCGAGATGCCAGGTGACCAAATTGCACGCGCTCCGTCAGCCCATCACCGCCGTTGTAATCATTTTCTGGTTCAGTTTTTGGTTGCTGAACGGGCTCGACAAGTTCTTTGCCCGTCAGGACATCGGCTTGCTGCGCTGGTGGGGAAACCACCGGGTCGAAAAGTTCACCATGTATTTTGACAGGCTTTCGCTCGACCCTGCCTTTATCCAGGCGACGCTTGTCTTTGCTGGCGTGGTAGAATTTGCTGCCGCGGCATTTTTTGTGGTGGCCGGGGTCAGACTGGTTCAGGACAAGCCCGGCGTTGCTTACCGCACAGACGTTGCCATCACGGTCTCAATTGTTGTGTTCCTTGGCTTCACCATCTTCGACGTCGTGGTTGGTGACCGGGCCGAACTGCTTGAGCACTCGACCTATATCGGTGTTCTCCTGATGTCGTTCCTGGCCGTGTCGGCGGAAAGTTTCTTCCGGCATCTGCGTGACCTGGACAGCCCGAGCACGATCAACCGTCACTTTCCGCCAAAGGCTCAATAGCCGGCCGTCAAGGCGCCCGGACGTCTCGGGTCAGAGGCTCCGGCGAGAACATCGCCCACTTTCATGATCGACTGGGTCGAACCCATCGCATTCTTGACCGCGACTTTGTGCCCCCTGGCTTCAAGAAGCTTGATCGTATCAGGCGACAAGCCTTCTTCGATCCTGATTTCGTCCGGCAGCCATTGATTGTGAATACGTGGGGCAGCAGTGGCTTCAGCAATGCTCATCTTGTGGTCAACAATGTTCATGATGATCTGAAGAGTGGTTGTAATGATACGGCTCCCTCCGGGTGAGCCCGTCGCCAGAAAAAACGTCCCATCCTTGAAGACAAGTGTCGGGCTCATCGACGACAAGGGACGCTTGCCGCCCTCAACGGCGTTGGCGGTACCGCCAATCAATCCATAGGCATTTGGAACACCCGGTTTTGCCGAAAAGTCATCGAGCTCGTTGTTAAGCAGCACACCTGTCCCATCGGCCGTCATCCCCACGCCGTAGGAAAAGTTGAGCGTATAGGTGTTGGAAACCGCATTCCCGTCCTTGTCGACAACTGAAAAATGCGTGGTCTCGTTGCTCTCATAGGGAAGTGGGTCAGCCGGTTTGATTTGCTCGGACGGTGTTGCCACTTCCAGATCGATTGTTTTGACAAGCTCTGCTGCATAAGCCGGTGACGTCAGGCCCTTGACCGGAACATCCACATAATCGGGATCGCCCAGATACTTCGACCTGTCGGCATAGGCCCGCCGCATGGCTTCCGCCATGACGTGGATCGTATCTGCAGAATTCGGACCGAACTCCGCAATCGGGAAGGCTTCGAGCATATTGAGAATCTCGACAATATGAACACCGCCGGAAGATGGCGGCGGCATGGACGCAATTTCATATCCGCGATAGGTGCCGGTGACTGCATCGCGCCAGACCGGTTCGTAGCCGGCAAGATCTTCAACGGTCATGCCACCGCCAGCCTGTTGGACCTTTGCTGCAATCCGTTCAGCGGTTTGCCCTTGGTAGAATCCTACCGCGCCCTTGTCGGCAATCATCCGCAAAGTGTTCGCCAGATCGCTCTGGACCAGAGTTTCACCCGGCAGATAGGGCACTCCTCCGTCCTTGTAGAAAATCTCAGCCGTTGCCGGATCTTTCGTTAGCCGCTCAACTCTTGCCGCAAGAGCACCCGACAGGCCCGGAGTTACAGTGATGCCTTCATCTGCAAGCTTGATGGCCGGCGCGACAAGATCGGCCCAACTGAGGTTTCCGCTGCCATGTTTGTCAAAAGCTTCGGCAAATCCGGCGACGGTCCCCGGCACACCAACCGCGAGACCGGAATATCTTGACTTGTCCTTGTCCGGCTCACCGTCGTCGCCAAGAAACATATCCTTGAATGCCGCGGCCGGCGCTTTTTCCCGATAGTCCAGTGCCTTGGTCTCATCGCTGGCAGACATATGGATCATCATGAATCCGCCGCCACCCAGATTTCCCGCGCGTGGCAACGTCACCGCAAGGGCAAAACCTGTCGCAATTGCCGCATCGACAGCATTTCCGCCCTGTTTCAGGATATCGACACCGACCTGCGTCGCAACGGCTTCCTGGCTGGCAACCATTCCGCTTTGCGCCGTTACCGAATGAAACCGGTCAGTGAGTGAATAAATCGGCGTCTCTTGTGCCGCAATGTGCTGCACGGGCAAGGCGACGAGTGCGGACGCAACGCCAAACACTGACAGGACTGACTTGAAACTCATAGGCATAGTCGTCTCCGGAACAAATAACCAACACCCACTGTGGCTGAGGATAACGCGAGTAGCAATTCAAAAACGCGCTGTGGTTGAGGGATTGATCCACCGCAAGGCGTATGGACTGTTTGGAGGTCATCTTCAGTCTGTCAGTAGGAAGCTATGACGATGACTGGCGAAAACAAGGAGGATGCATGACCGGCAATTCAGTTCGTAACCTGGCAACCGCATATCGAAATGCATGTCTTGCTCTACCTGTTGTCGCAGCAGCTGTTTTGGGACTTTCAGCTTCATCCACAACAGCGCAGGCAGCCGACGCGGCTGCAGGAAAGACCTTGGCGCTGCAATGGTGCTCGTCCTGTCATCTCGTCGCAGAAGATCAGAAGACCGTCTCGAGCGTATCTCTTCCCAGCTTTTACGACATGGCCGGGGACCCGGGCTGGACGGAAGAAACCCTCACGACATTCCTTGCCGATCCGCACCCGAAAATGCCGAACATGTCTTTGCAGACACGGGAAATCGCCGACCTAGCCCGCTACATCAGCTCATTGCAGCCATGAGGCGTCTCAGAGCGCAAATTCCGCCAGCATGGCCGCATGATAGGACCCTGCATAATCACTGCCATCTGCATCGAAAACCTCATCGAGCAGCTCGTAGTTGAACACCTTGAAATCGACTGTGCAGTCGGTCATGGCCGCGCTCGCCAGAATATGGTCAAGCGCTTGTCCTCGCCCTCTGTGAATGACCGTTTGACGACGTTCGGGAGGGAGAGCGCGGTCGAGTTGGAACAATCGTCTTTTTTCCAGATCGGGTGACCCTGTGTCGTCAGGGTCGGCGCGAAGCAACCTCAAAGTGCCGGTATCCCCTGTCGCGTTGAAGTCCCCTGCCAGCACAATCCGGGCTTCTGCGTTGTCATCGAGCAACTGCTCCACAGCCAGGCGCAGTTCGAGTGCTTGAGCGGTCTGCTTGAAAACAGATAGTTGGTATCCTTCCGCCCAGGCCGCAATGTTTTTCCATGATCGATCAGCTCTCTTCGCGCCGCGGATCATGGCGGCAATCGGCGCGCGCAGATGGACGGCGAATAGGTGCAGAGGCGTTGCTGCTCCAATGTCAATTTCCGCCTGAAGAACAGGCCGCTCAAACAGCACCGTCTGCGGACTCTCGTAGGGCGGCTCAGCGGTTTTGGGCTGCCAGAGGGCTGGATGGGCATGGGATTGATAGAGACTTGAATACCTCTGAACAGGATATCTGGAGAGGATAACCAGATTATGCCTGTCTCCGGGCCCCTTACCGGAGGGGCGGTCACTCGTTGCCCGATGGTAAGCCTCATACGGTGTTCCCTCCAGCAACAGATCGAGAGCGAGGAAATGACGTTTCTTGTTGCCCTTCACCTTTTGCGCATTCACCTCTTGCAAGCAGAGAATATCAGCGTCCAATTCAAGAATTTTCGGCTTGAGTGCTCTCAGCCGTGGCGCCAGAATTTCGGGATCGAATTTGTCCGATCCAAATGATTCCAGATTGAATGTCGCAAGTCTCATGAACGCATCCGGGTTTCCAGGTCAGTCGTCTGAAACCATAGCGATGAGCGGCTGCCGGTGGTAGAGAGCACCGAGAGGTGAATTCGGAGGCCTGCATGAGCGATGACATCTGTCCCTGCGGCAGTAACAGCAGTTACGATGCATGCTGCGGTCCTTTTGTTGACGGAAATGCCCTGCCCGAAACAGCCGAGGCGCTGATGCGTTCTCGTTATTCTGCCTATGTGAAGGGGAACATTGCCTACCTGAAAACGACATACTGGCCGAAATATCAGGCAGAATTCGATGACGTTGGTACGGCACGATGGGCGGCAGAAAACCATTGGACGGGTTTGAACGTTCTGAAGACGGAAAAGGGCCGCAAAACAGACCGCGACGGCACGGTTCTTTTCGAAGCCAAGTACCTTTCTGCCGGTAAACTGAACACTCATCGAGAACTAAGCCGGTTCCGCAAGAAGGCGGGACGCTGGTACTACGTCGAAGCAATCTGAGTGCGACCGCACCGTCGACGTTTCGACGGTGCGGATGTAAGAAGTCGGCTGGCCTAGTTTCGCCCTGACATCACGCCGCCATCCACGTCCCAGATCGCGCCAGTAACCCAGCTTGCTTCGTCTGAAAGAAGAAAATCGACGGTTGCGGCCACATCTTCGGCTGTACCGATGCGGCCAACTGGATGGAATGCATCAAATCCTTTGAGTGTCTGTGAGATCTGGTCTTCCGGAATAAACGCGCCGTAGATGGGTGTTTCCACCACCGCTGGCGCCACGGCATTTACGCGAATGCCTCTTTCGCCGAGTTCCATTGCCAGGTGCTGTGTCATGGAATGCAGACCGGCCTTGGCCATTGAGTATGCTGAGGATGGTGTTGCCTTGATTGCCTGATGCGCCCACATGGACCCGATATTGACGATTGATCCCGATCCGGACTCGGTCATTTTGCGGACAACAGCCTGGGTGAGCAGGAAGGTACCTCTATTATAGTCGTGATAGAGGTCGTAATCCTGTGCCGTGTGATCGAGATAGGGTTTCGGACTGAAGTAACCCGCCGCATTTACCAGATGGCGAATGCTGCCCTCAAAGGCTTCGACTTTGCCGACGAGAGACTGCACGTCGTCCGGGTTAGTGACGTCGGCCTGCCAAGTTATCACGTCAACGGAATGTTCCGCTTCGATGTCGGCCTTCGCGGCCAAAAGTTTTTCAGCCTTCCGTCCGACCAGAACAGGCGTCACGCCACGAGCGGCAAGCCTTTTGGCTGTCGCCAGTCCCATGCCGGAGGAACCGCCTTGAATGATTGCGAAATTCTGGGCCACTGCTTCATCTCCACTTTATCTACTAGTTGGTAGGTACATTTCGATGTATTGACCCTCAGGCCCATCAAGTCAACACCTATCTATCAATTGGTAGATAACACTCATGTGACCGGGCCTGACTGGCTGCCATATTCGATCAAAAACTGGGAAGGCCGGATGCGACCGGGCGCGTTCTCGATTTTGCCGTCAAAAACTGTCCGGCCCCTGCGATTGGCGGCGGGAGCAGGGGCCGGACTAAACTGCGGATCGAAGGGGAGGCAGCCCTCATCATCCGCAATGCAAAATCAGGTTTCACTCATTCAGGCCAAGGGTGATGCCGTCGAAGGAGTTCTGACGACTCGGCGTCAGCATGTTCACTATTTGTTCTATTCTGCTATTGAAAGTCAAGCGGATTGTTTCACCCTCGTTTGACCGGTTTTGCGTTTCAAAACCCGATTTCATCACGCATCTGTGAAAACGAAGCCGTCCAGTTGTTCAGTTCGCTAGAGAAAATTAAGTCCCTCATGTCACAAATACGGAATATTTGCTGCAAAGGACCCGTCGTTGCGTTTCACTTCCAACTCCTGGACAAAGCGTCTTCACAGCGCCTCCTGGCCTCAGGTTTTGGGCAAAGGAGGCGAACAGATTAGAGCTGTCTTGAATGGCACGGGCAGCGACAATCATGCTGCGGGCCGCATGGCAGTGTCCACTTTCGCCATCCGGATAGGCGGAGCAGCACTCGCGTATCTTTCCCAGATAGTTTTCGCGCGCGCGCTCGGTGCGCACGACTACGGTATCTATTCTGTTGCCTGGACTTTGGTGATCGTTCTCGGTGTCATGTCCTGCGGCGGGTTCTCGGCATCCGCCAACAGGTTCCTGCCTCAATATCGTCAGGCCGGTGACCTGGATGGCCTGCGCGGTTTCCTCTTTGCAAGCCGGGTCTCGGCATTCTTGATAGGCGCCGTAACAGCTATCCTTGGAATAGGCATAGTGTTACTGATCAGCCCGATCATTGAGCCCTACTACGTTCAACCCATCGCGGTTGTCTTGCTCGCTCTGCCATTCTTTGCGTTTGGATTGGTCCAGGATGGCATTGCACGAAGCTACGACTGGTCGTCCTTGTCGATGTTGCCGACCTATATCTGGCGGCCACTCACCATCCTGATATTGCTTTTTGTGGCGATATTCGCCGGACTGAAAGCAGATGCTCTGACAATGGCATCCGTCGCAATTTGCGCAGCCATGCTGATTGCCCTCTACCAATATATGCAGCTCAGCCGCCGGCTTTCCCTTCAGGTGCCGTCCGGCCCGCGCAGGGTTGAGCTGAAGAACTGGATCCTGATCTCGTTGCCAATGTTGATGGTGGACGGATTTCTGCAGCTGATCACCAGTGCCGATGTCATCATGGTCAGCTTCTTCCAGGACCCTGACGAAGTCGCCATATATTTCGCAGCCTCAAGAACCCTGGCCCTGGTGCATTTTGTCTATTTCGCCGTCCGTGCCGCGTCGGCACACAGGTTCTCCGATTATACGCACAGGCAAGACCAGAAGGGCCTTGAAGACTATGTTCGCAAAGCCACGCATTGGACGTTCTGGCCTTCGCTTTTGGCTGGTGCAGGGCTTCTGCTCATCGCCCCGCTGCTGCTGGCCCTGTTCGGCAGCGGCTATGAAAGCGGCTATCAGCTGATTGCCATCTTGATGATCGGCGTGCTCGCACGTGCATCCGTAGGTCCTGCCGACGCGCTTTTGACCATGACCGGGCATCAGAAGAATTGCGCCGGTATTTATGCGGCAACATTTCTGCTCAATGTTCTTTTAAACCTCGCCCTCATCCCGCTTCTTGGCCTCGCCGGCGCTGCTGTCGCAACAAGTTGCGCAATTCTTTTTGAAGCATCAGCGCTTGCATTGGTTGCAAAACGTAAGCTGAATATCACGACATTTGTTCTTCCATTGCTTTTTCCGCCCAAGGACCGCCAGGTTGATCAGTGATCAAACAGCCGCACAGCAGTACGAGATCCTGGAGTTCGATCCGCTGAACGCAACAGTTCCGGTAGCGGATTGGCGGCAACTTGCTGGACTTTCAATCGATCCCAACCCGTTTTTCGGGCCTGAATTCCTAAAGCCATTTCTGGAGTACACGGACAACAGGTCAGTTCGCCTTGTCGTCGTCAGGGAGAAACAAAATCAACACTGGCTGGCAGCTGCACCAGTCGGGCGCCGCAGACTTGGCATCGCCTTTCCCGTCACTTCGACATGGGCCACCGAATATTCTCCGCTCGGAACACCGCTCTTGCACCCAGATGCCCCGCAAGACGTAATTGTGGCCTTTTTACACGCCATGAACGGCTCAAACGGCGTCCTCGCCTTCCCCTATCTCCCGTCCCGCTCTGCATCAGCCGACAGGCTGAAATCGGCAATGGCAGAACGCTATCGCTCGACAGCATGCGCGACCAGAGCAGCTCACGCACCCGGCGAAACCGGTAAGCAACAGCTTGAAGCAGCTTATAGCGGCAAACGGCGCAAGGAAATGCGCCGCCTCTTGCGCAGGCTTGACGACTTCGGCACGACACGTTTTTCCAGTTTGTCAGGTCACGAAGCCGTTCAGGGATTTGAGTCTTTTCTGCATCTTGAATCCAAGGGCTGGAAAGGTCGGGCGGGAACCGCACTTTTGAGCATACCTGAAACCGCAGCATTCGCGCGAGCGGCAATTGCGAACCGCGCGGCAGTAAATGGCGTTCGCATCGATCAGCTGTGGGCGGGCAATACACTTGTTGCCGCGCTTGTCCTCTTTGCGGAAGGCGGCGCTGTTTTTTCCTGGAAGATTGCTTTTGACGAGGAGTTTGGCAGGTATTCTCCAGGTGCTCAGATTGCGGTACATGCGTTTCGGGAAAACCTGAGATTGACTGGATTCAAAGGTGCAGATTCCCTTGCCATTCCAGGACACACCATGATTGAGCCGCTTTGGAGAGGGCGGCTTGAAACCTGCACTTTGCTTTTTTCAGGCGGTGCATTCAGCGCACAGCTTTGCGCGCTCTGTCAGGCGGATCTGGAACTGGAACAGCGGCTTCGACGCCTGATGAGGCAACTTAAGAAACGCGTGAAGTCCTGACCGATATCTCGTCGCGTGCCTGCTGACGTAATTTCCGGCGTATGACCTTTCCGGTGGTGGTCATCGGAAGTTCTTCCACAAATTCGATCTCACGCGGGTATTCGTGCGCAGACAACCTTTCGCGAACAAATCCGCGTATGTCGTCTTCAAGCTCCTCACCGCCTGCTGCGTCCGGTTTCAAAACGACATAGGCTTTGACGATCTCGGTGCGCAGCGGATCGGGCTTGCCAATAGCTGCCGCCAGCGCGATCGAAGGGTGCTTGATCAAACAATCCTCAATTTCCCCCGGGCCGATCCGGTAGCTTGCCGAGGTGATGATGTCATCGTCTCGCCCGACAAAATGAACATACCCATCCCCATCCATCACACCCTGGTCACCGGTAATCATCCAGTCATCTATGAACTTGTCCCGGGTCGCCTCGGGCTTATTCCAATATTCGAGAAACATCACCGGATCAGGACGTTTGACGGCAATTTGCCCAAGCGATTCAGGCGGCAACTGCATGCCTTTGTCGTCGATAATGGCAACAGCGTGCCCGGGGATCGCCTTGCCGATGGCGCCGGAACGGCTGACACCGAGTTCTGCGACAGAGCCCAGAACCGCATTGCATTCGGTTTGTCCATAAAACTCGTTGACCGCAAACCCGAATTCTTCCTGAAACCAGTCATACGTTTCGCGACCAAGAGACTCGCCCGCAGAACCAACGCTTCGCCAGGCGAGGTTGAAGCGACGTTGTGGACTGTCAACGGCACGCAGCATTTTCAGTGCTGTTGGCGGAATGAAAGCATTGCGAACGCCTTCTCGTTCAAGCAGCTTAAACGCAAATTCGGGGTCGAATTTCCTGCTGGCATGAGACAGCACAGGAACGCCGAGTGTTAGTGCTGGAAACAGCGCATTCAGCAAGCCACCGGCCCAGGCCCAATCCGCCGGTGTCCAAAGCAGATCGCCCTCGCGTCCCAGGAAATTCTGTGACAGCTCAATCCCTGGCATGTGCCCGAACAGGACCCGATGCCCATGCAACACACCTTTGGGCTGGCCGGTTGTTCCCGACGTATAGATCATCAGTGCGGGATCATTTGGTGTTGAGGCAACAGTTTCGTAGCGATCCGATGCCCTGGCCTGCAGATCGTCGAAACAACAGACCCCTGATTGTGGTCCGTCAGTGGAAACGACAAGGTCAAGCTCGGGAAGATCTTCACGGATTTGGGATAGTTTTTCGAGCCCTGCGGCATCGGTCACAAGCGCCTTTGCCCCGGCGTCCGACAAGCGGTATCGCAAGGCTTCCAAACCGAAAAGTGCTGCAAGCGGAACGGCAATTGCGCCGATCTTGTAGGCAGCAAGATGAGCGACTGCTGTTTCAGGAACCTGGGGCAATAGCAACGCCACCCTGTCGCCATGCCCGATACCCTTGGCGACAAGAGCATTGGCAAACCGGTTGGCGGCCTGATTGAGACGCTGGTGGCTCCAGTCCCGAACATCACCGTCTGCAAGCACTTGGCGAATGGCCAGACGCTCCGGATCTCTCATGGCCCATGCGTCGCTGATGGCGGCAGCCATGTTGTAGGTTGCGGGCAAAGACCATTGAAAACGGGCGTTCAGCGTTTCGTAGTCGCCGGCAGGTTCCAGCATGCATGTTTTCCGGTGCTATTTTTTTAGGCAGCGGAGTGTAAGGCGATGAATGCTGCAGCGCAATAGAGCGAATTTCAACGGCGCGCCAACGGGTGTGCGCTCTCTACGAGTTCCCGCAGGCGCTCATCGAGGACGTGGGTATAAATCTGCGTCGTTGAGATATCGGCATGACCGAGAAGCTGTTGTACAACGCGCAGATCTGCACCGTTCTGCAGAAGATGTGAAGCAAAGGCATGACGCAGGACATGCGGGGAAACCTTTGCCGCCGGGAGACCGGCAGCAACCGCGAGGTCTTTGAGTTCCCTCGCGAAATGCTGACGTGTCAGGTGACCGCTGTCACCGTGGGAGGGAAACAGCCAGGGACTTTTCTCGTAAGCGCCTTCTGCCGACCTCAAGACCACATAGTCTTTCATGGCGGCCTGTGCGGCATGGGACAAGGGTACCAGACGCTCTTTGCCGCCTTTGCCGGTGATTTCGATGAGCCGCGCATCGCGAAGAGCTGCTGTTACCGGAAGCGAAACAAGTTCAGACACACGCAAACCAGTCGCGTAAAGAACTTCAATGAGCGTATAGAGGCGCTGTGCACGCAGGCGGGCGGCCGAACTTTTCTGAGGCTTTGCAGCTCCCAGTTCGGCAGTTTCGATCAACCGGTCGACATCATCGACAGACAACACTTTGGGAAGGGTTGACCGTCGCTTGGGTGCTGACAACGTGCGGGTCGGATCGTCCTCACGAACACCTTCAGAATAGAGAAACTTGTAAAACTGCTTGAGGGCGGACAGTCTCCGCGCCTGTGATGTCTCGGCAAACCCTCGGCGGTTCAGGTCCCCAAGATAGGCTGAAATCTTGTCTGTGCCTGCGTCGGCAAGCTTCGTGCGGCCGAGAAAACCAGAGAAGTCTTCAAGGTCGCGGCGATAGCTTTCAAGCGTGTTTTCGGCCGCGCCACGCTCGGCTGCCAGCATTTCCAGAAACGTTTCGAGATCGAAACCGGTTGCCAAATCAGATCCTAACGGCCAAAGCCGTCCTTCTTGACGCGAACGGTGATTTCCCGCTCACGCGGGTCAACGAAATTCGCCAGCGCAAACACCGCGCCATAGCCGAGTGCACCCAGCAACAACAACACCAGCAGCAGGCGGGTCAGGGTTGGCACAAGCGGACTCCCGAGCAAAAAACGTGAATGCCATAGACGAATCGGTCACCGGATTGTTTCAAGAAGACATGGTTGAGCGCAAGTGATGACGCCAAGGTATCCGAAATGAGATCAGCCCGTGTCTTTTTTGGTGAATATGGTACAACGCCGCCATGACGAAGAATGACGAGACGCAGGACCCGGAAACGGGCCCTGAGTGGATAAACGCCAAAGACATCGATTTGGCCGGGCTCCTTCAAAAGCTCGGGCACCGCTCTATTGTTTTGGTTGGAATAATGGGCTGTGGCAAATCCACAGTCGGCAAGCGTCTTGCCCAGCGCCTTGGCCTTGAATTCATCGATGCTGATTCCGAAATAGAGCGTGCAGCAAACATGACGGTCTCAGAAATTTTTGCAGAACATGGCGAACCTTATTTCCGCAGTGGCGAAGAAAGGGTCATCGCGCGGATTTTGCGAGAAGGTCCCCAGGTTCTTGCCACCGGTGGCGGTGCCTTCATGAGCGATGCCACCCGCCAGGAAATTTCCGAACACGGGGTTTCGATCTGGCTGAAGGTAGACTTTGAGACGGTCATGGCGCGCGTTCGGCGCCGCTCAACGAGACCGCTGCTGCAAAATCCCGACCCTGAAGGCACCATGAGAGACCTTTTGGCGAAGCGCGAACCGGTTTATGCGCGCGCGGCGCTGACAGTCACATCCAAGGAAGTTCCGCACGAAACGGTGGTCGACCAGATCGTCATCACTTTGGCAGACTATCTTGATGTCGGCGACGCACAAAATGCCTCGGCAATGTCCTGAAACACAGAAATTCAAAGACAAAATGACAATGGAAGCAAACGTGGCTGAAGCAGCGGAAGCAGAGCGAACTCAGGTCAAAGTCGATCTTGGCGCCCGAAGCTACGACATCAAGATCGGTCGCGGCCTGTTGGATGCGGCCGGCTCTGAAATCGCTGCCGTCTTGCCCGGAGCTCGCCTCGCGGTGATTGTTGACGAGACCGTCGCGAAACTGCATCAGCCAGCGTTTTCCGAAAGCCTCAAGGCCGCAGGCCTTGAGCACACCGTGCTGACCGTGCCCAGCGGTGAAAGCAGCAAGTGCTTTCGGGAATTCGAACGCCTGTGTGACGAGGTCCTGGCGGCACGTCTGGAACGCGGCGATGGTATTGTCGCGCTCGGCGGCGGTGTCGTTGGCGACCTGACGGGCTTTGTTGCGTCTGCTGTCCGTCGCGGCATGACTTTCATCCAGGTACCCACGACGCTGCTGGCTCAGGTAGACAGCTCTGTCGGCGGCAAAACCGGCATAAACGCCCGCCATGGCAAAAACCTGATTGGCGCATTCCATCAACCCGCGTTGGTGCTTGCCGACACGGCTATTCTGGACACATTGCCGATCCGCGACTTTCGTGCAGGTTATGCGGAAGTCGCCAAATATGGCCTTCTCGGAGACGAACCTTTCTTTTGCTGGCTCGAAGCCAATTGGAAGGCGGTTTTTGCGGGGGTCCCGAACGCGACGAAGCCGTCGCCCGGTCTTGCCAGGCCAAAGCCGATGTCGTGGCTGCTGATGAACTGGAAGCAGGGCGGCGTGCGTTGCTCAATCTCGGCCACACTTTCGGCCACGCTCTGGAAGCCGCCGTTTCGTATGAAACCGAGCGTGTCGTTCACGGAGAAGGCGTCTCGATCGGCATGATGCTGGCGCACGAGTTTTCACAGAGGCTGCAGCTGATTGGCGAGGCCACTGTTGCACGTGTCGAAAAACACCTGACCGATGTTGGGCTTCCGGTAACGTTGAAAGATGTTCCAGGCCAGCTGCCACCTGCGGAAACATTCATGGACATCATCGCTCAGGACAAAAAAGTCAGCCGCGGCGCACTCACGTTCATTCTGACCCGCGGTGTCGGTGAAGCCTTTGTTGAAAAAGGCGTCGATCCGGCACTGGTATCGGATTTTCTCAAGGAGAAACTTGAAACATGATGGAAACGTCTCTCTGGCTGGCGGTCGGCGCCATTCTGGTGCTTCTGTTCCTGTCCGGTTTCTTCTCCGGCTCCGAAACGGCGCTGACTGCGGCTTCGCGGGCGCGCATGCACCAGATCGAAAAGAACGGTGACTGGCGGGCCCGAGTGGCCAGCCGGCTGATTGCGAACAGGGAAAGGCTGATCGGTGCGCTGCTGCTTGGCAACAACCTGGTCAATATTCTGGCGTCCGCGCTCGCGACAAGTGTCTTCCTCTCGCTTTTCGGCGAAGCGGGCGTCGCTTTGGCGACCCTGGTCATGACGGCGCTGGTCCTTGTATTTGCAGAGGTTCTTCCGAAAACATGGGCCATCTCCAATCCGGAACGATTTGCCGTGATGGTTTCACCCATTGTGCGGGTGGTGGTTGCCGTCTTCGGACCTGTTGTTGCTGGCGTCGAGGTGATCGTCAGGATGATCTTGCGGGTTGTCGGCATCAATGTCGGAGCTGACACCTTCATCTTGTCCGCGCATGAAGAACTGCGTGGCGCCGTTGATCTTCAGCACATCGAAGGCGGCCTGGAAAAGGGCGAACGCGACCGGTTGGGCGGTCTCTTGGACCTAGCCGAACTGGAAGTGTCCGACGTCATGGTTCACAGGACCAACATGGCCGCCCTGAATGCTGACGAGGACCCTGCAAAGCTTGTCGAAGCCGCCCTAGCTTCGCCCTATACGCGGCTGCCTATCTGGCGCGGTGAAAGTGATAATTTTGTAGGCGTTCTTCATGCAAAGGACTTGCTGCGCGCATTGCACGCCACCGATAGCGGAACCGACGGCATCAACATTCTTGATATTGCCGCACCTGTATGGTTCGTGCCCGACACGACCAGCCTTCAGGATCAGTTGAACGCTTTCCTGCGGCACAAGTCGCACTTCTCTCTCGTCGTGGACGAGTATGGCGAGGTGATGGGCCTTGTGACCCTGGAAGACATTCTGGAAGAAATCGTTGGGGAAATCGCGGACGAACACGATGTGGAACTGGAAGGCTTGAGGCCTCAAGCTGACGGCTCGGTAATTGTCGACGGATCAGTGCCGATCCGTGACCTCAACCGTGCGGCTGACTGGAGCCTGCCTGACGATGAGGCGACCACGATCGCCGGACTCGTCATTCATGAAGCGCGCATGATTCCGGAAGAACGTCAGATTTTCACGTTCCACGGTTTCAGGTTCACGGTCCTGCGCCGTGAGAAAAACCGGATCACACGCCTTCGCATCATGCCGCTTGGCCAGATACCTGGTATCAAGGCACCTGTTTCCGCACCAACGGTGCGGATCGAGGCATAATAGATAGGACATGATTTTCGCAGTCGAATTGCCGCCCCATGGGCAGGCGGCTATGACTGGGCTGAGCGGCTAGCCAGCCACTCTTGCCGCACGCGGATCAGGTTCGCTGTCGGAACGGATCTCCAAAGCCAGAGCATGCACGCCGCTCGCCAGTTCATCTGCCAAAAGGTCATTTAATGCCCTGTGGCGCGCAACACGGTTCATGCCTTCGAAGGCGGCCGAGGCAATCTGAACCCTGAAGTGGGTTTCTCCGCCTTCACGCCACCCGCCATGGCCCTTGTGCTTGTCTGACTCGTCAATGACATTCAGAAATGAGGGGGAAAAGGCTGCCTGAAGCTTGTCGGCGATGATCTGTTTTGTACTCATATGCATTTATGTGACGTATGCGAATTCGAAGTTCAAGTCTTTGCTGGTTCGACCGGGCCTGATATGGTTTCGGGCTGCTCGACATCCGGGAACCAATGCAGGGAAAATAGCTTTGGATACCGGATCAATGAAACGACCGGCGGGTTGCCCGCCAACGCTCAGGCTTCAATATTTCGCACCATGAAACTGGATTCAAAAATTTTCGACGGTATCCGGGTCAAGCCGGACAAGGAGCGGGCGCAACAGGATCACCATCCGGCGTGCGACCACCCCGGCTGCAAGCGCCCCGGCACGCACCGGGCACCCAAGGGCCGCAATCGGGAGGGACAGTACTTTAATTTCTGTGTCGACCATGTCCGCGAGTACAACAAGTCCTACAATTATTTCAACGGCATGGGTGACGACGATGTCCGGAGCTATCAAAAGGATAGTCTGACGGGACATCGCCCGACCTGGAAAATGGGTGTGAATCGGCAGGCAGCAGATGGGCCGGACGGGTTCGACCCGAGGGAAGGCATGCGCTCCAACGCGCAACGCCGTGCAGAATCCATACGCCGTCCGCGCCAAAGAAAATTACTAACGCTTGAAAAACGCTCCCTGGATGTGCTCAATCTGCCATACACAGCCCGTGGCGATGAAATCAAAGCGCGCTATAAAGAGCTTGTTAAGTTGAACCATCCGGATGCCAATGGCGGTGACAGGTCTTCCGAAGACCGCCTGCGGGAGATCATTCAGGCCTATAACGTCCTGAAAAAAGCCGGTTTCCTTTAAGCCCGCAGGGTCCTGCAGGCTTTCCCCAAATGACCCTTCCCGACATTCGGGACAGCGGAGGACTGATGACTGAGACGACGACCGCGGCTATGGCCATGCCGGATACTGAAGTTTCCGTAAGTGAAGTTTTCGGCTTCAAGTCGAACCTCAAGGTACCGGCGTTTTCCGCTGCATCCGAGCATGTGCCTGAGCGCGATGAGGACTACCTGTTCGACCGGGCCACCACTTTGGCCATTCTGGCAGGCTTTGCACACAATCGGCGCGTCATGGTGACCGGCTATCACGGCACGGGCAAGTCAACCCATATCGAGCAAGTTGCAGCCCGTCTCAACTGGCCCTGTATCCGCGTCAACCTGGACAGCCACATCTCGCGTATCGACCTTGTCGGCAAGGATGCGATTGTCATCAAGGACGGTCTGCAGGTCACCGAGTTCAAGGACGGCATTCTGCCCTGGGCTTACCAGCATAATGTCGCGCTTGTGTTCGACGAATATGATGCCGGCCGTCCTGACGTGATGTTTGTGATTCAGCGAATTCTGGAATCGTCGGGCCGCTTGACCTTGCTCGATCAAAGCCGGGTTATCCGCCCGCACGCTGCCTTCCGTCTGTTTGCAACTGCAAATACTGTGGGTCTCGGTGACACCTCCGGCCTTTATCACGGCACCCAGCAGATCAACCAGGCTCAGATGGACCGGTGGTCCATTGTCACAACGCTGAACTACCTTCCGCATGACAATGAAGTTGACATCGTTCTGTCGAAGGCAAAGCATTTCCAGACAGACGAAGGCCGCACCATTGTCTCCAAAATGGTGCGTTTGGCGGACATGACCAGAAACGCATTCATCAATGGCGATCTGTCCACGGTAATGAGCCCGAGAACTGTCATCACCTGGGCGGAAAATGCCGAAATTTTCGGCGATGTCGGGTTTGCCTTCAGACTGACCTTCCTCAACAAATGCGACGACATGGAACAATCGCTGGTCGCGGAGTTCTATCAACGCTGTTTCGGCGAAGATCTGCCGGAATCTTCTGTAAATGTCGTCATGAGCTGAGGGTAGTATGGCGCCGAGGCCAGGACACAACACACTTCCGGGAAACAAGCCCGCACCAAGTACCGAACCGTTCAAGCAATCGGTCAGCGGCACCATGCGGGCCATTTCCGGTGAGTCGGAGCTGGAAGTCGTTTTTTCCGGTGACCGTCCGGGACTGTCCGGCATGTCCGCCCGGTTGCCGGAACCCTCTCGAAAGGTCAATGCCCACGAAGTGGCAGTAACGCGAGGCCTGTCGGATTCCATGGCATTGCGCATTGCCTGCCATGACAAGGCCGTTCACGCCAAGAACATGCCGCAGGGACCGGAAGCCCGGGCCATCTTCGAAGCCGTTGAGCAAGCACGCTGTGAGGCTGTTGGTGCGCGCCGGATGCAGGGTGTTGCCGACAACCTGGCAGTGATGCTGGATGACCGGTTCCGCAAATCAGGAGCCGCGGATGTTGCCAGCCGGGAAGATGCGCCGCTTCAAGACGCTCTGTCTCTCATCGTTCGCGAAAGGCTGACCGGTGCCAAGCCGCCGGAGAGCGCGGAAAAACTCGTCGATATGTGGCGCGGATGGGTTGAAGACAAAGCAGGCGGGAACTTGGATCGCCTGGAAGCGGAAGTCGAAGATCAGTCTCTCTTTGCCGCTCGTTTGCGGGACGTTTTGAAATCGCTCGATATGGCCGACGAGATTGGCGATACCGACGATGAAATGGACCCTGACCAAAACGAGGATGACGGCAACAACGACGAAGCCGAAACGGGAGACGACAGCGAGGAAAACACCGGCGAACAGGAATCCTCACCTCAGGACATGGACATGTCCAGCGAAGAGCAGGACAGCGGCGATACGGAAGCTGCCGAAGCCGACATGGACGACTTCGCCGAGCAGGATATGATCGAGGACTCCGAGGAGCCTGGAGAAAGCGAGCGGTCCGAGAGCCCGTTTTCCAACCGTCCCGAGACTGACTATCGTGTCTTTACCTTCCAGTTCGACGAAACGGTAACGGCGGAAGAGCTGTGTGATAGCGCTGAGCTTGATCGACTTCGAGGCTTTCTCGACAAACAGCTGACGCACTTACAAGGAGCCGTGGCCCGACTTGCCAACCGTCTGCAACGCAAACTGATGGCCCAGCAGAGCCGTGCCTGGGACTTTGACCTGGAAGAGGGTCTTCTGGATACCGCACGCCTGACACGCGCGGTCACGGATCCGATGGCTCCGCTTGCGTTCAAACAGGAACGCGACACCAATTTCCGCGACACGGTGGTAACGCTGCTTCTGGACAATTCGGGATCCATGCGCGGACGACCCATAACAGTAGCTGCCACATGCGCCGATATTCTCGCGCGCACCTTGGAGCGCTGCGGCGTGAAGGTGGAAATCCTGGGCTTTACCACCAAGGCCTGGAAAGGTGGACAGTCGCGGGAAAGCTGGATTGGAGCCGGAAAACCACCGACACCCGGGCGCCTCAACGATCTGCGCCATATCATCTACAAATCCGCTGACGCTCCCTGGCGCCGTGCAAGGCGAAACCTGGGCCTGATGATGCGCGAAGGCCTGCTGAAGGAGAACATTGACGGCGAAGCGCTTCTCTGGGCCCATGACCGGCTTCTGGCCCGCCCGGAACAGCGCCGGATCCTCATGATGATTTCGGATGGCGCGCCGGTAGACGACACAACGCTGTCGGTCAATCCGGGCAACTATCTCGAGCGGCATCTGCGCTATGTGATCGAAGACATTGAAACCAGATCTCCGGTGGAGCTGATTGCCATCGGGATCGGGCACGATGTAACCCGCTATTACCGAAGGGCCGTCACCATTGTCGATGCCGAAGAACTTGCCGGGGCGATGACTGATCAGCTTGCTGATCTGTTTGACGACGAAGTCGACACCTCACTGCAGACCCGCGGCCGGCGCCGAGCTGGGCGGCGATAACACTTGAGCAAATGACGCAGGCACCGGGAAAACGTCGCAACATCAGAGGATGCCTAGTCGCGGCCGTGATATTCCTGTGCACCTTGGTCACCTGGCAAGATCCTCCACTCGCACAGCAATTGCTGTCGCAGGGCGAACAGGTAAAGGTTCGCACAAAGGACATCGAGACATTCCGGATCGGTCATCAAGACACCGAGTTCGGGAAGCTGACATTTCTTGGCGGACTGGAGCTTCTGGCGTCGGATCGGAAGATCGGCGGCCTCTCCGGCCTGATCAGTCTGGATGGCGGTGATCGCTTTCTGGCGGTGACCGACAATGGTCATTGGGTCACAGGCTCCATCGAACAGGCTCCGGACGGACGCCCACTCGATATCAAAGATGTCTCTTACGCCCAACTGCTCGGCCATGACGGCAAAACACTGACCGCGCGCTGGGGCCACGATACGGAAGCCCTGACACTTTCAGAGACTGGTCTTTATGTGACCGCTGAAACGCGCAATGCCATATATCACTATCCCTGGCCGCTTGCCACCGGCAAGGAACATATGATCGGCGAGGTTGCCCTTGTCGACGAAATCAGGGGACTGCCGCGCAATGCGGGTCTGGAATCACTGGCAGCACCGCCTGCCGACAGCCCCCTGGCCGGAAAGCTGATTGCCATTGCGGAATCTTCTCCGAGCGATTTTCAGGACCTCAAGGGCTACATTGTCGGCCCCGATGGTACGGAACGTTTCAGCATCAATCGCGAGGATCGTTTCGATGCAACGGACGCAGCGTTTTTACCAAATGGTGATCTGGTGCTGATGGAGCGCCGCTTTAATCTGCGAGACCTGATCGGTCTGCGATTGCGGCGGTTTGAAGCCGCTTCGATTTTACCGGGCGCGAAACTCGAAGGTGAAATCCTGTTGGAAGCAGACTACGGCTATCAGATCGACAACATGGAAGCACTCAGCATTCACCAGAACGACAAGGGTGAAACTATTCTGACGCTTCTTTCCGACAACAACCGCTCCTTACTGCAAAGAACGGTGTTCTTGCGGTTTCGACTGGATGACTAACCTGTTTGTTTCCTTCCATCTGACCCTTGTATGAATACAGAAATGAGTTCCTTGCATGCGCCAGGATGGCCGCATTCACCTCAATCTTCTGAGCGATCCTTCAACGTGCGATCCCGGTCATACATCGTCTTGAGCGGAAACTCAGGCAACCAGTTTTCCCGGCGAATGGTCCAGAGTTCATAGGTTGGCGTGAGCTGATCCGGTGCGTCCAGTGCACCCAGATTGACCTCGATCTCGTCCAATGTGCGGGAGTAAACGGACGAGCCGCATTCCGGGCAAAAGTAACGCCCAGCAAATTCTTTCACGTCTCCCTCGATGATCACTGCATCTTCCGGAAAGACCGCGGAAGCATGAAAGAGCGCGCCATGCTGCTTGCGGCAGTCCATGCAGTGACACAGACCGACGCGATAGGGCTTCCCAGACGCGACAAAACGCACTTTGCCGCACAGACAACCGCCCTCAAACTTCTTCATGCTTTGCATACATTGGACCTGGTCAGGAAATGTTTAAACCTGCTGTGTTTCAGCCAGGAAAGCAATTGCGGCAACACCACAGCATTCAAGGCGGATCGCAAGTCAGCCTGAAACAAGAAATGGCGCCCGATTGAGCGCCATTTAAGAAGTAACAGTGTCCTGGTCGCCTCAGGCAGCAGATCCGTTGGGAACCGGCTGGAATAGACCAAGGACAATCCGGTAAGGCGCAAGCAAGGCAACTGCTACCAGCATCTTCACGAGGAAGTCTCCGGCTGCCAGCGACACCCACAACAGTGTCTGTGTTCCTTCGCTGATCCCGAGGAACGGAACCGGGAATGCCAAAGAACCGTTGTCCATGCCGAAGAACCCGTCAATGAAAGCAAAGCTAGCGGCGAAGGCGATACCAAAGAACAGGATGGTATCGATCATCGAGCCGATCAGCGACGAAGTGATCGGCGCTTTCCACCAGGCCATCCGGCGCAGGCGGTCAAAGATCGTCACGTCGAGCAACTGAGCCACCAGGAAGGCTGTACCGGACGCAATCAGGATGCGCGGCGTGGTGAAGGCTTCATCGGCTGTCCAGAAAAGCAGCGGAATGACGATTGCCAGAACAAAGCCGGAAATAACCACTCTGCGTGCGGCTGTTGGTCCGAAACGGCGATTGGTCAGGTCCGTCACCAAAAACGCAATTGGGTAGGTGAACGCGCCCCAGGTCAGCGTATCGGCCAGATTGATACCACCGACGATTTGCTGCACGGGAAACTGAACGAGGTAGTTGGAGGCCACAACAACGAGCGCCATCGCGAGGATCGCGATAGCGTAATGGCCCACGGAGAAGCTCCGGGTGTCTGTCATTTTTATGCCCTAACGGGAATTAAGCGGCTACGGCTTCGGCCTGCTTGCGCTTGATGCTGGTTTTGATCTTGCGAGCAGCTGTTGAAAGCTCAGCATCGCTGGCTTTCAGAAGATAGGCGTCAAGACCACCACGATGCTCAACAGAACGCAGTGCATGCGCACTGACCTTCAGCTTGAAGCTTTCGCCAAGCGTGTCGCTCAGCAGCGAGACATTGCACAGGTTCGGCAGGAACCGGCGGCGGGACTTGTTGTTCGCGTGAGAGACGTTGTTGCCCGTCATCACATCTTTGCCGGAGAGTTCGCAACGGCGTGCCATGATATCACCTTTTGTTTTCGTGGCTGGGCCGTTACTTGGAACCCAGCAAGTCCAAACCGGAACCGGCGCGGACCTTAGGTCCGGCGACATCGTCTCCGGCATTTCTCGGAAAAAGTTGCTCCGCTATAATGGCAGCGCGCGCGCAGGTCAAGAGATCTGAGGCCTAATGCGGAATTTCTCTGACTTAATTCGCAGAAGTGCCAAGCGTTAACCAGTGAGTTACCATAATTTAGAATGATTGATTTCGTTCTGCACGCTGATTTCATGCTATGGTTACCGTCGCGGAACACTTCAAGGCGCGGGGGCGCAATTTGCTGCCGTTTTGGCAGGCCGGAGGTTTTAAAGTGTTTGGTTTGACGTCTCTCGGGCGGCTGGTCGCCCTGCCGATGGTTGTTGGTGCACTGCTGGTCACACCTGCAGAAGCCAAGAAAACGAATATCGGCGGCCTTTATGCAATTTCGATTGCCGGCTTCAAGATCGGCAAGGGCACGCTCTCGCTGGCCATGAAAGGCAACGCCTATTCCGCCAAAGTCAGCCTTGCACCCGCCGGGATCGGAACTCTGTTCTCCACCGGCAAAGGAGGCGCTGAAGCGTCGGGATGGCTGGTCGGCTCGAAGGTTGTTCCCTCCAAGTACCGTATGGCTTCCCACGCTTCCAACATCGACTTCTACGTCAAGCTTAACCAGGGTTCAGGCCATATTCGTTCCTCTGACGTTGCGCCGCAATTCAAACCGAACGCCGAGCGCATCAAGGTCACCCGGCGCCATAAACGCAATGCGATTGACCCTCTGAGCGCGGCACTGATGCCGGTCGGACGCGCAAAAGACAGTCTGGGCCCGAAAGCGTGCAGCAGGAAGCTGCCGATTTTCGATGGCTGGACCCGTTTCGACATCAAGCTGAGCTACCAGGGAACAAAGGAAGTTTCCGGACGCGGCTATGACGGGCCGGTTGTTGTCTGCAAGGCCCGCTGGGTTCCCATCGCAGGCCACCGTCCTTCGAAGGAATCGGTCAAGCGCATGGCTCGCGCCAACATGGAAATCTGGATCGCTCCGCTTGGGCGGGACAACGTTTTGATCCCGTATCGCATTTCCATGGACACTAAAAACGGGCGGCTCGTGGTTGAAGCGACAAAGCTGAGCGTTGACGGCGCTGGCAGGGAACAGGCCGCGCGCCGCTGATCCGGTTCGGAATCGCAGGCCAAATCGGTTCAATTCAAGGCTTCTTCTTGAAATAGGGTCTATTCGGAGCCCGGAACAACAGCCTAGGCTTGCGCCCCCTTGCGTCTCTTGTTACAGCCCTCCACGTTATGACAACATGGCGAATGCCGTGACCCGTCAATTATTTCCGGATCGACCGATTTTTAAGGCGGTGCCGGCTTGTTCAGGTAACCGAGTAAATGCACAGCTATTTGGAATTCGAAAAGCCCGTTGCAGACATTGAAGGCAAGATCCAGGAACTGAAGGCTCTCGCAGCTGAAGACGGTGAAGAAGTCAATGTCGACAGTGAAATCGAACGGCTGAAAACCAAATCGTCGCAGACGCTGCAGGACCTCTACACCAAGCTGACCCCCTGGCAGAAAACACTTGTTGCCAGGCACCCGGACCGCCCGCACGCCGTCGACTACATCGCCGGATTGATTGAGGATTTCACTCCGCTCGCCGGAGATAGGAAATTCGCGGAAGACCACGCGCTGATTGCCGGGATCGGTCGTTTCCGCGGCCAGTCCGTTGCGGTGCTCGCGCAGGAAAAAGGCCACGATACGGAATCCCGCCTGAAGCACAATTTCGGCATGGTTCGCCCGGAAGGTTACCGCAAGGCCGTAAGGGTCATGGAAATGGCGGAACGCTTCGGCTTGCCGCTGGTGAGTTTCGTCGATACGTCCGGTGCGTATCCTGGCCGGGGCGCGGAAGAACGCGGTCAGTCTGAGGCCATAGCCAGATCGACGGACAAGGGTCTTGGCCTCAGCACCCCTTCCGTTGCCGTTGTTGTTGGGGAAGGCGGATCGGGCGGTGCAATAGCGATTGCAACGTCAAGCCGGGTGCTGATGCTCGAACATGCAATTTACTCCGTGATTTCGCCGGAAGGTGCAGCTTCGATCCTCTGGCGCGACAGCGCCAAGGCACAGGACGCTGCAACAGCGTTGAAAATCACGGCTCAGGATCTCAGGCAATTGGGCGTGATTGACGAAATTATCGGCGAACCTGTCGGCGGTGCGCACAGAGCACGCGAAATTGTGATCGACAACACCGGCAAGGCAATCGAGACTGCTTTGAAAAGCATGGCGGAACTTTCCGCTGAAGAATTACGCAAGCAGCGCCGCGAGAAATTCATCTCCATTGGCCGAACACTCGGTTGACAGGCCGTCAGGCATTCCATTGAAATTGTGAGTATTTTACTCGGTTTAAAGCGGCTTTCGGCCGCTTTCGCCTTGCTATGGCCAGAATTTACCCTCATTCAGGCCAAGTTGGGCACGTTTTTCATTTGGAGAAAAAGTTGTTCTGATCACCGGAATTTGCATCGCGAAGGCAATTCCGGTCCAGTAACCTATCGTCAACCATCATTCCCTAGCCTTTGCGCGGGGGCGAGACGCAGGAAATGCGACCTGACCGCGTAGGGCTTTCGCTAGGTTTGGAACGCTTTCCAACAAGTTTGGGATAGTAATAATGGTGTTTCGGCGTATTTTAAAATCGCCAGCAGCCCTGCTGCAGACAGAGCAACGCCGAAAGGGTCGCAAGGCCGTCAGGCTCGGGGCTGTCATACTCGCAGCAGGTTTTCTCGCAGCTTGCCAGGCAGATGAATTCAGCGCCGGTCCCAACAAGGCTAATCTGCCGGTCAGCGCTTCACTCAAGCGCAAGATGAACGATCTCAACATGAGTTCGACATCACCGATCATGATCCGGATCTTCAAGGAAGAGTCTCAGCTCGAGGTCTGGAAGCAGACAAAGTCAGGCAAATACAAACTTCTTGAAGACTTCGAAATCTGCAAGTGGTCGGGCAAACTCGGTCCGAAATTCAAAGAAGGTGACCGCCAGGCACCAGAAGGCTTCTACGAAATCACGCCTGCGCTGATGAACCCGAATTCCAGTTATCACCTGGCCTTCAATCTTGGCTACCCAAACCGGTATGACCAGTCTCACGGACGCACGGGATCGCACCTCATGGTGCATGGAGCCTGCTCCTCCCGTGGCTGCTACGCCATGACCGACGAGCAGGTACAGGATATCTATTCTCTCGCCCGCGACAGCTTTAAAGGTGGACAGCGCTCGTTCCAGGTCCAGGCATATCCATTCCGCATGACACCGGAAAACATGGCGCGTCACCGGGACAGCGAGCATTTGGATTTCTGGAAAATGCTGAAGACCGGGTACGACCATTTCGAAGTTGCCAACGTGCCGCCGCAAGTTTCTGTCTGTGAAAAGAAATACGTCTTCGATGCGACCACGCTTGTTGAGGGCGTACCTTTCCGCGCTTCGGCCAAATGCCCCGAGTACCAGGTGAGCCCGCGCATAGCCTCGGCGGTTGCCTCTAAGCAGAAAAAAGACAACACCAAATTCCAGCAACTCGCAGCGCGCTACGATGCACGTGAAGAGCGTCAGAAGCGTTGGGAAGACCGTTCCAACCGCTTGGCGGAAGTCCTGGGAGGCGACGAAGCCACGCAGACCGCAGCAACGGAAGCTGGTGCAAATGCGGACGCAACAGCGGCGCAGCAAACGGCATCCACAAGTGCACCAGCCACCGCGGCCCCGGTGACCGATGCTCCATCAGGATCTACCGTTGAAACCGCCTTTGCTCCGCAGGAAAACAGTCGCGGCAGTTCTGTTGGCGGCTTCTTCAAGCGTTGGGTTCCCTTCGGCTCCAAAGCCTCGAATGAAGGTGCCAGCGTCGGTGCAATCAGCACGGAAGTCGTTCCAGCTTCCAAACCCTGACGTCACTACCCTTGGATTGTCACCTCTGATCAACTGAGAGGCGGCAATCCTTTCGACACGCCCATCTGAATGACAGACGGGTCATAGGCCTTGCGTGCAAACACGTCTCGAACCAGAGGTTCAAAACTCTCTAGTGGATCGTATTCATAGTCCGGGTCGAATGAACACTGATCCCAGCGTTCGCAGAAATCAGCACAGGCTTGAAAATGCATGTGGTCCTTGAAACGATCCCGCGCGTTTTCATCCCAGCCATAGTGACGGGCATAATAGATCATTTGAAAGATCCCATGATGCTCGACCACCCAGGCCACTTCGTCACGAACAAATGGACGGATGACTTCGGCTGAAAACCGATCGTGGTTCTGCGGTGCCAATCCATCGCCAACATCATGCAACAAAGCGCCGGCAATCCAGTCGATATCAGCACCTTCCCGACGCGCCCGAGTCGCGGACTGGAGCCCATGTTCAAGCCGCGTGATCTTGTAGCCTGAAAGCGTGTCTTCGCCCTGGCGTCGAAGTTCGGCGAAGATCCGGTCAGCGGTCAAGCCATGATACGGTTTTTCTGCCTCGGACAGCAGGTCATAGTCCTGCTTCGTGCCGTCTTTCATCTGCGTGAACGATACGGTTTTCATGGTTGATGCGTCTCCATAGTCTTCACAGGAGTGTGGGCAATCGAAACTCATCTTGTCCAGGGCAAATCCGGCGCAGGCAATCTCCAAAACGACCGGAGACCATAGTGGCAGACCTTATTTGGGCATCATGGCCCAGTAGTCGAAGTCGAGGATCACTTCATCCAGATATTTGCCGTCAGCGGTCTTGTCGGGAAAGTCTTCACAAGACCGGTTTTTGGTTGCAACAAGGCGAAGGCGCAAGGCACCAACATCAGTCCGTCCGTCGATATCCGACTTATCCAGTACTTCGGACCAGGCATAGACCGTGTCACCTGCCCCAAGCGGCCCGACATGACGACCGCCATTGATGCCACTGATGTGGAATGCATTGGCAAGGCCATTGAAGGACAGTGCTCGAGCGATCGAAATCACGTGCCCTCCGTAGACCAGCCTGTGACCGAACCTGTTGTGGGCTTCCGTATGCAGGTTGAAATGCACCTTGGCCGTGTTCTGGTAAAGCCGAGTTGCCATCTGATGCTCGGCTTCCTCAACGGTCATTCCATCGACATGATCGATTTTTTCGCCGACTTCATAGTCGTCAAAGCGGAAGCCCGACCCCGATAGATCGTTGTCCCAGTTAGCTGCATCAAGCAGCGGCACAGCGGTTCCAAGCGACTGCGGATCCAACACTGCAGGCAATTCGGGCACGACGGCCTCGGGTGCGGGACTGCCTGCATCCCGCTTGTTGACCATCACCCAGCGAACGTAGTCCAGAACCTCTGTTCCAGTGGAAGTGTACCCGGTGGACCGCACATAAACGACGCCCGTTTTCCGGTTGGAATTTTCTTTCTTCCCGATGACTTCCGAAATGGTTGAGATTGTGTCTCCCGGATAAACAGGAGCCAGAAAACGTCCGCCCGCATAACCCAGATTGGCAACTGCATTGAGCGAGATGTCCGGAACGGTTTTGCCAAAGACAATGTGGAATGTCAGGAAATCATCGACCGGCGCCTGCGCATAGCCTAGCGACTTGGCAAAGGCATCGGAAGACTGGACTGCGAACCGGGAGCCGTAAAGCGCTGTATAGAGCGTCTGATCACCACTGGTAACAGTGCGCGGCGTTGCGTGGCGGATCACTTGTCCGACCTTAAAATCTTCGAAAAAATTGCCGCGATTGGTTTTGCTCACCTGCGCCTCCCGATTTCTGTGTTCTGCACGGGAATAAACCCTATTGCAGCGCACACTAGCAAGTACGACGATGTGCCAAGCCGGTCTCTGCACTCAACCAATGCACAGACGCATCCAAAAAAGCGCCCGTTCAACGCCGTTGGTTTCTGGCCCTTGCCGCGCGCCCGAGTTTCAAGAGCGCTTCGGACAGAACCGGCACACCAAGTGGATCGTTCAGCCTGGAGATCCGTGTCGCTTCGCTCAGAATGTCCATCGCTTTTTCAAGGTCCTTCAGCGCCCAGATCCGCAATTGTTGCGAAAATTTCGGCTTGCGACTGAAAAAAATAGGGGGCGCTGGCCATCAATGACGGCCTGTGCACTTTTGCCCTGGTCCACATCGATACGCATACGGTGCAATTGCTGAAAATGCTTGAGTGCCTGATTGGCAATGACGGACGCTTTCGATCCTGCCTCGGCCAAACGCTCAAGACCATGATCCAGCAAGGCAAGATCGCCGGCAGCGGCAGCATCGATCAGTTCTGATGTTTCGAACGCGGAGGCATCACCGATAATGGCCTCAATGTCTTCACTGTCGATGCGGCCTTTGAGGAGTGCATATAGGCAGAGCTTCTTTAGCTCCCCCGGCTTGCCATCCGGTCGCCCCCCAGCAGACTATGCAGAGAGGCGCGCGCTTCCCGCGTGATGGAGAGACCGGCTTCGCGGGTTTCCTCGTCGATCAAATGATCGATGCCACGATCGCTGTCCGCATAGCACGGCAAGGCGATAGCACGCTTGTGTGTCTCGACAAGTTTCCTGAGCCCCGCCCCTTTCTTGATGTCTCCGGCTTCGAGGACAACAAGGGTCTGCCAATCATCCAGTTTGAGAACCGGCTCAACAGCCGGATTGAGGTTTTTGCCGCTGGCGTCCTTGACCCAGACGATCCGGCGACCGCCGAAAAGCGGGACCGTCAGCACTTCATCAATGAGCCGATTGGGGTCTGCACTGATGTCCGCGGCGTCTATCTTGATCAGATTAAAAGGATCGCTATCCCCCTCAGAGGCTTTGTTGACAAGCCGCGTTGCCCGCTCGGAGACCAGTCCGGTGTCAGGCCCGAACACGAGCACGACCCCGCCCGCGTCAGGTGGATTGGCAACAAACCGATCGATTTCCGCAGCTTTCAGAACGGTCACGGTCGGAGCACCTCTGCCAGAAAACTATTGCTGGCTTGCAAAATAGCCTGCAACACGGGCTGTTATGTCATCGGCAACCGACTTGGCAACCCGTTCCTGGGCATCCCGGTAGGCTCGCGTGTTGGCAAACCGTTGATCCGAAAAGTCGTAAGAAGCGGTCTTGAAGGCCCGGCCCGACATCAGCGTTTCATCTGTCGCCAGGTCGCTCAGGACGAAGGTCGAATTCATCGTGGTGTTATAGGCGGACGGAACATCCGCAAAACGTTCCACACCTACTTCAGAATTGCTGACGTCGATCAGCACCTTCAGCCTGTATTTCTTCGCCGGCGCGTCGCCGCCGCGCTCAAACCTGTAGGTCAGCTCGTTGTAAAGAACGCGCGAGGCATCGTTGTTGGCAAATTGCGCATCGATCGAAGCCAGATCGATGGCCGCCATTTCAGATGCGACCGGTGACGAAACCGACCCGAATTCTCCGGTGCTTGTGCCGTAAAGCGGGCGCACCTGACACCCGCTCACCAGGACCACTGCTGCAAATCCAACGCAAAGTGCACCGCGCCGCCAAACGGCTTTCTTCTCGAAGATGTTGTCAAACAACGACATTTACGATCCTTTGCGGCACAACAATGAGCTTCTTCGGCGAATTTCCGTCCAAAGCCTTGCGAACGAACTCAAGCGCCAGAGTAGCCGCTTCGACCTCTTCTTTGGAAGCGTCTTTTGCAATCGTCAGTTCGCCACGCCGTTTGCCATTCACCTGGATCGGATATGTGACACTGTCTTCAACCAACAGCTCACTCTCCGGTTCCGGCCATTTGGCCTCGGAAATCAGGTTGTCATGGCCAAGCGCAGACCAGCACTCTTCCGCCAGATGCGGCATCATGGGCGCCATCATCTGGACCAGGAAATCGGCAGCTTCCCGGATTGCGTAACGCGCTCCTCCATCGGCATCACCGTCGTTGAAGGTTTTGCTGATCGTGTTGACCAGCTCATAGAGACGGGCAACCGCCCGGTTGAAGCCGAGGCCTTCCAGGTCGTTCGAAACGGCAGCCAGTGTCTTGTGACTGGTCCGGCGCAGCTCAAGCGCCTTTCCGCTCACGTCGGGCGCGGTTCCGCCGCGAGGCTCGATCTTTTCCGAGATTTCGCCGATAAGACGCCAGACACGCTGGACAAAGCGCCATGCACCCTGAACTCCGTCTTCTGTCCAGATGACATCACGCTCCGGAGGACTGTCAGACAGCATGAACCAACGGGCCGTATCCGCGCCGTATGTGTCAATGATGTCTGTCGGATCGACGGTGTTCCGTTTGGACTTCGACATTTTTTCAATCGAGCCGATGACAACCTCGTCTCCTGTATCAAGCAGGGTCGCCCGGCGTGAACCGTCGACTTCCTCGATCTTGATTTCCGCAGGAGCGATCCAGCGTCCGTTGGCACCTTCACCGAGACGATAGGTTTCGTGCGTGACCATGCCTTGCGTAAAGAGACCCTTGAATGGCTCTTTCAGATCGAGCGCACCAACTTTTTGCATCGCACGGGTAAAGAAACGCGAATAAAGCAAATGCAGAATCGCGTGTTCGATGCCGCCGATATACTGATCGACCGGCAACCATCCAGTCGCCGCAGCAGGGTCGGTTGGCTCACTGCAATCTGGCGCCATGAACCGCGCGAAGTACCAGGAGCTGTCGACGAAAGTGTCCATCGTGTCGGTTTCACGCTTTGCCGGTTTCCCGCATTTCGGACAGGAGGTATCGCGCCAGGTCGCATGTCGATCCAGTGGATTGCCCGGCTTGTCGAAATTGATGTCGTCCGGCAACTGGACAGGCAGGTTTTCATTCTTTTCCGGTACGACACCGCAGTCGTCACAGTGGATGACCGGGATCGGACACCCCCAATACCGCTGGCGTGAAATGCCCCAGTCGCGCAGGCGGAAGTTGACCTGACGCTCTGCCTGAGGCGATCCGTCAACGATGTCCGTCTCCAGTCGTTTCGCAACCGCTTCCTTGGCGTCCGCAATTGAAAGACCGTTCAGAAAGTCCGAATTGAAGATCGTACCCTCATCGGTGAAGGCCTCGTTGCCGACATCAAAACTTGCCGGGTCTGCATCCTTCGGCAAGACGACCGGTTTGACCGGCAGCTCATATTTGCGCGCAAAATCCAGATCGCGTTGATCGTGTGCCGGGCAGGCAAAAATGGCGCCGGTTCCGTAGTCCATCAAAATGAAGTTGGCGACATAGACCGGCAACTCCAAAGACGCGTCCAGGGGATGCTTGACCCGAAGGCCGGTATCAATCCCCTTCTTCTCCGCTTTTTCAATGGCTTCTTCCGAAGTTCCGACCCTGCGGCATTCCTCGATGAATGCCTGCAGCTCCGGATTGCCTTCGGCCACCTTCAACGAGATCGGATGATCGGGCGAAAGCCCCATGAACGACGCCCCATACAAGGTGTCAGGCCGTGTGGTGAAAATCTCCAGCGTCTTGTCGCCTGTTGGCGCTGCTTCGGTGAATTCAAAGCGCACACGAAGGCCTTCCGAACGGCCGATCCAGTTCTTCTGCATCAGGCGAACCTTGTCCGGCCAGCGGTCAAGCGTGTCGATCGCCTCCAACAGATCTTCCGAAAAATCAGAGATCTTGAAGAACCATTGGGTCAGCTCCCGCTGCTCAACCAGCGCACCCGATCTCCAGCCGCGGCCATCGATCACCTGCTCGTTCGCCAGAACCGTCATATCGACGGGATCCCAGTTGACCTTGGCGTTCTTGCGGTAAACGAGACCTGCTTCCAGGAACCTCAGGAACAAGCGCTGCTGCTGCGTGTAATACGCCACATCACAGGTCGCAAATTCTCGGCTCCAGTCGAGCGAAAGACCCATAATCTTGAGCTGGTCGCGCATCGTGGCAATATTTTCGTAGGTCCAGTCTTTTGGATGAACCTTGTTCTGCATGGCTGCGTTTTCTGCAGGCATGCCAAAGGCGTCCCATCCCATCGGGTGCAGAACATTAAAGCCTTTCGCACGCTTGTAGCGGGCGACGACGTCTCCCATTGCGTAATTGCGCACATGGCCCATGTGAATGCGGCCGGACGGATAGGGGAACATTTCTAGGACATAATATTTGTCGCGCGGGTCGTCGTTATGCGTGACGAACACATCCTTGTCGTTCCAGACCTTTTGCCAGCGCGCTTCGACTTCGCGCGCGTTGTACCGTTCCGTTGCCATCAATTATGCCGTTTGTTCTTGCCGCCGGATCTGGCGGAATTTGTGAATGATTGACTGCCGGACTGTCACCAGAAATCCTGCCCGCGGTCAACATGTGTCAGGCGTTTGTGCCTGCTGAAGCCTGTTTATTGCGCAAAGCCGCATCCGTAAAGCGTTTGGAGGAGTGGATCAGGGACCTTTTCCGGCCAAAAGCGCACATGAAGTTGTTTTGCAGGAAGTGATACCGCTCGCAGACCGGGCCTTCGGCACTGAGGATTTAAGATGCCATTTGAAGCTGATTTCAAACATGGTTATGACAGACCGCATGGAGCCAATGTCAGAGACCGGAGTGTCTCTTTCGTCAGACCGTTTTCTCATGGAGAAATTGATGACCGATGCCGCTGAGCGCCTCGCCGCGACCCTGACCGACATCAGCAAGGCTGAGTCCGAATTCAGCCGGGCCTCAGGATCGGTCACATTGATTGCTGTTTCCAAAACATTCGACAGCGCATCAATTCGTCCGGTCCTGGACGCCGGCCAACGTGTCTTTGGCGAGAACCGGGTTCAGGAAGCGATGCAGAAATGGCCCGGACTGCGCGAAGATTTTGATGGGATCGAATTGCATCTGATCGGCCCCTTGCAGTCCAACAAGGCTAAAGAAGCGGTTGCAACATTCGACGTGATCCACACTGTGGACCGTCTGAAGATTGCGAAAGCGCTGAAATCGGAGATGGACAGGCAAGATCGCCAGCTGCCGTGCTTCATTCAGGTCAACACTGGCGAGGAACCGCAGAAGGCGGGAATTGCGCCTCAGGACGTTGACACATTCGTACGCGCTTGCCGCGACGGTGTCGGATTGAACATCGTCGGTCTCATGTGCATTCCACCCATTGATGAAGCTCCCGGTGAGCATTTTGCCCTTCTGGAGAAGATCGCTGCCCGCAACGCGATCAAAGGTCTCTCCATGGGCATGTCTTCGGACTACAAGACCGCGGTTGGCTTCGGCGCGACTCATGTTCGGGTCGGTTCGGCGATTTTCGGAGCGCGTGATTACCGTTAAGTGGCGTCAGGTGACGACAAACACGGCAAGAAAGCCTTTCTCAGTCGCGAAGCTGCCTGAAACTGTCAAAATTGACAGGAATTTGACCAACCAGTGACTGAATCGTTATGTCGGCCACAACAATGCCGCGACTTTTTCCTCAAGCGGCCCTTTGCCCGTCGCGATCCCACAGCAAAGTCCTCCCTGTTCCGGTTCGACGGGTCGCAGGGACCTGACGGATGGACGGAACACCAAGACCAAAACCAAACAGTTGGAGGTCATATCATGTCCAAACGTCTTACTGCCGCGATCCTCGTAGGTGCTTTCACCGTTTCTTCTGCGGCTCTTGCACAGGGCATGTCCTTTGAGGCAGTCGATAGCAACCAGGACGGTTTCGTGACTTTTGAAGAAATTACGGCTGCAAATCCGGCTATGTCGGAAGATCTTTTCAAAGCTGCGGACGCCAACCAGGACAGCATGCTGGATCCTGACGAGTTCGCAACAGTTCAGCCGTAACAACGGTTTCGGGCGGTTACCCCCATAACTCCGCCAGCGCGGCGCAGCCGCCCGATCAAGACCATCGCCGGAGGTCACGCCGGCGGTGGTTTTTTGTGTTTGGCCAAACCATCGCCGTTTTCCGAACTGACTGAATGGCTCAAGTGTTTGTTGAGTTATCGTAACGATTGTTCGGAACAGATTTCATTGACCCCAAATTGCAGCTTTGCCAGACTGGCCGGCGTATTTGGGAGGAAATCATGAAAACATTGAATTGGGCGCTCGGCGCCGCAATTGCGCTTGGTCTTTCTGCTGGCTCCGCTTTGGCAGCCGACACGACATTGCGGATTTCACTGCAGTTGCCGCTCACCAGCCATCTCGGCCAGAACCTGCTCCTCTTCAAGGAGGAAGTGGAAAAGAATTCAAACGGCGACATCGCGGTCGAGATTTATGATTCCGCCCAGCTTTACAAGGACAAGGAAGTCCCGGCGGCAGTTGGATCCGGTGCAATCGAGATGGGCGTCGCCTCACTCACCCGGTATGTCGGAGACGTTCCGGCGGTCGACATCTTCTATCAGCCGTTCCTGTTCGACACTGAAGACAAGGTTCGCGCGGCTGTCGCCCCCGGATCGGCTGTTCGTGGACCATTGGATGAGGCTATTCAAGACACCGGGTCGACCGTTCTGTGGTGGCAGGCCTATGGCGGCGCGATCATGCTGTCCAAGGAAACACCGATCAAAACACCTGAAGACATGAAGGGCAAAAAGGTTCGCGTTTTCGGCAAGACCCTCGGCGACTTCGTCAAGGCTGCAGGTGGAGCACCGACACTGATCTCAGGTTCAGAGCAATATCTTGCGTACCAGCGGGGCACCGTTGATATCGGCATGACCGGTGTTTCCGGTGTGAAATCCAGAAAGCTCTGGGATGTGATGGACACGATAACCGTCACCAACAATGCGGACATTGAGTTCATTGTCGTCGTCAACACGGATTTCTGGAACGGGCTGTCGGATGAGCACAAGGCGATTGTGGAAGCTGCGGCGCTAACGGCAGAAAACGATGTTCGTGATCGCATGTCTCAGATCGAGGCGGACGCCTATAAGGCAGCCGAAGAAAACGGCATGACGGTTTATCGTCCCACTGCGGACGAAATTGCCGCCTGGAAAACCGTCAGTGAACCCGTCTATGAGGCCTATATCGAGAAAACCGGTGATCTGGGTCAAAAGGTCATGGATGCTGCGAAAAAACTCTGACCTTGCCAAAACGAGACTGTTTCAAGCGATGATCGGCTTTACGCCGGTCATCGCACATGCTCGTTCTTCCATGTGACTGCCATCCGCCAGAACCGATTTCGCGGATCAGCGCCTGACCGCCGCCCATCCTGAGGGTTTCATGACCGCCTTTTCTTCATTGCTGCGCGCCCTGGCGTGGATCGCCGCACTTTTGTTCTTTTGTGCCGGAGGGATGCTGACCTATGAAGTGGCCGCCCGATATCTCTTCATCGCGCCAACGATCTGGGCTGCTGAGCTTTCGCAGCTTTGCCTGATCTGGGGAACAATGCTGGCAATGCCCTGGCTGCTTCAATCCGGTCGTCACATCGCTGTTGATGCGATTACGGAGCGCCTTGGACCCTTCGGGAAACGGCTTTGCTACGGCTTGTCGATGTTGGCCGTCGGTCTTTTCAGTGGAATTGTCACTTGGTTCGGTAGCGACATTTTCTGGGATTCCTTTGAACGTGGCAGAACCACGGGGTCCATGCTCGATTTGCCGACATGGGTTGCCGAACTGGCAATCCCGGTTGGCTTCGCCCTCCTTTTTGTTCAAGCCTTGTTGGAAGTCTTGAAAGCGATGCGCGGCACAATGCCTGGGGCGGATGCGCCTTCATGACCACGATTTTGATTCTTGCGGCTCTCTTCAGCCTTCTTCTGATCCGCGTTCCGGTTGCCTTTGCCCTCGGCGGGCTGGGACTGGCTCTGCTTCTGTTTGGCGACTTTTCACCGCTTATGGCTCCGCAAGCCATTCTCTCCACGCTGGATGGCTTCATTCTTTTGGCCGTACCGCTTTTCCTGTTGATGTCCAACATTCTGTTGAAAGGTGGGGTCGGCAAGGACCTCTTTGCAGCGGTTCATGCCTGGGTTGGACATTGGCCGGGCGGTCTGGCAGTGGCGACCATCATATCTTGTGGCATCTTCGCCGCGATATCCGGTTCGTCCGTGGCGACCGCGGCGACGATTGGCACGGTTGCCATCCCTGAAATGATCGAACGCGGATATCAGAAACGATTTGTCTATGGATTGTTGGCCGCCGGCGGCACGCTTGGCATTCTCATCCCGCCTTCCATTCCGATGATCGTTTATGGCTTCGTCACGGAGCAATCCGTCATTTCGCTGTTTCTCGCCGGGATAGGCCCGGGCCTTCTTCTGCTCACGCTGTTCATCGTTTTCTCCATGATTTATGCGCGCTGGTTCGGCGGATTTGAAGCGGTCCCAGCGGCAGGTTGGGAAACGAGATTCTGGGCGTCACTGCGCGCACTCCCCTCGGTCCTGTTGGCTGCTTATGTGATCAGAGTGATCTATATCGGCGCTGCAACCCCGACCGAAGCGGCGGCGATCGGCCTTGCCGGTGCGCTTGTGATTACACTCGCGATGCGGCGCTTAACATGGTTGTCGTTCCGTGAAGCCATTTTCGACAGCATGATAACGACCGTGGCTATCCTGATGATCGTGGCTGGCGCAAAAGTCTTCGGCAAGGCGATCACGCTCTATCGGATACCCCAGGACATTTCGATGTTCATCAGCCAGAATTTCGACACCCCTCTGACCTTTATCCTGGTCGTCTCGGTTGTCCTGCTGATCATGGGTCTGGTGTTTGAAGCCCTGTCCATGGTTCTGATCATGACACCGGTCCTCTTGCCGGCAGCACTGATCCTTGGTTTTGACCCGATATGGTTCGGCGTCTACATGGTGGTGATGGTTGAGTGCGCATTGATCACGCCGCCTGTCGGCCTCAATCTTTATGTGATCCAGTCGGTCGCCAAATCCAAATTGTCAGAGGTCGCCCGCGGCGTGCTGCCGTTCCTGGGATTGATGCTGTTCAGCGTTGCCATCCTTTATTTCTGGCCGGCTCTGGCCCTTTATATACCCTTTAATTTCTGAGGTTCGAACCATGCCATCTCCGGCCGACACCCTCCGTACGCTTCTGGCGCAGGACAAGCTGCACGTGATGCCCTGCTGCTATGATGCACTATCGGCGAAACTGATCGAACAGGCTGATTTCGATCTGACATTCATGTCGGGATTTGCCGCCTCTGCAAGTCGGATCGGCCAACCCGATCTCGGCTTGATGTCTTATTCGGAAGTACTTGATCAGGCCCGAAATATTACCGATGCCGTTTCCATTCCGGTGATAGCCGACGGAGATGAAGGATACGGAAACGCCATGAATGTTCGCCGGACAGTCACCGGCTTTGCAAAGGCTGGCGCGGCAGCCGTCATGATCGAGGATCAGTTTGCGCCAAAGCGATGCGGCCACACGCCGGGAAAGGCCGTTGTATCGCGGCAGGAAGCTTATGATCGCATTCGGGCCGCCGTCGACGCCCGCGCGGACGGAGCCGACATTCTCATCCTGGCCCGCACCGACGCGCGCCACGAACATGAACTTGGTGAGGCCATTGAAAGAGCCCGCATGTTCAAGGAACTTGGAGCTGACATTCTCTTCGTCGAGGCACCCAAAACCGTTTCGGAGATGGAAACCATTTGCCGGGAGCTGCCGGGACCCAAAATGGCCAACATCGTGGAAGGCGGCGAAACGCCGGACCTGTCACACAAGGATTTGAAGGAAATCGGGTATGCCATCGCCGCCTATCCGCTGACGCTGATGGCCAGCGCGATGAAGGCAATGGTCGGC
Organism: Roseibium sp. JB4-4; assembly: GCF_055693425.1. Classification (NCBI taxonomy): domain Bacteria; kingdom Pseudomonadati; phylum Pseudomonadota; class Alphaproteobacteria; order Hyphomicrobiales; family Stappiaceae; genus Roseibium; species Roseibium sp. JB4-4. The sequence continues at coordinate 3,673,342 of NZ_CM146333.1, read as the reverse complement.
ACATTGGAACGCCTGAAACTTGATCAGGATCGCTCACCGGATCTCATGAGTTTCGCAGATCTGAGAGAACGCATCGGCTTCAACACTTACTACGAAGTGTCAGAGCAATACGACACGTCCAAAAGAGACAAATAGTCCGGCAAGCAGGAAACTAGTTGTTTTTCTTCTGCTTGCCGAAAACATTGCCAAGAAGGCCCGCAGGCAGTCCGAAACCTTCTTCTACCGCTTTCAGAACCTCTTCGTCGTCAACATCACCCTCAATGACTTTTTGAACATTGATTTGCGTGTTTCCGCCGGTTGCCCGTTCTATAACCTTGTTCGCTGCATCGACCAGTTCCTGCGAGGGTTCCTTGTTGCCTTGCAAGATGGAAATCAACTCGCCACCGGTTTTCTGCAGTTGCTTATAGGCAGCTTCCGGATTTTCCAGAATGCCTTTGATGTCCGGATAGATCCGCGGATCGTTCCAGGATCCTTCGATTACGATGGGCACGCCAAGGCCGGCCATTTTCTTGTCTTCGCCCTTTCGGCGCGGTTGAGGAGCTTGTCCTTCCAGCGTCGGGACAATCTTCGGCTCAACGCGCCAGGAAAGGCTTTGTTTCGGCATATCGGTTGTGCCTTTGCCCGTCATACGCAAAAGCGGGCCCACCATCGCCAGATCTTCGGTCTTGGCAACACCATTGTTGATCTGGAAGGTTGCACCGAGTGAGCTGAAGTCGGTCTTTTCCGACGCGTTGTCCTGCCAGCCCAGCAAGGTTTCAATCGAAAGACCACGCACCATTTTGGGAATGTTGATCCCCCGGATCGCACCATCCATGAATTGATAGCTCGCGGTTCCGTTCAGGCCTCGAACAAGCGCCTGCTCACTCGCCCCTTTGGAAGTGACATCCATATTGATGGTCGCCTTGCCTTCAATCCAGCTGAAATCAGCCGCATCACGCAACAAGGGGTAGGAATCGAGGCTGGTCAGTGCGAATTTCGCCGCGATATCAGGCGTGTCAGAAGACCCGTTGAGCTTGACCGTTCCGGTTCCCTTGCCATTGTAAAGCGACAGATTTTCCAGGTTTGCCGTCAGGAGACCGTTCTCTATGGTCGCGGAAAGTGCAGACTGATCGATCTTGATCTTGTCCCATCGGATTTCCTGCGTTGTTACCTTGAAGTCCGCATCGACAGCCCTCAACCCGGAAAAATCGATCGGCTCGTTGCTCCACCCACCATTTTTGCCAGTGTTACCACCGCTATTGCCGCCACCGTTGCCGCCTGAGGATCCGGAAGAAGAAGCCTTTCCGCCCGATTGCGCGCTGCCGCCGAGATATGGGTCAAGAACCAGCGCCCCTAATGCGAGGCGGGCAGTCACCTTCGGCTTGCCGGCAAGTTCAATACGTCCATTTGCCTCGCCAGAAGTGCTGTCCAGTGTAAAACGGGTTTCCTCAAATGTGATTGTTTCGCCCTGAACACCGAAAATGCCGGATGCCTTGAAGGTTTTGAGCCCCCTCCCGCACCAATCGGCTGTCCCATCCAGGCCATAAGGCCGCGCAGATCCGCAGTGTCCAGACGAACAGCGCCGTCAACTGCGCCCGTACGCGCAACCCATCCGTCAAAGCCCGCGCCAACGCGATTGCCTTTTATCGTCACCGAGACCGGCGCTTCGCCTCCGGCCAGAAGTTTGGCCGTATTAGCATTGCCGGTAAGCGTAAAGCCTTCACCACGCCAGGTCATTGCACCGCTGAGGGATATCGGCTTTTCCAGGCCCTGCATCTCAACATCCATGGCAAGGTTGGTCAGTCGATCTGCTTCCGGGTCACCGCCGACGGCAGACGCGAGGCCGAGACCGCCGATTTCACCCTCCGAAATCGAAACCGATCCGTTTATGTCGAGCCCTGCCACCAACTCCTCGCCGGTAAGACCGACCGTGTCAAACGCAAGATCAGCACTCAATTTTCCACTTGCCGGCAAATCCTGTCCGGAAAGCAACAGAAGATCCGCAATCGAACCATCCTTGAGCACAAGCCGACCGGAAAGTTCCGGCACAAGGCCGGAAAAGTCCGCGTCTGCGGCACCTCCAAGCGACAATTGACCGAGCGTAATGTGCAGATCAGCCAACGAAACCGCAGCTTCTGTGCCTGAAACCTTGGCGTCCATATTGAAGGCACCGGGATCCGTCGCCAGATCCTGACCAACGAGCGCGGCAAGGGCCTTGAGCGAAGGTCCGGACCCTTCAATCGCCAACTCGGCGCGTGCAGGTTCGATACCCGCCTCGCCTCCGACCGTGATCTTGTTATCAGCGGAAGATACAATGAGGTTGACCGGGACCTGATCACCTGAAACCAGTCCGAGCGGATTTGTCAGGGAACCTTCGACCCCAAGCGGAATCTCGTTGAAGACAAAACTGGAATTCAGGTCAACGACACCGGACAGGTCCGGAGCATTGAGAGAAAGGTTCAGGTCGGTAACCTTGATGGGCTCAGGCGTGGACAGATCTTTATAGGTTACCGTCCCGCCGGTGATCTCAAGGCTGTCGACACCAATACTTTTCAGATATCCCTCCGAAGGTGCTGAACCACCGCCGTCAGCCTCTGCGGTTGCGTCCGTCTGCGCAGGCGCTTCAACCACTCTTGGTGCGGCTTGCTGATTGTCGGAATCAGCTTCAACTGCCAACGCGCGACGCGGTTCCCAGCTGGTCGTGCCGTTTGGTCCGATTTCGAGATAAATATCCGGTTGATTCAGCGAAATGCCTGTCACCTGTATGTTGCCGGACAGCAGTCCGCCCCAGGCCAAGCCAAATTCCATACGCTCGGCTTTGGCAAATTCAATGCCGTCTGCACCGGCTTCTCCGGAGAGGCCGATTTGCTCCGCAACCAGCGAAAACCCAGGGAACAGCGACAGGGAAACAGGACCATCCAGCCTAACCCGCCAGCCAAGGCGTTGGTCCACCTGTTCAACCACCTGGCGCTTGATCTCATCCTTGGGCAGGAACAGTGGTACGACCAATATGATGGTCACCAGCATGAATACCAGGCTGCCCAGTCCGATCAAAAGCCGTCGCATTAAAGTGCCTTTCATCTCCTCGAATCGGCCTCAATGTAGACCAATACGGCAACAAACATGCCTGATGAATTTGACAAAAGCAGGAATTGTCGCGGTTTCAAGGCCGATTGGCCTGATTTCGGTGCGAATTTAGGAAATAGAAGACATGTGATTGTCCCAGGAGTAACCTGGCGGCCGCGCGATTATTTCGGCTGGAGCGTCAAGCTCACCAACATAAGAAAGCGCACCATTGCCGTCTGAAATCAGGAATCCGGCCTGATCGATCGGTGCGACACCGCACCCGTCGGGAATGGGTTTTGCCCCCAGGAAAGCTGAAGTTGACGTGTCCCAGAAAAGCGTTTGATCACCACGCGGGGCAGACGTTGCGATCACACTGCCATCGTTGTTGGCGGTCACCGAACCGATGTAGTTTTCAAGCCCGGCAGCAACGGGTGTCGGGATTGCCGTTGGGCGAGGCGGCTGGTCCCGTTCAACAACAACGACCAGCGGCGGCGTTTCACTTTCCGGCCCTTCGAACTGGCCGCCAACCCACACTCTTCCGGCAGCGTCCATCGCCATATGACGCAATGAAACCTGGTGCAGGGAGCGCGGAAGCGTCTGCGAGGACAGAAGATCGCCGGTCTCAGCATCAAGAAAAACGATCGACGGCGCCATGCTATCGAGATTCAGCTTCTCGCGCGCCCTGTCCGGATGGGTTTCGATGCCACCATTTGCGACGATAAGCACGCGTCCATCGGCGCTCATCAGAATATCGTGAGGGCCAACCCCGAACGTATCGAGCTCTCCGATACGTTTTGGCTCGGCAGCACTCATATCGTAAACACCGACAACACCCCGAGCCGCATCAAAGTCGTTCTCAACCGAATAAAGCAACCGTCCGTCGGCCGAAAAACACCCGTGCCCATAAAAGTGCCGGCCTTTGGAGGCGGTCAGGACATAAGGTTCCACACGATCGAAAGGATGAATGACGACCGCAAATGCACCGGGTCGTCTTGCAAATGCAACCCAGCAGGACTTGTCCGGGGAAATTGCTACCCCGTGCCCTCTGCCCGGCAGGGAGACTTCAGCCAGTACCTGACCAAGGTCATCCAGAATACCAATTCCGTAGGTTCCGTTAGACTTTCGGAAGGCACTGGCAAAGAGCGGGACGCCCTCATTGGCCTGACGACTGATCAGGCTTTCTGCCAGCGTTGATTTTGCAAAAACCGGCGTTGCGGCGAGGCTTCCAAGTCCGGCCAAAAACTGGCGTCGGGAAAATGCCGTCGGCCTAGTCGCCGTCAAGCGCATTGAAGCCTCCAGCAAGATCCAACGCTCCGGCAAGCTCAAGAGCGACGGTGTCCCTGATTGACTTGACAGTTATGGCGAGGACGCTGACCAGCCTGTAGCTGTCCCCCTTTTTGAACGAATAGCGCAAAGGGGGTCCAGCTGCGTCAGGATCTTCTGAGCATTTCCGAACTCAAAGTTCAGCGTGTCGAAAATCCACGTGAAATCCTGCGGCGTCAGTTTTTTCAAGTTCAGGCTTGATATCGACTGCTCAATCCCCTGCAACTCACTGGACAAGAACGTGACGCCATTGCCCGAACGCGAAAAAGGAAAGCGCCGGGGTTTGGCCTTCTCTTCAGAAGTTCCGAGCGCAGGCAAAAGATCCTGATCGCGCACAACAATCAGACCGGTGACCAACGCATTGAAAACGGACTCCATAGCCTCTTTGGAAGTCTTGAACCGCGCATCGCTGCCACCTGGTGTCAGCAAAGCTTCAGTGTAGCCGTCCGGATTTGCCCAACTCGCGTCAAGGGCAACTGCGATGGCGTGTGTGTTCTTTGCTATTGCGAGAGCATAGCCGCACGTAAATTCCGCGTCATCGTCCGGTTTACCCAGTCGCACCTTGCCAGACTTGTCAAAAGCGATCAGCTCCAGCGCTGTCAGGCCCTGAACCGCGACACTCTTCTTCGCAAGGCCAATGGCATCAAGAGCGTCCTCGTCCTTTTGCGCATAAAGCTTGCGAAGCTGTCGTGATCCGATGCCGCGAGGATCAGGAATAAACGCCAGGCGGCTTAGCCTGTCCTGATCAAGAAGTGGCCCGAAGCGCAGGAATTGAATGCGCCCGAAGTCATGAACAGTTTCGGAAAACACCTGTTGGAACTCGCGGCCAGCAACTTCGTTTGGATCGAGACAGACAGTTTCGACCGCCTCAGGCAGTTTCTCGGTAGAGGAGACAAATTCTTGAAAAGCCGGCTGAATGTAGCCGGTGATCATATTTTCAAGATTTGGCTTATAGACCTGCGCCAGTGCCGAAGCCGAAGCAGTCAGGACGATGGCCATCGCTACAATCAGGCGCATTACAGGGACTCCAAAAACCTGATCAGATATCGGCGATCATCCGGCGACAGGTTGATAACGTTGTTTCGCGCTTGCTCAGCCTCACCACCATGCCACAACACCGCCTCAAGCAGATTGCGCGCGCGACCGTCATGCAAAAACCGGGTGTGTTTGTTCACCGTTTCAGTCAAACCGATACCCCAAAGCGGCGGCGTGCGCCACTCCCGGCCGGTCGCGTCTCCAACGGGCCGGTGATCGGCAAGGTCTGGGCCCATGTCATGAAGCAACAGGTCGGTGTATGGCCAGATCAGCTGAAAGCGGTGAGCAGGATTTTCCGCAAGTCGACTGGTGACATATTTAGGCTGGTGGCAAGCAGTGCACCCGGATGCATAAAAAACTTCCTTGCCCTTGAGGACTTCCGGATCCTCGACATCCCGCCTTACCGGTACTGCGAGGTTTTCGGAATAGAAGGTCACGAGCTCCATAACCGGGTCCGGCGCTTCCGATGGACCAAGCTGAGCCTGTTCACCATGCGGCATGGACCTGCACGAAGTCTGAGCCTTGGTACAATCCCCGAAATTGTCGGGCTTGTCGGGTGTACTGATGCCAATATCACCGGCAAACGCCCCGGCAGTCTGGGCACGAATTGTCGGATTGGAGGCTTTCCAGCCGAACCGGCCGAGGGTCAACTCACCAGATTGCGGATCCCTCACCTGACTGAGTTTTCCTGATATTCCGTCTCCGTCCTCATCAGTCGGGTCGGCAAGCGCTTCAATAGCTCCGGGGTGGATCGCCTGCAACAATCCGAGCCCAATCATCGGCGGAGCAACCCTGGGCGAAATCAATGTATCGGGATGCATGTCGCCATAGCCGAGGTCGCGGATCCTGTAGATCGGCCTTTGCAGCACGGCCGTTTCACCACCATTCAGTGATATCTCTATGTCTTCAAATTCAATATCGAACTTACCTTCACCGGACAAACCGGGCACGGCGAAAGCCTGAAACTGTCCGCCATATGTTGGCTCCGGAATGGAGAGAAGCAATTTCTCAGTGAGTGCCTGACGCTGTTCATCATCTTGCGGAGGTATCGACAATCTCAAAAACAGCGATACGGCCTCATCTCCCGGACGAGGCGGACGGCCGCGCCCGTCCTTCAGGTGGCAGCCCTGGCACGATCTGGCATTATAGAGAGGTCCCAAACCGTCGGAAGCCTGAGTAGAGGCTGGCGAAGAAGCCCAAAGTTTCTTGAAAAGCCCGTTTCCGACCTTGAACAGATGCTGCTCGTCAAATGTGAGATTTGAGTTGGAGTGAGAGAAGGCATCTCTGCTCGGTCGCCGTTTCGACGTACCCGCGCCTCCCTGCATCTGTTCGAAGGATTCGGCTTTTTCGAAGTCCGTAGCCAGACCAAGCACGCGTGCTGCCTTTTGCCGGTCGGCTTCGGTAAGGTCGTCTCGATAAGTGAGGACGCCGGTGCCATAGGCCGGGTATGCAATGACCAAGAAAACAGAAGCAGCGCCCAATGCGGCGCTCAGTTTGGGGACCAGTCCCATTATTCGCATCCTGATTGTGCCCGCGAGCCCCAATTCGCGGGTGCCGGCACCAGGCGGCTCAACGACCGCCTGGCACACCTTAAGACTTATTCGAAGACAGCGCCTGGATTGTCCAGGCTGTCTGAGCCTTCAAAGGCGATCTCATCAAGCTCAAGCACCTTCACCACGCGTTCGATGGACGTTGTCTGGTCAACAAGCGCATCAACAGCTGCCTGCACGACAGCGTTGCCTTCCTCGTTGCCCTCACCGATCATCTGATCGTAGGCTTCACCGCCTTCAGCACGGGTCTTCATGGCCTCAAATGCGGCCAGCGTTGCATCAAGCTTGGTTTTCATTTCTTCCGCAAGCGCAGGGTCTTTTTCCGCAACAAGTTCGGCCAGAGAAGCACCGGAGACATTGTTGCCGAGTGGGCTTGCGTATTCACCAAAATAGACATTTCGGATCCCGACCACATCATTGTAGTGCGACATGTGCGTGTTGTCGGAAAAACAATCATGCTCTTCTTCCGGGTCATGAAGCATCAAGCCAAGCTTCATCCGTTCACCGGCCAGTTCGCCATAGGAAAGCGACCCCATACCGGTCAAAATCGTTGCCAGTCCGCCAGTTTCGCCCTTGCCGCCAAGCTCCTCGCGCGCGGCACCACCTGGAGCCCAAGCAGCTGTCATTTCTTCCAAATCGGAGATCAACAGATCGGTGACAGCCTTGAGATACTGAACACGGCGCTCGCAATTGTCGCCGGTGCAGTTTGCTGTATCGAAATCGGTTGCCGGCCGGCTGCCCGCTCCAGCGTCGGTTCCGTTCAGGTCCTGGCCCCAAAGCAGGAATTCGATCGCGTGATATCCGGTGGCAACATTGGCCTCCACTTCACCAGCTTCCTGGAGTGTGTTGGCCAAAAGATCGGCAGTGATCTCAGTCGCATCGACAGTTTCACCACCGACTTTCAGGGTCGGATTTGCGATGACATTCGCGGCGTAAAAATCATTCTCTTCAGACTCATCACCATAGGACGCATCGACGTAGTCGATCAGGCCTTCATCCAATGGCCAGGCGTTTACCTTGCCTTCCCAATCGTCGACGATGGCGTTGCCAAACCGATAGGCTTCGGTCTGCTGATACGGATTGCGGGCCTCGATCCACGCAGTACGGGCAGCTTCCAGATTTGCTTCGGTCGGCTCTGCAATCAATTGATCGATTGCGCTTTTCAACGTCTTGGCGGTTTCAAGTGAGTCAGCGTATTTCTGCTGGGCAATGTCGCCATAGGTCGACAAAACATCCCCCGGCGCTGCGGACAATGCCGGCGTGGCAATAAGTGCTGTTGCGGCCAAAAGGCCAAACTTAAAAGATTTCATTGTTCCATCCCGGTGTCTGCAGGCCTGCAGAAAAGAGAGTTTGTGGCAGGCCTATTCCGAAAATTTTGGCGGCCAGCGAGTGCTGTGCAGATCGTACGGAAACCATTTTATGAGGCAAAAAGTCAAGATAAAAATACTAAAAAATCAATACTTTAGAACAATTCCAAAAAGTTGACTGGGAAGTGTAAGTTTAACTACGCATATATAAGCCATAAATCAGACATCAATCCTTTGATGCTAGTGAGGGAATGGTATAGCTATAAAAATAGACCGGATCGGACGCCGGAAAACGGGAAGAAAACAAGATGCTCAATGCACTGAAAAGCTTTGTACGGGAACTTACCTTTGGTGATAGCGGTGAAAAGACTTTCGCCGAAGACGACAAGCGACTTGCAGCTGCCGCACTCCTGTTTCATCTGATCGACATTGATGGCGTTATTGAAGAGAGCGAAAGCCAGAAACTTCGGCAGATACTCCAGAACCACTACGAACTGTCGGACAAGGAAACGACTGAACTCATTTCAGCAGCCAAGCAACGGGATGAGGAAGCCGTCGACCTTTATGGCTTCACATCGGTTCTCAAACGCACTGCGGATGAAGACGAGCGCCTCGCGATCGTCGAGATGATGTGGGAGATCGTCTATGCGGACGGTCACGTCCATGAATTTGAAGACAACACGATCTGGCGCGTTGCGGAACTTCTGGGCGTCTCAACCCGTGATCGCATGACGCTTCGCCACAAGGTTGCGCAAACCGCGCCGGAAGCCGATGAAACCAGCTGACGCCTTGCTGGAAGCAACGCCAGCTGTTCATTACTGACAGGCGACGTCCTACGGGACTCGATTTCCGAGATCACCTGCCTCATATTAAAGGCATGAAATTTCAGTCAAGTCAGGGCAGCCGCCCCAAAATTCTGATCATTCTGCACCAGGAGCATTCTTCACCAGGCCGGGTCGGTCAGGAATTGGTGAAACGGGGATTTGCGCTGGACATCCGCAAGCCAAGGTTTGGCGACAGCTTGCCCGACACAATGGATGGGCACGCGGGCGCGGTCATATTTGGCGGGCCAATGAGTGCCAACGACCCGGATGCGTTTGTCCATAAGGAGATTGACTGGATCAGCGTTCCGCTTGCTGAACAAAAGCCATTCCTCGGCATTTGTCTCGGTGCGCAAATGATGGTGAAAAATCTTGGCGGCAGCGTGTCCGGGCATCGCGACGATCTGGTCGAAATTGGATATTACCCACTACGGGCGACCGAGCCCGGCCAGGCACTCATGAGCTGGCCAGGAAAGGTCTATCAGTGGCATCGTGAGGGGTTCAGCCTGCCGCGCGGAGCGGAATTGCTCGCAACCAGCCCGACCTATACCAACCAGGCAATCCGTGTCGGACCGGCAGCCTATGGCATTCAGTTTCATCCTGAGCTTACGCATCAGATGATGGTTCGCTGGACCACCAAAGGCGCTCCCCGCATGGAACTCCCCGGAGCCCAACAACGCCGCGATCACTTCGCAGGCCGACTGGTCTATGACCCTGCAGTAAAAAGATGGCTCGACAGCTTCCTGGATCAATGGATCGGGTCCGCTGCAATGCCGAAGGTTCACTCGGCACTGAAAGCAGCCGAATGACCACGAAGTCGTTTCATAACCGATAGTCAGATCGGTACATCAAGACACGGAATGCATCGCTTACTCAAGCGGCTCGATCTCGCCGGGCCGCCACGTTTTTTCAAACCAGGCCTTCTCTGGCCCATAAAGCCGCAGGATCGTGAACCAGCCCTTTCCGGGGATCGTCTCGATCCAGTTCTGTTCATTTCCAGAAGGTGCTTGTGGACCAAAATAGAGCGTTACCGATCCATCCTCATTTGCAAGCAGCTTGTCGCGCTTGTTGTTTTTGCTCGGAAAGGGCTGGCCTGTTTGCAGTTCTGAACGCGTTTGCGGGTCGTAGGCGACCACCGACCAGAAATCCTTGGCCGGCACATTAGACGGAATATCAAGCTTGTAGGTCTTGGAGCCGTCCAGAAAGTCCCCCGATACGTCGGTAACGTTGAGCGCATATTGTGAGCCCTTGCCGGGCAGTTTCAGCACCATAGCGGGCGTGTTCACTGTTGCCATGTAAAAGAACATGGTTCTGGCATCCAGATACCGCCCCCCGTTGCCCTTGTCCCGAAGCCACTGCCAGTCGCCGCCAATAAACGCGGTGTACCATCCGCTATCGTCATAAAGATAAGCGCTCTTGTCGCGCGGCTTCAGCCAGATGGACCTGGCCATTGCGTTGCCGACCGCAACCGCCTCGATCAACAGTTGCTTCATCCGTGGGTCCGGATCGAACGGCTTTCCTTTTTCGATACCGATTGCGGCGGCAAGCCCCCGAAGTTCCGGATCGAAGGTGGAGATGGGTTCCCGGTCGATCACTGCATGCAGTTCATTGTAAAATTCGAATGTGTTGGCGTGGATTGTGTTGAAGACCTTTTTGGAGGCATTGATAAACACCATTTCCGGCGGCGTTGCCTTGTCTTTCAACGGGTAGATCTTCAACCCGTCCCTATAGGACTGTACCGCGACATCCGTTTTTCCGTCGACCAGAAATCCGCGGGCGATAAACCAGTTGATATAGCTGGTCGACTTTGACACGAAGTAGGTTTCACCATCGACCTCGGCTTCATAGCCACCGACCGGAGGATCGAGTTCCCCTTCGTAGTCGGGCGGAAGTATCAGATACCTTCCACCTTCCCCCTTGTCGGGGCCGGGGACACCCATATCGGTCACAAAACGAAAATAGGCATCGTTTACAGTTGTCGGACCCTGTCCCTTGGGCACTTCGATAACCACAGGGCCGTCGCGCTGAAGGTCCAGGATCGCCGTGCCATAAACTGTGTCTGTATTGCCAGTCAGGAACAACGGATTTGAATCCATCAGTTGTTCAAAAACGGCAATCTTGTTGGATGCGTCCAGCCCGATCTCAAGCAGACCACGGCGGATCCCCTCAATCGAGGTTGCCGGAATGAAGTTCAAAAACACTTCAGCACCGCGCATGAAATCGAGAACATCGAACATAAGGGTACTGGTCTCGGGTGTCGGCCTGCCGTCGATGAACTTGAGGGTGCCGAAACGGGTCTCGACTTCGTCCGGCGTCAAGATGTCTTCAGGGATCGGCGTATTGTATCCCGGTGGATTGACGGTTTTGTCCGATGCCAAACCCGGCTGACCGAGACAAAGACAAGCGGCAAACAAAAGACCAGTTCGTTTCATCATTCCCTCCCGGAAGTCACACAGGCATCGCACTCGGCAGCCTTTGAACAACTGGAAGACGAAACAGAAAATGAATCAAGCTGGTGATTTTGCCGGTGGAGCGTCATCGCTCCACCGATGGGTCAACTCATAAAGGCTACCTGATACGCGCGTCTTCGACCGGATAACCAAGACCGCCTTGCTCGCCAAAGTTTTCCAGGTGACATTCACTGCATGCGGTCATGACATTGACCGCTTGAGGGGCACCATTCGGCGCAACCATCATGTAGTACCAGTCACCGGTCTCCTGTGACGTACCCGCGCTTACCTTTTCCATCAGAAACAGAGGGCCCTTGCTGACTTTGCCGTCATCGTCGATCGCAAAGGATTCCTTGGCGATCTTTGTGCCAGCCGGAACCTGAACATCCTCCGGCTTGTATTTCAGATATTCATCCGCACCGATCGCATTCACGTAGGTGACAAGAAACCGCCCCCCATGAAATCCGGGTGCTGCGGGAAAGGCACTTGCTTTTGTCCAGCCCGGATAGTCTTTGACAAAGTCTTCGGAGATCCAGCGTTTCGGGCCTTCTTGATATCCCGCCTGCAGATCGGCTTTCAAACAATCATAGACGCTCTCTGCTTCGTCGCCGCTGAGTTCATAGCCAGGTTTGTCGACATCGCAGGCAGCATGCGCTGTCGCGGAAATCAAAAGTGTTGCAAAAACTCCTCCCAGATAAATCGGTAGCTTCTTCATTTCTCTCTCCCATTGTCGCCAGCCCCGCGTGGAGCTGAAGGAAAGAAGCTTCCGGTCCAGAAAGGCGCACGCACAATTCACATGACCGGTGTCGGCACGTGAAAAGCCGTGAGCCTGAAGTTTTTCGGCTTACATGACAGTTGGTTATGAAGCGGATCGCAGGAACTTGCGATCCGCTCAAGTCTGCTCGATCAGCCTTCGAACACCACCAGGAGGTCCTTGGCGTCGATTTGAGCGCCGGGCGACACCAGGATTTCGGCAACTTTGCCATCACGCTCGGCATGCAGTGCCGTTTCCATTTTCATGGCTTCGATAGACACCAGAACGTCGCCCGCCTTCACGTCCTGACCCGCGGCAATGGCGACGGTTGAAATGACGCCTGGCATCGGCGCTCCGACGTGCGCTGCATTGCCGTCTTCAGCTTTGCGCATTGCAGCGGCACCTGATGCACCATGCGCCCGGTCCGGAACCTTGACATTTCTCGGTTGCCCATTGAGTTCGAAGAAGACTTTCTTCTCACCCTTTTCGTCCGTCTCGCCGATCGCCTGACAGCGCACTACCAGAGTTTTGCCCGGCTCGAGGTCGACAAGAACTTCGTCACCGGCTTCAAGCCCGTAGAAATAGACCGGTGTCGGCAATACCGAAGTCGGGCCATATTGCTGGAAGGCATTGTCGAAGTCAGTGAACACCTTCGGATACATCAGATAAGACGCGAGCTCAGTGTCATCCAAGTCGCGGCCTGTCTTGTCAGCGGCGGCCTGGCGCTCTGCATCCAGATCCGCTTCTGCCAGCAAAGACCCGGGCCGCACCTTGATCGGAGTTTCACCCTTCAGCACCTTTTGCTGAAGGGCTTCCGGCCAGCCGCCTGGCGACTGTCCGAGATCCCCATGCAGCATCTTCACAACGCTGTCCGGGAAGGCGACATCCTTCCCAGAGTCTTCGACATCCTTCACGCTAAGGTTCTGGCTAACCATCATCAATGCCATATCGCCGACGACCTTGGAGGACGGTGTGACCTTGACAATATCACCGAACATCTGGTTGGCATCGGCGTAGGCCTGTGCAACTTCATGCCAGCGGGTTTCAAGACCGAGCGACCGTGCCTGCTCTTTCAGGTTGGTGAACTGCCCCCCGGCATTTCGTGAAGATAGACTTCTGAGGCTCCGAAACGCAGGTCACTTTCAAAGGCCCGGTACTGAGTCCGGACGGCTTCCCAGTAGAATGAAATCTGGCGGATGGTCTTGGCATCGAGCCCTGTGTCGCGCTCGCTACCGCGCAGTGCTTCGACAATGGAACCGAGACAAGGCTGCGACGTCAGGCCTGAAAGGGCATCCATCGCTGCATCGACCGCATCGGCGCCTGCTTCGACCGCCGCCAGTATCGTCGCAGCGGCGATGCCCGATGTATCATGCGTGTGGAAATGGATCGGCAGATCGACTTCCTGTTTTAAGGTCCTGATCAGAAGTTTTGCGGCTTCCGGTTTGCACAAGCCCGCCATGTCCTTGATACCAAGAATATGCGCTCCTGCTGCTTCCAGCTCCTTGGCAAGACCGACATAATACTTGAGATCATATTTCGGACGGGCGCTGTCCAGCATGTCGCCGGTGTAGCAAAGAACGCCTTCACACAGTTTTCCCGATTCCTGCACCGCGTCCATCGAGACACGCATGTTTTCGACCCAGTTCAGGCAATCGAAGACGCGGAAAAGATCGATGCCGTTTTCGGCTGCCTGCTTGACGAAGTAGCGAACCACATTGTCCGGATAATTTGTGTAGCCGACCCCGTTGGAACCGCGCAGCAGCATCTGGAGCAGGATATTCGGCGCTCTTTCGCGGATCTGATGCAAACGCTCCCAGGGGCTTTCGGTGAGAAAGCGCATGGCAACATCGAAAGTCGCACCACCCCAGCACTCCAGAGAGAACAAGTTTGGCAAACCGGTTGCGTAGGCATCGGCCACATTGACGATATCGTGGCTGCGCATGCGAGTGGCCAGCAGTGACTGGTGCCCGTCGCGCATCGTCGTGTCGGTTATCAGCGCGCGCTTTTCCGCCTTCATCCAGTCGGCGAAACCCTTCGCACCCAGTTCATCGAGCAATTGCCGGGTTCCAGCCGGTTTGCCGTCGCCAAAATCAGGAACGATTGGCGCAGACGCATCCTTGGGCGGCCTCTCGCGGTTCTTGGTTTCCGGATGCCCGTTGACGGAAACGTCGGCAATATAGGTCAGGAGTTTGGTTGCCCGATCCTGCCGTTTCGTCTGCTCAAAGAGAGCAGGCGTGTCGTCGATGAATCTCGTTGTATAGGCATTGGCCTTGAAATCATCGTGTCCGATGATGTTTTCAAGGAAGACCAGGTTCGTGGCAACGCCGCGGATCCGGAACTCGCGCAGCGCGCGGTCCATGCGTTTGCGCGCATCTTCGGCCGTGGGTGCCCAGGCCGTAACCTTTTCCAGCAGCGGATCATAGAAACGTGTGATCACCGCACCGGAATAAGCTGTCCCGCCATCCAGGCGAATGCCAAATCCGGTGGCGCCTCGATAAGCCGTGATGCGCCCGTAGTCCGGAATGAAATTCTGTTCCGGATCTTCGGTCGTAATCCGGCACTGCAATGCGTGACCGTTGAGACGGATCATTTCCTGCGGCGGGACACCGCTCTCCGGCGAACCGATCTTGTAACCGTCCGCAATGTGGATCTGCGCCTGCACGATGTCGATGCCGGTGACTTCTTCCGTCACCGTATGCTCAACCTGGACACGCGGATTGACTTCGATGAAATAGATGGCGCCCGTATCGGCGTCCATCAGGAATTCGACCGTACCTGCACCGCGATAGTTGACTGCGCGACCTATCTTCAGACCGTATTCGCAAAGTTCCTGCCTTTTGGCCTCGTCGAGATATGGAGCCGGAGCCCGCTCGACGACTTTCTGATGCCGGCGCTGAATGGAACAATCACGCTCGAACAGATGCACAACGGATTCGCCATCGCCGAGGATCTGCACTTCCACATGCCGGGCGCGCTGAACCAGCTTTTCAAGATAGATCTCGTCCTTGCCGAAGGCGGCCATTGCTTCGCGCTTTGCGGCCAGAACTTCCTTTTCCAGCGTCGCTTCGTCGGGGATCACCCGCATCCCGCGTCCGCCGCCACCCCAGGAGGCTTTCAACATGACGGGATAGCCGATGCTCTCTGCCTGGCGCCGGATTTCATCCATTTCATCTGGCAGTGGATCAGTCGCCGGCATGACCGGAACACCAGCTTCAATCGCAAGATTACGGGCAGCGACCTTGTTGCCCAGACGGCGCATGGTGTCGGATCTGGGTCCGACAAAGGTAATTCCCGCAGCTTCACAGGCGTCAACGAATTCCGGGCTTTCGGAAAGGAGACCATATCCTGGATGGATTGCATCCGCCCCGGAAAGCTTGGCAACACGTATGATCTCGTCGATGGACAGGTAGGCCTCGATGGGGCCAAGCCCTTTTCCGACCTGGTAGGCCTCGTCGGCCTTGAAGCGGTGCAGCGCCAACTTGTCCTGTTCCGCATAGATCGCAACGGTTTTCAGACCAAGCTCATTGGCCGCCCGAAACACCCGGATCGCAATCTCGGATCTGTTCGCAACGAGAATTTTTGCAATTGCCAAACGCCCTCTCCCCTAACTTTGAGCCAAATTTCAGCCACTTTCGGCAAGATTTCTACTTTGGTAGGAGGCGCTTGAAAAGGGGCAGAAGGTATGTCCTTTTTTTAAGCCGGAGAAAATTTTTGCGCCTGCACCGCTAACTCATAGAAAATGAACACTAATCCGGCCTAAGTCTCCGACGGATTACCGTTTTCGATTTATTTGCAGTGCAGCAAAACGTCAGCCATTTTCCTGCACTTGCAAAATTTTTGAGCGCATTTTTCAACTCTGAACCAAATTGAGACACTGTTCTGAACACCAGGTTGACTGCCTTTTGTCGGCGCCCGGGATATCGGTTCAAAAATCCGTTCTGCCGCATGCTAACCTACCAAATCTGGTACGAACAAACCCGCAACTTTTCTGAATCAGCGATTCGTCCAGGCTTCGTTCACCCTGTGTCCAAAGGTAAACGGACGAGCCTCCAAGGTTATTCCGGCAATTTTCGGAATTTTAATTCTTGACAGCGATTCGCTCCAAATCACTCTCATTGATAGATTTTGACTCAAACTATTGACCAGATTCAGGATTTTGTACCCAATAGCACTAAAGAGTCTACATCTCGTAGGGAACAAATCCTGAATCAACAAGAGTCCGCGATTCGGTTTCGGTTTGTTCCAGAGTCGTTCTCCACAAGAATTTTTCAATTGAAAAAAGAGACGTTTTTGACCATTTGGATAGGGACACAACGCGCGGCGCCGTGCTAGATACGCTCCACCATATTTAGGGCCCATTCCAATGGCGTCCTTTAGAGCGCCTTGCCAAAGAAAGCCAACCAAAACCACTTCCATGCCACGCCCCCAACCACTGCCGCTGCCGCCGCAAGCCCGGTCCCGTACTGTCACGGCCGTGCTCGGACCGACGAACACCGGCAAGACTCACCTCGCAATAGAACGCATGCTGGCGCAGTCCTCAGGTCTGATCGGCCTGCCATTGCGCCTTCTGGCGCGCGAGGTCTATGGGCGCGTGGCGGACCGGGCGGGCAAAGACGCCGTTGCCCTGGTCACGGGTGAAGAAAAGATCATTCCGGATAATCCGCGGTTCTGGGTCTCGACGGTCGAGGCGATGCCGCTGGATCTTAAAACCGAGTTTGTCGCTATAGATGAGGTGCAGCTCGCCGGAAATCTGGATCGGGGGCACGTTTTCACCGACCGCATCCTGAATTTGCGCGGCATGTCGGAAACCCTGTTGCTGGGTTCGGCGACGGCGCGACCTTTGCTGGAAAGGCTTCTGCCGGGTCTCAATGTCGTGACCCGGCCGCGTATGTCCATTCTGGAATATGCGGGTTCCAAAAAGGTGTCCCGTCTGCCGGCCCGGTCCGCGATCGTCGCATTTTCGTCCGACGAAGTTTATTCGATCGCTGAACTCATCCGCCGGCAACGTGGCGGTGCTGCCGTCGTCCTTGGCTCACTGAGCCCAAGAACCCGGAATGCCCAAGTTGACCTTTTCCAGAATGGCGATGTCGATCACCTCGTTGCCACAGATGCCATCGGCATGGGCCTCAACCTCGATGTCCACCACATCGCCTTTGCGGGCAACAGGAAATATGACGGATACCAGTATCGGCAATTGACGGCTTCTGAGATGGGTCAGATCGCCGGGCGCGCCGGAAGGCACACCAAAGACGGCACCTTCGGTGTCACCGGTCGGGTCGACCCGTTGCCTGACGAACTCGTCGAACAGATTGAAAGTCATCAGTTCGGAAGCCTGAAAGTGCTGCAATGGCGCAACAGTTCTCTGGATTTTTCTTCCATCGGCTCGCTTCGGAAAACCCTGGATGCAGTGCCGAAAGAAGAGGGTCTCGCCAGGGCACCCACCGGCGATGACATCACGGCGCTTGAACATTTATTGCGCGACAACGCAATATCTGACATGGCAAAGGGTGAAAAAGCGGTCGAATTGTTATGGGATGTGTGTCAGGTCCCAGATTATCGCAAGATTGCACCCGCGAACCACGCCGACCTTTTGAACACCATTTACAGCCATTTGATGCGGCACGATGTCATTGCTGACGATTGGTTCACGCGTCAATTGGCCTTCGCAGACCGCGCAGATGGTGATATCGACACACTCGCAAACCGGATTGCTCACATCCGGACCTGGACTTATGTCGCGAATCGTCCTGACTGGCTGGCCGATCCGGCTCACTGGCAAGGTGTGGCAAGCGGCATAGAAGACAAGTTATCTGACGCCCTTCACGAGCGGCTGACACAGCGTTTCGTGGATCGGCGGACAAGTGTATTGATGCGACGTTTGAGAGAGAACGCAATGCTGGAAGCAGAAATTACATCGAGTGGCGATGTGCTCGTTGAAGGTCAGCACATCGGAAATCTGCTTGGCTTCCGCTTTGCTCCCGACGCGGCGGCCGAGGGCCCGGATGGGAAGACCGTGCGCGCAGCCGCCCAGAAGGCACTGACGACCGAGATCGAGTCTCGCGCCGAAAAGCTCGGCAAGTCGGAAAATACCGATTTTGTGCTGACATCGGATGGCACCATCCGCTGGCGGGGCGAACCGGTCGCCAAATTGGTTGCCGATGAAGACCTGCTTGCGCCGACGGCACTGCTGCTGGCGGACGACCATTTGTCAGGTCCGACAAGGGAAGCTGTCCAGAGCCGCATCGACCTTTGGGTCAAGGCGCAGATTGACACGTTGCTGAAACCGCTCGTGGACTTGAAAAACGGTGAAGATCTGGAAGGTCTTGCGCGCGGCATTGCCTTCCGCATCGTTGAGGGTCTCGGCATTCTTGAACGCCAGGAAGCGGCAGACGAGATCAGGCAACTCGATCAGGACATGCGCGCCTCATTGCGCAAGCATGGCATTCGTTTTGGTGCGTACACCGTTTTCGTACCCGCACTATTGAAACCAGCCCCCAGCCAATTGCTGGCACAGCTATGGGCGCTGAAGCACGGCTCGCTTGACATGAATGGCATGGCCGAGTTGCCACAGTTGTCCGCGTCGGGCCGCACTTCCATTCCGGTTGATGAAAGCATCGACAAGGCGCTCTACAAGGTTGTCGGGTTCAGGGTCTGCGGTCCTCGGGCCGTGCGTGTCGACATTCTGGAACGCCTGGCAGACCTGATCCGGCCATTGATCGCCTGGAAGCCGCTTGATGCGGAGGTTGCGCCGCCGGAAGGGGCAATCGAAACCGGTAGAGGCTTCACCGTAACTGTTGCAATGACGTCTCTGCTCGGATGCGCTGGTGAGGACTTTTCCTCGGTTCTGAAATCGCTCGGCTACCGTGTTGAAACAAAGGAAGTGCAGCGTCCGGTCACTGCAAAGGCAGCAGTCGACGGGTCCGAAGCGACGGCAGTACCGAGCACCGTCGAGGACGCGTCCTCCGCAGAAACGCCGGAAGAGCCCGCGCAGCCCGCCGCAGACCAAGATGAAGCCAACGCTTCGGTCGCGGCTGAAACGCCGGTTGCTGCTGCCGACGGCAGTGCAGACACACAGGCTGTTGATGTCCCCGCTGCGGAGGCGGAACCTGCCGGTGAAGAGCAATCAGAAGGTCTGACTGCGGAACCGGCAGTGCAATCGGCGGAGGCGGAAGCAGCTGAAGGCAACGCCCAGTCTGACACTGTCCAGACACCGGATGCGTCGACAGAGGCGGCAGCGGACGGTGAAGCGACCGAAAGTGACCCGGAAACGGAAACCGTCACCATCGAAATCTGGCGTCCAGGCCGGCATGATCGCCGTCCTCGCGGCCGCAACGACCAACGGCGTGGTGGAGACCGCAAATCCCCCGGACCGAAAGGCGGACACGGCGACAAACGCCACGCCAAGGGTGCCGGAAAAGGCGGACCGAACCGGAACAAGGGTGGACATGGCGGCAAGGGCCATGACGGTGGCCACCGGCGCGACAAGACGCCAAAAGACAAGCCTATCGATCCAAATTCGCCCTTCGCAGCTCTGATGGCCTTGAAGGAAAACCTGGACAGCAAGGACAAGAAGTAATTCCGGACACCGGTGAATTTTCTGCTTCGGGCAGCCTGCGCATCGACAAGTGGCTCTGGTATGCCAGGGTCACGAAGTCCCGGTCTCTTGCACAAAAACTGGCGACCTCCGGCCATATCCGGGTCAATAAGGACAAAATTGCTTCTGCAAGCAAGACCGTTAAGCCCGGGGACGTCCTGACCATCGCGCAGGAACGAAGAGTACTTGTTCTCAAGATCGTCGCACTTGGCAAACGGCGCGGCCCTTATGAGGAAGCGCGGAAGCTCTACGAAGACTTGTCGCCTCCGCCACCTCCAAAGACTGACCCTCCTGCACAGCCACCTGGCCAAAGGGAAGCCGGGTCAGGCCGACCGACCAAACGAGATCGCCGCAAGATGGATGCATTTCGCAGCGATAGCTGACACCGAATGCGCCCAACCGCCAAAAAACGAAAAATCTTTCTCCTTCTTCACCAAAATGCGTCATCGTGGGCGCTTGCGCCCATCATCCAAAAACGATACCCAACGCCCTGAAGTAGATTTAATGTGCGGCTCCTGATAGATGAGCTTCACATATGACCGCCGCGACATAAGAGGGATGCTGTCCGAACGTCCTGATTTGGTTGCCGGCTTATATGAGGATACCGATGACCTACGTCGTCACAGACAATTGCATCAAGTGCAAATACACCGACTGTGTTGAAGTGTGCCCGGTGGACTGCTTCTATGAGGGTGAGAACTTCCTCGTCATTAATCCGGACGAGTGCATCGATTGCGGCGTGTGCGAGCCCGAGTGCCCAGCGGAAGCCATTCTTCCTGATACGGAACCGGGATTGGAAAAGTGGATTGAGGTCAATGCCGAGTATTCGGAGAAGTGGCCAAACATAACCGAAAAGAAAGAACCGCTGCCCGACGCAGCTGAATACGACGGCAAAGAAAATAAATTCGAGAAGTTTTTCTCGCCAAACCCGCCGTCTTGATTCGATAAACTTATGCGTGCGGCGCACTGCCGCATGCGTCAGCTATACTTACTTAATTTGTGATTCTTATAAGAAATTCAAACACCTGACTGATGGCTTCAGTGAGGTGCTATGTGTCATTTGCACATCAAAAAAGCACAACGCTTTAATTTTCCACAAAAGTATGTTACCTTTAGTGGATAGTCGCCAACCACGAGACCAACCCCAAAAACGGAGTCTTCCCAATCTGTTCCGGCTCACAGTCACCGGACAGAGCAAGATCCCGGCAGCTCATGTGTGTGAATAAGGTTCTAGAGTGGAAATAGACGACTGACCAGCCCTGACACGCCGCATATCAACAGGCGTTCCGCAAAGGATCGCTCGGCGGGGTACGTGTCGCATAAAAAAGAGGATCGCACAGCGATCCATCACCGGCCCATGGGGCCGATCAACTGCGCAGGAGAAAATATAAGTATGGCAACGAACACCAAAAAGACCGCGCAGCGTCAAGGATTCAAGACCGGCGAGTACATCGTTTATCCGGCGCATGGCGTCGGCCAGATTACCGCAATTGAAGAGCAAAACGTGGCAGGTCACTCTTTGGAGTTGCTCGTTATCCTTTTTGAACAGGACAAGATGACACTGCGCGTGCCGGTCGCAAAGATCACGTCTGTGGGTATGCGCAAGCTGGGTGATCCGGCAGCGGTCAAGAAAGCTCTGGAGACTGTTCAGGGCCGCCCGCGCGTAAAGCGCACCATGTGGAGCCGTCGTGCGCAGGAGTATGAAGCAAAGATCAATTCCGGCGATCTGATCTCGATTTCCGAGGTTGTCCGCGACCTTTTCCGCTCTGAAAACCAGCCGGAACAGTCTTACTCCGAGCGCCAGCTGTACGAAGCTGCGCTGGACCGTATGGCGCGTGAGATCGCAGCCGTGAACAAATGCTCTGAAACCGAGGCGATCAAGCAGATCGAGCAAAACCTGGCAAAGTCACCGAGCCGGATTAAAGCCGCCGCTGCTGCTGAAGCCGGCTCGGATGATGACGAAGACAAGGAAGAAGCTGCCTAACCGCAGCAATCCTCCTCAAAAAATGAAATTGGCAAGGCCCGGATTCGTCCGGGCCTTTTCTTTTTGAAGCACCTGCTCGCGGGCTTATCACGGAGAAGTGCACAAAATCTGCCTCGGTGACATTCGTAAGTGATCTAACCTGCACTTATGTACGTAGTATCCCCGATAACAGCGTCGGAGCGTCAGCGATGTCCATGAGCGAAAAACGTCAGCTAGTTCAAGCAGCAATGAAAGCACCTTACCTGACACGTGAGGAAGAGCTCGAATTGGCTTTTCGATGGCGAGACGATCGGGATGAAAAAGCGCTTGAAAAACTCTCGCTTTCTCACATGCGCCTCGTGATTGCCGTTGCCTCCAGGTTCCGCAACTTCGGCCTTAACCTGGGCGACCTGATTCAAGAAGGACATGTCGGCCTCCTTGAAGCAGCCGCTCGCTTCGAGCCTGAGCGGGAAGTTCGCTTTTCGACCTACGCGACATGGTGGATCCGCGCCTCCATTCAGGACTATATCCTGCGCAATTGGTCAATTGTCCGGGGCGGAACCTCGTCTACGCAAAAAGCGCTGTTCTTCAATCTGCGCAGGCTCCGTGCCAAATTGTCCGGCAAACAGACCCCGCTCACCGACAGCGAGTTGCATCAGAAGATCGCAGACGCAATCGGCGTGAAACAATCCGACGTGGCGCTCATGAATGCGCGCCTGTCTGGCCCGGACACATCCTTGAACGCCCCTGTGACGGACACTGAAGGGTCCAGCGCCGACAGGCAGGACTTCCTTGTCTCCGACGCTCCCCTTCCGGATGAAATCGTCACTGGCAGCATCGATTCAGAGCGCCGAAGCAGATGGTTGAGTTCTGCGCTGAAGGTACTGAGCGAACGCGAACTCAAGATCGTTCGCGAACGTCGTCTCTCCGAAGAAGGAGCAACCCTTGAATCGCTTGGCACCAAGCTCGGCATTTCCAAGGAACGCGTCAGGCAGATCGAAAGCCGGGCAATGGAGAAGCTGAGATCAGCGCTTCTGGCAGAGCAGCCCGATCAGGCGGTTTACAGCGCCTGACATCCAATCGACGATATTCGAGATTTTGACACTTCAAACAACTTGAGCCGGGAGCCTTGCACTGCCCGGCTCTTTCTTTAGTCGACCACCAACTTAACGGCAGTGCCGGCTGGTATCGCTTTGTTGGGGCTGAGATCGTTCAAAATGGAGAAGAACTCAAGCCGCCTGGACGGCTCGACCCCGCTCATGCCGATCGCAAGCTTGCGCGGTGTGTCTCCGGGTTGAGACTTCACAACCTTGATCCGCAATGAACGCAGACGCGCCCGCTCTGTTGGTGTCAGTTGCTTGAAGCTGTCGATAGTGGCACGGAAATCTTCATCAAACGCCTGATTGGGCGATCTGCTGGCGAATATGAACCGGTAGCCCGTACGCCCGATACGCAAAACAGCTATCCGGAAAGACCAGCCCTGCGTAATTGCAGCGCCGGTGACACCGGGCAGACCGTTGATCGTGGTCTCCCGAACGCTTTCGGGAAGCAGCCCATTGATCCAACCGGACTTCATATAGTCCACCAGGCTGGAATACCCGCTGACATCCGCGCCGTCGAAGCGGATCGCTGTTCCCGACCCGTTGCTGGCCAACACGGCTTCGGGAGAATTTTCAAGAATATAGCCCTGCGGTACGGTGAAACCGATGCCGAGGGCCTTGTGCAGGAATGAGCGTCCGCGCACGAACCCTTCCAGAGGATCATCACCGAAAAGCATGCCATTGATTTGGCCGAGATACCGATCGCGGTCACGCTCGCCAATTCCCGGAGCACCGATCTGCCTTGCCGCGCGCACCGCAATCTGCAACCGCTCAGGTGTTGAAGGGTGAGACGACAGAAAATCGGGCGCGGAAGACGCAGACCTGTCAGCGGATTGATAGCGGGCAAAGGCTGCCATTGAGCGCAGGAAACGCGCCGCCGCATAGGGATCGAAACCGGCTTTCGCGAGCGTTTTGACGCCGATTGCGTCGGCTTCCAGTTCCTGCACCTGGCTGAAGCGGGCAAACGACAGTTGAGAGGAAATGATCGCTTTGCGGGCTTCCTCTGAATCTTGCACCACGTCGTTCAGGATCCGGTTGGCAAGCTGTTTGGCCTCCGCTCTCTGCTGCCGTTTGATGGCGTGGTTCGCTGTCACATGCGCCATTTCATGCGCAAGAACCGCAGCGACCTCAGACGTGTCATTGGCTAGGGCCAGAAGGCCGCGCGTCACATAGAGGTATCCGCCTGGAAGAGCAAAGGCGTTGATCGCCGGTGAATTCAGGATGGTGATCTTGTAGCTCTGGGACGGATCATCCGAAGCGGCGACAAGTCGGCCAACAACGCTCGCCACAGCACGCTCGGCCCCTGCGTCATTATAGACACCGCCATAGGTCGCGACGACACGCGGATGTTCCTTGGCACCGATATCGGCTGACAGGTTTGGCCTGAGTGTTCCAGGGGCAACGGTGCTGACGTTCGGACCATCGCCAAGGAACTGACAAGACGCGACAACGAGCGCAAGACACCCCGCCCGAAGGGCACGCAGCCAACCTCGGTCAGACCGGAGCCCGGTCTTTGCCTTCGCTCCAAACCATGCAGAGCGTGCAATACTTGTCACTATTCTGGCCGTCACTTACTGACCTTTTTTGTCCGGCTCATACAGACGCCCTCAACCGCAACAGCACAAGCCAAATCGTTCATCTTCCAATCTCGACGCCACCGTTCAATTGAGCGGGACAGGCTCCAATACCACCAATTGCTCCGGGAGATGGAGTGCAATATGCGGCCCGTCCTTTTCCTGCAGTGTGCCGCGCAGTTCAACGACACGGCCTTTGAGCGCCTCCACGTCCCAGCCCGTTTGGGCAAGCGTTGCGTTGAAGGCTTCCTCATCCGAGGCCTTCAACGTGGCTGTGAAATCCGTTTTCCAGTAATTTCCGAAATTCAGATAGCGGGTTGTGCGGGTTTTTCCAAGGGAAACAACACGGCCGCGCGCAATTACGTAATGTCCGCTCATGCCCTCGAACGTCTTTGGTGCCTTGGTTGAAAACACGACCTGCGGAGCATTTGCCTGCCAAAGGCCGACTTCCGACCTGCGGGCGTCGCGCTCCAATCCTCTCAGCGCTTCCGCACAAAGGCCGTTTGAGTGCTGAGGCGCAAAAAAGGCGTCACCCTTACCAAGCAATTCTGCTTGAAGAAGGGAGACCCCGTGCGCGCCGGACCGTACGATCCAGGCCGGAACCAGACCCCAGCGATTGGCAGGGCCAAGCGGGACCGCTTCCAAATCTTCGCGCTGCCCGATTGAGGCGAATGGGGCTCGGTCTTCAGCAGTGGACATACCGCTTCCAAAGCGAAGCTCACTGGCAAAAAAGCGCACACCCGATTTGGCGTGAAAATGCCCGTCCTGAGCGTCATATCTGACAGGAATGGAAGAACTCGACCCGGCAAAACAGGGCTGCGCCGCAGCCTGTCTTTCATACAAAGAGTTCTCAGCAGAGGCAGCGGCGGACGATAGCAACATTGCAGAGGCTGCAACAGCGGCCCAAATTCCGGCTCGAACTCTGGCACGAAGGTGGCATTCCCTCAGAAACGCGGCACTTTCCCTAAAGCTGGACACAGACCGCCCTCACCTCCGACCTGAAATGAACCTCTTTCTCTAAAACGAACAGATTGCCCCCGTCCTTGCCACTACTCGCATTTGCTCATGGCTGCACGACCGGAGACAGTGAGAAAGCGGTCACGACTGCGGTTCCTGCTAAGGGGCGAATAAGGCAAGTCCAAGACAGGCATGACAAAAAGCGACCACACGAGACCAGACCCGCACTGACATCGTCCAAAACACCAGACTTGAAATACCGCACGTCCAACGCTCTCGCCAACCATCCAAAATCATGCTAAGCGACCCTATTAAAGGCCCCGTAGCTCAGCAGGATAGAGCATCAGATTCCTAATCTGAGGGTCACAGGTTCGAATCCTGTCGGGGTCACCAATTTTCCATAAGTCCATTTCTTCATTGTGTTTACCACAGTCAGGCAGCATGACTTGAGAACGCGACTTACCCAAATCCCGGATACAAAAAAATGCTCTCTGGCGTCTGTATCGGAACCAATGACATCGAAGCCGCGGGTACGTTTTACGACAAGGTGCTGGCAACACTCGGCATGCGGCGTGTCCTGGATGAGCCGCATGAACTGGGTTACGCCGGCAGCGATGGCCGGACCACAGTATTTGTCGTTCGCCCCTTTAACGGACAGCCCGCGACCTTCGGCAATGGAACACAGATCATGTTTTATGCGCCGGATGCCCAAGGCGTAAATGCGTTCCATGCAGCCGCACTCAACAATGGCGGAACGGATGAGGGTGCACCGGGACCACGCCACTATCACCCGGACAATTACGGGGCTTATGTCCGGGATCTGGATGGAAACAAGCTGAACGTATCTCTCGATCTTGCGGGTAAGTGAAGATTGTCGCGATAAATCAACTGACGGTCTTCAGAACTGTTTCCCGGTCCGGAATAGCTTCAATCGCACCATAGCCGCTCACTGTTCCGGCTGCGACGATCGCGGCCCGTCTCGCAGCTTCCGTTTCGTTTCCGGTTTCCAGAAGATAAGCCAGAAAGGCTCCGGCAAAACTGTCGCCCGCCCCGGTGGAATCGACGGCGTCCACCTGTGGCGCGCTGATCTCAGTCCGGCCTGCTGGCGACGCCAGAACGGCCCCTCGACGGCCACGCTTGAAAAGTACGTATCTTGCGCCGTAACGCTGAAAATGGGCAATGTGAGAACTTGGATCGCCAGGGCCCAGAAGACTGTTCGCCTCATCATCTGACGGCAAGACAATATCGGCCAGGGGCAGAAACGCTTCGATTGTCTGCCGGGCTGTGTCGAGAGCCCATAGATTGAGCCTCAGGTTCAGATCAAAAGACACAAGCGTTTCAGCGGTCTTTGCCAGCTTGGCAGCCTGAAAGACGGCCTGACGCATCTCCTGGCTAATGGCAAGGCTAACAGCCGAAACATGGAGAATTTTTGCGTCTGCGATAGCGGCCTGGGGCAAGTCGGAAACAGAATAGTGGCTCGCAGCCGAACCGCGTCTTGCGTAGAAGAACCGCCGGCCTTCCGGGTGGGGATGGATAAAGTTGACGCCGGTTGGATCCTCAGGCCGCACAAGGATGGTGGATCTGTTTATGCCTTCATGGTCACAGAGCGCCAGGATGTCTTTGCCGAAGGGATCGCCGCCGACCGCGGAAAGATAGCCGGTCGACCCTCCCTGACGCGCGGCTGCCACGAGAGCATTCAGCGTATCTCCTCCAACACTCTGCCGATAGACCGGGCACCCATCAATCGGGTCCGCCAGTCGGACCATCTCGATCAAGGGCTCGCCAAGAGCAAGTATGTTTGCAGACGCCATGCCGGGATTAAAAACCTTGCTCCAGAATTGTCTATGGTCAACGCCCCACACATGTCTGGTCAGACGGTGAAATATGGGCTTAACTTCAGACAGTTTATCTCTTTTCCTCATGCGCAACAGGTTGAATTGAAATGAAAAATCCGAAAAACCTTTTCAAGGCCGCATTGCGCGCAAGGAAACACCAACTTGGCATCTGGAATACAATCGGCGGCAATGCAGTTCCCGAACTTCTCGGAGGTGCGGGATTTGACTGGGTCCTGATCGATTGCGAGCATTCTCCCGTTGAAACGCTGGATGTTCTGCCCGCCCTACAGGCAATTGCCGGCGACCCGACCACGAGCGCCGTCGTCCGACCTGCCGCCAACGATCCTGTGCTCTTCAAACGGCTGCTCGATTTCGGAGCGCAGACACTTATGGTCCCTTATGTGCAGACAGCAGAAGAGGCCGCGGCAGCTGTAAGTGCAATGCGTTATGCGCCGCGCGGCATTCGCGGCATGGCCGGCATGACCCGCGCCACACGCTACGGCAAAGTGGATGACTACTATACTATCGCAGAAGAAGAACTTTGCCTGATCGTGCAACTCGAAACGCAAACTGCGCTGGACAATCTGGAAGCCATTGCCGAGACCGATGGTGTCGATGCTGTCTTCATCGGCCCTGCCGATCTGAGTGCAAGCATGGGCATTCCCGGTCAGATGAACCATCCCGACGTTCAATCCGCTATCAAAAACGCTTTCGAGCGCCTTAAGGCAATGAGCGTTCCTTACGGTATTTTGACCCTCGATCCCGATGCTGCCGGAAACTACATGTCACAGGGCACCGCATTCACGGCCGTCGGCGTCGACCTTGCGCTCCTTGCAGACGCCGTCGCGACTCTCAAGGAGCGATTTTAAAGGGCGCCCTGCAACCGGCAAATTCTATGCAGCAGGTATGCCTTTGGCGAGCCCGGCCCGTTTTTGGGCGGCAATGCGGGCCAGTGCGTTTGGTGCGCCGAAACCCGAATAGGCTGCATCACGTTGCACGATTTCGATAAACAGTTCACCGGCAGTCTGGCGCGAATAGAACTGAAAAAACGATGCGCCGTCTTCCTCGTCATAGAGGATGTTCGCTGCCTGCAGCTTGTCCAACAGGCCTTCTGGAAAATCGAACCTTGCCGCGAGGTCAGCATAATAGTTTTCGGGTATTGGCAAGATTTCAAAACCCCCGGACGACAGAGCCTCGACGGCGTCAAAATATCTTCGATCAAGAAGGCCAGGCGCCGAAAGGAATGAACCTCCCGACCCGCCGCGCAGAAATCACGAGAACGCACTCGGAGCACAGATTGCTGCAGGTTTCGCCGCGTTCCCTCATGCGTCTGCCTCCAAGTCCTGTTGGGCCAGCAATGAGGCAAATACCGATTTCATTCTCGAAGTGTCCGGTTGGCGGTCCGTCAGGAGCTTGAAGGCGTGAATGGCCTGGTTGAGTGCCATTGCACCTCCATTGAGGACCTGACGGCCCTGCCTCGCGCGCGGCGCAAACAAGTTCGGTCTCCAAGGGGCGGTAAACGATGTCGGCAACCCAGGCTGAGGGATTGAACGCAGGCAAGTCGAAAGGCTGCCCGGGATAAGTATGCATGCCAAACGGCGTCGCATTCACGACGCCGCCGAAATCTTTGAAATCAATACCTTCCGGAGTTGCAGCGCCAATTTCAGCTTCTGGTCGCACTCTTGTCAATTGAGCGGCAAGATAGTCGGCGCGTTCTCTGTCCGTATCGACGAGCAGAAGCGCCGAAACTTTCTCATCGACCAGGGCCAGTGCGGTTGCAGCTCCAGCTCCTCCTGCACCAAATTGCGCAATCTTCTGACCGGACAAGGGAAGCGAACTGTGCCTGACAGCCTCTCTGAAACCGGAATAGTCGGTGGAATGGCCAATTCGGCGCCCATCCCGGAACACGACTGTGTTGACGGCTTCGATATGCGCGGCGGCCCCTTCAAGCCGGTCGATCAACTGGCAGACATGAACCTTAAAGGGATGGGTAATGTTCAGCCCGACAAACTCGTGTTTCTCGGCATAGTCCAAGATCTCGGACAAAGGCGCACCGTTCCAGCGGCCGGACGAGGTGTCGAACCGCTCATAACGGTAGTCGATATTCTGCGCTTTCCCTTCGCTCTCATGCAGGTCAGGGGTCAAAGACGGGCCGATACCGGATCCGACCAGCCCGGCTCTCATCCCACGTACCCGAACAAACGCGGCAGGAATAAAACAATCTCCGGGAAGACGATCAGCAGCAGCAACGCAAGCACCAGAACGCCGAGAAACGGCCAGATTTCGCTGATGATTTCTCGAAGAGGAATACCGGTCACTGCGTTGATGACAAAAAGCAGAATGCCGTAAGGCGGCGTGATCAGGCCGATCATGGAATTCACAACGACCAACACGCCAAAATGCACCAGATCTATGCCCAGTGCCTTGCAAGTCGGAATGAACAGCGGAACGATCACGAGAATGATGGTCGTCGCATCCAGCACGCATCCGAGCAAGAGCACCAGCAGATTGACCAAAAGCAGGAATACAAGCGGATGAACGTCAACGCCCGTCAGAAAATCCGACATCATGCCGGGAATGTTTTCCGAAACAACGATGAAGTTCAGGATCAGCGCCCCGCCGATGACGATGCCGACAGCCGCTGAGGAGCGCGCACTCTCGACAAAAATGCGGTAGAGCGAGTGCACCGTGAGCGCGCGGTAAAAAAGAGCAGCCAGCAAAAGCGCATAAAAGGCCGCCACAGCAGCAGCTTCAGTTGGCGTGGTAACGCCTCCATAGATACCGTAGAGCAATATGGCCGGCATGAGCAGCGCAGGAAAAGCGTTGGCCGTGCGGCGAGGCAATTCGCGCAACGGAACCGGCTTTTCAAGTGCAAAACCTCTTTTGGCCGACAGGTAGGAATTCATTCCCATCAGGACGGCACCCATCACAAGGCCCGGCAATATGCCCGCCAGAAACAGGGCGCCTATTGACGCATTTGAGACAAGCGCATAAAGCACCATCGGGATGGACGGCGGGATGATAGGCCCGATTGTTGCGGAAGCTGCCGTGATGGCGGCCGCGTATCCCCGGCTGTAGCGGCCTTCCTTGGTCATCATCTCGATGATGATTTTTCCGATACCCGCAGCGTCTGCGACGGCTGATCCCGACATTCCGGAAAAAATAAGCGAGGCCACGACGTTGACATGCCCCAGCCCGCCGCGAAAGCGACCGACCGCGGCCACGCAAAAATTCAGCAATCGCTCCGAAATCGTGCCCGCATTCATGATGTTGGCTGCGACGATGAACAGCGGCACGGCGAGAAGCACAAAACTCTTGTAAAGACCTTGAACTATCTTCTCACCGGTCAGAGCGATATCCAGCCCTCCAACGGTCAGATAAACGGTCGAAGCAAGAATGATCGCGTAGCCGATCGGTGTCCCGATGCCCGCCAGAAAAAACAGCGTCAGGAGACAAAGGGCAAGTTCGAGCGTCATACGGCTTCATCCCCTTCCTGTATCGCAGGAAGGTCATGATCATGGCCCGGCAGTTCGTGATCGTCGTCCGGCGGTCCAAAGCGAAGAACATCGACGAACCGCCAGGCATATCTGGCCGTGACCACGATCATGAACAGCGCATAAATCGAGAAGATCGTCCGCATCGGGATCTTGTCCCCTGTGAACGGATTTCTGACTGTCGTCGTCTTTCGGATTTTCATCCAGTCGATGTAGTCCCAGGTCGGCAGGAACGACCAGGCAAGACCGATAACGATGGCGGCTGCGGAGATCAGGGCCAGTATTCGCCTGAACCTGGCCGGAGCCGCGAGGTACAAGATGTCGAATGTCACGTGATCTCGTTCACGAACAAGAAAGGCGTTCCCGAAAAAAACAATCCAGACCCAGAGAATTAGACAGAGTTCAAGGGTCCATCCGAAGGGTGCATGCAGCACGTAGCGGGAAAAGATCTGCAAAAGAAAAGTCAGGAACATCGCCGCCAGCATTGTGGCGGCGATGAACTCGGTGCCATGGGTGAACAATCTGGTTAACTGCCGCACCGCTGTCCCCCAATTGGTTCAAACGCTTCTGCGCTCAGTTTCCGAGTGCGTTGATTTTTTCCAGCACACCTTCCGGCCAACTTGCGGCAAACTCGCTACCGACATACTGAGCCTGGACATGGTCGCGGAATGCAGCCAGGTCCGGCTCATAGATTTCAACTCCCTGCTCGGTGATGAAACTGGCCAGGCTGTCTTCCAGTTCAAGCTGCTTCTTGCGGCCGCTTTCCGCGGCTGCATCGGCTGCTTTTTGAACCATTTCCTGCTGTTCCGGTGTCAGGCTGTCCCAGACAGCCTTTGAGAAGGCGATATAATTCAAATCGACCAGATGCGAAGTCAGGACTATCTGATTGGTGACTTCGTAGAACTTTGCATCCACAACGGTCGGCAACGGATTGTCCTGACCATCGACAGCTCCTGTTGACAGAGCCGTATAGACTTCGGCGAACGACATGGGCGTTGGTGACGCGCCAAGCGCCGATCCGAGGAACTGCCAGGCATCCGTACCGGGCATACGCAAGTTCACACCGGCCAAGTCGGCAGGTGTTTTGACGGTGAGCTCGTCCTTGGTCTGACGCAGGTTCACGTGCCGACGGCCCAGATACATCACGGAGAGCAGTTTGACGCCAAGTTCATCCTCGACCTTCTTTTTGAACGGATCCATCAGAGGGTCGTTGAAGACACGCACCTGATGTTCGGCATCCTGATGCACATACCCCGTTGCGAAGATCGAGAACTCCGGAAAAAACTGTGCCAGCTCCTGCGCGGAGGCAATCGACATCTCAAGATTGCCGCGGCTGATCGCTTCCAGTTCAGTACCTTGCGCGAACAGGGTCGCATTGTACCCCGGCTGGTAGTCTACAAAGTCCTTGACCATCGGTGCAAAGACTTCTGCCATCGCCACTGACCGCTGGTCGGTTTCAGAACCGGCTGTCGCAAGGCGCAGCGTAATGCGATCGGACGCGGCACTGCTTCCCATAGCTCCTGCCATCAGTCCGACGGCAAGTGATGCCGCAACAACGGCTCGTCTGGTGTATTTCAAAGTCATCTCTTCCTCCCTGAGACGATTGCTTCGTCTTTCAGCACCAAGGATCTTGCTTGGTTTTCCAAATTATTCAATATTTTTTGAATAATATCTGATATTTTTAACTTGCCAGGTCGACGCTCACGCGATCGGTTTTCAGCGTCACGGTTTCATCTCTTTCTGCAGAGAATTGAATGGCTTCAATAACTTGCAGAGACTTCAAACCTTCCTCTCCCGCAACCAATGGCTCGGCATCGTGCACAATGACGTCCACGAAGTTCTTGATCTGGTTCACCAAGGGGTCGGTGGCTTCGCGGGTTAAGGCTGTTGCCGATAACGGCGCCCACCAATCGGGGTCACTTCCCGGGTAATGCCAGAGCCGAAGGTCGGGAATGGACAACGACCCTCTGGACCCGCCGATAAGGTAACTGCTTTCCGAGGTCGGCGGGTAAATCGGGTATTCGCGGGACGTCAGTTCCCAACTCCAGGGCGCGACGATACCGTCTGATACCGAGACAGTGCCAATTGCGCCGTTCTCAAGTTCCAACAAGGCACTTGCGACGTCTTCATTTTCAAAACCTCGTGCAGAGGGACTGGCGACAGCACGCACTGTGCGGATTTCGCCGCACAGATACCTGATGAGGTCAATGTCATGCACGAGGTTGACGGCGATGGGGCCGGCACCGTTTTTCTTTCGCCACTCCGCTGTTTCGAAATAGTGATCCGGCTTATAAAACCAGCACGTCGCCTGAACGGCGCGAATCTGGCCCAGATCACCTGTTTCTATTGTTGTTTTAGCTCTTTGGATTAGCGGATTGTGTCGTCTGTGATGTCCCACCAGGAGCGGAACAGTTTTTTGGTCGCGTGTTGCACAAGCACGCGGGCATCATCTGAAGTCGTCGCGATCGGCTTTTCGACAAGGACGGGACAACCGTAGTCAATACAGGTCATGGCCAGGGGCACATGCAGGCTGTTGGGGGTGGCCAGGATCATGCCATCAGCATGACTGCGCGCAAAAAACTCTTCTATGTCGTTGAAACAGGGTAGACCCTGTTCTGCGGCAGCCCTTTGACCCACTTCTCCCGGTTCGACCACAGCGACAAGGTCAACGCCCGACGTTGCTGCAATGGCGTCACAATGCCGTCGACCAACCAGTCCAAATCCTGCAATCGCCAACCGGACGTTGCGGTTCATTTTACCTCCCCAATTCCGCATTCGGCGCAAGGTCTCTGCTTGCTTGGGGCAAAGCTTATGACAAAAGCTATCGACTTGGCAATAATATCTGATATTTTTATTTTTGCATGATTTTAATTGAAATTGAAGACAGGCGAAACAAGTGGTAAATGCCTGACAATTCGGAGGTTCAGGGTGAAATGTGATGAGTGAAACGGCAAACACTGTCGGATCAACCACGTATCAGCGTATCAAGCGAGACATCATTTTCGGCGCTTTGAAGCCGGGTGCGAAGCTCAAACTCGATGCGTTGAAGGCGGTTTACAAGACAAGTCTGTCAACTCTGCGCGAAACGCTCAACCGGCTTGCCAGCGAAGGTTTCGTCGAAGCCCCGCCTCAGCGCGGATTTCTGGTGAAACCGATCTCCGTGATCGATCTGAAGGAAATCGCTCATCTGCGTGTATTGCTTGAATGCCACGCCCTGGAATTATCGCTTGAAAACGGCGATACCGATTGGGAAGGCAACCTGGTCTCCGCCCATCACAAGCTGAATCTCATGGAACAGAAGATGCTTGGCGGTGACGCCTCGAAAAAAGAGATCTGGAAGAGATACGACTGGGAATTCCACCTCGCCATGATCCAGGCCTGCAATTCCAAAAACCTTCTTGCCCTGCATTCCACACTTTATGACAAGTACCTGCGTTATCAGATGATCGTCCTGACAAATCGCGGCGAAGCGGCAGTTCAGGAACACCGCGACATGTTTGAAGCCGCGATTGCCCGGGATGCCGAAAAGGCAAAATCCCTGCTGACACAGCATATTGAAAATGGGCTTGAGCACACTCTCGCGGCCATGGATCGGGGCGAACTGGTTGTCTGATGGAAGCAATCCGGTCCTTCAAGGGGCCGGCGCAAGAGGCACTAAGCTTTTTCTTCTTCAGGCCCCGGCGCCCAGTCCGGTTTTTCGGCAACGAATTCGTGAAACGAAATGCGAATGCCCGGGTCATCCTCAAGGCAATGCGCGTTGATTGGAAACGTATCATCCGCGGAAAGTGGCTCTCCCAAAGATGTCCCGCAGGAACGACAATATGACCGCACGTACTTATAAGGCGGCTGCGGCTCGACCGATTGAATTTCGTCCTCGCCGCTGACAAGTCTGAACTGCCCACGTTTTACGAACACCATGGTCGAAGTCCCCAGTTTGCGGCACCTTGAGCAGTGGCATTTGCCCATCATGCTCGGGCGGTCATCAATGACGAACTGAACAGCACCACAACAACAGCTTCCTTTGATTTCCATAGCGATTTCCTTGTAACGGGGAAGAGGTGACAAGGCTTAACATCCCGCTGCTGCCAACGTATTGTCAGCATCATGGCAGCATGTAAGCATTTGTCTGAGAGGAAGGCGCGATGAGGCGCGGGGACCGTTTGTTCGAATTGATCGAAGTGCTCAGGCGGTCACGGCACCCCATCTCTGCAGAGGCCATCGGGGAACAGCTCGAGGTCTCGAAAAGAACCGTCTACCGCGATATTGCTGCGTTGATGGCGCAAAATGTTCCGATCCGTGGAGAAGTCGGGATCGGTTATGTGCTCGAACCCGGGTTTCACATGCCGCCTCTTATGCTGACCCCGGACGAGATTGAAGCCGCTGTTCTGGGAGCTCAATGGGTCGCAACGCGGGGAGAGCCCGAACTGGCAAATGCTGCGGTCAATCTCATATCCAAACTTGAAGCAATAGCGCCATCAGGTTCCGAAACTTTCTTTGACATGCCCTCGACGAATGTCGCGCCCGTCGAACCACCTCAAGAAGGTCTGGACTCGTCCAGAATCCGTGCGGCGATCCGCAATCGCAACAAGATCTGGATCTCCTATCGCGATGACAAGGGCACAGCATCCGAACGTACCATCTGGCCGTTGTTTCTCGGTTATCGGGACGCCGGCCGGATCATTGCCGCCTGGTGCGAGCTCAGGTCGGCATTCCGGTACTTCAGAACAGAGAGGATCAGCGCCGCGAATGTATTGCAGGACAAGATCCCGCAGCGTATGGATTTGCTGAAAGCAGACTGGCAGAAAGCAATGGCATCTGAACGAGAAAAGTATATGGCTCCCTCGGACACTGCTGGGAACGACAAGCCACGATAGCCACCTTCTAGGCACTCTTTAGGCTCAGGCGTGTCGATTGTCTCTAGAACGGATCATATCAGCCGCTTTTTCCGCGATCATGATCACAGGCGAGGCAGTATTGCCTGAGACGATTTTCGGCATGATGGACGCGTCGACGACTCGCAATCCATCTAGCCCGCGCACCCGCAGCTGAGGATCGACCACGCTCGCCTCGTCACCCCCCATCCGGCAGGTTCCCACCGGGTGAAAAATTGTCGTCCCGATATCGCCTATCTTTTGAAGGAGCGTTGCATCATCGGCAACCTCCGGACCGGGGAGAATTTCTTGAGGCTGGTAGGTCGCCAGTGCCTTGGCAGTCATAATCTGCCGCGCCTGACGCACTGATTTCAAGGCAACGTCCTTGTCTCTTTCGCTCGAAAGATAGTTGAGCCGGATGTCAGGCTGGGCGGTAAGCTCGCCGCTCCTGATATGCACGGAGCCGACGCTTTCAGGTCTGAGATTGCAGACCGACATCGTGATTGCCGGGAAAGGATGGAGGGGATCACCCAGTTTGTCCGTGGAAAGCGGTTGCACGTGATACTCAAGATCTGGTGTCTCCAGCGCCGGATCCGACTTCGTGAACATGCCGAACTGGCTGGGCGCCATGGACATCGGCCCCGATTGTGTGAGTGCGTATTGCAACGCGATTTTTGCCTTGCCGAACAGGCTGTTTGCAAGCGCATTCAAGGTTTTGACGTTCTTGACCTTGTAGACCGTCCGGATCTGGAGGTGATCCTGAAGGTTTTCACCAATGCCAGCCTGCTCGTGAAGGACATCAATCCCCTGGTGTTTCAAGATCTGTCCGGACCCGATTCCGGAAAGCTCCATGATTTTAGGTGAGTTGATCGCACCGGCTGCAAGGAGAACCTCGCGCTCCGCCAGAGCGGTAAGTGAACGTCCCTTGTGCTGAAACCGAACACCCCGGACCCGCTTGCCATCAAGCACAAGGTTCTGTGTTTCGGCATGAGTGATCAGCCTCAGGTTGGGTCGCTTCAAAGCCGGCTTCAAAAACCCGCGCGCAGTGTTCCACCGCACGCCGTTTTTCTGATTCACTTCAAAGAAGCCACTTCCCTCGTTGTTACCGTCGTTGAAATCGCTGCGTGGTTCGATACCAAATTCCCGAGCACCTGTTTGCACGGCATGCAGAATGTCCCAACTGACCCGCTGTTTGGAAACCTTCCATTCACCGCCCGACCCATGCAGCCCGGTGGAGCCAGCATGATGATCCTCCGATTTCAGAAAATAGGGCAGAACGTCTTCCCAGGACCAACCGACATTCCCGAGCTGCCGCCAGTGGTCATAGTCGGCTGCCTGACCCCGCATGTAGATCATGCCGTTAACCGAGGAGCAGCCACCAAGAACCTTGCCGCGCGGATAAACGAGGCTGCGGCCGTTCAGCCCGGGCTCGGCGGCTGTCTTCATCATCCAGTCGGTGCGTGGATTACCGATGCAATATAGATACCCGACCGGGATCTGGACCCAATGGTAATTGTCCGATCCGCCGGCTTCCAGAAGCAGAACCCGCACTGACGGGTCTTCACTCAGACGGTTGGCAAGCACACACCCGGCTGTCCCGGCACCAATGATGATATAGTCATATGTTCCATCAAGCGGCTCCGACCGGGTCATTGAACTTCCATTTATCTGTTGCAGGCGTTGACGATCTGACCGCCACTTTAGAGTGGATCATCTTTCCGGCCATCGAAAAAGCTGTCATTCGGACTAATGCATGACAACGAAGCGGATCGATCTGGTATATCGGGATCGGATGATCAGACAAGGTGTGACGTGCCATGCGATGGAAAGGCCGACGCGGCAGTAGCAACATAGATGACAGACGTGGCCGGAGCGGGCGACGGCGGGTGAGAGCGACCGGCGGACGCCGGATGCGAGCCGGCGGTGGATTGGGGATCACCGGCATTCTTGTGGTCGTCGGAATTGCCTGGTTGATGGGCGTCAATCCACTCACATTACTGTCGCAGCTGGATGGCGGCGGCAGCTTTGAAACGCAGTCTTACCAGGGGCAGGCACCAAGCAGGCCTGCCGACGGCGAAACTGCACAATTCGTTTCAGTCGTGCTTGCCGACACAGAGGATACCTGGGGGCGGATATTTGAAGGTCATGGGGGCCACTATCCTGAACCGACCCTGGTTCTTTTCTCGGGTTCGGTGTCATCGGCCTGCGGATATGCAAGCGCTGCAACCGGACCGTTTTATTGTAGCGCGGACGACAAACTTTATATCGACCTTTCCTTCTATGAACGCTTGGCCAATCAGCTGAATGCGCCTGGAGACTTTGCACAGGCCTACGTCCTGGCCCATGAAGTCGGCCATCATATCCAGAACGTACTGGGTGTTTTGCCTGAGTTTCACAAGGTTCGCAAAACCCTGAGCAAGGCGGAAGGCAATGCCTTGTCGGTGAGGGTAGAACTTCAGGCCGACTGCTACGCGGGTATCTGGGCTCATTTTGCCGCCAAACAGCGCGGCTTTGTGGAAGAAGGGGACATCGAGGAAGCGCTGAACGCAGCAAGCCGCATTGGCGACGACACCCTGCAACGGCAGGCCCAGGGCTATGTGGTTCCTGAAAGCTTCAACCATGGAACTTCCGCACAGCGTGCGCGCTGGTTCCGCGAGGGCTTTCAGTCCGGCCAGCTTGAAGCCTGTGACACCTTCAGCGCCCGGAAGCTTTGACACCACATACAGTACGGATACCTGGCTGAATGCATAGCTGCTTCCAGAGCCCTGCCACTGGTAATTTCCGGTGTTTTCAGCCATATAAGGGCAACTGCCTGACGAAAAGGTCAGGCGCAACCCCACTCAAACCATTGAAGTGCACTCGGTATGGCGTCTGAAACCAGACCCTTTTTGAAGATGAATGGCCTTGGCAACGATTTCGTGGTCTGGGACGCACGGGTAGATCCCTTGCGCCTGTCCCCGGAAGTCGTCGCACGTCTTGGCGACCGGGAAACCGGCATTGGGTTCGATCAGATGATCACCGTTGAGCGGTCATCATTTGGCGTTGATGCATTCATGCGCATTCATAACCAGAACGGCGGCGAGGTGTCCGCCTGCGGTAACGCCACACGCTGCATTGGCCGCCTTCTTATGGAAGAAGCCGGCAAGGACCTGGTAACAATCGAGACCGCGGCCGGATTGCTGCACGCCTTTGATGCCGAGGGCCCGCACACCGTTACAGTCGACATGGGGAAACCAAGCCTTGAGTGGGACCAGATCCCACTTGCCGAGGAATTTGCCGATACCCGGGCGATTGAGTTGCAGATCGGACCGATCGACGATCCGGTCCTGCACACACCGGCTGCTGTCAGCATGGGCAACCCGCATGCGATCTTCTGGGTCGACGATGTTGAAGGGTACGAGTTGGAGCGGTTCGGCCCATTGCTCGAACTCCATCCGATTTTTCCCGAAGGCGCCAATATCTCGCTGGCTCACATATTTGATGAGGATCAGATCCGGGTAAAGGTCTGGGAACGCGGTGTCGGCTTGACGCTCGCATGCGGCACCGCAGCCTGCGCTGTCGGTGTTGCTGCCGCCCGCGATAGCAAAACCGGCCGCAAAACCACCATTCACCTCCCCGGAGGACCGATCGGCATTGAATGGCGGGAGAGCGACGATCACGTTCTCATGACCGGGCTCACTGAAGTGGAATTCGAAGGCGAAGTCGACTTTGAAACACTTTCCTGGCGCAAGACCGGAGCCGGCGACACCTCGACGGAGGCTGAAGCTGCCTCATGAGCATTGACGTCGTTACATTTGGCTGCCGCCTCAATTCCTACGAGTCGGAAGTGATGAAGCGCGAGGCGGAGGCCGCCGGCCTCAAAGACGCGATTCTGATCAACACATGCGCTGTCACCAACGAAGCTGTACGGCAGGCGCGGCAGGCGGTTCGCAAGGCCAAGCGCGACAACCCGGACGCGCGTGTGATTGTAACCGGGTGCGCTGCACAGACCGAAACCGAAACCTTCTCCGAAATGGAAGAAGTGGATCTGGTTCTCGGAAATACGGAAAAGCTGGAACGCAAATCCTATCAAGATGTTGCCGCGTTCGGTATTTCGAGCTCTGAACGGGTACGCGTCAACGACATCATGAGTGTCGAAGAAACCGCCGGACACCTGATCGACGGCCTTGCGGGCCGTGCCCGCGCCTTTGTTCAGGTCCAGAACGGATGCGACCACCGTTGCACGTTTTGCATAATTCCCTATGGCCGCGGCAATTCGCGCTCCGTGCCGATGGGCGTGGTAATCGATCAGATCAAGCGACTTGTCTCGAACGGTTACAATGAAATCGTCCTCACCGGTGTCGATATCACATCTTATGGCGCAGATCTGCCGGGCGCTCCGAAGCTTGGGACGCTGACCGCCAAGATCCTGAAAATGGTGCCGGACCTTAAGCGTCTGCGCTTGTCATCGATTGACAGCATTGAAGCCGACGAAGATCTGATGCGGGTGATCGGTGAAGACGAACGCTTGATGCCGCATTTTCATCTTTCATTGCAGGCGGGCGACGACATGATCCTAAAACGGATGAAACGGCGCCACCTTCGCGCCGACACCATCCGTTTCTGTGAGGATGTCCGGCGCATGCGGCCGGATGTGGTTTTTGGCGCTGACATCATTGCCGGGTTTCCGACGGAAACCGACGAAATGTTCGAAAACTCCCTGAAGATCGTCGACGAATGCGGCTTGACGCATCTTCACGTATTCCCG
The DNA here is from genome assembly GCF_055693425.1 of Roseibium sp. JB4-4. Classification (NCBI taxonomy): domain Bacteria; kingdom Pseudomonadati; phylum Pseudomonadota; class Alphaproteobacteria; order Hyphomicrobiales; family Stappiaceae; genus Roseibium; species Roseibium sp. JB4-4. The sequence goes on along the minus strand of NZ_CM146333.1, from coordinate 3,632,922 downwards.
TTTTCGCCACGCCCTGGAACACCTGCGGCCCGCATGCCGCAATTGCCACGCAATATTGTCAAGGAAAGAGGCGCGCGCTTGCGCGCCAAGGGCGCTGATGCCCTGATCGCTCATCTGGCTGCCGAGGTCGGCAAGACCAGGCCGGTCCTTGTTGAAAAGGAAGGGCTTGGCCGTACTGAGCAATTCACTCAGGTGGAACTGGCAGGTGGCGCGGCGGGAGAGATTGTCGAAACCAGAATAATCGGTCATACCGGTCGACATCTACTGGGCGAGGCCCTTTCCAAAGCGGCATAAGCAGCGACAGCAGTTGTAAGGCGGTTTCATGAGCGAGAAAAAGCGCGGATTTCTTGGACGGCTGTTTGGCGGCAAGGAGCCTGCTGAAGATCAGGCTGAAACCCGGGTGGAAACGCCCGCCGAAGAACCCGTCTCCGATGCAATAAGCGAAGACGATCCCACTGTTGACGTCGAGATGGAAGTGCAGCCGGTCGCGGCCCTGAATGTGCCGCCGCAACCCATGCCCCTGGATGCTGCTCAAAACCTTGGGCGGACAATGTCCTCCATCCCATCATCAACCCCGCCGATACATGACTTCCTTCCAACGGATGTTTCGCTTGATGCCGATTCCGATCCCGAGATCGAGCCACCTGTGCCATTGGAAGAACCGAAGCAATCCTGGTTCCATCGTCTCAAAAGCGGTCTTTCACGTTCGTCCTCTTCGCTGACGGAAGGCATTGCGTCCATCTTCACCAAGCGCAAGTTGGACGCCTCCATGCTGGAGGAACTTGAAGACATTCTGATCCAGGCGGACCTTGGCGTCGATACCGCAATGGCAATCACCGACCGGTTGTCTGATGGACGTTACAACAAGGAAATTTCGCCTGAGGAAGTCAGGGCCATCCTCTCTGAAGAAGTGGAGAAGGTGCTGGAACCCGTCGCCAGACCGCTTGACCTTGAAACCGGAAAGTCGCCTCACGTAGTGCTGATGGTTGGTGTCAATGGCACCGGCAAGACAACCACGATCGGCAAACTGTCACAGCAATTGAGAGCGGGCGGCAAAAAAGTCATTCTGGCCGCAGGAGATACGTTCCGTGCGGCCGCTGTTGAACAGCTGAGAATCTGGGGTCAGCGCACAGGGGCTGAAGTCGTGGCCCGCGACACTGGCGCTGATGCCGCAGGTCTGGCCTTTGACGCCATGAAGGAAGCGAAAGACAAGCAGGCCGACGTTCTTTTGATCGACACCGCAGGACGCCTCCAGAACAAGGCGGAACTGATGGATGAACTTGAAAAGGTCATCCGCGTCATCAAGAAACACGATCCGGACGCGCCACACACGGTTTTGCTCACTCTGGACGCCACCACCGGCCAGAACGCGCTCAATCAAGTGGAAATCTTCAGCAAGGTGGCAGGAGTGACAGGCCTTGTCATGACCAAGCTCGACGGAACGGCACGCGGCGGAATACTAGTAGCCATTGCGGCAAAATACGGCATGCCTGTTCATTTCATCGGTGTTGGCGAAGGTGTCGCCGACCTGGAACCCTTCTCCGCCAAGGACTTCGCCAGCGCCATTGCAGGCCTGGCATAATCCTCGCACGTGAGGGCTAACCAGAACCAATGCGTTCATGCACGACCCCTTGGTCAGGAGGGTGTCGTATTCGAGCACGAAGACCTAGAAAGCTAGGCTGCCCTTGAGCAAGAATCCGTGTTGCTGTGTGTCCGAGGATAGTGCGCCTTCATAGGAGAGTTTCAAGGCAGCGCCGTTTTCAAACAGGGCTGTGGCGCCTATGGAAACGTCGGCAAAGACATTCCCGAAATCAGACGAATTCGTAAAAGAGCCAACGCCCGTCGGAGCACTCAGAAAATCGGCAGACAAGCTGCTGTCATCATCTGGATAGAAGCTTACACCGGCACGTACAAAGGGCCTTAGAACGCCTCCATTAGATAGGTTGATCTCATTCCCCAACTCCACGGAAGGCGTGATGGAATAGTAGGTGTCGGAACTGCCGGAGACACTCAGGTTGGCCGCACCTCCACCACTTTCCGTCACACTGCCACGATTGAGATGAGTAACGTTGATGTCGAGCTGCGGCTTGGCGAACCAGTTACCGCGTTCAAACAGATAGGCAGCTCGTACGCGACCAGCGACGTGAGCAACCCTGTGCCCGGACGTTGCGACCAGGTTTAACCCACCAAAGTTGACCGCACGATCCGTATCATAATCGTCAATTCCGCCGCTTATTGCGGTCGACAACAGAAGCGGTCCGTTTTGGTACTTAACCGAAACACCGGCGCTGAAGCGATTGCCGGTGCTGTCCGCATCGGAATCTGTGCTCAGTGAGGCACTTTCGTATCCAAGCCCAACTCCTGCGAACCAGCCTGGGGCAAAGGACACCTGGGCACCACCGGCAATGCCGCCCGCATATTCGTCATAGCCGATTGACTGGCCATCATTGCCTTGCCGGGTCAATCGGCCCCGGGGCTGGACCCAGACGCACTGGCCCTGGTTGATGGCGCTCAAACCCTCTCCTGCCACGTCGCAGGAAAACAAGAGGTTTGAAAAGTTGTTTGCAGCAAAAAGAGAAGCCGTTTGGGTGCTGAGAAAAACTTCCGCCGAAAGCTGGTCGAGCGCGTCCTCATAAGCACTGGTACTGGAGACGTTATCCAAAAGGGCACTCAGGATAGGTTGCAGGCCGCCTTGTCCCGCATCGAAGGCAGCATTCAGTCGGTCTCCGATGCTGCGCTGATTTGCGTTGCCGGCTCCAGCCGAAAAATCGATTGAAGTGGTCAGCACGACATCGTTGGCGTTCGGAAATGAAAGGCCTGCCTGATATGCCGGACTGACTTCGGCAAGACTGACGCCGGAATTGGTTGTTCCACCGGTCGCAGACAGTATCGTCACGGAAACAGAGTCTCTCGATTGGTTTATGATATGCGGCGAAATCGACCCATCGAGCGTCGCCGTGCCAGACACATTGAGACGATCCGCAGAACCTGCAGTCGTATCGACTGTTATTGTCATGGTACCGGCGCTGGTCTGAATAAGGTTCCCGGTGATAGTGGTCGTACCAACGGTCGATTCCCCACCAGGCGACAGGTTACCGGCATTGGTCAGGGTGTTGCCCGAACCCAGCGTAACTGTCGACCCGGAATTGAATGTCCCTCCCGACTGGTTGTTGAAGCTGTTGGTGCCCGCACCAAGGGTCACATTGCCGGTGATTGTGCCGGTATTGTTGACCGTGTCATCTCCATCCTGACCGGAAACGGCAAGGCCCGATTGCGCAGAAAGTGTCGCCGCGTTGTTGAGCGTGCTTGAAACACCAGACACGCTTTCCAGCGAGACCCCGCTGCCAGAACCGGTTCCCCCTTGAACTGTCCCACTGTTCAAGTTGACAGTGCTCGAACCCGAAGAACCTATGATGGACTGAACCCCATGGCCCGTCGACGCCGTAATGTCGCCGGTGGAATTGACGACGACCGTTCCCCTTTCAGCTTCCGCTGTGATGCCATCTTCCTCAGCGGTGATATTGCCGACCGAGGTCACGCTGGTTGTCCCCGTGGTACCCGTAAGCTGACTTGTTTCAGCCTCGATACCATCTTCCGTGTTTGAGACAATGTTCCCCGTTGAGGTCACTGTCACATTAAGCCTTGCCGAGGCTTCGATGCCCTCGTCTTCCGCCGTAATGTTTCCGTTGGATGTGACCGTTGCCTGATCGCCTGAAACGGCCGAGGCATCAATGCCAATGTCTGTGCGTGCCTTAATGTTTCCGGTGGACGTGACAAAAACACTGCCACTGTTGCGGTTGAAGGCGTTGATGCCGTCATTGTCCGCATCAATGTTGCCTTTCGAGGTGACGGTGCTGTCGCCCTCGCCTTCATGACTGGCGTCAATGCCGTTCCCGCTGCCCGCCGTGATGTTGCCCGTGGACGTAACGCTGAGGGTACCCTCGCCGAAATGGTCCGTGTTTATGCCATCCCGATCTCCGGTAACGTTGCCATTGGACGTAACGCTGATGTCTCCATCGACCCGGGCACTGAAGGTGCCGAGCCGGGCATCAATACCGTTCGCTCCGCCCGTTGCCGTAATTGAGAACGATCCGGTATCGCTGTTGATTGTGATGTCTTGGGCAACGGAACTCTCAAACTCGATGCCGTCCACACCCGAAGCAGGCGCAATATCCTGGGTGACATTTTCAACTGTCAAAGACGTCAGAGGAGAATTGGCATCAATGCCGCTGGAAACGTCGCCGGTACAAGTTGCGCTGGTGCCTGAAACGGTACACGGTCCGGAACTTGGCGGCACTACGGTTTGAGACAGGACTGTTTTTGGCTCACCAACCAGCGTCAAACTGAAAGTAGCTGTCGCCAAAAGCAGTTTGCGTGAAAATGTCGGCCCGTTGCATGTCGACTTCATTGGACGCCGCATCATGCTGCTTCCTCCAGTCTTAGTGGCAGCAGATATTGTATGATTCATCTGCTGCTTACACGACTAGGAATATTTGCCGATACATGCGACCAGATGACAAGATGAACTTGCTGAATTCGCTCAACTGTCAACATGGAATTCGCAATTACACTGTCTTGTCTAAAAATGCTTAACGGGCGGTTAACATCTTAGTCACCGTCGCCTTTCGAACGAGCCAAGGCTTCTCCCGGCCCAATACTTCAATCTGCTATGGTGTTGTTGACGCTTTTCCCTGCATACCTGCAGGAGGAACACCCGCACATGAAATCAGAAAGGCTGAACGACAATAAGCAGGTCAGGCAGTCTTCAAAATCCGTCTCAAATAACCCGAAGATCCCCTCTGGCTCCCGCGTATCCGGGTCCAGATTGAACTGTTCATCGGGCGCGCCTCAGCCAACATTGCAGTCGGCAATAACAACAGTTCTGTCATCGAAAAATTCCGATTTCGTGCCGCCTTTGACAGTCGCAAGATCACATATTCGATGAAAGTCCAGCTCTTCCGCCCGCTCAAACTCCTCTTCCCAGGCGGCAATCGTCGGAATGGCGGGCAGGGTCGCGTAGCCGTCACTAAAGACTTCAATGGTGTGAATTTCAGATTTGGGTATTCGTTCGTCTATCCAGTCGCCAAGCTTCGGACTCCCGTTCGCCAGTACGTCGTAACAGAGCGAGCTGCCTTCGACATTCGCGAACTCTCCTTGTTTGCAGATTCCAGATCTCAAGAACTCACGAACTGCATCGGCTTCCGCAGCAAGATCCAGTGAGCGAATTGTGTCGTGGACAATCCCGTCAGCTTCCGCTTCTGACAGGACGCCATCTTTTACGGCTGCTGACAGACCCAGGAAAATTCCGCGACGCGCAGTCAACTCCGTTGTTTCGGGATCGGCTCCACCATCTCTCAAGTGCTTGAACAGTGCTACTCGCGCATGTGTGGCGACATCGTCAATCAGTTTTGAGTGCCTCAAGATTGTATTTGCGTTGAGACGGATTCCACTGTCACCAAGACAAAAGAGCCTCCATTGATCACCACAATCAATCGCCAGCGACAGCGTCGTCGCAGGCAACTGAGGGAGGTCGAACGGCTTCAGTTTTTCCGCATACATTTCACAAATGCGGTCGACCAGTTGTCTTGCAGGCAGCTCTCTGTTCTTGCGATTCAAGAGCAGCTCAGAAACAACCTCTGCTGCGGTAAGTGCAGCCAACCGGGCTGCGGGAACTCCCGCGATGACGTTGCCGCGTACATCCGTTGCACCATCGAAGACACCCAGGCAGACACCGGGCAACACAAGCGGAACGTCGTCTCCAGGGCGGTTGTTGTCACGGTATTTGCAGCGTGAAAATACTTCAATATTCATGGAAAGCCTTAGAGAAACGCGGAGTCACGGTTTTCGGTGAACCGGAAGACTGCGTAGACACAGGCGCCGGTGCTGAGCAGCAGGATGGTGGACAAAGCAGCTGCAATGCCGAATTCGCCGTCAAGAACAGCCACATAGACCTGAACAGGCATCGTAATCGTCCCTGAATCGTAGATGATCAGGGTGGATGAAAGCTCGTTGATAGCTGTGATGAAACTCATGAGCGAGCCGACGATGATACCTGGAAGGATAAGCGGTACGGTCACTTTCATGAACGCCCCAAGCGGGGTTGCGCCCAAGTTGACAGCCGCCTCTTCCAGAGACGGCTTTATTTGTCTCAAACTGGACGTCGTGGACCGCACCCCGTAGGGCAGCCTGCGGATGAAATAGATCATGATCAGCAAGGCAGCAGCGCTAAATACGTCTGGAAAACCGTTGCGGAAGACGGTGACGAAGCCAATTGCCATAACGACACCTGGAACGAGATAGGGAACCATCATCAAGAAGTCGATTGATGCAGCTGCCCTGGTCTCCCGTCGCACGATGACATAGCTAATCAGGCCGGAAGCGATCGTAATGAAGACCACGGCTGAAATTGCGAAGACAAAACTATTCGTTATCGCCTCAGGGGCGTCTCGCCAGATGCGTTGATAGCTCTCTAGACCGAAGCCTCCGACAAAGACCGGGCCGTTGGTTTTGAGAAACGATGTATAGACCACAACCGCGGATGGGATCATCGCAAGTATGACGATGCCATGGCTCAAGACATGTACGAGCATGTTCTTCCAGCCCTTGAGCCTCACCGGAACGGGCAAGTTGGTCAGGGAACTTGCATAGCGCCGTTTGGACAGAATCCGGCGTTGAGCCAGCAAGGCCAGCATTGATATCGCCATCATCAAAATTGAAACGGTCACCGCCATGGTCGGCGGGCCACCGAGTTCAGACCGGTAGGCCGACAATGCAATGGTCGACAGGGTTCTAAAACCTCTCCCAAGAATGGCAGGTGTACCAAAGTCCGCGATGGCCAAGACAAAGCAAATAATTGCTCCCGTGCTAACAGCCGGAAACACCAGCGGAAGCGTGATCTTATAAAACCGCTGCCAGGGGCTGCAGCCGAGATTTTCCGCAGCATCCTCAAGCGACTTGTTAACGGCATTGAGCGCCGTCTGGGTCATCAGGAAAATGAACGGAAAGAACTTCAGAGAAAAGACCAGAATGATGCCATGAGCCCCATAAATTGTGGGAATATCCAGTCCGAAATTGCCAAAAAAGTTGGTGACGACTCCGTTGGATCCAAGGATCATGATCCAGGCGTAAGCACCAATGAACGGCGGAGACACCAGGACCAGAATAGCGAGTGTCGAGATCAACGCCTTGCCTCTGACAATGAACCTTGTGGTAAAGAACGCCAAGGGAACGCCAATCAGACATGCGCCAACTGTTCCAAGAAACCCTACAAACAGCGTATTTTTCAGGCCGTTAACGTAGTAGTTCCGTGTGAAGACCTCGATGAAATTGCCGAGTGTGAAATTTCCCGTATCCGGGTCGATGAAGCCCAGCAAAAGGACACGCAGAATCGGCAGAACAAGGAGGAGCGACAGCATCACGATGATCGCGATCGTGACGACTGTCCAAAAGTCGAGCCTTTGACGCGATAGTGACAAGTTCATCCGATCCGGCCCCCAAGAGGTTCTTTCTCAAAAAAGAAAGGTTGTGGCGCTCAATGCAAAATTGCGCGTCACTGTCGAGAGGCAGATCAATTACGCTTGGATCTGATCGGCTTACGGACTTCAGGGTCTCACCATGCTCCGTAACTCCAAAGACTTCCATCTCCCGGCCAATGAAGCTCACTTCTTTGATACGGACCGGGATCGAAATTTCCGGTCGATCGGAAGCTGAACTGCCTTTACCCGGGACAACGGTTATGTCTTCAGGACGGATCGCGCACACGGCATCACCGGAATGCTGATTTGGAAGATCGAGCAGAACCTGTTCGCCCCCGCATTTCAGAGCTGCCTCGGCGCCGGAGCAGTCGACATCAAGAAAATTGTTGGAGCCGACGAATGACGCGACAAAACGATTGGCTGGCCGCAAATACACATCGAGCGGAGAAGCCGCCTGCTGAATGACACCGCCTTCCATGACGCAAACGACGTCTGAAAGCGCAAGAGCTTCTTCCTGATCATGTGTGACATAGATGGTTGTGACGCCAAGATCCTGCTGGATGCGCCGGAGCTCCGCACGCAGATCGACCCGTAATTTTGCATCGAGATTAGACAGAGGTTCGTCCATCAAAAGCACTTTGGGCCGCACAACGATTGCGCGTGCAAGGCCAACCCTCTGCTGCTGGCCACCAGACAGTTCATGAGGCATGCGGTTGGCGAATTTTCCGAGTTGAACGACCTCCATGACTTGGTCAACTCTCTGCCGAATTTCGTTTGCCTCGATGCGTCGTTGCTTGAGGCCGAAAGCAATGTTGTCGCGAACGCTCAGATGAGGGAAAACCGCATAATCCTGGAACACCATGGCCACGTCTCTTTGGTGGGCTGGCAGATGCGCTATGGACCGGCCTTCCACCGAGATGTCTCCCGACGACTGACTGTGAAATCCCGCAATTGTGCGCAACAGCGTGGTCTTGCCGCAGCCGGATGGGCCCAGGAGGGTGTAGAAAGTGCCGCTTGGAATGGAAACATTTATGTCAGAAAGCGCGACCACGCTGCCATACAGTTTTCGAAGCCCGGATATCTCAACTGACGCCATGATAATTTCCTAGAATTTCGGATTACCGGCACGTGCTTGGCGACTTTGGCAATGCCATACCGCCAAGCACCGCACCTTGGTTATTGGACGTCCAGAACAAGGTCTTCCCATTGGGCAACGAGTTTCTTGCGGTTCTCGGCTGCCCAGGCTCCGTCATAACCAACGGAAGGCAACTCGCTCACGGGCTGCAGAGCGGGGTTCGAGGCCACGTCCCCGCGAACAGGGCGCCTTCCTTGTTGGGCGACCACTTCCTGAGCTTCTTTCGAGAGCATAAAATCCAGGAAAGCCTTTCCGTTCTCAGCATTTGGCGCTCCGGCAACGAGCGTCATTGCGTCCGGGACGATTGCAGTGCCTTCCGACGGGTAGACAATCTGTACAGGTCCGCCACCCTCGACATAGCGCAGAGCAGCGTCTTCCAGTGTTACGCCGACCGCCAGCTCGCCGTCGTTGACAAACCGGGGAACTGCACCCGAGCTATCAGAAAGTACGAAGTTCGAGAGAAGTCCCTTGTAGGTTTCCCAACCGGCTTCTTCAGTGTCATAAGCCTGCAAGACCGTGGCGAGCTGGATATAGGCTGATCCGGACGCATTCGCCTTGGCCGACGACACGACATCATCGTATTTCGGGTCTGCCAGTTCGGCCCAGCTTGTCGGAACGGGCAAATCACCAAGCTTGCCTTCATTCACGATAAAAGCCATGACGACAGCCGTGAAAGGGCTCCAGAGTTCGCTCGGCTTCATGCCCTCAGCAAGCGCATCCGTGCCTTCCGCGTCATAGGCCTGAAACAGTGCCGGGTTAAAGTCGACGACCGTTCCGTCAACGCTCCAAAGCACATCAGCAACGGGGTTGCTCGCCTCTGCTGTGAGACGGTTCAAAAGCTCTCCCGAGCCCGCCTTGATAATTTCAACTTCGGTTCCCGTTTTCTCCTCAAAGACAGGCACGAGAGCGTCAATGAAGTTCTGTGGTACCGCCGTATAAACGGTTACAGAGCCGTCGGCGAAGGCAGTAGAGGCTGCAACAGCCATGCTTGAAGACAGCATGGTGGCCAAAAGAAATTTCTTCATATTCTCCTCCATCTATTAGGTGTTGGTAGCGCCTGATTGGCCCGCTTTTTCGGATCGGCAGGACCTGCAATTATTATATTGCATAATGCAAGCTAATAATTGATCTTGCGGAATGTCAAGGAGGTTTGAGACAACGATGCTCTGGTTGAGCAGTCAAAATCGAAAATGAAAGAGCGGTGACGATGACGATGGGACTGGATTTGGGGTTCAATTCTCGGCGCATAATTGCGTGTGTCAGAACATCCGGACCGCAATCTCGTGCAGATCTTGCTCGCAGGCTCGGGGTCAACCCGGCAACTGTTACCCGACTTACAACGGCTATGGTTGAAGGTGGCATTCTGTACGAGGAATCTGATCCAGGCCGCGAAGGAAAAAAGGATTTCCTGCCAAGGTTCTGAAGATTGAACCGACCGGCCTTTATTCAGCTGGTGTCTACCTGGACCCGGACAAGATCCGGACATGCGTGATCAATGCTGCAGGCGACATTATTACGAACGACGAAATTGCGCCGGCCGACCTGACTTTCGAATCCATCATGACCGCGGCTGGTTCTCGTGTCAGAGAGCAGATTGGCGACTGTGGACTGGACAATAGCCGTGTCGCCGGTTGCGGCGTCAGCTATCCTGGTCAGTACACAGAGAACCCTTCTCGGGTAAGGAGAATCCAGCAGTTCAAGGATTGGCCGAACATTAGCATCGAAAGGGATCTGGAGCCGTATTTCAACATGCCCGTCAAACACATGAACGATGCGAAGGCCGCCTGTTTGGCCGAGCTCTATCACGGGGTTTGCACGGACGTTGAAGACTTTTGCTACATTTGGCTGTCTTACGGTATTGGCGGCGGCGCCGTCGTCCGTGGAAATCCACATTTGGGAAGGCTGAAGGGTGCGGCGGAGTGGGGAGGACTGTTTCCCAAAACAAAGCCTCGCCCCTCGGGACAAGACTTGTTTGATACCCTTGCCACAGCCGGGAACCCGATAGAGAAACTAAGCGACATCGGCCAGGAACACCTCGGCTTGCCGGTCGTTCAAGCCTGGCGCGAGCGCGCGGCACAACAAATTCAATGGCTCTGCCTTGTGATAGCAAGAACCTTCGATCCGGAAACCATCGTGGTGGGTGGAACAATGCATCCCGATATCCTGGATGGCTTCATCGATTACATGATGAAAGGAAACGGCCTGGGCGACGACTATGAATGGTCCTTGCCCAACATCGTTCGTGCGTCGCGCGATGACCTGCCGGAACTGGGAGCAGCCGCGCTACCTATTCATGACGTCACAAACCCGACAGCTTATGCGGGAAGAGCCAGCAAGGGTTGGTGAGGAATCCGTTCAGAATATCGGGAGGCTTTGATCAACTCATCCTCCAGGCTGCCAACCCTCGGGAGCCATTTCAAAGCCTTCGAACTGAAAGCCGGGCGCCACAGTGCAGCCAACCAACGTCCAGTTGCCTAGCGATCGCGCCTGCTGCCACCCGTCGCGAGGCACAATTCCTTGCGGACGCTGACCTGCGGCGAGATCGATTCCGAGCGTCAGCACCTCTTTGCGCGCTCCATCCGGGCTGACGGACAGTTCAAGCGGCGCGCCCCCATACCAATGCCAGGTCTCCACCGCGTCGACCTTGTGCCAGCGTGACAGCATCCCTTCCGGCAACAGGAAGTAAATGAGCGTTGAGGCGGCCCGTCCTGCCGCATCGGTGATGTCATCCCGAAAGGTTTCGACATAATACCCGCCTTCAGGATGCGGCTGCATTTTCAAAAGGCTGACGACATCGTCAGCCGTCAAGTTCGGTGAAAGGCTCATCTAAAATTCCGAAAATGAATGCCAGCTCAGCGGCACCGCCAGCCCCTCAGGACTGGCTGGTGTCCGAACAGAAGGCGATATCGTCAATGGTTTCACGAAGCGCCGCAACGACTTCTTCGTAAAGTACTTGCATGTCCAGCCGGTGCCCGCCGCCGTGGTGCATGGGAATGGCCTCCGCCTGATTGACGATCCGATGAACCACATCCTTGGCCCGCTGTTCAGCGGTTCGGCTCGAATGGTTTTTGCTACTCGCAGGTGTCATGGAACTGCCCCTTCACAGATCACGATCTCGTGCATATGGGGACAGTTCCCATCTGTTTTAAGTCCGGACAACAGAAAAGCTTCCAGCGAAAACAATCAGGAATTGTTGCCGGGCCCTTAGCACCCGCGCAACATAGTCAGGCGTTGTCCTTGCGCGTCCGGATCTCGGTAAAGACTTCTACAGCCGCCTTTCCTTCCATTCCAAGCGCAGCTGCAACCGAAGCCTCTCCGGCCCGTAAAAACGGATTTGTTGCCTTTTCAAGCTTCATTGTTGTCGGCAATGTCGCCTCGCCTCTGGCGCGGAGCCCGGCAACCTCCTCGGCACGAGCTTTCAGATCAGCATTCTCCGGTTCGATGGTGAGGGCAAAACGGGCGTTTGCTTCGGTATACTCGTGACCGCAATAGATCACGGTGTCATCGGGCAACTTTTGCATCAGCTTCGCGAGCGATGACCACATCATCTCCTTGTCGCCCTCAAAGACGCGGCCGCAACCGAGCGAGAACAGCGTATCGCCCGTATGGGCAACCCCGATTGATGCGATATGCCAGGAAATCTGGTCAAGTGTGTGCCCGGGCGTCGATATGGCCCAGATCTCGTAGGGACCGCACAGAACGCCATCTCCATCTTCAACGGTCCGGTCCAGTTCAGCGATCTTCTGCCGCGATCTTTCCGGGCCGATCACGTTCGCTCCGGTCTTCTCCTTCAATTCGCCCAAACCCTGGACGTGGTCCCAGTGATGGTGGGTGACCAGAATATGGGTCAATTTCCAGCCAGTGGTCTCAAGCACTCTTTCATAGGCTCCGGCATCCGGCACGTCGAACGCGATGGTCGTTCCACTCTCAGAATCATGAATGAGAACGCCGAAATTGTCGTCGAGGCAGGAAAACTGGCGGATTTCAGTCGTGTCACTCAATGCCATGGAAGAGCTCCGTTGATGGGCAGGTCTGTTGAAACGCAGAGTGGCAAAGTGCCGGAACAAGAGCAAGGCAAGAGATCTTGCACTGGACTGCCGTTCCATGTTCAATCGCGGCGTCAAGGGGACGGACCCCGAACTCACAGAGCCAGGCTGCATGTATCTAGACGTCGTTCATTTGCGCGCCTTTTACGATTTACCGCTCGGCCGGTTGCTCCGAAGCCTGATCGGCGCGCCGATCCGCAAGATGTGGCCTGACCTGTCAGGGCAAAGTCTGCTTGGCATTGGCTATGCGGGTCCTTTCATGCGTCCCTATCTGGAGTCGGCCGAACGCGCGATTGCCGCAATGCCTGCCCCGCAAGGCGCCGTACCCTGGCCCCGGGAACGGGCGGGATCTTGCACACTGGTCGAAGACGCGATTTTGCCCTTTCCCGATCTATCCTTCGACAGGATCATGCTTGTCCATGCCCTGGACCATTGCTCGGACCCGGCGGCCGTCTTGAAGGAAGCCTGGCGGGTGCTGGCGCCCGGCGGTCGGCTGATCATAGTGGTGCCCAATCGACGTGGTCTGTGGGCGCAGTCGGAGCTTTCCCCGTTCGGATATGGCAGGCCCTATTCCGGCCGCCAGCTGAAGGATTTGATGAAAAGCTGCCAGTTCAACGTTCTGGACGACACGGAAGCCTTGTTCATGCCGCCGACAAAGGCACGAGCGATCCTGCGCGCGGCACGAACATGGGAAGGGATCGGACGCCGCATCCTGCCCGCATTCGGTGGCGTCCTCGTCATGGAAGCGGAAAAACTGGTGTTTCAGAGTTTGCCCGCCGACGGCAAACGCAGCCGCCTGCGCGTTTTTCGTCCTGTCTTCATACCGGAAGGTGTCGCAACGGGTTTGAAGCCGGTTCGGGCAACACGATCAAGTCAGTTCCGGCTACCTCGATAGACTTGTCTGTCGAAGTAGCCGTGAAAAGGGCTCAAGCACAAGAAGCAGTGCCGGCTCGAAGCCGGCACCATTTTGTTCAATCTTCCTGACGAAACGCTACGCCGCTTCGACATTGCGCAAAAATGTGTCCACCTCATTGCTGATTTCAGCCGACCGCTCGGCCAAATTTTCAGAAGAAGTCAGAACGCTGTCAGCGGAGCTCTTTGTTTCAGTAACAGCAGAACTCACACGCTCCATACCATTGCTGACTGACTTGTTCCCTTCTGCCGCCTGCTGAACATTCTGTGCAATTTCCTGCGTCGCCGTCGACTGTTCCTCGATTGCCGAGGCGATCGAAGACATAAAGGTGTCGATTTCAGCGACTGACGAAGCAATCCCTCCGATATCAACGACAGCTTCTTCTGTTGAGGCCTGGATTGTCGTGATTTGCTGCGAGATTTGCTCTGTTGCCTTGCCTGTTTGCTCAGCCAGCGATTTGACTTCCGAGGCGACAACCGCAAAGCCCTTTCCAGCTTCACCGGCTCTGGCAGCTTCGATAGTGGCATTAAGAGCCAGAAGATTGGTCTGCTCGGCAATATCGGAGATCATCCCGATCACCTGCCCAATCTGCTGCGCAGCTTCCGCCAATGACTTGACCTTTGCATTGACACTATCTGCATCGGCCGTTGCGCTGTTGACGAGGTTAAGTCCGCGGGACAATTGACCACTGATTTCTTGAACGGACGCTGTCAATTCCTCAGTTGTACTTGCAACGGTTTCAACGTTTGCCGTTGCGACATTTGACGAGTCAGAAGCCTTTTGAGTGGTTGTCTCGGTTGTTTCCGCAATTTGATTCAAGGTGAGCGCAGCCCCTTTCATCTCACCGCTGTCATGGGTAATCATTTCAAGCATCGCCCGCATTCTTTCGCGGAACTCTTTGATCAGCTGGTCGACCCTGTTTTGGCGGTTAACCTGCATCTGATTGGCCTCGGTGGCTTCGTTTTCCAGGCGCACGCGTTCCACACCGCTCTGACGGAAGACTTCAACTGTGTCGGCAATCATCCCGACTTCGTCTTTCCGGCCTTGGAAAGGTACACGCAGTTCATGTTCACCCTCAGCCAGTTTTCCCATTACGTCAGTGAGTTTCATCAGTGGCCGAATTGCTGTTCGCATGACAACAAGGACCAAAGCTCCTGCAATGAGCAGCGTGATGACCCCAAGCCCCAGAAGAATTGCCGTAGCGGTCGCGACCAGCTCGGCTGCCTTTTCATCTGCACCATCGCTTAGTGCGTCCGCAACGTCGATAATCTGGTTGATCTGCTTAACGAGCTCGTCACCAATCTGATCAACTTCCTCTGCCTTCGTGTCTGCGATTGCTTCATTCGTCAGCATCTTTTGGTGGCTGTCGAAGACGGCATCTTTCTCCGTGGCCATAGCAACCCAGCTTGTGAAGTCACCCGTTAAATCCTTGATGTCTGCCCGGTCGGCATCGGTTTCAGAATATTGCGCAAGAATGTCTAGCCATTGCGTCGCTTCACCTGAAATTGCGGCGTAGGCTTCACGTCGTCCCGGGACCTTTTCAGGGTCCTCTTCTGCCAGCACTTCAGCGACAGAGGCTTCGATTGCGTTCACAAGAGACCGAAGTTTGAGAGCGGCCTCGACCATCGGGTATTCACGTTCGAAAAGGTCACCAAGAATATCGTTCATCTTCGCAGCAGTGGCCTGACCGGACGCCAATAACGTGTCGCCCTGCTCTTCGGCAGCTGCCATTTCCTGTTCATTGCTTTCTGAAAGCTTCAGCAACCGATCGGCAATCTTGTCGCCGAGAACATCCATCTCCGCCTGCTGGCTTTCGGATAGAGTTTCATACCTGAGCTCATCTGAGTGAGACGTATACATTGCGTCTGCTGCTGCAAGAAGAGCTGCCTTTTCGTCGTTCAAAGAATCGATCGTTTGCTGGAGTTTCTCATCGACTATGATGGAATCAAGCTCCAAAATAGCGTCGTCGAAACTCACGACAGCGGCTTTGAATTCCTTATGCAATTCAACAACGTCTTCAGGCTCTTCATCAGCCAGTATTTCAAGGATGAGTTTCTGTATCTCTGTAGCATAGTAGACTACGTCGTCAGCAGTCTCGATAGTTGGCGTGACAACATCAGAAATCTCATTGATCTGTATTTCGATCTTCTTGACTTGCCACAGTCCGATTCCACCTGAAACAACAGCAAGGATCGCCATAAGCACGACCCCGGATATGATCTTGTTTTGAATTGTCACGGGAGATCTCCTAGCAAATTTCCAACATGACGATGCTTGAATCCAACAATTAATAAAAAAATAATCGACGATAACTTGAAAAAAGCGTTCAAATTTTCAACCATACCAATGGTTGAATGGATAAATTTCCCTCACACCTTTTACGATTATTTGGTTTTTTTGGAAATCTACATTAGATCATATTTAGAGTAGATGCGTATTGCTTGATAGGCAGCAATTCTTATTCAGTAGAATAAGAAGTAATTCTTGTACGCCAAAATTATGGTTAATTTCGCACTATCAAAAATCACCCATCGGCTTTTTGTTTTGTTGTTTTGACATCAGTTTATTCTGTCAGCTTCAGAAAACTACGTGACTATACTTATCGTTGAATTTTTGGAAAAAGTGATATTCCAGGTCTCATTTTCTGTCATTTTTGTCCAAAATCGCCTGCAAATGGCTTGTATTGAGTTTTTCGAATCGATTTTTGAACATCACAGCGCACAGCTAAGCCGCTCACGGGTCCAAGGTCTGCTAACGGTGCAACAAAAAGACAGCCTGTTCGGCCACAATGTTCCAGACCCACCATGGTGCATTCACCGGGATTTCGTTGCCGTGGGCGCTCAAGGCAACAGCCTTGACGACTTCGGCGTCCAGCTCATGGCACAACTCGACAAAGTCACGCAGGGAACAGAAGTGAATGTTTGGCGTGTCGTACCATTGATACGGCAGATATTTCGTTACCGGCATGCGGCCACGGAAGAGAAGCTGCATGCGGTTGCGCCAATGGGCAAAATTCGGGATCGACACAATCACCCGCTTGCCGATCCGCAGCAGCTCGCTCATCACCTCTTTCGGCTCGCGCGTCGCCTGCAGGGTCTGACTGAGAATGACTACATCAAACGCCTGGTCCGGATAATCGGAGAGATCCTTGTCCGCATCACCCTGTATGACGGAAAGGCCTCGCGCAACGCACCGGTTCACGCCAGCCTGAGACAGTTCGATGCCACGTCCGTCGATCTGCCGCTCACGGGCAAGAAGATCAAGCAGAGCTCCGTCTTCCGAACCGATGTCTAGAACGCGTGCGCCTTCAGGCACCAGCGAGGCAACCACCTTGTGATCGCCGCGCACTTCTCCGGGGCGGGTCTGTCTGGGGGCCAGGTTCATTGTTTCAAGCCTCCCCACCTGGAGCGGGCACGCCGCGCGCCCGTGCAGCGCCCGTCAGGAAGCCCCGAATGGTTTCGAACATCTCCGGCACATCCAACAGGAAAGAATCGTGACCGCGATCGCTCTCAATTTCGACAAAGGACACATTGGCTGCCGCGGCATTCAAGGCCTTAACAACTTGTCGGCTTTCTGAAGTTGGAAACAACCAGTCGGACGTGAATGACATCACGCAAAACCGCGTGTTCGTCCCCGCAAATGCCTGCGGCAATGCCCCGTCGAACTGGTCTGCCAGGTCAAAATAGTCCATGGCGCGGGTGACATAGAGATAGGAATTGGCGTCAAACCGATCGACAAACGTCATACCCTGGTGACGCAGGTAACTTTCGATTTGGAAATCCGCGTCAAAACCGAAAGTCAGATTATCTCTGTCTTGTAGGTTCCTGCCGAACTTCTGATGCAGCGATTCATCCGACATATAGGTGACGTGTGCCGCCATGCGTGCAACCGCCAGACCTTTCGTCGGACGGACACCTTCCTGGATATAGGTGCCCTGCCGCCAGTTGGGATCAGCCATGATTGCCTGTCTGCCAACTTCGTGAAACGCGATGTTCTGGGATGTGTGACGCGCAGCAGCCGCGATCGGGACTGCCGCAAACACCCGTTCCGGATAACTGACCGCCCATTGCAAAACCTGCATCCCGCCCATGGAACCACCCATGACGGCAAAGAGCGTATCAATGCCCAGATAGTCGACCAAGCGAGCCTGAGCGCGAACCATATCGCGAATGGTGATTACCGGAAGATCAAGACCATAAGGCACGCCGGTTTGCGGGTTCACGGTTGCAGGGCCGGTCGTTCCAAGGCACCCGCCAAGAACATTGGCGCAAATGACGAAGTAATGATCGGTGTCGACCGGCTTGCCGGGACCGACCATCAATTCCCACCAGCCCGGTTTGCCGGTTACAGGATTGGTAGACGCGACATACTGATCACCCGTCAGCGCATGACAGATCACAATCGCGTTGGATTTGTCGGCGTTCAGCTCGCCATAAGTCTCATAAGCAATTTGCCAGGGCCCGAGTTTGACGCCAGAATCCAGCTCCAGGGGCTCATCTGCAGGAAAATGCGCGAGCATGCTTGACGGGGCGATGGCCTCGTTTGCCTTGACGTCTTCTGATGTTTCTAGACTGGGTGTATCGGCAGACATGGCTCGGTTCGGCGTGTTGATATCGGTCCGGATTGATTTAGAACCTGATTGCAGCGATTTGGGGCCCGCTGAACCCGCTCCCTGATTGCCACCGCCATAGGTGGCCTGACATCAGTCAGACTGGCGACCTAGCCGCGTGAAGCTTACAGAGTCAATGTTTTCTTTTGCGTTTGACTGATCACATGCCTATGACTATGCGCCGCTGACCCTTGAATAAGGCGGAGCCTTCAATGTCTCAATTACCGGATAGCGGATTGTCGCTGGCCGACTTGCGCAAGCGCATCGACGATATCGATGCCCGCATCCATGATGCGCTGATGGAGCGCGCTCAGGCGGAAGCTGAAATTAACTCGGCCACTCCAGTCTCGGGCGAAAGCAGACCGGTTTTCTCACCGGAGCGGGACGCGGATCTCATGCGCCAGCTGGTGGAGCGCCACCAGGGTGAATTGCCACTGGCAACAGTCGAGCACTTCTGGCGAGATATCATCTGTGCTTGTACCGACCTCAGGGAAGACACCGCCATTCATCTGGACGGCAGCGCTGAGTTAATCGACATGCTGGATCTGGCGCGCTTCTATTTCGGGTTTGCCGCCGAATTGATCCCAGGAAGCGATGCTGCCGATGTGGTTGGCGCCGTCGCCGCATCCAGGGCTGATCTTGGACTCATAGCCCTGAACGACCGGGCCGAACTGCCCTGGTGGCGCGGCCTGAGCGATACCGGTGCACAAGTTCGATCCAGGCTTCCCTTTGTGGTTCTGGAAGACCGGCCAGCCGATTTGCCTGCTCTTGTGCTGTCCCGCGCTGACGGTCTGGTCGACAACACGGATGTAGCGGTCTATGACGCTCGCTGGTCCGATCTCCTGCCCGGCAAACTGATGGATCAGGGTATTGAAGTCCTCAGCTTCTTCCGTTCCGCAAGCGGCGTCGATGCCCTGATTGCCATTTCAGGTGAATTGTCGGAGGAAGACGTTCTGGAATCCTGCGTCTCAGCGGGTGCAGCACCGGACATATTGAGACATGTCGGCGGATATGCCGCGCCAATTGACGGCGATGACGACGCAGACGAAACGTTTGGACCGGAATAAATACTGGAAGCCGGGGACAGGGAGCCTCAGGAATGAACGAGATGAGCAAAGTGAACGAAGCCGGAAACCGTCCGCAGCCGAAAGCCGGTGTTTTGGATATTGCAGCCTACGTCCCGGGCAAATCCAAAGGCAGTCATGGCAAGACCGTTCATAAGCTTTCTTCCAACGAAACCCCTCTTGGCACCAGCGCAGCGGTCAGTCCGGCGGTCGATCATGTGATCCGGAATCTGGAGCTTTATCCGGATGGCGCGGCCACCGAACTGCGGGACGCCATTGGAGACATCTATGGTCTCAATCCTGACAGGATCATTTGTGGCGCGGGCTCCGACGAAGTCCTGAGCATGCTGGCATATGCCTATCTCGCTCCGGGTGACGAGGCCATCTATTCCGAGCATGGATTTCTGGTTTACGACATTGCCATCCGCGCCGCCGGCGCCACACCCGTCGTTGCGCCGGAGGCCGGGCTTTCGACCGATGTCGATGCGATCCTGGAACGGGTGACGGACAGGACCAAAATGGTCTTCATAGCCAACCCCAACAACCCGACTGGAACCTATCTTCCATATGAGGAAGTCAAACGGCTGCATGAGAGCCTGCCTGCTCACGTGCTTCTGGTACTCGATGCGGCCTATGGCGAATACGTACGGCGCAATGACTACGAGAGCGGCATTGAACTGGCTGCCACTTCAGAAAATGTCTTCATGACCCGAACCTTTTCCAAGATCTACGGCCTTGCAAACCTGCGGGTTGGATGGGGATTCGGCCCGGCACATATCATCGATGCACTGAACAGGATCCGCGGCCCGTTCAACATGTCCGGAGTTGCGATCGCGGCAGGTGTTGCTGCCGTTAGAGATCGGGATTTTGTCGCCAAGTCGGTGGAGCACAACGAAAAATGGCTGCCTTGGGTCACTGAAGAACTGGAAAAAATCGGCCTTAAAGTAACACCAAGCGTCGGCAACTTCGTACTGGTGCACTTTCCCGACCGGGACGGCCAGCGTGCCAGGGACGCGGACGCCTATTTGCTGGAGCGGGGCTGTGTCCTGCGCATGGTCGGGAATTACGGCCTGCCCAACGCGATCCGCATGACAATCGGTTCAGAAGAAGCCAACCGAACGGTTGTGGCCCATCTCAGGGATTTCCTGACAAACCGCTGACAGACAGAAAGCAGACAACTCCCGATGACTGGCGCCCCCTTTTTGAGCGCATGGCCCTGATCGGCATTGGCCTGATCGGGTCGTCGATCGCACAGACCGCACGGCAACGCGGCCTGGTCAAGGAAATCGCGATTTCCACTCGCTCGCCCGCCACATTGCAACGGGCGGAAGAGCTTGAGCTCGGCGACTTCTATTCGGTCGATGCCGCTCAGGCCGTTGACGGCGCTGATCTCGTGATCTTGTGTGTGCCCGTTGGTGCCAACGAAGCGGTAGCCAAGTGGATTTCGCCTGTGCTCAAGACCGGTGCCATTTTAACCGATGTCGGCTCCACCAAGCAGTCCGTTGTGGATCAGGTAAGCCCGCACGTCCCCAAGGGTGTGCATTTCATCCCAGGCCATCCGATTGCAGGCACAGAACAATCCGGTCCCGACGCAGGTTTCCCCACCCTTTTCGATCAACGTTGGTGCATCCTGACGCCACCTGCAGGTACGGATCAGACCGCTTTGGAAAAGCTGTCCGCATTCTGGCAGGAGTGTGGTTCAAACGTCGACCTGATGGATCCGAAACATCACGATCTGGTGTTAGCGATCGTTTCGCATCTGCCCCATCTGATCGCTTACAATATTGTCGGCACCGCCGATGACCTGGAAACGGTGACCAAGTCCCAGGTCATCAAATATTCCGCATCCGGTTTTCGGGATTTTACCCGCCTGGCCGCCTCGGATCCGACGATGTGGCGGGACGTCTGCCTGAACAACAAGGAAGCGATCCTGGAGATGCTTTCGCGTTTTTCGGAAGACCTTTCGGCCATGCAGCGCGCAATCCGCTGGGGTGACGGCGACACGCTCTTTGACCTGTTCACGCGCACGCGTGGCATCCGGCGCTCCATCATCGAGGCCGGACAGGAAACAGACGTGCCGGACTTCGGCCGTCATGTCGCGGACACGCGTCAGGACGATTGAGCGATCTGCATCAGTTTGAACGTTTGACGATGTAGTCCGCCAGAGCGGTCAGAACGTCAGCCCGTCCGCCATAAGGTTCAAGCAGTGTTTCCGCATCTTTGGAGAGGCGGTCCAGTTCGTCTTTGGTCTTGTCGACACCCCAGAGGCCGACAAGTGTGGCCTTTCCGGCTTCGGCATCCTTGCCTGTTGCCTTTCCCATGGTTTCCGCGCTCGCTTCGACATCCAGGAGATCATCTGCCAGTTGAAAGGCGAGACCTGTGATTTCTCCAAAACGGGTAAGGCGGTCCAGATCGCTTTCTTCTGCGTTGGCGAGAACCGCTCCCGCCCAACATGCATAGCGCAGCAAAGCTCCGGTTTTCATCGATTGCAGCTGCCGGATGTCGGCCTCACTTCGATCCAGATGCTCAGATTCAAGATCGATCATCTGACCGCCCGCCATGCCGCCGACACCTGAAGCTCTTGCAAGCCCACGCGAAAGTCTCAGGAGTACGGAAGGATCGTCGTGAACACCTTCTCCTGCAATAACGTCAAACGCCAGGGTCAGCAGCGCATCGCCTGCAAGGATAGCAGCGGCTTCGTCAAAAGCCTTGTGCACGGTTGGCTGTCCACGGCGCAGGTCATCATCATCCATCGCCGGAAGGTCATCGTGGACGAGCGAATAACAGTGAACCAGCTCCAGCGCGCAGGCTGCCTCCACAACACCCTGGTCCGAGCGGCCGAACAGACTGGCCACTTCCAGGACGAGGATGGGACGCAAGCGTTTGCCACCGTTCAAGGCACCATGACGCATTGCGGCCAGCAACCGTGGCGGCCGCATGGTCTCGGCGTCCAGCGTCGCGCCGTCCAGAATGCGCTCCAGAACAGTCTCCACGCGTCCAGCCTGCGCTGCCAGATGCTGCTTCAAGTCAAAGGTCACATTCAACTCCAGAACAACTTTTTAAAAGTTCGGGTTTCCCTGATACCAATTCTCTGTATCGTCAAGGCGCGAATTTGAAAAACTGGCAGCTGTATTAATCGCCGGTCTGTTTTGGTTCCGGGTTGGGAGACTGTTTTATGAGATTGCTGTCGGGTCTGTTGCGGTCCTTTATCAAGCGTGGGCGTATGCGTGTCTTCGATGCTGGCGGAACGCTGCATGAATTCGGATCGGGTAATGACGGACCAACGGTCACGATCCGTCTGCACGACAAGAAGCTCCATAGATCCCTTTTTCTGAATCCCGAACTGGCAGCTGGAGAGGCCTATATGGACGGGTCCCTCACCATGGAAGAGGGTTCGACCTGTTACGATTTCATGTTTCTGTTTTCGATCAACAGAGCGCCGCTTGGTGCGCACCCGGTTCAAGGCCTGTTGCGCAAGGGCTGGAAAGCCTTTCGGCGGCGCCATCAGCAAAACAGCGTTGAACGGGCAAAGACGCAGGCCCGTCATCACTATGATCTTTCCACTGAGCTCTACCGGCTCTTTCTGGATGAAGGGCTGAACTACAGCTGCGCCTATTACACAAGTCCGGATGAAAGTCTTGAAAGCGCACAGGCTGCAAAACTGACCCACCTGGTTGCCAAACTCGATCTTGAACCGGACATGGAAGTGCTTGAGATCGGTGGCGGATGGGGTTCACTTGCCATACGCATGGCAGAAGCCGGGGCCCGCGTTACATCGCTGAACGTCTCGCCGGAACAGGTCAAGATAGCCGAAGAACGCGTTCGTGCCGCCGGCTTGGAAGACAGGGTTACCTTTGTCCTCAAAGACTATCGTGAGTTTGAAGGCCAGTTCGACCGTGTCATTTCAGTCGGCATGATGGAACATGTCGGCATCGGCCACCTTGACGACTATTTCGGCAAAATCAGGTCCTGTCTGACGGACCGGGGCTATGCTGTGATCCACTCCATTGGCCGCATGACGCCACCTGGCACCACGGGCCCCTTCATTCGCAAATACATTTTCCCGGGCGGATACGTACCCGCGCTGTCGGAGGTATTCGCTTCGACAGAGAGGCTGGGGCTTTGGGTCTGCGATGCAGAAATACTGCGTCTGCATTATTACTACACCATTCGCGATTGGCGCCGTCGCTTCGAAGCCCAGCGTATCGCGGCCACCGCCCTTTACGACGACGCGTTCTGCCGTATGTGGGAATTTTACCTTTGTGCTGTTGAACTCGGTTTCCTTCACGGGTCAAACATGGTTTTTCAGCTTCTCCTGTCGAAAGAGCGGGACGCAGTTCCGATTATCCGGGACTTTATCGTGGACAATGAACGGGCTTTGAATGGCTAGAACAAGAGCGACCGGAGGTGGACCGGGCGCGCGCAAAACATCGACGAAGAAGCGTTCCTTCTGGGCGCTCCTGCGCAAATGGTTGGTTCGCCTCGTTCTCCTTGCCATTGTTCTGCCCCCGCTTCTGACGGTCATTTATTCTGTCGTGCCGCCGGTGAGCACGCTCATGATCGGTCGCTATGCGCAGCTGCTCTGGGTGGATCGGCAATGGGTGCCTCTGGAGCGCATCTCGCCAAACCTCGTGAAATCGGTCATCACATCCGAGGACAGTGGCTTTTGCGAAAATGACGGCGTTGAATGGGATGCGCTGCAGGATCAGGTCGAAGCACTGAGCGAAGGCGAACGGCCGCGTGGCGCCAGTACGATCACAATGCAGACTGCGAAGAATCTCTTTCTCTGGGGGGACCGGTCTTATGTACGCAAAGCACTTGAACTGCCACTGGCGCTGATGCTGGATGCGATCCTCACCAAAAGGCGGGTTCTGGAGATCTATCTCAATATCGCCGAATGGGGCGAAGGCGTCTTCGGCGCTGAGGCGGCAGCGCAAGCCTGGTTCGGCAAACCTGCAAAGGGCCTGACCAGGGTAGAAGCGGCAAGACTGGCAACGGCTCTGCCAAATCCGCTTGCGCGCAACCCGGCAAATCCCTCGTCCGGGCACCGCCGTCTGGCGTCGACCAACCTTGCCAGGGTGAAGTCTGCGGGCCCCATATTCGGCTGCGTTCTGGACAAATAATCCTGTCTGGTTGAAGCCAACGACAGGCAAGTCCCGGTCGAACCAAGAATTTTTTGTCTATGGGGTGGCAAAATGCCGGAGTTGCCTGTATAACGCCGCGCATTCCAATGCACTGCGTGCTGCCACGCCCCGGGCTTACCCGGTCCGGGCCGCGCGGTTATGGACCACGGAGAAACAAATAAAATGGCCGTTCCAAAGAGAAAAACCTCGCGCATGAAGCGCGGTTTTCGCCGTTCCACGGACGCCCTCAAGCAGCCGACTTACGTCGAGGACAAAGATTCGGGCGAATTGCGCCGCCCGCATCACGTTGACCTGAAGACCGGCATGTACCGGGGCCGTCAGATCATGACCCCGAAAGAAGACGCATAACAGCGTCTTTCTAAGGGCGGATCGCCGCTCGGCAAACCAGGATTGAGGCTGGCACTGTTTCGACAGGCCGGCCTTTTTCTTTTGGCTTGAAATCGCCGGGATGTTGGTGTCAGGTCGGGTCCATTCCGCCCGGACAGGGCCAGACTTACCGGGAGTCGCATCAATGCGCCTGTTTTCTGCCATTCCTTTCACCTTGTTCAGTTTGCTGATTTACAACGGCTTTGCCTTCACCGTCGGAGCTGCGGATCCAGGCTTCTGGTCGCAACCGATCATCACCATCGCCATGGTTTCAGGCGCAACCTTCCAGCTGCTCGCCAGCGACCTCCTGATTACGATTGGCCTCTTTTTCCTGTTCATCGAAATTCTGAAGGCAACGCGCATAGGCACCACGGCCCTGCTCGACCACATGTTTTCAGTGCTCGTATTCGTTGCTTATCTGGTCGAATTTCTCGTGCTGCAACAAGCAGCAACATCCCTGTTCTTCATATTGATGGCGATCTCCCTGATTGACGTAATCGCAGGGTTCTCGATCTCCATCACCGGTGCACGCCGGGATGTTTCGTTCGGTCATGACGGCATGCACTGATGAATGCGTGCCAAGGCACGCTCTCGAATTTAGTCTGATCGAGTAAGAACAGGAACTGGGCCGGCAGCCTCAGCCAGGGTGATCCCGGCAAAGCCGTCAATCGTCCTCGTCGTCTTCGACAATCGCATGTTTTTGAATGAGGGGCAGCTGCGAGAGCGTGAAAAGCAATGTGATCGGCATAATGCCGAACACCTTGAAGTTGACCCAGAAGTCGGTTGAAAAATTGCGCCAAACGATCTCATTGATCGCCGCCAGCACAAAGAAGAAAATGCCCCAGCGCAGCGTCAGCTTGCGCCAGCCTTCATCGGTAAGTTTGAAAGCACTGTCAAAGACATATCCAAGCAGCGCTTTTCCGAATACCAACCCCAAAAGCAGAACGGAACCGAACAGGCTATTGACGATGGTCGGCTTGAGTTTGATGAAAAGCTCGTCATGCAGCCAAAGGGTCAGAGCTCCAAACACAAGCACGACAACGCCCGACACCAGTGGCATGATCGGCAAACGCCTGGTGAGCCAGAGCGAGACTGTCAGCGAAATCGAGATGGCAACCATGAAGGCAGCTGTCGCCAGAAAAATCGGCTCGCCAATCGCCTGAAGCACAGGAAATGAAGCTGCCAGTTGTTCGCCTCGAGCGTTGAACAGGAAAAACACGCCGAGCGGGCCGAGTTCCAGTGCCAGCTTCAAAAGCGGCGACAATTCCTTCCGCGTCGGATCGTTCGGAGCGTGTTCAAGTTCCATTGTCTAATCATTTCCTATCATGTCGCACTGCCCGCACGGACATATGTGATGCAAGGCAGGAGGGTCAAGCGTGACGCTCTATTAACACCTCACTTATGGCTTAGAACGCCAGCTGCACATCCTCTTCACCAGAGCCGGGGTGGGGTAATCGACACATGGCGACGACCAGCTTATTCAGGTCAACGAGCCTGAAACAAAGGCACCCAACGCTTCGCATTCATCAAGACTCACGACACAAGGTGTGGGATAGATTCCGGACCCATCCTGACAAGTCAGACCCCGACCCCGGGCGACACATGTGGGCTTCGCAGCAAATTGAGGTGCTTGGGATGCACTCATCTGCTATCGCTTGGGAAGTGATTCTGAGATCAACCGCACAGGTAACCGCACATGCGTCTGTTTTTGATCTTGTGCCTTTTGCTATTGTCCTTCCCGGCGGCAGCGGCAAAGGTTGCCGTCAATTGGACAGATCTGCCCGACCCTGGCTCAACCATTTTTGAAGACCCCTTCGCGGCCTTGAGCATTGCGGAACTTCGATCTCTAGGGACTGTACTGCGGCTGCGCAGCGAGCTTGAACAAACGACCCTTTCCGCAAATTCTGCTGCACAGACGAGAGAAAGACTTCAGCGCGAGGAAGCCAAACTTGCCGCATCCGGGGTACACACGGACCGGTTATTGTCGCAACGCCACGAGATCGGAAAAAAGCGTGCAAAGGCGGCTCTTGCCGGCAATCCTGATCTTGATGGCAAGGAGGTTGTCATTTCCGGCTATGCCATTCCGGTTTTCGCACCTGGAACCAAAACGGTCACCGGAGGCTATCTTGTTCCGGAAGCCGGCATGTGCAGCCACATGCCTGCACCCGACCCCAATCAGATGATCCGCTATCAGATTGAGGAAGGCTTGAATGCCGAAGAAATCTATCAACCCGTGCAGTTGGTTGGCCGTTTGTCGTTGCGAACCACACGCCAGGAAATCACCTTGCTGGATGGCCAGGTGGACATGATTGCCGCGTTCGACATGGACGTTTCCGAAATTCGCGACCTGGATCGGCCAGAAAGATCGTCGGGCAACCGTTTCTTGAATTTTTTCACCGGACGCAAAGTGACGCCGCATCAATAACTGCGGCAAAGAAAAAGGCGCGATAAAAGCACCTTTTTCGTCATTAGGGTGTTCATCTGCTACCGGTCAACGAGCCATGGACCGGAATTTCAACGCTGTTCCTCATGCTGATGCCACATGTCAGCGGCCACTTCCCAACCTTCGTCGCCGGGTCGCAGGACATAGAGGAAAGTGCCCGTCGCATCCATGCCCGCGCTTTCAATCTTGGCATCGACCGATCCGATCATTACCGCAAGCGTTCCATCGTCAGACACAAAAAGCGTATCGATCGAATGACTGACGTCACCCTTGTTCGACGTAACGAACTCGAACAGCTTCCTGGGTTCTTCCAATCCCTTGACTGCAGGTTTTCCGGGCGCAATCCAGACTGTGTCGTCCGCGTAGAGCGACAGGATACCGGCTGCATCGTGGTTGGAGGCAGCCTCGTTAAAACGGTCATTGAGGTCTTTCAGCGCTGCGATTGCGCCCTCCTGATCCGCCGACACGGCTAATGGTGCAACGGAGAGCACTAAAGCAATCAAAAGGCCTATAGTTCTCGATTTGAAACTCATCTGATTAGTCCTGATTTTCTTGAAATGCAGATGCC
Organism: Roseibium sp. JB4-4; assembly: GCF_055693425.1. Taxonomy (NCBI): domain Bacteria; kingdom Pseudomonadati; phylum Pseudomonadota; class Alphaproteobacteria; order Hyphomicrobiales; family Stappiaceae; genus Roseibium; species Roseibium sp. JB4-4. The sequence continues at coordinate 3,605,159 of NZ_CM146333.1, read as the reverse complement.
CGACCCCTGAGCAGCCGGGCCCCCTTCGAACCTGTTGGCCTAGGAAACAGGCCTTGTAACAATCACTTCGCGCGTGATTTGCCAGCGGTCGTCCTGATTGACCAAATCAATACCGAGCGTGATCTGCTGATCTGGCCCGGTCAGTTCGTTGCGTCTGGAAAGCAGAACATGTGCCGTGTCACCATTGACGGAGACATGATGAAACTTGGCCCAGGTTCCTATTGCACCGTTGTTCTGTTCAAGCGTCGTCGTGACGGTTTCGGTCATTTGCTGCTTGTCCAGGACAATGGCTTTATCTTCCGGGCTCAGCATGATGACGGTCATGTCGTCATGATAGGTTTCATTTAGGATCGAAGCCGTGTTCGCCGAAACATTTTCGATCAGCCGCTCAATCACCGCTCTCACTGCCGTTGCCTGGTCGTCAGTTCTGGACATGATGTGTTCCTCGGATCGGGTAGTTGTTTTCCGGGTTTTTGATGAAATTCAGCCCCATCAACAGTGAGGAAAGGGCAGGCCTGGCAAATGGTGCATTGGAAATATCAGTGACCTGCAGCTTGCCTGCATCATTGATCACAAAGAGCCCGGGCTCAGCAAAAGGCCGGTCGGTTTCTTCCGCAGAACGAGGGTCAGAAACGTAAAGTCCGAGCTGGCGCATCTGGTCGACGGTCAATTCGATGCCAACAGGAAAATCAGCTCCGGCTTCGGCGATCTGGGCCTGCGCGCGGTTTTCAGGGTCTGCAGAAACGGCAACGACATCTACTCCGATCTTGTTCAGGTCGGGAAGAATGGCGTTAAGCTCAGATAAATAGCGGGTACAGATAGGACAGTGCTTGCCGCGGTAGACCACAACCAGTTGCCAACCACGGCCGGTTCCGGGCTTGCCGAGTGTCAACTCACCGCCACCCAGTCTGGGTACCGTGATTTGCGGGAAAGTATCCCCTACAAGAGGCTTTGGATTTGCCATCGGGTGCTCCTTGAGATATATAATGATCGATACATAAATATACAAAATATACGCAAGTCAAGGATTATATATTGAACGATACAAAAAAATGGGTCGCCCGCGCACCTTTGACAGTCGCGAGGCGCTAATGGCGGCGATGAATGTGTTCTGGGCAAAGGGCTATGACGGCGCTTCGCTGAAAGACCTGACAGGTGCGATGGGGATCAGCGGACCAAGCATGTATGCCGCCTTTGGCGACAAACGGGAACTTTTTCTGAAGACCATTGACCTTTACGGCGATGTCGATGGCTGCGCACCGGTTGTTGCCTTTGAGGCCGAGCCGGACATAGAGCAGGCCGTCAAGGGGTTCCTGGAACAGGTGATCATCTACGCCACCGCGCATGAAAGCGGCGCAAAAGGCTGTTTTCTGGCATCAAGCGTTTCAGCCAGCATTGGTGAAGTCGAGGGCGTTTCAGAACGAGTTGAAAAAGCTATTGACGACACGGACAAACGATTGGCAGCCCGCTTTGACCTGGAAAAGGAAAAAGGCGTGTTGCCGCCGGATTTCCCGTCCCTGGAGCGCGCGCGTTTCCTGTATGACATTCGGCAGGGATACATGTTTCGGGGCCGCGCAGGCTGGACAGCGGACGCCATGCGCAAGGACATAGACCATCGCGTCAAGATGATCCTTACCACTCCTTCTTCCGGGTGACCCCCGAAACAATAAAAAAGGCGCCAAGGGCGCCTTCTTAGAACTCTGATTGGCAGATTGATCAGCCGTTGGCGATATACTGGCCACCATTGATGGTCATGACGGCACCTGTCATGAATGCCGCGGAATCCGACGCCAGATAGACAACGGTCTGTGCGATTTCCTCCGGATGGCCAAGACGCCCGACCGGGATACCGGCGACGATGCTTTCAAGAACCTTTTCCGGCATTGCGGCGACCATATCGGTGTTGATGTAACCCGGGCAGACACAGTTGACAGTGATGCCTTTGAAGGCATTTTCCTGCGCAAGCGCCTTGGTGAAGCCGATCACCCCCGCCTTTGCTGCGGAATAGTTGGTCTGGCCCATCTGGCCCTTCTGGCCGTTGATGGACGAAATGTTGATGATGCGCCCCGACCCGCGTCCGCGCATGCCGTTGATCACCGGCTTGGTCATCGTGAACATGGAGTCCAGATTGGTGGAGAGCACTGCCCGCCACTGATCGAAGTCCATCTTGTGGAACATGCCGTCGCGGGTGATGCCCGCATTGTTGACCAAAACCTCGACCGGTCCCAGCTCCTCTTCAACCTTTGCAATGCCCGCAGCGCAGGCGTCAGGATCGGAGACGTCCCATTTGAAGACGTGAATACCGGTTTCTGCCTTGAAGGCTTCGGCCTTTTCGGTATTGCCGGCATAAGTGGCCGCCACCGTATAGCCTGCGTCCTTAAGACCGCGCGAAATGGATTCGCCGATGCCACGCGTTCCACCAGTGACCAATGCGACCTTGCTCATTCCCCTTCCTCCTGAATTCCGGTTTCGGACCCTTAGGGCCTCGAGGTTTTTGAAGTCTCAGTTTTTAAGCCATGGCCGGACGGAGCCGGCCATGATCCAAATCATTTGAGCGCTTAGCGCTCCAGACACATGGCAACGCCCATTCCGCCGCCGATACACAGCGTTGCAAGGCCCTTTTTGGCGTCGCGACGGTTCATTTCGTGGATCAACGTACACAGGATGCGAGCGCCGGATGCGCCAATCGGGTGACCGATCGCAATTGCGCCACCGTTGACATTGACGATGTCCGGGTTCCAGCCCATGTCCTTGTTGACGGCACATGCCTGAGCTGCGAAGGCTTCGTTGGCCTCGACCAGATCGAGATCAGCTGCACTCCAGCCTGCCTTTTCCAGAGCCTTGCGCGACGAGGGGATCGGACCGGATCCCATGATCGCCGGATCAACGCCTGCTGTTGCCCAGGACGCAATCCGCACCAAAGGTGTCAGGCCACGCTTTTCGGCTTCTGCTGCACTCATCACCAGAAGTGCGGCCGCACCATCATTAATTCCGGAGGCATTGGCGGCTGTCACAGACCCTTCCTTGTTAAAGGCCGGACGAAGCTTTGCAACGCTTTCAAGGGTCGCTCCATGCCGGATATATTCGTCATCCTCAACGACACGCTCTGACCTGCGCTCCTTAACGGTGACCGGTGTGATCTCGTCCTTGAATTTTCCGGCCTTTTGAGCTGCTTCCGCCTTGTTCTGGGAAGCGACCGCAAATTCATCCTGCTGTTCGCGGTTGATCTGCCACTTCTCGGCAACGTTCTCGGCGGTTTGACCCATGTGGTAACCATTGAAAGCGTCCCACAAGCCGTCCTTGATCATTGTATCGATCATCTTGTAGTCGCCCATCTTGTAACCGTTGCGCATATGTGCCGCATGCGGAGACAAGGACATGTTTTCCTGACCACCTGCCATCATGATGGATGCGTCGCCTGTCTGGATCTGCTGTGCCGCAATGGCGACCGTCCGCAGGCCGGAACCGCAAACTTGATTGAGGGTCCAGGCGGTCGAACTGTCGGCGATACCTGCGTTGATCGCTGCCTGACGCGCAGGGTTCTGGCCTTGAGCCGCTGTCAACACCTGACCGAAAACCACCTCGTCGATGTCAGCGCCGTCGACGCCGGCCTGTTCCATCGCTGCTTTCATAACAATGGTACCAAGATCATGTGCCGGCACATTGGCAAAAGCACCGTTGAACGACCCGACAGGGGTGCGGGTCGCGCTAACAATGACAACATCGGTGGAAGCGCTCATCATACTCTCCAGGACTTGAGGCCGGACGGCCATAGAATGCTGGTACCGTTAGGGCACCTTTGTTCCTTATCGATCAGGCGACTAGAAACTGCACCGGCATGCGTGTCAACCGTGACTCTCCGTATGCGCGGCCTGATTTCGCATTTGCGGCATTATCCTTTCGTCGGCGCACATAAAAAGAGTGGCACGATCCGCTACGATTGGCTTAGTCTCTTAGTTGGAGGAGATGACGCGTCTGCGAAGACGGCGCCATCAAATGCGAAACGAGGCGGGAGTAAATCCCGTTCCAGCCGTAAGGCAGATAGGCGGAAGTGACGGATGGCCAAAACCAGCGAGCCAACAATCATCAAGAAATACGCCAACCGGCGGCTCTACAACACGGGCACCAGCACCTATGTCACCCTTGAGGATCTGGCGGTGATGGTGAAGGGGGAAGAGGACTTTGTCGTCTATGACGCAAAGAGCGGTGAAGATATCACGCGGTCTGTACTGACCCAGATTATCTTCGAACAGGAAGGCAAGGGCCAGAACCTGCTTCCCGTGACGTTCCTCAGACAGCTGATCCGCTTTTACGGCGACAGCATGCAAGGTCTCGTGCCGAGTTTTCTTGAATATTCGATGACATCCTTGACCAAGGAACAGGAAAAACTGCGGTCTCAGATGAGCGATGCTTTTGGAGCCACAGCCTTCGACGCGATCGAGGACCAGGTCAAACGCAACACGGAAATGTTCGAACGGGCGATGAAAATGTTCATGCCGTTCCCGACGGGCGAGGCTGGAGCCTCACCGGAAGCCCAGGCAGCTGCCGGTGCTACCAAAACCGAGAAAGCAGAAACGGCGGATCTCGATGATATGAAGCGTCAGCTTGAGGAAATGCAGAAAAAGATCAACAAGCTTTCCGACAAGCCCTGATCTTTGACGGCACCCGCGCTCGCCGGAATTCTGCATCTGTCTGACCTTCCGCAACCGCTTGATCAGATTTCCGACTGGTATCAAGCTGGTTGGCCGCACTGGTATGGACCAGGCGGCACGGGCGACGCGAGACACGACCTGAAGGCCTGCCTAGAAGCACCAGACACCTTGCCGCAATGCCTGGTGGCGGTGGACCGAGCCTCGACACCTGTTGGAACGGCATCGCTCAGATCGACCTCTCCTGGATCCAACCTCTACCCCGGCGCCTGGCTGACGGCATTGCTTGTGCCCGAAGATCTGCGCCGAAATGGCATCGGGACCGCACTGGTTGCAGCTGCCGAAAACGAGGCGGCGCAACTTGGATTTGATCGGATCCATGCAACGACGGGATCGGCAATGACCATTCTAAAGAACAGGCGCTGGGAGCAAGTTGATCAGGTGGAAACGGCCAGCGGAAAACTGGCCATATTCCGAAAAGACGTCCCAGCCCGTTGAACCGGGTCAGCCGCAGTCCGCAACAAGACCGGCAGCAGCAATACCGGCAACCGCGCAAGCTTCGTCATTGTCAGACGTGTCGCCGGTGATCCCGACCGCGCCAAGGGTCTCTCCATCATCGCCTTTGATCAGAACACCACCGGGAACAGGCACAATCGCCCCGCCGGAAACGCCGTTCAACGCATTGACGAAATGGGGCCGCGACTCCGCGTTTGCGTTTAACCAACGTGTACCGGTCCCGACAGCCAATGCTCCAATGGCTTTTCCGGTTGCGATCTGGGGGCGCATGATGGATGAGCCGTCCTGGCGTTTCACCAGAACCGCATGACCGCCAGCGTCCAGGACCGCGACGGTAAGGGGCTTGAGATTGAGCTCAACTGCTTTTTCCAATGCGGCGGAAGTGATTGCCTCTGCCGTTGAAAGTGTCATTCCAAGAGTCATTGTTTACCGCCTGTCTGGTCTGTTGGCCGGTTGGCACCTTACCTTGCTTGCGCCACTGCATTGACGAAACCCGCTGCTGTGGGTTTGCGCAATCAACCGCTTCTCCTTAAGGTGCAGCCCGCGATTTGGATTTGCTAGCAAATCGAACCGGTGCCGAATAGGTGGGAAAGTCGGGAAACAGTTGCGGCAATTCGGAATAAATAGACGTTTCGGGCAGGAGATTTTCAGTGAAGCGTGATTTTCAGGCGCCGGGCCGGTCACCGGTTTTTGCGCGCGAAGCAGCTGCGGCAACATCGCATCCTCTGGCAACAAGCGCTGCGCTTGAAATCCTGCAGGATGGGGGCAACGCGGTGGATGCAGCTATCGCTGCTGTGGCCGTGCAGTGCGTCGTCGAACCGCATATGACGGGTATTGGCGGAGACTGCTTCGCAATCGTTACCGAACCCGATGGACGGCTCACCGGCTTCAATGGCTCGGGCGCGGCACCGCGCGCGGCAACACCTGAAAAACTGGCCGAACTGGGTGTTGAAGACATCACGGACACCTCGGCCCACGCGGTCACGGTTCCAGGTGCCGTTCGCGCCTGGGAAACGTTGCACAAGGCACACGGTTCCACCGAATTTGGCAAGCTGTTCAAGCGCGCCATTCAGTATGCACGCGACGGATTTCCCATTGCGCCACGTGTCGCCAACGACTGGGCCAACAACGTTGATAAGTTGGCCTCGGATCCGGTGTCGGCAGCGCGGTACCTCATTGACGGCAACGCTCCTGCCATTGGGACGATCCTCAAATACCCGCATCTTGCTGCAACACTGGAAGCCATCGCCGAAGGTGGCGCAGATGCGTTTTATTCCGGCCCAATCGCGAGCGATATCGTCGACGCCATGCAAAGCCGTGGCGGCTTGATGACGGAGGACGACCTTGCTGCTTGTCATACGACAGCAGTCTCTCCCGTTCTGAGAGACTATAAGGGGCATACAGTTGCGGAACTGCCACCCAACGGCCAAGGCATTATTGCCCTGGTGATGCTTGGGATCTTGGAAAAATTCGACTTAGAAAACCTGGATCCGATGGGGCCGGAAAGGTTCCACCTGCAAATGGAAGCAACACGGCTTGCCTATGCAGTCCGCGACAGGTTTGTCACTGATCCCGGCTATATGGACGTTTGCCATTCCGGATTGATTGCATCGGATTATCTCGACCGGCTTGCCAGCGAAGTGTCAGTGAGCAAACGCATGGCGTCTGTGCCCCAATCGTCACTGAACCCGCAGACCGATACGGTTTATCTGTCCGTTGTCGACAAGGATGGACTGGCTGTTTCCTTTATCAACTCCCTGTTTTCGGATTTCGGCTCGGGGATCGTTGCACAGGACAGCGGCGTGCTTCTGCATTGCCGTGGCCGTGCGTTCAAGGCGCAGGCAGGTCACGCAAATTCCATCGACGGCGGCAAGCGGCCGCTCCACACGATCATTCCGGCAATGGTGCTCAAAGACGGCAATCCATGGCTGTCCTTCGGTGTGATGGGTGGTCAGTACCAGGCCTGCGGACATGCCCACCTTTTGACCAACATCATCGACTATGGAATGGACGTACAGGCTGCGATCGATTTCCCACGCATGTTCATGGATCTGGATACGCACGAACTTCAGGCAGAGAAGCTGATCCCGCCATCAACACTGGATGGTCTCAGAGCTCTAGGTCATCAGGTGGTGCCGGCAAAGGGAGCCATTGGCGGCAGTCAGGCCATCATGATCGACAAGGCGCGAGGGCTGTTGACGGCCGGATCTGACCCACGCAAAGACGGTCACGCGGCAGGCTATTGACGAATTGCCCGGCGCTTCCGGGCACCCTCACTTTGTCCTTGCGATAGAGTACGCCTGCGTGTTGATTGCGTCCGGACGCGCCTTCAAATCAAGAGGACTGGCATGCCTTCAGTATCGAGGCGAGAATTGCTGCTGGGCAGCGCGGGCGCAATTTCAGCTTTTGCCGCAGGAGGCCTTGCGGCTAAAGGCTTTGCGGCTACGGAACCCGCAGAGCATTTTCTGAAACTGTCCAATCGCGATCATTCCATTTTGCCCGGGACGCTAACGCGCGACATGATGAGCTTCCTTCCTGATGCGCCGCCGCCGGTGCTGCGCGTGAGGCAGGGGCAAAAGGTGGCAATCAATGTCATCAACGCCCTGGATGAGCCGACCGTCGTTCATTGGCACGGACTAAGAATTCCCAATCGGATGGACGGCGTGCCTTATCTGACCCAGTATCCGATCGAAACAGGTCAGTCCTTCCGGTACGAGTTCACACCACCGGATGCAGGGACCTTCTGGTATCACCCGCATTGCAACACGCTTGAACAGATTGCACGTGGCCTGACCGGAATCATGGTGGTCGAAGAACCGGAAGAAATTGGCTTCGACCAAGACCTGCCGTTGAACATCCGGGATTTTCGCCTCGGCGGTGACGGTCAGTTCATAGCCTTCACAAAACCCCGTAATGCTGCGCGCGGCGGCACGCTCGGAACGGTGTCGACCGTCAATTGGCAAAAGGAACCGGTATACGAACTTCAGGCAGGAAGCCTTGTCCGCCTGAGACTGGCCATCACGGACCTGACCCGCGTCGGCACCTACGAGCTTGAAGGCGGTCAAGCCAGGGTCATCGCGCTCGATTCTCATCCCTTGCCCAAAGCCATGCCGGCGAAAGACCTGGTTCTGTCGCCAGGTCAACGCGCGGATATTGCTTTGAGGCTGCCGGACCGGGAAGAGGAAACGGTAAAACTCTTTCTGCGCCGAGCCAGCGGCGACCGTCTTCTGGCAACATTCAGAGCAAGCGGTCAAAGCGTCCGGCGTGATCTGAAGGAATTGAAGCCGCTTCCGCTCAATCCGGTGCCCGAGCCGGATCTCGCCAATGCTGAAGTGATCGATTTCGTCTTTGGCTGGTCGCCGGAGGGAGATGCCCCGCAAGCCAGCATCTGTGGCTCACTTGGCTATACATTCTGGTCAATCAACCGGATGGCCTGGCCAGGAGACACACCTGGACCGTTCGATCCCTTGGCGACGATGAAGTTGGGCAGGTCCTATGTGATGCGCCTCAGAAACAGATCTCCGAACGCTCATCCGATCCACCTCCACGGAGTGTCCTTTAAACTGCTGCGTTCAAACAAACGCAACCTTCCGCCACTCGTGACTGATACGGCTTTGCTTTTGAAGGATGAAACGATGGAAGTGGCTCTTGTGGCAGATAATCCCGGTGACTGGGCGTTCCATTGTCACGTCATCGAGCACCAGAAAACCGGGCTGGCCGGCTTTCTGAGGATCGAGGCCTGATCAACAGTCGCCAGAACTCATTCAGGCTGACAATGAGATCGTGAAAGAGTGGGATTCGCTGTCTTCAGTAGCCGTTGCGTATTGCGCCAAATGCAGCTGACGCTCCATTTCGCTCTCAACGGACATGTCACGACCCGCCAGAAGCTGGGTTGCATATTCTGCATGCGACCCAGCGTGAAGGTCACGCTGCAACTCTTCTGCGGCCAGGTGAGCCGGCATCAGATCAATATCGGAGAACGTTCCTTCAGACACTGCAAACAGGTCTGAATTGGGCACGAATTCTGCGGAGGGTTTTTGGCGAATTCGCAAGGCGTGAATAGCTGAAACGGGTCTTACTTGCATCTTGTGCTCCGCGGTGGGCCAGTCCGTGGCCAGTCTTTCGGAGGTCCGGGGATTCCGGATCTGTTTTTAAGCCTAGCGTAGCTTGCAACAGAAAAATGTGACGCGCGTCACAAATCGGTTGGCAGTGCTGCGGCAACAACAGAAGCGGTCAGCCTGGGTAACGGACCCGAAACTCGTCCGGTTCTTGGGCGAGAACCGGAGAACCAAAAAGAGCCCGGAGCGAAGCTCCGGGCCGAGGCTATCCAGTGGTACTTCTGGAATTCAAAATTTCGAAAAGATCAGCGCTCTGTTTTGAGCAGGTGTCCAGCCCCACGCTGACGTGGCAATGCTGCCATAGCGCGATAGCTGTTCGCTCCTGACAGAGTTTCAGCAGGGCGGGCCTGACGGGTCTGGATGTCGTAATCGCGTGTTGCGATCAGATGGGCCAGAAAGACTGAATTCGGGTAATAGCGTCCAGTGAAAGCGTCATGATCACGCTCAAGGTCCGGCTTGGGCGGCTCCGGCAGATATGAGGCAAAGCTCTTGCCCTGGCGCTCGCTTTCCGTCTCTCCCATTGAGGGACGTTTGCGCCTCACATTGGCACGTCCTGCCGATGTAACTGGGTTCACTCGCACGTATCAACGCCTCTTTGTTTCAAATTGGCACAGCCAGCGCCTTCCTGTCTGAAACCTCGCAATCACCATGCCAATATAGGAAGGCGTTAACCTTTTGTCCGCGGAAAACCGCCAAAACAGGGTCACAAAAGTTAACGAAAGTGTGCGCGACTGGAGATTGCGCGGGGAAAACGGGGATATTGCGCGCAACAAGAAATAGAACTTGCCTTTGCAAAACCGGCAAATCCCGTCCCGTTTTCTGAATCTGTCCTGATTTGATCAGGCGTGAGCCATGACCCCGGCTTTGGGACTCGGCAACTCAAAGTCGGAAGCGTCCAGGCGTCCCGTTCTTAGAAGATGCTGTAGGCAGACCGTGATCGACATTGCGTCATCGAGCGCATCATGATGACGTCCAGGCGGGGTTGGCAAACCGAAGTACTGTGCAAGTTCTCCGCTCGTCGTCCTGCCGATATCATCCAAGGGCATACCCGCCTTGTTTAAAAGACTTGCCGCGTTCCCAAACCGGTGGGCCGGAATTGGCGGTGCTACGCCGGCGACGTAGCAGCTAACCGCCATCAGAAACATTTCGTCCTTGCCCCAGGACCACAGCGTTGCATCGCCCGCAATTCGGGCCAGGCTCAGATGCGCATCTTCAGGTCTTACTCCTTCGGCATCGATCTGAGCCTGGGTGATACCCGTCAATTCTGTGAAGAACGGATCGGCAACAGTCGGCTTTCCATACCGGTCCGCGGTTTTGATAAATACTCGCTCTGTCTCAAGCACACGGAAGCCCGGCTCAAGAGACAGTTTCACGGCACCAATTTGCGCGACACAGGGATCGGGGTCCAAAGGCCCACACCACATGCGGCCCTTTGCGCCGGGGGCTGTCAGGAACTCGCTGTCAAAGACAATTGTATGCGACATCCGGCCTTCATCGCTTCTTTTCCGGAGAGTGTCTGGCCTAACTGGGCCGGAACAGCGTGGTCACGCAAACTAAATAAAAAGCGCGGCCCGATAAGGCCGCGCTTTAAAGAAATCTTGTTCGTGACTGCCTGGATTAAGCAGTCAGAGCGCCCTGCGCCCTGTCAACCAGAACCTTGAAGGCATCGGGCTGATTGATCGCGAGATCGGACAGAATCTTGCGGTCAACTTCAACACCAGCCTTGTTCAGACCGTCGATAAACCGGCCATAGGTCAGGCCGTGCTGACGGGTTGCCGCATTGATGCGCTGGATCCAGAGCGAACGGAAATTCCGCTTTTTGGCCTTGCGGTCGCGATAAGCGTACTGGCCAGCCTTCTCGACAGCCTGCTTGGCAACACGGATGGTGCTCTTGCGACGGCCGTAATAACCTTTGGCGGCCTTCAGAACTTTTTTATGACGAGCGTGGGCGGTTACGCCCCGTTTGACGCGTGACATTTAGGTGATCTCCTTCGGGGCTGGCGTTATGCGTAGGGCAGGAACTGCTTCACGATCCGTGCATCCTGATCGCTCAACGTGGTGGTGCCACGGGCGTTACGGATGAACTTGTTCGTGCGCTTGATCATGCCATGGCGCTTGCCGGCCTGCGCGGTTTTCACCTTGCCGGTCGCAGTCACTTTAAAGCGCTTTTTGGCGCCTGACTTCGTCTTCAGCTTGGGCATTTTGCATCCTTTCCTTGGTGCGTCCGCTCAAACGGGCGCTTCTTTCTTGGTGCATTCAGAGCCGACACGGCATGCCCTTGGTTGTCGATGGAGGCCTGCAAGAGAATGCAGAAAACCAGTCCACGACGAGCCGGACGACTCTGGACCGGGCGCTTATATGGGAGGATCCGCGGAAATGCAACCGGAAACGGGCGTTTCCCGACACCCTAAAAAGCCCGCACCCGTCGCACCAGCCTGGCGCAACGGGCATCAAGCGTTCTGATCTTCAAAAGCTGGATAATCTAAGTCCCGGTTCGAAGTCTCTTTTCAAGACCTAGACAGCCCGTTTCGCTTCGACCTTTGCCGCTTCCAGCCTATCGGCAAATGCGTCGGCTGCCGCAATTGCTGTACCCTGCACATGAACGAATTCAACATTTTCTATGCCAAGGAAGTTCAACAGGAACTCCAAATATGGCTGTACGAAGTTTGCCGCGGAAAAGGGCTCGCCCGCCAAGTATCCTTCAGCGCCATAGGTACAGACAACAACCGCGCGACGCGTTTTGACCAACCCCTTGAAACCGCCTTCTCCCATGGAAAATGTATGACCGATGCGCGAAATCTGATCGACCCAGGCCTTGAGAGCGGCTGGAATTGAGAAATTGTAGATCGGGACCGCAAGCAAAAGCGTATCTGATGCCTGAATTTCTGCGATCAGACTGTCCGACAAGGCCGTTGCAGCTTGCAGTTCAAGAGGAAGACCATCCTGTGGGGCATAGAACCCTTCAATGGTTTTCTGGGCGATGAACGGGATAGAACCGTCAGAAACATTTCGGGTAATGACGCTGCATCCCGGATGCTGCGCTCTGAATTCAGCTTCAAAGGCATCTCCCACGGCTGCAGAATGCGACCCTTCCCGGCGGGAACTAGAATTGATGCGAAGCAACTGTGTCATGAACTGACCTCCTTGGTGAATGGCAAGTCGGATTTAATTTCATGCGCCAGTTCAAAAAATACGTCGAAACGCATCGAAGTCGTGCGTAAACTGCACGAATGGAGCTTTCAACACTCAAGACAGCACTCCTCGTGCGCGACCTTGGCAGCTTTGCTGCCGTTGCCAGACTTCTGGATCTCGACGCTTCAAGCGTGTCGCGCGTCATCGCGCAGCTGGAGCAGGATGTCGGATTTCGGATGTTCCAGCGAAGCACCCGCAGTCTTGCGCCAACAAGCGAAGGGGAACTCTATCTGAACCGCATTGCTCCGCTGTTGGAAGAGCTTGATGCAGCCGGAGACGAAGCCCGAACGACAGCAATTTCTCCGAGAGGAACCTTGCGCATGACGGTCAGCATTTCATTCGCTCAGGAATGCTTGCTCCCGGTACTGCCCGAATTCAAGGAAAGATATCCGGAAATTGACGTTGAGCTTCTGGCGTCTGACTCAAACCTCGATTTAAGGGCAGACGGAATTGACCTTGCCGTCCGGTTCGGTTCCATGCCGAAAGGAGACTGGATTGTCAGCAAACTGATGACAACGCGTTACCGGGCAGTTGCTTCGCCGGAGTACATCGAAAGAACGGGCCCAGTCCATCACCCGAACGACCTGTCGGAGCGGGAGTGTATCCGGTTCGCCATTCCGGGCTTTCGAACCTATTGGCAATTTCGGGAGCAAGACGGTGTGGAGGCCTTCGCCGTCCCGATCGGTGGCGCGACCGTCATATCGAACGCCTTGTCGATCCGGTCGGCGGCTCGTCTCGGCATGGGCATCGCACTCATGCCGATCATGTTGGTGGAGCGGGATTTGCGCAGAGGAACGCTGGTTGACCTTTTCCGGATTACGCCTGCGCAGCGGCATCTTTTGAAACAGCCGCCTGGCTTGTCTACCCGAGCAGGTCTTATCTGCCACAGAAGGTCAGGGTGATGATCGATTTTCTGAAAGAGCATTACGGGCGGCCAGCAGTCTGACCACCCTGATACCGTGTCAGGCGTTCACATCGACCACAACACGGCCCTTCACCTGCCCCTTGAGAATATCGGCTCCCAATTTGGGCAAATCCTCCAGTGTCGCGGGCTGGATCATTGCCTCGAGCTTATCCATGGGCAGGTCCTTGGCCAGCCTCTCCCAGGCCTTCAGACGTGCGTCATAGGGCTTCATCACGCTGTCGATGCCTAGAAGATTGACACCGCGGAGCAGGAAGGGAACGACGGTTGCCGGCAATGCAGCACCACCGGCCAGACCAACCGCAGCAACGGACGCGCCGTATTTCATCTGACCCAAAACCCTTGCAAGCATCGATCCGCCAACCGCGTCGATGCAGCCGGCCCAAGTTTCCGATTCCAGAGGACGTTTGACGGTCTCAGCGACATCGTCTCGCGGCACAATGCGGCTGGCACCGAGCGATTTCAGATAGTCCCAGGTGCTTTCGCGCCCTGTTACAGCGGCGACTTCGTAGCCGAGATTGGCCAAAATGGCCGTCGCGACGGATCCAACACCACCTGCAGCTCCTGTCACCAGAACAGGACCGTTTTCAGGCTTCAGGCCATGCTCTTCCAATGCCATCACCGCCAGCATGGCGGTGAAACCGGCTGTTCCGATTGCCATGGCATTCCGGGTGCTCAAACCTTCCGGCAACGGAACCAGCCACTCGCCTTTCACGCAGGCCTTTTGCGCATAACCGCCCCACCAGGCTTCACCAACGCGCCAGCCGGTCAGCACAACCTTGTCGCCCGGCTTGTACCAATCGTCGTTGGACTCCTCGACCGTGCCTGCGAAATCAATGCCCGGAACATGCGGGTAGTTTCTGACCAGTCCGCCGCCAGGCCCCACGCACAAACCGTCCTTGTAGTTCAGGGTCGAATAGTCCACCGCAACGGTCACATCGCCAGCAGGCAATTGTGTCAGATCAATTTCCTGTACGGAGGCATTGGTCTTGCCGTCTTCATCCTTGTCGACAATTAGGGCTTTGAACGTCATTTCATCTGGTCCTGTTAAACTGTTGTTTCGGCAATTAACCTGGCCTGCTTGCGCAGGACAAATTTCTGGATCTTACCGGTCGCGGTCTTGGGCAGCTCGGTGAAGACAATCTTCTTGGGTCGCTTGAAGCCGGCCATGTTCTCACGGCAAAAGGCAATCAGGCTTTCCTCCGTTTCCGCGCTGCCATCCCTCAGCTCGACAAAGGCGCAAGGAACTTCGCCCCAGGTTTCATCGGGCAAGGCAACGACGGCGGCCAGCACCACGTCCGGGTGCCGGTGCAAAGCGCCCTCGACCTCGACGGAGGAAATATTCTCTCCGCCTGAGATTATCACATCCTTCAACCTGTCCCGGATCTGGATATAGCCGTTTTGGTGGCGAATGGCAGCATCGCCGGAGTTGAACCGGCCACCGGAAAACCCATCGGCTGTTGCCTCCGGGTTCTTGTAGTAGCCTTTCATTACCGTGTTGCTTCTGATGACAATCTCGCCCTGCGTTTCCCCATCCCAGGGAACAGGCGCTCCGGTGTCGCGGCTGATCACGTCAATCTCTTCCGTCATCGGAAAACCGACACCCTGCCACGATTGCCGCTCGGCCTGCACGTCCGCGGACAATTCGTCCCATTCCTCGCGCCACAAACATTGAGCAACATGTCCATAGGTCTCTGTCAGGCCATAGACTTGCATCACTTCCAGGCCCAACTGCCTCACGCCGGCAAGAACAGATGCTGGAGGCGGTGCACCCGCGGTCATGACCTTGACCTTGTGGCTGATGGCCCTTCGTTGACCCTCTGGCGTGTTTAAAAGCATGGAGAGCACAATCGGCGCTCCGCCGAGATGCGTGATCCGGTGTTCGGCAATCAGCCTGAAAACCGCCTCGCCGGTTATCTGGCGGATACAGACAATCGTCCCCGCCATCAGTGTCATGGTCCAGGCGTGACACCAGCCGTTGCAGTGAAACATCGGCACAGAATAAAGATAGACAGGATGGCGCGGTAACTCCCACGCCTGGGGCGTGCCCATGCACATGAGGTATGCGCCGCGATGATGATAGACAACACCTTTGGGTCGCCCTGAGGTTCCCGACGTATAATTGAGGGCAAGTGCGTCCCATTCGTCGTTGGGCCCTTGCCACGGAAAATTCGGATCACCTTCCCGCACCAGCTGGTCATAGGTCAACGACCCGATGCAAGCCCCGCCGGGGCCGTATGCGTCAACGATATTGACGGCCGGAACGATAGCTTCGTTGAGTTCGAATGCTTTTTTGACGACATCAGAAAAGGCCGTATCGACAAAGACCAGCTTCGCGTCGCTGTGATCCAGGATGTAAGCGACCGTTTCAGGTTCAAGCCTCGTATTGATCGTGTTCAGCACCGCACCTGTCAAAGGCACGGCATAGTGCAGTTCGAACATTTCCGGGGTGTTCGCTGCCATGACGGAAACCGTGTCTCCCGGCCTGATTCCCAACGCAACCAGTTGGGCCGCGACCCTGCAGACACGGTCCTTGACTTCGGACCATGAGTATCGGCGCTCGTTGTAAATGATGGCGGTTCGCTCAGGGAAGATCGCCGCTGTCCTTTCGAGAAAGGAAAGCGGTGACAAGGGCACGTAGTTGGCTGCTTGCCTGGAGAAGGCGTTGTAGTGCTCCTTCATCTCAGGGCTCCTGGTGAATAAACGGCTTTTCCCAGACTGTGGCGGCTCTCATACCGTGCGGGGTGTCGACCTGTACCTTGGTTCCATCATCCCAATGCGTCATGCGCACCATGCCGAGCGCGACATTGGTCCGGTAATCCGGGGAATAGGCTGCCGAGCTCACCGTGCCGACCTGGCGGCCGCCTGCAATTATCGGCCAGAGTTCATCGCACGGCGGCACTGGATCACCGTCAATGGCTACGCTGCGGATTTGCCGGACGGGCCCTTCCACGGCAACCCGCAGCAGCGCATCCCTGCCGATGCAGCCAATTGCGTCCTTTGTCTGGCAGAACCGCCCCAACCCGCATTCATGGGGCGTGTTGTTTCTGGTCATGTCATTGCCATAGGACAGCAACTGGCCTTCGATCCGCTCAATCAGGTTCGGGCAACCAGCACGGACATCCATGTCTTCACCGGCCTCCATCAAGGCATCCCAGACAGGTTCGCCGAGATCGAACCCTTCAACATATAGTTCAAAGCCCCCCTGTTTTGAGTAGCCTGACCGGGCCAGAACCAGCCTCTGGCCCTCAAACTCGACATAGTCATAGTGAAAGAAACGAATGGAGCGGATCCGCTCTCCAAAGACACGCGCCACCAGGTCTTCGGCTTTCGGCCCCTGGATCGCAAGCGGAGCGACATCCGGTTCATCAACATCGACCTCCAGCCGGAAAGCATGAGCGAGGCCCTTTATCCAGAACAGAAGATCGCTATCCGCTACTGACACCCAAAACTTGTCTTCGGCAAGTTTCGTCGTCACCGGGTCA
Organism: Roseibium sp. JB4-4; assembly: GCF_055693425.1. NCBI lineage: Bacteria > Pseudomonadati > Pseudomonadota > Alphaproteobacteria > Hyphomicrobiales > Stappiaceae > Roseibium > Roseibium sp. JB4-4. The sequence continues at coordinate 3,588,277 of NZ_CM146333.1, read as the reverse complement.
TTCAGCATGCCACCGGTTTCATCGACCATCGGCGTGTAGTAGCACCGCTCTTCAGTCATGCCGGACAGATCGCGCGGCGTCAGCATCTGAGCCAAACGTGCTGCGTCAGGCCCCCAAAGTTCCACCTGCCGCTCGCATGAAACATCCCAAAGCTGAACTTTGGATTTCAGGTGACGATAGTCCGCTTCCACACTCTCAAACACCGTCGGCAAGAGCATATGGTTATAGACCGTGTATCCCTTGACACCGGCGGCCTGAACGCGCCGTGAAAACGGCGTCTTTCGGGTACGGCGGGAAACTGAAAGCGCGGGGACCTGCATTTCGATCTCCTTTATGCAGCCTGTTCGGCAGCCGGACCCGACCAGTCGATCTGGCAAATCTCAGCGCTGCGGCCGTCGAAATCCCAAACCCGGCCATAGGCCCGCACGCGGCCCTGCGTTGCCGTGGCAACAGTGATATCCCGGCCCATCCAGTATTCCGTGTTGGAAATAACGATGTCTTCATCAGGATTTGCACCCGGCACCGGCACGACTTCACCTTTGATGGCCTTGCCCACGACCAAACGGCGCGTCTTGCCTTCATTTGTGTAAGACACCGGCGCGCGCTCTGCTCCGAGAAACTCACTCACGAGCACCTTGAACAATCCGGTCGTCCCCCGGGCCTGGCCGGAGAAAATCTTTACAAGACCTTCAAACGCCGTATCACTCGCGCGTTCATCAATGAAAACCGCGGCCTTCCAGTTACCACGCGCCATCAGTCCGGGAATTTCAATCAGCAGCCCGATGTTCAGACCGGACAGATCTTCACCTTGATAGTGCCCTTCGTCGATGCGAATACCACCCCAGGTCTGACAGTACCCCTCGGTCGGCGGATGCTTTCCGAGCGACACCACGCACGGACAGAAAACCGTGCAGTTGCAGTTCAAGATCAATTCACCGCGAATGGCCCATCCGGACATCAGTTTCTCCCTAGACTGATTGGGTTGTTACGAGGGGCAGGAGGACCACAGTCAGTCCCGCCAGAATTAGAAAAACACCAAGCGGCACGCTGACCCTGGAACCGATCTGCGGCAGTTTCTCCAGCGTCATCAGCACCATCGCAAGACCCATGAAGGCAAGGTTCATCGTGCCAGCGACAAACGCCAGCAGCATCAAGGCCCAGCAACATCCAAGGCAGACAGCCCCCAGCCTCAGGCCAAGCCAAAGAGCTCCTGATACGCCTGGTCTCCAATGGCCCATGAAAAACGTCAGCGGACTTTGGCAGGCTTTAAGGCACGCCTCCTTGAGCGGGCTGAACTGATAAACGCCCGCCAGGATCAAGAGGCCACCATTGAAAAGAACCGAAGTCACCTGGCCAAAGGGATTGAGAAGACCAGCACTTGCCAGCCGCACTTGTACCAGGGCCGCCAAAACTGAAAATCCCAGCCAGACTGTTAGATAACCGCCAGCTAGAGCTGCAAAAGACCATGTGCCGGCAGCATCAGTATGGGTCAGATCGGAATAGGTACGAAGGGCCGGGAAAGCTGTCGGCGCCATCATCGCAAGTGCCATCAACGACCACATCACCACGGCCGAGCCGAGTCCGGCGTCAGCTGCAGATTGCGAACAAAGCGACAGCAATAATTCCGCAGCCGAGCCTTGCCAATTCAAAGCCGGATCAACGGCAGCCTGCATGGCGAACAGAACACTCCAGGCCAGCAGAATGCTCGCAAAAAACGTAAGCCACATTGCCTTGTGGCCGGGCAAAAGTCGGTCGATAGCCTTCACCCTGTCCTCCCAGACTTGATTGCGCTTACGCTGCTCCTCGTGAATTGAAAAGTCAAACTTTTAATTGTCTGACATTTGTTTTTTCCGTTTGACCCTCGAGTCAGAGGCCATTAGGTTGATCGCGATGAAATTGAACTGCATGGCGGGAGGGCTCCTTGGCGATTGAATTTAATACAATTCAGAAGGAAGGACTCTCGGTCCAGATCGCCAACGCCATCCGAAATGCTATTCTCGAAGGACGCCTCGCCGGAGAGGAACGCCTCCCCAGCGAAGCTGAATTGTCGGAGCGCTTCGGCGTCTCACGCTCGACAGTTCGCGAAGCGCTGAAAAGGCTGGCCGCCCAAAACCTGATCCGCAGTGAACGCGGTTCTTCCGGCGGTGCATTCGTCAACCGCATGACCTGGGACGAAGCCAAGGCCAATCTCGTGACGACCACGCGCCTGCTGATCGGCATGAACGACATTCCGTTTGAAGATGCGATTGAATCCCGGTTCGCGCTGGAAATGGCGGCGCTGCCGATGGCGGCCCTAAATCGAACCGAAGAACAGCTTGAAGCGCTCGAAACAGAGATTGCCCGCCAACGGAATCCAGAGACAAGCGACGAAGACTTCTGCGCTTCTGATGTCAGCTTTCATTCAGTTGTCGCCGATGCCACTGACAGCCCATTGCTCGCGTTTCAACTATCTTCGGCTTTTGAAGCCATGCAGCCGCTTATGAACATGCTGGTCTATCGACTGCGCGACCGCCAGCGCATCGCCGAAATTCATGAAGCGATGCTCGCCGCACTGAAAGCCGGCGACAGTGACGTGGCGTCGGCTCAGCTCGAATCTTTGTCTGCCTATACCCGCGAACTTGCCGCTCAGCGTCGCAAGCCAATCGGCAACTGACTGACGGCTTCAGACAATTCCACCACCTGCACCGGTCGCTTCCGGCCGTATCTCAGCGACCTTGTTCCGGTACCCGGAGGCGCGGTAGGCCGAAACCGGATCGATAACACCCCCATTTTCAAACCGGGCCATGGCAAGAATGGGTTCAACATCAGTTTGGAAGGCCCACTTCAGCGTCGCTGAGGCCATCAGGGCATCGTTGTCCTGCTGATAATCACGCAGCGCCGATCTGTCGACGAGCAGTGCCTGTGCATAGGCACGTTGAACTTCCATCGCGCTCACCATGAGACTTTCGATCGGGTCGGTCACGTTGTGCGACTGGTCAAGCATATGCGCAGGATCGAAACCTTCGACACTGTGCGTCTCCGCATCGACCAGCTCGTTGAAGACCAGAAACAACCGATAAGGATCGATCGAACCGGTATCCAGATCGTCATCACCATATTTGCTGTCGTTGAAGTGGAACCCGCCCAGTTTACCGAATTGTACAAGACGCGCGACGATCATCTCGATGTTGACGTTCGGCGCATGATGTCCGAGATCAACGAGGCAAAAGGCCTTGTCTCCAAGCTCCTTTGCAATGAGGTAATTGGTGCCCCAGTCCTGCACGACAGTCGAATAGAAAGCAGGTTCGAAAATCTTGTGCTCCGTGAAAAGTCGCCAGTTTTCGGGCAACTCCGCGTAAATTGCTTTCGCTGAGTCCAGATATCTCTCGAACTGCCGGACAAAGTGGGTCTGTCCCGGGAAATTGGACCCGTCTCCAACCCAGATCGTCAGCGCCGCTGAGCCTATGGCTGTGCCGATCTCGATGCACTCCAGATTATGATCAATCGCCTGCTGCCGCGTCGCGGCGTCGGTATGCGTCAGAGACCCGTATTTATAGGAATGCGTTTGCCCCGGCTGGTCCTGAAAGGTGTTGGAATTCATCGCATCGAACCCAAGACCGAGCGATGCCGCCTTCGCCTTCAGATCTGCCGGATCCGCCTTGTCCCAGGGAATGTGAAGAGAAACCGAGGGCGTCGCGCGGGTCAGCTGCTGGATAACCGCGCAATCCTCAAGCTTGTCGAATATGTGCCGGGGCTCACCTTTGCCGGGGAAACGCGCAAATCGTGTACCGCCAGTGCCAACCCCCAGGAAGGGATGGCGACACCGTAATCGGAAACCCTGGCTTTGATACTGTCAATCGCAATGCCGCGACGGTCCAGCTGTTCACCCAGAGTTTCATAGTCGCGTTTCAAGGCGGTCAAACCCGCTTCGTTTTCCTGCACGATCACTGATTTGTCGATCATCATCTTGAAGATCCTTTCCTGACCCATCTCGCCAATTCGTGACCAAGCGGTCCGGCGTGCTCGAAAGGGGTGAAACACTGTCTGAACGTGGGTTCAACCTTGAGGACTTCGCCCAGCTCGAAACCGTGAGCAGAGCGACATCCGGGTTAGATGCTAGCGCGTAAATGCCTGCACATTCCCGGCATCGACATTGATGATGTTGCCGGTCGATTTTGACGAAACGTCGGAAGCAAAGAAATAGCTCGCTTCAGCGATATCTTCCGGCAGAACGGATCGCTTCAGCAGGGACCGCTGACGATAGTGTTCTTCCAGCTCGGAAGTGTCTTTGCCATAGGCTTCCGCCCGTTCCTTCAGCCAGTTTCCGGACCAGATCTTGGACCCGCGAAGCACTGCATCCGGGTTGACCACATTGACGCGGATACCTTCAGGCGCTCCTTCAAGTGCCAAACACCTGGCAAGATGCAGCTCTGACGCCTTCGCCGTACAATAGGCGCTGGCGCCCGGTGAAGCCGCCAGTCCGTTTTTCGATCCGATGAAAACGATGGAACCGCCAAGCCCTTGTGTCTTGAGCACCTGGAATGCCCCGCGCGACACAAGGAAATAGCCGGTCGACAGGATGGAATGGTTCCGGTTCCAGAGTTCCAGTGTCGTTTCCTCTATCGGTGCGGAAGAGGCAATGCCAGCGTTCGACACAAGGATGTCGACGCCGCCGAATTCCATCGCGGCACGCGAGAAACTTTCCGCAACCGCGTCTTCACTCGTGACGTCCATCGCGACAGCCCGGACGACATCCTTTGAGTAGCGCCCGCTCAGATTTGACGCAGCTGCCGCAAGGGCGTCCGCGTCGATATCGGCAAGGACGACACAGGCGCCTTCGCGCAAAAACCGCTCTGCGGTTGCCGACCCGATACCGCCAGCTCCGCCGGTCACCAGCGCGATCCGTCCCGCCAGGCTTTTCGGCTTTGGCATACGTTGCAGCTTCGCCTCTTCGAGCAACCAGTACTCAATGTCGAAGGCTTCCTGCTCCGGCAGCCCGCAATAGGTCGAAACGCTGGAAGCACCTCGCATGACGTTTATGGCATTGGTGTAGAATTCACCTGAAATTCGAGCGGTTGCCTTGTCCTTGGCAAAGGTGATCATTCCGACACCCGGCACCAGATAAACGACGGCGTTCGGATCCCGAAGCGCCGGACTGTTGTCATGTTTACAACGCGCATAATAGGCAGCGTATTCGTCACGATAGGTTTCCACCGCCTGACCCAGACCGGAGAGTGTTGCCTGAATGTCTGGATCGGTTGGATCGAAATCGACAACGAGCGGCCTGATTTTCGTGCGCAGGAAATGGTCCGGGCAACTGGTCCCCAGCGCTGCCAGGGCTTCCATGTCATTGGAGTTGACGAATTCCAGGACTGCATCGCTGTCATCGAAATGTCCGACCATATGCTGCTTGCCGGAGACCATGCCCCGAATTGCCGGCATGAGCCGGGCGGCAATACTCCGCCTCTCGACCGGTGACAGAGCAGTGCACCTGACACCCCCGAAGGCATCCTTGCCCGCAGTTTTATCCTCGAACCAGCCTATGGCCTTGTTAATGATTTCCAACGTTGTTTCGTAGCACTCCTTGGCGGTGTCCGCCCAGGTAAACAATCCATGGCTTTCAAGCACAACGCCCCGCGCCTGCGGGTTCGCCTCGCAATATTTTTCGAGCCACAGTCCCAACTCGTATCCAGGTCGTTTCCAGGGCAGCCAACCGATATCGTCTCCAAAAATGTCCCGCGTAATTTGCTTGCTGTCAGCCGCCGCTGCGATTGCGATGACCGCATCCGGGTGCATGTGATCAACGTGCGGTTTTGGAACATAGGCATGAAGGGGCGTGTCGATAGATGCCGCACGCGGGTTGAGGTTGAATGTGCAGTGCGGCAAGTAGCCGACCATCTCATCTTCAAACTCAACTCCGCGATAGAGGCTCTTCAATGCGCGCAGCTTTTCCATGTAAAGCGTCGCAAAACCGTCCATCTTGATGGTGCCGACGTCACCTCCCGAGCCTTTCACCCAGAGGACCTCAACCTCATCGCCTGCAAGTGGATCCTTTTGAAGAACTTTCGCGGAGGTGTTGCCGCCACCATAGTTGGTAATGCGCTTGTCTGATCCAAGAAGATTGGAACGGTAAAGAAGAAGTTCAGGCCCACTCATGCCCGACGCCTTTTGATCGTCCCACAGGTTTTCCAGCCGGGACCCGGCGGCCGAATTCAACATGGTGTCCTCCCAGAATGCGCCTGACAGCGGTCGTTTGTTTGGCTAGACACTCGCTTGATCAGAATTGAATGTCAATCAAAAACAATCATCTTCAATCATATTGCGCTGCAAAATGATCATTATTGATCTTTTTTGATTGACAGTGACTGATAATGATGAAAACGTTTGATTAACGGGAGGACTACATGCACGAGAAAGAACGCCACAGGATCATCTTGTCCGCTGTCCAGGATCGGCCTGTCGTCACGGTCCAGGAATTGGTGGCGTTGACGGATTCCTCTGAAGCAACCATTCGCCGCGACATTGCTCAGCTGCATGTGCAAAAGAAACTGCGCCGTGTGCGTGGCGGTGCGGAATCCATCCACCCACCACAGTTTGTCGGCTTGGCGGGACGGCCCTTCAGCGTCAATGAAACGATCAATATCGCGCAAAAACGCGCAATCGCTCAAAAAGCGGTTGAACTCTGCGAAGACGGCGACGCGATCATCATCAATGGCGGCACCACAACGTTCCAGATGGTCCATCCTCTGGCGACAAAGCGGATGCAGGTGTTCACCAACTCCTTCCCGATCGCCGAACATCTACTCAAGAACTCCAAGAACACGATCATGCTGTCCGGAGGAGTGATCTACCGGGAGCAAAACATCATCTTGAGCCCCTTCGACAATGACGTGACGCGGAATTTCTATGCAAAGCGGATGTTCATGGGCGCGCAGGGCCTCGGCCCTCTCGGTCTGATGGAAGCCGATCCGCTTCTTATCCAGGCAGAACAGAAACTGATCGGCCAGGCGGACGAGTTGGTCGTGCTTGTGGATTCGTCGAAATTCAGCGCGCGGTCCAGCCTGATCCTGTGTGCCCTGGAAAGGATCTCAACCGTGATCACGGACGACGGCATTCCGGACAACGCGGCCAAAATGCTGGAACAGGCCGACATCAATCTGATCGTGGCATCGGTAAACGCCACACAGAGCAAGGCGACCTCAAGCGGGTAGCCGGCATTCTGCCGGAACGCTCAACGGCCCGGCAGTTCATATAGGGAGGAAGCAATGAAACTCTTCAAGTCACTACTGGCTGCAACAGCGGTTGCTGCCGTTTGCATCGCCGCTCCAGCGCAAGCCGAAGACAAGCGTATTGCGCTGGTTGTCAAGGCACTCGGGATCGGCTTCTTTGAAGCCGCCGCAAAAGGCGCGGAAGAAGCCGCCAAGGAACTGGGCGATGTGGAAATCATCTATACCGGCCCGACAGACACGACGGCGGAAGGTCAGATCGAAGTGATCAATGCCTTGATCGCGCAGAAGGTTGATGCCATCGCGATTTCCGCAAACGACCAGGATGCTCTGGTTCCAGCGCTCAAAAAGGCAATGGACCGCGGCATTACGGTGATTTCCTGGGATTCAGGCGTTGCTCCCGAAGGCCGTCAGTTGCATCTCAATCCGTCGTCAAATCCACTGATCGGTAACATGATCATCAAGCTGGCAGCTGATCATCTGCCTGACGGCGGCGATGTCGCGGTCCTTTCCGCATCTGCCACCGCGACGAACCAGAACATCTGGATCGAGGAGATGAACAAGGTCAAGGGCAACTACCCCGGCATCAATGTGGTCGCGACGGTTTATGGTGACGATCTGGCCGACAAGTCTTACCGCGAAGCCCAGGGCCTTATGCAGACTTATCCCGACCTCAAGGCGATCATCGCACCGACCTCTGTCGGCATCGTCGCCGCCGCCCAGGCCGTATCGGACGCTGAAAAAGCCGGACAGATCAACGTCACCGGTCTCGGGTTGCCCTCTGAGATGGCCGGGCATATCGAGTCAGGCGCATCCAAGTCATTCGCCATCTGGAACCCGATCGATCTCGGCTATTCAGCAACTATGCTGGCCTACAACCTCGCTACCGGCAAGGCTGAAGCTGCACCCGGCGCTGAAATTGAAATGGGCCGCATGGGCAAACTTGAGCTGAACGACAACAACGAAGGCGCAATGGCCGACCCGTTCGTTTACGACAGCTCCAACATCAACGACTTCAAAGATATTTTCTAAGCCCGCTGCTTAGATCCATCTTAGGATGTCTCAGGCCCGGTGCCTTGCACCGGGTCTCCTGAACCAACAAGAACAACTGGCTCCGGGATATGATTATGCTTGCGAACACGCAGGGCATTGAAGACGCACATCCTCAGTCCGCCAAGGGATCCAAACCGGCTTTGTCTCTGACGGGCATCTCAAAGTCCTTTCCCGGGGTCAAGGCACTGTCTGAGGTTGCCCTGGAGCTTTATCCTGGCGAAGTCACAGCACTTGTCGGCGAAAACGGGGCCGGCAAATCCACCATCGTCAAGATTTTGACCGGCATCTATCAACCCGATGAGGGTGAAATCGTCATTGACGAAAACCGGGTCACTTTTCCGACTGCTCAAGATGCCGGAAAAGCCGGAGTGACCGCAATTCATCAGGAAACGGTTTTGTTTGACGACCTGTCGGTCGCGGAGAATATCTTCATAGGGCACGCTCCAAAGACCCGCCTCGGCTTGATCAACCGCGGCGAAATGCTCAACCAGGCACAAAACCTTCTGAACAGAATTGGCGCGTCGATCGATCCGCATGTCACATTGCGGGAACTCGGCATCGCCAACAAGCATCTGGTGGCAATCGCCCGCGCACTCTCGATAGACGCCAGTATCGTAATCATGGACGAGCCCACGGCATCTCTCTCGCACAAGGAAATCGAAGAGACTTACGAGCTCGTTGAACGGCTGAAAGCTGAAGGAAAAGCCATTCTCTTCATCAGTCACAAGTTCGATGAAATCTTTCGGATCGCAGATCGTTACACAGTCTTCAGGGACGGACAGATGGTCGGTGCCGGGCGCATCAAGGATGTATCCGAGCGCGAACTGGTCAAACTCATGGTCGGACGGTCGGTCGATCAGGTGTTCCCGAAACGCGCACCAGAACTCGGCAAGGAAGTGCTCAAGGTGGTCGGATATTCGCATCCGACCGAATTTGAGGATATTGGCTTTGCCCTGCGATCCGGTGAAATTCTCGGATTCTATGGCCTTGTCGGCGCAGGCCGCAGTGAGTTCATGCAGGCCCTTTTCGGTGTGACCCGGCCCTCGAAGGGTGCCATTCGCATCGACGATCAAGTCGCTGTCATTCGAGATCCAAATGAAGCCATCGGTCATGGCATCGTCTATGTCCCGGAAGATCGGGGCAAGCAGGGTGCGGTCAAGGGGTTGCCCATTTTCCAGAACATTTCCCTGCCGTCTCTCAAGGAGACTTCCAGAAACGGTTTTCTGAGGCTGGTGGAGGAATTCAGGCTCGCACACGATTACACCAAGCGCCTGGACTTGCGTGCCGCAGCACTCGACCAGGACATTGGAGAATTGTCAGGCGGCAATCAGCAGAAAGTTGTCATCGCCAAGTGGCTGGCAACGAAACCACGGGTCATCATCCTGGACGAACCAACAAAGGGCATCGACATCGGCTCCAAGGCTGCCGTTCACGAGTTCATGGCAGAACTGGCGGCAGAAGGCCTTGCGGTGATCATGGTGTCATCAGAGATTCCCGAAATCCTAGGGATGTCCGATCGCGTGATCGTCATGAGGGAGGGCCGAATCGCAGCAGAGTTTGAAGGTCCAGACCTGACCCCGGAACATCTCGTGCGTGCAGCTGCCGGCATTGTGGAGGCGCGCCCATGATCCACTCTCTGATCAAGTCCCGCGAGACGGTTTTGGCGATGGCCATCCTTGTCCTTGTCGGCGCCATCGCCTCGCGTTTCCCGGCTTTTGTCGCTCCCGCAAATCTTGTCAATGTTTTCAACGACACGGCTCCGCTGATCATTCTCGCGCTCGGTCAGATGGTTGTGATCCTCACCCGGTGTATCGACCTGTCGGTTGCTGCCAATCTGGCCCTCACCGGGATGGTGGTCGCGATGCTCAACACCCTTCTGCCAGATCTCCCCGTCCCTTTGATCATGGTGATTGCCATCGGACTGGGGTCCGTCATGGGTCTCTTCAATGGCCTCCTTGTGTGGAAACTCGACATACCGCCGATCGTTGTCACGCTCGGTACAATGACCATCTATCGCGGCATCATTTTTGTCATCTCCGGTGGCGAGTGGATCAACGCGCATGAAATGAGCGACGCCTTCAAGGCTTTTCCGCGGGATGTCGTCTTCGGCTTGCCCGTGCTCTCCTGGATCGCAATCCTGGTGTTGATCGGCTTCATTGTCCTGATCGGGCGCACAGCGCTCGGGCGGGCCTTCTTCGCTGTGGGCGGCAATCCGCACGCTGCTGTTTATACCGGCATCAATGTGGGGCTGACCCAATGCGCAGCCTACATCATATCCGGTGCTCTGGCCGGTCTCACCGGCTACCTTTGGGTAGCCCGGTACGCGGTTGCCTATGTCGACATTGCGGGCGGATTCGAACTTGAAGTCGTGGCCGCCTGCGTCATCGGCGGGATTTCGATTGCGGGCGGTATAGGGTCGGTTGGCGGCGCGCTCCTGGGGGCACTTTTTCTCGGCATCGTCAAGAACGCCCTACCAGTCGTCAATATCTCACCGTTTTGGCAACTCGCCATTTCGGGCAGCGCCATCATCATCGCCGTTGCCTTCAACGCAACGTCCAACCGGACCAAAGGCCGGGTGATCCTGAAAAAGCGGAACATGCAACATGAGCCTTGCGACACACCAGGCCTCGACCGGACGGCAGATCCCGGATCGATTGAAGACCCCGTTGCACAGGTTTCTGGCAAGCTGGGAGCTGCTGCTGCTTTGCGTTGCCGTGGCTGTTTTCATCCTGAACAGCTTCGCCTCTCCTTATTTCCTGGATCCGTGGAACCTTTCCGACGCGACCTACAATTTCACTGAAAAGGCGATGATCGCCTTCGCCATGGCGTTGCTGATCATCTCAGGAGAGATCGACCTCTCGGTCGCCTCGATCATCGCGCTAGCGTCAACGGCGATGGGGTTCGCTCTACAACTCGGTGCGGAAACCCCGCTTCTGATCCTAACAGGGCTTGGTGTCGGTCTCCTGTGCGGGGCTTTCAATGGCTTTCTCGTCACGGGCCTGGGTTTGCCATCCATAGTGGTCACAATCGGCACGATGAGCCTCTTTCGAGGCATTTCCTATATCGTCCTGGGAGACAAGGCCTACACCGGCTATCCTTCTGAATTCGGCTTTTTTGGTCAGGGTTATGTCTGGTGGGTCATTACCTTCGAGCTCGTCTTGTTTGCAGTTACAGCTGTCATTTTTGCCATACTCCTTCACAGGACCAATTTCGGACGGGCGGTTTTCGCGATCGGCAACAATCCGGTTGGTGCGCTCTTTTCCGGTATTCGCGTAACCCGCGTAAAGTTTGCGCTGTTTTTGCTCACCGGCCTCATGTCGGGCGTCGCAGCCATTTGCCTGACATCGCGCCTGGGTGCGACCCGGCCCTCGATCGCATTCGGCTGGGAACTTGAAGTGGTCACCATGGTCGTTCTTGGCGGTGTCAGCATCTTGGGCGGTTCAGGATCCATTCCCGGTGTCGTAATCGCTGCCTTCGTGATGGGAATGGTGACCTTCGGCTTTGGTCTCTTGAACGTTCCGGGCATCGTGATGTCGATTTTCATCGGCCTTCTGCTGATTGCGGTCATCGCGTTGCCAAGAATAGTTCGCCAGATTCTCGCCAGACGGAAAGCCTGATCACATGGAAAAAGTCGCTTTCAAGATGTTGCTCAATCCCGGTATGGAAGACGAATACAAAAAGCGGCATGACGAGATCTGGCCGGAGTTGATCACTCTGTTGAAAGATGCCGGTATCCGGGACTATTCCATTCATCTGGACCCGGACACCAACATCCTCTTCGGGGTTTTGTGGCGCGAAGACAATCACACTATGGACGCCCTGCCCGACCACCCGGTGATGCGGAAATGGTGGGCGCATATGGCTGACATCATGGCCAGCGAACCCGACAACAAACCTGTCGTGACAGACCTCACGCCCGTCTTTCACATGGAATGACGGCAAATGGCCACCATCCACCATGTCGGCGTCATCGATATCGGCAAGACCAATGCAAAAGTTGCAGTTGTCGATCTCGAAAATCGCGCGGAAATCGGCGTTTTGACGCGGCCCAACAAGGTTCTCCCGGGGCCGCCTTATCCCCATTATGACATCGATGGGCATTGGGATTTTATCTGCAATGCACTCAAGAAACTCAACCTCGCCCACGGCATTGATGCCCTTTCGGTCACAGCGCATGGTGCAAGTGCGGTCCTACTCGACAAAAATGGTCAGCTGGCAGCTCCAGTGATTGACTACGAGTTTGCCGGACCGGGCGAGCTTGCGAGCGAATATGACGCCATCCGGCCTGCATTTACCGAAACCGGATCGCCACGTTTGCGCATGGGCCTGAATGTCGGCGCCCAGATTCATTGGCAACTGAGCAACGACCCGACACTGCACGACCGCATTGCCACAGTGCTGACCTATCCTCAGTACTGGACCTACCGATTGACGGGAAAACTAGCCAATGAGGTAACGTCTCTTGGCTGTCATACCGACCTCTGGTGTCCGCAGGTGGCAGGATTTTCAAGCCTCGTCACCAAACTGGGCTTAAGCGCACGGATGGCTCCGGTCAAAAGGGCTGCGGATCTCATGGGGCCACTCTTGCCGGAGGTTGCACGAAAAATCGGAATGCCTGCCGATTTGGAAGTTGCCTGCGGTATTCACGATTCCAACGCCTCACTTTACCCATATCTACTGGAGCGGCACCCTCCATTTTCAGTCATTTCCACCGGCACCTGGGTCATCACGCTCGCCATCGGCGGTGTTGGCGTCACACTCGATCCAAATCGAGACACCTTGATTAACGTGAATGCACATGGTGACCCGGTCCCTTCGGCGCGGTTCATGGGAGGGAGAGAATTCGATCTCGTTATGGGCAAACGCAAAGCATTGTGTACAGCCCAGGACGTTGAGCATGTCCTCGCTCGGCCAATCATGCTCTTTCCTGCCGTAGACCCGCGCTCAGGTCCCTTTCAGGGGAAAACACATTGTTGGAACACCGAGGAAACAAAACTCTCTGACGGAGAGCGCTATGCCGCACTGTCTTTTTACCTCGCTTTGATGACGGCGGAATGCCTGAAAATGACAGGAGCCCGCGGTCCCAGCCTGGTCGAAGGCCCGTTTGCGCGCAATTCGCTCTATCTGGACATGCTGGCGGCAGCGACGGGGCGTTTAGTGGAGACTTCATCAGGCTCCTCTACGGGAACAAGCATCGGCGCTGCACTTCTTCTGGACAAAAAGGCCACCGCACAGGCTTCCAAGTCGGAGCGTTCACACAAGGAAGAAACATCCGATAGCCGTTTGTCTGACTACGCCGGTGAATGGAAAAGCGCAGTCCGAGGCTAATTGAAGCAACCAAATCCGGTTTGGTGACTTACAATCCGCGACGATCGACATTCACAAATTTGTGACTCAGGGCACAGCAATCGGTTCGCACTTGCCGTAACGTGAGATCATCAGGGGTGCGAGCTTAAGGATTATTGAAAATGCCCGACGTTACCGCTCAACAGGCCCAGCAACTTATCTCCTTCGCAACCCAGCGCCTTGGCCGGGTGGAAGGCAATGGTGAATGCTGGACACTCGTCAACAACGGTTACCAAAGCGTGGGCTTTATCAAGCCCTCAGGCACTTATGTCTGGGGACGTGTCGTTCAACAGCTAAGCCAGGCTCAGCCTGGAGATGTCTTCCAGTTTACCCGATTTGAAGTCACGACAAGGGTCACGAACTCGGACGGCAGCTGGTCTGAAACTGTCATGAGCCGGGGTGCTCCGAGACACACCGCCATCCTGGAGAGCATTGATGCCAATGGACTGGCCTCCTTCCTGGAAAGCAACGTGACCGAAGATCAGGTCGTTGTTCGCAACAACTTTGGCACCCGGACTTACTCCTCTACCGACGACAATGGTGTCAGAACCTCTGTCACTGTCAGCGGAAGTTTCATCATTTATCGTCCGCAAGTCGCCGCCACGCCCTGACGTCCGTGGCCTTTCAAGGGACGATCAGCATGTTCGTCCCCACACCAACAAGAGATAGCAGCAATCGCATATGTGCGGGCGCAACAGCGACACAGCCTTCCGTAGGGCTATAGTCCTCGCGCGCAATATGGAAAAAGATGGCACTGCCGCGCCCCTTTACGGCGGGAGACATGTTGCAGTCCAGGACAACGACGACATTGTAAAGCCGGTCCTCGCGCCACATTTTTTCATGGCCGGCGTCAAACGGCAGGTCAACGGGCCTGTTGTAGCGTCTATGCGCCGGGTCATCGCACCAGCCGGAGGATGGCGACAAGGAATAGCACGGCAACTCTGTCGGTGGAGGTAAACCCCTGTCGGGACGATAGTAGACATGGAGCAGTTCGTACCGTCCCGCCGGCGTCGCGCCATCACCCTCTTTTTTCCGTGTCACAATGCCCGATCGGCCAAGCGCACACGGAACCGTGATCTGCCCAACACGCAAAATGCCCTTGGTTCGATCACGCGGGCACGCTCGAACTTCGAGCGTATCTGCCATTTTCCGGTGGGCTGTCATTTGATTTCCGTTCCGTTTAGGCTGCAGGACAGAAGAACTTGATAAACCAGCCTTAAACCCCGCGTGAAGAAGAATTGACGACGCATGGCTTGTATGGCGAGAATTTCCCACGCACATAGAGGCAGCAACACGCATGTGTAGTTTGCACAAATCAGCGTGATCAGTTTTGAAGATTTTTGGCGAGGACCTCGACAATGACCGCCCGCACGATTTTGATAGTCGACGACGATAACGAACTCCGCGAAGCGCTGGTGGAACAGCTTTCCCTTTATGATGAGTTCGAGACCATCCAGGCGGATTCAGCCACGTCCGGTATCGGCCTTGCCAAGGATGAGCATGTTGATCTGCTTCTGATGGACGTCGGGCTCCCGGATATTGATGGCCGTGAAGCTGTTAAGCTATTGCGCAAAAACGGCTTCAAGGCGCCAATCATCATGCTTACGGGCCATGACGGGGACAGCGACACGATCCTTGGGCTGGAAGCCGGCGCAAATGACTATGTTACCAAGCCATTCAAATTCGCGGTGCTTCTGGCCCGTGTCCGCGCTCATCTGCGCCAGCACGAGCAGAGCGAAGATGCCACGTTCGCTATTGGCCGCTACTCGTTCCGCCCAGCTGCAAAAGTCATGCAGGATGATGCCGGCGGTAAAGTTCGGCTGACCGAGAAAGAAACCTCCATCCTCAAGTTTCTCTATCGCGCAGGTGAAAAGCCGGTGACCAGAGACGTGCTATTGCATGAAGTATGGGGTTACAATTCCGGTGTCACCACACACACGCTTGAGACCCATATTTACCGGCTGAGGCAGAAAATCGAGCGCGATCCGTCCAATGCCGAGCTTCTCGTGACAGAAGCCGGTGGATATAAGCTTGTGCCCTGAGAGCTATTCGGCGTAAATCTTGGGCATGAGCCTTGCCCAAGATATAGCGATTCTCAAACAAATCCCGATGCTGTCGGACTTCGCTGAGGACCAGTTGCGTCTGCTCGCCTTCAGCGCCGAAAGCATGGAGTATGGCAGCGGCCAGCGCTTGTTCGATCAGGACGAGCGCGCCGATGGCGGGCTCGTGATCACAAGCGGCACGGTAAGTCTGCAAATTCGGGGCGAGGATGGCTTCGACGAAGTCGACCGTGTCGGAGAAGGAACGCTGTTGGGCGAAACCGCGTTGCTGGCGGAAAACAAGCGTCCATGCCGGGCCGAGGCGGTTGAAGGCGTCCGCATCATCCGCATCCGCCGAGCGCTTTTCAAACGTATGATCCAGGAATACCCGGAACTCGCCCAACGTCTCTTCAGCCAGCGCGTCAATCAATTCCGCCACACGGTTTCTGTCCTCCGCCCACTCGGCGACAAGATGGCTGAGCTGGAACAGCTCAACGCGGAACGACGTGTGCGGAATGACGAAAAGAACTCGTGATTTAGTACGAGAGCTTTTTGGAATAGATGTTGAAGGGAATGCCGTGAATTGCCGGAGCAGCACGGACGAACTCGAACCCCATTTTTGTTATCAGCTCTAGCTCTGCACTCATGATTGGTGTTGCGTGAATGGCCACGGAGGAATTTCCATCCCGGCGTGCCCGCCAAATGCAAACTTCGAGCAACCTTCTTGTGAATTCATGCGTGTCTAGGCCCGGAGGCACAAACAAGTACCGAATGAGCGGCACTGACAGATCAAAGCAGTCCGGTTTATCGTTCCAAGAAGGTATGAAGTGTACTACTGCAACCGGGCCAATTTCTGTTTCAGCAACATAAGCTTCATGCAGAAATTGATAGCTTGATAGGTTACCAACCCAACTTGAAAACGCCACGGGATCAGTGCAATGACTTTCAAGAGCACTGCAAACTGATCTAGCGATTTTGGCAATGGTCGGCTGATCGCCTATTCGACCTGGACGGATTGTCACCCGCACCTGTTTTATTTCCTGGCCAATGCCGAAACGCTCCACGGCTTCAAAGAAGCCGTGGTGTTAGTGTACCAGCAAGACCTTATAGGTCGCGTTGTTATCAAACCCAAGGGCGGCTTTCGACCATCGATCCTTCAAAGCTGTCGATCTGCTCTGACTTGGCCATGGTCAGACCAATGTCATCCAGGCCGTTGATCAGGCAGTGCTTGCGGAACTGATCGATCTTGAAGGCAATGTCACCGCTCTCGAGACCCTGAATTTCCTGCTTTTCCAGATCGATGGTCAAAGTGAAGTTGGACCCGCGCTCAGATGCGTGCAGCAGGGTTTCCAACTCGTCTTCGGAGACTTCGATCGGCAGAATGCCGTTCTTGAAGCAGTTGTTGTAGAAGATGTCGGCGAACGACGTTGAAATCACGCAGCGGATGCCGAAGTCGAGAAGAGCCCAGGGAGCGTGCTCACGGGACGACCCGCAACCGAAATTATCACCTGCGATCAAGATCTTGGCGTCGCGATAAGCGGCCTTGTTCAGGATGAAATCAACGTTCTCAGAACCATCATCATTGGTACGCATTTCATGGAACAATGCGGTTCCAAGGCCGGTGCGCTTGATCGTCTTCAGAAATTGCTTCGGAATGATCATGTCCGTGTCGATGTTGATGATTGGCATCGGTGCCGCAACACCGGTCAGGGTTTCGAATTTTTCCATCTTTGTCTCCTGAAGGGTCTGGCCGGAAGCATCACCTCAAGCCGCAAGGCTTGTGGTCTGATCAACTCCGAGCATCAGATTGAGGTTCTGGACGGCGGCGCCTGATGCGCCTTTGCCCAAGTTGTCGTAAACGGCAATGATCGCAGCTTGCGCGCGCGCATCATTGGCAAAAACGTGAAGGCGTAACCGGTTGGTGTCGTTGAGCGCTTGCGGATTGAGCTCGTCTGAGCGCTCCAGCGCGTCCAGAGGCGCAACATCGACGAAGCCACCGGAAGCACTGGCATAATGGTCGCTCAAAGCGGCGTGGATTTCCGCACCAGTCGGCACCTTGTCGAGTGCTGCCAGGTTTAGCGGCACGACCGTCAGCATACCTGTGTAATAGTTTCCGACCGTTGGCGTGAACAGGGGCGCTCTGTCGATCAGCGCATATTCAGTCATTTCCGGAAGATGCTTGTGATTGAAGCCAAGCCCATAGGGCGCAAGCACATTGGCACTGACACCCAGGCTGTCATATTCGGCGATCATGCCTTTGCCGCCGCCCGAATACCCGGAAATTCCATGGAAATTGACCGCAAAGTCGGACGGAAGCAGATCCGCTGCGACCAAGGGCCGTATGGATGCGATCAGACCTTGAGGCCAGCATCCGGGATTGGCAACACGCATGGAAGCGGCGATGGCGTCGCCTTGTGCCCGGTCCATTTCCGCAAAACCATATGCCCAGCCTTCGGCGACCCGATGAGCGCTCGAGGCATCGATCACACGCGTGGTGTCGTTTTCAATCAGCGTCACGCTTTCCTTTGCCGCCGCATCCGGCAGGCAAAGGATCGCGACATCGGCTTTGTTGAGGAAATCAGCGCGCGCCGCAGGATCCTTCCGGTTTTCTTCCGGAATGGAGAGCAGTTCCAGGTCACCGCGCATGGCTAGGCGCTCACGGATTTGCAGACCCGTTGTACCGACTTCACCATCTATGAATACGCGCGCAACCATCGCCCGATCCTCTCCTTAACTAGCGGTTTCCCGAAAATCGCCCTGCGTCATACACCCAATCGCGCGGCTTGTCACCGTTCCGGCGCACTAGAAGAGCTCAACGAGCCCTTGAGTGATACTCATCATTTGGCCGCATGTCGGTTGCCGCCGCGACGCGGTTGGTCATGTTGAAGAAGGCCGTAACCGAAGCGATGTCCCAGATATCCCGATCCGAATAGCCGGCATCCCGCAACCCCTGCCGGTCCCTCTCCAGGATCTCCGCAGGCCGCTCCGTCAGTTTGACCGCAAAATCGAGCATTGCCCTCTGTTTCTCCGATAGATCGGCAACACGGTAATTCATCACCATCAATTCGCCGAGTTCCGGATCTCCCGACAATTCGCGCACAGCACAGCCATGGGCGGTCAGGCAATAAAAACAGTGATTGACGGACGATACCGCAACGGCAATCATCTCTCTATCAAGCTTGGAGAGACCGCTCTCGCTGAGCATGAGGTCGTTATACATGTCCGTGAAGGCGCGCAGTTTGGTTTCGTCAAATGCATAAGCTTTGAGAACATTGGGCACCAGACCCAGCTTCTCCTCGCATAATTCGAAATATGCCTGCGTTTTTTCACTTAATGTTTCAATTGAATCGATCTCGCAAGGCCGTGACTTTACTTGACAATTTACCCCTCCCGTCATGAAAACTTTCAGGTCGCCTGAATATGAACTTAAGTCTTAGAAGCAGCGCGCGACAGAGCCAAACCAAAAGATCGCCTAAGGGGATGGAAAATGCCGGACAAACACGACGTCGAGAAACTGAAACTCATCGACGCTGTCCACACCACCTTGAACAAAGAGGACCCTGACCTCGCGGAATTTTCCAACGCGTTTTACGACCGCGCCGCGGCGGAGGATGTGGTTGCCTACTCCAGTGAAGAACTCACTGCCTTCGTCAAGGATGCCTGGCAGGACTTCCAGACCCATGAACTCGGCACGCACCGGGTCAAACTTTCAGATCCCGCCTTCAAGGCGGCCGGCAACAAGGCCAGCGAACTCACCGTCATCGAAATCGTCAATGACAACATGCCGTTTCTGGTCGATTCGGTCATGGATGAGCTGCAGGAAAGCAAGCTCGAGGTTCACCTTGTTCTCCACCCGATCTTCATCGTTGAACGCGACGATGATGGAAAACTTCTTTCCGCGGTTGCCCGCAAAAAGCCGGCAAAGCGCAAGGACCGCCAGGAAAGCCTGATCCATATTCATGTTACCCGTATCGATTCCGACAAGGCGCGTCAGGCCCTGAAGGACAGACTTGATGCGGTTCTGAATTCCGTTCGTTCGGTCGTTACCGACTTCAAGCCGATGCAGGAGCGTCTTGCCGAAGCAATCGACACATACAAAACCACGCAGATCCCCGGAAGCAGCGACGAACTCTGGGAAGCCATCCATTTCCTTGAATGGATGGAGAATGACAATTTCATTTTCCTCGGGATGCGCGAATATACGTTCGAGGGTGGCGTCGAGGAAGGCGAGCTTTCGCCCCATGAAGGAACCGGCCTTGGATTGTTGACCGACCCGGATGTGCGGGTTCTGCGGCGCGGCTCTGAATTTGTGCAGATAACTCCGGAGATTCGAGAGTTCTTGAACAAACCGGAGCCGCTCATCATTGCCAAGGCCAATGTGAAGAGCAACGTTCACCGGCGCGTTCACATGGATTATGTCGGCGCCAAACTCTATGACGACGACGGCAATATGATCGGTGAGTTGCGGATTGTCGGCCTCTTCGCGTCAACCGCCTATACCGAGCCCACCAACACAATTCCCTTCCTGCGCCGCAAGGTCGCCAGCGTTCTCGCCCGCGCCGGATACGGCTCGGAAAGCCATTCAGGACGCGCGCTGCGCAACGTTCTGGAAGCTTATCCGCGCGACGAGCTCTTCCAGATCGATCGCGACCTGCTGTTCAGTTTTGCCATTTCGATCCTCCAGCTGGACGAGCGCCCGCGCATCCGCGTCCTGTCACGACCGGACAAATTCGATCGCTATGTCTCGATCCTGGTTTTTGTCCCGCGTGATCGCTACACGACCGAAGTGCGCCTGAATGTCGGCACCTATCTGGCCACTGTCTATGAAGGCCGTGTGTCCGCCTGGTACGTCACTTATCCTGAAGGACCGCTCGCGCGCGTTCATTACATTGTCGGCCGGGACAAGGGCGAGACACCGGAACCACCTCAGGAAGAACTGGAAACTGCAGTCGCCGACATGATCCGGACATGGTCCGACAGTGTCCGTGACGCGCTCAAGCAGGAGTTCGCGCCCGCAAAGGCACGTTCGCTGGCGGACCGCTACGCATTGTCGTTCCACGGCGGCTACAAGGAAGTTTACAACGCGCAGTCCGCGCTGCTCGACATCGTCAAGCTGGAAACACTGACGGATGAGCACAACACGACCATCACCTTTCACAGATTGAAGGGATCCAAGGACAACAGGTTGTCGCTGAAGGTTTATCACAGCGGTTCTCCGATCCCCTTGTCTGCCCGCGTGCCGCTTCTGGAAAACATGGGGTTCCGTGTCATCAACGAGCGAACCTACCGCGTCACGCCCGCCGACCTTGGCATGTCATATCTGCATGAGATGACCCTGGAGGCACAGGCAGGGGAGTCCTTTGAAGTCGGCGACGAACTCCAGTCGCGCCTCGAAAGCATGTTCATGGCAGTCTGGTCCGACCGGGCCGAAAACGACGGCTACAACCGATTGGTCCTGACGGCGGATCTGGCCTGGCGTGACATCGCGGTCATTCGCGCCCTGTCCAAATATCTCAGGCAGGCAGGAGTTCGTTTCTCCGAAGACTATATGTGGGGCACTTTGAACCGGTATCCGGCCATTGCCGGCAAGCTGGTCGAGCTGTTTCACTTGCGGTTCAATCCCGATGTCACTGAAAAGGATCGCACCAACGGCACCAAACGCCTCGAGGACGAGCTGACAAGCAGCCTGGAAGACGTTTCCAGCCTCGATGACGATCGTATCTTGCGCCGTTTCCAGAACGCGATTGAATCGATCCTGCGAACCAATTTCTATCAGCTGGATGAGGCCGGTCTGCCGAAATCCACTTTCGCGTTCAAGGTCGACAGCCGGTCGATCGACGATCTGCCGAAGCCGCGCCCCTACCGTGAAATCTTCGTTTACAGCCCGAGGGTCGAAGGGGTTCATCTGCGTTTCGGCATGGTCGCGCGCGGTGGTCTGCGCTGGTCCGACAGACCTCAGGATTTCCGCACCGAGGTGCTCGGCCTCGTCAAGGCACAGCAGGTGAAAAACGCGGTGATCGTTCCGGTCGGTGCAAAGGGTGGCTTCCTGCCCAAGAGACTGCCTCCTATGAGCGACCGTGAAGCATGGTTCACTGAAGGCACCGAGAGCTACAAGATCTTCATCAATGCGCTTCTGGACGTCACCGACAACCTGGGAGAAGACAGCATTCTGCCGCCGGAACGTGTTCAGCGCTTCGATGGTGACGACCCTTATCTCGTCGTTGCCGCCGACAAGGGCACGGCGACATTTTCCGATACGGCCAACGGCATTTCCGAAGGACGGAATTTCTGGCTTGGCGATGCCTTCGCATCCGGTGGTTCTGCCGGATATGACCACAAGAAAATGGGCATTACTGCCCGCGGTGCCTGGGAGGCTGTCAAACGGCACTTCCGGGAAATGAACAGGGACATTCAGAACGAGCCCTTTACAGCTGCAGGCGTGGGAGACATGTCGGGCGACGTCTTCGGCAACGGAATGCTGCTGTCAAAGGCAACCAAACTTGTGGCCGCATTCGATCACAGGGATATTTTCATTGATCCCGATCCGGACCCGGCCAAGACCTGGGACGAACGCAAGCGTTTGTTCGACATGGGCCGCTCCTCCTGGAAGGACTACAATCAGGACCTGATATCCAAAGGCGGCGGGATCTTCTCGCGTCAGCTGAAATCCATACCTCTGTCACCGGAAATTCAGAAGCTTCTTGACCTTCAGGTTGCCAGCGCAACGCCGCAGGAAGTCATGATGGCCATCCTGAAAATGGAAGTCGACCTGCTCTGGTTCGGCGGGATCGGCACCTATATTCGCGCCACAACGGAGACCGATGCCGATGCCGGCGACCGTGCGAATGATCCGATCCGCATCACAGCACCGGAACTTCGCACCAAGGTGATCGGAGAAGGCGCGAACCTTGGACTGACCCAACTGGCTCGCATCGAATTCAACAAGAAGGGCGGACGCTGTAATTCCGACGCCATCGACAATTCCGCCGGTGTGAACTCCTCCGATATGGAGGTCAATATCAAGATTGCGTTCGGTGCCGCCGTGAAAGCCGGCAAGTTGAACATCGAACAGCGCAATGAACTCCTGGCCGAGATGACCGATGAAGTCGCGGATCTGGTCTTGCGGAACAACTATCTGCAAACCCTCGCGATCTCCATGACCCATCTCCGCGGCATGGAAGATTTCGGTTTCCAGGTCCGCATGATGCGCCAGCTTGAACAGGCCGATCTTCTGGACCGGGTTGTCGAGCAATTGCCTGATGAGGCCACGCTCGATGAAATGCGCAAGGCGGGTCAGCTGCTGACACGTGCCGAGCTAGGTGTGCTCCTGGCCTATGCCAAGCTCACGCTTTACGACGCGCTGCTGGAAAGCACGGTTCCCGACGATTCCTATCTTGCCCGCGAGCTTTTCCGTTATTTCCCGGACCAGATGGCGGAGACCTACAAAGACGAGATCAACGGACACCGTCTGCGCCGCGAGATTATCGCAACCATGCTGGCGAACTCGATGATCAATCGTGGCGGGGCGACCTTTATCACCCGCCTGCGCGACCAGACCGGCGCGACTGCAACGGAAATCGCTCAAGCCTTCGTTGCAGTCCGCAACAGCTACGACCTGACCGACCTCAATACCGAAATCGATGTTCTCGACACCAAGATCGACGGCGATTTGCAGCTTGAGCTTTATTCCGAAGTGCAGTCCCTGCTGTTGGAACGGGTGGTCTGGTTCAAGCGGAACGTTGCCTTTGACAAAGGGTTGTCCGCAGTTGTGAAGCGTTTCCGGACAGGCATCTCCGCCCTTCGCGGTCGCCTCGAGAGCCTGCTGCCAGAAGAGCCGGGTGCAATTTTGAACCAGCGCACAGCTGACTACATCAGTCGGGGCGTACCGGAAGAGCTTGCAAAACGCATAGCCTGGTTGATCGCCGAGCAAGCAATCCCCGACATCGTCATCGTTTCGGAGGAAACCGGCGCTGATCTCGAAACCGCGGCAACCGCCTATTTCCAGGTTGCACATCACTTCCGGATTGGTGCCATGCACGAACGAACCGACGAACTTGATGTGCGCGACTACTATGACGGGCTTGCTCTCGACCGGGCCAGGGCAACGCTCTTCGGCGCGCATCGCGCGCTCGCGATCCAGGCTGTCAGATCTGGCGGATTTGACGGCTGGCTGGAAGCTCACACTGCCGAAGTCGCGCGCACACAAAGGTCCGTGACCGAAATTCTGGACGGTGCGCTCAGTGTCTCCAAATTCTCGGTAGCCGCAAGCCTGCTTGCAGAGATTTGCGGCACGGCGTGACCTGGAAAGCATGCTAGGACTGAAATGGAACTTGGGCCGGCAGGACTGCTGCCGGCCTTCTTCGTACCGGCACAGGATGCTCTGATGACAACAGCTGCTGACACCGGCACCCTGAAAACCGATCGGCGCGCCGTCCTGTCCTGGGCGCTTTTTGACTGGGCCGCCCAACCATTTTTTACACTGGTCACGACCTTCGTCTTTGCTCCTTATTTTGCCGCCTCTCTCGCCTCCACACCTGCAGAGGGGCAGGCGCTATGGGGCTATGCAACAGCCGCTGCCGGTCTTGGTATTGCCCTTTCAGCGCCAGTGCTTGGGTCAATTGCGGATGCAACAGGCCGGAGAAAACGCTGGATCTTATTGTTCTCCATTCCTTTCCTGATCTGCTGCTCGGCGCTTTGGTATGCCGCTCCGGGCGGTGCCCACAGCATTACGATCGCCTTGGTCGCCTTTGCCATCGGCACGCTTTCAATTGAGGTAGCAACCGTATTCAACAACGCCATGATGCCTTCGCTGGTCCCGGCTGCCAAAATCGGGCGACTGTCGAGTTTCGGCTGGGCAATGGGGTATGTCAGCGGTTTGGTAACGCTGGTCATCGCACTCGGTTTTTTGCAGCGAGCCCGGAAACCGGCCGGACCCTCTTGGGGTTCGAACCGGTTTTCGGTCTTGATGCGGCCACGCGAGAAGGGGACCGTGCCGTCGGTCCGTTCTCGGTTGTCTGGTTCATCGTCTTTGCGATACCGATGTTTCTGTTCGTTCCAGATGCGCCGAAACGGGCAAAAATCGGTGTCGCGGTCCGCAAGGGTCTATCGGATCTTGGCGAAAGTCTCGCTCAAGCCCGTGCCAACAGAAATATCTTTCTGTTCTTGCTCTCCAACATGATTTTCAAGGACGGGCTGGTCGCCTTGTTTGCCTTCGGCGGCATTTATTCAGCGGGGCAGCTCGGCTGGGGATCGATTGAAATCGGGACCTTTGGGATTATTCTGACAATCACGGGCACGCTGGGGCTCCTGCTTGGCGGTCCTATGGATGATCGCTTCGGGGCCAAACTTGTCATTTTGTTTTGCCTGATCGTCTTGATGATCTGCGGTCTTGGGATGATCTCTGTCGACAAGACCACTGTCTTTTTCGTGATCAAGTCAGAGCCTGCACCGGAAGGCGCACTGTTCGCTTCCCTGCCCGAACAGGTCTTCATTGTGCTGGGCGCTATCATCGGTGCCGTTTCCGGTCCGCTTCAGGCATCCTGCCGCAGCCTTTTGATCCGGTTGGCGCCGCATGAACACATGACGCAGTACTTCGGGCTTCTGGCATTGTCCGGCAAGGTCACAAGCTTTCTCGCACCTCTTGCCGTCGGCATCGTGACCGCGATCACCGCCAACCAGGCCACCGGAATGTCAGTTATTCTCGTGTTCTTTTTTGTGGGTCTGGTTCTGCTGACAATGGTCAAAGAAAAACGCGCCGGATGATCTCCGGCGCGTTTTTCTTTGTTGCTGTATTGAACTTGCCCTAGCCAACCTGGCGGACATTTTCCAGGAAACCCACGACTTCCTGTTTCAGACGATCGGCCTCCTTCTGCAGGACGTCTGCAGAAGCTGAAACCTGCCGCGCCGCATTGCCGGTATCGTCGGCGGACGCGGCGACCTTGACGATGTTCTGTGCAACTTCCTGAGTGCCATTGGAGGCTTCCTGAATGTTGCGGGCGATCTCGTTGGTCGCAAGGCCCTGTTGCTCAACGGAGGATTCAATACTTGAAGAAATCTCGTTTATCTTCTCTATGGTTTCCGAGATCCCCTTGATGGCTTCAACCGAACCAGCCGTCTCTGTTTGCACAGACTGGATCTGTAGCGAGATTTCTTCCGTTGCCTTGGCTGTCTGATTGGCCAGTTCCTTGACCTCTGCCGCCACAACCGCAAAACCTTTGCCCGCTTCTCCCGCCCGCGCAGCCTCGATTGTTGCGTTAAGCGCGAGAAGATTGGTCTGTTCTGCGATGTCGGTGATCAGCTTGACCACTTCGCTGATACGGTTGGCCGCCTGGGCAAGTCCTTCGATCTTCGCGTTGGTCACCTGCGCCTGCTCAACAGCATGTGAAGCAATCTCAGTCGATTGTCCCATTTGTCGGGTGATTTCGCCGACTGAGGCCAACAGCTCTTCTGCTGCCGAGGCAACGGTTTCCACGTTGGACGATGCCTCCTCTGAGGCCGCTGCCACGGTGGTACTCTTTTCGCTGGTATCGTCCGCACCGGCCGTCAGAGTGACGGAGGCAGAATTCAGATCCTGCACCTGGCTCATCACTGTTTCGGTCAACTCGGAGATTTGACGGTCAAAATTCTGGGACAGATCGCTGATCCGTTCGGCACGCGCCAACTGTTGACGTTGTGCTTCTTCCTGTTCCGCCGTCAAGGCTTCGGCTTGCTGGGCTTTTTCACGGAAAACTTCCAGGGCCTTGCTGATTTCACCGATTTCGTCGCTGCGCTCAGTACCGTGGATCGGCTCGTCGTATCGACGGTCGATCAGAGCCTGAATGCTGCGCACGGACTGTTCCAGCGGACGGCGCACAATTGCGTTGCCGACCAGATAAATGGATAGCGCAACGACCAGAAGCAGGACGGCTCCGACGGCCAAAATCATAGTCAGAATTTGCGTCGAAGCCGCATTCAGTGTCTCAAGCGGGACACTCACGACAACGGCAAGTTTCGAACCGGTTTCTCCGATCGGAACAGGCACCACGATGCGATGAACATCCGCGCCAAGGGAATTGGAGTATCCCTGATAGTCGAACCGGTTACCGCTCTCAACGGCTGCGAGCAACTGGTCCTGGTGCGCCAGATCGGTATCCGAGCGGCCCTCTGACCAGTTCTTGCCGAGCACAGCAGGATCAGGATGCGCGATCCAGACACCATTTTGCGAGAGAAGGTGAACCGACCCCGAACCAAGCGGTTTCTGCTGAGCAAGTACGTCAGACAGCGGTGTCAGCAGGATGTCGCCTCCGGCAACACCGATCACTTTGTTTTCGTTGAATATCGGTATGCTGAACGAAACGCCGGTGACCGTCTTGCCGTCTGCTTCCCAGCTGTAAGGCTCGGTCACGTAGTCCTTACCGGAGACATAGGCACCATTGAACCAGAGTTCGGCGGGATCGCTTGTGTCACCAACATCAATTTCCTCAATCGGACGATAGGCGAGCGTGCCATCTGCCTTGCGGAAGAAATACGGCTGCCATTCACCACCGGCAGCCCATTTTTCGTTGCCTTTGAATTCAGCGTCTTTTCCGTCGAGCTGGTCTCCTGTGACCACACCCCAGGCGCCGGAAAGATCCTTGTTGGTGAAGGCAAGATTTTCGACCACCGAATTCCAGGCTTCACGGTCGACAGCGCCGGCGTTCTTCAAACCACCAAGGGCACTGGCCAGGGCTTGCGCAGATTTCAGCCCCTTCTCAAGGCCACGTTGAACAAACTCTGCCTGCTCACGTGCGACCGTTTCGGCTTCTGTCCGAGCCAGCTTGCCGGTCACATTTGAGGCTTGCCAACCGATTGCTGTGATACCGATAGCCAGGGCGACCGTCATGGCCACAGCGCTGGCACCGATGAGCTTCGTGGTGACCTTCGCTTTCTTAAACACCAATATTCTCCGCGAATCGAAAGGCGGCAGATAAGGTCTGCCGGGATGATCACGAAGTTACAATCCGAGAGTTAACAAGGTCTTCAGAGACTGAAGTAAATCAGAAGACCTTTTGTCAATTTTTACAGGATTTTTATTTAGTTAGACTGCGTAGCACAGTATTAGTGTCGAAAATGTCGCATGCCAGTCATCACCATGGCGAGCCCGGCTGCATCCGCCGCTGCAATGACATCGTCATCGCGCATGGATCCTCCCGGCTGGATAACCGCGGTGGCTCCGGCTTCTGCCGCGGACAGCAGTCCATCGGCAAACGGGAAAAATGCATCGGACGCGACAACGCAACCATTGGTGAGCGGTTCGGAGAGCCCGGCAGCTTCGGTCGCATCAAGCGCCTTTCGCGCTGCGATCCGCGCCGAATCCACCCGGCTCATCTGACCGGCACCGACACCGACAGTTGCGCCATCCCTGGCGTATACGATCGCGTTGGATTTGACATGCTTCGCGACTCTGAATGCGAATTTCAGATCTGCCAGTTCCTGATCGCTCGGAGCGCGTTTGGTGACGACTTTCAGATCGAGATCATCGACCACACCATTGTCACGGGATTGCACCAGCAGACCGCCTGCGACCGACTTGACGTAGAGACCTTCGGCACGCGCATCCGCAAGACCGCCCGTTGTCAGGAGACGCAGGTTCTTTTTGGCCGATATGATCTCACGCGCAGCGTCGTCGGCATCCGGAGCGATAATGACTTCGGTGAAGATTTTGACAATTTCTTTCGCCGCGGCGGCATCAAGAACCTTGTTCAATGCGACAATGCCGCCAAAGGCAGAGACAGGATCGCAGCGAAGAGCCTTTTCATAGGCCTCCTTAAGGTCTGCACCCTCTGCAACACCGCACGGATTGGCATGTTTGATGATTGCAACAGCGCTTGTGCGCGCCGGATCAAACTCACTGACCAATTCGAAGGCCGCATCGGTATCGTTGATATTGTTGTAGGAAAGTGTCTTGCCCTGAAGTTGCCGCGCGGTCGCAACGCCCGGACGTTTTTCTCCGGTCTTGTAGAACCCCGCCGTCTGATGCGGGTTCTCGCCATACCTCATGACCTCGGCAAGCGAGCCGCCAACTGCCCGGTGTGCCGGTGTTGCTTCTTCCAGCTGATCAGCCATCCAGTTGGAAACCGCAGCATCGTATGCAGCCGTGCGGGCAAATGCCTTGAGGGCCAGTTTTTTGCGCAAACTTAGCGGCGACTGACCGCCATTCGTGTCCAGTTCGCTAATAACTGTTTCATAATCGGCCGGATCGGTCACAACCGTGACATAGGCATGGTTCTTGGCGGCCGCACGGGTCATTGCCGGACCACCGATATCTATGTTTTCAATACCGGTTGCATAGTCGGCACCCGAGGCTACGACATCTTCAAACGGATAGAGATTACCGCAGAACAGATCAATCCCGGTGATGCCGTGCTCACCCATGGCCAATTTGTGGTCATTGTCATCGCGGATGGCAAGCAGGCCGCCATGAACCATCGGATGAAGTGTCTTGACCCGGCCATCCATGATTTCCGGAAAACCGGTCACCTCAGATATGTCCAGCACATCCAGACCTGCGTCTTTCAACGCCTTGTAGGACCCGCCTGTGGAAACCAGTTCGACTCCGCGCTCTGCCAACGCCTTTGCGAAATCGACAAGGCCTGACTTGTCGAAGACGGAAAGGAGGGCGCGCTTAACGGAAACCAGTTCAGGAACGGGAACGGCTTTGGACACAATGGCCATGAATATGCCTCGCGATTGGGACAGTCTGGGAAAGTTGCCGTCGCCCTATCACGTCTTCGGTCAAATCGAAAGCTGCTTGCTTGGCTAATGTGCCTATTCTTCCAGTGGAAGTTCACCGACCTCATCGAAATCGCTGGTGCCTCTGCGGCTCAGCTTGGCAGTGGCCGTCTTTCGGAATTGCCACCCGACGGAAGGCGGTGCCAACAGCGCACCCGCGACAACAATCTGCTCATTCTTTCGATGACCATAGACATCCGACAGATAAATGCTCTCTTCCAGGACGATTTCACTGCCCGGAGCCTCGAATTCCCAAGCTTCACCGTCCCGGCACACAAGCAGGGCGGCCGACCCTCCCCTGATGAGCGATGTACGCAACGATGGGTGAAGGTGAAACCGGATGGCAAACGCGTGTTCCGGGTCGACATTGCCGATTGCCGAGAACGTGTCCAACCCGTCCAGCACCGTGCCATCCGCAGAAAGACTGACATCGCGTTTGTGCAGAACCCGGAATTCGGCAGCGTATCCGTCATGGGATGCGGAAATCCGGCTGCCGGCCCTGTCGTCCTCCCGCTCTACGGGAACATTCACCGGGCCTGAAAGGATCGGGGCGCCAAGCAGATGGCCGAAGGGCTTTTCGGACAGGAAGCGGCTGGAGGACGTATCCTCGATCGTTGCAGTGGAGTGGGCTGCGGTCGAGCGGCTCACCTTGCGCCATAGGGGATTGGATTTCGGTGAGACGCCGCAATTGACGACGATGCGGTTGGTCGCAGAAGAAAACTCAAGCGAAAGACAACCCGCGTGGGCGTCGCCAGAAACGCTCAAGGCCGGTGCCGGACCGGTATCCAGAAGTACGACCGATGAACCGCCACTGAGCCTTTGATATCCCGAATGAGGAGCGTTGACTGGTGGCGCTCCACGCGCATCGTCATAAGCCAGGATTGTTGCCACCAGATCGCCCGGAGTTGATCCCATGCCATTGAAATGCGCCAACGCGCCATCACCGTGGCGGAAGAAACGCAACAGGGGCATCATCCGGTCAACCGATTGCAGCATGGCCGGAGGCATCTCCAACCCTTGAGCGACAAAAGCCTGCCGAACAGGGAGAAGGTCGGCGAGAATATCGATCAAGGCCCTTGGATTGCGCGATATGTGACCGCCGTCAGGCAGTATCTGCCTGTTCAGCTCATGCTCCAGGCGGCGGATACTCTGACGGGCGAAGCGTCCTTGCCCGGCCATGGAGATGCAGGCCGATGCAATGGCCAGCGCCGCATGAAGCCGTTCAACGCCATCATCGGTCTCATTGATGGTCTGGCGGAGAAATCGA
Organism: Roseibium sp. JB4-4; assembly: GCF_055693425.1. Classification (NCBI taxonomy): domain Bacteria; kingdom Pseudomonadati; phylum Pseudomonadota; class Alphaproteobacteria; order Hyphomicrobiales; family Stappiaceae; genus Roseibium; species Roseibium sp. JB4-4. The sequence goes on along the minus strand of NZ_CM146333.1, from coordinate 3,557,618 downwards.
ACCTGACGTGCAAGCGACTTGACGAAACTGCGATAGAAATCGTGGTCACCATCCTGCAGGATGAAGGGTGAATGCGCGAGCCATGACAGAATACGGCGAGTCACAACCCGTGCCTCCCAGCCGATCTCATGCCAGCGTCCGCTGTATTTGATCCAATCCTCGACCAGGGCGCGTGCATTTTGCCGGGCAATCTGACTGTCGGCGGCCCGCAGATCCCTTAACCAGCCGAAGCTGTGCAGTTCACGCTGCCAATCTTCATGCACGGCTTTCAGTTCGAAAGGTGATTTGCCCTGAGTTTCCACCAGGTGCCCGGAGAAAAGAAACCGTCCGCCGTAGATATCGGTCGCATTGGTCGCGTCAGCGGTCCGCAAATCCTGGGGCGCAATTAGAAGCCGCGCAGGCACAGACGAAAACGGCTGCATGCGAAACAGCGGTCCGCCATGCATCCATTTCAGGGAGCGTTGCCAAACATGCAGGGCCACAAGACGCCAGATCCGGCTTCTTTCATTGAGGCTTGCGATATTCACCAAACCATCTCCAACACCGATGGTTCACGCGCGACGATGATACTCTCCGATCACAAACTGAAGAAACGGATCGTTAAGGTTAGCATTTCATTTAGGGAATCATTGCAAGTGAACAGTTTATGCCACGTTAAGACCGTCTGAATCTGGCACCGAAAAATCCATCCATTCCCAATGTTTCCGGTGTTTCACCAGCCTCGTAACACGGCAGGCAACGCAAATAGCCCTCAGCGGTGACGCATTTGGTAAGTCCACCGATTTCAACGGCGTCAATTTCGACAACCTCAATTTTCCCGGCTTGCCGCGCAAGGAACGCGCTTACCTGTGCTTCCCCTTCTGCTGGTTCAAGGGAACAGGTGCAATAGACAATCAGCCCACCAGGTTTGACCCAGTCGACCACTCGATCCAACAGCTCGGCTTGAATTTCCGATAACTTTTCAATGTCATAAGGCTTCTTGATCCAGGGAACATCCGGATGCCGCCTGATGGTGCCGGTTGCGCTGCAAGGCGCGTCGAGCAAGACAGCGTCGAATGGCTCAGACGGTTCATAACGTCGAAGGTCCGAGGCAACGGTTGAGACCGACAATCCCAACCTCTGCATATTTTCCGAGAGCCTCTTGAGCCGGCTTTTGGAGATATCGATTGCCGTGACATTGGCTCCCGCAGCTGCAAGCTGCGCTGTCTTGCCCCCAGGTGCCGCACACAGATCAGCAACATTCAAGCCAGCAACATCCCCAAGCAGCCGCACTGGAAGTGCGGCGGCGACATCTTGAACCCACCACGCACCGTCGCCGAACCCTTCCAGGGCCTCAACGGCACCTTTCTTGACAAGACGCACGCTGCCTGCACCGACAGGAACCCCCTCCAGGCGCTGCACCCATTCGGCTGAGTCACCCTTGACGGACAGATCCAGCCCAGCTTCCCTTTGATGTGCACTGGATATCTTGCGCGCCAGGTCTTCACCATAGGCCTCCTGCCAAGTGGTCCAAAGCCAATCCGGAGTGTTGAGACGTTCGGCGTCAAGTTCGTCTGTGACATCGGCGCGTTCACGCCCAAGGCGGCGCAAGACACCGTTCACCAGCCCTTTGTAGGGCCGAGCCCGGCGATCCAGGCCCGCATGGTCGACCGCCAACGAAACTGCGGCCCTGTCCGGCACATCAAGGAAAAGCATCTGGGCGATGGCAACATGAAGGATGTCGAGAACCCGGCCTGTTTTTTCAGGAATATCCCGGTCCAGCAGCCTGGTCAGAATTTCGACGATCTCGCCCCTGTGTCTCAGGCTCGCTCCGACGATGGCACGCACCAGGGACCTGTCGTTGCCGGCAAGCGCACGAAAACCGGAATGGCCTGACTGCGTGTCCAGCTCTCCATCCAGTGGGCGTTTCTTGTGAACCACGTTGCCCAGAATATCAGCGGCGACCTTGCGCGCAGCAAAGCCCGGCTTGTCCGCTGTCTGGCTTCCATCACTGGCAGCAGGTTTACGATTGTTGTTCGGCTGTCTCGTCAAGTCATCTTACCATGTTCAGGAAAACCAAGCGCCGCAGGCGGGGGCTCCGGCTGCGGCGCGATATCGCAAGTTTACGGCGCTGAGGGCAGTTGGCAAAGAAGTTTTTAAGAGTTCACGCTGTGCTCAGCCCCAAGGGCCTTTTGGCCTGTGTGGAGAACCTGCCGGTTCGGATCGTCCAGATCCGGACCAGGGACCGGATTGCGGAGCCGCGCTACGGCCAAACGACATCCGGCCGCCGGTTCCAAGCCCACCATCGGCAATTTTACGCAATTCGTTGATCCGGTTCTCGGTGTTCGGGTGCGTGGAAAACAAATTATCCATTCGCTCGCCGGACAACGGGTTCATTATAAACATGTGCGCCGTCGCCGGATTTGCTTCCGCATCGGGATTGTGAATCCGTTTCACACCGCCTGCTATCTTGCCAAGTGCAGATGCCAACCACATAGGTTCGCCGCAGATTTCTGCGCCCATTCGGTCAGCTGCATATTCACGCGTCCGCGAAATCGCCATCTGCACGACCATTGCGGCCATGGGAGCAACAATCATCATCAGCAACATGCCGACAATGCCAAGTGGATTATTCCTGTTGCCGCCAAAAAAGAAAGCAAAATTTGCCAGCATGGAAATGGCGCCGGCGATGGTCGCGGTGATCGTCATGATCAGGGTGTCGTGGTTTTTCACATGGGCCAGTTCATGTGCCATGACGCCAGCAACTTCCTCTGGCGTCAGCATATTCAAAAGTCCAGTGGTTGCGGCAACGGCAGCATTTTGGGGGTTTCGGCCGGTGGCGAATGCGTTCGGCTGTGGGTTGTCGATGATATAGACCTTCGGCATTGGCAGATCCGCATTCTGCGCCAAACGCTGTACCATTCGATAAAAATCGGGTGCTGAACGCTCATCGACCTCTCGCGCATGATGCATGCGCAAGACCATCTTGTCGGCATTCCAATAGCTGAAAAGGTTCATGGCAGCAGCAATAGCCAGGGCAATGATCATGCCTGCCTGGCCGCCGATCATGAAACCGATACCCATGAACAAGGCGGTCATCGCCGCCAAAAGCATTGCTGTGCGAATGTAATTCATCGCCGCCTGTTTCCATTTCCTTGTTCGGTTCGATCCTGGCCCGTCACCGTGCTTTCGCGCATCAGTTTCTTTTTCAAGATGGGAACTGCTGCCATTTTTGGCAAGATTGCCCTATAAACACATGACAAAAGCGTAATCCGGATGAACAGGAACCATGACGGACAAACCGGACACAGCGACCGCTGCCTATTCGCAAGCCGACGCACCTTCCTTGAAGACGGAAATCGAGGCTGTCCCGAGAAAGAGATTTGAGGATCTGCCGCCTGCTGCCCAGCGCGCCCTGATGGAAGCGGAAGCACGACGCAAGAAGATCGATGACAGGCAAGAAGCGATGCCGGAAGAGGTGAACGGCCGCGGAGGATTGGAGCCGACACGCTATGACGATTGGGAGATCAAAGGCCTGACGGTCGACTTCTGATTGCTCCCATGTCAGAAACACTTCGCACCATACTTTCGGCGTGGGACGGCAAAAACACCGGCGAGCTGGAGGACCTTTTCGAAGGGGAACGGTCCAATCCGGTTTTTCTCCAGGCTCTGATCGGACTGTGCGAGATCGAGGACTGCCAGCGCGGTGCCACCTGGCTTCTCAAGCACCACTTTGATCTGAAAGGTGCGCCGCTTCCTGAAGACCTCACACGACAACATCTCGGCGCGCTCTCCACAATCACACATTGGGAAGCGAAGCTGCATATTCTTCAGTATTTCGAGAGGCTCCAGTTGGCGCTGGTGCCCCAGAAAGAACTCGAAAGATTTGTTAAAAGCGGAACGCGCAGCGACAACAAGTTTGTACGGGCATGGGCCTACTATGACCTTGCCGTTCTGGCACTTGCATATCCTGAATTGACCAGCCAGGTCCGTAATATCTTGACGGCTGCCCGCGACATTGAAACTGCCGGATCGGTCAGGGTTCGTATTCGCAAGGCGCTCGAAAAACTGGGTGAGTAAGTCAGGCTGCGTCGAGAGCGCGCACTTCAGCAGCAATCGCTTTTGCCAGGCTCGCCTGCGGAGCAGCCTCAAAGTGAACGGCATCAATGTCGCTCACGGAAATCACGCTGGACGTATCAAAAAACCCAACGCCATATTCCTCTGCGATTTGTCGGTAAACGCCTGCGATCAGTTTCGATTGCTCTCCGCCGTGGGCATTTGAATAGATGCCGGCAAATTCCTTTCCAGTGAAGTCACCCAGTGGCGGTGGTGCCATCAACAGCACTTTCGGAGCTCGACCCTCGACATCATCCGTCGCACGGGTCGCGGCGAAGAGGATCCTGCCCATGGCACGTCCAATTGCATCCGCGCTCATGCAGAAACGGTCCTGCAGATCGTTCGTCCCCAGCATGATGGTCATGATGTCGATGGGCATGTGGGTTTTGCGAACGCCGTCCAGATGCGCCAGCCCGTTCTTGTCACCGCGCACAGGGTCTTCGAACACGGTCGTGCGGCCATTTATCCCTTCTTCAACCACGTAATATCGGTGACCCAGCTCTTTTTGCAGCAAACGCGTCCAGCGGATGTCGTGCCCGAAACGGGACTTGTCGGCCGGATTGAATCCCCATGTGAGCGAATCTCCGAAACAAACGACGGTCTTAGGCTGTTCAGTCACGAAAAAGGCTCCCCGGGCTCAATTATTTTCTGGCCAGATCAGAGCAAAACCTTTGCCATTAAACAAGCAATTCTTGTCCGCCAGCCCGGCCAGTGAAACAAGTCAGACCACCCGCAAGCCCTCTCAATAGGAACAACGAAAAAAAGCGGTCATGTCGGCTCAATTCATGGCTGAAAATCATAAGACTGCCTGCTTGGTTAATAAGAGCTTTACCATGTGGGCGATAGGGTCATCTCAAAGTTATGCGTAACGACTGCGGATCCTTGATGACTGCCAGCCCAAATGCCTATCAGCGCGGAGCATGCCTGCCGAGCTCCAATCCGTTTCAACGCCTTGCAGAACTGCTGGAAGGCGAGTCACCTGGTCTTGACCCAATCATCATGACCATTGGTGAGCCACAACATGCAATTCCGGATTTCACCGGCGAAGTCTTGTCCAAGAATCTCGCCGGTTTTCGAAGATATCCGCCGATCAAGGGATCGCCTGAATTCCGTCAGGCCATCACCGCCTGGCTCGACAAGCGCTATTCGCTTGGTGGCATGGTTGACGCAGAGCACGGTGTCTTGCCGCTGAACGGTTCGCGCGAAGGCCTGTCATTTGGCGCAATCGCGGCGCGAGATCAGTTGGACAAGGGTCTCGACCATCCCGCCGTTATTCTGCCCAACCCGTTTTACCAGACTTATGCTGCAGCTGCCCATGTTGCCGACGGGGAAGCCATTTTGCTTGACGCAGTTCCCGGCAACAACTTTCTGCCTGATCTCGACAGCCTGAACACGGAGTTGCTCGACAGAACCGTCGCTTTTTATGTTGCCTCGCCGACCAATCCGGAAGGCTTTGTCGCTGACATTGCCTATTGGCAGCGGTTGATCGGGATGGCGCGCAAGCACCGGTTCTACATCTTCGCGGATGAGTGCTATTCGGAAATATATCGGGAGACACCACCCCCAGGTATTCTGGAAGCCGCCAAGGCCATGGGCACCGATTTTGCCAATATCATTGTGCTGAATTCCCTGTCCAAGCGCTCTAATTTGGCAGGGCTGCGCTGCGGCTTTGCCGCTGGTGATCCCGTTTTTCTGGAAAAATGGTCGAGATTTCGGGGCCTCGCCGCCCCTCAGGTACCTCTGCCTGCGCAAGCAGTGGCTGTCAGAGCCTATCAGGACGAGGCGCATGTCGTTGAGAACCGTCGGCTCTACAACGAAAAATTCAAGGCCGCTGAGCGCCACCTTGGCCCAATCCTTGGAAAGGTTACGCCGGAAGCCGGGTTCTTCTTGTGGCTTGACGTGTCTAGGTGGGGAGATGGTGTCGCTGTCACCCGATCCTTGTGGACCGATATCGGTGTGAAAGTCGTGCCCGGCAGCTATCTCGCCTCCGATCAATCCGACGGCAGCAACCCGGGACGCCACTACATTCGGGTTGGACTGACAGCATCGCTGGAACAGACCGAAATCGCCCTTGAACGATTTGCAAACTGGTTGGGAGACAAGTCATGAGACGGGCCGGTGCAGTTCGCGGAAACGGCCGCCGGACAGCGGCAGACCTGCTGGATACGGAAAGTCCGCTCAAGCGCTTCCTTCGGCGCAATCTCGTGGGCGCGTCTGGCCTTGGCATCATTGCACTCGCAGCCATGCTGGCGGCGAGCCTTGCAACCTGGTCGGTTGCCGATCCAAGCCTGAACCACGCAACCGAAGGTCCCGTACGCAATGCCCTCGGTGCACCGGGCGCCGTCATCTCCGACATCCTGATGCAGACCATCGGCCTGGCAACGGCCGTTTTCCTGGTTCCGCTCGTCCTGTGGGGCTGGCGCTTAATGACAGGTCACACGCTCGGCATCGGCAGAAGGCGGCTCTTGTACTGGTTCATTGGTTCTGGCCTTGCCGCAGGCGCTCTAGCGGCACTTCCGGTGCCTGAAAGCTGGCCGCTCCCCACTGGGCTGGGCGGGTTCCTTGGCGACACCGTCCATAACTTTCCGGCCCTGATCACCGGGAACATGACCAGCGGCGCGGCCACTATTGTCGGCGGCCTTGGCCTTGGCGTTCCGGCCATATTGTTCCTGCTTGCCGCTGCCGGGTGGCTCGGTTCCATAGGTCAGCCAAAGGAACGCGTCGAGCCGACAGCAGCTCCGTCCGGTCACGGCCGCGCTATTGAAGACGAGCTGGGCCTCGATGATGATGAAAGTGAATCCCGCCTTGGTATGATGGCAACAGCCTTTGTCGGGCAAATGGAACATTGGCGCATGTCGGCAGGTGCGCATCTTCGCCGCCTGACAGGCCTCAAACGATCACGGCCTGAGCCGGATGACGAGGACTGGGATGAAGACGAGGACGACATCGATTATGGGCCGGAAGAAGACCATCGGGGTGGCCGTCTGAGTGTCTTCAAACGCGCCCTCAGGGGCCGTTTGATGCCACAGGATGACGACGGTCTCGATGAATTTTACGACCGCGGTCGTGGCGGCGACGATTTCGACCATGACGACGCTTATCAGGAACCGCCCTTCGAAGACGAGGGTGAGAGTTTTGCGCCTGACGATCTCCTGATCGACAAGGGACCCGTTACCGGGCGCCCTGCTGTTCCTGTTGGCATCGCTGCGCCGGAACAGCCACCGGCCCCCTCGCAGCAATCGGGTCAGCATGCGCAAGCAGCAGCTCAGGCGGGACGGGTCATTCCGGCCGCGCCACGTCCGAAACAGAGCAAGCGTGCGATTGATGAAGCACAGCCGTCCTTCCTTGGGGCACCGGAGGAGTACGAGCTGCCGCCGTTGCGCCTGCTTGAAGAACCCAAAGTCGCCGGCAAAGTGCCGGGACTTTCGGCCGATGCTTTGGAACAAAATGCGCGTATCCTTGAAGGTGTCCTGGAAGACTTCGGTGTTCGTGGCGAAATCATCGAGGTTCGCCCCGGTCCGGTCGTCACATTGTATGAGCTGGAACCGGCGCCTGGCATCAAATCGTCCCGCGTGATTGGTCTTGCCGATGACATCGCTCGCTCCATGAGCGCGATCTCGGCGCGTGTAGCCGTCATTCCCGGCAAGAACGCGATCGGTATCGAGCTTCCGAACGCGCGGCGTGAAACCGTTTATCTGCGCGAACTTCTGGCCGCGCAGGACTTCGAAAAGTCCAAGTCGAAACTTGCATTGGCGCTCGGCAAGACAATCAACGGTGAAAGTGTTGTGGCCGATCTGGCGCGCATGCCGCACTTGCTTGTGGCCGGTACGACGGGCTCCGGAAAGTCGGTCTCCATCAACACAATGATCCTGTCGCTGCTCTACCGGCTGACGCCGGACCAGTGCAAAATGATCATGATCGATCCAAAGATGCTGGAGCTGTCCATCTATGACGGCATCCCGCATTTGTTGACGCCGGTTGTCACCGATCCGAACAAAGCCGTTGTTGCTCTGAAGTGGACCGTCCGGGAAATGGAGGACCGCTACAAGAAGATGTCCAAGATGGGCGTCCGGAACATCGACGGCTATAATACCCGCATCAAGCAGGCACTGGAAAAGGGCGAAAGCTTCACGCGAACGGTTCAAACCGGTTTTGACCGTGAAACCGGGCAGCCGATCTACGAGGAAGAGGAACTTCCGCTTGAGGCCATGCCTTATATCGTCGTCGTCGTAGACGAGATGGCCGACCTCATGATGGTCGCGGGCAAAGATATCGAAGGCGCGATCCAACGCCTTGCCCAGATGGCCCGCGCCGCCGGAATCCATCTGATCATGGCGACTCAGCGACCGTCTGTCGACGTCATTACCGGGACGATCAAGGCCAACTTCCCGACCCGGATTTCCTTCCAGGTAACATCCAAGATCGACAGCCGTACGATCCTGGGTGAAATGGGTGCAGAACAGCTGCTTGGCATGGGCGATATGCTGTTCATGGCTGGCGGCGGCCGCATTCAGCGTGTCCATGGCCCGTTTGTTTCCGATGGTGAAGTTGAAGATATTGTGAAACATCTGAAAGTTCAGGGCACGCCACAATACCTGGAGGCTGTTACCGAAGAGGAAGATGCGAGCGACGGTTCTTATGATGGTGGCGGCGGCCTTGCAGGCGGCGGCGAAGGCAACGAGCTCTATGACAAGGCTGTTGCCATTGTGCTGCGGGATAAGAAAGCCTCAACGTCCTATGTCCAGAGACGTCTTTCAATCGGTTACAATCGGGCGGCATCTTTGATTGAACGCATGGAACAAGAAGGCGTGATTAGCGCGGCCAATCATGCCGGAAAACGCGAAATTCTGGTACAAAACGGCGTGGAAGACGAGTTTTGATTGCCAAACGCCAAAGCTTTGCCACACACTGACCCTAGCTACTGGTCCGAGTGTCACGGCACAAACGATTAGGATTGAAAACCATGCTGAACCGTTTCGCCCATCGCTTTGTCAAACCACTGGTCCGCGTGGCCCTGGCAGGCGCTCTCACGGTGACGGCCCTTTTGCCCGCTCAAGCCTTGAGCGAGAAAGAAAAGACAACCCTTGAGGAACTGAACACCTACTTCAATGCCGTGAAGACGATGCATGGAGACTTTATCCAGTTCGGTCCCGATGGCAGCCAGTCCGACGGCAAGTTCTATATGGCGCGACCCGGCAAGGTACGGTTTTACTACAACAAGCCGTCCGTTCTGGACATCGTTGCAGACGGCAAATCGGTCTCTGTTCGTGACCGCAAACTGAACACCCAGGACATCTGGCCACTTGGCCAGACCCCACTACGGTTCCTCTTGTCAGACAGCATCGACCTGCAACGGGACACAAATGTTACCAATGTTTTGGTGGAAGAAGACCTCGTCACCGTAACAATCTTCGACAAGACCAAGTTCAACTCCGGCACATTGACGCTGATTTTCGACGCGGAGGACTTTGCGCTGAAGCAGTGGACGGTCACCGACCAGCAGGGCTACGACACGTCTGTCGCGGTCTATAATGTTGTTTCCAACGGACCGACTAACCCTGACCTCTTCAAGATCGACTATCTGGCCAACGCCCGTCAGAACAAAAACTGACCGCAACGGCGGAAGATGCCTTGGACGAAAAATTGGCAAAATCCGCCGGCTCCTCAGATCAGGCAATCGTCTTTCAGTTACTTGAAACCTATTGCGCTGAAAAAGGACTGCGACTGACAGCCGGTGATCCTTATGGACATGCAGGATTGATCGAAGGGCCCTCGGGAGAAAAACGCTTTTTCAAAGGTTGCCGCTTCGACATTAACAGTTATGGCGCAGCCGAAATTGCAAAAGACAAGGCCTATGCCTGCCGATTCTTGGAGCGGGCGGGACTGGCCACCCCGGCAAGTCTCTTTGTTCCCGCCGAAAGTTTTGGCGCTGGCGCTGAGTTGTCAGTGGATGTCCATCGGTTCGCAGACGCGACCGGCTATCCGGTGTTCGTTAAACCGAACGAGGGTCAGGAAGGCCGCGACGTTGTAAAGGCAGCTACGAGCGGTGAACTGTTGACCGCCCTTCAAGAACTCTCGACACGGCACCCGGCTTTGCTCGTGCAAGAAGCTGTGCCGGGAACAGACTTGCGGGTTCTTGTTCTTGACGGCGAGATCCTGCTTGCGTTTGAGCGTTTCAAACCGGCCGTGACCGGAGACGGCAGCAGGAGCGTGGCGGACCTGATCAACGATCAAACGAAGCTCGACAAGTCCGACCCGCGCATCCCGGTCGAATTGGCACAGCAAGGTTTGACATTGGATACGGTTCCGGAAATAGGGCAAACTGCCAGCCTTCTGCCGGTTTGCAATCTGTCATCCGGTGGGACAGCACATCTGATCACCAACAGCCTGACACCTGAACTTGTTTCAACTGCCTTGCGGGCCGCAGAAGCTCTCCACCTGCGCTATGCCGGCATCGATTTGATCGTTCCGGACGAACACAGCGGTGATAAAGCTGCCGTTGTTCTCGAGATCAACGCAGCACCTGGTCTCAGCAATCTCCATCGGCAGGGCCAAGTGGAGGCAGAAGCGGCGACCTCAACCTATCGAAAGGTTTTTGAGGCAATGCTGACGTTCTAAGAAGAAATTCGCCCGCAGCCACCCTCCACTTCTTTATGTGATGACCTATTCCGCAGCGGCTCCACAGCAGGAACATCCGCTGGAGCCATAGTGCTTTTCACGAGACGTTTTCCCGATCCCGGGATTGAAACTGTTTGTCGGATCAAGTGTCTGATAGTGCGAGGCCAAAGCAGGCTTGGCTTCGTACAGATGGCCGACATTGTGCTCGGCCGGATACTCCGCACCACGTTTGTCGAGAAGTTCAAGCATGCGTTTCTTCAACGCAGATGGGTCGCACCCCTTTTTGACCACATAGTCCTGATGAAGAACATGACAGAGGAAGTGGCCGTAGTAGAGTTTGGCTTCCAATTGGTCCTCAATCTCCGCAGGCAAGGTCTCGTACCAGTCCGGATCATTCCGCCGAAGGGCAATATCAAGCGCCAGAATGTCTTCGCAGTCTTTCGGATGCACCGCACCGTAGCGAACGGCTGCACCTGCTGCCGCGAACCGGTGCAACATCGCCTTGCCGGCCTCCTTGCCGTCGCACAGGAACCAGCCATGCAAGCCGACGGTCTCATTTAGAATTGCTTCAGTCAGAGCCGCGGTTTCACCTGACACTTTCAGGATCAGATGGTGTTCAAACCGATCACGGTACTGCAGCATTCTTTTGGGCAATGCTTCCGGCGCCAGGCGTGAAAACAGCTGCATCATTCTGTCTGTCAGGTTTTTTGGCAAAAAGGGAAACTTGTTCAACCGGGCATCCATTGCCCCCTTGAGAGCGAAGAAGAAAGGCAACCTGTCGGTTCCAAGCCAGTGGATCATCAACACCGTATCTTTGCCGTAGCGGTGCGCGACATCAAAGCACTCCCGGTGAAGATACTCACCACTGACAGGCAGTTCTGGCAATTCGGTCAGCAATCGGCGTCTCAGCTCGGAGAGTTCCGCAGTCTCGTTTGTGCCGATGTAAAAGACCTTTTCGCCTGTTTCGATGGGAAATGTGTCCAGACGTACGGCGAACACCGCCACTTTGCCCGCAGAACCTGACGCTTCGTAGAGGCCTGACGGGTCGGCGTTGTACCGTGCCGGTGTTGCCGCATCCACATCACGGACACGGCTTCCATAACTTTCGTCGGAGGCACGCCCGGCGTCCGCGTGCACACAAGCTGGGTCAATCTCGCCCGCGTCGAGGCGGCCAAGGATTTCCTCTGGTGTTCGCCCCAGATCGATGCCCAGGTGATTGACGAGCTGCAATTCCCCTGTATCGCTGATCTGCGCGAAAAGTGACAGTTCGGTGTAAACCGGACCACGGCGGACCAGAGCACCGCCGGAATTGTTACAGACACCGCCGATAATCGACGCACCGATACAGGAAGACCCAATCACGGAATGCGGTTGCCGGCCATAAGGCTTGAGCTGTTTCTCAAGATTGAACAGGGTCCCGCCCGGATGACTGATGATCTGTTGCCCATTTTGAAGAATATGCAATTTGTCGAGGCGCAGCGTCGAAATGATCACAACGTCGCGGTCATAGTGGCCTTTAGGTGTCGACCCTTCGGTCAAACCCGTATTGGCGGCCTGCATGATGACGATGCAATCAGCAGAGACAACCACCTGAAGCACCGACCACATTTCAACCAGCGATCCGGGAACAACGACGGCAATCGCCTCGCCTTCTCCCGACCTGAAACCTTTCCGGTAACGTTCGGTCTTTTGGGGCTCTGTCAGACAATGGCGGTTGCCGACAATCTTTTTCAGTTTCTGGATCAGATCATCTTTGCTCATGTCGAGCCTCATCGAGGTAAGGAAGCGGGCCCAGTCACCAGACCCGCTTCATTGTCAGTATGCGACTGATGGCAGCCACGTCGCGAGCGCAGGCCACATGAAGACCAGAGCCAGGCCGAAGAGCTGCAACAGCACGAAGGGTATGATGCCTTTATAGATGTCGGTCAGCTTGATCCCCTCCGGGCAGACCCCTTTAAGATAAAAGAGAGAGAATCCGACCGGCGGTGTCAGGAACGAAGTCTGCAATGTGACCGCCACCAGGATCACGAACCAGACGAGAGCAGGCTCGTCCATCGCACCGAATCCTGGAATATCCAGACCCAGTCCATTGACGATCGGGCGCATGAGCGGCAGCACGATCAATGTGATTTCGATCCAGTCGAGTACAAAACCCAGCAGGAAGACAATGCAGAGAATGAAGATCACGGTGCCGCTTGGGCCGAGACCCGTTGAAGAAACCATGCTTTCAATCAGCTCATCTCCGCCCAGCTCACGCAACACGAAGGAAAACACTGTCGCGCCAAGAAAGATCGCAAAGATATAGGCGGTGGTGTTGAAAGTCGCCTTGAGCACGTTCCAGGTTTTGGTGAAAGTCAGCTTGCGGTAGGCAAGTGCAAGAAGGGTCGCTCCGATCGCCCCGATACCTGACGCTTCGGTTGGTGTGCAAATACCGGCGAAAATTGAACCGAGCACGGCAAAGATCAGCGCCAACGGCGGGATAAGGGCGACAAAGATATCCTTTATCGCCGCCCAGTCGGGTGAACGCGCGCCGTCAGGAGCTGGAGCAGCTTTCGGATTGAGCAGCGCAAGGCCGAAAATATAGAGCAGGTAGATCGCTCCGAGCAGCATTCCGGGAATTGCAGCCGCCATGAAGAGGTCCCCAACCGAAAGCGCCATCTGGTCCGCCATGATGACAAGCATGATCGAAGGCGGGATCAGAATACCCAGCGTGCCGGACGCGGCAACAACACCGGTTGAGAGGGTCTTTGAATAGCGATGCTGCATCATGGCCGGAAGGGACAGAACGCCGAGAAGAACCACCGAAGCACCGACGATACCGGTTGATGCCGCGAGAATAATGCCGATCAGCGTGACGGTGATGGCTAGCCCTCCGCGCACGGTTCCGAAGAGGCGGGTCATCGACGTCATCAACCGCTCGGCTACACCACTTTCGTCAAGCATCAGTCCCATGAAAATAAACATCGGCAGCGCCACCAGAACCGCATTCGACATGACCGCGTAAACACGGTTCACGACGGCACCAAGGGTCAGGTAATCAAGCCCGGTGAAAGTGTCCTCAAGACCGGTCCAGGCCATGTTGCCCATGTCGAACTGATAGGCGAGGCCGCAAAAAATCATGCCGGTTCCGGCCAGGGTCCACGCAACCGGAAATCCAGTGAACAACAACCCGACAAAGCTCATGAACATGGCTATGACGAGCATTTCTTCCGTTGTTTCAACCAGCGTCGACAAACCGGCCGTGATAAGGGTGAAAATACCGATCAGCACCAAAAGGCGCGTGAAGCCGCCACCTTGCCGCTCGCTTGGGTCGGCAACGAAAATGGCGTGAACGTCGTGCAAAAGGCGCGCGGTGGCGGCAATACCCAGAAGCACGAAACTGATGGGAATGATGGCCTTGAACGCCCAGCGGTAAGCGAGGCCGGTGGCCGAGGACGACCGTTCGTTGACACGGTAACTTTCAACGAAATAATCGAACCCCTGATCGATCATCAGCCAGATGAAGGGTGCAAGCAGAAACAGGATTCCCAGAATTTCTACGACGCGTTGTGCACGCCGTGACAACTGCATATGCAGCAGGTCAACTCGAACGTGACTGTCGGTCGTCAGCGCATAAGAGACGCCGACCATGGTCACGAGACCGTAGAAGTGCCATTGCAGTTCGTCGAGCTTTGGAAAATTCAGATTGAAGGCATAACGCAGGACGACCTGGGTGACGATGGCTGCAATCAGGGCAAGGTTCGCCAACATGACGACGTGGCCAGTGACTTTCACAAAATTGTCGATCGCCACGGCAAGACCAAAACGATCCTGATCCTCGTGCTCCGTTACCGCCTCGTAGGTCTCGGCGAGATCGCCCTGGTAATTGACATTCGTGCTCATCGCACCTCTCCTCCTCAAGTCAGCCGCAGCTCACCCGTGGGCGCTCCTCGTTGCGCCAGAAACTCGATTGGCTGAAAACACTGTGGCCGCGCCCGGCAAGCCGGGCACGGCAAATGCCGGATCAGAAGCGCGGCAAGAACGCGTTCTTTTCCCAAAGATCGTAGTTCGACCGGAACTGGCTGAGGTCGGCATAAACTTCAGCGAAGTACTCGTTGTTGGCACTTTCTTCAGCCGCAACCTCTTCCCAGGTATCCCGGAAAGTCTGCAGCATCTCCGGGCTCCACTTGCGGATTTCAACGCCGTTTTCTTCTACGTTGCGCTTCAGAGCGTCGAACTGCAGGGCTTCACCTTCAGCAAAGCTGTCGGCCATGGACGCCTTGCAGGCTTCTGCCAGAATGTGCTGGTGCTGTTCAGAGGCCTCGTTCCAGACATCCTTGTTGATGAGAAGCTCAAAAACAGTGGCCTGCTGATGCCAGCCTGGAAAGTAATTGTACTTGGCCACCTTGTGGAAGCCGAGGCGCTGGTCGATGGCTGGCATGGAGAACTCGGTCGCGTCGATTGCACCCTTCTCAAGTGCCGGGAAAATCTCACCACCAGGCAGGAGCGACGTGGCAACTCCAAGTTTCTCCATCACCTTGCCGCCAAGACCGAAGAAACGCATCTTCAGGCCCTTGAGATCTTCGGTGGAATTGATTTCCTTTGAAAACCAGCCGGATGTTTCCGGAGCGATGACGGCGCACGGCAGAACCTTCACATTGTAACCGGCTTCGTCATACATGCGCTGATAAAGATCCAGGCCGTTGCCGTAATAGATCCAGGCCATGTATTCGCCTGCTTCAGGACCGAACGGAATGGCCGAAAAGAGCGGCGCAGCCGGGATCTTCCCAGCCCAATATCCGGCTGTGGTGTAGCCAGCGTTGATTTTACCGGAGGACACCGCGTCCAGAATTTCAAAGGCCGGCACCAGTTTGCCAGGCTCGTAGACTTTCATACGCAGCGTTCCGCCGGACATGATTTCGACCTCTTCGGCAACGCGCGGGATCGGCGTGCCGAGGCTCGGAAGCTCGGTCGAAAACGCTACCGGTACCTTCAGCAGCAGTTTGTCGGCGGCAATGGCGGGCTGGGCAGCAAGGCCGGCGGCTAGAATAAGGCCGGTCAAAAATTTGGTCATCGTAACTCCTCCACAAGACCGAGACAGCGACATTCAAGCAGCTGCCCCGCAACTAAGACACAGAGGTAAATAAAATTATCCACTTAATCAGTCAACAATTTTATTTACCTCTTATCATGCATCGCGCCAATTCATTCTCAGATTGAACCCATAAGAAACTGAATCTTGTTGGGTTTTTTGGCTCTATCAGGAAAAACACTTGCCATTGAGGTAAACCAATATTACCTCTGCTAACGGAGGTGCCGCATGAATGATCTCAACAGTCTGTTCGAGCCGATAGCTGCGGAGTCAGTGGTTGACCTGGTAGCGAACCAGATCGAAAACCTGATCGTCCAGGGCATCCTTCCTGAAGGCGCTCGATTGCCGTCAGAACGGGAATTGTCGGAAAAATTCGACGTTTCGCGTCCCAAGGTTCGCGATGCACTCAAGCGGCTGGAGGAACTTGGACTGCTTCATGTCCGTCACGGTGAGGGCACTTTCGTCGCTCAGCTCTCCGGACAGGCCATGACACCCGCGCTCATCGATCTTTATGCTCGGCACGGCATGGCGTTTTACGACTATCTTGAATATCGCAAAGAGCAGGAGGCCTTTGCCACGCGCCTGGCGGCTGAGCGCAGCACTCCCTCTGACAAGGCGGCAGTCGCCGAGATCATCGAAGAGTTGAAACAGGCCCATGAAGCGGGTGACCTGGACACTTCGGAACAGGCGGATGTTCGCCTGCATACCGCGATCGTGAATGCCAGCCACAATGCCATGCTGATCCACATGATGCGGTCCATCTATGATCTCACTCAGCGCGGCGTCTTTTACAATCGCCGCTATCTACGCACTGTCGACGGCTCCGGCGACCTGCTTTTGCAACAACATATTCGCATTGCAGATGCCGTGATGTCTGGAGACCCGGGTGAAGCTGAGGCCGCCGCGCGTGATCACCTCGATTTCGTCGAAATGTCCTTCCGCATCGGCGAAGAGCGCGAGCGCCGCGAAGCCTTCGCCAAAAAGCGCAAGCTGGCATTGGAGACCACTGCGGCATCACCTGCACAGGCAAATAGCAGGCCATCCAAATAGGCGGCGCCAATGAAAAGGGCGGACACAGGATGTCCGCCTTCTCGTGATTTTTGCAAGGTCATTCAGGGCCTTAAGACGAAAAGCCGAGGCTCTTCTGTTTCGACCTCGCCTCAGGCAGCTGCCACTCTGGCAAGGAAGTCGTCGACAACGACTTTCAGCCGGCTTGCATGGTCGGCCACCTCATTTGAGGCCGCTTCCACCTGTCCTGCCGACTGAGCTGCCTCAGCAACAGCATTCATGACGCCGGAGATACTGCTCGCAACACCCTGAGTTCCCTCAGCCGCTTCGCGCACATTCTGGGAGATCATGGAAGTCGAAGCGTCCTGCTCCTCTACGGCAGCAGCAATGGCCGAGGTGGTCTCGTCCGCCTGCTCCATCGTATCCCGGATTTCCTGGATCGCGGTCACACTCTCCGTCGTTGCGCTTTGGATTGCCTCGATTTGCGTCGCGATTTCTTCCGTTGCATTCGATGTCTGAGTGGCGAGTTCCTTGACCTCTGCGGCGACGACCGCAAAGCCTTTACCTGACTCGCCAGCCCTTGCGGCCTCGATGGTCGCATTGAGCGCCAGCAGATTGGTCTGCTCAGCGATTGCGCGGATCAAAGTTACAACTTCACCGATCCGACTGGCGGCTTCCGCCAGTTCAGAGACTTTGCTGGTCGTGGTCCGGGCACTTGCCGAAGCACCGGTAACGATCTCTGTAGCCCGGGCAACCTGCTCGCCGATTTCTGCAATTGAACCGGCAAGTTGCTCGGTCGCAGCGGCAACCGATCCGACATTTTCAGAGGCTGCAGCAGAGCTGCTTTCCGCCTCGGAGGCCTGAGCCGTCGTCTCGCTTGAGATCTGGCTCAGGACCTGCGCAGTTGACTGCATCTGCTCCATATTACCGGTGACAGTGCTGAGCACGGTTTCGATTTCATTGCGGAAATCCGTAATCAGATGTTCGATGGTATTCTGGCGATCCTGTTGCGCATCCTGTTCGGACCTTGCCACAGCTTCCAGATTGTTGCGTTCGACGGCATTCTCCTTGAAGATCTCCATCGCCTGCGCCAGGTCGCCGATTTCATCGCGGCGGGCAGTTCCGGCAACCTCAACGTCTAGTTGACCGTCTGCGAGAGCGCGCGTGGTATCGACGAGCCCCAGCAGCGGCCGAACCATGCCCCGATCGACAACAAAGACACCGATTGCGCCGGCGATGACGAGGCTTGCCAGTCCAACAGCAATCAGGGCCATGGAACCGTTTTCAAACAGCTTGTTGATGCGAGTGGCCGCAACATCGACAGCTGCGATTTCCATTTCGATGAGGGACGCAACGGAACGTCCAATACGCTCCACTGCATAGAACATCTCGTTGACTTGAGCATTCGATTCCGCTGTGCTCTTCAACTCTTCCAGATGGTCTCTCAATAATCCGTTTTCTGGATCGCCATAGGCGAGCAGTTCGGTCAACTGGGCTTTGATTTCCTCAGAGTTCAGGCCTTCAAAGCCGTCGCGCATGTGCTTGGCGTCTGCCGTGACCTTTTCCTGAATGGGAACCAGCATTGCCGGGTCGTCGGTCAAACCACCTTGAACCAGAGTTGCTACAAACTTGTTGGCAAAGGCCTGTGCTTCCAGCGTACTTTTCAGCTGACCTACCTGATTGTTCAGGAGATCGGAAATGATGGCAGAGTTTTCCTCAACCGCCGTCTCGGTGTCTATGGTCAGGGTGAAGAGCTGATCGTCAATCTGCATGATAAGCGCATCGTCGATGGCTTTCTGCAGTCCGATAGCTTCATTCAACGTGGCCTTTTGCTGACCGATGCTGAGGGAATTCGTGCCGCGTTTCTCCAGCGTCGTCGCAGCCAGGGTCCGAAGTTGATCGAGTTCGTCGTCAGCGCCGGTGCTCAAATCCAAAGCGCTCAGTTCGCCCTGATATTGATCGATCTTCGCCTTGGTTGCGATGATCTTGTCCTCAAACAAGGTCATCAATGCCTTGTCGTCGACAAACGCAACTGTTTCGGCAAGGCCGACAAGCAGGTTCACTTCAGCACGGAGTTCCAGATAAAGTCTCAGCTTGCCCATTTCGTCATTTGCAAGGCTGTTGACCAGGGATTTGCTTTGTTCTGCGGCATCTTCACCGCCCAGAACCACAGTGAAATAAGCATCGTCCACAATGGGTGTGATCGCATTATGGACACCGTCATAGGCTTTGAAAAGAGCCGCCATGCGGGCGTCTTTTGCTTCTCTTGCCGCGATCTTTTCCTTGGTCGCGAGGTCCAGAACACCCAAAGTCTGCTGGAAGGTCTGGCTTTGGGAAAACAGTTCGTCGACGATTGTCCGGTTGGCGTCGGATTTTACGAACTTCGCCTCGATGCCTTCAATGACCGATACAGACTTTTCGAGTGCCTGAAAGGACACTTCCTGGGACTGAAGCGTGACGCTGTTGGCGACGGCAGCGGCCGCCGTGGCGACTTCCGTACTTGTCAGCGCAAGTTGAGCAGCATTTTCAATGGAAGGGAGGCGCTGTTCGGAAAGTTCCGCAAAGCCGCTCTCCACCCTTTGAAACGAGAACAGACCGATCCCGATTGCGGTTGCCGTCAAGAGAACAAGCCCGGCAAATGCGGTAAAAAGCTTCCCGCGAATTCTTAAATTAAAGATCGACTTTTCATTCGACCGACTAAAACTCAATCCCCGAAACCCAAGCATGGCACCCACAGTCCCCAAAAAACACGCATCTGTCGTCACGCCCGAAACCGGAACGACACGTTAAATCCGCTGGCCTGAGCATGTCAGACCAGCGGATGTGTTTGCTTAGCTGGCAGGCTTGTCGATAGGTGCGAAGCTGCCGTCTTTCTGGATCGTTGTCAGGAACACATCATCCATGCCCTGGTTGTCATCGGCACCGAATGTGAGCGTTACACCGCCCATGTCGAATGCACCTGTGGACCAGAAAGCATCGAGGAAACCTTCACGGGTGACGTCTTTGCCGGCTTTCTCAAGACCCATGACAGCCAAACGACCGACAATGTAGCCTTCAAGCGAAACAAAACCCGGCTCAGCGGAGGCATCCTTTGCCTTCAGAGCAGCCTGGTACTCTTTCACCAGCGGCACTGTCACATCCCACGGGAACGGAACAACCTGGGAAATGATGACACCTTCACCGGCATCGCCCAGCTCTGCGGAAAGAGCCTTGGAACCCACGAACGAAATATTGACGAATTCAGCGTCGAGCTTGACTTTCTTGGCCAGCTTGATGAATTCGGCAATCGGCTTGTACGCGCCGACCATGACAACCGCCTGCGGCTTGGCCTTGCGGATTTCCAGAAGCGCAGATTTCACTGCTGTTGTGTTGCGCTGGTATGTGCCCTCGGCAACAAGTTCCAGGCCACGCTTTTCCAGCGCTGCCTGCACGCCGGCAAGACCAACACGGCCAAAACCATCGTCCTGATAGAGGATCGCGATCTTGTCGAGGCCAAGCGCACCATTGAGATGCTCGATCCAGGCTTCTGTTTCAGCGCCGTAGGTAGCGCGCACATTTACAATGTTGCCATGCGCCGGATCACGCAGGAAGCCAGCTCCGGTGAACGGACCCACAAACGGAACCTTGGCAGCTGTGGCAATCGGCTGTGTCGCCTTGGAAGTTGGTGTACCGACCGGACCGATCAGGCTGAACACCTTGTTGTCGTTGATGAGCTTGTTGACAGCTGCAATCGAACGATCCGGCTCATAGCCGTCATCCATGCTGACAAGCTCAATCATACGGCCATGAACACCACCGGCTGCATTTGCCTCGGCAAAAGCGGCTTCGATGCCAAGTTTCATTCCGGTACCCAGCGCACCGGCCGGTCCTTCAAGAGCGGCCGCCTGGCCGAACAGAATTTTGGCGTCACTGACACCGTCTTCCGCATTCGCGGAACCAAATGCAAACATACAAGTTGCAGCCATAGCCGCAGCAAAAGACTTCCTGGATTTCGACAACATGTGTTACCCCCTAGAGTAAATAGCGTATTGCGACGCTAATTCCTTAGTCTAAGGCAAAGTTGTTAAGTGACCGTTTCGCTGTTTTATGTTTTTATTGTCATAAATACGCATGAAGCAATTTTAAGTTCACGCAGTAGAGCTAATAGAATATTTGGAATGTACTGCGCGCTATAATATAAGTTGCTAAATTTAATCGAGACAGCTCGAAAGACCCGTTTCGCATGTACCGTTGTGAGCGGACCTGAAAGCGCTGAAACAGTGGCCACAACCTTCTAGCTATCTGCCGGCTAGTATCGTCCATTTCCTTAAAATCCAGCACTTCAGCTCAGGTGCAAACTCCGATCTGAGAACAAATCTCTACCCTCCGCCACTCTCCCGGTGCATAAACCCACCTCGGAGGACTTCTGCACATGCATATCTCGATAATCGGCGCTGCCGGCATGATCGGCCGGAAACTTGTGGCCCGGTTCGCAGCTGAGCCGGGTTGTTTTGGTTTTGAGGTCGATCGGCTGACGCTTGCCGATGTCGTTGAGCCTTTGGCACCTGAAACGCTGAAAGATCTCACAACCACAAGAACGCTCAGTCTGGCAGATCCGGGTGCAGCCGAAAGCCTGATCTCCGGCCGGGAGGGAACAGAAAGACCGGATGTGATCATTCACCTCGCGGCCATCGTCTCCGGAGAGGCTGAAGCTGAATTCGAAAAAGGATACAGGATCAACCTGGACGGCAGCCGCTTTCTTTTTGAGGCGATCCGCAAGGAAGGTCTGCGTCGGCCCTATTGCCCGAGACTGGTTTTCGCATCGTCACTCGCCGTATTCGGTGAACCTTTCCCGGAAAAAATCGACGACGAATTTCATCTGACACCACTCACCAGTTACGGCACACAAAAGGCGATTACCGAACTTCTGGTATCCGACTATACGCGCAAAGGGATTTTTGACGGTATTGGACTGCGGCTGCCAACCATATGTGTGCGCCCCGGCAAACCGAACAAAGCCGCCTCCGGCTTCTTCTCCAATATTATCCGCGAGCCACTGGCAGGTCAGGAGGCCGTCTTGCCCGTTGAGGACAGCGTTCAGCATTGGTTCGCAAGCCCGCGCGCCGCCGTCGATTTTTTTGTGCATGCCGTTCGCCTTGATACCGAGACAGTTGGCCTTCGCCGTAACTTGACTATGCCTGGTCTCTCCGCTCGTGTTGGCGACCAGATCGACGCCTTGAGGCGTGTGGCTGGCGACAAGGCCGTAAAGCTTATCCGCCGGGAGCCCGACGCGGGGATCGCAAGCATTGTCTCCGGGTGGCCACGGGACTTTGTGCCAAAACGCGCACTTGAATTGGGATTTAAGGCCGAGATGCGCTTTGACGAAATCATTCACATCCACATTGAAGACGAATTGGAAGGCAAGTTGACATGAACGCTAACAGGTTTGATGCAGATGGTCGGATCGCGCTCGTCACCGGTGGTGGCAGTGGTGTCGGCAAAGCGGTGGCGCGTGGCCTGGCATCTGCCGGATGGCGGGTTGTCGTTGCCGGACGCCGAATGGGCGTCCTGGAAGAAACAGCAGCTGCGTTGACTTCAGAAACCAGTGGCGACGTAACGCCCCTGTCCGCCGACATTGGTGACCCGTCGGCAGTAAAGGCCCTGTTTGAAGCGATCCGCACACGGTTTGGCCGCCTTGACCTTCTCGTCAACAATGCTGGAATTTCAAATTCTGCGGTCCCGCTTGAGGACATCTCCTTTGAGGAATGGAACAATGTGGTCAGTGCCAATTTGACCGGCGCGTTCCTGTGCACGCAGGAAGCTTTCCGATTGATGAAGGCGCAGGAACCTCAAGGAGGGCGAATTATTAACAATGGATCGATTTCGGCGTCGACACCGCGCCCGTTCTCCGCGCCCTACACGGCAACCAAACACGCCATCACCGGACTGACCAAATCGTCCGCCTTGGACGGGCGTCCGTTCGACATTGCATGCGGTCAGATAGATATCGGCAACGCGGCCAGCGAGATGACCTCAAAAATGGGTGGCGGCGTACCTCAGGCCAACGGCGAGATTGCCCCGGAACCGACAATCAATCCTCAACATATTGCGGATGCCGTTGTCTATATGGCCGGACTGCCGCTCGATGCGAATGTGCTGAGCCTGACTGTCATGGCAACAAAGATGCCATTTGTCGGACGCGGCTGAGCACGCTCAAGCACCAGGTTGGAGATACCGATGCGCGCAATCACATACGACCGGTTCGGTTCTGCTGAAGACGTTTTGTGCCTGGAGACCTTGCCGGACCCAGCACCTTCGGTTGGCGAGGTACTGGTCCGGGTGCACATTTCCGGCGTTAATCCGTCTGACGTGAAAGCCCGGGCCGGATCGCGTCCAGGCGTCACCATACCGCCATTTGCCAAAATAATTCCGCATAGCGACGGCGCTGGTATCATTGAAGCGGTTGGTGAAGGCGTCGACCCATCAAGGGTGGGTGAGCGTGTCTGGATCTGGAACGGCCAATGGCAGCGAGCATTCGGCACTGCGGCAGAATTGATTTCGCTGCCTGAAGAGCAGGCAGTCACGTTACCCGACAACGTTTCCTTTGAAGTTGGTGCAGCACTTGGAATTCCGGGCCTCACGGCGGTTCAGGCAGTGCTTGGCGGTGGTCCGGTCTCGGACCGAACTGTACTTGTCAGCGGTGGCGCAGGAACGGTGGGGCATTTGGCAATCCAGGTTGCCGCCGCGTCCGGGGCCCGGGTTATTGCAACGGCAAGAGGTGAGGACGATCTGGCCGCGGCCCGGCAAGCAGGTGCAGAGCATGTGTTCGACTACGGCGATGCAAGGCTTGCAGACCAGATCTTGGAAGCAACAGGCGGCGCTCCGGTGGATCGCATTGTCGAAGTGGAATTCGGCCAGAATGCTGAAACAAACACCCGTATCATCGCTGAACGCGGCACTATTGCCGCCTATGGGTCAGCAAAGGACATGACCCCGGCCTTGCCGTTTTATCCGTTGATGTTCAAAGCCGTGACGCTCGACCTCCTGCTGATTTACATCCTGTCAAAGAGACAGCGGGATACGGCAACACAACAAATGACCAGTCTGCTTGAGCGGGGCGCTCTCAAATTCCGGACTTCTGAAACACTGGACCTTTCCGACTGTGCCAAAGCCCATGATATGGTCGCGTCAGGGCAGCGTTCCGGATCCGTATTACTGAAGATCTGAGGACCATCGGCATCAGGCATGCTCGCCTTTTGGCCGACTGGAAGTCCTGCGCCGGGAACGGCATGATCGGAAGCGTCTATTGAAACAAGGTCGGATCGATGAAAGAGATTGTTATCGTAAGCGCAGCCCGAACGGCGGTCGGGAGTTTTGGCGGCTCGCTCAAGGACACGCCGCCGATCGACCTTGCCACCAAGGTTGCCGAAGCTGCCATTGAGCGTGCCGGGATTGAAGCGGGATCTGTGGACCAGGCATTTCTTGGCAACGTGATCCACACAGAGCCCCGCGACATGTATATCGCCAGGGTTGCGTCCCGTCACGCAGGTGTGCCGGATCATGCACCCGCGCTAACCATGAATCGCCTCTGCGGCAGCGGTCTCCAGTCCATTGTCTCTTCTGTGCAAGCCATCACCCTCGGTGATGGTGACGTTACACTCGCAGGTGGCGCAGAGAGCATGAGCCGGGCCGGGTATTCGTTGCCGGGCGCACGTTTTGGCCAACGCATGGGAGACGCCCAGATCGTCGACATGATGACCGGTGCCCTGCACGATCCGTTCGGCATAGGTCACATGGGTGTAACGGCAGAAAATGTTGCCGAGAAATATGGCATAGATCGTGCTCGCCAGGATGCATTTGCTCTTGAAAGCCACCGCAGAGCCAGTGAAGCCATTAAGGAAGGCCGGTTCAAGGATCAGATCGTTCCGCTCAGCGTCGGACGACGCGGCCGGGAAACGGTGTTCGACACCGATGAACACGTTCGTCACGACGCCAAGCCGGAGGACATGGCCAAGCTTCGCCCGGTGTTCAAGAAAGATGGCTTGGTCACGGCTGGAAACGCATCAGGCCTCAATGACGGCGCTGCCGCGCTTATCTTGATGTCTGCGGAAAAAGCCAGGGAGCTTGGTGTGGTTCCACTTGTACGCATTCGCTCGTATGGCGTTGCAGGTGTCGATCCGGCCATCATGGGTATCGGCCCGGTACCAGCGATGCAGATTGCCATGACGCGAGCCGGCGTCGGCCCGGACGATCTTGCAGTCGTTGAATCAAATGAGGCATTTGCAGCACAAGCATGTGCCGTCAACGATCAGCTGGGGCTGCCGTCGGAAAAGGTGAATCCGAACGGAGGCGCTGTCGCGCTCGGTCATCCAATCGGCGCAACGGGCGCGATCATCATGACCAAGTTGATCCATGAATTGCGTCGGCGCGAGGAAAGCCTTGGAGCCGCCACTATGTGCATTGGGGGTGGTCAGGGAATTGCGGTGATCGTGGAAAATCTGATGTAGGCTGATCTGCCTTCATCTTTTCACACTCTAACATTCGGCGGCAGCGACCGGACTTACCGCCGAACAACCGCGAGCTCAACAGGTCAGTAGTCGCCGAGCTTCATTTCGCGCGAGTAGGTCTCACCTTCAACGTCCTTGGTGACCGCCTGACCGCAGATGGTGGCACCGCGCGTCGCGTCATAGGTGAGCGACGGGGACCCTTGGAGTTCCCAACCCTTGTTCAAAGCCTGGGTAACCCGGTGACAGAACTCGCTGTCGTCGACGCCGGTGATGAACCGATACAGTTTCATGGAAATTCTCTTCGATCCTGTGCAACTGATTGCTTTCCCCGCATGTAGCCCGCCGGAAGGTCATCGTCCACCCGGTACATGCGGAGAAGTAATTTTTATCAGAAGCCTGTCTGGATCCTATTCGAGACAATACCGGCTGGTAAACTCAGGCCGTCGCACCCCTGTGCCGGATGGCGCAGCCAAGGCTGCCGGCCAGAACACCGACCAGAACTGCGACCGCAAGGTCGAAATAACCAATTTCAGAAGCATGGAAACCGGCGAAAACAACTGTTTCAAAAACACCGACAAGCCCGCCCATCACTGCGGCAACCAGCCAGTTCCGTGTCATCATCCCAAGCGCAAGGCCCAGGATACCGGGCAGGCTGAGTATGTTGCCCCCAATGGTTCCGAGTAGATCGAGAATGCCAAGCATACTTTAGCCTTTTCTTTCTCTGAGCAGTTGAGAGCGCCAAACGTTGGCGTTGGCGCTCAAAGCGTTTTACTTGGACAGTTTGCCGACATAGGACTGGATCGCCGCGACATCGTCAGTCTTTGGAGACAACGGCGCGTTTTCAGCCTGGATCTCATCGACGATGCGCTTGTATTCCTCCAGATGTCCCGGTGGCAGTGCGTGTGCAATGCCCTGGTGACAGTCGATGCAGGTCATATTCTCATCGATGGCCCGCTGGTGTTCGGCTGCCGCCCGGTTTTCCTGGATTGTGAAGTCCATATATTCGAACGAATGGCAATTGCGGCACTCCCGGCTGTCGGAAGCCTTCATTTTCCGCCAGACCTGCGAGGCCATTTCAAGCCGATGAGCTTCGTACTTTTCCGGCGTGCTGATTGTGCCCATGATCTCGTGATAGACGTCTTTCACGGCAATGATCTTGGCCTTGACCTTGTGCTGCCATTCGTGCGGAACGTGGCAATCCGAACAGATCGCACGTACACCGGAATGGTTATTGTAGTGGATGGTTTCGCGATATTCGCCAAGATTGGTTTCCATCGTGTGGCAGGAAACACAGAACTCCTCAGTGTTTGTCAGCTCCATGCTCCAGTTGAACGCACCCCAGAACAGGACCCCGCCGAGAAACCCGGCTATGACGATGAACCCAACGCTGAAGGCCGAAACCGGGCTCCAGAATCCGTTCCATAGCCTGC
The DNA here is from genome assembly GCF_055693425.1 of Roseibium sp. JB4-4. Lineage (NCBI taxonomy): Bacteria > Pseudomonadati > Pseudomonadota > Alphaproteobacteria > Hyphomicrobiales > Stappiaceae > Roseibium > Roseibium sp. JB4-4. Next base: position 3,530,910 of record NZ_CM146333.1, on the reverse strand, counting down.
CAATCAGGCCACGCTTCGGTTTGTCGTTCGGATCTTTCATGATCTCTTGTCTCCCGTTCCCTTGTCAGCGCGACGTGTTGGATGATTGAAAGTCATTTCCGACAAGCTCAGGCGCATTGGCCTGCGGAACGTGGCACTGGTTGCAGAACCAGCGGGTTCCGGCAACGGTATCCAGCTGGTTGCCTTCCCGATCGAGATAGTGGGTCATGGACAAGGTTGGTGCTCCGCGCTCACCGGCAACCGTCCAGTCGTGACAGCTGAGGCACTGGTTGGTGCGCTTGTCCATCTGGTACTGGGAGATGGAATGCGGGATTAAAGGTGGCTGCTGGCGATAGTTGCGCGGCATGCGCCCTTCGATCTGTTTGTGAACGCCGTCGACGGCCCGGGTATCTTCCAACTCGGCACCCCGCAAACTCTGGACACTGCCAGACGACTGGGCGATCGCGAAGCCAGCCAGGACTGTCGTGATCGCGATGGCGGAAATTCCCAAAAGGACCGGCATTTTCATGTCTATTCTCCGATGCTCCGTTCAAGCGGCCTGTTCAGTTGCCGCATCCACCGCCGTGGAGACGGTTTTTTTGGCTCGATTGTCATAGCGGTGGGTAAAGGCGAAAACGTCGACCGAACAGACGTCAATGCAGCGTCCGCAATTGGTACAGTCCGGTGACAAAATCAGGGGCGTTTCTCCGTCCTTGCCCTTCAGGGCCGGGGAAATCACATGGTTCTCGGGGCACACTGCATAGCAATCCATGCAGTCATCGCAATCAACACGGTTCACGGCGCTGACACGCAAGACGCTCTTTGTTCCAACGAGACTGTAGAATGCGCCGACAGGGCAGATATGGCTGCACCAGCCGCGCCGAGACACCACGAGGTCAAAGAGGAAAATTGCAACGACAAGCGCCCAGACAAACCCCATCCCGAATATCAGCCCGCGATGCAGCATGGTGATGGGGTTGATCAGTTCCCAGGCGACCGTGCCGGTTATCGCACTGACCAAAAGCACGGTTCCAAGGATCCAGAAGCGGGTCGTGCGCTTTGGCTGCCAGCCTTTCTGCAAGCCGAGACGCTCATGCAGCCAATGGGCAGCATCGGTTATCGGATTGATCGGACAGACCCAGGAACAATAGACCCTGCCGCCGATCACAGCGTAGACTGCCAGAACAATGACGGCCCCGATGAGAGCGGTCACTTCAGGCAAATGCCCGGCTACAATGCTCTGTGCCAGAACAAGCGGATCAGTCAACGGCAACACTTCGAAGGTGCGGGATCCGGCAAGCGTGCCAACAACCCACCAAATGCCGAACCAAGGCCCAAGCAGAAAGAGCAACAGAAAAAATGCCTGTGACAGGCGTCGCAACAACAGGAAACGATGGGCGTTGATCCAGCCTTTGTGCTGAATGGCTTCCAGGCCGACAGGCAGTCTGGTCTTGGCACTCATTGACCGCCTCCCGGAAGTTTGAAGGCCGGTTCGAATGCCGGCACTTCAGAACCAGCACCGGGCATTTCCGGCATTCTGTCTGGCAGATCGATAATGCCTTCAACAACGGGCGCACCTTTGCGCTCTTTCTCTTCCCAGCCCTTGAGATAATGCTCGGCAGAAGAGCCGCGAGCCAGGCGTGTTGGCAGAACCTTGATGGCGGCATCCGGCAGGACGCAGCTCCTTTCGCAAACGCCGCACCCCGTGCAATGGTCGGCATGCACGGTCGGCGAGAATATCGCGTGATGACCTGAACGGGTGTTGTGGGAAGGCTCCAGTGTGATCGCTTCGTCAATCACCGGGCAGACGCGATAACAGACATCGCAACGAAGCCCCAGAAAGTTGAGACAGTTTTCCTGATCGACAAGCACGGCCGTTCCCATGCGCGCGTCGTCGATGTTTTTCAGACCAGGATCAAGGGCTCCGGTCGGACACGCTTCGACACACGGAATGTCGTCGCACATTTCGCAAGGAACTGTCCGTGCGGTGAAATAAGGCGTGCCTGTGGCCGGTCCATCTTCACCGAGTTCAGCAAGCTTCAACGTGTCATAAGGGCAGTCGCGAACACACAGACCACAGCGGATACAGGCCGACAGAAAATCAGATTCAGGCAGGGCTCCAGGCGGCCGAAGCGCTTCAGCCGGCAAGGCACGCGCATCGCGTGCCAGATAGGCAAGCAGCGTGCCCGCCACCGCGCACCCGCCCGCCATCCGCGCCGTATCCATGAGGAAACGGCGTCGGTCGACAGATCTCGGTTTTCCGGTGGCGGACATTGCTAGCTACCTTGGCTTCGGTCAGGCGCGCTCGACTTTGCAAGCGCACTTCTTGAAGTCGGTTTCCTTGGACAATGGGCAGGTTGCGTCGAGTGTCAGCTTGTTGATGAGCTGTCCCTCGTCGAACCAGGGCACAAACACCAGGCCTTTCGGCGGCTTGTTCCGGCCTCGCGTTTCCACCCGGCTGAGCATCTCGCCCCGGCGCGTGGAGATCAGGATTTCCTGGCCGCGGCGCAGATCACGTGCCCTTGCATCATCAGGATGCATGTAGACGACTGCTGACGGATAAGCCCTGTGAAGTTCTGGCACGCGGCGGGTCATCGACCCTGAATGCCAGTGCTCGAGCACACGGCCCGTACACAGCCAGAGATCGAACTCTTCGTCCGGGCTCTCGGCAGCCTCTTCATAAGGCGCGAAGATGATATTCGCCCTGCCGTCAGGTTTGCCGTAGAACTCGACACCTTTGCCTTCTGTCACGTAAGGGTCGTACCCCTCGCGGAAGCGGTAAAGTGTCTCCTTGCCGTCAACGACCGGCCAACGCAAACCGCGTGCCTGGTGATAAACGTCGAACGGTGCCAGATCGTGCGCATGACCGCGGCCAAACTCGGCATATTCTTCAAACAGGCCCTTCTGAACGTAGAAACCGAAATCCTTGGACTCGTCGTTCTCGAAACCTTCAGCCGTTTCGGACAATGGGAACTTGTTCACCACGCCGTTGGCAAACAGCACTTCGTAAAGTGTCTTGCCAGCCAGTTCGGGTTTCTTGGCGACCAGCTCCTCACCCCAGGCTTCCTCAACTGTGAAGCGCTTGGAGAACTCGATGATCTGCCAGACATCCGACTTGGCTTCACCTGGAGGGCTGACCTGTTGACGCCAGAATTGCGTGCGGCGCTCGGCGTTGCCGTAAGCACCTTCCTTTTCCACCCACATGGCCGTGGGCAGGATCAGGTCGGCAGCCAGGGCCGTGACAGTCGGATAGGGATCTGAAACGACAATGAAGTTTTCGGGGTTTCTGTAACCCGGAAGCCCTTCCTCATTCATGTTGGGTGCCGCCTGCATGTTGTTGGTGCACTGGACCCAATAGGCGTTGAGATCGCCGTCTTTCAGCTTGCGATGCTGCAGAACAGCGTGGAAGCCAGGCTTCGGCGGAATGGTTCCGGCGGGAATGTTCCAGGCGGTTTCACAGATTTCGCGGTGCTTGTCGTTGGCCACAACCATGTCGGCAGGCAGCCGGTGCGCGAAAGTACCAACCTCACGCGCCGTTCCGCAGGCCGAGGGCTGCCCGGTCAGCGAGAAGGGTGAGTTGCCCGGCTCTGAAATCTTGCCCGTCAGAAGGTGGACATTGTACATCAGGCCGTTGACCCAGGACCCTCTGGTGTGCTGGTTGAAGCCCATTGTCCAGAGGGACATGACCTTCCGGTTCGGATCGGCATATTGTTGTGCCATGCGCTCCAGCTGCTCAGCCGGAACTCCGGACAACTCCGACACTTTGTCGACGGTATATTCGGCAACAGACGCGGCATACTCATCGAAACTCATGTCCGAAAGCTTGCCGGAATTTGGATTGGCAGCTTCCTGCTGAAGCGGATTGCTGTCGCGCAATCCATACCCGATATCCGTATCGGTCTTTTTGATGTTGACGTGCGCGTTGACGAAGTCCCAGTTCACCGCGTCGTTCTGGATGATGTAGTTGGCGATGTAGTTCAGGATCGCCAGGTCTGTCTGCGGCGCGAACACCATGCCGTTGTCGGCCAGCTCGAAAGAGCGGTGCTCGAATGTCGACAGGACGTGGACTTCGCAGTCCGGCTTGGTAAGACGCGTATCGGTCAGACGCGACCACAAGATCGGGTGCATCTCGGCCATGTTCGAGCCCCAAAGCACGAACGTGTCGGCGTGCTCGAGGTCGTCATAGCAGCCCATCGGCTCATCGATGCCGAAGGCGCGAATAAATCCGACCACCGCGGACGCCATGCAGTGACGGGCATTTGGGTCGATATTGTTGGACCTAAGGCCTGCTTTCATGAACTTGGCGGCGGCATAGCCTTCCCAGACTGTCCACTGACCGGATCCGAACATACCGACGGAGGTCGGTCCCTTCTTGGCCAGCGCCTCTTTCCATTTTTCCGCCATGATGTCGAAAGCCTGGTCCCAGCTCACCGGCTCGAAGTCGCCATTCTTGTCAAAAACACCGTTCTTCATGCGCAGGAGCGGCGTTGTCAGTCGATCCTTGCCGTACATGATCTTCGACAGGAAATAGCCCTTGATGCAGTTGAGCCCGCGGTTCACAGGCGCATCCGGGTCGCCCTGAGTTGCAACAACCCGGCCTTCCTTTGTGCCCACCAGAACGGAACAACCGGTGCCACAGAAACGGCAAGCGGCCTTGTCCCAGCGGATATCCGGGGAACGGGGCTGCGCCACGACAGATCCGGCGGTAAGCGGAATGCCTGCGGCGGCGGCAGTGCTTGCCGCTGCAGTCGCTTTCAGGAACGTGCGGCGGGATTCCGAGATAGTCATATCAGGTCTCCGGCATTAGGGAGTGGCGCAAGCATCCGGCTGCGACAGGTCCTCGAAGTGGTGGTAGTTGAGCGTGACGGACATCACGCCAGGAATTTGGTGCATGGCCATGATTTGGTCGGAAGCAATGGAGGTCTCGGTGTCTTCAACAACGACCACAAGGCGGCCATTGTCGCTGGCAGCATGAACTTCCGTACCGGGCATCGCCTCGATGCTGGCGCGAGCGGCGTCAACCGCTCCCACGGTCACATGGACCAGGCAGCCGCAGATATTCATGTTTTCTCCCTCGCGCTCAAATCTTGAGCTCTCTTGAATTGGACAGCTTGTGCCGGGCAAGAGTGTGCGCATTCGCCGCACCCAGTGCATTGATTGAGATCAATGACCGGCTCGGCCATGCCGCCAACCGCAAGCTTGAATCGTATGGCTCTCGGCTCACAGACATCTTCGCAGGTACGGCACATAACACCTTGCAAAGAAAAGCAGTTTTCCTGAATTTCCGCGCGCCAGATCCAGCTTTCAACCTGCCCGGCGACCAGAGCACCAGACGTGCATGCCTCTGCGCAACTATCGCAAAACGTGCATGCGCCCAAAGCAAAATCCACGACTGGAAGTCGGTCTTCACCGACGCGAATGATTTTCTCGGGACAGGCCGATACGCAGTCGCCGCACTCTGTACAAAGCCTGACGAATTCGGAAACCGACCCGGGCGGACGCATGACATTGGCGTCGGCCGCGCGGAATCGCCCCTTTAAAAAGTTTCTTCGGCTGGGAGAGGGAGTCGTCAAATTGCCTATCCTTCAGGAATCGGTGGGTTTTCTGATCCTCAAAGGCCTCATTTCGTTTCTGTCGGTCCGGTTTGCTCAGGCAGCACTGACTGTGCCTCAAACATGCTGAAAACACCGGTTTTCATCCGGTTGCTCATTCAGCTTGAGGATTACGGTATTGAAAAGCCGGGCTGACTGCCTTGCTAAAAGTCAAGTCGTGCGAACTAATTTTGCAACCACTGCTCAAAAATTAAGCATCGCAAGCAGTGGCCTGCTCACAATGAATGCCTGCAAGGTTAAAATACCAGAGCTCGCCTGCGAACATCGCTTCGGCGACGTAAAATCAAGCGCTTTTACGGTCCCACACGCTTTTCAGGAGGCTCAGAAGGCTCTGCATCTGATGCTTTTGGCAGCCTTCGTGACTATCAGGTGCGAGCAGCAATACTATCTGCGATGGTGATCACCCTTTTGCCCATTTCGGCATGCAGGCGTTCAACCATCTTGCCGTCGACCTGGATTGCCCCCTTGTCAGCGTTTTCCGGTTTCTCGAACTCTGCATTGATCTTTCGGGCCCAGGCAATTTCGTCCTCGGACGGGCTAAAGGCCTTGTGGCAGGAAGCGACCTGTTTGGGATGGATCAGAGTTTTGCCGTCCATTCCCATGTCGGCTCCTTGCGCACACTCTTCGGCAAATCCTGCTTCATCCTGGAACGCATTGAAGACACCATCCAGAATATCGATGCCACCGGCGCGGGCGGCAGCAACGCAGGTCATCAGCCAGGGCATCATGGCAGCCCGCCCTGGCAAAAGCCGGGCACGCGTTTCCTTTGCCAGATCGTTGGTTCCCATCACAAAGCAGGACAGTCGAACCTGAGCGTCCCTGCCACAGGCGCCAATGGCGCCCGCATTCAACATGGCTTCCGGGGTTTCCATCATTGCCCATAGTTTCAAGTCAGCCGAACCGCCAAGCGCCGAAATCTTGTGAGCGACCCTCTGAAGATCGGCCGGGCTGTTCACCTTCGGCACGAGTACGGCATCCGGATTTGCCTTGACCGCCGCCTCCAGGTCCGCTTCTCCCCAGGGGGTATCAACGCCGTTGACCCTGATGACAACCTCCCTGGATCCATAGCCGCCTGCTGAGACAGCTTCCACGATCTGAGATCGCGCCAGCTCCTTGGCGTCCGGCGCCACCGCATCTTCCAGATCAAGAAGCAGGCAATCCACGTCAAGAGACGTCGCCTTTTCAAGAGCTCTCGCGTTTGACCCCGGCATATAGAGTGCGGAGCGACGGGGACGGAACGGTGCGGTCATCGGTTGATCTCAACATTCAAATGGGAACGGAATTCCGGTTAATCTAGAGGATCGATTTCTCAATTGAAATCAGCCGAAGGGGGAAGACCAGTCCGGAAAAGTCACGTGGCCTTACCATCGCGATTGCGTTTCTTGAACAGCATGTCCTTTGCCGCGATCACCGCGCCAAGTGTGATCGCGACACAGGCGATGGCAACCGAAAACGTCAAGGCTCCAAAACCAAAAGCGATCAACAGAAGCGTCGAAAGCAATGGGGCGGAATAAGCGGCAGCACCCAGCACCTGGATGTCGCCATGCTTGACACCGACATCCCAGGTGAAGAACGCCAAGCCCACCGGGAAGAGCGCAAGCGCTGCAACCGATGCCCATTCCAGGGAACCTTCCGGCCAGACAGTTTCCTCAAGAGCGATATGACAAACGGCCGACAGAAGCGCTGTCATCAGGCAGAACCCGGCAACAGCTTCCGTCGGCACTTTCCCCAGCCGTCGTGACAAGACGGAATAGCTTGACCAGAAAAGGGACGAAGCAACCGCCGCGCCATACCCGAGGGCCGACCCGCCCGAAAAATTCAATCCCTCGCCGCCTGTGATCAAAAGGACGGCTCCCGCAAGACCCAGGAGCGTGCCGACAACATGGTGAAAACGCAGATGCTCCCCTGGCAGGAAGGCTGAAAACACCACGATCAGCAAGGGCCAGGTATAGTTTATGAGATTGGCTTCAACCGGCGGCGCATTGCGAATGGCGGTAAAATAAAAGAAGTGAAAGCCGAACAGCCCGATGGTCCCAAAGGCCCAGACTTTCAACGGCTGGCGCAGCTTTTCCAACTTGCCGGACACCGCAAGCCAGACAAAAGCCAGGGTTCCCGAGATGCCAAAACAAAGGGCATTGAGCAAAAAGGGAGGCACATTGCCGGATCCTGCGCCGAACAAGCCCAGCGTCGCCCACATGAGGACTGCACTCAGTCCGATGAACGTTGCTTTCAGGCGTTTGCTTTCGGTCATCTGTCTTGCCCATGCCAAATCGAGGCCGCGGTGATGACATGAAATTCAAGTCGGCGAAAGTGCCGCGGCGCAAATTGACAAGGATCTTGATCCCGATGCCCGTTTCAGGACATGTTGTGGCTCAATTCACTGACCTGTCACTTTCGGGGACTTCATGACAACACTGGAAATCAGAGCCCTTGGGCTGAATGATGCCCATCAGCTTGCACCACTCATCGCTGAAAATGCCCAGGCACTGAGACGGGGCGCGCCGCGACGCCCGGATGCGTATTATGCCGAGCGTATTCTCGCTGATAAGACCGCTGAAGCGATTGGTGCATTTGACGGTGAAACGCTGATCGGATTCTGCCGTGTTTTTTGATTTGCCCGAACTGATCACAGGATTGCGCATCGGTCAGATGGACGACATTTACGTTCATCCGGATCACCGCAACAAGGGTGTCGGCCGTCGCATGATCGAAACGCTGGTTTCGGAAGGACAGAACCGCGGCTGGCTGCATTTGCGCTGGATCGTGCCGGGCAAGAACACCCCGGCGGTCGCACTTTATGAAAAACTGGCCGAACCGGACCATCGAAAAAGCTATGTGATACCCATCGATCGTGTCGCGGGAGACTGACCGAATACTGACCTGACGGATCAGAACCCGGCCTGGAACAATGGCGGGATCGGCGGCAGCGGTAATAAACCTATCCGCGCGATCCCGCGGTCAATATTGACCTTCAGCGGCACTGTCTTGACGCCATCGACGTCGCTGGCCACCGGATCGAGGCTTTTCACCACTTGTTCCACCAGTGCAAGTGTCCGGTCACCGGCGGGTGCAAGCGGTCTGATTGCCTCGATAAGAGCTTCGGCATTCCCGAGCGACAGATCCAGTGTTCCGGAAAGCGTGCCATCCCCGTTGACGACGAAATCACCAACCGCCTTTACCCGGCTATCCCCCAGGCTTGCATCGAACACAACAAGCTTGACCGGCAACTCACCCCCGTTGGATTGTACCAACCAGGGAAGGTTCGCTCCTGCCAAGAGAGATGCCCCCCCGGAATTTGTAGATGCGCACGTAAATCGAGTGCGTCCTGCAAGGCTGGCAATGACCGCAACTGAAGGGCATCGACAGACAGGAATCCTTCGAAAAAATCGGCATCACCCTCCGATTGCCGCACATGCAGCTCGGCCTTTTCTGCGGCAAAGCTGCCTGCGGACACCGGATTGTTCAAAACCGCTTCCGGCTTTTCAACCACCGCATCGAGCTTGCCGAGCGCGCCGGACCCGAACTTCATGCTGGCCCGCGCTGTTTCCCAGGTCATGTCGCCGGACATGCCTGAAAGCGGCACATCCATTACCGCCGGCGCCCCGGCTTCGAAAATCACGTGGGTCGGATTGTAGATCAAGGCAACGGCATTGAGGCCGCCCAGTTTTGCGGCAGTTCCGGAACGGTCCGCAGAGGTCATTTGCCGGCAAGAGACTTCGTAGCGAAAGGGAAATCCATTGATTTCCAGATCGGCACAAGACACCTCCAGCCCCTGCGCCGCCATTTGGCTCATTTGGGAATTGAGCTGCTCATGCAGGAATGATCTGCCGAAAAACCAGACTGCAGACCAACCAAGCACGACAAGTGCGAGTACGGACATCAGAACAATGTACCGGCGTTTGGTTGGTTTTGAGGGCAGGTTCTCTTTGCTGGACACGTGTTCCCTTACCTTCCTGAAATTCGCTGCAGGTCAGCAGCATTGAATCGGCGGCTACAGATTGTTATCTCCGCACCTGCACAATTAGAAGACAGGGTGATATGAGCGATTTTTGGGTCTTTGGCTACGGGTCCTTGATGTGGAACCCCGGATTTGATCACCTGCGCGCTGAACAAGCGCTCTTGCGGGGGGCCCATCGCGCACTTTGCGTCTATTCCTGGGTTCATCGCGGCACTCAGGAACGGCCGGGCCTGGTCTTCGGCCTCGACAATGGCGGTGCTTGCAGAGGTCTCGCTTACCAGGTCTCGGAAGAGACTTGGCCGCAGACCCTTGAATATCTGCGTGCGCGCGAGCAAACCACGATGGTCTACAAGGAGCATTGGCACCATGTGGAGTTAGGCAGTGGTGAAAAGGTCAAGGCGCTGGTCTACATGGTGGACCACGGCCATCCGCAATATGCCGGTGCGCTTCCGCTTGAGGAACAACTCGAAATCGTCGAAGGCGCCATCGGCAAATCCGGCAAAAACCCGGAATATGTCATTAATACAGCTGCACATCTGGAAGAAATGGGCATTGACGACACAGCTCTCGCCTGGTTAGCCAACAAGTTGAGTGGCACTGGCAAACCCTGAACCGGCAGCTGCAAAGCCAGAACCGGGCTCAAACGAAGAAAGGCCGCGCAATTTGCGCGGCCCTTTCTTTTCTCAAGAGCTGATGCTCTTGAAAAGACTTACTGGTGCGGGAACCCTTTTTTGGCAGTGCCGTTCCAGTCGCCGATGAAAGGCAGGATCGTCAGATTGCTATCGGTGTTGCGAGTAGCCTGAACGCGAACCGGAACCGGAGTGTTGCCGTTTGAATCACCAACCGTCTGATCAGGGAAGTCAGCAACAGCGGCGCGGTTTACGTAGCTTTTGGTGTTCAGCTTGCCAGCGTCGCGAAGTGCTTTGGCGTTAGCGATCTGCATTTGCTCGATGGAAACAGGATTGTTGCCGTTCAGGTCGCCAACGGACTGATCCGGAAATTGTGCGAAAGCACCACCGATGAGAGCACCGGAAACAAAGGTAGCTGCAACAACAGTCGACAGGATTTTCTTGGAAGTACGCATTCGAAAGCTCCTAATTTATTTACTCAGTTAAGAAATGATGCCGCCCCGAAACTTCGATACTGCATCTGTTTTGCGTCTTATCAACGCTGCACACCCGATGTAGGAATTGATTTCGAGAAAAAAACCGAAATAACCTCTATGTGAACTGATATTTACTTAAAAAGATGAACTCACGCTTCTGTGTTTACATTTTTACCTAAGTAAATCTTAGTCTACCTGCACTTTTATCTCGAAAACAAAAAAGAAAGGCCACGCGTCGAGCGTGGCCCTTTCTTTTAGTCGGAAGGTGTTTCTGTCGAGGATTACTGACGCGGGAAACCTTCTTTGCCGCTTCCGTTCCAGTCGCCGATGAAAGGCAGGATCAGCAGGTTGCTGTCGGTCTTACGCGTTGCCTGTGCACGAACCGGAACCGGAGTGTTGCCGTTTGAATCACCAACCGTCTGATCCGGGAAGTCAGCGACTGCAGCACGGTTGACGAAACTCTTGGTGCTCAGCTTGCCTGAAGACCGCAGTGCTTTTTCATTGGCGATGCGCATCTGCTGGATAGAAACAGGGTTGTTGCCATTCAGATCACCAACGGACTGATCGGGAAACTGTGCGAAAGCACCACCGATGAGAGCACCGGAAACGAAAGTAGCTGCAACAACAGTTGACAGTGTTTTCTTGATAGTACGCATTTTAAAGCTCCGTGTTTGTTTACTCGATTAAGATTTGATGCCGCCCCGAAACTTCGATACTGCATCTTGCTAGCGCCTCTTGAACGCTGCAAACCTCATGTGGGGATTGATTTCGAGAAAAAAACACGAGTAACCGTCATGTGAAGACGTGTTTACTTATGAATACATAAATCACGCTGCCGTGTATGCCACGTTACTTAGTGACATTAAATATAAATGGAACTAATACTGAAACGTCAAAATTGAGACGTGTGCGTGCAAAAACCGCAGGAAGAACAGGTCTTGCAGCGCCCTCTCGGCTTCGTGAGGACGCCGAAACTCGATCGGGTCGGTGCACTAGGTTTGCGGTGTCGCAATGGTTTCCAGGACCGGAGAAGGCTTTGGAACCCGCCTTGCTTCGTCAATGAGGCGATTGCTTGCAGTCTCGATTTCACGAACCATGCGCTCGTGAAAGACGTCTGCCGGCAGTCCAGGCTGGATTGGCGGAAGAATGTCAACGACAACGGTACCTGGATAAACCTTCCAGGAAGAGCGCGGCCAATAGAGCCCGGCATTGTGAGCGATCGGCACGACAGGGCACTGCAGATCCTTATAGAGATGAGCAATGCCGTACTTGTATTTCGGCTCAGCGCCGGCCGGCCGGCGGGTTCCTTCGGGAAAGATCAGGATCTGACGCTTTTCCGCGATGGCTTCCTTGGCTGCTTCCATCATCGCCGCTAGCGCTTCGGAGCGTTTTCCCCGGTTGATGGGGATTTGTTTGAATTTGGCCGTGTACCAACCGAAGATCGGGATCCAGCGCAACTCACGTTTCAAAATAAAAGTTGGGCTGGAGAACAGCGGTATCAGTGACACGGTCTCCCAGGCAGACTGGTGTTTCATGGCGGCTATAAAGCCACCGTCTGGCAGGTTTTCGCGGCCGCGGACCTCAACCTTCAAGCCAACGGTGATGCGCATCAGAAGCAGCAGAGCCCTGGACCAGACCGGGACGACCCACCAGCCCCATTTGCGTGGCAGCAGCATAACGGGAGAAAACAGGATCATCAGAACGAAGGTGACCGAATAGAACAGAACCTGAAAAAGGCTGGAGCGCAGTAAAACCATGGAACCCGTGAATGCTGGATTGAGCGGGAGCCGCTCCGGCTATGAGCTGATCGGTTTCAGCTCACACCCCTCACGGTAATCCGCAGTCGGGCGAGGATATACTTCACATATTCGCGCATGAGAAGCCGGATCGTTGCCGGCTCCCTGTACCAGTCATTCAGATTGAGGCCTTTTGAGAACACCGGATAGGCAATCAGGTCCACTTTCGGCAGTGCACCGGAGAGTTCGACTTCAGCTCGTGGCAAGTGATAGGCGCTGGTCACGACCAGCAAGGAAGAGAAGCCGTTCTTCCGGACCCAGTTGGCCGTTTCCACGGCATTACCGGCCGTGTTCAGCGCAACCCTATCGAGTTCAACGCTGTTTTTTTCCAGAGGCATGTCTGAGGCCGTCACCGCGGCAAGCTGTTCTCGTGTGGTGCCAGGATGCACGCCCGAAATCAGCAATCTCTTTGCCCGCCCCTCTTCCAGAAGACGGATAGCTTCATTGACCCGGGCCTGACCGCCCGTCAGCACCACAATGGCATCGGCGTTGGCACTGCTGGGGACTTTCGCACCCGCCACCTGATGGGCAAATACAAGAAACTGCCCGAGTGCCGCGCCGAGGAATGCAGTCAAGACGGCAACCAGCGCAAACCTCAGCCCGAAACGCTTCTTGCGCCTTGGCTTTGTGCCGGTTTGCCCGGACTTCAAACCTCTTGAGGCAGGTCTCGATTCGTCCGTTGACGTGCCCACATGCGCATCCGAGACGATGGGGACACCGTCTTCCAGACCAGGCTCTATGACTGTGTTGGCATGTGACATGGCGGGACTATGATAAGTGATTCGGCCAATTTCGCGGCATTTGCTCCGAAAAATCAATCCACTTTTGCAAGATGGGCCTTCACCGCAAGGCCGGATGTCAATGCAGTGAGAATCGCAACCAGGAAAACCACGCCGAAGACACCGAAATACCCCGGCAAGCTGACAGACACGGAGCCGACCAAAGCGGAGAGCTGATCGGAACTTGCCTGCCCGGAACCCTGCCGCGTCAACATATCGAGCAACAGGAAACTCATGATAGCGGCCACACCTCCCGAAATGCCGCCCTTAAGGCCTAAAAGCAGAAAGTGGCGCTGGAATTCACGCGCGATGAAACTATCTTCTGCACCGACAAAATGCAGGACCGAAACAACGTCCTTGTTGCCGGCCATGGCTGATTGTGTCGCAAAAACCACACTGAGCACCATGGATCCGAGTACGAGGATCATAATTGCAAATCCTCCGGCAACCACGGCGCCCGCCATCGCAGACAGGCGAGACGTCCAGACCGAATGATCGTCAAGGCTTGCGCCGACGACATTTTGCGAAACGGCGGAAGACAGTTGCTCGAGATTGAGCTGGTCGGGATCGGCCACGGTTATCTGAATCAAGCGGGGTACCGGCAGTCCGTCCAACTGCAGACCTTCGCCAAGCCAGGGTTCGAGCAGCGCTTTGGTTTCGGCGTCCGACATGGCGCGAACCGATCCGATTCCCGGAAATTCCTGCGCAAGGGCAACGGCCTTGTCGATCTCCCGCAGCATATCGACGCCTTCGGTCGGGCGGATCTGGATTGTGATCTCACGAACAAGGTCGTTCTGCCAGGCGTCGGCCGCATCCCAGACAATCGACACTCCGCCGACCGTCAGACACGCCAGAAAACTCATGATAGCCACCACCAGCGTAAGTGCCCGTCCCGCAACGGATTGCGGTGGCACGATTGCGGCAGCCGGCCTCAATCTGGAGTCTTCGCTCTGTTCAGGCTTTTTCGGCTTTGACACAACTTTGCGCTTGATGCGCTTTGATCTCTTGGGACGCGCTGTCTTACGGGCCGGCTTGACCTCGGCGTCGGCGCTTTGCTGATTATCGGTGTCGTCGGACTGGGCCATTCTGCCGCCTAATCAAAGATTGAAAGGCGCCCGTCGGCAAGCACCATACGTCGGGCGTCCACCTGTTCCAGCAATGCGATATCATGAGTCGCGATGATGACAGATGTACCCAGTTTGTTTAATTCGATGAACAGGCGCAACAGGCGGCGGGCAAGCGGCGGATCAACGTTGCCTGTGGGTTCGTCAGCCAACAGGACCTCGGGCCGGGTGATCAAAGCGCGTGCGATCGCCGCGCGCTGTTTTTCACCGCCTGACAGAACTGGTGGCAAGGCATGCATCCGGTCGCCAAGTCCGACCCACTTCAGGAGATCAATGACGTCCGACCGGTATTCGCTTTCATCCTTGCCGATCACGCGGAGCGGCAACGCTACATTTTCATAAGTCGTCAGGTGATCCAGCAGGCGAAAGTCCTGAAACACGACACCGATCTTGCGTCGCAGCCGCGGAAGTTCCTGTTTGTCGATCACACTCAAGTCCCGATCGAAAACCTTTATCAGGCCTCTGGTCGGGCGCAAGGACATGAATAGGAGCCTGATCAAGCTTGTCTTGCCGGCACCGGAAGGTCCCGTCAGGAACTGAAACGACTGCGGCTCAATCTGAAAGGTCAGATCCTGCAGTATTTCTGGTCCCATGCCATATCTTAGTCCGACATTTTCGAACCGGATCACAAAGTTGACTCCTATCGAGGGCTCAAGCGCTGCGTTGAATTTACCTTGCGGCCGCCAATCTCACCATGCCGAACACGGCATCATGGAGCCCTCTACATGTGGCTATCCACCAACAATTCAACGTAACTGTTCCCAACCCGCTCTAAAGCCTGGCCGTTAACGTTCCATTAATCATATAAAGGTCCATTAGGTAACTGAAAGCCCGTCATCGGATTTGCTGGCCCTTGTCCCATATTTCGTGCCGGATTCCGACTTTGTCGGTTACGTAAACGAAACGCGCAAGCAAGCCATGACGAAAGGTCTTCGCGCATGAAGATCAAATGTCCGGACTGCAGTACGTCCTATGAAATAAAGTCAGAAGCGCTCGGCACTGACGGCCGAAGTGTCAAATGTGCCAAATGCGGAAACCGCTGGTTTGCCAAACCAGAGGAAGAAGAAGAGGGCAACGTCGACTTCGAGGCTGCCAACGGCACGACCGGCACCACAGGTGTCAGCGTCAACAGCAGCCCGACCGAAGACAAGGACGAAGCCGACTGGGCAAAGGACGCTGAGGAAGACGCACCGTCCGAGGACAGCAGCGAAGAAGAAGCCCTGTCTGAGCCCGACATCGAAGATGAAGAAGAAACGGACAATTTTCCCGAACCTGTCTCCGATCCCGGTGGCGGGTCTGATGAGGATCGATTTGCCGCAGACCTGAACGAGGACAGCAGCGACCAGGACCCTTCAGCAAACGCGGATATCGAAAGCTCCGCGAAGCGGCCGAAAATCATCGTCAATCCCAACAAGTTTCGCCGCGATCACCTGGGTGCGCTGTTCAACCTGCTTGCCCGAATGAATTTCCGGCGCATTGGTGGCGTTTCACTCTTTGCGGCGGCTGTCGCGGTCTGCGCAACCTTTGTTCTGATGCGAGACAGCATCGTCAAACAATCGCCGGATCTGGCAAGCCTGTTTCAGGTCATCGGATTTGACGTCAATCTGCGTGGACTTGAATTCCGCAACCTCAGAACCTTTACCGAAGTTGAGGACGGCAAGCGCGTTCTTGTTGTGGAAGGGTCAATCCGGAACCTCCTGAATGAGAACAACAACGTTCCCGCAGTTCGGCTCTCCATCCGCAGTCCGGACCTTCAAGAAGTTTATGCATGGACCGTTGAACCACGCACACGCGCATTAAATGGGCTGGACGAAACCCGTTTCAGGACGATATTAGCCGATCCGCCGGAGGGCGCATCGGATATTCAGATCCGGTTTGTTGATCGCGGCAAACGACAGATAGTACTTGAGTGACCATGACCGCAAATATTCACACGTTGTTTGACGAAGACGCCATTTCCACGAGAGTTGCCGCGCTTGCGGAGGAAATAGCTGAAGGAAAACCGGAAAAACTGCTCGTCGTAGCCGTTCTGAAAGGCAGCTTCATTTTTGCTGCCGACCTCGTACGGGCCATGCACCGCGCCGGACTGGAGCCAGAGATGGAGTTCATTCATCTCTCATCTTATGGAGCGGGAACCGAAGGTTCGGAAAACATCCGGATCTTGCGCGATGTTGAAAGTGACGTTGACGGCCGCGATATAATTCTGGTGGATGATATACTGGAATCCGGCCGCACTCTGGCTTTCGCCCGTGAGCGGTTGAAGAACCGGGGTGCACGCACCGTGAAGATCGTTGCTTTGCTTGACAAACCCGAGCGCCGTAAAGCTGCCATATCTGCCGACTATGTCGGTTTTGCCTGTCCTGATAAGTTTGTCGTCGGATATGGTATGGATATGGGCCACGCCTGGCGGCAGTTGCCTTATATTGGATACGTTGCTGCGCCCGGGGAGGCTGCTGCGGACGGCAAAACAGGAGAGTGAGCATGGCTCGCATTCTTCTTACGGAAGACGATGAGGCGGTTCGCAGCTTTGTGAAGCGCGCGCTCGAATTGGACGGGCATACTGTCGAAGCTGCTGAGGACGGTGGCGAAGCGATTGAAGTTCTCACCCGTGAAAGCGGCAAGTACGACCTTTTGCTGTCTGACATCAAGATGCCTGTCATGGACGGCATCGCGCTCGCGTTGCACACAGCACGCGACTATCCGGAAATGCCGATCCTGCTGATGACAGGCTTTGCCGATCAGCGCGAACGTGCGAATGGTCTCGACAGCCTTGTGCACGACATCATCACCAAGCCTTTTTCACTTGCTGACATCCGCAAGGCCGTTCGCGATGCCATAGCAGGCGACATGCCGCAGGACACCCGCCGTTACGCGTAAATTAGAGTTTAGAGAACGGCGCTTCACCGATTTCTGAATCTGTTTGCGACATCAGCGCGTGGAGCATTGGACATTGTTTTCGTCCTTGTTCACAGTTCGAAACCAGTTCCGTCAGTGCACTTTCCAACTGCCTCAATTCCCCGATTTTTTCCTGAACATTCGTGAGATGTTTTCGCCCGAGCTGCTCAACGGATTGACAAGCGTCATTTGGTTTTCTGGCGATACTTTTCAGCGCAACAGCGTCGTGAACGGAGAAACCGAGATCCCGGCAACGTTTGATGAACCGAAGCTCCGCTATTTCCGCATCGGTGAACAGCCGCCGCCCGGACGACGTTCTTCCAGCTTTGGAAACAATGCCTTCGCGTTCGTAGTAGCGGATTGTCTCAATTGAAACCCCGCTGAGCCGGGAAGCCTCTCCAATCGCAACCATGTGATTGTTCTCCACTTGCTCCTGTAGTCACTACAGGATGCATTATCCGTCCCATGATGTCGAATACGGAAACACGCCATAATCAGACGAATGGGCCGAACCACTTGGTTCTCGGCGCGGCAGGACTGCTGGCACTGCTCAGTGCATCCTGTTGCGTATTGCCTATTGGTCTTTCTATCGTTGGGCTTGGTGGTGCTTGGCTAACGCTTCTTGGGCCCTTTGTTGCCTATCGCATTGAAATACTTGTTGTGGTTGGTCTGGTGCTGACCTGGGGATGGTTCAGGCTCTGGAAGCGATGGAGTTGTGCCCGTCGCAAACGCTCGACCCTGTCTGTCTTGGGGCTCTCGACCTTTGTCTTCTTCCTCGCTGCAAGTTCTCCCTATTGGGAAGGCGAAGCCGCGCGGACAATGTTTGCACTTTGGAAAGCCGCACGCTCATGAAGAACTACATTCGAACCAGCTATTTAGGTTCCTTTTCTGCATTCGGAGTTGCAACGTGTTGCGTTCTACCCATGGTAATGATGCTTCTCGGCTTGGGTGGAAGCTGGCTCGCGGTCTTTGGGAAGATCGCGGCGACAAGTTATTACGTGTTGGGTTTTTCGACCCTTGTCCTCTTGGTCGCCTGGTATTCGGCAAGTCGAAACGGCTCAACCTCAAAACTAAAGTGGTGGCTGGCCGGAAGCACAGCTCTAACCGTTAGCGCGTGGATAATTGTCTTTAACGAGACCCGTATCAATGATTTTCTCATTACCCTGACGTGACAAAAATGAACAATCTCAAAGTCGAGTTGACCAGCACAATAACCTGCCCGGAGTGTGGTTATTCCCAAGACGAAACCATGCCCACCGACGCGTGCCAATGGTTCTACGAATGCTCTTCATGTAAAGCCGTATTGAAGCCAAAGCCAGGTGATTGTTGCGTCTACTGCTCCTATGGAACCGTTGCATGCCCACCGATTCAGGAAGGCAGTTCGTGCTGCGGATAAGTCTTCCCACAAAACGTCAGGTCTAGATCAGTAGAAACTTCAGGTGCAATCCTGGCCTTCACCTCTCTAAACATTAACGATTGCTCCAGGCCGTTTTCCCATTCATGCAAAGGTCCGAAGCGCCCAGCAATGCCGACCTACGCGGTTGATTGATCGCCCTCGGAGGTTCCGCCCAAAGCAGTCATTGGCACTCGCTCGTTTATGAGTACACGTCCTAGTCAATACCCGCTCGCAACAGCCTTTGCTCAATACCTCTTCAGCAGCCGCTCCAGATAATCCAGCTCCAGCTGCGGACGGGACGGATCCGAGAACCGTCGACGAAGCTCTTCCAGAATGCGCCGCGCTCGTTGAACGTCGATCTCATCCGGGATCTGCACCCGGTTGTTGAAGTCGGGCCCTTCGGTCCGGCGTGGTCTGCCGAGCGGATCTTCGTCCATGGGCGAAGGCCCATTTGGAGACCCGGCACCTTCGCCCTGACCCATCATCTGCTCTGTCAGGCCCTGGGCGCCACGTCTGAGAGCGTCAAGCGCGTTACCCTGCTGTCCGAGTGCTTGTTGTCCCTCGCCTTCACCGAGCGACTGTTGGGCATCACCCATGGATTCGCCAGCCTCGCCAAGCTCCTGGCTCTCGCCCATGCCGTTTTGCTGCAACTGTTCCATCAGCTGTTCCAGCTGCTGAGCCAGGTTGCCCTGACCCTGCTGCAGTTGTTCCAGCATCTGCTCAAGCTGCTCGCGGGTCATTTGCTGCTGCTGACCCTGTCCTTGCTGGCCTTGTTGGCCCTGCTGCTGCTCACCGCGGCGCTGGTTCTGCTGATCCTGATTGAACTGGTGCGTTTCATCCATCAGCTGCTGTTGGCGCTGTATCATTTCGCCAAGCTGATTGAGCATTTCCATCATTTCGCTGGACATGTTGTTGGGCATCATTTGCGGCCGTCCGGCCTGCAGATTTTCCAGCATCTGCTGCATCTGAGCCAACAATTCGCGGGCAGCATCGCGCGACCCTGTGCGCGCCAGTTCTTCGATCCGGTTCAGCATCTCGGACAGATCTTGTTGACTGAGCGTTTGCTGATTGCCGTCGAAAGGCTGCATGGCCTGCGGGTTCTGGCGCATTTGTTCTGCCAGTGCCTGCATATATTCATTCAGGGCTTCGCGCAGCTGTTGAGTCAGCTTGGCGATTTCTTCATCGCTCGCCCCTTCTTCAAGCGCCTTGCGCAATGCCTCCTGCGCATCTCGCAGTTTGCGTTCCGCAGCCGACAGGTCGCCATCTTCGATCGAAAGCGCGAGGTCCCAGAGAAGCGGCAACAACGCTTTCAATTCCTCTTGGGAGTTTGCCTTAAGCATTTCACCATAAGCAAAGCGCATGCCGAGGTAATTGCGTGCTTTGAAGTCGAACAATTGCGGCGCCAGCATCAGTGCGTCAAAGGCGATGATCACCTGATCATGGTTTTGCGCATCAAGTGCCAGGTTCCGGCGCTGTTCCACGATCGCTCTGGCAAGCGGCTTGCCGAATCGGCGTTGCGGCAGCGTGATGCGATAGGCCGGCGACAGGCCTTCCTGTCCGGCCTGATCACGCGCCAGCAGAGTCAGGTCGACCTCGGAACCGGCCCAGGGGTGGGAGGTCAGATCCCGAATGGTTTCCGCGGTCTTTGCGGTGCCAGCGCGCGGCGGCAGAGAAAGCGGGAATTGCGGCGCCTCGACTAGAGGACGCGGCACACGATCCCCATGATCCGGGTTCGGCAATGGCGCTATCCGGGCTTCCGCAGCAACCACGCCGTAGTCGTCGTTGACCAGATAAGAAAACTTCAAGGCACCGCTGAGCTGTTCCTCGGGATCGTCTGTCAGGCGAATTTCAGGCGCATCATCCGGGCGTACGGCAAAGACAAAGTTCAGGAACGGCTCTTCACCGGACTTGAGCTCAACAACGCCGGTTGTCTCCAGCGTGAGCGTGCGCTCGACCGGCAGCAGTTTCTGCAGCTCGGGATCCTCTGTCTCGGAAAGTGGCTCGGGCTCGATTGTGGTTGGTTCAACGTCGTCGGCACCAGCAAACGTCATCACCAGATCACGTGCGCCTTGCGTCCTGACAACAAGGACGGAGCCTTCAGGAACGGAAACCGGTGCAGACGGATCGCGCAACTGCGCGCTTTCGCCGGTGAGATAGATCGGAGGTTCACTGGTATATAGCGGCGGTGTAACCCAGGCATCCAGACGGCTTGGCGGCTCAACACTTGTGAACGGGTTCTGGAAAGCGGAAACAAGACGACCAGCATGGTCACCGTGGGCCGTCACAAAGCCAATGAGAACCAGGCTGGCAGCAAGGACACGGATTGCCCAGGGATCTCGTCTGAAGGCCTGTGGGTCGGGCGCCTTTGATTTGATCGCGGCCAGCCGTTCAGCCGTTCGGCGCTGATGAAGGGCCCAAATGGCCTGGCTTTCGGAATTCGTCACACCAACCGAAAGATCATCTTCAAGCGCGGTCAACGGACGGTGGTCTACCCCCGACGCGTTTTCAACCCGATGCAGGGCATCCTCGCGGGAAGGCCAGCGAACGTTCAAAAGATCTCGTGCAGACCAGATGGCAAGTGCGGCAAATCCGACAAGACCCAGAGGCGACACCCAGGCTGGCAGCAGCATCCAAAGCCCCAGCCAGGAAAGGCCGACAAAGATCCCAACAACGACAAACAGGGGCAGCATCGCGCGCCACAGACGTTCGACGAAAAGGGCCCATCGGCTCTGTCCGACAAGACGGTTCAGGCGTGCACGTATGACATTCCGCCAGCCGTAAGTTTCCGGAAAGACTGGCCGATCAGACTGCTGATTGCTATCGTTCGGGCTCAAAGGCACCTCCGGTTCATTTCCCGCCAAGTGCCGTTTCATGAGAAATTTCAGCACGCAGGATCTGCCCACACCCTAATAAAGTGAGGCATTGGAGGCCGTCCGGCAACCTGTAGGATCAACTAATTCTCTGCAGATTAAGTCACGAACCCTTGAGCCAGTCGGGCATTCGGTCGAGTCCGATAAGTTCCTCAAAGCTGGTGCGTGGCCTTATGACGGCAAATTGGTCAGCATTTACGAGGACTTCCGGGATAAGCAGACGTGAATTGTAAGTGCTTGATTGCACAGCGCCATATGCGCCGGCTGAATAAACCACCAACATATCCCCAGCCTTCACTTCCGCCATTTCTCGGTTTTGCGCCAGAAAATCGCCGGTTTCACAAACGGGACCAACAATATCCGCCATGATTCGCGGCGCATCGCCGGCTTCCTGATGCACCGGTCGAACCTCGTGGTGGGCCTCATAAAGGGTTGGCCGGATAAGGTCATTCATGGCTCCGTCGACGATCACAAAGGTCTTGTCGGCACCTGCTTTCACGTAAATGACACTGGCCACCATGACGCCTGCATTGCCGGCGATCATACGTCCGGGCTCAAACATCACAGTGCAATCAAGCTCGCGGACGTGTTTCTTTACGACCTCGGCATAGGCGTCGGGATGCGGCGGCGGATTATTATCGGTGACATAGGGAATTCCCAGTCCTCCACCAAGATCCACATGATCAATCTTGTGGCCTTCAGAGCGTAGATCCGAAATCAGGTCGCCAAGCCTTGCAAAGGCGTTGTCGAAAGGTTCCAGCTCGGTGATCTGCGACCCGATATGCATGTCGATGCCGGTCACTTGAATGCCAGGCAATCGCGCGGCCTCAGCATAAACTTCACGGGCACGCTGCCAGGGAATGCCGAACTTGTTCTCCGCCTTGCCGGTCGCGATCTTGGCATGCGTTTTGGCATCCACGTCGGGATTGATGCGTATCGACACCCGTGCGGTCTTGGCCATGGACTGTGCGATCCGCGACAGTTGACGCAGCTCTGGCTCCGACTCGACATTGAAACAAAGAATGTCTTCTTCCAGCGCATAGGCCTGCTCGGCTTCGGTCTTGCCAACTCCGGAAAACACGATTTTTTGGCTGGCACGCCCGCTGCGCGCGCGCGTCGCAATTCGCCTTCGGACACCACATCCATACCCGCGCCCAGCTCCGCAAGGGTAGCCAGCACCGCCTGGTTCGAATTTGCCTTCATGGCGTAGCACACCAAGGACGGGATATCGTCAAAGGCGGAGGAAAAGACCTGGTAGTGGCGCGTGAGCGTCGCCGTCGAATAGCAGTAGAAGGGCGTCCCGACCGCGTTGGCGATCTCGCTGATCGAAACATCTTCGGCGTAGAGTTCGCCATCTCTGTAATCAAAGTGGTGCAAGGGATGCTCTCATGAGGATTGATCGACCTGCCTTGTTCGGGGCTGCAAACTGCAGTCAAGAAGATCGGAATTGGCGTTACGGCGGAACAACCGCTATTCCTGCTCGAAAATTCCTACTGAATTAGGAAATCCAGGGGAAAGGTCTTGTCGCTTGCCGGAGGTTCGGTCGGCGGCGGAGCCGGGGCATCGGCCGGGTCAACACCGGCATACGTTTGCTGGGCAGCAGCACCCGGCTCATCAAGTGAGCCCTTTCGGCCGCACCCGGCCAGGGTCAAGCTCAGGCAGAGGCCAAGCAGCGCCAGAGTTCCAAACCGGGTAGTCATCACAAAATTGCCCTTTCCGGAATTCGCATTTGGTTCTTCTCCTCGCATGACAGACAGAATTCGGCAAGGCCGCACTGACCTGTCAGGCGAAGATATCGGCCCGTCGACGCGTGAAGTCAGCTCTTGGCAAGTTCCTTGAGCCACCGCCGTGCCTGTTTGCGCACATTGACCGGTGATGTGCCGCCGTAGCTGGTGCGGCTGCGTACCGACTTGTCGACCGAAAGCACGGAAAAAATTTCCTCCGTGATCTTCGGCTCAACTGATTGCATCTCCTCGAGCGGGACTTTGTGCAGCTCGACATTTCTTTCAACCGCCATGGCCACGATCCGCCCGGTCACATGATGGGCCTCTCGGAACGGCAACCCGAGCACACGCACAAGCCAGTCGGCAAGATCGGTTGCAGTGGAATATCCGGAGCCTGCAGCCTTTTTCATGACTTTGGTAACTGGCTCCAGATCACGCACCATGCCCGTCATGGCTGCCAAAGCCAGCGAAACACTGGCAAGACCGTCGAATGCCTGCTCTTTGTCTTCCTGCATGTCCTTGGAATAGGTCAGCGGCAAGCCTTTCATCATCACCAGAAGGGACTGAAGGGCACCATAGATCCGGCCGGTTTTTGCGCGCACGAGTTCGGCGGCATCCGGATTTTTCTTCTGCGGCATGATCGAGGAGCCGGTCGAGAACTTGTCTGACAGCTTTACGAAACCGAATTGCGCTGAGCACCAGATGACAATCTCTTCAGCAAGACGCGAAAGATGCATCGCGGTCAAAGACGCCGCGGCTAGGGCTTCGATGACAAAATCACGGTCCGAAACAGCATCCAGCGAATTGGAGGCCGGCCGGTCAAATCCAAGTGCATCCGCCGTCATCTTGCGGTCGATCGGGAAAGACGTTCCGGCGAGTGCGGCAGCGCCCAGCGGACTTTCATTCATGCGTTTGCGAGCATCGCGCACGCGGCCCCGGTCCCTGGCGAACATCTCGACATAGGCAAGCATGTGGTGACCGAAGGTGACTGGCTGCGCCGACTGCAGATGTGTGAAGCCGGGCATGACATCGGCTGCGTGAAGCTCCGCCTTTTCTGAAAGAACCTGCATCAATTCGCTCAATTGTGCGTCAAGTGTATCGAGCGTGTCCCGAACCCAAAGGCGAAAATCCGTCGCAACCTGATCGTTTCTGGAGCGCGCTGTATGCAAGCGTCCGGCTGCCGGTCCGATCAGCTCGGCAAGGCGAGCTTCGATATTCATATGAATATCTTCAAGAGCCCGGGAGAACTTGAATTTACCGCTTTCGATTTCTGACAGGATTGTGTCTAGACCTTGAACGATCTTGTCGGCATCGTCCTGTGTCACGATCTCTTTATCTGCGAGCATGCGCACATGGGCTTTCGAGCCGTCGATGTCTTGCTTATATAGCTTCCGGTCGTAGTCGATGGAGGCGTTTATCTCCTCCATGATGGCGTCCGGTCCTTCAGCGAACCGGCCTCCCCACATGCGATTGCTCATGTCCTGTCCTTTAAGAGGCGCCCCTTGCGAGGTGTGAACGAATGTCGAAGCCAACTGAACCTGCAAAAAACTCACGGCGAGGTCTTGTCCTAGCCGGGCTTGCTGGTGCTGTGGCCGCTGTAGCGGCTCTATACGTGATCGCCGGACCGAATGGCAATATCGCGAGCGCTCAAAGCTGTTCGGTTGCGCTTGAGGCTGCCAAGGCCGCGAAGCCCCACGCCAAGGGAGAAGTTGCCGCTTTCATTCCTGCCAGCCAGCCCCTGGAATTGAAACAGCTCACCTTTATGGGACCGGACAACCAACCTGTCACCCTCGCCGATTTCAAAGACAGGACGGTGCTGCTAAATCTCTGGGCGACATGGTGCGCACCATGCAGAAAGGAAATGCCGGCATTGGACGAACTTCAGGCGGATCTGGGCAGTGACGACTTTGAAGTCGTGGCTGTCAGTCTGGATCGTGGCGGCCCTGACAAACCAAAGGCGTTTCTGGAAGAAATCGGCGTCGGCCATCTTGGATTTTACCAGGACAGTTCCAATGCATTGCTGCAGGACCTTCGCAAGGTGGCCCGCGCCACCGGTCTGCCAACAACTATTCTTGTCGGGCCCGAAGGTTGTGAAATCGGAACAATGTATGGCCCCGCCGAATGGGCATCCGGCGAGGCCAAGTCACTTATCGAAAGTACGATGGTGCGACAAGGCACCTGACTGACGCGGTGCTTGCCGATCTGATCTGATCAAACTGAAATATCGACAGCATTGCCGAGGCCTGGAATCTTCCGGGCCTCACGGCGGTCTGCCTCGTTGGTGACCTGGGCTTCTTCGAGGCGCGCGGCCACCTGACGTTCCTGGTCGTTTTGATCCCGGATCGCATTTGTGGCCAGCTCCGCTCTCACGGAGGCTGCATTGACTGCAGCTGAAGAACTGTCTGTTACGCTCGCCATGATGTTTGCTCCTCTGGCGGGGTGTCGGCGTTAGACGAAGATGTCGACCCGGTTGCCAAGACCATCTTCCGGCTTGCGTGTTTCCGCACGCTTTTCCAGCTGTTCGGCCTGTCGGCTCAGGTTCTCTGTCCGATTTGAACTGAACTCGGCCTGTCTTTGAACCGTTTCGGCAACGGCCTCAGACTGGCGTGCATTCATAGCTTTGGCCTGCTCAGCGACCTTGTCGGTGCGCGGAGTGGCAAGAGAAGGCTGGAAGGCCTGGTTTTGTCCATGTCCTATTGCTTCAGGCATCGTTTTCCCAACTGCTGGATACGATTTCACCAGACAAGTATTACAGGGCAACATGAATTCGAGTGTAAACAGAGGCATTAATCTACAAGACTGCTTATTTTATTACTCAAGGTAAGCATAAAGATTACATAAAACTGTAGCTAAATTCGTACAAGCAAATGATTCAACGTACATTTTCAGACAGGGGATTTGACCATATCATCGCTCGCTCGCGTGACTCATCGGAGCGCGCAAGCTTGTTTTGTCCGGTCTGAAGGACGGTCATGTAGAGAGTCGTTAGGGAATTGCCCGGTCAATTCGGGCATCGGTCAGACGGTGACGTCGACCTGGGTTCCAAGTCCTGGTGCGGGTGCCGCCTGAGCAGCCTGAAGATTCTCGGCACCTTCTTGCAGCAAGGCAACCAAATTGGCATCCTGCTGTACCGACATTTTCAGCATCTCCGACTGCAGCGCCTGAGATGTCTGTGCCTGGCTTTGAGCAACAAATGTGCTGGCGATACCGACGCTGTCCATCATTCACTCCTAGAACGACAGACAGACTAACGAACTGCCCTTAAACATGCGTTAACAAAGCCTTACTTCAATCACTCGAGATTTAGGAAGTGGACGGTTTCATGCTGTACAAGGCTTGCCGGCGAACTTTTCCCGAAGCTGTTCGAGGCAGCTGATCAACGAGCCGATAAGATTTTGGCCGCTTGTAGTCCGCAAGATTCTGCTCCGCACGCAAGGCAAGACGATCCATATCAAAAGTGTCGGCATCGCGTGGCACCACAAAGGCTGTAATCAAACTGACCCCATCCCGGACAGGCACAGCCGTTACAGCCACTTCCGAAACCTGAGGATCGGCAGCAAGGACACACTCGACTTCTTCCGGCGCGACTCTATAGCCGAAGGCATTCATCAAGTCGTCCGCTCGGCCCTCGTACCAAAAATAGCCATCTTCGTCGCTGCGCGCACGATCACCGGTCAAGAACCATTCGCCGCGGAAAGCTGCTTCGGTTTCTTCAGGCGCATTCCAGTAGCCAAGCATCAGTCCCGGTTCGGAGGAGTGAATGGCGAGCAAGCCCGGCTCATTTGTTTCAGCAAAGTCCGACGAGTTTGATGTCTCGCTCAAAATCGACACTTTGCGCCCCCGTTGCGGTTTGCCCGGTGAGCCGGGCCTGACCGGCACTGTCGGTCCGCTTGAGAGATAGGTCGAAATCTCACTCATTCCGAGAGCTTCGTAAAGCTCGCGGCCGGTTCTGGCTTTCCAATCCTCATAAAGGCTTGCCGGCAGAGCCTCTCCTGCCGTGAGACCGTGCCGCAGGTTGGGAAACGAGCCCCTTGTGATATTGCCGTATTTCAGAATGCGCCGAAAAAGGCTTGGCACCGCGGCAAACATTGATGCATCGCTGCCTTCAATGACACCTGGCCAAATGTCAGGGTCACGCGGTCCATCATAAACAATGCTGGTAGCCCCGTTTGCCCAAGGGTCCATCAATCCTGCGCCCAGTGTATAGGTCCAATTGAAGGCACCGGCATGCAAAAGCCTGTCCGACGATGATATTCCGTACCATCCCCGATACATAGGCCACCGAGCAAAGGCTGCTCGCTGAGCATGCAGCACGCCCTTCGGCATGCCGCTTGTTCCAGAAGTGTAGACAAGGAAAGCCGGGTCGTCAGCAGCCGTATCCGCAAATGTCCCGGGTGCATACTGCCTCAGCAAGTCAATTCCTTGAGGTCCGAGCGAGAGAACCGCGGCATTGTCAGGAATTTCAGTCTCGCCGTCATGCACCAGAAGACGCGCGCCACTATCGGACAAAATGGAAGACGTTTCGCGAGCCGTGAGCTGTGCAGACGTTGGAACCGGAACAAATCCGCCTGCGATTGCGCCGAAGAAAATCAGCGGAAAATCGACTGAATGACCAATTCGGAGCAGGATCCGGTCGCCAGGCTTCAAACCGGTGTTTTTCAACCCGGCAGCCACAGAAAGCACACTTGAGGTGAGCTTTCCGTAAGTCCACGCCTCGTTTAGGGTTCCACCATCATCCACGATTTCCAGCGCTGTCTTGTCCGGCGCCGGCTCCGCGTTTGTCAGGCAATAGCGAGCAAGGTTCATCAGAGCCGCTTAGCGGGTCGGCACCGGTATCTCGCCCCGATAGTCGTAAAAACCACGTTGCGTCTTACGGCCCAACCAACCTGCCTCAACATACTTCACCAAAAGCGGACAAGGTCTGTATTTGGTGTCTGCGAGGCCCTCATAAAGCACTTGCATGATGGATAGACAGGTGTCGAGGCCAATGAAATCCGCCAGCTGCAACGGCCCCATAGGGTGATTGGCACCCAAGCGCATCGCCTTGTCGATCGATTCAACCGAGCCAACGCCCTCATAAAGCGTATAAATCGCTTCGTTGATCATCGGCAGTAAAATGCGGTTGACCATGAAGGCAGGAAAATCCTCGGCGACCGCAATCTGTTTGCCCAGGCGGTCACAGAAGGTCTTTGACGCCTCAAATGTTTCGTCTTCGGTGGCGATACCGCGGACCAGCTCCACCAACTCCATCAGCGGAACCGGATTCATAAAATGAATGCCGATAAAGCGTTCCGGACGATCCGTCGTTGCTGCGAGGCGCGTAATGGAAATAGAAGATGTATTGGTTGCTAGAATGGCTTCCGGTTTCAGGATCGGGCAGAGCTGGGCAAAGATTTTCCGTTTGATCTGCTCGTTTTCCACCGCTGATTCAATCACCAGATCGGCATCGGCAAGAAGATCGAGGTCTTCCACTGCCTTGATCCGGTTCAGCGCGGCATTGCGCTCTTCCTCGGTGATCTGGGATTTGGAAACCTGGCGTGCCAGATTGCCATTGATCGATGCCAGTCCGGACTCAATCCGCTCCATGGAAATGTCGCTCAAACCGACGTCAAAGCCTGCAAGTGAACAGACATGGGCAATGCCGCTGCCCATCTGACCTGAGCCGATCACGCCGACTTTTTTGATTTCGACTACCATGCTGAAAATCCGATCGTTAAGTACATGCCTTCAAAGGCCGGGTTGCGGCTATTTTTGGCAAGTCTTGCGCCGAACAGCAAGAACCCCGGAGTGAAAACCTTCATTCGCCCCGGGGTCCGTGTTCAATTTGCCGCAGGTCTTACTTAACGGCAGCCTCAAGTTCGGGCAGTACATCGAACAGATCCGCGACTAGGCCATAGTCGGCAACCTGGAATATCGGGGCCTCTTCGTCCTTGTTGATAGCAACGATCACCTTGGAGTCTTTCATGCCCGCAAGATGCTGTATTGCACCGGAAATTCCGCACGCAATATAAAGGTCCGGAGCGACGACCTTGCCGGTCTGGCCAACCTGCCAGTCGTTCGGAGCATAGCCTGCATCGACCGCAGCACGCGACGCGCCAACTGCCGCGCCGAGCGCATCGGCAACCGGCATAATGACTTCCTGAAACTTTTCTTCAGATCCAAGCGCGCGGCCACCGGAAATGATGATTTTGGCGGATGTCAGCTCCGGACGATCAGATTTGGAAAGCTCTTCGCCAACAAACTCCGAAAGCCCTGAACCATCGGTACCGGTGATCGATTCAACGGTTGCCGAACCACCTTCTTCAGCCGCGGCAAAAGTCGATGTTCTTACGGTGATCACCTTTTTGGAATCACCTGACTTGACCGTTTGTATGGCATTTCCGGCGTAGATCGGACGCTCGAACGTCTCTGCGTCGACAACTGCAGTGATATCCGAGATCTGCATCACGTCCAGAAGGGCGGCGACACGCGGCAAAGTGTTTTTGCCGTTGGCAGTTGCAGGTGCAACGATCGCTTCATAGTCGCCTGCAAGACCGACTATCAGGTCTGCAGTCGGCTCAGCCAGCTGGTGCTCGAGCGCATCACTCTCCGCAACCAAGACCTTCGCGGCACCGGTCAGCTTGGCAGCTTCCTCGGCCACGGACTGGACGCCTTTGCCGGCAACCAGAATGTGGACATCCGCACCCAGCGCAACGGCAGCAGTAAGTGCTTTTGCGGTCGCGTCATTCAGTGCGCCACCGGCATGTTCAGCCACAAGAAGTGTTGTCATTGTTTTTTCCTCCTGCGACGGGCCTTAAAGGACACCGGCTTCGTTCTTGAGTTTTTCGACGAGCTCACCAACAGATCCGACTTTGATACCGGCTTCGCGTCCGGCAGGTTCCGTAGTTGTAACCACGGTCAGGCGCGGAGTGACGTCAACGCCATAGTCATCGGGCGACTTCTCATCGATAGGCTTTTTCTTTGCCTTCATGATGTTCGGCAATGACGCATAGCGTGGCTCGTTCAAACGCAGATCGGTCGTCACGATAGCCGGCAGTTTCAGCTTGACCGTCTGCAAACCACCGTCAACTTCGCGTGTCACGTTAACCGTGCCTTCGCCGAGATCGAGTTCGGAGGCAAAGGTTCCCTGGCTCCAGCCCAGAAGGGCCGCAAGCATCTGGCCGGTTTGATTGCAATCGTCATCAATGGCCTGTTTGCCGAGGATCACGAGTCCAGGCTCTTCGGCTTCAACAATACCCTTGAGGATTTTGGCAACTGCCAGAGGCTCTGTCGTTTCGTCGGTTTTAACCAGAATTCCCCGGTCTGCGCCCATTGCCAATCCTGTTCGCAAGGTCTCGGTCGCCTGCTGCGGTCCGACGGATACGACAACGACTTCGCTGGCTTTCCCGGCTTCCTTCAGACGAAGAGCCTCTTCGACAGAAATTTCATCAAACGGGTTCATGGACATCTTGACGTTGGCAAGATCGACGCCCGAACCATCCGCCTTGACGCGGACTTTAACGTTGTAGTCGATGACCCGTTTCACGGGTACGAGGATTTTCATTTGGTCTCAACCTCTTGCTGGGCCGGCTTTCACCGCACCGCATTATGCAGGCCAGTCCGCTCCGTTGACGTAGGGTCACAAACGGCGGAAACAAGCCAATCGTGGCGCATGGCGGGGGACGGTACTGACCAGCGAGGCAGCTGTCAATTGCGCTATTTGGTCTAAACGGGCAAATTGCCGGGCATAGAAAAACACGCGTCGCAATGATGATAGTTCAACGGTGCGAAACAGCAGCGAAATTCGTTCAAAAACACCACTTATCGCCCGCCGGACCCGTTGATGCACGAGGTCGGGACACGGTTGCCGTTCGCGGACACCAGGGGATTTTCATTCAGAAAATCAGATCCCTGAAGATCGGGGTGAAAAGTTATCGGAAATCGGCTCGGCAAATACAGTTGTCCAGGTTCCATTCGCGTCCCGGCATGCGGTTCCACGGATAGATAGATCGAGGCCGCCAAAGGTTGTTTCTCGAATGTACTGCCGGCACCAGTGCCCACTTTTGCTTCGATAAGTTTTGATCGGCGTCAGAATCTCACTCCAATTGCCTTCTTGCCCGACAAATACCGGCTCACCGCTGACCTTGGTCTCCAGCGCCTCTTGAACGGATTGTGCAAGCAACATCCGTTCGGTTTCCATATGCGCGGCGAGCGACGCGACAGCATCATCCATACGGGATTGCATCCAGAAATTCGTGAAGGCGAACGTACCGGCAACGAGGATCAGCGCTGCGGCAACCTGGACAAGCGACCCCGTCCAGGATGTGAAACCCGGACGTGAAGAACCGACGCCCCGCTTTGCGAACTCCCGATCAATCAGACCTTGAAAACGTTCCATGCTTTCGTCCGGAATTGCCGAAGGCATCGCGTTCTGCAAAAAGAAATCATCCCGAGACACCAGACGAAGCAACTCTTCGCCCTTGGGAGATTGCCGAATGTCAGAAAGCAATTCGGCTCTGTCTTCGTCGCCAACTTCCCGATCGAG
Source organism: Roseibium sp. JB4-4 (assembly GCF_055693425.1). Taxonomy (NCBI): domain Bacteria; kingdom Pseudomonadati; phylum Pseudomonadota; class Alphaproteobacteria; order Hyphomicrobiales; family Stappiaceae; genus Roseibium; species Roseibium sp. JB4-4. Next base: position 3,499,148 of record NZ_CM146333.1, on the reverse strand, counting down.
GATCTTGCCGATTTTCTCAACGAGGGCGATCTGTTCGCGCTTTTCTTCAAGTGTCACAACACACCTCCGGGCATGCTTTGCATAGCAATCTCTGGTGCGGAATCGTCCGTTTCCAGCCATTCTCGCAATTTTAATCTCGCTCGCGCAAGCCGGCTGGTAACCGTCCCGATTGGGACGCCAAGCTCAGCAGCAACGTCTTTGTAACTCTGGCCTTCAACGGCAATCTTCAAAAGAACTTCTCGATTGTCTTCATCCAATCTGCCGATAAAGTCCCTCACTTTCTGCAATTCAAGGCTACTGGCCGCCGCCTTCGCGCCGTCGTAACTCTCTTCAAAGTCAAGCATTGCCAGATCGAACAACCTGGCCCGGTTCGCAGAATCCCTCACGGAGTTGAAATAGTGATTCTGCAGGATCCGGAACATCCAACTGTCCAGGCGGGTTGCCGGGTCAAACTGGTCCAATGACCGTATTGCGCGCTCACACGTCGTCTGCACCAGATCGTCTGCCTGATCCGGATTTCGGCACAGCCGCAATGCAAAACTCCTCAGCTTGGGGAGCAGACGGATCATCTCCGTCTTCATATTATCTTCTGGCAAGAAGTTCTCCGCAAAACCGCTCTCGAGGTTACAACACGTGATGAAAACTTTTGATCCCGACTTTTTTGGACATTCTTCGGGAAGAAAGAAGAACACTCACGTGTTATGGAGGAAAAGGCACGGAATCGCTCTCAATATTGTCCGCGCAAGAGAACCGCATAGAAACCTGATCCTATGAAACACACCCGCCAGAAAACATTGCCAGATTGCCTCTCTGCGATGTTCCGCGTGCTTCCGGGCATTGCGGCCTCGATGCTGGTATTCTCTGTCGCCTTTTTCAACCCCCTCTTCGATGTTAAAAACACCGATTCTGCTTTCGCTAAGTCGGGTGACGACAAGAGTAGCCGTAGTGACAAGAGCGATCGTGGCAGCGATCGCAACGACAAGGGCGGCGGCGGCAATAGCGGTGGTGGCGGCGATAGCGGTGGCGGTAAAAGCGACCGCTCAGACGATAGGAGCGAAAGCTCCGGCAATAGTGGGAATTCAGGTTCACAAAATTCTGCCTCACAAAAGCCAGGATCTGGAGGTCTGCTTAATCGCGTGTTTCGTGATGAGCGTTTCAATGGCAACAGCGAACAATCCGGTGGGTCGCTGTCGGAGCGCGAAGAACGCGAAGCGATACAAAACGGTTGGCAGTAGATCCAAGAGGCAGGATCGGCTTTGAAAATTTTGAATGCGGGGCTCCACACGAAGGGGCCTGTCTTTTTTTGCTTGTTACTTTCAGCAGCGGGCTGCAATTCAGGGGCCGTGTCCAATACACCTGACGTGACTACCCCAGCTGTCGGATTGCAGTCGTCTGACCGATCCCTCGCCCAACAGAACCTGCAAGCGGTCCTGGAAAGCTCTTTGTCCGGAAAATCGCAAAGCTGGCAGAATCCGCAAAGCGGCGCGCGCGGATCAGCAACTCCATTGAAGACATGGAAGACGACCGAGGGAACTTATTGCCGCTCGTACAAGGAAAGTATCCGACTAGCATCAGGAGAATCCATCGATCGTGATGGCGTTGCCTGCCGTTCATCGGATGCTGTTTGGCAGTCAACTTAAGGCGAACACCTCACGACAAGGCCTGGTCAAAAAGCTTGACTCCCTTGCGACGAAAAAACAGCACGAGGATGGCGCCGGCTATCAGACCGCCAACATGCGCAATCCAGGCCACCTCGCTCTCGGCCGCTGCCAGCACATTGTAAAACTGATAAAGCACCCAGGCACCGAGCAACCACATTGCAGACAGGCGTAAGGGGATGCGGCCGAGCACAAGGACCCACACCTTGACCCTGGGATGAAGCATCAGATAGGCGGCCACAACTCCGGACACTGCACCTGACGCCCCAATGAGTGGTACCTCGGAGTTGGCGTCCAGAGCCGCGTAGAGAAACCCCGAAAATGCCGCGCAAATCAGGTAGAACAGCAAATACCGAAAATGACCCATGGCATCTTCGACATTGTCACCGAACACCCATAGGAACAGCATGTTTCCGACGAGGTGCATGATACCACCGTGCAGGAAGGCGTATGTCACGATGGACGTCCATTCCGGCAACAGCTGAAACTGAGGCGCCAGTTCGCGGATATCGAAAAGCACCACTGGGATCAATCCAAGTGAATAGGAAGCAGCAGCTACGGCTTCCTGTGCGCCGGCGCCCTGAAAAAACACGAATATCAGGACGTTAAGAGCAATAAGTGTGAGATTGACATAAGGGATTGGGACATGAATCCGCCGGTTGTGATCATAGACCGGAATGAACATGCCCCGATGCCTTTCGTTATGTGCGTCTTTTTCTATTAGCGATTTTGACCTGGAACCCAGAGAACATCCCGTTCTCCTTTATCGTTCAGGTACCGTGACGCTACGAAAAAATAGTCAGACAGGCGGTTCATATACCTGACCGCCGCGGGATTGATCTGCTCCACGGTCGAGAGTTCGACCATAAGCCGTTCCGCCCGACGCGATACTGTTCGAGCAAGATGAAGATGCGCCGACGCCGGGCTCCCGCCCGGCAGCACGAAGGAACGGAGAGGAGACAGATCCTTGTTCAGCTCGTCAATCGCGTCTTCGAGTGCTTTCACTTGCACATCGCTGATCCGCAAAGGTTCATAACCAAGATCCTGATCTGTCTCAGGAGTTGCCAGATCTGCACCCAGATCGAATAGATCGTTCTGGATACGGCCTAGAACGATATCAACCTCTTGAGCGCTATCTCCGGTATGCAGACGAATCAGGCCAACGACAGCATTGGTTTCATCTACCGTTCCGTATGACTCGATCCGCAAATCATTTTTCGGCCGGCGCTCGCCAGACCCAAGAGCCGTCGTACCGTCGTCACCCGTTTTTGTGTAGATCTTGTTTAAAACAACCATTTTGAATGCCCTTGGATGTTGCTTCTGCGGTCGTTTTCTAGCGACCGGACCCGAAGAAATAGAGCCCACCCATCACCAGGACAATCACCAGGAACTGCAATCCGACACGCCAACGCATCAGCATTTGCGAACGATTGGCGGGACCGTTTCGAAACATGTTCCAAAGTCCGGCAAACAGAACCAGGGCTACGGCCGCCATGCCAACGGGAATGAGTGCATTAATGACACCAGCCATCTTGTTAGTCCTCTTTCAGCGCGATGACCCGGCAACTCCGGACCCCACGTCGCGCACTATTCTTCATTGTCAGCAGCCCGAATGCAGAACCGGTCCAGCAGACCCGTAGGCAACACACGTTTTGCCACCGCCATGACTTTTGTCGGTATGGTGACATGATACCGCGCTTTGGGCCGGTTGGCCTCAACCGCATGAATCAATTTCTTTACCACCGCCTCAGGCGGCAGTTTGAATGGTCCCGGCTCACCTGCTTCCATACGGACCCGGCGTTTCTCGTAGGTGTTACGATGGACGGAGGCCTCGAGACCAGTTTCACCGATCCAAAGATCGAAATTCGCAAGGGCATTTTCCGTGAACCTTGTACCGATTGGCCCCGGCTCTATCAGGCTCACATGAATACCCGTTCCCATTAACTCCTGCCGCAACGTGTCTGTATACGCTTCCAGAGCGAATTTGCTGGCCGTATAAGCACCGCGATACTTCAGTGCGACAAAGCCAAGCACTGAAGAACACTGCACGATCCGACCGCCACCATTTGCGCGCATCGCAGGAATCAAACGCTTTGTCAGATCATGCCAACCTATGAAATTGGCCTCGAACAGCGCCCTCATCGCCTCCGTCGGGATGTCCTCGAGTGCCCCGGGCACAGCGTAGGCACCGTTGTTGAATACGGCATCCAGTTTATGGTCGGTCAGTTGCAGAACACTGTTGGCTGCCGTCTCGATGCTGTTCGGGTCTTCGTAGTCCAGACGCAGGGCTTCAAACCCTTCTTCGGCCAACCGGTCGACATCGTCCTGACGCCGAGCTGTGGCGAAGACGCGCCAGTTCCGCCCACGCAGGATATGGGCCGACACGGCACCGATACCGGAAGAGCATCCGGTTATTAGGATCGACCGATGCCTCGGGAAACTCTCTGGATAGTCAATCATTCAAATAAAAACCCGGCGCCCAGCAGACCTTACCTGGCAATGTCCTATCAGATTGGCTCACCGGAAAGCAATTTGGGAACAGGTCCCGCAAACCCGGCTGCTTCCTTGATAAACTGTGTCTTGATGCCGGGCATGCGGTCGACCAGGCCAAGTCCGAAATCCCGGAACGCCCGCAGAACGTCATTATCGTTGGAAAACAGGCGATTGAGAACGTCAGTCACGACGCCCATCTGGAATGTGTCGAATCGGCGCCAACGCTGATAACGCTCAAGAATATCGAGACCACCGGGATCCTGCCCAAGACGGCGCGCATCGACGACCACTTCCGCAAGCGCGGCAACATCCTTGAACCCAAGGTTCAGACCTTGTCCCGCGATCGGGTGTATACCATGCGCAGCGTCCCCGATCAGCGCAAATCGCGGATTGACGAAGTCGCGCGCCAGTTTCAGTCCAAGCGGATAAGCGCGCCGCGGGCCATCAACTTCGAGTGTACCGAGGTGATGTCCGAAACGACGCTCAAGTTCGAGTTCGAATGTAAACTCATCAGATCGCACAAGTCTGTCGGCATCAGAGGTTTTTTCGGTCCAGACAAGCGATGACCTGTTACCGGGAAGCGGAAGGATGGCGAAGGGGCCAGCGGGGAGGAAGTGTTCTTCAGCCCGGCCGTTGTGAGGTCGCTCATGCTTGACGGTGGTGACAATACCCGATTGCCCGTAGTCCCAGTTCACCGTTCGGATACCTGCCAGGTCACGAAGCTTGGAGCGAACGCCATCGGCCGCGACGAGAAGCCGGCTTTTCAAAATGGTGCCGTCCGCCAGCTCAAGTTCGACATGATCCGGATGTGTTCGGAAGGTATCCGCCGTTCCTGGAGCAAAGAATTTCACACCCAGTTTCTTTGCAGCCTTATAGAGCGCCGGCATCATCACGCCATTGGGCATCATGTGGGCAAAAGGCTCACCTTCTGTCGCTTCACCGTCGAAAGTTAGAAAAACCGGTCGAACCGCATCGCGTAATTTGCTGTCGGTGACGATCATTTCGTTGATTGGTTGCGATTCGGCTTCGATTTTCGGCCAGACGCCAAGTTGCGTCAGCATCCGGGATGCAGCAGCGGCGATTGCCGAGGCACGCGGGTCATTGTGCAACTGATCCATAGGTTTCGGGTCGACAATGGCGCAATTGATGCTCTCGTCACCTTGCTTGAGTGCTACCGCCAGCGACAGACCCACATACCCGCCACCCGCGATAACAACATCAAACATATCGGCAGCGCTTATACGTTTCGCCATTCAATTACTCCCCGCCCCGGTTTCCCCTAGGACATCTTGACTTTAACGTCAGGTCCCGTCCAAGACTGGACCTGAAAACTCGCCGAGGCCACTTTAAGGCCCACCTTTTCGGCACATTATGTAACAAGGATCGCGCCGATGAACACGGCCATTGACAACCTTTTGCAAATTCTCGACCTAGAAGCGCTCGAACGCAATCTGTTCCGTGGTCGCAGCCCTCAGGTCGGTTGGCAACGGGTTTTTGGCGGTCAGGTTATCGGCCAGGCTTTGGTCGCCGCATCACGAACTGTTGTCGAAGACCGGCATGTACATTCCCTGCATGGATATTTTCTGCGTCCTGGTGACCCGGAAGTCCCCATAATTTACGAAGTCGACAGAATTCGGGACGGCGGCAGTTTCACCACACGGCGTGTGGTTGCCATTCAGCACGGCGAAGCAATCTTTTCAATGGCAGCTTCCTTTCAGGTCCGCGAAGAGGGATTGGATCACCAAAGCGATATGCCGGACGTGCCAACGCCGGACGCCTTGCCGAGTGAGCAGGAACTCAAAGAGAAGTTCCTGTCTCTGGCACCTGAGAACATTCGCCGTTACTGGGAGCGGGAGCGTCCAATCGAGATGCGGCCGGTCGACATGACCCACTATTTCAGCAAGAAACCGCTCCCGCCGCAGCAATATGTCTGGGTTCGCGCCACCGGGCAGCTGCCGGATGATGAACGCATTCATCAGTGTGTTCTTGCCTACGCGTCCGACATGACCCTGTTGGACACATCCCTCTTTCCCCACGGCACTTCCGTCTTCAGCCCCAAAATTCAGGCGGCAAGCCTCGACCATGCCATGTGGTTCCATCGTCCTTTTCGCGCAGATGATTGGCTGCTTTATGCCACTGACAGCACTTCCTCGTCCGGTTCGCGAGGCATGAACCGTGGTTCTCTCTATACAAAAGAGGGTGTGTTAATTGCTTCAACGGCGCAGGAAGGTCTGATCAGGCTCCGCAAGAAAGATTAAAGCTGTTGCCGCACCAATCACCGGATGGGGCTTGTGAAGCCTGACACTGAAAGCGGGTTGTCGCTCAAAGCCTGGTGATCGGGGGTATCCGGAAGCAGCGCACCTGAAAAAGCCTCGAACATCTTGCGCACGAAACCCTCGGGCAGGTCTTTGGTAATAAAGACCATTCGGGTTCTATGGTCTCCATCCGGCCAGGCTTCGAGCGTTGCCGGCGGGTGAAAGACATGCTGAACACCATGGATAACAACCGGTCTTCCGGGATCTTCCGCTAGCTGGACGATGCCTTTGACGCGCAGGAGCTTCGGTCCATGAGCAGACCGCAGTAAATCCAGAAACATTTCAAGAGCTGAGGCCGGTACAGGCCGGTCGGTTGCCAACGTAAATGCACGGATGGAATCGCTGTGCCGGTTTACATCATGTGCATGGTCATGGCCGTGGCTATGGTCATGATGCGCATGGTCGTGATGATGGTGGTGATGCCCAGTGCCTTCGTATGCTTCCGCATTCAACCAGGCCGCCACATCCGGTATCTTGCTGTCCGGGTCGTAAAGGCCTGCATTGAACAAAGCGCCCGGTGTCGCGTCGCCTGATTGTGTAACCAGGCGCTTGGCGCCAGGGTTCAGCATTTCGATTTGCTGTAAAAGCTTTCCGAATTCCGCCCGTTCCGCCTCCGATTCGATCATGTCTGTCTTTGTAAAGACCAGGCGGTCCGCGACAGCGGCCTGTTTTCGGGCTTCTTCGTGATTTTCAAGGGTCGACAGCCCATTCACAGCGTCAATGAGCGTGATGACGCTGTCCAACCGATAACGCATGACCAGATAGGGATGAAGCATCACGGTGTGCAGGATCGGCGCGGGATCGGCAAGACCCGTGGTTTCGATCACCACTCGGCGCAGGCGCTCCGTACGGCCATTGTCGAGATGACGCAACAGGTTCTCCAGTGTTGAAACCAGATCGCCTCGGATCGTGCAGCACAGGCAGCCGGACGAAAGTTCGACAATTCCCTCTCCAGCCTGATCGACAAACAGGTGATCGAGACCGATCTCGCCAAATTCATTGATGATAACCGCTGTATCGGCCATGGCCGGATCGTTTAAAATCCGGTTCAGCAAGGTGGTCTTTCCCGAACCCAGGAAGCCGGTCAGGACAGAAAGCGGAATAGGGGGCTTGGGCCCTCTTTGCACAGGTCGGTCTATTGCTTCTTTGGCAGAAGTCATGAGGTCGAAATCTCCTGATCGTGCAACTGCCAGGCAGGCCGCAGTTCATGCGGCACCGCTAGCATTCTTTTCAGGAGTAGGTCAAAGGTGTTTGGACGTTTGCCCTCACGCGGCCAGGTTTAGCCGGCGTTCAGGACCGGTTCCTCGGTTTCAGCCGCTTCGGCTTCCTTGTCCGCGATGTCATCACCTGCTGAGAGATCCATTGGGGTCAGGTCCTGAACGAGATCCTCGTCATCGAACTCCGCATGATCTTGCTCATCCGCATCGACAACAGTCCGCACCGCTTCCGCCGCCTTGCGTAAGGTTGCGATGACTTCCTCAACCGAAACACCTTCTTCCAACTGGTTGGCGGAAAGTTCAGCGAGGCTGGCAAGCGCCTTGATTGTGGCGGTGGATCTCGGTTCAATCATCATGCGATCACTCGCTTCTTTGTTTCGGCATGTTCTATGCCCGGATGACCTGACGTGTCATGGCCTCCCTCGAGCAGGAATACACCGGCCCAAGAGAATGCTTACTACACTGTTAAGGAGTAGCGTAAATAAAGGGTTAACCGGGTTTTCCGTATTTCTTCACAAAGGCTTAGTTCTACGACTGGCCAAGCAGCTATTGCCTGCGCGGGCTGGGAGCCGGTACTGGAACCGAAAAATCAAGGCCTTTCCGAAAGATTGACCCTGGTGCGGCTGGAGATGAATCGCCACCGGCGACTTGCTCTGCTTGCGGGATTGAGCCCACGGCACTTGCTTCCGCAGTCTGCTGCAACTTTGCACGGATTTGCATTTCGGCACGGCGCATCGGATTGGCGACAGGCGTTGGAACGTCCTCCGCAGGCGCTAAGACCTCAAGCGCCGATGTTGTTGCACCTGCCGCTGGTTGTCCGCTCGGATTGCCCAGGCTTACTTGCAGAGGTTTGTAAGCAAGACGACGCGGACCAAGGGTTCGATCAAGGATCTTTGCCCAGTCAGGCTTGCCGTTCGATTTGGTGTAACCGCTCGCATCGACGTTTTTTTCTTTGGTCTTGTCTGCCTTGAAGAAAAGGAAACCACCCCGCTTTTCGCTCTGCATGTCGAAGCGGGCCATATATCCGTTCGGGCCCGGGCTCTTGTTTCGCCGGCAATACCCGTTTGCAGGCGGATTTCCGGAAGACCCGGTCAGGCTGCTGACATTCTGGCCACCCCGTTTGCGAAATCCATTGTCGAAAAGCTGCCGGGCGAATGCTGTCCGCTCAAGGCCGGAACCTGCCCCCAGAATGATTGCAATCAATGTCCGGCCCTTTCGGGAGACGCTTGCAGCAACGTTGTAACCCGAATTGCAGATGTAGCCAGTCTTCATGCCGTTTGCTCCGGGAACTCGCAGCAGAAACTCCCGATTGGCCGAACGAAGCGTCTTCTTGCCGAAGCGAATACCAGGATATTTGTAGAAATCCCGCGATTCCGGGAAGTCCCTTCGAAGCGCCATTGCCAGAATGGCCATGTCCCGCGCGGTTGTCACCTGTCCGTTGTCCGGCAGACCGTGAGGATTGGTGAAACGGGTGTTGGTCATGCCAAGACGCCTGGCTTCGGCATTCATGGCCGCAATAAAGGCGGCTTCCGAACCCGAGATTGCCTCGCCCAGCGCAACGGCAACATCGTTTGCCGACTTGATAAGAATAATCTTGAGCGCGGTATCAACGGTGAAACGCGTTCCAACCTTGAAACCCATCTTGCTGGGAGGCTCAGAAAGAGAATTCTTCGACTGGACCACCGCGGAGTTCAGCGTCGCACGGCCTTCGCGGATCGCCTTGAAGGTCACATACGCCGTCATCATTTTCGTCAGGGAAGCTGGGTACCACTTGCGCGTCGCGTTTTTCTGGTCGACCACCGCACCCGATTTCGCATCGACGAGAATGAACGCACCGATGTCGGCCTTGGCATCACCGGGAACCAGGCAGAAAAACAATACGGCAAACGTTACAACCGCGGATGTCAGGCGGCCGGCCAGGCTTGCAATCACGGGAATCCCTCGCATGTCATCCTGTAAAACAGGGAAACGCACAAACTGCAATCTCAGTCTAAGGTACATAGCCTAACGACTGTTGAACTCTAAAAAACCGGAACATGTCCGTTAGGGCAACCCCTTCCTTGCCACCGTCCCGCGCCAAAACTTTTGTCAGTTGCCGTTTTTTTAGGCATCGCCCCCGGCAAAATCGCCCTAACCTTTGAAACAATTGGGCGTTTGGCCTTCGCAGTCCATCACGGCAAGAGCCCAACTACTTTGGCCCGGGTCTTGCTAAGATTACCAAGGGCATCTTGCCTATTGCATCCCGGAGGAAGCTGGGAACAAGGTGGCGATCGGACGTCGGACAACAATAAACCGGGAAGCCTGGGAGGCACGCAACTTCATGTATGATGCTGGCATAGCATCACAATCGGCTGCGTCCACGCGCTCAATGCAGCGCGTGAATGGCCGTGCGCGCGCCAGTTTCCGCGTTTCTGGTGGCTCGACCCGCCTCGCCGACCTCTATCAAAGCGGCTCCGCGAAGATCAGATTGCCAAAAGTCTATGATGAACCGACAACAGCTGTCCTCATCAACACCGCCGGCGGCTTGACCGGAGGGGATCGGCTGTCTCTTGAATTCGCTCTTGATGACGGCGCACACGCGATTGTGACCAGTCAGGCGGCCGAACGCGCCTACCGCAGCCAGACGGGTACGGCAAAAGTAGCCGCGAAGTTTCAAGTCGGTGCAAGTGCAACACTCGAATGGCTGCCGCAGGAAACAATCCTCTTTGACGCATCGAACCTGAGCCGCACGATCGAAGCCGAGCTGGCGGAAGAGGCAAGTTTGCTCATGCTTGAATCGGTCATTCTCGGGCGCAAGGCCATGGGCGAAAAGGTCAGGTCCGTGTTCTTCAGGGACAGCTGGCGCATTCGGCGGGGTGGAAGACTGGTTTTCGCCGATGAGGTGCGCCTGGAAGGTGATCCGTATGATTTTCTGTCCGGACCGGCAACGGCTTCTGGCAATCTCTGTGTTGCGACCCTTTTGGACTGTTCACCACAAGCAGAAGACCGCCTGAGCCTTGCAAGGTCTTTACTTGATGCCCTGCCAGCGGACCGCGTCCGGGCGGCCGCCAGCGCATGGAACGGCCAGCTGATCGCACGGTTGACGGCTGCAGACGGACAGGACCTTCGCACCGCACTGATGAGTTTTTTGACCGGATACCGCTCGGCATCACTGCCGCGGGTCTGGCATTGTTGACAATAAGGAGCCTTCTTCATGAACCTGACGCCCCGCGAAAAAGACAAGTTGCTGATCTCCATGGCAGCCATGGTCGCGCGCCGCCGTCTGGAGCGTGGCGTGAAACTGAACCATCCGGAAGCGATAGCGCTCATCACCGATTTCGTCGTTGAAGGGGCGCGGGATGGCCGCTCTGTTGCCGACTTGATGGCGGCAGGGGCAACGGTACTGACCCGCGAGCAGGTCATGGAAGGCATCCCCGAGATGATCCATGATGTCCAGGTGGAAGCCACCTTTCCCGACGGCACCAAACTGGTCACCGTTCACGAACCGATCCGCTGACCTGACTTGAGGACAAAGACATGATCCCCGGAGAACTTTTTCCCGCCGAGGGCGAGATAGAACTCAATGCCGGTCTGGAGACCGCAACACTAGACGTTGCCAATACTGGCGACCGCCCTGTTCAGGTTGGCAGCCACTATCATTTCTTCGAAACGAATGAGGGCCTTTCATTCGATCGCGAAAAGGCACGTGGCATGCGCCTCGATATTCCGGCCGGCACAGCTGTGCGCTTTGAGCCGGGTCAGACAAGGACGGTCACGCTGGTTGCCTACCGGGGCGCAAGGACCGTTTACGGCTTCAATCAGAAGGTCATGGGCGAGCTTTAGCGCCAGGAGACAAGCATGTTTCGGTTGTTATGTGGATTGATCCTCTCGGCGGTGTTTGTCTCACCCGCGCTGACCGAAGAAAAGGTCGATTGCAACAATGCCATGACCCAGATGGAAATGACCTCTTGCGCCAATTTGGATTGGCAAACGGCAGATGCGGAACTGAACGCGGCCTATAAAGCAGCGATGACGAAAATGCGCGAAACCGATGGGTTTCTGCCCGAGGGACAGAAAGGTGCGGTCGAAGCGCTTCGCAAGGCCCAGCGTGCTTGGATCCCGTACCGGGACAACGCGTGCGAGGCCTACGGATTTCAGGCAAGAGGCGGGACCATGGAACCAATGTTGGTATACGGCTGCCGCGCAAAGCTGACCGCGCAACGCACCAAGGAGCTTGAAGAGTTGACGGGAGGACTGGGCAATTGACCCGTAATTCGCGCTTCATCTTCCTGATACTCGGCATCGTTTGCGTGTCCTCGATCAACGCTCCTGCTGCACAGGCGCAAGAAACCATCGATTGCGGGTATCCGCTTAACAACAGCGAGCGAACTTATTGCGCGGACAAGGCGTTGAAAGATGCAGAGGCAAAAATGGCATCTGCATACGTCAAACTCCACGCGAAAGTGGTCGAAATGGATGACGCACTCCCGGAACATCTGAAAGGCAGCCCGGCAGCGCTGGAGGAAGCACAGGCGGCATGGTCGGACTATTCCGACAAGGACTGCAAGGCTTACGCCTTTCCGTTTATGGGCGGGACGCGCGGGCAGGAACTCTACCGGAACTGCAAGATCGTTCTCACGATGACACGCACGGAAGATCTGACTGCAACACTCGATGACTACGGCAATTAAACGAAACGATTTCTGATCGCTGATTGGAGACATTATGGCTTACAAGATGCCCCGCGCCGCATATGCGGACATGTTCGGACCTACTACCGGCGACAGGCTTCGCCTTGCCGACACGGATCTGGTGATCGAGGTCGAAAAAGACTTCACTACCTATGGCGAAGAGGTGAAATTCGGTGGTGGCAAGGTCATTCGCGATGGCATGGGCCAATCACAGGCGCCACGCAGTGCCGGAGCTGTCGATACCGTAATCACAAACGTCCTGATTGTTGATCACTGGGGTATTGTCAAGGCGGATGTCGGCCTGAAAGACGGACGGATCATCGGCATCGGCAAGGCCGGCAATCCGGATGTACAGCCCGGTGTCGACATTGTCGTCGGCCCTGGCACGGAAGCCATCGCCGGTGAAGGCAGGATCCTGACAGCCGGAGCGCTCGACGTCCATATTCACTTCATCTGCCCGCAACAGATTGATGAAGCGCTGATGTCCGGCGTAACAACCATGCTTGGTGGCGGGACCGGGCCGGCAACAGGCACAAATGCCACAACATGCACACCTGGCCCATGGCATATCACCCGCATGCTGCAATCGGCCGACAGCTTTCCGATGAACCTGGCATTTGCCGGGAAAGGCAATGCGTCACTACCGGCAGCGCTTGAGGAACAGATTTTGGCGGGAGCCTCGGCGCTGAAACTGCACGAGGACTGGGGCACGACTCCGGCAGCCATCGATACCTGCCTTTCAGTTGCTGATGAATACGACGTCCAGGTGATGATCCACACCGACACCTTGAACGAAAGTGGCTTTGTTGAAAACACGACAGCCGCCTTCAAGAACCGGACCATTCACGCCTTTCATACAGAAGGTGCCGGCGGCGGCCACGCGCCCGACATCATAAAGGTCTGCGGCGAAACAAATGTTCTGCCTTCTTCCACCAACCCGACGCGGCCTTACACGGTCAACACGCTGGAAGAACATCTCGACATGTTGATGGTCTGCCACCATCTCGACAATTCCATTCCGGAAGATGTTGCCTTTGCAGAAAGCAGAATTCGAAAGGAAACGATCGCCGCCGAAGACATCCTTCACGATATGGGTGCGTTTTCGATCATCGCTTCCGACAGCCAGGCCATGGGACGGGTCGGCGAGGTGATTATCCGCACGCTCCAGACAGCTCACAAGATGAAGGTACAACGTGGGCGTCTTTCAGATGAGACCGGCGAAAACGACAATTTCCGGGTCAAACGTTACATGTCCAAGATCACGATCAACCCGGCAATTGCTCACGGTCTTGATGAGCATATCGGCTCTGTCGAAGTCGGCAAACTCGCCGATCTTGTCTTGTGGGATCCGAAGTTCTTCGGCGTAAAGCCTGACATGGTATTGAAACTCGGCACCATCGCTGCGGCCCCCATGGGCGATCCGAACGCATCGATCCCGACACCTCAACCGGTTCATTACCGGCCAATGTTCGGCGCCTTCGGCAAAGCCATGACCGAAAGCCGTGTAACCTTCGTCTCTCAGGCTGCCTATGAGACTGGCGTCAAGGACAAGGCCGAGCTCTCAAGCCTGGTTTTGCCGGTCAAGAACACCAGAGGTGGCATATCGAAGAAATCCATGGTGCTCAACGATGCGACGCCGGAAGTCGAGGTGCATCCGGAAACCTACGAGGTGCGCGCGGATGGTGAGCTGCTCACCTGTGAGCCGGCGGACGTCCTGCCGATGGCTCAGCGGTATTTCCTGTTCTAGTTTCAAATCGGCATTCGTCATGAAACTCCTGCCAACGACACGACCCCGGATCTTTGAAGATTATCCAACCCTTGCGATTGCTCTGAAGAACTGGCAGCACGAGACCTACCGACTGGAGGATCTGACGTATGAGGCCGGTGAGGAGGTCTTTCTCAACCTTGATGACGAGGAACCGACAGTGCTGAGCGAAAGCAAAGCACGGGAACTCAATCGTGAGGCCGAGGAGGAACTCGCCAATCTGAAGGACCCCTTTGAAGATGACATTCCCTTGTCATCCCCATTGACCACGTTGATTGTGGATCAAAGCGCGCCATCGTTTGAGGATTTCACAAAGCAGATTGGAAAGGCATGCTCCTTGCTGGCAAAAGAGTTGGATTGGTCGGAATTTGCGATCATCTCTGATTGCCGGAGATCCATACTGTCGCAGGAAAACGATCATCCGCCTGTTCAAGCTGCGCAGGAAAAACTGGCGGGGTTCGGCCTCACCGCAGAAACACCGAACGGCCTGGTCGTCGACAGGCAGGGACTTGAGGCAATCGTTGGAGATCTCTTCTGGATTGCGCGTTGCAATGCATCCGCACCCTATACTCTTGTCTCCGCCAAGGGGTCCTCAACGGTTGCGACGCTTTGCAAATACGGAAATTTTCATTTCGACTTCTATACAGAAGAAGCAGAAAGAGCGTTTGAAAAGGCTGTCCCACCCTCAGGCTTGTCAATTGTAGCCGATGGCATGTGCTATGAGCGTTTTACAAGTGACGGATCAATATCAGGCAGAGCGCTGGACCTCTGAGGAGCCTCAAATGCCCTGTCGTCGACCCTCAAGAAGCGGATGGGCGAACAGCACCGAGTTCGGGAGTTGAAACAAGAATGTACAAAGTCATCGGTTTTCCGCGCACCCGTGCCATGCGGGTCATGTGGCTGCTGGAAGAGCTGGGCGAACCATACGAGATTGATCCGGCACTTCCGCAGTCTGAACCTGTACGAGAAGTCAATATCAGCGGCAAAGTACCGGTCTTGATCGATGGCGAAGCCACCATCACGGACTCAATTGCGATCTGCACCTATCTGGCAGACAAGCATGGACAGTTCACATTTCCCGCAGGCTCTCTGGAGCGCGCCAGACAGGATGGTTTCACGCAATTCGCTGTCGACGTTTTGGAAGGCGCTCTTTGGACAGCAGCAAAGAACTCCTTCATCTTGCCTGAGGATATTCGGGTGCCGCAGATCAAGCCCGTCTGCAAGTTCGAATTCAAGCAAGGCTTGAAAACCTTTGAGAAGATGCTGGCCGGCGGGCCATATGTCATGGGTGAGACATTCACAATCGCCGATATCATTATTGGGCATTGTTCCGGCTGGGCCATATCAGCCAATTTCGAACTGCCGATGGAGGGGCCGGTCTTCGACTATTTCAAGCTCTTGCGGGCCCGGCCGGGTTTCAAGGCTATGAAACAAAAGGTAGACGCCGCACAATGATCAGGATCGCCCAAATTCATCCTCACGGAAACTGGCAGGGCAGGGCCACCGATCAGGTAACGCTCGACAGAGAAGACCGGCATCGCCGTCGGGCCGTTCTGACATGCGACCATGGACTGACTGTGCTCCTGGACGAGCCGACGGCCATTCACCTTCGTCACGGTGACGGACTGGAACTCGAAGATGGCCGCTTCGTCGAGGTCTTGGCCGAACCCGAAGACCTGGTGGAAATTGAGGCGGCGAACGCCGCGCATCTTGTCAAGATCGCATGGCACCTCGGCAACCGTCACCTGCCGACCCAACTCCTGGACGATCGTGTCAGGATCCGGCGGGATCATGTGATCGAAGACATGGTTTTGAAGCTTGGTGGCAAGCTGACCCCCGTTGCGGCACCTTTTGATCCGGAAGGCGGGGCCTACGGCCATGGGCAAACCCACAGCCATGATCACGGGCCCGGTCATGGGCACCACCATCACGCCCACAAACACGCACATGACTGAAACCGTTACGCTTCCAGCGCTCTATCGCCTACTGGCCTTCCTTTCTCCGAGCTTTCCGGTCGGTGCGTTTACCTACAGTCACGGTCTTGAACAGGTGATTGAAGACGGAACGGTCAAAACTGCAGAGGATCTATTGAGCTGGCTTGAGGATGTCTTGCGCCATGGTGCCGGGCGTAGCGACGCAATATTGCTGAAGAAAAGCTATCAGGCTGCCCTGATGGGCGATGACAGCACTCTGACTGAACTGCAGAACCTCGCTCTCGCATTGCAGCCTTCCAAGGAGCGCCATCTGGAAACCAGCGCACAAGGTACGGCGTTCTTGGTGGCCGTACGACAGAGTTGGCGCCCTGACGGCAGGTCGCCGGCCGCCGACCTTTTCAATCAGCGGGCCGAAGACTCAAACCAAAGCTGGCCTTATCCGGTTGCGCTTGGTCTCGCCGCCGCCGCTCACGAGATCCCTGAAGAAGCGGCTCTGGTGGCGTATCTTCATGCTTTTGCGGGCAATATTGTCTCTGCAGCCATACGCGCGGTGCCACTCGGTCAAAGCAACGGACAATCCGTCCTGGCATCACTCGAGCCGACAGTTTTCGCGGTCGCGGCAATGGCCAACTCAGCGAGCCTGGAAGACATCGGGTCCTCCACGTTTCTGGCAGATATCGCCTCTATGGCCCATGAAACCCAATATTCGAGGTTGTTTCGTTCATGACATCCCAAAACGGCCCTCTTCGCGTGGGCATCGGCGGCCCGGTCGGTGCTGGCAAGACCACGCTGACCGACCGCCTTTGCAAGGCCATGCGCGATGACTTTTCAGTCGCTGTCATCACCAACGACATTTACACAAGCGAAGATGCCGAAGCGCTGATGCGCAGCCAGGCTCTGACCAGCGACCGCATTCGCGGGGTGGAAACCGGCGGGTGCCCGCATACGGCAATCCGGGAAGATGCCTCAATCAATCTGGCTGCCATCCACGACCTGAACCGGTCGATCCCGGATCTCGATCTGATCCTGATCGAATCGGGTGGCGACAATCTCGCAGCTACGTTTTCGCCGGAGCTGGCAGATCTGACGCTTTATGTCATTGACGTCGCTGCAGGTGAGGAAATTCCTCGCAAGGGCGGGCCGGGAATCACCCGCTCGGATCTGTTGATCATCAACAAGACCGACCTGGCGCCACATGTCGGCGCTGATCTTGGCGTTATGGACCGGGATGCGGCCAAAATGCGTAAACAGCGCCCGTTTGTATTTGCAAACATGAAAGCAGGCGACGGAGTTGACGCAGTGGTAAGGTTTCTCATCGATAAGGGAGGCCTGAGCGCGTAAGGACCAGCCCTCAATCCAAGGCAACGTTTTTCATGGATTCCGTCAGACAAAGCACCTGCGCACAAAACAATGCGCTTTGGTGCGACTCGGTTCTGAAGGCCGCTGGCGCCAACTCCCGTTTTCAGACGGGGTTTTGGTCTGCAGAAGACAAGGTTCTCCCGCTTTATCCGAATGTCGTAACACTTACAAAGAAACCGGGTGCAGAGCTCTATGGTGTTTTGAAGGCCCTGCCGTCCGGGGCCTCGGTCAAGGACAGTTTCGATGCACTTGATCTTTCGGCACTTGGATTTCAAAAACTTTTCTCAGCTACATGGCTGTTTCGGTCTGATCATGCCAATCGAAAACCCCCGGCATCTTCAGATTGGTTGAAAATCAATCATCTGCAGGCTTTCAAAAAATGGCTCCAGAACTGGAACAGCAACGAAGCATTGCACAAAGTGCTGCCTGCCAGGCTTATGGACGTCCCGGCAGTCGAATTTGCAGCCATCCAGAAAGACGGAGAGTTCCGAGCCGGCGCGGTTTTCAACTCCGGACCTAAGCTGGAAGGCCGCGAAGTTATCGGATTGTCGAACATATTCTGCCGCCAAAGCTGGCTTTACAGCGCACTTCACGATCTTCTGGCACCCTTTCCCCATAAATCCGTGTGTACCTACGAGCAAGATGAGACTGTTTTGCCCGTCTATCGTCAGCTCGGATTTGAAGAGTGCGGCCGCCTGCGCGTTTGGACAAAAATCTGACCCCTTCAAGCGAAAACTGCAGCTTGATCTTTGCCGCAATACCGACCACGCTGTCGTGAAAAATAGGGAGGGTCGCCAATGATGTTCGATGGCATTAACCTGGTTGCGGTTGCAGCAGCGGCAGTTGCATCCTTTATCTTCGGGTCTGTCTGGTATGGTTTGCTCGGCAAGGCGTGGATGAAGGCGGCCAGCCTGACCGAGGCACAGACAAAACCGGATCCGGTTACCTTGGGACTGACCTTTTTTTGTCAGCTCGTCATGGCGTTCGTTTTTGCCGGCATCATCTATCACACCGGCTCAACCGACGTCCGAGCGGGCATCATATCTGCCCTCATGGTCTGGGTCGGGATCGTGATGACCACGCAGATCATCAATCATCGCTTTCAGGGGAAACCCTGGAGCCTCACTCTGATTGACGGCGGCCACTGGCTCGGCGTCTTCCTTGTTCAGGGCATCGTACTCGGTCTGTTGAGCTGACGACTACGTAATTCCTCGCATGTTTTGAACGCATTAGACCAAGGAATCGGAGACTAAAGCACTAAACCTTGGTTCTGGACTTGGTGAGGGCCGTACGCATAATGGCCCCGGAAAATAGGTCATCGGTTGGGCATGAGGATACCCGGCTGCCGGCCCGACAGTTGTTTGTGGGAGGTTCTCGTATGTCTGACTCAGTTTTTCCCGTTCCTGCGGAAGTTGCCGCCCGGGCGCATGTCGACAATACCAAATATCTGGAAATGTATCAGCGCTCTGTGGACGATCCGGACGGGTTCTGGGGCGAGCACGGCAAACGGGTCGACTGGATCAAGCCGTATACCAAGGTCAAGAACACGTCTTATGACTACCACAACGTGTCGATCAAATGGTTCGAAGACGGCACTTTGAACGTTTCAGCCAATTGCATAGACCGGCATCTGGCAACGCGTGGCGACCAGCCGGCAATCATCTGGGAGGGCGATGACCCGAGCGAATCCAAGGTCATCACCTATAAGGAGCTGCACAAGGAAGTGAACCGGTTCGCCAACGTCCTGCATGGGCAGGGTGTCAAAAAGGGTGACCGTGTTACCATCTACCTCCCGATGATCCCGGAAGCGGCCTATGCCATGCTGGCCTGTGCGCGTATCGGCGCCGTTCACTCCATTGTCTTCGGCGGTTTTTCCCCGGACAGCCTTGCTCAGCGGATTGAAGGCTGCAAGTCAGACTGTGTGATCACGGCAGACGAAGGCCTGCGCGGCGGTCGCAAAGTTCCACTCAAGGCCAATGTCGACAAGGCAGCCGAAAAAGCTCCTGTCAAAAGCGTTGTTGTTGTCAGACGCACCGGCGGTGATATCACGATGCAGGGCGGGCGCGACGTTTGGTACCATGAAGAGGCTGCCCGAGTTTCCGATCACTGCGAACCGGTGGAAATGAACGCTGAAGATCCGCTGTTCATCCTTTACACCTCCGGTTCAACGGGACAGCCGAAAGGCGTGCTGCACACCACAGGCGGTTACCTCGTTTATGCGTCCATGACCCATGAATACGTCTTCGACTACCACGAAGGCGATATCTACTGGTGTACGGCTGATGTCGGTTGGGTCACGGGACACAGCTATATCGTCTACGGACCGCTCGCGAATGGTGCCACCACGCTGATGTTCGAAGGGGTCCCGACCTATCCCGGACCAGGCCGGTTCTGGGAAGTCTGCGACAAACACAACGTCAACATCTTCTACACCGCACCGACCGCCATCCGTGCGCTGATGGGCGCCGGGGACGAGCACGTCACCAATACGTCCCGCAAATCCCTGCGTTTGCTTGGGTCCGTTGGCGAACCGATCAACCCCGAAGCCTGGAACTGGTATTACGACGTGGTTGGCGAAAAGCGCTGTCCGATTGTCGACACCTGGTGGCAGACGGAAACCGGCGGCATTCTGATCACCCCATTGCCGGGCGCGACGGATCTGAAACCTGGCTCCGCAACACGTCCGTTCTTCGGTGTGCAGCCTGCCGTTGTCGACGCGGAAGGCAAGTTCCTGGAGGGGGCAACGGAAGGCAACCTCGTGATCAAGGACAGCTGGCCTGGCCAGATGCGAACGGTATATGGCGATCATGACCGCTTCGTACAGACCTATTTCGCGACCTATAAAGGCCTATACTTCACTGGCGATGGATGCCGGCGGGATGAAGACGGCTATTACTGGATTACGGGCCGTGTTGATGACGTCATCAATGTTTCCGGCCACCGGATGGGCACGGCCGAGGTCGAAAGCGCGCTCGTGGCCCACCCGATGGTGTCCGAAGCGGCGGTGGTCGGCTACCCGCACGATATCAAGGGTCAGGGCATCTATGCATATGTCACCTTGATGGAGGGCGAGGAGCCTACCGACGAACTGAAAAAGGAACTCGTCAAGCATGTGCGCGCCGAAATCGGCCCGATCGCGTCGCCGGACCTGATCCAGTTCTCGCCCGGCCTGCCCAAGACTCGCTCCGGCAAGATCATGCGCCGTATCCTGCGCAAGATCGCGGAAGACAGCTTTGACAATCTGGGCGACACGTCAACTTTGGCAGATCCAACGGTGGTCGACGACCTTATCGACAATCGCCAGAACCGAGCTTGACCTGACGCGCCCAGACCAGACACAAAAAGCCCGCCGTTTCGGCGGGCTTTTCAGTTTCTTACTGCTGTTTATCTTGAAATATAGATTTGCTGAATTTTCTTGGCGATGTTTGCGAATGCCTGTATCAGGTCACTCGATGAACTAGCCTGGTAGTAGTTGCCTGTGTCAGCACAAGCCTTCATTACTTTGGCGCCATTTGAATTTCCGTTTGTTCCAAAATAAACGCCAAACATTTCGATTTCTTCGTCTCTCATTGCATCACAAAGAGATCTTGCGCGTACCGACGACTCGCCGTCGTAACCCCACTCTGACCTTTCAAGCCAATAATTCCGCTCTTTACCGCTTTTCTTTGCTTTGCAGGTACCAGTGTATTCACCATCCTTCTTCAATTCCTCACATTCATTGTAAGTCATTTTGACTTTCTCATAGTGAGTGTTGAAATCACCGTCTGTCATAATAAGCGCAAACTTGAGGACATCATCATCAGTGTAAGCTGCACCTACGGACTCAGAAGGCCACAAGTCACTCCAATTTGGAGAGAGTGTATACCAACCCCATCCAATGCCCGTATGGCCAGCCGTGTAGCCATCCGTTTCCAAATCGCCGATTGCCTTTAACAATTTCGACCTGTCATCCGTTAGGGGAAGGATTTCTGAGTCCGAACAATCCTCTGCACGATATGTGCCCGACCCGTCGCCAATTGCCGTCTTGGAATAACTAGCGTCGGTATATTGCTGTTTACCTGTGCGTTCGGTTGCGCACCGACTGCTGAATTTTTTTGTTGCCGTTTCAGCGTAGTCCCCGAGATTGACGCCAACGCTATAGGGCACAATCGAAATTTTGACTTTCCCGTCCTTGGTATCGTCTGGGATCAAAATGTTTACGACGGCTTCGGCCGCATCCTTAAGGTCTTCAATTTCTCCTGACATCGAGCCTGTCACGTCCACAACGAGCGTTAACTCAACATCAAATTTTGAATAGGTAACCTGTGAGCTTGTGCCGAACACAAAGGATTCCGGTCCAAGGCTGTCGTCAATCAGATTTCCCATATCCAGAAAGTAGTTATCGATGGTCGCATTGGACGTAACGGTGACAAGGCCATTTTCCGGATCGACCGTGTAGTCAAGATTGTCGATCGCTTCGTCCAGGAAATGCGCGTCGGCCAAGTTGGCTCGAAAGGAATCTTCGAGCGCGGCTTTGATCTCATCGTCTGACATTACAGAAGTGGACAAATCGGCGGCGACGGACAAGGCAGCCGCGTCAAGTGCATAGGACAACTTTTCCCGCGCATTCACCGTGCGTGAAATATCGACTGATGCGCCGATGATGACAATCAAAAACACCGCACAAATCGCAAAGATCGGCAACACCGATCCCTCAGTAGAATTTTTTAAGCGGCGAACATGTTGTCCGAAAGATTTATTGAGTTGAAAACGCATGACTGCCTCATTGTTTCGAGAGACAGTACTACAAAAAAGTACCTAATTTCTTAAACTGTCATTGTAGCAATTATGAATAAACAATTAACACTATTAGAAAAATCTTAGACAATACAAAGTCGATACTGGCAAAAAGACCCAAAGCCTCACGGCTCCAGTTCAGTATCCCAATACAGAAAATCGAGCCAGCTATCGTGCAGGTAGTTGGGCGGGAATCCGCGGCCATTGTTGTGCAGGTCCTGGATAGTCGGCTGAAACGGCATGTGCATTGGCCACATGTTTAGCTGTTCGCACGACTTGTTGGATTTGCGCAAATTGCAGGGGGAGCAAGCGGTAATGACATTGTCCCAGGTCGTCAGGCCACCCTTTGAGCGAGGAATCAGGTGGTCGAATGTCAGCTCTTCCTTGGAGCTGCAATACTGACACTGGAATTTGTCGCGGAGGAAGACGTTGAAGCGGGTAAAGGCGGGATATCGGCTGGGTTTTACAAAAGTCTTGAGCGAGACAACACTAGGCAATCGAAATTCAAAGCTCGGACTTCGAACCGCCGCATCATATTCTGCAACGATGTTCACCCGATCCAGAAAAACAGCCTTGACGGTGTCCTGCCAACTCCACAGGGACAAAGGGTAGTAGCTCAGGGGCCGGTAGTCCGCATTAAGTACCAACGCCGGATGGGCTCCCTGGGAAACCGCTATCGTCACTCTCCGCTCCTTATCGTTCAGAGCGGCTTTCCCTTGATCGGGAAAGATCGCTCCAACTCTTAAAGTCCGATCAGCCAGCATTCCTGCGTCAGCGCAGGAAACCAAGATGATCGCGCCGGAATGTTCTTCGTCCGGACAATCGGACAGCGGAACATGTCCTTATGTGACGGGAGTATTGTAGTGCCGAGGTGACAGTCTTGTGAAGCCCGCCTTTTTCAATTCTGGTCACAGTTGTTGAAAGGTGTTTTCCGTCAAAGGATTTTTCGTAAATCTATGAATCATTTGCGCAAAAGCCACGCCAGCTGCGTCACTGTGACAGATCTACGTTTAAAATGAAAAAGGACGCCCGGAGGCGCCCTTGATTTGCTTTATCTCAGTCGAATCAATTTGTCGTCCAGTCCCGGATATCGACAAAATGACCTGCAATCGCAGCCGCGGCGGCCATGGCAGGGGACACCAGATGCGTCCGGCCCTTGTGTCCCTGACGGCCTTCGAAATTCCGGTTCGACGTCGACGCGCAGCGCTCACCCGGCTTCAACTTGTCCGCATTCATGGCAAGACACATGGAGCAGCCCGGCTCGCGCCACTCAAATCCTGCTTCCTTGAATACAAGGTCCAGACCTTCTTCCTCAGCCTGCTCTTTCACAAGACCCGATCCTGGAACAACCATGGCACTGACGTGAGAGGCAACCTTGTGATTCCCGATGACAGCGGCAGCTGCCCGAAGGTCTTCGATACGCCCATTTGTGCAAGAACCAATAAAGGCCCGGTCGATCTTGATGTCCGTGATCTTTGTGCCCGGTTCAAGGCCCATGTAATCAAGAGCACGCTTTTTGGAATCACGCCGGTTCTCGTCATCGATTTCAGCAGGATCAGGCACGACACCTTCTACCGACACAACATCTTCAGGAGAAGATCCCCAGGAAACGATTGGCGGCAGGTTGGCCGCGTCAAGCTCTACGACCTTGTCGAAATAGGCATCAGCGTCGGAATGCAGGGTTTTCCAATAGGCAAGCGCCATATCCCAAGCCTCACCCTTTGGCGCTTTCGGCCGGCCGTCAATATAGTCAAACGTGGTCTGGTCAGGTGCGATCAGACCTGCGCGGGCGCCGGCCTCAATTGACATGTTGCAAACCGTCATCCGGCCTTCCATGGAAAGCGAACGAATGGCTTCACCTGCATATTCGATCACATAGCCAGTACCACCGGCTGTGCCGATCTTGCCGATAATCGCCAGAACGATATCCTTGGCAGTCACGCCTTCAGGGATCTGCCCCTCGACCTTGACCAGCATGTTCTTCGCTTTTTTCTGGATCAGCGTCTGCGTTGCCAGAACGTGCTCCACCTCGGACGTGCCGATGCCGTGTGCGAGCGATCCGAAAGCGCCATGTGTTGACGTGTGGCTGTCGCCGCAGACGATTGTCATTCCAGGCAGGGTAAAGCCCTGTTCGGGACCCACAATGTGAACAACGCCCTGGCGCATATCCAGTTCTGAATAGTATTCGATGCCGAATTCTGTGGCATTCTTGGCAAGCGTTTCGACCTGCAACGCAGATTCCGGATCGTCGATACCGTGTCTTCGGTCTGTGGTCGGGACGTTGTGGTCAACGACAGCCAGTGTCTTTTGCGGCTGCCGCACCTTGCGGCCATGCATGCGCAAACCCTCAAACGCCTGCGGGCTTGTCACTTCATGTACCAGATGCCGGTCAATATAAAGCAGCCCTGTCCCGTCCGGCTGCATATCGACCGCATGGTCGTCCCAGATCTTGTCGTAAAGCGTCCGTGCCTTGGCCATGGATCTCTCCTCATTTTTGCCCGGCAATGCGCGCATTTCGTGGGGCAGCGCATTTCTCCGGAATCTTCTTCGGGCTCGGCTGAGCCGCAAGTCGCGTCCTGTAAACTCAAGCCATGAAAAGCTTGCTGGTGCCTTGCGCAGCACCGGTTGCCTTAGTGAATGGCGCAGCGCCGCCTGAAGGTCAAGCATTGCCGAGTTGAGTTGAATTCAACTGAGATTGACCGCCAGACGATCAGCCATCACCTAGTTGCAAAAAAGGCGGCCTCCGGGACCGCCTTTCCAAAACATTTCCAAGCCGTTTCGGCTTATTCTGCAGCGTTTTCAGCTGCTTCAGCTTCGGCCTTTTTCGCTTCTGCCTTGGCAACTTTTGCAGCAGCCACTTCAGCGCGCTGCTCTTCGTTGAGACGCTTGGAGCGAACATTGGTGTTTTCGGTGATGCGGGCGGATTTACCGCGACGGTCACGCAGATAATAAAGCTTCGCGCGACGTACTTTACCGCGGCGAACAACTTCCACGCCTTCCAGCATCGGAGAATAAATAGGGAAGACACGTTCCACGCCTTCACCGTAAGAAATCTTGCGAACCGTGAAGCTCTCGTTGATGCCGCCGCCGGAACGGGCGATGCAGACACCTTCGTAAGCCTGTGTACGAGTCCGGTTACCCTCAGTGACCTTCACATTGACGCGAACGGTATCACCTGGCGAAAATTCCGGCAGCTTGCGCTGCTCTTCAATTTTCGCCATTTCCTCAGCATTAAGCTGTTCGATGATGTTCATGGCATTTTTCCCTTTTCATTTACAAAGCGGTCAGAGCGCTGTCCGGTTTTAAGGCCGGAAACGGGTTCACCGACTTTGGGCCATGGTGCATTATCCGCCGGAATTTTCTGAATATTTGCGCCTCAAGAGAAGCAATTCAGGAAACACGCCCCCTATCAGGATGGTCATGCTTCTTCCGACTTCGCGGGCGTATACAGGAATTCTTGAAAAATGTCATCAGAGAATATGTAAAAAGGCAACTTAACCCGAGATTTGCCGCTGATTGGCAAACTTGGCTCCGCCGCGACCTCCACCGGCGCATTTACGACGCTGCTCAATCCACGTCATCCTCGTCCGCCATATAGGCATCCCAAAGATCCGGTCTGCGTTCGCGTGTGAGGCGCTCGGCTTCAGCCATGCGCCAATCATGGATTTTCCTGTGATTGCCCGACGTCAGCACCTCCGGAATGATTTGACCCTCGAACTCCGCGGGGCGCGTGTAATGCGGATGCTCCAGAAGCCCGGTTTCGAAACTCTCCGTATCAGCGCTTTCCATATTACCCATGACACCTGGGATCAGGCGGATGATCGTGTCCAGCATCGTGATCGCGCCTATCTCGCCGCCTGACAGAATGTAGTCACCAATCGAAACCTCTTCGAGACCCCGCGCATCGATCACACGCTGATCAACTCCTTCAAACCGGCCGCAGACGATAATTGCGCCGGGCCCGGCGGCCAGCTCATGTGCGCGTTCTTGCGTGAAGGGGAGGCCGCGCGGGCTCATCAATATTCGCGGGCGCGGGTCTTCGGAAGACGCTGCCGCATCGATCGCTTTTGCCAAGATGTCTGCACGCAGGACCATCCCAGCGCCGCCGCCTGCGGGCGTATCGTCAACCGACCGATGTTTGTCTGTTGCGAAGTCCCGGATCTGGCATCTCTCAAGGTCCCATAAACCTTTTTCCAGCGCTCTGCCGGACAGACTATGTCCAAGCGGACCCGGAAACATGTCCGGGTAAAGGGTCAACAGTGTCGCCTTGAACGCCATCGCGCTTTGTCTTTCAGTGCTACTCCGGCCAGATTACGTGACCGGGACTGTGCGGTTAGGAATGCGTTAACCATAACAAGAAAAGTCAACACACCCTTACAGGTTCTTAACCTGGAGGAAGCACTGATTAGGGTACGGACCATCATGTGGCAAGTGCGTTTCAGTCAGGTATCTCAAGGTGGTCAGGTTTCCAGTCTTCCGTTTCAAACTACCGGCTTTCGTACAAGACCGGATCGACCGGCATTACCTTGACATCTCCATGAGCCGTCTGTTGCCGCTGGTCATCCTGATCAGTTTCGGCGTGCTTGTTGGACTGGTATTCAATACCGGCGTCGGCCACCCTTATGACAAGGTCATCCATATCGGCTTTTTCGCGTTACTGACCCTTTCCATCCACGCGCTGTTTTGTTGTCGCTTGAGGATTTCGGCGGTTGTCGCCTTTGCCATGGGGTTGGCTGGAGAAGTGGTTCAAGGGTTCTTGCCACATCACGAAATGTCGCTTCCAGACGCGTTCGCCAACGGTATCGGCGTCACCCTGGTTGTTGCGCTGATTGCCCTCATCCGGTCCGAAGCACGGCAGGCTGTCAAAGACGCTCCGGAAGAACTTGATTTCAGTGGTATGGGTCTTGAACCCGTCCCGACACGTTACCTGTCGGGCGCGCCTTCGGAAGGCTCTGGCGTTCCTTCGGAAAAATAGTCTTCGGGCAGTTCGACACGGACCCTGTCATTGGCGAGGTCGATTTCCGGTACGAAATCCCTCGTGAAGGGCACGTAGAACGTCCGGCCGCGTTTGGGACGAATCTCGAGCAGATCGCCGGCACCGAAATCCTGTACCGCAACAATCTTGCCCAGAACCTCGCCATCCTGATCCAGCACGGTCGAGCCGTTTAAATCCGAATAGTAGAATTCATCGTCATCAGTCTCCGGAAGCTGGTCACGGTCGACATAGAGCTCAACCCCGTTCAACTCTTCCGCCTGATTGCGGTCGGTGACGCCTTTGAAGCTGGTAATCACGACCGTCTTTTGCACACGCGCATTCTTGACCTCAAACGACCGTTTGCCGTCTTTCGTGGTCAGAATGCCATAGTCGGTGAAGGAAAGCGGATCATCCCCAAAAGGTTTGACCCGCACTTCCCCGCGAATGCCGTGAGCTGCACCGATCTTGGCAAGAAGGATCTTCTGATCTTCAGACGAAGTCATGTCAAAAGACCTCCAGCGGCAAGACCGGTACGCTTAAACATCATTGCTTATTCAGCAGCAGCTTCTTCGGTCGCTGCTTCTTCGGCTGCCGGTTCAGCAGCTGCTGCGGCGGCTTCTTCTTCAGCCAAACGCTTGGCTTCCAGACGCTCTTTCGCTTTCGCGCCCGGCTCAGCCTTTTGCGGGTTGTTGCGCGCTTCGCGCTTCAAAAGACCTGCAGCATCCAGGAAACGGTGTACGCGGTCTGTCGGCTTTGCACCGTTATCGAGCCAGTATTGAATGCGCTCGACGTTCAGATTGACGCGCTCTTCGGAGTCTTTCGGCAGCATCGGATCGTAGGAACCGACCTTTTCAATGAAACGGCCGTCGCGCGGGGAGCGGATGTCCGCGACAACAATACGGTAATACGGGCGCTTCTTGGAACCGCCGCGTGCCAGACGAATTTTCGTAGCCATTTTTCTTTCTCCAGTTTCTAGCTGCCGGCTTTCGCGGCAATGGCTTCATGGTGCCGGATCACTTCACGAACGATGAAGTTCAGCAGTTTCTCGGCAAAGTCAGGATCGAGATTGGCGTCACCGGCCAGTTGCCTCAGCCGCTCGATCTGAATTTTTTCCCGCGCCGGATCAGCCGGCGGCAGGTCGTTTGTGGCTTTCAGTACGCCCACTTTCTGGGTGCACTTGAACCGCTCTGCGAGCATATGAATGAGCGCCGCATCGATGTTGTCGATGGAAGCTCTAAGTGATTTCAATTCGCCAAGCGCTTCGCTCTCTCCGAGCCGTGTTTCCGCTTCGCTCATCGCTTTTTACCCTTACCCATTCCCGGCAATCCGGGCAGCTTTGGGCCCCCCAGACCAGGCAGGCCCGGCATGCCGGGCGGAAGTCCGGCACCGCCCAAACCGCCAGGCATGCCTCCGGGCAATCCCTTTGGCAGTTCCATGCCACCCGGCAGCTGACCGGACTTGGCCATTTCCTCAAGCTGCTTCGGATCGACATCAGGCATTCCACCGCCCATGCCGCCCATAAGCTTACCGAGCATACCTTTGCCCTTGCCCATCTTCTTCATCATGTCCGCCATTTGGCGGTGCATCTTCAAAAGCTTGTTGACGTCGGCCACCTGAACACCGGAGCCCGCGGCAATACGTTTTTTGCGGCTGGCCTTCAGCAGATCCGGCTTCTGCCGTTCCGTCGGTGTCATCGATTGAATGATCGCAACCTGCCGCTTGAACATCTTGTCGTCGATGTTCGCCGCTTCGATCTGCTTTTTCATTTTGCCGACGCCGGGAAGCATGCCCATCATTCCGGACATGCCGCCAAGTTTTTCCATTTGCTGCAGCTGTTCGGCAAGATCGTCCAGGTCGAAATGACCCTTCTGCATCTTCTTGGCCATCTTCGCGGCTTTTTCCGCGTCGATGGCCTCAGCCGCCTTTTCCACCAGCGATACGATGTCGCCCATGCCCAGAATACGGTCGGCAATCCGTTTCGGGTGAAAGTCTTCAAGTGCGTCGGATTTTTCGCCGGTACCGATCAACTTGACCGGCTTGCCCGTAACCGCCTGCATGGACAAAGCCGCACCGCCGCGGCCATCACCATCCATACGGGTCAGTGCAATACCCGTTATGCCGACCCGTTCGTCGAAACTCTTGGCGAGATTGACAGCATCCTGACCAGTCAAGGAGTCGGCTACGAGCAGGATTTCGTGAGGCTGTGCAGCGGATTTGACTTCCGCCATCTCGACCATCAGTGGCTCATCGATATGAATGCGGCCTGCAGTATCGAGCAGGACAACGTCATAGCCGCCAAGCTTTGCAGCCGACATGGCCCGATTGGCGATCTCAACGGGTCCCTGGCCTTCGATGATCGGCAACGTGTCGATCTCGTTCTGCTCGCCAAGAACCTTCAGCTGCTCCTGAGCTGCCGGACGGCGGGTATCAAGCGATGCCATCAAAACCCGGCGCTTGTCGCGCAAGGTCATGCGTCGTGCAATCTTTGCAGTTGTGGTCGTTTTGCCCGAACCCTGCAGACCGACCATCATGATCGCCACCGGCGCCGGCGCATTGAGATCGATCGGCTGTCCTTCTTCGCCAAGCATCTCAATCAGCTGATCGTGCACGATCTTCACGACCATCTGGCCAGGCGTGACCGATTTGACCACTTCCGCGCCAACAGCCCGGTTGCGGACCTTGTCGGTAAAGGAACGAACGATCGGCAACGCGACATCGGCTTCAATCAGCGCGCGGCGTATTTCGCGCAGCGCTTCATTGACGTCGTTTTCCGACAGTGCTCCACGACCCGTGAGCTTATCGAAAATTCCGCTTAGTCGATCGGACAGGCTTTCAAACATCAGTGGTCCTTAAACTCGCCAGTTTCGGGAGAACTCCCGATCCATATGGGCAACCGGTGTGCAAATCCAAACGGGTCGAGCCATGCAAAGCAGTTTAGCACCCGAGGGCGCAACGCGCTGTCGGGTGTTAACCTCCGGGCTCTCTTTACACCTTTGCGGGTCCCGGTCGGCAATTCGAATTTCAGTCACTCAAATGGAGTTGGCGGGTCTATGCCTGAAACGATGGAAGGAGTCAAGCAAGCTGCGGAATTTGCCTTCCTTCAACGGTGCCGCTCAAAGCAAAGCGAAATCACGCCTGGTAGCCCAGCGCCTTCATCATAGCGGCGACGCCATCTTCGACTGTGCCCGTGTTTTCAATTCGGACTAGATTCGCGAGCGAGTCTGGCTCTAGATCTGCCCGTTGAAGCCGCCGCCTGATATCGTCTTTGGTTTCTCGCCCGCGCGCGGACAACCGCTCGGCCAGTACGTCAATTGGAGCCGTGATCAGAAAAACGATGGCCGATTGATACTTTTGCGCCGACCGCTCGAGAACTTTCCGGGACCCGTTGGCAATCACCGTCACGCCCTTGGCGATGGCCTCGTCATAGGATTTTGGAATGACATAGCCCAGACCGTGTGCTTCCCAGGACAGGGCGACCTCCTGCGTGTCGACAAGGCGGTCGAATTCGTCCCGGCTGAGCGTATCGTGGTCTTCTGCTTCCGGATCGGCGTCGCGCGTGATGGCACGACGGGCAAACACCACATCGCTTCTGAACTTCAAGCGTTCATGGAGGGCTGCCATAAGCGTGTCTTTGCCTGCGCCGCTAGGCCCAACGACCAAAACCATGCGGCCTGGGCCGAGTCCGGCATCCTCAACCGTAACGTCAGGCAACCCGCCGGCCCTCGCGCCATACGCCCCTGACAATCGGAATGTTACCGACCATCTTCACCTGAATAAGATCCGCCCGCAGACCTGGCGACAATGCACCCCGGTCAGACAATCCAATCGCGTTGGCCGGCGTCGACGTCACCATGGCAACCGCTTGGGGCAAAGAGATGCTCTCAGTCTCTTCCGCCAGTTGAAACGAAGCCTGGAGAAGGGACACTGGAACATAGTCGGAGGACAAAACATCCAGGACACCGGCTTCGGCAAGTTCCTTCGCAGACACGTTGCCAGAGTGTGAGCCACCCCGGACAACGTTGGGCGCGCCCATTAGGACCGCCATGCCGGCGGCATGCGAGGCCTTTGCCGCTTCAACCGTGGTCGGGAACTCAGCGATCTTCGTTTTCAGCTCAATCGCCTCGTCGACATGATCCTGCGTTGCATCGTCATGACTTGCTATGGCGATACCCCGCGCCTGGGCAATTTCCGAGAGTTTCTGCCGGTTTTCGGGCGCCAGGCCACTGGCGCGCTCCTGACGCCGGCGGATGAATTCTTCCATCTGCTCGTCCGAAAAGCCCTTTTTACCCTGATAGTAGATCTTGTAGGCATCGAGCGAAACGAATTGGCGCTGCCCGGGCGTATGATCCATCAAGGAAATCAAGCGAATGCTGTCGTCATCTTCGAAGACCTTGAAAGCCTCGAGCACATCCGGTGCCGAGACTTCACAGCGGAGATGGATAAAGTGATCGGCGCGCAGCCGATGTTCCTGCTGGCCGGTTTCGATCGCATCCGCAAGCGTGCGCATATCCGGATATCTGAGGTCAGCGTCTTCATCCATGCCGACACGCAACGCATCGAAAACAGTCGTAATGCCCGCGCACGCAATTTGCGCGTCATGCGCTTGAACGGCTGAAACCGGGTTCCACCGAACTTTCGGACGGGGCGCATAGTGTGTTTCAAGGTGGTCTGTATGCAGCTCAACCAGGCCTGGAAGCAAATAGTCACCGTCGCAATCGTGGCCGTCTGTTTCGGTCGGAGACGCGACGCCGGCGATCAGTCCCGCTTCGTCAATTTGAAGCGAGCCGTCCAACACGTCGTCGGGCAGAACAAGTTTGGCGTTCTTGAAGACCTTGGGCTGCGTGCTCATACGTTCTCCTTGCGGGTGAGACTGTCGTCGGGAAACTGGACGTTGCATGGCGCCGTGCCGCCGGTGAGTTCAAAGATTTTCTGAACCTGAAAAGGTGCCCCGGGTTCAGGCTCTACATAAAGCCCGAAATGACTGCATCTGCGGCGGTTTCCCGTCACCTTTGCGAAGAAGGCGCACGCGGATTCTGTCAGAAATTCCGCCTCCTTTTCCGCGTCGAGTTTGTTCGAAAGCGTCATGTGAAAGCGAAATTCATCGAAGATGTATGGATAGCCCCAGTCTTGCAGGTAAGCGTCCTGCTTCGGGGACAGGCCGCTCTTGCGGCGCCGCTCCAGATCGGCATCGGAAAGTGGCGCTCTGAACTTGTCAAAGTGACGGACACACAACCCGGCAAAGGCCTTCAGATCCGGTTCGTCCTGGTCAGGTGTGAGTGCCAGAAACTTTCCCAGCCTGTTGACTCCCAGTTTTTGGATTTCAAAAGGTGCAATGCTGCTTGCAAAGTCTTCGCAAGCGCTCACCAGGTCATTTTCCGTTTCACCCTCGCGCAGAAAGAACGGCGCTTTTAGTGTCCCATGAAAGCCGTAACGTCGGGGACTGGATGTCAGCTCAGCAACCCGAGCCTGAGACAATCCTTCGATGCCGGGCTGTGGCAATGGATCTCCCGTGAAGGTGTCCCTGCCAAGCCAGGCATTGCCTAGGAGCATCAGGCTGTCATCGGCCGTAGCGGCGAAATAAATTGCATAGCGCATGGTGAACAATCATGTGAAAGGCGGGTGGCTGCGGACGGCCTACCGGTGGGCAATGACCGTTCTGTGACAATTGTCGCCCGCCCGCAAGTCCAGACCGCCTTTTTGACCTTTTTCCCACGGCCGCTAAGCGGCCACCTCGGAACTGAATGACGTGACATCTATTATGCGGTCGGCGATTTCCTGACGCACATCCTGATCATGCAGAATGCCGACCATAGCGACGCCTTGCGCTTTCTTCTCTTCCACCAGCCGAACGACCACCGCCCGGTTGGCGGCATCGAGTGACGCTGTCGGCTCATCGAGCAGCAGGATCGGATAATGCGCGATAAAACCCCTCGCAATGTTGACCCTCTGCTGCTCACCGCCCGAGAAGGTTGCCGGAGGCAAGGTCCAAAGGCGTTCCGGAACATTCAGGCGCGCCAGGAGCGTCCTGGCCTTGTCTCGGCCTTCCTCTTCGCTTGAACCTTGCGCGATCAACGGTTCAGCAACAACGTCTTCTGCTGAAACACGGGGGATCGTGCGTAGAAACTGACTGACATACCCAATGGTATCGCTACGCAGTTTCAGGATATCGCGGGGTTTGGCGCCGGCCACATTGACAATCTCGTCACCGACAGTCACCAGAATCTGGCCCTGGTCGCAACGATAGTTGCCATAGATCATCTTCAGGATTGAGCTTTTGCCGGCACCGGACGGGCCGCCCAGCACGACGCATTCGCCGGCATCGACCGAAAATTCGACCTTTTCGACGACAGGAATGACAGTGCCCCCTTGCAGGTGCATGGTGAATGTCTTGCCGACACTGTTAAGGTAGAGACGAACAGCCATTGGAATTGACCCCGTTCAGACTTGAAGAATGGAAGAGACAAGCAGCTGCGTATACGGCTCGCGCGGGTCGTCCAGAACCTGATCCGTCAACCCGGCCTCAATCACATTGCCGTGGCGCATGACCATGATCCTGTGCGAGAGCAGCCTTGCAACGGCAAGGTCATGGGTGACGATGACCACGGAAAGGCCAAGATCAGCCACCAGACGGCGCAAAAGGTCAAGCAGACGAGCCTGGACGGAAACATCGAGCCCGCCTGTCGGTTCGTCCATGAAGACCAGCCGGGGACGTGTCACAAGATTTCGGGCAATCTGCAAACGCTGACGCATCCCACCGGAAAAAGATCGCGGGTCATCATCGATCCGGTCACTCTCGATTTCGACACGCCCAAGCCAGTCATCTGCCGTGGAACGAATGTTTCCATAGTGCCGATCACCTACGGCCATCAGCCTTTCACCGACATTCGCGCCGGCAGACACATTCATGCGCAGGCCGTCAGCCGCATTCTGGTGCACAAAGCCCCAGTCTGTGCGCATCAGCAGACGGCGCTCGGCTTCCGTCAATTGATAGAGATTGCGCATAGCGCCATCTCGCATGCGATATTCGATTGCGCCTGCGGTTGGCGCAAGACGCGTTGAAAGGCAATTCAGCAAAG
Source organism: Roseibium sp. JB4-4 (assembly GCF_055693425.1). Taxonomy (NCBI): domain Bacteria; kingdom Pseudomonadati; phylum Pseudomonadota; class Alphaproteobacteria; order Hyphomicrobiales; family Stappiaceae; genus Roseibium; species Roseibium sp. JB4-4. The sequence goes on along the minus strand of NZ_CM146333.1, from coordinate 3,464,910 downwards.
TCGTTTTGCCGGAACCGCTTTCTCCGACAATGGCCAGCACTTCACCGGGCCAAAGATCGAACGAGACGTCCAGACACCCGATCCTGTCGCCATAATATCGAGTGACATTATGAACCTGCAGCAAAGGGGCTTCGGGTTGGAACACGTTCATTGAACCGTCTCCTCTGATGCGCCACCGGCGAAGTGTGTGGCTGCCGGGTCGGCTGCCATCGGGCCAAGATGCCCGTTCGCGCGGCGTTCCTCGCAATGGTCACTGTCGGAACAGACGTACATCCGACCGCCTTGGTCATCGAGGATGACTTCGTCGAGATAGACATTTTCCGCACCGCATAGCCCGCAGGGCTTGTCAAATTTTTGAACTTCGAAGGGATAATCATCGAAGTCCAGGCTCTTCACCTTCGTATAGGGCGGGATTGCATAGATCCGTTTCTCGCGGCCAGCGCCGTAAAGCTGCAGCGCCGGCATCTGGTCGATTTTCGGGTTGTCGAATTTGGGCGTCGGAGAAGGATCCATGACATAGCGGTCATTGACCTTCACCGGATAGGCGTAGGTCGTAGCAATATGGCCGTTTTTCGCGATGTCTTCGTAAAGCTTCACGTGCATCAGACCATAGTCTTCAAGAGCGTGCATCTTGCGGGTCTCGGTTTCTCGAGGCTCCAGGAACCGAAGCGGCTCGGGGATCGGCACCTGAAAAACCAGAACCTGGTCTTCCCTTAATCCCTTTTCCGGTATCCGGTGCCGTGTCTGTATGACGGTGGCTTCAGAGGTCTCATAGGTGGTTCTGACACCCGCCGTCTTTTCAAAGAAGCCACGGAGCGAGACCGCATTCGTGGTGTCGTCCGAACCCTGATCGATCATCTTCAGACAATCGTCCTTGCCCAGTATCGAAGCCGTCACTTGGACACCACCCGTCCCCCAGCCATACGGCATCGGCATTTCCCGGGAGGCAAAAGGAACCTGATATCCGGGGATGGCGATGCCCTTGAGGATCGCTCGCCGAATCATGCGTTTGGTCTGTTCATCCAGGTAAGCGAAATTGTACTCGCCCTGGTCGAAGATCTGAGCCGTATCGTTCATTCCGCAGCCTCCTGGGCAGCATCGCCGCTGTCTTCTTCCTGCCGGCGTTTTTCGAACCATTCGGCACGCATCTGGCGCACCAGGACGAGTTCAGCCTGAAAGTCGACGTAGTGCGGCAGTTTCAGGTGTTCGACAAATCCGGTTGCCTGGATGTTGTCCGAGTGAGACAGCACAAATTCGACATCCTGTGCCGGCGCGACCTGCTCTTCGCCCAATTCTTCAAAGCGCATGGAGCGATCGACCATTGCCATGGACATGGCCTTGCGTTCCACCTGGCCAAAGACGAGACCATAACCCCGCGTAAAAGTCGGCGCTGTCTTGGCCGAGCCTTTGAACTGGTTGATCATCTGACATTCGGTGACCTTGATGGTCCCGAGCGTGACCGCAAACCCCAGCTCTTCGGCAAAGAACTCAACTTCGACCTCGCCATAGCGGATTTCTCCGGCAAAGGGGTGCGTTCGGCCATAGCCGCGCTGCGTGGAATAGGCGAGCGCCAGCAGAAAACCCTCGTCGCCCCGGGCAAGGTTCTGAAGGCGCAGGTCACGGTCTGCCGGAAACGACAGTGGCTCCCGCGTCAGATCGCCCACAGGAGCCGTCTCGTCTGACACTGGGTCCGGCTCCATCAGCCCTTCATCGCCCAGGAGGTCCGTGACCCGCGGCATTGCTACGTCCTCAGGCGGTAACGTTTCGACGGCAGGCTCTGCACTGTCGTCTTCCGCCGCTAGGGCGAAGTCGAGCAAGCGGTGGCTGTAATCGAAGGTTGGACCGAGCACCTGCCCGCCGGGAAGATCCTTGTAGGTTGCAGAGATCCTGCGCTCGACCAGCATTTCTGCGGTATCGACCGGTTTGCTGTACCCAAAACGTGGCAGCGTCGTGCGGTAGGCCCGCATCAGGAAGGCAGCCTCGATCAGATCACCCCGCGCTTGCTTGATGGCCAGGGCCGCGAGTGTCTCGTCGTAAAGAGACCCTTCTCCCATGACACGGGCAACAGCGTGGCTGAGCTGCTGGGCAATCTGTTCGAGTGTCAGCGAGGGAACAGAGGTATCGCCGCGCCGGCGTTTTGCGGTCAGCTTGTGAGCATTGCGGATGGCTTTCTCGCCACCCTTGACGGCAACATACATGACTCAAACCTCCGAAGGCAGAATGCGGGTAGACCGGGGCAGGGCGCTAATGCGCCCCTTGCCGGAAAAGATCAGATCGACACCTCGCGGAAACAGCCGGCTGTTGGCCGAGACCTGATCCCAGAAAACTGGTGGTAACGGACCGGTCGACAGTGCAGCCCTATCTTTGATGCCGGGTCCTTCAAGCGTCACTGGTGCGTGTTTGCCGAATTCCTGCGATGACAGGACCACTGTGGTCGATCGATCCGGATATTCTGCGGAACCCTGATTGAAGCTGGCCAAAGGCACCAGATGAGCAGGATCTGCAACAATCGCGAAGGCTGCCTCGACAGGTTCCTTCACAATTGGAGCACCGGTGTGAAAACGCAGGAACGACTTGACCGCGTCACTCGTCATCAAAGGCCTGTCGAGCCAGACGGGTGTGTCATAATCCAGCAGCGTCAAAACAATGGCCGCAACGGTCGGCGTGAGAGGGGCCGGCGGCACCAAGCCGTCTTCCCGGATCAGCTGCTCCGTTCCAGGCCGCGCCATGGCATTCATGATCGCCCGAAAGCATTCTTGCGCATCATGCACCGGATCCTGAAATCCCGCGGCAAGCGGGGTGGTGTGCTCACTTGCATCGATTGCAGTGTCCATCAGTTGTCTCCGCGTACCATGGTGAAGAAGTTGACTTTGGTCGCTTCAGTCTCTTGTTTGACGGTCTCTTTTGCCGTGCTTTGCGAACCATCGAGCGGCCTTATGATGTCCATCTCAATTTTGTCGCGGCCATCGCTTGTTTGCCAAAGTGCATCGATCACTGCCGATTGCAGCGCTTTTGTCTTGTTTCGGCCAAGTGCATAGCTGCTCCCGGTTTCCCCCGTTCGCAGGCGCACGACACAGCGCGTTACTGTCACCTCACCCAAATTGAATGGGCTGCCCGTGCCCCCCATTCGGCCGCGCACCATCACCAGACCCGTTTCCGGTTGACGGACAAGATCATAGTCGGGTGGCGACAGCGTCTCATATCTTTCCGCAACAGCCTCGGGAGAGGCAGCAGCGAGCGTTGCCATGACTTTCCGGCGGGCTTCCACCGTTCCGTCCGTGTTGGATTGAGAAGAGTTTTCAGTCATGAAGCGCGCCTTTGTCGGGTTGGGCGGTTCCTAAGAAGAAATGCAGGGCAGGATCTGCTTAAGCAGAATTTGTCTATTTGTCTATACAAATAAACTGATTGACTAATTGCTACTGAAATTTGATGACGTTCGCATGACGAACAACAGCTCAGTTGATCGTGGCGCCGGAATAACGGTTTGGCGACAGATCATGGAAACACTCAAGGCTGACATTATTGGCGGTGTCTTTGAGAAGGGCAGCCGCTTGCCGCCGGAATCCGATCTTGCCGCGCGTTTCGGCGTGAACCGGCATACCGTTCGCCGCGCAATTGCTGCACTGACGTCGGAAGGCATATTGCGGGCCGACCAGGGCCGCGGAACATTTGTCGCCTCAGCTCCGCTCAGTTATCCAATCGGCCCGCGTACTCGATTTTCGGAAATCGTATCGGGACAACACCGGGCACCAAGCGGCCGACTGATCGGCTCCGCCATCGAAGAAGCCGACGCATTTCTTTCCAGTCAACTTGGCGTACCGTTAGGAGAGCCCTTGATCAGGGTGGAAACATTGAGAGTGGCGGACGGAACTCCAATGATTGTCGCAACAAGCTGGTTCGAACAGTCTCGCGTACCCAACCTTGTTGCGGACTATGCCGAAAACGGATCAATCACCAAGGCATTGAAGGCTGCCGGCATTGAAGACTACCAGCGCAAGGAAACGCGGATAACAGCCGAGCTTGTCGACGCTCAGGACGCCCGCCAGCTTGGTCTCGCCCTGGGTCAGCCGGTACTGGTGATGGAAAGCCTGAATCTCGACGACAGCGGAAAGCCTCTCCAATACACCCGCGCGCGCGTTCCAGCTGACAGGATCCAGCTCGTCGTCAATGGCGATGGCTAGGCGCGAACACCTCTTTTCATTTTTTCTAGCAGGCCTATTCAGCCAATCAGGAAACACCGCGATGCGATTCCTTCAACGATTGGTGTCGTCCGGTTTCCTTCAGATCGCCGATTACCCCAAACTCAACTGGGAAGTTCAACCCGGCTTATTTTTTCCTTCATGGAAAAATATCTTTTCGTTTTCGAAGGCAATAGGCCACCTGTTTTGAAGGATACAAGGCCTTCAGTCTTAGCAAAAGCAAACTATCAACGTTCACGAGTGAGTGTATTTCTGAACTGATTCAGTCTCTTACTACGATGTATACATTAATATTTCCACTTCTTATTTGTAACGATTATTTTGTCTCAAATACAACTTTTGGTATTGCTGCCTATGCTGCCTGAGTACGTATTTTACCTTACGTAAAATCTTTGAACGCTATCCGTTCCGGCAAGTAGGGACTGGAAAGGCTCGAAGAATGACTGTTCAGCATAGAATACTGATGGGTTTTGGGCTCATTGCTTTATTCATCGCCGCCGTTGGAATCTGGGCCTATGTCAGCTTGTCGGTGGTCGGTGAGGACATTGCCGCCATGGAAGACATGAGCGGTGACGCCCTTCTGGCATCCGAAATGAATGCCGATATGGCCAAGGTTCTGGTCAATACCAACAAGTATATTCAGACCCGGTCAGAGGAGGCTCTTCAAGCCACAAACGAGTTCCTTCGGCAGATGGAAGACGGGATCAAAACGGCCGAGGTTGAAATTCGAAACCCGGTGCGTGTCGAACTTGTTCAAAAGATCAAATCCGGTCTGACCGACTTTACCGGCGGCCTTGAACAGGTCATAGCGCTGTATCGGGAGCGCGACGTGCTTGTTCAGGACAAGCTCGACAAGATCGGCCCAATAGCCCGAAAGAATCTTTCCTCCATAAACGAGACGGCAACAGAAGATGGTGACTACGAAACCGCAAACCTTGCGGCCAGAGCGTCGCAGGACTTTCTGCTGGCACGTCTTTACGTTTTAAAATTTCTTGCATCCAACAACACGGCGGACTTTGAACGCGCCATGATGGAAATGGGCGTCATAGAGCAAGAGTTGGCCCTGCTGGACAACAGCATCGAAAACCCGGAACGCAAAGCAACTTTGGCAGCTACAATTCCCATGATCGTGGACTATAGGTCTTCGGCCCAGCGCGTTCATGACATCATTGTTGAGCGCAATTCAATTCGAACAGGCGTGCTCGACAAGACCGGATTTGAGGTCAATGGATGGGCTGCACAAGTCAAGGAAAGTGCCGTCCAAGACAACAGTGCCCTTGGACAAAAAACACTCCACGAAGCATTCGTCGCCGAATGGCAGATCATCGGCGCATCCGCATTTGCGTTCGTGCTGGCAATAACCCTCGCAATATTCATTTCTTTCGGCATTACGCGCCCACTCGCACGTCTCGTAGGTGACGCCGGCAGGCTTGCTGATGGCGACACGTCAGTTGAATTCGCCGAAGCGCGCCGCCCGGACGAAATCGGCAATGTGGCGAGATCCGTGGCCGGGTTCCGCGATGCTGTGGTCCAGCGTCAGGAACTGACAATCCGCCAGGAAGCTGAACAGCAGGAACGCGAAAAGAGGAATGCGCGTATTGCGGAACTCCTTGAAACGTTCAGCGCTCAGATCAGCGATATGCTGAACTCGGTCAAGGGTGCAACGGTTTCGATGCAATCAACGGCCACTCAGATGACCCAGACCGCACAGGACACGAGCGGTCAGGCGAGTGACGTCGCAGCAGCTGCCGAAGAAGCAACGACCAATGTTCAGACCGTTGCCAGCGCGACTGAGGAACTTGCAGCCTCTTTGCAGGAAGTTAGCCAGCAAGTCAGTCATTCATCGGAAATCTCCGACAAGGCCTCCTCGGAGGCCAAAAGAACCAACTCTCAAATTGGTGGACTGGCAACCGTTGCAGAAGACATCGGAGAGGTCATCAGCCTCATTCAGAACATTGCTGAGCAAACAAATCTACTGGCCCTCAATGCAACAATTGAGGCCGCACGCGCCGGAGAGGCTGGCAAAGGCTTCGCAGTTGTCGCCGCAGAAGTGAAAGAACTTGCGAGCCAGACCGGCAAGGCAACAGAAGAGATTTCACAAAAAATCTCAGCAATCCAGGCAGAGACACGAGACGCCGTTGGTGGCATCGAGGCAATCGGAGAAATCATCGAGGAAATGAACACCGTTTCCGCCTCGATCGCTTCCGCAGTCGATCAGCAGACAGCCGCGACGTCGGAAATTGCCTCCAATGTGGATCAGGCTTCACGCGGCACAACGGTGGTCAGCGAACAGATCGCCAAAGTATCCGGCGCAGCCAGTGAAACGGATACCGCTGCCCATAGCGTCCTCGAAGCCACTGCGCAGCTGGCACAAAGGGCTGAAGATATGCGCTGTACAATCGAGACGTTCCTGTCAGAAGTGCGTGCTGCATAGAGACAATTTCACAGAGAAACTTAGGAAAGGGGCGCATGACAGCGCCTTTTTTTGTCATTCTGACCAACTCGGTCACTTTCGCGGAACAAAGAACCTGCCCGGCAGCGTGTTGGCACCGGATGGGCCTTGATTGATTGCCTTTCCCGCATAACCCATTGATCTTTTTCACCTCTACGTTTCAATCTTGTTGAAGGAGCCGTTCTTAAATTTGCGGTGAACCTGTGCTTGAAGGGCTTTCGGGACACGCCTAAGGTGCGGTGTGCGTGGTTTTCGCGACACCGTGACCAAGAGGAGATCTCACTTGCCTCTCTATCAAACGTCTTCCAGCCGGCGTGACGAAGTTTTCGATATCTACACTCGCGACTTATCCGAACAGCCCTTGCCGAAATACAGGATGCCCGAGAATTCCTCTCTCGCGGATACGGTCTACAATCTGATTCACGATGAGCTGCTTCTTGACGGCAACTCTCGCCAGAACACGGCAACTTTCTGCACCACCTACGCATCCCCGCAGGTTCAAAAGCTGATGACGGACTGTGTCGACAAGAACATGATCGACAAGGACGAGTATCCTCAGACCGCGGAAATCGAGAACCGCTGCGTACACATTCTGGCCGATCTATGGAGCGCGCCCGAGGCGGGAGCGACGCAAGGTTGCTCAACAACAGGATCCTCGGAAGCGGCCATGTTGGGCGGTCTGGCCCTTAAATGGAAATGGCGCAAACGGCGCGAAGCGGAAGGCAAGCCTGCCGACAAACCAAACCTGATTTGTGGACCCGTTCAGATCTGCTGGCACAAATTCGCCCGGTACTTCGACATCGAGCTCCGTGAGCTGCCGATCCTCGATGGCGAATTAGGAATGCGTCCGGACCAGGTGGCGGATGCAGTTGACGAAAATACCATCGGCGTTGTCGCCACGCTCGGAGTGACCTTCACCTGCGTTTACGAGCCCGTTGAGCAGATTTCGGCCATTCTGGATCAGATCCAAGCCGAACGAGGTCTTGATATTCCGCTGCATATCGACGCTGCCTCCGGCGGCTTTATCGCACCCTTCCTGCACAAGGACGTCGTCTGGGATTTCAAACTGCCCCGTGTTAAATCCATCAATGCTTCCGGCCACAAATATGGATTGGCCCCGCTAGGGGTCGGCTGGATTGTCTGGCGAGAAAAACAGGACCTGCCTGAAGAACTGATCTTCAATGTCGATTATCTGGGCGGCCAGGTTCCGACTTTCGCCCTGAACTTTTCCCGGCCTGCCGGTGAAATCATCGCGCAGTACTATCAGTTCCTCCGGCTCGGCAAAAAAGGCTACACCGATGTTCAGGGCTCATGCGCGGCGGCTGCCCAGTACCTGGCAGACGAACTGGAAAAAACCGGTCACTTCGACATTCTCTACAACGGAGACGGCGGTTTGCCGGCGGCCTGTTACTCTTTGAAGAACAGCACCGAGCGCGGTTATACGCTCTACGATGTTTCCGAACGCATGCGAATGAGAGGGTGGCAGATCGCCTCCTACCCGCTTCCCAGAGACAGGCATGAGCTGGTCGTGCAGCGTGTGCTCGTTCGACACGGAATGGGGCGTGACCTCATGGCGCTGCTGGTGGAAGACATGAAACGAACGATTGCTTTCCTGGACCGTAATCCGTTGTCGAACATAGAAGCCGGACCAACCTTTCATCACGGGAAGTGAAACTCATGAGCAAACCAGTACAGCCCGCCGGGAAGGCCCCTGCAACTTCGGGAGCAGCAAGGATCTCCGTGCTTGGTCTTGCCATGATGACGGTTGCCGCCGTGGTCAGCCTGCGCGGCCTGCCGCTAATGGCGGACGAAGGCACGGAACTGCTTTTCTACATCGGATTTGCCTCAATCATCTTTCTGGTTCCCGCCGCACTTGTTGCGGCGGAGCTCGGCGGAATGTTCGCCCGGTCCACGGGCGGCGTATACGACTGGGTGAAAGCGCCCTTCGGAGCGCGTGCCGGCTTTGTCGCCATATGGCTGCAATGGATCCAGAATGTGGTCTGGTACCCGACAGTACTGGCCTTTGCGGCAGCTTCTCTGGCTTACGTCATCGGCAAACCAGGCTTGGCCGATGATGGAATTTATACAGGAACGGTCATCATCTGCGCCTACTGGTTCGCAACCGCCATCGCATTGACCGGCACCAGCGCCGCGGCGCGCTTTACATCCATCGGATTTGTATTGGGGACCGTCGTTCCCGGCCTTCTGATCATCGCTCTTGGTGCAGCGTGGATCGCCGAAGGCAATGTCATCGCGTTTCTGCCGGCCGCGGCGGAAGGCGCTCACGCTCACATCCGGCTTTTCCCGCACATCACCGGACTATCGTCCATCGCTTTTCTGGGCGGTATCGTGCTGTTGTTCGCCGGCGTTGAAGTTCATGCGGTTCACGCCAATGAACTCAAGGATCCGCATCGCGATTTCCCGAAAGCCATTCTGCTTTCAGTGCTTGTCATCGTGGTACTGTTTCTGCTTGGGTCACTGGCCCTGGCCGCAATTGTCCCTGCCGACAAGATTGCGCTGGACCAGGGGCCAATGCAGGCCTTTAGCATCGCGCTGGGAGGTTTCGGCCTAAGCTGGCTGGTTCCAGTTCTCGCTCTTCTGATTGCGCTTGGGGCACTTGCTGGCGTGATGTCGTGGATTACCGGACCGAGCCGAGGGCTCCTGCGTACGGCGCGCGATGGCGAACTGCCGCCCCTTCTTGCAAGGACCAACAAGAATGGCATTCAGGTGGTCATCTTGCTGGTGCAGGGCTGCATCGTAACGGTACTCGCTTCGCTCTATTTCTTCCTAAAAGACGTCTCGGTAGCTTTTTTTCTGCTCTCCGCAATGACGATTACGCTCTATCTGGTGATGTACATGATGATGTATGCAGCTGCGGTACGCCTGCGCATCACCCATCCCGAAATGCCCCGATCCTACAAGGTACCAGGTGGCATGATAGGGATGATGGCAATTGCGGGTATCGGCTTTGTCGGCGTTGCCTTTGCTTTCGTGACTTCGTTCTTTCCGCCCAGCCAGCTGCCGGTTGGAAGTCCGACGAGCTATGTCGCCGTCGTGGCGATAGGCTTTGTCGTTTTCACCGGTCTGCCGATCCTCATACATGCGCTGAAACGACCTTCCTGGGTGAAGGTGGAAGAGGAAGAAACGTGAGATCCCGGTGTCGCGACTGAAAAAGCAAAGATCCTTGGCAAGGATGGCCTGACCACAGGCAAATACAACAGCTACAGGGACCAAGTCTCCCAGTCTTGACGGCTCGGCTAGGTCCAGAACTTGGGCGTTTCGCGTGTCGCTTCCCAATAGCCTTTGGCATGTTGCCATTTGGACTGGCATTGAGCCTCATGCCAACCGATGACAAATCCGATCGCCTGGGTTGCGGCAAGTTCGCCCGCTCCGCTGACGCGGCATTTGTCCGGCAAGCTTTCCGCCATGGCGACATCATTGAGGTAGCCGAAAATGTCCTGGAGTTTCTTCATTCGCTTCAGGAATGGTTTGACCGTCTCCTGCGGATAAAGGCTGCCGTAGAATTCAATGCCGTAGCGCATTTTTTTCATAGACTTACGCATTTCGTGTCGCTCGGGGATCGTCAGGTCCTCCAGGCGCTTGCCGAATTTCAGAACCTTCTTCCATTGTTTGGCAAGCGCTTTGCTGGCGTGGCTTTCGATGGGCTGTGCAAGCAGTGCCGTTTGATCGAAGTTTTCCGGATCGAGCCAACCCCGGCCCTCTGTGTAGGCGGCAAGGTCCAGCAAAAAGGCGTTCACTTCTTCCGATTTCAAATGATCGGTCAGTGTCTTGCGCGTGTCTTGCCCTCGCAAAGCATTCAGCGTGTCCAGCAGGGCATCGAAAGAAAGCGTTTCCGGAGCCTTGTCGACAAGCGGCGACACGATCTCTTCGATCAGAACATCGAGATCGCGCAAAGCTCCTGCTTCGACCGCAACCGTGCGCGCCATCTGATCCAGTGGCGCAGCTGTTGCCGGATAAAGGATAGGCTTGAAAAGCCGGAATGCGCTTCTCAAGCGGCGCAAACCCACACGAAGCTGATGGGGACCTTCCGGGTCTTCCGATGCAAGGACCGCAAGCCGGTTTCCTGAAATCTGTGTGAGACAGGAGCGCAGGACATCGCGGAACGCAAGTTCGACACTGGATCCCTTTGAAAAACTGATCGCTTTGGCAAAAAACGGTTTTCGTTCATCCTCCGCAACGCCTTCGGAAAACCGGAAGCCGCGCTCGGCTTTGCTGAAAGGGGAAAATCGGAAGGGAACATCTTTCAATAGCGCTTTCGCCGCTTCGAAGATCGCAAGGCTTGGACCTGCTTTCAGTTCCATTTCCAGCTCAACCAGCGGCTGGCTCCCGGAACCGGCAAGAATGTTTCCGGTATCGAAGGCAATCTCGATATGCGCACCGTCAGACGCACGGGTCAGCTCGCGGGTGGTCCGCTTCATCACCGTTTCAAAGCATTCATTCAAAGGCTTGTCGCCGATGATGTTGATGAGCTTTTCCTGGACGGATGGATCCTCGATAACTGAAAAATCGAGGGCACGGCTCTTCACCGGGTGTTCGGATTCAATTGGTGATGACAGACCGCCCATCACACCGGTGCCCAGTTTCGCCGTTTGCACCCAGCTGCGACCGGATTTCCTTACCCGCAAGGAGATCTTGGCCTTGCGCAACGCCTGATCCGGCGTATCAAAATAAATGGATTGCAGGGTCTTGGTAACCGACCGGCTGGCCGTAAAACCTTCAATGGCACCAGCGCGTTTCATGGCATCTTGTGCCATTGGGTCAAGTTCGAGCTTAAGCTCGATTTCACGTCCTGATTTACTCATGCAAATTTTCTATCCAAGGTAAATCCGCTTGTCCAGAAAAAGCGCACAATTTGCGCTTTTCTTCGCAGGCTAAGTAATTTCAGTCGGCGCTTGGGATAGCGGAAAACACTTGGGCTCAAGATGCATTATCCGAAGCACCGGCCTGATACCCGGGACAGTTTCGAGGCTTCAGATACCCGTTTGACCTGACTGCTCAGAACGGACACGCCGCTTTCTCCTCTAACCACTTGCATCCTCCGGGACTGCGTGATAGGCACCCTCTCCGGTGTCAGTTGCCCCTCTGGCGGAACTGGTAGACGCGCGGGATTCAAAATCCCGTTCCTTCGGGAGTGCCGGTTCGATTCCGGCGGGGGGCACCACTTTTCAAACGCTCAGCCCATTTTCACAGCCACGCGTTAAATCCATTTGCCCGTCCACAAAAACAAACTCGATCCGCATTCCTGTGCCGGGTGACCCAAAAAGTGACGGACTGCGCTCATTTCCGTAGGTGACTTTTAACCCCTCTCCAGCTATGGAGGCGGCATGTTGAGACGCCTTTATGATTGGACACTGTCCCTCGCCGCCGGACCGCGCGCACCTGCTGCGCTGGGCTCCGTTTCCTTTGTCGAGAGTTCCTTCTTTCCGATCCCGCCCGACATCCTTTTGATCCCGATGGTAATCGCCCGCAGGGAAAAGGCCTGGTGGTATGCACTTTTGTGCACCTTGACCTCTGTCGCCGGCGGTATCCTCGGTTATCTGATCGGCATGTTCCTGTTTGAGCAGGTGGCACAGCCGATCCTGTCTTTCTACGGAAAAATGGACAAGTTCGACGAGTTTCGGCTCGTCTTCAATGAATGGGGTTGGTGGTTTGTCTTCATTGCCGGGCTGACGCCCTTTCCCTATAAGGTCATCACCATTGCCTCTGGCGTCGCAGGCTTGAGTTTGCCGGTGTTCATACTGGCAAGCATTGTCTCCAGGGGAATACGCTTCTTTTTCGTCGCCGGGCTGCTTTATGTCTTCGGCCCGCCGATCAAGGACTTCATCGAAAAACGCCTCGGTCTCATGTTCACCATATTTGTGGTACTGCTGGTCGGCGGCTTCCTGTTGATCAAATTCATTTAAACTGAACGAGGGTGCGATGTCGGCGGACCGGATGGCGCAAAACCTGATTGGGCTGATTATTGTCGCGGGGCTGGCAGTCATTGCAACTGCCTGGGGTTTCCAGCTGATCGGCGGCTATATCCCCTGCAAGCTCTGTCTGGAACAGCGAATTCCCTACTATGTTGGCCTGCCGCTCGCTGTCTTGGCCCTCATCCTCCATATTCGAGGCCGAGGCGGTTTGGCATTGCTGACCCTGCTGGCGGTGGCAACCGTTTTTGCCTATGGCGCTGGGTTGGGCATCTACCAGTCGGGCGCAGAGTGGCAATTCTGGGACGGCCCGAATGACTGCGGCGGCGGGAGTGCTGCTCCAGCTTCAGCCGCAAACATGCTTCAGGCACTTCAGTCGACACGCGTTGTCAGCTGCACGGAGGCCAGCTGGCGGATGCTCGGCCTATCCTTTGCCGGCTGGAACGCCGTCGCCTCGGCCGGCCTTGCCGCTCTTGCACTTTTGTCCGCTTTCCTGTTGAAACGGCGCGAAAATCAAACAACGATAGGCGCATGAGCGGATCCAAGCACCCAAAGGAAAAGCAGCGCGAAGAAGCGCTAAGGGCAATCGACAGGGTTGAGGCCGAAAGCGAAACCATTGTCGGGTCCACATTCGTGCGCATGGCGGACAGAGCCAAAAACCACCTCAACGCCGCTGACAAGGATCCGGAAGACCGGATCGAGATAATCGGCACACGGATCGGCCGGTCTCTCGGTGTTCTATTTGCGCTGGGACTGGTGATCTATCTCTTCGTTACCTACGTCATGGGTTAGCGAAGACAAATTGAGCGACGGCGCGCATTGCGGGCCGTTAGGGAAACAAGATGGCATCTATCAACCCGATAAGCAGAAGCGGATGGTCCGAGCGCAGAGCGCCGGGCCTCAAGGATTTCGAGGCCATGGCCAGCGAAGTTCTGGCCGGTCTGCCGGATGATTTGCTGCTGCGCTGCGGATACCTGCAGATCAGCCTGGCCGATTATGCACCTGACGATGTACTGGATGAACTCGGGATCGAGGATCCCCATGATCTTCTGGGCCTGTTTGAAGGCCAGGGGCTGGCACACGGAGGCGATGCCGTCGGCACCGGCCAGATGCCCAACCGGATTTGGCTGTTCAGACGGCCCATTCTGGATTACTGGGCGGCGATGGACGAAACGCTTGGCGACGTCGTCGCGCATGTCCTCATACACGAGATCGGCCACCATTTCGGGCTGTCCGACCAGGACATGGAACGAATAGAAGCCGCAACCGAACGATAGACCCAGTCACGGCTTCCAGCGATTTTGTGCGCAGAACTTATTCAGCGGCTTCTTTTTGCGCCCGCGAAATCGATTCAATGATCATTTTCTTGGCCGCTTCCGCGCCTTCCATACCGGTTACCTTTACCCATTTGCCGGGCTCAAGATCCTTGTAGTGCTCGAAGAAGTGCTTCACCTGCTGAACGGTGATTTCCGGCAGATCAGTGACATCTGAAATCGCGTCGTAGCGCTTGCTCAGCTTGTGTGACGGTACCGCGATGATCTTTTCGTCCTGACCAGACTCGTCTTCCATCAGCAACACACCGATCGGGCGACAGTTCATGATCGCGCCTGGAACGATAGGCCGCTGATTGACAACCACTACATCGATCGGATCGCCGTCACCACAGAGCGTATGTGGCACGAAACCGTAGTTTCCAGGATACCGCATGGGTGTATAGAGAAAGCGGTCGACATACATTGCCCCGGCTTCCTTATCCATCTCATACTTGATTGGTTCACCGCCGACGGAAACCTCGACGATGACATTGATGTCTTCGGGCGGGTTCTTGCCGATCGGCACAGCGTCCATACGCATTGAAACACTCCTGTTGATCTGTGCTGCGTCTATCGCAACCCAGCCGGATAAGTGCAAGTCCTTAATTATTGCATTGCACCTAATTGATGAGCATGCCTCTAATGGCAGAAAAGCCAGTCAAGGGGATTCCATGTCACCATTTTTCCGAAAGGTATCGCGGATATTGGCCGTTTTCGCGGCAGTCGTGGCGCTGACAACAGGAAACGGCACCGCAGAAACCATCGACAGTACTTATACCAAAATCCAGCTTCAGAATTGCGTGCAGTTGGAAACCGCTGCGGAAGAGGGCACATTTGGCGGCTCGTGGGAATGCCCCGGATTTGAGGATCAACCGGTATACGTCGCCGAGGGCGATCTTCGCATGTTTGTCTCCTTCGGACCATTTGCAGCGGACGAACCTGCAGCCGGTCAAACCCTGCCGAACTTCAATACAGTCAATGACACACTGGAATGGCGGCTCAGAGACGGTCGTCCATTTGCGACCATCCTGCGCTGGTTTCCAAGTTACGGTGATGGCAGCAAGACAGGCAGCGTCCTGATTGTCACCCAGCTGAAACCGGGCGGCGAGACCTGTCAGATTGCGCGGGTTGACGCGCAAGCGAACAAGAATGCCAACTTTCTTGCAAGGCAGGCAGCAGACACCATGGCTGGGCAATTCGACTGTTCCAGACCGCCCGAAACAATTGGAAACGCGGGGAATTATCAATGATGAATAGGTGGGCTCAACCGCCCTTGGCGGGCCATACATAGATCGACAGTTCCAGCCGTCGACCGCCCAGCCGGTACCAGGACTTTGCCGCAAGCCGCCCGCCAACGGCCTTGTAGAAGGCTCGGGCTGGTTTGTTTTCGCTGAGCACCTGGATCGCAATACCGGACAGATTCCTGGTTGCCAGTGTTTCCTGAACGCTTTCAAAAAGGGTGCGGCCGAACCCGAGACCCTGATACTCGGGCTTCAGGTAGAGTTCATAGATTTCGCCGTCCATTCCGGTTCTATGCAGACGGCAGGGGCCATAGGTTGCATATCCTGCCGGCGTGTCGGCAATGCTGAGGATTTTGATTTCGACGCCTCTTGCAAGGGCACCGCGCCACCAGCCGGTTCCTCGGCGGGAGATCATCTTCTGAAGATCAACACCGTGCAATACGCCTCGATAGGCTCCAAGCCAGGCTTCGCTATGAATACCGGCTAGCGCCTCACAATCAGCGGCTCGAGCCGCACGGAGATCAATCAGGTCCGTAGTCATCCTTTTGAAAGGATACATCAAGCAACGGGACGGAAAAGAGGCAATCCAATGCGATTGGCAAAAAGATAAATTCGCCGGCAGCCCGATTCATGGCGCGCGAATGACGGCGCTCGACAAAGGGCTCTGAAATTGAAAAGGGCCGGCTTTACGCCGGCCCTTCAGGTGCCCTGATGTTTGACTCACTAAATCTGGCTGGCCGGCAAGAACCCCGGGGGGCTGGGGGGCTAATGCATTCCGCGATCCCCACTGGCCATACCCATCAGGGTATGCTGCTAATATGGTGCCCCAAAATGGCTGGCCAAGGGCTGGAATGCGGCAAAATCAAGGAAATTTAGGCGTTCTTTCAAGGCAAACCGCTGTTACATTGAGGACCCGCATTCCAGCGGGTTTTTACTCGGTGATTTTGACCTAAAAACTGGCCCATCTGCCGTTCTTTCATTTGCGGGCTTGCCATCGGGGCCTATGCCAACGCATCATGACGCTTGGGTGACAAGCGGGCGTCAGGCATGATTCTCGTTTCAAGCGAAACCGCATACGGAAATGGAGGCGGAATGAGCGAAGCCGATGACAGCGCGTTTAAGCGCGGTGCGAGGTTGACCCTCTCACCGCAAAGCCAACCGGCTCCCCCTCCAAGACCTGTTGTTTCCTTTCATCGAAAAGAACTTGATACCATCCTCCGGCTCTATGGCCGCATGGTTGCGGATGGTGAATGGCGTGACTACGCAATCGATCTTCTGAAGGACAAGGCCGTCTTTTCCGTATTCCGCCGATCTTCGGAGATGCCGCTTTTTCGAATTGAGAAAGACCCGAAGCTTGCGCGTCGTCAAGGCGCATATTCAGTGGTCGCCACGGGCGGCATGATTCTGAAGCGTGGCCACGACCTCGCACAGGTGCTCAAGGTCCTTGAAAAGAAGAAGCATCTTCGGGTCGTCGACGCCTGATCCGATTTCCCGCCCCAGACACAAAAAAGCCCGGCGAGAAGCCGGGCTTTTCGGTTTGAACTTCTGTGCAGCTTATTCGCGATTGCCGAACAGCGACAACAGCATCAGGAACAGGTTGATGAAGTCGAGGTAGAGACGAAGTGCGCCCATGACGGACTTCTTCGTTGCGACTTCACTGCTGTCACCTTCGTAGTACATTTCCTTGATCTGCTGGGTGTCGTAAGCCGTCAGGCCTGCAAACACCAGAACACCGATTACTGAAACGGCAAACATCAGGGCAGACGATGCCAGGAAGATGTTGACGATCGAAGCGATGATGATGCCGATCAGACCCATCATCAGGAACGAACCCCAGCCGGACAGATCTTTCTTGGTGGTGTAACCGAAGATGCTCAATGCGCCGAAGGATGCGGCGGTAATGAAGAACACCCGTGCAATGGAGCCACCGGTATAGACCATGAAGATCGGCGCAAGCGAAATGCCCATGATGGACGCATAGACCAGAAACATTGTTCTGGCAGTGCTTGCACTCATCGACTGAATGCGTGCGGAAAGCCAAAGGACCATTCCGAGCGGCGCAAACAGCAGAACGAAGTAAATCGGTCCACTAAAGAGTGTTTGTGCAACGGCAGGATTGCTGACAGCCAGCAAATATGTACCGAGTGCGAGGAAGCCGGTCAGCGCGAGGCCGAGTGTCATGTAGTTGTAGACACCCAGCATGTAGCTGCGTAGGCCCTGATCGATGCCGGCCTCGGCGCGTGCGCCGGCAACCGAGTAGGCACCCTGAGATTGACGGTCAAAGCTCGACATGGTCGTGGTATTCCCCTCTTAGATAGAAGCACGTGAACTTACGTGCAGCACAGCTCCCTCAACATATGGGAAAATGCGAACACAAGCTCAAGACGGTTTTCCTGAAAAAATCGTAATCTTTTCCGCTCAAACCCGCAACAATAACCCAAATAGTCCGAATTCTGCGCTTATTTCATCGCTTTCAGGCGCGAGGCAATCTGCCTGTCGCAGTCCCCACCGGGATTGCGAACCACTTCTTCCGAGGCAAAATCGAGGATTTCGCGTTCCTTGTCCCGCATTTGTTCGACCGAAACGCCAGGTTTGAACCACTGTAGAACAGCGTAGTCGCCACCGGCATCCGTCAAAAACGCCAACGGTTTGCCGTCTTCCATAATGCCCATGCGGCCGACACGAACTTCCTCAACGGTGACATTACGAGCTTCCCCGTCAACGGTCAGCCGACTTTTGGAAAGCTTCAACTTCTTGAGTTTTGAAGACGCGGTTCCGTTCCAGCTTCTGTAGAACCGGTTGCCTTTTTTCTCAACCGAAAGACAGGAGTTCTTGTAGTTCGGAATGGACAAGCGCTCAGCGGTAACTTCAAACGGCTCTTCACCCTTAGGTGCCAGCGTGTATTTCATCGCATGTTCACCCGTCCGGTAAACACGAATACCGACGGGCGTGTAGCCGCTGTCATTGATTGTCCGGGTAAAGAAATCGAACTGGTTCTGATCATTGGTGCCGGCGCGGCGATAGAGCCAGCGCTTCGGCAGCCCGTCTTCGAACACCAGCCAGTCGCTGACCACAAGTCCGCGCGGCCCATCCTTTGTGTTCAGCTGCCAGACGCCAGTGTGAAACGGGCTTTCGGCAAATGCGGGCTGACCCCACGTAAAGGTCGCTACGGCAGCAAGTACCACGCCTTTGGCAAGTGATTTGAGAACGGTTTTTTTAGTGAATTCAAGCATGGCACAAGCCCCTGTTTACTCTAGGCCCTAGTCGGATAGCCAAGATCAAAACAGCATGCAAGCGGCGTCGGGCCGAAGTTTGTCTGAAAGGGCCTGTTTTTCGTGAAAGTTTCCTGACATGGATAATTTCCACATCAGGTCGCTCTTGGAAGTCGATGTTCTACAGATTTCTAAGAACCGGGGCCGGCTTTTCACCCAGCACGCGCCAGGTGCCGATCAGGCCGAATCCGACCGTCAATACGAGCGCGACAAGTGCCGCACCAGCAGCCGTCACCGGCATCACCACGAACGATCCACCCATGATCTGGGTAATCACGTACCAGGCTGCCACACCCCCGGCCACCAGAGCAAAAAGGGCGGTCACCAATCCGAGGATCGCGTATTCGAGGCCGTAGGCAATGATCAAGCGTGTGCGTGTCGCGCCCAGGGTTTTGAGAATAACGGCATCGTAAATACGGCTGCGGTGACCAGCAGCCAACGCACCTGCCAGCACAAGCACGCTCGCGATCAACGTGATCGAGCTTGCTCCTCGGATGGCCCAGGCAAGCTGTGCCACCAGATCATTGACCTGGGATATGGCGTCCTTGACGCGAACCGCAGTCACGGTCGGGAAGGTGTTTGATACGGTTTTCAAAAGCGCCAGCTCAGCATCCGTCGGCACTTCTTCGTCCCAGCCGAGTGTCATGAGATGGGCATGGGGAGCACCTGCAAACGTATTCGGTGAAAAGACCATGACGAAGTTGATCGCCAAAGACTGCCATTCAACATCTCTCATGTTGGCGATTTCCGCCGTAATCTCGCGGCCCAACACATTGACCGTAACCTTGTCTCCGATCACCAGTCCAAGGTCTGTGGCGGCCTCGGCATCGAACGAAACCAGGGGGATGCCACTGTAGTCTTCCGGCCACCATTCTCCCGCCGACAACGTCGAGTTTTCCGGAAGAATGGCCTCGTAGGTTATGCCGCGATCACCGCGAAGAACCCAGTCAGAGCCATCTTGTGCCGGCACGAAATCCTCAGACGGGATGTCGTTCAAGCTGACAATTCTACCGCGCAACATGGGCACGCTTCGAAGGTTTGCGCTCGGCGCTTCATCCTCAAGTAGGCTCTGGAACGTATCGCGTTCATGGCTCTGGATATCGACAAAGAAGAAGCTCGGCGCTTGATCGGCAATCGTGGCAGTCAATTCCCGGCGAAGGTTGCCATCGATCAATGCGAGCGCCACCAGCAGGGACAGCCCAAGACCCAGCGACAAAACAACAGAAGGCGTTAAGGCACCGGGGCGGTGAATATTGGCAATAGCCAGACGCAGCTCCGTTGACCTGACACTCGGCAGGCGTTTCGCGGCGAACATGATCAGGCGCGCAACAACCACAAGCAACAGGAACGCGCCCGCCGACGCGACGATGTAAATTCCGGCAATGGTCTTGTCATGAGCAAGCAGAATTGCAATGGCAGCCAGAGCCACGACGGTCACCATGGTTGCGAACAGATAACGCTTGCGCGGAAACTTGGAGCCTCCCGTTACGATATCCCGGAAGAGGGCGGTCGGAGGAACATCATGAGCACGGCCGAGCGGCCACAAAGCAAACGCAAGGGCCGTCAGAAGCCCATAGAGCAAACCAAGGCCGAGTTCGGCAGGATAAATGTTTGCGGCAAGTTGAACAGGCAACACGCCGGACAAAGCCGCACCGGCTGCAAATGGTATCAGAGCGCCGATGACAAGGCCGATGGCGATGCCGATCAGAGCCAGAACAAGCATTTGAACCAGGTAAATCTGGAAAACAAAACCGCCGGTCGCACCCAGACACTTGAAGCTGGCAATGACTTCCCGCTTGGTTTCAAGATACGCCCGGATGGCGTTTGCCACGCCGACGCCTCCAACAACCAGCGCGGTCAGGCCGACAAGCGTCAAAAACTGGGCGAACCGGCCGATGCTGCGCTGCAATCCAGGCGAGGCATTCGCACGCGAGCGAATGCGCCATTCGGCACCGGGCTGGTTCTGTTTCACACTTTCCACCACACCCGAAAGTGTTTCAAGGCTGGGGGCCGGATCCATCCGGACACGGTAGTGCCAGCGTATCAGACTGCCGGGCTGGACAAGGTCGGTATCGGGAAGCGCCGCTTCTGATACCATCAGCCTCGGACCAAACTCCATGCCACCGGCAAGCTTGTCCGGTTCAGTTTCGATGACGTCGGAGATGCGCAAGGTCGCGCGCCCAAGTGCAATCGTATCTCCAACGGAAATGTCCAGGCGCGCAAGCAGGGCGAGGTCTGCCACCGCACCCCAGACACCATCTTGTTGTGAGATCGCGTTTTTCAGCGGTTGACCCGATTGAAGGTCGAGCGATCCATAAAGGGGATAGGGATCATCTACTGCCTTCAATTCGACCAGAGCCTGTTCCGATCCATCCAGCCGCCGGGCCATAGCGCGCATCGTTGCAACGCCTGAGACGGCACCAAGACTGTCAAGAAAGGCGGCTTCTTCGGCACCGGCCTCACGGTGGATCAGGCGGAAAGACAGATCGCCACCAAGAATCGCCTGACCTTCACGCGAGATCCCCTCCGTGAGTGCCCGTGAAACGGATGTCACGCCTGCGATTGCGGCAACACCCAGCGCGATACAGGCGATAAAAATATAAAACCCTTTGAGCCCACCGCGCAGCTCTCGCAACGCAAAGCGGGTTGCCAGAGGAAAGGTCTGGTTGCCGGACCCGGTCGCACCGGGAACAAAGCCGCTCACGCGGAAACCTCTTCCATGCCGGATTTGGCCGACTGCGCTTCTTCGATTTCGCCTGATCGAACTCTGATCATGCGGTCGCATCGCTCCGCCAGCGATGGATCATGTGTCACCAGCACAAGCGTTGTGTTGCGATCACGCTGCGCAGAAAACATCAGATCGACAATCTGTGTTCCTGTGCTGTCATCCAGGTTACCGGTCGGTTCGTCGGCGATAAGAATTTCAGGTTCAACCACCAGCGCTCTTGCGACCGCCACCCGCTGCTGTTCACCACCAGACATCTGTGCCGGGTAGTGGTGCATTCTGTGGCCAAGACCGACAGCTTCAAGCTCGGCAGCCGCTTTCTCGTAGGCAGCGGGGTCTCCAGCCAGCTCAAGTGGAACCGTGACGTTTTCCAGCGCAGTCATATTGGGAACGAGATGAAAAGACTGAAAGATGATCCCGACGTTGCGACCCCGAAAGCGCGCAAGCTGATCCTCGCTCAGGGGCCCGAGTTCCGAGCCTGCCACGTTGACGGACCCGTCATCAGCGCGTTCAAGGCCGGCCATAACCATGAGCAGGGTGGATTTACCGGAGCCGGACGGACCCACAAGTCCGACGGATGTTCCTTTTTCAATATCCAGATCGATGCCCTTTAGAATATGAACACGCCCGGCACCTTCACCGAGTGTCAAATGAACGTTTTTTAGGGCAATCGCGGGTGCATTTGTCATCGTCAGGCCTCTATAATGGACACTGGATCGTCGTTCCGACGCCTGCATGCCCTCGACATTTGGTCGCATTGCGACCATATGGGACCGATGTAGCGCCTATTCCAGTCCTGAAAGAATGTTAGCGTGAACCGTCTTATCACTGTTGTCTTTATACTGTTCTTTTCCTTTTATCCGGTTTCCGCTCAGGCGGCTGACCTGAAGCTAGTGGTTCTGGGCGACAGCCTGTCGGCTGGATATCAGCTTCCGTCAGACGCAGGGTTCACCACTCAGCTGCAAAAAGCACTGGACTCACGGGGACATTCTGTCGAAGTCATCAACGCCGGTGTGAGTGGCGATACGACTTCAGGCGGCCTCTCCAGGCTGGACTGGTCTGTTGCGCCGGATACCGACGCCGTGATTGTTGAACTTGGTGCCAATGACGCCCTCAGAGGTATTTCTCCGGAGATTACGAGAAAGAACATAGAGGAGATCACCACGCGTCTGCGCGAGCGTGGAATCGAGGTGATGCTGGCCGGTATGCTTGCACCTCGAAACCTTGGCCCGGAATACGCCGATGTCTTCGATCCGATCTACTCGGAGGTTGCCAAGGCCCATGGAGCCCTGCTTTATCCATTTTTTCTGGAAGGCGTCGCTCTGAATCCGGATTTGAACCTCTCGGACGGCATGCATCCGAACGCGGATGGTGTCGCTGTAATCGTTGAAAACATTCTGCCAAAGGTCGAAGACCTGTTGGCCAAAGCACAATCGTCATAAGGGCTGGCGCCACTCGGCAGCCAGAAACGCCCTTTTCTTGAAAATTGAAGGAAGACCAGATGGAACAGCGCCGGCTTGGACGCACAGACATCAATGTGAGCGCCCTTTGCCTCGGAACGATGACCTATGGCGAGCAGAACTCAGAAGCCGAAGGCCATGCCCAGATGGACTACGCACTCGATAGGGGCATCAATTTCTTTGACGCTGCCGAGCTCTACCCGATCCCTCCGAAAAAGGAGACCCAGGGCCGCACGGAAAGGATCATTGGCAACTGGTTCAAGAAAAGCGGCAACAGGGACAAGGTTGTCATGGCCACCAAGGTTGTTGGCCGTTCCGAGATGAACTGGTTCCGCAAGAACGGTGAAAAGAGCAAACTGACCCGTGAGCAGATCGAGCAGGCTGTTGATCGCAGCCTGATGAACCTTCAGACAGACTATATCGATCTCTACCAGATCCACTGGCCGGACCGGAATCAGGCCGGCTTCGGCTCCATGCCGACACGCTGGAAGGATGCGATTCCGGCCGAGGACGAAAACAGCATCCAATCGACACTCGAAGTTATGTCCGACCTGGTTAAATCGGGAAAGGTACGTCATATCGGCCTGTCGAACGAAAGCGCCTGGGGAACAATGCGATATCTGGCGGCCGCTGATGTCTTCGACCTGCCACGAGTGGTCTCCATTCAGAACGCCTATTCTTTCGTCAACCGCACCTTTGAGACGGGCATTGCGGAAATCGCCCGCCGGGAAGATGTGGGGCTTTTGGCCTATTCCTCCCTGGCTCAAGGCTATTTGACCGGCAAATACCGCAATGGTGCCTTGCCGGCCGGCGCGCGCAAAACGCTTTTCAATCGCATGCAGCGCTATGAGCATCCACGCACGCTCCAGGCAGTGGACGCCTATCACGCACTTGCCGGCGAAGCAGGTCTCGACCCGTCTCAGCTGGCAATCGCATTTGCCAAATCCCGGTCCTTCATGACTTCTGTCATCATCGGCGCTACGAGAATGGATCAGCTTGAAACAGACATTGGTGCTGCCGACCTCGTTCTCAGCGATGACGTCCTGGAAAAAATCGACGAGATCCATCAGGAATTCGGCAATCCTGCTCCTTGATTGCAGCTGCTGGTCATTGAGAATCAAATGACATCGGATGCCGTGCCAGAGACCGTCTGGCGCGGCATTTTCACATTCGGGCTGGGATTTTCATCGTGTTGTCAAAGATTTAGATTTTTGTCTTGCGATTTTCATGAAGTTGATTCCTCATGGGATTCATCAGCGACAGCGGAGGGAACACCCATGCCGCGCCTATTTACAGGCCTTGAGATTCCGTCAGAGACGGCACTCATGCTTTCTATGCTCCGGGGAGGCCTTCGGGGTGCTCGCTGGATCGATCCCGAGAACTTTCACATTACACTTCGGTTCATCGGTGACATAGATGACCGGACAGCAGATGAAGTTGCAGCTGCACTCGAGCGGATCCGCCGGGATCCGATTGAAATTCGGCTGAACGGGCTCGGTTCTTTCGGCAATGGCAAGCCACATGCAGTCTGGGCCCGTGTCGAGCCGAACGCAGAGCTCGCGGAATTGCAGGCCGAGCAAGAACGTCTCATTCAACGGCTGCACTTGCCCGCAGAACGTCGAAAATACGTTCCACATGTCACGGTCGCCCGTTGCAGGTCATCAACCAACGAAGATGTGGCCAAATGGCTCAGCGAGCGCGGCAACTTTCAGGCACAGCCCTTTGTTGCCGGCAGATTTGTCCTGTTTTCCGCCAAATCGAGCGTAGGCGGCGGACCCTATCTGGTTGAAGAGGCTTACCCGCTCGCGGCTTGAGCCGATCGCTGCGGTTTGATCGACGACTGACCGGACTTCACGTCGCAAAGACCAAATTGATCTCAATCTGCCTTGGAAGGGCGGGTCAAGAGACCCTCATAGACCGCAAGCGTCCTGGCGCACATCGTTTCGACAGTAAAATTCTGTTGCACATGCAAAAGAGCACGGCTTGTCAGGTCTTTTTTTGATTTGTCATCCATAAGCAGCGCCGACCTTATGGCATCAGACAGAGCCTCCGGATCGCTTGCGGTGACCCGCCAGCCTGTTCGTTCAGAACCCGGGACGTCCGGGGGCGCCAGCACTGTTTCTGGCACAGCACCCAGATTGGAAACAATCACCGGTACCGACGCGGCCTGCGCCTCGACGGCAGCACGGCCAAAAGCTTCCGGCTCAACAGAGGCAACCACTGCGAGGTCCGACAGTGCCATGGCTGCAGGGACATCAGCACAATGCCCTACAAGCCGCACCCGATCATGAAGGCCATGATCCGCGATCTGTTTTTTCAACTCGGCAACATATCCATCTCGGCCTTGCGCATCACCGGCCAAAATCGCAATCGGCTCTCTCAGGCCATCATCTTTCAGAAGCGCCATTGCCTCGATCACAACGGCTTGTCCCTTCCAGGCCGTCAGACGAGCCATGTTCATGATGATCGGATGGCCGTTTGGAATGCCCCAGCTGTCTTTGAGTGCCTGCTGGCGCAACGCACTGACATTATCCGGATCGAGGCTCTTCAGGTCTGACCCGCGCGGGATAACGGTGATGCGGGATTTGGCAAAGGGATGTCTTTTGCCAATCAGTTTGGCAATGAATTCAGAATTGGCGATCACGGCATCGCCTCGCGCCATCACGGAATTGTAGTATGCCTTGAGCGCATTCGATTGATTGTAGGTGCCATGGTAGGTGGTCACAAATGGGATATTCGTGCGCCGCGCTGCCCTGAGTGCCGACCAGGCAGGTGCTCTGCTTCTTGCATGTATGAGGTCTACGCCACGCTCTGAAATGAGAGAGGCGAGCCTTTTGGTATTTTTCCAGAGAGTCACCGGGTTCTTGGACTTCACCGGAAGCACGATGTGCTCGGCTCCGAAAGATTCCAATTCCGGCACCAACTGCCCCCCTCGCTGACGACCAATGCCTGAGCGCCGTCTTCAACGATTGCCCGCGCAACATCGATCGTCGTGCGTTCGGCCCCACCCGAATTCAAATCCGGGATCACTTGCAGAACTGTCGTGGCCGGGGGCAGGGGCGGCAAGTGTAGCCTCCAAAGTGCTTTTCAAGACGGGATGTGTGTGCCAAAGGCAGGATAGAAGAAACAAACTATGTTGAGAGCCTTAATATGGGTGCGCCAGAACCGCAATTCATCTCGGTCGGAAAAAACGACTCTTTGCGGAAGATCGCGGTTTTGAACGACCCCGGAGAAGGCCCTGGCCTTTTTTGGCTGTCCGGATTCAAATCCGACATGTCCGGCACGAAGGCCGAGGCGCTTGCTGCTCATGGTGAAAGTCTCGGCAAACAGGTGATGCGGTTTGACTATTCAGGTCACGGGCAATCCGGTGGCAAGTTTGAAGATGCCTGCGTTACGGATTGGCTGGAGGAGGCGATAACCGTATTCGACCGCTTCGCGGACAAGGAAACAGTCCTGGTCGGATCTTCAATGGGAGGCTGGATTGCGCTTCTGCTTGCATTGAAACGGAAGGAAACCGGCAAGATCAAGGGACTGGTCCTGATTGCACCTGCAGTCGATTTCACTGAGGAGCTGATGTGGAAACAGCGATTTAACGACGAGATCCGGGAAACCATCCTGACCAGCGGACGCTGGTCTCAGCCATCGGCCTATGACGAAAGCCCCTATGTGATTACGCGCAGACTGATCGAAGACGGTCGTCGGCACCTGCTTTTCGGCAAACCGCTCTATCTTGGGTGCCCGATCACAATTCTGCAGGGTGCACAGGATCCCGACGTTCCAAGACAACACGCAGAACGACTTGTCGACGCATTGCCGCAAGATGATGTGACCTTGTCCGTCGTTCCGGACGGAGATCATCGTCTGTCGAGACCGCAAGACATCGAACTGTTGCTGAGATCGGTCGATACATTGACCGGCAACTGAGACAACCTCAAACAGGAAGTGTTTCCCGGCCCTGCTTTTGAACACGATACCAGGCCCAGAATAGACGTGCGGCCACACCACGGTGTGGAGACCAGGCTGACGCAATCTCGTCGAGCTGTTTGGGATCCGGCTTTTCTTTCAGTTCAAGCGCATCACGAACCGCAATCTGAAGCGCAAGATCGCCGCTTGGAAAAATATCGGGGTGACCGGCACAAAAAAGCATGAAAATATCTGCCGTCCAGCGGCCAATACCCTTGATCGAACACAGCCGGGCATGTGCTTCGTCGGCAGGTGCCTCGGCCAGTTGAGTGAGGTCCAGACCGGATTGGCAGGCCTCTGAAACGGCGCGCAGTGTCCGAATCTTCGGCCTCGACAGCCCAGCGCCGGCAAGATCCTCGTCCGAAAAGTCCATCAGGCGATCTGACGTCAGCGGAACCACGAGCTTTTGCAATCGCGCAAATATCGCAGCTGCGCTCGCAACGGAAACCTGCTGTCCAGTGATGATCTGGGCAAGGCCCTCAAAGTCGGCAGCTCTGCGTCGCAACGGAAGATCTCCCGCAGCCGAGGCTATTTGCGAAAGTCTTGGATCAAGGGCTACCAGGTCACGCAGACCTTTCTTGATATCATCTGGTGCGGCAATCGGTTTCATGGTCGGCGTGAAGGCTTCGGCAGATTTGCATGAGAGACAGGGAGTGATAGGTAGGACTTGAACGACCAACTCCAATCCGTCAACCCGGCTCACCACCTTCATGTCCAGACCCATTTTCCGGTTTGCACCTTCCCCCAACGGACATCTGCACCTCGGGCATGCCCTGTCCGCGCTATTGAATGTCAGAGCTGCCAATGCGTTGAACGGTCGATTTCTGCTGAGATTGGAAGATATTGATCTGGCGCGTTGTACACCGGATCTGGAGCGGGAGATGCTTGAAGATCTCGACTGGTTGGGGGTGCCGCTGGAAGAGCCCATGCTTCGCCAATCGCAGGCGTTCGAACATTACCGCAAGGCACTTGAACACCTCCAGGACCTGGGTCTTGTCTATGCCGCCTACCTGACGCGCGCCGAAATCCGGACATTCGTCGCCGACTACGAATCGACCGGCAGACACTGGCCGCGGGATCCGGACGGCGCACCGGTCTATCCTGGGGATCATGCCGTTTTGGCCGAACATGAACGCAAGGCCAGGGCCTCAAGCGACGCTCCCTTTGCGTTGCGCCTGAATATGGCAAAGGCTCTTGCTAAAATTGGCAAGTCACTGAGCTGGCAGGAAGGTGGTTCAGAGGGCAAAGCGCTGTTCCGGTCCGATCAGAAGATCGAAGCCAAAGCGGCAGATTGGGGAGATGTGATCCTCGCTCGCAAGGACACGCCGACGAGTTATCATCTGTCCGTTGTGGTTGACGACGCGCGCCAGGGAATTACTGACATCTTGCGGGGACAGGACCTCTATCACGCAACCAGCGTGCATCGGGTCTTACAGGAATTGCTAGAGCTGCCCGAACCGCGATATCGCCATCATCGTCTGATACTGGGAGTCGACGGACGCAAATTGTCAAAATCCAACAAGGATACGAGCCTCAGATCCTTGCGTGCATCAGGCATGACACACGCTGACCTGCGACGGCGCCTCGGGCTCTAGTTCAATTTGAACCAGATTTCCAAAAAACCGATCCAGAGGCTGGTCGTTACGATAGCGCAAAGTGTCGTCATGGTGATCGCGTTGGCCGACATGGCATGGCCGGTTCCGTACCGGTTTGCAAAAATATAAGCGTTGATACCGGTCGGGCATCCGGCGGTCAAAGTTGCAACGGCGGTCCAGAGCGGCGGCAACTGAAAGACAAAAGCGCTAACAGCAAAGACCACACCTGGCATGATCAGGATCTTGATCACGCTGAGCAGAACACCCGGAAGCACATTTCCGCGCATGCCGTATTGCACGAGGCTCATACCGAGTGACAAGAGGGCAAGTGGCAAAGCCGTAGCGGCGATCCTGTTAAGGACATCCTGCCCGATATCCGGCAGGTCGAACCCGGTGAGACGCCATAAAAAGGCGAGCGCGATGGTGACAACAATAGGATTTTTCATCAGGCTCTTCAGCGCGCCTGAAAGCAACCGGCCAAGTGGAGGCAAAGGCTCACCGCTGTCGACCGCAGCGGCACGTTCCATGACGATAGCCATTGCCACCGTCATGATTGCCAGGTGAACTGAAATCACCAGAAGCAGAGGTACCAGGCCTTCGTCGCCGTAGACAGCAGCGACCAGAGGCAGCCCGACAAGAACGGTATTGGCAAATGCGGCAGAAATTCCTCCGATTGCTCCGGCGCGGGCATCGCGTCCGAAGCCTTTCCGAATGACCAGGGTTCCAAGCGCCCAGGCAACACCGACGCCAACGAAATAGGCGGCCCAAAGCTCAACTGGAAATCCCGCAGACAGGTCTGCATTTGTCAATGTGCGAAAAATCAGGACCGGAATGGCAACAATGTAGACAAACTGACCGAGTGCCTCGCTGACCGTCTGACCAAGGACCTTGAAACGGGCAAGCGCATAACCAATCCCGATGAGCAGGAAAACCGGAGCAACAATGGCAAAGTTTTGAGCAAGCATGAAACACTGCGCCGCAAGAGCGCTTTTCAACCGGGTTTGGAGGCAGAACAGTTGACGAAACCGCCGACCCTGAAGGACCGGATGGACAGCGATGTGCCCGCAAGGTAAGCACGAATGTGGTCAGATTGGCTTTTCCCAGATGGTTCGGCAAGCCCTTTTGACGTGAAACTGGCGAAGGACATGGGCTTCATGGCAAATCATGATGAAGATGGCGCGAAGATTGCGCTTCTGGCCCATGATCTCAGAACCCCGCTTGCGGCCATGCGGCTGACCGCCGAAATGATCGGTGAAGGATCTCTGGACATTGCCCAGGCTGAACAGCTGTCGGTTCTGATACGCTCGATTGACGCCCTGACACAGCTCACCGGCGATCTCCTGAATGCCGGGGAGCAGGATGAAAACGCCCCTTCGGCTACCTATCGGATTTCCGAAATCATGCTTGAGGTAACCGATCTCTTTCGCCCGGTCGCCGAGGCCAAAAATCTGACGCTTGACGTTGTTTTAGATGAAGACACAAGGGAGAAACTGATCCGCGATGGCGGATCGCTGCGCCGGGTGCTCACCTCGCTCTTGGATAATGCCGTAAAATACACGGACACCGGAGGTATAATCGTCGAATTGTCGACCGTGGCGTCAAATGAACCTTCACCTTCGCGCGCAATTGACGATAACTGGGTCAGTCTTTCAATCACGGACACCGGACCAGGCATAGATCCCGAAGAAAGAGAACGTCTCTTCAGACCCTTTGTCCGAGGCCGCCACGGCAAAGCTTCTGCTCCAGGCACCGGTCTCGGGCTTTGGGGCACTGCAGAACTTGTAAGAGAAATGAAGGGTCTGCTCAGGCTGGCGCAGCCCAAAAGCGGCGGAAGCTGCTTTGAAGTACATATCCCGTTGCAAACACAAGATACAATCGACCGACGACCTGAACCGGCACCGTCATCCGACATGGAACCCGTTGCATCCCGTCCCGGCATGACAATGCATATTCTGGTGGTCGACGACAACGAAACCAATTGCAGGCTGCTTGCCGCATTGCTTGAATCCTTCGGGATGTCATGTGACATCGCGCATTCCGGCGAACAAGCTATCGTTCTGATTCAAAAAGAAAAATATGACGCCGCGCTTCTGGATTTGCATATGCCGGGCATGAGCGGCCTCGAAACAGCAGAAGAGCTTCGAAACCTCGAGCCGGGCGGCGAGCTCCCGCTCATCGCGGTCACCGCCGCACTTGAGTCTATTGGCGATCAGCGCTTGCGACAGGCCGGTTTTCAGGAGGTCTTGACCAAACCGCTGTCCCCTGCCTTGCTTTACAAAGCCCTTGAACAGGCAAATCGGCTCAATCTCGCTCCCTGACGGTCTCCAACGCCTGTTCAAGGCGGTCATTGCCCCAAAACAGGCCGCCGTTCGGAACGACCAGACTAGGAGCACCGAATATTCCGAGCTTTTCCGCCTCGGTCACAGCAGCACGCAGCCCGATTTTCGTTTCCGGCGAAACCGCATCGGCCAGCGCCTGCTTGGCCGGTGCGCCAACCTCAATGAGAAGATCGGCCATCAGGGCTTCGTCCTCAATCTCCAGGCCCTGGCCGAATTCTGCAACATAGACAGCCCGGCTAAATGCGCCGATCCACGGCTGATCACGGCCGGCAAATGCGATTCTTGCCGCCAAAAGCCCGTTTTGCGGGAAGGGGCTGGGCATCTGGAATGGCAGACCGTATCGCTCACATTGGCGCTCCATGTCACACCACATGTAACGACCCTTTGCCGGCTGAAGGTTGAAGGGGGAGGTATTCCAGCCTTGTTTTTTGAAAATGGGCCCAAGCAAAAAAGGCCTCCAGGCAACTCTGACACCAAAATCAGCGGCGAGCGCTTCAATACGCATGGCTGTGAGATAGCTATAGGTCGAGGCGAATTCGTACCAAAATTCGACCACCGGTTCGCGATCCTGCCTCAATGAGACGATATTCGAACCTGATGGATGATCTGCCGGATCGTCACTTTGCAAAATATTCAACTCCAAAAACACCTTCGCCAACCCTGCCGGAAAGGAGGGATTGGACAGGCTTGCAGGATGCGCTAAAGAGCAGCCATGGAACGACACAACCCCGCCAACCATAGTCAGAAGTCTGGACTGCGCAAAGCCGGTGACTGGTGCGTTACCCACCCGATAGCTGTGGCGAGCGTTTATGTCGGCGCTGTTTCTTTGTTTTTTTTGGCCTTTCCAAACATTGATCTAAAAGTCAGCAATTTCTTCTATTTTGGCGAAGCAGGTTTTGCGGCTCAGAACGAGCCTTTCCTGAGAGACGTCAGGCATCTTGGACCTTTTCTGGTAAAAGTCATTGCCGTTGTCTGCGTGCTCATTCTCGTGGTCAAATTGATGGCACCTGGACGTCCGCCTATCCTGCCCCTGCGCAAGCCGGTTTTCCTTTTGACGACGTTGATCCTCGGACCGGGAATCCTGGTCAACACAATCCTGAAGGACAATTGGGGACGGCCCCGCCCGCGCTCGGTCGAAGAGTTCGGCGGTGATCTGCCCTTTCAGCCCGTCTGGAAAATGACGGAATACTGCGACAAAAATTGTTCTTTTGTCTCTGGAGAAGCTTCAGCGAGCATATGGCTGGTCTCGGTCGTCTTTCTGGTTCCTGCGAGCTGGCGCAAGGCGGTCCTCGCATTTGTCCTGCCGCTTTGCCTGATCCTGTCGGCGAACCGCGTTGCTTTTGGGGGTCACTTTTTCTCTGACACCCTGATTTCCTGGGGCTTGACGTTCTTGCTGATCCTGATTGTCTACCACTTGCTCTACATTAAGGAGCCACCCCTACTCACAGACAGGGGTCTAGACGAGTGGTTCACTGTAAAGGGCCGCAAGCTCCAGCGCCTTTTTCAGCGACTGCTGGTACGACTGCGTCGGTCCTTGCGGGGCGCGGTGCGAATTTTCTCCGACCGGTAAGCGCTTTTTCGGCAAAAATCAGGTGCGTTACTTGCGTGGCCTGGTGCGCTTTAATATGCGGGCAAAGCGCAGAGGTGAGCGGTCCTCAACCCAACTGATTGCTTCGTTTATCTGGGGTGTTTTCCGCCTTCGATTGCGCAACATGCGGGCAGCGCTCCGACTTGTACCGACAATCACGATCATTCCCAGTGCAAGCAGCGGAACACCGGTTGGTATCGGCAGCCAAACGGTTGCCAGACCAATCAGAATGCAAATCGCGGCCAGTGACCACCATAGGAATTTCATGAATCAACCATGGAGCGCAATCTCGACGATCACCCATAGCGCAATTTCTGAGACGGATTTATGAACCCTGAAACCGCGAAATTGAATCCCCTGCGATTAGGAGTACTGATCCGTCAATATGCTCAAAAGCCGTTGTCCACCCGCCCTGATCATTTGATAAACATTTTCAAAACTGTCTGGCCCGCCGCAATATGGGTCCGGAACCTCCTGCACCGGATCGTCGAGCAGTAACCTGATATGCGCCGTCCCGCCATTGCTCCAGCTGTTTAGTTTGTTCAGGTTGCTGCGATCCATGGCGACAATCGTGTCAAATCGATCGAAGTCGTCATCTGAAACCTGCCGGGCTTTTTGACCGGTAATGTCGACGCCGTATTTTGCAGCGATCTCGATTGATCGCGGGTCCGGGGGATCGCCAATGTGCCAGGCTCCTGTTCCGGCGGAATCAATTTCAAATTCGCCGCTTCGCCCGGCTTCGAAAACAAGGCTTCGAAACACGCCCTCAGCAAGGGGCGAGCGGCAGATATTCCCCAGACAAACAAAAAGGACACTTTGGACCAACGCACAGCTCCCATATCTATCTGTCCACCGTGCGGACTCGTGTGCCAAATTGCAAACGGGCGCTTCAGAACCGCCGTGCTTGCCGGTTCTGTTTGAGTTCGCCTTCGCTTCTTCCTTTGGGTAGAATATGGAAAGAGTGTTGGCTGAGCAGGAGAGGCAGATGGTGGAGCGATTGAAGCCGGAGGACCGGGCGGCCGGTTTGCAAGACCTGCCGGACTGGCACCTCTGTGATGGCCGCGAGGCAATCACCAAGACATTCAGGTTCCGGGACTTCACCGAAGCCTTCGGGTTCATGACGCAGGTAGCGCTGATTGCTGAAAAGATGAATCATCATCCGGAATGGTCCAATGTCTATCGCACTGTCGAGATAACGCTGGCAACGCATGATGTTGGTGGCCTGAGTGTTCTCGATCTGGAATTGGCTGGTGCCATCGACAAGATTGCTGGCGACAGCTAGTCCTCAATTGACGCGTTCGATTTCAGGAAGGTCTGGGGTCGCAGCCTATCGCTGAGTCATAGGAATAAGTGACTTGATGCAGGAATTGGCCAATCGGCGGTTACGATCTGGTCGCCGCGCTGATGTTGCAAGGGATGTACGGTCTGGATGATGAAGCAGGAAGGCCAGCCGATAGCTTGAATTCCCGGTCTTTCTAGTCATCCAGGCGCCAAGCCTCGCGCCTCCAGTATCAGCCACCTTTTGCAAGCTGAAACCTGTGACCTTCCTCAAGCTTCTCTGCCGCCAGTAACTCGTGACCGTTTTCCCGGCAAAAATGCGGTATGTCGATTTCCGCCATTGGATCGGTCGTCAATACTGTGAGCTGATCGCCGGAATTCAGACGCGTCAGCGCCTTTCTGGTTTTCAGCACCGGCAACGGGCATTTCAATCCTTTGAGGTCAAGCAGCGTTTCCGTCACAGATTGATCCTATCCCTTGTCTTCGAATTCGAACCAGCACTTGGCAACAGCTCGATAAGATAGTCACGTCAGTGCGAAATTGACAGTGTTCGCAGAAGATTAGATGCTGCCGGAACAATGAATTCAAACACGTTCAGAACAGGACACAAGATGACAAGCCGCGCAATTTCCGCACTGGATATTCTCGATTTCTGGTGGCGGGCCGGACCTTCGAAATGGTTCGCGAAAGACGAAAAGTTTGACAAGTCCTGTAACGACCGGTTTCTACCCGCCATTGAGGCCGCCAAGGAAGGCAAACTTGATCATTGGGCAGAAACCGCAGACGGCACTCTGGCTTTACTTCTCCTGCTCGATCAGATGTCCAGAAATGTTTACAGAGGCTCTCCCAAAGCCTTCGAAGCGGATGAAAAGGCCGTCTCAATTGCCGAATACGCCATTGCTCACGGCTTCGATCGCGCGTTTCCGATAGAGGCCAGAGGCTTTTTCTATCTTCCCTTTGAGCACTCGGAAGATATGAGACATCAGGAAAAATCAGTCGATCTGTGTCGCAGGCTGGGCGACAAAGAACTTTACCACTATGCGCTGATACATATGGATGTCATACGCAGGTTCGGGCGGTTTCCGCATCGAAACAAGGTTCTTGGTCGAAAAAGCACCCAGGAAGAAGAAGCCTATCTCGCCGATGGCGGCTTTTCGGCCTGATCGCATTGATGCTGGTCGGTACCTTACTGAATTTATGGAAATGATTTGCCGGGCGGGCTGCCGTTTTTTTAAGCGAGTGCCCGGCTCCGATTCAATCTGATCAAATTTTCATCAGCGATTAAATCGCTGCACAAAAAATATGCAGACAAACTGCCTCTAAAGGCGTCACCGGATTTTTCCGCTGGCGCCTGTTTCCTTCCTAGCTTCCTTAGAGTCCGCAGAACTCCGCGAAAAACAAGGTGAATTGGGCAAGTTGGCACGGTCCTTGATTAAGAAAGGCCGACACCGACCCAACGCCATTCACTGTGGCCAGGCCAAAGACCTGAAAAGACCCTTCCAGAGGGGACATCAACCAGGCGGCAAGTTGGGGACGGTCGGCCGAGCTTCTTCGACGGGAAGAGGCACTAATAAGGGGAATGGAACGAGCAATGAAAATCGTGATGGCCATCATCAAGCCGTTCAAGCTCGACGAAGTGCGCGATGCCCTGACCGGCATCGGCATCCAGGGGCTGACGGTGACCGAAGTGAAAGGCTATGGCCGCCAAAAGGGGCACACCGAAATCTACCGCGGAACCGAATACGCCGTCAGCTTCTTGCCGAAGCTGAAGATCGAGGTCGCCGTGGATTCCGGATCCGTCGACAAGGTCGTCGAAGTGATTTCAGGTGCAGCAAAGACCGGTCAGATCGGTGACGGCAAAATCTTTGTCCACTCGATCGACCAGGTCGTGCGCATCCGCACCGGCGAAACCGACGCCGAAGCTCTGTGATTTAGGTAAGGAAACGTAACATGAAAAATCTTGTCGCTAAGGGCGCGACGACGCTGACCGTGTTGAGCCTTATGGCTCTTCCGGCACTCGCCCAGGATACCGACGCTGCGGCA
The DNA here is from genome assembly GCF_055693425.1 of Roseibium sp. JB4-4. NCBI lineage: Bacteria > Pseudomonadati > Pseudomonadota > Alphaproteobacteria > Hyphomicrobiales > Stappiaceae > Roseibium > Roseibium sp. JB4-4. The sequence continues at coordinate 3,429,512 of NZ_CM146333.1, read as the reverse complement.
GCTCCGGCCGTATCGCCAGAAGTCGCCTACATCTTTAACACTCTGCTGTTCCTGATCGGTGGCTTCCTGGTCATGTGGATGGCAGCCGGCTTCGCCATGCTTGAAGCTGGGCTCGTTCGTTCCAAGAACGTCTCCATGCAGTGCCTGAAGAACATCTCGCTTTATTCCATCGCGGGCATCATGTTCTGGATCACAGGCTACAACCTTATGTACACCGGTGTTGACGGTGGCTTCATGGGTTCATTCGGCCCCTATTCCTTTGACGCTGTTGGCGGAGACGCGCTCGACACCGGCTATTCCACAGCATCCGACTGGTTCTTCCAGATGGTGTTCTGTGCGACCACGGCATCGATCGTTTCCGGTACGCTTGCAGAGCGCATCAAGCTTTGGCCGTTCCTGCTTTTCACTGTTGTTCTGACTGGCTTCATCTACCCGATCGCAGGCTCCTGGCAGTGGGGCGCAGGTTGGCTGTCCGAAATGGGCTTCTCCGACTTCGCTGGTTCCACGCTGGTACACTCCGTCGGTGGCTGGGCTGCTCTTGCCGGCGCAATCATCCTTGGCGCACGTAAGGGCAAGTATGGTGCAGACGGAAGCGTTCACCCGCTTCCCGGTTCTTCCATGCCGCTGGCAACACTGGGTACTTTCATCCTGTGGCTCGGCTGGTTCGGCTTCAACGGTGCTTCCCAGCTTGCAATGGGTTCCATCGGTGATGTGTCCGACATCTCCCGCATCTTCGCCAACACCAACATGGCTGCAGCTGCCGGCGTTGTCGTCGCCGTGATCCTGACCCAGGTTCTTTACAAGAAAGTCGACGTCACAATGGCCCTGAACGGCGCTCTTGCCGGTCTGGTATCCATCACCGCTGAGCCGCTGGCACCGAGTGTCTGGCAGGCCGTCTTCATCGGTGGTGTCGGTGGTGCGATCGTTGTCTTCACAGTTCCGCTTCTCGACAAGCTGAAAATAGATGACGTCGTTGGCGCTATCCCTGTTCACCTGATTGCAGGTATCTGGGGCACGCTGATTGTTCCGCTTTCCAACGGCGATGCTTCCTGGGGCACGCAGATCGTCGGCATTGTTGCCTACGGCGCGTTCACCCTGATTGCCTCGGCTGTCTTCTGGTTCATCCTGAAAGCTGCCATGGGCATCCGGGTTTCCGAAGAGGAAGAAGCACTTGGTCTCGACAAGGTCGAGGTTGGTGTGGAGGCCTATCCGGAATTCGGCACCGGTTCTCAGCGCCTCTAACAAGATGCGCTGACACAAAATCTCCCAGGCGGTCTATTGGCTCAGACCGCAAACTTGGAAAGCCCGGGGGCAACCCCGGGCTCTTTTTTTGCCTACCTGACAGTCAACATTTCAGCTGGCCACTTTCAGACTGCTTGCGACCAGCTGCACCGCTTCGGAGGCTTGCTTGGCCAGTTCGATGTTCCGGGCAGATCCGGTAATCGCACTTTCGGTGTCCTGACGAACTTTTTGCAAGTTGGAAGATACTTCGTCCAAGGCCGTGGTGCGTTCCGTCATTTGCCGGAAAGTCGTCTCATTGCGAGCCGTCAGCTCGTTCAGGTATTCCTCAACGGATGAAACCTGTTCAAGACCATCCGCGCTCTGGGATTCGGAAAGCTTGAGCTTGTCGGTTGTTGTCTCGATCAGATCACGTGACCTCGCAATCGATCGGTTCATTTCCGAAAGAATACCGGAAATGGAATCAACAGCATTTTCGGTCGACCCGGCCAGCACCTTCACTTCTCCTGCCACGACCGAAAAGCCCTTGCCGGCATCTCCCGCACGTGCAGCTTCGATGGTTGCATTCAAGGCAAGCAGGTTGGTCTGAGCCGAAATTGAGGAAATTTCCTGCGCCAGAGCCTCGACATCGCCAAACCGGCCAGCGAGCTCCTCCGTGGCTGCACTCAGTTCACCTATCAGGTCTGCTGCTGAAAGGCAGGTTTCGACAACACCCCGAATACTTTCACGCGCCTTGGTCATGCGGCCGCCAGCATTCACCAAATCGTCCGTGCAGTCCTTGGCTTGCAGGCCGACGGACTGAAGATCTTCCTGAATTTGCTCTGCGGTTGAAATCAGATCGGCGAGGAATTCCGCCCGTTCCTTGCTCGCGGCATTCACCGCCTTCGCATTCTGGCCAATCTGTGAAACATCAGCGCCGGCTTTCGCCAGCTTTTCAATCTGATCGCATGCGTCGCGGTCACTATCTACGACCTGGCTGGGATCAGTTTCCCCAATCTCTAGAGCCTCCGGACGTGTGTTCTCCTCTGTTTGGTCCAGAGGCTGCAGAACCGTTGGCCCCTGTCTCAATGTCATCTTTGCGCTGACGATCGAAACAGTGAACGGCACGGCTGTCGAAAGCAGCGCCTGCCAAATGACAAGTTCTGCATGGCCCATAAAGGCATCGATCTGATTGATGCCGGTCAGGATCGATCCGACAATAAGTGCGGTAATGACAGCTCGTTTGAACATTTCAACCAATTCTCAATGTGAGTACCCTGCTAGGGTCGCTCAACATAGTTAACACTGAAGAAATGGCCGTCCGTAAACAGACTTCGAACTGACTATAAATTAAGCTGATGCCGCTTTTTTAGTCTCACTGTTACGGCTGTTCACGCAAACTCACAGCAACAATCGACCAAAAGATTGGCAGTTTTCTGCCTTATCTTTCACCTTCTGCCCGTTTGGCATGCAACTTGAATGCAAGTCTCCCCAAAACGCTTAACGAATTGGCAATTTGCCTAACTGGGGGTCAATCATGAATTCAACTGGAGTGGGCGGAGACGTCTTTTTTGTGCTGGTCGGAGCAATCCTCGTCTTCGCAATGCATGGCGGGTTCGCTTTTCTTGAGGTCGGAACCGTTCGGCATAAAAGCCAAGTCAATGCACTGGTGAAGATCCTGGTCGATTTCGCGCTATCGACCGTCACTTACTTCTTTGTTGGTTACGCATTCGCCTATGGCACGACATTCCTCGTCGACGCCGCAACACTGTCCGGTGGTGGTGGAGGATTTGAACTCCAGGGCCTGACACTGGTGAAATTCTTCTTCCTGACCACCTTCGCGGCAGCCATCCCTGCGATTATCTCCGGCGGGATTGCGGAGCGAATGAAATTCTGGCCGCAATGCATCGCGACAGTAGCCTTGGTCGGTATCGTTTATCCGCTCTATGAGGGAATAGTGTGGAATGGAAACTTCGGTTTTCAAGCCTGGTTGGAAGCAACATTCGGAGCACAATTCCACGACTTTGCCGGTTCTGTCGTCGTTCATGGGGTTGGCGGCTGGATTGCACTTGGAGCCGTGCTCCTGCTTGGTGCACGCATGGGCCGTTACGATTCCAAAGGACGTCCGATCGGCATCCCACCATCTTCCTTGCCCTGGCTTGCCATGGGATCCTGGATGCTTTGTGTCGGCTGGTTCGGTTTTAACGTTATGACCGCTGGTTCCCTGGGAGCAGCTTCAGGCCTCGTTGCAATCAACTCGCTGATGGCGATGGTTGGCGGCATTCTGGCTGCTCTGGTCGTGGGAAAAAACGATCCGGGTTTCGTTCACAACGGCGCACTGGCCGGTCTGGTCGCCGTTTGTGCTGGGTCCGACATCATGCATCCGATCGGCAGCCTGATCGTTGGAGCAGGTGCCGGCGCTATCTTTGTCGCCGGATTTGAGATGTGCCAGAACAAATTGAAAGTCGACGACGTTCTGGGCGTCTGGCCACTTCATGGTATCTGCGGTGCATGGGGCGGTATTGCTGCCGGGATCTTCGGTCTCGAGTCGCTGGGAGGCCTTGGTGGCGTTTCCTTGATGTCTCAGATCATCGGCACCGTGGTCGGGGCGACCTATGCACTAGCTGCCGGGTTTGTGGTCTACGGCATCTTGAAAAGCACCATGGGCCTGAGGTTGTCGCAAGAGGAAGAGCACCTCGGCGCGGATCTCGCGATTCACAAGATCAGCGCAAATCCGGAGCATGACCTTGGCCGTTGACTGAACTGACAAATTAGGGATTGGATCGGCGGCCCACCGGGCCGCCGTTTTTATGCAAGGGATCCGTTTTTCAACAATTCCGCCAGGTTCTGGTGAGTATCGACCACCTGATGCGCACCGGCTTCTTCAAGCTGAGCAGCATGCGTATCATGACTATGACCACCGCCAACAAATCCCCAGACGGTCATTCCCGCTGCAAGCCCGGCTTTCACACCGTTTGAACTGTCTTCAATCACCAACGTTCTCGCGGGTGAAACACCGAGTTTTTGCGCCGCGAACAAAAACAGGTCGGGGGCCGGTTTCCCGTTTTTCACCTGTTCGCCCGAATAGATATGCGGATCGAAATAGGAAAAAAGCCCGGTGTGTCGAAGCTTTTGGATCAACCGCTGTAATCTTGATGAGGAAGCGACTGCCCGAAGGCCCTGGTGTCCGTTCAAAAGCTGTTTGATACCCGAGATTTCCAACAGCTCCGTTTCCATCCGCCGCATCGTTGCAATATCGAGCTCTTCGAAGAAATTTTCAGGCAATGGACCTTTGCCAAGTTCACGATGATCCCGGTCAAGCGCCGCCCAGAAGTCCTCACTTCCAAGCCCCTGAAATCGGTCCATGTACTCATCCAGATCGTATTGAAGACCAATCCGCGCGAGATGCTCGCGTTCCACCTGAACATAAATCGTCTCCGAATCGACCAGAACACCGTCGCAATCAAACAGGATTGCCTCAAAAGCCATCGAACTCTCTTTCCTATGTCGTTCTCAATGTGAACCGTCGAACAGACCCTTAACCACCTGTCTTTGAAACAAGATGACAAGTAGCGCCGGAGGCAGAATTGCCAAGATAGCCAGCGAAAGGCCGAACAGGCTCGCACGACCGAAAAACTGCATGCCGCGAACGAGCGTATAAGTACTTTCTTCGGACGTGACGATGACTGGCCACAAGTACTGGTTCCACCCGGTCACAAAGAGGACCAGGAAAAGAGCCGCCGCGGTCGGCACAGACAGGGGCAACAAAATATCCTTGAAAAACTTGATCGCACCGGCGCCATCAAGACGCGCGGATTCCATCAGCGTATCGGGTACCGTCATGAAAAACTGCCTGAAAAACAAGGTTCCCAATCCGGACGCCACAAGCGGCACGATCAACCCTGCACGCGTGTTGACCAATCCCAGATCGGCAACAACCGCATAAGTTGGCAAAAACCGCGATTCCAGCGGAAACATAAGACTGAGCAGCAGCAGCCAGAAAATGGCGGAAGCGTACTTCACGCGGAAATAAATCAACGAATAGGCCGCTAACAAGGACACTGCGACCTTCAAGGCCGCAAACCCCGCACCGAGCAGAAACGAGTTCCAAACCATGGTCAGCACGGTGACATCGCCCGTAAATCCGGCATTCGCTGATATCAATGTCCCATAATTCTCCAGAACTGCAGAGCCAGGGTCCAGGCGCGGCACCACCGGAACACCCGGTGCATGCGTTGTTGCCGCAAAAATTGAATAGACCGGCAAACACATGAACAATGCGCCCGCAATGAGTATGGCGTGATCAAGTATGCAGGCCTGCCACCGGCGAAATGAATGCATCAGTGTCTCTTCCAGCCTCCGCTCACGCGACCTGCGCCAACCCCATCAAAGAACGACAATACCGGATTGCTTCGCCTTGTGTTCAGGTTCCACATGAATGGTAATTCGCGCACCCGGTACATCTTCTGCAATGGCAACTTCGATCCTGTCACAGATTTCGTGCGCCTCCTCAACGGACATTGTTCCGGGCACAACCAGATGAAAATCCACGAACGTTGATCTGCCTGCAATTCGCGTCCTGAGATCATGAGCCTCAAGGGCGCCTTCGCCGTGTTCTGAGATTAAAAGTCTTATTTTTTCAAGAACATCACCGGATGCCGCCTCGTCCATCAAACCGCCAACGGATTCCTTGACCAGCTCCCAACCGGTCCAAAGTACCGTCAAGCCGACAACGACGGCCAACATAGGATCAAGGATTTTCCAGCCGGTCATCAATACAAGAACAACACCGGCAAGAACACCGGCCGAACTGATGACATCGGTCATGAGGTGCTTGCCATCAGCAACCAGAGCCGGAGATCTGGTTTGCCTGCCAAAATGCATCAGGTATCTGGCCCATGCGCCGTTTATCAGCGCCGCTGCCAGGTTCATTGCGATACCTTCAAGGGAATATTCGGGGTTGTCGCCTTGAATGAAACCCAGCCACGCCGCCCGAAAAATCATGATGGAGGCCAACACAATCATGACGCCGACGAGAACAGCGGCAAAATACTCCGCCTTGTCGTGACCATAGGGATGGTTGCTGTCGGCCGGTTTCGCGGCAAACCAGATCGCCGCCAATGCGGCAATGGAGGACGCAATATTGACGATGGTTTCAAGCGCGTCTGAATAGAGAGCAACAGAGCCAGTCAGCAGGTAGGCGCCAACCTTTAGGCACAGAACCAGAATACCGATGGCAATGCTTGCAAAGGCAATCCTGAGCCTTGGTTTCAGGTCCACTCCAGTCCCCCGGCACAAGCTGCAAGACAGTCAGGTCAGGCAGCAGTGTTGACCTGGCAAGGGGTAGCAGTTTTTTCGTCGGTGACAACCCGGTTCAGGAAATTAAATCCAGCGCGGGAAAGTTTCAGACAAGCTGAAACCATCGCCCTATCGGTTCAAGAACCGCCGTTCCAATCCATCACCGCAGCTCCGATGATTTCCCCTGGTCCATCGGGTCCCTCGACCTGCACCAGAATTGCGCACCGCGCGTCGCCTTTCAGCATCAATTTGGATTTTGGCATCCGAAAGGTTTCAGCACCTCCCGACCACATACCCAGAGGCTGTAGGTTACGCACCACGTTGACATACTTGATCTTTCGACCGGCATTTTCACCCCGGCCGATATCCACCATTGCCTCATCCTGGATGTTGAGAAAATAGACGGTCGCCATCTCTGCGCCTTCAGGCAGGAGCCCATCGACTTTGGCCTCGACAACCATGTCGGTAATTTTCAGATCCACTTTGGAAGTAAACGGTTGGGCGCGCGCAAGCGCTGCGCGGACTTCCCCTTCCCGGCTACCAACCACGTGTTCTTCGCCATTAATGACCATTTGTGGCGTGTAGACGGATCGATCTCCGCGCTGATTGGCATAAGCGCGCTGACGCTGCGAATAGACCGGGCTGGCAAGTGTGTCCTTCCAACCCAGATAGTCCCAATAGTCCACCGGCATCAAAACCGTCAGGGTATCTTCGCTGTTATTCTTCACCAGGTCCTCTGCCAACCGGTCTGCCGGCGGACAGGACGAACACCCCTGGCTTGTGAACAGTTCAACGACTTTTTTCGGCTGTGCTTCTGCAGTGTTCCAGGCTGTCGTCACTATTAACGCAGCAACCGCGACCAGCCCGGACCGGAACGCCTGCCCGGCTTTCCAGCGAATATGACCCACCATTTGGCTCGTTTCCCTTATTTGCTTGATGACAAGATAGGCAAACAGACCTTCAATCGCGAGTCACGAGCCAGTGACTTTGCCTGCGATTCATAGGTTTCGCAGAAACGTGACTTTCACCAAATTTACAGTGACCGCACCCACTGGAAGGTAATTGCAATTCAAAAACAGTGCCGTACTCAACCACCGGCCAGTATTTTTCAAGTTCCGGAAGGAAAGTCTCAGCGTAAGACTGTGGACCAAGCGGGCCAATGAACTTGTAGCGGATCATACCTTTTTCATCGACAATGAAGGTTTCCGGCACGCCGTAAACGCCCCAGTCAATCGCTGCCCGGCCGGAAGCATCCGCGCCAACCCGGTCATATGGGTTTCCAAGGCTGCCAAGGAAGCGCCGGGCGTTTTCAGGTTTGTCCTTGTAGTTGATACCAACCATTTCGATACCATCTACTTTGGCAAGTTCTTCCAGAAGCGGATGCTCTTGTCGGCAAGGTCCGCACCAGGATGCAAACACATTGACGACAGAGACCTTGCCCTGAAGGTCATCACTGGAAAATCCGGCAACTGCGTTGCCGTCTTTCTCCAGTCCCTCGACAGGTTCAAGTACAAACTCAGGCGCAGGTTTGTTGATCAGCGCAGACGGGATCTTCTGAGGGTCCCCACCGAGCGTCAGCTGAAACAGGAAAAGTCCCGCCAGGGCCGCAAAAACCACCAGAGGCAACAGAACAAGGATAGGAATCCCGCGCTTTGGCTGTTTTGTGTCGGCTTCTGTGTCGGATGCGCTCATGAAACTATCTGCTCCCATCCTGCGGTCGCGCGCGCGCAATTCCCTGGTCCGCCAGTTCTTTCAGAGCCTTCTCCTGATTGGAGCGGTCGATCCTGACCCAGGCGATCAGCACAAGCACGGTCAAAAGACAAAGGCCATAGGAAGAAAGAATGAAACCTGCATGTGGTCCAAGATCCATCGGTCTACTCCGCTGCCTGTGTGGAAGCTGTGGCAGTGCTCGGAAAAGAAACGCTGGCTGCCCGTTGACGCAGTGCCCTTACTCTGCGGCGCATAATTTCATTGCGCATGGCCATAAGATGCAGAACAAAAAACAGCAAGGTGAAGGCAATGGCCATGATCACAAGAGGCCACAGAATGTCCGGGTGAATGGTTGGGCCATCCATCCGCACCACACTTGCCGGCTGGTGCAAGGTGTTCCACCAATCAACGGAAAATTTGATAACCGGCAGGTTGAGAGCACCGACCAGTGTGAGAACCGCCGCCGCCTTTCCTGCCTTGATCGGATCATCCATAGTCCGCCAAAGCGTCATCAGTCCGAGATACATGATCAGGAGAACAAGAACGGACGTAAGACGTGCATCCCACACCCAATAGGTTCCCCACATGGGTTTTCCCCAAAGAGACCCGGTCACCAAGGACATAAAGGTGAAAGCCGCACCGATTGGTGCCGCGCTTTTAGCCGACACATCCGCCAGCGGGTGTTTCCACACCAGCGTCCCGAGCGAAGACATGGCCATGATCGAATAGCACATCATCGCCAACCAGGCGGCCGGTACATGAATGAACATGATCCGCACCGTGTCGCCTTGCTGATAATCCTCAGGTGCAACGAAGAAACTCATGTAGAGACCGGCAGCGAAGGCCAGCACACACAAACCGATCAGCCAGGGCAGAACAATCTGCACCAGCCTCAAAAACCGCGTCGGATTTGCATAGTCCCAAATAGACATCGAAGCTCTATCTAATTCCCTCTCCGCTGTCCTTCAATGCACCGAAGAACAACAATCGCGCCTTGCTTTCGATCAATTCTAAAAATTTAAGGCAGAAATCCAGTTCAGTCACCCGCAAAACGCAGCGCAAGAGCTGCGGCAATCGGCCCGATCACAGCGGCGATTAGCGAAAGCGAACAAAGGATCAGGAACGGCGCCATAAACGGCACAGGATCATGGATGGCGGCATCTGCTGCGCTGACACCGAAAATCAAGACCGGTATCGCGAGTGGCACGACAAGCACAGCCAGCAACAGGCCACCCCGGCGCAACGACACGGTCAAGGATGCTCCGATCGCTCCGATCAACGTGAGCGCCGGTGTGCCGACAAGAAGTGTCAAGGTAACGGCACCCATCGCAACAGGGTCGATGTTGAGAAAGATCGACAAAAGAGGTGCCGCGACGACCAAAGGAAGGCCTGTCGCCACCCAATGGGCAAAGCACTTGATCAGGACGACCAACTCCAATGGCCGTCCTGCCATCAGCATCAGATCAAGCGTTCCGTCCTCCCGATCCGCCTGGAACAAGCGATCAAGACCGAGAAGCGTTGCAAGCAGCGCTCCAATCCAAAGGATCGCGGGTCCAATTCGGGCCAAAAGATTGAGGTCCGGCCCGACTCCAAAGGGAATGACGGTTACAACAGCAAGAAAGAACAGCACGCCAACCATCGCACTGCCGCCGATCCTTACGGACAGGCGCAAATCGCGCTGAAACAGCACCATGGCCCAGGATGACATCAGAAATCCTCCTCTGTCAGCAGTGCCTCAACGATTTCCGCTTTCAGGTGCAGGATCTGAACCTTGTCGAGCGCCAGGTCGGTATGGGTCGCAGTAACGATAAGCCCCCCATGCGCAATATGCCCGTTCATAAGCTCGAGCAACTGGCCTTCCGACGCCTTGTCGAGTGCTGATGTTGGTTCGTCCATCAGCCAGACAGGGCGCGGTGTCACAAGCAATCGACACAATGACAACCTGCGCCTTTGGCCGGCGGAAAGATAAGCTGCCGGCAAATACGCGGTATGACCGATACCCAGAACCTGTAGCGCTTCAAGCGGCTCCATTTTTTGACCGGCAAAGGACGAAACTGATACAGGCGCAGAAAAACTCTGCCAGAAGACAAGGTTTTCAAGCACTGACAACGCAGGTTTAACTGCATCTTGATGGCCAAAATAGTGCGCCTGTTCCTGTGGCTGTCTGTCATCCTGCCCACCTTCCAGGCGAATTGATCCTTTGCTCAAAAAGACCAGGCCGGCAAGCGTGCGAAGAAGCGAAGATTTGCCAATACCGTTCGCGCCCGTGACGACGAGCGCGGTGCCACTTTCAAGCGTGAAGGAGAGGTCCTGAAACACACGGCGTCCGCCACGGTCTATGGTCAGGTTTTCCGCAATAAGTTTCAGGAGATACTCCGGCGTTCTTGAAGAGGACATGCCTTGTTAGTGTGCAGTGAAGGCCATTGGCAAGAGCGCAATGAATGGCATCAGTTTGCCACCATGCCCTTGATCTCGGTCATTTGGCGATCGATTGGCCTATCGCAGATGCTTATTAAAAAAGACCAGAGCTGTTTCAAATGCTCCGGTCTTCTTCTTAAGAAAACAAAAACAGAGACTTATCTGGTTTCGACACCAAGTTTCCTGCACAACTCGTCCAACTGCTCAAGCGACGTGTACTTGATTTTCAGGTCGCCGGATTCCTTGCCGGACTTATGACCGACGGTTACTTTGAGCCCCAGCGTATCGGCCAGGCGTTTTTCCAGCGCTTTCGTGTCGGCATCCTTTTCAGCCTTCACGGCCGGCGCCTTGTTACCCTTCAATCGTGCTAGAGCATCCGGATCCTGGGAAATCTTTTCCGCATCCCGGACAGTCAAGCCCCTTTCGACAATCAATTCGGCAAGGGCAGCTGGATCCTCAACTGTAATCAATGCGCGTGCATGACCGGCCGTAAGCAGCCCCTCCGCGAGATAATCTTTCACGGAATTAGGCAATTTCAGCAGCCGCATAGTATTGGCAACATGGCTGCGGCTTTTGCCGATTACCTTGGCAAGCTCACCCTGGCTATAACTGAATTCCGCGGTCAGCTGCTCATAACCCATCGCCTCCTCAATGGGGTTGAGATCAGCCCGCTGAACATTCTCAATGATTGCAAGTTCCAGAGCTTCCTGGTCTGTAACATCCCGCACGATGATAGGAGCTTCATGAAGACCCGCCCTTTGCGCAGCCCGCCACCGACGTTCACCGGCGATAATCTCAAACCTATCGGATTTGCCGGCTTCCGGGCGCACCAGAATGGGCTGCACAATACCTTTGGCTTTCAAAGATTCGGCTAGATCGGCAAGGTCTTTCTCCGTGAAAGTCTTGCGGGGATTGCGCGGGTTCGGAACAAGATGCTCAATCGGCACCTTGCGTGTATCTCTGACGATCTTCTCAGGTGCTGCGGTCGCTTCCGGCGCAGAATCGCCGATCAATGCTGCCAATCCTCGGCCCAAACGTTTGTTTTTGCCGTCTCTTTCCGCCATGCCGCACCTTTTTCATCTTAAAATTCAATAGCTTAGTTCTCCAGCACTAGTGAAAGCACTGCGCAACGAACCCATCGGATCGGATCCGAATCTTATCAGGCAGCCACTTTGCGCAACCGCCGCTCTCGCTGGATGATTTCTGACGCGAGCCGCAGATAGGCCTGACTGCCAGCACACTTCAGATCATACAACAACGCCGGCTTGCCATAGGACGGTGCCTCGGAGATCCGAACATTGCGTGGAATGATGGTTTCGTAAACCGCGTCGCCCATCGTTTCTCGAACATCCGCCACAACCTGATTGGAAAGATTGTTGCGGCTGTCATACATGGTGAGAACAATGCCATGAATACTGAGTTCAGCATTCAATGCGCTCTTGACCTGTTCCACAGTGCTGAGCAATTGGCTAAGTCCTTCAAGCGCAAAGAATTCACATTGCAGCGGCACCAATATGGAATGAGATGCTGAAAGAGCGTTGATCGTCAGAAGGTTCAGCGAAGGCGGACAATCGACCAGCACATAAGTGAAGCCGATTTCCTGAAACAGCCTAGATCTGGTCAGACTTTCAATTGCAGCCCGCAACCGGAAGGCCCGGTCGCTGGTCGATGCGATTTCGAGCTCCAGACCCAGGAGATCCATGGTGGACGGAGCGACCCAAAGCCGTTGCACCGCAGTTTCACGCACCGCCTCAGCCAGAGAACAGTCGCCGCTCAGAATTTCATAAGTCGACAAACCACGATCACGATGTTCAATCCCAAGACCCGTCGAGGCATTGCCCTGAGGATCGAGATCAATCACGAGTACCTTCTCGCCGATCGCAGCAAGCGCCGTGCCGAGATTGATTGCGGTGGTGGTTTTCCCCACCCCACCTTTTTGGTTCGCCAACGAAAGCACACGCGGCATTTCGGGAAGCATGCTCATTGCCACAACACCTTCCTGGGCTACTCCGGCCGGTTAGAAATATTTGAGAAAAGAAGCATCCGGCTCTCAGGATCAACAACACTGATCTTTTCTATCATGTCGAAGTGCCAACGGGCAGAGGCTTCGTTAACTTCTCGTTGAAAATCCTGACCTTTGTGGAAAACAGCCTTTGCACCTGTCACCGTAAATGGCTCGGAAAGCTGAAAAAGAAGGTCCAGGGAAGCCAAAGCGCGTGCGGAAACGGCATCGACGGAACCATGCGGCCACTCTTTCGCAACCGATTCGATCCGCCCGGCGTGAACCGTTCCGCTGGAACCCGTCTCTCTAAGAGCTGTTCGAAGGAAAGCCGCCTTGCGTTGGTTGCTCTCGATCATGTGCACATGAGCGTCGGGATCTTCAGCAAGCAGAATGGCTGTCACCACACCGGGAAACCCGCCACCGCTGCCGACATCGACCCAGGTTTTGGCCTCTGGATAACTCCACTGGGTCTGGAGGCTATCGGCGACATGACGCGTCCAGATTTCTGGAATTGTCGAGGGAGCAATGAGGTTTTGTGCGGGTTGCCACTTGAGAACAAGGTCAACATAGATCCGGAGTCGTTCCAACGTTTCACGTGAAACATCCCCATAGTTTTGCACAGCCTTTCCAGAGCTGTTCAACACGATTGAACGACCCATCAGACCGCTCCAATCTTCTGACTACCGCGCTTGAGATGAGACAGGATCAGCGTCAGGGCCGCGGGTGTTATGCCATCCATACGAGAGGCCTGACCCAGCGTCGCCGGACGAATGTCGGTCAGTTTCTGCTTCACTTCATTCGACAGACCAACGATTGCTTCGTAGTCGAAACCATCCGGGATCGCCAAAGCTTCATCCCGTTTCAGTGCTTCGATATCCGCCATCTGCCGGTCGAGATAAACCGCATAAAGCGCGTCTGTTGCCACCTGCTCTGTGATGACAGGATCAATCTCTGCGAGCTCCGGCCAAATGCCTGTCAGCAACTCGTAGGTTACATTCGGATAGGAAAGCAGATCGAAGGCAGACCGGCGCACTCCATCCTGGTTGATGGGCAGGCCTTTCTTCTGTGCTTCTGACGGTGTCACAGAAAGCTGATTCAAAAGCGTACGTGCTTCGCCAATGGTCGCCATCTTTTTCTCAAACGCCAGGCGTCGTTCTTCTGAAACGCAGCCCACCTCCAGACCAAGAGGCGTCAGTCTCTGATCGGCATTGTCGGCACGCAAAGACAAGCGATACTCGGCACGCGAGGTAAACATGCGATATGGCTCGGAAATACCTCGGGTGATTAGATCGTCGATCATCACACCAATATAGCCCTGAGAGCGATCGACAATGAACGGCGGCTTTCCAGCTTCTGCCAGTGCCGCATTCAAACCGGCCACCAGTCCCTGAGCCCCGGCTTCCTCATATCCGGTCGTACCGTTGATCTGACCTGCCAGATAAAGACCCTGACATCGCTTTGCCTCCAGTGTCGGCCTGAGCTCCCGCGGATCGACGTGGTCATATTCAATTGCATATCCCGGCTGGAAGTATTCAACATCTTCCAGGCCGGGGATGGTTCTCAAAAAGGCGATCTGCACGTCTTCCGGCAAGGAAGTCGAGATACCGTTCGGGTAGACCGTGTGGTCATCAATGCCTTCCGGCTCTAGAAAAATCTGATGGCCATCACGCTCGCCAAAGCGAACAATCTTGTCCTCAATAGAAGGACAATATCGTGGCCCGCGACCTCTGATCTCTCCAGAATACATAGCCGACCTGGAAAGATTGTCTTGAATGATCTTATGAGTCTCGGGCGTCGTCCGCGTGATATGGCAGGGCACTTGAGGCGTTGTGATCGTTTCGGTCATCGTCGAAAACGGAACCGGCTCTTCATCACCTGGCTGAACTTCCAGCCGATCCCAATGGATTGTCCGTCCATCAAGCCTCGCGGGCGTTCCGGTTTTTAGCCGCCCGAGCTCAAAACCAATTTGCTCAAGCGATTCAGACAGACCAAGAGCCGGAGCTTCACCCGACCTGCCGGCAGGAATCTTACGGTCGCCAATGTGGATCAGACCACGCAGGAAAGTTCCGCTCGTCAGGACGATCCTGCGACACGAAACGCTGCGCCCGTCTGCCAGGTCAAGTCCTGAAACGACATGGCCCTGAGCTTCGTCGCTGAAGAGGATCTTGAAAGCCTCTCCTTCGACGACCGTCAAACCATCAATGGCAGCAATCTCTTTCTGCATTGCTTCACGATACAGCTTTCGGTCGGCCTGGGCACGCGGCCCTCGAACCGCAGGACCCTTTCGCCTGTTGAGCATGCGAAACTGGATACCACCCTTATCGGCGACACGTCCCATCAATCCGTCGAGGGCATCAATCTCCCTGACCAGGTGACCTTTGCCCAATCCACCAATCGCCGGATTACAGGACATTACTCCAATGGTGTCGAACCGATGTGTCACGAGAGCCGTGTTGGCACCGGCACGCGCTGCAGCTGCGGCTGCCTCGCACCCGGCATGACCGCCACCTATTACGACCACATCAAATGTCAGGCCCTTGTCGCTCATAAAGTCTCACCGTCTTGACCGGGGCCACTGCGTTGTTCAAGCGCCCGCCAATCCATCATCTTCAATTTTTGGGATCCGTATCCGACGCCCTGCATCAGATTATCACACGGCCGAACGAACGGCACATGTCCACTGCTTGTATAAAGCGGGCCGATCCTTAGGTCAAAGTGGAATTGACCGGGAGACACTCGCAAGAATCAGCACCTACGATAAATTGGAAACGTTTCGTGATTCACGTGAAACATGTTCCGGTTCTGAATCAATCCAGAAAGTCTGCTGCGGATTCACGTGAAACAATTCACTTCCCAATACAAAAATCTCTGAAAATCACGTCCAGAAGATCTTCGACGTCAATACGTCCGGTGATCCTGCCAAGTGCATCCGCTGCACGGCGGAGATCCTCTGCTCTTAATTCACCTGGGAGATGGTCTGAATCAACAGCTGTGCGGAGCCCGGCCAGGCAGTCCGTGAGATAATGCCGGTGCCTCTCACGTGTCGCCAAGGGAGACTCGCTGACCGAAATTGTTTCCTCTGCAAAACGTGTAAGCTGGCCAAGAAGCGGTGCCATGCCGCCTTGAGATCTCGTCGAACAAGAGATTTCAACGATTGTTCCGGAAGAGTCTTGTTTCGGAAGAGTCTCAAAATCCTGCTTGGTATTGACCGTCCAAACAGGAACACCATTCGGGAGATAGGCGGCCAGCGCGCTCGACGCTTCCTTCAATGACACGCCGTTCGGTTCAACCGCCCACAGGATCAGGTCCGCTTCGCGTCCCTTTGCTTCGGCCCGGCGAATGCCTTCCCGTTCGACAATTCCGTCAGTCTCGCGCAATCCGGCAGTGTCAACCAGTGTGACCGGATACCCTGCAAGATCCAGATGCACTTCAATAACATCTCTCGTGGTTCCCGCTTCCTCGGTTACGATCGCGACGTCCCGGCCCGCAATGGCATTCAACAAACTGGATTTGCCGGCGTTAGGAGCGCCCATGAGCACGACTTGCAACCCGGATCGCAAACGCTCGCCGCTCCTTGATCTTATCAAGTGATCGGCAATCTCGTCGTGGAGATCTGAAGCCTGGCCCCAGACCTGATCAGATACACTGCCCGGCACATCTTCCTCATCCGCGAAATCGAAATCGGCTTCTATCATTGCCCGCATGTGTATGAGCCGTTTGCGCCAATTCTCATAGAGTTGACCGAGCGCGCCCCCCATTTGCCGGATTGCCTGTTTCCGTTGGCTCTCTGTTTCCGCTGCAATCAGGTCTGCCAAACCCTCCACTTCAGTCAGGTCCATACGTCCAGCATCGAAGGCTCTCCGTGTGAACTCTCCAGCTTCAGCAGGACGGCAATTTTCAAATTGGCCAAGTACAGAAAGGACACCGGAGACCACTGCCCTTCCCCCGTGGCAATGCAGCTCGGCGACATCTTCTCCGGTAAAGCTCCTCGGACCCTTGAAGAAAAGCACCAATGCCTCGTCCAAGAGGTTTCCGGAGAGAGGGTCTCTCAGCTTGAGCAAGGAGGCAACACGAGGCTCAGGGACTGTGCCGCAAAGGCTTCTGACGATCTCCTCCGTGCCGGCCCCGGAGACACGAATAACAGCAACTCCAGACGGAACTGCGCCGCTGGAGAGCGCGAAGATCGTGTCAGCCATGTGCGTTCCTTCAAGCAATCGTTGAGCCAAAAAGCCTCTTTATCAAGTCCGGTGTTCCTGCGGAAGATAGGTCGTCATATGTTCCGCTGGCGAATCGAAAGGTCACAGGCCACCGTTGCTGTCATTTGGCTGTTTCACGTGAATCAATTTCTTCTAGCTCAAGACGTCAATCAACCAAACATCTCTCCTCCAGGACACTTGAGTGAGCCTGTTCGAACATAGAATTTAGGCTTGGAACGTCTCTACACATTCCCATAGCTGGAAATGTTCACCCTGCGCAGAGCTACTGACAGAACATCAGCGCCGTAGTCAGAATCAAATCGGCGCCGATTCGATTGACAGGATTCACGTGAAACAAGCTGGATATGCCGCGCGATAGTTTGAGACCGTTTCACGTGAATCCCAAAAACCCCGCCGCTGCTTTATTGCACCTGCTTTGCCCAGACCGCTTTATTCAAGCGGTAAAGAACATGGAGTGCAACCGGGTGATCTTCCGGCAGGTTCGGGTGCAGAAAGTCCCCGTCAACATCACGGCTCATTCCAATTCGCTCCATGACTTTTTGAGAAGGCTTGTTGTCAGGGATCGTAAAGGCAACAATCTCATCAAGGCCAATTGTTTCAAAGCCGAATCGAAGCCACTCCCGCGCAGCTTCGCTGGCATATCCATAGCCCCAGGATGATTGTTTCAAACGCCAGCCAATTTCAACGCACGGCTCAAAAGGCAGTGGCGCAGCATATGTGGGGCGGTTGAGACCAACGAAACCCAAGAATTCACCCGTCGCTTTCACCTCGATCGGCGCCATGCAGAACCCATCTGTTTCCTGCTTGTCCCGGCACTTCGAAATCAAAAGTTCAGATCTTTCCCTCGACATGACATCAGGAAAGTAACGCATGACTTCAGGGTCAGCGCAAAGGGCCGCAAAGGGATCAAGATCGTCGTCCCGCCAGGCACGGAGCAAAAGTCTTTCAGTTTCCAGATAAATATCCGAGGTCATGAAACGGATCCGAATCAAAGTCAGGTGGATTCACGTGAAACAATTCTTAACAAGACGTTAAAGGCGCGGCCCCTCCCGGAACCGCGCCCTTCAATAAAATTCGATCCGTTTGGGATCAAGTGTTCATGCTATCGAAGAACTCATCGTTGGATTTGGTCTGCTTCAGCTTGTCGAGCAGAAACTCAATTGCATCAACAGTACCCATCGGGTTGAGGATACGACGAAGAACAAATGTCTTCTTCAAACGCTCATGCGGCACAAGAAGCTCTTCCTTGCGCGTACCGGAACGCTGAATGTCGATAGACGGATAAACACGTTTATCGGAAATCTTCCGATCAAGGATAATCTCGGAGTTACCCGTTCCCTTGAATTCTTCAAAGATAACTTCGTCCATGCGGCTGCCCGTGTCGATCAGTGCTGTCGCGATGATCGTCAGGGAACCACCCTCTTCGATATTACGAGCTGCGCCGAAGAAACGCTTCGGACGTTGTAGCGCGTTGGCATCAACACCACCTGTCAACACCTTGCCCGACGAGGGTACAACAGTGTTGTAGGCGCGACCCAAACGCGTGATGGAATCAAGCAGGATAACGACATCCCGGCCGTGTTCCGTCAGGCGCTTCGCTTTTTCGATAACCATTTCCGCCACTTGTACGTGACGGGAAGCCGGTTCGTCGAACGTGGAAGAAACCACTTCGCCGTTCACCGTGCGTTGCATGTCCGTGACTTCTTCAGGGCGCTCATCGATCAAAAGAACGATCAGATAGCACTCGGGATGATTGTTTGTGATCGACTTGGCAATGTTCTGAAGAAACACTGTTTTACCGGTACGTGGCGGCGCGGTGATCAGAGCGCGTTGCCCCTTGCCGAGGGGTGCCACAAGATCGATCACTCTGGACGAAAGGTCCTTGATGGTCGGATCTTCGATTTCCATCCGGAATCGTTCATCCGGATAAAGCGGCGTCAGATTGTCGAAGTGGACTTTGTGCCGCGCTTTTTCAGGATCTTCGAAGTTGATCGTGTTGACCTTCAAAAGGGCAAAATAACGTTCGCCTTCCTTGGGGCTACGAATCTGCCCTTCAACCGTATCGCCCGTACGCAATGAAAAGCGGCGTATTTGCGAAGGCGAAACATAGATGTCGTCGGGGCCCGGGAGGTAGTTCGCGTCTGGAGATCGAAGGAAGCCAAAGCCGTCCTGCAATACTTCGACGACACCTTCGCCGATAATCTCCACATCCTGTGCAGCAAGATTTTTCAGGATTGCGAACATCAGCTCCTGCTTACGCATGGTGCTGGCGTTTTCGACCTCAAGCTCTTCAGCAAATTGCAGCAGCTCTGTCGGTGTTTTTTCTTTTAGGTCTTTAAGTTTCATTTCCCGCATCGAATTGGGGTTACTTCTTGTTGTTATGGATATTTATTTGGAAGGTCGTTCTGTGCCAGAAAAGATGAGTTGGCCAGAAGATATCTGAGAGACGTTTAGATGTGTCCAGATTGTACGGTGTCTGAGGTGCGATAAGAACGAACCATCACCGTTTTGAAGTTGGCGGAAGATACGTTGTTTTCAAGTGAATCGCAAGCCCGCAAATCTGCCGAACAAATGCGCTGATGTCGCACTGCCGCAAAGCAAAACGGCGGACCGTTTCCGGGCCGCCGTTCGCTACTAGAATTCGGCAACCATCAGAATGGTTTCACAATCACAAGAATGACTATCCCGATCATCAAAACCGTAGGGACTTCATTGAGAAGTCGATAGAAACGGGCCGATTTTGTGTTCTCGTCATTTGCGAATTTCCTCACACAGCCACCAAGATAACCGTGCATCGCGGACATCGCGATAACAAGTGTCAGTTTCGCGTGAAACCAGCCGTCCTGCCAGGCCTGTATTTCATACGCCGCCCAGAGGCCGAATACCCAGGACGCACCCATAGCAGGGCCGATAATCGCCTTGTAAAGCCTGCGTTCCATGACCTTGAATGTCTCTGACTGAACAGAACCGATCTCCGCATCGACATGATAGACAAAAAGCCGCGGCAGATAGAGCATGCCGGCCATCCAAGCGATGATCGAAATGACATGTAAGGATTTAACCCAGAGAAAAATATCCATTGACTAACCCTTGCGCACCAGCTCGACCATCCGCGCCACATTTTCCGGATCCGCATCTGGGGTCACGCCATGCCCGAGATTGAAAATCAGAGGGCCCTTGTCAAAAGTAGACAAGACATGCGCAACACCTTCCTCGAGGGCCCTTCCGCCCGCAACCAAACGCATGGGATCGAGATTTCCCTGGATCGGAACACGTCTTTGAACGTCAAGTGCCACCTGGTCCGGCGCGGTCCAGTCAAATCCAACAGCATCGACACCTGTACCATCGATGTAAGCCATCATCCGTGCCGATGAAGCTTTCGGGAACCCTATGATCTTCGCACTCGGCCGAACCGCACGCACGCCGTCGACAATCTGTTTTGTCGGTTCAATCGACCAACGCTTGAAACCTGCTTCGTCCAGCACGCCAGCCCATGTATCGAATATTTGAACGGCATCCGCGCCCGCATCGAGTTGACGAATAAGATAACTGATTGAAGCTTCGACCAACTGATCGATGAAACGCTGCATCAAATCTGGATCTCTATAAGCCCCGACACGGGCAGCAACCTGATCCTGAGTGGTGTGACCCGCAACGGAATAGCACGCCACCGTCCAGGGAGCGCCACAGAAGCCCAGCAGGGTGGTTTCGTCAGGCAGATCCGCCCTGAGGCGGGAAACCGTCTCTATGACCGGTTTAAGGTGATCCTCAGCCTTTTCCTGCTCCAGGCGATCAAGAAGATCCGATGAGAGAGGTTCGAGTACGGGACCTCTTCCTTCTTCAAAACGGACTGGATACCCGATCGCATCCGGTACGACGAAGATGTCCGAAAACAGAATGCTTGCATCAAAACCATATCGGCGTATCGGCTGAAGAGTGACTTCAGTTGCAAGATCCGGAGAGTAGCAGAAATCGAGGAAGTTTTTGGCCTGGGCTCTGACCTTCCTGTACTCGGGAAGGTAACGTCCTGCCTGTCTCATCATCCAGACGGGAGGCGGCCAGATTTTTCTCCTGCAAGAACCCGCATCACGGCTCTGTCTTGGGATTTCATACGCTTGGCCTTTCCCACATTTCAAATCAAATAAGATTCTTATTTTGAATCTGTTTTTTTATTTGTGCGTGGATTACCGGGATCATTTTCTATCCACAATCCTTGCGCACCAAATTCTATCCGGGAAAAATCAGATCGCCTGTGCAGCTGAATCTCTCCCCAGGAGTCGATAACAGGATTACCTGCACAATTACAGTCACTTGTCAGTTTGTTTACCTTTCGTTAAGAAATTGGGCACTGGTGGACAATCTGTCGATATGTCACAGCACCTGTGTGAATCCACTTCCATCAATAACCGTTTCGGTTTCAGTTCCCGCGCGTTTAAGCATTGTTAATAAATCCTGCTGAGCGGGCATAAACTTCATGCTAGGCACTGGGAAGCATGAATGACTCCCAATCGATCAACAGCCCTGGGGATGACACCGTGAATAAGTCGAGACACTACTTCCATCTGCATCTTGTGTCCGACTCCACCGGCGAAACGCTGATGACCGTAGCGCGTGCCGCAACGGTTCAATACGAAAACGTCCAGGAAATAGAGCATGTCTACCCTCTGGTAAGGTCGCAAAAACAACTGGATCGCGTTATCAGCGAAATCGAAAAGGCCCCGGGTATCGTTCTCTACACATTGGTGGATGAAGAGATTGCCAATCGGCTTGAACAGAAGTGCCGCGAACTCGGCGCACCGTTCGTAAATATCCTCGATCCCGTTTTTGCGGTGTTTCAGTCTTATCTGAACGTCACGCAGACACACCGGATCGGTGGTCAACACGAACTGGATGCAGAATATTTCAAGCGTATGGAAGCTATCAATTATACGATGATGCATGACGATGGGCAGATTTGGGATGATCTGGAATCTGCCGATATCGTTTTGCTCGGTATTTCCCGCACCTCCAAAACCCCGACATGCATTTACCTTGCGAACCGGGGTATCAAGGCTGCCAATGTGCCGCTGGTTCCAGGAATTCCATTGCCGGACCATGTCAAAAAACTGGAAAAACCGATGATCGTAGGATTGATCGCATCTGCTGAACGTATCCAGCAGATCCGACGAAATCGAGTTTTATCATTAAATTCAGAGGGTTATAATGATACCTACGTCGACCGGAAGGAAATCTCGCAGGAAATCACGATGACGCGGCGGCTCTGTTCGGAGCAGAGCTGGCCTCTGATCGATGTCACCCGCCGGTCCGTTGAAGAGACGGCTGCTGAAATCCTGAGTCTTTTCAGAGACTTCAAAGCAGATCAGACCGATGCACAAAATGTATAAATCAAAAAAACACTCAAGAGGGACTGATGAGACTTGTTTTGGCAAGCGGAAGCAGCATCCGCGCGCAGCTTCTGGAAAATGCGGGACTGACGATCGAAGTCGATCCGTCCGATGTCGATGAGCGGGCAGTCGAAACACCCCTGCTGAAAGCTGATTTTCCGCCTGAAGACCTGGCAGCCGTGCTTGCCGAGGCCAAAGCGGAAAATGTCAGCTCTCGCCGTTCTGGCGACCTCGTAATCGGCGCTGATCAGATCCTGGCCTTTGAAGGCCAGCGTCGAACCAAACCGGAAGATATGGAAGCGGCTCGGCGTCAGCTTCTGGAATTCTCGGGCAAAACCCATAAACTTCATTCGGCAGTCGTCCTGTCCAAAAACGGCGAGGCGATCTGGCGAAGCGTATCTACGGCGCGTCTGACGATGCGCCAGCTCAGTCCGGCATTTGTGGGGCACTATCTTGCAAATGCTGGCGATACAGTTCTGTCCAGTGTCGGGGCTTACCAGCTCGAAGGACTTGGCGTGCAATTGTTTGAGAAGATCGAAGGTGACTACTTTACCATTCTCGGATTGCCGTTGTTGCCGCTTCTTGAGCAGCTGAGAGAATTGCAAGTTATTGAAAAATGAATGAAAAAGTCAGAAAGTCGGCAGTGACAGGACATCCTGTAGCCCATTCACGATCTCCCCTTGTGCATGGATACTGGTTGAAGAAGCACGGGCTTGCCGGTTCTTATGACCGGATCGATGTTGCGCCAGAATCCGCGGAAGCCTTCTTCGGTGATTTTGCCGCTTCCGGTCTGGTTGGCGCAAACGTAACGGTGCCGCACAAGGAAGTTGCAGCAAGAGCTTGCGACTGGTTGGATGAGGCAGCTCAATCGATGGGAGCGGCAAACACATTGTGGCTTGATGCGAACGGGCGGCTTTGTGGAGCGAACACCGATGGATTGGGGTTCCTCGGAAATTTGGACCAATTGGCGCCTGGCTGGGACGTTTCACGTGAATCGGCCGTTGTATTGGGTGCAGGCGGAGCCGCCAGAGCCATTGTCTGGGCACTTCTGTCTCGAAATTTCACACGTGTGCATATCGTCAACAGAACTCTGGAAAAAGCCAAGGTAATTGCGGGTGAATTTGGTTCCAAAACAACAGCGCATGACTTGAACAGCCTGGGGACATTGCTTGGAAAAACAGATCTTCTGGTCAACACGACGTCTTTGGGCATGGCAGGTAAGCCGCCGCTTGAAATCGACTTAAAGCCATTGCCGACGTCAGCGCTTGTGACCGACATTGTCTATGTTCCTTTGCAAACCAGCCTGCTGAAAAGAGCCGCGGAGCGCGGCAATCCGACCGTCGACGGTCTGGGAATGCTGTTGCATCAGGCTGTTCCGGGTTTCGAACGTTGGTTTGGGGTTCGGCCGGAAGTCGACGACACATTACGTGCCATCATACTTGAAGATCTCGGAGTAGCCGGGTGATCAAGATCGGATTGACCGGCTCCATTGGCATGGGAAAATCAACGACTGCGAACATGTTCGCAGCTGCCGGTGTTCCGGTTCACGATGCTGACGCCACTGTTCATGCGCTCTATGCGGGGCGGGCCGCTCCGCTTATCGAAGCTGCGTTTCCCGGAACTGTTGTTGATGGGCGGGTCGACCGGAAACGGCTCTCGCCGCACGTTCTGGGCAAACCGGAGGTAATGAAACGACTTGAAGCGATCGTGCACCCACTTGTTCGAAAGGAAGAAGAGGCCTTTCTTACTGCGGCTCGTCTTGCTCGGCGCCGCATTGTCGTGATGGACATTCCCCTACTTTTTGAAACGGCAGGCGAAAACCGCGTGGATATAGCTGTTGTGGTTACCGCAGACGCCGACATTCAGAAACAGCGGGTTCTGGCTCGCGCCGATATGACCAAAGATCGGTTTCAGGCAATTCTCGAACGCCAAATGCCGGATGGCGAAAAACGCAGACGGGCACATTTTCTGATTGATACCGGGCTAGGCATGGAACTGGCCCGACGACAGGTCAGAGCAATTTTGAGGGCACTGGCGGCCTGCCAGTAAACAGCGTCAGTACAATCCTAAAACTCGAGCACAAAACACAGTTTCAGAAGACCAAGTCCTGTAGCGATTTGTTGATTTTATTGAATTTTTACCGTTTACTTGGATTTGCGTGACCGGGACACCATTCAGTCTTGCTTCGCCATTCTGTTGACGAAGAGTTGTCCTGATCCCGTCACCCCAGGTAAAGACTAGGGTGGAAATCCCCATGGCGGATCCATGGTTCAAATGACATTTGCCCACTTTCCGTTGCTGCTTGTCGATCAAGATGCAATCTGGACCCTTGTCGGTTTGCCATCCACCGGCAATTGCACTGGACCAGAAAGTGTCGAGCACAAAAAAACCAGCAATTGAACGGCCAATCGGCATTTTTGATTTCCTTTCAGTCGCCACTTTCTGCGTGAATTCTGGCGTTCGGATGTTCCAGAGATTGAACAACGTGGAAAACATCACCTTCGCCTTGCCTCTAGAACGTCAACCTGCACAGTGAATCGAAGAGGCAAAGGCTTAACAAATGCGCGAAATTTCTTTTGATACGGAAACGACGGGTCTTAACCCCCGCGGTGGCGACCGCCTGGTGGAAATTGGCGGGGTTGAACTCATCAACCACATCCCGACAGGAAATTCCTACCACGTTTACATCAATCCTGAACGGGACATGCCGGAAGAGGCCTTTCGAGTTCATGGCCTGTCCGAAGAATTTCTTTCAGATAAGCCGCTGTTCAAGCAGGTTGCTGATGCGTTTCTGGAATTTGTCGGAGATGCGACACTCGTCATTCACAACGCCGCTTTTGATATGGGCTTCATCAACCATGAGCTGGCGCAGATCGGCAGAAAGCCGATCCCAAATGCGCAGGTGATCGATACGCTTGAAATAGCAAGGCGCAAACACCCGACAGGACCAAACTCTCTCGATGCGCTCTGCTCACGCTATGGCATAGATAACTCCAAACGCGTGAAGCACGGCGCGCTGCTCGATGCGGAAATTCTCGCTGAAGTCTATCTTGAGTTGATCGGTGGACGGCAGACGGCTCTCGGTCTGATGCCGGAGGAAGGGGCAAGCGCCTCAAGTGGACCCTCGCTTGAAATCGGCGAACTCGGAAGCTTCAACGCCAGGCCACGGCCAGCGCCGCTCGGTTCCTTTCTGGCCAACAGCGAACACGAGGCTCACAAGAATTTCGTGCAAGGTATGGGCGACGAAGCGATTTGGCGGAAATACAACGGTTAGTCTGAACCGGGCAGAACGGATCTTTCAACTGCAACTCCGTCACCTGATACGCTGCCAGCTTCATAAGCCGGATCTGCGAAACGATCCCAAGTTCTGATTGTTCCCCCACCGCCTCCAAAGCCTGATTGAGGTGCAAAAAGAAATGCTTGATAGCTTCGGGATCAAGACGCCAACAGCCATCTCGTCGTATCGAAGTGCCTGTAGGCGTGGTCGCTGCTAAAGGCCCAGGCCATGGTCTGGCCGATGGTCCAGAAACGGGCGCGTTCGCGGTCCAGGCCGAGATCTGCAGATAGCCGGTCCAGACGATGAAGCGCCGCCTCTTTCGTGTGGCCGAATTCAAAGCTGCGCACGATCGGGCTAAGGCAAAAGGCGGGGTCGCCGCTCAGAGGTTTCGGATCGATAGCCAACCAGGCTTCTCGGTCTGCGGAGAGAATGTTGTGTCCGTGCAGGTCCTGATGAAGCAGGACTGTTTCGGTGTCGTCCTGAGAGAGCGATTTTAGCGCATCGACCGCAACATCGACGAGGCGCTTTTCGCATGGTTTTCCCGCTTTGAGCCAGTCCGAATGCATCGCCTCTGCCCAGATTTCCGCTTCCCGGGCAAGTGGTGTGAAAGGGGTATTTGCCGGAACGAGAAGTTTTTGCAGCAACCCAGAAAGCACACCTATCTGGTCGATGCCAGGTGTGCCGGCAAGAAGGGCACCGGGACTGCATCGCTCCAGCACCAAGGCACCGAGCTCTGCGTTGTGCGCCAGCAGCTTCACCGCTCCATTGCCGTTCCAAAGCTTCAGCGCGTCGGCTTCATGGCGGGACTCTCGGTCGATAAAGGCGATTTTCAGGACAACATCATTGTTGTCTTTTTTCGCGGGCAGCACATAGGAAACGTTGCCACCGGAAAACGGCGGCTCGCTCAGCTCCAGATCGAAGCTGCTTTGTGC
The DNA here is from genome assembly GCF_055693425.1 of Roseibium sp. JB4-4. NCBI lineage: Bacteria > Pseudomonadati > Pseudomonadota > Alphaproteobacteria > Hyphomicrobiales > Stappiaceae > Roseibium > Roseibium sp. JB4-4. The sequence goes on along the minus strand of NZ_CM146333.1, from coordinate 3,403,056 downwards.
TGCCGCCAAAAGATCCGGAAGCGAACGCAGCCAATTGCTACCGTCTTCACGACGGTTCAACCAAAGTAGCGCATTGGGGATCTGAAACTCGGGCCCTGATTGCGGCAAGATCCAGCCTTTGTTTTTGGTTCAAAGCATGGAGGGCAGAACCCGGTCCGGCGGCCGATGACCATCCATGAAGGTCTTGATGTTGATGATGACTTTTTCGCCCATCTCAATCCGGCCTTCAATGGTTGCTGAACCCATATGCGGCAATAGGACCACGTTTTCGAGTTTGACCAGCTTTGGATTGACCGCGGGTTCGTGCTCGAACACATCTAGGCCGGCTCCGGCAAGTTCACCTGCCTCCAGCAACCGGATAAGAGCATTTTCGTCAATGACCTCGCCGCGCGCTGTGTTGACGACATAAGCATCGTTCTTCAGCAGTTTCAGACGGCGTGCTGACAGCAGGTGGAAGGTGCCCGGCGTATGTGGACAGTGGATGGAGACCACATCCATACGCGCCAGCATCTGGTCCAGGCTTTCCCAGTAAGTCGCTTCCAGCTCCTCCTCGATGTCTTCGGCAACGCGGCGGCGGTTGTGATAATGTATGGACATCCCGAATGCCTTGGCGCGGCGCGCAACGGCCTGACCGATGCGGCCCATGCCGATGATTCCAAGTCGTTTGCCCCAAATCCGGTGTCCCAGCATCCACGTCGGTGACCATCCAGCCCAGTCGCTGCCTTCGATCGCCTTGATGCCTGTGGCAAGACGCCGCGGCACCGACAAGATCAGCGCCATGGTCATGTCAGCTGTGTCCTCGGTCAGAACACCGGGCGTATTGGTGACATTGATGCCGCGATTGTTGGCGGTGACGACGTCGATATTGTCGACACCGTTTCCGAAGTTGGCGATCAGTTTTAGATTCTCGCCTGCTTGCGACAAAACGGAAGAATCGATTCGGTCCGTCACCGTCGGAACAAGAACATCCGCAGTTCTGACAGCCTCCACGAGCTCTGCCTGACTAAAAGGCCTGTCATTTTCGTTAAGTCGGGTTTCAAACAGCTCCCGCATCCGCGTTTCAACGACGTCCGGGAGCTTCCGGGTCACAACAACGACAGGCTTCTTTTTCGCCATACCAACTGCCTTTCGCGCTTCGTTGAGGCTTTGTTAACCACAACGGTTTCACCTTAACGCTGCGCAGTGCGCACGCGGAGGAGACCACTCCCTTTTCCATACCAGATGGTCCGGCAGAAACAAGGGATCGGTTTCAATCGACATGTATTGCCCAAAGGCCAAATCTGACCCGCTGGTTTTCGCATGCGAATTTCGGTACAGATTTGCCTCAAAGCAATGATCTAAAACAATTGGACAACCGGACGATATGGCTCGTTTGACTAAAGGTACCCGCCTCCTTGTGTGCTTGATGATCCTTTTTACCGGGTTGTCGGTCGCGACCGTGCCCGCAAAGGCCCAGGACACGAGCAACGGGACGACGGGATTGCCGCTTCCACGCTTTGTAAGCTTGAAGTCAGACAGGGTGAATGTACGGCTTGGTCCGTCGCGTGAACACGCTGTTGCCTGGACTTTTGTGCAATCGGGCTTGCCCGTCGAGATCATTCAGGAATTTGAAAACTGGCGCCGGATCCGCGATTGGGAAGGCAAGCAGGGCTGGGTGTTCAAGTCTTTGCTTTCCGGCCGTCGCACGGCCCTGATCACTCCCTGGGAGAAAAATGACCGCACGCCGCTTCGCAACCGGTCGCGATCGGATGCCGTGATTGTCGCTGAGCTCGAGCCCTTTGTGCTGACATCCGTTGACCAATGTGCTGGCGGATGGTGCAAGGTGAATGGTACGAACTATGAAGGCTGGCTCGACCAGACCCGGCTGTTTGGTGTCTATCCGGATGAGCTGATCGAGGATTGATCGCTCCAGCATGTGTTGAGCAATCGAGCCGAAAACGTCATAGACCAAATAAAAAAGGCGGCCATTCGGCCGCCTTTTCGTTAGATGTCAGCGAAACTCAGTCAGTCTTGGTTTCCTGAGCTTTCAATTCGTCAAGACGCGGCATGGACATGATGTTGTAGCCGCTGTCGACAAAATGAACTTCACCGGTCACACCGCCGGAAAGGTCCGACAGTAAGTAGAGACCCGTGCCACCGATCTCATCCAGAGAAACCGTCCGGCACAGCGGCGAGTTTCGTTTCTGGAAATTGAACATCAAACGGGCATCGGACACGCCGGAGCCGGCCAGTGTCCGGACCGGGCCGGCCGAAATGGCGTTGACGCGAATGTCCTGTTCGCCATAGTCAACCGCCAGATAGCGCACTGAAGATTCCAGAGCAGCTTTGGCAACGCCCATGACATTGTAGTTCGGCATGACCTTGGTCGAACCGCCATAAGTCAGGGTGATCATGGATCCCCCGTCCGTCATGAGGGCGGCCGCGCGTTTGGCGATCTCCGTGAAAGAGAAGCAGGAAATCAACATGGTGCGGGTAAAATTGTCCCGCGTCGTATCGGCGTATTTTCCGCGCAACTCCGTCTTGTCGGAAAAGGCAATGGCATGGACCAGAAAATCGATGCTGCCCCATTCTTCCTTCAACGTGTTGAAGACGGAATCGACGGAATCGATGTCTTCAACGTCGCAAGGCAGCAGAATGTTGGAGCCGACCGATTCAGCAAGAGGCTTCGTCCGTCGCCCGAACGCCTCGCCTTGATAGGTAAAGGCAAGTTCCGCACCGTGATCGGCGAGTGCTTTGGCGATCCCCCAGGCAATTGAGTGATCGTTGGCAACGCCCATCACAAGGCCGCGCTTGCCCTTCATCAATTCAGACATTCAGTTCTCCTCAGCCGTGATAGCGCGACAGGGCAAGCGACGCGTTGGTTCCGCCGAAACCGAAGCTGTTGGAAAGCACGGTATCAAGGCCGGCATTGTCGACCCGCTCGGTGACAATTTCTTCGGGTTTAATGGCAGGGTCGAGTTCTGTGATGTTCGCGGATGCAGTCATGAAATCATTCTGCAGCATGAGCAGGCAGTAGATAGCCTCTTGAACGCCGGTTGCGCCAAGGCTGTGGCCCGTCAGCGACTTTGTGGACGAAGCCGGTGGCTGGATTTCTCCGAAGACCCGGCGAATCGCTTCGATTTCGCCCACATCACCTACCGGCGTTGATGTGCCGTGGGTGTTGACGTAGTCCACCTTGCGATCACCGAGGGTTTCGATAGCAAGACGCATGCAGCGCTCACCGCCTTCACCGGACGGTGCCACCATATCGTAGCCGTCGGAGTTGGCGGCATATCCGGTGACTTCGGCGTAGATTTTCGCGCCGCGCGCTTTCGCGTGCTCGAGCTCTTCAAGCACCACGACACCGCCGCCACCAGCGATAACGAAACCGTCGCGGGTCGAGTCGTATGCCCGCGCTGCGGTTTGCGGAGTATCGTTATATTTTGAAGACATGGCGCCCATGGCGTCGAACAGACAGGAAAGGGTCCAGTCGAGTTCTTCGCCGCCGCCTGCAAACATCACATCCTGTTTGCCGAACTGGATCTGTTCGGTGGCAGCACCGATACAGTGTGCTGAGGTCGAACAGGCCGACGTGATGGAATAGTTGATGCCCTTGATCTTGAAAGGCGTCGCCAGACACGCCGAGTTCGTCGAACTCATGCCACGGGTCACCATGAAGGGACCCATGCGTTTGGGGGCACCTTTTTCCAGAACGATCTGATGAGCCTGAAACAGGTTCTTGGTGGACGGACCACCGGAGCCCATGATCAGACCTGTGCGGTTGTTGGAAACGTCCTTTTCCTCAAGTCCGCTGTCGGCAATCGCCTGTTCCATGGAAATGTAGTTGTAGGCCGCACCGTCGCCCATAAAACGAAGCTGGCGCTTGTCGATGAGGGACGGAATATCGACATCGGGCATGCCGTGAACCTGGCTCCGGAAGCCATGCTCCGCATAATCTGGAGCAAAACTGATACCGGATTTGCCTTCCCGCAGACTTGCCAGCACTTCTTGTGCGTTCGATCCGATGGATGACACGATACCGATGCCGGTGACGACAACGCGTCTCATTGCGGTCTCCTACTTTCCTTTGACACTGCCGGTACTAAGTCGAATGAGACCGGGTCTTATGCCTATACATAATGCGGAAACCGGCGCTCCCAACAACAAAGAAGCACCGGCTACAAATGAAGTCCATGTGGACTGGCGTTAGGTCTTGGCCAGACCCACACGTAGATCGGTGGCCTTGTAGATCTGCTGCCCGTCGGCCTTGAGCCAGCCATCGGCAATACCAAGAACCAGGCGGCCTTTCATGATGCGTTTGAAATCGATGCCGTATTCAACCAGCTTCACGTCCGGAGTGACCATGCCTTTGAATTTGATTTCGCCGGTAGAAAGCGCCATGCCCTTGCCTTCCAGGCCGAGCCAGCCGAGGCAGAAACCGGTCAGCTGCCAAAGGGCATCAAGGCCAAGGCAGCCTGGCATTACCGGGTTGCCCTGAAAGTGACAGGGAAAGAACCACAGATCAGGCTTGATATCGAATTCGGCGCGGGCAAAACCCTTGTCGAACTCGCCGCCGGTTTCGGAAATTTCCGTGATCCGGTCGAACATCAGCATTGGCGGAAGAGGTAGTTGGGCATTGCCCGGGCCAAACAGCTCGCCGCGGCCGCAGGCGAGAAGAGCTTCATAGTCGTAGCTGGAGCGGCGCTCGGTCATTCAAGATCCGTCTTTTTGTTTCCTGCCCCGGGCTCCCTGAGGCGGGATTGAGTCATTTTTCGTTTATTTGAGGCGCCTTCCTAACACAGGGGAACCATGACTGAAAGATGTCAGTTGAGCCAAATGACTTTGTTTTTTCTAGCGGGTTGGCATGATTTCGTGCTGTCACAAACAGATAAATCGATCTCGGGATAAGGTGCCTTGGCGTTTAAAACTTGCATATTAGGTACAAGAAATGGCAGATATAGGCCAATACTGAGGGAAACGGCTGTTGGTATCTCGTCGAAAGAATACCTGAAAGTCGTTTGAAAACAAAGTTTTAGACTTGGACCGGATGGGAATGACGACACATATCGCAAGCGTAACTGCCGGTAAAAATGTCACCGACATGCTGCGAAGTGCCGGATTGCGGCCAACGCGTCAACGTGTCTCCCTAGCGGAACTTCTCTACTCCCGAGGAGACAGGCACATTTCTGCGGAGTTGCTTCATGAAGAAGCTGTTGCCGCGGATGTTCCGGTGTCGTTGGCGACCGTTTACAACACGCTGCACCAATTCACTGAAGCCGGGCTCCTGCGAGAAGTCGCGATTGACGGCAACAAGACTTACTTCGACACCAACACCTCCGACCATCATCACTTCTTTATCGAAGGCGAAAATCGGGTGATCGATATTCCAGGAGAAGGCGTCGGTATCGACAAGCTGCCGATTGCCCCGGAAGGCATGGAAGTTGTGCGCGTCGAAGTCGTGGTGCGCGTGCGCGAAAAGCGCTGATTAGGAAACGTTCGTCGGGACGCTTCCAAGCTCAAAGATAAAATAGTCGGACGTCTCGCCAATTTCATTCAACAAGCGTTGGCCTTGAGCCTTGAAGCCGATCTTTTTCAAGAGATCGGCGGACCTCTTGTTGTCTGGTGCCGTGATCGCACAGAGCTTCTCGAGCTTCAGGTCCAGGTACGAGTGTTCAAGAACGGCCCTTGCCGCTTCCCGTGCAATCCCTCTTCCTCTGAATTCTTCCAGAAAGGCGTACCCGAGATCCGGGTATTCCAATTCGTCGCGCACTACCAACCCGCAGACGCCGGTCGCTTGACCGGTTTCTTTCAGTTCGACAACCCAGAGCCCCACATTGAATTGCGCAAATCGTGCCAGAGGTTTGTCTTTGATGTACTCCCTGGCTTTTTCTTCAGAAGTGATACCGTTGTCAGCAATGAAGCGGATGTAATCAGGATCTTTCATTAGCTGCAGATAAAAGACGGCATCGTCCAGCGACGGCAATCTGAAATTTAGCCTGTCACATTTTGGCAGGGAACCAACGGGAAATTTCAAGAGCGACCATCCTTTTCGGCCAAGGCACGGGTGCGTACGGCGATTTCCGGTATGGAATCGAATTCTTCCTTCTCCGGGCTCTTGCACAGATCGTAGATGACGCATCGTCGGCATTCGGGTTTGCGTGCCTTGCAGATGTATCGACCATGCAGGATCAGCCAATGATGTGCGTGCAGCGCGAACTCCTCCGGCACTGCCTTTTCCATGGCCTTTTCAACATCAAGAGGGGTCTTGCCGGGTGCCAGCCCGATCCGGTTGCCTAAGCGAAACAGATGCGTATCGACCGCAATGGTAGGATGCCCAAAGAAGATGTTCAAAACGACATTCGCGGTTTTACGTCCAACACCTGGAAGCATTTCCAGAGCTTCGCGATCTTCAGGAACGTTGCCGCCATGGTCACGGATCAATTGCTGCGACAGAAGTATGACGTTTTTCGCCTTGTTTTTGTAAAGACCGATTGTTCGGATCTCTTCGCGAACTTTGTCCTCTCCGAGCGCGACCATCTTTTCAGGCGTATCGGCGATCTGAAACAGGTTCTTCGTTGCCCGATTGACGCCGACATCCGTCGCCTGTGCAGACAGCACGACGGCGACAAGCAGCGTATAGACATTGACGTAATCCAGTTCTCCCTGGGGTTCAGGATTGTCGGTGTGGAACCGCTTGAAGATCGCGAAGGTCTCCGCTTTGGTATAGCGGGAACGCTTCAAGACCTTGCCTGGGTTGTCAACCGAAGGCGACTTTTTGCTTTGCTTCGCCGTCTTGGCTGCCTTGCTGCCACTTTTTCGGGCGCTTGAACTCTTTGCTTGCGTCATAACCTCTCTATAATCTCGCACTATGAGCGAGAACAATCCGAAAACCGACGGCGACGCGGATTTTGAGGAGATGGATCGGCCGTTTTTCACCGCCGTGCTTACCCCTCATCGGTCACTGGGCCCCAAAGGATTCATGATCTTGATGATCGTCTTTGGCCTTGTCTGCTTCGTGGCGGGTGTTTTGTTCTGGCGGATAGGTGCTTGGCCTGTATTCGGATTTTTCGGTCTTGATATTGCCATTCTCTGGTTTGCGTTCCGCATGAACTACCGCTCGGCACGCGCTTTTGAAGAGGTTGTTGTTTCGCGCAACGAAATTGCGATCCGTAAAGTTGGTCCGGGCAGCCGCTACCAGGAATATCGTTTCAATCCGTTCTGGGTGCGGCTGAGTGTTGACAGGATTGAAGACGAGGGTGTGGTCAAAATCCAGTTGAACAGCCGCGGAGAGACAGTCGACCTCGGAAATTTTCTCAATCCGGATGACCGAACCAGTTTTGCCGGTGCGATGGCCAATGCATTGAGCGTCGCCAGATCAGGTGGTGTCTGACGACTTTTTCAGTTGTGTTCTTCGACAGGAGCGGGCTGAACCTTGAGCGTTGCGATCAGCACCAATAGCGCGAGCATAGCGCTTCCGGCAGCAACATAGAGCACGGTCCTGAAATCTCCTGCGCTCGCGATGAACCCCATGGAAACGCTGCCAATCATGCCGCCCAGGAACAGGCTGTTCATGTAGACAGCTGTCGCGCGGCCTGGTCGATCCGGTGCAAAGCTCTGGACGAAGGTGATCGAAATACCGGCAAACAAGCCATAGTACGTGCCTTCAAGCACTGAAACTATGATGACGTGCCAGATCTCTGTGACCTGTGCGAACAGGACCATGCTGGTTGCCGCCAGGCAGGCTGCCAGGAGCAGGACCTGTCTGGTGCCAATCCGCTCGGCCAAGCGCACGGAGCCGAAAATGACAAAGATCTCGACCACGCACTTGATCGACAAGGAAAGGCCAGGGGTCGCACCTGGAAGGCCGGTCTCCTGCACAAAAAACAATGGCATGGCAGAGACGAAAAGCGAGTTGGTGATGACAAATCCAAGACAGATCAGCCCTGCGACCAGTAATTTCCAGTTGATCGGATCATTCTGATCTTCGGATTTCGGTTTTCGCTTCGACCTGAAGGACTTTGGCACGACGGTTGCCCAAAGCAGCAGGTAGAAAAGTGATACGACAAACGCGGCCATGAACGCGGACGAAAACCCGAACAGGGAGACAAGCGTGAATGAAACAGCAGGGCCAATCATCCATGCGAGCGAAACTGTCATGCGAAGCCACGAATTGATGCGCGTGATGTCGAGGCCTTCGCGTTCCGAATAGACGCGGCAAAATGTGAAGATGGTGCCGCCACCCATATTGGTCAGGCTCATGAGCGGTGCGATGAGAAGGATCAGCATCATGAGGCTTGTGACTTGCGTTAAGAGAGCCGTCACTAGAACAAAGGCGCATACGGAAATCAGCAACAGCTGTTTAACCCGATAACCCTGGTCGAGCCGTTCTCCAGCCCATCGGTTGGCGGCAAGCGTCATGGGCATGAGCAGGCCGGTATAAAGCCCTACTTGCCAAGGCTCCGACCCGAGCCCCTCGACAATAAAGAAGCTCATCAAGGGAATGAGGGATGAGACACCAAGGCTGTTGGTGAACTGCAGCAGTAGAATCAGCACCACCTGACGGGGCAGCTGTGGAAATGAAATCATGAAATAGGGCCGGACGAACGGTGTTCTTGCGAAGGTTGTACAGATTAGTTCAGTTCGCTTGACCCGTCACCTGTTTCCGCACCGGCCTTCAATCGGCCGCTTTGTTCGCCCGCAAGGCCTTCAGCCGATAAAGAGCTTCAAGAGCTTCACGCGGTGTCATGTCGTCCGGATCGATTTCCTTTAAGGCATCGTCAAGCGGGTCTTCTTCTGCAAAGCCCCCGGCTAAGGTTGGTGCGGGCGTGGTGATACTGGCAAAGAGCGGTAATTCATCGATCAGGCTTTCGGCAGGTGAGCGCCTGTCCTGCTCTTCCAGCTGGCTGAGCACCTGCCTGGATCTTTCAACCACCTTCCCCGGCAGTCCTGCAAGTTTGGCGACCTGAATCCCGTAAGACCTGTCAGCTGCGCCAGGCACGATTTCGTGCAGGAATATGACGTCGCCCTTCCATTCCTTCACCGAAACCGTTGAGTTGGACAGGCGTTCGAGTTTGGCCGACAGCGCCGTCAACTCATGATAATGGGTAGCAAATAGGGCACGGGACCTGTTGACCTCGTGAAGGTGTTCAATTGTCGCCCACGCGATCGACAATCCGTCGAATGTTGCTGTGCCGCGCCCGATTTCGTCCAGGATTACCAGCGAGCGATCACCGGCCTGATTGAGAATGGCTGCGGTTTCAACCATTTCCACCATGAAGGTCGATCTGCCTCTGGCAAGATCATCGGCGGCTCCAACCCGCGAAAACAGGCGGTCGACGACACCGATATGCGCAGCAGTTGCCGGCACAAAGGCGCCCATTTGGGCAAGAACGGCGATCAGCGCATTCTGGCGCAGGTAGGTTGATTTACCAGCCATGTTCGGACCAGTGATCAGCCAGATATGGCCGATATCTTCGTCCTGATCCGGTCCAAGATTGGAATCGTTGGCGACAAAGCTGTCACCTGAGGACTTTTTCAGGGCCAATTCAACGACCGGATGTCGGCCGCCCCTGATATCGAAAGCCCGGCTCTTGTCGACCGATGGGCGAACGTAGTTTTCTTCCTGGGCCAGTTTTGCGAGCGCTGCCGTGACATCCAGTATGCCAAGGCCGTGCGCAGCCGCCTTGATCGCCTCACCGGCATTGATAATTGCAGCCGCCAGCCGTTCGAAAATGTCGAACTCAATGGCAAGTGAACGTTCACCAGCGCTGGCAATCTTGGATTCCAGGTCCGCCAGCTCGGTGGTCGTGAAGCGCATTGCACCTGCCATGGTTTGGCGGTGAATGAAACGGCCCGGGTCTGCCGTCAGCTTTTCGGTTTGCGCCGTAGGTGCTTCGATGAACCAGCCAAGCACGTTGTTGTGTTTGATCTTGAGGGATCGAAGGCCGAGTTCTTCTGAATAATCGGCCTGCAGCTTTGCGATCACCTTGCGGCTTTCGTCGCGCAGCGACCTTAATTCGTCAAGATCGGCATTGTAGCCAGCCGCGATGAAGCCGCCGTCCCGCTTCAACAAGGGCGGATCTTCCTTGATCGCCCGAACCAACTCGGCACCTAGTTCATGCGGCGCATTTTCAAGACTTGTACGGGCAGCAGCTATTTCGGCCGGAATGTCGTCCGTCGAATGCGCGGTTTGGTCCAGAACGGCACGTGCGGATGCCAAGCCTTGCGCCACCGAAAGAATATCGCGGGGACCGCCCCGGTTGAGCGCAATGCGTGAGAGCGCCCTTGCCATATCCGGGGCGCCTTTCAACGTCTGGCGCAGTCCCTCTCGCATGATTTCGTTTTCGAGAAAGTGCTCGACCGCGTCGTGGCGTTGGTGGATCGCATCGACATTGACCAGCGGACCTGCCAGGCGGCTGGCAAGCAGTCGGGAACCGCTACCCGTAACCGTCCGGTCGATAGTCGCAAGCAGAGAGCCCTGTTTTTCGCCTGAAAGCGTGCGAGACAATTCGAGATTGGCCCGTGTTGCCGGATCGATCAGCATGCGGCCAGCGCCTGCTTCGCGCATTGGAGGGTCCAGCGGAGGCCGTTCACCCAACTGGGTCTTTTCAATATAGGACAGGATCCCGGCAGCAGCCGACAGCTCGGCGCGGGTGAATGTCCCAAATCCGTCGAGCGTCTTGACCCCGAAATAGTGTGCGAGGCGATCCACAGCGGTCGAGCTGTCGAAAAAGGCGCGTGGCACGGGTGACAGCGCACCACCAGCCTGTTCGGCCAGAAGGCGTAACTCGCTTTCCTGCAGCAGATTGTCTGCCAGGATCAGTTCGCGAGGCGAAACTTGAGCCAAGTCGGCGGCAAGACGTAGCTGATCTGTCTCCGATACCTGGAACGAACCGGTCGACATATCGATCCAGGCAAGGCCATAGACCGCGGTCCCTTCCAGTGATCCTCCCTTCAGCCGGGTCAGGGCCATCAGGAAATTGTTCGAACCTGCATCAAGAAGCTGTTCTTCGGTCAGCGTACCCGGGGTAACCAGCCGAACCACGTCGCGCCGGACAACGGATTTGGATCCTCGTTTCTTGGCCTCGGCCGGGTCCTCGGTCTGTTCGCATACGGAGACGCGGAATCCCTTGGCGATAAGCTTCTGCAGGTAGTCGTCGGCGGCGTGTACGGGGACACCGCACATTGGAATGTCGTCGCCCTGGTGCTTGCCGCGTTTGGTCAGCGTAATGCCCAATGCGGCCGAAGCAATCTCGGCGTCTTCGAAAAAAAGCTCGTAGAAATCGCCCATCCGGTAAAACAGCAGGCTGTCTGGATTGGCTGCCTTGATTTCCAGGAACTGGGCCATCATTGGCGTGACTTTGCCGTCAGCCTGAACCGGTTTTTGTACGCTCATCCCATTCATGTCCGATACCTAGCAAACCTCGCCTCCCATTCCACCAAGGGCGTAAGGCATCTTGGCTTGAGGCTTCATTTTCCAGGGGATAAGGTCCAAGACCCGCCCAAGGGTCAGTTTCGACCCGCAAACGCGTGCCCGCGCATCACGGAGAGGAACCGCCCGCGTCATGTCAGCTGAAAAAAGTCGCCCAAAACAAACATCAGCTTCACCGATCAGGAAGCGCTGCAATTCCATCAGGAAGGCCGGCCTGGAAAATTGGAAATCACGCCGACCAAGCCCATGGCAACCCAACGTGACCTTTCCCTAGCCTATTCCCCTGGCGTGGCCGTACCGGTGCTCGCTATCGCGGATGATCCGAGCCGGGCCTATGACTACACCACCAAGGGCAATCTGGTCGCAGTCATCTCAAATGGTTCAGCCATTCTGGGGCTTGGCAATTTGGGCGCGCTGGCCTCAAAGCCCGTGATGGAGGGCAAATCTGTGCTCTTCAAGCGCTTCGCTGATGTCGATTCCATCGATCTCGAAGTGGATACGGGTGAAGTCGAGGAGTTCATCAACTCAGTCCGCTATCTCGGTCCGTCTTTTGGCGGCATCAACCTTGAGGACATCAAAGCGCCGGACTGCTTCATCATCGAGCAGCGGCTGCGAGAATTGATGGACATCCCGGTATTCCATGATGACCAGCATGGAACGGCCATCATTGCCGCCGCGGGCCTCATCAATGCGCTGCATCTGACGGGCCGCGACATGAAGGACACCAAGGTGGTCTGTAATGGCGCCGGTGCCGCAGGCATCGCCTGCATAGAACTCGTCAAGGCCATGGGCATTCCGCATGAAAATGTAACCCTGTGCGACACGAAAGGTGTCATCTACAAGGGACGCCCTGAAGGCATGAACCAATGGAAATCGGCGCATGCCATCGAGACGGACGCACGCTCGCTCTACGATGCCCTGAAAGGTGCCGACGTGTTCTTCGGTGTTTCCGTCAAGGGCGCGCTGACCCCGGACATGCTCAGGGTCATGGCACCCAATCCGGTGATCTTCGCCATGGCCAACCCGGACCCGGAAATCACGCCTGAAGAAGCTGCTGCTGTCAGGGACGATGCCATCGTTGCGACCGGCCGCTCCGACTATCCGAACCAGGTCAACAATGTGCTCGGATTTCCTTACATCTTCAGGGGTGCGCTCGATGTTCACGCAACGACCATCAACGATCAGATGAAGGTAGCCTGCGCCAATGCGTTGGCGGATCTTGCCCGCGAGGAAGTGCCGGACGAGGTGGCAGCAGCCTACCGCGGCAACCGACCGAAATTCGGTCCCGAATACATCATTCCCGTCCCCTTCGATCCACGTCTCATTCATGCGATTCCGCCCGCTGTTGCGCAGGCAGCGATGGATTCGGGTGTCGCCAGACGCCCGATCGTCGACATGGAGGCCTATAAGCATCAGCTTTCCGCCCGTCGCGATCCGGTTGCCGGGACGTTGCAACGCATCTTTACGAAGGTTCGCCAGCAGCCCAAACGTGTTGTATTTGCGGAAGGCGAAGAGGAGCCGGTGATCCGTGCGGCCGCCAGTTTCGTGTCACAGGGCCTTGGAGAAGCGATCCTTATCGGCCGCGAAGATGAGATCAAAAGCGTCGCGGAACAAGCCGGAATTGACCTTAACAAGTCCGGCGTTTCGATCCAGAACGCCCGTCTTTCCGACCGGAATGCGGATTATGCCCAGTATCTTTACGGGCGCTTGCAGCGCAAAGGCTATTTGCTGCGCGACTGCCAACGCATGGTCAATAACGACCGCAACTACTGGGGAGCAATTATGGTGGCACGTGGCGACGCGGATGCCATGGTGACCGGCCTCACCCGGAATTACTCCGTTGCTCTCGATACGGTAAAGGCAACAATTGACCCGAAGCCGGGTCACCGGGTGATCGGTGTGTCGCTTGCGCTTGTCCGCGGCCGTACGGTTTTGATCGCCGATACGGCGGTGATCGACATGCCAAACTCCGAAGAACTGGCCGATATCGCTGAAGAAGCGGCACATGTCGCCCGCAAGCTCGGATATGAGCCAAAAGTGGCAATGCTCGCTTATTCGACTTTCGGTCACCCGCGGGGCGAACGCTCTGAAAAGGTGATCGAGGCTGTGAAGATCCTCGACCGCCGCCGTGTCGATTTTGAATATGACGGCGACATGGCAGCGGATGTCGCACTCAACATGGAACGCATGGCGGCCTATCCATTCTGCCGCTTGTCGGGTCCGGCCAATGTGCTGGTCATGCCGGCGTTCCACTCCGCTTCGATTTCAACAAAGATGCTTCAGGAGCTTGGCGGCGCCACGGTTATCGGTCCTCTTCTGGTTGGTTTCGACAAGCCAATCCAGATCTTGCCGATTGGCGCAAAAGACAGCGACATCGTCAACATGGCTGCGATCGCCGCGTTCAACGTCACCTGATAGCTTCAGGTCTCGTCAGTTCGGGCCGGAGTTTTTCCGGCTCGAACCAGCGCTCATTCTCAAGAGCGTTTAAGAGATCGCGAACCCGATCCGCATTGTCAGCTGCGAGACGGCCGTCGCGGTTCCAAAGTCCGTTCTCAAGTCCGATACGTGCCTTACCACCATTCCTGATTGCCGAGACCAGACAATCGGTTTCCTTATGGCCAAAGGCACATACGGCCCAATCGAGTTCCAGACCCTCCGGGTGCGTTTCAAACGTTTTCAGGTAAGGTTCCAAATCTGATGGGTCACTTTCCTGATTGCCGGCATATCGGCCAAGAACAAACAGCAACTGGTGCTGTTCACCCGGAATGACGCCGTCAGTTACGAGTTCGAAAAACCGCACCATGTCTTCGGTGCGGTAAAGGATGTGCTGGATGGTTATGCCGTTACCACGCGCTCGCTCATAGAAGGCACGCACCTCTGCATCGGCTTCTTGCGGGACCATTTCCGTCACTGCGATCGAAACCCAGTTTGGCCTGAGGTCATCAACAAGTTGGCGCTGGGCCTTGTTGTCATAGATCCCTGCCGCCTCTGTCGTGACTTGCACCTGCATCTTTGGGACAGCGAAGCGCATTTCAGCGAAGAGCTCGCGGTAGAGCCCGGCATCCAGAACATGGGTCCCGTCCGGTCCGCGGACATGGGCGTGAATTGCACCGGCACCTTCCTCAAAGCAGCTTTTGGCTGCTGCAACGGTTTCCGCAATTGTTACCGGCAAAGCCGGATGATCCCTTTTTGTACGGCGAGCACCATTTGGCGCCGCCATGATCATCGGCAGCGCAGTGTGAGAACCTTCCATGACCATTTTTCAGAAGACCGCTTTGAACGCCTGATTCAGTTTGCCGGTGACTTCGTCCACCTGAGCATCATCCATGATGAAAGGAGGCGCCAGAAGCACGTGATCGCCCTGAACCCCGTCAATGGTTCCACCCATTGGATAGCAAATGAGACCGGCTTCGAAAGCGGCCTTTTTCAGTGCCTTGTTAATGCCTCGCGCCGGTGCAAAGGGGGCCTTGGTGCCGCGATCCTCGACGATTTCCAATCCGCGGAAAAGACCTCGGCCGCGAATATCACCCACGTTGGGATGCTGGCCGAAGGCGTCTTTGAGCGCGGCATCCAGCTTCCTGCCCATTGGCATGACACGATCAGCGACACCTCCTTGCAGTTTCTTGAATACGGCTAGTGCCGCCGCGCAAGCTGTTGGATGACCGATATAGGTGTGTCCGTGCTGAAAGAACCCAGTGCCGTCCTGGATGGCTTCGTAGATTGCACGCGTGCAGAGCATGGCTCCAATTGGCTGGTAACCGGCTCCAAGGCCCTTGGCTATGCACAAAATGTCAGGGGCCACGTCATCTTGTTCGCAGGCGAAAAGCGTTCCGGTTCGGCCCATACCGCACATGACTTCGTCCAGGATCAGAAGAACGCCGTGTTGGTCACAGATCTCGCGGATGCGTTTGAAATATCCGTCGACGGGCGGCACGGCACCGGCAGTCGCTCCAACAACCGGTTCTGCAACGAATGCCATGACATTTTCTGGACCAAGGCGTTCGATCTCCGTTTCCAGCTCATTGGCAACGCGCTGTCCATAGTCAAATGCTGTCTCGTCGTCGCGGCGCCCCCGGTATTCGTAACAGGCCGAAATATGAGATGTTTCGATCATCAGCGGTGCAAACGGCTCTCTCCGCCACTGATTGCCTCCTGTTGCGAGCGCGCCCAGAGTGTTGCCGTGATAGCTTTGACGACGTGCGATGACGCGGTGCCTGGAGGTTTCGCCTTTTTCCAGAAAGTACTGCCGCGCTAACTTCAAGGCGGCTTCCATCGCTTCAGATCCGCCAGAGACGAAATATACCCGGTCGAGGCTTCCGGGAGCCGCGTCAATCAGGTGGTTTGCGAGATCCTCTGCAGGTTCGGATGTGAAGAAGCCTGTGTGAGCGAAGGCTATTTGATTGACCTGCGTTTTGATGGCCCGCGTCACGTCCGGATCGCTGTGACCAAGGCAGGAAACCGCCGCACCTCCGGATCCATCAAAGTAATTTTTCCCATTTTTATCAATGATGTAACACCCATCACCTCGAGTGGCGACTGGTGGCTCGGCTTTGGTATGGCGGGGAAAAACATGGGACATAATTCATATTCCGGAAGGTGGGTCAGAAAGCATGATAGGCGCATCTGTGACATTTGTATCAGAAAAGACCTAAAGCTGAAACATTTGTTTCTTGCCCGCGTTAACCACGTTTTTCATTCAAATTTTAATCAAATTCCGGGAACTTGGCGCGGGGGAGTGTATTACAACCGACAATCGACAGGGCCCGCCAGTTATGCGTCAGCGCCTCTTAGCCTGGACAGTTTTCCTCGGATTGATCACCGCTCTAGCAGGTTGCGGCACCGTCGCCGGTGTCTCCGGTATGGGCTGGATGACGGCCTCCCACAATTCGATCAACTATGTCGACACTGCGTGGTGCGTTCCGCGCAAGCTCAAAAAGGTGCTGAACCGCGTTGCCAAGCGGTATGGCAAGGTCACGGTACATTCCACCAAGCGGTGGTGGCTGGAAAACTGGTGGAAGGGCGGTGCGAAGGATTCCTATCACCTGAATTGTCAGGCCGTAGATTTTTCAGTGGCCGGAAGCCCGTCCTCGGTTATTGCATTCCTGAAATCGCAAAGGGAAGTTGGCGGCTACAAGCACTATTCTTCCGGTCACTATCACATCGACACCGGTCCACGCCGCACCTGGTAACCTTGGCAGCTATTTCAGTTCGCCGAGCTCAAGGGCCATTTCCCAGGCTACGGGGTCAAATCCGACAAAGTTCTTCGCCTCGCCTTCAACAATCGGGCGTTTGATGACCGACGGGTGCTCGATCATGACATCGAGCGCGCTTTTGGCGTCTGTCACGCCTTCCTGGGTTGCCTCATCGAGACGGCGCCAAGTGGTTCCACGCTTGTTCAAGATGGTGTCCCAGCCAAACTCACCGACGAATCTGGCAAGTTTGTCCGCATCCACACCGTCTTTCTTGTAGTCGTGGAAATCATAGGAAACTCCGGCTTCTTCCAGAAATTTCCGCGCTTTTTTGACCGTATCGCAGTTCTTGATTCCGTACAGCTTCATGAAAAGGTGTCCCTGTATATTCGCTATGCAGGACACTTGCCGGTAAAGAAGCACGTTTCAAGTGGGCAACGTTTGTTGCTGAAATCTTTCCACTATCCGGCTTGACCGAACCTGGCTCTCAGGTCACTGATCTTTAGACGCGAAGCATTCAGGCGCTTTGCCTGCGCCTTTTTGGATCAAGACTATCAAGCGGAGAGGACGTTACGGCACGATGACCGTTCCCGGAACAACATCTGTTTCCGAAAACTCGCAAACACCCAAAGATGCGGCAACCCCGGGATCGGGTACCTGGCCACAACGCTTGCAGCTGTGGAGCGGTTTGATCCTTTTCGCCTTTTGCTTGAGCCATTTCATCAATCATGCCCTCGGCATTATCTCATTTGATGTGATGAACAAGGCGTCTTTCTGGCACTATTGGGTCTGGCGCAGCGTGCTTGGCGAAAGTGTACTCAGCGTCGCCGCGCTTACCCATGTCGGTCTTGCCTTGTGGCGGACGAGCAAAAGGCGGACGTTGAAGATGTCGCGCTGGGAGTTCGTGCAGCTCACACTCGGTCTTTACATCCCCTGGCTGCTGATACCGCACATCACGACAACCATGGGCCTTGCGAACGCATTTGACTTTTCTCCGACCTATTCGCAAATGCTCACCTTGCTTTGGCCCAATCACGCTCTCGGGCAGTCAATCCTGTTGCTGATTGTCTGGATCCACTCAATGCTGGGATTGCATTTCTGGCTGAGGCTTTATCCGTTTTATTCTCGTGTGATGCCCGCATTTGCCGTTTTTGCAGTTGCTTTGCCGGTTGCCTCGATCTGGGGATGGATTGAAGCAGCGCGTCGGCTGGCCCTGACCCAGGACATCGCGGTCAAGATCACCGAAGAGCAGCAGCTCTGGGCCCGAGAGGCGATTGTGCAACTTCGCTCAATCGTCTTTGGACTGATTGCCGTCAGTCTGCTGGCGATCCTGATCCGCTATCTTCTCAGCTTGAGGGCGCGAAACCTCTCGATCGACTATCCCGGTGGACTCTCCATCAAGGCGCAGCCGGGTGCGACGCTCCTCGAAATCAGCCGCATGAATGATATTCCGATTGCCTCGGTCTGCGGAGGACGGGCGCGCTGTTCCACCTGCCGGGTCAAGGTGCTGGAGGGGGCATCAGCCCTTGGCCAGCCGAGCGATGCCGAGGCGTCCGTTCTGGCAAGGATTGGCGCAAACGAGGATGTAAGGCTGGCATGCCAGGTCCGGCCACAGAAAAATATTTCGGTGCAGCCCCTGGTTCCTGTCAAAGCCCAAGGCACAAGCGGCGAAAACCTTCAGGATGCTTACTACTGGGGCGTTGAACAGGAAGTCGCGGTCATGTTTGTGGACTTGCGCAACTTCACCGGCATTACCGAATCCCAATTGGCATATGATGTTGTGCATCTTCTGAACGAGTACCTCGATCAGGCGTCTGCAGCCATCCGTGCGGAAGGCGGTTATGTCGACAAGTTTATTGGCGATGGCATCATGGCGATTTTCGGAATGGACACCGGACCGCAAACGGGCGCCTGCCAGGCGCTGCGGGCAGCAAGGCGCATAGAAGCGGTGATGCAATCGCTGGACACCGAAAAGGGGCCGCAGTTTCATGACCCGATCAGACTTGGCATCGGACTTCATCTCGGACCGGCTATTTTGGGGCGCATCGGTTCGGCCGGTTCAGCCGGCGGCCTTACCGCGCTTGGTGACGTTGTGAACACAGCAAGCCGCCTGGAGACCGCAAACAAGGACCATGGCAGTTTTCTGGCTGTCTCGAAAGCCGTCGTCGACGCTGCGGAAGCTGGCATTACCGGTGCAGAAACAGCGGAAATCAAGCTCAGAGGCAAGGAAATTCCCTTGCAGATCTTTGCTATGAAAAGTTTAGATGGACTCAGATTGCCGGGGGATGCTCCCGCCGATGCCTGACGACAAACCGGAGGTTACGTGAGCCGTATCTATACGCCGCGGGAGATGCTGGAGAAGCTGATCTCCTTTAACACCGTATCCGATCAAAGCAATCTTGGTTTGATTGCCTTTGTCGAAGACTATCTGGCAAGCCATGGGGTTTCGTCGACACGGGTGCCGGATGACACCGGTCAAAAGGCAGCCCTCCATGCCACCATAGGTCCCGAGCGGGACGGCGGTGTCGTTCTGTCCGCCCATACGGATGTGGTGCCGGTGCAAGGTCAGACCTGGTCGCAGGATCCTTTTGCGGCCTGGGTGGATGGTGATCGGCTTTTTGGCCGGGGCTCAGCTGACATGAAGGGTTTTGCCGCGACTGTTCTTGCAAAGGTGCCGGACTTCCTGGCGTCGGATCTCAAAAGTCCTATACACATTGCGCTTTCGTATGATGAGGAAGTTGGTTGCCTCGGTGCACCGCCTCTTATTCAGGATATTATGTCCAGGGGACCGCGGCCCAATCTCGTTGTCGTTGGCGAGCCGACAAATATGAAAGTCGTCACAGGTCACAAGGGGATTGTGGTTTTTAAAACCAGTATTCAAGGGCATCCGGTTCATTCCAGCCAGCTTCATCGCGGCGTATCGGCAATTTCCGCGGCAGCTCGGCTGATCTCCTGGATGGATGCCAAGACGGCTGAAAACAAGGCTGCGGCCGATCCCGAATGTCCCTTTGAGCCTCCTTACACAACGCTGCACAGTGGACAGATTGCTGGCGGAGAAGCACACAATATTACCGCGGAACGCTGCGAGTTTGTGACCGACATCCGCCTGCTTCCAGGGGACCAAGCTGAAAACTGGTTGAATGCTTATCGCGGCTTTATCGAGACTGATGTCCTGCCGGGTATGCAGGCCGTTTCAGAAAATTGCCGGATCAATATCGAGCTGATCGCCAATGTTCCGGGGCTGACCGAGGAGGACGACGGTTTGGCGGAACGGACAGTGCGGCGGCTGACTGGCGACAACGCCCGGCATGTCGTGGTCTATGCCACGGAGGGTGGTATTTTTCAGGAACATGGACTGTCAACAGTAGTCTGTGGCCCGGGGTCGATCGACCAGGCGCATCAGGCCGACGAGTATATTGAGCTGGCCGAACTCGATCGATGTTCGGCCTTTCTGGACAGGCTGGTGGGAGAGTTGAACTAAATTCCTGCCCAAACGGGTTTGAACACAGACAGTTACAGTGTCATAGTTCGATCAATTCAGGCGTGCGGACAATACTGAAACCAGTAGCCGCGCATCTGTGAATTCCGGCTTTCGGAAGAAAAAGAGGGGAAAATGAAAACCAAATCAATCGTGGCCGCCGCAGCATTGCTGACGGCAGGAGCAGGTTCGGCCGTGCAGGCTGAAACACTCAAGTTTGCGTTTCAGGGCACTTTGAACAACCTGGATCCTTATACTTTGAACGAGACATTCACATTGTCGTCGCTTGGCAATGTGTATGAGGGTTTGACACGCAGAGGTTCAGATCTGGCTATCGAGCCAGCGTTGGCAGAACGATGGGAGATTGTGGAACCGAACCGTTGGCGTTTCTATTTGCGCAAAGACGTGAAGTTTCACAACGGCAACGACTTCACGGCAGAAGATGTGGCATTTTCGGTCGAGCGCGTTCAGTCCGAGGGGTCTGATCTGACGACCCGTGTACCTGCCGACGCAAAGGTCGAGATTGTCGACGACCACACCGTCGATTTTGTTCTCTCAGGTCCAAATCCCATCCTGCATTATGAGTGGGATACTTTCTACATCATGGACAAGGAGTGGACGGTCGAGAACGACGCGGTCAAGGTGACCTCCGCTTCCGATTCCACGGCAAACTTCGCGGCTCTCAATGCCAACGGCACCGGTCCGTTCAAAGTAGACAGCCATGAAGCCGGTGTGAAAACGGTCTATGCGAAAAACGACGGTTGGTGGGATACCCCAACGCATAATCTCGACACGGTTGAATTTACGCCGATCTCTTCTGATGCAACACGGGTTGCCGCCTTGTTGTCCGGTGAGTTGGACATGGTGTACCCGATCCCGGTTCAGGACATCAAACGGATCAACGACAACGCCGGGACCGTTGCACTGACCGGTCCCGAATTGCGCACGATCTTCCTCGGTATGGATCAGATGCGTGACGAGCTGCTTTATTCGGACGTAAAGGGCAAGAACCCGTTCAAAGATGCCAAGGTACGGAAGGCCTTCTATCAGGCGATCGATATTGAAGGCATCAAGAAGAAGGTCATGCGGGATCTGTCGACACCGTCGGCGATCATGATTTCGCCGTTCCTGTTCTCGAAGGCGGGCGCATTCGAGCGCTATCCTTATGATCCGGATGCTGCAAAGGCTCTTCTTGCAGAGGCAGGCTATGCGGACGGCTTTACAGTTGGCATGGATTGTCCGAATGATCGTTATGTCAACGATGAAGCAATTTGTCAGGCAGTGGCCGCCATGCTGGCGCGCATCGGCGTGAAAGTTGATCTGAACGCACAGCCGAAGGCAAAGTACTTTGCCAAGGTTCTTGCATCAGGCAATTTCGACACGTCGTTCTATCTGCTGGGCTGGACACCCGGCTCCCTGGACAGCTGGAACGTGCTGTCCAACCTGATGAACTGCCGCGACGAAGCCGGAACCGGTTCTCCTTTCAATCTCGGCGGTTTCTGCGACGAGAAAATCGACAGCCTGACCAAGGAAATCCTTGTTGAAGTCGATCCGGAAAAGCGAGATGGCCTGATCCAGAATGCCTATCAGATCAGCCACGACAATGCGTACTACGTTCCGCTTCACCAGCAGGGCCTTGCCTGGGGTGTCGCTGATAATGTCGAGCTGGTTCAGCGGGCCGACAACCAGTTCAAGTTCCGCTTTGTGACCAAGAACTGATCGGCCATTGCCAACGCGCGCTCCCGGCATTGCCGGGGGCGTTTTTTCCTTTCTGAACCCAAAGAGCCGTAATGATTGGTTTTGCAACACGCCGTTTGCTTCAGGCGGTGATTGTCATGCTGGTGGTCGCACTGCTTGCGTTCACCATGTTCCGTTTCGTCGGAGACCCCATCAATCAGATGGTCGGGATCGAAACGTCAATCGAGGAACGGGAAGCCTTGAGGGAAAGGCTCGGTCTGAACGATCCGATTGCGGTTCAGTTCTATCGCTTCATCTCCAAGGCGGCCCGGTTTGATTTCGGAACCTCCTACCAGTTCCGGCAGCCGGTATCCGAGCTCTTCGCCAAACGCATTCCGGCGACGCTTGAGCTCAGTTTGACCTCCGCCCTATTTGCACTGATTGTCGGCATTCCAATGGGCATTTATGCCGGTCTTAACCGAGAGTCGCCCATTTCGAAATTGTTCCTGTCCGTGTCCTTGGTCGGGATATCGTTGCCGACCTTCTTTATCGGTATATTGTTGATCTTCCTGTTTTCAGTAACGCTTCAGTGGCTACCAAGTTTCGGGCGCGGCGAGACCGTCCAGATAGGTTCCTGGTGGACAACCGGGTTTTTGACCGTTTCCGGCCTCAAAGCGCTAATTTTGCCATCCATCACCTTGGGCCTCTATCAGATGACGCTTATCATGCGTCTTATCCGGGCAGAAATGCTGGAAGTTATCCGCACCGACTACATCAAGTTTGCCCGAGCGCGCGGCCTGCCGGACAGGCTGGTCCATTTCCGGCACGCGCTGAAGAACACATTGGTTCCCGTGATTACTATCACCGGACTGCAGCTTGGTGCGATCATCGCCTTTGCGACCATCACCGAGACGGTGTTCCAGTGGCCCGGCATGGGTCTGATGTTCCTGCAGGCGGTGCAAAACGTCGATATCCCGATCATGTCGGCCTACCTGCTTTTGACGGCATTTCTCTTTGTCGCAATCAACTACATTGTCGACATGCTCTATTTCTTCATCGACCCGCGTCTGCGGGTTGGCCGGCCATAAGGGGACTGACCGACCATGCCTTATGTCTCCAACGAAGAAGCAAAAGCGGCGGTTGCCGATCGGTCCGGTTCCCAAGAGGCTCCCGGACGGCTATCAAAGATTGTCGACAGTGATCTGTTCCACTCCTTTTTAAGGTCCAAGGTAACGGTCGTCGCGGCCTGCGGGACATTTATCCTGTTCCTGCTGGCTATCCTTGCGCCCTGGGTCGCACCTCACAACCCGTTCGATCTTGCCTCCATCTCCATCATGGATGCCCGCGTTCCACCGGTCTGGATGGAATACTCCGATCCGCGCTTTCTGCTTGGCACTGACGATCAGGGACGGGATCTGCTGTCCGGTATTTTTTACGGTATGCGGATCTCGCTTATCGTCGGATTTTGCTCGGTAATTGCTGCAGCGGTCCTTGGGATCACACTCGGCCTTGTCGCCGGTTACATGGGCGGACGCACGGATGCCGTCATCATGCGTATCGCCGACGTCCAGCTCACTTTTCCGGCCATTTTGATCGCACTGCTGATTGACGGTGTCGCAAACGGCATCTTCGGCTCGCTCGATCGGGAAGTCTTCGCGTTTTACATTCTGATCGTCTCGCTCGCATTGTCGTTCTGGGTGCAATATGCCCGTACCGTGCGCGGCTCCACGATGGTTGAAAAGAACAAGGAATATGTTCAGGCCGCGCGCGTTATCGGTATCCCATCTGTCATCATCATGGCGCGCCATATCCTGCCCAATGTCATGGGACCGGTGATGGTTATCGCGACGATCAACCTTGCGCTCGCCATTGTGACCGAAGCGACCCTCTCCTTCCTTGGTGTCGGTATGCCGCCCACCCAACCTTCGCTCGGCACTCTTATCGCCGTCGGCAATGATTTTCTCTATTCGGGTGAATGGTGGATTGCCATTTTCCCTGGTCTGGCCTTGGCGCTTCTGGTTTTGAACGTCAACCTTCTGGGCGATTGGCTGCGCGACGCGCTCAATCCGAAATTGCGGTGAGGGCGGTATGAGTGTTCTTGATGTCAAAGACCTGACGGTGGAATTTCCAGGTCGCAATTCTGTCTTCGTGGCGGTTGACGATGTTAATCTCAGCGTGGAAGCGGGCAAGATCCTCGGTGTGGTCGGTGAATCGGGTGCCGGCAAGTCGACCGTCGGCAATGCCGTAATCGGACTGCTGCAGGAACCCGGTCGTATCGCTGAAGGTGAGATCTATCTGCATGGCAAGAGGATCGACCAACTGCCATACAAGGAAAAGCGCCGCCTGAGGGGACGCAAGATCGGTATGATCTTTCAGGACCCGCTCACGTCGCTCGATCCATTGCAGACGGTAGAATCCCAATTGGTTGAAACGATCAAGACTCATTTGCCGTTGTCGAATTCCGATGCGCAAAAGCGGGCTGTTGAATTGATCGATGCGGTTGGGATTCCCGACGCTGGCGAAAGGATCAAGCAGTATCCTCACCAGTTCTCTGGTGGTATGCGGCAGCGTGTTGTTATTGCGCTCGCGCTTTGTGCCGAACCGGAACTCGTGATTGCCGATGAGCCGACGACAGCTCTTGATGTGTCAATTCAGGCGCAAATCCTTGAATTGATGAAATCATTGTGCGCCGAACGCAACGTCGCAATGATGGTCATCACACATGACATGGGGGTCATTGCAGACATAACCGACCATGTCGCGGTGATGTATCGTGGCGAGCTTGTGGAATATGGCGAAACCAGCCAAGTGCTCGGAGCGCCCAATCATCCATACACGCAAAGCCTGATATCCGCGGTTCCAAGGCCGGACATAAAGGTCGAGCGCTTCCCGGTTGTGAACTACATTGAAGAAGCAGGAACGCCTCAAAAGCAGATCGACATTTCGACCCACTGGCTTGGCAAAGCACGAGACTACGACAAGGTTACGGGACCGCTGGTGCAAATCCGTGATCTTGATATGCGCTTTGAAACAAGAGGTTCGGTGTTTCCATCAAGGCGGAAATATTTTCAGGCGGTCAAAAAGGTCAGTTTCGACATCCAGGAAGGCGAAACTTTCGGTCTGGTCGGTGAAAGCGGGTCCGGCAAGTCGACCATTGCCCGTTTGGTCACCGGTCTCTATCACCCGACGGGCGGGTCCATCCTTTTCGGCAAAACGGAACTGACATCACTTAAAAACCGGAAAGACGTCCTGGCAATGCGTCGCCAGATGCAGATGATTTTCCAGGACCCTTACTCCTCCTTGAATGCGCGCATGCGCGTGAGGGATATCATCGCGGAACCAATCAAGTTTCACCGGCTGGCTTCCGGCAATTCAGAGGTTCGCCAGATTGTCGACGATCTGCTCGACCATGTGGGTTTGGGTGTTGCTGCTGGTCAGAAATATCCGCACGAGTTCTCCGGCGGGCAGCGCCAACGTATTTCCATCGCAAGGGCACTCGCCACGCGTCCGCGGTTTTTGATCTGCGATGAACCCACATCGGCTCTCGACGTTTCGATCCAGGCCCAGATTCTCAACCTTTTGAAAGACCTGCAGGAGGAGTTGAGTTTGACCATGCTGTTTATCAGTCATGATCTCGCTGTAATCCGGCAGATGTGCAACCGCATCGGCGTCATGCGAAATGGCGAATTGTGTGAGGTTTCAGACTGCGATCAGCTCTTTGAAGCACCGCAACACGCTTATACGCGGGAGTTGCTGGACCTTATGCCATCTATGGAACTTCTTTCCCGCGCCAATCTCGAAAGCGCCTAGATCCTGAAAGTGCTGCGGCAATCCTTGGCGATCGCAACACTTTGCGAATCTGTCAGGCGATTAAATGGGGGTCTTTTTTCTGGGTCACTGCGAGCCAGCGCTTGACTCGTAGACACCCCCTGATTCCCGACCTTGCCGCTTTTGGATAACCACAAGGGAGTGTCTGCCCGGCAGTTTCTGCCGTCTGAATCCGACAAGGTGGCAAAGCAAGTTTTTTGCTTGAAAAAAACCAAGTTGAAAACGTGTCATTGGAAATAGAATTGTGTGGATGCCCTGGCCTTTTGTCGCAAGTTGGAACATTCACAAAAAAGGAGGGCAATTGTGCCCTCCACTTAAAGTATATGCCCCGAAGTATTTGAAAAGAACCCTAGTCAATATTGGGTGAGGCTCTCAAAATCGGCGAGCCAGTATTAAAAGATGCGAGCGAACACTATCATGATGTTTGATCGCTTCAACTGGCCGGCCGCCCAAAACATGGGCAAGATTGCTTAAGAACTGCCGTTGGGCCGGGCATTCCACCTGTTCAAGTGGTTTCAAGCCATTGCGGTCTTGAAAGCTGTCCAGCACTTTTGAAGGTGTTCAGAGGCAGACTCAAGTGTGCCATCCCGGCAAGTGGCTTCTCCGAACATTCGAGGAACCCTGCGCACGAAAGCCTCCGGCCATGCCGAAAACCCCTTTGATATCTGTCTTCTGGCTCACCTTTATGAGCCTGTCACTTTGCATGCTCGTGGCGGCTTTGCAGGCAGCGCCCCCTGATTTGATCAGCCCGACGTCATCGGTTCTTGTATTCGGTAAGTACAGTGCACTGATTTTCAGCAGTTTCTCGGTGATTTTTTCGTTTCTTGCGCTGTCATACTCGATAAATCGCGTCGTGGGCCGTCCATTGACGCTGACAACGTTGTTCGTGAGCACAATTTTGTTGACGGTTACAACGCTGCTTGTCCTGGCCGGTGCTGAACCGGTATCGGCGAACTGGCCAGCGCTGGCTGCGGCTTTTCTCATGTTGCTGCGTTCTCTCGGAGTGGCCGTGCTGCCGCCTCGTGGGGATATTAGCGGCCTCAAAGAGGCCGCTGGCTCGATCGGGCTGTCCGTTGCAACAGCTCTCGGTTGGTGGGCCATTGATCCTGCGTCGGCTCCCATGGCAGCGTCGGTTACGCTTCTGATGTCCTGGCCAAACTTGATCGACGGTATCAATGCATTTGCGGACAAGGTCTTTCAAAAGGCTGCACTTGCGTCGGGCGCTCGTGAACTGGCACCAGATGCATTCAGCAGGATCGCCAATGCCAAGGAAATTGTTATCGACAAGGCGGCTGTGATGTCTGGACCGGACCTTGTGGTGACGAATGTGATGGCGTTCAACAATGAACCCAAGACACTTCTTGCCGTGGCGGCTTCGGCCGAAGCCCGGTCCGATCATCCCGTCGCACATGCGCTTCGGCAACTGGCCGCTCAATGGCATGTAGCTGTGAAAGATCCGGATCGCTTCAAACCCGCTGCGGGTCTGGGTGTCGTTGCACTGTTGGGCGGTCAGACCGTTGTGATCGGGACCACGGATCTTCTGAAAGAGCTGAAAATCGATAGTTTCACAGCTGATGCAATTGCGCGGTCACTGGAAGCGGATGGGAAGACGGTTCTAAGAGTAGCCGTAGGGGGCCGTGTCGTGGGTGTTCTCGGGCTGGAAGGCACACTGCGTCAGGATGCGGGGGTTGCTGGCAGAATGCTTCGTGCGGAAGGTCTTGTACCAAGACTGTTCAGCGGCGATAGCCACAAGACCCGGGAAGCGCTTGCCGGAATGCTGGGCCTGGAGCTGATGGATGACCCTCTGGCTGGCGAAAAGGTACAAGAAGCCGCTGCCAGATCAGCGACCGACACGCATCCGCTTGTTTTGAGCTTGTCGCAGGATAGGTCTGCACTGGAGTTGAGTGTGTGCGCCACCGGCACTGCGCAGGGAAATGGAGTTTCGATTGAACCAATCGCCGTCAGTGACACCAATGATATCGGTGCTTTTCCGGCATTGAAGGCGCTGGCAACCCGGCGAAAGACGCTGGCGGTTCAGGCAAAAAGGCTGTTGACCGCACTTTGGGCGCTTGCAGGTTTGAGCGGTGTTTTTCTTCTTGCTCCATTGGGAGCAGCGCCAATGCTTCTCGGAGTATGTCTTGCAATCCTTTGGGTCTTCGCGCGATTTTCGGTCGCAGATACTTTGAAGAAATCTTCGGCACTCGCCTGATTTCCCGTTGTTGGAGTGTCAATTGGAGCTGTCCTTGCCTTTACAGCAACCGTGAGCTGGTGTTTATCGGTCGCAACGCTTGAAGCGAATTAATGAGGGACGAGGCGCCATGAGCGACACAAAAAAAGCAGGTCTGCGATCCGCCGCCTGGTTCGACAATCCGGACAATCCAAGCATGACTGCGCTTTATATCGAGCGCTATCTCAATTTTGGAATCACACGGGAAGAATTGCAGTCTGGAAAGCCGATTATAGGTATTGCACAGACGGGATCTGATCTTTCTCCGTGCAACAGACACCACCTGGAACTCGCTAATCGCATTCGCGAAGGAATTCGCGAAGCAGGCGGAATTGCGTTTGAATTCCCAGTTCATCCAATCCAGGAAACCGGGAAACGTCCAACAGCGACGCTGGACCGCAATCTCGCTTATCTGGGCCTTGTTGAACTCCTTTATGGCTATCCGATCGACGGCGTCGTTTTGACCATCGGTTGCGACAAGACGACACCGGCATGTCTCATGGCTGCGGCAACCGTAAATATCCCGGCAATTGCACTCTCGGTCGGGCCTATGCTGAATGGCTGGCACAAAGGTGAAAGGACCGGCTCAGGCACCATTGTCTGGAAAGCACGCCAGATGCTGGCTGCAGGCGAGATCGATTACAATGGCTTTATGGACCTCGTTTCTTCTTCGGCGCCGTCAGTTGGTTACTGCAACACCATGGGCACGGCGACGACCATGAATTCGCTGGCTGAAGCGCTGGGCATGCAACTGCCTGGCTCTGCTGCGATACCGGCCCCATATCGTGAGCGCGGTGCGATTTCCTATGAAACGGGCAAGCGGATTGTCGAGATGGTGCGGGCCGATCAGAAGCCTTCGGATATCATGACCCGCGAAGCGTTCGAAAACGCGATTGTCGTCAACTCGGCGATTGGCGGGTCGACCAACGCGCCGATCCATCTGAACGGAATTGCCAGGCATCTCGGTGTCGAACTGGACAATGATGACTGGCAGGCGATTGGTCAGGACATCCCTCTCTTGGTGAACCTGCAACCGGCCGGTGAATATCTTGGTGAAGACTATTTTCACGCGGGCGGCGTTCCGGCCGTCATTGCCGAGTTGATCCGAAACGGCAAGCTGCCGCATCCTGGTGCAATCACTGCCAATGGCAAAACAATTTCAGAAAACTGTGAAGGCATCACCACGGATCTGCCGGATGTAATCAAGGCTTATGACGCGCCACTGAAAGAAAAAGCCGGTTTCCTAAATCTCAAAGGCAACCTGTTCGACAGCGCGATCATGAAGACAAGCGTCATTTCGGAAGAGTTCCGGAACAGGTATCTGTCCAATCCAGATGATCCTGAAGCTTTTGAAGGCCGGGCCATCGTTTTCGAAGGGCCGGAAGATTACCATCACAACATCGACAATCCCGATCTTGAGATTGACGAGCATTGCATGCTCTTCATTCGCGGTACCGGTCCGATCGGCTATCCGGGCGGTGCTGAAGTTGTCAATATGCAGCCGCCTGCAGCGCTGATCAAACGCGGCATCACCTCGCTGCCCTGCATTGGTGACGGCCGCCAATCCGGCACTTCGGGATCACCATCGATCCTGAATGCATCTCCAGAAGCTGCTGCCATGGGTGGGCTGGCCTTGCTCAAGACCGGCGATCCGGTCCGGATCGACCTCAGAAAAGGCGCCGCAAATATTCTGATTTCGGAGGAGGAACTGGCCAAACGCCGCGCAGATCTGGAAGCTGCGGGTGGGTTCAAGGTTGCTGAAAGTCAGACGCCCTGGCAAGAGATCCAGCGGTCCATGATTGGACAATTCGACAAGGGCATGGTCCTTGAGCCCGCGGTGAAATATCAGGACGTTGCGCACAAAGGTCTGCCGCGGGACAATCACTGATATCATCCCCGGCAGTTGATCAGGTGTCTTCCAGCATCTCTGACCAGCTCTTGCGTGAGATACCGTTGAGCGGATTTTTGGAGACCATTTGTAGCGAATGGTCTCCATTCGAAACGCTCTGGCGTCGAACATCATCATACGGCCGACCAGGCTATCCCCAGTTCCTGTAACTTCCTTGATCACTTCCATGGCCTGCATCGCCCCGACAATACCTGTGAGCGCACCAAGAACTCCGGCTTCGGCACAAGTGGGCAGCAGTCCATCACGTGGTTTCTGAGGAAAGAGACAGCGATAGGTCGGATTTGCCTCGCCGTCCTTATTGTCCTCAAATGGACGCAAGGTCGTGATGGATCCGTCAAATTGCCCGACTGCGGCTGTTATCAGTGGTTTTTCTGCAAAAAAGCACGCATCTGAAACAAGGTAGCGTGTATCGAAGTTATCCGAACCATCGACAACAAAGTCATATCCGCTGATCAGAGAAATGGCATTGTGGCCGGCAATTCTGGTCGGATGCGGTTCCACTTTTACATTCGGGTTTAACCTGGCAATGGCTTCGGCCGCGCTCGCGACCTTCGGTTCACCCAGTTGGTCGGTATCGTGAATAACCTGTCGCTGGAGGTTGGACAAAGATACCGTGTCATCATCGACAATTCCAAGTGTACCAATCCCTGCTGCGGCAAGGTACTGAAGAACCGGTGCTCCAAGGCCGCCGGCCCCAATCACCAGAACGCGCGCATTTTTGAGCTTCTGCTGTCCTGCGCCTCCGATTTCGCGCATGACAATATGGCGGGCGTAGCGCTCAAGTTCTGCAGGTGAAAGCATGTCTAGTCCTGTTTGGGGTGCAAAACGTCATATCAACGAGGGTGCATCTTACAAGTGTCTAGCCCAGGAGCCTGCTCACTAGCCGCGCTGTATAGTCCACCATAGGGATGACGCGAGCATAATTCAGCCGGGTCGGACCGATAACACCAAGAACGCCGACAATGCGCTGGCTGCTGTCCCGATAGGGAGAAACGACAAGCGAAGATCCTGACAGGGAAAAGAGATTGTTTTCCGATCCGATGAAAATACGGACACCATCGCCTTTCTCGGCAAGACCAAGCAGTTGAATGAGGTCTTTCTTGTTCTCCAGGTCGTCGAAGAGCAAACGGATGCGTTCCAGATCTTCCACGGCGTCGAGATCGGTAAGGAGATTTGAGCGGCCCCGGACAATTAATGTTCCCGGATCGTTGACGCCATCGCCGCTCCAGACAGCCAAACCCGTATCAATCACCTTCTGACTAAGCAGGTCGAGCTCCGCCTGATCTGCGTCTCTGACTTTTTCAAGTTTGGTTCGGATCTGGGAAAGAGTGCGGCCCTGGATCTGCGCGTTAAGATAGTTTGTCGCTTCGACCAGCGCCGAAGAGGGCAGACCCGCCGGCAAATCGATGACCCTGTTTTCTACCGACCCGTCTTCACTGACCATAATGACAAGCGCTTTTTGAGGTTCGATGCGCACGAATTCGATGTGTTTCAGACGCATATCTGACTTGTGAGTCAGCACCACTCCCGCTCCATGCGAAAGACCCGACAGCATCTGACTGGCCTCGGTCAGGACCTGCTCGGCTGAATTTGTCTGTTGCGAGGCCCTCACCTGCACATCGATCTGTTGGCGTTCATCCTGGGTCAGGTCGCCGACTTCCAGAAGCGCATCCACGAAAAACCTCAAACCGATTTCGGTTGGCAGTCGTCCGGCGCTTGTGTGAGGTGAATGCAACAGGCCCAGGTGTTCAAGGTCTGACATGACATTTCTTACCGAAGCGGGCGAAAGTGACATGGCAAGACTGCGAGAAACATTTCGCGAACCTACCGGTTCTCCGGTCTCAAGGTAGGTTTCAACGATCGAGCGGAAGATTTCGCGTGATCTCTTGTCGAGGTCGCTCAAGCTCAAGGTTTGTTCTCCGTAGGTCAGACAGCTGACGTCTTTGTTTGACGCCTGCCTTTGACCCATAGATATAGGCGCAAAATGCTCCAAGCGTAAAACAAGATCTGACCGAGGCCTTTACGCCGAACAAAGTTGAGGTCTACAAGGCGCAGAACGAATGCGCCAAGCTTGAAAGGAAATCCATGCGTCCGTCAAAACGTGCAGCCGACGAACTGCGGGCAGTCACCCTGGAACGGGGCGTCTCCAAACATGCCGAAGGGTCTTGCCTGGTGAAATTCGGTGACACGCACGTTCTGTGCACCGCCAGCTTGGAAGAGCGTGTACCGCCCTGGTTGCGCGGTCAGAATCGCGGTTGGGTAACCGCTGAGTACGGAATGTTGCCGCGTGCCACCGGTGACCGTATGCGCAGAGAAGCGGCCGCCGGAAAACAGTCTGGCCGCACCCAGGAAATCCAACGTCTGATTGGAAGATCGCTGCGCGCAGTCGTTGATCTGCAAGCACTTGGCGAAGCTCAGATCAGTGTCGACTGCGATGTTATTCAGGCGGACGGCGGCACACGGACGGCTTCCATCACAGGTGCCTGGGTAGCATTGCGGGATTGTGTTGAGTGGATGAAGGCACGGGATATGGTCTCAGGTGAGGTTCTGAAAGACCACATCGCCGCGATTTCCTGCGGAATTTATGAAGGCGCAACAGTGCTTGATCTGGATTACGCGGAAGACAGCACAGCGGAAACCGACGCCAATTTTGTTATGACCGGCTCCGGTGGGATTGTTGAAATCCAAGGGACTGCAGAAGGTGCACCATTTTCGGAAGAAGAATTTGGTCAACTGCTCGGCCTCGCAAAGTCGGGAATTGGACGGTTGGTCGATCTCCAGAAGATGGCCATTCTCTAGGAGCCTTGAAGGGTATTGAACATGGGTCACCGGAAACTGGATCCAGGCAGACTTGTCGTGGCGAGCCACAACAAGGGAAAGATCCGGGAAATTAACGAGTTGCTTCAGCCCTACGGGTTTGATGTGGTTTCAGCCTCCGATCTTGATCTGCCGGAGCCGGAAGAGACCGGTGTCACCTTTGAGGAAAATGCTGCATTGAAGGCGCATGCAGCTGCAAAGGCCTCTCAGCTGCCGGCGCTTGCAGATGACAGCGGCTTCTGCGTCGAGGCACTGGGTGGTGATCCAGGTATTTATTCAGCGCGATGGGCAGGCCCGGACAAAGATTTTGCCATGGCGATGCGCACCATTGAGGAAAAACTTCAGTCCGCAGGAGGGGGATCGGCGGCTCAAAGGCGCAGCTCCTTTGTTGCGGTCCTGTGTTTGGCGTGGCCTGATGGGCACGAAGAGTCGTTCAGGGGTGAAGTCGAAGGCGAAATCGTCTGGCCGCCGCGCGGTACTCAGGGCTTCGGATATGACCCGGTGTTCCAGCCGGACGGTCACACCAGAACCTTTGGTGAAATGTCATCTGAGGAAAAGCACGGCTGGTCAAAAGACAAACCAGCTTTGTCCCACAGAGCGCGTGCTTTTCAGACATTCGCGGCAAACTGCCTGGAGGGCTAGACCAAAGTGAGGGGATTGGGGGAGACGGAAGGCGGCTTCGGCATTTATGTGCATTGGCCCTTCTGTGCAGCAAAGTGCCCGTATTGCGATTTCAACTCGCATGTGCGCCATCAAGGTGTCGATCAGGCGAGGTTTGCCTCGGCATTTGAGCGGGAACTCAGTCACTTTGCAGAATTGACAAAGGGTAAGACCGTTGAATCCATCTTCTTGGGTGGGGGAACACCGTCTTTGATGGAGCCCGAAACAGTCGGGCGTATTCTGAATAAGGTTTCAGAGCTCTGGTCCCTTGACGCTGATGCTGAGATCTCCCTGGAGGCCAATCCTTCTTCCGTTGAGGCAGACCGCTTCAAGGGCTATCGCGCTTCAGGTGTAAACAGGGTGTCGCTTGGGGTTCAATCGTTGATTGACGCGGACTTGAAACTTCTTGGCCGCCTGCACGATGCCGGAACTGCAAGAAATGCGATCGAAACCGCCCGAGCAACGTTCCCGCGGCTTTCATTTGATCTGATCTATGCCCGGCCGGGCCAAACACCTGATGGTTGGCGCCAAGAACTCGAAGAGGCGATCGGGCTGGCTGCCGATCATCTGTCGCTCTATCAACTGACGATTGAAGAAGGGACGCCGTTTTTCAATCTTTACCAGGCTGGCAAACTAAAGATGCCGGAACCTGACCTGGGCGCAGAATTCTATGAACTGACCCAAGACGTGACAACCGCAGCCGGTCTTCCGGCATATGAGGTGTCCAACCATGCCAGACCTGGCGCTGAATGCCGGCATAACCTGGTCTATTGGCGCTATGGAGATTATGTCGGTGTTGGTCCTGGAGCGCATGGCCGGTTGACTGTCGGGGTCAACAGGCTCGCAACGGCGACCGAGCGGCACCCGGAAACTTGGCTTGAAAATGTCGAGCAGGTCGGCCATGCACTGGTGGAGAATTCCGGCCTTTCGGAAGAGGAACAGGGCGACGAGTTTCTACTGATGGGCCTGAGACTTAAAGAAGGCATCGACCTTGGCCGGTATGAGCGATTTGCTCACAGATCCATCGATCCTAAACGCCTGAATGCGCTTCTTGAGCATAATATGGTGGAACGAGTAGGGGAAAACCGGGTACGTGCGACGCGGGAAGGTTTTTTTGTGCTCGATGCCGTTGTCGCCGACTTGGCTGCCTGAGCGTTGAATCCAAAAGCGACACCAAGTCCTACCGGTATGATATCACAGCCTAATCTGTGTTTTTGCGGTGCGAAAAAGCAGCCCGAGCGCGCAAGTTTGGCCGTTATTCTTTGGACTTAGCACCGCAACCGCCTAACAATTAGCAGTATTGCGGGTGGCAGCGCACCTAGCTATCCTG
Organism: Roseibium sp. JB4-4; assembly: GCF_055693425.1. Lineage (NCBI taxonomy): Bacteria > Pseudomonadati > Pseudomonadota > Alphaproteobacteria > Hyphomicrobiales > Stappiaceae > Roseibium > Roseibium sp. JB4-4. The sequence continues at coordinate 3,368,531 of NZ_CM146333.1, read as the reverse complement.
TTGCGATGCAATAGATGGTGCAACAACAGACGGGCCGTGGGCAAGATGTTTTTTGATTTCAACAAAGGGGCAGGCGGCGGCTTCGTAAACCAAGGAGATGCGCCTTTGCCATTTTATCACCTTTACGAGTTGAACCACGCGGCGATGGCACCGTGGCGTGCGGTCGCCGACATGACACGGCTCTATTTTCAGAACCCGCTCAATCCGTTGACGCACACCAGTTACGGGCGCCAGATTGCTGCTGGGTGTGAGGTTCTGGAACGCACAACTCGTCGATATGGAAAACCCGATTTCGGCCTGAAGGAAACCAGTGTTGGTGGCGTCAGGGTTCCGGTGCGCGAGAACATTGTCTGGAGCCGCCCGTTCTGCGATCTCATTCATTTTGAACGGGGCGTAACGTCCCATCGGAATGATCCGAAGGTGCTGATTGTTGCGCCAATGTCCGGGCACTATGCGACGCTTCTGCGTGGCACTGTCGAAGCAATGATGCCGAATGCAGATGTCTTCATCACCGACTGGATCGATGCCCGTATGGTGCCTGTGCAAGAGGGCAAGTTCGATCTGGACGATTATATCGACTACATAATTTCGATCCTGCATTTCCTTGGACCCGATGCACATGTTCTGGGCGTCTGTCAGCCATCTGTTCCGGTGCTGGCCGCGGTTGCGGTCATGGAAGATCGAGAGGATCCCTATATCCCATCAACCATGACACTGATGGGTGGCCCAATCGATACGCGGGTGGCACCGACGGCTGTGAACGATCTGGCGGTCGCCAAAGGTCTTGATTGGTTCAAGAAAAACGTCGTGATGAAGGTGCCCTTCCCGCATCCGGGATTCATGCGCGACGTCTATCCGGGATTTCTTCAGCTGTCAGGTTTCATGAGCATGAACCTCGATCGGCATCTCACAGCCCATCGAGAGTTTTTCCAGCATCTGGTCGAAGGTGATGGTGACAGCGCTGAAAAACACCGGGAGTTTTATGATGAATATCTTGCGGTCATGGATTTGACGGCAGAATTCTATCTTCAGACCGTCGAAACCGTTTTCATTGAGCACGCACTGCCGAACGGAACCATGACGCATAACGGCCGACTGGTTGATTGCAGCAAGATCACGCGGACAGCCCTTCTTACGGTAGAAGGCGAGAAAGACGATATCACCGGACGCGGTCAGACCCGTGCGGCTCATGACCTATGCGTAAGTTTGCCGGATTCCATGAAAGCGCATTACGAGCAACCCAATGTGGGCCACTATGGTGTCTTCAATGGTTCACGATGGCGTTCGGAGATCGCGCCGAGGGTTATGGATTTCATCCGCTCAAACAGGAACGGGCACCAGGCGCCGAAACAGAAGCCGATCAAGAAAGCGACTTCGCCTGCGCCGCCGAAACCCAAGAAGACCGCTGGCAAAAAGCTGGTCCGCTGGAAGAAATCCTGTTGACCAAGCCAGATGGAGTTGCGGACAACTTGAAAGAAATCACAGGGGTCGGCCCCAAACTGGAATCGGCACTAAACGAGGCAGGTATCTTTCATTTTTGGCAAATCGCCTCGTTGACCAAAGAGCAGATCCAAGCCTTGGATGGCAAACTCGACTTTCGAGGCCGGATTGCACGTGACAATTGGATCAAACAAGCCAAGCAGTTGTCTGAAGCTGTCGGCTGATTGAACTGTTTCAGGCGTCTTCAAGACGCCTGAAACTTGCCTCTAAAAGTCCAGTATTTTCTGACTTGCTGATGGCCGTGGTTGATTCCACCCATTTTGACCAATACAAGACCGGTCATGATGCAAGGTCGGAGGTTCCCCAAGTGCTGAATATTTTCATTGGTTTCGATCCGCGTGAGGCGGTCGCTTATCATGTTTGTGCCAACAGTCTCACACGGCAGTCCAGCGATGTTCTGGCAATCACGCCTCTGTCGCTGCACAACCTGAAAACCTACAACGAAACGCACACGGACGGTTCGAACCATTTCATCTACACCCGGTTTCTCATTCCAAACCTGATGAACTACAACGGCTGGGCGTTGTTCATGGATGGGGATATGATTGTCCGGGATGACATCGCCAAATTGTTCGCGCTACGCGACGAGAGCAAAGCGGTCATGTGTGTGCATCATGACTACAAGACCAAGCAAACAACAAAATACCTTGGATCGAAAAACGAGAATTACCCTCGCAAGAACTGGTCTTCTGTCGTTCTTTGGAATTGTGGGCACCCGGCTAACCGGGCCGTGACGCCGGACTTCGTCATGAGTGCAACCGGTGCACAGCTTCATCGCTTCACCTGGCTTGAAGATGACCTGATTGGCGAGTTGCCGATCGAATGGAACTGGCTGCCCGACGAGCTGGGTCCGAACCCGGATGCGAAACTGCTCCATTTCACTCTTGGAACACCGTGTTTTCATGAATATGCCAACGCGCCGATGGCGGGTGAATGGCATCGGGAAAAGCTGTTGGCAAACTATTCCGCCCAACATGTGATCGATGGTCCTTTTGAAGACTAGGTCAAATTAACCTCAATCATTTGAGTATCTTAAGCCCGGTCCTCTGCAAGGGTGACCGGGTTTTCTGTTGTCTTTTGACCTGTGTTGAACATCACAAATCCTTGAAGCGTGCGACGACAATCCCCACCTGTTGATCGTGGATGTCTTAAATGGATAGGATGATGACGACGACCAAAAGTTGCATGATCAAACCTGCCTGGACGCCTGCAACCATCGGCCTGATGGTTCTGGGGTTCGTGGTTTTCTGGCCACTTGGCCTGGCTATGCTCGCCTATATTCTCTGGGGCGATCGCTTCGAGGGAATGTTCCGCGATGCGAAAGATCAATGGCGGGGAGTCCGCTAAAGGGAGCATTTGATCAAATGTCAAACTCGACTGGCACCGCGCGCACCGGAAATGTTGCGTTCGATGACTACCGCGAAGCTGAGCTGAAACGGCTGGAAGAAGAACGCGCCAAACTCGATGAGATGCGTGCTGAATTCGACAATTTTCTTCGTGAGTTGCGTCGGGCACGTGATCAGGAAGAATTCGATCGCTTCATGGCCAACCGGGGACGGAACACCGGCGGCGCGGAACCCGCACCGTTGTAAGTCTTTCCTCCCAGACCCGCCTCCGGGCGGCCTGACCGAAAGCGGCGCTTTTTTGAAGCGCCGCTTTCGTCGTTTCTGTGCCTGGTTCGGTCAGTCCTGTTTATCAATCAGATACCATCGCCACGCTAAAACGGCTGCGTTTCTTGCGAGAATTGCATGCAAAAACGTCTTAAGATCGAAGCCTATGATTCGCCGGATACACGTACAGCATGTTTTCACGCCTCGGTAAAAAGCGCCTGCCGGAACACATCGATATTCAAACAGAAACGAGCGAAGTGCGCATTCGTTTGCGTGCCAATCCGAGGGCTCAACGATATCTGCTCCGGCTTCCGGCTGACAGTTCAGGACCTGTTCTCACGGTTCCGGGAGGCGGCAATCTCGCTCGTGCGGAGCATTTCGCAAGACAGCACATCGATTGGCTGGTCGCACGGCTTCAGGACCGGCCGGATCATGTTGCTTTTCAAACTGGCGATATTCTGCCATTGCGCGGAGAGGACCATGTCATTGTGTCGACTGGCAAATTGCGAGGTTTGGTGTCGGTCGGTGCAACGGAAGATGCGTTCCCTGCTCTCTTTGTGCCGGGCGCGGAGGACCACATTCCACGAAAGGTCACGACCTGGCTGAAGGCGCAGGCGCGTGCCGACTTGACAGATCGGGCAAGGATTCACGCGGCGGCAATTGATGAGAAGATCGCGGCAATCAGCATTCGCGATACAAAGAGCCGTTGGGGTTCTTGCGCGTCCAATGGGCGGCTTTCCTTTTCATGGCGTCTGATATTGGCACCCCCGACATCCTGGACTATGTCGCAGCGCACGAAGTGGCACACTTGCGCGAAATGAATCACTCGACCCGATTTTGGCGTTTGTGTGAGCGCTTGGCCCCTCAAACGCCGCGCGCCAGAGTATGGTTGAAAGAAAACGGGCTCCACCTTCACGGGTTCGGTTAATTTGCCAATTGCAAAATTCAGAGAATATGTTTCGCTTTCCCGGGCTTAATTGGGAGGCGATCCATGTTTTATCTGAAGTTTTTGTGGGCCAAAGTTTTGAGCCTGGCCGTGCTGGTTGGACTTGTCACAGCTATTTCAGGCGAAGCGTTTGCCGACAGCTGCTGGAATCACAATGGATCCCTCATGCGATTGCAAGCGCAGGGCAATCAACGATGGTTGTCTTATGAAGTTCCAAGAAATGTTCTGCGCAATGCAGGTGTCCAGCGTGGAACTCTGCTATTCAGCGGCGTGAAGAATGGCAATTGGTACTCTGGAACAGCGCGCGTATTCTCAAAGTTCTGCCCTGGTTCGCCTCTAGAGTATTCCGTCGAGGGTCCAGTCCGTGGGGACCAGTTGCAGGTGACAGTGACGGGAACACGCGAAGTCTTTAATCGGTGCCGTCCGACGGGACAGTACACCACTGACACGCTGGTCTTTACCTACAGCCACCAGTGCTGATGAAAGCGCATTGCCGTTTTAAACGAACCCAGCTGAACTGAGTTTTCAAAGACGCGGTTAGCCGCCGCCAAAAAGGTTGCGCAAAAGGTTCAAAGGCCCGCGGCGTTCACCTGGCTCTGGGTCACCGCCTATCGGTGCTGGCGGTATGGGTTCGCTGCCTGATCCAACGGTCGCATCAGATACAGGCTTTCGAGGTGCCGACACGCTTGCCGGCAGGTTTGGAACACCTGGCAGGTCTGCAACAGGCAGGCCATCATGCGACTTGTCCATGACCTCTTTCCAGACAATTGCAGGCAAACTGCCGCCGGTCGCTTTCTTGGTTGGTGAATTGTTGTCGTTTCCGAACCAAACGGCTGTGGTGAGATTGCCGGTGTAACCGATGAACCAGGCGTCGCGGAAATCCTGGCTGGTGCCGGTTTTCCCTCCTGCCGGCCGCCCGCTGTCCAGTCTGGCCTTACGGCCGGTTCCCGTCATCAGAGTTTCCGCCATCATGAGGTTCATGTTGCCAACGGCACCGCGCGCCACGACGCGCCCGCGGCCATCACCGGAACGCGAATAAAGGGTTTTGCCGTCCACCGTCCGGATGCGGCGAATTATATGCGGCAGGACGCCATATCCGCCGTTGGAAAACGGCACGTAGGCAGATGCAATTTCCAGCGGGGTCACTTCAGAAGTTCCAAGGGACAGGGACAGGTTTTTCTTCATGTCTGAAGTGATACCGAGCCGTTGCGCAGTGCTTGCGACAGTTCCGACGCCGACTTCATATGCCAATTGTGCGGCAACGGTGTTGAGCGAGAGGCTGAGCGAACGTGTCAGTGTTACTGCGCCATAGTGTTGTTTGGTGTAGTTTTTCGGGGACCAGCCACCAATTGTGATCGGCTTGTCCTGGCGCACAGATTGTGGAGTCAACCCGTTTTCGAGCGCGGCCAGATAGACAAACGGCTTGAAGGCCGAACCCGGTTGGCGCTTGGCATAAACGGCACGGTTGAACTGGCTCTTTGAATAGTCTGCACCCCCTACCATGGCCTTCACCGCACCTGCCGTATCAAGGGTGACTATAGCGCCCTGACTGACGCCGAGTGTCTGCCGGTTTTCTTCAAGTGCTGAGCGAAGCGCTGTTTCGGCAGCACTCTGCATGGCCGGGTCAATGGTCGTGTCAACGATGATGTCTTTCTCAATGGAGCCGACGAAATGCGGTAGAACGTCCATCACCCAATCGGCTGCGTAGTTCTCGCTGGCGGTGGTATAGCGCCTGACGACCTGTGCAGGCGCCGCAAGAGCATTCTTTGCCTCACCTGCGGTAATGTATCCTTCTTCATGCATGGCGGCGAGAACAAGCTGGGCACGGTCTTCGGCAAGATCTGGATTTCGTGCAGGCGAATAGCGGGATGGCGCTTTGAGAAGGCCGGCAATGGTGGCCGCCTCGGGAATGGTGAGCAACCGAGCGGACTTGCCGAAGTAGCGTCGTGCAGCGGCATCCACGCCATAGGCTCCCGAGCCGAGATAAACCCGGTTGAGATACATCTCCAGGATCTCATCCTTGGAGTATTCAGCCTCCAGCCAGAAGGCCAGCACCAATTCCTGGATTTTTCGTTTGATGGTTCGATCGGGTTCCAGAAAAAGGTTTTTGGCGAGCTGCTGGGTGAGTGTTGACCCGCCCTGTGTCAATCTACCTGCAGTGACGTTGGTATAAAGCGCGCGCGCAAGTCCGATGGGGTCGACGCCAATGTGAGATCGGTAGCGCCGATCTTCGATGGCTATGACGGCATTTGGAAGGTAAGGCGGCAACTGTTCGAGGCGCACGGCTTCGCCGCCTGTGTCGCCACGATTGGCGATCAGGCCGCCGTTTGACGCAACGATCTTGACATTGGGAGGGCGAGCCGGAACCTGCCACTCGGAGGTTGGCGGCAGAAAGGCCGCATAGTAACCGATAATGCAAACAACGGCGATTGAGCCCCAGATCCCTAGAACCATACTCCAATAAAGGCCGCGTTTGAGCAGGCGTCCAAACGCAGTGCGTGCCTGAAAACGATTTTTGCGTTTTTGGCTTCGCCTCTTGGAACCTGACCGTCCGCTTCGCCGAGATGTTGTGCTTTTTTTGGCTGTCCGCGCCGTGAAGGGGAGGATTTCTTTGCGGCGGGCTTTTTGTTGCTGTTGGTCTTTGAGGACTTTCGGCCTTTGGTTTTGCTTGTTTTCTTTCCTGAAGGCGCAGAAGGACGGTCCTGCGGCCCAAGACGCAGGTCGAGCAGACTGCTGCCCGTTTCTCCAAATGTCGGTTCAATCCGCGGCTGGCGTTTCGCCCGTGTCGCCATAGATCATCCGTCCCGTACTTACCGGTCCAGACGGGTCTCAACCCGTCAGACGCGCCGGCTCCCGGAGATGATCCTAGAATGGGCAATTTAAGGGGGCGTTAAGACTTGCTTGGCGGTTCCAAAAAACCGGCTGAGCATTTCAGCCGGTCACGCGCGGTCACAAGGTTTGTCAAATTCAGCTGGAGTACCGGCTGGCATCTGCACCGTAGTAGTTCACGTAGCGTGTGTTCAATTCGGAAACGGGCATGATGATCAAAACGTCGGTGGTGCCGAACTGGGGGTCGATGACGGCGCCATCGCCTATGAAAGCTCCAAGACGCAGGTAGCCTTTGACCAGTGGTGGCAGCGTGCGAAGAGCCTGTTTGGAATTGACCTGGTCCGACGGCAGCCTGTTCATTTCAATGTAACGGTGCTCAACGGCCCGAACGCGCCATTTCTCAGGCGCACGTGCGTTGTGGTGCAAGAAGGACAATTGGCCGGCAAGCGCGTCCGGATCTGTACCTTCGATCGACGCACAACCAAGCATGACGTCAATCTTGTAACGAAGGACATAGGCCCAGATGCCGTGCCAAAGCAGCTCGACGGTTTTTTTGTTTCTATAAGGCTGCAAGACGCAAGACCGCCCAAGTTCCATGAACCTTTTGCCCGAGTTGGCATCAATCAAGGCCTGGATGTCATACTCGGCAGCCGTGTAAAACCCGGCATGCTGATCAGCAATTTCCTGCCGGAGGATCCTGTATGTTCCGACGATTTCCGGTTTCAGGCGTCCAAGTTTGTTTCGCTTCATCGAGGCGTGGTCGACCACCAGCAAATGATCGCAATAGGCATCAAACGGATCAGCATCGCGCCGTGTGGCCAAGGTGTTCGCATCGGCAATCGCCGACATTTCCTCGTAAAACACCTGATAGCGCAAGTGTTGGGCCTTTTTGACTTCCTTGAAATTGCGCGCCATACGCACTTCCAAAGAACCGATTCTACCCAGCGTTTCTCCGGTTTTTGCTGGCATACGCTGAGAGGTTGCGCGCGCTGGAACCACGCTGATTGGTGCGCCCGGGCGCATGCCTGGAGTGAACTTCCTCACCAGTTTTCTGGGAGAAAAAAGCCCTTGCCGCATTATGGACATTCCACCCTCGCGAATTCCTCTCAAGCGCACTACGTCCGGTTTTACAGTTTGGCGGCTGTTTCACCAATCGTATTGCCTTTGCCGGAATGCCAATTCCGGTGTCAGGTTATGTGCTTCGAAGCTGCCGTAGACCATAGTTTTCCGACAGCTGGATGACACGTGTGTATTTACTTTGTTTTGATCAAGGGCAAGCTTAGCCGAATAGGGTGAAATTGTGAAATTTGGCAAGTCGTGGTTCATGTTCTCTTGATGAGGCGGCCGGCGGGTATTTCCTCGCTCTGCTGTCAATTGCGGGTGATCTCAGAAAGAGCATCAAAAATCGCATCCACCGACAGTGGTTTGGTAAGGTATCCGGCAGCGCCGACGTCCTTTGCTTTGTCTCTGGCGTCTTTCATCACGTCGGCCGTAACGATCAATACAGGGACTGGTGTTCTGCCTGCTGCCTTCTCGTCCTCGCGAATTTTGGCGATTGCCTGAAACCCATCAAGGCCTGGCATATGCAGATCCATCAAGATGGCGTCAAAGGAGCCATGTGCCGCTGCTTCCACGGCTTCTTCGCCGTCGTTGACCATTATGGGGACATGGCCGAGCTTGCGAAGCAGCGCTTCGCTTAAAAGTCGATTGATATCGTTGTCTTCAGCCACCAGAAGACGCAATGGTCTTGCCGGTATAGCAGCGCGATTTGCCAGTAGTCCGTTACTGGCCGGTTCTGCACTGACATCCCAGGCGCTCTCAATACCGGTGCCTTCCAGAAGACCAGAAAAAATCTGGGCGACTGTCTCAATACGGGCAGGCCGGATCAGATAAGCGGCATATCCTGCTGCGCGCAGGTGCTCGAGGCGATCCCGTTCGGGTGGAGCGATCATCACTATGGCAGGCGCCTCGCATCCCGCCAGCCGCGCCGTAGCAAGCCAGCCGCCGCTGTCTGAAAGGGCTGCATTGTCGACTACCAGCAGATCTGCAGATGCGAGCCTGTCTTCAAGCGCATAGTCGCCGGGTGCGAGAACTGCAACATCAGCGCCGTGCTGATCAAGGCGTTTGGCGAGCAACGGGCCTTCGACAACACTGTTGCTGACGAACACGATATTGTGCCGGTCCAAGGCGGTAAACCGGGGATCGGACCCGCACTCCAAACTTTCGGGAATTGGCAATTTGACGCAAAAGGCAGCGCCGCCGTCGGCATTTGGTCCGGCAGAAATGGATCCACCCATCAGACCCGCCAGTTTTTGCGCAATGGCAAGACCGAGACCTGTGCCACCGAATTTTCGGGCGGGGCCGTGATCAACCTGTTCGAATTCGCGAAAGAGGCGTTCAGCCTCTGCTTCGTCAAAACCGATACCCGTATCGCGAACTTCGATATTTAAGAAACTGCCGCCAGCCGGATTCGGTTGCCCAGAAATGTCCACGGCGACGCCGCCTTGATCCGTGAATTTGACGCCATTGCCGATCAGATTGAACAGGATTTGCCGGACACGGGTGGCATCGATTGTTACTTCGGCTGGTAGATCTGCTGCCAAAATTGCCCCGATTTCGAGGTTTTTGGCATGTGCCTTGGGCGCCAGAAGTTCAACAACGCTTTCAGCCAGAGTGCCAAGTGGTGTTGGGGCCGCATGAATGTCCAGTTTGCCGGCTTCAACCTTGGAGAAGTCAAGCACTTCATCAATCAGCAGGAGCAGGGTTTCACCGGACGTTTCGAGCGCTTCGATATAGGCATGCTGCTCTTTTGTAAGACGCGTGTCGCGCAATAGGGCTGCCATGCCCAAAACGCCGTTCAAAGGCGTTCGGATCTCATGACTCACCGTTGCCAGAAACCTGGATTTGGCCTCGTTGGAGTTTTCAGCTGAGTGCCGGGCTGCCAACAAGTCCTCTTCGATCAAGCGGCGTTCCGTTACGTCTCGTAAAACGGTCTGAACAAGCTGACGATCTGTCGACGAATCGCGCACCGGGATGTCTATTCGCGAAAACCAGCGCTTGCCTTGCAACGTTTCAATGTGAAGATCCTCAAAGCCCATACCGCCCATTCTTGCGGCATTCTCGTGGGGGTGTTTCTCATCGGTCACCGTGGCTTCAACAAGCGGAAATTGCAACGCGTTGCCAGTTTGCAAACTATGGTTTGAGCCGAAGACATCGTCGGCTGCTGAATTCACATATGTTACCAAACCGGCCTGATCGCGCCGGATCACTACATCGCCGAGTGTCGCCAATATACTGGCATGCCGCTCGTCGGATTCTCCTAACTCCCATGCCCGGTCTTCAAGTTCCTCGCAGCGAGCCATGAGCCTGCGGATCTTGTCGTCCTTGACCTGAATTGCCGCAACCGACCGGTGCATGTCGTCAGCCAGCAGGCGCCACACAGCCAGACCTCCAGCGAAAAATGCCAGTCCAACGCCTAAAAAGCGGTTCATTCCATCAGCTGAAACCAGAAGGAAACCTGCGGTGAGCCCCACCACCAAAGCGACCACGGCCAGGCGTTGCAATGATTTGGCCGGCGGCGACACAGGCCGGTCAGTGGCACGGCGGCCAGGGCCAACATCGGGCCCGAGCTCGTTTGCATCGGTTGCCCGAGAACGTCTTTCTGTCGAAGAAGCGGTTGCGGAACCCTGCGAAGGCTGCGCGGTTTCGCCGCGACCTCTTTCGTTCTGAGTGTTTTTACCGCCGACCTCGGTATCTGCGGCGCGGTCACTGTTACGGTTGGCCAAGTTCAAACTCTCATCAAGACCCCAAGTGATGAGAGAGTGCCGCTTAATCTTTGAGAAACCGTTTCACTGATCGTTCAAACATATGCGAAATCAGGCATCAGCCGGCTTGAACCAGGCTTTCAGATAGTCTTTTGCGTTTGGTTGTGGCTGCATCATCGACTGTTGCCAGGCGTTCCGTTCGAAATGAATCAAATCGAGTTCCCAAACGCATCCGAGCACATGAGCACGGATGCCCGAAATTGGGTCGACGCCGTTAAAAGGAATTCGCACGTGATCATGACACAATACGCATCCCTGAACCCACCAGAAGGATGATACTGTCAGCCCTTCAGTTCCTTTGTGTATCAGGGCAAAACCGAGATAATTTCCACCTTCGGTAGTGGAAATATCGGCCAGACGTGAAGCAAAAACGCCGCGTGCGCGGTCAAGTTCCTCATCGCTTAAAGAGTTGTCGTCAACACAAAGCACGTATGTTTTCAGGCTAAAGGCGGCAAAGGGCATCGTACCCAGAACAGACACAGTCCGTTCCGGGTAACGCTGAAGATCGATTGTTTGAATAGATTTCTGCATGAATTCAGCCTGCTTGGTGTGTGCTGAACCCTAACAGGATCTAGCGCACTTCGAGAAAACCTATGATTTTTCTCACGTCCTTCAGGACCGGCTCAGCAATGGCAGATGCCTTTTCCGCACCGTCTTTCAAAACGGCATCGATCTGGGTCTTGTCTTCCATCAACCGGCGCATTTCGTCTGTCATGGGCGACAGTTTCGCGACGGCAAGATCGGACAGAGCCGGTTTGAAGGCCGAAAATTGCTGACCGCCAAATTCCCGCAACACGTCTTCCTTGCTGGTCCCGCCGAGTGCCGCATAGATACCCACAAGATTGTCTGCTTCGGGCCGGCCATCGAGACCGTCTGTCTCGCTGGGAAGTGCATCAGGGTCGGTCTTGGCTTTCTTGACCTTCTTGGCGATCAGATCCGCATCGTCGGTCAGGTTGATCCGTGACAGATCCGAAGGGTCGGATTTGGACATCTTCTTGGTGCCATCACGCAAAGACATGATCCGGGTCGCCGGACCGGCGATCATTGGCTCTGTCAGAGGAAAATAAAGCTGTTCCGGCAATTCAGGGGAAGGCGTCGGGTTCGGTACACCGACGCCCAGTTCCTTGATCCTGTCGCCAAAGTCATTGTTGAATTTGGCAGCAATGTCGCGGGTCAATTCAAGGTGCTGTTTCTGGTCATCGCCAACCGGTACGTGGGTTGCCCGGTAGGCCAGAATGTCGGCAGCCATCAAATTTGGATAGGCGAACAGGCCAACGGAAGCGTTTTCCTTGTTTTTGCCGGCCTTTTCCTTGAACTGGGTCATGCGGTTGAGCCAGCCCATCCGCGCCACGCAATTGAAGATCCACGCGAGCTCCATATGTTCGCGGACCTGGGATTGATTGAAGATGATCGACTTTTTCGGATCAATACCAGCCGCCATATAGGCTGCGGTCACTTCCCGAGTCGCATCGGTCATTTCCTGGGGGTTTGGAAAACCGGCAGTGATCGCATGAGCGTCGACAACACAGAAGATCGTCGGCATTTGGTCCTGTAGCGGGACCCAACGCGAAACCGCGCCAAGATAATTTCCTAGATGGAGGTTGCCGGTTGGCTGAACGCCTGAAAATACACGGGGCTGGAACTCCGCCATGATCAATCCCTTTTTTAGTGCGGCCGGTTGGAAGGGCGCTGTGAACATTTGGGCGCGCCGGGTTTAAGCCCGCAAATGCCTCGATGCAAGCTGGAATGATCAAGTTGTGGCGTTTCGCGGCTAGGTGTTGCGCCTTCTCAACGCTTTGGCCATGCCGAGAAGGTCGGCACCGCCGCTCAGCTGGGCGATAAGCGCGAATGTCACTACCCCGACAAGAACGAGAAGACCCAGACTTGCGGCACGTACAAGGAGCCAGCCGTCGCTGAGATACGGCGCCAGGAAAATGGCGGTGAAATGAACACTCACGCCCATCACGGCGCTTGCCATCAGCACAAGCAACAGGCGCCGTAGCAGTGAAAAATCGGGCTTGAAGTGACCGCGTTTCCAAAGAACAGCGATCAACAGGGCCGTGTTGACCCACCCTGCCAATGTTGTGGCCAGAGCGATGCCGACATGCATGAGCCAGGGAAAGAGCACGATCGACAAAATCACGTTTACGACCATCCCGACCACAGCAAATTTCATCGGTGTCTTTGTGTCTTCGCGGGCAAAGTAGCCGGGTGAAAAAACCTTGTTGAGAACAAAGGCAGGTAGCCCAAAGGAAAAAGCCATAAGCGCTGCCGCAGTTCCGTCCACCGCTTGCGCATCGAACCGGACCCGCTGAAACAACACGGAAACGATTTCATGTGGCACGACAGCCAGGGCAACGGCAGCAGGCAAGGTGAGTACCAGCGAGAATTCAAGTGCGCGGTTCAGACTGTGCTGGTAAGCGGCGGTTTCGCCGGCCCGCAATTGTCGTGTCAGGCTTGGCAGGAGCACGACGCCGATTGCAATTCCGATCACGCCAAGCGGCAGTTGGTAGAGGCGATCCGCGAAATAAAGCAGCGCATTGGCGCCTTCCTGCATGGACGCGATGATCTGCCCGACGGCAATGTTGATCTGCGTGACACCACCGGCAATGACGCCCGGAATTCCGAGTGCCAGCAGGCGTTTGGCCGAATTGGTATAGCGTGGGCGAAAGACCGGGATGCGGAAGCCGAGCCGTTTCAGATCAATGATCACGACCAGAAGCTGCACAATGCCGCCAACGGTCACGCCGATCGCGAGAATGGTTCCGAGCGTCATGTTGTCGTCGACACCGGTAAGGAGAACGCTGCCCAACACGAGGCTCATGACAACGTTGAGCATCACAGGTGCGAAAGCCGCGGCGGCAAAGCGGTGATAAGTGTTCAAAATGCCGCCAATGAACGCAAGCAGGGACATAAAAATGAGATAGGGAAAGGCGATTCTGGCCATAAGAACGGTCAGGTCGTATTTCTCAGGATCTGCCACGAAACCGGGTGCCAAGGCCCAGACAACAAAGGGCATGAAGATTTGCGCCAGTGCCGTCAGGACAAGCAGGCAAAGCAGTAGCGCTGCACCGATTTCACCGGCAAACTGCCTTGCTCCCTGGTCACCTTCTTCTTCCACTTTTCTGCCGAACAGTGGAATAAAAGCGGAGTTGAACGCACCTTCGGCGAACAATCGCCGGAACAAATTCGGCAGCCGGAATGCCACCACGAAGGCATCTGCGACAGGTCCGGCCCCCACAGCTGCGGCAAGCAGCACATCGCGCACAAATCCAAGCAGGCGGCTGAGAAGCGTCGCGCCGCCGACTGTAGCGAAATTGCGGACAAGGCTCATGCCGGGTTGGTTCCTGTGTTAAGGCAGCACAAGTCAGGAGGCCTGTCGCTGGACTTTGCGCGCAACCGGCGCGGCGGGGTCCAATTCGACCTCACCTTCAACTGCATTGGCAAGCCGCTCGCGAATAATGTCCTGACGGCCAATATTGGCAATCTTCTGACCGGTCAGATCGGTCACATAAAAAACGTCGACGGCCTTCTCGCCGAACGTCGAAATGTGAGCAGAACCGATGTTGAGATTGAGTGTGGCAATGCTCCGTGTCAGGTCATAGAGCAGGCCGGGCCGGTCAAGACCGGATATTTCCAGCACGGTATAGTCATCTGACAGGGCATTGTTCACCAGCACTTCCGTTGCAACCTTGAAGGCTTTGACGCGCCCTTTCATGGAGCCCTTTTTGGACACGGGCTCCGGCAAACGCTCATCTCCGCGCAGGGTCTTCAGAATAAGCGCGGTAATCCGTTCGCCTCGGCGGCGCTCATCCTCATCGTCCGGCAATTCCCGGCCGATGAAAATCGTATCAAGAGCAAATCCGTCGGTCGTGGTGTCGATCTGCGCATCAACAATGTTGGCGCCGGTCGAAAAACATGCTCCTGCGATGGTCGACAGGAATCGCGGATGGTCGGGCGCCATGATGTTCAGTTCCGTCACGCCTTCAAAGGCGCGCGGGATCACCTGGAAGGCCAGCTGTTTGCCTTCCTTGTCAGCCTGATGAAGCAGCTCTGCGTGTGTGACCAGCCGATCCGGCTCGGTACGCAGCCAATAAGCCGGATAGTGCCGGTCGAGATACGCTTTCCTGTCCTTTGCTGGCCAGTGTCCCAGTTTTTTACTGAGGCCTTCCTTGGCTTCGGCAATGGCCGCATTGTGCGACATCTTGGTGTGACCACCTGAAAGATGTGGTTCACTCGCATAGTAGAGTGTGCGCAACAGCTGACCCTTCCAGCCATTGAAAACCCCGGGGCCGACGGCGCGAATATCGGCAACGGTGAGGATCAGCAGCAGTTTCAATCGCTCAAGTGATTGAACCGTCTGCGCAAAGTCCTGAATTGTCTTCTGGTCTGAAAGGTCGCGAGACTGCGCAATTGTGCTCATGTCGAGATGGTGCTTGATCAGCCAGGCGACGGTCTCCGTTTCCGCATCATTCAAACCGAAGCGCGGGCAGATCTTCCGCGCAACCTTGGCGCCCGCGATGGAATGATCTTCCGGCCGTCCCTTGGCAATGTCGTGCAGGAACATGGCAACGAAAAGCACCTTGCGATTCTGCAGGGTCAAAATCAGATCAGTTGCAAGCGGGTGGTCGTCACCCGAATTGCCGCGCTCGATTTCCGCCAGAACGCCGATGGACCGGATCAGATGCTCATCCACGGTGTAGTGGTGATACATATTGAACTGCATCATCGCGACGACCTTGCCGAACTCCGGAACAAACCGGCCAAGCACGCCGGTTTCGTTCATCTTCCGCAAGGTTTTTTCCGGCTGATACCGGGAGGTCAGAACCGACAGGAAAAGCCTGTTCGCCTCGGGGTTGGTTCGCAGATCCTTGTCGACGAGTTTAAGGGACTGCCGGATCAGACGCGTTAGGCGAGGGTGAAAGTTGTAGTCGTGCTTGTCGGCGACCTGGAACACACGCAGAAAGTTGGTCGGGTCGCTTTCAAAGATCGTGTCGGCCGTCACATTGATGCGGTTGTTCTCCACCACGAAGCCCGGAGCGCCCTTGATGGGCGTCACCGTATTTGACTTTCGACCGCTGCGCAGGCGGCGCATCATACCGGTCAGCCCTTTGCCGCGCGGTTCCTTCACATGCTCTTCTTCCAGCGCCGCACAGATGATCCTGGTCAGATCACCCACGTCCTTCGCAACAAGGAAATAGTGCTTCATGAACCGCTCGACATCTTTCATGCCGGGATGCTGTGTGTAGCTCAACCGAATGGCAATTTCTCTTTGTACATCAAAGGAAAGCCTCTCCTCCGGCCTGCCGGTCAGGAAATGGAGGTGACAGCGCACAGCCCAAAGGAAATCTTCCGATTTTTTGAAACGGGCATATTCCGACCGGGTCAGGACGCCTTTCTTGACCAGCTCGGCCTGTCGCTCGACACGGTAGTGATACTTGGCGATCCAGAACAAGGTATTGAGGTCTCGCAGCCCTCCCTTGCCTTCCTTGATGTTTGGTTCAACCAGATATCGTGAGGTGCCCTGTCGCTGATGTCGCTCGTCCCGCTCTAAGAGTTTCGCAGCAATGAATTCCGAGCTGCTGCCATCGACGACTTCAGCATCGAACCTTTGTTCCATTTCGTCGTAGAGTGGCCTGTCGCCCCAGATGAACCGGGCTTCCAGAATAGCGGTCCGAATGGTCATGTCGGTCTTGGCGAGACGAATGCATTCGTCGATATTGCGGGTTGCATGTCCGACCTTGAAGCCAAGGTCCCAGAGCATATAGAGGATGTATTCCACCACTTGCTCGCCCCAGGGCGTCTGCTTGTAAGGCAGAATAAACAGCAGATCGATATCTGAGCCCGGTGCGAGCGTGCCGCGGCCATATCCGCCGACAGCGGCAATCGACATGCGTTCGGCAGCAGACGGGTTTTTGATCCGATAGACATGATGACGCGCGAAGTCGTAAATCACGCGGATCAGTTCGTCCTGGATGAACGACAGTCTCCCTGCACACAATATTCCGCCACCGTCTTCATTCAGGCGCTTCTGTGCGTCAGACCGAGCGGATTTGACCTGTGATTTCAGCTCTTTGAGAACTTCGGCCCGGATCTTCATGTCCGATCCGTCGCCGTCATGCTTTTCTGTCAGCGCGCTCAAACGGGTACGCAACGCGTCCGAGTCAATCAGTCCGGCAAGGTCTTCTTGAGAGAGTTTCATGCTGGTATGCAGGTCCGTTCAAAAAATGCGGGTGTCATTGTCGGTTGCCGGTTATATAGGGAACTCCGTCTAAGGACACGTAAATCCTGATCTGAGGGACAGTCGGAAACCCGCCGCGGCACCCACGGCCATGGCCAGGAAAGTCGCGTTGCGGCGTGACACGTTCTGGCAGGGTCTGCGAAGCTAGATGTCGTCCTTCACGGCGGCGACGCGCAACTGATGCAGCAGTCCGTTCAGGGACTCTTCCGACAATCCGCCAATCTTCAAGGCGAGTTGGTTGGCAAGTTCGGTTGCCTTGGGGTCCATGCCTGCCGTGTCGATGGTTACGCGCGGGTCGGACAGCTCTGCAAGGCGTTGGATTTCTTCCGCTTCATCCCAAATCACATTGAAATAGGTAATGATCCGTTGCACCAGAAACCAGGTGGGCTTGCCACGCTTGCCGTGTTCAAGTGCGGAAAGATAGGCACTGGAAACAGAGAGTGCCGCGGCCATTTCTTTCAGCGATACACCCTGCTTTGTCCTCAGTTCCCGGATTTTTGCCCCAAGCGGTGTCACGATCTACCTTTTCTTCCGAATCCGGACATAAAGCGCCCCTGCTCCGCCATGGCTCGCATGCGCCTCTTCATAACCAAGGACGACGGGGCGCATGTCAGGCATGGACAGCCACTGTGGAACCATTCTGCGCAAAATCCCGCGCTCGTCCATATAGGCGCGCGAGTCTCCGCCACCTTTTCCCGTAATCACCAGAACAACTTTGTGGCGCCTAGCCTGTGCCTGATAGAGGAAGCCTAACAGTCTGTCATGTGCCTGGTTCTGGGTCAGCCCATGCAGGTCAATTCGGGCATCAATTGCCCTGACGCCACGTACGATTTTGCGCCGGAACCGGTGTTCAAGCTGGTGAAGCGGCATGGGAGCCTTGGCTTTTTGCTCCTCCGGGGGCGCTTTGATCGCCGTGGCTGTTTTGGGTGCCTTGACGGATTTGGCCGGGGTGTCTTTGACAGCGTCTGCAAGCTCGGCTTCCAGAACCTGGGCGCGCTCCGGATGAAGCGGGGTCAGGGTTTTGGCAACCTTGCCCCAAAGTTCACGATCTTCCGGGGAAAGCGCCCCCTTTTTGCCCCGCTTTCCCATGTGTCAGTCCGTTAGGGCGTTGGGTAGAAGCAAGACGAATTCTGCCTCGTGCCTGATGTCGCCGGCGACATCGCCCGCAACCTGTCCCGATCCTGCAAAAATATCGCCTCGAACGGGTCCCTTGATTGCAGAGCCGCTGTCGTCGGCAACCATGAGGCGGGCGAAAGAGCGCGCCGGCGTTTCTGGGTCTTTGAAATCTGCGGAAACAAACACAAGCGCACCAAATGGAATATGTGACGGGTCGACCGCCAGGCTCCTGCCCGCACTCAAAGCGATACCTGCAGAACCGACAGGACCCTGTTCCGGCGCCGCACCCGTAACCTCCCGGAAAAAAATGTAGGAACGATTTTCCTTCAAGAGCGCATCCCGCCTGTCCGGATTGACCTCCAGCCACGTGCGCAATCCGGACATGGTGAAGTCCTCCGGAGTTCCTTCTCCGCGCTTGACCAGCAAGCGAGCAACCCCCGTATAGGGATGCCCGGTCTTTCCTGCATAGCCGACACGCATGACAGAACCATCGTCCAGGCGCAGGCGTGCAGATCCTTGAACATGAACGAAAAATGCGTCGATCGGACTCTCCAGCCAGACCAGCTCGAGCGCTTCCCGGTCCAGAGCTCCGTCCATGATGGCACCGCGATCCGGCATTTCGGTCAAGACGCCGTTGTGGAGACGGCCATGGCTGAGACTAGAGGGCCAATCGTGCGGTCGATTTTCGGCCGAAACGGCTTCGAGGCCTGAAGGTTTTCTATGAAGCGGTGTTTGAAAGCCTGCTGTTTTCTGGCGAGACGCTCGAAGTTCAGGTTCGAAATAGCCCGTGACGAACCCCTTCCGAACGACCCGGTAAGGTGCGAAGTGGGTTTCAAGAAAGGTGCGCGCGGCCTTCGTCGTTTTCAGCGCGGCTTCGATTTCAGGGCAGTGCGCCTTGAAATCGTCAGTCTTCCAGACAAGGTCCGCGCTTGTGTTCTTCAGCAATTCTGGTTTGGAGCAAATACGCTGAAGGCTTGACAGCGCAGCCTGATGGTTGTCCGCCGCCCAGCCAGGCAAAGCGTCAAACGAGAGCCTCTCAAGGCGTTCAGAAAATTGCGGGGTCTGCGGCATTGCTGCGGCGGCTCCGACAAAGAAAAGCGGCACGGCCAAAGCCGCGCCCCTGCACCTGGCGAAGAGGCGGGACCCCGTCCCATGCCACGTCATTGCTATTCAGCGGATTCGGTCGCGACCAGCTTCCAGTTGGGATCGCGGGAGCTTGTGTCCCGTGCGAACGTCCAGATATCGACCACTTCGGAAACTTTCGCCGGATCGCCGTCGACGACTTCGCCGTCTTTGTCCCGCGTGGCGGAAATCATTTGGCTGTGGATCTTCACAGTCACCTGTGCTGTGGCATCTTTCAGCGCCGCTTCAACAATTTCGGCCTTGTCGATGCCAATGAAGGTCGAATCGACGGTTTCACCACGTTTCTCACGGTCGTCGATTGCAGCAACAAACCCCTCATAGACTTCGCGCGAAAGAAGGTTCTTCAGCGCTTTCTTGTCGCCATCAGCGAATGCCATCACGATCATTTCGTAAGCTGCTCGCGCGCCTTCGAGGAACGGCTCGGGCTCGAAGCTGCGATCAACCGAAAGGATCTGCTTCAGGGCGCTGTTGAGCGCTGAGCCCTCGGGAGCGACCTTGTCGATGACGACGTCACCATCAGCAGAGGGTTGCTCCATCTGCTCAGGCTGCTGTTGGGTCTGGCCCGGCATCGGGATCACGTTATCCTGGTCGCCGCCATTAACCTGATCGCCCGGCTTTTGTTCCGGTTTCGAATATGGATCGAAAGGCGGACGTTCATTGCCGGTGCGTTTGCCAAGCACAGACCGCAGTCTGAACAGAATGAAAACCGCAAGTCCCATAAGGAGGAGGTTTAACGGGTCAAAAATCTCGTTCATCTTAGCTTCCGGTTACCCTTCTCAGGCCTTAGCGCCGCCCCTTGATCTTGAAAGGTGCACGCCGCCCCATACGCAAAGTCTGTTACTATCCTATTTAGGGGGTCCTTGAACCAGCATCCAGACCCAAGAGCAAGACTGAATTTGCGTAAAGTCGCTCTTTCCCATGTCAGTCTGCTCGCATTTTTAGCAACGAACGCCTAACTTATCCCAAACAAGCTTATCAGACGATGGAGGTCCCGTGGGACTTTATATCATTGCAGCCATTCTTCTGCTGCCCCTGATCGAGATCGCGGTCTTCATTTGGGTCGGCGGTTTGATCGGCGTGATTCCGACCATATTGCTGACTGTGATCACGGCACTTGCCGGCACCTTTATGCTGCGTCAGCAGGGGCTATCCCTGCTTATGCGCATGCAACAGGAGCTCGATGCGGGCCGCTCACCCGGCAACGAAGTGATGCAGGGCGCAATGATTGTCCTGGCCAGCATTTTCCTGCTGATTCCGGGTTTTGTCACGGATGCCATCGGTTTGTTGCTGTTCGTTCCGCCGGTGCGTGAGGCTCTTGCAAGGTTCATCATCTCGCGATCGAACGTTGTAATTGTCCAAAACGGCCAGACAGGCAGGACGTCCGGTGAAGGGGTTGTCGATCTGGACGCCGGCGACTGGTCAGAAAAAGGCGACGGAACTGAAGGTGGGCCAACCGGCACCGGCCAACCCCGGATCAGTCCGTGGAAGGACGACCCGGACGACACAAAGCCCTGATAAACCTTAATCCGGTCACCAAATCGTGAGACCGGGTGTATGCTGAATTTTTACCAGTTTCAGTTAGGAGTCCTCTGAAATCTGCGGGAAATAGCCCGTGGAGGCGGAGGAAACGGACTATGAGCGCGGCACGCATCGACTGGGTGGATACGGCGAAAGGCATCTGCATCATCTTTGTTGTGATGATGCACTCGGTGTTGGGCGTTGAGGCTGCAGCCGGCGACACCGGCTGGATGCATGCCGTAGTTGCCTTTGCGGCACCGTTCCGCATGCCGGACTTCTTTCTGATCTCCGGTCTGTTCCTCTCCAATGTGATCACCCGTGACTGGAAGCTCTATCTGGACCGCAAAGTCGTCCATTTCGCCTATTTCTATATCCTCTGGATGACCATTCAGTTCGCCGTCAAAGCTCCGGTATTTGTCGGAGAAATGGGCACAGCAGGCACTCTGGAATTCTATTTCCTCAGCTTTGTGCAGCCCTTCGGCACCTTGTGGTTCATCTACATGCTGCCGGTGTTCTTCCTTGTCTGTAAGCTGGCCCACGACAAGGGAATTCCCTGGCAGGTCATGTTGGCAGTAGGCGCTCTTTTGCAAATTGCACCGATCCATACCGGTTGGCTGTTGGTGGACGAGTTCGCTTCAAGGTTCGTCTATTTCTACGCTGGTTACATCTTTGCGCCGCAGATATTCCACCTTGCTGCCTGGGCGCGGGAACGGATCGGCATCAGCCTTGCCTATCTGGTAGGTTGGGGCGTCATAAATGGCAGCTTGGTTTATCTCGGCTGGGCGGCGCTTCCTGTGGTGGCCCTTGCACTTGGTGCTGCCGGTGCCGGTGCAATCATCCTGACAAGCGCGTTGATCGTTAAGTTGGGCCGGTTGGATTTTCTCCGCCACTTTGGCGAAAACTCGATCGTCATCTACCTGGCGTTCTTCTTTCCAATGGGTGTCAGTCGTGTGATCCTGCTCAAACTGGGTATCCTGGATATCGGAACAGTTTCACTCATCGTAACCATTGTCGCTTCCGTCAGCCCTATGATCCTTTTCTGGCTGATCCGGAAAACCGGCTTTGGCTGGTTCCTGTTCCGCCGTCCCGAATGGGCTTATCTGACCGGAACTTTCGGTAAGAAACGGCAGCCGCAGGCGGCTGAATGAACCGCATTCTTATCTGCCGGACGTGCAAGCAACAGGACGGCAGACCGGTAGAAGCTGCGCTTATCTCACTCACAAAAGCCATGCAGAACGCTGCGCTTGACGAAGTGTTCAAGATCGAAACCGTCGATTGTATGGGAGCTTGTGAACAGCCTGTGTCCCTGGCCTTTCAGGGCAAGGCACGCGCAGCCTATCTCTTTGCAGGCCTGACTATCCCGGATGATCTCGATGACATTGTCGCAACTGCCCGTGCCTACCTGGACGCCAAGGACGGGTGGATCGAAGACGCCCGGCCCTGTGGACGGCTTCGATTTTGTTTGCGGGCGCGTATACCGGCGCTTTAATTGCCTGGCACAATCGCTGTAGCCTTGAGCGGTTTGTTGTCGACGCCAAGCATGCGGTGATCATTGGTGTTCAACGTCACTTCAATTGTGGTGTCTCCCTCCGGCAGGGTCGGCAAATGGAGCCAGGAACTATAGTGCCGGGTGACTTTCGCACCGTTGACATAAACATGCGCATGGCCTTCGCCCGGCACGTGATCAAGACTTGCCCGCTCGGGGGCGAAGGTAAAATTCTCGGTCTTGATGTGAAGATTGAAGCCGCTCGCCGGATCAGGTGAGACGCTGATCTCGAGTGTCGGTGCCTCCGGACCAGAAGGCACGGAAACTATTTCGTCGTGGTTGTGCCCGGCGTGGTGACCGGAGTGATCGGAATCGCGCTGATTTGACGCTGCGTGCAGCTGGTGAGCATTCGGATCGGAATGGTCGTGCCCGTCCAGCGTGATGCCGTTGCTGGCTGCTGCAACGAAGCCGATGCCGCCACCAAAGATCAGGCCGATGACGAAAAGTGCGAGTGAACGTTCCATTCGTGTCCCTTGTTTCTGCAAAAAGAAGCCGGGCGAAACACCTGGTTCCGCCCGGTCGTTTCTTGTCTGAGATCGGGTTCAGGCAGTCTGGATTGAACTGATCCTGGCACCTTCGCGCTGCCAGAAGAATCCCGCAAAGCAACCAAGCAGCAGCCAGGCGGCCATTCCGACGCCAAAGGCGCGGCTGGCAAAGAGCGCACCAATTTCTGTTGGAACCGGCCCTGTAAAAGAATCCGGCTCAGGAGCACCGATCACATGCGGAGCCAACAAAAGAACCGCAGCTGAACCCCAAGCCAGCCAATTGCCGCCAAATGCAATCAGCCAAAGGCCGGCACTCGCCGAAAGGACTGTTGCCCACCACCAGATCTGTCTTGCATAGACATCGGCTGCCGCAACACCCGGCACTTCCGGCGCCAGCGTAAAGCCTGGTGCAAAATGAAATGCCACGAAGCCTGCAAGACCCCAGATCAGTCCGGTACGCCCGTTCACTGTCGCACCGCGCATTTCAGCAATGGCCATCAGAACCAGCAGAATGAAGGCGTATCCTGTATAAGTGAGCATCGTGAACACCACGCTCAGCCCGTCACGCACGAGATCAATGCCCCCAATGTCCTGATGCGCACTGACGGCCTGGGCACCGAAATGCACCAGCTCGCCGGACTCATAAAGTTCAGCATGCAGAAGGACGGGTTGCACGAAATAAAGCTGCAGCAGGGCCGCAATAAGCCCGGCAGCAGCGCCAGCGAACAAGCCGCTGATCAACAATCGCGATAGCATTTTAGTGGCACGGGAATCCGGTCGCGTGGCGCACGTCGTGTGCCGCGTCATGCAAGGCGCTCGCCTGCACGTGACCGGTAATCGAAATGATTGCAATTCCCAGAACCGCTGCGAAAGCGAGCGGTACGATCTTTGTCAGGGAAAGCGTGGCTTTTGAAGTTTGTGTCGTCATGATGTCCTCGTCGCCGTCACACCCGACGGCCCGGTTTGCAAGATATGCCTGGCAGGTCTCCTGGCTTGCGGGTCAAGGCACTTGGCCGGGCCTTCCCTGCAGTTTTTGCTGCAAGTGGCATATCCGGTCAGCGCTCTCCGCACACAGTCGCGGGGGCGGCTTCGGCATTCAGCGCCCGATATGGGTCCGCCGCGTCCGAATTCCCTGTTCGTTTCCCGGCACTTTGTGCCGAATGGAAAACCAAGCAATGACTATAATGACCCATTTATTTTCAACGTGAAAGCAAAAATCCGACATTTATGCGCGCTTGAACGAGAAGCTGGTGCGGTTCACTTGTGCGAAAGCGTTGGATTGCCAGCGCGTGTCGGGACGCCCTTTGAATTTTTGACATTAGGACTTTTCTCTCGCGCACGCTCCGGGCATGATCCGCGCCATGTCGACGCAAAGCTCTTCCCCCGCCCTCACCGCTGACGACCACCTGATTCTGGTCGATGGTTCCACATTCATTTTCCGTGCGTACCACGCGTTGCCACCGCTGACGCGTAAGCCGGACGGACTGCCGGTTGGGGCGGTCTCGGGTTTCTGCAACATGCTCTGGAAGCTGTTGCAGGAGGGCCTGACCCCGGAAGAAGGCGATGAACCGACTCATTTTGCTGTCATCTTCGACCATTCCGCACAAACGTTCCGAAACGAGATCTATCCCGAATACAAGGCCCACAGGCCCGAGCCACCGGAAGACCTGGTGCCGCAATTCGGGCTGATCCGCGAGGCAACGCGCGCATTTTCGGTGCATTGCGTAGAGCAGGCAGGGTTCGAGGCAGATGATTTGATCGCGACCTACGCCCGTCAGGCGGCTGAACAGGGTGCACAGGTCACGATTGTGTCGGGCGACAAGGACCTGATGCAATTGATCGGTCCCAAAGTCGGCATGATCGACACAATGAAAAACAAGGTCTTCGGCGAGACCGAAGTCTTCGAAAAATTTGGCGTTGGTCCGGACAAGGTCATCGAGGTTCAATCGCTGGCCGGAGACAGTGTCGACAACGTTCCGGGCGTCCCGGGTATTGGCCTTAAGACCGCCGCTCTTTTGATCAACGAATTCGGCGATCTGGAAACACTCCTTGCCCAGGCCGATACGATCAAGCAGAAGAAGCGCCGTGAAAACCTGATTGAGTTTGCGGATCAGGCCCGTGTCTCGAAGGAACTCGTGACGCTCAAACAGGATGTTCCGGTGGAAACACCTGTCGGTGATCTCTCTGTCATCGAAATGGATGGCCCCAAAGCGGTTGGTTTTCTCAAGGCCATGGGCTTCAACACGCTCACAAAACGGGTTGCTGAAACAACCGGGGCCGACGTTACCAATGTCGAGGCGAGTGAGTTCCAGGTTCCGGGATGGGATGTTCCTGATCACAAGGGCCGGATGGCTGAACGCGTCGACACAAGCTCTGGTGCGATTCCGAGTGACGGTGCAGCTGGCGTTGAAGGCATGATGGTGCCGCAGGCGGTTGCTGATGCGCGTGCCGAAAGCGTCAAGGCAATCGCGATTGATTCCAGTGCCTATGAAACCGTCACATCGATCGACCGCCTGAAAGAATGGTGTGAAGCTGCCTTTGAAAAAGGCTATGTCGCCTTCGACACCGAAACCACGTCTTTGAACGCCATGCAGGCGGATCTTGTCGGCCTGTCACTGTCCACCGAACCCGGGAAAGCCTGCTACGTGCCGCTTGCCCATGTTGACGGCGAAGGCGACCTGTTAGGTGGCGGAGGTCTTTTGCCGGACCAGATACCCATTCAGGACGCACTGGACGTTCTGAAGCCGATGCTCGAAGACCCGTCGGTGCTGAAAATCGCTCAGAACCTCAAATACGACTGGCTGGTCATGACCCGCTACGGTGTCGACATCGGTCCGTTCGACGACACGATGCTGCTCTCCTATACGGTTGACGCCGGTAAGGGCGGCAATGGCATGGATGAGCTTTCGGAGCGATGGCTCGACCACAAGCCGATCCCGTTCAAGGAAGTCTGCGGCTCCGGCAAGTCGATGATCACCTTTGACAAGGTAGCTATCGACAAGGCGACAGCTTATGCAGCGGAAGACGCCGACGTGACCTTACGGCTCTGGATGATCCTCAAGCCGCGCCTAGCGTCTGATCGCATGGCGACAGTCTATGAAACACTGGAACGACCAATGGTTCCGGTGCTGGCGCGCATGGAAAAACGCGGCATTTCCGTCGACAGGCAAATGCTGTCCAGGCTTTCCGGCGATTTTGCGCAGGGCATGGCCGCGCAGGAATCTGAGATTTACGAATTGGCGGGTGAGACTTTCAATATTGGCTCACCCAAGCAGCTGGGCGACATTCTGTTCGGCAAGATGGGATTGCCCGGTGGCAAGAAAACTAAAACGGGTGCCTGGTCAACCTCGGCTCAGGTCCTTGAGGACCTGGCTACCGAAGGGCACGAACTGCCGTCGAAAATTGTCGCATGGCGCCAGCTGTCAAAGCTGAAGTCGACCTATTCCGATGCATTGCCGGGTTACATCAATCCCGAGACCAAACGGGTGCATACGTCTTACGCGCTCGCGTCGACCACAACGGGCCGGCTGTCCTCCTCTGAACCGAACCTTCAGAATATTCCGGTGCGGACCGAGGCGGGGCGAAAGATCCGCCAGGCGTTTGTCTCTGAAGCAGGACATAAATTGGTTTCGGCCGATTACAGCCAGATCGAACTGCGGGTTCTCGCCCATATTGCAGATATCCCTCAGCTCAAGAAGGCTTTTGAAGACGGGCTCGATATTCACGCCATGACGGCCAGCGAGATGTTCGGCACGCCGATTGAGGGCATGGACCCGATGGTTCGCCGTCAGGCAAAGGCCATCAATTTCGGCATTATTTACGGTATCTCTGCCTTTGGTCTTGCCAATCAGCTGGGCATATCGCGTGGCGAAGCCGGTGACTACATCAAAACCTATTTTGAGCGGTTCCCGGGCATCCGGGACTATATGGAAGCGACCAAAAAGAAGGTTCATGCAGATGGTTATGTGGCGACGATATTCGGCCGCAAGGCGCATTATCCTGAAGTGAACACCAAGAACCCCAACATGCGAGCCTTCTATGAACGCGCGGCCATCAATGCTCCGATCCAGGGTTCAGCCGCCGACATTCTGCGCCGCGCGATGGTGCGCATGGAAGACACACTGAATGGCGCCAAGCTGGATGCTCAAATGCTGCTGCAAGTGCATGATGAACTGATTTTTGAGGTCCCGGATGCGCAGGTTGACGAGACGATCCCGGTGATCAGGGACGTCATGGAAAATGCCTGCGATCCAGCGCTCACTCTCTCCATACCGCTGCAGGTCGACGCCCGCGCGGCCGACAACTGGGACGATGCGCACTAAACGCTGTCATTGTAACTCGGAGCTTAGGAGCCGTTACACCATCGCCATAACGCGCGAGGGTCCACCGGTCCCTCCCCGATTTTTGGGCGCACCAACGATCAGTGTCGCTCCCGTGGCGGGAAGCGCATCGAGGTTGGCGATGCATTCCAGGCCCCAGCGATTGCTCGGCAGCCAATCGTAGTGGACGGCGAAATCTTTTGAGATGCCGTGGTCAAGCGACAGACTGTCAACCGCGATGCCGACCACATCGGCTTCTTCCATCAGCATTTTGGTGGCTTCAACATGAAAGCCGGGAAAATGCATGACCCCATCGGCATCGGCATTGCGAAACCTGTCACTATCGACATGGGCGGCCCAGCCGGAATTCATTGCGACGCAAGCCCCTTGCGGAATATCGCCATTCGAGGACATCCAGGCCTTGAGATCGTCCGGCGTCACTTGCGCGTCGGGATTTTCTGCCGCTTTGGCTCGAATATCGACGATGCAAAGTGGTGCGACCAGGTTTTCGACAGGGATTTCGGCAACCGACTGTCCGTCCGCGGAAAAATGCAGCGGTGCATCCAGATGGGTACCGGTATGCTCGTTGACGCGCATCTCGAACAAATTGTAGCCGTCCTTTGCAAAGTCGAAGATCCGGTTCAGTTCGAATTGCGGCTCGCCGCCGAAAGTCGGAAAGGCTGGGTGCAGCTCGTGGGTCATGTCTGAAATGGTTGTCGGCGTTTGCGCCATGGCCGGCATAGCGCCGGAAAGGGCCGTCGCGGCTGCAACACCGGCGCCGGCGGCAGTCGTCTTGAAGAAGTCGCGTCGGGACAGCATGCGCTGTTTGACGGAATTGATAACGCAGAAATCGCACATGGCTAGTCCCCTCCGGTTGACGCAGCGCTGGGCAGCGCGCTGACCCTACGCAACGTCAACTTTAGCAGGAATCACTTTGCGGTGCAGCTTGATGAGAAAATCAAACCGGTTGCGATCGCGCCGGCAATTTCCGCGCGGCCAAGATGCGCCGTCTGACGCATGGAGGAAAGCACTTCGGCGAGACTTTCGCCGAGAGTATCTGGCTGAATTGGCGACAGGTTCCTCGCCTTAAACTCCGGGCTCAACTGACGCAAATCGATAGCAAGGGGCGGTACCTGGCAAGCAAAGTCCAGCTTTGAGAGATCAAGCAGGTGTTCCAGTGATGAGCCTGTAATGCGCAGCCAGATCTTTTGGCCCTTCGGATCGAACACCATTTGCCAGCGTGTTTCCGAGTTGGCCAGTTTGTTCAGCAGGTTAAAGGCTTCGTCTGTGCTTGTCCGACCTTTGGACTGACGTGCCGCATTGGCCGCGATTGCAAAGCGGTCAAGGCTATTTTGGGTGCCCAGGCTTTGGTTCTGAGGAACCGGTAATGTGCCGCCGTATCCTCTCGATTGACCCAGATGAAGGAGAGCTTCCGGATAAGGCGTGTTGGTCAATGCAGGTACAGGCAGGTCGACGCCCTGATGAACAAGCAAACCGGATTTTCCAGGGGTGAGAACGGCAGCTTCTCCTGTCCGGTCAAAAAGGAAATAATGGATCGGCACAAGTCCGTCGATCCGAACGTCGTTTGCGTGCTGCAGAGCGTCTTCCACGGATCCTGAAAGATCAAGCAAGCGCTGAATGAATTCCAGTTCGCTGACCGAAGGCAGGTCTTCCGGCCCTCCGAAAACGGCTTCTTTGTTCCACATCAAGGTAACGACAAGTCCTGCCGTATTCATCCCGGCGGCGGGCATGCCCGGGCCAACCTGATTAATGGTCAAACTGTCATATTCGGCTGTCCAGCTTGCAGGACGGCCTTCGGTAATGGATTGCCTTCTGCTGCCTGAGGAGTTGACGGTCAGAAAACCTGCGCCGGTGGCTTCAAAATCAAAATTGTAGGCGAGCATCGGACGTTGAGCGCTTTCAAAGGCAACGGTCGAGCAGGCTGGAGCGCCTTCGGTTAAGGAAAGGCTGGTCAAACAAAAAAATACCGGCAAAATCATCGCCATAAACGGCTTCGAACGGATCGGGAACATGGCCTCTCTCTCGCTTCTGAAGTAAACTTCCTGTTTCGTCATTGACCGCGCCAGAAAGCTTGTAACAAGGAGGATTTCGCCAGATGCAGCCAGATTTCGCGAACGACGCCTTGTTGCGCCACTTCGCGCGCGATTGCGCGGCGCCGTTTGTTTCGAGGCAGACACTGGCGCTCCTGGTCACGGTGGCGGTATTTCTCGCGTTGATTGGCCCGTTTGGGACCTATGGCGCATATGCACCAGCCATGCGGTTGCTTTATTGGGGTATGATCGTCATCGGAACCGCTTCGATCGGACACGCGACCGCAACGGCAATCGAAAGATTTCTAAGGTGCAGGAATGTTCCGGTTTTCGTGGAGATTTTTGCCGTTTCAGCGTTGACCGCGATACCCGTTTGTCTTGTGGTTTCCCTGGTGTGGGCACTTTTCGGCACCAACCCGCTCAATGGCCACTTGTTGCCACTTTATGGGCATTGCGTTCTCGCGATTGGATGCCTGACCGTCTTTTTTCATATTTTCGCAGCACCTGTGATCACCACCAAAGAGTGGTCCCGTCCAAAGCTTTTGGACAGATTGCCGCTGCACACTCGCGGTCGTCTCCTGCGTTTGACGGCACGAGACCACTATGTCGAGGTTGAAACCGAGAGGGGTTCCGCACTTCTTGCTATGCGTTTTCGGGATGCCGTTTCAGAGGCGGCAGGCGAAAAAGGTGTCCAGACACATAGATCTCACTGGGTGGCTTTGCACGCCGTGACGGGACGCAGCCGGCTGAACGGCAGGACTGTGTTGTTGTTGAAGAATGGCCACGAAGTGCCGGTTGGACGGACGTTCAGGGCTGCTGTCGAAAATCGAACGCCCCGAAAATGATGCTGGCCATCGTTGCTAGAGCCGACAAGTTCCTGATCCTGTCAGGAACAAAGGACTCACACCACTCTTAGGTCCGGTTGCATCTTGCCCGCCAGGGCGGACCCTGGCGAAATCGCGTTTTGAAGCAGAGCGGTCAGATGCTCTTCCAGATAGTCGACAATAGGAGACTGTGTTTTGGAAGGTGTATAGATCGCCAGTTGGCTCGCAGGCAGATCTGGAAAGCCGTCCTGCTCTCTCAGTATCTTGATCCCGTCGACAATTGCTCCTGCGGGAAAACAGCAAAGACCTGCGCCGGATCGCACGGCAACCTGTGCCGCGGCAACGCTGGTCGTGGTAATGCGCTCATACCATTGCCGGCCGGCCCGCGCCAATGCGCTGAAGGCAAGCTCGCGGAAAGGACAGGGTTCTGGAAACAGGATCAACGGCAAAGGGTCGGCCAATGCGCAGGTTTCACTGACGGCCCAATAAAGAGGTTCTTCAACCAAGCCGTTCGGTGAAGGTTTCACAGGCGATACCAATGCGATGGCCAGATTGATCTCGTTGGCTGACAGCATATCGTGCAACGTTGCGCTGTCGGCAACGGTCATCTCGAGTTTGACGTTGGGGTGAATGCGCACAAAATTGCAGAAAATCGACTGTAGCTGACCGGTCGCAAACCATTCGGGCAAGCCAACATGCACAGTTCCGGTCAATTCAGGTGCTGACAGGCGAAGGCGGGCTTCTTCGTGTGACCGCAGAATTTCAGTGGCATGCTGGTAGAGAATGCGTCCGGCGGGTGTCAGGTTCATTGTGCGGGCCGTGCGCTCGATCAAAGGTTTGCCAACACGGTCCTCTAGACGTCGCAACTGGGTGCTGACACAGGGCTGCGTCCGGTTCAGCTTCGATCCCGCATGGGTCACGTTGCCGGCCTCGGCAACCGCCACAAAGGCCTCCAGCAACTCGATATTAAATCGGCCGATGGTCACGTCCCTGCCTCCGTTTTCGCGCGGAACCCGTTCTCCAAGCCTCTCTTCCAGCGCAGGACAATCATAACGTTTCATTATGAGTTTGTTCAATTATAAATTTAGAAAGCGCTTCAATATCCCGTAATCCGGGAAATGGTACAGTCAATTCGAGTAACTTCCATGACCTTTGCCTTTTCGATCGACACTCCAGGCCGACAGGCGGAAAGCCAGCCTGATCTATTGAATTTTGAGGGCCAGACGCTGACGTTGCAGCACAGAGTTCATCAGTCCATCGCCTCCCATACGGAATTTGGCCCCGAGCGCATCCTCACCCAGGACAATCGGGTCAAGTACACAAATGCCGGTAGTGCGGAGACAGCAACCGAACATCTCGACGAAGTGTTCCAGCTTATGCGCCAGCTTAACCAATTTGGCGTCGGTTCCGACGACCTGGGTCGCCTGCACGACGACGGCATGTCGTTCAAACTGGCATTGCGGCAATGCCTGAACCTTGTTGTCTCGTCGCTGAACGGCAACAGTCTCGTTTATGTCGAACTGGGTCCGGAACCGGTCAAAACCGCATTTATTCTGAGCACCTTGACCGAGCTCGGAGTTGAAATCGATCGCTATGTTGCCGTCGATATAAACCCTATGTCGGCAGCCCCGATGCGGTCGGTATTGAAACAGATGCTGCCTCATCTGCCGATGCAATTCATCACAGCACCGTTTGAAGCCTTTCGACTCACGGACATTCTGGAACCGGGCGCGCCTACGGCACTGGTTACCATGCTCGGCTTTCAGGAAGGCAATGACGACCCATATGTGGTGAACAAGTGGCTCAGATCGATTGCGCGTTCGGGTGATCTTCTTCTGTCCGAGAGCCAGCTTTATGCTGCCGGACAGATTGAAAAGATCCCGGGGTTTTATGCCCATGCCGCCATGCAGCGCTTTTCGAGGATTGCTTTTGAGCGGGCCGTCCATAGGGATTTGCCAAGCTTGAATCGGTTCTTTCTGCTGCCCGTGGCGTTTCATGATGGGGAAAGTGCCTTCGTCGCCATTCTGGGTGAGGAGTTTGAGGATGCAATCAATGGAAGAATCTTGCATGTTTCCAACTTCTGCCTGAAACTTACACTTGAGCAGTATCGCCACTACAGACAGCTTGGCGGTCATTTCGAAATCACCGGTGAGACCATGACCGATGACCAGACACTTCATTTCCAGCTCTCCCGCCGGGTGTGAGGTGTCCGCAGCACAAACCCGTGGCCTGACCGCCGCGGGACTAGCCATTGTTGCCGTCACTTACGGACTGGCCAGGTACTGCTTCGGATTATTTCTCCCCGACATTCGCCAGGAATTCGGCCTCTCTCCCGAGACTATCGGGCTGATCGCCGGTGCTTCCTATCTGGGGTATCTGGCGGCGACCTTCGCCGGATCTTGGTTGTCGACCTTTGTCGAGCCACGCCTTCCCATCTTGCTTGGCGGCCTTGCAGCGGCTCTCGGCATGGCGATCATCGCCTTGGCGCCGGACCCCTGGACGCTGGCCTTCGGGGTCTTTGTGGCCGGCACCAGCCCGGGTCTTGCTTATCCGCCGTTCTCCGATGTCATTGTCCGTCACACCGCACCCGGCCGTCAGAACACGGTATATGCCTGGATCAACTCCGGAACCGGGTTCGGTGTCGCCATTGCGGGGCCTCTTGCCCTTTATGCCGGGGAAGACTGGCGGCTTGCCTGGATGGCCTTTGCAGCACTGGCATTGCTTATCACGGTCTGGAATTTGCTGGCATTGCCACAGCGCAGCGCGCAGACAAAACCCGCAGCATTGACGGTCTCTTTCAGACTGCTCGGGGAACGGACCGCCCGGCCGCTATTCATAGCCGCATTTCTGTTCGGCATCATCACTGCGGTCTACTGGACCTACGCTGTTGAACTTCTTTACATGCTCACCGGCAACCCGCGCGATGCAGTGCTGTTCTGGATCGTGCTTGGCATAGCTGGCGTTACGGGCTGCTTTGCAGGCGGACTGGTGAACCGTTGGGGCCTTCGCCAAACCTACGTGATGCTGTCTCTGATCGTCGGCGCTGCGGTCGGAACGCTGCCGCTTTTGATCGGGACAAAGGTCGGTATCTATGTGTCTGCGGCGTGTTTCGGTGCAGGCTTTATCGTGATGACGGCGCTATTTGGCATGTGGAGCATGCGTATCTTTTTCGAAACTCCGTCAATAGGCTTCGGCTTCACCTTCTTTTTGATCTCGCTAGGACAAGGTATCGGGCCGGTCATCAGCGGGTTCCTTATCCCGGCAACCGGTCATTCAAGCCTGTTTATGGCAGCCGGTCTACTCTGTTGCAGTCTCGCCGTGATTGCCGTTCGCGGCAAAGCCGTGATGCCACCGCATGCATAACACTCAGTTATGGCGCCGGATGTGCGCATAACTGCTATTTGCTGGAAAACTCCTAAAATTGCAGGCACGATATAAGCACGTATAAATTGATAATAAAGAACAGTGATTGGGCCAATGATTATTACACAGGCGGTGAAGACAAGTGCGCAGCTCGAGATGGAAGTGTGCCGGGCGATGTTTGAAAAAGACCCGGAAATGCTGATCGAGCTTGTCTCTCAATGGCTTGAGGCGAACCGTCTGACTTTGGATGAACACTATTGCGTTCCGCCCTATTTGCAGGACGTTCTCTCCGGCGTGGAGCGGCCCTGCAACTATTATCCTGGACGGCCTGCAATGGTTTGCTGACTGTCAGGATAATTTGTTCTTCTTCTGTTCTTGAATCCTGATCACGGATATGCTTCGATGCGTTGCATCTTAAGGTAGTGAGCAGGTTATGGTCAGCCGGATAGCGACAGTCGCGTTTCAGGGCATCGATGCAGTGACGGTGGATGTGCAAGTGCATGTCGGACCGGGCGCGGTGATGTTCAATATTGTCGGTCTTCCGGACAAGGCAGTTGCTGAAAGCAGGGAACGCGTGCGGGCAGCGCTCAGCGCCTCCGGTCTTGCACTGCCGGCAAAGCGGGTGACGGTCAACCTGGCGCCTGCGGACTTGCCCAAGGAAGGATCACATTATGACCTTCCCATCGCCCTTGGGATCATGGCGGCAATTGGTGCGATACCGGCAGAATTCCTGGAAAGTTATGTCGTACTTGGTGAGCTTGGGCTCGACGGAACCCTAGCACCGGTCACGGGCGTATTGCCTGCCGCGATGGGCGCTAATGCACTGGGCAAGGGTCTTATCTGTCCCGAGGCAAGCGGAGGTGAGGCCGCATGGGCGGACAAGGACATGGATGTTCTTGCACCCAGATCGCTCATTCAGCTGGCCAATCACTTCAAGGGAACCCAGGTTCTGTCCCGACCGACCGCAAAGCTGCACAGCAATGCAGGCATCATGCCTGACCTTGCCGAAGTCAAAGGTCAGGAAAGTGCACGCCGGGCCTTGGAAATTGCAGCTGCCGGGGGCCACAACCTGCTGATGACCGGCCCGCCCGGTTCCGGCAAATCCATGCTGGCCAGTCGTCTGCCCTCCATACTGCCCGCGTTGACACCGCGCGAACTGCTGGAGGTCTCGATGATCGCGTCTTTGGCCGGAGAGCTTGCGGAAGGGAAACTGACCGACAGGCGGCCTTTCCGGTCACCGCACCATTCAGCGTCCATGGCCGCACTTGTGGGTGGCGGCCTGAAGGCAAAACCCGGAGAAGTGTCTCTGGCGCATAATGGTGTGCTCTTTCTGGATGAGTTGCCGGAGTTCAATCCCCAGGTCCTCGACAGTTTGCGCCAGCCGCTTGAATCCGGTGAAGCCGTCATTGCCAGGGCCAACCACCGGGTTACCTATCCTGCCCGCATTCAGCTGGTTGCCGCGATGAACCCGTGCCGCTGCGGGCATGCTGGGGAGCCCGGCCACCAGTGCCGGCGCGGCGAGCGGTGTGTGACCGACTATCAGGCCAGGGTCAGCGGGCCGCTGCTTGATCGGATTGATCTGCGGATCGACGTGCCGGCCGTTACTGCGTCTGATCTGATTGGTCCCGCCGTAAGTGAGGCGTCGTCGGCAGTTGCAGCAAGGGTGGCAGAGGCGCGCCGGATACAGGAGCAGAGGTTTCTGGCATTGGGATTGCCCTGCCGGACCAACGCCCAGGCTCCGGCTTCTGCCGTTGAGACAATCGCCCAAACTGACAGCAAAGGGTTGGCTTTCCTGCACGAAATCGCCGAACGGCTGCATCTAAGTGCACGCGGCTATCATCGCGTTCTCAAGCTGGCCCGTACGCTGGCCGATCTGGACGGCATGGACAGCGTTGGCCGTATCCATCTTGCGGAAGCCCTCAGTTATCGTGGCCAGGACATGTCGCGCCGTGCGGCCTGAGCAGGAATAGCGCGCTCAAGCGGCTGTGCTTCCAAAGATCAGAACTGAGTCACGACAGTCGCGCCGACGGATTGAAAGCGGTCCATCGACGTGAGTGCCGCAATTGACTGTTCGAGGCTGATCTCCTCGCCAACCAAGCGGGAGGGGTGCAGTTTTCCGGTTGTTACCATGTCCAGCATGGCGTCATATCGATGAGCCTGCATGCCGTGGCTGCCCAAAATTTCCAGTTCCTGCCCGATCACCTTCGCCATCGGAACCTGCGGGGTGCTCTGGTCGCCCAGCATCAGGCCGACTTGGACATGCCGTCCTCGGCGCCTCAGGTTCTGTATGGAATTGAAACAGGTCGTTGGATGGCCAAGGGCGTCGACCGAGACGTGAGCGCCGCCGCGCGTGAGCTCAATGACCGCGCCGGCGACATCTGGTTCCAAAGCGCCGTTGATCGTGGCAACGGCGCCAAGATCTCGGGCAAGGGAAAGTTTCTCATCCGCGATATCGATTGCCACAACGTTAGCGCCAATGGCATTTGCGATCATGACAGCCGAGAGACCGACACCGCCGCACCCATGAACGGCAACCCATTCTCCAGCAGATGTTCTTGCCTGATCAACGACAGCGCGAAATGACGTGGCAAAGCGGCATCCAAGACTTGCGGCCGTTGCGAAAGCCATGTCATCGGGCAGAGCAACGAGATTGAGGTCGGCGTTGTGAATGGACACGTATTCCGCAAATGACCCCCAGTGTGTAAACCCTGGCTGAAACTGGTTCTCGCAAACTTGTTGATGACCTGCGTGACATTCGGAACAAGTGCCGCATCCGCCGACAAAGGGCACCGTTACCCGGTCACCCGGCTTCCATCGGCGGACGTCCTTTCCAACCTCCATAACGATGCCGGCAAGTTCATGGCCCGGAACATGCGGTAAAACGATATCCGGATCGTGGCCCATCCAGCCGTGCCAGTCGCTTCGGCAGACACCTGTCGCCTCAACTTTCAAAACAGCACCGTGTGCCTCCGGTGCCGGATCCGGGAGGGTGGCGAGTTTCGGTGTCCGGGCAAAGGCTTCAAAGAACACGGCCTTCATGGCGTTTCCTTTTGAGGAATGAGGAATTGACGGCTTTGTGCCAGACTACATTTTTCATCGGAAAAGACTTGAAGAATTGTTTGGTCTTGATCAGGCCTAGGATCTTCAAATGTATTCCCGTGCCCAGAGGGACAACCAACGGCATCTGGCAATTGCCCGATTTCCTTGCAATGCTCGATCGGCCAACCCATGTCATTGCGCGGATGCCGTAAACGGAGAAACAGGATGCTTGTCACCACCACCAACACAATTCAAGGCCGGGACCTGGACTACAAGGGTCTCGTGACAGGCGAGGCGATTTTGGGAGCCAACCTGTTCAAGGATCTCTTCGCAGGCATCAGAGATATTGTCGGTGGTCGCTCCGGTGCATACGAGGAAGAACTTGCCAAGGCGCGCAAGATTGCCGTTGATGAAATGTGTCAACAAGCCCAGGCACTTGGTGCAAATGCCGTCATCGGGGTTGATCTTGACTACGAAACGGTTGGCCAGAACGGATCGATGCTCATGGTCAGCGCAACGGGAACAGCTGTCATCGTTCGTTAGGCCTGTTTATGTCGGATGGCATAACAATTGTTCCGGGGTTTCCGGAAGACCAGCGGCCTGTTGCAGCAGGCCTTTTCTGGCAGGCCTTCAGGGGAAAGCTCGGCAAGGTCCTGTCACCTGAACGCAAAGCGATGCAGTTGATCGAGAGGATCCTGGATCCGGACTTTGCCATCAGCGCACTCGGCCGAGAGGGAGACTTGCTTGGTCTCGCCGGTTTCAAGACCGCCAAAGGAGCTCTGGTTGCCGGTGAGCTGTCGGACATGACGGCCGTATTCGGCCCCTTCGGGGGCTTCTGGCGTGGTATGGTGCTTGATGTGCTCGAGCGTGACGTGGAGCCAGGGATCTTGTTGATGGATGGTATTTTCGTCAGCGAGCGGGCGCGAGGTCAGGGCATCGGCACAAAGCTGCTGGACGCAGTTTGCATTGAAGCACAAAGACAGCAACTGTCTCGGGTGCGCCTTGACGTGATCGACACAAATCCCCGCGCGCGTGCTCTTTACGAAAGGCAGGGGTTCATGCCATTGAGCCGCGAGGAAACAGGACCGCTCAAATATGTGTTCGGGTTTTCCTCAGCAACCAGAATGGAGAGGCAGGTCTGACGTTCTTCCCGGCAGGCCGCCCCACGGCGGTTGCCGCGGGACGGATGTTATCAGACGTCGTCAAAGAGCGCTGTCGACAGGTAGCGTTCCGCAAAAGACGGGATGATCACGACAATGTTCTTGTCTTCCATCCCGTCACGTTTCCCAACACGAATGGCCGCGGTCAGCGCAGCTCCGGAGGAAATACCGACGGGCACGCCTTCAAGCTTGGCAACTTCGCGGGCCATCGCAAAAGCGTCGTCATTCTCGACGGTTTGAACTTCGTCATAGATCGATGTTTCAAGGACACCCGGGACGAAGCCCGCTCCAATGCCCTGGATTTTATGCGGGCCAGGATTGCCACCCGACAGGATCGGACTGTCTGACGGCTCGACGGCAACCACGTGAAGGTCCGGTTTGCGCTCCTTCAGAACCTGACTTACGCCTGTAATTGTACCGCCGGTTCCAATTCCTGAAACAAACACATCGATTTTGCCATCGGTGTCGTTCCAGATCTCCTGCGCAGTCGTGTTGCGGTGAATTTCGGGGTTGGCGGGGTTCTCGAATTGTTGGGGCATAACGGCACCGTCGATTTCGCCAAGCAGTTCTTCTGCGCGCGCAATT
Source organism: Roseibium sp. JB4-4 (assembly GCF_055693425.1). Taxonomy (NCBI): domain Bacteria; kingdom Pseudomonadati; phylum Pseudomonadota; class Alphaproteobacteria; order Hyphomicrobiales; family Stappiaceae; genus Roseibium; species Roseibium sp. JB4-4. The sequence goes on along the minus strand of NZ_CM146333.1, from coordinate 3,330,432 downwards.
GCGCCCTTCATGCCTTTTGGACCCTCTGTCAGTTCCAGTTCGGCGCCAAGGATCTTGAACATCTTACGGCGTTCGACAGACATGGTCTCAGGCATCACCAAAATGAGTCGGTATCCCTTGGCCGCTGCGACAAAGGCCAATGCAATGCCTGTGTTGCCGGAGGTCGGCTCGACAAGTGTGGTCTTGCCTGGAGCGATCTTGCCGTCTTTTTCCATCGCTTCGATCATGGCAACGCCAATGCGGTCCTTGACGCTTGCGATCGGATTGAAGAACTCAAGTTTCGCCAGAAGGTTGCCTTTGACGCCGTGAGCCTGGGCAAGCCGGTTGAGCCGCACGATCGGTGTATCGCCAATGGTTTCGGTAATCGAGGAATAGATCTTTCCGCGGCCGCTGGTCGTCATGGACATGGCAATCTCCCTGTTTGCCGGGCATTCGCGTTTCCGGCAGTATCCTTGGTCTGGTGCGATAAGATAGTATGCGCCCAGCAAAGATATAAGGGGTGCAGATCGCCTATCCGCGGTGGACCGCGGAACCATTTTCTAGGAATTACCTAAGTATTGGAAAAGAGAAGATCGGGAAGGTCGGCCATTTCTTCAAAGAGAACAGCACCGGCCGAGCGCAGTGCCTCTTTGTCAGACGCTGGATCTTCCGCAAACGCAAAAACGGTCATTCCGGCAGCGACGGCAGCCCGGACGCCGGGCAGGCTGTCTTCAATGACGACGCAGGTTTCAGGCGGGTGCCCCATTGTTTTCGCGGCGAGCAAAAAGACATCCGGTGAAGGTTTGCCACGTTCGCAGTCCTGTGCGGAGAAAAGACGGTCTTTGACGCGAGGCAGCAAGCCGGAACTGCCAAGCGTTGCGTGCATCTTTTCATACTTTCCCGAAGACCCGACGCAGTAGGGGACCCCGCGTCTGTCCAGCTCATCCAGAACGCCTTCGATGCCTTCGATGGCTGGAACACCGGACTTGAAGCTTTCAAGGTCACGCATGCGAACCTGATCTGGCCAGTCGTCAGGCAGCTTGTGCCCGATCAGATCTTCGACCATCTCCTTCACGTTCTCCAGCGTACGACCCATGAAGCGGCGCTGACATTCCGCGCCGCTGATTTCAAATCCAAGTGCGGAGACCAGATCTGCCATGTTCTGATTGGTCATGCGTTCGGTGTCGACCAGAACACCATCGCAATCGAAAATTACGAGACTGGGGGTCATGCGCTTGTCATTCCCGGTTCTTAGCTGCGGCCCGTTGAACCGAAGCCGCCGGTTCCACGATTTGTTTCAGACAGAATATCAACTTCCGTAATCGCGGCCTGCAACACCGGTGCGATAACCATCTGCGCGATCCGATCGGCGCGGGAAATTTGAAAGGGCTCCTGGCCAAAGTTGATCAGAATGACCTTCACTTCGCCGCGATAATCCGCGTCGATGGTACCCGGCGTATTGAGGACCGTAACTCCATGTTTTGCAGCAAGGCCCGAGCGTGGTCGGACCTGCGCCTCGAAACCTGCCGGCAGCGCCATGGAAAGTCCTGTCGGCACGAGCATACGTTCACCCGGTGCCAGGGTGACAGGGTCATCAACCGCCGCCAAAAGGTCGAGGCCGGCGGCAAGTTCTGATTGATAGGAGGGTAAGGGCAGGTCCAACCCATGGTCCAGGCGCTTGAGTTCCAACGTAACGGGCATCATTAGGTTCCGGATGTTGATTTGTGCCGAGGGACGACATTCGCAAAGCGCTGTCAAGATTGGCAATGGTGAAAAGCTCATTAACCAGAAAAATCAAAGATATACTTGCGGTCGCAGAAATCTCCTGAAACACTCTGGCGTGTCGGAATGTTGTCTGGGGTGAGCGGTCGTTTCCCTTTTGCCCCTGGTTGGGAGATTCACAACATGAAACGTTTGATTTTTGCATTGACGGCCACGCTATTGATGGCGAACGCTCCTGCTGCCGCCCAAACCGTCGGCTTTGCGGAAGCTATTAAAATACTATCTGCAAGCTGCGGAGCGGACATCGATAAATACTGCAAGAGTGCCACGCTCGCGGATAACGGCATCGGTCAATGCCTTGCTCAAAACGAGGCAAAAGTCTCACAAAAATGCAATGCCGACCGCGCAGTGGTCGCATCCCTCATTCAGGAACGTCTTGCTGCACAGGCCGCAGCTCCCAAGATCTGCACCAATGACGCCCGCCGTCTGTGCAAGGGTGTCAAGGAAGGCGCAGGTCATGTCTTGCGCTGCCTTTTGAAGGCACAGCGTTCTGTCGGCGAAAAATGCAACACAGCAATTGATCTTGCTGGCTACCGCTAAGACCGGATTGGGAGACTAAAATGAAAAAGCTTCTTTTGGCAGGTCTTTCGGCCGCCGTTATGACGACAGCGGTCGTGGGTTCATCGGCGCAGACACAACTGAACCGGAACGAGATCATCAACTCACTTCAGGGTGCTCAGCAAAAAGTAGATGTCAGCGCAGATGCGTTGCAAAAGGCAGCATTTGAAAACATCCAGAAGTATCCAGGCGCCAACTCGCCACAAGGCGTGCCTCTTTGGGACAAGTTGGCTTCCTTGCGGCAGTTCAACATCGAAATTACCTTCGACTTTGATTCTGCGCGCATTAAACCTGAGTCCTATGAGACAGTCGGTTTGATCGCGGACGCATTGCACACGCCATATCTGCAAGGCCAGACCTTCTTTATCGTCGGGCACACCGATGCCAAGGGCGATCGCGAGTATAATCTCGAACTCTCCATCAGGCGTGCAAAGGCAGTACGGGAAGCGCTTGTCACCACTTTCCAGGTTCCCAGCCAGTATCTGTTCGCCGTGGGTATGGGCGAAGAGCAGCTTCGCGAGCCATCCAAGCCGGATGCGGCGATCAACCGCCGTGTTCAGCTGATCAATGTCGGCTACAGATAACAATCATCGCATTGCAAAATTGCCGCTTCCGGTCATCCGGAGGCGGTTTTTTATTGTTCACGATCCGGGAACAGGCCTTCTCCGATCAGGGCATTAATGAAGATGCCTACTGCGCCTATGTTCATCTTGAACAAACTGAACGGATGAGCGGAGCGTGTGAGATGCAGGAGATCAAGACGCCGTCAGTGTTTTTCGCACATGGCGCACCGACCCTTGCTCTGGAAGATACGGCGGCCAGCCGATTTTTGAAGTCATTCGCGGATGACATGCCCACTCCGGAAGCCATTATCATCCTGTCGGCTCACTGGGAAACGCAAGGCTTGAAGCTTTCTGCTCCGGGCCGCCTGCGAACTTACCGTGATTTTCAAGGCTTCCCGAAGCCGCTTTACGGCATCGACTATCCCGCATTTGCAGATGAGGATCAGGTAGACGAAGTTGCTCGTCTGCTTGAAAATCAAGGTCACGACGTCGTCCTCGACAGCGAATGGGGTCTCGACCATGGAGCTTGGGTGCCGCTGTCCCTTGCCTATCCCAAAGCGGATATTCCCGTCATCGCGCTGTCTTTGCCCTTCGGAAGCACACCAGCCTCGCTCTTTCAGCTTGGCAGAGGCCTCGCTCCGTTAAAGACAAAAGGGTATCTGATAATCGGTTCCGGCAGCACGACCCACAATCTGCGCCACATCGCGCCTCAGGGATCTCCGGCACCCGATTGGGTGTCCGGCTTCGACAGATGGCTGGACCAGGGACTGGAAACAGGCTCCATCGAATATTTTGAAGATCTGGAAGCCGCGCCTGACTTCCGCAGGAACCATCCCACCGAGGAACACCTTCTACCGCTCTTCTTTGCCTTTGGGGCCGGTGAGCCCAATGCTAGGCCCAAATTGTTGCATCGGAGTTATGAATATGGGTCGATCAGCATGAGCTATATGAACTTCGACGCATAACAGAAGCGCAAGTTCAGAACGAGCTCAGGAGGTCAAGGCGGCGCCGGCGCGTGCGATGATCCTGGCTGCAACGTCCGACTTGCTCATTTGCGGCCAGTCCTCCACTCCGTCCTTGCTGACAAGCCGGATCGTGTTGGCATCACCGCCCATGATGCCGGTTTCGGGACTGACGTCATTGGCAACGATCCAGTCGGCATTCTTGCGCTCCAGTTTGGCTCGCGCATTGGCAACAAGGTCCTGCGTTTCGGCGGCAAAGCCGATCAACAGCCTGGGCCGCATGTCAGAATGGTGCCCGATGGTTTTAAGGATGTCGGGGTTCTCGGCAAGATCCAGCATGGGAGGCCTGCCGCTCCCATCTTTCTTGATCTTCTGCTTGCCTTCGGATGTCACGCGCCAATCAGCGACAGCGGCCGCCATGATCGCAATGTCGGCGGGAAGGCTGGCCTTGACGGCCTCCAGCATCTCCGCAGCGCTCTCAACATGGTGTATTTCAATGTTGTCCGGATCGGGCAATGTCACAGGTCCGGACACAAGCGTGACGCGTGCACCTGCTGCAAAGGCGGCCTTCGCCAGAGCGTGACCTTGCTTGCCGGATGAACGGTTGGCGATATAGCGTACGGGGTCGATCGGTTCATGGGTCGGCCCGGAAGTGATCAAAACATGCTTGCCGGTAAGTGGCAGGTTCCCGGCCTTGGCGTCCATGTCCCGCAGCAGAACCTCTGCGGCCGCAACGATCTCAAGCGGTTCGCTCATTCGCCCGACGCCGGCCTCTCCTCTTTCAGCCATCTCGCCCGACGCAGGACCGCAAAAGGTCAAGCCACGCTGTTTCAGCGTCTTGAAATTTCGCTGGGTTGCAGTGTTCTGCCACATCTTGGGGTTCATTGCCGGAGCGACCAGAACGGGTGCATCTGTTGCCAAAAGAACTGCAGTTGCCAGGTCGTCGGCAATACCATGCGCCATTTTTGCCATGAGATCGGCAGTGGCTGGCGCAATCAGGATCATGTCGTGATCGCGGGCAAGCCGGATGTGACCAACGTCGTGTTCGTCTTCCCGGTCAAAAAGGCTGGTGAACACCTTTTCGGCTGACAGAGCTCCGACGGAGAGAGGTGTGATGAATTCCTGTGCGCCTCTTGTCATGACCGGAACGACACGCGCCCCGCGTTCTTTAAGGCGCCGGATTAGATCGAGTGACTTGTAGGCGGCTATACCACCGCTGATGATCAATACGATTTGTTTGCCGCTCAGCATCTTGACTTTCTACCCCCGACGAATGCGCGGCGTGTTCTGAACGTGTGCAGCACGCTAGAAGCCGGACCTGAAGTCCCTTGGCGCTGGCGATATCACCTGTACACCCGCGCCGGTGAGCTGGAAGACGGCGAGTCCACGCTGATTGAGGCCATTGGACTGAAAGCGGAACAGCCCGTCAATACCGATGAATCCGTCGCGGTTGGTCAGAATATTCTGCTGAAAACGCTGCTGGCCTGCCGCACGCACGAGACCTGCGCACAGCGTCACACCATCATATGCAAGGCTGGCGTTGCGTGGCGGTCCGGAGCCGTAGGTCTTCTGGTATTGCTGCGCGAAAGTGGTGAAGTTCTGATCTTCAGGGCCGGCGAACCATGCGCCGGCGAGAGCTGGATTGCTTTTGATCTGGCCAACGTCCCATTGTCCGGTTCCCAGCAGTTTGATCCTGCCGAAATCAGCGCCTTGCCCAACGAGTGTCTGAACGACAGTGCTTGGTGCAGACCCTCCAGCGGGCACGAACAACGCATCGATATTGTTGAGGACCGATGTCAAGGCCGACGTCTTGGCGACCAGATCGGAGGTATCCGAGCCGGTTTGCTTGTATCGTTGGATTGTGGCGATCCGTCCCGAACCTCGGCCGACTTCCTGGCGGAATGCTGCTTCGACCACGGCACCGTAGGGGCTCTCCGGAATGAGGGCTGCATAAGAGCTTTTTCGCTGGCTGTTGGCGTATCCGATGATGCGCTTGACGTTGCCTTCAGGCAAGAAGCTCAGCAGATAGATGCCTCGTGAAGCAACGGACGTGTCGGTTGAAAACGCGATCACTGGAACGCCACTGGATCTAGCTGCCTGCGCGGCCCCTGAAACCGCGGCAGAAAACACGGGGCCGAGGATGAGTTCTGCACCTTCGGAAATGGCAGCCTGGGCAGCAGCGCGTCCTCCCGTGGCCGTTCCGCCCGTGTCTTTGACCAGCAGCTGCAGATCGGCACTTGGAAAATTCTGAAGGGCCAGAGCGGCAGCATTTTTAAAGACTGTGCCGACAGATGCGTCGGTGCTGGTACTTGCCAGCGGCAACAAAAGACCGATGCGGACCGAGCCGGACCCGATCACCTCGCCTGAGATCTGTGGCTGTGCTTCAGGTTGTATCTGATTGCCTGGATAAGATCCGAGGTTCGAGCCCACGCACCCGCCAAGCAGCATCGTGCCGGTACCGGCCAGTGCCGTTTTCAAGAATAACCGTCTGCGCTGTTGCGCGTCGTCGCCCCGCATTCCGCTTGCCATATCTGTCAATCCACCCTTTGGGAAAGACTTACGTATTCGTTTCGAACCTGTCCAGTTTTGATGGCGTTTCAACAGCATATCCATCTGATCAACGGTGGATTTGCCTTGCATCGGGTGCGCTCAGGCGATAGCGCAAGGATATGAATCATTCCAGCGGCAGGACCCTTCCCCGTGCTGCCGGAAGGAAAGGACCTGCCATGGCGACAGATTTACCTGCTCCGTCCGGGGACAAAAACCGCTACAGCCTCTCCGAACACGTCTTTTCCGCCCCCAATCTGGAACCGGCGCTTTATATCGTTTCAACGCCGATCGGCAATTTGGGTGACATTACCGTCCGAGCACTGGAAACCCTGGCCGCGAGCAGCGTCATCGCTTGTGAAGACACGCGTGTTACGTCCACGCTTACTCAGAAATTCGGTTTGAAAACACCGTTGATGCCCTATCACGAGCACAACGCTGACAAACAGCGTCCCAAGATCATGGGCACATTGGAAAGCGGGAAGGCGGTGGCGCTTGTTTCCGACGCCGGAACGCCACTTGTTTCAGACCCTGGATACAGATTGGTTCGTGACGTTGTCGCTGCCGGACACAAGGTCATTCCTATCCCTGGAGCTTCCGCGCCGCTCAGTGGGCTGGTAGCCTCTGGCCTGCCAAGCGACACGGTGCTTTTTGCCGGGTTTTTACCGCAAAAGGGCGGGCCAAAATCCAGGAGACTGGAAGAACTGGCGAAGATCCCGGCGACGTTGATCTTTTTTGAGTCTCCACACCGGACCGGTGCCACATTGCAATCGATGGCAGCCTCTTTGGGACAGGGACGTGACGCTGTGGTCGCGCGCGAATTGACCAAACGCTTCGAAACATTTGAGCGCGGAACACTTGGTGAGCTTGCCGAAAGGTTTGAGGATACGGTCTTCAAGGGAGAGATTGTTATCCTTGTCGGCCCACCGGAAGCGGCGCCAGAAGAAGACGCTGACGATCTGGACGCACTCTTGAGCGAAGCACTCGTTGAAATGCCGGTAAGCGCTGCAGCAAAGAAAATTGCCAAGGCGACCGGTCTTGAGCGCAGCGATGTTTACAAGCGCGCACTTGAACTGAAGGAGACCGGCAACTGATGGCTGCCCCCAGCCAAAAGAGCCAAAAGAGCCAAAAGAGCCAAAAGAGCGAAACGGCAAAGCGGCAAAAGGCGCACAAGCGCGGATTGGCAGCCGAGACCTGGGCTGCCTGGTATTTGCGCCTGACGGGATGGCGAATCCTGAAGCGTCGTTACAAGACAAAGGCAGGCGAGATCGATCTGATTGCCAAGAAACGCAAGACGGTTGCCTTCATTGAGGTCAAAGCGCGCAAGACCCGCGATGCGGCGCTGGAAGCCGTGACCCCGGCCAGCCAGAGGCGTATTGCCAAGGCAGCAAGGATTTTTGTCTCGAAACATCCCAAGGCAGGATTTTTTACGCTCCGCTTCGATGTTGTCGTTGTTCGTCCGTGGGCCTTGCCGGAGCGGATTGAAAACGCGTTTGAAGCTCGGGATTGACCGACGCCCTGGCGACGCTGACCGAACGCTGTCCATCCGGTTCCGATAACCTTCATCTCGGTGGAGCGTCGTCGCAAACGAGACCCCCTCTGGACAAAGCCGTAAACCGAACGCATATCTGGACCACCCGATCTAAAATCCCTTCGCGCTGAAGCGCGCCCGCCGGAAGTTATCTCATGGCTCTGAAAGTTGCGGTCCAGATGGACCATATCTCGACCATCAATATTGCAGGGGACAGTGCTTTTGCACTGATGCTTGAGGCTCAGTCCAGGGGTCATGAGCTTTACCACTATACGCCTGAACGGCTGGCATTGCGGGGTGATGAGGTTTTCTGCGCGCTGGAACATGTCGAGGTTCGCGATCAGAAGGGAAATCACTTTACACTTGGAGAACGGCGGCGCGTCGACATGCGCGACATGGACGTTGTGCTGATGCGTCAGGACCCGCCATTTGATCTGTCTTATATCGCGGCAACGCACATTCTTGAAAAAATCCATCCTTCTACGCTGGTCGTCAATGATCCCAGGGAAGTGCGCAACGCACCTGAAAAACTGTTTGTCACCGAATTTGCGGACCTTATGCCACCGACGCTGATCACCAAGGACCGGGCGGAAATAGACCTGTTCCGCCAGGAGTATGGTGACATCGTCATGAAGCCGCTGTTTGGCCATGGGGGCGCAGCAGTGTTCCGCATCACCAACGACGACCTCAACTACGGCTCCCTCTATGATTTTTTCGATGCGACATTTAGGGAGCCCTGGGTGATCCAGCAATTCCTGCCGAATGTAAAACACGGCGACAAGCGTATCCTGCTGGTCAATGGTGAATTCGCAGGAGCCGTCAATCGCGTTCCGGCGGAGGGTGATCTCAGATCCAACATGGTTCGTGGCGGTGCACCGACCGACAGTGACTTGACGGATCGCGAGCGCGAAATCTGCGCGCGTCTCGGCCCGTCCCTGCGCGAGAAAGGTCTCATTCTGGTCGGTATCGACGTCATTGACGGCTTGCTGACAGAGATCAACGTCACGGCGCCCACGGGCATCAGGGCAATCCGCAATCTTGGCGGTCCTGATGTCGCGGCCAAGGTCTGGGACGTGCTCGAAGCAAAGGTCAAATCATAGGAAAACTGCACGAGCAAAAAAAACCTCTACGCAATGCGCAGAGGTATTAGAAGTTTGTGCTTAGACAATGCAACAGAGGGCCTACTCGGCAGCCTCTGACAGTAAAACCCGTCTGAAACGGGCTTGTTCCCGAACTTTTTCGAAAAATGTCTTGAGAATGTCTCCGAAGGCTGAAGTTGTCTGAAAAAACGTATATTTCTCAGCAAGTTATGATGTAAAATTTTTTTGCAAAAAAATCGGCAAAAAAACTGATAACCGTAAACTCGCCCCCGAGATATACCGAAAGTTGCTGTTTCAGGAAGGACTTGGTGGAGCTTTCTAAAGAAGGCCTGCATCGAAAAAGGCCGCTCTCTCGTCAGGAGAAAGCGGCCTTCCAAAGCGACCGGCAAGTGGGATTACTCGGCGGCTTCGGTCTTAATCACACCTCGGCGGATCTGATCTTCTTCGATGGACTCAAAGAGCGCGCGAAAATTACCTTCGCCGAAACCCTCGTCGCCCTTTCTCTGGATAAATTCGAAGAATATCGGACCGATTACGGTCTTTGAAAAAATCTGCAGCAGGATCTTGGTGGTCCCGCCATCGATCACCCCTTCGCCATCGATCAGAATGCCATGTTTCTTCATACGGCCGATCGGCTCTTCATGACCCTGAACGCGCTCGGAAGATCGTTCGTAATAGGTGTCGGGAGGACCGGGCATGAATTTCAGCTCGTTTGCGGCAAGCTGGTCCGTGCTGTCGTAAATGTCGTCGGTTCCTACAGCGATGTGCTGGATGCCTTCGCCATTATATTTTTTCAGGTATTCCTCGATCTGACTGGTATCGTCCTTGGATTCGTTCAAAGGAATTCTGATCTTGCCGCAAGGGCTCGTGATCGCACGGCTGACGAGACCCGTGATGCGGCCATCGATGTCGAAGAAATGGATCTGCTTGAAGTTGAAGAGATCACGATAGAAATCCCACCATTTGTCCATGTTGCCGCGATAGACATTGTGGGTGAGATGGTCGAGATAATAAAATCCGACACCGCCCGGTCTCGGGTTTTCTTCGCCGAGCCAATCGAATTCAGCGGTATAGGCTGAGCCAGCTCCACCATATCTGTCGACAAAATAGAGGAGCGATCCGCCGATGCCGACGATTGCTGGTGCTGCCAGGACCTTGCCGTCGCCTTCATAGGGTGTCGCGCCTTTTGCAACGGCATGCTCAAAAGCCTTTTGCGCATCGACAACACGCCAGGCCATGGACGGAGCGCAAGGACCGTGCGTTTCGACAAATGACATGCCGTGACTGCCTGGCTCCGCGTTCAAGACATAGGTCACATCGCCCTGACGGTAGAGCGTGATGTTCTTGCTCTTGTGTTTTGCAACAGGGACATACCCCATCTTGCGGAACAAGGCGTCGAGCTTTTCCGGCTCTGGATGGGCAAATTCAACAAACTCGAAACCATCGGTGCCGGCAGGATTCTGGTCATTTATTTGAGCAGGTGGTGCATCATGCGGAAACGGTCCCATAAAAGAGCCTCCTCTGGAGCTTTAGTCATTAAGAGCAGGATGGAGGCAAAGATGCGCATCGTGTGTGCAAAGCACGTGATTTCGCGTAAGATGGTGCACGGTTCATGCAGAAATTTAAGGAAAGACGCATGACAGTTGCGTTGGATGGATATGATGTGAAGTTGTTGGCTGCATTGCAGGAAAATGCTGCGCTCACCAATTCCGAGTTGGGTGACGTGATCAATCTGTCTGCAAGTCAGGTTTCCCGCAGGAGAGCCAAGCTGGAAGAAGCGGGTATCATCCGTCGATACAAGGCCGCGCTCGACGCCGAGGCGCTGGGCTTGACGGTCACTGCATTTGTCGGCGTTACGCTGGGCGCTCACAGCAGGGAGAATGCCCGCCGGTTCCGCAATATGGTCAAGGCAATGCCGGAAGTGCAGGAAGCTCATACACTGACAGGTGACCAGGATTATATGCTCAAGATCGTCGTTCCGGATCTGAAAGCACTTAGCCATGTCATCAATGACGAGCTTTTGCCCCAGGAAGCTGTTCATCACGTCAGATCATCGATCGCCATGGAAACACTGAAAGACGACAATCTGTTGCCGCTTGGACGGTCTTAGGGGCTTCACAGCCCCAGGAGTTTGAAGAGATCCGACCAGAAATCCTGGCGCAGGCCAGGGAGGTCTTCGCCCGGTCGTCCTGCTCCGTCGGCAAGGCAAATATCCGAATACCCCTTTTCTGCGGACAAAAGACAGGCATCGGGCTGACAGGCACTCGCTTCAAGGACATAGAGATGTCGGCCAGCAAAAGCCTTTTGTATGAGCTGCAAACGGTCGCCGTTGGGCTCGGATACAAAGACGAAGGTCGGGAACTCAGCGCCGCGCGGCGAGCCGCGGTCCTGCACAGCGTGAATAGTTCTGTTTTCTGGACCTTGCGTGCACCCTTCGATGCGATGCGCAAAAAGCTTGTCAGTCGAGCTGATGTCTTCCTGCGCCATCATCTTGGCATAGGAGGCTTTGAGCGTTGCATCGGTGACGGACAAATAGGCATCGTAAGCACCGTCTGCAGACAGCGCGGTCGTTGTGCCACCGCTTACTGCTATCAGGGCAGAAATCACCATGACCGCAGTCCGTCGGATTGAATTATTTGGAAGCAACGAACGTCTTTCATGTCCCAATCGGATGTGAATTGGCCGGTATAAATGTGTCGCAGACTGTAGCCTAATCTTGCGCCTCCGGAAGAAAGTCCCATTTGATAGGGCAAATGTGTTTTTGCCCCGGCAGGGGCCGTTCAAAGGAGCCAATTGATGTTTGACGCAAAATCCTTGCTGGATCAGTTTCTGGGAAGCCAGGGTGGCGGTCAACCGGGGAACCAATATGGCGGCCGCGGCGGTGCTGCTGCCCAACGTGGCGGTTCAGGTGACCTCCTGTCCCAGGGCAAGGATTTTCTGTCGTCCCAAGGCGGCGGACTTGCACTTGGCGGTTTGGCCGGTCTGATGCTGGGTTCAAAAACAGGCCGGAAAATGGGCAAGAAAGCTGTGACTTATGGGGGGCTCGCCCTGGTTGCAGGCCTCGCCTACAAGGCCTATCAGGGCCATAAGGCCAATCAGCAGAATGCGCCACGTCCTCAATATCCCCAGGACGAACCCATTCCACTGGAGGCGCCGCGCGGCACCGCCTTTGATCCGGCGCAGCAGCCAGGAGGCGAAAACCAGTTCGCAGTCGCCCTTTTGACGGCCATGATCTCGGCGGCGAAAGCCGACGGACATATCGACCGGGAAGAGCAAGACAGAATTTTTGCGAAAATCGATGAAGCCGGTCTGGACAGCGAAGCGAAAGCCTTCCTCATGGATGAACTTCGCTCGCCGCTCGACCTCGACAAGGTGGTAGCAAGTGCTTCCTGTCCGGAATCTGCAGCGGAAATCTATGCAGCCTCCCGCATTGCGATTGACCCCGACCACCCGGCCGAAAAGGCCTATTTGCAAATGCTGGCAGCGCGGCTCGGTCTTGAAGCCGGCCTGGTCGACGAGATCGAACTCGCCGTGCGGGAAGCGGAACTCGCCAACTAGGCAAGCATTGCGAAAAGGGAACCGCTCTTTTGCTGGCATTTTGTATCAGTGGCCTGGCGATATTCGTCAGGCCTTTTTCATTTCAGGCAATGTGAGTTCGCCGAAACAGCTTATTCAGGGGCTGGTCCGACATATTGCGAGGCCGGCCGGATCAGTTTGCCGTATCTCTGTTGCTCAAGCACGTGGGCACACCATCCGGGTGTTCTTCCAACGGCAAAGAGAGGGGTGAACAAAGATCGATCGATGCCGACAGCGTCAAGCAAGACAGCTGTATAGAATTCGACATTGGTATCCAGTGGCCGGTCCGGCTTGGCTTTTTTGAGCGCCGCAAGGGCGGCTTCTTCGATGTCTTCCGCCAGTCCTACTTTCGGGTTTTCTTCTCCAAGAATTCGCAATCCGTCTTTCAGAACATCGGCGCGCGGATCCCGGGTTCGGTAGATTCTGTGACCAAACCCCATGAGGCGCTCCTTGCGTGCAAGGGCTGCGTCAATCCACCCGGCAGCGGCGTCCGGCGTGCCGATGGCGTCGATCATGTCAAGGACCGGGCCTGGCGCTCCACCATGAAGGGGGCCGCTTAGGGCGCCCATTGCGCCAAGCACGGCCTGTTTCAAACCCGCATCAGTTGAGCCGATCACCCTGGCGGTGAAGGTCGACGCGTTCAATCCGTGGTCCAAAATAGTCACTAGGTAGCGGTCCAGCGCGTCTATGAAGTATCTTGAAGGGGCCTCGCCTGTCAGCATGTGCAGGAGATCGGCGGCAGATCCGACCGAAAGGTCCGGTGCGATCGGTTTTGCACCTTTGGAGATCCTGTACGCTGCAGCGAGAAAGACAGGCAGCGCACCGCTGATCGCAATCGGCTCGGGGATATCGTCAGTCAGCGGCAGGGCTGCCAGGCCGAGCTGCATGTATTCGTAGACAGACAACGTTGCAGAAGCTTTCTCCAGTATTGGAACGACAGCAAATGCGGCGCGGCGCGCCCGTGCAAAATCAGTTTGAAGCGAAAAAGCTCCTGATACGTTGAGGTCTTGCCAGAGGTGTTGAACAGCAGCCTCGAATGGCATCTTGCCGGCAAGGTCCTCAATGCGGCGTCCACGAAGAACAAGCACGCCCTTTTCACCATCAACATCACTCAGATGCGTTGTCGCGGCGACAACCCCTTCAAGACCGGCAATCGGGTCCGGCGTCATCCGGGCGGGATTTGGGGCTTCCGTCATGGGCATCTCCTTTTTGGTTCGCGCTCATGTAGAAAGAGTGCCTTGCATTGATCAATATTGATAAATACAATCAATATATGTCTAAGCCTGTCTATCTATCCGCCCGTGAGGCGGCCACTGAACTGGGCGTTCAACCGGCCACGCTCTACGCTTATGTCAGCCGCGGATTGATTTCCTCAGTTGCCGGACCGGGGAAACAACGCCGCTATGACGCTGGTGATGTCAGAAGGCTCAAGGGGCGCAAGTCGGTTGAGGAAACCGCAGGATCCAGACCCTTGACAGGCGACCCGGTGCTTGAAACAGAGCTGACGCTTATCTCGGAGGATGGGCCGGTCTATCGCGGGCATCTTGCGCGTGATCTTGCACGAAACTCGACACTGGAGACCGTCGCCACATTGTTGTGGAACTCCGAAGAGGATCCTTTTGCGGAAGAGGCTCCGGCAGACCTCCCGGACCTTCCCGATGGACTGGGACCTTTGGACCGATTGATGATGGCGCTGGCTTCCTGGCCCCTGCAGGACAAGGCAGCCTTCACCCAGGCTCCGAAGCTTCTGAAGATCAAGGGTGCCGCCCTTCTGCGCTTCAGTGTTGCCGCATTGCTGGATACCAAACCAAGTGCCCAACCCATTCATACGCAAATTGCCGAGTGTTTCGGAGCGTCGTCGAATGCAAAGAACGCAATTCGCTCGGCATTGGTGCTCAGTGCTGATCACGAATTGAACACAAGCGCTTTTGCCGCGCGGTGTGCAGCATCAACGAGAGCACCGCTGCACGCGGCATTGCTATCGGGTCTTGGTGCTTTCACGGGACCTCGTCACGGCGCCGCCTCCGATCGCACGAGTGCATGGCTGTCAGAGATAGGGCCGGAAAGCGATATTGAAAGCGCGCTCTCTGATCGGCTCAGCCGTGGGGAGCAATTGCCCGGTTTCGGTCATTCCATCTACGGCGACAAGGACCCGCGTGCAGACTGCCTGCTGGATTTGCTGTGTCAGAGTGAACCTGGACACCCGTTTGTGGACCGTTTGCCCGGCCTGATAGCGTCGGCTCGGGACCTTTACGGCCTTGCGCCGAATGTCGATTTCTCTCTCGCTGCAATCCAGAAGACCTATGACCTGCCGAGAGAAGCCGGCAAGATCATGTTCTGTGCCGCCCGCATTACCGGTTGGATTGCCCACGCGCTGGAACAATATGCGTCCCATGAGCAAATCCGTCCCCGGGCAGCTTATGTCGGTGTGAGGCCTGAATAACGGTGTCTGAAATGTAACTTCTGCTTCCGACTTGAATCCCGAGGGCTCAGCCCTTAGCTTGCAGGGAGCGCCATCGTCGGCGTGCAACGGAGTCTTTATGTCAGAGCTTGCGTGAGCAGGCTCTCTGGAGTTCAGAGAGCCTCAAATACATGAAACGGTGCCCTTTTGGGCGCTCGATGACGTGTGTTTAAATCACGAGACCTCAAATGACACGAAACTATTCGGACTTCTTTCCCTCCGGCCCAAAAACCGGTGGGTCCGATCAGCCCATTTCATCGCTTCAGAAACTTGGCTGGCAATCTCAATTCGCTCAGCAACTTAGTGCTGATGACCTGACCAGGACACCACCTGTCCGGGTCGTCGAAGTACACCGCAACGGTTTGCATGTTCTCGGAGACCGAACGGATCAAACGATCCCGCCGCGACCTGACGTGACAGTTGGGGACTGGCTGCTTCTTGATCATATTCACTTGGCTTCAAGTCGACTTCTGGAGCGCAAGAGCCTGCTGAAGCGCCGTGCGCCTGGAACGGATCGCCAAATCCAGCTGATCGCCGCCAACATCGACACGGCATTCATTGTGTCGTCCTGCAATCAGGACTTCAATATTGCGCGGCTCGAACGCTACATAGCACTTTGCTTTGAAGCTGAAATTGAGCCCGTCGTTGTATTGACCAAATCCGACCTTGTTGCGGATCCTGCCGACTTTGTCCGGCAAGCCGAACGCGTCTCCGCTCTGGTCCCTGTCGTGACCCTGGATGCACGCGGCGATGAGCCGATTGCAAAGCTGGCCGACTGGTGCAAGGCCGGCCGGACGGTCGCGTTTCTGGGATCGTCGGGTGTCGGCAAATCGACGTTGACCAACGCCTTGTCCGGGTCCGATGCGATCGAGACACGAGCCATCCGCGAAGATGATGCAAAGGGGCGCCACACGACGACCCGCCGGCAATTGCATCTGGTTCCAGGCGGTTGCCTTGTTCTGGATACGCCTGGCATGCGCGAGCTGCAGCTTGCAGATGTTGCTGCCGGCATTGATGAACTCTTCTCGGATCTGAACGAACTGGCTGCATCCTGCCGCTTTCGGGATTGTCTTCATCAGACGGAGCCCGGTTGCGCTGTCCAGGCGGCCATTTTGCAAGGACAACTCGACGCTTCCAGGCTTCAACGGTGGCGGAAGCTAAAGTCTGAAGAGGCCTTCAATTCGTCCAGCCTGGCCGAGCGCAGATCGAAAGACAAAACATTCGGCAAAATGGTTCGACGGATCATGAAGGATAAGGGCACTCGAAACTGGGGCGACACCTAGCTACCGGCTGTTGCTCGGCAACCACTAAGGCCCGGCACTCTTTGCGGTTTCGCACAAGAGCGCCGGGTCTTGTTGGTTTAAGCGCTGGTATTCGCGTCATCGCGCAGTTCAGATAGGTTCTCAGACAATCGAACCATTCCGGGAGCGCGGCATGACGGAAATCCTCAGCCACATTACCAACATCATGCTTCCGGTCATGCTGTGTGTGTTGCTTGGCTATACACTCGCCATCGTCAAAGCACCGTTTGACACAAAGCTGTTCGGCAGCTTGGTGTCAAATGTCGGCTATCCCGCTCTTGTCCTGTCACATCTTGCAAAGGAGCACGTGGAGGTCGGAACCTTTTTAACGGTTGTGATCGCCGCTGTCGGGATGATCCTGATATTTGGCTGCGCCGGGTTTGTGCTTTTGAAGCTCCTGAAAATCCCGATCAAGGCATATTTGGCGCCGATGATGCTCACCAATGTGGGCAATATTGGTTTGCCGGTCTCGACACTTGCATTTGGAGCGGAAGGTGCCGCGGTTGCAATCGGGTTCATCGTCGTGGTTTTGACTGCAATTTTCACGATTGGCGTTGCACTGCCCATGGGGCGGCCCAACTTTGCGGCGTTGGCGCGTCAACCGGTCATCTATGCGGTGATCATTGCTTTGGCGATGATGGCCAGTGGGACCAGGTTTCCTCAGCCCCTGGATCAAAGCCTCGATATTCTGGCAGGACTTGCCATCCCTATCATGCTCTTAACGCTCGGTTTCAGCCTGGCAACACTCAAGTTGGGCAATTTGTCCCGAGCGGTTCTTTTGTCGGTACTGCATGTCGGAATAGCAGCTATCGCGGCCTTCGTGTTGACGCGTGTACTGACGCTCGATTCCAAGGTCGAGAATGTCATTGTCCTGCTTTGTTTCATGCCGCCATCAGTCGCAACCTATCTGGCCGTCTCACAATATCAGAGTGAGGAAGCTTCCGGTGTTGCCGGCTTCATTTTTGTTTCCACGCTCTTGACGCTGGTCACCCTGCCGCTTGTACTCACCTACGGCACAAAACTCTGAACGGCCGCATCAAAGCCGGTAGATCATGTGCACGATGTGCTTGTCGCCGCGCTGTTCCTCGTGTGTTTCAACGAAACCGGCACGCAGGTACCAATCCCTGTTCTCCACCATGAGGATATTCGTATAGAGGCGGATTTCCGGCACGGAGGCTTCCTTGGCACGTTTCAGCGCCCAGTCCAGCATCTTTCTGCCGTAGCCGCTGCCCTGGCAGTCAGGATCAACGGCCACGCTTTCAAGCAGAAGATGGTCGGGATGCCAGATAAGCACCAGGCTCGCAACAATCGCGTCATCGTCCCGGAGAACCCAAACCTCGTGCTCCCGGATCATCGCACTGTAGTCAGCAGACATCGGCACGGGAATGGCGTTCATGACGGGCACATAGTGCTCAAACGCTTTACGCGCCAAGTTGCTGATCTCCGGGCCGTCGCCTGAAGCCGCACGCGTTGGTGCGCCTGCAGACGAGTGTTTCAGAGATACCGTCAAGGACGGGCTTTCATGAAGGATTCAAAGTCAACCGTACTGTCGGCGACGCCGTCCGCGCGATCAAAACTGCCGAATGAACCTCCGTCTTTCATGTCTTCGGCGGCGGCGATGAAGGCACCATAGGCAATGCGTGCAAGACCTGCGCCGATTGAAACGCGGGTAACACCGAGATCGCCAAGTTCCTTGCGCGTCAAATGAAAGTTCTTCCGCCCGGCGAGAATGTTGAGCGGCGCATCAACCTTGGACAGAACATGCACGATCTGGTCCTTGTCCTTCAGCTGGGGTGCATAAACACAATCAGCCCCGGCTTCGACGAAGGCGTTTAACCTCTTGATCGTTTCTTCCAGTTCGTAGTCCGTCTTGACCGGACCTTCGCTGCGCGCGGTCAGAACAAAGTCTGGAGCGATCGCATTTTTCGCATCAACTGCCGCCTTGATGCGCTCCACCGCGAGTTCGAGAGAATAATAGGGGTTTTGTGGATCAGTCGTGTAGTCCTCTATCGAGCAGCCTGCGAGGCCGACCTCCATGGCTCCTTTCACAGTCTCCACGACCGCTTCGGGGGCATCGCCGAAGCCGTTTTCAAGATCGCCGTTCACCGGAACACCACAGGCTCCGATTATGTCCGCAGCATGTGCCAGCGCAGCGTCCCTGCTGATCAGTCCTTCGGCATCGCGCACACCCTGTGTCCAGGCATAGCCGGCACTCGAGGTGGCCATCGCATCAAAACGCAGGCCGTCGAGGATCCGGGCAGAGCCGATATCAAAAGGGTTTGGCATGAGGAAGGCTCGCCCTTTTTCATGCAGCGCCTTAAAGGCGGCGCGGCGGCTGGCTGCAGTTGGCATGACGCAATACTCCCTATGATAGCAGCAGATTACACTAGTAACCTGTGGTTTCAAATGACGTTCTGTTTCTTTATGCGGGTGAGGCGCGCTCCGTGTAAGATCCAGTTTAGCCTGAAAATGGGCGCCAATTGGAGTGTCGGCCAAGGATTTGAATGTGCCAAATTGTTGCTAGGGTCCTTGATTACCGCTGCCTGGAGGCTGTTTTCGAATATCTTCACAATCAGTGCGCTGGACAAAACCAAAAAAATCGTCCTGAAAAATCTCACCAAGAGCCTTGCAGGACGATTGAAATTCGAAGCTCGATCGCTGGTGCCTACGCTTGTGCGCGGGTCACTTTGGCTGCGAAGCAACCGCGTCCTGCATAGTGCAGGTGAAGATAGTCGACATCGGGGTTTTCAAAAAAGGAAGCTATCAGGGTTTCGACTTCCGCTCCCTTCACAACGTCTGCATCGACTATCTCATGCTGCCTGTTGAAGGCACGAACGGACAGAAATCGGGAAACGATGGATTGGGGAATGACATCGGTTTCCGGCTCGGCTTCACGGGCACCCTCTTTGACGAAGATTGCGTGACGCGACCTATAGGGAGTATCGCCGGGCTGGTGTTCGAAATTGAGCAGGAAAACCCGTTCTCCTGCTGCAACATCGGTGAGCGATACGCGGCATGGAAAGGCGCCATCGGAAATGAGCACCTGGACATTCTTTTCGGCCAATTGGGCATCTGAGAGGCCAAAAAGGTGTGAGAACTCGTTTGCTGGAAGCGGATGTATCTGAAACATGGTGGGCTCCTCGGTTGTTTGAAACAACATTAGGAGCAGGCTTTTCCAGAAACGACCCGATTTGCGAGCAGTCCGTCAGATGCTGAGACTGACATTGGCGTGCACCTCTTTCTGGCGATGCCAGCCAACCAACAGAACCATCCCGATGATCATGAGATACGGCAGAAAAAAACGTGTCTCAAAATGTGGAAACACGAGGTACTTGGCGCAGATCGATGCAAATACAGCATAAAGCAGAACGCATTCCCGATCACGAAGTCCAGACGGCGTGATGCACTTGGCGAAAAACAGCACCTCGGCAAAAAGCAGCGCAAGCCAGGTTTGGCTCATCAACGACCTGACTGTCGAACGCACCAGCATCTGCACATATGTGACGGGAGAAAATGGTGGGTCGAACCCTTCAAGCGTTGGAACATATTCCACGTGGGTGAACCACATATGGACCCACCAGCCAGGGTGATCGGATGCCCGCGTCAGCCAGTAATAAATACCGAAGCAGACAACGAAACAGCCCGTCATGGTCCATCGTCCATGACCATAGATGGCTGCAAAGACGAAAAACACGCCAATGAATGCCAGATGATCGGGTCGGATCAAAAAGGCTGCGACAAGGCACGCGCCAGAGGCAATATCTAGCCGTTCCAGATAGAGGAACGCGGCGGCGAGCAAAAAGACCGTGGCATAGAGATCTGGCGAGATCAGCTGGGCCGCGCCGCCGAAATCGGAAACAATCAACAAGGCAACAACAACCGGCCCATACATCAGCGTACCCGTCCTGGCGAGCCAAATCATCAGGACAGCTCCAACCGCAACGGCAGAAAGGAGCGAAACAAGGCGCAGCGCCTTCACAGGATCCATGAAACCGCTTAGCAATTTTGCCGTTTCAACATAAAGGATCTTCAGGCGATAGAAGCTGAGCATCGTCCCGAAAGCGTCCGGATCTTCAGCCTGACGGATCCGATAAGGCCTGTCCTGTGTCAGCGTGAGGTATTCACCCTCCGCGAGGTTATCCTTCACGAACCCGTATGTTTGCCTATGCAGGTCGTCTTTGTCTTCCGCCGAGGGTTCGAGAACGACCGCGGTATAGGCGAACATATCCCAGTTGGAGAGAGGAAAGACATGCACCACCGCGGCTGTCATCAGGATGAAAAGACCGAGCAACCCGGCCCCAATCCAGGATTTGAGCGGACGGTACAGTGCGCAAATTGTCCTGAAAACGAATAAGAATGCGTTTTCCAGATTGCGCTGAACCTGATTGGACACTTGCAAAAACCCCGGAGCCGATGAAGCTTCATTTTATTGGCAGAGGCGTAAGAATTGCGTAAACGAGGGTCAGCTTGACCGTCTGGACATGCCAACTGAGGCTGGCGCGGTCTCGTGAAAGCCGAATTGCTGATAAAGCTTGTTGGCAGGTACGTCGGCGATCAGGCTGACATAGGTTGTTGGCGGAAGTTCGCTTTCAATGAATTCGGTCAGCGCTGCCATGATACGCTTTCCAAGCCCGCGGCCCTGGTACTCGGGCAGCACGACAATATCGGTCACTTGAACGAAACAGCCGCCGTCGCCGATCAGGCGGCCCATGCCAATTGGTGTTCCCTCGTCCAGCAATAGAACGGAGAAAAGACTGTTCCTCAGTCCGATTTCGGCGGCCTTCCGGTCATACCCGCTCAGTCCGCCGTTCGCGCGCAGCTCTAAATAAGTATCGACATCAGGAACCTGCGAAACCAGTTGGATTGTCATATGTCATTCCCCTCGCATTCGGCAGAAGGTACCGAATGACCTGTTCTTTCACCACACCCGGTTGAGAGCGAATTGGTTGATGCCCTCGTCTTTTCAGGCTGAAGCAAGCAAAAGCAATCGCGTGAACAACCACGCATCGCCTGAATTAGAAACTCTCCGGCCTATTGATGCGTTTTGGGATGGTGCATAAATGCTGGTGAATTGTGAAATCGAAAAAGTGGTGACTGCTTGCTGCACATCCTAAAAGCACTCGTACTGACAATCTTGCTGGTTGTTCCTGCTCGGGCCGATCAGCCACTCACCGTTTTTGCGGCAGCCAGCATGCGCGAAGCGATGGAAGAAATCGGTACCACCTTCGCTGAAGAAAGCGGAACGGATGTTCTCTTCTCCTTTGCAGGAACCGGAACACTTGCACGCCAGATAGAAGCGGGAGCACCTGCCGATGTGTTCGTATCTGCAGATGCTGAATGGATGGACTACGTCCTTGAACGGCAGGCCGTCCTGACGGGTTCCGTCCGTGAAATCGCATCCAATCGGCTTGTGCTGTTGGCACCGGCGGGCAGCGCGCGATTGCAACCTGGCGCTTCCGATCTGCCGGAGCGGCTGGAGGATGAGCGTCTGGCAATTGCCGATCCGGAAACTGTCCCGGCAGGCCGATATGGAAAGGCAGCTCTTCAAGCGCTCGGGCTCTGGGATACTGTCTCATCACAACTGGCGCCAATGGATAATGTGCGTGTCGTGCTTGCCGCGGTGGCGCGCGGTGACGTTCCCTTTGGCCTTGTTTACCGGACAGATGCAGTAGTCGCGTCCGATGCGCTGGTTGTTTACGAGTTCCCTGACGACGGTCATCCGAGGATCCGGTATCTGGCTGCGCAAACAGCAAATGGGTCACATGTGGACGCAGACCGTTTTCTTCAATTCCTTAAAGGGCCTGTCGCTCAAGAGATCTTGCACTCGTCGGGGTTTCTAACCGATAAGGAAGGCTAGGCTGCGGATCGGGCGCAGCCATGGGATTCAACAGACTGGGCGCACGTGGATTTTTTCGATCTTCAACCGGCCGAATGGCAGGCTCTGATCCTGACCCTCAAGGTGGCAAGCGTTGCCCTCGCATTTGCGCTTCCGATAGCCATTCTTGTTGCCTATCTGCTGGCGCGTTTTCGGTTTCCCGGCCACGGTATCGTCAACGCTCTTGTACATCTGCCCCTTGTTCTACCACCTGTAGTCACGGGTTATGTGCTCCTTCTGGCATTCGGCAAAAAGGGACCGATCGGGTCATTTCTCGACAACACTTTTGGCGTCAGCTTTGCGTTTAACTGGACCGGCGCGGCACTTGCTGCAGGCGTCATGGCATTTCCATTGATGGTGCGCCCAATCCGCCTCTCTTTTGAGGCCGTTGATCCAAAGCTGGAAGATGCGGCCAAATCTCTTGGAGCACGCCGGTTCACTGCTTTCTTGACCATTTCGCTACCGCTTGCCCTGCCCGGAATTCTCGGAGGTGCGATTTTGGGGTTCGCCAAGGCGATGGGAGAATTTGGAGCCACTATCACTTTCGTTTCCAACATTCCTGGCGAAACCCGAACATTGGCCTTGGCGCTTTATACGGCAACACAGACACCCAGTGGCGACATCGCCGCCTTCCGGCTGACGTTGATTGCTGCCTTTGTGGCATTTGCTGCGCTGATTGCTTCCGAACTGTTGGCGCGCCGTTTGCGAAACAGGATAGGGGGAGCCGATGCTTAGTGTCGATATCTCCGGCAAACTCGGTGAGATGGACCTGAATGCCAGCTTTGAAAGTGTCGGCGGAGTGACGTCGTTGTTCGGCCAGTCGGGCGCGGGAAAGACGACACTCACCAACATGATTGCAGGCCTCATCAAGCCGGAAAAAGGGCGTATTTCCGTCAACGGCACGGTGGTCTTCGATTCGTCAAACGGTGTCGATCTGCCGGTTCAAAAGAGGCGGATCGGCCATGTCTTTCAGGATGCTCGCCTGTTTCCGCATCTCAGTGTCAAGTCGAACCTCACCTATGCGCGTTGGGCTGGAAGACGGGCTCCCAGCAGGGATTTCGGCGAAGTTGTTGATCTTCTGGGCCTTCAAAACCTTCTCGAACGCAAGCCGGCTACGTTGTCCGGCGGCGAAAGACAAAGGGTGGCGATCGGGCGTGCTCTTCTTTCCGATCCACGGCTGCTGATCATGGATGAGCCTCTGGCCAATCTCGATCAGGCCCGGCGCAACGACATTCTGCCCTATCTTGATCGCTTGTGCGTGGAAGCAGGATTGCCGATCCTTTATGTCAGCCATTCGATTGAGGAAGTCGCGCGATTGTCCAACACGCTGGTGATCTTGTCCGATGGACAAACGCCAGCCTACGGACCGGTTGCCGAAATGCTGACGCGAACAGACCTTGGTCGGGCGACCGGTCGCCACGAGGCCGGCGCGCTTATTGAAGGAACAATCGCGGGCATTGACCAGGAGTGGGGCCTTTGCCTTGTTGATATCGGATCCGCGGTTCTTCAGATCCCCGGAAAGGTCGGTGACATCGGCGATGCCGTACGCTTGCGCATAAGGGCTCGGGATGTCGCACTGGCGCTATCTCCACCCAAAGGGTTGTCGATCCGCAATTGCTTCGAGGCGACCATCAGCAGCATTTCGGAAGAAACCGGTCCCTATGCGGAAATTCTGTGTTCTGTGAGCGGACAAACTTTGCGCGCGCGCATTACCAGAGCATCAGTTGCTGATCTCGGGCTTTCAGCAGGCAAAAGAGTGAGTGTTCTCATCAAGAGTGTGGCGATCGACCGGAGGCAAAGAGCGCCTGCTCTTGTAAGCCAGGCCGAATTAACGCTCTAGACGATGTTACGTGACAAGTGCTTCCTTTGGCAGACTTTCGGCTTCGGGATCCTTGGCTATACTGGTCGAATGATAAGCAGTACCAAGCGTCCGGCTTCAAAAAAGCTGAAATTTGCGATCGGGGCCATCATGGTCGTCGCCACGCTTGTCCTGATTTGGTTGACCGGACTCGCGAGCCTGCGTATCACCCTTGCAGAACAGGAAACCCGAGCAGAAGCCAATCTGGCTGTGCAGTCCGCCGTTCTGGAACGGCTTCTCGACAAGTTCCGCCTCTTGTCCCCCTTGCTTGCGCGTGGTCCAGATGTCGCGCAGTTGCTACTGGAAAAGCACGACAACGCAGATCCGGGTATTGCCGCCATAGCCGCTGGCATGTCGGGAGCCGAAGAAGTGTGGATAATGGATCCGCAAGGCAAGGTATCCGTTTCCAGCAGGAGTGGTGTTCCGGCTGGCGCTATCGGTGGCAGCGAAACCATTCAGATGGCTTTTGAACAGGCGCGGCAGGGACAACTCGGTCGTCAATTGATCCCGGGAACTCCCATATCACCGTCCAATTATGTCTTCGCATCTCCATTGCGCAGGAACAATGTGCTGGTTGGCGTATTGGCGGTCAGGGTCAGTCTGGACGATGTCGAACAGGCCTGGGCCCTCAGCAAGGATCCGATTGTCGCCATTAACAGCTCAGGCAAAGTCGTTGTTACAAATGTGTCCTTTTGGCGAGGGAAACAGTTCGACGATATCGACCCTGGATCTGACATTGCAGACCTGACATTGCCAGGACGGCTCGAGTTGCTTCTGCCGGCGGCTCGAAATGCGGGTTTGCACATGCAGCTTGCCGAAGACCTGCCCGTTCTGGGCTGGGAAGTCAGAACGCTGGTAAACATCAAGGATGCCAGGCAAAGAGCCGGTTGGGCGATGCTGGTCGCCCTGCTTGTATGCGTAATCGCGGCCGGTGGTATCTGGGTATTGATCGCAAGACGCGAAGCCTTCATGCGTCAGACGCGCAGGAACAGGGCCTCGGCCCTTCGTCTGGAACGCCGGGTCCAGAGCCGTACGGCCGATTTGCGCAAGACGAACGTACTGCTGGAACAGGAAGTTCGGGAACGTGAGCAGGCAGAAGCCAATCTGCGCCAGACTCAGGCGGAACTGGTCCAGGCAGCCAAACTGGCGACGCTCGGACGCATGTCGGCGGCCTTGAGCCACGAATACAATCAACCGCTCGCCGCCATTCGTTCTGATGCCGAAATTGCCGGCATGCTGATTGATCGGAATCGGGCTGATGAGGCCAAAACCAATCTTTCCAGGATTGGCGGCATGGTGGCGCGGATGGCCGAAATTGCGAAAACACTGAAAGGCTTCACCCGCAAATCGGGGACAGACATCAAGCCTGTTTCGTTGCGCCAGGTGATCGATGAGGCCACGTTGCTTCTTCAACCGCAGATCAAGCAGAAAGAAGTACGGCTTGATCTCGCCCTGCCCGAACAGGACATCATCGTGAAGGGGGGCGCATTCGGCTTGAACAAGTGGTGATCAATCTGCTCTCCAATGCTGTGGACGCTGTTGGAACAAGTCCGGTACCCAACGTAAAACTCTCGTTGCACCGTCAGGGTACTGAAGCTGTGTTGACTGTGTCTGACAATGGACCGGGAATAGATGGCGAGGTGTTGCCGCAGATATTCGATCCTTTCTTCACTACGAAGGAAGTCGGAGCCGGGCTCGGTTTGGGCTTGTCGATCGCCTACAAGATCGTTCATGACTTCTCGGGCTCGCTGAAAGCGTCAAATCTCGACGATGGCGGCGCGGTGTTCACAATGCGATTGCCGGTGGCGGACGAAACTGTCCTCGCGGCCGAATAGGAAGACGCCATCTTATGGATCACGCAACCGTTTTGCTGGTTGATGATGAAGAGGATCTGCGCAGATCTCTTGGTCAGGGCTTGGAACTGTCCGGTCAGGATGTGTTCGCGACGGGTGTTGCGGAAGACGCTCTTGAGCGGATCAGCCGGGATTTTTACGGTGTGCTGATCACGGATATTCGAATGCCTGGGACGGACGGTTTCCAGGTTATGAAACAGGCCTTCGAAATTGATCCCGCGCTGCCTGTCGTGCTGATAACGGGACATGGCGATGTTCCGCTTGCGGTCGAGGCGATGCGGGCGGGAGCCTATGACTTTCTGGAAAAGCCCTTTTCCGTTTCTCACCTGGCTTCGGTCGTGGAACGCGCGCTCGACAGGCGTCGCCTGGTTCTGGAAAACCGGAAACTCAGAGAAGAGCTCGCAGACCGGACTGGTCTGGAAAGCCGTCTGGTTGGCCGGACACCTGCTATGGAGTTGTTGCGCCGAAACGTTACGGCGCTTGCGACCACGGATGCGGATGTGTTGATTCTTGGTGAAACAGGTTCGGGAAAAGAAGTTGTTTCAAGAGCCCTGCATGATGAAGGGCCGCGCAAGGACAAGCCGTTTGTCGCGCTCAATTGCGGCGCATTGCCCGCGGAAATCATAGAATCGGAGCTCTTCGGTCACGAAAAGGGCGCTTTCACGGGCGCCAGCGGGCAACGCATCGGAAAGCTGGAACATGCCCACGGCGGCACGGTTTTCCTGGATGAAATTGAATCGATGCCTCTGGAGCTTCAGGTGAAACTCTTGCGTGTCATCGAAAACAGGACGATCGAGCGGCTTGGCTCCAACAAGCCGATTGAACTCGACGTGCGTTTCATCGCGGCAACCAAAGAGGATCTGGAGGCGGCGGGCAAGGAAGGGCGTTTCCGTCTTGATCTATTTTACCGGTTGAATGTCGTCAACGTCGCGATCCCGCCCTTGCGCGACCGGCCGGAAGATATTCCGCTGCTCTTTCGTCACCTGACTGTCGAAGCCAGAGCAAGGTATCGACGGGAAATTCCGGATATCGGCGATGATTATCTGGCAGGGCTGATAGCACGGGACTGGCCTGGAAATGTGCGTGAATTACGCAATGTTGCAGATAGGTTCGTTCTGGGGCTGGAGCAGATGCCTGAACCGCAGTCTGGAAGTGGCGCTTCCCTTTTTGAACAGGTGGCCAGCTATGAGCGGACCCTGATCGCTGCGGAGCTCAAACGCAATGATGGGGCCATCAAGCCGACCTACGAAAACCTGGGCCTGTCCCGCAAGGCGCTTTATGAAAAGATGCGAAAATACGAGCTCGGAAAAGACGAAGTGCTGTCGGCCTAGTTCAACAATCAGGGAACTTCCAAGGCTCCCGGATTTTACGAACCTGCAGCATTTTGAGAAATTTCCTTTTGCGGTGTCACAAACGCAGTCGCTTGATCGTCATCAGTGTGTAGTCCCAACAAAATTGCATGGAAGACACTTATGACCAACGTTACTCCCGTCAATCACCACCAGAACATCCCCGCAGTCGCAAAGAGCTTCATAGCCGCCAGCGGTGAAATCGGAAATGCCGACTTGGCTCCCAAACTGCGCCATCTGGTTGACTTGCGGGCCTCCCAGATGAATCAGTGCGCATTCTGCGTCAAGATGCATACTGAAGAAGCATTGGCAGATGGAGAAAGCCAGGAGCGGTTGCAGAGGCTTGTTGTCTGGCGTCACGTCGACGACTTCACGCCGGCTGAAAAAGCGGCCTTTGCCTGGACGGAAGCCCTGACCGATTTAAGCCCGGACACCGACTATGGCCGCTTGCGCGCCGATTTGCGCAATTACTTCGAGGATGCCCAGATCAGCGCAATCACGGCGGCCATTGCCATGATAAACCTCTGGAACCGTGTTCAGGTCTCAAACCACTGACATGAGACAGGCATCGGACATGGACGTGTTTGAAACTGCCCGCCCGCGACTGCTTGGGCTGGCTTATCGCATGCTCGGCTCCATGGCCGATGCCGAAGACGCCGTCCAGGACACGTTCTTGAGTTGGCAGAAATTGGACAAGGCATCCGTGGCCAACGCGGATGCCTACCTGACGACAATCTGCACCAATCGCTGTCTCGACAGTTTGAAGGCGGCCCACCGGAAGCGGCTCGATTATGTTGGTCCGTGGATACCGGAGCCACTCCAGCTTGCCGGAGACACCGACCCTGAGGCAGATCTGAACCGGGCGCAGTCATTGACGACAGCATTTCTGTTGCTTTTGGAACGGCTCAGTCCGAAAGAGCGCGCTGCGTATCTATTGCGGGAAGTCTTTGGCGCCCCTTATGAGGACGTCGCCGAAACATTGAACCTCAGCGTGTCATCCTGCCGACAACTGGTGTCTCGCGCTGCCAAACATATCAAAGAACCGGCCTCGCGCTTTGTTCCGCCCCCGGACCATCAAAAACGCATGTTGTCGGCTTTCCTGCAAGCGCTCGAAAGCGGGTCAACGGAACAGCTCAGCGGCCTGCTTTCAGAAACGGTTCGGTTTCAGTCAGATGGTGGCGGCAAGACAACCGCGTTGGGCCGTGTCCTTGAGGGGCGCGGAGACGTGGCCAAATATGTGGCGCTTATCCTTCGGCGTTTGTGGGGAGGCGCTCCTGTTTTGCCTTGCAGCATCAACGGACTAAGCGGCATTGTGGTGCTGGAAAATATGCGTGTCGTGACTGCACTGACACTAAGCTACAACGGGGATGGACGGATCGACGGCATCTTTGTTATCCGCAATCCGGAGAAGCTGAAAGCCCTGGCAACTCCTCTTCATCACGATCCGAACAGCGGCGGGCTTTGGCAATAAGGCGATTTGGTGAGATAAATGTGTCGAAATCGACACATTCGCGAAAGTGTCTGTGTCGCAACCGACCCACATTTGAGAGTATTACTCCAAGACAGGTGTTCTTTACGCATTTGGAAATTGCAGAAATCAGTGTTTTTTCGACCTTTGATGCGATTTGGCACGGGCTTTGCCATGAGACTCGCGACCAGCCCCGGTGCTGTCCGGCCGATCAACCGGCTGCCATATTGAAATGTCTGGGAGGACATCAGATGAAAAAGTTTGTGATCGCCGCTGCTGCTGCAGCTTCTTTTGCCATGACATCTGCGGCTCACGCAGCCGACGAGTGCGGCGACGGCGAAGTTGTCATCAAATTCAGCCACGTCGTTTCTGCACAGGGTCACCCGAAAGGTGAGATGGCGACTGCGCTCGCTGACAGGATCAACACGGAAATGGACGGCAAGGCCTGCATGCAGGTATTTCCGTCCTCTCAGCTGTTTGACGACAACAAGGTGATGGAAGCCTTGCTTCTGGGTGACGTGCAGCTTGCGGCACCGTCTTTGTCCAAGTTTGAATCCTACACCCTGAAATACCGCGTGTTCGATCTGCCGTTCCTGTTCAGCAACATGGATGCCGTCACCTCCTTCACCAAAGGAGACAAGGGTCAGGAACTGCTCGGAGCAATGTCCGACTATGGATTTGTAGGCCTCGGTTATGTCTTCAACGGCCTGAAGCAGTTTTCCGCAAACAAGCCACTGCTGGTCCCGAGCGACGCCAAAGGTCTCAAGTTCCGCGTTCAGACATCTGACGTGGCCGTAGCCATGATCGAAGCCATGGGTGCCAACGCTCAGAAGCTCGCCTTCAAGGAAGTTTATGGAGCCCTGCAGACCGGCGTTGTGGATGGACAGGAAAACACCTGGTCCAATATCTATACCAAGAAGTTCTTTGAAGTTCAGGACGGCACCACGGAAACCAACCACCAGCTGCTGACCTATCTGGCCGTCACGTCTCAGGAATGGCTCGACAGCCTGGAAGCAGACACACGTGACCAGTTCCTAACGATCTTCAACGAGGTCTCCGACGAGTACAACGCACGTGCTGCAGAGATCAACGAGGCAAACAAGCAGAAGATCATCGAAAACGGTGGTGTTGTTCGCCAGCTGACACCTGAGCAGCGCGACGAATGGGTCAACACCATGAAGCCTGTCTGGGACAAGTTCCGCGACGACATCGGCCAGGACGTCATCGACGCTGCCGTGTCTTCCAACAAGGCAAGCTAAGACCATCGGGTCTGAATGGATGGGTCCGCACTGCGGACCCATCCTCCAATACAAATCATTCAATTCATCTTGCTGCGCCCTATGAGGTGCGAAGCCGGGGCGAAAGCGCGCCGGCAATGGGGAGGCTTTCATGTCCCGTGTCGGACGGTTCGTCGATTCCTTGGAGGAAAACATCATCGCCTTGATATTGGCGTTGATGACCATTGTAACCTTCACTCAGGTGGTGGCCCGCTACGGGTTCAACTCCGGCTGGGGCGGTGCGCTGGAATTCACCCGTGTCCTTTTTGCCTGGCTGATCCTGTTCGGCATGAGCTATGGCATCAAGATCGGTGCGCATCTGGGCGTTGACGCGGTGATCAATCTTCTGCCGAAACCCATGTTCCGGCTGGCTGCCCTGCTTGGTGCCGCCCTCACCGTTCTGTACGCGATACTCCTCTTTGATGCGACCTGGTTCGGCGCAATACTTGGACTGGATAATAAGGGTTCCTCAGGTGGCGCCTACGCGTACGTTGCCAAGTTCTACAAGCTTCCAATCGGTATGGAAGACCTGAAATGGCCGGTCTTCATCCAGGAGTGGTTCGACGTCAAGGAACGCGTTCCACGCTGGATCCCGTACATCATTCTGCCTGTTGGCCTCCTGTTGCTGGCCTTCCGTGCCGCGCAGGCCTTTGTGCTCATTCTCATGGGTAAAAAAGACGCCATCATCGCTGCGCATGAAGCAGAAGAACTGGTGGCAGAAAACAAAGACGTCTTGAAGGATTAAGGCCCGATGGAAACTGCATTTCTCTTCATATTCGTCTTCGGCTTCCTGTTTCTGGGTGTGCCGATTGCCGTTTCGCTCGGCCTGTCCGCCGTTCTTTACATCGCCTTGTTCAGCCATGATTCCATGAGCTCCGTGGCGGTACAGCTCTTCAACGCCTCGCAAAACTTCACACTTCTGGCCATTCCGTTCTTCATTCTGGCATCCAGCTTCATGTCGACTGGCGGTGTCGCCCGCAGAATCATCCGCTTTTCAATCGCGACAGTCGGCTCCATTCGGGGCGGTCTCGCAATTGCCGGTGTCTTTGCCTGTATGCTTTTCGCAGCCCTGTCCGGGTCGTCGCCGGCAACGGTTGTCGCCATCGGCACCATTGCCATCGCGGGCATGCGTCAGGCCGGCTACACCAAGGAATTTGCCGCCGGTGTGATTGCCAACGCAGGTACGCTTGGCATTCTGATACCGCCCTCCATCGTGATGGTTGTCTATGCCGCGGCCACAAACGTATCCGTTGGCCGCATGTTCTTGGCCGGTGTCATTCCCGGCATCATTGCCGGTCTGATGCTGATGATCGCGATCTACGTCATGGCGCGTATCAAGAACTTGCCGGCGCAGCCCTGGCCTGGGTTCAAGGAAATCTGGGGCGCGCTGTCCGAGGCGGCCGTAGGCCTGTTCCTGATGGTCATCATCCTCGGCGGAATTTATCTTGGCATCTTCACGCCGACGGAGGCCGCTGCTGTCGCAGCTGTCTATGCCGGCCTGATCGCACTGTTTGTGTACCGTGACATGGGCCCGTTGTCGGGTATCGGCTGGATTCAAGACAATGACGGGCCGTTGGCTCTGACCGGTTTCAAGGCCATTACCTATTCGGTCGTTGCCATGTTCGTCTGGTCCGGCATTGCCGCCCTCGTCTCGGAAAGAGCATTCTTCGGTTTGGACAGCGCCATCGTGCTGATCATAGCTTTGCTCGCTTATCCGGTCCTTCGAGGTGGTATCGCACCTGCCGCGCTTCCTGCAGCCTATGGCGCCGGAGGCCGTGTCTGGGGCCGAAATCTGGGGATCATCACCTGGAAATTCCTGCCGGCCATGGTCCACAAGGACACCAAGAAAGTCCTGACAGACTCGGCCAAGACGACCATCATGCTGATGTTCATCATCGTCAACGCGCTACTTTTCGCGCACACTTTGACGGCAGAGCAGATCCCGCAGGTAATCACGGATTGGATGGTTGAAGCCGGCTTCAACTGGTTCACTTTCCTGATTGCAGTCAACATCCTCCTGCTGATCGGCGGGCAGTTCATGGAGCCATCCGGTTTGTTGCTGATCGTGGCGCCAGTCGTGTTTCCCATCGGTCTGGAGCTGGGTGTGGATCCGATCCACCTCGGTATTCTGATGGTGGTCAACATGGAGATCGGCATGATTACGCCGCCGATTGGACTGAATCTCTTTGTGACATCCGGTATCACCGGGATGAGCCTGGTTCAAGTCGTCAAGGCTGCAGCACCCTTTGTGCTGGTCCTGCTTCTGTTCCTGGTTCTTGTGACCTATGTCCCGGCACTTTCAACTTGGTTGCCCTATGCATTGATGGGGCCGGAAATCATCACGCAATAGGTGATACGAAAGCAAATGATTGCAGGCGGCCGGAATCGCGTTCCGGCCGTTTGCTTTTGGACTGCGCGACGTTGACGATGAGAGTGGGTGGATCGATAGTCTTTAGAAGGCTTGCGGAGGAAACCATGACCAGACGCGACGATCCTTTTTCCGGATTTGGAAATTTCATTACCAGTGAGGATGAGTTGGAAGCTGTTTCGGGGCCAGCCATGCCTCAGGCAGTGGACAAGGAAATTCCGGCTTTGGACAGTATCTGCAGGGAGTTCATATCGCGGTCGCCGTTCTGTTTTCTCGCAACGGCCAGTCCTTCCGGTCATCTCGATCTGTCGCCTAAAGGCGACCCGGCCGGTTTCGTCAAAGTGATCAATGAAAGTTTGCTGGCCATTCCGGACCGTCCTGGAAACCGGCGCATGGATTCGTTTCACAATCTGTTAGAGGACCCGCGGATTGGACTATTGTTCTTTGTTCCCGGGCGTGGTGAAACGCTCAGGGTTCGGGGCATTGCCAAGATTACCAAAGATGCTGATCTGCTGGAAACACTTGCGGTCAATGGGCGCGGACCGGCACTCGCCTTGCTGGTTCACGTCAAAAGCGCATTCATGCATTGTCCGAAGTGCGTCTTCCGCTCCGGTCTGTGGCAACCGGACAAATGGCCCGACACAGCCGGACTTGCGGATATGAACGAGGCCATGGTGAAGCATGCGAAAATCGCCATGCGTCCTGATGAGTGGTTCGAGGCCCTGAAGGAAAAAGGTGAGCTTGAGCTCTGGTAGGCACAGATGATTTGCCGGTCCACCTGGACCGGCAATTGAACCTGGGTATCAATCAGGCAGGCGCCTTTACACGATACTGCCAAGCTTCATGGCGACACTCATATCGCCTTCAACCTGCATTTTTCCGCCCATGAATGCAGCCGTCGGGTCAAGCTCGCCGCTCAGCAGGTCAGCAAGATCCTCAGCGGTCATCTTGATGGTGCAGTCGGCCTCGGTGTCTTCGTTGGAAACGTCGGAACCTTGAAGAAAAATCTGACCGGTATCACCCAGATCGAACTTGACGCTTTCTTCAATGCCGCCGCTGGATACTTTTTCGCGGACACCTTCGGTAAGTTGCTCCAAGGACATTTTTGTCTCCCATGTTCGTTCGGCTTGCGCCGCATGGCTCCTTGAAACATGCCGTTTACGTAATCGTCAAGTCCAAATCGCGGCTGATTTATTGATTGAGACGAGAAAGGTGTTCAACGCCGATGAGTATTGGAAATTAGGTTTCTCCGGCGACCTGCAACAAAAAACCCGCGCCAGCCAAGCTGCGCGGGTTTTCAGACTCTTTGTGAAAAGTCGACGGTCAGTTCGGCTTCTGCTCGCCTTCACCTTCGCCCTGCTTTGCTGTGGCCTGCTGCGCCATGTTCTGACGATAGAGCTGTGCAAAGTCGATCGGGTCGAGCATAAGCGGAGGGAAGCCGCCGTTGCGGGTTGCTTCGGAGAGGATGTTGCGCGCAAATGGGAAAATCATGCGCGGGCATTCGATCATGATGAAAGGATGCATGTGTTCCTGCGGGACACCGGTAACCTTGAACAAGCCAGAATAGACAAGTTCCACGTTGAACATGACCATGTCCGGACGCTCGGCTTTCGCTGTCAGTGTCAGGATCACTTCGAACTGGTCATCACCCATTTGCTGGGCACCAACGTTGACATTGATGTCGAGTTTCGGCTGATCGCCTTGCGTCAGCGAGCGCGGAGCATTCGGATTTTCAAAAGACAGGTCCTTGATGTACTGGCCAAGGATGTGCATGCCCGGTGCTGCGGCGCCTTCCGCCTGCGGCTGCGCGCCGCCTTCATTGATATCGGTCATCGTGTCAATTCCGTCTCGCGGTGCTGAAATGAAGAGCCCAAAAACGCTCCGCCTGGCTGCCGGTCCGCGTGACCCGGGCAACCTTGTTAGCGGTGGGCTACCATCTAGATCCCTTCGGCACAAGGGCGCAGCCTTGCCAGAGGCGTCAAACCGCTTCAAAAGAAGGAACCTTTTGCGCCAATGAAACCGACATGCCTGACTCACTGACCTCAAATATTACCCTGCCTCACAGGCGATTGAAGCTTGATACCCTGGTACGTCTGCGCTGGCTGGCGGTAGGTGGCCAGACGGCTGCGCTGCTGGTGGTGCATGTGGGTCTTGCCTATCCGCTTCCCATCGGACCGGCTTTTGCCATGGTGGCTCTATCTGCCTGGCTCAACATTTTCTTGAGGATCCGCTCACCTGCCGTCACACGTCTGTCGGAACGGGCGGCGACGATGCAGCTCGCCTATGACATACTGCAAATGAGCGGGCTGCTTTTCCTGACCGGCGGCCTTGGCAATCCATTTGCGTTTTTGCTGATGGCGCCGGTGATGGTGTCGGCCACGGGACTGTCCGCACGTTATACGTTTTTGCTCGGAATACTGGCCACTGCCAGCGCAACGATACTTGCGGTCTTTCATCTGCCGTTGCCCTGGCCGGTCGGGGCTGAGTTCGACTTGCCGGTTGTCTATTCCATTGGTCTCTGGATCGCGCTTGTTTCAACACTTGGCTTCATGGCGATTTATGCCTTCCGGGTGGCCGAGGAGGCCCGGCAATTGGCAGACGCGCTTGCAGCAACCGAACTGGTGCTTGCGCGCGAGCAGCACCTGAATGCGCTTGATGGTTTGGCAACGGCGGCAGCTCATGAACTCGGGACACCGCTAGCAACCATCTATCTGGCGGCCAAGGAGCTGACGGACGAATTCGAAAGTGGGGATACCCGCGGCGAAGATGTGGCGCTGATCCGCTCGCAAGCCGAAAGGTGCCGCGGAATTCTTCAACAGCTGACAAGCCTTTCCAGCGACGAAGACAGGACCTATCAGCGGATTCCGGTCTCGCAGCTTCTGGAAGACGTTATCGATCCACACCGCGGGATGGGAGTTGCCATCCATTCAACTCACCAGGGCGATGGCAGCGAACCGATTGGAACGCGCAACGCCGCCATTCGGTACGGCCTTGGCAACCTTCTGGAAAATGCGGTTGATTTTGCCAAAGACCGGGTCGATGTCTCAGCGAACTGGGACGACACCACATTGTCCATTTCCATCAAGGACGACGGCCCCGGCTTTTCGTTGGACATCCTGGGCAAGATCGGTGATCCGTATGTTACGGTCAGAGGCAACAAGGCCCATCAAGCAGGGACTGGTGGTGGACTCGGACTTGGCTTTTTCATTGCCAAAACACTGCTGGAACGCACGGGTGCAAAATTGCATCTGGAAAATTTGCCACCACCGGCGAGAGGCGCGCACATACGTGTCAGTTGGCCGCGCGTGGTCTTTGAATCAGAAGACAGAGTGGACGAAACGTCATTTTCACCCCATAACGACAATAACTGACGGAAACAGACGGTTGACGATATTGCCAAATCCAACCTCTGCAACATGTCATAAAGAATAAAAACGGTAACGCGAAATGACGGACTCGATTACTGCCATGAATACATCGGAGGACAAGACCCTCCTCATCGTTGATGACGACAAGCCTTTCCAGCAACGCCTTGCCCGCGCGATGGAAAAGCGGGGCTTTGTTCCTGAAACCGCAGACAGTGTTCAGGATGCAGCGGCCAAGATCACCCGCAACGCACCCGCCTTTGCCATCGTCGACATGCGCCTTGAAGATGGCAATGGTCTCGACGTGATCCAGCAGATCCGCCAGAAACGGCCCGATTCACGCGCAATCGTACTGACCGGCTACGGCAACATTGCGACAGCTGTTACGGCGGTCAAATTGGGTGCGATCGACTACCTGGCAAAGCCGGCTGATCCGGACGATATTGTCGCAGCGCTCGCGCGCAAACCGGAAGAGAAGGCCGAACCGCCGGAAAATCCGATGTCGGCAGACCGGGTTCGCTGGGAACATATCCAGCGTGTCTATGAGCTGTGCGACCGGAATGTTTCAGAGACGGCGCGGCGGCTCAACATGCATCGTCGAACGCTGCAACGCATCCTCGCCAAGCGCGCTCCCCGGTGAGAAACCGGGAGTTTCGCCGTTTGCAGGGTTGCCCTTTCGCTGCCACTTTGCCTAAGTAACTCCACTTGGTGGTATTCCTGCGCTCCAATGGAGATCGCTCATGCGGCTTGCAGCTGCTTACGTACGTTATTCCCCTGTGTTGAAATCCGGCCTGCTGGCGGCCTGCAGTCTGGCGTTCCTTGGCGCTGGTGGCGGCGCTTTTGCGCAATCGGTACCCGAAACTCTGCGCATCAATGTGGAACCGGCTGAACCCGGCATTCGCTCTATCACCGTCAACAAGAAGTATCGGCCGATTATCAGCCGGGACGAACAAGGTGTTGTCATCGATACGCAAGGCGGCGATGCCAACCGCCCCTCTTGCGATGTCAAACTTGAAGTAACGCTTGAAAACAGCCGTGTTCTTCATCGCGACGCCAATATCTGTAGCGGCAACACTGTGGTGGTTGACGTAACCAGCGACGGCAAGCCTGGAGCGGCAGCGCGGGTCGTGGGCACCAACGCCGGGACAGCAGCAGGTCCAGTCGGCGGCAACACGTCTGGAACCGACAGCGGTCAGACGCAAACACAGACACAGACGACGGAAGTCGCTCCTCAAGCCGACAACAACCAGACGCCATCATCCTCGATCACCGAGATCAATCCGCCCGAGAACCAGGAAGGTCTGCAGCCGCTGGAACAGGTGGATACGCCGATTTCGACACCTGATCCGACCGGGACGGAAACGGCGTCCGTTCCAGGCGATCTGGAAACCATTGTCCGTGACAGCCTTTCAGATGGGTCCGGCAATTCGCAACCCGTTCTCGTGACTGTTTCAGAAAACCGTCAATGGCTGGCCGAACCTGGAAGTCAGCCAGGATCGGCGTCCTTCCTTCAGCATGCGATACCGCAGACCGATGACAGGGATTTCAGAGCCGATTGCACTTCTCAATCCGGATTTGCCAAGATCACATTTCAGCAGGCTCCTGCAGGTCTTCTCGAAGGCATGCCTCAAGCGGTACGAATTACTGCCGGCGACTTCCAGGGCACCTACAATGCTTTCGGTTCGTCCGCGGCAAATGAGGCCGGTGTCTCCCTTCCTGAAGTCAATATCGAGATGACCGATCCGCTGTGGGAAGCCATGATCAAGCAGTCTGAATTGACGATTGCGGTCGAGGGCCTGCCCACTCATGGGGTTTCTCTGAAAGGCAGCGCCAATCCGGTGCGGCTCTTCGTAGCCACCTGTGCTCTGCCACAGCAGATTGTCTCGGACGAAGGATTTGGCCCTTCCGGAGAAGAGCCCGGGTCCGACCTTTCCTGCAGCGAACTCGGCAGAGTGCGCTCGGTTGAGGCTGTCCGGCCGGGTCAGATCGTCTTCCGGAATGCCAGCCGTCAACCCATTGAGGTGCACTGGGTCGACTATCGCGGTGGAGAGCGTCCCTATGCCCGCCTCGAACCCGGACAAATCCTGGAACAGCAAACCTATGTCTCGCACGCCTGGACAGTGCGAGGCGCAAGTGGTGAATGTCGCGGAATTTATGTCTCCAGAACGCCTTATCGTGAAGTTGTTGTGTCAGGTCCGCCGAGCGCGGTAACGCCTGGCGGCTTCGGCAATCAGGGCGGCTTCGGCCAACCGGGTGGCCTTGGCCAGCCTGGGGGTCTGCAGAACGACCAGTTCAACAATGGCCAGCCTGCAGGACCAGTCCCTCCTGGAGACGTTGGTGGTGCCAATCAACCCGTCTTCCAGCAACAGGCCCGCACAAATGTTGCCGACTATCTGTGCACGGCCGGCATCGACCTGAACGTTGTGTTCTCTCCCGATGGCCGGTCCGCCACGGTTGCCGAGATGGGCTATGGAGCGGTCACGTTGCAGCGACAGGGCAGCCAGAACACGTTCTATTTCGAATCGCAGGGGCATATCCTGAAGGGGCAGGTTCAGAATGCGACATGGTCCAGACCCGGACTGAGGGACGTATTCTGCGCAAGGCGATAAATACTTATAAGTGTAACGAGGGTAAGAGCTACTAATGCGAGAAGAAAATCTCAGTAGTACTTCGTAGCGATTGTCGATAAAGCAAATTTTGATGCTTTTGTTGCACTGCAGTTAAGCAATTGGTCAAGTTTTGAATTGATTCTGTTTGTAATCCTACAAAAGGAATCAATTGATCATGTCCTTCTCTCGCTGGCCCATCACCTGGAAAATAAGTCTCCCCATCGCGACGATCCTGGTTTTTACAGTCGCAATCTGTGCAGTTAGCCTGAATAGCCTCTATTCAGCGATGTTCACCGAACGTCTCAAGAAAATCGAAGACCTTTCGGACAGCGCCGTCTCAATAGCAGCTCATTTTCATGAGCTCGAAAAAGCCGGTGACATGACACGCGAGGAAGCCCAGCTCGCCGCGAAAGCTGCCATCGGAGCAATCCGTTTTGAGGGCAACAATTACGTTTACGTTTACGACTATGACGGCACCAACCTTGTGCATCCGAAAACGTCGTTGAATGGCACCAATATGATTGACTTCAAGGACAAAACCGGGGTCAAGATTGTTGAAGAACTTATCGGCCACGCCAAAGCTGGTGGCGCTCCACTGCTTTACTATTGGCCGCGCGCGAACAGTGAAATCCCGATCGAAAAATACGGCTGGGGTGAAGGTTTTAACGCCTGGAACTGGATGGTTGGAACGGGCGTGTACATTGATGATCTGGATGCGGCTTATTGGAGCGCAGCAACCAAAATCATCACATTGGCATTGATCGGCGCTGCAATCGCTATCGCAATCGCCATGGTGGCCGTTCGTCAAACCGTCAGCCCGTTGCGCGCCTTGACGGCCAACATGGGGACCCTCGCAGAAGGCGATACGAACATTGTTGTCGAAGGCGCGGATCGCGGCGACGAAATCGGCAAGATGGCAACGGCCATGCAGGTCTTTGTTGCCAATGAGACCGAGCGCAAGGAACTTGAAATCCATCAGCATGAAGCTCGCGAGATCGCCGCAAGAACCGGTGAACAGGTCCGCGACCTCAGCCAGGATTTCGACAATCAGATCACCGGTCTGATGCAGACGATCGAAACCTCCGTGAACCGCCTCAAATCGGCTTCTGCCGACATGATGGTTGGTGCCGAGCAGACAACTGAAAAATCGACTGTTGTGTCCAGCTCTTCCACGCAGGCTTCCAGCAATGTGGAAACGGTTGCGGCTGCCGCAGAAGAACTGTCAGCATCGGTCAACGAAATCCGCCGTCAGGTCCAGTCTTCAAGCGAAATTGCCGCCAAGGCGGCTGAGGAAGCTGAAGCGACCAACGAGCGCATGCATGGTCTTTCAGAGGCTGCGGGCCGGATCGGCGAGGTTGTCACCCTCATTCAGGCAATTGCAGAGCAGACCAACCTGCTGGCGCTGAATGCGACGATTGAGGCTGCGCGCGCTGGTGAGGCAGGCAAAGGCTTCGCGGTTGTTGCCGCGGAAGTGAAAGAACTGGCGACACAGACGTCCAAGGCAACCGAAGAAATCTCCAGCCAGATCTCGGCGATCCAGGGTGAAACCGAACAGGCTGCCGGTGCGATCGGATCGGTGACTGAAATCATCAACAATATGAACGAGATTGCATCGTCCATCGCAGCAGCTGTCGATGAGCAGGGTGCGGCGACACAGGAAATCGCGGAAAACGCGCAGCAGGCCTCCCAAAGCTCGGTTGAGGTCAGCAGCACTATCCAGGGCGTTTCCGATGCAGCCGGCAACACCAAAGAAGCCGCTCAGACCGTCGACGTTGCAGCTGGAGACCTTGAGACCAATGCAAGCGATCTCCGTGCCAAGGTGACGTCGTTCCTCGACACTGTGCGCGAGCTGACCACGCAGCGGAATGAAGCTGCCTGACAAAACGTGTCTTGCTGAAACAAAAACACCCGCGGCTGAAACGGTCGCGGGTGTTTTTTTTGAAATCTGAAAAACCTAGACCTTGCGAAGGGCCACTTTCGATATGTGATGACTGGCATTCTTGCTCAGAATCAGATCGGCCCTCGGACGTGTTGGGAGAATGTTTTCGCGCAAGTTGACCAAGTTGATCTCGGTCCAGATCCGGTCACCGGTCGCCAGCGCTTCCTCGTCTGTTATGCGCGAGTACTTGTGGAAATAGGAACTTGGATCGCGGAATGCAGTCTCCCGAAGCCGCATGAAACGATCAACATACCATTTGCGCAAGAGATCCTCATCGGCGTCGATATAAACGGAAAAGTCGAAGAAATCGGACACGAACGGCACAGCTCTGCCGTCCTTAGGCAGTTCGCGTGTCTGCAATACGTTCAGACCCTCGACAATCAAGATGTCGGGACGATCCACCGTGACGGCGTGACCCGGCATGACATCGTAATAGAAGTGAGAATACACCGGTGCACGGACGTTGCGCTTGGCAGCCTTGATGTCTGAGAGGAACTTCAAAAGCCGCGGCCGGTCGAAGCTTTCAGGAAAGCCTTTTTTGCCCATCAGACCTTCGGATTCCAAAATGGCATTTGGAAACAGAAAGCCATCTGTGGTGATCAGGTCCACCTTGGGGCTTGCAGGCCATCTTGCAAGCAACTCTCGAAGCACGCGGGATGTTGTGGATTTGCCAACCGATACCGATCCAGCCACGCCGATGATAAACGGCGTCTTGTTCTCCCGGTGACCCAGAAACTCCTGCGTAGCCTGATGGATTCTGACGGTTGCCTCGGCATAAAAGGCAAGCAGCCGCGAAAGCGGCAGATAGATGGTTTCCACCTGCTCCATCGACACCGGCGCGTTCAGGCCTTGCAGCTGAGCAACCTCATGTTCGCTAAGCGTCATGGGTGTGTCAGCGCGCAACTTTGCCCACTGGCGCTCGGTGAACACCCGGTAAGGGGACAAATCCATGTCCAGGGCTGTTGCGACTTTCTGATCCATCGTCTTCGCAGTCCCTGCAGCGCGGCTTTCCGGCGTCTCCGGTGGCTATTCCCTAGGCCGCGATGCCTTCTCCTCAAGTCCTGTTTGGCCTGTTCGGCCGGCAAGTTCCGACATGACATCTTTCAGCGGAACTTCAGATACGTTCAAAACCACCAACAAATGATAAAGCAGATCGGCGGCTTCCGCCGTCAATTCCTTCCGATCTTCCTTGACGGCAGCAATGGCTGCCTCAACCGCTTCTTCCCCCAGTTTCTGGGCGCATTTGGCAACGCCCTTTCTGACCAGCTTCTGCGTATAGGACGTTTCATCGCTGCTCTTGGCACGGCTAGCGATAATGGCGTCAAGATCTTCCAAAGTGAAGTCGGTCATTGGGCTATGTCCTAAAGGCGAGGTCAGGCATCAAGGCGCATGGGGATGCCTGCATCGCTCATGTGCTGCTTGGCGTCGTGAATGGTGTGTTCGCCGAAATGGAAAATCGATGCTGCCAGTACGGCCGTGGCGTGTCCGTCCCGTATGCCCTCGACCATATGGTCCAGATTTCCGACACCTCCCGATGCAATGACGGGAACGCGCACTGCATCGGCAATCGCCCTGGTCAGGGCAATATTGTAACCGGCCTTGGTGCCATCGCGATCCATCGACGTGACCAGCAGTTCGCCCGCACCCAGTCCAACCACCTTCTTGGCGAACTCGACGGCATCGATCCCGGTTGGCGTGCGGCCTCCATGGGTGAAGATCTCGAATTTTTCTGGAGCGCCCGGTTCATTGACCTGCTTGGCATCGATAGACACAACGATGCACTGCGCACCGAATTTTTCGGCCGCCTCCCGTACGAAGTCGGGGTTCTTCACTGCTGCGGTGTTGATCGACACTTTGTCCGCGCCTGCAATAAGCAGTTTGCGGATGTCTTCCACTGTGCGTACGCCCCCGCCGACGGTCACGGGCATGAAGCAGGCTTCTGCGGTCCGACGGACAACGTCAAAAATCGTGTCGCGGCCCTCGTGGCTCGCGGTGATGTCGAGGAAACAGAGCTCGTCGGCGCCTGCCGCATCATAGGCTTTGGCGGCCTCAACCGGGTCACCGGCATCAATCAGGTCGACGAAATTGACGCCTTTGACGACGCGTCCGTCCTTGACGTCGAGGCACGGAATAACACGGGCTTTGAGGGTCATGATACTTTGCTCCGCTGTGCAAGGATCAGCGACATGGTTTCTGCCGGATCAAGCCTGCCGTCATACAGCGCCCGGCCGGAAATTGCCCCTTCCAGGATGGCGCAATCAGGTTTCAGCAGGCGATGAATGTCATCAATGGAGGCAAGACCTCCCGAGGCAATGACGGGGATGGAAACGG
Source organism: Roseibium sp. JB4-4 (assembly GCF_055693425.1). Classification (NCBI taxonomy): domain Bacteria; kingdom Pseudomonadati; phylum Pseudomonadota; class Alphaproteobacteria; order Hyphomicrobiales; family Stappiaceae; genus Roseibium; species Roseibium sp. JB4-4. The sequence continues at coordinate 3,287,780 of NZ_CM146333.1, read as the reverse complement.
CCCGGGCCAATTCCAGAGTGGATGGAATGTTCAGGCCCTTCAGAACCCCGTCCCGATCGATATCCGTATAGATGATCGCCGATACACCGGCGTCTTCAAACCGTCTGGCAAGATCGACAGCGGTGAGCTCGGACGTTTCCGCCCAGCCTTCAACGGCAACATATCCGCCTTTGGCATCGATGCCGACAGCAATCTTTCCCGGGAACTTGCGGCAGGCTTCCTTGACAAGATCTGGGTCACGCACGGCAACGGTTCCCAAAATGACCCGCGTGATACCCTTTGAGAGCCAGGATTCGATGTGATCCAGCGTCCTGATTCCGCCACCAAGCTGCACCGGATTTGAAGTCGACGACAAGATGGCATCGACCGCCGCTCCGTTGACACTTTCACCGGCAAAGGCACCGTTGAGATCGACCACATGCAGCCATTCAAAGCCCTGGTCCTGGAATGACTTCGCCTGGGCGCCCGGATTGTCATTGAAAACGGTTGCCTGGTCCATGTCGCCAAGCTTCAATCGCACACATTGACCATCTTTCAAGTCGATGGCGGGAAACAGGATCATGCTACTTAAATTCCTTCCACGATGACGATTTCGCCATCGGCATATTGCTGACGGATTTTCACCGCTTCCTGATATTCGGGCGAGTTGTAGCAATCGACCGCATGCTGAAAGCTCGGAAACTCAATCACGACGTTTCGCGCCCTGCCCGGACCTTCGATCGCGTTTGTCGTACCACCGCGTGCAAGGAAGTTCGCACCAAAGCGCTCGAACGCAGGCTTCGCCGTTTCGACATACTTCGGATAGTTCTGCGCGTCGTGTACATCGACACGGGCAATCCAGTATCCCTTGCTCATGGGGTCCTCCAAGCGGTTGTCATGGTGTCCATTCCAGAAAATTCGCGATTAGGGCGAGGCCTAGCCGCTGGCTTTTTTCCGGGTGAAATTGGGTGCCGATCATGTTGTCCTTCGCCACCATTGCCGTAAAGCTGCCGGCATAATCAAAGCTCGCCAGGCAATCGGTCTTGTGGGTGCAGGCGAAGTGGTAAGAGTGGACGAAATAGGCATGCAGCCCGTCCGGCCCCGTCTCAATGCCGGCAAGGACGGGGTGCGCACCGTTAGCGACATTGATGGTGTTCCATCCCATGTGCGGTATCTTGAGGGACGGATCTGAAGGTTCCATCGCTGAAACGTCTCCCTCGACCCAGCCAAGGCCGTTGACGGTTTCGAATTCGAGGCCTCTTGCAGCCATCAACTGCATGCCGACACAAATGCCAAAAAACGGTTTGCCGTTTTGACGCACCGCTTCTTCAAGCGCCTCAGGCATACCGTCGACGGCCCACAGGCCGCGCTTGCAGTCCGCAAAGGCGCCGACGCCCGGAAGCACGATCCTGTCGGCTTTTCGGACGCGATCCGGATCTGAGGTCACAAAGACATCAGGCACGTGAGCGTGTGATCTTGCCGCGCGCTCAAATGACTTCTCGGCCGAACGAAGATTGCCCGAGCCATAATCGATAATTGCAATTGTCATTGACGGATCTCCGGACCGAGCGTCAGGCCGACCACACGTTCGCTGCCGACCCTTGGGACGATCGGGGCTGATGTGGGCGGGGTGCTCTGCGCGTCTCTTTGTTTTGTTTCCGGGGCCAGTTGATTTGCTGCCTTATGCAGGAAGCGCAACTCGGCCTCTGCGCGATTGACGCCGTCGACAATTCCGACCACACGCCAGCCTTTGCGTTCCAGCGACCAACGACGGAGTGCCTGCGCCTCGAAGCCGAAAAGAATCGAAACAACAAAGGCTGCGATGGCCGTCGCTTCAGGACTGACGGCGAGCGCCAGAAGTTCCACCATGAGTGCAATCCCGAGATAGCCGAGCAGCACCAGCCACATGCGATGTACCAGCATCCAGATGATCGAAAACAGAAAAGCCAGCGCTGAAAAACCGTCCGGGACGAAGGCAAGCCGGTCGCTCTGGAGCGGGTCACCCGCCAGATTGTCAAATTCCGGCGGCGCCATCACAACGTAAGTGCTCATGGGCTTGTCCCTGCCTAGCCGCCAAGCTGGCCCTTGGTTGTCGGTATCCTGTCCGCCTGTCGCGGGTCGATTTCCATAGCCTTGCGCAAGCTTCGCGCAACCGCTTTGAAGCAAGTTTCGGCAATATGGTGACAATTGGAACCATAAAGATTGGCGATATGAAGGGTGATGCCCGCATTCATGGTGAATGCGCGGAAAAACTCTTCAAATAATTCTGTATCGAAGTCGCCGACCTTGTCCCGGTCAAAGGCAACATCCCACACCAGGAAGGGCCGTCCGGAAACATCGAGCGCACAACGGGTGAGCGCCTCGTCCATTGCCAGATGGGTGTCCGCATAACGCGTGATGCCGGCCATGTCACCAAGGGCAGATGAAATCGCCTGCCCAAGCGCAATGCCTGTGTCTTCCACTGTATGGTGAAAATCGATGTGGGTGTCGCCTTCTGCGCGGACATGAATGTCGATCAGCGAATGGCGCGAGAGCTGCTCCAGCATATGATCGAAGAACCCGACGCCCGTCTTGACGTCGTATGCGCCAGTGCCGTCCAGATTGATTTCGACCGAGATGCGGGTCTCTTTGGTGTCGCGCGATATTTTCGCTGTGCGCATCGATTGCTGTCCTTGCTAAGGTGAGGAACGGGCGGTGTTGTAGCAGCCTGATGCGCCTAATGAAATAGCGACGTCGACATCGGACGTCGTCCCATGGGCCGACATAAAGGACGCGAAGACCAACCAGCCACAGGATTGCCGTTTGCAATTGGCCACTCACAAAGGAATTTGACATGTACAAGGAAGCGATATCCGAAGGTGGTCTTGCCGTGGTGACCGGCGCGGCAAGTGGGGTCGGTCTAGCTGCCGCGATCCGCTTTGCCGAGGCCGGACTTGGCGTGGTTTTGGCGGATTTACCTGGCGACAAACTCGACGCTGCGGCCGGAAAAGTGCGCGAAGCGGCGGGCTCCGGCGCAATTGTTGAAGCGGTTGCAACCGATGTGTCGGACACGAAACAGGTGGAAGCGCTTGCGGATAAGGCATTCGAGCTCGGTTCGGTAGCGGTCCTCATGAACAATGCCGGCATCGGTCGCCCGACCGGAGCTTGGGACCGGATGGAAAACTGGACGCAGATGATGGATATCAATTTTTTTGGTGTTCTGCGCGGTGTTCAGGCCTTCACACAACGTATGATCGACGCTGGAAGGCCTGCGGTCATCATCAATACAGGTTCCAAGCAAGGCATCACGACGCCGCCTGGCAATCCGGGCTATAATGTCACCAAGGCAGCGGTCAAGGTGCTCAGCGAACAGCTGGCGCATGAACTGCGTGAAAAGGGGGCGCCGATTTCCGTGCACTTGTTCGTTCCCGGTTTCACCTATACCGGAATGATCGCCGCTTTCATTCCCCAAAAGCCAGACGCGGCCTGGACGAGCGAGCAAACGGTCGACTATTTCATCGAGAGAATGTCGGCAGGAGATTTCTATGTCCTTTGTCCTGACAATGATGTCGACAGTGTTCGCGACAGACGGCGTGCGCAGTGGGCTATTGGCGATATCGTTGAAAATCGGCCACCCTTGAGCCGCTGGCACGCGGACTACAAGCAGGCGTTTTCCGAATTTGAGAAAGACGGCAAGGACTGACGGTGGCACAAGAAAGCCGGTGGTGCTAAGCACAAGATGCCCACCAGTCAGATGAGGATACCGCCGATGCCAACCAGCCCCTTTGCCCCGACTTCCGCACTCGATCGTCTGATGTTGCCGGTTGATGTTCCAACCGTCAGTGAAGCTGAAGAGCTGGTGAAGAAAACGGAAGGCAAAGTCGGTGTCTATAAGATCGGCATGGAGCTTCAGTTCGCCGGTGGCCTTGAGTTTGCCCGCGATCTGGCCGCTGACGGCAAAAAGATTTTCCTCGACGTCAAACTGCACGACATCGACAACACGATTGAAAAGGCTGTCCGAAACGTTGCCAAGATGGGCGTGACCTTCATGACGTTGCATGGATATCCGAAGACCATGCGTGCGGCCGTGAAGGGATTGCAGGCCGAAGGTAACCCCAATCTTTGTCTTCTCGGGGTCACCGTTCTGACGTCGATGGATGAAGAAGATCTCGTTGCAGCGGGATATCGCGGTCCGCTTGCCGAGGTCGTGGAGACCCGGGCACGCGATGCGCGCGCAGCAGGCATGGGAGGCATCGTCTGTGCCGCGACTGAAGCGGACAAGATGCGGACGATCCTAGGTGGCCAGCTTGTCATTGTCACACCCGGCATCCGGCCTGCCGGCAGCGCGGCAGGGGATCAGCGCCGGGTTATGACCCCGGCAGAGGCCATTCGCGCGGGCAGCGACTACCTGGTTGTCGGCCGTCCGATCAGCAAGGCCGAGGACCCGGGCGCAGCCGCCGACGCCGTAGTACGGGAAATTGAAAGCGCGCTCGGCTGATCTGCTCAGGCGGCCTGATTGTCGCCATTGGCGCTGGAGCGCAACACCATCCCATAGAGGTCGCGCGGGTCATCCGGATCTGCAAGCAGGTCCAGTTTTTCAAAATGGCCTGTCTGAGGCAGCATGTCGCGCACATAGCGCAGTGCTGCGAAGTCCTCTATCGCAAACCCGACGCTGTCGAACAAAGTGATCTGATCCTTGCCTGTTCGACCTTCCGCCTTGCCGGCAAAGACCTGCCAGAGCTCGGTCACCGGATGATCGGCGTCAAGTTGCTGCAATTCGCCTTCAATCCGGGTTTGTTCAGGAAACTCGACGAAAATGTCCGAGCGCAACAGGATGTCCTTGTGGAGCTCGGTTTTTCCCGGACAATCGCCGCCGATCGCGTTGATGTGCACGCCTGAGCCGACCATGTTGTCCGTCAGGATCGTCGCATAGCGCTTGTCGGCAGTAACCGTTGTAATGATTTCAGCACCTTCGATCGCGTCTTCGGGCGTCTTGCAGATGGTGACGTTGAGCCCGGAATTGGCGAGGTTGCGCGCAAGCCGGATGCTGGCGCTATGGTCAATGTCATAAGCACGGATCTCTGTGATCCCGAGCATTTCCTTGAATGCAAGGCATTGAAAATCGGACTGTGCACCATTTCCGATCACGGCCATGGTTGTCGATCCCTCAGGCGCGAGATATTTGGCCGCCAAGGCTGAATTGGCAGCTGTGCGCAGTGCGGTCAGAATGGTCATTTCGGTAAAGAGCACGGGATAGCCCGTTGCCAGATCGGACAGCACACCGAAACCGGTCACGGTCTGCAGTCCCTCACGCATGTTGCCGGGGTGGCCGTTGACATATTTGAAGCCAAAGGTCTTGCCGTCGCTTGTCGGCATCAACTCAACCACACCCTCAGGCGCGTGCGCGGGAATGCGCGGCTTCTTGTCGAAGCTTTCCCAGCGCAGGAAATCATCTTCGATGTATTCAGCCAGCTCACGCATGAAGGTTTCGACGCCAATGGACCGCACGTTGCGCATCATGTTGTCGACGCTGACAAACGGAACAAAGGCGAGATCCGACGGAGACAGATTATTGGTGTTGTTGGTCATTGTGTCCTCTAGAAGCTTCTGGTCGGACGGTCGAAGACACGGCGTCCGAAAAGACTGCCGGTCAGTTCGACCATCAGACGCGCGGTTTTTCCGCGTTCATCCAGAAATGGGTTGAGTTCGACAAGGTCGAGCGAGCTGACAAGTCCGCTGTCATGAAGCATTTCCATGACAAGATGCGCCTCGCGGAACGTGGTGCCGCCAGGCACGGTGGTTCCAACCGCCGGTGCGATATCCGGATCCAGGAAGTCCACGTCAAGGCTGACATGAAGCAATCCGTTCGCCGCCCGGACGCGGTTCAAAAAGGGTCTCAGCAGCCCGGCAATGCCGTCCTCATCAATCTGGCGCATATCCCGAACGCCAACGCCATGATCAAGAAGTTGCCTGCGCTCGGCATCATCGATGGAACGGACACCCAGGATCTCAACATTCTTCGGGTCGACCGGGTGCTGCAACGGGTTGCCGAGAAGAGCATCGAATCCAGGCAATCCGCAGACAAATGCAAGCGGTGTACCGTGCAGATTGCCGCTGGCGGTGGTCTCAAAGGTGTGAAAATCAGAATGGGCGTCGAGCCAGAGCACGAACAGCGGGCGTCCGAGCCGTTCTGCAGCTCGAGCCTGTCCGGAAACCGTTCCCGCCGCCATGGCATGGTCGCCGCCAAGATAAATCGGCACGACGGGGTCTTCGCCGAGCTGAGCGGCCTTTTGGTGAAGCGTGCGGGTCCAGCCGGCATAGGCCGGGAAATTTTTCAGCAAGGGATTGGGCGGTGCCAGATTGCCAACGTCGACCGGTTTCAGATTGCCGTGATCGGTGACCGAGTGTCCGAGATCTTCCAGTGTTTCCGCCAGTCCGGCAGTCCGATAGGCGTCCGGTCCCATCAGACAGCCTCTTTGTCCGGCGCCCTCGTCCACCGGCGCGCCAACAAGGGCAATCTGTTTTCCGACAACGTCCACGTCATTCTCCGCCTGAATCCGCAATGCCTTGAAAGTGTGCGCGTACGCCGCGGCGGAGTAAATCCGGCAACTTGATCAAATGTGCGGTAAGAATTATCATTATGATAAGTATGACTAACCAGAATGATGCAATGGATGATCTTGATTTTCGCCTAGTCTCACAATTACGGCATGATGGACGCCGTTCGGTGTCCGATTTGGCAAGTGATTTGAAAGTATCCCGGGCAACCGTGCGTGCACGCATGGAGAAACTAATCGACTCCGGAGAGATACTCGGCTTCACGGCGGTTTTGCGCGACGACTGGCGAGATCTGCCGATCAGGGCTTTGACCCTGGTCGTGGTCGACGGGCACAACACTGAACCGGTTTCCAGAGCCCTGGGCGCCATGACGGAAGTTCGAGCTATTCACTCCACCAACGGCAAGTGGGATCTGGTTCTGGAAATCGCGACGCGGGACCTGGCAGCTTTTGATGATGCATTGAACCGCATTCGCCTGATCGAGGGCATCACGGGCACGGAAACCAATCTACTGCTATCGACCAGAAAGGGTCCGGCTGCATCTGCAAGTGAGTTCAGGGACGTTCTGGGGTGATGGTCGCTGCCGTCCAAATCATCGCCTGAACCGGCTCGCAAATCGGGTCGCGTTGGTCCCGTTGGCTCGTTAGGATCAACGCAGACTGAAAAGAGCTGATGGACCTGACATGACCAAAGCACTCGACCTTACGAGCCTGACTTCCGATCCGACACCGATCTGCGTTGGTGCGGAAGCCGCTGAACATTATGAAATCGTCCGCAAAACCTTGAAGCGTATTACCGAAGACTGGCGTGAGCAGCCAACACTTGAGCAGTTGGCAGGAGAGGCAGGGCTTCAACCCATCCAGTTGCAAAGAGTGTTTTCCAGATGGGCAGGATTGACGCCAAAACAGTTCTTGCAGGCGATAACCCTGGATCACGCAAAAGCTCTCCTGCGCGACAGCGCCAGCGTCCTGGATACGTCCTACGAAGTTGGCCTCTCCGGCTCGTCCCGGCTGCACGACCTCTTTGTCACGCATGAGGCAATGACGCCCGGTGATTACCGCAACAGGGGCGCGGGGCTGAAAATAGCCTACGGGTTTCATCCTTCGCCGTTCGGGCAGGTTCTCGTCATGGCGACGGACAAGGGGCTTGCCGGTCTTGGATTTGCCGATCCGGGCGGCGAAGAAGAAGCCCTGGCGGACATGTGTGAGCGCTGGCCGGCTGCGCAATTTGTTGCAGATCAGAATGCGACCGCAATGTATGCGGATCGCGTATTCGACCCAGACAAGTGGCAACAAGACCAACCCTTGAACGTCGTCATGATCGGAACCGATTTTGAAATTCGGGTCTGGCAGACATTGCTCAGAATTCCGATGGGTCAGGCGACGACCTATTCCGATATTGCCGCTTCAATCGGCAAACCGAAAGCCTCACGGGCCGTTGGCACGGCGGTTGGCCGCAATCCGATTTCCTTTGTCGTGCCCTGTCACCGGGTGCTTGCCAAGGGTGGCAAACTGGGCGGCTACCACTGGGGCCTCACCCGCAAACGGGCGATCCTGGGCTGGGAAAGCGGCCTTTCAGGACCGGTTCTGGAGTGTGTTTAGGGACGTTTGCCCGATCAGCAACGTTAGGGCTTCGATCTAGGAGCCAATGTTCCCTCGTTTAGTGCACGGGCCCATTCGGCATCGGATAGTCACCAGTGATCGCCCAGCCGAACGAAGTGATCCTTTCAGCCGCCATTGGCGTCAGTTCACCCGTTATCAGGAAATCGACGCCAGATGGAGGGAAAGGCAATTGGCCGAGCCCTGTGTGAATTGCCGAAAACGTCTGTGCCACGGTCTGCGTCCAGGCGACTTCGTCGAGCGGCAGAACGATTGCTGCCAGGCCGTCGCGGCGGATGGCAACCGGGATGTTTGAAACTTCCCTGATCTGACCCAGACCTGAGATTTCACGATTGTAGGTTTCCAAAAGGACGATGCGGCGCAGCTGGAAATAGGCAATGTCACGGCTTTCGGCATCCGCAGCTTTCGCCGCGACCAGATCCAGGTCCTGAACACCCGGCATGGCCTGAAGCTGGTAAGCAATCGCGGCCTTTTCGGAGATCGTATAAAATGGGTTGGCAGCAATTCTGGAAATCGTCTGTTCGCTGATACCGGCATTGCGCAGTGCTGCTGCGGTCCGGTCTTCCAGTTCGGAAGGGGAGCTGTCTATGATGAGCGTGCGCAGATTGTCGGCCTGGCGTGCGGCCGACACGACCAGACCGCCCGGCAGCAATGCCGTAATCGCACTGACTGTCCAGTTGCCCGCCGTTGTAACGCTCGCGGTCTCGTCCAGCTTTTCAGAAAGTGGCCGGTAGAAAGTATAGGGATCGACGCCAAGCTCAACAGCAAGTTCGCGGCGTTCGCGAGCCTGCCCGGTTATGGCTTTTGCCAATTCGGCGGGAGATCCGCCCTTGCCGGTAACGGCTGATTCCACACCTTTGGTCAGTCGGCCGAACATCCGGCCCACGCCGGAAACTGTGTTTTTGGCGGTCCCTACCGGGTCGGTCACCGTGTTTTCGACGAACTCAACCGGCTTCATCGCGGCTTGTTTCAATCCATCGACGAAGCTGGCATCATTTTTCAGACCTTCCAGGGCGACCAGAACCTTGAGCTCGGAGAGTCGAAGTTTCAAAAGGCCGTCGCCTTCAATCCGTTCAACACCAAGGTCTGTCTGCAGCTGATAGATGCGCAGGAAGCCATCACTTCGTACCGGTGCGAGAACCGCATAGCCAGGCCCAAGTTGCTTGCCGTCCAGAACGACGGCCGGGCCCTGCTCTGGTGGCGTTTCATATTGCTCGCTCAATGACAGGGCCGGTCCCGCCAACAGTGCGGCTCCAAGCAACACACCGGCAAAACGGGTGGGAATGCTGATCGGGCGTTTCATCCGGCTGATCTCCTGATTGCCTTGGCCGAAAAGCTCTCAGTCCGGCGCCATTCCGTTGCGCGCCAGAGCTTCACCGGCCAGATAAAGCGAACCGCAAATCAAAATCCTGGGCGCTTCGCCATCCTGTTGCGCACAAGCTGCCACATCCGCAAGGGCCGCGTCCAGCGATTGGAACGGTGTCGCCTCAAGTCCGGCGCAACGGGCAAGGTCTGCAAGATCCTCTGGAGTTCTTCCGGTCGACGTTGTTGAAATCGGCACAGTGCCCACGTGACGCACCAGCCCGTGAAACGGCCTGAAGTACCCGACCGGATCTTTGGTCGTCAGCATACCGGCTATCAGATAGAGCGGGCGCGGAGAGCGTTCTTCCTGCTCGCCCATGAATTGGGCGACGGAGATACCGGCACCTGGATTGTGACCGCCGTCGATCCAGACTTCGGCGCCGTCCGGGCACATTTCGAGTAAAGCGCCGTGGGTCAGCGGTTGTAGGCGTCCGGGCCAGTTCACGCTTTTGAGCCCATCGGCAACTGTTGCTTCTTCAGGCAGAAGATGAGCCACTTTCAGCGCCGCGATGGCAAGGGCCGCATTTTCAAACTGGTGTCGTCCACTGAGCATGGGAAGCGGCAAGTCGATCAAGCCTTCCTCATCCTGAAATGCCATGCGCCCCTGGTCGTCTTGTGCGACAAAGTCCTGACCAAAAACCTGGATGGGTGCGCGGTTGCGTGCGGCTTGTCGTGTAATTTCAGGCAGGGCTGTGTCTTCTTGCGCTGCGCAGATGACAGGCACGCCGTGCTTGATGATGCCGGCCTTCTCCCGGGCGATGACCGCCAGATCGTTGCCAAGGAATTTCTCATGGTCCATGGAAACTGGCGTGATGATCGAGACCAGGGGCTCGTCAACCACATTGGTTGCGTCGAGACGACCGCCCAGCCCGACTTCCAGCAATAAAATGTCTGCCGGTTGTTCAGCAAACAGCAGCAGCGCTGCTGCGGTGGTGATTTCGAAAAAGGTTATTTCAGCGCCTGCATTGGCTTCTTCGCAGCGGTGAAGCGCGTCGAAAAGCAATGGGTCTGAGACGAACTCTCCATCGCGTCCCAGTCGGATGCGCTCATTGAACGAGACCAGATGCGGTGAAGTGTAGACGTGGCACCGTTTCCCGGAAGCTTCCAGGATAGCCCGCATCGTCGCCGTCACGGATCCTTTGCCGTTGGTACCGGCAATATGAATTGCCGGAGGCAAGCGATGCTCCGGGTGATCGAGGGCTGCCAGCAGCCTGTGCATCCGCCCAAGCGAAAGATCGATTTCTTTGGGGTGCAGCGCCAGAAGGCGGTCCAGAATTTTTGTGATTTGATCCAAGGCGCCCTCCGCAGGGTCCTGTCATCCGTTACAGCGTCTGTTACGCCTTTAGGATATGGCTGCCCGCGAGACAAGCGAACAGCCCGGAAATGTCGTGAATTGCCGCATTCGCGACATTTTACGGAAAAAATACGCGCCTATGTGGACGCTTCGGCTTCCTTGGCAGGGTCTTCAGCTGTCTTTTCAGCTTTGTCTTCGGTTTCCTGCATGGGCTCTTTGGGTGCTTCCAGGCGGGGCAGCTCAACTTCGCGTTTCATGAGGATGCCGCAGACACGAGCAATAGTGTCTTTCATCTCCTGTCTCGGCACGACCATATCGATCATGCCATGATCAAGGAGATATTCGGCGGTTTGAAAATCTTCCGGAAGTTTTTCGCGCACTGTCTGCTCGATCACGCGGCGGCCGGCAAAGCCGATCTGAGCACCCGGCTCTGCGATATGAATATCGCCAAGCATTGCGTAAGATGCTGAAACACCACCCGTTGTCGGGTTTGTCAGTACGACGATGTAAGGCAAGCCCGCTTCACGCAGCATCTGCACGCCGACTGTCGTGCGCGGCATCTGCATCAGTGACAGAATGCCTTCCTGCATCCGCGCCCCACCGGAAGCGACAAACATCACAAACGGTGTCTTGTCCTCAACGGCTTTCATCATGCCTGCAAGGATGGCCTCACCGACAGCCATGCCGAGCGATCCGCCAACAAAGGTAAAGTCCTGCACGGCAGCTGTCATGGCCATGCCGTTGACATTGCCCTGCGCTACATGCACCGCCTCGTTCTCGCCCGTCTTGGAGCGGGCGTCCTTCATGCGATCCGTATAGCGTTTGCTGTCACGGAATTTCAAAGGGTCCGCCTGAACCTCCGGCGACTCGACGGGCGTATGGTTTCCGCCGTCGAAAAACGAATCAAGCCGTTTGCGCGCAGGCATGCGCATGTGATGACCGGAATTCGGAATCACCCACAGATTGGCCTCCAAATCCCGGTGAAAGACCATCTCCCCGGTTTCCGGACATTTGATCCAAAGGTTCTCCGGAACTTCACGTTTTTTCCAAAGATCCCGGATCTTGGGGCGTACAATAGAATTGATCCAGTTCACGTCAGGCGCGTCCCAATACTCGAGTTACCCATGGCGGAGATATGGGGTCCGCCGCAATTCCTTCAATTCACGTCGGCCGTCAGGCCTGACGGGCTCTGGCACAACCGGCGGCCAGATCGCTGACCACGTCCGATACCGCCTGAACGGTTTTGTCGGTGGCTTTACCGGCTTCATCCAGGCTGTCGCGAATGGCATTGACCAGAACCGAGCCGACGACGACACCGTCTGCGTCCTTGCCGATGACGGCGGCCTGATCGGCTGTCTTGACGCCAAAACCAACGGCAACCGGCAACTCCGTATGACCTTTGATGCGGTTGACTGCCGTGGTCACCCGGCCGGTATCTGCAATGTTGGCACCGGTAATCCCAGTCACCGAGACGTAATAGACGAAACCGGAGGTATTGGCCAGAACAGCCGGAAGGCGCTTGTCATCTGTTGTTGGCGTGGCAAGGCGAATGAAGTTGAGACCGGCTTCAAGGGCCGGGATGCAAAGTTCATCGTCCGCTTCTGCAGGTATGTCGACAATGATGAAGCCGTCTACGCCGGCTTCCTTGGCAACGTGCACGAATTTTTTGGGATCGCGCACATAGATGGGGTTGAAGTACCCCATCAGAATGATCGGCGTATCCTGATCCTGCTTTCGGAAAGTCCGCACCATGTCCAGTGTCTTGTCCATGGTATGTCCGGCAGCAAGTGCGCGCTGATTGCCCAGCTGGATTGGAATGCCCTCTGCCATCGGGTCGGAGAAGGGCATGCCCAACTCGATCACATCGGCCCCGGCGGCAGGGAGTGCGTTGAGAACGGCTTGCGACGTTTCAAGATCCGGATCTCCAGCAGTAATAAAGGTGACGAGTGCCGGTCTTCCGGCCTCTGCACAAGCTTTAAAACGGCGATCGATGCGCGTTTCCGTCATTCACTGCTACCCTTTTTTCGCCAGACCATATCGCACAGGCCTTGTCATCTGAGCGATGTACGGGCGCAGCGTACGGTATGTCAATCTATTGTGCAGGAATTCGGATTGGTTTTGAAACCTTCGGCGCTGGTTGGCCGTATTCTCTACTTGCTTGGGTAATCAATCAAACCAATGGCGCGAAACTCGCTATCAGCACGATAGACGTGCTCACTGCGTATGCCCCTTGCTCTTGCGGCACGCTGGCACGGCCCACCCGTGCCGCGAAAAACCGTCGAAAGCGGCGCAGCTGAAGGTGCACTCAAAAGGATAGCCTGCAAAACACTCATCTCACACCGGAGGAACCAAATTCAAAAACCAATCGCAACGAGATACTTATGAGATTTTTGCACCGCAGCAATAGCACTGGCTGCAGGTCAGACTTGCTAAAAATGCATGGCTGGATTGTCAGGGGCGCATCAATTGCCTCTGGAAATATGCACTCCGTGCGTCTATTTTATAGGAAATAGAAAGCCATCGAAGAAAAATAAGGAGCTGAAAATGGCCCATTCCCTATTTGAACCAGCACCGAAACCGCTGGCTGAGCGGTTCTGGAGACGCGTCATAGAACTCAACCTCAACGGGTCGCAGCAAACTGATACGACGTCACAAACAGCGCCAGAATTGACCGCACAGGTCAATTCGCTGGACGCTCGTGGGAGGCAGCAGTTTCTTCAGGCTGCTTTTGCGAGCAAACCCATCAAATGAAAAGCCGTGCGCTGATGAACAGGCGCACGGCTTTTTCAACTTTCGATTTCGGCAACCAAACCGTTTTGCTGCTCCGTCCGCCAACGATTGTTATCGCTTGTTGAAATACTTACCGAATGCGTGACTCGCGATATCGCTGCGCTCAAGTCCGAGGTCGGCGAGCTGAGCCGTATTCATGCGGTTCAAACGTTCAATTTCGTTTGCCGTGCGGTGTGCGGCGCGAACATCGCGAACAAAACCGCTAATCATGTCGAATGCCATTGGTGTGTTCCTTCAAAAGGGATCGGATGAGGTGTCGTGCACGGTTTTTCTTTGCACATAATTTAGTCGCGCTATTTTTGCGGACAACGCACAAGTTTGCATTGCAGCAATGCCGAATTTGCTGGGCAGGTTAACAAAACTTGGGAACAGAGCGGCCGGGAGTGAAATCGAAAAAGCCGCGCCATGACCAGACGCGGCTTTTCTGAAAACTGTTGCGAACGGATGGGCTTTAAAGGTCGAACCCAAGCATCTGGCCGACGGCGAAGACATCCTTGTCGCCGCGTCCGCAAAGGTTCATGACGATTATCTGGTCTTTGTCCATCTGAGGTGCCAGCTTGGTGACATGTGCCAAGGCGTGCGACGGCTCGAGTGCCGGGATAATGCCTTCAACACGCGTCAGAAGCTGAAAGGCTTCCAGGGCTTCGTTGTCCATGACCGGGACATATTCGACGCGGCCGATGTCTTTCAGCCAGGAATGCTCCGGTCCGATGCCCGGATAATCGAGCCCGGCCGAAATGGAATGCCCTTCCAGGATTTGCCCGTCATCGTCCTGAAGCAAAAATGTTCGGTTGCCGTGCAGAACGCCCGGTTTGCCGGCAGTCAAAGAGGCGCAGTGCTCATCGCCTTCCAGTCCGTGCCCACCTGCTTCCACTCCGAAGAGTTTGACGTCCTTGTCATCCAGGAACGGATGGAAGAGGCCGATGGCGTTTGACCCGCCGCCGACAGCGGCAACAAGCGCGTCCGGGAGCCGGCCTTCGGCCTCAACGATCTGTTCGCGCAATTCTTTACCGATCACCGATTGGAAGTCGCGCACCATTTCCGGATAAGGATGTGGCCCGGCAGCCGTTCCGATCAGATAATAAGTGTCGTCGACATTGGTGACCCAGTCGCGCAGAGCTTCGTTCATCGCATCTTTCAGCGTGCCGGCACCGGCCGTCACCGGAACGATTTCTGCACCAAGCAGCTTCATTCGGAAAACGTTGGGCTTTTGCCGTTCCACATCGGTCTTGCCCATGTAGACCACGCACGGCAATCCAAAGCGTGCACAGACGGTGGCGGTTGCAACACCGTGCTGCCCGGCGCCCGTTTCCGCGATGATTCTGGTTTTACCCATGCGCTTGGCGAGCAGGATCTGGCCAAGACAATTGTTGATCTTGTGAGATCCGGTGTGGTTCAGCTCATCGCGCTTGAAATAGATCTTGGCACCGCCGAGTTCTTCGGTCAGGCGCTCGGCAAAATAGAGCGGTGACGGCCGGCCGGTATAATGCGTGTTCAGGGATTCGATTTCGGCATGAAATGCCGCGTCGTTTTTCGCGTCCTTGTAGTGCTGCTCCAGATCAAGGATCAGCGGCATCAGGGTTTCGGCCACATAACGGCCTCCGAAAATTCCAAAATGTCCGCGATCGTCCGGACCGGTCCGGATGCTGTTCGCCATGTCGTTCACGCGTATTCTCCTTCGTCCGGCAGGTCAGGCCGCTTTGACCGCTGCCATAAATGCGCGAATTAGATTGCTGTCCTTGACGCCTTTGTCCCTCTCGACACCCGAAGAGACATCGACTTCCTTTACGCCACTCACGCGGATCGCCTCGGCGACATTGTCCGCATTCAATCCCCCCGAAAGCATGAAGGGCTTCTTCAGGTCAAGATCTTTGAGCAGCGACCAGTCATAAGAAACACCGTTTCCGCCCGGCAGGTCCGATCCTTTCGGTGGTTTGGCATCAAAAAGGATACGGTCTGCAACGACCGAATAATACAAGGCCTTTTCCAGATCTTCCTTCGCGGCGACCGACACCGCTTTCATAACGCCCGTTCCGTGCATCACCTTGGCTGCAGCACATGCTTCGGGTGCTTCACTGCCGTGGAACTGGAATGTGTCGGGCGCGACAAGTTCCTTGATCCTGGAGAGGCCGTCCAGGTCCATATCCACCGTCACAGCCACGATTTCAGCGCGGCCACGTGCCATGTCGGCCAGCCTGCAGGCATCGCTCAGGGAAACGTGGCGAGGGCTCTTTGGAAAGAACATCAATCCGACCATGTCTGCGCCGGCGTCCAGCGCGGCTTCCATGGTTTCTTCGGTCGACAGGCCGCAAATTTTTACTTTGATATCCGACATGGGATTGAGGTATCGCCGCTGCAGCGCGGTTTGTCAAAAGAGGAATTTGCGTTTCACTTTTTCACAATGTGGCAGCTTCGGCGAACCCTTCGGCAGGTTGTGTTACACCTCTTCGGCGATAAACGTCCGCTAAGGCATCCCGTCTCGTTTCAGCTCGCCAGCAACCCAGTCCCGAAATAGCCTGACTTTGCGGCTGGTCCGGTTGATCGGCGGGTAGCTCAAGAACCAGCTTTCGGCCTCCACACGGCAGGTCAGTTCAAATGGCTGGATCAGCTGGCCGGTCTCTATGGCATTTTTGCAAAAATAAGGCGTCAGAATAGCCACGCCCTGACCCGCAATTGCCCTGTTTGCTTCCAGGGCCTGAGAACCCATGCGCGAGTTCGGATAGCTGCTGAGATCCACATCCGGAATGCCTGCTGCGGCAAACCAGATATCCCACCATGGGTCCTGTGGGTCCACGAGCGGTAGTTTTAAAAGGTCTTCGGGCTGTTTGATACCTCCAATCGTTTCCGCAAGCACAGGGCTCAGCATGGGAGTGAAGGTCGCCTTGACGACTTCGTGCGCGATCCAGTCCTTCGGAGGTGCCTTGCACGCGGACACAACGACGTCAGAACTATCGAAACGAGGATGCGCGTCAGGGCCATAGGGCAGAATGCGCACGGCAATGTCAGGGTTTTGCATCTGAAAATGAACCAGACGATTGGACAGCCAGTTCACAGCGAAGGTGGTGTTGCTGGAAACGACGAGCTGGCCGGCATTCTTGTCTGTTACATCTTCAAAGGCCTGCCTCAGTGAGGTAAATGAATCGACGACCTTGGATGCAAGCTCAGCGCCATGCTCTGTAAGTTCGATCCGGCGCGTCTTTCGGGTAAAGAGCTGAAAACCGAGCCTGTCTTCCAGTAGCCGGATCTGATAGCTGACGGCCGCCTGCGTCATGCCAAGTTCCTCGCCTGCCTTGGTAAAGCTCAGGTGTCGGCTTGCGGCTTCAAATGCGCGGATCGCGGATAATGGTGGCAGAGTATTTGACATGCATAAGTCTTCCTTATGCATACTTATCGAGATTTCGTTGGTAACACAAGTATACCGGGCCGATATGTAACTTCCTAAGATCAAGGAGTTACGGAGATGTCAGAGAGCATTCGGTGTGAAGTCGATGAGGCGCTGGTTGATAGACGTGCCCCAAGTCTCATAAAGAGGTTTTTTGCAATATTATTGAAGCGGCGGTCTAACCGTCGCCCCAAACGCATTGTACCAGGCGATTTGTCGCCTGCCCTGATGCGCGACATCGGGCTCAGCGATACCAAGTTTGAAGCTGCTTCCATGCATGAGAAGTGGCGCTTGGAAATGGACCTGCAGTCGAAATGACTGCGGGTCCAGTAATTTCAAAGCAGAAGAGCCCACGCGGTTGCGGCCAGCATGCCGGCAGCCATGACAATTGTGATGATGCGCATCATCGGTCCCTCTCCAATCACAGCTAGAATGGAAACGCCGACAAGCGCCCAAAGCGAGTGAAAAACCAGGCCGCCCAGTGAAAATCCAACCAGCAGAATCAAGGCATTCTCGTGAATGCCAAGACCGTTTCCAGCGAGGAATGTCGAGAAGGCAACAAGGTTCATTGCCCAGGTTTTCGGACTGAGCGGGTGGATCAAAAGACCCTCCCAGAAGCTTGGCAGGGCAACTTCTCCCTTCGGCTTGATCGAGAGGGAGACAATGCGCCATGCAAGATAGGTCATGTAGGTCATGCTCAGGACTTTGAACACGGTAACAATGGTTCCGCCGCCTGCCATGACATGTCCGAGCCCATAGGCCACGCTGAGTTTCAGTGGCCAGGCACCGACAATAGACGCAAGGATTACGGGAAAGGCAGTCCGATACCCCGCTGACGCGCCGATAGCCAGGAAAGTCAGATTGCCGGGGCCAGGCGTGCCGGTCATGACGATGATGAAGACAGCAAAGGCAAGAAGTGTCGCGGGGTCCATTTTTGTCTCCAGTCATTGTACCGGTAGAATAGATACAATTGATACAAAGCAACGAAGACTCTAACTGTCTTGAAAAATTGTATGCGTCAATGATAACATTGTTCTCATGACAATGTGGATCCCGAACATCGAGGCCGCCGAAGGTCCCATTTATCTTGCGATTGCCGACGCCCTTGAAGACGACATCCAGTCTGGAACATTAGCTCAAGGTGACCGGTTGCCTCCGCAGCGGGAGCTCGCTTATCAGCTGGGTGTTACGCTCGGAACGATCACGCGTGCATACGGTGAAGCTGAACGCCGCCGTCTGGTGAAGGGAGAAACCGGCCGCGGAACCTATGTGGCCTCGGAGACGCAAAAAGTCTCTCCGCTTGTTCCGCAAGAGGATGAGCCTGAGGCCTGTGATCTTGCCCGAAACTTTGCTTTTCCGCACCTGAATCCCAGCCTTTCCGAAGGTCTGGTGCGCATGGCGAAAACGAATGGCATCGACCGCTTGAACGGATTTGTGCCTTCTGAAGGTCTGAGGGCGCATCGGGAAACCGGCGTTTTGGTGTTCAAGGACTATGGGCTTGAGGCCGATCCTGCTCGCGTGGCGGTGACTTGTGGTGCCCAGCACGGAATTCAGGTGACTTGTCAGGCCCTCTTCAGAACCGGGGATGCGGTTGCCGTCGACCGGTTTACCTACCCTTCGATCTTCAGTTCGCTCTCAGGCCTTGGGTTGAAAGCCGTCCCGCTTCCTGCGCTCCGGCGAGAAGACGGCGGGTTTGGTGCCATGGATCCCGAAGCATTGGCAATCGCCGCCAAGTCTCATGGCGTCAAAGGCGTTTTCCTGATGCCCAACATGCAGAACCCGACGACACACACCATGTCGACCACAGAGCGTGAGGATCTGGTGCGTGTGGCACGTGAATATGATCTCAAGATTGTCGAAGACGATCCCTATACCCCTTTCCTGCCTGAAACGTTGCCGTCATTCGGTGCTCTTGCACCTGAATTGACGGCTTCGATTGCAAGTATTTCCAAGGTCTGTTCACCGGGAAGCAGGATCGGTTTTGTTCATGTGCCAGCGTCCTTTGGAGACAGCATCCGCAACAAGATTGGTGAAAGCACGTGGATGGCGTCGCCCATAACGGCGGAGCTGATCGCAGGTTGGGTCCGTGAAGGACTGTTGTTCAAGACGCTGCGCCTGAAGCGAAAGGCCAACAGGAGCAGGTACCTGAACGCACGCGAAATTCTTGCACCTCATTTCCTTCAGAGCAATGTCGACAAGGTGTTCGGTTGGTTGCGTCTGCCGGATCAGGTCGACCCGGACGCCTTGCAGGCAGCTCTGGGCCATCAGGGAGTTTCCGTTTTGTCGTCCCGCTATTTCCAGGTGAAGGATTATGAACCGGCTCCTTATGTGCGCCTCACTTTCGGGTCCGAACCTTCTGACGACCGCTTTGTCTGGGCATTGAAGCGCATCAGGGCAACCATCAATCAATTGGCTGATTTGCCTGAGTTGACGCGTCCGGTCGGCTAATTGCCGGTGCAGCTTCTACAGCGTTGTGGCGTAGCGTTCGCGTGACTGAACCTTGTGCGCAAGTCGGTGAAATGGTGAATGCCCAAATAGCCGATTTGCCGCATCATCTGCGCCACGTAATATGAGGCGTCTTTGACATAAAAGAGTTTCCGGTCGATAAGCGGCGCCAGACTAAGGGATAGACCCTGAAAGCGGCCGATCAGCGGCGAGGTGATATGGCGTTCTGGCCCAGGAAAAGCAAACAAAATGAAACGCGTGTCTGTGATCCGGACGCCAAGCCGTTTGCTGCCTTTGAAAACGTCGGCCTGGAAATCGCTGAACGGTCAGTCCTGAGTGGCTTGACACTGCGTCTCACCGAAGATCGCATCGGCGTAATCGGTTTGAACGGCTCCGGAAAAAGCACTT
This sequence comes from Roseibium sp. JB4-4, assembly GCF_055693425.1. Lineage (NCBI taxonomy): Bacteria > Pseudomonadati > Pseudomonadota > Alphaproteobacteria > Hyphomicrobiales > Stappiaceae > Roseibium > Roseibium sp. JB4-4. Next base: position 3,267,964 of record NZ_CM146333.1, on the reverse strand, counting down.
TCGTGAGGCTCCTGAATGGGTTGCGCACCCCCAGCAGCGGCGAACTTTCGCTATTCGGTGTTCCGGCAACACTTGCCGAACCAGAGCTGCCGCGACATGTGGGTTTCGTGTTTCAAAATCCGGATCATCAAGCGATCTTCCCGACCGTTGAGGAAGAGATTGCCTTCGGTCTCACGCAGCTTGGATCCGACAAAGATGAAAGCCGCAGTCGGGCGCGAGCCTTTCTTGCGACCCATGGGTGCGAAGCGCTGGCTGACAGACCGATTTCGGAACTCTCGGAGGGTCAGAAACAGCTGATTTGCATTCTTGCAGTGCTGGTTATGGAGCCTCGGCTTCTGGTGCTCGACGAGCCAATGACGAGCCTCGATGCTCTTGCGACCAGTCGCATTCGATCAATGTTGATGTCGTTGCCTCAAAAGATCGTCCTTGTCAGCCATGATCTCAGTCACTTTGAAGGCTTTGACAGGATCTTCTGGCTTGAGGAAGGTCGCTTGCGTATGGACGGGCCGCCGCATGAAGTGCTTGCAGCTTATCGCGCCGATCTTGACATCAAATTGAACAACAAATTGGAGCTTGTGGCGCTGTGATCGCGATGCAAATCCCTGGTGACACCTGGGCGCATCGTCTCCCGGCAGGTCTGAAACTGGTGGCGGTCGCCGTTGCCAGTATCCTGTTGTTTCAGGTGACATCTTTCTGGATCCTCCTGCCGTGTCTGGCTGCCGTGATCTCTCTTTATGCCAGTTTGGGTCGACAAGGTCTGGCCCAGCTGAAGCTCTTGCGCGGGTTGTCGGTACTTCTGGCATGCCTGTTGGCGCTACACTGGCTGTCTGGAACGCTCCTGGAAGGACTTGCCATCATTTTGCGGCTCATCATCATGATCCTTGCTGCGAATTTCGTGTCTGTCACGACGCGTATGGACGACATGATGGCAGCCGTGCAACCGCTGTTCAGGCCGTTGGAATGGCTTGGGATTTCATCGCGCAAACCTGCGCTTGGGGTTACCCTCGTCCTTCGTTTCACACCTCACATGCTGCAAGTCTTTTCAATGTTGCAGGAGGCTTATCGGGCGAGAACGGGATCTTCCGGCTCCTGGCGGCTGTTGGCACCATTCGCCATACAATCGCTTCGCATGTCCGATCATGTGGCCGAGGCGTTAAAGGCACGCGGCGGCTCGAACGGACTGACAAGATAGTTGGGCCTCAAGGGTGGACGGGTCTGGCATCCCGGCCGAAACTGAGGTATCCGGCGCCCGACACAACATCGTTGGACGGAACGGCTCATATCAAAGCGTTCTGTGGCAACAAAAGAGACAAGACACTCAAGAGGAATGAACGATATGGCTGACCGGTCTTTGGTCCACGTTGCTTTCTATGCCGCTCTCATTGCAGCGCTCGGCCTGTTGCCGCCGGTGGCCATACCGTTTCTGAGCGGCGTCCCGATCACCGCGCAGACGCTCGGTGTCATGCTGGCCGGTGTCATGCTTGGTCCGGTTCGAGGCGCCCTGGCAGTGCTTCTGTTTCTTTTCATCGTCGCCTTGGGCGCGCCCTTGCTGGCCGGTGGCAGAGGCGGTCTGGGCGTGTTCTTTTCGCCATCTGTCGGCTTTCTGGTTGGCTGGCCGGTAGGCGCATTTGTTGCCGGATGGATCATGCGCGCAACCGGACGGTTGAATGTGCTCACGTCTTCTGCGATTGCTGCGGCAATCGGGGGAATTGTCGTGGTTTACGCCTTCGGCATTCCAGGACTTGCTTATAAAGCTGGGCTGTCGCTTGCAGAAGCAGCGGTAGGAAGCGCTGTCTTCATTCCAGGAGACTTGTTGAAGGTCGCCGTCACGGCACTTGTGGCTGAGACCATTTCAAGAGGCCTGCCGGCAGCCTTCCTTTCCAGAACTTAGGGCGCAATGCGATCGGACCGCTTGGATGACCTTTGTTGGCGACCGGCTTGAAGCATTTGCAGCGGCGAGACCCGCAGACACCGCGCTGAAATGCGGTCCGGTCTCTCTCACGTGGCTGGAATTCTTCGACCGGGTTCAAACAGCGGCATCGGCGATTTGCGAAGAAACGTGCCCGGGCGCAAGGATTGCGTTTGCTCTGACCGATCCGATGTCGTTGCTCATTGGCTTCTTTGCGTCATCGCGCACTGGCCGTGTGGCGCTGATTGTCGATCCGGAGTGGCCGGACAGTTTGATGAAGACTGTTTTGGAGGAACTGAGCCCGGGTCTTTTCATCCAGTGCGGCTCGCAATTGTTTAAAACCGTCGACAGCCAACGTGCAGATGTATCGCCTGAAGAAGGGGCTCTCTTTTTTGCGGGCTTTACCTCTGGCAGCAGTGGTATGCCGAAGGGATACGTTCGCACACATAGGTCTTGGCTCAAGAGTTTCGAGCTATCGGATCGCGAATTCAGCAACGCCCCGAATGATAGGATCGTCATTGCGGGTGGCCTGACCCATTCGCTGCATCTTTATGGTGCCGTCTGTGGATTGTCAGGCGGCCACCAGGTCGTTCTAATGGAGCGCTTTGATCCAAAAGAACTTTTTGCCGAACTGAACCGTGCAAAGGACGGATCAGTCCTTTATGCAACGCCAACTCAGCTTCACTATTTGGGGGAAGTGGCCAGGCGCACTGGTCCTGTTGATACGGTCCGGCAGGTTTTGGCCAGTGGCGCGAAATGGCAGGATGGACAGCGGGCCGCAATGGCCGAAGTCTTTCCGGCTGCCAGTTTAATGGAATTTTACGGAGCGTCCGAAACGAGTTTCATTACAGTATCGCGGCCATGCGATGATGTACCTGCGGGTTCGGTCGGCCGGGCAGCACACGGGGTGCAAATTGCAATTGGCGACCCGGCGCATCCCTTGCCAAGTGGCACGGCCGGTGAGATCTGGGTCAAAAGCGAACTGCTTTTTGCTGGATACATATGTGGTCAATCGACGGAAACACGCTGGCATGAAGGATGGCTGACTGTTGGTG
>NZ_CM146333.1:0-3260000 GCF_055693425.1 Roseibium sp. JB4-4 | reverse complement strand
ACACGTGAAATCCTGTCTGAACGTGGGGGGACCACCCTCCAAGCCTAAGTACTCCTTGTCGACCGATAGCGAACAAGTACCGTGAGGGAAAGGTGAAAAGCACCCCGACGAGGGGAGTGAAACAGACCCTGAAACCGGATGCCTACAAACAGTTGGAGGGCGCAAGCCTGACAGCGTACCTTTTGTATAATGGGTCAGCGACTTAATTTAACGAGCAAGCTTAAGCCGGTAGGTGTAGGCGCAGCGAAAGCGAGTCTGAATAGGGCGTTTTAGTTCGTTGGATTAGACCCGAAACCGAGTGATCTAGCCATGGCCAGGTTGAAGGTGCGGTAACACGCACTGGAGGACCGAACCCACGCCTGTTGAAAAAGTCGGGGATGAGCTGTGGCTAGGGGTGAAAGGCCAATCAAACTCGGAAATAGCTGGTTCTCCGCGAAATCTATTTAGGTAGAGCGTCGGATGAATACTCTCGGGGGTAGAGCACTGGATGGGCTATGGGGGCTTACCGCCTTACTGATCCTAACCAAACTCCGAATACCGAGAAGTACTATCCGGCAGACACACAGTGGGTGCTAACGTCCATTGTGGAGAGGGAAACAACCCTGACCGCCAGTTAAGGTCCCTAAGTTATGGCTAAGTGGGAAAGGATGTAGGACTCCCAAAACAACCAGGATGTTGGCTTAGAAGCAGCCATCATTTAAAGAAAGCGTAACAGCTCACTGGTCTAAATAAGGGGTCCCGCGCCGAAAATGTACCGGGGCTCAAGCCATACACCGAAACTGCGGGTGCATCTTTGATGCGCGGTAGCGGAGCGTTCTGTAAGTCTGCGAAGGGAGACCTGTGAGGGCTCCTGGAGATATCAGAAGTGCGAATGCTGACATGAGTAACGATAAAGAGTGTGAGAGACACTCTCGCCGAAAGTCCAAGGGTTCCTGCGCAACGCTAATCGGCGCAGGGTTAGCCGGCCCCTAAGGCGAGGCCGAAAGGCGTAGTCGATGGGAATGCAGTTAATATTCTGCAGCTTGGTGGTAGTGACGGATGCCGTGTGTTGTATCTCCTTATTGGATTGGGGGTGCAGCGAAGGTGTTCCAGGAAATAGCTCCACCGTATAAACCGTACCCGAAACCGACACAGGTGGACTGGTAGAGAATACCAAGGCGCTTGAGAGAACTATGCTGAAGGAACTCGGCAAAATGCTCCCGTAAGTTCGCGAGAAGGGAGACCTCAGTTCGGGCAACCGGATTGGGGTGGCACAGACCAGGGGGTGGCGACTGTTTATCAAAAACACAGGGCTCTGCGAAGTCGCAAGACGACGTATAGGGTCTGACGCCTGCCCGGTGCTGGAAGGTTAAGAGGAGGTGTGCAAGCACCGAATTGAAGCCCCAGTAAACGGCGGCCGTAACTATAACGGTCCTAAGGTAGCGAAATTCCTTGTCGGGTAAGTTCCGACCTGCACGAATGGCGTAACGACTTCCCCGCTGTCTCCAGCATAGACTCAGTGAAATTGAATTCCCCGTGAAGATGCGGGGTTCCTGCGGTCAGACGGAAAGACCCCGTGCACCTTTACTACAGCTTCACACTGGTATTCGTCACGACATGTGTAGGATAGGTGGTAGACGTTGAAGCCTTGGCGCCAGCTGAGGTGGAGTCACCCTTGAAATACCACCCTTGTCGTCATGGATATCTAACCGCGGTACAACAATATCCGGGACCGTGTGTGGCGGGTAGTTTGACTGGGGCGGTCGCCTCCCAAATGGTAACGGAGGCGCGCGAAGGTGGGCTCAGAGCGGTCGGAAATCGCTCGTTGAGTGCAATGGCATAAGCCTGCCTGACTGCGAGACTGACAAGTCGAGCAGAGACGAAAGTCGGCCATAGTGATCCGGTGGTCCCTCGTGGAAGGGCCATCGCTCAACGGATAAAAGGTACGCCGGGGATAACAGGCTGATGATGCCCAAGAGTCCATATCGACGGCATTGTTTGGCACCTCGATGTCGACTCATCACATCCTGGGGCTGGAGCAGGTCCCAAGGGTTTGGCTGTTCGCCAATTAAAGTGGTACGTGAGTTGGGTTCAGAACGTCGCGAGACAGTTCGGTCCCTATCTGCCGTGGGTGTAGGAGAATTGAGAGGATCTGTCCCTAGTACGAGAGGACCGGGATGGACGTACCTCTGGTGGACCTGTTGTGGCGCCAGCCGCATTGCAGGGTAGCTATGTACGGAAGGGATAACCGCTGAAAGCATCTAAGCGGGAAACCCACCTCAAAACCAGCTCTCCCTGAAGAGCCGTGGAAGACCACCACGTCGATAGGAAGCGTGTGGAAGTGCGGCAACGCATGAAGCTTAGCTTTACTAATAGCTCGTTCGGCTTGATCCTCTCATTAGTCAATGTTCATCTTTTAAAGGCGCCCATGGCGCATTTAAAAGATCATGCGGTTTTGTTCTCACGGACGTACCGGTCCTCACGGACCTGTCCTGCGAACCACGCGGCCTGACCGGCCGGCGCGCACTTGCGCTTGCGGAGTAAAGCTCCGGAACGTGCCCAAACCGAAATCGATCAATAATTAAGAAAAGACCAGTGTTCTCAAAGCCTTCAGGCTCTTGATCTGCAAGGAAAAAGAGCCCGGACCGAAGGGTCCGCAAGGCTGACCGGCCGCCGCGCATGCTTGCGCGCCCCGTCCGGAGGTTAGGGCGAAGCCCGCTCAACCGTGAGGATAAACTCATCTTACCAGTTCACAACAAACTGCGCTTCGCCGGCCTGGTGGCCCCAGCGGGGAGCCCCCACCCGATCCCATCCCGAACTCGGCCGTGAAACTCCCCAGCGCCAATGGTACTGCATCTTAAGGTGTGGGAGAGTAGGTCGCCGCCAGGCCTGCTAAACGCAGTTTGAAACTCTTCAATTTGCTGTCGCTCACGCGCGTACCGCCCTTCGGGCTGCGCTCCGGATCTTAAGTCCCATGTCAGCGCAGTCCTCCGGTCAAACGAGAATTACGGGTACGCCCCAGATGGAGCAGCCCACGCGACGACCGAAGATCCAAAAGATCGAGGACGAGCAAAAAAATAACGCGGGATGGAGCAGTCCGGTAGCTCGTCAGGCTCATAACCTGAAGGTCGCAGGTTCAAATCCTGCTCCCGCAACCAAATTCGACAACAGCCTCATCCCGTAAGGGGTGGGGCTGTTGTCGTATTCGGGTAACGGATACAGGCGAGAACCTCCCCGGGCCCCATCAAGGAGGGCAAAGCCCGACGCAGAAGGGCAGAAAACCCCCAAATCCTGCTCCCGCAACCAACAAAAACAAGCCGCCCCTACAGGGCGGCTTTTTTGTTTTGGTGCAATGAGAACCAAAAACAAAACAAAACAACAAAAAATCAACAGAGCGGGACAAAAACAATAGAGCAACCCGGCCAGGTTCCCGGTACCTTGATGGAAACCGAACGGCAATTTGTGAACGGAAAGACCCCCACGCAAAAAAGAATCCACCCAACGCAAAGGGGTAAAAACAGTCAAATCCAAAACCAGCCCGCATGCTCAAAGCCTGCGGGCTTTCGTCGTTCTGACCTAAAACAGACCACGCACCCTGACCGCCGTTTCCCTAAGCACAATGGCTGACCTCTTCACAGGCGGAGGATAAACCATCCCGCTAAGAACTAATCCCTGCGCCAGCTTTGCTGCTAGCAATCCTGTGGCAGCACCCTTGTACCGAAAAGCAACAACGGAGGCTCTAGGTGCAACGGATTGTATGTCCGCCTGGATGTCCCGATTGGCCCAGGTCGGATCTGATGTGCGCTCTTCAGGGTGAACGAGAGTGCGATCATCCAGCGATTGGCTTTTCAGAGAAGGCCCAGACCGTCCGGTCGGTCTGAGTTCAGACGACCTTGACGTTCAGTACGCCGACGGATTCGATGCTTGCTTCCATGGTATCGCCTGGCTCCACGGCATTTACTCCCGAAGGGGTACCGGCCATGATCACATCTCCCGCTGAGAGTTCGAAATATTCCGAGAGATAGGAGATCATTTCAGGTACCTTCCAGATCATCTGGTTCAGATCACCTTCTTGTCGCAAGTCGCCGTTGACTGACAGTGCAATCCGACCCTGAGCGGGGTGACCAACATCGGACACCGGATGCAATGGACCTACTGGTCCGGATCGCTCGAAGGCTTTGCCGATTTCCCACGGGCGTCCCATCTTCTTCATTTCGCCCTGCAAGTCTCTCCGTGTCATGTCCAGCGACACGCCGTAACCCCAGACGTGGTTAAGCGCATCTGAAAGGGCGATGTTGGTTCCGCCACTCTTTAGGCCAACCAGGAGTTCGACCTCGTGGTGTACATCTGATGTGTGAGGTGGATAGGGAAATTCTCCCGAAGCATCTAGATTATTTGGGTTTTTCTGAAAAAAGAAAGGCGGTTCGCGATTGGGATCGTGTCCCATTTCGACTGCATGTGCCGCAAAATTCCGGCCAATGCAGTAGACACGACGGACGGGAAAGGACCCTCCGTCGCTGGTGGGAATGACGTGTAACTCTGGGGTCTCGATTACGTGCTCAGACATCGCTTTCCTCGCTTGCGGTCGGTTGTGGTTAGGCCCGCAGACTCGCGATACCGATTTAGGACCGCTCGCTTTATGACTTGGACCGAATGCACGAAAAATAAACTCGTTGGCAATGAGTTTTGGTCAACCATTTCTATAATTGGTTGGACTTCAATCTTCGCCCAAAACCGCTTCTGGCATCATCCGCGAATAAACCGAGCGCAGATGTTGCTGCATCATTTGCATTGCCAGCTCGCCGTTTCTGGCTGTGATCGCGCGCACGATTGCATCGTGTTCTATGAAGCTTGTATAGCCGGGCACGGGCTTGCGGGTATCGCGCGGCTGGCCCCAGACAATTGAGCGGCGCACCGAGTTCAGCGTTTCAAAAAAGTACAGGTAGAGCTGATTGCGTGTGCTACGTGCGATGACGTGGTGCAACTTGTTGTCCCAAGCTTCGTAAGCGCGCCAATCTTTTGCTTCGCGACACTTCTCAGCGCAAATCTTCATTTGTTTACAATCAGATTTACTCGCATTCATTGCCGCGAGCCGCGCCAGTTCGGGCTCAATGTTGTAGCGGACCGTTACAACCTGTTCCGGCTTAATCTGGTCGCGAAGGTAGGTAACATCCTGAAGGTTCAGCACGGGCCTTGAACCGACAAATGTGCCGCGTCCGACGTGCCGCCAGATCAGTCCTTGCGCCTCCAGATCGGCAAGGGCTTTGCGCAATTGGTTGCGTGTCGTGTCCAGACGTTTGCACAATTCGCGCTCGGGCAAGATGCGGTCATTCAACCGATATCCGGCACTATCGATCAAGTCACGCAGTCTTTGTGATAGTTCGGCTGTGTCATTCATATCGCCACCCAATTTGCTGATTGGTTGATTGAATTAGAACGAGAGTCAATCAACTCTTGTCTGCAAGGTTAGCAAGAGATCGCAGAACTTTGCGACGCGCTGCCGCAAAAAAAGACAGTGTCGGGAGGAAAAATCGTGCGACTAGCCACAGTGTCAGCGAGTGGAGAGGAAATGTGTGCGGCCGTTCTGAGTGACGACCGCCTTTTGAGCCTGTCCAAAGCCGCGCGCCATCTGACGGGTCCCGCCGCTGAGGCACTGAAGGCAAATTCAATGCTCCTTCTGATTGGCGGACCGCCAGAGACGCTTGATGTCGCACGCGGTCTTGTGGGAGACGCTGAAGCCGGCTCTCTTGGCACGGCAATTTTGGCCGAAGGGGCAAAATTGCTGGCGCCAATCCCCGCCATTCGCAAAAATGTTCTTTGTGTAGGACGCAACTACGCTGAACACATCGCCGAGGGAGACCGTGCGCAAAAGCAAAAGGTCGGCGTAACCGAATATCCGGTTTTCTTCACCAAGCCACCGACGTCCATCGTAGGCCCGGGGGGCGATGTACTGACTTTTCCGAGCATTTCAAAGCAAACTGATTACGAAGTCGAGTTGGCTGTGATTATCGGCACGACGGGTCGCAATATCGCCAGGGCGGACGCTATGAAACACGTCTTTGGCTATACCATATTGAATGACATCTCAGCCCGTGACGTCCAGCGCCGCCATGGTGGGCAGAATTTCAAGGGAAAGGCCTTTGATGGCTCTTGCCCCATGGGCCCTTGGATTGTGACCGCAGACGCCATTGATGATCCACATGCATTGCCGATCTCACTGACGGTGAATGGCGAGACCCGACAGGACGGTAATACCAGGGACATGATTTTCGATATCGAGACACTCATCGCCTCGTTATCGGAGGGCATGACGTTAGAGCCCGGTGACATCATCGCGACCGGCACGCCTTCGGGCGTGGGATACGCCATGGACCCACCGAGTTTCTTAAAAGATGGCGATTCCGTCGTTTGTAATATTTCAGGGATCGGGACGCTCACAAACTCAGTGCGTGCCGTTTAAGCAATCTTCCGAAGACGCCGATAGGACGAGGGGGATTGGGAAGAATGCGAAGGGAGGACTAAGCATATGATGAACCGCAGAACATTAACCTCGTTACTGACGGCAGCGCTAGCAGCCGGTTTGTTTGGAAAAGTTGCGTTTGCGCAAGACTTGAAAGAGATTACTTTCGTGCAGCCGAGCCCGTCTGCCATCAACTCGTTTCCGGTCTTTGTCGCCATAGGCGAAGGGTTTTTCGAAGATGAGGGCTTGAACGTTACGGTCGAAGCCATCAACGGCTCGGGTGCGGTTTTGCAGGCGTTGTCTGCAGGTCAAGCGCAATTCGGCCGTCCTGGCCCCGGCCCGTTGATCGCAGCGCGTTCACGCGGTGTGGATGCCACACATATCTACAACGTGGCTGCACGGAGCAATTTTGGAATCGCAGTTCAAGAAGGCTCCGAGTTTCAGAAGATCGAGGACCTGCGCGGCAAGGTTATCGGGACCGGTACAGCGGACGGTGCCGAGGTGGGCTTTGCCCGCAACGTGCTGACGGGTGCTGGAATGGTCGAAGGCACCGACTTTGAATTTCTCACGGTCGGTGACGGTGGTCCCGCAACTGCGGCGTTCTTAAACGGTGAAATTGACGCCTATTCTGCGTCCACGGCAGATACAGCAGTTCTCAACCAGCGTGGCATGAAGGTGCGTGACATTACACCCGCCGAGTTCGGTCGGTTCTTCGGCAACGGCATTGCCACCATGGCCGAAACGATCGCCAACGACCGTGAGCTTGTTGAAGCATGGAGCCGTGCCTTTGCCAAAGGCCATGCTTTTGCGTTGGACGACGCCAATCGCGATGCAGTTCTTGCCCACCTTGCCGCAGGCAACCCGCAGGAAGGTGAAGACAAGGAGTTCCAGGCGGCACTTTTCGATGCGGTTCGTTCCAAGACAATTGCTGCTGGCGACAGCCCGCATCTTGGCTGGTATCCGGCGGCAGTCTGGGAAGAATGGCAGGAAGCTCTCGTCGCTGGCGGTGAAATCCCAGGACCTCTCGACGATCTGGGCGCGATCTGGACCAATGAGTTCGCTGAGCTCGGAAGTGCAGGCGTCGGCAAATGAACGCCTCATTGGCAAATGACTACTCCGGCGCTTCATCTGAAGCGCCGGTTTATGAGTTGACCAACGTCAGCAAGACCTACGCGCGTAATGCGGTGATCGCGTTAGAGAACGTGAACCTCACCTTGCGTCACGGAAGCTTCACGTCGGTTATCGGATCAAGCGGCTGCGGGAAATCGACCCTGTTGAAGATCATGGCAGGGCTCATTCCCCCCACGAAAGGCCGTGTGATCCTTCAGGACAAGCCTGTCACCGGCCCGCGCCGCGACATCGGAATGATGTTCCAGCAAGCCACGCTCTTTCCTTGGAAAACCGCGGTTGAAAACATCGTGCTGCCGATCGAGATCCGGGACGGCAAAGGGGCCGCCAAGAAGGCCAAGGAAAAAGCACATGACCTTCTCGAGATAGTCGGGCTGAAGGGTTTTGAGAACGTTTATCCCAACGAATTGTCTGGAGGCATGGCACAGCGTGCGTCGATCTGCCGGATGCTGATTACCGAACCAGCGGTTCTGCTTTTGGATGAGCCGTTCAGCGCACTCGACGAGCTGTCTCGCGACATGATGAACATGGAATTACAGAGAATTTGCCGTGAGCAGGACGCGACGGCTTTTCTGGTCACCCATTCCATTCAGGAAGCGGTGATCCTCTCGGACGAGATTGTCGTAATGAAGCCCCGCCCAGGCCGGATTGCGGAGATCGTTCAGGTTGATCTGCCCCGGCCGCGTACGCTTGATATGATGACGACACCGAGATTTGGCGAAATCGTGGATCACATTCGCAGCATGTTGGACAAGGGAGAAGACATGTGACTGATGCGCCCACCAATCAGCGGCTAGAGACCGAGGCGGCGGACGATACCGTCTGGGTTCAGAAAGTTGCATTCATCGATTCCGTGCCCCGTTGGATCGCGATGACATTTGTGTTCGTGGTTTTCATCGGCACGTGGGATCTGGTAACACGTCTGGAACTTGTTTCGCCGATCATTTTGCCCACGCCGTGGGAAACCTTCGACGACATGATCTTTGTCGGAAACAATCTTCTTAGCGGCGACTATATGCTTGTTTCTCTTTGGATCACGATCAAAGAGGTGATCTATGGGTTCGCGCTTGCCATCGCCCTCGGCTTCTCGCTTGGCGTACTCGTCGGCGAAACGGCGTTCGGCGAAAAGGCTGTTATGCCATACCTGGTAGCCATAGACACCATGCCGAAGGTTGCCTTTGCACCACTTTTTGTGGCCTGGCTTGGTTTTGGCATCGAATCCAAGGTGGCTTTGGCAGCGTTTATCGCCACCTTCCCGATCGTGGTTGGAACGGCTGCGGGCCTACATTCTGCCGATGAGAATGCCCGCATGCTCTTTAAGACCATGGGCGCAAGCCGCATACAGACATTGATCAAGATGAAGCTTCCCACCGGACTGCCACAAATCTTTACTGGGCTTAAGATTGGTGCCGTTGGCGTCATGGCAGGCGCGATCACGGGCGAATTCCTGGGCGGTGGCAAAGGCTTTGGCGAGCTGATCAGGGTCGCAGCATCCCAGCTTAACACGCCTCGGGTGTTCTCGTTGATCCTGTATCTGAGCCTCGTCGGGTTGGTGCTGTACCTGATCGTGCAATGGACGCAGCGCAGGGTCGTCTTCTGGCAGAAGGAATCCGTAGGTGCACAAGATCACTGAGGCATCCACCATACCAGTGCATACCCTGCGCGAATTCGTTTCTGCGGCGCTGCAGTCGAAGGGCGTCCCCCATGATGATGCCGTCAAGGTCGCCACGCTCATGGTAGAAGCGGACATCTTCGGGTATGGCACACACGGTGTTTTTCGCCTGCGGCAGTACCTGGCGCGACTGGACGGCGGCGGCTGCAACCCGACCCCGTCGGTGACCGTGGCGCATGAAACAATTGCCACGGGCGTGATCGACGGGGACGACGGGCTCGGTCATCTTGCAATGTCCGCGGCGCTTGATCTTGCTATCGAAAAGGCACGCACCGCCGGTATTGGCTGGGTTGGCGTTCGCCGCGGTAATCATGCCGGGCCCTTGGCGCTCTATGTGAGGCCACAAGCCGAGGCGGGTCTGCTTGGCATGGCGGCGGCAGTCGGAAGCGCAAACCACGTTCCTCCATACGGAGGAACCGACCTTCTGCTTGGGACCAACCCGATTGCGTTTTCAGCGCCTGCCAACGGCGCCGACCCTTTCGTATTCGACATGGCCACCACCGTTGCTGCGATGGGAAAGATAAAAACGCTTCTGCAACAGGGCATGGAGATGCCGGAAGGCTGGATGGTTGGGCGGGACGGTAAGCCGCTCACGGATCCAGCCCGGAAATCAGAGGGTTTCCTCCTGCCGATCGGCGGCCCAAAGGGGTTCGGTTTGTCGGTTGCTATCGGGCTTATGGCAGGTGTTCTCAATGGGGCTGCCTTTGGATCAGACGTCGTCGACTTCACGAACGACACGACCTCTTCCACCAATACCGGGCTGTTTGTCATGGCACTTGACCCCGCTGCCTTCGGAATTGGAGACGACTTTGCGAGCAACGCCAGTCGGGTGTTTGACGAGATGCGTGCCTCGGAACCACTTCCCGGTCATGATCCTGTGCGTTTGCCGGGTGAGGGAAAGACCGCGTCGGCTGATGCGCGTCGATCCAACGGCCTTGGCCTGAACCCCGCTCTGCGGCGCGACCTGAATGTGCTTGCTGCTGATTGCGGACTACAAGCTCCGTTTCCGGATGAAAATGCAAAAGGCTGAGAATGCGTTTGCCCGGAGCCCTTGCGCGTGAGAAGCAATGTCGTCGATGTCATTCTGACAGCGCCAAGTCAAAGGCACACTGAAACCAGTGTGCCTTAATCAGCTTCATCGTCGGGCGCGTTCAGCAACCAGCGCGTCACCGAGTTTTGCTTGTTTTTCATGTGAACAATCAAGATTGACGCCAACTTCTTACCATCGCGAGCTTCCAGCGCTCGAATAATTCCATCGTGTTCGTCTACCGCTTCGCCCCAGCGCTCGTCGGACATATTGGCCGCATATCGCGCGCGCAGCATACGAGCTGACAATGCCATACTTGAGTTTGCCAGGGTCTCGTTTCTTGCCGCGGAAAGTATGCCGAAATGGATGTCTTGGTTAAGCTTGAAATACGTGGCCAGGTCCCTGTCACGATAGCTTTGTATCATCGCGTCGTGAAGCGAGCGGATCTTGGCAATTTCCTCATCAGAGATCTTTTCGCAAGCCAGCTCTCCCGACAGGCCCTCAAGTACGGCGAGCACGGGAAAGACCTCGTCGACCTCTTCTAGCGTGATCGCGGTGACCCATGCGCCGCGATTTGGTTCCAATCGTACCAACCCCTCTGCGGCCAAAACCTTCAATGCTTCGCGCAATGGGGTCCTTGATACGCTGAATTGTTCGCAAAGTGCCTTTTCGGGAACTTTTTTGTTCGGGGCCATTTGGCCTTCAATGATCAAAGGACGCAGACGCTCCACCAATTCAAGGTGAAGCGACCTTCGTTCGATTATCATGTTTGCTGATACATCAGTCATTTTCCAGCGTTTACACTCGTTTCAGTGCCAAGTCGAGAAGTTGGGCTATGTGCATCGGATTGCGCTCGGTGTTATCTGCGATTTGGTGGCGGCAGGACGTGCCATCGGCCACGATAATGGCATCACCAGATGCGGCTCGCGCCGCGGGAAGGACGTCCAGTTCTGCCATCTTTATCGACGTGTCATAGGTGTCCACACCGTAGCCGAATGCGCCTGCCATGCCACAGCAGCTGCTGTCGATCCTGGTAACATTCGTGTCCGGCAGGAGTGCCAGCGTTCGTTCGATTGCCGGCATGACCCCCATTGCCTTTTGGTGGCAGTGCCCGTGCAATGTTACCTCGGGCGCCGGGGATTGAAGGTGCGAAGTGAACTGCGGATTGTCCTTCTGATCAGCAATGAACTCCTCGAACATCAGAGCCAGTTTGGCGATCTTTGCGCTATCTTCTCCGGGTAAAAGCACCGGGATCTCGTCGCGAAGGGTCAATAGGCAGCTTGGTTCCAAGCCGATGATAGGAACGCCACATTCTACATAAGGTATAAGAGCATCGACAAGCCGTTTGGCTTCTTGCCGCGCCTGATCAACCAATCCGACCGACAGAAACGTACGGCTACAACACAATGGACGGCTATTGCCGGCAGCGGGTCTTACGACATCAACCGAACTGCCCGTAGCGTTCAGAACTCTGACTGCCGCGCGCAGGTTTTCAGGCTCGAAATAGCGGTTGAAACTGTCAACAAACAAAACGACGTCCGGTTTGGAGGTCACGCTGACCTCGGTGTCCTTGAACGGTTTGGCGACCCATTTGGGCAAGGGGCGTTTTGCCGTGAAACCTGTCAATCGTTCAGTTGCTTTGGCTAAACCGGGCACCTTGTCCCGCAGGTTCATAAGAAAAGGCAATTTTGCTGCCCAGGGAGCATAACGCGGCAAATAGCCAACAAGCCGATCATGAGTGCTCAGGCCATGCTTCTTGGCGCGCGCAGAAAGCACTTCAATTTTCATCCGCGCCATATCCACGCCTGTCGGGCACTCGCGCTTGCAGCCCTTGCAGGACACACACAGCTTCATCGCATCCGCCATCTCATCGGACACCAGTGCGTCGGGCCCAAGCTGTCCGGAAATCGCAAGACGGAGGGTATTGGCGCGGCCGCGGGTCAGGTCCTTTTCTTTGCGTGTCACCCGAAATGAGGGACACATGACGCCACCCTTCAGTTTGCGGCAGGCTCCATTGTTGTTGCACATTTCAACCGCCCCCTGAAATCCGCCATCTTTCCCTGACCACTCGGACCAATCCAGTTCGGTTTTCAGGTGTGAGGGTTGATATTCCGGTCCATAGCGAAAAAGGCTGCGGTCATCCATCTTTGGCGCATTGACGATTTTGCCAGGATTAAACACGCCGGTCGGATCGAAACGTTCTTTCACCTCCTCAAAGGTCGCGACCATCCGGGAGCCAAACATCTTTTCATGAAACTCCGACCGGACGATGCCGTCCCCATGCTCGCCTGAATGCGAACCCTTGTAGCGGGCAACAAGATCAAAACATTCCTCGGCAATCGCGCGCATTGTGGCAACGTCATTGTCCAGCTTCAAGTTCAATACCGGGCGCACGTGCAAACACCCGACCGACGCATGTGCGTACCATGTCCCTGTGGTGCCATGGCGCTCAAAAACCTCCGTGAGCCCAGCCGTATAGGCGGCAAGGTCGGGTAGTTCGACCGCACAATCCTCTACAAACGACACGGGCTTTCCGGCGGTCTTCATGGACATCATTATGTTGAGGCCTGATTTGCGCAGTTCAGCGATTTGTCCCTGCAGGCCTGTATCCGTCACCGCTGTGACACCGCCCCAGGCCTTGCCGGTACCGGTCCAGGAAAACCCGAGGTCACCCATCATCCGGTCGAGGTCTTTTAACTTTTGCTCCCCGTTGGCTCGCGTGAATTCCACCAGCAGCAAAGCCTCAGGCGCGCCGGTCACAAAACTTTCGATAGTCCTGGCAAAAAGCGGTATGTCCCGGGCAAGCGCGATCATCGTATGATCAACCAACTCAACGCCCTCAGGATCAAGCGTCACCAGATGTTGTGCGGCATCCATTGCCTGATGGAAGGTCGGGAAGTGACACACGCCCAAGGCTTTGCCGTCCTGAAGCGGGGAGAGTTTCAACTCGATCGCGGTGGTGTAGGCAAGTGTGCCTTCCGAGCCAACAAGAAGATGAGCGAGATTCTGGGCGTCCGGTCCAGAAGTCAGTGCGTCGATGTTGTAGCCGCCCACGCGGCGCATGACATTGGGGAACCTGGCAGCAATTTCAGCCGATTCCCGTTGGCCAATCGCCGCAAGATCACGGGAAAGCGCATTATAGACCCCATTCTGCCCGGCAAGACCTGCCCCAAACCTGTGTTTACTGCCATCAGCCAGGATCGCGTCGATTGACAGGACATTGTCCCGCATCATGCCGTATCGGATGGACTTTCCACCACAGGAGTTGTTGCCCGCCATCCCGCCAATGGTTGCGCGCGACGCGGTAGAGACATCCACCGGGAACCAAAGCCCATGCGGTTTGAGCACCCGGTTCAGTTCATCGAGCACGATGCCCGGGCGCACGAGACAGCGTTTGTTTGCGACGTCAAGTTCGAGAATTTCGTTGAAATACTGAGTGTTATCCAAAACCAGCGCTTCGTTTACGGTCTGGCCACATTGTGATGTACCGCCGCCACGGGCAAGGACCGGTACGCCTTGATGGCGCGCGCAGTCTATCGCCGTCAGAATGTCGTCTTCCGATTTGGGTGCCAGCACGCCCACCGGCATCATCTGATAAATCGAAGCGTCCGTCGCGTAGCGACCGCGCGAGAACAGATCGAACATCAGATCGCCCGACACCCTTTTTGAAAGTTCACGCGCAATGTCGTTCAACGGCGGGATCCTTGATCTGCGTAATCTAAAAATGAATTATGAATTAAAAATTGCAAATTCACAACTTCAATGTCATTCTGTGCCGCACGTTCAAACGCAGGTCCCACAAGGTTCGATTTATGAGACAAGCTGGTCGTCATTTTCTGCAAATTCCCGGCCCCAGTTCGGTTCCGGATCGCATATTGCGCGCGATCTCCGGTCAGGTGATTGACCACCGAGGCCCAGCGTTCGGCAAAGTCGGTGCACAGGCTCTTGAAGGGATCAAAACCATCTTCAAGACCGAACAGAACGTCGTGATCTATCCATCGTCAGGCACCGGCGGCTGGGAGGCAGCGCTGGTTAATGTGTTGTCGCCGGGCGACCGGGTGCTGATGTTTGAAACCGGGCATTTTGCGACGTTGTGGAAAAAGATTGCCGAGAAACTGGGCTTGAGGCCCGAGTTCATTGAAGGCGACTGGCGCGGCGGTGCCGATCCGGATCAGATCGAGGCATATCTGGCTGAAGACAGAAATCACGAGATCAAGGCCGTCTGCGTTGTTCACAACGAGACATCAACCGGGTCCGTCTCGCCGATTGCTGCGATCCGCAAGGCCATCGACAACACAGGACATCCGGCATTGTTCATGGTCGACACAATCTCGGGTCTCGCGTCGCTCGACTATCAGCACGACGAATGGGGCGTTGATGTCACGGTTTCCGGATCACAAAAGGGACTGATGTTGCCGCCGGGTCTTTCGTTCAACGCGATAAGTGCCAAGGCCATGGCTGCGAACGGTTCGGCCACCTTAATGCGATCATACTGGGACTGGGCGGATATGGTCGGTCCGAACAAAACTGGATACTTCCCTTTTACGCCCGCCACGAACCTTCTTTACGGACTGAATGTCGCCATTGAAATGTTGCACGAAGAAGGGCTGGAAAATGTCTTTGCCAGACATGCGCGTCACGGGGCAGCTGCACGCGCTGCCGTCCGCACCTGGGGACTGGAAATTCTTTGCAACAAGCAGGGGCAGGAAAGCGGTGTGCTGACGGCTGTCATGGTTCCGGAAGGCCACAGCGCAGATGGGTTCAGAGCAACGACTTTGGATCACTACGATATTTCTTTGGGCAACGGCCTGTCGAAGGTCGCCGACAAAGTGTTCCGCATTGGCCATCTTGGTGATTTCAACGATCTCATGTTGGTCGCAACACTGGCGGGTGTCGAAATGGGTCTGACAAAGGCCAGAATTCCCCACAACGCAGGGGGAGTCGGAGCTGCGATGGCGATGCTGGAGAACACGCAAATCGCGGCAGAGTGACGAAAACAGTCACATTTCCAAGGGAGGAATCACACATGACCATCAAGGCAATTCTGATTGCAACAGCCGCTGCGATTGGCGGAACGAGCGGTGCCTTTGCCGCCGACATCACGCTGAAGTTTGGCCATGTCGGCAATCCCGGTTCGCTCTTTGAAGCAAGCGTCGACAATTTCGCGGAATGTGTAAATTCGTCGATGGGCGGCAAAGTCGAGGTGCAGACGTTCGGCTCTTCTCAGTTGGGCAAGGACAAGGAACTTTTGCAAAAGCTGAAGCTGGGTCAGGTCGACTTCGCGCTTCCCTCATCTGTTATGTCTTCGGTCGATGATACGTTCGGCATTTTCGAGATGCCCTACATCATCCGTGACCGCGATCACATGCGTCGTGTCCAAGACGCGATGATGGACAAGTTTCAGGACGCAGCAAACGGTGGCGGATATCACATCGTTGGCTTGGCCGAGAACGGCTTCCGCCACATCACCAACAATACGCGGCCAATCAATGTGCCGAGTGACCTCGAAGGCATCAAACTTCGCACGCCCAACGGCGTATGGCGTGTAAAGATGTTCACGGAATATGGCGCAAACCCCACGCCAATGGCCTTCTCGGACGTGTTCACCGCGTTGCAAACCGGCGTGATGGACGGCCAGGAAAACCCCTATGCGCAGATTGCATCCGCAAAATTCCAGGAAGTCCAGAAGTACCTGTCAATTACCGGGCATGTCTACACACCTGCCTATATCCTCGCTTCGCAGAAGGGTTTTGCGAAACTGCCGGAGGACGTGCAGGCCGGTTTGACTGCCTGTGCGGCGTCCACGCAGGACTTCACCTACGAAAAGGCGGCGCAACTTGAAACCGAATTGCTGGACGTCATCAAGGCTGCCGGTGTCGAGGTGAATGAGGCGAACAAGGATGCATTCGTCGAGGCATCCGCACCGATCTACAAGGCTTTCGCCGACGAGGTCGAAGGCGGGCAGGACATGATTGACCAGGTTCTGGGCATGGCGAACTCAAACTGACGCTTGTGTCGGGCAGCGGGCAATCCGCTGCCCTTTCATTCTTGTGGCCAAACAGACCCGCGTGAGCCTCCCTTTGGCTCCTGCAAGAAGGCAAGGCGCGAAGTGAACCAGCTCTCAACCTCACTCCTACCTCGGATTGTCAAGATCCTCGGCAAAGTGCTTGAATGGATCACGATCTCGCTGATGGTGCTTCTGACCATCGTCGTAATTTCGGCGGTGATTGCACGTCTCTCGGGCCAGAGTTTTTCGTGGTATGACGAAGTCGCAGCGATCATGCTCGCCTGGATAACCTACTACGGCTCTGCGCTCGCTGCGCTTCACCGTCGTCACATCGGGTTTGATACGGTGCTTTTGGCGATGCCGATCAAGGCGCGTCTGGCGGCCCTGCTGGCGGGCGAGGCAATCGTGTTGATCTTCTTTGTGCTGATGGCGCGAGCCGGGCTTCAAGTTCTCGAAGTTCTTGAAGGCGACACGCTGATCTCACTGACCTGGGTTCCGGTTCAATTCACCCAGTCGATTATTCCGATTGGCGCGATCCTGTTCATCCTGTGCCAGCTTCTTAGCCTGCCGAACTACTGGAAAGTCACCGCCGACGGCATTTCGCTGGAACACGCGGAGATCGAGGAAGAGGTCGAGTCCGAGATGATCAAGAACAAGGATCGTACCTGATGTTGATGGCTGCGATCTTCTGCGCACTGCTGGCGATGATCTGCATTAATGTGCCTATTGCAGTTGCACTGGCCATGTGTGGCGTGATCGGCCTCCTGGCGGTCGAGGGCACAGGCAGTTTGGTCACGATTGCCCTGGACATGTATGACGGATCGACGAAGTTTTCGTTGATCGCGATTCCGATGTTTGTGTTGGCAGGTGCCATCATGAACGCGGGCGGGATCACGGATCGGCTGATCAACTTTGTGTCCGCCATCATCGGTTTCATCCGCGGTGGTCTGGCTATGGTCAACATTGGCGTTTCGCTGTTCTTCGCGGAGATTTCGGGATCGGCTGTAGCGGACGTCGCTGCAATGGGCTCGATTCTGATCCCGCAAATGAAAAAGCGCGGCTACTCGAAGGAGTTTTCCGCCGCAGTCACGTCGTCTTCTGCCTCTCTGGCGATTATCATCCCGCCATCGATCCCCATGATCCTTTATGCAGCCTCAGCCAACACCTCGGTCGAGCAATTGTTTGTGGCCGGCGTTGTGCCGGGGCTCTTGGGTGCTGCCGGGTTGATGGGCGTGGCCTATGCTTTCGCGAAACGCTATGACTATCCGGTGGAAGAGGCATTCAATCTGCCGCGCGTACGCGAGACGTTCAAGGACGCACTGCCCGCTTTTGCGTTGCCGGTAATTATCCTGGGCGGGATATTCGGCGGGTTTGTCACCGCAACCGAAGCCGCAGGGCTGGCCGTGCTTGCCGCACTTGTTGTCTCTGGCTGGTATCGCAACCTGAACCTGGCACATTTGCGCCGAGCAATGCTCGATGGCGGCATACAAACCGCCGTGGTCATGCTTTTGGTTGCCGCATCGGTTCTGATGGGCGGTTTCTTGACCCGTGCGCAGATCCCTCAGCAACTGGCGGAAGCGATCTTGTCCGTGACGGCTCAGCAATGGGCAATCTTGCTGATCCTGAACTTCTTTTTTCTGATCATCGGGTTCTTTCTGCATTCCGCGGCCGCGATCATACTGGTTGTCCCGATTGTGATCCCGCTGATCTCCGCCGCGGGCATCGACCCCGTGCATTTTGGTCTTGTCGTTACACTGAACCTGGCGATTGGCCAACAGACACCCCCGGTCGCCTCCGTTCTGATCACGTCCTGCTCTGTGGCGCGGGCGAATATCTGGGCCGTGTCGAAAGTGAATATCTGGTTTGTCGCGGTCCTGCTGGCGGTGCTGATGCTCTGTACTTACGTACCAACGGTGCCGATGTTCCTCGTTGAGTACTTCTACCGATGACCGAAGAGCTTACGCAAGATCTGGAAGACGGTGTCTTGTGGGTGGCATTCAACCGCCCGCAGTCGCGCAACGCGCTGACATTTGCGATGTACGACGCGCTCGCAAATCTCTGCAAGTCGCTGCCAACCGACGGATCGGTCCGGGCCATCGTTCTTTCCGGTAACGGCGGAAAGGCGTTCGCGGCCGGTACCGATATGAGCCAGTTCCGCGACTTCAAGACTGCGCAGGACGCACTGGACTACGAAGCCCGCATCGCGCAAGCGCTGGACGACCTGGAGCGTTGTCCGGTACCGACGATCGCAGCGATCAATGGGGCGTGCACAGGTGGCGGGGCCGCGATTGCGGCGGCATGTGATCTGCGTATTACCTCTGCCAGCCTCAAGTTCGGGTTTCCCATCGCACGCACCTTGGGAAACTGCCTTGCCAGTGACAACCTTGCCCGCCTGTCGGATCTGATGGGAGCAGGCCGCGTCCGCGAGATCATCTTCACTGCGCGGCTGATCCTGGCGGAAGAAGCCCAGGCGATTGGCCTGGTGAGTGAGGTACTGCCGGACGAGGAGTCCCTGATGGCGCGAGCCAAGGAACTGGCACAGTTGGTCGGCACCATGGCACCCCTGACCTTGCGTTCCACAAAAGAGGCCATGCGTCGCCGGCGTGCCGCGATTGCGGTGGGAGACGATGACCTGATCGCGATGTGTTACACCAGCGACGATTTCCACATCGGTATCGATGCATTCCTGAGCAAATCCAGACCAAAGTGGACCGGGAAATGACGACCGCCACCGGCCCATTGACCGGTATGAAGGTCATCGAGCTTGCGCACATCATGGCGGGTCCGGTCTGTGGCCTGATGCTGGCGGACATGGGCGCGGATGTCATTAAGGTGGAAAAGCCGCAAGGCGATGATTCTCGCCGATTTGTTCCCCCGCAGATTGAAGGCGAATCCGCAGCCTACATAATGATGAACCGCAACAAACGGGGAATTGCGCTGAACCTCAAGGACCCGTCGGCACGCGGCGTATTGCACAAGCTCCTGTCAGATGCGGATGTCGTGATAGAAAATTATCGCTTGGGCACAATGGAACAGCTGGGTTTTGGCTATGACGATCTGGCCGCAATCAACCCGCGCCTGATCTATTGCGAAATCTCCGGTTTTGGGCGTACCGGTCCGTACGCGGAGCGCGGCGGTTTTGACTTGATTGCCCAGGGCATGGCCGGTCTGATGTCGATCACCGGCGAGGGACCGGGGCGTCCGCCGGTCAAAGTGGCAGCACCGATTTCAGACATCAATGCCGGTATTCTGGCGGCCATGGGCGTGAGCGCGGCTTACGCAAATGCGTTGAAGACCGGCCGGGGTCAAAAAGTTGACACGTCGCTGTTTGAGGCTGCGATTGTGCAAACATACTGGCAATCGGCGATTGCCTTTTCCACTGGTGAAAATCCACAGCCGCTTGGCTCCGCGCATCCACTCAATGCGCCTTACCAGGCATTCGCGACCAGCGACGGCTGGATCAACGTTGGTGCCGCGAACCAGGGCAACTGGCTCCGGCTTCTGGATGTCATTGAGACGCCAGAGCTTGATGCCGACCCGAGGTTTGCGTCGAACCAGGCGCGGATGCAAAACTTGCCTGCGCTCGTCGAAATCCTGAATCAAAAACTGCAGCGGGACACAACCGCCAACTGGTTGGCCAAGATGGAAGCGGCAGCGCTTCCTGCTGGTCCGGTCTTGGGCATTCTGGAAATGCACGAGGACCCTCAGGCGGTTGCGCGTGATATGATCGTGGAGACAAAGCACGCCATTGCGGGCGATGTCAAAACCATTGGACACCCGGTCAAGTTCAGCAAAACACCTGCCAAAGTTGCCAAAGCCGCGCCGGTGTTGGGACAACATAGCCGAGAGGTGTTGGAACAGGTTGGGTATGATCAGGAAACGGTCGCCAGCCTGATAGATAGCGGGGCGGTCATAGCGGCGTAGTCCGCCTATAGACCAAGGTGAACATGTAGATCGGGGGTCGGAGTGAAACTTGCTTTAGATACAGCGCAGAAAATTGTCTCGGCGGCTCTGGGATGGCGGCGCGCCAATGGGATGAAGCCTATAACAATCGCGGTTCTTGATAGCGGAGGTTTTTTGATTGCACTGGCCCGCGAAGATGACACTAGCAATCTGCGTCCGGACATTGCGCAGGGCAAGGCGCGTGGCGCAATCGGTATGGGGCTCGGCTCGCGTGCCCTGTTTGAGCGGGCAAAGTCACAGCCCTATTTTATCCAAGCAATGAACAGCATTGCCGAAGGATCGCTGGTGCCGGTTCCCGGTGGCGTTTTAATCAAAGAGGACGGTCAAATCCTCGGGGCAGTCGGAATAACTGGTGACTCGTCCGACAATGACGAGACCTGCGCAATCGCAGCAATTGAGGCCGCGGGATTTACGGCAGACGGAGGCTAATCGACGCCCAAGCCGACAGGAACTGTGAAGCCGCCCCAACGTCCGGTCTTCCAGTCGGGATCGCCCTGAAGGTACAAGTCCCGGTGTGATCAAGCTCCCGCAACCAATAACACAACCCGGCTCCGTGCCGGGTTTTTTGTTGGAAACCGAATCGAAATCTCAACAGAACGAGTCAAAAAAACAAACCAAAAACAAAATCAAAAAACCCAGCGCGCTCAGCGCAAATAAGAGAAGGCTTCGCGAATTTCAGTTGCCTTTGCTGTGAGGGCAGCTGTTGCACAAACAGTTGAGAACCGAATTCAAGGGATGCGATGGCGCTTTGCGTCGGCGAGCCAGTTTCGTGGTATCGTCCTTCAAGGATTTTTCAATCTCAAAAACGGACGCGAAAGCCTGATGATTGCCCCATAGGAGGGCGAAGCTCGACGCAGGACCGACGGAATAGCCGCGATTGACAACGAAGGGGCTTTTTGGAGTTCTTTGACCAAAGCCTCAACAGCTTCCAACGACTTGCGACCCGATTGGTGCAATCACGCAATGGTTGCAGGAGACGCTAAAGACTGCCTGAATGATTAATCTCAAAGCGTGCGGCCCAACAACTGTTCTATCGTAGTCGAAACGGTTTAGAGGCAGGACCCTTGGGATCGATTCATGCATGAAATGTCGTTGTGCGAGAATATCCTTGAGATCATAACCGCTCAGGCGGATCAGCAGGCTTTTTCGAAGGTGGATCTTGTGCGCCTGGAAGTTGGCCCACTGTCGGGTGTTGAGGTTGAGGCCCTGCGTTTCGGTTTCGACGTCGTTATGCGCGGCAGTGTAGCGGAAGATGCAAGACTGGACATTCTATGCCCGGAAGCAACGGCCTGGTGTCAGGCCTGCGAGACAAATGTTCCCATTCTCGAACGCTACGATCCCTGCCCAAATTGCGGTGCTGTCAGTTTGCAAATCACCAGCGGTGGCGAACTGCGGATCAAGGAAATGGAGGTGTCCTGATGTGTACAGTATGCGGGTGCGGCTCCGGTAATGTTAGGGTAGAGGGTCCTGAGAAGGCGAAGCCTAAATATGGTGGTGAGCTTCATCATCATGCGCACGGTCACTCTCAGGAACATGGCAGTGCTCATCTCCACCATTATGGAACCGGCAGAGCCAGCGCGTCCGCACCTGGCATAAGCCAGTCCCGGATGATCCAGATTGAACAGGACATTCTGTCAAAGAACAATTCCTATGCCAACACCAACCGGCGGTACTTCGCCGAGCGGGCGATTTTTGCGCTCAATCTTGTTTCCAGCCCAGGTTCCGGCAAGACAACTTTGCTGGTGGAAACACTTAAAAGACTGATTGAAACGCGGCACTGCTATGTCATTGAGGGAGACCAGCAGACCAGCAAGGATGCTGACCGCATCCGGGCGACGGGCGTCGCGGCAATTCAAATCAACACTGGCAAGGGCTGCCATCTCGATGGTCACATGGTCGGCCACGCGGTGGAGCATTTGGCCCCTTGTGATGGCGGTTTGATCTTCATTGAAAATGTGGGCAATCTCGTTTGTCCGGCTGCCTTTGACTTGGGCGAAGCCCACAAGGTTGTGATCCTGTCGGTCACTGAGGGTGAGGACAAACCGATCAAATACCCGGACATGTTCGCCGCTGCGGACCTGATGCTCTTGAATAAATCCGACTTGCTGCCGCATCTCGATTTTGACGTCGAGGCAGCCAAGGAAAATGCCCTCAGGGTCAATCCGGACATCACCATCCTGACGGTCTCGGCGTGCACTGGCGAGGGATTCGACCATTGGCTTACCTGGATCGAGGCGGCCCGCACAATGAAACTGGCCGGGCATCCGGTTCTCAGCGCAGCGCAATAGGAGCAGATCATGTGTCTAGCTATCCCGGCGAAGGTCACCCAACTGCTGGACGACGCCATGGCAATCGTCGCTCTGGAGGGGATCAGGAAAAAGATATCTATTGCCTTGGTCGAGGATTTGTCGGTCGGCGACTACGTGCTGGTTCATGTGGGATACGCGCTCCATAAGGTCAGCCCGGAGGAAGCTAACCGGACGCTCGCTCTCATGGCGGAGGTCGGTGTGCTCCAGGAAGAGCTTGATGACATCGAGGAGGCATCCCGATGAAATATGTCGATGAGTTTCGCGATCGGGATCTTGCAAAATCCATAGCCCTGGGCATTCGTCAGGAAGCTGACCCGGGCCGGACCTACAACCTTATGGAATTCTGCGGTGGGCACACACACGCAATCTTCCGATACGGTGTCAAGGACTTGATGCCGGAGAATGTTCGTTTTGTTCATGGGCCCGGTTGCCCGGTCTGTGTTCTACCGGTTCGGCGCTTGGATGACGCCGTGGAAATTGCCGAGCGTCATAACGTTATTCTGTGCACCTATGGCGACATGATGCGTGTTCCCGGAACGAAGCAACGCAGCCTTATCAAGGCTAAAGCGGCTGGCGCAGATATTCGCATGGTCTATTCGACAATGGATGCGCTCAAGATTGCCCGCGACAATATCGGTCGGCAAGTTGTCTTCTTCGCAATCGGTTTTGAAACCACGACGCCTCCGACAGCAGTCGCCATAATTCAGGCGCAGAAAGAGGGATTGTCCAATTTTTCAGTTTTTTGCAATCACGTTCTGACGCCGTCTGCGATTGGGCACATTCTGGCATCGCCTGAAGTGCGGGACCTTGGAACCGTCCGGATTGACGGTTTTCTGGGGCCCTCCCACGTCAGCTCGGTAATCGGTTCTGAGCCTTATGAGTTTTTCGCCGAGGAATTCGGTAAGCCTGTGGTGATTGCAGGGTTCGAACCTTTGGACGTGATGCAGTCCACTTTGATGCTCATTCGGCAGATCAACGAAGGTCGTCATGAGGTTGAGAATGAATATACGCGTGTCGTTACCCGCGAAGGAAACCTGAAAGCGCAAAATCTTGTTTCACAGGTATTCGAGTTGCGTCAGAGTTTCGAGTGGCGTGGCCTCGGCAAAGTGCCCTATAGCGCATTGAAAATAAGAAAAGACTTTGCGGAGTTCGATGCAGAAAAGCGTTTTGAGGTTACGGAAAAAGTCTCGCGTGAAGTAAAATCCTGCGAATGCCCGGCCATCCTGCGCGGCGTCAAAAAACCAACGGATTGTAAGCTTTTCGGAACCGTTTGCACGCCCGACAATCCGATGGGATCCTGCATGGTCTCCTCTGAAGGGGCTTGCGCCGCTTACTGGACATACGGCCGGTATCGCGACAAGGCGCGTTCGTCCCGGCAGGAGGCCGCGGCATGACCGTCGCACTGTCGGATCCCGGGCGACGGAATGGTACGGTAGACATGGTGCATGGTGGCGGTGGCCGGGCCATGGCAGAGCTCATCAAGGATCTGTTTCAAAGGCACCTTAGCAATCCGATCCTGGATCAGGGCCATGATGCGGCCTTGTTGGAAGCTGAGCCGGGAAAGCTGGTGGTTTCAACAGATGGGCATGTTATCTCGCCGCTCTTTTTCCAGGTGGAGATATCGGGTCCCTATCTGTCCACGGAACATTGAATGATGTGGCGATGGCAGGCGCAAGGCCTCTTTGTCTTACAGCGGGCTTCATCCTTGAAGAAGGGTTTCCCCTTGCCGACCTGGAGCGGATTGTCATGTCCATGGCTTCGGCAGCCAGCCAGGCCGGTGTCCCGGTTGTGACAGGTGACACCAAAGTCGTTGAAAAAGGCAAGGGCGACGGTGTTTTCATAACGACAACCGGATTGGGTGTTGTGCGGCACGGGGTCGAGATATCGGTGGCGCGCGCGAAACCCGGTCAGGCAATTCTTCTGTCAGGCTCGATTGGAGACCACGGTGTTGCCATCCTGTCGAAGCGGGAGAACCTGGAATTTGAAACCGAAATTCTGTCCGACAGTGCAGCGCTGCATACGCTTGTTGCCGATATGGTTGCTGCGGCCCCGGATATTGCGGTGTTGCGGGACCCGACCCGTGGGGGCCTCGCGGCGACTTTAAACGAACTGGCCCGGGCGGCGGGCGTTGGCATGCATCTCGACGAAACCGCAATACCGGTAAAAGGTGGCGTCTCGGCGGCGTGTGAGCTCTTGGGTCTGGATCCGCTTCACGTGGCAAACGAAGGCAAACTTGTCTGCTTATGTGAGCAAGCTGATGCCGGCAAATTATTGTCCGTCATGCAGGCACATCCGCTTGGGCGCGACGCCGCGATCATCGGCAGGGTCACGGAAGATGAAGCACGACTTGTCGAAATGGAGACGGAAATCGGGGGTTTGCGGGTCGTGGACTGGCTTTCGGGTGAACAGCTTCCAAGGATCTGCTGATTATGCGGATCCTTCTTCTCTGCCACGGCTTCAATTCGCTGACCCAGAAACTCTTTTGCGATCTCAATTCGACTGGGCATGACGTCTCGGTCGAATTCGATATCAACGATGCGGTGACAGAAGAAGCGGTGGCCATGTTCAAGCCGGATGTCCTGATTGCTCCGTTTTTGAAACGGGCAATACCTGCATCGGTCCATGAAAACCTGAAGTGTTTCGTCGTTCATCCGGGACCACCGGGAGACCGCGGACCGAATGCGCTTGACTGGGCAATCCTTGACGATGCCGAAACCTGGGGTGTGACGGTTCTTCAGGCCGTGGCCGAACTGGATGCTGGTCCTGTCTGGGCCAGCCGCTCTTTCGCACTCAGGCCTGCCTCAAAATCTAGTCTCTACCGCATTGAGGTCTCGGAGGCGGCGGTGGCGGCGGTTATTGAAGCTCTTGAAAAGCTCGAACGTGGTCAGTCTCCTGAACAAATCACGGAAAAACTCTCCGGCTGGCGGCCTTCTGTGAGTCAGGTGGACAGGCAGGTCGATTGGCAGAACGATGAAACTGAAACAGTCCTGCGGAAGATCCGCTCGGCTGATGGCATGCCCGGGGTGCTGGACGAAGTCTTAGGTAAAAAAGTCTATTTTTATGATGCCAGACCCTGCCATGAGGCCCTGGACGATGCGATTGAACCGGGAACTGTGCTGATGCGCTCCGGTCCGGCGATTGCGATCAAAACTGTCGACGGAGCCGTCTGGATAGGCCATGTCCGCAAAGCTTCAAAAGATGGGGTCAAACTTCCGGCAACCAGGGCCTTTGCAACGCAATCGGCTGCATTGACCGAAGTGTCTGGCGGCTATCGCGACATCTCTTTGAAGATCATACGAGATGTCGCATACCTTCACTTCGATTTCTATAATGGTGCCATGGGAACAGATGACTGCCGGCGGCTTCTGAGTGTGTTTCGGACAGCCGTTGCCAGCGACGCAAATATACTGGTTCTGATGGGTGGAAGGGATCACTGGTCAAACGGTCTCAATCTCAATCTGATCGAAGCTGCTGAAAGCCCGGCAGAGGAAAGCTGGGACAACATCCGGGCGATGGACGATCTTTCCGAAGCAATCATCAGGACAACAGACAAGTGGATCATTTCGGCGGTCGGCGGCAATGCGGGGGCGGGAGGTGTGTTTCTGGCCCGGGCGGCAGATGAGGTCTGGATAAGGTCAGGTGTGGTGCTCAACCCGCACTACAAGGATATGGGCAACCTCTATGGTTCGGAATACTGGACCTATCTGCTCCCGAAATTTACCAGTGCGGAGAACGCCAGGCAGATAACGCAGGCGCGCCTGCCAATGGGGGCACACGAAGCACTCTCCTTGGGTCTTGCTGACAGACTATTTGAAGAGGATCACAGTGCCTTCCCGGGCGCGGTAGCTGCTGCTGCAGATAGGCTGGCCAGCGAGAACCTGACTGATCGTTTGTGCACAAAACGAAAGGTGCGCGCGCGCGATGAACTGTCGAAACCGCTTGCATCCTATCGCGCTCGCGAACTTGAGCAGATGCACAAGAACTTTTTCGGGTTCGATCCCAGCTATCATGTCGCCAGATACAATTTCGTCCGGAAAGTACCGAAATCGCGGACCCCGCTAACCCTCGCTGTTCATCGCGCCGGCAAGAACAAGCGTCGATCGCAACCGTCGATTTTCAGAACGACATCCGAATTGTAGGCCCGAAAGTGAGATCAAATCGTTGGCAGGACAGATGCCAGATCGGAGCAAACAGAAAACGAAGGCAGTTTGCACATGTCTCCAACGGTGTTCCACCAATGAATAGTCACGCGTCAAATCCAGGTATACGAGCGACACGAGTTCGCGTTACTGGACTTGTCCAGGGTGTCGGTTTCCGTCCGTTCGTTTGGCGTCTGGCTGAAGAAGAAGGTCTCAGCGGAAAGGTCTGGAATGATGCGGCGGGCGTCTTGGCAACCGTCATTGGGCCAGAAGACGCTGTTCTTAGATTTCTCTCCAGGTTGCGCGCGGAAGCTCCACCGTTGGCCCGGATTGACGATATCAGATCTGAACCCGACACGGCCCCGCTCGACAAAGCTCTTGCCGGATTTCAGATCACCACAAGCATCGCGGGAGAGGTGGCGACCGGCATCGTACCGGATGCAGCCACCTGCCCGGCCTGTCTGCGCGAAACGCTCGATCCTGCGGGCCGACGTTTTCGGTATCCGTTCACGAATTGCACCCATTGTGGCCCGCGGTTATCCATTGTCACCGCGATTCCCTATGACCGTGCCAACACGTCGATGGCGCCTTTTGTCATGTGCGCCCAATGTCAGGCTGAATATGAGGCACCTGCCGACCGGAGGTTTCATGCTCAGCCCATTGCGTGTCCGCAGTGTGGTCCCAGGGTATGGATTGAACAGGCAGGCAACGAAGTTGGCACGACTGAGCCGATAAAGTTGATCGCACAGCGCATTGCAAAAGGTGAGATTGTTGCCGTGAAAGGCATTGGTGGATTTCACCTGGCCGTTGACGCGAGCAACGACAAGGCTGTTGATACGCTGCGCGCAAGAAAGAAAAGACCCCGAAAGCCGATGGCCATCATGGCTAGGGACCTTGATCAGGTTCGGGCCTATTGTGATGTCAGTAAAGAAGAGGCGGACCTGCTAACCTCAGCTGCCGCTCCTATCGTCCTCCTTGAACCCAAGCAAGAAACCGGCCTTGCTTCAGGACTTGCGCCGGGAACAGATCGCCTCGGTGTGATGCTGCCTTATACGCCTTTGCATCATCTCATGATGTCGGAACTCAGCAGGCCGATTGTGCTGACCTCAGGCAATTTGTCTGAAGAGCCTCAGGCAATCGAAAACACACAAGCGCGTAAGTCTCTCAATCAGATTGCCGACGCGTATCTGATGCATGACCGGGCGATCATGAACCGGCTTGATGACAGTGTCGTACGGGTGTCCCGGTCCGGAAATGCCGTCTTGCGCCGCGCCAGGGGCTCGCACCCACGCCAATCCGCCTGGCAGAAGTGCTCAAGCAATCATCGGTACCTGTTCTGGCAATGGGTGGAGAGCTGAAGTCGACATTCTGTTTTCTCCAGAATGGGCAGGCAATTGTCTCCCAGCACATGGGCGACCTGGAAAACCGCCGGACGCTCGAAGACTTTCAGAAGACGCTGACACTTTTTCGTCGAATGTACGATTTTGACCCTCAATTGATCGCGATTGACAGTCATAGCGACTATTTGTCCACCCAGCTCGGCCGCAGGATAGCGGCAGAGGCGGGTGCTGAGCTGACTGAGGTTCAACATCATCATGCGCATTTTGCCGCTTGCCTGGCTGAAGCCGGTGTTCCTCCCAACGATGATGCGTCACTTGCCATCGTTCTGGACGGGTCTGGCCTGGGCACTGACAAGACAATTTGGGGAGGAGAGCTGTTGGTCGGAGGCTACAGGCACTTTGAACGCGTTGGCCACTTCCAGCCGGTCTCTTTGCCCGGAGCAACCGCGGCCATACGTGAACCCTGGCGTAATCTGTATGCACATTTGCAAGCCGCATTCGGTTCGGAAGAGGCTCTCAAAGTCTGTAACGGCATCTTAAACGACCGGTTCACGGATAGGAACCTTTCCATATTGGACCGAATGATCAACATGGGCTTGAACGCCCCACTGTCGTCTTCTGCGGGCCGGATGTTCGATGCAGTCGCTGCTGCATTGGGTGTTTGCGTGGAGAGGCAAAGCTTTGAGGGCGAAACAGGTCTCGCGCTGGAAGCGATGGCCCGGCCATTCGCCTCCAACGAGGAGGGTTACCCAATCGATATCAACGGCGCTGAAGCGAAGGTTTTCACCTGGAAGTCTCTTTGGACGGCTCTTCTTGAGGATCTGCAAGCAGGTGTCGACAGGGGCAGGATATCGGCAAGATTTCACATTTCCCTGATCGATGCTCTCGCCAGGTGCAGCATACAAATAGCCCAAGAGCGGGGTATGAAACGCATCGTCCTTTCCGGGGGTGTCATGCAGAACGAGTTGTTGCTGGATGGACTGGAAGAAAGACTGCGGAGCAAAGGCATGGAGGTAATCTTACCGAGGGAACTCCCGGCCAATGATGGTGGCATCTGTCTGGGGCAGGCTGTCATTGCAGCGATCAAAGCTGAGGTGTGAAAAGATCTTAGCGACCTTGGAGCGCCTTCACTGAAAAGTGCTTCCTCCGACTCAGTCCGCAGAACGGTGTTGGCGGCGTGAAAAAATCTGATTTGCCATTTCTTGTGTGGGCCGGATTGCAGAGGAGGGGTCCAGTATTTCAGACCAGTTGATTTCAACCGGGCTGCGACTGGACAAGGCCTCATTAAAAGGACGCGTGTCGGTGCTTGCCGCAGCAACAATCTCCTTGGCTGCAACGCGTGACACACCTGCTTTGGCCAACGCGAAACTGGCAGCTTCCGCCATGATGGCCGGATTGGCGTCGATTGTTCCAGAAAGCCCGTCGGGCCGGGGCGTCAGACTCTCGGCGAGAGCTTGTGCATGCTGAAGTGACCGGCCGGTGCACAGGAACAGCTGTGGAAGACAATGCCATTCCAGGGGCCATTTGGCACCGTCGCGTTCCTCGGCTGGATTGGCCGCAATGAGAAGGCCGTGTTCTGCTGTGATGCTCATCTGATGGAGCACTTGAATGGTTTCGGCCTGCACGGGGTTGGATTTTGCGGCATGGTCGAAGATCCGCCTCCTGCACCGCTCGTGACTTCTCCAATGTCGCTGCGTCCAAGAAGCGTCAGGTCCTGGGCCATTTTTGACAGGGCGGCCGTCAGTTGCACGAGCCAGCTGGAAATCTTGAGCAATGGCGTCCGGTTGACATGCCAAGAGGGAGAGTCCGCAAGCCCAAGTTCCTGCGATAGAGCTTTTGAAACCGTTGGTCCTTCAGGATAAATGGCGTTGTTGGTGCCCGACGCGCCGCCGAATTGAACCTTTAGCGCATTATGTCGAAGCTCCGGCAATGCGGCTTCAGCGTCAATCAGCGGATGAGCCCACTGCGCGATCCGGTAACCGAGCGTGATCGGCGTTGAAACCTGGCTTCGGGTTCTGCCCGCCATTAGAACATCGGCATATCTCGTGCTTTGCCTTTGAAGCGTATCAACCAGTTTCGTCAGCCGGGCCGAAAGAATGCCGAAGACGACTTTGGCCTGCAGCATCATGGCAGTGTCCATGACGTCCTGGCTGGTGGCACCCCAATGGAGCCAGTCGCCTGCATCTTTGCCGACCAACTCGCGTAGCTCCGTCAAAAGGGCGGGTACGGGAATACCAGCAGCTTGCGTCCCTGCCGCGAGCCGGGCTGGATCGACTTGTGCGTGCGCGAGTTTCGCCTCGATTTCACCGGCTGCAATAGCAGAAATGACCCCAAGTCTTCCCTGAACAATTGCCAGGGTCCGCTCAAACACGATCATATGGGCGACGTCGCTGTCGTCACTCAAGAGCCGACAGAGTTCCTCGTCGGCAAACAAATCAGCGTAAACAGGGCTTGCAAACAGGGAAACAGGCATGGCTCTCAAGTTCTTAGGTCGTGCCCTGCATAGAGAGCCAAGAGACGTGGGTGGTCAAGCGGCGCGTTGCGGGAGGTCCAGCATTGTGCGTGCTTGTTGCCAACTCGCGACGGGCCGCTCATACTTTTCGCAAAGATCGACCACCCGCTTCACAAGAGCTGCGTTCGATGGGGCAAGGGAATCCTTGTCCAACCGGACATTGTCTTCAAGTCCTGTGCGTGTATGGCCGCCCGCGGCCACGCACCATTCGTTGACGTCCAGCTGAAACCGGCCAATTCCGGCCGCGCACCAATCGGCATCGGGCACAAGCCTCACGACCGTTTTGATGTAATAGTCGAAGACATCCCGGTCGACGGGCATGGCGTTTTTCACACCCATGACGAATTGGACATAGAGCCTGCCAGGAATTCGGCCGTCTCTGTTCATGACTGCTGCCTGATGGATGTGACTGAGGTCGAATGCCTCGATCTCCGGTTTGACGCGATGGATCCTCATTTCACTGGACAGCCAGTCGACGAGGTCGGGCGGGTTTTCGTAGACGCGCGTCGGAAAATTGTTGGAGCCGACGGAAAGCGAGGCCATGTCAGGCTGAAGCGGCAACATCCCGCCGCGCTCATGTCCGGCCCCGGACCTCCCTCCAGTCGAAAACTGGATAATCATGCCGGGGCAATACTTCTCCAGACCTTCTTTGAGGCGGGCGAATTTTTCTGGATCCGACGATGGTGTCTGGTCCTCATTGCGAACATGAGCATGAACAATTGCAGCACCTGCTTCGAAGGCTTCGTGAGTGCTTTCCACCTGCTCTTCAACCGATATGGGGACGGCGGGATTGTTCTTCTTGGTTGGCACCGACCCGGTGATGGCGACACAGATGATGCAGGGTTTGCTCATGATTGTTCTCTTAACTCCTGTGTGCGCTGGACACCGGTGTTGTCAGGCTTCCGCTCGCGAGCAGCATGTTGGCCCACGAAGGGGCCGGTTGTTGGATCCGGTCGCTAGACGTCGAAAAAGACGGTTTCGTCTTCACCCTGAAGCTTAATGTCAAAACGGTAGACTGTCTTGCCATCGCGTTCGCTCTTCTTGGCCAGCAACGTCGCGCGCCGCCGTTCCCACTCGATCAGGTTCAACACTGGGTCCTTGGCATTTGCCTCGGGTTCGTCTTCGAAATAAAGCCTGGTGTTGAGACCGATATTGATGCCACGGGCGACAATCCAGAAATTGAGATGCGGTGCCTGTTGTGTTGAATCCCGGCCGGTGGTTGGCCCCGGTTTGACGGTGTCAAAACCCCATTCGCCAGTTTCGAAATCCGTGATGACGCGGCCCCATCCGCTAAATCCGTCCTCCACATCTCCACCATCCTCCGGATGAGCATAGAAACCGTCGGCATTCGCCTGCCAGACTTCCAGCATGACATCCTTCACCGGACTGCCTGTGCCATCCATGACAATGCCTTCGACGCGTATTCGTTCGCCTTTCGCATCTGGGCCGGCAATGTCCCATCCAAGTTCCTGGCGATAGATATCAAAGCCGGCCGCGCCCGGTGCCAGCCCGATATGCACGTAAGGACCGGCGGTCTGCGAAGGCGTTTCTGCCAGATAATGCAATTTTTGTGGCATCGGTCAGTTCCCTTCCAGACGGTTCTCAAAAAGGGTCGAGCGACGCCCGCGCAAAACGACGTCGAACTTGTAAGCAATGGTGTCCAGCGGGATCGTCGCGTTCATGTCCAGCTTTGCTATCAGCTGCTCAATCGCTTCAGGATCCGGTATTGTTTTGACTATCGGGCATTCTGGTATCAAAGGGTCACCTTCAAAGTAACACTGCGTAATCAGACGCTGACAGAATGCAGTCCCGAAGATCGACATGTGAACATGGGCCGGCCGCCAGTTGTTGACCCAGTTGCGCCAGGGGTAAGCGCCCGGCTTGACGGTTCGGAAATAGTAGTAGCCATTCTCGTCGGTCAACGTCCGGCCGCATCCGCCAAAATTCGGATCGATCGGGGCTAGATATGTGTCCTTCTTGTGGCGGTATCGGCCGCCCGCATTTGCCTGCCAGATTTCAACCAGGGTGTTGGGTATCGGTCGAGCGTTCTCGTCCAGGATCCGGCCATGAAGGATGATCCTTTCACCGATCGCGCTTTCGCCCGATTGCGCATAGTTGTAGATCAGGTCCCGGTCCATCGGGTCGATGTCGTTGTGACCAAACACGGGTCCTGTTGTCTCCGAAACCGAATTCTGAAGACTTATCAGAGAGTATTGCGGAGACCGAGAGACAGAGGTCTTGTAGTCCCGCGTGAGAGCTGGCGGATGACGTTCGCGATTGCGTTGATAGAATTCGCCCGGCTTGAGCATATTTTCTCCCTTTCTGGAGTCGAACGGGCTATCCCTCTTCGGCTTCCATCTCCGCGTAAGTTTGTTTGGCCAGTTTCAGCGCCTGGTTGGCGCGGGGAACCCCGGCGTAAATGGCAACATGCTGAAAAGCTTCCAGGACGTCCTCTTTACTGGCGCCGGTATTTGCCGTTGCACGAATATGCATCGGAATTTCCTCAAAGTTGCCGAGTGCGGCCAGCAACGCCAGAGTGAGCATGGATCTTTCGCGTGCATTGATCCGCCCGGAGCCCCATACATTACCCCAGGCGGCCTCCGTTATAAGTCGCTGGAACGGCTCATCGAACTCTGTCTTGTTGTCTTCGGCACGGTCGACATGATCGTCGCCCAGAACTGCCCGCCGAACCCTCATGCCACTTTCATATCGATCTGACATGGAGGTCCTCCTTCAGGTAAGTCATCAGATGGCCTGCAAAGACGTCGGGCTGTTCCACGCACGGTAAATGCCCTGCATCGGAAATCTCCACATAACGGCTACCCGGTATCAGAGCTGTCGTCGTGCGAACCACCTCGGGAGGGCTGGCAAGATCGTCTGATCCGCCAATACCAAGCGTGGGCAGCCGCAGCTCGGACGTTGAACCAGTCAGGTCGGCGTCGGCGATTGCGTTGCAGCAACCAACATAGCCGTCTGCAGGCGTTCGCGTCAGCATGTTACGCCAGCCTCTGCATTCGGTTGTTTCGCGAAATGGTTTGCAAAACCAGCGATCCATGACAGCATCGGCGATGCTTTCAAGGCCTCCTGTGAGGATCCGCGAGACTCGGTCTTGCCACATTGCCGCGTCACCCATTTTCGCACCGGTATTTGACAGTACCAGTCCCTGGATCAGGCCCGGTTGGCGGTGCGCAAGCAACTGCCCGATCATCCCGCCAATGGAGAGGCCGACAAATGCACATTTGTCGATGCCGATCAGACGCAACAACTGTTCTGTGTCATTTGCCAGGGTTTCCATGGAGTAGGGACCTGGTGGGCAGGAAGACAAACCATGTCCTCGTTTGTCGAACCTCACCAGGCGAAGCCCGGTATGCGGCAGTCGGTCGATAATCTTGTCCCAGAGCCGCAGATCGGTACCCAGGGAGTTGGCGAAAACGACGGCAAAACCGTTGGGGTCACCATCTTCCTGCCAATGAATATCGACCTCCGAAAGGCGTTCTATCTTCATCAGTAGGGCAGTCCTACATAGTTTTGCGCGAACCACCTCTGAGCCGTCTCGTTGTAATGAAGCGATTCAATCTCCGCTCTTTGCATCTTGAGATCGAATTCGGACTGATCCGGAAACCGGTGCAGCATGTTGGTGGTGGCCCAACTGAACCTTTCTGCCTTCCAGATCCGGGCGAGTGCCTTTTCCGAATATGTGTCGATGCCGTGCGTATCGCCATCCTGATAGTATTGGACTAGGCCCTCATTCAGGTAGTGGACGTCAGAGGCGGCCGTGTTGAGGCCCTTGGCACCTGTTGGCGGCACGATATGGGCGGCATCCCCGCACAGGAACAGACGACCCCAGCGCATGGGTTCGCAGACAAATGAGCGCAGCGGCGCAATTGATTTTTCGATTGAGGGCCCGGTTATCAGACTGTCGGCGATCTTTTCGGGAACGCGCCGCTTGAGTTCATCCCAAAACCCGTCATCGCTCCATTCCTGAAGATCATCATCGAGACCGCACTGAACATAGTAACGCGACAGGCTTTCGTTGCGCATCGAACAGAGCGCAAATCCACGTTCTGAATTGGCGTAGATAAGTTCCTCATGGACAGGTGGTGTCTGGGAAAGGACACCGAGCCAGCCAAAGGGATAGACCTTCTCGTACTCCTTGAGCACCGCATCGGGAATGGTCTTGCGACTGACCCCGTGAAACCCGTCGCAACCTGCGATGAAGTCACAATCGATCCGGCGCGCACTGCCGTCCACATTGAAAGTGACAAAGGGATTGTCCGTATCGGCGTCACGGATCTCGACATCTTCGACTTCAAAAATCGTCCGGCAACCGGCGGTGTCCCGGGCATCATAAAGATCCCGTGTGACCTCTGTCTGCCCATAAACGATGACGTTTTCGCCAATCAGTTTCTGGAAATTGATGTCGAACATCTCGCCGTCATAGGAAATGCAGGTGCCGTGATGGATGAAACACTCCTCGTCCATGCGCTTGCCGACACCTGCTTCACGCATCATGTCGACCAGGCCAGTCTCCAGGATACCTGCACGGATGCGGCCCAGAACGTAGTCACGTGTCTTGCGTTCAAGGATCACTGTCTCGATCCCCTTCAAATGAAGAAGCTGACCGAGCAGAAGACCGGAAGGGCCTCCACCGACAATGACAACTTGTGTTCGCATATATTTCTCCTCACCTGAATTCATATTGAATGAACGAATTTGAGAAGTAAAATGAGATATGAAGCCTCTTACTTTCCAAAATAGATAACTAAATGATCGATCGCCGCATCAAATTCCGTCACATCCAGTGCCTCGTTGAAATCGCTCAGGAGCGCAGTTTGAAGCTGGCTGCAGACAAGTTGGGTCTTACGCAACCAGCTGTGTCCAAGACACTGAAAGAGCTTGAGGAGATCGTCGGCGCGACACTGATGACCCGCAATCGGGCGGGAATAGCACTGACCAAACAGGGGGAAGTCTTTCTGCACTTCGCGCAGATTTCCCTGGCCAGTCTGCAACAGGGCCTGGACGGCGTGGAAAAGGAAGGTGATCAGGCGCGTGCGACATTGAATGTCGGCGTCCTGCCGAGCGTGGCCGCCAGCCTAATGCCGCCGGTTATCCGTGAATTTTCCGAGATGGCACCACATGTGATGGTCCGGATCATGGATGGCCCGCATTCTCACCTGATCGAACATCTGAAGCTTGGCAAGCTTGACCTTGTCATTGGCCGTCTCGGCCGGCCGGCTTCAATGGAAGCTGTGTCCTTTACCCAGCTCTATTCAGAGCGTGTCGATCTTGTGGTGCGCGCAGGCCATCCCCTTCTGCAAAACCCGGACATCAAGCGCATCACCGATTGGCCGGTTATCTACCCGCCGGAAGGCGCGGCGATCAGGCCCCTGGTTGAACGTTTCATGATTGCGAACGGCGTCGGCGACCTTCCCAACAAGGTTGAAACGGTCTCGGGTGCATTCGGCAGAATCTATACACGCAAAACCGATGCCGTCTGGATCATCTCATCTGGTGTCGTCCAAAACGAAACCGCTGACGGTCATCTTGTTCGCCTGCCATTCGATACGGACATTACCAAGGGCCCGGTCGGCTTGATGACGCGGCCCGAGGCACCTCAGCGACCGGAAGAGCAGGTGTTCCGTCTCGCGGTGCAACGCGTGATCGAGGATCTTATGTTGAGCTCCT
This sequence comes from Roseibium sp. JB4-4, assembly GCF_055693425.1. NCBI lineage: Bacteria > Pseudomonadati > Pseudomonadota > Alphaproteobacteria > Hyphomicrobiales > Stappiaceae > Roseibium > Roseibium sp. JB4-4. The sequence goes on along the minus strand of NZ_CM146333.1, from coordinate 3,223,779 downwards.
GACCCTGACGTGACATCAAACGAGATGCGGGGATCGAAATGTCATTGGTGCGTCGCTGGATTTACGGCCCGGTTGCGCTCCGGTGGGTTCTGGGTGGTGCCCCGAATTCCAACCTGTAGGCGCGGGTCAGTGCGCTGGCATTTCGATATCCGCACCGCGTCGCGATCTCCGCAACACTCAAACGTGTCAGCTCGACAAGACGGCGCGCTTCCCGCAAACGGATCGCCTTATAGACAGCGAGCGGTGACATCGTCATTTCCTTTTGAAAATGGCGCTCAAGTTCGCGCTGATCGGTTTTGAGACGGCCTGCCAATTCAGGTATCGTCAAAGGGGTCTCGATGGTCCGCCGCATCAGCGCTGTCGCGCTTCCAACCAGTTTGTGCGAACTCATCCTTTGATAAGGGTCGTGCAGGTCAAGCTTGTCGCCATGCATGAAAAGAGCGCCGACTTCGAGCGAGAACATCGCGCTGTGCTGCTGCTTGATCATTTCAAGCATCAGTTCGATCGCCGTTGAAGCGCCTCCGCATGTCGCCAGGTCCGAATTCAATACAAACCGGTCTTCCAGCACATCGATGTCGGGGAAGGTCTCAGCGAAAAGCGTAAACTCATCCCAGTGGATCGTTGCCTGCCGTCCGTCGAGCAATCCGGCGCACGCCATCAGCCAGGCGCCCGTATCCAATCCCACAATCAGCTGAAAGCGCTCCCTTGCGGCGCGAAGGGTGTGGCTCAGTCGCGGTGTTGCCAGATCCCGAAAGCCGTAGCTCGGCATGAGAAACAGAATGTCGCCCTGGGGCCGGGCATGCGGCCAGGAAGCGGTCTCAACCGGGAGCCCGCTCGAGGATGTAACTGTGCCTCCATCCATGCTGAAATACTGCCAAATGTATAGCGGTTCCCGGGCAATCGTGTTGGCCGCTCGGAACGGCTCAATGGTGTTTGCAAGGCAATGATTTGAAAATGCCTCGAACAGGAGCACGGAAATTTTTCGGTGGCCGGGGAGTTTTTCCGAAAATGGCATGAAATTAATCCAAAACAGCACGATTATTGAGGGCGCGTTGTCTCATGCTGCCTGTCTTGGCGCAACAGGAGCAGCCGCATGCAGTTTGGTTTGAGCGAAGAACAGGACATGATCGTCTCTACGGTCAGATCATTCGTCGAGAACGAAATCTATCCGCACGAGCAACTGGTGGAGCAGACCGGTGACGTGCCGCCGGAATTGGGTGAAGAGATCAAGCGCAAATGTCTGAATCTCGGATTTTACGCCTGCAATTTCCCGGAAGAAGTTGGGGGCGCCGGACTGAGTCATTTGGATTTCACGCTTGTGGAGCGTGAACTAGGTCGTGGATCAATGGCGCTGACGCACTTCTTCGGCCGCCCGCAAAACATTTTGATGGCCTGCGAAGGTGATCAGCGGGAGCGCTATCTGTTGCCCGCTGTGCGGGGTGAGAAAATGGACGCCCTCGCCATGACTGAGCCGGACGCCGGATCAGATGTCCGCGGCATGAAATGTCAGGCAGTGCGCGAGGGCGGTGACTGGGTCGTGACCGGTTCCAAACACTTCATCTCCGGCGCTGAACATGCCGATTTCTTTATCGTGTTCGTTGCAACGGGTGTCGATGACACCGACAAGGGTCCGAAAAAGAGGATCACATGCTTTCTGGTCGACAGGGACACGCCGGGTTTTGAAGTCCGGGACGGCTACAAATCCGTCAGCCATCGCGGTTACAAGAATTACATCCTCTATTTTGATGGATGCCGGCTGCCGGATGCCCAGGTGCTCGGCAAGGTCGATGGTGGTTTTGAGGTAATGAACGAATGGCTCTATGCCACGCGGCTGACGGTTGCGGCAATGAGCGTCGGCAGGGCACGCCGCTGTTTCGACCACGCTGTATCCTACGCTGTCGAACGAAGGCAATTCGGTCAGCAGATCGCAAAATTTCAAGGGGTCAGCTTCCAAATTGCCGACATGATTACGGAGATCGACGCAGCCGACTGGCTGACATTGGCGGGCGCCTGGCGGCTGGACGAAGGTCTTCCGGCAAACAGGGAGATCGCAAGCGCGAAGCTCTACGCAACCGAAATGCTGGCAAGGGTTACGGACGCAACGCTTCAGATCCACGGTGGAATGGGTCTCATGGACGACTTTCCAATCGAACGTTTCTGGCGGGATGCGCGCGTCGAACGAATTTGGGATGGCACCAGCGAAATCCAGCGCCACATCATCAGCCGCGATCTCTTCCGCCCGCTTGGAGCCTGAGGATGCACGCACTTGACCGTCTGTTGCGCCCAAAATCCATTGCCGTGATCGGCGGAGGCCGCTGGTGCGAAAATGTGGTTCGTGAATGCCGGAAGTTCGGCTTCGACGGTGAGCTCTGGGCGGTTCATCCAACGCGCGCGGAGATCGCCGGCTGTGCCACATTGCCTTCGCTGGACAGATTGCCGATCGTTCCGGACGCTGCCTACATAGGCGTCAATCGGATCGCGACAGTTGACATCGTCAGAGAACTTGCGGCTATGAATGCCGGCGGAGCGGTCTGTTTTGCGTCCGGCTTTCAGGAAGCTGCAGCCGAGTTGTCCGACGGCGCCGGTCTTCAGGGTGCGCTTGTCGATGCGGCAGGTGACATGCCGGTACTGGGCCCAAACTGCTATGGCTTCATCAACGCGCTTGACGGTGCCGCGCTCTGGCCGGACCAACATGGCCTTGAGGCAGTGGGCCGCGGTGTCGCGATTGTCTCTCAGTCTTCCAATATTGCCCTGAACCTGACGATGCAGGCCAGGGGGCTGCCGGTTTCCTACCTGGTCACGGTAGGCAATCAGGCGCAAACGGGCATGTCACAGATCTGCGAAGCACTGCTGGACGATGACCGGGTGACTGCGCTTGGCCTGCACATTGAGGGAATTGGCGATCTTGGCCATTTCGAGCGATTGGCGCGCAGGGCCAATTCAATGGGGAAGCCCATAATTGCCCTCAAAGTTGGAAAGTCGGAACAGGCTCGTCGCGCCGCAATTTCTCATACGGCCGCGATAGCCGGCAGTTCAGCCGGCTCATCGGCTCTTTTCAGGCGGCTTGGCATTGCCGAAGTCAGCAGCTTGCCGGTGCTGCTTGAAGCATTGAAACTGGTGCATGTGACCGGAGCTCTTCCCAATGCGGAATTGGCGTCAATGTCCTGTTCCGGTGGCGAAGCCAGCTTGATGGCAGATATAGCCAAAAGTTGCTCGACCCGATTTCCGGACCTGACTGAAACCCAAAAAGATCTGCTTCGCGAAGTGCTCGGTCCCAAGGTTGCCCTCGCGAATCCTCTCGACTACCACACTTATATCTGGGGCGATGTTGATGCCATGAGCCGCGCTTTTGGCGCCATGATGTCCGGCCCGGCGTCTTTGGGCATCGTCGTTCTTGATTTCCCGCGCCAGGACCGGTGTTCGGCCGGAGAGTGGCTCAAGGTGATCGACGCGATCGAAGTCGCCACCAAACAAAGCGGCAAACCAATAGCTGTCTTGAGCTCACTTTCAGAAACTTTGCCTGAAACAATTGCACGCGATCTTATCAATCGAAACATTGTGCCCTTGTGCGGCATGGCGGAAGCGCTCGAAGCGATTGGCGCTGTTGCGTCCTGCAATCGGACGCTGACAGGAAAAGACATTCTGGCACCGGAATCCATCGGTGAAACAATCACATTGACGGAGAACAGCGCAAAAGACGTACTTTCCGCGTATGGCCTTCAGGCACCGAAGAGACGCCTCGCACATTCGTGCCAGCAGGCTGTCGAAGCAGCACAATCAATCGGTTTGCCCGTTGTTTTGAAGGCCACGGGATTCGCTCACAAAACCGAAGCAGGGGCCGTTGCTCTCAACCTTGGTTCGTTGGATGACGTGAAAGAGGCAGCCATCGGAATGCCGGTATCATCTCTGATGGTTGAGGAAATGGTCACGGACGCATTTGCCGAACTGCTGGTCGGCGTCGTTCTGGACCCGGCCCACGGATACGTTTTGACGCTCGGTGCCGGTGGCATCCTGACTGAACTTCTTGATGACAGTGTTTCCCTGATATTGCCGACCTGCCCCGCGGAGATTGAGGCGGCGCTCAACTCCTTGAGAATCGGCAAAGTTCTGAAGGGGTATCGGGGCAGGCAAGCTTGCGATTTACCTGCGATCATTTCTGCCGTCATGGCAGTGCAGGAATTTGTGTCATCGGTGCCGAGCGAGGAAGTGGAAATCAATCCGTTGTTGTGCGGAAAGGATTTTGCCATCGCGGCGGACGCGTTGATCAAGTGTGGAGCGGAATATGAACGATGAACCGATCAAGGTCCGCAGGGACGGACATGTTCTTGAAGTGACACTCGACCGGCCCAAGGCAAATGCCATCGACCTGGCCACCAGCCGGATCATGGGCGAGGTCTTCACGGAGTTTCGTGATGATCCGCAGCTAAGGGTCGCCATTGTCACCGGCGCCGGCGAAAAGTTCTTCTGTCCGGGATGGGATCTCAAGGCCGCGGCGGATGGCGATGCTGTTGACGGCGACTACGGCAAGGGCGGGTTCGGCGGCCTTCAGGAATTGCGCGGCTTGAACAAGCCCGTGATTGCTGCAGTGAACGGTATCTGCTGTGGCGGCGGTCTGGAACTGGCTCTCTCTGCCGACATGATCCTTGCTGCCGGTCATGCAACCTTTGCCTTGCCGGAAATCCGCTCCGGTACGGTCGCAGATGCGGCCAGCATCAAATTACCGAAACGTATCCCCTACCACATTGCGATGGAAATGCTGTTCACCGGTCGATGGTTGGATGCGGAGGAGGCGGCGCGCTGGGGCTTGATCAATCACATCTACCCCGCCGAAAACCTGATGAACGAGGCACGGAAGCTGGCTGAACTTCTGGCCTCCGGTCCCCCCTTGTCTACGCCGCAATCAAGGAAGTTGTGCGCGAGGCGGAAGACATGAAATTTCAGGACGCGCTGAACCGCATCACTGCAAGCCAGTTTGAAACGGTCGAGACACTTTACCGGTCGGAAGACCAGAAGGAAGGCGCGCGTGCCTTTGCCGAGAAACGAGATCCGGTCTGGAAGGGCCGATAGGAGATCAAGATGCCATTGCAAATGAATCGCGAGGTTTTCATCACCTGCGCGGTAACCGGGTCCGGCGGCACGCAAGACAAATCACCTCATGTCCCGCGCAGCCCTGCCCAGATTGCTGAAAGCGCGATCGACGCCGCCAAGTCGGGGGCCGCAATCGTGCATTGTCACGTCCGCGACCCGGAAACCGGAGCACCTTCCCGCCGGCTGGATCTTTACCGGGAAGTGACGGACCGCATTCGCTCAGCTGAGGTGGATGTCGTGCTCAACCTGACCGCAGGCATGGGCGGCGATATTGTATTCGGTTCAACCGAAGCACCTTTTCCGGTCAATGAGAAAGCATCCGACATGATCGGGGCCACGGAACGGATGGCTCATATCAGGGAATGCTTGCCGGAGATCTGCACGCTTGATTGCGGCACGATGAACTTTGCCGAAGCCGACTATGTCATGACAAACACGCCCGGCATGCTGCGCGCCATGGGGTCCATGATGACGGAATTGGGTGTGAAGCCCGAAATCGAAGCTTTTGACACGGGCCATTTGTGGTTTGCCAGGCAACTTGTTGAAGAAGGAACACTGGCGTCACCGGCTCTGGTCCAGCTTTGCATGGGTGTGCCCTGGGGAGCGCCCAATGACCTGAACACATTCATGGCCATGGTCAACGCGATCCCAAATGACTGGTCCTGGTCTGCATTCAGCCTCGGCCGTGACCAAATGCCGTTTGTTGCGGCGTCCGTGCTCGCAGGCGGTAATGTGCGTGTTGGACTGGAAGATAATCTCTTTCTGGAAAAGGGAGTTCTGGCAACCAATGCTCAACTGGTTGAAAAGGCCGCGGCCGTCATTGAAGGCATGGGCGCCAGATTGATCGGGCCTACCGAGGTACGGGACAGATTGGACCTGACGCTGGGGGTACCGGCATGAAGGCCGCAATCGTCGGAGGTGGCGTCATCGGTGGCGGTTGGGCGGCGCGTTTTCTGCTCAACGGCTGGGACGTTGCCGTGTTTGACCCGGATCCGGAAGCTCGACGCAAAATCGGCGAAGTGATCGAAAATGCCCGCCGCAGTCTTCCTTCTCTTTATGACAGATCTCTGCCTGAAGAAGGGCAACTGATATTTCACGCAGATCTCGTCGACGCTGTTCAGGGGGCAGCTTGGATACAGGAAAGCGTTCCGGAGCGGCTGGAGTTGAAACACAAGGTGCTTGGAAATCTGACGGACCTTGCTCAGTCGGATGCGGTCATCGGATCCTCAACATCAGGCTTCAAACCGTCAGAGCTGAATCACGATGGTGGCCGGGCAATTGTCGCTCATCCGTTCAATCCTGTTTACCTGTTGCCGCTGGTGGAACTCGTTGGCAAATCGAGCGAAACGGAACGGGCGGCAAATATCCTGCGTAGCATCGGCATGTTCCCCCTGAACGTTCGCAAGGAAATTGAAGCCCATATTGCCGACCGTCTCCTAGAGGCGGTCTGGCGGGAAAGCCTTTGGCTCGTCAAGGACGGGGTCGCGACAACTGAGGAAATCGACGAAGCCATCCGCATGGGTTTTGGCTTGCGCTGGGCACAGATGGGGCTCTTTGAAACCTATCGGGTTGCGGGAGGTGAAGCCGGCATGAAACATTTCATGGCTCAGTTTGGGCCGGCGCTGGAGTGGCCCTGGACAAAACTGATGGATGTTCCGGAATTCACGGAGGACCTTGTCGATCTGATTGCGGGCCAATCCGACGATCAGTCTGGACATAGGTCGATCCGGGAGCTGGAGCGGCTGCGGGACGACAATCTCGTCGGGTTATTGCGGAGCCTGAAGAAAAGTGGAAGCGGCGCCGGCGGGGTCATTTCTTCTCACGAAAACGAACTGACGCAATCGACATCTGCCTCGCTGCCGATCACGGGTGACCGGCAGATCCCGCAGAGTTGGACCGACTACAATGGCCACATGAATGAGGCTCACTATCTGGAAGCCGGTGCGGCAGCCGCTGACCGTTTTATGGAGCTGATAGGGGCAGACGCTGACTACATCACTGCTGGCAAGAGCTACTTTACCGTTGAGAATCACCTTCGCTATCTGGACGAGCTGAAAGAGGGTGAGCGCCTCATCATCACGACACAGGTTCTTGAGGGCGAAGGCAAGAAATTGAAGTTGTTTCATTTTCTGAAAAACGCGGACGGCAAGCTCGCAGCGACCATGGAAACGTTGCTGCTGCACGTTGATCTGAATTCACGGTCGAGTTGCCCTCCTGAAGCGACTGTCGCTTCCAGGCTCAGCATTTTTGCAGCAAAGCACAAGAACCTGCCGCTGCCGGAAGGTGCAGGTCGCTACGTGGGACAAAAAAGTCAGGTGGGATAGCGTCGTTCATTGGCATTGAATGAATAATCCTTGCAATCCGATGCATCTGCTGTCCGACTGAGCGGCGCGCAACAGTCAGGACCATCAGATGACATCCGAGTTTGCTGGAAAGAGCGTACTCATCACCGGCGCAGCTAGCGGATTTGGCAAGCTGCTTGCTGAAAAACTATCTGCACAGGGTGCTGACTTGATCCTTGGAGACATTGCGGACGCGCGTCTTCGTACTGTTGCGACAAGTCTTTCCGGGGCCGTTCGGTTCGCACGCTGTGATGTCTCGCGGGAAGCGGATGTCGAGGCACTCTGTGCCACGGCGCGTGACGCATTCGGCAGTCTGGATCTTGCGGTGAACAACGCCGGATTTGCTCCACCCATGAAAGGTCTCCTGGAAACGAGCGAAGACGATCTTGACCAGTGTTATTCGGTCAATGCCAAGGGCGTGTTCTTTGGAATGAAGCACCAGATACCCTTGATGCTTGATCAGGGGGAGCGATCTTGAACGTAGCCTCGGTCGCAGGTTTGAACGCAGCTCCAAAACTTGCAGCCTATGCGGCGGCCAAACATGCGGTCGTCGGACTGACGCGAACCGCCGCGGTTGAGTTCGCGCGTCACAACGTCCGCGTCAACGCTGTTTGTCCGTTTTTCAGCCCGACACCGCTCATGACCGAAAGCGGCTTTGCAGATCGCGAAGAATTTCTGGCGGCAGGCGTGCCAATGAAGCGGCTTGGCGAGCCGGCAGAAATCGTGGAAACGATGCTGTCGCTATTGCGGCCTGCCAATTCGTATCTGACCGGTCAGGCGATTGCTGTCGATGGCGGTGTGCTCGCACTTTGACGCAGTTTCAGGCTGCGGCTTGTCTCAGATTTTGCCGCAGCTTGACGGTGTTTTTGAAAGCGGAGTTTCCTCCGTTGTTTCTTAGCCGACGATAAGTTGTTTCAGTTGAAGTGCCTCGTATTCGAGCTCGTTCAGCCGGTAGTTGATGACGTCGCCGATGGTCACGATGCCGACGAGATTGCCGTCGTCGATTACAGGCATATGCCTGAAGCGTCCTTCCGTCATTTTACGCAGCACGGTTATCAGGGCATCGTCAGGGTGGCAGACCTCCACATTGGTGGTCATGACATCTTCAACTTTCTGGGCGAGGGTTTGCCCCGGCGTTTCGGCCAGCTTTCGAACGATGTCTCGTTCGGACAAAATACCTTGAAGGCCGCCTTCGGAATTCTTTACCACCAGCGCACCGATTCGCTTGTCGCGCAACATCTCGACCGCTTCATGCAGTGTGTTTTGCGGACGAAGCGCATAGAGGTCGTTGCCTTTTGACGCAAGAATTTTGCCGACGGTCGCCGTTTCCTTGGTCGTGTTTGTACTGGAAGACTGGCTATGTGTCGTAGCCTGCTGCTTGTCTTTTCGGCTCGGGGCCTGATAAGAGCTTGGCATGAGAGTGGCTCCTTCCTGTGGGTCCAGCAATAACGCATGACACAGCCTAACCGAAACAAATCGGCCTAAGGAACTCTTCAATTGCAAGAATTGTTTCTAACACCCATGACCGCGACGATTTTTTTCGTGGCGGCTTGCCTCGCGGGATACCAGTACCGCCGTGTTTGGGTGAAAGAGGGACCGCGATGGAAACTGTGGTTGTTCGGATTAATTGCAGCCACTTGTCTGGCGGTCGTGGCGTTCATACCGGTAACAGCCTGACACTCGTGGAATCGCGTCAGGCTTCCTTGTTCGCCAACATCTTGCGAGCTCTCGGGCAAGCCAGACGGTCTCTGAGCGGACTGTTCGGATCGATTTCCTTGTTGCAAACCAGGCAGTGATCCGCATCGGCAATTGCATTCAGCCCACCACAGCTGCCTTTGATTGTTTTGCCTGAGAAAATCACGCCGATCGCCATGCCGACCATGACCGTTATCAACAACACAAACGCTAAAACAAAGGTCAACAAGGTCTTGGCCCGATCAGATGCTATGCCTGCAATGCTGTGAAGCGCTTGCTGTTGGTGGCGATGAAGTTTTTCTCATCTGCTACGCCGCCGCGATCAATGAACATGACGGCGAGGTCACGCTGATTTGCAAGTTCAAGACCGCGCTCGGTCCCTAGTGCCAACATAGCGGTGGACCAGGCATCGGCAAGCATGGTGTTTTCCGCAAGAACCGTGACCGAGGCTGTCCTGTGCGTAATCGGACGACCGCTGTGCGCATCCAGAATGTGAGAATAGCGCACGCCATCCTGTTCGAAGTAATTTCTGTAATCGCCAGACGTCGCCATACCGAGATTGGAAACACTGGCGATCCTGTAGGCTTGGCGATTGTGCGCATCAGGTGATTCGATACCGATTTGCCAATCCAGGCCGTCCGCATTCAGACCGGAGACATAAAGGTCGCCGCCGATTTCAACCATGAAGTCGGTCAGACCAAAGCCCCTGACAACCTTCGCCATCTGGTCGACACCATAGCCTTTGCCAATGGAAGGCAGGTAGATACGGGCGGCAGGATCGCTTTTACTGAGTTTGTTTCCGTCAATATGCAACGCTTGGCTTTTGCCTGCAGCTTCAACCGCTTTGGCAAGATTGACCGGGTCAGGTTGTGCGTTCTTGTGACCGCCCTCAGCGCCAAAACCCCAAGCCTCGATGACGGGCCCCAGCGTTACGTCAAATTGACCGCCACTCGCCTGATTGACGTCCTTGGCCGCCTGAACGACCATTGCCAGATCCTTCGACACCGTCAAAGGCTGCGTTGAAGTCAGGGAATTGAAACGGGAAACCTCGGATTTGGGATCCCAGTTCGACATTTGTGCGTTCACGTTCAACAGGCTGTTTTCGACTGCGCGTTGCAAGTCGTCCTTGTCGACAGCGCGATCATGGTCTAGAGCCGTCACCGAGTAGTTCGTACCCATTGTCGATCCAGTCAGCTCAATGACATCCGCACCGCCCTTACAGGCGGCCAGAGTAGTGAGCGACATCAGGATGAAACCCCGTCGGGAGAATTTGATGTGAGTTGGCACGATAACAGCCTCCGATCGGTCACTTGCGGCGTTTGCCGACGTTCTATGGGCGCTTTTCATCGGTTCTGGAGTACGATTCAACAAAAAAATGTAGCTAGTTGGCAAATTAGTCCTTTTTACGGGCGCAAAAACGTAGGATACCGCGTTTTGTCGAATTCTGGAGGCCAGATGCGTGCAAAGCTATAAGCTCAAGAAAGGTCTGGATCTACCTGTGCTGGGGGCACCGGATCAACAGATCAGCGAAACTCGCGAAACAAGCACGGTCGCGGTCATTGCTGCGGACTATATTGGTCTGAAGCCGAGACTGCTTGTTAAGGAAGGGGATGTGGTCGCATTGGGCGCACCGCTGCTTTTCCACAAGGACACACCGGACGTGATGGTCGCTTCGCCCGCATCGGGTCGGGTAAAGGCTGTCAATCGCGGCGCTCGCCGTATCCTTGTCAGTGTCGAAATCGAAGTCGACAGCGAAGCGGCCGAACCCGTTGATTTTTCCGATATCGGCGACGCCACGACACGTGAAGGTCTCATCGAGCGTCTGTGCGCCTCGGGACTTTGGACATCCTTCCGCACGCGACCATACTCAAAAAATCCGGCACCGGAAGCACGCCCGGCGGCAATATTTGTCAACGCAATGGATACTGAACCGCTCTCGCCGGATCCAGCAGTGGTGCTTTCTGAGCATGCCGCTGCCTTTGCAAAAGGCCTCGAGGCGGTTGCTTCACTGAGCGATGGTCGCACATATCTGTGCTGCGAAACCGGGGCCGCTGTTCCTGGAACCGATGTGGCAGGGGTCGAAACCGTCGGATTCTCCGGCCCTCACCCGGCTGGACTGGCAGGAACGCACATCCACTTCCTGGATGTGCCGTCATCGGAAAAAACAGTCTGGACGATCGGCTATCAGGACGTGATTTCCATAGGGCGTCTCCTTGAAACGGGGCAATACGATCCGCAAAGGATCATTGCCCTATCCGGTCCGCGTTGCAGCAATCCCCGTTTGATCTCGCACTGTCACCGGCGCTTCGATGCTTGAGCTGTCGGAAAATGAACTCACGGGAGACGATCCGGTCCGGCTCATATCGGGTTCCATTCTCAGCGGTCGCCTTGGCGAAGGACCAAGCGCGTATCTGGGACGTTACGCGCGGCAGATCACACTGATTGAAGAAGACCACAAACAGATCCCGATGGGCTGGATCCGTCCAATGCCCTCGAAATACGCTCTACAGCCGGTTCTGGGGTCTGCCTTTTCCAAGAAACTTTATGCGTTGACTTCAAACTTGAACGGCGGGCGCAGGGCCATGGTGCCCCTGGGCACGTTCGAAGAGCTGATGCCGCAAGATTTCCTGCCGACACAGTTGCTGCGCGCGCTGCTTGTGATGGACACTGATCAGGCCCAGGCGCTTGGCGCACTGGAGCTGGATGAGGAAGACCTGGGACTTGTGGGATTTGCCTGTCCAGCGAAATATGAATATGGCATTGCCTTGCGCGACTGCCTCACGAAAATTGAGAAGGAGGGCTAGAGTTGGGCCTTCGCAACTTCTTCGACCGCATCGAGCCCTATTTCGTTAAGGGCGGTAAATATGAAAAACTTTTCCCCGTCTACGAGATGGTGGAAAGCTTCATCTATACGCCGAAGACGGTCACCACCGCCGCACCGCATGCCCGCTCCTATGTCGACATGAAGCGGATCATGACCTACGTGGTCATCGCGACAATCCCGTGCATATTGATTGGCCTCTATAACGTTGGCTTTCAGGTCAATTCGGCCATTGCCACTTACGGTGCGTCGGGATGGAGGGCCTGGATCATCGAGGCTCTCGGGATCGGCTTTAATCCGGCCAACCCATTTGTCAATTTCATGCACGGATTGCTTTATTTTCTGCCGATTTACATCACGACGCTCGTGGTTGGCGGAATTTGGGAAGTGCTCTTTGCAACAGTGCGCGGCCATGAAGTCAACGAGGGTTTCCTCGTAACGTCCATGCTCTTCGCGCTGATCCTTCCGCCGTCCGCACCGCTCTGGCAGGTCGCTCTGGGGATCTCTTTCGGCGTGGTCATTGGCAAGGAAGTCTTTGGCGGAACCGGCAAGAACTTCCTTAATCCGGCCCTAACCGGCCGTGCCTTCCTTTATTTTGCCTATCCGGCGCAGATGTCCGGAGACACGATCTGGACACCGGTCGACGGTTTTTCAGGAGCAACGGCTTTGTCCGTGGGCGCTTCGGACGGTTACCTGCAGCTCGCGGCACATGGCATGACCTGGTTCGATTCCTTCATCGGCATTATTCAAGGCAGCATCGGCGAAACCTCCACGCTTGCCTGCATGATCGGCCTTGCCTTTTTGCTGATCACCAAGATTGCCAATTGGCGTCTCGTTGTCGGCTGTCTCGGCGGGATGATAGCCTTTTCGACGCTGCTCAACCTGATCGGCTCGGACACCAATCCGATGTTCGCAATGCCTTGGTATTGGCATCTTGTCGTCGGTGGATATGCGTTCGGCCTGGTCTTCATGGTCACAGAGCCGGTGTCCGCGTCTCACACCAATCTTGGCCGTTACATTTACGGGGCCTTGATCGGGTTTATGGTTGTGATGATCAGGGTCATCAATCCGGCTTTTCCGGAAGGGATGATGCTGGCCATCTTGTTCGGTAATGTTTTTGCGCCGCTTATTGATTATTTTGTGGTGCAGGCGAACATCAAACGCAGGGCGAAACGAAATGCCTGACGACAACGGACATCAGGACGACCGTCCAAACAAAGGGTTCGTCCGGCGTTTTCTGGACTTGCCGGCGGATTCGGTTCCCAAGACCGTTTTTGTTGCCGTTACGCTGTGTCTGGTCGCGTCGATGGTCGTCTCCGCGACGGCTGTCTCGTTGCGTCCGATCCAGGACGTCAACAAGCTCAGGGACAAGCAGATCAATATCCTGCAGGTTGCCGGCGTCTATACGCCCGGTGAGAACATAACGGAAGCATTCAATGCCTTCGAACCGCATGTACTTGACCTGGCAACGGGCGAATTCACGACGGAGTTCGATCCCGCGACATTCGACGACTTGGCTGCTGCCGATGATCCCGAACTCAGCCGTGCGCTGACTGACGACCCAGCCGGCATTGGCCGCCAATCGAACTTCCGGACCATATATCTGCTGCGCAAGGAAGATAAGTCGATCGACAAGATCATCCTGCCGGTGCACGGATACGGGCTCTGGTCGACGCTTTACGGCTTCGTGGCGCTGGAAGCCAACGGCAACGATATATTTGGACTTCAGTTCTATCAGCACGCTGAGACACCCGGGCTCGGTGCCGAAGTGGACAATCCTCGCTGGAAAGCCTTGTGGAGCGGTAAAAAACTGACGGATGACAATGGCGATCTTCTGATCACGGTGGCCAAGACGGCACCGCCAGCGGGCAAAGAGTATCATGTCGACGCGCTTGCCGGCGCAACGCTGACTTCGGTCGGCGTGGACAATCTTGTGCGGTTCTGGATGGGTGAAAGCGGCTACGGCCCCTTCCTTGCCAACGTAAAAGCAGGAGCGATCTGATGGCGCAGACCAAGAGAAGCATGCTGATCGATCCGTTGGTCGACAACAATCCGATCACTTTGCAGGTTCTGGGCATCTGCTCGGCTCTTGCGGTGACCTCGTCGCTTCAGGTGGCCCTTGTCATGTCCATTGCGGTGACCTTGGTGACAGGGTTCTCTTCAATGTTCATCTCGATGCTGCGGAACCATATTCCGGGCGCAATCCGGATCATCGTCCAGATGGTGATCATTGCGTCGCTGGTGATCGTCGTGGATCAGGTTCTCAAGGCATATGCCTATGAAATCTCGAAGACGCTGTCCGTCTTTGTTGGTCTGATCATCACAAACTGCATTGTTATGGGCCGCGCAGAAGCATTTGCCATGAAGAACCCGCCGGTTGCATCTTTCATCGATGGTGTTGGAAACGGATTGGGCTACGGGCTGATCCTGATGCTGGTCGGTTTCATTCGCGAACTGTTCGGTGCCGGCAGCCTGTTCGGTATCACGGTGCTTCCGACCGTTAACAATGACGGCTGGTACGTTCCCAATGGCATGCTGCTCTTGCCGCCGTCCGCGTTTTTCATCATCGGCCTGCTCATCTGGGCATTCCGAACATGGAAACCCGAACAGGTCGAAGAGCGTGAATACAAGATCCAGGTGGTGGACGCACACTGATGGAACAGCTGGTCTCCCTTGCCGTAAAGGCGATCTTTGTCGAAAACCTTGCCTTGTCGTTCTTTCTCGGCATGTGCACGTTCATCGCCGTTTCCAAGAAAATTTCCACGGCCATTGGCCTTGGAATTTCGGTCATGATCGTTCAGGCGATCACGGTTCCGGCGAACAATCTGATCCTGACCTATCTGCTTGCCCCCGGAGCACTCTCCTGGGCCGGTTTCAGCGATGTCGACCTCACCTTTCTCGGTCTGATATCCTATATCGGTGTGATCGCCGCCCTGGTTCAGATCCTGGAAATGGTGCTCGATAAGTACTTTCCGCCGCTCTACAACGCTCTAGGTGTCTTCCTGCCGCTCATCACGGTGAACTGTGCCATTCTTGGCGGCTCGCTCTTTATGGTTGAGCGAGACTACGATTTTACCGAATCGGTTACCTACGGGCTCTCCTCCGGGTTTGGTTGGGCACTGGCGATCACCGCGATGGCCGGCGTTCGGGAAAAACTGAAATATGCCGATATCCCAGACGGCCTGCAGGGCCTGGGCATCACCTTCATCACTGCCGGACTGATGGCACTTGCCTTCATGTCTTTCAGCGGCGTCAAACTGTAACGGGAGCGCCTTGTGGCAACATTCGGATTAGGCATCCTGCTCTTCACGCTGATCGTGCTTGCGCTTGTCACGATCATCCTGGCCGCCCGCTCGAAGCTTGTCTCCGTGGGCAATGTCAACATCAGCATCAACGGCGAGAAGACCATTTCGGTTCCGGCGGGTGGCAAATTGCTGCAAACGCTGGCTGAGCAAAAACTCTTCGTGCCGTCTGCCTGCGGCGGCGGTGGCACATGCGCCCAGTGCCGGGTGAAGATCTTCTCCGGAGGTGGCTCGATTCTGCCAACGGAAGAAAGCCATATCACCAAGCGTGAAGCGGCGTGCGGCGACCGCCTGTCATGCCAGGTTGCGGTGAAGCAGGACATGGTGATCGAAGTTCCTGAAGAGGTCTTCGGGGTCAAGAAATGGGAATGTACCGTTCGCTCGAACGAGAATGTTGCCACCTTCATCAAGGCGCTGGTGCTGGAGCTTCCCGAAGGCGAGGACGTCAATTTCCGTGCCGGTGGATATATTCAGATCGAAGCGCCCTCGCACCATCTCAAATACACGGATTTTGACGTTGAAGAGGAATACCGGGAGGACTGGGACCGCTTCAATCTCTGGCAATACGAATCGGTTGTTGCCGAGCCGCTCGAGCGCGCCTATTCCATGGCAAACTACCCGGAAGAAAAGGGCATGATCATGCTCAACGTCCGCGTAGCTTCGCCACCCCCGGATCGGAGGGTATCCCTCCCGGAAAGATGTCGAGTTACATCTTCAACCTGAAACCGGGCGACAAGGTCACGATTTCCGGTCCTTTCGGCGAGTTCTTCGCGCGCGAAACCGAGAGGGAAATGGTCTTTGTGGGTGGCGGTGCCGGCATGGCGCCGATGCGCAGCCATATTTTCGATCAGCTCAAGCGGCTGAAGTCAAAGCGCAAGATCAGCTTCTGGTACGGCGCCCGTTCAAAGCGCGAGATGTTCTTTGTTGAGGACTTTGACACGCTTGCTGCCGAAAATTCGAATTTCGAATGGCATGTGGCCCTGTCAGATGCGCTGCCGGAAGACGACTGGAAGGGATATACCGGTTTCATCCACAACGTCCTCTTCGACGAGTACCTCAAAAATCATCCGACACCGGAAGACTGTGAATTCTACATGTGCGGACCACCGATCATGAACCAGTCCGTCATCAATATGCTGCTGGATCTGGGCGTGGATCGGGAAGACATCATGCTCGACGACTTCGGTGGTTGATCCAAGGTGGATCCGAACTGCCTTTGACAAAACAATGAGCCGGCCAATTGGATTTTGGCCGGCTCAATGCGTTCAGGTGCGCGAAAAATCACGGTGTCAGGAAGTTAATCCAAGCATCCTGCGGATCTGCTCTTGATCCGTTCCTGCGCCTGCAAAATCGTCGAAGGCTTTGTCCGTCACCTCGATGATGTGGCTTTCAATGAACGGTGCGCCTTCTGCCGCGCCTTGTTCGGGTGACTTCAGGCAGCACTCCCATTCCAGCACCGCCCAGCTGTCATAGCCATGTTGTGCAAGCTTGGAAAAGATACCGGAGAAATCAACCTGACCGTCGCCCAGTGAACGGAACCGGCCCGCCCGGTTCACCCAGCCCTGATAGCCTGAATAGACGCCCTGCCGGCCATCCGGATTAAACTCCGCATCCTTCACATGATAGGCACAGATGCGCTCATGGTAGATGTCGATAAACGCCAGATAGTCCATTTGCTGAAGCAGAAAATGCGACGGATCGTAGTTGATCTGGCAGCGCTTGTGACCTCCCAGTGCGTCGAGGAACATCTCGAACGTCGCCCCGTCAAAGACGTCTTCCCCAGGGTGGATCTCGTAACCGACATCGACACCGTTGTCTTCATAGACATCAAGTATCGGTTTCCAGCGGTTGGCGAGTTCCCTGAAAGCCTCTTCGATCAGACCGGCGGGACGCTGTGGCCAGGGATATAGATATGGGAATGCCAGCGAACCGGTGAAGCTGACCGAAGCATCAAGGCCAAAGCGACGACTGGCGACAGCCGCCTTTTTCATCTGGTCGACCGCCCATTCCTGCCTCGCCTTGGGGTTGCCATGCACGTTTGCGGGCGCAAATCCGTCAAAGGCAAGATCGTAGGCTGGATGTACCGCCACGAGTTGCCCCTGAAGGTGAGTGGAAAGTTCGGTGATCTCGACACCGGCATCCGCGCAGATGCCTTTCACGTCGTCGCAATAGGTCTGACTTTCGGCCGCCTTGTCGAGGTCGAACAGGCGTCCGTCAAATGTTGGAATCTGAACGCCCTTGTAACCAAGGTCGGCAGCCCATTTGGTGATGGCGGGAAGTGAATTGAAAGGTGCTTCGTCGCCTGCAAATTGTGCCAGGAAAATCGCTGGTCCCTTGATCAGTCCGGCCATGGCTGCCTCCCTTAGTTATTGACCTGTCGTGGTGACGTCCGTTTAGCGTGACGGTCCTTTCCGTTCCGCTGATGCGGCCCAGAGATTGATGTCAGCTTCGCGTGTCGTGGCTGCTATTTCCTCAAGCTCAGCATCTGTGAAATCGAGATTTTCCACCGTGCGTACACAGTCTCTGACCTGTTCAGCGCGGCTGGCACCGATAAGAGCCGTTGTGACTTTTCCGTTCCGCAGAACCCAGGCAATTGCCATCTGGGCAAGGGTCTGGCCCCTTCGCTCGGCAATCGCGTTGAGCGCTCTGATGGTCTCGATATTGTCGTCGCTCAAGAACTGGCTTTTGAGAGATTTTCCCTGTGTCGCCCGGCTGTCTTCAGGGATCCCGTTGAGATACTTGTTGGTCAGCATGCCCTGGGCAAGCGGAGAAAAGGCAATGGATCCGACACCGAGTTCCTCGAGCGTGTCCAGCAAGCCGTCCTCTTCCACCCAGCGATTGATCATGGAATAGCTCGGCTGGTGGATCAGGCAGGGGGTGCCCAGCTCTTTCAGGATCGCGGTTGCCTCTCGCGTGCGTTTGGAATTGTAGGACGAAATGCCGACATAGAGTGCCCGTCCGGACCGCACGATGTGATCGAGTGCCATCATCGTCTCTTCCAACGGCGTGTCCGGATCGAAACGGTGGGAATAGAAGATGTCGACATAATCCAGCCCCATCCGCTTCAGGGACTGGTCGCAGGAGGCAATCATGTATTTGCGGCTGCCCCATTCCCCGTAGGGGCCGGGCCACATTCCATATCCGGCCTTGGACGAGATGATCATTTCATCTCGGTAGGGCGCAAAGTCGGTTCGCAGCAATTCTCCGAATGCGCTTTCGGCAGAACCGGGCCTCGGGCCGTAATTGTTGGCAAGATCGAAATGCGTAATGCCAAGGTCAAAGGCCGTGCAGGCGATTTCCCGCTTGAGCGCATGCGGTGTGTCTTCACCGAAATTATGCCAGAGCCCGAGTGAGATCGCCGGCAGCTTCAGGCCCGATTGGCCGCATCGGCGATACACCATATTGTCATAGCGCGTTGGCGCCGCAGTCCAGGTCATTTGATTTCCTATCAGGTGAGAAGGTCCTGTGCTGCTTGTGGATCGAGCGCAGCAGGACGGTCGCAGGTGGTTGCGACATCAATAAACTGCCCACTCTCGCCCGATGCAAGGATTGACGTCATCACATCCACGGCATGCAGGGAAAACTCCAGCGAGCAACGGTGTGGCCGGTCGGCCAGGATCGCCTGAGCCATGTCCGCAAGTCCTGCGGTTCGATAGTTTGCATTGCTTCCGTCATTGGCTTTCGAGAACGGATGGTTCCAGGCATCCGACATGTTGACGTAAGCACCCTTCTCAGTCATCCGCACTTCACCGCCGAAGAAGTTCGGATCGGGTACATGCAATGTCCCGCCCAGGCCGTAAAGTTCCATATTGGAGTGACCATGTTGCCAGACGTCCCAGCTGGCGCAATACGTTATCTGGGCGCCCGAATGAAATTGCATCACCGCGTGGATCGTGGTGGGCGTTTCCACCTTGATCTTGTCACCAAAACGGGGTTGGGAGGTGATTGTCCGATATTCGGACCCGGACGAGCTCATGGCACAGACCCTTTTTACCGGGCCGAGCAACTGAACAAGGTTGGAGACATAGTAGGGCCCAAGATCGAGGATGGGTCCGCCGCCAGGCTGAAAGAAGAAATCCGGGTTCGGATGCCACATTTCCATGCCAGGGCTCTGAACGAAACAGGTGCCCGAAGTAATCTTGCCGACAGCGTCGCTGTCGACCAGGTGTCTGGCCAGCTGGTGCGCGCCGCCCAGGAACGTGTCAGGTGCAGAGCCGACGCGCAAACCTTTCTCCTTGGCGATTGCCGCGAGGTCCTGTCCTTCCGCGACATTCAGTACGAAGGGCTTTTCAGAATAAACGTGTTTGCCGGCGTCCAGGATCTTCTTTGAAACTTCAAAGTGTGCGGCAGGTACCGTCAGGTTGACGATGATATCGATGTCACTGGCTGCAAGCAGACCGTCGACCGTTTCTGCGCGCAGATTGAATTCCTCTGCACGCGCTTTTGCGGCCGACGCGTTGATGTCGGCGCAGGCACGCATTTCGATGCCCCTGAAAAGCGGGGCAAGACGCATATAGGCAGCCGAAATGTTTCCGCATCCCAGTACGCCGATGCCGAGTGTCTTACTCATGATGGTTCCTTAATATGTGCGGAAGGCTTCGATAGAGCGGGCGGCAAACCGGTCGACGTCCGAAGGTTTGTCGTGTTCCATGATGAACAGATCGACACCGGCACTGCGCAACGCGGCCATGATGGTTTTCCAGTCCATGGTTCCCTGCCCGACATCCGCCCAGCCGTCTTCGTCGGCGCACTCGCCTTGGGGTGCGATGTCCTTGACATGGGCAGTGGTGACGCGGTCGGCGTATTTCGAAATCCAGGCCAGAGGGTCCTGACCGCCTCGGACGATCCAGGCAATGTCTGCTTCCCATTCAATGGAAGGCGCAGTTTCAAGCAGTATGTCCATCGGCAATCGGCCGTCGCCACAGGTGACAAACTCAAAATCATGGTTGTGCCAGCCGAAGCGCAGACCTGCGTCCCGGATTTTCGTGCCAATGGCTTCCAGCCGCTCACCGACGGATTGCCAGTGAGCTGCATCGGCAGACCGCTGATCGGGCGGCAGGGCCGGACAGAACAGGCGTTCCATGCCCAATGTCTTGGCGGTCGCGATGACCTTGTTGATGTCGTCGTCGAACTGTTCCATTGGAAAGAAATGCCCGGACGGCATGCTCAAGCCTGTCTGGTCAAGCAGGTCCCGGCATGCCGCCGGATCTTCGTAAACACCTCCGAAACCCTCGACCTGTGTATAGCCTAGCTTGGCAAGACGTTTGAAAACGCCGTCCCAAGGGGTGAATTCGCGTGCAGAATAGAGCTGGAATGAAACATCCATGAGTGTTTTCCCGATGTTGGATTAGAATCTGGCTCAGATTCTGATTTCGTTATTTTTGCTGAATATGTTTGCGCGCATTGGCTCGAAGCCGATGTCGATTCTGTCGCCTGTTTTGATGTTTGCCTGTCCGTCGAGTCTGACCCAAAGGGTATGGTTCTGTGCATTGACGCGTGCGAGGGTGTCGGATCCGAGGGGTTCGACGAGTTCGACGGATGCTGTCATGCGGACTGTGGCGTTTTGTGCTGCCTCGCCTGAGGTCATGTGTTCGGGGCGGATGCCGAACCAGGCTGGTTCCGGTTCTGGGCTTGTTTCCTTGAACTGATAGTCGCTCAAGGGGACGGTGAGTGTGCCGTTTGTGAAGCTGTAGGTTCCGCCGTCGGCTTTGAGCTCGCCCTCGAAGAAGTTCATGGTGGGGGATCCGATGAACTCGGCGACATATTTGCTGGCCGGCCGGTTGTAGATTTCGTTGGGCGATGCCAGCTGCAGAATGCGCCCGCCGCGCATGATGGCGATCCGGTCGGCCAGGGTCATGGCTTCGATCTGGTCATGGGTGACGTAGATCATGGTGTTCGTCAGCTTCTGGTGCAGCTGCTTGATCTCGACCCTGAGGTCGGCTCTGAGTTTTGCGTCGAGATTTGAGAGCGGCTCGTCGAAGAGGAAGACATCGGCATCGCGCACCAGGGCCCGTCCGATGGCCGCGCGCTGGCGCTGGCCTCCTGACAGGGCGGCGGGTTTGCGATCGAGAAGGGGTTCGATCTGCAGCACCTTGGCGGCGCGGTTGACCCGTTCCTCGATTTCCGCCTTTGGCAGGCCCGCATTCTTCAGGCCGAAGCTGAGATTGCCGGCAACGGTCATCTGCGGGTAAAGGGCATAGGACTGGAACACCATGCCGATGCCGCGCTTTGAGGGTTCTTCCCAGGTGACGTTCTTGCCGCCGATGAAGATCTGGCCGCCGGTGACATCGAGCAGGCCTGCGATGCAGTTGAGCAAGGTGGACTTGCCGCAGCCCGAGGATCCGAGCAGGACCAGGAATTCGCCCTTGCCGATCTCCAGGTTGAGATCCTTCAGCACGTCCAGGTGTCCGAAGCTTAAGGCGAGGTTCTTGACGGAGATACTTGTTTCCATTGTTTTCTCGTTAGCCTTTGACCGCTCCGGCGGCGATGCCGCGGACGAAGAGTTTGCCGGAGATGAAGTAGATGGTGAGGGGAACAAGGCCGGTGAGAATGGTGGCGGCCATGTTGACGTTGTATTCCTTCACCCCCTGGGTCGAGTTGACGATGTTGTTGAGCTGCACCGTCATCGGATAAAGGTCCGGCTTTGTGTAGATGACGCCGAACAGGAAGTCGTTCCAGATGCCGGTGACCTGCAGGATCATGGCGACGACGAAGATGGGCAGGCTCATGGGCACCATGATGCGGAAATAGATGCCCCAGAAGCCAGCGCCGTCGACGCGGGCGGCCTTGAAGAGTTCCTGCGGCACGGAGGCAAAATAGTTGCGGAAGAGCAGGGTCAGGATCGGCATGCCGAAGATGGTGTGCACGATGACCAGGCCTGTGAGGCTGCCGTAAAGGCCGATCTCGCGCAGCATGATGACGATCGGATAGATCATGACCTGATAGGGAATGAAGGCGCCGACGATCAGGATGGTGAAGAAGGTCTCCGAGCCCCTGAAGCGCCAGTTGGCGAGCGCATAGCCGTTGATCGAGGCGATGATGATCGACAGGATCACGGAAGGAATGAGGATGCGCACGGAGTTGAAGAAGCCGCGCGACAGGCCGTCGCAATTGAGGCCGGTGCAGGCTTCCGCCCAGGCCTTGACCCAGGGCTGGAAGGTGACCTCGACCGGGGGCGAGAAGATGTTGCCGAGACGGATCTCGGGCATGCCCTTGAGGGAGGTGACGACCATCACGTAAAGGGGCAGCAGATAGTAGAGCGAGACGACGATCAGCGTGCCGTAGATCATGATGTTGCGGCGGGACAGGATGTGCCGGGGTTTTGGACCTGAGGGGCCGGAAAGATATGCAGTATCAGCCACGACGCTTGCCTCCGAATTCGAGATAGGCCCAGGGAATGACGATGACGGCGACGGTGAGCAGCATCATGGTGGAGGCGGCAAAGCCCTGTCCGAGGTTCTGGGACAGGAACATGGCGTCATAGACGTATTTGGCCGGCACTTCCGAGGAGATGCCGGGCCCGCCGCCGGTCTGGGCAACGACCAGGTCATAGACCTTGATGATGCCGGAGGCGACAAGCACGATGGCGGTGATGAAGATGCCGCGCATCATGGGGATGACGATGAAGATGTAGGTCTTCCACATGGGGATGCCGTCGATCTTGGCAGCCTTCCAGATGTCCTCGTCAATGCCGCGCAACCCGGCCAGCATGAGGCACATGATGAGGCCGGTTCCCTGCCACAGGCCGGCAATCAGAATGCCGTAGATGACGATGTCGGGATTGTAGAGGGGGTCGAAGGCAAAGCTCTCCCAGCCCAGGCTGCGCACGACATGCTGGATGCCGAAATCCGGATTGAGGATCCATTGCCAGGCAAGGCCCGTGACGATGAAGCTGAGCGCGAAGGGATAGAGCAAGATGGTGCGGAAGGTGTCCTCAAAGCGGATCTTCTGATCGAGCAGGGCGGCCAGAATGAAGCCGATGAGGAGGGAGAAGACGAGGGAGAACCCGCCATAGATGGCCAGGTTCTCGATCGAGATCAGCCACTTGTTGCTGCTCCACAGGCGTTCGTACTGGCCAAAGCCGATGAACTTCTCCCGCGGCAGAAGCTTGGAGTTGGTGAAGGAGTAGAGAACCGTCCAGGCGGTTCCGCCGATAAAGACCACCAGGGCGGTGACGATCATCGGAATTGCCGCCACCTTGGCACTCAGGTTGCGGTGCCATCTGGCTGGGGCTGAGGTTGCGGCCATGCCTGTCTTCCTTGTCCCGTAAAAGCCTGCTTGCAGTGTCCCGGAAGTCCCTGCGCGCAGAAACTGCGCGCAGGGCTGGAGGACGCCGGTGCCCTCAAGTCCCCTTGACGGAACCGGCGGAGCCCGTTGTGCGGATCAGTCGGCGTTGGCGACGATCGAGGCGAACAGCTTCTGAGCGTCTTCAGCCGACATGGACGGGTTGTTGAAGAACTCGACGAACAGGTCGTTGACCTGCTGGTTGCTGTCAGCAGACATCAGCTGGTCGGTGCCCGGAATGATGTTGCCCTTGGCCAGGATCTCCAGACCCTTGCGCATGCAGTCATTGGCCGCCGACAGGTCGACATCGCCGCGCACCGGCAGAGACCCCTTCTTCAGGTTGAAGGCAACCTGTGTCTCCGGGGAAATCATGACCTTGGCGAGCTCGGCCTGGGCCGCGGAGATCTCCGGATCGTCCACTTGCGGGAAGTAGAAGGCGTCGCCGCCGGTCTGGATCACTTCGTTGACGCCAAGACCCGGCAGGCAGGTGTAATCCTTGCCGGCGACCTGATTGGCCACCTGGAACTCACCCTGGGCCCAGTCGCCCATGATCTGGCCGCCGGCCTTGCCGGTGATGACCATGTTTGTGGCATCGTTCCAGTTCTGAACGTTGGAATCCTTGGCCATGTCGCGGGCCGTTGCCGCAGCCTCAAAGACCTTGGCCAGTTCCGGACCACCTGCCAGATCGGCATCCTTGTCGCCGAACACCTTGGTGTAGGTCTCAGGACCTGCGAGCGCGGTCAGAAGGGTCTGGAAGGCAAGCGTGGTCTGCCAGGGCTGCTGGCCCATGGCGAGCGGCACGACACCGGCTTCCTGCAGCTTGGGCGCTGCGGCGACAAACTCGTCCCAGTTGGTCGGCACGGCCAGGCCGTTGTCTTCAAAAACGGCATTGTTGATCCACAGCCATTGCGGGGAATGAATGTTGACCGGCACGCAGTAGATCTTGCCGTCAAGCGTGCAGCTGTCGAGCAGGCTGGAGGGACGCACGAGCTCCGCCCAGTTGCCTTCCGCCGCCACGTCGCTGAGGTCGCGCATCAGGCCGGCTTCAACAAGCTCTTCTGCCTGACGGCCGTGGTTGAACTGGGTGGCGCCCATCGGATCGCCGCCCGTGATGCGGCTGATCATGATCGGACGCGCCGTGCCGCCAGAACCGGCAATCGCACCGTCAACCCACTTGTTGCCAGTCGCGTCAAACGCCTTCGCAAACTCAGCAACAGCCGCAGCCTCTCCACCAGACGTCCACCAATGCGTAACTTCCAAATCCGTCGCATGGGCGGCAGTCGCCGCGCACAGAGCGGTGGTTGCTGCAAATACAGCGCGTAGTGCTTTCATAGTCTCCTCCCATCGAACTTTCGCCCGATTTTTCAATTGATGCGGCCTCCACCGCAATTGTAATCGATTACAGAATTGTGTATCTCTCATGTAATCGATTACATTTATCATTCTCGGGAAAGCCCCTCGTGTCAACCCGGAATGTCAGCAAGTCGCAAACAAAAATCGGGAGGCGGCATTGGCGCAGAAGCCCATAAGAATTCGAGATGTTGCCAAAAGAGCTGGAGTTTCAACGGCAACGGTCAGTCGAGCGCTCAGCAATCCTGAGCTTTTGACGGAAGCGACGCGGGAAACGGTTTTCGGCGCCATTCGCTCCACGGGTTACCGGGTCAATCGGGCTGCAAGAAATCTTAGAACGCGTCAGGCCGGAGCAATTCTTGTTCTGGTTCCAAACCTCGGAAACCCGTTTTTTTCGCAGATTCTTGCCGGTATCAGTGAAGTTTTCGGTGAAAGCGACCTTTCTGTTCTGATCGCCGATACAAAAGATCATGCGACAGCGGGAAAACGCGTCGTCGACTACTTCCTGGATTCTCAGATTGACGGCATGATTTGCCTGGATGGCGCGCTGTCAGACGAGGAAATTAGGCAGTTTGAAGAAAACGGCGTGAACGGCAGGATCGTGTTTGCGTGTGAATGGAAACAGGGAAGCTCTCAGCCATCTGTGCGAAGCGACAACGGTCAGGGTGCCAGGTTGGCCGTTAGGCATCTTTATGAACTGGGACACCGGAAAATAGCGCATGTTACCGGACCGCAGGAGAATGTCCTGACACATGTCCGGCGGGAGGGCATGCTGGCAGAAAGGGCTGAGCTCGGTCTGCCGATGCGGGATGAATGGATCATTCGTGGCGATTTCTCTCTGGAATCAGGCCGAGCAGCAGCAGAAAAAATCCTGTCAATGGAAGACAGGCCTACAGCCATTTTCTGCGCTTCGGATCAGGTTGCATTCGGATTGATTTCAACGCTCAAGACACGAGGTGTGGAAGTGCCTGGAGACATATCAGTCGTTGGATTTGATGACATTGAACTTTCTGAATTCTACGTTCCTGCGCTGACCACGATCCGTCAGGATCGTCATGCTTTGGGAACCAGGGCCGCCAGGTTGCTCCTGGAGTGTATTCACGCAGGCGATGCAATCGACAATAAACACTCTGAACCAGTCATGATTGATGTGAAACTGGTCGTTCGGCAGAGTGCAGCCAGTATTTTGCAGGAAACAGGCATTCAAGCTTGATCACATAAGCTTTCCAATAATCTGTAATATAATGAGTTTTATCAATTTTGTTAAGTAGATGACGGATCAGAAACGTCGGAAAACTGGCACACGCTATAGTATAGTAAGGGTTGTATTGCCTGTTTGACTAATTTGTGAAGATCATGAAATCTGTCACTCGCACAGTAGTTTTCACATCGATCACTCATAGTTCTATCAAAATAATTTCAAATCGTATGTAAAAGTGAGTGATTGCTTCAAGGGCTGACAGATTAAGATTTCCCGAAACGATTGTAGCAATTTGGGCTGCTAGGAAAAAATAGCCTATCGGCAAATAATGCCTAAAGATTATGCAAGAATAATTAGATTCTAGCTGCATGAATACTAATAAAAGTCAATTTAAATACAGGTTAATTGTAACTTGTGGCAGGGTTTTAGTGTTTGATTAACTTGAATATGGCATTCTAGATAATACAAACTCAAATTGGTGGAAAAAATGCGGATCTCCTTCTTCTGCTTCGTTCTTTCGCTGTCTGCCCTCCTTGTTCAGTCGCCTGTCGCTGGTGCACAAACTGCACTCAGTGTTGTCGGCACTGGCGATGGATTGGAAATGTTGCGCGAAATGGGTGACGGCTTTTCAAAAGCTCATCCTGAAATTGACCTCAAGATCCCCCCAAGCATTGGTTCAGGCGGCGGTATCGCAGCCGTTAGTTCAGGGACTGAACGGCTGGGTCGGGTGGCGAGGCCCCTGAAGGACAGCGAGATTGAATATGGTTTGGTCTATCTGCCGATTGCCAAGATCCCAAGCGCCATTTTCACCCATCCTTCGACTGGAGTTGAGGCTCTTTCAAGTGAAGACCTGAAAAAACTCTATGCTGGCAAGATCACCAATTGGTCGGAACTCGGTGGTGCGGATCTTCGTGTACGGCTGGTCAGGCGCGAAGATGCCGACAGCACTCTTCAGGTTCTGCGCAACACGATGCCAGGCTGGAAAGACCTGACGTTTTCGCCACGATCCAAAACAGCGCTGACAACGCAAGACGCCATTTCGACGGCGCGCGACGTTCAGGGAGCGATCGCCTTTGGACCCTATTCCCGCCCGCTTGAAGAGGGACTGAACGTTCTGAAAATCGACGGCAATCATCCGACGGGCGAGGCCTATCCAAGCGCGGTGACCCTGGCGCTTATCTATAAGGATGGCGCTTTGGATGGTGAGATGAAGACATTCATTGACTTCAGCCAGTCCGATCAGGCGCGCAGCCTGATCCGAAATTATGGCGGAGTGCCGGTGTCTAACTAAAGGCCCAATCGCAACATGATACGTCACTCGTCCCTGCTTTGGCACTATACCTACGGCGCTGTTTTCACAGCGCTGTGTGCGTTTGCAGGTCTGATTGGCCTGGTGGCATATCAGTTGGAAGACAGCATGGCCCGACAAGAGGTCGAGCTACTAAAACTGTCTCAGTCTCGGTTGCTTGAGACGTTGATCGCCGACGTGGAGCTTGCCGGAACCCGGATGGAGTTCCTGTTTCAGGATCGGCTTCGAAGGGTCAACTCGATTGCCAAGCACCATGACACGTCCAATGCTGTCATGTCTCGAAATGTTGTTGCCATGTCGGAGCTCCTGGGGCCGGCAGCGAAACAGGCCGATATGGACGGGATCGTCGTTCTTGACGAGAAGGCGCGGGTTATCGGCGCTTCTTCTTATGAGGCAGACCTGGTCCGACTTGGATCGAATATTCCAGAACTTAGTTTTTTCGATGAGATCGTCGCATCCCTCAACGAGAGTTTCCCGGGGGACGTGCAAACCTTGTCGCGTCTATTGCCACGTTCTGAAACAGGCATCTTTGTTCCTGGCGAACACATCAACACTGTTTCCCAAATCGTCTTCACACCGGTTTTCGATGAATTTGGATACGCGGTGGGCGGATTGCTGGCTCAACGATGGATCCGGTCCAACGAACCTCTGCTTTCCGACCTGGCGAAGATCAACTCCTTCGGTCTTGCTGTCGTCTTTGAGGACGAAGTGATTTCCAGAGGGAATTTCAAAGGTAATTTCGCCGATCTCCAGATTTCAGCGACCACACCAAACATCACCGCCAGTGGCAGCAATGTCATAGAGTGCGCCGTGCCAGTCGCGCCAGTGACGGTATGTGCGCTGGTTCCGATCGAAAAGCTGACCGAAACCCAAAACGAGCTGACCCGTATCGGTTCGGAGGAAGAAGCCAAGCTGCTTAGGTGGCTGTTCCTGTTCGGTGTTCTGACGTTGATCGCCTTTGCCTCGGTCGCTTATCTCCTTTCTCGCCAGATCACGCGGCCGCTGACCGACATTACCAAGGTTTTGACAGGAATTGCCGCAGGCGACTTTGAAAAGAAAGTTGCCGGAACGGAGCGGCTGGACGAAGTTGGAGACATTGCGCGTTCTGTCGTTTCGTTGCAGCGCTCTGTCAAGGAACGCGACGCTCTGCGGGTCAGGGTTCATGAAAAGAACACGATTCTGAGATCGCAAGAAGCGCAGTTGCGCGAGCAGAACGTTCTCTTTGATGCGGCACTCAACAACATGTCGCACGGGCTTTGCATGTTTGATGCAAGCGGTAGCCTGATCGTATCGAACCAGCGGTTTGCAGACCTTTTCGAACTCGACGAGGACAAACTCGTGCCCGGCATGACCGCCAGGGATCTGACCGCTCTTCAGAATGCGGAGGCTGTCAGCACCGACCAGACCGAATTGTCGGAGGCATTCACGAAAGCGCATCAATCGGCGCCTTTCTCGCAAAGCACGGAAATGGTCAAGATCCGGTCGGGCCGCATTGTTCTGACCACCCGGCAACCATTGTCAGATGGCGGTTGGGTGGCGATCTCCGAGGATATCACGGAGCGCCAGGAGGCGCGCGATCGTCTGGCCTTCCTTGCGCGGCATGACATGCTGACCCAGTTGCCCAACCGTATCGAATTCCGCGATCAGATGGAATTGCTCCTGAAGCGCCAGCAGGTCCAGGGAGGCGAATTCGCAATTCTCTGTCTGGACCTCGACGAGTTCAAGACCGTCAACGATTCTCTGGGACATCCCATCGGCGACGAGCTTTTGCGGCAGGTTTCAGCACGGTTGAAACACCTGCTTGAAGATCGTGAGTTGGTCGCGCGTCTGGGCGGTGACGAATTCGCGATCCTGACCGACCTGCCCGTCAAGCAGAAGCAGGTCGACGAACTGGCGCAGTCCATTATTTGGGAACTCTCCCAGCCATTCCAAATCGCGGATCATGACCTGGTCATTGGCGTCAGCATAGGCATCTCGGTGGCCAAGGCTGACGGAGCTGTTGGCGACGAGCTGTTCAAACAGGCGGACCTTGCCCTTTATCGCGCCAAGGAAGACGGCAGGAACACCTACCGCTTCTTTGAAGAGGACATGGGAACCGAGGTGAATGACCGGCGCGAATTGATCCTGGATCTGCGCAACGCAGCCGCAAATGGCGAAATGGAACTTTACTTCCAGCCGCAGTACACGTTGAGCGATTATCAGATCTCCGGTTTCGAGGCGTTGCTGCGCTGGAATCACCCGACGAGAGGTCTGGTCTCACCCGGTGATTTCATACCTTTGGCCGAAGACACCGGTCTGATTGTTCAGCTTGGCGAGTGGGTTTTGGAAGAGGCCTGCAGGATCGCCGCCGGCTGGCCGGATCATATGCGGGTAGCCGTCAACCTGTCGCCTCGGCAGTTGCGTGGCAATGCCTTCGGGCCTGTGTTGATCGGTGCGCTGATGAAATCGGGTCTTAAAGCGGACCGGCTTGAACTGGAAGTCACAGAAAGTGTCTTGCTGACAGATTCAGAGGATGTTCTGGAAGCTCTTCACCAGGCCAAGTCGCTTGGTGTCAAGGTTTCGATGGACGACTTTGGCACCGGGTATTCGTCGCTGAGTTATCTCAGGCGGTTCCCCTTTGACAAGATCAAGATCGATC
Organism: Roseibium sp. JB4-4; assembly: GCF_055693425.1. Taxonomy (NCBI): domain Bacteria; kingdom Pseudomonadati; phylum Pseudomonadota; class Alphaproteobacteria; order Hyphomicrobiales; family Stappiaceae; genus Roseibium; species Roseibium sp. JB4-4. Next base: position 3,193,750 of record NZ_CM146333.1, on the reverse strand, counting down.
AGTCCTTTGTCCGGTCAATGGCATATTCTGATGACTCGATCTCAATCGTCAAAGCTGTCATCGAGCTGGCGAAGAACCTGAACATGACAACGACGGCTGAGGGTGTCGAAACCCGGCAGCTGCTTGACATGCTGAACGATATTGGGTGCACCGATGCCCAGGGTTACTATCTTGGGCGTCCGATGCCGGTCATGCAGGCGAACGAGCTAATTTTCACATGCCCGCAGGCGGTGACAACAGCCGCGCAATAAACACCGTCATTGCTCTATTCTGCAGCCTCCGCTTGTTGTGGTGGTGCGGATTTGCGAAAGAGCCTGCTTGCAAAGGCAAGAATGCCTTTGCTTTCTTCAGCAACGTAGAACGGATCGGCATAAAAAGTGGCGCCGGCTTGCAATGCCAGTTCGCGCATCGCATCCACGTGCGCGGGCGCGCCGGCGGAATAGACGATGTGATCGGAAGTCAGCGCGCCAACCAGCTCTTGCGGTCGGGCAGTCATGACTGTCTCGTTATCGCCATCGCCGGCTGTGAGAGATATCGGGACATCGTTGCTTTGCAACCAGCGAACTGCGTCGCGCATATAAAGTCCATCCCGTGTACGAGCACCCGAGATGACCCTGATATCACGGTCCGGCTGTCCCAGCCTTGCAGCAACGGCAATCGCCCATATTGGCGCAAAGCCGGTCCCTGTCGAGGTCAGAACGATCGGCTCCGGTTGTTGACGCAGGAAAGCATTGCCAAATGGGCCGCGCAGTTTGACACCGTGCCCTTTGGCAATCTGACTGCCCAGTTTCGACGATACGATGCTGTCCGGATAAACCTTGATGTGAAAGACGATCACCTCTTCTTCCGCATCCAGATTGAGAGGGGTCGTCGGGCTGTAATCGCGCGGCGGATACCCGGCGAACGTTGCGCGCAGATATTGGCCGGGCAACCAGGTCACCTTCTTGGCAGTGCGGACACGCACTTCAAGGTAGTCTTCCTTGATTGTCTGCACACTGTCGACGGTACCTTTTATCGTTTTTACAATCGGAACGGGATCGTAAGAAATCTCTGCGTCGCCCTCCAGGACGGCAAGACACCCGAGGACAGTGTTTTTCTCACGTGTTCCCAAATCGTCGACAGCGCCACTGAGCACGCGAACCCGGCAGGTTTCACATTGCCCCGAACAGCAGTCATGGGGGATGACCAGGCGGCCACCAAGTCCGGCATCAATCAGCGTGTCGCCGACACTTGCCTTGATCTCTTTACCGTTGATCGTAACGGTACAGGTGCTTTTCGACATGAGTTTGGTCCGTTGGGAAGGCATCAGTTGAATGTCAGGCGAACCGGACGTGAATGACGCGTGTGGCGCGTTTGGTTGTGATCAAACACCGCGACCCAGACATAAAGGCCATCTTCCATGGGAAGATCCTGGTGGTTACCGGTGTCCATGTCGCGAATGATCTCAAGCGTCCAATAACCGTCTTTCCACTTTGAACCGCCGGAAAGGTCGGCGCGGCTACCTTCGTATTCTCCGATAATCAGGACGCCGGGGATCATCGTCCCAACGGGTATTCCTGCGTCGATCTCCGGCGAATAGGGAACGCTCTCTGCTTCAAACATCCACCACTGTGATCCCGGGTCGTCCGTCGCCTCTACATCGAGGTCAATATTGCCCATCTGGGCGACGGTTTTTTCAAGATCCACCGGCAGCCGCACCACGTCGACTGTGTTTTCGTAGTTGGAGCCGGATTTTTTCTTGTAGTTATAGATGTAGAAGGATTTGCCCTCGTCTGCCGAATAGCCAGCGCTGTAGCGTTTTTTGCCAGCGGCCTGAGCCTCATTCGGTTCGATTGGTGTGCCGAACCACATGTCATCGACCTTCCCCAGCATGCCACCGCGCGAGGCCTTCCACTGCCAGACGTCAAGCAGACTGCCGTCGGTGGTATAGTGAAGGCCGCGATAGTTGAAGGCGCCTGGTTTGTCGCTTAGCGGCTTGGGGCCCATATGCGTTGACGCGCCTCCGCCAAAGGCATCCGACTTGGAAAAGGCGACCGAAAACTTGTCTTCGTAATAATCGGTTTCGTCCGAGATATCGGCACGGTTGTTGAGCATCCGCCAGCCGTCTTCGGTCTTGATCAGTGGGTGGCGTTTCAAAGACCGGTTGCTGTCTTCCCAACGAAAACCGAATGCGATCTTGTCACCCACCTGAACGGCGCGGATCTCGACGGTGGATTCTCCCGTCTTGTCGAGGCCGGACCCTTGTTGCGTCCTGACAAAAATGGGTTTCGCACTGTTCCAGATTGCTTCGTCCATTTCGCCGTCCAACGCAGGAAGCTCAGTGGCGTTGGCAACGATAAGGTCATCCCTCGTGGAGAAATCGAGCGCGACGGCGCCTGCCAGAACCACCGCCCCGATAGCAAGCGACGCCGCCAGGGGGTGCCGGCTCATGCCCGGGAATCGACGGAGTTTCTGAGGCCGGAACAGGCGCAGAAGCTGTGCGATCCCGCCATAGAAATAATGCAGAACCACGTGGGCAACGATGTAGCCAAGCACCGTAAGTGCGGCGATGTAGTGAACGGTGACCCAGATCCCGCCATGACCCAGATAGAGAAGCACACCGGTAGCAGAAAGGGTGAGAACAGCGCCAAACAGGATCCAGTAGGCGATGACATTGACAGCCGCAAGCCGCAGCTTGGTGCTTGCCGGGAGCGTCAGAACAACGGCTTTCTTGGTCGAAATGCGCCGTTTCAAGCGGGCAAACGACATATAGGCAGCATAAGCGAAGATAACCGCCAGCACGAAAATGGCCGACACATAGTGCCAGGTCCAGATTTCGCCTTGTGGCAATATCGGTTCGAACAACTTTGAAAACCATGCATCTTCTGCGTCGGAAGAAAGGCGGAGGCCGGTCAACAGGCTCGCGAAGATCGCAATGGTCAGCGTCCAGTGAAGCAGAATGGTTCCCAGATCACTACGCACAGGCGGTTGCTTGTCCTCAGGTCGTCGGGAGGCGCTGCCTTGAGCTGTAGGAATATTGGTCTGGTCGTTGTGTTTGGTATCATTTGGCGGAGCAGTGAGCTCTAATGTGTGATCCGTCAATTTTCCCCTCCAGAAACCAAAACCGATTCCGTACACGCTTTGCGCGAATCGGTGCGCGAATATTAGAAGACAGGCGCGGAGTTTAAGACTAAGAAGCAAAACTTGGGAAAAAAATTAGAAAAAATGCTATTTACAACTAAAGATAAACCTATGCGTGCATAATAATGAATTCATTAATCAGTCTAATCTGCACATAGTACTTAGATGAATAAATATATTTAGAGAATTTCCAAAGTATAACTTGACGCTGATGATAAGTACAAAGCAAATTCAGACAAAAGAATTCAACGTCAGGTTAAAGTATTTACCGTAAAAAATACCTAGTGCTTAAATAAATCCAATGAATTTAAAGCGGTGTAATCCGGCCGCTGCGGAACTGAAATATTTGTGTACTGCATAAATACCGAAAGCCGGTGTCCGGTAAAGCTGCCAGCTCGACGATTGTGCTGCATGGGAAAGCAGATGAGCAACCCAGATCGCTTGAGGAGAAAAGGCCGATTATTGTCTGGCGATGTGTGTCGTTCCAATGTTGATCCAGGTCATGGGGGCGCAACTCGTTCCCACCTATCTTCAACAGAGTTGAAGCGGACGATGGGCGGCAGTGTCAATCTGGTTGTAACTGGCTCAAAAACCCGCCTAAGATGATTTCCGTTGCAGGAAAAACAGTAGCAGCCGGTCGGCAAAGGGCTTCGATGTTACTGGTCTTGGAAGACAGTCGTTTGAAGACAATGGGGCATATATGCTGGTCTCCCATACGCGGATAATTGATATCGTTGGCGACATCATTCGCATTCAGGTGTCGTCCACCAAAGCGGATTCTGAGGGGCGGCCCTGCCTGGGCGATCTGGCCCTTGTCGATGGCGGGGACGGCAATGCCTCGCTCGCGCAAGTCATTAACATCGATCAGGACATGGTCTCGCTTCAGGTTAATTCCGGTACCAAGGGATTGGCAAACAACGCCTCGGTCCGTTTTCTCGGCGAAGCCGCCAAAGTCACATACTCGGACAACATACTTGGCCGGGTCTTCAATGGTGCCGGTCACCCGATAGATCAGGGACCTGACTTGTCGAGCGATCCAGCCGTTCCGATCGGCGGGCCGTCTGCCAATCCGATGAAACGTGTTTTGGCCTCGCGAATGATCCGCACGGATGTGCCGATGATCGACATTTTCAACTGTCTCGTTGAAAGTCAGAAGATTCCGATCTTTTCGGTTTCAGGTGAACCCTACAATCCGTTTCTGGCCAGGATCGGGATTCAGGCGGATGCGGACATTGTTGTGTTCGGCGGGTTGGGCCTGATATTCGACGACTATTCGTTTTTCAGAAAGCAATTCGAGGATGCGGGCGTCTTTCCACGCACCGTGATGTTCATCAATCAGGCTTCAGACCCGGTCGTGGAACGTTTGCAGGTACCGGATATGGCGCTGGCGGTTGCTGAAAAGTTCGCTGTCGAGGAAGGCAAGCGTGTCCTGGTTCTTCTCACGGACATGACCGCTTTTGCCGATGCGATGAAAGAAGTTTCCATTGCGATGGAGCGCGTCCCGGCCAACCGAGGGTATCCGGGCGACCTTTATTCGCAGCTGGCGCGCCGATATGAAAAAGCTTGCGATTTCAAAGGATCCGGTTCCGTCACCATCCTGACTGTCACGACGATGCCCGGCAATGATGTCACGCACCCTGTTCCAGACAACACCGGCTACATTACAGAGGGTCAGTTTTATCTTCACAGCGGGGTTCTTGATCCCTTCGGCTCTCTTTCCAGACTGAAACAGCATGTGATCGGTAAGGTGACGCGTGAGGATCACAACCAGATCATGAACACGATGATCCGGTTCTATTCCGGTGCACGCGACGCTGAGCAGAAACAGTCGATGGCATTTGAATTGTCGGACTACGACCGGCAGCTGCTGAAGTTTGGCGGTCTGTTCCGGGAACGGTTCATGGACATTGAAGTGTCGATACCCCTGGAGGAGGCGCTGGATCTTTGCTGGAAGACATTGGCTGAATGCTTCGAGCCCGAACAGCTTTTGATGAAGCAAGGCCTGATCGACAAGTACTTTCCGGCAAAGGCCTCAGTTGCAAAGTCTTCGGATGAGGAGGCAGCCTGATGGCCAGACTGGCGCTCAATAAATCGTCGTTGGCGAGAGAGAGCGCACATCTTGCCGAGTACAAACGATTTCTGCCTTCTCTGGAGCTGAAACGGCTTCAGATCATGGCGGAGCGCGCCAAAGCCAAGGAAACGGCGGTTCAACTCGAAAAGGCATACCAGGATCGGATTTCAGATCTGGCGAAATCGCTGCCAATGCTTGCAAACAGGCATGTACCGCTTGAAGGATTGGTTGCATTGAAAGGGGTCTCCAAAGGAGAGCAGAACCTCTCGGGTACCAAGTTGCCGACCCTCGAAAGTGTCGATGTGGAAACCCGGCCCTATTCCTTGTTGGCCCGCCCGCATTGGGTCGATCCTTATGTGGAAGGAATGCAGGAGCTGTTGTGTTTGAACATGGAGCGCGATGTCGCCAACGAGCGCATCAAGCGGTTGGTTGAAGCGGAAGCCGTGATTTCACGGAGGGTAAATCTGTTTGAAAAAGTTCTCATTCCGCAAGCGGTGCGCAATATCAAGAGAATCCGGACAGCCCTTGCCGATGCCGAAAGAGATGCTGTTGTGCGCGCTAAGATTTCCAAGCGCAAAACGGCAGCTCGTGGGGCAGACAAACGGATGGCCGAGCTATGAGCATCGTTCCGCTGATCAAAGTGAATTTGGTTGGAGTTCTGGACGACAAGCACACGGTACTTGAAGCTGCGCAGGCTTTTGGAGCGCTGCATTTGATTCCGCTCGTCTCGGCACAAAAGGAACTGGAGGCTGTTCCGGCCGGTCTTGGCAGAGACGCGGTGGATGCACTGCGCTGGTTGGTCGATTGCCCGGATCAGCGCCGCCCGGAAACCAGGGACGACAAATTCGATCTCGATGACGTGGTCGAAAAGACGCTTGAAAACCGCAAAGCTCTTAAGTCCTGCCAGGATCTGCTGGCAAAACTGGATAAACGCATTCAGGACGTTGAACCCTGGGGCGAATTCAGTTTTTCAGATCTGGCTGAAATTGGTGACAACAGGCTGTGGTTCTATGTGGTGCCCAACGGCAAGCTGAGAGAGATAGACCCATCTGACAAGGTCCTTGAAACCGTACACGAGGACAGGTTCCGCAGCTATATCGTTTTGCTGGCACCTGAAGAACCGCCGGTTGGTGCCATGCCGGTGCCGCGAACCCACGTCGGTGCGATGCCGCTCTCAGCGCTGAAGCAACGCCATGAGGAAGCGGCAATTGATCTGGAAGAATTGGAACTTGAACGTCAGACACTGACAAAGTGGCGATATATTCTGGCGCAAAATCTGTCCGCAGCGCGCGACACTTCCGCCCGTCGACGGGCGGCGCTTGAAACCGCCGATACGGGCCGGGTTTTTGTCTTGCAGGCCTGGGCGCGCCGGGATCAGGTAAGTGAGATCGATGCACTCGCCTCAAAGCTTGACATCGCAGCGCTGTTTGAAGATGTCAAAGACGAAGACGCACCGCCGACGCTCCTGGAAAACACGCGCTCGATGGAAGCCGGCGAGGACTTGGTCGAATTCTATCAGACCCCGGCTTACCGGGACTGGGACCCGTCGGTCATTGTCTACGTGTCCTTTATCATTTTCTTCGGCATGATCATGACCGATGCGGGATATGGGTTGTTTCTGCTTCTGCTGTTGTTTCTTTTCCGCAAAAAATTTACCGGGTCAGCGCTTGGTCGCCGAATGTATCGCATGTCCTGCTGGCTGATGGTGTCTACGGCAGCGTTCGGTGTTGTCACGGGCAGTTACTTTGGCGTCGCACCGCCTGAAGGCAGTTATCTCGACCATCTCAAGATCCTGCACCTCAAAGACGTTGACACGATGATGAAGATCACGCTGACCATCGGCGTTGTGCACATCGTGATCGCCAATCTCTTGCGTGCATGGCACGAACAGACACCGAGCGGTCGCTATCAACCAGTCGGTTGGTGCCTGGTGGCGCTCGGGGGGCTCGCAACCTTCCTGGGCCAGGGAACGGTCATTGCGACAATCGGCCCGATCAGTGTCATCGCCGGATTGCTGCTGGTCGGTTTCTTCGGCAGTGACCGGAAAGTCGATTCGGTTTCCACGGGTGGACTGCGTATTTTCGACGGTCTCGCCGCGCTTGCCCGGATCGTCAACATCTTCTCCGACGTGCTGAGCTACATGCGTCTGTTCGCCCTGGGGCTTGCAGCGGCCTCGCTTGCAGAGACGATCAATTCGCTGTCCGGCCAGCTCAATCAGTCGGTTCCGGGCATCGGCATTCTCATCGCCATTCTGGTTCTGGCAATCGGACACGCCATCAACATTGGTCTTGGACTGATCGCAGGCTGTGTGCATGGCCTGCGCCTGAATGTCATTGAGTTTTTCAATTGGGGTTTGAAGGACGAAGGCACGCCTTTCCGTCCGTTCAAGAAAGAGGAGACACGCCTGTGAACGAATTCGTTGTGGCTCTCGGTTGGTTCGGGCTCTATGCCCCTGTCGCTCTTGGTGCCATTGGCAGTGCCTGGGGGTGCGCTCTTGGTGGCAGTGCCGCAATCGGTGCAATGCTCGACAGTGATGGCGGTTATGGCCGTTTCATCGGTGTCTCTCTGATGCCGTCCTCCCAGGTGATCTATGGCATCGTCATCATGTTCTCACTGCAGCAATCACAAGTCGATGCCGCGAACGGTGCCGCGCTCTTCGGCATCGGTGTCCTGTCCGGGTTCACGATGCTTTTCACCGGAATTCGCCAGGGAGAAGTGTTGGCTTCGGCCATTCATGCTTCAAAGGCCAAACCGGAAATATTCGGCATATCGCTGGCGCCTGCCGCGGTATTGGAAGGGTTTTCCGTTTTTGCCCTTGTCTTCGCGCTTGTGCTTGCCGGTTCGATCCCGAGTTAGGAGGGCAACATGTCAAAGCATGATACCGCACAAGAGCTCGAAAACGCAGCTGGTGCTGGGGTGCAGGCCCTGATCAATCGGCTGAAATCCGAAGGCGTTGCCGCGGGTCAGTCAGAAGCCGACGACATTCTTGCCAAAGCCAAGGCAAAGGCAGAGGAAATTGTATCGGAAGCACAGGAGCGGGCAGATAATCTCTTGGCGACAGCGCGCGCTGAGGCCGCAAAGGAAAAAGCTGCTACGGAAGACGGGCTCAAGGTCGCGGCGCGCGATCTTGTCCTGAGCCTCAGGAACGAGTTGGGTGACCGCATTCAACAGGAAGCCGGAAGACTGGTCGGCACAACTCTCGCCGACGAGGCTTTCTTACAAAAACTCATTCTGGCGATGGCCGGAATTGCGCGTGACAACGCGTCTGTCAGCGACACGGAACCGATGGAAATCGTGTTGCCGGAAAAGGTCGTCAGCTTCGAGGAGCTGAAGCAGTCTCCCGAGGCGGTCGAGCCGGGAACGCTGACCCATTTTGTGTTGGTGCTTGCAGGCGATGCACTGCGTGCAGGGGTGACGTTCTCCACGGCACCAGGCTTCGACGGAATAAAGGTTAAACTGACGGATCGGGATGTATCCATCGATCTGACGGAGGACGCTATTGCTACGCTGCTGAAACGTCACTTGCAGCCGCGATTGCGAGCCGTGATGGAAGGGGTGTTACGCTAATAATGACGTCCAATCCGCATCAATATATTTCGCTTGTCACCAGCTTGCCTCATCTCGGGAGACTGTTTTCGCTCAAGGAACTGCCTATATCGGATTTCCGGCTGAAACAGCGCCTGTCGATGCTGGAACCGCAGCATGCGGCGTTGTTGAAGGAAATGGTTGAGGTGACTGCCTGGGCAGGTGTGGCGAGATACGACCAGGATGCGGAAGTCATTCGCAGAGCCAACAGGATCATTGCGGACCTGAAAGACTATCCCGATCTGCAGCACCTTGTTGGTGCACGCATGGAAACGCGAACACTGATTGCTGCCTTGCGCCGCCGCCGGAATGGACAGGAAAGTGCCGGGGATATCGACAACTGGGGTATGGGCCGCTGGTGTGCGTCGATAAAGTCGAACTGGAGCGACCCTGCATTCGGTCTCGGACACTTCATGCCTTGGCTCTCCGAAGCCTATCGACTGATGCAATCCGGTGATCATATTTCGATGGAGCGTCTGGTACTGACAGAGGTAGTCCGGCAGCTCGATCACTACGGAACGATGCATGATTTCGACTTTGAAGCGGTCGGCATCTATGTGTTGCGCTGGGTAATTGTAGAGCGATGGACGCGCTACAACGAGGCCGATGCCAGAGATCGCCTGGAGGCTCTGGTCTCGCTGGCGCTTAAAGGGCCAGATGCAGATATCAGCCTGCCGAAGCCGCAAGGATTTTTTTCCGACACCTTTTCACCTCTTGAGAGGTCCTCGTCGTGACCAGTCATGTTCAACTTCCCGACCCAACAGCCGAGATCGTTGCCGTGCAAGACGATCTTGTCACACTGTCACCGATTGGGAATGCTCCTCTGATCAAGAATGAAGTGGTTTATATCGTTCCGCATGGCCCGGAACGGGATGGCAAACCACGCGAATATCTGAAAGCTGAGGTTCTGCGCGTTCGCGGCAAATCCGCTGAAGCACAGGTCTTCGAAAGCACATCCGGTGTTCGGGTTGGCGACAAGGTGATCCAGAGCGGTGAGATGCTGTCCGTTGCGCTTGGTCCCGGCCTTCTCAGCACCGTGTTTGATGGATTGCAGAACCCGCTGGCCGATATCGCTGCTGAACATGGGTTTTTTCTACCACGCGGCGTCCTGACAAACGCGCTTGACCAAAACCGGAAGTGGTCTTTTTTGCCCGCGGTCAAATCGGGAGACAGGGTCAAGGCAGGCGACACCGTTGGTACGGTTCCCGAGGGACGCTTCCAGCACAAGATAATGGCCCCTTTTACGCTTTCGGGCACCTGGACGATTGATCGGATCCGAGAAGGCACTTTCACCATCAACGAAGTGGTCGCCACCATCAAGAATGACAGAGGCGATACCCGTGATCTCACCATGGTGCAGCATTGGCCGGTGCGGAGGGCGTTGCCAGAAAGACTCGTGAAGGCAGGGCAAAGCGAAAGGCTTTATCCAAGTGAACCGCTTATCACTACCTTGCGCCTCATCGACACGTTCTTTCCGATTGCGCGTGGAGGGATGGGTTGCATTCCCGGGCCATTCGGAGCCGGTAAAACAGTGCTTCAATCTCTGATTTCGCGATTTTCAGCCGTCAACATTGTGATAGTCGTCGCCTGCGGCGAGCGCGCCGGTGAAGTCGTTGAAACGATCACTGAGTTTCCGCATCAACCTGATCCTTCCGGCGACGGCACACTGATGGATCGAACCGTCATCATCTGCAACACGTCTTCAATGCCGGTCGCAGCGCGCGAGGCATCGATTTATACCGGCATCACTCTTGGCGAATACTACCGTCAGATGGGCTATGACGTGCTGCTGATTGCCGACAGCACCTCGCGCTGGGCACAGGCCATGCGCGAGACCTCCGGAAGGCTTGAGGAGATCCCGGGTGAGGAAGCCTTTCCAGCCTACCTGGATTCGTCGATCAAGGGCGTTTATGAGCGCGCAGGCGTTCTGAAAACAGCCGCTGGCGAAACGGGAAGTCTGACCATGATCGGCACGGTGTCACCGGCCGGTGGCAACTTTGAAGAGCCGGTAACCCAGTCGACACTCGGAACGGTGAAAACCTTCCTGGGACTGTCTTCCGAACGTGCCTACAAACGCTTCTATCCAGCTGTCGATCCGCTTCTTTCATGGTCTCGCTATCACGCGCAGCTGGGCGAGTGGTATCAAAACAACATCGGTCCAAACTGGGTACCGCGCGTTGAAGAGATGATCGACCTTTTGGGTAAAGGCGACGAAATCACGCGCATGATGCAGGTAACCGGTGAAGAGGGTGTCTCCACCGAGGATTTTGTCCTTCAACAAAAGGCGCTCTTTCTCGACATGGTCTATTTGCAGCAGGATGCTTTTGATGATGTCGATGCTTCTGCGCCGCTGGAACGCCAGCAGGAGACCTTTGAACTGATCTACAAGATTGCCACTACGGATTTTGCCTTCGACGACAAGGACACCGTGCGCAAATTTTTCACAGAACAAACGTCTCTCTTCAAGAATCTCAACTATTCAGCTGACGGCAGCCAGGAACGCAAGGACCTTGTTGAAAAGATAAAGAACAATGTTACAGCAGCTCCGAGCCATATGACCGGCTAAACTGTTCCTAGTCGTCAAAGACGCTCAGGATCTGGTCTAGTGGTTTCTTCAGTTTTGCCGCTGCGGGCACGGTCGCATCATCCGCCGGGTGACCGGCTGCAAGAATCATGACCGGTTTTTCAGCCTCCGGTCGTTGAAGAATTTCGTTCAGGAACTTCATCGGGTTGGGCGTGTGCGTCAGTGTCGACAATCCGGCATGATGCAGCGCCGTGATCAGCACGCCTGTAGCAATGCCGACACTTTCCGGGACATAGTAATGCTTGTACCGGGTGCCGTCGTCAAAGGTTCCCCAGCGCTGTGCAAAAATCACGATCAGCCAGGGGGCAATCTCCAGATGCGGTTTGTCTGCATTGGTTCCGATCGGCTCAAGCGCCTTGATCCATTCATCCCCGGCGCCGCCCGCATAGAATTTCTTCTCTTCTTCTTCTGCAGCTTCACGGATCGTGCGTTTCAAGGCAGGGCTGGCAATCGCAACGAAATGCCAGGGCTGATGGTTGGCGCCACTCGGTGCGGTTCCAGCAGCACGGATACAGGTTTCAATGACGGCTCTATCCACTGGACGATCGGAAAAATGCCGGATCGTGTGGCGTGTGCGCACATCTTCAAGAAATGCATCAGCTCTTGCCTGCATTTCTTCATCGGTAAACTGCCGACGGTCAGGCAAGGGAAGCGGTCGATAGTCGAGCGCAGATTTGGCAATCATGTATCATCTACCCGGTTTCGCTGCCGAGACGCCGCTGAATTGCGTCGGTTGCCGGCAGACGGCTCCATAAAAATCGAACAATGGATCGTCTTCCTGTGCGTTAGGCAACCAAAAATCCCAATTTCGTGCTCCGCAACCTGGATCTGCACGTAAATTGGCTCTTATATCCGCTTGATTAAAAAATAACCTTGACCGGAGACGGGGCAGCTTCCTAGATTTTCTTGACCAAATGGTCAGTGACCTGTGCACGAGAAGGTAAATGCCCCGTAGCAGGCAACACGACCATATTGCTGGCACCCAAGACGGCGGCTTTAAAACACTCGCCGGTTGGTTCAGCATAGATTGGTGAATTCCAGAGAAGGGTCATGTCCACGTGACGTGGCTCGTAACCAATAGGGGAATGGCAATGAAGGCATTGAAGAATCTGGCGCTTGTGTCCGTCTTGGGCGCAGGCCTGGTTTCGGGCGCGGCGCATGCCGCGGACGAACTGACGTTGCAGCTGAAATGGGTCACACAGGGACAATTCGCCGGCTACTACGTCGCCAAGGACAAGGGCTTTTATGAAGAAGAAGGCCTGGATGTAACGATCAAGCCCGGCGGCCCTGACATCGCACCGCCTCAGGTTATTGCCGGTGGTGGCGCAGACGTGATCATCGACTGGATGCCGTCCGCTTTGGCGTCCCGCGAAAAAGGTGTGCCGTTGGTCAACATCGCACAGCCTTTCAAGAAATCCGGGATGATGCTGACATGCCGTAAGGACACTGGCATCACATCGCCGGAAGACTTCAAGGGCAAGACCCTGGGTGTCTGGTTTTTCGGCAACGAATACCCGTTTCTGTCCTGGATGAGCCAGTTGGGCATTCCGACGGATGGTAGCGAAGGCGGCGTGACGGTTCTCAAGCAGGGCTTCAACGTGGATCCGCTGCTCCAGAAACAGGCCGACTGCATCTCCACCATGACCTACAATGAATATTGGCAGGTCATTGATGCGGGCATTCCGGAAGATGAGCTGATTGTCTTCAAGTATGAAGATCAGGGTGTCGCAACCCTGGAGGACGGCCTTTATGTGGTGGAGTCCAGCCTGGAAGATCCGGCAATGGTCGACAAATTGGCGCGGTTCGTCAAAGCAACCATGAAGGGCTGGGAATATTCGGCAGCGAACCCGGAAGAAGCCGCCGAAATCGTGCTTGAGAACGATGCGACAGGCGCGCAGACCGAGAAGCACCAGATCCGCATGGTTGGCGAGATCAACAAGCTGGTTGACGGGTCCGACGGCAAGCTCGACATGGAAGCTTATAATCGTACGGTCAAGTCGCTGCTTTCAGGCGGTTCCGATCCGGTCATCACGAAGGAGCCGGAAGGCGCCACTTCAACTGTAGTGACCGACAAGCTCTAAGGCAGAAAATACTCAAATAAGCATCCGGAAAGGCCGTCCAACGGGCGGCCTTTTTTGGTTGGCGTAGGCCTTCCTTCACATATCCCAAGTCTGACATTTGATGCTGAAACCTGACTTTTTCCGGGCACTTTCCAGGACGTCGCTGGGGAAGGAATTTTGTCGTTTTGCGCCATGAAAAACGTTCTTTTCGGTAGAATCCCGACATATGCCGTCGCACCGAAGACGTTGATTGACGCCAACGCATCCTACAAATACATATTCAGACACATAAGACATGCTGCACAGGAGCGGTTTTTAGAAAAAATTTCTAAAAGCCATGAGGAGGGGACTTGGGCAGACACCAGCAGCCATCTGTGGAAACATCTCCACTTGTATCTGACGAAATTCGTCAGACCACCTGCTACATGTGCGCCTGCAGATGCGGCATCAACGTCCATATGAAAGACGGCAAGGTTGCCTATATCGAGGGCAACCGGGATCACCCGGTCAACAAGGGCGTCCTGTGCGCCAAGGGTTCGTCCGGCATCATGCAGGTGAATGCGCCATCGCGTCTGCGCGCACCCCTCAAGCGCAAGGGGCCAAGGGGGTCGGGTGAATTTGAGGAAATCAGCTGGGATGAGGCCCTCGAAATAGCCACAGGCTGGCTGGCGCCCATCCGCAAGTCCGCACCTGAAAAACTTGCCTTTTTCACCGGTCGTGACCAGTCCCAAAGCTTTACAAGTTTTTGGGCGCAAAATTTCGGTACACCCAATTATGCGGCACATGGCGGATTCTGCTCGGTGAACATGGCCGCAGGCGGCATCTACACGATGGGTGGGGCTTTTTGGGAATTCGGCCAGCCCGACTGGGACAGGACAAAACTGTTTCTGTTGTTCGGTGTTGCGGAAGACCACGATTCCAATCCCATCAAGATGGGTCTTGGCAAGCTCAAGGCACATGGCGGCAAGGTCATCGGCATCAACCCGGTTCGGTCCGGCTACAACGCCATCGCCGACGAATGGGTCGGGATAACTCCGGGCACCGATGGTCTGTTCATTCTGGCGCTGGTTCACACGCTTGTTCAAAGTGGCAAGATTGATCTGACGTACTTGTCCCGATTCACGAATGCGCCGTGCCTGGTGAACAACGATCCGGCCTCGCCCGAATTCGGATTGCTGTTGCGGGATGACAGCGGAAAAACGCTTGTTATTGACCGCAACAGCGGTCAGCCGACGGCATTCGACCAAAAAGGCGTCAAACCGGATCTTGCGGCACAGTATCAAAAGGACGGTCTGACCCACAGGACAGTGTTCCAGCTTCTTGCCGAAAAATATCTGGACGATGCCTACAGCCCTGAGGCTGTTGCCGAAAAATGCGGCGTGCCGGCAGAGCGCATCCGTGCGATTGCAGCCGAACTGGCCCGCGTTGCCTTTGAAGAGGCATTTGAACTGGACCAGCCTTGGACTGACTTTCGTGGAGACCGTCATGAAAAGATGCCCGGCCGTCCGGTCAGTTTTCATGCCATGCGCGGGATTTCCGCCCATTCAAACGGTTTCCAGACTTGCCGGTCGCTGCACCTTCTGCAGATCCTGCTTGGAACTGTTGAGGTGCCCGGAGGTTTCCGGTTCAAGCCGCCTTACCCGAAACCGGTCACGGCACATCCAACGCCTCACTGTCATGCCGAGCCGGATTGTCCGCTGGATGGACCGCATCTGGGCTTCGTGCGGGGCCCGGACGACCTGGCGCTGAAGGAAGACGGCACACCGGCGCGCATCGACAAGGCTTTTACGTGGGAAAACCCGATGTCGGCCCATGGGCTGATGCACATGGTTATTTCCAATGCGCATGCAGGCGATCCTTATCGGATCGATACCCTGTTTCTCTATATGGCGAACATGTCCTGGAACTCCTCCATGAACACCAAAGGTGTCATGGAGATGCTGACCGACAAAGACGAAGACGGAAACTACGTTATTCCGCGGATTATCTATTCCGATGCCTATTCATCGGAGATGGTTGCCTATGCGGATCTCATTCTTCCGGACACCACCTATCTGGAACGTCACGACTGCATCAGCCTGCTGGATCGGCCGATCTGCGAAGCCGACGCGGCTGCTGACGCGATCCGCTGGCCGGTCATTGAGCCGGACAGGGATGTCAGAGGCTTCCAGTCTGTGCTGGTCGACCTGGGCGTCCGCCTGAATCTTCCCGGTTTTATCGAGGAAGACGGCAGTGCCAAATACCGTGACTATGCCGATTACATGGTCAACCACCAGCGCCGGCCGGGAATTGGCCCCTTGGCGGGTTTCCGGGGTGACGGAACTGAAAAAGGCAGAGGCGAGGTCAATCCGGAGCAACTTGACCGATACATCGAGAATGGCGGGTTTTTCGTCGAGCATGTTCCCGACGAAGCAGCCTTCTATAAGCCCTGGAACTCGGCGTATCAGGATTGGGCCGTCGAGCTCGGTTTTTACGACAAGCCGCAGCCTTATCTGTTCGAGCTCTATTCCGAGCCCATGCGCCGCTTTCAGCTGGCGGCCGAGGGTCATGGCGACCGGCAACCGCCGGATCATCTGCGTGACCGCATCAAGGAAACCTTCGAGCCATTGCCCGTCTGGTATCCGCCGCTGGAAGATGCCCATGTGAGTGAAGCCGATTACCCGGTCCATGCGCTCACACAACGGCCCATGGCCATGTATCATTCCTGGGGCAGTCAGAATGCCTGGCTAAGGCAGATCCATGGTCACAATCCTCTCTATGTGCCGACGAAAATCTGGGAAGAGCACGGCTTTCAGGACGGCGACTGGGCGCGGGTGACCTCGCTCCACGGCGAGATAGTCGTTCCAGTCGCTTTGATGGCGGCTCTGAACGAAAATACCGTCTGGACATGGAACGCCATCGGCAAGCGCAAAGGTGCATGGGCGCTGGATGGCGACGCGCCCGAGTCCACCAAGGGTTTCCTGCTGAATCATCTCATCAATGAACTGCTTCCGCCAAAGGGAGATGGATTGAGATGGTCCAATTCGGACCCCGTCACGGGACAGGCGGCCTGGTTCGACCTGCGTGTCCGCATTGAAAAAACTGGCCCGCCGGATGAATGCAGTCCTGCATTTCCCGAGCTTCGTTCTCCGGTTGGAAAAGGCCCGAAAACCGTTCGCCAGAAGGTGCGGCCATGACCTCTTTACCAGATCAAACGGAAAAGAAACTCGGCCTGGTCATCGATCTCGACACATGCGTTGGCTGCCATGCATGTGTGACGGCATGCAAGGGCTGGAATACAGAAAACTATGGTGTCGCGCTGAGCGACAATGACGCTTATGGCAGCGATCCTGTTGGAACCTTTTTGAACCGGGTGCACGCCTTTGAAGTTCAGCCGTCAAACGGCGCTGCACAGACCATTCATTTTCCCAAGTCCTGCCTGCATTGCGACGATGCGCCTTGCGTTACGGTCTGTCCGACGGGCGCCAGCTATAAGCGGGTGGAAGACGGGATCGTCCTTGTTGATGAAGATGCCTGCATTGGCTGCGGATTGTGCGCTTGGGCTTGTCCCTATGGCGCACGAGAGTTGGATCAGTCCGCCGGTGTGATGAAAAAATGCACCTTGTGTGTCGACCGGATCTACAATGAAAACCTTCCCGAGGAAGATCGGGTGCCCGCTTGTGTCAGAACCTGTCCGGCCGGGGCGCGCCATTTCGGTGACTTCAGCGATCCTGAGAGCAATGTGTCCCGTCTGACCGCCGAACGCGGGGGAATGGACCTGATGCCGGAACAGGGTACGAGGCCCGTGAACAAGTACTTGCCGCCTCGGGTGAAAGACCGCCTCACCGCCGACAAGTCAGCTCCGCAATTGAAGCCTGTGGCCGATTCTGCCCAAAGGGTTTTTGGCCTGGCTCGACAAGACGCTGGAGGCGCTCTGATGCATCCGGCTCCCTCAGTTATCGTTTTCACCGTTTTGTCTGGCCTTGGATTCGGATTTCTTGCCTGGCTCGGGATCGGTCAACCTGCCGTCACGGGATGGACCGCGTTCTTCTGTTTTGCCATTGCGTATGCGCTTGCCGTTGGTGGACTGGTTGCGTCGACCTTTCACCTCGGCAATCCGCAGCGGGCACTGAAAGCGTTTTCGCAGTGGCGCAGCAGTTGGCTGTCGCGTGAAGCCTGGCTTTCTGTTTCGGCTCTTCTGGTGATGGGTCTTTATGCGTTTGCTGCCGTCTTTTTCGACCGATTGCTTGTGCCCTTAGGGGTTCTTGGTGCTGTTTTGAGCGTGGCAACCATCTATGCCACCAGCATGATCTATGCCCAGCTGGCTACCGTGCCACGCTGGAACCACTGGCTGACGCCACTTCACATGGTTACGCTGGCGCTGGCAGGAGGGGCCGTTCTGGCGGTCCAATCGGTGGCAGCTCTGGTGTTGCTCGTCGTCGCGGGTGGTGTGCAGCTGCTCTACTGGGTGCTTGGTGATCGTCGTTTTGCAGAACGTGGACACACGACCGAAACGGCAACGGGTCTTGGCGACCGCGGCAAGGTGCGGCTTTTCGAACCGCCTCATACTGGCACCAACTACCTCCTGAAGGAAATGGTATATGTCGTCGGTCGCAAGCACGCTCAGAAGCTGCGCGCAATTGCCTTTCTTCTGAATTGTCTTTTACCGATTGTGATCATTGCCCTTTTGCCTGCCGGTGTTTTCAGCGCCGGTCTGGCTGTTCTTGCCTATCTGGCCGGAACGTTGGCATCCCGTTGGCTGTTCTTTGCCGAGGCCGAACACGTGGTCGGCCTTTACTACAGCCAGCGTTAGGGCGCTTTTTCGATTTTACTTGCCTCTCGCCCCGGCCTAAAACCCTATGCCTCGGTTCGGGAAAGGCGTGAAGATGAAAAAGGCAGTCGTCCTCGGCGCTTACGGCTTTATCGGTGCAGCCTGTGTCAGGGCTCTGCAAGCAGACGGTTATGCGGTGTGTGGTGTCGGGCGTTCTTTGGAAAGCGCCAAAAAGGTCTTTCCCGACCTCGTCTGGATGATCCGCGATATTGCCGATACGACTGAGACCGATTGGAAAGACTTGCTGAGTGATGCCGATGTCGTCGTGAACGCCTCCGGAGCACTGCAGGATGGAACGCGTGACAATCTCGTTGCGATCCATGTGAGCGCAGTGGAGCGGATCGTTGCAGCACTTAAGGGAACGTCTGCGACGTTTGTCCAGATCTCCGCCGCAGGTGTATCTGAAGACGCGCCGACAGCGTTTTTTCGGAGCAAAGCCCGGGGTGATGCCGTCGTCATGGCGTCAGCGACAAACTGGATCATCCTACGGCCAGTTCTGGTGCTCGGTTCTGAAGCCTATGGCGGGTCCGCATTGCTGCGTGCTGCAGCAGCAACACCCTGCATAGGCGGCCGTGTTTTTTCCGGTGCACTCATTCAGACCATTCATGTCGACGATTTAGCGGCCGCGGTTGCGCAGGCTGCCGGTGGTGAACTGGGAACGCGATTTGTAGCGGATCTGGGCGAAGCTGAAACCCGCACTTTTGCGGACCTGACACGCCGGATCAGGTCCTGGCTTGGTTTTCCGAAGTGGACCGCAGAAGTTGATGTGCCTGAATGGTTGCTCAAGCCGGTTGGAGCAGGTGCCGACCTGCTCGGTTGGCTAGGCTGGCGCTCGCCGTTAAGAACCAACGCCCTTCTTTCGTTGAAATCAGGCATCACCGGAGATCCGTCGCACTGGCGGCAGCGTGGTGGAATAGCTGTTAAGAACCTTGAGGAAACGCTTGCAGCCATGCCGGCAACGGCACAGGAACGGTCCTTTTCGCGGATGTATCTTCTGCTGCCTCTGGCGATTGGATTTCTGTCCATTTTCTGGTTGTTGTCCGGCATGATCGGGATGTTGTCATTCGAAGATGCCCAGTCCGTCCTGACAGAGCGCAATGTGTCGTCCGGCATCGCGGCGGTTGCTGTTATCGGCGGCATCGTTGCGGATCTGGTGCTGGGTGCGACTGTTCTGGTCAGGCGTTGGACCCGGTTGGCCTGCACAGGCATGATGCTGGTTTCAGGCGCTTATCTTTTGTTCGGGTCATGGCTTGCTACCGATTTATGGGCAGATCCGCTCGGCCCCTTTGTCAAAGTATTCCCGGCGATTGTGCTGGCATTGTTCGTTGCGCTCCTTCTGGAGGACCGCTGATGTGGTACGAACTGCTTCGATATGCGCATGTGATCGGAGCCTGCGTGCTGCTCGGCACCGGTGCCGGCATCGCTTTTTTCATGGTCATTTCCAACCGGTCCCGCGACCCGCGCTTGATTGCCCACGTTTCCGGCATTGTTGTGCTGGCGGATGCGGTTTTCACGGCAACAGCGGCCATAGCTCAGCCGGTGACCGGATATTTGCTCACGCACGAGGTCGGCTGGTCCCTGCTCGAAGGCTGGGTGCTGGTTTCGCTCTGTCTTTATGTTTTTGTCGGTCTGTTCTGGTTGCCGGTGGTCTGGATCCAGATCAGGTTGCACAGGCTTGCCGTTGCCGCCGCTGAAGCCGGCACAAATTTGCCTGAGACGTATCACCGGCTCTACCGGATCTGGTTTGCGTTTGGATTTCCGGCCTTCTTTGCCGTGTTGGCAATCGTCTGGCTTATGCTCACCAGACCGGATCTTTCCCTGTAACACAGGCCGAAGACTATTTTTCTGTGTCGTCAGGGCTTTTCCGCATCATCAGCCAGACGATGAAGCCTATGAAGGCGAATGTTCCGACATTCAGAACGGTATCGAGCGGATCACCTGTCAGCATTTCGCAATCCTTGTTTCAATCCCTAAGGACACTTGGTTCCCTCGAAGGACGTTTTTTCGGTTTTGGTTGGTGACCCGCGTAGTGTGAAGGCACGTTCTGCCACTCTCCGTAGAAGAGACCGTCTTCTTCGATTGACCCGGCAATGAAGTACATTTCACCCTTCGCAATTTCAAAATCCCGAGAACAAGAGTGCAAAACCTTGGCAACTCTGACCATCTGTCCAGGAGTTGAGCCTGACATAGGTTTTACCACTTTAACCGTTGTTTCGCGCTGGTCACGGAGAACGAATGGCTCCACAATCTCAACAAGAGCAATAAGCGCTTCGTCTTTCGCAAAAACGGGTAAGAAATCGAGAAAAGTATGTGTTTCGTGGCTTGGGTTTCTGCAAGCTGTTGCGTCTGAGGTGATACCTAAGCTGAGAGCCACAAAAAAAATAAGGGTTAGAAACTTGCTGCTCATGACCGCGCTTTCCGATTGTCCTGCAACAGGGCCCGGATCAGGCAGGCAAGCAGAATGACGGTTATGAAGACAAAGGGCAGCGCACCAAGTGCAATAAGGGTCCTCACTGCCGCCATTGAGCCTGAAAGGATCATGGCTGCTCCGAGAACACCCAGAAGCACGCCCCAGATAACTCGAACTTTGGCGCTGGGGTTCGGGTTTCCGCCGGTTGAGAATGTGCCCAGAACGAAAGCCGCGCTGACCACACTCGTTACAATGAAGAGGAACGCCGCCAGGACTGTCGCAAGTGTTGTCAGCGTGGAAAAAGGCAAGCGGTCAAGCAGAGCGAAAGTCATCCGCTCCACATTGGTCTGAGTGAGCGCCAGCAAGTCGCCTTGCCCATTGAGCGCATCGTAAATTCCGATACCTCCAAAGGCACCGAACCATATGGTGGAAAAGAGTGTTGGACCGATCAATACTCCGAGCACGAATTCCCTTATGGTGCGGCCTTTGGAAATTCGGGCGACAAAGACGCCGACGAACGGGCCCCATGCAATCCACCAGACCATGTAGGTGAGGGTCCAGTCCCGGAACCATTTGCTGGCTTCATCTCCGTAGAACGTGAAGGTTTCGAGGCCGCGAGGTATAACGACAGCAACATAGCTGCCGATCCCGCTGACGATCGAATTGAGCAGGAAGTCCGAGGGGCCCAGAACGATCGTGTAGACCACCAGTCCGATAGCAAGTGCCATGGCAATATTGGAGAGTTTCGCCATGCCGGCTCCAAGATCAACGAGCAAAGGCGGGATGTAAGCCGCGATCATCAGAACAAACACCACGCCGATCACCAGCGGCGTTGCGGTCTCTTTTCCCATGAGTACGGTTGCGCCGTCAGCGACCTGAAAAACTCCCATGGCGACGGATCCCGCAACGCCGATGGCGATCGCGGCAATTGCCATGAAGTCGGAAAACCAGCCAAGTGCACTCGCCCAGAATTCGCCCGGAAACAGGTTCTTCAGCGGGGCACTCACCATCATCGGCGTCCCGCGCCGGTAACTGAAATAGGCAATGGACAGAGCCGTTGTGCCATAAATGGCCCAGGCGTGAATGCCCCAGTTGAAATTGGCGGCAAGGAGTGCCTGCTCGGCGGCAATCGGCTGGGGCAGGACGTCTTTCACGAAATAAAAGTGGGTCAGAGGCTCAGCCACAGCCCAGAACAGGAGCCCGACACCCATGCCGGCCGCAAACAGCATGGCAATCCAGGTCGGTGTTGAGTATTCCGGCCGGTCGGTATCTGCGCCTAGTCGGATGTCGCCGAACTTTGTCAGCGTAAGCGCCAGGCAGAACAGAAGCATGACCGTCACAGACAGCATTACAAACCAACCGCGGCTGATGAAATACTGATTGACGATACCCTCGGCGAAAACCAGCAGGCTGTCGGGCGAGATGACGCCCCATATGCCAACGAATGCACAAAGGCTGATGGAAGCTGCCAGTAATATGCGGGAGTTTTTCATGCCGTTTCCTCGCCTTGCGCTTCCCTGCAAGCTAAACGGCTAACACCCGGAACGCAAAAGCGAATTGACAAAAACAAAGCGCAGGCAAGGGAGGAGCCTGCCTGCGCTTCAATTGACCACCAGGGACGATGCCCTATTCGGCGGCTTCTGTGACCGCCATCGGATTGTTCGGATGTGTGGTCCAGTTGGCGTAGTCCTTTTCGACCGTTTTTTTCGTGCGCGGGTCGATGCTGCCCGGCGTCATCGCTTCCATGGTGATGCAGTCTTCCACCGGGCACACATTGACGCACAAATTACATCCGACGCATTCCTCGTCGATCACCTCAAACCTGCGCTCGCCATTGACCATGTTTGTGATCGCCTGGTGGGACGTGTCTTCGCAGGCAATATGACAACGGCCACATTGGATGCACAGGTCCTGATCGATCTTGGCTTTGGCGATGTAGTTGAGGTTGAGGTATTGCCAGTCGGAAACATTCGGCACTGCGTTGCCGACAAACTGGTCGACGGACGTATATCCTTTTTGGTCCATCCAGTCGCTCAGGCCGTCAATCATGTCTTCCACGACCTTGAAGCCGTAAGTCATTGCTGCTGTGCAGACCTGGACCGATCCGGCTCCAAGCGCCATGAACTCAGCCGCGTCACGCCAGGTGGTGACACCACCAATTCCGGAAATCGGCAGGCCGTGGGTGGACGGATCACGTGCGATTTCGGCAACCATGTTCAGAGCAATGGGTTTGACCGCCGGGCCGCAATAGCCACCATGTGCGCCTTTGCCGTCGACAGTGGGCGCCGGCGACATCACATCAAGGTCGACACCCATGATCGAATTGATGGTGTTGATAAGCGAGACAGCATCTGCGCCCCCCGCTTTGGCGGCCTGTGCAGGTTTGCGGACATCGGTGATGTTGGGTGTCAGTTTGACGATGCAGGGCATTCTGGAGTGTTGCTTCACCCACCGGGTCACCATCTCGATATATTCCGGAACCTGGCCAACCGCCGAACCCATGCCACGTTCGCTCATACCATGTGGGCAGCCGAAGTTCAGCTCGACACCGTCGGCGCCGGTGTCCTCGACCTGCTTCAGGATGTTGATCCAGTTTTGCTCTTCGCAAGGAACCATCAATGACACGACAAGAGCCCTGTCGGGCCAATCGCGCTTCACCTGCTTGATTTCCCGAAGATTGACCTCTAGCGGACGATCGGTGATCAGCTCGATATTGTTCAATCCGATGAGCTGTCTGTCCTTGCCGTGAATAGCACCGTAGCGCGGTCCGTTGACATTGACGACGGCAGGGTCCTCTCCGAGTGTTTTCCAGACAACACCACCCCAACCGGCCTTGAAGGCCCTGACAACGTTGTATTCCTTGTCGGTTGGCGGGGCTGATGCCAGCCAGAAGGGGTTCGGCGATTTGATACCGATAAAGTCTGTGCGCAAGTCGGCCATGATGGCTCTCCCTCAAATATCCCAGTGCCGGCGCCGTTCAGGCGCTCAGGGCAGCGTTGATGCTTTCAGCAGCGATTTTGCCGTCTTCAACAGCCGTGACCGTCAGGTCTTCGCCTCCAAAGATGCAGTCACCCCCTGCCCACACATCGGCCAGACTCGTCTGTCGGTTGTCACCCACAACTATCCGGCCCTTCTCAAGGGTTAATGACCCGCTCAGGTCCGTTTGAACCAATGTTTGCCCCACGGCCTTGAACACCATGTCGGCGGGCAACGTGATTGTTTCGCCGGTTCCACTGAAAGAACCGTCCTGGTCCTGGGTCCGCTCCAGCTCGATTCCTGTGATCGCGCCATTGGCGCCGACAAGTGCCTTCGGCTGAGCCCAGGTCATGATTTTGACGCCAGTGGTTTGCGCCAGATGCTGTTCATATTCAGAGGCGTTCATCCGATCCTGGCCGCGGCGATAGGCGATGGTAACGTCTTCAGCGCCAAGCAGCTTGGTCTGTACCGCTATATCGACGGCTGTCATTCCTCCACCGATGACGACAACGCGACGTCCCACCGGAAGTTTGGAGAGATCCTTGGCCTGACGAAGGTCTGCAATGTAGCTGACCGCGTCCATTGAACCCGATTTGTCTTCACCCTCAACACCAAGCGAATTGACGCCGCCAAGGCCAATGCCCAGGAAAACGGCGTCATAGGAGGCACGCAATTCTGAAAGCTCCAGATTTTCGCCAAGGCGCATCCCGGTCTTTAGCTCGATGCCGCCGATCGAGAGAATGAACTCGACCTCACGGGCGGCGAAATTGTCTACAGACTTATAAGACGCGATTCCGAATTCGTTTAGGCCGCCAGCTTTTTCCCGCGCATCGAAAAGGGTCACATCGTGACCGTGAACGGCAAGTCTGTGGGCACATGAAAGTCCGGCCGGGCCGGCGCCTATAACGGCAACGTTCTTTCCGGTAGCAGCGCCACGAGTAAATGGTGTCGTGTCGTTTTCAGCCATGTAGTGGTCAGTCGCGTAGCGTTGAAGCTGGCCGATCTTGACTGGTTTGCCTTCCGCGACTTCGCGCACACAAACCTGCTCGCACAAGGTCTCTGTCGGGCAAACGCGTGCGCACATGCCACCAAGGATGTTCTGGTCGAAAATGGTCTTCGCCGAACCTGTCGGGTTTCCGGTTGAGATCTGACGAATGAATTGCGGAATGTCGATGCTAGTCGGACAGGCCTGCATACAGGGTGCATCGTAGCAGAAGTAGCAGCGATCGGCCTCGACCTGGGCTTCATGCGATTCCAGCAGCGGATGCAGGTCGCTGAAGTTTTCTGCGTAAACGTCCTCAGGCAAGCGCCCGGCGACAATGTCCGGGCCGGCTTTAGTCTGGGTCATGGAGATCTCCGGAAGGTTGGCGATCAAATTTCAAGGGGGCCTTCTTCGTTGTTTGAGAAGGCTTAGATCTCCATTGGAAAAAAATTTGAACAATTAGTCAAATATTTTTAGAACGATTAAAAACTTGAAGGTTAAATTCAGCAATAAAATTGCCGAAATTACAGCACCTTAGACCAAAAACACGGCATGATTAAAAATGCGCCATGGCGCATGGGGGCGCCAAAGCGCTCGAGTTTGACTATGGTTTTTGGGAAAACCGTGCGCAAACCTGACCGGAATAACGACTTTGCGGATAGCAAAAAACTGAACTTTTCAACTCAAAACCCGGCAGCGAACTGCAGCAGTTCTAATCGGGCAAGTCAGATTTTGATATCGCCTCAGTTCAACTTCTGGGAAGCACCAACAGGGCCTTGCCATTCGACACTTTTAAGCTGCTTGTTCAGCATCGTGACAAGACTGGTGACACCCAGTACGACCAGCGTTATGGGCCAGAATACAGAAGTTATCAGGACACCAAGAAGGCGACCGGGAGTGCTTAGCCTGTTGCCCAAGAGCTCGGCTGAAGACACAATCAGAAACAGCAACGTGACGGCACCATATAAAACGGTTCCGGCGAAAAACCCGACCATCATTTGCAAGTCCCACCTTTAGCTATCCAATACCGCGTCCCATGCCCTGTCGCGATATCCTACCCATCTTCATCACACGCGCAATATTTGGTGTAAATGTGGCAATCTCGCCTAAAGGTTGGATAAGTCAAATCAACCGGGATCGCTCTGGATAGCGGGGATAACTGCCGGAAAGCGAGCCAGACGCCAAATCGAAGCCGGGAACAGGAAGGTCCAAAAAGTCGTTGTTCCGGCTATTCCGGATACCAGAACTTTGCCTTCTCGGATCCGCGCTCGATAATGACGTGTCCGTTGGCGAAAACCCGGTAACCATGGCTCCAATCACCATCCGGCCATTTGATCCGGACATTGGCACGCTCTGCAACACCAAGACCAAAATGTACAAAGCCCATCTGGCCAGATGCATGACCTGCTCCGACCTGTATGTCCTTGACCACAGTCCGGTTGCCGGTCTTGACACTGATCTTGGCACCAACGGCTCGTGTGTTCGGCTGCCCGGGCTGTCGTATGTCAACGGCGAGCCAGTTTCCAAGCGGTTTGGTGGTTTCAACTGAGCCTTGCCCAAGATTGCGGAACAAGCTAACGGGTGCAGCACGGTTCACAACAATCAGGTCGAGCAATCCATCTGAATTGAAATCTGCCAGACCTGCCCCACGTCCTCTCCGGTCCAGGCCGATGCCGGCCTGGTCGCCGACTTCGGCAAATTTGCCGTTCCATTGGCCAATCAGCAGGTTGTCCGGGTCATAGGCTGCGAAGTCAGGCATGGCTTCGACGTTGCCCTTGGCAATGAAAAGGTCCCAGAGACCGTCATTGTTGACGTCCTGAAATTCCGAATGCCAACCGGTGGATGGTTTCAGGTCATCACCGGCATAAGGCCTGTGGGCAGTCACGCCCAGGTCGAAGGCGATATCCTGGTAAACGGGAACTGTCTCGTCATCTTCGCCGTCGAGTTTCTGCAGCTTGGTGTCACCCATGCTTGTCAGGGCATATTCCGGGAACCCGTCTACATCCAGGTCGATGGAAGCAATGCCCATGCCCCAGATTTTCAGGTGCTGCCAACCGTCTGCCCGCCGGAAAGGCCGCGCAGGACGCCCGGAAGGTACCGACCAGAGCTGCTCCTCACCGCCTCTGTAGTAGTGCCGGTCGTTCGATATTCTTAATGCGGGTTCGCCGGACCGGTTCCAGTCAGTGAAGAGAATTGAAAGCGTGCAGAACCCCGGCGAAAGGCGATTTGCCTCTGGGTATCGCACACTGCCATCAGTTGCGCTTTGCGGACGAAAGAGGAAGTTGTCATGGCATGTTCCCCAGGGCGAACCTGGAGCGGACCGGTCCACATAGTTGCCGAACGCGAGCGTGGGGAAGTCCTGCTCCGCTTCGTATGTCGCAGAAAAGGCAGTTGTCCATTCCTGCCCTCCGTCAAATCCAAGAGCCCTGTTTGCAACTTCGAACCGGCAGTCGCCCTTGCCTTCCAGAAGCAGGTTTTCACCAAGCCGAAGCAGAACAAGGTCCAGAGTGTCATCATTGTTGAAGTCGAGCGGATAAGCACCAAGGACCTTGCCCGCCTGCTTGGCGGTCAATCCGCTTTCAACCGGAATGAATTTCAAGGCGCCGCCGGTCTGACTTTCATTTCGAAACAGAGCAGCAGGGTTTTTCCCGCCGGCGATAAAAATATCAGCTCGTCGGTCGCCGTTGCAGTCGAATATGGCCGTGCCACCACCGACAAAAAATTCCCATGCGCCGTCATATGTGTGGTTGACCCCGGCTGATTGAGCCTCTTCTGAAAAGACTGGAACAGGCGCAAGAGAGGTAAGGCGCTCGTCCGCAGCAGCTGCGGTAAATGATCCGGAAACCGCGTTTGCCAGAGCGCAAAATGCAAGAGAAAGGCTCAATCGGGTCATTCGGCAATCTCCAGACTGCGCAGGAATGCGATAACGGCCTGCCGGTTGTCCTCGGAAAGGGCCTCATAGTTCTTCCGGCTTTCCGTGGCCTCGCCGCCATGGGCAAGGATGACTTCGTTCAGCGTCGTCAGGTCACCACGGTGTCCATATGGCGCGGTACTGCCGATGCCCCAAAGTTCCGCGGTGATGAAGACATCCCGGGCAACGAAGCGCTGTGCAAGAAGCTCGTTGCCAAAAGTATCATTGGCTGCGTCCGCGATCTTGTGTCGTTTCAAATCGCCGTAAAGAGGCACCAGAACACGACCGTTTTCGTCCCGTGGCAGCGCCTGGACCCAGCTCAGCGTAGCCAGATCAAGGGCAAGAGGGGCCGTCATGTCGCTTTGTCTCAAAGTGCCTGCGGTATCGATTGGCCCCGGATCATGAAACACAAGACTGTCGAGCGGTAACGCAGGGATATGACAGGAAACGCAACCGATATCCGCAAAGACCTTTTCACCGTTGTCGGCTGCCTCTTGCCACGCATCCGGCAGGTTTTCCTTGCGGGTCGGCGCTGGAAGAGTTGCCTGGAAGGCGACCAGCGCCGATATCTGACCGGGCGACATTTCATCTGCAAAGCCGTCCAGATCATGATCGTCCGTTCCTGTCCAGGTACTGCCGAAGCGCTCGCTTGGCTGTATTCCGTGGTGGGCGTTCATGGCATTCACCGTGAATTGCCGGAGCGACGAAAAAACCCCTTCTGGCTGAAGGGCCGAAGCGTCAGGTCGTCGTCGATGCCCTCAAGACCAGAGACATCCAATGTACCGTCAGGAAATGCGGTCAATGTACCAAAAGTGACACCTTTGGAGACAAGGTCGATCTCCTGGGCTTGCCGGCTCTTACGGGCATTCGCCAGAACAGATTTCCTTTGAGCCCGCAATTCTGCGGTCATTTCCCGTGCGAGCAGTTCAATCAGTCCCGCACCCTGCAAGGCATTGGTGTTGCGTTCGTTGGAAAACTGCGGGTCGATCGTGTCGAAGTCAGCGCTTTCGAACCCCTCGGACACAAAGACATTTGCGGTAAATGACCCGGCACCGCCTGTCACAGGCTCGTTGTGGCAGGACGCGCAGGCATTGGCGTCTGGGCCCGCCAGTCGTTGAAATGTCAAATGTGAGCGTCTGCGCACCTTGGTTGGGACAATCGCACCAGTGGCATCCGGGCGTCCTGCTCCGTCGAGGGTAGTAAATTTGGCTGAGAACAGGTCTTCACCCAGGGGAAGTAGTATCTCAAGCGGGTCCTGACCTGATGCGGCCAGTGCATCGATATCGACATCCTCCTGAATTGCCCTTTCGCTCCAGGGCGGCACATCCGGATCCGCTACTGCAGGGCTGGCCATCATGGCCGTCAGGACGGTTGCCGGTAATGTCAGCTTCTTGGTGAATGTCATGCGGACACCTTCTTCCCGGAGCCTGCCGATCGCTCTCCTGGCAGCGAATCTGTTCCAAGAAAGTCCTTGTCGAGCCGCTCCATGGACTGGGCGATTAGACCACTGCGGATAAAATCTTCATTCCAAGGCATCACATCGAGCGAAAAATTGTTCCTCAGATCGGCCACAAGGGCTTCCTCAAGCCCCTCCCACATGCCCTTGTCCATGAAGGAAAAGGCACGCATCGCAGCGCCGGTCAGAACCACCCGTTTCGGATCGATCATGGCGATCACCCGGGCAAGGCCGTAACCCAGAACGCGGCCGGCCTCATGAAATGCGGTGCGGGCGTCGTTGTCTCCGGAACTCGCAAGCTCTATCAGCCTTGCAAGCCCGCTGACACCCGCGTCGATGGTGATCGGGTCGGTGGTTTCCGACATGTGTGACGCTGCCCGAACCAGAGCGTAGTCTGAAAGGTAGGCCTCAAGGCATCCCCTTTTGCCACACCGGCAAAGGGCACCGCCGGGAATGTGGTTGGCGTGGCCGAACTCGGCCGCTGTGCCGCTTGCACCGGCGAACAGTTGATTGTTGAGGTAGAGCCCCATGCCAACACCGTAGTCCAGCATGATCACGGCGAATGTGCCGCTGTAGCGGTTGGGATCGGACCAGTGCAGCGCTTCGGTGATCATGTTGGTGTCATTGGAGATGTAGCAATCGGCACCAAAGGCCTCGCGCAGGGGCTCAACCACCGGGATCTTTCTACCCGCAAATGCGGGGCTCCACGCCACAACTCCGCTTTCCGTTTCCACAACCCCTTGCGCGGCAACTCCGATTTCCCGGACTCGCGACGGGCCGACACCGGCTTCCTGCAGAAAATCTCTGATTGCATCCAGCAGCGTCGTGGGGAAACTCTGCGCGTCTGCTGCCGCACTATCGAAATAGGCGCGTTTGTCTTGGGTGACTTCTCCGGCGAAGTTGACCAGAGACATGTCGATATGGTTCACCGACAGGCGTACGCCTATGGTGTAAACCGCGTCGGGATTGAGTTTCAGCAAGGTGCGTGGACGTCCACGCGCCTGATGTGTTTTGGGCTCCTCACTTTCCAGACTGAGGATTAATCCCTGGTCCAGCAAGTCGGAGGTAATGGCCGTGACAGTCGCCGGACTGAGGCGTGTCATCTGGCCGAGATCGATCCGTGCCATGGGACCGTTTCGGCGCAGGGCCTGAAGTACGATACTGCGATTTTGCCGCCGGATCTGATCCCGGTCCGCCTTGCGTGTCATGCTCGCTCAGCTCTTCCCAAGGTGTTTCCTCTGCCCGGGTTTCTCCCGGTTTTTCTGCCCCCGTGCGCCATTTTTTGATCTCTCGGAGCAGAGTTTTGCAAAACCATGTTGACAGGAGCGGCGCTTTACTGCAACTTTTTTCGGGCACCAAAAAAAATAACAACAAGGTTGTCCTAAATGAAAGCGCCGCAATCGGCGTTAGCGACATTGACGCATTTTAGGCATGGCCGACCGACGTGGGCCGCGCCAACTGGAGGAAACATCGCGATGCGTAAAATCACCACTTTGCTGGCGGGCGCTCTGCTGTCCGCGACTGCTCTGACCGCTGCCAATGCAGACGACGTTGTTGTCGGCGTAAGCTGGTCCAACTTCCAGGAAGAGCGCTGGAAAACAGACGAAGCAGCCATCAAGGGCGCTTTGGATGCAGCTGGCGCCAAATACATCTCCGCCGATGCGCAGAGCTCTTCCGCAAAGCAGCTGTCTGACGTTGAAGCACTGATCGCTCAGGGCGCAACCGCACTGATCATCCTGGCTCAGGACGCACAGGCAATCGGCCCGGCTGTTCAGGCTGCAGCTGACGAAGGCATCCCGGTCGTGGGCTATGATCGCCTGATCGACGATCCGCGCGCATTCTACCTGACCTTCGACAACGTTGAAGTCGGCCGCATGCAGGCTGCTGAAGTTCTTGCTGCTGCGCCCAAGGGCAACTACGTCATGATCAAGGGTTCTCCGACCGACCCGAATGCGGACTTCCTCCGCGGTGGTCAGCAGGAAGTTCTGCAGGCAGCAATCGATGCTGGCGACGTGAAGATCGTTGGCGAAGCCTACACCGACGGCTGGCTTCCGGCGAACGCACAGCGCAACATGGAACAGATCCTGACGGCAAACGACAACAAGGTTGACGCTGTAGTGGCTTCCAATGACGGCACCGCAGGTGGTGTTGTTGCAGCTCTGACCGCTCAGGGCATGGATGGTATCCCGGTCTCCGGCCAGGACGGTGACCATGCTGCTCTGAACCGTGTTGCCAAGGGCACTCAAACGGTTTCGGTGTGGAAAGATGCTCGCGAACTCGGCAAAGCTGCCGGTGAAATCGCAGTATCGCTCGCAAGCGGCACCGAAATGAGTGGTGTTGATGGCGCAGCTGCATGGTCGTCTCCGTCCGGTTCGGAGCTGACAGCCAAATTCCTGGCTCCGCTGCCGATCACCAAGGACAATCTGAGCGCTGTTGTTGATGCAGGCTGGATCACCAAGGACGACCTTTGCCAGGGCGTTTCCGGCGGCCCGGCTCCTTGTAACTAATAACAGTACGCCAAACGCGCGGCCCCGGTTAAACTAACCGGGGCCTCTTCACAGGGATCGCTTGAAAACGAGCATTCCCCGGGATGGGCCACCCGATGCGAAAGCGTAATGGTCTCCAAGCAGGAGTAACCTCTATGTCCGACACTGCACTGTCGGGGCCCAAAGGTCCGACAGCACGAAACATCTTTGCCGCGTTGCAGCTCGATACTCGGCTGCTTGGTATGATCGGCGCGTTCATTGTCCTTTGTCTTGCGTTCAACGTTTTCACGGACGGCCGGTTTCTTACACCGCGTAACATCTTCAACCTGACGATTCAGACCGTGTCCGTGGCCATCATGGCGACCGGCATGGTGTTCGTCATCGTCACCCGGCATATCGATTTGTCGGTTGGCTCCCTACTTGCAACCGTCGCGGCAGTCATGGCGGTCGTGCAAACAGATGTCCTGCCGTCAATGCTCGGACTGGGTCATCAGGGTATTTGGATCATTGCCATTGTGATCGGCGTCATTGTCGGCGCTGTGATCGGGGCATTCCAGGGATGGATGATCGGGTATCTCGGCATTCCGGCGTTTATTGTCACTCTCGGGGGGCTGCTGGTCTGGCGTAACGTTGCCTGGTTCATCACCTCAGGACAGACGATTGGCCCACTCGATGAAACCTTCACGATGATCGGTGGTATCGGAGGCACGATGGGCGAGACCGCGTCGTGGGTCTGTGGTCTGGTGGCCGTCGTGGCAGCGGTCTGGCTGCAGGTCGCTTCCCGTCGCCGTAGGTCGGCCCACGGATTTCCGGTGAAACCTGCCTGGGCCGAATTCACGATGGGGGCCATAACGACGATTGCGATCCTTGGGTTTGTCTGGGTTCTGAATTCCTACGACATTCCAAAGGCACGTCTGAAGCGAATATTCGAAGCCAGTGGCGAGACCCTTCCTGAAGGGCTTACCATGGGTTACGGCATTCCTTATTCGGTTTTGCTCCTGATCATGGTTGCTGTGGTCATGACCATAATCGCGCGTCGGACCCGCCTTGGACGGTACATCTTTGCAACGGGTGGCAATCCGGACGCGGCAGAGCTCTCAGGCATCAACACACGTTTCCTGACGGTCAAGGTCTTTGCCCTGATGGGAGCACTTGCCGCCTTGGCAGGCGCGGTTGCGGCAGCGCGGCTCGGCTTTTCGACCAACGACATCGGCACACTTGATGAACTCCGTGTCATCGCGGCAGCCGTTATCGGGGGAACCGCACTGGCAGGTGGCGTCGGGACGATTTATGGCGCGATCCTGGGGGCGTTGATCATGCAATCATTGCAATCGGGCATGGCCATGGTCGGTGTCGATGCGCCGTTACAGAACATTGTTGTCGGAACCGTCCTGGTTCTCGCCGTCCT
The DNA here is from genome assembly GCF_055693425.1 of Roseibium sp. JB4-4. NCBI lineage: Bacteria > Pseudomonadati > Pseudomonadota > Alphaproteobacteria > Hyphomicrobiales > Stappiaceae > Roseibium > Roseibium sp. JB4-4. The sequence continues at coordinate 3,160,891 of NZ_CM146333.1, read as the reverse complement.
GGTTGACATCATCTATCGCAAGCGCACGGGGGACTGATCAATGGACGCACCTCTCGTAGAACTCAAAGACATGTGCATCTCCTTTGGCGGTGTGCGCGCGGTGGACCATGTGTCTGTCGATCTTTACCCGGGTGAAGTCGTCGGTCTTCTGGGCCACAACGGCGCGGGCAAGTCCACACTGATCAAGATGCTGTCGGGCGCCTACAAGTCCGACAGCGGCGAGATCCGCATCAACGGCAAGGAAGTTCATATTCATTCGCCGCGGGACGCGCGCGCGCAAAATATCGAGACCATCTACCAGACCCTGGCTTTGGCGGACAATCTCGATGCGGCGTCAAACATGTTCCTCGGCCGTGAACTGACATCGCCGCTCGGTTTTGTCGATGACGATGCGATGGAAGCCGAGACCCGCAAGATCATGGGCCGTCTCAATCCGAACTTCAAAAAGTTCCACGCACCGGTGAAGGCACTTTCAGGTGGACAGCGCCAGTCGGTTGCAATTGCCCGTGCGGTCTATTTCAACGCCAAGATCCTGATCATGGACGAGCCGACGGCAGCGCTCGGTGTTCATGAGACGCAAATGGTGGCGGAGTTGATCGAGGAACTGAAGAAGCAAGGCCTCGGAATCTTCCTAATCAGCCACGACATTCATGATGTGTTTCAGCTGTGCGACCGGATCGCCGTAATGAAAAACGGCCAACTGGTCGGCACCGCAAAAACGACGGATGTCACCGACGACGACGTGCTTGGCATGATCATTCTCGGCAAATGCCCCGCTGGTGCGACACCGGGCCCTGGTGCCCTTGTCGATGAGGCAGCGGTCGGATAAACCAACAGGACCCGCGAACTCGGTGTCGCGGGTCCATGTTCTTCGCGCATGCGCCGGTTGCTCTGATCGGGCAGGCGCGAGACACGTCGTGCCGATACCCGGCCAGGGGACTCGGCCTTCTTTTTGACGCAGTTTGAGGAACGCACCTCATGTATATCGGTCTCGATATCGGCACAAGTTCGGTCAAAGCCATACTCCTTGATGAGGACCAGTCACTGGTTGCCTCGGCAACATCGGACCTGACTGTCGAGCGCCCGCATCCAGGCTGGTCTGAGCAGGACCCGGACAGTTGGTGGACAGCGTGTGAAAACGCTCTTGATGCCTTGAAGGCTCAGGCTCCGGCCGCTTTGGCCGCGGTGAAGGGCATCGGACTTTCCGGGCATATGCACGGGGCAACTTTGCTGGATGACGCTGGCCAGCCGCTAAGACCCTGCATCCTTTGGAACGATGGCCGCTCGAGCAAGCAATGTGCAGAGCTGCAGGAAGCTGAACCGAAGTTTTTGTCCCTTGGCGGCAACCTGGTCATGCCGGGCTTTACCGCACCAAAACTTCAATGGGTCCGTGAAAACGAACCTGACATTTTTGCGCGCACTGCCAAAGTGCTGCTGCCGAAAGACTATGTCCGGTTCAGGCTGACCGGTGAATATGCCGGGGACATGTCCGACAGCGCAGGAACACTTTGGCTGGATGTTGCAAAACGGGATTGGAGCGACGACCTGCTTGCAGCAACAGGCCTGACGCGCGCTCACATGCCACGGCTTGTAGAAGGCTCGTCATCTTCCGGCACTCTGAAACCGGATCTTTGCGCACGCTGGGGCATTGAAAAAGCCCCTGTCGTTGCAGGCGGTGGCGGCGACAATGCAGCGTCTGCATGCGGGGTAGGTGCGGTCGAGCCGGGATCAGCCTTCGTATCGTTGGGAACATCCGGCGTGCTCTTTGTTACGAACGACCGTTTTTCACCGAATGTTGCAGGTGCGGTTCACGCGTTTTGTCATGCCGTGCCGGACACGTGGCACCAGATGGGGGTCATCCTGTCTGCAACCGACAGCCTGAACTGGCTGGCAGGCGTCTTGAAAAAGACACCTGCGGCACTGACCGCTGAACTGCCGGAAGTGTCGGCACCTTCGGCAGTTTCATTCCTGCCCTATCTCGGCGGTGAGCGGACACCACACAATGACGTCGACATCCGCGCCGGCTTTTTCGGGATCTCGCATGACACTGGCGACGCCGCACTGACACATGCTGTTCTCGATGGTGTTGCCTTTGCGTTGAACGATTGCCTTGAGGCCTTGAGTGTCGCAGGCACGCGTGTCGACCGGCTGCTGGCGGTAGGCGGTGGGTCGCGCTCCGATACCTGGCTGGAAATCATCGCCAGTCTTTTGAACGTGACCGTGGATGTCCCGGTTGACGGAGACTTCGGCGGATCGCTCGGGGCAGCGCGCCTCGGTCAGGCAGCTGCACTCGGGACGACGGAGGGCATTTTCTCAAAGCCTTCCATCAGGGCCAGCATAGAGCCCCGTCCCGCACTGACAGAATCATACGCTGAGGCCTATGGGCGCTGGCGCAAGCTATATCCGGCTCTGAAGCAGTCCGGGTTCTGAAATTCCAAGGAGATTTGATCATGAGCACTGGGTTCTTTGGCGATTTGCAGCCGATTCAATATGCCGGTCCGTCGAGCCGCGATCCGCTGACATACCGCCATTACAACAAGGACGAAATCGTTCTGGGCAAGCGCATGGAAGACCATTTGCGCCTGGCGGTTTGCTACTGGCACAATTTCTGTTGGCCTGGTTCCGATCCATTCGGTGGCGAAACCTTCATGAGATCCTGGATGGCTGCCGGTGTCGACCCGATGGATCAGGCCCGGTTGAAGGCCGATGTTGCTTTTGAGATGTTCCAGATCCTGGGCATGCCGTTCTTCACATTCCATGACCGTGATATTGCCCCTGAAGGCAAGACGCTTGCTGAGAGCAACGCCAACGTAAACGCGATTGCCGATATCTTTGAAAAGAAAATGGCCGATACCGGCATCAGCCTGTTGTGGGGAACGGCGAACATGTTCTCCAACCGCAGGTTCATGAGCGGAGCCGCCACGAACCCGGACCCGGATGTTTTCGCCTACGCTGCGGCACAGGTGAAGAATGCCCTGGACGTGACCCAGCGCCTGAACGGTTCAAACTATGTCCTATGGGGCGGGCGTGAGGGCTACGAAACTTTGCTCAACACCAACATCAAGCAGGAACTCGATCAGCTCGGCCGGTTCCTCAACATGGTGGTTGAGTACAAACACAAGATCGGCTTCAAGGGCGCCATCCTGATTGAACCAAAACCTCAGGAGCCGTCCAAACATCAGTACGACTACGATGTCGCCACCGTCTATGGTTTCCTGAAGGCCTATGGGCTGGAAAACGAAGTCAAGATGAACATCGAGCAGGGCCATGCGATCCTGGCCGGTCATTCCTTTGAACACGAACTGCATATGGCGCGGTCTCTCGGCATTTTCGGCTCTGTGGATATGAACCGGAATGACTATCAGTGTGGCTGGGATACCGATCATTTCGGCATGAACGTCCCTGAACTCGCACTGGCATATTATGAAATTCTGATGGCCGGTGGGTTCACCAGCGGGGGTACGAATTTCGATGCCAAGTTGCGTCGTCAGTCGCTGGATCCGGTCGATCTGATCCAGGCGCATGTCGGCTCCGCCGACGCAATTGCGCGGGGCTTGAAGGCGGCGGCTGAAATGATTGAGGACGGCCGGATGAAAGGCTTTGTCAACGACCGCTATGCCGGTTGGCAAAAGCCGGAAAACGCCGACATACTCAAAGGCGGTTCGTCTCTTGAAGCTCTGGCTGAAAGGGTACACGCCAGCGATCTGGAGCCTCAGCCGAAATCCGGCAAGCAGGAATATCTTGAAAGCCTCGCCAATCTGTTCGTCTAAGAGAACGGCACATTTCTGCGCTGGTCAGTCGGCCCGGCCAGCGCAGTCTTCAACAGGCGACCGCTGACGGCGGCAACGTTCCGAGCAATATCGAACGCTTTCCCATGTCTTCGCCCATTTTCTGCGCCACGAAAACGGGCGACCGCAGGCAGTGCATAGCTTCTCGGGCAGGTCGCCTTTCTTGCGCATCTTCATGTATCCTCTCCAAAGAGGTCCGATTGTCTCGGATCCTTTCGGCGGGCGTTGAGGCGGCTTGCACTCTGTCCGCGCATCGGAATTCCGCTTCTTCGGCTGCCATGTTTCGATTGGATATCGGCCGCCTTTCCCCGAAAAGCCTGGCCCTTGCGAACAGCCCAGACCTTTTCCCGTGCTTCCTTTGCTGCGCTTAAGTGATCGACCACAGGAAACGGATAAGTTTTGCCGAGTACCTGCGATGCGTTGTCTGCTTTCCAGGGCTCATGAACAAAGTTTGGATCAATCGAGGCCAGTTCCGGCACCCAGCGTCGGACAAAGTCGCCATCAGGATCCTGATCCTGTCCCTGTTTCACCGGGTTGTAGATCCTGATCGTGTTGATCCCGGTCGTCCCGGATTGCATCTGCACCTGCGGCCAGTGGATGCCCGGCTCGTAGTCTGTAAACAGTCTGGCGAGGTGGAGCCCCGGGGCTCTCCAGTCGAGCCAAAGATGATAACTGGCAACTACCATCAGCATGGCTCGCATGCGGAAATTCATCCAGCCGGTATGCCGTAGCGCACGCATGCATGCGTCGACAAATGGAAGACCGGTTTCACCATTTTGCCAGGCCCTCAGACGTGTTTCGTCCGGTTCCCTTGACCTCAGTCCATCATAGGCGCGATGCAGGTTGTCGAATTCCAGACGCGGCTCGTCTTCCAGTTTCTGCATGAAGTGGCAATGCCAGTGGAGTCGTCCGGAAAAGGAGCGCATGGCTCCCTGCCACTTACTTTTGCCAGGTTCGTTTGAGTGTTTCAGGTCGCGCTGTCGCTCCCATGTCGCCTGTGCGACTTCACGCATGGACAGGGTGCCGAACGCAAGGTGCGGAGAGATGCGGGAGCAAGCATCAAAGGCTTTGACCGGTGTCGCCATTGCAGCGCGATAGGGTTTACCGCGCTTGAAAAAGAAGCTCTCCAGTGTGTCCAAGGAGGCCTTTCTGCCGCCAATTTGCCGTCCTTTGCACGGGTCTGGCGCAAGACCAACCTCGCTTGCCGCAGGCACGTGTCCGGGGTCAATGGCGGACAAGGGTTTGAGGCATGGCGTTTCAATAGGCTCAATGGCCATGAACGTGTCCCAGCGGTTCGCCCACCCGTCTCTGGACTTAAGGCGGCGAATGACACCGGTTTGTCGACATTCGGTCCAAACGATCCCGTTCCTGCGACACCAGTCAGCGACCTGTTTGTCTCTCTGATAGGTCCAGTCGTTTCCCGTTTCCTCGTGAGACCACAGGCCCGTGATTGATGCCTGTTGCGAAAGTCGTGTCAAAACATCAGTCACAGCGCCGACGCGAACGATCAACGGCTGGCCCTGCAATGCAAGATCTTCCCTAAGGCCCTCCAGGCATTCCTGCAGAAATGCATATTGCCGTGCGGAAAAGTCTGACTGGTTCCAAAGCGCAGGCTCAACGACATAAAGCGGCAGGACGTGGCCTCTCAGCGCGGCACGTTTTAGAGGTTCATGATCCTGTATTCGCAGGTCCCTTTTGAACCAGACCACTTGAACTGAAGATGACACTGTTGCGCAGACCCGACGATTGACCTTGTTGTCTTTACGTTGCGCACTGCTTTCGGATTTGCAGAGCTCGACCCTACATCCGGTCGAGCACTTGAGTGCCGTCGGGGTCCGACAGGGAATGCAGGCGATTGGCAGCATAACGGGCAAATCTGTGAGTGACCGATTTGCGCGTTGCAGCGGCGAGTTTGTGCTCAGGCGCATCGCGCAAAATTTCAGCGCCATAGCCGTCGGAAACAATCAGCCCCGCTTCGTCCGGAAAAATGTCCAGCGGGACGTCAGGGTGAGTTGCAAAGAAGAGCCGGTCGCAATGTTCCCGATAGTCGGGCCATTTGCTGTCAGCGCGGAAATCGGCGATCGAAGACTTGACTTCGACAATCCATATTTCGTGTTTTGGTCCGAGCGCAATCAGATCAGCGCGGCGGGATGAGGCAAGCGTGACTTCCGCAAGCGAAGCGAAGTTGAGCTGCCGGAGCAAACGGGCTGTCCCGCGCCAAACCTTGAGCGCGGTGTCGGACTGACGCCCGTCCTTCAAGGGATCGTCGAGTTGCAGTCGGCCGGGGGATTGCCCAATATCGTTATTCATTCCAATTTTGTTCCACGTTTGTTCGATTTTTTCAAGGGTCATAGAGAAGTTGCACAAACGATAGAGTTGACCTCACGTGAGAAATTGCGTGTCCTAGAAGTCGTTTCGGAATGCACACACATGAACGTGTTGACCGATTGGACATGCCAAACCGGGAGGGGACTGGCGCTTGCGAAAACTATTGAATGTTGTCTTTCTGGCGAGCCTGTTCGCTGCCCTTTCTTCTGCGGCGCATGCGGGCAAGGGAGATCGTCTTTTCCAGGTGCCCAAATCCGCCCCGCTTTTGCAGGGCAAGACGCTCGACTTGAGATTTGCCGAATTCGCCCAGGGGATCTGGGTTCGTGAACTGGAAAACTGCCCTGTGCCGCGTGTCGATCGAAGCGAACCGGGCTCGGCCTTGGTGATCTATCGGGGATTGCTGGAAACGCCGGGCAGGATTTGCCAGGTCTATGGAGCCGAACGCAGCGGGCGCATGACCCAGCGTGCTGCAATCAACTGCCTTTCGAACGATGGCGGCGAATCCATCGAGTTGGTGACCGTGCAGCCGCGTGGCTCAGATGGATTGCTCGTGCAGGAAGGCGAAAAAGTACCCGTTCACTTCAGGTTTTGCCGCAAGATCATCCCGATCCTGCAGTCCCAGAAAAGCAACTGACCCGGAAACTAGATCTCGGGTCCCGACCAGACGGCTGATGGAGCCGTTTTCTTGGGCGTGCGCGATTCCGCGATATGTGCCGTGAGGGGATCAAGGGCGCACAGGGCGTCGTACTGGCTCAAGAACACCTGACCGGTCAGGTGATCCAGAAAATCAGTACGCTTCAATCGATCCATAACAGGCCCCTTGACTTCCGACAGATGAAAAGTGACGTCTGAATCCGAGAGCCGGAGATTGATTTCTTCAAGACTTTCCAGCGCGCTGGCATCAACGGCATTCACCGCGGGACACATCAGAATCACATGGTCTATATCCGGGTTTTCTGCCACCAGGGTGTAGACCCGATCCTCCAGATACCTTGAATTGGCGAAAAAGAGGCTTTCATCCACCCGCAAAGTCAGAACGCTGTCACTGGTAATGACCTTGTGCCTGTCGACATTGCGAAAGTGCTCAGTGCCTGGAACGATCCCGACGATCGCAGTATGAGGTCGGCTGGAACGAAAGAGATAAAGTGCTATCGACAGGCCGACGCCAGTCACCACGCCTTGTTCGACGCCAAAAAACAGAGTGACAAGGATGGTGGCCGCCATGGCCGCAAAGTCACTTTTGGAATAGGCGTAGGTCCTTCGAATAGCGCCAAAATCAACAAGCGAAAGAACGGCGACGATGATTGTGGCTGCAAGTGTGGCCTGTGGCAGATAGGTCAGAAGTGGTGTCAGAAACAGCGTCGCAAGCGCGATACCGACGGCAGTGAATGCGCCGGCTGCAGGTGTTGCAGCACCAGCATCGAAGTTGACCACCGAGCGCGCAAAGCCGCCGGTGACCGGGTACCCGCCGGAGACCGCCGAAGCTATGTTGGATGCACCGAGGCCGATCAATTCCTGATCCGGTTCAATGCGTTGGCGTTTCTTGGCCGCCAGCGTCTGAGCGACAGAAACAGACTCCACAAAACCGATGACCGATATCAGGAGCGCCGGACCGGCCATGGCCAGCCAAAGCTCGCTGTCTAAGGACGGCAGTTGTGGCGCTGGCAAGCCGGAAGGAATATCACCAACAATCCTGACGCCGTGCTCCCCCAGTTGAAAGGCCGCCGAAAGGGTCGTCGTTGCAGCAACGGCCGCCACCGGGCCGGCCTTGGTCAGGATGTCGGCCAGAAAGGGCTTCAGCCCCAGACCGAGCAACATCTTTTTCAGGCTTTTCCGGACCCAGAACAGAAAAATCGTCGCTGCGGACCCGATGGCGAAGGTGATCCAGTTGACTTCATTGAGGTGGGACGCGATCGACAGAACAATGTCGTAAAGCGTATGACCATGGGCTGGAACACCGAGAATATGTTTCAGTTGGCTGGAGGCAATCAGAAGACCTGAAGCGGTTATGAAACCCGAGATGACCGGGTGACTGAGAAGATTGGCCAGAAACCCCAAGCGGAACAGCCCCATGAGCACAAGCATCAGGCCCGAGATAAAAGCCAGCACGATAGCTGCGCCCAGGTACTCCGGAGTGCCTTGCTGTGCAAATTCACCCACTGCAGAAGCAGTCATGAGCGACACAACGGCAACGGGACCGACGGCCAATGCCCGGCTGGTGCCGAAAATCGCATAGGCGATCAAAGGAAGGATGGAAGCGTAGAGCCCGATCTCCGGTGGAAGTCCCGCAAGCAGCGCATAGGCCAACGACTGCGGGATCAGCATGATCGTCACGATCACCGCGGCAACAAGGTCGCTGGTTGCCGTCGCCCTGTCGTAGCGGCTGCCCCAGTCAAGAACGGGCAAATATCGCTGAAACCGGATCATCATGTACCTTTTTGAGAGCAAAAAACGAGCCGGAAAACCGGCTCGAAGGAGGTTTGGACAGTACTCTTCAACAGCGGTCAGGCAGCACTGACCTTTTCAGGTTTTGCCATCCATTCCTTGCCGCGCAACATGGCGCGCCAATAGACGGGTGGCAAAATGCGCTCCTTCAAGAGCCATGCAGTCCGCGTTGGCCTGGTCCCGTCCACCAGCCAACGCGGAAAGCTCGGCAACAGTGTTCCACCATAACCGAACTCGGCAAGCACAATCTTGCCGCGCTCAACCGTAAGCGGACAGGATCCATAACCGTCATATTGGGCCGTGGCGCTATGACCTTGTATGTCGGAAACGATATTTTCAGCCACCACTGGTGCTTGTTTGCGTGCAGCTGCCGCGGTTTTGGCATTCGGCGCATTCATGACATCGCCCAGAGACCAGATATTTTCAAACGTCTTGTGCCTGAGAGTCGACTGGTCGACATCGATCCAGCCTGCCGGATCGGCGAGCGGCGAAACCCGGACGAAATCGGGCGCGACTTGGGGTGGTGTCACGTGGATCATGTCAAACTCGACATCAACTCGCTTGGGCTCCGTGTCTGGGGCTTTTACTTCGAAAACCGCTTTTTTGGAGGGCCCGTCGATGGCGATCAGGTTGTGGAAGAAATTCAGGTCGGCGTCATAAAGCTTTATGTATTCCATCAAGGCGGGAACATAGTCCTTGACCCCGAACAGAGCGCCACCGGCATTCATGAACTGAATATCGATCTGGCCAAGCCGTCCTGCCTTGTTCCAGTGATCTGCTGACAGATACATCGCCTTTTGCGGGGCACCGGCACATTTGATCGGCATGGGCGGCTGCGTGAAGACAGCGCGGCCTTCCTGCATCTTTTGAACCAGCTGCCAGGTGTAGGGAGCCATATCGTATCGATAGTTCGATGTGACACCGTTCTTGCCGAGTGTGTCGACCAGGCCTTCGATCTTGTGCCAATCCAGTTTGAGGCCCGGACAAACCACCAGGCGGCCGTATTTCACCACACGGCAGCCATCGAGAAGGATGGCATTGTCCTTCGGTTCGAAGGCGGCAACCGCCGATTTGATCCAGTGCACGCCTTTCGGAATAAGCGATCCCATGGTCCGTGCCGTATCGGAGGCTTGAAAGACCCCGCCGCCGACCATGGTCCACCCTGGCTGGTAGTAGTGCACATCTGCGGGGTCTATTATGGCGATATCCAGATCGGCTTTCCTGGAAAGAAGACTGGAGGCAACCGAAATGCCCGCAGCTCCGCCGCCGACAACCACAATATCGAACCTTGCATCCTCCACCGCATCCGTCGGTGTCCGCCCGCCATTTGCAATCCGGCGCACGACGCCGGCCATGTCGTAACCGGCTACCTTTGTCTGTGACAGAATGTCGGCCAATGGCAGCGTGTCGGCCTGCGACAACGACCAAAGCGTTGCCGAGCGAGTTCCTGTGCGGCAGTAGGCCAGAACCGGTTTTGGCAACTCCTCCATCAATTTGCTGAAGTCGTCCGCATCCTCGTCTTGCACCTTGCCGGCAACAATTGGCAGATAGCGCGCCTCCAGCCCGAGCTTCTTCGCAGCAGCTTCGATTTCCTCAAACACCGGTTGGTCCGCACCTTCTCCATCCGGTCTGTTGCAGATCACGGATCGAAATCCCTGTTGTGCGATGTCTGCCAGATCCTGCGGGCGGATTTGCGGGGCTACCGAGATGCGTTCATTGATGGGTTTCATGGGATTGCCGCCTCCTGTCGGCACCGACTGAAAATCGTCAGCTTGCGCCTTCCCGCATCCCCTCGCTCAGGAGATGCGGGTTGGCGTTCTTCGTTCTCCGGGTTTCAGAGGCCGTTTACCGGCACCTTCAGGAAGGTTTTGCCATTGTCTTCCGACGGAGGAAGTTGGCCGGCGCGCATATTCACCTGAAGCGAGGGAATAATGAGCTTCGGCATGTCCAATACGGCATCGCGTTCCGTGCGGAACTTGACGAACTCGGATTTCGTCTTGCCACCACCGACGTGAATGTTGTGTTCCTTTTCGTCGCCAACAGTCGTTTCCCATTGAATGTCCCGGCCATTCGGGCCGTAGTCGTGACACATGAACAATCGCATGGCGTCCGGCAGGGCGAGCAGCTTTTGAATGGAATCGTAGAGCATTGCGGCATCGCCGCCCGGAAAGTCAGCGCGGGCAGAACCGCCATCTGGCATGAACAGCGTGTCCCCAACAAAGGCCGCGTCGCCCATGACGTGAACCATGCAGGCAGGTGTATGACCGGGCGTGTAAATCACGAACGCAGTCAGCTCACCGATCTGATAGGTGTCGCCGTCCTTGAACAGTTTGTCGAACTGGCTTCCGTCCCGCTGGAACTCGGTGCCCTCGTTGAACACCTTTCCGAAGGTTTCCTGAACAACAGTGATCTTTTCGCCGATACCCAGCTTTCCGCCGAGCTTTTCCTGAATGTAGGGAGCGGCAGAAAGATGATCCGCGTGTACATGCGTTTCGATCAGCCATTCCAGCTTCAGGTCTTTTTCCTGGATATAGGCAATGATCTCGTCGGCATGATCGTACGTGATCCTGCCAGCCGCATAGTCGATATCCATGACGCTGTCGACAACCGCACAGGCCTTGGTGGCCGGGTCCTTGACCACGTAACTGATTGTGTTCGTTGCCGGGTCAAAGAAAGCTTTGACCTCCGGTGTGCGGGTCATGTCGACCGGGTAATTCGATGTGCTCATGTTCATCTCCCTAAAGCTTGTCGCTGCCTGGATCAGGCTTGCGCCGTGTCTGTCCGATAACGTGTCGAGATTGCCCATCTTGCTGCCAGCATGCCTGCGATGATCGCAGCGAATGTCATCAAGGGTTCCATCAGCCCAATCCCCAGGACCGGGACCAGACCGCCCGGGCAGAAGCCGCTCAACCCCCAACCGATGCCGAAAACGGCCGAACCACCGACAAGTCTGGTGTCCAGATCCTGCTTTGTTGGAAGTGTGAAGGCCTGTGCCAAAAGCGGTTGTTGCATGCGGAAAATCAGTCGGTAGCCGATTGCGGTGACAAGCAAGGCACCTCCCATCACGAAGGCGAGGCTCGGATCCCAGGTTCCGGCCACGTCGAAGAAGTTCAGAACCTTGGCCGGATTGCCCATTCCGGAGATCAGAATGCCGCATCCGAAGAGGAGGCCGAAGGAGAATGCAAATAGAAGTCTCATTTCATCAGCCTCCGAAAACGTGCCTGGTCAGATAAACGGTGGTCGCAGCTGTCACCATGAAGGTCACGGTCGCCACAAATGAACGGCCGGACAGCCTGGACATTCCGCACACGCCGTGACCGCTGGTGCATCCCGAGCCGAATGTTGTGCCGACGCCGGTCAGAAAACCGCCGACGACCAGAAGCAGAGGTGAAGACGGGATGGAGATTGCTGGAAGCTGACCGCTGAGACCAAGAAAGATCAGCGGGCTTGCTATCATGCCGGCCAGAAAGGCTGCTCGCCACGCCCAGTCTTGGTTGAGTTGCGTGGTCAGAAAGCCGCTGACGATGCCATTGATGCCGGCAATACGGCCGTGAACGGCCATCAGCGCAACTGCGGCAAGGCCGATCAGAACGCCGCCGCCGAAGCTGAGTAGGGGTGTGAATTCGGTCATGATGAGCCCTTTGTTACTATATGTTCGAATATATGAATATAATAAAAAAGTAGCAAGTGACTTTCGACATCAACCAAAAGGGAGACTGGTTAAAAAGAACAGTCTGGCAGCATGTCGGAATTTGCGGCAACCTGCCTTGAATGCTGTTACGCAGATGATGCGACGACCTGGGGAGGGGCGCAGATGACGATCAATCGGGCTTTGTCGACCGCATGCATGCTTGCCATATACGCGGCTGGCGGAAACATGGCCCTGGCCGCAGATGACGATATCAGGGTCTCTTTGAAGCTTTTCGGCAAGGAAGATATCGAACAGGGGATTGATCGGTGTCGTTTTTCACTTTGGCAAGGTGACAGGGATCCGAATGCGGACCGGTACGCTTTTCTGTTTCATGCCAATGCGGCAAATAACGGCTACCAGGGCCCGGCCCGCGTCAAGATAGGTGAAACCGTTTACGCGCTCTCCCGTTTGGCGGAGGGAGGCGAGAGTATCAACGGCCTTGCCTCGCAGTACTTCTATGCCACTGAAGACCGGGAAATCCGGGTACATGTCGAGTTCAATGACGTGGGACTTTCAGGTGAACTCTATCGGATCAAAGATGCCGATATGACCGTCATTCAGAAGGGTAAGGTCCCGTTTGTTGCCAGTGCAAAAGGCCATCTGGGGTGCCTACAGCCGCTTGCGCAATCGGCCAAGGCAACGCCAGTCCGCGAACCTGAAACGCGAGTGCCGGGACCGCCAAACGGTATTCCGATCGGCCGCCAGACAATCCTGGATGATATGTCTCAATTGCCACCGGAAGCCGTTCAGCTTGTGCGTGAAAGTGCCGGTGATGAATGCGATGTCGACGGGTTTCACGCCTGGGGTGGCGCACGATATGTCATCAATGACTACTATCTGCTTTGGGAAGTGCCCTGCATCTCGGCTGCCTATCAGGCCGCAACAGCGCTTGTGGTCACGCAAAACCCGCCACAGGGCTGGGGCAATCTCCTGACGTTGCCCAATCCTCCCGGTAAAGACGGTGAAACCTACCAGGCCATGAATGCGGATATTCTCGGTCCGAAAGGGTTCATCCGTACGACCAGCCTCAATCGTGGTGTTGGTGATTGCGGCAGCTACCGTGTTCACCGGCTGATAGATGCCCCGGGCGAAGTTCTGGAGCTCGAACTTCTGGAATTCAGAGAGAAGTCTGAGTGCGACGGTATCGAAATGGCACCGGAGGATTGGCCGCTTATTTTTCAGGCGTACTGACAGGTTTGACCGAATTGGTTGGCTGTTCGGCCAGCACGACTTCGGTTCCGTCCACGCGTTTGCGGGTCATGGCGCCTGACACGAGGAGCGCGGGATTATCGGCAGGGTCCGGAATATGAACATCGGTCCTTGGGCCTGAAAACTCACCCATCGGCCGCAGGATGTCTTCATGCACGACACTGCCGACGAACAGCGGGCTGATTTGGCCTGCGTCAAGGATTTCGTAGCGGCTTGGCCAGAGGCGAAGCACCCATCGTCCGCTCTCTGTTCCCGTGTCGTCATTGCGTATAAGCACAAGATCAGGCTGACGCCCGTTTTGAGTGCGCGGCAGAATGGGGAGTGAGTCGGGTGGCGTCTTGCCTTCTACGAAACCGCCTGCAGTTGTCAGGGACCATTTCGGCGGTTGTTGCCAGCCGTGTTTTTCCGCGGCAGTTGCAAAGGATCCAAGCGGGCCCGAATACTGGATGACCAAGGGCTCTTCCCTGTCGCCATTCAATTCGATCCGATTGGCCGGCAGGGCCATCCAGCCTCCCTCACGCCAACTGGTGGCGGTCATGATTTCCTTGTGGTCGCGGGGTTGATAGGTCACGAGCGCCTGATCGAAGCTTGTCGACAGATGCCATCCTCCAAAAACCGCCAGTGTGAGAACCACAAGGGAGCCTATCGTCAACTGGCCAATTTTTTCATTGTGAATTGGACCGAATACAAAAGCGAACGCAGACACCATGGCTGTTCCGAACAGCAGGCCCGCCAGCACGTCGGACATCCAATGCGCGCCGAGATAGACCCGTGAAAAGCCGATCGTAATCACGAAGGCAGCGGTAATGGTGAATATGGCGGCTTTTGCCCATCGATTGAGGTCATGAGCAGCCAAGACGGCGCAAATGCCGAAAAGAACCGCATTGAGCGTGGCATGACCGCTTGGAAAGCTGTAGGCGTCGGCCCCACTATAAAGTTCGATCGGCCTTGATCGATGCAGAAGCAGTTTGAACAAAGGCACGAACATTGCGGTGCCGGCCATTGCGATAACAAAGCCGATGCCGCGCCGCCAGGCTTTTCGAACAAAGAGATAACCTGCGACGACAACCGCGACAGCGGTCACCACGATCCCGTCGCCGAGCGTCGTCATGAAAACCATGATCTTGTCGCCGGCCGGTGTGCGCAGACTGTCGAAAAGATTCAAGATTGCAAGGTCGGCGCGCACCAGCGGTTCGCCGGGGGCAACCTCGCTTACGACCCAGAAAAATGCCGGCATGCTGATCAGCAGCAACAAGGCGGAGGCAAGCATGCCGCTTGATCGTGGGTGTGCCGGGTCGAAGTTTCGAGCGATCCATTGTGACACCGGATTCCGGTGCCTTGCGAACCAGCTGACGATTGCCGCATGGGCGTTCGGAAAGAGAGGCAGGATAATCAGGATCAGCCAGCGGCCAAGCATGACAGCCAGGAAGATGATCAAGAGCAGGACACCGAGCACGAGCGCAAGGCGGCCGCTGATTTCGCCGATCGCACTCAGAGCGGACCCTGCAATGATACCCGGTCCCAGATGTGCTACCGCCCACGCAAATGCAGATGTGACGTTCACGACAGTAAAGCGGGAGAAATTCATGCCCGCCATGCCTGCAATGCCGGGAACCACCGATTTCACTCCCGGCACGAAGCGTCCGATAAAGACGCTTTTGCCGCCATGCTGTTTGAAGAATGCCTCGCCGCTGTCGAGCATGTGGGTATAATTTCGAAGCGGCCACATTTTTCTGATCTTGTCTTTGAACTTCCAGCCAATCCAGTAGGAAATGGCATCGCCCGCGGTCGCGCCGAGCGTGGTCCAAATGAAGATCGGCACCGGATCCAGATTGCCGAGCCCAATCAGTGTTCCAGCCCCCACAAGAACAACGGTTGTCGGGACGAACAATCCGATGATGAACAGAGCTTCGCCCATGGCGGCCAGAAAACAGATTATGCCTGCCAGAGATGGGTTTTCGGCTATGAACGTCAGAACTGGATCAAGAAATTCGGTCACAGAAATCTGTCTGTTGGATCAGGTATCAAAATCAATTGCAGAAACCGCCCGACATTGCTTTCGTGGCGGTATCAACTGTTGCTTCATATAAGCGCACATGCGTTCATCCAATAGCGAAAAATGGGTTTCTCACGTTGTTCATCTGCTCTGACGTGAAGCAGAGTTCTAAACATGCGGGTGCTCAACGCCGCGCGCGCCATGCTTTTTCTGGAGGCTTTGATGTTTGAATCAGCACGTTTACCGCAGAAAATGACAAAGAAGACTTTCAAGAAAATGGAGCCGGAGATCCGTGAGGCATTGCTGTCAGCGCAGCTGCCGGTCGTTGAAAAGCAGTCTTTTTCCACGCTGATTCTGGTCGATGGTCTGGACGGGGCAGGCAAGGGTGAGGCTGTCGCCAGGCTCTATGGCTGGATGGACGCCCGTCATCTTGTTTGCAACGCTTACGGTGAACCGATGGACGAAGCGCGGCTGCGCCCACCGCTTTGGCGCTATTGGCGCGATTTGCCAGCAAAGGGCGAAACAGCCATCGTTTTCGGCAGCTGGTACCAGTCGATCTTGCGTGATCTGATTTACAAGCGGATCGACGAAGACGCTTTTGAAAAGGCACTGGTGCGAATCCGCCGCTTTGAAGAGATGCTGTCCAACGAAGACGTGCTCATTCTCAAATTCTGGTTCTACCTGCCCAAAAAAGAGCAGGAAAAGCGTCTCGCTTCAATCTCAAAGAAGCATGCCGCCCGTCATGTTCTTGCTGACTGGGCGGCGCTCAAGCATCACAAGAAGGCCAGTGAAGCAGGTGAAAAAATCATTCTTGAGACCTCCAAGGGATATGCACCCTGGTTCGTGATTCCCTCGCAGGATCCTGAATACCGGGATGTCGCCTTGGCTCAAACCGTTGCCCGGTCAATGAAGCTGAAACTCGAAGATGGTGAGCCAAGATCCGTCGCAGCCCCGCCGGTCGTCGGTGGTCTGACACGCGAGACTGCAGTTGACACAATTGACCTGACCGAATCGCTCGAAAAAGCCGAATATGTGGAACAGCGGGAACGTTACCAGACGATCCTGTCGGAGCTCTCAGACCGCAAGGCCATGACCAAAACAGGCGTGGTTCTTGTCTTTCAGGGCAACGATGCAGCCGGCAAGGGTGGAGCTATCCGCCGTGTGATCCGCCCACTCGACCCGCGTATCTACAAGGTTCATCCCATTTCGGCCCCAACCGATGAGGAAAAGGCACGTCCCTATCTTTGGCGGTTCTGGCGGCGCTTACCGCGCAAAGGTCATTTCGCGATTTTTGATCGGTCCTGGTACGAGCGCGTTCTGGTTGAGCGTGTTGAGGGTTTTGCAGGTCATGAAGACTGGTTGCGGGCCTACAACGAAATCAACGAATTCGAACAGGAACTGACGGATTTCGGGTTTATCGTCTGCAAATTCTGGCTGGCGATTTCCGAGGATGAGCAGTTGCGCCGGTTCAAGGCGCGGGAAGATACGGCCTACAAGCAGCACAAGATCACCGACGAGGATTGGCGCAACCGATTGAAATGGGATCAGTATGCGATCGCAGCAGGAGACATGGTCGACAGGACGTCTACGCACTATGCCCCTTGGACACTTGTCTCGTCCGAAAACAAGCGCCATGCCCGGGTGAAAGTCCTCAAAACAATTTGCGAACGGCTGGACGACCGGCTGGAGAAGTGATTTGCAAGGCAAGTGCGGCGCTTGGCGACTTTGGTGAACTCGCAAACACGCGGATGCCGTTGCTAAAAGGTCAAAGCGACTGTGCCAGATAGTCCATGGCTGCCTGAGTACCACCCTTGCCATGCGGAATTCCGAGCCGTTGAAACCCGAGTTCAACAACTGAAAGGGTGCCAAGCAGCATAACCGCATTGACGTGACCCATATGCGCGATCCGGATACCCTTGCCGGAAAGGTCTCCAATAGTGCCCCCGACGGTCACGCCACAGACTTCCTTGGTAAACTCGCGCAGTGCGGCTGCATTTCCCTCTCCAATCTTGAGCACCGTGACGCTGTTGGAGCGAGCGGGTGGTTCGCTGACGTTGAAGCTCACAGCGCCGCCTTCCGACCACACCTGAATTGCTCGGCGGGTCGCTTCACCTAAAAGCGCATGCCTATGCCAGGAATTTTCCAGGCCTTCCTCAAAAAGCAATTCCAGCGCTTTGCGGAAACCGAACAAAAGGTGCTCTGGCGGCGTTCCGCAGTATTTTTGGTAATGTTCTGCTCCCTGACGGAATGTCCAGTCAGTGTAGTTGGTCCTGAGGTCTGCAGACTTGTGAGCTTCGTCTGCTTTTGGTCCTGCAGCGACAAAGGAGAGCCCGGGAGGGCACATCAGACCCTTCTGGGATCCGGTGAGCGCGACATCAACTCCCCAGGCATCCATTTCAAAAGGCATGCAGCCAAGCGAGGCAATGGTATCGACCATGAATAGGGCCGGGTGTCCGGCGGCATCAATTGCTTGTCGCAGAGCAGCGATGTCATTCCAGACACCAGACGCCGTGTCGACTTGCACCACCAGCACGGCCCGAATTTCGTGCGACTTGTCCTGGGCAAGACGTTCTTCAAGGCGTTTGGGATCCACACTCTTCTCCCAGGAGCCCGGCAAGACTTCGACATTCAACCCATTGATTTCTCCAGCTTCTCCCCAGCCGAGTGCAAAACGGCCTGATTCCAGCACCAATACCTTGTCGCCTCGCCGAAGCGTATTGCACAAGGCTGCATCCCAGGCTCCGTGGCCGTTGGAGGCGTAGATGTAGGTCTTGCCTTGGGTTCGGAATGTTTCCTTGAGCTTGGCAAGGCAATAATCAGTGGTTTCCAACAAAGGCCCTTCGTAGATATCCACGGCGGGGCGGTGCATGGCGCGCAGCACTTCGTCGGGCACATTCGTCGGGCCGGGGATCATCAAAAACTCTTTGCCATTGCGCAGCGTCACGGGGAGATCCTTGTTTTTCCAGCTGAGGTCAGAACGGATTTATTGGAAGGGTTGGTTTGAAGGCGGATGCCAAAATTGTCGCTACAGCCCTATCCGTCAAGACCGCAACAATGCTGAACGTGGGTGTTGATTGTCTGCCCTACCGTCGGCTTGTTGCAATTGCGAACAGAGGGATGGAGCAATTGTGATAGCTTAATCTTGACGTGTCAAAAAGGACGCGTGAACCCAGGTGGGTTTTAACGCTCTGAAAACAAAGACAATTAGCCAGTCGGTTGAAGGTCGGGAATAAGTCACGCCCTGCAGTTGAACAGAATATACCTTGTTTCCTCTAAGCAATTTCTTCAAGTTACAACCGGTCGGTATCGTCAGTTAGGCGTTGCAGCATGATCCTGGTAAATGAAGGTGAAAGCCCTGTTATTCTGTGCCTGCCTCACAGCGGCACGGACGTACCCAAAGCTGTGTCAAAACGACTGAATGCAACAGGACGCCTGCAGGCGGACCTGTCCTGGCAACTGGACCGCGTATTTGACTTTCACCATACCCTGGATGTGACTTTTATTCGCTCGACGGTGTCCCGCTATGTGATCGATCTGGACAAGTCCGTCGATGAGAGCGACGGCGATCTTTGTCCGGTGACGACACTTGATGGAAAACGGATCTATCAGGAAGACGAGGAGCCCGGTCCAACCGAGACCGAGCAACGTGAACTGCTCTTTTATGATCCGTTCCACAAGGCTTTGAGGCAACAGCTGAATAGGTTGTTGAAGAGGCATGGCAAGGTCATTCTGCTGGATTGCCAGTCCATGCGCTCACATATTAAGGGCGTGACCGGCAAAGGTCTGCCTTTGGTCAGTGTCGGCAGCATGGACGGCAGGTCAACCGACCTCGACCTCCGCAACCTCCTTGTTGGTTCGTTTCAAGGTCTTCCAGGTTTCTCAATCAGTGTTGACGAGCACGCAAAGGGCGGGTTGATAACGCGCACCTTCGGGCAACCGGACCGTGGTGTGCACGCCATGTCGCTGCTTTTGGCGCAACGCGCCTATCTGCGACATGAATCGCCGCCGTTTGAGCCTGACAAGACCCGCGTTGAACGTTTGCGCGAAGTGCTTCAGGACATGTTGACCAGACTGATCGACTGGACTGCGCTTCCGGACAAAAACGGAAATGAGGCAAGTCACGTCGAAATCAGCCAGGAACTGGAAGCTGACAACGATCAATCCGGCAAGATGGCTGACGATGAAGTCGGTGCGCCAAACGGCCAAGAGACAGGGCGTCGCGAGGACGCCGATATGGAGCTGGAGCCGGTAGAAGCCGCGCAGTCGATGTCACAAGACGGCGGCGAACCGGAAATAGGCGCATCTGACGATCCGCCGGAAAAACCGCTTCTGGTTGCCGAGTGACACCGTCACTGTGCCAATCGATTGAGGCATGCCAACTCGTATTCGCCGTTAGACCATCAACGCCCTCCCGGTGCCCAATCGCCCTGTGCTGCAACTGAATTTCCTGAGTTAAGGGAATTGCACAGTCTATAAAGCAAAAAGCGCGTATCGGTGCATCCGGCAAGGCGTCGATGGCAATTGTCAGGCAGTTGATTCCCTTAGAAAAAGGCCTGCAGGCCGGTCTGCGCCCGACCGAGGATCAACGCATGAATGTCATGCGTTCCTTCATAGGTGTTCACTGTTTCCAGGTTCTGCGCGTGGCGCATGACATGATATTCTTCCTGGATACCGTTGCCGCCGTGCATATCGCGTGACTGGCGGGCAATATCCAGTGCTTTTCCGCAATTGTTGCGCTTGATGAGCGAGATCATTTCCGGAGCAACATTGCCGGCGTCGAACAGCCGGCCAACGCGGAGCGCTGCCTGAAGGCCGAGCGTGATCTCGGTCTGCATGTCCGCCAGTTTTTTCTGAAACAGCTGTGTCTGTGCCAGCGGTCTGCCAAATTGTTCCCTGTCGAGGCCATATTGCAGGGCACGGGTCCAACAGTCTTCAGCAGCGCCCATTGAGCCCCAGGCAATGCCGTAGCGAGCCCGGTTCAGGCAACCAAACGGCCCTTTTAGTCCGGAAACATTGGGCAATAGAGCGTCTTCACCAACCTCTACGCCATCCATGACGATTTCCCCGGTGATCGAAGCGCGCAGGGAGAGCTTGCCTCCAACTTTCGGAGCGCTAAGGCCTTTCGTGCCCTTGTCGAGTACAAACCCGCGGATGGCTCCGTCATGCACTTCAGATTTTGCCCAGACGACAAAGACATCGGCAATTGGAGCGTTTGAGATCCACATCTTGGTGCCCGTCAACCGGTAGCCGCCATCGGTCTTCTCCGCGCGCGTACGCATGCCCGCGGGGTCAGAACCGGCGTCGGGTTCTGTAAGGCCGAAACAGCCGACATACTCACCGGTGGCAAGCTTTGGCAGATATTTCTGCCGCTGTTCTTCCGAGCCATAAGCGTAAATTGGATACATGACCAACGATGATTGAACACTCATCATGGACCGATAGCCACTGTCGACACGTTCAATTTCCCGCGCGACAACACCATAGGAAACATAAGATGCCCCAGCGCAGCCGTAGTCTTCGGGCAACGTTACACCGAGCAGGCCAAGCTCACCCATTTCATTGAAGATTTCCCGGTCAGTCTTTTCCTCCCGGTAGGCTTCGATGATGCGCGGCTGAAGCTTGTCTTGCGCAAAGGCGCGCGCCGTATCCTGAATCAGCTGTTCATCTTCGTTCAGCTGGCTTCTCAGCTGGAACGGATCTTGCCAATCGAAGGTGCCGCCACCTGCTGGCGAGGATTTGATTTGAGCCGGTGCATTCATGACTGTGTTCTCCCGCGGGGCTGTCGAGGCTGCTGAATTCGGCGTCTCGTGACAGTGTTCATTCTGTTTCCTCTGGTTTTAGTGCAATTACGTTTGCAGAAAAGCGAAACCTGCTCCATGGTTCATGACAAAATGGAATGAACTGAAAGCAATCGCCATGCGCCGTGCATTCGTCCCACCCGCCGATACGCTGATCGCCTTTGAATGCGCAGCCCGGCATTTGAGTTTCACACGTGCCGCAGAAGAGCTGCACCTGACACAAGGCGCGATCTCAAAACAGGTGCGCCAACTGGAAGACAGACTGGGCGTGGAGCTGTTTCGCCGTGTGCGGCAGCGCATAGTGCTGACGGATGCTGGCCGGCTCTACCTGCACGACATTCGTGGTGCGCTTGAGCAAATGACTGCGGCCACGCGCCAGGTTATGTCCTATGCCGGTAGCGCAGACGTTCTGAACCTTGCCGTTCTGCCGACATTCGGCACACGCTGGCTAGCACCCCGTCTCGCAGGGTTTGCGCGCCGGTATCCGGATGCCGGGCTGAACTTGAGTGTGCGCCTGCAGCCATTCGATTTTGGCGAAGAGCCGTTCGATGGTGCAATTCATCATGGAGATCCGGTCTGGGCCGGCGCGATTGCCGAACACTTGTTCGACGAAGAGGTTGTTCCGGTCGCATCCCGGGCATTTAGAGACAGGCACGAGATACGTTCGCCCCAGGACCTTGTCCGTGTGCCGCGGCTGCAACTGGCAACAAGGCCGTTTGCCTGGAGGCAATGGTTCGATCTTGCTGGTGTGGAAACCGATGCTGCATTCCAAGGCGCGCGTTTTGAACAGTTTGTCATGATCTCGGAAGCCGCCATCCATCATGCGGGTGCTGCGCTCATTCCACGCTTTTTCGTAGAGGCGGAACTCTCCTCCGGCCGTCTGGTGCGCCTGTTTGACCTCTCCGTAATGCAACAAAGCGCTTATTATTTTGTCTATCCGGAAGGACGCACGCTGCACCCGGTCGTTTCCGCATTCCGTCAATGGCTGATGGAAGAAGCCCGCGCCGCGCGTACGGCGCGCGAAACCATGCTCCCGGGGTGATCTTCAAACGCCTCCATGCTTGCGATCGTTCTGAGCACGAATTGCCGAAACGTTCCAATGGACGGAGTGATACACTTTGGAACTGGACCGCCGCTTGATCTGGCTCGAAACATCTCCACATGCGCGATGCAATCAGTTATCTGGACCGGATCTGAAGACATCACCGCGAACACCTGAGCGGAAGGGACAGAACCTTGGACAAACAGCATCTGCGGCTGATCTTAAACGGTAAATCTGCTGGCCGGAGCGACGTAAGGGCTGCCGTTGAGGCGGTGCGCACCATGGGTCATGAAGTATCGGTTCGGGTCACTTTCGAAGCCGGAGATATCACCCGGCTGGCTCGGGAGGCCCTCAGGGATTATCAGGATCAAAAGATCGACACACTCGTCAGTGGCGGTGGTGATGGAACGCTTCACGAGGTCGTCGATGCCGTTCTGCACAGCTTGCCGGAAGGTGAAAGCCCCCCTTCGCCTTTGCCGTGCTGCCGCTTGGCACCGCCAATGATTTCGCGCGGCACATTCGCCTGGACCCTTCAGATATCACCTCCTGTCTCCGATTTGCCGCCAGGGCAAGTGCCAAGCCGATGGATATAGGTGAGGTCAACGGTTGTTCCTTCGTCAATATGGCAACTGGGGGGTTCGGCACGCAGGTCACGGCGCAGACCGATCCCAACCTGAAGCGCGTGCTGGGTGGGGCCGCCTATCTATTTACCGGTCTCAACCGCTTTTCCGAGCTTGCAGCCTGCCAGGCACGGATCGAGGCGGAGGGATTTGAGTGGGAAGGCGCTTTTCTCGCCCTTGCCATTGGCAACGGCCGCCGCGCCGGCGGCGGCATTCGCCTCTGCCCCCGTGCCAAACTGGACGACGGTTTCC
The DNA here is from genome assembly GCF_055693425.1 of Roseibium sp. JB4-4. Classification (NCBI taxonomy): domain Bacteria; kingdom Pseudomonadati; phylum Pseudomonadota; class Alphaproteobacteria; order Hyphomicrobiales; family Stappiaceae; genus Roseibium; species Roseibium sp. JB4-4. Next base: position 3,137,722 of record NZ_CM146333.1, on the reverse strand, counting down.
TCGATCTGACAATCCTTCCCTTCCCAAAGTCAGGAAAGGCCATAGACCTTCTCCAAACCCTCCTCGACAGGGGCGCCGATGATCTGACACACGGCCTGATCATGCGACGAGTTCGCCATGTTAAGATCGAAACCGAAAAGTCTGTCCAATTCAACCTCGACGGCGAACCCAGAAATGGACAGTCCTGGCAGATTGCGATAAGGCATCACTGCATCGAAATGCGGCGTTGAGGTTCAGAAGTCTCGTGTGTTGTGGGCGTGAGCAGCTAGTGCAAAGCCAAGGATTGCTTCTAAGCTATCCGATTGAATAATGAAAAGAAGAAGAAACCGGCGGAATGGACGAGTATCAACTCAAGAATTTCTTGAAATTCGTGCCAGTTAGGATGGGTCTTGTCCCAAGAAAACGGCTGTTCGTTCATATTCCCAAAAACGGTGGAATGGCAATCAGGCACGCCGCAGAACTGCAAAGTTGTTTGATCCTAGCCAACCGAAGAAGATTGGTCAGCAAAAACTATGCAGATGACCTCAGAGAACATATGTTGAAAAAGGGTGCGACACCGGCCTATGAACACGCCCGCTATCGCGATATTGACGTTTGTGTCAGACAGGCGTGCCGCGCATTTGCCATTGTAAGAAACCCGTGGTCTAGAACAGTGTCGCGTTTTAAGTTTGCGCTACAGACGCGCAAGAATGGTGCTGGAAAGGCAGATTACAACAAATCCACTTTTGAAAAGTTTTTGGCGGAGCGTCACTCCTTTGGTGCGGAGCCATATTATTGGCACAGGGCAATCCGAAGCTGGTACCCGCAACGAGACTATGTCGTCGATGAAAATGAAATGATAGTGCCAGACATCCTGCGCCAAGAATACTTAGGTGACGAACTTGGGCGTTATTTGGGCCTGAAATCGATTCTGAAACACAGAAACATTAGCACAGGTGCGCGGACTGATTATCGTGAAATCTATACACGTGAGACGCTTCAAACTGTTGCAGACTGGTACGCTGTCGACATTGAATTATTCGGATTCGACTTCGATACACCAGCGACTAAAAACTTTTATTCTGTCAGTTAGGTGCCTTCAATGGGCGATCAGCTAACCGGGACGTTGATCCAGCATCGTATTTTGGAGGCCTTCGGAACGCCGGCTGCAGATGCACTTACCGTTCCGGCTGACGGAGTCGTTGCAGTGATACTAGCTTTCAACGAAGCTCTCCGTTTCCCATTTTTTCTAAAACACTATCGCGAACTCGGCATTCGTCACTTCATTGTAGTCGATAACATGTCGAATGACGGAACCTCGGACTTCCTTGCGGCCCAAACAGATGTGAGTGTTATTCGAACTGAAAAACCCTACAGTGAATACAAATCGGTTTGGCGGCAGTTGCTATGTGAACGGTATTTGCTTGGGCGTTGGACGCTGTTCCCAGACGTTGACGAGCTTTTGGTCTATCCTGGTTGGCCCGGGCGGAAGATTGATGATCTGGTCAGCTCATTGGACAATCGGCAATTTCAAGCACTTTTTTGCCCGATGGTCGACATGTATCCCAAGGGTCCGCTAAAGCAATTTAGCTACAATGTCGGTGATAGCTTTCTTGATCGGTGCTCATATTTTGACCCCAAAGGATATCGATACAACCCACTTAAAGGCAGCCACGGTAAGCGTTACAAGACGCCCGCTCGGCATATTTTTGGAGGAACTCGTGAAAGGTTATTTCACCAGAATTCGAAACGACGGAAGACATGGCTAGACAAGGGACTTCTTTCTCTCATTTTTTCAGTCCGCACACGGGCTCCAGAAAGCGATCTAGGACGAAGGTGCGATCAATTTTTGTTCAAGTTGGTGAAAAGCGCCGTACCGGATACGGCTGCGGTACAAAGTAAAGTCCCACTTCTAAAATGGGATCATGGCTACATGTTCTCCGGCGGTGTTCATGGAATTGACAAGAAGATCAGTATTGCACCTGAGTGGGGTGTTCTTCTGCATTTCAAGTATTTGGACGATTTCCGGAGCAAGATTGCAGAAGCACTGGAAAGAAAGCAACATACTGACAATGCGGGTCACTATCGGGACTACGAAACCCAACTAGACAGGCTTATGAATGGCGGTTTGTTTTACAGCGGAAGTAAGAAATTCACTGGAGTAGACTCGCTCATTGAATGCGGGCTCATGCGCGATATCGGTGGTTAATTATAGCCATCACGTTCACTCGTCGTAATAACTGTTAAATGATTTGTTCCTGAACAGCGCGCAAATACGCCGATGGCCGACCTCGATCAGTTCGAAATCTCGGGCTAACAAATAGTTGATTACTGGAACAAGTGTACTTTCCTGCCTAAGACCTCGTTCAAATCCAAGATCGGCAGTAATATACTCGATTTTGTCTAAATTTTCCCCTATTCCATTCAATATTTCCGGCTCGGCACCTTCGGCTTCAAGTTTGAGGAGTTTGATTTTTCTATCTATGTATTGTTCTAGGCGCCGGCTCTGTACGATAACCATCTCATCATAATCCGGTGGCTCTATCAGGCTTGAATCGGCACCTTGGGAACTGACATAGAATGTCATCTCCCCGTCGCGATCCCAAAGTCCGACATTGTGGGCGACGCCCGGTTTTACATTTACCTGGAGACACGCAAATTCGTTCGGACTTGGCTCGAAACCGACATAATCGACTTTGAGTTTATTGATCTCGAACCAGAGTTTAAAATCACCAACATTCGCACCGCAATCAAAAACGCAGTCTCCATCTTTGAAATCAATTTTCGAAAGAAAGTAGGCGACTCCCAAGTTGTTCGCACGTGTTATAAGTCCGTTTGCGTAGGCAAGATGCCCTTGTCGTTCATGACAAAAGTTGTACGAGAAGTCGGGTAGAGCTTCATCGCGAACCGTATAAAAACAACCATTCCACTCTACGCGAACTGTCAGGTTCAGTTGACGGGCCTTTTTGTTGAACTGAACAGCATACGCTTCTCCACGAGCCTTCAGAATACTTTTTGTTAGGTGCCTGAGGCGGCGATTTTTGATTTTTTGGATAATTTTCACTTAAGAGTTTCCATAGCGTGAGCTTGGCTAAGGACACCTTCAAGTTGTTTGATCAGGGCTCTATTATCAAGGTGGCTGACCGCGTATTCTCTGGACTGATTTGATATCCGGAAAATCTCCATCTCACCCTCAAGTGCGGATTTGATCAATCCTTGGAATCCGATTTGATCCAACTCGTCGACTAAAAAACCAGTTTCTCCTTCGGTAACCAATTCGGGGATTCCAGCGTGTCGGGTTGACAATACTACACAACCGCAGGCCAAGGCTTCTTGAATCGCCGTCGGTGCACCCTCGCCGTCGCCATTGGATCCGGTTACCGAGTGCTGCAGAAAGAACTCGGACATTTGTAGATGTTTCATCACTACGTCATGTGGCTGCTCGCCCAGAAAATTGACCTGATCTTCCATCCCATGCTCTCTGACTATCGCTTGGCACTGTGTAAGCATTCGACCGCCACCGAGAATAGTAAGCCTCGCTTCTGGGTGAGCTTTTGCCTCGCGACAGAAGGCTTCAACCGTAACGTCCGGTCGTTTTTTCTCAATGAGGCTTCCCACCGCCAAAAATGTGCCCATGGTCTTCTTGCCGGGAACAAATTCATCGGTATTGACACCGCTTGGAATGATGTGGCTATTCGGATTGTCGATCCCGTATTGGGCGAGGTTTTTAAGAAGGTACCGAGAAACGAAAAACGCGCCTTTGAGCTTTGGGACTGCGCGCGCGAGGAGCGCGCGCTCTTTAGGAGAATTTAGGCGCGCGGTTGCATCATAGCCGCGGAAGTAAGTATAGATCGGTATTCCTGTACTGCTGAGGCTTTCAGCGACTTCCGAGCCGATACAGCCGAATTCGCATAGCACAACATCGATCTTCTCAGCTCGTAAAAACCTTTTGATAGCAGCTCGTTCAGAGCCGTAAATGCCCCGAACCGGCAGTCTTTGACGTTTCCTGAAGAATGCGCCCAGCTTTACTTGAAGCTTGTGCCATGGAGCTAATGGAATATTGGCTCTGACAAGAAGGTTTCGGGCGTTTCTCTGAGGGCGGGTCTCTTCAGTGCAGCAGACGCTCACACTACCGTTGAAGAGATTTTCGATGTGAAAGTTCACAAAAGTATGATGGGCATCCTCATAAGCGGACGTAAAAATACAGACCTTTGTCAAACCTGTTTCCTCTGACTGTTCACCAACTTCGCCCAGTTTAGAAGTGGCGTCATTCGCCAATGGCTACCCGATTACCAAATCTTAAATATCGATTTTTTCTTTTTTCGGGCCGCCTTTTTGTAAGATGCAGGCGTTGAATTTGACTCAATAAATCCGAAACCAATCTTTTGGTTTTCTTTTACTTGAAACTCCCGTGAAACCAAGTACTCCCGAATAACGGACTTGTATTGCTTATTCTTAATTTCGGCCTTCAGGTTTAGAAATTCCTGTACAACCGCCAAATCAAGAAAGGGGTAGCGTGCTTCCATGCCGAAGGAACCTGCGACCATTTCCTCCTTTGCAAGATAAGCGGCCTGTGTGCTGCCGTAGAAAGAGGACCATGGAAAGCGTCCGAGCAGACTATTGGGGAACATGCCGCCAAAGTTACTGTGCGCAAAGTATTTTCTCCCTCCGTGGCCGTAGTCGGAATAAATCTCGTCAGCTCCGCTCCCAGAAAGATAGACTAATGCGCCTTCATTTTTCGCCCTCATACAAACGCCTGCGAGTATGAGTGCCGCATTGTCTTTGTGGATACTTTTACCCGAACCGAAGTTTTCTCCAGAATCGTTGACAATGTGGTATGGTTGATCTTCGACGTAGTTTTCAATCCACCTACGGAGTTCTTTTAATTTTAGATCAGTTTCATGGATTCTAATTGCCTGATTCCCCGAACGTTCCACTGCCTCGATGCGCCATTTCACAATGTCGGGGTCTTCGCGCCCCTCGACGGTGATAGTCATAAAGCTCTTTTTTTGAGCGATCAGCGATGCAGTGATCGCACCGCTATCGTAACCGCTAGACATGCCAACAAAAGCTTTTCCACGCATGTGTTTGACGCGTTTTGCGACAGCCTGATCGAAGGCTGCAATCCAGTTGCTTAAGTCTGATTTGTATTGGGCGATGTTGAAAGTATAGATTTGGTGTTCAACTATACTCGTGCCATCGAGGCTCATTTCGACAACGTGGTTGGGTTTAAGCTGTCTTATCTCATCAAAACCGAGAACCTTCAGAGGATCTCGGTAGCTAGCGAAACCAAATTCATTGCCGTGAGCGCCAAAAAACAAGGGTTTCGTTCCAAAACAGTCTCTTGCAACGAACAACAAAGATTTTTTAAAATCAGCGATAACAATTGCAAACTCACCATCTAGTTTGGCGAAGCACTCCGAGCCGGATTCTAAGTATAGGTCATAAAGATAATGAGTTTCACTGGCGTATTTTTCCGGGCAATTGTATATTTCTCCGTTGAACATCACGGTTATGGATTCGTCTTCGGAGATATACGGCTGGGGTACATAGTTTCCCCGCATTGAGAGCAGGTTATGGCAGAAGAACATACCGCTAATTGTGTTGCTTTGGGAATAGTCCGGGCCGCGCAATGACATGATCCGATTGAAGTCGGACGAAGTTGGTGCGATCGTCGAGAAAATAAAGCTGCACATTTGTGGCTGATTGTTTACCTTCGCGCAGTGTGAATTGACGGCGTGAAGCCGTAACTTCCTAGCCGAGTTGAAGATACCCCGTGAAATCGCGGATCCTAGGGGCATCCGCAAGTTCTTTTCTGGCGCATCATTTGCACAGCTGCAATTGCGACGCAAGCACACAATCCTACGTGAAGTCTGGCGTTTGTGAGTGGAGGCGTGTAAAGCCGATCCAAGCTCGGTTCTTTCGCAGCATTATTGCGAATGAATGTTAGGGACAAGCCGATCGGCTGGCACGGCTCAAAACTTGGACCAAATGACACATTACGAAAAAACAATAGTGCTTTGCCACGTGCGCGACCTGGACCGTGTTTTGGATTTTCAACGCGACGGCTATAGGATCGCTGCTGGTACTGCGCATATTGGACACGAGTTGCGAGTGCGTCGAGTCGACTATCTGTGCTTGAGTAATTTTGTATCCGACGATCTTCTTTCTGAAAACCTCGATCAAGCATGGCGCGTGCTGGAAGCCGTAGGCGGTAAGACCGAAGGATCGTGGCCAGCAGATCTCAGGTCGGCAGTGCTGACAAAGGTAGCGAAGGCTCTGCTTGCGTTCTATCTCAGGGAGCGTCTCAGGAATCGCCTTGAAACCGAAATCTTTTACACAGCAAGCGGCGCACTCGACAGGTATCTACCAATTGAAAAGCCTGTACCTCTCTCTGCAGCCCTGGCAGCAACAGATGTTAAGCTGAGTGCTAGAGAAGCGCCGGGAGTGATCTGGGGACGGGAATACAGACTCGACTTTCGCTCGTTGAGTGGCAAGCAGATACCACTTTCTGAAGACGGGCTGATAAACATTGCCATCAAACCATCGCCTGGGAAGAAATCGGTGTCCTTGCATCGCATAGCGCTTCGAAGCGCTTGGAAACAGAGAACGTTTCAACCTGGCTTTGAAGTGGCACTGGACGTGCCGAAAGCCCTTGTGCCGGACTGTGTTGAGCAACTCGACATTTCGAACCTGGGGCTTTCTTCTGCAGAATACGATTATGTGCTGCAGACAATCCGGCAAGCTGCGACGGGTTTTTCATCGTATCGCGCTGCAATGGCGGTATTTCTGAAAAGGAACGGTTTGCCGCGGAGCGCCATTCTAAACCACGTTCGTGACGAAGGATTGGCAGGCTTTGCGTCTGCCTTACACGAAACGAATGTCGAATGCCGTTTGTACAGTCACGGCGCGCTAATGTCCCATGGGAATACGTCTCGGCACAAGATTGTCGATACGATTGGCGCAGGCCACTTTAACAGCGCTCCTTCTATGTCTCACTTGGTGCCGCGTTCACCGCTTCAGGTTCAAAAATACGACAACCGGCAAATGGTTGAGAAACTTCCACGTGTAACCGAGCTAGCGAGCGTGCCGACTGAATATGGAACCACCTTCAAACTGTACTATGCGCCAAATTTCCTTCCCTGGCCGCAAAACTTTTGGGGTATATCACCAAGTTGTTTCGACACGGTCCGGTGCATTGAAGAGTTCTGTGCAGTCGTTGCCGACATATCTCATATCGAGTTATTTCTGCGGATAAAAACAACCACCAGCGACACTGCACAAAAGGGTCGAGCTTTCGAAAATAGGGGCCTCTACCCGCAAGATGTCCAGCATGTCCTGGACCCTTCCAATGGAATCATTGACGCGTCTTTCGGTTCGCATAAAACGTATCTGGAAAATGCGGATTTGGTTGTGACTGAGGGGCTGACATCTGTGATGTTTGACGCTCTTGAAGGCCGCAAACCCGTTCTTCTGCTTAACCGTTCGGCTCTTGTCGTACCCTCGATGCCTGCTTGTTCAATTAAAGATCTGCTGGAAAGTGACGGGCGTGCGGCGGTTTATGCCGCTAGCCTCGAAGACCCCTTGCGTAAAGTCATCGAAACGATACATCGCAAGCACAAAGGTCGACCATTGGTGGATAAAGAATTGGAGCGATACGTTTGGCTGCCATGACATCGCCCAGCCAAGTTAGCGGTTGGTATTGAGCGCATCCATTTACTTCAGAAAACCTCATTTTCCATCGATGGTTGCCAGTCTCTCGAACTCGGCTGCGATGTCCTGCCAGGTCCAACCGAAAACGAAGTCCTGAGCGAGCAGGCCGATTCTGTTACGAAGTTCATTGTCTGTGACAAAATCGTCCATGCATTTTGCCAAGCCTTGAACGTCACCTTGCTCTAGCAGAAAACCAGTTTCACCGTTGCGGATAGCATCTTCGTTACCGCAGTTTAGACTGCCAATTGTCGGCACAGCCAACAAACCCGCTTCCAGGTGAACAAAACCAAAACCTTCAAAGGCATCGCCAACATTCTCTGAGGGCAGCAGATTGGCAATGGATGTCGCCACGATATGATTTTTTTCGTTCTCTGACACAAAGCCAGAGAATGTGATGTGATCGCTAATGTCCGCATTGGCAACATAGTCCATTACCTTCTTGACGTAGCTATCGTTGTGCGACTGTTCACCCACCACTACTAGACGAACATCCTGCCCCTTCCTTATTAGTATCTCTAGTGACTTTATGGCTCTCATTACGCCTTTGCGAGGTTTTAGGCCGCCGACGACGCAGAAGTGGTTTTCAGCCAGTTGCTGGGAAGGTCGAGATATAGGACTGGGCAAAGCAGCAAGTGGCACAACATGAATTTTCTCAGAAATCTGAGGTAGTCGAACCGACAGTCTTGCCTTTGTATAGTTGCTGACGGATATGATCGAGGCCGCGGCGCTGAATGCTTGCCTGTAAAGCATTGACTTTTTACAATCCAAGCATCGGATTGCATAGGTTCCGTGGATCACTAGCATCAATCGTTTCTTGAAGAGGAGTGCTGCTAAAGCACAAACTGGAGCGGAAAGCTCATCGGCAGCAACAATTACATCGGCTGCACGCCATTGCTGCCAATTTCTGATCAGGTCAACTATCAAGTCGCGCCTACGTACATTGAGGCGTCTATTGGATCTGATTTGAAAATCACTATTTTCGAGATCTGTTTTGGCACTCAGATTGCTAATCGCTAGCTTAGTTTCGATGTTCGCTCGTTGTGAAAGTGCCATACGGAGCATCGAGCAGTATTTGCCCCAACCGTCTCTTTGATCTGCACGTGTTCCTACAATCAGGATATTCACACTCAAACCTTAACTTCGATGATCATTGCTGCAGCAAAAAGTGAAGGCCAAACCGTCTTGAAGAATGGAATACCTTCATAACAGCAGATTGTTGATCTTTCTTCCAAGTCGAGCTGACGGAGCCACCACTTCATGTCACGAAGGGTCCAGAAGCGAAGATGTTCTCCTGGATGTGCTCGCCATTGCATTGGAAAGCGACCAAACAAAAGTCTTACTCGGTAGGGGAAATAACCAGTGTTTGGGACGCTAAAAAAAACTGATTTATTTGTCTTTGAGATTGTCAGTTTGAGTATTTTCTCAGGATTAGGAAGATGTTCTAGTATTTCGCAAAGTAGCACATGGTCATATCGTGAAGCCTCTCCAAAAAAGTTAGGATCAGATAGATCCATTTTTAGTGGTTTGAACCCATTTTTTTTCAAGTAGTTAAGGCAAATCTCCGAGTTTTCCGTGGGTGTCGCCTGAACGTTTTTGTTGTCTTGGATGTATTTAAGAATCTTCCCTTCGCCGCTAGCGATATCAAGGAGCGTTGAACCATCTTCAATACGTTCGGTCATCCATTCGGCACGAAAAGACTGAAACGAATTGAGCGAATGGTCGAATTGTCCGCCCTTTCGAATTTCCCAATAAGTATCGCTATTTTCAGAAATTTTGTTCATTTCTGGGGTGAAAAAAATAAGCCTAACTATCTCTCGAATAGTTTTTTTGATTTTTCTACGATAAGTCTTCAATTTGTTGGGCATTTCGTCTTTGGTCTGAGAGAACAATGAATCGATTCTTGCTGTGGTGCTCTTCGCTTTATAACAAGTCCGGAGAAGAGCGCCTTATTGCATTTTTCTTTGTGTTCCAAGCATAAGTGTTGACAAGAAAAAATTAAGTGGAATTGCCGCAGATTGTTGAGATTCCGCACAATGAGGCCCAAAAATGGTTTTTATCCTTGTGCTGGACTTTGCAGCAGCGTTTGCGTATTTGCCGTCCTTATCCGAAAGGGAAAGCGCGATTTAGTCGTGAGTGGTCTTTCTGGGTATGAGAAAGCTGCGTCGGTTGTTGCTAACAGGTAACATGATAGATGTTCGAAAAAACGTTGGCCAGTCTGGCCTATAAAATCCGGCGGAAGCTGGACCTCAAACTTATCAGTCTTAGTGGCATTCAACTCACGACCGATTTGCAGGATGTGCCCAAGGGTGTGCGGAAGCAGCTTTTTCAAAAAAGATATGAAAGCGAAGAATTGGAGCTGGTTCGCACGGCACTCGAACCTTCCGATCGCGTGCTTGAAGTTGGTGCCGGGATCGGGTTTATCGGAATCGCCTGTGCAAAAATCTGCGGTTCCGACAGTATTTTGTCTTACGAACCGAACCCTGCGATGAAACGGGTTATTGAAAAGAACTATGCGCTGAATGGGCTAGAGCCGAACTTACGCTGTAAAGTACTGGCTGTTGAGGCTGGCGAGATTGAGTTCTTTTTTGATGAAAGCGTCTTGTCCTCATCATTGATCGACCGCCAACATGGCGGTGCCACGCGCGTTCAGGCAGATGCCATTTCCACAGTGATCGATGAATATGCACCTTCAACGATCGTGATGGATGCCGAAGGTGCTGAAATCGATCTTCTTAGGAAGTGCAATCTGGATGGGGTCAATAAAATCATCATCGAGATGCATCCCCATATCGTCGGGCCCGAGAAGATCGACGCGTTGCGCAAGTATCTTTCCGACAAAGGTTTTTCGGAGATCAAGGCTCTCCGGAAGTGCTATTATTTTGATAGATTGACCTGATTTTCAGGCAATAACTGTTGTTAGGTTCCCGAGAATAGCAGTGCATCATACTTGGCGACTATGCCAGTTTCTGAATACTCGCGCTCAAGCCAAGCCGCGCCAGCTTCCTTCACGTTTTGAGACAGGTCATCTTCGCAAAGCATGCGTTCTATGGACCCAACCAATCTATCCACATCCCCACACGGACTGAGCAGTCCCGTCTTGCCATGCTCAATCAACCAGCTCGGGCCGGGCGAGGCGGTGGCGACGACGGGGAGGCCGGCGTTCCAGCCTTCCAGGACGACATTGCCGAGGGGCTCATCGTCGGTTGGACAGAGGAGAATGTCGGCGGCCTTCAAGAAAGGTGCCGGGTCGCGCTGCCAGCCAAGGAAATGGACCCGGTCTGTGACACCGCGCTTTTTGGCAAGTTCCTTCATGTCGTCCAGAAGTTCGCCGTCACCGATCAGCCAGGCGTGGACAGTCTCCGGCAGTCTTGCGACGGCCTTAATCGCAAGGTCGAACCGCTTGCGTTGCACGAACCGGCCCAGATGGATCAGCACGGTTGCATTGTCCGGTGTGTTGTAATCCGCACGGTTCACGGACCGCCTGTCTTCAGGCAGCGGATCGACAAAGTTGCTGATCACATGTGCCCGTTCCTCGGGCCAGCCCATCTCGATTGCCTGCCGGATGATCTCGGGCGTGTTGCCAATGAGCTGTTCCACATTGCCATAGGTGTGAAAACCGTCCGGCCAGTCGCCAAGGCGAAGGAACGTGCGCATGTCGGGGCCGGGCTTCGGCAACCATTTGCTGGCGGGGCTCATCCAGCCCATGGTCACGAGCGCGCCAAAGCTCTTGATCTGACGCGCGATGTTCCAGCGAATGACGTGGCGCTTGATATGTGATCGGCTGAAAGTCATCTCGCGCACCTCGCAGTGCTCTGCAAGTTCATCGCGCCAGGGCCGGTCCTTGCGAATAAAGGCGATCTGTTCGACGCCCCGTTTGGCAAATGCCCGGGTGAGACGCACGAAGAACCTCTCCGCGCCGCCGTCAACACCCAGGTGAATATGGGCAAGCTTCTTCAGGTGCAGGGGCGCATCAGTGGCCATCGATCACATCATAGTAATTGTGGGCACGGCCAAGCAGGCCACGCAAATTGCCGGACCCTTTCATCAACCGGATCAGGCCATAATAGTAAAGTTTTTCGCCGCGTTTTTTGGCAAAGGGCTTCAATGTGAAGCCTACGAGTGTCGCCAGCGACCCGAGAAACATGCGTCTGAGGCTTTTGGGGATGAAATGCAGCGCGGCTTTCAGCCGTCCTTCGCGCAAAACAATGTTGAATGCGCCGGAGGTGGCAGCCATGTGCATACGGCTGAGAAGCCGCCCGGTGGTGACACGCGAGGCTGGAATATCCTCTTCTACAAAGGCATCGTCCACCCAGATCATTTTGACACCGGCTGCGTGCGTGCGGCGAAAGAAGTCGATGTCCTCGCTGCCGAATGTCAGGCGTTCGTCAAAGCGAAGTCCAAGGCCGCTTTTGGCGACAATGCGAGCGCTCATCAGTATGTTGTTGGTCGGAGCCTCTGTTATTTCCGTGCCGGTTGGACGCGGTTTTAGCAGCTGGGATTTCCACCAGTGAGGCGCAGGTTTTTCGTAGATCCGGCGAACCGGTCCGTTGGCGACCTCAGCCTCGAACGCTCCACAGGCGGAAAGCAGTTTCTCGATCCAGTCCGGTTCGGCGCGTTCATCGTCATCGATAAGAGCGATCCAGTCCGGTTCTTGCGCAAGTGCAGCTTCCAGAGCGCTGTTTCGCGCAAAAGGAATACCTTTTCGCTTCTCGGCTGAAAAATGGACCGGCACGCTGAGTTTAGCATGCACGTCCGCCGCGGCGGCGCCGGTAAAATGCGGCTCAGCTTCGTTTTCAACGACTACCACTGACAATTCGGTCCCCGCCGGCCTGACCAGCTTTTCAAGGCTTTCCAGGCAGGACATCAGCATCTTGGGCCGCTGCGCGGTGCACACGGCAATGACCAGTTTCTGGGTCATGAGAAAAGCGCGATCATTTCATCAGGGTCGAAATTGTTCGGGCAGGGTTTGGCGTAACTGGTGACCGCTGTCAAAGGGTTTCCGGTCTTCGCCCCTTTCTATGTGCTCCAAGCCGCGCTAGGTTTCATGTCTAACCCTTTAAAAGCACCGCGAAAATCGTGGGCGTGTTCTGGGAGGAAACACATGAAGGGCATGATGATGCACCGTCCGCTGAAAATCGCGGACCTCATCACGTTCGCAGCGGAAAATCACCCGTCTGCAGAGCTCATCTCCGTACGGACTGAAGGTGACATTCACCGGACGACGTACCGGGAAACTGCCGGCCGGATTGCACAGCTTGCACACGCTTTGACAGCGCTCGGTGTGAAGGAAGGTGACCGGGTGGCAACGCTTGCCTGGAACGGCTATCGGCATTTTGAGCTTTACTATGCCATCTCCGGATCAGGCGCTGTATGCCACACCATCAATCCGAGACTGTCCGCCGAGCAGATGACCTATATTGTCGGTCACGCCAAAGATCGCGTTCTCTTTGTGGACCTGACCTTTGTGCCCATTGTCGAAAAGCTGCGGGCGCAGCTGCCGGAAAACCTGCAAGTCGTCGTAATGACCGATAGGGCGCATATGCCCGAGACAACGCTTGAAGGCGCGCTTTGCTATGAAGAGCTGCTGGATGGCCAACCGCAGGAAATCGACTGGGCGGACTTTCCAGAAGATCAGGCTGCCGGTCTTTGTTATACCTCCGGCACAACGGGGAACCCAAAGGGCACGCTGTTTTCCCACCGTTCAACGGTCTTGCATGCGTTAAGTCTGTGCGTGACGATCCCCAGGGTCTTGCGCGAAGGCGTCCGTATTCTGCCCGTTGTTCCCTTGTTTCATGTCAATGCCTGGGGGCTTCCCTATGCCGCGCCTCTGGCTGGGGCCAGCCTCATTTTCCCTGGTGGCGCGCTCGACGGCAAAAGCCTGTTCGACCTGATGGATCGTGAAAAGGTTTTTTCAGCCTGGGGTGTGCCGACTGTCTGGCTCGGGCTCTTGAACGAGATCAACCAGCGGGGTCACTTGCCGGACGGGTTCTCGGATATTGTGGTGGGCGGGTCCGCCGCCTCCCGGTCCTTGATTGAGGCCTTTGAACAAAAGAATGTCAACGTCTGCCATGCCTGGGGAATGACGGAGATGAGCCCGCTCGGCACCCAGTGCAATCTGCCACCTTCCATGGACGGGATGCCGGTTGACCAGCGTGTCGACCGGAAGCAGTCTCAGGGAAGGCGCGTTTTTGGGGTCGATCTCAAAATCGTTGACGACGACGGCAATCGTCTGCCGCATGACGGCTCAACACCCGGCCATCTCTATGTAAGGGGCAATACGATCACCTCCGGATATTTTGAGAACGAGGCAGCATCCAAGCCCGTTTTTGATTCAGAAGGCTGGTTTTGCACCGGTGACATTGCATCCATTGATCCCGATGGTTTCTTGCATATCACCGACCGTTCCAAGGATTTGATCAAGTCGGGCGGAGAATGGATCAGCTCGCTCGATCTTGAAAACATCGTCATGTCGCATCCGGGCATTGCCAACTGTGCCGTCATTGCTGTGCCGGACCCTAAATGGGACGAGCGACCGCTGCTGATTGTGCAGGCCCGTGAAGACGCGCAACCTCAAAAGCAGGATATCTTGGACCGGCTGGCGGAGCACGTCGCCAAATGGCAACTGCCGGACGATGTCGTATTTGTGGATACGCTTCCACTCACGGCGACAGGCAAGGTCTCAAAGCTCACCTTGAGAAAACACTATTCTGAGGGGACATCATGAGGCCTGACAGCGTGTTTGGCCTGGAAGGACAGATTGCCCTTGTAACCGGAGGAGCAACAGGCATCGGTAGAATGGCCGCTGAAGGCTTGATGGCCGCCGGCGCGAAGGTGTTTATCGTCAGCCGCAGGGAAGAAGCGTGTACTTCTGCAGCCGATGCCTTGAATTTGCTGGGCTATTCGGGGGAGGCAATCGGCTTTGGCGGGGATGTTTCGAGCGAAGAGGGTATAGACGCGCTGGTGCGATTGCTCGGCGATCGAACGGACAGGTTGAATATCCTGATGAACAATGCGGGCACCAGTTGGGGCACGCCGCTTGGTTCGTTTCCGTATCACGCCTGGGATAGGGTGATGCGCGTCAATGTCACCGGTCTTTTTCATCTGACGCAGTCGTTGCTTGCGCTATTGGAAACCTCGGCAAGTGACGACGACCCTGGGCGCGTTATCAACGTGGGTTCCGTGATGGGCGAAACGGCTCATGGTGACCGGGCATACAGCTACGCGGCTTCCAAGGCGGCTGTGCATCACTTGACGCGTATCCTGGCCAAGGAACTTGCGGAAAAGCGCATCACGGTGAATGCGCTGGCACCTGGTCCATTCATCAGCAACATGACAGCATTCGCCACTGCGGACGAGGAAGTCCGCAAGCGGGTCGGGGCGCAGGTCCCGCTTGGCCGTGTCGGCCGGCCGCAGGATATTGCCGCAGCATTGCAATATCTGTGCGGACCCGGTGGCTCATACGTGACCGGGGCAATTTTGCCGATCAGTGGCGGTATCAATGTCGAAACGGGTCCGGATCTTTTCCAGGAGGCGTATGAGTGACTGTATTGCTGTCGGCTCAGGCGCTCACAGTTGGGGAACTGGAACAGAAGGTTGGTCAGGAAGTTGGCGTGTCCAGCTGGCAGCAGATCGATCAAGCGATGATTGATGCCTTCGCAAATGTCACCAACGATCACCAGTTCATCCATGTCGATCCGGAAAGAGCGGAGAAAACGACGTTTGGCGGGACGATTGCGCACGGCTTTCTCACACTATCGTTGCTCTCCGCAATGGCTCAGGAGGCGCAGCCGACAATCATCGGTTCGCAGATCGGCATCAACTACGGGTTTGACAAGGTCCGCTTCCTGACGCCGGTTCGGTGTGGCGACAACGTGCGCGGGCGGTTTGTGCTTGCCGGTTTGACACGGCCAAAGATGGCTGAAATCGATGTTGTTTGGGATGCAACGGTGGAGATTGCCGACGCTCGGCGTCCGGCATTGGTGGCAAGCTGGCTCAACCGGTTTTTTCTGGCAAAGGATGCCGAGGATATAGAATGCTGAGTGACCGGCGATTACCGCCAGCCTTGCAAAATTTGCGTCTGCCCGCTGTGGCAGCCCCTCTCTTCATTGTGTCCTGCCCCGATTTGGTTATCGCACAATGCATATCGGGCATTGTCGGCAGCTTTCCGGCCTTGAATGCGCGGGATGAGCCGGGAGGCCCGGTGATGCTCGAAGTCTGGCTTCAGCAGATTACCGAAGCACTGGACCGCCACAATCAGGCACACCCGGACCGTCCGGCAGCGCCATTTGCAGTCAATCAGATTGTTCATCGGTCCAATGAGCGTCTGGAAAGGGATGTTGAAATCTGCGCGCGTTGGAAGGTGCCGATCTGGATCACTTCCATGGGTGCTCGTGTTGAGGTCAACGATGCTGCGCACTCCTGTGGAGGCATTGCCTTGCACGATGTCATCAACAATACCTATGCCCGCAAGGCGGTCGACAAGGGGGCTGACGGTCTGATTGCGGTCTGTTCGGGTGCCGGTGGCCATGGAGGGCCGCAGTCGCCATTTGCCCTTGTGCGGGAAATTCGAGAATGGTTCGACGGACCGTTGCTTCTGGGTGGCGCTGTCTCGACCGGCGAAGCGCTTTTGGCAGTAAAAGTTCTAGGTGCTGATCTCGGCTATGTAGGATCGCCCTTTGTTGCAACAGATGAAGCCAACGCCGAACAGGCCTATAAGGACATGATGGTGACCGGTGGTGCGGAGGACGTCATGACGTCAAAGCTCTTCACCGGACATCCAGCCAATTATTTGAAAGATTCCATTCGGAAGGTGGGTCTCGATCCAGACGCGCTTCCCGGAACCTGGGAAGTTAGCGTGATGCCCGATGACAGCAAGCTGCCCAAGGCCTGGCGGGAGATCTGGGGTGCGGGACAGGGCATCGGTGCGATAAAGTCCGTCGGTCCTGCATCGGAAGTGGTCGACAGGCTGGAAATGGAATTCCGCACCGCCCTAACCCGGCTGCGCTCTGAGTTGATTTGAGGGAGAGAGATATTGGCCAACATGGATCTGGGTATCTCCGACCGGGTACGCCCGCTGATCGAAAACGTCCGGCAAATGGTCGAAACCGAAATTGCGCCACTCGATCAGGAATATCACGAAGAGGTCGGTCGCCATCCGAGCGGCAACCGTTTTCGGATGACAGAGCGGCAGCTGGAAATCCTCGACCATCTGAAAGCTTTGGCAAAACAACGCGGACTATGGAATTTCTGGCTCACCGACAGTGACCGGGGCTTCGGGCTAACGACGGTGGAATATGCCTATCTGGCAGAAGAGATGGGAAAAGCCGGAATCGCGGCTGAAGTGTTCAATTGCAACGCGCCCGATACCGGCAACATGGAGGTTCTGGAACGCTATGGTTCCGACGCTCACAAGCAGCGTTGGCTGAAGCCGTTGCTGGAAGGGGAGATACGGTCTGCCTATCTGATGACAGAACCGAACGTCGCCTCCTCCGATGCCGTCAACGTGGCGCTTGAGGCGGTTCAGGACGGTGATGCCTGGGTGCTCAATGGCGAAAAGTGGTGGGCGACGGGCGCTGGCGACCCGCGCTGCAGCCTTTATATCGTCATGGCCAAAACCGATCCGGATGCACAAAAGCATTCCCGTCATTCCATGTTTCTTGTGCCTGCTGACGCAGCGGGTATTGAAATCTTGCGCCCGATGCGGGTTTTTGGAGCAGACGACGCACCTCATGGCCATATGCATATTCGTTTCACAGATGTGCGCGTGCCTGAAACCGATCTGGTACTGGGTCAGGGATGCGGCTTTGAAGTGGCTCAGGGGCGTCTCGGCCCGGGTCGAATTCATCATTGCATGCGGGCAATAGGCCAGGCTGAAAAGGCTCTGGAACTTTTGTGCAAACGTGCCCTGGACCGCGAGGCCTTTGGCAAGAAACTGGTCGATCTGGGCGCGAATTACGACATCATCGCGAATGCGCGCATGGAAATCGAAATGGCCAGGCTATTGTGCCTGAAAGCGGCCTGGAAGATGGATACAGTAGGCACACGTGCCGCCCAACCCTGGATCAGCCAGATCAAGGTTGTCGCGCCCTTGATGGCGCTCAAGGTTGTCGATGAAGCCATGCAGATGCATGGCGCTGCCGGAATAAGCCAGGATTTTCCGCTTGCCGGCATGTGGACCAATCTGCGGACATTGCGATTTGCCGATGGTCCGGATGCTGTTCATCGCCGTCAGGTCGCCAGGGCGGAATTGAAGAAACACACCAACAGCAAGGTTTGACCGGTGTCAGGCAAGGGAAGCGACCTGGATATCGACGCAGCGGCCCTCTGGCTGGAGCAGCATTTGACTGGATTTGCGGGCCCGGTCCAGGCAGAAAAGTTCAATCGAGGGCAATCCAATCCGACGTTTCACCTCAAAGCATCCTCTGGGCACTATGTATTGCGCCGAAAACCTCCAGGTGAGCTGCTCAAGTCAGCCCATGCTGTTGATCGAGAATTCAGGGTTCAAAGAGCGCTTGCCGGATCTGATGTGCCGGTCGCAAACATGCATGTTCTGTGCGAGGACATCGACATTATCGGCTCTTCCTTTTATGTGATGGAATGTGTCAGGGGCCGAAATTTCGATGATCCGCGTTTGCCGGAGCTGGATCGCGAAGCGCGGGCGGGCATCTATGCGGAGATGAACCGGGTTCTTGCCGCCATTCATTCAATTGATTTGGCTGCGCGTGGCCTTTCGGACTTCGGCCCCGCGGGTAACTATTACCGACGGCAGATTGATCGATGGAGCAAGCAGTATCGTTCCAGCGAGACCGAAACCATTGCTGCGATGGACGAGCTGATAAGCTGGTTGGACAACAATGTCCCGGATGACGACGGCAACCGGACCCTGGTCCATGGAGATTATCGCATTGACAATCTGTTGTTTGACGAAAACGGTGTCGCCTGTGTTGCAGTTCTTGATTGGGAGCTGTCGACAATCGGACATCCGTTTGCCGATCTTGCGGCGTTGATCATGCAATGGCAGCGCCCGCCCGGCGCGGAAGGGCGCGGTCTGGCTGGTGTTGACAGATCAGCGTTGGGCTTGCCGGAGGACCGGGCTTTTATCGACAGCTATTGTGAACGTATGGGCCTGCCTGGCATTCCCGGGTTTGGTTTCTACCTTGCCTTCTGCTTCTTCCGGATGGGAGCCATCCTGCAAGGTGTCAAAAAACGGGCGTTGGACGGAAATGCTTCCAATCCGGAACTTGGCCTGAAACTCGGGGCCAGTGTCCCGGACTACGCGTCCGGCGGTCTTGCGGCAACTCAGACAGTCTAAGGGTGCCTGGCCTCCTCAGGCGTTGCCGTTCATCTCTGCGAAAGTTCCGCCGTCTTTTGCGAGTTTGCGGAGAAGACCCGGAACCTGCCAGTAGTAGCCATCCTCGGAGGCATAGGCTTCGATCCTTCTGACGATTTCTTCAGCGCCTATCTGGTCTGCCGTGTGCATTGGACCGCCGCGGAAGCGGGGAAAGCCGTATCCGAACAGAAACACGGCATCAATGTCGATAGGACGCAGGGCAATGCCTTCTTCCAAGACCCTGGTTGCCTCCAGGATCATCGCGGTCATGAAACGGTCAGTGATTTCCTCAGCCGCAAAGGGGCGTGGCCTCACGCCGGCTTTGCTGCGTTCCTGGTCAATAATTGAGAGCGCATCCGGGTTGGGACGTGGACCTTCGGGCCCATAGAGATAGAAGCCTTTTCCGGTTTTGCGCCCAAACCAGCCCTTTTCACAAAGGCTGTTGGCAATTGGAATGTATCTTTCCTCGGATGGACGTGTTGCCGCGCGGCGTTTGTTGGCAGCCCAGCTGATGTCAAGACCTGCGAGGTCGGCAACCTGGTAGGGCCCCATGGCAAAACCGAAACCGGTCATGGCCTTGTCGATCTCTTCCGGTGCTGCGCCATCCATCATCATGAAGTCGGCGGCTCTCTTGTAAAACGTCATGATACGGTTGCCGATGAAGCCGTCACAAACGCCCGACCGAACGGCAATTTTCCTGAGTTTCTTGGCAAGGGAGAAACCCGTCGCTGCCGTCTCGGCACTTGTCTTGTCGGCGACGACGATTTCCATCAGGCGCATGATATGGGCAGGTGAAAAGAAATGCAGTCCGAGGACGTGTTCAGGTCTCCGGGTTGCCGCAGCGATCTGATTGATATCGAGATAGGAGGTGTTGGACGCCAGAACAGCCCCAGGTTTTGCAACGTCATCGAGCCTTCCGAAGATATCCTGCTTGACAGTCATGTCCTCAAACGCGGCCTCGATGATCATGTCGGCGTTGCTGAGGGCTGTGTAATCGGTGTCGGTATGCAGTTTCTCCGCAAGAATCTTGTCTCGCGCCTCGGCTGAAAGCTTGCCGCGTTTGACCGCGCCTTCAAGATTTCCGGCAATTGTTGCCCTGGCACGCTCGAGCCCGGCACCATCGCGTTCGGTCAGTGTGACCGGAAATCCTGCAAGCAACGCTGCGGTCGCAATGCCGGAGCCCATTGTGCCGCCGCCAATCACACCAATTTCATTGATATCAGTTGGTGTCGCGTTGGCTTCGGGTACCTTTGCAACAGCGCGTTCTGCGAAAAAGGCATGAATAAGCCCAGCCCGTTGGGGACTGTCCATGCATTGATTGTAAAGCCGTCGTTCTTCCTTCAGCCCCTGTTCAATCGGCAGCATACAAGCAGCAATGGCGTCGATGCATTTGTGCGGTGAAAACAAGTGGGGCTGCCGTTTGCGAAGGGAGCTGCGCATATCATCAAGAGCCTTGTCGTCCGCTTCGACGGTAAGTTCCCCTGTTTTGCGGGTCTTGAGACTGTTCCCGACGATTTGTTCCGCAGCTTGCAACGCAACTGCGCGAGGGTCTCCGTTTTGAATTCCGTCGATGAGCCCGACCTGCAAAGCTTCATCTGCCGAAATGGGCTTACCGCTCGTGGCAAGGGACAAGGCCGCACCGATACCGGCCAGGCGAGGTGCCCGTTGGGTGCCCCCGGCTCCCGGCAGGATGCCGAGGTTAACCTCCGGAAAGCCGACCTTTGTCCCTCTCAGCGCAATGCGCGCATGACAGGAAAGTGCAACTTCCAACCCGCCGCCCAAAGTGGTTCCATGAAGAACACAGACTATCGGCACCGGGCTGTTTTCCAAGATATTGCAGACGTCAGGCAGCCAGGGGTCTTGTGGCGGTTTGCCGAATTCCCTGATGTCCGCACCTGCAATGAAAGTCCGGCCATGGCCGTAAAGTGAGATGGCCTTTATGTCCCGTTCGTTTTGAAGCGTAGCAAGCGCTTCACAAAGACCGGATCTCACGGCGTGCGAAGCTGCGTTGACCGGTGGATTGTGGATGGCAATCAGAGCGATCTGACCATGCTGTTCGATTGAAACGACTTCATTTACATCGGTCTGCGAACCTGACTGCATAAACACCTCCCGTCGCCGCTCACCCGAACGGCTTTGGGCGGGATTGTCAGTCCCGCGAGACACTTGTCAAGTTGACCAAACGGAAACGCTTATGTTGCTGAAAGCTTCGGCGGGGCTTTGGGCGAAAATGAGCATCGGTCCGGTTTCAGATCGAGCAATGGTGTGCCGTTCAGGCAATCAAGGCCCCGCACAACCAAGGTTGCGCCATCAACCGAAACGAGTTTCGCAAGGACCGTGCCTATCGGGTTGGGTCTCACTGGAGATCTCAGGGCAAATGTTCCGAATACATTGTCACTATGGCCCGGGTTCTGCACCACGAGGTCACGCCGCGCCTTGTCGAGCCAATAAAGGATTTCGATCCGGTCGTAATCTTCAATGCCTTTCAGAGCCGGAACCCAGGGTTCGAAGACTTCAATCCGGCACTCCGGGCCGTCGATGTCTCCTTGCCTTGGACAGTCCTTGCGATCACTCCAGGGCGTATGAATTTTGCCGATGAAGCGAAGGCGGGCATCATCGGGGGCGGTCGTAGGAACCATGATTTCGTGGGGACGGACGTCGCTCATTTCATATTGCCTGTTTTGTTATGCCGACAGCCAGCGCACGGTACCCGTCTCTTCAAGGGCATATCCGCCGAGCGCTTCGGCCTTGTCCTGAAAGTCCTGCGAACGCGCAAATTCGAAAAGCTTCTGAACAGGCATGGTGAAAAAAGAGCGCCTGTCGATGAGAAGATCAAACCGTTCGTCGATCAGCGGGATGAAAGCAAGCTTGAATTGCCGGGCCATGGACTGGAGCCCAAGGGCGGCATCTGCCTCTCCGGCAGCCACCATGGCCGCAGCCTCGTTTTCCGTGTGAGCGTAATCCTTGCTGCAGGCAAGGTCGTTTTCGCTCAGTCCTTCATCGTCAAGAAGTCTGGAGAACAGCAATGCAGCGCCTGCACCTGGTTGCCGCATGGCAAACCGCTTGCCCCTTAAGCTGGCGATGGACGGAACACTGGCTGCATCGTCTGGTGAAACAAGCAGACCGCGTTTGCGGACAGCCCAGGCGATCAAAACGGCGTCGGAAACGCCAAGATCCTTTACCGAGCTTATGTTCCAGCCACTCTCTTCAGGCAGATGAATGCCTGCAAGCGCAGCCGTGCCTGCTTCGAATTTTGTCAGGCCATCCCGGCTTCCGTTGCAAAGCGTCGCCAGACCGCATCCGCAAGCTCTGATTGCCCAATCCAAAAGAGGGTCGTGAGACCCTGCCAGAACATCGGGCCGTACAGCAGGTTTGATTTCGCCGGACCCTTCGATCCAGGCATGAAGCTCGGCAGATGGAAACAGAAGTTTCCCGGTGATCCGCCTGTGTGGGATTTCATCTGCAGCTGCAAGATCGTAGACCTTGCGCTCTTTGACCCGCAACAAGTCGGCCACTTCCTTGGTGGTCAAGAATTGGGGGGCGTGAGGGTCGTTTTCCGGCAACATCTGTCCTGCTTTTTGTCGGAACACTAACTGTCAATCAGCGCATCGCACAAGCTTGACAGCGAAGACAGCCGGTGCAGCGAGGTTGCGCAGCTCATACCATGCGCGGCGTCGAGCTGGGGTTTTAATGGTAAGAATGGGTCTTTGCCGAGAAATTTTTCCTGATTTGGACAAAAAACGGAGAAATGTGTTTTTCTCAAGCGGTTATCGCGAGAGGAATTGTCACTTCAAATCGGTCTTGGTAATGATTTCTTCATGAAGGCAAAAAAGGCCTCGCTAAAAAAGCGGCAATAGCCTCCGGGGGTAACAAGAACAATATGGAATACTTTCTTCAGCAGCTGATCAATGGCGTGACGCTGGGTTCGATCTATGGCCTGATCGCTATCGGCTACACGATGGTGTACGGCATCATCGGAATGATCAACTTTGCTCATGGTGATATTTTCATGGTCGGCGCGTTTATCGCGCTGATTTTTATTGTAACCCTCGGCATTACGGCATCCCTGCCTGTGGCGCTTTTGATCCTGGCGCTGATCGGCGTCCTGATCGTTTCCATGGCGCTGACAGCAGCCTGGGGTTGGACGGTTGAGCGCATTGCCTATCGGCCTCTGCGCGGCTCTTTCCGCCTGGCGCCGTTAATCACCGCGATCGGTGCGTCCATTGCCCTGCAAAACTTCGTCCAGATCTCTCAAGGAGCGCGCAACAAGCCGTTGCAGCCGTTGATTTCCGGCGGTTTCACACTGACTGACGGCGGTGCCGACGGATCAGGTTTTATTGTTCAGCTGTCTTATACCCAGATCCTGATCATTGTTGTCACCGTGGCTCTGATGATCGGTTTCACGCTGCTCATCAACAAAACGTCTCTCGGGCGCGCGCAACGGGCTTGCGAACAGGACCGCAAAATGGCGTCGTTGCTCGGTATCAATGTCGACCGTACGATTTCGCTGACCTTCGTCATGGGTGCCGGCCTCGCCTCAGTCGCTGGCTTGATGTTCCTGCTCTACTACGGCGTGATCGACTTTTACATCGGCTTTCTTGCGGGTGTTAAAGCCTTCACCGCAGCGGTGCTCGGCGGGATCGGATCCCTCCCGGGGGCAATGCTGGGCGGTCTGTTGATTGGCCTGATCGAGACGTTCTGGTCCGGATATTTCTCGGTCGAATACAAGGACGTTGCCGCTTTCTCCATCCTTGCAATCGTTCTGATCTTCATGCCCGAAGGTCTGCTCGGCAAGCCGGAAGTGGAGAAGGTCTGATCCATGTCAGTGAAATCCGATAACTTCTTCATGGATTCGGTGAAGGATGCAGCGGCGGGCGGCTTAATAGCGCTCGCGCTCTTTGCAGTCCTCATCGGCATGAAGGCTGAAGTCGCCAGCGGCCTTGGGGGGCAGCTCGGCATCGTCTACCGCTGGGGAGCTGTTGCTGTTGCGGTGGCCATCGTTTTCGGTGGCCGTCTGCTTCTGAACCTCTTTGTCTGGAAGGCTGATACGCCCGTTACTCAGACCGCCAGCAGCCTGCTGCCGAACTTGCAGTCGTTTGCACCGCTCGGTAAATATGCCATGCCGATCTTCCTGGTGCTGGCCGTGGTGCTGCCTTTCCTGCTGATGTCCGCCTATGGCGCGCGCGGCTCAAGGCAATATCTCGACCTCGCAATTCTGGTGACGACTTATGTCATGCTCGGTTGGGGATTGAACATTGTCGTCGGGTTGGCCGGGTTGCTTGACCTTGGTTACGTCGCTTTCTACGCAGTCGGGGCCTATTCCTATGCGTTGCTGGCGGAGTACTTCGGCTTCTCCTTCTGGATCTGCCTTCCGCTTGCCGGCATTCTGGCAGCATTCTGGGGCATCATTCTCGGGTTTCCGGTGTTGCGACTGCGCGGTGATTATCTTGCCATCGTGACCCTGGCTTTCGGTGAAATCATTCGCGTCGTGCTGCTCAACTGGTATGAATTTACCGGTGGCCCCGACGGCATCTCCGGTATTCCGCGTCCGAGCTTCTTCGGCATCGAATTCACGAGAGGGGAAGGTGGGTTCGCCGAAACGTTCGGGCTGGAATTCAGCTCGATCCACCGCATCATCTTCCTTTATTATCTCATCCTGCTCATGGCGCTGATCACGAATTTCGTGACGATGCGGCTTCGCAAACTGCCGGTCGGACGTGCCTGGGAGGCTTTGCGTGAAGATGAAATTGCTTGTCGCTCGCTCGGCATCAACACCACCAACACCAAGCTGACCGCATTTGCGCTCGGTGCAATGTTCGGTGGTTTTGCCGGATCTTTCTTTGCGACACGCCAGGGCTTCATTTCTCCGGAGAGTTTCACCTTCATCGAATCTGCGGTGATCCTTGCAATCGTCGTACTTGGCGGCCTTGGCAGCCAGATCGGCGTTGTCATCGCGGCGATCGTGATGATCGGTGGATTTGAGTTCTTCCGCGGTCTGGAAGAATACCGCATGCTCGTCTTTGGTCTCCTGATGGTCATCATCATGGTCTGGAAACCACGCGGTCTGATCTCAACCCGTAATCCTTCAATCACGTTGAGTGGCAAGAAGGGCAAGGGGATCAGTTCTGATCTGGTGCAGGAGGGTCACGGATGAGCTCCTGGGACAACAACCCCGTCCTGACAATCGAGCACCTGACCATGCGTTTCGGTGGACTGGTTGCAGTTGACGATTTGTCTTTCAACGTCGGCCGCGGGGATATCACGGCTTTGATCGGACCGAACGGTGCCGGCAAGACGACCGTCTTCAACTGCGTGACGGGCTTTTACAAGCCAACTGAAGGCCGGGTGGTGATGAACCGCTCCAACGGTGAGCATTATCTCCTGGAGCGCATGCCCGATTTTCAGATCTCTGCGCGTGCTAAGGTTGCCCGGACGTTTCAGAACATTCGGCTTTTCGGCGGAATGACACTGCTGGAAAACCTGATGGTGGCGCAGCACAATCCACTCATGCTGGCTTCGGGCTATTCGGTGGCGGGCATTTTCGGTCTGTCCTCCTTCCGGAGTGCCGAACGCGAAGCCGTTGAAAAGGCTCGCTACTGGCTGGAAAAAACTGCACTGATTGATCGCGCCGACGCGCCTGCGGCTGATCTGCCATATGGAGATCAACGCCGTCTTGAGATCGCCAGAGCCATGTGTTCCGGTCCAGAACTTCTTTGCCTTGACGAGCCCGCTGCAGGTCTTAACCCAAAGGAAAGTGCCGAACTGAACGCCCTGCTTCAGTATATCCGCAAGGAACACGACACCTCGATCCTTCTTATCGAGCACGACATGAGCGTCGTCATGGAAATCTCCGATCACGTCGTGGTGCTGGACTATGGTGAAAAAATCTCCGACGGCACCGCACCTGAAGTAAAGGATGACCCCAAGGTGATTGCCGCTTACCTCGGCGTTCCGGATGAAGAAGTAGATGCAGTGGAAGAGGAGGTCGGCCTGTGACAGCCCTGAACCATATGCTTGAAGTCCGAAATGTTGAAACCCACTACGGTAAGATTATCGCGTTGCGCGGCGTCGACCTGACGGTGGACAAGGGCGAGATCGTTTCCCTGATCGGTGCCAACGGGGCAGGCAAGTCCACCCTGATGATGACCATATGCGGAACGCCTCATGCTTCGTCTGGCGAAGTCCTCTATGACGGCGAAAACATCACACACATGCCGACGCATGAAATTATGCGAAAGTCCATTGCGCAGTCGCCTGAAGGCCGCAGGATCTTCCCGCGCATGAGCGTTATGGAAAATCTTGTCATGGGTGCGGAAATGGCCGGAAACGAGGACGTGGAAGGCAGCCTTGATCGTGCATTCGACCTGTTCCCGCGCCTGAAGGAAAGGCGAAACCAGCGTGGCGGCACATTGTCCGGTGGGGAGCAGCAAATGCTTGCCATTGCCCGGGCGCTCATGTCCAAGCCGCGCTTGCTTCTGCTCGATGAGCCCTCCCTCGGTCTGGCGCCGATCATCGTGAAGCAGATTTTCGATGCGATCAGGGACCTTAACCAGACTGACGGTCTGACGGTGTTCCTTGTGGAGCAGAATGCCTATCACGCCCTGAAACTGGCACATCGTGGATATGTGATGGTGAACGGCAAGATCACCATGTCCGGAACCGGTAAGGAGCTGCTGACGCGTGAAGACGTGCAGGCGGCCTACCTTGAGGGCGGACGGCACTAGGAGACGCGACATGGGTATTCTTTATGAAACGAACTTTGGCGTCTTTTTGATCCTGCTGTGCGGGCTCGGAGGCGGCGCGGCCTGGATGACGGGGCGCGCCTGCGCCAGCACCTGGCGTCCGATTTGGGTGTTGCTGTGGTTCTTGTTCTTGTTGACAGTGGCAATCAGGTTCCTGACCTTCGCGCTTTTCGAAGGCTCTCTGTTGTCAGTGCATTACTTGATTGTGGATTATCTGGTTGTGCTTGCCTTCGGTCTCGCGGGCTGGCGTTTCACGCGGACTAACCAGATGACAACACAGTATGTTTGGCTTTACCAAAAAACAGGCCCGTTCACTTGGCGGTTGCGTGAAGGACAATCTGACCGTTACGCTGAGGGCTGAAAAATTCCAGGGGCGCATATTGTGTGCCCATGGGGAACCGGCCGGGTTCTGGACGAAATAAGAAAAGAATCGTTCTAGCCGCGGCCAAAGTTGAAGCAGGCGTTTTGGGAAGCGCAGGCTTTGTGTCCAAAATGGTCCAGAAAACTGGAACCAGGGGAGTTGACAATGAAAAAATATCTATTGGCGAGTGTTGCTGCAGTTGCTGGTGTGGCCATGTCCACTGCCGCACTTGCAGACATCGTGATTGCAACAGCCGGGCCGATGACTGGTCAGTACGCGTCTTTCGGAGCGCAGATGAAAGCTGGTGCCGAACAGGCAGTTGCTGACATCAATGCTGCCGGGGGCGTCAACGGCGAAAAGCTTGTTCTGGAAGTGGGTGACGATGCCTGCGATCCCAAACAGGCTGTTGCGGTTGCAAACCAGATGGTTGGCAAGGGCGTTGTGTTCATGGCCGGTCACTTCTGTTCCGGTTCGTCCATCCCGGCTTCCGCTGTTTATGCTGAAGAGGGAATCGTTCAGATTTCTCCGGCATCCACCAACCCGAAATTCACCGATGAGCGTCCTGGTCCGGGTGTCTTTCGCGTGTGCGGTCGTGACGACCAGCAGGGTCAGGTTGCCGGTACTTATCTGGCTGAGGAATTCGGCGACAAGAACATTGCCGTTGTTCACGACAAAACTGCCTACGGCAAGGGCCTGGCCGACGCCACCAAAGGCGTTATGAACAGCCTTGGTAAAGAGGAAACTCTTTACGAAGCCTACACCGCCGGTGAAAAGGACTACACCGCGCTGGTCTCCAAGCTGAAGCAGGATAAAATCGACGTTCTCTATGTCGGCGGCTACCATACGGAAGCAGGTCTGATGAAGCGCCAGATGGTTGACCAGGGTATGGACACCATCCTCGTTTCCGGTGATGCGCTCGTCACCGACGAGTATTGGTCAATCACCGGCCCGGCCGGCGAAGGCACATTGATGACCTTCTCTCCGGACCCGCGCAAGAACCCGATTGCGGCGCCCGTCGTGAAAGCGCTTGAAGATGCCGGTAAAACCGCAGAAGGCTACTCTCTGTACACATATGCGGCGATCCAGGCATGGGCGGCAGCTGCAACGACTGCAAAGTCCACGGACTATGATGCTGTCGTTGGCGCTCTGAACGCTGGTGATTTCGCAACCGTTCTCGGCGACTTGTCCTTCGACGACAAGGGCGACGTCTCTCTGCCTGGCTATGTCTGGTACGAGTGGAAAGACGGTCAGTACGACTACAAGTAAGTTGCCGACACACTGATCGGAACGACCCGATTGAGCCCGTCCGGATAATTCCGGGCGGGTTTTCTTGTTTTCGGATTTGATGATGACGCGCGAAGTAGCAACTTGGAACCTTAGGAAAAAACCAAAAAGGCTTTACCTCGTGTTTTCATGGAATGTTGCATGCGATTGCTGTTGCTATATCGCCGACAATGAGCGAAACCCTATTATTAAATAAGTGAATTACTGATGACACACGTGTCACCAGAGAGTTTTTCCGTGCAAAGTGTAAAACAGCGAACACTCCGCATAAGGGTGCAAGGGACTATGCCAACGGGGGAATAGTAATGCAGGCGACTTCTGAAGGCATGTCATTGAATTCCGACGTGCCGCAGATGCTCCATATGGACTTGGATATCAAGGATTTTTGCTCTGACTGGGCGCATTGCGATCTGATGTCGGGGTATCTGGCCCGAATGGTCAGCCACAATCGGCTGGATTCTGCTGCTTTTTTCAAATCTTTATTCATCCGCGTTGAACGAGCTCCTGGAAACTGTGTTTCGCGTTCATGGAGAAGACGGCAAGCTTGAATGCGCCGTGCGCCGCCAGGGCAACCACGACCGGATAGAGCTGACCTTTCCTGCAGATCAACCTACATTCGAGACTTACCGGCAAGCTATTGAAAAGGTGCAGGCCTCGGATGCGGAAGCACTTTATCTGGAAGCATTGTTCACGGAAGACGAACCGGATGCAGGCCTTGGACTGCTGGAGCTGGGTGTCGACTACGGTGCGCGTTTGACAATCGACAGGCTTGAAAATGGCCGTATGTGTCTTGTCGCTGAATTGGCGCTTGAGGACGAAACAGAATGATCGCTGACAGTATTTCGCAAGGATTTCAGTGGAATTTCAACGAAAACGACCAGGAATTTTCATTGCACGGCAGCTTGAGGCCGCAGCGCAGCGAAGAAATGAACAGCTGCATTTCCGCGCTTGAAAACTCCGTTTCCGGGGTCAGCGGGCGCTTCTATGTCAATGTGCGCCGGCTGGTGCGCATGAACAATGTCGCTTTTCATGCCTTCGCCGGCAAGATCCTGGACCTGGTGCGCGGGCGCAGCGATCTGAAAGTGCACGTGACAACCTCGAGCGTGGTTGGCTGGGCGACCCGTAAATTTGCGGTGCTCGAGACCATGTCCGAAAACATCACCGTCGGTGAATACGACAACGAATTTTATCCGGGTCAGACGTTCCTGGAAGAGGGCGGCTTTATCCCGATTTTGCGCACGCAGACCAAACTGACATGGCGTCATGAACGGGCCATCTTGCAGCGCCATGGCCTGGAACCCGGATTGCAGGTAGCAGACATCTGCTGCGGCATCGGGGACTTCGCGGTTCTCTTGCAAAAGGAATTTCAGCCCGATCGGCTGGTTGCTCTGGATCACAGTCGGTCCAGTCTCGACTATGCGCGCAAGGTCGCGACGGATTTCGGCATTCGCGGTATCGACTATGTGTTTGGTGATGCCTCTGAAATGCTGCTGGAAAGTGACCAGTTCGATTTCGTCACCTGCCGCCATTCCCTTCAGGTGTTCGACCGGCCCGAACTGATCCTTCAGGAGCTGCTGCGCATCTGCAAGCCGGGCGGACGCATTTACATCACCAACGAGAAAAACTCCCACTGTCTTGGTGAACCGAGATCGGAATCGATCCAGCGCACCTACAATGAAGTCGCGCGGCTTTGGGCCCACTTCAACATGGATATCGAGCTTGGCCCCAAGAGCCGGCGGTATCTGATCGATGCAGGCCTTGAAGATATTCAGATGGAATCGTTCATGGTGACCAACCTGGACGGTGATCCTCAGGATTTCGCCGATATTATCCAGTCCTGGGAAGATGTCTATGCCGGCAAGATGGCTGTCGAGCGTGGCGACAGTGAAGAGCAAATCCGCGAATTCAGGCAGGGTTTCCAGGATCATATCTTCGCGGCCAAGCATCCACGAGGATATGCAGGCTGGCCGATCTGGGTCGCTTCGGGACGGAAACCAAAATGAGTGTCACACATGTAGGGACTGAGGCTCCGGATCCGCAGGACGGGCAATCAGTTGGCCGGTTTTCGAGGCACAGTTTTCGGGCCAAATTCATTGCGGTCGTCGGTGCGGCGGTTCTGTTCGATCTCATGTTGGCGGGCGGCGTTGCCATCTGGAATGTGCAACGTTTGTCCAATGATGCGACCGAGAAGGTCGCGACCGGCCTCACCAGCGCCACGGAAGAGT
Source organism: Roseibium sp. JB4-4 (assembly GCF_055693425.1). Classification (NCBI taxonomy): domain Bacteria; kingdom Pseudomonadati; phylum Pseudomonadota; class Alphaproteobacteria; order Hyphomicrobiales; family Stappiaceae; genus Roseibium; species Roseibium sp. JB4-4. The sequence goes on along the minus strand of NZ_CM146333.1, from coordinate 3,107,089 downwards.
ATCTGCGGACCTATATCGACACGACAGCGCTCAGAACCGATCTGCTACTCGATCAGGTTTTTTCCGAGGTTGAAGCGCTTGGCGGCGCCATGCAGACGCTGATTGACAATCCTCAGACCGGCACCAATGTCGGCAGGACTGTCGAAGCAGACCCTAAGCTTGGCGACAAGCTGGTTTACAATCCGCAGGCTGGCTGGTCACAGAATTCTCCGGGGAATCTGTTGTCAGCGTCTGGGGGTATCTGCTGGATGACGAGGGCAATCCGCTGCCCGAGGTCGAGGCACAGATATCAGACAGCTCCGCTTTTAATCTGATTGCACCAGGTATCCTGAAGACCGGTTCGCCAAAGCTGCAGATGTATTATGTCGGCCCGAAAGACAAGCCGATCATGCGCACAACGCCCTATACCGACCAGGCGCAGACATTCGACAAGCTTTATCCCGGCCACAACGAAGACAACTTCTGGGATTTTTTCTTTCCAGGCGTCTATGAGGGCTGGCAAAGCTGGATCAAGGACCCGGCCAATCGGCCGGTGGGCCGCGATATCGTGGGTACGGACCCCTATATTGATGCGATCACCGGTGCGCGCATCGTGAGCTTCTTTTATCCGTTGTGGACCGCAGACCGTTCAGATGTCGCCGGCATGGCAGCCGTGGACATCACGCTCGATCAGCTTTCCAATCTGGTGGAAAATGTAAAGATCGCTGAAACCGGCTTTGGTTTTCTCACATCGTCGGCCGGGAATGTCATCGCTGTGAGCGAAGCTGGGGCGGAAACGCTTGGTCTCGTCTCCGTCGGTGGTGAAGGCCAGGGCGTGACAGGGATCGATCGGCTCCTTGGAAAGAGCCGTTTCCCTGAGGTTGCAAATCTTGAGCTGCCGCACAATACGGGCACAGTCATCGATTCCATAACGCTCGGCGGCGATGGCGATTTCAACGAAGAGACGGGCGAAGGATATATCGTTGTTCTGAAGGAACTTTCGCCCATCAATCTCTGGAATGGGGAAACGATTGTTTCGGAAAATCTGACACTTGGCTTCATGGTTGCCAAGGATGAGATCTATGCACCGTTGACAGCCGTGCAGTTGGAGTTGTCCGAGGCGACTGAGCGGATCGTTTATTGGCAGATCGCGGCGCTTCTGATCAGCTTGGTGATCGTGACCGTTGCCGTTTATGCCATTTCCGGCCGGATCACCAAAGGCTTGTCGCAGCTGGCCGGTGCAGCTCGTGCACTGCAGAACAAGGACTACTCCGTCAGGGTGGATATCCCGACCCGCGATGAAGTGGCCGCTGCCGGACTTGCCTTCAACCGCATGGCCGAAGAGATCAGCTTCCATACCGAAAACCTTGAGAACCTGGTCGACGAGCGAACGAAGAAGCTCGAAACAGCGAACAAGGAAATCGGTGCTCTTAACAAGCGGCTCAAGTCGGAGAATGTGCGTCTGGGCGCGGAACTTGATGTCGCCAAGCGCATTCAGGAGATGGTGCTTCCGCGTCGCAGTGAGCTGGAGATCATCCCGCAAATCGAAATTGCGGCCTTCATGGAACCGGCCGATGAGGTTGGTGGCGACTACTACGACGTGCTCTTTGATGGCGAACACATCAAGGTGGGTATCGGTGATGTGACCGGCCACGGCTTGGAAAGCGGAGTTCTGATGCTGATGGTTCAGTCAGTCGCCCGCGCCTTGCAGGAAAAGGGTGACAAGGACCCGATCGCGTTTCTGGATGTGCTCAACCGGGCTGTCTACAAGAACATCACACGGACCAAATCCGACAAACATCTGACCCTTGCATTTGTCGACTACATTGATGGCAAGGTGACGCTGTCCGGCCAGCATGAAGAAGTGCTGATCATCCGATCAACTGGCGAGACCGAGCGTATCGACACCATGGATCTCGGGTTCCCGGTCGGATTGGAAGCAGATATCTCCGCGTTTGTCGCGACGCTGGATTTGAGTTTCGGTCCGGACGATATTCTGATCCTTCACACCGATGGCATCACCGAAGCTGAAAACGCGGCTGGAAACATGTTTGGTCTGGATCGGTTGAGCGAGAGTGCCCACAGCAATCGCCACAAAACGGCAAAGGGTATCGCTGAAGCCGTCATAGATGACGTCAAGATGCACATCGGTGAATATAAGGTATTTGACGATATCACGCTCGTGGTTTTGAAGCACAGGTAGGTCATGGTCGAGGATTTTGGACATACTCATTCTTCAAACGGCGGCGACGCAACGCGGTTCTGCCTGAAGTTGATGGCCGAGCCATTGGAACTCAGCTGGCATCATTGCGGTGTGACATCGGATTTCATCGGTGAGTATTTCAGCCGGGCCTGTCCCGGAGATGTCGACCCGGTCGATGCACGCCACAGCATCAGTTACATGATCAACGAGATCCTCGAGAACGCGGTCAAATTCCGATATGGCGGCGACGTCGCCATCGACAGCAGTCTCCTGGGAGAAACGTTTGAGATTCAGATCGTCAACAAGATCGACAATGAGACGGCGTCACGTTTTCAGGAGCTTCTGCGCGAACTCCTGGAGCGCGACCCCGGTGAGCTCTTGTTGGAGAAAATCGAAGAAAATGCCCTTAATCCCGATTCGACCGGCTCAGGCCTCGGCCTGCTTACGCTCATGAGCGACTACGAGGCCAAATTGGGCTGGTCTTTCCTCCGCGAGCATGTAAGTGAAGGCGTAAAGCTGACCACGTTTGCCTCATTGCGACTTTCCTGATCGCTGACTTATTCCAAAGGAAGAAACCAACATGGAAATCAGCACCAACGATTACCGCGTTTGGACTGAAGGTGCGTCCATCCACTATGAAGGCACCATGCGGCTTTCAGGTACGGAAGCCTATGCGCCGATACTTGAAATCATGAACTCCGTTCTCGGGTCCAAACCTGATCTCATCACGCTTGATCTGACCGGTCTTGAGTTTCTGAACAGTTCCGGCATCAATCTCTTTGCAAAGTTTACAATCGAAATCCGGAAACAGCCGGACGTCGGCGTCCGCGTTCTCGGCTCCAAGAGCATCCCCTGGCAATCCAAGTCCCTCCGCAACCTTCAACGGCTGCACCCGGCGCTGGAACTGACGATTTCCTGAATTGTCCCAGTTCAGTGTTTTTGTGTGTTTGTTCTGCAGGCGGCAGGAGCAAGACACAACTAAGTTCTGTGTCTTTGGAAGGGTCGTGCTCACCAGTACTTTCCCTGGCGCTTTCACGAATTAATCAAAAGTAGAGATCCATTTCACTTCCTTGGGAATGAGAAGAAATCTGCCAAGACTAAGGATCAGACTGGCGCAGAAAATGTTGTTCGTTCGTTAGCATTCCATCGTATGGAATTGGCGAGAGCTTTCTGAGAGACCGAGAATTTCAGTTATTGAGCAACTCCGTTTACGGAAACCTTCACTCGTTTGCTAAAAGTGATTGGTTGCTCATCGATATATTTGCCGCCAATTCATAAAACCTTTAGTAGTCCCTGATCTTGTGCGATGGTTGCAAGCTTGAGTCATTCTCACTTTTGCCGAGTGAGGATGGTGTTAGGTGTCGTTTTGCAAGGTGCTAACAATTTGGCATGGATAGCAGCATGGGGCTGATCGCCGAGACACTCAAACGCAAATGGTTAGACGTTTCCTTTCAGACCGGTGGTCAACGAGTCGATATTTTCGAACGGCCAGGCCGCTGGATGTCATCCGATCGCCTTAGACGACTTCAATCCGATATGGAGGCAGTCGCTATTTCAAGCCTAGAGGCAGGAAAGCTCGACTATGGCGTTTTTGCCGAGGAAACGAGCGCATTCGACAATACGATTGTTACACTTGTCCGGCGTTTAGATGATGATAGGCCAATTGCCTTTAACGCTCTCTCCCTGATGGACATTTCGGCTTTTGGTGCAGATTGTCGAGTTGTGCATCTTGGCTTGGTAATGGTTGATGCAAACGAACGAAATAAGGGGCTCTCTTGGATCCTCTATGGCCTCACTTGCCTTCTGATTTTTGTTCGTGGTGGCATGCGCCCCACCTATGTCTCAAACGTCACACAAGTTCCGGCTGTCGTTGGTATGGTTTCGGAGACATTCTCCGAGGTCTGTCCAACACCGTCAGACTCAAAGCCAAAGGATTTTCGAAAAATCCTCATCGCACGTGAAATAATGGCAAACCACCGTCACGTTTTTGGCGTCGGGGATGATGCAACGTTTGAAGAACAGCGTTTTATCATCAGAAATGCCTACACGGGCGGATCCGACGATCTTATGAAAACCTTCGAGGACGCTCCGCAGCACCGGGATGCGCAATACAACGATTGGTGCGCGAAGATGCTGAACTATGATCGCGGAGACGATTTCTTACAGATCGGCGTGATCGACCTTTACGCTGCGCAGCGATATGTGACACGCACTGTGCCCAGAAAGTCAATTTTGCAAGTCGCGGTGCTTGGTGCACTCGTTGTCATGCGCCGTGCACTTCTACCGGTCTTTCATTGGTTCGATACGAAGACCGATTTCGGACGGATTCGAGCCAGATGACCTTTACTTATGAAGAATTTACGACGCGTAACATTGGCTTTGTGACTGCCGAGGAACAAAAACGTATATGTCGAGCATCAGTATTCATTTGCGGGACGGGGGGAATGGGCGGGGCGGCCATTCAGTCTCTTGTCAGAGCTGGTGTTGGCAGGCTGTTCCTTGCGGACATTGACGAGTTTGAAATCTCAAATTTCAACCGACAGGTTTTTGCTAATTTAGAAAGTGTCGATCAGCAAAAGGCAGAGGCAACGCGCGCTCAATGTCTGAAGATTAACCCCAACGCAAAGATTGAAATTTTCAACGGAAATTGGACGGAATTTTCTTCAGGTATTGTATCAGAGGCCGATGTTGTTGTGAACGGCACCGATGACCTCGGGGCCTCTGTGCTGCTTTATCGACTTTCGAGGTCTTTGGGTAAGCCAATCGTGGATGCCTACGCATCACCTTTACCATCGGTCTTTGTAACGCGTGCAGGTCGTCCCATGCCAGAAGAGCGCCTTGGGTACCCTACGATCAGTACAGATTGGGACAAGTTCACGGACGATCAAAGGCAAAACGCCTTTTTAGCTGAAGCACTGTATGTGATGATGAATTCGTCATCACGGCACCATATAGATTTAAATCTTGCCGGCGAAGTTGCAAGCGGTCTCCGCAGCAGAATGTCATTCGCACCAATGGTTATCAATACGGGCACCTTGATGGCTTATGAAGTTCTGGGTCTGTTGCTGAATAAGTCCACTTGCACAGATGAACGGGGATGGTTTTTTAATCCCTATCGAGCTCGCGTTGAAAAACCGCTTCCCGGGCCGTTTTCAAAACTGTTGAAGCCATTTGTAGCGCGCCAGCTCCAAAAGTTGATAAATCGGAAATGACTAACCCCGAATTGATAACCAATCTGACGGTTGCGGTCGCCACAGTGGTGGGTCTCGCTATCGCTTGGTTGCAATTTGATGCACGCGATGGCGGGTTAGCTCGGCAATTTCGGTTCGCGCTCTTTGTTGCTGGAGTCTTCTATTTCGCGCGCGCAGCCGAGCTGGGTGTCGAGCTTGAGCGTGTTTAGAGTTGCAACTGTGATTTCAGCAGCAGCCATTCCCTTGGCTGCACTGCTCTTGACGGAAGGTCTGCTGCGTCGTCACGCGCCCCGGACTACCAAGATATTTATCAGTTTAGGCTTAATCATATTCTCAATATCATCCGTTTTTGTACCGTATACCTACAATTTTTACTTTATTAAGGCTCTATTTTTGTTTCATTTTTCTGCATTATCAGTAATTTTATTGCTACTGATTGCGCGAAATAGGCAGATTTTGTCTCTAACAGAAAATATGACTATAAATCGATGTGTTGTAGCCTTGCCTATTATAATGATTTTACTTCTTTCCGATTATGAATTCTTTCCGATTCAAGGTCCGTTGTACCTGTCAGGACTGGGTGTCCTAATTGCCGTTTGGATCACAATGACGCTAGAGGCCAATTTTGCGGACTTGGGACGGTTACTGCTTTCGATTGCTGCGATTGTATTAACGATAGCTCTAGGAACTTGGCTAATAGGGTTGCAGGCAGACAGCGCAGCTGGGGACCTTTTGAATACCGCAGCAATTTTGACTTCCTTGGTACTCGTGCTCGTTATCGGCCTAACAGCTGTGGTGCTGCGACATGAAAGACAGCAAGTATCTTTTCTAACAGCGTTGAATGAAACGGCTTCTTTGGAGAAGTTTCTTAGCGCCCTCGAGCGTCAAGGTCTAACGAGTGGATTTACAATACTGAAGAAAAGGGACGTCGTGGAATTCGACATTCCATCACTACGTCGATCACTTGCAGTGTCAGGTGCGCTGCGGATTTCAGACCTTCCAAAATCGCGAGCAAATGACACTATTGGGCAGAGCCAATTGCGCGAACTGCTCTCTCGGTTTGGTGCGCGCGAGGCCATTCTTGTTGCTGAACACCCGTTTGTCATTGCCGTGGGGACACCGAGTGGAATAGCAGCCGCGTCTGGAAGTAACTTAAGGTTAGCTCTGCGCTTAGCGAGATTGATCGCTGAAAGAGATACTGTGCTTGGGAGTAACAAATGCAGTTGACCGTTGAAAGGGGGAACTTCCAAGCGTTTTTTGAAACTCCCTTTAATGCCTATCCTGGGACGAGCGCATATGTTTCGCCATTGAAGTCGGACCTGGCCCGGTTTTTAGACCCACATAAAAACCCTCTGTTTGACAATGAAGACCAAATTTCATGGTTTACGGTTCACCGCAATGGGCGGGCCGTTGGTCGAATCACCGCACACTGCCATAGCGCTTCTAACAGGCTCTATGGATGGCGTCGGGCTTATTTCGGTTTCTTTGACTGTGTCGAGGATGCCGAGGTCGCCCGGACACTTTTGACTGAGGCTGAAAACTGGGCTCGGCACCGAGGATTTGATGAGATTTTAGGCAATTTCAACCTGACGGCAATGCAGCAGATTGGAGTTGTAACGTCCGGGTTTGACAAGGCTCCCTACACAGATCTTGTGTGGAACCCTCCACATGTTCCGAAGTTCCTGGCGGCCAACGGCTATCACGCCGAGTTCCCCATGACCACTTTTGAGGTCGATCTTGCTAAGACTGAAGCGCCTGAGCTCGGTTCAAAACAGCAGGCAATTCTGGAAGACCCTGACTACTCATTTCTGCCAATCTCGCGATGGAATGTTCGCAAACGGATGGAGCAGGCGCGCCAGTTGTTGAATGTAGCGTTTGCTGCAAACCCAATGTTTGTACCGGTCAGTTCAGAAGAGTTCCACTTTCAGGCGAAGGATATGGCCTGGATTGTTGACCCTCGCATTTCCGCGCTCTTGACCTGGCGCGGCGAACCGATAGCAACGATTTTATGTGTCCCAGACCTCAATCCGTTTTTGACCAAAGTCGGTTCTTGCTCAAGCTTCACGGCGCCATGGCATTTTTTGACCCACAAACTTAGCAACAAGCGTGCGGTTCTCATTTTTTCGGCTGTGCGACCGGACATGCAGGGTAAGGGTGTGAACCCGCTCGTCTTGCGCCGCGTGATACTTGCTATGAAGGCCGCGGGTTACGAAAAGTTGGGTAATACATGGATAGGGGACGAAAACCGCGCAAGTTTAGCTCAGAAGGAAAAGGCTGGCGCAACACGCCTTCATAGACTTCATCTGTTCCGGAAATCACTCTCATGAAGCAGGAGACGCTTCAAATCATAGCGGCAGAGGCCAATCTTGCTCCGTCGGTTCACAACACTCAGCCCACGCGTTGGCACTTGGATGGGATAGGTGATTTGCACCTGTCTTTGTTGCCAGAACGGCTTCTCAAAGTCGGCGATCCCAACGGCCAGGATGCGCGATTGAGTGGCGGAGCTGCGCTTCAAGGCACGATTTACGCGCTTGCGAGGCAAGGATTTGGCGTTCGAGGCGCGGAATTCGAGGGAAATTCTGCGCTGCTCAAAATTGGTTCGGAGCCTAAAGCAGCTCCTAACATCGAAACCCTTCATCGAAGGACGACATATAGAGGAAAGTTTGCGCAGACGACGGCGAACGAACTGAAGCTCCTGAAGGACATTTGCGCTCAGCGCAAAGACGCAACCCTTGCCGCTGGTCAAATCATCAAAGCGGAATTTGCTGAACTAAACGATTCTGTAAGTCTTAAAATCATGCGAAACGCATTCTTTCGAAGCGAACTTCTAAATTGGATGCGTTTCTCAAAAAAGACCCGAACTGGTCGCTTGATGGTTTGTCGGCAGATGCGCTCGAGATGAATGCGTTTGAAGCGACCATTGCGAAATACGTTCTTAGGAGGCCGGTTTTTGAAGCGTTGGATCGCATGGCTCTCGGAAAACTCATCATTTCTGAAGAAACGAAAACGCTTAGTGCCACTGGCCTGGTTGCCTTTCATCGACCACAAGAAGAAGACAGGTGGTTGAGCGGCATGCATTTTTACAGTTTTTGGATTTCGCTCACGAATGCTGGGTTCGCTGTTTGGCCGATGGCTGCACTTGCTGACGATCCAGCGGCAAACAAACACGTCTGCGAACGGCTCGGTCTTCCTTTAGAGGACGCTCTTGTCACGGTCTTGCGCGTAGGCAGACATCCAGGACGCTTTCAGCCAGCAAAAGCTAGGCTATCTGCCAACAATCTCATTAAAAAAGTTTGAGGTATTCCAGCAGAGCGTTTTTTTCTTCTTCTGTTAGTTGGTCGAATCCAATTGTGTGACCAGCATTCGAAAAACCGAATTCTCGGGTGTCAATCTCGGCTGTTATTGCCCAAGGGGTGTAACTATCAGGAGGCATCCACGAATTGCCTCCCTTACTTTCGCCTTGGAGACCAACTTTCTCCAGGTCAAGGGCGTGCCCGCCAACAACAAATCTTGTTGGTCGCTTGGACGGACGCATAAGGTGCCACAGTGTAGGAACACTTCCGTTGTGCAGGTATGGAGCGCTTGCCCAGAGGCCAGTCAAGGGCGGCGCAGCGTAAGATGATGCACTACGTGCCTGGAAATAATGCCCAAACAGTCCTCGGTTAACTGCGTTAGCAACCCTACCATTCGTCAAGTTCTTTCGAGCTTCATCTGTTTCGATATTGCCTATCCAGTTTGGAAATGACTTCAGTTGAGGGGAAGTAATATTGCGATCATAGTGTCCGTGGCAGTCTGCACACTGGTCGCGGTAGATGTTTTGTCCCCTTTTCAACAATGTTCGGTTGACCTTTCCAGGAAAGGGCTGGGGACGATACTCCATCATCCAGGTAAGAATCTTCCGAGCATCGTCGATGTGAGCTTCGGCAACTTGTTCTGAAACACCCATGCTTGGAACGGTAAAGTACGCCACAATTGGTGCCAATCGTTCCAGGTGTTCAGGAACGATGTCCTTCAATGTCATCTCGGTCGTTTCAAAGCTTTCATTAGGAATATATGTCCCCGTGTTGAGTAAACTCTGCCGCCAAAGTCTTCCACCGAGATCTGGTACAGAGTTATAGACACCTGCCGGCGCTGCAATTTCGTCATTAATTAAGCCTAGTTGTTGCTTTAGCGCATCAAGTCCGTTGGTTGCTCCAGGCACTCCTGCCGAAAATGGCAACAATCTGCCAAGGCCGGTCGCGCGTTTTTCGATTTCGGCACTGAGAATTGGTAAGAGTGCAAAACGTAACGTCTGTCGCTCACTCCAAGAGGTTTTCGGAAATAGAAGCTGGACCGCTTGCATCATCTTGTGATCATCACCAGCATACTCCTTAAAGGCAGCGAAGAGCGCGGTGGCATATGCTTCAAGATTGATCGAACTGTTTGGCATTCCGAGCCAAGCCTGGGTTGGGTCAGGAGTACCGTCTGATTTATAAACGACACTGGAATGGCAGGCCGCGCATCCTGTGTTGCTTATTGTAACAGCCAACGGCAAGTATTCGTGTTCAGCAAGGCCGACATTGAGACCAAGCGGTGTAGAAAGATCTGGTTCAGGTAAGCCGAGTGGCCAGTTCGCAATCGCGTCCGGACTGTGAAACCCGAACCGCCGGAACAGCTCCGGGATTTTGACTTCTTTTAGCGCCGCGAGGTCGCCATTGGCTTCTTTCAGAACAAGCGCCGCTATCAAAAGCTTCCACGGTGCACCCGAAGTTTGCAGCGTCTGCGAACTCAGTGCTCCAAAATCGCCAAATGCGAACGTGACCGCACCGGCATCTGTTTCGCTTTTGATCGAAGTCGACAGCTTGGCAAATCGTTCGGAAGTGGTTTCAAAGTCTGCCGGCTTGAGAGACCAGATTATGAAACCTGCAGCAAGCATAGTGACAAGGCCAATGATCAACAGACGTTTCATTGATTTTTAGCGACCTCTTGTTTGTCGGCCAGGCGTGCAATTATGCAATCTCATCCAAATTGTTGCTTAACATAAAGAGTGCAATCAATAGACTTAACTTGGGAACATCACCTGTAAAATGAGCTGATGCTGAAGAACACTGCACGAATTTGAAATTTGCATGATGCCTAGCCAGTCACACCAAGCAGATTGCCATGCATGATGACTACAAAATCCTTCGAGTCGATGCCATCACTGGTAACGTTTGTAAAAGCCGCTGGGCGAAATCGCTCAAATTGTAGGGCTAGGTTTGGATAGCAAACATATGTGTGCGTCACGAGCTATTGCCCAGCAACCATACAGCATCGCAGTGTTAACTGCTTGGCAACGTGATCAAATGGCAACCGATTGAGTTCACCGTCAGGCATTCATCAGAAACCCGAACCGAAATGCATGTCGTTTTACGCCTCGCTGCTTTTCTCGCAGTGGAAGCGGACGTAAAGCCGGCCTGGTGCCAGCGAGGTTTTATCGGCACGCATCTTGACGGACATTTCGAAGGCGTCTTCGACCGTGAAGGTGGATTTGACACCTTCGGTTGCCCAATAGCTCGTATCGCTTTGCAGGAGCAACTTCAGATCCTCGATATGGACGATCTTGTCACCTGAGCTATTGACTGTCGCAAACGCCTCGATAGTAACATCGAGAGCGTTTTCGTCCGGGTTGTTGGGCACATAGGAAAATTCAGCCGATGTCACGGTCATCTCGCCTGGAACAACACCTTTGGCCAGGTTCTCCTGGCCGTCTAGTGCCATGATCCTGATCTGACCGACTTCATAGGTTCCGCAAAAAGGTTGTTTTTCATCGGACATCGCGATGAGGTCCTCCTCGTTCTCAGTGTTTTATGGACCGGTACTGGATGTATTGTCAGCGTCAATGGACATACGCACCTCCCAACAGGTGATTTGGGCGTTGCTATCTTTTTTGCCGAATAGCCAACAGTAGCACATGCCCTCGCCGGGTCTCTTTGCCATGACCCCGGCGCGATTTGGCAACGCGTGCCGGCATGGCCGGACCTATGACGTCAGTCTTCCGGATTTATGCGCCATTTGCATATTGGCCGCATAGGAATTCGGCGACCTGCGACCCGGCATGTTGGCCTCCAGAACAAGAGTTTCAAGCAATCCGTCTTCCACGGAGATTTCTGTTGTTCTGTTGAGTTTGTTCATGCGCCAGAACTGAAGCTTCCGGTTTTTTGGAACGTAGTCGCCTGGAATATCGGTTGCGTCACCGGTGACCACCATGATCTTGGGTTTCGGCAATTCGTAATAGTTGCCTTCATAAACATAGGCCCTGATCAATGCGATCTGCTGGTCCGCGCCGGTGTCCATCAACTGGATGGTCAGCCGGCTGTCCGGACTGCCGCCGGACTCGATCTTGACCTCGGCCACCGTCTTGCTGCCGCTGCCGGCAATGTTGCTTCCAATAAGAATGATTTCCGCCGGGTCGTATGGTGGTATGGACAGGATGGTCGGCAGTTGATCGCTCATTTAACTTCCCCCTTTTGAAATTCTGATTGTCGACGGCATGTCAGGTTCTCATCAGGATTTCCCGCCACGCCAGGTTTTCCATCAGGATGTCTCCGGCGGCAGAGTTGCCAAGGGCATCCAACTGGTCGGCAATTGCGGCGCCGGCCAGCGCATAGTTGAGTGTATCGGGATTGAGCGCACTCCAGGACCGCGCAATTGCCGATCCCATGAGGTCCCTTGCATTTGCCAGCGCCGATTTGAGCAAAAACTCACGCGCATTGAAGGCATCGGCAAACCGGTGCCCAATCAGTTCGATTTCATGATGATCAAGCTCGAACAGCCGGTCATGCGACACGCTTTCCGGAAGATCAACCAGGTTTCCGTCAACCGCGTTGTGGTGGTAAATCTCAATCAGGGTATCGAATATTGCGCCGGTAAAGGGCTTTGACAGATCGTGCACGGAATCTGTGACGGTGCTCATTTTTCGGTCGTTGCTGGCAGTCCGGATCTGTCGGTCACCGGACAGTTCCGCTATCCGGTTAAGTTCATTCATTGTCAGAAGATTGCCACGGGTCGATCGCAGCAGCCGGTCGAGTACGCTGTCGAAATGAAGAAGCGAAATGAGTGCGATCATGTCCGAAACGCTCTCGTGGTAACCGAAATATTCGCGGTTCGCGCTCCCGCCGACAGGTGTTCCCATTTCTGCAAAAATGAGCGCATGGCCGAATTCGTGGGCGATGACGTCGAAGTTCAGCGCATATGGATAGACCGTCTCCTGATCATTGAGCTCAGTACCGAACTCCATATATCCATATCCAGACTGGGCATTGTTCCAGTTGACAAAAGGAATGATCTCAAGCCGTTCGTAGGTTTGCGAAAAATGCCAGATGATCTCATGACCGAGGTAACTTTCCCAGATGTCGAGGACGCGCCTGAGTGAAGCAAACACGTGAGCGCAGACAAATTGACGGCTTGATGGGTCCAGATGATCGAAATGTCCGTCTGGTCCGGCTTCTGCGGGCGGATGTTGTTCACCGTTGAAAGGAGGCTGGAAGGGGTACTCGTATACAGGCTTTTCAAAAAGCGGATCTGCGACATACATGCGGCGGTCCGCCGGTCCTGGCTGGATCTCGTTCGGCGACGTGCTGATCCAGACTGTTTCCGGTTTCTCATAGCCCGCCAGGTGCGGCACCTGCGGATAAAGAAGAAACCGGGTGCCGAGACGCCCCGTTTCAGGTGAGATGGTTTCCCGATCGAGATAGATACTCAATTCAACCTCTGAAATCCGGTAATTTCACATCCGGTCCGGAAACCGGCGTTGGTCACAATCTCTTGTTGCGCAAGCGTGTAAGTTGTTTCTCCGTTTTCCGCACAGCATTCAAAAACGATGTTTTGGGCTTGCCCATCGAAACTTCCGCAGGGGAATTATTGAAAGACTATCAAGCACCTGAGAAGCTGTCCAATGAAAATCCCGCATCTGCGAGGTCCTGTCGAAACGCGTCAGTTGGCACGAAAGTCCCTGCAGTTGAGGCGGGAGGCCAGCTGCCTGATTTCTGACGATCGGTGAGCTCATCTAGTAGAAGTTGCGCATCAAATTGCTTTTGAGTGCAACCGGGTTTCACCAGATCTGAAGTCGAAATATTTGCACCATTTTTCCGGGCGCTGTCCAACACGGTTTTCAAGCGCCGCTCTGTGTAATGAAGCTGTGAAGCCGCAAGAACCAGGGCACTTTCTTGAGGCGAGGTGATATTGCCTTTCTTTCGCGAATTCTTGACCTGAATGCGCAAATCTACAAGGGCCTCAGTGATCGCGACGGCACCGAGTTCCTCTGGCGTATGAAGGACCGCGACCGCATCATCAGGTGCAAGGGCGTATCGCCGGTACCAACGATAGATCAGCCCTCGACCATGCATTCCATGGTCCGACAATTCAGCGGCTCTGAGAGCACCCATGCTGGCAGCACCGAAAATGGAAGCGCCGCGATCAATCGCCCAGAGGATCTCTTTGTGCCTGACTGCGGGAGCACCTTGAAAAACACCATCGATCAGAGCAACGACGCAGTCTTTTGCCTCAAGCGACACAGCAGCAATATCGCCCTGGGATGCAGGCGGGCGAATATCAGCCTCAAGAGCCTGAGGAAGGCCGCCGGGTGGTAAACTCGGGCCAATGAAAACGACAAGTGGACGCTTAGTCTGCATCATGCCTCCCAACCCGGCCGACCAGCGGCACGATCCGGACGATAAAAAGCGGAACGTCTTTTAAGGCAAGGACCGGAACAATGGCTGCGGTCAATCCTGCTTCCGCCAGCGCTTCGGCAAAATCCTTCATCCTCACGGGTGAATTTTTTCCGACGAATGATGGGTTCTGCCCTGACCTCTTGCCCATTTGCCGCCTTTCAAAGGCGATCAGCTGATCATCGGGATTTCTGGGGTAGGAACTGCGGGTTATGTCTTCGCGAGCGCCCGAAATCACCGATGCGCGTGTTTGAATGCTTTCAAGAAGTGCCGCACGCAGCGCTGCGCTGAGGGTGGGGCGGCAGGCAAATCCATCCGCAGCAAATGGAAGAGAGGTTGCCGACGCACGTTCATCCAGGAGTTTGACCCAGACCACGGGAAAGCGGCCAACCGGGCTGCATTCAAAGGCAGCAAACAAGAGACCGGCATCTTTTACCTGGGAAATGAGTCTGGCTGTGCAACGGTCGGCACTCGTTTCCGGTACAATGCGGTTTTTCTCGAAGAACCCATGTGTCGTCATGGCCTGGTCTGTGCTTATCCGCTCCAGAACTTCAAGGAACCCGTGCTGAATTGCTTCCTCCAAGCTCGCCCCACCGCCCAGGCCGGTCGTGCTACGGATGAAAGGGGACAATGCATGAATTGAGGATGGCGTGTAATCGGTGCTGACCAGAGCTGCAGGAACGCTGACGATATCCTGTGAAATAGGTTCAATTCCGCGCAAAAACGCAATTGGCTCCTGCGCCCACTCGTCTGACGCCTTCGACGCCAAATGACAGGACAGATTGTGTGCTGCCGCGTGTCCATAGACGTCGTTGGGCGATGCCCTGTCGCCGATTTGCTCGGGCGTTTCGCAGGCATAGGTTTCGACAGCTTCGATGGTTGCGCTGACAGCTGCCTCTGCAAGGGTTAAGCCTTTACCCTGGTTGACGGCGTTCGATCGCGCCAGCGGCCGGACAGCCTGGACAACCGGGATACCAACGCGATCAAGTCCGGTGACATCTGCCAGCCGTGTAATGCCGAAGGACGTCAGATGAGGCCTTAAACGGGCAAGATAGTCGTCTGCGCAAAAGCGACGTGAGAGCTCCGACGCGGGCGACTCGCGGCATATTTCGCTGATTTCATTGAACAATTCCTGGTTTGGGTGGATTGCCTCCATCCCCTCAGTTCAGACGGCTTGCCAGTAGGGCGGATGTGCGAACCTTTTCGCTACCTTGTTCCAATTCCTGCAGAATGCGCTGCGCCCGCTCCCGATGTCCTGGTGTTGCTTTGTCTGGCTGCAGCGTCACCAAGTCTGCTAAGGCCCTCAAGACCAGAACTTTCGCATTCTGGCTCAGGGCGACGTCTTCTGCCTTGGCGAGGTCCGCAAGAATCTGGTCTGCTCCGGATCCGGCTCTGGCACCAAGGCGGGCGCGCCGCCGGTAGAGTTCGGCAAGCCAGAAGGCATGTCCTGTTTCCTCAGCACGTTCAATCGCTGAACTCAAGACGGCCAATCCGTTGTCAGAACGGCCCAGCATTCCGTCGAGTTCGCCCGCCATCTCAAGGTAGACGGGAAAGTCTTCTTCCGTGCCGATCTCCTGCTGAATGGCCAACCCTTCTGTCAGATTGGCACGGCCACGCTCAGGGTCTCCCGACATTCCCTGTGCCCAGCCTGCAAAGATCAGGCTTTTGGCCTCCAGAGACTTAAGGTCGTGTTCCACGGCAGCTGTTTTCATACGCCTTGCAAGACTTGCCACTCGGTCGACATCACCTCTGTAGCGATGGAGCATGATGCCGATATCAAGCGCGTGGCAGTTGCTGCCGACATGATCAATGTGCCTGGCCCAGGCATCCGATTGCTCCATGTGGGCGACTGCCGATTCCGTTTGCCCGATGAACCAGGAGGACAAGGCTTTTTCGCCGAGGCCACAAACCCTGGCATCGTGGCCGCCATATCGAGTTCGATGTTCCAGTGCTTCATCTTCGCTATAAAGTTCAAGCCCCTTGGAAATGGCTTCCAGGCAGTCATTGTGATTGCCAAGATTGAACGCTGTAGCCCATCGGCAATGGTGGGCCTGAAGCTCGATTTCCCTATCGTTCACACCCGTCAGGTCGCTGAGAATGGTTTCAGCCCGTTCGCGTTGTTCCTTGAAATTGGCGGCCGTGAACCACCAGCCCCAGTAAAGCGGAAATCCCGTAGCACGAAGGGTTTCCGGCGTTTCGTGCAGAAGCTCCACACCGCGTTTATAAAGTGCTGAGGCTTCCTTCGAGCCCGTTCCGTCCATCGTGGCAACAACGGGACCGAGCAACTTGACGATTTCCAGTTCAAGTTCGCCAGCGACGGCCTTGTCGCTGATTTTTTCTGCGATTGAGCGGGCGCGGGTCAGATGGGTTCGGGCTTCCTTGAGTGCAGACTGGGAAGATGCGGAGCGGGCGGCGTCAATATAGTGCCGGGCAGCTGCGACAGGCAGTTTGGCTTGCTCAGCGTGAACCGCAAGTTCGGCGCTGGTGAACGGTTGTCCGGTGGCCTCGTTGCCTGTGGCAATTCTATAGAGCGCGGTGTGCAGTGTGCGCCGGTTGGCCCGCAATAGCCCGGCATACGCAGCTTGTTGCAGCAACATGTGCCGGAAGCGATAGGCCGGTTCCGCCTCATTTGAATGCTTTTCGATAAAGCCACCCGCCATAAGCTGGTTGAGGCTCTCATCGGCAGAGGCAGGTGTGCCGGTAGATGCCAGAAGCGCGACCAGCGTCAGAATATTGAAGCTTCTGCCGATCACGCTTGCGGCCTGAGCTACAATCTTGGCTTTGCCGAGAGCTGCAAGCCGCGCAGCCAGAAGATCCTGCAGGCTGGCGGTCTCTTCAGACTCAAAGAGGGATTCCCAGGCACTCTCGTCGGCCATTTTTTCTGCGCCGCGGTCTATCACAAAGCGTGTCAGTTCTTCGGCAAACAAAGGCACACCCTCGCAACGCGCTGCGATGGCGCGGGCCAGGCGGGGCGGCAATGCAGCAGCTCCAGTAATGTTTCCGATCAATTCAATGATGCTGTCCTCACCCAGTCGCGACAAGCGCAGCTTGGAAACGTGAGGGAGCTCAGTCCATTCGCGTTTGGGCCGCTCACGCGATGTCACCACGATGAAGACCGGAGCCGATGAAATCCGGTCAAGGAGATGCTCCAGAACTTCGATCGTCTGACTGTCGGCCCAGTGCAGGTCCTCCAGTTTGATGACACAGGGCTTGGCGCTCGCTATGGCCATGACAGCATCAACAAGCGTATCGACAGAAGATGCTGGATGCACCTCAGCTGGATCTTGCTGAGGCAAAGGTGACAGCAAAAAAGCAAGTGCTTTATAAAACTCTGGCGACTGATCTCCAGGAAGGGGCAGAACCTCGGCGATGGCGTCAGCTGAAGGCGTCTCGAAATCGAAAGAGGGATTGTATCTTCTGATTTCGGCGCGCAGACTTTTGACAAAGGGCGAAAACGGGATGTCGCGGCATTCCGGTTCGCACTGGAAGTCTAGAAGATGTGCACCGTCATCCCGGGCCTGCTGCGCAACTTGAAACGACAGCCGGGACTTTCCAATCCCGGGTTCGCCATGGACGTAGAGCACCTGTCCTTCACCTCTGGAAGCCAGCTGCCATCGGTCAGTTGCCTCCTCCAGCTCGTCCCGTCTTGCCAAAAAAGGCTGTCCGGCGTCCCGAAGTGTCTCGAACCGGTCGAAGGTCCCGCGGCGCCCAAGTGGCTGCCAGAGACTTTGAGGTTGATCGAAACCCTTCAGGGAATGGGCACCGAGGCTTTCATAGTGATAGATGCGCCGCGTTGCGCGATAGGTGGCGTTTGAAACGGCGACGGTCCCGACATGTGCGATGCCTTGAATACGGGCGGCAAGTGTAGGCGCAATGCCGATGATCTCCTCCCGATCCGCCAATGCGCCGCTTCCCGCTGGTCCTGAAACCGCCGGTCCTGTGGCGACCCCAACCCTGACCTGAATATCGCAGTCGAAGCGTTTTTGGATGTCGGCGCGCTCTTTCAGAATCGCGAGACCGGCAGCCACGGCGCGTTGAGGGGCGTCTTCGTCTGCAACCGGATACCCGAAATAGGCTGAACCGCCATCGCCCATCAAAAGATCGAGATGACCGCCATGCCCTGCAATGGCATTGTGAGCGGCATGATGAAGCGCCTGCTGCACTTCCCGGTAATCTTCCAGGTCCATATTCGTGACCATGGAAGTCGAGCCGACCAGGTCATAAAAAAGTGCGGTGAGCTGGCGACGCTCCCCCTTTTGTATCCCAAGATCCGCTGCGGTTTTCTGGGTCATGATTTGCCTTTGACCGGCCTCTTCTGTTTGACCGATAGAACGCTCTCGGTTCCACTATGATGAAAGGGTTGCACCGACCTCTGCCATAAAGCAAGCAACCTATTTCTTTTTAATGTAAACCGAACACAAGGCAATCAACAACTTGTTGAACTTAAGGGAAGATTAAAGAGCAGGGTAGTGCAAAGCTCATCCATCGAGGGCCGAATGTGCAATGCGCCTCCAACGAAAACTCACGAAGCAGAAAAAGACACTTGCTTAGTGAGACGAAGCCTCACTGTGTGCCGGGCTAGGTGTGTCTTGGGTTTTGGCGCATGTGAAACTGGTGGCTCCCGTCACAGGCGTCTAATAAGGCATGACATCTGTCGTCGTCACCCCGGCTTCGTGCTCCTGCAAGATGCCGACGATCTGTTCTTCTGTAAACCAAGAACGCCTCATGCCGTCCGTCTTCTGGGCGCGGCGGGCTCTACGCTATACTGGAGGAATTCTTGGGTTTCAGGTCAGAGCCAAGGGCGGCCCTTTGGCAGCGCCGCCCTGTTCTTTCTCATACTTAGTTGTTGGCGTGGGAGTTGTAGACTTTTCCGCTGATCTTCCACAGGTCGCCCTCTTTGTAGAGAACAAAGAAATCGGTGAAGCGGTTGCCGCCCCAGTCAATGAATTCGACGCGGGCTGCAGCGGCGGGGCCGGAAACATTGATCCAGGCGATGTGATGACGGACGTTTTCGGATGGTCCGCCATCGTCAATCGCGCCTGCGAATGTATCCGCATCCATATTGTAGAGCGTTCCACCAATGGAACCGACAATATGCGCATGGTCGTAGAAGGCCTTGCGGGTCAAGGCGCCATCCCCAGTGCGGGCGGAAACAATATATGGCTGCAGCGCTTCCTTGATGGCCTCATATTCCTCGAAGGTGGCGATTTCATCAGGCGTTGCCGCGTCCTGCGCTGCTGCAAGCTGCCCTGAAGTCACGAGTGCGCTGAGGACTGTCAAAAAAGCAAAGCTGTTAAGCGTCATGCGGATCATTGGAAGTTCCTTTCGGGGGGAGAGTTTGTGTCACGCTTTTTGCTGACCTACATGTATGTAGATATTTCTGACGCCAAAATACACACCTCTCACAAAAAGTTCATGTCTTCACGGTTTGACGCCTAATTTGCCGTGAAGTCAGCTTTCCTGGCGCCACTTTCAAGCAATGAGCCAATGCGCTGCTTTGATGGGGTTCTTCGCGTTCCGACCAACAGTCAAGCTTTTGGTGCGATGGCTGTCATGCATTGAGCTATGGGAATTCCGTCATACACCCCAAGTCAATCATCTCACCATTGACTTTCGTCCTACCTACATCCATGTAGATACGGAGGAGAGCGAAGATGATCGATACCCGCACCCGCATTTTGGACCTCGCAGAGGATTTTACCCAAACCAAGGGCTTCAACAATTTCAGCTACCTTGATCTTGCGGCAGAAATCGGCGTGAAAAACTCCAGCATTCACTACCACTTCAAGGCCAAGAAAGACCTCGCCTTAGCGCTTGTTGAGCGCATCAGGAATGTGCATGGCGAGGCACTACAGGACTTCAATCATCGGTTCGAAACACCACAAGAACGGCTTGGCGCGCTGATAGACCACTTCAGATGCTACGTGCAGAATGAAAAAATCTGCATGTGTGGGATGATGGCTGCCGAGTTTCAAACGGTGAGCCCTGAAGTCCGCAGGGCGTTGGCTTTGTACTTCGGTGACATACGCAAGTGGCTCGCCGACCAGTTTATCCAAATGAACGAACCGAAGCCCGAAGACCGCGCACTTCAGTTTCTCAGCGGCCTTGAAGGGTCTTTGTTGCTCGCCCGCCTGGATGCCGACCCAATGATGGTCGATCGGGCACTTGACGTTTTTGTGAGCCAATAGCTCTTTTTATTTCTTGCAGACTACATACATGTAGGTCAGTGCTGCATTAACGCGCATCCATGAACCCTCCTGGAGAGACAAAATGTCAAACAGTAACACCACCGCACTCAGCGTCGAAAACACAGCAGACGAAGCTCAAAGCTTCGGTGAATACAAAGCGATCGAAAAGGCGTTGAAGCCTTATATCGACGCTGCAAAAAAAGGTGACGGCGCTCTGGCCCGGACCGGCTTTTTCGACCATGCGCATATTGTCGGTTCCATCGGGGGAACGGTCTACAATATGGATGCAGACACATTCGCAGGCGCTGTTTCCGAAGGCGGTCCTGCTCCGGACGTCCAGCATCATATCGCCTGGATCAACGTTTCGGGTCCGGCCGCAGCAGCCCGCGTCGAATTCATCCACTGGGGTGAAAACCGCTTCACCGATTTCTTTGTTCTCTACAAACAGGACGGCGAGTGGAAAATAAGCGGCAAAGTCTACGATTCTCACTCCAAGAACTGATCGCTGACGTTGCCCGACCTAAGAGCCGGAACTTTGTTGCTTCTTCCTGACAGCAGGTTTGCTTCTTGCGACCCAATCGAATGCGCCGATCATGCTATCGCACGCCTTCGAGTTTAAGGACACATTCCGTTACCTCGCAGGTGATCGCACACGCAGCCCTATGATCTCGTTACATGTTTCGCAAACTCTAAATGATTGCGCGCCTGATCCCGCCCAGAATCCAGACTCAATGGCTGAATCCAATGATCAAAATGCTACTGCTCAGTGCTATCGTATTCGCAGCCGGAATTGGCATCCCTGTCATGGCCGCCATCAATGCGGGGCTCGGTACCCGATTGGCCAGCCCGACCTTTGCAACAGCAATTCTGATGTTCGTCGGTCTGGTCTTCGCCACCTCATATTTGCTGGTTCAGGGCGTGCCGTCCTTTCCAACAAGGATGCCTCCACTTTATTCGTTCTCCGGAGGTTTCTTTGTTGTCTTCTATGTCCTCGCCGTAACAGCCATCGCGCCTAAAATTGGACTTGGAAATGCAATTTTCCTCGTCCTCTTGGGTCAAATCGTGTCGACGAGTGTCATCGATCATTTTGGACTTTTGGGTGCTGTCAAGACACCGATCAGCGCTCAAAAGGCCCTCGGCATTGCGTTCATGACGCTTGGTATCATACTCGCCCGCAGGGTCGTTTAACCTGGGTCGTTTAACCAGGAACGTCTGACCAGGATTGTGTCGCAGCCAAAGCAAAACTCAAGAATTCAATGTGATCAATCGCGTAAACGGGGCCAGATTTAGCCCAGCCGTTTTTCATTCAATGTCCAAAAATCTCAAGAGAAAAATGTTACAAGTAATTGTTTTAATGGCATAATTTCTTCTCATCACGAAAGGGTTATCCATCAGGTTTTCTTCGGGCTTGAATTTTAAGACGACCGGTCATATTAAAATCGTGTAGCACCACGTACACGCAACTCGAACAACCAGGACACACCATGTCAGATACCTCAAATTCTCTCATCAATCGTCGTAGATTCATGTCAAGCGCTGCAACAATTGCTGTTGGCGGTGCGGCCGCATCCTCGCTAGTCATGCCCCTTCAAGCGGCGACACCGATTGTCGGCACGCAGACACCGCTGGTGTACCGCCGCAAGCTAGGGAGCTACGAGATCACCGTCCTGGGAGACGGCTATGTCGACCTTCCTCACCAAATTTGGGCCAATGTCACTCCTGAACAGGCTGACGGCTACCTTGCTGATGTGTTTCAACCTGCCGGATCGATCCGCAACGGCGTAAATGCCTATCTTATCAACACTGGCGAAAAACTGATCCTCGTTGACAGTGGCGCGCGCGATCTGTTCGGTCCAAACGCCGGCCTGCTCCCGGGCAACTTGGCGGCAATTGGTGTGAAGCCAGAAGACATCGACCAGGTTCTGATTACTCACGTTCATCCGGATCACATCGCAGGAATGTTCTCAGCAGAAGGCGACGTGGTCATGCCGAACGGCCAAGTCTTCGTCGATGAAACAGATCTCAACTATTGGACCAGCGAAGCTGCCCAAGCGCAAGCCGTCGACATCTCGAAACCCTGGTTCGATGTGGCACGTCAATGGAAAGGCGTCTTTGATGGTCGCATCTCCACGTTTAAAGGCGAAAAAGATCTGGGTGACCGAATCTCTGCATTCCCATTGCCCGGCCACACGCCAGGTCACACTGGCTACCGGGTCGAGAGCGGCGGCGAGACCCTTTACATCATCGGCGATGCCGTGATCAGTGCGGCCATCCAATTTGCGAACCCCGATGCGTCCGCTATTTGGGACACGAACGCAGAAGATGGCAAACAGTCCCGTCGTACGATCTTTGATGTGGCCGCTCAGGAACGGGCACTGGTTACTGCCACCCACGTGCCGTTCCCCTCCTTCGGGTATGTCGACCGTCGCGCAGACGGGTCTTACGCATGGGTTCCAGAAGAATGGCGCTACGCCACCTGATTTGAACCACCCGATCAAAGCGAGTGCCGACGTCATCGGCACTCGTACTTCTCCCCTGAAAAACCACGGAATTTAGAGATGCGCGCCGTTTTTGTCGAAGCCAATGGGGGCCCTGAGGCCCTGAAAATCAAGAACGTTCCAAAGCCAACACCGGGGATTGGTGAAGTCCTCGTCAAGGTCGAAGCCGCCGCTGTCAACCCATTCGATGTCCAAGTCCGCCGCGGCGACTATGCAGCTTACATGCCGACACCGCACAAATTGGGTGTAGATGTCTCCGGAACGGTTGAAGCCGTCGGGGAAGGCGTTAGCGCGTTCAATGTGGGAGATGACGTGTTCTATAGCGCGCGCGTTTTGTCCAACGAAGGCGGCTATGCCGAATACCATGTCGAACAGGCACAAATAATCGCCAAAAAACCCAAAGGTCTGTCGTTTGTGGGTGCAGCTGCACTACCAATCGCGGCCAGCACCGCTTGGGTTTGTTTGATTGAACGTGGACGCCTGAAAGCAGGTGATCGCGTCCTGATCCACGGTGGGTCTGGCGGCGTCGGCCTGTTTGCTGTGCAGATTGCGCGCCTGGCCGGTGCCAAAGTGGTCGCCACCAGCCGCAAGGAAGTGCAGGAACTTGTACAAAGCCTTGGCGCGGACACAACCGTCAATTACCGTGAAGCCAATGCATGGGATCAGCTCGCCGCGCATTCAAATGGCGGGTATGATGTCATTATCGATCTCGTTGGTGGGGACACGATACAAAAATCCCTTAGCCTTTTGGGTGCTGGTGGGCGCGTTGTCAGCATCGTCGACCAGCCTAACCCGCAAAGCCTCTATGACGGTTGGGGCGTTAACGCCGAGATTCATCTGGTCTTCCTGACACCAAGCGCTGAACGACTTTCCCGCCTTGGGTCTCTGACAGAACGCGGATTGCTCAAGCCGCTGGTCGAACAGACTTTGCCACTGGACCAAGCCGCCGAAGCACACCGCTTGATAGAGGCCGGTGGGCGTAGAGGGAAGATTGTTCTCGTCACCTCCTGACCGAAGAGTATAAATGAAACCGATTGGTGCGGGCCGGACAATCCTGACCCGCGTCAGTCTGAAATCAATAGGTAACGACGAATGCCAAGAGCAAGCCACAAAGAAAAAATCGTTGATGCTGGACTCGCTGTGTTTCACGAAAAGGGCTACCACGCGAGCGGTGTGCAAACGGTCGTGGACTACGCCGGCGTCCCAAAGGGGTCTTTCTACAATCATTTTAAAAGCAAAGAAGAACTTGGTCTTGAGGTTCTGAAGGCATATTGGCGCCAATCAGAGGATCTGCGCGCCGCACTCAGAGACCCGGAACAAAGTCCGCTTGATCGAATTGACGCCCATCTTGCAGCGTTCAACGTATCCCAATCGGGCTGTCTGGTTGGAAACTTCACCAGTGAAATGGCGCACGAACCAGAGTTCCGAGAAGCCCTGAAGGAGGTCTACTCAGCCTGGATTGCAGACTTTGAAGCCTGCATTGTTGAGGGCCAGCAGGACGGTAGTATTCGAAGCGACGAAACAGCAAAGTCACTTGCCGAATTTGTTGTCACTGCGTTGGAAGGTTCGGTCTTGAAAAGAAAACTTGAAGACGACGAACAGACCCTCGTCAATTTCCGGAAAACAATGCTGATGTTTTTAGCGGTGGCTTAATCGCAATTGAATGACAAGAGCGAGGCTCGGCTGTTAAGTTCTTGAAAAGCGTTTCTTTGAAACAGAAAATCCCCGGATAGGAATATCCGGGGACGAATTGGCAGGCTTAAGCAAGCAACCAGTGCTTACTGGTACTTGTACATCTTCTTTTCGGAAAACCACTTGCCTTGCCGTGTTTCTTTTGTGGAGCGCGCCTTGTCTGCCTCAGCAAAGAGCCGATGAGCCTCTTTGCTCTTGCCTGTGTGATATAGCGACCAAGCGCGCATGAGCTTTGCTTTACGGCTTTCCCGGCCACCGGCTGCGTTTCTTTCAAGATATGTGAGCGCACCGCGCCAATCGCCATCGCCCATTTCACGTTCCGCGGAGCGGATAGCAGTGTTAGAGCGGGAAACGGATGGTCGCTTCTTGCGGCTGGTTGCCACCGTTGATTTATTGCTCTTGGTGGCAACTGTTCTGAGTGCAGGAAAATCACCGGACCATTCGGCGACAAGTTGCTGTTCACGGGCTTTTTGTTTCGTGCGCTGGGCAACGACAACCAGACCAAGCACCGCTGCTTCATTGGGCTGATACTGCATTGACTTGTCGAACCAGATTTCCGCTTCTTCAAATTCGTGCATCTCATAGAAGTGCCAACCGAGGACCTGGGCGGCAATTGGCGATTCAGCATCCTGGATGACGTTGGCAAAGCGTGAAAGCCGCTTGAATTCCATCTCTTCGCCATATCCCTCGATGAGCGCAATGGCGACCACTTCGAGGTAGGCCTTCAGGATGAGAGGATCCCTCCTGCGGTTTTTGTACGCCAGTTCTTCCGCTTCTTCGTAGCTTCCTGCCTCCTTGAGAGAAACCACAATTCCTTCAATGGATTTGACTGTGGGCTTCATCTTGTGAGCAGTGCGGAACCAGGTTTCAGCGATTTTGTAGTCTTCTCTGGAATAGAAGTACCAGCCGAGAAGTTCAGCATCTTCCGGGTTCTTGAGCGATTTGGCTGCGCGGCCGAGTGCCTCAAGGTCAGAGGTGTCAACGAGCGCAGTGATATCTGCTGCCCCGTTGCCAATCTCCCCGCGCAGAATGTTCAGATAGACCTGATTGAATTCCGATTGCCCATCCAGTCGTGTTCTACCCATCTGGACCAATTGCTCGACGGCATTGCGCGGCAACAGTTCGGCCGCTTTTTGAACCGTGGCAATACGTTCTTTTTCATCGCTGCAATTGGCCAGAATGTACTTGTAGGCCTCAAGGGCTTTCAGCTCCTGGCCAGCGCTCAACAGCGCTTTTGCGGTCCGCCAGATAACATCGATCTCGCGGCAAACGAGCAGGTCGGGGTTTTCCACTGCAAGCCTGATCACTTCACCATTGTTTTCGATGTTTGACGCCTGGACCAGCGCTTTGCGTGCCTCTGCGTTGACAATTTGCCGGCGCAGTTCAGTGGAGGGCTCATAACCAGGATAAAGCTTTATATATTCTCGGATTTTGGCATAAAGCTCCTGTATTTTTTTCGCAGCAAACAGATCCCACAGAGGTTGCTCGTTTACTTCGATCCGATTGGTGTCGAAGATATTCTCCGGTGGTTCCCATTCAGGGTGAAGGCTTTTGAGCCTCTTTATTTCCGCCGAAACGCGTCCGATTTCTCCATTCTTCGCGTAGTAGCGCAGTGCGGATTCATCCACCTCCGGCTCTGCAGTGACGACGCCTTGGCCGTTGGCAGGCCCGGTCGGCTTGTCAACCGTGAGAGAAAAGGGTGAAACGCTCACCGGTTGCGCTATTGGTTGATCGTTGCTTTGCAGTTTAAGCGTTAGGGGAAGGCTTCCCGACGGTTGGCTCGGCGCGGCTTCCCAAGGGGCGGACTGCGCATCGACGCCATTGGTGGCGAGCGTTAGAGCAAGCGCGGCAATCACCATTCTGGAGAAAGACATTTTGGGTTCCTCTCTGCAAGTGCGAGAACTGTAAAAATCTGAAGTGTTGAGGAGTAATAAGAGTCCGATCCGAACTGCAGTAGTGAGGTCGGAAAAGGTTCTGACGTGTCGATGCAGCGCGACAATGCGACGATTGATCGAAATCCGATCTCACTCATTGTGGACTGTATCGCACCGGTCACAACCTGGGTGACCGCAGGTCCACCTGGATTGCTGAAACCGTGCAATGTTGAAAAGTCGGCTGCTTTCTTCTCGCGAAACGCATTGCTGGAAAATGCGAGATAAAGCGGAATGCGAATGGCGTTGTAGCCGAACTCCGGTGGGAATTTATCGGAAGGCACGAGTTTGAAGCCGCTGATGTCCACCCAGTCTGGTGGAAGATAGGTGGGTGCCCGTTGGGAAAGATCCAGAATTTCCTCGCCCACAACAGCGATCTCTGCCCAATTGGCCGATCTGTCGAATTGGGCAATGCTTTCCAGGGCGGGAAACACCCAATAGGACGGATTGACCGTCAAGGTCTTTCCCTCGTCTTCAACAAATCCCATTGCACCTGGAAGAAGAACCGGGCCAAGGCTTGTTTCGTGTACGAGAAGAGTGGCAACGTCCTGCAGTATTTTCCTTGCAAAAGCCAAGTTGTCAGGATTGTCCCATCGCTTGTAAGCCTCTAGAAGTGCCCAGGCAATGAGTAGGTCCCCATCCGTTGCATTGTTGATATCCGTAATATTGGGGCCTTGGTCCGTGTGTTCGACTTTCCAGGCAAAGAGGCTGTCGTTGCGGACCTGAAGCGTTTCAAACGAGTAGTCTCGAATAAGCTGAAACGCGTCGAGATCGTCCGCGGCAACGGCCAGAACCATACCGTAACCTTGGCTTTCGCTGTGGCTGATGCCCTTGTTGGCGTCGTCAATAACAGCACCGGCGTCCGTGACGAAGCGGCTCTTGTAGTCACGCCAGGCAGACCTCAGCCACAGCGACAACGCATCTTTTTCGCGGGCGCCGTGTCCGAATACCGGGTCGGACACAGCGCTGCTCGAAGCAAGCACAATTGCAAGCAGTGCTGAAATGACAGTTTTCAACATTTCAGCGCCCTGATTTTCTGAGCGCAACATAGTAGCTGAATGCCAGAACGACGCCGAACAGCACCATGAAGACCACAAAGTCGAGCATGTTGTGCGAAATCACGCCGGCAACAACCAACCGGCTGTTTCTGAGCTCGGAAGGATTGGCGAGCGACGCAAAATAATTTGCTTCTGAGAAACGATCGGACAAAACGGTGTTGTCAGACGTTTTGTAAAGCGATGTGTCGCCCCCGAGCCAGGCCAGTCTTCCCTCCCGAAGAAGCGTGTCAACTCCGGACTTGACATCGTCGCCCGTCAATCCAGTGACGACCGTCCAAACGTCCTGCTTCACGGGTGCGCCAAAGAACGCGACCCAGCTTTCTTGCGGTGTGAGATCGGTGGTTCGCTGTGAGATGAGAACATCATTCTTTTCAAGCTTGAAGCTTTTTTGCGTCTGAAATTCAGAACCTAATTTGAACCCCATGTTGCGCCATGCCGAGTTGGCATATCTTCTCAGATCTGCCCAAAGGCCTGGCTCATTCGCATCGAGGGTCTCAAGGCCGACGAAATTTGCGACATGGCCGCGAGATGCGCTTCGGCGAGTGTCTTGAAGCGTATCGGTGTAAGCCTGCTTTGCGAGGCCGGAAAGCCGGTTGACGGGCGCTACGATCAAGCCTGGTTGAGACCCAACATCACCGGCGCCCATGACTAGCGAGACAGGCTGGACAATCTGGTTGATGGCAGATGCCGCTACAGCAAGCTGAGCAGCGGCCTCGAGGCTGTTGCGGTCATTTGACGGCACCTGAACATAGGTCGGCCGGTTATCCGCAGTGCTTTGAGGCAACAGATTGCCCGGCGACACGCTTGGCGTCACACGCATTCTGGCCAGAGAATCGAATTCGATCGTGGAGGTGCTTGTCTCGAAGGCCAAACGATCGACTCCATTGAGCGATGAGACATCGCAAACCTCATCCTCGGAAGTCAGAGAGGACACTTCAATGCGAAGCTCGTTGAAGCCGGGTGAAAAACCTCCGAGAGGAATGTTCACCGGCGAGCGGGAAGTGATCCCTTCCCTGGTCAATTCCGCTGAAGCAAGAGCAGCTCCATTTGCAAACACTTGAAGCCGGTTTGCATTCGAAAGGTTTGCAAGCGCCTCAATATCCAGGCTCAGCGTCGCCTTTCCATAATCGCCGACGAAATAGTCTTCCGGCAATCTGATGGAGAAGTCCCGTTGCATGAGCCGGCCATCGAAACGTTGGCTGCTGACCCCCAGTTCAGCAAGTGAAACAGCTGTTCCAGGCGTTATCTCGTAACCAAACTTGGTTGTGAATACTTTGATCCCGCGCTGCGTGCCGGTGATTGGAAGCTTTGACAGCGCTTCTTGAAATTGTGCGATGGAATGGTCCAATGCAGGTCGACTGTCTGCGGCAATCAAAAGCGACAACCGACCTGTTTCCGGACTACGCATGAGCACTAGTCCTTGGATACCGGACCGGGTCCGCCCGACTGCATAGCCGGCCTTTGACAGTTCCGCACGCGTGCCGACAATAATGTCCATTCCTGCATTGGTGCCAGGTTCGGTCCGGATCTCGATGTTCGGATTCTGATATTTTCCGAAAACCGCTACCGCCTGCGCCACGGCGAGAGATCGATCCAGATTGGACATGCTCATGTTGGCGGGCTGGACCAGCCGGAAATTTGTCGAGCCTGTCACGTCGTTGGGAATTGCCCTGAGGACTTCTAGACCGGAAACGAGTTTCGGTGCAGTGTCGGCGCCGGGGTCGAAGACAAGCCCGGTGTTGGCTGGATTGAGCACCGTCCAAAGCTCATAGGTAGCTGGGATGGTGCAATCGACCCGGTGCTTGTGTCTCGCAACAAAGCGGACTTCGTTAAATCCCTCGACGATCAGTCCGGGCGGCAGATCGAAGCTTCGCAAAGATGCCTGTTCGCCGGAGGTTAGTTCAATGTCACCGACAAACTGTCCGTTGATCGTGACGCTCAGGTTGGAATACTCCGGTGCTGCGGAGACGGCCGTCAGATAGTCGACCTGCAGTTTGCGGTAAAGCAAAGCCTCGTCACGTGGCGCGTAAAGGGCAAGACGCAGTTCTGAAAACTCGCCCTCTAGGCGCATCTGGTCCGCCGTCGCAGTGAGTCGACGGATCGTGCGCCGTTCTTCTGTCTTTGTTTCCAGAACCGACAGATCGAGTTGTTGGGCATTGGCACCGAAAGGGACCGTGAGAACAGCTGCCGCCAGAAGCGCTGATTTCAGACACATGCTTCCAGTCGACACGATTGAATTTTTTATCATGAGGGACCTCACTCTGCAGGTGTCATAAAGGTTTCGGGAAGGTCGTTTTCGACGCGCGCGGATTTGCGACGCGCAGCGCTTCCAAAGAGCGAAAAGAACGCGACCACCGGAATACGAATGCCGTAGTGAACCGACCAGCGCACAAGCCGCAGCATGCCTCCGATGGGCGAGGCTCCTGTAAGTTTCCGGTTGTGCAGTGCTCTTGGAATGGAAAGGTCTGCAAACACCAGATCGCTGGACGCCTGGGCACACTTGGCGACTGTATCGATGTAACCGGCGCCGACGAGAAGGCCGGAGGAACTTGCCCGTTGAGAAGCAATATTCACGCTGATGCCGTCTTCTGGGCCGAAGTCTTCCATGTCTGTCGACGTACTGCCATTTCGACTTTGTTTTTGAGCCGGCAGCACTTTGAGGAGCCCTCGTTCGCCAAGCATGTTTCCGCTATGCGGCACTTTGTCGAAGTGCATCAGAACACCGTTGGTGTTGGCTTCCACCAACGTGACGGGAACCGTGTCTTCGCCAAGTTTCAATAGGCCTTTGCGCTGAACACGTATGCGAGGTGCAGTCCTGACTTCCTTGCGTTCCAGAATGGCTCCGAGCGCTGCCCCGGTGACGATCAGATTGAAAACATGCCAGATGCCCACCACTGACAGGAGTGCGGTTTGGCCAGGGTCATTCTCAAGGCGCCAAAACAGCACACCCGTCGTGGCCAGCATGAGCACAAACACGACGACATAAGGCCACGCGAGAACCGACAGTTGTTCCTTTTCAAGCGTTTCGCCTTTGGTGGTCACGTTGAATTTCGGGCTGCGTGGATTAAGCACCACCGAAATGATTGCCGGGAACAGGAAGATCGACTGGATGTACTCGTAGAGTTCGGAGATCCAGGGCCATCTCAACTTGCCATAGAGGCCCGACTGGATGGTTACGACTGCCAGAATGTAGGTGAGCGTATAGGCGAGAAATTCCTGAGGTGAGGCAATGTAGATCTTCATGCTGAATAGGATGAAGAGCAAGGGTGCCAGCAGGAAGACAAGCCTCGGAAAAGGAAACAGCCAAAAGAGTGCGCTTGAAACATATGCAACCCGCTGCATGAAGTTCAGGCCCGGTTTGAAAAGCGGGTTTTTCAAAAGGAGAATTTGCAGCATTCCGCGGCACCAGCGCGACCGCTGGCCGATGAATGAAGCAATCGTGTCTGGCTGAAGGCCGGCGATCATCGGACGGTCGACATATGCACTCTTCCAACCGCGGGAGTGTAGTTCCAATGCGGTCTCGCAGTCTTCCGTGATCGAGACGCCGGAGAATCCGCCAACTTCATTGAGCGCAGACCGGCGTAATACCGCTCCAGATCCGCAGAAGAACGTTGCGTCCCACTTGTCCAGACCCTTCTGGATCATTCCGTAGAACATGTCGTTTTCGGACGGCATGAAGTTGAAGGTGCGCAAGTTGCGCTCAACCGGGTCGGGGTTGAGGAAAAAGTGCGGGGTCTGAACCAGGAAGAGCTTGGGATCGGAGAAATAGGCCACTGTCTCGCGCAGGAATTCACGCGCCGGTGCGTGGTCGGCATCAAAGACCACAACCAGGTCTCCTTCGGAGCGTGACAGACCGTAGTTCAGGTTCCCGGCCTTTGCGTGTTCGTTCCTTTCACGGGCCAGATATGTAGCGCCGAGTTCGTCGCAAATGCGTTTCAGTGTATCCGCCCGATCCCGGGCTTCGCGCGCATCTGCTGGGTCGTAGGCATTCAGTTTTTGGTCCGTTGCGCCGTCGTCGAGGAGAAAGACCCTGAATTTGTCCGCCGGATAGTCCATGTTTTTGGCCGCAGCGATGGTGCAGGCCACCAGACCGGGGTCCTCGTTGTAACTTGGAATGAAAACATCAACGCTCGGAGCGTCTTCATCCCGTGTCAGAACCTTGCGAGGCCGCTGGTAACGATCCGACACGATAAGAGCTGACAGAAAGAACATGAGAATGCAGAAAAGCTCGGCGGCCAAAAGCAGAACGCCGGGCACGAAGTCTGCCAGATTCTCGATTGGCGGCACCGTTTGTGTTACGCGCCAATAGACGTAGCGGCCAACGATAATGCCGCCCAGGGAGAGAAAAATGACCCGCCCTAGAGTGCCGGGAATAGCCTTTGTGAATTGCATTGCGAGCAGTAGGAACAGCCCGAGAAACAGCTGCACCTCTACGGACAAAGGCAAGGTCGCAATGAAAAACATTGCAATGGTAGCCACAGTGGCGAACAAATACGCCAGAAACTTCAGCATTGTCCTAACTCCATACTTTTATTGTTTAATTTCAAGTTCCGGGGCGATGGAAATTGCCCTTTGAACGACGTTGATCAGCTCAGCCTGCGAGCTGACTTCAAGCCTTTGCTGCGCCATTGCGATGTGATTGCGCGCAGTGTTGTAGCGAATACCGATTTCCTCGGCGGCCTGCCTGACGCTCTTGCCGGCGATCAGTTGCTGTATGAGGCGCGCCTGCTGTAGCGTCACACCGGCTGTTGCTTTGATCAGCAATGGATCCGCGTTGATGGGACCGTCGGTTGAGGCAACAAGAATTTTTTTGGTGAAGTAGTTTCGAACCGGGTCGTCTTGTTTGTCTTCATCAGAAAACGAAGGCACCGGTTCCAACAAAAGTTGCGTTCCGGACGCCGTATGCAGAATGTGCCGCTGCGTTGAAGGCGAGCTCTGCGAAAGCCCCTGTACAGCTAGCGCATCAATACTTTTTGCCGGATAGAACCGGGCAAGAAGGTCAGCTGGTCCCAAGATCCGGCCATCAACGATCCTCAGGTCTTCACCGCTTTGCAGCAAAGCCTCGGCCGCGGAGTTTTTTGTCAGGAGATACCCGTTGCCATAGACGACCAATGCGGCATGCTTGATGTGCTTGATCCAATAGTCTGAGCTTTTCAGGTCTATCCTGTTAAAACCGAAAACGAGTTCTTCGGCATAGCTGCGGAAGCCCCCGAAAATATCTCCCATATAGGCAACCACGCCTTGGAAGAGCTGCTCGGAGAAGCCGCAGGGAATGTGCGCAGTCAAAAAAAGCTGAAGCCCGCTACCAAGGTCAACGGAAAGGGTCGCCGCCCGATCGGTCTCCAAAACCGATTTTGCTGGATCTTCGCTGCCATTTTCTTGGATACAGCGCAATACAACCGCATCATGATACACCGGTGCACAGATATCCTGTTTCAATGCCGCCAGTGTTTGTTTTTCTTGTTCAATGAGGAAACTTGCATCCCAGAGCCGTCCCGGGTCGTCAGTCGTAAACTGTGCTTCCACTGAATTTCGTAAGGAATCGAAAACAAAGACGCTGAAGACGAGATACTCAAATCGTCTTGCGAGCATATAGGGAAAGTCGAGTTTTTCGTGTGTACGGCGGTCTTTTAAAAAGCCGCCATACGTAATGTCTTCTCCGAAATGCCGAGAACCGAAATACATTTGGTGCCCCCACCTAAGTAAAGCTGCCGTAGTCTGTTGCCTGTCTAAGTGATCGCTTCTGTACGGCGACCGATAATTTTTATTTTTGAGTAAGTGCGCCCCATATGCCGGAGCGTTAAAAAAGTATTAACAAACTAATAAACCAATGCTGCAACTCTTGTCTTGGTGCAGTTGCATCAAAATTTGGGCGTAGATGTATTATGGTTTACAGAATTGTTTGATTTATTTGCATCAACAGTTTCGAATTCTTCAGGAAAAGGAGTTGTCTAATCACGGTTCATCTGAAGAAAAATCGAATACAACCATATTTAAAACTCTGGGCTGTAGGCGGGGGCGTAGAATTTCGCAGTAATGCTGCAGTGCAATACGGATGTTTTTCTTCCAAATATACGATGGTTTGGCTAGGTGTTGACCGATGAGCGTATTGTTTTTGGCAACAATTGGTGTTGGCTGCAAAAATAGTCTTGTGAGCGAAAGAAATAAATTCTGCTCAAAAAGCGTGCAGGGTTGAGTAAATAAGACACACACCCCTACCATCGCATAAATGCAAGTCGCGAGTTCGTGATCATTTTTTTGAAAATCGCCGGCTTCAGAGTACAATTTCAGCCGATTTCGCGCATGCCGAACCAACGCTCTGCACCAACTTGGGCAAGAGGCACCACAAAAATTTGACGGGTTCAAGTGCGGCATTCTGCCTGCCAACTTGCAGCAAGGCCACTTCGCCAAACAGCCGGTGTTTTGAATCTTGAGGCTTTGGCGCACCCGACAGGATTCGAACCTGTGACCTCTGCCTTCGGAGGGTGGTTGTCATTTTCTTATTCCTTGTTATTTTTCAATTGGTTATTGGATGTTCGCTGTAGCGCCTGTGCGCGTCCTGTACTGAGGCCATTTTGGACCTTGCTCTCTGCGTCTTCTGCATGACCGTAGGTTTCGAAAAGCAGTCTCGTGTCAGCCCACCGACCTTGTTTCGCGACGGAGTGGGGGTCGATCCCCTGTCTGTTCAACATCTCGGTTGCAAAGCCATGGCGGCCAGCGGCATGAGGCATGCGAACGTCAATCTTCGCGGCGTTGCAAACGCGCTTCCACCGCTTGTAGACGCTGCCACGCGATGCGTAGCCGAAAAGCAGCACGGGGCGTTCCTGGTGTGGGTCTCCAGTTCTGCGCGGGCGTCGAGGTTTTAGTTCCATCAATTCGGCCGCGAGCTCTTTTGAGAGTTTGACCGGCGTTCTGGGAAAGCCTTTCGCCGGCGGCATAGAGACGACGCAGTTCTTCAGGTCGAGATCATCCGGAGTGATCGCGAGTGCTTGGCTAATCCTCGCAGCCGTTTCGAACATGAACTGCGCGAGTAGCCCAAATCTCAGGTCTGTGTGTTTTCGGAACTCGAGGATCCAACTCCAGTCACCCGGAACCTTCTCGGGCCGGCTTTGTTTGCCGCGGCGCTGATCTTGCTTTTCTCGTTCCTGGTTCGAGTAGCCCCTGATCTTCAGCGCGTCGCATTTTCCGAGATCGTGCGCGTGATTGATCACGGCCCGCACTGGGTTGATGATTTGTTTTCGCCAGGTATCCGTTGAATTGTGAGGGGAAATGATCGGCCCGAGATCGCGTACCATTGTTCCGGTGATCTCGCTGACTGGAATGTTCTCCAGATACGGCATGACCTTCAGGAGATATCCCGCAAATTCGGGTGTCGGATTGTAAAGCTCCACTGCATCAGAAAACAGGAAGGGCCTTCCGGCCTGAGGGAGATCTGATGCGTAAAAAGACCTGATTTCTTGATGTTTAAACCAGGCTAGGTACGTTTCTGCATCAGCCTTTCTAGTTTTTCCCGTGCTCTTACGGATGTACTGACAGTTTGGAATTTCTTCGATGCGACCTCTGATGTGCCATACGTCGGAGTCTTTTCGTCTGATGAGTTCGAGTGGCATTGATCTGTCTGGTTCAAAATCTGTTCAATGTGGTCGGGATGCAGAAGCATTGGCCGCGTGCAGGAATAAAATGCACCCAGTCTGCGAGCCCTCGCCGTAAGCTGGCGGGCAGAAATCCGGATTCCTTTTTCTGCGAATATGGACACCCACTCTACGGCTGTTTTCGCTTCTGTGAGGGCTTTGGGGAGGACAACTGGTGAGCTCAATAGAACGGCTCCCTTAGCGAGGGAGCCGAGGCGACAGGGACGAAGAGTGTGTCGGAGCATTGAGCTCATCCATCCGATGCCGGATGCAGCGCACGATTTCGCTGTTCAAGGACGATGCGTTTTTCTGCGTTTCCGATTCCAAAAATCGCTTTGTCTCAACCGGGAGGCGGACAAGGACCCTGGGCCAGTTTTGTTTGGTCATCTGCTAATCTCCTGAATAGTAGCACTATGCTATCTATTCGCCATCCTATGCCGAAACAATCGCATTATGCTAGCATTTTCTATATAGCACTTTGCGAGTATCAACAGGCCATGACGAGCCAGACCAAAGCCAAAGACAAGGATCAATTTGTCGTTCGCCTGCCGGACGGCATGCGCGATCAAATTGCCGAGGCAGCAAAACGCAGCAACCGTTCCATGAACGCCGAGATCGTCGCGCGGTTGGAAGAGACATTCTTGTCCAGCGTCTCCGCCAGATACAAATGGGCGCTTGCTCAGATAAATGATGTCGCCCAGGCGAAAATATCTGTTTCGAAAGTGGCAGAGGCAGTTTCAGAAGATACGGCAGAGCAGCTGGAGCGGGTATTTGGAGGGATTGCCTACCCTTCGTTTGATCTTTCCAACCGTGTTGCCAGCTATCTGAATGTGCGGCCGGAGTGGCTCAAGCACGGAGAAGGCCATCCTTTCGAGGTGCACCAGATAAGTGCATACGGCACGGAATTGGCGGACACGCTTCTGAAGCTCGACCCGCAAAAGATTGCATTTATCAGAAGCATGGCCAGGGAAGGCAACGTGGCGATTGTCACGTCGCATGATGGATTCGTCAGCAAAATCTTCAATACGACGTTGAACCTTAGCGAAGTGGTCGGCGGCTCGGGTGAATTTGATCAAGCCAGCTTTTCAAACACTTGCAGGAAGTTGAGTTTGAATCAGGTGCCGATCGACACGTCTGGGTATCTCCTGGATCCTGAAAATTTTGTTCAGCTCGTACATGGAGACTTGAACCCTCTTCTTGCGGTCAAGCAGGCTCGTTCGTCGTCTTGGTTCTCTGATTGGTGGCAACCGTCCAGTTTTGAAAAACAGGCAAATGACCATGGTTACTGGCCCGGCTATCAGGAACTCTGCAAAAGAGTTTTTCACACGGTTGAACACTTCGATTCCTTGCGGAACGAGCGTGACAAGATTTTGAGTGAGTAGCAGCATCGGAACCCTATCCTGCGGCGGAACGCATTCCTGGGGCAGCGTGATTGGCCACCTAGGGGCAGATCATTTCGCGTGGGTTGCAATTCCTCACTTGAATAGCCGTTGTCATTAATTAACAAAAATGCATTTTTCTTTATTAGTGAATTCCGCTATTTAAACTGACGTACTTAAAGCTCTGGAGCCATTGTCGTGCCCGTTTCCCACGAACCTGATGGACGCATAGGAACGTTTGTCGAAACATCGGTAGCGGGTGAGCGCGTACGCGCTTTTGTGCCTCCACCGCTGCCGCCGGTGCCACCTGTTGATCTCTCGGGCCTGGTGACGCGACTGAGCGCTGCCGAGCGAGCCCTGGGACGTCTCGATGGGGTCTCTGTCCTCCTGCCAAACAAAGAGCTCTTTCTCTATATGTATGTCCGCAAGGAAGCCGTTCTGTCGTCCCAGATTGAAGGCACGCAATCGACGCTGTCCGATCTCCTGCGGTTCGAAACGGAAGCCGTTGCCGGCGCGCCGCTCGATGACATCAGAGAGGTTTCCAACTACGTCGATGCCATGATGTACGGCCTCGATCGGATGGCCACGTTGCCAATTTCCCTTCGCCTAATTCGCGAGATGCATAACCGGCTGCTCGACAGCGGTCGGGGCGCAATGCAAAACCCAGGCGAGTTTCGCAGCTCGCAAAACTGGATTGGCGGAACACGGCCAGGCAACGCGATGTTCGTGCCTCCGCCTCCAATCGAGGTCATGAATTGCCTCAGTGACTGGGAGCAGTTTCTGCATGACGAAACTCAAGGCATTCCACCGCTCATCAAGGCGGGTTTGCTTCACGTGCAGTTCGAGACAATCCACCCTTTCCTGGACGGAAACGGCAGACTTGGCCGCCTGCTGATCACGCTGTTTCTGTGTGCCGAGGGCGTTCTGCGCCAGCCGCTGCTCTATCTCTCGCTTTACCTCAAGACCCACCGTGCCGATTACTACCGCCTCTTGCAGGAAGTGCGCGAGCGCGGGGCTTGGGAAGCCTGGCTCGAGTTCTTTCTGGATGGCATTGCGGAAACCGCCAACCAGGCTTTCGAAACCGCGAACCGGATCGCCTCCCTTTTGGCGGAAGACCGTGGGCGGATCATTTCTGATGCAGATCGAACCGGCTCGGTTCTTCAGGTTCATGACCTGATGCGGACACGCCCATTCCTGACAGCCGCCGCTGCGGTAGAGCACAGTGGCCTGACAATGCCAACCGTCAATGCTGCCCTGGCTCAATTGCAGAAACTCGGCCTGGTTGAGGAAATCACCGGCCGCAAACGTGACCGCGTCTTTGCCTATCGCGCCTATCTGGATGTCCTGAGCGACGGGGTGGCCCGTTGATGAGCTTGGTGCGTTCATCCGATTTCTAAGGCATTGAGATTTGGCGCAATTAATGACTGCTTCGCTTCGCCATTTCGGTCGTTAACAGAAAACAGAGCTGGTCTACAAAGCTGCCGTTCGTTTCGTGATGTACGAAACTCAATGGAGGGCGGCCAGCGGACATTGCGAACTCCAAGTTTCAATGGGTGTAAGGTGGAAAAGTTGACTTTTCACAAGGGCTCTAGTTGTGAGCTTTCAGATTGTCGGCGCGCCGCCCTGCAAAACCAGGTTACCGCATTCAGAACTGTAAATCGCGACTGATAATTTGGATTTGATCACGCAGCCATTTGTGTGCGGGATCGTTGGTCGAGCGCTGATGCCAAACCATGTATATGCTGATCGGCTCAGTCTGAAACGGCAGGTCGGCCATTGCCAGCGGGCTGAGCGACGTCTTTTGCATAAATTCGAACTGTGTTGTGATCAGGTCAGTCCCCAGGAGAAACGGGGGAATGCCTGCGAAGTTCGAGACGGAGACCTTCGCCTTTGGCAGCGAGACGAGCTCGCGCGACTCGATGACTTCGTCCGCTGACCCTCCAAGCGCAAAATGGACGGCGACGTGCTCGGCGGACATGTAGCCATCCAGCGTTTGGGGTGGTGTACGGCAGTTGGCGTCAAAAAAGACCTTCATGTCGCCTGTGAACAGTTTGCGCTGCATCAGGTCGGGTGCGTCTGGAGGTAAGGGTGTCAGGATAAGATCGCAACGCGCATCCCTGAGCAGTCCGACACTTGGCACGCCCGAAGGGCGCAATTCCATGGTCAAATCAATCGCTTCGGCCCAAGCACCATGCAGCAGACGGGGAAAGATAAGGTCGCGCTGCATGTCGTTGGCGGCGACGACAAAGTGCATTTTTTCCGAGCGCGGATCGAAGGGCCTTAGGTCCGTCAGTGATTGCAAACGGTCGAGGACGTCCAGAACCGGAGCCTTCAATGCAAGAGCCGTTTCCGTGGGTGTAAGACCCTGGCCCGATCGAACAAAGAGCGGGTCACCGAGGATAGTTCGCAATTTGTTAAGTGCGTGACTGACGGTGGATTGCGTGACGCCGAGGCGTTCAGCCGCGACGGAAACAGATGACGCTTCGAGGATCATCAAAAAGGTGCGCAGGAGCTGTCCATCGAGTCTGTAAAAATCGAAATTTTTCATAACCATTATCGAAACGCATCGATTTGTTGAATGTCAATCCTCACGTAAGCTGAAGGCACTAAATTGGGAGGAAACCATGAAACTGTCATCGATGATGGGGGTGGCTGCACTTGCGATCGCATCGGCACTACCCTTGAAGAGCTCCGCTGAAGAACTGTCCATTGCAAACTTCGTACCGCCGCAGCATCACACCAATGCAGTGCTGTTCAAGTGGTTCGCTGAAGAGGTGGCGGAAAGGTCCGGCGGGTCACTCACCGTGAAAGTCTTTCCCGCGGGCCAGTTGGGCGCGGGTCCGGTGCAGCAGTACAAGCGTGCCGTCGAAGGTGTCGCCGACATTACCTTTGGGCTTCAAGCCTACACACCCGCGATTTTCCCGAAATCTATGCTGATCATTCCGCCGGGCAAGGCGACAAACGCCAAGGAAGCGACTGAGCGTCTTTTGGCGGTCTATGACCAGCACCTGGCCGATGAATACGAGGATGTAAAGCTGCTTGGCATCTTCACTACCGCTGGCAATGTCTGGGCGGCGACGAGCGATGTTTCAACGTTCGACAGTCTTCAGGGCAAGAAAATGGTGCCCTATGCCGCCATGACAACACCGATTGTCGAAGCGCTTGGTGGTGTGCCTGTCCAGATGCCTGTAACCGAGATGTATACGGGTCTTTCTACGGGTACAATTGACGCCACTACAGCGACCTACAACAATATTACACCACCC
This sequence comes from Roseibium sp. JB4-4, assembly GCF_055693425.1. Taxonomy (NCBI): domain Bacteria; kingdom Pseudomonadati; phylum Pseudomonadota; class Alphaproteobacteria; order Hyphomicrobiales; family Stappiaceae; genus Roseibium; species Roseibium sp. JB4-4. The sequence continues at coordinate 3,067,386 of NZ_CM146333.1, read as the reverse complement.
TGGAATTTCTGGGACGTGGCCTCGCATCTTGTCACCAACGTTCCCGTGCAACATGCCGTGTTCTTCGTGGCGATGAACAAAGAACGTTACATGGGTCTTAGCGACGAGCATCGCGCCATCATCGACGATCTTGCGGGCGAGACCTTCTCGCTTCAGGGCGCGGCTAGTTTTGACGGAGCGGATGCTAAATCTCTGGAGATGATGCAAACCGCCGATCAGATGGCCAAAGTCACCGAGGTCGAGGTCAGCACGGAGGAGCGGGCGAAGATGGACGCCGCTGTTGCGGAGGGACTGGAAGTGATCTTCGCCGACTACGAGTCCCGCGGCATCACGGACGCACGTGCGGTCTATGAGGCCATCAATCAATAACCTCCCTTGCGGCGGCCTATGGGCCGTCCCGTAGTTCTTGAACTGTCAAGGAGGATTGCGATGTCGCGCTCCGTATTCCTATCCACACTGGATCAGGTTTTGATCTGGGCTGCGCTGCTTATCGGTGGAGCGATGCTTGCCTTCATGACGATCTTCGGCACGATCAACGTTCTCGTCATGCGCAAGTTGTTGAACGCACCGATCCGGGGTGCCGAGGATGTGATGATCCTGTCACTCGTGATCCTGGTGGCCATCGCGATTCCGTTCGGTGGCCGTGTCGGCGCGCATATAGAGATAGAGATCCTTGAATCGAGGATGTCCCCAAGGTTTGCCAAATGGTCCTTATTTGCTGTGCGGGTTCTGTGCGGGGCGCTGATGCTCCTGATGGCGTGGGAGTTGGTCGTTGCCGGTCAGAACGCCACAAAATTCGGAGAGACCACGCAACAACTGCTCATCTCTTATGAGCCCTTCTACTACATGCTTGCCACGTGTGTAGCGATCTATGCGCTCGTTTGCGCATCGGATGCAGTCCAGTTGGTGCGCAACGGGAAGATCGAGCAAATCCGATTAGGAGAATCGCTGTGATCAGCATGACAGCCCTCGGTATTCTGGGCCTGCTTGCGCTCTTCGCGCTGCTGGCTTTGCGGGTTCCCGTTGCTTTGTCCATGATCCTTGTGGGCGTCGTTGGTACGATCTTTGCCACCGCCAACCGGTTTCTGGCGCTGGGAATGGCCTCTGACCAGGCGTGGTCGCGCGGGTTCAAGACGGCGATGTCGAATCTGTCGGGTGAGACGTTCGAGGCGGCTTCGAACTACAACCTTCTCGTTATCCCGATGTTCGTGTTGATGGGCAACCTGGCCGGTGTGTCGGGCATGTCCGCCGACCTGTTCGCTGCCGCCTATCGCTGGATGGGTCATTTGAAAGGCGGGCTGGCGTCGGCCACCATCGCTGCTTGTGCCGGCTTTGCAGCACTGTCGGGTTCGTCTCTGGCGGCGGCTATTACGATGGGTCGCGTGGCGCTGCCGGAGATGAAGAAGTTCAACTATGCTGACAGCCTTGCGACCGGGTCAGTCGCGGCGGGAGGCACACTAGGGTTCCTGATCCCACCGTCGGGCGGCATGATCATCTATGCTGTGCTGACTGAGCAATCCATCGGTCGCCTTTTCATGGCGGGTATTGTCCCCGGCATTCTGATGACGCTGCTCTTTATCGGAGCGATCTATTTCACTGTGCTGCGCAAGCCTGAAGCCGGACCTCCGGGTGAGAAAGCCGCTTGGCCCGAGCGTCGCGATGCGCTGTCGGCGGCACTGCCTTTTGTCGCCGTCGTGGGGATCACTATCGGCGGCATGTACACAGGATTCTTTACGCCGGTCGAGGCGTCTTCCGTCGGTGCGTTCCTGACCTTGTTGGTGGCGCTCTGGCGGCGATCTCTCAATGGCCATGCTGTTCGCGAAGTGATCCTTCAAACGGTCAAAGCTTCGGCCACTGTTTTCATGATCATCATCGGCGCCTTCATCTTCATCCCCTTCATGTCGCTGACCGAATTGCCGAGCCAGTTGGTCACGCTGATGACATCACTGCCTATCGGTGACTTCGGCGTTCTGCTGCTGATCATACTGATCTACATGTTCCTCGGCATGTTCCTCGAAGGCATCGCGATGCTGGTGCTCACGATCCCTGTTGTGTTGCCCATCATTGCCGCGCTTGACTTCGGCTTTGATCCATCGATGGCCGACATGAAAATGATCTGGTTCGGCATCATCGTCGTGATCGTGCTTGAGATGGGGATGATCTCACCGCCTGTCGGCCTCAATGTTTTCGTTGTGAAGTCCATTGCCCCTGGCGTGCCGATGGCAAAGATTTTCCATGGCATCTGGCCGTTCTGGTTCGCCATGGCGCTGATGCTGATCCTTTTGATGTTGTTTCCACAAATCGCGATTTTCCTGCCGCAAACGATGGTGGGATGACCTGGGAGGGTCCAATGATGCATGAGGGTAAATCATACGTTGTCACTGGGGCCGCATCCGGGATCGGAGCGGAGACCGCAAAAGTATTAAAGGGACAAGGCGCGTATGTGATTGGTGTTGACCGCAACGACGCGCCGGGGGTCGATCAGTTCTTTCGAGCCGATCTGAGTGATGCGGCCGCGATCGACGCTTTGGTTTCGGACTTGCCGGAAGGCGTCGACGGTCTTGCCAATATCGCGGGCCTACCTCCGACGGCGCCAGCACCGCTGGTCATGAAGGTGAACTTCTATGGTTTGCAAAGACTGACGCTGGGCCTTGTCCCCAAACTCGCAGACGGTGCATCCATCGCAAACCTTGCCTCACTTGCGGGGTTCGGCTGGCCGAATTCCGTGGATCAAGTGAAAGCGGCACTGGCGATTTCACTGGACGATGATGTCGACGCATTTTGCGAAACACATGGCCTGAATGGCGACGACACCGGACGCAACTACTTCCTTTCGAAAGAGGCACTGATCGTCTGGACAATCCAAAACCGATGGGCATGGCGAGACCGCAATATCACCATGAACTGCGTGAGCCCGGGGCCTGTCGACACACCGATCCTCAGCGACTTTATCCAGACGCTCGGTGAACGAGCCGAGGAAGACATGAAGGTCATGGACCGCCCCGGAACACCGCAAGACGTCGCGCCGGTCGTGAGTTTCGCACTCAGCGACGAGGCCAAATGGCTCCGAGGGGCCAACCTGACTGTCGACGGCGGCATGTCGAGCCACATTCTGTCGAACATTCACGGGATCTGAGCGTGAAGGAGCAGTCCATCAGTTGGATTGCCGATTTTATGAAGTCGGTGCAATCGGGATGCCGTCAATTCAAGAAAGCTTCCCCACGGGGTCAATCGTTACGGGGACATGGGAGCAAAAAGTGACCAAAACTGCGAAAGTGGAACATGCAAAGGGCCTTTATCTGGAGGGCATTCGCGACGGCAAAATCTGGGAAGCGCTCAATTCTCATACAGGTGACCGCTATACTCAGCATTCAACAGGCGTCGGCGATGGCAAGGAAGGCTTTGCCGAGTTCTTCGGACCGTTTCTCAAACGCAATCCGGATCGGGACATCCAGGTGGTCCGGGAAATCGAAGATGGGCCGTATGTCTTTCTTCACGTCTATCAAAACCTTGGCAAGGGTGCGGCTCAGTGGGTGACTGGCGATCTGTTCGACACCGATGAGAACGACAAGGTCGTTGAGCATTGGGACGTCATCCAAGAGTATGCGACCGAGACGGTTTCGGGTCGCACAATGGTCGATGGCCCTACCGAGATCGAGGACCTCGACAAGACCGACGCGAACAAGGCGAAGATTCAGGCATTCTGCGACGCCGTATTGATCGGTGGTCAATTCGATCGCGTGACCGACTTCATCTTGACCGAACGGTATGACCAGCACAACCCCGAAGTCGCCGATGGCCTCGAAGGGTTTGGGGCGTGGGCCGCAGGTCTCGCCGAGCAGGGGCGCGTCATGCGCTACTGGAAGGTGCACAAACTGGTCGGGCAGGGCAACTATGTCGTGACGCTGAGCCACATGCAGATGGGTGACAGCCACTACTGTGTTTTCGACATCTTCCGCCTCAGTGACGGACTGATCGTTGAGCACTGGGACATCATGGAAAAGATCCTGCCGCCCGAGCAGTGGAACAACCAAGGCAAATTCTAAAGGAGCGGGCGCCATGAGCAACATGGATCAAGTCATCAAGACGGACATCTTCATCAACGGCGATGTGCGTCCGGCCTCTGATGGGGCTTTCTACGATCTTTACAACCCAGCCCGTCCAAGTGAGCTGGTGGGCCATGCTGCTGCCGCGACCCGGGACGATATGAATGAAGCCGTTGAGGCAGCACATGCTGCGTTTCCGGCATGGGCTGCGCTTGGCTTCGCCGAGCGCGCCACGAAATTGCGCGAGATCGCCAAGGCGCTGACAGCGAACGAAGAAGACGTGAAATATCGCTCACGGCTCTTTACGCGGGAGCATGGCAAGATCGCCGGGGAGACACTTCTGGAGATGTCGCGGCTCGGTGATCGGTTTCTTCAGGCTGCCGCCTATGGCGAACAGATGGCAATTGACGAGGTTATGGGACCGGCCGAGGTCGGCCCGCAATTCGACACCGTGATCATGCGCCAGCCGCGGGGGGTGGCGGCCCTGATCGTGCCCTGGAATTGGCCGCTGTCGATCCTCGGCGCGAAGTTGCCTCAGGCACTGGTGACTGGCAACACAGTGGTGGTCAAGCCATCGGAGGATAGCGCGATGGCGCCAGTGCTCACGTTACAGATCATCGCGAACATGCTGCCGCCCGGCGTCGTCAACATCATCACGGGCGATGCGAAGCAGATCGGTGACACGCTGACCGGTCATCCACTGGTGCGGATGGTGAATTTCACCGGCTCCGTAGCCGTTGGCAAACATGTCATGAAGGTTGCAGCCGACAACCTCACGCCTGTGACGCTTGAGTTGGGCGGCAACGACGCGGCGCTCATCCTAGAGGACGTCAAGCTCGACGACGAGGCCTTCAACAAGATGTATTGGGGTGCGTTCGGGTCGTCTGGACAAATCTGCATGGCGCTCAAACGCATGTATGTGCATGAGAGCCGTTACGATGAGGTGGTCGACGGCTTCACCGCCGCTTGTGAGCGCGCCGTGGTGGGCGACGGCCTGCTTCCCGAAACCACGATGGGTCCGGTCAACAATGCGCGCCAGTTCAAGGTCGTCACCGACATGATCGCCGAAGCGCGCGCGAAGGGGGCTGACCTCAAGGAATGCGGACAGGTTCCAGATGAAGAACTGTACAATGGCGGCGGCTATTTCCAGCGACCTGCCTTGGTCTACGACGCTGACCCCGACCTGAAGATAGTTCGTGAAGAGCAGTTCGGCCCTTGCCTGCCGATCATGAAGTTCAAGACCGAGGACGAAGCGATCGCGGTGGCCAATGACAGTGTCTTCGGTCTGTGCTCTTCGGTCTGGACGGCAGATGCCGAGCGGGCGATGCGCCTCGCGCGCCGGATTGAGGCGGGATACACATATGTCAACGGTCACGGTCCGATGGCGCAGGATGGGCGTGGTCCGTTTGGCGGTTTTAAACACAGCGGCATCGGCAGAAATCTTGGATACGACGGCGTGTTGGCGTTCGCAGAGCCCCATTCGGTCTCTTCGCCCGCGGGCTTCCTGGTGGAGTAAGTAATATGGAAAAACTAGGTAAAGACATCATTGGAACAAGCGGTCTTGCGCCGTTTTTCGAGGTGGTAAATGCCGACGACGTGTCGATCAATGCTCCGTTGAACCGCAAAGGAAATGCGCTCCGAACCTGGGTGCGTTCGCTGAGCGGGTTTCAGAAAGAAGCGCTGGTCCACTCGGCACTGACCGGACGCACCTGGCGCTTGGTATCAGATGAAGGCCCGTATCTGAACGGTCACGATGCGGCGCCTTGCCCGCTGGCGTTTCTGTCGACCGGCATGGTCGCGAGTTTCATGAACGAAATTCTGGCACTGGCTGTACTCCAAGGCATTGAGATCCGCAAATTGAAACTCATTCAAGACAACTACTACACGATGAAAGGCTCGATGCCGAAGCGAACCATGGTTGGCGGCGCTGAGAATATCGACCTTCGGGTCGAGATTGATTGTGATCTTGAGGACGGGCCGCTCAAAGAGTTTCTGATAAACGCCACCTACGCATCGCCTTTGAACGGGTTGATGCGGGGGCAGCTGGAAAGCCTCTTCAAGCTTGGCAAGAACGGTACTGAGTTACCCACCGCGAAAGTTGCGGAACTCGACGGGCCGCTGTTTCCCGACCCGGGTAACCACTTCGCCAAAGCCGAAGCGAGAACGAGCAGCATCAAGCTGATGGCACCTGTTGGCCCGACGCCCAAGAAAAACGTCGTCTTGGGCACGACGGCAGGCGGCTCTTCGCTATCAGACGAGCAGGACCGGCGTCTGAACATTGGTGCCGTGGCGGTCATGCGTGAGGACGGCATCAAGGAAATCCAGCAGATGCAGTATTCGCCATACGGCACGTCGTTCCGGTTCCTGTCGTCCGAAGATGGCCGCGCGCCGGATGCCAATACGCTGATATCTGCTGGCATTGGGTTTTGCTTTATGACGCAGTTCGGTCGCTTCGTCTCAATGCTCAAGCTGGATCTGCCAGATTACCGCATTGTGCAGGACACCCATTTCAGCCATGGCGGAGCCACAGGCGGAACCGGCAAGGCGGGCGAGGCCGATCCGATTGAAACGCATGTCTATCTGGAAACATCGGAAAGCGACGAGACAGCACAGGAGATGCTCGATATTTCCGAGCAGACCTGCTTCCTGCATGCATTTTGCCGAACCGACTTGAAAACCAAGCTGAAGGTGGTTCGTGTCTGAAGAGGGGACATTCTGATAGTTTCACTTGCGGGCGAGGCCACAGGGATCGGAACCGAGGTTGCCAAAAACAGACCGCTCAGGGCCATTAGGTGTTAGCTTTTAATATTTCAGAACCAACTGAGAGCGCTGATCCGTGGATCGAGACGGTTCTCAATGATCCTTCTTCGATCGAAGGGGCACAGACTTGGAAATGCATGGTCAATGTGCGCTTCGGGGCGGAAAGGACTGGCACCCAGAAAATCTGCAGGTCTTGAATGGGCTCTAACTAGAGGTTTACCGCACAAGAAACAAACGACGGCTTTGCGTCCCCAATTCGGTCGTTTGCGGATTCGGGAGATTATCCCGAAAGTTGACCTATGTTGCAGCTCGAGCAAATGTCCGGAAAATGACTAGTACGATTGCGCATTCGATTGACCTCTAGAAAATTTCAAACCTATGGTTTTGTTAATGGCAAAACTTTGCTTGGCATGAGGAAAGCATGGCTAAGGAACTAGACTCTGATCGCGCCGTCAAAAATAGCGACGATGATCTATTCGGATTTGTCGGCATTGCTGAGCGTCTTGCTCCTTTAGTAGTGGAGGCTTCGAAGGGGGACGGAATGGTCATCGGCCTAGAAGGTCGTTGGGGCTCTGGTAAAACGTCTTTGCTTAACTTCTTGCGAGCAGAACTGACTTCAGCACAAGAAAGAAGAAGATAAACATACAATTCAAAACCGGTCCGAATTTATCAAAATTCATCTAGGTAGTCTGTTTTTGTGAGCGACGGCGAGAAAGAGGGTTTCAGGGGTGTTCGCGAGCTAATGTGCTGCCGCTGACCCGACGCCCGTGTCCAAGCTTTGGAGTGGCTGAAATGGGGCCGAGAGGGGACAGTCTGGTTTTGGCTGTCGACTGACGAAACTTGCCATTCGCCCTGCGTCGGTCAGACGGGAGCAAGAGCTGTGCCCGTCGGCACGCTGACCTCGAACCAAACATATACATCTGCCACTGATAATCCGTGCCACGAGTTTCGGAGCCGTTAATCGTCAACTTAGTAGCAAATACACACTTTTGTCCTCGCGCAGTTCTTTTCGCCGAAGAGCACGCAAACCCTATCCCTTAGCTCAGAGATTATGACAAAGAGATCCCAGCTTTTCCAGCGCTGACCAACATGCATCAGTTTCGATCGACGCGATTCATGCAACACTTTCAAGCTTTCCTCGAATGCTTGGCCCGATGTCTCTCGTCGCTCATGGTTCTGTGGCCCGACGGCCCAGGATCATGAACAACAGTCGAATGACAGCCTTGCCAAGGTATACAGGATGGAAAATGCGAAGGAAAAGGATCATGATTAACGAAAATAACCAACAAAATTGGCTCAACCGAAAGGCGCCAACTCTTTCAGAACACCGTTTTGCCATCGGACAATGTGTCAGAATGAAGAACGCCCCCCGATGACGTCCTCAAGTCGTGGCGTATCCTTCCGCATTACCGCGTTGATGCCCTGCATCGGTGACACACCGCAATACCGGATCCGCAATGATCTGGAGTTGCACGAACATATGGTCACCCAGGACAACCTCGAACCCGTGGCGATTGCCGAAGCAACCCAGGGCAACGCGCTTGTAATCAAAAAACGATTTACCAAAGGTAAGGCTTTGCGCGTTGCAAGGCAGAAAGCCCAAGCTCTCGCGAATTCCAGTGGTGCGTGAATGTCTATATAGGAGACTGACAATGTCAGAGATCAAGCTGACGAAAGTTGAAGTGCGGCCCTGTGGCCAGCTTCTGTATTATGTTCGCGTGAACACTGCGGCTGGCAAGCTTGAATTACCTGTCGCCATCATGGAACAGGGATCTGACGCCTCGAACGAAACGAAAGTTCTTCAATCTTCGCTCAATATTGCGGAAGAATTGGAGGGCTCAATTAGGTCTCATCTCGAACCATAGCCGCAATCGATCTCCTCAAAAAACGGCCGACGCCATGAGGGGTCGGCGAACGAGAAGCTTGATCACACTGGCAGCAAAAAGTAGAAAAATCGGAAGTATTTGGTTAGTCGAACCCACCAGGTAGCCAAAAATCGCACCTTCAAGATCTTTGCACGTGCCGCCCGCCGTGTGGAATTGCCGGCATTTGTTATTGTCATTTGATCCAGTGCGTCTTTTGCGTTCATGTCCTGCATCAGATTGCCGCCAATTGTTGCCGGGCTGCCGGTAAAGACGTGGTAAATCGTCCAGGAGCCGTCAGCTTCGACACGCTTGCCATATTCACAGTGCATGGAATCCTGCGCAAGTGCTCCTCCCTCGCCGTCCCAATTTTCAAGCGCGCGGTTCATGAAATTGAACGGATCGGGAGAAGGCACCGAAATGGGTGCAGGTTCGGACTGTTTCCAATTGGGTAGTCCCGACTTTTCGGTCGAAACCGACTTGGTCATTGCTTGCTCTCTGTCATGTCACTGACCAATTCGCCGCCGCTATCCGGCTGGCGGCGGTCCGGTTTCCCGACTTTAGCCTGCATACCCCTCAAGAACTTGAAGAGATCACTGTCCGTCGACAAGACAAGGGTCGTTCCAGAGGATATCATGTCCTTGTAGGCCTGCATTGTCCGGGTAAACTCGTAGAATTCCGCGGCTTGCACGGTTGTGTTGTAGGCCCGGGCGTAAATGTCGGCAGCGGCTGCATCGGCCACTCCACGGATTTCCTCCACCTCCCGATAGGCTTCGGACTGGATCTTGTTCAGATCGCGCACACGGTTACCGCGAATACGTGCGGCCTCGCCGTTGCCCTCCGACAAGAAGCGCTCGGCGATCTGCCGGCGTTCCGAGACCATCCGGTCGTAAATTTTTGGCCGGACGCTCTCGTTGTAATTGATGCGCTTGAACCGGATGTCGAGCAGCGCAATTCCGAAGACGCGGACCTTCTCGGCCGCTGCCTCGAATATTTCCCTCTCGACAAGTTCCCGACCTTTCTGGATGGGAACAAGCGACCCGATATCCTGCGCAAGTTCCTCGTCCGTAAGGAGTGTGTCTCGCAAGGGGGTACGCCCTCTTGTCGTCCGGATGATCTCGATCAGCTCGTGCTTTGCAACCGCATTGCGTGTCTCGCTGCCCAAAATGTCGTCGAGCCGGGACTGGGCGCTTCGTTCGTCGCGAAGTCGGAGAAAGTATTGCAAAGGGTCGGTGATCTTCCAGCGGGCGAACAGGTCGACGGAAATATACAGCTTGTCTTTTGTTGGCATGTCGGAAGGGTTGCCATCCCATTCCAGAACCCGGCGATCAATCCGGTTGACGTCCTGAACGAAGGGAAGTTTCAGTTTGAGACCCGACGTGGTAACCGGTTCTCCCACAGGCTTACCGAACTGGGTGATGATTGCCTGTTCAATTTCGCCAACGGTGTAAATGGCAGTGGAGGCTGACACAACGGCAACGGCTCCAATCCCGGCAAGAAGTCCCCATACGATCTTCATGGCCGGTTTTCCTTTTGACGGTCGAGATTGAGAAGCGGCAGGATGCTGCCGGTTGATCCGTCAACGATGATCTTCGATTCGATACCGGGCATCACATCCTGAAGGGTTTCGATGTAGATCCGCCGGCGGGTTACATCCGGTGCTTTCAGATATTCGGTCAAGAGCGCAGTAAAGCGCGACGCGTCGCCTTCGGCCTCGTTGATCCTTTTCAACCGATAGCCATCCGCCTCACGAATACGCTGGTCCTTTTCGCCTTCCGCCAGCGGGATGACCTTGTTGTATTCCCGGCGGGCCTCGTTGATCAGACGCTCCTTTTCCTGCTGCGCCTGGTTGACTTCATTGAACGAGGACTGGACGGGCTCAGGTGGGTTGATGTTCTTGAGCTGAACCTGGTCGATGCTGATGCCCATGGCGTATTTCGTGGCCAGAGCCTGCATCTTCAGGAGTGCTTCGCTTTCGATTTCCTGCCGGCCGATCGTGATGACTTCGTCGACAGTGCGGTCACCAACCACTTCGCGCATGACGGATTCCGAAACATAGCGAAGCGTGGCGGCGGGCTCTCGCACCTCGAACAGAAACTTGACCGGATCCGAAATACGATATTGAACCACCCATTCGACCAACGCCGCATTCAGGTCGCCGGTAACCATCTCGGTCTCGCGCCGGCCGTCGGTGGGACTTTGATAGGGATCGTTGCCACCTGGCGTGGTGAAGCCGAATTCCTGCTTCAATTGACGCTTGACCGGGACAATCGTCGCTGTGTCGATCCCGAGGGGGAACTTGAAATGTAGCCCGGGCGGGACTTCCGCGACGAACTTTCCGAAACGCTGAATGACTGCTACGGAGTCACTGGGTACGGTGTAGTAGGATGACCAGAGCCCGTAAGCGGCAAAGCTAAGTGCGCCGGCGACCAAAAGTCCGCGGCCCGAGGGAAAGCCACCCGGTAAAATGCCACCGAAGCGCTGGCGACCATGCCGCAGAAAAGTGTCGATATCCGATGAACGGTCTCCCGGCCCCGTGCCCCAAGGACCCGAACCGGGAGGACTTTTGTTTTCCAATGTCATGACAGCTCTTTCCCGAGAATCACTTGCGCGCCGGCTGATCGGGACGGATTGCTCTCGTTCTTCAAAGTGAATTGTCAGGCGTTCGGCATCGCCCGGCTGATCGCCGAGACAGGCTTTGCTGCCGAAAAGTGCCGTCATACCCGGTCGAGATACGTGGCCTGGCTTTGCTCTTATTCCGGCTCGTTCACGAAAACCCGCATGCCTTCATTTTCCGCCGCCTGGATGGCAAAAGTCTCCCTTCGGCCATTTCGCTGCTTACGGCGAAAAAGTCCTTAAGTGTGAGATCTTCCTTCACGTAGAAAGCAACGGTATCCGCTGCGGCATGGTCTTGATGTTGGAGATTCTCTGCGAACATCGAACCAAGTGTACTTTCTGGCATGATGAGCGCTCCCGCTCACGATTTGTCGAGTTCGAGTGCGGCCAGGCAGGCTTGCGCCAAATCTCGGTCGGAGCTATCCGAACCAGGAACCGTCGCCCATCCAGTTTCCATGAGCGCATTCCTTCGCTGGTATGCAGAGGTTTTACGAATCTTCGCCAGCTTCGTGGCGCGTTCTGCGTCGGTGCGGGATAGGTTGACGCAAACCGGCACGAGCGCTGCAATTACTTTGTCTTGTGACAGCCTGTTCGCCATCTGTGTCGCGTTTCCACCGGTTACCCAGCCGCCCCAGGAAAATCCCACCGCGCTCACGGCAATTGCGCCGATCACGACGCCGAGCGCAACAGGTTTCAGCCATTCGGGAATGTTCATTTCAAGTCCTCCGCAGGAGCTGCCTTGCTGTTTTGTCTGTCATCGTTGGCGGCCCGGTCTCGGTTGAGCACGGCTTCCAGATCGTTTCCGGAGATTTCCCGCATCACGGTCTTCCCCTTGCCAGCAACGATCAGATACGTCGCCGTCTTTCGGTATCCGAGGAAATTCATATCCTGAAGAAGTTCTTCTTCGACAAGGACTTCGTAGTCTCCGGCAGGCAGGACTTCCGATTGCCTATTTAAAGAGAAGGGGTGGAAGAACTTCACCGTCGATCTGGTCGATCGGGTGTTCATGGCAATATCCGCCGTTTTTAATTGGTTGTGCTTCAATCAAGCTTCCAGAATCGTCTTGGTCGATGATTTCATAGGAAGGCGAGACTGTTTTAAAGAATTTAGATGGACCCGGCCGGTCGTGTGCTGATCGAAGTTAGTCTCAATTGGAAATCTCGGTCCAAACCTCGAAATTTCCTAAAGTATTTTCGCCAAAGGTTTGTGTAAGCGGGACATCGGCAGCATCCCTTCCGCGGCCAATCAGAAACCGTGCGATGCGGCGTTGGTTGTTGCGCGGATCGAAGATCCACCATCGGTTTGCCAGGAAGACTTCCATCCAGGCTGCGAAATCACACGGGGTATGCGGTTCCGGCTCGCCGATATCACTCAGGTATCCCGTGCAATAGCGGGCCGGGATGTTCATGCATCGACAGAAGCTGATCGCAAGGTGGGTGAAGTCACGGCAAACACCCCGCCCTTCGGTCAGGGTTTCGGACGCCGTTCGGGTTGCGCGTGCATGCTCATAGCCGAAGGTCACCTGCTGATGCACATAGTCACAGATAGCCTGAACCCTGGCCCAGCCTGTCTTTGTTTCTCCGAACAGCCGCCAAGATTCTTGCGACAGCAAATCAGTATCGCAATAGCGGCTGCCCAATAGAAACACGAGTGCGTCGGATGGAAGATCTTGTACAGAGTGCTGATACGCAGCAGGAAAAAACCGATCTTTCTTTCCATGATCAAAAAAGATGCCTTGCGTCGCCATTCTGAAGGCGCCGGCCGGCGCTGTCAGCCTGGAACACCAGTTCCCAAAAACATCCTTGTAGCTCTCGATCGGCACGCAAGGAGTAGTTGTCAAAAAATCCAGTTGCTCGAGGTCGCAATAGTGTGTTGCATCAACGTTGAGCATCGCAATTATCGGTGTGGATTTCGGAAACTTGAAATCAAGACGGCAACCCAGGCTGATCCGTATATCACCCTTTCTTTCCCGTCTTGAGCATTCCAAACGGCCAGAAGACGACAGACCCTTCCTCATTTGAGTGAAAGCCTGGCCAGAGCGGCAGCCGTCCTAGCGTGTTCCGATTTCTGATAGTCCCCGAGAAAGGCGCCATCAACCCTTACTTCCCATATCCCATTTCTTTCCCGGACCTGCACCCGATCCTGCTCAGTCTCCGGAGGAAGCATATGGACTGAAGCAAGCACCAGTTTTCTCGGATGCTTGGAGGCCCTTTCAGTTTTTGTAACGCTCGATATTGGAAGGGCACTGGTTTCCCCGAGGTTTATGACCGCGCGCATGAATTCTTCGGCATAATCGTCAACGTCTCTATAGTCTTGTTCGCGGCGCGCCATCGAATTGGTGTCGACAAAGCGTGTCTTGAGGTGTTTGACAAACCGGGGCTCAGAGCAGGACATATACGCTATCAGAGATTGTAAAATTCTCTCGTGTGCTAGGACCCGCCTCTCGAGATCTGTGGAATCCGACTTGGGTCCGTCCCTCTTCAATTTCTTCTCCATAGCCGCAGTACTCCTTCGCATGTAAGCGCACGTCACGTTCAAAGCCTGCGAGCAAATGCTTCGGCAGGCACGTAGACACTTGAAAACAGGCTCGGCACTAATGAACCCCTTTCCAACGCGTGACTATTTGAGGTAACTTCGTTTTTCGGGGCAAGCGTTGCGAGTCCGCTTATGAGATTGGCCCGCCTGTTGTCGCAGTCTTTGTCAATGCCTTTAAAGGCGTGTCAAGAAATTGACCGAGTACCCGACCGCTCCGCTCATCCTACTTGGAGCCTTGGGGAAACATCCTGATCGAAGTTAGTGCTTGGAGTTTTTTCGTTCCGATGCGGTTAAGATTGTGACCTGCGGATTTACTATCTTGCTTACAAGTTTTTTTCGGGCCAACAAAATCAAGGAAAAGATTGACAAGAACGGCGGCATCTTTTGCACCTAGTTCTTTCCGGTCGCATTCCAAAGAAATTGGTCGGCCAGAAATAGGCATCGCGCAAGTATGAGTTTACTTCAGCAATGGCCCGTTTTGGTCTAGATATTCAGGATCGAACCCCGCAAATTCGACCAGGCGGTCACGATCGTGGAACGTCACCTTGCCGTTTCGAAACGTGACCAATCCGCTTTCACGCAATTGCCGTAAAACACGATTGACGTGCACGGCGCTCAGTCCCAAAGCATCGGCGAGGTGATACTGTGTCAAAGGACAGTCGTAGCCACTCTGGCTACCCATGCCAATCAGAGCCAATCTCGAGCCAAGCTCCAGCAAAAAATGGGCCATACGCCCGTCCGCGTCACGCCGTCCGAGGCCAACGAGGTGTTCGACCACCATGGCTTCGTCCCGTGACGCGGCCCACAATACTGCGGCCGCCAAGCGAGGGAACCTTGCAAACGCGTCAAGGAGATCGTTAGCATGAACTTCGACCGCCTGAATATCGGTGATCGGTTCAAAGCTGTGGTCCGAGGTGCGAAGCAGAACGCTGCGCAACCCAAGAAAGTCGCCAGGTATCTGGACGTCGACAATCTGGCGTGTCCCGTCAGATTGCGTCTTGTAAGAACATACCCATCCTGAAACCAGTATATAGGCAGCCTGCCTGGACTGTCCCTGATGCACAAGATCTCGACCCGCGACGAATGTTCTGCGGCGCTGGTGTAGTTGCTCCAAGACTACAAGCTCATCAACGGACAAAGCGACAAATGCGGAAAGTTTGCGTTTGAGCGGACTTGTTTCGATGGTGTTCAATGGTGCCTCCAGCATCGGTGGATATTATCCCGCAATCCCGGCACTTGGACTGCTTTCGATCAGTACAAGATAACACAAACTCTGCGAGGCTGATGATATTCCACAGGTTCGCAATCGCTGCGGACTTCTTCCCAAGGAAAGGAATGCCGACAATGCCCGATCCAAAGGACCTTTCAGGAATGGCGGCTCTCTCCATTTGTGAGGCTCTTCTGCTCGCCATAAATGATCATGCAATTCTTCCTGAACACGAGATCGTGGGAATATTGCGCGATGCCGCCGCTTCACACGAAAATTCGGTTACTCCCGAATCTGACAGGGAAATGCACCTTGCGGTAGCCAAACTGATCAATCGGATTATTGCTGGCGGAAACTCGGTTCGAAGGCCCTAACCTGACCCTAGCCCTGGCCTGCGGGTGGCCTAGCCATCCTCGACACGAAAAGTGCGCCTTGAGGCATCATTTCTCCGGCGAAGACAGCAACTGACATGACCAGTTCAAATGGCACTAGCCTTCCTCAAGAAATTGCCGATCGCTTCACGAAAACATTCGCAAGGTTTCTGAAAATCGAGGCGGCGGCAGGTGGACTGTTGCTTCTTGCTTTGCTGCTCGCACTTTCCCTGGCCAACTCGCCCTGGGCTCTGTCTTTCGAGGCCTTTTGGGAAACACCGATTGGTCTCCATTACGGATCGCTGGATTTCACCCGTTCGCTGCGGCACTGGGTCAACGATGGACTGATGACGTTCTTTTTCTTTGTGATTTCCCTGGAACTCAAACGAGAAATCGTTCTCGGAGAATTGAGGAACCCAAGACAGGCTGCGTTACCATTTGCAGCTGCGCTCGGAGGAATGATCGTACCGGTCTCGATCTATTTGGCGTTGATCGCCGGGAACCCGGGGATACACGGTTGGGGAACCGTCATGGCCACCGATACGGCATTCGCTATCGGGTGCCTCGCACTCTTCGGTCGGCGCATACCACCAACTCTCCGGCTCTTTCTGTTGTCGCTAGCCATTTTTGACGATGTCGGAGCCATCGTTGTGGTGGCTGTGTTTTACGGAGAAGCATTTAACTGGATTGCTATAGGGGCGGCGCTACTGGGATTTGGTCTGGTGGTCGGCATTGCCCGCCTCGGTATAAGAAGCATGCCCATATATTTTCTGGCGGGCGGCGCAATCTGGTTGTGCGTCGATACTTCTGGCATTCATGCAACGATTACAGGTGTTGTTCTTGGCTTAATGACACCAACCCAAAATTGGGTGAGCGATACGCGCCTTCGGGCAATTCTCGAGCAGGTGCTCGCCTATCCAGGAGGCGAACACTGGAGCGGAGACACTCCAGAACGGCATGATCTTCGTGAGGCTGGCCGGGCGGTTTCAGAAACCCTTTCTCCGGTTGAGAGGCTCGAATTGGCGCTGCATCCATGGGTAGGGTTTGCTGTCATGCCGATCTTCGCTCTGGCAAATGCCGGGATTTCGATCGACAAGGCCGATATTGGTCAGCAAATTTCGTTGGCGATTGTCGCAGGATTGGTGCTCGGCAAGCCCCTCGGCGTTTTCAGTTTCAGCTGGGCGGCCGTTCGTTTGGGTATTGCGGTGAGACACCCTGATCTGTCATGGCCGTTCTTGACAGCTGGAGCATTTCTCGCCGGCATCGGCTTCACCATGTCGCTCTTCATCGCCAACCTGGCTTTTGATAGGGATCTTATAGGGGCTGCAAAGCTCGGAATTTTTACGGGATCCGCAGTCTCTGCAATTATAGGTTTACTCGCGCTCTTGTGGCTGGTTACGCACTCTGAGTTCCGCCGAAGCGGGGAAACCGGGGAAGTGTGAAAATATACAACACCAACAAAGTCTTTTCGACCGACCGAACCGGACTCAATCAAGTACTATTGTGTCCGGTTCCGCATTGAAACGTTGTAATTGACAGGTCCGGTTGTCTGCCGGCAGTGTTCAAGTCTCCTTGAATTCTAGCTGAAACGCTATTCATCTGGACGAGATCGTCATGGACTTCTTATTTCTGATTTTCGCCGAGGGTTCTGGAGCGACCAGCAACCGTGAATTCTGACTTGGAACATGGAGGTCGCGGCGGTCCTCTACTTCAGCAAGCCTCCAGGAACGGTTCGGATGGGATTTCCAGGGCACTGAAAACCACATCACCCATAACGGTAAATCGTTTCAGATACGGCCAAACAACACGAGTACGACGACGGTCAGAACAGCACCAAGCAGACTTAACCCGGAATGGCCGAAGCTAAAGTCACGCCCATCGATACGGTCTCTGAAACCGCCCATAAGAATTATGACAAGCAGAATAATGAGGATCAGGCCGAGTGACATGGTGGTTTCTCCTGAGGGAGGCAATATCGCGTCTCGCGACAGGTCCTGCTGATCTGAACTGCGGTGACCGGACAGCTCAATGTCTTAGCAACGCTCCGGATGCACAATTTTGCTCACTTTCCTTCGATGGAAATGCGATTCTGGCCGATCTCGATATCGATCCTGCGCTGGCGTTCATTTTAGTATGGGCAGCAGCTCATCATGCCCATACATCAACCGGAACAGCTAGGACCGGAGCGGATTTGGCGTGTCATGGGTTGAGCCGGCCCTCGTCGCGATATGTGCCGTGCTCCGTTCGACGTTTCCCGATACCGCGGCGTCCAATGAATTCCCGGTCGGCATTCCAACTTCAATCATCAATCACTGTATGATGCACTTCGACTGACATTTCTCCCAGAGCGCTCCCGGTTCCCGTAAAACTGCCGGCGACCGGGACGACCTGATGAATACCGCGGGCGACGGCCAAGGGGATCAGATTTTTCGATCCGACACTTTGGTTCGTGGGATCGAAAGCGACCCATCCCGCACCTGGTACAAAGACTTCCGTCCAGGCATGGGTGGAACCCGTGCCTTCATGCCCCACGAGACACCTTTCAGGATCGTACAGGTAGCCGGAGACGATGCGCGCTCCGAAACCGAGGCTTCGCACAGCCTCCGCGAACAGGACTGCAATGTCGCGACATGCCCCTGATCCGCGCGATAGTGTGTCCAGAGGCGTCTGCGTTCCCTGCATCTCGCGGCTTAGATAGGCAATCCCGGTCGAGATGTCCCTCAACAGGGACAAGGTATCGGTTGGACGTCCAAGGACAAAACCCTCGGCCCATCTGGATAGTCGGCCGTCAAGGTCGGCATATTGAGGTGTTGCAAGCGCTCCTAGATCGGTAACGTCGTCATCGGAATAGAAAAACGGGTAGTTGATGGCCTCGGCAGCAATGGTGAGTACCGGCCAGGCTGAAGCGGTCAACTCAACTGTTGCCCGACTTTCGATGAGCAATTGTCGAGTTGGTGCGCTGAACCGGGCAGTCGCGACAGCATTGCCCGCGACATCATGAGCCCAGGTGATCTCTGCCTCTGGCGACACCGTCAAGTCGTGCGAAATGAGCCGCAGGTCTCGCGCTTCACGCGGCCGCAGCATCATCCGGTGCGGTCCAAGCAAGACCGGTTGCAGATAGCGATAGGTGGTCACGTGACATGTGCTCAACGTGGTCATGAGGTTCTTTCTGATGTTTGAAGCAAGAAGGGCGCACGCCCACAGTGTTCTGCCGGCAAACTGATGCTGACACCGGGTAGACGGGAGGGCACGTTCTCTTTTCGCAGCCGTCTTTTAACCCGGCTCTGTCACACGGTAGGTGTCTTTCGCTCGACATGACTGAGGCCAAGGAACAGATCGTGAGAGGTACCGTCGAGCGGCAGAAACACCTCCGGCCCCGCTGCGATATCCTGCCCGTCAAGCCGGGCCTCGGCATCTTCTGTGTGGACTACCCGAATTTCGCACAAGGTATCCGCTACTTTCAGACGAGCAGAAAAGCCTGGCCAGTCCGCCGGGATGTTGGGTGCCACGCGCAGGCGATTGCCCTCACGGGTAATGCCGAGGATCCCCTCGATCGCTGCACGGTGCATCCAGGCGGCTGAGCCGGTGTACCAGCTCCAACCACCGCGGCCGATATGCGGCGCAACGGAATAGACGTCGGCTGCGACGGCATAAGCTTCGGTCTTGTAACGCTGTGCGGCATCTGCCGTTCTCGAGTGATTGATAGGATTGACTAGCGAGAATAGCTCGGCAGCACGATCGCCGCGTCCCAGCCTCGCCCAGGCGAGGATCGCCCACATCGCGGCATGGCTGTACTGCCCGCCATTTTCGCGCAGGCCTGGTGGGTAAGCGGCGATATATCCCGGATCGCGGTTCCCGGGCGTGGGGTCCGTGCCGAATGGTGGGGTGAACAACAGAGACAGCCCGTCGGCGCGGTCTACAAGAAGGCGGTCGAAGGCTTCCATCGCACGATTTGCGCGCACGGGATCAGCCTTTCCCGACAGCACCGCCCAGCTTTGCACGATCGAGTCGATACGGCAGGTGCGCGCAGATGCCGTGCCGAGCCAGGTGCCATCGTCGAAAGTCGCCCGGCGATACCAGTCCCCATCCCATCCATTTTTCTCTATGGACTGGCGCAAGGCTTCGGCCCTCGTTCGCCAACGTCGTGCAATCTCCGGGTCGCGCGGCTCGGCCAGCGGAATGAAAGCCTTCAGTGCCTGCAGCAGAAGCCAGCCTAACCAGATGCTTTCACCATGGCCTTCGGCGCCAACGCGATTCATGCCGTCGTTCCAGTCGCCTGTGCCGATCAGTGGCAGACCAAACGGGCTGGTCAGCGTCAGGGCGCGGTCCAGCCCGAGCACGCAGTGTGTGAATAGCGACGCGTCGTCGCCTGCTTCGTCGGGCAGGAAGAAGGCTTCATGTTCGCTCTCGCAAAGGCGGTGCCCCTCCAGAAATGGTACACGTTCGTCGAGCACCGCTGCATCGCCCGTGCTGGCAACATAGGCGGCAACCGCGTGACCGAGCCAGACACAATCATCCGAAATACGCGTGCGTACGCCCTGTCCGGAATGCGGCAGCCACCAATGCTGCACGTCGCCCTCGGGGAATTGACGTGCGGCGGCACGCAGCAAGTGGGCTCGGGTATGCTCGGGCCGCGTCAACGTGAGCGCCATGTTGTCCTGCAGCTGGTCCCGGAAGCCATAGGCACCGCTCGCCTGATAGAAGGCCGCCCGCGCCTCGATCCGGCAAGCAAGAGTCTGATAGGGCAACCAGCCGTTGACCATGATGTCCATCGCCCGGTCAGGTGTCTCTATCTGGAGTGCGCCCAGAGTTTCGGTCCAATATTTTTGAACTTCCGCCAGCATCTTGAGCGGATCTGAAGAGCGAAGGCGCCGGACCAGCGCACCAACTGTCGCCGCATCAGTGCATTGGCCGAGCAAATGCAAAACCTCGACGCTTTCACCAGGGGCAAGCACAACAGCCTTCATTTGCGCAAGGCAGGGGTCGAACCCGGCACCAAGCCGGCCCGAAAGAGTTGGCTGGCGGTGAAGCGCTGCGGGGGCAGCTACGCTCCCACCCAGTCCGAGAAACTCCGTGCGATCGCCTGTCCAGCTTTCAACACCCGCCCCTGGGCCGTAAAGGCCGGTGAACATAACACGGCCTGGAAAAGTGGTGTTCCAGGGATTGCATACCAGCAGGGCTCCGGTCGCTCCATCACGTGAACTAATTAGAAAAGGCGCAGAGGCGGCACGCGACACTCCCATCACCGGTTCGCTATAGGCGGCAACGCTCAGATGACGCGGCTTCTGGCCGGTATTCTTCAGACGTAGCACCGAGACCCGTACCGGGTCTTGGCGAGGCACGAATTGCACCAGGTCACAGGCAATGCCGTCCGCCTGATGTTCGAACTTGCTGTAACCGAACCCATGCCGCACGATATACAGCCCGGTTTCTTCTCCGGCCCCGTCCCTTGTCCTGCGCAGCGGACGGCTGGTCGGCGAGATCAGCGTGCCGTTGTCGTCGTCTCGGATATAAAAGGCCTCGCCCGCCGGATCTGCCACAGCATCGTTGGACCAGGGTGTCAATTGGTTGTCACGGCTGTTTTCGGCCCACATGAAACCACTCCCGCTCGCCGATACCTGGAACCCGAAACCGGGATTGGCAATAACGTTGATCCAGGGAGCTGGGGTCGTGTCGTTCGGGCCGAGCAGGATTACGTACTCCCGCCCGTCCTGGTCAAATCCGCCAGTGCCGTTGAAGAATTCCAGACTTTCACCAGCGGCCAGCAGATCTGCTGGACTATCGAGAACTGCGGATTTGTCGGTTGTCCTCGAAGTGGTGCGCCCGGCCGGTTCCGGAAGTATTTCTGCCAGTCTCTCTTCGGCAAGGAAAAGGTCGGTATCCTTCTGCGCCATGACAAGCTGATCACCAATTTTGCCGCGACGTGCCAAAAGAACCACCCTTGCGGCTGCCAGAAGCTGCGCGCGAGCCTCCGGTGCGATCAAATCGGAGCGAAGTGTGAACACCGCTCCCCGCACACGCTGTTCGCCGCTGCGTGGCCTGGAGTGGCTGCTGCGCAGGGCAGTGTCTATTGCCGTCTGCAGGTCCTTCACATAGGAGGCAGGGTTTTCATTGAGAATAACCAGGTCCACGGACAGTTGTTTGCCAAGCCAGTATTCATGAGCTTGGAGCAACGCGCGGACCTGTCCGATGTCTGCCGGATCGTCGATGCGCAGCAAAACGATAGGTAGATCCCCAGAAATTGCCAGCGGCCACAAGCCCGATTGCCGTCCGGACCCTTTTGCCAAAACAGCCGCAGGTGGCCGGAACCTGATGTCGTGATAAAGGATCGGCGCCGCGAGACGCTGGAAATCAGCGGCTTCATCCGGCGAAATGCCGAGATGACGCAATTGCACTTGAGCCTGGGTCCATGCCAGCGTTCGAGCACGGTCATAGGCATTGCTGTCATGATGACGATCGATCAGGTCGATCAGCGCCTCTCGGCTATCTGCGGCAACCATCCAGACCATCAGACGTGCAGTATCTCCCGGCGAGATGCGTAGCCGGTTGCGCAAGGCGAAGACTGGATCGAGCACTGTTCCGGTGTGGCCCGCCAACGGGCCGGGGTGAGTTATGGCGCGGGGCCGAGCCTGTTCCTGGTCGCGGCCGAGTGCCGTGGCTCGGTCGGTGTCATATTGCAAGGGGGCGATTGTCTCGCCTTCCACTCTCATGAACTGTGCGGCCCAAATCTCCGGCTCGTCCGGACTACGACGGCGACGCCATGCAATCAACGCATCGTATTCGGGTAGGAAGTCGGTCTGCACGAACATCCGTGAGAAAGCGGGATGAGCTGTTTCAGAGGCAGGGGTCGCCAGCGTCAATTCGACATAGGAAGTTACATCCAGCTCGCAAGCACCGCGCCCCGAATTGGTGATGGACAGGCGGCGCACCTCTGCATCGGCCTCACCGGAGACGAGGATGTCGAGCACCGTGTCAAGCCGCCCCGTTTGGGCAGTGAAGGTCGTGTGGTCTTCAAAAAACTGTACGGCCTGGTCGGACGTCGTCGCCCCTTCCTGACAGGGGCCAAAGCTCTGCACCGTCCCGTCCGAAATGTCCCGCAGGTGCAGTAAAGCGCCTTGATGGTCACGTGTCGCATCCTCTCCCCAGCGGGTCAGTGCGATGTCTCCCCAACGGCTATAACTTCCTCCCGTCGCGGTCAACATGACAGCATAATGCCCGTTCGACATCAGATGGCTGACGGGCAGACCGCTCGGACAACATGAGATCCGCCGCCCTCGCTCCACTTCCGAAGGTTGCATGAGGTTCTTCGCCGGCTCTTCGAGAGGTGGAAGTGTGCGGGCGATATCGCGCGGCAACCGCTCATGTAGCAGCAGTTCGCTGGCATGGATCATCGGCTCGCGGTGGAAGCGCGCGCGCATCTGCCCGTCAGTCAATGCATTGGCAATAGCCGCGATGGTCATTCCCTGATGATGGGCCATATAGCTTTGCACAACCGACAAACGCTGGCCGGGCAGCACCCGGGCGGAGGTGAAATCCAATGCTTCATAGAAGCCAAAGACCCCAAGTCCACCTAACCCTTCGATCGCGTCGTAATTCCTCCGCGCAGCGGCAGGATCGAGCATCGCGGCAAGACCAGTCGCATAGGGCGCGATCACAAGATCGCCGGCAAGGCCGCGTTTCAACCCCAGTCCGGGAACGCCGAAAGAGGAGTATTGGTAGATGAATTCCAAATCCCGCGCATTGAAACCGGATTCGGAGATACCCCAGGGAACACTTTGAGCCTTGCCATAGGCGATCTGGCGTGCGACGGCCAATCGGCAGGTGCGTCCGAGCTGACTACCTTCGGGTTCGCGCATCACCAGCTCAGGCATCAGGTATTCGAACATCGATCCAGCCCATGAAACAAGCGCTGTGCCGCCACGAACCGCAGTCGAGGCACGGCTCAGCCGGAACCAATGGCGTGGAGGGATATCTTGTTTGGCAATGGCTAATAGGCTCGCCAGACGGGCCTCGGACGCCAGGAGGTCGTAGCAAGCCGGGTCGAGCGCGTTTTCGTGCACCGAATAGCCTATTGAGAGCAGTTTGCGCTCTGGGTTCAGCAGAAAGGCGAAATCCATCTCCATCGCCAATCTGCGCGCGGTTTCGCCGAGCTGTCGCAGGTGCCTGGCGAGATCGGATCGGTCGATGCCAAAGCCAACCGCGTCTGCGGCCATTTCGTTCAGACTGTCGCGCAACAGTGACAGCCAGGATCGTGCGCTCGCATCTGACAGGTTGCTGGCCCCTGTGGAGTTTTCTGCTTCGGTGGCGAGGTGTTGTAAGGCGGACCAGTCGATCTCGGATTGTGCCAGGCTATCTCGTAATGACCGCATCGTGGCAGGGAAGCTAGAATCTGGCAGTACGCCGGCCCGAACTGCGTCGATCTCGACCAAGTCCAACAGATCGGCGAGACCGCTGCGACGGCGTCGCAGATCCGCGGCAGGCGCCTCCGCCCACTCTTCACACGCATTGGCAAGCGCGATCAGATGTCCAGCAAGATTTCCGCTGTCCACCGACGAGATGTAGGGAGGGTCAAGGACCCGGCCATCCTGCGTGCTGTACCAGTTGTAGAAATGTCCATTGAGACGCGGCAACGTTTCCATCGAATCAAGAGTCGCGGAGACCCGCTCGGCAACCTGTTTAAGGCTGATCCAGCCGAAGTCGCGCGCAGCCACTGTTGCCAGAAGATAGAGCCCGATATTGGTGGGAGAGGTGCGGTGGGCAATCGAAGGACTGGGATTTTCCTGAAAATTGTCTGGCGGCAAATGGCAGTCTTCCGTGGTGACGAATGTCTCGAAATAGCGCCAGGTCCGGCGGGCAATCAGACGTAGCGCCTGTGCGTCCTGAGGTGTCAACGTTGCTTCGGGTCCTGGCTTGGGAATTTCGCTCACGCGCAAGGCGATGAAAGGCGCAGCAAGCCAGAGCCCGGCGAAAGGCAGGATCAGCGGCAGCGAAGCCGGGGCGGCAAAGGCGGTCAACCCGGCCAGGGCCAGTCCCAGTGTGGTGCCAGGCGCCATGGCCCGCGTGAAGCCGCCCAGATCCAGGCGCGGGGCCGCGGCGAGAGAGGCGGCGGTGGTCCATTGCAGCAAGTGCCGACGGGAGACCAGCAGTCGCCACAGTGTACGTGTGATGGCATCGAGCGAACGCCAGCTGGCATCGGCAAGAAAAGCTGCCGCAAGCCCGGTCTGAAGCAACGCCAGCGCCAGATCTTCGCGCATCAGACGCAGATGTGTTCGAAGATGTAGTCCGGCACGATGCGGCACTGCTGAAACCGCCGCATGAAGGAACGACGGCAGCATCAGGATCGCCAATACCAGCGCGGTTATCAGAATGGCAGCCGGACCGGGTAGCAGCCAACCCAGTGCCAGCGTGCCCAGGGTCGCCGGCGCCAGAAGCGAGCGCCGCAGCGTGTCCAGAACCTTGAGCCGCCCAAGTGCACCCAGCCCGCCGTGCGGTCCCAGCCAGGGCAACAGCTGCCAATCGCCCCGGCACCAGCGATGGATACGGCGTGCCGCAAGGTCCTGCCGATCAGGAAAGGTTTCAACGAGCTCGACGTCTGAGGCTAGTCCGGCTCGAGCGAAAATTCCCTCCAGCAAATCATGGCTCAACAAGGTGTTTTCAGGAACGCGCCCGGCCATCACCGTCTCGAATGCGTCAAGATCGTAAATGCCCTTGCCGGTGAAGCACCCTTCACCGAAGAGATCCTGATAGATGTCTGACGCAGCTGCGGCATAGGGGTCCATTCCGCCTGGCCCGGATGTGGCATTCTGAAAGGCTGTACCACTGCGCGCAGCCGGCAGGGCAGGAGTGACGCGAGGTTGCAGGATCGCATGACCCGCGCCTACCCGGCGCAAGACGGGGTCGATAACAGGGCGGCTTAACGGGTGTGCCATCTTGCCGACCAGCCGTCGCACCGTGTCGCGTGGCATCCGTGTATCGGAATCCAGCGTCAATACATACCGGACGTCAGGAGGGACGACTGGGATGCCGCCATCAGGGGTACGGTAGTCGGTGTCCGTGGCACCGCGCAGCAGGCGGTTCAGTTCCTGCAGTTTGCCGCGCTTGCGTTCCCATCCCATCCAGAGTTTCTCAACCGGATTATACCGGCGCTGGCGATGCAGATGCAAAAAGCGCACGCCCGACGGGGCCGAACCATAGAGCTGGTTCAGCCTGGCGATTTCCTTGTCGATCAGTGTCACAAGTGCCGCATCGCCCGGCATGTTCTGGTGAGGGGTGTCCACGCCATCGGTGAGAAGCGCGAAAGTGACATCTCCTTTTGTACCTGACAGATAATGAACTTCCAGTCCTTCGATCTGCGTGCGCATATCGCTGACATTTGTCAGGAGTGTCGGCACGACGACTAAAGTGCGCAGCGAGGCTGGAATCCCGTCTTCGAGCGCCAAACCCGGCAGCGCGGTGGCAGGGACTGTCCAACCGAGCAGGCGATCGACAAGAATTTGCGAAACAGTACTTGCAGGGATCAGGGCTACGACGGCCCACAGGATCAGAAACGCTCCCGAAACGGGGGCGTTGGCGAGACCTGTAACCGCCCAGAGGCCAAGCACGAGCAAGCCAAGGGCGACGCCAATGATGCTGCCGGCGTAACCTGAAAGACTGGGGTGAAAGTGAAGCCAGGGCCGCCAGGCTCGCCGAAAACCGATTTGGCGCTCAAAGGTGATCCGCCCTTCTGCAAACAGATGCCAGCCGGGATCGCCTCGGCGCCGACAAAGTGCGTTGGAGAGAGACGTTGCAGCCATCTCTGACGCTCTGCCTGCGGCCTCGAGCGCCAACCCTGCCACCTCGATTTCGCTGCGATCACAGTGCCGGGCAAGATCCTCGATGGCCGTTCTATAGAGATTGCGGCTGGCGAAATCCATTGCGGCAAACCCCGCGTATTCCCGCAGCTTCGCATCGACGAGGCTGACACTCTCGAACAGATCCGGCCAGTCCATCTCGGAAATTGTGCGCAGACTCGTGATGACGTTTCGCACCGAGACGTTGGAAGCGCCCTGACGTTCCTGTGAATGGTGCACAACAAGATCAATATCGCTGCCCTGCGCCGCCAAACGCTCCTCGAGCCAGCCGATAGCCGGAGTGATGAGCGGATCGCAATCTCGAAGCCGCTTGGCCAGTTGAGCCGCAAAGACTTCGGACATGCGCCCATTCAGGCCAGCTTCTAAGTAGGCTAGTGGGTGGGTTTGCGTGTTCCCTGCGCCGAGAACACGGTCTGCAAGCTGGTCAGCCTCATGGCGTCTTTTGTGACCCATGCGGATCTGGTCGGAGAGGCGCCGGAGATTTTCCAGAAGAACGAGGCGCAGCGTGATTGGAATCGCCCAGAGTTCGCCGATGGTCAGGGGCTGCACCTGTTGGTAGGCGCGGATAAATCTGGATAGCATCACCGCATCGAGGTGGCTGTCCGTGTGTGCCACATAGGTCCAGACCAGTCCGAAGACTCGCGGATAGCCTCGAAACGCGCCATCTGAGAGCTTTGGCAGCGTTCGGTAGTAACTGGCCGGCAGATCGGTGCGGCTTTCGCCGATTTGCGCCGCGACCTGGTGATAGTTATCCAGAAGCCACTGAGCAGCAGGCACGATCGGGTGACCGGCTGCAAGTTCAAGATTGCAGGCCTTGTGCGTGGCCGACAAGGCAATTGCATTTTCTTCCAGCCGGCGCTGCAACGACACGACACGTGGTGGTTTAAGGGTGACGTCTTGTTGTTCTGCCAGACTCGCCGCATGCTGTTCCAGACGTTCGGCCCCGAACATCTCTGCACGTACAGGATTGATATCGTTCCAAGGGGCTTTGCTTGCCCGTCGAAGCGGCAACCAACCGGGAAACCCGACGATCATCAGGAACCTCCGATGCTAATTTTGGCCGAACATCGAGCAGAGAAATGGCGGTGCTGCATGCAAGATGCCGCCGGAGGAAATTTACAGGCCGCAGCAAAGCCTATTCACGATCAAGGATCTGTCCGCGCAAGCCCTATTGGCAGCAGCGTTCAATGCCCGGTTAGATTGGCAATTGTCCTGCCACAAAGCCAGTTCAGGCAATTTTTGCCTTCGGTTTCGTCTCGAAGGTCAACTCCTTGTTGAAAGAAGTTGGCGGGACAGGCGTGGTCTTTTTCCGTTTCGGCTTTCTGTCTTCTCTGCCACGGCGGCTTTTGCCCTTTGCCATTTCGTTTTCCTGTGCTCGCGTCTGAAGGCCATTTTCCGGCGTGTTTAAGCGCTTCGGATAGTGTTCCGATCAGTTGATTTTGTCTTTGACAGCTCAACCTCGATGCTTCGGCAGGTTTTTCAATTCGACCTTGCTCATCTTGGTGTGAGCAAGGACTTTTCCGTTTTCATCGCGCATGAAGTCGATGCGTGACACATCAAGGGCAACTTGCTTGACCCCGATTCCGAAAAAGCCGCCAACTTCAATGACCGCCCTTGCATACTGACCGGTGCCGAGCATTTCGGAGACATTGCCCATCACTTTATCATCGGGTCCGTAGATATCGGTGCCCTTGACGTTAGCCGCAATGATCTCGCCGGCCTGAAGCGGCTCATGTGATGAATGGTCCATGGGACCTCCTGGGTGTAGCTGGAGTGCGCGATAGGCGCCAGGCCCGATCAGAGTTGCCAGACAGGTAAAAGTGACTTGTCAGTAGCTGTTTGGTGCCGGGTTTAATGGCGTCGCCCATCTTTGAAGCTGTGTGACAACATAGCAGCAGCGGTGGCGATGCATGCTGATGTGGGTTAGCGTGTCGTCACATTTCCGGCTAATCCGCAGCCAGATATTCAGTTGCGGGTCTCTGAACCGTGTCGGCGGTGGTGATGCAAACTTTTGACCGTCGTTTATGTAGAGATCGACGAAAACCACCCCGGTTTCCGGCTGGCCAACTGCAGCGGCTCGATTGTTGCCCTGAATACTTCCGGTAGGATATTCTGGCACAGTCGGGCGTCCTGAGCAGTTAACCAATGCATCGCTGAATTCGGCCAATGTCAACAGCTCACAAGGCGCGTGACCTAACAGCAACTTTAAGAATATCGCGAAATTGATCTAAGGGTCGTTTTTTGGGGCACCCACATCGATCCAAAGCTTGCGGATTTTGTCGGCTTCCAGGCCGCGACATTTCAGTTCGAACGACTGGTATGGGGACGCGAAGCGGTCGTTCGTCAGCAGCGCCCTGACCAATAGGGCACTGGTCTTTTCAAAGAACGTGTTTCGATACGGCCTCATGTCGCAATTCTGCCGGCGGATGAGAGCGCTGTATCCACGCGCTGAAAGTGTCGCTCTGTTGTTCTTCCATCTTCGAGAAGTCGTCTAGAATTTCAGAAAGTCGGTTTCCCTCAATAAGACGGGCGGCAAATCGGTCGGCCTCGTACTCGGTGAACCTCGATATCGAATTGATGAGCATCTCAGCGACCTTGGCCGGGATGCATAGGACTGTTGTTCCGGCGGTGAACAGCAAACCGACGAAGGGGATCCGGTTGAGTGTTCTGTTGGCAAGTTCAGCACCGAAATTGATGGGTAGATTGAGATAGTGTTGCATCATTTGGATCCGAGTATCCCAATTGCGTAAGTGTCCGATTTCATGGGCGATGACACCGCTGAGGCGCTCAATCCCAGAAGCTGTGTCCCCATACTTGAGCAATAGCCCTTTGGTGAACACGACCCGATTGTGGGCATAGGCAAAAGCATTGAGCTCCCCGCTGTCCTGTATCCGCCAAACCAGCCTGGGAAGCCTGATCCCCGTCGCGACAGACCGCGCTTGCAGAACCGCCTCGACTTCGCCAATCAATGTCTTTTCCCGCTCAGAAGGGCGCCTTGTTGCGAAAATCACATCGAAATTTCCTGCGGCGACGGATGGGACCTTGGCGACGAATACAGCCGGCAGAACCGCCAATCCAAATGCCATTGAAAAGACCTGCCAGTCTTCAAGCGGAATACGGCCAAAAAAGAGGGACAAAGGAATCACCAAGATACAGTACGTGAGCATCACCATGCAAAAGGCTGACATTGCGATGGCAGTCAACGAGACGGCTCGAACGAGCTCGATTGCTGCAATTCTCGCGACAATTTTCATCATGGGAATTCCCAAATTCTTCGGCTGCATATTCGCGCATTGAGTGTTGTGCTTAAGCTTTCAATCAGATGCTGAATGATGTTTCAACAAGGATTTCAACTCGAGTTTGGGCCAGGTCGATGAAGCTCTCGGTATCTGCAATAATGGCTATTCTGCTACGGTTATGCTGCCTCCAAACAGGCTGCTTGAGCGACTTCCTGGTGTGCACTCGCTGGCAGTCTGCTCAGGAAATACGACAAACAATCCTGCTCTTTGTCGGAGCCACCTTCCGGGGGCCAACGCCCTGGAAGCTGGTACCCGGATGAGCCGTCAACGCTGGTTGCGAGATTGAACCGCGCCAGGTCTGGCAGGGTCTTTTCGGCAAGCCAGGCATTCCATTCATTGACCTGCCTAGTCCGGGCTGTTGGAAGGACGACGACGGGAATGGAGCGGCGAGAGACGGCCTTGGCGCGCACCTCACGCGCGTTAGGTTTTATATTTTTTCTTTCTCTAAGTTTGGTGGACAGATTTGACCGCGTTTGCCGGACACGTCTGACCGCCTTTCGGGACAGATCTGTCCGCCTTCAGACGGGGTAAGGGGGGCAGATTTGTCCGTCTTTTCTCGAAGCTCGGAGGCCTTTAGGATCGAGGCGTCGGTAGGGCAATACTCCGTATTGTGCCCGACGCCATTCCCGCGTTGAACGCTGAGCCATCCACCGATTTCCAGATCCCGGATGGCGCGTTGGATGGATTTGACACTCTTGCCGGTTGCCTCGGCAATGGTCTTGTAGGACGGCCACGCCTTCTCGGTGTGGCCGTTCACATGTGCGGTTACGATATAGAGCGCTACGCACTTGGCATTGTCGTTGATATTGGCATCACAGCTCAGCAGTCTTAGCCATTGAAGCTTCACTTCCCGGAACGGGCGGCGCTCGCTCATGCATGCCTCCTTGCCGGAAGGCAGGCAAGGCGAGTGCATTTGCCCCTCCAACTTTCAGAGAAGCGCTGTACGGGATTTGTACGAGCACAACTCGAAAATCGCCGGAAAACACTTGCAAAAATTTGCAGTGCCTGAACTTCTCTTTTGAGAGCGCTCCGTAACTTACTGAAATTATTGATTTTTTTGGCGCACCCGACAGGATTCGAACCTGTGACCTCTGCCTTCGGAGGGCAGCGCTCTATCCAGCTGAGCTACGGGTGCTGCTCGGCCATGCATTGAGAATGGCACGGCGGATAGACGCGTCTGATACTCGATCCGGGGACCCGGGGCAATGGCTTTCTGCTATTTTGGACAGGAATTCTGGCGGCTCGCAAGGCGCCTGGGCTTTGGCATTGCCGAAACTGTAATCGTGCTTTGAAGACCATGGCTGCTCTGGTTCGGGAGCAAAGTTTACAACAAAAATGTCGCCGGGGTGATAGAGCAGAGCTTCGACTGCGTATTGTTTGGTAACCACCTCAATTGTCGCAGGTTCCGATGAACGAAACGCCCAATTGCCGTAAGCTTGTGCTGATCCTTGGAGATCAGCTGTCGCACGATATGTCCAGCTTGAAGCGGGCCGAGCGGAAGCAGGATCAAGTGCTTATGGTCGAGGTGATGGAAGAGGCGACTTATGTCCGTCATCACAAGAAGAAGATCGCATTCCTGTTCTCCGCCATGCGCCATTTTGCGCAAGAGCTGCGCGATGCAGGCTGGGCGGTCGATTATGTCGAACTGGATGCGCCAGGCAACACAGGCAGTTTCAAGGGAGAGATTAAAAGGGCGGCTCAGCGTCTGAGCCCGGAAGGAGTTCTGCTGACCGAGCCCGGAGAATGGCGTGTGATGGAAGGCATGCGCAGCTGGCAGGATGATCTCGGTCTGCCGGTGGAGATCCTTTCAGATCAGCGGTTTATGTGTTCACCTGCAGAGTTTCGCGCCTGGGCAACAGGGCGAAAGCAGTTGCGCATGGAAAACTTTTATCAGGACATGCGCCGCAAAACCGGACTGCTAATGGACGGGCAAAAGCCCGTGGGAGGCAAGTGGAACTTCGATGCGGAGAACCGCAAGCCGGCGAAAGCGGACCTTTTCATGCCCTCGCCGAGACGGGTAGCGCCAGACAAAATCACCAAAGAGGTTCTTGATCTGGTTGCAAACCGTTTTGCCGATCATTTCGGATCGCTCGATCCGTTCTGGTTCGCGGTAACGAGACAGGATGCCGAGGCGGCGTTCGAGGAGTTCCTTGAGACATCGCTTGCAAATTTCGGCACCTATCAGGATGCAATGCTACAAGGCGAAAAATTTCTCTATCACGCCGTCATCTCAGCCTACCTGAATGCCGGGCTTCTTGATGCTCTGACGCTCTGCAGGAAGGTCGAGACGGCCTACCTGGAAGGCAAGGCGCCCTTGAATGCCGTGGAGGGGTTTATCCGGCAGATCCTGGGTTGGCGCGAATACGTCCGGGGCATCTATTGGCTGAAAATGCCGGACTATGCGACCAAGAACGCATTGGAAGCCCACCGGCCCTTGCCGGACTTTTACTGGACGGGAAAAACGCGGATGAAGTGTGTCGCGGAAGCCGTCACGCAAACGCTTGAGGAAGCCTATGCGCATCACATACAGCGGTTGATGGTGACAGGAAACTTCGCGTTGCTTGCCGGTGTTGATCCAGGCGAAGTTCATGAATGGTACCTGATGGTCTACGCGGATGCATATGAATGGGTCGAGCTACCGAATACCATCGGTATGAGCCAGTATGCTGATGGCGGCTTGCTGGCCTCCAAGCCGTACATCTCGAGCGGCAACTACATCAACAAGATGTCGGACTATTGCGGGGTCTGTTCTTACGATGTCAATCAAAGGACGGGTGAGGGGGCTTGTCCGTTCAACGCGCTCTATTGGCATTTTCTCGACAGGAACGAAACTCACCTTCGAAACAATCCACGACTTGGGCAGCCTTACGCGACCTGGCGGAAAATGGCACCTGAAAAACAGGACCAATACCGCTCCAGTGCCGAAGCCATTTTAGGCCGGCTCGACCAGCAGGGGGAGGTATGATGTTCCCCGCATATGCAGGTTGCAGATGCGTTGATTTCAAGTGCGTCCGGTAGGTGGCCAGCAGACTTTTCAAATTGTTGAGATGTAAAACAAAAAAAACGCGCAGCCATAAGACTGCGCGAATAAAGTTACTGTGCACGTGGCCCCATCGACCACG
Source organism: Roseibium sp. JB4-4 (assembly GCF_055693425.1). Taxonomy (NCBI): domain Bacteria; kingdom Pseudomonadati; phylum Pseudomonadota; class Alphaproteobacteria; order Hyphomicrobiales; family Stappiaceae; genus Roseibium; species Roseibium sp. JB4-4. Next base: position 3,034,718 of record NZ_CM146333.1, on the reverse strand, counting down.
GCGGCAACTCTAGCGACATCTTTATTGATTGTCATTACCGTAAAATATTTTATTTTTTGATTCACTGTAATGCGACTGATCGTTATTCATACTGAGTCAGTTGTGAAAGTATCGTGTCACTAAATAGTCTCTTTAAATACAGAGGCTTACTACAGAGAAATTCGAAAAATTCCGCATGTGTAGTTTGCTGAAGCCGGCCGATTGATCGCAAATTATCGGCAAAACTGCTTAGTGTTTTTAGCGACTTGCTTCGGTCCGTCCGAGACATGCACCTTCGTAATTCCTTTGCGGATGAAGCCGAGCTTTTTTGCGGCCGCATAGGTCACATCAATCACACGGCCTTTGGAATAAGGTCCCCGGTCGTTGATCCGGACGGTAACCGATTTTCCGTTGGAGAGATTGGTCACCTCAACCATGGTTCCAAATGGCAATGTGCGATGCGCTGCCGTGAGGCCGTTTGGGTTGGCGGGCTCACCGCTGGCTGTGGTGCCGCCCAATTTGTACCAGGAGGCCTTGCCGCACTGGGTAAAGTTATCATTGGACGCAAAGGCGGCTGATCCTGCCGTTGCCAGCATGGTTGCGCAAAGACCTGCCCGCACCAGGCTCTTGAGAGCGCTGTGTGTATGCATGGTTGAATCCTGTCGGTTCTTGGCCAGCTCCTGGCCACAAATTGACGAAACTGTGATGGCGACGCCTAACATTCCGTCACGGCACGAATAGGTCGCGGATGTGAAAAAATTGTGGCGTGAATTCAACGATAAAATGAAAATTGAAGAAAAGTTTGCTAAAATTTTAGTTAATATTGAATGTAGAACGTTAATTTCCGGTTAAATATAAAAATCCTAAGAGTTGTGGGAAGTTTTCGGTTTTAGAAATAATCAAAAGAACTGTGATAATACTTTATGCATGATTTTGGCGCGTAAGTAGTGTGGTAGCGCCTTTCGATCCGAGTTTTTGAAAGGGCGGTCTGGTGCAAGTCAGCCATCGGTTTTTAGAAGACCGGCTGGAGAGGTCCGGTCACACAAGTGATAATAATAGTCTTGCAGGATTTCACACGTCCCTGCTGGAAGTCCTGCCATTTGCTGCTGCTTATGTTGCGCAGGACGGAAGCATACTTCACTGCAACACGCATTTGAGAGATGCCTGCTCCCGTTTGAAACTTGATTTCATGCCCGCCGGGCTGAAAACATTGTTGTCGAGGTCAAGCTGGAAACGGTGCAAGACCGTCTTGGCGACTGCATTCAGTGGGGTCCCTTCGCAGGCCAGCGGCACAATGACACTGAAGTCGGGAAGCGAATTCTGTCACCATATGATCTGCACCTCCGTGGTGTCGCTGACAGGTGCGAACCAGGCAGTCCTTGTTCAATTCGACATGAAAGAAAGTGGCCAGGACGCCAAGCAGCTGCCCGAGACTGTTTCCCGGACAGAGGTTTCTTCCAAATCGGCGTCGGCAAGTTTCGACCTGTTGGAGCATTTTCCCGACGAAATTCTTGTTTTCGACGGATCGGAAAGTGCAGAGGAAAGAGCCGTGATGCTGCTTGAGCTGATCGGTAGTGACTATGACATCGGGGCTTTGATTGAGGCATTGCAGGAGGGAGATGAGGATCTGGCACAAACACTCCATATCCCTGAAAATCGGAGCTTTGAAGCAGCAGGTTACCTGACAGACCGTCAGATGTGTGAAGTCCGGATTGTGCCGATCAAGGAACAAAAGGAACAAGGTGTTCGTCGCCGCGCATCGATGGCGGTTATCCGGCGCAATATTGACTGCCCGCATGACGTTGCCGAAAACCGAAGACTTGCCTACCACGATCCGTTGACGGGTCTGGAAAACCGCCGGGCCTTCACCAAAGCGCTGAAGTGGGAATTGACGCGACTTTGCTCCGACCATGAGACAGGGCTGGCCGTCTACTACATCGATCTGGATGAATTCAAGAAGGTGAATGACCTTGGCGGCCATGATGCCGGTGACGAAATGCTCATGCGGGTCGCTGCCTGCTTGAGCCTGACACTTGGTGAATTCGGGACCGCTGCACGCATTGGCGGCGATGAGTTCGCCGGAATGGTTCCCGCTGCCTGTGAAGGTGCAGCCCTCGATGTGGCCGAAAGGGTCCTGGATGGCTTTGAAAGGATCAGATTGGAAGTCGGTGACAGGGTCTTCACGATTGGCGGCTCCATTGGTGTCGCCTTTGTGGACAGCAGTGTCGCGGCCGAAGAGATCGACGCCGCCGCGCTGCTGGGTGTTGCAGATCATGCGTGCCTGCGCGGGAAGAGGGGCGGTGGACAATCTGTTCAGATCCACAGCGTGCAATCGACAGATTGTCAGCGGCGGCGAAACGAACTGGCAGATTTACCTGATGCCGGCAGTTTCCGGGGCAATGAGCTGACACTCTTTGCCATGCCGATCATGTGCCTGAAGAACGATCGGGTGTGCGGACAGGAAGTTTTGCTGCGGTTGCAGGGCGACCGCGCCAGGGGTCTGTCGTCCCGGGCATGGATTTCAGCCGCTGAACGGTCAGGATTTATTGCCCAGGTGGATGCCTGGACCCTGGACCGGGTGCTGGACGCGGCGGAAAGAAGCTCGGACCGGTCAATTCTGACGATGAACGTCTCGGCTGAATCGGCCCGCGACCCGAATTTCCGAGACGGCCTTTATCATCGCCTTTCCATCAACCCGTTGCTTGCAGCCAAGTTGTGCCTGGAGATTGCCGAAAAGGACTTCCTGCGCGAACCGGCAACGGTTGAATCCTTTTCAAGTTCGCTGCTGAACTTGGGTGCCAAACGGCCGTAGATGATTTCGCCGGTCATTGGCCTGTTCTGTCACGCCTGACGGGCCTGCGGGTTGAATGGTTGAAGCTGGAGTCCAGTTTGACTCAGCAGGTCATTGGGGAACCCGCTAAAGCGGCCATCCTCAACGGCCTTGTACGGGCGGCTCATGAACTTGGCATCAAGGTTGTCGCCAAGCATGTCGAAACGCTTGAAGAAGCAGACTTGCTGCGGGAGATGAATATCGAGGCTGCTCAGGGCCATCTCTTCGGTGTTCCGGCGCCCTGGCCGGGGAGGTGAGGACAAAAAAAGAGCGGCAAAACCGCTCTTTTGATTTTTCATTTAAGATCCCGACTAGATGTCGAGATTGGCAACGGAAAGCGCGTTGTCCTGGATGAATTCGCGCCTTGGCTCCACCTCGTCTCCCATGAGTTTGGTGAAGATATCGTCCGCGTCATCGGCTTCCTTCACCTTGACCTGGAGAAGGGAGCGGACATTCGGGTCAAGGGTTGTTTCCCAAAGTTGCTCGGGGTTCATCTCACCGAGGCCTTTATAGCGCTGAAGAGAAATGCCTTTCTGGCCGAAGGCATAAACCTGTGTCAGCAGCGCACGCGGCCCTCTGATTTCCGTTGAGTTGTCCTTGCGGCGCAGCGCGGCGGCCTTGCCATAGACCTCTTGCAGATGCTCGGCATGCGCCGCGAGACGGCGGGCATCTGCCGATCCGAGCAGGGCCGCATCGATTGTGGCGGCTTCTTCGACGCCGCGCACGGTCCGTTTGAACACCAGACTGCCATCGTCGCGGGCCTCGCCTGTCCATCCGCGCTCGAATTCATCGGCGAGAATGTCCATGCGGCGTGCGATATAGGCAGCCGCTTCTTCGGCCTTCGTGCGGTCGTCCAGAATCTCGGTGTTGAGTGCACCGGCGATTGCGGCTTGTTCGACGACGTCGCGATTGTAGCGAGAGTGCAGGTCGTCGAAAATGTCGGAAATCGCCCGGGCTGTCTGAACAACACCTAGCAGGTCCTGACCAATGCGCACTTCGCCATTTGCAAGCGTCAGCGATGCGTCATCCAGGCCCTGAGCGATCAGGTAGTCTTCCAGAGCCTGTTGGTTCTTTAGATATTGCTCGGACTGGCCACGCTTGACCTTATAAAGCGGTGGCTGCGCGATATAGACATAGCCGTTTTCGATCAGTTGCGGCATTTGGCGGAAGAAGAATGTCAAGAGCAATGTCCGGATGTGGGCACCATCCACGTCCGCATCGGTCATGATGATAATCTTGTGGTACCGCAGTTTCTCAATATTGAATTCTTCCATGCCGATACCGGTGCCGAGCGCGGTAATCAGCGTGCCGATTTCATTGGACGACAGCATCTTGTCAAAGCGCGCCCGCTCCACGTTGAGGATCTTGCCTCGCAACGGCAGGACGGCCTGGTTTTCCCGATGGCGGCCCTGCTTTGCCGAGCCACCCGCGGAATCGCCCTCCACCAGGAAGAGTTCGGCTTTCGAAGCATCACGTTCCTGGCAGTCCGCCAGTTTGCCGGGCAGCGAGGCGACGTCGAGTGCACCCTTGCGGCGGGTCAGCTCGCGGGCCTTTCTGGCGGCCTCGCGCGCCGAGGCGGCCTCAACGACCTTGGAGACAATCGACCTGGCGGGAGCCGGGTTTTCCTCAAGCCATTCACTCAGTGTCTGGGATATCAGGTTCTCAACGACCGGACGCACCTCGGATGAAACGAGCTTGTCCTTGGTTTGTGACGAGAATTTCGGATCCGGCACCTTGACCGACAATACACATGTCAGGCCTTCACGGCAGTCATCGCCGGACAGGGAGACCTTTTCCTTTTTCATAAGTCCGGTGGCCTCTGCGTAGCCGGTCACCTGACGCGTCAGTGCAGCACGGAATCCGGCAAGGTGTGTACCGCCGTCGCGTTGCGGGATGTTGTTTGTGAAGCACAAAACCTGTTCGTGATAACTGTCGTTCCACCACATCGCGGCTTCTACGGTGATCCCGTCCTTTTCCGCGCTCATGGTGACGGGATCTTCAATAAGCGGGTGCTTTGCCCGGTCCAGATAACGGACGAAAGCTTCAAGTCCACCTTCGTAAAACAGCTCCTCGACAACGTCCTCAACACCGCGTTTGTCGGTCAGGATGATGCGCGCACCGGAATTCAGGAATGCCAGCTCGCGCAGACGGTGTTCAAGGGTGCTGAAATCAAATTCAATTTTGCTGAAGGTTTCCGGCGAAGGCAGGAACGTGACTTCGGTTCCTTTCCGGCCATTGGCCGGACCGACGACTTTGAGCGGCTCTTGAGCGTCTCCATGGGAGAAACTCATAAAGTGCTCCTGATCGTTTCGCCAGATGCGAAGATCAAGCCTGGTGGAAAGCGCATTCACCACGGAAACACCGACGCCGTGCAGACCACCGGAAACCTTGTAGGAATTCTGGTCGAATTTACCGCCGGCATGCAGCTGGGTCATGATAACCTCAGCTGCTGAAACACCTTCTTCAGAGTGCAGGTCCGTCGGAATGCCGCGTCCGTTGTCTGACACGGTAACCGAACCGTCCGGATTAAGCGTGACGGTGACATAATCTGCGTGACCGGCTAAAGCCTCGTCGATGGCATTGTCGACCACCTCGTAGACCATGTGGTGCAGACCGGAGCCATCGTCCGTGTCACCGATATACATGCCGGGCCGTTTGCGGACGGCATCGAGGCCCTTGAGAACCTTGATGCTGTCGGCGCCATAGTCGGCACCGTTTTCTGTTTCCGGGTTCGGGGTAGGCTCAGGCGTGGACGTGTCGCTCATGCGAATCAATCACCAATCGATTTATCTTTTCTCACCCCGTTATACGGGGTTCCGGCAGTCGTTCAACTGCGTGCGGCCCGTCAGCAAGCCAGCGAAGGGATTATGGTGGAAAACCATAAGATTCAGGCGGATTTAAGGGGTCACCTGGGGCTGCAAAGGCGGCTCTTGCCATCCTCGATCTCAAACACGTGCGCATCTCCGGGCAAGGCTTCAAAAAGGGCACTGTCAGTCCCTGTCATGAAAACCTGTCCGCCAAGTGAATTCAGCTTCTGGAATAGCGAAGATCGGCGGCCGGGATCAAGGTGCGCGGCAATCTCATCGAGCAGAAGAACGGGTGTCATGCCGGACACTTTTGCAGTCAGCTCCGCATGCGCCAGTACCAGTCCGATCAGCAGCGCCTTCTGTTCGCCGGTGGAGGATTGCGCAGCCGGCATGTTCTTTGTGGCATGAAAGACTTTCAGGTCACTCAGATGAGGCCCGTTCAATGTGCGTCCGGCAGCTCGGTCACGTGGGCGTCCGTCTTTGAGCATCTGGCGGTAATGATCCTCCCGGTCCGAGGCGCTCAATCCCAGCATCTCTGCTTCAAACGCTCCCTCCAATGCGACCGATGCATGCGGAAAGGGTAACGCCTGGGCGACTTGCTCGGCAATCATCTGGCTTAGCAGCCCGACAGTTTCCCCGCGCGCGATCGCAACAGCGATTCCGAGTTCGGCAACCTGTTGCTCCAAGGCGGTCAGAAAGGCGTCACCTCCGCCCTGATCCAGCAACCGGTTTCGTTGACGAAGTGCATTTTCGAAATCGGCGACGCGTCGTCCGTGAGACGGATCGATGGCCAGTGTGAGGCGGTCCAGAAACCGGCGTCTGTCCGATCCAGGTCCGGTAAAAGGCCGTCCATGCTTGGGACAAGCCAGAGCACGCGCATGTAATCAAGAAGGCTTTCCGAACCTCGGACTTCCTCGCCATCGATGCGCACTTTCCGGCCCGGTGTACCCGCTGCGAGCCCCGTGCCGATTTTCGTCTCCAGACCATCCAGCATGACGGTTGCGGCAACACTCCAGCTGCCCTCTCCGCCCTTTTGGGCGACGTCAGCCAGGGTCGCGCGCCTGAGGCCCCGTCCGGCGGTTAAAAAGGAGATAGCTTCCAGAATGTTGGTTTTACCGGCGCCGTTGGCACCGACGAACGTGACGAGTTTGGCCGAGATATCAATGGAAAGTGCGGCGTAGTTGCGGAAGCCGGTCAAGGACAGGCGGGTCAGCTGCGCCGTCCTGAACTCAGTCATGATCCAACGTCCGCCTTTTCAACTGCCGGAGGTTCTCGTCAGACCCGCATCGGCATCAGCACAAACAGGCAGTCATCAACCGTATTGTCCTGGATAAGTGTCGGAGATCCGGAATCGGCCAGCCGGAACAGAGCTGTGTCGCTGCTTAATTGATTAGCTATATCAAGGAGATAGCGTGAGTTGAAGCCGATTTCCATATCCTCGGCATCATACTCGACGGCCAGTTCCTCAGTCGCGCTGCCGGAATCCGGGTTGTTGACAGTCAGAACCATGCGACCGTCGCCGAGCGACAGCTTGACGGCGCGTCCTCGTTCTGAGGAGATAGTCGACACACGATCGACAGCTTCCTTGAATTCGTCCCTGTCGACGCGCATCTCCTTGTCATTTCCCTGCGGAATGACCCGGCCATAATCCGGGAAAGTGCCATCGATCAGCTTGGATGTCAGTACGACGGATCCCGTCGTTGCGCGAATCTTGGTGTCCGACAGTTCGATCTGTACGTCGGCTTCCGGCTCTTCAAGAAGCTTCTGGATCTCGCCAACCGTCTTACGCGGCACGATAATGCCGGGCATTCCGGACGATCCTGATGGAGCCGACACTTCGGCCTGCGCAAGGCGGTGACCGTCTGTCGCAACCGCACGGAACTGCTGGCCGTTGGCAGCGTCCACCGTGTGCAGGTAGATCCCGTTCAGATAGTAGCGCGTTTCCTCGGTCGAAATGGCGAACTGCGTAGTGTCGATCAACTTGCGAATGTCAGAGGCTGACAACGTGAATCCATGGCTGAAATCACCGGCGGTAAGGTCAGGGAAATCCGTTTCCGGCAGCATCTGCAGCGTGAATTTCGAGCGGCCGGCCCGTATTTCCAATGTGGCATTGTCGCTGGTGGTTTCCAGGACGACTTGCGACCCTTCCGGCAGCTTGCGCACGATATCGTAAAACATATGTGCCGGCACAGTGGTCGCGCCTGGCAATTCGATCATTGCGGGAACCGTTTCGACGATTTCGAGGTCAAGATCGGTTGCTTTGAGATTGATCGCGCCACCATCGGCCCGCAAGAGAACATTCGACAGGATGGGAATGGTGTTCCGGCGCTCAACCACCCGATGAACATGGGTCAAGGACTTGAGGAGGTCGGTCCGCTCGAGGGTCGCTTTCATTCACTCGTTCCGTACTCATGAAAAGCCAGGCGAATTAGCCTGGCGAACTGGATTTGGGGCTCCGTTATGGAGCGGGGGAAAGACACTGCCCTTAACCGCTCTCAAAAGCAAGAGGGCGCCCCTTTGGAGCGCCCTCAAAATGCTAGAAAACCTGTTATTTTCGAGCTCAGGTCGGTGCGCTGATTGTATCAGGCATCCAACATGCGCTTGAGCAATTCAAGCTCCTGCGCTAAAGCATAATCAGCTCTGGCCATTTCTTCGATTTTGCGCACTGCGTGCAGCACTGTTGTGTGGTCCCGGTTGCCGAACCGGCGACCGATTTCAGGCAGTGAACGCGGGGTCATCACTTTCGCAAGATACATAGCTATCTGACGCGGACGCACGATGGTGCGGGTTCGGCGTGCCGACAGCAAGTCAGCCTTGGTCACATTGTAGTGCTTGGAGACGACGCGCTGGATGTCTTCGATCTTGACCCGGCGCGGTTCGCTGGAGCGGACCAGATCACGCAATGTCATCTCGGCCATTTCCTGCGTAATCGGCTGGTTGGTGAGCTGGTTATGCGCAATGAGCCGGTTCAGAGCACCTTCCAGATCACGGCCTGAAGAGGCGACATGCCGGGCAACGTAGTCCAGAACAGTTTCCGGCACGGCGAATTGCGGGTAGGCTTTCTGCGCAGTTTCGACACGGGCAGTCAGGATGTTCCGGCGAAGCGTGAAGTCAGGCTCCTGTATGCCGACAACCAGGCCGCCGGAGAGACGCGAACGGACGCGGTCATCAAGTGTGTCGAGTTCAGACGGCGCACGATCCGCAGCGACAATTACCTGACGTGCGCCGTCGATCAGGGCATTCAGCGTGTGGCAGAATTCCTGCTGTACCTGTTTGCCGTGAAGGAATTGCATATCGTCGATCAGGAGGAGGTCAATTGTCCGCAGCGTGTCCTTGAAGGCAAGTGCTGACTGGGATTTGAGCGCGGCCACAAATTTGTACATGAAGTGTTCGGCGGTGAGGTAAAGCACCTTCCGTCCGCTGGCGCGTGCCTTCGCGGCGACTGCCTGCATCAGGTGAGTTTTTCCCAAACCTACGGACGCATGTAGATAGAGCGGGTTGAAGGTGACGGCGCCGCCGGATGCAACCTGACGGGCTGCAGCAAGTGCGAGATTGTTGGATTCGCCTTCAACAAACGTGTCGAATGTGTATTTGGGGTCGAGTGCTGCCCCTTGCAGGACGTCTCTTGCGCTGTCGCCGCCGGCATCGCCCCTGCCAAGGGCCGCAGTTGCTGCCTGAGCGCGCGTGACCTGCGCGGCATCGCCCAAACCGTCGTTTCTGGTGTCGACTGTTACAGGCTTGGCACCCGAAGGGCCCGCAAGACTGGCTTTGTTTGTCGGTGTCTGGCGTGGCCGAATAGCGCCACGAACAGTCAGCTCAATTCGGTGAACGTTATCACATTCGCGCTGCCAAAGACCCATGAGCCGATCATTATAATTGTTCTGGATCCACTGTTTAAGAAATCGAGTCGGAACGGACAGGCGTACAGTGCCGTCCTGATGTTCCTCAAGGTCGACACGAGCAAACCAGCTCGTAAAAACATCATCGCCCAATTCCGCGCGAAGCTGTTTTTTGACCCTTTTCCAATGTTCGGAGCCACCTGCCTCCTGAACCTGCATGTCATCTGCCTCCTGTACTTTGTGAAGAACGGTCCGCCACAGCCATTCTTCGCCGCCTCGCTGCTTTTGCAGCATTATGATGTCCCTTTTGGGACGGTTATTCGTTTGGCGGTGGATATACTCCAGCCGCCGCCCCGTCTTGAATGCGGGAAACTAATTCTGAATCCAAGGCAGCCCGGCAGCTTTCCAGCCGGCCTGTGTGCCGCGATGACGGTCTGCGTCCAGCGGCCCCTCAAATCCATCAGAGATATTGTAGCAGTGCGTGTAACCGGCCTGAGTCAGCGCAATTGCAGCTGCTTGGCTCCGTGCGCCGGAGCGGCACAGAAAATAGATCGGAGCGCTTTGGTCAAGTCCTTTTTTGACCAACTGGTTTGAAACAGTCGACGCGAAATCCGGATTTGGTCCGCTCGACGGAAAACTTTGCCATTCCGCCAATACAGGTTCCTTGCCGATCGGGCGCAAATCGGGGATGCCGACAAAGGCCCATTCCGCTTGTGTGCGCACGTCAACAAGCACCGCGTCCTGTTGTTCGGAGAGCTGCTGAAAAGCCTCCTTCGCGCTGAAATTTCCTGCGTAACCACCCTCAAGTTGCACAGACGCCCCCTTCGATAGCTTTGCGCCATCGGTTATAATTTGCTTATTAGTATTTTCGGAAGGAGTATTAGTCTAAATTTCGCTAAGCGCCGTAAAGACTGAACGCGTTAATGTATTCGCTTCCCAGCCTATATGACGTGTGCTCAGCTATATTTCTGTTTGACTTATACATTGTTTTTCCAAGCACTAGTTTTAGGTTAATCGCTGGTCTTTGCCGCCAGCCGTGTTGTTAATATACAGACAGCGCCTTGCGGGGCAACAGCGGGTTAATACGTTTCTTGGCAGATGCCGGTTTCTGCCCCTGCGTTACCGAATTTCCGCTCCCTGTGTGCAAAGGAGCAAATGCTTTTTACCGCAATGACTTTTTGCTCTGAGCTGCCTTGTCGCAAATGAAAAACAGCGATTTCAAAAAAATTTCGGAACAGATACCTTGACTCGTATCGAATCCGGTTTGATCTCACCGCTTAGATCCTACATACCTGTAAGATATTGAAAAACATAGATAATTTTTGACACTCTCATATGGCGTATTTTTGAAGGTTGTGAACCTGAAACGGGCCTATTTCTGTCATCCACAAAATTGCATGGCTAAAAAAAACCCGGCACTGTGGCCGGGTCTTCTGAGCGTTGATTTCACGGAAAAATTAGGCGCCAAGTGCCTTGATGCGGGCGTTGAGGCGGGAAACTTTCCGGGATGCCGTGTTTGCATGCATCACGCCTTTGGACGCTGCGCGCATGATTTCCGGCTGCGCTGCCTTGAAAGCGTCGTTTGCTGCGCTCTGATCGCCAGAAGCGATTGCTTCTTCAACTTTACGCAGGTACGTGCGAACACGGCTTCTGCGGTCTTTGTTGGTGGCCGTCCGGCGGGCAATCTTGCGGGCCGCCTTCTTGGCCGATGGTGTGTTGGCCATTGGCTCAATCCTGATCGGTAATGGGGACTAGGGTCCGGTGGCGATCGGACCAAGGCTTCAAAGCCGGTAAGACCCGATCAAAAAACAACGGCGGCGAAAGTCCGCCACCGATTGGGCGCTGCTTATAATGGCGCTTGCGCTTGTCGTCAACGGCTTTGTCGTTGATACACGGAAGATTATTTGTTCCTGAATTGCGGTGACCGTTTCTCCGTAAAGGCGCTCATGCCCTCGTTCTGGTCCTCAAGGGCAAAAAGCGCCTGGAAGACACGTCGCTCGAACCGGACCCCTTCAGAAAGTGTTGTTTCATACGCCCGGTCGACACTTTCCTTTGCCATCATGACGACAGGAAGCGAGAAGTCGGCGATTTTCTCAGCGGCCTTCAGGACTTCCTCCAGAAGGTCATCGGCGGGAACGATACGGCTGACCAGGCCGCTGCGTTCTGCTTCTTCTGCATCCATCATGCGACCTGTCAAAACCATCTCCATGGCCTTTGACTTGCCGACGAACCGCGTCAGGCGCTGTGTACCACCTGCCCCGGGGATGACGCCAAGAGTAATCTCCGGCTGGCCGAACTTTGCGGTATCGGCAGCGATGATGAAATCGCAGAGCATGGCCAGTTCGCAGCCGCCGCCCAGCGCATAGCCAGCAACCGCAGCGATGATTGGCTTCCGGTTCCGCGAGACGCGGTCAAATGGCGTGATCAGATCGGTCTGGTAGGCGGAAGCGAAGTTGTGAGGCTGCATTTCCTTGATGTCTGCGCCAGCCGCAAAAGCCTTCTCCGAACCTGTGATGACAACACAGCCGATACGCTCGTCTTCGTCGAAACTGTCGAGGGCTGTGCAAAGCTCTGCAACCAGCGCTGAATTGAGCGCATTCAGGGCTTCCGGCCGGTCCAGAGTGATCAGGCCTACTTTGCCGCGCTTTTCAACGCGGATGTTCTCGTATCCCATAGTATGCGCTCCCAAGGCCGGAGGTTGCCGTCATGTACGGCTCCTCGGATTTGTCAAACTTACGGCTCATGCCTAACCGACACGAGGCGTGTCTGGCAAGTTTGGCCGAAGGGATAGAGGCCGGACTGTCAGGTCTGGCAATGAGGGCAATAAAAGGTCGAGCGGTTTGATTGCACGAGCCGTGCAACAGTGCCGCTGCAGCCCGGCGTCCGGCAGCTTTCGTTTTCGCGGCCATAGACCGCAAAGGAATGCTGAAAATAGCCAAGCGTTCCATCAGCCTGGGTGTGGTCCCGCAAGGAAGAGCCGCCGGCCTTGATAGCGTCTTCGAGTGTTTCCCGGATGTTGGCCGCAAGTGCGATCGCCTTTTTTGTCGGCTTTCCTGATTTCGTCACCAGGCTCCCGGCGGAGCGTTCCGGGCTCAGGCCGCTGCGCCAAAGTGCTTCACACACATATATATTGCCAAGACCAGCGATCAGCTTCTGGTTCAACAGAGCGGCTTTTAAAGGCGATTTCCGACCTTCGAATAGACCGGCAAGTGTTTCCGCGCTCAGTTGATTGCCCAGAGGCTCCAGTCCAAGGTCCCTGAAAAGTGGATGCGCAGATAGCTTGGCTCGTGGCACGAGGTCCATGAAACCAAAGCGGCGCGGATCATTGTATATGATGCGCGGGCGTTCTCCAGTGGTGGTTTCAAGGTGAAAGACCACGTGATCGTGCTTGGTGTCCTTGCTGCGGGCGTGAACAAATGCGCCCGGTGCACTTTCGTTATGATCGGCTTCGATCCGAAAAGACCCTGACATACCAAGATGCATGACCAGGACATCTCCACTGTCGATATCAGCAAGCAGATATTTGGATCGGCGGGACAAGGCGGTGACCCGTTTTCCTGTCAGCCGGCTGGTGAAATTTTCCGGAAACGGAAAACGAAGATCTGGGCGGTTTTGCTCAACCTTTCGCAGCGCGGCTCCTTCGAATGCGGGCGACAGACCGCGTTTGACGGTTTCAACTTCCGGCAATTCAGGCATCTGAAGACTGGTCTCCGCTTCGGTTGCGCGCTAAGAGGTCTGACAATCTCACACTGGCCTGCGGCATATGGCGTCCAAGGCCGGCAAAGATAGCGCTCGGGCGGTGCTTGTACTATGTTCCGGCGCACTTTGAAGACCTTAAATGGATTTGTGATCCGCCAGAACAACGGCAGTTCGCGAAAGAGCGGGCTGATCTGTTCAAGAACAGGAACGGTGGTCAACCGGTAAGCTGAGGCTGAACAGGTTGATCTTGGAGACGCATTCATGACGCAACAGGCTCGCAGCGGAGCTTCGGACCGGACTCCGGAGGACATGCCGACCAGTTTCGGTTTCACAAAGGTGGCCGAGGGTAGCAAACAGGCGCTTGTGGACGATGTATTTCACAAGGTAGCTGACCGTTATGACCTGATGAACGACATGATGTCCGGCGGTATGCACCGGGTTTGGAAAGATGCGATGGTCTCTTTCCTTGCGCCGCCAAGGACCGACAAATCAGGCTGGCAGCTATTGGATGTTGCAGGCGGCACAGGCGATATAGCGACACGTGTCGTCAACCGGTCGGCTGAAACGGTTTCGGCAGTGGTCTGCGACATTAATGAATCCATGCTCGGTGTCGGCCGTGACAGAGCAGCGAAAGCCGGGCTTTCAAGGTTGATCACCTTTAGCCAGGGAAACGCTGAAGACCTGCCATTCCCTGACAAGAGTTTCGACGCTTATACGATTGCCTTCGGCATCCGAAATGTGCCGGACATCCCGAAAGCATTGAAGGAGGCGCAGCGCGTTCTGAAGCGCGGCGGCCGCTTTCTTTGCCTGGAATTTTCCGAAGTCGATGTGCCCCTTCTGGACAAAGTCTATGACACCTTTTCTTTCAAGGCGATCCCTGTCATGGGCAAATGGGTGACGGGTGACGGAGACCCCTATCAGTATCTGGTAGAGTCCATCCGCAAGTTTCCCAGTCAGGAGCGGTTCGCGGAGATGGTTCGGGAAGCAGGATTTGAACGGGTCACCTATCGCAATTATTCCGGCGGCATTGCCGCACTGCATTCCGGTTGGAAATTCTGATTGATGGCGTTTCCGGTAATGTCCCTATTCCGCCTGGTGCGGGCCGGTTTCGTGATGGCGCGCGAAGGTGTGTTCAGCCTCGTCCATCTGCCGGACCTTCCAGCAGGACCGCGCTTCGGGATCGCGATTGCCCGCTTGTTGGAACGTCGCGCGGTCAAAGACAAGAGTGCAGACCTGCGCCTTTCAGACGCTCTCAATCGGTTGGGACCTTCCTACGTGAAGCTTGGCCAGTTCCTGGCAACGCGGGCCGATGTCGTTGGAAAAGATGCCGCGCGTGAATTATCCGCACTGCAGGACCGGCTGCCTGCGTTCGAACATGAGGCAGCACGGCGGGCAATTTCAGAACAGCTTGATCGACCGGTAGACGAGATTTTTGTCGAATTTGGCGAAGCCGTTGCAGCGGCATCCATCGCTCAGGTGCATCCGGCCGTCATCAGAGGCAAGGACGGGGTGGACCGAAAGGTCGCCGTCAAGGTTTTGCGCCCGGGTGTTGCCCGAAGATTTCAAAGAGATCTGGAAAGTTACTACCTGGTCGCCCGCCTCGCGGAGCGGTTCCATCCGCCTTCGCGTCGGCTTCGTCCCGTTGCGGTGGTCGATACGCTCGCGCAATCCGTCGCCATGGAAATGGATTTCAGGCTCGAAGCTGCCGCACTATCGGAAATGGCAGAAAACATCGCGAATGACGCGGGTTTCCGGGTGCCAAGTGTGGAATGGCTTCACACATCCAAGGGTGTTTTGACGCTTGAGTGGATCGATGGCCGGAAAATGTCCGATGTTGATGGCCTTCGTGAAGACGGACACGATCTGGAGGCTCTGGGTGCGTCAGTCATTCAGAGCTTTCTCCGGCACACGCTGCGAGACGGGTTTTTTCACGCGGACATGCACCAGGGCAATCTTTTCGTCGAACCAGACGGAACGCTTGTCGCGGTCGATTTTGGCATCACTGGCCGGCTCAACAAGCGTGAACGCCGTTTTTTGGCCGAGATCCTGTTCGGATTCATCACTCGAAACTACAAGCGGGTTGCCGAAGTGCACTTTGAGGCCGGATATGTGCCGGCCCATCAGGACGTTGACATGTTTGCACAGGCGATCCGTGCGATTGGGGAGCCGATCCACGGTCACGATGCCAGCGAGATATCCATGGCCAGGCTTCTGACGCAGCTGTTTGAAGTGACCGACCTGTTTGAAATGCGCACCCAGACCCAATTGATCATGTTGCAGAAAACCATGGTCGTAGTCGAAGGTGTTGCCAGGTCCTTGAACCCCAATCTTGATATGTGGCGGACGGCTGAACCTGTTGTTGGCAGCTGGATCGCAGAAAATCTTGGACCCGTTGGTAAGTTCCGGGACGCGGGCGACGCATTGTCCGCACTGGCACGGGTCGCAAACGACATGCCCTTGTTTGCCGACCGCATTGGTCGCATGTCTGCTGAACTTGAAAAAATGACCAACAGTGGTCTTCGGTTCGATGAAGAAACCGCGGAGGCGATCGGCAAGGCAGAAGCAAGGCACACGCGGTCTGGACGAATTGCTCTTTGGGTGATTGCCGTCTGCGCGCTGCTTTTGACCTATCAGGCCTTCTGATCGCATTGGCAGCGTCATACCGTACAAGCAGTAGAACATGCGATGCCTGGACTGGGTCCGTTTGCAGCTAGGAACTGTTGTTCTGGTTAGGCCAGGCAGACAACAATGTCGTGCAGGCATCGTTGATGTGCCGTTTTAGGATGCCTTGTGCGGTGGTTTTGTCGCGATTGCGGACAGATGACAAGATGTCTTCATGATCTTTCAGCCAGTCTTTGGTCTGTGCCGGCAGTACACCGTATCCGGCAATATGAATGCGGCATGTCCGTCGAAGCTCTTCAATCATCTTCAATTGCCGCGGCCTGTCCGCAGGTAGATAGAGACTTTGGTGAAAGGCCCAGTCGCCGTCAGCCCACCGGTTTGTGCCCGCATCAATCGACGAGTGAGCGAATGCGATTTCAATTGCGTTCAGGTCGGCTTCCGTCATCAGATTGATTGCACGGCACAGACAGTCTGTTTCCAGCAGCACCCTTAGGTCGTAAATCTCTGAAATTTCGGCCGATTCCAGACTGATCACCCGCGCTCTCCGATTGGGGACGAGGCTGATCATTCCACGAGAGGCCAAGAGTTGGAGAGCGTCTCTAACCGGGATCCGGCTGATTGCAAATCGTTTTGCGATTTCACCCTGCTTGAGTTCTTCGCCAGGCCGGAAGCGGCCTTCGACAATTTCAGTTTCCAGCGTGGCTGCAATGTGCTCTGCGGACATGAAACCTTCCTCTGATCGGCCTCATCATGGACTTGACAAATTTTAAATTCAAGAATGTATAAATGTATACATTTTGGAGAGCGAGATGGCAACCAACCACCAATACACGTCGAAAATTGTCTGGACCGGGAACTTGGGGACCGGCACGAACACCTATCGTGGATACGAACGAACCTGGGAAATCAGGACACCGGGCAAGCCTGCGGTGTCTTGTGCCAATGACCCGTTGCTTGGTGGAAACCCGGAGCTTCACAACCCGGAAGATCTGCTTTTATCGGCGCTCGCAAGCTGCCACATGCTCTGGTATCTGCATCTGGCAAGCAACGCCGGCATTGCCGTGAGCGCTTATGAGGACTTTCCTCTGGGTTTTGGAGAGACCGAAAAAAATGGTGCAGGCCGGTTTTTGCAGGCAACTTTGAGACCGAAGATCGTGGTGCCCATGGGTACGAACCTGAAAGAAGCTGACGCGATCCACCGCGAAATTCACAAATATTGCTACATCGCCCGTTCAGTTGCATTTCCGGTCAGCTATGAGGCGACATATCGGGAGCAGTGAACATCAGGGGCGCTCACCGGTCTCCAGCTGTTGCAGAGCAAGCGACTTCGAAACGTTGCGGATTTCTTCTGCAAGAGTGTCGTCGTCAATTGTCCGGGACAACACCATGCCGCCGACGCACAAAGCCGCCAGTCCAATGGCCTTGTCTCTTTTGGCAGGGGCTTCAGGCAGATTGTTTTCAAACAGCCAGATCATTGCCCGCAGCAGGGCCTCATACGCGGACTGAACTTCAGGCGTCGCCCGGGCGACGTCGGATGGCAGTGCGATCATCGGGCATTGTCCTTCCACGTCGCCGAGATGCTTGGTCGAAAGGTAGCTTTCAATCATGTCCCTAACCGTCTGTGGTCCACCATTGACCGGGTCGACACCGGCTTCGTCGCGCCAGGTTTTGCCACGCCCGTTCAGGAAGGACGCCACGGCTTCCGCATAAAGCTCGTCCTTGTTCTTGAAGTGATTGTAGAAACCGCCCCTGGTAAGGCCGGCTTCGGCCATGACGGTATCGATCGAGACTTCTGAGAAGCCATGGCGGTTGAAGAGAATACGCGCGCATTCAACGATGCGTTTGCGCGTTTTGGTTTTGTGCTCTGGGGCGTAAGGCAAGGCTGTCTCCCGGACCTGATCTGGAAAGAATATCAGGGACCAAAAAATGTTCTTTAACATAAATTGATTGCTGGCAAAAAAGGCAGATCCTGTTGAAAGAATTCGGATAGAAAAATGGAAAATCTCTTTGAAGCTGCTCCCTTCCTCAATGCCTATAGGCCGGGTTTGACAATTGTCGCCGCACTATCCTTGATCGTGTTGGTCCAGAACTTCCTGACAGCTCCGCTCGCATTTGCCAAAGAGGAACAGATCCCTGGCATGCCGCTGCAGTATGACCATACGAAACTGAGTTTTCGGGCGGTTCGAACCTATCAGAACTCAGCTGAGAGCTTTCCGGCCTTTCTGGCTGCTGTCCTGATTGCGATCATAGCCGGCGTGTCACCGTTGCTGGTGAATGTGGCTGCAGGTATTTACCTGGCTGCACGTCTATTGTTTTGGGGCGTTTATTACGCCGGCGTCGGCAGAGTCGCCGGCGGACCCCGCACGATTGCATTCGTTGTCTGCCTACTGGCGAATATCGTGATCGCAGTGGCTGCTTTGATCGCGCTGTATTGACGCCGGAAGCTGGCAGTCTGCTCAACCGGCGGTGACGCGCCGAAGCGTCAGGTTGATCCGGCCCCCGTTTTTCAGAAGGCTCGATGTTCCGCTCAAAACCCGATCGATTCCATGAAAGACGAGCCTCGCCTCACCGCCGAGCACAACGACATCGCCGGACTGCAGGCGAAAGGATCTGGTCGGGTCCTTGCGGGACAAACCGCCAACCCGGAAAGTTGCTGTGTCGCCAAGCGAGACCGAAATGACAGGGGCTTCGAAAGTTTGTTCGTCCCGGTCCTGGTGCAGTCCCATTCGGGCGCTCTGCTCATAAAAATTGATCAGGCAGGCCTGTGGCGGCTGAGCACTTGGCGCGAGATCCTTCCAGAGTTTTTGCAAGGCGAGCGGAATGCCGGGCCATGGAGCTCCAGTATCAGGATGAGCTTGCTGATACCGGTATCCGTTGATGTCGGAGACCCAGCCAAGCGGGCCGCAATTGCTCATCTTCACGGAAAAGGCTTTTCCGGTTCGCGGCATCACAGGCTGGAAGAGCGGTGCCTTAGCAACGCAAGACCGCACTTCTTTCAGAAGAAATTCCTGGGTGGTGCGGTCAAAGTACCCGGGCAAATACTTAAAGCCCGCCGGGCCGCCAAGAGAGCTATCCTGCATTTTTTTGCTCACGGGTTCTTGTTCAGTCACCGCACCCGCCGCAACCAGAAGAACTGCATCCACTGGAGCCGCCGGCAGTACAGCCCGAACCGCATCCAGACGACTTGCTTCCCGCCGTTTTTTTGAAAAGCAAGAGGAGAACTATCCCGACTATGGCAACACAAAAAACGAAAACGACAGTATGTTCCGTAGCCCAGTGCCAGATCATGTTTCGAACCCGGTCCAGCAGTGTGTCGCCAGCCGGAGAGCCATGAGCAAAAGCAAGAGTGCTTCCCAGTAGAAATGCGATGAGCGCAGCACAGGCACCAAGCACGGCGCCAGGAAGCGACGTCAGGGCCTTGAAGACGGTCCGAACGTGATTGGGCCATTCCGGTTTGGCGATTATCCAGTGATCTTGTGTATTTATGCGACGGAAATGCGGTGCTTTCCCGAACCGCACGGAGGCCGGAGGCCATATGTCAGCAGGCGGTTTGCCGAATTCGGTTCGGTAATGCGCCAATGTTTTGGCGTAGGCATCGTTGAACAGTGCATTCTGATCTGCACCGCCCTTGGTCGGCATATGGTGCAAAGGGCCGCCGAGTGCGTCCTTGAAAGCCCCCCAATAGTGCTTCGTATAGGTCAAATGAAGGTGCCAGGCCTGGTCGACCTCGTCGCTTGGCGTAACCATGCCTGAGCCCAGCCGGCTGAGATAAGCAAAACGCTGATATTCCGTGATGACGCGCAGGGCATATTCGTGAGACCAGCCATTGTCCCGTGCCAGTCGTTTTGAAAATGGAAAATCGGCTTCGACCGCATCTGGATGACAAGCCGTAATGCGGCTCCACAAATCGGCGTCTTTCATGAATGTATTCCTCTGGAGAGATCCCGCGTCTGAATGGTGATTTTCTGAAAAATTGACTTTTACGACAATCCGAAATCCGATCTTGGTAACGATCAGGCAAGAAATATCGGTGATGACTGGCGATTGCCAGCAAACAGATGTCTTGCAGGCAAAGTTTCATCCACCTATATAGCGATCAAGCTTCGCGCCAAATCCAGAGCATGTGCTCCGGCGCGATCTCCGGGCTGGTCCCGGATTACAAGTGAGAGGAGCCGGGCCGACGCCTTCTAGGGTCTGTCTGGTTTGCTAGAAAGAGAGGCAGATATGGCAAAGGTCATTGGTATCGACCTCGGCACGACGAACTCGTGCGTCGCCGTCATGGACGGTAAAGATCCCAAAGTAATCGAAAACGCAGAAGGTGCACGCACCACACCGTCTATGGTGGCATTCTCCGACGATGGCGAGCGCCTTGTCGGTCAGCCGGCCAAGCGCCAGGCAGTCACCAATCCGACGAACACGCTCTTCGCAGTCAAGCGCCTGATCGGGCGCCGGTTTGACGACCCGACTGTCGCCAAGGACCAGAAACTGGTTCCCTTCGAAATCGTCAAAGCCGACAACGGCGACGCATGGGTTGAGGCAAACGGCGAAAAATACTCCGCGTCCCAGGTTTCCGCCTTCATCCTTCAGAAAATGAAGGAAACAGCAGAGAGCTACCTCGGCGAGAGTGTTACTCAGGCGGTCATCACTGTTCCGGCATATTTCAACGATGCTCAGCGTCAGGCAACCAAGGATGCCGGCAAGATCGCTGGCCTGGAAGTCCTGCGCATCATCAACGAGCCGACTGCCGCAGCCCTGGCCTATGGCCTGGACAAGAATGAAGGCAAGACCATTGCTGTTTACGACCTTGGTGGCGGCACGTTCGACGTGTCCATCCTGGAGATCGGCGACGGCGTATTCGAAGTGAAATCCACGAACGGCGACACGTTCCTGGGTGGCGAAGATTTCGACATGGTTCTCGTCGACTATCTGGCAGCTGAGTTCAAGAAAGATCAGGGCATTGACCTGAAGAACGACAAACTTGCCTTGCAGCGTCTGAAAGAAGCCGCGGAAAAAGCCAAGATCGAGTTGTCGTCCTCTTCGCAGACCGAAATCAACCTGCCGTTCATCACGGCTGATGCATCCGGTCCGAAGCACCTGACATTGAAGCTCACCCGCGCCAAGTTTGAATCTCTGGTTGAAGACCTGGTCAAACGCACCATCAACCCCATGAAGGCTGCTCTGAAAGACGCAGGCCTGGCAGCTGGTGAAATTGACGAAGTCGTTCTGGTCGGCGGCATGACCCGCATGCCCAAAATTCAGGAAACCGTGAACACCTTCTTTGGCAAGGAGTCACACAAGGGTGTAAATCCGGACGAAGTCGTGGCCATGGGCGCAGCGATCCAGGCCGGTGTTCTGCAGGGCGACGTCAAGGACGTGCTCCTTCTGGATGTCACTCCGCTGTCGCTCGGTATCGAGACGCTCGGCGGTGTCTTCACTCGCCTGATCGATCGCAACACGACGATCCCGACCAAGAAGAGTCAGGTGTTTTCCACGGCCGAAGACAATCAGACGGCTGTGACCATCCGTGTCTTCCAGGGCGAACGTGAGATGGCTGCCGACAACAAGGTCCTCGGTCAGTTCGACCTGGTCGGACTTCCGCCGGCACCGCGTGGCGTGCCGCAAATCGAAGTCACCTTCGACATCGATGCCAACGGTATTGTCAATGTTTCGGCAAAGGACAAAGGTACCGGCAAGGAACAGCAGATCCGCATCCAGGCCTCTGGTGGTCTTAGTGACAATGACATCGACCAGATGATCAAGGATGCTGAGTCCCATGCCGACGAGGACAAGAAGCGGAAAGAGTTGGTGGAAGCCAAGAACCAGGGCGAGTCGCTGGTACATTCCACTGACAAGTCGCTGAAAGACTACGGTGACAAGGTCTCCGAAGACGACAAGGCTGCGATCGAATCCGCTCTTGAAGAGCTCAAGTCCTCGCTCGAGGGTGAAGACCTTGAAGACATCAAGGCCAAAACCCAGGCCCTGGCCGAAGCATCCATGAAACTTGGCGAAGCCATGTATCAGGCTACACAAGCCGATGCGGAAGCCGGTGGCGAAGGCGGCGAAGAAGCCGAAGCCAAGGCGGAAGACGATGTTGTCGATGCGGACTTCGAGGAAGTCAAAGACGAAGACGACAAGAAGTCTGCATAACTGAAAATCGACAGCCAGCCGTGTCTCGGCTGGCTGGTCAAGTCTGGCGCCGGACGCTTGCTTGCCCGATCACAAGGGCACATGAGTCCGGCGCTTTCGCCGTAATAGTCGCGGGTGGGGCTTTGTCTGGATCAATTGAACATGCGACGAGCCCCTCTCGTTCCTGGCGCCGGGCCTGCCCAGGCTGCCGACGGTGCAACAACAAGACCGAGAGATCTTGATGTCCAAACGTGATTTCTACGAGGTTCTGGGCGTTTCACGCGATGCGGATGAAAAGGCGCTGAAAAGCGCTTACCGCAAAATGGCAATGCAATATCACCCGGACCGCAATCCGGGCGATGGTGAATCCGAGGCCATGTTCAAGGAAGTCAACGAAGCGTATGACACCTTGAAAGACGGCCAGAAACGTGCCGCCTATGACCGCTTCGGGCATGCAGCTTTCGAAAATGGCGGTTTCGGTGGCGGTGGTGGCGCTGGCGCGCATGATTTTTCCTCCACCATGTCCGATATCTTCGAAGAGTTCTTCGGTATGGGTGGCGGACGCCGTTCCGGTGGCCGGGAGCGTGGCGCCGACCTGCGCTACAATCTCGACATTACGTTGGAAGACGCTTTTGCCGGCAAGACGGTTGAGATCGAGGTCCCGACCAGCATCACCTGTGACGACTGTTCCGGTTCAGGTGCGAAACCGGGAACCAGCCCGAGTGCCTGCCGTACTTGCGGTGGCGCCGGGCGTGTACGTGCAGCTCAGGGCTTTTTCACGCTTGAGCGTACCTGTCCAACCTGTCAGGGGCGTGGGCAGGTCATCACCGATCCCTGCGAAAGCTGCAGCGGCTCAGGACGAAAGACCCAGGATCGTACGCTGTCTGTCAATATTCCAGCCGGCATCGAAGACGGCACCCGAATTCGGCTTGCCGGAGAAGGGGAAGCCGGTGTGCGCGGTGGTCCTGCGGGCGATCTTTATATCTTCCTGTCAATTCGCCCCCATGAACTGTTTCAGCGCGATGGCGCAGACCTCTACTGCCGGGTACCCATTTCCATGAGTACGGCAACCCTGGGCGGGCAATTCGATGTGCCGACTGTTGCGGGTGCGACAAGCCGGGTGAAGGTACCGGAAGGTACGCAGACAGGAAAGCAGTTCCGCCTGCGCAGCAAGGGCATGCCGATCATGCGCACCAGCCAGCACGGTGACATGTATATTCAGGTCACTGTGGAGACGCCGACGAACCTGACACGCAGGCAAAGGGAACTTCTGGCGGAATTTGAAAAAGAATCGTCCGGCGAGAACCATCCCGAATCTGCGGGGTTCTTTTCCAAAGTGAAGGATTTCATAGACAATCTCGGCGCTTGATTGGCCTGGTGCGTCTAAGCATTATCCGCGAGTTCGTGCAATTTGTACGCCCACCCGTAGCATATTCTGACAAGTCCCCTTATATTCACCTCCTGGGTGGAAGTGAGGTAAGATGTTGAAGCGTAGCGGGATTCGCGGGGAACGCCTTCGGGAAAAGATCGTCAAGGCCAATGCCGTCCGGGCAAAAGTGCTCGACGAAATGAAGTTCATACGATCCTGGGCGCAGAATCCGTTGAGGACCGGGGCTGTAACGCCATCGGGTCCCGATCTCGCTGCAAAGATGGCCTCGTTCCTGACACCGCGTCCTCATTGCCGTGTCGTCGAACTTGGACCTGGCACGGGTGCCGTGACCAAAGCCTTGATCGATCGCGGATTTGCCAACCATCATCTCAATCTTGTCGAATACAGCCCCGAATTCTGTGAAATCCTGAGCCTTAGGTATCCGGGCCTGACCGTATTGCAAGGGGATGCATATGCTTTGCGCGAAAGTCTGGAAAGTGAAGGCGGATTTTTTGCTGACCGGTCGAACAGGTCGGGCAAGCTTGACGGCATTGTCTCATCCTTGCCGCTGCTGACGAAACCGGAGTCTGTTCGAAAGGCTCTGCTGGCCGAGGCTCTCGAAATGCTCAAGCCTGGAGCGCCTTTCATTCAGTTTTCCTATGGGCTTGTAGCGCCCGTCAAGCCGAACAGTCATGCCGTCTCGGTGTTCAGTTCGGATTGGGTTTGGAAAAACCTGCCTCCGGCGCGGGTTTGGGTTTACCGTAAAGGCCACTAAACCTCCAAAATTCGTGCACAACGCTCTAGTTACCGTGTTCGGGCAAACACCTTTGGCGGTGTTGCCCTATGGTCGACTGTGAACTGGAGATATTTGATGCAAAATCCAAAGATCCTCGTGTGTTCAGGCTCGTCCCGGAGCGCTTCGCTGAACGGCAAACTGGTGGCGCTGGTGGCAAAGAGGCTGGCCATTCTGGATGCGGAGGTCACACACCTGTCGCTGAAGGAGTATCCCTTGCCCGTCTATGACGGTGACCTGGAAGAAAGCGATGGCGTGCCTGAGAATGCCTGTAAGCTCAAACGTTTGTTCCATGGTCAGGATGGTGTGTTCCTGTCTTGTCCTGAATACAATGCTGGCATCACACCGCTTATGAAGAACACTCTGGACTGGATAAGCCGTGTCAAGGAGCCGGGTGAAGCATACAAGAACAAGGTGTTTGCGCTCGGAGCAGCTTCACCGGGCGGGTTCGGTGGCATGCGCGGCCTAATCGGTATGCGCACGATCCTCGAGGTTGGATTGGGTGCAATGGTGTTGCCGCAGATGGTCTCAATTCCCCGCGCATCTGGTGCCTTTGACGAGAAAGGTGACCTTACCGACGACCGGATCAGCGGTCAGCTTGATCGGCTGGTGGATGCCCTCTTGAGAGCAACCAGGATCGAGATGTCGCACTGAGGTTGAAACCCGCGTTATTCTAGCGTGCGCCAATGATTGCTTGGAAATGCCGTGTTAGCCGCCTACATAGGGCGGCAGACAAAAGAGACTTACGAGGACTTGATGAGCGAAACGCGCGAACCTGCCCAGTGGCACGGTACGACGATCATGATGGTGCGCAAGGGCGGCAAGGTCGTCATTGCGGGCGATGGACAGGTGTCTCTCGGCCAGACCGTGATCAAGCACACCGCCCGCAAGGTGCGGCCGCTTGCAAAGGGTGAAGTGATTGCAGGCTTTGCAGGTGCAACCGCAGACGCATTCACGTTGTTTGAGCGCCTGGAAGCAAAGTTGGAGCAATATCCCGGACAGCTCATGAGGGCTTGTGTGGAACTGGCCAAGGATTGGCGCACCGACCGTTACCTGCGCCGGCTTGAAGCGATGATGCTGGTTGCCGACAAGAATGTGTCACTGGTGCTGACCGGAACCGGTGACGTTCTTGAGCCTGAAGGCGGCATTATGGGGATCGGTTCGGGTGGCAACTACGCACTGGCTGCCGGCCGTGCACTGGCAGATACGGATATTGACGCAGAAACCATTGCTCGCAAGGCAATGGCGGTCGCGGCAGAAATCTGTGTCTACACAAATGCCAGTGTAACTGTTGAATCGCTGGATACCGCCGAGTGATCGTCGATGGTCTCGTTTCGCCCCGTGACAATGGAAGATCTGCCCTTGCTGTCGGAATGGATGGCAAGGCCGCATTGGCGGGAATGGTGGGGCGATCCGACTGAAGAGCTTGGATACATCAAGGAAATGCTGACCGGCCAGGACACAACGCGTCCCTATTTTTTCCAGATAGACGGAAAAGAGACGGGTTATATCCAGGTCTGGTTCATCAAGGATCAGAAGAACACCGAATGGGTTGAAGACTACCCCTGGCTGGAGTTGCTGCCTGAAGAAGCGGTTGGCGTGGATTTGTCCATCGCCAGCGCGGCGGATCTGTCAAAAGGCATAGGAACCCGAGTTTTGAGTGCATTTGTTGAGAAGCTGCGCGGGGAAGGGTATGAGCGGATCATCATTGATCCGGACCCTGCAAATCTGAGGGCTGTTAAAGCCTACCGAAAGGCAGGATTCCGGGAGATCGAGGATCTTCTTGGCCGCACCGACGACAGTTTGCTCATGGAACACAATAATCAAGAAGGCGTGTCGTAAACGATGACCGATTTTTCTCCACGCGAGATCGTATCAGAACTCGACCGATACATTGTCGGTCAAAAAGACGCTAAGCGTGCAGTGGCAATTGCGCTGCGCAACCGTTGGCGCCGTCAGCAACTGGAAGGTCAGATGCGCGAGGAGGTTCTGCCAAAGAACATCCTCATGATCGGACCCACCGGCGTTGGCAAGACCGAAATCTCCCGACGGTTGGCAAAACTGGCCAAAGCTCCATTCACCAAGGTGGAGGCAACGAAGTTCACCGAAGTTGGGTATGTCGGCCGGGATGTCGAGCAGATTGTCCGCGATCTGGTTGAGGCCGGTATCACGCTGATACGCGATCAAAAGCGGGAATCGGTCAAGGCGAAAGCCCATGTACTTGCCGAAGAGCGGGTACTGGACGCACTCGTCGGTGCCAACGCAAGCCCGGCAACGCGTGACAGTTTCCGCACAAAACTGCGCGATGGCGAGATGGATGACAAGGAAATCGAAGTCGAGGTCCGTGCGCAGGCACAGATGCCGAGTTTCGATCTCCCGGGCATGCCTGGCGCAAGCGTCGGCGTCATGAACGTGTCGGATCTCTTGGGCAAGGCCTTTGGTGGTCAGACCAAGAAGAAACGGACCACGGTTCGCGAATCTTACGAGCTTCTGATCAACGAGGAGTCAGACAAGCTCCTCGATGAAGACAAGGTGGTCGAAGAGGCGATCTCGCTGGTGGAGAATTCCGGCATCGTCTTCCTGGACGAGATTGACAAGATTTGCGCACGCGAGGGCCGGGCAGGCGGAGACGTGTCCCGCGAAGGCGTTCAGCGTGATCTGCTGCCGTTGATCGAAGGCACTGTGGTGTCCACCAAACACGGCCCTGTCAAGACCGACCATATCTTGTTCATCGCATCGGGTGCGTTCCATGTGGCCAAACCGTCGGACCTCCTGCCCGAACTGCAGGGGCGTTTGCCGATCCGCGTGGAATTGCGCGCACTTAACAAGGAAGATTTCCGTGCGATTCTGACTGAACCTGAAGCAAGCCTGATCAAACAGTATGTCGCGTTGATGGAAACGGAGAACGTCAAACTCTCCTTCACCGAAGATGCAATCGAGGAAATCGCGTCGGTCGCGGTTGATCTCAATGCCTCGGTCGAAAACATTGGTGCGCGCCGATTGCAGACTGTGATGGAACGAATCCTGGACGAAATCTCCTTCACAGCCCCCGACAAGTCGGGAGAGGAAGTTGAGATCTCCGCAGAGTTCGTGAATGAAAATATCGGTGATCTCGCCAAGAACGTGGATCTGTCGAGGTTCATTCTCTAGGTAGGTCAGCAGAAAAGCCGGTTCAGGCAAGCGGCAATTTCGCCGCTTGCGATGCGTGCAGAGCAATGGCAGCATGCGCGAATGGTAGCTATTCGCAAAAGCAACGAGGAAGGCCACCGCCGGAAGTTTCTGGTCGTGGTCGACGAAACGCCCGAATGTGATCGGGCAATTGTTTATGCAGCCAAACGTGCGGCGCGCACGGGGGCGTGGTCACTCTCGTCTTCATCATCGCACCGGGTGATTTTCAGCACTGGCTCGGCGTGGAAGACATTATGCGCGCGGAAGCTCAGGAAGAAGCGGAAGCCACCCTTGCCAAAGCCGCCGGTCGTGTCCGGTCGGTCGCACGCACCGAACCTGAAACCGTTGTTCGGGAAGGGGCCAAGGCCGAAGAAATCATGGAGCTGATTGAAGCTGACGCCGATATCGCGATCCTGGTTCTGGCTGCCAGCACCGGGTCGGAAGGTCCTGGACCGCTTGTGTCGTCGATTGCAGGAAAGTCTGCGGGAACGTTCCCCATTCCGGTTACCATCGTGCCGGGGAACCTGGACGACGATTCCATCTCTGCTCTGGCTTAAGGGTCAGGGCTCCCGGCGATTTTGCGCCAAAAAACAGCGGCATCTTCAGGGCGGCTGCTTGACCACGCCGGTCGAGTACCTATCTAGTTTTTAACGGTTCCAAACTGCTGCGAGATGGTCTAAAAGGACTCATCGGTGTTTTGCGATAAGGAGAGGCGCAAGACACCCGCTTAATTCGGGCGCGTTCAAGAAACGCAAGGACGATGATCATGTTCATTCAAACGGAAGCTACCCCCAATCCGGCCACGTTGAAATTCCTGCCGGGCAAGGTCGTTTTGCCGGAGGGCACATACGATTTCCGCTCAAGGGCGGATGCCGGCGCTTCGCCTCTGGCGGAAAAACTTTTCGATGTCCCCGGTGTTGTGGCTGTCTTCTTCGGTCATGACTTCGTCACGGTGACAAAGGACGAAACCGACTGGCAACACATGAAGCCGGCTATCCTCGGCGTGATCATGGAGCAATTCATGTCTGGCCAACCGGTCATGATAGCCGGTCAGGCAGAGGATACCGAAGAAGGCGAATTCTTCGAAGAAGGTGACACGGACACCGTCAAAACAATCAAGGAACTCCTTGAAACGCGGGTTCGTCCGGCCGTCGCGCAGGACGGTGGAGACATCACCTTCAAGGGCTTCAAGGAAGGAATTGTCTATCTTTCCATGCGCGGCGCGTGCGCCGGGTGCCCTTCTTCAACGGCAACTTTGCAGCACGGCATTCAGAATCTGCTGCGCCATTTCGTTCCCGAGGTCGAGGAAGTTCGGCCGATCTGAACCGAATTCTTTCGATTTTTCAACGGCCTGACCTTGTTGTCGGGCCGTTTTTATTTCCGACTCGCTTTCCTTGTGGAACGCAAGCCCCCCATTGGACTTAGGTCCAAAGCTAGGCTCGACATAAGTCAGGTCACGCGGTAGTGGCATAAGCAACGAGACTTATGGTTGACCCGGTATGCGCGTTCTAGCGATAGACACAGCCCTTGCAAATTGCGCGGCCGCTGTCCTTGATGACGGTGCTGAAACCGCATGCTTTGAGGCATGCGCGGAGGAAATCGGCCGGGGCCATGCAGAAGCATTGATGGACATGATTGGTGAGGTCATGGCCGAAACGTCAACTGCATTTGCGGACCTGGACAGGGTCGTCGTCACCGTAGGTCCCGGCAGTTTTACAGGTCTTCGTGTTGGACTGTCCGTTGCTCGCGGTTTCGGTCTTGTCCTTGGAAAACCTGTTGTCGGCATCACGACACTGGCCGCGATTGCTCGGTCTGCGGCACCTCATGATGGCGGAGCGCCGATCCTGGTTGCGTTGACCGGGAAGGGTGATGAAGTCTATTGCCAGGAATTTGATGCAGATGGATTTCCTGCAAGTCAGGCCGCTGTACGCTCCTTGCAGGATCTTGCAGGTGACTTGCCGGAGCAAATAAGGTTCGCGGGTTCGGCAGCGTATAAAATTGTCGATGGATTGGGACTGCCACGTGAGCGTGTCTTGTCCATCAACGGATTTCCGGGTATCCGGGATGTTGCTGAGCTCGGGTTGACTGCGGATCCGGTTGTTTCGTCTCCTTCGCCGCTGTATCTGCGGCCCCCGGACGCAAAACCGCAGACAAGGGGAAGGATTGAACGGCAATGAGTTTTTGGTGGTTCTGGACCCAGCCGCCGGTCGTTGAAGAGGCGCTGGACGAAGATCTGCCCAAGATTGCCGAGATTCACGCCTCATCTTTCGCACACAACTGGCATGCCGACGAATTCGGCCGGATGAAAGCACAGGACGGTGTGACGATATTGGTTGCACGCAGAGCGAGCCCCTATGGAACACGGGCGCCGCTTGGTTTTGTTGTTCTGCGCACAGTTGCCGAAGAAGCGGAAGTCATCACCATCGCGGTGCAGCCCAGACAACGCGGCCGCGGCGTTGGAAAAAAGCTCATGGAAGCCTCCTTGTTCCGGCTCTATGCCGAGCGGTGCAGTCACCTGTTTCTGGAGGTGGATGCTTCCAACGAGGCCGCCCTGCTGCTCTATCGCGGGCTCGGCTTCAAGGAGGTCGGCAAGCGCCAGGGCTATTA
Source organism: Roseibium sp. JB4-4 (assembly GCF_055693425.1). Taxonomy (NCBI): domain Bacteria; kingdom Pseudomonadati; phylum Pseudomonadota; class Alphaproteobacteria; order Hyphomicrobiales; family Stappiaceae; genus Roseibium; species Roseibium sp. JB4-4. The sequence goes on along the minus strand of NZ_CM146333.1, from coordinate 3,004,879 downwards.
CAGCGAAAGCGGAGGTGACGGTACGGCGCTTGTCATGCGCATCGATCTTCGCTAAGCGCTGTAGCACGGAACTGCAATGGGACATTAGGCGGCTTTTGATGACGGACGACCGGCAACCAACGCTCGCAGAGTTGTGCATCGCCAAGGGCATGCGCATGACGGAACAGCGGCGCGTCATTGCCATGGTCATTCAGGAAGCCTCGGACGAACATCCCGACGTGGAAGAGCTCTACCGCAGGTCTGTTGCGATCGATCCGGGTATTTCCATCTCGACCGTTTATCGCACCGTAAAACTATTCGAAGATGCCGGCATGATCGAGCGGCATGATTTTCGCGACGGTCGGTCACGTTATGAAACGGTTCCCGATGAACATCATGACCACCTGATCGATTTGCGCTCCGGGCAGGTCATCGAATTCCGAAATGAAGAAATAGAGGCCTTGCAGGAATTCATTGCAAAAAGACTCGGCTACAAGCTGGTAGACCACAGACTGGAGCTCTACGGAGTTCCGCTGAGCGCCACCGAGGACGACAAGGGCGATGGCTGAAATCAAGGCAGGCATCATCATTTTTCTTTTGACGATCGTCTCTTTGATCCTCATTCCGTTGCAGTGGGCTGCCATCAAATTCCGGTTGCCGGTGCAAAGAAAGCTGCCCGAAATCTGGCATCGCGTCGCAACCCGGCTTGTGGGCATCAAGATCCAGCAGATAGGTGAACCTGCAACCGACCGGCCCTTGTTGATCGCGGCCAACCATGTGTCCTGGGTCGATATCGCTGTTCTCGGATCGCTGATGCCGTTGTCCTTCATTGCGAAGTCCGAAGTGTCCGGCTGGCCGATCTTCGGCCTTCTCGCCAAGCTGCAGCGAACGGTTTTCGTCAACAGAACCCGGCGCACCGAGACGGCTCAGGTGGCCGATGAGATTGCGGACCGCATGGCGCAAGGCGATGCGATGGTGCTCTTCGCCGAAGGCACATCCAACGATGGCAACTGTGTGCTGCCCTTCCGGTCTGCGCTGCTTGGTGCGGCCACCAGAGCTGTCGGGTCAGATGAAACGTCCAGGGTTTGGGTTCAGCCATTGTCGGTGGCCTACCAGGGTTTTTATGGCCTTCCGATGGGCCGGGCGCATCGGCCCCATGTTGCCTGGTATGGTGATATGGAACTGCCTGGGCATCTCTGGGGTATTTTCTCGCGCGGAGCACTGGATGTGATCGTGCGTTGGGGGGACCCGGTTCTTGTCGACAAAGACACCGACCGGAAAGCGTTGACCCGAAAGCTTGAAAGGGATGTCAGGGCAATGACCATCGCCTCGTTGCTTCAAAAGCCGCTCGAAAGTGAACAAACAGACGATCTCAAGGCTTTCGAGTTCTTCTCAAACGCGGAAAAAACCGGTAAAGCTGGCGCCTGAAATTCTGGTGCGCCTCGTTTTCATAGAAAAGACGAGACTGTTCTCTAAGCGAGAGGGAAAGCAGCTCCCCCGCTAAAGGCACCGGCACTCATGACATGACGGCCTCGCAATGAAGGCCACGAGGAGCGAATGACCAGCCGCCCGGATCTAGAACCTGAAACGACCACATCTGCCGTTTCTCCGTCGGACAACACGACATCCGAAGAGTTGACCAATACCCGCAAGGTATTTGTTCGCACCTACGGCTGCCAGATGAATGTCTATGACAGTGAACGCATGACCGACGTTCTTGCGCCGGAGGGGTTTCAGGCGACCGATGATATGGAGGACGCCGACCTCGTCATCCTGAACACCTGTCATATTCGCGAAAAAGCAGCAGAGAAGGTCTATTCAGAGCTTGGCCGGATCCGCAAAGTGAAGGAAGCAAGATCAAAGTCGGGCAAGGATATGATGGTCGGTGTCGCGGGATGCGTGGCGCAGGCCGAAGGCGAGGAAATTTCCAGACGTGCACCGATCGTTGATCTGGTTATCGGGCCGCAAAGCTACCATCAGCTGCCTGAACTGCTGTCGAAAGCGCGCCAGGGAGCGAAAGTCGTTGAGACCGAGTTCGACATCGACGCGAAGTTCAATCATCTTTCGGAAAGTGCAGAAAAACCTGTTCAGAAACGAGCGCCTTCTGCCTTCCTGACAGTGCAGGAGGGGTGTGACAAATTCTGCACGTTCTGTGTTGTGCCCTATACACGCGGCGCAGAAGTGTCCCGGTCCGTCACGCAGATTGTCAAGGAAGCCGAGCGCATGGCGGCGTCCGGCGTTCGTGAAATCACTTTGCTCGGGCAGAACGTGAATGCTTTTCACGGAGAAGCGCAGGACGGAACCACCTGGGGTCTGGGGCAGTTGCTGCGCCGCTTGTCGGAGATCGATGGTCTCGACCGGTTGCGTTACACCACCAGCCATCCGCGTGACATGGATGACGACCTGATTGATGCGCATCGGGACCTGAAGACCCTGATGCCTTATTTGCATCTGCCTGTGCAGTCCGGCTCGGACAAGATCCTGAAATCGATGAACAGGCGTCACACGCGCGATGATTATTTCCGTTTGATCGACAGAATTCGGGCGGCTGCGCCCGGTATTGCACTGTCCGGTGACTTTATTGTCGGTTTTCCGGGTGAGACAGACCAGGATTTTGAAGACACAATGGACCTGATACGGCGTGTCGAATATGGCTCTGCGTTTTCGTTCAAATACAGTCAACGCCCCGGAACGCCTGGAGCGACCATGGACGACCAGGTGCCGGAAGATCTCAAGTCCGAGCGTCTAGCGGAATTGCAGACGCTGGTGAGCGAGCAGCAAAAGGCCTTTAACGCCTCCCGGCTTGGGATGACTTGCGATGTCCTTCTGGAAAAGAAAGGGCGAAATCCGGGTCAACTTGTCGGAAAGTCCCCATGGCTGCAGCCGGTTCAGCTGGACGCACCGGAAAGCCTGATTGGCAGTGTACAAGCGGTGGAAATCGTAGAGATCGGATCTAATTCGCTGTTCGGACGGCTGAATGCCGGGCAAGATGAACGAGACGATGCCGGCGCCATCCAGGCAAAAGCCGGTTGAGAACAGGAGATGTCATTTGACGCGCGACAGCCAATCTTCTTCCCGCAAGTCCACGGATCAATCCTCTTCCGCCGCTTCGGCATCCGATTTGACCCACATTGTCCTTGCTTTTGAAGACAACCGGCTGATCGGCGACCTGTTCGGTCAGTTTGACCAGAACCTTGCGCTGATCGAGCAGCGGCTTGGGATTGATGCCATTGCGCGCGGCAATCAGGTGACGCTGAAGGGGTCTCGCGCCGGATGTGCACAGGCACGTACTGCGCTTGAGGCGATGTACCAAAGACTGCTGCAGGGCCAGGAAATTCACCCCGGCGACGTGGACGGCGCCCTGCGCATGGCTGCGGCGGCCGAGGCACAATTGCCGCTACCGACCCTGGAGCCGAAGTCGCGCCTTGCCTTTGCGCAGATCGCAACACGCCGGAAAACAATCGTTGCTCGAACGCCGACTCAGGACGCATATATTCGCGCCATGGATCGGGCGGATCTGATTTTGGAACAGGTCCTGCCGGCACAGGCAAGACCTTTCTGGCTGTGGCATATGCGGCAGCCCTGCTGGAACGCGGCGACGTTGCGCGCCTGATCCTCTCCCGCCCAGCCGTAGAGGCCGGTGAGCGTCTTGGCTTCTTGCCTGGCGAAATGAAAGACAAGGTCGATCCTTACCTGCGACCGATCTACGATGCTCTTTACGAGATGATGCCGGCAGAAAAGGTGGACCGCGGGTTGCAGTCCGGGATGATCGAAGTTGCGCCGCTCGCTTTCATGCGTGGCCGCACGCTGTCGAATGCTGTTGTTTTGCTTGACGAAGCACAGAACACCACGTCCATGCAGATGAAGATGTTCCTGACCCGTCTCGGGGAAGGGTCCAAAATGATCGTGACCGGCGATCCAAGTCAGATCGATTTGCCCGCAGGTCAGAAATCCGGTCTGCGTGAGGCCTTGGGCCTCCTGACGGATATCGAGGCGGTTGCGCATATCCGTTTCTCTGAAACCGATGTTGTTCGTCATGAGTTGGTTGGACGTATCGTCACCGCCTATGACAACGCCTCCCGCGAGGAATCCGTGGCGCGTGAGCGCCGCTTCAACGAACGCAAGCGCGACAATGGTCAGGACGGAGTTCCGCCCAGACCGCGTGAAGCTGCAGCGTCCTGAGAGCCGGGGCGAAGAATGTCGAACAGCCTGCCGGAGGGGTTTCAAATCGATCTTTCGATCGAGGCGGCCGGCTGGGCAGATGAATCTGGCTTGGAAAAAGTTGTTACCCGAGCAATCGCAGCTGCATTTGAGGCGACTGACCTAGAAGTCCGGAACGGGTCCGAAGTCTCGCTTTTATTCACTGATGATGATGCGATCCGCAAATTGAACAGAGAGTGGCGAGAAAAAGACAGGCCGACAAATGTGCTGTCTTTTCCGGGTAGTGACCCGCAAGATGATGTTTACGGGCCGCTTTTAGGAGATATCGTATTTGCTATTGAAACCATAATGCGCGAAGCGGAAGAGCTGGGAATTGAATTTGACGATCACCTTTCCCATTTGACAATTCATGGTTTGCTGCATCTTTTCGATTATGATCATCAGGAAAATGATGAGGCTGAACTGATGGAGAGCCTTGAGAAAACCATATTGGCCACTATAGGCATTGATGACCCTTACGCTGACAGGCCACTTGTGGCGGAAGGCCGTTAGATGGCATCATGTAGCGTGGCGTTCTTGTATTGATGGATGATGGACGTAAGTGAACCTGAAAGTCCGGCAAGCGAGCCTAAGGCCGCTTCTTCCGGACAGCCCCCGGAGGGGGAAGACCCGCAAGAGATGAAGCCGCAGCGATCTGCGGCCTTTCTGGATAAGCTCAAACGCGTTTTGCGCTTGGGACGGCACTCTTCGAGCCTGCGTGAAAACCTTGAAGACGAGCTCGCGCGCGAGGGCGGTGGTGATGCCGCCTTCTCGCCGGAAGAGCGCCTGCTTCTCGGAAACATTCTTCGCTTGAGAGAATTGCGCGTCGAGGACGCCATGATCCCGCGTGCCGATATCGACGCAGTTGATTTCGATACCAGCCTCAGCCGTGTCATGGAATTGTTTCAGACAAGCGGCCATTCCCGCATGCCTGTCTATGAAGACACGCTCGATGATCCGCGTGGAATGATCCACATCAAGGACGTGATGGCCTTTATTGCGGAGCGCGGTGCGCAAAGCCGGCCTGCAACTACTGTGGAAAACGGTGAGAGTGCAACCGAGATACAACCAGATGACCTCAATGGAGGTGCCCGAAATGGTCACAACAGGCCGCATCTCGATCTGTCCAGTGTCGATTTGTCGGTTTCGCTAAAGGAAACGGATCTGTTGCGGGATCTTCTGTTTGTCCCGCCTTCCATGCCGGCAACGGACCTGATGGCGAAAATGCAGGCCGGACGGATTCAGATGGCGCTGGTCATTGATGAGTATGGTGGCACCGACGGACTGGTTTCATTGGAGGATCTCGTCGAAGAGGTGGTTGGTGACATTGAGGATGAGCATGATGAGGACGAAGAATCTATGCTCGCTCTCGAGGCTGAAGGCGTTTGGACCGCTGACCCGCGCCTTCCACTGGAAGAGTTGGATGAAGCCCTCGGCACGCAGCTGACCGGCAATGAAATCTCTGAGGACGTCGATACCTTGGGTGGACTGCTTTACGTTTCGATAGGACGTGTTCCTGTGCGCGGCGAACTGCTGTTTGTACCCAAGGAAGTGCCGGGCTTTGAATTCGAGGTTATGGACGCCGACCCCCGGCGGATCAAGCGTTTGAAGATCCGGCGCCGACGGACCGAAATACGGCCCCAGGAGCTGCGGCGGCGCAACAAGCGAAGTGATCAGCCGGCTTCGGAACAAGCCCAGGGTGAGCCATCGCAAAGCGTTTCTGAACGAGAGCCGGCAAAAGAGCCTTCGCGCAAATCTGTTTCCGGCACGAGCGGTTGATCCGTCGGCTTTTCTGATATCAGGCAATAAAACCTTGACCCTCTTGCCTGGAGCCGACAAAGCTCCACAGCACTTCAAAGGGGAATAGGTTTCTGATGCATTGGTTGTCTCAACGGCTGTCCGCCCTGCCCAATTATTTTCTGTTGGCATGGGGATGGCAGCGGTGGCTGTTATGCATCGCCTGTGGAGCCGCGTCGGCACTCGCGCTGCCCCCGTACAATCTTCCCGTTGTCCTCCTGGTCACTTTCCCTTGTCTGATCTGGCTTCTGGATGGTGCCCTGGAGGCTGTATCCGGTGGAGCCTTGAAGCGTTTCCGAACCGGATTTGGCTTGGGCTGGCTCTTCGGTTTCGGCTATTTCCTCGCAGGTCTTTGGTGGATTGGCGCAGCGTTTCTCGTCGAGGCCGAACGCTTCGCCTGGCTGATGCCGTTTGCAGTTCTGGCGATGCCGGCTGGTCTTGCTATCTTCACTGGTATCGGAACTGCTTTTTCGGCGCTGTTTTGGAGTGACAGGTTTCGGCGCGTTCTTCTTCTTGCTGCGTGTCTGACGTTGGCAGATTGGTTGCGTGGCCATGTGCTGACCGGGTTTCCCTGGAATGCTTTCGGCTACGGATTTTCCGGGTCTTTGGCGCTGTCTCAAACAGCAAGCCTGATTGGAATTTATGGTCTGACATTTTTGGTTGTTGCCATCTTTTCCACCCCAGCCGTTCTTGCAGATACCAGACCGTTGCGGCAACGAATGTCGGCTGTTGGTCTTGCGGCGGCATTGCTGCTTGTTCTCGCCGGATACGGAGCTTTCAGGCTTCAGACGATTGAGACCAAGGCCTCTGACCTGGATGTGCGCATTGTGCAGCCGTCTATTGATCAGCAGGACAAATGGCGGCCCGAGTTCAGAGACCTCATTTTTCGAACATTTCTGGATATGACAGCTGCGCCGCTCGGAGGCGATGCACGCGTTGGGCAGGAGCGCATCGTGATATGGCCGGAATCGGCAGTGCCTTTTCTGCTGACGCAGGAGCCGGGTGCAATGTTCCGGATCGCGCAGGTGCTCACAGACAACACCGAACTTGTCTTGGGCGCTGTCCGCGCAGAGGCCGGTCCGAATGGAACGGAATACTTCAACAGCGTTTATGTCGTCGATGGAGACGGGGCTGTAAAGGGCATATACGACAAGGTCAGGCTCGTTCCCTTCGGTGAGTTCGTTCCCTTTAAATCCATTCTGGAAAGTCTCGGGATCACCAATCTGGCCGGGCTTCCGGGAGGGTTCAGCCCTGGTTATCAACGCCGACCGCTCAGCGTTTCTCAGGGATCCCGGTTTCTACCTCTGATTTGCTATGAGGCAATCTTTCCGGGAAGTGTTTCAGGGGCAGAAGACGGTCCCGACTTTCTCTTGAATGTAACCAATGATGCCTGGTTTGGCCGCACACCAGGACCTTATCAACATCTTGCTCAGGCAAGATTTCGGGCGATCGAAACCGGTCTCCCGATGATTAGAGCCGCAAACACCGGTATTTCCGCCATTTTTGACGGCAAGGGTGAAGTCATTGGCAAGCTCGAAATCTTCGAAAAAGGCGTGATAGACGGACAGCTTCCGCAGAGGTTAGGCAAAACTCTCTATGGGGTATTTGGCGACTTGCCCATGCTGATTATTTCAATCGCATTGGTAGTATTTGCGGGGATCTCGCAATACAACCGCGACTCGCGTATAAATTGATAAAAATTGTTTGAGTTGAGTGAAGGAAGTGTGATACAACCGTGAAATAGCCGATTGAAGGCTGCTTCATGCACCAGTGTAAAGTTGCGGGCAAACTTCGATCCTCTGGGACCTTGTGGGAGGACTTAAGAGGAGCTGTTGCAAACGAAAACGAGCGGACATTCACCGCGAGAAGAAGAAAGAGTGACGCATATGCCCAGTAAGAAGTCTCCAAATCCGATTGATATTCACGTAGGAAGCCGAGTTCGACTCAGGCGGATGATGCTGGGTATGAGTCAGGAAAAACTGGGTGAAGCCCTCGGCATCACCTTCCAGCAGATTCAGAAATACGAAAAAGGTACCAACCGGATTGGCGCAAGCCGGCTGCAGCATATTGCGACAATTTTGAAAGTGCCGGTGTCCTTCTTCTTCGAAGATGCTCCTGGAACACCTGAAGAGGCTGAAGGCTTTGGCGAAACACAGCCAACTTCCTATGTCGTCGACTTTCTGTCGTCCTCGGAAGGCCTGTCTTTGAACAAAGCCTTCGTAAGGATCGAAAACCCAAAAGTGCGTCGTCGAATTGTCGATCTGGTCCGTTCATTGGCCGGTGACGACTAACAAAATTCGACTGCGAGCTTGACGTGGCGAAAAACTTCTAAGATTGATGCACTCGAAGCGGCGATGTCATTCGCCGCTTCAGTCATATTCATTCCCAGAAGGACGATCGCCAATGGCACGTCAGAATTACCTGTTTACGTCTGAATCCGTGTCCGAAGGGCATCCGGACAAAGTGTGCGACCGCATCTCCGATGCCGTCGTCGATGCCTATCTCAGAGAAATGCCGGAAGCACGCGTTGCTTGCGAAACGCTTGCCACAACGAACCGGATCGTGATCGCAGGCGAAACCCGCGGCCCGGCAAACATTACGGGCGACTACCTCGCGCATCTCGCCCGCATGGCTGTCAAAGATATCGGCTATGAGCAGGATGGGTTTCATTGGGAAAACTGCGACATCGCAGTACACCTGCATGCTCAGTCCGCACATATCGCGCAAGGTGTGGATGCTGGCGGCAACAAGGATGAGGGTGCGGGCGACCAGGGCATCATGTTCGGATATGCCTGCCGTGAAACCGCCGAGCTGATGCCGGCACCGATCCTCTATTCACACAGGATCCTTCAGCTGCTCGCCGATGCACGCAAGTCCGGCAAGGAGCCGGCACTCGGGCCGGATGCGAAAAGCCAGGTCACAGTCCGCTACGAAAACGGCAAGCCTGTCGCCGCGACGTCCATCGTTCTGTCGACGCAGCATCTCGACCCGGCTCTGACGTCGGAAGATGTGAAGGCCATCGTTGAACCATACATTCTTCAGGCCCTGCCCGATGGTTGGATTTCCGGCGAGACCGTTTGGCACGTGAACCCGACCGGCGCTTTTGTTATCGGGGGTCCGGACGGAGATGCAGGCCTGACCGGCCGTAAGATAATCGTCGACACGTATGGAGGTGCTGCCCCACATGGCGGTGGCGCTTTCTCCGGCAAGGACCCCACCAAGGTTGACCGCTCTGCCGCCTATGCCGCGCGCTACCTTGCCAAGAACGTCGTCGCCGCTGATCTCGCAGACCGCTGCACCATTCAGCTGTCCTATGCGATCGGCGTATCCGACCCGCTGTCGGTCTATGTCGACCTTCACGGCACAGGCAATTGCGACGAAGCGAAACTGGAAGCGGCGCTGCGTGATGTCATGGGTTTGAGCCCGCGGGGCATTCGTGAGCACTTGAAGCTCAACAATCCGATTTACGAGCGTACCGCAGCTTATGGTCATTTTGGCCGCGAGCCGGATGCAGATGGTGGTTTCACCTGGGAAAAGACGGATCTGGTTGATCAACTTCGCCCGCTCGCGGGATAAGCTCTGACCAGCTGACAAAGCAAAGAAGGAGGTCGCCGGTGAACTGCCGGCGATCTGCGTTTAAGAAGAATGACTGAACGCTACGAAGGCTCATTTTTCGGTCGGCGCAAAGGCAAGCCGCTCAGTCCGCGCCGTGAAGACCTCATGGCACGGGAGCTGCCGAGGCTGGCCCTTGATTTGACCGGTCCAGCGCCTGAGGATCTCAAAAGCCTCTTTGGCGCCGACGTTGACACGGTCTGCCTCGAGGTTGGATTTGGCGGCGGAGAGCACTTGCTCCACCGCGCACGCTCGGAGCCGCAAACAGGTTTTATAGGCGTCGAACCGTTCGTCGGCAGTATGGCCAAGGCGGTTGCTGCCGTGGTCGACGAGAAACTGAAAAACGTGAAGCTCTATGATGATGACGCGGTCAATGTGCTCGACTGGCTTCCATCCGCTTCGCTGGATCTTGCCTACCAGCTTTATCCCGACCCTTGGCCGAAGATGCGCCACTGGAAGCGGCGGTTCATCAATGAACAGAACCTGAGCCGGTATGCCCGTGTCATCAAGCCGGGGGCTGAATTCCGATTTGCCAGTGACATCGACACATATATCGACTGGACACTGCGTCACTGTCGCGACCATCCGGAGTTTGAATGGACGGCCGGGACTTCAAGCGACTGGAAGCAGCCCTGGCGAGGCTGGCCAGGCACGCGCTATGAGGACAAGGCCCTTCGCGAAGGCCGTGTCGGAAGGTATCTGACCTTTCGCCGGATCTGAGGCCCGCGCTTGCATTGAAAGCCCGAAAGTCACTGTCACACCAACTTCTTTGATGAATTTGGCTGGGCCTCTTGCGTTCGCAATGGCTTTGGCGTTATACAGCCGGTGTTTCACCTCAAACGGCTTATCTGAGCACTTTGAGAGTGGGCCCGCCGGGGACCCGCTCTTTTTTGCTTAACTGGCGCCGGAAACCAACGAATTCGAGCAGGATTGCCCTATGTAAATCGACGATCAGGTGCATCTGATGCTCAAAAGCAGGCAACTGCTTCTTAAGGAGCCAAGTGTGAGCACACACGAACCGAGAATTGTGACGGAACAGGGCCTGGACGCTCGTGTTGCCGCAATTGTTGAGCCGGTCATTGAAGATCTCGGCTATCGTCTGGTGCGCACCAAGATCAGCGCCGCCAATGGCTGCACATTGCAGATCATGGCAGAGCGCCCCGATGGCACCATGACGGTCGAAGATTGCGAAACCATCAGTCGCGCTGTTTCGCCAGCGCTTGATGTCGAGGATCCAATCAATCGAGCTTATCACCTTGAAGTTTCCTCGCCCGGCATTGACCGACCCTTGGTGCGCGCGGAAGACTTCAACCGTTGGGCGGGACACGAACTCAAAATTGAAATGACGGTCATGCAGGAAGGCCGCAAGCGGTTTCGCGGACTGCTCCTAGGTGCGCAGGACGGTGCGGCGCAGATCCGTTTGCCTGACGCGGCCGATGGCGAAAAGGACACCGTTGACCTGCCGCTTGAAGATATTGGCGAAGCGAAACTGGTGCTCACCGACGATTTGATTACAGCTGCTCTGCAGGCGGAAAAGGCGGCGTTGGCTGCCCGGAAGCCGACTGAGGAGTTGGCACAGGACAACACGCCCAACTGAGCCGAATGCTCAGAGGCTAAGGAACAACGCGCCGGACACGAGACAAGAATTACTCTGGCGCAAGAGGAGTGAAAAATGGCAATCAGCGCGAACCGGCTGGAACTGCTGCAAATTGCTGACGCGGTCGCTCGGGAAAAATCGATCGACCGGATGATCGTCATCAACGCAATGGAAGACGCAATTCAGAAGGCGGCTCGCTCGCGCTACGGAACCGAAACGGAAGTTCGGGCTGAGATCAATCCGAAGACCGGCGAAATCCGGTTGCAGCGTCTTCTGCAGGTCGTTGAGACAGTTGAAAACGTGTCTACCGACATTGCGCTAACCGATGCACAGGCCAGGAACCCGGAAGCAAATCTCGGCGATTTCATTGCTGAGCCATTGCCGCCGCTTGATTTCGGCCGGATCGCAGCCCAGTCCGCGAAACAGGTAATCGTTCAGAAGGTTCGCGAAGCAGAACGTGATCGTCAGTTTGACGAATTCAAGGACCGCGTTGGTGAAGTTATCAACGGTGTCGTCAAACGGGCGGAATACGGGAACGTCATTGTCGATCTGGGGCGTGGCGAAGGCATTGTCCGTCGTGACGAGCTGATCCCGCGTGAAATCTTCCGCACTGGTGACCGCATTCGCGCGTTTATTTATGACGTTCGCCGCGAGCAGCGCGGACCGCAGATTTTCCTGTCACGCACGCATCCGCAATTCATGGCAAAGCTGTTTGCCCAGGAAGTGCCGGAAATCTATGACGGGGTTATCGAAATCAAGTCCGTTGCACGCGATCCAGGATCCCGCGCCAAGATTGCCGTGATTTCCAAAGATCTCGTCTATTGACCCGGTCGGCGCCTGTGTCGGTATGCGCGGCAGCCGCGTTCAGGCGGTTGTCGGTGAATTGCAAGGCGAAAAAATCGACATCATTCCGTGGAATGATGAGGCGGCCACATTCATCGTCAACGCTTTGCAGCCGGCTGAGGTCGCGAAAGTTGTTCTCGATGAAGACGCCGAACGCATTGAAGTCGTGGTTCCTGATGACCAATTATCTCTTGCGATCGGTCGCCGCGGCCAAAATGTCCGGCTTGCATCTCAACTGACCGGTTGGGCCATCGACATCATGACGGAGCAGGAAGAAAGCGACCGTCGTCAGAAAGAGTTCATGGAACGCTCGCAGCTGTTCATGGAAGCACTCAATGTTGATGAGATGGTCGGTCAGCTGCTTGCAACCGAAGGCTTCACCTCGGTAGAAGAAGTTGCCTATGTGGAAATTGAAGAAATTTCCATGATCGAAGGCTTCGACGATGACACAGCCGTTGAAATTCAGGCTCGTGCCCGTGATTATCTCGGCGAACTGGAAGCCAAGCAGGACGAGGAACGCATTGCTCTTGGTGTTTCTGACGAGTTGCGCTCGATTGATGGCCTGACAACAGCTATGCTGGTGGCTCTCGGTAAGGACGACATCAAGACCATCGAGGATTTTGCAGGCTGTGCCGCTGACGACTTGGTTGGTTGGACTGAACGCAAGGATGGTGAGACCAAGCGTTTCGAAGGTGCCCTTTCCGACTTCGACGTCTCTCGCGCCGATGCAGAAAACATGGTGATGTCCGCGCGTATCGCAGCAGGCTGGATCACCGAAGAAGAGCTTGCGGCACAGGCGGCCGAAGCAGAAGAAGACGAAGAAGAAGTTGTCGAGGCTGTTGAAGCGCCGGCAGAAGAAGCCCCAGCCGGTGCGATCCTGAACGGGTAAGGCAAAGGGACAAATGCGGACAGAGCTGGTTGTGGTCTATGGAACACAACGGCAGGGCTCTAGTTCCGATGACGAAGTGAACGGTCGGTCTGAACGGTCCTCGATGGGTCGAAAAGAAGATCGACCTGAAGGAGTGGCAAGGTGCCCAGGAAGAATGAGCCGACCGAACGGCAATGTGCCGTCACCCGGGAGGTTCAGCCGATCAGCTCGCTGATCCGGTTCGTGCTTGATCCCGATGGTCGGGTTGTGCCGGATCTGAAGCGGGTACTTCCCGGGCGTGGTGTTTGGGTAACGGCTTCGAACGAAATGGTCGCCGTTGCCGAAAAAGACCGGAAGAAGGTTTTCGGCAGGGGGTTTAAAGGTGAAGCCCGTGTCGAACCGGGACTGGCGGATCTGGTTGATGGGCTGATGGAGCGATCTGCATTGCAGGCATTATCCATGGCTCGCAAGGCCGGCGAACTGGTGACCGGGTTTGCAAAGGTTGAAGCGGCTCTGCGGCGGGATCCCGTCGCCGGGCTTATCCACGCCTCGGACGCTGCAGATGACGGGGTGCGGAAGCTGGCAGCAGTGGCTGCCGGCCAAGAGGAACTCGCAAACGGATGCCAAATCGTCCGTTTGTTCGATTCGGACCAATTGGATTTGGCATTGGGCCGGTCAAATGTGATACATGCTGCACTGCTTGACGGGCAGGCGAGCGAAAACTTCCTGGCGCGGGTGCGCGAATTGGAGAGTTTTCGAGCACCAACCGCGGTTGGCAGCGAAACGAGCAACGCTTGACAGGGCAGTTGCGCAGGACTGAAGGCAATATGAGCGATACGAAGAATCCAGGCGACAAGACAATCAGCGTTGAGCGTGGCAAGACGCTTGGCCTAAAGCGCGGGGGTGGCGACCAGGGAACTGTTCGGCAGTCTTTTTCGCATGGCCGGTCCAAAGCCGTCGTCGTGGAAAAGAAAAAGCGTCGTGTTGTGATCCCAGGCCAGGAGCCCAAGCCGGAAGCACCGGTGTCGGCAACGCAGCGCCTTGAGAGAACGGCTGAAGAGCCACGCAAGCCGCAGCAGCCCGATCCTCAGGCTGCAAAGCAAGCCCGTCGGTCTGCGTCCGGGCAGCGCCAGAAAGGCAACGGCAACGTTCTCCGAACCTTGACCAAGGAAGAAGCGGCGGCACGGACCGCGGCGCTTCAGATGGCCAAGGAGCGGGAAGTTGAGGAACGCAAGCGCCGCGAAGAAGACGATAAGCGCCGTGCAGTAGAAGCGGCGAAACGTCAGGCGGAAGAAGAGGCGCGTGCCAGCGCCGAAGCTGAAGAGCGAGCCAAGCAGGAGGCGGAAGCCGCCCGGGTGGCCGCCGAGAAGGCCAAGGAAGCACCTGCAGCCGAAGAAGCCCAGCCCGACGCGGCTGCTGCTCCGGCAAATGAGGCGCACGCCCAGTCCGGAAAATCTTCCGGCCGCAAGCCGTCGCATGCCGACGGTGGCAGACCGCCGAGCCTTGACGACATGGGCAAGCGCAAAGAAGCCCCCGCGGCTCGTCCCAAGCCTGCCCGTGAGGCAAGCGAAGACGAGACCCGGAACAACAACAAGGGTCTTCGCGCGGTCAAGCGTCCCAAGCAGGCTCCGACACCGACAGCGCGTCCGCGCGCTGGTGAAGACCGCCGCCGGTCCAAGCTCACGATTTCTGCGGCAACGGGAGGTGACGACGGTCAGCGGGCACGTTCGCTGGCATCGATGCGCCGTCGCCAGGAAAAGGCGAAGCGTGGCCAGCAGCAGGTGGTCCGCGAGAAGATCTCGCGCGAAGTTACTCTGCCTGAAGCCATCACCATCCAGGAACTCGCCAACCGTATGGCTGAGCGAGCGGTCGATGTGATCAAGCTTCTGATGAAGCAAGGCCAGATGCTGAAGATCAATGATGTGATCGATGCTGACACGGCTGAACTGATCGCCGAGGAAATGGGCCACACGGTCAAGCGTGTTTCCGAAGCAGACGTGGAAGAAGGCCTGTTCACCCTGGAAGACGAAGCAGCGACGCTTCAGCAGCGCCCGCCGGTTGTTACCATCATGGGCCACGTTGACCACGGCAAGACGTCACTTCTTGACGCCATCCGTAAGTCCAAGGTCGTAACCGGGGAAGCCGGGGGTATCACCCAGCATATCGGCGCTTACCAGGTCGACCAGGACGGTCAGAAGATTACCTTCATCGATACGCCAGGTCACGCTGCGTTCTCGCAAATGCGTGCTCGCGGAGCCAAATCGACAGATATCGTGATCCTGGTCGTAGCTGCTGATGACGGTGTCATGCCGCAGACCAAGGAAGCGATTGCGCACGCCAAGGCAGCGGATGCACCAATCATTATTGCGATCAACAAGATCGACAAGCAGGGCGCTGATCCGAACCGGGTCCGCACAGAGCTCTTGAGTGAAGAGCTGGTGACGGAATCCATGGGCGGTGATGTGATCGATGTCGAAGTTTCCGCGCTCAACGGTACCAATCTCGACAAGTTGCTTGAAATGATCCTGTTGCAGTCGGAAGTCCTGGAATTACAGGCCAATCCGGATCGTACTGCTGAAGGTATTGTCATCGAAGCGCAGCTTGATCGCGGCCGCGGTCCGGTTGCAACCGTTCTGGTTCAAAAGGGCACACTCAAACCGGGTGATATCCTCGTGGCTGGTGCCGAATGGGGCCGGGTTCGTGCGATGCTTGACGAAAACGGCAAGCAGGTGAAGGAAGCAGGGCCCGCCAAGCCGGTGGAAGTTCTGGGTTTCCAGGGTACTCCGGCTGCTGGTGACATGGTCGCCGTTGTCGAGAACGAAGCCCGCGCTCGTGAGATCACTGACTATCGCCAGCGTCAGATTCGTGAAAAGGCGTCTGTGGTTGCTTCCGCTGCCCGCGGCTCGCTCGAACAGATGATGATGAGTGCACAGAACACCGGCAAGAAGGAATTCCCGCTGGTCCTCAAGGCCGACGTTCAGGGTTCCGCCGAGGCGATTGTGCATGCGCTCAATGAACTGGGCACTGACGAAGTCGGTGCACGGATTCTTCTGTCAGGTGTCGGTGGCATCACCGAAAGCGATATCACTCTGGCAGCAGCATCCAAGGCTCCCATCATCGGTTTCAATGTGCGTGCCAACAAGCAGGCTCGTGAAGCTGCGTCCCGCGATGGCATCGAGATCCGCTACTACAATGTGATCTATGACCTGGTCGACGATATCAAGGCAGCGATGTCCGGGCTCTTGTCGCCCGAGCGCCGCGAGACCTTCCTCGGCAATGCCGAGATCAAGGAAGTCTTCCATATCTCGAAGGTTGGCAAGGTTGCTGGCTGTCTGGTTACCGAAGGTGTGGTTGAGCGTGGCGCAAATGTCCGTCTCATCCGTGACGACGTGGTCATTCACGAAGGCGAACTGGGCACGCTCAAACGCTTCAAGGATGAAGTCAAATCGGTCGAGTCCGGTCAGGAATGCGGCATGAACTTCGTCAAGTATCAGGACATGCGTCCGGGCGACGTCATCGAGTGTTTCCGGGTTGAGCAGATCGCACGTACGCTCTGACGGCCGGAAGCATCTAAGATTTTCCGGATGACAATGGCGCTTGCCGTTTGTGGTCCGGAATTCGGATAGGAGAGCGCGCGAAAGCGCGCTCTTTTCAATTGAGCGCGTGAACCGCGCAGGATATGCGGCAGGTCCCGGACCGTCGTGCAGTTCAAGCACGGACCGGGAGAGCTGGCGGATAGGACCAGAATAATGGCAAAGCAACACAAACAGGACAGTCGAGGCCCTTCGCAGCGTCAGTTGCGCGTTGGCGAAACGGTTCGCAAGGAACTGTCGGACATTCTTACCCGTGGCGCTTTCTCCGATCCTGATCTGGATGGAGTTATCGTTACAATTCCGGAAGTGCGAATGACGCCCGATCTGCGCGTTGCAACCTGCCTCGTCATGCCGCTCGGCGGTGTGAATGCAGAGAAGGTTGAGAAAGCTCTCAATCGCAGCGCCAAATTCTTGCGCGGACAGGTCTCCCGCCGCCTGACCATGAAATACATGCCCGATCTGCGCTTTGTCCTCGACACCCGTTTTGATGACGACGACCGCATCGGGTCGCTCCTTCATTCTCCGGATGTTGCCAGGGATCTGGACGACGAAAACAACTAGATATCGACAGTCCCAGGTTGCGGCTGAAGTGTTTCAAGGCCCGGGCCTCCCGGGGCCGTCGGAGCGTTTATGGGGCTTTGACGTTCTTCTATGGCAGAGCAAAAAATGGCACGGCAAAAGCAGGTCAAAAGAAAAAGAATGCCATCAATGGCTGGCTGGTCCTGGACAAGCCCTACGGCATTACCTCCAACGAAGCACTGGGTAAGATCAAGCGCATCTTTTCGCCTCAGAAAGTGGGTCATGCAGGCACTTTGGATCCTCGGGCCTCTGGCCTGTTGCCTGTTGCATTTGGTGAGGCCACGAAAACGGTTCCATTTGTGATGGATGGACGCAAGATCTATCGGTTTGAGGTGACCTGGGGCACTGAAACCGACACGGACGATACCGAAGGCGAGGTCATTGCCTCATCTGACGATCGGCCGACCGCGAATGCGATTACCGCTGTCCTTGGCGAATTCACCGGAACGATCATGCAGGTCCCTCCCAAGTTCTCGGCCATAAAGGTGGCTGGTGAGCGGGCCTATGATCTGGCGCGTGAAGGTGAGGTTGTCGCGTTGGAGGCGCGGCCGATTGATGTTCACCGTCTTGACCTTGTCAGCTGCCTGGATGACGACCGGGCAGTTTTCGAAGCCGAGTGCGGAAAAGGAACCTATGTGCGTGCGCTCGCAAGGGACCTTGGGCGCAGGCTGGGCACGCGCGGTCATGTCACGGAATTGCGCCGATTGCTTGTTGGTCCCTTCGGCGAAGAGGACCTGATCAAGTTCGATGAGATCCTTGAAGCTGCCGGGGAGTTGGCAGAAAGCGAAGGCATTCAGGAACTGGTCGCTGAATTTGTATTGCCGGTCCGCGACGCAATGGATGACCTGGTGGAAGTACCGGTCTCGCTCGATGATGCAGCGAAGATCCGTAAAGGAATGGCAATCATCTTGCGCGGCCGGGACGCACCGCTGAACACGGACGTTGCCTTCGCCAGCCACGCCGACGTGCCAGTCGCGATCGGCACCATCGAAAAAGGCCGATTTCAGCCGACCCGTGTGTTTCATTTGTGAGGCATGGTCACTTTAAAGCACTTGCAGACAAAGCCTGGAATCGTGCGGTAGGTCGCAAACCCCAAAGCGCCGTAATAGGCAAGGCCGCGTGCGTTGGTGTCGTCAATTGTCGCGTCGACCATCGTCACCCCGGCGGATCTGGCTGCTCTTTTCGAGACCTCGAACAACGCAAGTTCCGATCCCTTGCCGAACCGCATTCAAAGCCACATAGGTTCCGATAAAACCCCAACTGGGCGGAAGGCCAAACGGGGTTCCGTCCTGAACGCGTTTTAGAGACTGAAAACCCAATACAATGCCATCGGAATCTTCTGCTACGGAACAGCAAACAGTGTCCGAGTGCTCGATGTTGTGCCGGCTAACATATGCAGCATCGCTTGACCGGTCGCTGCGCGACAGCAGGTTGAATTGAGCCAGAATAGCGCTCATTGGCTTCTTGTCGCTGTCTAGTGCGCTTCTAATGATCATCTGAATCTCAAATCGGCTGTTGTGAGGTCCGGATCCCGAAAAGAGTTTGATTGTGCGAAAGGGTGCCGGTTCACAATGACCAGCTTGTTGAATCTGGCAAGGTGCAATCTTAAAATTTTCTCTGGATTTCCTGGCTGTTTTCTGCCATATACCGCCGCCATTGAGTACTAAGGCTCAATTCGTCCGAAAGGATCCTTTGCTGAACGACATCTCGGCTCTGGAGACATTCGGATCAGGCCGGTTTCCGGCAGTTCAACGTGTCCGGTCAACGGACCACCACTCTTTGAAAGGAAAGAGCGATGTCGATTACCGCAGAGCGCAAAGCAGAGCTCATGAAGGAATTCGCGATCAAAGAAGGCGACACCGGGTCTCCGGAAGTCCAGGTTGCAATCCTCACCGAACGGATCAACAACCTGACTGGACACTTCAAGGACCATGGCAAGGACAATCATTCCCGCCGCGGCCTTCTGAAGATGGTTGCGCAGCGCCGGTCTCTTCTGGACTATACGCGCGGCAAAAGCGAAGAGCGTTACAAGTCGCTTATCGAGCGTCTTGGCATTCGCCGCTAAGAACACTGAATTCGGTAAACGCGGTGGGTTGATTTCCCGCCGCGTTTTTCTTTGGAGACACCTTCGGCAAGCACAGATGAACAAATTGCCGCCGGGAGATCCACCAATCGGCTCTTGAGCGTTTCCATTTGTTGATAAACGCTCTATAGAAGCCTCGTGACACGTCATGGGGCAGGATTGCCGGCTTCTTTCCACAAATGTGGCGAAAGCAGCTCGTTGTCTTGCCCGTGGCTTGTCCACCGGTAACCGGCCCATCCGGGGCCGACCGGGAATGTGCCCGTTTCGCCGTGCTGTACCGAAAGCAGCCGGCAGCGGGCAAACTTGTAAGGACAGATGATGTTTGACATTCATCGTGTGGAAGTCGACTGGGGCGGACGTCCGCTCATTCTCGAAACGGGCAAGGTAGCCCGTCAGGCCGATGGCGCCGTTATGGCGACCTACGGCGAAACAAAGGTTCTGGCGACAGTCGTTTCCGCCAAGGAACCGAAGGCAGGTCAGGATTTTTTCCCGCTCACTGTGAACTACCAGGAAAAGGCGTTTGCCGCCGGTAAGATCCCGGGTGGCTTCTTCAAGCGTGAAGGCCGTCCGTCTGAGCACGAAACTCTGACATCACGCCTGATTGACCGCCCGATCCGTCCGCTGTTTGCCGATGGCTACAAGAACGACACTCAGGTTGTGATCACCGTTCTTTCCCATGATCTGGAAAATGCGCCGGACATTCTGGCAATGGTTGCGTCATCCGCCGCACTGACCCTGTCCGGTGTTCCGTTCATGGGCCCGATTGGCGGTGCGCGTGTTGGTTATATCAACGGCGAATACGTCCTCAACCCGCTGGTTGACGACATGCCGGATTCGTCTTTGGATCTCATTGTCGCAGGTACCAACGATGCGGTTCTGATGGTTGAATCGGAAGCCAAGGAACTCGACGAAGACACCATGCTGGGTGCCGTGATGTTCGGTCACAAGGGTTTCCAGACCGTGATCGACGCCATCATCAAGCTGGCTGAAACCGCTGCCAAGGAACCGCGCGATCTGGTCTTGCCGGATCACTCCGAACTCTTCGGCAAAATCAAGTCTTTGGTCGCCGATGAAGTGACTGAAGCCTACAAGATCACATCCAAGACCGAACGCAAGAATGCGGTTGATGCTGCCAAGGCCAAGGCGGTTGAGGCATTGATCACCAACGCAGCTGAAGGCGAAGCCGTCGAGATCCAACGTTTTGGGCGAACAGTTCAAGAAACTGGAAGCGGAAGTTGTCCGCGGCAACATTCTCGATACGGGTTCACGTATCGATGGACGTGATCTTTCGACTGTACGTGCAATTTCGTCTGAAGTCGGAATTCTGCCACGCGCGCATGGTTCGTCTCTCTTCACCCGCGGTGAAACACAGGGTCTGGTGGTTGCCACCCTGGGTACCGGTGAAGACGAGCAGTTCATCGATTTGCTGGAAGGCACTGTGAAGTCTCACTTCATGCTGCACTACAACTTCCCGCCCTACTCTGTCGGTGAAACCGGCCGCATGGGCTCTCCGGGGCGCCGCGAAATCGGTCACGGCAAGCTGGCCTGGCGTGCGATCAACCCGATGCTGCCACAGCATCACGATTTTCCGTACACCATCCGCATTGTCTCAGAAATCACCGAATCCAACGGCTCGTCCTCGATGGCAACCGTTTGCGGTGCATCCCTCGCGATGATGGACGCGGGCGTGCCGCTCAAGTCACCGGTCGCGGGCATCGCGATGGGCCTGATCAAGGAAGGTGACCGCTTCGCGGTTCTGTCCGACATTCTCGGTGACGAAGATCACCTTGGCGACATGGACTTCAAGGTTGCCGGCTCCGAACAGGGTATCACCTCCCTGCAGATGGACATCAAGATCGACGGCATTACCGAAGAGATCATGAAAGTCGCCCTGGCACAGGCCAAGGACGGACGTATTCATATCCTTGGCGAGATGGCCAATGCCATCACCGAAGCCCGGTCCGAACTCGGCGAACATGCGCCGCGCATTGAAGTCATGAAAATCGCGGTCGACAAGATCCGTGAAGTGATCGGTTCCGGCGGCAAGGTCATCCGTGAAATCGTTGAAAAGACCGGTGCAAAGGTCAACATCGAAGACGATGGCACTGTCAAGATTGCTTCTTCCGATGGCAAGGCCATCAAGGCAGCCGTCAACTGGATCAACTCCATTGCCGCTGAGCCGGAAGTTGGTGTGATTTACGAAGGTACTGTCGTGAAGTGCGTTGATTTCGGCGCATTTGTAAACTTCTTCGGCGCCAAAGACGGTCTGGTTCACATTTCCCAGCTGGCTCCGAGAAAAGTCGGCAAGGTTACCGATGTTGTCAAGGAAGGCGACAAGGTCTGGGTCAAGCTGATGGGCTTCGACGAGCGTGGCAAGGTTCGCCTGTCCATGAAGGTCGTTGATCAGGAGACCGGCAAGGAAATCGAGAAGAAAGAAGAAGCTGAATAAGCCTTCTTGATAGCTTGAACAGAAACGGGGGTCGCTTGGCCCCCGTTTTTTGTTTGTCACGTGACATGTGGTTCGGCGTGATCAACCGGCTTCGGCAGAAACCTGATCGGTTCCGTTCATATTGACGAGATATCCATGAAAATCGACGCCGGCCATTGGCCGGGCGAAGTGGTACCCCTGGATCAGAGAGCAACCGAACGACCGGATCAGATCACATTGTTCCAACGTTTCAGCCCCCTCGCAAATCACGTTGATCCCAAGTGAGCGCGCCATCGAAACGATGGCCTGGACAAGTGCCTGATCGTCCTGGTCCTGGTCAAGGTCCATGACAAAGGCGCGGTCGACCTTCAGCGTGTCTATCGGCAGGCGTTTCAGATAACTAAGTGACGAATAACCGGTTCCGAAGTCATCAAGGGATATCCTTATGCCGAGAGAACTGATCGCGGTCAGGATCTCCACCGGGTTGGTTCGCTGATCGTCAAACATCACGCTTTCAGTGATTTCCAGACACAGATGTGTAGGGTCCATGGCGGTGTCGTGAAGTATGTCGCGAAGCTCGGTGAGAAAATCTTCATCGCGGCATTGGCGTGGTGAGATGTTGACGCTGATGCTTTCCAGCTTCATTCCGTTGCGATTACAGGATTGATAGAAAGTGCAGGCTTCCCGAAGCACCCACTCTCCGAGGGGAACAATGAGACCGCATTCTTCCGCCACCTGAATAAACTCTGTCGGAGGAACGACGCCCAGCTTGTCGTCCGTCCAACGCGCCAGCGCTTCACAGCCGACGACTTTGTTCGAGGCATAGTCGACAATGGGTTGGTAATTGAGGTGGAGCTCGCCATTTTCAATTGCACGCCGCAAGGAGGCTTCCACAAGACCCGCCCGTGCGGTCTGTTCATTCATTCGGGTGGCAAAGAACCTGTAACTCGTGCCACTCTCGGCCTTTGCCTGGTGCATGCTGGTGTCGGCCTGCAAAAGCAGGACTTCGTCATCGTCACCGTCATTTGGCGCAAGCGTTATGCCGAGGCTTCCGGAGAGCACGACACGGGTGCCATCTTCAAGTTCGATCGGGTCGCTGATATCGGTCAGGATCTCGCGCGCAATCCGCTCAATTTCCCAGCGGTCTTCAGGGTCGGACAGGATGATGGCAAATTCATCGCCGCCCATGCGAGCGACCGTTTGGTCCGGGCTCATCGTCTGTGTCAGCCTGGCGGCGACGCTCTCAATCACCTGGTCGCCTGCCTTCGGTCCATAGGTCTCATTGACCATCTTGAAGCGATCGATGTCGAGGATCATCAATGCAGTCAGAACGCCGTCATGCCGGTTGCGTTGCAGGCTTTGCCGCAGCCTGTCCAGGAGCAGGCGTCGGTTGGGCAGGCCTGTCAGAATATCGAAATTGGCATTCTTGGTTGCCAGTTCTTCCTGGCGTTTGCGTTCGCTGATATCAGTGATCGTTACATAAAGGGCATTTTCTCCGCGCCATTCCGTAAGACGAACATGCTGTTCAAACCAGACCGTGTGCCCGTCCCTATGCTGCCCTTTGACATCATATACGCGCGGCGCGCCACCTTTCCCGCGCATTTTGAGATAGCTGCGGAGGCGGTCATGTTCTTCAGGGGCATAAAATGTCAGAAGGGGGTTCCGACCAGTTGTTCGGACGTGCCCGGTTCATACCCGAGCATTTTCAAGAGAGCGTCGTTTACGTAAAGAACGCGCCGATTGGAATGTACCAGAACACCGTGCAGCGAACCGTCGATCATGTCCTTGAACTGGGCATCTCTGTTTCTGACGGTTTCAAAGGCAGTCTGGAACATGGCAGACAGTTTGTTGAATTCGGAAATGAGCCCGGCCTGCGGAGCGGAAACCAGGCGGTCCTGGCGCAAGTTCATGGCATAACGCATCAGCCGACCGAGTCCGGCACTGGTTATCCTGTTGACCAGAAGCGCTGCACACAGCGCCAATAAAACGGTATAGACGAGAAACGGCAGGAACAGCTGGCTATAAGTTGCCTTGACATTCTTAAGCGTATCAATCGGTTGCTTTATGATGGCGGACAGCATGTGTCCGTCAAGATCGGCGATAAGGGGCGCAATGACGAAAAGCTGATCATTTTCAAGCAGGTACTGAACGTTCTCTGAGCCGGTGGTCGCCCGGTGATGCAGTGTTTCGCTCATCAATTCGCCGATGCCGGCAACAATGTGATGGTCATGAGCGAACGAAATGTCATCGACCTGCAGGTTCTTGGCGAGTACGCCCGGAAGCGAAAAGGAGCTTGTAACCGACGTACCTCCAAAAACCCGGCCAAGAAGCTGTCCGGTTTCCGGATCGATTACCAGGATTGACAGCGCGGCTGTGACTTCCATGGGGTCGGTGTGATGATTGGCATAGGTGATCCAGATATCGGGAGGCATGGCCTGACGGACATTGAAAGGCAATTGATCTGTCAAGTCGATCAAGCCGAGGCTGCTTTTGACCCAACCGCTTTCATCTGGAAGATCGATTAACAACAGGTCGAGAACAGCGCTGGTCATGCTTTGCGACGCCTGTTCCACAATTGCCTTCGCGGCGGCAGCGTCCTTTTCAGCCAGCGCATTTTGAAGCGCCGGGTCGCTCGCAACGGTGCGAATGCGTCCTTCGAGTTGGTCCAGATGTTGGTTGAAAACAAGACGCGCCAGCGTCGCCTTCGATTTGGCGCTACGGGCAACTTCGTATTCGGCGATCGACAGACTTCCCATATAGGTGACCCAGAAAAGGGCGATCCCCGTGCCGACCAGCCCGACGGTAAAAAGCGCCATGACAAGCCGGCTGAACGGGAATGAAAACCGGCCTCTCAAAGTTGCTCTCCGTGGGTGCCGGGAGTGTGATCTAAAGATTGTGCAGCACAAAGGCTCGCCTGGTTGAGCGGGGTCAGGCTGTCATGGCCAAAGGTGACTTTTCCAGATTTGGAGCGCCCCCGAAGCCCTGGCGTCAATTTGGTCGCAACTTTTTTCATTCGTTCTCAGACCATCCGAATACACCATCATGAAATCTTTGGCTTGATTTCACAATTGTTAGAATAAGCAATCGGAAGCGTCACTGTAACTGTTCAAAGTTTATCTTAGGTGAATTGAAGGAAAGTTTTTAGTCAACAAAAATACGGGAATAAACTTAACTTTGACTATGAAATCTGAAATCCATTCCTAGTAATATTTACAAGGAATTAGGTAGCGCAAGTCTGCTGCCTAACAACGTATCAAGCGTTTGCCTCCCTGTGCGAAACTGCTATACCCCCTTCGAAAGTTGATTGAGAGGTTCGCAATGGCGCAGATGCGTTTGGTGGTCGTCGGAGCTGGTGGCCGAATGGGTCGAGCCTTGACGCGTGCCATAACCGAAGCACCGGGTGCAATGGTGGTCGCAGCGGTTGACCGGGAAGGCGCTGACTGTCTGGGAAAAGACGTCGGAGATCTTGCAGGTACCGAGACACTTGGAGTGCCCGTCACCGACGATCCCCTGTCCGCTTTTGCCAAGGCGGACGGGGTGGTTGATTTTACCGCACCTCCAGCCAGTCTTTATTTTGCTGAGCTGGCCGCACAAGCACGGATTGTCCACGTCATTGGCACGACCGGCTGGGCTGAGGGGCAGGACGAACCTCTTCGTGCTGCGGCGCGACATGCGCGCATAGTCAAGAGCGGCAATATGAGCCTGGGCGTTAATTTGCTCGCCAGTTTGGTGCGCAAGGCTGCTGCGGCGCTTGACACCGACTTTGATATTGAAATCCTGGAAATGCATCACAAACACAAGGTTGACGCGCCGTCGGGAACGGCCTTGCTGCTTGGTGAGGCCGCAGCCGAAGGGCGCGGGCTCGATTTGGGAACCCATTCGGTGCGCACGCGGGACGGTATCATGGACCCAAGGCAAACAGGCGATATCGGCTTTGCTACCTTGAGAGGCGGATCCGTCATTGGAGAACACTCCGTGATCTTCGCTGGTGAAGGCGAAAGGATCGAACTGTCACACAGGTCCGAGGACAGGCAATTATTTGCGCGCGGTGCCGTGAAGGCCGCGCTTTGGGGTTTTGATCAAAAGCCCGGATTTTATTCCATGGCCGACGTTCTCGGCCTGAACGACTGAAATTGAGATCGAAGCTTAAGGAGCACGGCATGGATCGCCTTCTTGTGCTTGTCCGTCATGGGCAAAGCGAATGGAATTTGAAGAACCTGTTTACCGGCTGGAAGGATCCTGGTCTGACCGAACAGGGGGTTGCCGAGGCTCACAAGGCCGGACAACAGCTAAAAGACCTGAAACTGGAATTCGACCTCGCCTTTACTTCGGTTTTGTCACGGGCACAGAAAACTCTAGATATCATTCTAAATGAGCTTGGCCAGACAGGTCTGGAAACGTTCAAGGATCAGGCGTTGAATGAACGGGATTATGGTGATCTGACGGGCATGAACAAAGACGAGGCCCGTGAGCAATTCGGCGAGGAACAGGTCCATATCTGGCGCCGATCCTACGATGTTCCGCCTCCCGGTGGCGAAAGCCTCAAAATGACGGCAGAGCGGGTCCTGCCTTACTACAAGGCGGAAATTCTGCCGCGTGTGCTGGCGGGCAACCGGACAATTGTCGCTGCCCATGGAAACTCGCTCAGATCTTTGATCATGGAGCTTGAAAACCTCAGCCCGGAAGAAATTCTGAAACGCGAACTTGGAACCGGCACGCCGATCATTTATCGGCTCGATGAAAACGGCGGCGTAGTCAGCATGCAGGATCTTGCCGACTGACATCCCGCTTTTCAGCAAATCGCCAATACAGAGAAATCAAAGGGGCGATGATCGCCCCTTTGTCGTTTCTAGACTTCAAATCCGCTCTGTGCCGCCAGGTGTTTCAAGGGGCGTTCCGGGCGTGCGCCAACGTGGCTGATGACACTCGCAGCACATAGGCAGCCAAGCTCAGTCGCATCGGCGATCTTGTAGTCGCGCGCGAGCCCAAACAGAAAACCGGACGCAAACAGATCGCCGGCCCCTGTCAGGTCCACAACGTTGGCAACGTCCTTGGCGTCAACTTTCACGGTTTCTTCCCGGTCGAAGGCCATCGCGCCCTCGGAGCCGAGCGTCAGGGCCGTCAGGGCACCGTTTTCCTTGGCGGCGCTGATGGCTGTGTCGAGATCGCCTGTCTGGTAAAGCGCCTTGAGTTCGTGCTCGTTTGCAAACAGGAGATCAACAACGCCGTCGGCCAGAAGCGATTGAAATTCATCACGGTAACGGTCAACGCAAAAGGAATCGGACAGTGTCAGGGCGACCTTGCGATTGTTCAGGTGTGCAACCTCGGCCGCTTTGAGGAAGGCTTTTTTGGCCTCTTCCGGGTCCCAGAGATAGCCTTCCATGTAAGTGACAGCCGCAGCGGCAACGACATCTTCGTCCACATCGGACGGGCTGAATTCGGTGCAGGCCCCAAGATATGTGTTCATGGTGCGCTCACCATCCGGCGTGATCAGGATCATCGAGCGCGCGGTCGGTTTCCATTCCCGAAGGCGCGGTGTGTTGAAATAAACGCCTGTTCCGTTCATGTCGTGAGAGTAGCTGTCGCCCAGTTCGTCTTCCGCCACTTTGCCGAAATAGGCAGGACGCCCCCCCAGAGATGCAATGCCGGCGGCCGTATTGCCGGCACTGCCACCGGAGACCCTGACAGTCTGCCCCATCTTGTTGAAGAGACGCACCGCTTCTTCGGTGTCGATTAGACGCATCGATCCCTTGATCAGGTTTTCCTGGAGAAGAAAATCTTCTTCAACATGTGCAAACACGTCGCAAATGGCATTTCCGATGCAAAGGGCATCAAATCTGGTTTCGGTCATATTGTCCTCTGGTAGCGTCAGGGGTGACGTTAGGAATTGGGATTGGGTCTGAGGGCGCGGTTGGCCTCAGGCTCTTTGATTTTTTCTCGGAACGGGCTGGCGCGGTAGACCCCGAGCATGTTGAGCTCTGCGCAGAAGAAGGCAAGCTCCTCAAGGGCGAGAGCGACCGCCGGGTCTTCCGGGTGGCCTTCTACATCCGCATAGAACATGGACGCAAAGAATTGGCCTTCGAGCTGATAGGATTCCAGCTTTGTCATGTTGACCCCGTTGGTCGCAAACCCTCCGAGCGCTTTATAAAGCGCAGCCGGCACGTTTCGAACACGGAAGATGAACGTGGTGATAACCGGTTGGCCGTTATGCGCAGCCTCCATCTTGTCCCGGGAGAGAATAACAAACCGTGTTGTGTTATGCGCTGCGTCTTCAACGTTTTTACGCAGGATGTCGAGATTGTAGATCTCGGCCGCCATTTCAGGTGCAAGAGCGCCGACGCTGGGATCATTCAACTCGGAAATCTGTCGCGCTGAGCCGGCCGTGTCACCGCCGACCACGGCGGTCAGGCCGAGTTCCCGAATGACATTGCGACACTGTCCAAGGGCGTGAATGTGGCTTTGAACCTTTTTCAAATCCTCCACGCGGGCACCCCTGGGCGCCATCAGTTGAAACTTGATCGGCATGAAATACTCGCCGATGATGTTCAGGTCTGACTTTGGCAGAAGATGATGGATGTCTGCGACACGGCCCGCGACGGAGTTTTCGATCGGGATCATGGCAAGGTCTGCCGAACCATCCGCCATTGCGGAAAAGCAGTCCTCGAAGGTCGCGCAGGGAATAGCCTCGTAGTCGGGATAAACGCTTCTGCAGGCCATGTGGGAGTTGGCGCCGGTTTCTCCTTGAAACACAATTCTTTTTCTATCTGACATGGGTAAAAAAGCCTGACTTTCTAGGATGTTCTGTAGGCTGCGCGTGCGCGCTCAAGATCTTCCGGTGTGTTCACGTCCATGGGTGCGCTGTCAATGACCGAAACATCGATCCGCATACCTGCTTCAAGCGCACGCAGCTGCTCCAGCTTTTCGCGAATCTCCAGAGGAGATGGCGGAAGGGCGACAAACCTTGCCAGAGCGGACCGCCGATAGGCATAAATCCCGATATGGTGATTGTGCGGACCGTCGCCGCTGGGAGCCAGTGCGCGGGTGAAGTAAAGCGCCCGGTGATGCCCTTCACCATTTGGCGTCGTGACAGCCTTTACGAAGTTCGGGTCGTCACGGAAGTCAGGGTTCGTAAACTCCGTCATGATGGTCCCGATCTGGACTTCAGAAACGGTCAGCGGAGCAAAGGCTGCCCGAATCGCTTCCGGTGCAATCAAAGGCACATCACCTTGAACATTGAGCACGACTTCGAATTTTCCGTCCGGATCAACCAGTCCGACGGCTTCATGAATGCGGTCCGAACCGGACGCATGATCAACCCGCGTCATCACCGCCTGCCCGTCATGGTCCTTGACGGCATCGAAAATGTTTTTGTCGTCGCAAGCGACGGCAACCGGGCCGATATCCGCATTCTGGGCTTGCTCGAGAACGCGCACAATCATTGGTTTTCCGCAAATATCGGCAAGCGGTTTGCGGGGAAGGCGTGTTGCCGCAAGACGGGCGGGTATGATCACAAGAGCGGCGGTCAATCGGGTCTCCATTCGGTCGGACGGGCAGAAAAGGTGCAAAAAAACCGGGCCGCGTCCGTTTGTCGTATCAGATGCCCTTTTAAAGCTATGGACAGCAAGGTCAAAAAATTTGTAGGTTCCGGCAAAATTCGAAAAGCTGATAGGGGTCGCAGTGTCACTGCGGGCCCGGACGCGTATGAGCTTGGAGCCGGAGAGAATGGATTCCTTCACGCTGAACAAGATCGCCGGTGCGATCCTGATGGTCCTGATTTTGACAATGGGTGTTGGTATTGTCTCCGACATCATCTTCCACCCGACAATCCCCGGCAAACCGGGTTATGAGATTGTCGTGGCATCTGCGGAAGATTCCACTTCTGAAGTTCAGCCTGAGCCGGACGTTGTGCCGATTTCAGAGCTGCTGCTCGCAGCCTCGGCATCGGAAGGTGAGAAAGTCGCCAAGAAATGCGCCGCTTGCCACACGTTTGATGACGGCGGAGCCAACAAGGTCGGTCCGGCGCTTTGGGATGTGGTCGGTCGCAAACCTGGCGGCGTCGACGGTTTCGGATATTCTGCCGCCATGAACGAATACGGTTCGGCGAATGCCGAGTGGACCTATGAAGGTCTTGAGTCTTTCCTGGCTTCCCCGAAGAAATACATCCCGGGTACGTCCATGGGTTTTGCCGGCCTTCGCAAGCCGGAAGAGCGGGCCAACATGATTGCTTACATGCGTGAGCTGTCCGCTTCGCCAAAACCGCTGCCGGCAGAGTAAAACACTCCCGCCGCAGCGCCAGTTGCTACAAAATTTCAAGGAGCCGGGTCTTGCACCCGGCTTTTTTGTGGGAACTGGGCGAAAAATTAACAAATCTGACGTCACGTTATATGCTACGCGGGCGAAGGTCGGGTGTGGGCCGCATGGGCATAAGTCTAACGAGAGATCTACTAGGCAAAACAAATGGGGCGGTTGCCGCCTCCCTTGTTGCCGTCGCGTGTTTTCTCGTCGGAATTGCGGTGACAGCGCATGTGGGCCAGCTCGTGCGCAACGAACTGGTCTCCCAACACAAGCGCGAAGTGATCGCCAACCTGTCGGAAGCTCATGCTCGGCTTGAGGGCGAACTGAGCCGCACAGTCGCGTACGGTTTCGGATTGAGATCCGTAGTCTCCCAGGTCTCAGGTGCGCCATTCGACATGGAAGATTATCGCGAAATTTCGATCGATCTGATTGAGGAAAATCCGTCGATACGCTCCATCGGTCTTGCACCCAACAACATTCTGCGCGCTGTTTATCCGTTTGAACCGAACCAGGCTGCCATCGGTCTCAACTACAGAATGAACACCGCCCAGTGGCCAGCGATACGCAAAGCCATGCTCACCCGGGAGGTGGTCATTGCCGGGCCGCTGGAACTGGTTCAGGGAGGTCGGGCTCTCGTGATCCGCATTCCCGTTTTTCCGGCGACTTTCCCGGGGCAGCCCACAAAGGACCGGCCCTACTGGGGTGTTGTGACGCTTGTGCTGGACGAAGCCGGTTTGATGGAGTCTGCCGGGATCAGGGAAAGTGTCGGCGGCCTTCGTATGGCGCTTCTCAACAAGAATGCCGTAAACAACCAATCCGCGGTCATTTTCGGATCTGCGTCAATTGAGAATCTCGATTTTGTATCTCTGCCTCTTCATTTGCCGGGTGGATTGGATTGGGAACTGATCGCCTATCCGGAGATTGGCTGGTCCAATATGGGCAACAAGGTCTGGGTCACCCAGCTGGTCGGAAGTTTCCTTTCTCTGATCTTTGCGGCAATGGCGTTTCTCCTGATCAGTGAGGTCTACAAGGTCCGCTCAATGGCTTTGCATGACCCGTTGACGGGGCTGGCCAACAGACGGCTCCTTGAGGATCGGATGATGCAGCTGGCTGCCATGTGCGAACGCAGCGGATCCGGTTTCGAGATTTTTTACGTCGATCTGGATGCATTCAAACCGATCAATGACAGTTATGGGCACTCGGTTGGGGACCGTCTCTTGGTGGAGGTCGGGCAAAGGCTGCAGAACCAGGTTCGAAGGACAGATACGGTCGCGCGTGTTGGCGGTGACGAATTCATTGTCCTGACCCCGGGAAACATGCGCGGGCAGGAACGTAAGTCCTTTCTCACCAGACTGTCCGACCACGTATCTCGTGTCTTTGAGTATTCGGGAGCGCGGATTGACGTTAAGGCAAGTATCGGAACGGCAAGCTACCCAGGAGATGCAGCAACTGTCGAAGACCTACTAAGAGTTGCTGATGGTCGAATGTACGCCCAAAAGGCTAAAGCTAAGCAAAATTTACAAGACCCTTCCAGGAAGGGAGTGGTCCAAGCTGGTTAAATTTCTGTCATCTTGCCAACCAGCTGGTGACGTTTGGTCAGTGCGTCCCTACACTGTTTACATAAGGTCCGACGATTTGGGCCGCGAAACAGGAAAGGGACGGAAAAGCCCATGGTGCTCAATTGGTGTTCTATTAGGCGGACCGCAGCAGGAGTAGTGCTGGCGGGAGCCTTGTCTGCTACGGCATTAGGTACTGGTCCGGTAAAGGCAGAAGAACCCGAATGGCAACATGCCGCTGCTTTGAACGGCGCGCCGAAATATGGCCCTGACGCTCCCCACTTCGACTATGTCAATCCCGAAGCGCCAATAGCCGGGACTGTTCGCCTGGCCAGCCGCGGCGGGTTCGATACCTTCAACATCCTGGCGCAAAAGGGAAGCATCGGGCCTGGCATCCTGATCATATACGAGAGCCTGATGGAACCGTCTCTCGATGAAGAGGACATCAGTGCCCAATATGGTGTTCTGGCCGATGCGGTCCGTTATCCAAAGGACTACTCCTGGGTCGAATACCGTCTCAACCCCGATGCCAAATGGCACGACGGCATGCCAGTGACACCGGAAGATGTGGTCTGGTCTTTTGAAAAGGCGATTGAGCTCGATCCGCAGCGCAAGTTTTATTTCCAGAATGTCACGAAAACTGAAATCGTGGATGACCGGGTTATCCGCTTCACCTTTGATGCATCCGGCAATCGCGAACTGCCGAAAATCATGGGTCAACTCACCGTTTTGCCAAAGCACTGGTGGGAGGGAACCGACAGCAAGGGTGAGCCGCGTGATATCTCAAGAGCCACGCTTGAACCCCCGCTGGGCTCTGGCCCTTACCGGATCAAGGATTTCACGGCCAACCGGCAGGTGAACTACGAACGTGTCGACGATTATTGGGGCAAGGATCTGCCCATTCGGGTCGGCACCTACAATTTCGACGAAATCCGTTACATCTCTTTTCTCGATGACGCAGTTCAGTTCGAAGCCTTCAAGGGCGATCAATACGACTATCATCTTGAGCGCAGTTCCAGCCAGTGGGCGAAGCGCTACAATTTCCCGGCAGTCGAAGATGGCCGCGTCGTCAAGGAAATCTTTCCCGACAGATCATCCGGTGTCATGCAGGGTTTTTTCCTGAACCAGCGACGGGAAAAATTCCAGGACCCGGATGTACGTAGAGCGCTCAACTTCGCTTATGACTTTGAAACCACCAACGAGATCGTTTCGGCAAACCTCCTGAAACGCGTCAATTCCTATTTTGCAGGTACTGAACTCGCCTCATCGGGTCTTCCCGAAGGCAAGGAGCTGGAGATCCTGGAAGAGGTGAGGGGCGAGGTCCCGCCCGAAGTCTTCACCCAGGAATACACCAACCCTGTTGGTGGAAACCCGCAAAACGTCAGGGCCAACCTGCGCGAGGCAGTGAAACTTCTGCGCAAAGCCGGCTATGAACTCAAGGATCGTAAGATGGTCGACCCCGACACCGGTGAGCAGCTCAGCATCGAGTTTCTCTATCGGGACAAGGCCAGCGAACGGACACTGCTGCCATACGCCAAGAACCTTGAGAGCATTGGCATCAACCCGATATTGCGGCTCGTGGATACGTCCCAGTTCATCAACAGAGTGCGGTCGCGCGATTTCGATACGGTCGTACTGGCGATCGGTCAGTCGCTCTCACCTGGAAACGAGCAGCGGGAGTATTGGGGAACGACATCCGCCGATAATCCGAGTTCGGCCAATTATGCGGGCATCAAGAACCCGGCAATCGACAAGCTGATCAACAAGGTCATCTTCGCCGAAGACCGTGAGACATTGGTGGCTGCGACCCATGCGCTCGATCGCGTGCTGTTGTGGAACCACTATGTGGTGCCGCAATTCTATTCCGACGAAACGCGGACCGCGCGCTGGAACCGCTTTGCGCATCCAGAACAAATGCCTGAATTCAGTACCGGATTTCCTACGATCTGGTGGTACGATGAAGAGCTGGCGGCCAAGACGAAGGCGATCAAGTGATGAAAAAGGGCTTGTCTCCCACGCGCCGTCAGATGCTGCAACTGTCTGGAGCGGCAATAGTCGCGGCCTCGACACCTCTTGCCGCTAAAATGGCACTTGCCGCACCAAAGGGCCCACGGCACGGTCTGTCGGTTTTCGGAGACCTGAAATACGGGCCGGATTTCACTCATTTCGAATACGTCAACCCGGACGCGCCAAAAGGGGGAGCGTTCTCGTTTCAAGCACCCTACTGGTACTTCAATCAGAATGTTCAGACCTACAACACCTTCAATTCCTTCATATTGAAGGGCGACGCGCCGCCGCGTATGGAGCTGTGTTTCGACACGCTCATGGTGCGTGCCTATGACGAGCCGGATGCGGTCTACGGCCTGGTGGCCGAAACTGTAGAAGTCTCTGAAGACGGCAACATGTTCACGTTCAATCTTCGGCCGGAGGCTCGGTTCCATGACGGATCCAAGCTGACTGCCGAGGATGTTGCATTTTCCATCATGTTGCTGAAGGCCGACGGTCATCCTCTGCTGAGCCAGCCGCTTGGCGTCCTGAAGGATGCTGAAGTGCTGGGTGAGTATCGGGTTGCGTTTCAATTTGACGGAACGCAGGCCCGGAGCTTCCCTCTCGCAGTGGCTGCCGACTATCCAATCTTCTCAAAACGCTACTACACGGCTTACGATTTCAAGCAGTCGACGCTGACCCCGCCTTTGTCATCAGGTCCCTATAAGGTTGGCAGGCATGCGGTTGGCCGATATGTCGAATATCACAAGGTTGAACACTACTGGGCAAATGATCTTGCGGTCACCAAAGGTCAGCTCAACTTCTCAACCATCCGCCTTGAGTTCTTCCGCGAGCGGCAAGTTGCCTTCGAGGCGTTCAAAAAAGGCGACGTCCTTTATCGCGAAGAGTTTTCATCCAAGAATTGGGCGACGGAATACAATTTTCCGGCTGTCGAGGATGGCCGTGTCGTGCGCCGTGATTTCCCTGATGGCCGTCCATCGGGTGCACAAGGGTGGTTCTTCAACACACGCCGGCAAAAGTTCAAGGATCCGAGAGTTCGCGAAGCTCTGGGGTTCGCCTTTGACTTCGAGTGGTCTAACGAGAACCTCTTTTACGGGCTTTACAAGCGCACAGAGTCGTTCTTTGAAAATTCGGATATGAAGGCCGAAGGAATGCCATCGGCAGCTGAATTGGAGCTGCTGGAGCCTTTCCGGGATCAATTGCCGGAGACAGTGTTCGGCGAGCCGATAATTCCGCCGGTAAGCGATGGGTCAGGTTTTGACCGAAAGCTGCTGCGCCGTGCCAGCCAGTTGCTGAAAGAAGCAGGCTATGAGCGCGATGGTGCACAGCTGATCGGGCCGGACGGCAAGCCGTTTGAAGTTGAATTCATCAACAACACGACAGCCTTCGAGAGGATCACGAATCCCTTATTGAAGAACCTGGAACGGCTCGGTATCAAGGCCAACTTGCGCATTGTCGATCCAGCCCAGTACCAGGCTAGGCTGAACGACTATGATTTTGACATTGCAAGCCGCCGGTATTCGCTCGCGCCAACTCTTTCGGACACCATTCGCGAATTGTGGGGATCAAGGGCAGCGGCAACACCGGGGACCTACAACACGGCTGGCATCTCAAGTCCTGTTGTCGATGCCTTGATCGACAAGGCAATTGCGGCCCAGACACGCGAGGAAATGAACACTGCAGCCAGTGCTCTGGACCGTGTATTGCGCTCAGGATTTTACTGGATTCCCCAGTGGTACAAGAATGTCCACAATGTCTCTCTATGGGATGTCTACGGCTTTCCGGAAGAAACGCCGCGTTATTTCTTCCCGCTTGAAGAACTCTGGTGGATAGATCAGGAAAAGGCGCAAAAACTCGGCAAAGGCAGGTAATCTTTCCGACAGTGACACCTCCGGCCCGCTTCAGAAGGCCAAAGATAAAGGGAATGCACGTAATCCATGGGCGCCTATATTCTCCGCCGATTGCTGCTCATGATACCGACGCTGGTCGGAATCATGGCGATAAATTTCGTGATAATCCAGTTCGCGCCGGGAGGCCCGGTTGAGCGTGTCATAGCGCAGCTTCAGGGAACCGACGTTTCGGCCACTTCACGGATTAGCGGCGGCGGCAGCGATATGCTCGGTGGCGGGAACGATTCTTCCGGTGGCAGCGGCGCTGCATCGGCCGACGCAGTCAGTTCCAAATATCGGGGCGCTCAAGGTCTTGATCCGGAATTCATCGCTGAACTGGAAGCGCAATTCGGCTTTGACAAACCGCCATTTGAGCGGTTCTTGACCATGCTCTGGAACTATGCGCGGTTCGATTTCGGCGAGAGTTATTTCAGGGATATCCGCATTATCGACCTGATTGCCGAAAAACTGCCCGTCTCGATTTCGCTCGGTCTCTGGATGACGTTGATTTCCTACCTTGTGTCGATCCCGCTCGGTATCCGCAAGGCGGTCAGTGACGGATCAAGGTTCGATGTCTGGACGTCAGGTGTCGTGGTTGTCGCCTACGCCATCCCGGGGTTTCTCTTCGCTGTTCTCCTGATCGTGCTGTTCGCCGGCGGATCCTTCTGGGACATCTTCCCGCTGCGAGGGTTGGTGTCGGACAATTGGGAATCTCTCTCCTGGCCAGCCCGGATTGCGGACTATTTCTGGCACTTGGCGCTACCGCTCACGGCCATGGTGCTGTCTGCATTCGCAACAACGACGCTTCTGACCAAGAACTCCTTCCTGGACGAAATCCGCAAGCAATATGTCATCACTGCCAAGGCCAAGGGATTGAATGAAAGTCAGGTGCTTTACGGGCATGTGTTCCGGAACGCGATGCTGATCGTCGTTGCCGGTTTTCCTGGCGCATTCATCTCTTCATTCTTTGCTGGCTCATTGCTGATTGAGACAATCTTCTCGCTCGATGGCTTGGGTCTGCTTGGATTTGAATCGGTGATCAACCGCGACTACGCCGTCGTCTTTGCAACACTCTATATCTTCTCGCTGATGGGACTTCTGGTGAACCTCATTTCCGATCTCACCTACACCTGGATCGATCCCCGGATCGATTTCGAAAGCAGGGAGGTCTGAGCCATGTCATCCGATCATAGCAACGACACAGGTGGCAGCTTCGATATCGGCGATTCCCGAAGCGAGGCAGTGGCCTACGAGCCGGCGATAGAAGCAGCTTTTGTCGAGACGGATCATGAACCGGTCACCGAACACAACGACACTGCGGACCTCGTTCCCTATACTGCTTCACGCATTTCACCCATCAATCGCCGCCGTCTTCAGAATTTCAAGGCCAACCGAAGGGGCTTTTGGTCGCTTTGGATTTTCCTGGTGCTGTTTTCAATGGCGATGCTGGCGGAATTTCTAACCAACGAACGCCCCATTCTGGTGTCCTACAAGGGTGAACTGCTCGCGCCAGTATTCGTCGACTATCCGGAAGAAAAGTTCGGTGGTTTTTTGGCCGTAACCGACTACAGGGATCCCTTCATTCAGGAAGAAATTGCGGCGAATGGCTGGATGCTCTGGCCGCCTGTTCGCTACAATCATCGGTCCGTGAACCGCAACATTCCGATCCCTGCCCCGGCGCCGCCGTCCTGGACCATGAACAAGGAAGAGCGGTGCGCCCGTTACCCAATGGGAGCGGATGATCCGAACTGCGTCATTGGCAACTGGAACTGGCTCGGCACCGATGATCAGGGCCGTGATGTGCTCGCCCGGATGGTCTATGGCTTCCGGATTTCCGTCCTCTTCGGTCTTGCCCTGACGCTCGCTTCTTCCGTCATCGGCATCGCCGCCGGTGCAGTCCAGGGGTATTACGGCGGCTGGGTCGATCTCGGTTTCCAGCGCTTTATCGAAATCTGGACCGCAATTCCGACCCTTTACCTGATCCTGATCGTGTCTTCGTTCCTGGTTCCGGGATTCTGGACACTCTTTTTCATACTGCTCGCTTTCTCCTGGGTGGCGCTGGTCGGCGTTGTCAGGGCCGAATTCCTGCGGGGTCGAAATCTGGAATTCGTGTCCGCGGCAAGAGCGCTAGGAGTGTCCAATCCGGTCATCATGTGGCGGCACCTGCTCCCCAATGCGATGGTCGCAACGCTTACATTCATGCCGTTTATTCTCAATGGCTCGATTTCGACCCTTACGGCGCTGGATTTTCTGGGATTCGGGTTACCGCCCGGGTCGGCTTCGCTTGGTGAATTGTTGGCACAGGGTAAGAACAATCTTCAGGCCCCCTGGCTCGGCATTACCGGCTTCGTGGTGATTTCGCTGATGCTCAGCCTTCTGATCTTCATCGGCGAGGCCGTGCGCGATGCATTCGATCCGCGCAAGAGCATGGGTTAAGGAGGAAACGGCAATGACAAAAGAAACCCTCCTTTCAGTCCAAGACCTGTCCGTAGCCTTCACGCAAGGCAAACGCCAGACCCTCGCAGTCGACCGGATCTCGTTTGACCTCAAGAAGGGTGAGACCGTCGCTCTGGTTGGTGAGAGTGGGTCCGGCAAGTCCGTGTCCGCCCAATCGGTTTTGCGCCTGTTACCCTATCCGACCGCATCCCATCCTTCTGGGAAAATCATGATGAATGGTGTGGATCTGCTACAGGCAAATGAGGAAAAACTTCGCGAAGTGCGCGGCAATGGCGTCTCGATGATTTTTCAAGAGCCGATGACGTCTCTCAACCCGCTTCATCCGGTGGAAAAGCAGGTCTCCGAAATCCTGAAGATCCACCGTGGCATGAGTGACACCAAAGCGCGTGAACGTGTTCTTGAGCTGTTGAACCAGGTCGGCATCCGGGAGCCGGAAAAACGCCTGAAATCCTATCCGCATCAGCTATCGGGCGGCCAGCGCCAGCGCGTCATGATCGCCATGGCGCTCGCCAACGAGCCGGATCTCTTGATTGCCGACGAGCCGACCACGGCGCTTGATGTGACGGTTCAGGCTCAGATCCTGGAACTCCTGCAGAACCTTCAGAAGAAGCAGGGCATGGCCATGCTTTTCATCACTCATGATCTGGGGATCGTGAGAAAGTTCGCCGACCGTGTATGCGTGATGACCAAGGGTAAAATCGTCGAGCAGGGGCCGGTTGCTGACATTTTCGACAAGCCACAACATGACTATACGAAACACCTCCTGGCGGCAGAACCGAAAGGGGACCCGCCGGCAACCGACAAGGACAAGCCGATTGTGGTTCAGGCTGACAACCTGAAGGTCTGGTTTCCTGTAAAGCGCGGCCTGTTGCGAAAGACCGTCGATCACATCAAGGCCGTTGACGGTATCGACATCACCGTGCGTCAAGGACAGACACTCGGGATTGTCGGCGAAAGCGGATCCGGCAAGACGACGCTCGGACTGGCGATCCTGCGCATGATATCTTCTACCGGCCGCATCGCGTTTAACGGCAACGAGATCCAGACCAACTCCTGGAAGGAAATGCGGCCCCTCCGGCGGGACATGCAGATCGTGTTTCAGGATCCCTTTGGCGCTCTAAGTCCACGCATGTCCGTTGCCGACATTGTAGGCGAGGGCCTGCTGGTTCATTTCCCGGACATTTCGCCAGAAGAACGCGACCGAAAGGTGGCCAATGCTTTGGAGGAAGTTGGCCTTGATGCGTCCACGCGCCACCGTTACCCGCACGAGTTTTCCGGTGGTCAGCGGCAGCGGATATCAATCGCCAGGGCCATGGTCCTGGAGCCCAAATTCGTGATGCTTGATGAACCGACATCGGCATTGGACATGAGTGTACAGGCACAGGTCGTCGATCTCCTGAGGGACCTGCAAAAGGCTCATGGTCTCGCTTACCTGTTCATTTCACACGATCTGAAGGTCGTTCGTGCGCTTGCCAACGAAGTTGTCGTGATGCGCCAGGGAAAGGTTGTGGAATCCGGCTCGTCAGAGCAGATATTCGACGCTCCCCAAACCGACTATACAAAGGCGCTTATGGCTGCAGCCTTCCGCTTGGAGACGGCTCCGGAAGGCGTGGTTGGTGTTTGAACCAACAACGCCTGAAATCCAGATCAGTGACAGGGTTTGATCGGATCGTCCTGTTGGACACCTGGTTTGGAAGGCACATTTCTCAAGTCATAGTCCGAAGCAAGGACAACGAACTCTGGAAGCTCCGACGTTTTCAGATAGGTTGAGATCAACATTTGTCCGTTGTCCTCCGGATCTACCTTGCAACCGGCGACGTCGATCATCAACGATCCGCTGATGGCATTCCGCCTCGATTCAGGCAATGAAAGAAACTTTGCCTGCAGGGATCGCAATTCGTCGATCTGAACTTCGGGAATGCGGAAAATCGAAACGGTCTCATCCTGGTCGTGATGAAATTGTTCTGCAGACTTGGCGGGCAGTGAAGTTCTTGTCAGAAATATCTCTTTTTGTTTCAAAACGCGTCCGGTCGATTTCTCTCGCATGACGACTTTCATGCGAGCACCATTCACCGGGACTTTCAGCCTTTGCGAATGCTGAACCGCAATCAGGAAATGCTCCGGATCGGTCTTGGCGGGGTTGAAAGCGTCAAGGTCGGCGCTGTGGGCAAGGCCGGTCTTACCCAGTAACACCAAAAAAGCAACAAACAGGGATTTCAGGCACGGCGACAGGATCGCGCGCTGGAGCATTGGTCCAAACATTCGAGAAACTCCATTCTGGTAATGGAGGTAATTAATTATCGTAAAACAATAAAAAATGAAAGCAAAAAGTCATAATTCGCAAGCACGACACTATGTGTGCCGTGCTTGCGATGCAAAGCCTCGTCGCTTCCTGATAAGTCAGGCTTGCCGCATCAGCTGAATGTTGGCGGTTGGATTTCAGGCCCTTAACCGACCCAGCACGTGGCAAAAAAACCGTTCTTTTCCTGATCCTTGCCGATCGAACGCCGTGTCTTGAAACCGATCAAACCATCAGCGCCGCCGACATCGTGGCCAAGGCCCTCCAGGCGCTGTTGCAGGTTTCGAACTGCGCCACGTGTGGTTTCTTTCATTGGCTTCCATGATCCTGCGAAAGCTTTGTTGCTGCCATAGCGGTCGGCAAGGTGGCCAACGAACAGGGCATAGGTATCGCTCTCGTTGTATTCCTTGATCACATAGAAATTTTCGGTCGCAATGAAGGCTGGCCCATACCGGCCTGCCGGCAACAGGATGTTACCCGGCTTGTTCAATTCATGATCCGGGAATGGCCGTCCGCTGACACGTTTGACGCCTTCACGCACAAAAGCGGAAATTTTTTGCCGGTTGTCCGGACCCTCGCGCGTACAGGAGACGTTTTCCGGCAAGACAACCTCATAGCCCCAGTCCCGGCCCTTTGCCCAGCCGTGTTCTGCAAGGTAATTCGCGATCGAAGCCATCGTGTCGACCTGTGATGTCCAGATATTGCGCTTACCGTCGCCGTCGAAATCGACGGCATATTTCAGATAAGACGATGGCAGGAACTGCGGCTGCCCCATGGCTCCACCCCAGGAGCTTTTCATCGCACGCCTTGAAATGTCGCCGTTCTGCAAGATCCTGAGCGCGGCAATTACCTCCCCTTTGAAAAAATCCGGCCGCTGACCCATGAAAGCCTGCGTGGCGACAACCCGCAGGGCATCGTGAGGGATTTTAGCTCCACCATAGCCCGATTCACGTGCCCAGATTGCCAGGATGATGCGCTTGGGAACGCCATATCGCGCCTCGATCCGCTGAAGTGCGGATGCGTGTTTCTGCATGAGGCTGCGCCCGCCCGGCACAAGTGAATTGAACTGGCTGTCTCTGAAGTAACGCGAAGGCGTTCGGAACTCCGCCTGGAAATTGACTTTCGGAGGCGCGCCCTTGCCACCAGGGCCAACCAGACCCGGAAGTGACGTATCCGGAGCGAGACCGGACAACTCCCTGTCGAGTGTTGCCTGTGAAACACCCGCCTTTCGCGCGGCCGGAATAATTTCACTTTGCAGAAATTGCCGGAACTGGCTGTCGTATTTGCCCGCTGAAGCTGGCAATGATTGACTGCCGAAAATCAAGATGGCGGCAAGTAGAAAGGGCAACGGGCGGATCACAGGCAGGCTCCACAGTCTTAAATCAGCGCTGCAGCCTATCACGATCCGGGGCCAGGACCGACCGACTTTAGAGCTCTGTCCAGCCCAAATGCCGTCCTTCCTGGCTGCTCAGCCAGTCTTTTTCGAAACGGTACCAGCAACCGCCGCGTTTCTGGTCAAAGTGCCTTGAGATTGGAGTTGCCATCAAATGGCACATCAAGAGTGTCCCGACAGCTCCGTGACCGGTAAAAAGCACCGGCTGGTCGTCAGGGATGTGTCGCAACGCGCTGCGAACGCCGTTCACGATGCGATCCTGCGCGTCAATAGCTCTTTCCCATCCTCGAATGGACGCCGCAGGGTTGGCAAAAAAAGCATCCGCTGTCTCTTCAAATTCCTCGGGGGGAAGAAAGCCGGTGGCGCTGCGGTCGTTCTCGTGCAGAAACTGCAATACACGGTGAAAAACATTCAGACGGCCCGAAAACACCTGCGCGGTTTCAACAGCCTTGACCTCGGCGCTCGAAATCACCTGTTTGATCTCTTTGGCAAACGGCAAAAAGGTCGCTTTTCCCGCGCGTTCACGGCCGACGTCGGACAGGCCCCATTCGGGAACGGGGACGTCGGGATCGATTTTCACTTCAGGATGGGTCAGGTAAACGCACCAGGTCATCAGATTACTCCATCGAGCCAGCCAATGATGAGCTCATAGGCGATCGAAATAGACGGCGGTATCTTGTGCTCTTCAGGGTGAGTGCCGGCAACCATTTGACGGACTTCCTCACGACTGCACCACTTGCATGCTTCC
This sequence comes from Roseibium sp. JB4-4, assembly GCF_055693425.1. NCBI lineage: Bacteria > Pseudomonadati > Pseudomonadota > Alphaproteobacteria > Hyphomicrobiales > Stappiaceae > Roseibium > Roseibium sp. JB4-4. The sequence continues at coordinate 2,962,656 of NZ_CM146333.1, read as the reverse complement.
AACTCATCGTCTTCAATTTCGATTTCGAAAGTGTTTGCAGTGCCGATACATCCAAGCATCAGGTTTGCCGGAAACGGCCAGGGTTGATTGGAGATCAGCTGAACATCGCCCACGACTATGCCGGATTCTTCGAGCGTTTCGCGTCGCACGGCCTGTTCGATTGTTTCGCCAGGCTCCATGAAACCGGCAAGGGTCGTATATATCCCTTCCGGAAGCCGTGCGGGCCGACCGAGCAAGGCACGGTCCCCATCGGTGATCAGCATGATCACGCAAGGGTCAGTGCGCGGAAAATGCGGTGCGCCACAGGTTGGACAATCGCGACGGTATCCAGCTTCTGCCATGACTGATTTCTCACCACAGCTGGAACAAAAGCGGTGCGTGCGATGCCAGTGAATAAGAGCTCTTGCCTGTGCAAGGGCACCAAGGTCTTCAGGCGACAATAGGTTTTTCAGCGCAAGATTTCTCAAGTCGATCGACTGAAGGCCTGGTCGCTCCGACAGGTCATCGTCAGTATGTGGGACGGTGGTTGCAAATACGGCTTGACCGTTTTCAGGCCTTAACCCGAGGAACACCATCTCCTTGGTTTCCGCTCCCAAAGCGACGGCCTCGGAAAGGCTGTGGCCGATCGATTGGATGTCATCGCCCCTGAAGACCAGAGTCTTGTCCGTCGACAGGACAAATTGCGTGTCCGGTCTTTGCAACAGCCCGTCGATATAAGCTTTGTCACCTCGTTTCGTGGATTGCCGGTCAAGTGTGTTGCCGAGAAAACTCATCTCCATCGGTTGGAGACCGGCAGCGGGCGCGCGCATCTAGTATTCCTTGAAAAGGTGAAGGCAGGATGATCGATGCCTGACACTAAGTCGGTGGTTGGGTGCTGTCCAGCGCTAGCCCTGTTCGTGGCTTGTTCAATTCAAGCCGTGGCATCGGCCAGCGCGCGCCGGAGGTCCGCAATCAGGCTGTCCGCCTTCTCAGGCTCATAAGGGATTGAAGGCACAGCACCCCAGACGGGCCCTGGCCAGGCCGGATCTGCTCTAAATCGGGCAATCACGTGAATATGCAATTGCGATACCTGGTTGCCAAGCGCACCGACATTGAGCTTCTCGCAGTCTGTAGCCACCCTCAGGGCCATGCTGGTCATTGCGATTTCGCGCATCAGCTGTTGCTGGTCCTCAGCGGACAGGTCAATCAGTTCAACAAGATCGGCACCGCGGGGAACCAGCATAAGCCAGGGATAATTTGCGTCTTTCATCAGTCGAAGCTGGGACAGCGGCAAATCTTCAACGAAATAGCTGTCGCCTTCCAGGCGGGGATTGATGGCAAAAGAGGACATGATCTTGTTCCGTGAACACTGAAGCGGGGTTGCGCAATCCGCAGGTGGCGATGTCCCGGATTGCAATTCAACACCATAGAGCTAGATTGAATGCCATGTGAACCGGTCTTCCGCATTCTCAGCCAGAAAGACCTTGTCATCAGTCACTGGGCCTTTGTCATGTCATTGGAAACACTTTTAAGTTTTACGCTTGTTACCGCATTGCTGGTCATGTCGCCGGGCCCAAATGGTGTGCTGATTGCCAAGACGGTTCCGACATCAGGTCGTGCTGCCGCCTTTTCGAATGTCGGCGGTTTCGTGTCTGCGTTTTTCTTGCATGGATCCCTCTCGATCCTGGGGATCTCCGTTATCCTGGTGCACTCAGCCGAAGCCTTTTTCGTTGTTAAGATGGTTGGTGCTGCCTACCTCTTCTGGATTGGTCTGAAAGCATTGCGCGATGCGCTTTCCCGTAAGGTGATCGCATCGAAGGTTCAACCGGCGCGTAACAAACGCACGCTGGTTCGGGCCTTTGGCGAGGGCTTCCTCACAAATGCGCTCAATCCGAAGGTTTCGATGTTCTATCTGGCGGCCTTTCCGCAGTTCATTCCAGCTGGCGAGGGCGCGATAGCTGCGTCCATGATGCTTGTCGCGACGCATTCCCTGATCAACGCTGTCTGGTTCGGGGCCATGATCATGCTGCTTGCGAAAGTGAGCCGGGCGGCTGGCAATCCCTCATTTCAGCGGTGGCTCAAGGGTGTGACCGGTTTGGTGTTCATGGGATTTGGTCTGAAGCTGGCGACACTGCGTCCCTAATCCGTGGTTTCCATGAATTGCGTTGTTGAAAAAACATCTTTCCAGCCCTTGCCAAACCCCTGGGGGCATCTGATATAAGGCGCTCGGGAGGTTGGTGGTGGACGAGCCACTCGCCAACCGGGTCAGATCCGGAAGGAAGCAGCCCTAACGAGCCTCGGCACGGGTCGCCGTGCCAGCCTCCCACCCATTTCAGCCACAAGATGGCTGCAGGTAACACCGCCCTTTGGAGCGGTGTTTTTTTGTGGCTGGTCTTCCTCGATCTCTCAATCTTTCCTGCAAGCTCACGCTCCAGAAGCGCGCGAAGCGTATTGACAAATAAGGTACCATTGTACCAAAGTAACAAATGAGCAAAAAGATTGAACGCGTTCAGACCGGTGTGCGTCTGGAGAAGAGGCTTCTCAAGGTTCTCAAAGGCCTTGCGGAGCATCTGGACATTTCTTTGGGCGATTTGATCGAAGGCATGGCGCTCCATTGCTTTGAAAACAAACCACCCTTTTCGAAAGAAACAATTGGCAAGATCCAACAGCTCAAAAGCGTTTACGATCTGGCGCTTTCGGCAGAGGACAGCCATAAACTCAAGGAAGGGTCGCGCGATGACAGATAGGGACTATCGCATCTTGGCCGATCGTTTTGAGGCGGAAACACTTGATGCGAGTGGCTTCAGCCATCTCGACCATATTGGCGTTGCCTGTCAGATGTTGCAGAGATACGATTTTCTGGACGCGGCGCGCACGTATTCCAGGGCATTGCGAGGCATTGCCAGCAAAGCAGGTGCGCCAGGCAAGTTCAATCTGACTGTCACCCTGGCTTTCTTGAGCCTTTTGTCGGAGCGAATGGCATCGACTCCCACCAAACCTTCGGCGAATTCATGGAGAAAAACACCGACCTGATGTCCAGGTCCTTGATGGGAAACTGGTACTCGCCAGACCGTTTGAACAGCAAGAACGCCAGGACCGTTTTCTTGATGCCAGACCGTTGCAGTGCTTGAGCTCACCATTGGGTCGGCTCACTGCTGGGTGCGACCTTCACACACAGAAATCTTTTCAATAAGCCGTCCATCTTTGCGAAAAAACCGCTATTGTGCGGCTCATGGATGAAACAGGTTTTCCGGAAGAGGCGGCCGGTGAAGCTCCCGGTCTGATCAGCGATAGCAGTGTGGCGCAACCCGCCGCGCAGGATGGCGCTTACCGTGTGCTCGCACGAAAGTATCGACCCAAGACCTTTGAGGATCTGGTTGGTCAGGAACCAATGGTTCAAACGCTTGAAAACGCGTTTGACACAGGCCGGATTGCCCAAGCCTGGATGCTGACAGGTGTGCGCGGTGTCGGAAAAACGACAACAGCGCGTATTCTCGCACGAGGGCTGAATTACGAAGTGCCCGGCGTCGCCGATCGGCCAACGGTAAAGCTCGATCAGGAAGGCACCCATTGCAAGGCGATCATGGAAGGACGCCATGTCGATGTGATCGAGATGGACGCCGCGTCCCATACCGGTATCAACGACATTCGCGAGATCATTGACGCTTCCCGATATCGTCCGGCCACAGCGCGTTACAAAGTCTATATCATCGACGAAGTCCACATGCTGTCCAATGCGGCTTTCAACGGTCTGCTCAAGACCCTCGAAGAACCGCCGGAACATGTGAAGTTCATTTTCGCGACCACCGAAATCCGCAAAGTTCCAATCACCGTTCTCTCCCGATGTCAGCGCTTTGATTTGCGTCGGATAGATCAGTCGAAACTGATCGGCCTTCTGAAGCGGATTTCTGATGCGGAAGGCATTCAGATTTCGGATGAGGCCTTGATGCTGATTGCCCGGGCAGGTGAAGGCTCTGCGCGCGATTCACTGTCTCTGCTGGATCAGGCGATGGCTCATGGTGGCGGTGCGATCGAAGCTGGTGACCTGCGTGAGATGCTCGGTCTGGCGGATAGGGCAAGGGTTATTGACCTCTTCGGGCACCTGATGAGCGGCGACATTGAAAGCGCGCTTGCAGAACTTCAAGCGCAGTATGATGTCGGAGCGGATCCGGCTATCGTGCTGACGGATCTCGCGGATTTCACCCATCTGGTGACGCGCATGAAGGTGGCGCCAAAGGCTGCCGACGAAGCTTCGGTAACCGAAGCAGAGCGTGGTCGCGGCCGTGAGTTCGCTGAAAAAATTTCCGTGCGCCTGTTGTCCCGGGCGTGGCAGATCCTGCTGAAAGGCGTGCAAGAGGTGCAGGCGGCATCGAAACCGCTCGCTGCCGCGGATATGGTGCTGGTACGATTGGCCTATGCTGTCGACCTGCCGGACCCTGGCGACCTGATGGCACAGATCAAGAATGGCAATAACCCGTTCGCAGGTGCAAGCGCTCCCAGCAGCGCCCCGTCGAGTGGCGGCGGTGGCCCAGGTGGCGGCGCTGGCCCAGGTGGCGGCAGTGGAACGGCGATGGCCGTTGGAGCTTCACATGGTTCAGGACCTGCCGGCGGTGGGCCCTCCATGCAGGCACGGCCGGCACAAATCTTGGGCCGGCCTCAACTAGCAGCAATCGAAGGCGGTTTGCCGAAAGCTGAAGTGCAGCCAATGGCCACACCCGAACCAAAGGTTTCGGCCGAACCGACCTACAGTCTGAAAAACCTGCGTGACTGTGTCGCTCTGGCTTCAGAAAAGCGCGATATCCCGATGAAGGTCGCCATCCAGCGGCAGATGCGGCTTGTCAAGTTCGAACCGGGCAAGATCGAAATTCAGCCAACGGAAGATGCGCCTGCCGATATCGCGGGCGAATTCGGCCGAAAGCTGCTGGAATGGACAGGCCAGAGATGGTTCGTGGTTGTCTCGCGCAATCAGGGCCGTCCAACCATTCATGAAGAGCAGGAAGCCAACCAGCAACAACTGCTGTCGGACGCCAAGTCCCATCCGACCGTCGCTGCTCTGCTTTCAGCATTCCCCGGGGCGAAGGTTGTCGACGTGAAGGTGCAGGTATCGGAAGAGGATGAAGCTGCTCTGGCCGATCCGATGGTTTCAGACCCCCTTTTAGGCGAGGCGCTTGGCGATGACGAAGACGATTGACGGCTCCGGTGATCTGGTGGCCAAGATGGCGAGAGATCACAAGATCAAATGGAATTTCATCTTCTTCTTCGTGACGGGGTTCGTCACGTTCCTGTCCATGTTTGTTATTTCCAGAAGCGGAATTGATGACTTCACCAAGTTCCTTGTTGTGCTGGCCATTATCGGTGTCTTCTTCTTCGTTGCGCTCTATCTCATCGCGAGGATCTTCTATCTTTGTTTCAAGGAGGCGTAGAAGCTGTTTTAGGTCGCCCGGAAACAGGCATTGAATAGTATCGGAGAGCACCTCTCGGACTTGATGCCACCCCACATCCGGTCGATGCTCGGGCAGTGAGTTGGGGCTGGTAATTCGCTGAACGTTCTTCTAAACGCTATCATCAAACGAAGCTCGCCGGTTCGGCACACATGCATATTCAAGGAGAGACCCCGTGGACTTCCTCAAGATGATGAAACAGGCCAAGCAGATGCAGGAGCAGATGGGTTCTCTGCAAGAGCAGATCGTCGACATAGAGGCGGTTGCTTCATCCGGCGGCGGCCTTGTCACTGTGACGCTCAACGGAAAAGGTGAGCTCAAAAGCCTGAAAATTGACCCTTCGATGCTGAAGGAAGAAGAAGCTGAAATTCTGGAAGACCTGATCATGGCAGCTCACACGGAAGCCAAGGCCAAGGTCGAGATCCTGATCCAGGAAAAGACCCAGGAGCTCATGGGTGGATTGGGTCTGCCCGCCGATATGAAGCTGCCGTTTTAAGAGACGGGGCAGGCAGCAAATGGCGCAGAAAAGTGTTGCGGGGCCGGAAATCGAGCGGTTGATCCAGCTGCTTGCAAAGTTGCCGGGCCTCGGACCGCGCTCGGCGCGCCGCGCAGCACTTCATCTCATCAAGAAAAAGGATCAGTTATTGGTCCCGCTGGCGGAGGCCATGGGCGTCGCGGTCAGCGAAATTGGCATCTGCAGCACCTGCGGAACGGTCGACACGTCGGACCCTTGCACCATCTGTGCTGATCCCAAACGCGATCAGTCGGTTCTGGTCGTTGTGGAAGATGTTGCTGATCTCTGGGCCCTGGAACGCGCCGGAGCTGTCAATGCCCGCTACCATGTACTTGGCGGTACTCTCTCTCCACTTGACGGGGTCGGTCCGGACGATCTCAACCTGGCGACCCTGATAGACCGCTGCGCAAACGAGCCTTTGGACGAGATCATCCTTGCGATCAACGCAACGGTAGAGGGCCAGACGACAGCCCACTACATCATGGATCAGCTTTCGCATCTTGAGGTCAATGTCACCCGGTTGGCACATGGAGTGCCGGTTGGTGGTGAACTCGACTATCTCGATGAGGGCACACTCACGCAGGCGCTGAAGGCCCGGACGCAATTCTGAGGTATGCGGACCTTCTCCAGCTGCCATTCGTCTTGTTCGGAGGTCCGGATTTCAATTCGAATTAGCCGTCTTCAGCGCGCAATCGGAAAATGAACGAAGCACGCCTTTGCGCAGCTTGAGAATCGCTTAGAGCAATCTGCTTGTATTCACGAATTTTTGTTCAACGCTGCAAGATTTACTAATACATTTCGTTTTTTTCCGGCGTCTTAGAGCTTGTATATCGGCGTGAATTCTGATCCTTTTTCAGTATTAAAGTCTGATAATCAACAGTTGTATCTTTTTGAAAGGTCACTGCTTCTGATTTAACTCCGCACACAGGGTTTAAGGGGATTTTTTCTCTACTTTTTCTTGTAAGGAGCATGCCGGAATTTTACGGCAGATTTGGTGACTATTTGTTTGAGGTTTTTCGGTGAGCAAAGACACATTCGCGGATGTTTGGGCCGGATTTACGGTCGGCGGCGCAAACGCTTCATTTATCCTCGGTGGATCGGGGACAGCATGTGCCCTGTGGAGCCTTTCAGGAAAACGGGACCGGCTGGATGCACTGATAGTCGGCGCAAGAGTGGGAGCAATGGCTCAAGCGCATCTGGAAGCTCCCTCGCTTGTGTTTGTGCGCGGTGTTCGAGACTTCGAACACTTCAAGTCACTCAGCCTCAGCGATGGCGGTTATGACTGGCAAGCGTCGCTAGGCACGGAGTGGATTTCAAAGAAGAAAGTTGAAATGGCAGCTGGCCTGACCACTTTGATGCCAAAGCTCAGGCCCATCATAAGTGCATATTTAAAGAACCAGGAAAACATTGAGCAAATAGCGGGTTCGAACGAATTCAAGACCGCGTTCAACATCCTTGTTGGCGAGTCGGAAAACCTACTCGACAAGGACTATCTGAAAAATCGCGATCCTCAAAAGTACTACATTTTTCCGTGCCTTCCGAGTCTTGGAGCAGGTGTCGGGTTTTGGTACGAAAAGACAAAGCTGATCCCGTTTGGAACGCAAAACGCCTGGTATTACGCAAAACCGAAATGGCGCCTGACGCCATCCTCGGGCAATGAACTCATTCTGCAGATTGAAGGCATTCCAGAACCGGACGGCACCGACTTCAACGTGGCCATACGTATAGATGAATGGGGATATGATCCTCGGATCCGTTTCAAGCAGGAAGAAGTCAAATTTACCGGGTCAGATCCGAAAGATCCGCGGAATCTTACCAAGAAAGACCGGACGGGAGAGCTCTTGCCAGCGACAGTGCAACTGGGACGAATGAAAGCGTCTGCCAGAACGACAGCTGCCATGATCCCCAGCCGCAAAAGCCGGACAATCGGGTTCGGCCTTGTTTTGACAAACTCTCAAACAGCAGGTGTTTACGAGCAGGGCTATGCCATTGGTGGCGCGGTCGCCAAGCGGGATCTCGATTACAAGACGATCAAGATCGGCATTGATATCATCAAGGGCGGCTATCCGGTCTGGCAGTCCAAGGAATACGTTAAGGTCTCAACGGACACGCACGGTGAAATCGCCGGTCTGGCGATCGACAAATCCGATCCGAAAGGCAAATGGGACTGGCGAGAGTAGTTCTCGGCGTATTCAGTCAGTTTGAGCCTGCAAAAATCGGAATGGATTTGGTAATCACAACCTTGCTGGTCGTATAGGATCCCTTCGGGCGGATTTTCCAGTAGGCGCGATCCCGTTGGCTGGACTTGGGCTCCTGCACAATTTCATAAACCCGGTCAAAGTCGACACCCTTCTTTGAACTGGCCGATTGCGCCACGTAGAGGGTGCTGCCGTATTGTTCCCAGCACTCCACGATAGCAATGTGTGACTTGTTCCCGGGATTTCGACGAACCTTCGCATTACCGCCTTCAACATCGGCCCAAAGGATGGCGTTGTCATATTTGATATCATCGACGGATCTGGCAACATCGGCAATGAATTTGTACTTCGGAATATATGTCACCATCTTTTGAAATTGGCCGAGAGCGATCAGATAGCTACTGACGAAGCCAACGCAGTCCATGCCGAAATTTGCCCAGGCCCATTGCGGCAACTCGCCAATAGTTTTGTATTTGCTTTCGACAGCGAGGCAACACAGCAGGGAAATTTCCTCCGGCATGCCTTGGCCTGCAAAACAGGAGACGACGCGGGCCAGACAGGTGCGGGTCCATTCTCCTGCTTGTTGATAGTCGCTTCCTGGCTGGTCGCAGAATTTTCGGACAACCCTGAGAAGCGCGTTGCATTCGGCTTTGCGTGCACTCGTGTAGTTGGATCGGTATCCATTCACCGCCACCCGAATAACCGAGTTGCCGACGGGGACAGGCAAAGATTTGTAATGACTGCCATAATCTGCGGGGTACATATTCGAGTGGTGTTGAAAGAACGAGGTTTGCAGATAGGACAGTGCGGGATGTTTCCAAAATTCCTGCATAGGGTTCAGCCTTGAGTGGTTTGCTGGAACAATTTGGCCCACATCAAGTGTCTTTTTTGACGAGGCTGGCGTAACTATATGAATTATAAGTATTTTGACGGTTTTCTAAGCATTGACTAACTATCACCGCACACGATTTATTTTGCTGTGACTGCAATCACAGCTTCATCGAATAAAGGCTTGGATTTTTTGCTCCGGTAGGGGACTATCGACGCCCTAAAGCGGTCTTCGTTCACCGGAGCGGGACGCAACACAACATCGGTGGTCCGCAAACAAAAAGGCCGTCCTTTGGACGGCCTTCAAAGTTCAGGTGATCAGCTAAGGTCAGACCCGCCGTTCCACCATCATTTTCTTGATTTCAGCGATTGCCTTGGCCGGGTTCAGGCCTTTCGGACAAGCCTGAGAGCAGTTCATGATAGTGTGGCAGCGATACAGCCGGAACGGGTCTTCCAGATTGTCGAGCCGCTCGCCGGTTGCCTCGTCGCGGCTATCGATCAGCCAGCGATACGCCTGCAGCAGAATAGCCGGGCCGAGATAACGGTCACCGTTCCACCAATAGCTCGGGCACGACGTGGAGCAACAAGCACACAGAATGCACTCATAAAGGCCGTCCAGCTTGACGCGGTCCTCATGGGATTGGCGCCATTCCTTTTCCGGGGCAGGCGAAACCGTCTGCAGCCAGGGTTCGATAGACCGGTGCTGGGCATAGAAGCGGGTCAGGTCCGGCACGAGGTCCTTGACCACCGCCATATGCGGAAGCGGGTAGATCTTGACCACATCGCCGGCAATTTCATCTGTGCCCTTGGTGCAGGCCAACGTGTTGGTGCCGTCGATATTCATCGCGCAGGAACCACAAATGCCTTCCCGGCAGGAGCGGCGGAACGTCAGCGTCGGGTCGATCTTGTTCTTGATATAGATAAGCCCATCCAGAACCATCGGCCCGCAATTGTCCGCGTCGACAAAATACGTGTCGACGCGAGGGTTGCGCCCGTCATCCGGATTCCAACGATAGATGCGGTATTCACGCAGGTTGGTCGCCCCCTCCGGCTTGTCCCACACCTTGCCTTCCGTCACCTGAGAGTTCCGAGGAAGCGTCAGCTGAACCATTTGTTACTGCTCCGCGTTGGGCCCGGTTCGCGTCCTGGGCCAGAGTATCTTCAAGCTTCTTCTTTAAGCTCAAGGACCATGTTGTCATTCGTCTGGCCTGTGATCTCGTACCCTCGGTCTGCCAATTCGCTCAGGCAGTCCTCGGTCCAATAAGGCCGGCAATTTGTTTCAAGCAGGATCACACGGGGCCAGAGTGGCCTGTCCGCGTGCCTCAGGAAGGGCAGCACCACCCGGTCTTCGAACCCTTCGACATCCACTTTCAGGAGGTCGATCCGTTTAAGTCCCTGGTCGTCTGTTATGGCGGTCAAGGGCCTGACCTTGACGAAGGTCTGCGACCAGTCTCCGGCCCATTCGCCGGTGGTCAGATCCTTCACAAAGGTGGCGAAACCGCAATTGCTCGGTTCGTGCCAAAGCGGCAGCGTATCTTCGCGTGGACCGACTGCGGAATTGATCACCGTGACACTGTCCAGAGCATTTGCGAAGACATTGAAGCTGAGCTTGGAAGCCGTCTGAGGATTGGCCTCGATCGCAACAACCCTGGCCCCGCGGTGAGCGGCAAAAATCGCATAGGATCCGATATTTGCCCCAACATCCACGAAAGTCTTGCCGGGTCCGAGCAGCGGTTCGATCAGCTTGTGCTCTTCGCGCTCGGGCAGCCGCCCCTTGGCCAGTAACTTTCGGTCGTCATAGTTTTCACCCGGATAAATCCGGAATTTGAGGCCGTCCGCCTCCAAGTCGTAAGGTCCCTTGAAAACCTTTGCGACCAAGGCGCGGATACGCTTGCGCAATCCTCTGGAGAGGTCATGACGATCTGCCAGACGCCAGGCAGCACGAACCAGCCGTTCGGCCCTGTAGGTGCCGAACGGACTGCTTGTGTCCAATAGAGTTGCCGCCTCACTCAACGTGCTGCTTCCTTAGTAGACGCGCGCCTTGGGCGCGATCTTCTTCGGATCGATCCCGCCTTCGTCATGCGTGGTCAGCGGGTCCAGAACGACAGGACGGTAGTCCAGCTTGACCTCGCCTGCGTCATTGACCCATGCCAGGGTGTGCTTGCGCCATTCTTCGTCGTTCCGTCCGGAAAATGGACCGTCCTTGAAGTCCTCGCGCGCGTGCGCACCGCGGCTTTCCTTGCGGGCTTCCGCGCCATAGACCGTGGTGATGGCGTTGGCCATCAGGTTTTCCAGTTCCAGCGTCTCCACCAGATCGGAATTCCAGATCAAAGACCGGTCGGTGACCTTCAGGTCTTTCATTTCACCCCAGATCTCACTCAGGCGATTGCATCCGGCTTCAAGGCTTTCCTGGGTGCGGAAGACAGCAGCGTCTTCCTGCATGGCGCGTTGCATCTTGTCGCGAAGATCGGCCGTTGCAACTGAGCCGTTGGCGTTCCGCAGCGTGTCGAAACGGTCCATGATCTTGTCGCAGGATGCTTCGCTCGGCGTTGGAATGGCTTCTTTCGGGTCAACGACTTCCCCGGCCTTGATCGCAGCCGCGCGGCCGAACACCACAAGGTCGATGAGCGAGTTGGAGCCAAGCCGGTTGGCGCCGTGAACCGACGCACAGCCTGCTTCACCAACAGCCATGAGACCTTGCTGAATGCGGTTCGGATTGTCGCCATCCGCGTTCAGGACTTCCCCCCAATAGTTGGTCGGGATGCCGCCCATGTTGTAGTGAACAGTCGGCAAGACCGGGATCGGATCCTTGGTGACATCGACACCGGCGAAGATGCGCGCCGATTCCGAAATGCCGGGCAAACGTTCAGCCAGCAGCGCTGGGTCCAGGTGATCCAGATGCAGGAAGATGTGATCGTTGTCCTTGCCGACACCGCGGCCTTCACGGATCTCCATCGTCATGCAGCGTGAAACAACGTCACGGGACGCCAAATCCTTGGCTGAAGGCGCATAACGCTCCATAAAGCGTTCACCCTCGGAGTTGACCAGATAACCGCCTTCGCCGCGGGCACCTTCCGTGATCAGGCAACCCGATCCGTAGATTCCGGTCGGATGGAACTGCACGAACTCCATGTCCTGTAGCGGCAGCCCCGCGCGTGCCACCATGCCGCCGCCGTCGCCGGTGCAGGTATGGGCAGACGTTGCGGAGAAATAGGCACGTCCGTAGCCGCCGGTCGCCAGCACGACCATCTTGGCCGAGAAGCGGTGCATCGTGCCGTCGTCGAGGTTCCAAGCAATCACACCCTGGCAAACACCGTCTTCGGACATGATCAGATCGAGCGCGAAATACTCGATATAGAACTCGGCGTTGTTGCGCAGAGACTGGCCGTAAAGCGTGTGCAAGATAGCATGGCCGGTCCGGTCTGCCGCCGCACAGGTGCGCTGCACGGGCGGGCCTTCGCCGTAATTTTGCATGTGCCCGCCAAAGGGACGCTGGTAGATACGCCCATCCTCGGTTCGCGAGAACGGCACACCGTAGTGCTCGAGTTCATAAACCGCCTTGGGCGCTTCACGGGCAAGGTATTCCATGGCATCGGTGTCACCGAGCCAGTCCGATCCCTTGACCGTGTCATACATGTGCCATTCCCAGCAGTCCGGCGTCATGTTTGTCAGTGACGCGGCGATACCGCCCTGCGCGGCAACAGTGTGGGAACGCGTTGGAAAGACCTTGGTGATACAGGCAGTGCGAAGTCCCTGTTCAGCCATGCCGAGTGTCGCGCGCAGACCCGCACCACCGGCACCAACAACGACCACATCATATTTGTGGTCGACAAATTCATACGTCTTGGCCATTCGGGTCAGCCTCCAAAGCCAATTTTAAGAACCGCAAAAATGCAGCCGAAGCCGATAAAGGCGCAAAAGAAGGTGTTTGCCATAAGCGTCAGGAACTTGATGCCATCGCCATGCACATAGTCCTCGATTATGACCTGCATACCGAGTTTCATGTGATAGACGCCGGAGAGGATCACCAGGAGGAGGATAATGGAAACAAGCGGATTCTTGAGCGTTTCGATCACATCGCCATGGCTGGCGCCTTGCATCGAAATCACCAGGATCACAAAGAATGAAATCAGAAAGACGTTGGCGACGGCTGTCAGGCGCTGTTTCCAGAAGTGGTCTGTGCCTTCTTTTGCCGATCCAAGTCCGAGAACCTTGTTCAAGGGTGTGCGCATATCTGTCATGACACTCTCCTTTATCGAACGATGTAGCCGATGATCCAAAGGATCAGCGTGAGCGAGACAGAGCCGACTATGGTCGCCTTGGCGAGCCACTCCCGGGCGTCCTTGCCAAAGCCGGCGCCCATATCCCACACAAAGTGCCGAAGACCGCCGAGCATGTGATGTACCAGCGCCCAGGTGAAGCCGAACAGGATCAGGCGGCCCAGAATTGAGCCGTAAATCTCGTTGACGAAATCGAAATAGGCCGGCCCGGCTGCAGCTGCGATGAGCCACCATGCCAGAAGGATGGTGCCGAAATAGAGTGCTGCACCGGTAATACGATGCAGTATGGACATGACCATCGTCAGAATAGGCTTATAAATCTGAAGATGGGGCGATAGCGGGCGGTTGCCCCGCAGATCGGCGTTCGGCATGGAATTCCTCTCCCGTACGACGCAGAGCGACATGAGGCAAGAATGCATCATTCGCCTTTTGGAGACGCACCGCACCGGTAATGGGCGACACTGGCAAACGTGACATCCTTAGCTCATTTCGCTCAAGTTTACGTTTACGCAAACGTAAGCAAATCAAAGCGTTGTCTAGAGGGGTTCTAGCGCTAACGCCTTCAAACGTCAAAATATCCTAAAGGCCAAAACGAGCCGAGACTACTTCTGAATCGTTTTAATTCACACGGTGACAAAAAGTGACTGGCGCAAGAGGTTCGCTCGGAGCTGTATCCCTTGTGCAATGCAGGTTTGTCTCTTTCACACACTTCACGCAATTCAGCAGCAATGCTCAAGCCGGATGCGGCACGCCGAAGACGGACCAACCGGTACTGTGCGCAAAGGTTTCCATGGCCTCCGTTCCCAATTTCGAATTGCCATACCGGTTCAGCCCGGGTGACCAAACGGCGATTGCTGCACGTCCTGGAGAAATAACCAGAATGCCGCCGCCGACACCGCTCTTGCCGGGCATTCCGACCCGAAAGGCAAAGTCTCCGGACCCGTCATAGTGGCCGCAAGTCATCATGAGTGCGTTGATTCGCCGCCGCCGTTCGATGGAAACGAGTGCCGGCATGGTGGGAGAATCGACCAAGAAGCGTCCAGCGAGGGCCAGTTGTCGGCAGGTCATTTCCACGGCGCATTGATGGCAATAGGTGCCAAGAACCTTGTCGACGGAATTGCGCAAGTTGCCATGCGAGGCAAGATAATGTGCCAGCGAGAAGTTTCGGTGCCCGGTCGCAATTTCCGATTTGGCGACATCTTCGTTGATATGAATGCTGTCGTCGTCTGCAGCTGCGCGCATGAACCTCAAAAGTGCGGCCAGCGCTTCGCGCGGAGATGATCCGGAAAGGTAGGTATCCGTCGTTACCAGGGCGCCTGCATTGATAAATGGATTGCGCGGAATACCGTCCTCCCGCTCTAGCAGCAGGATCGAGATCGAACGACAGGCCGGAGGGTTCGCGGCCGACCCGGTTCCACAACTGGTCGCCGACGTGTCCAAGCGCAAGGGCGAGCGCAAAGACCTTCGACACTGACTGTATTGAAAAGGGCGTGTCAGCATCGCCTGCACAAAACACGTCCCCACTCGCCAGCGCGACGCACATTCCGAATTGCTCGGGATCTATGTCGGCAAGTTCTGGAATGTAGGTTGCCACGCTGCCTTTGTCGGGGCTGGAAGCCGCTGCTGCCGCGATTTCTGTCAATAAACTCTGCATGTCTTCCTTCCGCTTGAAGAGGCAGTTCTTCAGATCGGTGGGCCGGATGCAAGGGTTTGAAGAGAGGAACCGTCAGAAATGCCGGAAACTTGGGCAATAAGAGCGGCTAGCTCGTTTGATCAATGCTTGAGTAACCGGGATGTTTGGCCGCGAGCATCTTGAACAGATGCAGCATGAAAATCGTGGCAAAAATCGGCGTTACCAGATTTAGGATTGGCACCGCCAACAGGCCAGCGATAATCAGGCCTGCAAGAAAGACGGTCCCGCTCCGTGCTTTTCTGAATGCTTTTGCCTCCGCAGCGGGCATGAAACGCATTGCAGCAAATTCGAAGAATTCTCGTCCCAACAGGTAGCCGTTCACCAGGAAAAAAGCGATCAGGTTAATGCCTGGAATCAGAAGCAGCAGGAGCGCAAAAATGTTCCCCAGAATGACAACGCCTGTGAATTTGATGGTCTGGCCAATCGATTGAGCAAATGGCAATGCACGGCCCGGTCGGTCGTCAGGATAGTCACGCGCCTCGACAATGTCGGCTATGTCATCTTGGAAAAGACCTGCAAAGAGCGCCGAGATTGGCGCAATCAGAAAGCCAAGCGCGAATATCGCACCAATGCCTGTCAGGATCGAAAGTGCTGTGTCCATCCATCCATAGGGCAACTCGACAAAGTTTACGACCAAGCCCTGGAGAGTGATCCAGACAACCAGCAGGACACCGAGCGTAAAGCCGATCATTTTCCAGAAGATTGAACGAAACGGAGGTTCAAAAACCTGAGACATGGCTCTGGAAGCGGCTTGGAACATGAGACCTGCAAAATTAAGTGAACGACTGCTTCGACATAAGTGCGGCGAAGAACCGACGCAAGTGCATCGGAAGGGCTCTCTCAAACCTGTTGTGAGCGTTTTGGCGTGTCGGGGAGATCGTCGGGAGCTACGGGGCGTTGCACGTTTTCTGCAAAATCAATGCGAAAAACCTCAACGAACGCGTCCAACCTTTCCCCGGATTGGATGGAAACCTGTTTGCGTTGAAAAGGCATCCGATCTGGTCGGGCGCCGCCTTGCAGAGGGTTTCCGATAGTATGAATAATTCAGACACAACCAGTTCAGAACCTGCAAATAGTCCCAAGCCGCATTCAAATGGCGGTCATGGCAAATCCAAATCATTTCTGAATTCACCTGCCATCAAATTCGTTTTGATTGGCTTTGTAACGATGGTGCTTTTGGTTCCCAGCCTTTTTGTCTGGGTACTCGTTGAAGAGCGGGCGGATCGAGCGCAAGAGGTCGCGCGTGATATCGCAAAATCCTGGGGAGGTACGCAGGAAGTGAACGGCCCGTATCTGGTGGTTCCCTACACGGAGACTTACCGGCAGGAGATCGACGACAAGAGCGTGACCAAGGTTGTACAGCGCGCGGCTGTCCTGTTTCCAGACGTATTGGAAATTGGAGGTGACATTGGTGTCGAGGATCGCAAAAAGTCAATCTATTCACTGCCGGTTTATCACGGGAGCTTGCAATTGCGTGGTCGCTTTGCCGCGCGTCCTACCAATATGTTCCGAGCCATGCATGGGGGGACAATTACCGTTGCCTACAACCATGCCCTGCTAACCATCGGTATCGGTGATGTCCGGGCGCTGAAAAGCGAAGTCAGCCTGAAGCTGAATGGAGCGCAGTCTCTGCCATTCGAGCCGGGCCTTGGACCACTCGAGATGAACCCGCAATACCGGGCGGGCCGTGCTCAAAGCCCTTCAGGCATTAACGTTGCCATTCCACACGCAACATGGCGAGACGGTTTCACGTTCGACATTCCGCTGCAATTGAATGGCTCCAGGGCAATTTATGTTGCGCCTGCCGGACAAACCACCAAGGTAGCTCTCAAGTCTGACTGGCCACATCCTGGATTCACGGGGGCGTTCCTGCCCGAAACCCGTGAGATCTCTGAAAGCGGTTTTGATGCCAAATGGACCATCCCCTATCTGGCTCGTGGCATTCCGAAAGTTCTGGTCACCAATTCAGTGCCGCTGCAGGACAAGATGCTGGGCGTGAAATTCGTTGAACCTGTTGACTTCTATCAGACAATTTCCCGATCGCTCAAATACGCCATCGGTTTCATCAGCTTGACATTTCTCGCAGTATTTGTGCTCGAGATGCGGTCCGGATGGCACTTCCACTGGATCCAGTATGGCTTGGTCGGGCTGGCCTTGATCATCTTCTATGTCATGTTGCTCGCCTTCGCAGAACACGTTGGCTATGCGTTGGCCTATCTGATAGCCGCTTTGGCGGCGACTGTTTTGAACGCTGCGTATGTTGGCACATCGCTTCGCAGCAAGGTCGCAGGACTGGTTATGTTTCTGGTTTTGGCGAGCATTTTCAGTGTTTTGTACGCGCTCATGCGCGAGCAGGACTACGCTTTGCTGATCGGATCCGTCATTGCATTCGTTGCACTGGCAGTGACAATGTTCGTGACACAACGCATCGATTGGTCAGGCCAGCAGGCATAGACCCAATCGAGACGTCGTTGCCCCACTTAAATGCGGGTCTTTTGAAGCGATACCGGGCGGGCCTGACGGCTCGCCTGGTTTCTATCGCGGCTTTTTTGTCTATTGCGATGGCTACATCGGTACTTGGGGTCCATGCACCCTTATCTGGTTTTGTCACATGACACTCACGCTCTTGTGCTGGGACGGCCATGTGAGTTGAGTTGCCTCTCTCCCGCGTTACGTTACCTCTTTGTGGTAACTGATGGAGGATTACTGATGAAGCGTAAGCTGCCCCTTATTCTCGCCACCCTGATGCTTGGCACCGCTCAATTCTCTCCCGCGCAGGCTGGAACGGCCGTTTTTGCAGGTGGATGTTTTTGGTGCGTTGAGTCTGATCTCGAAAAGTTGCCCGGTGTGAGGGATGTGGTGTCCGGCTATGCCGGCGGGAAGACACAAAACCCGACCTACAAGAACTATGAACGCGGTGGTCACCGTGAGGTCGTGAAAGTCGACTTCGACGAAAGCAAAATCAGTTATGCAGACCTTGTTGCGATCTTTTTGCGCACGGTCGATGTGACGGATGCCGGTGGTCAGTTCTGCGATAGGGGTTTTGGGTATTCAACAGCCATTCATCCATTGGACGATGCTCAGGCGAAACAGGCCAAACAGGAACTCGATAAAGCCAACAAGATCCTTGGCGGCAAGGTTGTGACCCCGATCGAGGGTGCTGCGGTCTTCTGGCCTGCTGAGGATTACCATCAGGCCTATTATAAGAGCGATGTCCGCACCCTGACGAGGTTCGGCTATGTCACCCGGGCGGAGGCCTACAAGGGCTATCGCAAGGCTTGCGGCCGCGATGCGCGAGTGAAGTCTGTATGGGGGGACGAAGCCTTCAAGGGCATACCGAAAGCCGGGTCTTAAAGACGGGCATACCCAGCGCCCGAAATGTGTTGCGCATCACTGTTTGAATGAAAAATCAGCCGTAGGCTTTGTCATGTTTGCCGTAAGGTAACTTTGCGCTACAATTTATTTCGTGGGCTCACCCTTGGGAGGGCGCTGGTATGCTAAGCTTGTTTGGAAGTCGAACTGCAGCGGAGCCGGAATTCATTTCCGAACTGAGGGCCGTAGAAACGGAAGATCGCCTGCGCGCCGGCCTTGCCGGTTTGCTGGAAGAAACCGATCTGGAAATCAGGGACACCAATACTCCGACCGAATTCACGGCCGAGGCAACTGTGGTCATCATGAAGGTCGTGTTGGCTGTCGTGGGGCGGGACTTCAATCATCTGTCTTTCGAAAACAGGTTCGTGACAGGTCTTTTCGGTTTTCTGGTCGCACACAATCTGTGCCGCCGCACTCACGCCGACCTTGGCGTGGTTCTGGGGATTGCGGGTCTCGACCTGTTCACTCGTGAGGAAATCGACCAGATCTACAAGCTTGGCTCCTCTTACCGCCGCCTGCGACAGCATCGGCAGATGCATCTTGCCTTGCGGGAAATCATCGACGAATTTCTGACGCATCCGAACGAAGAGACGCTGGGCAACCTGACAGGTGTCTATCAGCTCTGTTTGCGCCCGGAAGCGTGATCAGCCCGAATTCGCCTGAAGATCAAAAGCGGTAACCAACTCCGACCTGAAAGATGTCTGCGTTGCCTTCAGCCGTAAAACTTTGTGTCCCCGGGACACTGTATCGCTGGTCGCTGAATTCGTAGTGTTTGTAGTCGGCTCTTGCAAAGAGGCCTTCGGTGATGCGGGCCTCTAGCCCTCCACCGAGAACATACCCGACTTGGGTGTTTTCGTCGCTGGCACCATCGCTCTTTCGCTCAATTTCGTAGTTGCCGAAGCCGATACCGCCGGACAGATATGGCATGAACCGTCCGGCATCGTAGCCAATCCTGACGGTTGCGCTTGAGAGCCAATTGGATTTCTGCCTGAAATTGCCCGAGCTGGAGTTGCCGCGAAAATTCGTGAACGCGCCTTCGACGCCTGCGCCAAACACGATACTGTTGAACTGATGATCGTATCCAAGCGATCCTCCGAAGAGCGCAGACCTGAAAAAAGCGTCCAATCCCAGACTATCGGTTCCTTGCAGAAAACCGCCGCCGGCAAACAGAACGGCATTGAAGCCTGTCCAGCCCACGGGTTTCAGACGCAGATTTTCCGGCGATCCGAATTGTGCAACAGGAAGAACGTCTGTCGGAATGTCTGCTGCTTCGGAAACAGAAACCCCGACTGACATGGCGATGACAACAAGCGGCGTGAAACGCATGGATAGACCCCTGAATACAACCTTTGAGGGTTTTATCGGGTGAAAACTATCAAGAATGCGTTAAGGTAAACGAATTCATACCCCGGCCTCGAACGCTTCAACCAGATCGAGGAACGTCTCGCCGTATTTTTCAAGTTTGGATTGTCCGACGCCGGAGACAGCAAGCAGAGCATCTTTGGTCACTGGACGCGCCGCAGCAATGCCTGCGAGCGTCGCGTCGGGAAAAACAACATAGGGCGGAACGCTCTGATCCCGGGCAATCTGGGTTCTGAGCCTGCGCAGCCGCTCAAACAAGAGTTTGTCCTCGTGATCCAATTCGTCTGCAATTGAAGCGGTCCGGGAGGTGCGTGTTCTTTTCAGGCCCGCAGCGTTGCGGTCCTTGCGCAAGGCCAGTGTTTGTTCGCCGCGCAAGACGCTGCGCGCCTTTTCGGTCAATACCAAGGCTCCGAATTGGGCGTGGTCGACATCCACATAACCGGCTGCGACCAACTGCCTGGCAATTGATTGCCAGGTTTTTTGCAGGACATCCTGACCAATCCCGAAAACGGTCAAAGCGTCATGTCCGAAACGATTGGTTTTCTCGTTCGATTTACCCATGAGAACATCAATCACATGACCGGTGCCGAAGCGCTGGCCGGTGCGGTAGATCGCAGACATGAGTTTCTGCGCAGCTTCGGTCCCATCCCAGGTTTCAACCGGTGACAGGCACGTGTCGCAGTTTCCGCAAGGGTTTGCGTAGGTTTCTCCGAAATGTGCAAGAAGGGCTTGCCGTCTGCAGCCTGCCGTTTCGCAAATGCCAAGCAGCGCATTCAGTTTGGCATTCTCCGCCCGCTTCACGTCTTCCGGGGCATCTCCTTCCGCAATCATGCGTCGGCGCTGCACAAGGTCGGCCATGCCATAAGCCATAAAGGCTTCGGCTGGTGCTCCGTCGCGACCGGCACGCCCCGTTTCCTGGTAGTAGGCTTCAACGGAAGACGGCAGATCGAGATGGGCGACATAACGAACGTCGGGTTTGTCGATCCCCATACCAAAGGCGACCGTTGCCACAAGGCAAAGCCCTTCTTCAAGAAGGAAGGCATCCTGATTGGCCGCGCGCTGCCCTGTCGGCAGACCCGCATGGTAGGGAAGTGCTTTTATTCCCTTGGCACTTAGCCAGTCGGCTATATCCTCAACCTTCGCCCGTGACAGGCAATAGACGATACCGCTTTCACCTTCATGTTTTTTCAGAAAGTCCAGCAACTGTTGACGCTGGTTGGTCCGTTCCACGATTTCGTAGCGAATGTTGGGCCGGTCGAAACTGGAAGAGAAGACTTCAGCTTCTTCCAGCTGAAGCCGGGCCAGAATGTCTTTTTGGGTGTGCGGGTCTGCGGTCGCGGTCAGAGCAACCCTTGGCACGCCCGGATAACGCTCGCGAAGGCACGAAAGAGACAGGTATTCTGGCCGGAAATCGTGGCCCCACTGACTGACGCAATGCGCTTCGTCGATCGCAAACAGGGCAATGTCAAGCGTGTCCAGAAAACGGCGGAAACTCTCATTTCCAAGACGCTCTGGTGTCACATAAAGGAGGTCGACAGCCCCTCGCCGCAGGTCTTCCCGCAGCGCGTCCTGCTCATCCGGCGAGAGTGTCGAGTTGAGGGCCGCTGCTTTTACTCCGGCGGCCTGCAGAGCACCGACCTGATCTTTCATCAACGCAATCAGGGGCGATACAACAATGCCGACGCCTCGACGGCAAAGTGCGGGGATCTGAAAGCAAAGAGACTTCCCGGCGCCGGTCGGAAACAGAACGACAGCGTCATTGCCTTCACTCAAGGTCTCAATGACGGCTTGTTGTTTGCCCCGGAAGCTGCTGTAGCCGAACACCTGCTGCAAAACTGCAAGCGGCTTTGGTTCGGGAAGAACCGGCGGCGCGACGGCGGGCTGAACGGGCAGGGTATCCTGCGCGGCAATCGCGGGCGAAACTGGCATGAGCGAGAAGGTTCCCTTTCTTCATCCGCACCATGTCTTATTCGCACAGTCAGGGCAATGAAGGGGAAATCGCACCTGTGGATGACCGGTTTCGCCATTCAACAGGGCATATGAAAATCAGAATTCGGCGTCCGGATCTGTCGCCAGGGTTTCGGCACAGTGAACGCGCATCTGCTCGGCAAGTTCGCTGAGATCACCCGCAAGTCGCTCCGGGCGGATAGGTTTGCCGAAATGGACGCTGAATTTGGCATTCTTCTTGTTGAGCAGCTCATTGAAAACTGTCATGTCGCGCAATTCTGTCGACACCCTGGCAAGGAAATAGAAGAGGCCCGAATTGCGTCCTCCCATATGCATGGGGATGATCGGCGCTTTGTTCTTTCGAGCCAAAGCCAATGCAGACGTCATCCAGGGGCGTTCCGTCAACTTGCCTTGATGCCAATGGGCAAGACGTCCGGATGGGAAGAGCACCACAACGCGTTCTTTCGTGAATGCGGATGAGGCGAGTTTCAGGGTTTCTTTCGACTTTGTCCGGCTCTTGAAATCGGCCCGCCATTCGACGGGGACAATCATGTCCGCCAGCCGTGGGTTGATTCGGATTGCGTCCCTGTTGGCGAAAATGGACAGATCATCGCGGCAGGCCTTGATCGCATCGTAAAGAACAATGCCGTCGGCAATACCGGTCGGATGGTTTGAAACAAGAACCACGGGTCCTTGAGCGGGAACGCGCTCCAGGCCAATGGTTGTCACATCAAGCTGAAGCAGACTGCTCAAATGGGCAAAGCAGTCTACGGCTTCCATTTGAGCAATCTTGTCCGCCATATCGACCGCGGATTTGTAGCGCAGTATCTTGTATGCAAAAGGTTTGATGATGGGCCACCAGGGGCTGGCCATCACAAGTTTTCCGCGTTCGGCGATCAGGGAATCAACTATATGTTGTTCTGGAGCCTGCTTTTGGAGCGCAGCCTCACGCCGAGCCGGCAAGGCGTTTGTCGTCTGGTCTGTCGTCCGCACACTGCACCTCTGCCCATCGGTAACCTGCTACGCGTCCCTGCATCGTTAGCGAAATAGAACCTGTGGTGCAAACTCTCCTTGAAGAATTTACCGATCTAAATATCGCCTTGTTGCATTTCAACTCCACAAGGAGCTGGTGAACAGTCCCACGATCGTCAAGAAAGCCGCCGCCCATGCCAGCGACCGTGGTGTCGACCGATCCATCCAGTAGCAGAACACATAGATCAGTCTCAAAAGTACGAACAAAACAGCCAATCTGTCGATCCAATGTGGATCTGCGCCCTGGCTCATTGCGACAAAAACGGAAACCGCGAAAAACGGAAACGCTTCGAAGCCGTTGGCTTGAGCCGCCTGCGCGCGCGCCCTGAATCCTTCGCGCCAATAGTCCGGATCCCGCGGCAGGGCGTTGTTGAAGTCCTTGCTCAGCTTTGCAGGAAAAGCAGACAGGATCGGCAAAATTGCGGCAATCAGGATGCACCACAGTGCAATTGACATCATTGGCTCCAATTCAAATTCATGGACATACCGTCAGGACGGCGTGGGCGATGGAGATAAGGGTCACAGTCCCGGCACAGACGAATATTCGAATTCGTGTCTTTGTTCCAAAGATATCCTCATGAAAACAGGAGGCGAACTTCTCCTGTCATATTCTTTACCTGAAGGAGGGATAGGAGCATGTCGCTGCTGGCGCATCATTTACGTTGTTCTAAGAAGGGGTGACGTCTTGTCAAACACCACCTTGCTGTTCCTGTGCCCGGACAACGCTCTGCTCGGTCCTCTTGCAGAAGCCTATCTGAATTCGAAGGCGAATGGTCTGATACGAGCCTTTTCTGCAGCGTCTGCACCATCTGGGCGGCTGAGCAGGCATGTCGAAAGACTTCTTGCTGCCGAAGGTTTGGATGCCAGGGGTTTGACGCCAAAGCCGTTCGACATTTTCCTGCTGCCCTATGCAGTTGTTCCCGATAGGGTCATTTACCTGGCTGACCTGGCGCCGATCGATCAGCCATCACATTGGAAGGCAACCACCTCTAGCCACTGGTGGAGCATTGCTGGAAAGCCTCCGCTGGCGGAGGGCTTCACGGCAAGTGCAGGCTACTTTCTGAAGATCAGGACAGTGATCGATCGATTGCTGGTACCGCCTGGGTTACCGGCCTCGCCGGCGGTTCGGGACGTTGCCTGACCGTTGTCACTGCCATCCAAGTCAAAAATAGCGGTGCTTCATGTGCATTTTTTTCGTGATTTTGGATTTTCGACAAATTGTGGGCTAAGAGATGCACCATATGGGGACGAAGGTGAGGGATTGATTCGTCATGATGCGTGCGGGAAAGTTCGTTTTGATTGTTGGTCTAGTGGTTCTGACAGCCGCTTGCCAACGGCTATCGGGCAATCGGAACTACGCGGCTCCGCTGCCTGCGACACCGACAACTCCGGTCGGAACTGGGACACTTGATCCACTTGATCCCAACGCTCCTCCACCGGGCACAACCTTGACCGATCCGAACGCTGCTCCGACGGACCTTGCGAGCAATCCAGTTGCTGCACCGTCCGGTGCGAAGGAAGTTGGCCGAACCGATCTTTTGGGCGGTTGGAAGCTGTCTTCCTCGGGTGACAGCTGCATGGCGTTTATGACGCTGACGACCTGGTCCGGCGGCTACCGGGCTAATACCAGAGGTTGTGCTACGCCTGCATTGTCAGGAATCTCGGCTTGGGATCTGAACGGCAATCAAGTCGTTTTGAAGGACGGTTCCGGTGTGATCGTCGCACAGCTTTATTCCAGCTCTCCCGGGCAGTTTAACGGTCAAACCTCCTCCGGATCTCCCATCTCGTTGTTCCGTTAAAACACCTCCGTGTTTTTACTTTACAGTACGCGCTATGAGTGTATATTTGCATGGCTACCGGAAAGGCTGTGCGAATGTCCAAATACGAACCATTGCGCGAACACCTGGCTCGACTAGACGATGTTGTCTGGGCCGCCAAGCTGTATGAAGTCGAAGAAATCATCGGTTCATCGTTGCCGAAAAGTGCCCGCGAACACAGAACATGGTGGGCTAATTCGGGCGGCAGTCTGGTGCATCAGAATGCCTGGCTGGACGCTGGTTGGCGTGTGGAGCGAACCGACCTTATGCGGGACGTCATTGTCTTTCGCCGCCTGCGCATCGGAGGGACAATTCTTGCCGGCAAGCCAGCACGTTCCGAACGACTGGGGCGTGACCCTCAACGTGCTGCCGAGAAGCGGCTGGCAAAGGAGATGGGTGCCCTTCGGCAACCGGCGACCGTCACACTTCGTTCGGAGTGGACGCCGCTTGGGGATGTGCAAAGAACACCGTGTTCCAACTCGACCATTCCAAAAGGCGGCGGCGTGATGCGGTTCGCGGCAATGGATGGCGATGACGTTGTCACTGTAATCGTCGCAGCGCTTGCCGTGCAGAAGACCTATCGCGGTCTGAGAATGCAGGTGAAAGGCGTTGAGGAAGCCAGTTCCGAAAAGGAAGGACTGGAACTCATCAAGAAAGCCGGGTTCGATCCGACGGACCCGATTGAGTGCGACGTGGTCAAGTCAGGAAACGCCTGGCTGTTGACCGACGGTCGTGGCCGGAAAGCGAATTTGGATGATCAATCCGAGTGTTATCTCGTAGCGCAGCTTCTTTATCTGCAAGAAATGCAAAACGGCCGCAAGACGACGCTGATTTTGCGATAGCGCACGACCAACTTGGATTTTCAAATAGGTTGGGGGCTGCGTCCGGTTGATCCGGATGCAGCCCTTTTGTCGTTTGCGAACTATTTCGCTGCAATCATTGAGACTTCAACCATCACCGGCGCACCGGGTTTAGAACCGGGAAGTGCGCCCACTTCGACGGCGGCTCGTGCAGGCGGAATGTCTCCTTCTGACCAATAGGTGCCGTAGACTTGGTTGAACGCGCCATAATTGTCCATATCGGTGATAAAGACGGTCGCCCTGACGACATTGTTGAAAGTGTATCCGGCCTCGTTCAAAACGCCGCGCAGGTTCTCCATGACAATTTTGGTCTGGGCCTTGACGTCATTTTTTGCCGCGTCGGGAATTGCACCTTCAACATAGGGGATCTGTCCGGAGACAAACAGCATTCCGTTTGAGAGCTTGATTCCCGGTGAATAGGGGGCAATTGGCTTGTTCCCCGCAACATAGACGGGCGTGCGGCCGTCTTCCGCGATGGCGGCCCCGCTCAGAGCTGCCAAAGTCACTGCGGCCGCAGCTATTGTTTTGAATTTCCGATTCATTTCGTCCTCCTTCAAATGAATATCATTTGGCTGCTTCGATGATGAGATTGGCGACAAATTCCGGCTGGGAAACCATGATGGAATGACTTGACGCTATCTCCTTGGAAACGGCACCAATCTTCTTCGCGAACTCGCGTTGGAGCCCTGTTGGTGTCATGTGGTCCTCGCCGGCGATGGCATAAAAACTGGGTTTTTCTTTCCATGCTGTGGTGCTGACCGGCTCTCCAAGTGCAGAGCTGTTCAAAAGTCCCTGACTTGCCGCGATGAAATCGGTCTGATCCTTTGGCAGATCTTGTGCGAAGTACTTCGCGGTCGCCTCTTTCGACAGAAAGAAATAACCGTGTTCATCTTTTTGCAGCGCGCCTATGCCCGGAGCAGGGAACTTTTCGAGTTCGGCAGCTTCACCAAGAGATTGTCCCTCATTTGGTGCATAGGCGGCCACGTAGACCAGAGACTGGACCTTGTCATGTCCGCCGGCCTCGGTGATGACCATGCCGCCCCAGGAGTGGCCAACCAGAACCACGGGACCTTCTGCGCGATCAATCGCACGGTTGGTGAACGCAACGTCACCGGCGAGCGATTCAAGCGGGTTTTGAACAGCGATCACTTCAAGACCGGCAGCTTCCAGAAAGGGCGTTACTTTGCTCCAGCTTGACCCATCGGCGAATGCACCGTGAACAAGGACAACTGAATTGGCTTTCAGATCTGAAGCGATTGCCTGACCGGACGACCAGATCATGGCGCTTGCCATTGCGGCGCTCGCAAGGAAGTTTCGGAGTGAGGTCATGATAGGTTCCTTTAAAAAGGGTAAGCAATTAATTAGTGCACTATTTATTTGTAAGCTATTTAATATGTGTGAAGTCAAGCCTTTTCTGAAAGGATCGAAAATATGACTGATTTCAGTCGGTTAGAGACGGTGAGTCTTGAAACATATGCCGCATTGGTCTAAAAATTTGCGCACTATCTAATAGGACGCATCATGGAAAGCTGTACGACGGACGAGAAAGGCCTGCTCAGAATAGAGGATCAGCTGTGTTTCGCTCTTTATTCGACATCACGGGCGATCACCAAGGAGTATGCGGTTCTGCTTGAGACGATGGGTGTCACCTATCCGCAATATCTGGCGCTAATGGTGTTGTGGCAGAACGACGGCATTCTGGTGCAGGACATTGCCAGGAGCCTCGAAGTGGACCAGGCAACTGCTACCCCTTTGGTAAAGCGGCTTGAGAAACTTGGTTTTGTAACACGTCAAAGAAGCGCGGAAGACGAGCGGCGCGTTCAGGTGTTCCTGACCGAGAGTGGCAAGGGTCTCTACAAAACGGCACTTTCGGTTCCTCAGGGCCTGGGTTGCGCCATCGGCGTGGATGGACAAAGAGCCGAGAAGCTGATTAAGGAACTCAACGACATCAAGGCATTCATCGCACAGAACAATCTGCCTTGAACCAGGGACCGGGCTATCGGTCTCCAAGGGCCCTCAACTAAGAGCTTGCGATATCAGCGCCCTATTGGCGAAGCCAGTACTTCCTTGATAAAGGCGGTCTTACCCGCAGAGTAGTCGGACCAACACGGGCCGGTTTTGTGGTTCGAGGCAAGTCGCTCCTTGAGAGCCTCATACTGCAGCGCAAGTGTCCGCTCGCTGATTAGCTTGTCCCGAAAGGCAACCCTGTCTGCCGCTGCAGCGCACCCGGCCTTGCACAGACAAACACGGTGGTTCATGAGCGTTTCATTTTGATTAGGGTGATCGGAAGCAAGCCGTTTGGCTGTCTGTCGGGTCAACTGCACTTCGTCAGGCCGAAACCGGTTGCCATGGTCGGCATATCCGGCCGAGACCAGGCGACGGCGCAACTCGCCAAGATCTGCGGAGGGTTTTAAAAGAATGTCGATATGCAGTTTGGGTTTTGCCTTGATGCCTGGAATGGCGGTCGAACCGACATGTTCAAACCCGGTTACGTTGTCCAGGAGCGCTTGTTGCAGATCGCAAATGATCTTTTCCGCTTCTTCCTTCCAGTTGGGATCGTGCTCGCACAAAACTACGGGCATATGTTGAAAACCTTTGATTTCAATCGGTTGAATGAAAATTCTGTGCCTCGGCAATGCGCCCTGGGATAATTTCATGACTTGCATCTGCGGCAATTTGACCGTATTTCGCCCAAGGGTTTTTAGCAACCTGCGCCTTGGATACTCACCGCCCCATGAATTCTCATGGATGGAGCAGCACCCTTGAATATGGAACTGCCGGTTAACCGCGCCATGAGCGCCCGCTACGATGCTCTGATCGCGTCCGGTGAGATCACTGAGGACCCTGTCCAAAGAGAAGCGGTTTATCATCTTGATCTTTTGAACACTCGCCTTGCCGAAACCCGTCTGGCCTCAAAGAAGAGTTCACTTGGCTGGCTGTTTGCCAACAAGAAAAACCAGCTTTGGGCAAAGGTCGAGGGCCTCTACATGTGGGGCGGTGTTGGCCGTGGCAAGACAATGCTGATGGATCTCTTTTATGAGGTCACCGTGATCCGCAGAAAGCGTCGGGTTCACTTCCATGAATTCATGACCGACGTGCATGAGCGCATTCATGCGCACCGGCAGGCGCACAAGCGCGGTGAGGTCAAGGGAGATGATCCGATCCCACCGGTCGCCGAAAAGATTTCCGATGAAACCCGGTTGCTGCTCTTCGACGAATTTTCGGTCACCGATATTGCAGATGCGATGATCCTTGGCCGTTTGTTTACGCAGCTTTTCGAGCGTGGTGTGGTGGTGGTCGCAACTTCCAATGTCGAGCCGTCACGGCTCTATATGGATGGTTTGAACCGACAACTGTTTGTGCCGTTTATCGAAATGCTGAAGTCGCGCGTGGAAATTCTGCATCTGGATTCACCGACTGACTATCGGCTGGAGAAACTTGCTGGAGCACCGGTGTATGTCACGCCGCTGGGCAACGACGCAAATGCCCAGATGGACGCGCTTTTCACAAAGCTTACACATGGAATGAAGCCTCATTCCGAAGAGCTGGAAAACAAGGGCCGCGTCATACCGGTGCCTTCGGTCGCATCGGGTGCTGCGAGATTTACGTTCGATGACCTTTGCATGCAGCCGCTCGGCGCGAGTGACTATCTCCGTATCGCCAATGCCTACAGCACCATCTTCCTGGACAATGTGCCGGTCTTGTCGCGTGCGCGGCGCAATGAGGCAAAGCGGTTCATCAACCTGATCGATACGCTTTACGACAACGGCATCAAGCTGGTCATTTCAGCGGAAGCAGAGCCGCAGGAGCTCTATGTCGGAGAAGATGGCACGGAAGCTTTTGAATTCGATCGCACGGCCTCACGCTTGATCGAAATGAGGTCCGAAGCGTACCTTGCGGGAGACAATCGGGCAGTACACGCTTAAGTCTGCATTCCGTATAGGGGAATTACGCAGACGGGAAGAAACGAGAAATTTTGCTTCGCCTCGCGCAATATTCTTTTGGCGAACTTGCGCAGGGGCGGCAAAGAGAGTAGTGCCATCTTCAGTCATCAGAGGATGGCATAGAGTTCCATCTTACGTAAAGGGAAACTTTCGAAATGGCGCGGAACAAGATTGCCTTGATCGGCTCTGGTCAGATCGGCGGCACGCTCGCTCATCTGGCAGGATTGAAGGAACTGGGAGACATCGTTCTCTTCGACATTGCGGAAGGCGTTCCGCAGGGCAAGGCGCTGGACCTCGCTCAGTCTTCCCCGGTCGACCGCTTCGATGCCAAACTGGCCGGTGCCAACAGCTATGAAGCCATTGAAGGCTCCGATGTTGTCATCGTCACCGCAGGGGTCCCTCGTAAGCCCGGCATGAGCCGCGACGATCTGCTTGAAATCAACCTGAAGGTTATGGAGCAGGTCGGCGCTGGTATTTCCAAATATGCTCCGAACGCATTTGTCATCTGCATCACGAACCCGCTCGACGCGATGGTCTGGGCCCTGCAAAAATTCTCCGGCCTTCCGAAAAACAAGGTCGTCGGCATGGCCGGTGTGCTGGACAGTGCCCGCTTCCGTTATTTCCTTGCGGATGAGTTCAATGTTTCCGTCGAAGACGTCACGGCATTCGTTCTGGGTGGCCATGGCGACACAATGGTGCCGCTGATCCGTTATTCCACCGTTGCGGGCGTTCCGCTGCCGGATCTGGTCAAGATGGGATGGTGTACTGCTGAGCGGCTGGAGGAAATCGTTCAGCGTACCCGTGACGGCGGTGCGGAGATCGTCGGCCTTTTGAAAACAGGGTCTGCTTTCTATGCACCTGCCTCTTCTGCCATTGCGATGGCCGAAAGCTACCTGAAAGACAAGAAGCGTGTTCTGCCTTGCGCAGCAGCCCTTGATGGACAGTACGGCCTGAAAGACACCTATGTGGGTGTACCTGTTGTGATCGGTGCGGATGGCGTTGAACGCGTCATCGAAATCGACTTGCAGGGCGAGGAAAAAGCCAACTTCGATAAGTCCGTTGCTGCGGTCGATGGTCTGGTTGACGCTTGTAAGAAAATTCAGCCGGCGCTCGGCTAAGCGAGCGCCCGCTTTTTGAACTTAGCGGCCGCTTTTTCGATCATTTGAAAGAGCGGTCCTCCGAAAACGGGGGAGACACATGAATATTCATGAATACCAGGCCAAGGCAGTGCTGAAGCAATTCGGTGCGCCGGTCGCAGAAGGCGTGGCCATTTTTACAGCCGATGAGGCAGAAGCTGCCGCAAAGAAACTTCCCGGCCCGCTTTGGGTGGTCAAGACTCAGATCCATGCTGGTGGCCGTGGCAAAGGCAAATTCAAGGAATTGCCGGAAGATGCCAAAGGCGGGGTTCGCCTGGCTTTCTCACTGGATGAAGTCACGGCCCATGCCAAGGAAATGCTCGGCAACACGCTGGTAACCAAGCAGACCGGCCCTGCGGGCAAGGTTGTAAATCGCCTTTACATCGAAGACGGCGCTGACATCGAGCGCGAACTTTATCTCTCCATCCTTGTCGACCGCACGGTTGGACGGCCCGCATTCGTGGTGTCCACCGAAGGCGGCATGGATATCGAGGCGGTTGCCGAAGAGACGCCTGAAAAAATCATCACGCTGCCGATCGACCCTGAAACGGGTGTCACCGCTGCTGATGCAGGCCAATTGTGTGATGCGCTTGAACTGACAGGTGCGGCACGCGACGATGGCATGACGCTATTCCCGATCCTGCACAAGGCCTTTGTCGAAAAAGACATGAGCCTTCTGGAAGTGAACCCGCTCATCGTCATGAAGGACGGACATCTGCGTGTCCTTGACGCCAAGGTCTCCTTCGACGGAAACGCCCTGTTCCGCCACGACGACATCATGGCGCTGCGCGACGAAACGGAAGAAGACGCCAAGGAAATCGAAGCGTCCAAACATGACCTCGCTTATGTCGCGCTCGAGGGTGACATCGGCTGCATGGTCAATGGTGCCGGCCTGGCCATGGCAACCATGGACATCATCAAGCTCTACGGCGCAGAGCCCGCAAACTTCCTGGATGTCGGCGGCGGCGCGTCGAAGGAAAAAGTGACGTCCGCCTTCAAGATCATCACGTCCGATCCGAACGTGAAGGGCATTTTGGTGAACATTTTCGGTGGCATCATGCGCTGCGACGTGATCGCGGAAGGCGTTGTTGCAGCCGTCAAGGAAGTCGGCTTGCAGGTGCCGCTCGTTGTGCGTCTGGAAGGCACCAACGTGGAGCTCGGCAAGAAAATCATCAACGAAAGCGGCCTTAACGTGATCGCCGCTGATGATCTCGACGACGCCGCCCAGAAAATCGTGAAAGCCGTCAAGGGGGGCGCGTAAATGTCGATCCTCGTCAATAAAGACACGAAAATCATCGTTCAGGGCCTGACCGGCAAGACCGGTACGTTCCATACGGAACAGGCACTTGAATATTATGGCACCAAGATGGTT
Organism: Roseibium sp. JB4-4; assembly: GCF_055693425.1. Taxonomy (NCBI): domain Bacteria; kingdom Pseudomonadati; phylum Pseudomonadota; class Alphaproteobacteria; order Hyphomicrobiales; family Stappiaceae; genus Roseibium; species Roseibium sp. JB4-4. The sequence goes on along the minus strand of NZ_CM146333.1, from coordinate 2,930,881 downwards.
GCCGGTGTGCACCCGAAAAAAGGTGGCGAAACCTGGGGCAGCGTTGAAAGCGCCGCTCAGTTGCCGATTTACGCTTCGGTCAGCGAAGCGAAGGACGCAACAGGTGCGGATGCATCCGTGATCTATGTCCCGCCGGCGGGTGCCGGTGCTGCAATCATCGAGGCAATCGATGCGGAAATCCCGTTCATCGTTTGCATCACCGAAGGCATTCCGGTTGCCGACATGGTCAAGGTGAAGGCGAAATTGGACAAGTCCAATTCACGTCTGCTTGGACCGAACTGCCCAGGCATTCTGACCCCGGAAGAGTGCAAGATCGGCATCATGCCCGGCTCTATCTTCAAAAAGGGCTCCGTCGGCGTTGTTTCCCGTTCCGGTACTCTGACCTATGAGGCCGTCTATCAGACCTCCGTCGCCGGACTTGGGCAGACCACTGCTGTCGGCATCGGGGGCGACCCGGTCAAGGGCACCGAGTTCATCGATGTCCTGGAGATGTTCCTGGCTGACGATGAAACTCAATCCATCATCATGATCGGCGAAATCGGCGGCTCAGCCGAGGAAGAGGCTGCTCAATTCCTGAAGGATGAGGCCAAGAAGGGTCGCTCGAAGCCTATGGCTGGCTTCATTGCAGGCCGTACCGCGCCTCCTGGCCGGACAATGGGCCATGCCGGTGCCGTGATTTCCGGTGGTAAAGGTGGTGCGGAAGACAAGATAGAGGCGATGGAAGCGGCCGGTATCAAGGTGTCTCCTTCTCCTGCAAAGCTTGGTGAGACACTTCTCGAAGTCTTGAAGAGCTAAAATCGCAGGATTATTTGCGGTTAGTGCACGGAAACGGTTTACGTTTCCTGTTGCATAGTGAAAGGATGGGTTGCGGCGCAAATTGTGTGCCGTAACACTTATTCGAGGGGCCGATGATTTCATCGGTCTTTGTAGGGAACCGGCCGCGGGTCTTATTTTCGGCCCGCCTTAACAAAAAGGGCGGAGCAAACCTCCGCTAAAGGACATGGCACGGCAGGAAGCGAACAACGTATTCGCACTGACGTCGTTGCTTTACGGCGCCAACGCAGCCTATATCGAAGACCTCTACGCACAGTATAAAACGGATCCGAATTCGGTGGACGCCGATTGGCGGGAATTCTTTGCGTCTTTCCAGGACGAAAAAGACGCCGTTTTGAAAGAGGCACGCGGGGCGACCTGGAAACGCAAGGACTGGCCGATTGAAGCAAATGGCGATCTCGTCAATGCTTTTGACGGCAATTGGGCGCCGATCGAGCAGAAAATCGGCGACAAGCTCAAAAAGAAAGCCGAAGCCAAGGGTGAACCGATTTCGGACGCTCAGGTACACCAGGCAACCCGCGATTCCGTCCGTGCCCTGATGATGATCCGCGCTTATCGCATGCGTGGTCACCTGCATGCAGATCTTGATCCGCTCGGCCTGAGCGGCAAGGGCGATCATGAGGAGCTGCATCCCTCATCCTACGGTTTCACGGAAGCCGACTGGGACCGGCCGATCTTTATCGACCACGTTCTCGGGCTGGAACACGCCACCATCCGCGAGATGCTCGACATCCTGAAGCGGACCTACTGTTCCACGCTCGGTGTCGAGTTCATGCATATTTCCGACCCGGCGTCCAAGGCCTGGTTACAGGAGCGCATTGAGGGGCCGGACAAACAGGTTGCGTTCACCTCTGAAGGCAAGAAGGCCATCCTGAACAAGCTTGTCGAGGCGGAAGGCTTCGAAAAGTTTCTCGACGTCAAATACACCGGCACCAAGCGTTTCGGTCTTGATGGCGGCGAAGCGCTGATCCCTGCGTTGGAGCAGATCATCAAGCGTGGCGGCCAGATGGGCTTGAAGGATATCGTCTTCGGCATGGCGCACCGAGGCCGCCTGAATGTGCTGTCCCAGGTGATGGGGAAACCGCACCGCGCCATCTTCCATGAGTTCAAGGGCGGGTCCTATGCGCCTGATGAAGTTGAAGGCTCAGGCGATGTGAAATATCATCTCGGGGCATCTGCTGACCGGAATTTCGACGGCAACAATGTTCACTTGTCGCTGACGGCGAACCCGTCGCATCTGGAGATCGTCAACCCGGTCGTTCTTGGCAAGGCTCGCGCCAAACAGGATCAGCTGGCCGCCGACGAAAACGGCAATTTCATCGAAACCACCGAAGTTGATCGCGACACGGTATTGCCGCTGCTGTTGCATGGCGATGCGGCCTTTGCCGGCCAGGGTGTTGTTGCCGAGTGTTTCGGCCTCTCGGCGCTGCGCGGTCACCGCACCGGCGGTTCGATCCACGTGATCATCAACAACCAGATCGGCTTCACGACCAATCCGCGCTTCTCAAGGTCCTCACCCTATCCGTCGGATATGGCCAAGGTCATCGAAGCGCCGATTTTCCACGTCAATGCGGACGATCCAGAAGCGGTCGTCTTTGCCGCCAAGATCGCAATCGAATACCGCCAGACGTTCCATCGTCCGGTGGTTATCGACATGATTTGTTATCGTCGCTTCGGCCACAATGAAGGCGACGAGCCGGCGTTCACGCAGCCGATCATGTACCGCAAGATCCGCAAGCATGCGACGACACTTCAGCTTTATTCCGAACGTCTGATCAGCGAAGGTCTGCTTTCGCAGGAAGACGTCGATCAGATGAAGGCGGAATGGCGCAAGCATCTGGATGAGGAATTCGACACCGGTCAGGCCTTCAAGCCTAACAAGGCGGACTGGCTCGACGGCAAATGGGCCGGCATGAAACGCGCGGGTGATGAAGACGATCCCCGGCGCGGTCAAACCGGGCTGCCGCTCGAGGAGTTGAAGGATATGGGCCGGGCTCTGGCACATGTGCCGGACGGCTTCAACATCCACCGGACCATTGCCCGCTTCATGAACCATCGTGAGCGTATGATCGAGACCGGTGAAGGCATCGATTGGGCAACAGCTGAAGCACTTGCTTTCGCGTCGCTCCTGAAAGAAGGGCACCCGATCCGTCTTTCAGGCCAGGATTGTGAGCGCGGAACGTTTTCTCAGCGTCACTCTGTTCTTTATGACCAGGAAAACGAAAGCCGCTATATCCCGCTCAACCATATTTCTCCGGATCAGCAACGCTACGAAGTCATCAACTCGATGCTCTCCGAAGAAGCTGTGCTCGGGTTTGAATACGGTTATTCGCTCACCGAGCCGCGTGCACTGACCATGTGGGAAGCGCAGTTCGGCGACTTTGCCAACGGTGCGCAGGTCTTGTTCGACCAGTTCATTTCTTCAGGCGAGCGTAAGTGGCTTCGCATGTCGGGTCTGGTCTGCCTGCTGCCGCACGGTTATGAGGGCCAAGGACCGGAGCACTCGTCAGCGCGGCTGGAGCGTTATCTGCAGCTCTGTGCGGAAGACAACATGCAGGTGGCGAACTGTTCGACACCGGCAAACTACTTCCACATTCTGCGCCGACAGCTGCGCCGTGACATTCGCAAACCGCTGATCCTGATGACGCCGAAGTCCCTTCTGCGCCACAAGAAAGCCGTTTCGAAGATCGAAGAGCTTGGCCCGGATTCAACGTTCCACCGTCTGCTTTGGGATGATTGGGGTCCGAACCTCAACGCAGAAAGCAAGCTGGTTGCGGACGACAAGATCCGTCGTGTCGTGATGTGTTCGGGCAAGGTCTATTACGATCTGTTTGAAGAGCGTGAGAAGCGCGGCATCAATGATGTCTATCTTATGCGAATTGAGCAGCTCTATCCGTTCCCGAAGAAGGCTCTGATGCTCGAGTTGGCGCGCTTCCCGCAGGCTGAAATGGTCTGGTGTCAGGAAGAGCCCAAGAATATGGGTAGCTGGTTCTTCGTTGAATCCTACATTGAGTGGGTGCTCGGTCAGATCGATGCCAAACACAAGCGTCCGCGGTATGCAGGGCGGGCGGCGATGGCTTCGACGGCAACCGGCCTGATGTCGGCCCATCTGGCACAGCTGCAGGCATTCCTCGAAGAGGCACTAGGAAACTAAACGTATCCCGTTCGGGAGGGCCTTCGGGCCCTCTTCTCAAGACTTGGCCAGGTAATTTTAAGAGAAGGCGACCATGGCAACCGAAATTCGCGTGCCCACGCTGGGTGAATCCGTTTCTGAAGCAACAATTGCACAATGGTTCAAGAAACCGGGGGATGCCGTCAGTCAGGACGAGCCGCTGGTGGAACTGGAAACCGACAAGGTGACGGTTGAGGTTCCGGCTCCAGCGGCAGGCACGTTGGAAAGCATTGTGGTCAACGAAGGCGATACGGTCGAAGTCGGAGCGCTTCTCGGCCAGATCGCCGAAGGCGCGGTCGCTGCAGCTTCGGCACCAGCCAAGAAAGAAAGCTCTCCGGCGGCAAAATCCTCTGGTGCCGTCGAACTGGTCGACGTGGTTGCTCCAAGCGCTGGCGAATCCGTGACGGAAGCCGAGGTGGGAGAGTGGAGCGTCAAGGTCGGTGACACGGTCAAGGCCGATGATACGCTCGTCGAGCTTGAAACAGATAAGGCTGCTCAGGAAGTGCCGGCTCCTGTTGGAGGCACTGTGGTCAAAATTGCGGCTGAAACCGGTGCAACCATTCAACCCGGTGTTCTTCTTTGCCAGATCGATCCTTCTGGCGCGGGTGCCGCTGCAGCACCGGTCGCTGCTGCGGCTGCGGCCACCTCAGCTCCTGCGGCGGTTTCCGGCTCATCCATGCCGGCTGCGCCTTCTGCTCAGAAAATGATGGCAGAAAACAACCTTTCTGCCGATCAGGTTGCCGGGTCCGGCAAACGTGGTCAGGTTCTGAAAGAAGATGTCATCAACGCGATCTCGTCCGGTGCAACAGCTGCAGCGCCAGCTGCTACTGCCATTCCGCGTGGTCCGGTTGCAGCTCAGGACGATGCGCGCGAGGAGCGGGTGCGTATGACCAAACTGCGCCAGACCATCGCCCGCCGCCTGAAAGACGCCCAGAACACGGCTGCCATGCTGACCACTTACAATGAAGTGGACATGGGCCCGGTGATGGAGCTTCGGAAGCAGTACAAGGACCTTTTCGAAAAGAAACACGGTGTCAAGCTCGGGTTCATGGGCTTCTTCACCAAGGCGGTCACGCATGCGCTGAAGGAAATCCCGGCAGTAAATGCCGAGATCGACGGCACCGATATCATTTACAAGAACTTCTGCCACATCGGCGTTGCAGTCGGCACAGACAAGGGTCTAGTGGTGCCGGTTGTGCGTGATGCCGATGAAATGTCCATTGCCGAGATCGAAAAGGAAATCGGCAATCTTGGTCGCAAGGCCCGGGACGGCAAGCTCGGCATGGCAGACATGTCCGGCGGCACCTTCACCATCTCCAACGGCGGGGTGTATGGTTCGCTTATGTCGTCACCAATCCTGAATGCTCCCCAGTCGGGCATATTAGGAATGCACAAGATCCAGGAGCGCCCTATGGCCGTTAACGGTCAGGTGGTGATCCGCCCGATGATGTATCTGGCTCTGTCCTATGACCACCGCATTGTCGATGGCAAGGAAGCTGTAACCTTCCTGGTCCGCGTCAAGGAAAGCCTGGAAGACCCGCAGCGCCTGGTTTTGGATCTGTAATCCGGACCGGCCGACCCCGAAGAAAAGGGACCGCATCATGAGTCTGGAGTTCTTGATAACCGCCCTGATCGTGGTGCTGGTTCCCGGAACAGGGGTTGTCTATACCGTGGCCGTTGGCCTTGGTAAGGGGCGGCAGGCTTCCATCGCCGCCGCCCTCGGGTGCACTTTCGGAATCGTTCCGGCTATTCTGGCATCGGTTATCGGCCTTGCCGCTTTGATGCACACCAGTGCGCTGGTTTTCACAGCTGTCAAATATGCCGGCGTTGCCTACCTGCTCTATCTGGCATGGCAAACGTTGAGAGACAGCGGACCAATGGATCTGAAGGCCGACAAAAGCAAGGCCAAGGGTTTTGCTTCAACGGCCTGGACCGGTTTCCTGATCAACATCCTCAATCCCAAGCTGACGGTCTTCTTTCTGGCATTCCTGCCTCAGTTCGTCAGTCCGGCTGCAAGCAATCCGACCTTGGAGATGCTCTTGCACGGGGGTGTCTTTATGGCGATGACATTCGTGGTTTTTGTCGTTTACGGCATGTTTGCATCGCTCGTTGGCGAACGGATCTTGCGCAGCGACAGGGTGCTCGTCTGGATGCGCCGTACCGTCGCTGCAACATTTGCAGGCTTTGGTTTGCGACTGGCCATGGCCGAACAGTAATTCTGACAAGGAGGCGACTGATGGGCATAAGGACACCGAAAGCTTCACTGCTGCCACTCTTTAGAAAGCTTGCTGCCGCTCTGATTGTGGCTGTAATGGCCCTCACCTCGTTGCCATGGCTATCGAACCCGGCCCCTGCTGCGCCTAAAGCCGTCTTTGCACCGCAGATTGAAGGCACTTATACGGTTCAGGGCACCAATCCGAGCGGGGCCTCTTATCAGGGCCGGGCCACCATTACTGTGAAAGACAACACGGCCTATATCCGCTGGGAAATTGCTGGCGACACATTCCACGGCCAGGGGCCTGTCAAGGGAAACCAGCTCGTTGTTAACTGGGGAGAGGCCGACCCTGTGATCTATCAAATCAACCCCGATGGTTCTCTCTTTGGCACTTGGGCCAAAGGGCGAGCGACGGACAATTTGCGTCCGATCAGGTAGCAGGAGGGGTCTCAGCCGGAGACAATATGACCGATCAAGTTCTTATCGTCACAGGCGGCAGCCGAGGTATTGGCGCCAGTGTTTGCCGCAAGGCCGGCGCTTTGGGCCATGCCGTAGTGGTGAATTATGCCGGCAACAAGGCGGCTGCAGACGCCGTGGTTGCAGACATTGCAGCGGCTGGTGGAAAGGCTGTTGCGGTTCAGGCTGATGTGTCACGTGAGGCTGACATTCTTGCTCTCTTCAACGCAGCCGATGAACTTGGGCAGCTGGCCGGGCTCGTCAACAATGCGGGTGTCGTCGATTTTTCTCAACGTGTCGACGAAATGACCGCCGAACGTTTGACCAGAATGTTCTCCATCAACGTGGTCGGTTCGTTCCTCTGTGCGCGCGAAGCGATCAAGCGAATGTCGACGCGGCATGGCGGCAATGGTGGTGCCATCGTGAACCTCGGTTCGGCGGGCTCCAAGCTTGGGTCTCCGTCACAATATGTCGACTACGCGTCCTCAAAGGGCGCGATCGACACAATGACGGTTGGCCTGGCTTTGGAAGTCGCTGACGAAGGCATCCGCGTAAACGCTGTTCGGCCTGGCATTATCGATACGGACCTGCATGCGTCTGGTGGCTTGCCGGATCGCGTTGCGCAGTTGCAGTCGAAGCTTCCAATGAAACGTGCCGGATCTGCGGACGAGGTTGCAGAAGCCATCATCTGGTTGCTTTCAGACAGTTCCAGTTACACGACCGGCGCCATTCTCGACGTTTCCGGCGGTCGGTCGATCCTCCCATGAATTTGAATTCCAACCAGAAGTGAAAGAGGCAAAGGCGACCAAAATGTCCCAATATGATCTCGTCGTCATCGGAACCGGCCCGGGCGGCTATGTGTGCGCAATCAAGGCCGCACAGCTTGGCCTGAAGACGGCCGTCGTTGAAAAACGGGCGACCCTCGGTGGCACTTGCCTCAACATCGGCTGCATTCCGTCCAAAGCGCTGCTTTATGCATCGGAAATGTTTGACGAAGCCGGACATGGGTTTGAAAAGATCGGAATCAAGGCGGGCAAGCCGAAACTCGATCTGCCGGCGATGATGAAACACAAATCTGATGTGGTGGACGCCAATGTCGGCGGCGTTGCGTTCCTCATGAAGAAGAACAAGATCGATGTGCATACCGGCACCGGCAAGATCCTGGCCCAGGGCAAAGTCGAGGTTACGGCCGATGATGGTACGGTTTCCGTGGTCGAAACGAAAAATATCGTGATCGCCACCGGCTCAGATGTCATGCCTTTGCCGGGTGTTGAGATTGACGAAAAACTGATTGTCTCCTCGACCGGTGCTCTGGAGCTGGAGAAGGTTCCCGGAAAGATGGTCGTCGTCGGGGGCGGTGTGATCGGACTGGAACTCGGTTCGGTCTGGAACCGTCTCGGGTCCGAAGTCACCGTGGTTGAGTTCATGGACAAGATCCTTGGCCCGATGGATGGAGACGTGTCGAAGAACTTCCAGCGGATGCTGAAAAAGCAGGGCATGGCATTCAAGCTTTCCTCCAAAGTCACCGGCGTTGAGAAAAAAGGCAAAGGCCTAGCCGTGACCGTGGAGCCGGCAAAAGGCGGTGACGCGGAAACCATTGAAGCGGACATCGTCCTGGTCGCTATCGGCCGCCGTCCCTATTCGGAAGGACTTGGACTGGACAGTGCAGGCGTTGCGCTCGACGAGCGTGGCCGGGTTCAGATCGATGCGCACTACAAGACGAATGTCGACGGTATCTATGCCATCGGAGATGTTGTTGCCGGCCCCATGTTGGCCCACAAGGCCGAGGACGAAGGCGTGGCCATTGCAGAGATCTTGGCAGGCCAGGCAGGTCACGTGAACTACGATGTCATTCCAGGCGTCGTTTACACCCAGCCGGAAGTGGCTTCTGTCGGCAAGACCGAAGAAGAATTGAAGGCCGATGGCGTAGAGTACAAGACCGGCAAATTCACGTTCACGGCCAATGGCCGCGCACGTGCCATGAACCAGACGGATGGCTTTGCCAAGGTTTTGGCTGACGCCAAAACAGACCGCGTCCTTGGCGTTCACATAGTAGGCTTTGGCGCTGGTGAGATGATCCACGAGGCTGCAGTTCTTATGGAATTTGGTGGGTCCTCGGAAGACCTTGCCCGGACATGCCATGCTCATCCGACCATGTCAGAAGCGGTCAAGGAGGCAGCACTCGGTGCGTTTGCCAAGCCGATACATTCCTAAAAGAACCGTCGGTTTTTCGGCCAATCAGAACAGCGGTGCAGAATAACGGTTGGAAGCCGGGGGCTCTTAAGTGAAAAGAGCTCCCGGTTTTTTGTTGAAACAGTCAGGTGACAATTGGCACTTAACGAACCTGCAAATGGATTGAATAACAAAGCAGGCATACTTTTTTTATGGCTGTGATGGGGCTGCCTTTGCTTTGCGGCCTGGTTTTCTTCTGGCCAGACCGCAGCATTGCCAATGTGGATGACCTTTTTTTCGTTCCCTGGGCAATGGAATTTGCCGAGAGCGGGCGCCACTGGAACAGTCTGCTCGCGGTCCAGTTTCCCGGCCTTGAAAACTACCATTTGCAGCCGAGGCTGCATCTGATCTTCGCCGGACTGTTTTTTTCAGTTTCTGGAACCAACACCACGGCGCTGCTTGCATTTGAGTTTTTGTGCTTTGCGCTGACCAACCTGGTTTTCGTGATCATCTGTTTGCGATTGGATTTGCGGCTTGCCGCGCTTTTCACGCCGCTCCTTTTTGCCCCATTGTACGTTGTTACCGGATTTCGCCTGGAGCTGACGGGTGCCTTGATATTCGTGTCGGGCTTGAGCGTGTCTCTTCCGTTGTTGCGCGCTGAGGCTTCCCGTGCCAGGGGGCAGGCAGGACCGGGCGCTGTAATGAGCATATTCAGCAAGTTTCTTTTCGGCATTGCGCCTCTTGCAGCGCCTTCGCTTTTTGCCTGGAGCCTCGGTGCTATTGCGGTGTTGGAGATCTGGCGCCTGGCAATGCGTCAGGCAAGACTGTTGCGAATTATCTGCGAAGGTCTTGCAGCGCTCTTGTTGGCGCTCGCGGTGTTTGCACTGTCAATTGATTTCGAGTTTGCCGAGTTTCTTGAGCAGTTCACCTTCCATGCCGGCCGATCAACGGGTGGTGGCTTCAATGACGAGGCGATTCTTCGCGCGGTCCTGTTCGCTGGGGCTTCAGCGCTCGTCTTTCGTCACAACCCCGCCGCTGCTGCAATTTGCACCGCACTGGCGGCAGGTCAGTTTTTGGCGGCCTTCCTCCACGACAAAGCTTTGATCCGGAACCTCGCGGCTTCAATGGTTTTCCTGATCGCGTTGGATGCTGCGGTCGGAACCAGGTGGCTCAAGGTGAAGGCAACTCTATTTGCCACCCTTTTTCTGGCCCTATCGGCCAATTTCTTCAGCTTCTATTTTCTTTCAGAACGAGTGGAGAATTCTGAAGCGGTGATAGCTGCCTATGAGAAGGATCTGTCAGATGGTCAGCGCGTGTTTGTCGATGAAACCATGGCTCAGCACTATCTGAACCAAAACACCCTGGGCGCACTCGCCTGGACGTGGGGCGGAACCTTTCCCAAGGGGCGTCCGACAAGTTTGTTCGACCTCGAGGAAGGCGATGTCTGGTACGTGAGCGAGTACACGATTTTAGGATATCTCAAGGGTCGGCATGACATTGCTGAAAAAGTGTGGTCGGACCCGGACTATCGGCGGGTCCCGCAATTTTCTTGTGTATTGGGTCGGCAGTCCTGCAATCTTCCCGTTGAACGGTGGCGGATTCTGCGACTGGAAAAACTGGATGAGGGCGTGTCGGTCAAAATCTTTGGTGACGAAACAACGTCGCGAATTCTCCCTCATGCTCAGTGATCATCTTTGCAAAGCCCATGATCTGCAAATGCTCTGAGAACGTTGCACTCTGTGACTGTGTGATCACCCTGGCAGCTGTCGGCAATACGGGTTAGCTCGGACTCAAGTCTCTGCAGATGCGTGATGCGTTGCCGGACAGCCTTGAGCTGTTCCACCGCAATCAGGTCCGCTTCGGCACAAGGTTTGTCGGGGTGTTGGCTGAGTTCGATAAGATCCCGAACCGCTGGCATCGGTAACCCCAGGTCGCGGCAGTGTCTGATGAAGCGCAACCTTTCAAGATCCGAGTGGCGGTACCGGCGTTGGTTGCCTTCGGTCCGCAAGGGCGCTTCCAGCAAACCTTCTTTTTCATAATACCGGATCGTTGGCACCTTCACCCCGGTTTCGCGGGACAGCTCTCCGATTGAAAAATCCATCAAAAACCTCTTGAAGCTCTAGTCGCTATAGGAATTAGAAAGGTCAAAAGACGGAAATTCAAGTGGCCGATTCGGCAAGGAGTGAACCATGGGCGCGTGCTGCGGCGCTTCAAATCAACGTTTTGACGGCATGTCGCAAGATTACCGCCGTCGTCTTTGGTTGGTGATTGCGCTCAACGGGGCAATGTTTGTCGTGGAAATGGCAGCAGGTCAGGCGGCCGGGTCCAAAGCTCTTCAGGCCGATGCCCTGGACTTCTTTGGCGATGCCGTGACCTATGGCATTTCACTTGCTGTGATTGGCGCCTCCCTGAAGACGCGCGCGCTTGCTGCTCTCTTCAAGGGAAGCAGCCTTTTTCTCATGGGTCTTTGGGTTGCGGCGACAACGCTTTACCAAGTGTTTGTTCTTGGCGTTCCACAGGCTGCGGTGATGGGGTCAATCGGCTTTCTTGCCTTGGCAGTTAATCTCTTCAGCGTGTTGTTGCTTGTGCGATACAAGGATGGGGACGCAAATGTTCGGTCCGTCTGGCTTTGCTCGCGAAATGATGCAATCGGCAATGTGGCGGTTATGTTGGCGGCTTTCGGCGTTTGGGGCACGGCAACCGCCTGGCCTGACCTGATTGTTGCTGGATTGATGGCGGGTCTGTTCCTGAGCTCTGCAATCCAGATTTTCGTGCAGGCTATTCGGGAGTACCGTCAAGACAGCTCGCAAACCCACCCGGCAGTGTAGTGACCGCTGGTTTCTGCTGAAAGTTAGCGCTCAAGCACCTTTCGATGACATCACGGCATGTCAAGAAGCTGTTTTGGCAGCGCCGAGGTGAACCAACGTGATTTCCGGCGGTACGCCGAAGCGGACCGGCAGGATCGAGCATCCAAGACCGCCGGACACGATCAGGTGTCTTGGGTTCGTTCTGAGGCTCAAATGGCGCATCAGAGTTGTTCCTTCGGTCTCGATGATATGACCATAGATGTGGTCTTTCCCGTGTTTCTTGGGGAATGCGGGCTTGTAACCCATGACATCGATCTGACCACCATGTGTGTGACCACTGACGGTCAGGCTCACGCGAGAAGGCACCTTTCGGATTATGTCTGGCTCATGCGCCATGAGTAGCACGGGCGCGTCGTCAATCACCTGGTCAAGGGTCCCGGTCAGGTCGTCCATGCCACGCCAGTATTTCCGCTTTCGCTTGCGGCTCGGAAAAAGGGCAAGCTGGTCATCAAGTCCGGCCAGCCAGAAGGCTTTGCCGTCTTTGGTGAAACGTTCAGCGCGGTTCTGGTAGAGCGGTATTCCGGCGTTGAGGAGGGCCTGACCGTACTTCGTTGGGCCTCGGCCGGTCAGTTGGGCTTCATGGTCATCCCACCAGTCGTGATTCCCAAGGATGGCATGTGTGCCGAGCGGCGCATTCAGGTCACCGAAAATGTCTGCCCACTCCTGCGGTGGAATTGCATCGTACTGCCATTTGTGGCTCGCCACGTAGTCCCCTAGCATCAGGATGATATCCGGTTTGAGGGCGTTGGTGCGGCCAACCACGAATTTCAGCCGCTCCAAATTCATCCATGGGTCACAAATATGAGGGTCGGCGATCAGTGCGGCCGTGAGCTGGAGGTCTTTGGGCCAGCGGGGCGGTGTCAGTCGATACTCTTTGACCGTCAGGCGAAAGGGTTCAACTCCGATCGCATAGGCGGGTGCCGAAATCGCGCCAAGAACGGCGCATCCAAGCCCTTTTAAAAACAATCGCCTTGAAATCATGAGATACCGCACCCCGATACTTGGTTGCTGCCAATATGAGCTGTGGTGCATCCGCTTCGCGGCGCCTTGAGGGCCGATTTCAGCAGAAAATGTGCAAGGCTTCTGCAAAAAGTCCCGCTGCAAGGCAGCGGGACATGATTGGAGCTCTTTAGAGGAGCCGGTTCACTCGGCTGGTTTGTCGCCTGGAACCGGTAGAACGATTGCTTCTTTTAGTGTTTCGTCGCTCAGATCATTGGTCGCGATGGAAACATCCGTGTCAACTTCGGGTATGACGGTCGTGTCCGCGACGGTCATGTTTTTCGACTTTGCGGTCTTTCCCCAGGAACAGGCATTTGCAGGAACAACTGCAAATGCTGTCAGGGCGAGGGCCGCAACACCGGTGCTTAATAGACGCATGCTCTGCCTCCGTCTTCTGGCCGCGTTAGAACGACGCGACTTTACGTAGGGTAAGAAAAAACGACGATCTGGCAAGGAAAAAACGGGGATCGATTGTATTTTGCTGCGCAAAACAGCATCACTTTCGCCTGAGATTGTAGGTTACTTCACGTCGAGGTTCCGACAAGTCATTGACGATATTCACGACATGGGTGTCGAGAAGATCTCCGAAAGCTTTCAAGGTAATCTGCTTACTGCTGAGAAAGCCGACCAGCAATACCACGACAGCACCATCTGAACGCAGCTCCGCTTTGGTCCAACCCCATTTGCAGTCTCGCGGAATGCAGGACGTAAAGGCTCGGACACGCACGTTCACCTGTTCATTTTCGCAGCGGCTCTCCACTTCGATACGCGAGATTTGTTTGGGCTCGGCATCCGGATTGACCCAGGTGCCATCTTCTGGGATCGGGCAGTAAATCCGCTGTGCAAGAGACGGGGCCGCGGACATCATCAATAGGGCGATTGCGAGGATCACCATGCGCATGTCTGTTCTCCCACGTACCTTCGGTGAAAAAACGTCGAGTGATTGACTTCAACCTAACCGATTACCGCCGCACCTGCTAGAATTGCATTTGAAAAGTGACAGGGTCGTTAAAAAATCCCTCCAAGTAAAACAGAGAGTTAGTATGCAATCACTCAGCAGTGAGCGATTTCTGCTTCGCCCACCCGAGGCGCAGGACCTAGCCGTATACCGCGCCTTTTTTCAAATGCCGAAGCATCCCGTTTCTACGGTGGACCATTGCGGGATGATCAGTCCTGGCGGGCCCTTGCCGGGCACGTCGGACACTGGCACCTGCGCGGCTATGGACTTTGGATGATCGTGCCGAAACAAGGCGGGCCTGCGATCGGTGGTTGCGGATTTGTCTGGCCGGATGGCTGGCCCCGGCGCGAGCTGACCTGGTGGCTGCTGCCCGAAGCCCGGGGGACTGGCGCGGCCGTCGAAGTTTCAAAAGTTGCGATCAAACACGCCTATGACAACTATGGCTGGCCTTTGGTAGAAACGCATATGGATGATGCCAATGCAGCGGCCCGCAAACTCGTTCAAAAGCTGGGTGGTGAGGTGATTGCGCGGGAAGTTTTTCCTGATGACAAAACACGTTCGGTGTATGAATTTCCAAGACAGGAATGACTCACTGAAACAGGTAATATTTTACCTTCTGGGGTGGGCCTTGTCGTAAGCTTTCAGAAGGTGCGCACTGTCGATCTCTGTGTAGATCTGCGTCGAGGCAAGGCTGGCATGTCCAAGCAGTTCCTGGATGGTTCTGAGGTCGCCACCGCCGGCCAGCAGATGGGTCGCAAAGGAATGGCGCAAGGCGTGAGGCGTCGCGCTGTCTGGCAGACCGAGTGCTCCACGCAAGCGCTGCATGGCCAGCTGGACCATACGGGGATTGAGCGGCCCGCCACGTGCGCCGAGGAACAGCGGGCCATTTGCACTGACCGCGTATGGACAGAGTTTCAGATATTGCTCGATGGCTTCGCTGACGGCGGGCAGAATTGGCACAATTCGTTCTTTGCCACCCTTTCCGATGATCCGTATCGTCTTTGTTTCACGTTTCGGCGCCGCGCCGCCTGTCAATGATAACGCCTCTGAAATGCGTAATCCGCAGCCATAAAGAAGCGTCAGTACCGCAGCGTTCCGGGCCTCGATCCAAGCCTCTGATTCCATCCCGAAATCGCCGCTGGTGATATCGACGGCATCTTTCGAGGAAACGGGTTTGGGCAGAGAGCGGGCCTGGCGGGGTGGACGCACTGCTGCCGAAGCGGCCGCATTGACCTCTCCGCGTCTTTCCAAAAACCTCAGAAAGGACCGAATCCCGGCAAGTCCACGTGCCAGAGAACGGCTTTGCACACCCTGGCGGCGGCGGTTTGCCAGAAAGCTTCGAAAATCAACCGGGCGCAAGGCCGCAATGTCCTTGAGGGCCGGCGCTCCACCCAAGTGCATTGTCAAGAACCGCAGAAACTGACGCAGATCCCGCTCATAGGCCAGAAGAGTCTTGTCCGAAAGGCGCCGCTCGTCTGACAGGTGATCCAGCCAAAGTTCCAGCCGGTGATTAAGATCAGGCTGGGCCGTGGTCAACAAGGCATTTTGTTCGTCAGAATTCGTGCGCATGATCCTCATTTACACTCAGAACAGGCAACTGTTCCGTTAACGATGGAACGGATTTTGATGCGATGAATAGACAGCGGCGACTTTACCGTCACTTAAGCAAGGGTTGCTAAAACGCTTGTTGAGTTTTGTAAGGAGTTGCCCCGGTGGACGTATTGGCTGACTTTGCCCAACGGCTACAGGAACTGTTTTTGTTTCTGGTCAACAACCGTCTTGAAAGCCTGACTTTTGCAGCAACCATCGCTTTTCTTCTTGTGGTTGTTTTGGTTGATCTGCATCGGCGTGGTTATAGGTTCTCCTGGCCACGGCGGCTGCTGAAAAGTGTTGGTGCCAATATTGCTTTCTGGTGGGTCAGCCTGCTGTTTGCACCTGCGGTGCTGCTGCTTACCTACCCGGTAAAGCAGTTTTATGACGCAATTGGTCTGCCCGGCATCGACGAGAGCTTTTGGCAAGGCGTTCCGGCATGGCTGCTCGTTCCACTGGCGATCGTTTGCTACGATTTCGCCAACTACTGGAACCATCGATTGATGCATCACAGGTGGTTTTGGCCCATCCACGCCATTCACCATTCCGACCCGGATATGAATGCACTTACGGCCTATCGGATTCACTTTCTTGAGTCTGTTGTGATGGGCCTGTCTTACATCCTGCTCCTCAGCTGGTTGGGTTTCCCGACAGGATCGATGGGAATGGGAGCCGTTCTGCTGACGCTGCACAGCATGTATGTCCATCTCAATGTCGACTGGGATCACGGACCGTTCAAATATGTGATCGCATCGCCGCGCATGCACCAATGGCACCATGCCGATTTTCCGGAAGCCTACGGCAAGAACCTCGCAAATATCTTCCCGATATTCGATCTTGCCTTTGGCACATATTATGTTCCCGGTCCTTGCCATGAACCGCTGGGTGCGAAAGGCGTTCCGGAAAACGATGTCGTGAAACTGATCCTTTATCCATTTGCCGTGTGGGGCAAGATGGTTCTGAACTTGGTTCGCCCTTCACGCAAAGTTCGAGCGTCCGCACCCGATGACCCGGCAAAACCAGAAACGCACCGGACCGTTGAGCCCGATGCGTCCACTGCAGCGTCGTAACGTTTCGTATTTGCCTAAAGAATGCTCTGCCCGGTCTTCGCCCAATCGGCGAGGAAAGCTTCAAGACCCTTGTCAGTCAAGGGGTGCTTGACGAGGCTTTTCAACGTTGCGGGGGGAACGGTTGCAACATCGGCGCCGATGATGGCGCAATCCTTTACGTGGTTCGGTGTGCGGATAGATGCCGCCAGGATTTCGGTTTCGTAACCGTAGTTGTCATAGATGACGCGGATTTCCCTGATCAGCTCGAGACCGTCCGCATGAATATCATCAAGACGACCGATGAACGGCGAGATGTAAGTTGCACCGGCCTTGGCGGCAAGAAGAGCCTGGTTCGCGGAGAAGCACAGCGTGACGTTGGTCTTCGTGCCTTCCTCTGTCAGCTTCTTGCAAGCTTTCAAGCCGTCGAAAGTCAACGGAAGTTTGATGACCACATTATTTGCGATCGCGCGAAGCACGTTGGCTTCCTTGATCATTGTATCGAAGTCGGTTGCAGCAACTTCTGCAGAAACATCGCCTTCTGTGATCGAGCAGATTTCCGCGATCACTTCCTTGAAATCACGGCCGGATTTGGCAATCAGCGACGGGTTCGTTGTCACGCCGTCCAGTAGACCGGTGGACTCCAGTTCCTTGATTTCCGCAACGTCGGCAGTGTCGACAAAGAATTTCATGAATTCGTACTCCCTGTGAGGCGCCCGTTTAGTCGCCGGATGTCTTTCCCCGGTAGCGGGGCAAAACGTTTGCGTGGTCAGCTGCGCTCTCTTTACCCTAGGATGGTGACAAGAAGAACCCCTGATTCTTCGGTGGATGAATTTTTTGCGGTACGTACCTCAAGACTAACGGAGCTTGCGCTTGAGCGAGACGGCGGCATTGTTTTTTTCAATTTCGAGGTGTTGCCACATGTACTGGACAAACTGGCAAACGACGGTGAGGACCTGAAACCCGGTGCTGTTTGACGACCCAGAACTGCCTGAAACGATTGCCAGTGTTCTGGTGCCCGTTGCCGTGCCGGTTGCCTATACTTACAAGGTGCCGCCTGGTGAGACTGTGGTGCCGGGCACAATCGTCAAGGTGCCTCTTGGTCCTCGTGAAGTGATCGGGGCTGTCTGGGACGATCAGCCGGACGCAGCAATTAATCCCAAAAAGCTGAAATCCATTTCAAGGGTCTATGACAAAACACCCCCGCTTGATGAGGAATTGCGCCGTTTTGTTGACTGGGTCGCCTCCTGGACGCTCGGAGCACCCGGAATGGTGCTGCGTATGGTGCTGCGTTCCGAGGAAGCCCTGGAACCGGAAGCGCCCGTTCCGGGCGTTCGACGCATTGACGGTGCTGAGCCGGACCGGATGACGGCAGCTCGCGGGCGTGTCCTTGCTACGATGGAAGATGGTTTTGCCTGGACAAAAAGCGGATTGTCCCACGCAGCAGGGGTTTCTCCATCGGTCATCGACGGTTTGATCAATCAGGACGTTTTGGAAGTGGTCATGATGCCGGCGGCCTTGCCGCTTCCCAAACCACAGATCGATTATTCACAAAAACCTTTGACGTCTTCTCAACAGGCTGCTGCGGAAGGCTTGATCAGCGGCTTCTCCAAACAAGGCGGTAGTGTCGCGCTGATCGACGGCGTAACCGGATCGGGAAAGACGGAAGTCTATTTCGAGGCGATTGCAGAAGCGTTGCGACGGGACCGGCAAGTATTGGTGCTTTTGCCGGAAATAGCACTGACCGAACAATTCCTGCGTCGGTTTGAACAACGGTTCGGCGTTTATCCGGCTGAGTGGCATTCGGAAATTACACCTCGCAATAGAGCACGTGTCTGGCGCGGCGTAGCCTCCGGCGATGTCAGGGTTGTCATCGGCGCTCGCTCGTCTTTGTTCCTGCCGTTCAAGGAACTCGGCTTGATTATCGTAGATGAGGAACATGACGCAGCATTCAAACAGGATGACCGGGTTCCCTACAGTGCCAGGGACATGGCAGTCGTCAGAGGACACATTTCGAAGTTTCCCGTCGTGCTGGCGTCCGCAACGCCTTCGGTTGAGAGCATCGTCAATGCGCAACAGGGACGGTATGATCTATACGAGTTGCCTGAACGCGCGTCAGGGGCGTCGCTGCCGGACCTGCACGCAATTGACATGCGTCTGGATGGTCCGGAGCGCGGCCGATGGCTTGCGCCCGCTCTCATAAACGGGATTCGCGAAACGTTCGGCAGCGGCGATCAGTCGCTTTTGTTTTTGAACCGGCGTGGCTATGCGCCGCTAACGCTCTGCCGAACGTGTGGCCATCGGTTCCAGTGCGCGCACTGTAGCGCATGGTTGGTGGAACACCGGTTTCAAAAAAGCTCGTCTGCCATCATTGCGGTCATTCCGAACCGGTTCCGCATTCCTGTCCGTCCTGTCAGAGCAGTGACAGCCTTGTGGCGTGCGGACCTGGAGTAGAACGGATTGCCGAAGAAATCTCGGATCTTTTCCCCGAGGCGCGTACGCTGGTGCTTTCCTCCGACATTGCCGGTGGGCCCGAGCGACTGAAACGGGAAATGAAAATCGTCGAAGAAGGCGGTGCCGACATCGTGATCGGTACGCAGCTTGTCGCCAAAGGGCATAATTTTCCAAAGATGAAACTGGTCGGCGTTGTCGATGCCGATCTGGGTCTCGCCCATGGGGACCCGAGAGCGGCTGAAAAAACATTTCAGCTGCTTGCGCAGGTGACCGGCCGGGCGGGCCGGGTAACCGGAGGCGGAAGGGGCTATCTTCAGACCTATAATGCTGATCATCCGGTGATCAAGGCGTTGTTGTCGAGCGACAAACATGCCTTTTATCAGGCGGAAATCGAAGCAAGGCGGTCAGCTGGATTGCCTCCTTTTGGAAGGTTGGCAGCGCTCATTGTGTCCGGACCAGACAAGTCATTCGCTGAAGGCTACGCCAGAGCGCTGGCGCGGGCAGCTCCCCACGATCAGGCAGTGACATTGCTCGGCCCGGCCGAGGCAGCTCTCGCGATGGTGCGCGGAAGATATCGGTTTCGATTGCTGGCGATGGCCCCGCGTCAATTTGACCTACAAACGTATTTGCGGCGTTGGCTCGCGGAGGGCCCGAAACCGACAAGGGGCTTAAGAGTGCAGGTGGACATCGATCCGCAGCACTTTCTCTAATGAGGTGGCAAAGAGGTCATCTCAATCGAAACTGAGAGCTAGCAGTTGCTTCAGGATAGGTGCGCTGTCGACCGATGCCAGTTCGGCATCAATCGCGTCGTGAACAGCGCGCCAGACAGGCATGGCGTCGATCAATAGCTTTCGACCCTTGTCGCTAAGCAGCAGCCTGCGGCTTCGCCGGTCCGCGGGGTCCGGTTCTATCGTCAACAGGTCACGGCGCACCAAAGGCTTCAGATTTGCAGTCAACGTGGTGCGGTCCATGACCAGTAAAGTGGCGATTTCTCCTAGTTTTGGCGCGCTGGGCCGGTTCAGCGCCATGAGTAATGAGAATTGCCCGTTCGTCAGCTGGAGTGGCCGCAATGCCTCATCAAACCGGCGTCCAACGTGACGCGCAGCGCGCTGAAGATGAAGGCAAAGACAGCGGTCGCGGACTTCATGTGTTGTAGAAAGTGGTAGATCTGGGTGCATCGCATATGATTACGTTGATATCAACATAATCATATGCGATGCTTGCGTCTGTTTCCAGCCAGGAGGGCAAGTGAATGACCTATGTTCAGGGGTTTTTGTTACCGGTGAAGACGGCGCGAAAAGCAGATTACAAAGAAATCGCGGAGAAATCGTGGGTTCTCTTCAAGGAATACGGCGCCTTGAATTGCTGTGAGGCATGGGGCGTGGCGGTGCCGGACGGAAAAGTCACGTCTTTTCCGATGGCTGTTAAAAAGGAAGACGATGAGACTGTAGTGTTTTCCTGGATTGTCTGGCCGGACCAAAAAACGGCAGATGCCTGTATGGCCACGATGGAATCGGATCCCCGATGGGAGGAGGTCATGCCGAATGCCAACGAAATCATGAGCATGAAGCGCATGATCTTCGGCGGTTTTGAGCCTCTTATCAGCTATTGAGGCTGCCGCGAGCGGATCCTCGACGATGCCAGGAAGCTTTTGGGCCGTGCGTCACATAAAAAATCGCAGTCGTAGGAAAACCGTCTAAAGGTTTAGACGGGCGTGGAGACATTGATCTTCATGGCTTTTTAGGCCTGCCTATCAAAAAACCCCTATGAATCGTCAAAAACAGTCTTTTGGCGAAGTTGCACACTGGGAAACCCTGTGCTAATTGAGGCGCGGCTTTGGGGGAACGGTTTAACCGTCATACCTTCTGACCTCGAAATCATTCATTTTTTCAATACCTTGCGAACGCTGGCCGTTTTGCGGGTCTGGAAAAAGTCAGAGAGCACGGACCTGGTGACTGACAACGTATCTCTCGTATCCGGCGTGGCACAGCGTTACGCGTCCGCCCTTCTCGACCTTGCAGAGGGCGAAGGCGTAACGTCTGACGTGGAACGGGATCTCGCCGCTTTCGAATGCATGCTTGCCGAAAGTGAAGATCTCGACCGTCTAGTGAAGAGCCCGGCATTCAGTGCTGAGGAGCAGCTAGCAGCGCTCACTGCACTTCTCGAAAAAGCAGGCATTTCCGGCCTCGCTGCAAATTTTGTGAAGCTGGCCGCCCGTAACCGGCGCCTCTTCGTTCTTCCCGGCATGATCAAGGCATACCACGCACTGCTTGCAGACAAGCGAGGCGAGGAAACGGCTGAGGTAACCTCCGCAGCCCCATTGTCCGACGAACATGTCGCCGCCCTGAAGGAAGCATTGTCTTCTTCCACGGGCAAATCCGTAAACGTCGTAGCGGAAGTTGATCCTGCTCTGATCGGTGGCCTCGTGGTCAAGGTCGGCTCACGTATGATCGATACTTCGCTGCGTACCAAGCTCAATTCACTCAAGTTCGCGATGAAAGAGGTCGGCTGATGGATATTCGGGCCGCGGAAATCTCCGCAATCCTCAAGGACCAGATCAAGAGCTTTGGCCAGGAAGCCGAAGTTTCTGAAGTTGGTCAGGTGCTCTCCGTCGGTGACGGTATCGCCCGTGTTTATGGTCTGGACAAAGTTCAGGCTGGTGAAATGGTCGAATTCCCAGGTGGAATTAAGGGCATGGCTCTTAACCTGGAATCCGACAACGTCGGTGTCGTTCTGTTCGGTTCCGACCGTGACATTAAAGAAGGCGACACCGTCAAGCGGACCGGCGCCATCGTTGAGGTGCCGGTTGGCAAGGGTCTGCTGGGCCGCGTTGTTGACCCGCTCGGCAATCCGCTTGACGGCAAGGGCCCGATCGAAGCGACCGAACGTCGCCGTGTGGACGTAAAGGCGCCTGGCATTCTGCCGCGTAAATCCGTTCACGAGCCGATGTCGACCGGCCTGAAGGCAATCGACGCCTTGATCCCGGTTGGTCGTGGTCAGCGCGAACTTGTCATCGGCGACCGTCAGACTGGCAAGACAGCGATTATTCTCGACACTTTCCTGAACCAGAAGCCTTTGCACGCTTCCGATGATGAAGACGCCAAGCTCTACTGCATCTACGTTGCGGTCGGTCAGAAGCGCTCCACTGTCGCTCAGTTCGTTAAGACTCTGGAAGATGCAGGCGCACTGGAATATTCCATCGTTGTCGCTGCAACAGCTTCCGACGCAGCCCCGCTGCAGTTCCTTGCACCGTTCTCCGGTTGCGCCATGGGCGAGTACTTCCGTGACAACTCCATGCACGCCGTGATCGGTTACGACGATCTGACCAAACAGGCTGTTGCCTATCGTCAGATGTCCTTGCTTCTGCGCCGCCCGCCCGGACGTGAAGCGTTCCCGGGTGACGTTTTCTACCTGCACTCCCGTCTGCTGGAGCGTTCGGCGAAGCTCAATGAAGAGCATGGCCGCGGTTCCCTGACAGCGCTTCCGGTCATTGAGACCCAGGGCAACGACGTTTCCGCGTTTATTCCGACCAACGTGATTTCGATCACTGACGGTCAGATCTTCCTGGAAACCGACCTTTTCTATCAGGGTATCCGTCCGGCAGTGAACGTCGGTCTGTCGGTTTCCCGCGTTGGTTCTTCCGCGCAGATCAAGGCGATGAAGCAGGTTGCCGGCCCGATTAAGGGTGAACTTGCTCAGTACCGCGAAATGGCAGCATTTGCGCAGTTCGGCTCCGATCTCGATGCCACCACGCAGCGCCTGCTGAATCGTGGCGCGCGCCTGACCGAACTTCTGAAGCAGCCGCAGTTCTCGCCGCTGAAGACGGAAGAGCAGGTTGCAGTGATCTACGCTGGCGTGAACGGCTATCTCGATACGCATCCGGTCGACCGGGTGAAGGATTTCGAAGAAGGCCTGCTGTTGTTCCTGCGTGGTGAACACCAGGATCTGCTGGACGCCATTTGGGAAAAGAAGGCTCTCGACGACGAACTGACCGGCAAGCTGAAAGCTGCCGTCGACGCGTTCGCCAAGAACTTCGCTTAAGACCACACGCCGGGATAAGGAGCAGGGGCGGCCATGCCGAGCCTGAAGGACTTACGAAACCGCATCGCTTCCGTGAAGGCGACGCAGAAAATCACCAAGGCCATGCAGATGGTGGCCGCGGCGAAGCTGCGTCGTGCACAGGAAGCTGCGGAGGCTGCACGCCCCTATGCGGAACGCATGGACGCCGTGCTGGCCAATCTCGCGGTGGCTTTCGAGGGCCGCGACGACGCTCCAAAGCTGATGTCCGGTACGGGCAGCGATCAGGTGCATCTCCTGGTCGTCGCTACGGCTGAACGTGGGCTGTGCGGGGGCTTCAACACCAATATCGCCAAGCTCGCACGTGAAAAGGCGCGCAGCCTGATCGCCGACGGTAAAACGGTCAAAATCCTTTGCGTTGGCAAGAAGGGTTATGACGCGTTGAAGCGCGAGCTTGGGCAGTACGTTCTTAAAACCGTGGATCTGCGCAGTGTGAAATATGTCGGTTTCACCGATGCTGACGAAATCGGTCGCGACATTCTCGGCATGTTCGATAATGGCGAATTCGATGTCTGCACGCTCTTCTATGCCAAGTTCAAATCGGTAATTGCTCAGGAACCGACTGCCCAGCAGTTGATCCCTGCAAGCTTTGAAGTCGAGGAAAACACAGGCAACAACGGCGCGCAGCCGGTTTATGAATATGAGCCTGACGAAGGCGAGATCCTTGCGGATCTTCTGCCGCGTAACATCTCCGTGCAGGTTTTCAGGGCTCTCCTGGAAAATGCTGCGTCTGAGCAGGGTGCTCGCATGTCCGCTATGGACAATGCGACCCGTAACGCTGGTGAAATGATCGACAAACTGACGATCAGCTACAACCGCCAGCGCCAGGCTCAGATTACGACGGAATTGATTGAAATTATCTCGGGCGCAGAAGCGCTCTAACGGGATCGATACGAGGATTAGGGATATGGCTGACAAAAAAGTCGGACGGGTCACCCAGGTCATCGGCGCCGTTGTCGACGTCAAGTTCGATGACCATCTGCCGTTCATCCTGAACGCTCTTGAAGTTGACAACCAGGGCACACGCCTTGTGCTTGAAGTTGCGCAGCATCTCGGTGAGAACACGGTTCGCACCATCGCGATGGACTCCACCGAGGGCTTGGTCCGCGGTCAGGAAGTGGTCGATACGGACGCTGCCATTATGGTTCCCGTCGGCGACGGTACGCTGGGCCGCATCATGAACGTGATTGGCGAGCCGGTCGATGACGCCGGCGAGATCAAACACGAAACCAAGCGCGGCATTCACCAGGAAGCTCCGGAATTTATTGAGCAGTCCACCGAAGCTGAAATCCTGGTTACGGGCATCAAGGTCGTAGACCTGCTGGCACCTTACGCCAAGGGTGGTAAGATCGGCCTGTTCGGTGGTGCCGGCGTTGGTAAAACCGTTCTTATCATGGAATTGATCAACAACATCGCTAAGGCGCACGGTGGTTACTCTGTGTTTGCCGGTGTTGGCGAGCGTACCCGCGAAGGCAACGACCTTTACTGGGAAATGATTGAATCCAACGTGAACAAGGAAGGCGGCGGAGAAGGCTCCAAGGCGGCACTTGTTTACGGTCAGATGAACGAACCTCCCGGAGCTCGCGCACGTGTTGCTTTGACCGGTCTGACGGTTGCGGAACACTTCCGCGATGAGGGCCAGGACGTTCTGTTCTTCGTCGACAACATCTTCCGCTTCACGCAGGCTGGTTCCGAAGTGTCCGCGCTTCTGGGTCGTATCCCGTCTGCTGTGGGCTATCAGCCGACATTGGCGACGGACATGGGCTCGATGCAGGAACGCATCACCACCACGACCAAGGGTTCGATCACGTCCGTGCAGGCCGTTTACGTCCCGGCCGATGACTTGACTGACCCGGCACCGGCCTCAACCTTTGCTCACTTGGATGCGACAACGGTTTTGAACCGTGCTATCGCTGAAAAAGGCATCTACCCGGCTGTGGATCCGCTGGATTCCTCGTCTCGTATGCTGGATGCCCGGATCATCGGTGACGAGCATTACAACACTGCATATTCAGTTCAGGTCACGCTGCAGCGGTACAAGGCGCTTCAGGACATCATCGCCATCCTTGGCATGGACGAGCTGTCTGAAGAAGACAAACTCACAGTTGCCCGCGCACGTAAGATCGAGCGCTTCCTGTCACAGCCGTTCTTCGTGGCTGAGGTCTTCACCGGCTCTCCGGGCAAGCTTGTTGCCCTGGAAGACACGATCAAGGGCTTCAAAGGCCTGGTTGAAGGTGAATATGACCACCTGCCGGAAGCAGCGTTCTACATGGTCGGTTCCATTGATGAAGCGATCGAGAAGGCTCAGCGTCTGGCTGCCGAAGCAGCTTAAGGCTCTTAAAATCTCCGGACACCGTGAAAGGTGTCCGGTTCTTAATCTGATGGGTTGCCCATCTGAGTTTTGACTGACAAGGAAGACGCCAAATGGCCGAACTTTTCCAGTTTGAGTTGGTCTCGCCGGAGCGCCAGCTCCTCTCCGAACAGGTGTCTGAAGTTGTTGTTCCAGGCACCGAAGGCGAGTTTGGCGTCCTGAAAGACCACACCCTGTTCATGTCGACGATCACACCCGGCATCCTGAAAGTGCGCCGGGAAGGCGACAGTTGGGACGAGTATTTCGTGCGTGGCGGTTTTGCTGATGTTGCAGCGGGTGGCCTGACCGTTTTGGCAGAACAGGCCGTGCCTGTGGGCGAAATCAGCCGGGAACAGCTTGATCAGGCGATCAAAAACGCTGAAGAAGACGTGGCTGATGCCAAGGACGATGCGACGAAACAGCGTGCTGAAAACACTCTGGCACAGTTGAAAGATGTGGTTGAGGCCTTGAGTAAGGCTTGAAACCACTTTCAATCGGCCAATCTGATTGATGACGCGGTCCGGAAACGGGCCGCGTTTTTTCATGGACACGGTGTCAGTTGACTGTGGGGCCCCCGGTCAGATTGCCATCGAAAAACCGAAAACCGTTGCGGCCGTTCTTCTTCACCTCGTAAAGAGCGATGTCAGCCTGCTTGATGATCGGGCTCACATCTTCGGTTTCGCCGAAGATTGGTGAAATTCCGACGCTTACGCCAATGGAGACGGTGTGTCCCAGAGCCGCAAACGGCCGCTCGATGTTACTGACAATGCGCGCGGCAATTTCGGCTGTATGTTCTCCGGTGCAGTTGAGAATAATAGCGAATTCGTCGCCGCCGAGCCGAGCAATGAGATCGGTTGAGCGCACGCACGCCTTCATTCGTTCCGCGACCTGTTTGAGAATTTCATCTCCGACATCGTGGCCAAAGGTGTCGTTGACGGGTTTGAAACGGTCCAGGTCCAGCAACAGCAGATCGCCTGTGTGTTCTGAAACGATGGCGCGGTCGAGTGCTTCATCCAGCGTCTTGTTGAACAAAGTTCTGTTGGCAAGACCGGTGAGCATATCGTGATGTGCCGCATATTCGATCTTTTCAGCAGCCAGTTCTTGCGAAGTGACGTCTTCATGGGTGCCAATCCATCCACCGCCCGGCATGGGGGCATGAACGGCACTGACCACCCTGCCACTGGGGTGTTTGAATTTTGAACGGACGACGTCGCCGGCAGACAGTTGGATCATCAGGTCCATGACATGAGCCTTGACATCACCTTCAAATTCACCGCGCGCTTTTTCTGCCTCAATCAGTTCGACAAGGCTCGCACCTTTGCGGACTTCACCTTCTGGCTTACCGAAAATCTCAAGATATTGCTGGTTCCAAAGGGACAAACGCCCCGTTTTGTCGAAGACGCTGACGCCTTGGCGCATATTGGCAAGAATGGCTTCAAGCTCGTCATTGCGAAGATGCGCCTGGCGCTCGCTTTCTGCGATCTTTTCTTCCATGCGTCGGCGCTCGGAAATATCGAAGAAATTGTAGATGAAGCCGCCACTTGGCAGCGGCGTGCTCCTGATGTCGAGATAGCGACCGTCTGATGTTGACCGTTCAAATGCGTGGGGTTGATCTGGCGGATACGCCTTGAACCTTTCTAGAGCAAGAACTTCCGGGTCGCCGGGGCCATAGTCACCGCGTTGAGCATTGAACTTGAAGTAGTCGAGCAGGTGCAGCTTCTGTTCGAGGAGATCGCGAGGTACCTGCAGTGTTTCGATCAGTTCGTCATTGTAGAAGGCCAGTTGATAGCCCGCATCGAAATAGGCAAAACCACCGGGCACATTGTCGAAGATCGTTTGAAGCTGGTCAGCCTGC
The DNA here is from genome assembly GCF_055693425.1 of Roseibium sp. JB4-4. Lineage (NCBI taxonomy): Bacteria > Pseudomonadati > Pseudomonadota > Alphaproteobacteria > Hyphomicrobiales > Stappiaceae > Roseibium > Roseibium sp. JB4-4. The sequence goes on along the minus strand of NZ_CM146333.1, from coordinate 2,903,836 downwards.
GCCTTCGTCTCCGTAATGTCCGCCATCGAAACGACAACGCCCTTCAGGCCGAACTCTTCTGAAGGGTCGATTGACCTTGCGTTCACACGCAGCCAGATGCTGGTCTTGCTATCATGCGGCGTCACGTTGGCAATCAAGTCCGTGACGAAATCAGGATCATCCACTGCAAGAACGAACGGGTCGCAGTCCAGGTCATTGAGGCTGCATTGAATATTGATGTCCAGATCCTGGACCGCCATTCCGGCCAGCTCGTCTGCCCGGTACCCGACCATGCCGGCAGCCGCAGGATTGCAGACCTGAATGATGCCGTTTGAATCAAACAACAAGATGCCTTCGGAAACAGCTGCCAAGGTGGCACGATTGACGGCTTCCGAAATCTTGAGCGATTGTTCTGTCCGCTTGCGCTCTGTGATGTCGAAGATACTTGTTACCAGGCCACCGCTGGGCGTGGGATTTCCCGAGATCTCAAGCGTCGTATCATCTGGTCCGGCGCGCTCGTAAACATGCGGTTCCGGATTGTCAAAGACGGAGAAGCGCTCTTTGACGAGCTTGTCAGGATCGCCTGGCCCGAAATCTCCTCGACGTGCCAGGAAGCCGGCCACATCCTGAAGCGGTGCTTTTCTGTCAATAAACTCCTTCGGCAACTTCAGAAGCTGCTGAAAGTATTCGTTGTTGGCTGCAAGTCGACGGTCTTCATCATAGTAGACGAGCCCACCGTGTATATTGTCAAAGACAACCTGCAGCGTTTCAGCCTGGAGTTTCGTCTCGGTTATGTCCGCGAGCGAAACGACGGCGACATCCAGTCCGGCACCACCGGTGCCCGCAGTGGCATTTGCATCAATTCGAAGCCAGACCGATGAAGATACATCGGGACGGTTCATCTTGACGATGTGATTGTTGACCTCGTGCGGCAGCTTTGCAGCCCTTGCCAGGACATCATGGTCCACCTTGCCGTCTTCTGTGTGAAACTGGATACCTGCAATCAGGTCCTGGATCTTCTGACCTGCTGCAGCCTCATCTGCCAGTCCGAGCAACTTGGCTGCTGCAGGATTGTATGACTGGATCCGGCCGCTTGCGCTCAGAACCAGTATGCCCTCGCGAAGGGTTTCCAGCGTTGTGCGCTGCACGGCTTCAGAACGCCGGACCGCTTTTTCGGACACGAGCCTTTCGGTGATGTCCTGAAATGCGCCGACCAATCTGCAAACACGGCCGTTGTCAAGAATGGGTCGTCCTGCGGCCCGAACCCAGAGTTCATTGCCCTTTGCGGTTATGAAAGGCAACTCAACATCCCACCCGATACCTTCTTCAATGCCACGGGCAACGGCAGCACTGATGATTTCACGCCCTTCGGGAGCATAAAACGAAAGTGCGGTATCGACGCTCGGAACAAAATCGGCGTCAACTTCGTGCAGTTCCCGGGTTTTGTCTGTCCAGATCAATTGGTTGGTGTCGAGGTCCAGTTCCCAACCGCCTACGCCGGATACAGTCGCAATTTCTTCAAGGAGTTCACTTTCCTGCGTGGCGAGCCTACTTTCCGCTTCGGCCCTATCGAGTGCATCCTGCACCTGAAGTTCTGCCCTGTGCGACTTGATCAAACCCTCGACAATTTTTCCGAACCGTTTGAGCTGCGTCAGCTGGTCCTCGCTCGGCGATCTTGGGTCGCGATCGATGACACACAAGGTCCCCAGTCTGTTTTCACCATCGATGGATATCGGGCAGCCGGCATAAAAACGAATAAAGGGATCGCCCACGACCAGCGGATTGTCGCGAAAGCGCTCATCTTTTCGTGCATCTGGAATGACGAATAAGTCGTTGGAATGGATTGCGTGCTGACAAAAGGACACATCTCGTGACGTGCTGTCGGCATCAAGACCGCATTTGGCTTTGAACCACTGCTCATCTTCACCAACAATGGATATCAGCGAGATCGGGCAATCAAATACGGTAGCAATAGCTTCAACAACGGCATCGAATTCCGGCAGTCTTTCAGAATGCAGGATCTGCAAGGCATGAAGCGCCTTGAGCCGATCGGATTCATTTGGCGGTTGCGAGACTTCCATACAGGACTCGCCCTTTGTCGATTGGTCTGCCTAGATTGAATATAGACCATTCTAACGTACATGAGCATTCGGAATAAAAGATTAATGTTTACAACTTTAAGAAAACTGACTCCGAAGACTTTAGTATTGGCGGTAATTTTGCAGAAGTAAGAGATGTTGAGAATAATTAAATACAGAAAATAAGTAGAATTTACATGCTATCTAAATCTTTAATAGAGCAGGTCTGTTCAATGTGCAGCTTTGGTTGTGCTGGTTCCCGTTTTTTGCCGATCAGTTTTGAATAGCTCAGAGGTATGTTGCAAGCAGACAATAAAAAACCCGGCCACAGAGGCCGGGTCTAAAGGTACGTGGGTGACCCACGAAAGAACTGCTATTGTTTCTAAGCAGCTTGAATTCAGTTATGCCGCGCGGCGGAATGACAGGCTCATGCCACCGCCACCGGAACGGTTGCGGCGACGCTCTTCCGGCGGGATGTAGACGATTGCGCTGTGTTCCGAGCAATAAGAAACACCTGCTTCAACGCGGGTGTTGCACGGGAAGATGTAGTTACCAGCATCGCCTTCTGCCCATTTGCAGCAGCCCGGACGCGGGAGAGACAAGTCAGCCATGTCGTTTTCCTTTATTCTCGCCAAGCAACAAAAGCGCTCGACCATCCTCGGGAGGAGAGGATCCGAACAGCTCTTGTTAGAAATCGGATTTATAGGCGCTTCAGACCACAACCAGGCCCAGCCCGCAAAGGGCACCCTTCAGCAAGCGCAGGCATTACATAAGCGGCATGTCACAAAATTGCAATAGTATACCTGGCATTGCGGACTTGCACTGAGTGCATACCGGGTTAATCATTGGTAAGAATGTGCTCCGCACTAGTCTTCCGGAAGAACGCCACCGGCCTTTTGCAGCGCCTCGGGTGTATCCAGATCCAGTCGGGCAGCGGCACCGATTTCAACTTCGGCCACAAAGCCCGGATTGTCCGCAATCAGGTGACGCGCACCGACATCACCGCTCAATGACTTCAGCGCCGAGAAATAGCGCCTGTCCCAAAGAACGGGATTTCCGCGCTTTCCATCTGCGGTCGCAGTGATGATCAGGTTGTTCTTCTTCGCACCATATGCGGCAATGAGAGTGTTTAGAACCTTCGCATCAATGCGCGGCATATCTCCAAGGAGAATGATCACTGCATCCGTATCGGCCTCCAGAGCGTCCATTCCGGCGCGTATTGAACCTGCCATGCCGTCAGAAAAGTCCGGATTGTGAACCACTGTGACCGGCAAATCGACAACAGGCGCAGAAACGTCATCGGCGCGATGACCCGTCACCAGAATTGTCTGGTTCAGGTCGGAATTCGTGGCGGCTTCCGCCGCGTGCCGAACGAGGGCTTTTCCGTCCAGTTCGGCAAGCAGTTTGTTGGGTCCACGCATGCGTGAAGATTTCCCGGCGGCAAGTATGACTGCAGCAATCTTCGGTGCTTCGCTTGTGCGTCTTGCCTCGCGTGGCTGTGGTCTTGTTCCGATTTCCATCAGCAAGCCTCCAACTCCCATCGCCGTAATTTCATCGGAACCCACCTCCAGGCCCGCGATCAATCGATCAAGCACCCAATCGAAGCCATTTTCCTTCGGGCTGCGTGCGCATCCGGGAGCTCCAAGCACAGGTTTGCCATCAAACTCTCCAAGCATGAGCAAATTGCCGGGATCAACCGGCATCCCAAGATGCTTGACTTTCCCTCCGGCCAGGTCCAGTCCGGCGGGTAGAACATCATGACGATCAACCACGGCTGAGGCTCCGAAGAGCACCAGAAAATCGGCCCCTTTGTCCGCCAGAGCTTTGATAGCCCGCGCCACTTCCGGCTCTGAATGGGGCACGCGTATTTCTTCAAGGATTTCGCTTTGGCTTGGTCTCAGGCGTTGTTCCAGCACCCGCCTTGTCTTGTCCATCGTCGCTGATTTGAGGTGAGGCAGCTCCGTCGCAACAAGACCGACCTTGTAGGATTTGAAGGGACGGATCCGAACAGCCTGGCGTACTGCCTCAGCAGCTGCTGCCACCTTGGCCTCGGGAACAGCGAATGAAATGATTTTCGCTGTTGCGACCATACGACCGTCTGCGACCTTCGTGTGATTGGCGAGCGTTGCGAATGTGATCGCCGGATCAATCCTGTTGGCGTTTGTTATCGCCTGTTCGTCAATCACCAGAATGCCATCCTGCTCCGCGTATAGGTTCATGCGGCCTGTCACGGCAGTATCAACGACGAGCCCCTTGCCTCTGGCAGCAAGTCCAAGATGTGTTGCGGCTTCGTCTTCGCCGATATCACCGGCTTCAAGACGGGCGACGACAACCGTGCTATCTCCCGCTGCAGAAAGCTTTTTGCAGTCTTCCAGAGTAAGCACATGCCCCTTTTTCAAGGTGCGCTCGCCCAGTTTGGTCTTGTGCGCCAGAATGCAGCCAGCTGCCTCTTCCGGAGGGCATGGCCCGAATTTCATCTGGCGGTCTCCGGAGCTTTACGCAGTGCAAGAATGATGGACCCGAGCACAGCAACTGCAATTTCCTGAGGCGAGGCCGCGCCGATATCAAGTCCGATGGGGGCATCAATGCGGTCGAAATGACGGTCGGTCAGTCCGGCTTCTTTAAATCTCTCAAGACGTTTGCCGTGTGTTTTTCTGCTGCCGAGTGCGCCCACATAAAAACATTCGGTCTTCAAGGCTTCGATCAACGGGAAATCGTCTATCTTCGGGTCGTGAGTTACGGCAGCCAGGGCGGTGTAGGCATCCAAGGGCGCGTCTTTGAGAACGTTTTCCGGCCAGTCAGCCTTCAATGAACTGCCTGGAAAACGGTCTTCCGTTGCAAACGCGGTCCTCGGGTCGATTACGGTAACGTCTAGACCGGCCATTTCGGCCATTGGAACAAGTGCCTGGCTGATATGAACGGCCCCGATGATCACAAGGCGGGGGGCCGGTACAGAAACCGTCAGAAAAAAGTTGCTGTCATCTGTTTCGACAGTTCCGGATTTGCCGGATCGAAACCTGCGCTCAAGTTCTTCGGCAAGCGGATCGCTGGAAAGTTTGTCGTCCTTGTGCACAAGCCGCTGTGTGCCATCCGACATGTGTGTAACAAGGATCGCCGCGCAGCGGTTCTCCCGGTCACTGTTCAACTGTTTGAGAAGAGAAAGATCCATGGTGTCACGCGCGGTCCGTTGCCAGTTTGAGGCCAAGTCCAACCAGCAGCGACCCACCTAGCCAGCGTGTGAGATCCTGCACTTTCGAGGACTTGGTCAACCGTTTTTTCACTTCGCTTGCGAACAGAACCGTCACCACGTCCGCAGATGTGAACGCGCAGTTGACGAACGTGCCGAGGATCAGAAACTGAAGCCAGATTGGAAAGCCGGCGTCCGGGCTGACGAACTGAGGAAGGAAGGCGATAAAGAAAATTGCCACTTTGGGATTGAAGACTTCAACCAGGATGCTGTCGACAAAGGCTCGGCGAACCGTTTTTTGAGGCAGGTCGGGCGTTGATCCGGCAACCATTCGTGTACGGATCATCTGCACGCCCAGGAACACCAGGTAAATGCCTCCCAGGAGCTTCAACGCAAAATAGAGCGTTGGAACGACGGTAAAAATCGCCGAAAGGCCGAAAGCCGCGGCAAAAACATGTACATAGCAGCCCAGATGTATGCCCAAAGCCGCCATGAAACCGGCTCTCTTGCCGCGTGCGATCGTTTGCGCAGCGGTATAAAGCAACGCGGGACCTGGCATATAGGCAAAGAGGGCAGTGGCGGCAGCAAAAGCGAGAAGAGTTTCAATATTGAGCACGACAGGTCCTGAAGTCAGTTGACAGGTTCAACGTAAACACGAATGCGGCCACCGCAGGAAAGCCCGACTTGCCATGCGGTTTCATCGGCAACGCCGAACTCAAGGGTGGTCGGCCGGCCGGTATCGATCACATCGATTGCCTCTGCAACGACAGCGCCTTCCACGCACCCTCCCGAGACGGATCCCTCGAAATTGCCATCTGCGTCGATCACCAGATGCGAGCCAACGGGACGAGGAGCTGAGCCCCAGGTCTCTATCACTGTGGCCAGCGCTACCGGCCGACCGGAATTCCGCCAGGCCTCGGCGGTTTTCAGAACGTCGGGTATCGAGGATGTTTCGGTGGTCATGAAAAGCGCTCCTTCGTGAGCCCGGTTCAGTCGCGGGGCGTCCCAATATAGGCTTTTCTGACAGCTAAGAAAGTGCGCTTAAGTCCTAGTTGGCCTTGGGTGATGTGTGCGGCCTTGAATGCTAGTGGATCCAAAAGAAAAACGGCGCCGGGAGGCCCGGCGCCGATCAAGTTGGGTGGGACAATATTGTTGGGCTTTTATTCAGCGGCGACCCTCAAGGCTGGAGCCGCGCTCAGCACAGCGCCGTCGACATGGGCTTCATAAGTCTCAAAATTGTCGACGAACATCTGAACGAGTTTCGATGCCTGAACGTCATATGCGTCCTTGTCGGCCCATGTATCCCGTGGCGTGAGCATTCTTGTCTCGACACCGGAAACTTCAACAGGAACGTCGAAACCGAAATTGGGATCCGTTCGGAATTCAGCGCCATTCAGGTTTCCGGAAAGCGCGGCCTGCAACAAAGTGCGTGTGGCCTTGATCGGCATGCGATGGCCGGTTCCGTGAGCGCCTCCTGTCCAGCCGGTGTTGACCAGCCAGCAATCGACATTGTGCTTGGCGATAAGCTCTTTCAACAAGTTGCCATACTCTGACGGATGGCGGGGCAGGAATGGTGCGCCGAAACAGGTAGAGAATGTCGCCTGGGGTTCGGTGACGCCTTTCTCGGTTCCAGCAACCTTCGCCGTGTATCCGGACAGGAAGTGATACATGGCTTGTGCCGGTGTAAGGCGCGCGATGGGCGGCATCACGCCAAACGCATCTGCCGTCAGCATGATGATGGTTTTTGGCACCGGCGCGCAGCCGGTTTCGCTTGCGTTGGAAATAAAGTGGATCGGATAGGCGGCACGTGTGTTTTCGGTCTTTGACCCGTCGTCAAAATCCGGTACCCGCGCGGCATCGAGCACGACATTTTCAAGGACTGTGCCAAAGCGCTGTGTCGTGGAATAAATCTCCGGCTCGGCTTCCTTGGACAACTTGATGGTCTTGGCATAGCAGCCGCCTTCGAAATTGAAGACACCGCTTTCGCTCCATCCGTGTTCGTCATCGCCAATCAGCGTTCGGCCAGGATCGGCTGAAAGCGTCGTTTTACCGGTGCCTGACAAACCGAAGAAAACCGCGGTGTCACCATCAGCGCCGACATTCGCCGAGCAGTGCATTGACATAATGCCCTTTGCCGGCAGCAGGTGATTGAGCATCGTGAAGACCGACTTCTTCATTTCACCGGCATAGGACGTACCCCCGATCAGAACGATCTTTCGGGTTAGGTCACAGGCAATAACAGTTTCCGAACGGCAGCCGTGTTTGTCGGGATCGGCTCTGAAGCTTGGCAGATCGACAATTGTCATCTCAGGATCGAAGCCGTCGAGTTCGCCAAGTTCTGGGCGCAGCAAAAGGTTGCGAATGAAGAGCGAATGCCAGGCATATTCGGTGAAGACGCGTACCGGTAGACGATGTGTCGCATCGGCGCCCCCATAAAGGTCCTGTGCAAACAGCTCCTTTCCTTCCGCGTGCTGAAGAAAATCTGACAGAAGCTGATCGAACTGCGTCTTGGACATTTGTGCATTGTTGTCCCACCAGACCGTATTTCTGGTGCTTTCGTCATTCACGACGAATTTGTCCTTCGGGGAGCGGCCAGTGTGAATGCCGGTTTCGGCAACGATTGCACCACCGGCTGCAAGCCGGGTTTCACCGCGAGAAAGAGAATATTCGTAAAGTGCAGGCGCGTTCTGGTTCCAATAGAGCGCTTTCAGGCCCTTGAAACCAAAAATATCGCAACCTTTGGAAGGATTCCTGACACCGACTTCTTTCATGTTCCCGCAGTCCTCGTGATGTGGGCGTGTTTGTCGCTGCCGGACAAGCAAAAAAGTGAACAGATCCGGCGTTGAGGGCTGCGAACCTAGTGGAATGCCCATGGGGCAGCAAGACCACCAAAAGTGCTATGTCATTGTTTAATCGATTAAAATCCTACGTTTATTTTCCAATGTTTAATTTGGAATGCGAATAAAAAACCGAAACCTTCGGAATGTTCGGATTGGCGGAAAATTCGAAAGAAAACGCGCTAAACTCGCGTATCAATGTGCTCGAATCTGCGTCCGTACTCTTTGCCGGGTCGCGTCTAAGTCCTTTATTGACCACGTCGTCCGCGACATCTTGAATTTTCTCGGCGCGCACTCCATCAATGCTTTCGATTAGGGCGACTTTCAGATTTTCAACGCATCTCTTCATGCGGTTTGCCTTAATTTATGCGCATTTAGCAGGCCAAACGCTGTGTGATACACTAAAGCTTGCCATCGGTGCGTAGCCGGAAATGGAAAAACAAAGCATGCCGACAATTGCCTTGGTCGATGACGACCGTAATATTTTGACTTCAGTCTCAATTGCGCTGGAGGCGGAAGGTTATCGCGTCCAGACTTATACCGATGGAACATCGGCTTTGGATGGATTGCAGACCGACCCGCCGGAGCTGGCGATCTTCGATATCAAGATGCCGCGCATGGACGGGATGGAGTTGCTTCGCCGGCTTCGCCAGAACTCCGATTTACCGGTTATCTTCCTGACATCGAAAGATGATGAGATCGACGAGTTGTTCGGTCTGAAGATGGGTGCAGACGATTTTATCCGCAAACCGTTTTCGCAGCGTCTACTGGTCGAGCGTGTCCGTGCGGTGTTGCGCCGGGCGCAGCCAAAGGATGCCTCCGCCCCGCGTGATGACGCCGACAAACTGCTGGAACGCGGCCAGCTTGTTATGGATCAGGAGCGGCACACCTGCACCTGGAACAACAAGCCGGTCACGCTAACGGTCACCGAATTCCTGATCCTGTCCGCCCTGGCGCAGCGCCCGGGTGTCGTAAAAAGTCGAAACGCTTTGATGGATGCAGCCTATGATGATCAGGTCTATGTCGACGACCGGACCATTGACAGCCACATCAAACGGCTCCGGAAAAAGTTCAAGGTTGTTGACGACGACTTCGACATGATCGAAACACTTTATGGTGTTGGCTACCGGTTCCGGGAAGCCTGACTGGACGGTGAAGGTCCAAATACCTTAGAGCGAGCCTGAATGGCGGTTGAAAGCGAGAGCGTCGAAGACGGCACGGCAACTGAACCTGCAAACGGTTCGGAGCGCTCGCGCTTGCGACGGCTCGGCAACAAGCGCATCCGCAGACGTCTTCTCAATCAGCTGGGCCGGATCTTCGGAACTTATGTCCTTTCGTCTCTGACGCGCCGGATCATCGCGATCAACCTTGTCGGTCTGCTGGCGCTCGTGATCGGCATTTTGTACCTCAATCAGTTTCGCGCGGGTCTGATTGATGCCCGTGTTCAAAGCCTTCTCACACAAGGTGAAATCATTGCTGGCGCGATTGCAGCCTCGGCCACGGTCGATACAGGCACAATCACCGTAGATCCTGAGCGCCTGTTGCAGCTACAGGCCGGCGAAAGCATTACGCCGACAACGGATGATCTCGACAGTCTGGACTTTCCGATCAATCCCGAACGTGTTGGTCCGGTACTGCGCCGTCTGATTTCGCCGACAAAGACCCGTGCCAGGATCTATGACCCTGAAGGCATCCTGATCCTTGATTCCCGGCATCTTTATTCCAGCGCTCAGATCCTGCGCTTTGACCTGCCGCCGCCAACGGCCGAGGAAGAAGGCTTCTGGAATGCGCTCTGGCAATGGACCAAGCGCTGGCTTCAGCAGGGTGACCTGCCGCTCTATCAGGAAGTTGGCGGAGGCGACGGTCGGGCGTATCCGGAAGTCGAAGCGGCGCTTGCCGGGTCACCGGCGAGTGTGACGCGAATCTCCCAAAGGGGGAGTTGATTGTCTCGGTTTCCGTTCCGATACAGAGGTTCCGTGCGGTCTTGGGAGCATTGCTGCTCTCCACACAGGGTGGCGATATTGATGCCATCGTACGGGCCGAGCGAATAGCGATCATCAGGGTCTTCCTGTTTGCGGCTACCGTGACGATCCTGTTGTCTATCCTGCTGGCAGGAACGATCGCCGGACCGGTGCGCCGCCTCGCCGCGGCAGCCGACCGCGTGCGGCGGGGGTCTTCGGCTTCGCGCGAGGAGATCCCGGATTTTTCAGATCGTCAGGATGAAATCGGCCACCTGGCTCGTTCATTCCGTGAAATGACAAATGCACTCTACGACAAGATCGATGCAATTGAGCGGTTCGCGGCGGATGTTGCGCATGAATTGAAGAACCCGCTGACCTCTCTGCGCAGTGCCGTTGAAACGCTGCCGCTGGCAAAGTCGAAAAACTCCCAGGATCGGTTGATGGAGGTCATTCAGCACGATGTCCGCCGTCTCGATCGGTTGATCAGCGATATTTCCGACGCCTCGCGTCTTGATGCGGAGCTTGCCAGAATCCAGGCCGAAACCATCGATATCGCGGAATTGCTGCGCAACATGGCAGACGCGGCCAATCAGATGGCCGGTTCTGAAGGTGCCAGTGTCAAGTTGGCGGTCGCAGATGCACAAGGGGTCAAGCCTTATGAAATGCAAGGCCATGATATTCGCCTGGGTCAGGTCATGAGCAACCTTCTTGACAATGCTCGTTCGTTTTCACCTCCAAGCGGAACAGTTCGGGTTGACCTCAGCCGGGAGGGGCGTGGGTTCAAGATCATGGTCGATGACGACGGCCCCGGCATCCGCGCAGAAAACACCGACCGGATTTTTGAACGCTTCTATACCGACCGGCCAGACGGGGAAGGGTTCGGAAACAATTCAGGTCTCGGCCTGTCGATTTCACGGCAGATCATCGAGGCGCATGGCGGCACCTTGACGGCGACGAATCGAATTGAGCAGGGCGCGGATGGCAGCCAGAAAATCGCCGGGGCAAGGTTTGCTATTTATCTGCCGCTTGGACCGGGTAAGTGACAGCTGGTGCAGTCCATGCGAATTGCGCCATTGTCGGCACGATCGGATTGCTGATCCGGGGAGATGCCGGAAGCGGCAAGACTTCGCTGTGTGACCTCTTGATAGAAGCGGCCTTGTCGCGGGGAAACTTCGGGCGCCTCGTCTCTGACGACTACGTTCATTTGAGTGTGCAGGGTGCGCGGCTTATCGCTGAAGCGCCAGAGGCGATCCGCGGGCGAATGGAAGTGCGTGGTTTCGGACTTGTCGAACAGGCTTTTGAACGCCGAGCACAGGTGCACCTTGTTATCGACCTTCAGCCTTTGCAGGAACTGGAACGTTTGCCTGAAAGCTGCCTGGACCATGTGGTGCTGGAGGGCATCCAGCTTCCGGTCCTCAAATGTCCAGCCGATCAACCTTTCAACAGCATGCGCATGATACGCTGGGCCCTTCGCAAGCTGCTTCCCGGCAACCTTGATTATATTTGAGGGATCGAAGGTCTTTTTTGCTTGCATGTCTGCAAACGGTTGAAGAGAGTGCATCAGACTGATAAACGCCCGGCGCATTCCGGGTTCTGACCGGAACTCTGAGCAGATAACACACGATAGTCAGGCCGAACGACACATGATTGGACTAGTACTTGTGACCCACGGGCGTCTCGCCGAGGAATTCAAGGCGGCGCTGGAGCATGTTGTCGGGCCCCAGGAACAGGTCGAAACCATTTCCATTGGTCCGGATGATGATATGGAACAGCGTCGGCAGGACATTCTGACGGCGGTCGAAGCGGCCAATTCCGGCAAGGGCGTGGTTTTGCTGACCGATATGTTCGGCGGAACACCCTCAAACCTGGCAATCTCGGTCATGGACAGCAAGTCTGTTGAAGTGGTCGCGGGGGTCAATCTGCCCATGCTTATCAAGCTGGCCAGTGTCAGGGCAGACCGCGAGTTGGCAGACGCCGTCGATGAGGCCCGCCAGGCAGGGCAAAAATACATTTCCGTTGCAAGTCAGGTGCTGTCGGGACAGAACTAATAAAAAAAACATGACAACAGACACACCGTTGGAAAGAGATCTCACCATTGTCAACCGACGCGGCCTTCATGCGCGGGCTTCGGCTAAACTTGTGAAACTGGTCGAAACCTTCGAGGCTGATGTCAATGTGTCCAAAGATGGTCAGACCGTCGGTGGCACGTCGATTATGGGATTGATGATGTTGGCTGCCAGCCCGGGGTGCTGCATCAAGGTCTGCGTTGCCGGTGTTGACGCTGAAGAGGCTTTGACTGCGATTTCAGAATTGGTTGAAAGCGGCTTCGGCGAGACCGACTGAACTTATTGCCCATTCCGCAACTTCGGGCCATTCCCGTCAGCTTTATTGAGGAGAACGATGGCAGGTAACTCCGAAGACCGATTGATTTCATCTGCAACGGCGGTTTTGACCCATATTCACGATGCGCTCGAGCTTGAGTTCGGATTTGAACTCTGGGACGGAAGCCGCGTGCCTGCAGGAATGCCGGAAGATGGAATGCGGATCGCACTCGGTCAAACGGCGCTGACGCGATTGTTGCGCCGTCCCGGCATCAAGACAGTTGTAGATCTGTACTCGGAAGGCAGGATCGATCCGCGCGGTGGCACGATTTTCGATTTCGCGGACAAGAGGCCCAAGGTCAAAGGCCGAGAAATTCGGAAGCGGCTCAGGAAGAGGTTGCTTTTGAAAAACGCATTGCCACTGCTATTGGGCGGCAATGCCGGTAAGGGGCAGACCGACGGTTTGGACGCTGGGCGTGCAGCAGACCGCAGCTCAGGCAGTCGAAAGGACGACATTGCCTTTCACTATGATGTTTCCAATGACTTCTATCGGCTCTTTCTCGATCCGGAGATGGTCTACACTTGCGCCTATTTCACCGACTGGTCGAACGATCTGGCGACAGCGCAAAGAGACAAGCTGGACATGATTTGCCGCAAACTGCGGCTGAAGCCCGGTGAGCGCATGCTCGATATCGGCTGTGGTTGGGGAGCGCTTATCTGTCACGCTGCCGAACACTATGGCGTCAACGCTGTTGGGGTCACGTTGGCCGAAGAGCAGCTGAAACTCGCCGAGGAACGGATCAAAGAGCGCGGACTGGAAGACAAGGTCACGGTCAAGCTGATCGACTATCGCGAGATGGAGGGCAAGTTCGACAAGATTTCTTCCATCGGAATGTTCGAAGCTGTCGGTCTCGACAACTATGACAACTATTTCCAGAGCGTGCATCGCCTTATGAAGCCGCGCGGACTTTACCTCCACCATGCAATCACCAGGCGCGGCAAGAAGGATTTGAAGGCCTTTCGCCGCAAGAAGCCGGAATATCAGGCGCTTGTGCGTTACATCTTCCCTGGTGGCGAGGTTGACCATATCGGTTGGACTTTGACCAATCTCGAGGCTCATGGCTTTGAGGTGCACGATGTGGAAGCCTGGCGCGAGCACTACGCCAGAACCACGCGGCTGTGGGCCGAGAACCTGATGGCGGTGAAGGATGCTGCCATAGCGGAAATTGGCGAAGAGAAATACCGTCTTTGGTTGGCCTATCTGATCGGCGTTTCGCTGGGATTTGAACGCGGCTCGATTGGAATTTTTCAGACGGTGACCTCCCGGCGAACCAAAGGCCTGTCCGGCATGCCGCCGACACGTGAAGACCTCTACCGAAATTAAGGTCAGTTCGTCATGTGCAGCCCGTCCCGTCTCGCATGTCTTTTGTCGATTGTCAGCGTTGTTTTCCTGCAGCCACTGCAGGCGCACTCAACAGACGATCTGGAAGAGCTACTTCGTGACATCTACGGGCCGGACTGTTCGGCGCTTGGCCCGGCTCGGGTGCTCTATGTCCAGACACCTGATGCGAAGGCTTGGCTGACCTGTGGCGAGGAACGTCCATCTGGTCCACCGACCACGCCGGACAGTCGCTTTCTGACCGCTTCGCTCGGCAAGCTGTTTTTGTCCGTCGCCTTGTTGCAGCTCAACGAAAAGGGCCTTCTGGATGTTGATGACAAAGTGTCAAAATGGCTGCCGTCTGACATTGCTGACGTTCTGGATGGCAAGGATCATCTGACCATTGCTCATCTACTCACCATGACGAGTGGGCTGCCGGACTATCTGGATGAAGCGTATTATCTGGAAAGCCTGAGAAGGGTCGTGGCTGGCGAGACCGCCAAAGAGGTTCTTCACTGGGCAGCTGGAACGATCGCGGATGAGAAGCATCTTTTTGCTCCTGGGAACGCCTATGACTATTCGAATACAAACTATCTGCTGGCACAAATCATTCTTGAAGAGGCAACCGGCTCTTCGATGAACAAGGTTTTCGCTCAAAATATTTTCTTACCGATCGGTATCAAAAATGTGCAGGTACTCGGGTTCGGTCTAGGGCCGGAAGACTTTGTTCAGGGCAATGAGGATTTCGGCGGCGGCCTCCAGTCTGTTGATGACTTGCTCTTAGGTTTCGGGTTTGGCGATGGTGGACTGGTAGCAAGCGCTGAAGACATCGCCGCATTCTATTTTGCCCTTTTTAACGAAAGGGACGTCTTGAACCAGGAAAGTGTCATGCGTCTGCTGCAAGACCCGATCGGTGAGGGCTATGGCATGGGAATTGAAATTGAAACCGAGCCTGATCTGGGACAGGTGGTAGGCCACTCGGGCGGAGATGTCGGGTTTTCCGCTGATGTGCGCCATGTTGCGGACCGTGGTGTGACAGTCGTTTACCTTTCTGCTGAAGCCAATGATGATGTTTCCGTTACCTTCGACATTCTCACTGAACTGCTGAACTGAGATCAGGTAAGGAAATTTAAATGATATAAAGAATTCTTTATATCTTTATTGCGTCATGTTCGTGAGGCGGGTATAAACCGCCGCAGGATTTCCGGAAGGTTTTCCGGAAATCAGCCTGGGGCTGCCGCCATGCTTGTCTCGTTTCAAGTAATCGGCTGGTTCATTGCCCTTCTCAAGGCCTGGCCTTTAACGCTGGCTCAAACAGCAGGACACATTTATGACCGACTACATTGTCAAGGATATGGGGCTCGCCGACTGGGGCCGCACCGAGATTGAAATTGCCGAACACGAAATGCCAGGCCTGATGGCTTGCCGTGCTGAATTCGGTGAAAGCAAACCGCTCAAGGGCGCTCGTATCGCCGGGTCATTGCATATGACCATCCAGACAGCGGTATTGATCGAAACGCTGGTCGCACTCGGTGCTGAAGTTCGCTGGGCGTCCTGCAACATCTATTCCACGCAGGACCAGGCAGCAGCAGCCATTGCAGCAGCAGGTGTTCCGGTTTTCGCCATCAAGGGCGAAACGCTGGAAGAATACTGGGATTATGCCGACAAGATCTTCGACTTCCCCGAAGGTGCGAACATGATCCTCGATGATGGCGGCGACGCAACGCTGTACATCCTTCTTGGCGCGCGTGTTGAGGCCGGAGAAACAGGTCTCATCGAAAATCCGACTTCTGAAGAAGAAGAATGCCTCTTTGCGCAGATAAAGAAGCGCATGGCTGCAAACCCGGGCTGGTTCACGAAGCAAAAGAGCCTGATTCAGGGCGTTTCGGAAGAAACCACAACCGGTGTTCTGCGTCTTTACGAAATGCAGAAAAACGGCTCCTTGCCGTTCCCGGCGATCAACGTCAATGACAGTGTCACCAAATCCAAGTTCGACAACCGCTACGGTTGCCGCGAATCTTTGGTCGACGGTATCCGCCGCGGCACTGACGTCATGATGTCCGGCAAAGTTGCCGTGGTCTGCGGTTATGGCGATGTCGGCAAGGGTTCTGCCCAGTCACTGGCTGGCGCGGGTGCACGCGTGATTGTCACTGAAATCGACCCGATCTGTGCACTGCAGGCGTCCATGGACGGATTTGAAGTCAAGACCATGGAGCAGGCGCTGCCGGAAGGCGACATTTATGTTACCGCAACCGGAAACAAGGACATCATCACGTTTGACCACATGCGTGGCATGAAGGACATGGCGATCGTCTGTAACATTGGCCACTTCGACAACGAGATCCAGGTTGCCGCTTTGAAGAACACAAAGCTTCGCCCGGTCAAGGATCAGGTGGACATGTACGAGTTTCCGGATGGCAAGCGGATGATCCTTCTGTCGCAGGGACGTCTGGTGAACCTCGGCAACGCAACCGGCCACCCGAGCTTCGTGATGTCTGCAAGCTTTACCAACCAGGTTCTGGCGCAGATCGAGCTCTTCACCAAAGGCAACGAGTACAAGAACGAAGTTTATGTGCTGCCCAAGCACCTGGACGAGAAGGTCGCTCGCCTGCACTTGGAAAAACTTGGTGTCACGTTAACTGAATTGTCCGACGAGCAATCCCAATATCTGGGGATTAATAAGGCTGGTCCGTTCAAGTCAGAACACTACAAGTACTGATTTTCGATTGGCGATACACTAGATGTAGTGATCGCCTCGATTCGGTGCTGTGAACAAAAAAATGCAGGACCCTTCAATTTGAAGGGTCCTGTTAACTTTTCAGCAACGGACTCTTCTGCGTGATTCTCAAAAAGGTTATGGTTTAAGCGAATCAAAGGCCAAGAGGCAGATGTCTTTGATTTGCTCCCAGAATCCGGGAGCTGCAGCCCGCAAAAAACGGGTCAAGGCGGCACTAAGGGGATCATAAGATGCCGAAAGGCAGCAGGGACGGCGCGCGATCACGCGCGACGTGGCGAGATTGGAGTCCGAAAACAGTTGCGCTTGGTGGTACGGCGTTGACGGCCTTTGGCTTGTCCAGCGTTCCGGCCTCAGCCGACATGCTCGCCGACACCGCCGCTGCAATCAATCCCGGTGCAATGATCCTGTTTGGTGCATTTGGTGGCATCTGCGCATTTGCCGTAACCGCTGCTATCGCACTCGTTCGCCATCGTAAGCAGTCGGCCCAGATTACCAGTGCATTGGAAAAGGAAAAGAGCGACCTCAAGTTCCGGGTAGACCGGCTTGAAGCCATGCTCAACACCGATGAACAGCGGGTGATTGTTTGGACCGGCAATGGTGCAATGCCTCAGATTTGGGGCATCCTTCCCGAAACATCCGGTGTTCCGCGTCCTCCGGCACAATTGCTGGCCTTCGGCAGTTGGCTGACAGCCAAATGCGCGGGAGATCTGGAAAGGCATCTGGATCTGTTGTTCCGGACGGGAGAAGCCTTCACCACAACATTGAAGACCCGAACCGGCAGCTATGTCGAGGCGCTTGGCCGTACGACGGGCGGTGCTGTGGTGCTTCGATTACGTGATCTGACAGGCGAACGGCAAATGCAAGCCGAGCTTGCTGCACGCAACGCCAAGATTTCGGGCGAGCTGCATATGCTGCACGCATTGCTTGACGCCATGCCGGCACCTGCCTGGCAAAGAGATGCCGAGGGCAATCTGATCTGGGCAAACGCGGCCTATGCAGAAGCGGTCGAGATGCCGACGGCAGATGCAGCCGTTAAGAAGGGGGCCACTTTCCTTGATGCGGCAGCCCGCACCGCTATGGCTGTGAAGCGAACAGAGGACGGTTGCTTTTCCGCCCGCATTCCAATTGTGGCGTCTGGTGAACGCCGCGTCTTCGAAGTCACTGATGTCAATGCGAATGTCGGCGGGGCCGGTATTGCCGTGGACATCAGTGAGCTGGAGCAGTCCCGCAAGGAAATGGGCCGTGCCGAAGAATTTCACGGCCGGACACTTGACCAGCTGGCGGCCGCTGTCGCGATATTCAGCAGCGATCGAAAACTGCAATTCTACAATGCGGCGTTCCGTCAGCTATGGGACCTGGACCCGTCCTTCCTGGAAGGCCAGCCGGAAGACGGTGCCGTACTCGACGCACTCCGTGCCGCACGCAAGCTGCCCGAACAGGCCGACTACCGGGTCTGGCGCAACAAGATGCTGGAGAGCTACCAGTCTCTTGAAGCGCGGGAAAGCTGGTGGCACCTGCCCGATGGACGCACCTTACGCGTGATCGCCAATCCGCATCCGCAAGGCGGCGTCACTTATATCTATGAGAACGTGACTGAGCAGCTGGATCTGGAAAGCCGGTACAATGCGCTCACAAGGGTTCAGGGCGAAACGCTCGACAATCTGTCTGAAGCTGTTGCCGTGTTCGGCTCGGACGGGCGCCTTCGACTTTGGAACCCTGCATTCGGCCGCATTTGGGGCCTTGAAGAAGACCAACTGGCGGAACTTCCGCATGTGAAAGAAGTTGTTTCAGCCTGTGTTCTGAGCGACACGGAGCAAGAGGCTTGGGATCTGCTTGCCGGCAACGTCACCGGCCTTCTGGACAACCGCACTCAAAATGTCAGTCGTCTTGAGCGGCACAATGGTGACGTTCTGGACTACGCAACGGTACCTCTGCCGGACGGTGGCACGCTTGTCACTTTCGTCGACGTGACCGATAGCGTGAATGTCGAGCGGGCACTGCTTGAAAAGAACGAGGCTCTGCAGCAGGCAGACCAGATCAAAAACGCCTTCATCCAGCATGTGTCATATGAGCTGCGTTCGCCGCTGACGAACATCATCGGATTTGCCCAGCTTCTGGCCGATCCGAAATTTGGCGAACTTTCCGAAAAGCAGGGCGAATACGCGGAATATATCCAGTCTTCATCCTCTGCACTGCTCGCCATCATCAACGACATTCTTGATCTGGCTACGCTCGATGCCGGTATCATGGAATTGGACCTCGGTGAGGTTGACGTCGCCTCAACGGTCTCTGCGGCGGTTGAAGGGTTGAAGGACCGGATCGCCGAAGCAAAGATCAATCTGCGGACGCAGGTCCCTGCCGACATCGGCATGATGATCGCCGACGAAAAACGGCTGCGTCAGGTCCTGTTCAATCTGATTGCCAACGCCGTTCGCTATTCTGAGGAAAACGGTGTCGTCGATGTCAGCTGCAGCCGTGAAGACGATACGGTGAAATTCATCGTCAAGGACCATGGCTACGGTATTCCGGCCGAAATCCTGACACAGGTCTTCAATCGGTTTGTCGGTCACGACACAGGCGCACGGCGACAGGGTGCGGGCCTTGGTCTTGCCATCGTCAAGAGCTTCGTGGAACTCCACGGAGGGTCTGTTGAGATCGATTCCGATGAAGGCAATGGCACGACGGTCACATGCGCTTTCCCGGCTCGGCCTGAACAGGCGGACCAGGCCGCTGCCGAATAGATCGCTGGCCAGAGAGCAAACATGGCAGATCACCAGCTGCGGTCCATTCCAGACTTTTTTCTTGAACTGACGATTGCCGACGAAGCGAATACGCAGCGCCTGGCAAATGATCTGGCCGTGGTCTTGGGAACCGGCGATGTTGTCTGCCTCTCAGGAGACCTGGGGGCTGGCAAGTCGACGCTGGCGCGCGCACTTGTTCGTTCCCTCGCAAACGATCCGGAGCTGGAAGTACCAAGTCCGACTTTTACGCTCGTTCAGACATATGAGTTCGATCGGTTCGACCTGTCACATTTTGATCTTTACCGCCTTGAAGAAGCCGAAGAACTTGAAGAGCTGGGTCTCGATGATCTTTTGGAAACCGGGGCGGCATTGATTGAGTGGCCGGAGAAGGCAGGGGAACTCTTGCCGGAAAAGGCCCTATGGATCCAGATCACCCAGCCCGATGAGGCAGAGGACAAACGAGTGTTCCGGTTTCAGGCCTCGGACCCGTCCTGGCAGGATCGAATTCGGGAAACGCACGAGATCAGGGCTTTTCTGGAACAGTCTTCGTTCCCAGGCGCTGAACGGCGGTTCCTGGCTGGCGACGCATCGTTACGGACCTTCGAAACGGTTACCACGAATGACAGCTCGGCTGTGCTGATGCGCTGGCCGTTTCACCAGAACACGCTCGCTCAAAGCGTCTCCAACTATATGGAGCGAGTCCACTTGGCACAGGATTGCCGCTCTGTTCTGGCGATTGGAACGGAACTCCGTGACCGCGGTTTTCGGGCGCCGAGGGTCTACAAAGCTGAGCCTGAAAAGGGGCTCGTCCTGGCTGAGGATCTGGGCCGTGACACCATTGTCATGAACGGTGCTCCAGTCTCGGAACGGTATTACGCCGCCGTTGAAGTTCTGGCACGAATGCATGGTGAGACTTGGCCAAGATCAATTCCGGTTGAGGGAAACCGGACCTACCAGGTGCCTGGCTATTCATCCGAGGCATTGATCACCGAAGCGTCGCTCTTTCTGGATTGGTATGTTCCCGAAAAGACCGGCCGGGCGATTGACGACGCCGTGCGGGCGTCATTTGAAGGCCTATGGCGCAAGACGTTACGATCCATATCTTCTGCGCAACTTGGTTGGGTTTTACGCGATTTTCATTCGCCCAACCTGCTTTGGCAGCGGGACGCAAGCGGAACCGACCGGATCGGGCTGATCGATTTTCAGGATACGGTCTTCGGTCCGGTGGCTTATGATGTTGCGTCATTGCTGCTCGATGCCCGAACGGATATCAGTCAAGATCTGGAATCAGCCCTATTTGATGCTTATGTCTCGTTGAGGGAAAATCAGTCGCAGGGTTTTGACAAGGTTGGGTTCTCCGCCGCTTATTCGGTGCTGGCAGCACAGCGGATTTCCAAAATCATCGGCATCTTCGTCAGGCTGGCCAGGCGGGACGGCAAGCCGGCTTATTTGAGCCATTTGCCGCGTATGCTAGGCTATCTCGACCGGGTGCTCGACAGGCCGAATCTGTCGGAATTGAAAGACTGGTACAACGGTTTCCGGCATTGAACCTGCAAGGGTGCGATGCCGGCCTACTATCAATTGAGCATGATCCATGACCAACACACGGTTCCGTCCATCGAAAGCCATGATCCTGGCAGCAGGTCTCGGCAAACGCATGCGTCCTTTGACGGCAACGACGCCGAAACCGCTCATTGAGGTGAATGGTCAGGCATTGATCGATCATGGCATGGACCGGCTGTCGGCAGCAGGTGTGAAGACATGTGTCGTCAACGTCCATTATCTGGCTGATCTTGTCGAGGTGCATGTGCGCCGACGCCAGGATATGGATATCCTCATTTCCGATGAACGCGAACAACTCCTGGAAACGGGAGGCGGCATCAAGAAAGCCTTACCGCTGCTTGGCGAAGAACCGTTTTTCCAGTTGAATGCCGACACCTGCTACTGGATTGAAGGGGTAAAACCCAACCTGGAACACATGATCGATGCCTGGGATGAAACCCGCATGGATGCGTTGCTGCTTGTCGCCGAAACGGTGAAGTCGGTCGGATATGGCGGGCGCGGTGACTTTGACATGGCGAAGGATGGTGCGTTGACCCGCCGTCTTGAAAAGGGCGTGACTCCCTTCGCTTATGCCGGCGCTACCATCCTGCATCCGCGTCTCTTTGAAGGTGCACCGGAAGGCCCGTTTTCGATGAACAAGCTCTTTGACCGGGCCATTGAAAATGGTCGTCTGTTCGGTGTGCAGATGGAAGGGCTCTGGCTTCATATCGGAACGCCGGAAGCGATCCATGCGGCGGAATATGCAGTGCGCGAGAGCGCGGCCTGACGAATGGGTGAAAGACCGCGCCTCTTCACCGTTCCATCCTCCGTTCCATTTCTGAAAACGCTGGTAGACACGCTCGTCGACGGATCTCTTTTGCCTGGATTTCTTCCGGTTGATGACCCATTGCTTCTGCCTAAGGTCACCCTCTACCTGCCAACGCGTCGTGCGGCCAGGCTCCTGCCGGAACTGTTTCAGCAAAAATTTGGCGGCAAACCTGTTCTCTTGCCTGTCATCCGTCCGGTTGGTGATGCTGATGAAGACGTCCAGGGCCTGAGTGGTGATGCCGATCTGGAGCCGTTGCCGCCCGCCATGCCGCTCCTGGAGCGGCATCTGGCAATGACGCGGCTGGTGAAAGCCTGGAAGGGCATGCTGCGCCGGGAGGCGCTGAGCTTGCGTTCCGATGAACCGCTGGGTTTGCCGGCATCGACTGCCGACGCGGCCTGGCTCGCCGCAGATCTTTTGACATTGATGGACGAAGTGGAAACGGAAGAGGCGGACTGGTCCGGACTGGGTGGGCTGGTTCCAGAGGATCATGCGCGTTACTGGCAGATTACCCTGGACTTTCTTCAAATCGTTCAAACGGCCTGGCCGGCACATCTGGCAGAGCTGGGCAGAATGGACCCGAAAGCACGCCGCTCGGCACTGATCAGGAGAGAAGCCGAACGCCTTAGGTCGACTGTGCAAAAGGGGCCTGTCATTGTTGCGGGTGTCACCGGCTCAGTACCCGCAACCGCGGAACTTTTGAAAGTCGTCGCAGGACTGGACCAGGGTGTCATTGTGCTGCCTGGCCTCGATCATCATCTTGATGAACGATCATGGGCGGCACTCGGGGAACGTCAGGCACCGGCGCTCGACCGCATCGGGGCTGCCAAGCCTGCATCGATACTGCCGTCTCATCCGCAATATTCGCTCAAGCAACTATTGATCCGGCTGAAGGCGTCACGGGCCGATGTAATTCCACTGCGCAGCGCCAGAACACCAGAGTTGCAGCTGCGCGAAGAGCTGGTCTCCGAGGCTCTCCGTCCAGCGGATACATCTGACGGATGGACACAATATCTTCGGCAGCGACCAGAGCAAGAGCGGGCGAAAGCGTTGCGGGACGTCGCAATTCTGACCGCTCGTAATGAAGCCGACGAAGCCTTGAGCGTTGCCATTGCCTTGCGGGAAGCGATTGATCTTGGTCAGAAAGCGGCATTGATTTCTGCGGACAGGATGCTGACCCGGCGCGTTGCCGCCGAGTTGGCACGCTGGAACGTTCAGGTGGATGACAGTGCGGGCCGGCCCCTGGACCAGACTGCGCCTGCAGTATTGGCGATCCTTGCGGCTAAATTGGCGTTGGAGGGGTGCGATCCGATCGACCTTTTGGCTCTTCTCAAACACCCTCTTGCGCGGCTTGGCTTGAAAGCGAAGGACATTCGTTCCGCTGCACGCGCGCTTGAACGTGGTGTTCTGCGCGGACCAAGAGCGCACCCCGGCACTGCGGGTTTGAAGCTTGCCGTTGAGGTCAGTCGGAAAGCGGCTGCCAACGCATCGCATGTGCCGCGCTGGAAGAAGATCCATGATGAAGACTGGGACGTCATCGCGGGCCTGGTGGATCGTCTCTCCACAGCTCTTGAGCCGCTGGAGGAGATTGCAAACAGCTCCAAACCGCTGGACGTCACAGAACTTGCCAGAAGGCATGTGGATATTTTGCAGGCAGTTGCCGTGGATGAAGCCGGGTCTGTAGATGAATTGTTCGCCGGCGAAGCCGGGGAAGCGCTCGCCGGTTTCTTGACAGGCTTGCTGGACGCCAGATCAAGCGGTCTTGAAATCGTGCCGCGTGAATGGTCCTCCGTGCTGCCTGCGCTGATGTCTGGCGAAGCTGTCCGCCGGCGCGTGCCCGGCGATCTGCGCGTTCAGATTTTGGGTCCGATGGAGGCCCGGCTGCAGTCATTCGATTTTGCCGTTTTAGGTGGCTTGAACGAAGGTGTCTGGCCGCAACGGACCAGAAACGATCCTTGGCTGAATCGGCCGATGAAAAGAGACATGGGGCTGGAACCGCCGGAGCGCCGGCTAGGTGCCGCAGCCCACGATTTTTCGCAAGGACTTGGGGCTGGACGTGTCCTTCTGACGCGCGCCGCCAGAGCCGACGGGGCACCGACTGTTGCGTCTCGCTGGCTCCAGCGACTGACGACATTGGCCGGGCCCAATATTGCCCGTGTCATGGAGCAGCAGGGCGCTCGCTTTACGTCCCTGGCAGGCCGTCTTGATCGACCGCCGGGGAACGTCACACCCGCCGCAAGGCCAAGGCCATGCCCACCGCTCGCTGCGCGGCCGAGGTCTCTTTCGATCACCGAGATCGAGCGTCTCATCCGGGATCCCTATGCGGTTTTCGTCCGTCATGTACTGGATCTCCAGCCCGTAGAGCCGATTGGTGGTGAACCGGGAGCTGCGGACAAAGGCAATCTTGTCCACGATGCCTTGGCGAACTTTCTGGCGAGCTGGAAAGGCCCCTTCGACAGCAGCGCCATCGAGGCCCTTCTGGAGATTGGGGAAGAACTCTTCCAGCCGCTGGATGCGTTCCCTGCCATACGTGCTCTGTGGTGGCCGCGGTTCCAGCGCATCGCAGCGGGATTTGTCGGATACGAAGCAATCCGGTCTCAGACATTGGAAAAACGGTATCTGGAAATTGGCGGTGGCGTTGAACTGAAGCTTCCA
Organism: Roseibium sp. JB4-4; assembly: GCF_055693425.1. Classification (NCBI taxonomy): domain Bacteria; kingdom Pseudomonadati; phylum Pseudomonadota; class Alphaproteobacteria; order Hyphomicrobiales; family Stappiaceae; genus Roseibium; species Roseibium sp. JB4-4. Next base: position 2,879,594 of record NZ_CM146333.1, on the reverse strand, counting down.
GGATTTGAGTTCCGGTTGCGCGGCCGCGCTGACAGGATTGACCTCCTGGAGGGAGGAGGTCTGGCCGTCATCGACTACAAAACCGGGCAGGTGCCGTCGCAGAAGCAGGTTGATGCGCTTCTGGCTCCGCAATTGCCTCTTGAAGCCGCGATGATCAAACGTTTCGGGTTCAAGGATGTTCCGGCAGACGCGCCGTTGACCGAATTGCTTTATCTGCAGCTGAAGGGTGGCCTGGAACCGGTCATAGAAGTCCTGCGCAATCCGAAAGACCTTGAACTGGCAGATCTTGCGGAAGACGCATGGATGCGCCTTGAACAGCTCATTGCGCATTATGCCGATGAAAAGACGGGCTATCTGTCACGCGCAAGAGTGATGCGCGGCCGACAGACGGACGGCGATTTCGATCACCTGGCGCGCACGCAGGAATGGGCTCTCGGCGGAGACGATCCGGCATGAGCGGCGTTGACATCCCCCAGCTGACGAAAGAGCGGCAGGACCGCGCCTCGAGACCCAGGGCCTCGGCCTGGGTGAGTGCCAATGCCGGTTCCGGCAAGACCTTCGTGCTTTCCCGCCGTGTTGTTCGATTGCTGTTGGACGGTACGGATCCAAACCGCATTCTTGCGCTGACCTTCACCAAGGCAGCGGCTGCCGAAATGGCGACACGCGTCTTCAAGATCCTTGGAGAATGGGTAACAATCGAAGACGAAGCGCTTGCGCGTGAACTTGAGGAGATCGAGGGCCGAAAGCCCAGTGCCGCGCGCCTGGCGCTTGCACGCAGGTTGTTTGCTAAAGCACTGGAAACGCCTGGGGGTTTGAAAATCCAGACCATTCACGGCTTTTGCGAAGCGTTGTTGCACCAGTTTCCGCTTGAAGCCAATGTCGCCGGGCATTTTGCGGTTTTGGACGACCGGATTGCCAGCGAGTTGATGGCCGAAGCCCGGGCGGTTGTTCTGCACAAGGCCGAGATGGAACCGGCAAGTGCGTTTGGGACCGCCCTGAATTCCGTCATTGACCTCATGAGCGACGGCGGGGCTCAGAAAGCTCTGGATGAACTTATTCAGAACCGGGACGCTTTTCGTCGCTGGACGGTTGATGCCGGGGATCTTGAAAAGGCGATCGCGGAATTAGCCGGTTTGCTGGAGGTGGATCCAACTGCACGGCTTGATCTTTTTGACCTTCGGTTCAAGAGCGAGTGCAGTCTCGATTTGAATAGCTGCCTCAGTTATGCCGAAGCGTTGAACACCGGTGCAAAGACAGATCAGGCACGCGCTGCGGATATTGTTGCTGCGGCAAGGCTCGAAAACACGTCCGCTTTTCGTGAAGCCTGGTTGCCTGTTTTCCTGACGGCCAAGTTTGAGCCGCGCAAGTCCCTCGCCACAAAGAAGATCACAGCTGGTTTTCCTAACGTGATTGATGCCTTGAATGCGGAGCAGGCAAGACTTCTGTCGCTTCTGGCCGAGCGCCGCAAGGTGGCGACCTATGAGGGGACCAAGTCCCTTTTGCGTCTTGCCGATGCCGTGATCCGCCACTACGAACTTGCAAAAACGGCCAGAGGGTATCTCGATTTCGAAGATCTTGTGGTCAAGACGGCGACGCTTTTGAGGAAGTCGGACGCCGCCCAGTGGGTACAGTACAAGCTGGATCAGGGTCTTGATCACATCCTTGTCGATGAAGCACAGGATACCAGCCCGCGTCAGTGGGAAGTCGTCCAGGAACTCGCATCGGAGTTTTTTGCAGGCAGCGGCGCTCACGAGAGAACGCGGACGCTCTTTGCCGTTGGTGACGAAAAACAGTCCATCTATTCGTTCCAGGGTGCGGTTCCTGCCTATTTCGATGCAATGCGCCGGGCATTTTCGCAAAAGGCAGCGGCGGCAGAGCAGGAGTTTCATTCAGTCAATTTGCAGCTTTCCTTCCGTTCCACACCGGACGTGCTTGGCGCGGTCGACAAGGTGTTTGACGATGAAACGGCTTACCGGGGCCTTTCACAGATAGCCGAGGCCCCGAAGCATGAGGCGATCCGCAGGGATCCGGGCATTGTCGATTTATGGCCGCTGGAAGCAGAAACGGAGATTGCAGAACCCGATGATTGGCGAAAGCCTATAGACCATGTCGGTTCCGACAATCCGATGCTGAAGGTCGCCGGCCGAATTGCCGGTGAAATTTCCGGGTGGATGCGCGACGGGACCGCAGATCCCGGCGATGTCATGATCCTTGTGCGCAAGCGTGGACCCTTTGTTGAAGCACTCAACCGAGAACTGAAACGACTGGGCATTCCGGCGGCCGGTAGCGACAGGTTGGTTCTGACGGATCATATCGCCGTCAAGGATCTTTCGGCGCTCGGGCGTTTCTTGCTTTTGCCGGAAGACGATCTTTCGCTTGCCGCGGTACTCAAAAGCCCACTCTTTGGTCTTGTCGATGAGGATCTTCTGGAAATTGCCCGGGAAAGTGCGGCAGATATTCGCCCCGGTACACTTTGGCAGATGCTCGTCAAACGCTCTGGCACCTCAGAAAAATGGCAAGGTGTGCGTGCTCGCCTGGAGGAGTGGCGTTCGCGGGCCGACTTCGTTCCTCCTTATGAATTCTATGCCAGGCTTTTGGGTGCTGACGGAGGCCGTCAGGCCTTCCGAGCGCGGCTGGGGGTCGAAGTTGATGATGTGCTTGACGAGTTTCTGGCCCTGACAGTTGCGTACGAACAGGCGGCGGCGCCCGGACTGGAAGGTTTTTGGCCTGGATGGCTGCGGCCCCGACCGAAATCAAGCGCGAGCTGACAAACACCAAGGGCATGGTGCGGATCATGACGGTGCACGGTTCAAAGGGACTGGAGGCGAGGATTGTTATTCTGGTTGATCCGGGTGCTGCGCCCGTCAGTGCCATTCACGACCCAGCGTTTTTGCCGCGCAAACGTCTTGGCAACGACTTGATGCCACCTGCCCTGGTCTGGTTGCCCTCGAAAGCCGATCGAACAGCCTGGCACGACGAGGCAATCGACGACCTCAGGCAGGCGCAGGAAGAAGAATACCGGCGCCTGCTTTACGTCGCCCTGACGCGAGCAGAAGACCGATTGATCGTATGCGGCTGGGAGCCCAAACGCGGTGCTCACGAAAACTGCTGGTATTCGCTGGTCAGCAGGGCCTTGAAACCTGATGCGCGCGAATTGGTCGATGCATCGGGTGAGACAAGCGGGTGGCGTTGGCAAAAAAGCAAGTCGGAACCGACAGTTGACAACAAGACCGGGCAGGCCAAAGCGGACGAGGAGGCTGCGACAGGTGAGGAGCTTCCCATTTGGCTGACGACGCAGGTCCGCGCGTTGCCGAAAAAAGAGGCTGCAGCCATCTCGCGCCTTTGAAGCGATGGAAGAAAAACAGGGAATTGAACCGATCCCGGCCCTGGCACGTCTTCAGGCAGGCCGGCAGCCACAATCCTGGCCGCTGGAGCGGGGACGGCTTATCCACCGTCTGTTGGAACTGCTACCTGACCTGAATAGGGAAGACCGGCTACCGGCTGCGGACAACTACCTTAACCAGGCGCTGAAGCCTGAATTTTCGGCTTTTCGAAACCATCTGCTCAACGAGATCGATGACATTCTCTCCAACAGCGACTTCGAACCTCTGTTCGCCGGCAGTGCACTTGCCGAAGTTCCCCTGGTCGGGACGATTCGCGCTGCCAACGGAACGGAAGTGGAGATATCCGGACAGATCGACCGATTGCTGGTTGAGGATAACAGGGTCGTGATTGTGGATTACAAAACCAACTTCAATCCGCCGGATCGGGTCGAGGAAATTCCACTTGAATATCGCGCACAGCTTTGTGTTTACAGGGAAATGCTGAAACAGATTTATCCAGAAACAGTCGTTTCCGCGTGTCTTCTCTGGACATCAAAACCCGAGTTGATGGAGATTCCGGCCCACATACTCGATGAGACATTCGCCGGTTTGCGTCCCGATGGCACATCCGCTTGACGGAGGCCGCATCGCTTCCTACGTTCTTGCCAACTGATACACCTGCATCGTGTAGGTGTTTTGCTCCGAACCACGAGATCCTGTTATGGCTACCACTCAAGTTACCGATGCTTCCTTTGAAACCGAAGTTCTGAATTCCGACGCGCCGGTTGTTGTCGACTTTTGGGCCGAATGGTGTGGCCCATGCAAAATGATTGCCCCTGCACTTGAAGAAATCTCCGAGGAAATGGGCGAACAGGTCAAGATCACCAAGCTCAATATCGACGAAAACCAGGACATGGCGATGAAGTACGGTGTCCGTTCGATCCCGATGCTGATCCTGTTCAAGGGCGGTGAGCCGATGGCGACGCAAGTTGGTGCCGCTCCGAAGGGCAAGCTCTCCGATTGGATCAAGAGCGCTCTTTAAAACCACCACTTTGCGGACCGGCCCGGGTTCCCTGGGTGCATTTGGCGGATAAGCTGATGCTTGTCCGCCAATACGCTTTGAAATGGGCGGCAAGTGGCTCTATAAGCATCCGCAAACAGTCAGAGCAAACGGAACATCCATGAGCGACGAAAACAAAACCCCGGAAGAACAGCCGGAAGAGGCGTCACCGGGCGCCGAAGCTGCAGAAAAGCAGTCTGATACGGTCGAAGAGACTGCCGCAGATCCGGTCGAAGTTCTGAACGCTGAAAATGCCGAGTTGAAAGACCGGGCTCTCAGGACGATGGCCGAGATGGAAAATCTTCGCCGCCGGACCGAAAAAGAGATCAAGGATGCCCGGCAGTATGCAGTATCCGGCTTTGCACGCGACATGCTGACGGTGTCTGACAATTTGCGCCGCGCACTCGAGGCCCTGCCGGAAGAAGATCGCCGCAATGCAGATGCAGGTGTTGCCTCCCTGATCGAAGGCGTTGAGATGATCGAGCGGGATCTTCTCAATCAGCTTGAAAAGAACGGCGTCAAGAAGCTGACCCCTGAAGGTCAGAAATTCGATCCGAATTTTCACCAGGCCATGTTCGAGGTTCCAAACACGGAAGTACCGAACAACACAGTTGTCCAGGTCGTTCAGGCCGGATACGTGATCGGTGAAAGGGTCTTGCGCCCTGCTATGGTCGGTGTTTCCAAAGGTGGTCCCAAGGACGTCGCCCAGGCGGCGGGTGCCTCTGAAGAAGCGGGCCAAACTGTCGACAAGAGCGCCTGAACGCGACATCGATGCAGAATGAATGAGCCGTTCCCAAACCTGGGAGCGGCTTTTTTCATTTCTTGCGCATTATGCGCTGCTGATGACCACTCCGGTCTGAACGGACCAAGCATCAGGTCTTGACGCCGCAGTGTCAAACCAGGAAGAAGTGAAAACCAACACCGGGGGCGTAAATGCTTTTTCAAATTCTGGACTATCTTGGCGTTGCTGTTTTCGCTGTGACCGGTGGTATTGTTGCGTCTCGCAAGCAGCTGGATTTCATTGCGTTTCTCTTCTTCGCAACGTTAACCGGGATCGGAGGCGGTACACTGCGCGACCTGTTGTTGGGTGTGCCGGTTTTCTGGGTGGTCAACGAAACCTACGTGTTGGTTTGCCTGATTGTCAGTGTCTTCGTCTGGTTCTTTGCGCACTGGCTCGAGCGGCTGAGCAAACCCCTCAGATGGGTTGATGCCGTCGGTGTTGCCGCCTATTCGGTCATGGGTGCAGCAAAGGCCTTGTCCGTCGGAGACACGATCCTGGTGGCGATTCTGATGGGTGTTTCAACGGCAACTTTCGGCGGTATTCTGCGAGACACGATTGCCGGAGAGCCGCCATCGATCGTCAAGCCTGAAATCTATGTCAGTGCAGCTTTTGCAGGCGCGAGTTGCTTTGTGCTCTTGGCTCAGTTCGACGTTCCAAACGCTTTGGCTGCCGGTTTTGCAGCACTTCTCGCCCTGGGCTTGCGCGGCGGCGCGATCCTTTATGGATGGAAACTACCAGGGTACAGAAGCAACGCTGAGCGGTAAGACTGAAGATGGCTGACCACGACGGTACTTTGCCATCGTTGCAGGCAATAGCATTTTTTCGGAAAATGAGCCCTTAGAAAGGACAAAAGCCGGTTCCCACGAACCGGCTTTTCGCCTTGTGCCTAGTAGACAAGCCCGAATGTCGCGGAAACGTAAAAGATCGTTCCGAGCGCGACGACTGGGAGGCTTGCCGAATATGCAAGTGTCGTCAACATGTCTTGCTCCTTTGCAAAACGACAAATCGAAAGCGTGTCCGATTGTGAGTTTTCTACCCGTTTAAGGACACACGCTCCCAAGGTCTCCCCCTGCTGCGACTAGATTTGGTGTTCATTGGTTGAAGTTCCAGAGGTCACGACCTCAAAAAAATGTGTGTTGCCAGTGCATAGTCCGCAACGGCTGTCCGGTTGCCATGAAGAAACAGTGTTCTCTGACCGTAATACCGCCGTCCGGCTTTGTTGCCCTGGGTGAGATCCTTCAAGTCCGCTGCCCACTCCAAATGCGTCAGCGGCGGGGACTTCAGGTCTGTTGTGAACAGCCTGCCCTCCTCCTGCAGATCGGTTGGAAGGCTGGCATTTGCGTCAACAACATCTATGTGGCAGCCAGCCGGTGGATCCAGATAGGTCAGATGGTGATGGTTTCCAGTGTCCTTGTCCGGTCCCGCGATGCAGATCATGTCCGCGCCTTCCTGGGCGTCGTGGATCTCTGCTGTTGTTCCGATATGAACTTTCTTGAGTGCAGGCAAGCCGGACAGGCGTTTTTGCATGTCCTTCGACGCACCGGCGAGCAGGATAGAGGTAAAATTTCTGACCGCAGCATAGGCGCAGGCGAGCCGCGGGATGAGCGGACTGTCGCCTATGATCAGCAGGCGCGATGTGTCCTCGCGAGACAGGTAACTGGCTGCCAGGGCATGGAGCCCGGCCGTGCGCCAATCAGCAAGCCGGACGCCGTCGAGCAATGCGATTGGTTGTCCGGCAGAACCGGAAAAAGAAGATACAGGCCTGACGACTGGCCGTTTTGCTCGGGAAGCGCCAACTCGATCGAACATCCGACATAGCCGCGGCTGACGTCGCCTTGCGACGCAAAATCTGTCCAGGCCGGTTGCCAGGAGATGTTGCCGTTTTTCTGGTTGAGACGGCCAATCGCCGTAGTGCTGATCTCGGGGGCAATTGTGTTGGAACGGAACGCGCGTCTCAGTGATTCCAGAACCTGCCTGTCTTCAAGACAGGCGTCAATTTCACCGCTCGAGATGATCCTCATCTGAAAAGCCGGTGCTTAGGCCGCTGATCGGTTGCCCGGTCCTGGCAAACCCTTAACGCCGGCTGCCGGTTGTGCGGCGGTGTTCATTTCGCGGAGCTGGTCGGCTTCCTTGTGCCACTTGTCGGCTTCGCGGCGTTTGACGCGGGCTTCCTTGCGCCAGCGCCCCTGCTTGGCCCATGCCCCGAGGCCGCCGACCACAATGCCGACGGCAAGGCTGGCAAAAATCACCCAGAACAATGGAATGCCCTGAATGGTCATTGCTGGATCCTGCGGATCGAATGGATTCAGGGACAGGGAAACCGTGTGCCGGTTTGCGACTGAAAGCGGCACCAGAACCACTGCAATCACAAACAAAATCACATTCCTGATGAAACGGGTCACTTGGGTCTCCCGGAATTTTCCAAATCAGAACTTGATGTTAGATGGTCCGGTACCGGCAGCGCAATCAGTCGTCGCCGTGATCCACACCATCGTTCAATCGTATACGCATTTCTTTGCCGGTTTTGAAGAAGGGAACATATTTCTCGTCCACTTCCACTTTCTGGCCGGTGCGGGGATTGCGTCCGATACGGGCGGGGCGGTTCTTTACGGAGAATGCTCCGAAGCCACGCAATTCCACCCGATCGCCACGCATCAGAGCTTCCGTGACCTCGTCCAAGATGGCATTGACGATGTTTTCGACATCGCGCTGATACAGATGCGGGTTCTGCTCGGCGATATGCTGTACAAGCTCAGATTTGATCATGGAGAGCCCCTCGCTTAATGATTATTGTCTGCCGCGTCTGAAGCCTGCCAAACGGATACGAGCCCGTCAAGCGTAAGACCTCGAGGAATCAGCCCCTTAGCGTCATTAATGGGATTTAGAAGCGCGGATCCGATGCCTTTTCCGAATTCGCGGGAGATCCGGGACGAGAATGGCAACTCTTCAAGGTTTTCGTTTGCCTTCCAGGTGACAACCGGCAAATCCTTGGCAACACCTTTCTCGTCGACCAGCCAGGAGATGGCCTTGTCCTCACCGCCAATGGCGTCGACCAGCTTTTCTTCCACGGCTGTGTGGCCCGTCAGGATACGGCCGTCGGCAAGTTCTCTCGCCTTGGCAGGTGACAGATCGCGGCGTTCCGCGACGAGACCGACGAACCAGTCATAGGAGTCCTTAACCAGGCTCTGCAGCATGGCGCGGGCTTCAGGTGTTGTTGGCGAATAGAAATCCGGTTCGGCCTTGAGCGGGGCGCTTTTGACGGCCTCCATCTCGACACCGACCGTTTCCATCAGCTTCTGAATATTGCCGAACTGAAACAGGACACCGATCGAACCTGTGATCGTGTTGTAGCGGGCAACAATATGGTCCGAGGCAAGCGCAACCATATAGCCCGCAGACGTGCCGACCGTTCGTATTTCGGCGACGACAGGTTTCTTTTCCGACAATTCCCGAAGCGCCTGATAGAGCGCTTCGCCGCCGGTGGTGCTGCCACCTGGTGAATTGATTGATATGACCACGCCCTTGACGGCTTCCGCCTTGGCGATCCGCTCGATCATTTTCAGCGTCTTGCGATCTTCGATGATGACACCTTCGATCGGTATGCGGGCGATGTGGGCGCTTCGTTTGGAGAGACCGGATATTCCGGACACATAAACAAGGCCGCTGATCAGGGCCACGGCAATTACCACAAAGGTTGCCACCCGCCAGAAGGTTACCTTGCGCCGCAAACGACGTCTATCTACCAGCGCGTCAACATCAACTGACATGGAATTGGGGTCTCCGGATAAGATCGTATGAAACCAATAACCTAAATAGAGTGAGCGAACGAGCAATTGCAATTGCTTATCGCAACTTTCGCATCAGATTGCGGCGGTTTCGCGTAACGCGCGCGAAAATTGCCGCGAAGGGAAGCGGCACAGCTTCTAACCGGCAGCGTTTCGCACGAAGGCAACCCAGGCATAACAGACGATGAGAGAGAAGATCGTTACCGGCAGAACGTAGACGGTGAATTGCCAGAACTGAAAAGGTGCCACGCCATGTTTTTCAGCTTGCTGAACAATGATCACGTTGCTGGCAGCGCTGAGGATAAAGAGATTGCCGGCGAGCGTGGAAATGCCGGAAAGAAGCATCAAGGTCGCCGTCTCATGCCCCTCCAGAATGTTCAGGTAGATTTCCACCAGCGGAACATTTGAAAACACCTGGCTGCCGAAGAACGAAATGGAAGTGACCATCAACGGCTCACCCAGTTGGTCATGCCAGGGGCTTAGCCATTCCTGCAAGGCACCTGATTTCAGAACGGCGCCGGTCACAATGAACATGGACACGAAGAAAATCAGCGTATGCCAGTCCACTTCCTTGATCAGTTGAAACCGATGCGAAGAAAACACAAACAGCGGAATGGAGGCGATAAGGCTGAGGGCCCCAAGAGGAAGGTCGGGTAGCCAGTCCGTCTCATGCGCCAAGCTGTCGGTAATGACCAGGGCGCACAACAAACCGGTTGCCAGAAGGGCTGGCCATTGACGCATATTCTGTTCGTCCGGCGTGACGTTGGAAGGGGCGTCCCCCTTTGGCGCTTTGCCAAAGCAGTACCAAAACCACAAAAGCGTAAATCCGAGAGACAGCACTGCCGGTACCGCCAGCCACTCCAGAAACGTGCCGACCGCATTGTTGAAATGCCCATCGGCGACGATCAGCAGGTTCTGGGGATTGCCCACCGGAGAAAACATGCTGCCCACCGTGACGGAGACACATAGGGCAATGAGAGGCAAGGCCGCGGCGATATTGAGGCTCGCAGCGATTGCAATTGCGATCGGTGTTCCAATGGCGGCGGCCGCATCGTTGGTGAGCACAGCAGACACGGCGGTGACGAATAAAATGAAAAAGAGCAGGATCTGGGGAACTGAACGGGTATCTGCACAAATCCAATTGCTGACTTTCTCCGAAATGCCGGAGGCAAACAAAGCATGAGAAATGGCAAACACGCCGAAAAGATAAGCAATTACGTTCCAATCGATAGCCTTCAAGGCTTCAGAAGGTGAAATAGTCCCGGTTATTAATAGAAATATTGCGCCAAAGGTCATGATCATCCAGATCTTCAGCCAGTCTGGAAGCCATTGTCGTACTGCAATCAAGAAAAATACAAATATAGATACAATTAAACTCAAAGGCATCTAATCCATCCGAATTTGTCGAACTGCCTACACTATTATGCTATTTCGAGATGTATTCAATTGCTTTACTAATTTCTGCTTGTGATGGATGGTGACTACGTTAGGCCCCTCTCATTTCAAAGGCTGGTAGCATGCAGTTGAACAGACCGTTGCTTGGAGTGAATTTTTTTGCGGGCGACGTCGTCGGCGGGATTGGGCCTTACCTGGCGATCTATCTGCTTTCCTTGCAGCACTGGTCTCCCGGTTCAATCGGGTTTGCCCTGGCAGCCGGCAGCATTGCGACCGTCGTAATGCAGTCCCCGGCCGGTGCGATAGTCGACAGCGTAACGTGGAAACGGACACTTTTGATCGGCTGCGCGATCGCCATTGCAATCAGCACGCTCGGTATCCTGGCTTTCAACGATGCCTTTGCGGTCTATACCGCACAGATCCTGATCGGGTCCGCGTCGGCATTTCTGGGGCCACTTATTGCGGCGGTTACTCTTGGTCTGGTCGGTCATGCCTATTTCACGAGGCAGACAAGTGCAAACCAGGCCTGGAACCACGCTGGCAACATGATCGCTGCGGTCCTGGCAGCCATACTCGCGCTGACTTGGTCACCGCTCGGCGTATTCTGGCTCGTGGCAGCCATGGCTTGCGGCATGATCGTATGCGCCCTGCTGATCAATAGGAACGAAATCGATCATGAACTGGCGCGCGGAGGTGTGGCTGAAGAAAAAATCGGTTCCGGTAACCCGGAAGGTATTTTGAGCCTTTTCGAAGACAGGCGGCTGCTTGTTTTTGCCATCTGCATTTTCCTGTTCCACTCAGCCAATGCCTCCATGTTGCCGCTCGTCAGTCAGAAACTGTCGTCCAACAGTGACGCGCAACACGGCATCGCCTTCACGGCGGCCTGTGTGATTGCCGCCCAGCTCGTGATGATCGTCATGGCGATCTTTTGCGGTAAGAAAGCAGATGTCTGGGGCCGCAAACCCTTGCTGCTGATCGCGTTTCTTGTGCTGCCTGTTCGGGGCATTTTGTTCAGTCAATTCGACAACACCTACGCGCTCGTTGCCATTCAGGCTCTCGATGGCGTTGCCAACGGTATATTCGCGATGGTGTTTCTGCTGGTTCTTGCAGATATCACCGCGGGAACAGGCCGCTTTAATTTCGCGCAAGGCGTCCTTGCAATGTTGATCGGAATTGGCGCATCGCTTAGCAATATTGCAGCCGAGTACATCGTTCAGTTCACGAGTTATACCGTCGGTTTTTTGACCCTTGCTGCAACCGCGAGCGTCGGCCTTGTCATCTATGTCGTGTTCATGGAAGAAACACTGGTGAAAGAAAAGCAGGCCGAACCGGACCCTGCGCCCGCCCAATAGGATGATCATTTGGGCTTTCACAAGAAAAAGCCCGCTTGATCGCGGGCTCAAGATTTTCAAGCGTGAGTGTGTCTGGCCTAGTTTATCCCGGTAATCTGGATTTCGAAGGTCAGGTCTTTGCCGGCCAACGGATGATTGGCATCCAGGATTACTTCCGCTTCGCCTACCTCCACCACGGTTACTGTCATCATCTGGCCGTTTTCGGTCTGCGCCTGTAGTTGGAGACCGACTTCCAGAGGCACATTTTCAGGAATATTCGAACGCGGTACAGCTTGCCGGGCATCCGGGTTGACCGGGCCATAAGCATCTGCAGCTGCAATATTGACGGTCTTTTCATCCCCCACTTTCATGCCCGGTATGGCGCGATCGAGACCGGGAATGATCTGGCCGGAGCCAACCGTAAACTCCAGGGGCTCTCTGCCTTCGGAGCTGTCGAACACGGAACCGTCGTCAAGTGTGCCCTTGTAGTGAAGGCGAACCGTGTCGCCGCTTTTGGCTTCGGTCATGATGCGTTTCGCAATTCTGTCTGGGGGTGAGTTTTGAGGCCGCAGCTTGCCGGCGGGTGCTCGTCGTGCAATGCAGCCTAAAGCAGGCAATATAAAAGTCAAAGTGCACCGAGCGACTGAAAGAGCCTCGTCTGACCAGTTGGATGTTGCCGCATGCTCTTGCCACGGCGGACTATCAACCAAGTCGCGACGGGTAGCTCGGCAGAAAAGATGACCAGTGTGTGGCTCTAAGTATTTCAATGAGAATTCTATAGATATTCTTTGATACTGTAAAAACTGTCGAGCAGAACACTTTTTAAGTGTAGTACATGAAAATTTGTCAAATATAAGTTGTGTCCTTCTAGTCTTCTCCACTTTGTAAAGGGGTTGGGGAATGGGCTCTCATGAAATTGACAAGGAGCGAGGTAAGCGCCTCAGGCAGGCGATGCTTGTGCGTGGACATCGAAAGGCTTTGGCCCTTGCTGTTGAACTCAATATTTCGCCGGCAGCGATTACGAAATGGAAGCAGGGCCATGCAATGTCGGTCGGGAATGCCTGCAAATTGGCGCGTTCTCTCAATGTTTCACTTGATTGGCTTCTCTTGGGTCGCAATGGCCCGGATTGGGTGCAGCCAAATCAGATGAGTGCCCTTGAGTCTGATCTTGTCGAGAGTTCGAGGGCGCTCCCGATTAGGGTTGCAGAGCTGCTTGTTGAGTTGCTCTCCGAGATCCAGAGAAGGTGATCAGTGCGCATCCAAAGTTCAACCAGTGGTAAATTTAATTGGATTTCAAAACCACAAGTAAACAACTTTAGATAGAAAAAGACTCTCTTATGGGTCAGCATATTCCTGAGAGGAAGTTTCCATTATTGTAGTTTAGTTAAATAAAAATTTTGGAAGTGAAAAAATCCTCTCAATAAAATTAATGTAACAGGAGATTGTAATGTCTACTCTTCTAACAATTAATGTCAAAAATCTAGAATCGGCAACGCAAGGATTCTATTTCTTTCAGCAGCCTGCAGTTTATACGGGTGGAGGAGAGGTTTATAGCAACAGCCTCTATGCGCAGAGCCTTGGCAACTATAGTCAAACAGGGTCGATTCTGACATTCCAGGTAAATATGCAGTTCTATGCCGGAATTCAGGAGGCGCACAGCACCCCCAAGGTTGGCCAGTCTTCAGGCTTTTCCTCAGCAAGTCGGGCAATCGATCTTGCACCTGCATCCGGTTCTGCAAACGACTGGACGACAGCATCGGTCAGTCCTTTGGGATTGACACAGCCAACATCAGGGACAGGCGTTCAGCCGGGAGCCTTCCGCATCACGACGCCGACTTATTCTCCTCCTGCCATCTACAACGTTGGCTCCGCTGTAGAAGTCAATGGCGGTATCACACTGTCGAACTTCGTCGTAGCCAATCCCAACAACAACACGGATTGTCAGCCTATCCTGAAGTACTACGTGCAGACCGGTGACTTCACTCCCGGAACGGTTATGAACTTCACAGCCTCAAGCGTAGATGCTGCCATCTGTGACTTCACCGGCGGTCACTCGATCATCGACGTCACACTGAATTCGAACGGTACCTGGGTGACGGATATCGTCAAATAACCCTTGATACGTTCTTGGTGTTGACGGCGTGAGTGGTTCGTTCTTCCTGTCCGGTCTGCTCACGCCAGCCTAATTCAAGTCAATTTCGCGAAAATAGCAGTTCGCCTTCCAAGGCAAGGGACGGCGCGTTCCACCGACGGTCGGCTCAGATCGAAACGCGAAATGCTTCCCCGTTGCATGGATAGCAAGCCTGAAGGCAGCGACAATGACCGCTCAATATCAAATCATAGTTCAAAACCTTTCCAGCCAACCGGCGGACTTTTACGCTTTCCAAGATCAGGCAACGTTTCAAAATGCCGGTTCCCCGGCCAGCATCAAATCAAGTTGTCTGGCAGGCAGTTCATTAGCGCCTCACGCGACCTCCGGGTCACAGCTGAAATTCAGTTTTGATAAACAGGTTTATGCCGGCGCCATTGGTATTGGGGCAAACGAGGCCGTCACGCGCTTCAATGCGAGGATCTCTCTGGATACGACCGAAAGTGTGGGCATCCAGACTTCCGCGGCTCAACCCATTAGCCTTACACCGTTGGCAGCGGGTCAAAAGGCCGACAACTACTCGACAATGAGTTTGAACCCGCTTGGGCTCTCGACCCCTATTGAAAAGCAAGGTCTGCCGGGCGGTTACTTCGGAGTTGAGATACCTGTTTATACACCGTCGCCAACGCCGGAACTTTTTGCGGGTGCGCAACGATAAACCAGAACGGCACCATAGTGCTGTCAAGCTTCGTTTCTCCGCATCCCAACAGCCAGCTCTATTGTGCGCCAGTCTCCAAGTACTTTGTCAAAGTTGGGGACTTCGAGGTCGGGGCCGTTGTTCCGTACGACACCTCTCATGCAGCAACCTGTGATTTCACTCTTGGGTATCAGGTCATCAAGGTGGTCTACAATCCAGACGGCACTTTCACCACAACAGGCAGCTGAGGGACCTCCGTCGCCCGGAGCGCTCCACTATGCGCTCACCAGATGCCTCAATTAAAAGGACGACGACAATGCTGAAGTTCAAAAACGGAAAACCGCGTCTCCATTTCAGAAGAGCGCGTGTGTCTTTGTTGGCGGTGGCAGCTTGGGTTTGTGGGTTGTTAGCCGTGCCCGTTTCCGCCTCCGCGCAATTGGCGTTCTCGGCAGACTGCCGGGATTTCCAAGCAATCCCGGTCGTGGCACCTAACGACGCCATTCTGTTTTCCAAGCACCCGGCGCCACATCCGGACGGTACCGCAACCGTTTTCGCCATCAATGGCCTGGAGAATTATGTCGTACCCAATGGGTTCAATTCCTGCGTCGTTGCCGCGCCGGCTGCCAATGACAGCTACTGCTTCCATGCACGCAGTGACAACACGATCGATCAGGTCGGGTTTCGCGCAATTCGAGATCCAGGTGGACTTACACCTTGCCAATAATCAGCTGCAGAGCGTTCGAAGCGCTCCTGAAGGGAGAAACGTCAAATGCCCTATATTTTGAAAACCTATGAAACTGGGACAACCTTGTCACAAACATCGGATGCACCACAAGCGACGGGAGGTTTCGAGGAATACGCCCAAGCCGGTTGGGTCCCTGCGGCAGCTGGATTGGGACTTCAGCGCGATGGTGTCTACCGCCTAGATGACCCGATGCCGGGCGGTGTAAAGCGCAAGATAAGGATCGTTGCGATTGGAGCCGGCTTGAATGCTTTCACCTATGTTCGTGACGGTGTTGCCTGACCGGTGTCACAGAAAGTTCTTGCTTGAAAAAAAGCCCGGCATCGCTGCCGGGCTTTTCCGTTTCTGGTCCTGAAAGTGACCGGAAAATTTAGTCGTCTGTTTGCTGCTTCAGAGCAGCACCCAGGATATCGCCGAGAGATGCGCCGCTGTCGGACGAACCGTACTGAGCAACAGCTTCCTTCTCTTCTGCGATTTCCAGAGCTTTGATCGACGCTGCAACCTTGCGGGTCTTCTTGTCGAACTGCGTGATGCGTGCATCGAACTTGTCGCCGACAGAGAATTTCTCAGGACGCTGGTCCTCGCGGTCACGGCTGAGATCAGCGCGACGTACGAAGGCTGTCAGGTCGCTGTCCGCGATCTTGACTTCCAGGCCACCGTCTTTGATTTCGATGACTTCACAAGTGACGACAGAGTTCTTGCGGATCTCGCCGGCAGCACCGGATTCCATCGGGTCGCCGGTGAGCTGCTTGATACCGAGTGAGATACGCTCTTTCTCAACATCAACATCCAGAACGACGGCCTTGACCATGTCGCCCTTCTTGTACTCTTCGATGACCTGCTCGCCCGGACGGTTCCAGTCGAGATCGGACAGGTGCACCATGCCGTCCACGTCGCCGTCGAGGCCGATGAACAGACCGAATTCGGTCTTGTTCTTGACTTCGCCTTCGACATTCGTGCCGACCGGGAACTGTTCAGCAAACGCATCCCACGGGTTCTGCAGGGTCTGCTTGAGACCGAGCGAGATGCGGCGCTTGACCGGATCGACTTCCAGGATCATCACTTCGACTTCCTGAGAAGTGGAAACGATCTTGCCCGGATGGACGTTCTTCTTGGTCCAGGACATTTCTGAAACGTGGATAAGGCCTTCGATGCCCGGCTCCAGTTCCACGAATGCACCATAGTCGGTGATGTTGGTCACGCGGCCGGTGAACTTGGCTTCGATCGGGTATTTGGCTTCGATGCCATCCCACGGATCGGTCTCAAGCTGCTTCATGCCGAGGCTGATGCGGTGCGTTTCCTGGTTGACGCGGATGATCTGCACCTTGACGGTCTGGCCAATGGTGAGAACTTCCGACGGATGGTTGATGCGGCGCCACGCGATGTCGGTGACGTGCAGCAGACCATCGATGCCGCCGAGGTCGACGAACGCACCGTAATCGGTGATGTTCTTGACCACACCTTCCACGGTATGACCTTCTTCCAGGCTCTGGACCAGCTCGGAGCGCTGCTCCGCACGGGTTTCTTCCAGAACGACACGGCGCGATACGACGATGTTGCCGCGACGCTTGTCCATTTTCAGGATCTGGAACGGCTGAGGCGTATGCATCAGCGGGGTCACGTCGCGAACCGGGCGGATGTCCACCTGGGAACGCGGCAGGAAGGCAACAGCGCCATCCAGATCGACGGTGAAGCCGCCTTTGACCTGGTTGAAGATCTGGCCGTTGACTTTTTCGTTGGCTTCGAAGGCGACTTCTAGGCGAACCCAGCTTTCTTCGCGGCGGGCTTTTTCGCGCGATAGAACGGCTTCGCCAAGAGCGTTTTCGACACGCTCCAGGTAAACTTCAACTTCGGTCCCGACGCCCATTTCGCCGTCGCGGCCCTTAGCGCCGAATTCCTTCAGCGGCACACGGCCTTCAACCTTCAGGCCGACGTCGATGACGGCCAGGTCTTTTTCGATAGCAACGACGGTGCCTTTGACAACAGCACCTTCGTAAAGGTCGTTCTGGACGAAGGACTCTTCGAGAAGAGCCGCAAAATCCTCGGTTGAGGGATTAAAATCAGTCAAGTCTTTCTCCTGGCGCCAGTTGGCGCACCGCCGGCGGGTTGGTGTTGCACTCCGGATTGGCCTTCTCCCGGGATCGCGTACTCGCTGATCCTTCCGCTTACAAGAAGCGGGCCGGCGGGGCAGGAGCCGGAAAATCCGGTCTCGTCACAGGGCGCGGTTTTGGCTGCGTCCTGCCGAAATCTCTTAAGTGTTCCTTTTAAGAACCTTTGGCCTTTCAGCCTGTCTGTTCCGGATGCACGAACAGGGGCGCACCAAAGGTGAACCCCACATTGCTACCTAGCAATCCTTGGCACGGGACACGATATCCACAGCTGCCTGGAACGCGGTCTCTATATCCATTTCTGTCGTATCAAGCAAGACCGCATCTTCCGCTTGTTTCATTGGTGCGACGGTTCTTTGGCTGTCACGTTCGTCGCGGCGCTTTAAATCATCCAGAACAGAGGCGTAATTGGCGTCTTGGCCCTTGGAAATCATTTCGTCGGTGCGCCTGCGCGCGCGCGCTTCTGGCGAGGCAGTCACAAAGAGCTTCACCGACGCGTCGGGACACACGACCGTGCCGATGTCGCGCCCGTCGAGCACGGCACCCGGTGGTGTTTCGGCAAAGCGGCGCTGCAGATTGACAAGTTCTTCGCGCAGGCCGCCCAAAACCGCTATGCGAGATGCGGCTTCACCGATTTCATGCGCGGACAGGACGCTCTTGTCCATTTGCGCAAGATCCAGGTTTTGGGCGATCTCGATTGCAATCGCTTCATCGCCAAGCGGCAGACCCTTGGCAAGCAAGGCGGCTGCAACTGCCCGATAGGTCAGGCCAGTGTCCAGGTGTCTCAGGCCAAGATGGTCTGCAAGCCTCCGCGAAAGAGTGCCTTTACCGGACGCCGCCGGCCCGTCGATGGCAATGATCATGCGGCCTCGCTGGCATTGTTGGACAGCGTGGCACCCAAATCTTCGAACAGCGTCGTGAATGTTGGAAAGCTGGTCGCAATCACGGCGCCGTCGTCGACAGTCACCGGCTTGTGAGCCGCCATACCGAGAACGAGGAATGCCATGGCTATGCGATGGTCCAGATGTGTCGTGACTGTTCCGCCGCCAATTGCGTTGGAGCCTCCCGTCACTGTCAGCGTGTCTTCCGTTTCGACGCAAGGTATGCCATTGGCTTCCAGCCCACGCGCAACAGCCGCCAACCGGTCAGATTCCTTGACGCGCAGTTCTTCAAGCCCGGGCATGAACGTGTCCCCTTCAGCGAAAGCCGCGGCGATTGCAAGAACAGGGTATTCGTCGATCATCGAGGGTGCCCGGTCGGCGGGCACGGTAATGCCCTTCAGCAAGCTGGCCTTCACACGAAGGTCTCCGACCTCCTCACCTCCAGTTTCGCGCTTGTTAACGATCTCGATGTCGCCGCCCATCTCGATCAGTGTTGTGATCAGACCGGTGCGGTGTTCGTTCAAAAGAACGTTCTCAATGGTGACATCGGAGCCCGGGACAATCAGGGCTGCGACAAGTGGAAAGCCTGCAGAGGACGGGTCACCCGGCACGTCAATGTCCTGGGGTTTCAATTCAGGCTGTCCCTGAAGCTTGATCACCCGTTCGCCATCGTCATTCAGCGACACGCTGATCTGGGCGCCGAACCCTTTCAGCATCTTTTCCGTGTGGTCGCGCGTTGCGATCGGCTCGATAACCGTTGTCTCGCCAGGCGCGTTGAGACCGGCCAGCAAGACGGCGGATTTCACCTGAGCGGATGGCATCGGCACACGATAGGTGATGGGCATTGCCAGCTCCGCGCCTCGGATCGACGCCGGCAGACGGTCGCCATCGCGGGCTATGACACTTGTCCCCATGTCGCGCAATGGATTGAGGACCCTGCCCATCGGTCGCTTCGACAAGGATGCGTCGCCGACGAAGGTGGCGGCAATGTTATGACTGCCGAAGATACCCATGGTCAGGCGTACGCCCGTGCCCGCATTGCCGAAGTCGATAACGTTTTCCGGTTCCAGCAGACTGCCAAGGCCGATTCCGTCGACCGTGTAACGGCCATCGTCATGTTTTTCGATTGTCGCACCGACTGCGCGCATGGCGTCGGCTGTTGCCAGAACATCTTCTGATTCAAGAAGCCCTGTGACCGTTGTTCGGCCGACAGCAAGCGTTCCGAACATCAAAGATCGGTGGGAGATGGATTTGTCGCCGGGCACCCGGATGGTGCCGGTCAGGGGGCTGCCTGAGCTGGTTGTGAGGGGCGCAGGCGCGTTGTTATGTGACATTTTCAATGTCCGCGGATTGGATCGGTTGTCAAAAGGTGCCACGTCCTATCACGCGAATGCAGCTTCGTCATCTTTTCCCATGCGATTCACAGTTAAGGACATTCCGTGCGCCCGATCACTGTTGCCAGGCAGTTGCGCATGACAAAAAAGCGAGTGGGGAAAACCGGGCTGACGCTTGAAATTTTCCCGACAACATGCAGAACAATGGGTCAACGAACATTTTTCTATCGATTTGCCTTTGACAGCGAAACGGCTTGCAGCTATGGGGCTGCCCACCAATTCAAGTCGGCTAAATTAAAACGAAGGGTAAGCACAGTGGCAAAACCTGAACTTGGCACAAAGCGGCTGTGCCCGAGCTGCGGCGCAAAATACTACGATCTCAATCGGGAACCGGTTACGTGCCCGAAATGCGGTACCGTTTTCGAAGCGGTGATGACCTCTCGTGCGGCCAAGGCGGCCAAGGTTGAGGAAAAACCGGAAGAAGAAGAAGAAGAAGACGCTGCCGCACCGGAAATCGTGACCCTGGAAGAAGCGGATGCGGAAGCGGAAGGTTCTGACGACGAGGATGTGCCGGATATCGACGATACCGACGTTGATCTCGAGGAAGACGACGACGACAGCAGCGACGATGTTTTCATCGACGACGAAGATGAAGACGACGAAGCCGTGCCAGGTATTCGTGTCGAGATAGACGAAGATACCGACCGGTAACTAACTGATTTAGAAAAGATTTCGGCCTGCGCTTGTAAATCGGTGCAAGCCGAAGCCTGATCGGCGATTTTCTGCTTGATCTTGTGGGGCGGTGTGACTATGTTCCGCCCCCATCAGCGCCGGGTTCCCAGCCTGGACGCACTTGGAACATGGGGCCATAGCTCAGCTGGGAGAGCGCTTCGCTGGCAGCGAAGAGGTCAGGGGTTCGAGCCCCCTTGGCTCCACCATTCCTTCACAACCCATCTTCATTGAAGTTCCCAGAAGTCCTCTAAGGCACGTTTGCACCTGGAAAACGTTTGCGTTTATCGCGCCGACGAAACCGTTCTGCATTCCTGGTGGCCGTCAGGTCATAGGCCACAAGCGGAGAGGATCCAAGGCCCTATATGGACCCCCTGCGCCGCAAATAGCTTTTGCCGATCGACCGGCAATGCCGACAAGCCGGCGAACACGGCAGATCTGTTCTGACCAATGGTGCGAAGGCCTTGCGGGCTGGTACCGGCGCCGTTCCCTTTTTCTGATTTGCACTGCTGCCGCCTGGGGCGCACAACAAGACTGTTTGTCACCGATTGTATCAGCCCGGTTGCCAGCGCGATGTTGCAAACATATGTGAGATTGCCAGAGAGACTTTCGGAACCGGACCGGCAACCAGTTGCACCTTGCAATCAAGGCATCGAATGAACGCGCGCAGAAAACGTCAATTGTTGATTTCAAAGGAGCTTCGGCGCATTGACGGGGCAGCGCCGGATTCGCGGCCTGTGCTGGCAAAACATGTCAAAATGGCCGCCTCGCCGTTTCAATTCCTGCGCGGCGCTTCTCAGCTTTATTATGCCGACCTTTCCTTTGGAAATCTCAGACTGCCAAATGCACTTCTTGACGTGCCTCTGACGCGTATTGTCGGCGACTGTCATTTGGCGAATTTCGGCTTCCTTACCGAAAATGGCAGCTACGGAGACACGGTGATCTGGGCACCCAACGACTATGATGATGCCGCTACGGGGCATGCTGCCTTCGACTTGCTGAGATTTTGTGTCTCGCTATTTTTGGTTGCAGATTTTCTGGAGGGTCTCGTTGCGGGGCGTTATCGCAGCGAGAAGAGGTTCAAAAACAAAACGCCACCGACCTGGAAGGATGCGGCAGGAGCATCAGAGCGCTTTCTCAAGTCGTATCGCAAAGCGCTGGGCCAGATCGTGAAGGACACCGACAAGCGGGACGAGGCATTGAAACGTTTCGCCAAGGGGCACTTCTTGAAAAAACCTATCTGTAAGGCGCAAGCGAGATCTGCGGGCGGCAAACATTTTGAGAAGAAGTCTTCTGTTGCCAAATTGACGAAGAGAACAGCAGCCGGGTTTCGTTTCGATCCTTCATCAGACAAGCTTGCAGAGGTCGCTCCTGTCCTTGCGGGTGAACTGAGGCAAGTGTTCGGGCCACATCTCGATGATGATGTTCTGGATGTCGCAAGGCGCATCGGGGCCGGGACCGGTTCGCTCAGTGTCGAGCGTTACTATTTTCTGGTTGGGCCGGACGCGGCACCTGACGCCGAGACTTTCAGGGAAACCCATGTCGTTGAGGTAAAGCAACAGAGAGAAGCTGCGGTGATCCACCATTTTCCGGATCTGTCGCCTGTCAACCGGATGAACCCGGCGCATCTGACTGTGGACTGTCAGCGCCGCATGATGCGCCGTCCTGATCTGGTGCTGGATGAAGTTTATTGGAGCGGTTTGCACTGGCTCGTACGCTCGCGCCATCACGCAAGACTGACGGTTGATCCAGAGGACCTGTTGCGCACAAGGAAACCTGCCAAAGCGCTCAAGGATTATGCAGAGGCCTGTGGTGTCGCACTGGCGCGAACGCATTCTCGCGGCGATCGCCGCTCGGTGCGCTACGAGCGGGCTATGGCGTCGGCATTGAAGACCTCTAGGAAGGAGTTGATTGCGCTTGCAAGAAAATACGCTGGTCAGACCAGACAGGATTATGCGTTGTTGTTGAAGATGGTAGGGGCACACGGAGACGCATATGCAACCTGAGAAGGGCCTTCCCGCAGTTTTGGCAGGCCCGATTCTGCGTAAGGTCACACCGGACAGTGTGGCCATCTGGCTGGCAGTGCGCGCATCTGCCCGTGTGAAGCTGGAGCTGCAGGCTGAAGCCGAAGAGGCGATGGAATTTATCCTGACACCTGGCACCGAGGAGCTTTCCTGCATATGCGCGGGCGAAAGGCTGCACTATCTCCTGATAGACGTGCCGATCGACACACCCTTGCCCGCTGAAACATGGATCAGCTATCGCCTTAGCCTTGAACTTGAAGACGATCCGGAAAGTGGCTGGCAGGATCACACGATCTGGGCACCGGATCTCACCTATCCGGGCGTCAGTCGTCCCGGGTTCATGGTGCCCCAAAGGATCAAGTCCTTGCTGCATGGGTCATGCCGCAAACCGCACAGCGAAGCCGGCGATGGCTTGGTCGCAGCCGATGCCCATTTGAAAGCGCGCCTTCCGACCAGCGAGACCCCTGGTACGAATGAAGAAGGCTGGCCATCGCTATTGGTCATGAGCGGTGACCAGGTCTATGTGGATGACGTGGCCGGACCGATGGTGCAGGCGATCGGGGCACTTGCTCAAAAGCTTGGTCTTCACGACGAAACCTTGAGCGGTCTTGATACCGGACTTCCCGACTCTGGCCATGCCTTGCATGCTGCCGGCGGTTATCTCTATCGCCGCGACGGGCTGCTGCCAAAGATCGATCAGAACGCAAGGGTGTTCGACGTTCTCTTCGGCGGCACGAGCAAACCGATCTTCACTTCCCTGCACGCCCGCAATCATCTCTTCACGCTGGCGGAAATGCTGGCCATGTATTTGCTGGTCTGGTCGCCGGCCGTCTGGAAGGACATGCCGGAGTTCCAGGCACCTGAAGGATTGAGCGACAAGGAAATGAAGATGTACGCGGAGGAAACGGAGACCTTGAAGGCCTTCGTTGCCGACCTCCCGGCCGTAAGGCGGCTGATGGCCCACCTCCCGACTGCAATGATTTTCGACGATCACGATGTGACTGACGATTGGAACCTGTCGCTTGCCTGGGAACAGGCAGCCTATGGGCATCCGTTGGCTCGTCGGGTGATCGGCAACGCGATTATCGCCTATTCGCTGAACCAGGGCTGGGGCAATTGTCCGCAAACCTTCCGCAATACCCAGGAAGCGTTTGTGCGCGACGCATTGGCTGACCCGGGATCGGACCGCCACGATGCAGCAATCACGGCACTCTTGGCTCTTGAGGAGTGGGACTATCAATGGCAAACCGATCCGCCTTTGATCGTCCTGGACACGCGCACCCGCCGCTGGCGTTCGGAGCGCAATTCACATTATCCCTCCGGCTTGCTGGATTGGGAAGCGGCAACGGATCTTCAGTCTCACCTGCGCGGCAAGAACTCGGTCCTCCTGGTGTCCGCTGCGCCGATTTTCGGCGTCAAACTCATTGAAGCTGTGCAGAAATTCTTCACCGTTATCGGCAAACCGCTGATGGTTGACGCGGAGTATTGGATGGCGCACGCGGGAACGGCGGGCGCTATCTTGAATGTTTTCCGGCATCGCAACACGCCCAAG
Organism: Roseibium sp. JB4-4; assembly: GCF_055693425.1. Lineage (NCBI taxonomy): Bacteria > Pseudomonadati > Pseudomonadota > Alphaproteobacteria > Hyphomicrobiales > Stappiaceae > Roseibium > Roseibium sp. JB4-4. Next base: position 2,855,763 of record NZ_CM146333.1, on the reverse strand, counting down.
CATTTCGTGATCCTGTCCGGTGACGTCCACTATTCATTTGTCTACGACGTTGAACTGCGTCAGGTGACGCCAAGCCTGAATGGCGATGAACCGGACAGTCCTCAGATTTGGCAGATCTGCAGTTCCGGTATCAAGAACATCTGGCCGGAAAAGCTGATCCGTGTTTTCGACTTCTGCAACAGGTGGGCCTTTGCCCCGCGATCACCGCTCAACTGGTTCACCAAACGCAGAGGGATGCGCGTCATTCCGCGCAAGCCGGTAGGGACCCCGCATGGACAGCGGATCTTGAACGCTTCCGGGATCGGACTGGTCGAACTTGACGAAACCGGTGCCCCGACCTCCATCTGCCAGCTTACGGCCGATGGCAGAAAGGTGCCGTTTGAGCGGCGCGAGAAGGAGGCGAGGCTGGATTAGACTCGCACCGGCCTCGTGGCCGGGCGGACATCAATCCAACCCCTTGCCTCAAGATGCGGGAATGAACTATCCGCCTCTGGAACCGGAACTGGACCGGCTGCCGAAACCGCCACGCGAAGCCACCGAAGTTCTGGTCTGTACTCTTGCGGCCTTGGGCGGTGTCTTGACGGCATCGTTATATGTACGCCAGCTGCCGCCGCCGTAACTGCCGACATAGTATCCGCCGGATGTGTAATAGCGCCTGCTGCCACGCTCCGGATAGACGGGCCGCACATTGTTCATGAGAGCCTGACTGGCAACAGCGCCTGTCAGGCCGGCAAGAGCTCCGGTTACGAAATAGCCGGAAGGTTGCGGCGAATAAAATCGCTGCCGCTCGCCGATTCATAAAGGCAGGAATTGTTGCCGTGCTGTTCGTCGCACAGGTTGACCGTGTTGTAGCGTGGTCCCGAGGTCTGGTGGATTTGCTTGCCGGCCGAAATGACCTGGGTGCAGACTTCATCTGGAACAAAGCTGTCGGTGACGCACTCTTCCTCGGTCTTGTAGACGCGGCCTTCAAGATCCGGTTCATCGGAGCAGCTGGCAAGAGTTACTGATGTCGTTGCCATGACCACCAGCTTGATCGACTTGGAGCGTTTCATGAGTTTTCTCCCGACCGTCAAATCGGTCTGATGCAATTTGGACAATTGTCGCGGATACGTTCGTCCAGGATTGTCAGTAGGTGATGCAGGCTGCGTTCAGGAGGCCGACAGTGATCGAAATGGCAGCGAGCTTAATGCTGATTGCAATTTCACCTCGTTCAATACGGTCGGTGATCTTTGGATAGAAGCGCCGGAAAATCTGATAGACGACGAGCTGCGCGATACACGCAATAATGCCCCAGATGATGAAATCGACAATGTTCAGCGAGTTCGCCGCAGCGCTGGCGAGCGGCAACGAGAAACCGACAAATGCCGCGCTGAAGACGACCGATGCCGAAACGTTGTTTTCCTTGATCAGGGCCATTTCGTCATGCGGTGTCATGGCGGTGTAGATTTTCATGAAAATCAACAGCATTGCGATTGCTGCGGCGAAATAGGCGATAAAGGGAAGAATGCCTGCGAGGGACGCCTGAAGGTCGGCCATTTTGGTCTCCACTGAAGTCAGAAGTGAATTAAACTGAAAAATTATGCCGTTCGAGGGGAAAGCCGATCATGAACGCAATACTGCGTTCCGCATTGTCCGGCTCCTCCATATTGATAAGAAGCATTTCGTCGCGGCCGTCTTTCAAGCCGCGTGCATACAACATTGCAGTTTGGAAGATGCGCCTGCGACCGCTGCCAGATCGGTCGTCGCAGACTTCCTCCCAATAGGTCATCGGGTCTTCCGGGCCGGTCGAAGTATCGAACCAGGCGCGCTCGTACCGATGATTGCCGTTTTCGCCCTCCAATGTGTAACTGTTCTGGCGAATAGCCTGTTTCAGGCGGTTCCATTCCTGATCGCCTGAAGGATATTGCACATCATAAAAGTACCAGAGCATTATTTCATCGACCCGCTCGTCGCTTTGGCCGTCACCTCCCTGAAACTGGATCAGGAACCGATCGTCATCAGGATAAAAGCGGTGCATGTGTGACTGTTCGCCAAGGTCGCAATGGCCCTGTGCGGTGATCATGAGCGTTGAATCTGGTCGTTCGATCAGGCTGTCTTCCGGCAGCAGGCGGAGCGCAATCGGGTCGAATGTAATGCCGCGGCCGACTGTCAGTCCGAGCACTTCGGGAGGCTGCCATTCTTTGTTGCGCTTAAACAGTGATCCGAACATCGGTTCCCTCCAGCCCGGCACTGATTTCATTTGCGCTGAGCCGTTTGTTGGCAAGGTAGTAGACCGATCCACCGGACTTCAGGCTATCCGGGAAGGGCCGGAATACGAAGTTTTTGTCCTCGGGTTGAGAGATCGCAATCAGAGTTCCTTCTGATCCCGCGAGAGCCTTTTCCAGGATCCCGGTTGCCATCGGGTTGTCCGCTTCGACAATGGCTGAATAAATCGTCGCGCCGAGGCCTGCAGTCGACAGGGCCATCAGAATTTCGCCGGCACCAGGGTCTTGCGCTGCGCGCACCAGAGCTTCGCAGGCATTGGAGACCACTGGTTCGATATTGGCCAGCTTGCCCGCCCGTTTTGCTGTGTCCCTGTCTTCGAAATAAGCCGCGATATGGACGACTTCGTTCAGCTCTCGAATGGCCAGACAGGTGTTGAACGTTTCCGCGTCCGTCGCCGCATAGACCAGCACCTTTTGCGATCCGGTAATGGCAGCGCGGCGCAATGACTGAAGCGCATCCAGACGTTCTGCTCTGACAAAGCGGACGCCCTCCGGCACTTCGACGTTCTTTTCGCTTGCAAGAATGATGATCTTTTCGTCGCCATCCTGGCCCGCGACCAGGTTCTCCACCATGAGGGGGGTCTTGTCCCGGTGATAACCAACGATGACGGTGGCGTTCTGAATACGTTCGTAGTTACCGTTTCCGTCAGCCATACGCCTCACTCCTTCCACAAGCATGCCTGTCAGCCGGCCGAGAACTGCAGAGAATATCAAAAGGGCCCCCGGAAAAAACCAGAAGGCGGCAACCATGCGTCCCGCTCCGGTCTCCGGTGAAAGGTCACCATACCCGACTGTCGAAGCGGTCGTGGCGGCGAAATAGATAAAAGTCAGTGGATTGCTGGTCAGTCCCGCTTCGCCTGCAAGGAAAAACAGGAGCCAGGAGATCAGCAGATATCCGCAAATCAGTGTCGACAGCAGCCAGAGCTTGAGCTCCAATATATGCTGATAAAGTCGTGATATGACGAGTTGCAGTAGTGGCACAGCGCGCTAATTGCCCCCGCTTGTGTTTGGCCCATAATGTGACGAGAGGGACGCTGGTTGTCAAACGCGCAGGCCAATCTGAAAAACCGCTTGAAACGGTCTGGTTTCACTTCTACTTGTTCGATGCTGGGAGTGGACCCGGTGAAAAATCTGGAGGCGATTGGATGAACGCACGGCAGACCCCCTGGACATTGCAGGAACTCAAGGACGCGCTCGAAGCGTCGGAGTCATTCGCAGAAGGTGAGATCAGCTGCAAGATCAACGAAGCACAATCGGACGTTCTTGAGGTTCAACTCCGCTCCGCAGGCGAAATCACACTTTTCCTGACCCTTGGAGAGACCCAGATCCTGACATCGACGGTGCTCTGGCCGCGCGACGCACAGGACAATCCGGGCGCATTCGAGGCGATGATGCTGCGCAATCACAAGAAGCTTCTGCCGCTATGCGCGCTCTCCATCGATGTGGTTGACGGTCGCGAATACTATGAACTGTTCGGAGCCATGTCGGTCCGCTCGACGCTGGATTCCGTCGAAACGGAGCTGCGCACGATTTCAAACAGTGCGCTTGAACTCGCCGCCGAAGTCGGCCCCAAGGTCAGCGCTGCAATTTAAAGCCGTTTCATCAAGCAAGGATATCTGGAACATGAGTGTTTGGGGCAAATTGATCACTGCGTTCAAGGGCCATGCCAATGACGCGGCCGAATCCATTCAGGATGCGAACCTGATGACAATCCTGGAGCAGGAAGTTCGCGAGGCCAAGCAGGCGATTTCTGCGGCCAAGGACGAGAAGGCCCGCATGGTGGCCAACCGCAAACTGAAGGAAAAATCGGTCGCTGAATTGATGACCGAGATTGAACGTCGCACCGAAGCTGCGCGCACCGCGAAGGCGCAAGGCGACGAGCCATTGGCGGTTCAGATCATCGAAAGCATCCTGAAATTGCGTGACAAGGCCGAGTCCGATCAGGCCCTGTTTGATCAGTACAAGTCCACCGAAGAGCGTATGGACAGCACCATCCGCCAGTCGGAAAACAAGATCGAGACACTTCAGCGCAAGATGGAAAGCGCCAAAGCAAACGAAGCTCTGATCAAGGCGCAAAAAGCTGCGTCCACGAATACCACTGCCTCTGACGGAAAACTGGCAAGCGCCGTCGACAGCCTTTCCAGGCTCGAGCAGCGTCAGGCCGAGCAGCAGGCTATTCTGGAAGCAGCTGACGAGGAAGCCCGGCTTGAAAGCGGCGCTGACCTGGAAGCAAAGATCAAGGCCTTGGAAAACCCTCAGCGCAATGACGTTCAAGCGCTGCTGGAAAACTCTGATCCGCCATCTGAAATGAAACGGTTAGAGCTTCCCGAAAGACCCGGTTGGAAAGAAGAGGCTGAGAAGCTCGGCTTCGGCTTTCACACCATGTATGGCGCGCCTTACTGGGATGAAAGCAGGGCCTATTCGTTCTCGCTCAAGGAGATCGAGGACGATATTGAGGATCCCTCGCAAGAGCTATATGGCATGTGCCTGGAGCTTGTGGATCGGGTCGTTCGGGATGATGCGCTTCTACAGAAGATCGCGATACCGCAGGACTACCGGTCCTGGATCCGACAATCCTGGGAAGCCGAAACGCCTTCGCTCTATGGTCGTTTCGACTTCTTTTATAACGGCACGGGTCCGGCAAAACTGCTCGAGTTCAACGCGGACACCCCCACGGCTCTTTATGAGACCGGTTTCTTTCAATGGATGTGGCTGGAAGAACAGATCAAGGCAGGCGTGCTGCCGGAAGACACCGATCAATTCAATTCGGTGCAGGACCGTTTGATTGAGCGGTTCGCGTCCATGTTCGCGCCGGGATTCCATATTCATTTCGCCTCCTCGAAAGACCAGGACGAGGACCGTGCGACGGTTCGCTATCTGGAAGACTGTTCAAAGCAGGCAGGACTGATCCCGCATTTTGTCGCGGTTGAGGAAATCGGTGTTGACGAGCAGGGACGGTTCGCAGACAGCGACGCTTTTGTCATCGATGCACTGTTCAAGCTTTATCCTTACGAAGACATGTTCCGTGAGGATTATGGACCGTATTTGCCAGGCGCTCCCGTGCAACTGATTGAACCTCCGTGGAAGGCGATACTTTCAAACAAGGCAATTTTGCCGCTCCTGTGGGAAATGTTCCCTGAGCATCCCAATTTGCTGCCGTCCTTCTTCGAGGGAGAAGCCGACGACGCGTTTTTGGCGGGGCCGCATGTTCGCAAGCCGTTTTTCAGCCGCGAGGGTGCCAACATTACCCTGCGCGGGCTCGGCGATGAGGAGTTGACGACACCGGGAGCCTATGGCGCTGAGGGGCATATTCTCCAAGCTTACACGGAGCCCCCGAAGTTCGGGGATGACTACGCGATGATCGGTTCCTGGATCGTTGGTGGTCAGGCTTCAGGCATTTGTATCCGTGAGGACCGGCATCCGATCACGCAGGATCTTTCGCGCTTTGTGCCACATGTGATCCAGGAAAACTGACGCGTGGGAGCGGGTATTGAAGAGCATTGTTGCAACGTTTGATATCGCGACCGGCAGCGAAACCATTATTCTTGAGGCCGAGCGCCACCTGGAAGCACCAAACTGGTTGCCCGACGGTGACACGCTGGTGGTGAACGGGAACGGTCGTCTCTACCGACTGCCAATTGGCGCGCCTTCACTCATTGAAATCGATACCGGATTTGCAACGGCTCTCAACAACGATCACGGTTTGTCGCCTGACGGGCGATTGCTTGTCATCAGTGATGCATCCCGAACGCCCGAAAGCTGCATCTATACGCTTCCGGTCGGTGGCGGTCTGCCAGTGCGTGTAACATCGAAAACGCCCTCGTATTGGCATGGATGGGCACCCGACGGCCGGACCCTGGCTTTTGTCGGCAAGCGCGAACAAACGCGTGGCACTTTCCAGGTGTTTACATGTTCGGTCACCGGTGGTGAAGAAACGCAGCTGACAAGAGACTTCGACCATTGCGATGGCCCGGATTATGCGCCGGATGGCAATTGGATCTGGTTCAACGGTGAAAAAGACACCGATGTACAGCTTTGGCGCATGCGACCGGACGGATCGGAGCTTCAACGAATGACGGCAGATGAACGGGTCAATTGGTTTCCGCATCCTTCGCCCGACGGCCAACATGTCGTCTATCTCGCCTATGAAGCGGGAACGTCAGGCCACCCGGCCAACAAGGATGTGGAACTGCGTCTGTTACCAGCCGGGGGTGGAACACCCAAGACACTGCTCGGACTTTTTGGCGGACAAGGGACGCTGAATGTTCCCTCCTGGGCACCGGACAGTCGCCGGTTCGCTTTTGTCAGATATGAATCTTGAGGGGCAACACGCGCTCAAATAACTTGAATTTTGGAGTCATATTTATTATTCGAGCGGCACCACGAAATTCGAACCCGGAGAGATAATATGTTCATCGCCATGAACCGTTTCGCTATCAAGAACGGTCTGGAAGACGCTTTTGAAACGGTCTGGCGTGAGCGGGATTCAAGGCTGAATGACGTCCCCGGATTTCAGAAATTCCATTTGTTGAAGGGGCCCGAGGACGAAGAAATGGGCACCACGCTTTACGCGACTCATACGGTCTGGAACAGCCGTGAGGACTTCGTCAACTGGACCAGGTCGGAGCATTTTCGCGCAGCTCATAAAAACGCAGGCACAAACAAGGGCCTTTATGTCGGCCATCCTCAGTTTGAAGGCTTTGAACCGATCCTGAGTGAATGAAACTGTGGCCTCTTAGGGGGCTTTCGAATAAAGGAGGTGCGCAGTTCCGTGCACCTCCAAACCGCTAGTGCATACGGTTCGTCAGCTGCCTTCGCCAAGGCCGTCAAATGCCGCCAGTGCTTCGGCTCCATAAATCATTGAAGGGCCGCCGCCCATATAGACGGACACGCCAATGACTTCGAGGATCTCGTCGCGGCTTGCGCCAAGGCGAGCCGCCGCGCGGGCATGATAGGCTAGGCAGCCGTCGCAGCGCGCAGTAATGCCGATGGCAAGCGCAATCAGTTCCTTTGTCTTTGCGTCGAGTGCGCCGGGTGCGGTGGCAGCCTTGGCAAGTGCGCCAAATCCTTTGGCAACCTCAGGCACGCCTTTGCGAACTGCCGCCATGCGCTCGTCCGTTTGCGCGACAAAAGCTTCCCAATTGGATACGGCCATCTCGTTTCTCCTAAGGTTTGGACTTTCTGTTGGAGAAACCTAGGCTTGGGGCGGTGAGGGGGCGTTGATGTGGCGCAAACTGTGCGCCGGTGTCAGCCTTTTGCCGCGCTGGTCAACAGGCGCTCAATTTCTGAGGTCAGTTTTCCTGACGTTGGCGCGGTCGGTGTTGCAAACCAGGCAACCAGCTTGCCGTTCGAATCAATCAGATACTTGTGGAAGTTCCAGTAAGGCCTCGCGGTGACGCCTAGCTCTTTGGCAGCCCATTGGTAGAAGGGATGAGCATGTTCACCTTTCACAGCCGTTTTCGCAGTCATTGTGAAGGTCGCGCCATATTCAGCCTCGCAATGCTTCGCGATTTCATCGTTGGTGCGCGGTTCCTGACCGCCGAAATCGTTGGACGGAACACCCAGCACAACTAGTCCCTGACCTTCATAGCGCTCGTGAAGCTCTTGCAGGCCCGAGAGTTGGCCGCTGAACCCGCACTCGGTGGCCGTGTTGACAATCAATACGGTCTTTCCGGCAAATTCTTTCAAGGAAAGCGGCTCGCCGAATGCCATTTCGAACGTAAAGTCGTGTGCTGAGTTGATTGGCTTTGCCGAAGCCGCGTGACCGTCAAGCGATGGTGTGAAAACCGTTCCGATCGACACCAGTGCGGCCGTCGTCGTCTTAAAAGCTTTTGTCTTGAGAAAAGCAAGACTGGGACGACGGGTCATTCTTGTCTGGTCCTTGCAAGAGCGGTTGAGGTGTCTATCCGGCGGTTCACGACTAGATGCCTGATTTACGCAGTTCCATTCAACTTGGTTCACGGCCGGTTGCTGTTGACCCGTGAGCAGAAGAATTCAGGAAGATCATCATGGTTCGGAATTCAGGCCTGAAATCCGATTGTCGGCGACATGCGTAGGGGTCTTTGAACTTGAAGACAGATTAACCGGAACGGACATATGCCCAATAGCAGCTGGAATGGCATTCGAACGGCCCTTGCCGTTGTGGCCGCAACATTTATTCCGTCACAGGCTAGCAAAGCAGAGGTTCCGGAAGCCTGGGCCTGGAAGCACCGTGTGATCGTTGTATTCGCGCCGCATCCTGAAGACGCAGATCTGATTGCGCAGCGCCGCGCATTTGCACGCATTCAGGAAGGATTTGAAGAGCGGCATCTGGTCTTGGTGGAAATCGTTTCCGGGACAGCAAACACTGTGATTGGACCTGACCTCAATGTTTCCGGATCTGGCGTGAGGAACTATGCGCGCAAGACCGATGAGCAATTTGAAGTCGTGCTCTTCGGAAAAGACACCGGTCTCAAACTGCGCTCTACCAAGCCTGTGTCAGCGAATGCAATCTTCGCACTGATCGACAAGATGCCGATGCGGCGCGATGAAATGCGTCGCCAGGCGAATTGAGACATTGCGCTTCTCAAACGTTGCGCCAGGGACCGGGAGAAATTTTCTGATGAAGACAGCTAAAAGCGCAACTGGTCTTACAAACCCGAAAGATCCGGCGACCGTGCCGGTTGCAGCGCGATGGTTAGGCGGAACCGGCGCGATTCCGTTTGCAGGCCTGGCATTTCTTTGTGTGTTCGCACCTGAAAACTGGTCAAATTGGGCTGCTCAAGCGATGGCTTTTTACGGCGCAGTCATTCTGTCTTTTCTCGGAGGCATTCAATGGGGGCTTGCCATAAGTGACGCCAGCTCGACCGACAATCAAGTCACGCGTCTCTCGCTCAGCGTCGTTCCGTCCCTGATTGCCTGGGTCGGGTTGCTGCTGCCCTTGTCAACCGGTTTGCTGGTGATGGTGGCAGCCTTCGCTCTTGTGCTTTACCAGGACGTTTCGGCTTCACGGTCTGGAGACGCACCCTCCTGGTACCCGAAGCTGAGAATGCCATTGAGCCTGGTGGTCATGGCTTCGTTGCTGGTTGGTCTGTTGGGCACGTTGATCTGAGGTTCGACTGTCTCACGGGGACATGCGTTTTGCGCCGGGCGTTGTCCAAGCTATGGATGGGTTTGAAACGTTGACTGGTCATGGGCAATCCCGCGCCAGACCAAGGAAAAAATTCGCTCCACTTCGTCTTTGTCGATGCCCTGGCGGCCCATCGCAACGCGTCGCGCGAGCGTAATCGCCGGCGAAGCAAGTACGGTCTCGATGGTGCGTACACTTGCTTTCACAAGCGTGCCATCGTCGATCCCTTGCTGAATTTCAGCCAGGACTTCGGACATGAGCCGCTTAAGATCTTCATTGTCGCTGGCCTGAATTCGCGTTTCGGTGCTCATCAGCTCAACCATCTGAAAGTCCCGAGGTGCGCGAAAGCCATAGTCGACAAGGGCGAACCACATGGCCCGCAAACGATCGGCTGTTTCCTGGTGTTGTGCAGCAGCCGACATCATCGCGTCATGTATGTCGCGTTTGACGTCGAGGAAAACCGCAAACAGCAGCTCGTCCTTGCTTCGGTGATACCTGTAAATCGTCCCGACGCTCAGACCGGCCCGCGCAGCAATCTTGTTGACGGAAACGGCTGTCGAGCCGATTGCCGCCACCTCGTCAACGGTTGCCTTTCGCAAATCCTGAGGTTTGTCACCTGTCTTTGGTCGCGCCAAATGTGTCTCCTGAAACTCACTATCCCCCTACTTACCAATCCGGATCGATTTGCACCATGGATTGATTTTGCCGGTCCATATTGACAATGAGTAATTGCTCATTAATTAAAGGTGCTACTGGCGCACATGCTGCAAGCCCTGCATCCGCAACGGACCAATGGATGCTTTCACTCGCGGCTCTCGCGGCATGATCTGAAGATGTTTTGGTCTTGTGCGTCGAATGCCCGTCACTTTTCAGGAACACCTGCCATGTCCAAAGTCATTCTCATCACCGGCACATCCACGGGTCTGGGTGTCGAAATCGCCGTACAGGCTGCCAAGGCGGGTCACACGGTCTACGCCACGATGCGCAACCTTTCCAAGCAGTCGACCCTCGATGCCGCAGCTGAAGATGCCGCCGTGTCGCTGCAGGTGCTGCAGCTGGATGTCCAGGAAAGTGCAAGCGTCAACGCCGCCGTCGATCATGTGATAGCTGCCGAGGGGCGGATAGACACACTGATCAACAATGCCGGTGCCGGATACGTGCGCACCACGGAACAGGCGAGCGAAGAAGAAATCAACTGGGTGATGGACGTCAACTTCATGGGCGTCGTCCGATGCACCAAAGCGGTCATCCCGCATATGCGCAAAGCGCGCAAAGGACACGTCGTTACTGTTTCCTCGGTTGGCGGCCTGGTCGGTCAGCCGTTCAATGAGATCTATTGCGCTGCCAAATTCGCGGTCGAAGGATTTACGGAAGCTTTGGCCAGCTACGTGTCGCCGAATTTTGGCATCGATTTCACAACAGTAGAGCCTGGTGGAATCCAGTCCGAATTCGCGGCCAATATTATGAAGCAAATCGAGGAAACAGGCGGCATGCTGGAGGATGAATATCTACCCATCCTCCAGAAATACATCGGTAGCGCGCAGGATAGAGCCGCAGGTGGCGACATTTACCAGACAGCGGAAAAAGTCGCGTCAGTGGTCCTTGAGTGTGTCGAGGCAAATGAGCCGCCCATTCGAAAGCGCACGTCCAGTTGGGGGAGGAGTTCACCCGTTTCAAGACGGCAACTGATCCTGACGGACGTAAGCAACAGGCCTCTGTGATTGAAGAACTTTTGAACTGAACGCCCGGGCGAGGGGCCGGACTTCCAACTGACTTTGGCACTCACACCTTACAGATCACCGGTCATCGGGGCCGGCAGAGGTATTCCTTACTTCACGGGTGGATTTGACCAACCGGGAGCCTTGAAAGGTGTATGAAGTGCGCGCTTCACCAGCTCAAGGTGATCTTGCCCGTAAAAGGGGTCGCCATCAACGAAATAGGTCGGTGACCCGAATACGTTTTTCTCCTGTGCCCAACGCGTGTTGGCTTGCAGCCAGGATTGCATTTCCGCTGAACCGGCCTTTGCAAGAAGCGCATCAGCATCATGCCCCAGTGAGGTGGCAAGTGCCTTTAAAGCTGCCAGATCCGAAAGATCCATATCGTCACGCCAATGGGCTTCGAGTAGTCCATGTGCCATGGCATCCGTTTGCTGACCGGTTTCGCCAAGTGCAAGGATCATTCCCGAGGCAAGGCTATAGTCAGCATCATGCCGACTGGGTCGGTAGTTGATGATGGGGACGTTTCGGAACTCGGCCCATCGTTCAATTTCCCGCCCAAAAAAATAGTCGACATGCTGTTGCGTCCGCCCCCGGAACGAGGGCGCTCGCTGTGCATCGATCACTGGTGAAAGCAGAATCGGTCTGTGGATCAATGTGACGGAGTTGTCAGCGCAAATCCGCAGCAGCTCCGCTGAACCGAGATAGGCATAGCCGGAGTGAGCGGAATAGACATATTCGATCGTGGCCATGGGCTGAAAGAAACTCGCTGAATGTGCGTTGTTGGAAACTGCAGAATGCCAACACTCTGGTTGATTTCCGGAAATTGCAAGTCCGGCGAGCTGTTGAACGGCTCACAAGTGCGACAGCATGCGGTTGAATGATCGCTGTCATACAGCGGCAACTTCTCAATCGGTCGCCGGCCTGGGCGCTGATTGCATACCCGCATTGCATCTCAGCAACTGGAATTCCGGCAAAGGCATGCCGACATAAGACCCTTCCGATGTCCCGGAAACAAATGTTCTGTCGCGTTGAAGGCAAATTTGATGGACCGCCTGAAGATGTGGCTTCCGGGTATTGCAGGATGGAGAAAGGAGAAGACGATGACACCGACGTTCAATATGCGCACCAAAGATATGCCCGCAGAAATGCGTCTTCTGCTGGATGATTATCCAAGGGACAGCTGGGAGGCACATCCTGGCTTCAAGGACAAAACCAGGCACTGGCTGGGTGCTCACCAGATGTTCCGCAAGTTGGGGGAGCTGGTGCGCACTGAAACCGAGGTGTACCTCGGCAAAGGACGCTCTTCCGATGACTACGCAGGTCGGTTGTCATATTACGGCAATGCGCTGGTCGCGAACCTCCATGGGCATCACACCTGGGAAGACAGGAGTTATTTCCCGGAGCTCTCCGTTGCCGATCCCCGCTTTGATGCAGGCCTGGAAATCCTGGAAAAGGACCATCACGAACTGGATCGCGTCCTGGATGAGTTTACCGAAACCGCCAACAGGACCATCAAGCTGACCCAGCTGGATGAAGCGCAGGCGCGCGAAGAAGCTGGTCAACTGCACGGTCTTGCCGAAACAATAGAAGCCTTTCTTGTCCGGCATCTGGCGGATGAAGAAGAACTCGCAGTGCCGATCATCTTGCATCATCGGCTGCGCGGATAAGCAGCCACTTGAAAAAGTGGTTCGCCCTTATGAGGCCGGCGCGGCAATGGCCGCGCCGGTTTTTTGCTCGAATCAGTATGGCGTCAGCCGAGTTGGCCGCCGTCATCCCGTGTTACCGCAATGACGGCAGACCGTGGGACACTGTCACCGCCTTCAGGCCAATGCGAGTCACCGCGTTCGCCGGGGTGCTGAATGCCGACGAAAAGCGTTTTACCGTCGCTGGACATTGCCGCACCGGTCACTTCGCATTCCTTCGGGCCAACCAGGAACCGCTTGATCTCGCCAGTTGCGGGATCACCCACAAGCATCTGGTTGTTTCCATGTCCGGCAAAGTCCTCTTCATTGGAGTAATTGCCGTCGGTCTGAATCCACAAAAGACCCTTGGTGTCGAAGAACAGCCCGTCCGGCGAATTAAACATGTTGCCTTCATTGATGTTCACTGATCCGCCATAGGCATCCTGGTGAACGGTCGGGTTGCCTGCCAGCGCAAACAGGTCCCAGGTGAAGCTGTCGCTGGTATGGTTGCTGCCTGCAGGCCACCAGCGGACGATCTGCCCATAGTGGTTTTCCGCACGTGGGTTCGGGCCCATCGCCGGAGTTGGGTCTCCACCCGCATTGGGCTTGATTGCGCGGTTCTTGTTGTTGGTCAGAGCGCAATAGATCTCAGCTTTTTTGGGTTGGCTGCAACCCATTCCGGCCGGTCCATGGTTGTCGCGCCGACAGTAGAACCGGCGGCACGGGCATTGATCACGACCTCGGCAGCCGACGCCATACCAGTCGTTTCTGGCGTCAGCGCCAACCATTGACCGGTGCCGTCGGGATGGAACTTCGCCGCATAAAGTGTTCCTTCAGCCAGCAGATCGGAATTGTCTGCACCTTCGGCATAAACGCCGTCGGAAATGAAACGGTACAGGAACTCGCCGCGTTCATCGTCACCCATGTAAACGACGATGCGCCCGTCTCCATTGACCACGACTTCCGCGTTCTCATGTTTGAACCGGCCCAATGCAGTCCGCTTCTTGGGCGTTGACGCCGGGTCAGATGGGTCGATTTCGACCACCCAACCGGCACGATTGGCTTCGTTCGGGTGTTTGGCAATGTCGAACCGGTCATCGATCTGGGCCCAGCCATAGCCCCAGTCTTCGACGTTGACCCCGTAGCGCTTCTGCGCATCGGTTCGTTCGATATCAGGGTCGGATGAGGAGAAGTAGCCGTTGAAGTTTTCCTCACAGGCAAGATAGGTGCCCCAGGGTGTGCGCCCGTTGCCGCAATTGTTCCATGTGCCCTTGGACAGCGTCCCGGCAGGGTCAGCTTCTGTTTGCATCGAGGCATGACCGGCCGCGGGGCCCGTAATTTCCATTTCGGTCTGCGGTGTGATGCGTCGATTGTATTTGCTGTCCTTGACCAGAGCCCAGCCATTGTCGCTCTTGGCGATTTCGATCACGGAAACGCCGTGGGCCATCATGCCCTTCAGGACATCATCATCCGTTTCCGACTTTCCTTCTGGCCGATTGCCCCAGATGATCTTCCGGTTGGTATATTCGTTGTTGTTGACCAGGACCGATGCGTCGCCGAGCTCGAAAAGCGCCATGCCATCGATATTGTCACCATATGCGCCGGCCTGGCTTTCGCCGTTGCCGCGGGTCGCATGGTCGAATTCGGCAACGCCGGAAAACATCGGGTCACCCCAGCGAATGACCACGTGGCTGGAATAGCCATCTGGCAAGGTGATGTCGTCAAGCGTGTTGGCTGCCACCTGGTTGAAGCCCAGGCGGGAATTCTGTGCCGCGGCCTCTCCGGAGCCAAAGACGGATGTACCGAGCACGAATGATCCGGCGCCAAAAGCCATGACGCCCCCAAGGAACCCACGCCGGGACAGGGCCTCGTCGACCACCTGGTCGAATTCGGTCACTTCCGGCGGCGGATTGATGGCCTCGTCAAATTCGTCGAATGACTGTTCTTGTTCTTCAAATTTTGTCACGATTTTCTCTCCCTCAGTTTGGCTGCGCCGAGCCGTCATGCAACTGCCTGCCAGGAAAATTGCAATCATAGGTAGCGAAGCCGTCGGCCAAAGCCGATGATGGAAGACTAGGCGATCAATTATCGCTCAGCAATCAGGGAACAAAAGAAAATTAGTCGGCTCAATTTCCGCACCTGGTTCCTCAGGCAGGAATTGCGGTGTGCGCGCAATCAAGTCTTTCAAAATGGCGGCTGCGCTGCAGGCGGAGAAGAATTGTGTGATGTAGAAGACAGACAGAACCTCACTGCCACGGCAATTTAGCCTCGCCGGTTCTCAGAGATTTGATGCCGGTCACCACACCGAAAAGGGGCCAAATGCGGGGGCCAATTTAGGGAGAGTGAATGTGGCTGAGTCCTTTTTCCTGCCATACCATTACGTAGATCATCTCACCAGTCCGGGTCTCCAGACCAGCGCGGGTCCTGTCAAGCTGAGCCAGTATCTTTGCAAGGATCGCGGCAATGGCGGCAATGACAGCGCGACCAGTTTTTACAAGAATTTCAGATGGATCAAGGATGCCAGCGGCATCAACCTCAATCAACATGTCGGCGGCAAGGCGATTGATCTTGCGCTGAAGGGTCAGGGAAATGACAAGGCTTTCGTGAAGATCTGGAATTTCATGCTCAAGAACAAGGAGCTGATGGACAAATACAAGGTCGACGTCTGCGGCCGTGCCAAAAAGGACGGCTCCAAGGATGTCGAGCAGACCGGCAAGATCAAGAGAATGTATTTTGACAAGATGTCGGACCGTGCAGCATTGCAGCAGATGGTTCAGGACCGCTTCTTCGGCATGGACTGCATTGGCTTCATCGCCAATTTTCTAATCTACACCGGCGAGTGGGACAAATACCACGGCGTCTCACCAAAGAACTATCCAAAGCACGTCGCCAAGATCAACATTGATGACGTCCACGAAGTGAAGCCACTCGATTTCATGGTCTGGAACGGTCATGTGGCAATTGTCGACTGGGTCTGGAACAAGATAGACGAGAAGAGCGTGCGCATCGACATGTGCCAAAGCTCCAGCGGTGGTCCGCAATGCAATGAATGGGTCATCCTGAAGCAGACCGGCGGTAAGGGCATCAACGGTGGAATGGAGTTCACCATTCTTGGTGGAACACCTGCGCCTCCGGTTCGCGGCAACCTGACGATCTGGCGCCGGGAAGGTTTCTGGTTCTAGGGTCGGCTCGCATAGGTCAGATGACGTTCGCCGTATCGCCGGTCGTTGTCACTTCACCGAGTATCTTCAGGTGCTCGGGTTCCAGCTGGCTGACGTTGAAGCGCATGAAGGAAGACTTGCTCTGCGATGCGCTGAAAACGTTGCCCGGAGCGAAAACAGCCCCTTTTGTCAGAGACACGCGTGCAACGGTTGCAGCGTCAATCTGGTTTGGCAATTCGCACCAGAGATAGAAACCGCCGCGGGGCTTTACCCACGGCTTCAGTCCCAATGCACCAAGTTCATTGGTCATTTGGGCGCGCCGTTGGTCGAGCCTGGTTATCAGGGCTTCCATGTGTTTTCTGTAGCTGCCATCGGTCAAAGCCGTGTGCAGAACTTCGCTCACCATGGGGCTGGGGCCGCCAAAATTGGTCGCAACCTGCAAATCCGTCAGGGCTTCGATCCAGTCCCGTCGAGCTACGATATGGCCGCAACGCAGAGAGGCCGACAGTGTTTTGGAATAACTGCCGATGGTCAGGACACGATTGTGACCGTCGAGAGCCGCGAGGCGTGGAGAAAGCGCCGGTTCAAATTCGGAGAAGATGGAATCTTCCACGATGATGAGATCATGTGTTTCGGCAAGTGACATGACGCGGTGCGCAGTCGCGGCCGAGAGCGTTGCCCCTGTCGGATTGTGAAGCGCTGAGTTGGTAAGATATAGCCGCGGGCGCTTGTCTTTCAGGGTGTCCTCCAGCGCAGCAAGATCAGGGCCCTTTGGCGTATAAGGCACACTGACGATCTTGATTTGGTGGGCCCTCAGAAGGGCATGAAAATTGAAGTAACAGGGGTCGTCGACCAGAACCGTGTCCCCTGGACTGAGCAAGAACCTGCACACCAGATCCAGAGCTTGCGATCCTGAGTTTGTCAAAAGAATACAGTCCGGATCCACGTCGTTACTCTGATCGTGAAGCTTGCGGGCAATAAGATGTCGCAAGTTTCGGTGCCCCTGAGCGCTGCCGTAGTCAGTCAGTACGGTGTTATTCGCGCGGGCGACCTGGCGCATGGCACGGCGCAGTGCATCGACCGGCATCCAGTCGCTTGGCAGCCAGCCGCACCCGGGCTTGGTCAGTTCGTTTTCCGTGTCGATCGATTGTCTTGCGACCCAAAGGGAATCAACTTCACGATCCAGCTGCGGACCGGTTTGGGAAACGGCAAAGGGCTGAGCCTTGTCGGCGACAAAAAAACCGGAACTGCGCCGCGCCCAAATGGCACCTTCTGCCGCCAGAACGTCATAAGCCTCCACGACTGTCGACGGAGACATGTTCAAAGTGGAAGCAAGTCCGCGAACGGATGGCAGCTTGTCTCCAGGTCCAAGTGTTCTGGACCGGATCCTGCGGTTGATGTGTTCCACGACAAGATTTCGGCGTGTTGCCTTTGTCACCATCAGCTCCGTTGTATGGCTTAATAAACCAATACAGTTTTTAAGTATTGTATTGATCTGTATCTGCCTTTGCTGATCTAATCCACCTACAAATCCAAAAAAGGATTTGTCGCGATGAACTCTTCATTTTCCGGTTGGGGCAGTGGTTTGCTCGGTGTGCTGATCTTCAGTGGCTCGTTGCCGGCGACGCGAGTGGCCGTGAGTGGTTTCGATCCCTATTTTTTGACAGCTGCGCGGGCAGTGCTTGCCGCCGTTCTGGCGTGTCTCCTGCTTGGACTGATGAAGCAACGGCGGCCGTCTGTTGCTGATCTGAAGTCGCTTGCGATCGTTGCAATCGGTGTGGTCATCGGCTTCCCGCTTTTGACAGCCCTTGCGCTTGAGCACATCACTGCGGCGCATTCCATCGTGTTCATTGGTTTGTTGCCTTTGACGACGGCCGCGTTCGGGGTGATACGGGGTGGTGAACGACCCGCACCCCTGTTTTGGTTTTTTCGATCCTGGGCAGCGCGGCAGTCGTTGGATTTGCCTTGGCCCGGAGTTCAGATACCTCTCTGACCGGTGATGTATTCATGCTTGCCGCGATTGTCGCGTGTGGCTTGGGCTATGCCGAAGGCGCACAACTTTCGCGCCGGCTGGGTGGCTGGCAGGTGATATCCTGGGCCTTGATCCTGTCACTTCCCTTCATGGCAGGTCTGGCGGCGGTCACGTATCCGCAGTCCTTCGCAGATCTGGGGCTGCCGGTTTGGCTGAGCCTTGGCTACGTGTCTGTCTTTTCAATGCTTGTCGGTTTCGTTTTCTGGTACAGGGGCCTGGCAATCGGAGGCACTGCGGGCGTTGGGCAACTGCAGCTATTGCAGCCTTTTTTCGGCCTGATCCTGGCTGCCGTATTGTTGGCAGAACCTATCGCCCCCTCCATGATCGCGGTTACGATACTGGTTGTCATCTGTGTCGCGGGTGCGAAACGGTTCGCATGACGGGTCCGGCCGATATGTCAGAACCCAAAAACTGAAAACCTGCCTTCCAGGCAGCTCAACGCATATTGAACATGCACGCGACACTTTCTGATGTCGTCTTTGCTATCTTGCAGATGCGAATCGGCTGTCCCTGCGGCCATTCGGCTATCGTTAAGTCTCGGTTCAATCTTCAAACAAAGGGCAACAAATGTCTTCTCCAAAACCACGTGTGGGCGAACGTCTCGAGGAAATGAGCTTTCCGGTGCTCGGGCGTGAAGGTTCGATCACCGTCGGGCAACCCAAAGACCGTTGGACCATGTTGTTTGTTTATCGCGGCAAGCATTGCCCGCGCTGCAAGCGATTCTTGAACAAGTTGAACGCTGCATTGGATAACTGGACCAATGTTTTGGACGTTGTGGTTGTTTCGGCCGACAGCGAAGACAAAGCGCGGGCTGACCAGCAGGAATTCGGCTGGAATTTCGAGCTTTGCTACGGAATGAGCGAGGCGCAGATGCGCTCACTTGGCCTTTATGTTTCAGAGCCTCTCTCGGAAGCTGAAACTGACAAGCTCTTTGCTGAACCCGGCAGTTTCGGGATACGACCGGACGGCACGTTGATGCTGGTGGATATTTCCAACGGGCCGGCGGCGCGGCCGGATCTGGAAGAACTTCTCGACGGAATGAAGTTCAACATCGAAAACAACCGCCCGGTTCGTGGAACCGCGTAGCCTTCGATCACAGCACTGAAGATTTCATCCATCTACCAGTGACCTGGCCAACCTATTGGATTTGCTCAACGGGCCTGGCCGGGTCCTGTTTCCACGCTGAAAAGGATCCATCAAACAAACGTGCCTCGCTTCCAAGTTCGGTCAATCCAAGCAGAGTGACGGTTGCGGCATAGCCGGATCCGCAAGTCGCGATAACTGGAAGGTCTCGCCATTGAGGCGATTTTTCATCAAACACGTTCGACAAGGCGCCGCGGTTCAGAAAAAGGCCGGTCTCGCTGTCCAGGAGTTCTGAAAACGGGATGTTCAATGAACCTGGAATATGTCCGGTGCGCGGGTCCTCTGCTTTCCCGGCAAACCCGGCGAAGCCACGTGCGTCAATGACGCAGGATTTTTGGTGGCTTTCGATGAAGTCTTCTAGGCTTGTGCGCAAATCGCTTTTTTGAACAGGTTCAAAGTCGCCTTGTGACGTATCTGGTTTGTCGGTTGCCACAGGTTTCTGCAACGTGGTCCAACGGGTCCAGCCTCCATTGAGCACACGGACATTTTCAAAACCCCAATACCGCATTGCCCACCAAATGCGGCCTGCGAGCATATGGTTGTAGTTGTCGTAGAGAACGACGAGGTCAGTCGCATTGATGCCAAGGGCCTTGAACGCGCTTCGGGCTGCATCCCGACCCGCGACAGATGCAAGAGGAAGAGCTTCGCTCTGATCGATGAATTGGCTGGTCCAGTCGAGAAAGGCTGCACCGGGAATGTGGCCTTGTTCATAATCCTCCGGCAACGCCCTGGCCGGGCTGCTCCAGGTTCCGCGCACGTCGAACAGTTTGAGACCCGGTTGCTTCAAAAGAAGTTCAAGTTCTTCGGTTGAGATAAGCGGTGAACCCCGCGCAATAATGTCTCTCTGAAGGTCGGTTGGTGACATGGCGAGGCTCCTTAATCTGGTAGTGCTATCTGGCACCAATTCAGTCTGCCAGCAAATTCAGATCAAAGGCGTGAACGTCATGCAGCAGTTCCACAAAGCCGCGGGCTGCGTGGTCCAGAGACTGGCGTCCCTTGTCGGCGGTCGCGATGGAAGCATCGCCAACAGTACCGTTGGAATTGAGGTCTTGGGCCTTCCAGCCGAACGCATGTGGTCCATGAGCGCGCAGGTGTGTGAATTCAGAAACGAATTGCTCCTGTGCGGAACGGAAGTTCTGAGCCTTGTCCATCTTCACCAGTTCAGGATGAAGGTGAAGCATGATGGAGGTTTCCACGTCGCCGCCATGTATTCCAAAGGTGAGTTCATGATCCGGGAAGACGCCTTCGGGCTGTCCAAAATGCGCCCAGGCAGTGCCAACGGCCAGCATTTTGTGCCGGACCCTGAGTTCTCGCGTCAGGATGGCCACCAAAGGCACATTCCCTCCATGAGAGTTTACAATCACCAATTTTCTGATCCCGGCGCGGGCAATGCTGTCGCCGAGTTCCATCCAGGCCCTGAGCGCTGTCTCCCAGCCAAGGGTTAGCGTTCCCGGAGAGGATATGTGTTCATTCGATTTGCCGACCGCCTGCACGGGCAAGAAGGTTGCGGGAACGGTTTCCGGGATAAGATCCATCACTCTGTGGACTTGACCCTGGGCAATCGCAGTATCGGTATAGACCGGCAAATGAGGCCCGTGCTGTTCAATTGCGGCCACCGGAAGAACTGCGATCCAGTCCTCGACCGACGGAGCCTCGAAATCGGTGGTGGTCATGTCTTGCCAATTGAGTTTGGGCAGCATGAAGGTTCTTCTCCTCAGTTCCTTCTGAAGGCATTTCGCACACGTTTAGCAACGAAGCGTGTCAGGGCGCCGCGGCAACAATCTCAACTTCGACCAGAAAGTCTTCGCGCGCAAAACCCGAAACAATCATCAGTGTCGATGCCGGGGCAGGTTCGGAAATGAAACCGTCCCTGACGCGCATATAGCCAGGCAAGTGGGCGCGGTCGGTCACATAGGCATTGATCCGCACCACATCCTGCAATGTCATGCCAGCAGATGCCAGGATCGCCTTTATATTTTCAAAACAGAGCGTGGTTTGACCCTTAATGTCGGCTGGGATCCGGTCATCGGCTGCAATACCCAGTTGACCCGAAGCGAACAGCAGACGATGCCCTGCAGGGATCTCTACAGCATGGCTGTAGCGAGCAAAGGGGGCACGAATTTCAGGTGGTGTGTGCGTGCGTTTCAAATGACTTGTCCTCACGTCAAAAACCGAAAGCTATCGCGGCGATCGCCTGCGCGCAATTTTCGCAGTTGCGTATTTTAGATGCCATTGCTCAAATAGAGGGCACGATTAACTTTTGCGCTGACAATGGTGCAGCAATGTGCAAGTCTTTGCGGGCTGCTCAGACAACCAACGGGCAGCACGACAAGCGGGCCAATGTTTTTACGCGACGGCTCACTTCCTGCCTGTTCCGCTCTCAGGGCTTTCGAGCACAGCGGCAGAGCATTCGGCCCGTCGTGGGCAGTTTGACCTGCTTGGTGTAACGAAAACGGGGAACGCGGAAATGGGATTGTCTCGGAACTTAGGACTTGCGACGCTCGCCGTCATGGCGTCGACAAGCGCGCATGCGCTTGAAAAAGTGACCTTCGGTACAAACTGGGTCGCTCAAGCAGAACATGGTGGTTACTACCAGGCGGTTGCCGACGGCACATTTGAAGCCTGTGGCATTGAAGTGGAAATCAAGCCTGGGGGCCCGCAGGCCAACAACCGTATTCTGTTGCCGGTCGGAAAAATCGACTTCCTGATGGGCGGCAACATGCTTCAGGCATTTTCTGCGATTGAGCAGGGCATTCCAACCACCGTTGTGGCGGCTCATTTCCAGAAAGAACCACAGATCCTGATGACGCATCCGGATCAGGGCCTGGATACCTGGGAAAGCCTCAAGGACATAAACCTCCTGATCGGCAAGGGTGGCCTCAATTCCTTTTATCAGTGGATGAAGTCAGAGTTCGGTTTCAAGGACGAACAGGTGCGTCCTTACACCTACAATTCGGCACCGTTTCTTGCCGACAAGAAACTGGGCCAGCAGGGTTATATTACGTCTGAGCCCTATGCCATCGAGACGGAAGGCGGCTTTGAGCCCAACATCTTTCTGATCGCCGATTTTGGCTATGACACCTATTCGACAACAGTGGAAACCCGGACCGAGCTTGTGGAAACCAAACCGGAAGTCGTCAAATGCTTTGTCGACGGTTCGGCTATCGGCTGGGTCAATTTCCTTTATGGCGACAATTCCAAAGCACTGGAAATGATCAAGAAGGACAATCCTGGCATGACGGACGGTCAGCTGGCCTTCTCGATCGAGAAGCTGAAATCCTACGGCATCGTTGACAGTGGCGATGCGCTCACAATGGGCATCGGTGCCATGACGGATGAGCGCAACAAGTCCTTTTTTGAAAAAATGGTCGCCGCGGGTGTTGTCAACGGAGACGTCGACTACACGAAGTCCTACACGCTTGAATTCGTTAACAATGGCGTCGGTCTGGACCGCAAAAAAGAGCTGACCGGGAACTGATCAGGACGCTTTCGTGACACACATGAAAAATGCAACCATGGCCGGACAATTTTGAAATGACGGCCATGGTACAAGCAAATATGCAAATAGATACGGGTATTGGACAGCCCATTGTTTCCCTCAAAGGCATCTCAAAGACCTTTTCCAACGGGACGGTGGCACTCAACAACCTGTCGCTCGATATTCGGCAAGGGGAATTTGTTTCCCTTCTGGGTCCCTCGGGGTGTGGCAAATCCACCGCCTTGCGGATCATCACAAGCCTGACGAGCCCAAGCTCGGGCAGGGTTGAGTGGCCGATGGAAGAATCCAGACAGAAGGACCACGAACTCAGCTTCGTTTTTCAGGAACCAACCCTCATGCCCTGGGCGACGGTCTTCGGGAATGTCTGGTTGCCGCTGCGCCTCAAGGGGGTTTCGAAAAAAGCCGCCTATGATGAGGTGATGGAAGCGCTGAAAGGTGTTGGTCTCGACCAGTTTGCGGACAGTTATCCCAGGGAATTGTCGGGGGGCATGAAAATGCGTGTCTCGATTGCGCGCGCCCTCGTGACAAAGCCCAAGCTCCTTTTGATGGACGAACCGTTCGCGGCACTTGATGAAATAACCCGCTTCAAGCTCAACAACGATCTTCTGCGTTTGTGGGAAACCTTCGGCTGGACGGTCATTTTCGTGACCCATTCAGTGTTTGAATCCGTTTACCTCTCCAACCGCATCGTCGTCATGGCAGCGCGGCCCGGACGTGTCGTCAACGATATGGCCATTGATGCGCCTTATCCGCGGGACGAGGATTTCAGGACATCACCCGTCTATAGCGGTTTCTGCCGAAACGTTTCTGAAGCGCTTCACGAGGCCATGAAATCGGGAGATCACCTCTGATGAACTGTCTGATTTTCTTAAACTCTCAGGGTCGCTCCGGATCATGACCATAGACATTGCAGACAAAACACCATTGCCTGTGGCTGGCGCGGAAATTCCTCTTGATGCCGAGGAAATGAAGCGTGCACGTTCGGCTCGAAGGGAAACGATTGGCAGATGGGTGTTGCCGGTCGTCATATTGCTGTTGTCGGTTTACCTATGGGACACGGTCTGCGTCTGGAACGAAATTCCGCACTACATCCTGCCGAGGCCCGGACAGGTTTTTGAAACGTTGCTTGCCGACTGGGGCATCTTGAGTGTTGCGCTCATCAACACGCTCAAGATCACATTCGGAGCCCTGTTGATCGCGACATTGGGCGGTCTGGGACTGGCGGTGTTGTTCACGCAGTCGAAATGGATCGAAATCTCGTTTTTTCCTTTCGCGGTCATCTTGCAGGTAACACCCATCATCGCGATCGCACCCTTGATCTTGATTTATGTGGATTCCATCACCGCCGGGCTCCTGATCTGTGCCTGGATTGTCGCGTTTTTCCCGATACTCTCAAACACGACACTTGGACTAAATTCGGCAGATCACAATCTGCAGAACCTGTTTCGCCTTTATGGCGCAAGCCGCTGGCAAACCTTGCGGTTTTTGCGCCTTCCAGCAGCTATGCCCTATTTCCTGGGCGGATTGAAAATTGCCGGCGGCCTGTCTCTGATCGGCGCGATCGTTGCGGAGTTCGTCGCGGGCTCCGCAGGTTCCGGTTCAGGGCTCGCCAACCAGATCCTGGAGGCAAGCTACAGGCTGAACATGCCAAGAATGTTCGCGGCACTCATTCTGATTTCCGTTACGGGGATCCTGATCTTCCTGACTATGAACCTCCTGTCGCATTTGCTCCTGCGCAAATGGCATGAAAGTGCCCTGAAGCGGGAGATATAAATGGGACCGGCAACGGGATCGGGTTTCAACGGAACCGGGATCATCAAGAATGCAACCGTTCCGGCATGTTTGCTCGCCGACACACAAGGTTCGGATCCTGCCTGCCTGCTGGCGAGGGACCTCAAGGTCGTTGATGGGAAGCTTCTTGAAGTCGCGCCTGCCGGATCCTTGACCGGTGCGGATCCAAGTCTGGACCTGGACAGCGGTTTGGTTTTGCCCGCCTTCGTTGATCTGCATACCCATCTCGACAAAGGCCACATCTGGCCACGCAAGGCCAATCCAGACGGATCTTTCATGGGGGCGCTCACAGCGGTCGGCGAAGACCGGATTGCTTATTGGTCGGCCGATGATCTGCGGGCGCGCATGGAGTTTTCCCTGAAGTGCGCCTACGCACACGGAACAGCCGCGATCCGTACGCATCTGGACAGCATCCCGCCGCAGGAGGACATCACCTGGCCGGTGTTTGAGGAAATGCGCACCGACTGGAGTGGTCGCATAACCCTGCAGGGCGTTTGTCTGTTCGGGATCGACCGCCTGGCCGAAGATAGGGACTATCTGTCGGGTATTGCGGAAAAGGTCAGGAAAGCCGATGGGATCATGGGCGCAGTGACCTATATGATCCCGGATCTGGAAAGGCATCTTGAAGACGTCTTTCGTGCGGCCATGGATCGGGGCCTCGATCTGGACTTTCACGTGGATGAAACGCTGGACCCGGCAGCGGTCACATTGCGCCACATTGCCGAAACGGCACAGCGTCTGAAATTCGACGGCAAGATTGTATGCGGTCATTGCTGTTCATTGTCGGTGCATCCGGCGGATGAGATTGACAAGACACTTGATCTGTTGGCAGGGGCCGGGATTGCCGTCGTTTCGCTGCCAATGTGCAACATGTATCTCCAGGACCGTGTGCCTGGCCGGACACCTCGCCGCCGGGGTGTCACCTTGCTTCACGAAATGAAGCAACGCGGAATTTCGGTTGCGGTCGCCTCCGACAATACCCGTGATCCTTTCTATGCCTATGGCGATCTCGATATGGTTGAGGTCTATACGCAAGCCACTCGGATTTTACATCTTGACCACCCGATCGGCGACTGGATCAGCACGGTCACAACGACACCTGCACAATTGATGGATATCCCGGCGGGCAAACTGGATATCGGAGCACCGGCCGACCTCGTGCTGTTCAATGCTCGAGACTGGAACGAGCTTTTGTCCCGCCCGGCGGGCCCGCGCAGTGTTTTGCGCGCGGGGTCTCTTATTGACCAAACTCTGCCCGATTACCGCGACCTCGATCACATTCTCCAGGAAAGGCAACCAGAGTCATGAGCGCCATTGCTGCATTAAAAGCCGATCTTGACGGCCTCAAGATCGAGGACAACCAGCAAATCGTAAAGCAGAAGAGCCGCGATTTTTTCTGGTATTCGCCGGTCCTGAAGAAGCAGCTGGAGGATGTTACCGGCGACCTGATCGTGACCCCGAAAACGGAAGACGAAATCATCCGTGTTCTGAAGGCCTGCTTTGCAGCCGACATACCGGTGACAACGCGGGGCGCTGGAACCGGCAACTACGGACAGGCCATGCCGCTGTCGGGCGGTGTTGTACTCAACATGGCGGATATGGCGGCCGTCAAGGAAGTCAAGACAGGTTCGGTTGTCGTTGAAGCCGGAGCCATCATGTCCGACATCGACAAGGTTGCCCGTGAACAGTCCGGACAGGAATTGCGGATGCATCCGTCCACCTACAGGACAGCCACCATCGGCGGCTTTATTGCCGGTGGTTCGGGCGGGGTCGGCTCGATCAACTGGGGCGGCCTCAGGGATCTTGGCAATGTCATTCGGTTGCGGGTCATCACGATGGAGGCCGATCCTCAAATTCTGGAGATGACGGGTGACGATCTGCAGAAGGTGATGCATGCCTATGGCACCAACGGCATCATAACCGAGATCGAGATGCCGTTGACCGCAAGTTACGACTGGGTTGATGTTCTGGTCGGCTTTGATGACTTTATGGATGCGGTCAGGTTTTCCGACACCCTGGCCAATCAGGATGGCCTGTTGACCAAGAACATAGCGCCCGTGGCCGCGCCGGTTCCGCACGACTATTTCCTGCGGCACCAGAAGTTCATTCGCAAGGATCAGTCTGTCGCGGTGTTGATGGTGGCTCCCTTTGCCATGGCGGCGTTTGAGGCGTTCGTCGCGCGTCAGTCCGGCGGAGCGGTGCTTTATCGTTCCGACAAGGCAAACGAAGAGGATCTGAGGCGGCTTCCTCCAGCCTATGAACTTTCCTGGAACCACACGACATTGCGCGGTCTGCGGGTCGATCCTGAGATCACTTACCTTCAGGTTCTTTATCCGTTTCCGAACCAGGTTGAACTGGTCGGGAAGATGCAGGAACTGTTTGGCGATGAGGTGCCTGGACACTTGGAATATGTCCGTTTTGACGGCGACATCACCTGCTTCGGATTGCCGATCGTTCGCTACACCAGCGAAGAAAGGCTGAATGAGATCATCCGGATGCATGAGGAGAACGGCTGCCCGATTTTCAATCCGCACCGCTACACGCTGGAAGAAGGCGGCATGAAACAGACAGATGCGGTTCAACTGGCCTTCAAGCAGGAGGCCGACCCCAAAGGGCTGCTCAATCCGGGCAAGATGATTGCCTGGGATAACCCGGACTACGACTACACAAGTGGCAAGGTTTTCCTGTTTCCCGGTCTTCAGCGAGGCTGAGTGGCGGCTTACGAAAGTGACGCAGGCGGCTTGTTCATTCTGCCTGCATGTTGTTGTTCCTTAAGGCCAAGCGCATGCGCGTTCTTGTCGTTTACTGTCATCCCTGTGAAGAAAGCTTCAATGCTGCGCTGTGCAAGACCGTTATCAGCGCCCTTGAGGAAGACAGCCACGATGTGCGCCTGACGGATCTTTATGCGAGAGAATTCGACCCGGTCATGAGTGCGCAGGAACGGCGTGGTTATCACACACCGCAGTCGAATACCGTACCGATTGCGCAGGATCTGGCTGATATCAAGTGGTGCGAGGCGATCGTGTTCATTTATCCAACCTGGTGGTTCGGTCTTCCGGCAATGCTGAAAGGGTGGTTGGAACGGGTGTGGGTGCCGCATGAGACGTTCATCATGCCGACCGCGACCGAGGACTTGCGGCCCAACATGCAGAATATCTCGCGCATCGGGATCGTGACGACCTGTGGTGCAAGTTGGTTTGTGTCCAAGTTTGTTGGAGAACCCGGGCGCAAAACCATCATGCGCGGCATCAAGCTTCTTGCAAAACCGCGTTGCAAGACACGTTATCTGGCACATTACAAGATGGACAGCTCGACCCAGGAAAGCCGTCAGAACTACCTTGCCAAGGCAAGGAAGGAGATGGCGGCTTTCCTGCGATAAGGCGGTTTTCAGGTCTTTCAAGCGACAGACGAGCGTGCAAATTGGCGTGCCCGAATATCAGGCTTCCCTGGTGACGTGTTCAACATCATGACGCGATTTAAGCCAAAGCGCAGCGCCGAGCACGATGCCGATCACGTCGGTACGCCAATCGCCGGAAATCATGCAAAGGGCGGCACCCAGAAGCAGTATACGCCAGATCGGGGCAAGGGGGCTCATCAGATAGCCCTGAACGGCTCCGGACAGGAAATAGACGCCGATGATGGCGGTAATTGCATTGCGGATGATTTCTATCCAGCTGGCCTCCATCAGAAGACCGGGGCTGTAGAAGAACATGTACGGTACGATAAACGCGGCCAGGCCGACCCTGAATGCCGTCACCGATGTGCGCATGGGCTCTGCTCCTGCAATGGCAGCGCCCGCATAGGCGGCAAGCGCCACCGGCGGAGTAATCGCCGAAACGACCGCAAAATAGAACACGAAGAAATGCGCAATCAGCGGCTCAATGCCGAGTTCGATCAGGCCGGGTGCCACCACCGAGGCGGCAACCGCATAAGCTGCGGTCGTCGGCATGCCCATGCCCAGAATGATCGAGATGATCATCGCGAATATCAGCGCGAGCAGTTTGCTGGTCTCTGCGAGTTCGAACAGCAGAGAAGAGAACCTGGCGCCGACGCCTGTCAATGAAATCACGCCGACAATGATGCCAGCCGTAGCACAGACCGTAATGATCTGGATGGACATCTGAGACGCATTGCGCAGGGCTTCGATGATCTGGAGCGGGCCCATACGAAACGGGGTCAGCCAGCTCACGACAGCGGCAGACGCAATCGCAAGCGTGCCTGCACGGATCACCGAATAACCAAGGAAAAGAGAGCCGACCAGAATGAATATCGGCAGGAACAGAAATGCCTGCTTGGCGAGTTTCCTGAATTTGGGCACTTCGTCATTGGTCATGCCGCGCATGCCAAGACGCTTCGCCTCGAAATCGACCATGAAATAGATAGAGACAAAATAGAGCACGGACGGGATCAGGGCTGCGATGACGAGGTCCGTATATGGAATTCCCGTGATCTCGGCCATAATGAAGGCACCAGCACCCATGATAGGGGGCATGATCTGACCACCAGTTGAGGCAGCAGCCTCGATTGCGCCTGCCGATTGTGGGCGGTATCCCACACGCTTCATCAGCGGGATCGTCAGCGAGCCCGTCGACACAACGTTACCGGCAGAAGTGCCATTGATCATTCCCATCAGTCCGGAAGCGAACACGGCAACTTTGGCTGGCCCGCCGCGTGCCCGGCCAGCTGTTGCAAAGGCCAGGTTGACGAAATAGTCGCCGACCTTTGAGCTTTGAAGGAAGGCCGCGAAAATGATGAAAAGAATGATGTAGGTGGAGGAGACGGCGGTTGTCGGGCCGAGAATACCGTTATCGGTGAAAACGTAGCTGAAAAACCGCTTTGCATCGTACCCGCGGTGTTCCAGAAATCCGGGTAGCCAGGGCCCCAAAAAGGCATAACCGACAAAAATTGCTGCAATCGCTACCAGGGCGAGACCCGCGACACGGCGTGTAAGTTCCAGCATGAGCGCCATGGCAACAAATGCGGCCCAGGCATTTTGCGGATCGGCAAATGGCGTGCCCGCGCGCAGTCTCAAGTTCAAGGCATCAAGACTGAGAGCGATGAAACCGGTCGATGCAATGCTGGCCAGCACCAGAACCCAGTCGATCGGGGAAATACGGCCTTCTTTGCCGCGTATGAACCAGCCGGCAACAATCGCAAACAGCGTGCCGGCAGCGAGCGATATCCCGAAATAGGCAAAGGTCGTGTCGGCGTTCTCGACGGTCCCCGAGTTCCAATATTGAATGACACCGTAAACGGTCAGCACGAGTGCATAAATCACCGGCAGTCCGGCGGCGAGCGCAATGACCCGTTCCATCGTGACTTTACGCAGGCGATTGTCAGGCCCGGTGATGAGCACTCCCGTCAGGCCGAACCCGAGAACGAGGGCTCCGCAAATGTGAAGAATGCGAAAAAGCCAGGTCTCCAGGGGCGCGATGTTGAGACTGTAAAGATGCCAGGCTGCGTAAAGCACACACAGAAGACCGAACAATTTCCCCTGCCAGCCCTGCAAGGCGCGGCTGGTAGCTTCATCCCGTTGGGCGGGAACGGGGTCAATCGGGTCGGACATGACGTTTCGGTCTCGATCTGGCACATAGTATACCCGGGCCACTGTCCTGCGGCCCGGGATAAAGGCAATTATCTATCGTGTTCCGGATCGCTTAGCCGCCAAGGGCTGGGTCGATCTCGAAGCCATTCTCCTTGAACCAGCGAACAGCTCCCGGGTGCCAGGGAATGAAAGCGTTCTTGTCGTAGTTTTCCGGCAGGGTTTCGATGGCCGCCTTGTGAATGTCGAGCATCCTTGGATTGTTGCTCATCACCGCATCGACGACGGCATAGACAAAGTCGTCCGGAAGATCAGCGCGCGCGATCGCGAAGTTCCACATGGAAACGCTCGCATGATCTTCGGATTGGGACGGGTAAGTTCCGGCCGGGATAGTGAAAAGAGACACCGGATGGTCCGCCGCGATCTGTTTGGCCTGATCGTCCGTCATGCCGATGAAATTGACGTCAGCCTGCGCTTCGACTTGCGAGAATGCCGGGAAGGGGACCCCTGCTGCCCAAGTGTAGACATCAATCAAGCCGTCCTGAAGTTGGCCGGCAAGGTCTGCTGCTCCTCCGTGGCGCGCAGTCACGGACTTGCCAAACGTATCAAAGAACCGTGGCCAGTACGTTCCAGGGGTGCCGCCAACCGGCCCAAAGCCGACAGTTGCGCCTTCCGGAATGTCATCGATGCTGTCGATGCCGGAACTTTTCAGGGTCATGATATGGAATGCGGTCTTGTACATCGGGAAGATCGCCCGGATCTGATCATGTTTCAGTCCTGGCGCAAGAGCGCTTTCACCGTTGATCGCGTCGAATGCCGGCCCCATGGTGACCATGCCGAAATCGAGGTCACCGGTTTGGACAAGCGCTGCATTCTGTACCGGTCCGGCGGTGACCTCGGCTCCGCCCGGGATGCCAAGCTGATCTGAAACAAGATTTGTCCAGCCTGAGCCATATACGAAATAGGTTCCGCCCTGACTTGCCGTTCCGACCGAGAAGCTTGTCGGCCAGTCGCTGCGGTCTTCCGCCACTGCGGCCGGGACGAGCAGACCAATGGTCAGTGCCGCCACCAGCGGCGCTGGTGCGCACCTAGAGAAAACGTTCAAAAGTCCTGCCTTGCTTTTTGAAGTCATAGAATCTCTCCACAGATGGAACCCAGATGATTTTCTGCGCTCAGATACTCGGGAAACTTGCATTGTCAGCGATTTTCAGAGTCTGGTAACGGCTAAATCGGGCGAATTTCTGTGAAATCAATGCGAATTGTCAGTATTATTTCGCCAATAACTTATTTTTGAGCAGGTATGTCGAATTCAGGCGCAAATTCGCATCTTGAGTACAACCCGCAAGGTGTGGTGCCTTCGCTAATATTTGTTGTGCGGGTTGTATTTCTTGAATTGCATTCAAGTTAGGCAGATTGACCATATGTGAGATCTAAAGACTGCTGTTGCCACGACTGCAGGTGACGTTGCTGTCCAGATTGCTTCTACCATCCTGTTTGAAGGGAAGCTTCGATAGATCAAGCCGTTAACCGCCATAGATGGTTGCGGCATCACCCAGATAATTGTCCCATGCGAACCAATAGGAGATATGACCTGCCACACGGGGGAGTTTCTTCCCGTCTGAACGTTCCAGCGCGGTTTCTGTCACGGTCCATGCCAGACCGGTATCATCGAGAACCTCTTCGCCGCGTTGCTGAAATCGATGAGGCCCGCGCTCATAGGCACGCACGGTGCGTTTTGAGGGATTGCCGATCAGGACGAGAGGCGTTTGTGCAATCGCGTCGTTGATAATCGATTTCTCTTCAAAGGCATCCAGCGGCCAAGCTCTGGCAGCCCCGAACTGGCGGACTGCGAAGACATAGTCTTTCTGGCGATGCCGTGATTGATCAACCAGCGCTGGAAACATGAGCTCGGCAGAGGAAAAATAGTCCTGGTAAACGACGCCAGAGCCGTAGTCGCGCCGATGGCCGGTGTTCAGAGACAGCACCTGGGTTTTGGGATGGGACGCCTTCCAGGCATCCCAGCTTGTTATCACGACGGGACGCTGCTTCAATTCAATGCCACTGTCCACCAGCGGACCGACCACCGGTTTACCGGTGTATTGGTTCCATAGCGAATGGGTTTCCCGGTCGAACATCAGCTTGTTGGAGCGATAAAGGAAGCCGGAGGAACCGAAAACCAGCGGCCTCCTTCGGCCTTTCACTTTGGTTTCGAACAAGATGCCCGAGCCGCACAGCGTGCAGTAGGCCAGTGCGACCGCAACGCCGCCGATGACTTCATTGAACATTTCATGCCAGCCCATGATCCGCAATGGATAGGCCCTGGTGTCACCATTGATCGAGACGCCGAAAACGAGGTCATCGCCCTTGAGATAGTTCGCCTTGGCTGCTGGAAGCAGTTCAGGGTTGTCGAGGGAAGGAATTCCGTCTTTTCGGACACCGCCCCAGGCAATTTCCTCAAACCGTATTTTCATCCGCTTGCGAGCCAGATACTCCGGTTTCAGGAAGACGTCGAAATTTTCGTCTATCCCAAGCAGAACCTCACGCTTGAAAGGGATCAGTGACGGATGGGGGATGATCTGCGGGTTGCGTTCCTGCCAGAGCATCCATTCGAACCAGTCGGTACCGAATTTTTGACCCGCCAATTCGTCCATCACCTCGGCAATCCGTCCCTGCCGCCCTCTGGAAAATCGCATGCTGGTCAAGAGCGCGGGCACGACGTCTGGACTGCCGCGTTCACGCATGAAGATCATGCCTTTCGCGAATTCTGAACTTGTACCGTAAAGCGGAGATCGAAGGGCTGCCAGAACCGGATCGTCCTGTGCTCTCAATGGTGCAGGTGTGACGGCAGCTGCAATAAGCATTCCAGTAAATCCGCGACGCGTCAGTGGCATGGCATCCTCCGTTTGGCCAATGCCAGTCTGCGGATTCACGCGTTCACATGCACACAAAACTCTCGTGAGGAGGTCGCTAACAAGAGCGCCGCATCACGTTTCGTTCACGTCGTGTGTCTTTTAACGACGGCTTTTGCGACCCAGACAATGCTACCGGCAACGACGCCCCAGAACGCGCCGCTGATACCGAAAAGCATCATTCCGCTGGCTGCGATCAGAAATGTTAAAGCCGGTGCTTCTAGTTGCTCACGATCGCTAAACGCCGCCGAAACGGAATTGACGAAAGCCGGGATCAGCGCCAGCCCCGCAACCGCAGTGATCAGATCTGTCGGTGCAAGGCCTGCAAGAGAGGTCACAAGTCCAGCAGCAAATGCCAGAAGCGTGTAGGCAATTCCAGACACTATGGCAGCCCAGTAGCGCCCTGCCGGATCACGTCCGGCATCTTCTCCGGCCATCATTGCAGCGGTGATCGCGGACATGTTGACCGGCACCGATCCGAACGGTGCGATCAAAAGACTCACCAGCCCTGTCTTCTGGAGCAGTGGCTGCCGGTTGACCGGGTATTTGTTCAGCTCCAGCACGGCGAAGCCCGGGATGTTCTGACCTGCCATGGTTACGAAATAGAGCGGCAAAGAGACGGAAACAAATGAATGAATGGAAAAGGTCGGCATGACAGGCGTAAATGCCGGCAGCCATTGCGTTTCCGCGCCGACGGTGCCGTTGTCGCCATTCACGGTCAAGAAAAGAACGATCACAAAGGCGATGACGGCAAATGGCATTGCAGCAAGCCTGTTCCAGGCAAGTCCGGCCAGCCAGGCCAGAAGGACAGGCAACACAAGCAAGGGGATCGTTCCTAGAGCCAAAGCCGGCGCAAAGCATAATTTCAACAAAACACCTGCCAGGAGCCCGTTTGCAATCGGTTTCGGAATGGCGGCGACAACACGTCCGAGTGCCGGGATGAACCCGGTCACGACGATTAGCGCGGCGCAACAGATCAGAGCTCCGACGGCTTCTGAAAATCCACCCGGCAGTGCAACGGTTGCCGCAAGAAATGCAGCGCCGGGAGTTGACCACGCGACCGCAGCCGGGATCCGTGTGACGGCCGGGAGCCAGATACTGCAGATGCCCATGCCGATGGTAGCGAAAAACAGTCCGGTCGCGGCTTGTGCATCGGTGGCACCCATCGATTTTACGCCGGCAAGCACAATGGCAAAGGAGGCCGCGTATCCGACAAAGGCTGCAAGCAGCCCCATATAGGTGGCTGGAAACGTGAGATCACGGAACATGGAAGGCTCGTTCTTCAGGCATGGTTCGCGCGCACTGTGCACGCTCGACCACAGCATAGCAACGCGGCCACGGCAAGATCCTCAACCGGACGAAAGCGCTTCCGAAAGGTCTTAGGACAGCTCTTGGCCCTGCATATCGGCAATCATGTGATCCATGAGCCGACGGAGTGGCAACATGCTGCCGGCTAGAGCGATCAAAATGACTTGCTTCAGACTTCGCGCGGCGGCCGTTTCGTCCAAACCTTGAGGTCCACGATGACTTTCACTGTCGCGATAACGACAAGAGCACACAGAGCGAACTTCGTCATGATTTCCATCGTTCCTTCGATCAAAAGAGCATGAACCACACTACCGGTGACAATGACTATCGCCAGGATTGTGTGGGCACGTCGCCACGAGCGCACCGTCAACCGCAGGCGGCGTCGAAACCCGGCAAGAAAGGCTGCGGTCAGAACAGCCCACATGGCAAGAACACCCCATACGGAAAACGGCGTTGGAGAACGAAACAGCAAGGCGTCGACAACATCCGGTGGGCTGGTGATCCAAAGCCCGCCAACGTGGAGCAGGACAGCGGCAATCAGCAGTGTCCCGGTATAGCGGTGGAGCCGCCGCCCGCGCGTGCCGGCAAGCCCGGGCAGATAGCCGCCTGCAAGAAGAGGCTGAACCAAGAGAAGGGCCATGCCCGCAACACCGGCAAATCCGGCAACAATGTAAACGGGTTGCCGCCAGGCAAGCAGTGGGCTTGTTGCAGCGGCCAAAATCGGTATCGCGATAACAATCACCAGCACGCCCCAGACCAGGTAACCGCGCATCCGGCTCATCTCAGGAAGCCCCAAGTCGGGTCAGGCCGGTGTAAGGACGAAATGCGCCTCCAGGCTGGTGTCCTTCGAGCTTGACATGATTGGACGCAGGAACACCGTTTCAAACTCCTCGCTATCGTAGGCAAGGTGACCGTGCGGTTGCCCAAACGCGGGCACGATCTGCGGCATTTCAAGGCGAAAGTTGCCATTGGCATCGGTAAGGGTTGCGCCGTGACTTTGCGGATCGCGTTCATGCCCTTCGGTCGTGTGAGCCCATATCTGAATACGCTGACCGGCAAGAGGTACACCATCGCCTGCGCGGCGCACGGTACCAGTCATCCAGAAGCCGCCATCCCCTATGCGGTCGACGATTGGAGCACCGGGACGGTAATTGTTGGAACCACCCCGCATTGAACGCGTTGGCGCGAGGCCTTGTGCCTGAGCGGGTACCAACAATCCGGTTGTGCCCATCGTCAATGCAACACCTCCAGCAGCGAGAAGTTTGCGGCGGGTGATGAGATCGGTGGTCATGAATGTCTCTCCTGTCGGAATTGGCGCCCATATGTACCTTCGGGACCAAACACGGCCGATCAAAAGTATAGTGCGTTTGTGGCAATTTCCGAGTTCAGCTTGTCAGGAAGCGCGATAAACCAAGCTCACGGTTTCGTGATCCGGCCGCTTCTGCTCCTCGGAAGGTGCGCCGATTGCGCGCAGAAATCTGAAAACAGCAAGTTTGAAGGCCAGCAAGCCAACTCGGTTCAAATGATTGTTCATTGAATGTCAGCCTGTCGCGCAACATCCTCATCTGAACGATGAAAACCCGAGGAGGTTTCATGATCAACCGTAGAGGACTGCTAGGACTTGTTGCGGCAGCTGCCGTTAGTGCGATTGTCGCGACTTCAGCATTGCCAGTTTACGCAAAAAGCCCGCTTGCGCTGACAGGTTACGACCCGGTGACTTATTTTTCGGGAAAGACCCCCAAGCAGGGCCGCGCTGAATTTACTGCGCAATACCGGGGACTGACATACCAGTTCACGTCAGTACGGAACCGCGACACCTTCTCTGCGAACCCTGCAAGTTATGCCCCGCAATTTGACGGCTATTGCGCCTATGGCGTTTCACGCGGTTACAAGGTCGGTGTCGATCCGCTCGCTTATAAAGTGGTGGCCGGCAAACTCTATGTGAACTACTCCAAGCCTGTTCAGCGGACCTGGATCCGCGATATCCCAGGCTATATTGCCAAGGCAAACAGGAACTGGCCGGGGTTGAATTGAAAGTGCTGAATTTTGGTCTGCTCTGCCTGATCCCAAGCCTCGACGAGAAATTCAAATAAAGATGCCGCCTGGTTGACCTGGCGGCATCTTTTTCTTGTTCAAATGGATCAGTTGGCTGTCGGAAACACGAAGAACGCCAGGTCCCAACCGTCGTTGATGCCGTTGTCGTTCACATGCGTCATCGATGTGATGTTGATGTCGTAGTAGTAGAACAACGCGCCACCTTTATCTTCGATTTTCACCTGGGTGCCACCATCGGGATTGCTGGCGTCGACAAAATCGACGGGCGGCAGTTCCTGGAAGTTCGGCCCGTCTCCCGTGTCATTGTCATTGGCAAGCACAACAAGCATCGAAGTCACTGGCTGATCAAAGGTGATCGTAAAGTCGGACCCGACATGCAGATCGTCATAGCGGCCCGGGAGATCGTTGAAGCCTGCACCGCCTTTGACGTTGGAATACGGTTCGTAGATGCTGTTGGCAGTGACCGTCCAGCCAACGCCGTTCGACGTTCCGGTCGCGACAACTTTACCGGAAGCGGCATCTTTTTCGATCTTGTGGACGTCGAAGCTCAGCCGGTCGAGATCAAGTTCGGTGATCTTCTTGGGTACAATGGGTGGTGCCGGTTGTGGTGCGACGGGCTTGGCAACCACTTCTTCGCTAACCGCAACAACAGTTTCGGCAAGGGCCTCAGTCAATTCGCTTGCATTGTCGGCGTTCAGGAAGCGGCCGCCCGTGTTGTCGGCAATGCAGCGCAACTGGCGTGCTTCCTCATCTGTCAGGTCAAAGCCGACAACATGGACTGTGAAATCAATGCCGCTGTTTTCAAGGAGCGTTGCAGCCAGGCAGGGATCTGCTTCGCAGGTTTCAAGGCCGTCGCTGACCAGAATGACGGAGGCAGGGTCCTCAACATGCCGCAGTTCACGCGCTGCGCGAATGAGCGATTCCGAAATGGGTGTTTTGCCGCGCGGATTGATACCCCTGACAAGCGAAGAAAAGTTGTTAGGGTCAAGAGGCGCGACGGATTGAATGACTTCAATGTCATTGCAGTCGCCCTTGCGCCGGTGCCCGTATGTCATGAGACCCAGGTCGACGGCCGGGTCCCACTTTCCAAGAACACCATCGATCACATCACGTGCAATTGAGATTTTCGGAACCCCGTCAATCTGGCCCCACATGCTGCCCGAGGCATCCAGGACCATCATGGCCTTGCCACGGTTTGAAGTGTCTTGGGCCAGAACAGGGCTTGAAAAAACCAGCGCTCCCGCGACTGCCAATGACAACGGAAAGCAACCGGGTATGAAAGATTTCATGCTTGAAGTATCCCATTGAAATATTTGCTCGAACGAGCAGTAGAACGACAATTCCGCTAACACAGCGAAAGAACCTTGTACAGGTGACCAACGTAGTTGTGATCGATTTGCTATTGCATAGATCTGAAGTATTTTCAGTAGTTTAAGAAACGGACCCCGTCGACACCAACCCAAAGCTGACGTCTTCTTCACATGTTCAGAGGCTGAAGAGTGTGCTGAACGGCACAGATTTTCGACTTGAGCATTCAGGAGCTTAGTTGGTGGGGTTTGAGGCAACGGAGCCTTGTTTCCGTGCGTCGACAAAACCAAAGACCCGACGCTTGCCGCGGCTTTGTGCGTTCCCGACCGTCCGTTCAGGTATTCCCGAAACTTTTCTCTCATTTACAGACATGTGAAGTGTCCATGGTCACAGGGCATTCACAACGCTTTCCACCATCTTGCAGGTATCGGAACCGCTCCTTCGGGACAAATAGGGAGGAAAGACCCATGCCGTTGATGAATTTCCAAACATTCAACAGAGAAATCCAAGCCGTCAAAAACATCTACCGACAAGACAACGCCTGGGTCGGTCGCTTCATTCCGCCGTCCTGGGACAGGGATCTTGCCATGACAATGTACATCCGGGCAGCTTACAGGCTGTATCGGGCGACGGGCCAAAATCAGCTGAGATTAGTGCTGCTCGGTGGTACCGAAATCCGCAAGGCAAGAAACCTGATCATGAATTTCGGCATTACTGCTGCCAATGGCATTCAGGAAAGAGAAACAGCAATGCTGGCCGACGCTGCCCAAGCAGAGCGCGAGGAAGTAAACGACGCGGACTTGCCAGTGAATACTCGCCTCCCGACCAGGAACGTTGTGCCGGTTTGTGGGCTTGGCAGTATCTTGAGCGAAGATCGTTGGACGCCACTTCTCAATGACGCTCTGATCGTCGGGGGTGCGACTGCAAACCATGAGTTTGTCATAACGCTTGAGCCCTACGAACGCGGTCTCTGGCGTGAATGTGAGGCAACTCTTGGCAAGGAATTGCGGGAGTTGGAGCAGCAATTCGCGCGATTTGGTAACGTGCCGGCGGGATTCGTGCGGAATACACCTGAGTTCAAGAAGCTTTGTTGGAAAAAGTTCATTAGTTGGAATTTGCGCATGTTTTGGGACACACGGCAAAACATTCCACGTGTCTTGGCACGCGAACTCATTGGGCTTTCCATATTTGGATATAAGCCTGTGTTCGGCGACAGGCAGCTGGCCTTCCGTCGTCCACTGGGTGCGCGCGACCCGGTTTTCTCCGACTACGTGCGTGGATTGCGAAACTTGAGGTTTCACGTGCCGGGTGCAAGAGCTCGCATCATGGAGAACTTGTCCGAGTTTTTGTTCGATGAGCGGGACGCCTTCGGTTTTCGTGCAGATCAGCCGCAGATCCATGGCATGCCACATGTCGGAAATCCCATTCAGGCCTATGTCTGACCTCGTCGATGCAAACCTACCTTGGCGGACCGGCTTGAATGCCGTGCAGTAAAAACTGATCCGCCAGACCTTGCGCAAATTTGAACTTGAGCCCTCAATACAATCAGCTCATAGGACCGTTGGAGACACCCGTGACAGACAGCATCTCTTACAAAGAAACCTCTCAAGGGGACCGGGAACCCGTTCACCCCTTCGCGCGTTATGGTTCAGTTACGCGGCTTCTGCATTGGTCCGTCGCCGTATTGGTCCTGATTACGTGGCCGCT
Source organism: Roseibium sp. JB4-4 (assembly GCF_055693425.1). Classification (NCBI taxonomy): domain Bacteria; kingdom Pseudomonadati; phylum Pseudomonadota; class Alphaproteobacteria; order Hyphomicrobiales; family Stappiaceae; genus Roseibium; species Roseibium sp. JB4-4. Next base: position 2,816,536 of record NZ_CM146333.1, on the reverse strand, counting down.
GGGACTGATGATCGGCTTTGCAAAAAAGGATGTCGTCACCGCTTTCTATCTGCTGCACGAAAGCTTCGGCTTCATCGTTTTGTGGCTGATGCTGATCCGGGTCGGCAACAAGCTTTTGACGAAACCTATCGAGAACGAAGGGCCGGCTATTGAACGATACGCGGCGGCCTCGGTTCACGGCCTTTTCTATCTTTTCCTGATCATCATGCCCGTATCCGGTTTTCTGGCGACCAATGCGCATGGGTTTCCGCTGAAATGGTTCGGTCTGGTTCAGATTTGGAGTCCGATAGGCAAGAGCCCTGATATCGCCTGGACCTTGTCCGCCATCCACGAGTGGAGCGCGTATATCCTGCTTGTCCTCTTTGTGCTGCATATCGGTGCTGTGGTTTTTCATCACACGATCAGGAAAGATCGGACGCTCTTCCGGATGCTGTGATTTTGTCTGTTCGTCCGGTCCGGTGCACGGCAATCTCCGGGCCGCTACACTTGCACGAAACGGTGCAATCTTGTTGAAGGCAAAGTGGTCTGACCCTCAAAGCCGTTTGGAACTCAGCAGGACTTCGTGCGACTTCCAGAGGCCGACGCTGAGAGATTGCCGCCGGCCTCGAATGCCTTCTGTTTCGCGTCTAGGTACCGTCAGCGAGTTGGGAGAAATGTTCTCTGCAGCTGCAATGAGGTCAGACGAGAGAGCAACCAGGGCACCATGATGTTTAGCCACTTCCAGCAACCGGCTGGCCACGTTGACGCAGTCACCAGTTGCGGTGATCTGCTGTTGCTGTTCGTGTCCGAGACGGGACAGAACGGCTTGCCCGATATGTCCACCGACACGGAGCCGGCACCTTTCCGACATTGACGACTGAAGCGCGAGCCAATCGTGCACCTGCTCCACAAGTTGAAATGTGCACCGGCAGGCATTCAAGGGATCGCTTGAGGCTGGGTCCGGGATGCCGAAGCCGAGCATCGCGCCATCGCCCATAAAATCGAGCACGACACCATTGTTTGCGCTCGCGACATTGACCACGACCGTATGAAACTCTTTCAGGAAGTTCCGGGTCGCAGCTGGGCCCAGCTGCTCGCTGAGGCCTGTGTAGCCGGACAGGTCTATGAACAGAACCGCAACCGTCTGTTCCCTGGGGTGCAGGAGAAACGTAGGGTCCCCGGCAATTCGTTCCGCCAATCTCGGCGCATGGAACCTGGCAAGCTCCTGTTGTGCGATCTGCTGCTGTCGAGCCCATCTGCGGTCTGAGATCTGACGAACAAAAATCAATGCAGCGACAGGTGGAAGGCTTGCTGCCAAGGGCAGCGCGCCGTTGAGCCAGTGACCGTGAGTGAATGCCACCGCAGTGAAGAGGAGCCAAACAGCCATGAGTACGAAATAGATGAATGAGGCCTGTGCCAAGGAGAAATACGCGATCGCGAGAAGACCGAGAAGTGTAATGCAGACTGCGGCCAAACCGTCGAGGCTTCTGGTCTCCGGTCCGCGTATGAGCGCGCTGTGGTCGAGCAGATTGGCAAGCCCGGTCGCCTGGATTTCAACCCCGGGCATGACGGGATCAAACGGTGTGCTGAACCGGTCTCCTACTGCGGTCGCTGTGACACCGAGGACGACCAGTTTGTCCTCCAGGCTTATCTCAGGGTCTGAGCCTTGCTCCATGAGATTAGCAGCGCTGAAAGTGGGGATGGTGCCGCCCGGGCCATAATAGTTGAGGGGCATGTGCCATCCCAGGTCAGTCGCTCTCAACTGCTCACCGATGCGTACGCCGTTTGCCGCAAAGGAATGTGGCTCACCTTGAAAAAGGCTGAACGCCTGCAAGCTGAAGGATGGCTTCAAGCCCTCAGGTGTCAAAAATAGATGCGGAATATGACGCGGTGTGCCACCGGTGTCCGTGACGATGTTAGCCAATCCCGTTTTCGAAAACCTGGAGACAGCTGCGGCGGGCACCATCACCGTTTCCACAACGGGAACGCTGTTTTCTAGGGGGAGTGCCTCCTCCAGGCTGCCGACTGCAGCGATGACGGATGGAAAGTTCTTGAGAGCTGCACCAAGGTCGAGGTCATGCGAATCGTCTGATGTGGTTGGCAGCAGGATGTCGATTGCAATCGCCTTCGCACCAGCTGCCTCAATCGCATCGATGAGCGCGGCGAGCCGGTTTCTCGGCAACGGAAATTGCCCTACTCCGTTGACGGTCTGATCGTCAATTGCAACGATAACCACATCGGAGGGCGGAGATCTTTCTCCTGCTGCGGCAATTTTCAGATCAAGAAAAACTGTTTCAAACCGGTCGAGGACACTCGCGCTTCCGGTCAGATGAATATAGGCGAGCAGACCCGACCAAATCAGGCCGGCGGCAAGTGCAGCCAGCAAGATCCATCGGGAAAGCTTCGGCTTCATCGACCAAAGCGATTGAGCAAGGCGCGTACCCTTTGTTCCGGCCACTGCCGGACTACAAGCGGTTCACCGGTTCGCACATCGACACCGTCACCTGCGGCCAGGGTAACTTCTTCGCTGCCGACTTCGCGGAAAACTGCGACCTCGCCTTCGCTGACAAAGACGGAAGTGCCTTCAGCGGTCACATCGACAATATAGACCGTGCCCCTGACCGCAGCGATCGCGTGGGGTGTGCGAATTTGAAAGGGCCCGCCTGCAGGTGCAACCTCGATCAGGACAGCATCAGAATCGACCTCAACCTCAGAAGGGCGTTGATCGGGGTCCGACTTGATCACACCGAGGGACGCTGCAGCTTCGGCCTCTAGTGTGACACCGCCCTGGCACTGATAGACAACCCGGGCGGGATCTGCCAATTCGGTTCGCGTACACCCAATCAGAGATTGTGCGTTCGAAAACGTACTTGTGAGCGCAATCAGAATGGAGAATAGAGCCAGAGTGACATACTTTTTCATCATCGATGTCCTAAATGGAGCGTTCAAGCCGTGCTCAAATTTGCCCAAAGGCACCTAGAGCTGTTGTCCAACAAGTCACGGACATTCCCAGCAATGTCGTGCGCGTCATGCCTCTCGAGTAAAAAACCATGAATGCATCAAACGAATTTAACAAGGAAAAGCTGCTCGGTAAAAGCTTTGTTTTTGAAGCGCTTGACAGCCGTGCCAGAGAGGAACTTGCTGAGTTTTCTTATGTGAAGCGTTATGACGCGGGGCAGAAAATCTTCGCGATGGGTGAACCCGGCATGAGCATGATGGCGATCGCCGAAGGCTCCGTTCGCGTTTCGATGATGACACCCGGCGACAGGGACATCACTTTGAATGATCTGCAGGCCGGTGATGTCTTTGGCGAGATCGCCATGCTGGATGGCGGCGGACGTTCAGCAAATGTCGATGCGCTCACAAATTGTGCGCTTGTGGTACTTGAACGCCGCTCGTTCCTGGACGTTCTGAACCGGAACCCAGCACTCTCGATCCGGTTGATTGAACTCCTGTGTCAGCGTGTGCGCCGGTCCGACGAGCGCATGATCGAGGTCGCTTTTATGGATACCCAGGTGCGCCTCTCCAAGCTTCTGCTCAGGTTGACGACAACAACTCCGGGGTCAAACGACCGTCCGCTTCAAAAGCTTTCCCAATCTCAGTCGGAACTGGCAGGCATGATTGGCAACACGCGTGAAAGCGTCAATCGCTGCCTCGGTAAATGGCAAAAAGCTGACCTGATAGCACTGCGCGACGGCTGGCTTATCATCAAGAACCGGGAAAGATTGGAAGCGCTTGCCGACGAATTCTAGTGTGTGACGGGCGCAGACAACACAAGACCGGCTGGCTTCAGGTTTTCGCCTTCAGGAAATCCAGCATTGCGCGGACGCGTGGAAGGGACTGCCGTCCTGGCGGTGTGAGTGCGGAAATGGGTTGCTCGTTTTTGATGTGACTGTCTTGAAGAATGGGAAGCAGTTTGCCGGACTTGAGAGCGGCTTCTCCCAGAAAGTCTCCCAACCTGACGATCCCGAGGCCCGCAATTGCCGTCCGCAGCAGCATTTCTGCGCTGTCTGAGCTGAAGTTGCCGGAAACGGCAACCTCAACCAGTTTGCCATTTTCCCGGAAAGGCCAGTTCGATTGGTGAGGGAACCCCTTTAAAAGCAGGCAATTATGCGAAAGCAGGTCCTTCGATGAAGCCGGTTGCCCGTATTTTTCCAGATAAGCTGGGCTGGCTGCGATCACCCTTGATACCGATCCCAGCCGAACGGCGACAAGATCGCTATCGCTCAAGGGGCCGACCCGGATCGTGATGTCAGAATGCTCAGCATAGGGGTCTATGCGGTGATCGGCGATTGAGACATCAACGGTGACATCAGGATAGGTCTCGTTGAATGCGGGCAGGATCGGTGCCAGTTTGTGATGGGCAAAGGCTGAGCCGCAGTTGATTTTCAAGTGGCCACGGGCAAGTTCTGTTTCCTTGGATATGTCCGACTGTGCCGCTTCGAGCATCGCGAGAATGTTGCGCGCATGCCGGAGAAAGACTTCTCCCTCGCGCGTCAATTCCAATCGCCTGGTTGAGCGGTGCAGCAGCTTGGACCCCAATGATGCCTCAAGCCTGGAAACAGCGCGGGATATCCCGGAAGACGTCAGCCCCCGTTCATCGGCAACTGAAGCGAACGACCCCAGGTCAATGACACGCACGAACGTCGCGAGTTCGGGTGCGAGATGTGGATTCATTTCAGACTTTCAGGCAAGTTTATCTTGCTTGATTTTGTCTATTTTCAACAAAAATTCAAGAATAGCGTGCCCCCGGACTTCAAACGAACAGAAAGGGGCTCTGATGCCGATGAACAAGATCCACGTTCCGCAGGCACTGCCGACAGCGACCTGCCACCGCATCAATCAATTGCTTCATGACAGCTTGGTGGAAACGTGTGCGGTAAACCCTGACGACTTCTTCTGCCTTGTGACGCGTTATCCGCCACAAGACATTATTCTTCATCCGTCATTTCTGGGCGTACGCGACCCGGCACATACAATCATTATTGAGATCGCTCTGCTTGGCGGTCGTTCTGACGATCAGAAAGAGGCACTTTACCGAGATGTGAGGAAACGCCTCGGCCAGACCGGTCTGAAACCCGACAATTCCATTATCTATCTTCTGGAAAATCAACCAATCGACTGGTCATTCAGCAGCGCTGGATCTGTGAAGTCGGTCTTGCGGCTCTGACAGGCAACACGTGAGCTATGCTGAAATGTTCGAAATTGCGTGCTCGTCCCAGATAATGCCGATGCCCGGCTCCAAAGATGGGAGCGCGTGGCCGTCTCGAATGGTGGGCGTGTTCGCGACAAGCGTTCCGGCAATGTCGAACCACTCCAGGATCATGGCAGCTGGCGTCGCGTTCAGAAGATGGGAGGAAATCTCGACAAACAGATGGCTTGCAACCGGCAATGATGCATCTTGAGCAAGTTGGCTTGCCCGGCGCCAGCCTGTCACACCGCCGATTTTCATCGCATCCGGCATCACAAGGTCTGAAGCGTTCGCGGCAACCGATTTTTGCATGTCGGCAATTCCCCACCAGTTTTCACCTGTTTGAACCGGTGTCCGGATGTTGGTGCGAACAACGGCATGCCCCAGATAGTTGGTGGCATGAACCGGTTCCTCGATCCATGCCAGGCCTTCATCGTCGAGTATTTTCATGCGCTGAACGGCTTCGTCGACATCGAACGCCTGATTGAAGTCCGCCGCAATCCAGACATCGGTACCGGCTACGTTTCGGATCGCGCGCACAACGGCGGCATCAACTTGCGGATCGGGATGTCCGGCCTTGATCTTGAAAGCGCGAAATCCGCGTTTGAGAGAAGCCTCGACTTCCCGGGCGGTCTCGTCGGGTGGCATCTGACCAAGGCTGTCATAAGCTCGGACTGGTTTGCATTCCTGGCCCAGCAACTTGCACAAGGGCTTCTCGGCCCGCTTGGCCTTGGCGTCCCACAAAGCCATGTCTATACCGCTGATCGCCATTGCCAGAAGGCCCTGGTTTCCAAGCAGCCGGGCACGTTGATCAAGCAGTGCATTCACGCTTTCCGGGTCCGAAGTCTCGCCAACGAGACCGTTGATCAGGTTCCGGGTCAAAAGGGCCAGTGGCTCCAACGCAACCGGCGTATAGGAAAATAGATATGCCGAACCGGTGATCCCGTCATTCATCGTTATGTCGATCAGGACCAGGGGGGCAGCTTCCAGTGTGCCGGACGCCGTCTTATGCGGGAGCGCAAGGGGAGCCATGACCGCACGAACGCGGCTATCGGATATCTTTGGAGGTTCGGTTGTCATGCCGGCACAATAGAAAGTCCCAGTTCGATTTGTCTAGGACGTCGATAGCGCAAGTGGCCCACGCATCAGGTCTTTGTCACGCGGGCCATCACTTGGCAATCTGCACTGTTTGGTGAGGTCAGTTCCCACGTGGCCGGAAGGGTTCAAGCACTTCCACATCGACGGTTTTGATGCGCGCAAACCGCTCGTTGACGTCGTTGGTTGCTGTCCAGGTATGGCGCGTCTTGGCGACAAGTTCGGTGCCGTCGGGCGTGATGCCTGCCCAATCGAAATCCATCGTGGCCGTGTATTCTCCCTCACCAAGGTCCTTCGCTTCGAAGTTGGATATGACATGGGTGCTGGCCGCGACCTGCGATGCTGGACCGGCCAGCCAAGCCTTGAAGCCGTTAAAGTCGGTGATGGCGCCGCTTGAAAAATTCAGTGAGAAGTCATCTGACAGAATTTCCTGAACGGGTTCAGGATTGCGGGAAGGGTCTTCGATCAGCGCGAGCCAATAGTGAACAAGGCTGCGCAGCCGGTTCTCAGCATAGGCATCTTGAAAACTTGTGACGGTGGTGTCGCTGTCCTGTTCGATCAGAACATTGGATAGAAGCGGAAGCACATCTTCGCCAGGCACCATTTCAACGGTGTAGTTCAGGTCGGCTTGTCGAACGGCCCCATCCGGAAGCATGCCCTGGTTCTGATAAATGATCTTCGCGGCAAGCGTCATTTTGCCGTCTTTGCCTTGGGTGATCTCGGCAGTTTGAACGTGGTGCGCATTCTTCCAGGTTGCCGGTAGTTGTGCCACGCGCTCCTTGTATTGCGCATGACCGTTCGCAGTGCCCAGGCCGGAAGTGATCGTCACGTCTTTGGTGAGGATATCGAGTGCGTTGGCAACGCCGCCATCCGGGCGTTCGTAAAATTGATACCAGCGATAATACTGGGCCATCGCGGCGTGATTTTTGAAGCCGTTTCGGATTTGATCTTCGCTCATCTGAGCAGCAGCCGGAATAGCCAGGCCGACGAGTAGCGCTATGGAAAGCAGGACGGATGAAGCGCGCATGACGAGCCTTTCAAGACAATAATGAGCATTTGCTCACTCATAAGTCATGCGTGGATGAAATACCAGCAGAATGCGATACTTTTTGCCTACGATGTTTCACCAGGACACAGAAAATGCGTGGCACCAGTCCTACAAGGTCTCGGCGGGTGTTTTGACGGATTGTTGCAATCTGTGATTTTCTTTGTGGTCATCGACTGTCGTGATCGCAATTGATACGCACGAAGGGATTGAAGCATGTTCAATCGATTGCTTGCATCGGCCTTTGTAGGGCTGGCTGTTTTGACCGGTTCCGCTGTCGCGGACGATGCGGATTGGGTGGGACTTTACAAGGGACTTGATGCTCTGGATGGCTCAATCGACTATTTGTCGATTGCTGGTAAGGAGCCGGGAGAGTTTGATATCCGTGTGGTTCCTTCGGAGTTCTCTCTTTGCGAAAACGGGAAAGGCTGGATTGTGGCTGAAGGTCGCTTGACCGACGATGGCAAGCTTCACCGCTTCAATTCACGCGCAGTTTGCGAAGGTGGCGAGCCCTTTGATATCAGAGACAGGTTCCTGGTTCGCGACGAAGAGACAGGCATTGTTCGCTTCGGTGCGACCGATGATGATCGTCCTTTGATCTATCATCGCATATCAACTCAGTAGCGCCGGTATCAATACGGTTTCGAATTTTGCTGGTCCTTGCAGAGCGAGAGCGTCCAATCGATGCTGCGCAGGTAATCCTCTTGGGTAAGGCATGTGTTGGGGGCAGCTGCAACCGCTGAAAAGACGAAACCGTGCGTGTAATCGACCAGCAGGTTGAGTAGAACGTCGTCCGGGTCATCATCGTTCAACAGTCGGGTATATTTCCTTATTTCTTCTGTGATTTCAATAATTTCCAGACTCATGAGCGAAGCGTCGTTCAGGATGCAGCGGATCGCATTCGGGTTTTCCAGGGCACGGATACAGTACATTGAAAGAACATGACGGAGACGTTCCGCAGGACTTTCTCCCTTGATCGTGCCTAACGTGTCTTTGAAACTGTGCTCGACCAATGCGGACAGCAGTTCCTGCTGGCTACCAATATGGTATTTGATTGCCATTGCACTCACACCGAGGTTGTCCGCCAAACGCCGAAAAGACACAGCTTCGAGGCCTTTTTGCTGCAGGAGCGGCGCGGCAGCGGCAATGATGCGTTTTCTGGACAACGCGCCAGCCCCTTTTGATGGGCGGCCCGGGGTCTTTTTAGCGGCCATCGTCAGATAACCCTGTACCGCATTTGGACCAGGCCGGACTTGAACTGGCTCACCTCTTCAAGAAACAGATCAATGTCCTTGGTTAGTTCACCAAACATGCGAATGCCGTCACCAATGAGAACAGGTGCGACTGCAATTCTCATATCCGCGATGAGGCCGGCACGCAGGAATGACCGGATGATTGCGCCGCCGTCGACATAGACCCGCGATATGCCACGCTCACCCAGTTGAGACATCTGAACGTCAGGTGACAATTGGCTGAATTCAACCTTGCCCTTTATGTGGTCGGGAATGTCGTCTTCGCGCATGGTACTGCTCAGAACCACCACCGGTTTTTGATAGGGCCATTCACCGAAGCCCAGAACCGTTCTGAAAGAGCCTGTGCCCATGACGATGACATCGATGCTCTCTTGAAAGTCGGCAAACCCGTGCTCCTCACCCTCAGTGTCGAGCTTCATCAACCAGTCGAGCGTGTGGTTCTTTCGCGCGACGAAACCATCCAGGCTCATGGCCATCATTGTGTGTCCGGTTGGCATTCAACTCTCCATTTTTATACACTGTATAATAAATGGCGGTTTCTTCTGTCAACCAGGCCTGATGAGTGAGTTGGTTCAGGGTATGATTGTGGTGTCTTTGCAAGCGTGTCTCAGTGAAAATCCCGGCTCGGAAAGAGCCGTTTGGCCTGGTCGCGCGGGTGCATGGCTCTTGGTTTAGGTGCGTCTGATTTGAGGTGCGCGGGCACGTCATCGGTCTTGGGTGTGGTTTGACCCAGAGCATCGTCACTGGGGTGGCCGAGAAGAGCGAGGTCGCGGGAGCGGTCTTCGATATGATCAGCGATCAGATGGACGACAATACCTTCGCGCTCCAGACGGCCAGTCACTTTCAAGAGCCGCCCGCCAATGACAGCGGCACGATATTTTTCATACATTTTCGGCCAGACGACCACGTTGGAAACGCCCGTTTCGTCTTCCAATGTCAAGAAGATGACACCTGAAGCCGTGCCAGGGCGCTGGCGGGTGATGACGAGGCCGCAGACCGAAACATGACGTGCCTCGCGGGGGAGAGCACGGGCAAACGGTCATGCGGGGTCAGGTGTGGAATATGCGGGCGCAGCAACTCCATCGGATGGGCGCGCAGTGTCAGGCGGGTCGACAGATAGTCCTCTACCACCTCCTGGCCCAGATGCATGGCCGGCAGCAGCACATCCGGTTCGAAGATTGCTTCGCCGTCAATCGGGTCGTTGAAGAGGGGCAGCGGTTTGGGGCTGCGGATTGTCTTTACCTGCCAGAGTGCGGCGCGGCGGCTGAGGCCCATGCCGGAAAAAGCGTCGGCCTCGGCCAGGCGCTCCAGCGTAGCGGGAGGCACACCGGTTCGAAGCCACAGGGTTTCGGTGTCCGGATAGCCGTTGCCGCGTGCCGCAACGATCCAGTCGGCGTCCTCTTCGCGAAGTCCCTTGATCTGACGGAAACCCAGTCTCAGGGCGAGTGCGCCATCGCTGCGCCGCTCCAGCGTGTTGTCCCAGGCGCTGGTGTTGACGCAAATGGGGCGCACCTCCACCTGGTGCTCGCGGGCATCGCGCACGATCTGTGCCGGGGCATAAAAACCCATCGGCTGGGAGTTGAGCAAAGCGCAGGCGAATTCGGCCGGGAAATGACATTTCAGATAGGCCGAGACATAAGCGAGCATGGCAAAGGCGGCTGCGTGGCTTTCCGGAAAGCCGTATTCGCCGAACCCTTCGATCTGGCTGAAACAGTTCTGGGCAAACTCCAGCTCATAGCCGCGTTCCAGCATGCCGGAAATGAACTTGTCCTTCAGCTGGCCGATTGTGCCCATACGCCGGAACGTAGCCATGGACCGGCGCAACTTGTCTGCTTCCGACGGCGTGAAGCCGGCGGCAACCACGGCGATCTGCATCGCCTGTTCCTGAAAAAGCGGTACGCCGAGCGTCTTGCCCAGAACCTCTTCCAGCGCTTTTGAAGGGAAGCTGATCTTTTCCTTGCCCTGACGCCGGTTGATATAGGGATGCACCATGCCGCCCTGGATCGGACCGGGCCGGACAATCGCAACCTCAATGACAAGATCGTAGAATTCACGGGGGCGCATGCGCGGCAAAAAGTTCATCTGCGCCCGGCTTTCCACCTGGAAAACACCGATCGCATCGGCCTTGCACAGCATGTCATAGGTTGTCGTGTCGCCTTGCGGCACCGTGCCGAGGGTCAGTTGCCGTCCATGATGCGTGTCGAGCAGATCGAAGCATTTGCGGATGCAGGTCAGCATGCCAAGGCTGAGCAGGTCTACCTTCAGGATGCCGAGGGCGTCGATATCATCCTTGTCCCATTCAATCACGGTCCGGTTTTCCATGGCCGCATTCTCGATCGGACAGAGCGCGTCAAGACGTCCCTGTGTGATCACAAAGCCGCCGACATGTTGGCTGAGGTGACGTGGAAATCCGATGATCTCCTTGATCAATTCGATCGTCTGGCAGATGCGCGGATTGCTCAGATCGAGACCGATTTCCTTCATTCGCGTTTCTTCCGGCCCGGAATTGGAGCTGCCCCAGATCTGGCCGGAGAGGGCAGCCGTGACATCCACGTTCAACCCCATCACCTTGCCCACCTCCCGGATCGCGGCGCGGGTGCGGAAATGGATCACCGTGGCGCAGAGCCCGGCGCGGTGACGGCCGTATTTTTCATAAACATACTGGATCACTTCTTCCCGGCGTTCATGCTCGAAATCGACGTCGATATCCGGTGGCTCGCCGCGGTGTTCGGAAATGAACCGTTCGGAGACCATGGTGATTGTCTCCGGCCCGACATCGGTGATGCCAAGCGCATAACAGATGATCGAATTGGCCGCCGAACCGCGTCCCTGGCAAAGGATATGACGGCTGCGAGCAAACTGGATGATGTCGTGAACGGTCAGGAAGTAGGCGGGGAAATCAAGCTTCCGGATCAGCTTCAGTTCCTTTTCCGCAAGGGCCATGGCGTGCTCGGGGATGCCGGCCGGATAACGGTTTTGAAGGCCCTTGTAGGTGAGCCGTTCCAACCGTTCCTGCGGGCTTTCGCCATCCGCGATCTCATCCGGGTATTCGTAGGAAAGCTCGGCAAGGTCAAAGCTGCAGCGCGTGGCAATTTCAAGAGTTCGGCGCAACGCCGCCGGGTGGTGGCGGTAAAGCCGGGCCATATCCTCGGGCGCCTTCAGCCGCCGTTCGCCATTGGGCAGGGCCCTGGTTCCGATCTGGTCGATGGTGCAGCCTTCGCGCAGGCATGTCAGCACATCGGCCAACCGACGCCGTCCGGCGTGATGCATCAGCACGTCACCGACGGCGATCATGGGCGCTGCCAGTGAATGGGCTGCCTGGGCACAGGTGCGGAACCAGGCCTGGTCAGTACCGTCATAGCGCGGCGCCGCTCCCAGAAAGATGTGGCCGGGGGCGTCCTGGCGCAGCACGCGGATATGTGCACGTGCCGTCTTGCAAATATCGGCCTGTGAGCCACATGCCGTCATGAATGGCCGGGGCAGGGCAATCAGGATCAGGCCGGTCGCGGCGGCCAGAAGATCGGCATGGTTCAGATGGCAGTCGCCCTTTTCCGCTCGGCGCTTGCCAAGTGTCAGAAGCTGGCTGAGCCGTTCATAGGCCGCGCGGTCCGTCGGCAGAGCCACCCACTCCACAGGGCTGTCCTGCAGCACGAGCCGTGCTCCGACAATCAGCCGTGGCAACCTTCTGGAAAGTGCGACGGTGAGCGGTGGTGTGGTGCTGGTCTCTTGCCGGGAGGATGAATCGATCTGCGAGTGGGACCGGATCTGGATGCCTTCCTCCGCTGTCCGCCGGATCTCCTTGAGCGCGGAAAAGGCACGCACCACACCTGCCAGTGAATTGCGGTCAGTGATGGCAATTGCGTCCAGCCCAAGAGCTGCGGCGCGCGTTACCAGTTCCTCCGGGTGGGAAGCCCCGCGCAAAAAGGAAAAATTGGATGTGACGCACAGCTCCGCATAGCGGGCCGGTTCGGGAAACACGGCGTCGGCAAGGATAGGTACGGTCATCAACCGAACTCCCCTTGCACGAACCAGGCCGGGTGTTGCGGCGTGTGGAACAGCCACAGGCGCTGGCCCTGCAAAGTGGCCACGCGCCAATAGTCGCGCAGGCCATGGGCCCAGTCCAGGTCGTTTTCCCACCACGCCGGGGTGATCCGTTCTGGCCCTTCAGCCTCTGCGGTGCTCAGGGACCGGCCTCGCCAGCGGAAGCGGCGCGGCGGCTCGAACCCGGTCCCGGAAATCGGTTCGGGGGGGAACAGGCGCAAGGGGCGTGGACGTTGGGCGGGCCAGGTGGGAACCGGGCTGGAATAGGCGGCAGGCACCAGTTTGAAGCTGCGTTCGGGAATATGACTGTCGACGGGGTGAAACCGCTGGATGTTCTCCAGGCCCACCCTGTTGCCAAGCTGGGTGATGAGATCGGCGAGACTGTCCTTTTCCCGGCCTTCGGCTCGGTCCAGCTGGCGCATGCCAAGCTCTTCGACCTCCACCGCTTCCAGCCGGATCATGTCGACGCCGTATCCGGCATCGACGGCGCTGACGCCCCGCTCGAAAAGTGCAAGTATGCGCTCGCCATCCCGCATCGGCCGGGCAAGCTTCAGTTCTACCGACTGGTTCTCCTGATCCACTCTGCGGAAGGTGATCTTGAGCATGCGCGCGCCCTTCTGGGCGATGTCCAGCCGGGCACATAGATGATCGATCAATCGCCGGGCCGCTGCCATGACATCGTCCAGAAGTCCGATCGGGTCAGGCAGGGTGATGCGCACAGCAAAGCTGACTTCGTCCTTCAGGGGCGAGATCTGTTCCGGGATATCTCCGAGCGCCTGGTCAAGGCGGCGCAAAACCTCCGGATCGTAACGTCTGGCAACGGTTGCCCGTGGCAGGTTGTAGAGCTCCGACACCGTTGCGATGCCGAGGCGTTCAAGGCTGGTGCAGGTCTGGTCGGGAAGGCGCAGGGCAGAGAGCGGCAGCGGGCCGATACGCGCAAGGTTCTCACCATCGTTAGCAATGCCTTCAGCAAAGTGGGACATGGCCCAGGCTGTGCCCGGCGTGCCGGCAAGAGCAAGCCTTGCCGTCAGGCCGGCGCGGGTCAGGCGGCTTTTGATATCGTCCAGAAGCGGAGCCTCTCCGCCAAGCAAATGCGCCGATCCGGTTACGTCGAGAAAAAGGCCGTCCCGGCCGTCAAGGCCGACCCAGGGGCAGTAGCGCACGGCCCACCGGGCCAGCAAGCGGAGGAAACGCTGATCGGTCACAGGATCAGCCGCACGGGTCAGAAGTCCGGGGCAGAAGCTGCGCGCATGAACCAGCGTCATGCCGCGGTTGAGACCCGCAGCTTCAGCACGGGGACACAGGTCGTAAATGCGTTCTGAATTCCGATCGAACAGGGTCAGAGCAAAAGGCGCATCGACGGGCCGAGCGCGCAAGGAGCGCTCAGCTGCCAGCCTCGGAAACCACAATGATACGATGCGTCGCTGCATCCCAACGTACAATCCATTCTGACAATGTTCCTATTTTGTTCTTTATAAGCGACCAGTGCCAATGAGTCGAGTCATGGTCCTTTTGACGAGGGGTGCCATAGGCAGGACCGGGCTGCCCGGGCAGCCCTGGTTGTCCGGCCGGGACGCCGGTGCAGCGCCAGCGGGTTTCTGCCGCATTGCTTCCCGCGTCGTCCGGAATGATGAGCAGTGCAGTCGTTCCCCCGGCTTCCGCCGCCAGCTGCAGCCTGCGCCCTTCCGTTAGCCCAATGGCGCTGGATAGTTCTGCCACGACAAGCCCGGCGGCACCGGACCGCAGCGCCGTTTCGGTGCTGGCCAGAACATTCAGCTGGCTGTCGGCGCGGGTCAGAAGCAGTTTGCCCGGGTCACAGAAAGGAGAAAGGCCCTCCGGGTTGACCGTCGGACGCCAGTTTTCCGATACCCAGACAACGGCCCCGGTTGAAAGTCCGGCACTTGCGGCGGCAAAAACCAGAGCGCTGTCGCCGCAAATTTCATGCGCGCGCGCTTTTTTCAGCGGAAAGACAGAAGAGAAGGGCAGGGTCATGCTGTGCCAAGTCAACGAATAATGAAACCAGCTTAGCGGATGCCATTCATTTGCGGAACCTTGTTGTCGAAAAGGCCGGGATGGAGAGTGCCCCGGTTGCGCGTCCATACCATGGCCACTCGGCGCGGGCCGCAAACAGCCGTTGCCGGTTGGGAACCGGATTGCTATACGGCCCGGTGCAGTATCAGGAAGACTTCATGACAATAAGCGACTTGAAGAAGCGCGCGATCAAATCGATTTCCATCGTCGGAAACGGGCCTGTTTCGAAGGCCGACGCCCCTATGATCGACAAGGCCGATTTCGTGTTGCGGTTTAACAGCGCGCCAGCCTGCGGCGCGGCTGGCGAGCGGGTCGATGCATTGCTGCTCAACCGGGCACGCGTCTATATGAGCAAGCGGATAAATCCTGTTGCCCTGCATCGCGCGCCTGAAGTCTGGGTGAATGATATCCGGGAAAATGGAGACGTCGACTGGCTCTTTACCAAGGAGTGCAAACAGTCCCATCTGGGGTTCGGTCCGATAACCAAAGCACGCGGCCATCTCAAGGAATTCGATCCGTTTGAACGAAGCAATCCGACGACAGGCGCGTCCATCATTGCGGAAATTCTGGATGTCATGCCCGACGTGGAGATCCATCTGTTCGGGTTTACGCATCAGGGCAAACAGCACACGCACGACTGGGACGCGGAAAAGCTATGGGTGGACCGGCTCTGTGAAGAGGGACGCATCCGCAGGTACCTGACTTCGGGTCCGAAGGTACGCCGAAGCTTGAAAGGCCGCATTGAATACGCGTTCAGGTTTTTGGAAAAACGAAGCAAGCATTATATCTACAACAAGCTGCTGCATTCATCCTCCAGCACCAAGAAACGGATTTTCGGTCAGGACGCCTGAGGGTGCCGGAAGGCTCGCGCCAGTGAGCTACCTGACAGGCGGTGCGCGCCTCCTGGGAAATCGCGTATACGCGTAAACTTCTGAATTCATGGATATATTCACGAAGCCGGCTTCGTCGAAGCCCGTTCATGTGATCCGGCTAATCCTCATGGACGCGGTGATATCAACGAAAGGCTTGCGCTGAAAAAACGCGCGAGTCTGCGGGCAAACCATTGTCTTGCGGGACCTTCGACGCGGTAAAAAAAACAGCTGACATCCCGATGATTGAACAAAATATGCAAGTTTTCATCTGTTGCCACTTGCGGACGCGGTCTGGGCGTCTTTTAATGTTCATATGAGCGTCATACAACGTTCATATGAAAACAATACGAAACGCAGGCGTTATCCTTTCTGATGCTGATGAAGCCATTTCAGTATCGTGAAAACCAACTGCTGACCGGGGCTAAAAATGCCCTTCGAGATGGGAGCAAATAAACATGGCTTATCGTAAAACAGTCGCCAGCTTTGTCGCTGCGGCTGCCCTGTTGGGCACATCCTCCGCTTCATATGCGGCAACCGACATTGCCTGGTGGCACGCCATGGGTGGACGTCTGGGCGAAGTTGTTGTCGACATTTCGAACGGCTACAACGCTTCTCAGGACGCTTGTAAAATCACACCGGTCTTCAAGGGCACTTATGAAGAGACCCTGACAGCCGGCATCGCGGCTTTCCGTGCCGGCGAACAGCCAAACATTCTGCAGGTGTTCGATGCTGGTGCAGCGACCATCATCGGAGCCAAGGGTGCCGTTATTCCGGCCCAGGACATTCTGGAAAACGCTGGCGCCAACTTCAGCATCGAAGACTATATCGATGGCGTTCGCTATTTCTATGCCGACAGTGACGGCAAGATGATCGGCATGCCGTTCAACTCATCCACACCGATCCTCTACTACAACGTCGACGCGCTGAAAAAGGCCGGTGTTGAAGCTCCGAAGACCTGGGAAGAGTTTGCGGAAATCGCACCGAAGCTGAAAGAAGCCGGTTATGTGCCGCTTGCTCAGTCTCACCTGCCTTGGATCTTCACCGAGAACTTCAAGTCCCGCCATAACCTGCAGTTCGCAACCAACAACAACGGTTACGACGGTTCAAAGGATACCAAGCTGGTCTTCGGTGAGCCGATCAAGAATCACTTCAGCGCTGTTAAAGGTTGGCTGGACGATGGTCTGTTCGGTTACTACGGCACCGGTTGGGGCGACAACCAGACCCCGTTCAACGAAGGCAAAGTGGCCATGTGGCTCGGCTCTTCGGGTTCCTTCGGCGGCATTGCCAAAACCGTTGAGTTCCCGTTCTCCGCGACATACCTGCCTTACTGGGACGCAGTTGAAGGCGCTGGCACCGGCACGTTCATCGGTGGCGCGGCACTCTTTGCAATGTCCGGCAAGCCGGACGAGGAAAACAAGTGCGTTGCGTCCTTCTACGAGTACCTGACGTCTCCGGAAGTCCAGTATATGTGGCACAAAGAGACCGGTTATGTGCCGATCACCAACGCTGCATACGAACTGGCCAAGTCGGACGGCTACTACGACAGCACGCCTGCTGCCGAAATCGGCATCAAGCAGCTGACCCTGCCGGGCGGCGACTGGACCAAGGGTTACCGCATGGGCTTCTACGTTCAGATCCGTGACGTCATGAACCGCGAGTACGGTAAGATCATGTCTGGCGATACCTCCGTCGAAGATGCTTTCAAGACCATCGAAGCAGATGGCAACAAGCTTCTTGAGCGTTTCTCCAAGACCACCGGCAACTAAGTTCAGGTTGACCTACCCCAAATGGGGGCGCTCCGAAGCGCCCCCATTTTCATGAACGTCAAGCGGGTCTGCCGGTTTATCTGGTGACCCGCTTTACCCATTCCCGGGGGTCAAGAAAACTCATATGAAAAAAGTTCAATTCCAGTCCCCGTGGCTGCCCTACATGCTGCTGATGCCGCAGCTGGCCATCGTGACGATCTTCTTTCTCTGGCCGGCGGCCGAGGCGGTGCAGTCATCGTTTTATCTGGAAGATCCCTTTGGCTTCGGCTCAACTTTCGTGGGGCTTGACAATTTCAGCGATACGCTGACCTCGACCGACTACGGTCGGGTGGCGCGTTTTACTGGCGTATTCACGTTCTTCGTCACTTTCCTCTCTCTTGGCATAGCCCTTCTGCTGGCCGTCAAGGCAGACAAGGTTCTGCGGGGTGCATCCAGCTACAAGACACTGTTGATGTGGGTCTACGCGGTGGCTCCTCCGGTTGCCGGTCTCATCGGCGTTCTGCTGTTCGATCAGCATGTCGGACCGATCGTCGATTTATTCGCGCTGTTCGGTTGGAGGATGCAGATCGGTGTGGATTATTTCGACACCAGCTTCGCCATGATCGTGACGGCTGTCTGGAAACAGATACCGGTCAACTTCATCTTCTTTCTGTCCGGGCTTCAGGGCATTTCAAAGTCGGTGCAGGAGGCGGCCAGCATTGACTGCCGCTCCGGCATACGCCGCTTCTGGACAGTCACGTTCCCGCTTCTGGCGCCGACAGGCTTTTTCCTTCTCATCATCAACATCACCTACGCTTTCTTCGACACGTTCGGCATCATCGATGTCATCGTGAAGAACGAGCCTGGCAACAACCCGGTGACCCTGGTCTACAAGGTCTATCTCGACGGCTTCCGCGGCAATGACCTAGGCGGTTCGTCGGCACAATCGGTTCTATTGATGGCGATGGTGTTTGTTCTGACAGTCATTCAGTTCCGCCTGATCGAGCGGCGCGTGCACTACACGTAAAAGGGGGCGGAAATGAACAAACTTCAGATCTCAGATCACCTGATCCTGCTTGCAGGTGTGTTTTTCATGGTCACGCCCGTTGCGTTGACATTCTTGACCAGCACCCATGATGCAATCACGGTCTACAAGGAAGGCGTCCAGTTCCTGCCGGGTGGCAAGTTTCTGGAAAACTACGAAAAGGTACTTTTTGAGGCTGGCGGCTTCACCAAGGAAGTCGACGGCTTCGTCATGCTGAAGAACTCTATGATCCTCGGCTTCGGTTTTGCCATCGGCAAGATCGTCATCTCGATGCTCGCAGCCTACGCTATCGTCTATTTCCGCTTTCCGATGGCAACACTCTGCTTCTGGGTGATCTTTGCAACGCTGCTGCTGCCTCTGGAAGTGCGCATCCTGCCGTCCTACGAGATTGTTCAGTCACTTGGAATGGTGAACACCTATAGCGGTTTGATTGTTCCCTTGATTGCATCTGCGACCGGCACATTCTTCTTCCGTCAGTTCTTCATGTCTGTCCCGGACGAATTGCTGGAGGCAGCCCGCATTGATGGCGCCGGCCCCTGGAAATTCTTCAAGGATATCCTGGTGCCGCTCTCCAAGACGATGATAGCGGCAATCTTCATCATCATGTTCGTCTTTGGCTGGAACCAGTATCTCTGGCCGACGCTGATCACCACAGACGAGAGCCTGTTCACACTGGTGCGCGGTATCAAGCAGATCCTGCAGGTATGGGTCGGTGCGCAGATCCCGGACTTCAATGAGGCCATGGCTCTGGCGATACTTGCCATCATACCGCCCGTACTGGTCGTTGTGATCTTCCAGAGCTGGTTCGTCAAAGGGCTCGTCGAGAGCGACAAGTGAGAAATTAGAGGTACTTTATGTCAACGATTACTCTCGACACGGTCCGGAAGGTCTATGCCGGCGAAGTGGAAGCCGTCAAAGGTGTTTCCATTGATATCGACGACGGTGAATTCATCGTTTTGGTCGGCCCCTCCGGGTGCGGCAAGTCCACGCTTTTGCGTATGATTGCCGGGCTTGAGGATATCACCACAGGGGAAATCAAGATCGGAGACCGGCTGGTCAACAAGGTTGATCCGGCCGATCGCGACATTGCAATGGTGTTCCAGAACTATGCGCTCTATCCGCATATGTCCGTCTATAACAACCTTGCCTATGGCCTCAAGAACCGGGGCATGGCCAAAGAAGAGATCGATCGCCGCGTCAAGGAAGCCGCGCGTATTCTTGAAATCGGCGATTATCTCGACCGAAAGCCCCGAGCGCTATCCGGTGGTCAGCGTCAACGTGTCGCCATGGGCCGCGCCATTGTGCGTGAACCGGCAGCCTTCCTGTTCGACGAGCCGCTTTCCAACCTTGATGCCAAACTGCGCGTCCAGATGCGCGTGGAAATCAAGCGCCTGCAGCGCTCGCTTGGCACCACCAGCGTTTATGTGACCCATGATCAGCTGGAAGCCATGACGCTTGCCGATCGTCTTGTCGTTCTGAACGGTGGTAACATCGAACAGATCGGATCGCCAATCGACGTTTACGACAACCCGGCGTCCACATTTGTGGCGAGCTTCATCGGATCTCCGGCCATGAACCTTCTAAAGGTGAAGGCGGAAGGTACCGGTCTTGCGCTCGAATCCGGCAGCGGGCTCAGCGGCGCGAACACCAAGGGCAAGGATGGCTACATCATCGGGGTGCGCCCGGAACATCTTGATGTGGTTGACGGGCCGACTGACGGCGACGGTGTGAACCTTGAGGTGACGGTGAACGTTCTGGAACCTGTCGGCGCGGAAAGCTACGTTTATGCAAGCCTTGGCGATGGTGGCCAGGAAATGGTCGTACGCGTCTCCAGCCATGCCCATCACGAACCCGGTGAGACGATGCATCTCAAGGTTGACCCCAAATACGTGCACTTCTTTGATGCCGTCACCGGACAAAGGATCGACTGACGGATCTGCAGCAAGGCAGTGACCCGCAAAGAGTGCCCATATCCGAATTGGCCATCCCGGGAACCGGGGTGGCCTTTTGTCTTGGGAGGCAAATCAGACAGGGCAACTGACAGGCTCCTGACAATACCTGTCAGGAGCTTGCGTTGTGCCCTCTGGTGAGAGGGGGCGTCTTCTGGCACATCGTTTCGGACACACAAGCCAGGAGCAAAAACTTGGAGCCTTTCAAGAACCACCTCTCGCCGGATCTGGTGCGCTGCCTTGCAGGACATCTCGACAGGCATCTCAAATGCTTCGATCGTAAAGCCTATGAAGCCGAGATCCTGGAGAGACTTGAAGCTCTGGAACTGAAGGAACGCGCGCGGCTGATTGCCGATGTCACCGGAGAGGTTCTGCCGGCCGGGCTGGACGAGCGGTTTGGTGTTCTTGAAGCCATGCTGCATCCCGTAGCCGATACCGATGTCGACCGCGCAAGTGATGATCAAGGCATACGCGGCTGGGGCATGATGCCCCTTGGAATGGTTGTCACGGATTGCGGCCTTGAAGACTTCGAAAAGTCCTTCACACTTCTGAAGGAAATGACCAAACGGGCAACTGCGGAATTCGAAGTCAGGCCCTTTCTAGACAAGGATCAGAACCGTGCACTGGCGATCATGTCGCCATGGGTGAACGATCCGAGCGTTCATGTGCGCAGGCTTGTCTCCGAAGGCACCCGCCCACGCCTGCCCTGGGGCATGCGGCTCAAGAAACTGGTCGCCGATCCGACACCCACCTTGTCGCTGCTCGAAGCCCTGAAGGACGACCCGGAAGAATATGTCCGCCGCTCCGTCGCCAATCATCTCAATGACATTGCCAAGGACCACCCGGATCTGGTTGCCGAGATTGCAGCTCGCTGGCTGAAGGGTGCTGACAAGAACCGGGAAAAGCTGGTCAGGCATGCTTGCCGGTCCTTGGTCAAACAGGGTCATGCGGCGACCCTGAAAGCGTTCGGGCTGAACCCGCCGGAGCTCGAACTGACAGGGCCAATGATCTCAACGGAAGTTGTCCCCTACGGCAACGCGCTCGGGTTCGGCATCGAACTGACGTCAACGTCTGCCGAGACGCAATCGCTGGTGTTGGACTATCTGGTTCATTTCAAAAAGGCGAACGGAGCGCTTTCCCCGAAAGTTTTCAAATGGACAAAACTCCAGCTGGCGCCGGGCCAAGTGGTCAAGCTTTCAAGAGAGCATGCGATCAGACCGATCACCACGCGGGTCTACTACGGAGGCACTCAAGCAGTGAGCCTGAGGATCAACGGGAAGGATTTCGGGTTCGCTGAATTTGAACTGGTAATGCCCTGATACGCGCTTGAAAGACTTTATTCCATTTTCTTCAGTCTCAGCATTCCGGCAATCCCCAGCGCTGGCCCGATGGCCATGAGCGCAAAGACAGTGGGCCATCCGAGCCAGTCGGCGGCCACGGGTGTGAGCTGAACGGTGAAGAATGTCAGGGCAAACCCGAGTGCCGTCTGGAAGCTCATCAGGCTGCCGGCCTGATCGGGTGGCGCGTAGTCCGCGACAAGTGCTGAGAACTGCGCGGAATCCGGCAAGATGGCCGCGCCCCAGACGAGTACACAGATGATTGTCAGCCAGGCCGGTCCACCGAATGTGAGCGCCGAGGCAATCGCAGCACTGCCGCTGATTACCATCGCAAGGATGGCAATATTCGCTTTGCCAACCCGGTCTGCGACAAGGCCGGCAAACACACTGGCAATTCCACCGGCGGCAATAGTCAGAAAGGCAATCAGCCTGGACAGCGAAAGCGCAGCGTCAGATGACATTTGGTTGCTGAACGAGATTGCCAATGCAACGCCGATCCATGCCCACATGGCATAAAGCTCCCACATATGGCCGAGATATCCGGCGTAAGCGAAGCGGATCTTGCGGTTGGTCCAGGCTGTCAGGATAGCCTTGAGTTTCATGCGCGGTGCTTTGGCATGAAAGGGGCCGAGGCCTGCAAAAAGGCACAGTGCGCCTCCGGCGGCGGACGCGATCGAGGCAACAGAAAGGCTCCAACGCCAGTCAGTGCCGCCAAGAAGCGCAAGGAAGTGAGGGGCTGCCGATCCAAGCGTCAACGCACCGACAAGCGTTCCGACAAGAAGGCCGCGATCTTCCTTTCCCCAGCCAACGGCAATTTTCATGCCCACAGGATAGACACCCGCAAGCAGGGCCCCTGTCACGAACCGGGCCAGTATCGACAGATTGCCGCCCGGTTCCACAACCAGCAGGCTGGCATTGAAAAGCGCGGCCAGAATGGCGCAAAAGGCGAAGAAACGGCGTGGGTCAATTCTGTCTGCCAGTCCCAAAAGTGCAGAGGCGAGAGCACCCGCAACAAAGCCGATCTGCACTGCGCTGGAAAGGGCGGCCTGGCGAAATTCGGAGATCGCAAATTCGCGTGTGAGATCTGGGAGAATGGCAGCGGACATGAACCAAAGGCTCATGCCTGCAACTTCAGCCACCATCAACAGGCTGAGTGAACGCCACTTGCCGGTGAAGTCAGTCGGCAAGGCCAAGTTCTTTCTGTTGCTTCTTTGTCAATTTGGCCGCGATGATCTTGTGCGCGGCTTCGACATAAGCTTTCAGGTCGTCATCGGAGAGCGCCCCTTCCTGCTCCATCTGCACCCACTTGGCTCTTGCAAGATAGGGGGCCGGGATCAAGCCCTCCTGCTGGGTCAGAAGCGAGTAGGAAATGTCTGAGCATTTGAAGCTGACCTTCGGATGAGCGCCCTCGCCCCACTTGGAACAAACAGCAAAGATCTTGCCGCCGACCTTCCAGACTGAAGCGTTACCCCACTGAATAACGTTTGTTGTCGCGGGAAGGGACTTGCAAAAGGCGTCAAATTCGTCGCGTGTCATCGTGTGGCTCTGGGTCAACTGAGGTCGGAGTTCTCGGCGGGAAACGGCAAGATGACGTGTCGGTTCCGGCCACGCAAGGAGATTGAGTTGAAAAAATTGTGTCACACATCCGCGTGTCGGTCCCTCTAACCTTTCAAGAACTCAATGAAGGACCGGCAAATGATGACGGCGGATGTATCGGCAGCGAAGGTGGCAGCTGCTCAAAATGGTGATCGGAAGGCCCTGGAAGAGGTGCTTTCAAGTGTGGAGGATCTGATTCACAGTCTCGCGCGGCGCATTCTGGTCAATCCGGAGGATGCCCGCGAAGCGACGCAGGAAATCCTGATCCAGATACTGACCAAGCTTTCGACGTTTCGCAATGAGAGTGCATTTTCGACCTGGGCCTACCAGGTTGCCGTTCGTTATCTGATCGCAGCGAAGAAACACCGGGATCGGGACCTGGGCCTGACCTTCGAGATGTTCGCGGCAGATCTTGAAACCGGTTTGATATCTGACCCTCCCGAAGCACCTGATCAAGCACTGCTTCTGAATGAACTGCGGATCTCTTGCACAATGGCGATGCTTCTTTGTCTGAGCCTGGACTTGCGGCTTGCCTATGTACTTGGAGACGTATTTGAGCTGGATCATCTGGAAGCCTCGAAGATCCTTGAGCTCACGCCGGCAACATTCAGAAAACGGTTGTCTCGTGCCCGGGCGAGCGTTGAGGCCTTCACTAGCCGTCACTGCGGACTTGTCGCCAGCGAAGCCAAATGCCGCTGCCCACGCCGCCTGCCTGCCGCAATCAAAGGGGGCAGGGTCCAGGCTGGAACTTATCCAAATTCAGCAGAAAGCCGAATAGGATACGCGCAGACAAGACGACAGATAGATGCTGTCGTCGACGATCTGAAAACATTTAAACTTCAGCGCAGCGTCCCCTCGCATGCCTGTCCGGATGATATCCGCATGAGGTTGCGCAGAATTCTGTCGCCCGAGCTCTAGCGGCGCAGTTCAGCCAGACAAGTAACAACCCTAACCAGCCTGGCACCAGGCGGGACTGGCCCCGCCATGCCTGAATTCGCGGAGAATCATATGGAACGCCGGATCTTTTATCGAGCTGCCATGGTGGCGGCAATGCTGATCTTTTCAACATCCACGAAAGCGGAAGAAAGCTCTGATATGACCACAGACCAAAAAAAAGTCCTGAACCTGATCGAGAAGATGACAAGCTCCTTTGAAAAAGGAGACATCGACACCGTGATGCAGACTTACGAAGTTGATCAATCTATTGTTTTTGATCCGGGACAGCCGGTTTCCGACAGCGCAACAGCCCGGCAGATTTTCGAACAGATCCGCTCTGTTTCGCCAGAGTTTTCCTATGCGGGCCATGAAGTCATCGTTCAGGGGGATCTGGCTGTCCATATTGCGCCATGGAAAATGACCGGCACCGACCCGGAAGGCCGGGATGTGACCGGTGAAGGCCTTTCGGTTGCGGTGTTAAGACGTCAGCCAGACGGCAGTTGGAAAATGGTTATCGACAATCCCCATGGCGGCAGGCTTCTGGCAAAGCCGAACTGAGTGGGAGCGGTCGCGCCTCTTTTGTTGGCGCGACCGACGCTTTTTGCAGCGGGTGAAAGAAAGACATGGTTTCTTTGGACTTCGACCGGGCAGGCGTGTTCGTGCCCAAGCCTTGCCGGTCTTTCTCGGAAGCCGGTGCATTCTGCGCCCTGACACCCATGAGTGGGCGGCCCAAACACCACTTCAAAAGTTTTATCAACATCAACCGGCGGCGCTTGCGTGCCAGGCGCAGGTGCCGTTGCAACATTTGATGATGTTCAGGAGGTTCTGAAGGCCAGAATTCTGCATGGTTCGGGTAAAGGCCCCGGACTGGATCATTCCAGTCGGGTGTGTTTCCACGTTTCCCATCGAGTCTCAAAGGCAGGCAATAAGGAATTTGCATTTGCTGCTCCCTTCAAAAATGGTTGGTGTTGGAGGATCACTGCAGATAATCTCACAAGAGACGCTTATTCCTATGTTTTCTAATTGAAATTGAGATTTCAAAAATGAAACGAAACATTGATTGGGAAGACTTGAGATTGTTTCTGGCCGTCGCCAAAGCGGGTGGTCTTGCCGGAGCTGCAGAAAAGACAGGTGTCAGTGCCGCGACGCTCGGGCGCCGTGTTTCGTCTCTTGAAAGGAGCTTGAATGCCCGACTGGTCGAGCGTGAGGCGCGCGGCTACCAGCTAACGTCCACGGGACAAAAACTGCTCATGCAG
Source organism: Roseibium sp. JB4-4 (assembly GCF_055693425.1). Lineage (NCBI taxonomy): Bacteria > Pseudomonadati > Pseudomonadota > Alphaproteobacteria > Hyphomicrobiales > Stappiaceae > Roseibium > Roseibium sp. JB4-4. The sequence goes on along the minus strand of NZ_CM146333.1, from coordinate 2,791,165 downwards.
CTCGAAGACATGGATCAGGCTGCTCAATCGATTGCCGCCTGGCGGGACACAGGGCAGGCGCGGCGGCGTATTCGAATATCCGCGGGCGACTGGACCATGCGGCTTTTGATGGACAATCTGGATGGCTTCTGGACGCCGGACGCAGGATGGGTTCCGGAACTTCTGGCCGACCCCCGCAACAGAGACGTCGCCCGGCGGCAGATCGACATTGGCATCCGCAATAAAAGGCCGAAACAGGAATGGCTGGCGGGCAGAAAGGTCGGGACAGTCCGATTTGCTGCGTATCAATCAGGCAAAATAGCGCCCAATCAAAAAATCGGCTGGGTCAGTCCGGTTGAAAAGGAGGCTCTGTTTCCAACCGCTGTCTGGATGATGGAAAATCATGCCGCCGACGTGACGATCACGGTGAACAGGGCATCCTTGGCCCTCTCGCTGGTCCGGCAGGGACATGCACGCATGCTGTTGCCCATGTTTGTCGGCGAGGCTTACCCGGATCTTGTCCGGGTTTCGGAACCTGTTGAAGAGCTTGAGACGGAACGATGGCTTGTCATGCATCAGGACGAACGCCATGAGCCTTTGATAAGACAGGCCGTTTCCGCACTCGCCAAGTTGTTGAAACGCGATCCATTGCTGCGGCCTGAATTCTGAGCAAGTCCGGAGGCAGTGTCGGAAAAAGACCGGAAAACGCCTCTCCTTGAATCAATTTTAACGAAGCGCCATATTTAATACTGAACGGAGCTTGTCTCCGGTCCGGATGCCTTTGAAAGGGTCCGGGCGCAAGGTCGCTTCGACAAGGACTTTGAGGATGTCACGCATGTCAGCGTTTTCTAGCCCGTTTATGCTCGGGTTCGACGATATCGAGCGTGTGCTTGATCGCGTTTCCAAAGCCGCGAATGACGGATACCCGCCCTATAACATCGAAAGACTTCCGAAAAACGAAGGTCAGGGTGATATAATTCGGATAACGTTGGCTGTGGCCGGCTTCACCAGAGAGCAACTCGATGTCTCCGTAGAGGAGAGTCAGCTTGTGATCCGAGGTCGGCAGGTAGACGATAAATCCCGCCAGTATCTGCATCGCGGCATTGCCGCCCGGCAGTTTCAACGGGCATTTGTTCTGGCCGAGGGGATCGAGATCCTCGGAGCTGACCTCAAAGATGGTCTTTTGTCCATCGACCTGGCACGTCCTGAACCGGAACGTGTTATAAGAAAAATAGAAATCTCCAGCGGCGAATAGACCCTCGTCGACCAACTTGTGGAGAATTGACTGATGCACGACCCAAATAGCCCGGATTGGGCAGACGGCGCAGATCTCACAACCGCCATGTCCGTCGACGAACTGACGGAACTCGGCACCGGAGATGTTGCCTATATCAAACCGATCAAGGCGCGGGACCTGAAGGAAATGTTTCCGGAAGTTCCACCGCTCCATGACAACATGACGCTTTATGCGCTTCTGAATGCGGACGGCACGCCGATCCTGCTGGCAGACAGCCGTGAAGCAGCCGTTGCCAATGCGTTCGAAGCCGACCTTGAAATGGCTTCGCTTCATTAGACAACACTGCAGAAATTGAACAAAAACACCGGCCGTTTGGCCGGTGTTTTTGTCTATGGCATAGGCAACGTCCAGCTAACGCAGATGATGTTGTTATCTTCAGGTAAGCGCCTGTTCCTTGCCAGCGGGCCTTGTTTTGGAAGCTTCATCGGCGTCTTCGCGGTTTGCCGGCTTGGGCATGTCGGGGGATCCACCCGATTGAACCGAGGGTGGTTTGCGCCAGGGTTGGCTCTTGTACCAGGAGACCACATAGGCCACGAGAATGAGCGCCAGAATGCCGAGCAGATTGCTCAGAATCTGAGGCAACCAATCACCACGCCCCCAGACCATGTCACGGAGCAAGGCGGCAGCCTGGGCAATCACGAGGCTTGCCATGAAGACGGCAAGAGACTGCTGACCAACCTTTTGGACGATCCTGACAAACCGTCCCCAGAGAACGCCGTGTCCGAGCAAATGCTTGCCATGCTCGCCAGCCGCAACCCATGCCAGATAAGCCAGAGCCAGGAAGTGGAGATAGCGGAACAGGCCGAATTCGGTCTTGATCCACAGAGGGCGGATCAATTCGCGCACCTCGCGTGCCCAGACGACATTCCATTGATGTTCGCTGTGGATGCGGAAATAGGCGAATGGGATCGTGATGACGACAATTGCCGCACAGAACAGGATCAGTTTCCTGTTTACCGGCGGTGCCGGGATCCAGCCGCGCATGAAGGCAAAACCGGTGAAAAACAGCATTTGCCAGGCGAACGGGTTGAAAAACCATTTTCTGTGTTCGCCTTCGGAATTGACCCAGGGCTCTGCCGGAAGATCCAGAAAGCCGAACTGAGAGGCGAGCCAGAGACCGATCGATACTGCAAAGGCGGCTGCAACGGACACGCGTGAGGCCAGCATGATCACAGGGATCAGTGCCAGGATCACGATATACATCGGCAGAATGTCGAAATAATTGGGCACCCAGGTCAATGTCATCAGGCCGGGCAGCGCCACCGCCGTCTTGTCGTAAAGATGCCAGAGGTTCAAGGACGCGACATAATCCTGGGTCAGGTCGCAGCATTCCTTGAGGTAGCCGCTTTCGTGGATCATCACGAGCCCGACGGCGATTACCAGAAACTGACCGATATGCGCCCAATAGACCTGCCACATCCGGTGCAGAATGCGGGCGGTTCCCATGCCGATACCATGCACATCGAAGATCTTGCCGAAAGCGATCGCCGATGCCATGCCCGAGCAGAATACGAAGACTTCGGTTGCATCCGAGAAGCCGAAACGGGCCGGGATCCAAAGAGTCCACCAATTCCACGGCACATGAGCAACGTAGATGATGAACATTCCGATCCCGCGGAAAAAATCGAGCCGCGGGTCACGGGGGCGTTTCGTCTGGTGATGTGCGTTCACGTCAGGTCCAAAAATGTGGCTTGCAAAGGCGGGCGGCGATTACACCGAACCGGCGGCCCTCAGGCTGTCGTCTTCCATGACCCGCTCCGCGCGTTGCATCTTGTCGCAGACTTCAAGCCGCTGTTCGGCAAAACTGTCAAGGGCGCCGCGCTTGTGGGTACGGCTTTTGATCAGGTTCTCTGCTTCAGAGGAGAAACCGGCGCGCAAGGCAGCGTCAATGGTGATCCGCTCGAAGACATCGCGCTGGGCATGCGAGCCACCGATGATGTTCAGATTGTCCCTGGCTGAAGTCAGCAGCGAAAAGGCCGATGCATAGTTGCCCTTACGGTATTGTTCCAGTCCGAGACCTGTCGGCAAGCCGGCTTCGGCGGAAACCCGGCCGATGTCCGTTTCGCTTTTCGCCCGATCCTTAAGTCCGTTGAGCAGACGATCCGCTCCCATACGGCGGCCGCCGTTCAGGAGGCAGAGGAGATAGTGCAGGTCCGCAAAGACATTGCAGCCGTCTTCGGCCCGTTTATCGGACAAAAGGGCCAGTTCGTCCCAGCGAGGACCAACATTGACACCTTCCAGTTCCAGTCGAACAAGCAGCGACGCGGCATTTGAAATGTCGCGATAATCGTCGGTTTTGTCCTTGCGGATATCGTTGTCGTAGAGCGCAAGTGCTTTGTCCGCTTCGCCCTGACTGAGATACATCAGCGCCAGGTGCCACCACACGTGATAGCCGAAATTGTTGCAATGCGCCCAACCGTTCGGATGGTTTTCCAGCCAGCCGGCACCCTCTTCGGCACGTCCCGTCATGTCGTGAACGTGTGCCACAGCGTGAAGGCCCCACGCGTCGTCTTTTGCAAACTCCAACCCTCTGCGGCCGGATGCTTCCGCCTGACGGTAGTCACCGGTTTCTTCAAGCGAAAAGGCCCGGCATCCGAGCAGGTACCCGTACGAGGGGTGGTTTTCGTCATAGGCTGAGAACACACGGTCGATCGATTGCCGCATGCCGACGGAATCGCCCAGAACGAAACGGATCGCATGGACGAGCTTCATCAGCAAGGCATCTTGAGCATATTTGACGAGTTGGGCGTCAAGGATATCGGCTGCCCGGGTCGGAAACCCCTGAAGCCAGGTGTCGAGCGCATCAAGGACAACCGTTTCGCGATCGGTCAAAGGTGTGTTTTGGGCGGACGTGCGCGCCACCGACAGGCATTCGCGCGCTGTCGTATAAAGTTCCCGCCGGCCGAGCAACAGACAGAAGAGACCGCGTGTGGCATGGCCGAGCGCGAAATCGGGCGCCAGGCTCAAGCAGCTTTCAAGATGGCCCGGCGTCGCCTTGCCATGAGCCAGGAAGGCATTCACGGTCGCATTCCAGGCCGCAACTGCGTCCTTGTTGGCAAGTGTTAAATCATACCCAAATTGATCGCTGAGACGCATGTCAGGCCTTTATATCTCTTCGGGCTGGTCCGATGCCGCGTTGTTCCCGCGTCAAGACGTTCGGCATCTGCCAGCCAATACTTTGTCACCGCTAAAATCTGCAGGCTTCACTTGAACTGCAAAACACAAAAAGGTGTTGGCAATGTGTAGGCCACCAAAAGACACTTTCGTTGCGAAATTATGGCCAATCGTGACACCGTGAAATTTGCTCTTGAAGAAATACGGAACCAAAGTGAATCGGGATCACAAGGACATGACGCCCAGTTTGCAAAAGTCTCAGCTGATGGTGACTGGCATTGCGCTCGCCCTATTGGGCCTTATTGCCATAGGCGCCTACGGCGAAGCCGGGTCCCGGCAAGCAATTGCAACCCTTATCGGCGGTCTTGCCGGCTTGTCTCTTTATCACGCCAGCTTCGGCTTCACAGCTGCCTGGCGCCGCATCGTAACCGAAAGGCGTGGCGGCGGCCTGCGGGCACAGTTTGTTCTGATCCTTCTGACAAGCGCCGTGTCTTTTCCGCTGATCGCCTGGGGCGGGTCACTTGGCTGGCCCACCGGCGGGTTCGTCTTTCCGTTCGGCGTTGCTGCAGCGTTGGGCGCATTCATGTTCGGTATCGGAATGCAGCTGGGCGGCGGATGCGGCTCGGGCACCCTCTTTACCGCCGGCGGAGGCTCTACCCGGATGATGATAACACTGGCCGCCTTCATTCTGGGCTCGGTTGCGGCAACAGCGCATCTGCATCTATGGGGAAGATTGCCCAAATTTCCGGCGGTCTCCTTCGTCCGGGAATTTGGGCCTCACGGTGCTTTTTTGGCAACTGCGGCGGTTCTTGGAGCCCTGGCCTTGTTGACGCTGCGGATTGAAAAGAGCGCTCATGGCGAGATCGCGCCCGCAAGGCGGACTGAGAGTTTTCTCAAAGGTCCCTGGTCGCCCATGTTGGGCGCGCTCATGCTCGCCGTCGTTGGCATAGCAACCTTTGTCGTCGTCGGTCGGCCCTGGGGCATAACCTCGGCATTTGCACTTTGGGGGGCCAAGGCCTTTCAAGCTGTCGGGTTGACGGTCGAAACCTGGCCCTATTGGACCTGGCAACGCGGAGCCTTGGACAACTCGGTTCTGCGGGACACCACCTCCGTCATGGATTTTGGCGTCATTCTGGGAGCCATGGCGGCGGCGGCCCTTGCTGGCCGGTTCGCTCCTGTTTGGCATCTCAGTCGGCGCGATGTGCTGACCGCACTCGCCGGTGGTCTGCTCATGGGCTACGGCGCACGCCTGGCATATGGCTGCAACATTGGTGCTTATCTGGGCGGACTGGTATCCGGTTCACTTCATGGCTGGCTCTGGCTCGTCTTCGGTTTTCTGGGAAGTCTTGCCGGCACCAGGTTGAGACTGCGGCTTGGCATGGGCTGAGGGAAACCCGGCACACCGCATTGTGAGAGCGCTGTGAGGCAGGTGGCCATTAGGGTGCCGGAATTGACTACGTGAGTGCGGGAGCAAGCAATATGCGTCTATTGATAAGTGTCTTTATCTGGCTGATTGTCGCCGTTGGCGTCTCCCAGGCGGACAGTCTTTCGGACCGGGAAGGCTGGAAAGTCATCCCGACTGAGCAAAGTTATTCCGACCTGGTCGAAAGCGTCAAAGCGGCGGTGAAAACTGAAAAGATGCTTCTCGTCACGCAGGCAAGTGCCTCAGCTGGAGCCAAGGGACGTGGGTTGAAAATACCCGGCAATCGCATCATGGGCGTTTACAGAAACGATTATGCCATCCGTATGCTTGAAGCATCGGTTGCTGCGGGCATTGAAGCACCCATCCGGTTTTATGTCACCGAGAACAGCGATGGCAGCGGAACGTTATCCTGGAAAACGCCTGGATTTGTTTTCGCCCCTTATATGGACGAAGGCGGGGATGCGCTCGCCGAACTCGCCGCCGAGCTGGATGATGTCTTTCAGACAATTGCGGATAATGCTGTTGCCTCTCGGTAACAGGCCGGTCTGATCAGCATCTCGAAAGCAGGGGAAATATGATTTTCGCCTTGTCTCGTTGAGATTTCAGCCTCACATTTATTGTGTCTGCAACAACTGAAAGGAGGTGTGCCCATGTCTAGTGAGTATCCGATCGTGGTCCGAAAGTCTGGGCGGAATGGAACGATGCTGGAGCAGCCTCCGGTTTTGAACGGTTTCGCTGGGATCTGATCCGGACATTCGGACACGTCGATCTCATGGGAGGGCCGCATTGCGGCCCTCTTTTGATTCTGAATGTTTATTGTATGAGACCGGCTGCCTTGCGAACGTCCTCGTCCCGCAAGGAACAGTCGACGCCTCGATAGGCGTCACCGGCATCCGTGCACAGCCAGCAAATGGCTTCGCCGACCCATTCTGAAGGTATGTGCACAGCAGGGTCGAGCTGACTGACAGGATTGATGCCGGATGCCTTGATATCCACCTGCATTTGTGTCGCAACGGTGCCCGGGCTGAGGCCGACCACACGCAGGCCCTTGTCGCCGAACTCCTTGTCGGCACAGCGTGTGAGCGACAGGGCCGCTGCCTTGGAAGAACAATATTGGCTCCAGCCTTCAAGGGCGCCGACGGCGGCGCCGGAGCTGATATTGACAATTGTTCCGGCACTTTTTTCAAGCATGTGCGGAGCGACGGCGCGAATGCCGTGATAAACCCCTTTGACATTGATATCGATGACCTGCCCCCAAGCCTCGGGGTCGGATGTCTCAATCCGTGAAATGGGCTCTATGACGCCGGCATTGTTGACGAGAATGCTGATGTCGCCAAAAGTGTCCAGCGCGAACTGAACGGCCTTTTCCATGTCCCCGTAGTCGGCAACATCGCACGTTACGGCCGCAGCATCCCCGCCGTTTTTGCGAATGTCGTCCGCGATCTGCTCGATATCTGCGCTGCTGCGTGCTGCGAGAACCACTTTGGCTCCATATTTGGCAAGGCTTCGGGCTGCTGCTGCGCCTATGCCTCGGCTGGCTCCCGTCACCAAGGCAACTTGTCCCGACAAATCAAACATATAACGTCCAGTCCTATCGTCTGTTGGCTTTTTGCCGTTTTTGCTTTGGCGACCTTAGTGCCCCGAGGCTGTGGAATAAACAGCTGCATCGCAGCATCATCATGCAGATTGTGCACGAATGCGTGTTAGGTCTTCAATCAGGCGACCTGCTTGTGACGCGAATTGGCTGGGCGGTTGCCGTCGGACTGCGGTCAAACTGAACCGGGAAAAGGCAAATCCAATGGCCGCGGAAACATTCTCTCTGAAAACAATTCTCCGACAGCTTTATTTCGGTCACAGCACCAAAGCCAGGGTCTTTCGCTATGCACTGCTTACTTTCGATCTGATCACGATCGGCTATTTCGTTGTCTCTTCGGTTCTTGACCCGGCGCGGCTACATCATGCGTTGGACTATGTGATCGCAGGTGTGCTGCTGCTCGACTATGTTGCCAGGATGATCGCGGCAGCCAATCCGGGGCGCTATGTCGTCAGCTTTACGTCTTTGGCCGACGTTGTCGTGATTGCATCTTTGATCGCACCCGCCTTCCTTGAAAACTTTGCCTTCCTGCGTGTCGTGCGCATGTTGCGTTTGATGCGGTCCTATCATCTTCTGAAGGAGCTGCGCGATGCGTCCAGCTGGTTCAGGCGCAACGAGGAAATTCTGCAGTCGGGCGTGAACTTGATCGTCTTCATTTTCGTGGTCACTGCTATCGTGTTTGTGGTGGAAGACGACCGCAATCCCAACATCAACAACTATCTCGATGCGCTCTATTTCACTGTTGCGACCCTGACGACAACCGGGTTTGGCGACATCACGATGACCGACAGTGTTGGCAGGCTCATGACCGTCCTGATCATGATCTTCGGAGTTGCCCTGTTTCTACGGTTGGTTCAAACGATTTTCCGGCCTTCCAAAGTCAGGATTTCCTGCCCCGACTGCGGCTTGAACCGGCACGATACGGATGCTGTTCATTGCAAGCATTGCGGCCGGACACTGAAAATTCCCACCGACGGCTCCTGGGAATAGTTGCACACTCACCCTGATGGCTCTCTCCGACTTGTGAACGGCGCCGGCTGGACAAATTCCCGCGCCGCTCCAATGTTTGCAGGCGGGGCGCCAAATTCTTTGCGGCAGTCCGCGAACCATATGCGATGGGTGAGGAGCCGGAAGTGTTGTCGAAAAAATACTCTTTCGTAGGCTGTGCCGCCGTATTGAGCGGCGTTGTCCTGGCGGGCGGAAACAGCACAGCCGCAGAAACCGGGTGCGGCGAAGAAGTCCCTTGTGAAATCGAAAACGGGCAGTACTACATCCACCTTCCGAAGGCGCATGAAGACGGAGAAGTGCTCGGCGCGATCTTTTATCTGCATGGCCATCGTGGAAAGGCTGTCAATGCGATCCGCAACAAAGGCTTTCAGCGCATGGCCGATGAGCTGGGCGTTGCCTTTGTCGCTGTCCAGGGCGTGGACGGCACGTGGTCCTTTCCCACGGCGCCTCGAAATCTGCGCGATGAGGCCGTCTTCTTCGACAGTGTTCTGAGTGACCTTTCCGACAAATTCGGCGTCGACAAGAACCGGACACTGTTGTCCGGCTTTTCATCGGGCGGCTTCATGACCTGGTATCTGGCCTGTCAGGACTCCGGAAAGTTTTCTGGCTACGCTCCGATTGCCGGAGCCTTCTGGGAACCGCTGCCGAAAGACTGTCCGACAGAACCGCCCTATCTTTTTCATGTTCACGGCACCAGCGATACGGTCGTGCCGCTCGCGGGCAGGTGGCTCGGCGGCGGCCAGTGGAAGCAGGGAGATGTTTTTGAAAGCTTTGATGTCTGGCGCCGGCAAAATGGTCTTGAAGACGCGGCACCGCAGAAATTTACCGACGGCAATTTGACCTGCGAACGCTGGCAACCCAGCGAGGGGCTTCTGGAACTCTGTTTGCATGATGGCGGCCACAGTGTTGAAGCAAAATGGATCAAGCGTGCGTGGACTGAGCTTGGCTCCATGATGGGGTGGACCGAAAAGGGGTGAACGTTCACCGCGAACTGACAGGAATTTGAGCCGTAGTGTGCGCGTCAGCGCAACGGTGCTGTTGACGCGGCTGCGCCCCTGTGGCCTTTTCCGACGAAATTCAGCACGTTTAGGTGAAGTGTGTCCCCATCCAGCCCCGATCCCGGCGCTCTGTCCGGTCTTGTTGTTCTAGATCTTTCGCGAATACTGGCTGGTCCGACCTGTACCCAGATCCTGGGCGATCTTGGAGCGGAGGTGATCAAGATCGAGCGCCCGGGCCGCGGCGACGATACTCGTGGCTGGGGACCGCCTTTCCTGAAGGACAAGAATGGAAATGAGACCGCCGAGAGCGCTTACTACCTGTCCTCGAACCGCAACAAGGCGTCTGTAGCGATTGATCTGTCCAGCCCGGAAGGCCAGAGCCTGATTGCCGATCTCGCCGTCAAGGCAGATATTCTGGTCGAGAATTTCAAGGTTGGGGACCTGAAACGGCGTGGCCTCGACTACGCAACTTTGAAAGCGCGCAATCCGCGCCTCATTTATTGTTCGATTTCCGGCTTCGGCCAGACCGGGCCTTATGCGCATCGTGCAGGTTACGATTTCCTGATCCAGGGCATGGGCGGGATCATGTCGCTTACCGGATTTGCCGACGAGGATGGCGGCACGGAGACAAAGTGCGGTGTCGGCATTGCCGACGTCATGTGCGGAATGTACGCAACGGTCTCGATCCTTGCTGCCCTCAACCATCGGCATTCAACGGATGAAGGTCAGCATATCGACATTTCCTTGCTCGATGCGCAGGTCTCCTGGCTGATCAATCAGGGCGTTGGGTATCTGGTGTCCGGCGATGTCCCTGGTCGGCTTGGTAATGGGCACCCGACCATCGTTCCTTATGAGACCTTTCCCGCCGCAGATCAGTCTTTCATCATTGCGGTTGGCAACGACACCCAGTTTCAAAAGTTTTGCGCGGTTGCCGGTGCGCCTGAGCTTGGCGCCGATCCTCAATTTGCCAAGAACGCGGATCGAGTAAGAAATCGCAAGGAGCTAGTCCCCTTGATCCGGCGTCTCACCATTGAAAAGACGGCAGACGAGTGGATCAGGCTGCTCGAAGAGGCAGGTGTTCCGTGCGGCCCTGTCAATGATTTGGGACAGGTTTTCGATGATCCGCAAATCCGGCAGCGCAACATGCGCATTACACTGCCGCATCCGCTCAGCGGAGACGTTGACCTGATTGGATCTCCCATCAACCTGGAGAAAACGCCGGTTGGTTACAGGAACGCGCCACCGTTGCTTGGTGCAGACACACAAGACGTGCTCGCTCGTCACCTGGGACTGACCGCAGAGCAGCTTTCGGATCTGGAAGCAAAAGGTATTTTGGATCTTGGGGCAGATGCTCCAAATAAAGGGTAAGCATTTCAATGACCACTGGTGCAGATATTATAGCAGGCAAACTTCACGCAGCTGGTTGCCGTCATGCTTTTGGCATCCCTGGCGGTGAAGTTCTTGCGTTGATGCAGGCGCTCGATCAGGCGGGGTTGAATTTCGTTCTGGTCAAACATGAAAATGCCGGAGGCTTCATGGCTGAAGGCGGTTGGCATGCTGACGGTGCTCCAGGTGTGCTTCTGGCTACCATCGGTCCGGGCGCAGCAAACGCAATCAATGTCGTTGCCAACGCATGGCAGGACCGCGTGCCGCTGATTTTCCTGACGGGCTGCGTCGATCAGGCCGATGCGGAAAGCTACACGCACCAGGTTTTCGATCACCAGCAATTGTTGCGGCCAATCGTGAAGGCAAGCTTCTCAGCCCGCCTTGGTGCGCTGGACGTGATGATGGAAAAAGCTCTGGCAATTGCGCTCGACGGTCAGCCAGGGCCGGTGCACATAGATGTTCCGATCAAGGTCGCTGAAGCGGAAACGGAAGAGGGTTGGAGCGAGCGTTTTTCCTCCGCACCTGTGGCCAGTGCACCGTTTCAGGGACCTGACCTTGAGACAGCGCTTGCGGTGTTTGCCAAGGCAGAACGTCCGATCGCCATCGCCGGTGTCGATGCCGTGAACGAAGGTGCTTCGGTCGAGATCTCCAAGCTCTGCCAAACGTTCAATATTCCCCTTGTGACCAGCTACAAGGGCAAGGGTCTTTTGGACGAAAACAGCGAACTTGCACTTGGAGGCGCTGGTCTGTCACCAAAGGCTGATGGCCACCTGCTGCCGCTGATCAATCAGAGCGATTGCATTCTTCTTTTGGGCTATGACCCGATCGAGATGCGCATCAACTGGCGCAATCCCTGGGAGGAAACGGCGAATGTCATCGACGTGACATCGGTGCTGCGCACACATGGCATGCACGCCGTTTCCGCAACACTTCGCAGCGCTGTCGCCCCGGCTTTGAAACTTTTGGCGGACGCCAGAAGCAAGGAACAGTCTTCCTGGGCTGCCGGCCAACCGGCAAAGGTGCGTAAGGATCTCGAAGAGGCATTTCAACCGGAGCCGTCCGGCTGGGGCCCTGGCAGGGTTTTCCATACGCTGCGCGACGTCATGCCTGCGAACACGGTCGCAACGGCTGACAGTGGCGCGCACCGCATTCTGGTCAGTCAAATCTGGCGCTGCCCGATGCCGAGGCAAATGCTCCAGTCATCGGCTCTTTGCACCATGGGGTGCGCGGTTCCTCTCGCGATGGGTCACCGTCTCGTCGACGATCGCTCACCGGTCATCGCCTTTGTCGGAGATGCAGGTCTCGAAATGTGCCTCGGAGAACTTTCAACACTGCGCGATCTGAATATCCCCGTGATCATCTGTGTGTTGGTCGATACCAGTCTTGCGCTGATCGAACTGAAACAGCGCGGCAGTCAAAGACCGAATGTAGGTGTGGATTTTAGCGAGACGGATTTCCCGGCGGTGGCTGGCGCATATGGCGGGCACGGTGTCTGGATCGAGAATGAAAACGATCTGAAACAGGAAGCAGAAGCAGCACTGAAGCGGGACGGTTTCACTTTGCTGGCCTGCCGAATTCCACGCCGAGCCTATGATGGTGCGTTTTAGGTAAAACAGCGAAATCAAGCCAATTATTTGCGACTGGTTTATTTTGGACGGGTAATGCTCCTGATCCGTGCAGCTTGAGGCTATTCAGTGGCTGAAAAACGGGATAACAGGTGCACACGTAATCGTGCTCGACGTGAGGGAGAAAAAAATGAAGGGTTCGAAAATCGTCCTGATTGATCGCCACCCTGGCCGGTCCGCTCAGACCATTGGGGTTGCCAGAGAACTGGGGACAGATCCGGAACTTATTCACGAACCCTCAGTCGGTGTTGTCGGGACGAAGGGAGACAGCCAGTGTTACCTCGGCGTTGCCTCCAAAGTGGATGCTATTCATGAGCACCTCAAATCCCGCATTGGCAATGGTCCGGATGAACTGAAATACAGACTGGTTCAGCCGGAATTCACCATCGCGACCTCCGACGGTATCCGCAACGGGACACGGGAGATGCGCTATTCGCTCCTGGGCCGGGAAGTCACCAACGATTCCCTGTGTGAGCATCTGGAGGCAACGGGCCTTGCCGGAACCATCGCCGTGGTTGCCTGCGACAAGCCGCCGGTCGGTACTATGGCAGCCGTTCTGGAACACAACGAACCGGCAATCATCATGTCGGATGGCACCATCCGGCCAGGCCGGGACCCCGAAACCGGGGAAGCTCTGGATATTGTCAGCGCGTATCAGGTTGCAGGTCATCCGGATCCGGCAGTCCGCCATCGCATAGCGTGCAATGCCTGCCCGGGCATTGGCAGTTGCGGCGGCATGTTTACCTACAACACCATGCAAACCTTCATCGGAGTCGTCGGCCTTCAACCTCTTCACATGGTCGCGCCCGCTTCCGACGATCCTCGGCGCCTTGAAGAATTCCCGGCTGAGCTCGTTTCCCATCTCGCTGACATGATGACATCCGGTCTGAAGCCGCGCGATATCGTCAAGCGGGACTCGATCCGGAACGCTGTGATCGTGGCGATGGCCATCGGTGGCTCGACCAATGTGGTTCTACACGTGCCCGAAATCGCTCGTGCCGCCGGTTATGAGCACTTCTGGCGCGATGTCATGACACCTGAAGAATTCAATCACCTGTCGAAAAACGTTGTGCCGGTCCTAACCAATGCGCGGCCATATGGCGCTTATTCCATGATTGATATCGACCGCGTCGGCGGCGTCCAGGTGATTGTCAAGGAACTGCTGGACGCAGGTCTTCTGAACGGTGACATGATGACGTGTACCGGACGCACGCTTGCCGAGCAGGTTGACGACTTGAACACTCCAGCGCCCGATGGCGATGTCATTCACGGGGTCGCTGAGCCTTTCAAGCCGACAGGCGGGCTCAGAATGCTCGGTGGTAACCTGTCTCCGGATTTTTCGGCTATTTTGAAACTTGCGGGCGTGGAAGGCGGTCTGGAAGACAATCTTTTCAAGGGGCGCGCGCGGGTGTTTGAAGGCGAGGCAGACCTTATCAAGGCGCTTGATGAAGCGCCGGACAGCTTCCAGGACAAGGACATGATTATCGTCCGCTATTCCGGGCCGAGCGGTGCTCCTGGGATGCCGGAAATGCTGGACCCAACGTCCCGTATCACCACGCTTTGCCGCGAACGCGACATTGTTGTCGCCCTGATGACGGACGCGCGCTTTTCTGGCGGTTCCGTTGGCCTAGTAATCGGTCATGTCGGACCTGAAGCGGCCCTTGGCGGCCCGATTGCATTTGTCGAAGATGGCGATGCCATTATCGTCGATCTGAACAGCAACACCTTGAACTGCACGGCTCTCGAAGACCCTGCCGTTCTGGCTGCTCGTAAAGGGGCGTGGGATAAAGTCGTCGCCGACCATGGCGGTCAGCATCCCAATTGCGGCGTTGCCGATACGAGGCTGTTGCACAGGGCACGTCACACTGCCGTTCCCGCCGTTCGCGGTGGCGGTATGCACCCGAACCGTGAAGTCTGGGTACGTGAACCAAGACAGGCGGAAAAATCGGGCTTCGAGCCAAGCAATCGTCACCGGGGTGCCTGATCACAGGTAGTCCACACCGGATTACCCCTCGAAATGAACGCGGCGTCGGCAATTGCAGTTTGCGTGGTTGCCGGCCAGTCAATCCTGCGTTTCACCTGTCTTCAGGCATGTGATGGCTTGTCGGGATCAGGAACAGCTGTTCAGCGTAGGGACGTCTTCTTTATCGAGCGTGTCTGTAGCAAGAATTCGGATTTGCGAACTTCGTAATCCTCATCACAGACCGGAAATTCGGCGCCTTCTAATCTGACTTCACGCTGGGGCACCTGCTCCAAGGTTGAACAGAAGGAGAGATGGAAATGCCCCGCGTATCAAACGCATTTATTACATCTTACAAAGTAAGCGACCTGAATGCAGACGACAGGACTTCCGGGAGCAATTCTGAAGAAGACAGATTTGATTTCAGCGGCGTGTCCGCGGACGAAGATGCAGAAGGCGGGGAGTGGATCCCGATCGAAACCATGCATCCTCCTATTTGGAAACCTGGCCAGACAGGTGGTCATTCCAGTTCCGGCGAAGCCCAGTCCTTAGTAACCGATAAGGATGCGCCGAACAGTTTCGATGACTTCGGATTCTTCTGAGGAGCCTTAGCGGCGCAGACCAATCCCAAAGCTCAGATTGCTGTTTTTTGGAAGATGCGAGTGATCGAACCGTCGCTCTCCAACTGGTTTCCCGTGGCGCTGAAACCGCATTTCTCGAGAACATGAATTGATGCTCCGTTTTCCGCGGCAACGGTTGCGATAATGGAGTTCAAAGCGAAGCAGTCAAATCCATGACTGCATGCGGCAGACACGAATTCCGTCGCGAAGCCTTGCCGCCAGAAATTTACACCAAGGGCGTATTTGACTTCAGGAGTTTTCTGATTGCCGGGATGCACCAGACCTCCAAAGCCGATCGTTGCGCCGGTGTCTCTTGAAGTCAGAGCCCACATCCCATAACCGCGCTTTTCATAATTGTTCTCAGTGACCGACAACCAGGCTCTGGCCTCGTCCGGTGAGAGAGGCGATCCGTCATCAATGTATCTACAGACGTCCGGGTTGCCATAGACTGCAAGCAAAGTGTCAAAGTCGCTGAGGCGCCATTTCCGGACCTTTATGCGCACAGTTTCAAAAACAATCATGAAGACGCATTTGTTTGAGTAATGCCTTGTTTCATTCGTGCGGCGCAGGTTAATGCGCTTTTGGTGAAGTCGTCTGACGAGAACGGTGTTTGCGCCATCGTGAGGGTCTAGATTTTTGCAACCCGCTGGTCAACGTGGTCGATCAGCTCTTCCTTGACCTTTTCAAAATCGACGGTTGGCTGATCTGGAACGTCTTTCACCAGATTTGCAACGGTGACCTGATTTCGTCCAGCCGCCTTTGATTTGTAAAGGGCATCGTCTGCCGTCTGCATAAGATCCTGCGGCAGTGACCCATGATCAGGAAATGCAGACAGTCCGACGGAAATGGTTATCTTCGGCAGGGACTTTTCGCCATAGCGAACGCTGATTTTTTCGATCAGTTGACGGATGTCCTCGGCGCGGTTTTCAGCTGCTTCCAATGTTGTGTCAGACAAGAGCAGCATGAACTCCTCGCCGCCTATTCGGCATGGCAATTCTTCAACGCCGCATGCCTGTTCCAGCGTCGCCCCGACAGCGCGCAGGACCATGTCTCCTGCGTCATGTCCGTGGTTGTCATTGAACCGCTTGAAGTGATCGACGTCTATCGATGCCAGCACAAAGGGCGCTTTCGTGCGCTTTGACGTCTCGACATTTCGTCTCAGAACTTCAATGAAATGCCGCCGGTTGAAGAGGCCGGTCAGAGGATCGCGAATGGATTGCTGGTGCAGTTGATCACGCATCTTGCTGTTGGCAATGGCAAGGCTGATTTGTTCCGCGGCCAGCTGGGCGAGCCGATAGCTTTCGAAGAAAGTATCCGTCGAAATGCCCGGCAGGGGTTTCAGGTGCATCATGCCAACGGTTTCGCCATGTGCCAGGATCGGGATGCAATAGTAAGGGCCGTCGTGATGAGGCTGCGTGTGCTCACAGGCGAACTTGATATCATCGGTTTTGAACGAGTAGCCGCGGCCACGACGCAGCGACCAGCAGTCGTCGGGGCGAATGTGCTCGTGCAGGACACCGCCATTCCAGGAACAAGTCCCGTCCAGAACATCGCGCGAATTGGAATAGACGTAGACGCTGCCGCTGCTGCCCGGCAGCAATTTCGCCATGAATGTTTCAATCATCGTATATAGTTCGTCGGTCGATGTACTTGACTGAAGCCATTCATTGAGATCGGAAAGCAGCTTCATTTCTTGTGTTTGTGCCCGTTCGCGGGCATTGCGTTCCAGATCGGTCTTCCGTGTGTCTTCCAACCGGTGACGCAGGTCATTCAAGGTGCGTGCAAGCTCGCCGATACCGTCTTCACGTTGCGCTTCTTTCAGGTCCGGCATGGTTCCGTCGTTTGTCCAGCTGGCCATCGATGCGTTGATACGCGCGATTGGCGGCTGGATTTCTCGATATACCAGCAGCGAAACGACACTGGCGCCAGCCACGAGTGCAAACAGAAACGCTGTCAGCGTAACGAACGAAACCCAGGCCTGGTGACAGGCTTCCAGAGCCCATTCGTGCAGCGATCGTGACAATCGGTCTTCGATTGATTTGAGTACGTCGATGCGGGCAGTCGTTGCGTCCCACCAGTCCGTTCCGGATACTAGGCGCGCGCTTCCGCCATAGGGGCTCTGCTGCGCAATTTCCCGATACTCCTGGACACGAACTTCCAATGGTCCGTGCTGCAACTTGCTCAATAGGACGAGAGCTTCGGTCGGCGCGTTCTGGCGGAATTGAGAAAACATGTAGTCCTGTTGTGCAACAAGGCTCAAAAACCGCTGGTAGATCTCCGGTGCGAAGCTCCCGGAGCCGAAGCCGACAGCACCCATGGCGCGTTCGAGGCCCGCATGTTCCTTGGCATGCTGTAGCGCGATATAGGCCGAGATCTGGTGCAGAACTTCCGCGTTGTCGACCGACAGCTTCATTTGTTCTATCGCTTCGAGTAGCTGTGCGACGACGTCCGTATAGTAGTTTGCAATTTCCGGCACGGTTATCTGAAATGAATCGACTTCCTGTCGGATCTTCGTCAGCTTCCTCAAGTCGGAGAGCGCGCCGTTATAAGGGTCTGTGAAGTTGGAGGAGGCAAGTTTTCCGGAAGGTGTTCCAACCGTTGCCAGCAGCCTCTTCAGATCGGTATCTGTTTCGGATCTTTCACCATTTATCGACTTTTTGAACGCTAATCCTCGAGAGCCGACGAAGCCTGCAGACGATCCACGTTCGCGTTGAATATCATGAATCAGATCTGACAGGACCGGAGCGACATTGAGCACTTGTCCGATGGCCTCCGCCTTTTGCCAGGCCTGATATTCAATGTGGATCTTCTGTGCGCTTATGGCGATCAGGGCCAAGACCGGTACCCAGCAAACAAGTGCAAGCTTGAATGCAATCGATCGATTGGCAAGAAATGATGACATAAGACGCCTCTTCACAATGATTGCCTCTGATTGTGCGTGACAGGTTTGCAATTTAGGTAAAGCGCGGCCGATTAATGCCAACTGGTTGCGAAAACGGTGGGTCTGGCGTGGCCAAAGGTGAGTTTCTGGGCATGCTCAATTTGGTGTCGCTTGGATAGTGGATTGAGAAACAAACAACTTTAAGAAGCAAAACCGGCTGGTAGCATTTGGTTAAGCAAAACTGGAAAAAGCGCAATTGAGGGGACCGGAGTTGGCAAACCTTCAGTTTGTGGGGCTTTTTCCGGAATGGAACGCTGTCCCCATGCGACTTGAGGCTAGGCGCAAGCCTGAGGGTTTTATGCGTGTTTTTGCGTTCGGAACGCTTTCCGGCTCAGCTCACGATCCCGTCTGCTATTTCTGAGGGTGTGCTCAAAAAATAAACGTGCCAAAAAGATTTGCAAATCGCGATTTCACTCTCTAACGTTTGGCGCAGTAGAGGCCCAGCTTATCGCTGGCACAGTTGAAGTAACGGGAGACGTTCATGTTCTACAGCAAAATCGTCGCGGCTGCGGTCGTGGCATTCGGAGCAACGGCCGCGGTAGCCAGTGACAAGACCGCTGTCCCTTTTGCTCTGGACTGGAAATTTGAAGGACCGTCCGCGCCTTATTTTGCCGCCATTGACAACGGCCACTTTGATGAGAAGGGCTTGAGCGTCGAGATCACCGCAGGGTCCGGGTCCCTGGATGCAATTCCGAAGGTCGCAACAGGTGCATTCCCGATCGGGTTTGCAGATATCAACAGCCTGATCAAATTCATCGACCAGAACCCGGGCGCACCCGTCATTGCCGCGATGATGGTTTATGACAAACCTCCTTTTGCCGTCATTGGACGCAAGTCGCTGGGTGTCGAAGGCCCGGGAGACCTTGCCGGCAAGGTACTTGGTGCACCGCCACCAGACGGCGCCTGGGCGCAGTTCCCGATTTTTGCCGCCGAAAACAACATCAATATGGACGACATCAAAGTCGAGCCTGTTGGGTTCCCGACCCGCGAGCCGATGCTGGCTGAAGGAAACGTTTCGTCTATCACGGGCTTTTCGTTCAGCTCTTATTTGAACCTTGTTCGCTTGGGCGTTCCGGAAGACGACATCTCGACCATTTTGATGGCTGACCACGGTCTCGATCTTTATGGCAATGCGGTTATCGTCAACACGGAATACGCAGCTGCGAACCCTGAAGTGGTCAAAAGCTTTCTTGAGGCTGTTGCCATGGGTTGGAAAGATGCGATCGCCGATCCCGAATCCGTGATACCTGCGCTGGTCAAACGCAACCCGGCAGCCGATG
Source organism: Roseibium sp. JB4-4 (assembly GCF_055693425.1). Lineage (NCBI taxonomy): Bacteria > Pseudomonadati > Pseudomonadota > Alphaproteobacteria > Hyphomicrobiales > Stappiaceae > Roseibium > Roseibium sp. JB4-4. The sequence continues at coordinate 2,771,940 of NZ_CM146333.1, read as the reverse complement.
CTGCGCTTGAGCAGCGCCGCCTGCAGCTGGCGATCGATGCCAATGTCGTCACAGACTACACGACCGCGAACGGCATGGGCGGTATTGATGCGGATCGCATGACCAGTGCGATCGAGCAGATCGGGACGGTCTATGACTTCCAGAATGAGCCTGACGCCAGCCTCTATTTCACGGACGCTTACCTGCCTGAAGGCGGTTTTTCTTTGAAGTAAAAAGGCAGGGGGCTACAAGCCCCTGGCCATCAAGGATCTCATGACAGCATTGATTGAAATTAAGGGCGTGCGGCATGCCTATCCGACGGCTGCCGGGCCATTGCCAGTCCTGGATGGGCTTGAATTGTCGGTCGAAGAAGGCGGGTTTTGCGCTGTTGTGGGCCCTTCCGGCTGCGGTAAGTCAACGTTGACGCGCCTTATTGCCGGGCTGATGCGTCCCGATGAAGGCGAAGTCTGGCTTCATGGTGAACGGGTTCGAGGACCTCGCTCGACAGTCGGCATGGCGTTTCAAAATCCGGTTCTATTGGAATGGCGGTCTATCTTGAAGAACGTCATGTTGCCTTTGGAGATTGTTCCCAACGGCTTGAAAGGCGAGGCCGCGAAAGAGCGGGCGCGGCATTTGCTGTCATTGGTCGGGTTGGAAGGTTTTGAGGACAAGCGGCCGTCGGAATTGTCTGGTGGCATGCGGCAGCGGGCGTCCCTATGCCGGGCACTGGTGCATCAGCCGGAGGTGCTCATCCTGGATGAACCTTTTGGCGCGCTTGATGCCTTCACGAGAGAAGACCTTTGGCAAACGATGCATGAACTGAAAGCCAAGGAACCGTTCACCGGCGTATTGATCACTCATGATCTCAGAGAGTCCATTTTTCTGGGGGATCAGGTTGTCGTGTTGTCCGGGCGGCCGGCACGCACACAGTATGTCATGAATATCGACCGGTCAGCTCCGGCAAATCTGGAAGAGCTCTACACCACAGAAGCAGCCGAAAGGCTCACAATTCTGCGGCATCAGATTGAAATTGCCCAAGGGCGCGTTCCCGAAGAGGTTGCATCATGAACGGACGCTTGCGCAATGTGATCGTGCCGCTGTTTGCGATGCTGGTTTTCCTGCTGCTGTGGGAAGCGCTTGTCTGGGTAAATGACTGGCCTAACTACAAGATGGCTTCGCCGAGCGATCTCTGGCCTGCCTATGTGCGGTACTGGGAATTGTTCCTCGTCATGGGCTGGCAGACGCTTTGGCGCACGGTCGTTGGACTGTTGCTGGCAGTCATTGTCGGTATTGCAATTGGAATGGTGATGGGATTCTCGCGCACCATGAGAGATGCGCTCTATCCGTTGCTGGTCGGCTTCAACGCAGTCCCGAAGGCGACGGTTGTTCCCATCGTCGCGCTCATGTTCGTCGGTGCACACGACTTTAATACGGTTCTGATCGCCTTCATGATCTCCTTTTTTCCGATCGCCGTTTCCGTGTCGATCGGATTGTCCACGCTGGAGCCTGAGTATCGCGATATCTTGAGATCTCTCGGTGCGTCGCAGACCACGATTTTTTGGAAGATCGCGCTGCCGAAAACGCTCCCTGAGTTTTTCGGTGCGTTGAAAGTCTCTGTGACGCTGGCTTTTATCGGGACCAATCTGATGGAGATCGTCAGCCCTCATGGAAGGGGTCTGGGAGCGCTGTTCGACAGCGGAAAAACCAACTCGGACTACCCGCTCATGTTCGCGGTTCTGATTGCTTTGGCCCTGCTTGGCATCGTTCTCTATTACATCGTCGTGGGTTTGGAGAAGATTTTCGCAGGCTGGGCTGAACGGACGCCAAGCTGAGCGGTTTCGAACAAGACGACGCGGTACATCGGCTATCTCTATGAAAATGATGGCAGAGCGCGCGCTCCGGCCAGCAGAGGCGCGTGAAGAGCTTCCAGTTCCTTCGCCGAAGCCTGCGATTATGTGTGACGCTGTCTCAATTCACTGCTCGGCTTTTTCGGATCAGGGCGTAGGAATTCCTTTCCTTCGTAACCAATTGTGAGGATAGCTACTGGAACGATTGCGATGACACGGAGTGAGTATGTCGGCTCTCAGAATACCCTCACCGTTCAGGTTTATCGCGCGACTGCGTCAATTGCGCGATGATGAAAGGCGGCAGGCCAGTTCAAACGAGTTTCTGGCTCAGGCTCTCGAAATCGAAAAAATGGAAGGGCACCGGCTCGCGGTGATCGCCAGGACCGTGGCGATGTCAATTGTCGCGCTCCTTCTGCCCTTTCTCAACCCGAGCGTGAGTGTCCTTTACTACGAGGCTTGGGTTGCGGTGTTTATTGCACTCGGCTGGCTACAGTTGCGGCTGGCACGTGTCGGTTATTCGCGTACGGAACTCGGCCTCATTTTCCTGGATGTCAGTCTGCTGACACTTCTCTTTGTTACGCCCAACCCCTTCGTCAGTGAGGACGTGCCGACCGCGTTCATCTACAGGTTTGACAATTTCATCTACTTTTTCATTTTTCTGGCAGCTGCCACACTTGCCTATTCCTGGCGGACGGTCTGGGCGATCGGCACCTGGGTGGGCATGCTCTGGCTGGCCGGTTTCATATATGTTGCCGTTTTCGGACAGAAAATCCCTGAACTCAGCGAAGCTGCCGCAATCGCTTTCGAAGGCCATTCGATTGTGGGGAGCGAACTGGACCCCAATAGCGTCCGCCCGTCTGTCCGCATTCAGGAAATTGTCGTTTTCCTGATCGTCGCGGCCATGTTGGCGCTCAAGGGGTGGCGATCGAACCAGCTCCTGATGCGGCAGGCCAGTATCGCCGCGGAAAGGGCAAACCTGTCGCGCTACTTCCCATCCAGCCTGGTCGATGTTCTGGCGTCGACAGATCGCGACATCGGGGCTGTTCGAACACAGGAAGTGGCGGTGCTCTTTGCGGATATTGTCGGCTTCACCCAGTTTGCAGAACATCATTCGCCTGAGGAAGTCATGGACCTCCTGCGCCAATATCATGCCTTCGTGGAGCGCTCTATTTTTCAAAATGGGGGAACGCTAGATAAATACCTCGGCGATGGCGTCATGGCGACTTTCGGAACGCCGGAAACCAAATCAGGCGACGCCGGTAATGCGTTGAAGGCGGCGCTGCAGCTCATTGACGAAACCGAAGCCTTGAACAAGGACCTTCAAGCCAGAGGCATAGAGCCCATCAAGGTCTCGGTGGGGGTTCATTTCGGTCCGGTAATCCTGGGCGATATCGGACCGTCGAGACGGCTGGAGTTCGCAGTTGTCGGCGATACGGTCAATGTGGCCAGCAGGCTGGAAGCCTCGACCCGGGAACTCGGATGCAAATGCGTCGTCAGTGAAGAACTGATGCGCCGTGCCGGCCTTTCCGAGAATGCATCCGACCCGGGATTTCAGTTCTCGGCCAAAAGCCAGATCAAGCTGAGAGGCCGGGAAACGTCGATAAACGTCTGGACCGTGTAAGGCTATTCCATCGCCGGTTTGCGGGGCTCCAGAGTTAGCGCCCCGCAAAACGAAGTCATGTCATGGAACTGATGCCAAAGAAATTGCCTTCGGTATCCTGACACAGGCTGACCCAGCCATATTCTCCGATAGAAAATTTGGGCCTTATGACCTTGCCTCCGGCAGCGCTTACACGGCTCTCCTCGACAGCACAGTCTTCGGATGAAAAGTAGACAACGGTACCACCAGGACCTGGGGATGCGTGTTCAGACTTCGACAAGGCGCCACCGGCTCCATAGGCGCTCATGTCGGCCGGAAAACTCATCATCTGATTTTCGCCGGTCGGGTCGCCGATCGGCTCCAGCTTCTGGTCGAAAACCTGCTCATAAAACGTAACTGCGCGGTCCAGTTCGTTGACGTAAATATCAAACCATCCAACGGCGTTCATCTTCGACATTTTCAACTCCATTTGGTCGTGTTGAACATGCCATTTACCTATCGATCTACAAATTGCCTGTATTGTAGATTTCAGACATCGAACTTGCGGGAATATCGGGCAGGCGTGTATCCGGTCGCCTTTCGAAAAGAATGAATGAAGTGAGACTGATCCGCATAAGACAGTGATGGCTCGCCTTTCAATGATTGCTGCAACCGAAGCACTTTCAGAAAATCATGTGGTGTGAAACCCAGCGTCTTTTTCAGAACGCGTTGAAGCTGACGCGGCGACAAATGCGCGAACGAAGCCATGTCGGCAACAGAGTGTATCTGCTCCAGCTGGCGAAAGATTTTTTCAGTCACAGGATTCGCGACAACATGCTCGCTGACGAGAAGCCTCTCGACAAACGCGGTGAGCAATGACTGTTTCGCGGTGAAGTCGTTCTGTTTGACAAGTTGATGGTTGAGTTCAGCCAATTGAAGGTCGCCCGTATAAGGCTCTGCAACCATGCCGTAGGAACTCTTTTCCTTTTCGGATTGCCAGACCCCCGGCAAAAACCGGATATTGACGTAGTGAAACTGTTTTCCAAGATTGAGTTCTTCGGAAGTCGCCTGCAGTCGCGTCACACCGGCAATGGATGCATCAAGCTGGTCGAAGACAGCATAAGTGCATGCATCGGGCAGGGCGTGAAAGCTGTAGTCCTCTCCAAGGTTCTCTTTCGTTCTGAGTTCCAGAAAACGATGCACGACGTCTCGCAGGTGGTCCGGAGGTTCCACCTCGGCAAACGTCACGGATTGCACGGACCTTGCTTTGCCGTTTCCTCTGGGCTCGTACATGATGGCGTGTTTCTCAAGATTGGAAGAGTGGGATTTGTGACGTCATCTTAGCGAGCCAACTTTCAATGAGAAAGACTTGTAACTGTCCTTCTTCGAATGTCACCAGGGCTGCAAAGCGCAGCCAGGCGCGGGCCAATTGGCACGGCTTTGGGAGCAGTTAAAACTGACGCAATTGTTTCGACGTCATGAACCTTCAGGAAGGCTTTCAAGCCAGTCTAAACCTTGCGCAACCCATTCGGCGGGGATCGAATGACCGCGTTCGTGAAGGCAAAGTTCAAGAACGCGTCCGCTGTCGCTTTTGTCCCAGCGTGAGCAAGTTAGCCGTTGATCACCGCTTGCCACTTCGCGCGCTTCGCCCTTAACCCCATTTGTCTCAGACAGAATGTCGAAGCCTTCGGTGATTGGCATGGAGTTGTAAATCCCGATCTCGTCAAAGGCGACAACACCATCGGCAAGGCCGTGAATATGGCGCAAATTGACCGGCCCGGCAGGGCACGTCTCCGGGTTCGATCGCCAAAAACCACCGGCAATGGGAGCATAAGCGCGGAAAAGGTTGCCGCTGTAGCAGGCGACATTCCAGACCATTGAAGCCCCGCGTGAAAAGCCCGAGGCCAAGGTTTGCCTTTCATCTATCGGCCAGCGCTTGCGAACGTCGTCCAAAACGGCGCGAATATATGCAGCTTCATCGCGTCCGCTTTCAGCCCGCCCGTCGCCGATCTGACGCCAGTATCCGGTTTTTGCAAATGGAGCGACAAACAGTGCGTTTCGTCGGGTCGCGCCATTGACCATGGCCTTGTTTCGAAAAGTCGCCTCTGGTGAGCTGTTCCAACCATGAAAATAGACCACGAGTCGAAGCGGCGTCTTGTTGTCCCAGTCTTCAGGGGCGGCCGCCAGATAATAACCGCCCGGAATTTCGCACGGTGTTTCGGATCCGCACGCATCGGCGGCCTGTGGCAGCAGAAAAAGGAGAAATATGAACAGGAATACACGCATGTTTAGGCCTCGGTCGCAACGCTAGACGATTTTTCGCACCTGACATGAAGGCTGCAAGGCACATGTCCGTGAGCCAAAGAAATCATGCGGTTCCAGGCACTGAGTTTTGGCAGGCAAACCGCATTTGGCTTGCTTCCTTTGGCCACTGGACCTTCAGAAACTGTCCCCCTATGTTGCACCTGCGAAAAGCAAGATGCTGTCGAGAGCAGCCGTGGTCCAGGGAGGGTGCGCAATGATCATCTGCCGGTCAAAGGCGGATATGCGGGCGACTGTGCGCGATTGGAAGCGAAGCGGCCAGAGCGTCGCACTGGTGCCGACGATGGGTTATCTGCACGAAGGGCACTTAAGCCTTGTGCGGATGGCGCTGCAAAATTCTGATAGGGTGGTTACCAGCATCTTTGTCAATCCCACGCAGTTTGGCGCGGGTGAGGATCTGGACACCTATCCGCGCGACGAAGAACGCGATCTGGCGTTGCTGACTACAGAAAATGTGAATGCCGTTTTCGCACCGGATGTCGACGAAATGTACGGTGCTGGTGGAGACACATTTGTCGAGGTGCCAGGACTTTCGGGTATCTTGCAAGGCGCATTGCGACCGGGACATTTTCGCGGCGTTTCGACGGTTGTCAGCAAGCTCTTCAACATTGTCGCTCCGGATATCGCGGTATTTGGTGAAAAGGATTACCAGCAACTCACCTTGATCCGGCAGATGGTCCGCGATCTTGACATGCCAATAGATGTTGTTGGCCACCCAACAGTGCGCGAACCGGACGGACTGGCAATGTCATCACGCAATGTTCGTTTGAATGCGCGGCATCGTCAGGAAGCTCTTGCCCTTTCGAAATCCCTCGAGCTGGCTGACGGGCTTGCAAAGTCAGGGCCTGACGTTGCCGCTCTTGAAAAGGCAGTCCGGCAAGAGCTTGCAAAGGCGCCGTCTGGAGAAATCAAGAGCGTCGACATCCGGGATGCTGAAACGCTTGCAGAATTGGGTGGCCGTCTGGATCGGCCGGCGGTGGTGTTGTTGGCTGTCCGGTTCGACACGGTATTGTTGATCGACCAGCGCGTGGTTGCGCCTGCCTGAGAAAGCGTCCCCGAAAAGATCAAGCTCCTTGGAAAGGAAATCGCATGAGCGCGCAAAAACCCGTTCGCCGGATCACGGCCCCTCAGATAACCAAGCGCAAAGGCGGCGATCCCATCGTCTCTTTGACCTCCTACCATGCGCACACTGCCGCCATCGTCGATAAATACGCGGATTTCATTCTCGTCGGCGACAGCCTCGGCATGGTGATGCACGGCATGGAGTCGACAGTCGGCGTATCGCTCGATCTGATGATCATGCATGGCAAGGCCGTGGTCCGTGGCACCAGGCAAGCTCTCGTCGTGGTGGATATGCCCTTTGGCACCTACGAAGAAAGTCCGTCTGAGGCGTTCCGGAATGCTGCGCGTGTCATGAAAGAAACCCAATGCGGAGCAGTGAAACTGGAGGGCGGGGTTCGAATGGCAGAGACCATCCGCTTTCTGACGGAACGCGGCATCCCGGTCATGGCACATATCGGCCTGACACCGCAGTCTGTCCATGTCATGGGCGGGTTCAAGACACAAGGGCGTCAGCAAGATGACTGGGAACAGCATTTTGAAGATGCAAGAGCAGTCACCGAGGCCGGTGCATTTGCGTTGGTGCTGGAGGGAATGGTGGAGCCGCTGGCAGCTCAGGTCACCAAAGGCATTCCCATCCCGACAATTGGTATCGGCGCTTCTGCCACGTGCGACGGTCAGATCCTGGTTTTGGAAGACATGCTCGGCCTCAATCCGACACCGCCAAAATTCGTCAAGGTCTATGGCAATCTTGGGGGGCAGATCGAAGCCGCTGTCAAAGCGTATTCGGATGAAGTGAAGGAACGCAGTTTTCCGGGTGAAGAGCAGGTCTACAGGTAGGGACAGTTCCAAGAAATCAATATGCGCCCGATTTCCGGCTGCATCTGCCGGGCAGTCGGATTAGTCTCCGCGTATGTTGAAGTTCAATCCAGGTTTTGACACGCTTTATGAAGCGCTTCAGGAACGCGATGCATCCTACGATGGGCGCTTCTTCGTTGGTGTGTCTTCCACAGGCATCTTTTGCCGTCTGACGTGTCCCGCACGGAAGCCGAAACGGGACAACTGCACCTTCTATGAGACGGTTGCAGAGTGCTTTGACGCCGGCTTTCGGCCATGTAAACGCTGCAAGCCAACAACACCCGAAGCGAGTGCGGATCCGGTGGTCAAACCACTCATAGAGGCGCTTGAAAAGCGACCCGCCTATCGTTGGGGCGAGCCGGATCTGAAACACCTCGGATTTGATCCATCCACTGTACGGCGCGCATTCAAACGGCAATTCGGCATGACCTTTCTGGAGATGGCGCGGCAGAGGCGCCTTCAGGAAGGGTTTTCGACATTGGCCGGTGGAGGCAAAGTGATCGAGGCGCAGATCACAGCGGGCTTTGGCTCGCCGAGCGCCTTTCGACAGGCCTTCGCGAAAATTCTCGGACAGGCACCGGGTGCTTTTTCCAAAGACCCGTTGCTGGTTGCCGACTGGGTGTCTTCACCGCTCGGTCCTTTGGTCGCCGTCACTGACCAGTCGCAGTTGCACCTTCTGGAGTTTCTCGACCGCAAGGCTCTGCCGGCCGAATTCAAAAAACTGCAGGGCTATGCCAAGGGTGAGATTGGCTTTGGCAGGACTGCAACCACCGACCAGATCCAAGAGGAATTGGACCGGTTCTTTGAGGGACAAAGCGGCGTCTTTGAAACCAGGCTTGCGCTGCACGGCTCCGCCTTCACTCGGGATGTGTGGCGTGAGCTGTTGACGATCCCCGCGGGCGAAACGCGGAGCTATTCAGAACTTGCAAATGCCATCGGCAGGCCGGATGCGGTGAGGGCGGTCGCCAGGGCCAACGGTGCCAACCAGCTCGCACTTGTTGTCCCGTGCCACAGAGTGCTCGGATCAGACGGATCGCTCACAGGTTATGGCGGCGGGCTCTGGCGCAAGCAGCGGCTGATCGAACTAGAGCAAAGCTACCGGCAAAACCCGGGTGTCTGAAGCCCCGGGGTCAACGGAACAACATCTGGCTATTCGCTGTTGGGCAGCCGTACAGTGCCCGTTTCATTGTTGTAGCTGTGCAGTGAAGGATATCGTTGCTGCCAGCTGATCCGCCCTTGCGGATCGTAACTAAGCAACAGTCCTTCGTAACTGTCGAGTTGACCCCGCGGATAACTGGAGCGTTGACGCGCCGCGCTCTGAATTTCTGTCGGCGCAACGACGTAGCACCCGGTCAGTCGGGCAAACGCACTGATAAAGGAGTGTCCGTTGCCGGAATTCAGGCCCCGAGCCTCCAAATAGGAACCGTCTCCGTGGCTGGAGGTGTGTTCTCCGGCAATCCGGGCAACAAGACAGCCGCGGAACCAGATTTTGAAAACCTTGTCACGGACATCCGACCAGGGCGACATGGTGCTTGAACTCAATCCTGTGCCGATGTGAAATGTTCCCGGCGACCCATGAGCGTTGAGCACCAGGTTTTCAATCTTGCCGCCTTCGACACGGCTTGCTGCGGCAACGACCATATCGACAATCTCGCGCTGAGTATCGGTCGCGCTGACCCTCTTGGTCACGTCCATGGTGTATATGCGGTTCGAACGCGCGTCATTCAGGCACATCGAGGGTGAAGTTATCGTAATCATGACCCGGTCCTTTTCGATCGGTATTCAGTCTTCAGCCCACGCGAATGCGAATTCCCAAGCTATTGGGCACAGCAGCAGCTTTATCTAATCGAAGTTTACCTAAGGGAAGCGCGGGTCGGTGTGATAGTCATCACAAATGCTTGTATTCGGGTTTGAAATTCTTTGCTGATGGTCGTCAATCAAAGAATTTCCAGGCCAAATGCATTTTGGGCCGAATCATCTATGCTTCCGAATACCATTCAGGATCATTTGGGCGCGAAGCTGAACACAGCTGATCAGCACTCGAAACTGTTGGCAACTGCTTGCGAACAGGCCAAGATATTGCGATTGACAATTGTTACCAGGGACCAACACCACAACGGAGGAAGAGGACCTGCGAGGCGGGACAGACAATGTGACCAAATTTCTGATCATCGATGATCACCCCTTGTTTCGCGAGGCGCTGCACAGTGCGGTGGAGCTGGCTTATCCAGGGTCCGATGCCCTGGGCGCTGCCTCGCTGGTAGATGCTTGCCGTTTTCTGGATGCTAGGCCCGGGTTCGATCTTGCCCTCCTCGATCTCTCCATGCCGGACGTGACGGGAATGGAGGGCCTTCTGCACTTGCGAACTCACTACCCTCAGCTACCAGTCGTCGTTGTATCCGGAGTTGAAGACCAGGCGATCATTGCCCAGGTCATGGCCTATGGCGCAGCAGGCTTTATCCCGAAATCTTCCAAAAAGACCATTCTGGCAAAGGCCATTCAGCAAGTCATGAGCGGTGCGGTCTACTTGCCTGAATCGTATGAAGACGGCGTGGAAGAATCGATTGATGAAGAGACCAGCCGGATGATCGAGAGGATGGCCAGTCTGACACCTCAGCAGATCCGGGTGCTCAACATGATTTGTGACGGCTTGTTGAACAAGCAGATTGCCTATGAGTTGCAGGTAGGGGAGACGACCGTGAAAGCACACGTCTCTGAAATCCTGCGAAAACTGGCCGTTTCAAGCCGGACACAGGTGGTCATCGAGGTCAAGAAACTCGAGGCCTTGGGCACCGTTGCCCCGTTTGCGCCTCCCTCCGATTGAGGCGCGCGAAATGGCGTCAGTAGTTGCACAGGCAGAACAGGTCAGGTGCCTTGTCGGCACTTTGTGCTAACCCGCCTTGTTGATCAGATGCGTTGCCAGAGCGCGCAATTGTGCCGGTTTGACCGGTTTTGTCAGATGTTCGACACCGAGCTCACGCGCTCTGTCGATGACACCTTGAGAGGCATCGGCGGTCGCCAGTATCGCGGGCACCCGCGACGGCAGGAGCTCAAACAGCTTTTCAAGTGTCGAAGTGCCAAGGTCTCCGAAATCCAGATGGTGGTCCGCAATGATCAGATCGGGCACCCATGAAACCGCATCGACGGCTTCAAGGGTCTGGTCGCATGAGCGGGCAATCCTGTAGATGCATCCCCACGTGGCTAACAGCCCTTCCATGGCCTCAAGGACGGCCGGATCGTTTTCAATGACCAGGATCTTCTTGCCTTTGAGGCTGGCATTGACGGGAATTGCTATCAGTTTGGTGCGCTCCGCACCGGTTGGTTCCGCAGGTGCTTCGGATCGCTTGGCCTTGATCCGGAAAACGCTGCCATGTCCAGGACTGGATCTGACGCTCACATCGTGTTTCAGGGCGGTTACCAACCTTCGAACAATGGCAAGACCGAGCCCCAGTCCCGTTCCAGTGTCGGCATTGCCATCACCGCGAGACAGCGGTCCCCGGTGAAATTCCTCAAAGATCTTTTCCAGTTGGTCTTCGGGGATGCCACTACCTGTGTCGATGACCTCGATTGAAATGTCGTCGCCACGGCGTCTGGTGCCGATCAGGACGCCGCCGCTGTCTGTATACCGGATGGCATTGGCAATAAGGTTCTGAAGGGCTCGGCGCAGCATCACTCTGTCGGTGTAGACACAGTCGTTCGTCACGGCCACACGTAGACGCAATCCCTTCTTTTCCGCAATCGGCCTGAGGTCTGAGAGCAGACTGTCGAGGATCGGGGGTATCGGGACCGATGTGAAGCGCGGTGTTGTAACACCGGCATCGAGACGCGAAATGTCCAAAAGGGTCCTGAGCAACTCGTTCATTGTGTCGAGCGAGCGCTCGACCTGATTGACCATGGCACGCGCCTGATCGGACACCTGAAGTTCGTGAAGGGAGGAGATGGTCAGTTGAGCCGCGTTGAGCGGCTGCAGAATGTCGTGGCTCGCGGCAGCCAGAAACTCCGTTTTCGACCGGTTGGCCCGTTCAGAAATGTCTTTCTGGCGCGCCAGCTCGATGTTTGTCTCCTCCAAGCGTCTGAGTGCAGATGTGAGCTCGTCCGTTCGGCGCCGGATTTGTCCTTCCAGGGAAATGGCCGTTTGAAACAGGGAAAAGGCGTTGCGTTGCTGGTCCATCGCCTGCTCTACGCGGTCAACCAGCGCAGCATTTATTTTCTTCAGCCTGGCAGCATCGTCGATATCGGACAGGCTCATGCCTTTTCTCCCGCGATAGAGGCCTGTTGTGCAAAGGCGATCCCAGTGAAGGTCTGGTTCAGATGCATCGACAGGTATTGCTCACCATAGGTGTTGAATCCGACGACATTGTATTTTTCGTAGATCTTCTGGATACGCTGTGTTGCCTGCCGGTTTTGGGCATCGATCCGGCGCAGCACGCAATCAAAGCCGAGGACGAAGTCGACCGGACCGATTTCGTTTGCAACACCTTCAAAGGCCTCGTTCGTGGACTTCGTCATGCCTGTCGGTTCGGCGACTGTAAGAACAATGCCATCGTCGATAGCGCAGAAAAAGGACAGCGATCCGTCTGGGTTCACTTTTTGCACCGAGCGGCAATAGTACTCGCCTCCCACACGAACAACGAGCGGATGAGAGGCAAAACTCATGGGAGACAGCGAACCCGGATCGATGCCAACGGCTCGGGCATATTCCCCAGCTGCTTCTGCGGCGTTGAATTCATAGATGATGCGTCGCTCGGGATCGGATCTTGTGACGACAAGCTTGCGTTCCGTCGGCACAAAGTTGTCGGTCTTGAAAATCCGGAATGGCACAGCTGATCTGCAAAACAGTACGATCGCGCAATCATCGCTGATTTCGCCGTTCAAAATGAGCGAGGTCTTGTTGAAATGCATGCTGTCGCCGGCCGATCCGCCGAGCAGCGGGATATCGTCCAGCGCCCAGTGAAGCGCGGCGGTGATCATTTCCTCGACAACCGACAGTCCGTCTATCAGGCAGATGGCGAAGGCGTCGCCCTGTTCAGTTTCAGCGGCACGGTTGGCCACGTCGGCGTCGAACACCTGGCGCGCGTCCTTGACCTGGGCAACGATACGATCGAAGCCGATCGAGCGGATGCCGTCTATACGCACAGCGTTTATGGAAAATTGATCTTTCGGAAACAGAACCGCAAGGCACTGCCCGGTCCCTTCGGTCGAACCGCCTATCTCACCGGCAGTGGAACATGCGGCATAGGCAAGGCCATCGGCATGATGGGCCATTCGGTTTCGAATGATGTCTGCCGGGAACTGGTCTTGCGAAAAAAACAGCAGAGCCTGCGCATACCGGCCCGTCCTGGCAGCTGCATCGATTTCAGCCCAGAAGTTCTCTTCATCCGGCAGGCCGGCCGATAAAACGACCACCCCGCAGGCATATCGCGTCCCAGTTTTTGGGTTCAATTTTTCCTCCCAGGAGGCGGCGTTCCTTTGCCGGAACTGCCGTCGCCGAACCCAAAATGTAGCTTCAGACCGGTGTGTTTGCAAAGCCGGGAAGCAGACCCGACCTAAAGTACAGTGTACAGCTGCAGCCCTGTGTATTTTCCTGTCGCTTGCAACTTGCCGAAAACGATCGATGGGGAGGACATGGAGATATCAGGCAGTCAAGTTATTCAGGCAGATCGTTCTTCTGTTTGGTCAGCGTTGAATGACGCTGATGTTTTGCGTTTGTGCATACCTGGTTGTGAAGTTCTTGAGCGTATTTCGGATGATGAGATGTCGGCTTCGGTTACGTCGAAGATTGGTCCTGTCAAGGCGAAGTTCAAAGGGTCTGTTACGTTTGAGAATGTTGTTGCGCCGGAGAGTTACACGATTGTTGGCGAGGGCAAGGGCGGTGTTGCCGGTTTTGCCAAGGGGTCGGCGGACATCCGTCTGGTTGAAGATGGTGATGCGACGGTTTTGAGTTACGAGGCGAAGGCTCAGGTTGGTGGCAAGCTTGCTCAGCTTGGCAGCCGTTTGATTGATTCCACGGCGCGCAAGATGGCCGAGGAGTTTTTCTCCCGGTTTAGCGAGCAGGTCGGGGGATCGGCGCCGGCGGTTTCTGCCGGGTCTTCGGAGCCTTCGGCTGCGGATCTTGCCGATGGTCTTGATGAGGGTGTTGCCGAGGAGGCCAAGCGGATCGCGCTTGAGGAGGCGCCGGGCGAGGTCCTTCATGCGATTGGCGAGGCTGAGCACAAGGTTGAGGAGGGTCTTCACAAGGCAGAGGAGAATTTGGAGGATGCTGCGGGTCGGAATGCGTTTGGCGGACCGATGGTGTGGGGTCTTTTGCTGCTTGGCGCGCTGATTGTTGTTCTTGCGCTTGCCAGTTGACCCTTTGGCGACAGATTTGGAATGATCCGGTTCTGGTGGCGTTTGCTGTCAGGACCCGCAGAACACGGTGTTAAACCGGCTATTTGGGCTTTGGCCCGAGAGGTTCCATGAGGGAGAGAGATTTATGTCGAAAGTATCTTTGGTATTGAACGGGAAGACCGTTTCGTCCGAAGTCGAGGACCGGACGTTGCTTGTGTCTTTGATCCGGGATGTTCGGGGGCTGACGGGAACGCATGTTGGCTGTGACACGTCGCAATGCGGGGCGTGTGTTGTGCATGTTGACGGCAAGGCGGTGAAGTCCTGCACGATGCTTGCGGCGCAGGCGGATGGCAGTGAGGTGGTGACGCTTGAGGGGATTGGCAGCGCGGATGCGCTTCATCCTGTGCAGGCGGCGTTCCGGGAGCATCACGGTCTTCAGTGCGGATTTTGCACGCCGGGGATGATCATGAGCGCGGTTGACATGATCAACCGTCACGGTGCGGGCAATCTTGATGAGGCAACGATCCGGCACGAGCTGGAAGGCAACATCTGCCGCTGCACGGGGTATCAGAACATCGTCAAGGCGATCAAGGCGGCGTCCGACCAGATGGCTGGCATGGCGCAGGCGGCCGAGTGAGGGCCCGGTTTTAGGAACACGACGGATTTATGGGTCAGGCGGGACGCCTTTGATCTGCCGGAGGGAGCCGGCAGAGGCGGTCTGGAACCGACCTTTGAGAAGACGCGGGCCGGGCAGACCGGTCGGAGGAGACCATCCGGAGTTTTTTGATCCGGAGCAGTATTTGGGAGAGAGATGATGGCAGTTGAAGGGATTGGCGCCCGGGCTCTGCGCAAGGAGGACAAGCGCTTCATCACGGGCCGTGGCCGTTATACGGATGACATGGCGATGCCGGGCATGGGCTATGCGGCCTTTGTGCGCTCGCCGCATGCCCATGCGAAGGTCACGGGGATCGATGCCAGTGCGGCTCTTTCGATGCCGGGAGTGGATGCGGTTCTGACGGGCGATCAGCTTGTGGGCGACGGTGTCGGCAATCTGATCTGCGGATGGATGATCCACTCCAAGGACGGCACGCCGATGAAGATGGGCGGCTGGCGGGCGCTTGAGCCTGAGGTTGTGCGCCATGTGGGCCAGGCTGTTGCGGTTGTCATTGCCGACACGCAGGCCGAGGCGCGGGACGCTGCCGATGCGGTGGTTGTCGACTATGAGGAGCTTCCTGCGGTTGTTGATCCGCTTGCAGCCCTTGAGGCGGGCGCGCCGCAGATCCATCCGGAAGCGGAAGGCAATCTGATCTACGACTGGGAAATCGGTGATGCGGGGGCGACCGACGAGGCGTTTGGCCGTGCCGCGCATGTGACGCGGATGGAGATCCACAACAACCGCCTTGTTCCGAACGCGATGGAGCCGCGGGCCGCGCTTGCCGGCTATGATGCGGCCGAGGAGCATTATACGCTCTATACGACGTCCCAGAACCCGCATGTGGCGCGTCTGGTCCTGTCGGCGTTCTACAACATCGCACCGGAACACAAGCTGCGCGTGATTGCCCCTGATGTGGGCGGCGGCTTCGGCTCGAAGATCTATATCTATCCGGAAGAGATGGTGTGCCTTTGGGCGTCGAAGCGCGTCGGCCGGCCTGTGAAGTGGGTATCGGACCGCACGGAAGCGTTCCTGACGGATGCCCATGGCCGCGATCACCGCTCGGAAGCCGAGCTTGCGCTGGATGCGGACAACAAGATCATCGGCCTGCGGGTGAAGACGGTTGCCAATCTGGGCGCCTACATGTCGCTGTTCTCGTCGTCGGTTCCGACCTATCTCTATGCAACGCTGCTGTCGGGGCAATACGACATCCCGGCGATCCATGCGAATGTGAAGACGGTCTATACCAACACGACGCCTGTGGATGCCTATCGCGGTGCCGGACGTCCTGAGGCGACCTATCTGCTTGAGCGGATCATGGAGACAGCGGCGCGCGAGGTCGGCCTGTCGCCGGCCGAGTTCCGGCGCAAGAACTTCATCCGGTCGTTCCCGCATCAGACACCGGTGATCATGTGCTATGACGCGGGCGATTATGATGCGACGCTGGATGCGGCGCTGAAGGCGGCCGATTATGACGGGTTTGCCGCGCGCAAGGCGGAAGCGGCCTCGCGTGGCAAGCTGCGCGGGATCGGCCTGTCCTGTTACATCGAAGCCTGCGGGATTGCGCCGTCAGCGGCGGTCGGATCTCTTGGTGCCGGTGTGGGTCTTTGGGAATCTGCCGAGGTTCGTGTGAACCCGGTGGGGACGGTTGAGGTTCTGACCGGTTCCCACAGTCATGGCCAGGGCCATGAGACGACCTTCGCACAGCTGATCAGCGAGCGCTTCGGCCTTGACAGCGATGCGGTTGCGATCGTGCACGGGGATACGGACAAGGTCCAGTTCGGCATGGGCACCTACGGGTCCCGCTCGGGCGCGGTCGGCATGTCGGCTGTTGTGAAGGCGCTGGACAAGGTCGAGGCGAAGGCGAAGAAGATCGCGGCACACTTGATGGAGGCCTCGGAAGGGGACATCCAGATCGAGGGCGGCGAGTTGAAAGTGGCCGGCACAGACAAGAAGCTGAGCTTCACCGAGGTGGCGCTTGCGGCCTATACGGCGCACAATCTGCCTGAGGGCATGGAGCCGGGTCTGAAGGAGGGGGCGTTCTACGACCCGACCAACTTCACCTTCCCGGCGGGGACCTATGTGTGCGAGGTCGAGGTGGACCCGGAGACGGGTCAGACGGAGGTTGTGAGCTTTGTGGCTGCAGATGACTTTGGTAACATCATCAACCCGATGATCGTGGAAGGTCAGGTACATGGCGGCATCACGCAGGGCATTGGCCAGGCGCTGCTTGAGAATGCGGCCTATGACGAGAGCGGTCAGCTTCTGACGGCCTCCTACATGGACTACACGATGCCGCGTGCGGATGATGTTCCGTCCTATCAGCTGTCGACCCATGTGACGGCGTGCCCTGGCAACCCGCTCGGCATGAAGGGCTGCGGGGAGGCCGGAGCGATCGGGTCTCCGCCTGCGGTGATCAATGCGATCACGGATGCGATCGGCAGCAACGCTGTGTCGATGCCGGCTTCTCCTGAGAAGGTGTGGGCGCTTTGCCAGGCGGGCCTGAGGCAGGCTGCCGAATAGGACTTGAGACGATGAGCGGGCGGTGTGACCGCCCGCATTGGACCTGATGTCATTGGACACTTGAGATTTGGGGGAGACCCAACATGTATGAGACAACCTATCACCGTGCCGGTTCCGTATCGGAGGCTGCCGAGAAGATGGCGGCAGCAGAGGACGGCAAGATCCTGGGTGGCGGCCAGACGCTTCTGCCGACGATGAAGCAGCGTCTTGCGGCGCCGTCGGACCTTGTTGACGTGACGAAGATTGCGGAGATGCAGGGCATTTGCGAAGGCGAGGGAACCATCGTGATCGGGGCGGCAACGACCCACGCGGAGGTGGCGGCATCGGATCTTGTGCGGCAGAAGCTGCCTGGTCTTGCGGCCCTTGCCGGGGGCATCGGCGACCCGGCGGTCCGTCACATGGGCACGCTTGGGGGCTCGATTGCCAACAACGATCCGGCGGCGGACTATCCGGCGGCCTTGCTCGGGCTCGGTGCGGTCGTGACGACCAGCAAACGGACCCTTGCGGCCGGGGACTTCTTCACCGGCATGTTCGACACGGCCCTTGATGAAGATGAGGTGGTTGTGTCGGTGGCCTTCCCGCTGGCGGCAAAGTCGGCTTATGCCAAATATCCGAACCCTGCCTCGCGCTATGCCATGGCGGGCGTGTTTGTCGCCAAGGGCGCAGACGGGTCGGTGACGGTGGCCGTGACAGGCGCCGGGCAGAACGGCGTCTTCCGGATGAGCGACATGGAAGCGGCCCTGGCCGGAAACTGGTCACCGGACGCTGTCGCAGGAATTGCCCCCGCGCCTGCAGATATGCTCTCAGACCTCCACGGATCCGCAAACTACAGAGCAAACCTCGTAACAGTCATGGCAAAACGCGCCGTGAATGCAGCCGGATAAGTGAGAACCAAAAGAAAGACCGGCTGTCCGTGATTGGCAGCCGGTCTTTTTTGTCATTGCATTGTCGAAGTGAGCAAGAAGACACCGGATCCGCGGATATTCCTATTCTGCAGCCATCGGCTGCCGCGCGAGCTGGCACTGGTTCCAGAGCGAATGCAGGGCGACGATCAGTCTGTCGACGTCGCCGCTTGTGTGCACTGGCGAAGGTGTGATCCGAAGGCGTTCGGTACCCTTGGGCACAGTCGGGTAGTTGATAGGCTGAATGTAAATTCCAAAGTCATCCAGCAGCGTGTCTGACAGGAATTTGCATTTTGCCGGATTGCCGACAATCACCGGAATGATGTGGCTCGGGTTGGGCACATGCGGAATGCCGAGCGTGTCGAGCCGATTGCGAACTCTGGCAACGATTGCCTGATGGGCCTCGCGTTCCGAATTGCTCTGCTTCAAATGCCGGATGGAGGCAGTCGCCGCCGCAGCGATTGCCGGTGGCAGGGCCGTCGTGAAAATGAAGCCGCTGGCAAAGCTTCTGACGAAGTCGCAAAGTTCGGTTGATGCGGCTATGTAACCGCCAACCACACCGAATGCCTTGCCGAGCGTTCCTTCGATGACAGTCAGGCGATCCATAAGGCCTTCGTGTTCGGCGATGCCGCCGCCGCGCGGTCCATAGAGACCGACTGCGTGCACTTCATCGAGATAGGTCATGGCGCCATACTTGTCCGCCAGATCGCAGATCTCTGCGATCGGGGCAATGTCGCCGTCCATAGAATAGACACTCTCAAACGCGATCAGTTTGGGCCGCGCCGGATCAGCCGCGGCAAGCTTGTGTTCCAGATCCTCAAGATCATTGTGTTTCCAGATGACCTTGTCCGCTCTTGAGTGACGGATCCCTTCAATCATCGAGGCATGGTTCAGGCTGTCGGAAAAGACGATGCAGCCCGGGATCTTTGACGCAAGCGTTCCAAGGGCTGCCCAGTTCGAGACGTAGCCGGACGTGAAAACCAGAGCAGCTTCCTTGCCATGCAGGTCCGCAAGCTCTTCTTCCAGAAGAACATGGTCGTGGGTCGTGCCGGAAATGTTCCGAGTGCCGCCAGCGCCTGCACCGCACCTGTCGATGGCAGCGTGCATGGCGGCAACCACATCGGGATGCTGGCCCATGCCAAGATAATCGTTTGAACACCAGATCGTGACGTCGTCCTGGCCTTTCTTGTGGGTCCGGACGGCAGCAGGAAAATTACCGCGCTTGCGTTGCAGGTCGATAAAGACCCGGTAGTTTCCCTCTTGTTTGAGGTCAGCGAGCTGGTTTCGGAAAAAGGAATTGTAGTCCATGTGATCCCCTCTTTCTCATCATCCTGACAAGACTATGAGCGCAGGGCCTAGCTTGAAATGACAATAGTCAAGACATGGCTGCGCGTTCGTTGCCATATCAGCAATTCAACAGATGTGACCGTGACAATGGATTGTGTAATATCCCTAGGCCAATAGGAGGGGCAGGCCTCTCAGGAGCCTGACTAGGAAATCGAATGCCGAATGAACGCCGCAAGAAGATTGCGCAGAATTCTTTGTTGTTGCAGACCTTCCCGCAAGACACCCAGGACATGATCCTGTCAATGTCCAGCTGGCGCGAATACGACCGCGGCGAGACGCTGTTTCTGCAAGGGGAAACCGCGAAGGCGATCCACATCGTGACCGAGGGCTGGGTCAAGCTCTACCGGATAGCGCCAAATGGCGGCGAAGCTGTTGTGAACGTATTTGCCAAGGGGCAAAGCTTCGGTGAGGCAGTTGCGTTCCGTGGTCAAGCCTATCCGGTCTCTGCAGAAGCGGTCACGTCTTGTGAAGTCATGCGCATACCGAGTGTGGCGCTGCTGGAAGCGATGCGCAAGGATCCGGAGATTGCGGTTGCCGTTTTGGCGTCGACCTTCATGCACCTGCATTCGCTGGTCTCACAGCTTGAGCAACTCAAGGCGCAAACCGGTCCGCAGCGCGTTGCAGAATTTCTGTTGGAGTTGTGTGAACAGGAAACGGGCAGCTGCGTGGTGACCCTTCCCTACGACAAATTTCTGATCGCCGGCCGGTTGGGCATGAAACCGGAGAGCCTGTCGCGGTCTTTCGCCCGTCTGAAAACGGCAGGTGTCCATATCAAGCGCAACCACGCGGCGATCGAAGATATCGAAATGCTGCGTGAATATTCTGAAAGCGACCCGGTCGAAGCCTGGCACAAAGCACAATGACACACCTGGAAAAGGCCATCGCGGCGATCGACGAAGCAAATACAGCCGATCCGAACCTGGAAGAAGGCGCTCCGGCAGCCCGTCTATATGGCGAGCGTATGAGTTCAGAGTTGAGCCGCTTGTTCCCACAGGCATCCGACCCGTTGAAAATCGCCGCCCGTGGTCAGCATATCGAACGCTGGACAGTTCCACGCGCAACCTTTCCGGAAGGCAAGGCGGGTTATCATGCCTGGCGCAGGTACCTGGCCGGGCATCATGCGCAAAGGGTCGGTGAGATCATGGCCGCAGCCGGGTATGCAGCGGAAGATATTGCGGCCGCTGAACGCATGTTGCGCAAGGAAGGCATCAAGCAGCACGCGGATGTCCAGGCGCTGGAGGACACGATCTGTTTCGTGTTTCTCAAATGGTACTTTGCGCCCTTTGCAGCCAAGCATAGCGATGAAAAGGTTCTTGGCATCGTTCAAAAGACAGCGCGCAAGATGTCCGGGGAAGCGAGACGCCGGGTCGGCGAAGAGTTCGATTTGCCTGAACCTCTGTCAAGCGCTTTCAAGAGTTGAAGGCGGGTATGAGATAGAGCGCGAGCAGCAGACTGCAGTAGAGTGCCAGAACCCAATTGAAACCCGCCTGCCATAAAGGTGCCTGCCACAGGCCCAGATAGCGCGAGAGGATGACCCGCGCTTTCATCCACGCAAGTGCCAGAACAAGCACGCCTGTGACGCTTGGGTCCAGAAGTCCTGCAGCACCAGCAGCTAGAACGACGGACAAGCCACTTAGAAGCAGCAGTTGAAGCCAGGCTTTTGTCGTTGGATTGCGCGTCATCTTCGTCTCACGCCAGCAGGTAGATGACCGGGAACAGCAGCACCCAAACCAGGTCCACCATATGCCAGAAGGCTGTTCCGACTTCCATGTTTCGGGGTGTGTCCTTCCAGGCTATCAGCGCAAGAATGACAATTCCCGCAATGACATGCATCGCGTGAAAACCTGTCAGAAGATAGTAGAATGTGAAAAACGGATGGGTTTCTGTGGAGATGCCCTGCGCGGCCGTATCGGCATATTCAATAGCTTTGATGACAAGGAAAACGACACCAAGTGTCATCGCCGCCCCGAGCGCAATGCGTGCCGGTCTTCGTCGATCCTGGTGCCGCAGATCTACTGCTCTTGCCGCAAGAAAGCCACTGGTTATCAGGACAACCGTATTGATGCCGGCAAGCGTCGGATGAAGGTAGGTTCTGGCGTCTGCAAAACCTGCTGGATCAGATATCCGCACACCCAGAAAGGCTGCCAGACCCGCACCAAAGACAAGAAGCTCGCTGATGATGAGAACCCACATCATCAAGTCGCCGGGCAATCCATCCAGACCTCCGGACTGCGGTTTTGCAGCAGCTCTTTCCATGGTTAGCCGCCAATCAGCTGCCGGTAGATTTCCGGCAACGCCTGGGTCAGCTTGTCCGGGTGGGGAATGACCGCAAAGCCGCCCTGACCGAACAGTCTTGGAAACCACGACTTGCCCGTCTTGTCGATCGTTACGCCAAACACGGATTGACCGGCTCTTCGGGCTTCGCGCACGGCCATGCGCGTATCCTCGATGCCGTGCCGGCCTTCATAGTGATCGAGATCGTTCGGTTTGCCGTCGGTGATGACGAGCAGAAGCTTGCGTTTGCGTGACTGCTCGGCCAGTTCGCTCGATGTGTGTCGGAGCGCGGCACCAAGCCGGGTATAAAACCCTGGCCTCAGTCCGCTGATACGGTGCTCAACCTTGGCGGACATCGGCTCATCGAACCGTTTGCAGGACTGCAGATAGACACGATGCCGTTTGAGCGAGGAAAACGCGTTGATTGCAAAGTCGTCGCCGCAGGCATTCAGGCCCCAGGCGAGCGCTGTCAGTGCCTCCCGCTCAATATCGATAACAGCCCGGCCCGTAACCGCACTTTCAGTGGACCGGGAAACGTCGAGAAGGATGGAAACGGCAAGATCGCGCGCTTCCGGCCGGGTCTGAAGCCAGATCCGGTCATTGCCAGCGCCGCTTGCAATCCGTTCGACTTCGGATCTGACAGCAGTGTCCATATCCAACCGGTCGCCTTCCATATGTCCGCGCGTCGTCACACGGCCGGGGCGAAGCGCTTCGAATTGTTTCTTGACCGACCTGATACGCCGAGCGGCCCGGGGATCTTTTACGGCAACATCGTTGTCCGGGTCGGCACCGGCTACACTTGTGAGGACACATACATGGTCCGGCAGGTAACGGCCGCTTCTTGTATCCCACTCGGGATAAAGAGTTTTGCCTGAAAGGCGTTCCCGGTCGACGTCTTCAGGGGCAAGGTCCAGATGCAGTTTCAGGCGTGTTGCCGGAGATTTGGAAATCTGCCCGAGGCCGATTTCATCCTGATCGTCGGCAGCTTTCTTGGCATCGTCATTATCGTCGTCGTCGACCCGCCGATTGAGGTTTAAAAACTCGGCCCAGCTCAAGATCGCTTCGAACTTGTGCAGGATCAGACTGTCATTGCGTTCGGCCTGGTCCGACTTGCGCCGGCGTGCCCGCAAGGTTTTGTCGCCGGCCTCCTCCGGCGTGCCGTCGGTTTCGCGGTTTTCAACTTCGTCACCGCAAGAAAAGACAACCTCGCGCAGATCCGGCCAAACCGGAACCGGTCGAAAGGGACGATACCCGCGAGGGGCCTGGAATTCAGCAAAGTCACCGCTTTCCAGTGTGTTCTGCAACGCCTGAACATCTTTGGAAAGTTCGGCAGGGTCTCCAAGCATGTTTCGGACAAGCGCTTCCAGATTTGCTTCCCAGCGAGGCAGAGACGCAGCCGGCCGTTGCAGCAAACTGCCGTGGCTCAAGACCGAGTAGAGCTCGCTCAAGCCTGGAGCATGGAGAAGAGTTTCCCGAACCATCTGTCCGATTGTGCGCAAAACCTGCAGGTCGGCGCGCAGTGGATCGGTCTCCACTTTGTAGACCGGTGCGTTTGCCGCCAGAGCGGTCAGCCAGATATAGAGCGCTGCATTTGCTTCCCGGGTCGGGAAGACTGCCAGGGATGCCGGCAAACGCAGAATCTCTCCGTCGAAACTGGCTCGAGGTACGGTTTCAACCTCTGTCCCGAGTCGCCTCAGAAAACTGAGGCGGTGACGAGACACTTCTTCCGAAACCGGGCGGAGTTCCACATTATGATTACCACCCAGGCCCCGAAAAAGAACTGCAAGCCGCCCGCCGACCTCAGAAAGGCCGACCGCGGCTCCGTGATGCACCTCAGGTGCATCGAGGCGGCTTGCAAAAGCGTGCCACAGTTTCCCGACCGTTTCCTCGGGTTCCCATGGCTCGAAGTCGATCTTGCCCATCGGTCTGGCCTCACCCAAACACGGCCGTGACAAGATCTAGGAGCCCGCGTTTCACGTCTTCATCATCTGTCAAAGGTTCAATCATTGCTGCCAGTACGGCCCTGTTTACGGGCATACCCTGGGCAATCAACGTTGCGGCGTAAACAACCAGGCGGGTTGAAACGCCCTCTTCCAAATCCTGGCCTTTCAGTGCACGCAGTTTACCTGCAAGCCGGACCAGTGCGGCAACACGCGACCTGTCCAGCCCGCTTTCTTCTGCAACAACGTCACATTCAAGGTCAGCTGGCGGAAAGTCGAATTCCAATGAAATGAAACGTTGCCGCGTGGACGGTTTCAGCGTCTTCAAGATGTTCTGGTAGCCGGGGTTGTAAGAAGCCACCAGCATGAAGCCCGGTGCGGCCTGAAGTTCTTCACCCGTCCGGTCGATCGGCAGCGTCCGACGATCATCGGTCAGCGGGTGCAGGACGACGGTCACATCCTTGCGGGCTTCCACGACTTCATCGAGGTAACAGATTGCGCCTTCCCTGACCGCGCGGGTCAAGGGACCGTCAACCCAGACTGTCTCTCCACCTTTGAGAAGATAGCGTCCGATCAGGTCGGCAGCTGCCAGGTCGTCGTGACAGGCGACTGTGTAAAGCTTGCGGTTGAGCTTTGCCGCCATATGAGCAACGAAGCGGGTCTTTCCGCAGCCGGTCGGTCCTTTCAGCAAGACGGGAAGTCCGTTCTTGTGCGCAGCCTCAAAAACCGTGCATTCGTCCGACTGAGCCAGGTAAAAAGGGGCGTCAGCCGCCCCCTTTGCCAATGATACGCTACCTTCCATGGGTCTCACTCCGCAGGAACGTTGGCTGCGTCACCGGACTCGATGACTTCGCTTTTCGGCATCGCCACCGCATAGATGAAGAGCAATGCGCCGATCACGAAGGCTGCACCTGCGCCGAAGCGCATCCAGTAGAACAGTGCCAGCTGGTCCTGAACATCCATGAAGTAGTCACCGTTGACCCGTTGCAGGTGTGTTTGGATGGTTCCTGCGAATGTCAGGACGAATGTCATGAATGCCATGCCGCCCGACATCAGCCAGAAGGAGGCCATGTTGAGCACCTGGTTATAGGGGTCACGACCCCGCAGGATCGGCATTGCGTAGGTGATGATCGCCAGGTTCAGGGAAACATAAGCGCCGAAGAAGGCCAGGTGACCATGGGCAGCCGTGATCTGAGTGCCGTGGGTGTAATAGTTCACACCGTGCAGCGTGTGGAGGAAGCCCCAGACGCCGGCACCGAAGAAGGCAAGCGTCGCACACCCGAGTGACCACAGAAGCGCGGCCTTGTTCGGATGATCGCGGCGGCCTTTCCAGACCATGACGAACGCGAAAGCCATCATTGCGAAGAACGGGATCACCTCTAGTGAAGAGAAGATCGAGCCGATCCACTGCCAATAGCTTGGTGTGCCGATCCAGTAGTAGTGGTGACCTGTTCCAAGGATGCCAGAAAACAGTGCTGCAGCGACGATGACATAAAGCCATTTTTCGACGACCTCACGGTCCACACCGGTGAGTTTCAGCATCAGGTAAGCCAGGATCGAGGCCATGATCAGTTCCCAGACACCTTCAACCCAAAGGTGGACGATGTACCACCAATACTGTTTGTCCAGTGAGAGGTTGCTGGGATTGTAGAAGCTGAACAGGAACAGAAGCGCCAGGCCCCAGAGGCCGAGCAGAAGGATGTTTGTGATGGCGGTTTTCTTGCCCTTCAGCACCGTCATGGTGACGTTGTAAAGGAACATGAGGGCTGCAACCACAATGCCGACCTTCACCCATTTCGGCTGTTCGATGAACTCGCGTCCTTCCTTGCCGAGCAGGAAATTTCCTTCAAACAGGTTGAAGGTGTAGGTGACGACCACGCCAAGCGTGCCAACCACCAGAATGATCAGCTGCAGGTAGGCCAGCTTTGGCGAATGGATTTCGCGTTCGGCCTCTTCCGGTATCAGGAAATAGGCCGCACCGAAGAAGCCGAGCAGCAGCCAGACAATCAGGCTGTTTGTGTGCAGCATCCGGATAATGTTGAAAGGCAGGACCTCGGACAGGAAATTCGGCTGGACGTAAACCCATCCTGCCAGCAATCCGCCGAGAACCTGGACGGCAAAGAGGGCCAGGGCGACACCGAAATACGCCAGGGCTATCTTTTGAGACTGGTACTTCATCTTAGTTTCCTTTTGCGTTCGGATCAGCCGGCTTCGTTCGGCGGCCAGTCTTGGGCGTCGATGTTGTCGGTCCAAATCAGGAAGTTCGCCAGATCGCGAATTTCTTCGTCGGTCAGATCGAAATTCGGCATTTGGCGGCGGCCTTCGATGCCGGTCGGCATGGATTCCATCCAGCCTTTCAGCGTGTCGAAAGCGGCGTCCGGATCGTCGAGAACGCCCCAGCGCGTCATCACGTTTGCAAGTTCAGGCGCGAAGTAGGCACCTTCACCCAAAATGGTGTGGCAGTTGATGCAGGCCTTGTCTTCCCAGACACGTTTGCCCGCGGCCACACTTTCGGTGATGCCGGCATGATCGGTCGAAGTTCCTGTGATGTAGAGATGGCTGTGAATGGACAGCCCTACAAAGATGATGATGAAGAATAATGACCCGCCATAAAATATATTTCGGGCCATGCTTTTGGTCATGACTTCGCGCATCGCGCGCTCCTTTACCCCGAGTTGATCGTAGTCTCGAGGGTGGCAGCGCGGGCTGTCATTTCCTTAACCAAAGTCAAGCAGGCATTTGCGACCTGTCCAGACAGCAAAAGATGCTGGAATTTCAAGCTCTCATATTCAATCTGTTTCCAACGAAAGTCATAAACTTAG
The DNA here is from genome assembly GCF_055693425.1 of Roseibium sp. JB4-4. Classification (NCBI taxonomy): domain Bacteria; kingdom Pseudomonadati; phylum Pseudomonadota; class Alphaproteobacteria; order Hyphomicrobiales; family Stappiaceae; genus Roseibium; species Roseibium sp. JB4-4. Next base: position 2,745,509 of record NZ_CM146333.1, on the reverse strand, counting down.
TCGGCTAAGTGAAAAAGGAGGCGGCTGCCGAGAATTTGCGACGTGAAAAAGATTCTGCTCGGTGAACTCACAAAAAACGGGTCTATCATCTTAACGAAAGTCAAGGAAGGGAACTCGAGATTGCTCAAGTCTCGCGAATGCCTCACCAGCATTTGGAGTTTGAGAATGTCACATCCAAGACTGAAGAAAAGGACGGGCCCCGCGTTAGCGGCAAGTCTTGCGCTGTTATTGGGCAGCGCGGCGGTGCCTGCCCTTGCAGAGGGCCCGACGCTAAGCGAAGAGGCCTTCGAAAGTTCCAAGCAGCTCTACTTTGAAAGATGCGCGGGTTGCCATGGCGTGCTGCGTAAAGGCGCGACAGGCAAGAACCTTGAGCCAAGCTGGAAAAAGACCGCTGCTGACGGCACGGTAACCGAAGGCGGTACCTTGAAGCTTGGCCAGGAGCGGCTTGAAAAAATCATCTCCTGGGGCACCGAAGGCGGCATGAACAACTTCTCGGACATCATGACCGAGCAGGAAATCAAGGACATGGCCACCTACATCATGATGGATGCGCCAAAGCCGCCTGAAATGTCGCTGGCCCAGATGGAAGCGACCCGCAAGGTCTATGTGGAACCCAAGGATTATCCGACGGAGCCTCTGCATGGCCGGAACTGGGAAAACTTCTTTGTCGTAATCGAGCGTGACGTAGGTAAGGTTGCCGTCATTGATGGTGATACCAAGGAAGTTCTGGCGCATATTCCAACCGGATATGCCGTGCATGTTCTGAAAGCTTCAGAGCACCACGCGGTAACCGAGCCTGAGCATCCCGGCCGCTTCTGGTACACAATGGGCCGCGACGGCAAGATGACCAAGATCGATCTCTGGCAGAACCCGGAGAATATGTTGGTCGCCGAAGTGAAAATCGCTTACGACGCCCGCGATGTTGCGGTGTCTGGTGATGGCAAATACGTCATCGGTGGCGGTTACTGGCCTCCGCATTTTGCAATCGTCGACGCAGAGACGATGGAGCCGAAGAAAGTCGTTTCGACTCGCGGCGTCAATGTTGATGGTGACTATGTCGAAGAAAGCCGCGTTGCTGCCATCTACACCACTCCGAACGAGCCGACATGGATTGTCGCGGTCAAGGAACTTGGTCAGCTTTGGCAGGTTGATTACACCGACCTCGACAACTTGCGTATCGACAAGATCGATTCCGCAAAATTCCTGCATGACGGATTCTTCGACCCGACAGGCCGCTACTTCCAGATTGCCGCAAACGCGTCGAACAAGATGGTTGTGGTCGACACGCAAACGCACAAGCTTGAAGCGATGATCGACACTGCGGCCCTGCCGCACCCGGGTCCGGGAGCCAACTGGGTAGATCCGAATTGCGGACCTGTTGGAGGCACCACACACCTTGGTGAGGGTACGGTCACGGTCTGGGGTAACGATCCGGAGAACCGTCCGGACGACGCCTGGAAGGTTTGCTACGAAGTAGAGACAGACGGTGCTGGCCTGTTCATCAGGACCCATCCGGACTCGAAATACATTTGGGCTGACCAGACCAAGCATCCCGAACCCGAAATTCAACAGTCGGTTCAGGTCATCTCCAAGGAGACTGGTGAAATCGTGAAGACGATCCAGATCACCGACGAGGAAGGCAGCGCCGCAGTTCACTTCGAGTTCAACCAGGATGGTTCCGAAGTCTGGGTGTCCAAGTGGAACCGCTCAACGTCGCTCGAACCGAACGGTGAAATTGTCATCTTCGATGCGGAAACGCTTGAAGAAAAAACCCGGATCAAAGGCCTCTTTGCTCCGACCGGCAAGTTCAACGTCTACAATCGTTCGAACCACGTCACTTAACGATAACAAGCAAGCGTCTGAAGGGCGGGCATATCGCCCGCCCTTCTTTTTGCCAGCGGTGTCGGGACTGCATCGACGGATGGTCGCCCGGAAACTCGGAAACGATCCCTGCATCCTGCAATCAGATCGCTGCCAGCGCTGAGCCGGCTGGCGGAGAAACATGAAAACGGAGCCTGGACATGACTGAGAGCAGCCAAGGTGACAAGAAAAAGCCGATCTGGCGCAGATACCTTCTATGGGGCATGCCGATCGGGGGTGTTGCGGCAGTGTTTGTCGGCGGCATCATTTTCTGGGGTGGCTTCAACACCGCGATGGAAGCCACGAACACCAAACAATTCTGTATTTCCTGCCACGAGATGCGGGACTACGTCTACGAAGAATACAAGGGTACCATTCACGATGTGAACCGGTCCGGTGTCGGCGCCATGTGCTCTGATTGTCATGTGCCGAAGGACTGGACCCACAAGATCATTCGCAAGGTACAGGCGACCAAGGAGCTCTGGGGCAAGATGGTCGGTACGATCAACACGCCGGAAAAATTCGAAGCCAAGCGCCTAGAACTTGCGATGAACGAGTGGGAGCGCATGAAGGCCAATGACTCGCGCGAATGCCGCAACTGCCACGATTTTGAATCCATGATGCCTGAGTTCCAAAGACCAAGGGCCAGACAGCAGCACCTGAACGCGATGGAAGCCGGTCAGACATGCATCGACTGTCACAAGGGCATCGCACACTCCGATCTTCGGGATCGTGCTGAAGAGGACTATCTGGAAAGTCTCGAAGCGCCGAACCCTGCTTTCAAGCGCGATGTCCCGCACGAGTATATCGTCAGCCTGGAGCGCATTGTCGCCAAGGAAACTGATGAGGCGGCTGCCGCAAAAGCTGCACAAAAGGCTCAGCAGGAAGCTGTTCAGGCCCAGATCGCCGCAGCTGTTGAGGCCGCTGTCGCAGAGGAAAAAGCCAAAGCTGCAAATTCCGATGCCGACGCCGGTGGCGACAGCGCTGCAAATACCGGTAGCGCCACGGGAACCGTTGCAGCCAATATTGACTGGAACGCTGTTCCGGTAACGGATTTGACGCTGTTCTATCCGGGACAGGCCTCGTTCGAGTGGGTCCAGAATGGCAAGACCCATGGTGGCGCGCGGCCGCTGACGAAGGGCGGCGATACCTGCATGACCTGCCATGCGGCGGAACTGGAAGCGATCGGCAACAAGATTGTTGCTGGTGGTGAAACGGAACCGACGCCAATTCCCGGCAAACGTGGGATCATCAACACCACCATTCAGGCTGCGCACGATGATGAAAATCTTTATGTGCGCGTTCAGTGGCCCGATGCCCCTCACAATCCCGCACCCTTTGTAGACGGTGGAAAGATGGATCCGGACAATCAGGTCAAGGTCGCCATGATGATCGCCGGCACGGGGATCGAAATGGGTGAGACCACAGGTTGCTGGGCCTCTTGTCACGCGGACAACACCTATATGCCATTTGACCCGGGCGCTGAGGCTATTGCCGGAAACGCCGACGTGGCAGGCCGTCTGGAAGCAACGGACACCATTACGAAGTATCTGACCGAAAGCCGCACGAAGGTTGAAGTCAAAGGCCGGCGTGGCAAGGCGCAGGGCGGTTGGGATCAACTGAAAAGCGCTGAAGAAATCAGCCAGCTTTTTGAAGACGGTACCTATCTGGACCTGTTGCGCGTTTACGCGGACGGCACGTCGAGCAATGGCTATCTTCTGGAGCGCCGGATCGTGAACGATGGCGAGATGTCTGCGGAAGCAAACCTTTCAGCGAGAATCTGGACGGTTGTTTTCTCAAGACCTCTGAATTCAGGAGCTCCTGGAGACATTCCGCTGGAACCTGGCAAGACCTATACGGTTGGCTTTGCCATTCACGACGACTACGCCGCAGCACGTTTCCACCATGTGACGTTGAACACCAGCCTCGCTCTGGATGACGACACGGCGCAAATCAACGTGGCCAAGCAGTAACGGTTTGGGGCGGCGAGAAATTGCCGCCCCTGCCATTTCAGCCAGGGAGAGTACATATGTTTGTTCAAGCCTGCGGTATTCCAGCAATATTGGTGTCACTCGTTCTCACCCTTCCAGCTTGCGCGGAGGACGCTGACCTGAAAGCGCTCTGTGACGAGGCGGAAAGCCGATACACAGAACTGTTCGGGCACCCTTCATCTGAAGAAGAAGGGGTGACGGTTGTCACGATGTACAAGTATCGGTTCTGCCCGCAGAAACTGACGGTTCCCGTTGGGACAACGGTCCGCTGGGTCAATGTAGACAAGCGCACCAGCCACAGCCTTGTCCTCAAGGACGAAGGCGAGCCTGAATCGGATCGTCTCTTTCCCGAGGAAGCATTCGAATTCACGTTCCTGACCCCGGGCGATCAGACCTATTTGTGCGGCCCGCACTGGGAAACTCAGGAAATGATCGGCATGATTACTGTAAGTCCTTGAATAGAATAATGAAAAAATGCGTCATTAGAACTGGTTGACCTTGACTATTGTCAATCAGTTCAAGGCCAAAACGAGCAATCATACTTCTGCGAAGCGCCGATCATTACTGTCCTTGCCGAGCCAACGCGTCCCTTTCTGCAAACGACAGGTGCCCCCGGCGCTTCGCACAGAACTGAAGCGTCCGGCAGTATTCAGCAGAAGCGAGGTCTCTCATGACGGGAAAAGTCTTTCTTATTGGAGCCGGCCCCGGAGATCCGGACCTGCTTACAATGCGCGCCGTGCGCATGCTTCAGGAAGCTGATGCTGTCGTCTATGACCGTCTCGTTTCACCGGAAGTGCTGGCGCTTGCACCTGAAACGGCCGAGCGGGTATCGGTCGGAAAATCTCCCGACAACCATCCCGTACCCCAGGAAAAAATCAACGAAATCCTTGCTGAGCTGGCGTCGCGCGGGTTGACCGTTGCACGTCTCAAGGGCGGGGATCCTCTGATATTCGGACGCGGCTCTGAAGAAGCGGCCCACCTGCAGGCAAACGGCATTATGGTCGAATACGCTCCGGGTATCACCGCCGCACAAGGGGCAGCTTCTGCATCCGGGGTGCCATTGACACATCGTGGGCTTGCGACAGGTGTGCGCTATGTGACCGGCCATCGTCAGGCCAATGGAACGCTGGACCTTGATTGGAAAAGCTTAGCCAGCGAAGAAACAACACTTGTTGTATACATGGGTGTCGCGAATATAGGTCAGATAGCGCTCAGACTTGTTGCTGAGGGCCTGAGTGAATCGACGCCGGTCATGGCGATTGCCAATGCGACAACACCGCGCGAAACGCGGCTGTTCTCCCGCCTTGGTCAGGTTGCGCTCGATGTTCGCGACGCGGAGCTGAAAGCGCCAGTGCTCTTTGTCATCGGCAAGGTCGTCACATTGTGTGCTGAATGGCCTGTTGTGGCCTCGGAGCTTATTGATGCGGTAGAGCCGGCTGCCGCAGGGCAGCGCGCTCATGCATAGACTGTTTGCCATCAGTCTTCTTTTTGCGGCACGGCGTTTGCCGACGATCACAGTTCTCCGGATGCGTTGATCAGACTGGTGCATCAGGACTGCGGGTCCTGCCATGGCCTGACGCTGAAGGGAGGCCTTGGACCGGACATCCGTCCCGATGCGCTTTCCCACTATGACGTCGAGACCCTTTCCGAAGTCGTCCTGGACGGTATCCAGGGCACCGCCATGCCGCCCTGGCGGCCACTGATGAGCGAGGCGGAGGCGAAAGAGATCGCCGAATACCTCCTGCAAGGAGAATTGAAATGAAATGGCTCGCCACCGCGCTCGTAGCGCTCGCGATGACAAGCAGCGTTCACGCCCAAACCATCCTTGCGACAGGCGACCTTGGGCTGGTTGTCGAACGCGCTTCGGGTTCTTTGTTGCTTGTTGATCAGTCTGAAAGAAAGATGCTGACGCGGATCACCGGCCTCGGCGATCTCTCGCATGCCAGCCTGGTCTATTCACCGGATCAACGCTACGCCTATGTCTTCGGCCGCGATGGCGGACTGACGAAAGTCGATATCGTAGAGCGCAAGATCGCCAACCGTGTTGTCCAGTCCGGCAATGCAATAGGCGGAGCGATCTCCGATGACGGTTCGCTTGTTGCCGTTTCCAACTATGAACCGGGGGGCGTGCGGATCTTCAATGCCGATACGCTGGATCTGGTTGCCGATATTCCAACCGGTTCAAAGACGATCGGCCTGGTGGATGCACCCGGGAAACGGTTTGTGTTCACGTTGTGGGATGATGGCGAGACCTGGATCGCCGATCTCTCGGCTGGCGCGCCGAAAATTACCAAGGTAAAGGGTGTGGGCACCAACCCCTACGATGCGTTGGTAACGGATGATGGCCGTCTCTACATCACCGGTCTTTTCGGCGAGGATGGACTGACGGCAATCGACCTTTGGGATGAAAACCCCGAGCCCATTCGGGTTCTGCCTGAATACGGGCGCGGTCAGCAGGAAATGCCTGTCTATAAAATGCCGCACCTGGAAGGGTGGGCACGCGCCGGGCGAGAGTTTGTCTTGCCCGCGGTTGGCCATCACCAGGTGCTATGGATCAATGCCGATGACCTGACCGAAACGGGGCGAACCGAGACCTATGGACAACCGGTCTTTGCCATGTCCCGACCTGACGGTCGTCAGGTGTGGGTGAATTTCGCCCACCCTCTCAATGACACCATCCAGGTGATTGACACGCCCAGCAAAGAGATCATTCACGAGTTCAAACCCGGCCCTGCCGTCCTTCATATGGAATTCACTCCTCGTGGACACGAGGTTTGGGTCTCGGTGCGCGATGCCGGAAAGGTGATGATCTACGACACGCACACATTCGAGAAACTTGCGGAATTCGACGCAGAAAGTCCGTCCGGGATTTTCTTCACCTCCCGGGCCCACAAGACGGGACTTTGAACCATGGAACGAATTGGCGATGCGACCGACATCACGCTGCTGGATGACTGGCAACGCGATTTCCCGATAGACCCGCGCCCCTTCGCGGTAATCGGCTCAGCCATCGGCTGCCCGGAAGAAGAAGTGCTGAACCGTCTGGACGTATTGCGTGCAAGCGGACGGATCACGCGGGTCGGCGCCACCTGCGCCCCGAACACCGTCTCGGCCAGCACACTGGCGGCACTTTCAGCTCCTGATGAAGTTCTTGAGCAGGTTGCCGAATTCGTTGGCAGCCGAGCAGGTGTCAACCATTCCTATTTGCGCGAGAACCGCTGGAACCTCTGGTTCGTCGCAACCGGACCGAACCGGGATCATGTCGATGCGGTCCTGAACGAGATCCGGGACGAGACCGGTCTGGTTGTCCTCGATTTGCCCCTGGTTCGACCCTTTAATGTGGATCTCGGATTCAAGCTCAGGGGCAATTCGCGGGAAACTCCGGTCGCGCGTCCGGTTGATCTTGATCGCCTGAAAGAGGGTGACCGCGAGATCCTTCAAGCGTTGACGACCGGAATGCCGCTCAGCTCGCGCCCTTTCGGCGACATCGCCTCCAAGCTGGACCGTAGCGAACAAGGCGTTCTGGACCGGGTGAAGGACCTTCAGGAGGCGGGCATTATTTCCCGCTTGGGCGTCATTGTCCGGCATCGGGCCCTTGGCTGGCGGTCGAATGCGATGGTGGTTTGGGACATTTCCTCTGAGCGGATCGATGCAGCCGGTCCTGCGCTCGCTGCGCTTCCCGGCGTGACGCTTTGTTATGAGCGCCGCCCGGTCAAGAACGTCTGGCCTTATCGCCTTTACTGCATGATCCACGCACAAAGCCGGCCCCGTGCGCTCGATACTTTGACGGAGGCAAGCAACCTTCCCGAACTGGAAGGCGTGAAGTTCAAGATACTCTTTTCCAGCCGGTGTTTTAAGCAGACCGGAGCGATGATTGCACGCACGGGAGCCGCCGCATGACCGGTGAGCTCACGGATTTGGACAGACGGCTCATCAATCGCCTGCAGGATGATCTGCCGCTCACTTCGCGTCCCTTTGCGACATTGGCAAATGAGCTCGGAATTGCCGAGGATGATGTTGTCGACCGGATCAGACACTTGAGGGACGAGGGACTGCTGACCCGTTTCGGCCCGTTTTTCGATGCTGAAGCGCTTGGCGGTGCATTTTGCCTGTGTGCCATGGCGGTACCGCAAGAGTGTTTCGAAGAGGTTTTAACCAAAGTCAATGCTCATCCCGAGGTGGCGCATAATTATGAACGCGACCACAAACTGAACATGTGGTTCGTGCTGGCGACAGAAAGCCGTTCGGCAATTCGCGAGTCTGCCAGGGCAATAGAGCAGGAGACCGGTCTGAAGGTCCTGCAGTTTCCGAAAGAGCGCGAGTTCTTCATAGGCTTCCGGGTAAACGCATGACCTTAAATCCGACCGACAGGGCAATTATAGAAGCGACGCAGGCAGGTTTGCCATTGGTGCCTGCACCCTTTGCCGTGCTCGCACAGACGCTTGGTCTGAGCGAAGACGATGTCCTGGAACGTCTGAAACGTCTCAAGAAACTCGGGGTCATTCGACGTATCGGTGCTGCTCCCAATCACTACCGGCTTGGGATGACCGCCAACGGCATGACCGTCTGGGATGTTGACGATGCGATTGTCGACGACATCGGACAAAAGGTCGGTGCACTTGATTTCGTCACCCACAGCTATCGGCGCCCGCGGGCGTTGCCGGATTGGCCCTACAATCTGTTTGCAATGGTGCACGGCGCAAATCGCGACGAGGTGCTTGCAAAGCGCGACCAGGTCGCTGAACTGCTGGGCGACACATGCCGGGCAAGCGACATCCTGTTTTCCACCCGCATCCTGAAAAAGACCGGAATGCGTCTCCGCAGGAAGGAAGGCTGAGCCATGTTTCGTCTGTCTGAATACATGCATCAGATCAACGCCCCAACTCCGGTCAAAGGTCCACGTGGGGCAGGGCCGGTCAAACCTGTCGTGATCTGGAACCTCACGCGCCGCTGCAATCTGAAATGCCGTCACTGCTATACGGTTTCCGCCGATGTCGACTTTCCAGGGGAATTGACGGCCGCACAGGCCATGGAGACCCTGGAAGATCTCGGTCGGTTCCGTATTCCGGCGCTCATTCTGTCAGGTGGCGAACCGCTTGATCGGCGCGACTTGTTCGACATCGCGACCCGCGCCCGCAAGTTGGTGCGCATGCTTGCCCTGTCGACCAACGGAACAAAACTGCACGGTGAGGCCGCCGACAAGGTTGCCGAAATCGGCTTTGATTACGTGGGAATTTCAATCGACGGGATTGGCAAGACAAACGACTGGTTCCGGGGTGTCAATGGAGCATTTCAAGACGCCCTGCGCGGTGTGCGCGAATGCAAGGCACGTGGGATCAAGGTGGGATTGCGCTTCACACTGACGGAGGGCAACTTCACCAGCCTTCCGGACCTGTTGCGCCTTTGCGATGACGAGGGTGTCGACAAGTTCTATTTGTCCCATCTGGTCTATGCGGGCCGGGGTGACAAGCACCGCGGCGAAGATGCCGAACACAAACGGTCGCGCTGGGCAATGGACCTGCTGCTGGAGCGAGCCTGGGAAGGCGTCAACGGAGGACTGCCACTCGACATCGTCACAGGGAACAATGATGCGGATGCTGTTTATTTCCTGAACTGGGCAAGAGAACGGTTCGGCGCCGAGACGGCCGCGCATATCAAGAAACATCTGATAGCCTGGGGCGGCAATTCCTCAGGTCTGGGGGTCGCGAATATCGATACGCTCGGCAATGTGCACCCGGATACATATTGGTCCGACTACACGATTGGAAGCGTGAAAACGGACCTCTTTTCAAAACTTTGGACAGGCAGCGATGCCATGCTGGCGCAGCTCAGGACACGGCCCCGGCCGCTCAAAGGCAGGTGCGGTGCCTGCGCGTTCAAGAACGTTTGCGGCGGCAACACGCGCATTCGCGCGTTGCAGGTAACGGGCGACCCTTGGGCTGAAGATCCGGCCTGTTATCTCAGCGACGCAGAAATCGGCACGGATGGAGATGGTTTCGAACGTCTCACCGTGACCCCATTCCGAGGAAAACGCCATGATCCGGCTCATCGTTTCGCTTAGCGTTCTGGCCCTGACATTGACTGCGCCGATGGCGGACCCGGTGCAGAACTATGTCGAAAACTGTCAGGAGTGCCACGGCGCTGAACGGCTGGGCGGGTTGGGGCCTGCCTTGATCCCGCAAACGCTGGGTCGCATGCGTGGTCCCAATCTCGTCTCAGTCATTCGTGACGGACGGGAAGCAACTCAGATGCCTGCGTTCAGCGAAACACTGTCCAGCGAGCAAATCGAGGAACTTGCTGTTTTTCTGAAACAGCCCCTGGCAGATGTGCCGCCCTGGGGTGAAGTTGAAATCATGTCCAGCCGCGTGATGAACGAGGATTACAAGTCGGTTGAAACCCCGATCTGGTCATCCGATCCGATGAACATCACTCTCGCGGTCGAAACTGGCGATCATCACGTCAGTGTTCTGGATGGTGATACCTTTGAAACGCTTGATCGTTTCGAGACACCGTTCGCGGTTCACGGCGGACCGAAGTTCACACCCAACGGCCGCTTTGTTTTCATCATGTCGCGCGACGGCTGGGTGCAGAAATACGACCTTTATGCGCTTCAGGAAGTCGGTCGGATCCGCGCAGGCTTGAACAGCCGCAATATCGCGATCTCGCACGATGGAAAATGGCTCGCGGTCGCCAATTATCTGCCAAACTCGCTTACAATCCTTTCAACGGATGATCTGAGCGTGGCGAAAGTGAAAAGTGTCAAGGGAAAGGACGGCACACCCAGTCGAATTTCCGCTGTTTATCAGGCTCCTCCACGTGAAAGCTTTGTGCTTGCTCTGAAAGATGTTCCGGAAATCTGGGAAGTCTTCTACGGCCCGAACCCGCCGCAGATGGGGTTTGCACACGACTGGCGGGATGAGGGGCCGCTCAAGAGTGAAGACCCATTCCCGGTCCGCAAGATCACGACGCCGGACTATCTGGACGATTTCTTTTTTGACCAGAGCTATGAATACGTCATGGGAGCATCGCGCAGCGGTGAGGGAGGGCAGGTCATCGATCTTGTCATTGGACAGAAGACCGCTGACCTCGATTTGCCCGGCATGCCGCATCTCGGGTCCGGAATCACATGGAAATATGGTGACACCACAGTCATGGCAACGCCGCATCTGAAAGACGGCGCAGTCACCGTAATCGACATGTCGACATGGAAAACCATAAAGCGGATCGAAACGCTTGGACCCGGCTTCTTCATGCGCAGCCACGAGAACTCCCGCTATGTCTGGGTGGATGTGTTTTTCGGTCCGAACAAGGACGTCATGCATGTCATCGACAAGGATAGTCTTGAAATCGTGAAGACGCTCCGCCCCGTCGAGGGAGCCACCGTTGCCCATGTCGAATTCACGCGTGACGGCAGCCATGCGCTTGTCTCCGTCTGGGAGGACGATGGCGCAGTGATCATCTACGACGCCGAAACTTTAGAGGAAGTCCGGCGCTTGCCGATGCGAAAACCTTCTGGGAAATACAATGTCTGGAACAAGATCACCTTCTCCGAAGGGACCAGTCACTGAGGCGATAATCGTCGCGCATGGGCAACCTCTGGACCCGCAAGCAGGTGAGGATCAGCTCAAGGCACTGGCTGAAAGAATAGCGCACGCCCTTCCGGGTTGGACGATACGCTCGGCGACCCTTGCTGCTCCTGGTGTTCTGGAGCAAGAGCTGGAGAATTTTACCGGTGTGCCTTATGTCGTGCCGGTATTCATGGCCGATGGCTGGTTTACCAAAAAAGCGCTGCCCGACCGCCTTGGCGACCGTAAAGTGCATCAGCTTTCACCTCTCGGGACTTTCCCCGGTCTGCCGCATCAATCGTTCAAATTGTTGAAACAGGAAGCTGAACAGCGCGGCTGGTGCTTCAACTCATGTGACATCATGATAGCTGCACACGGGTCGGAAACCGGTCCGGCTGCAGCAGAGTGTGCACTGTATTTTGCGCGCAGATTGCAGCGCCTGACACCCTTCAAAAAGAAGATCCGCACGGGTTTTCTTGCACAGGATCCGTTTCTGGCAAGGGTCGCAAGGTTCAGCACGCCCAGAACTCTGTTGCTGCCGTTTCTTGCCGGGACGGGATCACATTTGACTGTCGATATCCCGCAGGAGCTGGAAGAAGGCCGTTTTCAAGGCGTGCTTCTGCCTTCCATCGGCGAGGCGGCGTTCGTACCGGATTTGATTGCGCAAAGCCTCAAGAATGCTTGGCGCAGAACCTATGGTTTTGATCCGATGGATCGATCTCGGCTCGCTGTCAGTTTCACGCCGCCGCCGATATCTTCAACTGGAGGGCAAACAGGAGACCGGATCGGATCGGATCTGTTTGATAGTGCCACGCAGTTCTCGGGTGCATCGGCAAGACCGACATTCGCAGCAACAATCCGCAAGCTCAAAAACGCTGTTAGGGACTTTTTCTGCAAGCCCTGGGCAACCCGACGCAAGGACGGTTTGAACACGCCGCAGCGTTTTTGAGCTGGGCACCGGTTGCCAATCATTTTGAAAGGGAAAAGCCCAATGACACAGACAGACGGAACCTGGTCGGTAAAGAAGCTGGCTGTTGTTCTCTACCCTTTCTCCGCAGCTGCGGTTGCGATCAATCTTTTTTTGCTGAGCCTCATGGGCAAGGCCTTTGGCTTGCCTGTTTTGTCTCCAATGACATCGATCTGGATCAGTATACCCCTTGGAATTCCGGCAACCTGGGCGGCCGCAAAATGGGTGCGCGGGTTGATGGATGAAGCAGACGGCAATCAACGTTCGGACTGACGCTCGAAAGTTACAAAGGATCACAGATTTTTCGCACCGACAGGGAGCTGACCATGACGGATACTCAGTCGAAACGTCCCGCTTCAGTTTTTGTTGCACTCTTTGCGATTGTTTTCGGCCTCATGACTGTCCTGTCAGGCGGAATTGTTCTTTTCGGTGGTAGTGCAGCCATGGAGGCGGCCGGAAACGTTGTTCATTTTGTGCTGTGGTTCAATTTCCTTGCCGGCTTCTCATATGTGGTCGCAGGCTATGGACTGTTGCGACAACAACGATGGGCATATTGGCTGTCGATTGCCATCTTTGCAGGCACAGCAATGGTGCTCATCGCTTTTGTAGTGCACGTTATGCTGGGTGGCGCATACGAGTTCAGGACAGTCTTGGCCATGATGTTCAGAACGATTGTCTGGGCCATGATTGCGCGGGTCGCAAGAGGCAGCGCGTTGCGTGGATAGCTGTCCCGCTAATTGACACCCAAGAAAAGATTACGGGCCTGCGTGGCCGTCTCGTTTTCGCGAGTTGTTATGTTGCCAGCCAGTTTGTGGACCTGTCTTCACGCACGATGAATGCACGTGCCTTTTGGAAGCCGGTCAACGCTTGCCGCAATTGGGTTTCACCGCAGACGAGCGCTGCCGTCGACAGTCCGTCCGCCAATGCCGCACTGGGGGCGACGACGCTTGTTGCGGCAAGACCGGTATCGACTGGATGGCCGTTTCTTGGATCCAGAATGTGGGAACGCGATCCACCCTGGTCGAATGTCGTCCCCAGCCGCGCCGAACTTGCAACCGCAGCGTTGGCAAGATGAATTTCTGCCTGTGCGTCGATCAAAGACGGGTCGGGACGAAGGGTGACCGGCCATCCAGTTTCTCCCCGTTGCATCCTTTGGGGAGCGGTCCCACGAGCTGCAATTTCGCCGATTTCAACCACTATGTCCCCGCAGCTTTCTCGTTCCAGGAATGCGGCGATGCGGTCGGTGACGAAACCCTGCGCAATGCCGTTGAGTGTCATTGCCATGCCGGACTTTCTGAACTTGATTTCGCCCGGCCGGATCTGGACATGATTGAAGCCGACGCGAGCAAATGCCGCCGCGAAATCACTTGTCTGATTTCCAGCAACCTGCCGCGCATAGTGGCCCCACAGCGGCTGGACCGTTGGATCGAAGGCACCTTCCGTCGCGCGATGCAGCCTTTGCGACAGGCTGAGGATTTCCAGCATTTCCAAAGACGGGGCGAACAACAGCCCCGTGCTGTTCAGACGGCTCAACTCGCTGTCCGGCTGGTAGAGACTGAAAATGCCTTCCAGGCGTCGGATCTCTCCTTCGATCGAAGAAAACAGATGTCGGGCTCTGTCAGCGTCGGTGTGCAGCAGATTGATTTCCGCTTTCGCACCAAGCGCGATCCCGCGCCATGTGTGAAGATCGGGTTCAGCACCGACCGCTCCCAGGGGAATGGCCACACCGGCAGCAGCGGCAGCACTGATGGTGATGAAACGGCGGCGGCTCAGCGGCCTGGCTGCAGCATTAGACCGACTCATCGCTGCACACCTTCAATTTCGTCTCTCTTCAGTTGTGAGGCTGACGAGAGCTCGACCGGTGCAAGAACGTATTCAGCCGGGATATCAGCAAGGCGAAGGACGTGGCCTCCGTTTGTCTCCGCGAATGTTTTTGCACCCTCTTCAGTACCGAACGGGATCGTTTCGGGCGCCCCCATTCCGCCGGTCTGCTTGCTTTCGACAACAAACCAGGCCTTCTCAGCTTCGATCCAATTGTCAAATCCTGGCTCCTCCCAGCTCTTTGCCTTATCCATATCATTCACATAGATCGCAGCTATGTTTTTAGGTTCTTCCGGCGACAGTTTGAACGCCACTGCATCTCGTACCTGCGTAAACCAGAACGGGAAGGGCATATCCGTCAAATGGATTTGCGCCTTGGGGCCGGTATGCTCCAGAACGGTCATCTGGCAATAGTGGCCGGCAGCTTCAGGTGTCAGCGTGATCGCATCTGGTTTGGCGATCTGGACCTCTTCCTGGCAGGCTGCGAGAAGACAGGCCGCTGCAAGCGCGAGTATCTGTATTCTCATGGTGTTATTCTCCGAATAAGCAAGGCGGAAAGGCTGAGCGCCAGAGCGGCGAAAACCGTCAGTGAAACAAGCGCGAAAGCCGGATCAAAGGGTAGGGAATCAGATACCCCGGCCATGCCGCCAACCAGTTCGCTTGCACCAAGCGCGGCAAGGTTGAACAGCCGGAAAGCGTCCGCCGGGTTCAAAAGCACCGCATAGGGAAAGAGATCTGAGGCAAAGGTTCCACCGGGGTTGGCAACGAGAGCGCCAAGCAGTGCCAGATCGTAAAGAACAACCATGATCAGCCAAACGGCTATGGCCGCGGCAGCTGCCGTTCCCGGTTGCCGGGTCAGCGCGCTCAGGACATAGCCAATGGCAAGAAAGGACACACCCAGCAACACTGAGGTCGCGATCAGACGGACAAAATCGGGAAGACCTGCAACGGACCCGGCACCCAGGGTGACGAGAAGCGCGGCTGTCAGTCCGTAACCTATGACGAGCGCAAAGGTCAGCACAAGCGTATGACCAAGCGCTTTCCCGGCCAGAAACTCGGTCCGGGAAATCGGGCAGGACAGCGTCATCAGCAACGTGCCACGTTCGATCTCGCCGCAAATCGCATCAAAAGCCAAAAGCAGGGCGATCAGAGGCACGAGGTAAACTGAGAGACTGGCCAGGGACGCAACGGTGATGGTCAATCGATCCACGCCAAGTGTGCCTGCCGGTGCTGATCCAAGAAGCGCCAATGCGAGCGAAAACACCGCAAGGATCAGTGTCGCGAGCAGAATCCATCTGTTGCGGATGCCGATCCTGATTTCCTGAGCGGCAAGGGTCCAGATTCTGGAGAGCATCGCTTAAGCCTCCTTTTGCGCGCTTTTGGAAAAGTGCCGGTAGACGTCGTCAAGACTGGGCGCATGCACGTCGACATCCTCAACCAGACTTCCAAGGGCGCTTATGGCGCTGAGAGCTTTGATCTTGTCGTCAAGTCCACAGTCGAATTCCACCGAGCGCCCATTCATGCGACCGCCGCCAAGTTGGGCTGCAACTTCCTGAACAGCGCCAGGTCTTGTCCTGATTTTCATCCGGATGGGCAGACCCGCCTGCTCACGTAAATTGCTGAGCGCATCATCGGCGACGAGACGGCCTTTGGACATGATCAGGATCCGATCCGTCCGGGCCTCAAGTTCGGTCAGGGCGTGGGAGGACAACAGAACAGTTGCTCCCTGGTCTGCAATCTCGCCAATGAGTTCATAGACAGTCTGTCGGGAAATGGGATCAAGCCCGGTCGTTGGTTCGTCAAGCAGCACCAGCCGGGGTTTGCCGATAAGTGCCTGCGCCAATCCAAGCCGTTGACGCATTCCCTTGGAATAAGTGCCGACACGGCGCCCGGCAGCATCTGACAGTCCAACCTTGTCGAGCAACGGTAGTGCCTTTGCAGGCCGTTGCCCTTTGAGACGGGCGTAAAAGGACAGCACTTCCCTGCCTGTCAGCGACGGCGGAAAGGCGACGGCTTCGGGGAGATAGGCCGTCACGTTGCGCGCGGGTGCACTTCCCGGGCCCGATCCCAGTATGGAAATGGCACCTTCCTCACTTTTGAGGAAGCCCAGCACAATCTTGAACAGTGTGGTTTTACCAGCGCCGTTGTGGCCAAGAAGTGCAACACGCTCTCCCGGTTGAAGCGAGAAGGTGACGTTGTCCACCGCCTTTTGTGCGGAAAAGTGCTTGCTGACGCCTTGGACAGAAAGGCAGTTGCTGATCATCCCTGTACTCCCGAATTTGGCATGGGCCGAACCGGCGGATGCATAAGAGGGGCGTTGTCGACAATGCCGCCCGGCAAAAGGGCCGGAAACTGGGACTGGGTCCAGCGCAGCAATTGAACTGCGGGACTGCCGACAAGCAATTTTGCCGAAGGTTGGGTCCAAAGGACCTGGTCAACCAGATCATTCGGCCGGTAGGCCGTGTCGGCCAGGCCGTCGCCATTCATGTCGAAGGCAGCGTGGTCGCTCCAGTAGTTGCCTTTACCGCCTGTGCTCCAGTCGAGCATGCGGCTGCCGACATATTTAACCTGGGTCTTGTTGCCGATGAACGCATTCCCCTGGAAGGCATTCTTGGCCGAACCGGCTGTGAAATGAACACCGATCGGGCAGCCTTCGAAACTGTTGTCTGTGACGGTGTTCTTGTTGGCATTATACATGAACAGGCATTTTTCACCGCCGCCGGAAACCTGATTTCCGGTGATTTTGGCCCGGTTTGCGTAGTTCAACATGAGACCATGGTTGCGGTCTCCAACCGAGACATTGTTTTTGACTGTCAGTCGGTCGGAAAACATCAGCGCGTAGCCGATGTCATTGTCCTTCGAGGTGTTGCCCTCAATCGTTCCACTGTTGCCGTGCATGTAATGAATGGCGAAGCGGAGGCCTTCAAAATGATTGTAGCGGAAAGTGTCTCTATGACTGGTATTGACGAAGACACCGTCTCTGCCGAAGCGGATGGTATTGTGTTCTGCCAGCAGGTCCGGAGCGTTCCAGACATAGATACCGTTCCCGCGCTCGTTCATGCGCAGATCACGGCGGCCTTCAATCAAATTGTTGGAAACGATCGCATTCCTGGCACCATGCACGTCGACGCCTGTCAGATTGTCCAGGATCGTGTTGTTACGCACAACCGCACGATGAGCTTTCTTGGTGAGTTTGACGCCGGCATCGAGTGTTTCCTGTGACAGGCCCGAACCGGTGAGTGTCAGGCCCAGTATCTGGACATCGGGAACATGCACCGTAATGACGCTTCCCGTTCCATTTCCGATGATCCGCGCGTTTCGGCCACCGACCAGCGTGATCGCCTTGTCAATCTCGACCGGGCCGGAATGGTCGCCTGGCGCAAGCCGGAGAGTGTCCCCGGCTTGCGTATCTTTCAGGATCTCCTGCAAGGCGCCCTGTTTGGCCGGGACAAGCCACTCCTTTGCAGCAAGCGGTCCGCAGACCAGCAATGCAGCACAAAGAAGGGTCAATGATCCGACCGGTTTGGACAGGACGCAGCGCATGGATCAGGCTCCTCGGGGCTCGACAAACATCCGGCCGCGCATTTCCATGTGAAGTGCGTGGCAGAACCACTGGCAATAGAACCAGTGAACACCGGGACGCTCGGCGATGAAAGTGACCGAAGCCGTCGCTTGAGGTCCGACTTCCATGGCGACACCATAGTTTGCCAGGCAGAAGCCATGAGTTAGATCATCGATGTCATCGATATTGGTGACATAGACCGTCACTTCGTCGCCCTGCTTTACCGTGAATTTCTCAAGGCTGAAGGTTGGCGCGACCGAATGCATGTAGACGCGAACCTTATTGCCGTCACGGATTACGTCAGCGCCATATTCCAGATCGACGCCATCGGCTTCGGCCTGTCTCTTCGCATCCTCAAAGCTCGGGTCATTGCGGTCCCAGACAATCGCGGGGTTCACCTTCGACCGGTGAACGATGATGCTGTCATGCGGCTCGGCGAATGTCGGCCCGTCATGAACGACTTTCATCTCGTCGCCGGATATGTCGATAAGCTGTTCGTTCTCCGGTTTCAGCGGGCCAACGTTCAAGAACCTGTCCTTGGAGAACTTGTTCATCGAAATCAGCCATTTGCCGTCCGCTTCCGCGGTCTCACCCATGGATGTGGAATTGTGTCCCGGCTGATAATGAACATCGACTTTGGAGATGATCGGGTCGACATCTTCGCCCGCATAAGCGCGAACGGCTTTGTCGATGTCCCATTTGACGACCTGACTGTCCAGGAACAGCGTGGTGAAGGCACCGCCCTTGCCGTCAAATGCCGTGTGCAGTGGGCCAAGACCCAGTTGCGGCTCGCCGACAATCGCGGAACGTGGATCGGCATTGTCATTGAACAGCGCATCCAGCTTCGTGACATCGATGATGGACACCGTCGGGGACAGCTTCCCGTTGATGACAATGTGCTGCTTGTCCGGTGCCGCGTTACAGCCGTGCGGGCTGTTGGGGATCGGAATGTAGCGGGTGAACTGGGAATTGGCTTCCTTACGGCCGTCCACAACAGGAACGCCCTTCATTTCCTTGTAGTTTCCGGCTGCAACGGCTTCCTCGATCGCCTTGATGTTGAAGACGACGCAGTGATCCAGCTCGCTTTCGGTCATCTCGGCGAGGTTTGTTCCCATTTCCGAGTTGTAGCTGGTGGAGAAGGCGTATTTGCCCTGATAGTCAGCGTCGGTGTTGTCAAGATTGCCTGAGACGATCACCTGCCATGCGACTTTCATTTCATCGCCGTCGATTGCGGTGAAGATGCAGGCATATTGTGACGGGTCATCTAGGACGGAGCCATCATTGACCAGCGGTGCTTCGTGCTCGCCATTGGCAAAAATGTACCCTGTGCGCGGATACTTTTGCGGCCGCATGCCATGGATATCGTGCGCGTTCGGGATCTCGATGATCTTGTCGCACTTCATCGTCGTGCAGTTGATGCGGGCAACGCGGGTGTTTGCCTTGTCGTTCGCGAAGATGTAACGACCGTCATAGGTGCCGTCGGTGAAGGACATATGCGGGTGGTGCAGATCGCCATTGTCGTAGGTGACCTTGCCCTGCGCAGCCAAATATTCCTTGGTTTCCGGAAGAAGTCCTTCGGTCAGAACCTTCAGCGACTCATTGGTCTGCCCCCAACCGGTTGCAGAGCAGCGGTTGAAAACCGGTATGCGCATCAATTCACGCATTGACGGAACACCCAGAATGCGCACTTCGCCGGTCTGGCCCGAGGACCAGAAGCCGTAATATTCATCGAGTTCGCCCGGTGCGAGTGCGAATTTGTGATCACCATCAGCCGCAAGGGCCGGAGTTGCGCCGCTCGCAGCGACAGCTCCCATGCCTGCGACGACCGCAGTCTTGGCGGTACCGCCTAACAAGTCTCGGCGGGACATGCCCCAATGTTGTTCTTTCTCCTTCATGGCTGCTCTCCTTATTTGCCGTTTGAAGGTTATTCAGCCGGAAGTGGCTTCGCGCTTTTGGCGCTCTCCTCCGGTTTGCGCAGCCCGGTCTGCACCTCAAATCGCCGCCTTTTCGCAAGCTTTTTGATGCAAACGGGACATTTCTGATCGTGCTGATACAGCACCTGGCAATGCAGGCAGTTCAGGCACTCGTTGGGATTGATGTTGCCTTCGGGATGAATGGCCTGGACCATGCATTCCTTGGCGCAGCGGTGGCATGGGTTGCCGCATTCGCGGTAGCGCTTCAGCCAGTCGAACATTCTAAGCCGGGCCGGGATGGCGAGGGCTGCCCCGAGTGGGCAAAGGTAGCGGCAATAGAACCGTTCGATGAACAACCCTGCGACCAGCAGCGCCACTGCAAAAAGGACAAACGGCCAGGCCCGTTGGAACTTGAGGATAATGGCGGTCTTGAAAGGCTCTATCTCGGCATAGTGCTCTGCTGCGTCCAGCGAATAGAGTGACAGTCCGAACAGGCCGAGAAAGATCATGTATTTGAGCGGCCAGATGCGCTCGTGGAGACCCCAGGGAACCTCGATCTGAGGGATGCGGCAAAGCTTTGCCAACCGGTTGGTCAACTCCTGCAAAGCGCCGAAGGGGCAGAGCCAGCCGCAATAGGCCCCCCGTCCCCAGAACAGCAATGCTGCTGCCACCGAGAACCACAGCAGGAACACCAGGGGATCCAGCAGGAATGCGTTCCAGCTGAATTCGGTCGTGAGGGAGGAAAAGAAGGCCATCACATTCACGACAGACAGCTGCGCACTCTGCATCCATCCCAGCCAGACCAGCGTGAAGGTCAGGAAACCGATGCGGAACCAGAAAGTGAATTTCTCGTTCCGGGTGACCTGCATTTGAAAAAAGAAGACAAGCGTGAGAATGCCGATGGCTGTTGCAAGCACGATGATGTCGGACTTGCGGTCTTGCCAGATCCGTTTCCAAAGGGCCTGAACAGCTGCCTGATCGTCCGACAGGCCGGTTTGCTGGAGTGCCGATGCATCGCTCGCACTCGTGCTTGTCGCGATCGTTTTCAAATATTGGTCCGGCAACTGGTAACCGAGATCAAACGTCAGGAACACTTTGTCGATCGGTCCGACTGCACGTTGAACCAACAACTGCAGGCGAAAATCCTTGGCCGGATCGAATTCTGTGTCGGCCGGAATGATGAATACGTCCATTTCGGTGAAAGCCGGTGCGCCATCGGCGGCGATTTCGCCGATACGCGCCTGCTGCTTGTCGAAAAACCTGACGGATATATCGTCTTGAATGAGTTGGATCCTGTCGAAGATCCCACCACGGACATAGCCCGAGCCTTTGAAGGAATAGCGGCCACGCCCCATGACGATGAGGGCGTGTTCGCCGTCCTTCAGGCGTTTCTTCAGGTTGTCGTATTCCGCTTTGCCGAGGAGCGAGAGGCCAATAGAGGGCACATCGGCCAGGGCCAGATACATGTCGATGAACGTATCTGTTTCCGGCCCGCCTTCAGGCCGGGCTATTGCGCGCGGATCGCCCTGAAGCTCGAACGAATTGTTGATCTGCGCGATGTCGAGCGACATGCGCCGCACCGATCCATCACCTGTCAGGGTCAACCAGTCGGCAACCTCTTGAAGGCCGGGGTCGATTTCCTTCTGCGGTCCTTCATCTGCAAGTTCGGGAACGAGACCGCCAAGGCTCAGTGCGCGCGCCACCTTCAGTCCGGAGCGGACAATGGAATCGTCAATCACCATGATGGTGACAGTCGCACCGGAGATGATGTCCAGATCGTGAGCCGAGCCGCCGCTGGCCGCTTCCGCCTTCAGATCAAGACCTGCATAGCCTTCCGTCACGGCGCGGATTTTGGAATCTGGAATGCCGATCAGGACGATGGGTTCGGAGTGTTTGACCAGACGAACGCCCGTCACGATCGCGTTCAGATCGACACCGACCATCGTGTGAATTGGCTTGCCTGAATATCCTGTCGTCGACACGAAGTCGGAGGTAAGAAACACCCAGCCAATCGTTTCTCCTGCTTTTAAAGCAGGGACGATAGGAAAGTCGTCTCGCAAGACACCATAGCTGTCGGCGTCCGGAACAAGTTCACTCACCTGAACCTTTTCCAGGAAGCCTGTCACAAGGGGGCCGGCAGACTGTGCGGCAGACACCTGGACCAGAACCAGGAGCAAGGCTGCGCACAGCGTCTGAAAGCTGAAATGATAAAACAGTGGACGCACGTGAAGCGCTCCGACACACAACTTGTTTTTGGTGTGCCGATCTTCGGTGATGTCGCACGAAAGCTACTTGACGATAGTCAAGCTAGCTTGGGTGTTTTTGCGCTTGCGATTATGTGGTTGGAATTGTTGGGAGTTTCCCTAGCTGCTCTGGCGCGCAGGCCTTGGTCTGGTCAGAATGGGATAGAAGACCCAGGCAAACACGGCAAACGCCAGCAGCCAAAGTGTTCCCGATATTAACATCACCGGGAAATAGTCGAAGAACATCGTGCCGAAGGTCCGAAAAACCGCAGCCCCTATAACCATGAGATACGCGAGAACAATCGGCCCCGACACCACGAGCGGCCTGCCGCTATGACCCAGGGAAGCGCGTGTCATCATAGCGAGCGTCATGCATCCGATCGCACCTGCGGCAAGAAGGTGTAGCGATGCGGTTTCGCTTAATATCCCGAACACCAGGGTGCTTCCGTAAACAAGATAGCCTGCTGAAAGCAGCAGATACGCCACATGTAAAATCCAGAGGATGGGATTTTTCGTGTCGCCATTCCTTGCCAGCCGGTCAGCCGGGCAAGGTTGACCGCTCCGGCAACAAGACACAGTGCGCCAAGCCCCCAGGGCGGCACAAAGGGAAGCGTTGCCAGAGCCGTCAACACAGCGGAAAGTATGCCGATCCGATCAAGCCAGCCGTAGGATTGAGGCAGGGCACCTGAGTAACCTTCTCTGTTCAGGGCATTGCGGGTGAAGGCCGGAATGACGCGGCCGCCAATAATGGCAATCATGGCTGCGCTTGTGAAAATGCCAAGGCGAACGCCTGTTTCTGCGAGATCGGTGCTCCAACCGACCCAGTCGAGATGCATCAAGAGATTGCCAGCAAATAACGTGCACAGCAAAAGCAGAAAAATTGCGTTGCGAAGCTGTGACTTCTGCGTGAGCCGGCCAAGTATGGCCGTGGAAAGGACCGGAATGAACGCAAGGTCGACTGCGGCCACAAGAAACGGATCAAGCCAAGCGGAAAACCAGATTGCCATCCTGCCCGAAAGCCAGATCACGCTGCATATCGTGACAAAGCGGGGTCCAGCTTCCTCGGTTGCGGTCCAGTTCGGAACCGCGGTAACAAAGAAACCCGCGATCACTGCCGTCGTATAGCCGAACATCATCTCATGGGCGTGCCAAAGGTAGGGCATCATCCGAACAGGCAGGACATCCAGCGTATCACCACCAGCAAGAGCGGCAAGCCAAAGGGTCCAGACGGCCATTGCTGCGACGGAAAACAGACCGGCAGCAAGAAAGAAGAACCGGAACCCGGCAGTCAGAACGGTCGGAAAACGGCTCTTGAATTTGGGGCGTCTGGATTGGACGGTAGCGGCCATGAAGCGGTCTCTTGAATGCAAAACCGACTGCAGTCGGTTCAGGAGCCTGAAAGCGGCTCGTTTCAACAAAGCCACATGGTCACAGGCCTGAGCCGTGAAGTTCTTGATCATCGTCAAGCTGATCTGAAACCGACGACTTTAAATTGGTGAAAGTGGTCAAGCCTGCGGGTATGCCGGAGACGACCGCAGTCAGAATCAAGGTATGGAAACTTCAATGACCGAAACCGGTTGGATCAACTATATCGTTGCCTTTGCGGTTTTTTTCGCATCTCACATGGTTCTTGTTCGCCCGCCTGCGCGCCCCATTCTCGTTAGGGCACTGACACCTGCCGGTTTCACAATCTGCTATTCGGTTCTGTCTCTGGCGATCCTCTGGTGGCTGATTGTTGCAGCCCGCGATGCACCTTTTGTTGAGATCTGGGCATGGGCTCCATGGCAGAATTGGGTGCCGCGCATTGCGATGATACCGTTTTGCGTGATTCTGGCATTCGGCGTCGGCGTGCCAAATCCGTTTTCGTTCGGCGGAATGCGGAACGATCGGTTCGACCCAGCCAAACCCGGCTTGGTCAAATGGATCCGTCATCCGGTTCTTGCGGCACTGCTGGTCTGGTCAGCAGCCCATCTGGTTCCCAATGGCAATCTGGCGCATGTGATCCTGTTTGGCGCATTTGCAGTGTTCTCGCTGCTTGGCATGAAGATGATCGACAAGCGCCGCCAGCGCGAAATGGGCCCTGACTGGTTGAGACTGGTGCAAGCGATGAAACAGGTTCAAAATGTGCATGATGTTGATTGGCAAAACCTGCTGATAAGAGCGCTGCTTGCCTCTGTAACCTACTTCGTGCTCGCAGGCCTCCATCCCTATCTCATCGGTATCGATCCGTTTGCTTGATGCGAAGGCTTGCGTTTCCCCCGAAAAAACGCGTTGCTATTTCATGATTTTTGAAATGGTCGACAGACCGACCAGCCGGTCCGCGCACCGGTCTGCAAGGTCCGCCAGAAACTTCAGGCTTTCGGCGTGATCGTAAAGTTCTTCCGGTGTGAGTTCGAGCCGGTCGATTTTTTCCAACTCGGTCAGAAACGAGATGCCGGAAACCAGGTTGTGATAATCCTCGCGAATGCTGTCGACCAGTTCCTTGCGCGCCTTGTTTTGCCGCCAGGCCTCAATCGCTACAATCGTGCGATCAAGTTCGGTTTTGCAGCTGCAAGGCATGTCCAGTCCCGACAGCTCGCGGTGGATCTGCTCGATCAGGTTATGCTCTTTTTCATAAGTTCCGGAATTCAAACCGGAAGAGATGTTTTTTTCCATCCCGCTTCCCCTTTCAGATATGCGTTGCACAAGGGACCGGGCAGCTCTAGTCCTTCCAGCTGCGCCTCGAGCTCTGCTGCATCCAGGGCCCCATCCAGAAATTCACGAAACGCATTGCTGACGGCAACCATGTCCAACATGTGCGGCGACAGGCGCAGTCTTTGGATCCCTGATGTGTTGAGATGGTCTCTGGTCAGGGCTGCAACGTGACAGGCATCAGAAAGCGTCTGGATGCCGTTCGCGGCCAGGAACCGCTCACCGTCGAGTGTTGCCACATTCATTCCATCAGGGTCCCGTTCGCAAATGAATTGGCAGGAATCTTTGCTGAGACCATGAGCTCTCGCATGATAGCAGCGCGACGAAAGCGCCAGCGGCAAGCGGCCGAACGCGAAAAGTTCAATCGCAACCTCGGGCACAAGCGCTGCAATCTGCTGAATGGATTCCAGGGGAAGTTCGACAGGCGGACACCAGGAGACCGCTCCCTGTTTTGCAATAAACGCCAGGCTGGCCTCATTGTAGATATTCAGGAAAGGACCAGCCGTGAACGGACGGGCTTCTCTGGATGGCAAAAGGGACATGTCGTTGATTTCAATCGGCATGTCGTAACTTGCTTGCTGCTTCAGAATATTGCGTTCGCGCTTGTTGACCGGCTGCGCAAGGGTAGACAACACCACTGTCTTGCCGGACCTTTCCAGTCGTTCGATAGCTTGCGGCCACACAGTATCTGTAAACGGCATGCGCTTGCCGCAGACGACTTCGCCCAAATAGACGCGGTCGATCTCGGCTTCATCGGCAATGCGTGCATAAAAATCCAGAAGCTGGCCCGCCGGCCAGTTGAAGAGGCAGGGCCCAAGGGCAAGTTCAATCCGCTCTGACGCCATCACAATATCACCGCCAGGTTTTCTTGTAGGAGCCGGACGTCTGCCGTCCGCCCTCGGAAAACGTTTTCAGCGCAGCAATAGCCGGACCAGCGTCTGTGCCGGTCGCAAGTCCGTCTACGGCGCGCCTGAAACCGCTGACAACACCCGCGATATAGGCCTTGCCGCGTTGCCGGCCTTCGATTTTCAGAGCTGTGACACCGGCCTTTGCGAGGTCTTCCAGCAGCTCGAATGCGTTGAGGCTAACCGGGTCTTCAAAAAGATATCCCGTTCGGCCTTCGGCTGAAAATTGTCCCTTGCAGAGTGTCGGATAGCCTGCCGGTGTATTTTTTCGAAGCTGTCGATGGTGAAACCGCCGAGCTGGGCCAAGAGCCGGCCTGCCTTGTCTTCCCGATAGTCAACATGATCGGGTGGCGAGCAGACCCCGGTCAGATTGGGCGACTTTCCAGTTGCATAGGAGGAAAGCGAACAGCGCCCCTCGGTCATGACGCAAAGCCCGCCAAAGACGAACACCTCGGTTTCGACGTCGATTTCCCGATTGAGGGCCGCGATTTCCGGAACTGAGAAAACACGTGGCAGCACCACGCGCTTTACCCCGAACGTATCGGAGTAAAATCGGATTGCTTCCGGTGAATTTGCTGCTGCCTGAACTGAGAGATGAAGCCGTCGATCCGGGTGTTTTTCCGCCGCATGTTCAAGCACCGCGAGATCGGCGGCTATAATTGCATCGGCGTTACATGCTGCAGCGTCATCCACCGCCTGACGCCAGAGACCGATACTTCCTGCTCTGGCAAAGGTATTGATTGCGACAAGCACCTTGGCACCTTTTGCGTGCGCATAGGCAACACCGTCGGCAAGCTCTGTTGGTGAGAAGTTCAGGCCCGGAAAATTTCGGGCATTCGTCTCATTGGCAAATCCGCAATAGATGGCATCGGCGCCTGCGTCCGCCGCCGCTCGCAGGGCGGCTGGTGTTCCGGCCGGACAGACGAGCTCCATCTGCTTTTCTTCCTTGCTCACCGCTGGCCGCCCTGTTCCATTGAGCTGGCGTTCCGGCTTCCGTTACCGGCCAGTCTTTTGGCCTTGTCGAGTAGCGTTCCGCTGAACCCGTTCATCCACTGCGCCGGTCGTCCGCTGAGACCGAAGAATTCTCCAGGTGTCAGATCGGCCTCTTCCAGCGTGTTGCGCAGCGCCAGCACATGCTCGGTTCTGCCTTCTATTTTAAGGTCCCGCGTGAAAAACAGGGCGTCGGC
The DNA here is from genome assembly GCF_055693425.1 of Roseibium sp. JB4-4. Classification (NCBI taxonomy): domain Bacteria; kingdom Pseudomonadati; phylum Pseudomonadota; class Alphaproteobacteria; order Hyphomicrobiales; family Stappiaceae; genus Roseibium; species Roseibium sp. JB4-4. The sequence continues at coordinate 2,718,804 of NZ_CM146333.1, read as the reverse complement.
GTCATATGTGCCGTCAAGCAGTCCCAAAAGAACCAGAAAGGGAGCCCTGACGACAGCCTTGGCGCGCGTGATTTGGTCCTTGTCGCAGATTTCGACGCTGGATTTGTCATTGTCCAAAGACAGAAGAAATGCGTGTGGCATATCATCTGGAACAATTGCGATCGGTACTTTGACAACCGCACCCAGCCGCTGCAGCAGCTCCGGTCGACGTGCCACGAGGCGCCTCGTGAACCGCGTCAGAAGAACCTCCATCGGCGTTTTCGGCAAGGGAGCGATCAATGTTGAAATCAGGGGTGGCAAGCTGAGGGCAGGTGCGGTGGTCGGCATATGAGGTCTCACTTTCAGCGCCGAATGTAGTTCGCGCAATTGCCTGAATGACTTGACAAAGATCAAGGTTCAATCCGGCCCGGTCAGGACAATCGGGCGTCTTGAATGAGGGCATGAGCGTCGGTGCTGAATGCTTGAAATCACCATTGATAGCAAAGCGATACAATGTCCGGCCGTGACTTGCCGAAATTTCATAACCTATCGGAATTTATGACGTTTTTGGCTTCTGAAGATGAGTTGAAACATCTTTCCGAGCCAGTTGATATCCATCTTGAGGCGACAGCTTTACACCAGCGGGTCATCCGTGACAGTGGACCGGCATTGCTGCTGAAGGCCCCCAGATATGGGTCGCAGGTGCAATTTGCCGCATCCCTGCTCGTGAACATCTTCGGGACGCGGAAAAGGGTCGCCAACGGTCTTGGCATCCATCCCGATCAATTGCCGGAGCTTGGACAGTTTCTGGCCGCATTGCGCGCGCCCGAAACTCCCGCGTCCCTGCGTGATCTTCCAAAACTGTTTCCTGTGGCCAAAGCCGGCTGGAACACCCGCCCGAAAAAAATTGCCGCATCCAGGGATCTGCATGACGTTGCACCGGATCTTAAGTGCCTTCCCGTTCAGACCTGCTGGCCAGAAGACGCCGGACCTTTGATCACCTGGGGACTGGTTATCACAAGGCCACCCGGAGTGGACGATCCAAGGCTCTACAATCTCGGCATATACCGAATGCAGGTTCTGGACGGACAACGCGCCATAGTACGCTGGTTACCGTTTCGCGGCGGGGCGCAGCATTACCGGCAATGGCAGGGCAAGGGCCAGTCGATGCCCGTTGCCGTCGTCATCGGTTGCGATCCGGCGACACTTCTGGCGGCCGTGATACCTGCTCCGGGCAATATCAGCGAACTGGCGCTTGCTGGTATTTTCAACGGCAGGCCCGCGCGTCTCTCGCCCTGCAACCGCATTCAAATGCATGTTCCCGAAGGTGCGGAAATCATACTGGAAGGTGAGATCCACCCCGAGGAGACCGCGCTTGAAGGGCCATTCGGTGATCACACCGGTTACTACAACGACCCTGCCGAATATCCAGTCTTTCATCTGAAGGCGCTCCGCATGCGGGACGACGCGGTTTATCTGTCGACCTTCACAGGACGCGCACCCGACGAACCTTCGGTCATCGGCGACGCCATGACAGATCTCTTTCGGCCAATCCTGCAGCAGGCCTTGCCGGAAATACAGGATGTTTTTCTGCCGCCAGCGACCTGCTCCTACAGGTTTGCCATTCTCAAGATCGACAAGTCATATCCGGGACAGGCACGCCGCGCGATGATGGGCTTCTGGTCGTTGCTGCCGCAATTTTCCATGACCAAATATGTCATTGTGGTCGACGATGATATCGATATTCGAAACTGGGACGAGGTCATGTGGGCTGTCGCAACCCGGTCCGACCCGGAACGCGACCTTCTTGTTCTCAGTTCCACGCCGGTTGACCAGCTTGATTTTGCAAGTCCGCGTGAGGGTCTGGGCGGTAAACTCGGCATGGATGCAACCATCAAGATCGGTTCGGAAACCGCACGGCCCTTTTCGAAGAAACTTGTGATGCCCCGGGATGTGGCAGCGCGTGCAGAAGGCCTTTTAGGCAAACTGAAACCGCCTGAAAAAGTGGAAGCTTCAAGGCTATGACCTCATCCAGACGCGTCATTGTCGGCATATCCGGGGCGTCGGGCGCTGCAATTGCGCTCCAAATGCTGCGCATGTTGGCCGACCTCCAAGTTGAGCGGCATGTCATTGTCACGCGCGGGGCAGAACACACCATCGAGCACGAACTGGGCCCGGATGGCCGCGAGCAGATCGGCGCATTGGCAACGGTGGAGTATCCGCAGACGGACCTATTCGCACCTCTCGCCAGTGGGTCGTTCTCAGTGGACGCCATGCTGGTGGCGCCATGTTCCATGCGAAGTCTCGCCTCGGTCGCCTATGGAACTGGCGAGGGGCTTTTGTGCCGCGCTGCGGATGTCACACTGAAGGAGCGACGGCCTCTTGTCCTTTTGGCCCGTGAAGCGCCACTTCATGAAGGTCACCTGGAAGCCATGCTGAAGGTGACGCGCATGGGAGCGATCGTCTCGCCAACGGTGCCACCCTTCTATGCCGGATTGACAGATCTGGACGATCTTGTCCGCCAGATCGCCGCCCGCGCCCTGGCAACGGCCGGTATCGATCCAAACGCGAACCTGCGCAGATGGCAGGGTCCGGCGAAGCGGGCTGTCTGCCGCTCGGTGGTGGAAACTGATCCAGGTGACGGTACCGGGAAACAGGCTGGCGAACGTTCTTGAACCCGTAGCGCCTTTTGTTTTCCGGTAGAAAGCAGAGCTATTGTGCTGAGTTTGTTCTTGTTTTATTCTCCTATCAATCAGGAGAAATAGCAATGTCAGTGATCAGCCATATTACGCTCGGCACCAACGATATTGAACGTGCAGGTCGTTTCTACGACAAGGTTCTTGGTGCCCTTGGTTTCGAACGCTTGCCCAAGCCACCGGGGAAACCACCGGCCTTTGAAAAAGGCGGCATGCCAACCATTTATCTTTATCCGCCCGAAGATGGTCAACCAGCCACCTGGGGAAATGGCACTCATGTTGCGTTCGTCGCTGACACCAGGGACGCAGTCAGAGCCTTCCACCAAACCGCGCTAATCGAGGGTGGAAGCAGTGCCGGCGAACCCGGCAGGCGTCCACACTATGGAGAAAACTACTACGCTGCTTATGTTCGAGATCCTGACGGCAACAAACTCCAGGCCGTCTGCTACGCAAAAGAAGATTGAGCACCTAGGGGCCTGGCGAATTTAAGGCGTTTCAATTGGGTTGGACCTTTCGGAACAAAGTCTGGACCAACTTGAAAGGCATCTCTACGAAATTCGAGCCCAAGAGGCCATACCGCGATCAGTCGCGTCCGGGCTCGTCCGGATTGCTGGAGAACAGTGCAATCTTGTTGCCTTGCGGATCGCGCAGGTAGCCGACATAAAAACGGGGTCCGTAAGAGGCACGGAAGCCAGGTTGGCCTTCGTCAACACCGCCTGCGGCAAGTGCTGCGGAGTGAAGCTCACGAACCTGCTTTTGACTATGAGCTTCAAAGGCTATCATGGCGCCGTTCCCTGCGGATGCCAGTTTTCCATCAAAGGGAGGTTTGACGTAAAATTCCGGTTGAGCGGCAGCCTGCCCCGGTTTGACAGGCAGCGCAAAGCTCAGGCCTTCGGGACTTTCCTCCAGTTCGTAATCAAGGGCGGGCAGGAACGCGCAGTAGAACTGTTTTGCCCGGGCAATGTCGTCAGCACCGACAGTGACGTATGCAATCATGCTGTGTTTGCCTTTCCGGAAGTTCTCGTGCAACGAGCTGGCTGCCTAATCAGTAGAGCAACACACACTCAGGCTCAATTGCGATCTGGGCCCCGCGGTGGTCACTTGCGCTGGCACACGCCCGCCAAAAATGACTGTTGGTTGGATGTCGTTCCAATGCAGACATTGATGCGATGAGACTGAGAGCGCCTTGTTGGCCACGCGACAATTCCAGCTACGGGCAGATGGAAAAAAAATAGCGTTTCACTTTCGCTGCTATTTTTTGACAGACGTTCGACGGGCTGGCTATGCAAATTGTGCCCGTCCACCACATATGAGTGAATGAAATTGGTCACCTTGAGACTGCGCTGTTCGTCGCTCGGGCAGAACACCGGTAATCCATCAAATGACTGCCACAGGAACTTACCTTGAAACACAAAATCGTTTTTACGCGGCTGCCGGAAATTGAGCCCACCGAAATTGAAGCTCACATGTCTGACCCAAGGGTCGCGGAACACATGCCGCTTTTGACATTTGAATGGGACACGGCAGCCGTGGCGAAGTTTGTCGCGCAAAAGGAAGAGTGCTGGTCTCGCGATGGGCTCGGCCACTGGGCGATTTTGTCAGACGGTCGCTATGTCGGGTGGGGAGGTTTTCAGAAAGAGGGTTATGAGTGGGACTTCGGATTGGTTCTGAAGCCCGACGCCTTTGGTCTGGGGACTCGTATTTCGAAAAAGGCACTGGAGTTTGCCATAGCCGACAAACGCATCCCGTTTGTGACATTTCTTTTGCCACCAACCCGCAAGAACCTGGGGGCACTTAAAAGAATTGGAGCGCGGTGTGTCGGCGAGGTTGAGTATGATGGCGCAAAATTCCTCAAGTTCCGGCTTGAGACCGAATGACAGCCTTGTCTCGCGCGTCAGGTTTTGAGTGCGCCCTTCTCTAGTAAAGCAGGCCTCCTTCAGAGAAATTTCAAACCACCGCAGGGAACAGATTTCTGGTTCGCTTCATGTTGCCGCCTTCGTACTCGCCAGGCCGCCAAGTCTTGTTCCTTGCATGGGCAAACTATTCCTCCGTGGCGATACAACAGTCGAAACATGACTTGGACGCCGCAGGTGGATTGGAGGTAAGTGCTGCTTGAGCAGTGAAGGAAAAAATCCATGAAAATACTGAATACGCTTGTCGCAGCTACCGTCATAGCGATCCCGCTACAGGCGTCGGCAGAGCAGCAGGTTGTTTGTACACTTGCAGTTGAGCTCGCCTCGAACAAAATCCTGATTGAAGAAGGAAAATGCGATGAGCGCATGTCTTCCGCCTCTACCTTCAAGATCGCGATAAGTCTTATGGGATTTGACAGCGGTATTTTAAGGTCGACGGAAGCACCTGAATGGCCATTTCAAGAAGGATATGCCGATTGGAATCCCAACTGGCGACAGGATACGAGGCCATATAGCTGGATGCGGGACTCGGTTGTCTGGTACTCGCAATTGGCTACCAAAAAACTGGGACAGGAACGGTTCGAAGCCTACGTTGACACTTTTGGCTACGGAAATCGTGATGTGTCCGGTGACAAAGGCATGTCGAATGGATTGACCAACGCCTGGCTCAGCTCGTCGCTGAAGATCTCACCCGCCGAACAGGTTGATTTCATCGCGCGCATGATCAAGGAAGAATTGTCCGTAGATCATTTGGCCGTCGCTCAGACCAAGGCACTCCTGAAAGTCGAAAAACCGATTGATGGATGGACTGTTTATGGCAAAACTGGTGCGGGACTGCCCTTTGGTGACGACGGTAAAAGATTGAAGGGACAACCTTTCGGTTGGTATGTCGGCTGGGCAGAAAAGGAGGCTCGCACCGTGGTGTTTGCCCAACTGCTTCGATTTGGTGAGCGTCCCGAGCAACGCCCGGGCACTCTCGCCCGAAAAGGTATGATGGATGCGCTCTTTGCCGCTGGTGGTGCCCTTAACTGAGACCGGTCGATGCTTGCAGGGGCGGCGCTGCGATGAACATTGACCATCTGCGAGACTTTTTATGCGTCGCCGAAACTCTCAACTTCACACATGCAGCCAACCGCAGGAATACGACACAATCGAACCTAAGTAAGCGTTTGCGGGCGCTTGAAGACTATCTGGGACGGGCGCTGGTTGATCGCGGTAGCCGGCCTCTGTGTCTGACGAAAGCAGGCGACGATTTTTTACCGGTCGCCCGGCAAATCCTATCCGAAATTGACAGCTTTCGAGGCCAGTCTATCCCCTGGAGCACCAGTGAAGGAGGCGTGTCCATTGTGATGCCTCACAATGTGAGCTTCACCGTCTTTCCAAAATTCAAGGAGTGGCTGTCACGCCGACTGGGTGGCGTTCATTTTGCCCCAATGCTGGCCAATCACGACACCGCCGCCAGGATGATCGCGCGATCCGAGATGGACTTGGCAATCGTGACCAGACACCCAAGCGTCCCGCTGGATGAGAATTGGTCGGTTCTCCGCTATGCGGACATCGCCAAGGACAGGCTTATGATCATAGAGCCAGCCGACCTACCGGAAATTGAACTGTTGCCGCTGCACGTTTCCCATCCACTGACCTATGTGGGTCAGATATGGCAAGCGTGCCGCGATAGCATTGCGGAACTGCCTGTGACCGAAGAGGTGCCGCATGGCATGGCCGCGGACATAAGGGCTCATTGCCTTTCGAAAGGCGAGCGAGGTGTTCTACCGGAGAGCCTCGTCGAGGCAGATTTGGCCGCTGGCAGAATAGTTGCCAGAAATTGCGAAGCCGAGATGGGGTACAGAATTTCGCTGTTTTGCGCACCACAAGCGACCCGACGAGCCAAAAACATCTGGGCTGTTACGAAAGAAAATCTTGATGTGTCATCTCAATAGCGACGAGACCTGTCACAAGGTCGATGCTGACACTTGAGTTCAGAGGGAAAGTGTTCGTTCGACGCCAATGTTCTGCAGAAAGGCCTCATCATGGCTGACAACCAGGATTGCGCCATCGTAGTCGGTCAATGCCGCTTCAAGTACTTCGATCGCCTCGATGTCGAGATGGTTGCTCGGCTCATCCAGCAGCAAGAGCTGGCGCGGCCTGCAATGTCCGAGCGTGCAGGCCAGGCCAGCGCGCAAGCGCTGTCCGCCGCTGAGAGCACCGACCTTCTGCTTTGCGTCATCTCCTCGAAACAGAAATCGCGCCAGGACCGCCCGTCGATCATTCTCGCCGGCCTCCGGGTCGAGCCGCGCAAAGGCGTCCCGTACGGTCTCTTCCGGTTTCAGCAAGCTAAGATCCTGATCCAATAGCGCCATTGGAACATGAACCGAGACAGATCCGCTTTGTGGCTGAAGGTTGCCGTGGACGCACGCAAGCAACGTCGACTTGCCCGACCCATTCCTGCCTTCGATCGCGACACGTTCCGGTCCGCGAATCGCAAAGGATACATCCTGAAGCAGAGGGGCCTTGCCCGAATAGCGGAAGCATAGGTCATCAACACGCAGTACATCACGACCGGCAACAAGTCCGGAAGGAGGAATGTCCATCTTGAGCGGCTGCGAGATCTCGACGGACTTCTGCGCCGCTTCCAAAGCATCAGCGGCTGCCTGGGTCTGGCGGTGTCTAAGACGTGCTGCAGCATTGCCTGAAGACTGGCTTCGTTCTTTCGCTGCATTCAAAATGAGCTTGGATTGGCTGCCGGACGCGCGGAGTTGCTTGCCTTGCCGGTCGGTACGGGCCTTGCGCTCCAAAGCCAGCTGCGCGCGCGCTTGCGTTTGGGAGACGGCCTTTTCTGCCCGTGCAAGTTCGGCTTCGGTGCGTGCAAATTCGGCAGCTTTCATCTGGCGATACGTGTCGTAGTTGCCGCCGTAGCTGCGTGCTCCTAGACGAGAGAGCTCGACGATTGCGTCCATCGCCCCCAGCAATTCCCGATCATGGCTGGCGACAACCACGCATCCGTTCCACGCCCGCAGTGCGTCGATCACACTGCGGCGTCCGGCTCGGTCGAGATGGTTGGTTGGCTCGTCCAGCAAGAGCACATCCGGCTCAGCAAACATAAGCGCGGCCAAACCCGCGCGCGTGCGCTGACCTCCGGAGAGGGAGCGGATCGGCAGGTCGATAGGCTGTTTGAGCCCCAGGTTTAAGAGGGCTGCTTCCAGCCGGGCTTCCAGTGTCCAGTCAATGTCTGCCAAATCTTCTGCCGTTGCCTCACCCCGTTCCGCACGGTCCAGAAGGGTAAGTTGATCGCGAACGCCGAATAGATCGGCCAGCGTTTCGTTTGGGTGCTGTTCAGGGTTCTGCCGCAGAAACCCGACCGACGGCGGTGTTATGATCTTCCCAGTCATGGGAGCGATTTCGCCGGCGATCAGACGCAAGAGGGTCGTCTTGCCTGTACCGTTTCGACCAACAAGTCCCGTTCGGACCGGTTCGAACGTCAGATTCAAATTGTCGAAAAGGGATGTGTTGTCAGGAGTGTGCCAACTCAGGTTGGCGATAACGATAGCAGACATGGATGATGCTCACGGTTGCAAACCTCTGGTTTCAAGTGGTGAGCGTGCGGTCCATCGTCTTTTTCCAGTTCCTCGTATCTCTACCGGATCTTGTGTCTCCGCCGAATATAGGAACGGCCTCAGGGAACCTCAATACACCGAATGTGCTGTTGAGAGCCGGAGTATTAGGCGGAAGATGAACGCGGATGTCCATGTGTCTAGAACAACCGGCCATTTTATCCGCAACGAAGTCACGGATGTCTGATGATGAAAGTCTCCCAGCATGCGCCTGATGGTTACATTGAACGCCAGAAAATGGGCTTTGAAAACGAGAAATCTTTGATCTGGTGCTGCTATGTGTACCGGAAACGCCAGAGCATTCCGGAAAATGGCGGAGAGAGGGGGAAAGTCCGAACCTTTTCGATGATCTTTTCAAAGAGCTAGAAACTTGGGAAACGATTTTGAATTCCCTGCCTGATTTTGGTGTGGGTCAAACCCGTGCCAAGTTGGAATCCCCTGAGTGGACTATTGAGAAGCCCCCGAAAATTAAATGACTGTCTCGAGCCCAAATTGCAAAATGCTGTAACTTCTTCGAACGGCAGCTTTGGAGGCATTGTCATCTAAATGAGTTCATTCCTCAATTGCATGAGGGTGGGGTCGCATGTTTGCCGCGACCAACGAGACTAAGGCGCGCCAATTCTCTGCCATAGCCGATCATCCGAATAGGCTAGAAGATCGAAAATGTGCCTTTATCGCCCGCAATCGACTTTGCAAAACGCGCAGGCGGAGATCCTACGCAACGGGTAAACGCGGTGCTGAACGCACTTGATGATCCATAGCCCGTCTTCGCTGAAATCTCCGCGATGCTATGCCCTCCCGAGCGCAGCATGTTCTTTGCCATGGTCATACGCCAATTCTGCAGGTATGCCATCGGAGAAACTCCCATGATCCGATCGAAACGGCTAAAGAACGCTGAGCGCGACAGACCTGCTTCCTTGGCAAGTTCTCGGACCGTCCAATTATGGGCAGGGTTTGAGTGCATCGCTCTTAATGGAGGCGCGATGCGCAAATCGGCCAAACCTCGTAACAGGCCAGTGGACGCACCAGAGTCCGAGCCAGATCGAATAGCTTCAATCAAAAGCACTTGTAACAAATACTCTACAATGACATCTCGCGCAGGTCTGTTCGCACGCGCTTCATCCCGCACGAGCTCTGTCAGGGTGGCCAAGCGTCCTTCACCCCGCACCACGATCAAGCCCGGCAAAAGAGAAACCAATAAGTCTGCATCCGGGCTGTCGAACGTACAATGTCCGATCAGCAGTTGAACTTCTGGCTCGCCCTTCAATTGTCCCACTCTGAATACCCCGTCTTCACCCTCAACAGGTTGGCTCACCAGACCAAGTGGCGGTTTAGGGTCGAGGCTGGACATGGTGAAAGACTTGGCTGCAGGGATCAGGATGAAGTCCCCTGCGTTTAACTCGACCGCGTCTTCTTCGGCGACCTCCAAAGAGGCACTGCCGTAAAGAACCGCAGAATAAAATGCTTCGCTCACATCATCGCGGCGCACACGAAACGGCCCCGAAGCATGAGACAGTTTCGAATGCGATGCCTGCGGCCGCAAAAGCGAGATAATTTCTGAGAACGGGTCGATCAATTCGGACTCTTGATAACAAAAAATGGATAACAAGCTATATATAATCCAACTTATCCAAACTACCTAAAAGCAGTCAATAAAGAGGAGAGACTGCTATGAGTACAGTTTTGATCACAGGATGTTCCTCGGGTTTCGGGCTGGATACCGCGCGCTATTTTCTGGAAAACGGATGGTCGGTCATCGCGACCATGAGAAAGCCCGACGCGGCACTGCTGCCGAGTTCAGACCAATTGCGGATTTTGCCGCTGGATGTTTCTGACAAGGCCAGCATCGACAGCGCCATCGAAGCCACCGGCGAGATCGACGCGTTGGTCAACAATGCTGGCGTGGGTTGGCTTTCCCCCTTCGAGGGCACATCGGACGAAAATCTGCGACGTATCTTTGAAACCAACACATTCGGTTTAATGGAAATGGTCCGCGGTGTGCTGCCTCAAATGCGAGCCAGAGGTGCAGGTGTCATCGTCAATGTGTCATCAAGTGTGACGCTCAAGCCTTTGCCAATTGCGTCAGTTTACACTGCCAGCAAAGCCGCTGTGAACGCCTTTACCGAATGCCTTGCTCTCGAACTCGCTCCACTCGGAATTCGCTCTCACATCGTGTTGCCTGGGCAAGCACCGACTACGAGTTTCGGAAAGAACGCGATGTCATTGATGGCGCAATCCAGCGATACGCCCGAAGACTATAAGGATTTCGTCGCTCAAATCATGCAAGCATTCAGAGAACCGAGCGGCAAAGAGCTTACGAAGCCGAAAAGTGTTGTCGAAGCAATCTGGAACGCTGTTACAGATTCAAACAGCCCACTCCGTATTCCGGCTGGCAAGGATGCTGTCGCTCTAGCGGGCTGACAACGTAAGGTGTTCCGAGATCAGCATGATCTTTAAGTCATGCAAGATCAATGAATTAGCGATGCCAGAACTTCCCGGCACAATTGGCGAAGTTCTGGCAGATTTTTGACAGGCTGACGATATCGGAAAACGAATAGCGGAACCTCGTATCCGAACTAGGAATGACGGCTTTGTCCGCATTGCAGCCATTCAATGAGCGGCAGAAGAAAGCCCGGCATACGCCCATGGCCAAACCAGAATTTTATACCTCTAACATAAAGAATCAGTCCTCTGAGCCTGCCACACGGCTTCGGAAACACTATCTTTTCTGGAAAATGGCGGAGAGAGGGGGATTCGAACCCCCGGAACGCTTGCGCGCTCAACGGTTTTCGAGACCGCCCCGTTCAACCACTCCGGCACCTCTCCGCGGCACTTTGAGATAAACGGGTCTCAAGTGGCGCGGAACATAGACAAGCTACGGGCGACCCGCAAGTCCGGAATTCAGTTCTTCAACCCGATTGTCGATATCATCGGAAACTGATCGGAACCGGCGCGCGGATGCGGAGGGTTTGGCCCATTTTCAGCCCGTTCTTGACATGGGTGGATCCGGCTCAAGACACTCAAGCACCATGAGCGAGCTTTGTGCGGGATCGGATGAATTGAAGCCTATCAATTGACTTGCCAGAAGAAAGTCGCCTCACTTGCGCCAAGCGATTCATTCCGCCGCGCTTTTTAGCAGCTCTCGACCGTATTTCCGTTTGACATCCTCGGCGCGCCGATTATATTGCGCGGGCTCGAAAAGGTTCGCTTTTTCGGGTTTTCTTTGTCGTTCTAGGCCTGCCGGGCAATCAAGCTTTAAGCGAAACCCGTCACAAAGACCTGTCAACCGCTTGCGGGGAGACTGGCGCCTGAGGTCGACCTGAATGCAGCCGGATCAACGATCCAACAGGATTTTGGACGGCATGTCAAAAACGAAAAGAAGGACGTGCGAGACATGTTCGCAGTGATCAAAACCGGTGGCAAACAGTATACTGTTGCCGCAGATGACCTCCTGAAGGTCGAAAAACTTGAAGCCGAAGCCGGCAGCACCGTAACCTTTGATGAAGTGCTCATGGTTGGCAACGACACCGACACAACCGTTGGCGCGCCGACCGTTGAAGGTGCCAGCGTAGTTGCAGAAGTGGTCGAGCAGGGCCGCGGCCGCAAGATTATTATTTTCAAGAAGCGCCGGCGTCAGAATTCCCGCCGCCGCAACGGCCACCGTCAGTCCTTCACCCTTGTAAAGGTGACCGACATCCTGACAGGTGGTGCAAAACCGGCCAAAAAGGCAGCGCCGAAAAAGGCAGCGCCGAATAAAACCGAAGAGCCGAAAGCTGAAGAAGCCAAGGCTGCCGAGAAAAAAGAAGACGCAGCTGTTGAGCCGCTCTTCACCGCACCGGAAGGCAAAGACGATCTGAAGAAGATCTCTGGCGTCGGCCCGGTCCTTGAGAAGAAACTGAACGCTCTGGGCATCACCACCTATGAGCAGATCGTCAACTTCTCAGCGGAAGACATCGCCCGCGTCGATGAGGTCTTGAACTTCAAGGGCCGTATCGAACGCGACAACTGGGTTGATCAGGCCAAGGAACTGGCTGGCAACTGAGCCGCCGCTTCCTTAGAGACTGACTAGAAGTATTCGAAGAACGAGGAGTTCTAACGATGGCACATAAAAAGGCAGGCGGTTCATCCCGCAACGGCCGCGACTCAGCTGGCCGCCGTCTTGGCATCAAAAAATACGGCGGGGAAGCTGTGATTCCCGGCAACATTATCGCTCGTCAGCGTGGCACTCAGTGGCACCCGGGCAACGGCGTGGGCATGGGTAAGGACCATACCATTTTCGCGACCGTGGAAGGCAAGGTTGAGTTTCAGGCGAAAGCCAACAAACGAACCTACATCAATGTGGTCCCGGTGGCGGAAGCTGCGGAGTAAAGCCGACGTGAATTTTCGAAGCGCCGGCGTCCCACAAGACCCCGGCAATTCGAGACAGGTCAGCAACCAAAGACCAGTCGAAGATCCAAGGGGGAGATGGGGCGCCATCTCCCCCTTGATTTGTTCTGACTGGAGGAAAAGATGGTTGTTGAAAGTGATGGACTGTTAGACGAAAGCTGTTTGGTTGCGGCCCCGTTGCCGCAGGAAGCGGTTCATGTGCGGCTCGACAAACCGCGAATGGACGATCTGGCCGACCTTGTGTTTTTGGCCAACAACAAGACCGTCGCGGCGAACCTGGCCGCGATGCCTCATCCATATACGATTGAAAACGCCCGTGCGCTTGTGAAGCAGGCGGACCGGGTGCGTGACAAGTCCGCTCTGTTTGCGATCCGGCTGAAAAGCACAGGCCGGTTGGTCGGTGTTGCCAAATATGCACCCGTGGACTCGGAAGGCCCGGTCCACATCGGCTATTGGCTGGGTGAGCCCTTCTGGGGTCGGGGACTGGCGACCGAGGCCGTGCATGCTCTGGTCGATCATGCCTTTACCTATCACGACATCAATGAACTGCAGGGCTCCTGCAGGGTCACCAATCCGGCATCCCGCCGGGTCCTGATCAAATCCGGGTTCCAGTTCAGGGATCAGGCGATGATCCGGTCGATTGGCGCCGGTGGTTCCGTGCCGATTGAGCGCTACACGCTGGAACGCACCGTTTGGAAGTCTTTGAAAGGATGGGGGCAGGGACGATGACTGGACTGCAGGAACTGAAGACGCGACGACTGGTTCTGAGACCGATTGCCATGTCGGACGCAGATGCAATTGTGGAGCTGGGCGGCAAGGATTTTGCTGTTGCCCGCTGGATCAGCTCCTTTGCCTGGCCCTACGAGGAAGGCTCGGCAGAAGCCTTCCTGAAAACGGTCGTCGGCAAGGATCCGCTGAAGACGGAAGCCGTTTTCGCGATCACGCTTGGTGGCGTCTTTATTGGTGTTGCCGCCGTTGAGGCTCCGGGAGATCTGGAAGACCTGCCCGACCTGCCGACCATCGGTTATTGGATCGGTCGCGCGTTCCAGGGACATGGGTATGCCAGTGAAGCGGTGGAAGCGGTGATTGACTGGGCGTTCGCCAGCTACCGGACGGAGGCCATTGCTGCGCGCGCGTTTGAGGACAATTTCCGGTCTCGCGGACTTCTGCGCAAGATGGGTTTCAAGCCCTACAGCATGACAGAGCGGTTCTCCAGAGCGCTCGACAGGCGGGTCTCCAATGTCGTTGTTCGTCTGGCGCGAGCCGATTTCGAGGCACGGAAGGAAGCGGCGTGAAACTGCCGGAAATTAGAACCGGACGTCTTTCGTTGCGCCCGGTTCTGGAGCAGGACCTGACGGATATTGTCCGTCTGATTGACGACTATGATGTCGCCAAGATGCTCACGACTGTGCCGCATCCCTATGCGCTTTCCGATGCGCGCGACTGGTATGGGCAAACCGCGGCAGAGGGACGGGATGGGGAGCGGGCATTCGCCATCGACAAGGGCGAAGGTCTGATCGGCGTCGTGTCTTGCGGAAAACCAGACGGAACGCCTGAGTTCGGCTACTGGCTTGCCAGAAGATTTTGGGGCCAGGGCCTCATGACTGAGGCGGGCAAGGCGGTATTGGTCTGGCATTTTGACTGCTCGTCAGGTGAACCGGTTTTGAGCGGAGCACTCGATGAAAACAGGGCGTCGCTCAACGTTCTCACCAAGCTCGGTTTCGCTGAGATCGGGCCTTATCGTCTTTCAATCAAGTCGCGGGGAGAAACGCTCCCGGCCACACGCATGAAACTGGAACCGGAAACCTTCAAGCGGATAAGCGGAAGAAGTCATGAGCGCGATTAGTCTTAAGACACGTCGGCTTGAGCTGCGGTCGCCTGAGCCGGACGATCTGGAACGCTGTGCCGAACTGCTTGGCGACTATGAAGTCGTCAAAATGCTTTCGCGTGTTCCCTATCCTTACGACCTGGAGGCCGGAAAGACATATCTTGCCCGGTCCGTAGAGCGCTGGCGAGACGCGGCAACCGCCGACGAATTGGGATTTCATATTGACCATGACGGCCAAATGATCGGGGCGATCGGCTTCAAGACGTTGCAGGAGACCCCGAAGATCGGCTATTGGCTTGGGCGCTCCTATTGGGGCAACGGGTTTATGAGTGAAGCGGTCAAGGCCGCCGTGACCTGGCTGTTCCAAAATACGGCGCACGATCTTTTGGCCGGTGAAGCCATGATTGAGAATTCCGGTTCGCTGAAAGTGCTGGAAAAACTCGGCTTTCGCAGAGTTGCGCAAATTGATTGTGAAAGCGTTTCGCGCGGCAGCTTCGTGCCGGCACTTCGAACGGAAGTCACTCGAACCGAATTTCTGAACGGCCACTGACCGCCACAGGACCAGGGCCTGACAGCAGGACAAGAACAAAGAGAAGAAAATGAAATTCCTCGATCAGGCCAAGATTTATGTGCGTTCCGGAAACGGCGGAGCCGGCTGCGTGTCGTTTCGCCGTGAGAAATATATCGAATATGGAGGTCCTGACGGCGGAGACGGCGGAAAGGGCGGCGACGTGATCGTTGAGTGTGTTGATGGTCTCAATACCCTGATCGACTATCGCTACAAACAGCATTTCAAAGCCGGGACGGGCATTCATGGCATGGGCCGTAACCGGACAGGTGCCCATGGTGATGACGTTGTCCTGAAAGTGCCGGTCGGCACCCAGATCCTTGAAGAGGACAACGAAACGCTGATCGCCGACCTGACTGAGCTGGGCCAGCGTGTTCTTCTGATGAAGGGTGGCAATGGCGGCTTCGGCAATGCGCATTTCAAATCGTCCGTAAACCAGGCACCGCGCCGCGCAAATCCCGGTCTGGAAGGCGAGGAGAAATGGATCTGGCTGCGTCTCAAGCTGATTGCAGATGCAGGGCTGGTCGGTCTGCCGAATGCCGGAAAATCCACTTTCCTGGCTACAGTCTCGGCCGCCAAGCCGAAAATCGCCGACTATCCGTTCACCACCCTTCATCCCAATCTCGGCATCGTCCAGATAGATGGGCACAGTTTTGCAATGGCAGATATTCCGGGCCTGATCGAAGGTGCGCATGAAGGCACGGGCCTTGGGGACCGGTTTCTTGGCCATGTCGAACGCACGCGGGTTCTGTTGCACCTCGTTGACGGGTCGGGTGAAGATGACCCCGGTGAGGCTTACCGTGTCGTGCGCGGTGAACTTGAGGCATATGGCGCAGGGCTCATGGACAAGCCGGAGATCGTCGCCTTGTCGAAATGCGACGCGCTTACGGAAGACCTGATTACAGAAAGGTCGGCGAGCCTGGAGGCTGCCTGTGGCCAAAAGCCATTGGTGCTGTCATCAGCAAGCGGCCAGAATGTCGATCGGGCCTTGCGCATGATCGTGCGTGCAATCGACAAGGACAAGGAAGATGCCGCCAATCAGGTGCCTTCGCCTGAACAGGAGGGCTGGCACCCCTGATGTCCAGAAGCCTGAAATCCTTCAATCGGATCGTCGTCAAGATCGGGTCCGCCCTGCTGGTTGATCAGGGCGAGTTGAAACGGGCGTGGCTCGACGCGCTTGTGTCAGACATTGTGTCATTGTCCGATGCAGGCGCAGACGTCCTGATCGTCTCTTCAGGCTCGATTGCGCTTGGCCGTGGTGTCCTAGGGTTGCCGACGGGGCCATTGAAGCTTGAAGAAAGCCAGGCAGCTGCGGCTGCTGGACAAATTGCGCTTGCGCAGGCCTATGCAGATGCACTCGGCATGCATGGTAAAAAAGCTGGACAGATCCTGTTGACGCTCGGCGACACGGAGGAGCGCAGGCGGTACCTGAACGCGCGCGCCACCATCGGCATGCTGCTGAAGATGGGAGCTGTACCGATCGTCAACGAGAATGATTCTGTCGCGACCTCGGAAATTCGATATGGCGACAATGACAGGTTGGCCGCACGCGTTGCCACCATGGCCAGCGCCGATTGTCTCGTGCTCTTGTCAGATATCGACGGGCTCTATACCGCGCCACCAAATGAAGATCCTGACGCTGTCTTCCTGCCGGAAGTGCCGCGTATTACCCGCGAGATCGAGGCCATGGCGGGCAGTGCCGGATCAGAACTCTCCCGAGGGGGAATGAAGACCAAAATCGATGCGGGCAAGATCGCGACGGCGGCCGGAACCACAATGATCATTACGTCCGGCAAGGAACTCAATCCATTGAAGCGCTTGGCTGACGGCGGGCGGGGAACATGGTTCCCGGCTCTTGGTTCACCCGCAAGCGCCCGCAAGGCCTGGATCGGGGGGCACCTGGAGCCACGTGGACGGATTACGTTGGATGAAGGTGCGGTTCAGGCGATGAAATCCGGCAAAAGCCTGCTGCCCGCGGGTGTTTCATCCGTGTCGGGTGCTTTTACGCGCGGGGATGCCGTAATCGTTGAGACACTGCAGGGGCGCATCATTGGCCGTGGGCTGATCGCATATGACGCGGATGAAGCAAGACTGATTGCTGGACGAAACAGCCGCGAGATCGAAGCTATTGTCGGATACCCGGGCCGTGCGGAAATGATCCACCGAGATGATCTTGTGCTGGATGATGTCTTTTTGCACGGAACAGGCTAAAAAGTCACAAAACGGGCGGTCTGGAAACCGCAATTTGGGAGTTTGGAAGAATGTTGGAAGCGGTCGAAGCAATGACGACTGAGGATCTGATGGCGGAGATCGGGCAGCGTGCCCGCACCGCCGGGCATGTCCTGGCGACCGCACCAGCTGATCAGAAAAACGATGCGCTGCGCAAAATGGCAGTGGCAGTTCGGCAGGCTGCGCCAGACATTCTCGTCGGCAACAAGCTGGATGTCGACGCCATGACAGCAAATGGTCAAACGGCGGCGTTTCTCGATCGCGGTACACTGACACTCGAGCGCATCGAGGCCATTGCCGCCGCGCTGGAAGACATCGTTGCACTCGACGATCCGGTGGGCAGCGTCATGGCGGCATGGGAGCGGCCCAACGGGCTGAAGATCGAACGGGTTCGCACGCCTCTTGGTGTGATTGGCGTCATTTATGAAAGCCGTCCCAATGTGACGGCCGACGCCGGCGCACTTTGTCTGAAAGCCGGAAATGCTGTGGTTCTTCGTGGTGGCTCGGACACGATTCACTCCAACAGGGCCATCCACGCAGCACTGCAAAAGGGTCTTTCCGCCGCAGGACTGCCGGAAGATCTCGATCCAGATCGTGCCGGTCACTGATCGGGCCGCTGTCGGTGAGATGTTGCGCGGTCTTGGTGGCAACCTTGATGTGATTGTTCCGCGCGGCGGCCGAAGCCTGGTTGAGCGTGTGCAGACCGAAGCGCGGATACCGGTCTTCGCTCATCTGGAAGGCCTTGTTCACATCTTTCTCGACAAATCGGCGGATCTTGAGAAATCGCTGGACATAGTCGTCAATTCAAAGCTGCGCCGCACCGGCATCTGCGGTTCGCTAGAGACGCTTCTGGTGCATGAAGGTGTCGCAAACAGCCAAATGCCTCAGATCGTCAAGGCACTTCAGGAAAAAGGGTGCGAAATTCGAGGCGACGACCGGGTGCGTGACATTTGCGAAGGTGTCGTGCCGGCCAGTGAAGAAGACTGGTCGACTGAATATCTGGACAAAATCCTGTCGGTAAGGGTTGTGCCGGATCTGGATGCGGCGATGTCTCATATCAACCGGTATGGGTCCAGCCACACCGATTGTATCCTGTCTGAAGATCAGATAGCCGCGGACCGTTTCCAGAGCGAAGTTGATTCCGCGATTGTTCTGCACAACGCCTCGACGCAATTTGCTGACGGTGGCGAGTTCGGCATGGGCGCTGAAATTGGCATTGCGACAGGCCGCATGCACGCGCGGGGCCCGGTTGGCGTCGAGCAACTCACCAGCTTCAAATACAAGGTTCGTGGTACGGGTCAGACCCGCCCATGAGACTTTGCGCATGAGTGAAGGAAATCCGGTCTCAGAACTCGACTGGACGTGGTTGAAGTTGCCTCACGTCGAAGCCGGCAATCGCATCGGCATATTCGGTGGATCCTTCAACCCTCCCCATTCAGGGCACCGTTTGGTTGCGATCACCGCATTGAAAAGGCTCGGTCTTGATCAGATCTGGTGGCTAGTTACGCCAGGAAACCCTCTAAAGAGCCATTCAGATCTGGCACCGCTTGATTTGCGGCTTCGTGAGACAAGGGCGCTTGCGGATCATCCGCGCATGAAAGTGACTGCTTTTGAAAAGGTGCTTGGATCTCCCTACACGGCCAAAACCGTCATGTCGCTAAGGGTGATGAGGCCGTCAGTACGATTCGTTTGGGTCATGGGTGCTGACAATCTTGCAAGCTTTCATCACTGGCAGGACTGGCGTGCAATCGTTGGTTCTGTTCCAATCGCGGTGGTTGACCGGCCCGGTGCTTCGTTATCCATGATGTCCGCACCGATGGCAAAAGCCTTTGAAAAATATAGACTTCCGGAGGAGCAAGCCGCAATGCTTCCGGACTTGCAGCCACCGGTCTGGACCTTCTTGCACTCGCCTCTCGACCGGACTTCATCCACGGATCTGAGGCTGACGAATATCGGAGTGTGACTGGCAATTCTGCCAAGAAAACCAGCTTGTCTTGAAAATGCCAAAAGGGAAGCGGTATTATAGGGTCGGTCGCGATGAACGCGGCCGAGGTACGGTCAACCGGCCCTGTCTCCAAAACGGGTGACGTACGAAGCCGACACTATCGGTTCGTGACGACGTTGGGAACAAGGCGGACAAACGGCGAAAGGCACTACATCTGACCATGACCTTTGACAGTGAGCGGGCAACCATGTCCACTCCTCTGAAGGCTTCCGTAAGCAAAGATCTTGCGGCAGACCTCCTCGATACGGTCCTCACCAGTCTTGACGATTCCAAAGCTGAGGACGTCGTTACTCTAGACATCGCAGGAAAAAGCTCCCTGGCAGATCACATGGTGATCGTGTCCGGACGCTCTCATCGACATGTGGGTGCGATCGCGGATCATCTGCTCAAGGACCTGAAATCGGCTGGCGCACGCACCTCAACGGTTGAAGGCCAGACGACATGCGATTGGGTGCTGATTGATGCGGGCGATGTGATAGTTCACATTTTCCGTCCGGAAGTGCGCAGCTTCTACAATTTGGAGAAGATGTGGGCGCCGGAGTCGGACGACGCGCCGCAATATATCGGCTGACATACGGATATGAAGTCCTGACTTGACCCGCTGTTGAGCCTGGACTTCCCGATGCCGATGAGGTTTTAACCGGAAACTTGGTTCCGGCGAGGAATTTATGCGCTTTACGCTTTCCTGCATTGGCCGGATGAAGGCCGGTGCGGACAAAGACCTTTTGGATCGATATCTGGACCGTGCTCGCAAATCCGGACGAATTCTGGGTATTACCGGGCTCTCTCTCTCAGAATTTCCCGAAAGCCGCGCGCAGCGGCCCGAAGACCGCAAGGCAGAAGAGGCAAAGGTCATCCAGCAATCGCTGCCGCCGGGTGCCCGTCTGATTGTTCTCGATGAGCATGGCAAGAACCTGTCCAGTCCGGCTTTCAGTCAGAAGCTTGAAGACTGGAAGAACGAGGGCATTTCAGAAGTTGTCTTTGCAGTTGGTGGAGCTGACGGGCATGGTCAGGAGCTTCTGAACCGGGCAGACCTGAAACTGGCACTGGGTGCCATGACTTGGCCGCACCAGATCGCACGGATCCTGCTTGCAGAGCAGATTTACCGGGCCATAACCATACAGGCCGGACATCCCTATCATCGGATTTGAGCCGCACATGTCTTTCAGGAGTTTGGGCAATATGCCACCAATTCTGACCACCGAGCGTTTGACGTTGCGGGCGATGAAAATGGACGATTGGCCGAACTACGAGCAATTGATGCTGTCTGATCGATCCCGGTTCATGGGTGGACCGTTCGACCGCTTTAATGCCTGGGGGCTGTTCTGTCAGGATGTCGCCCAGTGGCAGCTGATGGATCACGGTGCACTTATGATCGACGACAGTCAGACGGGTGAGTGTCTGGGCCAGGTTGGTATCAATCACGGACCGCTCTTTCCCGAGCATGAGCTTGGCTGGTTCGTTTATGCGCACGCGGAAGGCCGAGGAATTGCGTTTGAAGCCGCATGTGCTTTTCGCGACTGGGCGAAAAATCAGCGCTGTCTGCCGGGTTTGGTGAGTTATATGGACCCTGAAAACAAACGCTCCGCCAGTCTTGCAATACGCATGGGTGCGACACTGGACATTCAAGCACCGCGACCTGATCCACAGGATATCGTTTATCGCCATTTTGGCGTTTAGGGCCTAAATTTGGGAGTACGGATTCCATGCCGCCGGGTTCGGCGGGCATTGCCGAGCGTTCGAAATGGCGGAAATCTTGGCTTCTGCCCGTATCTCGCCGCATTCGGCGATTATCGATCAACGATTACCGGACAAACAAGGTTACGCGATATACCGGTGGAAGGTGCCGTTAGTGAACTCTTTATTAGGGTAAACGGTTCGTTAACGCAGACTGTGTATCGCTGAATAAGATAACCTTTTGGGAGCTTAGGCAGGTTGTTACCGGATCGCATCAGTATTGCGAGACCTGGACTTGAGATGCGGATAGTCAAGCGACCGCTCTTGAGCTGTCTGCTTGCGGCTACACTGGCGCTGCCCGCAAACGGGCTGGCGACGGAAAGCGTGGACGAAAGTTCGCAGGAGCAGACCGAACTCGCCCCGGAAGTGAACGCAGCTCTGGAGCGAAAGAAACAGCGCGAGCAGGAACTGGCTGCACTCTCTCGTGACATTGGCGTCTCAACTGATAGGCAGGCCGCCATTGCGCGCGAAATCAGGGCGCTTGATCGGGATCGTGAAACGCTGAATGCAAAAATCATCAGCACCTCCGATACGATCAAAGGGCTCGAAACCGAGTTGACGGCGACGGAACGCCGGTTGCGTGCGCTCGGCGAGAACGAAGACGCGGTCCGGCTGTCGTTGATTGCGCGGCGGGATATCCTGGCTGAGGTTCTTGCGGCCTTGCAGCGAATTGGCAAACGGCCTCCGCCTGCGCTTGCCGTGCGGCCGAGCGATGCTCTTTCTGCTGTGCGTAGCGCGATATTGTTGAACGCCGTTATGCCCGAACTGAAGGTCGAAACCGAGGCGCTTGCCGCCGACCTTGAAGAATTGCATCGGCTGAAGACGGTTATTGCGGATGAAAAGAACCGCCTGCGCGGTGACGCCATGCGACTGGCTGAAGAAAGATCGCGTCTGGAATTGTTGCTGAGCGCAAAGCGGCAGGAGCATCAAAAATCGGTGCGCGTTCTGGAAGAAGAACAAAGGCGTGCGGAAGAACTGGCCAACAAAGCCGGGTCCTTGCAGGAACTGATCACAAGCCTGGAAGCCGAAATCGAGAGCGCGCGCGAGGCAGCGGAAAAGTCGCGTCAGGCCGCTTTGGAAGCAAAACAACAGGATTCGCGGAAATTTGATCCGTTCTCTGACCCGGGCCGACTTGCGCCGGCAATCGCATTTGATGATGCTGTCGGTCAGTTGCCGCAACCGGTCGTCGGCACGATGTTGAAGGATTTCGGTGAAGAAGATGATTTTGGTGGGGAGACCGAAGGTCAATCTATCGCCACAAGGCCGGGCTCTAATGTAACCTCACCTGCAGACGGTTGGGTTGTTTATTCAGGTCCGTTCCGATCTTTCGGACAGCTCTTGATCCTGAATACAGGTGATGGCTACCATGTGCTCCTGGCCGGGATGGACCGGATAGATGCGGAATTGGGGCAGTTTGTTTTGACCGGGGAACCGGTTGGTGTGATGGGCGCAACCCAATGGGCGAGCGCTTCGACTTTCGGCTTGGGTTCGACCCAACCGATCCTATATGTTGAATTTCGAAAAGACGGCCGTGCGATAGACCCCAAACCCTGGTGGGCGCGCACAGAAGAGGAAAAGGCTCGCGGATGATACGGAAAGCTTCCTTGCTGGTTGTCGGCGCTCTGATGGGTGCTGTGGCAGTCACGACCATGTCCCAGATGCCGCTGAACGTTTCAGTGGCGGCCAATGCGGCCGCGACGGACACATATCGGCAGCTCAATCTGTTCGGTGACGTTTTCGAAAGAGTGCGCTCGGACTATGTGGAAGTGCCTGACGATGCACAGCTGATCGAAAGCGCCATCAATGGGATGCTCACTTCCCTCGACCCGCACTCCAGCTACATGTCTCCGAAAAGCTTCCGGGACATGCAGGTGCAGACCCGCGGTGAATTCGGTGGCCTTGGCATCGAAGTCACGATGGAAGAAGGTCTCGTGAAAGTGGTGTCGCCGATCGATGAGACGCCGGCCGCCAAAGCAGGTGTTCTTGCCGGTGACCTGATCACCTATATCGACGGCGAGCAGGTTCAGGGACTGACCTTGA
The DNA here is from genome assembly GCF_055693425.1 of Roseibium sp. JB4-4. NCBI lineage: Bacteria > Pseudomonadati > Pseudomonadota > Alphaproteobacteria > Hyphomicrobiales > Stappiaceae > Roseibium > Roseibium sp. JB4-4. The sequence continues at coordinate 2,695,812 of NZ_CM146333.1, read as the reverse complement.
ACGAGGCAGTCGAAAAAATGCGCGGGCCGGTCAACACCGATATCGTTGTGACGATCCGCCGGAAAGGTGCCGCTGAACCGTTCGACATCACAATCACACGTGATGTCATCCGCATTCGCTCCGTTCGCTGGCGCGAAGAAGACGATGTCGGTTATGTGCGCGTCACGCAGTTCAACGAGCAAACATTCGACGGTTTGAAGAAGGGCATCGAGCAGATGTCTGAGAGCATCGGTGAGGACAAGCTGAAAGGCTTCGTCATCGATTTGCGTAACAATCCGGGCGGATTGCTGGACCAGGCGATCGCTGTTTCCGACGCGTTCCTTGACCGTGGTGAAATTGTCTCTACACGTGGCCGTGAAGCAGATGAAACACAGCGCTACAATGCGCGTGCCGGCGATCTGACCACCGGCAAGCCTGTGATCATTCTGGTGAACGGTGGCTCCGCATCTGCATCCGAGATCGTGGCAGGTGCGCTTCAGGATCACCGTCGCGCCACTATTCTTGGCACCCGCTCCTTCGGCAAAGGGTCAGTGCAGACCATCATCCCGCTTGGTGCCAATGGTGCAATCCGCCTGACAACGGCCCGTTACTACACGCCGTCCGGCAACTCGATCCAGGCAAAGGGCATCGTCCCGGACATTGAAGCTCTACAGGAACTGCCGGAAGAGCTGGTAGGCCGCGTCGACACCAAGGGTGAGGCCGGTTTGCGTGGTCACCTGGAAGCCGACGGCGAAGAAGAAAGCGGCAGTCAGGCTTATGTGCCGGCAGATCCGGAAGACGACACACAGCTGAAACTTGCGCTGGATCTCCTGCGCGGCGTTCAGGTAGACAGCGCTTTCCCGCCTGTCTCAGACAGCGCCGCCGTCAAAAACTAATAAGTAACACGCGCTGGCAAGCCAGCGCGTGCCCTCCGTTTCGTTCTGCGTATCAAAACAACAATGATGACGCCGGTAGCTGGTGCGAGTCTCAGCCAGACCCGGTCAACGGGCTCAGGACGGTATGTCGAGCGAAGATCTCACAGCTCCCTTAGGCATGGGCAAACGGCGGCTCGTGAAGCTGCCGTTTGGCCTTATCGGTGCGGGTATCCTCAGTGTTGCGGTAACGACCATTGTGGTTTGGGTCGCTGTGGTGGACGATCCCATTGGGGGGAGCCTGTCGCACTCCTGCCGCTTGACGCGGTCGTCGAGGGTGTCACGTCTCACGATATCGAAGTTGTCGAAATCCGACCGGGACTTACCGGCGATCTCGGCCCCAATCTGAGGCCTGAAACCAGCGAGGATCTCCTCGGTCCGCGTTATCAGATGATCGAACGCCCGGATGGACTGAGCCATGATGCTCCGGTTGCGAACCTCAATATCAATCCGGACAACCGGGTTTTTGAACGAACCGATTACGGTTTCCTTCCCAAGATCAGCGATGCCGGAGTGCGGCCGCTAGATGCTTATTCACGTCCCGTGGTGAGCGAATTCACGTCGATCCCGAAAATCGCAATTGTGTTGAACGGCATGGGTCTTAGCGAAACAGGAACGCAAAACGCGATCGACAGCCTCCCGGCGGACATAACTTTTGCCATGGCCCCTTACGGCGACGACCTTGACCTGTGGATGCAGCAGTCGCGCAGCAGAGGGCATGAGCTCTTGCTTCAATTGCCGCTGGAGCCGTTTGATTTCCCGGACAACGATCCTGGCCCCCACACGCTGCTGGTCAGTCTGAAACCTGCGGAAATGATGGACCGGTTGGCCTACCTCTTGACCCGCGCAACCAACTACGTCGGCATTATTCCGGAAATGGGTGCGCGTTTCACATCCACAAAGCCCTCCATGGACTATCTCATGGAGAAGCTTAAGTCCCGTGGTCTGATGTTTGTCGACAACGGATCGTCTTCGCGCAGCCTGGCACCTCAGGTGGCGGGTGATCAGCGCATACCCTATAGCGGTGTCGACGTTGTTCTGGACGAAGTCCCGCGGGACGATCACATCGATGCCAAGCTGCTTCAGCTTGAAAGTATTGCGCGCGCGCGGGGCGTCGCCGTGGCATCCGGATCCGCACTTCCTGTCACTGTCCGCCAGCTCAAAGAGTGGGTACGGGACCTGGAACAACGCGGTTTGCAGTTGGTGCCGATCAGCGCGACCATTGATCGATAGAGCGTTTTGCAGGCATGGAACCTGATTTCCAGGGTCCGATCTGATTGCTGCGCGAGTAATGTGTGTTTCCAATAGGTGATTTCGTGACAAAGATTGAACTTGGCCCCGGTTTTCCAGAACCCTCCGGAGACCTTCCCTACCGCCCTTGCGTTGGTATCATGCTGATCAACAAGGACGGCATGGTCTGGATAGGCAGCCGCGACGATGGCGGAAGTTCCGCAAACTATGAGTTCTCGTGGCAAATGCCTCAGGGTGGGATCGACAAGGGCGAAACCCCGGAACAGGCCGCCCGGCGTGAGCTCTTTGAGGAAACCTCCGTCACGACGATCAGCCTGCTTGAAGAAGCACCGGAATGGTTTTCCTATGACTATCCTCCGGAAGTGGTTCAACGGAGCCGGAAGGGCAAGTATAGAGGTCAGGCCCAGCGTTGGGTGGCTTATCGTTTCGAAGGGGACGACGAGGAAATCAACATTCTGACACCTCCGGAAGGACATTCAGCGGAATTCAGCAGTTGGCGCTGGGAACATGCAGCGCGGCTTCCCGGTCTGATTGTTCCGTTCAAGCGCCCGGTATATGAACGCGTCGTTGCGGCATTCTCACATTTGACCAACTGAATAGTCTCCGGTCGATCCGGCCGTTCACTTGAAAGGACAGAGACCTTCGTGAACCGCGTCCTGCAGGGGCGAGGCGAAATCAGCTGTGACTAAAAATTGTGCTGAGCATGCGATGAAGTCATCGTCAAAGCGTCAGCAATTGAAGTTCGTTTGACGTTTTTGAAACAGACAGGCCATAGACGCCTCGCTAACATCCCGCCGAATTGAGACGTTTTGAAGCAAAACCGCCTCGCGGATTTGAAATTTCAGGACGTAACCGACATATCCTGAAGCACACACCCGGTTGAGCCGGTATGCTGCGGAACACTTGGGAGGAACGCCAATGTCTTTCGGCAAGGGGCTTTCACGGAAGCCGTCCCAGCCAAAAGGGCGTCAGTTGGAAGATGCGGCCTTAAGCGAAGTCCAGACACTGCTGGGCGACGAACCGCGCCGCCCCGATCTGCTCATCGAGCACCTTCACAAAATCCAGGATGCTTTTGGCTGCCTGGAGGCCCGTCATTTGCGTGCATTGGCTGAAGAAATGCGGCTCTCCCAGGCCGAGATCTATGAAGTCGCCAGCTTCTATCATCATTTCGATATCGTCCGGGAAGGCGAAACCAAACCTGCTGCCTTGACCATTCGCGTCTGCGACAGCGTTGCATGCTCTCTCAAAGGGGCGGAGGCACTTGCCGGCGTCCTTGAGAGCGGGTTGGATCCGTCAAAGGTCCGAGTACAAAAAGTTCCGTGTATCGGCCGATGTGCGGGCGCACCCGCCGTGCAGGTCGGCAAGCGCGCCGTTGACAACGCCACCGAGATTTCCGTCCGCTCTGCCCTCTTCGAAGGTGAAACGTCACCTGAAATTCCCGACTATGTCGGTCTCGAGGAATACCGTGCACAAAATGGTTACAAATTGCTGGACCGCGTTCGGGCCGGTGACCTTGATGCCGCCGCTATTGCCGACAAGGCTCTCGAAGCGGGCCTCCGAGGGCTCGGCGGTGCCGGATTTCCGACGGGCACGAAGTGGAAAATCGTCAACGATCTGCCCGGACCGAAATATCTGACGATCAATGGTGACGAAGGCGAACCGGGTACGTTCAAGGATCGTCATCATCTTGAACGCGATCCCCATCGACTTCTGGAAGGTGCCCTGATCGCAGCTCACGCGATATCAGCGGATCGCGTCTATCTCTATATGCGCGATGAGTATCCGGCAGTTCTTGAAATTCTGAAGGCGGAAATTGCTGCACTGAACGACGCTGGCATCATCACCACAATCGGGATCGAGTTGAGACGCGGTGCCGGTGCATATATTTGCGGTGAAGAAAGTGCGATGATCGAGTCCATCGAAGGCAAGCGTGGCCTTCCGCGCCACCGTCCACCTTTCATCGCGCAGGTTGGCCTCTTCGGTCGACCGACACTGAATCATAATGTCGAGACGCTCTATTGGATTCGGGACATTATCGAAAAGGGGCCCGACTGGTTTGCGTCGCAGGGACGGCGGGACAAAAGGGCTTCCGGTCCTTCTCAGTCTCAGGCCGAGTTCGCGACCCGGGTGTCAAGCTCGCGCCCGCCGGCATTACAATGAACGAGCTGCTGGAAGAATTTTGCGGCGGCATGGAAGAGGGGCACATCTTCAAAGGATATCTGCCGGGCGGCGCTTCAGGTGGTATTCTACCGGCGTCGCTTGCCGATGAACCTCTGGATTTCGGCACGCTCGACAAGCACGGTTGCTTTATCGGAAGTCATGCAATCGTGGTCTTCTCCGATCAGGACGATATGCGCGATGTCGCGCTGAACCTGATGCGTTTCTTCAAGCACGAAAGTTGCGGCCAATGTACGCCGTGCCGCTCCGGAACCGAAAAGATGGAGCAGCTGCTTTCGGATGAAGATTGGGACAAAGGCAAGATTGCAGACCTTGATGAAGTCATGCGCACTGCATCGATCTGCGGTCTCGGCCAGGCGGCCAGCAATCCGGTCGCGTCGGTGCTTAAATTCTTCCCTGAGGAGTTTGACAAATGAGCCAGGTCACATTCTCTCTCGACGGCAAGACCGTAACGGCGAAAGACGGTGAAACCATATGGCAGGTTGCCAAGCGTGAAGGCGTCGCCATCCCGCATCTGTGCCACAAGGACGCGCCGGGCTACCGCTCCGACGGCAATTGCCGTGCATGCATGGTGGATATCGAAGGCGAACGAGTGCTCGCGGCTTCCTGCATCCGCGCACCCGCAGAAGGAATGGTTGTCAACACTGAGACCGAGCGTGCCTCAAAGGCGCGCGAAATGGTGTTTGAGCTTCTTGCCTCCGATCAGCCGGGTCGCGACAATCATCCCGACCCGCAAAGTGATTTCTGGAAGTGGTCGGATGCCATTGGTGTTTCCACCGGCAGGTTCGCAGCCGGCGCCAAGCCGGATCAGGACGTTTCGCACCCCGCAATCGCAGTCAATCTCGACGCCTGCATCGCATGCAATCTGTGTGAAAGGGCCTGCCGCGAAGTGCAGGTCAATGACGTGATCGGGATGGCTGACCGCGGATCTCACACAATGCCGGTGTTCGATCTCGCCGATCCGATGGGCATCTCCACCTGTGTCGCGTGCGGTGAATGCGTTTCCGCGTGCCCAACCGGGGCCTTGATGGAAAAAGCCTCCTGGACGAAACGGCGACCAAACGCGAGATTTTCGCGGAAGAAACGGTCGACAGTGTTTGTCCGTTCTGCGGTGTGGGTTGCCTGACGTCGGTCTCGGTCGCCGATGGCCGGATTGTCAGTGTTGAAGGTCGCAACGGACCAGCCAACGAGAACAGGCTCTGCGTCAAGGGTCGTTTCGGCTTTGACTATGTCTCCAGCCCGGAGCGTCTTACCAAGCCGCTTATCCGACGCGAGGATGCGCCCAAGCGCGGCGACATCTCCATGACGCTCGAGAACCATCTCGATTTCTTCCGTGAAGCAACCTGGGAAGAAGCCCTTGAAAAGGCTGCCGGCGGCCTCAAGGCAAGCTTCGAGGCAAAGGGCGGTGCAGGTGTTGCCGGTTTCGGGTCCGCCAAGGGCTCGAATGAAGAAGCTTACCTGTTCCAGAAATTGATCCGGCAGGGCTTTCAGACCAACAACGTTGACCATTGCACGCGACTTTGCCACGCATCATCGGTGGCAGCGCTCATGGAAGGGATCGGTTCCGGTGCCGTCACAGCACCCTTCAATGCCGCGGAAGATGCCGATTGCATGATCGTCATCGGCGCAAGGCCGGAACAAAACCATCCTGTCGCGGCAACCTATATCAAGCAGGCCGCCAAGAACGGTACAAAACTTATCGTCATGGACCCACGCGGCCAGGGCCTCATGCGGCACGCTGACTACGGTTTGAAGTTCAAACCGGGTACGGATGTCGCGATGCTGAATGCGATCCTCAACGTGATCATCACAGAGGAACTATACGACAGTCAGTACATCGCAGCTCACGTTGACGGCTTCGAAACGCTGAAGGAAAAAATCCGAGACTTCACGCCCGAGGCTATGGAGCCTGTCTGTGGTATCGAGGCCGATACTCTTCGTGACGTTGCGCGCCTCTATGCAACCAGCGCCAAATCGATCATCTACTGGGGAATGGGCGTTTCGCAACATGTTCACGGCACGGACAACGTCCGTTGCCTGATTGCCATGGCGCTGACCACAGGACAGATCGGCCGGAAAGGTACCGGCTTGCATCCCTTGCGAGGACAGAACAACGTTCAAGGGGCCTCGGATGCTGGCCTGATCCCGATGGTTTTCCCGGACTACCGGTCTGTGGAGAGTGCGGATATCCGGTCTGAATTCGAAGATGCCTGGGGACGCACGTTGGATCCCGTCAGGGGTTTGACAGTCGTTGAGATCATGAATGACATTCTCTCTGGCGGCATCGAGGCGATGTATATCCAGGGCGAGAATCCTGCAATGTCGGATCCCGATCAAAGTCATGCCCGCAAAGCGCTTGCGAGCCTGAGGCATCTTGTGGTTCAGGACATTTTCCTGACCGAAACCGCCTGGCACGCAGATGTCATTTTGCCCGCATCCGCGCATGCGGAAAAGCTCGGTACCTACACCAACACCAACCGCCAAGTGCAGATCGGTCGACCTTGTGTTCCAATGCCGGGTGAAGCGCGTGAAGACTGGACAATCCTGATCGACATAGCCAATCGGCTTGGACTTGGCTGGTCCTACGACGGGGTTCCGGCCATCTACGAGGAAATGCGCTCGCACATGGCCTCGCTCAAGAACATCTCCTGGGAGCGGCTTGAGCGCGAAGGCACGGTGACCTATCCCGCAGATGCGCCTGATGTGCCTGGCAACGAAATCCTGTTCGGACAGTCTTTCCCAACGGCTGACGGACGCGGAAAAATCGTTCCAACCGATCTGGTGCCGCCGGACGAATTGCCCGATGACGATTTCCCGCTGGTGCTGACGACGGGCCGAATGCTGGAGCATTGGCACACGGGCGCCATGACCCGGCGGGCGGCGGTTCTCGACGCGATCGAGCCTGAGCCCGTGGTTTCCATGAACCCCCGCGACATCAAACTGGCAGGATTGGACATTGGGCAGCAGGTGACCGTCGAGACGCGCCGTGGGGCAATCACGCTGACTTTGCGTGCTGATCGGGACGTATCAGCAGGGATGCTGTTCGTACCATTCTGTTTCTTTGAAGCGCCGGCCAACTTCCTGACCAACCCGCAGCTTGACCCGTTCGGAAAGATTCCCGAATTCAAATTCTGTGCGGCGCGTATCGGTCCGGCACAACATCAAGAAGCTGCCGAATAGCGGTGCGCGCACTCTAGCCTATCGTTGGCTGGAGATGCAGGCGAGACGCCCGGAACTGTTGATGCGATGCGGAATTTCAATTCAGTTCCGCATCGGTTCGGATGGCTTTTGCAAAGAACTCCAGCAGCGCTTCAATATGCGTTTGTTGTCGAAACTCCTTGTGAGTTGCGACCCAGATATCGGCGACGGGGCCGCGTGAAAACTCAGACACTCTGACGAGCTGAGGCGTTTTGTTGCCGACAAAAACAGGTAGCATGGCAAGCCCCAGACCCTCGGCGGCAAGGCTTGCGAGTGCGAGGAAGCTGTCAGCTGAAAAGTCGAACCGTGTTTGATTATTGGCAGCTTGCCATTCTCCGGCAGTAGACTGGGCGAATGTCGGTGAAACGCCGAGCCATTTGTACTCGCTCGCTTCACGCCCCGCATTTTTTTCCAGATAGCCGGCAGTTCCGAAAATTCCAAAACCCACCGTTCCGGCGTGTAGTCCACTGAGTTCAGCTGGAAGTTCTGAGCCTGGCCTGATGAGCAACTCCGCACCGGACAACGACATATCAATCGGGTCGTTTGAGACATCGATTTCTATATGCGTATTGGGATGCGTTGCACGCAGCGCAGTCAGGTATCGCGGCAATAGAAGACAGGCGATCGCATCAGTTGTTGAAAGCCGGAACGTACCTTCAATACCCTTGGATGTCAGAACAAGACTCCGCTGAATGCGTGCTGAGGCGTGCTCCATCAGCTTGAGAGAAGCAAGAAGCGCTCTTCCTTCAGGACGAAGCCGGTATCCATCGCTGCTGCGATCAAATAGCTGAACCTCATTTGCAGCTTCCAACAACGCGATCCTGCGCAGGACTGTTGCGTGGTTCACGCCCAGGGCGCGCGAAGCAGCTGAAAGAGAACCGTGTTCCGCTACAGCATGAAGGAACTGCAGATCATCCCAGCGAAGTCTGTGCATTTTCGCACACCTTTGTGTTTGATTTTTCCGAATTTACCTCAGTTTGCGAAAATGGAAAATTGAAAGTGTTCAAAATCGCACAGAGAAGGGTAGCATGATGACCTATGGTTTGAAGTTGATTTGTTCGATGGGTGTTGCTGTTGCCCTGGGAGGCAGCGTGGCAAGCGCTGCGGGAGAATTCGACAACGCCATCAAGGCGCGCAAAGCGGTCATGTCCCTCTACGCCTGGAACCTGGGGCAATTGGCAGCAATGGCGAAAGGCGAAGTGGACTACAACGCTGATGCTGCAACGACTGCGGCAGAAAACATCAGGATCCTCGCCTCAATGAACAACGGGTCCGCTTGGCCGCAAGGGTCTGACAGCACGGCACTTCCCGGACAAACACGGGCCAAGGTAGAGGCCTGGACGACTTACCCCGAAAGCGCTGAAATCGGCAAACAGTTGATTGTGGCTGCAACGGCGATGAGTGAAGCGGCCGGCAGCGGGGTCGAAGGTGTCCGAAGCAACATCGGAGCGATTGGCGGCTCATGCAAGGCATGCCATGAGAAATTCCGTGAGAGTGACTAGACGACGGCGGCACAGTGCCTTTGCTGCGAACCTAAGAGATTTCTGGCTGTTTTCAGTGAGCGCTTGGCCGGAGCTGATGAAAACCCGGCAGATCGATCCCGAGATCGAAATGGACTGCAATCGAATGAAAAACGGATTTGGCAGAACAAGTTGCGCAGTCGCGATCCTGCTTCTTGCGGGGCTGTTTTTTGAAACTGCGCGTGCTGGCGAGGACCGCCTTCCACAACGCGAAGGCGAGGTGCCGAGGACAACAAGTTCTGTTCCGCATATCCAGATCGGAGCTCAAGCAGTTCCCGAATTGTCGGATCGTCTGCTTGAAAGGGTCGCGAAAATCCCCGGCGTGGAACTGCGCGCCACCGTCATTTCGTTGCCTGGCGCCAAAGGGTTTTGGCTGAATGAGGATGTAAAATTGGCTCGCCCTCAGGCAATCGTTGGAGGACGGGAGTTTGCCCATCTGCACCCGGACGGCAGTCTTCATGCCTCTTTGCCCCCGGAGAGGGCACAAGAGGCTGTCCGCGCCGGCTGGGCAACCATGCACCCATGGGCAAATCAGCGTCCCGGCTGGCAGGGATTCGTCCTGATTTTCACGCCGCAATCGTCAGAAGAGGTGAACACTGTCTTCGGGCTTGTGCTCGACGGCTATAACTATGTGACCGGAGCCGACTACCTGCCGCAGAGTTTTTGAAATTTCTGTCTCACGGTTCGCAAACAGGTGCTGTCGGAAAACGTCGATCTTCGACGTGCAGGCCGATTGAACAGGTTAGACAAGTGGAATTCAGAATGGAAAAGGGCGGCCGCTTGACCGCCCTTTGTTTGTCAGTTGAAAGTCTTCCGGTCAATTCGCGGTAACGTTGACATTCAACAGGTCAGGGATCGTTTGAGGTGCGGCCATGCTGCCGAGAATTTGCGCAAGCGGCACCGGGTTGGCCGGTACGAGCGTGACCTTCAATTCGCCTGGGTTCTCAAGGAACTTCGAAACCGCTTCACTGACCATGTTTGTGAAGGTCTCGTTCTGGATCGGTCTGGTCGCTTCAGCGGCCTGAGCAACCAGGGCCTCACGGAAGACGTCTTCCGGAATTCCTTCAGCATCCGCGATATGCTTCAGACCCTTGGCCGTAATGCCGGCATCGTTGAATACGAGCGATGCATCGACGAACTGCGCCGTGATGGCTGCCATCTGGCCCTGACCTTCTGGATCTTCAAACAAGGCTTTCGGGACGTTTGCAAATCGGGCCGATGCTTCGGCACTCCCGACACCTTCAACGTTCACCATCAAGCGCTCAAGGCGAAGCTCAAGAGTGGATTCGTCCCAGTAGAGCCGGGTTTCATCGGACCAGACAATCTCTTCGAGCCCGAGTGCTCGAAGCATCTCCTCAACGTCCTTGTCATCGACGGCGCTGATCGGGGCGCGGATACCGTCGCTCTTAAAGAACAGGCTCGTCGGGATCGGCGGTACGGTGGTGGACGCTTTGAATTCGGTTTTACCGATCTGTATGCGCCCTTCATCAGGAACGTTGACATCCAGTCCCTGCACTTCATAGCCGAAGGAACGCGGGATGAAGGCACGGGCAACTTCCAGCGGATTGTTTTCGCCGTAGTCCGGGTCGGCCATCAGTGTGCTGATCATGGCCTTCATCGGCGTATATTCGGCGAACTCGATGTCGCCGATCGCAGCCCAGTCGAGTTTGACTGAAGCGCCTTCCGGCAGTTCCGGAGCATCCACTCCGACAATCATCATCTCGCCAATGCCATCGGAATTGACGTCGGTCATCGCCATTTCCTTGATGTTGACGTTAAAGCCGCCATCCGTGTCCGGAGAAGGCACATTCAAGGACACACCGCTGACCCGGGCGTCGGAGATGCCGAACGAGCGATAAAGCTGAAACACGCTGGTGATGATCTTTTCAGGAGACGGTTCCTTGGTGTCCAGCAGTTTGTCAAAAACAGCGAGGAAATCATGATCACGTTTGGTGACCGTCATTTCTCCCATTGTTGCGCTCTCGATATTCATCTTGAGCGTCATCCCCGGCAGAATTTCCTGGGTATTTTCGTAGTCGACGGCAGACCCTGAACCGATCATGACAATTTCGTCGCCGGTCACCGGAACATCCGGATCAAAAAGATCAACGAACGAAGCCGCGTCTATGTTCTCGTAAATGGTCTTACCCTGGCTGGTGGTCTGGTTGACCATGTTGCCCGAGCCGGGGTCGAGCGTCTGCAGGTTCTGTGTGACCTTGTCGATTGAGTAGGACCCGATGAAGCCGTCTTTGGCATCGGCCATCACATACCCGTCCATCTGCATGGTTCCGGTGACCACAGGCGTTTCCTGACCGTCCTCGACAGCATAGGCCTCGAATGTCATGGCGGTGCTGTCGACCTTGACTTCCTCATAGGAGGTCAGGACGGTTGCCTTGAGGAACGGCAGCCAGCGGCTTGCCTGGCGCTTGGGATCCTCTGCCGGAATTTCGGGCATGGTGAAGCTGTAGCCGGTCGCTGAGATTCCGGCCATACGGCCTTCGGCACGCAGGCGGCCTTCCCCTTCCACCGAACCGGTGACGATCAGAACGCTGTCGTCGGAATAGATCCAGGTATCGGCTGCGAACGCGCCGGCATCATGTGTCAGACCGGTAATGGTGACGGTGCCGGATTCCATGGACAGAGAATATTCAAGGTCCTGGGTTGTGGTGTCGTCGCCGTCGTCCGAGGGCAAATCGGAAATTGTGCCCGCAAAGACAAGTTTGCTGTCGGTCAGGGTCAGCGTGTCACTGCCCTCGTCGTAGTTGACGGATCCGTTTTCAACGTCAAGCCCAAGCGCTGCCAGACCCGCGACATAGGCGTTGAAGGCGGCTATTCCGTTGTCCTGCGCCAAGGCAGGTCCCGTCACCAGAGCCAAAGCCGTGGTGAGGCTGAGGATCTGAACACGAGCTCGGAGAGATGGGCGGGAAGACGGAAGCGTAGTTTGCGAAATCAATGTTTTGGCTCCAAATCGGATGATCGGAAATGACCGGGAAAGAGATGGTCAGACCCGATATAGGGAGACGTCCATGGCCATTCCATGACTATGAACCATTCTCTTGGCGAGGTCGAATCACGTCCGGCCTTTTCAGCGGGTCAACTCAGCCATTCCTGGCGAACGGTTTCATCGATTTCCGACGACAAGGCCTTCGATTTCCGGTTATCAACAATGTGATCTGGGCCGAGCCGGCGAAATGCCCATACTGCGGCACCCCGGACAATAGGATCGGGATCGTCCAGAAGAATCATAATGATTTGAACGAGGTCCGGTGTCTTTGAATTTCCCGCCGCGATCAGGACATTCCGCATGAATCGGTTCCGCCCGATCCTCTTTATGGGCGACCCTGAAAACAGTTTGCGAAACGCGCCGTCGTCCAGTTTGAGGAGGTCGGCCAGTTGCGGGCTCTTGAGATCGTCTCGGGCAACGAGCTTGGCTTCCCTGGCCGCACCGGCGAACTTGTTCCAGGGACAGGCGGCCAGACAGTCATCACAGCCATAGATACGATTGCCCATGGCTTCGCGAAATTCATGCGGAACGGGACCTGCGTGCTCGATCGTCAGATAGGAGATGCAGCGCCGGGCGTCGAGCTGGTAGGGCGCGGGGAAGGCAGCGGTCGGACAACTGTCGAGACATGCCCGGCACGAGCCGCAGTGATCGATCTCTGCACCATCCGACGGCAAAACGAGCGTGGTGAAGATCGAGCCGAGAAAAAACCAGGAGCCGAGTTCACGCGAGACCAGATTGGTGTGTTTGCCTTGCCAGCCAAGACCGGCGGCCTGGCCAAGCGGTTTTTCCATCACCGGGGCCGTGTCGACGAAAACCTTGACATCCCCGCCGGCTCTGGACACGAGAAAACTTGCAAGCTCCTTCAGCCGTCCCTTGATGACGTCATGATAGTCGCGATGCCTGGCATAAACCGAGATACCACCTTTGGTCGGATCGTCCAGATGAGCTAGTGGATGGTTCTCTTGCGCGCCGTCCGGGCCGTAGTTCATGGCAAGCATGATGACCGAATTCACATCAGACCAAAGGGCAGGCGGTGCTGCGCGGCGATCCGCCGTGTCGGCCATCCATGCCATTGTTCCGTGATAGTCGTTTTTCAGAAAACGGCGCAGCCTTTCACCGGCTTCGGGAATGCTGTCGGCAGCGGTTATGTTCACGGCATCGAAACCGAGCTGGTCTGCCTTTTCCCTGAAGGCAGTCAGAGTTTTTTGAGTTTTCGCGTCCAAACCAAACGAACTGCCGGTCTAAAAATCCAGGTCCGCGTAAGTGGGAGCAGGCGGCATGCCGAGCACCTTTTCGCCGAGGAGTGGCCGCATGCTGGGGCGGGACTTCACCCGCGCATACCAGGACTTGATGTCCTCCTCGTCGCCCCACGGGACTTCCCCGAGATAATCGGCGCAGGACAGCCCCGCAGCAAGCGCAAAATCGGCAAAGGACAGACGGTCACCTGCGATCCAGCGGCGGGAGGCGACCAGATAGCCGAAATACCTCAAATGATGGTTGATGTTTGCGCGCGCCACGCGAAGTGCTGCTGAATCGGGTTCACCGCCGCCAGCTGACTTTGGCATGATCTGCTTGTAGATACGTTCGCGCACAAAATGGCCGACAACCTCAACATCGAGTTTGGTAAGGCTCCATTCCACCAGCCGCCTGGTTTCAGCTCTTGCTTCGGGGTGGTCTGGCATCAGGCGCTTGTCGGCAACCGCATATCCCCGGGTCTCGTCGAGATATTCCATGATCGGTCCCGGGCCACAGATAGCGGGGCCTCCATTCTCCACCAGCACCGGAACAGTACCGGCGGCATTCAGCATCAGGAGTTGCTGTGGCCTGTCCCATGGCTCGACGTGATGCTCCTCGAAGGCTGCTCCGTATTCGGCCAGGATGAGCCGCACAAATCGGGACGACGGCGAGAAAGGGTGGTGGTAGAGCGTAAGCATTGAAGCGTTTAGAGCCTGAACTGTGGCAAGACTAGGGTGCGAGCCCTAAGCCCAATGGGAAAATCGCGTTAACGTCCAGTTTGCCCGGATATGGTTATCAAGGGTTTGACGGCACGAAATTGCTCCGGCAAACAGGCGGCAATGAATAGCAATCTGAGTCGCGAGACATACCCGTTCGGGCCGGAATGTAGCAAGCCATTTGGAGACCTGTGACAAAATGGATGGCCAAACGATTGTCAGCGCTCTCATTTTGGGGATTGTTGAGGGGTTGACGGAGTTCATTCCTGTCTCGTCCACCGGTCATATCCTGCTGCTTGGGCACTTTCTTGGGTTTGAAAGCACGGGCAAGACTTTTGAAGTCTTGATCCAGCTGGGCGCGATCCTGGCCATATTGTCGGTCTATTTCGCCCGCTTGTGGAACCTGGTTATTACATTGCCGAGCGATCCGACAAGCCGCCGCTTCGTATTTGGTATTCTGGTCGCATTTCTTCCGGCCGCCGTTATCGGCGTCATGCTGCACAGCTTCATCAAGGAAGTGTTGTTCGAAACGCCTGCCCTGATTTGTTCCACTTTGCTGATTGGCGGGGTCATCCTTCTATGGATCGACAGATTGCCGTTATCCCCGCGTTACACCAATGTCATGGACTATCCATTGTCGCTTTGCCTCAAGATCGGTTTTTGCCAATGTCTTGCGATGGTTCCGGGCGTTTCCCGCTCCGGTGCGACAATCGCAGGCGCTCTGCTGATGGGGACTGACAAGAGATCGGCTGCAGAGTTTTCTTTCTTCCTTGCCATGCCAACCATGGCCGGTGCGTTCACCTATGATCTTTACAAGAACCGGAATGTGCTCTCGATGGATGATGCGGTGATCATAACGATCGGGTTTGTTGCGTCGTTCATTGCCGGGGTTTTTGTGGTGAAGGGCCTTCTCAACTTTGTATCCCGGCACGGGTTTGCGCCGTTCGCCTGGTGGCGTATCGGTGTCGGTCTCGCCGGATTTGCAGGGCTTTATTTCCTAGGCTGATTTATCGAACGTGGATCGTTCATAAAGCGACTTCAGCACGCCGAGTTCCTCAGCCAGCTCCTGCCGCAGATTTTCCGGACCGAGAAGCTCCGCACCAAGTCCCAGCCAACGGACCAGCGGCAGGATCCTTGCTCTTTCGGTGGACGGAATGCTGATCAGCACTCTGCCGTCCTCCGCAGGCGTAAAGATCGCATGC
This sequence comes from Roseibium sp. JB4-4, assembly GCF_055693425.1. Taxonomy (NCBI): domain Bacteria; kingdom Pseudomonadati; phylum Pseudomonadota; class Alphaproteobacteria; order Hyphomicrobiales; family Stappiaceae; genus Roseibium; species Roseibium sp. JB4-4. The sequence goes on along the minus strand of NZ_CM146333.1, from coordinate 2,680,596 downwards.
CGGTAATACCAGTCGGCACTGAGCTTGCGGGCCTGATGCGGGGTGATCAGGATCTCGGCGATGTCTTCTTCCTTTTCCCAACGGCGCATGGCCTGCGATAGCCACGCGCCGCCTGTGAGGCTCTTAATGGAGAAGTTCTTGTCGGGTCTAAAAAAGAGCCCGCTGACCTCTAGCGAGCGTACTCTGTCCGCCCGGTAGACTTTCAACAGATTCGTATCGACACAGCGGCCAGCCAGATACCAAAGATCCCGGTCGAACATGACGCCAAAGGGTTCGACATCATGCGACTTGACGGTTCGCCGGGACGGATTGACGTGTTCAAAGCGTACGCGTTTGCTGTCCAAAATACCGGCCATGAAGCCGTCCAGTGCCGTTTGCCAGTCCTCGGTCGGTTCCGCCTTGGTCCCGGAATGAAAAATGTCCGGTGGTATGGGTTCGATGCCGACGATCCTGTCGGCGTCCTTGAGGAGACCGTGTACGGATTTGGGCAGTGAAGCGAGCAGTTTCTTTTCCGCGGAACCAAGTTCGGCTGCGAGCGGCACAGTGCGGCTCGAGCGCACAAGGGCCATGGCTGCCAGCAAGGCCGCTGTTTCATTGCGTGTCAACGCCACTGGCGGCTGGAGGTAGCCGCTTGCAAGGCGGTAACCGCCTTCCGCTCCACGTTCTGCGTCAACCGGGACACCGAGGGCAATCAGCCTGTCGATGTCACGATAGATCGTGCGAAGCGAAACTTGAAAGCGTTCGGCAAGCGCTGTGGCAGGGACAAGTTTGCCGCCGGTCAGCAACAGCAATATGCCGAGCGCACGTTCGATTGGGTTCATGGATTGAGGTCCTGATCCAAGCTGGAGAGATGCATCTCAAAAAAATGATAACCTGAGAACAGAACGGGATCAAACCTGACTCGCTGTTGTCAGGATTGCTTTGGCATTCTCGTCTCGTCCCCAAAAAGCGGGGCTTCCAAATCCCCTAGGAGAAGTGAGATGAGTCTTGAGATCGATACCGTTTTTCGCAGCCGTGCGCATAGCCGCGGTCTTCTGCTTTCCGCCCTTCGTGTATTTGCTGCTGAGTTCAACAGCTATTTCCGCCGCAGAGCAACTCACAAAGCTTTGTCACATCTGAACCATGATGAATTGCGGGATATTGGCCTTGTGCGCACAACAACAGGCTATCGCGAATTGCACCACGACCGCCTGGGCGAAGAATTTTGGAACCACTGAGGAATTCGGCGGCTGACCTTGAGTATCAGCCGCCGGACCTTCTGGTAAGCGCCTTGATTTCAGGTTTGTTCCAGGCAAGGAACATGACGGCCAGGGCAAGGATGGCGGCAATGATGACGCCGTAGAAAGGCAAGTTCAGGTCGAACCCGATGAGTTCCCCCCGATCAGGGAGATAACGCCGGCGACCAATGTGAACACAGCGATTGTAACGCCCATCACCCAGCCTTGCTCCTCGTCACCGACCGCAGCCGAATAAAGTCCGAGAAATGTCGGGTAGGCGATGCCGAACACAAAATAGAAACAGAACACCGGAATGAAGGTGAGTATGGCCACTGGAGACGCAACGAACGCCGCCGCTGAAAGGGCCCAGACAGTGAAGGTGATCCCCAAAATCGCTTCTTTGCTAAGCCGCTTTTGTGCCGGCACAACAAGAAACGTGCTGGAAAAGGCAAGAGCGGCACCGATTGTCAGCATCACCATGGAACCGCCGAAGGTGCCGTATCCAAAGCGGCTGGTCAGGTAGTTGTCGACAAAAATATAGAAGGAGAGGTTGGCAATGTGAAAGAAGAAGAAAACAAACGTCAGCCGCATAACCTTCGGGTATTTGGTGATTTGCCACAAGAGCTCGAATATCTCGGCTGGGCGGAACGCGAATGGCTGTTTTTTCGCAATGGCGTCTTCCTTGTCTTCAAAGCCGAAGACCACCAGAAATATCGCGATCGCCACCAGAACGAAGCAGGCATAAAATGGCAGTTTGATGCTGGCGATGCTGCCAATCAGGATCGGATCGGATAGAAAACCGCCGATCAAAGGCCCACCAACCAGACCGAAACTGACGCCTGTGATGATGTAGCCCATGTTGCGGTTTCGGTCTTCGTCGTCGACGCTGCCGTCGATCATCGCCGCCTGGGCGATCGGCTGATTGCCGGCCGTCAGGCCGGTGATGGCACGGCCGAGAATGAGTAGCAGGAAACTGTTGAGGTAGAGGGCCACGATCGTCAAAGCGTAGCCGCCAAGCGCGCCGAACAGGCAGATGATAATGGCGTTCTTCCGTCCGATCACATCTGAGAGTTTGGAAATGTAAGGCGCGCCAAAAAACCAGCATAGAAAAAAGACTCCGATGATCAGACCGTAGTTGAAATGACGAACCGCATTCGAGGTGTCCTTCGGCAACATCGAGGTCGAAGGTTCCATGATGAGGCTGTTGATGATCGGAAACACGAGGCCCTGGCCGAGAAGGTCCACGAAAACAACAAAAAGCAAAGTGACTTTGGTAAGAATTGACACGATGGGCGCCTCCCAGCTGGTTACAAGCCTAGGACATGCGCAAAAAGGCGGCAATCGAAAGCTTTGGCGAACCAATCACCCTTTGCAGCTATCCCGGAACATCCACTCATGCGCGGTGGGTCCAAATGAAAAATGGCGGACCGAAGCCCGCCATTTGAATTTCAGGATGGCGACCGTCAGGCCGGCCGGTGCGCGTCGTATTGGCCGCGTTCGCGAAACCGGTCGAGGTAAGTCGGCAGAACAGAGGCAAGCGTTGCCGGTGTGATGCCGAGACCTTCCAGTGTCCGTCCGTCCGATTTTGCGGTGTCGGAAACGACATTGTCGGTCTTTAAAAGTTCTACCTGGTCTGCCGTCAGGGGGGCATAGGGGAAGAGTTGAAAAATCTTGCCCATCGCAGAAGCGACCGGGAACGGGATCGGCAACAACAGGCGGGAGCGGCGCGTGACGCTCAGCATGTCTTCAAGACAAGCTTTGAAGCTTTTGATTTCCGGGCCACCAAGCTCATAGACGGTGCCAGGATTGAGCTGACCATCGACGGCGCGCGCCACAGCTTCGGCGACATCGCAGACATATACCGGCTGGAAATTGGTTTCACCGCCACCAATAAGCGGCAGGCTGGGCGAGAAGCGGGCCATGTCCGCAAACTTGTTGAAGAAGTCGTCTTCCGGTCCGAAAACAATCGAAGGGCGCAAAATGACACTATCCGGCAGTGTTTCCAGAACACCGGCTTCACCGGCAGCCTTAGAGCGGGCATAAGCTGAAGTGCTTTCCGGGTCCGCACCGATTGCCGAAATATGCGTGACGCTTGAAAGACCGGCAGCGCGAGCAGCTTCAGCGATCGCCCTTGGGCCGAAGGCCTGAACCGCATCGAATGACTGTTTTCCGGACGGAGCCAGGATACCGACCGCGTTCACCACGGCGTCCGCACCAAGAACAGCGCGTTCAACGGACCAGCGGTAACGAAGGTTTGCCTGGATGGGCATGATCTGGCCGGGAGCACCGAGTGGCTGCAGATGGGTTGCCAGATCCGGACGCCGCACGGCGGCGCGGACACGATAGCCCCGCTTGGCAAGGGCCTGGACAATGTGGCGGCCTAGAAAACCGGAGCCACCGAAAATCGTGACGAGTTTGCCGTTAAGTGGTGTGGACATCGTGAAAATGCCTTCTGTCGCGTCCAAAAGGTGTGACCGAACTGCTATTTCGCAGGTCTGTCTGCCAGTGTCTTAGCCCTTTGCAGAGCGTGTGTGAAGGGCTGGCTTCGAATGAGGAAAAAAGTCGCGCATAATGATTGACAAGCCCAGGTCCGGCCCTTACAAGCCCCCTCACAGCCCAGGTGGCGGAACTGGTAGACGCGCTAGCTTCAGGTGCTAGTGCCCTAACGGGCGTGGAGGTTCGAGTCCTCTCCTGGGCACCAAATTCCCGAATTCAGATTATCCTGGATCACCGGAAAATGACCAAAAAGGCCCCGATATTTCGAGGCCTTTTTCGTTTTTCATTGTGCTTTCGAAAACCAGTTCCACGAATTAGCTGAAAGACTGCAGCCTTAGGTTATCGGTTCAGGATGGGGTCGAGATATATTCCCGGCACAAACCCGGTCATTCCATAGTGGTCGATCTGGCACCAGACGCCGCCGAGCAGTTCGCGTTTCCCATCCGGTGATGCATCCTCGAAAGTCAGTGGCACGATCTCGGGCGCGCAGTTGAGAACAAGCACTTCGCTGGCTGACCGCGCAAGACTTCCGACAGTTTCTGCAGAGCGGGTTCCTTGCGCACGAACGACAAGGCGCATCCCGTTCGGCACATTTCGAAGTTTGTATGCGGGTCCCCAGATGCCAAATCCGGGCAAGTCTGCGGTTTCTGCGGGATCGGGTTCATTTGCGGAAACCAACTGCAGACCCGCCAGGAAGACTGCAGCTATGGCAAGGACACTGAAAATGGCGCTTCTCGTGTTCATGTGTTGCTATCCTTCCAGCCAACTGTCATCGAGCCAAACCGGCTTGGCGCGCAGTGTTCAAGGCAGCCAGGCATTGCGGTGCTGAGCCTGGAGCGAGCGTTTCAACTCCATGGGTCTTCAAGAGATCCGCGAGCGCGGAAAGATCGCCAGGAAAACCGACACGAACAGCAATCACCAATGCGTTGCCCAGCAAAATGCAGGGGTCGTCGGCGCTTGAAGGGCTGGTTGTTAGAGGAGCCGGTGGCGCCGCGTTGGCTGCCTGTCCGTCCGGATTGAACTCAGGTATGAAATCAGAAGGGTCTATGCCGATTTCACGTCCGCCTGCGATCATTGTCGAGGGGTCCTCGCCGCCAAAGCCGGTCGCGCCAGACTGGGCAACGGCGGCCCAGGGGCGATTGTCATTGGCAACAAGCCCGCTGGACATCAGACCAGCCAATATAAGTGCGCATTGAACGGGTTGTGCACCGGTAACGCTGACCAAACCTTGCGCTGTCAAAAGCGCGAGAACCTGTTCTCGTTCGGTCCGCGAACCACCACGCAGCAATGGGCTGATCAGGGGTTGCAATATGCTGCAGGCCTGAGCCAGCAAGCCGTGCGGATCGGATTGGTGCTGGGAAGACTGGCTTGCTGTTGTTCCGGGCTGTGGTGTCGGACGTGGTGCGGGAACCGTGCTGGGACGAACTTGTTGACTGGCCCCTGATGCAGGAGGAGTTGGTGGTGCGGCTGGACCCAGTCTGGCCTGTTCTTCGACCAGAACCCAAAGCCCGGCATCCTGGGCAATCAGGTCAAGCGCTTTTTGACAGGCGGCTTGATCAGCGGTCGGTTCCGTGCTCTTGACCCCCGAAATTACGTAAATGCTGCGCAAATCCTGGACTTGCTTGGTTCCTGCGCGGCTGTTGATCTCCTTGGTCAGTCGGTCCAGCTCGGTGCACGCATTGAAACCGGCCCCGGCAGGCGAAGGTGTTGCCGGTGCCGGGCGGCCAGATTGTTGAACTTCTGGCAGGGACCGTGCAGCAAGGTCGAGACGTATTGTCATCGCTGCGAGCTGGTTGTTGCCCTTAAGCTCGAGTGTGGCTGTCTGAGCGCCGAGACCGTTGAAGGTAACGGTGACGGCCATCGGCATCCCGCCCCAACTGCCAAAGCCGCCGGTCCAGGGACCTGCGCCATTGCCGCTTAAGGGAATTGGGCCGGGTGTGACTTCCTGCGGCAGCGTCAACGTTGCTGCCGATGGACCGGTCTTTTGCACCCTGACCTCACCATTGGCATCAACCGGCGTGGGTTGTGTGCGGCCTGCTGCCGTGACAGAGCCAGAGCCGCCGGTGACACCGTAGACATAGCTGCCGGTTCCCGCTCCGCTATTCATGAGCCTGGGCGCGACGACAGGGCTGTTTGAAATGTGCTGCATATCCACCCAGCCGTTCAGCCCGGCAAGCACAATCACGCACATCGTGCCTTCACACTGGTTTGTGACCTGAATTCCGCAGGTTCCAACACCGATGCCTCCAAGAACCGGGCTGTTGGTGGAGGCACTGTCATACACCCGCAGCGATTGCCCGTTCGGGGCCGACGTTACGCAGGTGTCGTCAGATGCCTTGGCAGGCAGGAGTGCGAAGGACAGCACGACTAGGCTGATGAGAAGACGCAACATGGGCTCAGGTCCTGTCTTGCTGAGGGGGAACGGCTAGTTCTAGAGCGTCAAGCGAAGGGTCCCTCGAGACTTCTTTCATTTCGGCAGCATCGAGTTCGAACATTTGAGACGGTTTCAGTTTGTTGAGCCCGGCAACAAAGTTCCAAGGAATGGACGCGACACGGGTGTTGTAGGCCTGGACATTGCCGTTGTAGATCCGCCTTGCGGCGGCCACCTGGTCTTCTGTCTCTTCAAGCTGTTTCTGCAATACGAGCAAGTTTTCGTTGGCGGTTATTTCAGGGTTGTCTTCCGTGTAGGCAATGAATTGCCCAAGCGCTTGACTTAACCCGGCTTCAGCCTTGGCAATATCCGCCTGTTTGTCGCTTGCCAGCGCTTCAAGGGCAGCCGACCGTGCCATCACGATCTTGTCGATGATTGCCTGCTCGTGGCCGATCGCTGTTTTGGCAGCCTGCACCAGATTGGGCACAAGTGCGTGCCGCCGCTTGAGTTGGACCGTTATGCCGGACCAGGCTTCATCGACACGGAACTTGGCCGACATAAGCGTGTTGTAGCAAAGGACATAAGTTCCAATGACTATACCAACCAATAAGATCAACATCATGAAGAACGACATTTTCTGAGTCACTCCGCGTAGCGTTTGAAAGAGGTCGCTGCTGCTGCAAATGCGGCGACGATCTCCTTGACGAAGGATTGAAGGACTGAATCGTCCAGACTTTGCAGGTTATGAAAGCCGCCGAAATAAACGGTGTCGCGATCCACGATGACCCGTGCAGCGAAACGGTCTGCGAGCTCCAGCAGCTTGGTCTGGAATGCCGGCGTCAGCACTTGCAGGACATTGACGGAAATCTGGTCCAGATCCCCCTGATCCGCCCTTGAGGTCACTCTGATATTGAACGTGTCGTTGAACGCCACGCTTTCCGTCTTCAGGTCTCGGTCGAACGGTCCGATAGCCCCGAGCGACTCCGGCATCAGTGCGATCCGGATGCCCGTATCCCGGTCCAGCTTATACGCCGCGATCATCATCACGACGTTGCCCTGTGCACCCGCATTCGCCAATTTGGTGGTCTGTTTGGGTCCGCCAAAAAAGGCAGCTGACGAGAACGCGCCGAGACCGAGCCATATTGGCGTACCGGTTTCCGACCGGCCCCACATCTCGCATTCGATGTTCAGCGGGATCGATCCCCCAACGCGCAGTTTGAAAAGTTCGGGGATCTTTTGCCGGATGTCGTGCAGCCGGGCGGCCGGTATTTCCGGGCGGAACCGAAACCCGAGATGCTCACCTGTCTGCCAAAGCCGCGCGAGGCGGTCTTCTGTAGCTCCGGTGAAGTGGTTGATCGCAAATCCGCCAGCCATCCCGAATGTGACGAGTGCTATGCCGTAAGGCATCAGACTGTCGCTGAAGAAAGCGAGAATGAAACCGGGAAAGGCCAGAAGGAAAAACGGAAGTTCCAACTTTTTGAAGGACGCTGGAAGCTTCGCCGGTTCACGCTCCGGCCTTCGCTTGTATTCCGGTGTTACCTTGCCTTCTATTGGATCCCAGAATGCTTCCTGCCCACTCATGGGAAGGTCACATTGATGGTCTGTTTCGATCCGGGGCTAACCGTTATTGACTGGGAGATCGGTTCTCGTTTGCTACCGTCCCATGCTTCGGCTCGAACGGAATATTGTCCGGGCAGGAGAAAAAGTGCACCGCCGCCAAGCACCATCTTGACGAACGCGCCATTGTCGGTCGTTGAGCTTCCCAGGTAGATGTTCAGTCTGGAATCGTGTGCCTTCAGCTCGGTACCGTCGGCGTTGAAGGCGCGTAACGTGACTTTCGACGTCTGTGCGATCACTTCGGCCTGCGCCGTTTCTCCGGTGACCACATTCAGTTCGACACTGCCGGGCGACATCTTTTCAAGACGCGTGATCACGAGCTTCGCCTCGTACTGGCCACTTGGAACAACCGCTTCCAGCGCCTGGGTATAGGCCGAGAACTTTTCGCCCGTGATTTTGTTTTCGACCTGCCAGAAGAAATCCGTATCCGATAGGCCAAGATCCTGGTTGGCCATCACGGCATAGAGATCGATCTTGCCGGCTCCAAGCGATAGGTTGACTTCCGTAAGCTCGCTGTCGGTTACCGTGACATCGGCAACTGCCGAGCTGCCCTTGTCCGTTCGGGCGGCGAGGCGGTAGGCGCCAGGTTCCAGCCTTTCGGTTATGTCAGGACGTGTGGTCAGGCGAATTTCCTCACCGCCACCGGCGGGTGTTGCCGTCCAGAAAACACGAATTCCGTCTGCGTCGGTTATCGGGGCGGAACCTTCCTCAAGGCTTACCGTCGCCTTGATATTCTTCGCAAGAAAAGGCGCGGGTTCAGGCGCTGGCGCTGGCGCTGGCGCTGGCGAAAGAGAAACTGTCTGCTGCAGGGCGGCGGCAAGATCACCCTCATTGTCCGCCTGCAGATAAAGGCCACCTGTGTTTTCCGCAAGACACGCAACCTGGCGGCCTTCTTCCTCGTTCAGCCCGAAGCCGATTACGTGTGTCGTGAAGTTGATCCCGAGCGCTTCCAACTCGTTTGCCACAGCACACGGATCTGCTTCACAGGTTTCAATCCCGTCTGTCACAAGAATGACGGTGGCTTTGTCTTCCTGAAACTGAAGTTCCCGTGCGGCGCGGCGCACGGCTTCGGTTAGAGGCGTTTTGCCCTTTGGCTTGAGGGCAGCAACAGATGCAACAAGTTTGCTCGACTGTGTCGAGGCAGGCCCCACCGGGACCAGAGTTTCTATGTCGCTACAGTCGCCCTTGCGGTTGTGGCCATAGGCAATCAATCCAACCTCAAGAGCTGGCGGCAGCTGGCCGACGACGCGCGCCAGTGTGTCACGGGCCGTCACGATCTTGGGGGTGCCACTGATCTGCCCCCACATGGAACCCGACCCGTCAAAGACGATCATTGCCCTGCCGGGATCAGTCTCCTGAGCCTGCGGCGTTTGTAATGTAAAAAGGGGGCAACACAAGAAAAAAGCTAACTTTGAAATAACGCGCATCGCAATCTGTCCTGAAGTCTCAAAGGAACTCAGGAGAGCACGTGTCCTTGAGTGGAAACAGCTATGGATTTTGATAGGGTGGGATGCTCATTTCAGTCGAGAAATCGTGTCCAGCCGCGCCAATGGCTGAAAGGCAGACTGTGGCCGGCATTTTCAACGAGCGAGACTTGCGCCTCGATGCGCTCGGCGAAGGCTAAAATACGTTCCGGCCGGATCGACCTATTTTGCGTTCCATGAACAAAATGAACAGGGACATCCGTTGGTTTGATCAGCTTCTCCCAATCAGAGGCAACAAACCGGCAATCATTTATGAAGCTGTCCGAGCCGCGTTCGACATGAAACAGGTGCCCTTGCCAAAACAGGTCCAGCAAATGCGGATCATTGCAGGCTTCCAGATCCGCCTGCGCACCTCCAAAAACGGTTTGTGCAAAGCCGTCCGGTCCATCGCGCTTCAGCCGTTTGTCACCCAGTTTTGCCATGTAGCTCAGTAGCGGCACTGAGACACGCGGCAACAAGGCGAACAGTTTTTGCTGCGGTGGGGCTCCGGAAAAATCCTGAAAGCTGCGCATGGGAGGTTGAGCGGACACGCAAAGCAGTCGCGTCACACGGTCTTGGAGATGTGGAAGACAGATCAGTGCGAAGATGGCACCAACGTCAAATGCAACAAGTTGGACCTGTTCCAGATCCAGCTGATCGAGCCAGTCGGCAACGTCATGCGCGTAACGAGCCGGATCATGAAGCAGTATCCCATGACCGTCGCTCTGACCATGCCAGGGGCGGGCGGGAGAAAGCAGGCGGATACCGTTTTCGGAAAAAAATCGGCTCGCGGTGTTCGGCAGCCTGTTGCCGCAAAGACAGCCGTGAAGGAACACAACAGGTCTGCCGTTTGGATCTCCCTGCTCCAGATAGTCAATTTTGCGCCCGTCCCGGAGTTTCAGCTGTGTTCGTGTGTGATCTGCCGGTGTGGTTACAAGTTTGCGCCGCTGTGCAGAGTTTGCGATGGCCCGGGCAACGGCGACAAGCTCACCGCTGCCCCGCGAGCGGGTTTTTGTGATCATCGACTTGATCTGCTGGCGAACCGTTTCGACTGATCGATCACGTGCCTCTGCGATCTCCGTCGGTGTATGTCCGCTGACCAGCATGGACAGGACGTCGGTTTCTGACTGCGTGAGACCGTAAAGGCTCTGCATGGCCAGGCTCGCGCCTTGTTGCCAGACGCGCTCAACACCTGTCAGCAGCCAGATTTTTCCAATGCGCTGTTCTTCTTCGGCTGACAGGATCAACAGAACTTGTTTGCCCGTCGCCGCATGAGGGACACGAATGATCGGCCAGTCTTCGGCTCGGCCCGAAACGGCCTCTTTGAGATGACCCAAAGCGTCGCCATCGATATCCAAGTCGTCAAGTGATTGGCCGGCGGTAATTTGCAGAATTCGCTCGGCGGTTTCATTGGCCTGCAGGATTGTAAGGTCCCCTCCCAACCGGATTACGGGCCGGTCCTTGTCTTCTTCAGGTTTCTGCAGGCTCGACAGCAGCTTTTCCGCGGTTTCGAAATGCGCTTCGATATCGCGCTTTCTACGCAAAAGTTCCCGGTGCGCGGTCCTGTTCGTGATGCTGCTTTCCGCGAGCGTGATCAGTTCATCAAAGCGGTCTTGGTCAAGTACGGCTTCATAGACATTGGCAATCATGTCATCCAATTGGGAAGGCATCTCGCCATTCTTTTTATCTTTCAAGGCTTTGCAATGCTCCGAACTGGACAAACGCTTGTTGAAACCCGTGAGCGAAACGAAAACGGTGCGGTTGCCCGTTCCATGTTTCGGCCGTGCATACCCAATATTGGTCATGCCGCTGGGGAAGCAAGTTGTTACGTAGATTCGACAAGGTCAATGTCAGGAGGGTCGAGTAAGACCATGGGAGCATTTGCAAGGATCGAAAGCGCCTTTGAGCCTCTCACGCAGCGGGAATGTGAGTGTCTGATTGCATTGGCCTCTGGTGAACGTCCGCAACGCATCGCATCCACTCTTGGAATCGCACCAATTACTGTGGAATTTCATATCCGAAACGCACGGCGCAAGCTCGGTGCGAAAACCCGTGAACACGCCATCGCGATTGCGTTGACAAACAATCTTCTAGCGCCCTAGCCGTGTGATTTCCTGCGAACGGGTCCTCACTTGTTCCAGTAAGAGCCTTCCTTGCGGCCAATATGTCTGATCATCACATCAATGGCTTCATTTGTTTTTCCATTTTCCAGAAGCGATGCGATTTCAATGTGTTCCGCGAAGGACTTTTCCATGTGTTCAGGATGATTGCCCAGCATGTTCCTTAGGCAAGCCATCTTCGCTGCGATTGTCTGATAGGCGTCGTTCAGGAATTGGTTTTTTGCGTGATCGAACAGTTTTTGATGGAACTCCGTATCCAAGCCTAGATAGTCGCGCTCGTCGCCTTTCTTTCGGGCCTTAGTCATCTTCTTGGTGATGTCCTTTAGACTTCTTGCAAGCCCTTTCGGATCCCGTTCCATTGCCTTTTTCAAGGCTGCTGTTTCCAGGCTGACACGCACGTCGCAAATATCAAGCAGTGAACAACGGTCAAGCGTGAAAACGAATGTTCCCCGTTGCGGTTCCGTATGGACAAGTCCTTCCAGTTCCAGTCTGGCAAAGGCTTCTCTGACCGGTGTTCTGCTTACTCCGAGTTCCTTTGCAATCTTCGTTTCCGACAGGGCTTCGCCCATCTCCCGCTCGCCGCTGATGATTTGAGCACGCAGCACGTCAGAGACCTGTTCGGCAAACGATTTAGGGCGCTCGATTTTCAACATGACACCATGAAACCTCCGGTTGGAAACGGCTTATAGACCGGTTTCGCAACCGGTGCACAGTATTTTTGTCATTGACATACTGTATGCCAGTATGCCAGTTCTCTGAAACTCGGAGGCCACCTCAGATTGGCACTCCACACTCGGGAGGAACCTGATGGCGCAATTCGAACGCGTCCTGATAGCCGTGAACCGTTTCCTGGTCGCAAGCTCGTTGGCGATCGTGTTCTTGATCGTGATCGCCAATGTCATTGGACGCTATGTGTTCGGGTCTTCACTCGCGTGGGGTGAGGAAGTTGCGCGCTTCCTGATGATTTTCGGTGTGTTTGCCGGTGCCGGACTGGCTCTGCGAAGCGGCCGGCTGGTCGAGATCGATCTTTTTGTGGCGCTGCTGCCAAAAGCGGCGCGGTTGATGGTCCGCTGGTGTGCCGTCGCTGTGATGGCAGCCTTTATGGGGCTCGTCCTTTGGTTTGGAATTCTGTTTGTCGAGTTCGGCTGGAACAAGGAAACCATGGCGACCGGTATCTCGCGCGGTATTCCCTATCTTGCCATTCCGTTCGGATCATTCCTGTTCCTCTGCCACCTGCTGCTGACATGCCGAAAATTCGTCGCCGGTGAGTTCGAGACCGACACCCATCTGGATGAAGTCGACGTTCAATCATGATGGCAAAAACCCTCATCATATTGTTCTTTGCCACTCTAGCGCTCGGGATGCCGGTCGTTTTCACCATGGGTGTCGCCTCAACCGTTGCGATCCTGGTCGACGGAGCGCTGAATCCGCTGCTCATTCCGCAGCGATTGTTTGGTGGGATCAATTCCTTTCCCTTGATGGCCGTGCCCTTTTTCATTCTCGCGTCGGAACTCATGACGGCCTGCGGCCTGACGACGGCCTTGCTCCGGTTCGCCAACGATCTCGTCGGCCACATTCGAGGCGGACTGGGCCACGTGAACGTGTTGGTCTCCATGCTTTTCGCGGGGATCTCCGGTTCTGCATTGGCCGATGCTGCCGGTCCATCGGCAATTGTCATGCGCATGATGCGCAACGCAGGCTACGAGCCCAACTATGCCGGTGCTCTGTCTGCGGCCACGGCAACCATCGGGCCGATCATTCCACCTTCGATCCTGATGGTCATTTACGCGATCTCAGACAATCGCGTCACGGTCGCTGGGCTGTTCATGGCAGGCATCGTTCCCGGTCTTCTCATGGGCTTGGCGCTGGCCGCCGCCAATCACTACGTGTCGGTGAAGAAAGGCTACCGCGGACGTGAGAAGAGAGCGTCCGGTTCCGAAATCACCAGAAGTGCCCTGTCTGCCGGTCCGGCAATGCTGATGCCGTTGATCATTCTCGGCGGCATTTTGGGCGGCGTCTTCACACCGACGGAAGCAGGAGCGGTCGCGACCGCCTATGCCTTGCTGCTTGGTCTGGCAATGCGCACTTTGAATGGGTCCAAACTCTACACCGTGCTTGTGAGGGCCAGTGTAACCACGTCGTCCGTGCTTTTGATCGTCGCCATGGCGTCCGTCTTTGGATGGTTGCTGACATATTTGCAGATCCCGCAAAGCCTGGCCGCCCTCATATCCGGAGCAACAACGGACCGTTTGACAGTTCTGTTCCTGCTCGCCGGTTTTGCCCTCGTTTGCGGCCTCTTCATAGACACGCTGCCTGCTCTCATCATTTTGACACCGGTCCTGGGGCCCATCGCCCTGCAGTTCGGCATCGATCCTTTGCAATTCGCGATGATGCTCGTTCTCAACCTGACCATAGGCATGATCACGCCTCCGGTCGGGCCGGTTCTCTTCGTCATCGCGACTGTTGGCCAACTCAGAATTGAAGGCCTGTCGCGCGCTGTTCTGCCGCTCCTTGCTGCGGAAATCGCGGTTCTGTTGCTCGTCATTCTCGTGCCGGACATCAGCACCGCTTTACCTCGCTTTTTCGGATTTTCGAGTTAGCAACCTGGGAGGAAAACTATGAAACGGACTTCAAGACTATTGGGTGCCACAGCGGCACTCGCCATTCTTGCCGCGGCAGGTGCTGCGCAGGCAAAAGAGCTGAAATACGCTCACTTTCAGGCGGCAGACATGTCGTCGCCCAAACATGCTGCTGCGCTCGCATTTGAAACTTGCGTTGAAGGCAAGACGTCCGGAGACATCGATGTTCAGGTGTTTCCAGCCTCGCAGCTCGGCGACGGGGGGCAGGTCATCGAGGGTCTTCAGCTCGGAGCAATCCAGATGGGCGTCGTCCACGATGGCCCGATTTCTGCGGTTTACAAACCTTTTGCCGTATTCGCAATGCCTTACCTCTTTGACGATCAGGCCATGGCCTGGTCGATCGTGGATGGGCCATTCGGCGAGGAGCTCTTCGATGACATGCGCAGCCAAACCGGCATTCGCGTTCTTGGCCTTGCGGACAACGGCGTTCGCAATTTTACCAACTCAAAGGTCCCGGTAGCTGAGCCCGATGACATGAAAGGTTTGAAGATGCGTGTCATGACAGCGCCCGTCTGGACAAAGCTCGTGGAATCGCTCGGTGCATCAGCAACACCTGTTCCTTGGCCGGAATTGCCCGGCGCCCTGCAGCAAGGGGTTGTTGATGGCCAGGAAAATGGCGTCACCAATATCGTCAATGCGTCGCTCTATCAGCACCAGAAGTATGTCTCCCTCGATGGTCACGTCTTTTCCTGGCACGCTTACATGATCAACGATGCTTTCTATGAGGGGCTTACCGATGCCGAAAGGCAGGCCGTCAACGAATGCGTTGAAATCTCCAAGGTCATACATCGGGGCATGACGGCCGCACAGGATGCCAATGCGGCAACAATCCTGGGTGAGAAAGGCCTCGAGGTCGTGCCGGTCAGTCCGGACCAGAAGGCAAAGTTCCGTGCGCTCGCACAGCCCGCAGTACGCGAATACATCGTTGGCGAGATCGGCGAAGACTGGCCGAACAAGCTCGACGCTGCAGTAGCAGACTACAGGGGTCAATGATATGCGGGCGGAGGCTGTTTCCCTAGAAGCGACACCCTTTGCGGCCGTGCTTGAGCCCGGGTATGCGGACTATGAGCTGGAACAAGAGGCCATCCAGCCATTCGGCGCAAAGGTACTTCCGGTTTCGCCCAGTCAGGACGCGGTCTCCGCCTTGTCCAACAAGAACGTCTTTGCGGTGCTCATAAGGGAGCGCCGCATTGACCCCGCGCTTTATGACGACTTTCCGAGCCTGAAGCTGATCCTGCGCTACGGTGTCGGGGTTGACAATGTGGACCTCAAGAAAGCCACTGAACGTGGCATTTACATAGCCAACATCCCCGATTACGGCGCTGAGAACGAAGTCAGCGACCACGCGCTCGCTCTTTATCTTGCCGTCGCAAGACGCATCGTCTCGCGAGACGCTGAAGTCAGGAAAGGGCTCTGGGGCATTGGCCAACAACATCCCGTGCCGGGACACCGCGGTGCAACGCTGGGGCTGATCGGTTTCGGGCGCATCGCCCGCGCGGCATGTCTGCGCTTCAGGGCACTCGGCTTTTCACGGGTCATCGTAAGTGACCCGAACCTCGATGAAGCAACGCGACAAGAGTGGAGCGTCGAACGTCACGACCCTGACAGCCTCTGCCGTGAGGCCGATGTTGTCAGTCTCCACACGCCTTTGACGCCTGACACACGAAACATCATCGATGCGAGACGCATTGCCATGATGAAACCCCATGCAATTCTTCTGAATGTATCGCGTGGGGGCCTGATTGATGAAACCGCTCTCGCAGAAGCCTTGCATGCAGGACGCATTTTTGGCGCTGGCATAGACGTTTTTCAGGTCGAACCGCCTTCTGCGGATAACCCGTTGCTTGGCGCACCGAACGCTGTGCTCAGCGATCATTGCGGCTGGTATTCGGAAGCGTCCGTCAGCGAGCTTCAAAGGCGTGCGGGCGCAGAGCTGGCACGCGTGCTGCAAGGACTTCCCCCAACAACTGGGTCAACCCGTGGTGAGCAATAGGACTGCCATCCAGGAACTTACCGTTTCAGGACGGTTCAACAGGAGTGTTTGTAATGGAACTAAAAGATTTGATTGAAGGTTTCCGCGAAACCGCGACCGCCTCGGTTGCCGATGCGGTGGACAAGGTGACCGGGCGCAAGGGATATCTGGACGAGACCATCAAGCCCCGCATCAATGACAAGAAGATCGTTGGCCCGGCGGTCACTGTACTGGAAGGACCGACGGACGAATTTATCCCGCCTCAACACGCACTCGACGCAATTGATGAATCTTCACCGGGGTCGGTCATTGTCATTTCGATTGCAGGCGATGCGAATGTCGCTGTTTGGGGCGGGTTGATGACCGCAGGCGCGGTTGCCAACAAGCACGAAGGCGCCGTGCTTGATGGTGCCGTCCGGGACATCACGGAAATTCGCCGCGACTACGATTTTCCGGTCTATGCGCGCGCAACCTCACCAGGAACGACACTCGGACGCCACAAAACCCTGGCTGCCAATGAGCCGGTTCCAGTGGGTGATGTGATCGTCCATCCCGGAGACATCGTGGTCGGCGACATTGATGGTGTTGTTGTCGTTCCAATTGGGAAGGCTGAAGAAGTGCTTGAAATGGCGCGCGAAATTGACGTCCGCGAAGCCGAGCAGGCCAAATTGATCATGCAGGCGGGCTCCTTACGCGAAGGCTTGGCGAAATACGGCCGGATTTGACGCTCAATCGAAGAGGAGGATCGAAATGAAACGGTTGAAATGGGCTTCCGTGGCCTTTACGGCGACTGTGCTGGGAGCAGGGGTAGCATTTGCTGATGCTGGCCCTGAAGCGGAAGTAATCGCAGAATGGAACAGCCTGCCATATAAGGTGCTGTCTGAGGACGTTCGGTCCACATGGGAAAAAAGCGGTGTTTTCGGCAAGGCTCTGATCCAGGGGGCCAAGCTCGACAGCGATGGCAACATCTATGTTTCGACCGCACGCTGGGGTGGTCCAGAAATCCCAGCGACTTTGTCCAAACTGGTCAAGGAAGGCGATCAATGGGTTCTGGAGCCCTATCCGTCGGAGGATATGAACGCCGCCGGCAACCCGACCGGGCTTAAAGCCGTACTTGGTTTTGAGATCGATCGAAACGATGTGATGTGGATCCTCGATCAGGGCCATGTGGCAGGCAAGATGGCCGAAGGTGATGCGAAGCTGGTTCTTTGGGATATCAAGGCTGGCAAGGAAATCGGCAGGTACGTCTTTTCTGCCGACGAAGCCGATCCAAAGTGCTCGTTTCTGAACGACATCGCGGTCGATAACGACACCGGTTTTGCCTATATCACGGACAGTGGGATTTTCTGTAATCCCTTGCACGGCGGACTGATTGCCTACGATAGCAAATCAAATACCGCCAGACGGCTGCTGGACCAGCACAAATTCACCAACGATGAGCCGCATTTCTTTTTCAACATCGACGACCGCCAGGTCTTGAAAAACGGCGGTATGAAAACCGGTGCCGACGGTATTGCTTTGTCTGGGGACAAGGGAACGCTTTACTGGACCAATCTCACGGGCAACACTCTTTACAGCCTTGATACGGACCTCCTGCGTGACTTCAACACCAGTGAGACGGTTCTTGAAAACGCGGTCCGCGTGGAGACCAGCTTGCCGTCGAACACGGACGGCATGACAGCGGATCGGGACGGAAACGTTTATATGACGGCGCTGTCGCTCGATGGATTGATGAAACTCGATGGCAAGACCGGTCAATTGTCCAGGTTTGCCCACCATCCCGAAATGAACTGGCCGGACACACTTGCTTGGGGCCCCGATGGCGCTCTTTACGTTGTTTCCAACCATCTTCACGTCTGGGTGGATGGCGACATGAATTTCGAGGACCCACAGATCCCGAACTTCAGGATCTGGCGTATTCCCGGCGTTGGCCAAAGCTACACGGCTGAATAATTGTTCTCACACGGCCGCGAGTGTGTACTCGCGGTCGATATTTCCCGACAAAGAGTACCAATCATGCAACCTGACATCATTTGCCTGGGGGAACCCATGCTCGAATTCAACGAGCAAACTGACGGTCGATATCTGAAGGGGCACGGTGGGGACACGTCTAACGCTGCTATCGCAGCCGCGCGGCAAAATGCGTCCGTCGGCTACCTGACTCAGCTGGGTCAGGATGCCTTTGGCACTGAATTTCTGGAGCTTTGGCAAAGTGAAGGCGTCGACACTTGTCACGTGAGGCGGCGCGGGGATGCGCGCACCGGGATCTATTTTGTCAGCCATGATGAGCGCGGACACTCCTTCACCTATATGCGAAAGGGATCAGCTGCCAGCTTGATGTCGCCTGCGGACCTTCCTCAGGAATACATTTCCGGAGCGCGCATTTTACATGTTTCGGGGATCAGCCAGGCGATTTCCGCAACAGCGGCGGATACTGTTTTTGCAGCAATGGACATTTGCCGCCAGGCCGGTGGCTGGGTCTCATATGATACCAATCTGAGGGTCAACCTGTGGCCTTTGGAAAGGGCGCGCGCGGTTACGCACGCCGCCATGGCAAAAGCACATATTGCGCTTCCCGGATTGGAAGATGCAGTGCAACTGACAGGCCTTACAGATCCTGACGCGATTGCCGATTTCTATTTGAACCTTGGATGTGAAATCGTTGCCTTGACGCTCGGCAAGGAGGGAACACTCATCGCGCTGCCCAACGAACGGCGTCGCGTGCCCGGTTTGCCGGTCAAGCCGGTTGACGCGACCGCAGCCGGCGATACGTTCGATGGAGCTTTTCTTGCCGAGATGGCGGCGGGACGGGATCCATATGAGGCCGCAAGATATGCGAATGCCGCGGCGGCATTGTCAACGCAGGGCTTTGGTGCAGTGGCTCCAATGCCCAAGAGACAGGACGTTGAAAAGTTCATGAACGAAGGTAGAGCTGCATGAAACGAGCCTTGGTCACCGGCGGCACCAGCGGAATTGGCTTTGGCGTCGCGCAGGAACTAATCAACTGCGGATGGCAAGTGACGGCAACCGGCGTGTCAGACCACGAGGTTGCTCAATGTCCTCAAAGCGAACATCTCACTGCCGTCAGGTTGGATGTGACAGACGACCTGTCGGTATCCAACTGCATCGCAGAGCTGGATGGCCTCGACGGTCTCGTCAATTGCGCCGGTGTTTTGATGCGCGGCAAAGAATACGAACTGTCGAATTTCAAGACCGTCTTGGAAGTCAATTTGACAGGCACGATGCGCATGTGTCTTGCGGCAAAGCCGATCTTGGAAAAGTCGGGTGGAGCGATCGTCAACACCGCATCGATGCTCAGCTATTTCGGCGGTGCCCTGGTTCCGGCCTATTCTGCTTCCAAGGGCGGAGTTGCGCAGCTCACCAAGGCACTTGCTGCCAATTGGGCCGCCGATGGCGTTCGCGTCAACGCTGTTGCCCCGGGCTGGATCGAGACTGGCATGACCGAAGGTCTCCGGGAGGATATCAGCCGAGAAGAGGCCATTTTCGCCCGCACACCAATGGATAGATGGGGGCAACCGCGAGAAGTCGGAGCGCTTGTCGCCTGGCTATTGAGCGAAAAAGCAAGTTTTGTCACTGGATCAGTCTATCCGGTCGATGGCGGCTATTCAGCCGTCTGAAGTCATTGAAACCCGATACTATTGGGAGAGAAGCCATGCCTGTCACCGAAAAGGACGAAAATCCTCGAATTCCCTATCAGCTTCCATTCCCGAAGGATGCTCAGGCCGAAATCGTCGTTCCGAGTGCCATTCCCGATGACGAGCGTGTTTGGGTCCCTCAAGCTGAAAACGTCTGGTTTCGGCCCTTGTGTCTGAACCGGAGCCAGGGTTACTGGGTCAATTTGCTAAGGGTTCGAAAATCCGGAGTTCTTTCAAGGCACCGCCATCCAAATCCCGTACATGGGTATGTGCTGAAGGGCCGTTGGCACTATCTTGAACATGACTGGGTCGCCCAGGAGGGAGGTTATGTCTACGAACCGCCGGGCGAAACACATACTCTGGTCGTTCCTGATGATGTCGAAGAGATGATCACATTGTTCCAGGTGAACGGCATCATGTACTACGTCGATCCTTACGGAAAACATCTCGGCTATGAGGACGTGTTCACCAAGATCGACATGTGCCGGGAGCACTACCAGTCTGTGGGGCTTGGTGCGGATTATGTGGATCAGTTCTTGCGATAAACTACGCAACGACAGGTAGTGATGCGGGATGAAAGACTGTGGAGTGGCGGGATTGCGGCTCTCCGGGCCGAACATCGGCAGTCTTCAGGTTGTCCGACAAAGGAAAATGAGTTTTGATGATGCTTTTAGGCATACAGGCGTCTTGATCGCCCGGTTTTCGGCGTGAACGCAGTTTTGTGAAGGTGAGCAGATGAAACTCAGAAACCCGGCGGGCTTGGTATTGTTGTTCGCGCTCGCAATTGGCCAGGTCTGGGTTCAACAGGCGCAGGCGGCTGCAGACAGGATCGCAGTCGTTGTCGGAAACACCAAGTACGACACGTCGCCTCTTGCGAATGCATCAAACGATGCCGCGCTTGTTGCCGAAGTCCTGGCGCAGGCGGGTTTTGAGGTCAATCTGTTTTTTGACCTCAAGAAAGATGAGTTCACCACCCTCATTGAGGAAATGGACAGGACCTTTGATGGCGCCCAGATTGGTGTTTTCTATTTTGCCGGTCATGGGTTTCAGGTGGACGGGCAGAACAAGTTGCTTTCTGTCGATGTGGACACGTCTTCAGCGGAATCGGTGAACCTGAAAGCGGTTCAACTGCGTGATGTCATTGACGCTGCCTCGACCGGGAAGGGCGGCGGACTGCGATTGATCATTATCGATGCTTGCCGTGACGATCCGTTTTCCGGTCTGGACCCGCGTTTTCAGGCGGGATTGTCCTATTCAGAAGCAGGCGGCGAAGAAACGTTGCTGGCTTTTTCCACCAGTGCTGGAAAACTCGCCTTTGATGGCCCGGCCGGTGGTAACGGACCTTATGCGATTGCATTGAGCCGGGCGTTCGAGTCACCGGGGATCTCGCTCTTTTCCGCATTTCGCCGCGTTCGCCAGCAGGTGAGGGTCTCAACCGAAGGATTGCAGATCCCTTGGGTGATAGGGTCTGTCGAGCGAGAGCATGTGCTGAGGGGGAATTCGGGATCTGCGACACCTGAACCCCAAGTCGAGGCCGGAGACTATGATCTCGACACTGTTCTTTGGTACTTTCTGAGTAA
Organism: Roseibium sp. JB4-4; assembly: GCF_055693425.1. Taxonomy (NCBI): domain Bacteria; kingdom Pseudomonadati; phylum Pseudomonadota; class Alphaproteobacteria; order Hyphomicrobiales; family Stappiaceae; genus Roseibium; species Roseibium sp. JB4-4. The sequence goes on along the minus strand of NZ_CM146333.1, from coordinate 2,659,465 downwards.
ATACGGAACAGAAGACGAGCTTGAGCGCTTCGTCCGATCTTTCCCGTCCAGTCGGCATATTTCGGCGGTGCGCACCCTCATGCGCAATTTGGACACAGGCGAGAAACAGGTTGCGGAGGTGTCGCGCAGCGTGAGTGTGCGTACGGCTGCGATCAACCAGCAGGATGTCATTGAACGGGCCAGGCAAAAGCGTCAGGAACGTCTGGCATTTCAACCCCAGACAAATATTCCCGCAGAACTGTTCAGATTGTGGCCCGAAGATCTGCCGAATGCCGCAGGCGGGCTGAGAGACATCGTGACGGCCTGTGATCTCCTGGCTGCACATCCCGCAGACCCGCAACGTGTCGCACCATCGATCCGTGACGGACTGATCAACATACGAGATGCCGTTATTCTGTGCGGTTTCGCGCTTGTGGAAGACCCCGGAAACCCTCGGCTGCAGTTCCAGCTGGGGCGAGTTCTTGATGTCGCCAAACGGTTTGAATGGGCCAAGGCCTTTTACAAACTCGCAGCGGATCAGAACTACTCCGCTGCCCTGACCAATCTGGGGTACATGTACTATTCAGGTCGCGGTTCCGATGTGAATTATGAGGAGGCCCGCCGGTACTATCTGAAGGCGGCAAGTCTCGGCAATCTGCGCGCGCGGACCAATGTCGGTACGCTTTACATAAAGGGTCGCGGTGTCGCCCAGCAGCCGTCTGAAGGCATACTCTGGTACCGCCTCGCTTCCGCGATGGGATGGGTAAATGCGCAAAACGCCTTGGCAGATCTCTATCGGAAGGGGATTGGTGTCGAACAGAACTATGACGCCTCCGCTGCGCTTTACAGGCTTGCAGCTGAAAACGGACAGCGAGAGGCGATGAACAGCCTGGGCCGAAGCTATCTTTCCGGGTGGGGTGTCGAAAAAGATCGCACGACCGCGCATCTATGGCTGGCACGGGCAATTGATGCCGGGGACCGTTTCTCGCCTTATTTTCTTGCCAGGGATCTGATGGGTCAAAAACCTGACGCGGCGGGAAAAGAGAAGATCCTCGAGCTTCTCACATTGTCTGCCGATCGGGGGTTCGGTCAGGCTTATTTCGAGTTGGGCCGGGTCCACGAGGAAGGCAGCCTGGTTTCTCAGAACACGCTGGAAGCCTTCTTTTTCTATCGGATTGCCGAATTGAAGAAATACAAGAATGCCGCTGAAGAAGTCGAGCGACTGAAGGTATTGCTCAGTACAGACGACATTGCCAAGGTCGAAGAACGCATTGAGCAGCGACTTCAGCTGAACGGCCTCTGACCCATGGAAGCTGAACGTATCGAAGAGCCAACGGCAAGGTTCCAAAAAACGGCCGACTTTCTGAATGCCGGTAACACTGCCTATCTGGATGCCCGCAGGAATCCGGTTTCGGGGAAGAAGACGGCGCGTGATCTGATCGCGGCTGCTGCGGATGAAATTGGTTCAACCCTCGGCGCGCGATTGCTGCAAGGCTTCGGTGAATGGCTTTTGAACGATGCCGGTAAGGTCAGCATCTCAACTCTGAATGCGGCTTCTTTGGCCTGTATCCAGGCAGAGAACTGGGATCTGGCCAAGCGGCTCGCGAACGCGGTGAATAGTGTTGACCACCACGACTTGCTGGCTCAACGGTTGCATGATGCAGCCGCAATTGAAAGCAGCGACCTGTCGCTTCCGGTTGATGATTGGCTTAAGGACAAATTCTGCAAAGCACCCTTCGAGCAGATTGAAACACGAGCGAACGAGACAGTTCACTTTTGCTGCTCGGCGTGGCAGCCGGTTCCGATTGGGAAACTTGACCAGAAACCGGACCGTGTCTGGAACTCGGACGTGGCGAAAGAAATCAGGCGGTCGATCCTCGACGGAGACTATACCTATTGCAGCCGTTGGCATTGCCCGATGATCAGTGGGCGCAGGCTGCGGAAGCTCGAGCAAATGGGCGCCTCTTCCGAGGTCATGACAATTGCCAAAGCACGAAACGCATCCGAAAAATCGGATACGCTTTCTCTGAAACAAACACCAAACCGCGCGATCTTGTCTCACGACCGGAGTTGCAACCTATCCTGTCCCAGCTGCCGAACAAAGGTCATCCAGATCAATCGCGAGCAATCGGCAGAGCTCGATAACCTGATCAACAAAGACTACGCTGTTTTTTGTCAGCAGCCTCAAGGATCAAGGTGACGGGGTCTGGCGATCCATTTGCCAGCCGGCATTTTCTCAGCTTCCTGAAGCACTTCACGGCAACAAACACCCGCGCTCAAAGGCTTCAGTTGCACACCAATGGCCTCCTGCTTGATGAAGCCACGTGGAACAGACTGGACCTTTGGGGACATGTCGACAGTATCTGGATTTCGGTCGATGCCGCAGAGGCCGAAACATATTCTGTTGTCAGGCGTGGAGGAACCTTTAAGCGCCTTTTGAGCAACCTGCGCTTTCTCGGCAACATGCGTCGGGCAGGTGCCTTCTCGAAACTTCGGCTAGACTTTGTCGTCCAGAAACGGAATTTTCGAGAAGTTCCTTCATTTGCGAGCCTGGCCCAACATGTCGGTGCCAATGGCGTCTATTTCCTGCGTTTGCGCAATTGGGGCACATTCACACAGCAGGAGTTTGAAGAACACAATGTCTGCGATCCCGGTCACCCAGACCATCCAGAGCTCCTTTCGGTTCTTGCCGATCAAAGACTGAGAAGCCCTTCGGTTGAACTGGGGTCCTTGCGGCCTTTTGTCCGCGAAGCTCTGGACAGGCAACAAAAGTCAATGTGTTGACCATCTAAGACATTCTTTGGACCTCGTTTGATGTGCCAGCGCGGGAACCGTTCAGGAAGCGTAGTCCTCGAGATATTCGAGGTCTTCAGTCATTGTAATGTTGTTGGATGTTGTCGGCTGTCTGCTTTTGCAGGATTCGACAAACTCGTCAGGATCTTTAGCGAGCGTAAATTCAAAGTCCGGCGCCCAGTTGTTCCGAATGCGGCTGATGCGACGCGAGAGGTAAGTCGACCACGGCAGGTCGCAAAAGTGGCTTTGCTGCTCTTCGTGACTTGGTACGGCTTCGACGCGAAAACCCATCTGCAGCAAATTTGAAAATGCGTTGCTGTCACAAACGACAACGACGGTATGAAAGGCGTCAAGGTGATCCTTCATGTCCTGCAGTTTGGCGTCACGCTCAAGTTCGGATATGCCAAACGCCCAAACCAGAGCCACGGGCTTGGATTTCGCTGTTCCTGACAGAAGAACGGCCGTCTCTTTTCGGGAGCCGGCGAAACGGCTGTAGAGAGAAATAACCGGTTTTAGCAGTCTACTGCGGATCTTGTCTGACAACTTCATATCAAACTCCGATCCTTTTGACTGCCGGGAAAGGGGCCGGTCGGCAAACCCGCAGTCATTGCGAAGTACTCTGCGATTTGGTTTGCGCCCTTCCAGCCTTTGGAAAGGATGCGGCACTTGTTCTGCATGTCTAGTCGTGTCTGCGTTTGCAATATCTCGTCCAGGCAGCCTTCCAGGTTGAAGGGATCGTCTGCGTCGCATGTCAGACACCAACCTGCCTTGGCGGCATATTCCGCCCTCGTTTCCTGGAGGTCCATCTCTGGAGCTTTGTTGGGAACAAAGATAGTGGGGAGGGCCGATGCAAGAAACTCATGAAAGGAGTTGTATCCCGCTGCTGAAACCGCGAAGTCAAACCCGTTCAGATAAAGCCCGAGCGGATATGCAGTACGCCGATGGTATCGCTCGTTTGGTTCCCTGTCGTAATCCGGGCTGATTGGCGATTTGATTTCAACAAAATGAACGTTTTGGTTGCGTTCAAGTACAGCGTCGATCGCGTGTCGTGCAAAGGACATGTCGCTGTTGCGCTCCGAACCTAGCTGCACCAGGCCAAGGGTTGCATCCAGTGGCAGGTCCAATAGGCGTCGGGCGGTTGCGCGCGTCATCATTTCTGACTGGTTTACCAGCAGAACAGGGTCGGTGTGAACCAGATGGTCGCTGCCGATCCTCGCATATCCAGGGTCCATTGGCGCAGCGACTTCGCCGGGTTCGATGACAAGGTCAAAGTGCGATGCGCGCCGGGAAATCTCAGGCGCTTCCGTGCGCCACATTCCGCGCCGGATCCAGGCGGATTGTGCGTCACCATGGTCTGAAATTGCTTCCAGCAATCCGGAATAGGGAGTGTTTCCATCGAAACTGACGAGTTCTGGACGATAGAACGAGAGAGCATCTCGCAACTCCCGGTAAAAAAATCGTTCCAGTCATTGACACGGCAGCCCAATCGTCGATGGAACGGTCGAAATTCAACCAGGTGTCCCATCTGTTGAGCAACTTTGACTGCTTCCGAAAGGGAGAAGAAGACTGTTTTTACGTTCGGCCCAAGCGCTTTTGCCACTGCGAGCTGTCTTGTCAGGTGGCCAAGACCGATCCCGTTTGATGTAACGGCAAGAACCACATGTTGCCTTGGCGGCCGTGCCTTCTGCGATGATCCAGCAGCATGCAGATGTTGGACCTTGCCGGCCAGCTTTTCAAAACGCTCTCCAAACTGCTCCAGACCGAAACGGTCAGAGGCAAACTTCCTGGCTCTTGTTGACACTTCCAGTCGATAGGTTTTGTCATCCAGGATCCGGTCATAGTGCTCCGGCGCCTGTGAAGGTGTGCCGTAGAGCGCAGCGTCCTCGAACCAATCGCAGAAATAGTTCGGAAGCACGGTCGGCAATCCTGCAGATAGTGCTTCCAGAACACAATAACCGAAGGCTTCGATCCAGGCCGGGCTGTGGAAATAGCTGTAGGCGTCAAGCCCCTTCAGGAAACCGGAAACCGGTTGTGTCGTAAACGGAAGACAGTGCCAATTGGATGGAGTTTTATCCAGTTCACCCAGATAGTCCGGCCCCACACCGAGCATGCGGAACTGATATCTGCTGTTCTCCGGATAGGCGAGGATAGCGTCTTCCGGGTCCGGCCACTTTTCGCGACCTGGGCGGGAGTGACGCCCAATGACAAGAGGTCCCTCAATCTCCCGGTTGTCGCAAATCGGAAAGTCATTCACATCTACCAGGTTGAGCCAGTCGTCGGCACTAAGCTGAGCGGATAATCCTTGTGCTTCAAACCCTTGTCTGACAGTCGGCCCGACCGGAAGTATCGTCAGCTCGTGGCCAAAAAGGTCCTCGGCGATCCGAGAGAGCTGACCTGCGTCAAAGGCTTTCTCGCCAAACCTGTTCAAAGGTGGCTGGTGCGCTACAAGCGCGAACGTATCCGCCTTGACGCGGGGCACGTTCTTGAGCTGGCCGTCGAGCAGTGTTGGATGATACGCAAGGCATAGGCGACACTGCGGCGTCACGCCTCTTGGAACAATGGTGGTTCGGGTTCTGCGGATTTCGTTGAGCAGCTTCGGATTGGGGGCACGCGATTTGGTCAGGATCGGTGAAGCGACAGGGATCAGCCCGACCTTTAATCCAGCCCTTGCTGCTGCCCTTAACTCGTAAAAAAGCGCAGTCGAAGTGCCTCCGGGAAATCGAATATCCGCAAGATAAACCAGGTCAAATAACACGAATGAAAGCCTGTAAACCGGGCCGAAAAAATTGCTTTCTCAATACGTTCAATAGGCCGGGTTTCCGACACGGCCCTGGCTCAAAGTCGTGGAGCGGCCTATGGAATCATTGTCGGAACCGCCATTGCCCACAGTTGTATTTGTGTTGCAGGCGCTTGCGAGCGCCACTGTCAAACCATACGCGACGAGTTGCTTTAAATAAGACATTCATGTTCCGCCCGACATACAACGATATTGGTGAAATTTACATGGATAAGCCTGATCTGTTCAACCTAAATTTCCGTGACGTCACTCATCCCGTTCAAAGAGCATGGCATTGCTGGTTGAAATAGAAGTGAAGCCCGCATTTTATGTGCAAGTTCGGGAGGAGGAGAGCGCCTGCTGAAAGGCGTAATGATCCTCTTTAGTGTCCCACGACGTCTGAATACACATTGATGACAACAACTCCGGCGACGATGAGCCCAAGGCCCAGGACCGCAGGCAGGTCGAGTTTCTGATTGAAGACCAGCCAGGCAACAAGTGTGATCAGAACAATGCCGGCGCCGGACCAGATGGCATAGACAATGCCGGTCGGCAGGACACGAATGGGGAATGACAAAAGCCAGAAGGAAACGGCGTATCCGCCAATTGTGATGATCGACGGAACCAGACGTGTGAAGTTTTCGGTTTTTGCCAGTGCCGAGGTCGCGATGACCTCGGCGACGATGGCCGCGATGAGAAACAGGTAAGTGGCAACAGGCGTGGCAGGCATTGGCGATCTCAGACAATCTCTGGCGTTCGGACTTTGTTGTTTCTGCCAGAAGGTCTGGACGGTGGCGACCCGAATTGCAATCAGTTTTAAAAGGCGTACTTGGTCTCCAAGAGCAATCCGTAACGATGGTAGTTCTGGTCGAGTACGACCTTCTCGTTGGTAATGCTGTTGCGTCGGTCGAAGTTGGAATGAAGCCACCAATAACGGCCGCCGACGCCAAGCTTCCAGTTTTGGGTCAGATCCACATTCAGCATTGCGTCCGCTTCCAGACCGTAGGTCCAGTCGCTTTCCCAGGTTTCAATCTGGTTGTAGCTCCAAGGGACGCCGGCCACATCGACTGACCATCCGGTCCGTTCGCCAATGTCACCTTCCGCCGTCATTCCCAAACGGATTGCGTGCCAGTCTCGTGACTGCTCAACCGTGACGGAACGATAGGACGCCTTCAGGTCGTCGGAAAGATATTGGTAGCCGAGAAATCCTTTCAGCCGCACCTGGTTGTTCGCGAATTGAGCGAACTGCCAACCACCGTCCAGTACAACATAGCTGAGCGTGGTCTGGCTGGTGTTGTCCATGTCCAAACCGACGAAATCGGTACTGCCGTCAACATTGCGACCAAGGCCGACATATCCGCGAAAAAAGGTTCCTTCGGTCACGTCTTCAAGCGTTCCGACAATTTCGGCGGTATGGGACGTGACATCGGCGGTGCTGGAAATATCATATCGGGCGTTGTCCAGATCCGATTTCGATCTGCTGTACCAGTAGCGCAGCCCGATGCTGCCGCGCAGACTTGAGGTCTGATAAATGCCGTCTGGACCTTGATAGGCATCGGCAGCAACCGAAGGGGTTACAATACCGGCTGACAGGCAGATAACCGCAGACAGCGACCAGAAAAGTTTTTGCATCACCGAAACACCGTTGGTTCTAACAAGAAGAGATTCGCGTTATTGGTGTGTCAGAATAGTGCTACTTATGGTTAATGGAGCGTGAAGATGCACCCAAATATGGCGAGGCGCCAGTCCATTAAGGTGGCCCGTGTTGTGCTCCGGCTGACCACACATTGCGATGCGTGCAATCAAAATGTGGACGATGCTCCTGCGATCAAAAAATCTGATAGGCGTTACGGTCTGGAACCCGACTAGAATCGAGCGACTATGCCGACCAGTGGGCCATGTGTGATCGTGTCATATTCAAAACTCGATCTCCCGGACTTGTCATTGTCATAGTCGACACTGAGAGCCTTGTATTGCAGATGCGCGGACCAGGTCTTGTTGAAGTGATAGCCAGCGCCGGCCTGCACATTCCAGGTAAAGTCGGAACCGGCACCGAAGCCGCCGATGTCGCCACGGCCGTTCACCGACCATTTGTCATTCAGCATGTGAAAGGCGCGAATACCGACCACCGGATCGATCCAGTTGTCTCCTCTGGTGATGTCGAAGTTGCCCGCAATTGTGCCGGTGGCATCAAGGTCAAGGTCGATATCCCAATAACGTCCACCCGCATACACATCAATTGACGTCTGCGAGGTGCTGTAGGCTCTGTAAAAAAGCATGCCTTCAACAATCAGTTGGCCAACCCCGACACGAATACGTCCGCCTGATCTGGGGGTATCTGTCGCTCCACCGAGGTTCATATAGGCGACATCAAGCATGCCGCCGAATTTCTGATTGTATAGCGCTTCAGCGTGGATCATCCCGCCAAAGCGGAGGTTCTCCAGAATGTCACCCGTGCCGATGTCAATGTCGGTGCTCGGAAGTCGCCCAACCTGTGATGTCCCCGAAATATTGGCCGCTATGAAATAGGGAGCGATCATAAATTCCCAGGTTCGATTGATCCTCTCATTGACGAGTGTCTCCGTGACATTTGGCTTGTTGGATAGATCGGCAGCTGACGCGCTGGCAATACATGCGCTTAACAAAAATGAAGCGAAACCAAGCAAATTCAGAGAAGTAGTGAGCTTTCTGCCGATTTTCATAAAATTGATCCGTATTTTTATCAATTGTATTCTTGCTCAGGGCTTTATTTTTATTTGAAGTCATCATGATTTTAACTTCGAAGGATGGCAAGGAAATTGTCATTCGGTATTTTTGATGGGCATCAGCCCTTGTTTTGAAGGCCTGCGCTCAGTTGACATTTGGAAGTCACATGGGCGTACGTAAGGGAATGCGAGGCGTTCGCCTATTGAGCATCTGCTGTCTACGCGTTTCCCCGTCTTGACCTTCCAGTGACTGGAAGCCCTAACTGACGGCTTCATGACAAGATCGGAGTCATCAGGATAATGCAGGAAGTCTTGGATCAAGACGCTCAGGAAAATGTTGGTCAGGCGACCGACCCGGTATGCGGCATGTCCGTAGCGCTCGGCAAAGGCAAACCTTCCCTCAAATACAAAGGCAAGGACTACCATTTCTGCAATCCGAAGTGTCATGACAGGTTTGACGCCGATCCTTATTTCTTTTTGTCGGGCAACAACGACCGGAAAAAAGCCCAAGAGGCGGAACGCAGCTCAGGCGAAGCGCTCTTCACTTGTCCGATGGACCCGGAAATCGTCCAGGAAGGGCCGGGAACATGTCCGATCTGCGGGATGGCTCTTGAACCGATGAGCGGTGTCTCCGATGAGCCCAATCACGAACTGATCGATTTTACCAAGCGACTCTGGGTGAGCGCACTGGCCGCCATTCCCCTGCTTGTTCTGACTATGGGGCCGATGGTCGGTGTTCCAATTCGTGACTGGATTGGTGAAAGCGTCGCAATTTACCTGGAGGTTCTTCTGGCGACACCGGTGGTCCTTTGGGCAGCGTTGCCATTCTTTCAGCGCGGCTGGACATCGTTGACCACGCGCCACTTCAATATGTGGACGCTGATCATGATAGGCGTGGGAACCGCCTATGCCTATTCCATGGTGGCAGCATTCCTTCCATTTCTCTTTCCCGACAACTTGAAGAGCGCAAGCGGGCACCTCCCGGTTTATTTCGAAGCGTCGGTTGTCATTGTGGCCCTGGTGTTTGTCGGGCAGGTGTTGGAACTGAGAGCACGTGAACGCACCGGCGATGCTATTCGCGCTCTTCTCGATCTGGCGCCAAAGACCGCACGGCGGGTTACGCCGGAAGGTGATGAATATGACGCGCCGCTGGAAAATATTCTGGCCGGTGACAGATTGCGTGTCAGGCCGGGTGAGGCCGTGCCCGTCGACGGAAGGGTTCTGGAAGGCAACTCATCGGTCGATGAAAGCCTCGTCACTGGTGAGCCTGTGCCGGTCGCCAAAACGGACGGTGACAAGGTAACCGGTGGCACTTTGAACAAGTCGGGTTCCTTCGTAATGCAGGCCGAGCTGGTCGGAGCCGATACCATGCTGGCCAAGATCGTTGACATGGTTGCGTCCGCACAGCGCTCACGAGCTCCCATTCAAGGCCTTGCCGACCGTGTTGCCGGTATCTTTGTTCCCGCTGTTGTGGCGGTCGCCATTCTGGCCTTTGTCATCTGGTTGGTGGTCGGGCCAAGCCCGTCCTTCGTGCATGCCGTAATCGCCGCTGTATCTGTGCTTATTATCGCCTGCCCATGCGCGCTCGGCCTGGCAACACCAATGTCGATCATGACGGCGACCGGTCGCGGTGCCCAGGCCGGCGTCCTGGTAAAAACAGCGGAGGCTTTGGAGCGTCTTGCCTCCGTCGACACGATCGTTGTCGACAAGACCGGAACGCTTACGGAAGGTCGACCCATTGTGAGCGATGTTCTGACGGCAGATGGTGTTGACGAGAACACGGTTTTGCATCTGGCCGGAGCATTGGAAAAAGGCTCTGAACACCCGCTGGCCGAGGCCATTCTTGATACCATCGCGCTTCGGGGAATTGATTTGCCGGACGCCCGGGAATTCCAGGCGGTGACGGGCAAGGGCGTGACGGCGAATGTCATGCACGAGAGTATTGTCTTCGGAAATGCGGCTTTTGCACAGGAGGCCGGGGCCGATTTGTCCGAATTGCAGGAACGGGCGGAGGAACTGGCGCATCTTGGCAAGACAGCGATGTATCTCGTGCGCGGAAAAGGTGACAAGGCTGCCCTTCTGGGCGTCATTGCCGTTGCCGATCCGATCAAAACCAATGCGAAGGCTGCAATTGGCGCGCTGCACAAGGACAATATCAGGATTGTCATGGCAACGGGCGACGCTCCGCGAACCGCAGAAGCGGTCGCAAAAACGCTTGGGATCGATGATGTGCGCGCCGGCGTCCTGCCGGAGGGAAAGCAAAAGCTGATCGAAGAATTGAAAGCTGCGGGACATATTGTGGCAATGGCCGGAGACGGCGTGAATGACGCACCTGCGCTTGCGGCAGCCGATGTTGGCCTGGCTATGGGTACGGGAGCCGATGTTGCTGTCGAAAGTGCCGGTCTCACACTTTTGAAAGGCGACCTGGAGGGTATCCTGCGGGCGCGCAAACTGGCTCGCGAGACAGTGCGCAATATCCGTCAAAACCTCTTTTTCGCTTTCATCTACAATTCTGTTGGTGTTCCGATTGCCGCTGGGGTTCTTTACCCCATCTTTGGTATCCTGCTTTCACCAATGCTGGCGGCAGCGGCCATGAGCTTGTCATCGGTCTCCGTGATCAGCAATGCGTTGCGTTTGCGCACCCTGAAACTGTGAGGCGATCAGATGAATATCGGATCAGCAGCTGAACAAAGCGGGTTACCGGTCAAGACCATCCGGTATTATGAAGACATCGGACTGGTGCTCCCGCAGCGGAGCGAAAACGGCTACCGGGAATTCTCAAATTCTGATCTGGAGAGGCTGAAATTTCTTCAAAGAGCGCGAAGCCTCGGATTTTCAATAGAAGAATGCCGCGAATTGCTCTCGCTTTATGGCGACAGGAACCGTGCCAGTGCGGACGTCAAGAAACTGACACAGGCCAAGATCCGTGAGGTGGACCGCAAGATTTCGGAGCTGAAATCGCTGAGACGGGTTCTCTCCGATCTTGCAGAGGCCTGTCACGGCGACAATCGGCCCGACTGCCCGATAATTGATGATCTCGCGGGGCAGAGTACTGCAGCGATGGGCACTTTCAAGGAGAAGGGGAAGTGAAAGCGCGGACGATGGCAGTTGTCGCGGCCGGTTTTGCGCTCATACTGGCGTATACCCTCGCCACTCTATTCATAGACAAAGGTGATCACGCAACTCCGGCGCAAGGTATGCCGATGGTCACGATCACCGTTCCAGAGCTGTCGGAAAACGCCGTAGAAGGACAAAAACTGTTTCAGGAGAACTGTTCGGTGTGCCATGGCGACAATGCTGTTGGCAGAGAAGGGTTCGGCCCGCCTCTCGTTCACAAGATTTACGAGCCAGGTCACCACAGCGACGGGTCATTCTTTGTTGCGGCCAAGCAAGGGGTCAGAGCGCACCACTGGTCGTTTGGTGACATGCCTCCGGCGCAAAACACCAGTATGCGGGACGTTGAGAGAATTGTGGTCTTTGTTCGGGAGCTTCAACGCGCGAATGGAATCCACTAGGAGGGAATGGATGAAATTGGGACGAACAGGAATTGCCCTTCTGGGCACTTTGGTTGTCGCGGGCACGGCACTTGCGCATACCGGCGCAACGGGAATCGTCAAGGACCGCATGGATGCAATGTCTGAAATCGGGGATCAGGTGAAAGCCGTCGGCACCATGTTAAAGACCGGAGCACTGGACCTGCCACGGGTTTCGGAAGCCGGAGAAGTGATTGCAAACCACGGTGGCGCGGCCATGGTGAAGCTCTTCCCGGAAGACAGCCTGCATCCGCCAACAGAGGCCAGTCCTGCGATCTGGACGGAATGGACGAAGTTTCAGGCACTCGCCGACGATCTTCGGAGCGCTGCGTTGGCTTTGAAAAGCACTGCGGATGAAGGCGGTGACAAGTCACAAATCGCCGAAGCCTTCGGCGCGCTCGGCGAAACCTGCAAAAGCTGTCATCAGGCGTTTCGCATCAAGAAGTGAGAGCAGGGTTTCCCCGGCGGAATTCGATCGAGCAACCAATCCGCTTGCCACACGTCTCGCCATGTTTTACCTGACGGTCAACACCTTGATGCTTTGGCCGTTTGGGCGACAGGAGACAATTCGAAATGACTATCCGTTACCACAGAGGGGATCTCCCTGATCTGAGCGCTTATGAAAAGGCAAGTGCAGTAGCGGTCGATTCCGAAACGCTTGGCCTCAATCCTCATCGTGACAGGCTGTGCGTTGTTCAGCTTTCACCCGGCGACGGATCTGCAGATGTGGTTCAGATCGCGCGCGGTCAGGCCGATGCGCCCAACCTTGCCGCGTTGATGACGGACCCGTCTAAACCGAAGATTTTTCATTTCGCCAGGTTTGATGTTGCGGTGTTGAAGCACTATCTGGATATCCGTGTGTCGCCTGTCTGGTGCACCAAAATTGCGTCGAAGCTGGTGCGTACATACACAGATCGTCATGGATTGAAGGACATTACCCGCGAGTTGCTTGGAGTGGAGCTCTCCAAACAGCAGCAAAGTTCCGATTGGGCAGCAGAGACGTTGTCGGATGCACAATTGGCCTATGCGGCTTCCGATGTGCTCTATCTGCATGACCTGAGAGATCGGCTCCTGGCGATGCTCAAGCGGGAAGAACGTGAACACATCGCCAAAGCGTGCTTTGACTTTTTGCCGACGCGTGCCGAACTTGACCTAAAGGGATGGGAAGACAACGACATCTTTGCGCATTCCTGATATTTCCGGCTCCGCCTGACAGGCAGAGCTCGCGACAAACCGGAGACTTTTTTGACCGCAGTCACAGAATTCCCTGCAGTAGCCGCTCCCAGGCGAAAGCCCAGCAAGGCACAGCGCGTTGCGAGACGGCACAGTCTGATGGTGCGCATCTTGCGCTGGCTGCTTCCGGGAATGGGTCTTCTTATCCTCGGGGGGATGGTCGCGCTTGTGGTCCTGTTCAATTTTCTGAACAGTTTTGGCGCAGCCAACATGATGCTGACAAGCGAAGGTCTGGTGATGGATCACCCGGAGCTCTCAGGTCACGATGGTGAGCGCTCCTACAAGGTGACTGCGAGCAGAGCCATTCAAAGATTGAGTGACCCCCGGATCATTGATCTTGAAACCATACGCGCTGACATTGTGCTAAGCGCTGATGAAAGTGCGGAAATTATTGCCTTGAAAGGCACATACAACAACGCGGCGGAAACGCTGCGCCTCTACGAAGGTATCCAGCTGGAGTGGAGCGAAGGCTATACGGTGGATCTTTCTGAAGTTCAGGTGGACCTGAACAACGGTGCCCTGTCCACGTCGGAGCCCATCTCGATCCGTTCCGACCAGGGTCACGTTGTTGCCGGTAAGCTTTCTTATGATCAAAACAAGGGTCTCGTCCGGTTTTCGGACGGCATCAAAATGACGCTCAATCCGGCTGCTGAGGACGGGAACCAATGAAATCTCTCAAACTATTCGCGATCGCTGCTATGTCCGTGCTCTTCGCCAGCGCTGCCGGAGCGCAGACCTTCTCTGACGCATTTGCAGGGTTCGGATCGAATGATGGGCAGCCGATTGAGATCGAAGCAAGCGAACTTCGGGTGGAAGACAACAACAGCACCGCGACATTTGTCGGCGATGTGGTTGTCACCCAGGGCGAAACCAGCCTCAAAACGGAACGGCTAAAGGTCTTCTACGCGGGCTCTGCCAGCGACAAGACAGATGAATCGGCCGTCCAGCAGAAGATCTCGCGCCTGGAGGCCGCCGGTGGTGTCTTTATCGCCTCCAAGGATCAAACGGCAAAGGGTGACGCGGCGAGTTTCGATATGAACCGCGAAATCATGGTCATGACCGGCCGGGAAGTTGTGCTCAGTCAGGGTCCTAACGTTGTGGTTGGCAACAAGTTGACAGTCAATCTGAAAACGGGGCAGGCAAATCTGACTGCTGGTCAGGGCAACGTATCGGCGGAAAGCGGCGGCGGGAGTGGCCGGGTGAAGGTCCGAATTCTACCTAACAGCGTAGAAGGCAATTGAGTTGCTCGCTTATCTGACTCGACAGCTCCCTTCTCAGCACTTATGTGAAGCTGCGGTAAGGATCGGACGGACGGCGCATCGGTGAAAAAAACCTCCACGGAATTTGACGACTTGACGGTTGGTGCGCCGGGGCAGCGTGGCGAGGACGAGGATCTCTCCCGTTCTCTGGTCGTAGACGGTATAGGCAAGACCTATGGCCGGCGGCAAGTTGTCAAATATGTGAGTTTGACGGTTAAGCCGGGTGAAGCGGTTGGTCTTCTTGGTCCTAACGGCGCCGGCAAGACCACGACCTTTTACATGATCACAGGGCTGATCCGGCCTGATCAAGGCCAGATTTCCCTTGAAGGGTTCAACATAACCCGGATGCCGATGTATCGGCGCGCACGTCTCGGTATCGGGTATCTGCCGCAGGAAGCTTCCATTTTCCGAGGTCTGACTGTTGAGGAAAACATTCGGGCCGTTCTTGAAGTGATTGAGCCCAATCGGCAGAAACGGCGTGAAGAGCTGGATTCTTTGCTTGCGGAATTCGGCCTCACGCACTTGCGAAAGTCACCAAGTATCGCTTTGTCCGGTGGTGAACGCCGGCGTGTCGAAATTGCACGTGCGCTGGCCAGCCGCCCGTCCTTCATGTTGCTCGATGAGCCTTTTGCCGGCATCGACCCCATCGCCGTTGGCGACATTCAGCAACTTGTGCGGCATCTGACACAGCGCGGGATCGGTGTTTTGATCACCGACCACAATGTGCGTGAAACACTTGGGCTTATTGATCGGGCCTATATTATTGCCGCAGGCGAGGTGCTCACAGAAGGCCTGCCGCAGGAAATTGTCACCAATCCAGACGTGCGCAGGCTCTATCTGGGTGAACAATTTACGCTTTGATGACTCGTGACCCGCTAGGTTATACACTCGGTCTGAAACGAATAAGCAAAAAGCAGACCACTTCGGTAACGCGGGCACCCTAGAAGCAGATGGCCATTTCAACAAAGCTGGAGATGCGACAAAGTCAGTCGCTGATCATGACGCCGCAACTGATGCAGGCGATCAAGCTTTTGCAGATGTCCAATCTCGATCTTGTTGCCTATGTCGAAGCTGAGCTGGAACGAAACCCGCTTCTGGAAAAAGGTGAAGGCGAGGCAGGCGAACAGGGAGCTTCCTCCGAGCCTGTCCTGGAAAACGCGCAGGACGCCAGCGTCAACGCTTCCGAGGGGTTTGACGGCGCAGGTGACGAGCCAAATAGTGGCGACTGGATGCAAAGCGACCTTGAAACGGGGTCGGAAGCGATCGCCTCTCGAATGGACACCGATCTCGGCAACGTTTTTCCAGATGAGCCCGGGGTTCCGGCCTCTCCGGATCCGGCCCTTCTCAAGACTGGCGACAGTTACAAGAACGTCAGCAGCGGCGGTGCCTCGGAAGACTACAACCTGGAGGCATTCGTTGCCGATGAAGTGTCTCTCGGCACGACACTCGAAGAGCAGATGAACCTTGCTCTCAGTGACGAAGCGGACAAGTTGATTGCCGGTCACCTGATCAATTCTCTGGATGAAAACGGCTATCTTTACATCGACCTTGGCGAAGCCGCGGAGCAACTCGGAGTTGATGTCGCCAGGATCGAGAGCGTGCTTGCGGTGCTCCAGACCTTTGAGCCGGCAGGCGTTTTTGCACGGGGTCTCGCCGAGTGCCTGAAACTGCAGTTGATCGACAAGAACAGGTTCGATCCAGCTATGGAAGCGCTCATTGAGAACATTGAACTGCTTGCCAAGCGGGACCTGCCGGGCCTGAAAAGAATCTGTAGTGTTGATGACGAGGATCTCGTCGAAATGATTGCCGAGATCCGTGCCCTGGATCCCAAGCCTGGCAGTGTATTTGGCTCTTCTTTGGTTCAACCGGTCGTGCCGGATGTCTTTGTCAAAAAGGCAAATGACGGGACCTGGACGGTGGAACTGAACTCCGACACCTTACCGAAGGTCCTCGTCAACCAGACCTACTACGCACGGATCGTAAAGACGGCTCGGGACGAGACGGAAAAGGAATACCTGACGGAATCGCTGCAGACCGCCAACTGGCTGGCCAAAAGCCTCGACCAGCGGGCCAAGACGATTTTGAAGGTATCGACGGAAATCGTGCGCCAGCAGGACGGATTTCTGACTTATGGCATTGAACATCTGCGTCCACTCAACCTGAAGACCATCGCTGAAGCAATCAGCATGCATGAATCGACTGTCAGCCGCGTGACGTCCAACAAGTACATGGCGACATCGAGGGGCATTTTCGAGCTGAAGTATTTCTTCTCCTCTGCAATCTCCGCAACGGTTGGCGGTGATGCCCATTCCGCCGAATCTGTCCGCCACAGAATCAGGCAAATGATCGACGCGGAAGACCCGAAATCGATCCTTTCCGACGATACGATTGTCAAAATTCTGAAGGGTGATGGCGTCGACATTGCCCGCAGGACAGTGGCCAAGTATCGCGAGGCGATGAAAATCGGATCGTCGGTACAAAGGCGGCGTGAGAAAAATGTCCGTCTATGATGCTGGTGACGATATGTTGAAGCCTTCGATTGTTGCAATTTTCAAAATGAACCTGACGGTTTCACTGAAACAATACACTGATTACACACAGTAGTTCGGCAATGATTGCTGGCCGTATTGTTATTAATTGACTCTTTGAGCTGCCGCAATTATAGGACCGCCCTCATGAGTTAAACAGGGGATGGCGCTTCGGCACTGACTGGTCCATTCTGTACGCTTGAAACGTTACGCGTTTCAGCATCGGCAGAGGGCCGGTGTATCAGACAATACAAAAGAAGAGGTCCCCATGGCTTTGCGGATTTCGGGTAAGAATGTTGATGTGGGCGATGCACTGCGCGAGCACATCACTGACCGAATAGAGGACGCCTTATCAAAGTATTTCACAGGCGGCTTCACAGGCCACGTCACACTCAGCAGGGAAGGTAACGGCTTCAAGTCAGAATGCAGCCTGCATCTGGACACCGGCATTGTGCTTCAGGTGTCCGCACAGGATCAGGATCCGCGAAACAGTTTTGACGCTGCTGCTGACAAGATTGAAAAACGTTTGCGGCGCTACAAGCGCAAACTGAAGGACCATCACGGCCACACTGGCAATGGCCGGGAAGCTTTTGAGGCGGCATCCTACGTTCTGGCGTCCCCGGACGAGGACGAGGAAGTGCCGGTAGACTTCAATCCACTTGTGATTGCAGAAACCTCGGCAAAGGTGAAGACAATGACTGTCGGAATGGCGGTCATGGAGCTTGATTTGACCGAAGCACCGGTTGTCCTGTTCAAAAATGCGGCAAATGGCGGTGTCAATGTTGTTTATCGCCGGTCCGATGGCAATATTGGGTGGATAGACCCGGCACTGGTGGCCAATGAGGCTGCCGAATAAAGATGCGGACGGGACCGGCTTCCAGCTGGGAGCCGGTTTCCGAAAACTGTAGGCGATAGTATGGATCTTAGTGATCTTCTGGGTAAAGACGCAGTCATTGCCGGACTGAAAGCGAAGAGCAAGAAACAGGCAATTCAAGAGTTGTCCGCAAAGGCAGCGGAACTGACTGGTCTTTCCGAACGTGAGATTTTCGATACGCTGCTTCAACGCGAGCGTTTGGGCTCGACAGGTGTTGGTCACGGCATCGCGATCCCGCACGGCAAGCTGACGCGTCTCGACCGACTGGTTGGCCTGTTCGCCAAACTGACGAAACCGGTCGATTTTGATTCCTTGGATGACCAACCTGTCGATCTTGTTTTTTTGCTGCTCGCGCCAGAGAGCGCCGGTGCTGACCATCTGAAGGCACTGGCACGCATAGCGCGCCAGCTTCGGGATGTTGACGTCACCCAAGGCCTGCGCGCATCCGGTGATGCGGAAGAGATTTACGGACTGCTGACCCAGACGATCGCTTCGTCCAACGCGGCTTGATCCATCTGAAATAGGCTGAAACGAAAAGGACCGGCTATCCAGCCGGTCCTTTTCGTGTTCGATTGCGGTGGTGTCTCGACCTCAAGCTTCTGCTGGTTTGGCGTCTGCCTGGACAAGTCCCTGCTGCTGGTCACCAGGAGGGACCTGGCCTTTGGTGAGTGCCGGCAGATGCAGGTCGGCGAGTTCCGGTGGCGGAGAGGTTTCCTCGGGAATGCGCCACAAGGTGGACTGAATTGCAAGCTTGCCCAATGTCCGGGTTGAAGTGCCAACCGCAATGACTGATGCCAGCAATGGACCGACGGCGACCGGAATCACCGGCCAGACGAGCCCGATCGGTTGACCGGTCAGCCAGAGAAGTCCAGCACTACCGAAAACCGTTTGCGGCCAGAGTTTCTGAAGTGCGAGGGCAACCGGCAACCGGCGGACACCGCGGGCCTGGGCACCCCATCCGATGGTTTTTCCGAACAGCAGGCCACCCATGAAGAGCGTATGGGCAACGGCCATCACCGGAGCGATCATCGCCGAATAGAGGATTTCGGCTCCAACGCTGAGCAGCACACGCACGGGGCCGCCAAAGGCCTTGCGCAGGTCTGCACGGGCAAGCACATCGGCAACCGTTGCAAGCTTGGGTGCAAAGACCATGGTCAGCACCGAGAAGAAGAGCAGTGCACCTGTATCCGGGCGATAGGGCATATAGTCAGTGACTATGCCAAGGACCGCCGCCGCCGTCATGAAGCCGATCCAGGCCGGAGACCCAAGGAACATCAATATGGCGAGAGCCAATTGCGCGCGGCTGACAGGCTTGAGATCCGGCATGCTCAAAAGCCGACGATATTGCAGGTTGCCCTGACACCAGCGCAGATCCCGGCGGATGAACTCCAGAAGATGAGGCGGATTGACCTCATAGCTGCCGGTTTCGAGCGGCAGCACCCGGACTTCGTAGCCAGCACGCCGCATCAGGACAGCTTCCACCTGGTCATGCGACAGGATAGCTCCGGAAAGAGGACCGTTGCCGGGCAGTTCGGGCAACCGGCAGTGTTCCTTGAACGGCTTCAGGCGCAATACCGCGTTGTGACCCCAGTACGGTCCGCAATCGCCTTGCCACCAGGCGCTTCCAATTGTGTAGGAGCGCATACCGAGCCGCATGCCGAACTGGAAAATGCGTGCAAATGCGCTGTCGGTCGGCAGGCCGACCACGAGACTTTGCAGGATGCCTACATTCGGGTTGGCTTCCATGCGTCTGACAAGTCCGGTTATAGCTTCAACGGACATGAAGCTATCGGCATCCAGCACCAGCGCGAAATCATGCTGGTCGCCCCAGCGATCACAGAAGTCTTCGATGTTGCCTGCCTTGAAGCCCTTGTTGTCGGTGCGACGCCGGTAAACAACCTCCATCTGGCCTTCAAAACGTTCGGACAGGCGGGCCGTCAATTGCTGCTCCTGCAGCGCGATGTCGTCCATCGAGGTGTCGCTGAGAACGTAAAGCGTGAAGTTCTCGGCCTGACCCGCGCGGATCAACTGGGAGACCATGGCACTCAAATTGACTTCAAGGCTTTCCGCGTCTTCATCACGCACACAGGACAGCAGTGCGGTGGAGCTTTTCAGGCGTGCGCTCGGGTCACCATGATCGATCGGACAGACGGCCTCAACTGGGTTTTTCGAAAGCCGCATGATCGAAAGGCCGATAACTGCATTCCAGAAACCGATGATCGTCCAGGGGAGCGTGATCATGAAACAGGCGAGAATGAACAGATCAAGCGCCGAATAACCGCCAGGTGACAGGGTCACTGTCATAAGCGCCGCGAGGCCCACAAAGCTCACGATAAGAAGGAAAGAGAACACAATCCGTCGCGTTGTCATATTCGCGGCTGTTTTTTCGGAAATAGACATGTCAGAGACCTGAAACACTTATTTGAATTCCATTCACGGCAATCATCGCAATAGTGCGCATGTCAAAATGTCCTAATGTTGACAGAAGCATGGCGAATGAGAGAGGACTTTATTTCATGAAGGGCGATCCGCTGGTGACCGCGGTCACACGTACGCCAAGAGCGCTTTGGTATGCTGGTCGGGAGCGGTGTACGCTCGAAGGTGTGACGATTGCGGCGTTGCGATCGGACGACGTGCGTATTCAAACTCTCTTTAGCAGTGTGAGCCGCGGCACAGAAGGACTGGTCTTCCGAGGCGAGGTTCCCGAAAGTGAATGGCAGCGCATGCGCGCGCCTTTCCAGGAGGGGGATTTTTCTTTCCCCGTCAAATACGGATATGCCAATGTCGGCAGGGTTCTGGAAGGCGATCCCGCGCTTGAGGGGCGTATCGTTTTTTCGCTCTTTCCACATCAAAGCGATTTCACTCTTCCATCCGGTTACTGTGCTCCCATTCCTGACGCTGTTAGCGCGGAGCGGGCGGTTCTCGCCGCCAATATGGAAACGGCACTTAACGCTATATGGGACGGAAAACCATCACCTGGGGATCACATCTGCGTGGTCGGCGCGGGAGTTGTCGGGCTTTTGACTGCATACGTTGCGTCTCGTCTGCCCGGATCAGTGGTGACGGTTATTGACACCAACGGCGAGCGGGCTGCCATTGCGGAAGTCCTTGGATTTGGGTTTGCTTTGCCGGACGACGCACCAGCCAACCAGGATCTTGTATTCCACACAAGTGCGTCTTCTGCAGGCCTTGAAACGGCCTTGAAGGTCTGTGGCGATGGTGCCTCCGTAGTCGAGATGAGCTGGTATGGAACCAAGGGCGTTCAGGCACCATTGGGCGCCGATTTTCATTGTCGCCGGTTGAAACTCATCTCAAGCCAGGTCGGAACCATTCCAGTCGACCGGCAAGCGCGCTGGTCTTATCGCCGCCGCCTGGAGACGGCGCTCAACTTGCTTCAAGATCCAGTGCTGGACGTGCTGATAAGCCATCGTATAAGGTTCGATGACTTGCCTGAACAGCTTCCCGATTTGTTGAACAAAGCGTCAGATGTGCTGGCCGCGCTCGTCGTTTATGACGGTGCGACCGGCTAAATTCCTTTCGTCTCACTTACCTCCACACTTTCAGGACTATCGAAATGTTTGCAGTTGAAGTTCGCGACCATGTGATGATCGCCCATTCGTTCAAGGGAGAGCTGTTCGGCCCGGCTCAGGCGTTGCATGGCGCAACATTCGTTATCGATGCGGCGTTTCTGGCCGACAGTCTCGATGAAAACGGTGTGGTCATCGATATTGGCCGTGCGCACGAAGCCTTGAAGGAAGTGCTGGAACCTTTGAACTACAAGAACCTCGACGAAGTTCCAGAGTTTGAAGGCATCAACACAACGACAGAGTTTTTGACAAAGCACATTCACGATCACCTTGCCAAAGCAGCACGCAACGACAGACTTGGCCGACGAGGTGCTGAACTTGGTACGATCCGTGTAACCATTTCAGAATCGCACGTGGCACGTGCCTGGTACGAAGCCAAGATCTGAGTACCGATGAAAAGTCTATGTTTCGCCTATCCGGGTGATCTGGAAACACCAACCGGTGGTTACGGTTACGACCGGCAAATCATCGCAGGTCTGAAGCGTGACGGTTGGGATGTTGATCTTGTGCCGCTTGGAGACGGCTTTCCGTTTCCCGACAATCAGACATTGGCGACTGCCAAGAAGCGCTTGAATACGCTTCCTGACGGTTGTTTGGTGGTCGTTGACGGCTTGGCCTTTGGTGCTATGCCCAATGCCGCCAAGGAGCTGAAGAACCATTTGGAGCTGGTGGCACTTGTTCATCATCCCCTTTGCCGTGAAAACGGTTTAAGCAATTCTGAGGCGCAAGCGCTGGAAAGCAGCGAGCGGGAGGCGCTATCCAACGCACACCATGTGATTGTCACCAGTCCGGCCACCGGCGATCAGGTATCCGATCTCTTCGACATTGAGAAGAAGAACATCAGCATCGTTTTGCCTGGTACGGAGTTGCCCGAACTGCGACAGAAAAATGCGCAGACACCAGTCCGCTTGCTCGCGGTTGGTACACTGGTCTACCGCAAGGGGTATGATCTGTTGCTGAAGGCGCTGTCCGACCTGAAGCAATTTGACTGGCAGTTGGATATTGTCGGTGGCCTCACGGCGGATCCTGCCTGCGTGGATGACATTCAACGTCTCGCGCGGGACTTGGATCTCGACGAACGGCTGGTTTTTCACGGTGCCTTACCTTCCGAACGGCTGAAGGAATTCTACCAGTCTGCTGAAGTCTTTGTTCTTGCCAGCCGCTATGAGGGGTATGGGATGGCCTATACCGAGGCGATGGCACACGGACTTGCTGTCATTGGAAGTGGCGGTGGTGCCGTTCGGGACACGCTGCCACAAGGTGCTGCACTCTATTGCCCTCCGGAAGATGTTGCGTCCTTGCAATCGGCCTTGGAAAGCCTGATCACCGATCGGGATCTGCGCCAAGCGCTATCCATTGGAGCGCGACAAGCTGCAGAAAAGCTCCCGAGTTGGCGCGATGCGTCTGAAAGGTTCTCGCAGATACTTCAAAGGATTTCAAAATGAGTGGATTTTCATCGCATTGGCTGGCGTTGCGGGAGCCGCTCGATTTGGCCGCCAGAAACACCGTTGTGGAGCAGGCCTTTTTTGCCGCTCTGCCCACTTCTCAAGTTCATGTTCTCGACCTTGCCAGTGGAGCAGGTTCAACCGTTGCCGCTTTGAACGACAAGTTTTCAGCGCCTGTTTGCTGGAAGCTGACCGATTTTGATGAGGCGATGTTGGACGTGGCATCGAGCCGATTTCAGGGCGAACTCAATGTGCAGCAGATCGATTTGCAGGCCGATCTGGAGAAGTTGCCTTTTGATCAATTCGACGCAATCACCACCTCGGCGTTTCTGGATTTGACCTCCAAAGCGTTCCTGGAACGCCTGGTTGATAAGGTTGTCGAGGCCAGGAAGCCGTTTCTGGCAAGCCTGACTTATGACGGTCGGACTGATTTCTCTCCCGGCCATGACCTGGACGAGGATCTTCGTCAGGCGCTCAACCGGCATCAGCAAACCGACAAGGGGTTTGGTCCTGCGCTTGGACCGGAGGCTGCCAAGGTGGCGATCGAGCTGTTCAAGGCACGTGATTGCCGCGTCGTACAAGGCACCTCAGACTGGCTGACAGGAGCTGATTCCGGAGACTTTCAGCTCGAATTCCTGAGCGGATGGCGGCGGGTTGGCCTCCAGGTTGGACTTGACGCTGAGCGCTTGGAAAGCTGGTGGCAGGACAGGCAGCGCAGGATTGGCGAGGCTCAGCTGCGCGTCATGGTGGGGCATTTGGATTTTGTGGTTCTGCCTTAAAACCACCATTCCCAGATTACCTTTCAGCGTATGACCTTCGTGAGGCGGCAGTTGGTGAATGCCATCGTGAAGTGAGGCCGGTCCAGTTAATCTGCCGGTAAGTATAAAACCAACGAATTCGCGGATATGCGTGTTTTTCGCCGCTTTTGGGCGGACTTTGCGCCGTCAGCGCTTCCCGTATAAATGGCATGATAAGGAATTTGCGTTAGCCAGAACTGTAATACAGGAAGCGTTTGCACTATTCTTGAATTACATTTGGTTCGCAGAAATCTTCGTCTAACAGAAGAGTGCCAGATGTTTGGGGTAGTGCTCAAACTGAAGGTTCCCGCGTGATGGATCAGCGCTGTGAAACGACAAACCGGGCTATTTACGTAGACTTGGATGGCACGCTCATTGGGGGTGATCTGCTTTGGGAAAGCCTGTTTCAGGCGCTTCGCAGAAAACCGTTCGTTGTTTTCCTGATTTTTGGTTGGTTGCGGCACGGCATTGCCTTCACCAAGGCAAGGCTTGCCGAGGCTGCAGAAATCGATGTTAAAACACTGCCTTATAGAACTGGTGTCGTTGAACGCCTGAAGGCGGAAAAAGCGGCGGGCCGGCGGCTCGTGCTGGCGACTGGATCGAATGAAGCTCTTGCTCAAGCGGTAGCCGAGCATCTGGGTATCTTCGATGACGTGCTTGCGTCCGATGAAAAAACCAACCTGACAGCGCATCGTAAGCTTGACCGGATAAGGGACCGGGTCGGCGAGGAAGGCTTTGATTACTACGGCAACTCTCACCACGACGTCTGTCTGTTTGAAGAAGCAGCCGAAGCGACGGTCGTCGCTCCGGACAGGGCTGCACACAACTGGCAACGCCAGACAGGCGCTGAACGGATTGACGCGACTGAGAGCGAGATCAAAGCTGCAATACAGGCCATGCGCCCGCATCAATGGCTCAAAAACGCACTGATTTTCGTACCCGCAGTCCTGGCGCACGAGATTTTTGTCGCATCCGTTTTTGTCAGCAGTTTGTTGGCATTCGTAGCATTTTCACTCACGGCTTCGGCCATCTATGTGGTTAATGACCTTTTGGACCTTGAGGCGGATCGCCGTCACCGCACGAAGTGCAATCGCCCGTTTGCAAGCGGCCGGTTGAGTGTGCCAAACGGCTTGCTTCTGGCAGCTGGCTCGATTGTGGTTGCTTTCGTTATCTCCGCATTCCTTCCCTTGGCCTTCACTGGGATCCTGGTGCTTTATCTGTTTATTACAACCGCATATTCGGTCGCGATAAAGCGGATGCTCTTGCTGGATGTTTTCGTCCTGGCCGGTCTTTACACTGTGCGTGTCCTTGCCGGGGGGCTGCCGCTGATATCGAGTATTCGTTCTGGTTGCTCGCGTTCTCGGTCTTCTTCTTCCTGTCGCTTGCTTTGGTGAAACGCTTTACCGAGTTGCAGCAGGTTGGCGAAGTAGCCTCGCGTGAAGTCACTGGCCGCGGCTATCGGCATGTTGACCTGGAGCCTATCTCGCAGGCAGGCATGACATCCGGTTTCGCGGCTGTACTGGTTCTCGCGCTCTATATTCAAAGTCCGGTAATCGAGGAAGCTTATACCATTCCGCAGCTTATCTGGCTTTTGTGCCCGCTGGTTCTCTACATCATCATGCGTATCTGGATCCTCGCGCGCAGAGGCGAGATGCATGAAGACCCGATTGTTTTCATCCTGAAGGACTGGCGCAGCCAATTTATGATCGGTTGCGGTGCCGTCCTTTTCCTGATTGCTGCTGCCTGGTAAGCCGACATGGTCAAGGAAATGCGGCAGATCGCCAGCTGGGGTGGATTGTCGGTCAAAAACCCGCGTCTTCTCGCGCCTGACCGGTATCTGACCAGCGAGATCAGATCGGAAGGTGCGTTGCCTTTTGGCAATGGCAGAAGTTATGGCGACAGTTGCTTGAATGCAGCCGGGAGCGCGATTACGTCACAATCCGCAAATCGCATTCTGTCTTTCGACAAGTCTTCCGGTCTTCTGGAAGCGGAAGCAGGCATCCTCTTAAGCGACATCATCGCAGCTGTGGCGCCGCATGGTTGGTTTCCTGTGGTGGTTCCCGGCACTCAGTTTGTGACGCTTGGCGGTGCCATTGCCAATGACATTCACGGAAAAAACCACCACAGGCGGGGGACATTCGGCTGTCACGTGGTGGACCTGCTGCTCGAGAGATCGGACCAGGGCCCTCTCCTTTTGAACCCAACTGAGGAGAGTGGCCTTTTCGATGCAACGATTGGGGGCATGGGCCTGACCGGTCTGATCCGCAAGGCGACCATTCAGCTGATGAAAGTCGGTTCCTCTTCGATCAACCAGGTGACGACACGCTTTGAAAGTCTGGAAGCGTATTTCGAGTTGGTTGATGATGCAGATGCGCAGCATGAATATGCGGTCGCCTGGATCGACTCTCTGGTCAAGGGGCGGCATTTCGGGCGGGGGCACCTGATTGCCGGCGACCATGCTGCTGAAGGCGAGCATCCGCAACGCAAACCGGCGCCACGTTTGAGCATCCCGCTCACGCCGCCGATCTCACCCCTTCAAGGGCCCTTCCTGAAGCTCTTCAACGAAAGCTACTTCAGAAGCGCGCCTGTGGGCAGATCCGAGCAGTTGGTTGCCTTTGACAAATTCTTCTTTCCGCTGGATCGCGTTGGGCGATGGAACCGTCTCTATGGGCCAAGGGGCCTCCATCAGCACCAGAGCGCTATCCCGCCGGACAATGCGTTTGAGGTCATTAAGTCTCTGCTGGAATGCACCCAAAGAAATCATCATGGGTCCTTTCTGACCGTCTTGAAACGCTTTGGGTCACTGCCAAGCCCTGGGATCTTGAGCTTTCCGCGTCCAGGCTTCACGTTGACGCTTGATTTCCCGGACAAAGGCAGTGTGACCCACAGGTTGCTTGAGCAACTCGACGCCATCACCATTCAGTCCGGGGGTGCGGTGAACCCTTACAAGGACCGGCGAATGTCGAGTGTGACTTTCAGAGCCTCTTTTCCGAGCTGGCAAGAGATCGAGAAACTGCGGGATCCTGCACTTATGTCTGACTTTTGGCGCAGGACTGTCTTGGACGGCAGCTGACATGGTGAATCAAATAATAATAACATGAAGAAAATTTAAGTAATAAAGTCACGCATTATTATTCATACAGTGATATCAAAGTTAAATCGCGCCGGAATTAAGATAATTTAATCAAATTAGATCGATAGTTGCGTTGGTAAAATTTACAGTGAGTGGAGACGATGGGGTATGGCTAAGTTCCTCCCTTTTATTTTATTTACCGTACTAACAAACGCAGCTGCACAAATAATGTTAAAGTACGGAATGACCAAGCTGGGTGATTTCAGCGGGTTGTCCAGCAATCTGGTCATCAAACTACTTCAGGTCGTGTTCTCGCCATTCGTGTTTTTGGGTCTTTGCACCTTTGTGATCTCAATGGCGTCGCATCTTTATGTCTTGTCGAAAGTAGAGCTGTCATACGCCTATCCGTTTTTGTCGCTCGCCTATGTGGTTGTGGCTGTCTACGCCTATTTCATTTTTCAGGAAGACTTGAACGCGATGCGTGTCATCGGGATCGCCTTCATCTGCGTCGGCACGATCTTCATCGCGCAAGGCGGATCCAACCCTGATCAGAACCACGCAAAATCCCCGGTTGAAACTGCGGCCCTGAAGGAGACCTCGAAGTGAAACACATTCTTTTCGGTGGAGACGGTTTCGTCGGTCGCCAACTTGCAAAAAAGCTACTGGAAGACGGGGAAGAGGTCATTGTTGCCGATATCGTCAATGACAATCAGTCTGTCTATCCGAAGGCAACTTTTCTTACCTGCGATGTGACCGATCCGGCTACTATCGCCAAAGTGCCGATGACTGCAGACGACATGGTTTATAATCTGTCGGCCAAGATGCTGTCACCGATCCAGGTGCGCGCAAAACGTCACGACTTTTTCTATCCGGTCAACTACGACGGGACCAAGAACATCATCGAAGCGATGGACCGTGCGGGCGCCAAGAAACTGGTGCACTATACGACCGACATGGTCTATGGCCACACCGTTACCTACCCGATGACCGAAGATCATCCTGTCGCGCCACTCGGCGAATATGGTCAATCCAAGCTGGACACGGAGTTCCTGGCAGGCGATTGGCGTGAGCGCGGAATGGACATCACCCTGTTTCGGCCACGGTTGATTATCGGTCCGGGCCGTCTTGGCATCCTGACCAAGCTCTTCAAACTTATCGATATGAACCTTCCGGTCCCCATGATCGGGTCTGGTAAGAACCCTTACCAGTTCATTTCGGTGTTCGATTGTGCCGATGCCGCCTATCGCGCCTGGAAAGCGGGTGTTCCGAATGAAGCTTATAATCTGGGCTCCATCAATCCTCCTCCAGTCAAGAAGCTGCTTGGCGATCTTGTGAAGCACGCAGGATCCAAGTCGTTGCTGCTGCCAACCTGGGGATTTGCGGTCAAGCGCACCCTTGATTTCCTCGACGCCATCAACATGCCGCTGATGGATCCGGAACAGTATCTGATTGCCGACGAGATGTGCGTTCTCGATGTCTCAAAGGGCGAACGTGACCTTGGCTGGGTGCCGGCCTACCGCGACGAAGATATGCTGATCGCCGCATATGACGAATACCGATCACAGAAAACGGCCGGGAACGGTGCCAATCACGGCAGCGTTCAGCCTGCAGAATAGGATTATCCATGTTAGCTAATGTTGCGACTAAGCAGGACATGCCTGAGGCAGAAGCAATGCAAAGCACCAAACCGGACCTGATGACGGTCGAAGACGCAAAAGCTCTCGACACCAAGTCGATGGCTGAGCTCTTCAAGGACCATATTAATCCCGGACAGTTTCATTTCATGAAGTTGCTGGGGTTCCACAAGGTCAAGATCGAGACTGCGGAAGGGATGTATTACACCGACCAGAACGGTCGAAAGATCCTGGACTTTTTCGGTGGTTTCGGTTCGCTTGCCCATGGGCACAATCATCCGCGTGTGATCGCCGCGCGCCAGCGATTTCAGGATGAAGACCGTCACGAGATTGCCATTGCATTCCTCTCTCAGTATGCAACCGCGCTTGCCAAGAACCTGGCGGCATGCTCGCCAGGCGACCTTGACATGGTGTTTCTCGGTTCGACCGGTTCGGAAGCCATGGAGGCAGCCGTCAAGGTGGCCGAGCGGGCCTCGGGCAGGAAAAACTGCAAGGTCGTATACGCTGAGAACTCATTTCACGGCAAGACGAAGGGCGTTCTGTCGCTCACGGATTCAGAACTCTATCAAGGCGATTTCCAGTTGGTCGGTAACCGGGTCAAGGTTCCGTTCGGCGATCTGCAGGCCTTGAGCAATGCCATCAAATCTGATCCGGACATCGGCGTCGTTGTCTTGGAAACCGTCCAGGGCGGTGGTGGCATCATCTCGGCACCGGAATCCTATTGGAAAGGCGTCAGAGAATTGTGCGACCAGCACAATGTGCTTTGGGTTGCCGACGAAGTTCAATGCGGTTACGGCCGGACGGGCAAATTCTACGCTTTCGAACACTATGGTGTTGTTCCGGACGTCACGGCGTTGGCGAAATCGCTCGGCGCTGGCAAGGCTGCCGTTGGTGCGATGATTGCCAAACGCGATGTCTATATGAAAGCCTACGGCTCTCCCAAAACGGCAATGATACACGCACAGGCAACATTCGGCGGGATTGGCGAGGCAAGCGTCACGGCTATTGAAGGTTTGAATGTTCTTTATGATGAGGACCTGATTGAAAATTCTGCACGCGTTGGTGCCCATCTGATCGCGCGCCTGAAACAGATCCAGGAGAAATACCCGAAGATCATCAAGGATGTCCGTGGACAAGGCCTGATGGTCGGACTGGAGTTTCAGGATTTCTCGCAGACAATGCCGATGGTTTTGCGGCCCGTGCTCGCCATGCTTGATGAGAAGCTGAAAGGGTCGCTCTCTGGCTTTATCGGCGCTCAGCTTTTGCGCGACTACGACATTCTAGTGGCCTTCACTGAGTATAACCGCAATGTCATTCGCCTCGAGCCACCTCTCGTCTGTACCAAGGAGAACGTCGATACGTTCTGTGATGCGCTGGACGACCTCTTGTCGAAAGGCATTGTCAGCATCGTGAACGGCTTCATCAAATCGCAGGCCGGTTAGCGTTGAGCAAATGAGTGCGGTCTGGCGAACAATGCCAGGTCGCTTCAAACACGGAAACCCGCTTCATTCGAAGCGGGTTTTTTGTTCTTCAGGACCGGTCACCGGTTGCCACGATTGGCGCAGTTCGAAGAGACACAGGTGAACCAGTTCACGGTCTGCGAGGCAGCCAAGAGACGATAGGTGCGGTGTTCAAGCACTCCGCCCGGGTCAATGTCTGGAAGCTGTGCGGGTCTATGATACCCGCTCGGTTTCAGACCGTGCGACTGAAAACTCAGGCTTCCAGATTTCCATCAGGACCAGCAAAAGGGGCAGCATGTAGGGTAAATAAACACGATCATCGGGAAGCGGAAACGTGACGAATTTTCCGCCGATGCACAGCGTCAAAGCAATGGCCGCCATCCACTGACCGCGCGAGACCTCGAAGCCGTTGCGAACGAATAGCGCAAACCCGAGAAGAAATACCGCAAGCAGCATGAGCCAGTCGAAAGCCTGAAGTGTGCGGGCAAGATTGATGAGCAGGGCCTTAACAAACAGCACGGCGTCAAAGGCCGGATCGAACCCGCGCATGTCATCCTGATATTCGATATTGGAGAAATAGAAATGAGGCCACCAGCCTGGGTGCTCGGCGGCCCCGGTCACTGGGAAATAGAGGCAAACGCAGGCAATGAAGAGAGCCAGATAGGCCAGTCGGTATTTACTCACCGCAAATGCCGCCAAAAGCAGTGCGAAGAACAGAAGAATACCATCCGGCCGGACCAGGAACGCAAGAATGAGAAACGGGGCTGCGAAAAACGGTTTTTCCCTACAGACAAAATAGATTGCTGGCAGCGTGAAGACTGCCATCATCAGGTCAGGTGTCGCTTCTCTGGCCGAAAAGACATACCCGATCAGTATGGAGACGGGACCGATGATCAAAAGGCCCTGAACGAAGTTTCGCCGGAAACTCCAGGCAATGACAAACACTCCGATCAAGGCCGCTGAAATCGTCGATATCAGAGTTGTGGCATGCACTCGGCCTGTGACTTCTCCAAGGTGTTTGATTGTTTCGACATAAGCGAGTTTCACCCGGAACATGGGGAATAGCGAAACAAAGTGTTCCGGATTTTCATACTGACCGACCCTATAGGGAATAGCGGCAGTCAATTTATAGAATTGAAGTTCTGAAGTAGCCTCCTGAACTTCACCGTAAGCCGTCGCGTGAATTTCTTCTGCTGTTTCGAGCCTGTCTTCGACCGCGATCCCGACATAGGCCAGGATGTCCCAGTTGTAGACCGGGTTGAAATAGGCGAGCGCCAGGGTTCCGAGGATGATGACTGAATAGAAGCTGACGGAGAGTATATTCAAAACACGCTTTGAAAGCAGCATTCCGGTCGATTGCAGAATGGGCCCAAAGCGTTCGCCGAATACGGTTCCGATAGACATTGCTTCAATAGTTCCGATTTGCGTTATTTGCAGATCGCCGCAAAGATCCATGCTTGATGTTTTTAAGCAAAACGCAAGTGCGGCGAACAGTTGGCCTTGCCAAAAAGCGAAAACCAATAGAGTTGGTGTTCAATTTAGAAATCTCAGGCTAACAACGCCTTAATAGAAGTTGCATTGAGCCGATAATACGAGTGAGATCAGTCAACCTTTTCAGGGGCCCACGCGAGTTTTTAGTCCATCGATAAGCGGCCGAATTTCAGACCAGGTGACCGCCTTAAGAAGGAACAGTGAGAGGAAATAAACGGGTGCGGCAGCACTTACGGCGATCAGGAGACCGATCAAGCCGGAAATGATGGTGAGTATGAACATTGCCGTTGCCCCGCAAATAGCCGCCGCCAAGGTCGATTTCATGAGGGAGAGAACGGGCAGGCGAAGCTGAAGGACACGATAGCAATAGATGCTCAACATCAGAAGAAGAAGAATGCTGGCAACGCCGCGGACCCAAGCGGCGCCCAGTTGACCGTAGGACGGTACAGTGATCAACAGCGACACGGTGGTTGCGCCACACCAAACCAGCATCATGCGAAGCTCGTCTGAACTCCGATTTTTGGCCAGGATCGCGCGTGAAATGACTGATGCCAGTGCTTGAGCGATTGCAAATGCAAGCAGAATGACCGCCGGCCAAACCGCAGGAGCAAAGTCCTCTCCGAAGACGGCTGGGATGAGCTCGTTTGCGACCGAAGCACCACCGATGGCAATTGGAGCAACGACAATCCCCAACCAGCGAATGGTTTCTTCAAAGGCACCGGCGAAGGCAGCGTCGTCAGCGTTGTCGTGCATTGCCCCGAATTGGGGAACCACGAAGGCAAGAATGAACACGGCCAATTGCGCAATCATGCCTGACATTGTCAGGCCGATGGAATAGTAGCCCACCTGGACGATGGAGAAAAAGAACCCAATAAGCGCGAGCTCGATCCGGGCGCCGAACAGGGCAAAGACACTGCCGGATATCCAATTGTTGCGCGCATAGAGTTTAACATCGGCCGGGATCTCGCGAACTCGTTCGGCTGTTTGGCCAAGGTAATTCCTGAAATCAAGAGCTTGTGGCAAGTGCCGGGTCGCATGTCCGAGGATGGCCCCAACAGGGCCGAAAAGCAAAGCACCGCCGAGGACCGAGAAAAACTGTAGAACACAGCCTGTCAATGTCATCCTGGCCACACGATCAAACTGACCAAGACCTTGTGCCGCGCAGATGGAAATTGTCGAATAGGCGTAACTCAAAAAGAGAACGATTGTGGCAAGCCAGACGAGTGACCCGTGTGCGTCGTTGGTCCCGGCAAGCCAAAGTGAATAGGCTCCTATCCCGACCGCCATGATCGCGGTTGTCACAACGAAACGGGACAGCAATGTCTGCAAAAGAGCGCTGTATGGCTGATCGCTGGAAACATCACGCGCAATGAAGCGCAATGTGGCCTGTGGCATACCATAGTCCGACACAATGGTGGCAACAGTCATGAACCACAGAGCGTAAGCCACGATGCCCGTGCCCTCGACGCCAAGCGTGCGGGCCACAATGATGCTGCAAATAAAACCCATGAACATGGAAAGAATGCCGGCAGTGGTGTTCACCACCGAATTTCGAAGCATGGACGCCATCAGGCTACACTCTTCGCAGTCGAAATAGCAGTCATCTGAATCCGCGCCAGACTTGATCTTGAGCCCAAGGCCCTGTTCGTCAAGGATCGGAGACAAATACCCTCCGACTTGAACCTTTGTGTGCTTATTCGGGTCTTACTTATGCCTATTCGCTTAAGATTTCGTGTGGCTAGTCTTCTCGAATGTATCCGATGAATGCGGGAACCGGTTGCACAACACGGGACGGGACAGGTCACAGATCCTTGTATCTGTTTGCCACATCTGTCCAATCGAGAACCTTGGAATCGCCTTCCGCATAGGGCCTGCCAAGCGCGTGTTCGATTGCAAGGGTGACTGACGCGGGATCGCCCGGCCTGTAGCCATAGCGATTTGGTTTTCCGCCGGCCGCAAAATCCGGGCAGATGGCATTGAGTTTCAGATAGTCGTACTGCATGAGCTTCATGCTGCTGTCGACCAGGTAGTCCGCATGCTCCATGTCGTGATAGGGCGCGACACCAGCGTCGGCGTATTTCAAGTATGGAAGCGTATCCGTGAACTCCATCCGACCATATTCGGTTATGTTTTCAGCACTTTTCTCAAGTTTAGGCGTACCGATCAGATGAAAGTGGATGTCCGGATAGGTTTCAGATGCGATTTCGAAAAATGTCGGGTCGAAGAGCATTGATCCGACTGTGACGATGTTCTTACCCCCTGAATAGGGGCTCGGGCCAATTGTATCGAAATCTGCTTTTGAAATACCATGTGTCACGAAGTGAACAGGACAGCCAAAATCCTGGAAGTGCTTGGCCATGGCCCGGGCGACGACAACTATGTGGCTGATGGCGGATCGGTCGCGGTAAAGTTGCTCTTCGATAAAGGGATGAGCGTTCACGGTTTCCAGAAGGTCGGATGCGACGTAAATGAGTTTGGTATTTGGCGCGCAGCGCCTGATCCGCCCGACCAACGCCGCCGCGATTCCCGATTCTACGATGATCAGGTCGGCTGTCTCGCACGCCCCGTCCATTTCGGAGCAAGACGAGTTGATCCACCATTTGAAAAGACTGTTGGTCAGGAAAGCGAGGCTGCCGAGCCCTCGATTGAACGGATGTATCGGAGAGCGCCACAAAAAGCACTCTATGCCGTTTCTGGTTTGCCATTTGTTGGCATCCGCCGAGAGACACTTACGGTGATCATGTGACAACAGGGACAGTGGACTGAAGCCAACGGATACGAATTTTACCGAGTTGCCCAAAGCGTGATAGGCATCCGCCAGAAAGTGCAGGCTGGCTCGCCACTCGGTTCGATAATCGTGCCGGGAAACGATGAGGACCTTATCTGTCATACACCTCATCCGTTTGCAGTCTCATTTGCTGCTCAGGTTTCATCCGCATTGCCGGTCCAAGTCCTGAAAATATGGCTTGAGTACATTGATTTGGGGTTTGTCGACCCCTGCATCCGGTTGTAGGGACAAGGGATAGTCCCCCCACCAGTCGCCAGCTGCCCAGGCCGTCCAACCAATCCAGATGTCTCTCTGGCTGGCCAGATAGTCGCCAAATTCGTCAAGCCCTGCCAGACAATCGGGTGCACTGGTTCCACCGAATTCACCCAGGAAACCTTTGTACCCATATTGCCGCATCCAGCCCGTTACGCCCTCGAGTGCCAGAATGGCGTCTTTGACCCGCGGACAGGTCGGATTGGTTCCTGAAAAATTATCATCCATATATTGGTGAAACTCGAACGCAAAATTGTCAGCGCTGTCTGAAATGTTCTGAAACAGTTCGGCATTTGACCCTCCTTCCTGATCATCGAACCAGTGCGAGGCTCCGCTCCAGATATTTCCAGGGACAAGCACTAGATTGTTCGCGCCCGTGGCCCGGATGGCATCCAGGCCTGCCTGTGCAGCTTCGAACCACACGGCAGATCCAATGTCCGTTGGTTCGTTCATCAATCCATAGACAACCAACGGGTTTCCGGAAAAAACAGGTGCCAGTTGAGACCAGAAGTTCGCGAAATCGGCAGCTGTCACATTGCCTTTGCCCAGGCGATCGTTCTGATACTCAGCATAGTTGTGAGGATCGAGAATGACTGTAAGCCCGCGTCCGTTGGCTTGCCGAACAATTTCGACCAGACGCGTAAGCTCCGCGCTATCAAACGGACCGTTTAATTCAGGTTGAAGTCTTTCCCATTTGAAAGGAAGACGAATGGCTGTCATTTGCCGCAACGCCGCCCAGTCCAGAGTTTCGACAGAAGGATAAATGTAGCTTTGCCCATAGTCGCCCTCAGATCCGCCAAACTCGCCTCCGGCTAGATTGACACCGCGCAGGCATATTTGCGCGGAAGCCGGATGTGAAACAGCCGCAACAAGCAGAGCGGTCGCAAGCGTACCGGCAACCAGGTGTCCCCGGGCCAGGACGCGTTTTGATGTGGTCAGTTTTGGGCGGTCATATTTCATAAAGGCTATGGACGGGTAAGCGCTGGTTGGCGTTATGATCATAAAGATCTTGTTGAAGGACGGATGTTACCTTGCGCGGATTGTGGTTGAGCACAATTGTTTTCGCCGGAAAAGATATATGAAACATGAACCGCACCCAGACGAGAAACTTAACGGCCTTGCTGATTTCTCCGATATACGTGTTGTTCACGTCGTCCGGCAATATGCTCCCAATATCGGCGGCCTTGAAGATGTGGTCCGAAACCTGGCAGCCAGGCAGAACGGGCGGTTCGCCGGCCTCAAGGTTGTCACGCTGGACAGGCTGTTCACGGACTTAGGCTCCAGACTTCCGAAACGGGAGATTATTGACGGTATCGAGGTTTGCCGTATTCCGTTTCGTGGAAGCACCAGATACCCCATTGCACCGTCCGTCCTGGGTGAAATCAAGGACGCTGACCTGGTGCACGTCCATGCCGTGGATTTCTTCTACGATGCCCTTGCGCTGAGCAGGTTCTGGCATGGAAAGACCCTGGTTGCGACAACGCATGGCGGCTTCTTTCACACATCCCGGTTTGCACAGCTGAAGCAGGTCTGGTTCAACACGTTGACCCGATTGTCCTCGTCTCAATATGCAGGCATTGCCTGTTGCAGCGAAAGCGACTTTGATCTGTTTCGAAAGATTGCGCCGAGGCGCACTGAACTGATCGAAAACGGGGTTGATCTTGATAAGTTCGGCGAGGCGGCTTCGTTTGAACCCAGGAAAACACTTTTGACGCTCGGTCGGTTTTCGACGAACAAGCGGCTGAACTTGTTGCTGGATCTCATGAAGTCCTTGCCGGCTTCCGACTACAGCTGGCAACTGCATGTGGCAGGTGTTGAATCCGAACTCACCAAAAATGACATTCTGTCACAAGCACAATCTCTCGGAGTGGGTGGCCAGGTCAATGTCCAAGTTGGTCTCAGCAATCAACAGCTTCGTGACCTTATCGGTCAATGCAGCCTGTTCGTAAGCGCTTCAGATTATGAGGGATTTGGCCTGGTGCTGATTGAAGCCTTGAGTGCGGGTCTCATTCCGGTTGTTAATGCAAATCAGGCTTTTCAATCGCTTTCCGGCAGCAATCCGCTCATCCGGCTTTGTGACTTTGAAGACGCGGCGAAGACGGCAAGTGCGGTAAACTCGGCCCTTCAGGACCTCGTTGCCGATCGGAGTTTGCGTAAGCGCGCAGTTCAATCCGTTCAACGGTATGGCTGGTCACACACGGCGAAAAAATATGACGACCTTTATACCCGTGCCCTGAGGCTCTGACGGTTTTGCTCCCGCGTGCTCCAAAAGCTTCGGTTAGCGCGGTGCGGCGGTGGAGGCTTTGCACTGACACTTTGCTGTTGCGCGCTGCCTGCTGACGACTTCATGATGTCTGCCGCTCCTGCAGCGACCCAGAAAAGGGCTGCCAGCTTGATCGAATAAAACGAGTTGGAAACGGTCATGAGCAAGGAGATGTAAACAACGGCCAGGGCCTTGAAATGAAGCGCTTGGGGGGCGTTGGAGGGCGCATAGACATAGAGCGTCCAAAGGGCCAGCAAGCCGATAATCCCGCACTTGACGATAGAATAGGCAAACCCGTTGTCGGCCAGGAAGGGAACATCCGGCCGCAATCCGAACAATGCGTCCAGAGTAATCAGTTGCTGCAAGTGACTGGCATGGATGAGCCGCCCAATGAAGTTGTCGGCCCAGGGCAAGTCGGGAAAGAGCCCGCCAAAAACGGCCAGCGCAAATACGATCAACGGCGGCAGGCACCACCACAGAAATCTTGGAACGAGATAGGCAGCCCCGGCGGCAACAAACAGAAAGAAGCACACGAACATGCCGAAACGGGCGTCCGCCAGGACAATGACGACAAAGGCCAGTACCAGGAGCAGCAGCCGGTGTTTCATACCCTTTCGAAAGAGCGCCCAAAGGCACAGAAAAGCCCCGAAATTGCCCATCGTTACGGGTTCCAGGAAGACGGAAGAAGCTCTGATCTGTCCGAGAAAGTCAAAGAAGTTCCGACCTCCGACACGGGTGCTAGAGACGAACAAGTTCGAACCCTCGATAAAGTTGTCGTCGATTTCCAGAGTGCCGCGCGCAACGTAATATCCAAAGATATCGACGATCTGCGTATAAAGGTCGAGGAATAGGAACTCCAAAAACCCGATTGCCAGAACAATGAGGGTGCAGGTCCAGATCAGCCTGTCGGCGTCTTCTATCCGCTGAAATTTGCGTCCGATGAAATAGAAGATAATCGGGATGAGAAAGTCGCGAATGGCTTTCAGGTCAAGTTCCGGACGCAAGGCAAGAATGAAGGCCATGTAACTCAGATAAAGTGCCAGAATGACATAGAGCGCAGGATTACGGCTCACGGCGAGTAGAAGCGCGCAGCCGATCAATGCAAGCTCGGTCAAGATGACGTGGCTTTCGGAAATTCCGAACAAATTGGTATTGAAAACCGCCAGCAGGAAGTTGAACGTCAGGGCCGCGATTACAACTGCGCTGACAGCATTCAGCCAGAGGCGGTAGCGACGCTCTTCAATGTCCTGCAATGTCCCGGCAAAGGCTGGCCGGTCAGACAGCTGAGAGTACAACATTCCCGATGATCCGGTCTTGCCAGGGCTCCAGATAGGCCGTTGTGCGCTCAAAGTCGCTGGATCTGGTTTCGCCAAGCGCTGTAATCAGAATGATACCATCGCAATGGCGCAAAAGGACAGGCAACAGCGGACTGGCGTCAATATTGCCGGCGTCGATGAGCAGAAAGTCGTCATAGCTGGATGCGAGATCTGCGTTGGCTGCGTATTTTCGTTTAGTATCGATTTGCTCGACACGCAGGTAACTCGACAGGCCTTTCCTTTGAGAGGCAGAGCCGAGGTCGCTGTCTTCTGCCGCGATTTCAAGGCTCTGATCGGAGAGGTTCATGGCCAATCTGTTCAGCGTGTTTACTCTCGGGTTGGCCGATGAAGCAACGCTGTCGGACGATTGATCTGCACGTCGTTGGCCAACGGTATGAGCAAAGAGCACTTCTTCGCCCATATCATGCAATTCAACAGCTACATTGCGG
Source organism: Roseibium sp. JB4-4 (assembly GCF_055693425.1). Classification (NCBI taxonomy): domain Bacteria; kingdom Pseudomonadati; phylum Pseudomonadota; class Alphaproteobacteria; order Hyphomicrobiales; family Stappiaceae; genus Roseibium; species Roseibium sp. JB4-4. The sequence continues at coordinate 2,621,230 of NZ_CM146333.1, read as the reverse complement.
ATAAAGCGGGACGTATTTCCCGTGTTCCCGACAGATAGAACAAGAATGTTGGCGGGCTTTTCATCGGCAAATGCCTGCCTGAGAGCGTAAGCCACGCGGGTGCGTGCAATTCCGTTCTGTTTTTGAGTTGACGATGAGGGTTTTCCCAACCACCCGGTCAGTACGGACGCGTTTCCGCGGTCATTGGCCGGAGCGGAAATATTGGCCAGGATCGGAGCGCCCGTCCCCGTCGCGACGGCTCGCTCGCTGGTCAAGTTTCCTCGTAGAAGGGAAAGACCGATCACTCCAGCTGCCGCAAATACAAACCCGAACAGGCTACCGGCGCCGAGGGCAACGATCTTGTTGGGTCCGGTCGGTGAGCTGGGCACCGGCGCTTCTGAAAGTATTCTGGAACTGTTGGCGCCCAGATCCGGAAGTTCTTCCAGTTCTCTTGAGCGTTTCAAGAATGCCTCATAGATACTGCGGCTGGCATCGGCCTCGCTTTGCAGCTGGCGCAGTTCGATAAGCGCTTTGCCCTGCAGCGTGTTCTGCGACTGCAAATTCTTGGATTGCTGCTCCAGCCCGCTCAAGGTGAGGCGTGCCTGTTCGAACTGGCCTTTGACCGTTTGTTTGATACGTTGGAGTTCGGACTGGATTTGACGCCCGGTGTTGTTCATTTGCGATCGTAATTCGCGCAAAGTCGGGTGATTTGCACCGAGCGTTGTAGCAGCCTCAGCTTCCTGCTGTGCGATGCGCGAATACTGAACCCGCAGCGAGTTCAAAACCGAGCTGATCGCGTCCTGGGGAACAATCCCGGCCTCGACGTCCGCCAGGGTCAGAGATGCCATCTGGTCATTGATGACCTTGGCCCTTTCCATCGTCACCCGGGCTTCTGTGATCTGGTTGTTGAGCGCGTCGAGCTGCTGATCGATAACCGACCCGCCGGCAGTGCTAATCAGACCTTGCCGCGCCTTGTAGGCTTCCACGGCGGCTTCTGCGGTTTCGACACGGCCTTGTAACTGCTCTGCTTGTGCGCTCAGACTTTCGCTTGCCCGTGCGAGCGACTGCGTGCGGTTTGTTCTGGATTGCTCGATATATGCGTTTGCGGTCTCGTTCGCGATTGCCGCCGCGAGCTCTGCATCCGTATGCTTGACCACGATAACGAACACCAGAGACCTTTCGATCCTGTACACGTTGAGCGCCTCACGCAAGGCTTCAAGCGTGGCCTCTCTTGATTCCGCAGAGGATCGGTTGGAGCTGAAACCGCCGAATATTTTTTGCCTCAATCCCAGTTGCTGAAATTGTGGTGAGTCGTCCAGTCCAAGATTGTTGGCAACCTGGTTCAGAACGGCTGCGGACAGAATGATGTGCGTTTGGCTGTCCAGATCCATACTCTGGAGGGATTGGTTGCTGGCCGTCCCCACCGGATTGCTGGATATGGTCTGCGCTCCCTCCGGCTGCACAAGAAGCTCGGCCCTCGTCTCGTAGACAGGGGTCTTCAAGGCAACAAAAACAAACGCTATTCCGGCAAAAATGACTGGAAACAGAAGCAGCCAGAAGATATTGCGTTTCAGAAGTGCAGGTATGTCCGTGATATCGATCATGATGTTGTCTGCACTGTTGCCTTAGGAGCAATTTCGGGTCTTGTCGTGTTTCCGGCCAGTCAAAGATGCGTGAGCATGCTTCCACCATCTTTGGTCAGGAAATTCGTAAACAAACATGATTAACGCATCGCAAATATCCGGCAGGTGTCAGCCGGTATGCGTTGCTGGAACATGGTATACGGTCGGTTACTTCTGCCAAATAAAATAGGGTAGAGCTAAGAATAGGCCATTAATGCTAAAAGCAAATAGCGATCGGAATTAAATAAATTTAATAATGTTCGACATAAGACTCTCGTAACTTACATAACAATAATCGTTAGCTCGGCAACAGGCCGTGAATGGAATTTTATTGGCAATGAACAAGGTTGAGTTGGGTCTGCAGCCGTGGATCAACACAATGGAAATTGGACCGCTTGAAATTTCGCGCCTGAATCGTCAGGAAGCGATTGGTCTTATCCGGTCGGCTGTCCTTCAGGGCGAGCGACTGGACGTTGCCATTTGCAATGCTCACACGGTTCTGACCGCGGTTGACGACCCGGATTTCGCGGCAACACTCAATCGCATGACCTTGCTGAACGACGGGATCGGGATCGATCTCGCCAGCCGGTTCCTATGCGGAAGCTCTTTTCCTGACAATCTCAATGGTACGGACTTAGTGCCGGATGTCCTGAAGGGCATCGGTCTTTCTTTGCGCATCTACCTGCTTGGTGCTGAAGAAACGCAATTGCAGGAGGCAAGGAAGCATATTGAGGAAACCTATCCTGCACACGAAGTGGTCGGCTGCAGAAACGGCTATTTCGATATGGATGATTGTCGTGACATATGCACAGACATCAGTGCGCTGAAGCCTGATCTTCTTCTGGTTGCCATGGGCAACCCGAGACAGGAAAAGTTCATCGTTCAAAACCGACAGAACCTCGATGTGAAAGTGGCGATCGGTGTCGGAGCCCTTTTCGATTTCATGTCGGGTTCCGTTGCCCGCGCGCCGAAGCTGGTACGCGCTGCCGGACTGGAATGGCTCTTCAGGTTGCTACAGGAGCCGAGGCGTCTGTTTCGCCGCTATGTCATTGGAATTCCAAGATTTGCGTCTGCTGTGTTTAAATTCAGATTTGGCGGCTAACCAGGACGATCCACGAACCGTTCGATCAGTTTCAGAACCTCAATTGCAGAGCTGGCTGTGTCCGCATCCGGTAGAATCGGTCTCTTGATCATGAGAACAGGGATCTGGAGTTGCCGCGCCGCTTCGATCTTGGCGTAGGACGATGCTCCGCCGCTGTTTTTCGTTACCAGATGCGTGATCTTTTGGTGCTTGAGCAGGTGGAGTTCCGCATCGACGCTTTTGGAAGGGCGCTCGAGGATCAAGTGCCAGTGATCCGGCAGTGGCCGCACGGGGGGCTCAATCATCCGCACCAGCGCAAAACAGTCGTCCCGGTAAGTAAACTTGTCGCTCTCCTTGCGCCCGACTGAGAGAAACGCACGAGAATTCTTGGGCAGTGCCTCGGCTGCATCGGCTGTCGTGGCAACATGGTGCCACCTGTCGCCGTCAGCTTCATGCCACTCGGGGCGCTCCAGGCGGATGAGACCAGTATTAGTCCGCCTTGCAGCATCAACCGCATGCCGGCTCATCTGGGCGGCAAAGGGGTGCGTTGCATCAATGATCAGGCTGACATCTTCCTCTTTAAGATAGCTGACAAGACCATCGATGCCCCCAAAACCACCTATTCGGGTCGGAACACCGAGATCAGGCAGATCCTTGACAACGCCCGCAAAGGACACCGTCAATCTGATCCCTGCAAAGCGTCGGGCAATCGACGTTGCAAGTTGGCGGGCCTCGGTCGTCCCGGCAAGCAGCAAGATGTGGTCATTCGTCCGAGTCAAATCCACATTCTCCGAGAACAATTCCCTGCCGATCCGTGATCAGGACTTCGATCGCAACAGGAGCTTCCCTCAGGATCCGGCGTATCGCTGTTTTTGACTTGTGCGCTAACGGCGAACTCAAGTCGATACCTTCTGCCAGAGACGCATCAAGCACTTCCTTGGCGGTATTGGCCGAGGTGGCGGCCTCGATAAGGGAAGCGGGAGCTGCCGCTTCGTGGAGCAGGTCCTGCAGAAACGAGAAATCGATGGAGCTTCGCGCCGAATGAAGGTCGAGCGCTCCCTGAGCCAGTTTTGACATCTTGGCAAACCCGCCGGCCACCGTCAGCTTGTCCACTGGATGGGCGCGAAGGTATTTCAGGAGCCCACCTGCAAAATCTCCCATATCGAGGTAGGCAGCCTCATCCATCTGGTAGCGATCGCGAACGGCATCTTCCGATGATGATCCGGTGGCGCCGACCACATGTGTCAGTCCGATCGCCCGGGCGACATCGATGCCCCGATGAATAGAAGCGATCCAGGCGGCGCAGGAAAACGGGCGCACAATGCCGGTCGTGCCAAGAACCGACAGGCCCCCCATGATACCCAAACGGGGGTTCATGGTTTTTTGCGCGAGCTCAGCTCCGCCATCGATGGAAATCGTGATTTCAACGTCTCCAGGAGCCTGGTGTCTGGTAGCGACATCCTCAATCGCGGCCTGCATCATCTGGCGTGGCACGGGATTTATCGCCGGTTCACCCGGTGGTAACGGCAAGCCAGGCCGTGTCACGGTACCGACCCCTTCTCCGGCCTTGAACTTCACACCTTCGGTCGGCGGCAATCGCGTCACGGTCGATGTAATCAGTGCGCCATGCGTCACATCCGGGTCATCGCCGGCGTCCTTGGTTATGGAAGCGCTTGCTGTGCCGCCTGATAGGACATGGTGCGTCAGCGCGAATTGCGTCGTGCCACCCTTTGGCAGCGTTATTTCAACAGGATCCGGAAAGGTGCCCGTAAGAAGTGCTTCATAGGCCGCTTTTGCTGCGGCCGTTGCACAGGCACCGGTCGTCCAACCGCGCCGCAACTCTTTGGGCTCATTTCTCGACATCGTTCCTCTATAGCGGAAGATGCCGTGCATTGCGCGCTCGTCAATATGTACGCGATGAAATGTCGTATTCGGGCCGATTTTGATCGTGGAATCGCTTGGCGCTTCCGTGCAAGACAGATAAACAGGGATGATGAACGCAGAGAGCGACAACAACAGGTTGCCCAAAGGCTTACCGGAGTTCGAGCCGGGATGGGTCTGGTTGGCTGGTGCCGGTCCGGGGGATCCCGGTTTGCTGACGTTGCATGCCTTGAACGGCCTGCGGCAGGCGGACGTGGTTGTCTATGATGCGCTTGTCGATAGCAGCATTCTTGCCTGGGTCAAACCGGATGCGGTCACGGATTTTGCGGGAAAGCGTGGTGGCAAGCCCAGTCCAAAACAGCGGGATATCACCCTGAAGCTGATCGATTATGCGCGCCAGGGCAAACGGGTCCTGAGGCTGAAGGGGGCGACCCGTTCGTTTTCGGCCGTGGGGGTGAAGAAGCGCTCGGACTGGTGGAGGCGGGGGTTCCGTTCCGGATCATACCAGGCATAACGGCAGGTATCGGCGGTCTTGCCTATGCTGGAATTCCGGCAACACACCGTGACTGCAATCAGGCGGTCACGTTCCTCACAGGACATGACCAGTCCGGACTGACCCCGGATGCAATCAACTGGGAGGGCATCGCCAGGGGCTCTCCGGTTATTGTCATGTATATGGCGATGAAGCATCTGGAAACGATTGCCGGAAAACTCATGGCGGGCGGCAGATCTGCAGCCGAGCCGGTGGGCATTGTCTGTAACGCCTCACTTGACGGTCAGAAAATCCTCGAAACCAGCCTGGGTCGATGTGCCGAAGACGCCAAGGCCTCGGGGATGGCACCGCCGGCAATTGTGGTTGTCGGTGAGGTCGTGCGGCTGCGCAACGGCCTTGACTGGCTTGGAGCATTGTCCGGCAAGGTGCTGGATAGCGACCCGCTGGGGCTGCGGTCCGACCGTCGTTCGGCCGATGCCGGTTGAAGCTGGATCCGTCATGACAAAAGGACTGATGATTGCTGCGCCGTCATCGGGTGCCGGCAAGACAACTCTGACGCTGGCGTTGTTGCGCGCCTTGAAGGACGCTGGCAGGGCGGTCGTCTCTGCCAAGTCGGGGCCCGACTATATCGACCCGCGCTTTCACCAGGCAGCCAGTGGAAAGCCTTGCGTTAATCTGGACGCGTGGGCCATGACACCTGAAACGCTCAGTTACCTGGCGCTTTCTCAGGCAGGTAGCGCCGATCTGATGATCGTGGAGGCGGCCATGGGCCTTTTCGACGGTGCTGCGAGCGGGAAAGGTTCTGCGGCAGATCTTGCCGTTGAACTCGGCATTCCAGTCGTGCTTGTCATCGACTGTGCAAAACAGGCTCAGTCGGTTGCCGCTCTTGTTCACGGCTTCCGCACTTTCAGGTCAGACATCGATTTGGCAGGTGTCATCTTGAACCGCGTGGGCAGTACCCGGCACGAAAAGATGCTGCGCGATGCGCTTGCTCCTCATGAGGTCGAGGTGCTGGGGGCCGTCGAAAAATCGGGCGCTCTCAGTCTTCCCGAACGCCATCTTGGACTTGTGCAGGCAAACGAGCACCCGGACCTGGAGGCTTTTTTAAAAGGGGCCGCAGATATCTGTCGTGACAGGATAGATCTGGAACTGGTTTTTAAAAAAGCAGCCCAACTGAAGGGCGTGGAGCGGCGGTTAGGCGATCTTCCGGAGCCGCTTGGTCAGCGAATTGCCGTGGCGCAGGACGTTGCCTTTGCTTTTGCCTATCCGCATCTCTTGAACCACTGGCTGGCAAGCGGAGCAGAGCTTTCCTTCTTTTCACCGCTCGCCGACGAAGCGCCGGACAAAGATGCGGATGCGATTTTTCTTCCTGGCGGCTATCCGGAATTGCATGCGGGGAAACTTGCCGGCGCGGCGTGGTTTTTCAGCGGCATGTCTGAAGCGGCAAAGGCCGGGCGTCTCATCTACGGTGAATGCGGTGGCTACATGACGCTCGGCGACGGGATGATCGATGCTGAGGGCACCCGTCACCGGATGCTCGGACTTCTCCCGCTGGAAACGTCGTTCAAGGCGCGCAAGAGGCACCTCGGATACCGCAAGCTTCGACCGCTGAACGGTTCTCCCTGGACCCGGCTCCTCACGGCGCACGAATTTCACTATGCAAGCATCTTGTCGGAAGGAAAGACCACACGGTTGTTTGCCGCCGAAGATGCCGCCGGAAATCCACTTGGCGATCTTGGACAGAACGTGGGGTCGGTCAGCGGTTCCTTTGCACATGTAATCGCCAGCAGTTGAGTGCTGCCGACAGCTGCACAAAATCTCGCCGGTTCTCCTGAAAACTTCGACAGCTGACGCAAAGCGTCTGCAAGACCGGATGCGCCTGATGGTGCGGGGCGCAATGGAGAACCGGTTAAATGAAAGTGCTCATCGTCAATCCGCCGCATACTGCCATCGGCAGCCGTATACCTGATGACCATCTGCCACCGCTTGGACTTCTTTCCATCGCGGGACCCCTGATCGACGATGATCATGAAGTGGACTTTCTCGACGCGGAATTCGGCCCATTGCCGATTTCTGACATCGTGTCGGCCATAGAAAGATCGGGCTGCGAAGCCCTGTTGCTCGGCCATTCCGGGTCAACGTCCGCTCACCCGACAACTGCGGAAATTGCAAGGCGTGCCAAGGAGTGCCGCCCCGGACTGATTGTCATCTATGGCGGCGTTTTCCCGACCTATCACTGGCGGGACATCCTGCGCGAAGCACCGGAATTCGACATTCTTGTCAGAGGCGAAGGCGAGGAAACCTGCCGGCAGCTTGTCAATGCTCTTGGCCGAGACCAGCCGATTGCCGGCATCAGAGGCTTAGCGTTCCGAGCCGATGGGGAGATTGTCTCAACACCGCCCCAACCGATGATCCGTGACCTCGACGCCTACCGGATCGCCTGGGAACTGATTGATTTTGAACGTTACTCCTACTGGGGTGGAAAGCGCGCAGTGGTCGTTCAGTTTTCAAGGGGATGCCCGCATCCTTGTACTTACTGTGGCCAACGAGGGTTCTGGACCCAGTGGCGACATCGCAACCCGGAAGTCTTTGCAGCGGAATTGGCCTGGCTTCATCGCAAATACGGCATAGAGGTTTTCAATTTTGCCGACGAAAACCCAACGTCTTCAAAGAAAATGTGGAAACGGTTTCTGGAAGCGATCATCGCGGAGAATGTCGAGATCACTTTGGTTGGGTCAACGAGAGCCGACGATATTGTTCGCGATCGCGACCATCTACATCTTTATAAGAAAGCTGGCGTCGAACGGTTCCTGATGGGTATGGAGCACACGGATGAGAAGGTTCTTGCCAAGATCCGTAAAGGCGCGACACCCAGTACGGATCGTGAAGCAATCCGGCTCATGCGGCAGCACGGGATGCTGTCCCTGGCAACCTGGGTGGTGGGTTTTGAAGAGGAACGGGATAGGGACTACTGGCGGGTTCTGCGTCTGCTGCTCAGTTACGATCCGGATCAGATCCAATCGCTTTATGTGACACCGCATCGCTGGACCCCTCTGTTCGGCGATATCCGGCACCGCCGGGTCATTCAGCTGGATCAGCGCAAGTGGGACTATAAACATCAGGTTCTTGCCACACGGCATGTTCCTCCGTGGCGGGTGTTCCTCTGGGTGAAAACGATCGAATTCATCGTGCAATCCCGTCCGCGTGCGCTCTGGCGGCTTTGGACGATGCGCGACCCGAAGCTCAGGCATGCCCACAAATGGTACTACGCAATGGGCCGCAGGGTGTGGATACACGAAGTCCTTGGATTCGTGTTTCGCGACAAGCGGATCAAGGATGGGCCGAGTGTTGCCGAATACTGGGGTGAAAATCATGAGAACGAAGAGGCGTTGTCACGAGGCCGGTCAGAGATTTCTTCGCCTCCCACGCTAGAACCAGAGCGCTTGGTCGAGGCAAGTTAGGTCAAGCGAATGACCTGACAATAGTCTTCGTATTAGTGGCCTCCGAAACCGACAAACGCGGGAGGTCAATGAGGTTGGTTCAGGGCAGACGGCACCGGGTTTCGTCCCGTTCGATCCTCTTGCTCTTGTCGAGCAGCGCGAGTGCGCGATAACAAGCCTCATGCGAAAGGCCGAGTGTCCGGGAAACATCTTTCCAGGAAAGATGCGGGTCGCGCCAGCCTTCCGCATCCGGCGGCAAGGACTGAATATAGGAATAGACCCTGTCGTCGGCGCGTTTGATGTTGCGCAACTCGATCTGGTTGCGCAGGCTGCGGATCTGGTGAGAGTAGGCTTTGAGCACCAGCATGGCCATGGCCGGGTCATTGAGTGCTTCCAGCACCGCTGGCTTGTCGTAAGCCGTGCAGCGAACGTCCGTTTCACCAACCGCATCGCAATGGTAACGGTCTGAAAAAGGGAAGCCTCCGCGAAGAGGTCTCCTGGATCGGCGCGCTGTACGACAAGTTCCTGGCCGTTTTCAAGGATACGAACCATGACCAGACGGCCTGTCCGTACAAAAAACACACGCTTGACCTGATCGCCCGACCTGAAAAGGAAGTTGTGTTTTTTCAGTGCTACATCAGTGGCTTGCAAGCCGGCGGCGTCAAAAGCCGTGCGTATGTCTTCCTGGCCACTCATGAACAGCATACCTCGCGTGCATATGATTAGGATCATATACCTTTTGCGACAAGTTTGCGAGACTACACGAGAAAGGCCCCATCGGTCGGCGTGAAGCAACTGGTGCCGTAAAACTCAAAAACGGCTAGAGCCAAACCTGTCACCGGAACAGCTTCACGCCTTGGCCTTCTTTTTGGGTCTCAAAACGTGAACATGATCGGCGTCGTAGAGCGCGCTGTCGCGGAAGTCTTCGCCGGGCTTCAAGGCGTGACCGACAAATATCAGGGCGGTTCGGGTGATTTTAGACGCTCGAACCTTTGCTGCAATCGTCGACAAGGTGCCATGGATGAAGCTTTCATCCGGCCATCCGACGCGAAAGGCAACAATCACAGGGCAGTCCGGACCATAGTGCGGTGTCAATTGCCGCTCGATTTCGCGCAGGTTTCTGACAGAAAGGTGTATGGCAAGTGTGGCGCCACTTCGGCCGAGCGTGTCCAGGTCTTCATTGTTCGGCATGGCGGATGACTGCATGGCCGTTCTGGTGACAATGACTGTCTGCGCCACCTCGGGTATGGTCAGTTCGGTCTTGAGGGCTGCTGCAGCCGCTGCAAAGGCCGGTACGCCCGGCGTCACATCGTAGTCGATGCCAAGGGCATCAAGGCGCCGCATTTGTTCAGCGGTCGCGCCATAAATGGACGGGTCTCCGGAATGTACGCGGGCGACATCCTGGCCCTTGTCATGGGCAACCTTGATTTCCTCAATGATCTCATCGAGCGTCAACGGCGCGGTATCAATGACCCGGGCACCCTCAGGAGCTGCTTCAACAATCTGTTCCGGGACCAGAGACCCGGCATAGAGGCAGACCGGGCAAGACTGAATGATCCTCAGTCCTCGAACGGTGATGAGGTCCGGATCGCCCGGACCAGCGCCAACAAAATGAACAGTCATGCCTGGTCTTCCGCTTCAGTGTTGTGTGAGCTGTCGTCTGCCGGTGACGGCGTATCTTGAGAGACCTCAGCCGGCTTGGGAGCATCGATGCGTTTTGAGTAGCCGCGCGGCGTATAGACGAAGGGATGACCGTCGCCGCGCAACACTGAGCGGGTGGTTGAAGAACCGACAAGCACCGTCGTCAGCATATCAACATCGTCAACGGAAAGTGCTTCCAGCGAAAGCACTCTGATCGTCTCATCCGGGCGGCCGAGATTGACACCGAGAATAACCGGTGTTGCACCCGAGCGATGCTCCAGCAGAATCTCCTTGGCTGCGGCGAGCTGCGTGCGCCTGCGCTGCGACACGGGGTTGTAGAACGCGATCACGAAGTCGCCTTCGGCGGCGGCCTTGAGGCGTTTTTCAATGACTTCCCACGGTGTCAGCAGATCGGACAGGGAAATTGCGCAAAAGTCGTGACCGAGCGGGGCGCCGATCAAAGCCGAACAGGCCTGCAGTGCTGATATACCCGGCGCGTTGGTGATCGTAACGCGTTTTGCCGCATCGGAGACACCGCCAAACTCTTGGTCCCGGTGCAGCAATTCGTAGACAAGCGTTCCCATCGCGTAGATGCCGGCATCACCGGATGAGATCAGTGCAACGTTCTTGCCCTTGCCGGCTTCCTCAAGTGCAAACCGAACCCGGTCTTCTTCTGCGCCAAGTGGAAAATTATGATGGGTCTTGCCGGTGATGTGCTTTTCGATAATATCGAGATAAAGCGAATATCCAACCACATCCGATGCCTCGGCAAGCAGTTTGGTTGCCTGCGGTGTGCGCCAGTCGTCCTTGCCGGGCCCGATGCCGATCACCGACAGGTGCCCTCTTGCCTGACCCACAGCCGAAGTGTCGATTGCCTTCGGAGATCTGGCGATGGCGCAGGTCGCATTTTTGGTTTTTTGCTTTTCAACCGTCAGCGCTGCGAAGGGACCGGCAGCAGCAAGCGCGCCACCTTCCGCAACGCCATAGCAACCCACCTCATCGAAGACCACATTGGAGGGGTTTTTCAGCCGGGGTGTTTCACGCTGAAGTTCCACTGCGGAAAACAGTCGCACCGGTACGCCCAGATGTTCAGCCAGATCGTTGACGGCAGTCTCATCGGCCTTCAGGTCAATTGTTGCGACACACGCAACGGCTCCACTGGCGATTTTAGCTTCGGCGAGCTGTGTGTCGACAAGGTCGATAAGCTCCTGGCTCGCACATCCTCTTGCGCAACCGACGCCGACGGCAAATTTCTGCGGATGGTAGACCAGCCGGGTCGGACCGCTTTCTTCCGGCTGCTCGCTGGCAACGAGGGATATAGCCGCATCGTCCGAGTGTACAAGTTCAGCTTCCGACAACCAGTCCGCATTGCCTTCCAGGCGAACCGAGGCGCCTGAGATAAGCTCGGCCATGACAGGTTTGGCATCTTCAGGGTTGATCAGCCGCCAGCCGGAAGGGGGGCATCAAGCGCAACACCAAGCTTAAGATCGCCAGCGGTGGTGATCGCAGCATGGCCGCGAAGCCCGCGGGCCAACACACGGGCGAGCTCGTTGGCACCCCTGTGACCGCCGAGCAACGGCACAATGCTCGAACCATCTTCTGATATGGCAATGACTGGAGGTTCCGAAGTCTTGTCCGACAGGACCGGGGCCAATGCGCGGATCAGGATGCCGCTCGCGCAGAAGCCGACGATCGGATGACCTGCCTTGAACAAAAGCTGGATGTGCTCGATGGTTTCGTTGAACTGGGTATCGGCCATCGGTACACGGCCCGCCAGACCATGAATGCGCGCGGTCGAAAAGCGTTTGGCAACGTCTTGTGCCGTCTCATAGCCGGTCTCGTTCAGGACGAGAAGGATGGGGGAAGCGTCCACGCTTCGTCTCCCTTGTAGATAAGGATCATTGAAAAGTAGGGTGCGGTTTCCGCCTCTAGGTCAACAAGACGGTGAACCTTTTGTTCGGGAAGGCTCGCACGTTCCACATAGCCGGCGCGATCGAGCAATCCCATTTCGGACAAAAGCGCCTTCAATCTTGCCAGGTGCCGGCCGACTTTCATGATGGCGACAGCCTGAGCCTCTTCGACCTTGCGCCGGATCTCACTGTCTGGAAGGGGCCCTGGAATGATGGTCAGTACGTCGTTTCGCGATGTCAACGGGCGGCCGAGCTGCGCCGCACAGGTTGTCAGCGATGTGACCCCTGGCACGATTTCGACCTCGAACCGATCGGCCAGACGCTCAAAAAGATACATGAACGAGCCGAAGAAAAACGGGTCGCCTTCACAAAGTGTGACGACGTCAAGGCCACTTTCAAGAACTTCGGCAATATCTTCAGCGGCTTTGTCATATATCTCCTTGGCTGGAAACCGGTCCACGCGCATGGGTACGATGATTGGAATTTCCCGCGTGTCTTTGCCGATCACGCTGTCGGCTATCGACCGCGCGAAACTTGTTCCAGAATCAGGGGCTGGATACGCCACCACCTTTGCCGACGAAATCAATCGGTGTGCCTTGAGGGTCATCAGCTCCGGATCCCCGGGGCCAAGGCCGACGCCATACAGCTTGCCGCTCATGATTTGGTGACACTCCACTGGGTAACGGTCATCTGCGGACGCCACCCTGTCAGGCTACCGACGGCGCTTGCCTTCTGTACGGAAAGCCTTTTCAAGTTTCCTCCAAGGGTCTGATATGCCTCCAGCAGCACAGCTTCGCTTTCCAGGGTGACTGCGTTGGCCACAAGCTGTCCGCCTGCTTTCAGCGCGTCCATGGCCGCTGCAACGATGCCCGGGGCTGTGAGACCTCCGCCGATGAAAACAGCATCAGGCTCAGGCAAATCGGCCAAACCTTCCGGCGCAGACGCGTCCTTGAGCTCAAGATGCGGTACGCCGAGTGCGAGCGCATTGTCTGCTGCCATTTGCCGTCGTCCGGCATTTGGTTCCAGCCCTATGGCTTGCGTTCGATCTGCTGCGCGCAGCCACTCGATGGCAACTGATCCGCAACCCGCACCAATGTCCCAGAGGAGAGCACCCGGATAGGGTTTCAATTCGGCAAGTGTCGCCGCGCGGATATCCTGTTTGGTCATCTTTCCGTCGTGACGAAAGGCGTCGTCGGCAAGGCCGGCTGTCCGGCCACGGAACCTTACGTTCGGGTCGGCAATAACATTGAGCGCAAGCGTGTGGAGGTCAGCAACCGCGTGGGACCAGCCCTCCGCCGTGCCACGCACAATGCGTTCGCTAGCACCACCAAGGTGCTCCAGAACGGTCAACTCTGTTCGCCCGTAACCTTCGTCAGCCAGTATGTCGGCGACCTGGCGCGGCGTATCGCTGTTGCTGGTCAAAAGCAAGATACGTGCACCCGGATAAAGAGCTGCCCGTACCATGTCGACGGGCCGGCCGTGTACCGACAGGCACTCGCTCTCCTGAAGAGACCAGCCCATACGCGCGGCGGCCAGCTGGAAAGCGGAAAGAGAAAGCAAGACCCTCATTTCGCCCGCTGGAAAGTGTCTCAGAAGCGACGCGCCAATTCCGAACCACATCGGATCTCCGCTTGCGAGAACGGCAACGTTCTTGCCGGAAAGCTGCTTCAAGTCCTCATAGACATCGGCGAATGGGCTGGGCCAGGACCTCGTCTCGGTACCAGCCGGGACGTTTGCCAGCGCCAGATGACGTTTGCCGCCGTAAACAAGGTCAGCCTGGTCGAGTGCATCTCGCCCGCCCGGAGCCAGAGCTCCATCTTCGCCTATTCCGATCAAGGTCAGCCAGGAAGTCACTCTTCTTCCTCCAGGCCGTAGGGTCTTATGTAAGGCCTTAAGGAAAGGTCCTTTGGTTTCCCGTCTTGCGGCAGCACAACCTGACGCCCACCTCTGGATCGATGATGCTGTTGTTCAGTTGAGATTGCCGCGCCGATGCCAGAGCCTTTGTCCGGTAATGGCGCTGCGGCACTGCCGGGCCGTGACAGAAACCCGCGAGAGCGCATAGGCCCTTGTGTTCCGACCGATCTGAATTTGGGTTTCCCGGTTTCGCCGCTCAAGTTACGCTTCCTCCGGGAGACCGGCGGCAAGTGCGTTCACCGCTGCAGCAGCCATTGCCGATCCGCCACGCCGACCGGCAACAGCAAGAAAGGGGATTTCAAAAGGATTGTTGACCAATGCGTCTTTGGATTCTGCCGCACCGACAAAACCAACCGGAAATCCCAAGATTGCAGCCGGGCGAGGCCCGCCATCAGCGATCAGTTCGAGCAGATGGAAAAGCGCCGTCGGTGCATTGCCTATGGCCACGATCGCCCCGTCCAGTCGGTCACGCCACAATTCCACGGCAGCTGCCGATCTGGTTGTTCTGAGCTGTTTGGCAAGGTTTGGCACCTGTTGATCGTTCAGGGTGCATATCACCTCTGACCGACCCTGAAGCCGGGACTTAATGACGCCGTGAGAGACCATTTCCACATCACAGAACACAGGTGCTTTGGCAGCAAAGGCAGCATGTGCAGCGTCAAGAATATCGCTCGACCAGCGCAGGTCCTTTGGCAGATCCGTCATGCCGCAGGCATGGATCAGGCGGATGGCCACCGGATGCAAGGGCTCCGGAAGGCCGGCGAAATCGGTCTCTGCACGCACTGTCGAAAAGGACTGGCGATAAATCGCCGCAGGATCCTTTTCATAGTCGTAGGACGGTTTCGTATCCGTGCTCACAGCCCTGCGCTTACCCTTCCCGGTTCAAAGACTTTGGCCCGTGCGGATGATCCGCGTGAGGATAGGGATGGTGATGATGATCGTGGTCATGGCTGTGATCATGCCCATGCCCATGCCCATGCCCATGCCCATGATCATGGTGATGATGATGGCTTGCAGCACGGACCTGCTTCTCGCAGGCACCGGTGCAGATTTCATCGCAAAGCTGACATTCTGCTTCCGCACCAAGGCCTTCCACGTGATGGTGATGGCTTTCTTGCGCCAGCCCGACCTCTGCTTCAAAGCCAAGTACCTGTTCGCGGTATTTGCACATTTGACAGTTCATCAGGTTGGCGCCTTGCAGAATTTCCTGCACACGGTCCGCCATTGTATCGATGACTTGCGGATGGTCGTTCAGATATCCGGCCTTGATGAATTCGATGTCCGGATGGTTGGCGGCAACCTCATCGGTGTTCGAATAGATCCTTTGAACAAGGACCCCGGTGAACAGGAAATACGGGAAGACGATGATGCGCTTGTATCCAAGCTTGGCAGCGTGTTCGAGACCAGCGCCGACAAGAGGAAATGTCACACCGGAATAGCAGGTTTCCGCCCAGCCGAAACCGAACCCTTCCCAAAGGAGGCGTGTGATCTTGGTGACGTTCGAATTTGCGTCAGGATCCGATGCCCCGCGGCCAACCACCATAAGCAGCGTTTCATGCAGCGGGACGTCGCCTTCCGCCGCATCGATGGCTTCCTGGATGCGCGCACCAGCAGCCTTGACCATGCGCGTATCGACCGCAAGTTCCCGGCCATAGGAGATCTTCATTTCCGGGTGCATTGCCTGATAGGTGTTCAGCACCGAGGGAATGTCGTTTTTGGCGTGGCCTGCCGCAAAAAGCATTCCGGGAACGGCCAGAACGTGCGTGCACCCTTGTTCGCGCAGCTTGGTCAAACCGTCGTGGATGACCGGATTGGCAAATTCCAGGTAGCCATATTCCACCGGCCAGTCTGGAAAGCGCGCCCTCAGCCCTTCAGCCAATTGGGCAAACTGTTTGACCGCGCCTTTGTTGCGGCTGCCATGGCCGCAGATCATCAAACCGAGTTTTTCACTCATTGAGCAGCTTCCCCGGCATTTTCCGTGTCTTCAACGTCCGTATCAGCCGGATCTTCGGATACCTTCTGTTTGCGGTCCTTCAATGCAACAAGACCGGCAACCAGAGCAGCGCCGGCAATTGCTGCGACCCCAATCCAGTGGGAATGTCCGGCGAGTTCGCCAAGGTGACCACCGTGCGCTAGCGCAGACGTCGGTAACATGGCTGCGGTAAGGCCGGTTAAAACGGTCCGGTGAAACATCTCTCTCCCCTCAAAAGGCAGGTTATCGTCGACGATTGTGGTGGGGATGAAAGCAAACACACGCTGGGCTCCGGCGCATCACCGGATCATCGCTTGTGCCTTGGACAGCTCCGACATTGGTCCCCTGTTTGGGTCAACCGCATTCGGAATCGCTCTCAGTCCCCTTAAAAGGACGCCGTCAGGTCGCGGCACATTAGGGGAGGGGCACAGGAGGATCAAGCGCGAATGCGACATCTTGAGACGCATACGGACAACTTGTGAAAAATGGCCGGAAATAGCTTATGTGAATATCAGACGTTCCATCTGAGGGCGTGAGCCTGAGGGGACCAAAACGAACTTAGGAGAGTTGACGGCTCCATGCCGTGAGCGCCATATGACACTAGGGCGCTCTGGCAGCATGTGTTCAGCTCGCCGGAGTTGTCAGGATGCCGGAATGCGGCTTTGAACTGGAGCACTTGGAAAATGCAGACCCATCTCGTTTTTACGGTGATTGCCAAAGATCGGCCAGGGCTCGTGGAACGCATGGCTGAGGTCATTGCCGGACTGGGCGGCAATTGGATCGAAAGCTCCATGGCACGGCTTGGAGGTGAGTTTGCCGGTATTGTTCGCGTTTCCATCACCGGCGACAGTGCAGGTGAACTGGTAAATCAGCTCAAAGCGCTTTCCGAAGATGGTATCGACATCACGCTGCGCTCTGATAAGGCCGGTGATGACGCGCCGGCGGGCACCTCTGCGCATCTTGATCTGGTGTCACAAGACCATCCCGGCATTTTGCGCGATATCAGCAGTGTCTTGAGTGACAAGGGCGTTAGCATCGAAAACCTGGAGACGGAAGTTGTCTCAGGTTCCATGCAGGGCGAAGCCTTGTTCAAGGCTTCCGCCGATCTTCGGCTGCCCGCGGGGCTCGATCCTTCCGACTTGAGCGATGCCTTGCAGGAAACGGCAGGCGATCTGATGGCCGATATCAACTTGGTGGACTGAGCCTCCGGCAGCTTGAAACCACTCCCGAACTGCAAATCAAAACACACCAGGAATTTTTTCGGAGCGTTTCATGCTTGATCGCTTGTCCTTCTCTGCATGCCTTTGGGTCTATCCGGGCAAGGGTGGCTGGACGTTTGTGACACTGCCAAATGACTGTGCCGACCAGATTCGTTTTGTGAACGGGCACGGCAAGGGCAAGGCCTTCGGCATGGTCAAGATCAAGGCACAACTGGGGTCAAGTGTCTGGAATACGACTATCTGGCCAGACAAAACCTCCGGGTCCTTTCTTCTGCCCGTCAAATCAGCCGTGCGTAAGAAAGAGAAGGTTGGTGCCGGCGATAAAGTGGAGATTGATCTGACGCTGCATTCACTGCCGGACCTTTGAGGGGGCACCATCCAGGATCAGGCGGCGAGTGCCCAATCACTGGCATCTTCGCGCGCTCCGATAAGTGCAAGACCGTTTGCGACAGAGGTGAGTTCATTGCCGCCGGAGATCCTGTCAAGGCCAAAGCGCTCGCTGAACTGCCGTCGTACGGCCGGAACAAACGACGTTCCGCCGGTCATGAAAACCCGATCGATGTCACTATCCTGAAGTCCGGCTCTTTCAAGCGTTCTGTTCAGCACCAGATCCATTCTCTTCAGATCCGGAGCAATCCAGCTTTCAAAATCCGAACGCGTTATCCGCGCTCTGAAATTGCTTCCAAGCGGGGTGAAAGAAAGCTCGGCCTCGTCTCGTTCTGAAAGCTGCGCCTTGGTTTCTGAAACGGACTTGTAAAGCGGATAGCCCTGGTCCTCCTCAACGAGATCAATGAACAACTCGATCTTGTCTGGTTCCAGGCACCAGCGGAGCAATTTCTTCATTTCCTTGAAATCGTCGGAAGCCTTGAAGATTGACAGCATGTGCCAGCGTGCAAAATTCGAAAAAAGGTTGGGGGGGATCTCGAGGACCTTGCCCATGCTTTTATAGGCTGACCCTTTGCCGAGTTCTGGCAAGACGACATTGTCGATGATGCGGTAGTCAAACGTGTCGCCGGCGATGCCGACACCGCCGCGCCCGAGCGGCGTCGCCTTCATGTGCCCTGCCTGCGTTTCGAACCGCATCAAGGAATAGTCCGTCGTGCCACCGCCAAGATCGGTCACGAGAATGGTCGTGTCCTCACGAAGCGACTGTGCATAGGCAAAAGCCGCACCGACCGGCTCCATCACAAAGAGAATGTCGTCAAATCCGAGCCTCTGAAAAGCTCTCCGGTATCTGGCCATGGCAAGCTGATCGTCTGGCTTGTAACCTGCAAACTCCACCGGTCGCCCGACGACAAGCCGGGTCGAGGCCGGGTCAATAACAGTTCCCGAGCGCTCAAAAGCGCACTTCAAAAACGTTGCCATCAGCGCTTCGAAATCAAAGGGTATGCCGTAAATCCCCGTCCCCTTGAACGTCGCGCTGGCCGCAAAGGTTTTGAGCGACTGGATAAACCGCACATCCCCAAAACTCTCCAGGAATTGCCTGATCGCCCAAGGCCCAACCTCCGGATGCGGCGCCTTCGCCGCCCCCTTGTCGAGAAAACTCAGAACAGTCGGCAGGGAGGTAAAGGCATCCCCGCGATCAGTGAAGGAAACAGGAGTTGTGTGTGCCGGACCTCTGGCGGTTGCGGCCACGCTATTCGAAGTGCCGAAATCAAGTCCGATTGTCTGACGCATAGCGGCAATCCCTTGCACGCGCATTGGAAGCGGCGTTGTGGTTGCAAAGACTATGTATGGAATTCGAAATGACCGAGTTGGATACGTGGTATTGGCCCGCAATGCAAGAGCAGGATGAAAGGGAATTGGGAACCTAAATGCTGAGCCCGCATATGTCACCGGAGGAATGCCTCGTGACGACGTCTTGAGCTGCGGTGACACATGGGGAGACGATCTCAGAACTGCGACTCTATGGCGGATCGCAGGTGCGAGTCTGGTGGTTCTATGTTGTTGTTTGTCTTTGTAGTATGGTAAAAACTGCATGCACAGAGAGGTCAGTCGCGACGGAGACCCAAAATGGCCACAGACAGGTGTTTTGCAGGTAAGCCGAGCAACGGTAATTGGAATGCAGTGAAATTTCCTGAGACCCGCGATCAAGCAGATGTATTCTGAAACCTTACAAAAGAGCCTCAAGCGACAGTTTTCCATAACTTTTGCGCTCATCGTTCGTGAGATGACGACCCGTTATGGCAACAAGTTCGGCGGGTACATGTGGGCTGTTCTGGATCCCGTCCTGACAATCGCAATTCTGACCACGGTCTTCTCCGCGATCGCTCACATTCCCCCATTGGGCCGCAGCTTCACGCTCTTCTTTGCCACAGGGTACGCGGCTTTCTACATGTACCGGTCAACGTCGGACCAGGTGAGTGCCGCCGTCGAGGCAAACAGAGCGCTATTGAGCTATCCCGTGGTCAGACCCTATGACGCAATCCTTAGCCGGGTCCTTTTGCAGTTGGTAACGCTGTTCGTTGTAAACGCCCTGCTGTTCGGTGTCTTGTACCTCACGGTCCCTTTTGAAAAGATCAATCTGGGGCCGATTTTTCTGGCGTCGTTGATCGCCATTGGCCTGGGGGCAGGAGTGGGCACTGCGAACATCGTCTGGTTTCATTTGAACAGTACTTACCAACAGATCTGGGGCATCATCAACAGACCTGCCTTTATTGTTTCAGGTGTGTTCTTCCTTCCGGAATCGATTCCGCACCCCTTTAGGGAATATTTGATGTGGAATCCGTTGGTTCACATTATTGGCCTGTTTCGAACCGGCTTTTATCCGACTTACCGCGCCGGCTATGTGAGCATGCCTTATATTGTTGGTCTGGCCATCTTTTCGCTCGTTTTTGGATTTGTTCTTGTTTGGTTGTTCGATGCACGATTGCGAGAACCGAAATGATCCGCCTTGACCAGGTTACAAAAAGCTACAAGCTCAAGGGTGAAACACGTTACATTGCCAAGGATGTGTCGTTTACCATTCCAAGAGGCGACAGCATCGGGCTTCTGGGACGCAACGGCGCCGGAAAATCGACGCTATTGAAATTGATAGCGGGTACGATCAAGCCGACGTCGGGCCGCATCATCCGCATGGCAAACGTGTCTTTCCCGTTGGGGTTCCAGGGCAGTTTCAACGGGTCGCTGTCAGGTGAACAGAATGTACGTTTTGTTGCGCGGATATATGGCCATGACACGCAGGAGCTCGTAGAATACGTTCAGGATTTCGCCGAACTTGGAAAAGCGTACTACATGCCGGTCAAGAATTACTCCTCGGGGATGAAGGCGCGGCTTGCCTTTGGTGTCAGTATGGGTATTGACTTTGACTATTACCTGGTTGACGAGATCACTGCAGTTGGAGACATCAACTTTAAGAAAAAGTGCAAACGGGTTTTTGAAGAAAAACTTCTGAATTCGGATATTATTATGGTGTCGCACTCAAATGGAGCTTTGAAGGATTACTGTTCGACCGGAATTGTTCTTGAAGATGGTTCCTTAACATATTTTGCCAATATTGATGATGCCATCAAAAGGCATGATGAAAACATGGCACGCCGCTAGGCCGGCTCGTTTATTTGAAGGTTTTGATTCATGTCTTCAGCCAAACAAGTACCTGAGACAAAACAGGCGACGCCCCCGAAAGGGGAAGTCCTGACTCTTCCGTCGAAGAACGCTAGCGCCGTAGCACAACCAGTTACCAAAGACAAATCGCTTGTAGAGCGGCTCAAGAAGTCTGGTCTGGACCCGCAAAAACTTCTCGATCTCGCGCTCCCCGGCACAACTGCCAAGTCCGTAACAAAGCTCAGGCACCAGCTGATCCTGATGGGCTTCCTGTTTTTTGTTGCCCTACCGTCTGCTGCTTTTACCGCCTATATGTTTTTCTGGGCCAGCGATCAGTACCACAGCACCACCGCATTTGCAGTTCGCAGTTCTAATCCCGTGGCTGCAACCGAAATTCTCGGGATGGTCATGGATGGCGGCGGGGAATCAACGACGTCAAACAGCTACATCGTGACGGATTATCTGCAAAGCCAGGCCATATTGCAGGATTTGCCGGAAGACGTTGATCTCCAGGAAATTTTCAATCGGGAGACCTCAGACATATTGTTCCGAATGGGTGCGGATCTGCCGATCGAGGACAAGCTCAAATATTGGCAAAGCATGGTCGACGTGAGCTTTGATGCCACTTCTGGCGTGATTTATGTCGAAGTCCGCTCATTCCGGGCCGTGGACTCCGTCAAGATTGCCCAAGCCGTTCTTGAGCGCAGCGAAGTGCTGGTTAACAGGCTTTCCGAGACCAACCGCCGGCAGACGGTTCAATTTGCCGAAAAGTCGGTGGCAAAAGCGGAAGCCCGTTTGAAGGCCATTCGAAAGCAGATGTTAGCCTACCGGGATCAGACCCAGGAGGTCAGTCCTGAAGACAACGCAAGACTCGCGGCTGAAATGATTGCCGGCCTTGACCAGTCACGAGCCGAACTGGAAGCTCGAAAAAGACTCTGACGAGTTATCTAGACGACAGCTCTCCGCGGATTCGAATGCTGGATGAGCAAATCCAGGCTCTCGACAGCCAGATTTCCAATGTTCGTCAACGCTTGGGCTCCGGTGCATCTCCGTCTTCAAGCTCCTTGAAAGGTGACCGCAAGGATACCCTTTCATTCCGGATTGCCGACTATTCTGAGCTTGCCTTGGAAGAGGAGTTTGCGCGTGAGCTCTACGTCACTTCGCTGGCGGGGCTGGAAACCGCTCGTCAGGACGCGGACAGCAAAAGTCTGTATCTGGCGACTTTTATCCCGCCCACACTGTCCGAGAGCGCTCAGTATCCAAATCGTATTCTCTACTCGATTGCCGTATTTTTGCTGTTGGCAGGAAGCTGGGTTGTCGCCGTTTTGATGTATTACAACGTTCGTGACAGAACCTGACGGAGGGTCTTGCTGGGCCTGCAAGGTTCTTGTCGCTGGTTGAGACCTTGAAGCGTGACCGGTCGTTGATAAATGGACTGACCGTTCAAAGCGCCTGGATCGAATTTCGCTCCCAAAAGCTGTGCAGGCTTCGAGCGGAAGTGTCGCAGGATTTGCGGCTCTTCGGGCGAATTGAGTTTGATTGAATCGCGGAATGTAATCTTGCGGATTCCTGTTTTGTCAGTTTTGATAGAAGAGCTGTTTTCCGACGTACTTTAGGCTCCCTCACCCCCAAGTGACTGAGAATGTCAGTTCGTAATCAAGATAGGCACGAGTTTCCTCTGATGAGAAATCCGGCAGGAGGATCGGCACAGGATAGGACAAGCTAGAGCGATTTGACGTCAATCGGAGTTGTTTAGGGATTCCCAAATCAGTTTATCGGTGATTCATAGGCTTCTATCTGAATTGATGGAGGCGTTGATGGCAGGTATTTTGAGTTCTGACCTGCCGCGCCGGGTGATTGAGGCGATCGAAGGCGGTGTTTCGATACGTGCTGCAGCCCGCCGCTTTTCGATCGGAGAATCTACCGCAGGCAGTTGGTATCGACATTGGCGCAAAACAGGCAGTTACGAGGCGCTGCATAGAGGCGGCAGGGCGGGGTCGATCCTTGATGCTCATGAAGCGTTCTTGTTGGACTTGATCGCAGAACAGGCCGACATCACTCGCGGAGGTGGTCAAGCGCCTTGAAGGAGAACGCTCCTTGAGGGTTGATCCCTCGACGATCTTGTATTTTCTCCACCGCCGGGGCATCACGTTAAAAAAGACAGCGCATGCGAGCGAACAAGGTCGTCCCGATGTCATGAGACGGCACAAGGCCTGGTTCCGCGATCAGCTCGACTGGAACCCGGACAAATTGTTCTTCGTCGATGAATACGGCGCGTCAACCAAGATGGCGCGTCTTTATGGCCGCTCACTGCGCGGCGAGCGATGCCGAGCGTCCGTACCGCATGGACATTGGAAGACGCCAACCTTCGTTGGGGCCTTGCGACGATCCGGCGTGACAGCGCCCATGGTGCTCGACGGTCCCATGTATGGAGCGGCCTTCCTTGCTTATGTCGAGCAAGTCTTTGTCCCGACCCTAAAGCCCGACGATATCGTCATCATGGACAATATTCCTGCCCACAAACCAGTTGCCATTCGTGAATCATTTGAAAAAGCAGGCGCAAGGCTGCGGTTTTTGCCACCCTATAGCCCAGACTTCAGTCTAATCGAGATGGCCTTTTCGAAACTCAAGGCCGTCCTAAAGGCCGCCGCATGCCGAACAATCGAGGAACTATAGCAAACCATCGGAAGCGCAATCGACCGGTTCAAACCAATTGAATGTCAGAACTACTTCAATGCCGCCGGAAATGACCCGGTATAACGTCAAAACGCTCTAACTCATAAGAAAGAGACCCGGTTTTTGTTTTGGCAACAAAACCGGTTGCCAATTTAGAGAGTTAATCTATACACACCAGTCTTGGGCCGCTGGCAGCAGGTCAATCCTTACCGGAAGATTGGTGCAACCGCCGAGAGAAATTAGCCTTGCAGATTTTTTATCTATTTTGGGGCTTATCCGTGTGAACAAGGCAGTGAAAATGGTCAAGATTGTTAACTCAACGTGTATCGCCTGTGGTTCAGGCCATGCGGTCGCAATTTTTGATGGCGAAAAAATGCCCCTGTCGACGCTGGCGTTTCCCAAAACACAAGAGCAGGCAATGAAATTGCCGAAACTGCCGCATGACTACGTCCGCTGTCTGGAGTGTGGGCATATATACAATCGCAGCTTTAACTACGATGACGTGCCCTATTCCGACACGCCCTACAATATGTACAACAAGGGACGCGATTGGGTAGAGACCCTCAATCAAATCTCAGAGAAAGTTCAAACTTACCTGCCGGAAAACCCGTGTGTCGTCGAAATCGGACATGGAGACGGGTCTTTTCTCACTGGTCTGTCTGAAGCAGTCGGAAGCGGATCATTTTATGGTTTCGATCCCCACGGAGCGGTTGTCTCTAAGGGAAACCTGGTCCTCAGCAAGGGGCTGTTTGTTTCCGAAACTCTTTTTTCAGAATTAAAGCCTGACATGTTGATCATCAGGCATGTTGCCGAACACCTGGAAAATCCCCTGCATTTCGTGCAGAATTTATGTGTTGGCGCGGCCATGGCTGGACAGTACCCAACAATATACTTGGAAGTGCCAGGCGGCGACAATGTTGTGAAAACATTCCGTCACGGCGACTTCTACTATGAGCACTGCTCTCTATTTACGTCCAGGTCTCTTGAAATCATGCTGAAAAACGTATGGGGTGATACGGTCGAACTTGGATCCTACATGAATGAAGAAGTCATTTATGGTGTTGTAAAGGTGAATGACGAGAAACGCCACTTGATGAACGAAGCGCAGGAATTCAGTCAGATCGTTCAGGATATCAAGGTCAATGTGAAGAGTTTTCTGCTTGAACGGGTGAGAAAAGGAAAGACGGTTGTAATTTGGGGGGAACGGGGAAAGCGTCGTCATTCCTGAATATCAATGACCTGGACAATGAACATTTTCCTTTCGTCGTGGACTCCAATATCACGCGCGTTGGAAGCTATGTGCCAGGGATGGGCCAGGAAATTCAAAGTATTGACGTTTTGAAGGACAAAAAAGTTGACGATATAGTTATCGCGGCGACTTGGCGCGCCGATGAGATCGTTCACACGATCAAAGAGATGGGCCTGTCCTACGAGAATATTTTCACAGGAAGCTCATCAGGAATTATCAAACTGTAAACGGCTGCCCGCGGCAATAGTCACACAAGGCCGAACCAACAAAAGCTACTGCATAGCCAAACAAAGCCAATATGCCCCAAAGACGAAAAGAATCTGATAGTGATCTTGAACGATTTGCGGTTTACGGGCGGTCCCTCAGCAGGCTTCCATTTCTGAGCGTTTTCTTAAAGGGTGAGGTTACTAAGATTGGTCTGGGTTCTCCCAGAAACTTCGACGCAGTTATCGGTTGGGGACGCCGCAACATCTCTGAACGGTCCAGAAAGATCGCAAAAAAACACGCGCTT
Organism: Roseibium sp. JB4-4; assembly: GCF_055693425.1. Classification (NCBI taxonomy): domain Bacteria; kingdom Pseudomonadati; phylum Pseudomonadota; class Alphaproteobacteria; order Hyphomicrobiales; family Stappiaceae; genus Roseibium; species Roseibium sp. JB4-4. The sequence goes on along the minus strand of NZ_CM146333.1, from coordinate 2,596,098 downwards.
CCGTTTATCTGCCTGGAGGACGGCTTTCTAAGATCATATGGCGTCAGCAAGGCATTTCCGACGTTGTCATTGATTGCCGATCCTGTTGGGATCTACTTTGACAGCCGGTTTCCATCTGCCCTGGAAGACCTGTTGAATTCGGAAGACGATCTTCTTTGTGGAATTGAAAGGGATGTCGACAATTCTATTGAGGCTATCTTAAAATACCAGCTGAGTAAGTATAACAATTCAACTATCTTTTTTCCTTCAAAGGAGCACAAGAATTATCAAAAAAAGATACTTGTCGTCGATCAAACTTTTGGAGACAAGAGTATCGAATGCGGTGGCGCTAAAGCCAGTGATTTTATGAGAATGTTTGAAGAGGCTTGTGAAACTCATTCCGACGCGCTCATCTATGTCAAAACGCATCCGGTTGTGAACGACTCTTTGAAGAAGGGACATCTAAGCAATATTCCTTCGAGAAAAAATGTTGTCCTGATTACGCAGAACGTCAATCCGCAAAGCCTGTTTGCCCATGTTGAAGAGGTTTATACGGTCTCTTCTCATATGGGATTTGAAGCGTTGTTGGCAGGAAAAAAGGTCCACAGCTACGGCATCCCCTGGTACTCAGGATGGGGGCAAACCGAAGACAGGCGTGTGTGTGCAAGAAGAGTGAAACAGCGCTCCGTTCGAGAAATGTTCGCGGCAGCTTATGTTCACTACACGCGCTATCTGAATCCCGATACCAGGAAACTGGGAACGATTTTTGATGTGATTGAATTTCTGAAACGCCAGAAGGAAATCGCAGACAGGCAGAGAAACAAGCGGTTTATCGGAGTCGGTTTCAAGAAGCGGAAGATTCCGACAATCGGAAAGTTCGTGAGCTTGAACCCGAGCCAGATCCAGTTTGTCGAAACGGCAGAGGAGGCCAGGAACCTCGGCCCGGGAAAAGACGATGTCCTGGTTCACTGGGGTGGAGACACCACAGCCGGCTTGTCCAGGCTCGCCAATGAAACCGGTGCGCGAATTGCCAGAATTGAAGATGGGTTCTTTCGGTCTGTCGGACTGGGTTCGAACCTGGTGCCGCCATTGTCGCTTGTGGTGGACCAGCGGGGCATCTATTTCGATCCGCGCCAGGAATCGGATTTGGAACACATCTTGAACACGGTGGACTTCGATGCGAAGCACCTGAAACGCGCAGCACGTGTCCGGGAATTTGTCGTTGAAAACGACCTGACAAAATACAATGTAGATTCACTTGACCGGGTCGACTGGAATGCGAACGGCAAGAAAGTTGTGCTTGTCAGCGGCCAGGTGGAGGATGATGCCTCCATTCGGCATGGCTGTGATGTTGTGAAAACCAATCTTGATCTTGCTATATCAGCGCGAAAGGCGCACCCGGAAGCCTGGATAGTTTATAAACCACACCCTGACGTGTTCTATGGTAAGCGCATAGCAGGCTCGAGAATTGAGGACATCGAAAGTCTAGTCGATCACGTTGAAACGGCGTCGTCCATTGTCTGCTGCATCAAGGCATGTGACATTTTACATACGATGACTTCATTATCGGGCTTTGACGCTCTTCTGCGAGGCAAGGAAGTCGTCGTCTACGGCAGACCCTTTTATGCGGGATGGGGGCTGACCAGAGACTTGGCCGAAATCAAACGCAGGGAACGGACGCTAACCATTGATCAGCTGGTTGCTGGCACCTTGTTGCTTTATGCTTTGTATTTTGACGATGAACTCAATGGCTTCAGCTCCTGTGAAGCTGTGCTTCAGCGTCTCAAGGAAAGAAGGGATCAGTCGCAAGCTGACGATGGCAGGTTTGATTGCGGTTCCGGAATTCTGCGGGGAGGGCACCGTCTTCTGGGAAAAGTTGTGGGACCCTAGATAGTGTTGCTTCGAATGTGGAGATGAATTAGCCATTGGTTTGGCGTCGAAAAAATAGGTAGAATATGAACGGGTCAATAGTTGCGGTAATCCCCGCCAGAAGCGGGTCAGTGGGGTTGCCGGGGAAGAACAGCAAACTCTTGAACGGTGTTCCACTTGTCGCAAGATCTGTAAATTCGGCCCGGCAAGCCTCTCTGATAGATGAAGTCTATGTTTCGTCCGATGGGGATGAGATCCTGAAGATCGCAGAGGACTTTGGAGCCACACCTATATTACGGCCGGCAAGTTTGTCGGGTGGTAGGGCATCGTCGGAATCCGCGCTCGTTCACGCTCTAAATACCATAAAATCCACGACGGGACACTACCCCGAGATTCTGGTTTTCCTGCAATGCACGTCTCCGCTTACCACGGCTGATGAAATTGATAGCGTTGTAAAAACACTGCTCGATAACGAGATCGATTCTGCATTTAGTGCTAGCACAGATCATAGTTTCATTTGGGAAAGAGATGCAAGCGGACTGGCAGTTGGTGTTACTCACGACCCCAGCAAACCGCGAAAATCTCGTCAGGAACTGACGCCGCGGTTTCGGGAAAACGGGGCAATTTACGCGATGAACGTGGTAGCGTTTCTTGACCAGGAAAACAGGTTTTGCGGCAAATCCATGCTTGTACCGGTATCTGCCCCCGCAATTGATGTCGACACTCTTGAAGACTTGCAGTTCGTGGAAGCTTATTTGAAGGCCAAGGCGTCTGGTAAGGCGGAACCGTGAACAATGAGAGAAAGCCTTGGTAACTGGAGCAAGTATCTGGTGAACCCCTGTTATTACAAAAGAGCGATGAGGGGTTTGTTCATGTCCTATAGATGGCTGATCGATTTGCTCACTGGGTTCTCTTTCCAGGACTTGAAAGAGGAACTGAAGGAAACTCGGAAAAATGTCCGAGACTTGAAGGGTGAACTGGAAGAAATTAGGATTATTCTGGGTTCGGAATTTAATAGACGCCAGAAAGAAACTCTTGAAGAATTTGAGAAGAGTGCAAAAGACTAAGCATACACAAACAATTACTGAGTGTTTGGCGTGAAAATATTAATTCCGTTTCATCATGAGGGTACGCTGGTATTTGCTTCCAAGTTCGGGAAAGTTCTGGAAGCGCGCAAGCATGAAGTTACCTATCTGTTCGTCAAGCGGGGATATGAGCTGCAGCACCGTCAGTTGGAGATGTGCCTCGGTGAACGCCCCTACCTGGTCTGCGAAGATGCGGCGTTAACAGGGAAGGATTTTATCTCCGGGAAATTTTCCAAGTTTGATGTGGTAATGATGTGCACCCCCACACGCGCAATCAAGAAAATGCTGGAGTCGGCAAGTTTTAAGCTTAACTCTCAAAGACCATGTTTTGCTTGTTTCCATCCGGGCCTGGAACTGTTTTTTGAATATGGAATTGATATCCGCAAGGGCTTTGATGTTTTGTTTGTTTCGCCCAAACATCGAATTGAAGAACTGCGCAAACGGAAAGTTCCTCTGTCAAGACATGGCCAGTATGTCGGGTTTGGGCATCCCTATTTTGTCAGCAGTCCCAGTTCTGACGATACTTCAAAATCATCGATCACCCGGAACAACGGTATTTCGGCGAAACGTGATATCTTTTTTTGTCGCAGTCAGTCAGTCCGGAGGCAAGAAGCTCCCGGCAGCATATTGTGGACGTTCTGGTGACTTTGGCGCAGATGTGGCCAGACCATACCATTCACATCAAACCTCGATACATGCCGGGCGAACAGGCTAGCACGCCCCATAGTGAGCGCCATTCATATGCCGAATTGCTGGAGGAAACCTGTCCGGCCGATGAAGGCGGTCCTCCGCAAAATCTGACGATTACCGATTGCAATATTGACCTTGTGAAGCAGCAGGCGGCTGGCGTCATTGCCTGCACGTCGACAGCGCTCATGGATGCGATAAGCGCAGGCGTGCCAGCAATGGCCTATGTCGACTATGTGGACTTCTGGAAGGATCCTCTGAACCTTCCTTTCAGACATCTGTTTGCAGACAGCGGCTTGCTTGCAGAACTTCCTGATCTTTTGCAGCTGAAGTTCCAGGCACCAAATTCCAGCTGGAAGGAACGGTTTTTCCGCCCGGAAGAGGACCTTTTGAACGAGTTTGAAAACACTTGCCTGAAATTCCAGAACGACCGCGCCAGCTTTGATCGCGATCCCGATATTTGAAATGTAATCATCCCTTTTGCAACGGATTGCAAGCTGGATTTCAAGAAGCCGTTTTCAGTTTCATTCAGGTCACATTGTGCCTTTGGCCTTGTTGGGCCGCGCGTCATTGTCTGTTCATGGCCGTGCGCAGAATCGATCGGCGCGATTTGTAACTCTACTATTCCCGTTGGCTCGTCTTTGGGAGACTATATTCGGCCCATCGTCATCATTGCATCAGGCGCCCGATGTACAGTAATGAACTTAGTGACGCGTCAACCGAATACTCTCATCATATGAACCATGTCGATTGGAAACCAATCTAGCGGGATGCGGCGTTGTCCGAACTGGCAAGGGCCAGATTGAGTTTTTCAACACTGCCCCACGCACATGAGGGCTCCCAGTCCCGGCGCGGATAAACACCGGGTTTAAGTATTGTGGAACTGTTCTGATTGTCCAGGAACTCCTGCGCACGATCGAGAAGTCTGCGGCCCTCACCTGAGCAAACATTTATGACACCGGTGACTTTCTTCTGCCTGACGATGCGATAGATATGGTCGGCGCATTTCTTGACGTGCAGGAAGTCCTGAACTTGTTCTCCGTCGGACATTGGGAAGAATTCGTCCTTGTTGTCGATTGCTTCCTGCAAGAAGCCAAAAAACGAAGCTACTTGTTCATGTTCACCATAGATATAGCCAACGCGCCCCCATTGGAACGTAACGCCATGTTCGTCACAAAGCCGTTGAAGATCCTTGCAAAGTTTCACCTTTGCTTTGCCGTATGCAATATGCGGGACGACCTCTGCAGTTTCCTTGAGTTCGCCTTTCGCCATGCCGTATTCCAGAATAGCGCCGGCGACAAAAAGATGTTTTAGACCGCCATCCACCAAGGCTCTGACAAATCGTTGGTGCACTGCCGGGTATTGGGACTGCAAGGCTTCGTCGGTTTGTTTGCGAACATTGTCCCAAGCCAGATGGATGCAGACATCCGGTTCGGACAGATAGGTGAACAGGTTACAGTCGGGTAATTCAGTCAAATCCAGTTCCTTGACCGAAACCTCGCTGGCCCACTCTGCGTTTTCTTTCAGCTTGTCGGTGTCCCTGGTGATAACCGTGACACTATTTCCGTCTTCCAGAAGGCGGCGCACAAGATGGTTGCCGATCAGCCCCGTCGCACCTGTTACAAGAACACGCATAGGTTTTCCTAAATATTTGAAATGTGAACGCCTTCGAAGTCAATTGCGAGGAAGGCTTGGTTTTGATCTTTAGGCGAGACTTCAGTGACAGCGAGCGGCCAGGTTATGGCCAGTTTGGGGTCCGCATAGTGCAGACCTGCTTCCAGTTCACCATTGTAATGAGCTGTTGCCATGCACATCAATTCCGTGTCGTCGCTCAGTGTTTGAACGCCATGCGCAAAACCCTCCGGAACCAGAATGGATTTCCCATCACCGGCTTCCAAGTATTCGCCATGCCATTGCAGAAATGTCGGCGACCCCTTTCGGATGTCTACCATTACATCGAACAGAGCCCCCTGAGACAACGAACGATCTTGATTTCTGCAGCTGGTGGTCTCTGGTAATGCAGGCCGCGAAGCGTGCCCTTGTTTTTCGAAACCGAGCAATAAGCCTGGGCAATATTGTGTCCATTTTCCACAAATCCCAGCTCTCCTTCGCAGAAGATGCGCGAAAGCTTTCCTCTTTCGTCGCCGATGGGCTGTTCCTGAATGAGAAAGCTTCCCGCAAGAGGTAACGGTGCTAGATGCATTGCTTTATGGGGTCCTCTATTCGATCGGCCTGCGCCAGGGTCTGGGAGCCATTGGGCACGCCTTCGTCGAACTCATAGTCGGCTCTAATCAGCCCTTCGTGTTTAAGGGTTTGAATGACCCGCGGAATGTTCAGAATGCGCTTGCCGCCAAAGCCTCGGGAACTATCATCGAATATCGAACTGAAAGCCTTGAAGTTTTGGTTCGCGATATCAATGTATTGTTCGCGGCAGTCGCCGTTCTTGCTGACTGCCGCCAAGATGAAGATATCCGGATTCTGCTGACAGTATGACAACCCGGCCATCGAGGAAGCTTCCATCAGCACGATAGATTTGGCGGAATTGTAAATATGAACCTTGTCCGCTTCAGTAAGAGTAGCTGGCCTGATGATCGAGAACCCGTTTTCACCTAATATTTTTTCAAGCTTGCCTTCGTTTATGACCTGCCGATTGCTCTTGTTTTTCACAGAGCTGCTTCCATTCAGACTTTCAGGGAGCCGGTAGGACAAGTAAATCTTGTCGTTCATCAACTCCTTGGCGACGGGGTTCGGCGGATTTAATTTTGCGTTTTCCGTGAGTTTGCTAAAGACTGTCTTCTTGACATCGAAGGCAAAACGCAGACCATGAGATGGCAGCGGTACAATGACTTTCCTGAGGTGTATGTTTCTTCCATTGGCGAAGATGACCCGGTCGGGTGTTATGCCAAGTAACGAGAAGATTTCCAGAGCGTGAACAGGAAGATTGGAGTACTCGAATGTGTTCAGCGGTTGAACCGGATCGAAGGTATCATTTCCGTGCAAAAAACCGCTGGGCCAGTTCCCAAGTTCAAAGAAGAGGATCTTGCCCTTCCAGTCATTTTTGATGGCGTACCAGAGGCGATCAATGTCTTCGTAGAGAAAGTGCCCATAGTGTCTGGAAAATAGGCCGAGATAGCCACCAAACAATATTGGCTCTTCTTCGATGGAATAGTCTTCGACCGGATGCTTGTCGGCAAGCTTGGTCTCATACCAGTTTTGGGGCGTGGATTGCGCTATCATGCGGACCATCGCAGACGGCAGGATCAGCGAATTGCCGGCGTCATAGAGGCCTATCTGGTCCTTGTGGACGAATACGTCGCTGTAAGCAAAGTGTTCCGGGTCACCGGGGACTAGGCTGACTGCATGAGACGGGTTTGTCAGGTGCGTGTCTTCAGGATACCCAAATCCCGGAAGGAACTTTTCGGGCTCGTCTTCGAACGATTTCTTTGGAAATGCCGCTCCTTGCCGAAGGTATTGATCAATATAGAAATAGGCGATCGCCTGGGAGAGGTTCTTTCCGAAAATCGTGAAGGTATAAAGAGCTTTTGGGTACCAGCTCAAAGTGTCCTTGGTGAATTTGTCGATCACCTCGCCGTGTCTCAATTTCGCGAGTTCCCTGAAGTGGATAATTCGATAGATGTCATCGCCACAAAACTCGGCATATGGGTTCACGGCTTGTTGCGGACGGTGTTTGTCGCGAACTATCTCGAGCGCCCGCTCGAATTCAGCGGACATCAAGCACTCGACGATATCCAGGATCTCCAGCTGTGTTTTGAATATGAACGGCCGGGTGACCGGATTGTTTGTTACTTTTTTCCGGCCTTCAAGAAGCACCTTTCTCGCTTCACTCAGGTTGCCGAGCTGAAGATGAATTTCGGCCTGCCGGAGATGCCCCCACTCTTGCCTGGGGTACTTGCGAATATGCGCAATGGTATTGTCAATCGCCTCGTCGGTATCGCCGAGTTCGATTGAGATCTTGAAGCTTAGCAGGCCAAATTTCTTGACGTCAGGAAACAGCGCCAGACACTTTTGGGAAAACCGTTTGGCCTCAACGTAGTCCTCCATTTTTATCAAGGTTTCAAGAATACCGGCATATCCCACGATGCTCTTTGGGAACGATACCCTTATTTCCTGATAGTAAAATAACGCTTCTTCGTAGTTCTGCTCGGCAATGGAGAGTCTGGCAAACGCGTCAATTGTGCGAATATCTGTTGGAAAGTGTTCCTCGGCGACCTCGATAACTTCACGCGCCTGCTCGAAGTCCTGCTCACGGATATGATGATTGGCGATTATGATGGTGTGAGGCAGAAGGTCCGTATCAAATTTAGTGTGCAGGTCCGTATAAGCTTTGATTGCTTCCTGCGTCTTGTTCAGGCGTGATAGAGAGTCAGCATACGCCCTGTATCCCCAAATGTCCTCCGGAAACAGCTCCTTATACCGCTCTGCCAGGTGGAAACAGGCAGTGTTTTGAAAATAGGAAACAGCCCTTTTTGCATGTTGCTGATGAAGCAGTCTTCTTCCCCGGGGCTTTTTGGCAAGCGTCTCGTAAAGCTTCTTGTATCCGGAAGCTTTCGCCATAAACCTGTCTAAGGCTTTGTTGAGCAGCATAGTGGCGGCTTTTACGTCGCCTTCTTCATGATAGTACTGGCTCTCGCACCAGTATCCTTGCCAACTGTTTGGCCACCTTGCTTGCATTTTCAGTGCAATTTCTTTGGCTTTCTGGAATTTCCCGGATTTTTGAGCGACCGTAAATTGCTTTACCCAGAGCTCCTTGGAGCCCGGGTTGAATATCCGGCCTGAATAAACCATTAGAAGGGCTTGCCTGTAGAGCTCTCCTTCTATGGCGAGATCGATCAGTTGCTCATACTTTGTCACGCATAACCGTCCTGTTGCGGTGATAAGCTTGATTGGAGAAATCAGGAGCTTGCCGGGAAACTGTTTCTTACCCTTGGCGGCTGATTTAAGAGCTCGAACCTCGGTTTTAACTTCCCTGAGTTCCCGTGTGGAAACGATGTTTAGCTGGAGCGGGTATTGCCGCCAAAACGATTGGGCCTTCTCGGCCTTCATGCGATCGAAATGTTGGTAGATCGAAGGGAAGGAAACAGCCGCAAGATATGCAGACATGGCGATGATTGTATATTTTGTAGATGCCTTGTCAGCATATAAACCGTGCTCAGGAAGCACGTAAGCAGGTATGTTGAAGTAATTCGAAGCTAGATACAGGGACGTGGATGTAATACCAGCGACAGCTCCGACTTTTTCTTTGTCAAAAAAGTAAAATTCAATTGGAAGGCCGCACTTTTTGGGGAATTTGATAAAGGAATCCGTATTCTTGAGCCGACTTTGAATTCTAGAAAAATATTCGTCGGCTTTCGTATCCCTTGGGTGGGGTTTAAATATTACAGTGTAGCCCTTCTTCTCGAGATTATGAATTATATCCGCCGTAATGTCGCAAATTTCATCGTCAATCTTGCTTTCAAACGGTGTGTAGTGCCACAAGAAGATAATATTCTTTCCAGATGGAATATCCAGAGAAGCGTTGTTCTTGCTAATATAGTCTCTGATTGTGCTCTTTAGGCGGTCGGCAGGAATGTAGTTGAGTTCTGTTCCATATTTCTCGTAGTCAAACATAACCTCAAGTTGCGAAAGCTGGTAAAAGTAAGCAGAGTCAATTCTGGAAAAGTACTTTTCATTTTGCTTGGTAACTTTGTAGCCATCGGTAAAATATGCTCCCAGTCCTTCTGGCACCAATGTGAACTTGGCGTCGGGAAATATTTCGATCAAGGCCTTGGCATGAGGAGTTGCCGGTGAGAAGCCGCAAATTATTTCATAGACTTCTTCACCTCTGAATAAGTTATTGAGTCTTCTTTTAATTTCAGGATATGGATAGAACTCGGGCAACGTATTTGGCGGATTTTCCTCTGCAGTTTCACAAACAACGCCATCTAAACTTATGCTGTCGGTGAATTTCCAAATATTGAATGCAAAGTCAAAATTCTTCTTGATCTCGCTTAATCTTGTGAAATGCGGCCCTAATACGAAACAATCATCAAACTCGTCGGCCTTTCCAATTATCTTAAGTACGGCCACACTGGATGCGGTCGAAAATGCCCCCGAGGAGATTATCAATCGTTTCTTCTTCATTCCGGCGGTTCTCACAGTGCTTACGTCAGCGTTCATACTCCGCGACACTCTTTGAGGCGGTGATTCTGATTTAACTTCTCGGTTTGATTGCAAGTCGACATCTGGTCGAGGCGCGCGAAAATTCAAAGCTATTTCACCCTTTTTGGGCAGCACGCTGCATTTATCGCGATTTTTACGGTTCTTCGTCAAGGTTTTTTAACCTTTACCCAAGTCCGAGTTTCATAAGTGTCTAGAGGTAGACTGTCGATCTATTTTTCAACTCGCGCAGTCTTTGCGGCAAATATGAGAATTATTTCGATTCCAACGCTTGCAAGGTTCATTAGCACACGATCCAGTGTTTCGAATACAAAAAACTGTATATGTTTCATTGCGTTAATTCAGCAAAAGTAGCGCTGACCAGACTCTCGTTCAATGGCCTGGATGAAGCTTGTGGGCCTTCCAGGTTCAATCCCCTGGCTTTCGAGCTATGGCAACCAGGGTATCTGTGGCGTCTATCCGGTTGAGAGCAGCTTCATAGGCGTTCGTGAGGTCTGGGGTGTCAATTGCAGCCAGCGGACATTTGTGCCCTCCCGGCTTTTCTGACGAAAGCCATCTTAGGTGATTGGAGAGCGGGTACCGTTGCACCCCCTCGATCAAGATTTCCCCCAGTCCGGCAGCCGTTAGCAATCGCCGCAAACTGTCACGGGTGTGAAGAACAAGGTGTTGGCTCCAAAGTGTAAATGTCTTGAAAGCGTCACTGTTGACTTGGCTCAAGAGAAAGTCGTTCGCATGAGGCACTTCAAAAACCACGGCTCCCCCGGGTTTCAGAACTCGGACCAATTCACTCAATATTGGCAGAGGCGAGGGCAAATGTTCCAGGACGTGAAAACTGACAACAGTATCAACGGAGTCATCCAAGACCCATTCCAGTGACGAGTCGCAAGCAATGCCCGCTGCGTTCAGCGCATCAATGTAGTCCTGTTGCAGTTCGATGCCCCTGCATGAAGTTGCGACGTCTTTGGACAACTGAAGGAACGTGCCATCTCCGCACCCGAAATCCAGGATATCTCTTCCCACCACATGTACACGATATGCGGCCGAACGCCGTTCAGCATCTCGGTAAATTTCGAAATCTCGACTGCCCGTTTTTTGAATATTGCTCTTCCTGTAATCTCCGGTCTTATAGATTTCGTCTCCGCCATAAAAACCGTCAATGTAGATTACACCAGAATCTTTATCTCGAAATACAGGAACATCGTCGCGATCACGGGTTTTGGTTGAATAAATCTCCCTGGTTGCTTCGTTTGCAACGCCAATTGATTTCAGAGTTTCAAAAACACTTTGCATTTCAGGGGGCTCACTCTACCGATTGGGGGAGATAAATCTTGTCAATTGTGTTACTGGCTGGCAAAGATGAAATTCCATTTCGCTTTCTCATGCCTGCCTGCAGTTCAGTTCTCGGAATTTTGCGTTTCAATAGAATTCAACCGTCAAGAATTGGTTTGTCTACAGCATCAGTAGTAGTGGGTTTGGATCTGACATTTCCGGTTTCGGCCAACCAAAGAGATCAACTCCGATTTGCATTTGTGAAGGTATTTCATGAACTGGAGGCAATTTAACCTGTGTGTTTGGTTTGCCCTTCGTGGTTCATGTTCGAAAGTTCACGTTTGACGTTCCGGCGGCGTGGGAACGTCAACTAGACCGGCAGGTTAGCGTTGCATATTCGTTTATTTGGGCAACGCAAAGAGCCTTTGCACTTTCACCTTCAGAGTGCAGCCTATACCAGTTTGAGGTCCACTGCATCGTTTGCTCCAGCGTCAGTTTGGGCTGCCATGCCAACAAGTTGCGAGCCTTTGACGCGTCGATCTTGAGGAACCGAGCTTCGTGAGGTTGCGTTGCTGCATCTGAAGCCAGCGCCCAGGAAGCACCCTGTCCCCAAGACTGGCACAAATAGTCGACCAGATCTTCTACTGGTCGTGCCGAGTCCTCTTTGGGCCCGAAATTCCATCCTTCGGCATAACTGTGTTTTTGTTCGTAAAGCCGTTCAGCAAGCACCAGATAGCCGCTCAGTGGCTCCAGCACGTGTTGCCATGGCCGGATCGCTCTTGGGTTGCGGAGAACGACAGGACTGTTTGACAGAAAGGCGCGAATGCAGTCTGGAACGATTCTGTTCGCCCCCCAATCTCCGCCACCTATGACGTTTCCCGCGCGAGCGGATGCAACCTGTGAAGGCTGACCTTTGCCAAAGTAGGAGTGCCGGAAAGAATTGGTAACCAGCTCCGTACAGCCCTTGGAATTGCTATAAGGGTCATGACCACCCATGCGGTCAGTTTCCCGATAGGCCCAGTGCCACTCCCTGTTTTCATAGCATTTATCGCTCGTCACGACGATGACTGCCTTGATGCTTGGCCGTTTCCGTACACAGTCCAGCAGGTTTACGGTCCCCATCACATTGGTTGCATAGGTTTCGACCGGAGATTCATAGGACAGGCGAACCAGAGGTTGGGCAGCCAGGTGCAAGACGATCTCAGGCTCAGCTTTGCCCAACGCAGACGACAGATCGTTCCAGTCGCGGATATCTCCTCTGTGGTCCTGCAAAGTCTCAAAACTCAACTCGGAGAACAGGTTTGGGTTGGTCGGCGGCTTCTCCATGGAATAACCCGTCACATGGGCTCCCAGCTCCTCAAGCCACAAAGAAAGCCATGCGCCCTTGAAACCTGTATGACCGGTTAGGAAAACACGTTTGCCTTTCCAGAACTCAGCAGAAGGTCCCATTACCAAACCCTCCAGGGAGCCTTGCCTGCGTCCCAGAGCGCTTCCAAGTTTGTCCTGTCTCTGAGAGTGTCCATGGGTTGCCAGAAGCCGTCATGCTTGTAGGCACCAAGTTGCCCCTCCCGTGCCAAAGTTTCGAGTGGCTCGCGTTCCCAGATCGTTGAAGGCCCTTCGATATGGTCAAATACTTTAGGGGAAAGGACAAAGAACCCGCCATTCACATAGGCATTGTCGCCGCGCGGCTTCTCTTCAAAGGTATTTACCTGCCCGTCTTCGATATTCAACGCCCCAAAACGGCCGGGGGAGCGTTGCGGTGAGGGTCGCATGACGGTTGCTTTTCTTGTGAAATTCGAGAAGCTTGTCAATATTGATGTCTGCCAGACCGTCGCCGTAGGTCATGAAGAAATCGCCATCAATGTAGTCTTGAATACGTTTGATTCGGCCACCAGTCATGGTTTCAAGATCTGTATCGATCAATGAGACATTCCAGTCACAATCGCCTTGCTTGTGAACCTTTATGTCACCTGTCCGGGTGTTGACGGTAAGGTCACTGGTATGACGGTAGTAATTGCAGAAATATTCTTTGATGAGGTAGCCCTTGTACCCAAGGCAGATAACGAAGTCCTTTACGCCGTAGTGGCTGTAGATTTTCATTATGTGCAGCAGGATCGGCATTCCGCCAATTTCTACCATGGGTTTGGGAATACGAGATGTTTCTTCGGCCAGTCTAGTTCCAAAACCACCAGCAAGAATGACTGCTTTCATGGTATTTCCCCTTGCAAAAATGGAATTTGACAATCTGAGTGTGATTGGATCTGCGTTTCAGTTTTCTTATTTTCAGCGAGACAACAAACCTGAAACAAGCAATCGAAACATCAGATCCACACCACAGATTGTTTAACCTACTTGCGGTTCAGCAATTGCAGATCGTATGCGGCCATTTTGCGGGCGATCTCGGGCGTCAGTACCTTTGGCTGCCAGCCGAGTTCGTTCAACGCTTTTGAGTTGTCGCCGCGCAGGTAAACAACGTCAGACGCTCTGTAGTACTTTGGATTGACGTAAGCGATGAGCTTGCCGTCTTTCTTGTCGTAGCATTTCTCCTTAAGTCCTTCACCCTCGAAGACCGGGTCAAACCCGATTTCGCGTGCAGCCATTTCGAGAAACTCGCGAACCGTGTATTCGGTGTTGGTGGAGATAACAAAGTCGTCCGGGCGTTCATGATCGAGCATTTTCACCATCATTTCGGTGTATTCGGGGGCATAGCCCCAGTCGCGGACGCTGGAAAGGTTTCCGAGCGGAAGCGGCTCGTGATTGAACAGCTTCACTTTCGCAAGCCAGCTTGTGATTTTCCGCGTCACGAACTCAAGACCACGCAATTCGGACTCGTGATTGAACAGGATGCCGGATGTCGCGAACAGGCCATAGGCCTCGCGGTAGTTCTTGACGAGAGAGTGAGCTGCCAGCTTTGAAACCGCATAGGGGCTCATCGGATTGAACGGCGTCGTTTCGGACTGCGGCTTCTCCAGAACGTCGCCATACATTTCAGATGTCGAAGCCTGGTAGATGCGGCAATCGAGCTTGAGCAGCCGAACTGCCTCAAGCAGATTGATGACACCCATGTAGTTCACGTCTGATGTGTAGTGGGGAAAGTGGAAACTGTCCGCAACGAAGCTCTGGGCTGCAAGGTTGTAGATGTAGTCCGGCCTGATGTCAGACAGTACCGTCTGAACGTTGGCGTACTCGGTGATTTCCATCGTGCACATCTGGATCTTGTCCAGAACGTTGACCTCCTGCAGGCGGTCGGTTTTTGCCGTGCTGCCCCGGCGCATGGCGCCATAGACTTCATGTCCCCGCTCGACAAGAATGCGCGCAAGATAGGAACCGTCTTGACCGGAGATGCCGGTAATCAGTGTTTTAGGCATATTTTGACCTCAAATGATTTATTGCTTTGTCAAAGCCATCACCCTCACTCAGATGACCCTGCCAAACTTCAAGTACTTTGCGTTTCGGAACTTTCAGATATGGCGACAGGTCACCCAGTTCCCCTTTTCCGAACTCGATGCCTTCGCCGTCCGTGCCCTTTGCGTCCGCGATATGGAGATGCTGAGCGAGCGGGAGCAGTGTGTCGCACCATTCGCGCCAGTCGGCCTTGTCATAGTTCGCGGCGAGGATGAGATGGGAAAGATCAAGGCAGATCTCGATGCCCAGGTCAGACACAAACGCTACATCGTTTGTTCCGCAGAACATGTCCAGCACTTCCGCTCCGCCGAAATACCAGGCAATTCTGGGCAGCCATTGCGGATAGATGGAGACATTCCGAGATGCTTTTATCGCCTGGAGATAGTCATGCAGCCGCTGGTATGTTGCTGCCTTGCCTTCGGAGACAATCCTTGAAAAACTGCCCACCACCGGCACGTCGGCACCGGAAAGCTCTTGCAGGCTCACAGCTAGGTCGTTGCAGACTTCGATGATCTGTTTGCTGTCGGACTTAATGTCTGAATCGGTCGACAGCGGATCGATAAGTCTGTTGCCGGGCAGATAATCCGGCAGGTGAATCGAGTATTTCTTGTCGCGGTGGATTTTGGCGAGGAATTCCTCCGGACTATCCTTGTAGGAGTAGACCTCGTTATAGGACAGGTGAAGTTCGAAGTTCCGGATCGGAAACCTGTTTTGAAGAACCTGCGAGTCATGAAGACGGATTGGGATGGAGAACTCGTGGGCGTTGCAAAATTCAATCTTGTCGTCGTCCAAGGCTTTCCACGCATCGGCGAAGTGCAGCGACGTGACCGCATGGCCTTTTTCGATCCTGCGTTTTGCCGCCCTGTTCGAAACGTCCTCGAGTTCGGAAAGGGTCAACCCCTTTCTCGGCGCACGGATTTCGCAATTGTCCAGCCCGACGTCTTCCCCGGGTTCGATGTCCCGCAACGCATAGAGCGATGAGCCCAGGTTCTGCATGTTGATCAGTTCGCCCTGGTTGACCTCGCGCCGATCACTTCCGAGCAGCCCCTGGTAGGTATTGGTGAAGCGGCACAACTGCACGAATTCTTCCGGATCGGAGCTTGAACTGTCATCAAGGCCCGAGCCGTTCTTGTCCAGCGTCAGGTGTCTTTCAATGTAATTTGCACCCAATGCGGTGGCAAACAAACAGACTTCCCAATCCTGATCATGGCTTGAATATCCGACCGGCTGTCCGACATGGTCGGCAAGCCGCTTCATGAAGCCGAGTTCCTGGTTCCCAAGAAGGACGGGGTAGTTGGAGATGCAATGCAGGTAGACGAGGTTATCGACGGATCTCAACTGATCGACTGCACGGAAAATGATCTCCTCGCTGTGGCCGCCGGTGCTCACGATGATCAGCTTCTTCAAGGTGGTCAATTGTTCAACTAGCTCGAAATTCAGAAGTTCGGCGGAAGGAACCTTGAAGAAGTCGAATCGATGAATGTCGTCTCCGAAATCGGCAGAGTCTGAAAACTTGAAGAAGCTTATGCCAACCTTCAGCCCGAGCGATTTTGCAAATTCGGTGATATCGAGAACATCCTCGGGCGCCAGATACGTGCGCTCAAGTTCCTGGCTGATAATCTCGTCGCCGATTTCATTGACTTCCGAGTAAAAATTGCTTTTTGCTCGATACTGGAACTTCACGGCCCAAGCGCCCGCGTCGCCCGCAATCTGCACCAGTTCTTTTGCAACTTCCGTAGATCCTCGATGATTAATACCGATCTCTGCAATCACTTTGGACATGGTTTACCCCAACAACGTCGCAATGCCGTTGATAATTTGTCTGTATTTCCGGAATTTCTAACCTGAGGAAACACCTCTAGAGGCCATTCCGCATGTTGATTGAAATGTCGTTCAAGGCCAGACATTTCGGCCTCATCCCGCACCCGCGTGAAATTCTTTTTTTTAGATCTGTCTTTCATTCTCAGCTTTTCAACGCCAACGACTGGCACGTCATTCTACTGTTTTCTAGGTTGCTCATGACCAATTTGCCTGACCGGAAGCAACTAATTTTCTTTTCTGCACGCCTCTTCGGTAAGCCAGCTTGCAGCGACGCCCAAAACAAAAGGTAGCTCCTCGCTCACCAAACGGGGCGGAAGATGGTGCATTCATAGGTCTGGCGAGCGGTAATGTCAAAGGACCAAATCTTCCTCCGGAGCTATTTGCGAGCAGGGCTTTGGCAGGAGTGAAAAATACATCGAAACTCACGTGGAAAATTGATGGTTGAAGCCTTCGCCCGGGACGCCGGAATGAAGTTCCAACTCTTTAGAATCTTTCGTCGGAGCTGACGGAAACATCAATCTGCCGAGCGCTGGCCCGCAGGGTTTTTCCTTTCAGATTTCAGCGCACTTCGGTTTTGTCCTGTATATTGATTGCTGTCAGTTGGAGTTGATCTGAGCCATGCGGAAACATCCGCAAAGCGACGGATGAAGTTGCCTTGCACCGGGCTGGAGAGGGCATTCAGACAAAGGAAAAATCGTCTGAGGACAGAAGTGCGTGGTCGAAATTCTGCAAGACAATGGTGTTGCTGGCAAAAGTGATCATTGCATCCGCGCCATTGTCGGAAACGGCAAGATCGGAGAAGGATGAGAGGCCGAGGCCGATCCTCATCATATCGGATCCGTCCTCGAAGTCGGTAATCGTGTCCGTTCCCCCGGCGGTGAGGAAATAGAAGGTGTCATCTCCAGCACTTCCCTCGAGCGTGTCGTTGCCGCTGCCGCCCCGAAGCAGATCATGGCCGTCACCGCCCCGGACATAGTCGTTGCCGGCTCCGGCGCTGATGGTGTCGTCGCCGTTGTTGCCTCGCAGGAAATTGTGACCACCGTCGCCGGTGATGCTGTCGTTGAACAGGGAGCCGAGAATACGCTCGATGCCGGTGAGAACATCGCCCTGTGCGTACCCTCCGGTCTCGGGAGACCCGTTGGCCAGGTTTATGACGACCGATGCATTTGACGTGTCATAGAACGCCCAGTCCCACCCGTCACCACCCTGAAGCGTGTCGGCGCCGCTGTCTCCTCGAAGGGTATCATGGCCATCACCGCCACGCAGGATGTCATTGCCGTTGCCCCCGCGCAGCGCGTCGTTGCCACCGTTTCCTCTCAGAAAGTTGTGGGCGCTGTCACCGGTAATGATGTCGTTGTACTGGGAGCCGAGAATACGCTCGATGCTGGTGAGGGTGTCGCCTTGAGCATGCCCGCCGATTTTGGAAGAACTGACAGTCAAATTGACGTAAACCGCGGCATTGGAAGTGTCATAGAATGCCCAATCCAGCCCGTCACCACCCTGAAGCGTGTCAGCGCCGCTGTCTCCTCGAAGGAAATCATTGCCGTCACCACCGCGCAGGATGTCATTGCCGTTGCCGCCTCGGAGTGCGTCGTTGCCACTGTTTCCTCTCAGGAAGTTGTGAGCGTTGTCACCGGTTATGATGTCGTTGTACTGGGAGCCGAGAATACGTTCGATGCTGGTGAGGGTGTCGCCCTGGGCGTGCCCGCCGATTTTGGCAGAGCTGATAGCCAGATTGACGTAAACCGCCGCGTTTGACGTGTCATAGAACGCCCAGTCCCACCCGTCACCACCCTGAAGCGTGTCGGCGCCGCTGTCTCCTCGAAGGAAGTCATTGCCGTCACCGCCGCGCAGGATGTCATTGCCGTTGCCGCCCCGGAGCGTGTCGTTGCCGCCGTTTCCTCTCAGGAAGTTGTGGACGTTATCACCGGTTATTATGTCATTGTACTGGGAGCCAAGAATACGTTCGATGCTGGTGAGAGTGTCGCCCTGGGCATGCCCGCCGATCTTGGCAGAGCTGATAGCCAGATTGACGTAAACTGCGGCATTGGAAGTGTCATAGAATGCCCAGTCATACCCCGCATCGCCAAACAGGGCGTCTGCGCCGCTACCGCCCCGCAGGACGTCTTGACCGTTTCCGCCTCTGAGCGTGTCTGAGCCATTGTTACCGGATAGCAGGTTGATGGCATCATTCCCGAAAAGCGTATCGTTTCCTCCACCACCAGCAGCATTTTCAATCGCCGAACCGCGAGAAATTATCAGATTTCCGGTGTATCCGCGCACGCTGGAGATAGCTTCTTCGCGCAGGTCAATGGTTTGATTGGCGCTGGAGGATGAGAAGTTGAGTGTGTCGACACCGCCGTCGTCGATGATGGTGTAGGAAATGTAGCTGTTCATGCCACTGATTTGCTGCATGAGATCGCCAGAGTTGGCGTTGTCGCCGTAGGTGGTATTGCCCGTGCGCGTGGTGCCTGAGCTTCCGTACAGGTTTCGAATGGCGATTATGTCGGCGACTTGTGGTGTGATCGCGTAGGTATAGCTGGCGTTGATGGACGTATTTTCGGATTGGCTGAAATACGACATGACGGAAGATTGCCAACTGTCATTGGCATAGTGATTGTCCGTGCCGTAGCTTGCCGAACCGTTATAGTTGCCCGCGTGCCCCAGGCCGAGTGCATGTCCGATTTCATGCACATAGGTCTGCAGCGAGTAGGTGTTGATGCCGGAACCGTAAAAACCGACCCAGCTCGTCCCGACATTTGTGTTGCTGGAATAGATCGTGCCACCACTGGTCGAAGACCAGTTCCAGGCGCTCCAGGCATCACCGTCGTCAAACGTGATCTGGGCACCGCCGGAGGCGAAGCTGAAGGAAAGGCCGGTCGTATCGCTCCACAACTCCAGCGCCTGTCGCGCAAGGTTCTGGCCCGCGGAAGTTAACGCGGTGATGTTCACGGAAATGGATCCACCAACGCCGACATTGAAGGACCGGTCAGAGCCGCCCCAGAAGACATTGGTCAGTTGGTAGGCGATCTGGTCATTGGAATAAAGGGGTTTAGATGCACTGAGTGAATTTGAGCTTTGGGCAGTGGCATTGCTGCAGGTAAAGCCGGCAACCACCGGAAAGTCGACAGTTCTACCGGTTGCAAGGCAAAGTGTGCACACTTAAGAATTCCTCATAAAGCCGTGAGCAAAATCGAATGCTTGGTCTCAAGACAACTCTCAACTAAAACACTTGGCACGAATAGAATTTTCCTGCCGTATACAGGAAGAATATTTTATTGCTGTTTCGATCTGTCATCCATAGACAGAGGCGAGAAATCCAGAGCTTGTTTGCAGGTCTGTTGATTAAAACCTTCAAATTTTATGTGTTCGCAAGCATTCGCTTGTTCCTGATTATCTATTCGATTGCTCAGCAAGTTATTAACGACGATCAAATGAGTCTATTTTTTGGTGGCAGTCACGACACTTGCGTCTTACTGGCTAAGCGCCTAACGAGCCACGGAAGTGCAAGTGTCATGACTTGGAAAGATGGTGTCCAAACTCAGGTGAAGGCAGCTCACTGAAGAATGATTTTTTCGGGAGAATTCACCGGTCACTTATGGGTGCAAGTAACCAACAGGTAGCGAGCTCTGTCCCAGGCAGTTCACACCATGATCTTTAAATGACTGTGATCAATCGAACGTCGCGTTAGATGCAGAGCCTATACCCGTCATCCACACCTCACACACCAACACCGTTTACGTTCAGATAAACTGAATAAAGCGAACTTGTGCCAGTGATGAACAGGCGGTTGAGTTTGCTGCTGCCGAAGCAGACGTTGGAGACGATTTCTGGGATGTGGATCTTCCCGATGAGGTCACCGTGGGAGTTGAGGCAGTGGACGCCGTCGGCGGCGGATGTCCAGATGCGGCCGTCCCTGTCGAACCGGAAGCCATCGAAAAAGCCGTTGGTGCAGTGGGCGAAAACCTCGCCGCCGTGAAGTGTCTTGCCGTCGCTGCCGATCTCGAATTTTCGGATATGTGCCGGCCCGTCTTCCTGGTGGGTGCCGCCCGTGTCGGCGATAAAGAGGGACTTTTCATCTGGAGAAAAGGCCAGGCCATTCGGCTTGACGAAGTCGGTGGAAACCGTCTCGACGGTGCCTGTGTCGGGGTCTGCGCGGTAGACGTGGCAGGCCCCGATTTCACTCTCCGCGCGTTCGCCTTCATAGTCCATCAAGATGCCGTAGAAAGGATCGGTGAACCATACCGATCCGTCGGATTTCACAACGACATCATTGGGCGAGTTCAACCTTTTGCCGGACCACGCGTCGGCAAGAACTTTGATGGACCCGTCGTGTTCGGTTCGCGTTACGCGCCGGGTCAGGTGTTCACACGAGACAAGGCGGCCCTGTCTATCCGTTGTATTGCCGTTTGAATTGTTGGACGGCGCGCGAAAGACGGACACAGAACCATCGGTTTCGTCCCATCGCATCATCCGATTGTTCGGAATATCGGACCAGACCAGATAGCGGCCTGCCGGAAACCAGGCAGGGCCTTCGGACCATCTGGCACCGGTCCACAGCCGCTCAACCCTTGCATGACCGATAAAGCAGGCAGCGAACTCAGGTTCGATGACCTCAAATCCGGTTCCTTCAAGCACGCCGAACATTACATATCTCGCTTCTTGCTGTAGGGCCCGATGCTGGAACGAGGTGCTTGCACCTTGTCTTCGAGCCTTGTCATCCGATTGCCCGGGTGAGACGGGTCAGGGCCCCAGATCGCCTGATAGGTGTCGAAAGCCCAGCCTCTTTTTTCAAGGATAAAGGCCACAAAGAGCAAGCCCAACCACCAAAGGGACAGAAAAATCCACATCCATTTGGGGGCATTTGCCTGCCAGAGGCCACTGGCAAAAGCGCCGATCATCAGGATCAATGTGATGTAACCCAAGAGCTTGTGATAGGTTTCAAAGAGTTGCCTGCGAAGCGTCATGTCATAGTGGTCACCGCGCAGTGACCCGTCCGCAGCGCGGCTGGTCGGCCCGCCCTTGCTGCCGCGCAGGAGGCCGGAAAGCGCCTGGAAGAGACCCAGCACCAGAACGCTGTACCCGAAGGTGCGGTGCAGAATGGCAGCTCCGGTATTCTGTTCCGACACCAGGACCAGGCCGAGGCCAATGGCGGACAATACCAGAACCAGGCTTTGCGATATCCAGTGCCAGCGCCACCAGGTCTTGTTGTCCAGTTCTTTCGGCCACTTCTGCCTCGGAAGCACCTTGAAGTATCGAGCGGCGATCACCGCCGATGGCGCCAGCACTCCCCAGCCGAGCACCATAGTGCGGGCATGCCAGGACAAGGCCACTCCCACATCATGGGCCCGGGCCGGGTCCGCCGGGGAGAGCAGCCAGTCCCAGATCATCCCTTGACAGCCCCCGCCGTCATTCCCGTGATGATCTGCTTTGACGCAACGAAGGTGAAAAGGATCGGCGGGATCGCGAGCAACATGCCGGTCGCCATGATCACTCCCCAATTGATGTCATATTCGGTGATCGAGTTCACGATCGTGACCGGCACTGTTCTGGTCGATCTGCCGGACAAGGCATTGGCCAGGAGAAACTCGTTCCAGGCAATCCGGAATGTGAAGATCGCCGCGGCTGCAAGCCCGGGCTGAATGATCGGCAGCACCACTAGGAAAAAAACCTGGAAAGGGTTGGCTCCATCCATGCGGGCAGCCTCTTCAAGCTGGATCGGAACCTGTACGATGAAACTCTGCAGGATCCAGATCACGAAGGGCAGGTTCATGGCCGTATAGATCAAGATGATGCCGGTGTAGGTCTGGTCCAGGCCGAACTGGAACGTCCAGATCCCGAAAACGGGGACCAACAGAACCGCCGGTGGAACCATGCGCATCAATAGGGTGGTCATGGAGACCGTGCCGCGTCCCATGAAGCGGAAGCGCACCAGTGCATAAGCCGCCATACAGCCGATCACCAGCGTCAGCCCGGTCGAGATCAGGCCGACGATCAAGGAGTTCTTGAGGGCGCGTCCGAAGGTCGGGTCGCAATAGTCCACATGCGCCGGCTCATACCACAACACGTTGCATAATACGGTTTCGTAGTTCTGGATCGTGGGCGTGAAGAAAAACGCGGAAACCGATGCGTCGTAAACGTCGACATTGGTCTTGAACGAGGTTGCCAGCATCAGCGCAATCGGGCCCGCGCTCATGAAGACGAGCGCTGCGATCAGGGCATAAAAGGCAGGATTTCGGGTCTGTGTTTGGGACGCCATCAGTCATCTCCCTTTTCGGCAATCGCCCGTTGCCTGGCAGCGCGCGCTTCCTGCACACGGTTGTAAGCAAACATTCCGATCGTGATGGCCATAAGCAGCATCAGGAGGACATTCGACATGGCCGCGGCTTCGCCGAGTTCCTGAAACTCCTGGGCGGTTCTGAAGATCCTCAGCGCAAGAATTTCAGTTGAAAGACCAGGACCGCCATTTGTCAGAACCAGAATGACTTCCAGAACCTTGAAGGCATCGATCAGGCGCAAAAGCAGCGTCACGATCAGGACTGGCATCATCAGGGGAAGTTTGATGAGGATAATTTTTTGCCACTCGCTCGCCCCGTCGATCTCGGCAGCTTCCAGCGCGGACCGGGGCAGGGATTGCATGGCGGCAAGAGCAAGAATGAAAATGAAGGGCGTCCATTGCCAGACATCGGCAATGACGACAGCAATGAACGACCACGTGCTGTCAGAAAGCCATGGAATACCTTCCAATCCCATGTCCTTGAGCGTGCGATTGAAGATCCCGACGGTCGGGTGGTACATGTAGCGCCACATGAGACCGACAACGATGGGCGCGATCATCATCGGCAGGATGAAGACCGTGCGCAATACGGCCATTCCGGGAATGTTGCGATCCAGAAGCAGCGCCAGACCGACGCCAAGCGCCATTTCCAACGTCACGACAACTGCAGCAAATCGGATGGTGACCCAGAAACTCTCACGAAAGGCTTCGTCGCTCATCAGATTGATGTAGTTGCGCAATCCGATGAATTCGGCCTGGCCGATCCGTTGGCTGGGGCTCCAGTCCAGAAAACTGGCATAAACCATGTAGCCGATCGGATAGAGCAGCGCGAAGATGAGGATGATCCCGGCAGGCGCCAGAAACAGATAGGGGGTCAGCTTGTTGGCCTTGATCGCAACGCTCATTGCAGATCGCTTTCAATGTCACGATTGAATTGGAGACCCCCACGGCTGGGCCGTGGGGGACACGTTTTACTGGGTCCAGGTGTAGTAGCCGGCCTCATCCATGAGGGCCCGCGTCCGTACCGAGACGCCTTCAAGAGACTCCTGGATCGGGAAGTCGTCGACGATGATCTTGGAAAGCGTGGTGCCAAGGTCAGCGTTGATTTTGCCCCAGACGGGGATAATCGGACGCCAGTCCGGATCGGCATTCTTCAATGCTTCGCCGAAGGTCTCCATATGCGGAAACTTCTCGTTCACCTCAGGATCTGCGTGCGTCGAATAGCGGGACGGATTGCCACCTGCGAGCGCAATCAGTTTGTCGGCCTTTTTCGATGTCAGCCACTGCATCAGCAAGAAGGCCGCATCTTTGTTAGGCGCGTTTTTCGGAATGCCAATGCCGAAACCACCTGTCTGAGAGCCGGCGCGGACACCAACGGGATGCGGAGCCCAGCCAATCTTGCCAACCACCTTTGATTTGTCGGGATTGTTGACCTGACCTGCAAAGACGGTGGAGTCGAGGAACATCGCGGAATTGCCCTGCAGGAACGAAGCTCCGGCCTCGGCAAAGCCGAACGTCTTGGATCCTTCGGCGCCACAATTCACGATTTTCTTCAACGCTTCAGCGGCTTTGACGCCGGCTTCGTTGTCGACGATCGGGTTCCACTCGTCATCGAAGATCCTGCCACCAAGTGGTGCCAGGTGAAGCAGGAAGGCGTGGCTGGCATGGTGACCCGATGCCGCCCGCGAGGCCAGACCGCCCATGCCCGGCTCAAGTTCGGGAATGAGGCAGGCAAGTTCAAGAAGCTCATCATAGGTTTCGGGAACCTTTAGGTCGTGCTTTTCGAAAATGTCCTTCCGGTAGCCGAGAATGGACGTTTCCGATCCGAACGGCAGGCCGAACAAGGAGCCGGTCGGGCCAGGAAGGTATCCCTTTTTGCCGCCCGCGACGCCAATATTTGCGACATATCCATCGATCAGATCTTCGGCGTCGAAGTTAGGATCGGCGAGCTTGGGGTTCATGAAATAGCGTGCAAGATTTTCCAGCTGATCGGCATAGACATAGTCAGCCTTGGAAAAGACGACATAGGCAATCAGGTCATAGTCGCCCTTGTTCTTGGTCAGTTCGAGCGTCTGACGTTCGCGCATTTTCAGATATTGAAGCTGGTCGACTTCAACATTGATGCCTGTTTCCTTGGTGAATTCCGGCAACACCTTCATCACCGCATCAAAATGCGGGTGAGCTGGAAAATTCACGACGAGTGTTTCACCGCGATGATCCGCGTAAGGGTCTGCGATGACCGAAGTCGCGGCCATGGCCAGCCCGGCGGCAGCGCATACGGTTGTTTTCAGATAACTCAGCATATTACTCCTCCCTTGCAAAATTCTCAGATCACCGAATGGCAACCTCTGTCTCGCGGTCGAACATGTGAATTCCTTCAGTGTTGACCGCAAATCTCAGTGTTTCACCCAGTGCGATAGGTGTTTCCGACTTCAGTTCAACTTCGACATTCTGGTCGCCGCATGCACACAGCAGCACTGATTGCGCGCCGATGTATTCAGAGACGATCACCTTGAGATCGATGGAGCTTTCATCCGGTGCATCCGGGTTGAAATGCAGGTCCGACGGCCGGATACCCAAGGTAAGGGCGCCATCGTTGTGCGCCTTGGCTGCAGCGATTTTGTCTTCCGGCAAGGCGATGTCGAAACCCGCTCCGTGCACAAAAAGGCGGCCGGCACGTTCCTCGAGGTTCGCATCCAGAAAATTCATGGGAGGGGACCCCAGAAAACCGGCAACGAATTTGTTGACCGGTCGTTTGAAGAGTTCTTCCGGTGTTCCCTGTTGTTGGATGTAACCGCCATGCATGACGACGATCCGATCAGCCAATGTCATGGCCTCAATCTGATCGTGGGTCACATAGATCATGTTCTTGCGCACTTTTTGGCGCATGAGTGCCAGTTCGGCACGCATCTGACCGCGAAGCTTGGCGTCCAGGTTCGATAGCGGTTCATCGAAAAGAAACGTGCCGGCATCGCGGGTAAGGGCCCGGCCCATGGCAACTCGCTGCCGTTGTCCGCCCGAAAGTTCTCCCGGCTTTCTATGCAGAAATTTGGTCAGCCCAAGCATGTCCGCAACAGCGCCGACTTTCTCGTCGATCTCGGCTTTGGGCCGTCTTTGCAGTCGCAGCGCAAACGACATGTTCTTGGCGACATTCATGTGCGGATAAAGCGCATAGTCCTGGAAGACCATTGCCAGGTCGCGGGCTTTGGGCTCCAGATGACTGACCGGCTTTTCGTTGATAAAGATTTCGCCGGAGCTAACCGTCTCCAGACCCGCGATCATGCGCAACGTTGTCGACTTGCCACAGCCTGATGGTCCGACGAGAACGGTGAACTCGTTCTCGTGCATTTCCAGATTGATACCGTGCAGGACTTCAAAGTCGCCGTATCGCTTCACCAGATTTTCCAGATGAATACGAGGCATGTTTCCTCCCGAGCCGCCAAACTCTTTTTTGGCACTGTTATGTTACCGGTCACATTAGCAGAAATGTTATCGGTAACAAGAATTTTTTGACGCAATGAGAAGAATCTTTCTCGAAGAGAGTGCTTAGCAGCTCTGTCGAAAGGCGACGGTCGCCGGCACGTGGATGTGCTGGGGGAGTTAAGCAACGGATCGCTTGAGGAAAACAGCCGTTTCAAAAGCTTGCCTGTTTCTCGCCCTATCCCTTCCGGGTCGACGACAACTGTCGAGATGCTCGGGGTGGCAAAGCGGGACACCTCGAAATTACCAAATCCCGCAACAGCAATATCGTCGGGGATCCTGTATCCCTGCGACAACAGCCAGCTTTGTGCGCCAAACGCGGCAACGTCCGAAACACAGATCAGGCATTGTGTGTCTGGATGGTCTCGCAGCAACTGCGAAGCAGCAGCTGCGCCACTCTCGATGGAAAGCGGCGGCATGCCGAAACCGATCAGCCGATGACAATCCAGTCCGGCGTCTTCCATGGCAGAGACAAAGCCCATGCGCCGTGCTGCACCACGGGTCCAGTCGTCCTGACTTTCGCCCACAAAGGCGATCCGCTGATATCCTTTTGCGATGACTTGCTCGGTCATTTTCTTGGCGGCTTCAAAGTTGGAAAACCCAACCGTGTGTGCAATCGGACGGTCCGGCTTCTCCCAGATTTCGACAACAGGAACGGCTGCGGTTTTCATCAGGCGCCTGGTCCTGTCGGTGTGGCCGTCATAGGAAAGGACTATGGCTTCTGGCCGACGCCGAAGCATGGTTTCAAGAAGCTCTTCTTCTCTCTCGGCCGAATAAGCTGTGTGGCCGAGCAGGATTTGCAATCCGATTTCCTCAAGCTCCTCGGTGAGCGATTGAACTGTCAGTGCAAAGTGAAGATTGTTGAGGGAAGGCAGAAGAGTTGCGACAAAACCGGACTTCTTGGTTGTCAGGCTACCCGCCATCTGGTCGGGAACATAATTCATGTCCCGTACTATTTTCAAAATATGCGCCCTCGTTTCCGGCGAAACGGGGCTGTCTTTTCGCAGGGCGCGCGAAACGGTCATGCGGGAAACGCCAGCAGCTTTTGCGACATCCCGCATCGTGACCGGACTTGGTTTACCGCTTTGTTCCGTCACCCCTTTGCCTCCAGGTATTTCCAGCACACCGATGCAACTCAATCACATGCTCTGGCACTATCAGGAGAAAAGCCGCCTGAAGGGCGTGTCAGGTGTCCACTGAAAGCGATGGAGGATTGCCCAAATATCGGTGCCACCGCCCAACAGTGGGGCTGGACAAACTGCCTTCCCGACAAAGAGATGGGATGTTATCGATCACATGTGTGAGCGGAAACATCCCACCAGTCAAGTGATATTAAAGGCTCTTATCTTTCCCTGGGCAGGTGTCCAGGGTTTGGTTCAGATCCCTTAGCGCTCAAGCGCACCGATGCCCGAGAAGCGGAAGGCTTCCTGTTGAAGTGCGTCAAGTTCCGCCGCCTCAAGCTGATCATGAGCAACCGTGATCCTGCCAAGGAATACAAGCGGCAGTTCGCCTGCACGATCTTCCAGATCGGCCTTGATGGCTTCAGCAGTTGCGGCACCGACATCGTCGCCCATGCGCATGGGGGTCGCGTCCAATTCACCGCGGCGAATGGCATCAAGCTCTAGGCCTGTACCACCCCAGCCGGTCGAAAAGACTTCCTTTTCCTTGCCAACTGAGATCTGCGCCTCAACGCTGCCCATCGCCATGGCGGTGTTGGCGTTGTGGATGATGGTTGCTTCCGGATAAGCCTGAAGGATCAGGCTTGTGCCTTCAAAACCGCCTTCACGCTGATACTCACCATAGTGCTCGTAAGCGACTTTCCAGTTGCCTTTTTCCATGACGCAGTCTTTGAAATCACCAGACCGCTGATCGTCGGTGATGCCCGGAATACCCCGGTTCATGGCCATGGTAACATCCGATCCGAGACGCTCCAGCATATAGTCGCACATCACAAGAGCACCTGCTGCCGACGAGAAGTCGAACCACACGTCAGGCTGGTTCTTCAGATCCTTTAGTGGAGTGTGGAATGCCCAGACATAAGTCGTGAAGTCTTCATTCTCGGCCAGTTTGTCTATGTTGTCGGCCTGAATGGCCAGTTCGGACGGGCCGAAGATCACATAGTCATAGATGTCTCCATCCTGAAGCACCTGATTGGCGTAGGTCGACTGAAGCGAGTGTTCAATCTGACGGCTGGCGAACTCGGTGGTGTTGTATTTGATGCCAAGCTCGTCCAGGCGCTTTGTCATAGCCAGAAAGTTTCTTGCCCAGAAGTCGGATGTGTCCGCCGACGGGTAGATCAGCGCGATTTCCACCGGCTTTTCCTGAGACCCGGTAAACGGCACACCTTTTGCGCCGACAACCGCCTGCAGTGCCTCCAGTTTTCCTTCCGCATTCACCTCTCCGGGAACCCAGTAGTCGCGATCGGCGATGCCGGGAAGCTCCTTCAAAGGCAATTTGTCTTCTGCCAGCGCGCTCGTGCCAGATAGCAGCAGGAGAGCGAGTGTGGATTTAAGCAGTTTATTCATCATCTTTTCCTCCCTGTGATGAATGCCGCGGTAAGGGATCTCAACCACTGGCAACGGGTGCGCCGGAAAGCAGAGATCCAATGAGAAGTAGAAGCAACAGTCCTCCGCCGATCAGGCCGCACAGCCGCAGCAGCCTGAGGCTTTCCGGCGTCGTCAAACCGGCCACGAAGCCTTTGGCCCCGTCACGGTCCTTCTTTTGAAGCCAGGTGTAGAGTGCCACCGACGAAACAATCACAACCCCGGAGGCAACGGACTGCCAGAAGAATTCGATCCTGAGCGTGACCAGGGCGTTGATCATCATCGACAGAAGCAGAACACCTGCCAGTGAACCGAGCATGGAAGCTCGCCCGCCAAAGAGAGACGTTCCGCCAACGACAACAGCCGCAATGACATGAAGGTTGAAATAAGGGGCGGAAGTCGCCTGGATGGCGTTCAACTTGCCTGTCAGCATGACGCCGGCGAGCGCTGCGGAAGCACCCATAAGAACATAGGCGTAAATTTTGTAGCGATCGACCGCGATCCCGGTCATTTCAGCTGCTTCCGGGTTGGAGCCGATCGCGACCGTGTAGCGGCCGAAATAAGTTTTCTTCAGCAGCCAGTAGCCAAGCGCCATCGTCAAAAGACCAATGACCACCGGTACCGGAATGAAGCCCGGGATCTGTCCCCTGCCGATGTCGGTCATAAGATCCGGAAATCTGGCAAGCACGAGGCCCTTGGCGATGACAAGAGCAAGTCCGCGATAGACAAGATCCATGGCCAATGTACCGATCAGGTCAGGCACCTTGAATTTGGAGATGACCAGACCGTTGATCAGGCCGAACAGGGCTCCGAGCATCAGTGCAAATGCAATCGCGATAGGCGTGGAAAATCCATATTGCTTGATCAGGAACGCCATCACGATGCTCGACAGGGCCGCGATCGAGCCAATGGAAAGGTCGATGCCTCGCTGGGTGATGACGAACGTCATCGCCATCGCCATCGGCATGTAGAGCGCAGCGTCCAAAAGGATCAGGTTCAGGTTCGAAAGCCTGAAATACCGGGCTGGTTCCGCGACGCCCATGAAGAGAAGTATGGCCAAAATCATGACCATCGGGCCGATAATGGCCAGGAACGGTTCGATGCGCTCTGAAAGCTTCATCGGTGTTCCTGGATGAGTGGTTGTTGCCATCTTGGCCTCCTAAGCCGCTTCTTCCGCACCGACGATCAGTCCCAGCACATCCTGTTGGGAACTGTCGGCCACCTTGACCACACCGGCACATTTGCCGCGGCGCTGGACATGGACGCGATCGGCGACTTCAAAAACGTCGTCCAGGGAATGGGAAATCAGAATGACCACCAGTCCCTGTTCTTTCAGTGTTTTGATGAGTTTCAGCGTACGCGCAGTCTCCTGGGGCCCAAGAGCCGCGGTCGGTTCGTCCATCACGAGGACCCGAAGGCCCTCGTGATAGACAGCGCGCGCGATGGCCACTGCCTGTCGCTGACCTCCGGACAGGCTTGCCGTGGGAACATCGAGCGAACGCAAACGCACACCTAGACGCTCAAACAGCACGCGCTCCGTTTCGGTGCGCATCCTCTTGTTGTCGAGCGTGGGGATGCCGAGGAACGAACGGGTGAGCTCGTTTCCGAGAAACATGTTCGCGGCTGGATCAAGGTGGTCGGCAAGAGCCAGTGTCTGATAAACCGCATCGATACCCTGATCGATTGCATCGGAGTGACTGTTCATGACGAGTTTTTCCCCGCCAACGAAAATTTCGCCCTCGGTCGGTTGATAGACCCCGGTGAGAATTTTGATCAGCGTCGATTTGCCGGCACCGTTGTCGCCGACAATCGCAAGAACTTCGCCTGCGTAAGCGTCCAGGTTGACTTGCGAGAGCGCCTGCACGCCGCCAAATCGCTTGGAGATGTTGCGCATGACGACCAAGGGTTCTGCATCTTTGTTGTCCGAAGACATTGTTCCACCCTGAGTTTTGGACAAATCTTTCCTGTCCGCGGTAGCACCACGGCAAAAAAGACCTTCAGTTATTAGCTTTGCTCGGTTGTCAGCAGGTCGCCTGGCGGCTGCGTCAGGCGACCCGCTTTGTGAGTGCTTACTTGCCCCAGATGGCGGCGTAAGCCTCACGATAAGGCGTATCGGGATCGAAGGAGTTGCTGTCGCCCATCTTCTCAAGCCCTTCTTTGGTCACAAGGGCAGGAGAAGTCACGTAACCGGAACAAGGCTGTCCTTGTACGGCACGGTTCAACTCGTCGACAAGCTGCCAACCCTGCAGGTTAAGCGGTTCAGCAACGGTGATCGTCTGATAGCCGCCGGTCCGAATACGTTGGAAAGCGGCTTCCGAACCGTCTCCGGCAGAGCCCGCCTGCGGCCCGTCAGCTGCGGAAATTCCCGCAGACGTCAGTGCCGGCCCCATGAAATCGAAATAGAGATCGTTGATCGCGAGCGCATGGGTCCAGCTGTCTCCGTATTTCTGCAAGAGACTTGTGGTGAGCGGTCCCATACGGGTCGATGTGTCGGCAATTGGGGTGTCGACATATTCCAGAACCTTGCCACCGGCAGCTTCAACGGTCTCCTTCAGCCGGTCGGCCTTGTCGATCGCGATCTGATACGTGGAATCGGTGAAAATGATGACACCGATATCCTTGCCGCCATCGTCGATCGCCCAGTTTGCAGCGACTTCGGAAACGGTCATCGCATCGGTCGAGATATTTGCGAAAATGCCTCCCGGAGCGTCGCAGCCGATCTTCGGGCCGGAGTGCCAGGCCACCATTGGAATATCGGCCGTCACGACCCCCTCAAGCGCGGCCTGCTGTTCAACAGCGTCAAAACCGTTGATGACGATCCCGTCGGGCTGAAGTGCCAGCGCTTGACCGATAGCGGCGGTCCGGCCCTGGATAGAGCCAGCGCCGTCCAGGACGCGGACCTCCCAGCCGATCTTGTCGGCTGCTTCTTCAACACCATTGGTCACGCCCAGGATGCCGCCGTTTTTGAGGTCGGCCGCAACCACCACGATGGTTTTGCCATCCGCGCCCGCAGGGCCGCTTGTTGGGCCGTCCCATGCGGTTTCTGCAAATGCAGGCAACACGGAACCGGCAAGCATTGTCGTTGCCAAAATGGTCTTCAGAAAATCACGCTTTTGCATTCTATCCTCCCTTTGCAAAATTCTTATTTTTTCGCAGCGCCTTTGCGGCGTTGCGCATAGCCGGCAATGCCGATTGCGATCAGCAGGGTCACGCCATTGAAGAGTGGCTCAACCCAGAAAGATCCGCCGAACTGCTGGATGCCGGAGATCCCGACAGCCAGGATGGCAACACCGACAACGGTGCCCCAAACATTGACCCGGCCGGGTTTGATGGTTGTCGATCCAAGGAATGCACCGACCAGCGCCGGCAGCAGGAATTCAAGTCCGACACTCGCCTGACCAATCCGAAGCTTTGAGGCCAGCAACACGCCAGCGAGCGCGGTCATCATTCCAGATGCCATGAAGGATCCGATGACGTATTTACGTGTGGGAATGCCGTTCAGCTGCGCAGCACGCTGGTTGGCGCCGATGGCATAAAGGTATCGGCCAATCGGTGTGTATTCGAGCACCAGCCACATGGCGATTGTGATGGCAAGCACGTAAAATCCCGTGATCGGCAGACCGAACACGAACGTTCCGTTCACCGCATAAAACCCTTCCGGCAATACACCGACCACCTGGCGTCCACCTGTATGCCAAAGCGCAATCGCATAGAGAACCGTTCCGGTACCGAGTGTTGCGATGAAACTGTCGATCTTGGCGACTTCCACGAGCAGCCCGTTGAAGAAGCCGGTCATTGCGCCGAGCATCAGAACGATCATGACCGCGGCCGGCCAGGGGATGCCGAACATGGTTTGCAGGCTGATCGCCAGAATATGCCAGAGCACGATGCCATAACCGACCGTCAGGTCGATCCGTCCAGCCGCCATCGGGATCATTGCACCAAGAGACAAAAGCGCGATAATGGCTTTATCGGAGATGATCGCACGCAGGTTCAATAGTGTCGGAAATGTCCGTGGCAAAAGGATCGAAAACAGCAGGATAAGCAACAGGGTCAGGATCACGAGCCCGTAGACGGGCAGGAGCCTGAAAAGCCTGCTGCGCAGGGACAGGCCTTCCATTTCCGCCTTGGTTGGCTCCAGTGCATTGGATTCAAGAGATTGCATGTTTCTTATCCTTAGGCAGCTGCGGCGTTGCTGGCCGAAGCCGCTTGAATCAGGTTTTCCGTGGACAGTTTGGTGCCCGAGAGTTCTTCAACAATCTTGCCCTGACTGAAAACGATGGCGCGATGGCAGATCGTTGCGACTTCTTCAAAATCTGTTGACACAAGCAAAAGCCCGACACCTTCGCGAAGTGCCTTGTTCAATAGCGCATAGATTTCCGCCTTGGCGCCGACATCGACACCGGCTGTCGGATCTTCGCAGATCAGCAGCTTGCGTTTTGTCGCCAGCCACCTTGCAATCACAACCTTTTGCTGGTTGCCGCCTGAAAGTGCTTCAATGGCGAGCGACTGGTCGTTGGGGCTCAGAGCGACTTCCCGGCCGATCGCCTCCGCCATTTTTGTTTCCTTGTCCGGTGACAGGAAAGACAAGAGGCCCCGCCCGGTCGACGCCGGGTTCAAGAACGTGTTCTCGCGAATGGTGAGGGGAAGGGCAACGGATTCCTCGGTGCGGTCGCGGGCGACCAGACCAATGCCGGAATCAAGCGCTGTTTTGGTGTTGCGCAGGTCCGGGGTTCCCTGACCGTTCAGAACAACCTCGCCTTCATGATCTTCCATGCCATAAAGGGCCCTGGCAATCTGCTCGTGTCCCGCGCCGCGCAATCCGACCAGTCCGACCAACTCGTTCTGGTGCAGGGTGAAATCAACCGGCCCTGCATTGTGCGTTTTCAGGTTCGCCACGCTGAGGACCGGTTTCCCCGGTGCTTCGGCAAGCTTGCTGACCTGACGGGTCTTTCGCCCGACAATCATGTGAACGAGTTCTTCGGTTGTCGTGTGCTGAATGGCCCGTACGCCAACAAGCACACCGTCGCGAAGAACCGCAACACGGTCGGCGATCTGGAAAATCTCGTCGAGCCTGTGAGACACATAGATCATTCCAACACCGCGTTCGCGAAGTGGCCTGAGTGCATTGAACAGGCGGTTGACCTCATCTGCCGGGAGTGAAGCGGTCGGTTCGTCCAGAACAAGGAAATCACAATCGACCGCAAGGGCACGGGCAATCGCCACTAGGGACTTCTCCGTTCTGGAAAGGTCCTGCACCCGGGTTGTTGGATCGAAATCGCAACCGACTTTCTTAAGGGCTTCAGCAGCGAAATTTTCTGCGTTGCCCCAATTGATCAGACCGAGTTTTTTGGAAAAGCCAAGCGCAAGAGACATGTTCTCGGCTACGGTCATCCACTCGATCATGCCCAGATCCTGGTGGATGAAGGCGACGGATTGACGTTGTCCGAAACCACCCGGGCGATGCTCGTAAGTCTCGCCGTCAATCAAAACGCGCCCTGCGTCGGGTTTGTGAATGCCACCGAGAATCTTGATGAGTGTTGATTTGCCGGCACCATTCTCGCCCAAAAGCGCGACGATTTCACCCCGGTCGACAGCAAGGGAAACGTCCCGAACGGCGTAGGTCCCGCCGAAATGCTTTTGGATGCCGTCAAAGAACAGCCGGTTTTGTAAACTGCCTGGCACTATCTTCCTCCCGCCGCGACCGGACTGTGCATCTTCTCCCAAGACAGACATTGAGTTACCGGTAACGTGGCATTATCATTGACTCGTCATATAGTGAAGTCAATCAAAAAAGTTACCGGTAACTTAAATTTTGCCAGAGCAGAAAATTTCCAGCAAAAACAATAAAGTAAGCCTTGCCGAGGTCGCCAGGGCGGCAGGTGTGTCCAAGATGACTGCCAGTCGTGTCCTCAGAGATGAAGGTGGTTTTTCGGAAAAGACACGCGTCAAGGTTTTGGCGGAAGTCGAGCGGCTCGGGTATCTGCCCAACAGACTGGCGACCGTCTTTGCAGGCGACAAAAAATCGACCTTTATCGGAGTGAGCATTCCCGATCTGGGCAACGAGGTATTCACACACGTTCTGGAAGGAATCGACCGGAAGCTGGTGAGCTTCAATCATCAGACTGTTCTGGGCATGACGCAGCATGTTTTGGCCGAGGAGGAAAGCTGGGTTGAGACTGTGTTGTCCTGGCAGCCGGCAGGTCTGATTCTGACCGGCCGGGCCCATACGCCAAGAGCCTTGCAACTGCTCGCCGGGGCCGGTGTGCCGCTTGTCGAAATCTGGGATCTGAATTCAAGTCCGATCGACATGTGCGTCGGCCTGAACCACTTTGACAGCGGTTATGATATGGGCCGTTTTCTGTTGTCCAAGGGCTATCAGCGTTTCGGGTATGTGGGCACGTCTCACGACACGGCGAATGCAGCGACAGCGCGGCTTCACGGGTATGCGAAAGCTATCGAAGATGGCGGTGGCCGCCTGACAAAACAGCTGTGCCTGAATGACATTCCCGGGTTTTACCCCGGCTATTATGGAACGGAGCAGCTTCTGTCTGCGGACCCGTCTGTAGAGGTTGTTTTCTTTCAGAACGACAATATGGCAGTGGGTGCGGTCCAATTCTGCGAGGCACAGAAAATCTCCATACCGGGGGACCTTGGAATTGCGGGTTGGGGCGAATTGCCGATTGCCTCTGTCTTGCCGTATCGGCTGACGACGGTTCAGGTTAATCACCTCCGCATCGGACAGCTCGCTGCTGAAAAACTGCTCTTGCGGATCAATGGCGACCTGCTCGAGCCCGTCTCTGATGTCGGATTCACGCTTGTCGCAGGCGATACGGTTTGATGTTGCGTGAACTGGCTGACTAGGTGGTGTTGCCTAAATCCAGCGTAACAGGGCAAAGAGTGCGGCTTGTCGGCAATTGGCCGCCGATGTTTTCAAGAATGGCTTTGGCAACTGTCTGCCCGAGCGCGTGACCATTTGTGCTGATTGTTGTCAGTCTTGTGTTGATCGTCTGCTCTCTCGATGTTCCGTTGAAGCCCATAACGCGGACATCTTCAGGCACTCGAAGGCCTGCCTTTAGGAGGACTCTCAATCCTCCGATAGCCATTGCATCATTCAGATAAAAAATCCCATCGACTTGCAATCCGTCTTCAAGAAGGCGGTGTGTTAGAAGCTCTCCACTCTCTGCCTGACGCGGAAGGTCGGGTTCCGTTAGAACGCGCGTTTCCGCACCGGCTGCCGTCATGTCACCTATGAAACTTTCCATGCGCCGGTATGCACAAATGTCTTTATGGGTTTCCGCTCCTATGTAAGCGACCTTGCGTAGCCCAAGCTCCAGGAAGTGACTTGCCGCAATTTTTCCTGCTTCAATATGCGATGGGCCGACAGTGGCTTGTCCCTGCGGGTCATCTCCATCCCAGATTTGAATGTGAGGAACACCGAACCGCTGAAGCAGCATTTTTGTGCGCTGGGTGGAGGCGATACCTCCGCTGCGTACCAGAAACGCCGGTCGCAAGCTTAGAAGTTCTTGGATCTGGCGTTCTTCCACCTCGGGATCCATGAGACTTTCCGCAATAAAGATTGAGAGCGAGGCCTGATCCAGGAGGCTATGCAGGCTGCTTATGATCTCGGCGTAAACCGTGTCAGCTATCGAAGGGATCAGCACCGCAACCAACATGCTCTTGCGGGCACTGAGCGAGCCTGCGAGCCGATTTGGCACATAGCCAAGCTTGTCAGCGGCTTCGAAAACGCGTGTTCGTGTCTGCTTGGAGATAGCGCCGGTACCCCGCAATACCTTCGAAACAGTCATGGTGCTGACATTCGCCAATTTGGCAACGTCCTCGAGCGTGACCATATTTTTCCTCCAGCCCAGGTGCCCATCCTCAGTGTGACAAAATAACTGTCTTGGTCGAGTTGACAATCTATTTTGTTATCGATAACACATAATAAGGTTATCGATAACCTAAAGGCAAATTTGCACTTGAGTGATCGATTTTCGGGAGGAAAAATTGGTTTATTGGCGGTGGCTATGGCGCTTCGTTGACTGGATGATGGCAGCGCTGCTTCTGGCGATGATTGTGCTGGTATTCACAAACGTGGTCCTGCGATACGGCTTTTCTTCCGGGTTGCGACCATCCGTTGAGCTGTCACGACTGGGCCTGGTCTGGGTTGTCATGCTTGGTGCGGCCGTGGTTCTGCGCAGAAGTGAGCATCTCGCGGTAACGGAATTTTCCGAGGTGCTGTTTCCCAAACTTGTGCCTTTTCTGCGTCGCTTGGCCTACCTCGTCATTCTGGTTGCGGTGCTAATGCTGTTCTGGGGTGCGTTTCGTCAGATGAACGCAAACTGGAACAACATTTCGCAACTGACCGGGTTGCCGTCCGCCCTGTTTTATCTTGCCGGTGTTGTCTCCGCCGTTCTGATGACCGTCATTGCGGCTGTGCGCGTGTTTTTTCCGGACGCCCTCGACTTCGACGAAGAACAGGAGGGAAATCATTGACCCTCCTGCTTTTTCTGAGTGTCCTGATCGGCGCTATTCTTCTCGGGTTACCGGTTGCTTTTGCTCTGCTTCTGGCAGCAATCGCGCTGATGCTTCAATTGAATCTGTTCAGCGCCGACATACTGGCACAGGCGCTCATCAATGGGGTCGACAGCTTTCCGCTGCTTGCAATTCCGTTTTTCCTGGTCGCCGGCGAAGTGATGTCCACCGGCGGATTGTCCAAGCGCATCGTGCGCATGGCGGTTTCCATGATCGGTCACAAGCGTGGTGGTCTCGGGTATGTAGCCATTTTGACGGCGATCCTTCTTGCGGGCCTGTCAGGGTCTGCTGTCGCTGACGCTGCGGCTCTGGTCGCGATCCTCTATCCGATGATGCAAAAAGCTGGCTATCCCAGCGGCTGTTCGGTGGGCCTGCTTGCGTCCGGTGGGATCATTGCGCCCGTGATCCCACCTTCCTTGCCACTCATCCTGATCGGGGTTGCCGGAAACATTTCAATCAAGAACCTGTTCCTGGGCGGCATTGTCCCCGGCTTGATGATGGGCCTCGCATTAATGCTGGTCTGGAATGTGCTCATGCGGAGCGAAAACGTCGAGACGCTCGAGCGTGCAACAGCCCAAGAACGCATCGCCGCCTTCAAGGATGGCATCTGGGCGTTGTTTCTGCCGATTATCATCATCGGAGGCATTCGCTTTGGCGTCTTTACACCTACGGAAGCCGCGGTGGTCGCAGCCGTCTACGCGATCCTTGTCTCTACAGTGATCTACCGGGAGATGACGCTGCGGGGTTTCTTCCAGATACTCGTGAATGCAGGCCGTTCAACGGCCATGGTGATGTTTCTGGTCGGCTGCGCCATGGTGGCTGCTTGGCTCATCACCGTTGCGCAACTGCCGCAACAACTTGCGACCTTGCTAGGACCGTTGGTCGAGAATCCGCGCCTGCTGATGGCCGTCATCATGATATTGGTGCTGTGTGTCGGCATGGTGATGGATCTGTCACCAACTATCCTCATCCTGGTGCCACTGCTTATGCCAGTGGTCAAGTTGGCCAACATCGACCCTGTCTATTTCGGTTTGATGTTCGTCATCAACTGCTCCATCGGACTGATCACACCTCCAGTTGGAACTGTCCTGAACGTCGTTTGCGGCGTCGGCCGTGTGCCGATGTCAGCGGCGGTCAAAGGCTCTTGGCCTTTCATCGCTGCATATCTGGTGCTCCTCGCACTCTTCGTTGCGTTCCCGAGCATCATCACGGTCCCGATGAAATGGTTCATCGGCTGAGTAGGGAGGAATTCTCAATGAAAAATCACCTGACAAAAATTGGTCTGGCAACGTTCCTGACGCTGAGCATGGCAACATCTTCTCTCGCAGAGGTCACTTTGAAGTTTGCACATGCAGCTCCGGAGACCGATCTGCAGCAGGATCTTGCGAAGTTCTTTCAAAAAGAAGTCGATGCGCGCACGAACGGCGAAGTCAAGGTTCAAATCTTTCCTCAGGGACAGCTTGGAAATGACGCGACCATGATCGATGGCGCGCGGGCCGGTATCATCGATGTCGTCATGGTTGGCCTCAACAATTTTTCCGGTTTGATGCCGGAATCAGCTGCCTTCACGCTGCCTTTCATGTTCCCGACGCGCGAGACGGCGTATTCGGTTCTGGATGGCGACGTCGGTCAGAGCGTTCTTGCAAAATTCGAAGATCATGGTCTGAAAGGGCTTGGGTATTCCGAGAACGGCTACCGCAATATGACCAACAACAAAGGTCCTATCCGCACACCCGATGATGTTGCGGGATTGCGCATGCGCGTCAACAATTCCAAAGCGCTTAACGACATGTTTGCCGCGCTGGATGCGAACCCACAGCAAATCCCGGTAGCTGAGCTTTATACAGCGCTGGAAACAGGTGTTGTCGACAGTCAGGACCACCCGATCGGGGTCACGCTCTCCTTCAAGTTCTATGAGGTTCAGGACTATTTGAGCATGACGCAACATGCTTATTCACCCCTGGCGGTTGCGATGAACCTGAACAAGTTCAACGGTCTGACCGAAGAGCAGCAAAAGACTGTGCTTGAAGTTGCCGCCGAAGCTGTTGCCATGCAGCGCGAGTTGAGCATCTCCAAGGAAGACGAGATGATCACAGCGCTTGAAGAAGCAGGGATGAAAGTCAACCGCGATGTGGATGGAGCGGCATTTCAGGACAAGGTGAAGCCTGTTTGGGACGCCTTTATCGAGCAAAATGGCGATACGCTTGTGAATGCCATTCTTGCAGCGTCGCAGAAATGACCACTGCTTAAGAGCTGGATTGTCTTATGCTTAGCTGTGGCCCGATTTCCAGCCGGATCGGGTCACAGTCGTTATCGCCGGAGCCTCGTAGCAGCGAGACAATAATTTCCCCTGTCTTGTGTCCGATTTCGACCGGATGAGGATCAACCGTCGTGAGTGTCGGCACACAGACCGATGAGATGTCATAGGCACCGAAACCGGCTATGGCGATGTCTTCCGGCACCCGCACGTCTTTGCGCATGCACTCGGTCAGGGCACCGAACGCCGACAGATCCGATACGCAGATAACTGCGTCCGTGTCCGGAAAATCCCTCAAGAGCAGGGACATCGCATCGGCTCCCTCGCGCATTGAAATCGGCGGTTCTCCCGCGCCGATCAATCTATCCTTCGAAAGATTGTGCCGGTTCATCGCATTGATGAAACCACGGCGGCGGTCCGCACCACGTGTGTCGCCGTCGGTATCCCCTCCGATAAAGGCGATGCGTTTTCGGCCGGTTTTGACCAGATGCCCGACAAGGTCATGCATGGTGGCGGAATTGGAAAATCCGACGACGTGGCCTATCGGATCTTCAGGCAGGTCCCAGGTCTCGATGACGGGGATTTTTGCTCTTGCAAGAAGTTGACGGGTCCGGTCGGTGTGGCGCCCGCCTGTCAGCACAATGGCTTCGGGACGTCGTTTCAGGAACTGCTCGACAATCCGCTCCTCTTCTCGGATGTCGTAGTTGGAATATCCGAGGAGCACCTGCAGGTCCGAAGCCTTGAGGACTTCGGAAAGCGCGCCGACCGTATCGGCAAAGTTCGCATTGTTGATGGAAGGGATCGTCACGGCGACGAAGCCGGTACGCTGCGACTTGAAGGTTGCGGCGGTGCTGTCGAATACATATCCGAGATCGTCGGCAATTTGCAGGATGCGTTTGCGTGTCTTCTCACCGACAGATGCGTGCTTCTTGAAGGCACGGCTGACGGTCATCACGGAAACGCCCGCCTTTTCAGCCACATCCTTCATTGTAACAGGTCGTTGCATACGCCCTCCGCTCTCAAAACAGGCGTAAAACTGTCAGAACGCACTAGCAACTGCAAACAAGACTGCCGGCTGATGGTCATGCGCTCTGACGAAACCAAGAATTCGGCGGTTTCAGCCTGTGTATTCGTTGGCCTCGGTTACGTGGTGATGAATGCGGCCATCGAAAAACTCGGCCACTATCTCGCCCGTGACTTCGCGCGATTCGTTGCGCGCGGCGCTTTCCAGTGCACCCGCCATTGCAGTTTTGTCCGGATAGGTAATGGCCAGGATGAGCGGAAATTCCGGCGCTCCTTCATCCCGCTCCTCTCCAAACATGACACGCACATCCGTGTTGCCGGGAAACTGCCGCCACAGGGGAACAAGCCGTTCGGTTACCGCAGATCTGAACGCATCCGTTCGGCCTGTCTTGATGCTGCCCTCGAAAAGCGCGAAACGGGTGATCATTGAAACTGCTCCTTGTCGGGTCCCTTGAAAAATTCCATCAGTGCGGCCTGGTCTTCGCCGCCAAGTCCGGCGGAGGTCAGCATCCTGTGCACCTCGGCGCACAAGGCCGTCAGGGGCATGGCGGTATGGGTTCGGCGTGCAAGATCCTGCGCGCCGTTGAGGTCCTTGACCATGTTGTCGATCCGTCCCGTGCGCCTGTAATCCTTGTCGACGAAACGAGGCATGTATTCCTGCAGGATGGCACTATCTGCCCGTCCGCCCTTGAGCGCTGTCGGTATTTTTTGAGCGTCTACACCGGCGTCCAGCGCGAGCTGAGTTGCTTCCGCAACTGCCAGAAATCCGAGACCGCAAAGAACCTGATTGATGAGTTTGGTTGTCTGGCCCGCGCCAACCGGGCCCATATGGGTGTAGTTGCTCGAGACGTGTTTCAGGATCCGGTGCGCATCCTTGACATCGGCCTCTGCACCACCGGCCATCAACGTCAGTTCACCGATCAAGGCTTTGGGCGCACCACCCGACAGAGGGCTGTCCACCCAACGCAATCCGGCATCCGCTGCCTTCGACGCCAGTGCCTTGGTCGCATCCGGGTCGATGGATGACATGTCGATGATGAGAGTGCCTGGCCGCGCGCCGGAGGAAACACCGTTCTCGCCAAAAACCGCGATCTCGACGATCTTGGGCGAATTCAGGCTTGTCACCACAAAGTCCGCCTGGGCCGCTGCTTCAGCGGCCGAGGCTGCAGCAGTGGCACCTTTCTCGACCAGGGCAGAAACTTTTTCGGCGTCCAGATCGAACACGGTCAGAGTGTTGCCGGTTTCCAGAAGACGCGTTCCGATCGCGCCTCCCATGGCGCCAGCACCGATTAGAGCTGCTTTTTCGCTCATTTTGTTTCCCTTCGAAGTCCGGACAACAAGGTGGCGATCACCATATCCGGTGTTTGGTCGATTGATGCGGAGACGAACATTTCGTCCACGGCAGGCGGTTCCAGCGTCGCGAGCTGGCTGTCCAGCAGGGCGACAGGCATGAAGTGTCCCGATCTGTTGTTCATGCGGCTGGTAAGAATGTCACGTGACCCCTCCAGATAGAGAAAAGTCACGGGTCGTTCAGCTCTGCCGGAGATGCGTTCCCGATAGATACGTCTGAGCGCTGAACAGGCGATGACAGTCGGTTCATCCGCTTCCTTCAGTCTGTCTCCGACCTTGTCCAGCCAAGGAGCGCGATCTTCATCTGTCAGTGGTTCGCCGCGGCCCATTTTTGCAATGTTTTCTTCCGGGTGCAGGTCGTCACCATCAACAAATGTCCCGCCAATCGCACGGGCGAAACCGCGACCGATTTCCGATTTGCCGCAGCCCGATACGCCCATGACGACATAGGCAACCATCACAGGCACGCCGAAATGCCACCGTCGACAAAGACGGTTGTACCATTGACGAATGAGGAGGCATCGGAGGACAGGAACACACAGGTTCCGACGAGCTCCTCTACTTTGCCCCAGCGGCCGGCTGGCGTGCGTTTTTCCAGCCAGGCGCTGAACTCAGGATCATTCACAAGCGCTGCGTTCAGCGGTGTGTCGAAGTACCCTGGTGCGAGCCCGTTGCACTGCAGGCCGTGCTTGGCCCAGTCGGTCGCCATACCTTTGGTCAGGTTCGCTACCGCTCCCTTTGTCGCTGTATAGGGTGCAATGCCGGGACGTGCGAGGGCCGTTTGAACGGAGCAGATATTGACGATCTTGCCGGCACCTCGTGTGATCATGTGGCGCGCAACCGCCTGTCCGACATGGAAAACAGAGGCAATGTTCGTCTGGAGAAGGCGCTCGAACGCATCCGCCGGAAAGTCTTCCAGCTGCGTCCGGTGCTGCATGCCCGCATTGTTCACGAGAATATCGATGGGGCCTTTGGCCGCTTCGAAGTCGTCGACAGCCTTTCGAACGGCATCATGATCGGTCACATCGAAAAGCAGTTCCTCAACGCTGAAGCCCTCCGAGCGAAGCTGCGTGGCCGCCGTGGCTAGCTTGTCCGCCGAACGGCCGTTTAGAACGATCTTGGCACCGGCGGCCGCGAGACCGCGCGCCAATGCAAAGCCGATTCCTTGCGAAGAGCCGGTAATCAGCGCCCGCTTTCCGGACAGATCAAACAGTGAAAGGCTCATCGAATTTCCTTTTTGACGCGAATTGATTGACAGTTTTTTCGAATATGTTATCGATAACATTAGTTGTCAAGTAGGGAGCGTGCCAATGAGCAAACCCGACATTCTTCAAGTCGGTCCGTATCCGGAGTGGGATCAAATCCCGCTCCAGGAGAGTTTTCACATGCACAAGTTGTTTGAGGCATCAGACGCTGGAGCCTTTCTGTCTTCGGTTGGCGAGAGCGTCCGCGGGATCGCAACGCGCGGAGAGCTGGGTGCAGACAGGGCCATGATCGAAGCCTGTCCCAACGTCGAGGTCATTTCCGTATATGGCGTCGGGTTTGACGCGGTGGACCTTCAGGTCTGCCGGGAGCGCAATATTCGCGTGACCAACACGCCTGACGTTCTGACCAACGACGTCGCTGACCTTGGTGTTGCAATGATGCTTGCACAATCGCGCGGGCTCGTCGGTGCGGAAACCTGGGTCAGGGATGGCAGTTGGGTCGAAAAGGGGCTCTATCCTCTAAAAAG
The DNA here is from genome assembly GCF_055693425.1 of Roseibium sp. JB4-4. Classification (NCBI taxonomy): domain Bacteria; kingdom Pseudomonadati; phylum Pseudomonadota; class Alphaproteobacteria; order Hyphomicrobiales; family Stappiaceae; genus Roseibium; species Roseibium sp. JB4-4. Next base: position 2,552,609 of record NZ_CM146333.1, on the reverse strand, counting down.
CCGCGTATGGGGCAAGAAGGCTGGCATTCTCGGTCTTGGCCGGATCGGGTTTGAAGTCGGCAAAAGGCTTGCTGGCTTCGATCTTGATATCGCCTACAGCGACATCGGTCCGAAGGAATATGCCGCGGATTGGACATTTGTGCCCGATGCAGTCGAACTGGCGCGTCACTCGGACTTCCTTTTTGTTACTCTCGCAGCCTCGGCGGAAACCCGGCACATCGTCAACAGTCAGGTGATTGAGGCAATTGGCCCACAAGGCATGGTGATCAATATCAGCCGCGCGTCGAATATCGACGAGAACGCTTTGTTGGATGCACTTGAAAACGGACGCCTCGGGGCAGCTGCCCTTGACGTGTTTGAGGGCGAGCCCGCACTGAACCCGCGGTTTCTGGAATTGAACAACGTGCTTTTGCAGCCGCACCACGCCTCCGGTACCGTTGAAACCAGAAAGGCCATGGGCAAGTTGGTACGCGACAATCTGAAGGCGCATTTCGATGGCCGCGAACTATTGACGCCTGTGCTGTGAGGACATCATGAAAGCCATAGTGATTCACGCAGCCGAAGACCTGCGCATTGAGGAGCAGAGCGTCGCCCCCCTGGTCCAGGTGAGGTTCAGATCGAACTCGCGAGAGGCGGCATTTGCGGCTCCGATCTGCACTACTATAACCATGGCGGCTTCGGTCCGGTTCGCTTGAAAGAGCCAATGATCCTCGGTCATGAAGTTGCAGGTCATATCACCGCTCTAGGCGAAGGCGTTTCAGGCCTGTCCATTGGACAGCTGGTCGCCGTATCGCCGTCGCGACCTTGCGGGAACTGCCGGTTCTGCAACGAGGGACAATTCAATCAGTGCCTGAATATGCGGTTCTACGGCAGCGCAATGCCCTTTCCGCATATTCAGGGAGCATTTCGTGAGGTTCTTGTTGCAGATGCTTCGCAGTGCGCACCAGCTGATGGATTGTCTCCCGGAGAAGCGGCCATGGCAGAGCCGCTCGCCGTGTGTCTGCATGCCGTGCGTAATGCCGGCAGCATGCTTGGAAAGTCTGTCCTGGTGACAGGATGCGGTCCGATCGGGATCCTGTGCATCCTCGCGGCACGTCGCGCCGGTGCGGACCTCATCGTTGCAACGGATCTCAGTGCATTCACGCTTTCCAAGGCTGAAACGGCCGGAGCCGATCGTGTCATCAATATGGCCGAAACTCCGGAAGGGCTTGAGGCCTATTTCGCCGACAAGGGTACGTTCGATGTTCTTTTCGAATGCTCAGGAGCAGCCCCGGCACTTGCTTCCGGTATTTCAGCGATGCGACCGGGCGGCACAATCGTTCAGCTCGGTCTTGGCGGCGATATGCCGGTGCCGATGATGGCGCTGACGGCCAAGGAACTTTCCTTGAAGGGCTCATTTCGGTTTCACGAAGAGTTCTTTACCGGCGTCAGTCTGATGCAAAAGGGTCTGATCGACGTCAAGCCGTTCATCACTCAGACATTCCCGCTCAGCGATGCAGTTGCCGCTTTCAAGACAGCCGGGGACCGCAGCCAGGCTGTCAAGGCGCAGATCGCCTTTAACTGAGAAGCAGCAGCATTCCTTTCTTGAAGCAGCGCGCTGGCCGGGTCTCCCAATTGAGAGGCCCGGCCGGTTCTGCATTCGTGGCCAAGACTCTCAAAAGAGCGCGCAGCACTTCATGGTCAAGCGCTGACCGATCAAAGGATTGATGCCCTCAAGTTTCAGCGCCAATGGCCGCAAGTGCAGCACGCGCGACTTCAATGTCTTGTTCTCCTGACCCAGAGCCAACGCCAATGCCGCCAAGCACCGCACCGTTGACGACAATCGGCATTCCACCGGGAAGTCCGGTCACGTTGCCACCGGTCGCAAGTCCGATCAGAGTGCGGACTTCCTCTGGAACATTGACGGTGGCCGCGCCAATGGAAGCTGCCGTCAATGCTTTCGCAAGTGCACTTTTCCGGCTTAGAAATTTAGCTCCGGTCATGCGGATTTCCGCCAGGACTTCGCCGCTGGCATCCACGATGACAATGCATTGTGGCTGACCGATTTCTTCAGCTTTTGCGACAGCAGCCGTCAAGAGTGTCAAGGTGCCCTGATGGGTCAGGACTTGGGTTGTCTGGGTCGTTTCCACATCTCTCTCCAAAATGATATCGATAACATTCTGCTGTTTTGTGCCAGACTTGCAAGCCCCGATAGGGGGTGATGCTGGAGTGACTGGGAATACCGGAGGTATTGTGGGGACTTGCCGAAAGGTGACTGCGGAACGGCATTTTTCAATTGCATGTCGACTTTAGTTTGTTTACAAATAAAACAAATCAAATACAAATTTTACAACTAGGCAACGACATGATTGTAAATTCTGATGCAGCCTCTGAATGGATGGACAGCGGACCTGGTGCAAAGCGGCGCATTCTTTGTGAGGACAAAGACATCATGATGGTCGAGTTCCGGTTTGAAAAAGGTGGCGAGGGCGCTGCCCACAATCATCCTCACTTGCAAACGACTTATGTTGCCTCGGGGCGCTTTCGTTTCACGGTGGAGGGTCAGACCAAAGTGCTTGGGCCAGGAGATGCGATGGTCATTCCCTCAAACGCCATTCATTCGTGTGTCTGTGAAGAGGCTGGCAGCCTCCTTGATGCCTTCACACCGCGCCGCGATGACTTTCTAGAGGCTCATGGTTGGCCGCAAACCTAATTGACTTCCCTCCCGAGGAAAGAACAGCTGTCGTTTGTCCTTCACTTAGGTGCGGGACGGCGGCAGCTGCTTCGGCTTTCGGCGTCTTCGCGGAAACATCGTCTCTGAACTAATTTCTCAGACGGGTTCACGCATCCCCGTGCAGTGTATCAGTTGCAATCAAACGGTGAGGATCAGCCCTCAAAAATGCGCTTGCGGGCATTTTCAACATGGGCTCGCATGGCGTTACGGGCCGCGCTGCGGTCGCCTTTCTCGATTGCTTCGAAAATTTCATAATGCTCAGCTTGAACCAGCTTCATACGGTCTTGAGGCTTGGTAAGTGAAAGATTGCGGGTCAGGTTCATGCCGGTCAGAATATTTGGCTTCATGGACGACCGTGCCGCGACGAAATACTTGTTATCTGCCGCATTGCAGACCGCAACATGAAAGATCTCGTCCGCTGCTACACCCAACTCTCCCTCGGCGATGCAACGGTCAAGTTCGGTTAGAGAAGCGCGCAGTTCGTTCAGATCCGAATCCGTGCGTCTTTCAGCGGCCAGATAAGCAGCTTCTCCTTCCACGGCTGCCCTGAATTCAAAAGTACGCTGAATGTCGGCAATCGAACCGATGGGTGCAAAATCGAGAATAGCGCCCTCCGGACGCCGCTTCACGAAAGACCCCGACCCTTGGCGGGATACGATGACATCGTCTTCGCGCAATTGTTTCAGAGCCTGGCGCAGCACCGGGCGGGAAACCCCGAGCTCACTTGAAAGAACCTGCTCCGTTGGAAGTTTGCCGCCAACTGGAATGTCGCCATCCATGATTTTGGACAGGATATTTTCATAGGCGCGATCGGACAGTGTTCTGTCCCGCACCTGCCGTTCGCTCAAGTGGGTTTGATTTACCGTCCGTTTTTCTGCCGCCACACTATAAACCTGTCTTCGGTAGACGGATCAGTCGGGGGATAGAGCCCGAATGTTGATGCGCCTTGTTTCACCATCTCCATCACGAAGTCTTCGAAGACCGTCATTTCGGCAGCTTCGTTCGCTACTTCATTTGCCATATGTTTCGGTATGCAAACAACTCCCTCGTTGTCGCCAACAATAATATCGCCCGGAAACACGGATACGCCGCCGCATGCAATCGGATCATTTACCGCAACAGCATGATGCTTCGTCAAGTTGGTCGGTGCGCTTGGTCTTGCATGATAACCGGGCATGTCGAGTTCGGCAATTTCAGGTGTATCGCGAAACCCGCCATCGGTGACAACGCCGGCGCATCCTCTGGCCTGCAGGCGCATCGCCAGGATGCAGCCGGCGGACGCGGCCGAAGCGTCTCCTCGGGAATCAATTACGAAAACGGCTCCATGCGGACATTCCTCAACGCCCTTCCGCTGGGCATTTGTTCTGTCTGCAAAGGAATCCAGGTTGTCCAGGTCTTCGCGTGCTGGAATGTAGCGCAGCGTGTAGGCCGGCCCAATCATGTTCGGCCCTTTGCGAAGCCTGTGCAGGCCCTGCAGGAATATGTTTCGAAGTCCGCGTTTGAACATGACAGTCGTCAGAGTTGCTGTGCTGACTCGCAACAGTTTTTCGTGAGTTTCGGTGCTCAATCCGCTCATGGCGTACGTTCCACCGTTTCGGCAGTTTTCGCTTGGCTGGGTCATAGGCTGATGAATAACGCTGACTTGCCAACTTGTCAATAATTTGTAAAACCTAAATGAAGAGAGAATTTTGACGTCATTTCGGAGGCGTGCAAAATACATTATATTTTTATATGTTTAAAAACAGATGCTTAAGAGATAGTTGGGAACTATTTCAAATTTCTGAGGGTGGAGTTCCATGTGTGCAATGCGTTTCAAGGAATTTAAAAAATGCGTTTTTGTAATTTATTTGTAAAAATTAATCTTGAATTGTGACTCTGCATCTTGTAAGGCTGAATGCATGGCGCGCTGCACGGCGATGTGATGTGTCGCTGTACAACGCGATCGTCCAGACGCGATGAGCATCAAAGGCAGAAGTCTGAAACGTGAATTAAAACAGTTGTCTGACTTGGTTCAGAAACTCGGTTCGACAAATGTTCAAAATGCGCGAGAGCGGTCTCTAGATACCCGGTAGGGCCTGATAGGGAGTTGGGCCAAGGCCAAGAGATCGAAAAATGTTTAAATTTGTAAGCCGGATACCACCGGGCGAGTCTCTGTCGCCCGAACGATGAGCTATGGCTGATTGGCAGGTTGTCCGGCTTCCAGGGAGGAAGCATGTCCGGAGTTGTCCTTAGCAAAATTGTGAAGAAATACGGGGCGCTTCAAGTCGTGCATGGGATAGATCTCAGGATCGATCCAAAGGAGTTTGTGGTTCTGGTCGGTCCCTCCGGCTGCGGCAAATCCACCACGCTTCGCATGATTGCCGGACTGGAAGCCATCACGGGCGGCACGCTTACCATTGATGATCGCGTTGTTAACAAGGTCGCGCCCAAGGACCGGGACGTCGCCATGGTCTTTCAAAACTACGCGCTCTACCCGCATTTGAACGTTGCTGACAATATCGCATTCGGTCTCAGGATACGAAAGGTCCCCAAAGCCGAAATCAAGAAAGCCGTGCATGAAGTTGCAGAGATCCTGGGCCTGACGGACTTCCTCGCGCGCAGGCCTTCTGACCTGTCTGGCGGGCAGCGTCAGCGGGTTGCAATGGGCCGGGCAATTGTCCGGCACCCGAAGGTCTTCCTGTTTGACGAACCGCTTTCCAACCTCGACGCCAAGTTGCGGACCCAGATGCGGGCCGAAATCAAGCGGCTGCACAAACGGCTCGGCGTCACCAGCATCTACGTGACCCACGATCAGGTCGAGGCCATGACGCTCGCCGACCGAATCGTTGTGATGAACCAGGGTGTGATCGAGCAAATCGGAACACCGATGGATCTGTTCAACAACCCTGCAAACAGGTTTGTTGCCGGATTTATCGGCTCGCCGCCAATGAACCAGCTCCATGGTTTTCTGGAAGCTGGCGACAGCGGGCCTCTGGCTCAGGTCGGACGAATTAAAGTGAAGTTGCCCAAATCGGAATCCCTCCGGCACGAAACGGGCAGGCCGGTCATTTTGGGAATTCGCCCGGAACATGTCACCGTCAATGAGGTTCCCGGATCTTTCCCGATCAATGTCAATCTCGACCTTGTGGAAACGCTGGGTTCGGAAGCGTTGTTGCACACTGACTTCGACGGAATGTCCTTTGTTGCCCGTGTCGAGACACTTGGAGACGTGGGCCATCTGACCGGTGTCGATACGCTCCATGTCCGGCCCGATCTCATGAAGCTGTTTGACGCCGAGACCGGTCGGTCCCTTTCTCTTGAGGCAGGGGCTTGATCATGACGGTTCAGGAAAAGGAGCGGCCGCTCTCCAAAAGTGAGGTCGCGATCTCTGACGAGCACAGCGCTACCATCGGGCCGTTCGAAGCTGCAGTCGAGCACTTGAAACGCGAATGGCAGCTTTACCTCATGCTCTTGCCGATGATCATCTGGTTCGCCGTTTTTCTTTACAAGCCGATGTACGGACTGCAGATCGCTTTCAAGGACTATTCGATCTTCCGCGGTATCGCCGGCAGCCCCTGGGTCGGACTTGAGCACTTCGAGACACTCTTTGCCAACGACCAGTTCCTTCGCGCGATCAAGAACACGATCACGATCAGCGCGTTGAACCTGCTCTTCGGTTTTCCGGCGCCGATCATTCTGGCGCTGATGTTCAACGAGGTTCTGAACGCGAGCTACAAAAGGACAGCGCAGACGATTGTCTATCTGCCGCATTTCATCTCTTCGGTGATCATCGCCGGTATCGTCATCACTGCCTTCTCGCCCACGGCCGGCATTGTGAACACCGTCATGGGCTGGTTTGGTCTTGATCCGGTCTACTTCCTCACGCAGCCGGAATGGTTTCGCCCGATCTTCATCGGAACCGGCATCTGGCAGGAGGCTGGCTTCGGCTCCATCGTGTTCCTGGCGGCCATCGCCGGTGTGAACCCGTCGCTCTATGAAAGTGCGGTCGTGGACGGCGCCAATCGCTGGCAGATGATGTGGAAGATCACGATCCCGTCGATCCTGCCGACGATCCTGATCATGTTGATCATCCGTATCGGCAACATCATGGAAGTGTCCTTCGAGCTGGTCATTCTCCTTTACCAACCGGCGACCTACGAGACCGCCGATGTGGTGAATACCTGGATCTATCGGCAGGGCCTGCAATCAGGACAATACGATCTGGCTGCAGCTGCAGGTCTTTTCAACGCAATTGTCGCCTTCGTTCTGGTGATGACGGCCAACACCTTGTCGCGGCGCTTCTCGCGTACGTCGCTTTGGTAGAGGGGGCGGAACAATGATGAATTGGAACCTTTACTCTCGCGGCGACAAGTTCTTCGCGATCGTGGTCTCGATCCTGATCGGCATGTTCACGGTTGCGACGCTTTACCCGTTTATCTACATCGCGGCCGTGTCTTTCAGTTCCGGATTCGCAGCGCAGGCAGGAAAGGTGGTTCTCACACCGATCGATGCGACGCTCGAGGCCTATGGATATATCCTCAAGGACCCGCAATTCTGGATCTCCTACCGCAATACCTTCATCTATACGATCGGCGGTACGGTGATGAGCCTCGCGTTCATCATTCCAGGTGCATACGCACTGTCGCGGCCGCAATTGAAAGGGCGCAGGTTCTTCAACCTCTTCATCGCCTTCACCATGTGGTTCAATGCAGGGCTGATACCGTTCTTCCTGAATATGCGGGACCTGAACCTGCTGGACAGCATGTTCGGCATCATTCTCGCGTTCGCCGTGAATGCCTTCAATGTCATCCTGCTGAGAAATTTCTTCGAAGCGATACCGAAAAGCTTTGAAGAGGCTGCGCGGATGGATGGGGCGAACGATTTCCAGGTTCTTTGGAAAGTGTTTGTCCCGCTTAGCAAACCGGCCATCGCGACGATCACGCTTTTCTGCATCGTATCACGCTGGAACGGGTTCTTCTGGGCGATGGTGCTCTTGCAGAGTGAGGACAAGATCCCGCTCCAGGTATTCCTGCGGCATACGATTTCAAATCTCAGCGATGACGATGAATTTGCGATCGTGCAAACCGCGGCAGGGTTCAGCGCGGAAACCGTGACAGCAGCAATCATCGTCTGCTCCATCGTCCCGGTTCTGATCGTCTACCCCTTTATTCAGAAATATTTCGAGAAGGGAATTCTTCTCGGAGGGGTCAAAGAGTAGTCGCAATGAACGCAAAGGGAGGAAACCATGCGTAAACTTACCTTGTCGGCAGCTGTCCTGGTCGGCACTGCCCTGGCTACACCGTCGTCGGCAGACGACCACCTCAAGATTGTCGAAGGTGAGCCGTTGGAACTGACGATCCAGATGAATCACGCACGCTACCCCGTCTATGAGGAAAGCTGGCCGGTGGAACAGCAGGCGCGCGAGTGGACCAATGTCCACCTGATAGACGTGACAGTTGGCGCGAACATGCGCACAGATGAGAACACCGGCCGCACGGAAGCCCTGAACCTGATGCTTGCCGGGGGCAAGATTCCGGACATTGTCGGCTCCAGCCGGATCAAGGACTTTGTCAACCAGTACGGTCCGGAAGGTGCATTCCTGCCGTTGAACGATCTGATTGAAGAGCACGCTCCTAATCTGAAGGCGTTTTTCGATGAGCGCCCGGAAATTGCCGCCGCGATTTCAGCGGCTGATGGCAAGATGTATTACATTCCCTATCTGCCGGACGGGAAGTATGGCCGCGCTTACTGGGTCCGTACCGACTGGCTTGAAAAGTTGGGGCTTGACGTTCCAGAAACAGTCGAAGAGTTCGAAACTGTGCTGCGTGCTTTTAAGACCCAGGACCCCAACGGCAATGGTGAGGCTGACGAGGTGCCTTATTTTGCCCGTCAGTGGCCTGAACTCATTCGCCTCGTCACGCTTTGGGACGGCCGGTCTTCCGGTTCCGACACTTACCACGACTTCTACGTCGACAATGGTCAATTGAAACATCCCTACGCGGAAGAGGGCTACCGCGAAGGCGTCAAGAACCTGGCGCGCTGGTATGCTGAAGGACTGATCGATGCGGAGATTTTTACCCGTGGCAGCTCGGCGCGCGATTTCCTCCTGTCGGAAAATCTTGGAGGAGCGACACACGACTGGTTTGCCTCTACTTCGGGCTACAATCGCTTGGCCTCCGATATCGACGGGTTCGAGTTCAAGGCAATGGCGCCGCCTGCCTCGATCTCGGGCAAGCGGATCGAGGAGCACCGCCGTATCCCGATCAAGCCGGACGGATGGGCGATCGGTCACACCAACGAGCACCCGGTCGAGACCATCAAGTACTTTGACTTCTGGTTCACAGAAGAAGGACGCCGCCTGGCGAACTTCGGCGTTGAGGGCATGCACTATGACTTGGTCGACGGCAAGGCTGTCTTCAAGCAGGAGTTTCTGGATGCAGGCCCTGTAAATCGCTCGCTCTACCAGATCGGTTCACAGCTGCAGAGCCGCGGGTACTTCCAGGACTATGGCTACGAGATCCAATGGTCGAACGAATATGCTCTCGAAGGCATCGCTCTTTACGATGAGGGAGACTACCTGATCGACCAGTTCCTTGGTGTTGCTTTCGATGCCGATGAACAGAAGGTCTATGACAAGCATTGGGCCTCGATCCGCGACTACATGCTTGAGCGGCAGCAGAGCTGGATACTGGGCAATGGTGATGTCGAAGCCGAATGGGACGACTACATCGCTCAACTGGAAAAACTCGGTCTAAGTGAAGTGCTTGAAGTCATGCAGTCCGCTTACGAGCGGCAGTATAATAAATAAAACAATCGCTTATCAGGCCATTCGCCACCCGGCGGATGGCTTCTTCCTGCGAGCAAAGAAGTGTCATGTCTGTGAATTGCGATCTGAAACCGGGATTTTTGGACCAGCCGAAAGCTGGACGCCTGAACATTCAATACGGGCCCGCCGACGGCTCGACTGTCAATGAAGCTCCTGCCAGATTCACCTGGATCCCGGATATCGAAGAGAGCGCACGCTACGTACTACGGATTTCCTCAAGTCCGGAATTTCCTGCAGCTGAAACACTCGTCTTTGAAAACCTGAAGCGAAATTTCTTTACGCCGGACAAGGTGCAAGCGCCTGGTACCTACTATTGGAGCTATGCAATCTGGGACAATGGTACCGGATGTGCCACCTCGCAATGGAGCACCATTCGGCAATTTGACGTTCCCGACGATCTGCCTCGCTCACCGCTTGCACCTGCTGCCACGCGATACGATCACTGCAGCCGCGCTCATCCGCGTCTTTGGCTTACCCCCGACACCTTGCCGACGTTCCGCGAAGCTGTCGCTGCTGATGCCGATCATTGCGGCTGGGCAACCTTCTTCGAAAAATCGGTCCGGCCCTGGATTGACCGCCCGGTCATGTCCGAGCCGGCTCCCTATCCGAACAACCAGCGTACGGCACCGGTCTGGCGTCAGACCTATATCGATTGCCAGGAGCTTATTTACGCAATCCGGCATCTTGCCATCGCAGGACATGTCCTTGAGGACAAGTCCTTGCGGGACAAGGCGAAGGACTGGTTGCTCGCCGCGGCCAGCTGGGATCCTGCTGGCACCACATCGCGAGCCTATACCGACGAATGGGCATTCCGCGTCACGCTCGCACTTTCGTGGGGCTATGACTGGCTTCATGGCGATCTCAGTGAAACTGAGCGCGAAGAAGTCAGGACCGCATTGCTGACCCGCACGCGAGAGATTGCCCATCACGTTTTCAAACATGCCAACATTCACATATTTCCCTTTGACAGCCACGCCGTGCGGGCGGTCTCCGCTGTCCTGATCCCTGCCAGCCTTGCTCTTCTGGATGAAGAAGGTTGCGAGGAGGCGAGGGACTGGCTGGACTGTTCGATTGAATTTCTGTTCAGCGTCTATTCGCCCTGGGGCGACGCGGAGGGTGGCTGGGCCGAAGGTCCGCATTACTGGATGACCGGGATGGCCTATCTGATCGACGCGGCCAATCTCCTGAAAAACTATACGGGAATAAACCTGTACAGTCGTCCCTTCTTCCACCTGACCGGTGATTTCCCGCTTTATACGAAAGCGCCCGACACGCGCCGCGCCACCTTCGGCGACGACAGCACAATGGGTGATCTTCCCTGTCTAAAGGTAGGTTACAATTTACGCCAGTTCGCCGGTGTGACCGGAAATCCGGCCTATCAATGGTTCTTTGAAGAGGTCAAGCGGAACGATCCCGGCACCGAAATGGCTTTCTACAATTACGGCTGGTGGGATCTCAATTTCGATGACCTGATGTATCGAAACGACTGGCCGTCGATTGAGCCGGCAGCTCCCGGTGACAACGACAAGCTCAGATGGTTCAAAGGCATCGGCTGGGCAGCCATCCAGCATAAGATGGATGATCCAGAGGCGCATATACACTTTGTGATGAAGTCATCGCCCTTTGGCTCCATCAGCCACAGCCACGGCGACCAAAACGCCTTCTGCCTGTCGGCTTTCGGCGAAGATCTTGCGATCCAATCCGGACACTACGTTGCTTTCAACAGCTCCATGCACCGAAACTGGCGGCGTCAAACCCGTTCCAAAAACGCGATCCTGATCGATGGAAAGGGCCAATATGCCGATCGGGACAAGGCCAAGGCGATGCAGGCAACCGGTAGCATCGAAACCGCCGAGCAGCGTGACGATCACATCTATATGCGAGGCAATGCGACTGCTGCCTACCAAAGCCTGACCCCGGCAATCCAGAAGGTCGAGCGGGAAATCTACTTCGTGCATGATAGCTATTTTGTGATTGTCGACAGCATCGACAGCAGTGCTCCCGTCTCGATGGACTGGCTGTTGCATGCAAATGCACCGTTCGAACTGGGCGACACCAGTTTCAGATACTCCGGTAAAAAGGCCGGGTTCTATGGCCAGTTTTTGTGGTCGGAAGCCGGAGCAGCAGAGCTCTCGCAGGAAACCGGATTTCCAGGCGTGGATGAGGGCGACTACGAAGGTTTGCCCGTCAGCACGTGCCTGAAGGCGAGTTTTCCGAAATCGGCAAGACACCGCGTGGCTACGCTACTGGTTCCCTATCCGGCACACGACCCCAGACGCGTTTTTCATTTCCTCGATGATCAGGGTTACGACTGCGACCTCTATTTCTCCGACGCGCAGGAGAGGTCCTTCAAAGTTGTCATCGAGAAACTGGCGAGAGCCTGAACCACGGATCACGGAGACCGGCTGGTCCCCGAACAACACCCAAGGCATTACAAGGAGCCTCTAATGGATCTCAAGGGAAAAACAGCAATTGTTACTGGCGGTGGCCGCGATATCGGTCGGGCATGCGTCATGGCGCTTGCGGAACGCGGCGCGAATGTCGCCATCAACTATTTCAGCAGCGGCAATGGCGCGGACAGTGCTGTCTCCGAAATCGCAGCGTCTGGAGGCAAGGCTTTTGCCATGCAGGGCGACATGACAAAACCCGACGATGTTGCGGCACTGGTCAACCGAACGGTTGACGAGTTTGGCGGCATCGATGTTGTCATGCCGATCACTGGAGGCATCGTCGCACGCCGGCCACTGTCGGAGATTTCTCTCGATTACTGGCAGTCGGTGTTCGACCTCAACACAACATCCGCACTTCTCGTCGTCAAGGAAGCCGTTCCTCATATGAAAAATGGCGGAGCCATTGTGACGATGGCATCACAAGCCGGGAGAGACGGCGGTGGTCCGGGAGCACTTGCTTATGGAATGTCGAAAGGCGCGGTTATGACGCTCACACGCGGGTTGGCCAAGGAATTGGGACCTGACATTCGTGTTAATGCGATGTGCCCCGGAATGATCGACACGGACTTCCACAATATCTTTACGAAGCCTGAAGTGCGCAAACACGTAGCTGGCGTGACGCCATTGAAACGGGAAGGCGCTTCTGAAGATGTTGCAAATCTTGCCGTTTTCCTGGCGTCAGAACAGTCCGCCTTTATCACTGGTGCCTGTGTCGACATCAACGGCGGGATGCTTTTTCCTGACGACTGGCGAGGAGTGGGTATTGCCCCTCTTATCCAGGCCCGCAATTTCCCGCGGCCAAGTGGGTGCATTGCTGAGGTACTCCAATTCGCGCTGGAGATATGCGGGCCGGGGCAAGTTAAATCAAATAAAACAATCGCTTAACCGGATTGCGAAATTAATTTGTTTTATTGATTTTTTAACTTGTAAATATTTGTAAATTGCGTATCGTTTTATCAGGTCAAAAGGGAGGAACCAATGACCCTGTTTAATTCAAAGAAAGCTGGCATGCTGTTTGGTTCAGTCGTTGCCGCAAGTCTTGCATTCGCAACAGTCGCTGCCGAAGCCCGTGAATTGCGCGGCTGGAATATCCATGTCGAGGACTATCCTGTCTCACATGGAATGGAAGCATTCCTGAAAGAGGTCGATGAGAAAACCGGCGGCGAAATAAGCGGTAAAGTCTTCCATGCCGGTGTGCTTGGTTCGCAACCGGACGCAATCGAGCAAACCCGTCTTGGAGTTATCGATTTCGGTGTCTTCAGCCTCGGGCCGATGGGTCAGGTTGTTCCGGAAGCCAATGTCGTGTCGTTGCCGTTCATCTTCAAAAGCGTTTCGCAAATGTATGAAGTCATGGACGGGGAGCCGGGCAAGGAGCTTAGCAAAGGTCTGGAAGCCAAGGGCCTTGTTGCCCTCGGTTACTATGATGCTGGTGCCCGCTCTTTCTACACGTCCGCAAAAGCAATTACCGAGCCTGCTGATCTGACGGGCATGAAAATCCGCGTCATGAACAACGATCTCTTTGTCGGCATGGTTGACTCCATGGGCGGAAACGCAACTCCGATGGCCTTCGCAGAAGTCTATCAGGCGATCAAGACCGGTGTTGTGGACGGCGCAGAAAACAATCCCCCGTCCTACGAATCCACCAACCATTTCGAGGTTGCTCAATTCTATTCTCTGACACAGCACCTGATCATTCCCGAGTGCCTGTGCATGAGCAAGCGCACCTTTGACTCCCTGACGCCCGAGCAGCAGGCAATCGTCATTGAGGCCGGCCGCAACAGCACCGAGCTTCAGCGCAAGCTGTGGCAGGAGCGGGAAGCCGCCAGCATGGCCAAGGTCTCAGAAGGTGGTGTTGCCGTGAACGAGATCGCTGACAAGGCCGCGTTCCAGGCAGCCATGGAGCCGGTTTATGCGCAGTTCCTTGAGCAGAGCCCAGATCTGGCCGGACTTGTAGAGATGTTCAAAAACGCAGAATAATAGCAGATAGGGGCCGTGCTGAACTTACCGGCGCGGCCCCTTTCTATTCGGGGGAATATGATGTCGCACACCGGAAGCTTACTGGACCGGCTCGAACTCTGGCTGGTCTGGTTGAAACGTGCCTGCGTGCTGGCAGGGTCTGTGGCACTCGTCGTTCTTGTCGCAACGTTCGGTTGGCTCGTATTCGGGCGATACGTTCTCAATCAAACCCCCACTTGGGTCGAACAGCTCGCCCTGCTTCTCATTTGCTACATTACGTTCCTTGGTGCGGCCGTCGGCATTCATGAAGAATCCCATCTTGGCGTCACGCTGGTCCGGGATGCGCTTCCACCGAAGATCAGACAGCTGTTGCTGCTTGTGACGGATTTCGTGCTTGCCGTCTTTGGTGGTGTGATGCTGGTCGCTGGCCTTGAACTCTTCAACTTCGGCTGGTCGACGCTGCTACCCATGCTCAACATTCCTGAAAGTATAAGAACCGCAGCCGCGGTCGCTTGCGGCGGATTGATGGTTGTCTTTGCCGGGACCCGGTTTCTCCTGCGTGGACGGAGCGCCCTGCGCGGTGAGATCTACGAAAACAAAGAAAAGGTAAGCTGAGATGGGTCTCGCTATTTTGCTGGGTGTTTTTGCTGTCAGCGTCGTTCTTGGTGTGCCTGTGGCATTCGCCATGGGAATTTCTGCAGCAGCGGCTTTCTGGTACGAAGGCTTTCCCTTGCTGATGACCTTTCAGCGGACCATTTCGGGCGTGACCACCTTTTCTCTGCTGGCCATTCCGTTTTTCGTGTTTGCCGGCGAACTGATGCTGCATGGTGGAATTGCACTCCGGCTTGTTAAGTTTGCCTCCTCACTGGTCGGCCATATTCGCGGTGGTCTCGCGTCGGTCAACATTTTCTCAAGCATGCTTTTCGGCGGTATCTCCGGCTCCGCCATTGCAGACATCTCAGCGCTTGGGTCGCTGCTCATTCCGGTCATGAAGGAAAAGGGCTACAGGCCGGACTACGCAGTCAACGTGACTGTTACGTCGTCAATCGCGGGCATTGTCATTCCGCCGAGCCACAACATGATCATTTTTGTTGTTGCCGCAGGCGGTGGCATCTCGATCTCCAAATTGTTTTTGGCTGGCGTGATCCCGGGCATTCTCATGTGCTTTTGTCTGGCTGTTGCCGCCTACGTTGTGGCTTTGAAACACAATTACGGATCTGAACCTTTCCCCGGATGGCAGGTCGTTGCGCAAACGGCAATCACTGCGATCCCTGGCCTGATTACGGCCGTGATCATTGTCGGCGGTGTATTGTCCGGCATCTTTACCGTCACGGAATCCGGCGCCTTCGGCGCTATCTATGCCCTTGTGTTGACTGCTGTCGCCTATCGAACGCTCGGATGGAACGAATTTGTCGTCTCCGTAACTTCAGCTCTGAGAACAACCGCGATGGTGATGATCCTGATCGGGTTCGCGAGCTCTTTTGCCTATCTATTGGCGCTTTATCAGGTCCCGACGAAACTCAGCGAGTTTCTCCTTGGTATTTCCGAAAACAAGATCGCCATCCTGCTGATGATCAATCTGATGCTGCTCATGCTCGGAATGATTATGGACATGGCCGCTCTGATCCTCATCTGCACACCGATATTCCTGCCGATCGCCCGTGACCTTGGTATGGACCCGGTACAGTTCGGCATCATGATGTTGGTCAATCTTGGCCTCGGGCTGTGCACACCGCCTGTCGGCACCTGTCTTTTCGTTGGCTGTGCGGTCGGCAAGATCAAGATCGAAGAGGCTCTGAAATCCATCTGGCCCTTCTATCTCGCGTTGTTAGTGGCACTCATGCTGATCACCTACGTGCCTGCGTTCTCGATGTATCTGCCGTCGCTGTTCGACTAGGTTCGAAAAGGCAAGAGCGTTCCGGCTCACTTCGTCCGCTCCTAAACGGCTTTTGCAGAGGCAACGTCAATGCAATCCTTGGATAGCAAGGCAGCACTCCTGCGCCGGCTTTGTCTAAAGGTAGGTGAGTAACTATTGGCGCGAAAAGATGATATGAGCCATCGTTCATAGCTTGCCGAGCAGCAGGGCCTTCCTTCGGCGCTCATGTAATCCTCACCTGAAAGTTCTGCAGCCGCTGATCAATTCCACCTGGTGATATGGAACTCACGTACACCTTCTCGCGGCCAACAAATTCGCTGGTCCCAAATGGAGGGATGAGTGGTAGATTTTTCAGGAGATATGGCGGATCTGCCCGAAGAAGGTCGGAACCCTATTTGAATGCATCACATATCCAGTTTTGTGTCCGCTTTCTGGATAGACAGCCTATATTAAAGAAGGCGGGACATTGCCCCGCCTTCAGTATCGAAAGATACTTTTTAATAGAGCTGTCAGTACATCTGTAGACAGCTCAAGAATGTCTCAAACTTTATGCAAGTTCGATTGTGCTTACAGCTGTTTTGCCTGAACGGCTGTCGACCTCGGTTGAGAAGACAACTTTTTGTCCTTCGTTCAAACCGGTGATACCTGAACGCTCAAGAGCTGTGGCATGTACGAAGACATCATTGCCTGCTTCGTCTGGTTGAATAAAGCCAAAGCCTTTTTGATCGTTATAAAATTTTACTGTACCTGAAGTCATAACATTTTCCTTTTTGATGACTTGTTATCCGCCCTGATGGGCGAGAACTTTTTCTGCATTAAGCTGCAGGGTGGATTGGGGCGCGCCAATGTTTGAGAACATGCGCATCAGACCATCGATTGGCTGGTCGGGCCCAGGTGTTTTGAGAATTGGTTTTGATGTTCTTCACGATTTGTGAAGCTAACTCACGTGTTGGCGTCAAGACCAGTGCGCCGACCATTCTTGATAACCGTCTGCGTCTTTGCTCGCCAAAACGGTGCAGTAACGGCAACACAAATGATGCTGTTTTGCCAGTTCCTGTTTGAGAAATTCCGACGACGGCTCGTCCCTGTAATAGGGGACGAATTGCTTGTGCTTGAATTGGGGTGGGGCGTTTAAATCCTTCAACCGATACGGCTCTAAGGATAGGTTCGGCCAAGCCGAGGTCGTCAAATGTAGTCAAAACGCCTCTTAACAATCCGCTGCAACAAAATGGCGTTTCGCCAACAACAGCAGGACTTTCATTTGGGAAGCATGTGTAGATCTACTGCCTTAGTTTATTTGCCTTTTTTGGCTATTCGAGGCAGGGATCGTAAAATCAAAGTCAAGAACATATCACCGCTGATGATACAGTCTACACACGGCAATTGCGTAGCTTCTATACGATACAAGTTGATAAAGCAATCATTCTAGAAGCCATACATTGGCGATAATCTGTCAGGCGGCAAATTTGCCAGCTATCGCCGCTTGCCGATTTTTGAGGCTAGTTAGCCCAAGCATCACCCAACCATAGAGCTGAACAGGCGAGCATAGGGTATGAAAAACTCAATCGCCCTGCTCTGATTCCGTCAAACGGTTTCGGAAGTGCAGTTGTATAATAGAAAATGGCGGACAGAGAGGGATTCGAACCCTCGATACGGTTGCCCGTATACACGCGTTCCAGGCGTGCGCCTTCAGCCACTCGGCCACCTGTCCGTTCGCAAGCGGTAGCCGCTTGGAGTGGGCGCAATATACTCATGGCGTGTTATTGCGCAAGCGCTTGCGGGAGTTTTTTTGAGAACTCCGTGGCTTGTGGATTCTGCGTCGATCACGGGCCACCAAAGCCCGTCAAATGGATCTTGTTTGCGCCAGAAAAAGTTGGCTATCACATCAGATTGAGTGCTAGTTTGGGATGAAAACAGCCTCGACAGATATTCTGCATACATGAAGCTACCGCTGCTGTCCGGCGGAAAAATGCAGCAAAATTCGTGACCGGGTCGCAAAAATCTCACAAGAATGTGTTGCATATCAATTCTTGTGCAAATTTTATCGCTTATTTATCTAAGGAATACTCCGAGAGCAGAGAGTGCGTTTTTTCAAAGCACTCCAAGGAGAGTATTAAACAGCTTAGACCGACAGAGCCGAAAGAAAATCCATGACGAGTGTTTTTAAGTTTTTATTCCGCGTTTTGGGATACGCTTGCATTGCGATTGCGATCGTCGCCGGTATTTCCGATGCTAGCAGTTCCATTGCCCTGTCACAGGTGGAACTGCAGCCGCTTGGAAAACTTCTTTTTGATCTCTTCCCCGACAGTTTTCCTATTCTGCAGCCCGCCATAGAGCGGCACATCCATCCGGCCCTTTGGGATCCGGGCATCCTGACCGTGTTGACCTGGCCGGTCTGGGCGTTTTTTGCGCCACTTGGCCTGCTGTTTCTCTGGATTGGCGCACGCCGTCGCAGGCAAACCGTTCAGTTCGCATAAAGGCTGTCCTGGGCCGGTGTCTCAAGAGGCCCTTGGAATATGGACCTAACTGCTCCACATTCATGGACACGAACGCGATTGGAATTGAGCCGTCCCGGCTGGACCGGAGACGGCTCAGCGCAGGAGAGTGCCATGTCCTTCATGACGATGTTGAGCAAGAAATTTTCACTTCCCGCACAAGACGAAGCATTGCCGGGCCGGTCGAATGCAATTGTGCCAGGTGAGGCCCACTTCGTGAACGGGCGCTCGCTTCAGGGGCCATACCCTGAGACCTTCAAAACGGTTCTGTTCGGTATGGGGTGCTTCTGGGGTGCCGAGCGGTTGTTCTGGCAGCTCCCGGGTGTTCATGTAACGGCCGTTGGATATGCGGGTGGCCATACGCCCAATCCCACCTATCACGAAACCTGTTCGGGGCGGACGGGCCACACCGAGGCCGTTCTGGTTGTCTATGACCCGGATCAGACCAGTCTGTCCGATCTCCTGAAAGTATTTTGGGAAAACCACGACCCGACGCAGGGAATGCGCCAGGGCAATGATACCGGCACGCAGTACCGCTCTGCGATCTATGTCGGCTCCGGCGAGGATATCGCGCAGGCCGAACAGTCAAGAGAAGCCTATCAGTCGGCATTGAAAGCCGGTGGTCACAGGGCATCGATCACAACCGAAATCCGTCAACTCGACGAGTTCTATTTCGCGGAGGACTACCACCAGCAATATCTGGCGAAGAATCCAGCCGGCTATTGCGGTATCGGGGGGACAGGGGTTTCGTGCCCAACGGGTCTCTGATAACGGGTCTTTGACAATAGACAGCTTCACCCCGGTGCTGTAAATGGCTCCGGGGTGTTATGTTGTTGTCTTGCCTGACCTAAGTATTTTTGACGAGACTATTAGGCGCGAATACAGCGCCTTCCGCGTGTAATTTGTTTTTCGACTGTCAGGTTGCATAGAATTGCCGACAACCTCTTTTAATTTCAGATTTTATTAAAGTTACATGGCCAGAGTTAACTCATAGCGCTTCCGCGTTGAGGGTAAGGTTCATGTCCAAATCCGCAAAAGTTTTTGCGGCCGTTTATTTCCTGCTTTGCAGCACGATTGTGGTCATCGGGTCATTGATACCCGGCAGCCAGGGCTTGGTTGCCGTCTTTGCTAAGCCTTGGGGTGAAAACGCCCTTGAGGTGATTGCACAAGCAGACGGGCAGGTCATCTTTGTAAACGATTCAACCTGGATCGCTCTCACGGAAGTCAGAAATTCAGACGATGTCGCTAGGCTTTACAGGTCTGGCGCAGGTTTCGTTGCCTCCTCGTTGGTGGCGCAGGCATGCGCCCGCTGGAGTGCAATTTCATTGGGGAGCTCAACATGACTGATACGGCAAGCCCAGCTTCGGGCCTGGACGCCTTCCGGGACAGTTTTGCCCGGATCGCGGTCTACTTTACCTGGTTCAACGTGCTGCTGGTCGTGGGAACGGCCTGGTGGAACGGTTTTGTGTCAATGACAGCAGTCGGTGGTGCTGCAGTTCTTCTTGGTCTTGCGGCAACCGCCGCCTGGGTCAAGTTTGGGGCAGGCGTTGAGACGCGCCTTGCAACATCCATGTCCCTTGCCGGTCTCGTCGCCTTGTTCGTTGCCGCGCTTGCAACGCCTGCCGGTGAAGTGTCCTATCAGCTCGACGGCCACATGTACTTTTTCGCTGTGCTGGCCATGCTGGCCTGCTGGGTGGACTGGCGCGCGCTGGCCGCTTATGCCGGGGTCGTAGCCGTGCATCACCTTGTGCTGAATTTTGCCATGCCGTGGGCTGTCTTCCCGAACGGGGCTGATTTTGCCCGTGTGGTTTTCCACGCGATTATTGTGGTCGCCGAAGTCGCGGTCCTGTGGTGGATGGCCGACAGCCTAGCCAAGGCCTTCCAGGCCTCTGATCAGGCGCGCCATGAAGCAGAAACGGCACGTTCGGAAGCTGAGTTGCTGCAACAGCAGACAAGCGAACATGACGAGATGGAACATCATCGCCGCGAAGCGGTCAGCCAGCGCATCGACGCCTTCCGGGACGAAATTTCCGGCGCACTGAACAATGTCGGTGAAAGGGTGCGCGACATGCGCGGGTCCGCTGAAGAGCTTGGGGTTGTTGCAGAAGATACGACGGAACGCGCCTCCTCCGTGTCCGATGCGTCCGAAACCGCATCCTCGAACGTTCAGATGGTCGCCTCTGCCGCAGAAGAGCTGTCATCCTCGATTTCCGAGATCACCCGCCAGGTCGAGCAAACGACCGAAATTGTGCACCAGGCGACGGAAAACGCGCAGACCAGCAACCAGAAAGTTGCCGGGTTGGCGGAAGCTGCCAATCGAATTGGTGAAGTTGTCACGTTGATCCAGGCGATTGCAGAGCAAACCAATCTTCTGGCGCTCAATGCCACAATCGAGGCCGCGCGCGCCGGGGAAGCAGGCAAGGGGTTCGCGGTCGTTGCCTCTGAAGTGAAAGAACTGGCTACCCAGACATCCAAGGCAACGGAAGAAATAGGTTCTCAGATCGCGGCCATTCAGGCCGAGACGAAAGATGCCGTCAATTCCATCGGGGTCATTGCGGCAACCATGGACGAAGTCAACAGCTATACCACGGCCATTGCCTCTGCGGTTGACCAGCAGGGAGCCGCTACGGCTGAGATTTCCAGAAACGTTGCCGAAGCAGCCGACGGAACAGGCCGTGTTGCCACGAATATTGGCGGCGTACGGGAAGCGGTTGAGCGCACAGGCCAATCCGCGTCGTCTCTGACGGGTTCAGCCGATGTTCTTGAAACGGAAACAGCGGACATGCGCCGGGCAATCGACAGCTTCCTGAAGGATGTCGCTGCCGCCTGATGCTGCAAGGGTAATACGATCAAGACAAGTGACCGGCTGGTGACACCAGCCGGTCTTTTTTGTTTGGAGACCGGAAGTTCAAAACTTGACCCGATGTCGCTTGGATGTCATGAGCCGCTTCTTATGAGACATTCGCGCCCAAAATGTATGGCACAGTCGTCTCAAGTGTCTTGAGCAGTTCCGGAACCGGCCCACACAGATGTCAGCGAGCGCGTTGCAGCCAGGATCAATCCTGCTTGTCGATCTCCTCAAGCAGAAATCCGCGCTTTTGTTCAAAAAACCCTCTGACGTCGTCTCCTGCACGCGTTTGGACGAAGTACCCGGCTGTCTGTCGAGGCTCGAAACCGCGCAGAACGAAGGCAGATTTGCCGCCGGCTTTCTGGCGTATGAGCTTGGCTATGCCTTTGAAAAAAAGCTGCAGGATCGATTTGTCGAAACTGGCGAACCGCTTATGTGGTTCGGGCTCTATGATGCACCGTCCAAGCTGAGCCTTGGTGAAACCAGGGCCTTTCTAAACGAGAGCGCTTCTGGGCAGGGGGCGGAGATAACGGCACCGAAATTCGACATGAACCGGTCGCAATACGGTGAGGCGTTTGAGCGTGCCAGGGAGCATCTGGCCAAAGGCGACATCTATCAGGTCAATCTGACCATGCGTGCCCGGTTCACGCACAGGGGCTCCGCAGAAAGACTGTTCCTGGACCTCATGCGGAGACAGCCCGTTGAATTTGCCGCGCTTGTCAGGATGAACGACAGAACGGTGGTGTCCTTGTCGCCGGAGCTTTTTCTGGAACGCAGCGGAAGCTGTCTTCGCACGAAACCTATGAAAGGTACGGCACCCAGGGGCAGAACGGGTTCCGAGGACATGAGGATCAGCAGAGACCTGGCCTCGGATCCAAAACAACGGTCCGAAAACACAATGATCGTTGATCTGATGCGAAACGATCTGTCGCGGATTTCCGAAACAGGGTCTGTTCGCGTGACGAAACTGTGTGAAGTTGAACGCTATCAAAGCCTTCACCAGATGACATCGACGGTCGAGGCGCGGGTTCCACCGAGTGTCGGTTTTGGCGAAGTTATTGGCCGTCTGTTTCCCTGTGGTTCCATCACGGGAGCCCCAAAGTTGAGCGCGATGCAGATAGCACATGATCTGGAGTCCGGTCCGCGGGGTGTCTATACCGGCTCCATTGGCTACCTGAAGCCCGGCGGAGATTTCCGGCTGAACGTTGCAATCCGAACGCTTCAACTACGCGATGATGGAACGGCAGTAGCCGGAACGGGTTCCGGTGTTGTCTTTGATTCCGGAGCTGCGCCTGAATATGACGAATGCGCCCTGAAACTCAGGTTCATGAGCGAAGACATCCCGGACTTCGACTTGTTGGAGACGCTGGCCTTCGATCCTGTCGACGGCTTCTTGTTGCTGGAACGCCACCTTCAACGTCTCGAGAAATCCGCTAAATATTTCGGTTTTCCCTTCAACGAGGCCGAAATCCGATCCAGCCTCGCAGCACGAGCAAGCGGATTTGCCGGTCATATGCGTGTGCGGCTGCTACTCAATGCAGAAGGTGGCCTGTCCGTTACGGCCACGGCCCTGACACCAGTGGACGAGGAAACCGTCTTCAATCTGGTTCTGGCGAGCGAGACAACCGACCCCGGCAACCGGTTTCTCTATCATAAGACCACCCATCGTGCGTTCTTCGACGATACAAGAGCGCGCTATCAGGCAGAGACAGGCTGTCAGGAAGTTCTGTTTGAAAATGAAATGGGGTTTCTCACCGAAGGCAGCTACACGACACTGTTTGTCAAAAAGGGCGGCAGGTTGATAACACCGGCCTTGCGGCATGGATTGCTGCCAGGAACCTTCCGGGAAGGGCTTCTGGAGCGTGGCCTTGCCTTTGAGGCTGACCTCAGACGGACAGATCTGGAGACGGCCGACGAGATCTTCGTGGGGAACTCTGTGCGTGGCCTGGTTAGGGCGAGGCTGTTGACCAGTCAGGTTGCACTGACAGGTGGTGTTAGCGCTTCAGATGCCGTGCACGAAACACGCAAGGTCGGTTGAACGAAAGATGACAAGTGGTGATTGGCAGTTTGAGGTCGGGTTGCCGTCACCCGGTCCAGGGCAAGACAGTTAGCTCAGGCCACAACTCTTTCATGCGATCTGCTTTCTCAACATAGGTCTTTTCGTTTGGTTGCACATAATTGGGCACCAGACGCATGCCGAAAAGATTCGCAAGTCCAAAGGGAGCGTATGGTTTTAGGATTCCGTCTTCGTTCATGCAGGCTGCAACCGCGTGCGTGCGTGCGGCATAGGTTGTCAGGGAGTCCATCGCGCAATCAAGCGGTCGGTAAGGCCGGCCAAAACGTTGCTCGTACCACAGGTGAACACGAGCCTGATTTCTGACTTCCAGCAGCCTGGCAAGGTCCGGCAATGCGCTGTTGACCCTTTTGATCACAGCATCTTCGGCCTCGTAGGAAAGGTCGCTTCCATCAAAATAGATAATGTCGAAATCCTTGATACCATGAAGGGCAGGGCGGTCAGTCATGACGTTCCAGACGGTCTGGTATATGCCACCGGACACAAGCCAGGCGTCCGGCAGCCCGAGATCGCGCACGGCTGCCAGAATGTCCACGACATGCGGGATCGACTGGAGGATCGCAACCAGTGCTGCGAGCCGTTCTTCTTCTGCTGACGCATAGGGGTCGCCCAACCGTTCCCAGTCGGGAGTTCGTTCTTCAAGTGTCATTCGGGATACCAATCGGCAAGAAACGAAACCAAAGCATATCCGATTCTGAAGGCCGGGTAAGCCAGGCGGGACCTTCTCCCTGCTGACCTTGCAACGATCTCGCAAAGGCAATTCCAAAATCTGGTGTTAAAGTCGAGCGACATCTAGGCACTCTTGCGGAGCTTGACAGCGGTAGGCATGACGCCATCTCATCAACAGGATAAGCCAACCAGGACTCTAGAGATGCGCCCAATTTCAGTTTCGTTTCCAGCCGTCGCCGCGGGAAAGTGTTTTGCGATTGCGATTGCGGGATCTGCGCTTTTGCTTCCCACCATTCTGGACGCCGAGGCCCAGTCAAGAAGGCCGCTGTCGACATCCATGACCTGTGCGCAGGCGCAATCGATGATCAACCAGCGCGGAGCCGTCGTGATGAGCACCGGCCAATATACGTTTGACCGATATGTCTCCAACCGCAATTTTTGTGAGCGGGGAGAGTTCCTGGTGCGTGCCAACATCCCGACCAAGGACAAACGGCGTTGTACGGTGCAGCGCTGTGATAGTGCCAGCCCGTTTGAATTCAATCGATAGACGCTTTTTGCAGCGTTTGAAGGAGTGGAGATGGTTTCTGAAGCCAGTCGATCTTGCGGCAGGAAGACAATCGTTCTTGTCGTGAGTAGTTTTCTCACCCTGCAGACTTCTGCTGCCGCGATGGCGCAAGCCGGGAGACCGGATACGCGCCAGTTGACCTGTTCTCAGGCGCAGTCTCTGGTCAAGGAACGCGGCAGTGTCGTAATGACAACTGGTCCGGCCACCTTCGATAAATTTGTGGCGAACGCCGGGTTCTGCGAGTCCCGGTCAAACTCGCTCAGGGCAAGATACGCACCGACAAAAGACAATCCCAAGTGTGCCGTCGGCTTCAGATGTTTCCAAAACAGGGACAACAGGTGATGGGTTGAGCACTGCGCAAAATCGTCTCCCAGAACCCGAATTGGCTTTATACCCACTGCTCAATCTCTCATCGGCATTGCATTTCCTGCCCTTTTCACAAATATGAAAAGGGATGATCCGCTTCGGGTAATCAATCTCATCTGAATAGTATTATTTGCCTGAACGATCAGGAGAGGCCTTGTAATGCGCGGGAAAAATACAAAAAAACACCAAAAAAGTGCAGGGTCTTTGGCTGTAGGGATGAGTATGTTGCTTGCGCCCCTTTGGACTGCATCTTCAACCGAGGCCCAAACGC
Organism: Roseibium sp. JB4-4; assembly: GCF_055693425.1. Lineage (NCBI taxonomy): Bacteria > Pseudomonadati > Pseudomonadota > Alphaproteobacteria > Hyphomicrobiales > Stappiaceae > Roseibium > Roseibium sp. JB4-4. Next base: position 2,527,521 of record NZ_CM146333.1, on the reverse strand, counting down.
GTCGGCAACCGGACACGACGCAGCTGACATGTGCGCAGACAACGGACCTTATCAACAGGTTCGGCGCGATTAATCTGAAATCCGGACCGATCAAATTCGACAGATATGTCGCCAGCCGCAATCAGTGTTTTCCCGGGCAGAATGTAAGAACGACGACCGTCCCGACCAAGGACACGATGCGCTGCGGTGTCAGTGTTTGCGTTGAGCCACGCGAAAACAACAACTAAGCCAAACAGATCAGCCGTGTCGGAAGTGGCGGGCGGTAGCCACGCTGCTGCGCGGAAGACCGCGCAGCACCTGTTACATTGCGATTTAGCCGCGCAGTGTCCCGCCAGTCGCTTTTTCGACATTGGCGATGATCTTCTTTGCGACGGCATCAATGTCTTCGTCGGTCAGAGTTTTCTGGCGCGGCTGCAGCATCACGTCAATGGCGACAGATTTTTGATCTTCCGGTACACCCTGTCCTTCATAAATATCGAACAGGGTCACGTTGCTGATCAGGTTCTTTTCTGCACCACGGGCCGCCTTCAACAGAGTTTCCGCGACAACCTCCTTACCGACAAGGAATGCAAAGTCACGACGAACTGGCATCAGATCGCTTGCATTCATTGCACCCTTGGAGCGTCCGCCTTTGCCTTTTGGCTGTGGCAAGGCTTCCAGATAGATCTCGAATGCGACCAGCGGGCCCTCAATATCGAGCTTCTGGAGGAGCCGTGGATGGATTTCTCCAAAAACGGCCAGCGTATTCTTCGGTCCAAGTTTCAGGCAACCCGAACGTCCTGGATGGAAGCTGTCGGGAGCATCCGTATAAATTTGCAATCTGTCGACTGGAGCGCCGATAGCCGCCAATGCTGCCTCGGCGTCCGCCTTGGCATCAAAGGCGTCAACGTTTGATGCAGCGCCAGACCAGTGCCGACCTGCCCCTTGAAGTTTTGCAGTCCCGCGACGAACGCCGGTTGCCACCATCTTCTGGCCCTCGGGTGTGTCGTCCAGGAAGATCTGTCCAACCTCGAAAAGGGCTACATCGCCGAAACCACGATCCGCATTGCGCTGCGCAGCAGCCAGCAGACCTGGCAGCAAGCTGGGGCGCATGTCCGACATCTCAGGCGAGATCGGATTGGCAAGCGCCAGCTCAGATGCACCTCCCCGAACAGGTCTGCCTGTTCAGCAGAAATGAACGACCAGGTCACGGCCTCGTTGAACCCGCGTGTTGCAAGGGCCCGACGCGCCTTGTTGCGCCGGATCTGGCTCGTCGTCAGCACTTTCTGGTTCACAGTGCCTGTGCGCGGCAACGGAGTGAACGGCACCCGCTCCAGGCCGATGATACGCACAACTTCCTCGACTAGGTCGGCCTTGCCTTCAATGTCTGGACGCCAGCTCGGCGCAGCCACTTTCACGGTGTCACCGGAGCCGGAAATCCAGAAGCCAAGGGACTTCAGCGCGAGATTGATTTCTGCAAGCGAGAATTCCACTCCGGCCAGTCGCTTCACTTCCGAATAGGGGAATTCGACGATATTCGTGCTGTCCGGCACGGCACCGGCCTGGATCGTCTCGGAAGGTTCACCTCCGCAAAGATCCATCACCATGCGTGTCGCATATTCAAGGCCTGGCATCATGTAGTCCGGGTCGACACCACGTTCGAAGCGATAACGCGCATCTGTATTGACGCCAAGCTTACGGCCTGTTGCAGCAATGTCGTCTTCGTCCCATAGGGCGGATTCGATCAGCACATTGACGGTGTCTTCGGTACAGCCAGACGGTTCGCCGCCAAGTATGCCACCAAGGCTCTCCACGCCGTTGTCATCGGCTATGACACAGATCGTGTCGTCAACGTCGTAGGATTTGCCATTGAGACCATCGATCTTCTCGCCGGTCCTGCCACGGCGGACGGTCAGATTACCGTGCACTTTGTCTGCGTCGAAGACGTGAAGAGGGCGGCCCTGATCGAATGTGATGTAGTTGGTCATGTCGACGAGCGCATTGATCGGGCGAAGGCCGATTGCCGTCAGGCGATCCTGAAGCCACTTTGGTGACGGACCGTTCTTGACGCCTTTGACCATTCGAAGACCGAACGCCTTGCACATGGCCTTTGTATCGCCGAAGTCGAGCGAGATATCGACCGGACAAGCGTAGGTGCCGCGGATCTGTTCGCGGCTGCGCTCTTTCAGTTTGCCAAGGCCAGCCGCGGCCAGATCGCGCGCAATGCCGTAGACACCGGTACAATCCGGGCGGTTTGGGGTCAGGCCGATTTCGATGACCGGTTCGTCAAGACCGGCCCATTCGGCATAGCTCATACCGACAGGCGCGTCTTCTGCCAGATCGATGATGCCTGTATGCTCGTCCGAAAGTTCCAGCTCACGTTCGGAGCACATCATTCCGAAGCTTTCGACATCGCGGATCTTGCCGACGGACAGTGTCACATCGAGACCGGGAATATAGTCGCCAGGTTTGCCCAGAACACCGACCAGTCCCGCACGGGCATTGGGTGCCCCGCAAACGATCTGGATCGGGTCACCTTCGCCCGTATCCACTTTCAGAACGCGCAGACGATCGGCGTTGGGGTGCTGTTCAGCTTCCAGAACCCTGGCAATCCTGAACGGTTTCAGCCGGTCGGCCCTGTTGGTGACTTCTTCAACTTCCAGGCCGATCATGGTCAATCGTTCCACGATCTCTTCCAGGCTGGCGTCAGTGTCCAAATGGTCCTTGAGCCAGGACAGGGTGAATTTCATAGTCTTTACTCTTCAATCGGTCATGCGGCGTTAGCCGGCCGCAAATCTGTTCAAGTCGTCCGTCAGTTCCCCAACCGGTGAACTTCTGGCAGCAGCGTGGCGTCGGCATAAGTCACCGCGAAGCGGCGTCCGATATCGGAAAAGTCCTCGGTCCAGCTGCGCACCATTTCCGGGGTGATCTGATTGCCGGTCGCGATTGCTTGCGCTGCTTCCGTCTCGATCCGGTCGCGAAGGATCCCAAGTTCAAACTGTGCCGCATATTCGGCGCGGTACTTTCCAAGCCAGCCCATGGCGACGATCACGACCATCACCAGAAGAGCCGCGGTGCTGGTGAGCCCCGCCCATTTTGCCGTTCCACCGATACGGCGGTCACTTGCAATCAGGACGATCGAAGCGATGGTCAGAAAGGCCACGATATAGATCGCCTGAAGAAAGCTCTGATACTTTTCCGTGGAGCTTGCCTCATGGCTGGCCCTCAGGCGGGTGATGCGGTCTCTGAGATACAGCAGCGAATCGGCTTCTGTGCCGAGTTTGTCGCGAAAATAGGTATCGCAGAACCGCAGTCGCCCGCGGCTTTCGATCTTGTCAGCGCAGGCTTCCAAAAAGGATGTCGGCGTCGGAACGCGTGCGTCCTTGTCGGTGGTCTGCGCCACCGCTGGCAAAACAGCTGCAAACGAAAGCGCTATTGCGAGAAAAAGCCGGGTCAGCAGTGACATGGATGATCGCCCCCCAAAGGTCCAGAAAATTAACTCGACAACCCACCGAACAACGTCGGCAGATCAAGCGGGCGGAAGCCGTAATGCTGTATCCAGCGTACATCCGCGTCAAAAAAGGCCCGAAGGTCCGGCATGCCGTATTTCAGCATGGCAATCCGGTCGATACCCATGCCCCAGGCAAAGCCCTGATAAACATCGGGATCGAGGCCACAGTTACGGATGACGTTCGGATGCACCATGCCGCAGCCAAGAATTTCAAGCCAGTCTTCACCCTGGCCGATTTTCACTTCACCGCCGGACCTGTCGCACTGGATGTCAACTTCCATGGACGGTTCGGTGAACGGGAAGAAACTCGGACGGAACCGCATCTTAATGTCGTCCACCTCGAAGAACGACTTGCAGAATTCGCGCAGGACCCATTTCAGATGGCCGAAATGGCTGCCCTTGTCGATGACAAGGCCCTCCACCTGGTGGAACATCGGCGTGTGTGTCTGATCGCTGTCACAGCGATAGGTCCGTCCGGGAATGATCACACGGATGGGCGGTTCCTGTGTCCGCATAGTGCGGATCTGAACCGGAGACGTGTGCGTGCGCAGCAGCAGCCGGTCGCCGTCGGTCTTCTCGTTGAAGAAGAACGTGTCGTGCATTTCACGCGCCGGGTGTCCTACCGGGAAGTTCAGCGCGGTGAAGTTCAGCTCGTCCGTTTCAATGTCCGGACCTTCGGCAATGGAAAAGCCCATATCCGCGAAGATCGCGGTCAGCTCGTCAATTACCTGGCTAACCGGATGGATGCGTCCCGTTTCGGCCGCTGCCGGGCGGAGCGGCAGGCTCACATCCACCTTTTCGCTCGCCAGGCGTGTCTCAAGGGCCGCTTCGGCCAAAACATCCTTGCGGGCGGAAATGGCATCGGTGATCTTGGCCTTGAGGCCGTTAAGCGCCGGCCCCATGACCTGGCGCTCGTCGGGCGTCATTTTGCCAAGCGTTTTCATTTGCTCGGAAATCTTGCCCTTTTTCCCAAGGGCCTGGACGCGGACGTCCTCCAGAGTGGCTTCGTCATTCGCACCGTCAATGGCGGTCAGAAGTTCGGATTCAAGTGTGTCGAGATTGGACATGCGTGCTCGGTGGTCGGTTCGCGCTGAGTTGCGCGCATCTGTGTCGAAACTGAAAGTCGGGACCTTTTAACGAATAATGGCGCACAATGCCACGGCCACAAACGCATTATTGCGTGAGCCCCGAGTGAATAGAAAAGCGCCGGAAGAAGAGCGTGTTAGCGCATAAATCGCCCGCAAGCAGGCCCCTGCAGCTGACGCAGACGCACAAAAGCACCCGTCTGCGACAACAGGCGGTTGGGTTGGCCGGAACGGCATATATGTGCGATGCGGTAGATCATGGCCGACAATTTACCGAATGAACGGGGGAAGGCAAGCGGAAAAGGCGCAAGGCAATCGCAGGAGCAGGTCACCAGCACTTTGGCAGTGATGGGGCAATTGCCGGCCTTTAACTTACTCATTCACCACATCCGCCCCTTTTGGCCGGCCTATCGATGTTTGGAGTTCTTCCTTGAGCCAGCTACCAAAGGCTTGTTTCGCCTTGGTTCTTGGCGCGTTCTTGCCACTGATCAGCCAGTATCCCAATCCGGTTGCCGGTCTTTGTGGAAACGGGGAGACAAGCTGGCCGGATTTCACCGCATAAACAGCCAACGTTTCCCAGGCAAGAAAGACACCCTGTCCGGCAATGGCGGCGTCAAGGCACAGCGAGCCATCCGAAAAGGTCGGCCCATCTTGAAGGATGCTCTCGTCGAGACTGAAAAGGTTCAGCCACGTCTGCCAGGAAAACATCTGGCCCGGGTCACGAATAATGGGCAAACGGCCGATATCTTCAGGGCCTTTGATCTGATCTGCCAATGCTGGGCTGCAGACAGGGAAAACGCGCTGGTTCAACAGCTTTTCTGCGTTCAGCCCCGGATAGGGTCCTTCACCAACACGAATGCACAAGTCCACGTCGCTGGCATCTGGATCGACCAGGTCAACAGTTGCCTCTACCCGGACACGCACATCCGGAAATGCGCGGTTGAATTTCTTCAGGTGCCAGACCAGCCACTTGCCGGCAAAGACAGGCGCGACTGAGATGGTCAGTGCATCTTCACGGCCTCTTTGCGTGGTGGCGATGGCGGTCGATAGCGAAGACATGGCGGAAGTGAGATGTGGCTGCATTGCCAGAAGATGAGGTGTTGGCAGCAGCATCCGGTTTTGCCGTTCAAAAAGCTGAACGCCAAGCTGGGCTTCGGTCCTTTGAACCTGTTGACTGACAGCTCCCATCGTTACGCCAAGTTCCTCCGAGGCGATTTTGATCGAGCCCAGACGGCCGACGGCCTCGACGGCCCGTAAACCAGAGAGGTGTATGGAATTCAGACTTTTCATTTTAGAAAAACTATACTGAACTTCACAAAAAGTCGATTTATTTATCGAGTTTCTGAGCCTATATATGAAGTCAAGCTAAATTCAAAAGAAGGATTTGGCGATGAGAAAAACAATAAAAAGGAGACTTAAACTCATGATGAAACTGTTTATGCGACGCCAATTCAGAGCACGGCCAGCTTCCGCTTACGACCGGACCGACCCGCTCTCCCATCCGGCGATCCAGCGTATGAGCCAGCGTGAATTGGCAGACTTGCCGCTCAACAGGCTGTAATCGCAACCGACCGGCTGAAACGCCGGTCGAAACAAAACTTGATCGGCCCCGATGGGCCGGTTGGAAACACAGATAACGGCGCCTGGATCCGATCCGGCGCCGTTTCTGGTTTTGCCGATAGCTCACTCCGCAGCCGATTTTCGTTTTATGCCTAAAGCGCTTGACTTGGAGTGACTTCAACCCGGTAGGGTTTTTGCAAATCCAAAGGGTGATGGACATGAGGATATCGGAAGCATCGGTAAAGTCAGGCTTGAGCGCGGCCACAATCAGATACTACGAAAAATCCGGGCTCGTTCCGGCAATCGAACGTGGCCCTGACGGCTTGCGCCAGTTTACGGGTGAAAACGTCGAATGGCTAACACTGCTGTACTGGCTCCGAAAAACCGGAATGCCGATGAAGGAGATGCAGCGTTTTGCGGCTCTCTACCGTCAAGGCGGGACGACCATTGGGGAGCGCAAGGAAGTCTTGCTGAAACATGAGAAGCGTCTCCAACAGCGTCGGCTTGATCTGAACCGATGCGAAGAAGTGCTGGCCTACAAGATTGCCACATATACGAAAATTGAAGGAGGTCTTTCATGAAGATCATTCTGATCGGTGCATCCGGAGACGTTGGCAAAGCCGCACATGCAGAGCTCGCTGCGCGCCATGATGTCGTTTCCGCCGGGCGCTCATCCGGCGATATTCAAGTCGATTTGACCTCCGGAGACAGCATCAGGGCGATGTATCGGCAAGTTGGTCCCGTCGATGCTGTCATCTCGGCCGCAGGTGAGGTGGAATTCGGACGTGTGAACGACATGACGACGGACATGTTTCGTTATGGTCTGGAAAACAAGGTGCTGACTCAAATCAGCCTCGTTCTTTCCGGCTTGGAGACGGTCCGCGACGGAGGGTCCTTTACATTGACGAGTGGCATTCTGGATCGCGATCCTGTTCGTATGGGAGTGGGCGCGGCAACTGCCAACGGAGCCCTCGCCGGGTTCGTGACTTCAGCGGCTATCGATTTGCCGAGGAACCTGCGTCTGAATGTGGTGAGCCCGGGTTTGCTTGACGTCTCCGCCGGCAAATATGGTGCCTGGTTTCCGGGCCACGATCCTGTCTCGTCCAGAAGGGTTGGTCTTGCCTACGCCAAGTGTGTTGAAGGAGCAATTACTGGCAAGGTGGTGACTGTCGACTAACCCCGCGGCCACCCTTCCTTGGCCTCTCAGGTCTGAGGTGCTTTTTCTGCATATTGCGCTATGCCATGTCCGAACGACCAGTTTTCCGATTTGGTTTCAACCAGACTGATAAAGACATCTTCCGGACGTACGCCCAGTTCGCGCTCCAAACTGTCGGCAATTCGCTTGAAGAGCGCTTGTTTCTGCCCGGTGTTGCGCGTGTCGCTCACGGTCAGCCGGATCAAGATAAGATCGTCGGACCGGGCGATATTCATATAGTGCCGGCCAAAGACAAAATCCTCGGCTGCGTGTTCACTCAATGTCATGAACCGATCATCTTCCGGCACATTGAACGTCTCACGCATCGACGTATAGATCTCGTTGAAAAGCGTGCGCTTTTGAGCCTCGGTCTTTGAGCCCTTGCGGATGGAAATCTGGGTGAGCGGCATATCAACCTCCAAGTGTTTGCGGCAACAAGAGGACGCTAATCGGCAGCTAAAGATAAGCAAAACAAATCTTTGATATATTTAAAATTCGAAAATAGAATAGAGCTATGACTGATTTGGACCCAGACCTTCTTCGGGCTTTCATCGGCGTTGCCGAAACCAACAGTTTCACAAAGGCGGGCTTGTTGACCGGTGCGAGCCAGTCGGCTGTCAGCGTCAAGATCAAGAAGTTGGAAGAGCGGCTCGGCGATACATTGCTTGCACGTTCTCCGCGGTCTGTTCAGTTGACCCCATTCGGCACAAGGTTTTTGAACGATGCACGCGACTTGATTGAATTGCACGATCGGGTGATTTCGCGGGTCAACGGCAAGGACACACCCAAACAGGTTTTGTTGGGCATCAGCGATCATGCAGCCGGAGCGCGGCTTCCGGAGATCATCGCGAAACTCTGTCACGAACTGCCGGAGTGTCGCTGGCATGTCACGGTTGGGTTATCTGGCAGACTTTTTCGTGACTACAAGTCGGGTCTTTTCAATGCCGTCTTGGTGCGTTTTGAAGATGTTGAGGCTACGGGACAGACAGCTTTTGAGGAAGAACTGGTCTGGACGGCTGCAAATGACTTTCAATGGGAAGCGGGTAGCAACTTGCCACTGGTGGCATTGGCCAGCAGTTGCGCTTTGAGACAGCTTGCAACAACTGCTTTGAACACTGCAGCCGTCTGGTTTGAGGACGCCTTTATCGGCACAGGTGTCAGTGCTGTTCAGGCGGCTGTCAGTTCAGGCCTCGGCATAGCTTGTCTCGACAAGCGCAACGTACCGGATGGTTGCCGGGATGTCGGCGCGGAATATCAACTTCCAAAGCTGCCCAAGACAAGGATGGCCCTCTATAGCCGGGAAAAAGCAGCAATCGGTTCTGCGATTCTGAAAGCGTTTCGGACCGCATGAGCGGGCCGTATTTTCAGGGGCAGGCCAGCAACCGATGCAGCGCCCGCGCGTTCGAAAGTCGCCAAAGTATCACTGGAACATTGGCAACCTAGAAAACCAGCCGCTTTCTCACTCTTCCATCTTCAGGGCCTGGATGAAGGCGTCCTGCGGAATTTCTACCTTGCCGAACTGGCGCATCTTCTTCTTGCCGGCCTTCTGCTTTTCCAGGAGCTTGCGCTTGCGTGTGGCGTCGCCGCCGTAACACTTGGCCGTCACATCCTTGCGCATGGCGGAGATGGTTTCGCGGGCAATGACCCTGCCTCCGATCGCCGCCTGAATGGGAATCTTGAACATGTGCCGTGGGATCAGCTCTTTCAGCTTTTCGCACATCGCCCGCCCACGCCGATCGGCCTGACTGCGGTGTACCAGAACCGAAAGCGCGTCGACCGGTTCCTCGTTGACGAGGATGGACATCTTCACGAGATCGCCTGCCCGATAGTCGGACAACTGATAGTCGAAGGAGGCGTAGCCCTTCGAGATCGATTTCAATCGGTCGTAGAAGTCGAACACGACTTCATTGAGCGGCAGGTCGTAAGCGACCATGGCTCGAGAACCGACATATGACAGTTCGACCTGAATGCCGCGACGCTCCTGACAAAGTTTCAAGATGCCACCAAGGTAGTCGTCCGGTGTCATGATGGTCGCGCGGATCCACGGTTCACTGATCTCGGAGATTTTCACGATGTCCGGCATGTCGGCCGGGTTGTGCAGATCCAGCTGCGATCCGTCGGTCAGGGAAATCTGGTAGACAACGGACGGTGCGGTCGCGATCAGATCGAGGTTGAATTCGCGCGACAAACGCTCCTGGATGATCTCCAGGTGCAGCAGCCCGAGGAAGCCGCAGCGAAAACCAAAGCCGAGTGCGGCTGAGGTTTCCATCTCGAAAGAGAAGCTGGCGTCGTTGAGGCGCAGTTTGCCCATTGCTGCGCGCAGGTCCTCAAAGTCATTGGCATCAACCGGGAAAAGCCCGCAGAAGACGACCGGTTGCGCCGGTTTGAAGCCTGGAAGTGGTTCAGCGCAGGGTTTCTTGTCGAGCGTGATGGTGTCACCGACGCGCGTATCGGCAACTTCCTTGATCGAGCCGGTAAGAACGCCGATTTCACCGGCTTTCAGTTCTTCGACCTGAAGGAACTTCGGCGTCATGGCACCGACCCTGTCGACGTCGTAAGACGCGCCAGTTCCCATCATCTTGATCTTCTGGCCTTTTTTGAGCGAACCATTGATGATGCGCACAAGGACCATCACACCGAGATAGGTGTCGTACCAGCTGTCGACCAACATCGCCTTGAGCGTGTCATCCGGATCGCCTTGCGGTGCTGGAAGCTTCTGAACGATGGCTTCCAGAACATCTTCGACACCAAGACCGGTCTTGGCCGAAATCATGCAGGCTTCCGACGCGTCGATACCGATCACGTCCTCAATCTGCTCCTTGATGCGATCAGGTTCGGCAGCAGGCAGATCGATCTTGTTCAGGACGGTGACGATCTCGTGGTCGTTGTCGATGGCCTGATAGACGTTTGCAAGCGTTTGGGCCTCAACGCCCTGAGACGCATCGACCACCAGCAATGAGCCTTCACAGGCAGCCAGGGATCTGGAGACTTCATAGGCAAAGTCCACGTGGCCGGGTGTATCGATCAGGTTCAGCGTGTATTGCTCGCCGTCCTTGGCATTGTAAATGAGCCGAACCGTCTGCGCCTTGATCGTGATGCCGCGCTCTCGCTCGATATCCATGGAATCGAGGACCTGTTCGGTCATTTCCCGATCGGTCATCGTGCCGGTCATCTGGATCAGCCGGTCAGCCAGAGTCGACTTGCCATGATCAATATGGGCTACGATGGAAAAGTTTCTGATATTGGAAAGCGTCTTCGTCGTCATGGCCGCCCCTTTACCACTGCAATTCGATTTCGCCTAGTGGATTGAGGACTTTGAGCGCCGAAATCGGTTGGTTTTTTAACGATCAACTTTTTCCTTGAAGCACCATTCAATGCAAACCGCCGTCAATACGTGAATTGACGGCAGCAAGAGCGTCCAAAACATGATGTGTCTGTCGCTGTGCCAGACTATGGTTTTAATGGCCGCGCAGTGCGGGAATACGCACGAAAAAGACATGAGATCGATGATGAAAATTCGCAATGCCGACCCGAAAGACATTCCCGACATCCTCGCGCTTTACAATCACGCCGTCAGAGAGACTACGGCTGCCTGGACAACGCGGGAAGAAACCCTGGAAGAACGGACAAGCTGGTTTGAAAGCCGCCAACTGGAAGGTCTGCCTGTGTTGGTGGCGGAAACGGAAGCGGGCAGCGTCGCCGGTTTTGCCAGTTACGGATCTTTCCGCGCCAAGGAGGGCTACCGTCTGACGGCCGAGCACACGGTTTATGTTGATCCGAAGGTGCAAAGACAGGGAGTTGGACGCACGCTTCTGAAGCAGCTGATCTCGACGGCAACGGCAAATGGATATCATGTACTGGTCGGCGTGGTTGACGGTGACAATGCAGCGTCTATTGGACTGCACCATGCGCTCGGTTTTGAAGTCACCGGACACTTGCCGCAGATCGGAACCAAATTCGGACGCTGGCTGGATCTGGTGTTTCTGACCAAGGTGCTCGATGAAAAGGCGCCAGCTCCGGAACGCTAGTCTGCTTTCAGCACTGTCCGGCAGTCCTTGGGAAGAGCGGCCAATGCCATCGGCCGCTTTTTCACGACCTTCGGCTTTTCGCCTTTCTTGGGCGGGTTTTTCGGTACCCAGGGTTCATCGGACAACCAATAGGTCAGATGTTCGCCACAGCCATCGCCGGGTGGCGGCGGGTTCTGATTTTTGCACCCGACACTGCCGGCCGGGCACGATAGCCGCACATGGAAATGATAATGGTGTCCCCACCAAGGCCGAACTTTTCGAAGCCAAGCCCGGTTCTTTCCCTTTTCAAATTCGCACAAGGCCTTCTTGATCGTCGGATTGACGAAAATACGGGCGACGCGCTTGTCGGATGCGGCCCGGCGGATCAGCCGAGCGTGAACGTCAGTCCATTTGTTCGGATCGACACGGCGATCGGCGCCTTTGACATCCAGTGGACCTTTCAACATAGAGATTGCCGAGATCTGTTCACGCTCTTCAGCGCTCAGGCGCCGGTTGGGCATTTCTCTCAGCCAGATATCGGCATCCAGGCCGATCTGATGGCTTGCATGACCGGACAGCATAGGTCCACCTCGAGGCTGTGCCAGATCACCAACCAAGAGGCCGTTCCAGCCGACCTTTGGTGCATCTGCGGCGAGATCCTTCAGGTAGGCGATCAGTTCAGGGTGACCCCAGTTACGGTTCCTGGAAAGTCGCATGGCCTGCCATGTCGGACCGTCGGCGGGCAGGACCGTCCCGCCAGCAAGACAACCTTTCGCGTAAGAGCCTATGGCACGTGCCTTCAATGAGGCCGGACCGTTCGCGGCTCCGAAATAGTTCTTGGCCGGGAAATCGGGATAAAGCACCAGTTCGGGTTTGCTGGCAATGTAACCTTCAGGAACGGCGCGCTTTCGTGCGGGCACAGGCGTGCCCGCAATGACCTTCAGGCTCGGTGAATAGTGCGTCTTGTCAGCGGTTGCCGGTTTGACGGCTGGAACAGGGACAACGGCCGCCAGCGCCGGGGTCGACAGAACGAATAATAGAGCTCCTGCGCATGCGGCGATTGCAGGACTCAATTTGCTGGCTGCCGGTCTCCAGTCCATGACCACTTTGGAACCTCGTGCATCAATGCCTTTGTGGAGCCAGTGCACGCCGGAGGGGTTTCCGGCGCCCGGTTCCACCTTTTGCTTCAGGCAGCATGCACTAATTCGGCCGGTCCTGCATCCGTTTCCCTGCTTTCCGCGTGCTCTTTCAACATGTCGGCAAATTCATCGAGGAATATCGTGTTGTCACGAATGACAACGTCGGCTGCGCCGTTCAGGGCAATGATGTTGCCGGGCCGGGCGTTGTCCATGTCTTCGCCGTCCGGCGCGAGTTCCGCATTCAGTCGGTAATAGGTGACATTCGGCAGATCACCGAACAGATGTGCCGCCTGATAGGCTGCGGTCTGGCTCTGTCCGTCGGAAAAGATCGACAGGATCGGCACACCTTTTGAGGGCTGCATCCAGCCAAGGCCTCCCCAGCCGATGGCTTCCTTATAAGGGAAGGGCCTTTCGGGCGCTTTACCGGTCCCGAGCGACAGAATGACGATCTCATCCTGATCCCACCCGATCTTACGTGCCTCGAGATAGGCGGCAACGGCCGGGTCGTTCATGAAGACACCGCCATCGACGAGCGCTTCATCTCGCTTGCGGGTCAGGTTTTCAACCTTGGCGGGCTCAAAGAAGGAAGGCGCTGCCGTGGTCGCGCGCACAGCCTGCCAGAAATAGTAGTCGTCGGGACGACTGCCATTTTCCTCCAGCCCGTTGGTCATGAATACGGCCTTGCGCTGTTCGATGTCGTAAGCTGTCAGAACCAGCTTTGTGAGTGCACTGGCCATGGAGGTCCATCCGAAGCGCTCTTTCAGGAGCTTTTCAAGCGGCCGTGCATCATAGGTCTCATCAAAAAGGCCATAAGGGTTGGTGACGGCTCGCGCCAGTCTTGTCGTAATCGAGTTGTTGAAGATATCGCGCGCGTCGCGTTCGTAGAACGCTCTGAGCTCGGCAATCGTCGCTGCGGCTTCACCCATGCTGCCACCAGGACGCGGTGCACTCAAACCTGCGGCAATCAAGCCGCCGGTGGAGGTGCCTGCCATCAGGTCGAAAACCTTGTGCAAGCCCGCGCCGACACCGCGCTGGTTAAGCCTGTTTTCAAGCGTTTCAAGAATACGCAATGGAATAAGGCCGCGGACACCGCCGCCATCAATAGAGAGAATAAAACGTTTTTTCTGGGCCATGATCCGTCCCCGAGTGGTCTAATCGAAAGGGGCTACGTCTTTTCGCAGAAGCGATAGGCGTCTTTTTTATCTAGGAACAATTTTTCGCGATAAAATACGACACCGCAATGGCAAAGCACAAACTGCGTGTTCGAAATTGCGAATTTGACGACCAATCAGTTAAGGCGTAGCAGGGGTTATCTTCAAAAAAGTCAGGTCAAATTTACTGCTTTACGCTGTTTCTTGCCGCTTATGCTCTTTATCCGTGTGGGGATTTTGGCATAGGATCGGATCCGGAAATCAACCCCGACAGGATGCCCCATGAATATCGAACTGCTCCGCAACCTTTGTGAAACACCGGGTGTGCCGGGTCACGAACACCGCGTTCGCGACTTGATCCAGGCCGAAATCAAGGATCTGTTCGACGAAGTGACGGTCGATCCCATGGGCTCGCTTCTGTGCAAGCGGAACAGTCGCAAGGCTTCGAAGAAGGGCGATCCGAAGAAGGTCATGCTGCTCTGTCATATGGACGAGATCGGATTTCTGGTCTCCCATGTCACCGACAAGGGCTTCGCGCATGTCCAGCCGGTTGGAGGATTTGACGCGCGCAACCTGTTCTCCAGGCGCGTGCTCGTGTCCACCGATGAGGGTGACTACAAGGGCGTGATGAACCCGGGCGGCAAACCGATCCACATTTCTTCGCCGGAAGAACGCAAAAAGATTCCGGAACCCAAGGAATTTGTGATTGATCTTGGCCTTGGAGAAAAGACCAAGGACGTCATCAAGGTAGGTGACATGGTCACCATGGACGAACCTTTGATTGAAATCGGTGACAAGATCGTCTCAAAAGCGCTCGACAACCGCATTGCCTGCTGGCTGGGTATTGAGGCGATCAAGGGACTGGGCAAAGTCAAGCATGCCTGTGAAATCCACGTTGCCTTCACCTGTCAGGAAGAGGTTGGTCTGCGTGGAGCGCGCACCGCGTCTTTTGCCATAAAGCCCGATATCGGCCTTGGCATAGATACGACCCTTTCCTGCGATACACCGGGCGTTCCGGAGCAGGATCGGACCACGGTTCAGGGCGCGGGTTTTGGCCTTCATGTGAAGGATTCGAGTTTCATTGCCGACCGGGATCTGGTGAAGGAATTTGAGGCGCTGGCGGAAAAAGAAAAAGTCCCGTTCCAGCGCACGATGCTGGCGGCCGGTGGCCAGGACGGCGCTGCTGCCCAGCAGGCTGCGGCCGGAGCCAAGGCTGTTGGTATCGTCGTCGGTACGCGCTACATCCACACGGTCACCGAAATGATCCATAAGTCGGACCTTCAAGCCGCATTGGATATTCTGGTTGCTTACCTGAAGAAGGCCTGATCAGGCGGGCTGTTTCTGCCAGGTGGCTTTCACGCAGTGGCTATGACCGGAAAAACATGAGGTCCCGGGGCAAACCCGGGACAGCAGTCATTCGCGAATGACTGCGGGTTTTGCTGATTTCAGGTCACCGGGCGCAGGAAGTGGCGGTCGTAGCGCCTTATGCAGGCTGTGTCCTCCGCGAACTGAAATGCCTTTTGGCAGTCCGCATCCTTCATGCTTTTGGCACGATAGACTTCGTACTCTGCCAGAGAGGGGAAGGAAAAGAGACACACCGCAAGATCGCTTGGGCTTTCATGCGGCAGATAATAGCCGTGGTGTGTGCCGCCGAATTTTTCCACGAGCGGGATCCACATCCGCGCATATTCTTCAAAATCTTTGAGCTTCGTCGGATTGATCTCATACTTGATGTAACAGGTAATCATCACGTTTCTCCCGTTGCTGCTGACCTCAAGGCACATTGTCTGTGCCAACGCAATCTAGATAAGTTCAAACGGAAAAACCCCGCTGATCAGCGGGGTTTGGTGCTGTGCCGCATATTGCGTCAATGGCGGCTCATACGACGAAAGACTTGCCTGCGATCAGGCGATGGTTCCCAGCAGGTTGGATACCTGTTCACTGTTTCCCGCATATAGCTCGCTCACAGATGCGCTCTGATAGCTGAAGGAGCTGTTCCCGAAGTCACCTTCGATTGTCGACGCACTGGCGGAGCGAACGGATAGTCCGGTTTCGCTGTCGAAGGAGACCCGCTCGAAGGAAACGAATTGAGCAGATAAGGTTTCACCGCCGATTTCTGCTTCAATCGTTGTTGTTGAGATCGTCGCACTTT
Organism: Roseibium sp. JB4-4; assembly: GCF_055693425.1. NCBI lineage: Bacteria > Pseudomonadati > Pseudomonadota > Alphaproteobacteria > Hyphomicrobiales > Stappiaceae > Roseibium > Roseibium sp. JB4-4. Next base: position 2,511,742 of record NZ_CM146333.1, on the reverse strand, counting down.
CATAGGCAACGGACGCCGATGGCCCCGAAGTTTCTTCGCCCAGAGCTACCTTCAGCTTGCCCGCCGTTTTCTGATAGTCCTCGACGGTTGCCAAAGCACCCTCTTTGGCATCTTCCTCGTCTTCACCTTTGCCCTTTTCGACGGCGGCTTGCAGCGCCGCAATCACCACCGCATCTTCCTCGGCTTTTTTGCTTGCAGCTTCCAGGAGGCTTTCTGCCGGTGCGGCCTGCTGTCCTTTGCGCTGTCCGATTTCATGACCGTTAGCATGGCCTTTCGGACCATCCTGGACGCCATTTGAGAAGCTGGCTGAGAAAATGCTTGCGCTCTGGGTGGTGGTTTCGATCGAAATCTGCATCGTGCGTGGATCCTCGGCTCCCGGCCCGTCCTGGGCCGGCAAAGGTCCTTAGAGGATCGCGCAATAGGGTTAACAGGCCATTAACCAATTGGCTCCGGCTAAGAGGCTCCGAAAAACTGGTCTTTCAAGAATTGACCACCCAAGGCCAGGCCGCGTTCGTCAATGCTGTGGGGAAGGCCGGTGAGCTTGTGCAAGTCACACGCAATCCCTGCCTTGGTGAGCGCGGTATGGGCGGCGTCGGCATGATAACAGGGGACGACATCGTCCTCAGTGCCATGCACGATTAGTATGGGGCAACTGGTTTTCACGTTGCCGAGACAGTCTGCACCTGGCAGCAGGCCAGAAAATCCAACAATGGCAGCAGGTGAAAACCTGCGGCGAAGTCCGCACTGCAACGCCATCATTGTGCCCTGACTGAAACCCACAAGCGCAAGGGAGGTGTCGTCCAAGGAATACCGACGGAGTTCTGTGTTCAGAAATCTGTCAAGTATCGCTTGCGCGGCTTCGGCTCCAATTCGGTACTCGCGCAAAGAGCGTTGCGCCAAGGCAAACCATTGGCGTCCGCCAAAAGCCTCGAAAGGTAATGGTTCAGGTGCATTCGGGGCGACAAAAACAGCCTCTGGCAACAGATCCTGCCAAGCGTGGCCAAGTTCGATGAGGTCGGTGCCATCCGCACCATACCCGTGCAGCAAGACAACCAGTTGGCGTGCAGTATTGCCAGCGAGCGGATCAAGACGCGGGCCGTCCAGGGCGAGATTATGCAGCGGATCTGTCATCTCATTCTGCCGGGTTTTCTTTCTCTTCCGGTTGAGCGCCAGGTGGTGGTTTCTGCTGGAGCCGCATGAAGGGCAGGGCGATCAGCATGGATGCCAGAATCAGGAGACCTGCAAGGGCAAAAGGAGCGCCTGGAAAATAGACGACCGCATCCGGTCCGGAGAAATGGGAAAAGACCTGCGTCATCACAAATGGGCTGAAAACCATGGAAAGGCCTGCCGCGCTGGAGATCAGGCCTTGCAGTTCACCCTGCGCGTTGTCCGGAATACGATTGGACATGAGACCAGTAAAGGCGGGTGTCGCCAGAGCACCGAAGGAGGCGAACGCGACCATGGCATAGGCCATCCAACCGGAATCCGCGAAGGATAGTCCTGTGAACGCGATCAGATTGGCAACCAGCCCGACCAAAAGCGTTCTACCCGGTCCGAGTTTCGGTTCCAGGACGCGTATGAGATATCCTTGAACAAAGGCAAAGCCAATGCCGACAAATGCCAGGGACAGGCCAATGTCGCCGGGGCTCCATCGAAACACTTCCTCCGTATAGTAGCTCCAGATAGCCGGGTAGACGTAGTGCGCGATATCGAACAGGAAGACTGCAAGAAGCAGTGTTCTGACCGCAGGATAATTGGCGATCTGTTTCAGCGCTCCGAGAGGATTGGCCCGCTTCCATTCAAATTTGCGTTTGTTTTCCTCCTTGAGTGTTTCAGGCAGGACGAAATAACCGAACAGAAAATTGACAAACGACAGTGCGGCCGCAGCATAAAACGGTGCACGAGGCCCCCACTCGCCAAGAAAGCCGCCAATCATGGGCCCAAGCACGAAACCGACACCGAAACCGGCACCAATCAGGCCAAAGTTCTTGGCGCGATCCTCTTTCGAGGAGACATCGGCGATATAGGCGGATGCGGCCGCGAACGTAGCGCCAGCCACTCCAGAAAGCGTCCTGCCGATGAAGAGAATTACCAGGCTCCAGGACAGTGCCATGATGAGATAGTCCACGGCCATGGCAAACATGGAAGCAAGCAGCACAGGACGCCGCCCGAACCGGTCAGAGAGGCCGCCAAGGGTCGGGCCGCACGCAAACTGCATGAGAGCGTAGACAACGCTCAGGGCGCCGCCCCAGCGCGCGGCATCGCTGACAGGCAATTCAGTCAGCTCGGTCAGCAGAGATGGCATGACGGGCATCATCAGCCCGATGCCCATCGAATTGATGGTCAGCGTTACGAGTATGAAGCCAAGCGCGTTGCGTTTTGACAGACCGGTTCTCACAAAGCCTTCCTGGTCGGGTTTTGGATCGGACCGGAGTGCTTTAGCGCAACTACTCTGCGGCGACCAGCGTTGGCTGTTCCCAGTTGCCCTTTTCGATATCCGCGATCTGTTGATCGATCTGCGTCATGACGAACCGGGAAAACGGACCAAGGTGAACGTAGAGCGCAAGCATCATCATGACAGGCTTGAGTGCTCGGAAGTTCGTGAAGGCCGTTTTTGCCAGGGTTTTCCAGAATGGGCCGCGATAGGTCGTTTCCTCGAAGGTCATGGCATACATCAACTTGCCGAATTGCTTCATGTCGTGGAAAAAACCTGCGCCGAAAATCGAACCATTGGCGCCTTTCATGTCCAGCATTTCCGCGACTTTTTGAACGCGCCTGAAATAGGCTTCCGGGCTGTAGACCCTATCGATGACCATCTTGAAATCTTCGAGGATCTGTTCGCGGGGCCGAACGGTGGTGAAGTTGAGGCCGGCAGTGCACTGGTCACCATGGACCGTGTCCGGGTCGTCCGTGCCGAAGTCCGCGTGCAGACGGCCTTCCTTGGCAAGTCGGCGCGTCAGCTGAGTATTGGGCAGCGCATAGAGAAGGCCCGTCATGGCCACAGGAATGGCGGCCTCTTCGATCAGGGCTGAGATTTCGTCTGCAACCTTGTCGCTCTCTTCGTCGAAGCCGACGATGAAGCCGGCCAGGACAAATATCCCGGCGTCATAGATCTTGTGAACGCTCTTGGCGATATCCCTGCGCGTGTTCTGTTTCTTGCGCGTTGCGATAAGAACTTCCGGGTCCGGGCTCTCGATGCCGATAAAGACAGAAAAATACCCGGCGTCCTGCATCATCTTCAGAAGCGCTTCGTCATCCGCCAGATTGAGGGAGGCTTCGGTTGACATTTCAAACGGATAGTTCCGTTCTTTCTGCCAAGCCGCCAATTCGGGAAGAAATCCCTTAACGGCACGCTTGTTGCCGATCAGATTGTCATCGACGAAATCGACGTGGCCGCGGTAGCCAAGTTCATGGAGGCGATCGAGTTCGGCAAGAATTTGTTTGTTGGATTTGGTGCGCGGCACGCGGCCGTAGAGTTCGATGATGTCGCAGAATTCGCAAGTGAACGGACAGCCGCGCGAATATTGAACGCCGATCTGGACATAGTCTTCGAATTTCAGGAGATCGAATCGCGGGATCGGGCTTGAGGTGACGTCGGCCTTGAATTTTTCAGCAGTAAAGCGTCCTTTGCGGTCACCCTCGTTCCAGGCGTCAATGAAAGTGCTCAAGATGCCTTCCGCTTCGCCGAGCACGAGAAAATCGGCGGCTTCATAAACTTCAGGCGATGAGGTGGCATCTGGTCCGCCAACAGCGACCGGAACACCCTTTTCCTGAGCTTTGCGGATCACGGAAAGGCAATCGGCCTGCTGTGGCAGCATGCCGCCGGTCATGATCATGTCGGCCCAGTTTAAATCTTCCTCTTCAAGCTCGCCTGTGTTGCGATCGACCAGGCGCACATTCCAGTTCTTCGGCAACATGGCAGCAACGGTGATCAGTCCAAGGGGTGGTGCCGGATATTTGGCGCCAACCATCTCGCAGGTTTTGCCGTAGTTCCAAAAGGAACCGGCGTTAAACCGCGGATAGACCAATAATACGTTGCATTCCGTCATGCTGAATTTCCTTTCGAACGGGCATTCCGTCCTAAAACTGGCGACACATTATCAAGTTTACACGTGGGCACAACAGTTGAAGTGTCAACGGTTGCTGCGACAAATGATTGGCGATGTGATCGGGCCGTTACGAGGAAAGCGCATCAGGCTTCTGCAAATGAAAAATAAGTCCGTGCACATCCTTGCCAAGTTCGCGGCGCAGAACAACCGGTTCTTCCTTGGTGTAGGAGAGCCCCGCGGCTTCTGCGCTGCGTTTCAGGTACTCCGGTGTATGGGCATAACGCCCGGTCGGGTCGACCCGATAGTCCGGACCTGAAGTATCGGCCAAATGCTCGACGCTGGCGATCAGAAGCCCACCTGGTTTGAGTGCCCCGCTTAAGGCTTTCATGAACGGGCCGAGATCTCCAAGGTAACACAGCGTATCGACACAAACCGCAAGATCGAAGCGGGTCGGCAGGTCCGAATTCAAAAACTCGACAAGTTCAACCTCGAGCAGAAAATCATAGGCATTGAGCGCATTGGCTTTTTTAAGCATCCCGGGCGATAGATCAATCCCGGTCAGTTTGTCACAATGTTCACGGATCAATGGCCCACACAAGCCAGTTCCGCAACCAAGGTCAACCACGTCCTGAAAGACCTTGTTGTCCTGTTTCGCCAGCGCGACCACTGTATCGGCGACCAGTTCCGGGGCCCGATAACCAAGGTTCCTCAGAACATCGTCAAAACTCTCCGAAAAGCTGTCGAAGTGCTCTTTGACGTAGTCTTCCGGTGCCTGGTCGAGAGCATCGCCGCGCACCGCTGCAAGCTGATACTGCGCGACTTTGTTGTCCGGGTTGGCCGCGACAACCGATTCCAGATGACTGACCGCGCGCTCCTGTCGCCCGAGCGCACACAGAACACGCGCATGCCAGACTGGGTCCGACCATACGTCTGAGCCGAATTCAAGGCACCGCTCCAGGGCCTCGGCAGCTTCATCTTTTTTCCCGGCAAGCATCAATGACAAACCGTAATTGTGCCAGGCGTTGGGATTGTCCGGGTCCAGCCGAACAACTTCCTTCAGGATCGGCAGAAGGTCTTCATTATTGTCGGCGCCCTCAAGCATGAGGCTGATGTTTTTCCAGGCATCCTCATGGCGCGGTTCCAGTTCAACTGCCCGCACATAGGCTTCAAGCGCCTGGTCGGATTGACCGCTGATTTTCAGGATATTGCCGAGATTATTGTACGCCGCAGCATTTTTTGAATTTTGTTCAAGTGATTTGCGGATCAGGATCACCGCATTATCCGCCTTGCCGGCCTCAAAATGAAGAAGTCCAAGAAAATGCAACCCATCCGCATGGTCTGGGTTTTCGGTCAGGACGTCTTTGTATGCCGCCAGGGCCCCTTCGAGATTTCCGCTGCGATGCGCATCAATGCCTTCCTGCAGCCTGGTATCTATCTGCATGTCGTCACTCGTTCTGCCAATAAAAAAGGGCGGTCGGACCGCCCTTGTTTTCGGAAAGACCTGAAAGTGACTTTACAGGACTTTCAAATCTTCAGCTACCATTTGCCCGCGGCGCCACTCCAGATCAAAGGCAACGAGCTGACCTTCTTTCAAAGTGTCGATGCCCGAACGGTGCAGGGCTGAGATTTCGACGGGAATGTCCTCGCCGTCTTCGGGTTCGATGCTGCCGACACCTCGGCGCTGATCGAACCATTTTACGTTTCCATGTTGCATGGATATTGCTTTCCAATTCTCCGTATCAAGGCATTTATACGGCTTTGATAAACGCCGAATTCAACGCCTTGATGACAATGTTGAAGTTAAAACTAAAGTACTCGTCAGATCCGATCCGGAATAAAAGTCCGGTGGCGCAGTCTAATAGGACCGCTTTCCATCGAATTGCAGTTCCGATAAGGAAGGGATCTTTTGCCCGGCTAATGTGCGCGGGCTAATACATAGCTTCTATTAGTATGGTAACTAAATAATTAATGTCAAGGCAGGCCTACAGCTTGCCCAAGATAACATATTGCAGAATATCGACAACTTGCGCCGGCGTTTCGGTCACTGCGAGTGCTGCGGCATCAACCTCTTTCAACGGATGTGTCAACGACGGGTCGTGCATCACCACAAGTGACTTGCCGAGCGCTGAAGCGTATCCTGCATCGAACGCCGCATTCCATTGTTTGTACTTGTCACCGAAGCGAACAACGACAACATCCGCCTTCTCGATGAGTGTTCGGGTTCGAATAGCGTTTACCTTCGCACCCTTGTGATCATACCAGAATTTCTTGTCTTCCCCGCCCAAGATGCTGGCACCGCAATCGTCGCTGGCAGCATGATCGGTTACCGGAGCGGAAAAGGTGACCGGGAGGCCAAGCGCCTTGACCCCTTCCACAATCTGGTCGCGCCAGTCTGTATGAATCTCACCCGAAAGATAGACGTTCCAATTGCTCATGATTTTGTCCGCTCAAGAATTTGAGTTAAGTGTCGAAAGGTGGTTAGCCGTGCATTCAAGCTGGGGAGCATTGATGCGGCCGTCAAGTGCATTTGGGACTTGGGCAAAGGTGCCTTTTCCCAACCCGACACCAGTCATTTCGAAATCGCAGCTATTTTGAAGTCAGATGCCAGACGCCATCCCACCTGTCAGGAACTCCCTGAGTTTCGATGATCTGAAGCCGGTTCAGGAACACCCGCGCAATTCTGTCGTCGGGATCTTTGGCAAGTATGGTTGCAAAAAGCTTGTGCGCGTCACTCCAAAGACCGGCAGCGAATGCGTGAAGGGCCTCTTCGGATGTGGTCTGCAGCTCTTTCAGGGCAGGGGTCATGTCCTTTGAACGCGCCAGGGCGGTAAAGACACTGGTCGGTTCGGTCTTGCCCTTTACCTGGATCCTGTCGACGGCCCTGAATTCGATGCCGGATGCTGTATCGCGTGTCCTTTGGCAGACCAGCAACTGGGTGCCGTAGATCTTGTTGGCACTTTCGAGGCGGGCGCCGAGGTTCACCGTGTCACCCATGATGGTGTAGTTCTTGGTTTTCTCCGATCCGATCGACCCGATGACCGCATCTCCGGTTGCAATTCCGATACGCTGTCTGATCTGGGGCAGGTTTTTCTGAAGTCCGGTCAATTCCGGCAGTTCCTCCTGGAAAGCCTGCATGTGCTCGATATTGCGGAGCGCGCTCTCCAGCGCGAGCGTCGCCTGTCCGCCATCATCACAAAACGGTTGTGCCCAGAAAGCCATGATCGCGTCACCGATATACTTGTCGATCACACCCTGCCTATCCGTGATTTCCGAAGACATCAAATCCAGATATCGGTTGAGCACCCGAACAAGGCCAGACGGGGTGAACTGCTCGGAAATGCTCGTGAAATCCGCCAGGTCCGAAAAATAGGCCGTTACAATTTTCTTCTCACCAGCCGTTGCATCTTCATGATCGGCAATCAGGCCGGACACGACGCGAGGGTCCAGATATTGCCCGAAGGTATCCTTGATCTTCTGCGTCGACCGCAGCCCATCCACCATGGTGTTGAAGCTGCGGGTCAGTGTGCCGATTTCGTCTTGTGAACGCGGCTCCAGCTCGACACTGAAGTCTCCTTGCTCAACGCGCTTTGCACTCAAAGTCAGAAGCTTCATGGGCCGCAGAATGCCGGAGATCACGAGAGACGAGAGCAGCAATGCCAGGGCTCCGCCCGAGGCTGTTGCGGCGATACTCGCGTAAAGGGCCTGTTGTTCGTGAAGCGCTGCCGTGGTGATCGCCTGGTCGGTGAACTGGTTGACATGCTTGTGCAGCTCGTCGAGATGCGCTGTCAGCTTGTCCTCCTCCTGCTCAAGCTGTTGTTCCAGTTTTTCGCGTGTTGCCGGAGGCAAGTCGGCCGTATTCACGAGGGTCGATGCATGCGTATGGAAATTGTTATGCTGTGTTTCGATGGCCACAAGCGCTGGATATAGCGCCGCAAGTTCCAGCTTGTCCTGCAGCGAAGCCGACTGATCCTGCGCAGCTTTGACACGTGCCTCCGCTGATTTCAGCAGGTCTTCCACCTTGTTGGCGTGTTCCTCGAACCTAGCGAAATCCTCGGCAAGCCGTTCTTCGAGATGCTTTATTCTGGTTTGAAGCTCGGGGTGATTTTGCAAAAGCGCATCAATTTCTTCGGCAGACTTGTCGTAACTGAGAACTTCCAACCGGTCCGCCCGCAACTCCGCCTGATACTTCTCGGCGCGTTCCAGATCGATTTCTTCCTGAAGCGTCACGACTTCAATTTGCGCAATTTCGTTGCGCAGCGGCGAATAGACCTTCGAAATCAGTTGCAGTTCGGTGTTGATCTCGAAAATCTTGTAGATCGAGAACGCCGCAGCGGCGGCCATAACAGCGAAAACTATGAGGGAAATGCCGAATATCTTCCAGGCAATACGCATCAGACAGATCCTCCATCGGCACAGCTGACGGCTGGCAATAATACCTAAATATAGGCGTGCAGATCCCGGAGCGCGACACGATAGTTGGGAAAGCGGAAGGAATACCCAAGCTCGTCCTTTATGCGCTGATTGGAAACCCTTTTGTTTTCGCCATAAAAGGAGCGCGCCATGGGTGTCAGGTCCGCGGTCTCGAAGGGAATCTCAGGGGGAGGCTCAATCCCAAGAAGCTCTGCCGCAAAGGTGACCACATCCTGAGGCGGAGCGGGTTCGTCATCCGTAACATTGTAAATCCGAGTTACAGGATTTGCCATGGCAAGCGACACCGCACCTGCAATGTCGGAAACATGAATGCGGTTGAACACCTGGCCCGCCTTGACAAGGCGGCGGGCCTTGCCTTTCCGGAAGTTTTCAAACGCATTTCGGCCTGGGCCGTAGATTCCCGAAAGACGAAAAACCTGAACGGGACAATCGTTCGATCCCGCAAATTCCAGCCATGCGTTTTCCGCCGCGACCCTTTGTACGGATCTTTTCGAAACCGGCTTGCACGGAGTGTCCTCATTTACCCAGTCGCCATCGTGATTGCCGTATACGCCAACGGTGGAGAGATATCCGATCCATTCCGGTCGACCGGCGGCAACATCTTCGCCGTGCAAGTTCAGCACGGGATCTCCGGCATCATTCGGTCCGATGGAAACAAGGACATGTGTCGCCGATGCAAGCGCTTCAGCAATGCCTTCGCCTTGGGTCGTCCCATCGAATAGGAAAGGTTCGATGCCGGCCGCCTTGAGAGCTTCCGCCTTTTCGACAGACCGAGTGGTGCCGCCGATCCAGTCAAACTGATCCCGTGTCTCTTCGATGAAGGCCTTTGAGGAAAAGCCGACACCGAAAACAAAAAGGCGCATGGTCATAACTCCAGATGCTTGCGGCGAACTTCGTAAAGGGCAATGCCGGTCGCAACGGCGAGGTTCAAACTGTCAGCCTGACCGACCTGAGGAATTCGGATCAACGTCGAACAGGCATCCGCCATGTCGTCCTCCAGTCCCTTCTGCTCATTGCCCATGACAAGAAGCGCCGGCTCAGTGTAGTCCGGCGTCCGATAGTCGACAGAACCTTTCAGGTGCGTCGCCGCAACGGTGCCTGGCCATTTGCCCGCCAGGGTTTTGAATTCTTCCTTGGTCATCCGGGCCAGAGGCACGTGAAAGAGCGAACCCATGGTGGCGCGCACCGCTTCAACCGCAAAGGGATCAGTGCAATCACCAACCAGCATGACACCCGAACCGCCGACCGCATCAACCGTGCGAATGATCGTGCCGAGATTGCCCGGGTCTCGTATCCGGTCAAGTGCGACCCAAATGCTTGAACCCTTCGAGTCAATTTCCCCGGCTGAAAGGATCTTTTGCCCGTAGACGCCAACAACCATTTGAGGATTGTCCTTGCGCGTCATGGCAGACATGACAGCCGTTGAAACTTCCAGGATCAGCGCTCCGCGTGCCTTGGCGGTTGCCGCTGCTTTTTGTGCAATGGGGTTGTCACGCGCTTCCGGACCAAGAGCGAGATAGCGAACATCCCAACCTGCTTCCAGTGCATCGGTTGCCAGCTTCAGCCCTTCGGCAACAAACATGCCCGACTGGCTGCGATGTTTGCGTTGGGCGACGAGCCCTTTGATTTCCTTGACAATCGGATTGGAGTGGCTGGTGATCTGCTTCACCGCGCCGATGCGCTGAGGTTTGCCGGATTGTGGCATTCTTTGCTCCGGGAGCTCAACTGGAGCCAGGGACGGAAATTGAACAAGTTAAGCTGGAGTATGCGCTGGCCCTTTTCGGGTCAAGGTTTTTGGCGCTCATCTTGTGGCGGAAGCAGTCTCTGTGTCGCCAGCAAAACCGCATCGTTGATGTCTACTGGAAACGACGTCACATCCAGCTTGCCGTCAATCGCCAGAAAGGACAGTCCGTGGACCTGCGTCCAAAGAGGAAATGCTGTCTTGATGACCCACTCGGTGATGTCGTCTTCCCCAAGATAGCGCGCGACCTCCGCAAGCAGCACACCATAGCAACCGCGTCCAACCTGTTTGAGTTCCTCTATCCGTCCCGAATGGCTTCTGGTGCTGAACATGAGACGAAACGTATGCGGCTCCCGTATTGCGAATGCCACGTAAACCCGGCCGATTGCAGAGATCGATTCGATGGAACCGCGCGGGTGTTCTGAAGCGCTTTGCTCCATCTCCGCTCCAAGACGCTGAAGGCCGTCTTTGGCGACATCCGTCAAAAGGTCGTTTTTGGAGGAAAAATGCCGGTAAGGCGCTGCTGTACTGACCCCCGCCAGACGGCAGGCGTCCGACATTGAGAACCCGTCGGGGCCGTGTTCTTCGATCAACCGCCTCGCAGCAGCAATCAGTTGACCGCGTAAGTCGCCATGATGATAGGCGCTTTTCTTCTGAATTTTTTTTCCGGTCATTCTCAATGCTTCAAAATTTTTGCGGCGAATCCTCTTGCGGAAGTTAATTCTTCTAACATATGTTAACAATAGTAACATAGTTAGTAGTGTTCACATTCGGGCATTTGTCCGCGCGAACGCAGATTGCAAGACGCGAAAATCGGACGAAAGGTGAGGGCGCGGCATGTCGGGAACAATTCATGAGCGGGATGCTGGAACGCATAAGACCGGCCGTATTCGTCTCTTCGCTCGGGGATTTGCAAGTCTGGCGACATTTACCGTCAATCTCGGACTGGCGGCTGTTGCTGTGGTTGTTGGTGTCACGACAATCCAGATGCGGGCAGAGGAAAGACCGGTCGTCGAAGCGGCACCTCTCACTGAAGTGACCACGATCAATCCGGACTTTCAGACAGGATACGACGTCACACGCAGTTTCGTCGGACGGCTGGAGCCGGCGCGCAGGACGGACCTCGGATTTGAATTGTCCGGAACGGTTCGCGAAATTCGGGTGGACGAGGGCGGCAGCGTTCAAAAGGGCGATATCATCGCGGTGCTGGACATCCGATCGCTCAAAGCAGAGCTCCGTCGGCAGCAAGCCAATCGTCAAGCGACCGAAAGTGACCGGGAACTGGCCCAATTGACGCTCGACCGCCGAAGCAAGTTGCGGGTCTCCGGACATGTAAGCGACCAGGTGCTGGACGAGGCAAGGCTGACACTCAGCCGGTTGGACGCTTCCCTTGCCCAGATAGATGCTTCAATCGAGACAATCGAAATCAGTCTGGACAAATCGGTTCTGCGGGCACCCTTTGACGGCAATATCGGCGAACGCCTGCTTGACGAAGGAGCAACCGTGTCGCCGGGTCAAGCGGTCTTGCGCGTGCTTGAAAGCGCCCGCCCAACCGTCCGGATTGGATTGGCGCCGGAAGTGGTTGATCAGCTTCAGGAAGAAGACACCTACAAAATCCGTATCGGAGATGAGAATTACACTGCTGTACTGTCCGGCCTTAGACCGGATCTGGAGACGCGCACGCGGACAATTGAGTCCTTGTTCGAACTCAAGGGCAGCGCCGCCGCCCCGGGTTTCGGCAGGCTGGCTGAGCTTACTCTGACGGAGTGGATCCAAACCGAAGGTTACTGGGTGCCGACGACGGCCCTTAAAGAAGGTCCGCGAGGCCTCTGGACGCTTTTAACCGTCGTCCCCCGGTCTTCGGAAGTTGCTGTGCCGGACTACAAGATCGCGCGCGAGGCGGTTGAGGTGATCCATGCGGATAGAGGCCGCTCATTTGTCCGCGGCACGCTTTCCAGAAACAGCAAAATCGTCGCTGTGGGGGTGCACAGGGTCGTCACCGGCCAGTTGGTCCGTCTTGGGTCAGATGGGGTCTAAACGATGGAAACGCTGTTCTTTCGTCAGCCGCGACTGGTCGCTCTCACCATTCTTGTCATCGTCGCGGCGGGGCTGTCTGCACTTGTCGGTATCGGACGCCAAGAAGACCCGACAATCACCAACATCTTTGCCACGGTTACGACAGTCTATCCCGGTGCTGATCCCGCACGTGTCGAAGCGTTGGTGACGGAAAAGATTGAAGAGGAATTGAGAGAAGTGGAAGAGATCGATGTGATCGAGTCCACTTCCGGTTCGTCGATTTCGATCATCCAGATCGAATTGCTCGATACCTTGTCGGAAGAGGTGATCGAACAGACCTGGTCCGAAATCCGTGACAAGATTTCAGATGCGACACGGGAGTTTCCGCAAAGTGTACAGGAGCCAGAGTTTGACACGGAAGGTGCAGGGGCCTTCGCGTCGATCAGTGCGCTCATCCCCAAACATGACAATGTCAGCCAGGCGGTCATGCTGCGCTATGCCGAAACGCTCTCCGACATTTTGCGGAATGCGCCGGGGACAAAACAGGTTGAGATTTTCGGGGGCATCGATGAGGAAATTCTGGTTCGGATCGACCCGGCCCTGCTGACATCACTTTCGTTGACGGCGGATCAGGTCTCTTCGGCGATCAATGCGGCGGATGCCAAGGTGCAGGCCGGTCGCCTGCGCAATTCCGAGCAAGAATTCCTGATCGAGGTTGAGGGCGAAATCGCTACCCTCGACCGCATTCGCCAGATCCCGGTTTCCACAGGCACTTCGGGAATTGTTACACGAATTGGCGATATTGCGAGTGTGAGCAAGGGAATCCGGCAGCCTGCCGAGGAACAGGCCTATTCGGATGGCCGTCCTGCGTTGTTGATTGCTGCCAAGATTTCTGACGGACTGCAGGTCGACACCTGGATGGGGCGGGTCCGGGACAGGCTCACACAGTTTGAACGCGACATGCCGTATTCCATCGAACACCGCCTGGTATTCGATCAAAGCACTTACACCATCAATCGCCTGTCGAACGTGGGCGTCAACATTGCCATCGGCATGTCGCTGGTGGTGGTCGTGTTGCTGGTGACAATGGGAATGCGTTCTGCCTTGATCGTCGCCATGGTTTTGCCGGTCGTTTCCCTCGCCTCGTTTTCGACTATGAGCATGATTGGCTTGCCCCTGCACCAGATGTCTTTGACGGGAATGATCGTTGCTCTGGGGTTGCTGGTTGACGCCGGTATCGTGATGACGGACGAAATCGGTCAGGCTCTGGACAAAGGCTTGTCGCGGCGAGAGGCCGTCGGCAAGGCGGTTCGCCGTCTGTTTGCGCCGCTCCTTGCCTCCACGGTGACCACCGCTCTTTCCTTCATGCCCATGGTCCTCTTGCCGGGGCCTCCAGGCGACTTCGTCGGCTCCATTGCAATTGCGGTAATCGTGATGCTGCTCTGGTCCTTTGTCGTGGCCGTAACGTTGACGGCGGCAATTGCCGGCTGGGTACTGCCTGCCGGCGGTGGAAGCAAAAAGAAGAAGTCGCTTCGGCTGCTGTCGATTGTGTCTGTACCCTTTCGGTACTCGCTGAAGCTGGCTATGCGAAACCCGGCGAGCTCCGTTGCCTATGCGCTCATACTGCCTGTTGTCGGCTTTCTGAGCATGCCCACCTTGACCGCACAGTTTTTCCCGGGCGTCGACAGGGACCAGTTTCATATCGAGGTTGAACTTGCTGACGGAACAGCGATCGCTCAAACCTCGGCCACGGCGCTTGAAATCGACCGTTTTCTGTCCACCACTGACGGCGTTGAACAGGTTTCCTGGGTGGTCGGCAAAAGTGCGCCGGCTTTTTACTACAACATCGTCGGTAGCCGGGACCGGGCGCCCGCGTTTGCGCAAGCCCTGGTCACGTCAAGCTCGGCTGAAGCCACAACGAATCTGGTGCCAAAGCTTCAGGCGGATCTTTCTAGCCGTTTTCCTGAAGCGCGCATTCTGGTGCGTGACCTGGTGCAGGGACCGCCTGTTGATGCGCCTGTCGAATTGCGGTTGGTGGGGACATCGCTTGAGGTTCTGCGGGAGCAGGGAGACGCCATTCGACAGCTGGCCGCTAATGTCGACGAGATCACGGTCGTCAGGACGACACTGGACGGTGGAGCGCCCAAGCTGAAGTTTGAAGTCAACGAAGACAAGGCCCGCCTTGTTGGTCTTGGACTGTCGGACGTCGCACGCCAGTTGGAGGCGACCCTTGAAGGAGCAACCGGTGGAAGCTTGATCGAAAGCACGGAAGAACTTCCGATCAGGGTCCGAATTGGCGATGAAGCGCGGGGCAGCCTCGCAGAGATTACCAGCTTGCCGTTGCTCCCCTCAGGCGGAGTGTCGGGAGAAGCGGACTATGAAGGTGTGCCGCTTTCTGCGATTGCAGATATCCGCATTGAACCCTCTGAGGGACAGATCAACCGCCGCAACGGCGAACGCACCAACACGATACAGGCCTTCGTTCAATATGGCGTGCTTCCGGAAGAAGCCCTCAAGACCCTGCAGGCCCGGATGGATGCAGCAGGGTATTCCCTGCCTGACGGATACCGGATTGAAACCGGCGGCGATTCCGATGCGCGCAATGAAACGCTGACAAATCTTATCGGATCGCTGGGCCTCATCGTTCCCTTGTCCATTGCTGCGATTGTCTTGACGTTCAACTCGTTCCGTCTGTCCGTAGTGACCTTCATGGTCGCCATTTTGTCGGCGGGCCTGAGCATTCTCTCACTTGCCGTCTTTCAATACCCTTTCGGCATCAATGCGATCATTGGTGTGATTGGCTCGATCGGCGTGTCGATCAATGCCGCGATCATCATTCTGACCGGGATGCAGCAGAACCAGAACGCGGTGAACGGCGACAGCGAGGCTATGGTTGACGTCGTAATGGGATCCAGTCGTCACATCGTTTCCACCACGCTGACAACCTTTGGCGGTTTCCTTCCATTAATCCTGGATGGAGGCGGCTTCTGGCCACCTTTTGCCATGTCCATTGCCGGTGGTGTTCTGCTGTCGACGGTAATCTCGTTCTATTTTGCACCTCCCATGTTCGCGTTGGTCTACGCCCGGCGGAAGGCGTCTATCAAGAATGCAATCGGAGGGCCGCACACGGACGAACAGAGCCCGGATGGCCTGGCTTCAAACTGGAGCAACGACAATCGTCAGGTCTCGGTCGCAGCAGAGTAAGATGTAACGAAGAAACGCGATCTCAAGTGACGGCGCGATGGAAACTCTATTTTCCGGCGTTTGTCTAACGACTGCTCCAACGCGAAAAGAGCGACGTCGACAGGGCGCGGTTGCCGGTCTCTTCGCGGATGACGAGTTCGCCCGATTCCAGCAAGCCGCCCTGGGCATCAAGCGTTTCTGCCATCAGCTCGTGAATGGAGACAAAGCTGGAGCGAATGGCGTAGGCCGTCAATATCATGAAGAGAGCATCGTCGCTCAGCAGCTTCTGCAAGTCGCTCAGCATCCCGGGCAAACTGGTGTAAAGGTCCCAAACTTCGCCCTTGGGCCCCCGGCCATATTTCGGCGGGTCCAGGATGATACCGTCATAGGTGTTGCCGCGGCGGACTTCGCGGGCAACGAACTTGGACGCGTCTTCGCAAATCCAGCGGATCGGGAGGTCTTCAAGTTCGGATAGGGCCTGGTTTTCCCTTGCGTATCCGATCGCCTTCTTGGAAGCGTCCACATGGGTTACCTGGGCACCCTCCGTTGCCGGCAAGAGCGATGCCAGACCGGTATATCCAAAGAGGTTCAGGATTTTCAGCGGCTTATCCGGAGAACGTTTCTTCTCTGCGCGAACTTTGCTGTTGACCCAATCCCAATGCGCGGCTTGTTCGGGGAAGACGCCAACATGCCGAAATGACATGAAACGGCCATTGTATCGCACCGGACCAAATGACATTTCCCATGTTTCCGGAACATTGCCGGAAAATTTCCAGCGGCCGGGTCCCTCTTCTTCCGTGTCACCTGAAAAGACAGCGTCTGCACGGTCCCAGGAGGTATCCTTCAGGCGCCGCGCACCCATGGCCTGCGGTTCCGGCCGCACGATTGTGAACCGGCCATAACGCTCCAGCTTTTGGCCGCTGCCCATGTCGAGGAGTTTGTAGTCCTTCCAGCCGTTTGTTTCCAAAACAACTGGCCAGGACTGACTCGGGGGCTTGCCGGTCGGGGCAAAGGAGGAGGCGTTGGTCTGGTCCGCCACTTTTGTCTCTCTGACGTCAGATGAAAGGAGGCTTTCCGCCTTAGTCGCGTATCGCGCCAAGGTCAACGCCTGACGAGCGCCCGAAAATGAAAAAAGGGTCGGAAGCGACTTGCGCTTCCGACCCTTTTCAGGAAATGCAATTGAAATCAGGCCGCGGCCACTTCCGATAGGAACTGTTCGACTTCCTGTTTCAGTTCGCCCGTCTTCTCAGTCAGTTCACCGGAAGCCGATAGAACCATGTCGGCCGAGGAGGACGTTTGATCGACCGCCTGTGACAGCTCCGACATGGACGAGGACACTGCACCCGTGCCTTCTGCAGCGCGCTGGACGTTCTGCGAAATTTCCGCAGTGGCCGCACCTTGTTGCTCCACGGCCGAGGCGATCGCAGTGGTGTAGGAGTTGACTTCCGTCATCGTCTCGGCGATTTCGCCGATGGCAACGACAGATTCCTTGGTCGCGTTCTGGATTTCTGTGATCTGCGAGCTGATTTCTTCGGTTGCCTTTGACGTCTGGGTCGCAAGTTCCTTGACTTCAGCGGCAACGACCGCAAAACCCTTGCCGGCTTCACCAGCGCGGGCAGCTTCGATGGTCGCGTTGAGTGCGAGCAGATTGGTCTGTTCCGCGATCGCCTGAATAAGCGTCACGACTTCACCGATCTTGTTGGCAGCTTCTGCCAGACCTTCAACCTTTTCGTTGGTGACCCGAGTGCCTGTGGTTGCCCGGTCGACGATCTCGGTAGTCTGAGAAACCTGGCGGGATATCTCACCAATCGATGCCGCGAGTTCTTCTGCTGCGCTCGCAACGGTCTGCACATTGTTGGTCGTCTCATTGGAGGCCGACTGCGTTTCGGAGGCATAACCTGCGCTGTCGCGCGCGATTTCGGTCAACGCCTGTGCAGTTGAGTCCAGGCTGCCGGCCGTTGCTTCGACAGACCCAAGTGCGTCTTCAGCCGTGGAGCGGAAGCTCTGGATCAGGTTGTCAATGCGCTGCTGACGCTCCTGGCGAGAGGCTTCTTCGTTGGCATTGTGTGCCTGAAGTTCTGCGCGTTCAACGGCGTTGTCACGGAAAACCTGGACGGTACGGCTCATGTCGCCGATTTCGTCACCACGGTCGAGGCCCGGAATGTGCACTTCATTGTCGCCATCGGCCAGGCGTGCCATCACGTTGGTAATGGTGCGGATCGGGCGTGTGATCGCAAGGTTGAGTACAAAGGCAAGTCCGATGCCGCCGAGAATGGCAAGCAGGATGGTAATGGCAATCTGGACTTCCGCCGAGCTCGATGCAGTCTTGGCCTGCTCGGACTGAACTTCGGAAATCGCCGAGATGTCGGCACTGACCTTACGGGTCAGGTTGTCGAGTTGCTTTCTTTGACCTGCGAGGCTCTCCTTCGTGGCGCGCATTTCCATGAACGATTTGTCCAGGGTCGCGATCGATGTCGGAATTGCATTGATTGCGTCGGCCGCAGCTGGCAATACCTTGGAGTACTTGACCAGGTCTGCTTCCAGTTTGGAAAGACCGGCGATGCTTTCTTCAACCTTCGTCGGGTCGGTGGTGCCAAAGGCGCCGAAGAGCAACAGCGTTTCTGCACGCGCTCCAATCGATAGCTGGTTCAGGTTGGTGGCCTTGTCGGCAATCGTCCGGATGGTCGCAAGGCGCGTTGCAGCTGTCAGGGCATCTGTTTTGGCCTTTGAGACAACCGGGTTGACCTGACCCAGGATTTCATTTGTCAGGACATCCATGCCTTCAATATTCGTGCCGACTGCCAGACGAGCCTCATAACCTTCCGAAAAACCAAGATCGGTTGTCAGCTTTTCGAGCGAGACAAGCAGGTTTTTGGCCTGCGCCGCCAGTTTGCTGACGGTTTTGCTGTCGATGCCCTCGATCTGCTTGTACTTCATCTGCTTGGTGTCGCTGACGAGCCCGCGCGCAATTCCAATGGAAGCGGTCAGGTCATCACCTTCAATGTTGCCGCTACCCTTCAGGTAGAACATGTGAATTTTCACGACATCGTCTTTGAGTGTGAAAACGCCTCTTTCAAGCTGATTGGCATCATCCAGCCGTCCATCGGCCGAGAATGCCTCGGCACTGACCTGTTTTTCTTCTGTCAAAACAGCGTCGGTAATGACTGCGGCAAGTGCGCCCAGATCGTCGGTGCTCTTTTGAAGCGTCGCCAGACGTTCGGCCTGCTGTTTGGTCTCATCGACAACTTGACCGAAGGTGGTTGCAAACTCTGCGACCGCTTCTTGCGCGCCGGCAAGCTGGCTTGCTGCCTGCGGGTCGTTGGCGACCTCTGTCGACAGGACATCGAGAGACTTCTTGAGTTCAACAATCTTGCTGCTCACGGACTGGCCAAGTTCCGAAGTCGGATTGTTGAGGTAGTCTTCGCGTTCAAGCGACGTCGCCTGCACCTGGCTTGCGACCTGCGCCGCAAGATCTGCCACGACAAAACGGGATGAAAGCTTATGCAATGCCAGGAAACCGACACCGCCTACCACCGCGGTTAGCAGCAGCACAGCCAGAAAACCTCCGCCGACCTTGAACCCGAATTTCAGGTCGACCAGAATTTTCAGAATTCGATTCATTTGATCCCCACACAGCTGGATAATCAGCATAATTGTTTAGGCACTATTACGCGGGGCAATGAATATTAGGTAAATCCTCTTCGGAGATGCAGGTCTTTCCTAGATTAAAATAATAATTCAGGATTCTAAACGAATCTGCACAGGATTGTTTCTTATATTGATCAAATAAATCAATTTAAGAGTGTGTTCCAAGTTTATACATGCTGCCCGCCGTTTATGTGTATTTCGGAGCCGCTGACATAAGACGAGCTTTCAGAACACAGATAGAAGATCGTATCGGCAACTTCCTCCGTTCGGCCAAGCCGGCGCAGAGGTATATCCTCAATGAGCTTTTCCGTTCCGGGTGACAGGATCGAAGTATCGATTTCCCCCGGTGCAATGGCATTGACGCGAATACCATAAGGTCCGAAGTCCGAGGCCATCTCCCGGGTCAGCGATGCGAGCGCAGCCTTTGAAGTCGCATAGGCGGTGCCGGCGAATGGATGAACCCGCATGCCTGCAATCGAGGTTACGTTCACAACGGATCCCTTTGTGCTCTTCAGCTCCTCAAACAAACCTCGGGCAAGCAGAATAGGTGCGAAGAAGTTGACCTGAAAAACAGTGCGCCATTCATGCATGGCGGTTGAGAGGGAATTGAGGCGCTCGCCTTCGGGCCCCTTGGGACTGATACCGGCATTGTTGACAAGTGCATTCAATCTGGAGCCGTTGGCCTCAAGCCTTTTGCGGATTTCCTGTGTTGCGTACCCAAGATTTTCAGGGTCGGACAGGTCAACCTGAATATGGTCCTCCGGTCCCATGGGCCACGGGCATTTGTCGGAGAAGGCCTGGCGGGAACAGGTGATGACCCGCCAGCCTTCTGACGAGAATTTTTTCACAGTCGCATGGCCGATGCCACGACTGGCTCCGGTCAGGACAAGTGTAGGGCGGGTGTCGTTTGCTTCGTTGACGCTCATACCGTGTCCTTAGCCGGAGTACAGAAGGCTCAGAAAAAGTTGACTTTTATAGTTGAGTTTAGTTATTGCGCTGGAAATCGTCCATGCCAATATGTCCCAATATGAGGACATGCACCGGATCCTGCAATGATCATTTGCTCATGTAACATTCTGTCCGAAAAGCAGCTTCGCGAAGCTGCGGAGGAAATGCGTGCGGATCCGAATGGGAAAGTGCCGACGCCGGGTGCTGTGTTTCGTCACCTGGGGTGCCGGCCAAAGTGCGGCAGCTGCTTTCCTTCTGTCATTGACATCATTCACAAGAAAGGCTCTGAAGAGGGTTCTGAGTCTGAGACCGAGCCTGCACCCGCAAAACGGGCAGCAAGCCGCTAGCCAGGAGAGGGCTAATGAAGGGCGATCCGCGCGTTATCGAGTATCTCAACAAGTCACTTCGTCATGAGTTGACTGTCGTCAATCAGTTCTGGGTGCATTCCCGGCTACTTGCCGACTGGGGTTTCCAAAAGCTGGCAGACAAGGAACTGGTGGAAGCCGACGAAGAGCGTCAGCATTCCCAGGAGCTGATCGACAGGATCATCTTTCTTGAGGGGCTCCCGAACCTTCAGACACTAGACCCGCTGAGAATTGGTCAGTCCTTGAAGGAATGTCTCGAGTGTGATCTGGCAGCTGAATATGTGGCGCGCGCCCTTTATAAGGAAGCCCGCGAAGTGTGCCGTGAGATCGGTGACTACGTTACAATGAGCCTTTTCGAGCGCCTTCTCGGTGATGAAGAAGGCCATATCGATTTTCTGGAAACACAATTGGAACTGATCGAGCAAATCGGCATCGACAATTATTCGCTTCTTCAGGCCAAGTCGGCGGATCAGGCTGAATAGTCGACAATCATCGGTTTCTATTGCTGCGGCTGCCCCGTCAATGGGCAGCCGTTTTTCGTTTCGTCTGCGCCAAGATGGTGCACCATACCACCGGCAGCGCGTGCGTCTTCCTCGTCATGGGTGACGAGCAGAACCGGTAATCCGTTTTTACGGGCAAGATCAAAAACGAGCTTTCGAACTTCGGATCTGCGTGAGTGGTCCAGGCTGGAAAAAGGTTCGTCCAGCAACAATGCTTCTGGCTGAGCAAGCAGTGTGCGCATGAGGGCAACCCGCGTTTGCTGGCCGCCGGACAAGGTGGCTGGATCCCGTGTTCCAAAGCCGGCGAGGCCCACGTCCGTAAGCGCTTGTTCTGCGAGTTCACGCCGTTTTTGCCGATTTTTGATTTCGGGGGGAATCGCGAAGATAAGATTCTGAAGAACCGACATATGTGGAAACAGCAAGGGCGATTGGAACATGAGGCCGATGTGCCGGTCCTGCGAGGCAACGTTTGACAGGTTACGTCCACGCAGGACAACGTCTCCCTGCGCCTCAAAGTCCGGTTTCAGGAAGCCTGCAATGAAATTGAGCAGGCTGGACTTGCCGCTGCCACTCTCCCCCATGATGGTAAGAATCGCGCCCGGTGGAATGTCACAGTCAATCGACAGCAATACCAATCCGTTCAGGCGAAGGGAAACGTTCTGAAGGATAAGACCGGATGCCGGGTCGGGTGCGATCATCGTGGATACTTATTTTCCAAGGCGCATGGCTGCGCGGTTGCGGTGGACAAGGGACGGCACCAGAGCTGCCAACAAAAAACCCATGAGTGGAACAATCAGCTGAAGCAGCGCATAGAGCGAGGCAAACTGGCGGTTGCCGCCGCTTGCGAGTGCAACACTTTCCGTTGTGATCGTGACAATCCGGCCAGCGCCAATCATGAGTGTCGGCAGGTACTGGCCAACCGAAACAGCGGCAGCAACTGCAATTGTAACCAGAACCGGTCGCAGAAGCAGCGGCAATTGAATTTTCCAGAACACTTTTGCCCGGGGTGCGCCGATAGACCTTGCTGCACGCGCGTAACGCGGGTCGAGTTGGTCCCAGGGGTCGCTCAAGGCGAGAAAGGCGTAGGGAAAGACAAAAATCAGATGGGACAGCAGAACAGCAAGGAGTGTTCCGCTCAAACCAAATAAAAGAAAAAGCATTTGAAGGCCGAAGAGAAACGCAATCTGCGGAACAAGGAGCGGCAGAAAGATGTAACTCTTCAACCGTTTGCTGACTGCAAGGTTGCGGTGGCTTCGTGCCTCCAGCAGCCAGAGGGTGAGCGACGTTGCCAATAAAGCGGAAACCACGGCAAGAAAAAGCGTCGCGGCGAGACTGCCGCTTCCCATCTGGACAGCATCAACCATCTTCGACAGGCTCCAGGCCTGAGGCAACACGGCCGGAAACCACCAGGATTTTGCGGCAGACCAAATGACCAATAAGCAGAGCGAGAGAACCATCACGATGATGATCAGCAGCATCGGCAAAAGGCTGAAGAAGCGACTGAAACCTTCCTGTCGAAACCGATGCCCGCTTTGATACTGGCGGTGTGCCAGAACACGCGCCAGTTTCTCCAGGCATAGGTAGATAACAAGTGCGCTCAGAGTTACGGCAAGCTGCAGCAGGGCTCCGGCGGATGCCATCAGGCGTTTGGTAAGGTCGGGATCGTTCATCCAGGCTACGAGCCGAGGTGCCAGGGGGGCGGAGTTGTCGGCCCCAGGATCGTTGCCACATCGACCACGGAAGTGGAATAGGCGACGACGGCGAGAATCGGCAGGCGGATCATGGGATAGACCTGCGGCAGGACGATCTTGAAGAAAGTCGCCATACGACCATAGCCCAGACCGGCGCCGGCTTTGAAAAATCCTGGGTTCTCGGCCTGTTCAGCGCCGCCAGCGTCATCAGAAAAAGAAACGGTACTTCCTTGGCGACAAGGCCGAACGTCATTGCCATACCGTAGGGGTCGTTCAGGATCAAAATGTCGGGTGGACGCGTCCATCCGGTCGCCCAAGGAGACACCAGCCGCACCACGAACCCCGATGGAGCTATCAGGAAGGCAAGTCCGATAGCTGCTGCTGCATGCGGGACAGATAGAAGTGGTGACAAGAACCGCGTCAAACGCCGAAACGTCTGCGTACCCGACCAACCTGCGGTGAAGATAAGCACGATCGCAAGCGAAAGCAGCGAAGCTGTCAATCCTGTCGACAGGCTGAGCAAAGCGGATGTCACGAGCCCGGGAGCTTCAAACAACTGCTGGAACGGTGCGAATGAGAATTGCCCGTAACCCAATGCTGGCAGATAACCGAATGCTGGAAGTGCCGTTCCCGCAAGGCCGGCAAGCACCGGGCCTGCCAGCAACACCGTTACGAGAATGGTAGGGGCGTCCACACGAAGCCGGGTTCCCTGCGACAAGCGATCAACCTCACTCGGCACCGTACCTCTGGACCCAGGCTTCTTCCAGGGCCTTGACCCAGCTAGGGTGTGGTTCGGGCAAGACCGGTCCAAGGTCTTCCGGCGACAAGATTGCCGGCCCAAGGTCCATGGTGTCGAACAAGGCCTTTTCATTTGCAGGCAGTCCTGCAACGTCGAGTACCGTCGGGTCTCCCCAGATTTCCGGTTCCTGCTTGCGTGTTTGTGCCATGGGGGACAGGAGGAAGTTCGCGAAGACTTGCGCGCCCTCCTGGGCAGAACTGTTGAAGGGGATGGCTACAAAGTGAGTGTTGCCGATCGTGCCGCCCTCAAAAACGAACGTTCGAACAGTCGGAGGCAGTTCGCCATTGGCAATCGCACCGGACGCATCACCTGGATTGAATGAAAAGGCAATGTCGAGTTCACCATCTGCAAGCAGTTGGCGCATATGAGAGGCGTTCTTGGGAAATGCCTGTCCTTCACGCCACAGCTGAGGGTGCAACTTATCAAGATAAGCAAACAGCGGTGCGACCGCTTCTTCAAATTGGGCCTTGTCTACCGGTTTGGAAAGCAGTTCGGCATTGGCGACCGTGCCTGCAAGAACCTGTTTCAGAAATGTCGTACCGTAAAAGTTGGGTGGCTGAGGATAGGCAAACCGTCCCGGATTGGCCGTTGCGTAAGCCAGAAGTTCGTCAAGAGATGCAGGAGGTGTTTCAAGGCGCGCACTGTCATGCATGAAGACAAGTTTCGCCATACCCCAAGGGCTTTCCTGACCATCGGTCGGGACAGTGAAATCAACCAGGACTGTCGGCTTGTTCTCTACATCGACATATGCCCAGTTCGGGAGGGTCTCCGCCCAACCAGGCGCAGCCAGAAGTTCGTTTTCCTTCATCGACGCGAAATTTTCGCCGTTGATCCAGATGAGGTCGACAGCACCACCAGAGGCCTTTCCGACCGATTTTTCCGACAGAACCTGGGAGACAACTGTCGCTGTGTCGCTGACTTTCACATGTATGACACGCACACCGTAGTCCCGCGCGACCTCACGAGCCGCCCATTGAATATAGGCGTTGATCCGAGGTTCTCCGCCCCAGGCATGGAAATAGACCGTCTGACCATTTGCTTTGTCCAGTAGGGCCTGCCAGGCAGGATCTTCCTGGGTTGCTTGAGCGAGTGCAGTCAAAGGCACTAGAACGAGCGCGAAAAGGCAAAGACCGGCGGCGAGAAGTCGAGTCATCTGAAGTCCTTTTGATCTGAACTGCGTTCCCCTCGCAAAGACGGTACGACACGGTCAAGACAAGGCTTTGTGAACCGGCGCTGCGAAGGCCATGCCATGCTCTGCGCGAAGTCTAGACCGGCAGCACATGCGTGTCCTTGATTTCCTCCATGACAGCATATGTATGCGTCTCCCGTACGCCTGGAAAGGCCAGCACCACATCCGACAAGAAGCTGCGATAGGCTTCCATATCCTTGACCCGGCTTTTCATGAGATAGTCGAAACCGCCGGCGACCATGTGACATTCAAGAATATCGGGGGAGCGTTCGACCGCGATCTTGAAAGCGTCAAAGATGTCCGGTGTCGTTCTTTCAAGACGAATTTCGACGAACACCAAAAGGCCCCGCTCAACCTTCTTGGGATCGAGGGTGGCTGAAAAACCTTCGATGTAGCCTTCGCGTATGAGACGCTTGGTCCGCTCAGCCGTCGCCGTTGGCGAGAGGCGAACGCGGTCTGACAGCTCGGTGTTGGTAATGCGTCCGTCTTCTTGCAGCGCCCTCAATATCCGCCGGTCAGTTGCATCAAGCATAGTGAATTACCTCTTGAAAATTTAATTTTGCCGGAGATAGCACGGAATATTGACAAAAAAATAGGGAATAAAGCCCAAGAATTTCGGATATTCTAGAGAAATGTATTGATCCATGTCCCGAAGAGGACGTTTGGGAGGTTTTCATGACTGCCACTGCTGCTGCTGTGAAGATGGGTTACGGTGACGATCTGGTTCCATTTCGCGCGGATTATGCGCCCGAGGACAGGGTGCTTGTCGAAGCACTCCTGAAAGAAGCTGCATCAGATCCCGTTGTCGAGAAGCTGATCGATCAGCGCGCGCGCGGGCTCATAGAGGATATGCGCTCCGTGCAGGTAGGGCTTGGCGGTGTCGAGGATTTCATGCGTGAGTTCGGCCTGACCACGCGTGAAGGTCTTGCGATGATGGTTCTGGCTGAAGCGCTGTTACGCGTGCCGGATGCGGAAACGGCAGACAAGCTGATTGAGGACAAGCTGGCAGCAGCCCGCTTTGACGAACCGTCAGACCAAAAATCCGACACCTGGCTGGTCTCCGCATCCTCCTGGGCCCTTGGGATCACCTCTCGTCTGCTGCATCCGGGTGATACGCCGCAGAGTATCCTGTCGAGCTTGGTCAAACGCATGGGCATGCCGACCGTCCGCGTGGCAACCCGCAAGGCGATGCAGCTTCTCGGGCATCAGTTTGTGTTGGGAGAAACCATTCAGAAAGCCCTGGAACGTGCGAAAGCACAGGAAGCCAAAGGTTACCGGTATTCCTACGACATGCTGGGTGAAGGCGCGCGCACGGCAAAGGATGCGGAACGCTACTTCCAGTCCTACGCCAATGCGATTGAGGCGATTGGCAGGTCTGCCGGTGACAAGGACCTGCCGGAGCGTCCGGGGATTTCAGTGAAGCTTTCAGCGCTCCACCCTCGCTATGAGGCGGTCAACGGTGACAGGGTGCGCGATGAGTTGCTGCCGCGACTGCGTGAATTGGTGCAAATGGCCAAGGACCGCAATCTCAATTTCACGATCGATGCCGAAGAAGCCGACCGACTTGAAATCTCGCTGGACGTCATAGCTGCATTGCTCGCCGATCCGGTTACCGCGAATTGGGATGGCTTCGGCCTGGCCGTGCAGGCCTATCAAAAACGCGGCGTGGAGATAATCGACTGGCTGGTGAAGGCCGCCAGAACGACAAAACGCAAGATGATGGTGCGCCTTGTAAAAGGCGCCTATTGGGACACGGAAATCAAGCACGCCCAGGAAAACGGTGCTGGCGGCTATCCGGTCTTCTCGCGAAAGGCTGCAACAGACCTTTCCTATTTGTGTTGCGCCAAGCGCATGCTCGCTGCCCGTGATGTGCTCTATCCGCAGTTCGCCACGCACAATGCCCTGACGGTTGCGCAGATCATCGAGCTGTCTGGCGGCAAGGCTGAAGGCTACGAGTTCCAACGCCTGCACGGTATGGGCGAAAGCCTCTACAAGTCCGTATGCGAGCGGGACGGTTTCCCTTGCCGCATTTATGCACCGGTGGGTGGTCACAAGGACCTTTTGGCCTATCTGGTTCGCCGGTTGTTGGAAAACGGTGCGAATTCATCCTTTGTCACCATTGTCGGCGACGCGTCGGTGCGGACGGAAGCCTTGCTGAAACGGCCAAAAGACATTCTGGACAATGGTCATCATTCCACAAACAGATCCATTCCCTTGCCGTCGGATCTTTATGGCGCAAGCCGGCAGAACTCCGACGGTATCGAATTCGGTCATGCGGCTGAACGCAGTCTCCTGGTTGAAGGCATGCGCAAGACCTCGGTTCCATTCACGCAAGCAGCACCGTTGGGCGCTGGGCTCTCGATCGGCGGTGATGCGCATCCTGTTTTTTCTCCCATGGACGGAACAACTCGCGTTGGAACGGTAAGATTTGCAAGCCAGGAAAACGCACAAGAGGCCGTCGCTGCAGCGAAGAAAGGCTTCGAAACCTGGTCGAGAAGGCCGGTGCATGAGCGGGCTGAAGCACTGAACAGGCTTGGTGATCTGCTGGAGGAAAACCGAGACCGGCTGATGATGATCCTGTCCATGGAAGCCGGAAAATGCCTGGCCGATGGTATCGCCGAGATTCGAGAGGCGGTCGATTTTTGCCGCTACTACGCCCACGAGGCGCGGACGCATTTCGGCGAAGGCAGGTTGATGCCGGGACCGACTGGTGAGGAGAACCGGTATCGCTATCGCGGCCGGGGTGTTTTTGTCTGTATTTCGCCCTGGAATTTCCCGTTGGCGATCTTCCTGGGTCAGATCAGTGCTGCGCTTCTGGGCGGCAATTCGGTTGTCGCCAAACCCGCAGAACAAACACCGCTGATTGCTTTTGAGACGGCAAAACTCATGTATGAAGCAGGTGTTCCGGAAGATGCCTTCTTTCTGTTACCGGGCGAGGGCGATGTCGGTGCCGCGCTCACCTCTCATCCTGATGTTGCCGGTGTGGCCTTTACCGGGTCGACCGAAACCGCCTGGGCAATAAACGGAACACTTGCTGCAAAGCGCGGGCCGATCGTACCGTTGATTGCCGAGACAGGCGGCATCAATGCAATGATCGTGGACGCGACCGCTTTGCCGGAACAGGTCTGCGACGATGTCATGATGTCCGCTTTCCGCTCGGCCGGCCAGCGCTGCTCCGCCTTGCGCCTGTTATACGTGCAGGAAGATGTCGCCGACACACTGCTCAGGATGCTGGAAGGTGCTGCGAAGGAACTCAAACTCGGGGACCCAAGATTGCCGTCAACGGATATAGGCCCGGTGATTGACGAGGAAGCGCGAGACAACATCATGGCACACATCCATGAAATGTCTGAAAGCCAGACGTTGCGATTTGCAGGCGATTTGCCGAGCGGCTCTCTCTCAAATGGGTCCTGGGTCTCACCGCATATTATCGAGCTGGATCAGGCAGAGGCGCTGTCTCGAGAAGTGTTCGGCCCCGTGCTGCACGTGGTGCGCTACAAAGCAAAAGACATTGATAAGGTTCTCGATCAGATCGCCGGCACCGGCTATGGCCTGACGCTTGGAGTGCATAGCCGCATCGATGCGACCGTGAAAAAGGTGGTCGACCGTTTGTCCGTTGGCAATGTTTATGTCAACCGCAACACCATCGGCGCTGTTGTCGGTACGCAACCCTTCGGCGGATCGGGTCTCTCCGGCACTGGTCCAAAGGCAGGTGGGCCGGTCTATCTCACCCGGTTCGCGCTGGAACAGGTGGTGTCGATCAACACAGCAGCAGCCGGTGGCAATGCAAGCCTGGTCGCCGCGTCGGATGATTGAACAAGCTTAGCGACACGCGTTGTCCCCGAAACCTCGCCCGCGATAGGGGACAATCAAAACAGGCAGGCTATTTCCCGCGCGGCTTCACCCGCCTTGTTGCTTCCGCAGACGTCGGATCATTCGGCCAGGGGTGCTTCGGGTAGCGTCCCTTCATGTCGGCCTTTACGTCTTTCCAGGACCCGGCCCAAAAACCGGGGAGGTCCTTGGTGATCTGGATCGGTCGCTGTGCGGGCGACAACAGTTCCAGGATCAGCGGCAGTTTGCCATCGCAAACGCTTGGATGGTGGGTCAGGCCGAAAAGTTCCTGAACGCGGATCGAAAGCGTCGGGCCCGCCACCGCACCGTAGTCAATGGGAACTTTGCTGCCGGTCGGGGCTGTGAAGTGCGAGGGAGCAAGCGCATCAAGATGCGCCATGGCATCGAAAGGAAGCAAGACGCTGAGGGCGTTGCCGAGCACGGCCGCGTCGATTGCGTTGGTCCGGGTGATGCCAGCCAGAAAGGGTTGCAGCCAGGTCTCCGGTGTTTCACCAAGAAACTCGTCTGAAAGGTCGGGCAGATCTGACGCGCCGTTTGAGCGAGCGTAGTCAACCCGTCGGCGAAGCCGCTGCTGGTCCTTGCTCCAGTCAAGACGAGCGACGCCACGGCGCCGTACTTCGTCGACAAGTGCTTTTTCGATTGCGTCCGAGTTCGGTGATTGAACGATAACCGATTGCAGCTCAACGGCTTTGTAGCGTTTTACACGCCTTGCTTTGATCGCGCCTTCCGCCGTCAGTTGGACTTCGTCGTCCTCAACAATGTCGTTAGCAAAGAGATCCTCGATATCCGTTCTGGAAATCGGCGCACAAAGCTGGATGCGGCCGTTGGCGGCTTTTCCCTGTATATCCGCGACGGTGAGAAACGGTTCAGCTGCAAGAACGTGGCTGATGTCAAGTTCAGCACCGCGTCCGTTGGCAAGGCGGAAGCGCCCGGTCTTGCCACGGGCCTGTGCTACACGGTCAGGATAAGCGAGCGCCAAAAGAAATCCGGTGCTTTCAAGGTCGACGCCCGATCCTGACCCACCGGCCTGGCGCAGCCAGCGCGCGGCGAGTGTTCGCCCGTCTCTGGCGCGTTGTCCCTTGTCGTTGCGTACTGATCGCAGTCGGGTGCGAAGATCGGGATCTCTGCCGCCAAGCCCCGGCTCTGAAAGCAGCAGTGCGATCAGTGCGGCTGTCATCCCGAGATCTCGCGCAATCCCCTCCAGCAGCATATGTGCAAGACGGGGGTGAAGCGGCAGGTTTGCAAGCGCCTTTCCCGCAGGCGTCAGGCGTCCGGCACGATCGAGGGCATGCAAATCGGAGAGCAGGTTTCTGGCCTCATTCCAGGCAGCTGCCGGCGGCGGATCCATGAAACTGAGACTTGTTGGGTCAAGCGTACCCCAGGCAGCGAGATCCAGAACCAGTCCGGTAAGATCCGCTTCCAAGATCTCCGGTGCTTCTGTTTCCGGTAGGGCCGCCGTCTGCGCCTCGTCCCAAAGCCGGTAGCAGATGCCAGGTTCGGTTCGGCCGGCTCGGCCGCGGCGTTGATCGGCTGTTGCCCTGGATACACGCACGGTTTCAAGGCGCGTCAAACCGGTTTGTGGTTCATATCTGGGGACCCTTGCAAGACCGCTGTCAATGACCACGCGCACGCCTTCAATGGTGAGCGAAGTCTGTGCGATGGCACTTGCCAGAACAATCTTGCAGGTGCCGGACGCTGCGGGCTTGATTGCCGCATCCTGCGCCTTGGAGTCCAGGCCGCCATAAAGCGGCGAAAGCGTGCAATCGGCGGGAAGATTACCCGCCAGAAGATCAGCGGTTCGTTTGATTTCTCCCTGGCCGGGAAGGAATACCAGGACCGATCCATTTTCCTCCTGCACGGCCTGCCGAACCATGCGTGCGATTTGAGGTTCTATGCGTTCCGTGGTTGACCGGCCGAGATAACGTGTTTCAACCGGAAAGCTGCGCCCTTTGCTTTCGATGACCGGAGCTGTTCCCAAGAGGTTTGCGACGCGGGCGGCATCCAGGGTGGCAGACATTGGCAGAAGGCGCAGATCGTCCCTGAGTGCAGACTGAACATCAAGTGCGAGAGCCAGACCCAGGTCGCCGTCAAGCGAGCGCTCATGAAATTCGTCAAAAAGAACTGCAGCCACACCTGTCAGTTCCGGATCTTCCAGTATCAGCCGGGTGA
Organism: Roseibium sp. JB4-4; assembly: GCF_055693425.1. Lineage (NCBI taxonomy): Bacteria > Pseudomonadati > Pseudomonadota > Alphaproteobacteria > Hyphomicrobiales > Stappiaceae > Roseibium > Roseibium sp. JB4-4. The sequence goes on along the minus strand of NZ_CM146333.1, from coordinate 2,481,161 downwards.
ACACACCTTCGGTGACGACTTCGATCCGCGTCTTCGCGCTGATTTTGGAGTCCATGCGAACCCGGTAACCGACTGTTTCGCCCGGCTTTTCGCCCAGCTCTTTGGCCATGCGCCGCGCCGCTGCCCGGGCCGCCAGTCGGCGAGGTTCGAGAACCAGGATCTTGCCGTCACCGCGCCAGGGTACATCAAGAAGGGCAAGCGGAACACGCGTTGTCTTTCCAGCACCCGGTTCAGCAACAAGTACGGCATTCGCGCTTTTTTCAAGCGCGTGCAGCAGGTCCGGCAATACGCCGTCTATCGGCAATGCGGTCTTGAAGCCAAGTGCGGAAGACATGGCTTCAGGTCAATTGTCGTTGGCGGAAACCGGTCCGTTCCATTGCCGTCCCTGCATGTCCACAGCGAAGGCGTCCGGTGTTCTTGCAAAGGACGCAAGCCCTTCCAGCGCAGGATTTGGATGGCGAACAATGAAGGTCGGTATCTTGGCCATCAGGACCTCATGCGGCGCTTTGGCCTCGAATGCGGCCCGGAATTTGCCGTCAGTCAGAAATCGGGTGATCCGGGGTGTCACGCCACCGGTGAGATAAACCCCGCCACGGGACAAAACGGTCAGGGCGCAATCGCCGGCAACTCGGCCGAGGGCCCGTGCAAAGACTTCAAGCGTTTTGACGGCAACCGCGTCATTTTGTTCTGCCGCTTGCGTGATGCTTGCTGGTGTTTCCAATTGCCGCTCGGCCTGCATCCATTCTGCGACCGCGCGTGCAAGGCGGGGCAGTCCAGTGCCGCTGAGCAATTGTTCCGCGCCGATGCGGCCACCAACACGTTCGATATGCGGCCAGATTTCGAAGTCTTCCGTCGTAACGGGCCCGAGCTCCACGTGGCCGCCTTCACCAGGAACCGGTATCCAGGTCGCGGCAGCATGGATCATTGCAGCTGCCCCCAGTCCGGTGCCGGGGCCGAGTACAAACTTGGTGCTGGCCGGGCGGATCGCTCCGGATCCTACCTGTTCGACGTCTTCACCTGCATAGCCGGGCAGGGCGAGAGCCTGTGCTTCGAAATCATTCAGGACGACAACCTCTTCAAGGCCCAGTTCCGATATCATCTTCAGCGGTTCAATTACCCACGCCGCATTGGTCAGCGGAATTTTGTCGCCCGTAACGGGACCGGCTACCGCAATGATCGCTGTACGCGGTTTGATGTCTGTTTCCGGGAAAACGGTGCCACGAATTGCGGAACAGATATCGACATGGTCGGCGGTTGCTGTCTTGCCGCACATACGGGTCGGTGCGTCTGCTCCATCGACAAGCGCAAAGCGGGCATTCGTACCGCCAATGTCGGCGACCAGAACCGGATAGGCAAAAGCCTTGGAACTTTCAGGAAAACTCATGATGCTTTGGAGCCAACTTCAGGGGTCTCGGACGTTGTCTGCAGTCCGGTAAGGCGGGCGGAACGCAGTAAGATGTCAGCGGTTGATGGATTAAGAGCCATTGGCATGTCGTAAACGGTCGCAAGGCGCATCAAAGCCTTGACGTCGACATCGTGAGGCATGGGAGAAAGCGGGTCGACAAAAAAGATTAGGCCTTGCAATTTGCCTTCCGCGATCATGGCGCCGAGTTGCTGATCGCCTCCCAGCGGACCGCTTTTCAGCCTTGTCAGCTTGAGCGACGGGCAGGCCTCCAGAATACGGCCACCTGTCGTGCCCGTTCCCACCAGATCAAATGCTGCAAGCTTGTCCTCATGCCGCTTGGCAAACTCGACCATAGCGTCCTTTTTGGCATCGTGCGCAACAAGTGCGAGCGTAGCTGGCATGGAGTGTCCTTTTGTTCAGTGGCGTGCGGCGGGATGTGTTTAGCCCCATTGATCCGATTGCGCAAAGGCAGATCCGCAGTTTATGCAAGATCTGCGCGAATGTAATCGATTACTTCAGGCGTTGTACAAGGAAAAAAAGCCGCGCTCCGGTTGGGAGCACGGCCTTTGAAACTGGCGAAGACGTGGCTGGGTTAGTCGAAGAGGTCGCACCGGATGCGTTCGCGTCCCGAAGCTTTCTGGACAAGGGGTGCGGGCTTCGGCAAATGGAGCCCTGCAATTTCCATGACCAGCTTCATCCGGATTGCATCGGCAAACCCTTCCTGTGACCTGACAGGAATGGCAAAGGAGCCCGGGCCACCGATCACGCAGTCCTCGTAGTAATGATCGAGGTGCAGCATGGCCTGCCAGGTGTTCTTGTTGGATTTCATCATCAGCGGAAGGCCGTTGATCGTAACTCCTGCGGCGATCATGCGGTCACGCATCTCCGTCACGGAACCACCTTGGTTGTTCGGACCGTCCCCCGAAATGTCAATGACCTGGCGCAGGCCGGTATATTCGTTGCCTTGCACCAGTTGAACGGACTTTTCCAGGGCAGACGCTATAGATGTGCGCTGAACCTGCCTGAGCGGTGCCTCAGCGATCTTGGAAGCAAAATGAGAGGCAGAGGAGGCGTCTTGGATCACGGTCCATTCGGCGACGATGAAGTGTTCGTCAACGCCGCCCCATTCCATGTAGGTGACTGCAACTCGGCCGATGGGGCCAACTTGAATGGCGTCAAGAAATTCGCTTGATGTGAGCGCGGCAACATATCCGGCTCGCTGAACTTCCTGTTCTTCCGTATCCATGGATTGGGAGATGTCGACGGCCAGCACAAGTTCGACGTCGACTTCCTTGGCTGGGTCATAACTGTAGGCTGTCGAAGAGGTCAGGACCGGTCGAAAATCACGGGCGGCCGAAGGTGCGGCGAAAATAATGGCCGCACAGAAGAGGGACAGTATTGCAGAGACTGTCTGTGCACAGAGTTTCGTCAATTTGTCGAGACGCATTGTTTTCTCCTTATGTCAGCCTTTCGGCTGGTTGCCACGTCTCCCCTGTTATTTTGTCGTTGTATTCCTCATCTAAACATCCCTCGTAATTATTCACGAGGAACGGGCGAATGCCTTGGCTCAGCTTGATATTTTACTTAGCAAGCTACATGCCAACCGTAGCGTAATTCGGGTTGGCTGGCAAAATGAATGTGCACGGAGTGCGGCTTCTATCCACAGGTGGTGAGCCCGGGCTTGAATTGCTAGGCAAAATTTTCTGACCGGCCATCCGGCAATAGATTACCTATACGTAAGCTCATGAAATTACGGTTTGATCTGCTGTGTTTGATGGCTTCAATTTATTTTGAGCGACGGCATGGGGAGAAGAAAAACCGCGACTGTCGCAAGTGATCGCAAAGAAGGCGCTTTGGATGTGTCGCGTGGTCAAGCAAAATTGGTTAATCAAGTGTTAACCTTAAAGGGAAGTCGCTCAAATCCGAATTGAACATGGATCCCGTTCCAAAGCTGTATTTCAGCCTTTGTCTTTTGGTGGCAAAATAACTTGATTCCCGGTCTGAATGCTTGTGGGGATGCAGCTGCTTTGGCGTTTCCTTCGCGAAGGGTTCTGCCGGCCGAACGAGGAAGTTGGTCTCCCAGTTTGCCCCCATTGAACGACGATCTGTTAAGTCGAATGGCTCAGGCCAGAAGTTCCTTCTATGTCAATGAATGTGCCGCGTTGGCCGGTTTGTTCTTTAAGAATAAAGGCCTCGCGTGTTGCGGTAAGCCGATTGCGAAATGAAGGGGGCTGTCGGGTCCTTTTTGCGAAATCGGAGGGTGGGTCTCCGGTGAGGCGGCAGAATTTGCCCAATGACTGGGCAACATTTTCCGGCTTTTGTTGCAGATTGACGTTGTTTGGGCAGATTTTTCCGTCCCGTAGTCGGTGGCGCTCCTGCGATCTGCTGCTTTAAAATGCGCCCTTTGGCCAGAATTTCGGCAGTTTTTTAGTTGACGGCAGCAGCAAGGCTGGTCATGATCTGAATAAATTCTCACTATGTGAAGAATTTTTCGGTAACCCGGAAAGCCGGGCCCGCAAAGACAAGGCTCCAAAGAGAGCATGGCGCAGCCACCGCTTGCCTGAAAAGGGTGCGCGGCAGAGGGGAAGGTTTCGACGCGGATGCAGGCGCGCGACGACGACTGGACATCATACATGGCCATACGTGCGGCCTGGTTGTCGTTCGTGGGCGGCCGGACGCAAGGCGAAATCGCTTCCCAGCTCGGTGTTTCTCCCGCCAAGGTACACCGCCTCATCGCACATGCCCAGCGTGAGGGCTATGTGAAGTTCCAGGTGGATGGCCGGCCCATGGAATGCCTGAAGCTGGAAAAAGAACTTTCCCACCACTTCGACCTGACAAATTGTATCGTGGCTCCGGATCTGGGCGGCGGTGACGACGAAAGCGCGTTGAGAGCTGTGGCGGTATCTGCAGCACAGTTTCTGTCTGGCCTCTTGAGCGGTACAAGTGTCAGTCGGCTTGGTGTGGGTATGGGGCGAACGTTGACCGCCGCCGTTGAAGCTTTGCCGAAGGTTTCGCGGTCAGACCTGGAAATCATGTCGATCTGTGGATCGCTCACCCGCACGCTTGCCGCAAACCCCTATGACATTGTGCAGAAGATGCAGGAACGCACTGGCGGTATCGGCTACTACCTGCCTGTGCCTTACTTTGCCGAAAATCAGGACGAGAGGGCAATGTTCCTCACCCAGCGCAGTGTTCAGGACCTGATGGAGCGCGCGCGTCAATCGGATGCATTTCTAATCGGAATTGGTTCGGTTGAAAATGAGGGTCACCTGGTTCAGCGCGGCATGATTACCAAGACAGAGCAGGAAGGGCTGCTTTCAGGGGGCGCAGTGTGCGACCTGATGGGCCGGTTCTTGACGATTGACGGAGAATTGGCGCCGGACCCGCTTGGCGATTGTGCCGTGGGTCTGCATTTTGAGGAAGTGCGTGGGCGCAGACTGATTGCGCTGGTGGGCGGAGAGAGCAAGGTGGATGCCACGCTTGCGGCTCTGCGCACCGGTGTCATTACCGACCTTGTGACAGACGAGACCCTTGCGAGGGCTTTGAGTGCACGGGTCGGATCGCAACTGGCACAGTCCGCGTGAATGCGGCTGGGTCACGAGGGGAAATGGGCAAGCTGAACGCAAAGCCCTGCATGTCGGAGGACATAAACGTGAAAAAGCTTCTTACCATGGGCACGGCGCTCGCCGGTCTGGCCTTTTCTGTCGCTGGTGCGATGGCGGCTGATATCAAGCCGGCAGTGCTCTACGACCTTGGTGGTCGTTTTGACAAGTCGTTCAACGAAGCAGCCTACACGGGTGCTGAGAAGTTCAAGGAAGACAACGGCGTCGAATATCGTGACTTTGAAATTCAGAACGACAGCCAGCGCGAGCAGGCTCTGCGTAACTTCGCAAAGCGCGGCATGAGCCCGATCGTTGCGATCGGTTTCTCGCAAGCCAACGCTGTCGAGAAAGTTGCTAAGGAATTCCCGGACCTTCAGTTCGCTATCGTCGACATGGTTGTGGATCTGCCAAATGTGCGTTCCATCCTCTTCAAGGAGCAAGAAGGCTCCTATGTTGTCGGCATGCTGGCGGCAATGGCTTCCGAAACCGGCAAAGTCGGTTTCGTTGGCGGCATGGACATCCCGTTGATCAGCAAATTCGCTTGCGGCTACAAGCAGGGTGTCAAATCCGTCAATGCCGACGCTGAAATCTTCGAAAACATGACCGGCACCACCGGTGCGGCCTGGAACGATCCGGTCAAGGGCGGCGAGCTGGCAAAGTCACAATTCGATCGTGGCGCTGATGTTGTCTATCACGCGGCCGGCGGTACGGGCATTGGCGTTCTTCAGGCAGCAGCTGATGCTGGCAAGCTCGGTATCGGCGTCGACAGCAACCAGAATGCGCTGCATCCCGGTTCCGTTCTGACATCAATGCTGAAACGCGTCGACATTGCCGTTTATCAGGCGTTTGAAGATGCTCAGAACGATACATGGTCCTCTGGCTTTGAAGTCCTCGGCCTCAAAGAGGGCGGCGTCGACTGGGCACTGGACGATCACAATGCAGAACTCGTCAATGATGAAATGAAGGCAGCTGTTGAGCTTGCCTCTCAGAAAATCATCTCAGGTGAGATCGAAGTCCACGACTATATGTCCGACCAGTCCTGCCCGTTCTAAGGCGGTACCAGACATTGGCCTCCGCGATTTTCCGCGGGGGCCATTCCATGAATTTCAAGACCGCTCAACCAGCGTTGCGGGGAGCCGGATGTTCTCTTTCAGGTCAGTTCTTTTTTCCGCTTTGATGGCCACTACGGTCTCAGCCACGTCCACTCTGGCCGATTCGGCCATCGTCTATTCGGTTGGCGGCAAGTTCGATGGTTCCTTCAATGAAAGCGCCTTCACGGGAGTAAAGCGTTTTCAGGAGGCCAGCGGCGAGAGTGTTCGTGAATTCGAACTCGAGCGGGATGCCCAAAGCCTGCAGGCGCTGCGCAATTTTGCCAGCCGGGGCAGCTCGCCGGTTGTGGCCATAGGGTTCAATCAGGCCAATGCGCTTGACCAGGTAGCGCCAACCTTTCCGGAAACGGACTTCGCGATTGTCGACATGGTCGTCGACCAGCCAAATGTCCGCTCGTATGTCTTTAAGGAGCATGAAGGCGCCTATATCGGGGGGCTGCTCGCAGCCATGGCGTCAAAAAGCGGAACCATAGGCTTTGTTGGCGGTATGGATATCCCGATCATTCAGCGGTTCCTCTGCGGGTACAAACAAGGTGCTCTTGATGCAAACTCTGACATCAGGGTTGTCTCGAACATGACCGGCGACACCCCGGCCGCATTTGCTGATCCGGTGCGCGGCGGAGAACTGGCAACAGGTCAGATCCAGCAAGGTGCGGACGTCATAATACAGGCTGCCGGCGGCACCGGCATCGGTGTTCTACAGGCGGCGGCAGACGCTGGCATTTTAGGTGTCGGCACGGATAGCAATCAGAACGGACTGCACCCGGGTAAGGTGCTGACATCCATCCGCAAGCGGGTAGACAACGCTGTTTTCGACAGTTTCACTTCCGCCAAGAACGGTGATTTCAAACCCGGCATTCAGGTGCTGGGTGTTGCCGACGGCGGCATGGACTGGGTTCTGGATGACAACAACAAGGATCTGATCACATCGGAGATGAAAGCTGCTGCCGATAAGGCGGTCGCCGGAATTTCGGACGGATCGATCAACGTTCACGACGTCGTTGCTGACGGAAAGTGTCCTTTCTGAGCGAAAGGCCCGTCAGCGGTGAGGGGGCAAGAATGATAAGCAAGATATGTCAGGCCTGGGGGAAGGCATGAGCGATACGCCGGCAATTGAACTGCGCAAGATCAACAAGAGTTTTGGGCCGGTCCACGCCAACAAGGATATCGACCTTGTTGTGAAGAAGGGCTCAATTCATGGCATCATTGGGGAAAACGGCGCGGGCAAATCAACGCTCATGTCCATTCTCTATGGCTTTTATGCAGCTGATGATGGCGACATTCTCATCAATGGCGAAAAGGTCACCATTTCAGATTCCAAGGCTGCCATCGGAATGGGGATCGGCATGGTTCACCAGCATTTCATGTTGGTCGACAATTTCTCCGTGCTGGAAAACGTTGTCCTTGGGGCGGAAGACAGTGCGTTGCTGGCCGGCGGATTGTCGCGCGCACGCACCACGCTCAAGCATCTTGAAGACGAATATGAGCTGCGCGTCGATCCCGATGCGTTGATCCAGGACCTGCCAGTGGGATTGCAGCAAAGGGTCGAAATCCTGAAAGCGCTTTATCGCAGTGCTGAGGTCTTGATCCTGGACGAGCCGACCGGGGTCCTGACACCAGCTGAGGCTGATCACCTCTTCAAGATCCTTGAAGTCCTGAAGAACGAGGGCAAGACGGTTCTTTTGATCACCCATAAGCTGCGCGAAATCATGAAAGTGACGGATACCGTTTCCGTCATGCGGCGCGGTGAAATGGTCGCAACGCGCGAAACTGCGAAGACCTCGATGGAAGAGTTGGCCGAACTGATGGTTGGCAGAAGCGTCCTTCTGCGGGTCGACAAGGACCCGGCCACCCCGGAAGCGCCGGTCATGGAAGTTGAAAACCTGACCGTGACCGACAGCCGCGGTGTGCAGGTGGTGAAAGATGTCAGCTTTACCGTGCGGGCAGGCGAGATCGTCGGCATCGCGGGTGTGTCGGGCAACGGACAGTCGGAACTGCTTGAAACCTTGTGCGGTATTCGCAGGGCGACCAGCGGCACATTGAAGATAAACGGTGAAACGATCGATCTTGGCACGAGCAGGCTGGACGCTGCCGATATGCGCGCCAAAAGCATGGGGCACGTGCCGGAAGACAGGCACCGGATGGGGTTGATCAACTCCTTTTATGAGTATGAAAACTCCATACTCGGCTATCACCGGGATCCGGCCTATTCGAAGGGCGTCTTGATGGATCTTGGCGCGATCAAGAAAAACGCCGTCGCCGAAATAGAAAAATACGATATCCGACCCCCGAATCCGATGCTGAAAACGGCCAACTTTTCCGGTGGCAATCAGCAGAAGATCGTGCTTGCCCGCGAGATCGAGCGCGATCCTGAAGTCTTGTTGGTCGGGCAACCAACGCGCGGCGTCGATATCGGTGCAATCGAGTTCATACACCGCCGCCTGGTAGAAATGCGAGACGCAGGTAAGGGGGTATTGCTCGTGTCCGTTGAGCTGGATGAAATTCGCGCGCTCTCGGACAGAGTTCTAGTGATGTTTGACGGCAAGATTGTCGGCGAACGAGGCGCAAATGCAGAAGAAGGCGAACTTGGCCTGCTGATGGCCGGTGTTGAAGACAACCAAACCGCGGCAGCAGGAGGCGCTCAATGAATTCCGGACAGCTTCCCCGCTGGGCCGACTATGGCCTTATTCCGTTTCTGAACCTGGCCGCTGCCTTTCTGGTTTCGGGTCTTGTTGTGGTTCTGATTGGTGAAAACCCCCTGGAGGCCGTGAAGATCCTCGTATGGGGGTCCCTCGGCTATGGTGAAGGCATCGGCTTCACGCTGTTTTATGCCACGAACTTCATTTTTACCGGCCTTGCTGTTGCCGTTGCGTTTCATGCCGGGCTCTTCAATATCGGTGGTGAAGGCCAGGCGTATATAGGTGGTCTCGGCGTGGCCTTTGCCTGCCTCGCACTGGACCAATATGTGCCCTGGTACGTAACGCTGCCCTTTGCAATCCTTGGGTCCGCCATGATGGGCGCAGCCTGGGCCTTGATCCCTGGCTGGCTGCAGGCAACGCGCGGCAGTCACGTTGTTATCACGACGATCATGTTCAACTTCATTGCGTCGTCGCTCATGGTCTATCTGCTGAACAACATCTTGAAGAAACCCGGTTCGATGCAATCGGAAACCCGCACTTTTGAGGAAGGCGGCCGCCTGCCGTTCCTCAATGACATTTTTCCGTCCTTCGGCTTCGGCTATGCGCCAGTCAACCTGTCGCTGTTCGTTGCGCTGGGGGCCTGCGTCCTTGTCTGGCTGCTGATATGGAGGACAAAACTCGGGTTTGAAATCCGCTCCTTCGGAGCCAATGCAACAGCAGCCGTCTATGCGGGCATTTCACCCGTGAAGACGATTGTGGTCACAATGCTGATTTCCGGCGGTCTCGCCGGCATGATGGCAATCAACGAAATCATGGGTTCTCAGCATCGGCTTTTGATCGACTTTGTGACGGGTTATGGCTTTGTCGGCATCGCAGTCGCGCTTATGGGCCGCGCCCACCCGGTCGGTATCGTTCTCGCAGCGGTGCTGTTTGGAATGCTTTATCAAGGAGGTGCGGAATTATCCTTCGAGATGCCAAGCATCACGCGTGATATGATCATCGTCATTCAAGGTCTTGTTATTCTGTTCGCCGGGGCACTGGAACACATGTTCCGGCCAACGATTGTCCGATTGTTTACGCCCTCAAGGGCCCTTAAGGCGAAGGAGGCGTAGACATGTTCGAAGTTCTGATCCTGACACTTGATTCCACTGTCCGTCTTTCAACTCCACTGCTTCTGGCATGTCTGGCCGGTCTTTATTCTGAACGCTCCGGCGTCGTTGACATCGGCCTTGAAGGCAAGATGCTGGGAGCCGCTTTCGGGGCCGGTGCCGTTGCCTACATCACTGCAAACGCTTGGCTTGGCCTGATGGCCGGCATTGCCGTTTCCGTCGCTCTTGGGCTGTTGCACGGCTTTGCCTCGATCACCAATCGCGGCAACCAGATCGTTTCCGGTGTCGCCATCAATTTCCTGGCGGCAGGCCTGACGGCACTTCTCGGCCAGACATGGTTCCAGCAAGGTGGGCGGACACCGTCCCTGCCGGATGGTGGACGTTTCAAGGATGTCGTCTGGCCGTTTGCCGAACAGATCCGCGAGGTGCCGTTTATCGGTCCGCTCTATGGCGAGTTGATTTCGGGACATAACCTCCTGGTCTATTCAGCCTTTCTTGCTGTACCGCTCACTTGGTGGGTTCTGTTCCGCAGCCGTTTCGGCTTGCGCCTGCGCGCGGTCGGCGAAAGTCCTGCCGCTGTGGATACCGCGGGCATTTCCGTCACCTGGCTGCGCTATCGTGCTGTTATCGCCTGCGGCATCCTGTGTGGATTTGCAGGTGCTTATCTATCGATCGCTCAGGGCTCGGGCTTTGGTGTGAACATGACCGCGGGCAAGGGCTTTATTGCACTGGCCGCGCTTATTTTTGCCAAGTGGCGTCCGGCCAGCGCAATGTTTGCCTGCCTGCTCTTCGGTTTTCTGGATGCTGTTTCCATCCGAATGCAGGGGCAGGAGATACCCGGGATTGGCGAAATTCCCGTCCAGTTCTTCCAGGCTCTGCCATACATCCTCACCGTGATCCTCCTGGCCGGCTTCATCGGCAAGGCGATCCCTCCAAAGGCAGCAGGTATCCCGTATCTAAAGGAACGTTCATGAGCGATGTGAACGCCCTCTTTGAAGCCGCCAGGGCGGTCCGCGAAAAGGCCTATGCGCCGTATTCGAATTTCCTTGTCGGGGCCGCATTGCGGACCCCGGACGGGAATGTCTTCACCGGGTGCAATGTTGAAAACGCTTCTTATCCGGTGAGCGTTTGTGCGGAAGGCGGCGCCGTCAGTGCTATGATCGCGGCCGGCCAACGCCAGATCGCCGAGGCGGTTGTGATTGGCGATGCGGCTTTGTGCACACCTTGCGGCATGTGCCGTCAGCGTTTGAAGGAATTCGGCACGGACGATCTGATCGTCCATGTCGCCGACTTAAACGGCATCCGACGCAGTTTCACAATGGATGAGCTGCTGCCGGCTGCATTTGAACTCGAAGACAAGAAGGACTGACCCTCCATGAGTGGTTACGGCCGTGAATGTGCGGATATTGTCCGCGCTGCCCGTCAGGGATCCTACAAGATTGGCATGATCCTTGGATCCGGTCTCGGAGCGCTTGCCGAGGAAATTGAAGACGCTGTGCGAATTCCTTATTCGCATCTGACCGAGTTTCCGATCTCCACTGTGACGTCTCATTCCAGCGAACTGGTAGCAGGTTCGCTCGCAGGTGTTCCTGTGGTGATCCTTTCTGGACGCGCGCACTATTATGAGAGCGGTGATCCGACGGTGATGCGTACACCTGTTGAAACACTGAAGGAACTTGGCTGCGAGATCCTGCTTGCGACCAATGCGGCGGGTTCACTGCGGGAAGAGGTTGCGCCGGGGTCTCCGATGCTGATTTCCGACCATATCAACTGGTCCGGCAAGAACCCGCTGATCGGCGAGGAAGACGAAAAGCGCTTTCTCGACATGAGTGCCGCGTATGACCCAGAACTTCGAGCCGCCATGAAAAAGGTGGCAGTTGAAACCGGAGATCCGGTCGCGGAAGGGGTCTATATGTGGTTCTCCGGCCCCTCTTTTGAGACGCCTGCCGAAATTCGTTTGGCCAAGATGCTGGGTGCTGATGCGGTCGGCATGTCCACGGTGCCGGAAGTCATCATGGCAAGGTTCCTGGGGTTGAGAGTGGCCGCGATGTCGATCGTCACGAACTACGGTGCGGGCTTGCAGGCCCATGCGCTGTCACACGATGAAACCAAATCGGTTGCCCTTCAGGGCATGGAACGGATGAAAGAGCTGGTGCGGGCATTTGTGAAGGAGGTCGGTGAATGAGTGACATGATCGAAATCGCAGCGCGTGCTCTCGGATTGGTTGATCTCACCAATTTGAATGACGATTGTACCGCTGAGGATATCACCAAACTGTGCGCGCGCACGGTCACAGACCACGGCTCTGTCGCAGCCGTTTGTGTCTGGCCGCGGTTTGTTGCGCAGGCCGCCAAGGAACTGACAGGCACAGGTGTCAAAGTGGCGACTGTCGTCAACTTTCCAGCCGGCGGTGAAGATACGGAGGCGGTGATTGCGGAAACCAGACAGGCGATTGCCGATGGTGCAGACGAAGTCGACCTGGTCATGCCGTACAAGGCCTTTGTCTCAGGCAGGAAGGGTTTTGCCGAAGAGCAGATCATTCGCATCAAGGCTGTTATCCCGGAAGGAGTACTCTTGAAGGTGATCCTGGAGACCGGCGAGATCAAGGACCCGCTGCTGATCCATGCTGCGTCAAACCTGGCCATTGCTGCTGGCGCAGATTTCATCAAGACCTCGACCGGCAAGGTTGCCGTCAACGCGACCCTCGAAGCTGCGGAAATCATGCTGACCGCGATTGAGGAGGCCCGCCGGGACGATGGGGAACGCGTCATCGGCTTCAAGCCTGCCGGAGGCATCAAGACCGCTGAAGATGCCGCAGCGTATCTGGCCGTCGCTGACAGGATCATGGGCCACAACTGGGTATCGGCGCATACGTTCCGTTTCGGTGCGAGCGGATTGCTGGATTCCCTGATTTCCACGATCGAAGGTCAGGAAATCGTCGATCACTCCCATCACGGCTACTAGGACGGCTTCAAGAAGGACAAAAAATGCTGCCGCAAGAAATTATCCGGAAAAAGCGCGACGGGGGAACGCTCGACGCGGAGGAGATCGCATTCTTCGTCAAGGGGCTCGCTGATGGTTCGGTTACGGAAGGCCAGGTCTCGGCGCTTGCAATGTCGGTCTTTTTCAAGGGACTGACCGTGGACGAGCGCGTGGCGCTCACCCTCGCCATGCGCGATAGCGGTGATGTCCTGGACTGGTCGGATGTCGACGCGCCTGTTCTCGACAAACACTCGACAGGTGGCGTTGGTGACAATGTGTCACTGATGCTTGCCCCGGCGCTCGCAGCCTGTGGTGCGGCCGTGCCGATGATTTCCGGCCGAGGTCTTGGACACACTGGCGGTACGCTCGACAAGTTCGACAGCATTCCGGGCTATCAGACACAACCGGACAATGTGCTGTTCAAGAAAGTGGTGAAGGAAGTTGGCTGCGCGATCATTGGCCAGACTGGAAACCTCGCACCCGCTGACAAGCGGTTTTATGCCATTCGGGATGTAACCGGCACCGTGGAGAGTGTGGATCTCATCACGGCTTCAATCTTGTCGAAGAAACTGGCGGCGGGTTTGCAAGGTCTGGTGCTCGACGTCAAATGGGGCACCGGTGCTTTCATGGCGAGCCTGGAAGAAGCGCGTGCGCTGGCGGAAAGTCTCGTGCTCGTTGCAAATGGCGCCGGACTGAAGACCACTGCGCTTCTCACCGACATGAATGAGCCCCTGGCATCTGCCGCCGGAAATGCTGTCGAGATGCAAAATGCCGTCGATTTTCTCAAAGGTACTGCCGTCGACAATCGGTTGTGGGACGTAACTGTGGCACAAGGTGGAGAACTGCTCGCATCCGGTTGTCTTGCGGCCTCTGCTGAGGATGGTTCACGGATGATGCGCCAGGCCTTTGAAAGCGGCAGGGCAGCGGAGAAATTCGGCCAGATGGTCAGCGCTCTCGGCGGGCCGGCAGACTTCCTCGAAAAAGCTGAGCTTTATTTGCCGAAGGCCCCAGTCGTGGCTCCGGTCTATGCCCAGCATGGCGGGGTTGTCACACAGGTGGATGCACGGGCCGTTGGCGTCGCCGTGGTGGCGCTTGGCGGCGGGCGTACGGCTGCTGCGGACGTCATCGATCATTCGGTTGGTCTCACCAGCTTGGCCGGTGTCGGCAACGCGGTCGATGCCGATGCGCCTCTTGCAATTGTGCATGCCAAGTCGGAGGCGGCTGCAGAAGCGACGGCTGCAGCCCTGCGCGAAGCCTATTCGGTCGGATCTGCGCGCGACGTCGTCGACCGTCAGAGTGTCGTCGACCGCATCGCTCCTTAAACGGCGACTGACGGTTGGCAAATGGTTGCCAGCCGCTCACCGGTCATTGAAGAACCGGCAACAACAACATCTGAGGAGATGCCCATGCCTCGTGCAATTCTGTGCGTATTGGACAGTTTCGGCATTGGCGGCGCGGCGGACGCCGAAGCGTTCGGCGATGCTGGATCCGACACATTGGGTCACATTGCCGAGCAGTGTGCGGCCGGAAAAGCAGACAAGGACGGACTTCGCAGCGGTCCCTTGAACGTGCCCAATATGGACAGGCTCGGTCTGGGCGCTGCCGGAAGACTGTCGACAGGCAAGGAAATTCCCGGGCTCGATTTTTCAGGGGACCCCGAAGGACTCTGGGGCTATGCGGCTGAGGTTTCAAACGGCAAGGACACGCCATCCGGGCATTGGGAAATTACCGGTGTTCCGGTTCGGTTCGACTGGGGCTATTTCCCTGAAACGGTGCCGACATTTCCGCAAGAGCTGATTGAAAAGATCAGTGAAAAAGCAGGAATGAACGGGATCCTTGGCAACAAACATGCTTCGGGTACCGTCATCATTGCCGAACTTGGTGAAGAGCATGTCAGTACGGGCAAGCCGATTTTCTACACCTCAGCAGATTCTGTCATCCAGATTGCCGCACATGAAGACCACTATGGCCTCGACAAGCTTTTTGAGCTTTGTGAGATCACGCGCGAATTCGCAGACCCCTACAATATTGGACGCGTGATCGCACGGCCATTCGTCGGAGACAGTGCCGACACATTCGAGCGGACTGCCAACAGACGTGACTACTCGGTTCTGCCTCCTGAACCGACACTTTTGGACCGGCTGACATCGGCGGGCCGAACTGTTTTTGGCATTGGCAAGATCTCGGACATCTTTGCGCATCAGGGCGTCTCCAAGGTCTTGAAAGGTGCCGGAAACGACCAGCTCTTCGACAAGACGCTCGAAGCCATGGAAATGGCACAGGATGGAGATCTTGTGTTTGCAAATTTCATCGATTTTGACTCGCTCTTCGGCCACCGACGTGATGTCCCTGGCTACGCCGCCGCACTTGAGCATTTCGACCGTCGACTGCCTGAAATGGTTGCCGCTCTGCGTGAAGGCGATCTGTTGCTACTGACTGCAGACCATGGCTGTGATCCGACTTGGAAGGGGACCGACCACACGCGTGAGAACGTGCCTGTTATCGGATGCGGTCCGGGAATTTCAGGGCGCAGCGTCGGTGGGCGCAAGACTTACGCCGATATCGGCGAGAGCATCGCAGTTCATCTGAATGTCGCCACCGGTCCAAACGGTGCCAGTTTTCTGTAGTCTGTTTGCAAAAGTCAGCCGCGGAAGGCCCAGACCAACTTGAGGATCAGCCGGATATGAATGTTTCAAGCCTTGTGCCGAAGGCGGAATTGCATTGTCACATCGAGGGGCTGCGCCGCCGTCTCTGGTCAAGCGCCTTGCCGAAGCTCATGGCCACGATGTGTCCGAGGTGATCGACGGCAACGGGAAATATGTCTGGTCGGATTTCACCACCTTTCTAAAGGCTTATGACGTTTCGAGCGGTGTCTTCAAGACACCTGCAGACTATGCCTTGCTGGCTGAAACCTATTTTCGGATGCTGGCCGCAGAAGGTGCGATCTACGGAGAAATATTCGTATCGCCCGACCACGCACAGGCTGCTGGCCTTTCCTACCGTTCCTATGTTGAAGGTCTGGCGACAGGAATGGAGAGAGCCAAGAATGAAACGGCCATAGAGGGGCGCATGATTGCCATAGGCGTTCGCCATTTTGGGGCGGCCTCCGTGGAGCGTGTCATCAAGGAGGTCATCGGCAACCCGCATCCGCTGGTGACAGGTTTTGGATTGGCGGGAGACGAACGGTCGGGGCATCCGGCCAATTTCGCCAAGGCTTTTCGAATGGCGTCCGAAGCCGGGCTCGGAACCACCGCCCATGCCGGAGAATTCGGAGGACCTGAGAGTGTAACAGCCGCATTGGAATTCCTGCGCGTCAAACGCCTCGGACATGGGGTGCGCGCGATCGAGGACAAGGATCTCGTCAAGCGTCTGATCGATGAAGAAGTCGTCCTGGAAGTTTGTCCCGGTTCCAATACTGCGCTCGGGGTCTATTCGCATCTGCGTTTTCACCCGGTGAATATCTTGCGTAAGGAAGGTGTCAAGATAACGCTGAATTCCGATGATCCCCCGTTCTTCGGCACAACGCTGGGCAAGGAGTATTCGTCGGTTTCCGAGACTTTCGACTGGACCTTTGAGGACCAGATGGAGATAACGCGCACAGCGCTCGAAGCGGCCTTTTGCGACGATGCCACTCGCAAGCGTTTGCTGGTCCGCCTCGACAGCGCCAGGGAGCAACCCGTTGAATGAACTTCAGGAGCTTCTCATGCCGCTGGGACTTCATTTAAGATTGGTAAGTTCATGAGCACTGAATTTGCCGCGCCGATCCTCTTCCAGCCACAGGAGGTGCGCCGCAAGGCCCACGCGTTTCTGGATTTGGGGGTTGCGGGAAAACTGAACCACGTTGTCTTAGACCTGACGAAGCTTGATGATGCGCTCGGCCTGGTTCTAGAAACGACAAAGCAAAACTACCCCGATTTCCAGATACCGCCATACGGGATCTGGCGCGCCTTTGAAGCAGGTGGCGTCGACCGCTGGTCCGCGATGGCAAGTGCCAGGGAATTTGAAACGGCGCAGGAAATGCTTTTGGCCGCTGCCGACCTGGCCGTGCTCGCTATGTTCATGAAAACCCGGCACCCGGCGAACTGGGTTTTTGAGGACCCGATGACCGGCTCGAAAGTCGATGGAGCCGATGCTTTGGCGCTGGCCGCCTTTCACATGTTCGCTTCCGGTTCATTTTCTGGCGAAATGACTGATCCCTACCGTGCAGACGCCGAGACGCTTGTTCGGCTTGACCTGAACGAACTGACTACCGGGCTTCAGTGGGATCGGGATACGGATCGGGATTTACTCAACACGATGCAGACCCATCTCAAACGTTTTGGCGAAGCCATGGCGTTGAGGCCCGATTTGTTTTCAGAAGGCAAGGTCACACGGCCAGGCGTCCTCGCGCTCCGTCTCGCAGGTGAAGCTGGTGCCGGCATAGATGCCAGCAAGCTGCTTGATAACCTGCTGGAGACATTCGCTCCGGTCTGGGACGGTGGCGCGAAGGTTGGTGACGTTGGTCTTGGTGACAGTTTCGACTACGCCGGCAATCTCACCGCTTCAGAGATGACGACAGTTCCGTTTCATTTGACTGCCCAGGAAATGGTCTATTCGCTGGTGGAACCCTTTGCCTGGGCTGGATTTGAAGTGACCGGCCTTGAAAACATCACGCCGCCATCAGACCTTGCCCATGCCGCTTTGTTTATTCACACGGGCGTTCTGGTGATCGGAGCCGAGAACGGCGAAGCTTTATCGGAACAGACAACAATTGACCGCATGATAGAACTTCGTTCAGTGAGCGCAGCCTTGGCGGACAAACTCGCAGACAGGCTACGCAGCGAACTTGATGTCAGTGCGGATCAAGTGCCTTTGACATGCATTCTGGAAGGCGGGACAAGCCGGACCGGGCATCGGATTTTGAGCCAGAATGCAAATCTTTTCAAAAAACTCGGGCAATACTTGAACCCCCGGACTGTTTTTTGGTTGCCGTTCGGGGCATAGGTCCTGAACATGCAGTGAAGTCACAATCTGACCGTGGGCGAACGGTCGTTGGTATCAAGAGAGGCAGATATGTCCGGAGCAAATGTCATCAGTCACCCGCTGGTTCAGCACAAGCTGACCATCATGCGCAACAAGGGGACCTCCACACAGGGTTTCCGGCGGTTGTTGCGAGAAATATCGACGCTGCTCTGCTACGAGGTCACCCGCGATCTGCCGCTTGTTCGCCAGACCATCGAAACACCACTTGCTGAAATGCAGGCGCCGATGCTAGCTGGCAAGAAACTGGTCTTTGCGTCTGTTCTGCGAGCCGGCAACGGACTTCTGGAGGGAATGCTTGAACTGGTTCCATCCGCACGTGTTGCTCATGTCGGGCTCTACCGCGATCCGGAAACACTGCAGCCGGTGGAATACTACTTCAAGGCCCCGGAAGACCTGAATGAGCGTCTGGTGATCGTTGTGGATCCGATGCTGGCAACGGCCAATTCGGCAATCGCCGCAGTTCAGAAACTGAAGGAAAGAGGGGCGAACAATATCCGGTTTCTCTGCCTGCTGGCAGCTCCCGAAGGTGTTGCGAAGTTCAACGAAATGCACTCGGATGTGCCGATCTATACGGCGGCCATCGACGAGAAGCTCAATGAAAAAGGTTATATCGTTCCAGGCCTCGGAGATGCAGGCGACCGCATGTACGGGACGAAATAGACTTTGCATTCACAATATGACAGTTACGATTGCGCGGCGGGTTCCTGCCGCGCTTTTTTCTTGCGCTTGGCGATGGGGCTTCTAACCTCAGGACCAAACGGGGAGGCAAAGAATGATCACGGTATTCGGATCCATTAATCTGGATCTGGTCGTTGCTGTACCGCGCCTGCCAGGTCCTGGAGAGACCGTGAGCGGTCCCGATCATCAAATGTTCCCGGGTGGCAAAGGTGCAAATCAGGCGCTGGCCGCTCGGCGCGCAGGATCGGCTGTGACGATGATCAGTGCTGTCGGGCAAGATACTTTTGCGGATTTGGCGCTGCAAAATCTGCGCGAAGCCGATGTTGACCTGTCCGGCGTCAGGTCGCTTCCAGGAACGACCGGCATCGCTTTGATAGGTATCGATCCGGTGGGCGAAAACCAGATCATCGTCGCCAGCGGTACGAATGCACGCGTCGATGCCGAATGGCTTTCAGAAGCGCTTGGGCCGGATTGCATCCTGCTGCTGCAGGGTGAAATCCCTTTCACCGAAAACCTGACATCAATGCAACGGGCCAAGTCCGAAGGTTCCAGTGTCATCTGGAATCCAGCCCCCGTTCCTGACGGCAATCTTCGCGAAGCCTTGGAGGTAACGGATGTATTGGTTGTGAATGAAAGTGAAGCGGCTCTGATCTCGTCCACTTTAGGGTTACCCGGGGAGCCGGATGCATTTCTGGCGCACTTCGCATCTGCAGGGCAGGTTGCCGTCATCACTCAAGGATCCAAAGGTGTCATTGCCGACGGTGGCGACGGCCCTGTCCGGTTTGGTGCCCCGAAAATAGAGGCCGTCGATACGACAGGGGCCGGCGATGCCTTTTGTGGCGCACTGGCGTCCGCGTTGGATCGGAACGCCCCCTTTTCCCGTGCACTTAAGGAAGGAATTTCAGCCGGCGCACTTGCCTGTACGGTGACGGGTGCCCAGACGAGTGCTCCGCACCGTGAAGACATCATGCGTCTTGCCGATCAAATTCTCTAAGGTGGTTTTACAGCCCGCTAAGGAAACCGTGGTAATCAGGCTGACCGATTGTTGTTTCGAGTTCGGACTAAAGGTCAGCCATGGCGCGATTTGTGCTGATATTGCTGTTTTTCATCGGGATAACCCCGTTTCTGCCAAATCTGCTGCAGAAGTTTGCACCTCATTTTGCGGCGGGCAACATCCAGTCTGCGGAAACAGCTGATCTTGACGATGCGCCGCAAGGCGACCGCAAACATCGTATCTCTGCCAACTATCAGGGCCAGTTCGTCGATTTGTTCAAAGTGAATGGACAAACAGTTGAGATGTTGGTGGATACCGGTGCAACGCACACCGTGTTGCCTGAATCGGTTGCCCGCGAAGTTGGCATTTTTCCGAAGGCAGCGGACTACAAATACGCTATCCGTACAGCCAATGGCACGGTTTATGGTGCCATGGCGGTAATCGACGGGATGCGGATCGGAAGCATTCGATTGAGAAACCTGGATGCCCTGGTCTTGAAGGATCAAAGCCTTGGTCAACCGCTGCTCGGTATGTCCGCGCTCAATCAACTGGACCGGTTTGACATTTCAAACGGGACGCTAGTACTGATTCAGTAGTCAAAGGAAGCTTCTGAGTTTTATTCAATTCGTTCAACCGAGTAGCCCCGAAAAAAATCAATTGCGAGGTATTGATGTTCCCGAAACCTGTGGCAAGCCTGAAGCCGAACACGCTCGAATATGAATCCTTGCCCATGGTCAAACCGACAGGGTTCCGGGAGTATGACGCCCGTTGGCTTTTCGAGGAAGAAATCAACCTGATGGGCATGCAGGCACTTGGTATGGGTATCGGAACCCTGATCCATGAGCGCGGCGTAAGACCTGACATTGCCGTCGGACACGACTTCCGTGGCTATTCCGCTTCCATCAAGATGGCCGTGATCAACGGGTTGCTGGCGGCCGGTGTCAACGTACATGACATCGGGCTGGCATTGTCGCCGATGGCCTATTTTTCACAATTCGCATTGGATGTTCCCGCTGTCGCCATGATCACGGCATCCCACAATGACAATGGATGGACCGGCGTCAAAATGGGGATAGACAGACCTTTGACATTTGGTCCGGACGAAATGGGCCGCCTTAAGGAAATCGTCCTGGGCGCCGCGTTTGACCTGAAAGGTGGCGGCAGCTACCGGTTCGTCGATGGCTTCCCGGAGGTCTATGCCAAAGACCTGACGGACAGGCCCAAACTGAAACGCCCGATCAAGGTGGTCGCAGCTTGCGGCAACGGCACCGCAGGAGCTTTCGCGCCAAAGATCCTTGAGGCACTTGGTGCAGAGGTCATTCCGCTGGATGCGGAACTGGATCATACGTTTCCGAGATACAATCCGAACCCGGAAGACATGCAGATGCTTCATGCATTGCGGGACAAGGTTCTGGAAGTCGGCGCGGAAGTCGGTCTGGGTTTTGATGGAGACGGTGACCGTTGCGGCGTCGTCGACAATGAAGGCGAAGAGATCTTCGCCGACAAGGTTGGCGTCATGCTGGCGCGTGATATTTCCGCCCTGCATTCGAACAGCCAGTTCGTGGTCGATGTGAAATCAACCGGGCTTTACCATACCGATCCTGTCCTCCAGGCCAACGGTGCAAAGACCGACTACTACAAAACCGGCCATTCCTATATCAAACGCCGGGTCAGGGACCTGAACGCGGTCGTCGGATTTGAAAAATCAGGGCACTACTTTTTCAATCAGCCGATTGGACGAGGTTATGATGACGGTCTCGTGTCCGCCATCGCAATTCTCGACATGCTAGACCGTAGCCCGAACAGGACAATGGCGGACCTGCGGCGCGATCTTCCCAAGACCTGGGGGTCGCCGACCATGTCTCCAAAGTGCGCCGATGAAATCAAATACGATGTCATCGATCGAGTGGTGTCGAAATTTCAGGGTATGAAGGAAAAGGGTGAAACTGTTGCGGGGCAGGCGATTACTGACCTGATTACAGTCAATGGTGTGCGTGTCGTCAGTGAGGACGGAACCTGGGGACTGGTTCGTGCCTCTTCGAACAAGCCTGAACTGGTGGTCGTGGTCGAAAGTCCTGTTTCAGAGGATCGTCTGCACGCCATGTTCAAGGCCGTCGATGGTATTCTGCGCGAAAACCCGGAAGTCGGCGATTACAATCAGACAATCTGATTACAGGCTGAGAGCCACGCCGATGAGTGCTTTGGCGTGGGCTTGACCTTGCGGCCAGGCGCAACGAATGATCCCGCCGACCGGAAGTGTTCGGAAAACACGCCCGAGACGGGTCTACGGAGAATTGCATGATCAATGAATTCGGGTCACTTCCCGATGGAACTGTTGTTCAGGAAATCACCTTGAAGAAGGGTGTCTTGGAAGCTTCGATCCTGACCCTGGGCGCGGTTATCCGGGACTTGAAAGTGGCTGGGCAAACGGTTGTGCTCGGTTTTGATGACTTGCAAAGCTACCTGGATCATTCCCCCTATTTTGGGGTAATCGCCGGGCGATGCGCCAACCGCATCGCCCACGGAAAAATGAGCGTTGACGGAATCGAATACCAGCTGGACTGCAATGATGGAGGCCGCAATCACCTTCACGGTGGCTCTGAAGGGTTCTCAAACCGCGTCTGGCAGATTGAGCAAAGCGACAAGGCCAGTGTGCTCTTGAAACTGGTTTCTGAAGACGGTGAGATGGGCTACCCGGGTCGTGTCGAAGCGCTTGTCCGGTATACGCTTACCGGCTCTGGAGCCTTGCGCGTCAAGATTACGGCAAAGACTGACAAAACGACACCGGTCAACCTGACTCAGCACGCCTATTTTAATCTGGATGGCAGTAACACCATCCTGAACCATACGCTTGAAGTTGCTGCAGAAAGCTATTTACCCGTGGATGAGGATCTGATCCCGACGGGAGAGATCAGGAACGTTGCCTGGACGGCGTTTGATTTTCAGGACGGCCGAAAACTGAAACGCAAACCCGGTGAAGAAGACACATTTTACGATCATAATTTCTGCTTGGCGGACGCACCGCGCGACCAGGTTGCCTTCGCTGCGGCATTGGAAGACGGCGTGGGTGATAGGCGTATGGAAATCTGGACCACGGAACCCGGTCTTCAGTTGTACGATGCCGGAAAGTTGAATGTTACCGTTCCTGGGCTGGGTGGAAAACTCTACGGCCCACATGCTGGTCTGTGTCTGGAAGCGCAGCGTTGGCCCGACAGTGTCAACAGACCAAACTTCACAAATGTTCTGTTGCGGCCTACAGAGACTTATAGTCATGTGACGGAATTCCGTTTTTCGTAAGATCAGATAGACTAAGATCTGCGGGTGAATCCAAAGCGGGACTGGGGAGAAGTTTTTGAAGACCGTTTTTTCAGACACCCAGCTTGCCCACGCGCCAAAGCAGGAGATTTCTGACGGTGAATTGAAACCCGCCGTCGAGATTCCGAGCCGGGCCGAAATAGTTCTTGAAACCGTTAAAAGTCGGAAAGTCGGCGAAATCGTTTCACCGGAAGAGTTTCCGGTCAGGCCCCTTCAAAGGGTGCATTCTCCTGAATATGTCGGCTTCTTGGAGGAGTTCTGGAGCAAATGGCTGGCAGCGGGCCGCTCCAACGAGGCCTTCCCGTTTGTATGGCCGATCAGAAGCCTCCGGCAGGACATCAAGGTGAACCACATTGACGGATTGCTCGGCCGATATTCGATGGACGCCGGAACTCCGCTGGGTGAAAATACCTTCAAGGCGGCTCGTGCCTCTGCCGACACGGCCCTGACGGCGTCGAAATTTCTCCTGGAAGGAGATCAATCCGCATTCGCACTGTGCCGGCCGCCTGGACACCACGCCGGTTTTGATTTTTTTGGCGGGTATTGTTTCCTCAACAATGCGGCCATCGCAGCGCAGTATCTGCGCGACTACGGATTGCATCGCATCGCTATTCTGGATGTCGACTATCATCATGGAAACGGCACGCAGGCGCTTTTCTATGACCGGCCCGACATCCTGTTTTTGTCCATTCACGCTGACCCGAAGGATGAATATCCTTATTTTCTCGGTTATGCCGACGAAACGGGCGAACACGCCGGGACGGGCTTCACGCGCAATTGGCCGCTCCCGCTTGGCACAGACTGGGACGGCTATACTCCTGCACTTGAAGAAGCGTGCCGCTGGCTTTTGGTGTACAAGCCGGACGCAATGATCGTTTCGCTCGGCATGGATTGTTATGAGAACGATCCGATCTCCGGTTTCCGCTTCAAAAGCGATGACTTCACCCGCCTCGGCGAACGGTTGAAGAAAGTCGGTGTGCCGACCTTGTTCGTCATGGAGGGTGGTTATGCCGTCGACGCGCTGGGCACGAACTGTGTAAATGTGCTTGAAGGATTTGCCGGCTAAGGAAGCTTTAGTTTGCGAGCAAGCCACGTTTGCAGAGGTCCTGCCGCAATGTGCTGGCCTCCAGGAAATGATGCGCTTCCATCCCGACTTTCCTGGCTGCCTCAACATTGGCCTCGGAATCATCGATGAAAAAACATGCACTGGGCTTGAGGCCATTTCGCTCAAACAGAACCTGATAGATCCTGGGATCCGGTTTGATCAGGCGTTCTTCTGCTGAAACCACGATGTCGACAAAACTTGTTTTAAGAAACGGGAAGCGAACCAGGCACTCCGCAAACTTTTCGTTTGAAAAATTGGTGACCGCAAAAAGCGGGATGTCCGTTTCTTGAAGCTCCTGAAGGATCTGGCGTGTCCCGGCAACTTCGCCAGGTATCATCTCGTGCCATCGATCTGAATAAGCTGCGATCAGATCTGCCTTGTCCGGATGAAGTACACAAAGCGTATCAACAGCCTCTGCCCAGGAGCGTCCTAGGTCCTGTTGAAGGTTCCAGTTCATGTTGCAAACGTTTTGGAGAAAATCCGTTCTTTCCGCCGTATCTGGAATGAGGCGACGATAAAGATGTTCAGGATTCCATTCGATCAGGACATTTCCTATATCGAATACCACGGTCGTGATAACGTCATTCATGGGCTGATCCGGTCAACGTTTTTAGGGTACAAGATAGGTGAGATAAGAATTTGCGTTTTCTCCCAGAAGGTTATGTCGGAATTGCGACGCGGACAGAAAACGCCGCCGGGTTTATTGCACTCATTCTCTTTTTGATTGTCTTCGCCGGTTCAACACTTGCCCAGGAAAGTACCGAATTGCCGGATCGGCTTCGTCTTGGTGTAGTGGTTGCCGCAGACGAAAACGCCAGGGATAGAGTTGAGCCGTTTCGGCTTGCACTTGAAGATATTGCCGACTTACCGGTTGATCTCTTTTTAATGGATACAATGGGCGATGCCGTGGAAGCGATAGCTGAAGGGCGCATTGACTACGCACGCCTGTCACCCTCCGCCTATGCGGCAGCATACAGGCTTTGCAGTTGCATCGAACCTTTGGTCACCGCTGGGCCGGATGACTTCCCGGCGCGTTTTTATGCCATCCTTGTCGGTAAGCGTGGCGATGCGAAAATATCGCTTGCGGACCTGAAAGGTGTCCGCCTTGCCGTTGGTGGCAGAAACAGTTCGACTGGCTACCGCGTTCCCTTGGCAAATCTTGCGGCCGACGGTGTCGACGTTAAATCGCATTTCAGCACGCTGGTAGTAGTTCAGGATCCCGTCGACGGGATCCGCGCGTTACTGGATGGCCGGGTCCAAGCGGCTCTTGCCTGGTCGACCTTGGCGGGAGAGGCAAAAAACGGATACACGGCCGGAACGCTCAACGACTATTACGTGAGCGGTGGGCGTGGATTTAAGGATCTTGAGATTGTCTGGCGCTCGCCCCCCATACCCTATTCTGCTCACAGTCTGGGAAAAGGTCTGCCGGATGTGCTGAAACGCCGATTGAGAGCCGGGCTCATGGATATGCGGCGAGAGGACCCAGGCGCTTATCTGGCCATTGAACCCGATCTGCCGGGTGGCTTCGAACCGGTTGTTCATGCTGATTATCGCCCGGTTGTGCGCACTTACGAAGATGCCTTTGCAGGCGTGCTCGAACCGTCTGGCCGATAGGTTTTGGAATTTCTCGGAATTCAGCGCGTTGAAGCGTCGGCGTACAGGAGTGTTTCCGTGTGCCGACGGATCATTTCTTCTTCATTGGTTGGAATGACCAGCACCTTGGTCTGAGAATTGGCGGCGGAAATATCTTCTTCCCGCGCTGTGTTCCGGGCCTCGTCAATCGACAATCCAAGCCAATCCTGCTCAGCACAGACCCGTTGCCGGATGAGCGCAGCGTTTTCGCCGATACCACCGGTGAATACGAGCGTGTCCAGGCCATTCAGAACCGCGGCCATGGCGCCAAGTTCACGCCGAATGCGAAATACGAAATAATCGATTGCCTCTGCGGCGCGCGGATCGGTGCTTTCGCTTAAACTGCGCATGTCCTGGCTGATGCCGGATAGGCCCTTAAGACCGGAATTCCTGTAGAGCAGATCTGAGACCGCGTCGGCGCTCATGCCTTTTGTAGTCAAAAGATAAAGAACGACACCTGGGTCGAGCTGTCCGCATCGGGTGCCCATCGGCAACCCGTCCAATGCCGTAAAGCCCATCGTCGAACCGATGCTTTGGCCATTGCGGATGGCGCACATGGAAGCGCCGTTTCCCAAATGAGCGACGACGACCTTGCCTTGGAAAACCTCCGGTCGCGTCTCCTGCAGATAACTGCAGATGAATTCGTAGGAAAGCCCGTGGAAGCCGTACCGGCGGACACCTTCATCATAAAGAGATCTGGGAAGAGCGAATGTATCGTTGACCCAGGGATGCTTGCGGTGGAAGGCGGTGTCAAAGCAAGCCGTCTGCAAAGCGTCCGGGAATGCAGCGCGCGCGGCCTCTATCCCGGCAAGATTGTGAGGCTGATGCAGCGGCGCCAGGGGTTCGAGTTCCTTGAGATCACGAAGAACCGTGTCGGTTATCGTTAAAGGTCTCGTGTGAGAAACGCCGCCATGGACAACCCGGTGGCCAACGGCGTCAACCGGAAGACCTCCGAGTTCCTGTTCAAGAACCGGTAAAAGCGCAGCCAGCGCCGTCCTGTGGGTTCTTCCTTCTTCGCCTTCTAGGGCGCGATCAATCGTCAGACCGGAGGCCTGAGATACCAGCGCAAGATGTGTTTCGGCACCCAACCCCGAGATCTGTCCTTTGAGCTGCTCAATCGTTGCGGAATAGAGCGAAAATTTGATTGAGGAGGAACCGGAATTCAGGACGAGGATAACCGGGGCCACGCTCACTCTTCCTCGCGGTCGAGTATTCCGGCTGGAACACCGCTCTTCTGCCAATGCACATAAAGCATTGCCAACGCGCATGAGGCGAGGCGGGCGCGGCCGTCATCCGCGCGGCTTGTCAGCATGACCGGAACCTTCGCGCCTATGACGAGGCCTGCTGCTTCTGCGTGAGCGATGAAAGTGAGTTCTTTAGCCAGCATGTTGCCGGATTCAAGGTTGGGCACGATCAGGACTTCCGCATGCCCGGCAACCAGCGAGGTAATTCCCTTTGTCCGTGCTGCCTGGACATCGATTGCATTGTCCATTGCCAGAGGACCGTCCACAACTGCTCCGCTGATTTGGCCCCGCTCGGCCATCTTCGAAAGAATCGCCGCATCAAGGCTGGAAGGAATGGCGGGATTAACGGTCTCGATCGCGGACAAGATGCCGACGCGCGGCGTGTCCAGACCCAGCGACCGGGCGGCATCAATCGCGTTTTGCGTGATGTCGACCTTGGTGTTGAGGTCGGGTGAAATGTTGATCGCCGCGTCCGAAATCAGCACCGGCGTTTTGCGACCGGGAATATCCATGACAAAGACATGGCTGATCCGTCGTTTGGTTCTGAGGCCTCCATCGCGTTTGACCACATGTTTCAGCAGGTGATCGGTGTGAAGGTGGCCCTTCATGACCGCTTTGACACGTCCTTCATGAACCATTGCAACCGCACGTCCAGCTGCTTCCGATTCATCCTCGATATCAATCAGCTCAAACTGGCTGATGTCCTCATTCAATTCGCTTGCGGCGTTTTCGATCCGGTCTCTTGCCCCGATTAAGACGGGAACGATCAATCCCTCCCTGGCAGCTAGGAGGGCAC
The DNA here is from genome assembly GCF_055693425.1 of Roseibium sp. JB4-4. Classification (NCBI taxonomy): domain Bacteria; kingdom Pseudomonadati; phylum Pseudomonadota; class Alphaproteobacteria; order Hyphomicrobiales; family Stappiaceae; genus Roseibium; species Roseibium sp. JB4-4. The sequence continues at coordinate 2,453,529 of NZ_CM146333.1, read as the reverse complement.
CCTCCAGAGAGTTCGGATCATCTGGTGCAGCAACCGCTGTCGGCATGGCCGGCAGGGTTTTGGCCAACTCAATCATCCGATTGAAGTGGCGATGTCGCTGGACGAGAAGCGCAGGAATTTCGCTGGCGTCGAATTCAATTGTTTCTGTCGGGGCGCGGACTTCAGAAATACCTTCAACTAGCCTGACGCCGTCTTCACGGGTCACAGACATGTCAAAGAGGACAATATTGTCAGGCCGTTTCTCGGTGGCAGTCACCTTGACGGTCAGTTTGTCGCCTACAGCTGCACGACCCAGGAAGCGGAAGGACTGAGCCTTATAGACGCTGCCGGGGCCGGGCAGAATGTTGCCAAGTACCGCAGACGCGAGACCTCCGACCCACATGGCCGGTGCCATCGGTTTGTCGATCTTGCCGTCTCCGGTCCAGTCGGTGTCGGGCAGATGAATTGGATTGCGATTTCCTGATGCGTGGGCAAAAACCAAAAGATCGTTGGAAGAGCACTCCCGGACGATCTCCGCTGTGTCGCCTATCTCGATCTGTTCATACGTCTTGTTTGTCGCCATCGACCAATATTCCCGAGTTCAATTTGCGTATTGCGACGCAACATCCTGCGGGAGAGTAGCGGGATTGTATGACGAAACAAGTGCGTTGAGTGATTTGATCCCGCTGCCCTTCACGCCATCCCAGATTTGTCAGCTGTCAGCAATCAGAGCAGGCAACGGTGTTGGTCAGGCGCGGTCTAAGATAATAAATATCGCCTAGGTCTATGGCCGAATCACGTTCAAAAACTTCGGTGAAGATGCCAGCGAAGGTCGGCGTATAAGTCAGGCTCACCTGACCGACGACTATGGAAGTGTTCGCCACGGCGACAGTGCCCGGAAGTGTTATCGGAGGCACAGCTCCCTTCGCCCAGGGGGTGCCATCAGCGTTGTTGTAGCTCCAATCGACGGAGGCATCACCATCTTCATCGAATGTTACGCTCGCAATGGTGATACCGAGAGTAGTTGCAGGGTAGGGGGTCAAGATCTTTTCGCCAAGATCCATTATTCCCTGGAGATCGTTCTTGTCGACAGTTTGTGCCTGAGCAACTAGATCGGTAACGGAGTTGGCTATACGGCTGACCTTGCGGTCTTGATTCAGGGCACCTGTCGCCTCCTCCATGCCGATAAGAATAATCAGCATCAACGGCAGGATAAGTGCAAACTCCACTGCAGAAACAGCACGGGTGTCGGCCTGAAGCCGACGCCAGATGGCGACAATTGTTGACGAGGCCTTGGGCCTACGGGAGGCCCTGCTATTCCCAAGGTTCATTTCGAAACACCAATGTTGATGTGAGATGACGTTCGGTGCCGTGGTCAGCCAAGTTGAGCGACAGCAGGGATGTAATCATGGGCCAACGGTAAACAACACTCACGAAGACGATTGCTCCGGATTTATTGGCATCGTCTACATAACTGGAGTCTTCTACCAGATTGCCGTCGCCATCATACATATTGATATCCGATGTCGCCGAAAAACTTGCGATATTGTCAACTACAACAACGATACGTTCCGTGCTGCAAAGGAATGCTGGTAGTGCGTTGCAGATTTCACCTTCGAAGTCGTCAGCGCCGAAACCTGAGGTTTGTGCTTGGCCGGTCCTAATCATTCTCGATGCTTCGATAACCGCATTGTCCAGCATCCGGTTCACCATGTGAATGAGCCCGACTTCGACAATTCCGAACAAGAGCAGAAAGAACGGGATTGCGACGAGACTGAATTCGATCGCTGTCGCACCACTTTCGTCTTTGCGGATAGAAAAGAAACGTCGCCGAAAACGTGGCATGGTATTTCTTTTGCTCAAACGCATGTTTCTAAGACTCCAAGGTCAAAGCTTAAGACCCACCACCGGCCGCCTGGACGGCAAGTTCGTTGCGGGCGGTTGCTTGTTCGGCGGTTTCCTTGAAAGCGTCGTTGTTGTCCCCGAGTCGAAGCGTCGGTTCGCAGGTTGGGCTGCAGGACAGCGTCACGCGAGAAGACTTTTTGTAAACGGATACGACACCCTCTTCAGACGCGCGAACCGTAATGATTTCATCAACGATCGGCTTGTTGTTCTCGTCGAGAATAACGAGGTTCGTTGTGCCGTAGCTCTTGCCGGTAATGACGACAGTGTTTTGGTCAAACATTGAGACATCGGCAATAAAGGGATTTCCAACAATAACGGCAGACGCGCCATCATCTATCCGGAATACCTTTGCACGGTCGACGGTGACCATGACCGGCCCATCTTGGGCGATTGCGACGCCAGCTTGAAACACAAGCGTGAACACGCTCGTCCATTTGATCAGCTTTTTAAACATGCCTATGGGTACTCCATATCGGGCTTTTCTCGCGATATGATGCAGCAAACGTGGTGAACGATCTGCTAACGGCGCCGGAATTACAGAATTGCCTGCGTGTTTCGCTTCCATTTGAACAAGAAAAGAACACCGTCGGTTATAAAGTGGACAGCAATCACTCCCGTCGTGCAAATCTTGTAGAATGAGATTACGGAAATCTATTTGAATTATTTTGAGACGTTATTCGGTGGAAATAAGGACGACAACCCTTCAGATGCTGGTTATAAAGTAAATTGTGAGTTTTACTAAATAAGTATCCAGAAGAATTTGAATATTAAATGATTCATATTTTGAATTAACTGTTTTTTATCTATACCCATTATTAACTATAGATGTATTTGTGGCGACTATCGCAAAGATAGGTGTCAAATTTAACTGGTTGGAAAGCTCTCTGTCCTAGGGTGAGCTCATGTCCGATCGGACTAACAAAAGATCCGGCGGGCTTTTGAAGCTGTCAACTAAGTGGTACTTGGAGCAAACACATGAAATCTCTTATCAACCGTTTCGCAAAAGACGAATCTGGCGCAACTGCAATCGAATACGGCCTGATCGCTGGCCTGCTGTCCATCATCATTCTTGCTGCTGTGACTGCAACCGGTACGTCTCTGTCCGCTATCTTCACGTCTATCTCGACAACTCTGAAGACTGCAGACACCGCCATCAAGTAATGGATCGGAACGGCGCTCATGGCGTCGACGTCTTGAAACGTGAAACGGGCGGTTTTCCGCCCGTTTTTCATTTGATCCGCCCTTTGCGCGTTCTTAACGAATGTCTGGGATCTTTGGTCCGATGAAAATACTGTACTAATGGGTTCGATATGATCCAAGCAGCTGTTCTAGTGATTTTCCCGATGTTGGTTGCCTTTGGAGGTATCTCGGATCTGTTGACAATGACGATCCGGAACCGTGTTGCTATTTTGCTTGTCGCCGGATTTTGCATCCTGGCGCTTGCGACAGGGCTACCTATGCAGGCTTGGGGTTTGCACGCACTAGGAATGGCTGTGTTTTTCGTCCCTTGTTTTGTGTTTTTTGCATTCAACTGGATGGGTGGTGGTGACGTGAAGTTCATTAGTGCCATTGCACTCTGGATCGGATTCACACCTGAACTCGCCGCGTTTGCAGTACTTGTTGCCATATATGGAATGGTCTTGACCGTCGGAATGTTGCTGATGCGACAAAAACTGATCGTGCCGACTGTTCTTTTTCAGCAGGATTGGTTTGCGCGTTTGCATGATAGCAAAAGCGGTATCCCTTACGGTGTTGCGATTGCGATCGCTGGTCTGCAGATCTATTCGCACACAGCATGGTTCAAGCTGATCGGCTAAGAGAATCAGATCCTTCTGATCCGCAATTTTCTTCTTCAAATTAGTTTTTCGAGAATTTCGCAAGTGAAAATCATGCGTGATTTTTGGCTTTTGAAGTGCAAAATGCACTCTTTTAATAAGTTATTTAGTAAAGTTAACGGAAATTAACCAAAAACATGCAGATCTGGTTAACCATGTTTTGACCAATTCACCCGCACACTACGCGAGGTAGCGCAAATGCGCAGTGAATTATTGGGTATTGGTCATGAAACTGGCACGCATATTTGTTTTGGCAATCGCTGTGGTTGCCGGCTTCATCGCTTTCCGTTTGGTCATGTCCTCTGGTGGCGATAGTGAACCGCAAATCGTTCAAGAGCCTGTTTCAGAAAAGAACTCCAAGGTTCTGGTCGCCGCAAAAGACATAAGCCTGGGCGGAAAACTAACGGAAGAAGATCTTTCGTGGGCAGCTTGGCCGGAAGACGCGGTACCGCTCGGGGCCGTCACCGAAAAATCGAATCCTTCTGCCGACAACGAATATCAGGGGCGAATCGCACGAGTGCCGATTTTCGCTGGAGAACCTGTGCGCCCCGAAAGACTGATCAATACGGATAAAGGTTTCATGGCAGCGATCCTTCCGAAAGGAAAGAGAGCAATCGCTGTCAGCGTGGAGGCTGAAACCACTGCAGGCGGGTTCATTTTACCAGGTGACAAAGTAGACGTCATTCTGACGCGATCATCGGATTCTGGCGGTGCTCTGAGTGAGACTATTCTCGAAAATATCAGGGTTCTGGCAATCGACAGCACAACTGCTGGCGAACAGGATCAGAAAAACCTTTCGCCAAAGAAGACTGCGACTCTCGAACTAACTCTATCTGAGTCGGAAATCATAACGCAGTCGCAGCAAGTCGGAACGATCGATCTGGCGCTGCGGAGTGCCCAAGATTCAGCAGATGATGCGGAAGCGGACAATTCCAGGCGCCGAGGCGTAAGCTACGTGAAATATGGCGTAACAAGCCAGGCAGGTGCGCAATGAAACCCGGTCACAACAGAACGTCCAGTGTGAGGGGCGCAATGAAAAAGCAGATAGTCAAATTTGCAGCGGCAGCATTGCTGTTGGGAGCTTCGGTTGCGATGCCGGCAAGTGCGTCGCTGGCCGAAGGGAACTTTCCGAGCCAGGTCCATATCGCGGCGGGCGAAAGAGCAAGCGGACGCATTCTGAATGTAGGTGTCGGACGCTCCGTTGTCGTCAATCTTGCAGAAGATGCTGCTGATGTTCTGGTGTCCAATCCGGAAATTGCGGATGCGGTTCTCAGAACACCACGCAGGATTTTCGTAATCGGCAACACGGCGGGACAATCAAGACTGGTTCTCTTCAGCCGCAGCGGTCGCGAACTCGCAAGCTTCAATATTCGTGTTGAAAAAGATACCTCCGATCTAACCCGGATCATTCAAAAGCTTATCCCCGGGAGCAAGATCTCCGCAGAATCAGTGAACGGAAATGTGATTCTGAGCGGTTCGGCAAAGAGCACTCTAGAAGCCCAACAGGCGGCTGATATTGCGACAAAGTTTCAAGGTGCTAGCTCCGCTACTGAAGTAGTCAATCTCATTGCGGTTGAAGGCAAGGATCAGGTCCACTTGAAGGTGACGGTTGCCGAAGTCGAACGCACCATCATCAAGCAGCTCGGAGTTCAATTTTCCGGTTCCGTTGGAACCGGAAATTTCGCCCCGTTCTTTTCGAGCCTTCCAAACTTTACCGTCAACCCTTCTATCGTCAACCAGGCCACGGGCGGGACACAGTTCATTAGTGGGTCGAGCAATATCACGGCCCAGGTTCAAATGCTTCAGCGTGAAGGCGTCATTCGGACGCTAGCAGAACCTACGTTGACGGCAATCTCCGGCGAGAACGCAAGCTTTCTGGCAGGCGGTGAATTCCCGATCCCGATTTCGCAGGATGACGGTGAAATCTCGGTAGAATTCAAGAAGTTCGGTGTGGGCCTCGATTTTACCCCCGTTGTTCTCTCTGGCGGCAGAATTAGTCTTCGCGTCAAAACCGAAGTCAGCGAACTCAGCAACGAAGGAGCTGTCTCCGCAGGCGGCATCACAATTTCCGCACTGAAAGTTCGGCGCGCTGAATCGACCATGGAACTGCCATCAGGTGGAACTCTGGTCATGGCGGGCTTGCTTAAGGAAACTTACTCGCAAGCTGTCGAGGGAGTGCCGGGTTTGATGCAGATTCCGATTCTCGGCGCGCTTTTCAAAAGCCGAGACTTTTTGCGGGATCAAACCGAATTGGCGGTTTTCGTAACTCCCTATGTTGTTCGTCCTGTTGCTGCGAGCAAAATGGTGCGCCCAGACAAGAACCTTATACCTGCGTCCGATGCAGAGACGATTTTCTTGAACCGGTTGAACAAAATCTACAACCCGACTGGTGACGTGGCCGGCACGTATCACGGCCAGGTCGGCTTCATCTACAAGTGAGGACGGACGGATGAGTACACAAACGAAAGTCCGGTTTGCAACCGTATCAAATCCTGTTCTTGTCTTCCTCGGTTGTTTGACGATCGCGGGTTGCCAGAGCCAGTCACAAAATCCGGACGGCCTTTTGGCATCCAACGACTATCGTCTGCGCCACCCAATTGTGATCACCGAGGAGCCGGAAACCCTCGATCTTCCGATCGGTCGAAACACACGAAATCTCTACGGCCCAATCGAACACACGATTTCTGCTTTTGCGGTGGAATCCCGTAACAAAGGCAATGGTGTTGTCGAAATTCTGGTGCCTTCAGGTGGTGCAAACGACGTCGCAGTTCATGCTGTGACGCCCAGCATCCGGAAAGCCCTGCAAAACGGTGGATTGAGCCGGTCAAAGATCAGTACACGCACTTATGCTGTACAGGACCCTTCTGCGGATGCGCCAATTCGACTTTCTTACGCGCGAATGCAGGCAACAGCTGGAAAATGTGGCGCCTGGCCGAGAAACATCGGCGGCGGTATCGGTGAAAACACTGACTACGAAAATTTTGGCTGTGCATCCCAGGCGAACCTGGCAGTGATGGTCGACAATCCGTCTGACCTGATCACGCCAAGAGCATCGACACCTTCTGATCAGGCGCGCCGAGCTGTTGTCTTTGAGAACTACCGCGAAGGCAAGAAGACTGCATCTGAATTTGAAGAAGGTGTCGGAGCTTCTGTTTCCGAATAGGTGAAAGTATGAGCGCTAATCAGGATTTCAACGATATGGCCGGATATCTCGAGGCTGCGTCAACGCCGTTCGAACAGCAGCAAACGGTAAATGAAGAAGGCATGCAAATAGGTGCCATACCCCGGATAACCGTCCACGCCTTCTGTCTCAGTGATGCCACCATGCGGGTTGCGGAAGCTGCGATGGAAGATCGGCGCATGTCCAAGGCGCATCTGAAACTTGATTCTGGCGGAATTCCGGCAGCAATTTCAACGTTCGAGCAAGCGCCGACGCCCAATCTGATCATTGTCGAAACAATAGGTCAGCGTGAGGAACTGCTGACCAATCTCGACCATCTCGCTGAGTTCTGCGATGCGGGGACGAAGGTGATCGTGATCGGTGACGTGAACGATGTCACGCTTTATCGCGAGCTCATTTCAAGGGGAGTGAGCGAATATCTCATTGCACCGGTAAGCGTATTTCAGCTGATTGGATCGATCGGCAACCTCTATGCCGATCCGGAAGCAGAGCCGCTGGGAAGAACGATCGCCTTTTTTGGTGTGAAAGGTGGATGCGGCTCTTCGACCGTTGCCCATAACGGCGCCTGGTCGCTTGCCCGCAGTTTCCAGACTGAAGTTGTTGTAACAGATCTGGATTTGCCCTTTGGCACAGCGGGTCTCGATTACAACCAGGACCCGTTGCAGGGAGTTTTTGAGGCGGTCTCTTCGCCTGAACGCTTGGATGAGACCTTCCTTGATCGCATCTTGTCCAAATGCAGCGATCACCTGAGCCTTCTTGCTGCACCGGCAACACTTGAGCGCACGTATGATCAGAGCGAAAAGGCTTTCGAGCCGTTATTGGAAACAATGAAGTCAAGCGTTCCGCTCGTCGTACTTGACGTACCACACGTTTGGAACGCATGGGTCAAGGAAACGCTTCTGAGTGTTGACGAAATAGTTCTGGTCGCGGAGCCGGATCTTGCAAATCTGCGCAATGCTAAGAACACAGTCGACATGCTGAAACAACTGCGGCCCAATGATAGGCCACCGCACCTAATCATGAACAAGGTCAACGTTCCGAAGCGACCGGAAATCAAGCCCGAGGAGTTTGCCAGTGCGCTGGGACTTCAGGTTCAGGCATCCATCCCGTTCGAGCCGCAACTGTTCGGTACTGCGGCCAATAACGGGCAGATGATCGGTGAAATGGACAACAAGCATGCAATTGCACAAATGTTCGAGGACCTTGCGCAGTCGGTGTCCGGCAAGGCTCAGCCCAGCAAATCGTCGCGCTCAAGCCTCGGCGGTTTGTTGTCAAAACTGAAACGCAAGGCCGGATAACCGGTTTTCGACGGAGCAGATAGTTCGTTATGTTTGGAAGACGTGGCAGTTCATCGTCTGGACCTCAGACCCTCCGCCCGGCAGGTGTGCCAGGGTTGCAGGAAATACCTGTTCCGGCACAAGAAACCGTTAGAGCAGAAGAACCTGCGCCGCGACAGGTCCAGCCTGAGCCGGCCGCCAAGCCGGTAGCAGCGGCCCCACCGCCTCCGCCGCCAGAACCCGCTCAACCGGCACCGCAAGCGCGGAAGAAAAATAGCGAGTACTACGAAACCAAGGCGCAAATATTCAATGCTTTGGTAGAGGCGATCGACCTGTCTCAGCTGGCCAGGCTGGATGCGGAAGATGCGCGCGATGAAATTCGAGATGTTGTAAATGACATCATCGCGCTGAAAAACGTAGTCATGTCGATTTCCGAGCAGGAAGATCTGCTGGAAGACATATGTAACGATGTTCTGGGCTATGGACCGCTTGAACCGCTCCTGGCGCGTGACGACATCGCCGATATCATGGTCAACGGCGCTCAGACCGTCTACATCGAAACGCAAGGTAAGGTGGAACAGACCGGTGTTTCGTTCCGCGACAATGCGCAACTGATGAACATCTGTCAGCGGATCGTGAGCCAGGTTGGCCGCCGCGTGGATGATTCAAGTCCGATCTGTGACGCCCGTCTGCCTGATGGTTCTCGTGTCAACGTTATTGCCCCGCCGCTGGCAATCGATGGACCTGCACTCACAATTCGTAAGTTCAAGCGGGACAAGCTCACTCTGGATCAGCTGACCAAATTCGGTTCAATTACGCCGGAAGGCTCCACGATCCTGCAAATCATTGGACGGTCGCGATGTAACGTCTTGATTTCAGGTGGTACGGGGTCTGGTAAAACCACCCTGTTGAACTGTCTGACTGCGTATATCGAAAACACAGAGCGCATTATCACTTGCGAAGATTCCGCGGAATTGCAGCTGCAGCAGCCTCACGTTGTTCGTCTGGAAACGCGTCCGCCAAACCTTGAAGGTGAGGGCGAGATCACAATGCGCGATCTTGTAAAGAACTGTCTGCGTATGCGCCCTGAACGCATCATCGTGGGTGAGGTTCGTGGCCCAGAGGCGTTCGACCTCTTGCAGGCCATGAACACTGGTCACGACGGTTCAATGGGTACATTACACGCCAACTCACCGCGTGAGGCTCTGTCGAGGCTTGAATCGATGATCACCATGGGTGGCTTCTCACTCCCGTCCCGAACTTTGCGGGAAATGATTGTTTCGTCGATCGACGTCGTTGTTCAGGCAGCTCGCCTGCGAGACGGCTCTCGCCGTATTACCCATGTGACCGAAGTTATGGGCATGGAAGGGGACATCATCACCACTCAGGATGTCTTCCTTTACGACATGATCGGTGAGGATCCGAACGGCAACATAATCGGTCGTCACCGTTCAACTGGAATCGGTCGCCCGAAATTCTGGGAACGCGCCAGGTACTTTGGCGAGGAAAGTCGTTTGGCTCAGGCGCTGGATGCGGCGGAAGTGCCCGAATAGGTAACGGAATACTGTCTATGTCTGGACTTGAAGAATTTCTTACGCCCGAAGTCACCGGTATCGCCGTTGCACTGCTTGTCATGTTTGCGGTTGGCGGGATCATTTATAGTCTTTTTCAGCCAACGCTTTCCGGCAGCAAGAAGCGCGATCAGCGTATCGAAGCTGTGGCCGCACGACCGCAAAACGAAAACCAGCGTAATCAGTTGCGCGACACGGATCGGCGAAAGAGATCCATTCAGGATCAGCTGAAAGACTTTGAAGAACGCCAGAAGTCCAAACAGGACAAACAGAAAAAAGTTTCTCTCAAAGTCCTGATAGAGCAGGCTGGCTTAAGCTGGGAAATGAAGCATTTCATCATCTTCAGCATAATCTCAAGTCTGATTTTCTTCGTGGTTTCTCTAATTGCCTCAGGGAACCTATGGATCGGGATTGCGTTTGCCTTTGCCGGACTGCTCGGCTTCCCGCGTTGGTATATCGGCAACAAACGCAAGCGTCGGTTCAATGCATTTCTCGATGAACTGCCGAACGGCGTGGACATCATTGTCCGCGGTGTGAAAGCGGGTCTTCCATTGAGTGACTGCATCAAAGTTGTGGCACGGGAAGCACGCGAGCCAGTTGCAACAGAATTCCGAAAGATTACGGAAACGCAGGTGATGGGTATTTCGCTCGGCGATGCGGTTGGCAGATTGCCGGATCGCGTGCCTGTTGCGGAAGCGAATTTCTTCGCCATCGTGGTGGCGATCCAGCAAAAGGCTGGTGGCGGACTGGCGGAAGCACTCAGCAACCTGTCCAGGGTTCTGCGTGGCCGAAAGGCGATGAAGCGGAAAATCAAGGCTCTCAGTGCGGAAGCGAAATCTTCTGCTGCGATCATCGGTTCTTTGCCCTTTTTTGTCGGCGGCATCATCTATTTCATCGCACCCAGTTACGTGATGATCCTTTTTGAAACTACGACAGGCAACATCATCATTGCCGGCGGCCTGATATGGATGTTCACGGGCATCATGGTCATGCGGCAGATGATCAACTTCGATTTCTAGGGGCGGCGACATGGATCTTGATACAATCGTTTCGACCCAATTTGCCGCCGCTGTCCTTGCGATGATCGCAGTCACCGGTACGATTTTCTCTCTCGTGATGCCGCTCCTGTCACGCGACACTTTGAAGTCGCGCATGAAGTCGGTTGCACTGGAGCGAGATCAGATGCGAGCGCGCGAGCGTGCCCGTCTTCAGGCAAATCAAGGTGATGCGAAAGCGGCATTGCGCAACCAGCCGAAGGCGCAGATGAAGAGCTTGGTTGACCGCCTGAATCTGAAAGAAATGCTCTCAGATGAGAACACGATCCAGAACCTCAGAATGGCGGGTTATCGCGGCTCAGCACCTCTCTATTACTTCCTGACGGCTCGAATTGCGTTGCCGCTCGTCATCTTCGTGTTTGCGACCTTCTATGCTTTCGTGGTCATGCCGGACACATTACCGGCATTCTCAAAACTTTGTTTTTGTATCGCCTTTGCCGGCGTTGGAGCGTTTGCGCCCAACATTTATCTCAAAAACAAGATCGATAAACGTAAACTGGTGATCCAACGTGCCTGGCCAGACGCGCTCGACTTGATGCTGATCTGTGTTGAATCCGGCATGTCTATTGAAGAGGGCTTCAGGCGTGTTGCCGAGGAAGTCGGCGTCCAGTCCGTTGAGCTGGCCGAGGAACTGACACTCACGACTGCGGAACTCTCCTATTTGAGTGACCGCCGCATTGCGTATGAAAACCTTGCCAAGAGGACTGGTGTAGACGGTGTGAAAAACGTGATGATGGCACTTATTCAGGCCGAACGTTACGGTACACCGATTGGCACCGCACTGCGCACCATGGCAGACGACACACGCGAACAGCGGATGCAGTTGGCTGAGCAAAAAGCTGCGTCCCTGCCGCCGAAGCTCACGGTTCCGATGATCATGTTCTTCCTGCCGGTCCTGTTCCTCATCATCATGGGACCAGCTGTGATCCAGGTTATAGAGACCTTCTCCGAATAGGTGCCAAGCCTTTGACTGAAAGCACTCCTGCGAGGCGCGTTCCATCAGAGTTGGAGCGCGCCTTCTTTGTGTTGTTGAACTGAGTACAACGTTCCTGGCTCTCTCTCGCAATGTTGAGAAATGCCGCCATTCGACACAGGTGTTGGATGGGCAGTCCTGATTTGCAAGCCGAACGATGCGGGTCTGTTGGATCTATCGTTGTTTGCTAGGTCCTAAAGGCAGAACAGGCGCCCAATATAGGACGCCCGTTTCAGGCTTAGGTTTCACACTTGGAAGTAAAAGGTTCTCGGCTTTAACCCTGTCGCTTTTTCATCATTTCCTGAAGATAAGCGATGTTGGCCTGTGCCTGCCGCGGGTCCAGTTCTGCCTGAGCGACTTGGATGGCTTCGTCGTATTTTCCCTGAATACCAAGCACCAACGCCAGGTTCTGACGAACGCGGCTATCTGCACCCGGCAGGGTCGAGGCACGGCGCAGCGTATATTCCGCATCCGGCAGCTCATTGGAAAGCAGATAGGAAAGTCCGAGATTGTTGAGCAAGGTCGGATCATCGGGTGCGATCTTCAATGCCTGCTTGTAAAGGCTGCGCGCCTTTGCGTGCTCGCCGGTCTGATCAAGTATGGCCGCCTGTGCAGACATCAGTTTCCAGTCCGGTGTTGCCGGTTGCTGTGCACCTTGCAGCACATTGAGTGCTTCACTGAACCGACCGTTCATGGCCAGAACTTTTCCATATGCAGATGCGATTTCACGATCCTTCGGGTGGGCTATCACACCACCGCGCAACACCGCCATTGCCTGCGGCATTTGACCATTCTGGCTGAGGGCATTGGAATACCCAAGAATTGCGGCCCGGTTTTTCCGGTCCTTCTCATAGGCTTGCGACCATTTGGAAACGGCAGCCCGCGCGGAACTTGAGCCAGGTGTCGTATAGTGACCGCCGTTGGCAGGGGAGTGCGTGCCTGTGTTGGACTTGTTGGATGCGCATCCTGCAAGCAGCACAACCGCGGTCATCGCCATCAGCGTGGCATTCAGGCGTGAGCGTCGTTTCACGGATCCGGTTCTGGGCGCGTGCATCTTCAACATCCTTGTTGTCCGCAGCATTCTCGTTTCCCTATGAGAAATAGATAATTAACCCTAATGGATGGTTAAGCGGCATTGCGAAATGCGAAAATGCTGGTCCTGCCTGGCATGATGTTGCACCCGCGTCCTCATCGTCCTAGGTCTTGTGGTTGAAGACCTGTCTCTAATTTCGGAGTGCCAGACGTGCGCCAGTGCCTCGTTCGCAAAAGCGAAGTTAAAACTTCTACTCCCCTCATCGCGGTCACAGAGCAAAGCCTGCCTGGTATTCTGGCCGAGTTGGGGGACCCGGCCCGAGCCTGGTGCGAAGCCAACGATTACAGTGGAAAGGTATCTACCGTCCTGCTTGTTCCGTCCCAAAATGGCGGTTTTGCTGCTGTATTGTTTGGCGTACTGGAAGAGGGGTTGCCGCATGCCCTGGCGCTGGGAAGTCTGGCAAAAACTCTTCCCGCGGGAGATTACCATCTGGAGGATGACTTTCCGGATCCCGAACAGGCAGCTCTCGGGTTTGCGCTTTCCAGCTATTCCTTTGCTCGGTACCGCAGCAAGGATACCAATGAACGTCGCCTCGCAGTTCCCGATGCTGTCGATCTGGAACGAATCGGAACCATCCTTGATGGTGTTCAACTGACCCGAGATCTGATCAACACACCGGCAAACGATCTTGGTCCCGAGGAACTTGCAAAGGCAACAGCGGACCTTTTTGAGGCGCATGGTGGAAGCGGAAGGGTTGTCATCGGTGACGATCTTCTTGAGGAAGGCTTTCCGATGGTACATGCCGTCGGCCGGGCCAGTTCACGGGCTCCCCGTCTTGCCGATTTCAGCTGGGGTCGGGATGATGATCCCAAAATTACGCTTGTTGGCAAAGGCGTGATTTTCGACACGGGTGGATTGAACCTGAAACCCGGCTCTTCAATGAGCCTTATGAAAAAGGACATGGGCGGCGGGGCGAATGTGCTCGGGCTGGCATCCATGATCATGGGTGCTAAGCTGCCTGTGAGGCTTCGGGTGATAATCCCCTGTGTTGAAAATGCGGTCTCTGGTTCGGCCTTCCGGCCCGGCGACATTCTGCAAAGTCGAAAAGGCCTCTCGGTTGAAATCGGCAATACGGACGCTGAGGGCCGGTTGGTGCTCGGTGACGCGCTTACCCTGGCAGATGAAGACAAGCCCGACCTGCTTGTCGATATGGCAACGTTGACGGGGGCTGCACGCGTGGCCCTCGGTCCGGATTTGCCACCTTATTTCACCGACGATGAGGAACTCGCCGAGGATGTGGCGGTCTTCTCGGAAGCTGCCAGCGACCCATTGTGGCGCCTTCCGCTCTGGAAGCCCTACCTTAAGTATCTCGACAGCAAGATCGCCGACATCAATCACATAAACACGGTTGGAACAGGCTTTGCCGGTTCGATCACCGCAGCTCTGTTCCTGTCACGCTTTGTCGAAAACACCGAAAGCTGGATCCATTTCGACATTTACGGTTGGACGCCGATGGAAAAACCAGGAAGACCAGCGGGTGGCGAGGCTCAGGGCATCAGGTGTTTGTTCGACCTGATCACCGAAAAGTTCGCATCTGTAAAATAACGGCTCCGAAACGTTTTTGTGCTCTTATCGCTAAGAAAACGGGATGGAACCATTGATCCATGGCTGTCGATATTCGAGCGTCACAGGCGCTGAAATTGCTGCATGAAGTCAATCTGGCGCTGGTTCGCGACAGCGAACAGGATTTGTCTGCGCGCCAGATGACGATATTGCTCACCGTCTATCTGGAACCGCCGCCACATACGGTACGGGGACTTGCCGCGAAACTGAACGTCACAAAACCGGCCATCACGCGTGCACTCGACACGCTGGGGAGCATGCGCCTTCTCTCGCGGAAACGGGACGAAGCCGACAAACGCAATGTTATTATCACCCGTACGGTTGAAGGCGCGCTTTATTTGGAGCAGCTTGGAGATCTTGTGGTTGAAAAGGCCCAGGAACTGCCTCGCTGAATTTTGAAATCTGGCTCGTGTTGAGAAACCATGAATGAGACCCTTGATCGCCGTCGACATCCTGTCCGGCCTGACCTTGCCTCAATTGACTATGAGGGGCGTGTGCAGGTTAGCCGTTTCATCGAAGGAGAGATCTTTCAAGTAATGGCGGACCGTCTGGCCTTGCGGGCAGATCCCAGGTTCGACCTCTCGATCGACACCGAGGCCCTATGCGGCGAATGGGTAACAGTGTTCGAGCAAACGGCCGAGGGCTGGGCCTGGGGGCAATTGGACACCGACGGGTATGTCGGCTGGTTTTCATCCGATGGTATTGGTCCAATTAGAGCGGCAACGCATCGCGTCCGCGCCTTGCGCACTTTCCGCTACCCGGGTCCCGATCTGAAGTTTCCCCAGCTCGGATTTTTGTCTATGGGGTCTCTGGTTACTGTCGTCGACGAGACTGAGACGCGGGGACTGAACTACGCGCTCTTGAGCGATGGGTCTGCGGTCGTTGCAAAGCATCTGGTTTCGCTTGAAGCGCGGGATCACGACTGGGTGGCTGTTGCTGAGGAGTTTCTGGGCACACCATATCTTTGGGGTGGCCGGACAAGTCTGGGACTTGATTGCTCGGCATTGGTCCAGCTGGCGGCGCAAGCGGCCGGTATCGACATTCCACGAGACAGTGACATGCAGGAAGATGAGGTCGGTGAGGAGATCCCTCACGAAGATCCCTCGGCATTCCGGCGCGGGGACCTGATATTCTGGCGCGGCCACGTTGGCATTGTGACCCGCCCTAACGTGTTGCTGCACGCAAACGGAAACACCATGACAGTTTCGCATGAACCCCTGGATCTGGCCATCAAGAGGATTGCCGACACCGAATGGGGAGCAATCACGCGCGCTCGCCGCTTGCCGCCCGTGAGGTCCGCATAAGCTGTTTGGAACGACCCATGTTCAGCGCCAGATCAGATCGTTTCCGCAATTTCTTGCCATAGTACAGCAATGTCGTTTGTGCTGTTTGGCCGGCCGGCGCGGCGAAACCAGTAGGCTGCATTTCCAGGATCGTTTTCGATCAGGTGGCACAGACCATGGATCCAGTCATGCGCGGCTTCCCCTTCCGAGGCCTGACAGATTTCATGCGCCTTTTCCCATTCAGGGCCCAGCTTCAGCGTTCCTTTCTTCAACCACCAGAGCGCTTGTTGAGGTGGTGAAAAAGTGGTCGGCGGCTCGGTTTGGGAAACATCCATCGTCACTGCGTTGGGCATGGAACACTCCTATGATGAAACATGATGAGCCGCGTTGAAATCGGGCTAGTGCTATCAAAAACCGGGTTCAGGCGTCGTGCTGAAGTTGGACCAGTTTACGTTTCAAGGTTGGCAGGTAAACACCTGAAGCAAGCCGTCATTACTTGGGCGTTAGCGCCATCTGAGGCTCGGACGCGGCCTCCTCCTGTCCCTTTCCTTCAAGCTCCCCAAGCTCCAGGTCCTCAATCTTGCGGCTGCGCTTGGAGATCTTGTCGGTTGAAATAAGGATCTGATCGATGTCCTTGTTCGCCTGCGCAAAGTGGGACTGCAGCTTGCCAACCCTGTCGTTCAATCTGCTGACATCGGCAATCAGGTGCCCAACTTCCGCTTGAATGAGGTGAGCTTGTTCCCGCATCTTGGCATCTCGCAGGACCGATTGTATGACCTGGATCGACAACATGAGCAATGACGGTGAAACGATCACCACTCGTGCCCGGTGCGATTTCTGGACGAGATCCTCAAAGCCTTCGTTCAGTTCCGCGAAGACGCTTTCCGAAGGCACGAACAGAAACGCTGTATCCTGAGTTTCTCCCGGTAAAAGATATTTCTCGCCGATATCCTGAATATGTTTTGAAAAATCCCGTCGGAACTGGGCTTGTGCATATTTGAGCTGATCGTCGCTTTCTGCATTCCGGAGCAGATTGAATGCCTCCAGCGGGAACTTGGCGTCAACGGCAAGGGAAGGTGCCCCGTTCGGCATGTGGATCAAACAGTCCGGACGGCTGTTGTTGGAAAGAGTTGCCTGAAACGAATAGGTACTGGGTGCCATCTGGTCCTGAATGATGGCTTCCATCCGGCCTTGCCCAAAGGCACCTCGCGTCTGCTTATTGGACAAAATCGCCTGCAATTGCCCAACCTGACCGGACAGATCGGTAATCGTCCGCTGGGCGCGGTCGATGACGGCCAGCCGCTCGTGCACGTGACGCAGACCTTCCTGCGTCTGCTTGCTGGTATCGGCCATGGAAAGTCCAAGCTTGTGACCCATGCCGTCGAGCCGTTCGTTGACGGCGCGCATCATGTCCGATTGCCTGGAACCGAAGACTTCAGCCATCGTCTGCATGCGACCGGTCATCTCGCCCTGGCTTTTCAGCAATTGAGACAAGTGGCTTTCAAGTTCGTGGATGCGTTCGGCCGAGGCTGTGTCGGCCTCTGCACGCAAACGGATTTCACGCATGGTTTTCAGAACCAGCCAGACAATAAGCGTCAGCAGCAGCAAACCACCCGTGATCGCGGTTTCAAGAACCGTGACGGGACGTCCGCCAAACTCAAACAGGATCTCATTCATGAAACAAACATAGAACGATTCGGTGGACAGGCCCATCCAGCCGCCTGTCGAAGTACGTTGAAAACGGTTGGGAAGCAGCGGAATTCCGCGTTGACCGGCGCGGCGTGATTGCCTATGTCAGTCGCATGACGATACGCCCTATTATCACCATTCCGGATCCGGTCCTGCGCGAGATCTGCGCTCCCATCGATACTGTCGATGATGATGCCCGTGCGCTTGCTGACGACATGCTGGAAACAATGTATGAGGCCCCTGGCATCGGCCTTGCTGCCAGTCAGATTGGAATTTTAAAACGCATCTTCGTGCTCGATGTCGCCAAGGAAGACGCGCCGAAAGAACCGATGGTGTTCATCAACCCGAAAATCGTCTGGTCCAGCGAGGAATTGTCGGTCTATCAGGAAGGTTGCCTCTCGATCCCTGAGTTTTTTGAGGATGTCGAGCGACCGGCCGAAGTGACAATCCAGTTTCTGAACCGGGAGGGAGCTGAGCGGGAAATCAAGGCCGATGGCCTTTTGGCGACCTGCATTCAGCATGAGCTTGATCACCTGAACGGCAAGCTGTTCATTGACTATCTGTCAAAACTGAAGCGTGATCGCGTCGTGAAGAAATTCACGAAACAGGCAAAACAGGCCGGACGAAGCTAATCTCCGGGGAATAAGAAGGGGCAGAGCATATGGATCAGGAGTTCTTCCTGAAAATCTTTGCCGCGCTTTTCGCCATCATGAGTCCGATTGCCAATTTGCCGGTATTCCTGTCGCTGACCGCTGACAGGGGGCCGGCGTTTGAACGCAAGGTTGCGTTCACGCTTTTGATCAGTCTCAGCATTGGTGCGGTTTTCATCGGGCTGAGTGGTGACATCGTGCTGAAGGTCTTCGGAATTTCGCTGGACGCATTCAGGCTCGCCGGCGGGTTTTTGATCCTGTTGATTGCACTGGACCTCATTCGCGGCCAGAAGACGCAGGCCCATCACGGCACGTCCTCCGAAAAGGAACACATGAAGTCACAGGACAATCCTGCAATCTATCCATTGACAGTCCCAATTCTGCTCGGACCCGGATCGATCTCGACCATGATCATTTTCAGAGGGCAAGTCAGCGGATTGGAGCAGGAAATTGCTTATGTCGCGGGTGTGTCGGCCGCAATCGCGCTGCTTGTCGGGACTTTCTTTGCTGCGCCGTTTCTGTCTCGCTTCATCGGTCAAACTGCAAACAGTGTGATGAGCCGCCTGATGGGTATGATCCTGGCAGCGATTGCCATGGAAATGATGGCAGGAAGTCTCAAGGTGTTGTTGCCCGGCCTGGCATAGTCCGCAGCGCAGGAGGATGCCGCTTTCCTTCGCTGCAATCGCTTGAACAACCTGACTCAAACGCTTGCAAGGCACGCCTCAAGACGCAATAAGGGACGAAATCCTTTAAAGCCTCAGGACCTCCATGTCTCTTCGTGTTGTTTTTATGGGCACTCCGGATTTCTCGGTGCCGACTCTGATGGAAATTGTCGGCCAGGGACATGATCTGGTCGCATGCTATTCGCAGCCGCCACGCCCGGCAGGACGTGGAATGGAGCTGAAAAAGTCTCCGGTTCATGAAGCTGCGGAATCGTTCGGTATCCCCGTGTTTACGCCTACCAGCCTGAAGAGCGAAGATGAACAGGTCCGGTTTGCGGACCTCAACGCGGATGTCGCCGTTGTCGTGGCCTACGGACTATTGCTGCCGAAGGCGGTTCTGGACGCACCGCAATTCGGTTGCCTCAATCTGCACGCTTCCCTGTTGCCGCGCTGGCGCGGTGCGGCGCCCATAAATCGGGCCATCATGGCTGGCGACAAGGAAAGCGCGGTGCAGGTGATGCGCATGGAAGAAGGGCTTGATACCGGCCCGGTCTGCATGTCTGAATCAGTGGTGATCACCGAAAACATGACCGCAGGCGAACTGCATGATCACCTTTCAGCGCTGGGCGGAGATCTTATGGTGCGCGCGCTGGCAGCGCTCTCTAGAGGCGCGCTTGGTGAAAAGGTGCAGGCTGAGGAGGGTGTTACATACGCAGCCAAGCTTTCAAAGCAGGAAACGCGCATCAACTGGTCACAAACAGCGGGCGACGTCCACAATCATATTCGGGGGTTGTCGCCATTTCCCGGAGCTTGGTGCGAAATGACGCTTGGTGCCAAGCCAGAGCGGGTGAAGATCCTGCGAAGCGCCCTATCTGACGGAGGCGGTGCACCGGGAACGGTGATATCTGCAAATGGAGTGCCCGTGATTGCTTGTGCGGAAGGGGCCTTACGACTGGACGAACTTCAGCGGGCAGGAAAAAGGCCGATGAGCGGCGAGGAGTTTCTGCGAGGGGTTTCCCTATCTGAAGGGGTGGTTCTGGACTAGTCTGGAACGACAGGAGAAAGAACAATGCCGCCGACCGCCATTCCCAACCTGACAGTCCGGAACGTTACCCCGGCTGATGAAAGCGAGATCCGGGATCTGATTTCGGCGGCCTTTCCGTCCGACCGGGAAGCCCGTTTGGTGAGCACACTGCGTCACTGCGGAGCTCTGGTGCTGGAACAGGTTGCATTGGATGAAACCAATCGGATTGTCGGCCATGTCGCCTATAGCAGGGTAACACCGGCTGCTATAGGTGCGGGCCAGGCCATGCAGATTTCCTGCCTTGCTCCAGTGTCCGTTGCACCCGACAGGCAGAACAAGGGCATCGGCACGACGCTGACGCGCGTTTCGCTCGAAGCCTTGAAGGAAAACGGCGAAGATCTGGTTCTGGTTCTCGGGCCGCCGGCCTTCTTCCCAAGGTTCGGTTTTGATGCCGAGTTGGCCCGGAAGGTCCAGGGGCCTTATGCCGGGGCTGCGTTCATGGCCCTGGGCTTGACGGATGCCGGCACCCGCGATCTGCCCATCGAAGTGGCGTTTGCAACGCCGTTTCAAGAGTTCGAATAGGTCGGCGCCGGGAATGCCACGCTACAAGTTGACGGTTGAATATGATGGCCGGCCCTTTTGCGGCTGGCAGCGCCAGTCCAACGGACCGTCCGTACAGGCCGTGATTGAGCGTGCCCTAAAGGCGTTCACGGGTGAAGCCGTAACGATTGGTGGCGCAGGACGGACGGACACCGGGGTGCACGCGACAGGTCAGGTCTGTCATGCGGATCTGAGCAAACCCTGGCCGGTAAAAACCATCATGGGCGCCATGAATTTTCACTGCCAGCCGGACCCTGTCGTGATCCTGGGCGTTGAAGAAATGCATGAAGGTTTCGATGCGCGGTTCTCTGCAATTCGCAGATCCTATCGATATCGGATCCACAATCGCTTGCCGCCACTGACCCATCAACTGGGGCTTGCCTGGCATGTGAAGCCTGAACTGGACGCCGATGCCATGCACGCCGCCGCGCAGGAATTTGTGGGCCATCATGATTTTACGACATTTCGCCATTCGCGCTGCCAGGCCAGGAGCCCGGAAAAGACACTTGAGGAATTCAGCGTCTCTCGGGAGGGAGAATTCGTCATCGCCGAATGTTCCTCACGGTCGTTCCTGCACAATCAGGTGCGCTCCATGGTTGGCACTTTGCGTCTGGTCGGCGAGGGGAAATGGGGCCCGGGTGACATCACGAGGGCACTACAAGCGCGAGACCGCAAGGCCTGCGGACCGGTTGCTCCGGCAGATGGATTGTATCTCACCCGCGTCGACTATCGTTCAGTGGAGATGGACATTGAACTTCTGAAGGACTGGCAGCAGCGCAAGGCTGTGATGGAAGCGGAAGAAGACGGCGAAGCCTAAGGCATTCCATCCGTCAGTCATTTGCGGCCTTGCGGCAATTCAACAGGACCAGCGCAACTCCCCAATCGGAAGAGTGTTGAAAGCAGAAAACACAAGTGCGCTCAAACGATCTCTTTCATCCGGAAAAGTCGCCCAAAATACCACCGAGATTTGCCAATATGTATCCGATGATAATCACGCCGGCGATGATCATGACTGTCCAGACAAACAGTTGAAATCCGACTGCTAAACCACCGAAACCGACTGCCGCGATGACAATACGCCTGTTCTCCTTCAGGACAAAGCCGACAACGCCGAGGATGATGGCGATCCCGCCGAGTACATAAGCTGACGCTGAGAGGATGCGATCCAGGCTCCATGCCTTGGCTTCGGCTGCCGTTTGAGCTTCGCCTTTGAGGCCTTTGAGAGCAGATGTACGAATGTCTGCTGCGATTTCCCCAATTGACTGTCCGATAGATGGCTGGGGATCGAACGGACCAGCACTGTGAATGAAGAGCGCCAGGATCAGCGCGATTGCACCGGCCATCATTCCAGTTATTCCCGACCAGGGCGTCCTGACTGCTGTGGCATCGCTCATGCGTCGTCTCTATCTTTCAAATGAAAACCGGATCGGGGCCTCACCGCGCCACCATCAAGGATTTCAGGTTCTCACAGGCTGGACGTGAATTGAATACATTTTTGAACATGAATTGATTGTTTAAAGACGAATTTGGTTCCTCAGCGGTTCAATCGAAAAACAGTGTCAGTCAGAACGCTATCGCTTAGTCGAAAGCCATTCGTTCAAGATTTAAGCGAAGTTTTCTTTATGACTGTCAGCCGATTTCCCCTGGACGGCTGCGAACACACACTCCGGATGACTGCCCGGCTCATGCCCCGTTCATGCAATAGCCGGGATCGCCATTTATCTGCCGGTTTATTCCTCCGGCAGAACCACGCACTTCTTGTAAAGGTGCCAGGTCGTATGACCGAGGATCGGGAGGGTCAAGATCAGACCGAGAAATGCCGGTACCATCGAGACAATCAGCACAGCGGTCACAACAATTGCCCAGCCGATCATCGGCACAGGCGACGTCACGACGGCGCGGACGCTGGTGATCATCGCAGTGATGAAGTCGCGGTCGTCTTCCAGAAGCAACGGGAAGGAAACAACGGTCAATGAGAAGAGAAGCAGCGACAGGATCGCGCCGACAACATGGCCGACGGCCAGGAACATCAGGCCTTCAGGCGTTGTGATCACCTGGGTCAGGAATTCATCGAACGAGGCGAAAGAGCGAAATCCCAAAAACAGCGCCAGCAGCAACCGGGCCTGATACATCCACATGATCTGGATGAAGAGCACCACGAAGGCCATCCAGGAGAGTTCGCGGCCCTTTTGTGCCCAGATGGTTCCGAGCACCGTTTTCCACGAGAGTTCGTCACCGCTTTCAAGGCGGCGGCTTACTTCATAAAGTCCAACCGCCGCAAAGGGCCCGATGAGAACAAAACCGGCTGCTGCAGGATAAGACAGGTAACTCATTTCAAGAGCTGCGGCACTCAAGACCACAAACAGTCCCCCGGCAGCAAACAGGGCACCGATCGTCAGTCCATAGACCGGAGCGCGCCGTATGTCCGCAAGACCGGCCGCCAGGGCGTCGATCACATCGTTCCCGTTTATCTTCCTGACTTGAGGCATGGGCCGCAGCCCGGTTGGGCCCGGTGCATCCTTTGCAGAAGCCGGCGCACCTTCTTCCGGAGTGGTCGTGTTTTCAGTCATCCGACAGCTTCCTCCCAAAAGCTTCAATCTCTCGCCCGCCTCCAGCGGGCTTTCGATTTTAGGCACGGATAGAGACCGGGCTCAATCGGGAGAAGGACTTACGTTCTAAGGTCTAATGTAGAGATTTCGCTGCATTTTCATTTTTGGTGGCTGATTTCACCCGGCGGCGACAACCGGGGGTCGCTTCAATGTCCGCCGTACCACATGCGCGCAATGGAGCCATCCTTCTTGATGAACTGATGAAACAGCGCGCCGCCAATGTGAAACAAAAGCAAAACAATCATTACGCGTGCACCGATGCCGTGAGGAATGCGTGGTGCGAAGTCGGAAAAATCGGCGAGCGGAGCGTTTGCACCGCCAAACAGGATCGCGCCTGCCCCCGAAAGAACCAGCATGCCGATGCCGCTTGCAGCCATGCCGAATATCACGATGTAAAACAGCCCGTGAACGAACTTAGCCGTGAGGTTTTGCCAGGCCGGGCTGCCTGTGACGGCAACCGGTTTTCGATCGGCAAATACCCACCACAAAAGCCTGGCGGCCGTCAAAAGCAAGATCGCCATCCCCAGAGACGCATGGATCGTCAGGATCGCCTCCTTCGAAAGGGTGTCGGTCGTCGCCGTCGCGCGAAATCCGGTACCCAAGAGCAGCAGGATCACCACAGCGCTCAGCCAATGAATTGTGACGGCAACGGATCCGTATTTTTCAGGTGTGCTTTTCATCGGTTCATTTACTCACGGCGTTCAGGCCGATTGCTCGGTCCAGCCAATTTCGGAATGCGAA
This sequence comes from Roseibium sp. JB4-4, assembly GCF_055693425.1. NCBI lineage: Bacteria > Pseudomonadati > Pseudomonadota > Alphaproteobacteria > Hyphomicrobiales > Stappiaceae > Roseibium > Roseibium sp. JB4-4. Next base: position 2,429,839 of record NZ_CM146333.1, on the reverse strand, counting down.
CCATCGCAAAAGGGTTTGTTTTTGGAAGCGCCGCATCGGCAGAGCACGTATTTGTCCGCTGAAGCGCTTTCGGCTTGAACACCTGAGGCGAGCCGGATCCTGGTGACGCGAAATGGCCCGTTGCGCTCGAGAGTGATTTCAGGGTCTTTGCCGCAGATGTGCATCGCCATCCCGCCTGGTTCGCTCCAGGAAAGCGCGCCTGACGGGCAAGCCTGAACCGTATCTCTGATCTGATCCGGGGCTGCATTGTCAGGAACAATCCAGGGGTCTCGCGTGGTGTCGAAAACGGTGTTCAATCGCTTGCCGCATTCTCCGGCATGCGAGCACAGAAGCCGATTGTAGTGCGCGTCAATCTGCTTGCCTTTGAAGACCCTCAGCTCGTCGGGCGTACGGCCCGGCGAAGGTTCGCTCACAAAACCAATGTCGTTATGGGATCCGTCGCAATAAGGCTTGGTCTTCGATTGACCGCAACGGCACAACGCCATCACGGGTTGGACGTTGAGCCGCTCTCCCGCGGCACCCGTGAGCCGTGGAACGTTCTTGGCGACCAGGGGTCCGGAAGGACGTTCTTCGATTATGGGCTGACCAACGCCGGCGCTCTGGGCGTTGAAACGCCCGAGTCTCCCCGTCATGGTGATCCCATCGCGAATGTTGAGGCCCATCATGGTCAGGTTTGCAGCTCCTGCGCACAGCTCCACCACCTGAACGGCATAGAAAACAGTGTCGAATTCGCCCGCAGCAGCTTTTCCCGCCAGGAACCAGGCAGCCGGGAGCAGGATCAGCAAGCCGTTGGCCGCGATCACCGGCATCCGCTTCCTTTTCGCACTTGCCAGGGCATCGGTCCGGTTTTTGCCCAGGGTCATTCCAGATCCGCCGGCAATAACCATCGCCGGGATGAGAATGAACATACCTCGTAAAATCAGGGCTTTGACCGTCGCCACCGTTTCGTGGCTGGCGAACAATTCAGTGAGTGCGGTTGACGTCCAAAAGAGCAGGATCATCAGGAAACCGATGCCGCCTGCTATCGCGTGAACCCGAGTTTTCATTGGAAAATCCTCATTAAGCCGCTGTGAGAAAACGCGTTTCAGGCCGTGCAACAGTTTGGAACGGCGATCTTTTCAAACAGATGCGGTGCGGAAACGGCGCTGGAAGGATAGTGACTGAGCGCTTGTTGAAACTCGGGATTGGCAAATGCGTTGCGAAAGTCTTCAACGCTGTCCCAAACGGCGTAGTTGAAATACATCCCGCTTTCACCGACCGCCTTGTGCAGCTGCGTGCTTATGTAGCCTGGCTGCTTCTTCATCCAAAGGGCGTCATTGCGCCAGGCCTCGACCAGTGCCTCCTGATCTTCCGGATCAACAGTGAACAGGTTGACCAGAACGACCGGGCCGGCCTCGGTCCCCAGCTGCAGTTCGATCGGAAAGGCGGGATCAAGCGGCTTGAATTCGACCATCGGGGTCACTCCTTGATTGCATCGCTAATTTGGTGTCATGTTGTCAGTTAGGGAAGTTTAAAACATAATGACAACATGTTGTCAAATTCTATGAGGAGCTGGCATGGCAGACGAGCAATGGACAAAGGCAGGAGAAGCCGTGACGGCGCTGATATTGGATGTGTTCCGGTTGAACGGTTGCCTGCAGCTGGCAGGTGACAGGCTCGTAGCCGAGCTCGGATTGACCAGCGCGAGATGGCAGATACTCGGGGCAATCGCCTATGCCGAACGGGCAGAGACCGTTGCCTGGCATGCGCGCACCATGGGCGTTCATCGTCAGGGCGTTCAACGCATCGTCAACGAGTTGGAAAAGGAAGGCATTGTCGGGTTTCAGCCAAACCCGCATCACAAGCGAGCGCATCTGGTTGCGCTGACCACAAAGGGCCAGGCCCTGTTTGAAGCCGCAATCGCGTTGCAGGTTCCGTGGGTAAACGACCTTTCAAAGGACCTTTCCGTCGCAGACATTTCAACCGCGCAACAGGTCATCGGTCACATGAAAAAACACCTCGAAGAGGTCTCAAGCACGCAAGACGAAGGCTCCCCGTGAGGGCGAATTACCGACGCTCAGGACGGCCGGTTTTTGATTGGCGTCGGGACCGGACCCACAAGCGGGAAAACTCACGGGGCTGAAGTCAGGTCAGGTGTGCTGAACAGCTCCCCAGTTGTTTCACGATACCTACCGGACAAGCCATTCTTGATCCTTCTCGCACCAGCTGCTCTCCAAGCTAAGGCTGGAGATGAGACACGCATGAGGCAAATGGCGAATTCACGCCGCCATTTCGGACGTTCGCTTCTTCAAGCGGAAACGCGGAAAGCGGACAAAGTTGCCGTTGATTGGTTAGCGTCGAACGTCCGGTTGGGAAGAAATTTGGATTGGGATACGCAGCAAACAAAAGGACTGTATCGAGCTCACGCTCCTGATGTTTCGATCTATTGCAATGGAAGCCGAATATCTGTCCTCAGATCGGTCGATGGCGTCGCTCTTGGGTCATTCAGATAAACCTCCAGTGGAGGCAGGTCACGTGGTTCCAGCCCAGAATTTGGCAGCCAATGCCCATACAGCCATTCATAGGCTGACTTGAGCGTTGGATACGGTCCTGTGTGTTCCAGAACTGCATATTTGCCACCGCTGACATCGAAGTATTCGAGACCCCTCAACTTGTCTGGAAAGCCACCAAGGATTGAAACTGCGACATAAGACCGAAGCTCCGCATCTGGTCTGGATTCAGGCGGATCGTGGTAGATGACAAACAACTCGCCCACGTTGTCCATCAGAGAATTGGCCATGAGCGAGCAGCCTAGTTTTTTGAAAGCGCTGCCAATGAGACGATAAGGACCAATGTGCGAGACGCCGGCCGCTCTAACGCCTTCAAGTTCTTTCACCGTGACAGGATACACATTGTCTCCCTTCGGATTTATGGTCAAGAAGATGTTGATTTTGTTGCCTTGCTCGCGAAAAGCGTTCGGGGAAACACCATGTGTGAGTTTGAAAGCGCGCGAAAAGCTCGCCAAGTTCTTGTAGCCGACCTGCTCAGCGACAGTCCGAACCGGAGTGTTGTCCTCAATCAACGCATTGGCCGCTTTGTTCAGCCGCAGCCTTCGCACAACTTCTGACAATGTCTCACCCGTCATCGCACGAAAAACACGATGCCAGTGATACCTGGACATGCAGGCTACGTCGGCGAGTTTGTCGAGGTTCAAATCCTCGTCCAGGTTTTCATAAATGTAAGAAAGGACGCGATTGAGCCGATCTTCATATCCAACAAATGGGCGGTCGTCCGCTGCCATTCCAATAACTCCCGAATTTGCTTTAAAAAAGCCTATGTCAGGTCCAGTATGCTTGTATTGCTGAATGTGAATGGCTCGCGAAGCCAGGGCTGCTATTTGTGCCTAACGCAACATCCTGCGCTTTTGGGCTCTAACCAGACGTTTGCCGCACTGGATACAAACGGCTGCTTTGCACCCCCATATCGGACGTGTGCCGGTTTTCCCTTTGCTCCCGAAAGCCGTCATTCACCGCAGACGGATTGAATTCACAAGGTGAGCGCGGAATAGCCGTTCATTGTGAATTGGAAGTAGGCCTTATGTGCCGGACTTTCCAATCCTCTTCAGGCGCGCTTTTTCAGATTCGCTTTTTTCAAAGGCAGGGAGTTACTGACAATGCGCGGATGACATATATTGGTCTGGAGAAATGAGTGACCAAAAAGAGACCGGAGACTGATGTGTCACCAAGTAAGGGCCGCGTTGAAAGACTGATTGATACGATAGGCGCAGAGTTCCAGTCTCATCTCATCGACTTGTGGAACACCTCCATAGTCTTTGATATTCAGGACGGTGCCGTTCAAAAGATAATCTCACGCGAAGCGCCATTTGGCGTCATTGGGATCAAGATCCTGATGCGCAATCCGGGAGACGTAGATCGGCTTTTTGAGCATCAATGGAATTTCAGCATCGGGATCACAGGATGTGAATTCACGCTTTTGGATGTCGATTACCAGAACGACGTCTGGATCGGTGATGCGACCACCGCCGAATTCGCCGGACACGAACAGATTGCCTACAAATCGGCTGAACACATGATTGCCTTTCAGGGCGACGATTTCGGTGTCGGAAAGGTCTTCATCGAGAAAATTGGGACTCTCTGCCCCAGCCTGCTTGAAAAGCCACCATTGTTCTTTCGATTGCCGCGCAGAGCGCCGCCCGCCTACAGATACACAGCAGCCCCCAGGCCATTCGCGAGGAGTTAGGCCTTTCACCTGATGACGGCATGGTTCTGATTGAGGCGATGATCAAAGAACACGGGATTGCCCCCTATACGATCCTTCTGTCCTTCCATTCTGACGAAAACTTCTGGCTGGTTGATCTCCCTGAAGCGCTTGTCGACCGTTACCAGCATGGCCTGATTGATCCAAGCCTTGGTGAACATCATTCAAATCTTGAGGTTGGGGTTTCCAATACAGCAGAGGCTCTGAGGAACAGGGTCCGGAAGCAGTCAAACAGCGCTGAGCGCGATAACAGAGTCTTTTTCTCCATGTCCGGAAGCGGCTCGGCGTCAGGTTATTTGAACGGATTGAATTGATTTACCGTTGGCTGGGGCCAACTTTTTGCTGCGAGAAAGCGCGCTATTTCCGGCAGTCTCCCCTCTGAGTCGAAACCAACCTTCGCTACGAGTGTACTGAATGGCAACAATGTACCGCCTTATTGGACGTTCACTCCTTCAAACGGAAAAGCGGAGGGCGGACCTTCAATGCCGTCCAGGTAAATGACCGTAATACGGGACAAACCTGCCACAGAGACCGCGCTGTCCAATGTCTGCATTTGTGATCCCCCGCAAGAAGCACGGAAATACAATTAGTTGAATTTGCTCAACTCTTTAGTTGCCCAGTCACTGTATCCAGAAACAGCCGCGCCAACTTCGATAGAGATGCATTTCCCGCATGGACGGCGAACAGCCTGATCTCTGGAAACGACCACTCCGGAATAACTTCGATAAGTTGCCCTGCTTGCAACGCCTTGCGACATAGCGGCTCCGGCAATTCGCCAATGCCATGGCCTGCCAGAAGTGCTGCCCTGATCGCCGCGTAATCATTGATGGCTAGGTTGGGTTCAAAGCTGAATTCTTCAACCTGCCCCCCTCTGGACAGCCGCCAGTTCAGATCGCGAGATGAGTGGAACCCAAACCCTACGGTCTTGTGCTTCGGCAGGTCCGTGGCGGCGCGGAGGGGTGGATTGGCGGCAATGTAAGCCGGAGAGGCGAGCAACCGATGCCGGTATCTGAGCAACGTCTTGACCACCAGGTCAGGTTCTTGCGGCGAAGCGACTCGAAAGGACAGATCTACACGATCATCAACAAAATCCAGCATCCGCTCAGATAAGAGTACGCGTAGGCGGGCGTTGGGGTAATTTAGCTGAAAGGTTTCAACGGCCTCCAGAAACAGAACCTCCATCAAGTTCGGCGGCATTGTTATTGTGACCGTTCCTGCTGTGTCGCTATGCCTGCCTGTCATCACCCGATTGGCATAGCTGATCGTGTCGAGGCCCTTACGACAGAGATCAAGATATGTCTGGCCTGCTTCCGTCAAACGGATTTGCCGCTTGTTCCGGTCGATCAGGCGGACGTTCAAGTCAGTCTCCAGCTCAGACACTTTCCGGCTGACGGATGACAACGGCATTCCCAAGACACGCGCGGCCTCAGTGAAGCTTTGAGATTCCGCAACTTGAGCAAAGATAGCAATCGCGTCGTAGCTGGTCATTACATTTCCATATTTAGAAGAGTCATCCCAAAAATTCTAATCTCTTCACCATAAGGAAATGTTATTGTCCTGCCAACAAGACAAGAGAGGTTTGCCGGGTGACGCATAAACACAAGACAATCAACTACATCGAATTTCCACTTATAGACCCAGCAGCGACAAAGCAGTTTTACGCTTCTGTTTTTGGCTGGGAATTTCAGGAATGGGGTCCAAACTACTTGAGCTTCAGCGGCGCGGGCATCGACGGCGGGTTCAACGGCGAGGACGACACACCAGTGCAAGAGCCCGGTACGTTGGTCATTCTCTTCTCCGACGATCTCGAAGCTTCTCTAGTTGAGGTCAAAGACGCGGGTGCCACGATCATCCGCGACATCTATTCATTCCCTGGTGGGCGGCGGTTCCATTTTGCCGACCCTAACGGCAACGAGCTGGCGATTTGGGCAGAGGTGGTGGAATGAGTATTCTTGTTACGGGTGCCACTGGCACGATCGGAACGGAAACGCTTCGCATTCTAGGACAAAAGGGGGTTTCAGGCGTTCGCGCTTTGGTACGGGACGCTGAGAAAGCGAACCTAGTCGGCAGTCACGGCATAGAATCTGTTATCGGCACTTTCGAAGACCGCTTGACACTCGATGCCGCCCTGTCTGGAATCGAGACCGTTGTGTTGATTACCCCTGCTATCCCGCAGGCCGAACAGCAGGCTTCCAGTCTGATCAAGGCCGCCAAATCAGCGAAAGTTCAAAGGATAATTCGAATCTCGGCAATCAAGGCCGATCCGGACGGGCCGACCAACAACACCCGCGCCCATGGGCGAACCGAAGCGAAAATCGCCCAAAGTGGTATGAGCTATGTCTTTCTCCGCCCGAACCTGTTCATGCAGAACTTGTTCATGGCAGCCGACTTCATCAAACTGCAGGGACAGTTTTCTTTCGCAATGGGCGCAGGGAAAATGGGCATGATCGACACACGCGATATCGCGGCCTGCGTAGCAGAATGTGCGGAGTCGGAACAGTGGGACGGGCAGACCTTCGAACTCACCGGCCCTGAGGCAATCAGCTATTCAAATGTGGCCGCTGTCCTGAGTGAATTGATGGGCAAGACCATTACCTATGCGCCCATGCCAGCCGATGACATGTATGCCATGATCGCAGGCGCAGGCTGGGGGGACTGGATGGCCGCGCTGACCCGCGACTATGGACAAGCCTATGCTTCGGGCTGGGGTGACTTCACGACGAAGAATGTTGAGCAGATCACTGGAGTGCAGCCACGGACTTTCCAAGTATTTGCCAAAGAGGTGATTTTACCCATCCTCAAATAGCGTCCGCAGTATCAGGAACTTTCGGCTCTAACCAGACGTTCGCCGCGCGAAGCACCATTGTCGGCTTAGGCCACTGGCAAAAATGTCAGGCCAAAGGTCCGATACACCTATTTCGTGGTCAACCACTCTGCGCTTAGACGCGAACTCTGGGTTCCGCGCCGGTGTCGGCGCAGGTCATGTCTACAATGTCGTGGAACAATGCTAGAGGGTACGCCGCAGTATCCGGCATTCGGTAAAAGTGGGAACTATTTGCTAGGACCGGATCAAGCCAGCGCGGTTTGAATTCCTCGCCTGTCGCTGCTGTGCACCCGCCTTTTTCCGCCGCAGATCCACTTTCCAGGGGTCTTCGTCTGCAACATTATGATGGAATAGAACTCATTATTGGTGGTGACGAGGCTCATGATGTGTGGGATCTGTATATAACGTGATGGATCATTCAAGAACTGCCTCTGTTCATGGAAGGGCACGGCCTGCGCAGGATTGTAGCCACGAATGTGAGAGCCGCGATCCATGGCCTCGCTCGTGAGAAAGAACTCTTTCACCGTAGTGTTTGGCGGCAGGTTATCTGCCGCTATCGAAGTCGTACCAATGTGTCCGACACGCCTGTTTCCGTGTCGTGAGACCCAGGAACAGATCCAACAGCCGCTCATGAAACCGGTCAGGACATCGGTATTGGTGGAGCGCACATAAGCCGTTCGTCCCACAACGTAGTCGAGCCAACGATGCCGTATCGGAGTGCCGATCGCAAGCGTCGTGGTCGGGGCCGGCGCCCCCGCAGCGAAAAGCTTCGGATAATATCCGCTAAACCTGAGCTGTGGCGGATGGCTGCTGCCCGAAAGAACGATGGAACCGTCCATATCCGTTCGACCTGTTTCGACAGGCCTTGGCGCGTTCCAGTCGTAGGTAAAGCCATTTTCAAAATATTGTTCGATCACGATTCAGCCCCTCATGCCGTGGTACAAAATCTGTAACCGTTACAGATACGATCTAAGTAACCTTAGGAGACTTTTCGGCCTTGTCCAGCGCGTTCCAGTCATTCGCGCGCATTGTACGAACGTCCGCTCTGGGCAGGAATCATAACCAGAAACAAGGTCGATGAATGTCAGCTATTCGCGATCGGGTCACGTAAACCGCCATTCCCTTCTCGGCCCCGAAGTTGTCAGTCCGCAAAGCCACCCAATTTGAACATTTGATCGTCTGCGCTGAGACTTCGAAAGCTGGCGCTCACGGGAGTTTTGGAAGAAAGCTGCCGCGAGAGTGTGAGTAGTCATCCAACACTAGGTGCACAGCGACTGGCATTCGAATTCGAAGAGACGCGTGCCATTGCCTGACTCTCCATTGCAAAGACCTGGGAGTGTAACCAGCTTACGCCTTGTGGACACCGCGCCGTTGTGATTTTACCCCTATGATCAAAGCTTCGAAGGCAAATCAGACGCCCGAAGGTCGAGGCTGGGCACGTGAATTCTCAGTCAGGCCTGACTTGACACTGGAGGCGAAGGTTTGACTGAATTTGTCTCGGCGACACTGACCGGCATTACTTTGGGGCTGGCCGCCGGCCTGGCCCCAGGGCCCCTGATGACCATTGCCATCGCTCAAACCATACGTCACGGCTTCAAGGAAGGGCTGTTGGTTGCGGCTGCGCCGCTTGTAACAGACGTCCCAATTGTTCTGACGTTGTTTTTTGTGCTTCGGGAACTCCCAAATAAAGCCCTGGGTATACTCGGGATCGTTGGCGCTCTTTACGCTCTCTTTTTGGCTTACGAGACCGCCAAGGTGAACTCAGTCGGGGAATTTGGTTCTGCAACGGCACCAGCATCCTTGAAAAAGGGTATTCTTGCCAATTTCTTGAGCCCGCACCCCTACCTGTTCTGGATCACAGTCGGTGTCCCATACGTCCTTGCAGCTTCCGAGACGTCTGCCCTTGCCCCCTGGGGGTTTATTGTCGGGTTCTATCTTCTTCTGGTCGGCTCAAAAGTTGGCGTTGCCGCGCTTACGGGGCGATACCGCCATCTGCTAACCGGCCGGGCGTACCCCTTCATCATGCGCGGGCTGGCGATCGTGCTTGTCCTCTTCGCAGTTCTTCTTTTCCGCGAAGGGCTGAATTTGTTCGCAAGCAGCGGACACTAAGTCAAACCCGCCACTCATGCCTGGCGCCGGATCGAAGACGTCGGGTATGAACCCGACCTTCGCTGTGGCGGCTTGCGCAACCGCTTCGCCTCTCAAAAAGGCGTTCCATGTTAAAGGAACCCATTTTTCTGTGTGCATTTCATTTGGAAACAATTGATCGCGCGATATGGCGGGTGATGTCGGCGAAAAAGCAGCAGAAGCGATTGCTTATGTTGCACGAGCGCCTGCCGTTGGCGCATGGTGCGTTATACCAACCTCAACTGCGAATACGTGTGAGAGCCGCTCCACGCACCAAAGTCATTCGCTCCGAATGCACGTCGGCAACGCAAGGTGAAACTGCTTGTGACCCACTTTGTTTTCGTCCCCGGGGGAAACGCACCAAAGAAGATTTCGACAGGGTTCGCGCCTTGCTGGAGGCGGACGGCCATCAGACCGATGCCCTGACATTGTCCGACCCCGAAAAGGCGACCCTGTCGGATCATATTGAAGAGCTGTGCGACCGGATTGAGAAAACCGGGGAGCAAAGGCTTCACCTCGTCGGGCACAGCTACGCCAGCTTTGTAATCTCTGGCACTGCAGATCGAATGCCTGAGAAAGTCGAAAGACTTGTCTTTCTGGACACGCTGATACCCGAGAGCGGAAAGTCACTGCTGGACTTCTTTGCCAGTGCAGGGATCGACCCGGCGGATTTCGGAGTGCCAGACTGGCCGCCCTTTGCCGAGAAGCTTGTCTTCGATCGCGCCACGTTCAAGGCGATCCCGAAGACCTATATCCACTGTCTGGCAAGCCAGTTTCTGGTCATGACTGAAAATGTCGTTGCTCATGTCAAAACGCATTTGGAGCAGGAGAATTGGACCTGTCTTGAGATAGAGGCGGACCACTATTGCATGATCAAGGTACCCGAACTGGTCGCAAAAGCCCTCGTTGGCGACCAGGCATGACGTGAGCTTTCAACCTGTGCGGGCTCAAACAAAAGCAAAGTCGTCGGCACCGACGGTCGCAAGGTTCGTTCCTGCGAGAAACACTTCATACCGAACCTGTGTTTCAGCAACCGGTCCATCGAGCTGAAGCTCAGTGATCCTGACCCAGGTTCCGGCCACACCATCAACGGTCGTCTCATAGGCCGACCAATCAGCCAGGGTCGGTTCATAGACCTGGAACTGCATGATGTCGTCATCGAGATCGAAGTCTCTGATCGTGTCGAAGCCGGACGTGCCGCCAGGGCTGTCGCCGAGATTGAAAACAAAGGTGTCGCTTTCCGTCCCGCCCCAAAGCATGTCTGCACCCAGACCGCCAACAAGAGTGTCAGTTCCGCCACCTCCTTCCAGGACGTCGTTTCCCGCGCCGCCAAAAAGATGATTACCGATCAGGCGGTCATCGCCAACGATGCTATCGTCGTAGCTGGTCCCGATGACGCTTTCGATATCGGTGATATATTCTCTGACGGTGAATGTATTCGGATCAAGCGCGCCGCCCATTCTCAACGACACCACAATGCCCTTGTCCATCCCGGAATAGCTTATCGTGTCGTGACCACTGCCTCCGTCGATCTTGTTGCCATCAAGCTCGCCCCAGAAAAAGTCGTCACCCGCTTCGCCGAACATTTCGTCCGCGCCTGCACCACCGATAAAAGTGTCGTCTCCTTCGCCGCCATAGAGAAAATCCCTGCCGCCGCCGCCATGCAGCCCGTCGTTTCCACCGTTCCCGTACATGGTGTCGGAAAAGCCATCGCCGAAGATGTAATCGGCTCCCTCGGATCCGACGAACACGGCTTTCCAGCCCTTGTCGATCGTCTCGGTATTCGGCTTTGCGTACTGATAGTACGGGTTGTTTTCTTGCGGCAGTTTCAGCTTGATCGGAGCAGTAAACGTGATCATTTCCAGGCACCCGTTTGCATGAAGGTGACCCTACGTTATTGCCCGCGGGTGCCTCAGTCTGTTACCGCCGTCACATCCGGTCGTCTTCAAACCTTTCTTTCATTCAAGGGGCTCAATCTGCGACAAATGACGGGGTTTTACACTAGCGAAAGGTCCCCTCGGTAAACTGGAGGAAACTTCCTTTTTGACGAGAGATAGATGCCGTCCTCCAGTACCGCTGCCCTCGATATTCTCAATCTCCACAAGCGCTTCACAGAACCCGCGGTCAACGATCTTTCTCTGACCGTGCATGATGGAGAATTCTACGCCTTGCTCGGCCCGAACGGCGCAGGCAAGACAACGACGCTGCGGATGGTGGCGGGGTTGCTCGAGGCTGATAGCGGCTCCGTCAAAGTCTGCGGGATCGACGCCTTTTCAGATCCGGTCGCCGCCAAGCAAATTCTGGCTTGGGTTCCTGACGAACCCATGGTTTATGACAAGCTGACACCGCTCGAATATCTTGAGTTCGTGGCAGGCCTGTGGAGCATGGAACCGGACCTTGCGCGCTTCAAGGCCGACACTCTGCTTGAATCCTTTGGACTTGCCCCCCATGCCCATGAACGCTGTGGCGGCTTCTCGAAAGGGATGCGTCAGAAGGTGGCGCTTGCCGGTGCCTTGATCCATGAACCGCGTCTTATCATTCTCGATGAGCCGCTCACCGGGCTTGACGCAGGATCTGCGCGGCAGGTGAAGAAGGTGCTATCCGGCCTTGTTGCGCAGGGAGTGTCGATCATCATGACGACACATATCCTGGAAGTCGCCGAGCGCATGGCCGACAGGATCGGGATTATCGCTGGTGGACAGCTTGTTGCTGAGGGAACGCTGGAGGAGTTGCGCGAACGAGCAAGCGCCGATGGCAATTCTCTGGAAGACATTTTCCTGGAAATTGTGGGTGATGCCTCCGAAGGCGCAGCGCAAGCGGGCAAAGCAAATTACCTTGATGAGAAAGTGGCATGAGCGCGATAGCGGCACCTTCTGCCCTGTTGCGCTTTTCGCGGCATGAATTGCGGCTCGCCTGGCGTGACTGGGCCTGGATGTTCTCAGGCTGGCGTAACACCAGCCTGCGGCGCGCACTGATCGGCATGAGCATATTTTATGCGATCATGCATCTGATCGCATACGCGGTGCTTTCACCCCGCTTGACCGCAGGGTTTGTGCTTGATCAGACCGCGCTGGCAATGCTGTCGGTCACTGTATTGCTCAGCTTCACCATGATGCTGTCTCAGGCGATGGAGTCGGTGACGCGTGCGTTCTACGCCCGCGATGATCTCGACCTGATACTGTCTTCTCCCGCGCCCTCCCGTGACCTGTTTCTTGTGCGCATCGTCATGATGGCTTTGACAAGTTGGATGATGTCAGCGCTTGTCATTTCTCCATTCCTCAACGTTGCCGTGATGCTTGGCGGGGAGCGTTGGCTTGCCGGATATGTGGTTCTCCTGGCGGTATCGCTGAGCGCGACCGGAGCAGGGGTGTTGATCACACTCGCGCTCTTTAGAACCGTTGGGGCGCAGCGCACGCGCCTCTGTGCGCAGATATTGGCTGCAGTCGTCGGTGCGGCCTTCCTGATCGGGATGCAAGTGGTTGCAATCCTCTCCTTCGGGTCGATATCCCGGTTCACGCTCTTCGATCCAGCTTTCCTGGCCAGCCATGCGCCGGCAGCAGGCTCCTTCTGGTGGTTCCCGGCCCACGCAGTGGCCGGACAGACCAGCACCGTGTTTCTGTTCTTCGCAGCCTCGGTTTTGTTTTTCGCCGTGGGAGCCTGGCGCGGCGCTGTCCAGTTCCGCCGCATTGTCGTGCTGGCTCTGGGTGTTTCGGAAAAGACCCCGCGCATACGCGCATCTGAAAGGACCTTTCGCGGTTACTCGCCTCTTGGCGCGCTCGTTCATAAGGAACTTAAACTCATCGCCCGCGATCCCTGGCTTGTTTCCCAGACGTTGATGCAGGTTCTCTATCTCATCCCGCCGGCGGTCATGCTGTGGGTCAGTTTTGGCGACAACACCGAGATTTCCGTGATCGTCGCTCCTGTCATCGTCATGGCTGTCGGACAGCTTGCCGGTGGCCTTGCCTGGCTGACCATCTCTGGTGAGGATGCCCCCGATTTGATCTTAACGGCGCCCATCTCTGTGTTTACGCGCCTTTGGGCAAAGGTCTTGTCGGTCCTTACGATTATCGCCGTAATAATGCTGCCGGTTGTCCTGAGCCTGGCACTCCTGTCGCTATGGGGTGCCGTGGTTACCTTCATCGGCGCGATGATCGCGGCAGCAAGTGCAATCCTGGTTCAACTCTGGTTTCGGGCGCAAGCCAAACGCACCACCTTCCGGCGTCGGCAAGTCGCTTCGAAGGCTTCGACGCTTGCGGAGGCTGCAGCATCGATTGCTTGCGCGGCTGGCACAGCACTCATTGCAGCGGGGAGCCCGCTAGCGTTCCTCCCTGTTGTCCTGCTCCTAATTGTGCTTACGACCTCATGGAGTATCCGCCCGAAGCACAGCGCAAAAACCTAACGGGTATGCGCGCCTGAAATGTGCGGTTTTGCAGTTTTTCCCTGAAACGAGCCTATCGGCCGGGCGACCACAAGGCATGTGGAGAACGAACCCGTTTGGAGGAGCCTGTTCCCGATACCATCCAACCCCGAAGAGCTGATCAGGCGAACTCAAGACCGGCAGGGATGACTGCCTACGGGACAGGTCACAGTCCTGCACTGCTAAGGCTTGCGTTGGCCTTCAATGCGCCAAGCAATCCATTTGCCGCATAAACAGTGACGCATTGTCCCAAAAGCCTGCTCGTACGTGTCATTTTGAAATGGCGCAAGGCAGGTCAGTTCCGGTGCGCTCAGACGATAACACGTCAAACAAAATACCGAGGTAAAATCGCCCTCGAAGATCTGTTCATTGAAACTGACGGGCAGCTCTGTCGCGCCGATGGAAATCGGCAAGGAAGCATTTTCTATTTTCCTGACCCGGTCCTGGAAAGCTCTTAGCCGCCCAAGCTCCACCGCATTTTGTGATTTGCTGTTTGTTTGGTCAGGGTATTTTTCAAAGTGGGCAGCGTAGTGGGCAATTGCGGTATTGATTTTCTCTTCCAGATTTTCAACTCGCAACCAAACTGTAAATTCGTGAGCGAGTTCGCTGAAATTCCAGCTGTCGTTTCGGACCACGAGATTTGTGGGCACGCTCATCGCCTAAGTTTCCCGAAATCTGTGAACTGAACACATTTTCTTTCGCGCAATAAAAGCTCTGAAGTTAAGAGTGGAAACACCTTGATCATCTGCGAATGGCACTGATGAGACAGAGAAGACCCAGGATCCAGGGCAGCGCGGAGAGGGTGAGAAACTCACTGTCCAGATAGTCTGAAAGGCGAACGCTGCAGTTCGTTGAATTTGTTTTAAAACCACACCCGAGCGCAACAACGTAGCCCCAGGCAACCACCGGTCCAATCAGAAAAACTGCTGACACAACGAAAAGAAAAATCTTCAAAGAAATACTCTGATTTGAGATTGTAAGGCCAAGTCTGATGACGGATTGTATAGCTTGGCTGGCTACAAACTTGAAGCTGCTGCCGGAAGATAGCCCGCCAAGATGATGCGCCCTATCAAACGTTGACTTTGTTCAACACTCTCCACTCGACGATTTCTAACCAGGCTACGTGGTGTTGCATTGCTGGCCATCAAAGCTGGGTTAGTGACGCGGAAAGCCGTGTTGTTATGGATAAGCGTCGTATGCTTCGGAAGCGTCAAGTTGAGGACACCAAGTAGGCCGATGTTGATTTTGAACCGTTCTTCCAAGTTTGTAGGCCGACGGATTGTCGAGGCATCCCAGAGACACCAACCTCATCTCGGGAAACGCTTTCGGATTTACCCAATGCACGTTGGAATAGCACTTGGGACAAAAATACCTTTTAACTCCTGGCCAATCGGGCATTTGTGGATCAAGTTCAAATACCTCACCTGACATAGCCGCAATGTCTGTTTCCCGAAAAACCGCAATAGCGTTTCCCAAGGAACCAGTCATACGTTGACAGTAGTCGCAGTGACAAAACAAGCATCGAAGTGGCTCACAGGCTAATTCTATCGTCATGGCCTTGCATGCGCATCGTGCTGTTACGGACATTTCAATCTCCCTGGTTGAGTGTGATGGGCGCAATCCAAGATCTCGATAGCAATTCATCTCTCTATTGTAGTGGAACGATCATTCCATTATAAAATAGAAATGCCTAGACCAAAATCACACTTGCGAAACACACTCGTTGAAAACGCAATGCGCCAGTTCTGGGTGTATGGATATGAAGCAACATCAATGGACGATCTGGTCCGTGCCACTGGTGTAGGGCGCGGGGCGATCTATTCGGATTTCGGTGGAAAGAAAGATTTGTTCCTGGCCTGCCTGTCTCATTTCCAGGACGCATCGGTAACACCGGCTTTAGCTATTGTTGAGGCAGAGGGCTCAGGTATCGAAGCAATCGCAACATACTTGAAAGGCGGGGTTGCGAGAATCAAAGAGATCGGCTTTCCCGGGCGGGGTTGTTTGATGGGCAATACGCTGACCGAACTCGGCCCACATGACGACGAAATCGCGAAAGTCGTGCGTGCGCACTATGATCGACTGACTGACGGCTTTGCCCGCGCCTTGGCTAACGAAATTGATGTGCCGCCA
This sequence comes from Roseibium sp. JB4-4, assembly GCF_055693425.1. Taxonomy (NCBI): domain Bacteria; kingdom Pseudomonadati; phylum Pseudomonadota; class Alphaproteobacteria; order Hyphomicrobiales; family Stappiaceae; genus Roseibium; species Roseibium sp. JB4-4. Next base: position 2,414,084 of record NZ_CM146333.1, on the reverse strand, counting down.
ACACAGATGGAAATCAAGGAACTAGCCGGTTTCCTTGCAGTCTCGGTACAAGGGCTTTGGGCTTATGCACGCGGAGCCGACAAGACTGGCAACCTGGCGCGAAAAGCAGAAATACTGATCGAGCTTGTAGAACTCAAACTCGCAGCCATGTCTTGTAAAGCGGAACCAAAATGACGGTTGCGCGGGCATGAAATATAACTTGGATTTTCCTAAAGGAACTGCGTCTCCAATGCCATTTGAGCGGACCCTTTCACATGCAAGTTGACTTTTACCAAGATCTATTTGCCCCTTTTGGTAACATCACGACCCGGAAAATGTTTGGCGTCGATGGGATTTATTGTGATGGGCTTTTCTTTGCAATCGTGGCGGAAGATGAACTCTGGCTTAAGACTGATGATGTTACTCGGGCTGCGTTCGAAGCGGCTGGCGCTGAACAATACATCTATGAGATGAAGAAGAAATCCACCCCGATACCATATTATCGAGCGCCAGAAGATATCTTTGACGATGAAGAAAGCTTGCGATTCTGGACGCAACAGGCCCTTGATGCCGCGTTGCGAGCTCGAAAACCATCAAAGAAGAAAAAACAGTAACTCTAGTTCTTCAGCGTTGACGTTTAAGTTTTGCAGCGCATGCCGGACATTCGCTGCATTTTAACAAGTGAGTACCTTGATCTCCTTACCGGCTGTTCAACGCGCGAAGCATTGAGGTCGGCTCAAATATGCAGCAGTCGATACAACGTTGGCACACGAATGTCTGATATCTCGTCTGTGGCATATAAATCTGCCGGTCCTCTTACGATCTCAAAAGTTATCGTTGGAATATAGCCTCATCGCACTCAACTCTATCTTCACAAACGCACGCCGATGCGTAGGTCACCAATCACAAAACTGAATTGGTGACCAAATGCGCTCAAATTGTTAGCGCCGTCATTGAACCAGTGCGCCGGTCGATTTATGCAAAAACCCGCTACTGTGCAGCAGGTTTTGTCTCTGTTGCGGCAGCTGCAGCGGCACCGGCGGCCACGGCCTCTTTCTGTTTGTCGTCCAGATCCGTGTTTTCCGGCAGCTGAACGCGCACTTCCTTGCGGGCAAACTGGATGCCGTTTTCCTCAAAGACCTGTTGCACGCGTTTGTAGATTTCCTTGCGCACGCCGAACTGCTTGCCGGGTTTTGTGGTGAACTTGCCGCGCACGACGATGCCGACATCGTCGACATCGGCTACGCCCTGGCCCTTGAACGGTGCCAGAATGTCCTCCTTGAACTCTTCCATCTCCATGATGTCCTGGCCGATCCGCTTGAAGAGTTTGCGCACCTTCTCAACGTCCGTGTCGAAGGGAACAGTGAACTTCAGCTTCATGATCACCCAGTCACGTGAGAGGTTGGTGAGCTTGGGGATTTCGCCATACGGAACGATATGAACGGCACCGCGTGTACCGCGCAGTTGCAGTGAGCGGATCGAGATCTTCTCGATGGAACCCTGGGTTCCACCGGTGTCGATGAATTCACCGAGCCGGAAAGCATCGTCCATCAGGAAGAAGATGCCAGAGACCACGTCCTTGACGAGTGTCTGTGCGCCGAAACCGACTGCAAGACCGACAACACCGGCACCGGCCAGAAGCGGCGTGATGTTGATGCCGAGCTGGCTGAGGGCCAGCAATGCCGTCAGAACCAGAATGGTGACCTGCAGGATGATCCGGATGAGCGGCAGGATGGTTGCCGTGCGCGATTTGCCCGCTCCGCCCATTTCAGCATCGTCATCTTCAGACTGGGCCGGCGGCGAGTCTTTGGCCAGTTGATGAGCAACCCAAAGATTGGTGATCTCCCAGGCAAGATATCCCGCGGCCAGGATTAAGAGAAAGATGACGCTGTTGCGCGCAACGGCCGATCCGTCATTGGCACCGAGCGCCAGAAGGTTGAGACCGTAAATCCGGCCGACCATGAGAACGAGGAATGCAAGGAGCGCAACACGGGCGATGCGAACATAGCTGTGCCGGGTTTGCATGTGTGCGGCCTCGGCGACCGGTCCGTCCCCCTGCATGGGGGGCACGACATGAGAGACGATGCCGCGAACCATCGTGTCGAGGAAAGGTGCGAAGACCACGAGCGCAATTACGGCCAGAGAGCGGCCGGCGGTCAGGGCTTCGATACCCATGCTGGCTGTAAACTGAACAAGTAGCCAGTTGAAGGCGATAAAGGCCATGGAGAAATACGGCCAGAAGCGGGCCATGCGTTCCAGACCCGACGTCGCGTCGCCGTCATCGCCAAGGATGATGTTGGTCAATCCGTGGCGGGCTTTCCAGATCACTGCAATGATCCACGCGTTGACGCCGAAACCGACAAAAAAGCGGAACGTCCCACCGGCATCTTCACCTGCGACCTGCATGATGTTGCGTAGGAAAAAGGCAACACCGACCACGGCAAAGAGCGTGGTGAAACTGCGATAAAGCGACTTGGCCGTTTCGTCGTCCGCGGTCACGAGGCGCAATTCGCTTCGGTGCGGCGCAAGCGCGAAACGCAGAAGCGCAGCAACAAGACGCGGCAGGAAGACGATCCAGAAAACGGCCTGAAGGGCAACGCTGCGAGTGGCCGGATCAAAGACGGCAGCACGTGCGACGACGACGGCCACGATTGCAAAAACCAGCAGGCCGCCGAGGTCGAGCCCCGCACGCGTTGATACCAGCTTCACCGTTTCAAAAAGGCTTTCAGGTGAACGTGCCTGTATCTTGTCGCGCCTGGCCGCGGTTAGGCGGTTGACCAGAAACTCCGCGGCAAAGCCCGCAGCAAGGATCAGCGCGATCGAGCCGATCAGGATATGGATCGGGCCCCCGACCGACCCGGCGAACAGGGCCGCGATGCCTGCAAAAAGGCCAGTAAAGAGAGCGGGCAGATTCTTGAAGTGACCCAGAACCATGTCGCCAAAGCCGCTGAACGCTGACTGAAGTTGCTCGAGCAGACTTGGCTGCGGTTCTCCCAATGATGCGATTGAGGTCTTGTTGGCGGCACTTTCCTGCAATAGCAGCATCAGGTCGGTGAGGGCTTCCACCTGCTCGGGATCGAGATCCGACACGAGTTTTTCCATCGCCGTTGACTGCAGCGGTTCAGGCAGCGACGAGGCTGTGTCCTGGGCTTGAGCTGAGAGACTGGTAAAAAGAGCGATGGTGAAAAAAAGTGTGAGTGCACAGGATGTTATTTTGGCTTTCCAGACGCCGGCCATAAGCATACCCCCTCGGTGGCTCTGACTGTTATGCCTACAACTTAGACATGCCCGATCAGCAAAATCCATAAAATTTCCCTCGCGTTCTTCCCTTGATCGACATTTCTTTGCCCGCGGATCGGTGACGGCCTCGGAAATGCCGCAGCAGGATCGCATGACAGAGCTTGATCCAGGCAGCTTATGCGTCTACCTCCTTGCCTGAACGATCAATGAAAGCGGTACTGAATGAACACCCCTCCGCAGAGCGCTAACATAACCCCCGGTCCCATCTGGGCGCTTTTGAGCCCGATCGGGCGTATGGGACGGGAACCCTATTGGCTCAGCTTTGCGCTGGTTTGGATCATCATCGGCATCGCCATCCGGTTGTGGTGGATTTCTTCGCTTGTTGAAATCACTCCTGAAACGGTGTCACCGGCTGCTTTTGCGGAATCGAATGCGCTGTTTCCAATTCTCTTTTTTGTGCTGCAATGGTTCGAGCTGGCACTCGTGATCAAGCGGCTGCAGGACATCGGCCAAAGTGGGTTTCTCGCGTTGCTGATCTTCGTGCCAATTTTGAATGTTGTCATGGTGGTCTTCCTGGGCTTTGTTCCGAGCAAGATGGAAGCAAACCGCCACGGACCGTTGCCAAACAGTTATTGGCGCAAAAGCTGACCTTCCTCAATGATACCGAATTGACGAAAGAGCCTGAATCCATGCCTTCCACTGCCGTCACCATTGCTCAGGATCTGATCCGCTGTCCGTCGGTCACGCCAGCTGAGGGTGGAGCCCTGACGACACTTGAAAATCTGCTAGCGTCAGCCGGGTTTGAAGTCACACGGGTCACCTTTCAGGATGAGGATACGCCGGACGTCGAAAACCTTTTTGCAATGATAGGTTCCGGCAAACCGCATTTCGTGTTTGCTGGTCATACAGATGTGGTGCCGGCCGGTGCGGAAAATGACTGGAGCCACGGGCCTTTTGCCGGAACAATTCAAGACGGCGTATTGTTCGGACGTGGCGCTGTCGACATGAAAGGTGGCATTGCTGCTTTTGCCGCCGCCGCGATTGATCTGGTGCAGGAACTCGGCACGGACTTCGGCGGAACGATTTCATTGCTGATCACAGGGGATGAAGAAGGCCCGGCGGTCAACGGTACCGTCAAGCTGTTGGAATGGGCCAAAGCCGAAGGTCATGAATTTGACGCCTGCATTGTCGGCGAGCCGACCAATCCAGCCAAGCTCGGCGATGCCATCAAGGTCGGTCGCCGGGGATCTCTTTCAGGAATTGTGACCGTTGCCGGAACCCAGGGCCATGCAGCCTACCCGCATCTTGCCGACAACCCCATCCCCGGCCTTGTGCGCCTGCTTGCTGCGCTCGATGCACTTGTGCTGGACGAGGGCAACGAAAGATTTCAGCCCTCCAATCTCGAGGTCGTGACGGTGGATGTCGGCAACCCGGCCTTCAACGTTATTCCGGCTCGGGCCGAAGCGCGCTTCAACATTCGATATAATGACGAGTGGACGCTGTCGACGCTGCAGGCCAGGGTCCGGGAGACGCTGGAAAGTGTCGATCTCGGGTCCTTGAAACTGGACTTAATATTCAAGCGAGATGCGAGCGAATCCTTCCTGACGCGGGATGAAAAGCTGATTGCTGACCTCAGCGATGCGGTCCGGAAAGAAACCGGGCAGGTTCCCGAACTGTCAACTGGGGGCGGAACTTCAGATGCGCGGTTCATCAAGAATTATTGCCCGGTGGTTGAATTCGGTCTTGTCGGTCAGACAATGCACAAGGTGGATGAATGCGTTGCGGTCAGTGACCTTGACCAGCTGACGGCAATCTATAAACGATTTCTGGTCAGCTATTTTGCACAATCTGCGGGAGCGGACTGAACTTGATCACGATGGGTGAAATTCGTGCAGCGCTCGACGGCTCATGGCTTTTGCTGCGCAGCCGCCCGGAAGGCATGGCGTTTTTTGACCAATCTCTTCAGGGCTTCTGGAGATCGTTTCTGGTGGTTTTTCTGCTCGTGCCGGCATTCTTGGCAAGCGGGCTGACTGAAAAACAGCTTCTTCTTTCCCAAAACCTCTATCATCCCGACCTCTTTCCCGATGGCGCGTATTGGACGGCGCAACTGGTTGGTCTCAGTATGGATTGGTTCGCGCTGCCACTCATTCTTGCTGTCGTCGCTGTCCCCATTGGCGTTTCACACCGATATGTTCCGTTTATCGTGGCACGCAACTGGACCAGCCTATTGGCATCCATGCCTTATCTGATCATCTATCTCCTGTTCCTGATGGGTGTCCTTTCGCCCGCAATTACTATTCTCTTGTCCCTTAGCTGCTTGCTGGCGATTGTCTGGTACCGGTACTTGATCGCCCGCATTGCGCTGCAGGCAACGATCAGCGTTTCCATTGGTGTGGTCGTGCTGGATCTGTTGCTGACACTGGTCATCGGGCAGCTTGTCGGCCTCATGTGGGCATAACAAAAAACCCGCCGTCGGAACGGCGGGTGCGATTTCGGAAAAAGATATGTGGTGCAGCGTGGCGCGTCAGTCGCGCAGCAGTTCGTTGATCGCTGTCTTTGAGCGTGTCCGCTCATCAACGGTTTTGACGATCACGGCGCAATAAAGGTTCGGCGCTGCCTCGCCGTTGCCCATGAGGCTCGAGGTCGGCATAGAACCGGCAACAACCACCGAATAAGGTGGCACTTCACCATATGTGACTTCGCCCGTCATGCGGTTGACGATCCGTGTCGATTTGCCGATGAAGACACCCATGCCGAGAACGGCACCTTCACGCACGATACAGCCTTCGACCACTTCGGAGCGCGCGCCGATAAAACAGTTGTCTTCAATGATGACAGGACCAGCCTGAAGCGGCTCAAGCACGCCGCCAATTCCAACGCCGCCGGACAGGTGCACGTTCTTGCCGATTTGTGCGCAGGACCCAACTGTCGCCCAGGTATCAACCATTGTGCCTTCATCGACATAAGCGCCAAGATTGACAAAAGACGGCATCAGAACGACGCCCTTGCCGATAAATGCCGAACGGCGGACGGTGCAGTTCGGCACTGCTCGAAAGCCGGCGCCTTCAAAGTCGCTTCCGCCCCAACCGTCAAACTTGGAAGGAACCTTGTCCCACCACGTCGCATCGCCCGGACCACCCTTGATGATGTCCATTGGGTTCAAACGGAAGGAAAGCAGAACCGCCTTCTTCGCCCACTGATTGACCACCCAGTCGCCATCCTTTTGTTCGGCGACACGCAGCTCGCCTCGATCCAGAAGGGTCAGTGTGGTTTCAACCGCATCGCGCACCTCACCGGTTGTCGTGGTGTCGATAGCCGCGCGATCTTCAAAAGCCGCGTCGATGGTTTGAGACAGGGAAGCGAGATCCTGGGTCATGAGTGCGAAGGTCTCCGAGGGTTGATAAAAGCTGGCCGGACCTAAGCTGCCAGGCAAGGTACTGTCAAGCACAGCTACGCCTGTAGCTGTTCCAGGTACGTCACTCAGATGTCCTTTCCGATGCCTTTCGTGTTCATCTGTTTAAGTGAGGGAAATTATGATAGTTGAGAAAAAGTAATCAAAGGATACAAGAAATGGCAATTTTTAGTGATTGTTTCATGTGTAAGATGACACAAATTCAATTAATTTAAGGAAGCCGGTTCCATGGAGTTATGGATTCCGATCACAGTTGCCGCAGCGTTTTGCCAGAACCTGCGCACGGCCATGCAGAAACACCTGAAGGGCCAGCTCGGTACAACAGGCGCGACCTTCGTACGGTTTGGTTATGGGCTTCCTTTCGCAGTCCTCTATGCGCTCGTGCTCCATTTCGTATTTGGTTTTCCAGTGCCGTCACTCAACACCACCATGCTGATTGCCGGTGCTTTGGGTGGTCTGGCACAGATCCTGGGTACGTTCCTGCTGGTTTATCTGTTTTCGTTCCGAAATTTTGCTGTCGGGACGGCTTATTCAAAAACGGAACCTATCCAGGCGGCCCTGTTCGGGTTTCTGGTCCTTGGAGAACACATCTCCCTGTCGGTCTCCATTTGCATCCTGATCGGTATTGTCGGCGTCGTCATGATTTCACTTGCCCGTGTGCCATTGACCGTTTCTGCCGTACGTTCATCGCTGGCCGGGCGCCCCGCGCTCATCGGATTGGCTTCTGCAGCCTTTTTCGGCGCGTCGGCTGTTGCCTACCGCACGGCATCGCTGTCGCTGGAAGGGACGGGTGTTCCGATGCAGGCCGCTTGTGCACTGGTCTTCGCGACATTTTTCCAGACGATTGTGATGGTCAGCTGGATGTCGTTGCGCGACCCAGACCAGTTGAAAGCCAGCCTCAAAGCCTGGCGCACCGCCGTCTGGGTCGGCGCGTCCGGCGTGGCCGGTTCGATTGGCTGGTTCACGGCGATGACCTTGCAAAATGTCGCCTATGTGCGCGCGCTTGCCCAGATAGAGCTGGTGTTTACCTTTCTTGTGTCCTGGTTGGTTTTCAAGGAAGTCATTTCGCGTTCTGAAATTTTCGGCTGCCTGATGATCGTTGCAGCTGTTGTCGGTATCATTCTGCTCGGGTAGTGGGGCCTGATACTTTGTTTTCTGGCTCCGGGCCGGGCGACATGTGCCCGCAGCCATGGCTCGATTTATGCATGGCGAGCTTGGGAGCCAGGAGCACTGCAAGCAGTGCCAGCAGGGCAAGTATCAGGAACGAGCTGTGCAGGCCGGTAAAGCTTGCAACGAAGCCCACCAGCGGCGGTCCCAGCAACATCCCGCCATAGGCCAGCGTGGAGACCGCGGCTATTGCGTGACCGGGTTGCGTCCTTTCGTCATTGGCAGCCCGTGCAAAAACCAGTGGCATGACGACAGCGTATCCAATTCCGACCAGGCTGAAGCCGACAAGGCTCAGTCCTAAGGTACTGGATGATATAGTCAGTAGAAGACCGGCGCAGGCAATGCTGCCACTCAACCTCGTTGTCAGCTCTGGGCCAAGCAAGGTGACGATACGGCTTCCCATCAGCCGCGTGGCGACCATAGCAGCGCTGAATGCCGCATAACCAAGTGCTGCCTGTGCTTCACCTGTACCGGTGCTGGCCCTGAGGAAAACGGCGCTCCAGTCCGCCATCGCGCCTTCGCCCATGGAAACGGAAAAGGCAACAAGGCCAACAAGGAGCAGGGTCGTCGAGGGCCATTCAAACGCAGAAGACTGATCGTTGGTCGCGGCCAGTCGAGGCCGTTCATTTTCGGGTTTCCCGATTGCAGCAAGGGTCAGTGCAGCGCCCAAGAGGGAGACAGCCGAAAAGTGGGTAACGGTCGATATTTCCAGGTGAACGGCGACGTATCCCGTGATCGCGCCGATCCCGGCCCCGAGGCTGAACATCGCATGGAAGAAAGGCATTACAGAACGGCCAAGGCGCTGTTCCACCTTGGCTCCCCAGCCATTCATTGCGACATCCATGGCACCGTGCAGCATTCCGAAAAGAAACAGGGCGGCAGCCAGCGTTGGCAGCGAGCCCGCCAAAGACACGGTGACAAGAGCCGGACCATAAACCCATGCACAGATCGTGGTGAGTTTTTGAACACCCAGTCTTTCCGACAGCATTCCAGCAACCGGAAACGACATAATCGCACCACCGGCAAGGACAAGTAACAGGAGGCCGAGGGAGGAGCTGTCTAGCGAAAATGTCTCCTTGATTGCGGGAATCCGGCCTGCCCAGACCCCAAACAGAAGACCGTTGAAAGCGAACGCGAAAACAACGGCCCATCGTTGCCGTGGGATGCGAGTCATTGCTCGGACAAGGGTGCGCGGCAGATTTCGACCAGGTTTCCATCGGGGTCGGTCACCATGGATTCAAAGAAACCGTCTCCCGTCAGCTCCGGCGATTTGATCACGGCAGATCCCAATCCGCTCGCTTTTCTTGTAAGCGCGAGCACGTCGTCATCACTCGCAACCGCGATTGCAAGATGATGCAATCCAACATGATGAATGTCATCGTGATCGGGGGTGGTGCGCGCAAGTACGTCAGGCATCTGCATGAGTTCAAGAACAGTATCGTTTTCGAAACGCACCATGAACGAGCGGAAGTCTCTCTCATCCTGATACATCTCACCAGCCTGGGCCTGGAAGAGGTCTACATAAAAGTCTTTCAATCTTGAAATATCCTTTGAAAAGAAGGCGATGTGATGGATATGCATATGTGGCTCCCGAACGAAAAAGGCTGTCGAACTGGACAAATTCTTAGATATCAGTCACATGTTGATCAACAAAAGTTATTGAACTGGTGTTTCAAAATTGAATGACTTGAATTGGGATGACCTGAAGATATTTCGATTGGTGGCATCGCTTGGAAGCCTTTCCAGGACCGCTGATAAGGCCGGCATTTCTGCAGCAACGGCCGGCCGAAAAGTCCAGAGGCTTGAAGGTCATCTGGGCGCGGATCTCTTCAGCAAGACACATGCGGGATATGAACTGACGCAATTCGGTCAGCAACTTCTGGAACGCACGAGCGCGGTCGCCAGAACCGTCGGGGAATTGAAAGGCTGGCGTGACCGGGTCCTGAACCTGCCTCTTGTCACCATCGCTGCACCGGTGGAAATTCAGTGGATCCTGTATAGAAGATTTCGTGAGCTCTGGAACCCGAGTGACCCGTTTCGCGTGGCCATCGAGGAGTGTGTCGACGCTCACCTTCTATTGCACAACAAGTCTGTTCTGCTGATTACTCCGGACGCGCCGACAACCGGAAACCTGAAGACAGTCCAGATCGGGACGCTGAAGGGGCGGCCATACGTTGCAAAGACTTTCGACCAGAAAACCGACTGCAATTGGATTGGCCTTCATCAACGACCAGGCTCCGTAGCACTTTCGCAACCCACTTCATTTGAAGCTGAAGACTGGGTTACGACATGGGCAGCCTCTTTTGATGGGCTTGTTTCACTGGTTCGTGGAAATACAGGACGGGCGCTGCTCCCCGATTTCATCGGCGTGGAAGACGAGACCCTGGTTTTGGCTGAAGACGACGTTCGTACGTTTGATTGCCCGCTCTATCTGGCAAGTCACGGGGACGCTAGCACCAGGACGGAAATCAGCGTGCTCAAACGCCGATTGAAAGGTCTGCTCTCAACCGTATTGAAATAGCAATACCAGCCTCAACAATTAGGTTCTTGTTTGCTGAGGCTGGTATAACGTCGGCAATGGCGGCCGGTCGAAACCATCTTTGGTCTGATCAAGCGGCATCTGCCCAAGCGCCAGACTGAGCGGCTTTCACGGTGAACTCTGAAAAATCTCTCGGCTTTTTGCCGATAGCACGTTCGACCCCATCAGTCAGGTGAGCGTTGCGACCGTCCAGCGTCTCGCGGGCAATGGCTTCAAAGACGTCTGCTATGGCTGGCCCGGCGACTTCTGCGACGCCTGCACGGAAGTCATCGAAGCTGATCGGAATGTGCCGGATTGGGCGACCAAGAGCGGCTCCGAGTTCGTCGGCCATTTGCGAGAAAGTCATCAGGCGTGGGCCGGTCACTTCATAAAGTTCGCCAGAGTGTCGGTCTTCCGTCAACGCCGCCACGGCAACGTCTGCAATATCGTCAATATCTATGATTGGCTCCAGAACGTCTCCGCCTGGCATAGGCAAGACGCCTGCGAGAACTGGTTCACGCAAATAGCCTTCTGAAAAGTTCTGCGCAAACCAGGAAGCGCGGATCAGCGTGTAATCGACACCGGATGCCTGGACGGCTGCTTCTCCAAGCATTGCGTGGTGTTCACCGCGCCCTGTCAGCATGACGAGGCGTTCGACCCCTGCAGATTTCGCGGCAGCACACAAGGCCTCGACCTTTTCAACGGCACCGGGGACGGCAATGTCGGGAAAATAGGTGACATAGGCACGGCTGACGTTTTCAAGCACAGGCTTCCATGTTTCTGGATTGTCCCAGTTGAATGGAATGTCAGCGCCACGCGACCCATGCCGGACCGGCAAACCTTTGTGTTTGAGGAGCGATGCGACGCGCGAGCCTGTTTTGCCGGTTGCACCGATGACGAGAGTTGGTCTTGCCTGCATTTGATATCTCCTTCGCTAGAAGCAATTTTCGAAGGAAGGAATAGGAAAATGGGGCGCCCGGCGTATTGACTTTGCGTGTCACAGTTTTGGCCTGTCATGCCAATTCTAGGCCTGTGCACTCCGGCGGAAGGAAGCGGGGGTTTCGCCGCGCCAACGCTTGAAGGCGCGTGTGAAGGTGCTTTGCTCAGCAAAGCCTGTCAAAAAGGCCACTTCCGCGAGAGCATAATCTGTCCTTAAAAGCAGACGGACGGCGAGTTCCTGGCGGGTTTCATCGACAAGTTCCTGAAAAGCGCGCCCCTGGCCTGCGAGACGGCGTTGCAAAGTGCGCGCACTCAGACCCAGATGCGCCGCAACGTCTGCAATAGTTGGAACACCCTGGCTCAAGGCTCGAAGGATCAAGGGGCGTACCCGTTGCTCGATCTCTTCATGGGCGGGCAAAGCCGCGACTTCCTGATCCAGATAGGCGTCGAAAAAAGCGGAAATACTGGTGTCGCCAAGCCGGTTCGGTGCATTCAGGTGTTCAGGCGAAACTTCAATTGCGTCCCGGTCCGAGCTGAAATGAAGTGGACAACCGAAAAATGCGCGGTGCGCTGAAAGATCATCGGGAGCTGCGTGCTTGAAATAGACAGCCTTGGGCACAAAAGGCTGTACGCTGACCTCGCGGCTTATTTGCGTGATGGCTACGATGGTCTGTTCGTTCGATATGCGCATTCCCAGGCGGCGGTCACCTGTCCGATGCAGCACCATGAAGTGCCTGCCCTCATCTTCTTCAAGCTCATATGTGCTGACACTGGTCAAGACCCGCCCGTAGCGTTCTGCGCGCTGGTAAGATCCTCTCAGATCAATAGCTGATTTCCAGGCCAGACCGAAAGCGCCATAGTCATCGCAGCACATCGACGACCCGACACGAATGCTAACAGAAGGACCCTCGGGATCTTCCCGGATGACCCTTTCGCAAAGTGCATAATAAGCGTCGTCGGCAATCATGAACTTGGGATCGATCGCGGCATCTGGATCGACTCCAACGGACCGCAACAAGTGATGCCGGTGCCGCGCCTGATCCGCTTTCGAGCGCGATGCGACATCCACGACTTTCTGAACGAATACTGCCGATATTTGACCCATGCCCAAACTATAGGGCAACGAATTGAGAGTTCGAGAGCGAACATGATTGCAGACCTATTGGTTTCCATAGGTTGGCCCTGCCTGAGGGCTTGACTAAGCTGAAATTAGGACTGGGCTGTGCCGTTTTGCAGTCCTTGCCTGGCTTTTGAATACCTTCTGTCGGCGAGCTGAGGCGCTTTACAGATTGCCTGGAGACCAATCGCTTTCAGAGCTTTGAGCCTGTTCATTTTTCAATGAAACTGATGGAGGCCTCGAGCCTTGAGATTTTGTTTTTTAGTTTTTTTCTTAAGCGTCTTCACTTTGCTTACGGCACAGGCGCAGGATCCCGATCAGGCAAAGCTCGATGAGATTGCCGCCGACATGAAGCGGGTGACCGAAGCCATGATCGACGGCAGTATGTCGATCGAGGAGGCTAACAAGCTTCTTCAAGAGTTGGCGGACCTCGATTTCAAGATCCGAACCGGCATCGACATCGGAGCACCAAAAACCGACGAGCCTGAGAGCGAGCCACCGGTATTTGCAACTGGTCTCGGGCTGGATCCGAACATGGGGTCTGTCGTTCCGGCTGGCTCTTTGGTGCGGGTGGAGAACGTACCACTCGACTTTGAAGGCAAGGTCTGGCTTCGGCCTGAGAAGGGGCCGGATCAGGAAATCGGGGGGCAGCCGGACTTCGACCGGCTTGAAATCGATCCGGGGTCCGGCGCGTCTGCGTGGCTGATCCGGCTACCGTTCGACGTTCAAGGGGCGGCCTATCTTGATTTCGAAGGACTGGCACATCCCGCTGTAGCATTTGAAGTCACCGGCGCTGAACCCTTGAGCGGGTCCATCGGGGATCGTTTGGCAATACTGGACTATCTGCTTCGCTTGCGGCTTTCCCGGCTCGGCTGGACGCAAGAAAAGGCGGTCTCGGATTTCCGGAAGGCACCTGCGACGCTGCCCGTCGAAGTGTCCCAGCTGGCAATGTATTATTTCGCGATGTTCTCTGATGAGAACCCGATCAATCTTGTGAGCCTGCTGGAAATCGAGCGTGAACTTTCACCGCAACCGGAGCGCTTCGATCAGGATCTGGCACGGCTGTTCGATTTGCATTTTCCAGCAGCTCTTCTGAGAGACCGCGGAGACCTCAATCTGCAGTCCCCTGCAATTCAACATGCATCGATGCGATCGGTCGCCAAAACAAGAGTGTGGCGGGCGTCCACAGGACCGGAGAAAATTTCCTTCGAGCGACTCTTGGAGATGCTGAAGGACAGGGACCTTAAGGAAACAGACAAGAAAGGCTTCGACGCCGTTAGCTCTTCTATTTCTGCGACCGGTGCCGGGGCAATTGCAGGAGGTGGTATTGGTTCGCTGGTGTCCGATGTCCTCTTTTCGGCAGTCAGCAACAAGCTGCGCGACGAATTGCACAATTTGCCGAAGCATCTTGAGATTAGCGCAGATTTGGAACGTGGCGCGCAGCGCAAGATTAACGACAACAGCTGCATGCCGCTGGTCGTGAAGGTCACCGCGTATTCTGATCCGAAAATCGACCTCGTCTACAGTCAGGGCGGTGCGGATGCGGAGCTGATGGCGAAAATCATCGTGCCGCTTTTTGAGGCGGCGCTTAACCATCCAAAGCTCAAGGGAACGCTTAAGAAGCGTCTCACATCCGCTCGTGCAAACCAGCTGCTGAATGCCGCGGATGGCTTTGAAAAGAAAGTTGGCAATCCATATGGGCGCATAGAACAGGCCACGAAGGTTCAACTTCTCAATAAGGCAATCAAAGAAGCCCTTTTGGAACTTGAAAAAGCGGTGGCCCTGCATTCGAAATCCGGCGCACTCCGGCCAGGGTCTGGGGTCCCATTACACTGACACCCGAGCAGATCAGCAAGCACGTTGAACTTCAAACCCATCGGGGCCCCGTGCGCATTGGCAAGGATGGCTGCATTACGGCGTGTTGGCAGGGGAATGATGAGGCTTTTTCGGTCTCTGCGACACTGCGCGTCAACAAAGGGAGTGCGTTCGGCTATGGCTATCGCGTTGCACCGAGCCTTGCGCGCGGTCAGTTCGCCCCGGCCACTGGTCGTATCAACCTGGAGCAGACGACGGTCGCACCGGGCGGCGGAATGTCAGTCGCATTGGAAATGGACAATGCTCTTCCAGGTACAGTCAAGTTTGGCGTGATTGGTGGTAAAGGCAGTATCGGTCCGGTCGTTGGGCAAACCGGTACCTTCATTGCTCCTGAGACGATTGAGGGGTGTTCGCAACAGATCACTGTGACAGCTCAGTTGGAACAGGACCCAGACAGCATGTGTGCACCTGCTCCGGTTTTCACCCGCACGATTGATGTGCGTGATCCGGATGCACGGGTGTTTCTGCCTCAGGAACTGGTGTGCAAGGGCGCAGAATCTTTGCCTTTCTCCGTCGGCAGTCCGAGTGGCGAGGCCACGTGTTCGGTTGCAGGCGCCGGGTCGGTGAGCGGCTCTGGCAGCGCCTTCACCTACGCGTGTGAGCCAGGCAGGAAGGTCGCAAGCGTCAGATGTACGGATGCCAAGGGCGGAATTTCAAAGAGCTGCGCCCCTGTCATGAACATTCGCTATGTCAAACAACCCGGCATAGCAGCTGCAGCTTATGTGGCGGCCGGTGCCAGCAATGACCCAAACTGGCAGCCATCGTTTTCCGCAAAACAGCTGCTGAAGCCCCGGCTTCGCGTCCTGGCAGACACGGAACCGCCGAGACCGGATGAACTGATGATGCCGGGTGGAGACCGGCTTGCGGCGGAATACCGTGAGCCGACAGCCGAAACGGCGGAGCATTTTGAAAGTGTTGTCGCACCAGTTCGCGCGGAAGAAATTTCTCTTTCCCGTTCTGCGCAAAGACGCAATGCCAACTGGCATCATTCGGAACAAAGCAGCAGCACTCTAACGGCCAATTTCTTCAACACGGACACGCCGGGTCTGTCTGTAAGGGCTTCCATAAAAGAAGACATTCAGACTTTCGAAAGCAACGATGACGCGAAACGCGCGACGGATATACCAAATTCAGAAGTGGATTTTGTGGCCTTTATTCCTATCGACGACGGCGGTCCTGAAATCAATGCAGTTGCCATGCTGAATGGTGAAGTGAGCGGCCGCGCTGGTTCCATTCTGGTTATGGGCTATGCCGATGATCCGGTCGGACTGTCGTTGCTGCCGCTCACAACGGCCGTACGCATCATTCCCTCCACGCAAGATGGGGATCGTGCAGCCCGTTTCGAAAATAGAGTGCTTGGTGGACTGGCACTCGCACCGGCTGCGCCCCACCTCGGTCGAAAGAGAGGCTTGTCAACTTTCGTGATCCCCGAAGCGCCTGTCGGCACGCCACGCGGAATTCTGGTGCAGGTCGAAGGCAACAGCGGTCCGCAGAACGTGACGAAACGCCAACCGGGTGTCTTGAGAAACAGTCCGGCCCTGCTTGGGCGCGGGACCATGATTACTGTTGAGGCCAGAAACTCGATCAACCTCGAGATAGAGCTTTTAGGCGTGTTCAGATCTGAGTGAGTGGTTTGAGCTGCTGCTGCCAGTCTCAGGCTCTTGCCTGCTGCAGCGAAATTGATCACCTGCTCGTGCCTGTGATGTGGCTTCACGAACCGGTAGAAACGACATATGACTTTCGGTGGATTCTGACACACCAAAGGCCGCTCGCCGCTTCTTTTCGACAAAGAGACTGAAGGGACGAACGAGCGTACCGAGACTTGGACACCTGGAATGGCCGACGAAGAAACAATAAGGATTTATGATGACAAGGCAGATGATTACGCCAAGCGTTTCGCTGCGGATGCCCCCAGTGGCTCTTTGTCGAAGTTCATGTCGCATTTGCCTGCCGGGGCGAATGTCCTTGATTGGGGATGCGGTCCGGCGGCGTCATCATTTCACATGAAGGCCGCTGGCTTTAACCCGGATCCGGTCGATGCTTCCCCGGAGATGGTTGCGATCGCAAATGATAGATTTGGTCTTTCGGCAAGGGTCGGCACGTTTGACGATCCTGTTCCCGAAAAGCGTTATCAAGGCGTGTGGGCGAATTTCAGTCTGTTGCATGCGCCCCGCCGGGACCTTCCGTCGCATTTAACGAAATTGAACAATGCACTCCTTGCAGAAGGCGTTTTTCATATTGGCATGAAACGTGGCAAAGGGGAGAGCAGGGACAGGTTCGGTCGCTTTTATACCTATTATGAGACAACGGAACTTACCGGTCTTCTTGAAGACGCAGGGTTCGAGATCATGCACCAAACGGAGGGCGAAGAGGCCGGATTGGCAGGTAGTGTCGATCCGTTTGTGCTGATCCTGTCGCGAAAAATCTGAGAGAGTCAAAGCTGGCCCTGGAGTGCGGCAGAATTTACATGATCCACTGAAACACATATCCTGCGGCAAGTGATCCGAGAACGGCCAGGATCAGGTATAGCAGGAACGGTTTCAGCTTCAGAATTGGAGCAATTGCCATAGCACCCCAGATGCTGACCACACCGCCGGAGACAAGAAATGCCATGGCTGCGCCGGGCGCCATGCCATTGTCAATCAAACCTCTGGTCAGCGGCAAAGCCGCATATCCATCGATATAAGCCGGTGCACCGACAAAGACAGCTGCCGGGATCGCCCACCATTGGTCTTCGCCGACATAGGCGGCAAGGGCGTCCGGCGTAAGCGCGGCATTCAGAGCGTATTCGGCTGCAAATGCCGGGACAAGACAGATGACGATCAATCGCGACGTTGCCAGAAACTGCGAGGTGAATGAGCTTCTGCGCGAGGGTGACCGCCAGACCCATGGGTCATAACTGGCGTCACCTGCACATCGTTTGGTACTCAGTCTTTGCGCTAGCCCGGTATCGCGCAGCGCAGATTTGGCCCAGGGGCGTTTGGCAAAAAGGGCTGTTGTCGCACCGCCAAACAGTCCCAGGCCAAATGCGGCGACGGTTTTGCCCACCGCAAAGGAGAGCCCGAGTGTCGCAGCAGTCGTGGCAAGCATCGCCGGATCGGTGACCGGAGACGAAAGCCAGAATGCCATGATGGGTGCCAGGGGCACACCAGCGGCAAGCAGGCCCGCCATCATCGGCAGCACCGTCACGCCGCAAACCGGTGTGATTGCCCCGATCAGGGCGGCAGCGAAGATGGTTCTTCCGGTTCTTCCATCGAAAACCCTGGCAATATGGGCATCTGCGCCGCTGGCAATGATCCAGGCCGTCAACAAAATTCCCGGGAAAACAATTGGGGCGACACTGATCAATCCCCAGGAAACGAAAACGGCCACGTTAAAGGCATGGTCCGGCCAGTTGAAAATCGCGCCGACCAGGATCGCGAGACCGCAACCGTAAACGGCCATGTGTTTTTTTTGCGGGTCATCGGAACAGCGTGATCGGCCATGTTGAATTCTCCTTTGGCCTTGCAGACTAGGGAATTACTAGGCATATATGAAACGGATAGTTTAAATATCAGGTATTGAAAAAACGAATGCAAAATCTTGACAGCGAATTGCTTCGAACCTTTCTCGCGGTCGCCCATGCGGGCAGCGTGACAGATGGAGCGGAGAAAATTCACCGCTCGCAATCGGCCACCAGCATCCAGATCAAGAGGCTGGAGGAAATCCTTGGTCGGCCCGTCTTTGAGCGACATGGCCGAGGCGTTGTATTGACCGAAACCGGCCGAAAACTCGTGCTTGTCGCTCAGGATGTTACATCGCGACTTGATACGGTTCTGCGGGACCTTACCGATGACAGGATTGAGGGCAAACTTCGCCTTGGTATTCCAGACGATCATGGCCGGGCACGACTGACACGGATTATCGCGGACTTTGCGCGTCAGCATCCAGCAGTGGAGCTCGATGTGACCTGCGCGATCAGCGCGGGGTTTCCTGAGGCACTGAACAAGAAGGATCTTGATCTGGCCATTTACGAGGTCAGTGCCCCTGGTGCTGGTGAAGAAATTCTGGCCGAGGACCCGACATGCTGGGTCTGTGCACGCGACCATGACTTTTCACGCGTCGACGTGCTTCCTGTCGCCTTGTTTGACGTTTCCTGTTGGTGGCGTGATGCTGCTATCAAGTCTCTGGAAGACAGCGGCAAATCCTATCGCATCGCCTATTCCAGCCAAAGCGTTTCTGGCGTTGTCGCCGCAGTCGAAGCGGGGATTGCAATAGGCGTTCTCGGTCGCTCCTCTCTCCATCCAGGACTGAAAGTCGTCAATCAAGCCTACACTCTTGCACTGACGCCGACATCGAAACTGGTCATGGCGTCATCTGACCTTAATGACAGCAAACCGCGCGCAACGATGAAATCCACCATTCGCGCCGCGTTTCTTGATCAAAACTCCTAGAAACCGACCGGTGCGGTCCACTTGCGTGTTTTCAGTCTGAGCTTGAGGTGGTTTCGGACTTGAATTGCCGAACCGTAAGAAGGTGTTTGTGCTCTGCGTATTGTAAGAAATACTAAGAAAAAAGTCCCTAAATTGAAGGATTGCACTCATAAGTTAGTCAAACTGGACGCTTTCTATTTTTGAGGGAGAGTTAGTTTTATTTGTTCCAAGTATTTACACTTAATTTAGGACAATGCCTGCAAGTTCTGCCTGTAGATTCTCTAGGGTGGGCTTCATGCGAAATTTCTTTTCCTCACTGAGCGTTACATCATCTCTGGCTCTGACCAGTGCGACCTTGCTGACGCTTTCAATGTTGATTGTGGGAGCGATCGTTTATCAGGTTGCCTCCAATCAGGCTCAGACGACCGCGATGCAAAAACAGGATGCCAACCTGCGGATTGCTGCCACGATCATGTCGAAAGAAATCGACGGCACGAAACTCGCATGGACGGCAGACGACAAGGTCAAGCGCGTTGAATTGCCGGAGATTCCAGAGTTCTCCGACCACGCGATGATCGATTCCATCGGGAGAATGACGGGTGAAACGGCAACGGTCTTTGCCTGGGATCCTGAGTCTCGCGACTTCTGGCGGAAATCGACTAACATTATCAAGGGCGACGGCAATCGGGCTGTCGGAACACCGCTGGGTCAGAACGGTGCCGTTTATCCGGTCGTAACCAACGGAAAGACGTTTCACGGCCAGGCTACGATCCTCGGCAAGGATTATTACACGGTCTATCAGCCGATCTTCACCGCAGGCGGTGACATCATCGGCATTCTCTATGCCGGTGTTCTGAAATCAGCGGTTCAGGCCAATGTGTCGGAGATCATGTCCCGGTTCCTGCTCCTGGCTCTGCCGGTTGTGCTGGTAGCTGTCGGTCTTTTGGTGTTTGTCATTCAGCGCCAGTTGCGCCCAATTGGCCGGCTGACCCATGTGACTGAAGAAATTGCAGCAGACGCCACTGATATGGAGATCCCCTTCACGGATCGTGAGGATCAGATCGGCAAGCTTGCAAATGCGTTGTCGACGCTGCGGGCAAGGTCGCGGGAGCGTACCGCGCTGAGTGACCAGCAACAGCATGCAGAAGCTGCTGCGACAGAGCGCCAGAACCAGGTCAATCAGATGGTTGAGCAGTTCCGGGCAAATGTGGCCAGCGTGCTTGGTCATGTGAATGAAAATGTTTCACAACTCGACCAGACTGCTGAAAAGTTGTCCAAACTGTCGGAAGAGAGTTCCGGTCGTGCTACCGAGACCCAGTCTTCTGCGGAAGAGACAACAAACAGCGTTCAGATGGTTGCCAGCGCCGCAGAAGAGCTTTCCGCATCCATTTCGGAAATCTCGCGCCAGGTCGCCCAGACAAGCGACGTGGTGGAACGCGCGACCGAGGAAACGCAGAACACCAATTCCAAGGTCGAAGGCCTTGCTGCATCTGCTACCAAAATCGGCGAAGTTGTCACCTTGATTCAAGCAATTGCCGAGCAGACGAACCTTCTTGCCCTCAACGCGACAATCGAGGCCGCCAGAGCTGGTGAGCATGGCAAGGGTTTTGCGGTCGTTGCATCCGAGGTCAAGGAACTGGCGACCCAGACATCGAAAGCCACCGAGGAAATCGGCGCTCAGATCGCCGCTATCCAGGACGCTACCAAGGAGTCTGTCCAGGCCATCACGGGCATTACCGAAATCATGGCCGAGGTGAACACCTATACAAACTCCATTGCAACGGCGGTTCAGGAGCAGGGTTCTGCGACACAGGAAATCACGCAGAACGCTCAGTTGGCGGCCAATGGCACAACATTCGTGTCCAGCTGCATGACGGATCTGTCTGGTGCGGTAAACGAGACTTCCAACTCGGCCAGTGAAGTGCTTCAGGCGTCAGGAAGCCTGTCCAACCGGACTGCGGAACTTGAAACCGAAGTGGACACGTTCCTGAAAAACGTTGCGGCGGCTTAGTTCAGGAAAAAACTGACCTGAGTGCCAGCCGGTCAAACCGGCGGCAAAGGATTGAAACCGGAGGCTACAGCCTCCGGTTTTTTTGTGCCTCGCCGCTTGGCACTTGAAAGGAAAAATCGAGATGTGCCCCTTGAGGCAGCGTTCAGGTCGTTGCCGCTGCCTTTGCCTTTTCCGCCAGTCCTCGCAAGTTGCCGTCGATAATCTTTCCCATCATCATTTTCACCCTGGCATTCCTCAAATGGCACGAACGCGATTGTTGCGGGCGTTGTGTTCCAGTTCAACCAGCCCCAAAAGCTCCATTGTCGGGGTCACATAATTTGCAAAGCGGCCCCTGTACCCCTTGCGCAGTCCATAATATCCGCCAACCGGATTGTCTTCTGACCTCGCCCAGTGCTCCAGCGTTCCCTCCTTGGTTGGTTTGCCCTCGTCGGCGTTGCCGAGCGGCATCCAGTCGCCATGGGCTTTAAGCATGGCATGGGCATCTTCCAGGGCACGTAATCGGTAGGAAAGACGTGTCTTGCCAACCTGCACGACGAGCGCCGGAGGATCCAGTGTTTCGTCTTTCCAGACTTCGAATTCCGAGGAAAGCGGCGGCGTCTTGAGGATCCAGGGATCGTCCTGCGTACCGGATCCATAGGTTACATCAGTCATTGCGCTTCTGCCCTTGTCTTTAGTGCCTCGGCGAACTTGATAAAACTGGGTGTCAGGTCTGGCATTGATTTGGTGATCATGCCGGACATCGGCCCGGTGAAAATCTCTGTCATTGAAAAGGTGCTTCCAGTTGTGGCTGGGGTCACGGTGAAGGTGCGTGTACCGGTAAAAAGCCCAAGCGGCATGCCACCAGTCCAGACCATGCGGTCTGGTGGTTCAAAGGTTTGAACCCTCAGTGCGAATGTTCGCTCCGGTGACACCTCGGATCTGATATTTATTTTTGCACCAGGCGCCATGTTACCTTCAAAATTCAGAAGGCCAAAAGTCTCTGGAGCCCTGGGTAGTTCTTTGGTCAAAATGTGCCAGACAACGTCTGGTGGTGCAGAAATATCGATCTGAGTTTCATAGGTTTTCACGGCGTATCCTCAACTTGACGCCTGAGCCCTAGCATTTCTAATATGACATCTTCTGTCATGTTTGAAAGGCCACATGCGCGCAGCCCGTCTCCTCCAGATCCTGTTGCTGCTCCAAAATCGGGGCAGGCAAACCTCTGTGCAGCTTGCCGATGAATTGGAAGTCGCGCCGCGAACGATCCTCAGGGACGTCGATGCCATGACAGAGGCCGGGTTGCCCATCATCGTCTTTCAGGGCAATCAAGGCGGCATAGAGCTTGGTTTCAACTATCGCACCCGCTTGACTGGACTGGCAGAGGATGAAGCCAAGGCGTTGGGACTTGTTCTCGCCGCGGAAAACCCGATGATCGATGCCTTGGGTTTGAGGCAGGCGGCCAAGCAGGCGCGCGCCAAACTGATCGAGAGTTTCCCGGATCGCACACGCGCGCACATCACGGGGATGACAGCGCGATTCACTCTGGTGCCTGAGATACGCGCCGATGATCCTCGTATCCGCGCGCTGGCTCTGGCCGTGCAGGACTGTAAAACCGTGCGGATCCGTTTCACCACCAAGGCTGAACAGACAATTTATCCAATTGCGATGGAAATGACTTCACAGACCTGGAAGGTGAAGGACGAACTGACCGGATCGTGGATTGAGCAAATCGACTGGGGACGGGTGAATGTCTCTGCAAAGCGCTTTTCGATGGAATAGACTTCAGAGTATGCTCTTTTTACAAAAAAAGGGCCGGAAAATGCAGATCAAGAGACTTAACTTCGCCGAACTAAAAAGGCTTGGCCAGTGTGCACTGCCAATTCGGTTTTGTGCATTTGGCTTGGTTATAGCTCTTTTGGCTTTGCCTGATAGCGCTGCTGCACAAAGTGGCTTTTCCTTTGGTGCCGACAATCAGGGAGCCCCGATCGTGCGCCCAGGCTTTGGTAAAGCCGGGTTAACAGACAAAAATGATCGCCCTGAGCCCGGTACAGCTGGTCGCGGCGACTATGCTGCCTTTCTCGGGCGCCTGTCCATACTTGAACCGGCAAAGGATGCCGGCGGGCTCTGGACCGTTTTCCGGGTGACCCAACTTTTGTGCAACGCGCTTCATACGGGTGAGGCAAGCCTTGCAGAAGTTGCCCCAAAAGGCTTTGTTCTCGCGCGCGCTGACATCCATGAACTCGGGTTTGGAGGGGACAACTGGAACAAGGACTGGTACGCCATCACGGTCACTGGTGACGTTGAAAAGGATGAAGCCGCTGGTCATCCGATTTGGCGGATCAAATATGGCGAAGACGGACGCTTGAGCTCTTGCGGTGTTTCAATAGGTTCCCCGTCAGCTGACCAGGACAGCGACGCGGATGAGGCCACCAGGGAGGGTGCGATCCGGTTCATGTATACCGGGTTGCCGCAATCACTCTTCGGGATCATCACGGAGCCGCGCTTTGCCGGGCTTTATCCTTTGAGCCCTTTTGATGCGATAGAAATGGCGACCCCTTGCGGCGGCAGCTGGTGCCGGATCTCCACCATCTACAATTTTCAGCCTGACTATTGGCAGGTCTCAAGCATCATCAATTTCGGACTTGCCGTGAAGGCGGAATGAGAGGTTTCGTTGACGCGTCTGAGAGCGATCCACTCGTTAGCCTTGCTGGATAAGGTGAAATTTAGGCGAGACTTGCCATGCCCACCTTCGTGAAAGCGCTTGCCAGCTGCGTCCTGCTGCTCCTTCTCGGATCCCATGGGCTTGCCAAAGATCTTTTGACTTCGACTGAAGCCGAAGAGCGGGTAGTAACCAGCTACCTGGAAGGTGAGGCAATCGACTTGCGCGTTCAGCGGGAGCTGACCATCGAACGACCATATGGATGGGTTGTATATGTCGCGCCTGCAAGGTTCCTTGAAACCGGAGACGAGAAAGATCTCGTGCCTGGAATTGGTCCGCTCTATGTCCTGAAGAACGGCACGATCACGCCACTGCCAACCTACTTGCCGCCTGATGCCTCCATCGAGCTGTTTGAAAAATCTCTCAAGTGAAATAGCGATCGAAACAGGCCTGTACGGAGTGTGGAGCGTCCCTTGCAAACCAACGTCGTCGATTGCCCGAACTCTTCCCTCTGATTAGGCTGTCGGAATGAGTCGCATTTTGGAAACGGACCTTTATGGCCCCGTGAAGGACTTCCTCAGCAATCAGGGCTACGAGGTCAAAGGGGAAGTGGGATCAGCAGATGTGGTCGCTTGCCGCGGCGAGGATGAACCAGTCATTGTCGAACTTAAGACGGGTTTCACGTTGAGCCTTTTCCATCAGGCGATCGAACGGCAATCGATCACCGATGCTGTTTATGTTGCCGTTGCACGGGGGAAAGGCCGCAGGTTTCAGACGGCCCTCAAGAGCAATGTCAAACTTGCCCGGCGTTTAGGTGTGGGGCTCATCACTGTGCGGGTGTCGGATGGCCTTGTTGAAGTCCATCTCGATCCGGGGCCCTATGCGCCGCGGAAATCCAAGCCGCGCAAGGCGCGGTTGCTCAGGGAATTCTCGCGCCGCGTCGGTGACCCGAACAAAGGCGGTTCAACGCGCACCACGCTGGTGACCGCCTATCGCCAGGATGCGATGCGCTGCGCCACATTTCTTGCTTCCAATGGGCCGAGCCGAGGTGCGGAAGTTGCGAAATCGACCGGCGTTGAACAGGCAACCAGAATGATGGCGGACGATCACTACGGATGGTTTGAAAGGGTGGAGCGAGGCGTTTATGGGCTAAGCCCGAAAGGCCGGAAGACAGCCGAGAGCTGGCCGAAAGACCATGCGTCCTAGGTCTTGGGGTCTATGACGGGCACCCAGTCGGCCGTGCCTTAAAAACCTTCCGCATTTCCTGCGGAATTGCCGGAAGCGATCTGGAGCTATGCCGGTGATTTCAATCTCGCCGCCCATATGGCAAGGAACAGACCGGCCAGAACGGAAGCGAGCATCAGCGCAAGAAGGGCTCGCGCACTGTCGGTCTCCGGCATCATAAAACCTGTCATGGCGGTCAGCATAGCACCAGCTGCCACGACCATCGCACCGCTTACACCGGCTGCACTGCCGGCAAGTTCTTTGCGTATCGACATCGCGCCGGTATTGCTGCCTGGCATTGTGATGCCGTTGCCGATGCCTACAAAAATCGTGCTTGCGAAAAACAGCAAGGGTGAGGTGTGGCCTGCACTGAAGAGCACAAGGCCGACCGTAAGACCTGAACAGGCAATCAATCGACCTGCAATCATCATCGTGGTGAGTTTGAACCTCGCGCCGTACCGGCCCGCGATAAAGCCGCCAAACATGAAACCCAGTGTGATTGTGCCGATATAGATGCCGAGCTCAGCGGTCGAAACATTGAACGCGGCCATTGCGACGAGAGGCACCCCGGTCAAGAAGATGTAAAACGCACCGACGGTGAATGCACTGCAAAGTGAATAGGCCCAAAACAGTGGTTCCCGCATGAGCGCACTGGATTTAAGCGATGCACCATCTGACTGGTTTCGAGTGATCTGTCTTGTTTCACCCAGATCGAACCAGCAGATCACAAAAGAAGAAATCCGGACGCGGCATAGAACACAAACGTCGCGCGCCACCCAAAAGCTGTATCGAGCAGACCCCCGACCACCGGTCCCAGCATGGGCGCCAGGGCCATTGACATTCCGATATATCCAATCAGGCTGACCGCCTGTCCTTCAGAACGGGTGTCTCGAACGATCGCCATGGATAGCGTGTATCCGGCAGTCACTCCGCCTTGCAGCATTCGAAAAAACAGGAAGGTGCCGATGTCCTGCGACAAGACACAGCCAACAGAAGAAATTGCAAAGACCAAAACGGTGACCAGCAACACCGGGCGCCGTCCAATCCGGTCGGACAGGGGACCGACAATCAACTGAACAACAGCAGTAATTGCCAGATAACCGGAAATAGACCAGCTGACCGTGGCGAAATCCGTTTCCAGATCGAGAGCAATGCTGGTCAGCGAAGGCATGAACATGTTGAGCGAGAGTGGCGAGAAACCTGTCAACAGGATCAGCGTGAGCAAGTGGGGTGGTGTCTTGATCTTGTTCATGTTGGTTCAGCAATGCCGGAGACATAAAAAAACCCCGAACTCAGCCGGGGGCGCGGGACGACGGACGAGGGAAGCCTTATCGAACCACGCGTTTCACACACACCACGTTGAGGACTGGAAATTTCACGTATTGTCTCCTGTTGAGACAAGGCTAATCACATGTTTGCACCATTCACAACTGAAAGCTTGTCTGGGCTTTTGGTCTGCTCGCAGTTCTTGGTCTTCTAGAAACATCCATTAGGGCACAACGTGCAATCGGCCGGGTTTCAGAAGATATAAGCAATCGATCAAAAAAGAGGTTGACCCTGACACTAGTGTCAAGCCGCTAGGCCTGTCTGCTCATCAAGGCGAATACGCATTGCAGACAGGACAAATGAGAAATGAAACAGAACGACATTTGGCGGGATAAGGTCGCAATTGTAACCGGCGGCAGCTCCGGCATTGGCAGAGCAACCGCACTGTCGCTGGTGGACCAAGGGGCAAAGGTGCTGATTACGGGCCGTAACACAGACAGGCTTGCCGAGGTGGCGGGAAGCAGCGATGCAATTGAAACCGTGCAGGCCGACAGCGCCGATTTGGAGAGCGGCGCGCGCATCGTCGCGGCTGCAACCGGCCGGTGGGGTCGTCTTGACCTGATTGTCAACAACTCAGGTGCCGGTCAACCTCTGCCATTGGACGCTTATGACGCAGATGTCATTGCGAATATGTCCGCAGTAAATCTTGTTGCACCGTCTTTGTTGATCAAGGCGGGACATGCAGCTCTGGTCAAAAGCAAGGGAGCGGTGGTGAACATCGGGACAGCGGTATCTCGCAACGCTGCGCCGATGTTGGCGCACTATGCGGCAACCAAGGCGGCGCTGGAGCATTTGACGGCGTCTTGGGCCGTGGAACTGGCGGGAGACGGTATTCGGGTGAATGCCGTTGCGCCTGGGCCGGTCAAAAGCGGCGCCTTGACCGGTATGATGGGGTTGCCGGAAGAGATGGCTCAACAAATCGAAAAACAGGAAGCTGATCAGGTTCCGCTCGGCCGCAGAGGCGTGGTTGCCGACATTGTGCCTTGGATATTGCGACTGGGCAGTTCGGAAAACCAATGGCTGACCGGTCAGACGGTGACCATTGATGGTGGTTGGAGTTTGCGAGGCTGAGAGTGTTCGTGGTCCGGGTGGATGGGTCTCATTCGCCCGGACCACTTGAAGCACGGACCAGAGATTGACACATGTGTCGGGGTCGTTCGAAAGGGGATTGAGATGCAGGCCAAGGAAGCGGCGGAAAGCCTCGGCATTACGCAACGCATGTTGCGTCACTATGAGAATGAGAGCTTGATGGAGGTTGCGCGAGCGGAAAACGGCTACCGGCACTATAGTGAGACCGACCTGCGCCGCGCGGCTCGCATCCGGGACTTTGTGGCAATTGGGTTTTCCACCCGGGAAATCCGCGCAATGCGCGCCTGTTTGTCGGATGAAGGGGCTGGCCCATGTGAAGGCGGCATCGACAAACTGCTGGAAAAGCTTGAGCATATCGATCGGCTCAAGGCCGACCTGGACGAACGCCGTTCTGCAGTTCTCGAACGTCTTCAGGTATTGCGGAAAAGCCTTTCCCTTGCTGACACCCAAAACGAGCCACCAGTCGCAGTGGCCGACCGTCTTGCTTCCAGATATGGGCATGCTGACACGAGCCATGGCGAGCCGGGGCAAAACCACACAACGCTGGACTGACTGGAAACGCTGATTTCCAAAGTAAAATGGACGGTCGTTGATCCGGTGCAAGCGCTTCGGCTTGAAGCCGAAGCGCTGTTTACTCAACGATTGTAAACCGCCGTGATGGTTGAAGAAGCGAGGCTGTTGGCATTGACCATGAAGCCTGCCAGTGCATTGCTGACAGAATTGTCCAGGTCCAGTTTCGTGCCCAGTGCGTGAACAGTGAATTGGTAACGATGCACCTCTCCTGGAGGCGGGCATGCGCCGCCAAAGCCGGTTGCACCATAGTCGTTGGTCAGCTCGACACTACCTGACGGCAACGTTTCACCTCCCGGCAAACCTGTGACGTCGACCGGTATGTTGAACGCGAACCAGTGCCACCAGCCGGAACCGGTCGGTGCATCCGGGTCGTAGACGGTCACGGCAAAGCTTTCGGTGCCTTCCGGCGCATTGGACCAGGTGAGCGTCGGCGCGGCGTTGCTGCCTTCACAGCCAAATCCCTGGAAGACGTAGTCGTTGCTGAGCTGTTGGCCTTCAGCGATGTCGGGACTGGACAGGGTGAAGCCGTCAGCCAGCGCCGGGCCGGCCATCGTTGCGGCCAAAAGGGCTGGAAGAACCATGTTGCGGATCATGTCGATTTCCTTTCCGGAAAGTTGCGATGTTGATGAGGCCGAACTTAGCCTTCACACCAAACTGACGCTTCCGGTTGGCAATCAGGAAATGTCAAATTTCGATCAATCTGTCGATAATCGGATGTCTTTTGGCTTAATTCCGAATCTTTTTCGAAAAGCATCTGAAAAATGAGACGGCGTTTTGAACCCGCAATCCAGTGCGATCTCGGACACTTGTGCATCCGTCGTCTGCAGAAGACTCAATCCGTGCTCCAGGCGCGTGTGCAGCAGGACCTTTGCAAATCCTTGTCCTGTCGAAGCCAGCCAACGGCGCATTGTTGCTTCGCTCATGGCAAAGTGCTGTGCAACTTCCTTTGCCATCCAGGGGTGGCTCAAATCGGTTTCGATCAGGCTGCGCACCTGACTGATCGGTTCATCCTGAACTTGCGTTGGCAACTGAAATCCTTTGCTGCGCAGCCACAACAAAGGTTCAAGCAGGCGATGCTGCCTAATGGTCTCCGGCAGACCTTCATTTGCCAGTGTTTCCTGGATCAAATTCAGGATTTCAGATGGATTGTGGTCCGCAGCACGCACGATCTGAACATCCGAGGCAGCTTTCGACCTTGGCAGATCCGAGAAGACCGCATCGACCAGATCGTGGGTGAAACACACTCCCAAGGCGCGATAATCATCATCCATCACCGGTCGGTTTTCCATAGTGACAATGGATCCTGGCGGGAAGATCATCAGGTCGCCTTCCTCGCCCAGCATCTCACCTTGTTTTGAACTCACGATAAATTTGCTGCCGCGCTGGATAAAGAAGAGAAATGTCAGCCGGAAATAGAGCTCTGTAAAAGTCGCCGTTGTGGCCTGTGTGATCGGGTAGATCGAGACCTTTGGGACTTCGGGCTTGCAGGCATCGCCTGTCTTTTTTCGTCTACTCATCTGTGCGCCTGAAACTCGATTATGCCCCTTGGACTATATCGCAGTTTGTTGGTTTCAGGCGACGTCTCGCAAGGTTGCCGGCAGGCCGTTTGACAAGAGCGCACCACCTCCCGGAGCGACTTCTGTCAGGTTCAGGTTGCGCAAGATCTGTCGCGTGGTCGCCACCGCTGCTGATAGCGTCGGCAATCCGGAAGCGCGTTCGATCATTTCGATTGACGGCAACGATGGCATCTGCACGCAGGCAGAGGCAATGATTGCATCAACACCGCGCACGTCTAACTTGCGCCACAGCTCAGAAGGGGCTGTGGGATCTTGCGACGCGACGTCCAGATTGTCCGGGATTTCCAGTGCCAGGAAGTCCTGCACTTCAATCCCCTCGTTTTCAATGTAATCCACCACCATCCTGGTGAGCGGTTTCATGTAGGGACAAATGATGGAGACCTTCTTTGCGCCCAGCTCCTTCAAGCCGTCGATCAATGCGCCCGCAGAGTTCAAAACGGGTGTCGCGCATCCATTTTCTGCTGCAGCCTTTTCCAGCTTTACGCGTGATTGTCGATGGTAGCCATGACCCATGGACATGATGGCGACAAGGCAAGCGTATGCCTGCACTTCGACCGCAGCATCAGACAGTTCCACAGCGCAGCGTTCGCTGTCGGAATCCATGGCTTCCAGCTCTTCCTTTACGACGCTCTTCATGCGCATCCGGGACGAATGGAAAGTGAAGCGGTCCGGCAGGATCGTTTCGCGCGCTTTCAACAATGCCGGAATCTCGGTTTCCATGGTCACGTTGGAACTGGGAACGATCAAACCAACGCGGCGGTAATGGGTGGCAAAGGACATGGTACTTCCTTTCAAAGACGGAGTTATAGAGCAGGGCCCATGACAGCTTCGGGCAGCCAGGTGGCGATGCCGGGGAAGACGCAAAGCAGCACAATCGCAATCACCATGCAGGCGACGAAAGGCAGTGAGCCGCGCAGGATGGTCTTGAGCGAGATATCGGGAGCGATACCGTTGATCACATAAAGGTTCAGACCGACGGGTGGGGAAATCAGCCCGATCTCCATATTGATGGTCAGGATCACTGCAAACCAGATCGGATCAAATCCCGCCGTTGTGATGATGGGCAAGAGGATCGGTGCGGCCATCAGGATGACGGCAACAGGCGGCAAGAAGAAGCCTGCAATGATGAGGAAGATGTTGATCGCGATCATCAGAACCCACGGGTTCACATCCAGTGTGCCGATCCAGGTCGCGATGCTCTGCGTGATAAAGAGGCTCGACAACATGTATGAAAACACACCTGCCGCCGCAATGATGAACAGGATCATCACGCTCTCTTTTGTGCTGTCCTGCAGGATCATCCAGATCTTGCGAACGTCCCACAATTTGTAGATCGCAATCGCAATTGCGAGACACAAAATAGCGCCGACGGCGGCAGTTTCAGATGGAGTAGCGACGCCGCCATACATCGTGTAGAGCACTCCGACGATGATGGCGATGAACGGCAATACCCTCGGCAGAACTTCAAACTTGGCGCTCCAGGAATAGGTTCGCGCAGTCAGCAATGAGGTGTCGCCAGACCTCCAGGTCGCAAAAAGCGACCAGGCCATGAACAGCCCCACCAACAAGAGCCCTGGAAACACTCCGGCGAGGAAGAGACGGCCAATCGAGGTTTCTGTTGCGATGCCATAGACGATCATCGTGACGGAAGGCGGGATCAGGATGCCAAGCGTGCCTCCTGCTGCGATGGAACCAGTTGCAATACCTTCGGGATAGCCCCGTTTGCGCATCTCTGGGATGCCCATCTTGCCGATGGCAGCACAGGTGGCAGGGCTCGATCCGGACATTGCTGCGAACAGCGCGCAGGCGCCCAGGTTCGAAATCACCAGCCCCCCGGGACACGGGTCAACCACCTTTCCAGAGCTTCGTAGAGGTCCGCTCCGGCGCGTGTCGAGGCGATGGAGGCTCCCATGATGATGAACATCGGGATGGACAAAAGGGCGAAGCTGTCGAGCTTGCCGAAGAAGATTTCCGGCATCAGCTCAAGTGACCGCATTCCATCGAAAACGACCAGAAAACCTGCCGAAACAATCAAAAGTCCTACGGCGACTGACACGCCCGAGAAAAGAACAAGGATGGTGCAAACGCCGACCAACGTGCCAAGAATGAGAGGGTCCATGGCTACGCCTCCAGGCCGAATGGTGTCTCGGATTTTGTCAGCAACGCGACCAAATCCGCGAAAAGTTGCAATAGAAGCAGACCAAATCCGACAGGGAGCGACAGATAGGGGATCCATAAGGGAACGGCTGTAACCGTGTCGGAGGTCCAACCGCGCGACAGGGCAAAGTGCCAATACTCGTAGCCAAAAAACAGCATCACCGCAGTAATGACGATGGATCCGCAAAGAGTTAGACACGCCAGGCTGAAACGGGCCCGAGCGCGGAGCGCCATCGGGATCAGATCAACGTTCACGTGACCCCGTTGACATTGCACGAAAGGCAGTCCGACCAGGGTTGCGGCAATGACGAGATAAACGACGATCTCGGTCTGCCAAACTGTTGAACCATTCAAGACAAAGCGAACGAAAATCATTTGGCAGGTCAGGATCACTGCGCCCAGGATCATTGACGCCGACGCCCAGCCAGCAACAGTTGATATTATTTGAACGGTACGGACAAACGGATTTGTGCTTGCGGGCTGCACATAGGTCGAGGGAGCATGGCTAGCCATGTCGCACTTCCTTTCAATCGCGGGGGAAAAAGCCGGGGCCTCCGAAAGGATGCCCCGGTATGGCCGGGCATCACTCTACTGCGAGGGCCTTGTCCAACAGCTCCTGGCCACCTGGAACATCATCAACAAAGGCCTTGTAGGACGTGTTCTGTGCAAGGGCTTGCCAGGCCGCGAAGTCTTCCGCTGTCATTTCCGCGATCTCGACACCTGCTTGCCGGAAAACGTCGACCGATGCTGCATCCTGCAGCTTGGCCTGTTCCAGGTAGAATGCTTCGGCCTTCTTCGCGGCATCAAGCAGAACGGCTTGTTGCTCGCTTGTAAGACCCTCGAAAGTCGATTTGTTCATCAGCAATGGCTGATACAGAAACCAGAGAGCGATGTCGGAGGCGGGCGTGTAGCACGAGACCTGTTCAAAGATGCGATACGACACAAACGAAGAAGAAGATGTGTTGGCGGCATCCAAGACACCTGTCTGCATGGCCGAATAGATTTCAGATGACGCCATTGAAGTGATCGATGCACCCGCGCCCACGAGCATTTGTTCGAATGATTTGCCGGCCGCACGCGTTTGCAGGCCTTCAACGTCTTTGGGATTGGTGATGCATTTGTCTTTGCCGACAAAACCACCGGCAAGATATCCATGGACAAGCACCATGACGTCATCTTCGGCCATCTTTTCTTCCAGCGCCGCCATAAAGGGAGACTGGCTCAGACGCGCGGCGTGGTCATGGTTTTTAACAAGGCCGGGCATGAGCGTAAGGTTGAACGATGGTTGCTGTCCGCCTGCATATGACAGCGGAAAAACGGCCATGTCCAGTTGGCCGCGAGATAGAGGCCGATACTGCTCCCTGGGTTTGAAGAGCGATTTCGACGGAAAAATCTTGATCTCCAGATCGACATCCGCTGCGGCCACTTCATCTGCAACGATCTGGGCCACCTTGTGACGCACATCGCTCGTTGACCACTGGTGGGACAAACGAAGTTCTTCAGCCTGGGCTGTGCCTCCCAAAAGCATCAGGGTCAGCGTCGAAGTTTTCAAAAGATTGTTCATGACGGTTCCTCCTTATGGATGCTTAAGTAGCTTATATGTATACATATAGCAATTAAAAATATTCATATAAGCTATTTTTGTATGGAAATGACGGCCGGCAAGCTGTAGAAGAACCGAAGAAAGGACGGACAATGGCTCGCGCTTCCGACACGCTCATTGAGCAACTAAAACATGAGATTTTCAGTGGCTTGCTGAAGCCGGGTGACCAACTCGAAGAGGCGGATTTGGCCAAACGTTTCGGCGTGAGCCGCACACCGATCCGCGAAGCCATTCGGTCTATGGTTGACACAGGTTTGCTGGAGACCCGGCCTCGCAAAGGGGCGATAGTGCGCGTTCTGACAGCCAAAGAGCTTAATGACCTTTTTGAAGTCGCTGCTGAACTCGAAGGCATGGCTGCACGCTTGGCCAGTGAGAACCTGACAGCATCGCATCGAAAAATGATCCAGTGTGGATTGCAGCAATGCGTCGACGCAGCCGATGCAGAGGACATCCCTGAATACGCGAAGGCGAACCTGGCATTTCACGCAGCCATTCATCATGCCAGCGGCAACGAATGGCTCTGCGATCAGCTGGAACAGATCCAGGCGCGCATCAATGTCTACAGATTGATGCCATATGAGGTCGTTGGCCGATTGGAGAAATCCGTCGAAGAGCACCAGGCCATTGCAGACGCGATTTTCGGCAAGAACAGCAAAGCCGCAAATGCGCTGATGCGAGACCATATGATGCTTCAGGGTGCGCGGTTGCCAAGTCTGTTAAGGGCAATGGAAGACTTCTAAAACCCGTTGAACGGCAAAAGCTCTGACACCCGGTCGCAACGCTCACTGATCTCCGGACAATCGGCGATGCATTGCGTCCGGGCGGCTGAAGATCTTCGAGGATGAAAAAGTCTGATCAGGGAGAGGTTGCAGCGGTTCAATTGCCTGACAGCTTTCTCTCCCGGTACTTTCAGAAGACAAAGCGCACCAAAACTGCCGGTATGCCGGCACAAGAATTGAAATGGCCAAGGCGCGGCCACCGTCAATTTAATCTTTCTATTGCCCTGCCAAATCTGACGCTGACTGGGTTTTGTCGCTTGAGGCGAACCGGGTCCTGATCAATCAGCCGGTTCGCGTTTGGACAGGACGCGGTCGACCAGGCCCCAGTCCAGAGCTTCTTGCGGTGTCATGAAATGGTCCCGGTCCATGGCACGTTCAAATTCCTCAAATGATCGGTTGCAGTGTTCAGCATAAAGCCGTGTCATGTGTTGTTTTGTGCGAAGGATTTCTTCCGCGTGAATGGCCATGTCGGAGGCCTGGCCCTGGAAGCCGCCGGATGGTTGGTGGATCAGAATGTTGGCGTTGGGCAGCACCGACCGTTCGCCTGGTTCGCCGGCCATTAGAAGAAACGAGCCCATGGACCTTGCCGTTCCCATGCAAAGCGTGTGAACAGGCGCCTGAATATGGTGCATGGTGTCGTACATCGCAAAGCCGCTGGTGACCATGCCGCCCGGTGAATTGATATAGAGCTGAATAGGCTTCTTCGGACTTTCCGCTTCCAGAAACAGCAACTGTGCACAGACAAGCGCTGACACCGTGTCGTTGACTTCACCGTTGAGGAATATGATCCGGTCCCGAAGCAGTCTGGAATAGATGTCGAAAGAACGCTCGCCTCGATTGGATTGTTCCACGACCATAGGGACGAGTTGTGCCGCTTCGCGCATGGGCGAACTCCTGTGTCTTGTTGATGTCGATTGTCAGATCAGCGTCAGGCAGCGAGCATCATGGTCGGCTCGTTGTTGTTTGCTGCCTTCGGCTTCATCGGTATTTGACGTGTGCCGGTGAGACGATGGACGATGGTAAGAATGCTGCCGCCGTTTTCTTCAGGCCTCAGCTGAAATGCCACGACACTTTCAAGATAGGGCGGCGTGCTGTCCTTCATTCGGTAGGAAACCTCTTCACCTGCAACTTCGGCAAGAGGCTCTGTCTCGGCAAGGTCTTTGCCGGGCAACCACTGCTCTCTAAATTCGGGGATCGTAATGGCCCGCCAGACCTTCTCCGGCGGGGCGTCGAGTTCGTATTTTAAGATGAGATCGCTGGTTTCACTGCTGGCAAGGATATCTACAACAGCTTCTGCGTCCGGGTCCTGGTTGCTCACTGATCCATGTCCTTCAAGAGAGTTCTCAACGCATCCATGCGTTCTGGCCAATAGGCACGATATTTCGCAAGCCAGTTCGCAATCAAAGCCAGCCCGTCCGGGTCGACTTCGTAGTTTACGAACCGTCCCTTCCGTTCCTGCCGTACCAGCTTTGCCTGGTGAAGGACGGCGAGGTGCTGCGACATTGCAGGTTGGCTGATCTTCATACCGTCACGCAAGGAACTCGCATTCATGCTGCCAGTCGCCAGTTTCTCAAAAATTGCGCGCCGTGTCGGGTCTGCCAGAGCCCTGAATATGTCATTTTCTGTCATGGCAATACATAAGCATGTACTTATATAATTTGCAAGCTGCGTCTGTTCAGACGTGTTTAAGAGTGCGAGCGCCAGGATGTGAAACGACCCTTTTGGTGAGCCGCACAATTGCTGCGAACACGGCGATTTAACCTATGACGCAAGTTTGATCGAGCGCAGCATTGGCTGCTAGGAGCGGTTTACCAGCCCGTTGAGCTGGGCTTGTCGGGGCTTGGAACCTCAGCCTTATCATCACCACGAAGTTTTGATTGGTTTGGCGCGCGAATTTGCGGTGCATTGCAACCGTTCAATAATTAATCGGGAGTCGATGATGTCTAAAACTACTCTTGCAGCGATGGTTGGCGCAGGACTTATGGTCGCCAATGCGGGGGCCGCTCTGGCAGAAGACAGCACGCTTGTCCGGGTCTCAAGTCCGCATTCCGTTTCAGAAACGATCGACAAGTTGAGTGCCGCGGTCGAGAACGCCGGGGCGAAAGTCTTTGCGCGCATTGATCATGCCAAAGGCGGCGAGAGTGTTGACATGGAAATACCCGACAACGAGGTTCTCATATTTGGCAACCCGAAGCTCGGGACGCCAATTATTCGCGACGCCCAAGCAGCAGGCCTTGATCTGCCGATCCGGGTGTCTGCAGTTGAAACGCCTGACGGCACCATCATCTTGTATCGCTCCCCGGAGGCTTTCGCCGGTTCGCATGGCCTGCCAGCAGATCATCCGTCCGTCGTCGCGATGACTGGCGCGCTCAAAAAACTGACGTCAAAGGCAGCGGAATAGCAGCCTGAGCCAAGACACGTACCTGATATCCGCCTGCCTTCAAACGCAGGCGGGTGCAGGTGGTCAGGCTCGCACCTCGTCCTGTTCTGTCGAAGGTCTTTGATTTGTTCCAGGCATTGGCCGAAATTCTTCCTGGAATTCGAGTTTTATTGTTTCAGCGCGTGTTTTCCGCTAAAAGTTAGCCGGTTAAATACCGAGCTCTTGATGATCGATAAGTGCGGCCTTTTCGGGACTAAATTCCACGCTTTGCCCGCAAGAAACAGTGCCTGCCTTTAAAACCTTGGCATAGATACCAAAGTCGACGTCAAAATCACGAACGATCGATTTCAGTATCCTTGGGTCGAATTCCAGGTCCTCCTGCTCAGCCGTCACCATTCGGCACCGTTCCGTTTTATGGGTGACCAGCAGCTTGGATAGACAAGCCCGGGAGATTGCAACCCCGGCAGAAAGATGTCTGGGATCTCCAGAACATAGCTTGCCATTGCAAGGCGGCGATGTTGAGGAACTCTGCTCTTTGAAATTCTGCTGTATCCCTATGGGAGCTTGACATTCAGTCAGGAAGGTCAGATATTTCTGTCATGACAGAATTTACTGACATAGCCAAGAATTCTTCGAAGGAAAAGTTCATCCTGTACTGGGGGGACATGGGTAGCCAATGGGGAGTCAATCGTTCGGTAGCGCAGATCCATGCATTGCTATACCTCAGCGCGGCTCCTTTGAATGCAGAGCATATTTCTGAAGAACTCGGCATTGCACGTTCAAATGTGTCCAACTCTTTGAAGGAACTTGTTGGTTGGCGTCTCATTCAACGGGTTCCTGTCGCCGGAGACAGGCGAGAGCATTTTGTGGCTGAAACCGATGTTTGGGAAATGGCACTATTGATCGCAAGGGGGCGTAAGGAACGGGAAATTGACCCGGCCATCCGTGCGATTGAGATCTGCGTGGATCAAGCGCGTGGAGAAACGGGGATTGACCCCGTAGCCTTGAAGCGCATGCAGGAAATGCATGACTTTTTGACAACAGCTGACCGATGGTCGGCTCAAATGTTGAGCGTTCCCAAATCGAAGCTCGCCACTTTGATGAAGATGGGGGACAAGATCTTTTCGCTCTTGAAGATCGGCGGTAAGTCCAAGAAATAGACGGGCTTTTTATTTGAGCTAAAATTTCTCTTTATACAGAAATAACGGACACAACAGGAGGGAGTGCAAAGATGAGAAGGAACAGCCCCGCTTTGTGCCAATCGGCAAACTCATTGCCCGAGACATATCAGGATCGCCGTTTTCGCGATCTTCTGGGCGAAGCGGCCTGGTCAGCGCTTCCATCTTCAGTCAAACGCCGATTTGGCAAAAGGCTCAGCGGAGGTGCGAGTGTCGTCTATCAGGGACGGGTCGTTTCGATCCGCATGAACCTCGCCGGCCGGTTGCTGGCCCAGGTTGCGCGTTTGGTCGGTGGTCCGCTGCCCTTCGACCTGTCGTCGGCCAATCAGCCTGCGGTCGTATCGGTAACTGAAGACATTGCGGGTGATGGCCAATTCTGGATTCGCCAATATGGACGCGCCGCTGGCTTTCCTCAGGTCATTCACAGCTCGAAGCGCTTTGCCGGACCGACCGGCATCGAAGAATACATAGGGGCAGGGATGGGCATCGCCTTGCGGGTAAGTGCGTCAGGAGATGCGCTGATCTTTGAAAGCGACCACTACTTTGTGCAGTTGGGGACGAGACGCCTGCGCCTGCCAGTCTGGTTTGCGCCCGGCAATCTGACCATCACCCACCGTGATCTGGGAAAGAAGAACTTCGTTTTTTCGCTCACCTTGAAGAGCCGTTTATTCGGGGAACTCATCCAGCAGGACGCGCTTTTTCATGACAAGGAGGATGACTGATGGACAGTCCCTTGCTCTGGTGTCTGATTTCCATTCAGATTTTCATGGGTGGTTTCGACACAATTGTGCATCACGAAGGCAGCGAGCGGCTGGCCTGGCGCACATCCCAGAAAACGGAATTGCGTTTGCACGGCATCCGCAATTTCTTCTACGCGATTATCTTCCTGTGTTTCGGTTGGACCGAACCACATGGATTTTTCACAGTTGCCCTGACCTTCATTCTGCTCCTTGAAGTGCTGATAACACTTTGGGACTTTGTCGAGGAGGACCTGACCCGAAAACTGCCCTGGACCGAACGTATCAACCATACATTGCTGGCATTGAACTACGGTGCAATTCTAGCCCTGGCCGCGCCGGTTCTCTGGGATTGGTCCTTGCGCCCCAGCGCGATCTATCCAGCCAACTACGGCTGGTGGAGCGCGATGGCAACGCTGGCTGCCCTGGGCGTCGGTCTTTTCAGTGCGCGCGATTTGCTTGCTGCCTCCAGAAGCGAAAGACTTGAAAGGGGGAACCCGGCTGTCCTGGCCGCAGGTCTGCCACCGCGCCTACATATTCTTGTTACTGGCGGGACGGGGTTTGTCGGCAGGCGGCTTGTTGAATGCCTTGTTGCTTCCGGTCACTTTGTGACCGTTCTGACGCGAAATTTGAAAAACCTCGATGAGCTTGCGCATCCCGTTCGCGTGATTACGAGCCTTGATCAAATTCATAATGCAGACCGCCTGGACGTTGTCGTGAACCTTGCAGGAGAACCTGTGGCAAACGGCCTCTGGACGGCGAGGAAACGGGCTGTGATCATCAATTCACGGGTTAAGACCACCAAAGCACTTCAAGAGCTCATCAGACGACTGGACTGCAAACCGGCCTGTCTTGTCAGTGGATCTGCGGTTGGCTGGTATGGTTTGCGGGGAGATGAGCTTCTCACAGAAGACACCGATCCGGATCCGGCATTTGTCCATGAAGTATGCGATCAGTGGGAACGATCAGCGGCTGCAATCGGCCAGCTAAATGTTCGTGTCGTCATCCTTCGGATCGGTCTCGTCCTTGGCGTGGAAGGTGGCATGCTCGCGAGGCTCCTGACACCATTCGAGTTCTTCGGAGGTGAGGTGATAGGGACTGGCCGGCAATGGATGTCCTGGATCGAACGTGATGACCTGATCCGTGTCATTGTTCGTGCGATGTCTGACGATACCTTGAGAGGAGCCATCAATGCCACGGCGCCCGAACCGGTCCGCAACACCGAGTTCACCAAGGAACTTGCGCAGGCGCTCTCCAGAACCGCGATCCTGCGGTTTCCGGCCTGGCTTCTGTCTTTTGCGTTGGGAGATATGGGCCGGGAGACAATGCTGGCCGGTCAGCGCGTGGTGCCCTCAAGACTGAGCCAGTCCGGCTTCAGGTTCCGCCATCCGCGTCTGGCGCCAATGCTGCGGGCGATTTCCGGCGCACGCCAGTCATTACCCGCCCGTGCGGAGCAGGGCATTCGATCTGCAGCATGACCTGTAGCCGCAGTGACGAGAGGCGCGGGGGCTTCAATCTCGCGCCTATCTTCAACGGGTTCTGCGATTTCCGGTATGGATCGGCACCACGAAACTGAAGATGCTCTAAAAACCGAAGTTCAAGATGTCATCATAGTCTCCCCCGCCAAGTTGATCGGCCGCTGCGAGAATGCGTTCCATGACACCATTGCTTTCCAGCCAGCGGCCGATTTCCAATGCTGCATCCGGGTGGTCATCGAGGAAAGCATTGTCATAAATCAGTTCGCTGTCCCTCATCTGCAGCTCCATGCGTAGGCTGGCCAGATGAACGCCCGTGATCGGGCCGGTGACGCGGTCGATCACTGAAAGCGCACGCTTCAGGTCGCCGCCCGCTAGGACGATCATGGCAAGGATCGCGCCAATGTCGAATTCTAACCGGTACCCGACGGGCCATTTCAAAAGACGTCCCTGCCGGAGACTGGCCTCCAGAAAGGCATCGAAGAATGTATCGACCGTTTCGATTTCATCTTCCGGCCAGTTGTTCCGGTATCCGTCCAGCCTGCGGAGGCAGAATTCAAGGTCGAGCGGCGAAGGCGGTTGGCACTGTGCGATCAGGTCGAAATACCTTGGCAAAAAATATTTGAACTCGATCTCTATCTGCCCACGATCGTAGCCGTGCGCGGAATTGGTATATTCCGACAAGAGGTCGACGCCGATATTCTTTAAGGGAAGACTGGAGAGTTTCGCGGCGACCTCAGGCATCATGCATGAGGGGCAATCGCAATGGACAATTGTTCCGGAAAGGCGGTAGCGCCCGAAAACCGCATATGCATTGTCGACGGCGTCTTGGAGAGGCGCTGTAATGACTGGTTCAATCTTATCCCAAAACATAACCGAAGCGCTCCTTTGCAAGGTCCGCTAAAGGCTGCTTGCATGCCCGTGCAAGGTCCGGCGGCATCCCTAGGATCGCCCAGTAAAGGGGATTGACCGCGCTGTGAAAGCCCGCAAACCAATCGGGGTTTCTTCGCCGTTTGCGCCTTGAGCACAATCGTTCACCGAGCGGCCGGAACGCAAATTATTATAAACGCATACCTTAGCGCCAAGGACTTTTCGGGTCGAGACAATCCGGTTTCACGTTTGCGGCTAACAGCGGGCGAGGTGTCCCGATATCGCGGGTAGGCTGTGTTGTGCGCTAACAGGCACGGGTGACGCTTGCGCGCGCAACAGAAGAAAACGTCGCAAGGGCTTTCTCTTTGTCGTTCCGGTATATGACCGTCGCCCCTTCGATTTCAGAGCCGGAAACGGTGATGGCCCGCTGTCCCTTCGTATCATCAACATCGATCGTGAAGGCGATTGCCGCGCCTGGGGCAAGATCTGAAATGCTCAGTTCGATCTTTGTCTGGCCGTCCAGCACATCGGGTACTCTTGCAAGAGCATCGGCCCCCTCGATCAGTTCGAACGGTTGGAACACTTCGACGCCGGCCCCTTGGTCCGTGACGTCAAAAATCAGACCGGCCGAAGACGTTGCAAGGTCAAGTGTGATGGATGAATTGGTTATGGAACACACTCCGATGTTTTCGAACCGAAACGCGTCCTTGGGAGCGCCTTCTTTAAAATCGACGCGCAAATCGGCTTGGGCGGCACTCGACAACAAGAGCGCAGCGGCTGCAATCGACGTCGCCGCGAGATGCTTTGTGAAATTCATGACGGCCTCCAACATAAAACAAACAATGCTCGAGATACGTCCCGCCGCTGAAAGCGGATCATCGCATAGCCACCGGTATTGGCATAGTTGCCGCTCGTAACCTTACGGGTTGAGAACGATCACCTTGGTCTGGCCACCATTGCAGGTGTAACAGCAGCTTGAGCAACGGTTCCGGTTCTTGTAACCGACACCCCAATAAAGGTTTGAGCGGTTGCGAACCCACGCGCCGTAGCAGATCTTCTCGCCGTTCCGGCAGGAGATGCTGATCGTTTTGACGGAATAATCGTCGAGCACGTAAATCTTGTTGTTGCCGGGCCAGACGTGTCCTCGGCGGCTGTCTGAATAAAGTTCAACATCCACGATTTTCGAATGTTTGCTTTCAAATCGCCAGACCAGTGTTTCTGCCGAAACAGGTGCAACGCTGGTAACAAGATAAACAAACGAGAACACCAAAATTACGGCGCTCACCAGCCCCTTACGCATATCAACCCCCATTGAAGACTGGCCGGCAATTCTTGTTTCCTTTGTGTCAGCCCAGATCAAGAGTATGAGGATAATCAAAGGTTAACGCAAGGGAATGGGCCTGTTGCGGTCATATGAACGACATGTTCAAAGCATGCGGTGTGACGAAATATGGCAATCATTTTAATGCGGCTTTGCGCGGTCAGGGCTTAGGCTGCGATCAGTCAACGAGGAGGATAACCCGTGTCTTCAGCCGTCAGATTGCTTGTTAGAGCTGATGATGCAGGATCGTGCCATGCATCAAATGCCGGGTGTCTGGATGCATGTCTCAACGGAATTGCTCGCAGCGTCGAGGTCATGATGCCCTGTGCTTGGATTGCGCATGCCGCCGAAATTTTCAATGAGCGGCCACAAATTGACATCGGCATCCATCTGACGCTCTCAAGCGAGTGGGATCGTATCAAGTGGCGGCCATTGACGGCCGCAAGGAGCCTTGTCGACCCCTCTGGCAACTTTCTTCCGCTTCTGTCATCGCGCTCAGGGGATGAGCGCGGTGCCTTGCAGGACGTTGATTGGCGTCTGGATGAAGTCGCGGCGGAATTTCGGGCGCAAATCGAACTGGGCGTTCACACGTTTCGCAGCGCCAGTCATGTCAGCGCTCATATGGTCAGGCACTTTGCAGACTTTGATCCCCGGCTTGGTGAAATCATACGCGACCTTTGCGAGGAGTTCGGCCTGAAGGACGATGCATTCGGGCACGGACTTCCACGCATTCAAGGGTATCCTCCAACACCACGTCTGACTGAAAATCGTGTAGCGGCGTTTTGCGAAAACTTGTTAGAACTGAATGCGGGCACTTACATCTTTATCGATCATCCAGCCATTCAGTCCGATGAACTCGCCATGTTGGGGCATCAGGGTTACGAAGACGTCGATCGGGACAGATGGACCTGCCTTGAAACGCTGAAAAGCCCGCTCGTTCGTGAAACAGTCGAAAGGCTTGGAATTGACTTGATCAGTTACCGTGACCTTTAGGCTTTAAAAGTGCCTGCTTTTGTCCAGTCAATCGCCGTGTCCTTGAAAGAGGTGATAATTGACTGCCTCATAGGCCGGGCAAAGCTTGTGGCGATAGGTTTGTCGGGCGACTAGCTGAACCAAAAGAGACAGATTGCGGTTTAGGCCGTTGCCTGGAGCCAGTCCCGAAAAGCCGCCACAGGCCGCGTTAACGTGCGCGCGGGCGAGCGGACGAACCAGTAGCCGGTCTCCAGCTCAAGCACTTTCCAGTCCGGCATGATCAAATGCCCGGCCTCAAGTTCCTGGGAGACAAATCGCCTGTCGATCACGATTGCTCCCATACCTGCTATGGCGGCCTGGATTGCAAGGTCCCGGCTTTGCAGGACCATTCCGGAATTCAGGTCCGGGTGGCTGAGGCCTGCAGCCTTCTGCCAAACCGCCCAATCGTTGCGTCTGGATGCGCTGTGCAGCAGTCTGAGTTTCAGCAGAATGCCCGGGTCTGCCGGATCCTTTCCGCTTAAAAGGGCAGGCGCCAAGGCAACCGCCAAATGTTCCTGCCAAAGCAGATGGCTTTCAACGCTGGGCCAGTTGCCGGTCCCGAGACGAATGGCGCAATCGTAGTTTTCCCGGTCGAGGTCAACCATGCGCGTCGAGGCCGACAACAGCAACTCCACATCGGGTTGGCTATCCTGAAAGGACGGCAAGCGCGGGATCAGCCAGCGCGTGGCAAATGTCGAAACTGTGCTGATCCTGAGTTCGGTGCGTCCGCGCCGCCGGAAACTGTCGACAGCCTCTTCAATGCGGTCGAATGCATCGCCAAGGCTCAGCGCAAGTCGTTGTCCTTCTTCTGTCAGCGTCAGGCCGCGTCCGTCCCGATTGACAAGTGTCGCGCCAAGCTCGCTCTCAAGTTTGCGCATCAGGTGTGACAACGCGGAAGGTGAGACGCCGAGCTTTTCCGCTGCCATGGCAGCGCGACCATGGCGGGCCAGCAGGGAAAAGGCATGAAGTGCGCGCAGGGACGCCATAAGCCATAGAACTCCGTCGTTGAGTTTTCCTCAATCTAGCGAAGTTGGCACCTGACCACCAGAGTAGCTGTTCAGGCCTGTGCCAGAGCGCCCAGAACGGACTTCAAGAACCCGGTCAGGTCGTCGGTAACGAAGTCAACGTGTGGATAGGGATCGCCTTCCATGTCCCAGCTATCGCGGAAGAGCTCTCTGGAGCCGGTGGGAACGATCAGAGTTGTACACATGCCGAGTTGGTGCGGCACTTTCAGGTTCT
Source organism: Roseibium sp. JB4-4 (assembly GCF_055693425.1). Lineage (NCBI taxonomy): Bacteria > Pseudomonadati > Pseudomonadota > Alphaproteobacteria > Hyphomicrobiales > Stappiaceae > Roseibium > Roseibium sp. JB4-4. The sequence continues at coordinate 2,370,237 of NZ_CM146333.1, read as the reverse complement.
TTGAAAGGTCCTCGAACATGGCCGAGCGCGCAGACGAAACGCCGGTTCGCGCAAGAAACTTGTCATAGGTTTCCCGGTTCGGTTTCGGGATCAGATCCGCTGACACGATGTCGAAGATGTCTTCAAAATGATCGGAAATGCCGAGTGCGACCGCGGTACGCTCCGCATGCGGACGGTCGCCGTTGGTAAAAATGAATTTCTTGCCCGGCAGCGCTGCAATCGCGCGGCCGAGTTCCGGGTTCGGTGCCAGATTTGAATAGTCAATGTCATGCACGAAGCGGAGATAGGCATCGGGGTCGATGCTGTGTTCGCTCATCAGGCCCCGCAGCGTCGTTCCATGTGCGTGATAAAGCGCTTTCTGGTGCGCCATGGCCTCTTCGCGCGGGAGCCCCAGGAGGTCTTGTACAAATTGAGCAATCTGTTCGTTGATTTGCGAGAACAGGTCCGCATCATGGGGATAAAGCGTGTTATCGAGATCAAAGATCCAGGCTTCTACTCCCTTGAAGAGGCGGAGGTCATGACGGTGTGCGTGCGAGCCCTCATGGGGCAGGGGGCGTTTTCCCGTCACGGTATGATCAACGTCCCGGCGCCGGCATCGGTGAACAGCTCCAGAAGCACCGCATGTGAAACCTTGCCGTTCAGGATCACAACGCCTTCCACACCCTGGTCAAGCGCTTCAATACAGGTCTCGACCTTGGGGATCATTCCACCCGATATCGTGCCGTCCGCAATCAGCTCACGGGCATTGGCAACGGTTAGTTGCTTGATGAGGTTGCCATCCTTGTCGAGTACACCTGGAACATCTGTCAGGAAAAGCAGACGCGTGGCATTCAGGGCCCCTGCGATAGCTCCTGCGGCAGTGTCGGCATTGATGTTGTAGGTCTCTCCGTCATCACCCGGTGCAACCGGTGCAATAACCGGAATGATATCTTCCTTGAGGACCAGTCTGAGCACCGTCGGATTGACATCTGCCGGTTCGCCGACAAAACCCAGATCCACAACGCTTTCAATGTTGCTGTCAGGATCGACCACGGTTCGCTGCAGCTTGCGTGCCGTCACGAGGTTTCCGTCTTTGCCGCACAATCCGACAGCCCGGCCACCTTCGGAATTGATCATCTGAACGATTTCTTTGTTGATGGCACCGGCCAGCACCATTTCAACAACTTCAACCGTTGCCTTGTCGGTGACCCTCAGGCCGCCCTTGAATTCGCTGACGATGTTGAGCCTTTGCAGCATCTTGCCGATCTGCGGCCCGCCGCCATGAACCACGACCGGGTTGACGCCTGACTGGCGCAGCAACGTGATGTCGCGCGCAAAAGCCTGGCCCAACTCTGGATCACCCATGGCGTGGCCGCCGTATTTCACGACAACGGTCTTGTTGTCGTAGCGCTGCATATAGGGCAGCGCGTGAGCAATAATGTGGGCGCGGTTGGCGGTTTCGGGGGTGGTCATAGGTGTGGAATACTCAACAACTTCTCGGAACGGAACGCGAAGGATCCCTGCTATAGCCGGTTTGCCCGGTGTTCACAATCATCAGCTCCGAGTGCTTTGCGGCACAATGGAGCTGTATCTATTGATTGGCCAGCAGGCAGAGTTCGGCGCGCAGCTTATCGATCCCCTGGTTCTTTTCTGAGGATGTCGCGATGATTTGCGGGTGCGCTGCAACGCGTTTTGCAAGGGCGGCCTGGGTGTCGGCGATCAGACGTTTCAGCTGTGGCGGCTTGATCTTGTCAGCCTTGGTCAGAACCACCTGATAGACGACGGCTGCCTTGTCGAGCAGGTCCATCGCTTCAAGGTCGTTTTTCTTGTTGCCATGGCGGCTGTCGATCAGCAGGATGACCCGGCGCAGGTTCGGGCGGCCCCGGAGGTAGGAAAACACGAGGTTGGTCCAGGCTTCGACAAGCTCCTTGGGAGCCTGCGCATATCCATAGCCGGGCATATCGACGACGGTCAGCGGCGTGTCCGGGGCGACAAAGAAGTTGAGCATCTGGGTTCGCCCGGGCGTTGACGATGTCCGCGCCAGTCCCTTGCGTCCGGTCAGGGCATTGATCAGGCTGGACTTGCCCACGTTGGAACGTCCCGCAAATGCAATTTCCGCTTCTGCCGCATCCGGCAGATTGGCCATGTCTGTCACGCTGGTCAGAAACTCCCAGGGGCGGGCAAAAAGCAGTCTGCCCGCCTCCAGGTCTTCAGGGGAAAAGTCTTGTTCGTCTGTCATGACGGGCCTTCTACCCTGCTTCAGCTGCCACGTCGAGATCACTCTCAGGCTCGCACTCAGCGCGCTCCAGGGCGGCAATGTCGGCACCCCAGATGGCTTTCAGGTTCCGGCTGATCTTGGCTATCGGCCAGTTCCACCAGGCAATCTCCAGCAGCCGCTCGATTGTTGCCTCATCGAAGCGAAGTTTGACGATGCGTGCAGGATTGCCGACCACGATCGCGTAAGGGGGGACATCCGATGCGACCACGGAATGAGCGCCAACTATGGCGCCAGAGCAAATTGTGACGCCTGGCATAACAGTGGCATTGGTGCCGAACCAGACATCATTTTCAACGATCGTATCGCCGCGCAAATGATCGAAAATACTGCCCGGTTCGAATTGCCCATGCCAGGCATCGTCAAAGATGTGGAAGGGATACGTCGAAAACCCGGTCATCGCGTGGTTGGCGCCGTTCATAATGAAAGTGGTGCCCTGTGCAAGCGCACAGAACCTGCCGATTTTCAGCCGATCACCAATGAATTCAAAGTGGTACTGTACATTGCGATTTTCAAAATCGGTCGCATCTTCAGCATCATGATAATAGGAATAATCGCCGACTTCGATATTCGGACGCGTGATCGTGTTTTTAAGGAAAACCGTGTGCGGTTCGCCCTTGAACGGATGAAGAGTATCGGGGGACGGGCCGTGCATGTGACCTCCAATTGGCAAGAAATCAAGGGAAGAGAGAACTGCGCTGTTTGCGCGGACGACCTGCCGGCCGGCGACTTCGCCTTGTTGGTCAGGTCTTGCTTCATCGGATCATTGGTCGATGCACTCCTCTAGGAACAAAAAAGGCCCCGCCAGTTGGCGAGGCCTTGGTGTTTAGCAGTTCAACCTGGGCTTGTCAGCCCCTCTAGCTCTTGTCGTTTGCAGCCGGTTTCTTTTTCTTGAACATGGAACCGAGATTGTCCCAAAGCTCTACCTTGGCACCTTGCCTGCGCATGATCACATATTGCTGGGCAATCGAGAGCGAGTTGTTCCAGGCCCAGTAAATCACCAGGCCGGCCGGGAACGACGCCAGCATGAAAGTGAACACCACAGGCATCCAGGTGAAGATCATCTGCTGCGTCGGATCGGGCGGAGCCGGGTTCATCTTCATCTGAACGAACATGGTGATGCCCATGATCAGCGGCCAGACGCCGAGCATAAGCAGCTGCGGTGGATCCCAGGGGATCAGTCCGAAGAGATTGAACAGGGAAGTTGGATCAGGCGCAGAAAGATCCTGGATCCAGCCGAAGAAGGGCGCATGGCGCATTTCGATCGTGACGAACAGGACCTTGTAGAGCGCAAAGAACACCGGGATCTGGATCAGGATCGGCAGACAGCCTGCCAACGGATTGATCTTTTCCTGCTTGTAGAGCTCCATCAATGCCTGCTGCTGCTTTTGACGATCATCCGCGTATTTTTCGCGGATTTCCGTCATCTGCGGCTGAACAAGCTTCATTTTGCTCATCGACACATAAGACTTGTTGGCGAGCGGGAAGAAGACCAGTTTGATCAGAACCGTCACCACGAGAATAGCCACACCGAAGTTGCCGATCAGGTGGAAGAAATAGTCGATGGCAAAGAACATCGGCTTGGTCAAAAAGTAGAACCAGCCCCAGTCGATCAGAAGCTCGAACTGCTTGATGCTGAGGGCTTCCTCGTAAGCATCCAGAAGCTTGGTCTCCTTGGCACCTGCAAAGAGATAGGAACTGGTTTCTCCGCTGCCGCCTGCGGCAACAACAACACCATTGCCGAGATAGTCAGCCTGGAAATTGCCGGTTGCAGGTGAATGACTGAAGCCGGGTTGGAATTCCTGACCCGGGACGGGAATCAGCGTTGCAGCCCAGTACTTGTCGGTAATGCCGAGCCATCCCTGGTCGACTTTGGCCGGACGGACAGAGCCTTCGTCCTCAAGGTCGGAATAGTCGACTTCCTGAAGGCCTTCTTCACCGAAGACCCCGAGAAGACCTTCATGCAGGATCCAGATGCCGCTGGTTTCCGGGATGCCGTTGCGGGCAATCAAACCATAGGGATAGAGCGTGACCTCTGTTGACGAGGCGTTCTCGACGGACTGGTCGACGGTGAACATGTAGTCCTCGTCCACCGAATAGGTCCGCTTGAAGGTCAGGCCTGAACCATTGTCCCACGTGAGTGTCAGGGGCGTGGCCGGCGTGAGAGACGCGGAGCCCTCTACGGACCAGAGTGTGTCGGGTCCAGGAAGTGTGACCTCGGCACCTGGATCGGCGACCCATCCATAGTCGGTATAATAGGGAGTGGGGCTGCCCTTTGGTGAAAACAGCACAATGGTTGGGCTGCTTTTGTCGACTGTCTCGTGATAATCCTTCAAACGCAGGTCATCCAGTCGTCCACCGGTCAGACTGATCGACCCTTCAAGGCGGGGTGTGTCGATGACCACGCGCTGGGACGCGGCAAGGGCCTGGTCGCGATTGGCGAAGTTGACTTGACCGCCCGCTGTTTGGCCCGGTGCTGTGGTACCTGCGCCCGGGGTCGCCGTCGACGGTTGCGGTGCATCCGGATTGACGCCGGTCGCTGTCGTCTGGCTTGTGCCTTGTGCGCGTTGCTGGGCTTCAAGATCTGCCTGTTGGCGTTCTTGATAAGGCACGGCGATGAACATCTGCCAGCCAATCAGAACAATCAGGGACAGAACGACCGCGAGAATCGTATTTCGGTTATCTGACGTCAACTGGAGTTACCCCTGTTTCCTGCGCGATGTCGTTTGCGCTTGCTTTGGTCCCCGGCGCGGCTTTCCCCGTCCGCGTGGCGTCCCCGGATCCAAGACTTGGCCTAGGCCAGATTTAAGGTCTGCAACGAGATTTTGAAAGGGAAGAGTGAGCGCACTTGAGCGTGCAACCAGCACAAAATCGGCGTTTTGCGGAATTTCTTTGGTGTCGAGCTCGGCAATGGCCGCCCTGAGGCGCCTTTTGATCCGGCTGCGTGCGACGGAATTACCGGTTTTCTTCGTGACCGTGTAGCCCACGCGCGGCGCATCATTGCTCTTTCGTTCCAGCCCCTGAACGACAAAAGCGCGCCGACCCAGCCGGCCGCCTTTGGCGACCGCCAGGAATTCGGAGCGCTTTTTAAGTGTGTCCATAGCCGCGGATTGGTGTTGGCAGACGCCGCCAACCCGGCGCGCTGCGGGCAGGGTGCCGGTTAAGCGCTAAGGCTCTTGCGGCCCTTTGCGCGGCGGCGAGCAAGCACCTGACGACCGTTTTTGGTGGCCATACGTGCGCGGAAGCCGTGGCGGCGCTTGCGGACAAGACGGCTCGGTTGATACGTACGCTTCATTGTTCTTCCCCGCGCGGCTTACTGCGCGGCCCTTGTTCATTTATAAATTCTATGGAGGAAGCACTCGAAGCGCTTGAAGAGCGCGGCTCTATAAGCCTTGGGTCCGAATGCATGTCCCGATCGAGCGCGCTTATACGGTCCATGCAGCCGCAAGTCAACTTTGCGTGTCAAATTTCTGAAGAAATTCACCCGATCACTTACAGGTGAACCGAACGCGGGAAAGCGTCACTTATCGGTGATACACGCTTCTTTTTAGAAGATTTAAGGTACATCTGCATATCTAGAACATGTCACGGGCAAGAGCCCACCAAAAAAGATAAAGCAGGAATAGGTAGGTATGTCGGGGGACGAGGCCAAAACGATGACTGCAGAAAAGGACCAGGACCCGCCCGTCGTTGCATCGGCGGATCGTTCTGTGTTCGCATCCGTCAAGAGATGGCTTCCGGTTGCCGTGCTCGTCGGGCTGATGGTGCTGGCATTTTCACAAGGGCTGCACAAGCAGCTGACCTTGTCCAACCTGATCATGGAACGGCAGGAGCTTGCGGCCTATGTTGACCAAAACATCGTTCTGGCGATTCTCGCCTATGTCGCGATCTACACCATCGCCGTTGCGCTTTCCTTTCCCGGAGCGTCACTTCTAACGATTGCCGGCGGTTTTCTGTTCGGTTGGATAATCGGCGGTTTTGCTACTGTCTTTGGCGCCACGGTCGGTGCCTGTGCACTGTTTCTTGTTGCCCGTTCGTCAATAGGTGAGGTTCTGACCAAACGCGCGGGGCCTTTCTTGTCGAAACTTGCCGAGGGGTTTCGCAAGGACGCGTTCAATTACCTCCTGTTTCTGCGGCTGACACCCCTGTTCCCGTTCTGGCTGGTCAATATTGCTCCGGCGATCTTTCAGATGGCTTTGCCGTCCTATGCGCTGGCGACATTCATCGGCATCGTACCGGGCACTTTCGCGTTTGCCTTTATCGGGTCCGGGCTGGACAGCGTCATTGAAGCGCAGGAGGCAGCAGATCCCGGCTGTGCCGCCGCCGGAACATGCCAGGTTGACATATCCGCACTCGTGACACCGCAGTTGCTTGCCGCCTTTTTCGCCCTCGGACTGGCCAGTCTCATTCCCGTTGCCATGAAAAAAATGCGTGCGCGGTGAGAAAGCGTTTCAGTGAATGAAAGCGGGCAACAAATGAAAAATCGAACCAGGTCTTTCAATCATGCCGTTTGGTTCGCGCTGAGCGCCAAGTAGTCGGCCAGATCTCCCTCACCCTAGCCAGGGCAATAAAAACTCAATTAAATGGATACTGTTATGGCGAATGTGCTGACCCCGGATATTTGTGTGATCGGTGCCGGTTCCGGTGGCCTGTCGGTTGCGGCCGCGGCAGCTGCGTTCGGGGTCGAAGTTGTTCTCATCGAAAAAGGATTGATGGGCGGCGATTGCCTGAATTATGGCTGCGTACCCTCAAAGGCGCTGATTGCCGCTGGCAAGGCGGCGCAGGCAACCGTCAAGAGCGAAAAATTCGGCATTCATGCCGGCAGACCTCCAGCCGTTGAGTTTGCCGAGGCGAACGATCATGTCCGGAGTGTCATCGCCGCCATCGAACCGCACGATTCGCAAGAAAGGTTTGAGGGCCTCGGTGTCACGGTTCTGCGTGAAGAGGCAAGTTTCACTGCGCCTGACACTGTTGTTTCAGGCGAGACGGAAATCAAAGCGCGCCGTTTTGTGGTGGCGACCGGCTCGAGCGCACTTGTGCCTCCGATCCCGGGTCTTAAAGACGTACCCTACCTGACCAATGAGACACTTTTCGAATTGCGGGAAAAGCCGGATCATCTCGTCATTATCGGCGGTGGCCCGATCGGGTTGGAAATGGCTCAGGCACATAGGCGGCTGGGCGCGAAGGTGACTGTCTTTGAGGCTGCAAAGGCGCTTGGCAAGGATGATGCGGAACTTGCCGGGATCGTGCTGGATCAGCTGAAAAGAGACGGCGTCGAGATCCTGGAAGAAACAGCAGTAGAAGGTGTTTCCAAGACGGCCGCCGGCGTTACGGTAAACGGCAGGACAAAATCGGGCGAGGATGTTGAGGTTTCGGCAAGCCACTTGCTTGTTGCCGCCGGTCGTCAGCCGAATGTCGACGGTCTTGGGCTGGAACAGGCGGGAATCGATTTTGACCGGCGCGGTGTCAAGGTTGACAAGGGACTGCGCACCTCCAATCGCAGAGCATATGCAATCGGTGATGTCGCCGGCGGACTGCAATTCACCCATGTGGCTGGATATCAGGCCGGACTTGTCATTCGATCGATCCTCTTCAGGTTGCCGATTGCCATGAACGATGATGTTGTGCCCTGGGTTACCTACACCTCTCCGGAACTCGGTCATGTCGGCCTGAGCGAAGCTGACGCGCGCAAGAAGCACGGCGACAAGGTCAAGGTGCTCACAGCAGACTATGACCGCAATGACCGGGCTCTTGCCGAGGGGGAAACAATCGGAAAGCTCAAGCTGATTGCCGGACCTAGCGGACGGCTGCTGGGTGCCGATATCGTCGGTGCCCAGGCTGGGGAAATCGTCAACCTTCTTTCGCTGGCAGTGTCAAAAAAGATGGCGATGAAAGATCTTGCCGGATTCATCTCGCCTTATCCGACCCTGGGGGAGCTGGTGCGCCGGGCTGCAATTTCCTACTATGCGGATGCACCGAAAAATGTTTGGGTGCGCCGCGCAATCGGTTTGCTGCGCAAATTTGGATAATCGATTGCCGCAAGGGCCGCGTATTGGCCGACGAGTTTGGGAAGATCAGACATGAAGCATGAGGGCGCACCGCAAGGGTCGGTTGTCCCATCCAAAGATGAAGCCGGTTCTTCCGGCCAGAGCGATCTTGTCGGTCGCTATCTGTTCGGCGGCCTTTCGGGCAAGCTGTTGATGATGACGGTTCTCTTCGTCATGCTCGCCGAGGTGTTCATCTATGTGCCGTCAATAGCAAACTTCCGCAACACCTGGCTGATGGACCGGCTGACCACGGCGGGCGTTGCGGCCTCCGTTCTGGCTGAAACCAACACAATCGCACCGCGGCTTCAAGAAGAGCTTCTGCGAACGACAGGCGCTGTTGCGATCTCGCTCGACCAGGGCACACGCCGCAGCCTGATTGCGATGAGCGACGTACCCGGTGACGTCGATGTCGTCATCGATATGGCCAACGTGACCCCGTGGGCCTCCATTGTCGGCAGTTTCGAGGTGTTGTTCTATCGCGGCGATGGTGTCATGCGGGTCATTGGTGCCGGGCAAATGGGGCATACCGAGCGTGTCGACGTCGTGCTGCCGATTGCGCTTCTTCAACAGGACATGCTGGCCTTTTCAGGACGCATTCTGGCGCTGTCTCTGGTTATCTCCGTCATTACGGCCAGCCTTGTATACATCACGCTGCGCGCACTCTTCATCAGACCGCTGCGCCGGCTGACACAGTCCATGGAACGGTTTGCCGAAAGCCCTGAAGACAGCTCGCGCATCATGCGTATTTCAGGCCGTCGCGACGAACTTGGTGACGCGGAAATCCGCCTTGCCGCCATGGAAGAAGCCCTTTCAAGAGCGTTGCACCAAAAACAGCGTCTTGCCGATCTTGGTCTCGCGGTTTCCAAAATCAATCACGATCTGAGAAACCTGCTGGCGTCAGCGCAATTGTTCCTGGAGCGCCTGGAACATGTACCCGACCCGACCGTCAGCCGGCTTGCGCCCAAGATCCTGGCAACGCTTGATCGTGCTGTCGGTTACACCCAGGCAGTCATGTCCTACGGCAAGGCCCAGGAAAGGGCTCCGCAACGCAGGCTCCTGGCATTGCAGCGGGTAGGGGATGATGTTGCCGACGTCCTCGGTCTGGTGGATCACGAGAACGTGGCCTTTGAAAACAAGGTGCCGGTCGAAATCGAGATCGACGCGGATCCGGAGCAGATATTCCGTGTTCTGCTCAACCTTGTCCGCAATGCAGTACAGGCCCTTGAAACCGAAAGAGACGAAACGCTGGTGCGGCGGATCACGCTGGAAGCCGAGCGAAGGGGAACCTGCGTTCATGTGACTGTATCCGACACTGGTCCCGGTATCCCGAACAACATCAAATCAGCGCTCTTCAAGGCATTTCATTCAGGCTCCAAGCAGGGAGGTATCGGGCTTGGTCTGGCAATTGTCGCTGAGCTTCTGAAAGCCCATGGCGGCAAGATCAAACTCGATGAAACAAGGCCCGGCACTTGTTTCTATCTTGAAGTGCCTGATCGCTCTATCTGAGAGGCAGGCTGTGCACAATCCTTGGCTTTGAGCAGTGGATCGAAGGAAATCAAGGGCTTTGCTGAATATGTGACAATTCCTTGAAAAAAGTTCAAAAAGGTCCTTGCATTCCCCGTCTGTCCGCAGTAGGTAAGCGCCCTGTCCGGAGCACACAAAGCGGCCCCGAACACCGCAAGACGATCATCTGAAAGTGCCAGTCTGGCCGATGATGCGATCTTCGCCCTATACGCACCGGTAGCTCAGCTGGATAGAGCACCAGACTACGAATCTGGGGGTCGGGGGTTCGAATCCTCCCCGGTGCGCCATATTTACCAATGACTTAGCCTGTGGATAATTTTGTGTTCTGGATGGTGGCGTCCAGCTCACGTCCAACGCCATGCACGGCTTCTTTGCGACCGAAACCTCGCTCAATGCGAACCTGATGTCGCTTTGGCGGCAGCGTGTGAGACCGCTTTGCGTTCTTTTCGATCACAGAACGTAGACATCGATAGTGACGGGTTTGATGATGGTAGCGGCGGACCGCTACCGCCGTTGCACTCGCCAAAGCGAATTGTGCTTCATGTTGCTTGTCTCTTTTCGCAAACTATTGGACTTGAACAAGAAATGGATCAGGTCTTAGATTTTACTACCATTAAGCCAAACGCATTGCAGTGGCCGCGAGCACGAAGCCGAAAGCCAAAGCATTCTGGTTGCAGGCAAATGCGGACCGCTTTGCATCCAGAAGCATTTCGTCAGCAAGGATTTCACTCTGATTTTGCGGGTTCCCGCAAAAATACTGCGCGCTTGGCAGTTACAGACTTCTCTGACGTCGCATAACCCAGTGTAGGGCTGTCGAAAAAGTAAAAGAACGAGAGACACTCAGAACACGCCAGTTTTAGCCATGACTGGGCGGCACATTGCGTGGCGCGTCCCTTTGAGTTTTGGGATCGTACGCGAAATTGAATGCCCCTCGGCCCATTCTCTCTGAGGGTCAGATCTCTAATAATTCGGCAAGAGGACAGTTTGAAACAGAACACCTTCTATGCACAAATAGCAGCACCCGAGAAGGGAGTATCTGCACTTATGCCGAATGCTGGGGAAGCTCTGGATTGTTTTCTGTCGATTGCACAAGCTATCGCCGGGCAAACCGAGTACGAACTGGTATTGCAGAATTTCGCCAGTCGGCTGCAAGCGCTGATCACGCATGACCATCTCGACATTGTGTTGCTGCACTCATCGGGCACACAGATGTGCTACGAAGCGCAGATCCGCACGGCGTGGGGCGACACGCAAGACCCTGCGAAGCCGACGGAAGAAAGCCCGATCCGGGATGTTTTGCGCGGAAACACCCCCTATATTCTCACCGATGATGCCTGGACTGACTCGCGTTTCCATTTCGAAGGGTCTGACAGCAAACCCCTGTTTGATGCCAATCTGCACAGTCGAATCGTTGTGCCGCTTCGGGTTCAAGGGAAACTAATTGGATCGCTTGCGATCTCAAGCCACAAGAGGAATTTTTACAACGAAGAACTTGTGGTTCTAGCGCAGGGAGCCGCGGATCTGGTTGCGGCTTTCCTGTTCGCGCTGGAGCGCGCCAAGGAGGCCAAAGATTCCGCCCTATCCGAACTGGAAGCGACAGGGCGGGAGCAAGCTCTGCGATTGGGCGCGCTGCGGCTCACTGAAGGTATGGAACGTGAGCGCCAACGTCTTGGCATGGACTTGCACGACCAAACGCTGGCCGATCTGACACGCATTCGCCGTCGCATGTCTCGGATCGATGGAGGGTCCATTGCCGCGCAGAAAGAGATCAATGCCCTGCAAGAGGAACTCGACAATTGCCTTGATGAGATACGCGGCATCGTCGAAAATATGAAACCGGGCGTTTTGCAGCTTTTTGGGTTCAGCGAAGCTGTCGAAGCACATTTGCAGCGTTGCCAAAAACAGATATGCCGTCAGATCGCGATGCATGTGCATGACCGGTCCGACGGCGAAATGGACACCCTACAGGATACTGTTCGGACGGCCATGTTTCGGATCGTGCAGGAGGCTGTAAACAACGCATTGAACCATGCAGAGTGTGATTCAATCGATGTGTACATTGCACGGGTCGGCGCCAAGATGGTTGTTGCGATTGAGGACAGCGGTACCGGAATTTCCGAGCCGGATTTGGCGTCCGAGAGAGGAATTAGCAATATTCTAACGCGAGCTAATCTGATTTCGGCAAATGTGCAGTTTGAGCGATTGCTGAACCCGACAGGTACACGAGTTCAAATCACGGTGCCCTCGGCTGCTGGCAAAACGGACCGCGAGGGGCCGGTGCTATGATCTTACATTTCAATTTGCAGGAACGACTATGCGTCTCTTGATAGTCGAAGATGACAAACTGCACCTTGCTTTTGTCGAGAAGGTGGCGCGGAACACCTTGTCGAACCTGGATGTATTGGCCATGGCTGAGGATGGTGCCGAGGCAATTGCTGAGTTTAACGCGGGTGAATTTGACTCAGTTGTGCTGGATCTGCAGATGCCACGTATGACCGGTGTCGAAGTAGCGAAGAATATTTGGGCCAAGAAACCCAGCACCAAGATTCTGTTCTGGTCGAACTACACCGAAGAGGCTTACATTCGCGGCATTACGAAGATTGTGCCCGGTGCTGCCGTTTATGGCTATGTGCTGAAATCCGCCCCGGCGGAGCAGTTGCAACTGGCCTTGCAGGGGGTTTTTGTCGCTGAGCAATGCGTTATCGACCGCGAAGTGCGCGGGGTGCAACAGAGAGCGAGCGACCGGCTTTTGGGGCTAAGTGAACTTGAATACGAAGCGCTGGTGGACCTCTGCCTTGGCCTGACGGACAAAGCGATGGCCGCACGCCGCAATGTGTCTTTGCGTGGGGCCCAAAGCCGACTTCAGCATCTCTATCAGAAACTTGGCCTGGACAAGAGTGATGCTCCAACCGGAGATTGGGGCCCAACTTTCAACTCTCGAACGAGGGCTATTTCCCTTGCCTTTACGCAAGGCATTTTGAATACAGATGCCTTGCGTAAAGAAGAAGAAAACCTGCGCGTTTGGATGGGCCGTCACCAAATTTAGCCAATTAATCTTAATATCTTGCGGGAACCCGCAATTCTCTTGTGTGTCTCCGCTCAATTGTTGCGTGTGCCGACAGATACTCACGTCTTCCAACACCCTAAGCTTATCTCAGCTACACCAAGGCAGACCGCGATTGAACGGCTGCGAGCCCAACGGAGGACACCGATGCCGTTTGTGAATATCCGGATCGTGAAACAAGTGATTGAACACGACCGAGAAGCGATCAAAGCCAAAGTGCAGTCGGCTGTAACGGACTCGATCTCCGAGGCGGCGGGAATTCCGAAAGAGAACGTCTGGGTAACCTTTGACGAGGTTGATGAGACAGATTGGTTTGCGGGCGGACAGCGCGTCAGGGAACTGAGGGCCGGTTCGTGAGTATCGAGATACGCAATGACTGGATGAACGACATAGTCGATCCTGGCGCGACACTCGAGAAAGTTGCGACGGGTTTTCTGTTTACCGAGGGCCCAATATGGCATCCGGTAGAGAAGCATCTGACGTTCTCCGACATACCTGGCAACGAGATGTTTCGCTTGAGCGGGGACGGCAAAGTGAAATCATTCCGCAAGCCAAGCAATATGGGAAATGGCAACACCTACGACAGTGAAGGTCGCATTCTGACCTGCCAGCATGCCACCAGTTCGGTAACGCGAACCGAAATCAACGGGACCATCACGACGCTGGCAACTCACTTTGACGGCAAGGAGTTGAACAGCCCGAATGATATCGTGGTGCGCAAAGATGGGCTGATCTATTTCACCGATCCGACCTACGGTCGCATGGACTTTTTCGGTGTCAAGCGAGACGCCGAAATGGGCAGGCAGGGCGTTTATTGCGTGACACCCGACGGAAAGACCATCACCCAGTTGGCCGATGATTTCGCCCAGCCCAATGGACTTTGCTTCTCGCTCGATCAGAACACGCTTTACGTAAACGACACCGACCGTAAACATATCCGTACATTTGTCATTGCCGAAGATGGTTCGGCTACAGGCGGTGACGTTTGGGTTGAGGTCAATGTCGGTGAGGGCGAAGGTCATCCGGACGGAATGAAGATCGACAGCAAGGGCAATGTCTATTGCACCGGTCCCGGTGGGGTTCATGTGATTGCACCGAATGGCGCAACACTCGGCGTCATCCGAATGGAGGAGTTCACGGCAAACTTCGCCTGGGGCGGAGTCGATCTGACAGACCTCTATTTTACGTCGTCCACTTCACTGTATCGCATAAAAGTCAAAACTCCGGGGCTACCGCTGTTTTAAGCGGCTTCGGTTGAGCGACAAACGCATGCGCTCCGCTTGGCGGTCAGAAAACGATCAACAGCAACCCTCAGGTCGGACAATTGTCTGACATCCAGCAACAGATGTTGCGGAATGTGTCCTCCCTAATTTGCATTCCGAAACTCTGTTGCTGGAAGAAGTCTTAACAACTCCAGTGCCTTGGCGATCACGCTCAGAAGAGCACCACTTGACCTTATTCTGCGTCAGGATGGCTAAAGCACCGCAGAAGTACGAGAAATAGGAGACCCCAATGGCGCATGTCATGCCAGACCTGTTCAAGATTGATGTGAAAGGTCATGCGGTGACTCATGCCCGGACCGAAATGGTCGCACGCGGGAAAGTTGTCACAACCGACGAGCCTCCAGAGCGCGGCGGTACTGATCTTTTCGCGACACCGCTGGAAACCATGCTGTCTTCCTTTCTGGGCTGCACAAATGTGATCGCAAACTATGTAGCAGGGCTGCTGAGGATTGAACTGCGGGGCATGGATTTGGAAGTTTGCGGACACTTCGATACGCGCGGCGTATTCGGAAAGGCGGAAATTGGATCTCCATTTCCAGTTATCGAGCTTAAAGTGATCCTAGATACCGACGCGAGCGACGAGGAAATCGCTGAGCTGCAGCGGATCACAGGCGAAAAGTGTCCGGTTTCGGTCCTATTTCGTCGTGCTGGCTGTACAATCAGGGAGAGCTGGACGAGAAAGTGAAAACTATTCCAGCGACAGCCTTTCAGAGCATCCTTCCAGGAGCTCAGACCTATCATCGGCGGTGCGATCGAGTGACGCTGCTTGACACCGCTCGCTAGTGTTTGATTGCATTCCTAGTGTGCGTCTGCGGATGTGCTCCCCAACGGTGCGGGTTTCCGCAAATTCAGGGCGTGATCCCCCATACCCGTGTATTGCGGTCAAAGGTTACCAATTACTCAGCGGCCAGACCAGTCAAGCGACAATCGACGAGGAGGAGACTGTCAAGGGTCGCTGGATTGCCTTTACGGGCGCCTGCCCTTGGTCGTGGCGACCGAAGAGTAACAATGGGAGAAAAACTGACATGAAATTCATCAAAACGCTATGCGCGAGTGCGCTGGTTGCAACCTCTACGCTGACCATCCCGGCACCCTCAATGGCAGAGGAAATCAACCTCACATATCATGCGTTTACCGGGCAAGGCCCGTCAAACCTCGCAACCCGTTGGTTTATGGACGAAGTGGAAAAACGCACCGATGGCCAAGTGAAGTTCAACCGAATTTTCGGCGGTCCTCTTGGCAAGCTTTCTGGCCAGCCGGAAAACATCAAGGTTGGTGCGTTCGATATGGGCGAGTTCTCTCCAGTCTATAACCCGGGCATCTTCCCGCTGGCGAATGTAACATCGCTTCCGTTCATGACAGACAACCCAATGGCCCACGCTCAGGCCGGTCATGAGCTCTTCAAGACGCCGGCGGTTGAAGCAGAATTCACTGCGATGAACCAAAAGTATTTGTTTCCGGGCCAATGGGGTTCCATCCAGCTGCTTTCGCACGATCCGATCCGCACAATCGAAGATTTGAAAGCGGCCAAGGTCCGTGCGCATGGAGGTGCCGCTGAAATTCTGAAACAGCTGGACATCACCGTCTATGGCATCCCGTGGGGTGAACTGCCGGCGGCAGCTGAACGCAAAGTTGTGACGGCCGCAATCATTGGTTCGCCAGCCGATGCATATGCTTTCGGGTTCGGAGAAATCTTTAGTTACTGGGATGACGTGGATTGGTTCTACTTCCCAATGCCAGTCTCCATCAATCTTGACACTTGGAACGCGCTTCCGGCTGATGTTCAGGCTGTGATGGAGCAGGTTGGCAATGAAACGGTTGCTCAGGCCCGTAACCTTCTGGAAGAAGCTGAAGTAGAAGCCCATGCAGCATTGATGGAGATGACCGAAGTCGTGAATCTGAAGCCTGCCGAACAGGCCAAGATGGATGCGGTGCGCGACTCTACTTGGCAGAGCTGGGCCGATGCACGCGAAGCTGAAGGCCTTCCGGGCCAGGCTGTTCTAGACAACTTTATGGTGATCCTGAAAAAGCACGGCGGCTAACATCTAGACCGATCAGGGCCCGGGCTTTCTTCTAATCATCAAATGCGCCGCTCAAGACAACTGCACGGGTTGTGGGCGGCGCAACAATATCAAGACACTACAGAAACATTCGGCAGACTGTAAGCTCGGCACACGCAATGTGTGACTGATTGGTATTCTATTTTTTAAGGGAGGGACGTGTCGATGGCGAGTCTAGCCTGCAGCGGCATATGGCTACAAAGCAAGCTGGAGGAAATTGCTTGCTATGTGTCCGCCATGGCCGTCGCGACGATGATGACAATAACCGTACTCGAGGTTCTGGCGAGGTCGCTGTTCAAAGTTAGCGTGCCAGGTTCCTATGAGTATGTCAGCTTGATGTTTGTCTACCTGATCTACCTGGGGCTGGGGTTTTCCCAACGTCGGGACGCGCATATCACCGTCGGTATCCTCTATGACCATATCCCCCGCAGTGCGCAAAAGGTTGTCCAGGTCATCTATCTGCTCGTTGCTTGCCTGTTCTTCGCGGCGTTGACGTGGACGAGTGCAGTATCGGCCTGGAATGCCTATGCCATGGGCGACACGGTCCTGGGCATTATTGAAGTCAAAACCTGGTGGGCCCGTGCCGGAATACCGGTTGGCCTAGGGCTGTTTTCACTGCGATTTCTGATCCAGTTGATCAACCTGATCGCGCACGACGTGCTGCTCGAGGAAGCCGCAGTAGGTGAAACTGCACTTCAAGCGCCCGTCAAAGATGAGAAAGTAAAATGATAGAGTCCCTTCAGTTACCATTCGTTATCGGTATGGTGGCCGTTTTGATGGTATTCCGTGTTCCGGTAGGGATTGCTCTGCTTTTGTCCGGTGCCATGGGATTTGCCTTCATTCGCGGCACCATGATCACGCTCGACACAATCGGAAGCCGGTTGTTCGACATCGGGTCGGGGTACGCACTGAGCGCGGTGCCTCTGTTCCTTCTTATGGGCCATGTGGCGGCCAAAGCTGGTATCACGCAGGACATATACAGCGCCGCGCGCGCCTGGCTTGGGCATCTAAAAGGCAGTGTGGTCTTTGCAACCACGGTGGCCGCGGTGGCTTTTGCCGCCTGTTCGGGGTCCACTACGTCGTCGACCGCAGTGTTCGGGCGGGTGGCGATACCGGAAATGCTGCGCCTCAATGTGAATCGGAAGCTGGCAGCGGGGTGTGTTGCAACTGTTGGCACGCTCGCAGGAATGATCCCACCCAGCATCAACCTCATTGTTTATGGAATCATCGCACGGGAATCCATTCCGAAATTACTGATTGCCGGGATAATCCCCGGCTTGCTGACGGCCTTCGCCTATCTTGTGATGATTTACATCCGCGTGAGCCGCAACCCTGAAATGGCACCCGCACTTCCAAAAGCCACGTTACAACAACGGATGAATTCGCTGAAGGGTGTCTGGAGCTTTTTGACCCTTGGGAGTGTTGTGATTGGCGGTATCTACGCAGGGATCATTACACCGACCGAAGCAGGGGCCATCGGTGCCGTAGGGGCTTTTCTGATCGCCTTGTTACGCAAACGGCTGTCTTTCTCCGTCCTCCGGGAAGTTTTTCTCGACACGGCACAGACGACGTCCGTGATCTTCATCATCCTTGTCGGCGCTTTGATCTTCTCCTCGTACCTTGCGGTCAGTGGAGCATCAGGGGCTATTTCGGCGTACATTATTGGCCTTGACGTGCCGATGATGGGGATCGTCTGTATTTACGTGCTTCTGCTGCTGGTGCTGGGCTGTATGGTCGACCCGGTCTCGGTGATGTTTCTGACTGTGCCGATCTTCGTGCCGCCGTTAGTTGCACTTGGTGCCCATCCCATCTGGCTCGCAATCGTGATCGTCAAAACGCTGGAGATTGGTCTGATCACACCTCCTGTCGGTTTGAACGCGTTCGTGCTGAAAGGTGTCGTGCCATCATTTTCGCTGAGGGAAATCTTCGGTGGGATCTGGTGGTTCCTTCAAGTGGAGGTTCTCACTTTGATCCTGATCCTGTTCATACCTGCGATCGCGACGTTCCTGCCGGAGTTCGCATTTGCCAAGTAACAAGGCATCGTGCACGTTTCCATTCCAGTTGGCCAACCAACTTGGATGGATCCGTTCAGTTCTATGGGTTGCATCAGTTACAGGTCTCGTTTGACGCGGCGTTTCTCTGCTCGGCCAGACGACAACCACGCTGTCGCTCTTCGTCACGCTCATGGCCTGGAACGATTTCACCTATCTTTTGCTGTTGCTGACTTCTGCAGAAATGTACGCGGTCATGGTAAGTGTTATCGGTTCTTGGAAAATCTGAATGTGCAACAGGACATTTTGTTCCCTACCGCGGAGCTCGGCTCCGCACCGTTGTTGGGACTGTTTCTCATATTCCAGCGCAGGATCGTGTCGGGTGTTACGGCGGGAGCAGTGAAATGAGCAAAACGCTTTCCGGACGCACCGTCATCGTGACCGGCGGTGGCGCAGGTATCGGGTTCGGCATCGTCCGGCAATGTGTTGCGGCCGGTGCGAGAGTTGTCGCATTCGAGATCGTTCCTGCCAGAGCCCGATGGATAGAGGCCGAAGGCGCAGAAATCCGGGAGTTGATGTTTCGGATGCAGAGCGCCTTGCCGGGGCCATCTCCTCTCTGTGCGAGGAATCCGGGCCCGTCAGCGGTCTGGTCAACAATGCCGGTATCACGATCCAGAAACCGATTGAAATGATGACTGTGGAGGAGATGGACCTCCTTTGGAATGTAAACCAGCGGCCGGTTCTCATTGCGGCGCAGGTTGTCGCGTCTCACATTGCGAAGGCCGGAGGAGGGGCGATCGTCAACATTGCCTCCAATCACGCAAGGGCGTCCGATCAGGGCTATGAAGCTTATGCGGGGACCAAGGGTGCGATTGTTGCCATGACACGCGCGCTGGCCTGGAGCCTCGGCCCACGGAAAATAGGCGTCAATGCGCTCGCGCCGGGGCTGACAATGACAGAGGCGGTGTCCAAGGTTGCTGGAGAACCTGGCCGCGAGGCAAAATTCCGTAGCTGGCATGCCATGGGTGAGGTCAATTCGGTGGTTGATGTCGGGAAACTAACCACCTTTTTGCTAAGAGACGCGGAAATTGTCGCCGATCAGGGCATGTCCGCAAGGCTGGGCGCGATTTAGAACGCGGCCTGATTTAAGAGAGTGTGACCTAAACTTCCCTCGATTCCAAAACGGAAAAGGGCAACTGTAGACTTAGCCAATGGATGGTTCAGCAGCTTGACCGGTGCTGCGTTTATTGCTGAACCCGACGAAGCGATGATTGTTTTTTGAAATCGCTTGGGCTCATTCCGACATGACTCCGGAAACACTTGTTGAAGTGGGAAAGCGATCCGAAGCCGCTCTCCATCGCGATGTCCAGGATGTTGTCCCCTTCTCCCAGCAGCAAGGATTGTGCATAGGAAAGCCGCAGCAGTTTGACGTAGTTGTTCAACGTCATGCCGGTGGATTTCTTGAAAACGCTCATGGCGTACTTGGGATGCAGGTTGATGTATTCTGCAATCGTTGCCGGATCGATATCCTCTCGGAAATTCCGTGTAATGAACTCCAGCATCTGTCCGAGTTTTTCGAACCCCATAGACCCGTTTTCTTCGGTCTGAGATCCCATACGCTGACCCATTTCGATAAGATTGAAACTGTCCAGGGGAATGCGCTCCAACCGCAAAAGGAGTTCTTCTGCTGCAATAAACTTCTTCCTGTCGTCGTCGGAGCGAAGGTAGGAACACCAGCGCTTGAAGACGTGAATATCTTCTGCCAGGGCGTTTGAGGTAATCAGGGCCGAACCTTGCATGAGAACTTCGGTTATCTGGTCAGGAAGCCGGAGGCGGAAAAAGTGAACCAGCGGGAGGTGGATGGCCTCCATCTGACTGTCAACGGTGCAGTCGGTCAATCGGTGAGGAAGACCACCCCAGAAGAGGGCAATGCAGCCACATGGAATCGTCCATTCAACATCGCACATCTCATACGAAACCTCGCCTTGCGAGACAAAGTTGATTTCGATCTGAGCGTGCCAGTGCGGTGTTGCCATGATCTTTGGCGATCCCCTCCCAAGGACGATCTCGTGTGGCAGCTTCTCCACGAGACTTCGCTTGGGATCCCAAAGATTTTTGGCGTCTATCTTACTGACGGACAAGTTTGTCTTCCCTATGTCCAAGACGGCCCTCCCATGTGCGCGTATCTTGGAAGAATGAGGTTAACACAAGTTCGAGCGCCAATGGGAGGAGCTTCAAAAATGAAAAACCGATTGATTGCCGCAACTGCGATTTTTGTATCCACGGTGGGCATTGCAAAAGGTGAGCCCACAGATATATCCGTCTGGGCATGGGGGGTCGCAGCAAGCAGCCTGGAATCGACGCTCGAAGGTTTCAATGCCGTTCACCCTGATATCACGGTGAACATCGAGCAGTTGGGATATGCCCAGGTGAAAAGCCGTGTTCTGGCGGCCTGCGCAGCCGGAGGGACAGGGCTACCTGACGTGTTCCAGTTCCAGAACATTGAAATGGAACTGATCACCGCTCAGTTTCCGAATTGTGCCACCGATCTTGCCGAGCTTGGTTTCGGCAATGAGGATCGCGAGAAGTTTCCCGAATTCAAGATGGCAGCCCTGAAATCGGGCGACAAAATCCATGGAATGCCCTGGGACACGGGGCCCGTTATGATGTTCTATCGTCGGGACATGTACGACAAGGCGGGCGTCGATCCCGACACGATCAGCACCTGGGACGATTTCGTCGATGCCGGCAAGAAGATACAGGCCGCCAACGAAGGCGTCGTCATGACAAACGACAACCTGAATGGCGGTGCCGAGTGGTTTCGAATGATCGCCAACGAACAGGGATGTGGTTACTTCTCCAGTGATGGCGAAACCATAACGATCAACAAACCCGGGTGCGTTGCCGCGCTTGAGGTACTCAAGACAGTGTCGGACGAAGGGCTGTTGACTGCCGGTGATTTTGGCGAACGTCTCCAGAATGCAGCCGCCAATGCCGTTGCCACACAGATGAATGGCGCTTGGTTCGAAGGGTCCTTGCGAACAAATGTTCCCGAAGACCAGTCGGGATTGTGGGGGATGTATTTCATGCCGAGCGTCACCGAGGGAGGCCCCCGCGCCGCCAATGTCGGCGGGTCACTGCTTGCCATTGCAGATTCCAGCAACAGCAAGGAAGCGGCATACGAGTTCGTGAGCTATGCCCTTGGCACAAACGAGGGGCAAGTGACCATGCTCCGCGAATTCGGGCTGGTTCCGTCTCTCTTGAGTGCCTTGGATGATCCCTATGTTGGCGAGACCAGGGAGTTCTGGGGCGGTCAGAAGATCTGGCAGGACGTATTGTCTTCGCTCGACCGGATTGTGCCGGCCGTCGGTACCCCGTTCTTCGGCGATGCCGACCAGGTCATGCAGGCAACACAGATTGCTTATCTGAACGGAGAATTCCGAACGGCGAAGGAAGCGCTTGATGATGCGGCACAGCAGATCAGTTTTTCAACCGGATTGCCGATAGCCGAATAGCGCGATCGGTGCAGGCGTGGGCGGCAAGTCCTTCCGCCGCGCACGCCTGCGAAAATTCAACCTGACTGTCCCGGTGTAAGAATGCGTCTTCGAACAACGACCGCCTATGGATTTCTGCTGCCTTACCTGGCGATTTTTGCCGCTTTCTGGCTCTGGCCGATTATCTATTCGTTCTATCTTTCGTTCATGTCGACGCGCCGCTTGCCCTGGAGCTTCAACCCGGACATGACCTGGGGCCGAATCGTTCAAGATCCCGCGTTCTTCAATGCGCTCGGCAACACATTGACGATACTGCTCATTCAGGTGCCAGTGATGATCGCGCTCGCGACAGTTCTGGCTGTGCTTCTCAATTCCAGACTGCTTATGGCGAAAGGGTTTCTCCGTTTCGCCTTCTTCGCACCTGTCGTGATCGGCGAAGCCGCTTATGCCGCCGTGTTCCGTTTGATGTTCAATTCGGAATTCGGGATCGTCAACAAAGGCATTGAAGCGGTCGGATTGCCCGGCGTCCAGTGGTTTGGAAATCCGGATGCAGCCATGGCTGTCATCATCATCGCGGTAACGTGGCGATGGGTCGGTTACAACGCCATCATCATCCTGTCCGGGCTGCAGTCAATTCCAGAAGACGTTTATGAGGCGGCCAGACTGGACAATGTCTCGCCCCGTCAGCAGTTCCTCTACATAACCTTGCCGCTTCTCCGGCCGGTCATCGTGTTCTGCCTGGTTCTGTCGGTGATCGGCTCAATGCAGCTGTTTGCCGAACCCTATCTGATCACCAACCAGGGAGGACCGGGTGGGGCAACTGAAACACTGGGCCTGTTCCTCTATCGGCAAGGGTTCCTGAATCTCAATTTCGGCTACGCATCGGCCATCGCCTACACCATTGCAGCGCTCGCAGTTGCGATCTCACTGCTCAATCTGTGGCTCGGAAGGGAGCGCACATGACCAACCGTTCCAGTTTCGTGAACCGCCTGATGCTGCACGCGTTCCTCGTGCCCTTGGCGATCATCTGGCTTTTGCCCGTCTACATGATGTTTGTCTTTTCAACGATGGGGGACAGTGCTGTCTTTAGCCACGAAATTCTTCTGTGGCCCGGAACCCGTTTCCTGGAAAACCTTAGAGATCTTGAAACCGATACCAAATTCTTGCGCACCCTGTTCAATTCTATTGTTGTCGGACTGATCTACACGGTGCTCTCCGTTGCACTGACTGCAATGGCCGGCTGGGCGATCGCGCGCTACAGGTTCCATGGCAAGATTGTGATATTGGGGCTGATCCTGGGCACCATGACGTTGCCGTTCTTTGTGGTCGTCATTCCGCAGTTCATCATGGTGGCGCGGGATTTCGGCCTTTCGAACACCTGGGTTGCACTGATCCTGCCACCGCTATTCAACTCCCTGGGTGTTCTTTTCATGCGGCAGGCTTTCAGCATGCTGCCCGAGGACCTTTTCGAGGCCGCTCGTGTGGAGGGGGTGAAGGAATGGCAGATCTTTCTCTACATCGGGCTGCCGCTCGCAAGACCGATGATCGCGGCGCTTTCGATAATTCTGTTCCTGCATAGCTGGAACAACTATCTCTGGCCCCTTTTGATCACCAACGACCCGGCCATGATGACCGCACCGGTGGCTCTTGGTTCGTTGATCGGAAACACGGATGTCAGCTGGGGCTCGATCATGGTCGGCGCAGTGCTGCTGACGGCACCCATGCTGGCCGTCTTTGTCTTTTTGCAACGCTACTTCCTGGCAGGCATCACCGCAGGCGCCGTTAAATAGTTGCGTCTGAATTTACCAATCAATCCAAGCATCTCACCCGTGCGCGCACGAGAGGAAAAAACATGTCGACAGATCCTTTGTCCAAACAGGCCTTTGGCGTTTGCTATTACCCGGAGCAATGGCCTGAAAGCCGATGGCCAACCGATGCGAAGATGATGCGGGAAGGCGGGATAGACTTCGTCAGGATCGGTGAATTCGCCTGGTCTACACTTGAACCGGAACCGGGTCAGTATCAGTTTGACTGGCTTGAAAGGGCGATTGACGTCCTCGCGGCCGAGGGGCTGAAGGTGATCCTCGGCACGCCCACGCCAACACCGCCGAAATGGCTTGTCGACAGACTGCCCGGCATGCTGCCGGTGTCCAAAGAGGGGCAGGTGCGTGGGTTTGGTGCGCGGCGGCACTATTGTTTCAGCAGTCTCGAGTATCGCAACGAATGCGCGCGGATCGTTCGGGAACTGGCAATCAGGTTTGGTAAGAACGATGCCATTGTTGCCTGGCAAACCGACAATGAATATGGCTGCCATAAAACAGTTCTGAGTTATTCCGCTTCAGCGTTGCAGGGCTTTCGTGGCTGGCTCAAAAGCAAGTATGGTTCGGTCGACAAGTTGAACGAAGCGTGGAAAAACGTTTTCTGGTCAATGACCTATCGAAGTTTCGATGAGGTGGAGCTTCCCGTAGGGGCGGTAACCGAAACCAATCCAATTCATCGGCTGGAGTTTCATAGATATTCTTCGGACCAGGTCGCGGCCTTCAATGCGGTGCAAACCGAAATCATCCGCGAGCATTCGCCGGGACGGGCCGTCGCCCACAATTTCATGGGCAAGTTTTTCGACTTTGACCACTACGAGTTGAGTAAGGATCTCGACATCGCGAGTTGGGATACCTATCCGCTTGGCTTTCTCAGCCGGGAAATCGGCGATCCGGAGCTTTTGGAGCGATATTTCGGCATCGGCGATCCGGATTTCGGTGCTTTCCATCACGACCTCTACCGCACATGCGGTCAGTTGCGAAACGGATCGCCCAACGGTCGCTGGTGGGTCATGGAACAACAACCCTATGGTCCCATAAACTGGGGTAACTACAATCCCAATCCGCACAAGGGTGCAGGTCGCCTTTGGATCTGGGAAGCCTTTGCCGCAGGAGCTGAAGTGATCAGCTTTTTCCGCTGGCGGCAGCCCCATTTTGGACAAGAGCAAATGCATGAAGGGTTGCTGCTGCCCGATGGGCGGCCGAACTTTGGGTACGACCTTTGCAAGCAGGTGTCGGCGGAACTTGAAGAACTGCAGGCAGCGCCAAGCAACAACAGGGCCGATGTTGCCCTCGTGTTTGACTATGAAAGCCAGTGGATGCTCGGTTATCAGCCGCACGGTGCCGATGTATCCCACTTCGACACGGTCTTTCGATACTATAGAGCCTTGCGACGAACAGGGGTGAACGTCGATGTTGTCCCGGCGACGGCCGAGGCAATTCAGGAACGAAAACTGGTTCTGGTGCCGATGCTTATGACGATCGATGCCGACTTTGCATCCGCTTTGAAATACTGTGGCGCTCACGTTCTCGCAGGCCCCTGGACAGGTGCCAAGACAAGAGAATTCGCAATTCCTCCCAATCTCGCTCCCGGTGAATTGCAGAGTCTGATCGACATAAAGGTTCGACGGGTCGAAACACGGCCAAAAGGGTTTCCTATTCCAATTCAGGACGGCAAAAGTTTCGAGGGTTGGCGTGAATTCCTTGAAACAGGACATGGTGTGGACGTTGACCAGGAGACCGAAGATGGTTGGCCGGCAATCGTTCGTTGTGGACCGGTAACTTATGTTGCCGGCCGGCTTTCGGATGTAGGGCTTGACGGATTGATAAGGTCAAGGCTCACCGAAGTAGGTGTGACCTGGCATAATCTGCCAGCGGACGTACGAGTAAGAGAAAATGGCAACACGCGGTTTGTCTTTAACTATGGTCAGCAGCGGGCTGAGATCTCCGATTTGCTTGGTGAAAACGGCAGTCAGATGATTGAGCCGGCAGGCGTCAGATATCTCCAGATTTAGCTTTTTAATTCAGGCATGCTCTGCGTCTCCTGATCACGGACTTTGTTAAAGAGTATTGAAGCCCGGAAAGAGGGAGCACGCCGAAACGGCATCGCCTCAATAATGCTCAAAGCGGTCGCGGGCCGGTTCAGGATTGCCGCATGCCAAGCGTCGGGCAGGTTGAAAGAGAATGGAATGATGACGGAAATAGCAAGACTTGAAAACGAAAACCTCATGGATTGGCAATTGCAAACCGATGGAGTGCGGGTTCGTGTCGAAGAAGAAACCAACCAATTCAAGGACCCTGGCGGCGAACCGGCAACTTCAAACGTTCCCGTCCTCTTTCTGCAAATACCGGAAACAGATTTCAGCGTTGTCGTCGGGCTCGATTCTTCTTTGGAGTACACTTTCGATGCAGCGGGTTTTTACCTGCGCTGCGGCGATGAATGGTCGGTGAAATTTCTGGCAGAGCGCGCGCCGACCGGCGAAATCATGGCTGTTTCGGTTGTCACAACAGACTATTCAGATGATTGCAACGGTCCCGATCTCAAGATGCCTGTCAGGTTTCGGGTGAGCAAAATTGGAAACACTGTGTCGTGGCATTTTCAAACCGCCGACGAGACCTGGCGGCTGGTTCGGTACGCAAGAATTCCAGAAGCCCACAGACTTGAATTGGGCTTGATGGCACAGACACCAAGCGGTGGCGGAATGGAGGTCTGGTTCCAAAATCCGCAGGTCAGTCGTAACGTCGTCACGGACATCAGAGACGGCAGCTAGTGTTCACTTCCAAAGGATTAGGTAGCTATGGTGAACTCAACATGGTTAGCTTGGCGATATGCCTTTCGAAAATCAATATTGGCCGAGCCTCATAGTGTTGGTCGTTTCCGGCTGTCGGATCAGATTGAATCGCGCCGAACGTAACAAGCGGCGGTATTGGGTTTTTTAAGTTAAACCTCAAATGTGCCTGACTTCAGCACTGATGGGGCAAATTGAAGTGATTGCATAGAGGAGAATTTTGGACTCATCGTAGTTGATCAAGGAGCGAAGATGAGACGTGAGTCCGGGCCGAGAAAAGAACTGGCAGACAGTGTTATCAAGGGTATCTTGCGTGAGATCCGGCGTCGGTTATCGGTAGAAAAAATCCGCATTGTTCTGGCAGGCCCACGAGGCGAAGAGAACATTGCTGCTCTGTGCTGTCAGTAAGGCATAGCCGACCGTCTGCGAACCGTCCACACTTGACGGTATCCCCTGGAAGGCCTGAACTGGTCATCTTATTTTTTGTGCGTTCGATTACCCGCATTAACTCTCAGGTGGAATGCGGTAGCGTGCTTTGATTGCCATGTCGGTGGCGCTCAATCCGAAACTCCTGATTGCTGACGAACCGACAACAGCTCTCGATGTGACCGTTCAGGCGCAAGTCCTCGATCTCATCAAAAAACTCCAGTCGGATGCGGGGATGGGACTGATCCTGACTACTCATGATCTGTCTGTTGCTCAACAGGTCGCAGACCGAATTGCGGTTATGTATGCGGGACGGATTGTCGAACAGGCCAGAACGGATGATTTGTTCAACAATCCATCGCACCCCTACACACGCGGTCTGCTCCGTTCAACACCAAGCGCTGCAAAGTTAGGCGAAGACCTGACACCGATACTCGGCTCTCCCCGGATCTGAGAAAGCTACCGGCCGGAAGCCATTGTGCGTCTCGGGACTTTGTTCGAGGTGTGAGTTGACATAACAATCGATTGCCAGAAGCAAAGCCTCACGGTTGACCAACTGGCGGCATCCTGAGAGGGAACGCAGGGGTGGACGAGACTGCGAAGGTTGACGGATGAACCTCTAGCACGCGAGCTCGCTTCGAGTCATTTCACCGTCCGGCCTTGTGAAACCCAATGGAGCACTTCTGCCCGCATACCAGCGCGGCAGATGAGTGCGTACAGATCGGTGAAACCAACCCTCGACGGAAAACCCCCAAAGCAAAACAAATAACAGATCTGAAGCCTAATCCACAATCTCACTCGTGTTGCGAATTAATTTACCGCGACGCTGATATCTGGAGTTTCTGCATGATGAGTTCTTTTTCTGAAACAACAGTGCTCGATGGCTCGTTCTAAGGACAAGGGTGAAATGACTGGATTATTGGATCACGGTAGCCTTAAATTCGTGGATCTGCTCAGTTCTGAAGTTCAGGCTGAAATCGAAGCGATAGAACGTCGCCGCACCTTTCAAGATGGTCAGATGATTCATTCAAGCGGCGATGACGGAGATCGTCTGCTCATTGTACGTTCAGGTGCTATCAAAGTGGGGCGCATAGACCCCAACGGCAAAGAAGTCATGCTGGCTGCGTTGGGTGCAGGCCATGTCATTGGCATCATAGGTGTGCTTACCGGGCGCAAACGGACCCAGAACGCTGTGGCTTCAGGCAAAACGACGATTGGCTTTGTCAATAAGGCGGATTTTTTGACATTGATGGAAAGGCGCCCGGAAATCGCTGGTGCAATTCTACCGATGGCATTAGATCGTTTGAATACGGCATTTAGCATCGTGGACGATATCCGTCTGTTAAATCTAACCGCCTTTACAGCATCACTGTTGTTGAAGAATTTGCCTGAAGAATCTGAAGTTTCCGGCGTACTACATTGGAACCAGTCCGAGTTGGCGGTCGCCGTTGGGGCGTCCCGAGTGTCAGTGGGTAAAGCGCTGAAGAAGCTTGAGCAGGAAGGGATGATCGTACTGAAGTATGGCGCCATCGAAATTCCCGACGCCAAAGCTCTGTCTGATTGGATTGATGCTGCCAGAGCTGAGACTTCTTCGTAGAAAGAGCACTATCTAACAAGCGCCCGTACCATTGAATTCATCGATGCAATTGCTCGCAATTCTGTCGCAGAAATCGCTGCGTTTCTAAGTATGACCGCTTTGCGTCTCTGAGTTCGAGGCTTGCGAGCACAGCCTAACAATTGGAACGGATCACTTCCGCGCTGCAATTTGCTATTATAGATTGCATTTTCTCGTCGAAAGTCGATCTATTTATTATTTTTTATGGAGTCATATCTGAAATTTTATAAAAAAATGCTATACATAGGTTGAGTGGTTTTAATATCTATTAGTCATTGTTAGAGTCTCAGTTTAATATTTTAGATTACCTATTGTTTAGACTGTATTGCGTGTTTTATCGCTGAGTATAAATTCTGGTCCAAAATTTCTCGTACTAAGATCGAGAATGCCAATTTCTTAGCATTCTTGGCCGCACAGACAGCGTATCAATGCTCCGGAGCCCTACCTTTTGCCCTCAACTAGTACCCCTATGTCGCGAGAAAGCTTCAGACCAGCGTCATAGAGGGAAGTCTCTTTTGATTGCGCTGAAGGAGCCAGTTTATGAATTTTGTTGGTGTAACTGTCATGTCGGAAAGCGGCGCACCCTTTGTAATCTCCGCCTTTGGCCATCAGACGGAGAACCAAAGCGCCTTGCGGAAAAATGCGCTTGAGTATCCCATTCTGACACTCAGACAGCGCCAAAACGTTGATTTTGTGCCAGCGGGCAACGAGCGCGCCTCATGATTTTGTGGGCCAAAAGAGGGTCCTGTTTGGAACGCAGGTGTCATACGAATTGAAGAATACCCATGGGAAGATCGACGATCGTGCGACAGGACTTTGACGAGATTGCCAAGCTTAAAAGAAAGGAAAAACTGAGTGTCTATGAGGTTGTGCTTGATCTCCGTTCTGACGACCGGATTTCTAATAGGATCTGCGGCTAGCTCTGGCAGCGCACATGGTTTGGCTTCCGATTTTTCAGCTGGAAATAGCTGGAAAAAATCACCGGCATTGTCATCGAAAACGGACTATATCCAACTGGCCGAAAGGCGCGGGGGCGGTAGCGCCCGTAGCCGAGGGGCGCGAGTTGGTGGTCACGATGTGAACCACAACAAAAATGTTAATCGCAACACCAATATTAATCGTAACACCGACGTTAACCGCAATACCAACATTAACCGCAATAAAAACACGAACATCAACGTAGATCGCAACCGAAACGTGAATATTCACGTCGACGTCAGGACCCGCCCGTATGGTTGGAGAGGGGCTCGTTGGGGGGCCGTTGCGTTTGGCGTGACGATGGGCGCGATCATAGTTGTCGCAGCCAACACCCCACCTCCTCCGCCGGACCCCTCGCTGTGCTGGACCTGGACCAACTCTACGCTGACAGAGGGCTACTGGTACTATTGTAGTGGTCCTTAGGTCCACCAATGCCGCGTTGTTGATCGGAACCCCTGTGGTCCTGTCTGCTGTTTCTTTTTTCGCCAATTTGGGGAGCTTTGCCCCGACGACCGTTCTAATTCTGAATTGTGAAAGGGTCTCAAGTGACCGCAAATATCTTTGGTTTTGCCGCCCAGCTGTCTTTGTTTTCTCTGGTGCTTTTGCTGCCAATTGCACCGGTCTCCGCTCAGCAGTCTGTTGCTGAAGTTATTGGTGCAGAGTGCAAGCAGGAGCTGGCTCAATACTGTGACAGCGTAACACCAAGCAGGGGAAGAATTGCAGCCTGCCTAATGGCTCACAACGACAAGCTCTCTGAGCAATGTGAAATCGCCTTCGAGGCAGGCCTGCTGCAGTTGTCGATTATCCTGAATACCGTCAACTATGTAGTCGAGCAGTGCCATGCAGATATCGATGAGCATTGCGACGGCGTTCCTGTTGGTGGTGGGCGTATCGCCCAGTGTCTGACCAAAAGCATGGACAAGCTGCAGCCCGACTGCAAGGAGGCTTTTTCGCAGGCAAAGGAAGACCTTCAATAAGTTCTTCGGCGATACGGATCATGACCTGGCTAGCCAACCGGCGTGTCTTTCCAATCGCGGTTCACAATCAATCGGCGGCTTGGTGAAGTCGTAACCACGGTGTCGTCAGGTTATTTAAGGTTTAGTCGCGCGCGAGACTACGGCTGTTTTTACGTAATTTGTTCGGCCGCAGACTTCAACTCAAGCATGGCCTGACAGCGATAGGTTCGAATTTGAGAAGAGGAGCGGTTGGATTGGGTCCGAACGAAGTGATCAGGGATTGCAGACGATATCGACACGAAGTGTTGCAGGGAACCGAGTGATCGGAAGCCTTGTTGCGTCCGCTCTCGTTTTCGGAACGGCAAGTGAGAATTCTCCGCCCGATTGTTCAAGCTTTTGCGGGAGCCGTACTCAACGTTGGGCATGAGTTGTCGCTGCGCAGTACTAGAGGAACGCAGCTTGCAATCAAACAATCAGGTGTTGGCGACTCCATCCAAGGCTGTGTCGGTTCGGCAGCAAAGGCACGAATTTTGTATGATTTTCAGTCTTCTAACCTGAGATTGGTTAGTTGACTTGATACGGGATGAATGAAGTTTGGGATTCTGCAAAGGTTTTGAAATGTCGTTTATCATAATTGGTCACCGCTTTTGCAGAACTTTGATCTATACGATCCTGTCAGTTGTTCTGATTTCGACGTCAATTCAGGCGCAGACGCCTCCAAAACCGTCAGTTGTTGTCGCTGAGGCAAAGCTTGAGTCGGTAACTTATAGCGATACCTATCTTGGTCGTGTCGTGGCGGTGAACTCGGTGGACATCATTGCCCGTGTGGCGGGATTCGTCGAAAAGGTGAATTTCAAGGATGGGACAAAAGTCGCCTCGGGCGAAGTCCTGATAGAGATTGAATCGGATTCCTACAAAGCGGACGTCACACAGATCCAAGGTCAGATTGAATCGGCAAAGGCGGAGAAGAAGCTTGCAGACATTCAATTGGACCGTCAACAAAAGCTGTTTAAACGCGGTGATGTCTCCGAATCGGTCGTACAAAAGGCGGAAGCGCAACAGGGTCAGGCAAATGGTCTGATCATGCAGTTGCAAGGCAGTTTACAGAATGCGCAAATCCAGTTGTCCTACACAAAAGTCACCGCGCCCTTCGACGGTCGGATTGGGCTGACCAGCATAGGCACCGGAGCTTTTGTGAACCCGCAGAGCGGTACGCTGCTGACGTTGTCCAGTATCGACCCAATTTATGTGACCTTCCCGGTTTCAAATGCGCAACTACTGGATTTCCAGAAACAGGGTGAAAACCTTCAAAGCGGCGAAGTTGCGTTGCAACTCATCTTGGCGAACGGTGAGGTTTACAAAAGCAAAGGCAAAGTAGCTGTCATTGATACAACGGTCCAGGAAAACACTGATACCGTGCTTGTTCGAGGTATTTTCCCTAACCCGGATGGAGCCCTGTTGAACGATCAGTTAGCACGTGTCAGCGTCATCGACAGCCCGGATGAAAAGTCATTGATCATTCCGGCTGACGCCCTGCAAAGTGACCAGGGTGGCTACTTTGTACTGACGGTCGGAACCGATGGGAAAGTTGCCAAAACGCCGATTAAGACGCGCGAAGTTACTGGCACACAGGCTGTCGTAACCGATGGGTTGAAGGCGGGTGACAAGGTCATCACTCAGGGCTCTCAGAAGGTGCGTGTCGGCATGGAAGTCACGACCGAGACCGCCGACAGCTCCCAACAGTCAGCCAAGGAATAAGCGGATGATCTCGCGTCTTTTCATTCGCAGGCCGCGCTTTGCGATCGTAATTTCCATTCTGTTCACGCTAGCTGGCTTGATCTCGCTCACGCGTCTGCCGATTCAGCAACTGCCGGACATCGTTCCGCCAACCGTTCAAGTCTCGGCTTTTTATCCCGGGGCGAGCGCCGAGGTTGTAGAAAGTACCGTCGCGCAGTCGATTGAAGAGCAGATTGTTGGCGTCAGCGACATGCTCTACATGAAGTCCACCAGCGGTGGAGACGGCAGCTACGGCCTGCAGGTCACGTTCAAGCCCGGAACCGACCCGGATATCAATGCCGTCAACGTGCAAAACCGTGTGGCGCTGGCTACTGCATCCCTTCCCGACGAAGTGGTGCGCGCAGGTGTGATTACGCAAAAGCAATCCACGGCCCTGCTGCAAGCAATCGCAATCACATCCGACGATCCCGAGCATGACACGCTTTATCTGTCGAACTTCGCAACCATCAACCTGCTAGACAGCATCAAACGCTCGCCCGGTGTCGGCAACGCGACCATCTTCGGGGCTCAAAACTATTCGATAAGAATATGGCTGGACGTTGATACCATGACCGGCCTGAACGTGGCCGTATCAGATGTGATCAATGCCCTGAATTCCCAGAACGTGCAGGCTGCTGTCG
Source organism: Roseibium sp. JB4-4 (assembly GCF_055693425.1). NCBI lineage: Bacteria > Pseudomonadati > Pseudomonadota > Alphaproteobacteria > Hyphomicrobiales > Stappiaceae > Roseibium > Roseibium sp. JB4-4. The sequence continues at coordinate 2,337,522 of NZ_CM146333.1, read as the reverse complement.
GTCGAGTTGGTGCGCAACCAATGACGGAAGATCCCGCGTTTCAGTTGAACATTCAGACGCAAGGACGTCTGAGCACAATCGAGGAATTTGAAAACATCGTCGTTCGGGCTGATCCGGACGGTTCATTCATCTATGTGCGCGATATCGGGCGCGTCGACCTGGGTGCGCAGTCTCAGGATTCCTTTGCACAATTTGACGGCAGCCCGACCGCCATGATTGGTGTTTACCTGACACCCGGCGCAAACGCCCTGAACACGGCCAAAGAAGTGCGCAAAGCCATCGAGCAACTCGAGCCTTCGTTTCCTGATGGGGTGAAATGGCAAATACCGTATAACTCCGTCTATTTCGTCGAAGCCAGTATTGATGAGGTTTTGTGGACGCTGATCGAAGCCTTCGGTCTGGTTGTCATCGTTGTCTTCCTGTTCCTGGGCAGCTTGCGGATGGCTCTGATCCCTCTGATCGCGGTTCCGGTCTCGCTGATCGGAGCGTTGGCGTTCATGCTGGCGCTAGGATTCTCAATAAATACGGTGACGCTGCTAGCGCTAGTCTTGGCAATCGGTATCGTTGTGGATGATGCGATAGTTGTTCTGGAAAACGTCGAAAAGGTCATGTCGGAGCGGCCTGACCTATCAGTTGCTGACGCCACAGCGGAGGCGATGGGGCAGATCACCGCCCCCATCTTGGCGATTACCTTTGTGCTGTTGTCCGTCTTCGTCCCGGTTGCGTTTGTACCTGGTATCACCGGTGCAATGTTTCAGCAATTTGCGGTCGCCGTCTCGTTCTCAATGTTGATTTCCGCGCTCAATGCGCTGACGCTCAGTCCTGCGTTGTGTGCGATCTTGTTGAAACGGCATGAGGGGCCCAGGAAGGGACCCCTGGCATGGCTGTCGCGGAGAATAGACGATGCGCGTGACGGCTATGCCGTCGTTGCCGGGATTTTTGCACGCCGCGCCGTACTTGGACTGATTTTCTTGACCGTAGCGGTTTTTGGCGCAGGTACCTTGTTCAAGATCGCACCGTCCGGCTTTTTGCCGACCGAAGATCAAGGCGCATACTTTGTTGAAATACAATTACCTCAAGGTGCATCGGTCAATCGCACGGCCAATGTTATGGAGGAAACGTATCAAATTCTAAAGAATGCACCGGGCGTTCAGAATGTGATGACGGTCACTGGGTTCAGCATTCTTGATGGCCTAACAGAGTCGAATGCGGGCTTCATGATCGCCATCATGAAGCCTTTCGAAGACCGGACCGACCCCGCGCTTTCTGTAGATGCGTCGATTGCTTATACTCACCGGCATCTGGCGTCGTTGAAATCGGCCATTGGAATTCCGTTCAATCTACCTCCAATTTCGGGACTGGGCACCGGCGCAGGGTTTGAATTCCAGCTTCTGGATTTGCAGGGCGGCAGCCCGCTTGAACTGGGAGCCGCAGCCAAAGGGCTGATTACCGGAGCCAACAGCGACCCGCGTTTGACAGGTGTTTATACGACATTTTCGGCCAACACCCCTAAATTGGACCTGAAGCTTGACCGCGAAAGGCTGCAGACTCTGGGTGTCGACGTCAGCACGCTGTTCCAAGCCTTGCAGGTTTCAATGGGGGGCTATTATGTCAACGACATGAACCTGTTTGGCCGGACTTGGCAGGTGAATCTGGAGGCTGAGGAAAAATTCCGACAGAACATCGAAGATGTCGGCCGTATTCATGTGCGCAACGACAAGGGTGAAATGGTCCCTGTCCGGGCTGTTGCCACGACAGAATTGACGACCGGCCCAGAGAAATTAGTGCGGTACAACAACTATCGGTCCGTCACCATTTCCGGCAACCCCGCCCCAGGCGTATCTTCGGGTGAATCCATCACCGCGATGCAAGAACTTGCTACAAAATCGCTGTCCAAAGGCTATAGCTTTGATTGGACAGGTACCGCACAACAGGAAATCGCAGCGGCTGGCCAAACTCCGATTGTCTTGGGTTTGGCCGTTCTCTTTGCCTATTTATTCCTAGTAGCGTTGTATGAAAGCTGGACGATTCCGTTGATCGTTTTGCTGTCAGTTTCGTTCGCGGTCTGTGGTGCGATGTCGGCATTGCTGATAGCTGGGCTCGCCAACAACATTTATGCGCAAATCGGGCTCGTGGTACTGATCGCTCTCGCGGCCAAGAACGCAATTCTGATCGTAGAATTTGCTATGAACCGCCGCGCGGAAGGGATGAGCATCATCGATGCCGCAATAGACGGCGGGCGGTCAAGATTCCGTGCCGTGATGATGACCAGCTTTGCCTTCATCGCAGGCCTGTTCCCGCTGGTTGTCGCGACAGGCGCCTCCATGTTGGCACGAAAAGGCGTAGGGACCCCGGTATTTGGCGGCATGATCGCAGCCTCACTTGTCGGCGTCTTCTTCATTCCAGCGCTGTACGTTGTGGCCCAATGGTTCCGCGAAAAGGTACACGGAGCACCGGCGGGAGATGGAAAGGAAGAGCAGGCCAATTCGATCTGAAGCGGCCGAGACAGCTAAGTCTCAACCGACGGCATACTCACAAGTGTCTGTCATAGTCGCAGAAATGTTGTGATCTTAGACTGCGTTGAAACTTACAAAAACAAGTTTCCGGTACACACGTAGCGGCACAACAAAAAAGGCGAACCAAGGTTCGCCTCCTAGTCGGAGGGTCTAGTGATACCCTCTGGGGAGAAAGGTTCCGGGATCAAGTCTTAAAGACCCAGTACTCTGTTTCTTTGATTTGAATAGGTGATCTCAGCGCCCTTTCGGAATTGTCCAAGTTCGGCAAGGGCTGCGCGGTAGTGGTCGTCAATTTCTGCTGTGAGCGCAGACTGCCCGCGATTTTCCTCAATCACTTCTATGGCCGCTTCACCGAATGCGTCCCAGGTTTCGTCGTTAAACTGACGGAGTTGTGTGCCGTGATCTTCGACAAGTTTCTTCAGGTAGATGCCATTGTTGGCGAGAAACTCTTCGTTCATAGCGGCATTTTCTTCCATACAGGCCGCTTCGATGACAGTTCTTTCCCATTCGGTTAGGCTTGTCCACCAGACCTTGTTCATCCCGAACGAGTTGCCGCCACCGGGCTCATGCATGCCAGCCATATAATAGTACTTGGCAGCTTCGTAGAATTTCATGAAATAGTCGTTGTAGGGGCCAACCCATTCGGCGGCATCGATCGCACCTGCAACGAGATTTTCATAGATCTGTCCTCCGGGTAAAGACACCACGGACACACCCAGTTTCGACATGACAGAGCTGCCAAGACCTGGGATGCGCATTTTTAGGCCTTTGAGGTCGTCCACCGATTCAATCTCAACGTTGAACCAGCCGCCCATTTGCGTGCCTGTGCCACCGCACGGGAGAGCTTTTAGATCGAAATTTCCAGAAACTTTGTCCCAGAGTTCCTGTCCTCCCTTGAATTTGATCCAAGCGTTCCACTCCGGCATGGTCATCCCAAACGGAACAGAAGTGAAATAAGCAAAGGCAGGATCTTTTCCAACCCAATAGTAGTCAGCTGATATATAGGCTTGAGCGTTTCCGGACGCGACTTCATCGAAGACGTCAAATGCGCCCACTCTTTCGCCTGCCGCATAATATGTGGCTTGAAGGCGACCGTCGGACAATTCTGTTATCCGTTTCGAAAGCCGCTGTGCTGACATGCCGAGGCCTGGAAAATCGCGCGGAAAGCTCGACACAATAGTGAATTCTTTGCGCTCTTGAGCGACGGCTGGAGCTGCAAGCAACGTCGCACCACCGGTGCCAGCCAGCCCGGCATTTTTTAAAAATGAACGGCGATCCATATTTTTCCCCTCAGGTTTCGCAGTTTGGTGGAACACGTTGGTTCCCGGCCAAGTGCTATTTTTCTCCCAGCTGCAGGACGCAGGCAAATAGCCAGGAACTATGTCTTCGATAGCGGTCGCAGGGGGTAGCTTTTGATTCAGGCCTAGCCGAATTGTGAAAGGTCTACAGCTGCGTTGTTTATGGAAAGGGAGGATTGATGAGGGAGGTTGTCGATGTGTCGTTGGCGACCTTGGGACTTGCTAGGCTTGGTAAAGCCATGTCCTGGCTCTTTAAAAGCGGAGGTCGCAATGTAGCTGCCGAACTCCGCCGCACGCGCCTTCGTTGCCATCAAACCCTAACCGCTGTCGTAAGATATCGAAATCGACTATATCGCAGTTCAATAATCTATATCTGAACGCTTTGTGTCACATAGGTTCTGGCTATTTGCCCAGCTGAAATTGGAGAGGGCAATATCATTTTCCGGGGTGAGATTGCCCGTCAGGTCAAAGAGTTAGAAAAATCACGAGGAAAATCATGGGCATCTCCGCTGACATGCGTGTCGATATCGACCGGTTCTGGGGCACGATCGAAGCTTCCGCGAAGATCGGCAAGGGCCGACCGGGCGGGCTCTCAAGACTGGCGCTGTCCGACAGTGACCGCGAAATGCGCGATGTTTTCACCGCCTGGTGCAAAGACGCAGGCCTGACTGTGTCGGTAGACGAAATCGGCAACATTTTTGCGCGCCGGGACGGTCTTGACAATTCACTTGCCCCGATCCTCATAGGCAGCCATCTCGATACCCAGATCAACGGTGGGCGTTTTGACGGCATTGCTGGCGTTCTTGCCGGTTTGGAAGTCATTCGCCAGCTGAACGATGCCGGCCACTATACGAAACGGCCGATTGTTGTGGTGAACTGGACCAATGAAGAAGGTGCGAGGTTTTCTCCGCCTATGGTCGCGTCTGGCTGCTTCGTGGGCAAATACTCTGCCGCTTGGACCAAGGATCGGATTGGTGATGACGGGAGCCGATTTGGGGACGAGCTGGAACGTATCGGTTACGCCGGACCGGAAGTCTGCGAAGCAGGCGACATAGATGCATACTATGAGCTTCACATTGAACAGGGCCCTATCCTGGATGCGGAGCAGCGCGATGTCGGTATTGTCGTTGGCGGCTATCCGAGCCATGGTATAAGGGCGTCGTTTTCCGGCCGCACAGCACATACTGGCCCAACGCCAATGAACCTTCGTCAAAATGCCCTTGTCGCCGGTGCTCGATGGCTGACCTGCGTCGATGATATTGGTTGGGAATTTGCGGTTTATGACGGAAAGGCGACTGGTGCACGCTTGATCGCCTGGCCCAACAAACCCGGAATTTTGTCCGATACTGCCGAGGCCGTGTGTGACGTTCGTCACCCAGATTTAACCACGACGAAAGTCATGGCGGAAAAGATGCGGCGCGCATTGTTTGAAAGTGCTGCCAAGACCGGTTGCACCGCCACCATTGAGGACGAGTGGCAGTGGGGAGGCGATATTTTTGATACAGAACTTGTCCAAGGGTTGCGAGAACAGGCAATTCGCATGGAGTTTAACTGGCGTGACATACACAGCCAGGCAGGTCACGATGCGTACCATCTGGCTTTACACTGTCCCACTGCAATGATCTTTGCCCCTTGCAAGAATGGTATCACACACAACAACGAAGAGTATTGCGAGCCTGAGGACTTCGCCGCCGGATTGAACGTCCTGTTTCACGCGGTAGTCGGCAGGGCTGATCGTGACTGATTTTCTCTCCCATGACGCCGTAGAAGATGCGTTGCAGTGGCCAGAGTTGATAGAGCAACTGCGCACATGGTTTGCGGCCGGGAAGGTTGTAGCCCCGGATCGTCAGGTACTGTCGATCCCGACACCGGCAGGCAAGGAGGACAGCGAATCCGGTTCGCTGTTGATTATGCCAGCCTGGTTGCCTGGTGACACAGTTGGTGTGAAAGTTGTGACCTATTTCCCATGGAATGCCTCCGAGGGGAGGCCCACGATCAATGCCGGATACATGTTGTTCAACGGGCAGACCGGCAAGCTGCAGTCCATTATGGATGGTGATGCACTAACGGTCCGCCGAACTGCAGCCGCTTCCGCGTTGGCTGCGGACTATTTAGCTCGAAAAAATGCTCGGCACCATCTTATCGTTGGCACTGGCCAGTTGGCACACTCCGTCGGTGAATCCTATGCATTTGTCCGTGCCCTTACAAAGCTTTCTATCTGGGGGCGTAACTCGGAGAAAGCGCTGCAGGTTGCACAAAAGCTTGCTAGCGCCGGACTGCCGGCTGAAGCAGTCACGGATTTGAAGAGCGCCTGCGAAGAAGCGGATATCATCTCGACCGTGACAGCCTCTCGAAAGCCTGTTGTTCACGGAGCGTGGCTTAAGCCCGGGACACATTTGGACTTAATCGGCGCATTTAGAACTGACATGCGCGAAAGCGACGATGAGGCGATCAGCCAGGCCGAAGTGTTTGTCGATGACTGTACAGGAGCAACCCTGGCTGGAGATCTTGCACAACCCATAGAAACTGGGCGTTTTCGGCCAGAAGACATAAAGGCCGATCTTAGAGCCCTTTGCCGTGGTGAACACCCTGGCCGAACGTCAGACACCTGTTTCACCGTCTTTAAATCCGCAGGTGTGTCCCTTGAAGACCTGGCGGCGGCTACACAGGTGGACACAGTTACCAGACAAAGCAACGCCGGTTCACCTTAAGCTTAGATCGCCCAATCTTTCGATTGTTCTCGGCATACGTGATGTTTGTGCACGGCAACGAAGAGTTTAACTATTCAAGATCCGGATAAAGGTCTTTCAATTCCTTGAGCAGCTCAACGAACTTAAGCTCTGCCGGTTTCAAATCCTGCTCTAGCGCATGCACAAGATAAACGTCGGCCCCGATGGCTTCATCTGAAATATCGATCGGCCATAAAACTCCATTGTCTATGTCGTCCTTCACGGCAAGATAGGGCAAGATTCCAATACCCAATCCGGCGACAATCATCCGTCGGACCTCTTCAAAATTTGTGCTTTCGCCCGTAGTTCTTTCACCAATTCTGGCCCGATTGCGCAGATCGATCATAGGTTCAAGCCCGCTGGCTCCCGAAGCACAGGAAAAGGATATGAAAGGCTCCTGCCGAAGGTCCCGCAAACTGATGGATTCTCGACCAAAGTAAGGATGCTCTGCGCCGCAATAGACCTTGAACTCTTCCCGAAACAGCCTGATGGACGGCAGGTTTGCAACCGGCTTTGGCAGTAGGCAAATGCCGATGGACACGTTGCCCTTCAATATGTTCTCCAGAATGTCCTGACTGTTTTGCACACTCCCGCGGAACATGACGGAAGGGTACCGCTGATGATAGAGACGAAACAGTTCATTCAAAAGCGAGGAGTGTAGATAGCTGATGATCTGATAGTTGAGTTCACCGCGCTCCTCTGCGGTAGCGTCACGCACAAGAGATTGGATGCGTTCGGTGGAAAGAAAAATCTCTTTACACTCCTGGTAGACTTTTTCACCGCGCAACGTCAGCTCAAAGCTCCGGCTGTCACGGAAGACAAGCTGGCACCCGAGTTGGGTCTCCAGCTTCTGCAGCGAACTGCTCACCGAGGGCTGACGCAGGCCAAGGCGGTTTGCCGCTTTGGTAATCCCCTTTTCTTCCGCAATCACGAAGAAGACCCGAAACAAGTTCCAGTTCAGCTCCTGTTCTTCCGTTTCCATTGGTCCAAATTGTCCCTGCATTTCATTCTGAAGATCAGAATAGTCCGAGTTTGATAGAAAACCAGTATGCGAAGTATAGGCATTGCCTATGGTTGCCCGTTGGATTCCTGAACTTGGTGGACTCTAGAAATCCGTTTTATCGAACCCACAAAAGCAGGCACAAAGCCAGACCCTAAATGCCTGCATTCAGGGAAACGGATGAGCCAGGTCGCAATTCACGGAGACGCGGGCAATGAGTTGATTGAGTGCATGCATGGCTGCCCAGTCAGAAGCCTTGGCAAGCATGCGTCAGCTCAAGGCCAACCTCAAGACCAACCTTCTAGCGCCTTGGAAGCCGCTTCTTGAACACGGATATTCTTGTGATTTAGTGTCTGCCGACAAGCTATTATTGCAGCTTGTTTTGTGTCAGGCGCGCGTTTGACGGCATCTTTTGCAAGGCCAATCGCTGACAAAACAACCGCTTTGTTCTGCATCACAAAAACCGGCTCTAGGGCCCTGATCAAACTTGTCGCCGAAATTGGATGATGCTTGTTCGCCTGCTTGATGGATTTTACCGCAAAAGAAACAGTAGAAGGTATCTCACTACCAAAAAGCGCTAATAGCGTGTCACGCCGTGTGTGTTGTTCCTCTGGCGTCGGATTTAGATCTTTGTAAAGGCGGGCAAAGAACTGAGCTTCTCTTTGGTTAAAGCCGCGATTGAGAGCAGAAAGTGATGCGTCCATCAATCGTTCACGAGGCATGTGTCCAGCCTCGCAGAGCTCCATAAAGTCTCGACGCCAAGTAAGACCGTGATCGAGATATCCTAAGGAGAATTCACCTCGTCCTTTGACCTCGAAGAAACGCCAAAGATCGTTGACTAATTCTGATTGTTTGGTCGAAGTTGTGATAAACCGCGGATCTTTCAGCGAGGGTTTGGCGCGCAAGGCTGATGTTGCAATTGGCCAATGCAAGAACAGAGGCGTAACGATCAGACCGTGGAAGAAACTGTCCGACCGTGGCCTTTCGCAAAGACCAGCTTCCCATAGCCAGTGCAGGTACCGCATGATGTATGGGTTTTCATCTAAGACCTGTCCCACCCAAGCATCTGTCCACTCAGGTTGAAATGTATCGAACACTTTAAGCAAGAGTTCCGGTTCAGGGATGACATGCCAATCACTCAGAAGGACATGTTCAAGCGATCCAGTGGCAAGAACGGCCACTCGGGCTGCGTCTGGTTTTCGCAAAGTGGTAGGGCTGGGATTCCTGAAGTAAGCCGCGATATCTGCGGCGAACAATGAAACGGCAGTGTCGGCTAATCGCCGCCTTGTTACCGCTTCATATTGGACCAGAAAGGCGATGCAATCGGCGGGAGTCCCGTTGCGAACGATATCGATCAACTGATCCGGGGTAGGGGAGGCAGTCATCTCGCTTTCCTTCGTAGAACTTACCGCGCTGGCGCGTCAGTGCGCTGACTTTCTTACTGGCATTTGGGCTGCTGTTGTTGGTTAGTTTCGGTGGTCAGCCCCATCTGAGTGGTCCGTTTTGATCGTTAGTGCATGACTGGCCTGTGGTCTATCGGGACGATGGTTTCCGGTGCCGGTAGTCGGTAGCCCAAGGCGCTGTGTGGGCGCTTGGTATTGTAATGTTTCCTCCATTGTTCAATCAGGAATTGTGCTTCCTTCAGGCTGTAGAAGATTTCTCCGTCCAGCAGCTCATCCTTGTAGCGGGCGTTGAATCTCTCGCAATATCCATTTTCTCACGGCGAACCTGGTTCAGTGTACGCGGTCTTTGCCCCCACAGCGTTGATCCAGTCCCTGATCGCTTGAGCAATGAACTCCGGCCCATTGTCCGATCTGATTTAGTCTGGAACACCCCGAAGAATGAAGAGATCTGTCTGCAGATCAATCACTTCAGTGGAATTGAGCTTTCGCTTCACTCGGATTGCCAGGCACTCCCGGATATGTTCAGGCGCGACGACGGGCGGGGCTCAGAAGTTTCCCTTGGCGGCCTCCGACAAGATCAACTTGTCCAGGGTCAGGTCAGAGACCGCCTTGCGCAGCCGTTCATTTTCTTTCTGAAGGCGCTTGAGTTCTTTCAGTTGGTCGGTACCCATCCCACCATATTGCTTGCGCCAACGGTAGTAGATCTGCTCGGTAATGCGAACCTGCCGCAACTTCGAGACAATTTCTTCTGGCTTGTGACGTTTCGTAACCACTTTGATCCCCCGTTTTCCGAAACATAACGGCGGATCACTTCAAAGGGGAGGATCAAGGCCACACTTAAGAACGGCCCTGTTCCTTGGCTTCACGCGATCATGGACAACTGTTCTGCGGGAATGCCGTTCAGAGCACGCTGCATCGCAGGCCGCGCCATTATGCGGCTCAGATAGTCCGAGACTTTGGATGGGTAAGTCGTTCCAATGCATACCGCTGCGAACATCAGGGCGTAGCCGGTCGAGATGTCGGCAGCACTAAAACCGCGGTCCAGAATAAACTCACGATCTAGCAAACGTGTCTCCAACATTTCGACCGCCTTATCGACCTGATACCGACAGTAAGCGTCGAATTCCTCAGATACCTTGTAGGGATCGACCTGCGCAGTGTGGCCAAATGAGACAGCGATGTAACCGGACATTCCGCTTTCACCGAAGTGTAGCCACTGAAGATACGTAGCGTATTCAGTATCGTTCGCAGGAACGTCCAACTCTGTTGGTCCATAGCGGTTCATGACGTATTGCATGATAGCGACCGATTCAATGATCAGCGTGTCGCCATCATAAAATGCAGGAACCTTGCCCATCGGATTGATTTTCCGGAACTCCTCGGAAGCGAAATACTCCCCGTCATAGACCAATGTCTTCAAGTCATAGGGAACTCCCATTTCCTCCATGAGCCATCGAGCGCGGACGGAACGTGTCCCGGGAGTATGAAACAGAGTGAGTGTCGTGGCTTTATCCTTTTTTGGCCTAGCAGAAAATCAAATTCCGTTGGGGGCCAGGAGGACCTTGCCGGAACGTTCGCCAGCAACAGTGTGGGCAAGAGCTTCGGTGATTTGATCGAGTGTAAAGACCTTGTCGATTGGAGCATTCAGCTGGCCGCTGAGAACAAGCTCGGTCAGTTCGCCATAGACACGTTTGATTTCTTCCGGACCTGCATTTGTAAACCAGTTGACAAGCCAAAACCCCCGAACGGAGACATTGTTAAAAATAATGTTGCCATCTGTAATGATGAGTGGCTCACCAGACATGCCGCCGTAACTTACAGCTGTGCCCCCATGGGCGAGAGTTGAGATCAGTCGGCCAAATGCGTCTCCGGCTACAGCATCGATGGCAAGTACCGGTGCTTTGTCGAGTTCAGTTTCCACGCGTTTAGCAAGGTCAGGGCCGTCCACGAATGCAGCATCGCAGCCCGCATTCTTCACATCCGTAATTGCTGATTCCCGCCGGACGACAGAGGCTACTTTGATGCCTCGTGACTTTGCGAGCTGTGTTACATATCGGCCAACAGCGGAGTTTGCCGCACTTTGAATGATCCAATCGCCTTCTTTTAAGTCGACATATTCTGAGAGCAGGAGGTAAGCGGTCGCCGGATTGACCGTCAGCATGGCAAGCTGATCGATATTGGCACGCGGAACCGGAACCAGTACCTCTGTTGGGAATACGCGTTCGCTCGCCCACGCGCCGGGAGGGTCGGCAAGAAGCACCAGCGTTCCGATTTCGTGACCGTCCCCGCTGACTTCAATAACTTCACCGATCCCTTCCATGCCAGCTGCCGCAGGTATTTCTGGCTGTATCCCGTATTGGCCGGCAATCTGCACGATATCAGAGGGATTGATTGGGGAGCGGAGGATTTTGACCCGCGATTGGCCTGGCTCCAGCGCTTGTGGCTCTGCGTCTACGATCTCAATGACCTCGGCCGCGTTTCCATGTTGTCTGTAGATTGCTTTTTTCATGTTTCAATCCTCGTGTTTAGAGGTTCTGATAAGGATGCAAGGTGTTAATGAATTTAATTCACTAGTAGTCATATGGTGCGAGGTCTTGCGTTGTCAACGCTAATGAATACAATTCATTTATGAAAAATCGAAGCAATTCATCGAAACGAACACGTGACCCAGAGAGCAAGCGAGCAGCTTTGCACAAAGCTGCGCTGCATCAGTTCACACATCGGGGTTATGAGCATGTCTCGATTGCCAGCATCGCGAAAGAAGCAAACATCGCGGTAGGCACCGTTTATCGGTTCTACGAAAACAAGATCTCTCTGCTTAGAGCGATGTTGCGAGAGATTGAGGACGAGTTTGTCGATCGCATGAGGTCTGATTGGGATGCTGGCGGTAGATATCCGCAGCGTCTTGATCGGATCTGTGAAGGACTGTTTGAGGTCGCCAGGGATCGAAGTGAGTTGTTACGCCTCTTCTCGATGACCACAGATGTAGTGTACGAAGACGGTTCTTTACCCGGAGAGCTCATACAAAGTCAGATCAAAGACATGTATCTGGAGGCTATGAATGACGGGGTCTTTCGCGAAGGCGACGTTGAAATGATGGCGGCCATGGCTCATGGCCTTGTGGAGGGGGCGATGATGCGTTGGATGCGCATGGGAGCTCCGACAGCGACAAATGTCGATAAGGAATTGGCCTCAGTGATGAAGTCCGGATTTCTGACTTAACGATCAGCGCGGTTCTTTTGAGATAAACGCATTTTGCCTGGCTTGATTTTGCCCACCTAACCTGGATCGCAGAGCAAAGCGCATGCGAGCAGTTTTCAAGCTGCCCGCATGCGATTGTTTATGCGGCCTGAAGTGCTTTCTGATTGTGATCAGGTGCAGGTTGTGGGGCCGGTCTCTTTGTGTCTGAGAACATCAGCCGGTAGAACACAGGTGTAGCGATCAGTGTGAGGATTGTTGCAAAAGCCAATCCCGCCATGATTGTGACCGACATGGAGACAAAAAACGTATCTCCCAGCAAGGGCACCATTCCCAAAATGGTTGTTGCGGCAGCCAGCATGACCGGGCGGAGGCGCGATTTTGATGCCGAAATGATCGCTTCTTCCAATGGAAGTCCTTCAGCTTTTACCAGGTCAATTTTTTCAACCAGAACGATGCCGTTTTTGATCAACATTCCAGAAAGACTCAACAGACCCAAAAGTGCTGTAAAGCTAAAGGGCAGGTTCGTTGCCAAAAGCCCGATTACAGCTCCATTTGCCGCCATTGGTACCAGCAACCAGATGATCAACGGTTGCCTTAGTGCATTGAAGAGCATGACCGAGATCATGACCATCATGATAATTGCAAACGGAAGCTGGTTCGCCAAACTGGTGTTTGCTTCGAGCGTATCCTCATATTCGCCGCCCCAGGCAATGTTGTATCCTGGCGGCAGAGCGATTTCTTCAACGTTGCCTCGGATCTCTGCAAGAACCTCTGCTGCTGATATGCCTTGATTAATTGTCCCTGAAACAGTCAGTGTTGGAACACGGTCACGTCTTTGATAAAGGGTGTCTTCGGGCCTAACGCGCATGCCTTCGATGACTTGTTCCATCGGGATCAGGGTTTGGGTGCTCGGCGAGTAGACCAGATGATCCACGAGCCCAATTTCTTGATCTTTTGGCGCGCGAACATAGATGGGGATCTGCCGTTCATCTTCCCGGTACAGTCCTGCAAGAACGCCATCGGTTGCAAATCGCATTGTATCTGCGATGTTTTCACGGGTGATGCCGACAGCCTGAGCACGTTCTTCCGCATAAACAGGTGTAACGACGAGCTCACGTTCACCCCAATTGGTTCGCAAGGCTGTGAAATTGTCAGAGCTTGAGCGCATTCGTTCATCTACTTCCAGGCTAAGGGTGCGCAGCACATCAGGATCTGGGCCAGAAATGCGCAGCTGAATTGGATCACCTTCGCCGGGCCCAAATGCCAGTTGCTTCGCTGTAAACTCTCCGGTCGGCAATGTGCTCGATGCGAACGCGCTCATTTTGTTCATAAGCGCGGGTATCTTAAGCACGTCATCGACCCTTACGATCAAATGACCGTATGTTTCATTTGCCTTGGCTGTTGGATAGGTGAGCATGAAGCGCAGAGCGCCGTCACCAACGTAAGCCGTGTAAGACAAAACGTCGTCCTGCTCTGCCAGCCACGACTCCAAGATTTCTATGTCACGATCTGTTTCTTCAATTGAAGCACCTTGTGGCAATTTGTAATTCACGAAAAACAACGGGTTGTTTGAGTAGGGAAAGAACTGCTCTTTGACGTTTGCAAATCCTGCAAAACAGGCAAAGGTGATAGCGAACAGACCGACGGCAACCAGCCAACGGGTGCGCAAGGCACCTTTTAGAATGGCCCCATATCCTCTGAAAATCAGTCCATCATAGGCTTCGCCTGCGCCCGCCTTGCCCTGCTTGAAAACATAGTGACCAAGAAGCGGGGTTACTGTCAGAGCAAGACCCCATGACAGCAGGAGCGAAATGCCAACTACGGCGAACAGGGAGAACATGAATTCGCCTGTCGAGTCTGGGCTGAGGCCGATTGGTGCAAACGCCAGCGCACCGATCACAGTGGCTCCCAGGAGTGGAATTTGTGTCTTGGATGCGGCTTCTGTGGCGGCGTCGCGTGAGGACTTCCCGCTCTTCATGGCCGATTGCATACCCTCCGCCACAACGATGGCATTGTCGACAAGCATTCCCATGGCGATGATCAGAGCACCGAGAGAGATCCGTTCCATCTCGATCGAGAACAGAAGCATGAACAAAAGGGTGCCAAGTACAGTCAGGAACAGTGTTGTGCCAACGGTGAGCGCCGCCCTTGGTCCCATGAAGATCGCAAGGACGATCACGACGATTGCAACAGACATTGCCAGGTTCACAAGGAACGCGTTGGACGCCTCGTCGACCACCTTGTGCTGTTCGTAGATCGGGAGCAAGTTCACTCCGGCAGGCATTTGCGACATGATTTCAGCAAACCGCTCATCAACACGTTCACCAACTGCGACAATGTTTTCAGTTTCCAGCCCTGCGATCCCGATCGTGAACGCTTCAGCTTGATTGTGGCGGATCAACAAAGAAGGATCGTCAGTACGTTGACGTGAGACGTTTGCCAAATCCGCGATGTTAATCACTTGCCCGTCTAGGCCGACTGACAGTCCGGCAATTTCCCCGACGCTATCTGTGCCGGACGCAATCCGCAGTTCTGTGTTTCCAAATTCACCGGCATCGACGACAGAATTGGAGTTTGAGATAACCTCCAGGAAGGCCTCTACTGGAATGTTCTGGTTGGCCAGTATGGCAAGATCCGGCTCCACATAGATGACCTCTTGCGGCAAGCCGGAGAGTTCGACATCCGCTACACCATCAACGGCCAAAATTTCTCTTCGCAAGTAGCGGGCGAGATCATGTTTTTCCTGATCGCTGAAACCTTCTGTTGTGACAGCGTAGTACATTCCGAAAACATCGCCGAATGTGTCGTTGACGACAGGTTTTGTGGCCCCGCGAGGCAATGACAAGGCAGCATCACGCACGCGGGCGCGCAGTTTTGTCCATATTGCCGGAAGCTCTGATCCGTCGATTGTGTCTTCGATCTCGATTTCGATAAGTGACAGGCCTGGTGTGTTGCGGGAGGTAATCTGACCTATCTCGCCCATCTTCTGGATGGCACTTTCCAAAGGTTCAGTCACTTCACGGGCCACTTCCTCAGCAGACGCTCCAGGATACCCTGTTGCAACAACGGCGACCTTGATTGTGAATGCTGGATCCTCAAGGCGTCCAAGTGAAAAGAACGAACCGATACCGCCAAACAGAAACGTAAGGATCAGCATCCATGTGAAAATGGGTTTGTCGATACTGAAGCGAGCAATATCCATTGGTCTTTCCTCAGTCAAAATCAGCTACAAAGCGGCGGATAGCCTGGCCGTCTTTCAGGGTATTCACCCCGCCGATGACAATTTCCGTACCTGCAGGAAGGGGGTGTGTGATTGCAATTGCACCTGATGAGGCGACTGATAGTTCAACGGGCGTTTGAGAAACGGTAAGGTCCCCATTCTCACCGCTCACCTGGAACACGGAAGTTTTGCCTGTTGGACCCACGGCGATCGCGGATGGATGAATCTCAAGGCCTTCAGATTGCTCGAGAAAGACTGCCGTCACCGTAACTGAAGCTCCTGGAAGCAGCAGGCGCGTGTTTGGAATTTGCATGGTCAAGGTTACCCGAAAAGTCTGGCCGACTTGGGAGGTTTCCGCATTCACTTCTTTGAACGTCAACGGATAGGTCGCGTTGCTACCAGGAAGCTGAGCGTGAAGCCGCATCTCTGGGTTTTCACCCAGATTTTGGATGAGCACCTCGGACACTTCTATATCCACGCGAACCTCGGAAAGGTCGTGTAGCCGTACGATTTGTGTGCCGGCGGCAACCGTTGAATAGTTGGAAACGCTGCGGGAGGCCACAACGGCATCAAATGGTGCGGTCAGGATTGTCTGCTCCAGGGAGTATTCCGCGTTTTCCAAAACGGCACGTGCCATTTCCACATTCGTTCGAGCGTCCTGAACCTGGACCTCGCTGATCGTCTTTCCCTTAAGTTTTTCGTAGCGGGCAAGTTTCCGCTCTTCCTGTGTCAATGCCAGCTTTGCGCGATCGACTTCGATCTGGAATGGGCGCCTGTCGAGTTTAGCCAGAATGCTCCCTTTCGGGATGACATCGCCTTCCGGCGCGTTTAACTCCACCACCCGGCCAGCGACTTGGAACCCTAGATCCACAGATTGGCTTGCAGAAATCTCCCCGAAGAATGTGCGTGTAATGCCTTCTGAAATCTCAGGCGTGACCATCGTTTTGACCAATACCGGTCCGTCACTTGCAAGAGCTTGGGGGTGTTGCAAGCCGAACATAAGTGCAGAAGCGAAAACGAGAGCTTTTGCGCTTTTGAGCGCCAGATGCCCGATCCATTTCTTGCTCATTTGCTTCATCTCAGTGCTCCTGATTTGAGTTCTTCGGTGTTTGACCGGGATGAGCGAAGCGGTGGTATCAAATGTGCTGTGTGTCATGGGGGCTCCGTAGCGCACCTGCAATGTGAAACTTCTTCAGATATATGCGGAGCCGTGGATGTCTTCAAGGAAAAAGCAGAAAAAAATTCAGATTCATGTTTTGAGTGTCTAGTGACCCAGAGCCTTATGCTGGCTATTTGGTCGTCACCGCGAGAACTAAGAAGGTGCAAAAATATGAAATAAAACAATATAATATGGAACGAATGCTAACCGAGAACGCACATTGTCATAATTTTAAAGGAGAAAAAACTTCATATTATTCGATGCCACAGCGGAAGTTTTGATTGAAAGTACCCTTATCTGCCTGTATATATGAAAAAGTATCATATTGGAATTCAGGCATGTCTACACAGGTTAAAGACCAAGTTCGCGAACCGGTCCAAGTCCGCAGCCAGAAGCGGGTAGCTATGATTTTGGAAGTTGCACGTTCCATTATCGAAGAAAAGGGGGCAGCCGGTCTGAAGATGAGTGACGTCGCTGATCGCGCAAAAATTTCGATAGGCTCGATCTACCAATACTTCCCGAACAAGAGCGCAATAGTCGCAGCTCTTGCTGAACGGGTTCTGGAAGCAAACACGGCCAAAAACGAAAAGATCCTGGCAGAACCACCAACCTCCCTCGTGCAGCTATCTCATACAACCACTGAACTTTTGGATCAGTACTACGCTCTTATGCGCGAAGATCCGGTCTTTCGTGACATTTTGACAGGCTACGCTTCAGATAAAGAATTTCTTGCGACAGAACAGGACGACACGGTCGCCAACCGCGACCACATCTTTGCGATGTCCAAGCATCTGTTTCGAGAAGAAGAATATGATCGTGCGAAAATGGCTCTTTTGCTCATCATTTCGTTTGGCGGGGCTGCAGCGGTGATCGCTTCACAGGAAGATGCCGAAGCCGGAAAGACCGCAATGTCTCAGGCAAAAGCGATGCTCTATGCTGCGTGGGAGGTCTCTATTTTGCCGCTTGGGATAAAGCGATAGACTAGGTAGGTGATCCGGATTTTTCCAGGACCAAAGCCCAGAGCGACCAGCTAACAAATCATTCTTTAGCCCAGAATAACAACTCGTCAAAAACCGGAACGAGGATGCCAATTGAGACGGGCGTCTTCCTAAGCACCGTGAGGTCAAATCAAAGCCATGGCTTACAGTATCGGTTTATGGACGCGGTGGAGTGCCGTCTCGATTGTATTTGCTCTGTTGAGTGCATGTGGCAGCGTTCCTGACAGCTTCAACCAGTCTGACATTGCAACACATGAAGTTGCCTCGGTGACAGAGGTTTTCGTCGCGACGACTAGAAAACGATCAGATGATGCAAAACGGATGTTTTCAGATAGCCGTTCAAGTGTTCTGAATTTTGCTGAGCTGCAGGTTGGTATACCGCAAACGCACCGACCTGGACGCGTAGAAAGCTCAAGACGGTCGCCGGATCCCAAAAGGCATTTTACACTTACCGGCAGGCAGAGCATTGAAAAATCTACACAATTCAGGGGTAGATTGAACGATGCATTGAAGCAGCTGCCGAAAGACAAGCGTGAGCTACTAATTTTCGTACATGGGTTCAACAACAACTTTGCCAGTGGTGTGTTTAGACATGCTCAAATGACCCATGATTTTGGAGTGCCCGCTGTCGCCTTGCACTATTCATGGCCATTTGCCGGAAGGACTGATGGATATGTTTACGACAGGGATAGTGCCATTTTTGCGAGAGAAGGCTTGGCAGAAGCGCTTAAGCTCGCCGCATCGACGAACGCGACTAACGTAACTCTGCTGGGCCATTCAATGGGCTCTCTTTTGACACTGGAAGCTCTTAACGTGCTCGCGCTTTCAAGGGATGCCAAGACGCTCCGTAGCATTGATACGGTTATTCTTGCAGCGCCTGACGTTGATATCGATGTTTTTGATGCAAAATTTGCTGCATTGCATAAGTTTGAGACCAACGAGTTCGTCATTCTCGTTTCTGGAAACGACGGGGCTCTCGGCCTTTCGAGTACATTGCGTGGCGGCCATCCCCGTGTTGGCCAGGGCCGAAATAATGAGGCTCTCCAACAAAAAGGGATCGTGGTTGTCGATGTGTCACAGATCGATGGCGGAGGTCATAGCACATTCGCAGCCTCGCCTAAACTTATCCAGCTGATTGAAAGCGGTGCGCTTGAAGAAACAATCATCTCTTCGCAAACAGACACTGCGACCTCAGTGATCGGGGATAGTGCAGGGGATGCTGGTTCGTTGCTGGTTCTGTTGCCGAAAAAGTCTTTTCTAGGCGGTAAAGTGCAAGGCTCTTACGCTTCAGCTTCGTGACAAACAGTCAGGTATGCACCGTCAAGGAAGAAGCGGTCAGCGCAGACTACCGTGCCCATCTGGCCACCAATAAGTTCAGCGGAAGACGGCCGCAATTTTCTCGATATTTTTTGGGCCGACACAAGATATGAGGTACGCAGGTCTGGTTGCAGGCATTAGCGCGATGCGCCCTATCGAACAAACTTTCGAATGTAGTCCGGAAAGTGAGTTAAATGACTGACGCATATTCAGTTTTGGCGATTGCACTTAAGAGTGTTTGTCCGAAGGTCTTTGACCAAGCGCAAATCTTGATCGAAATGGACGAGGGTTGGTCACAAAAGACGTATCGATTTAAGAGCGGGGATGCTCGGTCAGAGGACGCGACAGTCGATGCTGCACTCGACTTTAATGCCGATGACGCGCTGCACGAATCACCCATGGTAAGCGCAATGGATTGTGTGACAGTCAAATTGAATGCATTTCACAAATCTCTTTGCAGGTTCCGTCGGACCTGTATGCAGTGGGTAGGGGCAGCGATTGTCCTGGCCGTGACTACTGGGCCTATTCTAGCCGTCGATGACCTCGCCAACGCGATTGCGTCTTTTCGTGCGGAGAGCAGTGAATTGTCAGCGGACAAACTTGTCGCTGCGACCGAGCGCGCTGCGGAAAGCGGTGACTGGGCTGCGATAGCGGCGATCGATCTGGACCTGCTGCAAGAGGTGCTTTTACAATTGAAGCCAGGCCGTGCATCAGAATTGCTTTTGCTTGCGGCACAAGCCGAGGGACATGCAGACGCGCCTGAGGAACAGGACAAAGTTGTAAGCGTGGCCGAGCGTTTTGCTAGAGAGCGTCTGACGGACGAAGACGCGCGACTGACCTTGGATATCAACCTCGGCTATGTGTATCTGCAGACCAACCGAGCTGAAGAGGCTTTGTCGCGGCTCGATGGAGCGCGCCTCAGGCTTGAGAAGTCAAATGACGCCGAAGCGCTGATGAATCTCTGCGGATTGGCCCCATCATCATTCGAACGCAACGGGCATATCGAGCAGGCGAGGCAGCTATATCTCGCATGTGATGAAAGCGAGGTTGTGCGTTCCAACCCAACGCCACGGCGAGGTTTTTTCTGGCACAATCACGCGATGTTTCTGCAGGGCCGTGCGGTGTTCGAAGAGGCCATCCGGCGTCACCGTTGGGCGCTTCAGGATCTGGGCAATTATTATGGATTACCTTCTCGCCCGGTCGTTGACGCGTATGACGGGTTCGGCCAGACGATGTTGGCGGCAGGCGATCTGGGCGTGGCCGACAGCCTGGCCAGTCTGGCAGTTCAGTTCTCAAGCGAACTGGACGGCGCTGAAACGTCGGCCAGCCATTGGCGTGTGGTCAACAATGCTGCGGCGGTTAAAAGGGCGCTGCGCTTGCCTGCCCGTGCTCTTGATCTGGACTATGCTGCCTTTGATTGGCGCAGACAAAACCTCGGGGAGGATCACAGCGACACTTACATCTCGTGGCTGAACTATGCGCTTGATCTTGTGGAAATGGAGCGGTGGGAGGATGCCAAGGCACAGTTTTTGAACCTGTACAGGGGATATGGCGATGGTTCTCCCATCCCGTATCCCAAAGATGTCCTGTCCTACTATCTCTTTTACCTGGATGCGCGGATCGCGTTCGAGCGAGGCGACAGTTTCACGCTGCCAAATCCCGACCTGTTAGTGCGTACAGGCACCCCATTGGAGCTTGTCGAGGGGGTGATGCATCTGCTGGCTCAAAACGATCTTTCCAAGGGGCGTGTGGCGGAAGCACTTGAGCTTGCAGCATGGAACGAACGTTTCATGACGCGTAACGTAGGCGAAACCCACCCTTTCCGGTTTGCCGCAGCCTTCTTGCATGCGCGTGTTCTGGGAGAGCAGGACAAGGCTGCGGCCTCGAAAAAGCTGGCTGAAACCGACATCGAACTGTTCAACTGGACCCGCAGACAATCGCTAAGTGGCAGCTATGACGCGTCTTTGGCAAGTCGGGCCTTGGCGGACGACCTTTTGCTATATATGGCGCACCACGCATTGGAAGTGCCAGAATTCATGCCGCATTTCGCCGAAGCTGTGCATCGCTGGAAGGTTTTGGAATCACCTGCCGATCGGGCCCTCCAACAGGTTGCTCGAACCAGCTCCGAAACAGCTTTACGGGCTGCTGCACGCGACTACAGACTGTCGGCAGCGCGCTTCCGTGAACGGGTCCGGGCCGAACCGGTAACCGAGGCAATCGCCGCGATGGACAACGACCTGAAAAAGCAGCGCAAGTTGCTGAATGTCTCGCTAACGGAAGTGGGTTTGCCCGAAGTGGAGCCACCTCTGGCACCCATCAAGAAAACCGGTCCGTCCTTATCCGTAAAGCCAGGCGAGGTGGTGATCGACATGATCTTGCTGCGAGACTGGCGCCGCCCGGACCGGGACGGCTGGTCGAAGCATATGGAACTCTACGCGGCCATTCATCGCGCGGATACGCCACCACGGATCGCACGTATCGCTGAGCTTGACTTCACCGCACGCGCAACGGCGGACATATATGACAGCCTCTGGCGTGACATCGGTCTTTGGGTGTCGAGAGAAGTCAAGGATGCTGAACGCGTTTTCATCGCCCCTGATGCGATGCTTTTCCAGATGGATCTGCTCGCCGCACGCGATGAGAAAGGGCGTCGATTGGGCACCGTGAATGACGTCCATCTCCTGTCAACTCGAGCGGCTTATGAAACCCACAATGAGGCCGCAGCCTTCAAAGCCGGCACGAGAGTGGTTATGGCGGGTGGGCTCTTTTACACGGAGGAGAAGGAGGCTGATCCAGATTTTTTGCCCGGCAGCCTGCGAGAGGTCGATCGTATCGCTGCGCTAGTCGAGGAGGGCGGTGGCGTTTCGAACACTTTGCGCGGCTTCGAAGCTTCTGTATCGCAGGTGGCCAGTGCGGCTCGGGAAGGCGATATCCTGCATCTTGCCACCCACGGCTTCTTCATTCGAAATCAGAGCGAACCTTACAGCCTGCGCAATGCGGGGCTCCTACTGTCGAATTCGTCTGACGGTCAGGACGGGGATATTGTTTATGCCAGCGAAGTGATGGACTGGGACCTGAGCAGCGCCCAACTCGTTGTTTTGTCGTCGTGTAATTCGGGCGTTGGGTACGACACACCGATCGACGCTGTGCGGGGGCTGCCTCTGGCGCTGGCGCGCGCCGGTGCACGGCGCAGCATAGTAACGCTTGAGGAGATCCCGGATTTTCAGACAGCGCGTGTGATGGAGCGGTTCTATCAGCATGTCACGAAAGGCGGAATGACCTATTCCGAGGCCTTTCTGCTCACCAAGCGCGAGATCTGGGCGAACGAAATCGATGGCGTGACCGAGGATGTGGCCTCCGCCTTCGTACTTTATGTGCATTGATCTCGAATGTATTCCTGCGCAGTTTCCGGCCGTAAACGCCGTTGCGCTTCTCTAGTCCGTCGCTTTGACATCCTCACAGGGGATTGGGCTACTGCGTGGACCCCAAATGTCTGCCAAGATATTGTCCCCTGGATTGATAACAAATCCTGTTTCGGAGGAAAGTCCGCGTTCGAGATGGATTTCAGCCACAGGGTCGTTCGGATCTTGGCTGACCCGAAGCGTATCGCTGACGAGGTCGTGCCCTTGAATGAGACGCTCGATATGGTGCTGTGATCGGATCACTAACCGTATGGGCCCCGTGCGGGCTACCCCAACCCGCTTACCGGTAAAATCGCCCGCTACGAACCGGACTGGTATTGTGCTGCAAACGCCGTTTAAGCGAAAAGTGGCAGTGCCTCGACCCGCGATACCACGCAGATGAAGGAGATTGCCTTCACGTGGCGTATCTATCTCGATAACCGCTATATTCGCTTGAGGCATGAGTGCCGGGCTGGGTTGGACGGTCTCTGCGTTGGCACTGATTGTGAAACTGGCAACCATAGCCAAAGAGGTCAGGATGCGTCTTCTGGTTTCGAATTGCATGGGATGTCCTTTCTTACCCTCACCCCGCAATTCGGTCGAGGGGAACGGATCCAAGTTGGGACAGACTGGCGCTCCGCGCGCCCTATATCAGGTTTCCGAACGTCCCAGATCGTGCTTTCGAACCGTTGCACGGTCAGATGACTGATTGCGGTATTCAGTCGGTGTCTGTCCGCAGACCCGGCGGAACTCGGTGTTGAACGTGGATTTACTTTGAAATCCCGCCTCAAGCATGATGTCGATGATCGGCAGATCGGTGGTCGTCAGCAGTTCAGCCGCCCGATGCACGCGAAACTCGTTGATGTAACGTGATACGTTCTGCCCCGTGACGCGATTGATCGTGGTCGACACCCGGCGCGTTGGACATCCCAGACGGCGACCAAGGCGTGCTAGCGTCAGATTGGGATCAGTAAAAAGCTGGGCTTCGAGCATGAGCTTGTCGATTCGTTTAAGAAACTCACGGTCTTCGTTGAGCGGGCGTGCATCGCTTGGACGGCCTGGTGGCGATTTGAAGCATGGACCGAGCGCGGACGGCAAGGCGATCATCAGCCCGAGCAGGACGAACGCGACAAGCACTCCGGACGCGCCGGTAAGGGTCCGTAGCATACCTGCATGGCCCGCTGACAAGGTCGCTCCAATGATCGTTGCATCAGCGGTAAGGATCAGAAAGACAAAAACTGTGGCTCCTATCAGACTGATGCGGACTGTTCGAAACCCGTCTGGGGAAATCTGAACAAAGGCATCCGGACCAAGGCGTAGCATCGATGACAGAAGAAACGCGAAGATGATGTTGATTGTAGATACGACTAGGTCGACCGACCACGATGTCGGCGTAAATAGAGCCAGTTGAGCCAAAGTGGCGATACCGATCGCCAGCATAATTGCTTTGGGAGCAGGAACCCCTTCGCTTTCAGTAAGTGATTGGAAACCGAGCCAAAGTGCGGGTGCTAGGACAACGGCGGTATGGGGCTGGAAGATCGTTACTAACGAAATCCCGTATTCCAACCGAAGGCCGACAAATGCGGCGACTATAGCCAAGCTCAGGAGGCCGACACCAAAACAGAAGCGAGCGAAGGCGGGCAAGTGCGGTCGACCCACCACCAACACTGCGATGAAAATTGCAAAGATGGAAATGAGCCAGGCAATCGGAATCGCTGTCACCAGGAGCTCCCGTGAGGTTCAGTCGTTTGGGTATTCGACCCGCGAGCGATTGCGTTGTTAGAACGCGTACCGTGCTGATGGTCTTGTGTGAACACGTTAAGCAATTGCCCAATGCGACGCTACGCAATCTTTGGCAAGAACTGTTCGCGATCATGATCGCGAACCTGCGATGTCTCTTCCTACAGATTGGTTTTATGGGCTGAGCAAAATTACGAGGTGAACCATGACCAGTTTGGGTTGCCGGTCCGCTGTGCGGAAGCTGCAAAACGACCTGGCTCGACCATTCAGCAATTATGGCAACAGTGGTGTAGGCGAGTTACGAATTGCTGAGTTTCGAAAGTTACATACCGGTGAGAAAACAACAATATCCATGCTTGGGATCAAACGCCTAACTAATACCCCACCAGCTATTCAACTGCGAAACAAGTTCTGCCTTATCGATGCCCTCCAAAGCAATCTCTGGTAAAATCACTCGTGCGGTCGGTAGTTCTATCAGTATTGCACCTTCAATCAGGTGTACATCGCGCACAAGAGACCATGAGATACGACTCTCAATCCCTGGTCGGCAGACAACTATGCCCTCTGAATCTGCCGCGAAACGAAGTATCCCACCGCTGTCATTGTAACGTTCATGGACCTTAACCAGAGTACGGTGTTGTCTCCACCACACCGCAACAACAACAATTGCTCCAAGGACGAACCCGACACACAAAGGCACAATAGCCTTTCCCTCAAACATGGCAGTGTTGAGCACCGCAAGCATGCCGAGAGTGCAAGCAGTTGCAACAAGGTTTCGCACTATTGCTAGTGTACGATTTCGAGCCCTTATTGGCTGTGTCGTCGCGCGACGATAAAGCTTGGGATCGATGCTGTAGGTGATATCAATCGTGTTCATTCAGACAAAAAGTTTCAATGACGATGGAACCGCCAGTTCATGTTTTCAACAGTGTTTGTCTGCCATGGCGCAGACGGATCATAAAACTCAGCCTCGGACCCTACTCCTTACTTCCTTCAGACGTCTAGCTCTATGCATAGGAGCCCAAGGCGCTGTGTGTGCGCTTGGTATTGTAATGTTTCCTCCATTGTTCAATCAGGATTTGTGCTTCCTTCAGGCTGTAGAAGGTTTCTCCGTCAAGCAGTTCATCCCGAAAGCGGGCGTTGAAGCTCTCGCAGTATCCGTTTTCCCATGGCGAACCAGGTTCAATGTACGCGGTCTTGGCACCCACAGCGTTGATCCAGTCCCTGACAGCTTGAGCAACGAATTCCGGCCCGTTGTCCGATCTGATATAGGCTGGGACACCCCGAAGAATGAAGAGATCTGTCAGCGCGTCAATCACGTCGGTGGAATTGAGTTTTCGCTTTGCTCGGATCGCCAGGCACTCGCGGGTTTGTTCATCCAGGATGTTCAAGGTCCGGAACGCCTTTCCTTCATTGGTTCGGCAGTGCACGAAGTCATAACTCCAGACATGATTGGGATACTCCGGTCGCAGCCGGACACATGATCTGTCGTTCAGCCAGAGCCTCCCTCTCTTTGGTTGTTTCATTGGCACCTTCAGCCCCTCTCGTCGCCACAGTCGCTCGACGCGCTTATCGTTAACATGCCAACCGGCATCCCTGAGCAAAGTCGCGATCCGCCTGTAACCGTAACGACCATACTCACGGGCGAGTGCAATCATGTCCGCCACAAGCCGTTCTTCATCTGCCCGTCCTGTAGGCACCTTCCTCTGTGTGGACCGGTGCTGGCCCAAGACGCGACATGTTCGATGCTCTGACACGCCAATATGCTGACGGATATGATTGATGCAGGCGCGACGACGGGCGGGGCTCAGAAGTTTCCCTTCGCAGCCTCAGACAAGATCAGCTTGTCCAGGGTAAGATCGGATACCGCCTTGCGCAAACGTTCGTTTTACTTCTGAAGGCGCTTGAGTTCCTTCAATTGGTCGGTTCCCATCCCACCATACTGCTTCCGCCAACGGTAGTACGTTTGCTCTGTGATACGAACCTGCCGGATGGCATCGATACGCGACATTCCCTGGCCGACAAGGACTTCAACCTGCCGCAACTTCGATACGATTTCTTCTGGCTTATGACGTTTCGTGGGCATTCTGGATCCTCCGTTTTCCTAAACATAACGGCGGACCACTTCAAAGGGGAGGATCAGTCCCAAACAAGATACCGTTCACCCTGGGGAGCCAGAGCATCAACACTGCGTTTTGAAATCTTCATTCGGACCGTCCCAAGAGTTTCAATTCGATCTTTCCTCCTCCAAAGTGGCGTCCATATAGCGTCCAAGTGCAAGCAAATTGGTGGAAGGATCGTCCAGAGTGATCAGGAAGAATGATCCACAAATACAATCAGATAGGAAGCGCCATCTAGTTTCAAGAATTTTGAGAAAACTAAATAATCTAAACTACGAATCTGGGGGTCGCGGGTTCGAATCCTCTCCGGTGCGCCAATCATCTCCCTAAGTTCCCCAAAAAAAGACGCTAAGCTGCCGTTGATAAAGGTAGCTGCTTGGGTGGCGAAATTTGTTTCCGGCACTCGAAATGGAGTTGTGAGGGATACGGTGCTGACTCCCGTCCGATTTGCGTTCCCGTATCAGACATCGAAAGCATTTTTGGGAGGTCCTCCAACCGGCCGCTCCCTTCATGCAGCCCGAAGGCCCAAATTGAACACAGGGCGCGCGTTGGGCCCTGATGGATTGCCGGCCTTGAGAGGCACTTCTTTCGTTGCGCCCGCTCTCCATTGCCAATATCTCCGATTAACCTGGTATTTTGTGCAGCAAGCGAGAACAACCTGTCGTTTGTTTCTGGAATAAGTCCTAAACCGGCAATTGGTGTTTTACATTTCATGTTAAATGGCGCAGGATGCGTATGTGACGTGACCGTTCGGGTGCACAGCCCGATTGACAACTAGAAGACCCGCCATGTCGGCGGCCAAATTGTCTGTACGTTCCCTTTACGCAAACACTCTCTGAATACGAACCCCGCGCGGCGCCTGGACCGAGCGCGATGGGATCGGTGTCAATCAGACAGAAGCCTGCACCTTAATCGAATTCTCTCTTTGCGTGGTCATTCGCCTGGCGTGAAGGCAGTGGTCTTCGCGCGCTTTGACCGGCACGCGCCATATTTTCACCCGAGGAACCTAAATGACTGTCATTCCATTTGAAAAATCCAACAAGACCAAATCTGTATTACACCTGTCATTTACAAAGAAAACCCCGGTTTTACGCTCTGAATCGAAACCGGAGCCAGCACATGCTGTGCGCGCGGCAGCAATCGTCTACTGCGAGGGCAACTTTGGTCAAACGGACGGCAAAACAGCCAACGGCCTCGTGCGCCATTCCGAGAAGTTTGAGATTCTCTCGATAATCGATAGCACTCAATCGGGCAGGGACGCCGGGGAACTGCTGGACGGAAAGCGGATCGAAATTCCGGTTCTTTCAAATCTCGAAGAAGCTCTTGCTGGAGCCAGCCGCAAGCCAAACTATTTTATTTTTGGCGTGGCGCCGGCGACGGGATTGTTGTCCCCTGCGGAACGCGGGGTCGTTTTGAAAGCCCTGGAATATGGCATGCACGTGGTCAATGGCCTGCATGAGTTCCTCAGTGATGATCCAGTGTTCGTCGCTGCAGCCACCAAACACAACGCAAAGATCATCGATGTCAGAAAACCGCGCTCGAAGAAGGACCTGAGATTGTTCAGCGATACGGTCCGGAGAGTGGAATGTCCCAGAATAGCAGTCCTGGGCACAGACTGCGCGATTGGCAAGCGAACGACCGCGAGCATCCTGACCAGGGAGCTGGTCAAGCGGGGAATACGCGCCGTTATGGTCTCCACCGGTCAAACCGGCTTGATGCAAGGCGGCCGCTATGGCGTCGTTTTGGATGCAGTTCCTTCCCAGTTTTGTTGCGGCGAATTGGAAGCGACGATTTGGGAAGCCTTCGAAGCAGAAAAGCCAGACGTGATCATTATCGAAGGACAAGGAGCATTAAGCCATCCAGCCTTTTGCACGTCGGCCTTTATCTTGAGGGGCAGTGCACCAGACGGGGTCATCCTGCAGCATGCTCCGAAGCGCAAACATCGCTGCGATTTCGAGGGGATGGCGATGCCTGAACCACGTTCGGAGATCGATCTGATTGAAGCCTTCGCAGACACGAAGGTAATTGGCGTGACGATCAATCACGAAAACATGGCGGATGCTGAAATCAGCGCAGCCATTTGCAGCTATGAAAGTGCACTCGGAATTCCCGTGACGGATGCATTGGCCCGTCCTGAAGAGCTGCTTGTGAACATGGTCTTCTCTTCTTTTCCTGAACTTGAAGCCAAGCAAGATGCTTGTGTCGGATGACGGCACCCCGCCTGGAGGTCGATCTTGAGAAAATCTTTCAAAACACGTCCGTTCTGGTGACCAGTTTGCGGGCGCGAAATATTTCCGTCACCGGCGTTACCAAGGCATTCATGGGCGAGCCCCGGCTCGCCAGAGCATTGCTGGCGGCGGGTGTGATGGGGATAGGCGACTCCCGCATGGAAAACATAGAGGCGATGCGTGCGGCGGGGATAACCGCACCCATGACCCTTATCCGTTCGCCCATGCTGAGTCAGGTCGATCGGGTCGTTGAGCATGCCGATATCAGCTTCAACACCGAACTCGATGTTCTCAATGCCCTGTCTATCGCCGCCCGCAAGACGAGGAAAAGGCATGGAGTGGTCCTCATGGTCGAGATGGGAGATCTCCGCGAAGGCATTATGCCGGAAGACCTTGAACAGTTTGTGAGAGCAGCCCGGCACATCCCAAATATCGACTTGATAGGTATCGGCACCAATCTTGCCTGTCAAAATGGCGTATCTCCCGATTCTGAAAAAATGTCTGAACTGTCCCGTCTTGCGGAATTTCTGGAGACGACTTTCGGTTTTGTTTTGGAAATCGTGACCGGCGGGAATTCCAGTAATATTCAGGGGTCTCTATCGGGTGGGGAAAAAGACCGCATCAACAACCTGCGGCTTGGTGAAGCGATCCTGCTGGGACTGGATCCCCTCAGCCGGCAGCCGATTGAAGGCCTTTTTACAAATGCTATTTCCTTGGTCGCGGAAGTGATTGAGGCAAAAGCTAAGCCATTGGCCCCTTGGGGCAATATCGGTCAGTCTGCGTTCGGAAAGTCACCGGTGTCCGAACGCGAAGGCAATGCCTTTCAGACGATTTTGGCCCTGGGTCGTCAAGACATAGACCCTGATGGGTTGACCGGCACACCAGAGATCAAGGTTCTGGGTGCAAGCAGCGACCATTTGATAGTGGAGACTGGGAGCCGTCGATTGGCGGTGGGGTCCGAAATAACATTTAAGCTCAACTACAGTGCCTTGCTGCGGGCGGTCACCTCACCCTTCATTACCAAGACCTATAGCTTGCCGAAAAACCGAAGAATACCTGAAAATTCAGAAGTTTGCACACATCGGACTGCGGAGGAACTACACAAATGGCCTTGAGATTTCCCAATCAGAGCAGAAGCTATGATGCTGGCAAAAGGTCCATCCGGTTCACCGGTCATGACGGAGTGTTTGAAGTCTCGGTTTTCGTAGAAGTTTCAATTCTTCAGGCGATTGCAAAGGAAGAGATGTCCAGCGAGGACCAATATCTTGAGCACTTCGATAGCAAGCGTTCCTTGATGGAAAGGTCTGCCAGTAAGTCTTACTCCCGCAGACGCAGAGCAACAATTGTGCTCACGGCAGCTGAAGTCAATTAGGAATCCGGCCTCGCACAGCAAAGTCCGGCAGTTCACTTGACGCACGGGTTGGGCGTTAGGTCGTTCGCAAAACTTAGCTATTTCAGTGGGGAAGAGCCAAACCCATAGGACAGTGTCGACAAATTCGGCTTACTCAACAGGAGAATACAATGGCCAAAGGCCAGAAACGCGGAAATCGTGAAGCAAGGAAACCCAAGATGGCGAAGAAGGCGAAGGAAACCGCGCAGCCAACAACAACCGGTCTGACCAAAGGTGTTGCTGAATCTTTGGCAAGAAGCAAAAAGAAATAGATCCGTCCCGGGTCGCGAGCAGGAGTTCGCCCGATTGCAGGGGGCAGGCAGCGAGTTCAGAGCTTAGGCGATGGCCACATTAAATCGCATCAAAATTCGTGCAGGCGTGAGTTTCACACCGGCGATGTAGTTGAGCGGGTTCTTCTCATACCGTGCCGCTATCGATCATCTGGTTATCGTCGTCATAAGTCTTTGAAACAGCTATCAATAATCTGTCCCTAACGCCGGAAGGATGCAATCTGACGAACCGCGTTCAGTCGGTCGATTCACCGGTCGCAGTTCTTGCCGCAACGTCCCACAAGCCGATGCGAAAACAAAACTGACCGCCGCGAACGTGATCCAGCTGGCCCCGTAATAGAGAGCGGCAAATACGAGCCCGAGCCCGATTGCGGAGGCCATTCGATCTATCCAGGTTTTCAGAGGCCTACGCCTGCTGTCGTCGAAAAACTGACCAAGGAAAATGGTCAGAAGGACGATATTTGCCAGACCGGTGGACACCAGAACATCGGGGAAGCGGATGGAGGCTGCTTCCATGCTTAGCCAGAAGCTCTGCCCAGGCATTTCCTTGACCAATTGCAATCCGTCATAGAATGCAAAAAAATCCGCCGACACCGGCCACTGCGGCCAAAACATTGCCGCCTTCGTAACCCCGGAACTGCAGGTCGGGTGCTACCTCATTTATCTTGGATTTAAGTCGTGTGAACATTTCGCCAAAGTGGCAAATTACAATACAGGAGTTATCCCATGTTTCGGGGATGGACAGGCGGCGCTCCAGAACACCAGGATCAACAGCCGAGTATGCACTTACAATCAAATCTGACCACTCAAGTGGGCAGATCAAGGCGGCTAGATTGCGAGGGTTGCAGCGTTGTTTGCCAGCGTGACCGATGCTTCCCTGCAGCTGCGCGTGAAATCGGCGCGCAGGAAGGTCATTGAAGCCTTGGTCGCCATGATCATGACCGGTATCCTGAAGTCGAGTAAAGCCAGTGCCACTGCATCGGGTGCTACAAGGGCAGCACTGCGGCTCGTTTCACTTTGAAAAGACCTCACAGTGTTCGCAGAAATCGACCGCCTGCGCTAACGACCTTGATGCCGCTGCGCAAGCCAGGGGTAAAGGACTAGGATTTGAGACAGACAAATCAGCGCAGGCCGGTCATTGACGCCACGAGTTTGCCGTCGCGCTTAGTTGGGCCCAAGGGCGCTGACATTGGACCGTCTCAATCTCAAATAGCCTCTTTTCATGCAATCCGAGGACAAAAGCAGTGTGCCTGAGAGGATCCCGGTGAGGTGCGCACCGATATGGGGTGGCCATTCGAGACTGCTTGAAAAGACTGAGCCAAACAGAGCCTCATATCCAGTCTTTGCGAACAGGAGGCCGAAGCCAATAAGCCAAATCCGGCTGCGTGTTTCACGCCACATCGCACTCATTGTGACCACATATAGCGAATTCAGGATTGCTGATAAGCCGCAATAGAACTGTGTCTTAAGGTCACCAAGAAACAAGACGGAAGAAATCAAAGTTCCTGAAAGAACGAAGCATCCCAATATGAGCCTGCGCGCACCACCATGCGGGGAGGTTTCATAGAGAAACCCAAGCGCGATCAAAGCTCCGACATTCATGAGCAAATGCTGGTGGTCCAGGTGCACGAAATGGCCAGTCACCAGCCGCCAGAACTCTCCGTTTTCAATCAGCTCCCGGTCATAAATGAGGGCCTCGGGTTTTCCGCCTAAGACGGCGAAGAAAGCCAGGCTCATCGCAGCCAGGGCGAACGAGACCCATGGCAGCTTTGAGCCGCCATGGGACAGAGAAGAAAGGAGACGGGTCATCATGCATTCCGGCGGCGCATTTTGAGGCCGATGGTCAACGCAGACAGTGCCAACAGCAGACCCAGGATGCCCAGTGATCCTGAGCCGCCGCCGCCACCCGAGTGGCTGGGTTGGTTTCCCTTGAACATTGGTTTCTGCGTGTCGACACGGGTCGATTGTACTGGCTGTGACTTGCGTTCCTGCTGGGCAGCCTGCTCGGTGGCAAGGCGTTTTTTGTTGGTCTGGTCAATCGCTAGTTCTTCAAACCGCGCTTCTTCAACGATCAACATCGAGGTATAGGGAGACAGAATCCCGAATTCCTTTGACGTGTCGACAATGGACGTTTTCAGGTCCGCGTCCGGGCCAAAAAGAGCGAGGGTCTGCATGTCGTGTTCGATCTGTGCATAGCCCCATAGACGTTCGATTTCGGGGTTGCGTTTGGCTGTTTCGGGAAAGGTGAAGCTGGTTTCGTAGCTGACAGGAGACCCTGAGATTTCGCCAGTGAGCTTTAACGAAGCCTCGCCGTTTCCCCAATAGTGACCAAACAGAACCAGCTGCTCACCGCGATAGAGCGACGGATTGTTGCGCCGCCTGATATCGTTGATGCGCAGCGACCCGTCCTTCTGTGTCAAATCCAGTTTCAGGCCATGGAGCGCTTCGTGCGTAACCTTTGATGTTGCCTGCAGGAGGGTGCCGACAATGTCGTCAGAATTTGAAACTCTGACAGCAAAGCCGCCGGAAGCATCCGTCATCGGCTGAAGCATGGGCTCATTGGCGCTGTTGCCCATGATCGCGGTGAACAGGCGGACATCCTTTTGCTGCGCCAGTTCCAGGAATTTTCGGGTCTCCGTGGTGCCCACATTTGCAACGCCATCAGTCACCAGAACAATGGCGCCCGTGCGATCAGAATCCAGGGTATCGAGGCCTCTCTTCAGTCCGGCATATAGGTTCGTGCCGCCGCCAGCTTGAACGCCGTGGATACTATTAAGCGCACGAGAGACCTGGTCGGGGGATGCCGGAGTGAAGCCGTTTGTTAGCTCAGTTGTTTCGTTGTTGAAAAAGATGATCCTGAAACGGTCTTCTGGCCTGAGCTTTCCGAGTGCCTTCGCGACGCCTTCGCTTAACGTCGCGATCTTGCCTCCCATGGACCCTGACTGGTCCAGAACAAAGATCCAGTCACGTCCTTCGGTGATAGGCTTGAGATCCATGCCCGGCGTTAAAGTCAGCATGAACGTTCCGCGACCGGATGGATCTGCCTTGTAGGGCACCAGATCGACGCGCGCCGGTTGATTTTGCGCTTGCCGCCAATAGACGACAATGTCCTGATCCAGTGTCACGGGGATGTGGCTTACCGTTGCTTCGCCCTCGTTGATGCCGGTCTCATCGATGGAGTGGGGGCTTTGCAAATCCAAGTCGGCGTCCTTCGCCAGACCGTCTGCCAGGTCCGTATTGTTCATGTGAATGCGCCAGCTTCCATCCTGTTCCTGTGTGATTTGAGCTCCCGGGTGCTTCGGCAGGCGAACGGCTTCAACCGGATAATCTGTCCGCAGATGCAAATCAAAGCTGAACGTCCCCGTCACGGTTTGCTTTGCGGTCCAGAAGGCGAGTTTTTCTTCGTCGACGCCGCCTTCCTCGAGTGGATAGAGGTATCGCCCAATGCCCGTATCGAGTTTTGCGGGTTGGATATAAGAGAAGCGAATATCAACTTCGTCGTTGCCGCGCACTGGCCAGACACTGATGTCGAAGGTCTTGTAGTCATCCTGTTCTGCAAGACCGGTGTTCCGGCCTGCTTGTTTCTCACCTTCGTAGATTTGGCGGGCCTTTTCCTTCTCGACGACCTCGGCTGTTACCGACTTTCCGTCAATCCAGTAGGTGAACTCCGAAACAGCAGCCTTGTGCGGGACTGGAAATGAATAAGTCGCTTCCATGTCGGTTGTGTGCGGATTGCTGAACGTTTGATTGATCGTGGTCATCACGTAACCGTCTTCCACCACCACACTCACCTTGTGATCTAGAAGATCCAGCGATTGCGATTGATCTGACGGTGTGAGCAGGCCAACAGCTTTGGCCGGTGATACAGCGGAGACGCTCAAGCAGAGCCCTGCGGCAAATGCCGTCGCGGCACACCAGTCTCTTGAGATCTGAACCATGATGAATGCTCCCATTCGTGAAGATGTGAAGTGCGAAGACTGATAATTGATCAGTGCTCATTTAAATAAATTGATCGCCGCTCAATTTCAAGCTAAAATGTGAACATTGTTCATTTTTTGATGAATCTTGGAGACAAACATGGCCCGACGGTCCGATCACACACGCGAAGAATTGTGGCGACTTGCCATCGACGCATCAAGAAAGATCGTTGAGAAAGAGGGTCTTAGAGGTTTGCGTGCCCGGCAGATTGCGCGTGACATTGGGTATACGATTGGGACTTTGTACAATTTGTTCGAGGATCTCGACGACCTCACCATGCACATGAATGGGGAGACTTTGGATCAACTCATGGAGGCATGTTCAAAGGTCGAACTCACGCAGAACCCGACTATGGACCTGGAACGGCTCGTGCATTGCTATCTGAGTTTCACACACGAAAACCCGAAGCTTTGGAACGCGGTTTTTGAGCATAAATTGCCCGAGGACCGGCCGGTGCCCGAATGGTTTTCAGAGAAGGTCTCCAGGCTGCTCGCCATCATCGAGAGCGCACTCGCGCCCATCTTGTCGGATAGAAGCGAAACCGAAATTCATCAACACGCGCGTGTTTTGTGGATGAGCCTTTTTGGCATGACTGTCCTGGAAGGATCCGGTCGACTTCAAGACGGCGAAACTTCGTTCATGCTGGCAAAGACATTGATCAAGACCTATGTGGACGGCCTGAAAAACGGACAGGATAGTAGTGTCGGCAATGGGCTTTGAACGATGACGACGCAGACAGACCGAACGTCAAAACAGGGCCGAAACTGGCACGTCCTGTGAATATAACAAATGACCGGCAAGTGCTTTTGTTTAGTCAGAATGTTGTTCGTGTCTAGAAAATAACCGGACAAAGGCTGAGTGGTGGACACTGATAGAGATGCGGACAAAGCGGTCATTCATTATTGATCGGCCAAGGTCCGCAATTCTCCCCAAATATCAATCAGGCTTAGCACGAAGGAGACGACCTTGAGGCCGCCTCTATCAAGACACTATGATCCGCTCATTGCCATCTTGATCGTCACTTCACCGGACGGCTCATGCACGTATCGGGCGGTTTCGGCAAATCCGTAACGATCATAGAAAGCTCTGCCTACGGCGTTTTGCTCGAAGACCTCGACGCTCAACGGGCCAAACAGGTCGACGGCATGGTCCGTCATCGCTTTACCTAAACCCCTGCCATGCAAATCCGGATCAAGGAACAAGCCGCCAATCTCGGTTCCGACCATTGCGATGAACCCGGCGGGTGTCGCATCCTGTTCCATCACCCAGGTTTTTGCATTCGGCAAGTAGATGTTGCGCATGTCTTGCTTCACCTGACTGACAAAGTCGTCAGGCAGAAACGGATGCGCATAAGCGTTGGCCTTCTGCCATATGGCGATCAAGGTGTCGGTATCTTCGGGTCGATATTGTCTGATCATCGAATTTCGAACTTTCATGCCTATACACCGACATCAGATCAGTGCTTGTTGTGTTTCTTTCAAGAAGTCAGACGAATTGGGCTGGGTGGCGGCTGCAATTCGTTTTGTATTTTGCTGGCCTTTAAGCCGTCTGGGCTACTGGGCAAAAAAATCTCCGAAACAATTGCTTTCTCAAACGGTCTCAGGCAGGCAGCTGAAGTTCTGCCTATCCCCACGCATCTCTTGTGTTCAGATACCGTGACAGATTTTCCAGAGTCGGCGTCCAGCCGTCTTCGTGGAAAATCTGGCTGGCGTCGTCCATCAGCCCCTC
Organism: Roseibium sp. JB4-4; assembly: GCF_055693425.1. Classification (NCBI taxonomy): domain Bacteria; kingdom Pseudomonadati; phylum Pseudomonadota; class Alphaproteobacteria; order Hyphomicrobiales; family Stappiaceae; genus Roseibium; species Roseibium sp. JB4-4. Next base: position 2,301,806 of record NZ_CM146333.1, on the reverse strand, counting down.
ATGTTCAAGCACCAGCAAGGTCTTGTTGCCTTTGGCAGCAAGTGTGAGCGTCACGCAACTCGTCTCATCCCTACCTTCCCACGCCCAGGAAAAGACCAAAACACTCGCTGGTTCAATTCGCTGGTACGTGCCATAGGCGGTCAGGAAATTCCCCATCTCCGGGGAGGTCTCAAAGGTGCATTGCTGGCATCCATGACGATGCGAAACGCGCCGCCGATTTTCAGATCGGCTTCCACCTCAACAGCGTTCATACCCAACGGGCAAAACCATTGCTTCATGAGGTCGGGCTGCGTCCAGGCATCCCAAACTTCCTTTGGTGAAGCGTTGAGGATGCGTGTTTGCAAGACGCTGTGATCGGTGGTCATTCGCCTGTCTTCTTACCGTGATTCTTGGTTTGGCTCTGGTCAAGAAACACTTCCAGACGGTCCAAATTGTCCGACCAGAATTGCTGATAAAAAGACAACCAATCAAAAGCGGCGCGCAAGGGTTCAACCCGCAAGCTGCAAATGTGTTTGCGGCCGTCAAGTTCCTTGGCGACCAATCCCGCTGCCTGGAGAACAGACAGGTGCTTTGAGAATCCTGCTGGGGAAAGAGCGAACGGTGCAGCCAAATCGCCCACCGTAGACGAACCTTCGGCCAGTTTGGCCAACGTTGCCATCCGCACCGGATCGCTGAGGGCCGAAAAGGTACGCACCAGCTCTGGGGTAATCTCTTGCATATTGGATCTCACGGGCTACTGGAATTGAGTGGATTGCCGAAGGACTAAGCAGCCTCGCCTTCAGGGAATTGCTTGGAGTCCGTGTAAAGCTCCTGCCGCGCGATCTTGTCACCCCTGAAAGTGAAGATGTCGCACATGTCCAATTCTTTCTCTCCGTCCGGCATTTTGGCGACAAGCGTAAAGATATGAACGACATTGTCGCCTTGGGCTATGTGACGGGAATTCTTCACATGGCCGCAAAATCCAACCAGATGGGAGACATATGCATCCGGCTCATCAAAACTCATCATTGGAGCAGTGAAGGTGAAGTCGTCTGTTAGAAGTGGACGGATCATCGTGGCGTCCTGTGCTGTTGCACCTGCGTAAAACTGATCGAGGGTCGTTTTTTGGGTTGGGGTCATGGTAGTGGCTTTCTCTTTGATTCGCTAATTAGCTTATATTTCGCCATTTAAAAAAATAATCAACTCTATTTTTGGCAATCAGTCTTCGTCAAAAGTGTATTCGATGAATAGTCCGCAAAATCCTGGCAATTTGAACGCCAAACGTAATGACGGGTTGTAGCGTCCTGCGTCGATCGACCGGAAACCTCCTGAATTTCAAAAAGGTTATAAGGGGGTGTCAGCAGCTTTTGAGCCATCAAGGGTCAATGACTAAGCTGCATCCGAATGACGAAGCTATGTGTCGCTTCAAATCGAACGACAGATCTATACGAATAAGCCGAACATCTGCTGCGTCACAGGCACTGCTTCTGCGTGGCGTGCAAGGTTGGTGGCTAGATTGCGAAGATCGCGGCGTAGCTTGCCAGCATGACCGATGCTTCCCTTCGGGTGAGCGTGAAATCGGTTCGCAGGAAGATCAGCGACGCCATTGTCGCCATGATCATGACCGGTATCCAGAATTCGAGAAAGCTCTGCGCCACCGCAACGGGTGCAACAAAGGCAGCGCCTCCGATCACGAGACTTCCGTTGAAGACATTGCTGCCCAGAATTCCGCCGAGGATAACGCCGGACTTCTGCCTCAGTGCTGCGGCAACACAGGCAGCCATTTCAGGCAAGGATGTTCCGATCGCCACAACAGTCAGTCCGATCACGGCATCTGACGCACCGAGCATGCCGGCGATTTCGACGGCGGACTCAATGAAGACATGTGCCCCGACAGGCAGTGCAACCAGTGCAAGGCCGCACTTCGCAAGGCAAGGAAACAGACCATTTTCGCCCGTGTCCGGAACGTCATCCCGGACTTCAAGGCTGCGCCAGCGAAGCGTCAGGTAGGTCAGCATTGCCATGACCAGCAGCAGCGCATCCATCCTGGAGACAGACCCGTCATACGCGGTTGTCCAAAAAAGAAGCGCTCCAACGAGCATCGCACTGCCATCGATCCGAAGCACATCCCGGTCGATCGCAAGAGGTGCGATCAGTCCGGCAAGGGCCAAAACGAGCAATAGATTGGCAATATTGCTGCCAACTATGTTGCCGACCGCGATATCGGGTTTATTGGCCATCATTGCGTCGGCAGCGACGAAGAGTTCGGGAGCCGACGTACCAAAGCCCATGACGACAAATGCCACGACAACCGGAGAGACGCGCAGCCGATTGGCCAGGCCTGCAATCCCGTCCACAAGCCAGTCACCTCCATAAAAAAGCAAGGCGCAGCCAGCGGCAAGGAACAGCGATTCCATCAGCATCAGTCAGGTGCTCCGAATTCCAGGCTATCGGGTAAATAGTTGAAGAGTTCCAGTCGGGGAGGCTTGCCATTTCCCAATCGCAATGCACACAGGCTGGCCGGAGCAACCGGTATCACGCAAGCGGGAGCAAGACCGAGGTAACGCTGCAAGATCGCGCGGATGACGCCTCCGTGGCAAACAACCAGCAGGTTCTGGCAGGGGTTTCGGCGCTCATCCTCTATGACAGCGCAAATGCGATCTGCGAAGGCGTCCCAGTTCTCGCCTCCAGGCGGCGCGAACGTGCCCGCCCGCCATCCAAGATAGGCAGCATCGTCCTCGGCCCGAATGTCATCGATCGGGCGTCCGGTCCAGTCCCCGACATCAATTTCCCGCAGGCCTTCTGTGAAACGCGGTTTTTCCGCTCCTATTCGCTGAGCCGTTTCGCTTACACGCCTGAGATCCGAGGACACCGCCCGGCAGTGGCCGATGCCTGTGATCACACTCCGCAGAGCGTCGGCTTGCGATTTTCCGAGCTCGGACAACCCGATATCGGCCTGTCCCTGAAGACGCCTGGAGGCGTTCCATTCTGATTGTCCGTGTCGAACGAGCAGCAGTCGCATCACCCTAGCCTCTCGCCAGTGCGGCTAAACCAGCAATCCGGTTCAGGCGGCAGTGAAAACTGGACAGTTTCGCCAATTCGCACAGGCGGCACGCTGTCAACAATGGCGGTCAGGCGCAGGCCGTCACGCAATCCCGTGACCATGGTGCGCCCGGCAATGGCGCTGGATTCGACCAGTTCCATCGGCAAGGTCATCGCGCTTTCCGTCGCGCTCAGGGACATTTTTTCGGCGCGATACATAGCCAGGCAATCGTCCGCGGGCGGTGCCAACTGCATGGTCCGCCCACCGACCTTGTAGCCACTGCCATTCCTGACCACGGGGATCATGTTGTTGGGAGGTGTGCCAACAAAAGTCGCGACAAACGCAGTTTCTGGGGCGTTTATCAAATCGGCTGGTGTCCCGAACTGTTGCACCGTGCCGTGGTTCATGACCGCCACATGGGTGGCCATCGTCATGGCTTCAATCTGATCATGGGTGACATAGACCGTCGTCGCACCGGTTGTGCGATGCAGACGCATCAGTTCCGTGCGCATTTCGACCCGAAGCTTGGCATCGAGATTTGAAAGTGGTTCGTCAAACAACAGAACAGACGGTTTGGGAGCAATCGTGCGCGCAATGGCAACCCGCTGTTGCTGGCCGCCTGAAATCTCGTTTGGATACCTGTCTGCCAGTTGACTGATCTCAAGCAGGGTCAGAACTTCGTTGATCCGGGCCGCGCGCTCTGCCTTCGGCATCTTCATGACTTTCAGCGGCCACTCAACATTGCCGCGCACGGACATGTGCGGCCAGAGTGCGTATGACTGGAAAACCAGTCCCGAATTGCGTTTCGCCGGATCGACGGCCCAGCTCCGGTCTCCGTCCGACACGGTCTGGCCGTCAAACACAATTTGCCCCTCGGATGGCAATTCCAGGCCCGCGAGCATGCGAAGCAAAGTTGTTTTACCGCAACCAGATGGTCCCAGCAAAACAAGGAAAGCGCCATCGGGCACATTGAGCGATACATTTTTAACAGCCTCGAATGCACCGAAGCGTTTGCACAGGTTGCAAATTTCCAGCATGGATTACCTTCAGTTTTTCAGCCAGGGCTGCGATTTGGCCTGTAGCCAGTTTGCTATCAACGTGGCTGCTATAGAGATGAACAGGATGACGACTGTGATCGCGTTGGCAAATTGACCGAAACCTTCAGACGCGTAGCGATAAGCCAGAACGGACAGCACCGGCATCGTTGGCGTGAAGAGAAGAACGACCAGCGACAGGTCACGGATAATTTTCACGAAGATCAGAATGCCGCCTGCCGTCAGGCCGCGTATCGCGAGCGGTACCGTGATGGCGGACAACCTGCGGGCAAAGCTTGCGCCGGTAATGCGTGCGCTTTCTTCCAGTTCGCCGCCAACCTGCTGGATGACGGCGCGCCCTGTCTGCACTGAAAATGGCAGCAGATACGCAGTCGCTGCGATCACGAGCAGTGCGAAAGTTCCATAGAGCGCCGGAAACGGCCCGATGGGAGCACCCAGATAGGCGATATATGCAGCACCAAATGCGATCCCGGGCACGAGCAATGGAAGAAAGCTGACCTGTGTGATGACAGCCGACATCCAGCCCTTGCGAAACCGCGCCGTGGTGTAGGACGTCAAGAGCCCCACGAACATGCCCGTAAGCGCCACAGCCAGTCCAAGGCCCAGCGTGACGGTGAGCGCACGCACGATATCTTGGTTGTGAACGATGCCTGGAATGCCCTGTGCGATTGACTGACTGCTGAGACCGATCCAGTAGTGCAGCGTCCAGTTTGAAAACAGATTTGCGGACGATGGTGCAAGGCTTGAAGCGGACAAAATGACGACCGGCAGAACGGTGGAGCTGACCAGGATCACCATGGCCACAGCGCAGAGCGGCCAACGCGCGCCGCGCAGGTCGAAACGTTTTGCGCGCCCTCCCTTGCCGGTGATGGTGGCATAAGACCTTCGCCCCGACACAATCCGGTTTCCGGCCCAAAGGAAGGCACCGGAAATGAGTACAAGCAGAATCCCGATGACATAACCTCGTCCCACCTGACCGACCTCGATCATGCCGAACAGGCGGGTCGACAGGGTTTGCATCCGAACAGGCAAGCCAAGCAGCGCCGGTGTCGCAAAGTTCGAAACCGCACCGGCGAAGCAAAGCGACCCGGCGGCGACGAGGGCAGGTGTTGTGACCGGAAGAATAATGCCCATCAGGATACGGCCGCCTCTGGCTCCTGCAATCTGTGCGGCTTCCACAAGGTCAGAGTTCACGGTGGCCAGTGCCGCGGCGATGATCGTGAAGGCAAGGCTGAAATAGTGCAGCGTCAACACGATCAGCGTCGGCGTGATGCCCCATGCCAACCAGTCCGGAATATCGAAGCCCAAACCCTGGAGCCAGCCAACCTGACCTCCGACGCGGTCATTACGGAAGAGCGCTCCCCAGGCGAGAGCCGCCGCGAAGGACGGGATCATGAAAGGCAACGTGGCCATGACGCCGATCGTCTTGCGGAACGGTACATTGGTCATGACAACAAGCCAGGCAAGAAAACCGCCGAGAAGGAGACAGCCCGTCGCCACCACCACGCCGATCAAGAGCGTGTTGCCGAGTGGTTTGTAGAATAGGTTGGTCGACAGGCGTCCCGTCAGCACGTCCGACCACGCTTTCACGGTTTCAGGCTGCAGCGTGAACAGGACCGTTCTGAGAAGCGGTAAAACGATCAGCGCGATCAACAGTGCAAGCACCACTGTTTTCAGCACGGTTCCGTGCTTGAAAAGCACACGTCTTCCCTGCCTGTTCATGGTGACATCCACCATCAACGTCATCCTTGTTGCTCATTTCAGGGTAGACAGGAAGCAGGCGTATGGCCACGCCTGCTCCTGGCCGGGGAGTTTTATTGCAGCGTCAGGATCAGGTCGCCGATCTCTGATCTGATCTTGGCGGTCTCGTGCGGTGCAATCCGCCAGGCAGTAAAGTCGCTCAGCGACACGGCGTCCGGGTGCGGCGGGATATCTGTGCGTGTCACATAATCGCCGGCAACATAAAACGGCGCGAGGCCTGCACCACCGGTTTCACTTTCGTCTCCCATCAGGAAGTCGATCACGAGCCGTGCTGCGGCGGGGTTGCTGGGTTCTGCGGCAAGGGCAAGCACTGCAGGAAAGATGATACCTGGCGCAGGCTTTACACTGTTGGCCACTTGAAGCGCCCAGCCTTCTTCTTCGTTATCCCGGCGGTCGGAGTAGCTGGTAAAACCCACTGGCGGGTTTTCCTGTCCCTTTGCGCCCACGGCCACGTTCACATCATCGGTGGAGCCGACAAGGATCACATCATTTGCAAAAAGATCGGTTATGAATTTTTCACCGGCATTGGCAGCATCTCCCAGATCGATCGCCTTTCCGAACTGTTCCTCATAAGCGGCGGCCATCGCGTCGGAACGTAAAACGATTTCTGTCATGAGATCGAGGTAGTCACCTCGTTGCAAGGGATCGACCATGACCACCCGGCCACGCCAATCGCCGGTTGTCAGTTGCCACAGGTTAGTGATCGGCGCACCGTCCGGGTTGGCTTCTTCGTTGTACATCAGCACTTTGGTTGACAAACGTTGCGCCAGTAACGGCGATTGATATTCCGGTGGAACACGATCGGCTATACGAGGCGGCACGAAGGGCGCGATGATGCCGGTCTCCAGAAGCTCTGTCAGCACGACCGGAGTATCTGAGATGTAGATCACGTCGGCGTTGGTGACACCGGCCTGCGCTTCCGCCTTGAGGCGTGCGATCTGTTCCGTTGACGATATGTCGAAACCTTGCAGGTCAATATCTGGATAGGTCTCTTCAAACGCGGCCTCCACCTTGCCTATCCGGCTGGTGAACGAATAGACCGTTACCTTGCCTTCCTCCTGCGCGAGTGGCAGCAATTCCTCAGGTCCCATTTCATTCAGATGCCCATCAGCCAAGGCGGCTGAAGACAAAAATATTCCGATCACGCCGAGGCGTGTTGCTTCGAGAACATTCATGTGTCCCTCCCTAGGGTTTTCTTTCGTTATTCAAAACGCTCGATCAACTGTCCCAGTCGATCGAGTTTTTTCAGCGACTCCTCTTTCGCTGTCAGTCCGGCCGCGATGACGATGGCGTTGCAGATTGTCATCGGCACGGTCAGGGTCTGGAAGGCATCCTGATCCCCTGATCGTGGTGCAGCCAAAAGGCGGTCGGGGCGTGGCGTCAGCAACGCGCCCGACTTGCCCGAAATCATGACGGTTTTTGCGCCCACTTCTTTCGCCGTTTCCATCAAAGCGGCATAGCCGCGAGGAGGGCGACGGAAGGCGAAGCTCAAAACGGCGTCGTCTGAACCGAGACCCAGCATTTGCTCGGCCAAACCACGCGGGTCTGTATCGAGCTGGTGGGTATCTTTGCCAAAACGGCGGAACCGTTTGACCATCATGAGCGCGAGCACTTCCGCGTTGCCGTACCCGTAGACAAAGATCCGCTGCGCGCTCATCAAGATCTGTGCGGCCTCTGCGATCTGCTCCGGCGTAATGAATTCCTCGATCCGTCCAAGCGCCTGAGTTTCTTCTCTGGCCAATTCACCCAGGATGGTGCCGGATGTGCTCTCCGCGATGGTTTTTTCAAATCTGGTTGCGGTTTCGCGGGTCGCAATGAATTCGTCGCGCAATGCGTCACGGAACGCGGCGTAGCTTTCAAACCCCAGCTTTTTGGCAAGACGCGAGGCTGTTGCTTCGTGAACCCCAGCAGCCTTGGCCAGTTCACCGGCGGTACCAAGCGCTGCGGTTGTGGGGCTGTCGATCACGTTCTCAACGAGCCTGCGTTCACTGGGGGTGAGTGTGGTTGCCTGGTCTGAAATTTTCTCAAGGAGCGACATGATCATCCTTTGTCAATCTGCAAGTAAAATTGCATGATTCTTTTTTATTTGCAATATTTCTTGCAAATTCGTTCGTCTGTCCGTTGCCGAAGGTCTGGGCAATGTTCCCGATTGTTTGACCGTGTGGACTTTGGCGGAACCGGAAGAGTGAGACGAATTCACCGGCTGTAGCGTTTGTGCGCATACGCATCCGGGGGCACGCCATTGGCTCAGGGAAACGAAAAATCAGAAAAGTCCCGATTGTCATCAATCGATTGCGGGTCTAGCGTGGCAGCCTGGGCGAAGCGACATTTTGAGTCGCCTATAGCCTTGGATCCTTCACCACTTTGCAAGTGAGACCGCAATGGCGCAGCTCCCCAATTCCCTTGAGGCTCGAGATACGGCCTTTCAGCTCCACTCTTACGCCAATGCCCGCCTTAAGGAAGAAACGGGTGCGATGGTGATCGAAAGGGGCGAGGGGATCTACGTCGAGGACATTTCCGGCAAACGATACATTGAAGGCATGGCCGGGCTTTGGAGCGTGGCGGTCGGATTCGGTGAAAAGCGTCTGGTGGATGCGGCCACGCGGCAGATGCAGAAACTGCCCTACTATCACACCTTTACATACAAGACCCACGGGCCGTCGATCGAACTTGCCGAGAAACTTGTCGAGATGGCACCGGTTCCGATGTCGAAAGTGTATTTTACCAATTCCGGATCTGAGGCGAATGATACAGCCATCAAGCTGATCTGGTACCGCTCCAATGCGCTGGGCCAGCCGGAACGCAAGAAAATCATTTCACGTGTGCGCGGCTATCATGGTGTTACGATTGCATCCGCCAGCCTGACGGGGCTGCCAAACAATCATAAATCCTTCGATCTTCCGCTGACGCAAGTCCTGCACACCACGTGCCCGCACTATCGGACCATGAAAAAGGATGGCGAAAGCGAGGCTGACTTCGCCAGGCGCTGTGCCGCGGATCTCGAAGACCTGATCCAGGCCGAAGGGCCGGATACCATTGCCGCTTTCTTCGCAGAACCTGTCATGGGGGCTGGCGGCGTCATTGTGCCACCCGACGGCTACTGGCAAGCCATACAACCGGTCTTGAAAAAACACGGTATCCTCTTTGTTGCCGACGAGGTCATTTGCGGTTTTGGCCGCACGGGGAACATGTTCGGTGCGCAGACCTACGGTCTAGAACCTGACATGATGACCCTCTCAAAAGCCCTGTCGTCCTCCTATCAACCGATATCCGCGCTTTTGATCAACGATGATGTCTACCAGACGATCGCAGACGAAAGCGACAGGATCGGCGTGCTTGGTCATGGTTATACCGGCAGCGGGCACCCGGTGGCGGCGGCTGTCGCATTGGAGAATCTTAAGATCATCGAGGAGCGTAACCTTGTTGCTCATGTGAGAGACGTTGCACCGGTCTTTCAAAAACGTCTGGCCAGTCTGGGAGAAAACCCGCTCGTGATCGAGACCCGGGGGGTCGGATTGATTGGCGCAGCTGAGCTTTCCCATGAAGCCCTGGCACATACGCCGGGAGCGCTCGGGGCAAAAGCCAATGCCGCGTTTCAGGACAAGGGACTGATCTCCCGTGCCATGCTTGACGCAATGGCTTTTTGCCCGCCGTTGATCATCACAGAAAACCAGATCAACGAACTCTTCGATATAGCCGAAGCAGGTCTCGAGACAGTATCGGACAGTCTGAGATGAGCTGGTCGATCGTCGGGACGATCAGCGGCACGTCCGCCGATGGTATCGATCTGGCTTCCATTGAGACCGACGGCCGCCGCGTGACGGAATTCGGCCCGGCCAGAACCACTTCTTATAGACCCGAAACCCGTCGCAGTGTTTTAGATACTGCAGCGAAAAAAGGGGCAGACCGAGCGCGGTGGCCAGAGATTGCAAAGGCCGTCACCGATGACCATGCCACGGCGATCCAACGTTTCTTGAACGACAACGATTTGTCTCCGGACGCTGTTGTATTTCACGGTCAGACTGTGTGGCACGATCCTATTGCTGAAGAAACGGTGCAACTGGGCGACCCGCAATCCTTGGCGGAAGCGCTGGAGCTGCCGGTAATCGGCGACGTGCGTCTGGCTGATATGGCCGCTGGAGGAGAAGGAGCGCCACTGGTGCCTGTCTATCATCAGGCACTGGCCAAGACGCTATTGGGTGAGCACCGGGAACCGCTTTGTTTTCTCAATATCGGCGGTGTTTCCAATCTCACCTACATTGACGGTGAAAACCTGCTGGCCTTTGATATTGGGCCTGGCAACGCATTGCTCGATGACTGGATAAACCGCCATGGTGCTGGAGAATATGATGCTGGCGGTGAGATTTCCAAAAATGGAACCGTCGACAGGGAACGGCTGGCGCGCGCGCTCAATCATCCGTTTCTTTCCGAACCGGGACCAAAATCTCTCGATCGCTACAGCTTTTCCGGAGCATTTGTCGACGGACTGAACCTGGAAGATGGCGCGGCAACCCTGCTTGCTTTCACAGCTGAAGCAATAGCCAGGGCCGAGGCCTTGTTGCCACGGCCTGCAAGGCTCTGGCTGGTCTGCGGTGGTGGGCGCCACAATCCCGTGCTGATGACGGCCTTGTCGGATTTGCTTTCGGGAGAGATTGTCTCCTCCGACGATCACCACATAGATGGAGATGCGCTTGAAGCACAGGCGATGGCGTTTCTGGGGGGGCGTCTGAAAGCAGAATTGCCGACAACGTTTCCGGGCACCACAGGTGTAAGCCGGCCCACCATTGGCGGGAAGTTCTTTCACCCAACCACATAATCAGACAGACGACGAGTGACTTGGGAGGCAGCGTGAAGAGGATCACCGAACCGGCGCGAGAAATTGACGTTATTCACGAAACCGACGTTCTGGTGGTGGGTTCAGGTCCCGGCGGTCTTGCCGCAGCGCTTGGGGCTGCCCGCACCGGTGTGGATGTTGCATTGGTCGAGCGCTTCGGTTGCTTTGGTGGAAATATCACCGCAGTCGGTGTTGAGGGGTTTGCCTGGTACAGGCATGAGCAAACCATCGACACGGAGGGGGTTGGCAGAGAATTTGAAGATCGGGCTCGCGCGGCCGGAGCAGCAACGCCGGAACCGCAATCAGACAGCCACGCAATTGATGCGGAAGGCTTCAAACTGGTCGCAGACAACCTGGTGGAAGAGGCCGGCATACACCCGATGCTGCACAGGTCTTTCGCTGCGCCGATCATGAATGGAGATGAGATTTGTGGCATCATCACCGAAAGCAAGGCGGGCCGGGAGGCGATCCTGGCGAAACGGGTAATCGATGCCACCGGCGATGCCGATGTCGCCTTTCGAGCAGGCGCCGTAACGAAGAAGACCCCGGTCGAGGAAATGCAGGCGGCTTCGGTGATGTTTTCCATGACCGGTGTCGACAAGAAGAAGTTCATGGACGCCGTTAAGGCCGACCCGCAAACCTACAAGGACTGGGAAAGCGGGGAATGGTCAGTGGAGACGACTGGCAAGGAAGACCAGATGTTTTCGCCATTTCTGCGCAAGCCGTTTGAAAGAGCCATGGAGGCAGGGCTTATTCCGGCATCCCTATCAACCATCTCCGGGACATGGGGCGCTGTTTATGACAGTGGCGACTTGACCTACTTGAATCTCGTTCACCTTCCTGAGTGCGATGGCACAGACCCCGCATCGATGACACGAAATGAAATTGAGGGACGGCGGCAGGCTATGCTTGCCGTGGAGGCCCTGAAACGCTTTCAGCCAGGCTGCAGCGGCGCAAAGCTCAGAAATTTCGGCATGACTGTCGGGATTCGCGACACCCGGAAAATCCTGGCTGCCTATGATATGACCGAAGCTGATGTGCGCGGGCAAGGCCGCTTCGAGGACAGCGTTGGTATCTTTCCGGAATTCATCGACGGTTATGGCATCTTGATCCTGCCGACAACGGGCCGCTATTTTCAACTGCCTTTTAGAACGTTGCTTCCAAAGGGTGTCAAAAATCTGCTGGTAGCTGGCCGGGCCACCGGAGGGGATAAGGTCAGTCACGCGGCTACGCGCAACATGATGTGCTGCACCGTGACAGGACAAGGTGCTGGTGTCGCTGCTGCGCTCTCCGTCAAGCAAGGCAAGGATCTGACCTCAATGGACATTGCCCGCCTGCAGGCGGAGCTAAAGCGTCAGGGAGTGCGGTTGCACTAGGTGAGGCCGAGAGTGCAAGGCGAAGCCGTCAGGTGCGGTGCGACTCTTGCGCAATGTCCGGCGAGCGGCTAACCAGATTGCATGAATGGATCTGAAATCTATCAGCGGCTTATTGGCCTCATTGAAGAGCGGGTGCTGAAACCCGGCGATCGCCTTCGAGAGGCCGATCTTGCCGAAGAATTCGGCGTTTCCAGAACGCCTATCCGAGAAGGATTGAAACGTCTGGAAGCCCAGGGCCTTGCCGTTCATGAGCCAAACAGGGGCATGGTTGTACCGACCCTTGATCATGGGCAGATCAATGAGGTCTATTTCATGCGCGAGGTTCTGGAAGGAACAGCCGCGGGACTGGCAGCCAAACATGCCTCACGTCCCGAAATCGAAATTCTTCAGGACCTCGTCGAAGCAGACCGAAAGCGCATTGCGGACAAAGAGGGTCTTGTGCGGTCGAACCGGGAATTTCATCGCCGCCTGTGTCTGGCTTCACACAATCGGTATCTGGTCGATCAGATTGAGCATCTGCGCCTTTCGCTGATCCTGATGGCTGGCACAACGCTTGATACGCCTGAACGCCGTGAAACTGCGGTTGAAGAACATGCAGCCATCGTGGAGGCGATTGCCGATGGCGATTGCGCAGCTGCCGAGACTGCTGCGCGCCGTCATATCTCCCATGCGCACAAGACCCGCCTGCAACAGAATTAATGTGTTTTTGCGCAACGCTTCAATGAGGTCGCGAAGAGATCAGCTGTTCGCTTGAATTTCGTTCATTCAGGACAGCTCGAAGAATAAAATACAGGCTGCTGTAGTCCTCGCGTATGACAGGCTGTCGGCGTCGCGCCTTCTATCCTTGTGTTCAGTTGAATTGGAACAGGAGGTTGGAAATGGACCTGCAAACGCTCACCGCTGCCGCGCTCCATCAGCACAAGATGAACGGCTTCGATCCCGCCAGAGAAGACGAGTATTATGCGCAATCGAGCAAAATGACTTGGCTTGTAGACATTACTGTTGAGGTCGTGACCAGCTTGAAACGGTTCGCCCAGTTCTTGCGAGCATCAGATGCTACAAGGTTTCGAAGACCGGAAAAACAAAGGGCAGCAATTTGACATTGGACCCGGCGGATGATCGCTCTGCCATCATGCAAGTTATCGAGGCTGAAACGGAGGCCTATCTGCAGCGCAACTATGACGCCTGGCAAAGCTATTGGCTCGATTCTCCTGAAATCCGGCGTGTACAAACGCATGTGCGAACCGGTGTCACCGTTACGGCCGGTGCTGAAATTAGGGCTCAGATGAAGCGCATAACTTCCGGCCCGTTCGAGTGGCGGCCACCCTGGAGGTTCCAGCGTAAGAACTTCAATGTTGTGTTGAGCCCTGAAATGGCATGGGTCAGCTACGATCAAATCGGCGATATGTCTGAGATCCCCAAGGCATGCCCCGGACAGTATTACGAGGTAAAGATCTTGCAGAAGGTAGGTGGCGCCTGGAAGATCTCATGTGTCGTCAGCACCCAGATACACGGCAACCATGTCAACGCCCCTTTGGTGGAGGTTGACGAAACAGGGATGTTGATTTGGCAAAATGAAGCGGCCAAGGAACGGCTTCCTCATCATCCGAGGCTTTGTGCACGGGCCGGCAAGCTCTGGGCAAAAAATCCGGAAGCCTTGAGCGAATTGCAAGACGCGGTAAACTGGATTGCCCAAATGAGGGCTCACCACACTCCACGAGTTGGTGAAGAGGCGGTCACCCGTGTCGTGGCGCTGGGACAGGATGACGAAGGCTTTGCGCATGTTTGCTGGGCAATGCTGAGAGACGGGAAGCTTCTCATAACATTTGACGATTCCGAACGCCTCAGCTTGCAGATAACAACCGCCTCCGAGGTTTATCGCCTCTCAGGGACCCAAGAGAAGCTGGCACGTCATCTTGTCGACGGTCAGGACCTGACCACAGCTGCCTTGGCGCTTGATATGAGCCCGAATACAGCGAAGACACACTTGCAAAGGATCTATGACAAGACCGGCGTCAGGTCGCAGCCGGCTCTCGTGCGCTTGCTGCTTAGTGCCGACAGACATGATGTGTGATCAATCTTGCTGCCGGCAACAAATCTGATGCCGGCAAAACCCTTGCTGCTTATGTCTTTGTTGTCCAGAGACGAAGTGGTTCCTGTTTTCCTTGAGCTGCATAGTCTGGCAGTCGGCGAAGGCTCGTTCGGGCCGGTTCAGGTAATTTACTGACGAGCGTATCCGATAGGACTGTGTCACTGCCAAGACTTTTCGCAGCGCGTTCAATTCTGGCCGTGGTGTTCATCGTGTCGCCGAGCAGGGCAATCTCTTTCTTCCAGTCTCCAATTTCACCGGCGGCCACCTGGCCACAATGCAGGGCGACACGCAGGCTGGGTTCAGCGCCGAACCGTTTGCGATAGCGGTCGGCATGTGTGGCCAGTGACCTATGCATTTCCAGAGCACAAGTTAGGCAGTCGGCCTGTTTCACTCCGGTCTCCAGCGGCCAGGTCACAATAACCGCGTCGCCGACATATCGGTGGACAGCGCCATGCGTGTCCTCGATGGGGCCGGCAAGGTCAAGGGCGACATCTTGCAGAAAGACATGGAACTCAAGTTCGCCGATCTTCTCGGCCAGGGCGGTTGAACCGACAAGATCTGCAAAGAGGACGACACGGGGTTCAAGTCTGGGCGTATTATAGCGCCCCGACACCAGCGAAACGGTTGCTTCCCAACCCAGCAGCCGGGTGACTTCCACAGCACCTGACATGAAGAATGCGACAGTCGCAGATATTAGGAAGACTTCTGAAAACCCGGGCTCCTGCCAGGGCAGGACGTCCCCTACCAAGACACTCGAGATGCCCAGACCAAAAAGGATAACCAGACCGTAGACAAAGGTTCTTCCAAAAAGAAGCGCGACAGGCGGCAGGCGCCTTGCGGCGCGCAGCCTGGAATTCGAGAAACCGATAAATTCAAAGCATGTACAACCAAAGCCGATCATCGTGCCTGTAAGCGCACCATATGCAGCTTCGACTATTAGGCTGTTTTCGCCGGTGCGAAGCACACCAATGATGAGACCTGCCATTCCCGACAAGGCGGTGATCAGAAGGACTTTTTCCAAATTCCGGCGAAGTCTGTTGGTTGCGGACATCCCGGGCGCTAACTCAGCATTCAACGATATTGACTGCCAGTCCGCCCTTCGACGTTTCCTTGTATTGTTCCATCATGTCCATGCCGGTCTGCCGCATCGTTTCTATGCAGCCATCAAGAGGAACAAAGTGCGAGCCGTCGCCGCGCAAGGCCAGGGAGGCCGCCGTCACAGCCTTCACCGCGCCAAGTGCGTTTCGCTCGATACATGGGACTTGAACAAGACCACCAATGGGATCGCACGTCATGCCGAGGTGATGTTCCAGGGCAATTTCAGCAGCATTTTCAATCTGCTCGTTGGTGCCGCCGAGTGCGGCACACAACCCTGCAGCAGCCATTGCGGAGGCCGAGCCCACTTCTCCCTGGCATCCGACTTCCGCGCCGGAAATAGAAGCATTCGCCTTGATGATACCGCCGACAGCCGCGGCGGTGAGGAGAAATGTACGAATGCCCGCCTGGTCGGCGTCGGCGCAATGATCAAGGTAGTATCGTGTCACGGCCGGGATGACGCCTGCAGCACCATTTGTCGGCGCTGTAACAACACGTCCTCCGGCGGCATTTTCCTCGTTGACAGCCATGGCATAGACCCCGAGCCAGTCGACGACATTGTGCTCGAAAGGCGGATTTGTTCGGCCTTCACGGATGAGTTTTTGATAAATGTCCGCTGCACGGCGTTTGACTTTCAGGCCGCCCGGCAGGATGCCCGTCTGCGTGATGCCGCGGTTGATACAGGCGTCCATCGCCGACCAGAGCCTGTCGATACCTTCTTCGACCTCATGCCGAGGCAAGTCGCTGCACTCATTCTGCAGTTTCATTTCCGCGATCGACAGTTCTGCCTCTTTTCCCATTTCCAGCATCTCTTTGGCGCTGGTGAAGGGATGAGGCACATCCTGCGTGGCAAGCTCATTCACCGGTTCGTTCGTGGTTTTGCGCAGTTCAGCTTCGCTGACGACGAAACCGCCACCGATCGAATAGTAGACAAATGTATCGATGAGAGCACCGGCCGCATCCAGGAGATGGAAGGTCATTCCGTTGGCATGGAGAGGCAGCGACGGGCCATAGTCGAAGATCACGTCCCGATCCGGATCGAACTGCAATTCGGGAAGTCCCGGTATGCGCAGCGTCCTCTGTTGTGCCAGCACATCAAGTTGAGGCTCGACATCATCGGGATCAAGCGTGTCCGGTTTGGCTCCGAGCAATCCAAGGCAGACTGCCTTGTCCGTGGCATGGCCTTTGCCGGTGAATGCGAGCGATCCGTGAAGCGTCACTGTAATACGCGAGGCCTTGGCCTCAGCACCGGCAAGACCCCGGACACGGTCAAGGTAACGAGCTACAGCCACCATCGGACCAACAGTGTGTGAGCTGGACGGCCCAATGCCGATCTTGAAAATATCGAAGACGCTTATGAACATGTCACCAGGGCCATCAAGGAGGAAGGAGTACAGGGTTTTGAGCTACGTATTGACACTACCAGATAGAGTATGAGGCTGGAGCGTTCAAACGCGAAAATTTGTGCCATTTGCGACATCGGGCGAAAAGGTCGCGCACTTGTGTAGGGCTTTTCGGGAAATTTCTTCAAATGCTCGAACGAACCGGGAAAGCTGCCGACTTTGCCTCATGAAGGCAATGATCAGCGCACTTCTCTGGCAAACCTACATCGTTGCGATACGCGATTGCGTTTGGAGCATGGAAAGAAATCGGTCTTCCGGAACGGGTTTTGAATAAAGGTAACCCTGAAACTGGTGGCAACCGTTTTCAGATAGCCAACGGCGCTGCTCGATGGTTTCGACGCCTTCAGCAACAACATCTGCACCGAGCGCTGATGCCAAGGACAGAACCAGCTTTACGATCGCACCTCCGGCTTCAACATCTTCCATGAAAACCCGGTCGATCTTGATACCGTCAATCGGGTAGTTGTGCAGATAGGCAAGGTTCGAGTAGCCGGTTCCGAAATCATCGATGACAATCCGGTAGCCAGCTTCTTTCAGACTGGAAAGGGTTTCCAGCGCATTTGGTATGTCCCCCAGCAGCACACCCTCGGTAATTTCAATGGAAAGCATCGAGGGATCGCACCCTGTTTCCATTGGCAGAGCCAGCATCTTGCTGACAAAATCAGGATCTGAAAGCTGACGCGGTGAAACATTGAGCGCCAGTGGGAGCGGCAGCGACATCTCCGCCAGACGTGCCTGCATGGAACATACCTGGTGGTTGACCCATTCACCGATCTCCCTGATCAGCCCGGTTTCCTCTGCGACGGGAATGAAGTCATCGGGCGCCACGAGGCCTCTTTCCGGATGTTGCCAGCGGATCAGGGCTTCGGCACTGACCACCCGGTCTGTTTGCGTGCAAGCTATGGGCTGGAAATGAAGCGTGAATTCGTGCTCGCGGATTGCTCGTTCAAGGTCCTTTTTGATAGCCAGATGCTGGTCTCTCAGCAGACGCATGTGCTGCTGAAACTGGACGCATTTCTCTTTCGGGTCCGTTTTCGCCTGATAGAGGGCCAGGTCGGCGTGCCGCATCAATTCATCGATGGTCTGGCCGTCGCCGGGAAAGTGTGCGTAACCGATGCTCAGGCCGACATGCCGGGGCTTGCCGTCAATCATCTGCGGTGCCGCAAAGGCCTGCAGAAGGTCCTGGCCGAACCAGTCTGCACTGCGGCCGCCGGGCTTTTCGATGTGGCAGATCAGAAACTCGTCGCCGCCAAGACGCGCTGCGATATCATCAGGACCGGCGAGTTCCGTCAATTTGTTGGCGATCAGCTGCAGCAACGCGTCCCCGGCAGCGTGGCCGAGGGAATCGTTGACCATCTTGAAGTCGTCGAGATCGACCAGATAGAGTGTCGCGCTCTGTCCCCACTGAGCAGCCGTCTTGAGCACCTGAGCAAGACGCTCTTTCAGGTATGTTCTGTTTGAAAGACCTGTCAGCGTATCATGGCTTGCAAGATACTGAGCTCTTTCCTTGGTTTCATGCAGTTCGGTAACGTCAATTTCGCTGACAAGATAGGCCTGCTGTCCGGAAACGGCATCGTGGCAGGTACGCACTGTCAATTCATGCCAGCGATTGCCGCCACGGGTTTTCACGCGCGAGACCCGTCTGGACGACCGTTCTTCCTCGAGGAGTTGAATGAGGTGAGCTTCTTCATCCGGATCGGCAAATTGGTCCGCGAAAGTGGTCTCAAACGTGCAGCAAACTGCCCGTGAAGCTGTATTGCGGTAGATCGGATGGCCGTCCATCGAAAACAGCGAAATCATGACGGGCGTATGCAGGAGCGCTTCTGCACTGCGCAGTGTTTCGGGCTGTTGCTCGTGATGGGGACGGCCTTCGCATAGCATGGCCACGCGCCCATCAAGAAGGTGAATGCCGCTGAAAACGACCTGGAGAACTTGAGCCTTCCCGCGGGGATAGAGCGTCCAGATTTCTGAAAAGCTGACGTCTCGGCTTGTGAAATCCTGCTGGTACTGCCTGAGCCTCTGGTCCACTGAATGAGACATGTCGGCTCCCAGGTCGCGGGCCTTGAGTTCTTCCAGTGTCGACGCGTCATAGACTTCAAGCGCTTTGCGATTGGCCCACAAGACCCGTTTCAGGTCGAAATCAAAGATCCAGACGGCGGTGTCCAGCCTGTCGTAGATTGACCCGATCAAATCAGTGTCGATCAAATGACCGGTGGAGCTGTCTGTCGGCAGTTGCCCGGCTCTAGTGTCGAGGTAACGCAGGTTTACTGTATCGGCCAGTTTGGTGCCTCGCGATTGGGTGCCAAATGCTAAATGGACTGGGCCCACAAGTCCGAGTGAATCACCAATTCAGTTTAGCTGGCGTAAACAGCCACGCAATTCCAAATAAGAATAACTGCAGAGAAACCGGACCTTATCTGTATACAAGATCTGGTTTTGTAAGCAGAGAAGTTCGGTATTGTTATTTTTAACAGTATAAAAACGACAGAAGTCTCTGATGCTCCAAGGAGAGTTTCGTTGAAAACTGCCATCTCACGTTCGCATGCATATAGCCAAGGTGATCGGAACCGTCGACCACTCGAGCGGCATGTCCTGGGGCTCTGATAAAAGTTCATATCCGAGCATCCTCCTGAAACAACGGCGCGCGAAGTGGTTGCAGGAGAGTTACCGGCGGGCAAAGTTGTCGCTTCCTTGGATCAGGAAGCTTTCAATGACTTGTGCAGCGACTGGATTGCACGTTCCAGAGATCTTTGAAATCTGAAAAATCTTGCCCTTTCTGTAGTGGAACCTGGAGATTTTGAGTTGATTGCTCTGACAATGAAGTTAGAAGGGCTGAATGCCGCGCAGGTGCAGGCCGTTTTGCGCCCTCTTTGAAGAACTGTTCGCCAATACGCTGCGGCCAATGAAAGAAAAAACAGGCCGTGGGATCGGCGGGGAGCATGAATGCTTGAGCTTGATGAGCTCGTTATGGATTTCAGCGGATTTAAGGCGGTCAATGGCTGCTCGTTCCGTGTTGAGAAAGGCAGTATTACTGGGCTGATCGGTCCGAACGGGGCGGGTAAGACCACTTTGTTCAACTTGATCGCTGGCGCTCTGCAGCCGACGAGCGGTCGGATCCGGTTCCTCGGCGAAGACGTTACCCCGCTGGCAAGTCACCAACTGTTTCACAAAGGCCTGGTGCGCACTTTTCAGATACCGCACGAATTCCACAAACTTACCGCACTTGAAAATCTGATGGTGGTTCCGCCGGAGCAGCCGGGGGAGCGTCTCTTTTCCAATTGGTTCGCCTGGGCGCAGGTCAAAACATCAGAAGCGGGTATTGAGAAAAGAGCGTACGAAACACTTGAGTTTCTGGAGCTGAGCCATGTCGCTCACGAGCCTGCCGGCAACCTGTCCGGTGGACAGAAGAAGCTGTTGGAACTGGGCCGGACCATGATGACCGACGCCAAACTGGTTCTGCTTGATGAGCCGGCTGCCGGGGTCAACAGAACCTTGTTGCGCAAACTGGAAGCAAAGATAGAAATCCTGAATAAGGAACGCGGATACACATTCATCCTGATCGAGCACGACATGGAAATGATTGAAAAACTCTGTGCACCGGTTGTGTGCATGGCGGAAGGTCAGGTCCTGATCGAGGGGGATTTTCAAACCGTTCGCTCGAACCCGCAGGTGCTGGAAGCCTATCTTGGTGAAACCACGGGAGATGCTGCATGAATGCGCTTCTTTCGATGGACAAGATCACGGGTGGCTACGGCGAAGCCGACATCCTGCAGGATGTAACCATCCACGTTGACCAGGACGAGATCGTTGTCATCGTAGGTCCAAACGGTGCCGGAAAATCCACTGCGATGAAATCCGTCTTCGGCCTTTTGAACATTCGTGGCGGCACAATGGTTTTTGACGGTGATGACATTACCGGATGGGCACCCAACAAAATTGTTCAGCGTGGGATCTGCTATGTGCCCCAGGTCGACAATATCTTTCGCGAAATGACGATCCACGAAAACCTCGAAATGGGGGGATTCCTGAAACAGGGGGATCTTTCGGCGGCTTATGACCGGGTCTATGCGTTGTTTCCGGACCTGAAAGAACGACGCAAGACACTGGCTGGAAGTTTATCGGGTGGCCAGCGTCAGATGGTGGCCATGGGCCGCTCTCTGATGCTGGATCCGAAACTTCTGCTGCTGGACGAACCGACCGCAGGGCTGTCGCCGAAATATATGGAGCAGATCTTCCAGATCTGCCGGGACGTGCGCGACACCGGCGTTGCCATATTGCTGGTGGAACAGCATGCCAAGCAGGCACTCGCGTTTGCTGATCGCGGTTATGTCCTTGCGGCAGGCAAAAACAGACACGAAGGTTCCGGGGGTGAACTCCTGGCCGACCGTGAAGTCGCCGAAATGTTTTGGGGGGCTGACCGGAATGGATCTCTTGGAGCTGATAAATTTCTATCTCATTCCGGGCATCGTGCTGGGTTCCATTTATGCGCTCGGTGCTGTCGGAATTACTCTGATTTTCGCCATTCTGCGCTACGCCCATCTTGCACACGGAGATCTGGCGACGCTCGGTGCGTTCATTGCTCTGGCCGTTGTGACAAGTTTGGGTATCTCGCCGCTTGTGGCGCTGCCCTTCGCCATCATTGCAACGGGAGCCGTTGCGATTGGCATCGACAAGGTCTTTTACGAACACCTGCGCGAACGCCCTAAAATCGTCACGGTGATGGCCTCGCTCGGCATCGCGCTTATGGTCAGGTCGGTTGTTCAGGTGGTCTGGGGTGTCGACACCCAAACCTATTCGCGCGGAATCGTGCGGCCGGAAGACTATTTTGGCCTGCGCATTCGCGACCGTGAAATCTATACGGTCCTGGCCATGGTTGCCCTTGTGGGTGTGCTGCAATTGTTCCTGACCCGGTCGAAATGGGGCAAGGCGATGCGCGCCATGTCGGACAATCCGAACCTTGCGCTTCTGTCCGGCATAGACAACAAAAAGGTCGTCATGCTGACCTGGGGGATCGCCGGTGGGCTGTGCGCGGCCTCCGGGTTTTTCCTCGGCCTGAACACGGAACTGAAATCCATGATGGGCTGGCACATGCTGCTGCCGATGTTTGCAGCTGCCATCCTTGGCGGTGTTGGGCGGGTTGAAGGTGCCGTGCTTGGCGGACTGATCGTCGGCATTGCGGAAGAAATGTCGGTTCTCTTCATTCCAAGCGAATACAAAGCCGCCATGGCCTTTGCCATCTTGTTGTTCATGCTGCTTGTGCGCCCCACGGGGTTGCTCAAGGGCAAGGTCTTGTAAGCGGAGGGACGGACATGGAAATTCTGGGTCTTGTCAACTATGCCCTCTTTATGGCGATCTTTATCGCAATCTACGCGCTCCTTGCGCTCGGTCTCAATATCCAATGGGGATTCGCGGGCCTCTTCAACGCAGGCATAGCCGGTTTTTTTGCTGTTGGTGCCTATACCTCCGCAATCCTGTCGACAGCTGCCGATGATGGGCGCATTGGCGGCTTCGATCTGCATTTCCTTCTCGGCTGGTTCGGCGCGATGCTTGCAGCTGGGCTTATTGCGTGGCCAATCGGGAAAATCTGTCTTCGTTTTCGCTCGGACTATCTGGCGATCGCCACCATTGGCGTTGCCGAAATTATTCGCCTGGTGATCAAGTCCGAACCGGTGCTTACCAACGGCGCACGCGGTATATCCGGTATCCCGCGCCCGGCTGGCGACATTGGCTATATGGAATCCCAGATTGCCTATCTCGCCATCGTGCTTGCCGTTCTGGCTGCAGCGTATTTTCTGGTTGAGCGTCAGTTCAACGCGCCCTGGGGCCGCATGATGCGGGCTATCCGAGACAACGAGAGTGCGGCCAAGGCAATGGGCAAGGACGTTGAATTCCGCCGTCTCGAAGCTTTCATTTTCGGTGCAGCCCTGATGGGCCTCGCCGGGGCGATGTTCGCCCATTTCAACCGCTCGATCACGCCTGAAGCGATCGATCCCATGGTTGCCACATTCCTGGTTTGGATCATGTTGATCCTCGGTGGATCCGGCAACAACCGGGGCGCGATTGTGGGCGCGGCGGTTGTGTGGATCATTTGGTCCGTTTCAGAGATTGCAACGGACCGTCTTCCGCATGAATATGCGGTCCAGGCGAAATACATCCGCCTGTTCCTGATCGGACTGATGCTGCAGCTGGTGCTGCGGTTTCGGCCCGAGGGCCTGTTACCAGAGCCCTTGCGAGGTGACAGGCGGACATCGCAATCGGGTACGGAGCCACACTAGTCCGTTCCCAGGTCCCGTGCCAGCAACACTGAGGCGCGGGAGCAAAAGAACCCAAAGACCCGGCAAAGACCGGATTTATGAGGAGGTACTCACTATGAAAACCAAGCTTATTGCGCTTGCTGCGGGCCTGATGACCGCGACTGCGCTTGCGTCTGTTCCTGCAAAGGCCGACGTCAAGATTGGACTGATCGGCGGTATTTCCGGCCCGATCGCCGCGATGGCTCCTGCAATGGTCGACGCAGCGCAGCTCGCGATCCAGCAGGTGAACGAACAAGGTGGCATCGGCGACGGTGAAAAGCTGGTCGGTGTTGTCGGCGACAGTGCCTGCAATCCACAAAACGGCACGGACGCGGCCACCAAGGCCGTCAACATTGAAGGCGTCGCCGGCATTGTCGGCCCGCATTGCTCCGGGGCTGTCCTGGCTGCTGCCGGGTCCGTGACCATTCCCGCCGGCATCACTCTGATCACACCCTCTGGCACATCTCCGGAAATCACCAGCCTTGAGGACAAAGGCACTGTGTTCCGCACCGTGCCGTCTGATGACTATCAGGGCCGTGCCTTGGCCCGCACCATGAAAGAGCAAGGCTACGGCAAGGTCGCTGTCGCTTACCTCAACAATGACTACGGCACCGGTCTCGCCAATGCTTTCAAGGCAGAATATGTCGATGAACTCGGTGGTGAAATCACCCAGTTTGCGGCACACGAAGAGGGCAAGGCGTCTTATCGCTCCAACCTGGCTGAATTGGTCAAGGGTGGCGCCGACACACTTGTCATCTTCGATTATGGCGATGGCACCGGTCTCACGATCCTGCGTCAGGCACTGGAAAACGGCTTCTTCGACAAGTTCGTCGGCGGTGACGGCATGAAATCCGACGCCATCATCAACGAACTTGGTGCTGAGAACCTCAACGCGTTCGTGGCCTCTTCTCCGGTCGGCGAAAAGTCACAGTCTCTCGATGTCTTCAACGAAGCTTTCAAGGCCGTTGGCGGCGATCCGGATGCGATCTTTGTCAGCACGTCCTATGACGCAACTTTCCTGATGGCGCTTGCGTTGGAAAAGGCCGGTGGCGACAAGGCGGGTGCGGCTGCGGCCATGGTCGAGGTTTCCAACGGCGAAGGTGAAGCCATTCTGCCGGGCGAGTGGAAAAAGGCGAAAGAGCTGATCGCAGCTGGTACCGCTATCGACTACAAGGGCGCTGCAGGCGACCATAACTTCGACGCCAACGGCGATGTCCCGGGCACATATGCGCTCTGGGAAGTCGGCTCCAACGGTTTCGAGATGCTGACCGAAATGCAGTAAGCCCATTCACCTGAAAAGGCGAAGCAGCGAAACCGGTGGCTCGAAAGAGCCGCCGGTTTTTTACTGTCCGGAGCATTGCGGAGTGTCTTGACCTGCGTATCAGAATTTCAGATGACAGGCATGTTCCGGAGGTGCAAGTGAACCAGAAAGTTGCAGAAGTCAGACGTATCGGAAGCGATGAAGTGGAGGTGTTCAAGCGTATCCGCCTGGAGGCTCTTCAACTAGAACCGAACTCTTTCGCCAGCAGCTACGAAGACTGGATTGAACTTTCAGACGACGAATGGCGCCGCCGCATGAGCAATCCTGTTTTTGTTGCGTTCCTGGATGACCAACCTGTTGGAATCACGGGTCTGCTTCGACAAAGCGCAAGCAAGATGGCGCACCGCGCAACGATTGTGATGGTCTATGTGCGTGAAAGTCTGCGCGGCAAAGGGATTGCCAAAGACCTCCTTGAGGCTGTCGTTGGGGAGGCGCGTGCACTTGGTGTTCATCAGCTGGAACTGTCCGCCAGTGCGGATAATCTGCCGGCTCTGCGATTTTACCGGCGTGCAGGCTTTGTTGAAGCTGGCCGGATCCCCGGCGGTTTCATCCAGGAGGGCCGCCTGGTCGATGACATCATAATGATCCGGAGACTGGAAGCGGCCGCGCCTGACTTATAACGACAATTGACGATCAATGCTTGCGCCGAAAAGAAATGAAGTAATACCAACCTCACCAAATAGGAACCCACTCTCATGTTGCGGCCTCAGGTGGTTTTTCAGGTCCACCGGACTGCGTCACGGCGCTTGACCGGCCAACCAGGCCGATCTGCGCGCTTCTCCTTGCCGGCGAACCTGAAAAACCTTCGAATAGGTTCTTATTTGGTGAGGTTGGTATAATCTCTTACCGCTGACCCTGAAAACCGCTATACACCCGCCCATGCGTGATCTGGATGTTTTGGTGCTCGGTGGCGGAGCCGCTGGTTTGATGTGCGGGATTGAGGCGGCCAAGCGCGGACGCAAGGTGATGGTGATCGACCATGCCAGACGACCCGCAGACAAGATCCGTATTTCCGGTGGCGGGCGCTGCAATTTCACAAACCTTCACTGCACGCCCGCGAATTTCCTGTCCCAGAATCCCCGCTTTTGTGTCTCTGCTCTGAAGCGCTACACACAGCATGATTTCCTGGCTCTCGTTGAAGAGCACCGCATTGCCTGGCATGAGAAAACGCTTGGTCAGCTCTTTTGCGATGAGAGCGCAAAGGACATCATCCAGATGCTGCTCACTGAACTGGAGCGCGCCGGCGGTTCACTTCAGTTGGAAACGGATGTCAGGGCCGTCGACAAACCGGATGACCGGTTTTCCGTTTCAACTTCCAAAGGGTCACTCCGGACGAAGTCGCTGGTTGTTGCAACGGGTGGACCCTCCATCCCGAAAATGGGCGCGACCGGTTTTGGATACGAGTTGGCGACGCAATTTGGCCTGAATGTCATCCCGCCGAGGGCGGCGCTCGTACCGTTGACCTTTTCCGATGCAAACAAAGACATGTGTGGCCGGCTTGCCGGTGTCTCTCTGGACGCGAATGTGTCCTTCCAGAAAACGACCTTCCGCGAAGGGCTTCTGTTTACACACCGCGGGCTCTCAGGTCCCTCGATCCTGCAAATTTCATCTTATTGGCAGGAAGGCAAACCGATTTCGGTCAATCTTGTGCCCGGGACGGATGTGCTCGACGTCTTGAAGACCGCGCGCCAGGAGGTGCCAAGGCAGGATCTAAAGACCGTTCTTGGATCTCTGCTGCCGAACAGGCTGGCAGATGAACTCGCCGAAGTGTTCAAGCTCAAGGGACGCCTAGCGGATCAATCCGACAAGGTACTGCAGCGCGCCGGTGAGCAACTAAACCGTTGGCAGCTGACACCGGTTGGGACAGAAGGGTATCGAACCGCGGAGGTGACGCTCGGCGGTGTCGACACGAAGGAACTGTCGTCAAAAACCATGGAAGCTGGCAAAGTTCCGGGCCTATATTTCATTGGCGAAGTGGTTGATGTCACCGGTCATCTTGGCGGTTTTAACTTCCAATGGGCCTGGTCTTCGGGCCATGCAGCCGGGCAGGTCGTCTGATCCTGAAATAGTGAATAGCTACAGCAATTTACGCAAATGTGTATTTTTTGATGACCGCACCTCATTCGCCGGTATACTTGCGCTGGAAAAGAGGTCGGGATGAAACGCGTAACGATACACGATGTGGCCGAAACAGCCGGCGTTAGCCTTGCAACCGTCGACAGGGTGCTGAACGGCCGTCCGGGTGTGCGCAAGACAACCATTGAAAAGGTCCAGAAGGCTGTCGATACGTTAAATTACAAGCCAGATATCTTTGCCGCCGGGCTCGCGAAAAAGCGCCTTTACCGCTTTCATTTCCTGATCCCGAATGGTCCGAATGCGTTCATGGAAGACCTGACCCGTGAAGCAGCCACCCATGCGCAAACCTTGAGCAGCGACCGGATGCATGTCCATGTCGAGCCGATCGACGCTTTCGATGGCCACCGTGTTGCCGGGACGCTTGCCATTCTCGACAGCTCAGTTTGCGATGGGGTCGCGGTGGTGGCCCCGGCCTTTCCGGAAGTGCGTGCTGCGATCGACAGACTTCAGGACCGTGGCGTGCCGGTAGTCACGCTCGTATCGGATCACCCATCTTCGACACGGCAGCATTTTGTAGGCATCGACAATGTGGCCGCCGGCAGGACGGCAGGACGGTTGCTTGGACGTTTCCTGCCCAGGCAGCCGGCAAAGATTGCGCTTATTGCCGGCTCTCTTGGCCTGCGGGATCATGCAGATCGCTATGCCGGTTGCCGGGCGGTGATTGAGGCGGATTTCCCTCATCTGGAACTCTTGAAGGCCCGCGAAGGGCGCGACGACAACGCGCGCAACCAGGATCTGGTTCAAAGGCTTCTGAACGATCACCCGGATGTGGCCGGTCTCTACAATATTGGCGCAGGCAATCGTGGCGCGATCGCTGCTTTGAAAGCATCAGGACGAGCGGATGATATCGTCTTTGTGGGCCATGAACTGACACCCTATACCAGTCAGGCGCTGCGAAAGAACATTCTCGACGCGGTGATAGCGCAGGATCCCGGGCACGAAATACGCAGCGCTATTCGGGTTCTGAAGGCACTCAGTGACGGTGCGCCGATCATCGAGGGGCAGGAGCGCATCGGTATCGATGTGTTTTTGAAGGACAATTTGCCGGAAAGCCCTGACGTCACCAAATCCACCTGACCAGTTCAAAAAACAACACCTTACATTCGGTGATACCCGGAAAAAAATGAGCGCGAGCATTTTGGAGACTATGAATGAGTAACGCACCTCAAGAAATTCGGAACCCGATCCTGCCGGGGTTCAATCCGGATCCGTCGATTTGCCGGGTGGGAGACGACTATTACATTGCGACGTCGACCTTTGAATGGTTTCCGGGCGTTCAGATCCATCATTCCAGGGACTTGAAGAACTGGCGGCTTGTCACGCGTCCGCTGACCCGGCCAGAGCAACTGGACATGCGCGGCAATCCGGATTCCTGTGGTATCTGGGCGCCTTGCCTGACCTATGCCGATGGTCTTTTCTGGCTGGTCTATACGGATGTGAAACGTAAAGACGGATCCTTCAAAGATGCGCACAATTATATTGTCACCGCTCCCGGCATCGAAGGTCCCTGGTCTGATCCTGCCTACACCAATTCCTCAGGCTTTGATCCGTCGCTCTTTCATGACGAAGACGGACGCAAATGGTTTTTGAACATGATCTGGGATCATCGCGTGGGTCATAACTCCTTCGCCGGGATCGCCCTGCAGGAGTATGATCCCGTCAAACAGGAATTGATCGGACCCATCCAAAACATTTTCAAAGGCACTCCGCTTGCCCTGACAGAAGGACCCCACCTCTATAAGCGTGACGGTTGGTACTACTTGTTGACTGCGGAAGGGGGAACTGCGTACGACCATGCGGTCACTTTGGCCAGATCCCGGCAGATCGAGGGACCTTATGACGTGCACCCCGAACAACATGTCGTCACTGCACGGTTCGATCCGGACAACCCGATCCAGAGGGCCGGGCATGGTGATTTTGTCGAAACCCAGACTGGCGAAACCTATCTAGTGCATTTGATGGGCCGGCCGCGTCTTGGTCAGGATCGTTGTCAGATGGGGCGAGAGACCGCGCTCCAGAAATGCGTCTGGGGCGATGATGGATGGTTGCGGCTGGAAGCCGGTGGTGTTGCTCCACAATCGTGCGTTCCGGGCCCAAACCTGCCGGAGCATGTTTTCCCGGAGGAAGGGCCGCGGCACGAATTCGACGGGCCTGAACTTCCGGATGTTTTTCAATGGCTGCGCACACCTTATCCTGACCGTTTGTTTTCACTCACGGATCGGCCGGGCCACCTGAGGCTCTTTGGCCGTGAATCTGTTGGCAGCTGCTTCGAACAGGCGCTTGTTGCCAGGCGGCAGACTTACTACGACTACGAGGCCGAAACGCTCGTTGATTTCCAGCCGCAAACGTTTCAGCAAACGGCCGGACTGATCGCCTATTATGGTCAATTGCAGTTTTTCTATCTTGCGGTAACGCATGACGAGACAAAGGGACGAGTGCTGACTATTCTGAGCTCACCCGGCGACGATCCGGAGGGGCGTATCAAGGCGCCTTTGAAAGAGGTGGTTTCGTTGCCGGAGAGCGATCCCGTTGCATTGAAGGTAACAGTCGAAAGTATGGCTCTGTGTTTCTGGTATCGAATATCCGGGAGTGACTGGGCACGGATCGGTCCGGCTTTAGATGCAACGTTACTGTCTGACGAAGCGGCTGGCCGCGGTGCGCACGGTAACTTCACCGGAGCCTTTGTCGGAATGCACGCGATGGATACGTCCGGTCAGGCCAAAGCGGCAGACTTTGACTATTTCAGCTATCGAAACCTTGTCTGAAGTAACAGGTAAGCAATGATAATGAGGTGGCTATGACGAAAAGTCGCCTCTAATACTCAAATTTTGAATTGACCTTTGGGACAGTGCACCGCATATCTATGACATGCGCTTGACACAACAAACCAACTATGCGGTTCGTGCGCTCATGTATTGCGCCGTAAACCCGGATAAACCAAGCAAGGTCGCAGATATTGCTGCCAGCTTCGACATGTCCGAAACCCACCTGTTCAAAATCATGAAGGTGCTGGTCGATGCCAATCTGATCAGAACCATTCGCGGACGAAATGGCGGCGTCATGCTTGCCCGTGCGGCCGAACAGATCACGGTTGGCGAGGTGGTGCGCGCCGCGGAAGAAAGCTTCCTGCTGGCGGAGTGCTTTGACAGTGGCCGCAAGGATTGCCCGTTGATCGTGTCCTGCGGTTTCAATGGTCTTTTGCATGAAGCGCTCGAAGCCTTCATGGAAGTGCTTGACGGAAAGTCGATAGCGGACTTGTCAGAAGACCGGTTTGGCATGCGCGACCTGCTGAAGATCGACAGCGCAACAACACCGATCACCGCCAACGCCTGATACTTGCAGGCCGGAAAAACGCAGAGGCGCCACCAGTCGGTAGGCGCCTTTTTTGATGTTCTTTTGGAGAAAAGGCCGGGCTGGCTTGCCGCTGAGGGAGAGGAGAGGGCGGTTGGCTGGCCTGGCATTTTTACCCCCGATTGCTCGGAGGTCCTGTCCCAAACGAAATCAGAGGACGCGATTTCCAATTCCGTTTCGATCAGGCATTGCTTTGATAGGAAAACTTGAGTATGAGTGTCAAGTATAAAGTGGAGTTAAAAACTCACCTTTTGTTTTTGCCGTCGAAATCGCCCGCAATTGCTCTTCAAGGAGACTGAAGCGGGCAGCACATTAAGGGCCAAGGACCGTTTGCGCGCCATGACACTGATCGCTAACAGCCAGAAGCAACGTCTGTCTCTCGCTTCCTCCAGCCGGAACAGGCCGCCAATGCCTGCAAGCTCAAAAAGAGATCACAAGACTGAGTTGGATACCCGGGAGTTATTCGGGAACCTGCGTCAGATCGAGATCCAGCACAACGACGAAACCTACCGACTGTCCATCACCAAACAGGGCAAGCTGATTCTGACGAAATAGCAGGATCTGAGCCGACAGAAAATCGGGTCGCCTAGGTCAGGGTTAGGCGGCCGAATGCCGATCAGGCTGCAAAAATGGCCACCGGCTTGCCAACACCGCGCAGCGCATGTTCTCCCATCTCATTCAAATCCGTGCGCAAATCACCCGACAGGGATGCGCGAACGGGTTCGGTAAGAAGAAGCTCTTGGCCAAGGGGTTTGCAAAGTGATTCCACACGGCTGGTTTCATTCACCGCCCGTCCGATCACCGTAAAGTCCAGCCTTTCTTCGCCGCCGACATTGCCAAAGAAAACCTCGCCGCGATGAAGACCGATGCCGATCTTCAACGGGTGCCAGAGTGCCGGATCCGGCAATTCCTCCAGCGGTGTTTCATTCAGAGCATCTATTGCGTTCAGCGCTGCCCTTGAGGCTTTGACTGCTGCATTGGCGGCACCCGTTTCCCCCATTGCCTTCTGATCGAAAACGGCAAGGATACCGTCCCCCATGAATTTCAAGATATCACCGCCATGGGACAGAACGGCCTCGGAAACGCGGTCGAAATAAGCGTTGAGGATCGCTGTGACTTCCGGCCCGCTGAGCCGGTCGGCAAGCTGTGTGAAACCACGCATATCCGACATGAAAACAACGGCCTCGATTGCCTCACCGTCGCCACGGCGGATTTCCCCGTCCAGAACACGGCGACCTGCGATCGGACCGAGATACGTGTCAGCGACATTGCGCGCGATCCGCTGAACGATGTGACGTTCGACATGAAGCGCCAGGAGATCGATCAGGCCACGGATTTTTTCCTTTTCATCGGCAGGAAAACCTCCAGATCTGGTTGTAGCGAATGTCATTGCGTTGAAAGTCTGTCCGGTGGCACTCAAGGGCAGCGCTGCGTAGGTTGTGAAGCCTTGCTCTGCAAGCTCACCCATGAGAGGAGCCGAATTCCGACCTTCTTCCGATTCAAGATCAACCTTGATCGTCTCTCCCTGCATGATGACTTTGTAGAGCGGATTGCGGGTGAAGGCCTCTTGCGTGATGGCCTTGGAGTCGGCTGCGATTTCGTCGCAAATCTCGTCTTTGCTGCTCCAGAACCACGAAAAGCCAATGACACGTGGATGAAGGGTCCCGATGTGAAGGGTACAGCGATCAATGCCGAGATCGGCCGCCTTGCAGCGCCACATGAACTCCTCGAACATCAGCATGACATTGTCGATCTTGGTGGCATCGTGCAAAAGCCAGTCGTGAACATCGTCAAGTGTCTGTTTCGCCGGAGCGCTGGAAGGGCCACGTTTGGAGCGGTTCAGAAGATGCACATGCGGGGCATAGCTGCGCGGGGTGGGGTCAAGCACTGCCAGGTTCATGCGGGCTCCGATGGTGTCGCTGGGATCAGTTGGGTCAACAGGACATATAGTTCAAACTCACGATCGCGAAATAGCTTCGCAAACAAATAATCCCCGGCGCCGGGCGCCAGGGATGGTCAGCATTGCCAATCGGTTGCGGTGTTCAGAACGCAGCTTCCACGCCGCCCATTTCCACATAAACGCTTTTGATCTGGCTATAATAGTCGATTGCCGCGTGACCGTTTTCGCGTCCGATACCCGATTTCTTGTAGCCGCCAAACGGCATTTCGATCGGGGTCAGATTGTAGGTGTTGATCCAGCAAGTGCCTGCCTGCAAGAGGTCGATGACCCGGTGGGCGCGCTGAATGTCGCTCGTGAAGACACCGGCGGCCAGGCCGAACTCCGTGTCGTTTGCCCGATTAACAACATCCGTCTCGTCATCAAAATCAAGAACGCTCAGCACCGGACCGAAAATTTCTTCTCGCGCGATGGTCATGTTGTCGCTGACATCCGCAAAGACCGTTGGTTCGACGAAATAGCCATCAGGGAAGCTGTCTACCTGCGCGGCATTCCCGCCGCAGACAAGCCGGGCACCTTCTTCCTGCCCAACCTTGAGGTAGTGCATCACCTTGTCCAGTTGCTGCCGGGAAACCAGTGGCCCGATGGATGTCGCCTCGTCCATAGGATCGCCAAGAACGGCCGCCTTGGTTCGCTCCGCAAGTCGGGCCAGGAATTCTTCTTTGATGTTCTTGTGGACGAAAACCCGGGTGCCGTTCGAGCAGATCTGACCGGTTGAATAGAAATTCGCGTTGATCGCTGCGGAAATGGCGTTCTCGATATCCGCATCGTCAAAAATGATCAGCGGCGACTTGCCGCCAAGTTCCAAGGTCGTTTTCTTGAGGTGTTCACCGGCAAGAGCCGCGACTTTAGCGCCTGTCGGCACAGACCCCGTCAACGATACTTTGGCGATATCCGGATGGGCCACCATCTTTGCACCCACATCCCCGAAGCCCTGCAAGACGTTGAAGATACCGTCGGGCAGACCCGCTTCCGTGAAAGCTTCCGCAAGTTTCAAGGCGCTCAGCGGCGTCACCTCGGAAGGTTTAAAAATCATGGCGTTGCCGCAGACAAGTGCGGGAGCGGCCTTCCAGCAAGCGATCTGGATGGGGTAGTTCCAGGCACCAATGCCGAAGCAGATACCCAGCGGCTCACGCTTGGTATAGGCAAAGGAACCGCCGAGCTCGATATGCTCGCCTGTCAGCGTCGCGGCAAGACCGCCATAATATTCAAGACAGTCGGCACCGGATGCGGCATCGGCAACCAGCGTCTCCTGAAGGGGTTTGCCTGTGTCCAGGGTTTCCAGGATCGACAGGTCGCGGTTTCTCTCGCGAAGGATTTCTGCAGTGCGGCGCAAGACGCGGCCACGTTCGGCTGGCGGTGTCGCCGCCCAGACCTTCTGACCTTCTTTTGCAGATTGAATCGCTGCGGCGATGACCGTGTCATCGGCCGATACGATGCGTGCAATGACTTCTCCAGTCGCCGGGTAAAGCGAGTCGAAAGGGGTGCCGGATTGGCTTTCAAGATATGAGCCGCCGACATAGTGCGAGGCTTGGGGTTGGGCGCGCATGAAATGGCTCCTGATCGTTTTGGGTACCGGCGCACCGGTTGGTCGTTTCAGCGTTGGGACGTTTCCCAGTCGGGATGGATCCAGGGTTCCTGATTGGATGCAGGAAGCGGGTCGATGCCCAGGATATGGTCGGAGGCTTTCTCTCCGACCATTATCGAGGGCGCATTCAAGTTGCCATTGGTGATTAGCGGAAAGATGGAGCTGTCTGCAACTCGCAATCCATCCACGCCGATCACACGGCATTCCGGGTCGACAACCGCCATCGGATCGTCCTTTGACCCCATCCGGCAGGTTCCGCATGGATGATAAGCACTTTCAGCGTGTTCCCGAATGAAATCGTCTAAGGCTTCGTCGCTCTGAACATGATCGCCCGGTTGGATTTCCTTGCCGCGGTAGTCCGCGAAGGCTTCCTGACCGAAGAGTTCACGGGTCAGCCTGATGCAGTTGCGGAAATCTTCCCAGTCTTCCTCGTGAGACATGTAGTTGAAGAAGATCGAGGGCTTCGAGCGCGGGTCACTGGATGTCAGTGTCACTGCCCCGCGTGACTTTGACCGCATCGGCCCGACATGAGCCTGAAACCCATGGCCTTCGGCGGCGGCTTTTCCGTCATAGCGGACCGCAAATGGCAGGAAGTGATACTGGATGTCGGGATATTTCACCCCGGCTTTTGAGCGAATAAAGGCTGCGGCTTCGAATTGGTTGGACGCGCCCAGGCCCTTCTTGAAAAACAGCCACTGTGCTCCGATCACGGCCTTTGAGATGAGGTTCCAGTGCTTGTAGAGCGTGATCGGCTGAACGCAGGCCTGCTGAATGTAGAGTTCCAGATGGTCCTGAAGGTTGGCGCCAACACCCGGCCGGTCGGCGACGACATCGATCCCAAGCGCACTCAGATCAGCAGCCGCGCCAATGCCGGACTGCATGAGGATCTTGGGCGAATTTATGGAAGACGCCGCCAGAACGACTTCTCGTTCCGCACGTGCTGTGCGAATTTCGCCGCCTGTCTCGAATTCCACACCGACGGCTCGGTTGTTTTCGATCAGGACCTTGCGCACAAGCGCACCCTTGATCAGATCCAGATTTCCGCGTTTCAGAGCTGGCTTCAGATAGGCATTCGCAGCGGACCACCGGCGTCCCCGATGGACCGTCATCTCCATATCGGCAAAGCCCTCCTGGCGCTCGCCATTATAATCGCCGGTCACACCGTAGCCGGCTTGTTCGCCGGCATCTTTGAAGGCCTGGAAAAGCGGATTCCATTTTGATCCCCGCTGAACATGAAGGGGGCCGTTGGTCCCGCGCCAACCAGACTGGCCGCCATGGCTTGTTTCCAGTCGCTTGTAGTAGGGCAGAACATGCCGATAGCCCCAGCCGGCCGCCCCCATTTCCTCCCAGGTGTCGAAATCGCAGGCATGACCGCGGACATAGACCATTCCATTGACGGAGGACGAGCCACCTATGACCTTGCCCCGGGGGTAGCGAGGCGCCGACCGCCCAAATGCGGTTCAGGCTCGCTGGAATAACCCCAGTCGTAAAGCGACATATTCATCGGGTAGGATAGAGCCGCCGGCATCTGAATAAGCGGACCGGCATCGGTTCCGCCAAATTCCAGTACCAGAACGCGGCTCGTACCGTCTTCCGACAGTCTGGACGCCATAGCGCAACCGGCTGAGCCTGCCCCAACAATGATAAAATCGAACGTGTTCGTCATGTGCGCTCCGCGCGGCTTTTTATGTGTTTGAAGTTCGTGCGGCATGTGCCGCGATTTGCGTTTCGACATAGTCTTCGACCATGGCGATTGCCGCCTGGCGGTCGGTCTTGGTGTCGCTAAGGGCCTGGCGGATCCAGACACCATCGATCATGGAGGCAGTACCTTCAGCAATGCGCCGCGCCTCGTGCCGGGGCATGAAGGCGAGCAGGGCATGGGTCAGGTTCGATGCGAGCCTGGCTGCGTAAATACGCAGCAGACGCCGGTTACTGTCTGTCGTCCGGGACTGGACATAAAAGGCCAGCCAAGCCGCAATGACCGTCGGTTGGAACTGATCAACGGCGAAATTGCCGGCAATGATTGCAGAGATACGCTGCCGCGGTGTTTCTGCCTTCGCGAGGCCTTCGCTGATCTCGCGGCCGAGCTCCGCAAGAAGATGGCGCATCGTTGCCGCAAGTAATTGATCTTTCGACCCAAAGTAATGGTGTACCAGCCCGCCAGAAACTCCGGCACGTTTGGCGATCTGAGCCATGGTTATGTCACTGTATCCGCGTTCATGAATAGCATCGACAGTTGCGTCAATAAGGCTGCGCCGCCGCTCCGCTTCCATTCCGACTTTGGGCATCATGATCTCCACATCTCAGCGAAATCTATTTTTAATTGACTAATCAATCAATGAAAACTTGCAAATTTTCCCGGTGGATGTTTGGATCGCGTTCATTCAAGCTGTAGTGAGGGGAACGAGACAGCTGAACGCTGGGCAGTACTCAACTTCCACTGCACATACAAAAGCGACTTTCCGAAGGAGGTACTCAAATGAAAATTGCTGCGAAGCTCGCTGGGGCACTTGCACTTGGACTGATGATGTCCGGAACCGCACTGGCGAACGATCCGGAAACTTGCAAGACCGTTCGTTTCTCTGATGTAGGCTGGACCGACATCACAGCAACGACCGCTGCCACATCAGTCGTGCTCGAGGCGCTCGGATATGAGCCGGAAGTGAAAATTCTTTCCGTGCCGGTTACCTACGCTTCCTTGAAGAACAAGGACATCGATATTTTCCTCGGCAATTGGATGCCGACCATGGAAGGCGACATCAAGGCATATCGCGACGACGGTTCCGTTGAGACGGTCCGTGCAAACCTTGAAGGTGCGAAATACACGCTCGCCGTTCCGAAATACACCTACGACAAGGGCCTGAAGAGCTTTGCCGATATTGCCAAGTTTCGTGATGATCTCGACGGAAAAATCTATGGCATCGAGCCAGGCAATGACGGCAACCGTCTCATCATCGGAATGATCGACGAAAATCTCTTCGATCTGAAAGGCTTTGAAGTTGTCGAGTCTTCGGAGCAAGGCATGCTGGCCCAGGTCGCTCGTGCCAGCCGCCGCGAGAACGACATTGTCTTCCTCGGTTGGGAGCCGCATCCGATGAACGCCAGTTTCGAAATGGCGTATCTTGAAGGTGGCGATGACGTCTTTGGCGCTAACTACGGTGGCGCGACGGTCTACACCAACGTGCGCGCGGGCTATACCGGCGAGTGCCCGAATGTAGGCAAACTTCTTGAAAACCTGGAATTCTCGCTGGCCATGGAAAACGAGATCATGGGCGCGATCCTGATTGACGGTGAAGATCCCAACAAGGCAGCCGCTGCATGGCTGAAGGAGCATCCGGCAACCTTCGAGAACTGGCTTGTCGGCGTAAAGACGTTTGACGGCGGAGACAGCTTCGCTGCCGTGAAAGGGGCCCTTGGCCTCTAACCTGAAGTGAAATCAGCGCCGGCGTGGTCCACCCCGCCGGCGTTTTCCTTTTAAGAAAAAAGAACGGAGAGGCGGGTTGGACTGGCTGACAGACAATAAACTGCCGATCGGCCCTTGGGCACGGTCCGTGGTCGACTGGTTGACTGACAATGCCTATTGGGTATTCGACGGCATCTCGTTATTCCTGGAAACACTGATCGATGGGATCTTGTGGTTGCTGCAGACGCCGCATCCGCTGATCATCGTTGTTGTGGCTGTTGCCATCGGCTACGCGGTTCATCGCACGCTCACCTTCGCGGTGTTCGTGGCTGTTTCGCTGCTGCTCATCATCAACCAGGGCTATTGGGAAGAAACAACCGAAACACTCGCGCTGGTCATTGCGGCCTCTGTCGTTTGTATGGCGGTCGGCGTGCCGATCGGGGTTCTTGGCGCTCACAATCCGCGGTTTTATGCTGCGATGCGCCCGGTGCTGGATCTCATGCAGACCATCCCGACCTTTGTTTATCTGATCCCCGCGCTGATCCTGTTTGGGCTTGGCATGGTGCCTGGACTGATTGCGACTGTGATCTTTGCCATCCCGGCCCCCATTCGCTTGACCCAGCTTGGTGTGTCGTCCACCCCTACGGCGCTTTTGGAAGCAGGCCAGGCATTCGGGGCAACGAAACGCCAGCTTCTTTGGAAAATTGAATTACCTTACGCGCTGCCACAAATCATGGCCGGCCTGACGCAGACCATCATGCTGTCTTTGTCGATGGTGGTGATCGCCGCGCTTGTCGGCGCTGACGGTCTTGGTGTTCCGACACTCAGAGCACTGAACACCGTCAACATTGCACAGGGCTTTGAAGTCGGTGTCTGCATCGTTCTGATTGCCATCGTGCTTGACCGGTTTTTCCGGGCTCAGGAGGGGGCAAACGATGAGTTTAGAACAAACGGCTCCAGTCGTTTCCTTTAAGGAAGTCGACATCGTATTCGGAGACAAGCCCTCAAGCGCACTTCCTCTGATTGATGCTGGAAAAACGCGGCAGGAAATCCAGGCGGAAACGGGTCAGATCCTTGGCGTCGCCGGCGCCAGTTTTGACATTCATGAAGGTGAGGTCATCGTTCTCATGGGCCTGTCGGGTTCCGGCAAGTCAACGCTTCTGCGTGCGGTCAATGGATTGAACCCGGTCATTCGAGGTGAAGTTCAGGTTCATGACGGCAAGCAATTCGTGAACCCGGAAACTTGTTCGGAAAACGATCTGCGTGAATTGCGACGGCACCGGATCGCCATGGTGTTCCAGCAGTTCGGCTTGCTGCCATGGCGCTCGGTTGCTGAAAATGTCGGCTTTGGTCTGGAACTTGCCGGGATGCCTGAAAACGAACGACTGGCCAAAGTTGAGGATCAGTTGAAACTGGTGGGCCTGTCCGGTTGGGGTGAGAAATTCGTTCATGAACTTTCCGGAGGCATGCAGCAGCGTGTCGGCCTGGCACGGGCATTTGCAACCGACGCGCCGATCCTTCTGATGGATGAGCCGTTCTCGGCCCTGGACCCGCTCATCCGTGACAAGCTGCAGGACGACCTTCTTGATCTTCAGAAGGAACTCAATCGAACCATCATTTTCGTGAGCCATGACCTCGACGAAGCTGCCAAGATTGGTTCGCGTATTGCCATCATGGAAGGCGGGAGGGTCATCCAGCTGGGAACTCCCCAGGAGATCGTAAAGTCACCGGCAACTGAGTACGTTGCCGATTTTGTCAGTCACATGAACCCGCTCAATGTTCTGAGAGCCCGCGACATCATGGTGCCGCCGGGCAGCCTTGCCGGGTCGCTTGCCAGTGCCCTGTCCTGTGAAGATGGCACGCCCATCCGCGAAGTCGCGAAACTGAAAAAGTCGAGCACCGAACCCGTTGTGGTTCAAAAGGACGGTGCGATTGTCGGCGTGATCGGTGAAAACGAGCTGCTGGACTGCATGCTTTAGTGTAACGGCATTCCATCGCGGTGATGGATCTGCAGAAATGACAATCCTAAAACAAAAAACGGGGCCCGTCGGCCCCGTTTTCGCGTTGTTGAGCCAAAGCCGCTGGATAAGAGCGACAAAGCCTCTAAACTTAGAGAAGCTCGAGCTGAGCAGCCTGCTTGCCGCGGCCGCGACGGTCGTCTTCGGCAACGAAGGAGATTTTTGCGCCTTCAACTGGCGTACCGATACCGGCCTGCTCAAATGCAGTTACGTGAACGAATACGTCCTTGCCGCCATTTTCAGGCGTGATGAAGCCAAAGCCGCGGTCGTGGTTGAAGAATTTGATTGTGCCGTTCTCACGCATGGAGAAACCTTTCCGTTGGTTAAATGCGCCCGTCCGTTTCCGGCAAAGCGCGGATAAACGAGAAGTCAAATAAGAAACGGAAAGCTTTGTAATTCAGAGCGTAGCTTGATGAAGCCGTTGCCGAAGTCGTCAGTCTCACCGGGTCTTTCGTCATGTCCCGTACGACGCAGCTTGCGCCGACGGAGCATAATGTAAGGCGCAGAGCGTCTTCCGACAAGTGAAAGATGCGTAAGATGGTAAAACAAGCGTTTTTTAGCCCTTTTTTTGGAAAGTGACAGCTTGTGACCCCGGTCACAGAGACAAATTGCTGCCGTGGCTATTGTCCTTTCATGAACTGAGGCACGCAGGGGCCTCGGAAAAACGAAGGGACACCGTCATGTTCAAGAAAGTAGCTAACACCACCATCGCGCTGGCTCTTGTTGCCGGTGCAGCCCTCACCACTCAGACGCAATCTGCAAATGCCGCTGAAGGCTGGCAGGTCGGCGTCGGCATCGCGGGCGGCCTTGCAGCCGGTGCGATCCTGGGGTCCGCTCTCTCGCAGCCGCGCTATGTTGCCCCGCCGCCGGCCTACTATCCGGCACCAGCCCCGGTGGTGTCCTACCGCCCGGCGCCTTGGTCCCCGGCCTGGTACAACTATTGCAGCCGCAAGTATCGCTCGTTTAATCCGAATACCGGCTACTTCCTGGCTTATTCAGGTCAGTACACGTTCTGCCGATAATCAAAATACCCGTCATTTGAACGGGCTTGGACAAAGCAACATAAAGCCGGGGCGCAAACCCCAACAATGGGTATCCGGCTACACTCCCTGCAAGGTATTCCTCCCAACCTTGCAGGGAGTTTTCATTTTGCAAGCGATACTGCCGGACTTGACGAAAGCGCTCGCGTCAAGTCGCAGCACGCTTTGCTGCCCGCATGATAGTTTCCAGCTGATTTAGAAACCGCGATTTGTCCGCCTTGGTAAAGGAAGGGCCACCTTCTCGGATTTCGCCGATCTCGCGCAAATGCGTTTTCAAATCCCGCATCGCAAGACGCATACCCATTGCATCCTCGCTGAACGGTTTTCCGGTCGGCCCGATAACCATTGCGCCCGCTTTGACGCACCTGGACGCCAACGGCACGTCTGCGGTCACGACGACGTCGCCGGTTTTTGCGCGTTCCGCAATCCAGTTATCGGCTTCGTCCGGTCCTTCCGGTACGACAACACGCTCGATCAGGTCGCCTTCCGGCAAACGCATCCAGCTGTTGGACACAAACTTGATTGCAACATTGTGCCGCTCGCCAACCCGGACGGCTTCGTTCTTTACCGGACAGGCATCTGCGTCCACATAAAGTACGGTCATGCACGTTCGCCCTCTTCATGATTGCTTAGATGGTTTTGAATGCCGAGTGCGGCTTGCCGGCCTGTGGCAAAGCAGGCTTGCAGCAGATAGCCGCCGGTTGGTGCTTCCCAATCGAGCATTTCGCCGGCCACAAAGACACCCGGCAAATTGCGCAACATCATTCCATCATCGAGGTCTGCGAGTGCAATGCCACCCGCTGATGATATCGCCCGGTCAATATCGTAAGGGGCAGTGCACAGAACCGACAAAGCCTTGATCCGTGCTGCAAGGCCAGCCGGATCTTCCGGAAGGGGCCTGCCTCGCGCAGGAGCGCCTGCTCGACAGGGCTCAGTTTCAGTGCCTTTTTCAAGAAGGTCGATACGGATTGTTTGTGCCGCGGCCGGGCGAGCTTTTGACTGACCGCGCCTATCGACATGCCAGGGCGTAGATCAATCGTGAGCTCCGCAGAGCCATTTGTTTTGATCTTCTCACGCAGTTCCGCGGAAAGAGCATAGACTGCGCCGCCTTCTAGGCCCTTTGCCGAGAGCAGAGCTTCTCCACTGGATTGGCTGTCATCGAGACTGA
Organism: Roseibium sp. JB4-4; assembly: GCF_055693425.1. Classification (NCBI taxonomy): domain Bacteria; kingdom Pseudomonadati; phylum Pseudomonadota; class Alphaproteobacteria; order Hyphomicrobiales; family Stappiaceae; genus Roseibium; species Roseibium sp. JB4-4. The sequence goes on along the minus strand of NZ_CM146333.1, from coordinate 2,260,893 downwards.
GGGAAATGCGCTTCAATGGCGAACCCGCGAACCGTCCTTGCAGAACAGCGCTCCAGGAAACGAGAAAACCGCAATTGGAGGGCTGAAATCGATTTATGTTGATCTGGCGTTTTTCAAGCGCCGGAACCCAGGCAGCATCTGAGCCGAGCTTCGGCCAGCTTGCCCCGCCGAGCGCAAGCAAGAGGGCGCGTATGGGAATGGCTTTCGGCTCTTGGCCATCGGGTTTCAAAAGCGCGTCGCCTTCGTCGGTCAGTCCGGTGAAGGCATGACGTGTCAGCAGTTTGACGCCGCGCTGGTCAAGCCGGCGGAGCCACGCACGCAGCAGCGGAGAGGCTTTCATGGATTTCGGAAACACCCTGCCGCTGCTGCCGACAAAGGTCTCTTCACCCAGTCCATGACACCAGTTCCTGAGGTCGTTGGGCGAAAAAGCACGGATCATGGGTTCCAGGAAGCCGCGTGCCTCGCGATACCGATCCAGAAAAATATCAATGTCTTCGCTGTGGGTCAGGTTCAGACCGCCGCGCCCGGCCATCAGAAACTTGCGGGCCGGGGAAGGCATCTTGTCGGCAATGGTCACCTCAAGCCCCTCGGCCGACAGTTGCTCAGCAGCGAACAGCCCGGCCGGGCCGGCACCTATGATCAGAACATCGGTCATTGCGCCTTATTAGTTGGACTGACCTTGCTTGACCACCGACATTTTCATGTTCTGCAAAGTCTGGCGTCCTGGGGATGGGCCAGTCTGCTTTCGAGTAGCTCGCAGGCATGCTCGTATCGCAAGATGATCTTCTCAAGTTTTTGTTATCCGTCTCATGAGACTATCCGGTCCAACGGTTGGATGTTCCGGCCTGAGCTGAAGTCGCAAAGGCATTTGGCATGGAAAAAAACAGGGACCTTATTGTCGTCGCCGACCCGGATCCCAATGTTCAGTCAGGCTTCCAGAAACTGTTTGGCAGCCAGATGGAAGTCGCCTGCTTTTCTGACTCCGATTCAGCTTTGATTTTCTTGAAGCAACAACCCGGTGTTGCCATCGTCTGCTCCTGTTTCAATTTGCCTGGTCGCGGTGGATCGGCGTTTTTGAGGGCTTCGGAAATCATTGCGCCAATGGCGGCAAGGGTGATGTTGACGCGGGAACGGTCAGCAGAAGCTGTCAAACAGGCGCTGAATGAAGGTCATGCTTTCATGTTTCTGGACAAGCCGAGCCAGCCGGCAGACCTGGTTGCAGCTATGGAAACGGCTCTGGCACATCATCGACAGCTGTTCAAAGATCGGGCATTGCTTGAACGAACCCTGGCTGGTTCAGTCAAGCTTCTCATTGACATGATGGCCCTTTTTCACCCCGAAGCTTTCCGGCGCACGGGTGTCGTGCGCAAACAAGCTCTCAAGCTCGCCAAGGCATCGGGCATGAAAAAGACCTGGGAGCTTGAAATGGCGGTCATGCTCTCGCCTCTCGGTGAAGCGCTGCTGCCGAAACAAGTCCTTGCCCGCTATCGCGCAGCGCGCAGCCTGACCGAGCAGGAGCGCGATGTGCTCGACAAGTCTCCTGCCCAAACGCAGGAACTTCTGAAAAACGTTCCGCAATTGGAGCGGGTGTCCGACTATCTCTATTTGTCGGCACGCGGGTTTGATGGATCCGGTTTTCCAAAGGATGGGCCGACGGGAACAGACATTCCGCAAATCTCCAGAATACTGAAACTGCTGACAGATCTCTGGTACGCCAGTCCTGAAGCCGGACCGGATGCTGCGGCGTTTGAGGCCATGACGATAAATCGCCGGAAATACGACCCCAAGCTATTGGAGCTGGCCAGGGACGTCTTGATGGACGATGTTCCGGAGGAGCGCAAAAAGCATGTGGCTGAATGTCATATCCGTTCGCTGCGGCCCGGCGATATTCTCGTTGATGACGCTCTGACCGAAAGCAATCATGAACTGGTTCTGTCTCGCGGACATACTTTGACCCCGACGACGATCCGTCGCCTTGAGCATTTCCATCAGACCACTGGTGTCCGCCAGCCAATTCGCGTCGAGCGGCATGAAGTTGCTCATAAGGCGGTGTCTGATCCGGCTTAGGGCGTGTTCTTGTTGTCCAGTAGTTCAGCTTCATATGCCTTGGCGACACGCAAGAAACGGGCATGGGCATAATTCATGGACAGGATCAGTCCCCACCAACCGTATTTGCGGTATCTGCGAACGAAATAGGCCTTGAAAAAGCTGACAGGAAATTCGGTTATCAGGCGGCTTCTGGACAGTCGTCTGCCGCGGCTTCGCATGTCCTCCACCTGCATGGCGGAATAGCGATTGTATTTTTCAACCTGAAAATCGAGCGAGCGGATCGACCGGTGCGCCATGATGCCTGACAGATTGTCGAGCTTGGCACCGGGATCGGGTCGGACGGTGTCGTGAACCGTTGAGTCTGAGAACCGTCCTTTGCGCCGGTCATAGAGCCGTATCTGGTGGTAGCCATAGGCCCAGGGCGCAGGTGCGCTTTCATGCGCGTACATGTCCCGGATCATGATCCGCCAGCCATCGGCGTCATTGAAAGTATGGTCGGCGAATTTCGCCTTGATCTCCGCCGCCAGTTCCGGCGTCACCTCTTCATCGGCATCGAGGTTCAAAATCCAGTCATGTTTGCACTGGTCTTCGCCATAGCGCTTCTGCGGGCCATATCCGAGCCATTCGTGGAAAACCACGCGAGCACCAAGGCTCTTGGCAACTGCAACCGTGTCGTCGTTTGAGCCGCTGTCGACCACGATGACCTCGTGCACCCAGTCGATCACGCTCTCAATCGGCCGGACAATGCGGTCGGCTTCATTTCTGGCAATGATGAACACGGAAAGGGGAAGTCGGCTGGTCATCGCTGTTCCGGCTTGTTGATCGCCGGAAGACCCCGGCGCGACTATTTAGCCGCGCCGGACGCTGATTTGAAGAAAAGAAATCAGGAATTTACACGTGCAAACAAAGCATCGTGCCCAGCCAGAGTGACCTTGGTGCCTTCAAAAGCGCCGGAAAAACCGGGGGCATTCAGGTTTTCAAGATCGAGGCTTTCAACCTCGACGGTCGCCGGAGCCGATCCCAAGTTGAAGGCGCACAGGATGGTTTCGCCGTTATGCGAACGCGTGAACACCAGGGTTTCGCCCGCGGTGTCGAGAAAGTGCATATCGCCTTTCTTGAGAGGGGCGTGGTTCTGCCGCCAAGCATAAAACGCACGATTGCGGTTCAAAATGGAAGCTTCATCCTTGTCCTGCTCAAAAGCTGCGAACTCAAGATGTTCGGGCGCGACTGGTAACCAGGGCTCGGCTTGGGAGAAACCGGCGTAACCATTGTCCCTTACCCACGGCATCGGAGTTCGGCAACCGTCGCGGCCCTTATAGTCGGGCCAGAAACGTATGCCGTACGGGTCCTGTAGTTTCTCGAAAGGTACATCGGCCTGCGGCAGGCCCAGTTCCTCACCTTGATACAGGCACGGCGTTCCTCGAAGTGATGCGCATAGGGCGGTTTCGAAAGGAGCAAATCTGGCAACTTCCTGACCGGCACCCCAACGGGTACCCACTCGTTGCACATCATGGTTGGACAGCGCCCAGCTGGCCCAGCCAGATCCTATGCCGTCGTTCATTTCTTCAACAATACGGCGGATATAGGCTGCTGAATGCTGCGGCGTCAGCAGGTCGAAGCTATAGGCCATGTGAATGCGCTTGCCGACTTCCGTATAAGACGCAGTCAGTTCTACTGCTTGGCCGTCCGCACCTATTTCTCCAACTGATGTCGCGCCCGGATACTGGTCGAGCAATGCTCGCAGTCTTTCCAGGAATATTAGGTTTTCAGGTCTGGTCTTGTCGTAAATGTGGTCCTGGTAGCCATAAGGGTTGGACGGATCCACGGTGGATGGAAGCTCGTGAGCGCTGAGCGGCGGATTGTCTCTCAGTTCTTTGTCATGCACATAGAAATTCACTGTGTCGAGACGGAAACCGTCGACACCTCTGTCGAGCCAGAACCTGGCAACATCCAGGACGGCATCCTGAACGTCCATATTGTGAAAGTTGAGATCCGGCTGGCTGGCGAGGAAATTGTGCATGTAGTACTGGCGCCGGTGGCTGTCCCACTCCCAGGCGGGCCCGCCGAATATCGATAGCCAGTTGTTGGGGACGTTTCCGTCCGGCTTTGCATCAGCCCAGACAAACCAGTCCGCCTTCGGATTGTTCTTAGAAGACCGGCTTTCAACGAACCAGGGGTGTTGGTCGGACGTGTGCGAAATCACAAGGTCGATAATAACTTTCAGACCGCGTTCATGAGCAGCGGCAAGCATCCGGTCAAAATCCGCGAGTGAGCCGAACATCGGATCGACGTCCACATAGTTGGAAACGTCGTAGCCGAAATCCGCCATGGGGGATGTGAAGAACGGAGACAGCCAAATGGCATCCACACCGAGAGAGGCGACATAGTCCATGCGTTCAGTCACGCCGTTCAGGTCGCCGATACCATCCCCATTCGTGTCGTTGAACGAGCGAGGGTAGATCTGATAGATCACAGCTCCGCGCCACCAGTCCTGGTCCTTGATCGCATTTTCAGACATCTCGGCCTCCTGGCCCGTTTCGGCTTCTTCGAACATTGCCGGTCTCCCTTTCGCCGACTGATCATCCGTTTCTGCCCGGTTGGCTTGAAACAGTCTTGGTAAATCTGGACGGTTCACTAGAATTCAAAGCGCTTTGAATGGCTATATGCCGCGGATCGCAAGGTCAAGGTGTCGTTGGTAAAAAGTCGTGTGATTCTTGCAAGTCAGAGGAGAAAGCCGCTCTCGAACGAATGTGCGGAAAAGCAAAAACCGGCCCTGCGAGGCAGGGCCGGCTAAAGAACTGAAAAGTCTTGAAACAGGATTTGGTCAGCAACAATTGCGCAATACCGCGTGTACATGACGCTTCGATGAATACCCTTCGTAAAGGGCACTCATTTGTGCAGAACCTTTGCGCCGCTGATGTCTGTTCGCAACAAACACGTTTCACGACACAATATGAAATTTCATAAGTTATTGGAAAATATATCTTAAATAAAAAGTTATGACGTTTAGGTCACTTTCTTCTTGCAAAGCAGCATGGAAGCTGGAACTGTCCGGCAATATCAAATTCAGCAAAGTGGTGAATGAGCCGGGCACGAACCTGTGCCGTTGTGATGCGACAAGCCGCTTCGCGTGACGAAACCTGGAGGAAGTGTCATGACGGCAGCAATGGTGGGATGGGCACACATGCCCTTCGGCAAGCATGCGGAAGAAACAGTCGAGAGCATGATCGTCAGGGTTGCCGTGGACGCCATCCACGATGCTGGCATTGCACCGGAAGACGTCGACGAAATTCTACTCGGGCACTTCAACGCAGGCTTTTCCGTTCAGGACTTTACGGCCTCTCTTGTGCTGCAGGCCGATCCGGCGCTTCGTTTCAAACCGGCGACACGGGTTGAAAACGCTTGCGCGACGGGTTCAGCCGCGGTTCATCAGGGTGTGAGGGCGATCGCCTCCGGAGATGCCCGCTTCGTGCTTGTTGTTGGTGTCGAGCAGATGACAACGACCCCGGGTCCGGAAATCGGGAAGAACCTGTTGAAAGCCTCCTACTTGAAGGAAGAAGGTGATATTCCGGCCGGCTTTGCCGGGGTTTTCGGAAAAATAGCAGATGCCTATTTCCAGAAATTCGGAGACCAGTCCGACGCACTGGCCAAAATTGCCGCCAAGAACCACAAGAACGGCGTCAACAATCCCTATGCGCAGATGCGCAAGGATCTTGGCTTCGAGTTCTGCCGCGCCGAAAGCGAGAAAAACCCGTTTGTTGCCGGTCCCTTGAAGCGGACCGACTGTTCATTGGTGTCTGACGGCGCTGCGGCACTCGTTCTGACGGACCCTGCAACCGCGCTTGGCATGAAGAAGGCCGTTGCGTTCCGCGGTATGTCGCACGTGCAGGACTTTCTGCCGATGTCCAAGCGCGACATCCTGAAATTTGAAGGTTGCTCCAAGGCTTGGGGCGAAGCACTCGGCGACGCCAATCTGGCGCTGGAGGATCTTTCCTTTGTTGAAACCCATGACTGTTTCACAATTGCAGAGTTGCTCGAATATGAAGCGATGGGTCTGACCGCAGAAGGTGAAGGCGCCAAGGCGGTTCTTGAAGGCTGGACCGAAATGGGCGGTAAGCTGCCGGTCAATCCGTCTGGCGGGCTCAAGGCAAAAGGGCATCCGATCGGTGCAACAGGCGTCTCCATGCATGTTTTGACTGCGATGCAGTTGACCGATACGGCGGGCGATATTCAGGTCAAGAACGCTGAAATCGGTGGCATCTTCAACATGGGCGGTGCGGCCGTCGCCAATTTTGTTTCCGTGTTGCAGGCGATGAAATAGAACAGTCGTCTCCATTGCGCGGGGGTGACGTCGATCATCCCCGCCAAAATATTGCGGCACCCGATTACCGATCCAATGGGTTGTGAAACGGCGGTTTTGGGACCCGCAGCGTCAACCTTCGACAGTCTCCAGAATAGCTGGTTGACCGAAGTGCGCAGGCCATCCCAGTTTTTTCTTGCAACTAGGGCGATTGAACTGCTTCAAGGGACTTCGAAAGCGCAATAGTACGGTGGGACATGATCTTGCCATTTCGCTTTGTCATCAGGCGGCGCGGACGTCATGCGTCCTGCAATGTGTTGACCGGGCTCAGGTTGTTCGAATGGATCTCTCGCAGCACATGCTGGTGCTGATATCAACGATGGCGATGACAGTGCCGTTGTTTGGCGCTCTGTGCTGTTTGTTACAAGACCGGCACAAAACCCTGTTTCGGGTCCTTGCTGCGTTTTTTCTGGCAGCCGCTGTCACGGAACTGCCTACGGCCTTGCAGATGGTCGTGACCGGAGCGAGTTTTGTCACGCTGCTGGAAGCGCTCTGGCTGTTGGCCATGGCGTGTGTCACGCCACTGATCTGGCTCTATGTCTGGATACTGACTTCAGAAGACGAAGGCCTTCCGGAAAAACTTTATCGGCATTTGGTTTTGCCTGGCTTCACGCTGCTGACAAGCGGTTCCATTGTCCTTTATCTGGTGTTGGCGGACCTGCGCCTTTTCAGCGTTTCGGAAGAGACGTTGCTGCAAGCGGCAGATGCGATCAACTGGGTGTTCTGGGCGCTGGTGACCGTCGTGATCAAGCTCCAGTGGGGCGTTTACATTCTGCTGGTCTATCGCCGGCTTGTGTCTTATCGAATTCGCTTGAAGGACCTTTTTGCAAGCACCGAAAGCAAGGAGTTGCGCTGGATAGCCTTTGTGGTCGGCATCAGCGGATTTTATTGGATCCTCAGTCTGATCTCGTCGCTCCTGAGTTACATGATCCCGGATTACAGCGGACTCCCAAGACTTGCGTATTTTCTGCTTAATCTGACACTTCAGACGATTATGGCTGTTTGGGGCTTGAGACAACGGCCAGGACTGAGACCTCAAGAAAATGTCGCTCGCGTACCCGAACAACGCTATGCGAACTCGGCACTGACTGAAGATGCAACGGATCGCATTGCTGCCAAATTGCGCAAGGCGATGACGGCCGACAAGCTCTATCTCAATCCAAACCTGTCACTCTGGATTCTGGCCCGACACACCGGTGTGAGCGAGAATTACATTTCCCAGGTTCTGAACGAGGTGATCGGTCAGAATTTTTTCGACTTTGTAAACAGCCACCGCATTGAGGCAGCAAAGAGCAACCTGAGGGATAGCGACGATACGATCCTGGCCATTGCGCTTGATGCCGGTTTCAACTCCCGATCTTCCTTTTATTCAGCCTTCAAGAAAGTGACGGGGCAGACGCCAACGGCTTATCGAAAAGCACAAGGGACGGTCGACAAGTTTTCGACAAATCTGTCCGTCTGAGCTGAACCGGACGACATGTATCGCCAAAAAGGCCTATCCGGCGAAATCTCAACCGGAGAAAGCTTTATGAAACGACTACCCATATTTCTTGCAACCGCAATCTATGCAGCGCCCGCATTCGCGGATCTTTCGCCTGAATTCAACGGCCTCTGGCAGACTGACGGCTATGGCACGATCGCAAAGGTGCAAGACGGCAATATCAAGTTCTATCAATTTGCCGGTGACATCTGCATCGAAGAGAGCGGAGATGCCGAAGCGCTAGTAGATTTGATCGGCAACAGCAAGCTTGTCCTGACCAAGGACAGAAACACCGCCACTGTGACGTTGCCATTTGCACAACATCAGATCCGCGCTGATCGGCTCGAGGCGCTACCTGATACCTGTCAGACGTCGATAGAAAACACTCCTGTAGCAAATTTCGAGGCGTTTGCCGCGTTTTTTCAACACAACTATCCCTTCCACGACATTCATGGCGTTGACTGGCAGTCGACCATCGCGTCCGCCCGGGAAAAAATCCAACCTGAAATGACGGATGAACAGCTGTTTGAGGTGTTCAGGCAAATGATGTCTCCGCTGCAGGACGGGCATCTCGATCTCACTGCCAGGATCGACAATGAGGTCATCCGTTTCGAACCTTATCCTGGTGATACGCTTAGCCGGTTGTCTCAGGACGCAAAGGACAAAGGCGTTTCTGAAAAACAGGCAGTCGAAGCGTTTTTCGGACCGCTTTGGTACGACAGCATTCCAAACACCATTTTGGGCGGGCAAGGCCGGGTCGTTGGAAATCAACGGATACAATATGGCGTGTTGAACGGCGACACGGGCTACCTGGCGCTCGCGACCGTCGGATACTATGACCGGCGCGGTGCGTCACCGGATGAGGAAATGGCGGCGACCAATGCCATCATGGAAGAAATAATGCAGTTCTTTCAGACGTCCGGTGTGCAGTCCGTCATCGTTGATCTCAGCGCGAATTTCGGCGGCTACAATCACTTTGGAGGGTACGAATTTGTTGCCCGTGCAATAGCAGAACGCTTTGCATCTGAACCTGTTCAAGCCTTCACGAAATATGCTGCCGATGCTGAAAAGTCACCCCGCACGGTGGTCACGCTGACGCCCAGTAGCGGAACCCGGTTCGAAGGCCCGGTCCATGTTCTGACAAGTGACATAACGGTCAGTGCTGCCGAGGTGCTTGTGCTGTCGCTGCGTGCCCTTCCAAATGTCAGGCACATTGGCAAAGCCACTCGTGGGGCGGCATCTGACGTTCTCGGGCGGACATTGCCGAACGGCTGGTATCTGTCATTGGCCAATGAAGTCCACGTGGACAATGACGGGCGTTTCTGGGAAGGCCGTGGTATCGAGCCCGATGTTGAAATGACCGTCTTTGATCAGGCTTCACCCGTTGAAGCACATGCGAACCTGATCAGGAAACTGGCGAACCGGAACTGAAAAATTCTGGGGCTCTGATCCGAGCTGCCATAAAAGCCGCTGAGTGTCTGCTTATGGTTGGCATTCAGCGCGCTTGCACTGATTGATTTTCATTCATTAACTCAGTCAAACCGTCCTCTGGCCGGTAAGTTCACCGGATCTCAGCGATAGAAAGACTTGGAGCAGGTGTGCGGATTTGACGCCTGGGCGGCACTTGCGAGCAAAACATACCAATGGTTATGTTTTGCTCGCAAGTGTTCGTGATGCGGACCGATCCACTGAAGCTGAGACAGGCCCCATGACAGGCGAACAACAACAGTGCCTCGTTGACGAGAGCGAAAACAACATCCTTCTCATTCCGGAAGGTCTTCGCATGTTTGCAGGCGCAAAGGCTTTCATGACTGCAGGGCAGGCCGGAATTTTTCATAAGTGGCTGGATAAGGATGCCTTTGGAACGGAGTTTTTCACCAATGCACCGTGTCTTGCTTATGTCCTGCGAGGGCAGGAAACCTTTTTTGATGCTGACGGCGCGAAGACGGTCGTTGCTCCCGGTGACACTTTGCTGCTTCCCAGGCACCATCACATGGTCTCGGATTTCCGAGCAGCAAAAGGGCCACTGGAGGCATGGTTGTTCTTCTTCAACGACGCCGTCATTGGCGAGTTCTTGAAGGCGACGTCGCTGGTAAGTGGGCGCCCTTCCAAAAGCCGGACAGCACTGTTTGAAGGGTCCGCAAGCCTGCGGGCCTATATCGATGCACTGCCCAAGGTCTATGGCGCGGTCCGGTCACCGCCTGCATTGGTCAAAACGAAGCTTCTGGAAGTTCTGTTTCTTTTGCATATGCATGATCGAAAGGGGCAGCTTCAAAGTTTTCTCGCCAATGAGAATGCCGGACGCTCCCGGCGGAACATCAAGCAGTTGATGCGCGTTTATGCCTTGGCAGACCTTTCTATTGCTGATTACGCAACCCTTTCAGGGCGGTCAGTTTCTGCCTTTCAACGCGATTTCAAACGGGAGTTCGGTGAAGCTCCAAGCGTCTGGCTACGAAGAGCGAAGCTGGAGCATGCCCATGAGATGGTGGTCAACAGCCGCCTATCAATTTCCGATATAGCTCACGCAGCGGGCTACGCCGATACGTCTCATTTCATCAAGGCCTACAAGAGCTGTTTTCAGCAGACACCCAAGCAACTGCGCCAGAGTCTTGCCTGAACTTGTCGGGGAGCAGGGAAAAAAGCGCCTCAAAATCCCTATTTTCGCGGCGAGTTTTCTATCCGGCACCAATGTGGACGGAAATACTGTGAGCATCACAGTGAAGGAGACCACGGATGACCACATGGGTAACTCTCGAGATGACCGTAAGGGACGGAGCATTCGAGGCGCTTTCGGAGTTCTTGAAGGCCAATCTTTCAAATGTGCGCGGTTTCGATGGCGCACTGAGTGTCACGCTGTTTTATGACACTGCCGCGCGCGCATTTCTCATTCACGAAGAATGGATGAGCCGGGAACATCACCAGGCATATCTGGCCTTTATAGAGGAGAAGGGTTTCATGGCAGCACTGCTCGGCTTCATGGAGGGGCCGCCTTCGGTAACCTACTATCAGAAGCTGGTGATGTGATGATCCACGGAACCGAAGCAATACCAACCTCAACAAATAGAATCCATTCGACCGTGACATCAGAGTGTTCGGAGAGGAGCGTGTCGCAGGGCTGCTCGGTTTATCGACGAGATCGCATCGGTTCGTTTGCCAAGGCCGCAGATCTGCTCGGCCGGTTACGAAAGATGCATGGCTGCATGCGTGCGGTTGGGTACATGGACGAAACCGGTGTCATTTCTATCTGGCAGGAATGGGTATCTGTGCGAGCTTCAACGGCATTCTGGCATCGGCTCGGCACGGAAGACGGAACACCTAACTTGCAAAAACCAGAGCTCCGAGGCCAATGACCACACGCGTAGAACTTGTCCATGACTATCCTTTTTCCGCGCGGGACGTGTGGAAGGTCGCAACAGACCTGGGTCACCTGAAGACAGTCACGGAGGGCCTTTTGGCCTTTCGTGACCTGCCAGGCGGTGAAATCCACCTGGGACAGGTTTTGCGCGTTGAAGTTTCGCTTTTTGGCAGGCTTCCCTACCAGCCATATGAAATGAAAGTCGCAAAATTCGACGATGCCAAGATGGAATTTACGTCAGAGGAGAAAGGTGCAGGTGTGAAAACCTGGCGGCACAGTCTGTCTGTTGCAACAACGCCGACAGGAAGCCGACTGACCGAACGAATCGAAATCGATGGTGGGATTTTGACACCGCTGTTTGCAGCGTGGGCGCGATACATGTACCGGCAACGGCACCCGCGCAGACTTCACATTCTCGAAACGTCGTCCAGCGGGAGTTAAAGATGACGAGTGGTCTCGCCCTGATCGTAACAGCTATACTTGCACCAATCGCAGGGTTGCATTTTTTATGGGCATTGGGGACGCCGTGGCCTTTCAATTCAGAAAAATTGCTGGCGCAGGCAGTTGGAGGACCCGGGCTCGATCCAAAAATTGGTCCCACCGCCAAATGCGGTGTCACTATTGTTGCGGCGAGCGCCATCCTGATTTCGGCTATTCTCCCGCTTTTCTATGCCAGGGTTCTGCCAAGCCCGCTTCCCTATCAGCTGGTTTTCTGGCTGTTGGCTGTTCAGACAGCCGTTTTCCTGTTGCGCGGATGCCTTGGCTACATGAGCCTGTCCGCCATGCCCCAGGTCGAACCGTTTCGCACTTACAATCGTCGTTTCTTCAACCCGCTGATAATTGCACTCGGGTTGGCGTGCGCCGTCATTCTTCTGGCCGATTGAGACTTTGAAGATGGATGCCGGCGTGACAGAAACACCCCATTGAAAACTAGGAATCCAGTCGAAGAATTCTGAGAGACTTCGACAAAATGCGGCATAGAGCATTTTCGATTGGCGTTTGATTGCTGCGGGAGGGAATAAGCAGTCCGATTTTCAGATCCTTCAGGAAACTTGATTTCAGAGGCAGATATCTCAAACTGCCGGTTTCAATTTCATGTAGGAATCCGATCTTGGAATAGAGACCGATACCATGGCCGTTGAGGATCATGGAGCGCGCAAGCGGAAGCGAGTTGGTGAAGCAGGCAGTCTTGAGCGGAATGTTGTTGTCTGCAAGAGCGAGATTGACCAGTGAACGTTCTGCAAGCGCGTCATATGACCGGATCAATGGAAATGGAGACAAATCCTCAATTTCCAGTGCGTCACGCTCTGCTAGCGGATGGTTCTTGTTGAGGATTGCACCGATCGGTGCGGACTTCTCAGTTCGCAGCCGAATTCCCGGATGCAAGTCGTTGCAAAAGGATATTCCAATGCCTGCCACACCATCGGCCACGGCTCGCACGATTTCATCAGGCTGTGCGGTCTGGATTGTATAGGTAATGTCCGGATACTGCCTGGCGAACTGGTCTATGGCAGCCGGGAGCAAGCTCAAAGCAACTGAATCGAGTGAAGCGATATCTATGTGGCCTGCGCGCATCTCGCGGATATCGGCCACAACATGCATGATTTTTTCATAGTCAAAAATCGTTTTTCGGCAGTGTTCCAAAACCACGACCCCGGCAGCGGTTAACTCCACTCCCTCTGCGTGCCTGTCAAAGAGTTTGACACCCAATCGTTCTTCTATGTCGAGGATTTTGCGATTTACCGATGACGAAGACACGTGCAGCACTGCCGCGGCGCGGCGTATGGACCCTTGCCTTGCGACTTCGTCAAAGTAGTTCAAAAACTTGCTGTGCATGTTGTCTTTTTCCAGGCGATGCAAAAAAGGCATCGCTATGAGCAAAACTTAGTTCTATCTGCAACGCAGCACCCGCGTCTAGGCTGAAAAGAAAAATGGGAGATACCAAAATATCACCTACCAGGAGACGGGTAATATGAAGAACAGGGGACTAAACCGCCGGCACATTCTTCAGGGAATTGGCGCGGCCGCCGGACTGGCGACAACAGGAACATTCATTTCAATCGAACCTGCAAAGGCGGCAGATTTTAAGATCAGGATGCAGCTTGGCTGGCTTGCATCAAACGGAATTCTTGGCGAGGTCATGGCCGACAAGTTGGGATACTTCGCCGACGAAGGACTTGAACTGGAGATTGTTCCAGGCGGACCAAACATCGATGGCGTTGCCTCGGTCGCTTCGGGGGCCAACAATTTCGGTTCCATTTCGTCCTCACCTTCACTGATGTTGGCGCGGGCCGCGGGTCTCCCGATAAAGTGTGTCGCTGCGGGTTATCAGCAACACCCGTTCACTTACTTCTCGATGGAAGCCAATCCGGTTCGCAAGCCGGAAGACCTGGTCGGCAAAAAGGTTGCCACCCAGGGAACTGCGCGCATTTTGCTGCGGGCGCTGCTTGCCAAGAATGGAATTGAGGAAGATCAGGTGGAAGTGTCGGTCATGGGCGGTGACATGGCACCTCTTAAGGTCGGACAGGTTGACGTTGCAACCGGGTGGCAGACCAATGTCGGCGCACTGTCCGTCCTTGGTGACGAGCGTGTCGACATGAAGCTTTGGGACGCAGGTATCCAGCTTTACGCCAATCCATACTACACCACAGACGATGTGCTCCAGGAGCATGGCGACAAAGTCGCAGCAGCCATCCGTGCGATATCAAAAGGCTGGGGTGCTGTTTACGAGGATCCGACTGCGGGTGTGAACGCGCTGGTCGAACGTTATCCGAACCTCGACAAGGACAGCGAAATGAAAGCTGTCGATCTGGTCCTTGGATTTTCCTTCAATGACAAAACCAAGGCTGGCGGATGGGGTGTCATGACCACGGACAACTGGCAAGAACAGATCAATACCTACGAAAGCCTTGGTCAGTTTACCAGCGGTGCGCCGAAACTCTCAGACATTATGACTTTGGACATTCTAGAAGCCACCAAAGATGTCCGTCCAACATTTGGCTGACGTCGCGGACATGCGCCCGCATCAGGATTTGGCAAGCCGCAGTGTTGCGGCCTGCCTGTCCGGAGCCTCGGTGAAGTTTGGTCGTTTCACCGCCCTTGAAAACATCAGCCTTGAAATCGGTGAAGGCGAATTCTGGACCATTCTGGGACCTTCGGGTTGCGGCAAGTCCACGATGTTGCGTCTTGTTTCGGATCTTGTACCGGCTGCCAAAGGCAATGTCGAAATCCTCGGCAAGACCACGGAAGCGGCGCGACTTGCGCGCGAGTTCGCGTTCGTCTTTCAGGACGCAACGCTGCTGCCCTGGCGCAGCGCCCTTCAGAATGTCGAACTGCCTCTGGAGATCGGTCGAAAGAGAGGCGCGAAGATACCACGATCCGACAAGGACCCACGTGAACTTTTGGATTTGGTCGGCTTGAAGGGGCGTGAGGATGCCCTGCCGCATGAACTTTCCGGCGGTATGCGTCAGCGGGTAGCCATCGCCCGTGCACTGGTTTGCAAGCCCAGGCTCCTGCTGATGGACGAGCCATTCGGTGCTCTTGATGAAATGACCCGTGACCACCTCAACCTTCAGCTGCGGGACATCTGGCAGGAAACCGGCGTTACGATACTTTTCGTCACGCATTCCATTCCGGAAGCGGTCTTCCTCGGCCAAAAAGTGCTGATGCTGCGGGCCAACCCGGGGCGCGTCAAGGACGTGATCAACGTCGATTTGCCCGCAAAACGCGAAATTGCCTTACGCGAGACACCGGAATTCAACCGGTACTGCGGTCGGCTTCGCCAACTTCTGGAGGAGTGCTGATGTCTCTTGCACACATCTCTTCGGAAATTGACGAAGACAAGGCGGATCGTCTCGTGGAAGTGCGTCAACGAGCCGGCAATGTGGCGATCCCGCTCGGGACGGCGATATCCTTGCTCCTCATATGGCAACTGGGGGTCAGGTTTTTTGATGTGCCAACCTATATTGCTCCAGCGCCGACCGATGTTCTGGCGGTGTTCAAGGACGAATCCGCGCTCCTGCTGAGGAATTTTTGGCCCACGTTGATCGAAAGCCTTTCCGGATTTGTCGTCGGCAATTTGGCGGCGATACTGATTGCGGTTGCATTTGTTCACAGCAGAACAATCGAAAAGGCGTTTTTCCCGATCGCCGTGTTCATCAACACCATTCCAATTCTTGCCATCGCGCCGATCCTCGTCTTGATTTTCGGTGCTGGCATGACTGCAAAAGTGGTGATTGCAGCCCTGATATGCTTCTTCCCGACCTTGGTCAACATGGTCCGGGGTCTGCAGTCGGTGTCGCCGCAGACCCTGGAACTTGCGCGGATTCTTTCAGCTTCCAAATCAGAAGTGTTCTGGAAGATCAGATTGCCGTCATCGCTGCCGTTTTTGTTCTCGGCCCTGAAGATCGCGGCGACCACCTGTGTCATCGGAGCAATCGTTGGTGAGTGGATCGGTGCCGATGTTGGCCTTGGAGCCTTGATCATCGACAGCACGTTCAATTTTCGCTCACCGCTTCTCTACGCAACCGTCTTCGTTTCCTCCGGTCTGTCGGTGTTGCTTTTCACCGCCGTTTCGGTCGCGGAGAAACTTGTCATTCGCTGGTAGTGCCCGACAGGCCGCCAGGGGTTGAGACAATAAAACAAGGAACAAGAATTATGGCAGAACGTCATACAACCACCGTGCAGGTGGAAGGGGCTCAAATCCCTGTTGTTGCTGATTGTGATGTCGTTGTCATCGGCGCAGGCCCAGCCGGTCATGCTGCTGCCGTATCTGCTGCCCGCAATGGCGCTTCGGTAACATTGCTCGAACGCTACCATCACCTCGGTGGCATGGCGTCGGGAGGTATGGTGCTCGTGCTGGACGACATGGTCAACGAAGGCAATGAAATCGTAACAACGGGCATCGTTAGCGAATTCGTTGACCGGATGGAGCGTCAGGACGCCGCCGTCTATCCGCCATCTGAAGAATGCCAGACGAATTGGGAAATGTGGCAGAAGTGGTCTCGCTGGGGATGCATCGATTTCCACAAGGCCATGATGCCACAACCCATTATCCATGCCGTTGCCTTTGATCCGGATGCCTGGAAACGGGTCAGCCTGGACATGGTGATCGAAGCAAAGGTCAACTTGCGCACGCACAGTTGGTTCTCCGATGTACTGATGGAAAATGGGCGCATCACAGGTGTTGTCGCCCAGACCAAGATGGGACGTCAGGCGATCAGGGCGAAATATGTGGTCGATGCAACAGGTGATCTGGATGTCGGTGTGGCTGCCGGTGCCGAATACGTTGACGGGCAGTACATTGTCACGACTGTGTTCCGCATGGCGAATGTCGACACCGACAAGGCAGTCGCCTTCGAATTCTCAGATCCGGAAGAATACAAGAAGCTAGACCGCGAGGCTCGCCGCCGGATTGGTGGTGCCTGGGGTATGTGGTGGCTCAAGACCCCCATTCCCGGCGTCGTCTGGTGCAACTGTCCGCACATGCCCGGATATGACGGTCTGTCGGTGGAACATATGGTTGCCTCCGAGGTTGAAGGCCGCGAGCGGATGATGAAGCTCTACCACTTTGCCAAAGAAAATATCCCTGGTTTTGAAAAGGCAAGCATGCTGGGGGCTGCAGAGCAAATGGGAATCCGACAGACGAGGCTCTTGCAGGGTGAATATGTTGTCAACAAAGACGATGTGAAATCGCGCCGTTACTTTGAGGATACGGTGTGCCGCGGCAGAGACTATTACACTCCTTACCGTGCTCTGCTGCCCAAGGGCATCGACAATCTGATCGTGGCAGGTCGGCATTATTCCGTTGAAAGTGATGCTCAAAAGCTTTCGCGTGAAATTCCCCCTTGCATGGCACAAGGCGAAGCGGCCGGGGTTGCCGTTTCGCTGGCACTCAGCGGCGACACGCCGCTCCGTATGGTTGATCACAAGGCGATCCAAAAACAAATGCGTGCGCAAGGCGCGGATCCTGGAGACAGACCGTCGCCCAATGCCTTGATCGAAGATCATATCGCGGCGGAATAACAGAGGCTTACATGTCAGAGAATATCATGCCACTCGATGGCATTCGCGTCATCGACTTCACACAAGTCATGCTCGGTCCCTGTGCAACCCAGACGCTGGGTGATTTTGGTGCAGACGTCATCAAGATCGAACGTCCTGGCGCTGGTGATCTCAGTCGCGGATTTTACGGTCAGCGAACTGAAAAGGCGATGAACAACGCCGTTTTCGCCTCGCTGAACCGAAACAAGCGGTCGGTCGAAATCGACACCAAGTCGACAGAGGGTCATCAACACGTCCTGGATCTGGTCAAGACCGCTGACGTGGTCGTCGACAATTTCCGCGCCGGCGTGATGGATCGGCTGGGCTTTGGCTACGAAGCTCTGTCCAAGGTAAATCCGAGGATCATCTGTGCGTCTGGAACCGGATTTGGTTCAACCGGGCCATACGCGCATAAGGGTGGGCAGGATGTGTTGGCGCAGGCCATGACCGGCGTCATGGAGAAGACTCAGGATCCGTCGATCCCCAAATCCATATATCCGACAACGCTGTGTGACTATTCAGCGGGCATGCACCTTGTTCAGGGAGTTCTGGCAGCGCTGTTGATGCGGGAAAAGACGGGGCGTGGCCAAAAGGTCGAAGTCTCGCTCTACGACAGTATGATCGCCATGCAAATGCAGGAAGCGGCCCAATGGTCGAAACACGGGGAAGTGCTCAATTGGGCTGCCATGCCGCTGACCGGTGTTTTCGACACGAGTGACGGTGCGATCGTGATTGTCGGGGCGTTCAAGGCAAATCCTCTGCAGGACATTTGCACTGCACTGGAGATCGAAGATCTCTCGCCTGACTATCCGACCCTCGATATTCAACGCCGGAACAAACCATATCTGCAGAAGCGATTTCGGGAAGCCATAGCCGGCAACACCTGCGAACACTGGCTGCAGCGGCTTGAGGCACAGGATCTCCTGTGCGCGCCTGTGCGCTCATTGGGTGAGGCCCTTGCCGACCCACAAACCAAAATCAACGGGATGCTTCATTCAATCGAACACCCTGTGATTGGAGACATCACGCTGGCCGGGTCCCCGGTCCATCTGAGCGAAGCCCCGGTTTCCATTCGCCGCCATCCGCCGCGCCTAGGCGAGCATACGCAAGAAGTGCTCCAGGAACTGGCCGCTCTTTTGTCGCACGAGGCAGCGGAATGACAGTCGAGTTTGAGGTTTCCGGCCATGTTGCCCATGTGACCCTGAATCGGCCGGAACGCATGAATGCGGTCGATACGGCAAGCCATAGAAGACTAGGCGAAATCTGGGCTGAAGTTGAAAGCAGGCCCGACATTCGTTGTGCTGTTCTGACTGGTGCCGGGAACAAGGCGTTTTGTGCAGGCGCCGACTTGAAAGAGGACACAGGACTGACTGGTGTCGAATATTGGAAGAGCATCAGTTCATCCGGTTTTTCCGGAATTGCTCTTCGGCAAATGTCGACACCGGTGATCGCTCGGGTCAATGGATTGGCTCTTGGCGGTGGGCTGGAAATGGTTCTGGGATGCGACATTGTGATTGCTTCCAGCACCGCTCGGTTTGGTTTGCCCGAGGCCAAGGTAGGCCGTGTCCCTCTTGACGGCGGCATGGTCCTGCTGCCGCGCCTTTTGCCCAGAAACATTGCCATGGGCATGATGATGACCGGCCGGTTGGTGCCTGCACCGGACCTGGAACGGTATGGGCTTTTGAATGCCGTCGTGGCGCCGGAACATCTTGATGATGAAGTCGACCGATGGACTGCCGAACTTTTGAGCTGTGCGCCGTTGAGCCTGAGGGCGATCAAAGCTGTGTCGCGGAGAACCGCGCACATGCAGTTGCAAGACGCTTTTCAATATCCCGTGGAAGAGCTTGAGAGCGCGCTCCTGTCCGAAGACGCGAACGAAGGTGTTGCCGCTTTCCGCGACAAGCGGGCTGCTGTCTGGAAAGGATGCTGAGCGGATGACGCTCGTGATCACCAGCACCTGTATTGATGTCAAAGACGGTGTCTGCACAACGGTATGCCCCGTCGATTGCATCTATGAGGGCGAGCGGATGTTTTACATTCACCCCACCGAATGCATCGAGTGTGGAATGTGCGAGAGCATCTGCCCGGTGGACGCGATCCGCTATGCAGATGAAGTCGAGGATGAGCAACGCCCGTTCCTTGCGTTGAACGAGGCCGCATTTCTCGGCGGATCGGGCACCGTAGAAGAACCCGGAGGCTGGAAGAAGGGCGATAAACCGCTCAAGGATCCGGATGAGTTGACTGTTCTTGCCAAGCGATATTCCAAAGAAGAGGTGGTGTGATGGAAGGCGTGATTGCAGCGGTGCCAACGCCAGTGGACGAGACCCTATCGCCGCTTCGCGAACCGTTTCTCGAGCATTGTACCTGGTTGCTCCAGAACGGCTGTAATGGTTTGAATATTCTTGGCTCAACAGGCGAAGCCAATTCTCTGAACACTGTTTGCAGGAAAGAAGTTATGGCGTGGGCAGCAGAGGTCTGCCCTAAGGAAAGGCTGATGGTCGGAACAGGAACACCATCGCTGCAGGAAACAATTACGCTTACCAGTCATGCGGACGATCTGGGATATCCGATCGCACTAGTGCTTCCCCCTTACTACTACAAACCTGTCGACCCGGCAGGTCTTGGAGCATGGTATATGGCGCTGCACGCGGCCCTGGGTGACCGGAAAATCCAGGTCTATTTCTATAACTTTCCTCAAATGACCGGCCTCACCATTCCGGTCGATCTTATTGCCGGCCTGGCGGCCCAGGTGCCTGAACGTTTTACCGGAATAAAGGATTCCTCAGGAGATCTCGATTACTGCAATCAGATTGTCGCGGCGGTTCCGTCAATGCAGGTCTTCCCAAGTTCGGAAACTGCGCTGCGTGTTGCTTCGTCCAATGGCTATGCTGGTTGTATTTCAGCCAGCGTAAATGTAACCGCGGTTCTTGCCGCGCAGGTCTGGAAAAACGAACCGATCCGCCAGAAACAGTTTGTGAAGCCATGGACAGGCAACGTGCCCTGCTTGCCGGTCCCAGGCTGATCTCCAGCATCAAGTATCTCGTTGCGGCCCGATCCGGAAATGAAGACTGGAAGCGGGTACTGCCTCCGTTCTTGCCTCTTGCTGAGGATGCGGGAAAGGCTCTGCAAGAAGGCCTTGGCCGGGATGCATGACCATGGCGGATGAAATGATATGGACACAGCGGTTCATGGGTCTGTGTGACCATGTTGCGACCTGGTCGGAAGACCCGGATTTCCAGGTTGGATGCGTTGTTGCATCGCCCGATGGACATGAAATTCGTTCTACCGGCTACAACGGGTTCCCGCGCGGAGTTCTGGCCTCTGAGCCGGCACGATTTGTTCGGGAAAACGGAGAGAAATTCTTCTGGTTCGAGCACGCGGAGCGGAACGCAATCTACAACGCTGCTCGAGCCGGCATCTGCCTGTCGGGGTGTATCTTGTACGTGAACAGGTTTCCTTGCGCCGATTGTGGACGTGCGATCATTCAGGCAGGTATTTCCCATATCGTCGCGCCGCCAATACCAATTGCGGATGGCGCACTCGATTACAGTTTCCAGGTGTCGCAGCAGATGCTTCGCGAAGCCGGTGTTCAGGTGACGGAATTCAAGTGAGGTTTGAATATGTATAGAACTCAGTCGCTGGTCGCTGGAGAGTGGCTCGCATCGGATGAAGTGTTCCAGAATGAACCGGTAACTGGCCAAGCCGACCAGTTTGCGGTCGGCACACCGGAGATGGTTTCCAAAGCCTGTGAGGCTGCCGAAGAAGCATTTTGGAGCTACGGATACTCAGCGCCTGCAAAACGCGCAGCCTTTTTACGCGCGGTTGCATTGCAGATTGAGGCGCTGGGTGCGGACATAACGGCGATGGGGATGAAGGAAACGGGTTTGCCCGAAGCGCGTCTTGAAGGCGAGCGTGGCAGGACTGTCGCCCAAATCAGGCTCTTTGCCGATCACATCGAAGCCGGTGATTGCCTCGACCGACGTCATGAGACGGCGCTGCCTGACCGCAGCCCATTGCCGCGACCTGATCTTAGGCTCATGCAGAGACCCATTGGACCCGTCGCTGTCTTTGGAGCATCAAATTTCCCGTTGGCTTTCTCTGTCGCAGGCGGCGACACGGCTTCGGCATTGGCTGCAGGATGTCCGGTTGTCGTCAAGGGTCACCCGGCTCATCCCGGCCTTTCAGCACTGATTGCGCAGGCTTTTGATGCAGCCGTTCGCGAAACCGGTGTGCATCCCGGTGTTTTCAGTATGGTGCACGATGGCGGACGCATCGTTGGTGAAACACTGGTCAAACACCCACTGATAGCGGCAGTCGGTTTCACTGGATCCCTAAGGGGTGGCCGTGCACTCTTCGATCTGTGCGCTCAGCGACCGGATCCGATCCCGTTCTTCGGCGAACTGGGCTCAACCAATCCGATGTTTGTTTTGCCGAATGCCCTGACGAACCGAGGCGTGGAGATTGCTCGAAACTGGGCCGTCTCCCTCACGCAGGGTGCCGGGCAGTTCTGCACGAACCCTGGTGTCGCTGTCGTTCTTGACGGAGCTGAAGCGGACACTTTCGCAAAATCCGCAATCGAGGCACTTGGGGCAGTTGCACCACAAACCATGCTGACAGACGGCATAGCAAAGGCCTTTTCTGCAGGGTGCGAACGTATGTCTGCGCATGCGAACGTAGAGGTGCTGGTTTCTTCCGGGAACGATCAGCGACAGGCATCGCCGTGCCTTTTGTCTGCACCTGCAGACGTGTGGCTAAATACTAAAGACCTGAGGGAAGAAGTGTTTGGACCGCTCGGCATCGTTGTTGTTGCGCGTGATCTGGATGAAATGCTCGCGGTCGCAAAAAGCCTGACAGGTCAACTCACCTGTACGCTTCACATGGATGCGCAGGACACGCACATTGCGAAAAAGCTTCTGCCAATTCTAGAGCGAAAAGCGGGCCGCGTGCTCGCCAACGGGTTCCCGACCGGGGTTGAGGTCTGTGACGCCATGGTTCATGGCGGGCCCTATCCGGCTTCAACCAACTTCGGTGCGACCTCGGTCGGAACATTGGCTATCCGGCGTTTTCTGCGTCCGGTTTGTTATCAAAACATCCCGGCGGACATACTGCCTGAAGATTTGCAAAACTGATTTCGATTGTATGTCGAGGGCAATCTTCGGATTGCCTTCGATAAGTCACTGATGTCTGCCGACGACCGGATTGGAAGTGTGATGCGGGACAAGGTGGCCGTTCGGCGGCCTAGTTGGCAGCTTCGGCTGCAGCCGCGTAAAAATCCGGATCGGTCAGTTCCGGAGGAGATACCGGTGCGCCACCGCCTTCGCCGACATAGGTATCGGCGACACCATAGACAAAGATGCCGCCGGAATTTCTCTTGACGATTGCCACCCGTTCAATCAGCTGAAAGTCGCCTGCCTCGCAATTGGCATAACTTGTGTAGAGATCCTTGCCACTTTCAGTCAGCCGTTCGGTGCCGGAGGAGAAACTGCCGTCTGTGCAAGACTTCTGGCTGTCTGCGACCACCAGAGACATCAATTCCTCTTCCGACTGATAGCTGCCGGGCGAAAAAATATGCGCAACCACAGTGCGTGCATCATTGGCGGCAACAGCATGCAAACCATTCAGGTCCTCTTCACGCTGCCCATCGGGAATGAGCTTCAGTCCAGAGAGTCCCGCGCTTCCCATGAAGTTGAAGAGCGCCTGGGTCGCCTCCACCGCGAGCTGTGGGTCAGAAACTGTGTTTGTTGGTGCTGAACCCTGGGCTACGGGTTTTTGACCCAGGCCACTAGAGGGGGCCGCTGCTGCAGTATTGCCTGTACCCGGAGCTGCGCCATACCGGGCAATATTCTGCTCGACACATTTTGCAAGACGGGCCATCAGCCTGGATGTTCCCGTCAGCCGGAATTCGTAATTATAGGTACCGTCATAGACATAGAGTGTTCTGCCGCGGCGAAAGCGGGTGATGATGTAGCCGCCCTGGGGCATTTGCATACGCGCCAGGTCTTTGGAAGTCGCCTTTGCGACACCGCTTTGCCAGCCGCCTCTGTCAATGCGGTATTGGAGGGGAATGTCCGAACCGACTTCCATGTCCCAATGGGGAGCGGAAAAACCTATTGCCCAACTGTAGCTCGTATCAACCTGCACATAGAGCGTGATGCCGCTTTTGTAGGTTGCCGATGCAACGCAGGTGGAAAACCTTCCGCTGTCGTCTTCGGTAAAAGCGCTGCCGTTCCACCCGCCAAGCCGAAAGTTTTCAACGATGGCGGCTGCCGCAATACCAGTGCCAGACAATATGATAGCGCCGGCAATGGCCAGCAGATGAAACAGTCGCATCAATCCCCCCACCAAAACACTGCTTCGCGAAAAGCGGAGCAGTCAGTGTCTTGGAAAGGCTAAGCGAATTCCGCTGCGGCTTCAAGAAAGCAAGGATCCTGCGTTCCGGTTAGGGAATTTTCGGGAGACCCTATTGGATCGCCTCCATTGCCCGTGTGAACCCGGTCAGCGGAACATTGATTTTCTGCCGCCGCTCGGCGCTCGGAGCAAAATCGATTTCCAGGTTGGCGCCGGCTTTCATGGTTTCAATCATCTCAGGTGTTGCTTCAATATTCAAAAAGCATCCCCGTTGATCGCATGTCCCGACATCAAGCTCGCCAAGTGCGGTTCCATCCACAGCCAGCTTAACCTTGCCGGGTAGGTAGAAGCCGAGCGGGGCTTGCATTTGCAGCACGGGCGATGCCTTTTGGGCGGGATAAACAATGTCCACTTTGAAAAGAAGCTGTCCGCTTTCCTTCACCCGAATGCTTTGTGTGGCTTCGCACACCAATGCTTCGAGGACGCGTGCGGAACCTGCGCAACGCGTTTGCCAGAGGCCGTCCTGGCCCTGTTGCTGAGCGGAGCCATGACCTGCGAGAGTTGCTCCAAAAAGCGTTGCGGCAAGAAAGAGTTTCATTTTGAAATGAGGCATTTGAGTCTGCTTTGTCGGATTGAACGCGCCCGGCACATTCCATAACCGCTCACGCGTTTCGCGTCACCCATTATTGGTTGAATGCTTGGCTTTAAACGGTCTCAAAGATACTGAAACGATACGAAATCCGCATGCTATTCACTTCATTCAGGAATTGAAGTCGGTGAAACAGGGATTTGGCAAAAAACTATTCCGCTTGACGGGATAGCTTTGAAAACCGGTGCCCGGTGTACCTGGCAAGCACCCATTACATTAAGGCCATCAAACTGGGATTGGAGACCCTGAAGATGGCCACGAGCCTGACCAGCACATCGAAATCACGCAAAAAGCCGGAAGATCGGCTCGACGTGTTCCCGACCTTCATGAAGGTCGCCGGGCAGCGTGTGCTTGTGGTTGGGCACGGAGCGGAGGCTGCGGCGAAAGTTCGTCTGCTGGGCGAAACCAATGCACGTATTGTCGTCATCTCCGCCTTGGTCGAAGCCGATCTTGAAGAAGCTATTGAGCGTTTTGGTGCGGAGCACGTCAGTGAAGAATTCCGCCCCGTGCATTTGAACGGCGCTGCGCTTGTGTTTTCGGCGCGGGAGGACTGGGCGCTGGACAAGGCGGTGGTTGATGCGGCGCGCATCATGGGCGTTCCGGTTAACGCCGTCGACAAACCGGAGCTTTGCGATTTTTACACCGGCGCACTTGTCAATCGCGCGCCGATCGCAGTTGCGATTACTTCGACTGGCGTCGGACCGGTACTCTCCCGTCATATTCGTGCGCGTATCGAAGCCATGCTGCCACGTGCGACCGGCGACTTGGCGCGGCTTGCCGAAAGCTTTCGGGATGCTGCGACGAAGGTTATTCGCGATGGTGCACTGCGCCGCAGTTTCTGGGCGCGTTTCTTTTCCGGGTCTGTTGCTGCAAACCTTTATGCCGGCAAGGCAGGTGTTGCCAGATCTGAGGCACAGCGCCTTTTGAACAGCATGGCCGACGAGCCCGGGTTCGTCTGGCTGGTGGGCGCAGGCCCCGGCGCTGAAGACCTTCTGACTTTGCGAGCGCAGCGCTTGCTGCAGGAAGCAGACGTTATTGTTCATGATGCGCTCGTGCCGGCAGGTGTCATTGCCATGGGCCGCCGGGATGCGGAGCGGATTTCAGTTGGCAAGCGCAAGGGGGCCCATTCAGTACGCCAGAGCGAGATATGCGATTTGCTGGTTGAGCTTGGCCGCAGCGGCCAAAAGGTCGTTCGTCTGAAAGCCGGTGATCCGATGATATTCGGACGCGCAGCTGAGGAAATGGACGCGCTACGCGAAAATGAGATCGGTTTTGAGGTTGTCCCCGGCGTGACTGCTGCCTTTGCGGCGGCTGCCTCTGCGCAGATTCCGCTGACCTTGCGTGGTGTGGCTTCCAATCTGGTGTTTGCAACGGGCCATAACGCGAAATCCGAAACGCTTCCGGACTGGGCCGGATTGGCGCTGAAGGGTGCAACCGTTGCCGTTTACATGGGGCGAACCGTGTCAGCTGCCGTTGCAGCCAAACTGATTTCGGCTGGCATGAATGCTCAAACCCCGGTTGCGGTCATCGAAAACGCCGCCCATCCGGACGAGCGCCAGTTTGCCGGAAACTTGTCCGAACTCGCTGTTCTTTCGAACCGCACCGAGATCGACGGACCGGTCCTGATTGTCATCGGTGAAGCCGTTGGGCACGCCGCTTTGGAAAACGCCGAACCGCTGGCGCTGCAAGATACAGCCCGGTTCGCCGCAGCCTGATTGTTGAAGAGAGTGGACGCAATGAAAGTCATAACTGCCAACCGTCTTTTGAATGGCGATGTCGTCTGGCTTGGAGACAACCGGGGCTGGGTCGAGCGGATCACTCTGGCCAAGGTCTTTGAAGGCAAGGACGCCGTTGCCGAGGGGCTCTCTCAAGGAGCAGAAAGTGAAAAAAACCAGGAAGTCGTCGGTGTCTACGAAATGGACGTGACGGTTGAAGAAGGTGTGATCGTCCCGGTCCGCTTGCGCGAAAAAATCCGCGCAGCCGGCCCAACAACCCATCCGGACTTTGGCAAACAGGCGCAAGCCGTATCCGTTTGACAAGAACTTAGAAGGGCAGCGCCTGAAACGGCTGCGCCCAACCAGGAGCAAGAAGATGTACCGTTACGATGAATTCGATGCCAGCTTCGTCAACCAGCGCACTGAGCAATTCAAGGACCAGGTGCGCCGCCGCCTGGCCGGAGAACTCAGTGAAGACGAGTTCAAGCCGCTTCGTTTGATGAATGGCCTTTATCTTCAGCTACATGCCTACATGCTGCGGGTCGCGATCCCTTACGGCACCCTTAACGGCCGGCAAATGCGCAAGCTTGCCCACATCGCCCGGACCTACGACAAGGGCTATGGCCATTTCACCACACGTCAGAACATTCAGTTCAACTGGCCAAAGCTGGAAGACACGCCAAAAATCCTGGAAGAGTTGGCCGAAGTGGAGATGCACGCAATCCAGACGTCGGGCAACTGCATTCGCAATGTGACCGCAGATCACTTCGCAGGCGCTGCTGCTGACGAGATTGCAGATCCGCGCCCTTACGCGGAAATCTTGCGTCAGTGGTCCTCGTTGCATCCGGAATTCTCGTTCCTGCCGCGCAAGTTCAAGATCGCGATCACAGGTGCCCCCAATGATCGTGCCGCCGTCCAGGTACATGACATCGGCTTGCAACTGGCGCGGAACGCTGAGGGTGAGATCGGCTTTGTTGTCTTCGTTGGCGGTGGCCTCGGCCGCACGCCCATGATTGGCCGCAAAGTGCGCGACTTCCTGCCTGAAGAGGACCTGCTGGCCTATTCCGAAGCGATCCTGCGTGTCTATAACCGCTACGGTCGCCGGGACAACAAGTACAAGGCGCGTATCAAGATCCTGGTTCATGAAACCGGACTGGATGAGCTGAAGGCCGACATCGAAGCGGAATTCGAAAAGATCCGATTCGGAGTGCTGCGTCTGCCAGATGAGGAAGTTCGGCGGATCGAAGCCTATTTCGCACCACCGCCGCTTGAAGTCGGCGCGTCGACATCTCATACGGTGGAAGCTCGCAAAGCGTCCGACGCAGCTTTTGCGCAATTCGCGGCACATAACCTGAACCCGCACCGGGTACCTGGCTACACATCGGTGACGCTGTCCATGAAACCAATCGGCGGCATACCGGGCGATGCATCTGATGCGCAGATGGACGTGATTGCAGACCTTGCCGAGAAATACGGACAGGACGAAATTCGCATTTCCCATGAGCAGAATGTCATTCTTCCGCATGTGAAACTGGATGATCTTCCAGCGCTGTTCGATCAGCTCGTGGCTGCCGAGATCGCAGAGGGAAATGCTGGCCTCGTCACCGATATCATCGCGTGCCCAGGTATGGACTACTGTGCTTTGGCTACTGCCCGCTCCATTCCGGTGGCGCAGCGTATTTCAGAGCGTTTTGGCGCCGCTGAACGTCAGGCGGAAATCGGTGAGCTGAAGATCAAGATCTCCGGTTGCATCAACGCCTGTGGCCATCACCACGTTGGCCATATCGGCATTCTCGGTCTTGAGAAGAAAGGCGAGGAATTCTACCAGGTCACGCTTGGCGGGTCCGCGAACGAGAATGCGTCCATCGGAGAAATCGTCGGACGCGGTTTTTCGTCCGATGAAGTGGTCGACGCGATTGAAAAGCTCGTCGACACCTATGTCGGCCTGCGTTCAGGCAAAGAGGAAACCTTCCTGGAGGCCTATCGCCGGGTCGGGGAGGCACCTTTCAAGGAGGCTCTTTATGGGGCTGCATGAGACCTTCAACCTCGGTGTTGATCCGGAGCTGGGCCTTCAGGCGGAAGTTGCCACACTGAATGCCCAGTTTGAGGACGCGACGGCACAGGAGATCCTGATGTCTTCCATCCGGCATCAGTTTGCCGGTGATATCGCAATGGTCTCCAGCTTCGGTGCGGATTCAGCGGTGCTTTTGCACATGGTCGCGCAGATCGATCCATCAACACCGGTTCTTTTTGTCGACACGGTCAAGCTGTTCCCGGCAACGCTCCTCTATCGCGAGGAGTTGGTCGAGAAACTGGGCCTGACCGAAGTGCGGACGCATAAACCCTTGCCGGAGGACCTTGCCAAAAGCGACCCGGCCGGAATGCTCTGGATGACTGATACCGACGCCTGCTGCCACATGCGCAAAGTCGTACCGCTGGAACGGGCATTGAACGGATTTGGATCCTGGATCTCAGGTCGCAAGCGTCATCAGAGCTCCACACGCTCCAGTCTCGACACGTTTGAAATCGATGATGGCCGGGTGAAGGTCAATCCGCTTGCCGACTGGACTGCAGCCGAGGTTCTGGACTACGCACGGTCTCACGATCTGCCGCCACATCCACTGGTCGCGCAGGGCTATCCCTCGATCGGTTGTCTCCCTTGCACCAGCAAGGTCGCACCGGGCGAAGACCCGCGTGCGGGGCGATGGCGCGGCCAGGACAAGACGGAATGCGGCATTCATTGGCCAACACATGGCAAGGAAATTGACGGTAGCGGCATCTGAAAGTTGCCGGGAATACGAATTTGAGGACGCAAAACATGGCTACGATCTACAAGGACGGCGAGTTTGTCGAAGAAACCTGGAATCGCGTTGACGCGGAGACAGGTGAAACGTTTGAAGGCGATGCGGTTGTTCCGCTTTCGCTGTTCATCGATGACGCAGACAGGTTTTTGAACCGCTCGGCAAAGACAGCCGTCCTGGTGGAAGCTGGCGATGACGTCGAACCCCTGCAGCCGTATCTCGACCGGTTGGCATTTGTCGCGGTCGATTTTCCAAGTTTCGCCGATGGCCGGGGCTTCTCAGCCGCACGCGTTTTGCGGGAGCAACTGGGCTATCACGGCGACATTCGAGCTGTTGGCAAATACATTCTCGACCAGGTTCCGCTGGCCCGACGGTGCGGCGTGTCTTCGTTCGAGATCTCAAAGCCTGAAGTCTTGAAAGCTTTGAAAGCCGGTGAATGGCCGGAAGTCACAAAATACCTGCAGCCGGTCGGCACAGTGGAAGAAATTCCGGTCGGTACCCGGCCCTGGGCACGCCGGTCCTTCCGCGATGTTGCCGTCGCCGCCGAGTAGTCAGGCGCACTTTCCCGGTATTTGCCAAAAGATCGGGGCAAGATATCTGCAATAGGCGTGCATCGCGTTCTCGCACGCCTTCAGACTGAGAAATTGTTCGACCCGGTTACAGGAGGCTGTAACCGGGTCTTCTTTGTTCCGCTTCATTACGGCAAGCGCAATACAGCGCCTCGTGAGAATTTTTCGCGGGCAAGGCGCAAGGTCTTGTCAAAAAAGAGATTTTCAAGAAACGGCTTCATTCATTCATGTGATAACGCGAGTGTGAAATCGTCATTGATTGACAATAAATAGACCAGTCTATTATTAATTGAGTTATCGACACTGTCCTCTTGCAGAAGCGCCCCATTGGCGCATCCGTATTTTCAGAAAAGTCTGACAAATGGCACGAACACGAAACGAAGCCGCGTACGAAACAGCCAGAAACAGGTTGCTGGACACCGGTCTGAATCTGATCCGGGAAAACAGTTTCGCCAGCGTTGGTATCAACGATGTCTTGAGGGCATGTGGCGTTCCCAAGGGGTCTTTTTACCATTACTTCGACACCAAGGAAGCCTTCGGCATCGCGGTTGCCCGTCACTACAACGCCCAGGAAGTGGCAACCGCACAGAGCATTCTCTCTGACGTTTCGATACCACCTCTCAAGCGCCTGAAATCCTTTTTTGAAGGAGCCCGTCAAGGCATGAAGGATCGTTCCTTCGCGCAGGGTTGTCTGATGTGCAACCTGTCGACGGAGCTTGCGGACGAAAAACCAGAATTTCAGGCTGAGCTGGACACGCATTGGCAGGCAATGGTTCGCGAGTTGACGGCTTGCCTGAAAGAAATGGACACATCCGACGTCGGACTTGGCCATCTCTCGGCCCATGAGGCCGCAGACTGGCTCATGAATTCGTGGAGTGGCGCGCTGACCAGAATGAAGGCGTGCCGCGACGACGAACCCCTGGCGCTTTTCATGCGCACAATCTTCAAGGATGAAGGAATTTGATATGGCAGCTCCGAAAACCGTTTTGATTACCGGCGCCAGCCGAGGGATTGGCCTTTTGACCGCCGAGCGTTTTGCGGACCGTGGGCACGTGGTCTATGCAGGCATGCGGGGACTGACAACGCGAAACAAGGGAGCAGCCGCCGATCTCACGGCATATGCCCAAGGCGTTTCCGGAACGATTGTCCCCATAGACCTTGATGTAACCGATGCGACAAGTGTCGAGAGAGCGATCGACAGCATTGAAAAGGATCGCGCGATTGATGTCCTGGTGAATAATGCCGGCGTGATGCCCGTCGGTTTGACCGAGGGCTTCACCATGAAACAGGCAGAGGATCTGTTCGACGTGAACGTCTATGGCGTCATGCGGACAACGAAAGCTGTACTTCCGCATATGCGGAAGCGCAAAACCGGGCTCGTCGTCAGCCTCAGTTCGGTAGCCGGACGGTTCGGGATGCCATATTTCGGTCTCTACTGTTCCAGCAAGTGGGCGATGGAAGCTTATTGTGAGGCTTTACACTACGAGCTCGAGCCGTTCGGCATTGAATCGGTTCTTGTAGAACCAAGTGGTCACGGCACTGACCTGGTAACAACAGCACCTGCGCCGGGAGATACAGGCACGGTGGGAGAATATGGTGATCTCTCAAATGGTCGGGACCGGTTGCTCGGCATGTTTCAAGGCATGTTTGATCAACGAGATGCGAGCACGGATGCCAACAATGTCGCAATGAAGATTGTTGAGCTGGCGGACATGGACGGCGCACGCCCTATCCGCACGCAGGTTGGTCACGACATGGGCGTTGCGGCTCTCAATGATGCCGTCGCTCCCATCCAGGCGGAGCTCGTGAAAAGCCTGAAGCCGGTTTATACCGGGGCGGCACAATAAGCGTGTCGAGATTGATTTTCCTGAAACCTCAAGTCAGTTTGTTGACCCGCATAGAGGCATGAACCACAGGGTCCGCAGATAACCTTCAAGCGCCGCAAGAGATCTCTCTCTCGCGGCGCTTGTCATGATCAGGGGTTTTGAACCCTGAAATGGAGCGCAAGGTGTGGGGCAATCTGCAATCTGTACCGGGTCGGTTCAATGGCTGGTGCTTGTAAGTGTCCACAGAACGAAACCCGGGAAAACGAGCATCGGTGTAAGCGTCAGCAACATGCCAATGGCTCTGCCGTTGCCAATACCGGAATTCACCAAGGTGCCATAGTGAACGAGCCTGCCTAGCAGAAGGGAACATCCGCCGGCCCATAAAAGTGCGACCGGAGCTCCGGAATATTCGGCGGCAGCCATTGCAAGCAGCACGATTGGAACGGTTTCGGTGAAATTCCCGTGTGCGCGCATGCGCTTGAGCAGCATTTCATCGCCGCCATCCAGAAAATGCGTTTCCGTTTTCAGGCGTCGAAGACCAACGGCAACCGTCATGGGAATCTGTACCAGAGCCAGCAAGGCTATGAACACAAGCGTTACTGGAAATGTGGAAACAATATTCATGTCAAAACTCCTTCGGGAGTAGGGTGGACGACCTGTGAAGTCGGCCCACCGGTACGCTTATTCCGCCGAAGGCGCTTCGTAGGTGATCAGGGCGATCACACAGCCGACCGGATCAACAAGTGTTGCCATCCGTCCGACCCCTGGCACGCTCATTGGTTCGCTGGCAATCGTTGCACCGAGTGACTTGGCCTTTTCAATGCGTGCATCGACGTCATCGACCGTGACATAAGGCAGCCAGCGGGAGGTGTCGGACTGTTCGGGTGGAAATCCGCCAATCTTCTCTTCGCCATTGGCGATCACTGTGTAGGTCATGCCGGGCATTTCCATCTCTTCCGTGCCCCAGCCCAAAAGGCTTGTGTAAAATGCCTTGGCTTTTGAACCATCGCCGCTGTGCAGTTCCATCCAGCTGAAGGCACCATGTGTTTGCATCGGATTGCTCATGTCTCTTGTCCTCGTCGTTTGAAGTCCACCTGAAAAGGCCAGGTGTTCTAAGAACGAGTGAGGATCGGCATTTCCGACAGGGTGACGTTATTTTTGAAAAAAATGATCGGAGTCAGGTGTCTTTGGAAAGCTTGTGCAGCTTCTGTTCTATGTGCAGTCGTTCAGCATCCGTACCGGCCAGATCAAAGGCGCGCTTCAAGGCGTCATAAGCGTCTTGTGTGCGGTCAAGGTCCATCAGCAGCGAGCCTTTGACTGCGAAAAAGCCGGCATATCTTTCAAGAGACGTCTGCAAACGGTCCAGTCGCTCAAGCGCGAATTTCGGCCCGTGAAGTTTGGCAAGTACAACGGTGTGGTTGAGCGCGACTACAGGTGAGGGACGAATGTGCTGAAGCGCACGATAGAGTCGTTCGATTTCTTGCCAGTCGGTCTGGTCATAACAAGCTGCGCGCGCGTGCGTGGCCGCAATGGCTGCTTCGATCTGAAGGTGACCGGGTCTCGCGTTGCGCAAAGCTGCCTCGAGAAGCACAGTTCCTTCGGCGACCAGTTTCCTGTCCCACAAGGACCGGTCCTGCATCTCCAGCGTCACGGCCTGACCGTCTGCAGTCAGCCTTGCAAATCGTCTGGAATGCTGGATGAGGCAGAGTGCCAAAAGACCGCGCAATTCCGGTATTTCGGGAAAGAGGCGTACCAGCAGCCGGGCAAGACGGATGGCCTCTTCACACAGCGGTTCCTTGATAAGGGCAATCCCCTGAGAGGCGGAATACCCTTCGTTGAACACAAGATAGATCGCATTGGCGACTGTGCTTAGTCGCTCGGCCCGCTCAGCCGCATCAGGTTCTTCATAGGAAAGTTTGGCAGCATGAAGCCGCTTTTTTGCACGTGTGATCCTTTGTTCCATGGTCTTTGGTTGAACCAGAAAGGCACGGGCAATTTCTTCTACCGTCAGGCCGGCGACAACCTTGAGCGCAAGGGCAATCTGCTGGTCGCGGCGCAGAACCGGGTGACAACAGGTAAAGAGGAGCCGCAGGATATCATCGCGGTAGACAGAACGATCGAGCGCATCCGTCAGGTCTTCTTCCGGATTGGTTTCTTCATGTGCCTGCTCCAGGTCTTCCGGGGCGGACAGTGTTTCCCTTCTCCGCTTGCGCAGTGCGTCTATAGCTGAATTGCGGCCGGTGACGATAAGCCAGGCAACAGGATCTTTTGGCAGGTCTTCTGGTTGCCAGGTACGAACCGCCTTGAGAGACGCTTCCTGGAAAGCATCCTCTGCAAGATCGATATCGCCAAATGCCCGGTTAAGCGCAGCCAGAACGCGCGGACGAGCTGCTCTAAGATGCGTCGATAACCAGGCGCTCGGCATTCTGGAAGTCTGCCCCCTCGAAATAAGCTACGGGCCGGATCTCGACGCGGCCGTTTTCAAAAGGCAGTTCTTTCACGGCCTCGATTGCGTCTTCCAGGGTGGCCGTGTCGATCAGGTAAAAACCCATGAACTGTTCTTTGGTTTCCGCAAAAGGCCCATCAGTGACGATAAAGTCGTTGCTTTCCCTGTTGACGGTGACGGCCGTTCCTGTCGACATCAGTTTGGTCGCAGCGGCAAAACTCCGGTCGGACTTTGTGCGTTCGTGAAACGCTCCATGCTTCTTCAGGATTTCCTGATGCTCCTCCGGTGAAAGAGCGTCGTAGAAATCTTCACTGCCGTAAATCAAAACGGAAAAGAGCATTGCTGAGTTCCTCCGGTTCCCTAGGTTCGATCAAGGGACGTTTTCTCCCCAGCTTACCCGACAGGCCGAGACAAGAAAATCTCCGGAATTGTGGTTTGTTGCGGTTGTTGTCTCAATCTCTCGATCGACACCGCATGAGCTGTGGTTCTCGCAAATCTCTAAGAAGCACTATCCCTTATCCCAGCCAACCGTCACGCTTCAGGACCTGATGGGTGTCATCAAGTGTCTTCCAGGCGGTTTCAACCAGAAAATCGGCTTCTTCGTGGCTAAGCACCAGAGGTGGCGAGATGATCATGCTGTCCCGGACAGCCCGCATGACCATACCGTTCTGGAACGAGGCGTCGCGGCAAATCGTGCCAACGGTTCCGACATCCTTGAACGGTCTGTGAGGGTCGCTCTTGTTGGGAACAAGCTCCAGAGCTCCCATGAGCCCGGTCATGCGGGCTTCACCGACCAGAGGGTGGTCACCCAGATTTCGCCAGCGTTCCTGCAGATAGGGGCCAATATCGTTTTTGACCCTGTCAACGAGGCCTTCGCGTTCGATGATCTCAAGGTTGGCGAGCGCAGCCGCTGCGCAAACCGGATGACCGGAATAGGTATAGCCGTGGTTGAAGTCTTCGCCTGCGTTCATCAGGCCTTCCGCCACGCGATCAGACACCAGGACACCGCCCATTGGCAAATAGCCTGAAGTCAGGCCTTTGGCGATCGGCATCAAGTCGGGTTCCATGCCGTAGTAGGATGATCCGAACCAATCACCGAGGCGACCGAAGCCGCAGATGACCTCGTCGGATACAAAAAGAATGTCTCGATCTGCAAGAATCCTGCGGACTTCGGGCCAATAGGTCTCCGGTGGAATGATGACGCCACCGGCCCCCTGGATCGGCTCAGCGATGAATGCGGCCACCTTGTCTTCGCCGATTTCGTCAATCGCCTGCTCCAGTTTGCGGGCCGCGGCAATGCCGAATTCGTCCGGGCTCATGTCGTAGCCTTCACCAAACCAATAGGGCTGGTCGATATGATGAACACCTTGAACCGGCAGGTCACCCTGCTTGTGCATGGCCTTCATCCCGCCAAGGCTGGTCCCGGCGAGCGTTGAACCGTGATAGCCGTTCCAGCGGCCTATGATCACCTTCTTGTCCGGCTTTCCCTTCATGTCCCAATAGGTTCGCACCATACGAAAGACCGTGTCGTTCGCCTCTGAACCGGAGGAACAGTAAAACACCGTGTTGATATGATCGGGTGCGAGCTTCGCCAGCTTTTCCGAGAGGGCGATAGCGGGAGGATGGGTGGTCTTGAAGAATGTGTTGTAATAGGCAAGTTCGTTCATCTGCTTAAAGACAGCATCGGCGATTTCACGCCGTCCGTGGCCAACTTGCACGCACCAGAGACCGGCCATTCCGTCGAGGATTTTCTTGCCGTCTGAATCCGTCAGCCACACGCCGTCGGCATGCGTGATGATACGGCTGCCTTCTTCGTTGAGGCTCTTCATATCCGAAAAGGGATGCCAGTGATGGGCGGCATCGAGTTCCTGCAGGGCCTTGGTCGGATAGATGTTGGAATGGGCCGTCATGGCGTGAACTCCGATGGAAGGAAAATAGCGGGGTCGAGGGGTCAGACATTGAGCAGGAGGTATTCCCGCTCCCAGGCACTGATCACTGACATGAAGGTTTCGAATTCCTCGTATTTGATCGCCCGGTAGGTGGCGACGAATTGTTCGCCAAAGACTTCGACCATCTCCTCGGACTTTTCAAAACTGGCCACGGCTTCCGGCAAGCCGCGCGGCAGGGATTTTGCCCGCTCGGAGCAATCGTCCGATTTGGGGGCGTCAGGCTTCAATTCGTTGATGATGCCGAGATAGCCGCAGGCAAGGCTTGCAGCGATGGAAAGATAAGGGTTCGCATCAGAGCCGGGGATCCGGTTTTCGAGCCGCCTTGCATCAGCGCTCGAATAGGGCACCCGCAGTCCGACGGTGCGGTTGTCGTATCCCCAATAGACATTGACCGGAGAAGTCGAAGTTTTGGAAAACCGTCGATAGGAGTTCACGAATGGTGCCATGATGCAGGCCACCTTGGGCAGGTATTTCTGATGACCTGCAATGAAAGACAGGAAAGCAGGCGTCTCTTCGCCGTTTTCTCCGGCAAAGATGTTCTGGCCGGTCTGACTGTCGAGCACAGACTGGTGAATATGCATCGCCGATCCGGGCTGGTTTGACATCGGTTTGGACATGAATGTGGCATACATGTCATGCCGCAGCGCAGCTTCTCGGATGGTGCGTTTGAATAGAAATACCTGATCGGCCAGCACGAGCGGATGGCCGTGGCGCAGGTTGATTTCCATCTGCGCTGCGCCTTCCTCGTGGATCAGCGTGTCGATCTCAAGGCCCTGCTTTTCCGAAAGGTCGTAAATGTCGTCGATCAGATCGTCGAACTCATTCAGGGCGGAAATGGAATAGGATTGGCGTCCCACCTCTGGTCGGCCTGACCGCCCACGCGGCGGCTCAAGGGGTAGTCCGGGTCGGTGTTCGGGCGCACCAGGTAGAATTCGATTTCTGGTGCGATAACAGGGTCCCAGCCTTTGTCGTTATAAAGCTTGAGGATGCGTTTCAAGACGTTGCGTGGCGCGGTTTCAACCGGCGCCCCGTCACGCGTATAGGCGTCGTGGATGAGCTGCGCGGTCGGGTCGGATTCCCAGGGGACCGTGGTCAATGTGCTGTAGTCAGGACGGAAGTAGAGATCACCGTCGGTCGGGTTATGTTGAAACCTGTCGTCGTCTTCCGGGTAGTCGCCAGAAATGGTTTGCGCAAAGATCGAGGCAGGCATGGTCATGACCGACCCTGAGAAAAACTTCTCGGTCGGCATCATCTTGCCACGTGCCACACCGGCAATGTCGGGAACCACACACTCGATATCCTGAATGTTGCGGGCATGCAGCCAGTCGCGC
Source organism: Roseibium sp. JB4-4 (assembly GCF_055693425.1). Classification (NCBI taxonomy): domain Bacteria; kingdom Pseudomonadati; phylum Pseudomonadota; class Alphaproteobacteria; order Hyphomicrobiales; family Stappiaceae; genus Roseibium; species Roseibium sp. JB4-4. The sequence continues at coordinate 2,223,973 of NZ_CM146333.1, read as the reverse complement.
GCTGCATCGACATCCGGGACACCCCGAAGGCTGTCCACGGGATTGGCGGATTGGTTGCCGGGGTTGTCTGCGCTCACGTGAAGCTCCATTGGTCTCGTGCGGTTTCGCGGCAGACTGAGTGGGGTGACCTGGTTGACCGGCCTGGAGCCGGTCGCCGAAATCACGTTTCGAAAATGCTGCCGTCTGTGCGAACGTCTAATTTGTGATCACAAAATGACATGGCCTGACTGAAGGATCAACAGGCTCATGTGTCAGTGAGGATTGCCTTGCCCAGCAAACCCATGCCGTCACTGATGTCAGCCGTTACTGCCGCCCGCAAGGCAGGGCCGCTCTTCTGTTCAATCGCGCGAATGGCCTCCTTGTGCCGATCTTCCAGGTTCGCCGTGCCCACGCGTCCGTAGACCGTGCGCATGAACGGTGCGAATTGCAACCAGAGACTGTCGATCAGAGGCAAGAGTACCTTTGACAGCGATGCCCTGTAGATCCGGAAATGAAAGGCATGGTTGAGCCTCATGTAAGCCTCGGCGTCGCCGCCGGTCAGATGGCGGTCAATCTCATCATCGATTGAGATCAAAGCGTTGACGTCCAGCGTTCTGAGATGAGGCAATGCAAGCTCTGCCAGTTCCGGTTCGAGCAACAAGCGTGCTTTCAAAAGCTCTTCGAAACGCTCCGGCGTCATGTCGGGAACCTGCACCCGGCCATTGGGTTTGACTTCCAGAGCATTTTCCGCAGCAAGTCTTTGCAGGACTTCGCGCACAGGCATCGGACTGACACCAAGCTCGGCGGCGAGCCCACGAATTGTTACAGCCTTTCCAGGAATGAAACGCCCGGTCAAAAGACCGTTGCGCACCGAGTGATCGACCTGTTCACGCGTGGCGCCCCGTTTGCTTGGAACGGGATTTCCGTCCCTCTTCTCAATGCCGGAAGACAATGCGGTTTGCCGGACGGACAAGGATGGTCTCCAATCGCCAAAATGTGCTCAATGTGCGATCTGCCTTGACAGGGTTTTCCGAAAGTGATCACATTTTTGAAAAGGACGCAAACAAAAGCTGTCGGCATGGTCATGTCTCGGAGTGACACCGCGGTGACAACGCAAGGGGCGTAACGGAGCACTCAATGAACGAGCTTCCCCATCAGATCCTGGAACATCCTGCAGAGCATGGATGGAAGGCCGGATTTGAAGCCTTCCTTGCTGCCCACCCGGACCTGGATACGCTTGAAGTCATCCTCCCCGATACCAACGGTGTCTTGCGTGGCAAGTGGCTGCCAGGCAAAGCCCTGCCGAAAGTGTTCGAAGGCGGCGTTGCCTTCCCCTATTCGCTGTTTGGTCTTGACGTCTGGGGCCGCGAAGTTGAAGCCACCGGCATGCATCTGGAAACCGGTGACAAGGATGGCGTCTGTTGGCCCATCCCCGAAACGTTAAAGCTTGTTCCCTGGGCGGACCGTAAAACGGCGCAGGTTCTGCTGTCGATGTATGACCGCGACGGCGAACCATTTCTCGCAGACCCTCGCCATGTTCTGGAGAACATGGTCGCGCGCCTGAAAACAGAATACGGCGTTTCGGCAACCTGTGCCTTCGAGCTGGAATTCTATCTTTTCCAGGAAAGCGACGGTGATTGGACAGAGCAGCCCAAACCGTTGTTTTCAACGCATCTCGGCCCGGCGCGCCAGAACATGTACGCTCTGTCTGATCTTGAGGCACTGCTGCCGGTCGTCGATGATCTGCGCAGGGCCTGTGAGGCGCAAGGCATACCGGCAGATGCAGCGGTTTCTGAAGCTGCGCCTGGGCAGTTTGAGTTGAACTTGCACCATCGCCGCGATCCCTTGCTTGCAGCTGATGACGTTGTTCTGCTGCGCCGTCTGGTGGCCGGTGTCGCCAGAAAACATGAACTCAAGGCCTCGTTCATGGCCAAGCCCTTTGTGGAATGGCCGGGCAACGGGATGCATGTGCACGTCTCCATGGAGAACGAGAAGGGCAACCTGTTTGCCGATCCGGAAATGGGAGGCGAGCGACTTGGACATGCCATCAACGGGTTGCTGAAAACCATGCCTGAGTCACTGCTTCTGTTCATCTCGACCTTTAACGGCTTCCGGCGCATGCAGCCGGGATCTTACGCACCGGCGTCGATCTGCTGGGGGTATGACAACCGCTCGGTTGCCTTGCGTGTTCCAGCTTCCAGTCCTGAAGCCGCGCGCGTGGAACACCGGATCGCCGGCGCAGACGCCAATCCGTATCTTGTTCTGACAGGCATTCTCGCCGGGATGATGGAAGGGCTGACCCTGCAAAAGGACCCGCCGGCGCCAGTCACCGGCAATGCCTATGAAAAACGGAAGAAACGGCTGACGCCGTGGATGGATGAAGCCATCGATGCCTTTGAAGCGTCCAAGCTCATGAAAAAAGCTGTCGGCAAGGAAATGCACAAGGTGCTGACGGAGATCAAAAGAGAGGAACTGAACGAATTCGGGCGGGAGATCTCGTCGTTGGAGCGTCAGACTTATTTGTGAGCTGACGCTGCACAAAATCGGCGCTGGACAAAATCCGGTGCCATCGCCAATCTGCGGGACAGACAAGACGCACCAAGCGCGAATGTCCGTTTTTAATCAGAGACTAGGCCCGGACAGGGTCAACACAAACTCTGAGGGGAGTTTTCAGATGACGTTAAGAACCATGTTAACCGGTGTTGCTGTTCTCAGCCTGATGAGCGGCGCTGCACTGGCTCAGGACCGGACTGTGAATGTCTACAACTGGTCAGACTATATCGATGAGTCGGTCCTTGAGGATTTCACCAAGGAAACCGGCATCAAGGTCGTTTATGATGTCTTTGACAGCAATGAGGTTCTGGAGACCAAACTGCTGGCAGGCGGTACGGGATATGATGTTGTGGTCCCGACGGGGACTTTCCTGGCGCGTCAGATTCAGGCCGGTGTCTTTTCCGAACTTGAAAAGGACAAGCTGTCCAACCTTTCCAACATGTGGAAGGATATTGAGGAGCGAGTCCAAAAATACGACCCGGGCAATGCCTACTCGATCAACTACATGTGGGGCTCAACTGGCATCGGCTATAATGTCGACAAGGTAAAGGCGGCCCTCGGTGAGGATGCGCCGGTGGACAGCTGGGACCTCATCTTCAAGCCGGAAAACATCGAGAAACTCAAGAGCTGCGGCGTTTACATGCTGGATGCGCCGGCGGAAATGATTCCGGCCGCACTCAACTATCTGGGCCTCGATCCGGACAGCAAGGACCAGGGCGATATCGAAAAGGCAGGCGAGCTTCTGAAAACGATCCGCCCGTCTATTCAGAAGTTTCATTCGTCCGAATACATCAATGCGCTTGCCAATGGCGATATCTGCGTGGCGATCGGCTGGTCCGGCGATGTGCTGCAGGCCCGGGACCGCGCAACCGAAGCCGGAAATGGCGTCACGGTTGAATACGCCATTCCGAAGGAGGGCGCACAGATGTGGTTCGATCAGATGGCAATCCCTGCGGATGCACCCAACAAGGCAGAAGCGCATGAATTCCTGGACTTCATCATGCGCCCGGACGTCATGGCCAAGGCGTCCAACGTTGTCTATTACGCCAATGGCAACAAGGCCTCCCAGGAGTTTCTGAACGAAGACGTTATCGGCGACGCGGCGATCTACCCGGACGAAGAAACGGTTAAAAACCTCTTCACCACGACGCCCTATCCGCCGAAGATACAAAGGATCGTCACGCGGACCTGGACCGGCGTGAAAAGCGGTCAGTAACTGAAAAAGCCGCCGGGTTCTGGAAAGACCTGGCGGTTTTTGGTTTGGTGTCCTGAGGGGTTTTTCGTTTTCCGGAAGAACCGGATGCACCGCTCTGGACATTTTGCATAGATCGGCCCTGAGCGTTTATCGGGACTCGTTGGAAGGCTGATCGATCACCCGGTGGGGGATATTGTGGCAAAAAAATCAGTAGGGCCGGTACGCAGGGAGTTCATGCCCTGGGAAAACCCTGATCATCCTCCCTTCATCGAATTTCGCAATGTTACCAAGAAATTCGGTGACTTCACTGCGGTGAAGAACCTCTCCCTGAAGATCTACGAGAAAGAGTTTTTCGCACTGCTGGGCGGTTCTGGATGTGGCAAGACAACCCTGATGCGCATGCTTGCAGGATTTGAAACTCCGACGTCCGGTCAGATTTTTCTCGATGGACAGGATCTTGCTGGCATTCCACCCTATCGTCGTCCCTCTAACATGATGTTCCAGTCCTACGCGCTTTTCCCGCACATGAGCGTGGAAAAGAATATCGCCTTCGGTTTGAAGCAGGACAAGATGCCCACCTCGGAAGTCGAGGCTCGGGTCGCAGAGATGCTGCAGCTGACCAAGCTGGAGCAATTTGCCAAGCGCAAGCCGCATCAACTTTCCGGCGGCCAGCGCCAAAGGGTGGCGTTGGCCAGATCCTTGGCGAAACGACCGAAAGTCCTGCTGCTCGACGAGCCTCTCGGTGCGCTTGACCGCAAGCTGCGTGAAGAAACGCAGTTCGAACTGATGAACCTGCAGGAAGAACTGAAAATGACCTTTCTGATCGTTACCCACGATCAGGAAGAAGCCATGACCGTTGCTGACCGGATCGCGGTGATGGACAAGGGCGAATTGGTCCAGGTCGCAACGCCTGCCGAAATCTATGAAGCGCCGAATAGCAAATTCGTGGCCGACTTCATCGGTGATGTGAACCTGATCGAGGCCAAGGTGACGGAGAAGACCGACGCGCTCACCCGGATGACATCGGTTGTCGACGGCTTTGCCTTGGAATGCGATCAGGCGACGGACGCGAGTGTCGGTGAAACCGTCTGGTATGCCATCCGTCCGGAAAAGGTCCGCATTGCTGAAGGGAACGTCGAACCCGGCGTCGTCAATCATATCGGTGGTGTGGTTTGGGACATCGCCTATCTGGGAGATGTATCCATCATTCATGCCAAGGTTGGTGAAGACGATCACGACACGCTTCGATCAACTTTCGCAAATGTCTCACGCATCGTGGAAAAACCGATCACCTGGGACGACAACGTGGTGCTGACGTTCGACAGGGACGCCGGTGTCATATTGAGAGGGTAGGGGGATGGCGGAAGAACACGTCGCGCCCCCGGTCAGGCGGGGTTTGGGAGGCTGGCTACTGATAGCCATGCCTTACATATGGTTGCTGATCTTTTTCCTTGCGCCGTTCCTGATCGTCTTCAAGATCTCCCTGTCGCAAGTGGCGATTGCCATCCCTCCTTACGTTCCGACCTTTGACCTTTCTGAAGGCTGGCAGGCATTCGCGGACGGATTGAGCGAACTGTCTCTGGAAAACTATGTCTGGCTCACTGAGGATGCGCTGTACTGGAGGTCCTATCTTTCCTCCGTAACCATCGCCGCCGTTTCGACCTTTCTGACACTTCTGATTGGCTACCCGATAGCCTATGCCATGGCGCGTGCGCCTCAGGCTTTGCGCCCGACGCTGCTCATGCTGGTCATTCTGCCGTTCTGGACGAGTTTCCTCATCCGTGTCTACGCCTGGATCGGCATTTTGAAGAATGAAGGTTTGCTCAATCAGCTGCTGCTGTCGCTCGGGCTGATCGATGAGCCTCTGGTGATCCTCAACACCAACATCGCCGTCTATATTGGCATTGTGTATTCCTACCTGCCGTTCCTGGTGCTGCCGCTTTATGCCAGCCTTGAACGTTTGGACGGCAGCCTACTCGAAGCGGCTGAGGACCTCGGCTGTCCGCCCTGGAAGGCATTTTGGAAGATAACGGTGCCGCTTTCGCTGCCGGGTATCATCGCAGGATGCTTTCTGGTGTTCATTCCAGCAGTCGGCGAGTTTGTTATCCCGGATCTTCTCGGGGGCTCCAACACGCTAATGATCGGCAAGACGCTCTGGGTTGAGTTTTTCAACAATCGGGATTGGCCGGTTTCCTCAGCGGTGGCCGTAATCTTGTTGTTGATCCTGGTGATCCCGATCGTTCTATTCCAGAACCAGCAGCAAAAAATGTCGGAGAAAGAAGGATGACGCGCGGTCCGACCTGGTTCAACGTCACGTCTTTGGTCGTCGGGTTTTCCTTCCTCTACCTGCCGATTGTGCTCCTGGTGATCTACTCTTTTAATGACAGCCGACTGGTTACTGTCTGGGGCGGTTTTTCAACGCGATGGTATGCTTCACTTCTGGAAAACGACCAACTGCTTGATGCGGCTTGGGTGACACTGCGTGTTGCATTCACGTCGGCTTGCATTGCAACGGTTCTGGGAACCTTGGCTGCGCTGGTGCTTGTGCGCTCGGGTCGTTTTGTCGGACGGTCGCTGTTCTCCGGGATGATTTTCGCACCTCTGGTGATGCCGGAAGTCATTCTGGGGCTTTCCCTGTTGCTGCTGTTTGTATCGATGGATCAGGCCCGCGGCTTCTGGACCGTGATGCTGGCGCATACGACCTTTGCCATGTGTTATGTCGCAGTGGTCGTCCAGTCGCGCCTGGTTGGTTTTGACAAGTCCATGGAAGAAGCAGCCGAAGACCTTGGGTGCCCGCCCGTCAAAACCTTTTTCCTGATTACACTGCCGATCATCCTGCCGGGCGTTATCGCCGGTTGGATGCTGGCCTTCACGCTGTCGTTGGATGATCTTGTCATCGCCAGTTTCACCACAGGGCCAGGCGCGACCACATTGCCGATGAAAATCTATTCTCAGGTTCGCCTGGGTGTGACGCCTGAGATCAACGCCGTCTGCACATTGCTTGTCGGTGTGGTCACCATCGGCGTGATCGCCGCGTCAATTGTCACAAAACGCCAGCAGGTGCAGCGCGAACGTGACGAGCGTGCAGCTTTCGGAGCGGATGGCTGATCTTTGCTGTTCAGGCCCTGGGGGGCTTGAACAGATAGATTACCAGCCAGACCGGCACCACGATGAAAGCTCCGAGGATCATATTCGGGACGGCCCAGTCCCAGAATTCCAACAGATAGATCCAGAGCTGCATCGGGCTGAGGCCGACAGAACCCAGAATGTCCACGGCCGTAATATTGACAAACGACAGTCCCGCCCCGACGAGCAGGGAAATGACAGCGATTTTGAAGACTGTCGACAGGAACTGATACACAGCTATCGTTTTCTTTCAGAGCAGGTTTTGTTGGCGCTGTGCAGGAAACCACCCCAGCCCCATGCATCGGCACTTCGGAATTCTTTGCTTTAACAATTTACATACCATAAACAACTTGGCAGAAAATCGGGAAGACATGCCGCAAACCGCTCGATTGCAGGCTTGGTAAACGGCCAAATCGATTAAGTGACAGTGCATTCATGTTTTTCGCTGCAATGCGGCAAAGACATCTTGACCACGGAGAACCAAGCAGCGAATGTGCCGCTCACGCACCTGCGGTCTTTATTGGGAGTGAAAGATGAACAAAATTTATCCGGACGCAAAGGCAGCGCTTGAAGGCCAGACCTTTGACGGCATGACTGTGATGGCCGGTGGGTTCGGTCTGTGCGGCATTCCGGAAAACTTGATTGTGGCACTACGGGACTCCGGTGCAAAAGACATCACCGCGATCTCCAACAATGCCGGTGTCGACGATTTTGGCCTGGGTCTGCTGCTGCAAACCCGTCAGATCAAGAAGATGGTTTCATCTTATGTCGGTGAAAACGCAACTTTCGAAAAACAGTATCTGAACGGTGAGCTGGAACTGGAATTCAACCCACAGGGCACGCTGGCTGAACGCATTCGCGCTGGTGGTGCCGGTATTCCGGGCTTCTATACCAAAACCGGTGTAGGTACGCTGATTGCCGAAGGCAAGGAACTCAAGGATTTCAACGGCGAAACCTATGTGCTGGAGACAGGGCTTGTCGCCGATGTATCGCTTGTGAAGGCATGGAAAGCCGACAAGGAAGGCAACCTCACCTACCGCAAGACCGCCCGAAACTTCAATCCGATGATGGCAACAGCCGGTAAGATGTGTGTGGTCGAAGTGGAAGAACTGGTTGAAGTAGGCGAACTGGACCCAGACAACATCCACACCGCGGGCATTTTTGTTGACCGCATCATTGTGGGCAACCACGAAAAACGTATCGAAAAGCGCACGACGCGCGCAGCCTAAAGGAGACACATCATGGCCTGGACACGTGATGATATGGCACAGCGCGCTGCGCAAGAGCTTGAAGACGGTTTCTACGTAAACCTTGGCATCGGCATTCCGACGCTGGTTTCGAACTACATTCCCGAAGGTGTTCATGTGACCCTGCAGTCGGAAAACGGCATGCTCGGCATGGGACCTTTCCCTACGGAAGACGAAGTTGACGCCGACCTGATCAACGCCGGCAAGCAGACCATTACCGAACTGCCGCAGACCAGCTATTTTTCCTCTGCGGACAGCTTTGGCATGATCCGCGGTGGCCACATTGACCTGTCGATCCTCGGAGCGATGGAAGTGGCTGAAACCGGTGACCTCGCCAACTGGATGATCCCAGGCAAAATGGTCAAGGGCATGGGCGGTGCCATGGATCTGGTTGCCGGTGTCAAACGGGTTGTCGTGATCATGGACCATACGTCAAAAGCGGGCGATCCTAAGCTTTTGAAAGAGTGCTCGCTGCCCCTTACAGGGGTGCACTGCGTCGACAGGATCATCACCAATCTCGGCGTTTTCGATGTCGTGGAAGGTGGTCTGAAAGTGGTCGAGCTTGCACCTGACGTGACACTCGACGAGGTCAAGAAGAAAACCTTGGCAACGCTGGTTTAGCCGCTGCAATTCCAGCCCTTTTCAAATGCTCGATGAAATGACAAGGCACCCGCAATTTGCGGGTGCTTTTTTGAGTGCGCCTTGCGGCTGCATCAAACCAGGTCACCTGAACACCGGCACAGCTTTCAAGGCAGCCGTGCCTGACCGGCTGAACTTGCGGTCGCGTTTCACCTTTTCAACTGCAACACTGTCATTGAGTTGCGGTGCTGTCCTGCCGTTCGGCAATCGGGCGGATTGCCGGAAAATCCTGATCGGTCAGAGTTTCCTTGGTGAGGAGCAGGTTCGCACCCTCATCAAGTTCCGTCCGGTGTGAGGTGAGCAATTCCTTGGCGCGACCAAAGGCCGTTTCGACGCGGGTCTTGATTGCCAGGTCGATCTCGCGCTGTGTTTCGTTGGAAACCTCAACGACATCTCCGGCTGGTTGTCCAAGGAAATTCTGCCTTTGCGCGGAATAGACGCGGTTGCCGAGGTCGGTCTCCATGCCGTAGCGCATGACCATGTCGCGGGCGATTTCCGTCACCTTCTGGAGGTCGTCCGAAGCACCGGTAGATATCTCGCCAAAGACGATCTCTTCTGCAGCTCTGCCGCCCATCAACACAGCCATCCGGTGTTCCAGATCCTGGCTCGACAGAAGAAACCGGTCTTCGGTCGGTCGCTGCATCGTGTATCCCAACGCACCGACGCCACGTGGAATGATTGAGATCTTGTGAACCGGATCGCATCCTTCAAGATTGGCAGCCACCAGAGCATGACCCATTTCGTGAAAGGCGACCGTATTGCGTTCCTTGTCAGAAAGGATGCGGCTGCGTTTCTCAAGGCCCGCGACCACACGTTCCACGGCTTCATTGAAATCCTGGAGTGTAACGGCATCAGCCTTGCGCCGCGTTGCAAGCAAGGCGGCCTCGTTGACGAGGGTGGCGAGATCCGCACCTGAAAAACCTGCGGTGAGCTGGGCAATCTGATCGAGATCGGTGTCTTCGGCCAGAACGATTTTCTTGACATGAACGTCCAGAATTGCGCGGCGGCCGGGCTTGTCCGGCCGGTCAACCAGAACCTGCCTGTCAAAACGCCCTGCGCGCAAAAGCGCGGGATCCAGAATTTCGGGCCTGTTGGTCGCCGCCAGCAGAATGATGCCGCTGGTAGGATCAAAGCCGTCAAGCTCCGTCAGGAGCTGGTTGAGCGTCTGTTCCTTCTCATCGTTTGTACCCATTGCGCCGCTGGAGCGCGCGCGCCCCAGGGCGTCCAGTTCGTCAATGAAGATAATGGCAGGGGCAGCCTTGCGGGCTTGCTCAAACAGATCGCGCACGCGGGCTGCCCCGACGCCGACGAACATTTCGACAAATTCCGAGCCGGAAATAGAAAAGAAAGGCACACCGGCTTCGCCTGCAACTGCTCTTGCAAGCAGGGTCTTGCCGGTTCCGGGAGGGCCAACCAGCAGAATGCCCTTGGGAACATGTGCGCCCAGGCGGCCATAGTCCTTCGGGTCTTTCAGGAAGTCGACGACTTCCTTCAGCTCCCGCTTGGCTTCGTCGACACCGGCCACATTGGTGAAGCGCACATTGACATCTGTTTCGACATAAACCTTGGCCTTGGATTTGCCGACGGTCATCATGCCGCCGATACCCTGTTTTTCCGCGAACCGCCGGATGAAGAACATCCAGAGCCCGAAAAGCAGCAACACAGGCAGAACCCACGAAAGGATGTCCTTCAAGAATGTGCTCTGGACGACCCCCTCGAACTTGACGTCGTACTTTGTCAGCTCTTCAGCGAGGGGGATGTCGACGCGGGTGGTGACAAAATACTGCCTTCCGTCCTTCAGGGGCTCCTTGAACTTGCCCTGGATCGTGTTTTCCTTGACGGAGATCTCTTCGATCTTCTTGTCTTTGAGATACTGCTCGAACTGGCTGTAGGGAATGGGTTCGACATTCTTGTATGTGGTCCACCAGCTCTGAAACAGGAGCACCAGCATCATCGCCGCAAAGGCGTACCAAAGATTGATCTGGTGTTTCTTTTCCATGGAAGAACGTCCTGAGAATGTGCAGAAAGAATGGTGCCATTGGGACGACTCGACCACGTGCTGTCAAGCTCGCATCGTCGCCGGGCCTGAAGGCATTTGTCAGGTTGCGGGACCGATCTGGCGGGTGGACAGTTTGGTCCGGAATGATGACGCGCTGGAACGTGCAAGGTAAATTACAGGGATCAACCCGACGAGCACGATCGCAAGCGAAGGCAAAGCCGCTTCTTCAAATGCTTCTCGGGAAGCTGCTTCGAACACGGTCGTCGCCAGTGTTTCGAAATTGAAAGGTCGCAGAAGAATTGTTGCCGGAAGCTCCTTCATGCAATCAACGAAACTGAGGAGCGCTGCCGACAGCAACACCGGCTTCAGGATCGGAAGGTGCACCTGGGTCAGCGTTTGGCCGCTATTTCTTCCAAGCGTTCGTGATGCCATGTCTAGGTGAGGGGTGATCCTGCCGAAGCCACCCTCCACCTGCCCATAGGAGACGGCCAGAAACCGGACCACATAGGCATAGACGAGGCCCGTGCCGCTACCGAGCAGCAACAGACCAGTATTGATGTTGAACCAGCTTTCCATTCTCGCATCGAGAAAATTGTCGAAATTTGCGAGTGGAATGAGAATGCCGATCGCCAGCACCGTGCCGGGGATCGCATATCCGATTGAGGCCAGGCGAACGGCCATCTTCAACGGACCTTTTGAGTTGAGACGCAGGGCATAGGCAAGAGACACAGAGATAACCACCGTCAGCAGCGCAGCAACGGCTGCAAGGCTGAAACTGTTCCAGACGGTTTGAAGAAAACCATCGGAAAAGAGATCGTCGAGACGACGGCTTGCGCGATCAGCAAGCAGAAGACCCGGTACAACGAAGCCGACAAGGATCGGTGTCAGGCATAGTACAAGCGCAAGCGCCGCCTGCCAGCCATTCAGATCGAAGCGGGTTGGAGGCCGCTGTTTGGAACCACCGCCACTGTCAAAGCGCTGCTTGCGACGGCCGAAGCGCTCCAGCCACAACAGCAGGAACACCATCAGCAGCATTGCCAAAGCGAGCTGGGCCGCGCCGCCCAGGCTCGATCTGTTGAGCCAGGTGTCGTAAACTGAAAAAGTCAGCGTCTTGACGCCAAAGAATGTCACCGCGCCTATGTCGTTCAAGCATTCCATAAGCGCCAGTGAGACGCCAATGGCTATGGCCGGGCGCGCCAGCGGCAGCGCTATGCGAAAGAACAGACCATAAGGTGAGGCGCCAAGCGTACGCGAAACATCCAATGTGGATGCGGACTGGATCAGAAAGCTCGCGCGGGTGGTGAGATAGACATAAGGATAGAGGACCGCACCCATCACGAAGATCGCACCGCCAAGGGATCGGATTTCAGGAAACCAGTAGTCTCTAGAGGTTTTGAACCCGAATATATCGCGGATCAGGCTTTGTACCGGCCCCGTGTAGTCGAGAATTTCCACATAAGCGAAGGCGACAATATAGGTAGGAACGGCAAGCGGTACGAGAAGTGCCCAATCCAGGATCCTGCGTCCCGGAAAATTGCACATCGTGACGAGCCATGCTGTCAGGACGCCGGTAACGCCGGTGGTCAGACCGACGCCGAGCATCAAAAGCAATGTGGTTTGCGTCGCGCCCGGCAGAACGGTGCGCAAAAGGTGAACCCAGACCTCTGTTGCCGGCGTGAAGGCGATGACAACAATGGCGCCGAGAGGCAACAGCACCAAAGATGCAATCAGCAGCGCAGCGACTTGCCAGAAACGGTCTGCAAAGGTGAGGGTGGGCGTGCGCAGCAAAGCGGATCTTCTAGTTGATAATGCTTCGCAAAAGCTCTAGCGGCAAAAAGACAAAAAAGCAAAAAGCGCCGCTGGAAGGCGGCGCTTGATGTTGGTGCCAATGCGACAGGCTCAGGACGCCGGACCGTCGTCGAAACCGACTTTATCGACGAGTTCACTGGCGGTTTTGCGGTTTTTGGCCACATCGTCGAGCGAGAGCGCATCCGGCTTCAGCTCACCCCAGCTCTTGACCCGCTCCGAAACCTCGACACCCGGGGTCACCGGATACTCGAAATTGGTTTCAGCATAGATCTTCTGCGCATTTTCCGACGTCAGGAATTCAATCAGCTTGACAGCGTTGTCCTTGTTCGGGGCATGCTTTGCCAGAACGACACCGGCGAGGTTGACATGGCTGCCGCGATCGGCGGAGTTCGGGAAGAGAATGCGAACGCTTTCCGCCCATTCCTTTTGCTCCGGCTCTTTGTCGTTGGTTTCCATCTTGCCCATGTAATAGGTGTTGCCGATGGAGATGTCGCACTCGCCAGCAAAGATTGCTTTCACCTGTGCGCGGTCATTGCCGGCCGGCTTGCGCGCAAGGTTATCGCGTACACCTGCCAGCCACTCTTCGGTCTTTTCCTCGCCGTGGTGTGCGACCATCGATGCAATCAGTCCGATGGTGTAGACATGCTGACCGGAACGGGTGCAGAGCTTGCCATTCCATTTCGGGTCTGAGAGCTCTTCGTAAGTGATGCTGTCCTGGCTGACACGATCCTTGGACGCATAGATGATCCGTGCACGATTGGTCAGGCCGATCCAGTGACCTTCCGGATCACGGTATTGGGCCGGAATATTTTCATTCACCACATCTGAAGCTACTGGCTGAGTGACGCCGAGCTGTTTGGCGCCGTCCAGGCGACCGATATCGACCGTCAGGAGAACATCTGCCGGTGAGTTCGCACCTTCGGCAGCCATGCGCTCACCAAGACCCTTGGAGGCAAAGACCACATTGGTTTTGACGCCGGTCTCAGCTGTAAATGCATCCAGCAGCGGTTGGATCAGGAACGGCTGGCGGTAGGAATAGATATTCACTTCACCATCGGCAAAAGCCGGAGCTGCGGCGAAGGTTGCTGTGGTCATCGCAAACGCACCTGTAAGGGCGCGAAGAGTGGAGCGCATGAAACTCTCCCAGTTTCTGGTTGGTTGTTTCGTTTCGACAAGTTGTGCTCATCGAGTGCCCGGAATATGTCGCGATACCGCACTCAAGTCAATAAGTTCAGTAAAATCAATAGTTTAGAATGATTCAAAACTAACTGGAGTTTTTGTCTCCACTATTCGGCCGAAAACGGGAATAAAAACAGGAGTTTAAAACTCGACTTTTGTTATATGCGAGTGGTGACCAAAGCATATGGAAGTGTTCACGAAAACGTGAGCTAGGCCTGCGGCAATTCGTTTCAGCCCTGAGAGAGCGCAACGGAAACCTCGTCCGGCACTGTTACCCGCTGAGGCAGAAAGCGTGTTGGTCCGACCGGCGCCAAGATATCCGGCTGCTTGCAGGGGCAATCGGCAAGTGCGCTGTCATAGAGCTGCTCACAAGCGTCGGTGGACGATTGACCGGTACGGCCATCAGGCGCAATTCCCGGCTCCTGCCTTGCAGCAGCCGCTACTCCGACAGGACCCGCTGCGTGGGGAAAATGATTTCCACCAATGTGCCCTGATCGGGAGTGGAATCGATATGGAAGCTCGCTCGATTGGCTTCAACCAGCGCCTTGGTCAGCGGAAGCCCCAGGCCGGTGCCACCGCCGCGGCTGGCTGTGTGCAGTTGCCGGAAAGGTTCAAGCGCCGCAGCAAGCTGCTTTGCGGTCATGCCCGTACCCGTATCGCGCACACGCAAGGCGACCTCACCATTGCTTTCAAGAGCCGTCGACAAAATCACCTGTCCGCCGGATTTGTTGTACTTGATGGCATTCGAAAGCAAGTTGAGAACGATCTGGCGCAGGGAACGTGGATCGGCCACGACTTCCGGAACGGAGTCCGGAAGGCTGGCTCTTATGATGACCCTGTCCCTATTGGCCTGTGGCTGCATCAGCGCCACGCACTCGTTGATGACATCGTTTGTCGAAACGGCCGTGAACTTCAAGTCCAGCTTGCCCGCCTCGATCTTGGAAAGGTCCAGAAGATCGTTGATCAGGCTCATGATGTGGGAACCGGATGTACGGATGTCCTTCAGATAGTCCTTGTAACGGTCGTTTCCGATGGCGCCGAAACGCTCTTCCATCATTACCTCGGAAAACCCGATAATCGCATTTAGAGGCGTGCGAATTTCATGGCTGATCTTGGCCAGAAAGTCGGATTTGGCCGAGCTTGCGTCTTCGGCCTGACGCTTGGCCTGCGTCAGCTCTTCTTCAGCCGTCTTCCATTGGGTTATGTCGCGGAGCACGGCGCAATACTTTGCCTCATCCTGACCGTTCGTGATGCGGCCCATGGTCATGAAGAGCGGGATCAGTCCTCCGCTTGGCACTTTGCCAAGCACTTCACGGCCGTCATTGAGAATACTGGCAACACCGTTTCGCGACAGCCCGTCCAGATAGTCCGCGGCCGCCCGATGGCTTTCCGGTGCAAGGAATTCGGTGAAGGGCGCGCCAATCATATCTGCACGGTTCGCGCTGAAAAGGGCCTCAGCTGATCCATTAACCTTGAGAATGGTTCCGCGTTGATCGAGCACAAGCACACCGTCGGTTGCCGTTTCCAGGATGGTGTCCATCTCGGCAATCTGGTTGCGGGCCGTGTCGAGTTCGCCGCGCACTTCGGCAAAAAGTTGGGTGAGGTCGGTGCCGTGGTTGGCACGGTTGCCTTCATCGGACGTTCTGTGATCGAGATCATCAGGCCGTAGCCTCCGTTCCAGGGAACGGAATGCATGTGAGCGTCGACATTCAGGACGCCGCCATCGGCAAGGCGAAGCTTCATTGCCTCATCGACTTCGCCGTCCATGCCTTCTGCATCCGGCAGATCTTCGGTGTCGTCAATGAAAAGAGCTTCCAGACCGCCGGCCTCCGACAAAGTGGCTGTCGTCTTGTAACCGATCATCGTCAGAAGTGCCTTGTTTGCATAAAGCACTTCGCGCTCATGTACGATTGAAATGCCAATCGGCAGTCGGTCCAGAAGGCTGGGATCAATCGGTCCCGCTTCAGGCATTTCAGGCGGAAGCTCTTCTTCGGGTTCTTGAACGGGATCCGGTTCTTCAAAGTCTCCGAGATCGCCTTCCAGGCGCGCGCCGAGTGCTTCCGCAATCTTGCGGAAGGCCTGTCGTTCAGGCCGCGAAAGGCCAGATGTGTCGACCGGTACCACGCGAGGCCTCACCGTTGCGAGCGGAATGACTTCGCCGGTTTTTTGCGGCTCCGGCTCATCAACGTCATCAGCTTCTATGGCCTTGTCTTCCTGCTCGAAGGCCGCTGTTTCTTCGAAGAAATCTTGCTCGTCGGTATCGCTTTGCTCAGTGTCCTTTTCCGAAGCGATTTCTGACGCATCGGTGTCATGGCTCAGAGTGTCTTCATCGGCATTGTCTGGTTCCCGGCTCGTCTCTTGCTGCTCAGTGGATGTGTCAGCAGTAGCGTCGCCATTGTCGAAGAGGTCGGCCGTTGATTTTTCGTTGGCCTTGTAGGTCTTTGCCAACGATTTTACGGCGCTTTCGATTTCAGCTGGCTTGAGAGCCGCCGGACCTGAAATGCCGAGCGGTTCGTCGTCTTGAACTTCAGCGTCAGCTTCGCTCTTGCTTTCCGCGTCTTCCAGGTGCTGATCCGAAGATATCTCGTCGTCGGTCTGGGGTGCCGGTTCGGCGTCGCCATGGTCATCTGTACCGGCGCTATCGGCTGCAGCTGTGAGATTTTCGTCGGCCGATTGATCGTCAGGTGTTTCTTGCTCAGCCTCATCGTCCCCGAGGATCTCGGCAACTTCGGTTATGTCATTGGTGCCGTCTACGGTGTCGAGGGACGCCGCAACTTCCAATTTAGCGTCTTCGTCTGTATCGGCGTCGATCTCTTGCGCGTCAGAGCCTTGCTGGTCACCTTTGTCCAATGCCGCGGCCACCTGCTGCAACTCTTCGGTCAGGGAGAGCGGCTCACCGGTCAATTCATCAGAATTATCGGGCTCCGGGAGAGGTGTCGGCTCTTCAGGCGTTTCTTTGGAAGACTTTCCGGTGAATTTTGCCAGCGAGCCGACAAGCGCGGCCGCACTTGCACCAAGAAAAGTTTTTCCAGCAAAAGAATCCGGTTGTGCCGGCTTCAATTCGTGGAGGTTCTCTGGTTCTGGTTTGGACCCAGCATCATCGGTCGCAATCCCGTTTGCGGTTTCCTGGTTTTCACTGTCTTGTTCGAGAGTATCCAGGTCCTCGGCACCTTGGGTATCGGTGTGGGCTTCGATTTCTAAGTCGTCGTCGGAGGGCAATGCCTCGCCGGATTCTTCTGAAGTGCCGGAATTGACAACCTCAGTGTTTTCTTCAGAAACGTCTGCATCTACATCTGCATCTGCGTCTGCAAGGGCTTCATCATTTGAGGAAGTTATCGTATCCGGATTACTCTCCAATTCGTCTTCGACGGTATCATCCACGTCGGCGACGCTTGCAGTAGTCTCATCTCCAACGTCGTTTGCATTGTTTGCCACAATGGCTCCCGCCGTCGCGACAACCAAGCCGTTTTGGTCTTGAACGGCATCGGCCGAACGGCAAACGCCGAAGCCACGATACCCCTCGAATTTCCGATGGCGGTCAAAAGCGGGCAGGGCGGCCATGTCTACGGGAACGCGCAATGCCGCGCCGGTTACTGGCCAGTCGACGGTCTTTCCGCTCCAGGTGTCGCGCCGGTCCAAAGCTCTTGCAATTTGGCCGCGTGGGTCAAGATCGAACACACTGGCGACTTCGGCCCACGTTTTGCCGACAATGTCTGTCGCAGCCGGGCCCAAAACGTCGGCAAACTCATCGGAGAGGAATGTGAAGCGCTGCTCGATGTCCATCTTCCAGGCAAAGCGTACCGGCCGCCGGAGCGGCTGAAACACAAATTGCCCGGCAGTTTCAGCGCTGTCCGCAATGTCTTCCGGCTCAGGTTCTTCGGCCTCGGTGTCCGTGCCGCCATCGGATCCGTCGCTTTCGTAGCTATCGGTTTCGCTCGCAACTTCGGCTGTCTTGGCCTCTGGTTCACCAGGTTCGGCCTTTGCGATTGCATCGGCATCGTCTGCGGGCGAGTCCAGTTCAGAAACACTGCTTTCCGTGTCCGTGTCGACCTCTTCCGCGTCGGCACGCACCCATGCGGAGGTATCGCTCTCGTTCTCCGCACTGCGGGAACCGTCGGTTTCTGAATTCCGAGGCGGAGTTTCGCTCACGGGATCAGACTGGGTGGGGTCTTCAGGATCGGTGGCCAAATCATCCCCGGCTTGTACCGGTGAGGCTGGATCCGCAGCGAGCGCGGCTGTGCCTGCTCCAGCTGCCAAAATGGCTCCACCGGACAAGGCCTCAAGACCGGGTTCAGCGTCCTCTGGATCGTCATCTAATAGCGGCGTATCGCTTAGAACGATCAGCTTCTGACCGGTCCCAAGATCAAGGGCGGCACCTTCATGCAGTCCGCCATTAATTGTCAAAGGCCCGAAAACCGCATTTTGAGCGTCCGGCAAGTCCGGGTTTTCCGGGGTACCTTCCAGCACACCAATGCGATGTTCGATCTGATCACCGGACATAACGAATGCGGTTGTCGAGCTTGACGCGACCATTTGCGCAAACGTGTCAACGGGATCTTTCGTGGTGATAAGGCCCTTGTCGCCGCAAACGATCAGGGCCGCGGTCTCGCCGTTTCCGAGTTCCAGTTTCTTGCATTGGCAGGTCAACAGCATGACCCTCAGCCCTCGGTAGAATCGAAGCCGGTCGATGCTGAACTTGTCAGTCGCACCGCTTTCGGCAATACGCGCGATATGCGGGCGTGCCGGCGACCGTTCAAGGGACACAAGTCCTCTCAAGTCGGCGACGGAATGCGCGGAAAAAAAGGACGCACCTGCTGCGTTGGCCCAAAGGATACGCGCGCCGTCCGACGACCAAAGCCAGGCAGCTTTTTTGTCGGCGACGAGCTGGACCAGATCATCCTTGGCTGTCAGTTCCAGGAATGATTGGGTCGTACCGTCCATGGCTCAGCTCCAAACTGGTCTGCAACACCGGGTGACAGGGCACGCGGCTGCTGAATTTGCCGCAAGTGGTAAACACTCCGTTAATACAAGCAATCGCCTACGCCGTCCATGTAAAGCAATGTTGTTAAAGGGCTTACATGAAGGCGTGGTTAACCCGAAACGCTGCCCGTTTGCCCGAATGCCATCGCCATGTTACGAACTTTTTGTAAGCTACGTCTTCAACGAGCCCGACCCGAATTTTCTTCCGTCGACCTTAGGAGTGCAGTCATGAGCACAGACAAGAACGGTTTCGAAGTCCCCGAGCAGATGCGCGATTTTGCCGAAAAGAGCGTCGATCAGGCTCGCAAGGCATTTGATGACTTCATGGGTGCCACCCAAAAGGCTGTCACCAACGTGGAAGACAGTGCAAACGCGATGCAGGCGGGCGCAGCGGACGTTAACAAGAAGGCGCTGACCTACGCAGAAGAACATGTCACCGCAGCCTTCAAGTTTGCACAGGATCTGGTCAAGGCAGACAATGTCGAAGACATGATGAAGTTGCAGCAGGACTATCTGCGCAATCAGATGGAAACCCTTGGCGAGCAGACCCGGGAGTTTTCCAACAGCGCCACCAAGGCCGTTCAGGACGCCACCAAGGCCGCACAGAAAAAATAGCATCTGCCTTTAAAAGATTGGCTGGCGCGCTGGGCAACACCGTGCGCGCCAGACCACTTGATTGAGCTCACATGAGCCCACCTTGATGCCTTCTATATTTCGCGCGACCAGAGCGGTTACGTTCAATGGCCGGTTTCCAATTTAGGACATACGCGCCGTATCGGCTCCGGTATCTCCTTGCCGGAAAAGACGAATGCGGCAACATCGCCGAAAAGCCTTGCGGAGTTTTGTTGTGCAGTGCAAAAAAATGTTGCAATGCAACACGACCTGCACTATGTAGTGTTTGCGGATGACGACAAGGTCCGCCGACGAATGGATCGGCGGAAAGAATTTGCACCAATGATCGCATCCGGACTCAAGGAGATGAGATCATGACTGAGACTACTACAGCAAAAGCTGCTCCGAAATCACGTGCCGCCAAGGCTAAAGCTGCACCGGTTGCCGGCGTTGCTTTCCCGGATTTCGAAGCCTTCGCAATGCCTAACATGGAAGTTCCGGTTGCGTTCCGCGAAGCCACTGAAAAGGGCATCGAAAACGCACGTGAAGCATATGCAAAGGTGAAAACCGCAGCTGAAGATGCGACTGACCTGATGGAAGACACATTCGAAACGTCTCGCCAGGGTGTTGTTGAATTCAATCACAAAGCCGTCGACGCTGCTAAAGCCAACACTGATGCCGCTTTCACCTTTGTGAAAGACATCATGTCCGTGAAAACCGTTGCTGAGGCTATTGAGCTTCAGTCTTCTTTCGCACGCCAGCAGTTCGATGCGATGAGCGCACAGACCAAGGAAATGCAGGATCTTGCCACTAAACTCGGCACAGACGTTTCTGCTCCGGTCAAGGAAGCTTTCGAAAAATCCTTCAAGGAATTGAAGGTCAACTAATCCAAGTTGATACTGCGGCGATGCCGCGGAGAACCAACATGTGCCCGGGGCTTTGCCTCGGGCATTTGCTTTTCAACAGGCAGGTTTTTTCATCAAATTTCTCGCTTGCCGGTAAAGCGAAACGGCGTTAGAAGACGCCTTGCAAATGGCGGTTCGGACGAGTATTGTCCGCCCCACTTTGACGACCTTATGCAGACGTAGCTCAGTTGGTTAGAGCGTCGGATTGTGGCTCCGAAGGTCGGTGGTTCGAATCCACTCGTCTGTACCATTTTCAACTGAATGTCTTACTGCCCGCCGCATCGACGCGCCGAGCGCCGATTGCGTGGCTGCGATAATTACAACTTGTTACAGATAGCCCCGTCGTTGGCATAAGTGTGCGACGCGGTGCGATTACAATCTGATGGGATTGCTCCTCTAATCGCGAGTAGTTCCATGTCGAAAAGCACCGCAATATTTGTGACCCTTAGCCTTCTGGCTCTATCACTATCGTTTACGTCCTCCGGTACTGCAGCAGCCCCAGGTGAAAGCACAGCGCTTCGAGACATAAGCAAAATTCAAGTTGATGACCGACGACTGACTGAGGCTGTCGCTTCCAGAACGTTGACTTGGCTGACAGGAAACTCAGCGAACAACGACTACATTTCTGTAGGCCGCTTGGCCAATTTTTTCGGGTTCGTGGGACTAAGGGTTGCGAGTGGACACAGTCTCAAGCGGAGCCGGATAGCCCAAGAAACACTGTCCGTATTGAACGAGCGGCAACGTGCAGCAATGGTGTCGCTGGTACGCGATCAAATGGACGCGTTGAAAGATGCTCAAGAGGCGCGCCAGGAGATGAACCGTGCCTTGGAAGGGTTGCTTGCGTTTGAACCCTTAAGCAAGGAGCACTTCATAGATCTTGGGCGCGACTATGGTGCGCGCGAGGCAGAGCTTGGGCGTGTGCTTGCACAAACTTTTGGAGACATTGCCCAAACACTTTCAGCCGACCAGAAGCAGACGCTGACAGCCATTCGCGTTGCGCACATGTCAGGAGAAGCTCAGCAAGGCAACGGTGCTGGCGGCCTGAGATTTAAGAAACTTTCAAAGGCGGACAAAAAAGAGCTGGTGAATATTTCAGCCAGGTTCTTGAGTTGGACAACCGGATCCCAAGACTTCAATGATTTCGAAGTGGTCGGCAAACCAAGTCAGCATTTTGGCTTTGTGGCCCTGCGGATAGATTCCAATCATGGCGTGAAGCGAGGGGTCGTTGCTGAACAGGTGATGGAGATCCTCACTCCTTCCCAGGTCGACCGGCTAAGAGAAGCTGCCTTGCACAATGCCACGGAATTTCCAAAGTTCTTGGCTGTAAGAGCTCAGCTTATGCGTGTTCTCGAAATCTCGTTGTCCGGTCAACGCATCGACACCTCCCGTGTTGCACACCTGGGGGCGGAAATTGGAGAGATCGAGGCGGACATGACCTGGTCCCAGGCCATGGCGATGTTGGATGTCAGAAACGGGTTGTCGGAAGTGCAGTCGGAAGAGTTGCTGGCAATGAGGGCCAGGTTCACCGCCCAACCCGATGCCGTGACTATTGAGGCCCCGATCGAGAGGGGAAGACAGCTATTTGCGCAATGTGCACTTTGCCACAATTCCGACAATCAACAGTCAGTTGGCCCTTTTCTTGATGATGTTGTTGGTAAGCCGATCGCGAGTGATCCTGCATTTGATCGCTATTCGCCAGCACTGCTTGAATACGCCAGGGCCGAGCGCATTTGGAGCGAGGAAAAACTGGATGAATTTCTTCGGTCTCCAAAAAACTTGGTTCCTGGCACAATAATGGGTTTTAACGGCTACGAGTTGGCCGAAGACCGATCAGCGTTGATCGCTTATTTGAAATCTCGGAAATGAGTCTTTTAAGAGCTTGGTCTATTTGCCGGATGTTGGAAACAAGCGCAAACATTGTGCCTGAACGCGCAAGTTCAAGGCTATTCTGGGTTTTGGAAAGCCTCTTTCGTGCAACGATGAACGGAAAGTGGCGGCCCGGTTGGCTCAGTGGTCAACCGGTGCCCATTCTTTCAAGGTGAAAGGGAAAGGAAGACGCGGCGCAGTGGCCGCGTCTTCCACAATCAGGCTGACAGATCGAACAACAAGAACTCGGCGTCAAGCGATGCGACGAGTGACACCTCGCCAGCCTGGAGCAGGCCGAGCCCGTCTCCAGCCGCAAGGGTCTGCCCGTCCACACCAAGTGCGCCTTTTACGATTTGCAGCCAGCCCTTTCGTCCAGGCCGAATTTCGATTGCAACGCTCTTGCCGGCTGATAGCAGCGAGGCATAAAGGTCTACATCCTGGTGGATTACCACCGAGCCTCGGCGGCCATCCCGGGATCCAATCAGCCTCAGGTTGTCCCGTCTTTCTGCAGTGGGAAATGTTTTCTGCTCATAGCCGGGCGTCAAGCCATCTTTCTCAGGAACGATCCAGATCTGGAGGAAGTGAACCGGATCCGTGTCGGAGTGATTGTATTCACTATGATGCACTCCGGTTCCTGCGCTCATTCTTTGAAGGTCACCTTCCCGTATGACCGAACCGGTTCCAAGCGAGTCCTTGTGTTCCAAAGCACCTGAAACGACGTAAGAGATAATTTCCATATTTTTGTGCGGGTGCGTCGGAAACCCCGCGCTCGGAGCTACCTTGTCTTCATTAATCACTCGCAAAGCGCCAAAACCGCTGTGTTTCGGGTCGTAGTAGGAGCCAAAGGAGAATGTATGCTTGCTTTTCAGCCAGCCGAAATCCGCGTTTCCACGTTCGGCGGATGGTCGAAGTAGTTGGTTCATCTCTCGATCCTTTCCCAATTCCTGGCATCGGAGAGTTTGCCGATGCGCCGTTGGGCTAAAGATCGTTGCTATGTTTTATTTTACAATTGCGTCAAATATTGACAATTAGTCATTGATTTTTGAACAGTGCTTATTGAACTGCTTTGGGCAGATCGGCACGCAATCGATTGCGTTCGGCAATTTCTTTTGAGCGGGCACCATCCACAATAAGTTCGCGGCCTCTGGGATCGAAGGCCACCTTGAAAGTAAATGCTTCCGGGGACGGCCCGTTGTCGCCTAGAAGCTCATGACGTTCGACTGCTTCGGCCCAATCCGGCTGATGGTTTTCCGGCACCCACCATAATGCATAGGCCGGATAATCTTCAGCGTCCTTCACGAACAAATGGCCAAGGCGCAGGATTTCCGCATGTGTGCCGCGATAGACGGCGGCAAGCGCACCATCCAGATCTTGCCAGAGAGAAATGGTGGAAGGGGCCCAGCCGTCACCGTTGTCGATCCAGTATTTGGGAAACACCTGTTCGCCCCAGCTCCGCGTTCCGGGCTCGTCTTCGTATCCGGAACGGGCAATGAAACCTTCTGCGCGTTCCATCGCGGCCCAGACAGCTGGTTCATTGGAAAAAAAGGCATCATTGGAAGGATCGTCCGCCCGCTTGCGAAATTGGGCGAATGTATAAAGAGCGAGCCAGTGGCCGAACATGTCTCCTCCTCGTTCGGTCATTTCCCATCGAACACTGTCCGCATTCGCGTTCGACTTCAAGTCCGAGCGTTGCCCATAGGCCGGAATAACAGGTAATTTGGCTGGAAAAATTTTGCAGCCTGGTCTAATCGCAAGTGTCACGCCTGGTGAATAAAGTCGGGCTCTTGGGACATGAACAACAAGGACGCTGGTTTGGAAGATCTCAGCCTATTGTCACTCGGCCTGTTGGCTCTTGCACTTCTGGCCACTGGCGTCGTTGCCGGCATCATTGCCGGGCTCCTTGGAGTTGGCGGCGGAATCGTGATCGTTCCTGTTCTCTACTACATGTTCACGGCTCTTAAAATCGATCCTTCCGTGCTGATGCATGTTGCGGTTGGAACGTCATTGGCGACGATCCTGGCGACCGGTACGTCTTCGGCGCGCGCTCATTTCAAGCGTGGCAGTGTCGACACAGATCTCCTGAAACGCTGGT
Organism: Roseibium sp. JB4-4; assembly: GCF_055693425.1. Lineage (NCBI taxonomy): Bacteria > Pseudomonadati > Pseudomonadota > Alphaproteobacteria > Hyphomicrobiales > Stappiaceae > Roseibium > Roseibium sp. JB4-4. The sequence continues at coordinate 2,199,792 of NZ_CM146333.1, read as the reverse complement.
GGTGGGCGATCGCAATAGGTGTGATCGCAGGCGCCTCGCTTGCAGGGAACATTTCCGGTGGAGCGTTGACACTTGTCTTTGGGGTTGTCGCCCTGGCGGTGTCAGCCAACATGATGTTCCGAAAGGAAGGTTCCCACCTGGCAGATAAACTGCCCGGTGCGCCGCTTAAGGAGTTGCTCGGGTTCCTGATCGGTGGAATATCGGTCATGATGGGTATTGGCGGCGGGACACTTGGCGTGCCGACCCTGACGCTGTTCAATTACCCGATCAGAAAGGCCGTTGGAACCGCAGCCGCAATTGGCCTGATTATCGCTGTGCCCGGAACCTTGCTCTCAATCTGGTTCGGGTGGGGTGTGGAGGGGCGTCCTCCGTTTTCCCTTGGCTATGTGAACCTCATCGGCTTCCTGTTGATCATTCCGGCGTCCACACTCGCGGCCCCGCTCGGGGTGAAAATCGCCCATGCGATCGATCCGTCCAAGCTGAAGCTTGTTTTTGCGCTTTTTCTCGGGTTTACCGGACTTCGCATGATCTATGGTGTTCTGGTTTAGAACGGCGAGCAGATTTCGTGATGGTTGGATCAAAAGGATTCATTGGTCCTCAGATCGATAATCGGCGATAGTCTCCCTTCTTCGTGCGGCATGGTCCGCCCCTCAATTCTTGGACGGAAATGCTGGACAAAAATGTCACCCTCAGTCTCAAAGGCTGCATTCAGGGCGCTTTGCTCTGCATTCCGGTGTTCCCCGGCATTATCGCGCTAAGCGCCGTGTTCGGTACAGTTGCAGCACAAAAGGGACTGACCTTCCTGGAAACACTGATGATCAATTCGCTCGTGTTTGCGGGTGCCAGTCAGTTTGTTGCAATGGAAGTCTACAACCAGCCGCTGACCTGGGGATTGCTGATCGCAATGGTCGGCGTTACCGGGGCCGTCAACATGCGCATGCTGTTGATCGGGGCAAGCCTCAGGCCCTGGCTCGGGCAAGTGCCTGGATATCAAACCTACCCAGCTCTCTTCTTCCTGACCGACCTGAACTGGCTGCTGGCCATTTCCCAATATGAAAAGGGAACGCGTGACTGGGGTGTTTTCCTCGGAAGCGGCCTGACCATCTGGGCCGTTTGGTCGCTTTCGGTAATACCAGGCTACTTCGCAGGCAGTCTTATCACGGACCCGAAGGCATTTGGTCTTGATGTCATCCTGCCCGCATTTTTTGCCGCGCTGCTCGTGCCGCTCTGGAAGGGAAAACGCCAGACGGTCAGCTGGCTTGTTGCCGGCGGTGTCGCCTGGGTGACGTGGATTGCGGTCGGTGGCTATTGGAGCATTTTCACAGGAGCGGTCGCAGGCGCCGTTGCGGGAGCTTACCTGGATGAGTGAAGCGATCGCAGCAAGTGGCGCTCTGCCATCGGACTGGATGTTCGTTGTTGCCGTGATCGGGATGGTGGCGGTCACCTATTCCTTGCGCGCCGGTGGATATTGGCTCATGGGCCGTTTGTCGATCACGCCGCGTGTTCGGCGCGGCCTGGAAGCACTGCCGGGCGCAATCATCGTGTCGACCATTCTTCCGATCGTCCTCAAGGGCGGGATTGCCGTCGGGCTTTGTCTCGTTGTGGCCATCGCCGCCCAAGTGAAACTCAAGAAAGAATATGCAGCTGTATTCTGCGCGGCTCTGGTCGCAGCTGGCCTGAGAGCCGTCGGGATCTAGACTGTCCTGAGAATTGCTTGGGCGCGTGCCGCAGTCTCCTCACGGCTGCCTCCGGCATACACTTCCTGCCAATCCAATTGGCCCAGTTCGTATCCGAGCTGTCTTTCGATCACATCCGTGGTTGCATCAGATGCATCATCCAGGCGCTGGGCAACGCGCTTTTTCAGCGTGGCTTCCGGAGCAGTCAACCAGAGGCCCTGGAAGTCCGCCTCCACGCGATTGGCAATTTCTTCTATGCGCCGGCGTTCGCTTTCGGACGCAAAAACCGCGTCAAACATAGCTGAATGTCCTGCAGCCAAGATGCACTGAATGGTGTCGTCGACTACATGATAGACCTCGTTGGAGGCCTCCAGCGTATATGCCTCAGGCGGGGCTTTCTCGGTTTCGGGAATGTTCAGGATTTTCTTTCGCATTACGTCGGTTCGAAGGACGCGTGCACCGGGTGCACGGCCGATGGTTGGCGCAAGTGCATAGGCCAATGTGGTCTTCCCGGTGCCCGAGAGGCCGCCCACGGCCACAAGGCGGGTCAAGGCCGGCGCCAGAAACTCCTGCGAATATCGGAAATACTTCCGGGCTTGCTCCTGCTGGCCTTGCCGGAGGTTCGGATCCGATTGCGCGAGTGCGGCACTTGCCGCAATTTTCGAACGTATGGCCGCGCGCATCATCATGAAGAAAGGCAAGGCGGCAAGGCCTTCGGGATGCTCGTCCAATTGGCTCTTGTCGAGATATCTGTTGAAGACGCGATTGGCAGCACTTGGCTGTCCGCGCTCCCAAAGGTCCATGAGAAGAAATGCAAGGTCGTAGAGAATGTCGCCGGTTGCGATGGAATCGGAGAACTCCACCGCATCGAACAGCACCGGCTTAGTGTCGATCAGGACGATATTGCGCAAGTGCGCATCGCCGTGGCACCGGCGGATGAGCTTCTGGTCTCCGCGCCGGAGGATCAGGTCCCGCAGGGATGATAGAGTGGTTCGTGAGGTCTCCGTCAGGTGCCGGACATCTTCTGTCGGAAACAGGTCAGGATGCTCATGAAAAGCAGCATCATTCTGTTCGACATAGGTGGCGAGTTCCTCATAAAAAGCGACGCCGTCACGCACCGGAGCCTCGTCATGCGCTGCTAGCATCATGTCGGCAAGGTCTTCGCACAACGCATCGCTGAACGGTGCCTTGCCTGCCTGCACGTCCAGCTCGTCCCGACGTTCGAAACGGTTCATTTCGACCGCCCAGTCAATAGAGGGACCATTGCCGTCGAAGGAAAGTGTGCCATCAGCGTTTTCAGTGATGGCCCGCGCCTTCAGATAGACCTGCGGTGCGTTTGGTTTGTTGAAAGTGATTTCGGCCTTGCAGGCTTCTTCTCTGAGCGCGAGTGTGGAATAGTCCAGGAAAGGATATTTGACGTCCCGTTTCACCTTGTAGGCTTTGCTGCCGACAAGAAAAACGACGTTGGCATGCGTGTCGATCCGCTTGTTATCCGGACGTTCCGGGTCGTCAGACTTCAAACCCATGAGAAACTCAAAGACTTTGTTCTGGGTTTGTGTATGGACCATGTCGTTTCCTTTATCTCGCCTGCCGGTAGACCTTGCCCCAGGTTCAGTACAGCTGCGTTTGATCCTTCTCAATGTGAGGTGACAGCGATGTGTCACAAATAATCTGGATTGTCAGCAAAAGGAGGCTCTCATGAGCGAATATCCTGCTTTGAAAAAGATCAGGCTCAACCTGGCCAGGACCAAAGAGTTTCCGCAAGGTTCCGCACGCCATGGCTACGAGTTCACGGCACCTTTGGACGGTACCGGACATATCGACGCTGCCTTGTGGAAGAAAGAGCGTGATCATTGCCGGGTACGTCGATTCTGGGGTGATGAACAAGAGGATATCGGCCATCTGATTCACCGTCCGGGCGGATCATGGGCTTTTCACTATGACATCGATGGAGATGACGACGATGAAGCGGGCTACCGTTTCGGGGCCCACGCGTTTAATCCGGGTGAATATGTTTCCATCAAGGACGAAGATGGCGAGCTTCACACGTTTCAAGTGGTGACGGTTCTGTCGATCTGAGCTTTACCGCATATTTGTGTGACAGAAGCGCCGTTTTACCGGCGCTTTTTTTGTGCGTGGACAAGAGGACACTCCGCAGCAAATGGAAAGCATCATGCATATCAATCCAATTGGGAATGATCTCATTGCCAATTAATCTGATTTCAGCGTCTAACGGCATGATCTTTGTTACGCTATAGAATGAACAGCGAATGTTGCGAACTGGGAGCTGAAAAACATGAGCCAGATGACCGGTGGAGAATTGTTGGTCGGCGCGTTGGAACGGCATGGGGCCGACCGCGTGTTCTGCGTCCCTGGTGAGAGTTATCTGGCAGTTCTCGATGCTCTTTTCGACGCATCGATCCCGGTCACCGTCTGCCGCCAGGAAGGCGGTGCGGCAATGATGGCAGACGCTCATGCGAAATTGACCGGCAAGCCTGGCATCTGCATGGTGACCCGGGGGCCGGGCGCGACAAACGCCTCGGCGGGGGTTCACATTGCTGCGCAGGATTCCACGCCGATGATCCTATTCATCGGCCAGATCGAACGCGGTATGCGCGAGCGCGAAGCGTTCCAGGAAGTCGACTACCGGCAGATGTTTGGCGGAATTGCCAAGTGGGTTGCCGAGATTGATCAGGCTGACCGGGTTCCAGAATTCATCTCACGCGCCTATCACGTGGCGACATCGGGTCGCCCCGGTCCGGTGGTTCTTGCGCTTCCGGAAGACATGCTCGTGGAAACCGCCGACGTTGCGCAGCCAGCAGCCTGGATCCAGACCGAGACCTACCCGGGCCTCACGCAAATGGCAGATCTTCAAAAACGGCTTTGGGCCGCCGAAAGACCGATTGCCATACTTGGCGGCAGTCGCTGGTCAGAAGACGCGGTCGCGGCCTTTACGCGCTTTGCGGAACGCTTCGATCTTCCGGTCGCCTGTTCCTTCCGCAGGCAGATGCTGTTCGACAATCTTCACGGAAACTACGCGGGGGATGTCGGGATCGGCATCAATCCGAAACTGTTGGCACGTATCAAGGCTTCCGATCTCATTTTGCTTGTCGGTGGTCGGCTTTCCGAAATGCCAAGCCAGTCCTATTCGTTGCTTGAGATCCCGTCTCCGGTGCAACAGCTTGTCCATATTCATCCGGATGCTGAAGAGCTCGGCCGAGTTTATGTTTCCGCGCTTGCAATCCACGCGAGCCCGACTGCGTTTGCCAAGGCGCTGGAAGGGGTGCAGCCCCCGAACGAGTTGAAAAATGCCGGTCAAAGCGAAACCGCGCATCAGGATTATCTCGACTGGTCAGGAGCACGGCCGCAAACGCCGGGAGACCTTCAGATGGCCGGTGTCATGGACTGGCTGGAAGCAAATCTTGCCGATGACACCATTTGCACCAACGGTGCGGGGAACTATGCAACCTGGCTTCACCGCTTCCACCGCTTTCGCCGGTTTGGAACACAGGCAGCTCCAACTTCCGGTTCCATGGGATATGGTCTTCCCGCCGCTGTTGCCTCGAAGCTTGCGTTTCCAGATCGGGAAGTGGTCTGTTTTGCAGGCGACGGATGTCTTCAAATGACCATGCAAGAGTTCGGCACGGCCTGCCAGGAAGGTGCCAATATCATCGTGCTCGTTGTCGACAACGGCATGTATGGCACCATTCGCATGCACCAGGAACGCACCTATCCTGGCCGTCCGTCAGCGACAAAACTGGTCAATCCGGATTTTGCCGACTTGGCCAAAAGCTATCGTGCCTTTGGTGAGACCGTCGAAACCACCGCAGAGTTCGGTCCGGCTTTTGAACGTGCACGGGCTTCCGGCCAACCGGCATTCTTGCATCTCAAGCTGGATCCGGAAGCGATCACTCCGGCTGCAAGCCTTAGCCAAATTCGAACAGCTGCCTTGGACAAGCACTAAACGGCGCAAGCCCTGTCAAGGCTGCTATTGGCTCAGTTCTGCTCCGGTTCGGTTTTCAGTTTTTGCTCATTGACGCTGAGTGAGACGATGACACCGGCCACGGCGACTGCGAGGCCGAACCAGAAGGCGGTGTGCAATCCTTCAGCAAAGCTGTCGCGAACGGCGGCTGTGACTGTCTCTGCATTTTTGCTGTTCAATTTGTCGATGATCGCAGCTACGGCTGGATCCTTGAGCGTTCCTGCCGCAAGCGTGTGTACGTCCTCAGGTCCAAGCTTTATCGCAGCGGCAGCCAGGGCATTCTCGACCACTCTGGTTGCCGAGAGAAACATCATCGACGTTGCAAATGCGATGCCGATGGCACCCAGCCCTAAATGGAACATGAAGGACAGTCCCCCGGCAAGGCCGGCTCCCTTTGCCCCGACCGCATTGACGGCTGCTGTCCCGGCCGGACCAAAGACGAGTCCTCCCCCCAATCCGACCAAGACCATGACCGGCACAAGTGCGAGGTAACCCCAGGACGTTTGCAGGAAGAGCATTCCGATGCAGCCTGCCATCAGGAAGGCGTGACCGAGCGACATCAGTTTTCGGGGCCCAACGGAATTGTAGTAGTTTCCAACGGCAAGGTTCATCGACGCGACGACGACAGCCAGAGGCAACATGCCCATCGCGCTCCAGAAGATCGACCAGCCAAGAACCTTTTGCATGTATTGAGGCAGATAAAGCAGGCAAAGAAAAAGGACGATGGCAGGCAGGCCGTTCAAGGCAAGCGTACGGACAAATTGGTGATTACGCATCATCGACACCGGGATCATCGGATCCTGCACGGCCTTCTCGATAAAGGGAAACAAAACGAAAAGGACACAGGCGATTGCAAACAGCGAAAGCGTGACCCAGTCGGTCCAGCCGTGATCTGCACCGACGTCCAATCCGAAAAGCAGGCAGAAAACTCCGCCCGCGAGGACGGCCATTCCCGCAAGATCCACCACCTCGTCAGTGTTGTGTTCCCTTTCCTTTTCAATAAAACGCGCAATCAAGATCATGGCGATCAAGGCAAAAACCAAATTGAAAACGAAGAAACCGCGCCAATCGCCAAACTCGGCCAACGTGCCGGCGATGAAGGGTGCAAGTACGTTGCCGCCGGCAACCGTGCCCATCAGGATGCCCATCGCCTGAGCCCGTTCGTCTTCTTCGACAGACGTTGCCGCCAGCGCAAGAATGCAGGGCCAGATGAGCGCAGAACCTATCCCTTGTAACGCTCTGGCGACGATTAGGGCGGTTACGTTGGGTGCCAGGATGCAGGCAAGGGAAGCAAACAGGAAAATGGCAAGTCCGATAAGCACAAATCTGCGATGACCGAGCATGTCACCGAGCCTGCCACCTGCCACCAAACCCATTGAAAGCGTGAGTGCGTAGGCATTGAGCACCCATTGGGTGGTGGTGATGTCGACTGAGTATTCCTGCTCGATAGGCGTCACAAGCAGCATGGCACCGGTAAAGTCGGTCCCTATCAAGAACGAGGGGATAGAAACAGCTGCAAGAATTCGTTTCGCTTTTCCATCCATTTGACTTCCCCCAACGTCATTAACATCACGTTAGGTCATAAGCTGAAGGAGCGAAACGCTGAAAAACGCCATGGGCGTAAGCGCCGTGACAGATGGATCTAGGCCGTGTACTCATAAACGGCAATGTCCGGTTTTGACGGTAGCCCGGACTTTAGCTGTCGATCCGACATTGTCGCCAGACCGACATAGCCGTCATCGGTTGGTTGTGCAGCAAAGGTCTACTTCGAGCCCATTCTCACCGATGCTGCATCTGGGTTTAATGGCCGCTTTGAGAAGAAAGCTTGATCAAGTGGGTCTTGGGCCTTTTCCAACGCGCGGATGCACGCGTGTTCCGTCCGACAGTCCGATGCACAGTACGATTTCGTCTGCGCGGGGCGCGTCAGGCACCCAGAGCGTCATCGTGTCGATGTGATCAAATGACCATGCTTCATCCTTGTGACCCAGCGGCAAATCAACAGACCCGCCCAATGGCCCGACTTTGTGGTTAGAAGGCATCAGGGATTTGCCGCCGCCAACGGCTGCTCGCACCGGTTTGCCAAGTGCGGGGTGCAGCAGGGCAGCCCCATGTTCCATTGCGCCAGACGATCCGATGAGAACGGCTTTGCCATAGCAGACAGCGGGTGCTCCCAGCATATTCACAAGCTCCTCTGTCAGCGGCTCTCCGAGCCGCGCGCCAACGTCGAAAAGGGGCGATAGATCTTCTTGATGAACTCCAGCGTATGGATTTCTGACAACCGCCATTGCAGCAACGCGTGTGATCTGGTCGCACGCCTGCCCCATTTCATCTGCTGTGATGATTTCCTTGGTGAAAACCGTTTTCCGAATGTCCATCGTCACACTTTCCTTTCCTGACCCATCATGGGCGCACCTTTGAAAAGCTGGAACGCAATGCCAAGCGGCACCACCGCAACAAAGAGGGTCATTGCAAGAAACAGTGGGCCTTGCGGATTGCCAGTCGCATCAAGGATCGCACCCGCGAATGGCGGCGTGATCCACATGATGGCATAGTAAACCGTAAAGAATACACCCATGCCAAAGGCCCTGACCTGAGGCCGCATGGCTTGACCCGCCATTGCCATGATAACGCCAGCAGGCGCCATGCCGATCAGTCCAAACAGAATGCTTGCTCCAACGCCAGCGCCTGGGCGACCCAGCAGCAAGAGTCCCGCGCTGGCGCCCCCCATGCAGACCACCAAGACAATGTTCCGCCCCCCAAAACGATCCACGAACTGCCCGCAGGCCGCACCGGAAAAAATCATGATCCAACTAGCAATACTGATGATGCGGGCTGCAACGATGGTGGATTGGCCGTGGGCCTCAAGAACCTTTGGCGCGAAGGCAAGATAGGTAACATAGGCGGCGTTAAAGACGCCCCAGGCCGCCGCTGCACACAGCATCAAGCGCCACTCTTGCCCGGTCAGCGCAACCGGCGCGCCGTCTGTCGCGTCCGGCAAATCATGCGGCGGACGGTAAAACAAATAGACCCCTAGCGCTGCGATCACGCAATAGATGGAAGCAGCCTGAAATGGGACTTGCCAGCTGTATGTCTGGGCCAACGAGGCGTGGCCAATTTGGCCCATGGCGATCCCGAAGGGCCAGCTCATCACAAGGATGCTCATGGCCGTGGCAATCTCGCGTCCTTCGAACCAATCCGCGACCATCTTGGTGAAATAGAGCGTTGTGAAAAGAAACCCGGCCCCGGCAAGAACGCGGCCGACCCCTATGGCCCAGCTTTCCGTTGCAAGCGACGATGCGGCCCCACCCAATGCCAATGCGCATAGACCCAGCACCACCATCAAGCGATCAGAGACGTAACGCCCCCAATACCCGGCAGGTATAGCGAGGAACAAACCGGGGGCCATGAACAGCCCGATCAGAAAACCGATATCTGCATAGCTGAACCCGAATGCAACGACGAGATCGTCGCCAACGGACGCTACGGTTTGGAACTGAAGTCCAAGCCCGATACGAGCCAGAAACAGCAATCCAAGGATGCGCCAGCGCATCATGCCCAGCCAAGTCCGCGGAGCGCGGGCACGTCGTTCCAGATCTTAGTCATGTGGCTGATCTTGTCGCCGTCAAACTGCATCACATAGGCGTAATCCGAGACAACAGTTTTGCCCGTAGGCGCAACCGGTCCGCCTTCCCCAGTTTGGGTGCCGTGGAATTCGGCAGCGGCGACAACGGTGCCGCGCGTTTCATCCGCGGCAAAAGCCGTCAGCTTGTAGCGGCCATCCGGTACGGGGGTCAGAAGCCCTTTCATCCACTCAGCGTATTCAGCAAGTGTTGCCGTCTCCGCCAGCGCGTCAGCCTGACAGGAAAAGCCCGCCCCTTCGTGGCAGAAAAGCTTGCAGCCTTCCCACCCTTTGCCGGTTTCGCAGGCTTCGAAGAAGGCTTTGGCGGTTTCGTATTGTGTCATTGTGCTGTTCTCCATGTTGATCCGATGGCAGCAACTTAGGTCGGCGCTGATCAATTCAGCTATCGTGCAGATGCTGTAAATTCAGCACCGGACGTGCAGTATTCAAACTACAGCATTTGCAGGATTGCTTGTTGAACGCGTTCTTACCAAACTCGTCACAAGTTGTTCTTTTAGGAGCGTTTTAGGTGTCTGGACAATCAGGTCTCAGCCAAAGGGAATTGCAGATCGCGCAATCTTATGCGGGTGGAGAGACCTATCAGACAATCGCCGACGCGCTTTGTATTGCGCCATCCACGGTGCGGACGCATCTTGCGACGATCTACCGCAAACTTGAGGTCTCCTCGAAGCTAGAACTGGCAACCTATCTGAGTGGCGACGCCCCTGAGCCCCGCAGCCAATCCGAAATGGCCGCCGTGGTGTCCGAATTGGCCTTGAGCCTGGAAGAAGCCATCAGTCGCGAAAAGGCCCTCAGCGAAGTCTTGCGGATCATAAGTGCGGCCAAAGGAGATCTGGACGCAGTGATGCCGCTGATCCTGACCTACGCACTAGAACTTTGCGACGCGGAATTTGGCATCCTGTTCGAATATCAGCAAGACGGCAGGTTTCTGGCCAATCACACAGTCGGCATTCCGAAACCGTTTCGGGCCTGGCTGGAAGCGAATGGTGTCTTCACGGTCAGCCCCGAAACGGGTCTCGGCCGTATGAATAGTCAGCGTGAGACCATTAATATCATCGACGTCAAATCAGAGGAGATTTATCAGACCGATGATCCTTTGCGCTATGCCACTGCCGATCTTGGCGGGGCGCGGTCCTTTGTGGCAATCCCTATGCTTGCCGGTGACGGTTTGGTTGGCGCATTCACGATCTATCGCCAGACAGTCCGACCTTTTTCTGAAGATACCACTCGGCTTGCACAGATGTTTGCGGCCCAAAGCGTGATTGCATTAGAGAACGCACGCATGATCCGTGCGATACAGGCGGCGCATTCGTGACCGGGAAACGTGGCAATACAAGTGTCCTGAGCGACCGCGAAAACCAAATTGCGGCGGACTATGCACAGGGCGAAAGCTATCAGCAGATCGCAGATCGCTTGTGTCTTGCGCCATCAACGGTGCGCACGCATCTGGCCACGATCTATCGCAAACTTGGTGTATCCTCGAAGTTGGCGCTGCGTGACAGGCTGACCCCAGTTGCGACCACGCTCACTGAACTGCCCATCGAACGACCCGCCCGGCCAGAAAGACCCTCCATCGCTGTGCTGGCCTTCGAAAACATGTCTGGCGATCCTGAGCAGGAATACTTTTCCGACGGGATCAGCGATGACATCATCACGGCTCTATCACGTTCTCCTTGGTTGTTTATCATCGCACGCAACACGACTTTTACGTACAAAGGCCGATCCGTTGATGTCCGGCGCATCGCCGAAGAACTTGGGGTCCGGTTTGTCCTTGAAGGTAGTGTCAGACGATCAGGCGACCGGGTTCGGGTGACAGCGCAGCTTATCGACGGGACGACCGGTGGGCATGTTTGGTCTGAACGCTACGATGGTCAGCTTGAGGACGTCTTTGATCTGCAAGATGAGATCACTCGTAACGTAGTGGCGTCTATCCAGACGACAGTGCATCTCAGTACTATTCAAGACCCAGTCGAGCGTGCATCACGACCCGATCTGACCGTTTGGGAGCTGACTATGCGGTCCTGGCATCTGCTCTATGATTTTACACCAGAAAGCTACGCGTACGCTAAGACCTTGCTGGAACGTGCTTTGGCGATTGACCCTGAGAGCGCCGAGGCGAACATGATCTTATCGTTGATCAATCACCACATCGCCATCATGGGATTTGTACCGGACGTCCAGCCTCCAATGGAAACGGCCTACGCTTTGGCGCGGCGTGCCACGCAGTTGGACGACCGCAATGAATATGCTCATTGGGCGCTGGGGATTTCTTGCTGGGGGCTGCTCAAATACGACGAATCCCTTTCAGCCTTGGAACGCGCCGTGGCTCTGAATCCAAACTGTTCACTGGCCTACGGCAGCCTTGGTACATTGCTTGGCATTCTTGGACGCTCGGAAGAGGCCATCGCCAATCAGGAAATCGCCATCCGCTCTAATCCCCTCGATCCTAGTATCTTCTTCCGCTTTTCGGGACTTGCGTTGGCGCACTATATGGCCGGACGGTTTGAATCGGCGGTCGAGTGGGCAGAGCGGGCGATACACCGAATGCCAAGGTGGTACTTCGCGCATTTTGTTTTAGCCGCAAGCCATGTGGCACTCGGTCACCAAGAAGACGCGGTCAAAACCGTCAAATCTTGTCAGAAAGTGCTGCCTGATATCTGCGTCAACGACCTTGATCGTGTTCCTCTGAAAGACACCGACAAACTGAACGACCTGCGGGCGCGTTTGTTAAAAGCAGGTTTTTCTAAATGACTGATAGTTTGTCAAAGCAGCCTTTGGTGCAGCCGCAGCGAAGGTTCGCTTCGTCCGCTGAGCGCCATTTCGCACCAACGGTATCGAATGACGGCTTCGGGTCATCTTGAGACGATCCGGTCGGAGAGAGCAGGGTCCGCTTCTAGCAACGAAGCAGACATTGAACCAAGGACAGTTAGTGTGATTCAAGCTCCATGAAGGAGCCCCGATTATGCGATATGCCCTAACTGACGCCGAGTGGCGCGTCATCGAACCTATTCTGCCCTGTAAATCAAGGGGTGTTCCGCGCGCGGACGACAGGCGCGTCCTGAACGGTATCTTTTGGGTATTGAAGTCGGGCGCCCCTTGGCGGGATCTTCCCGACTGCTATGGGCCTTACACCACCTGCTACAATCGGTTCGTGCGATGGCGCCGCGCCGGTGTATGGGATCGCATCTTGACTGCGATCTCGCATCGAGACGATGCACAGGTGCGGATGATCGACGGCACAATCGTCCGGGCTCATCAGCACGCAACATGCATCAAGCATGGGGAAACCGAAGGTCTCGGTCGCTCTCGCGGAGGGCTGACGACCAAGATCCATGCCGTTGTTGACGCGAAGGGCTTGCCGCTCAGATTGGCTATTGCACCCGGTCATCAACACGACAGCCTGGGCGCGAAGGACATGTTAAGCGATATGCCGGAAGGTGGAGTGCTACTGGCCGACAAGGCGTATGATTCAGACGCCATCAGGTCGATTGTCGCGGCACGTGGAGGGTGGGCAAACATTCCGCCGCGCCGTAAAGGAGAGAGCCAATCTGCTTCAGCCCATACCTCTATCGGGATCGAAACCTGGTCGAACGGTTCTTCAATCGGATCAAGCACTGCCGCCGCATTGCCACACGTTACGAGAAGCGGGCCGCCAACTTCCTTACCTTCGTGAAGCTCGCGGCGATCCGCCTTTGGCTACGCGTTTATGAGTCCACGGCCTAGTCTGGAATGTCGGCCACCGGCAGCGTCACCAGAGCTATACCTGGATCGTCCGGCGACGTTCCAACGGTGAAGCCGAGGGCATGGCACATGGAGATCATTGAAGTGTTTTCCTTCAGAACCTCACCTTTGATAGTGGTGATACCGTCGACCTTGGCATAGCGGATGATCAGCTGCATCAGGGCCCAACCGAGACCGACCCCCTTGAGGTCAGAACGAACCATGACAGCATATTCACCGGTTTGATGGTCCGGGTCCGCATGAAGGCGCACGACGCCGAGCAGGCGTCCATCGTCTGGATCTATCGCGGCAAATGCGATCGCGCGGGCATAGTCGAGCTGTGTCAGTCTCGCTAGAAACCTGTGAGAGAAATCGCGCACCGGCGCAAAAAACCGAAGCCTGAGATCCTCTGGCGTAATAGCCTCGAAAAACGACTTGAACAGTTCCTCGTCCTCTGGCCTGACAGGGCGTATGAAGACTTCCAGGCCGTCCTTCAAGGCGATCGTCTGTTCCCATTCCTTAGGATAAGGGGTGATCGCCAGACGAGATTTGCCCGTCCGGCCAGGACGGTTTTCCGGGTGACAAAGGGTCATGCGTGCGTCCAGGGCGATCAGGCCGGACGGCAGCGCGACAATCGGATTGATGTCCAGTTCCTGAATTTCTGGAATGTCGATTGTAATTTGCGACAGTTTCACCAGCGCTTCAGCCAGGGCGGGAGTGTCGAGAGGAGGGCGGGCAGGACCGCCTTCGAGCAATCTTGCAATCCGTGTACGTTTGATTTGTGCCTGAGCAAGGTGGAGATCGAGCGGCGGCAGCTCGAGTGCAATGTCGACGCTTTCCTCAATCGAGGTTCCCCCGTGCCCAAACACCAAGACAGGACCGAATTCCTGTGTTTCGGCAAGACCCATATAAAGTTCGAGCCCGTGCCTGTCTTCCAGCATCGGATGAACGGAAATACCGGCAATTCGTGCGCCGGGGAAAGAATTCTTTGTGTTGTTGATCAGTTCTTCGGCGGCTTTTCTCACTGCGTTCGGGCTTTCCAGTCCGAGCCTGACACCATCAATGTTGGATTTGAAGGGCAGGTCAGGCGAAATCAGTTTTGCCACGCAGTGCTTTGCTGTTTCGAAAAATGGCCTGGCGAGTTCCCCGGCTTCTTCCGCGGTGGATGCCATTTCCGTGGCCATAATCGGAAGGTCATAGCATTCGAGCACCTGACAGACTTCCTTTGGTGTAAGCCAGGTGCGGTCTGTTTTCAGGGCGGCTTCAACAATGCCACGGGCTTTGTTGGTGTCCGGGGTGAAGTTGCTGGGCAGGCTCGGGGGAGCGGCCATCAGGAATTCCCGGGCCTGCGCGTCACGCGCCAGATGCATGAGGCTACGGGCCGCTTCGGCCGGGCTGGCATAATTTGGGATTTTTGCGTCGGAAAGATGCGCTCGCAGTGCACCGTCACCGCCGATCAAGCCCGCTACCAAAGCCTTGCGTCGACCCGTCCGTTTTCGGTCCAGGGTTGCTGCATCGGTGATGGCCTTTGCAATTTCCGGCAGGGATTGGAACGCACTTGCGGATTGCAGCACAAGCGCCCCGTCGACCTGGGTGTCCTTCAGCACGGTGGTTATGGCGCGCGTGATGTCGTCTGGCGTCATGTTCTCGCGCAGAACCAGAGTTCCGTTTGCTGCCGGCGTTTTATCAAGGTCGTCATAAGTGCGGCTGAGGACTTCGAGACTTTCCCGGGTCTCCGTACCAAGTTCAGCAAATCTAGCTCCAAGATCCATCAACCTGTCGACGGCCAGACTGGCAAGGCTGCGGCCATTTGCAAGAACAGCCAATCGGTCACAGCGAGGTACTCGAATTTGTGAAAGGGTCTCCAGAGCCTCGAACATTTCATCGAGATCATGAACGCGCAACAGGCCGGTTCTGCGAAACGCGGTTTCATAGACAAGATCAGTTCTGGCAAGGCGTCCGGCATGGGTGCGACCCGTCCCGCCGGTGTCATGGCTCTTGCCTGATCTGAGCACGATCACCGGTTTGCTGCGTGCCGCTGCGCGTGCAGCAGATATGAACTTGCGTGGTATCGCTATGCCTTCCAGGTGCAGAACGATCGACCGTGTTCGAAAATCCTGCGCAAAATAGTCGATCAAGTCGCCGACATCGACGTCGACACGCTGGCCAAGTGAGACAATGGACGAAAATCCGGTGTTGTGATTTTTGGCCCAGGAGAGCGTTGCATTCAGCACGGCGCCAGAGCGGGAGAAAAATGCGACATCACCCTTGTTGGGCGTCTCAGCGCTCAAAAGCGCATTCAATTTGCTTGCCGGAACCGCAATGCCCAGGCTGCCGGGGCCAATAATGCGCAAGTTGGTTTTTCTGGCGGCTTCCCTGCAGTCCTGAATGAGCGCTTCGGGCCAGCTTTCGTAGCCAGGTGAAGGTATCAGGACCGCACGGGTGCCGCCGTTAGCAAGTTTCGCAATCGTCTCAGGCAGGGTTTCGGCCTTGGCGAGATAGATCACCAGATCAGGCATGCGTTCCAGATCATCAAGCTGGGCGGCGCGCTGCCCGCTGAAAGCGATCGTCTGGTCGATGCCGACCAACGTGACCCTGTGGGCGGCTTCGATCTCATGCAGACACGCGATCAGCTTCTCGGTGAGAACGCCGGGGTGCCGGCAGGACCCGAGAACCGCGATTGATGCCGGAGCGAAAAAACCTTCAAGATTTCGAATGGTCACCTGGGCGGTCCCTTAATCGGCCGTAAGACGATGCATTGCGCAACAATCATCAGACTTCGATTAGATACTTAAGACAAAAATACCCGCGGGCCAGTTCTGCACGGCTCCGCGGGTATCCAGCATCACTTGTGGCTCCTAGTGTGCCATCAGGACAGGCACCGTCATTGATTCCAGAATTTCCCTGGTGGCGCCGCCAAACAGGAATTCGCGCATTCGGCTGTGGCCATAGCCGCCCATGACGACAAGATCGTTGCCGCTTTCCGAAACATGATTGAGCACAGTGTCCGCAATACCGGTTTGAGGATTTGTAATCACCTTGATGGTGACATTCATGTTGTGGCGCGCCAGATACATGGCGACATCAGCGCCCGGTTGTCCGTTCGCCGCGTTGGATGTTTTCTCGATGACCAGAAGCGTGATTTCGTCAGCTTTTTCCAGAACAGGAAGGGCTGAATGAATGGCTCTGGTTGCTGTGGAACTGCCATCCCACCCGACCAGTACGTTTTTGGGCTGAAAGCTTGTGCTGCCGATATAGGGCACAAGCAGAACCGGTACGCCGCTTTCAAACAGGACCGTCTCGATGAGCAGCTCGCGCATCGGCTCAGGTCTGTCTGGATTGGCCTGTCCGATGACGACCATGTCGGTTGGACGGCAATGCACCAGGACGTTTTCCAAAGGGCCGCCGGTCAGAATTTCCGAAACCCGGCTTTCGTTGTTCACACCGGCAAGACGCGCAAGTTCGTCGAACTGTTTCCTGGCCTCGTTGGCAGCGGCAATGGCTTGATCGTGGGCGGCCTGAAGGTAGTCGACCGGCATGGGTGCTGCAGCAAACGCCGGCACAACCGGTTCGAAGGAAACCGCAAGTCCGGTGACATGGGCATCGTGATTCCGGCCAAATTCGAGGGCGTATTTGGCGGCAGGTTGATCACCAGCCAGATCCAGTATCGTCAATATGTCTTTGATAGGCATCTTATCCCTCCTGAGGGCACGGTTCAGCGTGTCGAACCTGTCTGACTGATGTTGTAAAGGACAGCCTGAACGTGCGTCCTTGACGCGTATCAAACTTTTACGTCAGCTGAAACGCCCTGTTGGCGCAGACCGAAAAAATCCGTAAAAATAGGTGCATGTCAAAACGCTGGTTCTATCTGGCCCTGCCGCCGCTTCTGCTCGTTGCAATCGCATTCGTTCTTGTTCAATTGGTTCAGGAGCTGGATGAGGCGAGCGTTGACCGAAAGGCCGCCGAGCGTTTGACGCTCTATCGACAGACCATCTTGGGCGAGTACCAGAAATACCGGTATCTTCCATACATGATTGCGCGGGACCCGCGGGCGACGTCAGCGCTGGGTCTCGGGCAGCCCGTGGACAGCGCCAATCGCTTTTTGCAGGAAATGGCTGAAAATTCCGGCGCGGAACTGCTCTATGTAATGAACGGCGAGGGAACCACGCTTGCGGCCAGCAACTGGCAGGAGCCCTTGTCCCTGGTCGGTCGGAACTATGGATTCCGGCCGTATTTCAAATCGGCGATCCAGGGTGAAGAAGGACGCTTTTTTGCGATCGGTGCGACATCGGACGAACCCGGTCTCTTTCTGGCACGGCCAACGCCGGTGGCCGGCGCTCCAATTGGCGTGGCTGTGGTCAAGGTGGATATGGGACCGCTGGAAGATGCGTGGGCGGAAGGGGGCGAAACTGTTTTCGCGTCGGACGCCAACGGCGTGATCTTCCTGTCCAGCCACGCGGACTGGCGTTACAGAACGATCGAACCCCTGACCAAGGACGTGCGTGAAACAATTGACCTGACACGTCAATATGCAAGCAGAAGCCTCGAACCTGTCAGTGATCAGGCGGTGAGGGCACGTGAGCTTGTCACGATTGACGGCAAGGCCTTCCGGCACAATGCAGCCGATGTGGGCCTGCTTGGCTGGACACTTCATTTCCTGGTGCCGGTCGAAGAAACCCGCAAAAGTATCCTGCCGATCTGGGCATCGGCCATCACGCTGTGCCTCGTCTACGCGGTCATTGTCCTTGTGCTCAGAGGGCGAAGACTGCGCAAGACGTCGGTATTGCTGCGCCAGGAATCTGCGGACCTGAAAGAACTTAACACGCGTCTTGTCGGCGAAATTCAGGAACGCAGACGAATAGAGCGGGAGCTTCTGGAGGCACAGCGAGGACTTGCCCGTTCAAACAGGCTCGCCGCGGTTGGCGAAATGTCTGCAGCGGTCGTGCACGAACTTAGTCAGCCGCTTGCAGCGCTGCGTATGTTCGTCGCCGGAACGAGAAAATTCCTGGAAAAGGGCGATACACAGACAGCTGCCGAAAACCTTGTGGAGATAGATTCCCTGCAATTGCGGATGGCCAATCTGACACAGGAGTTGAAACGGTTTTCGCGTCCGGGAGAAAGCCGGATCGAACGGATCGATCTGCGAGAAAGCATAAGAACTGCTGAGAAAATCGCACGCCCGCGATTTGAGGAAACAGGGGTTTCGCTTGTTCTGGATCTGCCCGACACACCACTGGAAGTGGAAACGGCGCCGCTGCGCATAGAACAGATCCTTGTCAATCTTCTCAGAAACGGGGCTGACGCAACCGCTTCCGAACAGAAAGGCCGGGTGGAACTGAAAGCCGCGCTTACCGACGGTGACGTTCGTCTTCAGATCTCCGACAATGGACCCGGCGTTCCCGAAGATCTTCGAGAGCGTATTTTCGATCCGTTCTTCTCCACGAAAACGAGTTCCGGCGGCATGGGACTTGGGCTCGCGATCTCCATGCGCTTGGCTGAGGACCTGGGCGGCAGCTTGTCAGTTCGGGCAAACACCCCTAAAGGGGCTGTCTTCGAACTTGAGCTGCCTGCGATCTCGGCAGTCTCCGATAGCAGCAGAGCGAAAGCCGAGCCGGAACCTGAAGCCGCTGAATGACAGACAAAGCCGACAAAACACCCGTCCTGGTCGTTGATGACGATCCTTCAATGCGGGCCGCTCTTCGCCAATGGATACGCCTTGCAGGATTTGAAACCAAGGAAGTGGCAACGGCGGACCAGGCGATGGCGAAACTGTCTCCAGAGTTCGGTGGCTGCGTTGTTTCCGACGTCATGCTTGAAGGTGAAGACGGTGTTTCTCTTCTCAGGCGCATAGGCGAACAGGACGCAGAGTTGCCTGTAGTCCTGATCACTGGACATGGCGACGTTCCCATGGCCGTGGAAGCGATGCGTGCTGGCGCCTATGACTTCGTCGAGAAACCGTTCGATCCCGATCACATTGCCGAAGTTGTTCGCAGGGCCTGCGACAAACGAACTCTGGTACTGGAAAACAGGCAGCTGAAAGCACAGCTCGCCGACAGCGCCGGCCTGGAAAGCCGTCTGATCGGCAACAGTCCGGCGATGCAGATGCTGCGTCAGCAGGTCCTTCATTTTGCGCGCACCGATGCGGCCGTGATGATCACGGGAGAGACAGGGACGGGCAAAGAAGTCATTGCCCAGGCTCTTCATGACTTCAGCCCGCGCAAGGATGGACCCTTTGTGGCAATCAATGCCGCAGCGCTGCCGGAGGCCATGGTCGAGGCTGAGCTCTTCGGCCACGAGGCTGGCGCCTTTACCGGGGCCGACAAACGGCGGATAGGCCGAATAGAATCCGCAGGTGGTGGCGTTCTGTTTCTCGACGAGATCGTTTCCATGCCGCTGGCATTGCAGCCCAAGCTGCTTCGCGTTCTGCAGGAAAAACAGGTGGACCGGATCGGGGGTACGCGTCCGGTGGAAGTCGACATCAGACTGATCAGTGCCGCCAATCTGGACCCGAAGGAGGCAATGGCCGCAGGCCGTCTCCGAGAGGACCTGCTGTTCCGTCTGAACACCATTGAACTGAAGGTGCCGCCACTGCGCGAACGCGGGCGCGACAGCCTACTTCTGTTTGACACCTTTTTGAACCGCTTCGCACTTCAATACGGCCTGGACGTTCCGGTTACTTCTGCTCGTGACGAGGCCTTTTTGCAGACCTATTCCTGGCCTGGCAACGTACGTGAATTGCGCAATGCTGCAGAACGCTTCGTTCTAAATGCAGGGGTTGGTCCGCAGCCCCTGGAAGCGCTGGTCACAGGTGGCCGCGAGGGCACCGCTCCATCAGAGGAAAGTGGCCTGAAGGAGCTGATGGATGCCTATGAGCGCAGCCTGATCGAAAGTGCGTTGCATCGGCATGGCGGACGAATTGCCGATGTCATGCAAGAACTCAACCTGCCGCGGCGAACGTTGAACGAAAAGATGACGCGCCACGGGCTCACCCGGGATCAGGCGGGGCCTGTCGAACCCGTCGCCAATTGACGATCGGCGGAATTTCGCCGATGAGCACATGGTCTCGGCAAGATCTTGCCTAGGTGCATTGCAGCACACGGTGCGGGCGCCCTAAAAAATCGCAAAAAACCTTGAATGGGCTGTTGTCAATCCAAGCTGGCACGGGTCATGCTTTAAGTTAAGCGACTTGGCACGGGTCTGTACCGCGATTTGGGTTCAGGCTGAGCAGCCAAGGAGTGAGCGGGGCCGCGAACGAACAAGCGGCTCATTGATCTGGGAGGATTGCATGCTCTTTTCACTCAAGTCCGCAACTGCTGTGTCTGCAGTTGCGCTCTCTGTAATGTTCGCGACAGAAACCTTCGCCGCCGACGTCACCTGGAATGTCTCGCTGTGGGGCAAGCGCCGCGCGTTTACTGAGCACGTCGAGAAGCTGGCGCAGGAAGTTGCTGCCAAGACCGATGGAAAGTTTGAAATCGTGCTGCATTATGGTGGCGCGCTGTCCAAGTCTCGCGAAAATCTTGACGGTATTTCATTCGGTGCGTTCGAAATGGCGCAGTTCTGTGCGTCCTATCATGCCGACAAGAACCCAAGCTTGACGGTTCTTGAGCTGCCTTTCCTCGGTGTTTCCGATCTGGAAACGGAAGTGAAGGTGTCCAAGGCTCTCTACGATCATCCGGCCGTTCAAAAGGACCTCGGCCGTTGGAACGCGAAACTGCTGATGCCATCTCCGATGCCGCAATATAACTTTGCTGGCAAGGGCGACGTCCCGGCTTCGATTTCCGACTTTGACGGCATGCGTGTTCGTGCACTCGGTGGTCTTGGCAAGCTGATGGAAGCCGTTGGCGCAGTTCCGACATCCGTGACCGCCTCTGAAACCTATCAGGCAATCGATTCAGGCACAGTGCAGGCAGCCGGTTTTGCTCCGCACGCGCATCTGTCGTTCAAAGTGGTTGAAGTTGCCGACTGGTGGACCAAGAACCTGAACCCGGGCACAGTTCATTGCCCGATCGTTGTCAACGTGGACGCTTACAACGCGCTTCCCGACGACTTCAAGGCTGCTCTCGACGCTTCAGTCGACCCGGCGCTTGCCCACTATCTCGACACCTATGCCAAGGTTTACGACAAGTGGTGGCCTGAACTGGAAAACCGCGGCGTCACTCAGGTCGAGTTCACCGACGAAGAACTGGCTGCCTTTTCTTCCAAGGCCGGCCCGATCCATGAAGCATGGGTTGAAGAGCAATCTGCGAACGGTCTTCCGGCGCAGGAACTGCTCGACATGGTCAAGAAGACCATTGCTGAATAAGCCGGCACGTTCGGTTTGACCCTTCTGCTTTCTGGCGCCGGGCACATTTCCTGGCGCCAGAAAGCCCTGCTCGGGGCTGAAACTCATGATGACAATTGATCCCGGTGGACGTTCCGACCAGGAACGGCCGGTTACCTATATCCGTTTCGATGGCTGGCTTGCTCGCGTGGAAAACGCCTTCAACATGTTTGCCGCCTTTTCGATCCTGGCCTTGATGTTGCTGGCTGTCGCTCAAGTCGTCGGAAGAGTGTTCAACACACCGGTGCCAGGCTTTATCGACATCACAGAACAGGCGATGGCCATTTTTGCATTTGCCGGTGTTGCCTACTGCCAGCGTGTTGGCGGTCATATCCGAATGGAAATCGTACTTGGCAATCTGAGTGGCCGCACGCTTTACATCTGTGAATTGATTGGTGTCATTCTGATCGCATTCACCGTTGCGCTTCTGATCTGGGGGAGCTCGTATCACTTCGAACGTGCCTGGAACATCGGCGACAGTACGATGGATATCCGTCTACCGACCTGGCCCTCCAAACTGGTAATTCCGGTTGCTCTCAGTCTCCTGTTTCTGCGCCTTTTGATGCAGATCTACGGCTATGCCCGTCTGATCGCCGATCCTCGCCGGACGCCAATTGGCGTTCCGGTCATCGAAGGGGTTGAAGAGCACGCCAAACACGAAATCGAAGAAGCTTTTGGTGAAGATACAAAAGAGGGAGGCTCCAAATGACGCCGTTTGACGTTGGCCTCCTCATGACCGGAGTGCTTCTGGTTCTCGTCATCCTCGGGGTGCGGGTCGCATTCGCGGCAGCCTTCACCGGGCTGGTCGGTTTGATCATCCACTTTTCCATGAAGATGGGTTTTGAACGCGGTTTTTTTGTCGCTCTGCAAATGGCCGGGACCATTCCGCATTCCAAGTCAGTAACCTACGCCCTGTCTGTTTTGCCCACCTTCATTCTCATCGGGTTTCTGGCCTTTTACGCAGGTTTCACCAAGCAGCTCTTTGAAGCGGCCAAACGCTGGCTCGGTTGGCTTCCTGGGGGCATGGCGGTTGGTACGGTGTTTTCAACCGCCGGATTTGCAGCCGTCTCGGGGGCATCCGTTGCAACAGCTGCTGTCTTTGCACGTGTCGCCATTCCCGAGATGCTCAATGCCGGTTACTCCAAACGCCTCTCGGCTGCTGTGGTGGCTGCAGGCGGCACGCTGGCATCCCTGATCCCGCCGTCGGCGATCCTGGTGATCTACGCAATCCTTGTGGAGCAGTCTGTTGGCAAACTGCTGATCGCAGGGTTCCTGCCTGGCGTTTTCTCCGCACTGATCTATGTCGGCATCATTGTAGCCGTATCCGCTTGGCGTGGTGATGCGCCTCCGGTGAAGGGTTATACTTGGATGGAGCGCATTGAGAGCGTTCCTGGCACGCTTCCAATCATCGCCGTTGTGGGTATCATCTTTTGCTCCTTCTTCTTCGGCTGGGCAACGCCGACGGAAGCAGGCGCTCTCGGCGCATTTGTTGTGCTGATGGTTGCGTTTGCCAAAGGCATGAAGACCAAACAGCTTGGTCAAGCCCTTCACGAAACGGCAAAACTCACTGTCATGATCTTCACGCTGATCTGGGGTGTGCTGGTCTATGTGCGGTTTCTCGGTTTTGCCGGTCTGCCGGAAGCTTTCAAGGACTTCATCGTGGCGTTGGAGTTTTCGCCCTGGATCGTGATGATCTGCATTCTTCTCGCCTATGCCGTGCTCGGCATGTTCATGGACGCGATTGGCATGCTGATCCTCACTCTTCCAGTCGTCTACCCGGCCGTCATGGCCTTGAACGGCGGCGAGAGTGTCTCTGCGGCCGACAGCGCCTTTGGCATGTCGGGCGAAGCTTGTGCGATCTGGTTCGGAATTCTGGTGGTGAAGATGGCGGAGCTCTGTTTGATCACGCCGCCAATAGGATTGAACTGCTTTGTCGTCTCAGGCGTCCGGCCGGACATTCCGGTTCAGGAAGTCTTCCGCGGCTGTATTCCGTTCTTCGTTGCGGACGTTCTGACCATCGCAGGTCTTCTGGCATTCCCGTCGATCATCACGATCCTGCCCACCTTGATGGGGTAGCAGAAAACGGAAACAAAACGAAAAACGCCGCCGGAGTTTCCGGCGGCGTTTTTTTGAGACAGCGAGATTTGGTCGCTCGCCACAACTGCTTTTAGTCAAAAACGCGCGGCTGCGGACTGTGAGTGTCGAAGCGATTGTTGCCAGGTGTGCCCGGAATAAACCCATTCACCACGAAAATATAAAGCCCATAAAAGATGTTTACGACGGGCACGAACAGAAGCAACAGCCAGAAGCCGGATACGTCTCTGTCATGGTTACGTCTGACCAGTATCGACCAATAGCTCACCGCTGATACCAAAAGTAGCGAGCCACAGATCATGCCGGTGTTGGTACCGTAGATCGCAACGATGACAGCCCAGTCTCGCGCGCTTTCGCTCATGTGATCGGCGCGTGACATCAGATCCATGAACGCGGGATAGGCACTCCAGATCAGCGTTGAAACGAGTACCATGTCGATGAAGAAACGAATGAAGCCGATGGTCCAGTATTCCATGCGGCCCAGACGGCCCCGAAAACTGAAGAAGATTGAAAGGCCATGCGTCAGCGCCTTGCCAAAGGAGAAACTGTCGTTGTCTTCAAAGGCTTCAGGGCCTGCCGATGCGGTCTGATAAGCGGATGCCGCCACGGCTGCGGACTGCGGAGATGCCCAAGATTGCCCCGTATTCGGCACAAGGCCTCGTTTTCCAAATTGCTTGCGTTGCATTGAAAAGGTAGCCCCTGTCGTTACTCTTTCAAATCGAACAGGGTTGACGTTACGACAGTCGGCTTAATATTGACGTAAAAGATGTAGTTAAGTTTTTATGTATTAAATAATAGTCCAAAGTCAGCTGGTCTAGGTCAATCTATTTGTCGAGATTTAGAGGGCTGAAACCTAAAATAAACTTCCCTGGCCCGCAGCCTTGCTTTTGGCTGTGGCCGGTTTCTTTGCTTTGGCCTTGGGTTTGCTCGTACCACTGTCGCTCATGACCAGAGCATCGACCGCACCATCAGCCAGTTCAATTGAGAGCGCGTCTCCCTGGGTAACCGCGGTTACAGACCGGACTGGTTGCCCGCTGTCATCACGCACGACTGCGTATCCTCGCGCCAGAACATCTTTGTAAGAGAGCGACTTCAGCAGCTTCTGCAAACCGTCGAGACGCGTTTTTTCTTCTCGAACCCGGGCAAGATAGGCCCGGTCAAGACGTTCCGAGAAGCCGTCCATTCGTTCCTTGCCGAGCGTGATTTGCTGCGCGAGCCGAGCAGGTGACAATCGTCCGGAAGCACTGATGTAGGCCTGCCGTTTTTGACTAACGGCAACCTGCAACGCGCGCTGCTGCCTGCCGCTGATCTGGACAAGGTCCTGTCTTGCCTTTGAGGTTTGGCGGGACAACAGGAAAGGCGACAAACGGCCCGACAGATTTTCAAGATGTGTTCGGTGGCTTTTGGTGCTGACGATCAGCGCCCGTTCCAGACTGTTTGCCAGAGTGTCGAATTTCTGGCGCGGCAGGGCGAGAAGATCTTGCGGTGCGGGTAATGCGGCACTTGCAGCCCGCAGTTCTGTCCGGCGCGACGTGACAAAGCGGATCAGCCCGGAATTCAGCCGGCGGGCCCTGTCATCCACCATTGCCATGAGCTCGGCCTTCACCGGAACGGCGATCTCCGCAGCGCCGGTCGGAGTTGGTGCGCGCAGGTCCGCCGCCAGGTCGATGAGGGTCCAGTCGGTTTCATGGCCGACAGCGGATATCAGCGGTATCTGACTGTCCGCAGCTGCCCGCACCACGGCTTCTTCATTGAAGCCCCATAGATCTTCAATACTGCCGCCGCCGCGCGCGACGATCAAAAGGTCCGGCCTGGGGATCGGTCCATCCGCTTGCAGTGCATTGAAGCCGCGAATGCCATTGGCGACCTCGGCGCCAGACGTTTCCCCCTGAACGCGAACTGGCCAGACAACAACATGCAGTGGAAACCTGTCACTGATGCGATGCAGAATATCCCGAATGACGGCGCCGGTCGGTGACGTGACCACTCCGATGACCTTGGGCAGCGGAGGCAGCGCCTTCTTGCGCTCTTCGGCAAAAAGTCCTTCCGCGGCAAGTTTCTTCTTCCGCTCTTCAAGCAGAGCCATCAAAGCGCCGGCGCCCGCCGGTTCGAGCGCATCGATAACCATCTGGTATTTGGACTGGCCGGGAAAGGTGGTGATCTTGCCCGTCGCGATCACTTCCAGGCCCTGCTCGGGCTGGATCTTCAATTTGGAGGCCACGCCTCGCCAGATCACGCCTGACAAAACAGCCCGGTCGTCCTTGAGATCAAGGTAGATGTGCCCGGACCCTGGCCGCGAGATTCGTCCAAGCTCTCCCCGCACGCGCACGTAACCGAACGCATCTTCCATTGTCCGTTTGATGGAAAACGAGATTTCGGAAACGGAAAATTCGGCAACGTTTGAGGACTGTTCGCTCACGATTGATTCCCTCTCGATAAAGGGAAATTGTCTGTTTGCGGGCAGGGGGTCAAGGGGAGGGGCAGGTGGATGTCCCAAGAATGGGACTATCCTTTCGTCATCGGAACCGAAAACGGTGGGCGCGACCAAATGCGTTTTCTCAACAGGTGAAGCCAAAGAGCACTGGTCACAGTAATCTGGTGACGAATCAAATAGAGTGAAATCTGCGTTTGACTGCGCCTTGAAACCCTCACAATCGAGCGCCTACGTAAGAACTATGGGAAAATATGATTTCAAAATGCAGCGGCTTTTTCTGCGGCATATTCTTGCAGATG
The DNA here is from genome assembly GCF_055693425.1 of Roseibium sp. JB4-4. Taxonomy (NCBI): domain Bacteria; kingdom Pseudomonadati; phylum Pseudomonadota; class Alphaproteobacteria; order Hyphomicrobiales; family Stappiaceae; genus Roseibium; species Roseibium sp. JB4-4. The sequence continues at coordinate 2,173,627 of NZ_CM146333.1, read as the reverse complement.
GTGCGCGGATCGAAGTCGATCGAGGCCAGGCAAATTACCTGATGAACGTGTTGCGCCTGAAAGATGGCGACTACGTTCTTGTGTTCAATGGCAGCGACGGTGAGTGGCTGGCCAAAATCTCAAGCAACAGCAGACGGGACTGTGCGCTCCAGCTGATGGAGCGAACCCGGGAGCAGACCGAGCGCAATGATCTGATGTACATGTTTGCACCGCTCAAGCATGCCCGGCTGGACTATCTGGTGCAAAAGGCGGTGGAGATGGGTGCTGGCAGTCTGAAGCCCGTCATGACCCAGCACACGCAGGCAAGTCGCGTCAATCTGGAGCGCATGGAGGCAAATGTCATTGAGGCTGCGGAGCAATGCGGTGTGCTCTCCATCCCGGAAGTTCTGGCGCCGCAACCTCTCAAGGACGTGCTTGAAGTCTGGAGCCAGGCCCAGCCGGGACGAAAGCTTCTGTTTTGCGATGAAGGTGAGGGCACGGACAATCCCCTGATGACGCTTGCACAGCTCAAAGACGCGGGCCTCAATCCACTCGCGGTACTGGTTGGTCCCGAAGGCGGGTTTTCCGATGAGGAAAGACAGGAATTGCGCGCCATGGAATTTGTCGTTCCAATTCCTCTTGGACCACGTATTCTGCGGGCAGACACGGCAGCTGTCGCCGCGTTGACGGTGATTCAGGCAACATTGGGTGATTGGAGATAACCTGATGTCTCAGGAAACCCTCCCGAAAAAGCAATCTTCCGATGAAGCCCCAAACCTGAAGATCGCGGATATGGAGGGTTTCGGAACGGCATCGGGTGCCGAGGCTAAGAGAGCCCGCTTTCGTTTGCCGGTCGGTGTTGCCCTCGGTCTTGTGTTTTCAATGCTGCTGGTGGTGATCTGCGGAATTATCATTGCCTACATGTCTTCGGCCGATCGCCGGATTGCCGGGCGTTTGCTTGATGAGCAGGGACAGGCCGTGCTCAAGGGCAACGAAGCGGTCCTCAACAATTTTTTCAAGGAACAGGAGCTCCTGTTCCATACCATTGCGGTCCAGGCTGAGGACACCGGCAAACAGCTTCGACAGGCGGATCTGCTTGCCTATCACAAGCTTTTGCCCAACGGGGCCGCGCTTGAACTCGGCCGTTCTGTGTTGACGGAAGAGCCCTCCGATCAATTGCCACAAGTCAGCTGGTCGGACTTTCGCTACCGGAATGGTTTTGCCACCGCGGTCAAACTGGCGGAGCTCGATCTTGGCAACGGTCAGACGCTGGTCGGCCTCTATCCCCAGCCAGTTTTCGCTGAAGTCGCCGACACCATGGAATGGGAGGGCCGGCAGCAAGTCTTTGTCTTGTCTGGCAAGGACCTGGCGATCGTTGTAGACGGTGTCCCGGAGAGCGAATTTGAGGCAAGTGCCGAACAGCCGCTGCCAAGGCTTGCGGACCTGAAAAGCTCGCCCTTGCATCGTGTCTGGGAGGACAATGAAAGAGCCCATGACATGGGTGGTTCCATTGAGGGCAGGGTCTTTCCGGGCGACCACGGGATGTTTACGGCCATCTATGACGACATCACGATCGGGCCTGCAAAGGGCTGGATCCTTGGCACACTTTACCAGGCTGACGAATTTGGTGCGGCGCTCGATCAAACCCAGATAGTCCTCTATGCGGCATTGGTTGCTCTTGTTGTCGGGGCAATCTTGTCTTTCATTGTGGGGCGAATGCTTGGCAGGCCGCTCAGCAGGCTTGCCCTGTCTGCCGCTGAGCTGCGGCAACTCAAATTCGACGCAGCAGACAGATTGCCACGGTCTCGGCTGGCTGAGTTGGATGACGTCAATCAGGCATTTAACGGCTCCATCGGAGCCTTGAACGCGTTTGCCAAATATGTACCCAAGCAGCTTGTATTCCGCCTGATTGAAGAGGGCATGACAAGCACCCGCAACATCGAGATCAAGCAAATGACCATTGTCTTTACCGATCTCGCAGGCTTCACCGATTTGGCTTCACACATGAGCGCTGAAGAAACGGCCGGGTATCTGAATGGATACTTCGAAACCGTGTCTCAGGCTATTTCGGAACGGCAGGGTACGATTGACAAGTTCCTGGGAGATGGTGTGATGGCTTTCTGGGGGCCCCTTCTGAACAGCCGGATCACGCAGCCATGGCAATTGCGGCGGTCAAAACGCTCGCTGATAGAATTGAGCAGGCAACCGGGCGCACTATGCGGGTGCGCATCGGCGTTCACACCGGCAAAGTCGTTGTCGGTGATATCGGCTCCTCCGCCCGAATGAACTACACCGTAATCGGTGATGCGGTGAATGTAGCGGCCCGGCTTCAGGAGTACGGAAAGAAGGTTGACCCGGACGCGAAGGTAATTGCGTTGGCAAGTGGTGATACAATGGCAAACCTTCCTCAAGGAACGACCGCGACGAGCCTTGGAACGGTTCAATTGAGAGGCCGCACAGAGCCGTTATCGGTCTTCAGGATCGCGTGAGATCCAGCCGGTGTCGTTTCCTTGCTTGCATTCTTCTTTCAGGACTCCTAAATCACCGAAACTCAATTACGCCCGGTCCCGGGCACAGCGGATCATTGCGGTTTGGGGGCAAACACACGGGCCGCACAGGAAATTAGGACAAGTTCATGGCCCGCGACACGGTCGACACCACTCCGATTGAATCTGTGGCCGAGTTGGCCGCAACCCTGGAAGAGGGCTGTAAGCCTGAAGACCAGTTCCGCATCGGTACCGAGCACGAAAAGTTCCTTTTTTGTGAAAAGGAGCTGTCACCGATCCCGTATGAGGGTGACAACGGGATCGAAGCGGTTCTGACCGGTATGGAAAAGTTGCTCGGCTGGGACCGGATCGAGGATGATGGCAAGATCATCGGTCTGGCGGATGATCACGGCGGCGGCGCTATTTCGATTGAACCTGGCGGACAGTTCGAATTGTCGGGGGCTCCGCTGGACAGCCTGCACCAGACTTGCCGTGAGGCCAACCAGCATCTTGCCAATGTCCGCAAGGTTGCGGAACCGCTGGGGGTTGGATTTCTCGGCATTGGCATGACGCCGACATGGGCTCGTTCCGATGTCCCGCGCATGCCCAAATCCCGATATGACATCATGACCAACTACATGCCGAAGGTGGGCTCGCTTGGTCTCGACATGATGTACCGCACGGCAACCATTCAGGTGAACCTCGACTTTGCGTCTGAAGCCGACATGGTCAAGAAGATGAGGGTCGGTCTGGCCCTTCAACCAATTGCCACGTCGATATTTGCAAACTCTCCCTTCACCGAAGGCAAGCCGAACGGCTTCAAATCGTTCCGGGCCCAGATCTGGACCGACACAGACGGTGACCGGACGGGTGATATGCCGTTTGCCTTCGAAGATGGTTTCGGGTTCGAACGCTACGTTGAATGGGCGATTGACGTGCCGATGTACTTTGTCAAAAGAGGCGCAACCTACTACGACGTGACTGGCACAACCTTCCGCGAGTTCATGAACGGTGCGCTCGAAGGCAAGGTGCCGGATGCAACGCCAAGCCTTGGGGACTGGAACAACCATCTTTCGACACTGTTCCCCGATGTCAGGTTGAAAAAATATATTGAAATGCGCGGTGCCGACGGCGGTCCGTGGCGGCGCATTTGTGCGCTCCCTGCCTTGTGGGTCGGTCTTCTCTATGATGACGGCGTGCTTGATCAGGCATACGAACTGATAAAGGACTGGACGGCAGAAGAGCGTGCAAACCTGCGCAGTTCCGTTCCCAAAACGGCCTTGCAGACCCCATTCAGAAACGGGACGGTATTGGATGTTGCACGTGATGTTTTGGCGTTGTCTCAAGAGGGTCTGAAGCGCCGGAACAGGTTGAGCGATGGGGATCTTGACGAGCGCGTCCACCTTGCGCCGATCGAAGAAGGATTGGCATCCGGCATGTGCCCGGCCGACGTGCTGTTGCAACGCTATAACGGGTCCTGGGACGGCGATGTCACACAGGTTTTCCGGGACTACGCCTACTAGGCTCCTTATCTGAACTTGATTTTGAACACGTGGGGATAGAACTGGCTCGAGATGGCCTTTGATTGACCTTATGCACGCAAAAGGTCACTCTGTTTCCGGTAGGTCTTGTTTCTCAAGGCCTTGAGGCGCGATGACCGGAGCAGAGCGATGACTGGTAGCGACAGGGCGGCCCCACCGTTTGACGTTTTTTCCTTAAGTGAGGACGTGAGAAACCGCTTCGGCTGGTCCAACGAAGACCTGAGCAGCGTCATGGAACAACTGATGCCGGCCGCGCTGAATGGATTTCGGTATTTTGGCAGTGCTGTTCCCGGCTTTTCCGATTTTCTCAGTCAGGCAGCACCCGGCGCTACAGGCCTTGATAATCCGTTTTCAAACTACGCCAGCATGTTTCAGGCACCTTCCGATGCGACCCTGACACCATTTTTTGGTCCTGAGGCCGTACAAAAAGCTCTTGCAGTTCAGGTGTCCTCAATCACGGGTCTGCAGCAGGATGCCATCAAGGAAATGATGCCGGTGGCAGCTACTCTGGCCATGGGTCAGATTGCCCGCCCCTTTGTTCATGGCGAAGCGCGAAATCTTCTTGATGCGTACCTGCGCGGCTTTGCACGAGGCCGACCGAAGCCAGCTCCGTCTCCTGTTGACTACCTCCAGGGCTATGCAGACGCCATGCAGTCCTTCTGGGGTGCCTTTCTGCAGCCGGCACACATTGTTCAGGACAGCGAAATGGAAGAGCCTGAAGACATTCAGGAAGAGGAACTGCCGCCGGAAGAAGAAGACCCGGAGACAGACACTTCTGAATTTGACGAAATGGTATCAGGCTGGATGTCGGCCGGCCGGGACTTTCAATCCAACCAGTTCAAGGCCTTTGACAGTTTTTTTGAAAAGGCATCCAAGGATTTCGGCGATCGTTAGCCGTATAAGAATTTCGGGCATACATATCGCTCTGGCCGCATCGGCTGGAAAGCAAAAAAAGGCCCGCCATGGGAAGGCGGGCCAGTTGCGTCAGCAAGGCTTGCCGACAGGGGCTGCTAAATCAAGTCCAGTGAGCCAAAGCTAAGCGGCAAGCGGGTCACGTGCTGTTGCCGATCCGTCCACGATCTTGAGGGACGGTACAGTGTGCTGCACGTTCGCCGCCTTCAGTGTCTGGCCGAGTTCGGTGGGCCCGCTCAAAAGAGATGTCGGGTCAGAATAGAACGGTCGGGCCATTCCCCGTCGAACATCGCTCCGGGTCAGGCCAATGTCCTTCAGTTGTTCGTCGGACCAATCTTTCAGTTCCGCAAACTGGCGCCGGTGCTTGGATACACGCCATGCACGGGCAACCATCTGCCCGAAGAGAGCGAAAAGCGGGTGGTTAGCTGTGTGAGTCATGGCAAAATTCTCCTGTGAGCGGCCGGAGGAATTTCCGGCAACTTGTTCCGCGCCGTCGTTGGCTATCCGTATTTTAGGAACAATCTGAAGATGGGTGATTTGCTTGCATTAATCCAACGAATGTTTGTGATCAAAACCATCATTTGTTGTGATGATACAAAAACGCCGCGGAAATCGTGGTTCGAATTTGAAGTGTTCCAAAAGCATTTTTCATTTGAATGAATGTCATATAAAACATGAGCATTGTTTATAAATGAGGCATGTATGCTCGATCTGGACCAGCTTCGAACTTTTGTGGCCATTGCCGAAAGCGGAAGCTTCACACGGGCAGCGGAAAACGTGCACAAGACCCAGTCCGCCGTCTCGATGCAAATGCGCCGGCTTGAAGAACGCATCGGCAAGCCGCTCTTCGTCCGGGTCGGCCGACAATCCCGCCTGACGGAGCATGGCGAACGCCTGCTTCACTATGCACGACGCCTTGTGCAGCTGAACGACGAAACCCTTGCTGCCTTTGACGATACCGAGCTTGCCGGGCTGGTAAGACTTGGGACACCTGACGATTATGCTGATCGTTTTTTACCAGAAATTCTGGCGCGGTTCTCAAGATCCAACCCCAAGGCCGAAGTCAGCGTCGTGTGCGCGCCGACACCTAATCTTGCCGATATGATTGCTGGAGGAGAACTGGACGTCGCCATTATCACGCACGTTCAGAAGAAAGGGCGCAAACACGTCGACCTGGTGCGACGGGAACCGCTTCTTTGGGTTGTTTCGGCGCGCCATGCCGTTGAAAACGAGTCTCCGTTGCCGCTCGCTCTTGGTCGTGCGACCTGTGACTGGCGCAAGGCGGCGATCAATGCGCTCGGCGATCAGATGCGCGAGCATCGGCTGCTCTATTCAAGTTGGAACTCAACGGCGGTTGGTGCTGCTGTCCTGGCCGGTCTGGCGATATCCGTCCTGCCGGAATCCGCGCTCAGGTCCGGAATGCGGGTCCTCACCGAAACCGAGGGGTTCCCGCGTCTCCCTGATTGCGAGATTGGAATCATGCGGTCTTGGCACAACAGTTCCCGGGTGACCGATGCCTTGGTCGAGCACATCGTTTCGTCGCTGGACAACCTGTCCGTACCGCAAGCTGCGGAATAGCAGCAGGCGAATTAGATTCGTTCTAAAGTTTCAGATGTTTACCTTAAAAATTCTGGATTTTTGCGCTCAAGTTTCCGATTGAAACGTAAGAATGTGTGATGTATCTTCATCAAATCAATTCGTAACTCATATCGCTCGGCACATTCGCGGGAATTTGCATGAATCACGCGCTAGATATAGATCAGCTGCGAACCTTTCTGGCTATCGCTGAGCTGGGAAGTTTCACCAAGGCCGGGGAAGCTGTTCACAAGACCCAATCAGCTGTTTCCATGCAAATGCGCCGTCTGGAAGAGCGTGTCGGACAGCCGATTTTTATCAAGGACGGCCGCCAGTCGCGCTTGACCGAGGATGGCCAACGGCTGGTTGAATTCGCCCGTCGGATGATCCTTCTAAACGATGAGACCCTGTCCGCGTTCAATGGCCATAAGGAAGTGGGCCATGTGAAACTTGGGGTGCCGGACGACTACGCCGACAGGTTGCTGCCGCAAGTTCTGGCAGCTTTCAACCGGCTTAATCCGTCGATCGAGGTCAAGGTTGAGTGTTCCGGCAGCTCAAAACTGACCGAGGCGATCCGTGAAGGAGCGCTCGACGTTGCCATCACCACATCAAGTGACACGATGGATCTGCGCGGCGAAATCATCCGGCGCGAACCTCTTTACTGGGTAACGTCCACACAGCATTCTGCGCACACCCAGGAGGTGATCCGTCTCGCGCTTGGTCCGGCAACATGTGGATGGCGGCGTCTTTCCATGGATGCGCTCGATCGGGCCGGACGCAGTTACCGCGTTTCTTACACAAGTTCGAGCGCTGCTGCTCTGGTCGGTGCAGTTCAGGCCGGGCTGGCGGTGACAGTGTTTCCCGAAAGTGCAATTCGAGACGGCATGCGCATCCTGGAGGAAAGGGATGGGTTTCCGTCCCTGCCATATTGCGACATTGCCCTGTTGCGCTCAGACAGCGCACGCGAAGCCATGCACGATACGCTCTGCAATCATCTGATCGCGGCAATCGGCAATGTCGGAAACGGAACCAGCCAGGTGGCTGCGGAATAAGTCCGGCAAATATGCGTTTTTCCAATGGTTGCGCGGTACACTTTACCGTGCTCGCAGCATCATGAGATTGCCTGCAAGCACAAAGATCAGGCCTGAAGCGGCAAGCACTGTCCACTGATAGTCTTCAAAGATCGTCGAAAGCGTCAGCGCCACCACCGGGAACATGACGGTGGCGTAGCCTGCGCGCGCCGAGCCGATGCGTCCGAGCAGTGTCAGATAGGAAGCAAAGGCGATCACCGAAGCGACAAGCGCAAGATACACGAGCGTGCCGAGGTAGGTGAAGGACCATTCAATGGCGAAGCTTTGACCGCGCAGCGCCGAAGCAATCCCCAGAAATACCATACCGTAGACCATACCCCAGGCGGTCGCAGGCGTTACGCCGATCCCTTGGCGCTGCGTATCTGCAGACAGCATGTTGCCGAAACAGAAGCTGAGTGTGCCGCCAATACACATGGACAGTCCGAAAAGCGTCTCGGAGCTGTATTGCGCACTGGCAAGCGTTGGCCAGAACATCAAGCCGATCCCTGCAAATCCAAGGACACCTGCGGCAAGCGCCAGCAGGTTCGGCCGTTGACCAAACAGCAAAAGTCCGAGAAACAGGTTGAAGATCGAAGCGGTTGAAAAGATCACCGCGAGCAGACCAGAAGGCAGATGCGAAGCGCCATAGTAGAAGAGCGTGAAATTCGTCGAAAACAGAAAAGCCCCGAGACCGGCGAAGCGAAGGTGGTCTTTGAGCGGAAACGAAAGATCATGCCCTCTGTATTTCGCCCATGCCATCATGATCGTTGCGGCCAGAACGAACCGCCAGAAAACGGACACTTCTGGCGCGACCGTTGCGACCTGGCCTTTCATTGCGATCCAGCTGAAGCCCCATGCAAGCACGGTCGTCGCATAAAGACCGTAATCGGTTGCATTGAAACCATGTGACTTGGATCCGGCAGCAGGGGATGCGACGCTCATAAGACTGGCCAATCGGAAATGGGAAGTGAAACCAATGTGAGTGCATGGCCGGATCAGCACAAATGATTGTTTTTGATCTATCCATCACGAGATCCGATGACTTCTCGTGTTGAAGCTGTGACCTTGATGCTGAAAGTGCGGCTGCGACGTCAAGCTTCGGGTGTTTCTCCGCGCAAGATCGTGCGCATGACGTCTTCATCGATGTTGCCGCCTGACAGAATGACGCCGGCTTTCTTGCCCTTCAGGTGCGCAGCATCTTTTTCAAAGCTGCAAGTGCTGCGGCACCTGCCCCTTCAGCAAGATTGTGGGTGTCTGAAAAGAGTGTTCTCACCGCGTCCGCAATCTCGTCTTCTGAAACCGAGACGATGCGGTCAGCACCTTTCTTTAGAATGTCGAGTGCTGCCTTCAGCGGCTCGCGGCAGGCCATACCGTCCGCAAAGGTCTTCGCGGTCCGAGTCGTGACGATTTTTCCCGCGTCATGCGAAAACTTGTAAGCCGGCGCACATTCACTGACCACCGGAACGATTTCGGTTTTCAAGTTGAGCAAATCCCGGACGGTGATCAGTCCGCAGGCACCTGACCCCATGCCGACGGGCACGTAGACGACATCCAGATCCGAACAGCTTCGGAATAGCTCAAGGGCATAAGTCGCAACGCCAAGGACAATGTTCCGATGGAAAGAGGGAACCATAAGATAGGTCCGCTCTTGGGCCACTGTTTCGGCGATTTTCCGGCTGATATCGAAATCACGTCCTTCAACGACAAGCTCCGCGCCAAGGGCCCGCATGGCCCTGTTCTTTCCCTCTGCATTGCCTTCGGGAACGACGAGAGTTGCTGTCAGGCCGAGTATTCGCGCCGCCAGTGCCATCGACTGGCCGTGATTGCCGCGTGTGGCCGAAATGATGCCTTTGGGACGGCCATGGGCCTCAATGTGTTTTTGAATGTAGACGATTGAACTGCGCGCCTTGAATGCGCCTATAGGCGTGTGGTTCTCATGCTTGACCACGACTTCGAACCCGAACCGTTTTCGCAGCAGAGGCCAGGAATAGGCCGGCGTCTCAGGCATGATCTGGCGAACGAGAGGCAAAACCGCCTCCAAGTCTTCATGTGTAAAAAGCGTTGTCATTGTTGTTGTCTTCCTAGAATGCGAAGAATTGAAACCGGATTGGCGGCGAAGCTGACTCTGTCAGAGGACCGGGTTGCGAGATGGCAGATGTCATCGTCGAAGTCTTTCAGGATCCTGAACCACAACGTGCTTGAGCCGATTTCGCAGTTGGGTCAGATTGCCCCTGATGATTGCTCGTAATCCAAAATCGATATTCGTCGCCGGTCACCTGGCCAAGCTGCTTGCTCCGGGTCCTTATGACGCAAGTTATGTTGCTGCCGGTGACAGCATCGGTTTTGCCTTTGATGCCCAGACGGGCAGTCACGCAATCGGAACGGACAGAACGGCAACTTTTTTCAGGGATCCGAACACATATGCGGGGGTGCCAAAGGGATGTGATGTTCGCTCTTGTTCGCTCACTGGAGGTGAGTATCTGCTGGTGAGCGGGCCTCAGATAGCGGTATGCGCAAAACACTATCGGTCCAATATCCGTGCTCATCGGACACGTGCACTTGCCGAACAACTCAGGCGCTGGATGCTGGCCGGTCAAACGCCAGACGTATTGAGTGCGGAAAACACATTTCGGCAGATGAGCGCGGTCGTTGCAAACCCAAAACGGGATCCGAAAGCCGCTAGATGGATGACACCGAGGCGCTTCCGGCAATTGACCGAGATGGTTGAAGCCAAGCTGGAAGGGCCGATAACGGTGGCAGCGCTGTCTGAAGAGATCGGCGTTTCGGCAAGTTTTCTGAGCCGCGCCTTCAATGCCTATTGCGGACAATCACCCTATGACTTCATCTTGAGCAGACGTCTGCAGCGGGCTCGCCGGCTTCTTGAGGCTACACAGCATCCTCTCGTGAAAATTGCGCTGAAGGCAGGGTTCTCCTCGCAAAGCCACATGACGTCGGTCATGAGAACAAGGTTGGGAGTGAACCCTACGATGATCCGGCGGCCCTGAGGCCGGTGCCGCTATGCCGCCGGTTCAAGGCGACATGACCAGGTTCTGGCGGCCCACTTTGCTGATGTCCGTCTCGCCGCACAGACCCATGGTGACGTCCAGTTCCTTGTGCATGATTTCCAGAACTCTGGTCACACCATGCTTGCCCATCGCTCCGAGGCCATAGATGAATGCCCTGCCGATATACGTGCTGTGTGCACCCATCGCTATAGCCTTGAAGATGTCCTGCCCGGATCGGATGCCGCTGTCGAAGTGCACTTCGATTTTGTCTCCAACCGCATCAACAATGTCGCCGAGCACTTCATAAGAAGCCAGCGCTCCGTCGAGCTGACGGCCCCCATGGTTGGAGACGACGATTGCATCGGCACCGAGTTCGGCTGCAATTTTGGCATCATCGACGTCATTGATGCCTTTCAGGATCAATTTGCGGTCCCAGTGCTTTTTGACCCATTCGACGGAAGACCAGTCGAGTGTCGGATCGAACTGGCTTGCAGTCCATTCTGACAGTGATGACATGTCCTTTACGCCCGTGACGTGACCATGAATATTGCCGAAGCCATGTCGCTTGGTCTGCAGCATGTTCCAGCACCAACGCGGTTTCAGGCAGAGGTCCAAAAGCACATGCGGTTTCGGTTTCGGCGGTGTACTGAGACCATTCTTGATGTCCTGATGGCGTTGACCGAGAACCTGCAGGTCGAGGGTCAGAACCAGCGCAGAGCAGTCAGCTGCGAGTGCTCTTTGCATCAGACTTTCCGAAAAGCCCCGGTCCCGCATCACGTAGAGCTGAAACCAAAATGGATTTTTCGTGTTTTCGGCAACATCTTCAATGGAGCACACGCTCATGGTCGAAAGGGTGAAGGGCACACCGAACTCTTCAGCAGCCTGTGCTGCCAGAATTTCACCATCAGCATGTTGCATCCCGGTGATGCCCACGGGCGCCAAGGCCACAGGCATGGTTACATCCTGACCGATCATCGTTGTCTTGACCGAACGATTGTCGATATTGCGGGCAACACGCTGACGCAGCTTCTGTTTTTGCAATGCTGTTTCGTTTTGCCGGTATGTGCTTTGTGTCCAGGAGCCGGTGTCGGCATAGTCATAAAACATCTTCGGGACCCGGCGTCTTGCCAGAGCCTGCATGTCTGCAACATCGGTCACAACGGTCATAGAAAATCCTCCGGGAAAGTCACGCGCGAGTGGAGCGCTTAAGGGGGCGGTTCGTCTGAGGCCGGCCAGGAGTTCACGTTCGTCGAGTCCCTGTGCGTCAGCCAGCGTTCCGCGTACATAGTCGATGTGTTCTTCGGCAGCGCGACAGGCGCTGATTGGGTCACTTTCGCGAATGGCCTTTGCAATTGCACAATGCTGGTTGAGCAATTCAACACGGGCATTCGGCAAGTGGTAAAGGCGACCACGATTGTAAAAGACACCGTTTTCAAGCAGCCGGTAGCAAGATCGCAAGGTGTGCAGCATGACCACGTTATGGGCTGCTTCTCCAACCGCGTGATGAAAAGCCACGTCCAGCAGGGCTTCAGATTTCAGATCCTCCGCCTCGTGTGCGGTCTCCATCTTTGCGACAATGTCGTCCAGACGGGCAATGTCCGAAGGCGCTGCACGCATTGCGGCCTGAGCGGACGCCTGACCTTCGATGCTTCTGCGGAACTCAAAATAATCGCTGATTGCTGAAGGGTGACGGGCGATCAGCTGAACGATGGCGTCGGAAAAGATAGGTCCGATGAGATCACAGACGAAGGTTCCGCCCCCGCGTCTGGCTTCGATCAGTTGCCGTTCCTCCAGCTTCTTGAGGGCGTCGCGAAGAATAGGCCGCGAGACGCCAAGCTGTTCCGCAAGATCGCGTTCCGCTGGCAAGCGATCACCGGAAGACAGCACGCCTTTGAGGATCAGGTCCTCAATTTGGGCAACGACAGCATCGGCTGTTTTCTGATGGTCGACAGGCTGAAACATTCAGATTTTATCCTTTGAACGGAGGGCAACATAGCGATGGATTTCAAATTGGTCAATTTTTTTGTCCAATTTAATGTTGCTGAATTGACGCGGCAGACTGCCAATAGCTGCATGCGGCAAAAAACGCGGTTGGATTACTCGTTTCCCTAGGGGCAAGGTAGATGCACGGGTTTTCTGTCAAAGTGAGAGGGTACTTTGAAACAGGTGTCGGACAACGGATCGTCGCTTCCCAACTTCCAGACGTCGCCATTGCGCGAACGTGTGTTGGGAGAAGTCCACGCACGCCCATTCAGACCGATCAGCAAACAACGGACTGTCTTGCATTATGCTTTCCTGACCAATGCGGATGAGGCAGCGGCAGATCATGAATGGCTAAAGGAGTTTTGTATTTCGCGCGGCGGCCACGGTCCCGCACCAGGTGCGCGCCACTATACGCTCGACTTCGGGGGCGGAACGCTCAGCTGGGAACAGCATGCGGAATTCACCACTTACACCTGGGACGGACTGGCCAATCCTGGTGCGATGTTCGCAAGCGTGCCTGCATCGCATCCTTTCGGCGTTGCTTTCAAAGCGCCGGGCGATCTTCTCGTTGCAGTTCGGCTGGAAGTCAGGGGAAGGCCGGAAAACGAGAGTTGGCGTGAATACTTCGATGAAGGAAGTCTCACCGTATCTCAGCTTGAAGACGGAGCGGCAATTGTCGCCACGGATTTTCGCCAGGACGGGGATGGCCTGACCCGGTTTGCGTTGTTCGTCGACACACTGAGCGACGTGCAGTCGGGCGCCGTTGTCCAGCGCCTCCTTGAAGTCGAAACATACCGTACGCTGGCAATGCTCGGTTTTTTTGAAGCGACTGGCCTGCAGCCGGAAATCAGACGGTTTGAAATAGAGTTGGCCGAACTCACGGAAGAGATGAAAGATGCGTCTGCGCTTGGCGCCAATCAGGACCTTTTGGACAAGTTTACGGCCCTGGCTGCAGCGCTTGAAGCCGGGGCAACGGCGAGCACGTTCCGGTTCGGTGCCAGCCGGGCTTATGCTGAAATCGTCAAAGCCAGGTTCATGACACTCCGCGAGGAGGCTGCTCCGGGAGATCTGTCCATGGCGGCTTTTCTAGCGCGGAGGCTTGCACCGGCCATGAGGACCTGCCAGGCGATTGAAGATCGTCAAGCCATGCTGTCACGCAAACTGGCCAGAGCGACAACACTTTTGCGCACACGGGTCGATGTTGATCTGGAACAGCAGAACCGTAGCTTGCTGCAATCCATGAATCGCCGTGCCCGGCTTCAACTTCGGTTGCAGCAAACTGTTGAGGGTCTTTCAGTCGCAGCCGTCAGCTACTATGTGGTCGGCCTGATTTCCTATCTTGCAAAGGCAGCCAAGGAAGCCGGGCTTCCGGTGCCAAACGCGAGCATCATGACTGGTCTCGCCGTACCGGTGGTGATCATCGCCATCTGGTGGACCGTGAAACGGATACGCAAGCATCACGGTGAGCATTAGCAATGAAAAAGGCCGGACTGTTGGCCCGGCCTTGTCGTTCATCTCAAGAAGCGGGGACCTTACTGGGTCGTACCGTCTTCTTGGTACTGCGCCATATAGGCAATTACGTCGGCAAGATCTGCTTCCTTGCGCAGTCCGGCAAAGGCCATCTTGCCTTTTGGAATGACTTCCTTCGGTTTTGTCAGATAGGCTGTGAGTGTTTCTTCATCCCACACCTTGCCGTCGGCCATTTCGACCAGCGCCTTGGAGTATTTGTAGCCCTCAATGGCACCCCAAGGGCGTCCTACGACACCGTTCAACTGCGGGCCGACCTTGTTTTTAGCGCCTTCGCCAACGGCGTGACAGGCAGCACATTTCTTAAATACTCTAGCGCCTTTTTCAGCATCGCCCTCGGCGCTTGCCTGAAAAGTAAGGGCCAGAAACACTGTTCCGGCGATCATCAGCAATCGCTGCATGGTTTACTCCCTCAAGTTGGGTAAATTGAAACCCGCCCACAACACAACAGGAAGTCCGGCCGCGATGCAAGCGACCGAAGGTCCAATTTACGTGAGCATTTTGTCGCTCAGGGAGAATACCTATAGGTTGTTTCGGTCGTTTGTAGGCTGGCGGCTTGACCGTGTTTGCGCGGCCGTCATCAACCGGCTTTTGCCCTGCTCGGCAGCCGCAACCAGTCCTCCAAACCAGCGTCCCAATAAGGCTCTGAACCATAAAGTCCGGCGAGGAAATCGATAAAGACCCGTACCTTGGCCGGAAGGAACTGCCTGCTCGGATAGACCGCATAAAGGCCAACGTCCCTGGACGCGCGATAGTGTGGCAGCAGCATTTGCAGCTTACCCTCACGCAACTCAGGTCCCACATCCCATGTCGACCGCAACGCGATACCGACCCCTGCCAGAAGGCATTCACGGATCACTTCGTTGGAATTCGTTTTGACCGGTGCGCGTGTACGTACCGTTTCGATCCCGTCCGGTCCCGCCAATCGCCACGGGTCCTGATTGGTGGACGCCAGTGTCACGTGTTCGCTCAGGTCTTCGATTGTCTCAGGCATGCCATATCTGGCGATATAGGATGGACTGGCGCACAAAACCCGATGCACTGGAGAAAGTTTGCGTGCGACCAGACTTGAATCAGACAGTTCTGCAATACGGATTGCCAGATCATATCCGTCTCCGACAATGTCGACGAAGTCGTCCGAAAGGTCCAGATTGACCGTCAGATCCGGGTTGGCGGTCAGAAAGTTGCCGAGATGCGGGGCAATGTGAAGGCGCCCGAATGAGGTTGGTACGGCAACCTTCAGGCTTCCCCTCGCTCTGGCCGAACCGCGGGAAACAAAGCTTTCGGCCTCTTCAACCGAAGCAATGATGGCAACGACCCGCTCGTAGAAACCTTGGCCCGCCTCGGTCATCGCGATTTGGCGCGTTGTCCGCTGGAGAAGCCGCGTGCCGAGTTTCTCCTCGAGACGCCGAATGCGCTTCGAGACCACGGCCGGTGACAGGTTCATTTCTCGTCCGGCTGCCGACATGCTGCCAGCACTCACCACTCGGGCGAAAATTTCCATGTCCGTCAGATTGCTCATTTTCAATCCCACCGAAAAATATTTATTATTTTCCGAACATTTCCCTCCGCCGCGATACTTGTCAGACTAGGGACGTGTTGCTTTGCCAGCTCTGGATACGCAGTAAGTATCTTTCCGGATCAGCGCAGGGCTAAAAATCGAGGAGATTAGCCCGTGACAGCGATCGCAATGCCCGCACCGGATCCGGAAGTGCTTGCCAGGCGCCAGGATATTTTGAAGGCCCTCCAGGCCATAGTGCCGGGGGAGGGCGTGATCCACGACGAGCGCGAAATGCGGGCATATGAGACCGATGCCCTGACAGCGTATCGCCAGTTGCCGTTGATCGTGGTCTTGCCCGAAACCGTCGAGCAGGTCTCGAAGATCCTGAAGTACTGCCATCAAAATGATGTGAAAGTGGTGCCACGCGGCGCCGGGACATCCTTGTCCGGGGAGCATTACCTCTCGAAGATGGCGTGCTTTTGTCGATGATGAAGTTCAACCGTGTGCTCGATATCGACTATGATAATCGTGCGGTCGTCGTTCAGCCGGGCGTTACCAATCTCGGCATCACGCGCGCCGTTGAACACGAAGGTTTCTACTATGCACCCGATCCGTCCTCACAAATTGCGTGCTCCATCGGCGGAAACATTGCCGAGAATTCGGGCGGGGTGCATTGCCTGAAATATGGCCTGACCACCAACAACGTGCTCGGACTGGAGATGGTGTTGATCACCGGCGAGGTGATCAGGCTCGGCGGCAAACATCTGGACAGCGAAGGCTACGATCTGCTGGCTTTGATGACAGGATCAGAAGGACTTTTGGGTGTTGTCACCGAAGTGACGGTCAGGATCCTGCAGAAACCGGAAACCGCGCGTGCGTTGCTGATCGGGTTTCCGAGCAGTGAAGATGGTGGTCGTTGCGTTGCAGATATCATCGCAGCGGGCATCATTCCTGGCGGTATGGAGATGATGGACAAGCCAGCCATTCATGCCGCAGAAGACTTTGTCCATGCCGGTTATCCTCGTGACGTCGAAGCGCTTTTGATCGTTGAACTCGATGGTCCCGAAAAGGAAGTCGACTTCCTGATCGGCCGGGTGGAAGAAATTGCCAAGGCCAACAAGGCCAGCCACATCCGCATTTCCCAGAACGAAGAAGAACGAATGACTTTCTGGGCCGGTCGCAAGGCGGCATTCCCTGCAGTCGGCCGGATTTCGCCGGACTATCTTTGCATGGACGGAACGATTCCCCGCCGCGAGTTGCCCAAGGTTCTCTCCCGGATGCGGGAGTTGTCGGACAAGCACGGCCTTGGCGTGGCGAATGTGTTTCACGCCGGTGACGGCAACTTGCATCCCCTAATTCTTTATGATGCAAACAAACCCGGCGAGCTGGATGCCGCGGAAGCATTCGGTGCCGATATCCTTAGGCTTTGTGTGGAAGTCGGCGGCGTTCTGACGGGCGAACACGGTGTCGGTATCGAGAAACGAGATCTGATGACGGACATGTTCTCCGAAGAGGATCTGAAACAGCAGCAACGGGTCAAATGCGCCTTCGACGAGAAGCATCTGCTCAATCCGGGTAAGGTTTTTCCGGTGCTGCACCGCTGTGCCGAACTTGGCAAGATGCATGTTCACAAGGGGCAACTGCCCTTTCCGGACATTCCGCGGTTTTGAGGGATCACATGGACGCAACATTCAAGCCGCAAACGGCGAAAGACGTGGAAGTCGCCGTCAAATGGGCGGCTGCCGAAGACCAGCCGCTGGAAATCGTGGGACAGGCCTCAAAAAGGAGCCTTGGGCGACCGGTTCAGACCGCTCATGTGCTGAACTTGTCAAAACTATCCGGGATCGACAGCTATGAACCGGCGGAATTGGTGTTGACCGTCAAGGCAGGAACGCCGATCGCCGAGATCGAAAAGCTGGTCGATGAGAATGGACAGGAATTGTCCTTCGAGCCAATGGATTACGGTCCGCTTCTGAATGTCGATGCAGGACAGGGAACTGTGGGTGGTGTTCTTGCCGCAAACCTGTCGGGACCGCGCAGGTTGAAGGCAGGCGCGGCTCGGGATCACATCCTTGGCATGGAAGCTGTTTCGGGTCGTGGAGAAATTTTTAATTCCGGCGGCAAGGTGGTGAAGAATGTCACGGGCTACGATCTGCCGCGAGCACTCTGCGGTGCATTCGGTACCCTGGCTGTGGCCACGACGGTGACTTTGAAGGTCAACCCGAAACCGGAAACCTCGGCGACGTTCGTGCTTTCCGGGTTGGATGCCGCACGTGGCATCAGTGCGCTCTGCAAGGCGATGGGGTCTTCCGCGGAAGTTTCCGGTGCTGCGCATCTGCCGGCCGGAATCGATGGAGACATAAGCAGGACGCTGTTGCGTCTGGAGGGATTTGAAACCTCCGTCGACTATCGGTTCAAAACCCTTGAAGACCTTCTGAAAAGTTATGGGCCTGTCACCCGGATAGAAGAACAAGACAGCAGGAAACTCTGGCAGACAGTCAGGGACGTTCGCCCGTTCGCAGGCGTGGACAATCCTGTCTGGCGGATTTCCGTTGCACCGACGGTTGGCCCAAAACTGGTTGAGCTCCTTGAAAAGGAACTGAAAATCAACGCGTTTTTCGATTGGAGCGGCGGGCTCATCTGGTTGATGTGTCTGGATGGACTTGTCAATGATCAGCATATACGGGCCGCTGTTGACGCTGTTGGAGGTGGGCATGCCACACTTGTGCGGGCAGTTCCGTCCATCAGATCAAGCGTCGCCGTTTTTCAGCCCCAGCCGGCGCCTCTTGCGGCACTTTCCAAACGTTTGAAGGAACAATTCGATCCAAAAGGTGTTCTAAATCCTGGACGTCTGGTCATGGGCGTGTAGTTTGTTTTACATTTCCAATCGTATTTTTAATTGCGGAGCGTGAAATGGAAGATAAATCCGATGTTGCCGGCTACATGGAGCCGGGCGGCAAGAACGCCACACTTGTCTATATCCTTTATCTGGTAAATATCATTGTGCCGTTCACCGCGATTGTCGGCGTAATTTTCGCCTACTTGAATCGCGGCAAAAGCACAGGCTGGGTCGAGAGCCACTACACGTATCAGATACGCACTTTCTGGATCGGGCTGTTGTTCGGTATCGTCAGCGCGTTGCTGACCATTGTCCTGATCGGCTTTCTGATGATTATCGCGGTGCTTATCTGGATGATCGTGCGTTGCATCAAAGGGCTTCAGCTGGCGGGGCGCAACGAGCCTGTGCCGAACCCTGAAACCTGGATGTTCTGATCCGGCTATCTGCCAACGACGCCGACACCCCAAACCTTTGGCAAAGGGGTGCCGGCGCGTGTCTAAGGTGACGTCAGCTGGCCGGTAGGCACTTGACGGTGACGTTGTAGCCGTAGCCGTCACGCTGATGGGTCGTGTTTTTCAAAGACCACTTGTTGTTCTTTGCCTTGTTTTTTCGGGCCGCGACCGCGTCCAGCTCAAAATAGGCTTTTGCCGACACTGTCCAGGTTTTGCCGAGCGCTACTGATTTCTTCATGCCGCTCTTGATTTTCTTGTCCAGATTGAGCGAGCAGGCCTGTACCGGGTCCCAACCTTGCCATCTGATTTTCTTCAGCGGGATCGTTGGCTTGTAGGAAATTGAGACAGTGCGTTTCGATCCTGACCCGACATCGCGGTTCTGAAAACTTTTGCTCCAAAGCGACCAGTCTCCTTCGAAATAGAGCACGTTTTTGAAGGAGCCAACTTTCATCGCAACAATGCGTTCGCCGCTGGTCGCCTTGCCGTAAAGGCGCAACAGGAAGCGATGCGATTTGGATTTGATCTTGGTGTAATTGTAGGAACTGGCGGAAACTTCGACAGGAATGACGTCGATGCCGTCGCGTTTGACTTCAACCTTTTCGATCCAATCCTTGGCCAGTGCGCCTGTTGCGAGACTGGAAAGGGCGGCAGTTACAAAAAGTGTCTTGGCAATTTTCTTAAACATAAAAAGTCCTCAATCGGGGTTAATCGGCCCACTGACGAGCACTCTAGTTCGCCGAATTTGAACTGTTTCTGAGGATGTCATTTATCTCGTATTCACATTCGATTTGCCTGGTGTGAAAAGCATTCGCCAGATCGCTTCATTGTCCAATCAGGCAAAACGTTTGTGCCGGAAAGGCACCTTGTGCCCCCATTTGTGAGCCCGTACGATCTGCCAGCGATTGTCGAAGGCGAGGGACACAGGAACGCGATGCAGACAAATTTCACTGCAGAACAGCTGAAGGACCGGCACGTTGCGGAATCTGAAAAAATTCTGCGCAAATGTGTGCATTGCGGTTTCTGTACTGCGACCTGTCCAACCTTCACATTGCTGGGTGATGAGCTCGACAGTCCCCGCGGGCGGATCTACCTGATCAAGGACATGCTGGAGAACGACCGTCCGGCAGACGAGAAGGTCGTCAAGCATATCGATCGGTGCCTGAGTTGCCTGGCCTGTATGACCACTTGCCCTTCCGGGGTGCATTACATGCATCTGGTCGACCATGCCCGGGCGCATATTGAAAAGACCTACAAGCGACCCTTGACCGACCGTCTGATGCGTTCGGTTCTTTCGTTTGTGCTCCCTTATCCGAGAAGGTTTCGGTTCGCTCTGATAG
Organism: Roseibium sp. JB4-4; assembly: GCF_055693425.1. Classification (NCBI taxonomy): domain Bacteria; kingdom Pseudomonadati; phylum Pseudomonadota; class Alphaproteobacteria; order Hyphomicrobiales; family Stappiaceae; genus Roseibium; species Roseibium sp. JB4-4. Next base: position 2,153,420 of record NZ_CM146333.1, on the reverse strand, counting down.
GTGCCTATTTCGGACGGCCGTTGGCCGGACTTTTGAAGTCCTTCGGTGGCCCCTTCGCCAAAATGGGCGCAATGCTGGAACTTGCACCGTCAAGAGCACCAATGCGTGGCCAGATGGAAGGCCCGGGTGTCTTTGCTTCTGAACAGAAAAGCCGCAAGGGACGTGTGGCATTGTTGAGCGGATGCGCTCAGCCAGTGCTGAACCCTGGCATCAACGACGCAACGATCAGGCTGCTTCGACGCTCCGGTTATGAAATCGTTTTGCCGAAGGGCGAAGTCTGCTGCGGTGCTTTAGTGCACCATATGGGCAAGGAAGAAGCCTCGCTCGAAAATGCCCGTCGCAACGTGGACGTCTGGTCGGCGGAAGCCTCGGGCGAGGGGCTTGATGCGATCCTTATCACCGCATCAGGCTGCGGCACGACGATCAAGGACTACGGCTACATGCTGAAAGACGACCCCGCCTACGCAGAAAAGGCTGCGCGGGTTTCAGCTCTTGCAAAGGATGTGACCGAATTTCTGACCGGAGTTGATCTTGGCGAGCCTCGGTTACGACCAGATCTGACGGTTGCCTACCATTCGGCCTGTTCCATGCAACATGGCCAGAAAATCACGCGCCAGCCAAAGGACCTTCTGAGCGCTGCGGGCTTTCAAGTGAAAGACGTGCCGGAAGGGCATCTGTGTTGTGGGTCGGCTGGAACCTACAACATTCTTCAGCCGGAGATCGCCCAAAAGCTGCGCGACAGGAAGGTGGCCAATATTGAAAGCACCCGACCTGATGTCATCGCAACGGGCAATATTGGTTGCATGACCCAGATCGGTCTGGGCACGCAGATACCCATCTTACATACGGCGGAACTGCTGGACTGGGTTTACGGGGGGCCGGAGCCCGAAGATATCGCAACGGTTCTGCATGCACCTGAGGCCGCGGAATAGGTGAGCCTTTTTAGCTCTCGCGGGTGCCGAGCTGTACCGGGGTTTTGTCTTTCTCGTCATCGACGGTTTCACCCGCCAGTCTGAGTGTCCGTTCAAGAAGCTGTTCGTAAATGGGCCGGCCACCGAGATGGTGCGCCGTCAACGAGGCCGTTGTGCAAGTCACCAGAACCGGCATGATCAGCGCATAGGCGCCCGTCAATTCCATCACCAGCACAACGCCGACGAGCGGAGCCCGGACCGACGCGGCAAAAAACCCGCCCATGGCGGCAACTGCGCAGGCAGCGCGGAAGTCCGATTCGATCGGCAACCATTCAACCGATGCGACACCAAATGCGAGACCAGCACATGTGGCGATCGATAGCATGGGTGCAAAAATTCCGCCGGGGACGCCGGATGCATAGGAAAACAAGACCCCGCCGAAGCGCAGCAAGGTCAGCAGCAACAGTGCGTAGACGCCGTAATTGCTGGCAATCAGATGATGAACAAGATCCTCGCCGCCGCCTGTTGCATCTGGAAAGGCATTCAGGAGAATACCCGTCAGCGCGCCGATGGCCAGGGCGGGAAGCCAGCGCAACCCTCTGGGAATGCGCAAGAAAAGATCCATTACCGCGATCAGCGCATAATTGAAAAAGACACCGAGCGCACCGAGAAAAATCCCGAGAAGGCCAAGCAGCAGATAACTCCAGACGGGTATGTAGCTGACTTCGACCAGAAGAATGGGGCCTATATGGGTCAGCTCCTCCATCACGGCTGCGCTGAGGATCGACGCGATGATAACCGCCATGTAGGTCCGGTAAGAGAAGGGAAATTGCCGTCTTGTCTCTTCCACAATGAATAGGATCGCCGCCAGGGGCGCGTTGAAGGCGGCTGCCAGTCCGGCGGCCGCACCGGCTGCCAGCAGGCCTTTGTGTTCGGGAGCGGTCACGTTGCCCGATCTTGAAATCGCCTCGGCTGTCATTGCCCCCATGTGGATGGTGGGGCCTTCGCGCCCCAGAACCAGGCCGGAACCAAGCGCCAGCAGGCCGCCAAAAAACTTGGCCACGAGAACTCTGGCCCAGTTCAGGGGCCGTTTGTCTTCCATGGCGCCTTCTATTTCCTGAATGCCACTGCCCGCTGCTTCAGGTGCGACACGCTGAACCAGCAGGAACGCACCTGTTACACAAAGAGCCGAAATGCAAATCGAGACCAGATACGGCAGATAGCCTGACCCGAGCAAAGCTCTGAGGTTACCATATTGGGCAAAAATAAATTCCAGTCCGGAATGAAAACCCGTGGCCAATCCGCCGACAAGCAGACCGACGAGCGCCGCCTTTACGAAATAGGCTGCGTCGGAACGGGCCGAGAAGGATTTGGAAAAGTCTGTCATGCCACGGGCCGGGATAACTTCGGTTGTTGCTCAATGGGAATGAGCTTTCTGGAAAGATAAACTGCAGACAAACCCGTGTACGTGCAAGGCTTGAGCAGATTTGCGAAAAGAAAACGCGCAGGAAAAGACCCGCGCGTTTCTTGATCCACTAACTCTTATCGGAGCCATCCGTGCTCAGATTACGTGCACCCTTGTGCCGACTTTCACCCGCTCGTAAAGGTCCATCACGTCCTCGTTTCGCATGCGGATACATCCCGATGACACGGCATGTCCAATGGTCCATGGCTGGTTTGAGCCATGAATACGGTAAAGTGTCGATCCCAGATAAAGCGCGCGGGCGCCGAGCGGGTTTTCAGGCCCACCAGCCATGAAAGCAGGCAATTCCGGGCGACGTTTGCGCATCGCTGCAGGTGGGCGCCAATCCGGCCATTCGGCCTTTCGGGTTACCTTGTGGGAACCGGCCCACTCAAATCCCGGTTTGCCGACCCCAACCCCGTAACGGCGGGCAGTCCCGTCATTTTGCACCAGGTAAAGGTAGCGTGCGTTGGTGTCGATCACGATCGTGCCTGGCTTGTGCTTGCCGTGATAGTCAACAACGGTTGGCAGGAATTGCGGGCTAACCTGTCGGCTTTGTGGCTGACGCACCTGGCGCTGCGGTTGCTGACGAACCGGCTGCTGGCGTGGTGACCACCAGTTTGCGCGGCGAACCTGCGGCTGGACCACCTGACGACGTTGTACAGGCGCGGCCGCACGGCGCTGTGCGCGTGGCTGAAGTTGCAGCACCCAGGGTTCAGTCAGGTTCGGGCTCAATACCAGCGGAGGTGGTGACACCTGACCGGCCAACGCTTGTGCGCCCGGAATACCGGTAGCAACGACCAGGGCGCTTGCGGCAACCAAAGCCAGACTCGTAACTTTTTTCAAAAAGAACATGGCAGTACTCATAAACTTGTGATCGACCACGTTCACCGGCATTTACAAGCGCCGGTTAACGGATTGGCAAGGATGATAAGCGCTGCCGCTCAGTCAAAAGTGAATCTGAGTCAGAGAAACGAAGTAATCGTTTCTTATGGTTATTTCTTAGTTGAAGAACAGGCTTAATAAAACACTATCTATCGTGCTGCGACTATGCGCATGAATTCAATCGATATTGAATTTTTTGCTCTTTTGAAGAAACTTTGGTTAACGAACGCGGCGTCGTGCATCCCGCGCAACAATCGGCAAGATGTCCCTGGTCTGTTGTTTTGACATGCCGGGTCTTATGCGCGGGTCGTAAAGCATGTTGAGAATCAGCTGGTCGAAAACCGTAAACCTGCTGTGCCGGGAAGAATCGTTAAAGACAGAGTGGGTCAGGGCAGCGTCGTCATTCATGGGACCAAGCCCTTGAAGGATTTCTTCGACCAGACAGCGTCGGAACAAGAACTCGCCCTCGTCTGAAACAATGACGGCTGCCGACCTCTTTATACCGTTGCGACCTGAGACAACCCGGACGAGACATCTGCCGGGGACACGGGCGCGATCATTTTTATAAATGTCCTTGCGCACGACCGGTTCGTACTGAACCCTGTCGACAACGTAAACCTCAAAATTGGCGCTTGCCCGGTCATTGGTGATCGCAGTCGTCAGGCCGCCCACTCGTTTGCCGATTTCCTTTACGAACCGGTTCACGGTATTTCGACGGTCACGGGCGGAAAGATTATGAACATAGAAAAGCACAGGCCGGGTGAATTTCTTCACCAGGTATGGCCGCCAGCTCCAACTGCGATATTCAAGGCCGAAAACCGTCTTTTCAAACCCATCCATGATTTCTTCCATGGAAAAGGATTCACTCGCCGCCTGCACCGGGGACGAACAAAAAAATCCGGTCATCAAAAGAATCAGCAAATTGGAGCGCAGGATTTTCATAAGGGAATCTACCGCTTCACCATCACATTGGAGCGGGCAGTAGCCGGGCAGGCTCTGCGGTTTCGTGTGTTGTCATGCGCCAGGCCATTCCCTTGATCTTGTCGCGGGAGGATAGCCAAAGCACTTCAATGAGGGAAGCGATTAAACTGTTTCCAGAGTGCAAAGCGTCGGTCCATTTGCTCCGAGAACTGAAAAAACAATTCTTTAAACTTCCGCTGTTAAAGATGGTTCTCGCAGCGATTTCAATCGCCAAAGGGGCTAGGGACGGGAGTAAGCATGGCCGCGGTGAAAAGATCCTTTCGAGCGGAAAGCTTGATACGTATGAATTCAGGGGCAAACGATGACCCCGGATATGCAGAAGAACGCCGTCACCAGGAAGTCTTGGCGGAGATTGCCAGCCTCAAGGCCATGATGGGCAAGGGTGCTGGAGAACAGCAGGCCCTTGACCCGGAGGAAATGGGCGCAAAATTCATGTCCGAGTTCCGCAAGGAGCTTTCGGAGGCTGCCAAGCTGAAGGTCGAGCTGGACGCCATGTATGAAGCGATTGCTCAGACCAAAAAGGAAATCGCGACACTGCATCACACAACGGGTTCCAAGGGTGAAGAAATGACCCGGGTGACCAATGAACTTGATGCTGTCGTGGTTGGAACGGAAGGCGCAACCGAAACGATTCTTGCCTCGGCAGAATTTATTGACGAGACCGCCAACACATTGTCTGCACGCGTTGGTGCGGAGGATGCCGAACTTGCGAACGACATCCAGGAAAAGGTCATCAGCATCTTTGAAGCCTGTAACTTCCAGGATCTGACAGGACAGCGTATCACCAAGGTGGTCGCCACACTTCGGTTTGTGGAAGACCGGATCATCCAGATGATGGATATCTGGGGTGGCATTGAAACCTTCAAGGAACTCGAAATCGAAGAGCGAAACCTCAAGGAAGGCGATGCTGCGCTTCTCAACGGGCCGGCACTGGAAACGGATGCCGATGTTGCAACGCAGGACGACATCGACGCACTGTTCGCCTGATCAGCAATCGTTCTGCAGGAGACCCAAAAAGCCTGGCTGTTTGCCGGGCTTTTTCTTGTTTGCCTTCACCAGCTTTTTTGCTGCCTTGCCAACACCGTCAATTTGGCCTAACAGATAGAGAACAAACAGTGAATATTGAGTGGGTCATGACCGAACAGAAAAGCGCGCCTGCAGCAAAAGCCGAACCGGATCCTGACACTGGATTGCTTGTTGGTACGGACGGGCAAAGTCGTTGCTGGTGGTACGGCGGTTTGGAGGATTACCAGCGCTACCACGATGAAGAGTGGGGCTGGCCGGTTGACGAAGATCGTCGGCTTTTTGAAAAGGTCTGCCTGGAGGGGTTTCAGTCAGGCCTTTCCTGGCTAACCATCTTGCGTAAGCGTGAGGGGTTTCGGGCGGCATTTGCGAATTTTGAGTTCGAGCGTGTGGCAAAATTCACGGACAAGGATGTCGAGCGCTGTCTGAATGACAGTGGAATTGTTCGCCATCGCAAGAAAATCGAATCCACCATCAACAATGCCAATAGGGCGCTTGAACTCAGAAAAGAATTCGGTTCTCTGGCAGCCTATTTCTGGGCATTTGAGCCAAAGACGGAAGATCGACCGGAAAAAATTGATTTTCCAACTGCAAAGACGCTCGGCAGGACAGCGGAAAGCACGGCGTTGTCCAAGGATCTCAAAAAGCGCGGCTGGAGCTTTGTCGGCCCGACAACGGTCTACGCTTTCATGCAATCCATGGGTATGGTCAACGACCATCTGGAAGGGTGCTGCTGCAGGGATAAGATCGAGAAGGCACGGGCAGGCTTCAAGCGACCAGTGTAAAGCTGGCTGAACTTAGTTGCCGACTTTTTCCTGCAATGGCGCGAACAGCCGGTTTTCCTTTGAGAAAACATAGTCCAGCGTTTCGACAGTGACAGTGTCAGCACCTTCCGCGATCAGCAGTTGTGCGCAATCCGCAACTGCATCTTTCGGGCACAACACACTGACGTGGTTCATGTCATCGCTTTCAGAAAAGCGTTGCAAAGCACCGACATGGCTCACGGCTCTAAGGGCCTGCGTCCGATCGTCGACAACGGCTTTGACCAACTTGACGTCGCGGGCAGCCTCTTCCGCGGCAATCCGGTCGAGAATGGCCCGGGCACCTGTCAATGCCTCGTCTGACCAGTCTGCGCTCAGGGATGCCACCAGATTGGCCTGGCTTTTCAGCATGACCCCGTCTGAGAGAATCTTCAGATTATTGGCCTGAAGCGTGGAGCCGGTGGTTGTGATGTCGACGATAAGTTCCGCGGATCCGGCCGCTGGCGCGCCTTCGGTCGCCCCAGCGCTTTCCACGATCCGGTAGTCGGCTATTCCGTGATTTGCAAAGAATGATCTGGTCAGGTTGACGTATTTTGTGGCGACCCGAAGCCTGCTGCCATGACGGTTTCTGAAATCAGAGGCAACATCGGAGAGATCCGCCATCGTCTCAACATCAATCCACGCCTTCGGAACGGCGACCACGACATCAGCTGGCCCGAAACCAAGTGGCGTTACGATGTGCACGGTCACGCCCGGGTCTGCAATATTCTCGTGCACAAGATCCAGGCCGGTGACGCCGAAATGTACTGCGCCGTCTGAAAGCGCTCGTGCGATCTCCGAGGCAGAAAGAAACGCAATCTCGACACTGTCGAGGCCTTTGATCGCGCCGCGGTAGTTGCGTGCGCCACCTGGTTGCACGACCTTCAGACCTGCGCGGCCGAAAAAGTCATGCGTTTTTTCCTGCAAACGGCCCTTGGAGGGGACGGCGATGATCAGTTTGCTCATATGTCAGCCCTCAACGCTCGCTGCAATCCGGTCCAGCCACATGGAAAACCCAATGGCTGGAACATCTTCCTCAGCACCAAGCAGATTGACCAGCTTGTCATAGCGGCCTCCACCCACCAGCGGACCTTCCACGGTTTCCTTCGAAGCGTGGATCTCGAAGACGAAGCCGGAATAATAGTCCAGACGCCGGCCAAATTCGGCTGCAAAGTTCAGGCGAGAGAGGTCTATGCCCTTCTGGTCAACAGCCATCATCCGCTGCTCGAACGCAGCAAGCGGTTTGTCGAGGCAAAGTCCAAATTCGTTGCCGAACTGCCGCAGGACCGATGCGGCTCTCGCACCGTCTGATGTCAGCGAAAGATATGCGGAAAGGATTTCGGCTGCTTTATCATGACCGCGTGCGCCGCTTGCAAGCGCAGCCTGCTCAAGAAAACGGTCTGCGATTTCACTGGGTGTGCGCCCACCGACAGCAGATATCCCGGCTATGGAAAGAAGATCTTCGACCACCGCGTGCGCCGCTTCAGGGTCTGCGCCTTCCAGAGCGGAAAGAAAACCAAGGCGGACATCCCGGCCTTCGTCGTCGGAAACAGCACCACCCGCCATCCGCTCGATTGCAGCCGAAAGCTTGTCGGTTTCGCCAAAGAGGTCACGCAGACGGCGACGCCAGACGTTTGGGAGGTCCAGACTTTCAAGAACGGCAGCAAAAAGGGTCTCGTCACCAACCCGGATGGAGTTTTCACGAACTCCGAACGTTTCCAGTGCATTGACAGAGAGCGCCAGCAGGTCAGCATCGGCTTCGCTGGTATCGGTCCGCCCGAGGCTTTCTGCGCCGAGTTGAGGAATTTCACCGAGACCGGCAGGTCTCTGCCGAAACACGGGGCCGTGGTAACAATAGGCGGCTGGAAGGCTCACTGTGTCTTGAGCCAGGTGATGACGGCAAACCGGTATGGTGAAGTCGGGCCGGAGGCAAAGATCATGACCGTCCGAACCGCTTGTGAGATAAAGCCGACGGCGAATATCCTCGCCTGTCAGATCCAAAAAGACATCAGCGGGCTGGAGGATCGGCGGGTTGACTTCCGCATGACCGGCCACCTTGAAAAGTTCAAGCACTGCTTCGATTTTCGAAGGAACCGGTCTGTTCATCTGTGCCGAGCCATCCATGGCTTACTCCTCGCGCGCCCGTCTGCGATCATCAGCCTGCCCGTCCAATAGACCCTGAACAGTCACGACAAGGTCGGGTTCCTTGACCGTGACCTGGGCCGGACGGCTTTCGCGCCAGGTGATGTTGTCGGTGATTTCTTCCGACAATCGTTTGCCTTCAATCAGGTCCTTGATCTGGATTTCCCCCGCGTCGCGCTCGTCTGAGCCCTGGATAATCGCGATTGGGCAGCCGCGCCGGTCGGCGTATTTCAGCTGATTGCCAAATTTCTTCCAATTGCCCTGATACATCTCCGCGCGGACACCGGCGGTGCGCAGATCCTGAACCATTTTCTGGTATTTCCCGAGGGTTGCCGTGTCGCCATCCATGACAGTCACCAGCACCGGAGCCACCACATCAGCGGTGCCGAGCTTGCCTAGGTTTTTCAATGCCGTCATCAGTCTGGAGACGCCGATGGAGAACCCTGTCGCCGGAACATCGCGCCCGGTGAAGCGTTTGACCAGTCCGTCATAGCGCCCGCCACCGCCAACGGATCCGAACTGAACGACTTCGCCCTTTTCGTTGGTCACGTCAAACAACAGCTCGGCTTCATAGACAGGGCCGGTATAATACTCCAGGCCGCGGACAACGGATGGGTCGATCTTGATCCTGTCTTCGTCGTAGCCACAGCTGGCAAAGATCGCAGCCATCGTGTTGAGTTCGGTGATACCGTCGTTTTCGATGCCATCTGTTCCAGACAGAAAGGCAACGAGCGTGTCTATCGCAGCCGGCTCCAGTCCAGCACCTTTGGTGAAGTCGCCGCTTTCGTCCTTGCGGCCGTCGCCAAGTAAAAGACGGACGCCTGCAACACCGAACTTGTCGAGTTTATCGATGGCCCGCAAGACCGTAAGGCGGCGTTCCTCGTGTAGTTCGCCGCCAAGGCCCACACTTTCCAGAACGCCGTCCAGTACTTTGCGGTTGTTGACACGGATGACATAGTCGCCGCGCGGAATGCCAAGGGCTTCCATCGTATCAGCCATCATCATGCACATTTCCGCGTCGGCCTGTACGCCGGGAGCACCAACTGTGTCGGCGTCGAATTGCATGAATTGACGGAACCGGCCTGGACCGGGCTTTTCGTTCCGGAAGACCCAGCCGGACCGGTAGGTACGATATGGGAGTTGAATTTCATTGATGTTTTCGGAAACATGCCGGGCGAGCGGCGCCGTCAGGTCGTATCGAAGGCTCATCCATTGCTCGTCTTCATCCTGTACGGAGAAGACACCGGCGTTTGGCCTGTCGGTGTCGGGAAGAAATTTTCCGAGACAATCAGTGAATTCAAAGGCAGGCGTTTCGACTGGGTCGAAGCCATATTGCTCATAGACCGCACGGATATTGGCCAGCATCTCATCCGTCGCACGAATGTCGTCAGCAGTGCGGTCAACGAAGCCGCGCGGCAAGCGGGCTTTCAGTTTGTTCGGTTTTTTGGCCATGAAGTCTTCTGATCCTGGCGAGTTCCCTGCGGGCCGGCGTCAAACGGCAAACCGCCCGGTATTTGTGATGTTGCGGTTGTCCTATAAGAAACAGGTCACAAGGGCAAGACGGGCGAAAGCGCCAGAAGTCACAAGGATTTGCTCATCTTAGGTATCGGAATGATGCAAAGCTGCCGGATTGCCTTGTTTGCTTCACAGTTGCCGTTAAAAGGTCTCTGCCGGGACCGGGGCAACGCCGCCAAGGGCCGAGAGTTCCAGTTCGTGTTTTCGAGTATTTAATCTCTGGCGGGCTATGGTCCCGGGCAAATTGTGAGAATTGCGGCTGCTTGAACTGCCAAGGCGGATAAGATGGCAGCGGATAAGGTTTGAAATGGACAGCGCAGTGCAAATGGAAGAGAGCAAGGCCCAGGACGTTGATACGCCGGCAACTGCGCGGTCCGCCGAACTCAGTGTGATCCTGCCGAGTTTCAACGAGGCTGCCAATATTCCGATCCTTGTCGGTCTTCTGGAAACTGCGCTGAGCGGCATTCGCTGGGAAGCGATAGTCGTCGATGACAATTCGCCTGACGGAACAACCGAGGTTGCGCGCAATATTGCTGCAAGAGATGCCCGAGTTCGGGTGATCCGCAGGATCGGAAGACGGGGCCTGTCTGGAGCCTGCATTGAAGGCATACTTGCATCTTCAGCTCCATTCGTTGCCGTGATGGACGCCGATCTCCAGCATGACGAAACCATGCTGCCCAAGATGCTGGATGCCCTGAAAAAGGATGACACCGATCTTGTGGTTGCCAGCCGGAAGGTCGATGGCGGAACGGTTGGCGAAGGTTTGTCTTCGATACGAGCCTGGGGTTCCAATATTGCCAATGGTCTGGCGCAAAAGCTTCTAAACGTAACGCTGAAGGATCCGATGAGTGGCTTCTTCATGGTCCGGCGCGAAAAGGCGGAAAGCCTGGCACCACAGCTTTCGCCACAAGGTTTCAAGATCCTGCTCGACCTCGTTTCCAGCGCAAACGGAGCGTTGAAAATCAAAGAGCTTCCGTTCACTTTCCGTGAGCGGCAGCACGGCGAAAGCAAGCTTGATACGCTCGTGACGCTTGATTATTTTGGCCTGCTGCTGGCCAAGTATTTCGGTGACGTCGTCTCTGTGCGTTTTCTGATGTTCGGACTTGTCGGTGCCAGTGGCCTTGTGGTTCACCTTGTGGCACTGCGGCTGTTTCTGCTGAGCGAACTGGAGTTCAATCTTGCTCAGACAGCGGCATCCTTTGTTGCGATGACGTCCAACTTCTTCCTGAACAACCAGCTGACCTATCGCGATCGGCGCTTGAGCGGTGTGCAGGCCGTGATTGGCCTGTTTACTTTCTATGCCGTCTGTTCGGTCGGCGTGTTGGCCAATGTGGGGGTCGCAAACCTGATGTATGCGGACCCGGCCTATTGGTGGTTTGCAGGCACGGCAGGCGCAGTCATGGGAGCTGTCTGGAACTATGCGGCCAGCGCGGCTCTGACCTGGCGCAGAAACTGACCCGGTAAAGATGACTTCACATATAGACCCAAAGAGCGAGCCGATCTTTCTGAGGCCGGCCGGTCTGGTGATTATCATTGCTTTGCTGACAGCCATGAAGCTGTTCGCTGCATCACAGGCTCATTTCGTAGAAGACGAAGCCTATTACCGGATCTGGGGTCTAAATCCGGCGCTCAGCTATTTCGATCATCCTCCAATGATCGGCTGGTGGATTGCGATTGGGCAAGCTCTGTTCGGAGACACGGTTTTTGCAGTCCGCGCCCTGGTGGTCCTGTCCGGCCTCATCGGTTCTCTTGCTCTTTGGCGAACAACCTCGATTTTGTTCAGCCGCAATGCCGCCGGTTGGGCCGTCTTGTTCCTAAACACCAGCCTGCTTGTGGGCATCGGCGGTATTCTGGCAACGCCGGATGCTCCCTCGGTCTTGTTCTGGGGCCTGAGCCTGTGGGCGCTGGCCGAACTTAATCGCTCTCAAAATGCAAATTGGTGGCTGGTGGTTGGCCTGATGGCCGGTTGCGGTCTTCTTTCCAAATACTCGGTACTCTTTCTGGGTGCCGGCATTGTGTTTTGGCTCATCTGGGTGCCGGGCGCACGTCGATGGTGGGGGTGTTGGCAGCTTTGGGCAGGAGGACTGACCGCTCTGTTGTGCTTTGCTCCTGTGCTCTACTGGAACCACGCGCACGAGTGGGCAAGCTTCTATAAGCAATTCGGCAGAGCGGGCGGAGGCGGTTTCACTTCGAAATATGTCTTTGAATTGTTTGGTGCGCTGGTCGGTCTGCTCAATCCGTTGATTGCTGTTCTCGCCGGTTTCGGTGCTTACCAAATGACGAAGGGCTTAAAAGCGAGAGAAAACGCACCATCACTGATGCTCTTGAGCGTTGCCCCGTTTTTGCTCTATCTGCTTTATCATTCCTTGCACGCGAGAGTGCAGGCTAACTGGCCTGCTCCCCTGTTTCCCGCCTTTGCAATCATGGCAGCCGTATTCGTGGCCAACGTTAGAATGCGCGCATTATTGTGGCAACGGGTTGGGGCCATCGGGGTCCTGTTGGGTGTCATTGTTGCTCTGACTGTTCAATTGCATGCAGTTGCTCCCATCACCGGACGGTTCGCGCGCAAGGATCCGACATTTCAATTGCGCGGCTGGACTGAAATTGGTGCTTCGGTTCAGGCGATTGCGGACGCCGAAGATGCCGCCTTCATTGCGACAACAAGCTATGGCCTGAACGGGCAACTCGACTTTCTTTTCAAAGACAAGCTGCCGGTTTTCCAGGTGACGGAACGCGTGCGGTATCTGATGACACCACCACCCGACAACAGCCTGCTGGCAAAGTCCGGACTCTATGTCACCGAAGATCGCCGTAACAAGGCGGACGACCTTCAGAAAGTTTTTGAAAGGGTCGAAGAGGTTGCCGAGCTTGAGCGCAAGGTTAAAGGTGTCAGCCTTGAAAGGTTGATCGTCTACAAGGTTGATGGTCCGATCGAGCCGGTTTTTGAGCCGGTCCGTTTTAGATAGGACAACTGCGGCATAGTGCTTGAGTTCACAACGGACTTGCATTGCGCGGGCGAATGACGCAGGGATGTGCCTGAATAATTGCTATTTGCCCGCCGGATTTAGATGAAGCGAATAACACTTGGTGCCTTGGATTACGGTCTCGCTTTCGGGGTTGACCGCGCCCTGCGCGAGCTCGCCGAAAAAGGGCGCTTGAGTGCTGTCGGCGCTCTTGTAGCTACAGAACTATGGCCCCGTGAGTTTCGCCCGCTGCAGGAAACGGCTGAGAAAGTCGGCAATCGGGTTCTTTTCGGCGTAACGATTGCTTTCAGTGGAGATCGAGTGTCACCGGTCAGCTCGCGTATGCAGGAAGTCTACGGCGAGAGGACGTTTAGTCGGGAAAAGCTCAATTTCCGTGCCTTGACCCGCTTGATGCCGGATGAACTTATGCTGGAAGAAGCCAAGGCGCAGCTGGCGAGGTACAGCGTGTTGATGAAGCGCCAGCCTGACTTCATCGCCGTTCGTGAGGGCCTGCTTTCAAGAATGTCGATTGCGCGCCTTGTTCTGAAGGCCGTTGATCATGCGGACTTCGAAAAACCGCCCCTTTTGATTTCGCCTGTTCAGCCCGGTTTGAAAGCGTTGAGATTGTCCCATCTCGCCAAGGCCCACAATATGAAGGTTTTGCCGAGAGCCGAGCCTTTGCCGCAAACGGACGATCGCGAAGAGCTGCAGCGCCTTTTGCACAATCACTTTGACGGTATGAGCGATCTCAGCTTTGTCGCTGCAATTCCCGGACGGGCCGATGATCGTCTCAGACGCGAAGAGCCGCGTAAAAAAATAGCGATCAGGGAGTGTCAGTACGAGGTTTTGGCCAGTACGAGATTTTTCCATACTCTGGACAAAAAAGACGTATTTTTAAACTAGAACTCTATTTCAACGAAAAAACGGCCCTGCGGGGAACAGAGCCGTTTTTCGTGGAGGCCTGGAAGGAGGGAGGGGCGACCCCGCTTCCATGACTTTAGATATAGGGTTATTTTGCTTGATTGCACGTGATGAACATCACAGGATTGCGTCTGATCCAAAAAAGTTCGTCGCGGCAACGCTGTTGGCAGGGGGTAGGTGTGGCGGAAATTAAAGACTTTTTGAAGAACAGCTTTTCACTTGAGGGGCTGGATCCGGAATTGGCTGTTGGGCTGTCACGGCTTGCGCGGCCCATGAAGATTGCTGCTGGAACAATTCTTTTTGAAAACGGAGACCCAGGCAACGGTTGTTATGCCGTGCTGGAAGGGTCGTTGAAAGTGTCTCTTTTGTCCGTTGAAGGCGACGAACAGTTGCTGGCCGTTCTCGGGCCAGGCGATCTTGTTGGCGAATTGGCACTCTTGGATGGCAGGCCCCGATCGGCGACAGTGAGCGCGTTGAAAGAGGCGCAACTCGCTTTCATTGACAAGGCGGCGTTCCAAAGGTTCTCAGACGAGCACCCGGCCGTCTATCGTCATATGCTATCCATCGTCGGAAAGAGACTGCGTCACGCGAATGATGTTTTGGCCGCGCGCTCGTTCCTGCCTCTTCCAGGCAGGGTTGCGCAAACGCTGCTCCAGTTGGCAGAAACGTTCGGCAAACCTCTCGACGATGGCCGGATGTTGGTGCACTACAAGCTCAGTCAGGCGGATATCGCCAATATGGCCGGTGCTGCGCGCGAGAATGTCAGCCGTGTGCTCAACGATTGGAAACGGGCCGGAACGATCAGCCGGATTTCAGGCTATTACTGTCTTGAACAGATCGAGTTTCTCGAGCAGGCCTCAACGCTTTAGCCAGTTGCGTCCAAGAGCCTGGCTTTCTGCGTTCCAACCAGAATCGAAGCCAGTGTCTGGCCATTAAGGCTGTCAAGAAACGCTTCGGCAGCCTGTGCCATTGCACCCTTCAACGCACAGCGTGGCAGGAAAGCGCAGGACACAGTTGATCCGGGTTTCAGGCAGGCGACCACGCCAAGATCCGGCTCAATCAATCGGACAACATCGCCAAGCCTGATTGCGTCTGGCGATTTTGCCAGTCTGATGCCGCCGCCACGACCGCGAGTGGTTTCCAGATAGCCGCCCTTTGCAAGATGCGCGACGATTTTCATCACGTGAGATTTTGCCAGCCCGAGCTGGTTGGCAAGCTTCTCGACCGTCTGTGGATGGTCGGACTGTCCGGTGGCCATGAGAATTCGTAAGGCAAAATCACTGGCCTGACTGAGGCGCATAGCAGCTTCCCGTAAAACATTCATCTCAGATGTTGATTTTAGTACGAGCTTGTGTCATTTAAAAGATGCATTTTAGATGAATGTTTAGAGAAAGCGATGCAAACCGGTAAATTCTCAGGCCGCGGTTACAAACTTGGCCGACGGCCGATGATCGACAAGGGCGACCGACTGCAACGTTATGAGCATGTTGACGAGCAGTCGATCCATGTGATGGTCCAGACATTCTATGGCTGTGTGCGCGCGCATCCGCGACTTGGTGAGATTTTCAACCGCCGGCTGGATGGCAAGTGGGATGAGCATCTGCCGAAAATGGAAACGTTCTGGCAGTCGGTACTCATGAAAAACGGAGCTTACAAGGGCAAGCCGGTGCCGGCTCATCTTAAACAGAAGGAGCTGGTGAGTGCGGATTATGCCTTGTGGCTTGGCGTATTCCGTCCCGTTGTACGGGAGCTGTTCGTGCCCGACATTGCCGACGAAATCATCGCTGTTGCAGAGCGTATCGCGCAAAGTCTGTGGCTGGCGACTTTTGGGGTTGCCGGCGCAGTGCCACCTCCAGAACTCAACTCGAAGCAGGACTGGATAGGGACATGTTGATTGCAATTGTGCTCGTCGCCGAAGTGCTTGTCGTTGTCTGGTTCGCCGTTTTTTCGTTGATGTTGCTGTCGATGTATCTGGATTCGCGCGACTTACCGATGCCACGGCTCGACACGGCAGGCCGGTCCCTGATTGGCAGTGCCAAGGCAGCATTCATCACCGGAATGCTGGCACTCGCAATCCTGACGGTGATTGAGATCCCCGGCTTTGCCTGAAAAAGGAGTTTTCTTCATATGCGCAAGAACTTGCTGCAGCGCGGCCTCCCGATTGTTCTGATCTGGATCGCTGCGCCACTACCCCTCTGGATCATGGCAATCATGATGCTGGTGATTTGAGTGACTTTGATCAAGTAGGACTTGTGATCTGTGCCGCGGTGGGTAGTCTCGACCTGTCTGAAAAAGGAGGGGCTCGGCCGTGACCGAAATTAAACCGAATGGCGATCTGACATTGCGAACAATGGCGATGCCGGCAGACACCAACGCTTCAGGTGATATCTTCGGTGGCTGGGTTTTGTCGCAAATGGATTTGGCCGGCGGCATCGCTGCCGGTCAAAGGGCAGAGGGCCGCGTTGTCACGATTGCGGTCGACAAGATGAAATTCATTCGTCCCGTGCACGTGGGTGACGTTTTGTGTGTCTATACAGAAGTGATCCGGGTTGGACGCTCATCCATGGAAATCAGATTGGAAGCCTGGGCCTTGCGGCACCGGTACGGGCATCGCGAAATGGTCACCGAAGCTATCTTCACAATGGTGGCGGTCGATGATGGCGGCAAGCCGCGCCCTGTGCCCAACAATGACTGACCAAATCTAGCGATCAGACAGGTGACGGTTGACAATGTCGGCGAACAGATCTTCGTCGACAGCACATGTGCAGCCATTTGCCCAAAGCTGAAGCTGGCTCTTCAACCTGTCCAGGCGTTCGTCCGGATGCAGGGCAGCCTTGTGCCTGGGCAGTCCACCAACAATACGCAGTGATTTGATACGCGCCAGAACACAATCTTCGGCAGCTCGCTGCCAGATTGACGTTTCGGCGAGTTCGGCATGGGCGCCAAGATGATGCTCGATCAGGTCTGCCGCACGACCGGCAAAAGGCTGTTGAGACAAAAAATCCTCCATCGGTTGCCCGAGGAGGACTGGCGCATGCTGTGAAACCGCTTGATTGCCGGATAGCCTCTTTGGAGGATCTTTCCAGCCGCATCCCTGTTGCGGAAACCACCTTGCCCGGTTCGGCAGGTTGGCGAGGGCGCCAGCCCTTCTCTTGATGATGATGGGCTTATGACATGTCTTCAAACCAATGGCAAGCGGTGGACCTATGACAAATTCACTTGTGATTTCAATGTTACCGACACCGAAAAGGTTGTTGAGGTTTCGCTATTGTTTGCGGTCGTAGTCAATTTGCCCGTCGACCAGGTGAACACGCCGTTCCATGCGATTTGCCAGGTCCATATCGTGCGTGACCGCAATAATGGTTGTCTGCTGGGTCTCTACGATTTTTTGCAGGCTTTCGAAAACCTGTTCGGTGGCAACGGAATCGAGGCTCCCCGTGGGCTCGTCGGCGAGGATCAGGTCCGGCGAATTTGCGAGCGCTCTGGCGACAGCCACACGCTGGCGTTGACCTCCGGAAAGTTGCTCTGGCCGGCGGTTCAGGAAGTCCTCAAGCCCAAGCCCGGCCAGCAGACCCTCCGCGTGTTCATGCTGCTCCTTCGGCGGCAGCTTTCCAAGCCGCTGCATCGGGATCATGACATTCTCCAGCGCTGTGAATTCCGGCAAAAGAAAATGAAACTGGAATACGAAGCCAATCTTTTCCAACCGTATGTGCGCAAGCTCGCCGGAAGACAGACGGTCGGTTTCTGTACCGGAAATCCACACCTCGCCCCCTGTCGGTCTGTCGAGCAGGCCGAGCAGATAAAGCAATGAGGATTTCCCGGAACCGGAAGGTCCGGTGATTGCGACAAACTCCGAATGACCGATCCGCAAACTGACATCCTTGACCAGCGTGACAGGAACAACAGCGGGCAATATGCGGGTCAGGTCACGTGTTTCCAGCAGCGGATGTTCTATCGGTGCGGCAGCGGGAGCAGTCACGTGGCCCCCGGATAATGTCAACGGGATTGAGACGAGCGGCCTTGCGGGCAGGTATCAGGCCGGCGATTGCAGAAGAAAACAGCGCCAGAAGGCAGGCGATCACGTAGTGCAAAACCGAAAAATAGATCGGCAAGCGGGTCACCTCGACATCCGTCGTGAGTTCGAACTTGACCGTTGCGAGATAGCTGGAAAGGCCAAAACCCAGCACTGACCCGGCGATCGCGCCAAGCACGCCGATCACGAGGCCTTCAAGGACAAAAATCTGCTGGATGTCCGTTTCTGGAAATCCGAGCGATTTCAGAATCGCAATGTCCTTTGCCTTTTCATGAACGATGGTGGACACGATATTGAAAATGCCGAAGCCTGCCACAACCAGTATGGCGCCGACGACCGTGTACATGATGACATTGCGCACGAAGAAAGCCTCCATCAGTCCTTCATTCGCTTCCTCCCAGGAAACCGCCTTGTATCCGAGCTGCCGTTCGGCGCGGGAAGCCACATCATTTGCCTCGCCAATATCTGAAAGACGAATGGAGATGCTGTTGATGATGTCGGGTTTTTCCAGAAGGATCTGGACAGCTTTCAAGGGCGCATAAGCAAAGCCTTCGTCGCTGGCGGTGATGCCTGTATGAAAAAGGCCAACGATCTTGAACCTTTTTGCCACACCGTTCGCCGATGTCAGTGTGACGGTGTCCCCGACATCCGCGCCAAGTCTTTCGGCAGCTTTCCTGCCGAGCACGAGACCATTCGACGTTACCTCAAGATCCTTGAGCGAGCCCTGGCGCATGTCGTCTTCGATCTTGGAAACGTCAAGTTCGTCACGGGGCACCACACCGGTCAGAGTCAGCCCGATGTCCTGTCCGCTATAACGCAGCACGGCCTGGCCGCTCAGTCGCTGTGTCATGGAACCGTTCACCCAATCGCGTAAGGACGCCAGGGCCTCTGTCGGATTGCGAATACCGCGCAGATCCTCCTTCGGTCTCAGCCCGTGAAAAGCGACTGCGTCAAATCGTTCGCTGGCGGGCTGCAAGGCCGGAGCACGTTGTTCGTCCTGGATCTCGACATGCGGAATTGCCTCGATCAAGGTCGACATGAAGTCCCGTTGTGAACCCTCCATCAAACCTGCCATGGCAACGGAAAATCCGACCCCGAGCGCCACGCCAAGCGTTGACACAACAGTCTGTCGCATGCGGTTGCGGACATGGGTTGCCGCGATCCTGAACAAAAGAATCATGGCTCGCTCGCGGCCTCCGGCCTGACAGTCTGTCCCGCTTCCAGATCTGAATTGTAGGGAAAGACAACTCTTGCACCCGGCTCCACACCGGCCAGCACTTCAACGGCGCGTGTGCCCCTGATTCCGGTATCGACCTGAAGAAGCGAGACGGTGTTGTCTTCAGCAATCGCCTGCACGTGTGCACCATCGAAGGCGGCAAGCGGCAACAGCAAGGTGTCTGCTTCTTCATCTGTGACAATATTGATTTCAGCGGTCATGCCGATGCGCAAGGGTGTGTCGTCCGGAAGGTCCAGATAGACGCGGTAGTTCTTCAGCACCGGATCGCCCTTGGGTGTGATCCTTGAAACGGTTGCCATAAGGTCCCGTTTTGGAAATGCGTCTGCCTTGATGAGCGCTTTCTGGTCTTTGGCGACTTTCGGAATGTCTTCTTCATTCACCTCGGCAATCAGCTGCAGCGGCTGGGGTTGGCCGATCCAGAACAGAACATCACCTGGCTCCGCGACTTCACCAACTGCTCCATCCTGACGCAAGACCACGCCGTTCATGGGAGCAACGATGCTGTAATCGCGCAAACGTTCCTTTTGTGCCGCGATCATGGCATTGACGCGAATGAGTTCGCTTTGGGCCTTGTCGTAGACCTGCTGGCTGACCACCCGCCTTTCCAGGAGTTGCATTGCGCGTTCTCTGTCGGACTTGGCTAGAACCTGACGTGCTTCCAGCTCGGCCAGTGTTGCACGGGCATCGCCACTGTCCAGTTCGGCCAGCTGGTCCCCCTTGGCGACTTCCATGCCTTCGCAGCCGCATAGCGAAGTTATGCGCTCACGGATGATGCTGGTGACTTTGGCCCAACGCACGGGTTCTACAACAGCCGTTGCATAGACGACTTCAGCCGCACTGCCTCTATAGGGTGTAACGACTTCAACAGTGGGAGGGCGCGTATTCCACCAGGAGATGCCGGCAATGCCGGCAATCAGCACGAGCAGGAAGCCCAGATATTTCAAGACACGCATGAAGCACCTTCTTTGAAACTTCCGTCAGCATAGTGTTTTTGACAAAACCGGCTTTGGAATGGATCAAACGCCCAGGATGCCTTCAGTAGTGAGGCGGCTTGTCGATCTGGTGACCAGGCAGCACGTTGTCCATCAGCTCCTCGACCTGATCGGTCATGTTTGCAAGCACACGTTTCATCCGCTCTATCTGCTTGCCTTGCTCAATTACAACGGTGTTGAGTTCATCGATGGTGTTTGTCGCATGGGCGAGATCTATTTCAAGCTTTTCAATCCGCGTTTCGGTATCGTCCGCCATCAATATCTCCTTGAAAAGGTCTGACCCTGGTTCGGCTCTCCGCTTGAGCGCGCGAGCTATAAGGTGTTTGCGCGCTTGTGTCTTCCCCAATTATTCATCGGCGACAAACGATGGGTTTAAATGCGATGACGATGTCCTATATGCGCAGCGTAATCCGGCAAAGACCTTCGGAACAGAAATAAAAGAGAGCATCTAATGTCTGCATTGACCGACTACCCAATCACCAGAAAATGGCCTGCTCAACATCCTGAGCGGATCCAGCTTTATTCGCTGCCGACCCCGAACGGCATCAAGGTGTCGGCTATGCTGGAAGAAACGGGATTGGCATATGAAGCTCACAAAGTCGATTTCGCGACCAATGATCAGATGACCCCGGAATTCCTGTCGCTCAATCCGAACAACAAGATCCCTGCGATCATCGATCCCAATGGGCCGGGCGGAAAGCCTCTGGCTTTGTGGGAGTCGGGTGCCATCCTGATTTACCTTGCAGAAAAGTCGGGCAAGCTGCTTCCGGCCGATCCGGCTGCAAAATATGAGACGATCCAATGGCTGATGTGGCAGATGGGCGGGTTGGGCCCGATGACCGGCCAGCTTGGCTTCTTTCACAAGTTTGCCGGCAAGGAGTATGAGGACCGTCGCCCGTTTGAGCGGTATCGCGACGAAGTCAAACGGCTTCTCGGCGTTCTGGACCGCCAACTCGAAGGGCGGCAGTTCATCATGGGTGACGACTATACAATCGCGGATGTCACCAGCTGGCCCTGGGCACGGAATATCAACGGGTTCTATGAAGCGGCTGAAGTAACCGGATATATGGATCACAAGAACGTTGTCCGATGGGTCGAAACCTGCCTGAAACGTCCTGCAAGCGAAAAGGCGATCAATATTCCGCCGAGGAACTAGCTCGCTGTCCACTTTAAGATAGAAGGCAATCAATCACCCGGAGCATTCGTGGTTCCAGACCTGCCGGGTCTCCACCTCTTTCGGCAGACCGGGTGGTTGAGATCTTTCAATCTGGAAGTAGATGACAAAGGATTTCAGCGCAGGCATGGCCGGGTCAAAACTGGCCCAGGTCCTGCAAAGATATTGGCCGTAAGTCAGTGCGAGAAATTGAGGGCTGTCGTCGTAGGTCTGGTCTTCAAGGTTCGAAAGGAATTTGCGCCACCTGTAATTCTCAAAGACGGTTGAAACCACGGCGGGTTTTTCAAAGTCGGCCAGTCCCACGTTGCCGTAATAGACATCAACGATCGTGCCATCGGCAAGTTCGCCCTCAATGACTGGCCAGGGACTGGTCATCTCCGGAAAGGGCGCAAACATTGTCCAGTGCTGAAAAAGGCCAAGTGCCTGGCGAACCATTTTGAAAGAAGCAGGCAGCGGAGAAACGCCGCTCCATGGCAAGGTGGCTACGTTCTGCACCGTGATGAAACACAGGAAAATTGCAGCCAGCGACTGGGTCACGACGCCGAACCGGGGAGGTGAGGTCCGCCACGCAAACCAGTTGCGGGAGACTTTTGAAAGTGTTTTCCGGTTGCGGCCCACCCAGTCATAGATCCGATTGCCGGTATTTCGAAAAATGGCGCGATTGAGCAACCAGCCGACGGGAAAGAAGACCGGCGACGCTCTGACAACCAGAGCAAGGGCTTGGAACTTGTAGTGGCGTTCATTACCGTTTGTGACAACCCATGAGTTCCGTGCCTCCAGCTCTGCACCGATGTCTGGGCCGTCCTGCGCAGGACGGATTTGTGTTGCAGGCAGAAAAAGAAACACCCGCAAGAAACAGCAGGTCTTCTCGCAGAAATCGCATCCATGATCGAACCACATGTGAAGGTCGGCTTTGGTGCGTCGAGGAAGCTTCCTGGCGAAGGCATCCCACATCCAGCCCGGCAGGAAAGTCAGGTTCATGATGATCGAAATGAGCGGGAAAAAACCAATTTCAAGAAATAGAAGAAACGCCAAATGCATGGTCATGAACGCCACCATGAAAACCATTCGCAGCGTTCGGTGAAACAAAGGTGAAAAAATAAGGAACGGACCAACGAGCTCAAGCAGATAGACGTAGTAGGTCAGGCCTGTCATCAGACCTTGAAATTGCCTGAACCAGAGCGAGAAAGCGGTCACGAGATAGTCAAGCTGAAGCGCATAATGAACTGCCGTGCCGTCTTTGAACCAGATCGGATGTGTCTTTAAAAGCGCGCTGAAGAAATACATCGACATGCCTTGCAGGAGCAGGGCACCTGTGGCGATTGAGGCATATTCGTTTTTGACAAAGTATTGCGTTTTGTCCAACGCGGCATCAACGGAGTACCGGGCCCCCAAAGGCAAGAACAACGCCCAGAAGAGTAGAAGAAGGGCAAGATTGTCTTCGCCGGAGAGCACAAAGGTGTTTCTGTTCTGCACCGACAACATCAGACCCCAGGAAACGGCCGTCATGAAGCGCGTGCGCCAGCCGGCGATCAGGCAGAGAGCCGCAAGGCCTGCGATCCCAAACAAAAGTCCTTGAAACCAAGCCGCCCCATTTGCCAGATGGAGCGACCAGGTGGTGACATAAAGATGATCGATCTGAACGGATCGCGGCATAACACCCGCATCCGTATAGTGTGCGATCAGATCGCGGCTCCGCATTGCGAGATCAATCAGGATGTAAACGCCGAGAAGAATGCGGAAAAGGGCAAGTGTGCGCAGATCAATGCCGAAGATCGTACGAATTGGCGCGAGTTCGATTTTCAAAGGGGTCACCGCTGCCGAAAGTCGTCGTCACCTATAGTAAAACCGGAACAGATGATGGCAGGGTATGGTTAACAATCTTGAATTTGGGCTGTCCCTATCCCTATCCGCAGAAGGATCCGCTGCATGCTGAAGCTCGACCATCTAACCGTCATCGCTCCGACGCTGGCGGAAGGCGTCGCGCATGTCCGGGACTGTCTTGACCTGGACGTGCCATTCGGCACACGGCATGAGTATATGGGCACTCATAATCATAGGCTGCAGCTCGGAGATCGCGTCTATCTGGAAATCATCGCGGTTGATCCCGATGGACGCCAACCGCACAGGTCCCGATGGTTCGGACTGGATGATAATGAAAACGTCAGGAAGAACTGGGACGAAGGCCGCCGCCTCAGAGGTTGGGTCGCCAGCACCAAAGATATAGGCGCTGTTCTTTCACAATATGGAAGACTATTTGGAGACGAAGTTGCTCTTCCCTTCATTGAACCCGAATTTGCATTTTCAATTCCCCAAGATGGAGCCTTGCCGCATGAAGGCGCACTGCCATCCTTGATCGATCACCGCGATGATCCGACTTCAATGGCAGAGATACCCGATATGGGAGCCCGGCTTCTATCATTTTCCGTGCGGCACCCCGACCCTGGAAATCTTGAGATGCTCTATGAAATGCTGAACATCGTCTCATCGCCCACGGTACAGATTGGGAAACACGTAAAATACCGTGCAGAGATTGAAACACCTGACGGGATGAAAATACTATTTTGAATCAAAGAGATAGTTGCAAGAGTGTTGATCGGTAATTGGTCACGCGAGGCCCGAGGTATTCGTGTCCGGCAAAAAAATTGAGGAATGTCCATCGCAAGCCAGGCGGTTCGTCATGTCAGTGAAAGCAAAGGTGCTTTCAAGAAAAGACTGAGAGGACATCATGACGATTTGGACTTTTGTGGCCGGCGGTGTCGGTGCACTGACATTGATTGCTGCTGGAACTCTGCTGCTGCCAAGACAGATACATGTTGAACGCCAGGCCGTGATGGCAACTAGCCCGGCAACAGTCTTGTCCCTGGCGGCTTCCAATACCGGATATCAGAAATTCAATCCGTATCTGACCGCCGATGCCAACCTGAAAATCACCGCCTTCGGACCAGAAAGTGGTGTCGGCTCGGGTTTCCGGTTCAATGGCAAGGACGGAAAGGGCACTCAGACCGTAGCTGCCGTGACCCAAGATGCCGTGCGGTACGACATAGATCTTGGCGCGATGGGCAAACCGGTCCAGGAGATCTCGGCTGTGGGAGCACCCGGCGGAACGCTCGTCACGTGGCGCATGGATATGGACCTTGGCTACAATCCGGTCTTCCGGGTCTTTGGGCTCTTTATGGACGGCATGGTCGGCAAGACCTTTGAACAGGGTCTCGACAACCTGGCATCCGCTGCGTGATCATCAGCTTGAAAATTTGAGGAAACAAAAATGCGTTACACATTCTTGCTTTATACGGACCCGGTCGACCTTGCACATATGACTGCTGAAGACTGGGAAGCTGAAAAGGAAGTTTATGGGGCCTATATCGGCGCATTGCAGGAAGCTGGTGTCTTTGTTGATACCGATTGGCTGCAGCCGGTGCAGACTGCGACGACCCTATCGCTGAAGGCGGGAGCGAAGGAAATTCAGGATGGTCCCTTTGCTGACACCAAGGAAACACTTGGTGGATATTTCGTCGTAGATGTTCCGGATCTGGATGCGGCAATGGTTTGGGCCGAAAAATGTCCGGCTGCCAAAACCGGCAAGGTGGAAATCCGGGCATCCGCGATGGGCGGCAATTGAGCAATGCGGCCTGCGCAGCCGAAATGGCGGCGCGGGCTTCTTATGGCCGTCTGCTCGCCTTTCTGTCAGTGCGCACGAGTGATATTGCGCAGGCAGAAGACGCTTTGGCGGATGCATTTGCCAAAGCGCTTGATCATTGGCCTGAAAACGGAGTGCCCCGCAATCCGGACGCGTGGCTTTTGACGGTCGCGCGCAACCGCTTGACGGACGTGCAAAGGCGCCAGACACGATTTCCAACCGAACACGAGCTGCCCGACATGCCCGAAGAAGAAAGTTCAGGTCGTGAATTTCCGGATCAGCGCCTGGCTCTCATGATGGTCTGTGCGCATCCCGCCATCGCTGCAGACCTGCATACACCCTTGATGCTTCAAACCGTCCTTGGACTTGATGCCAAGCATATTGCGCGCCTCTATCTGATGTCCCCAGCCGCACTTTCAAAGCGGCTTGTTCGTGCCAAGACAAAAATCCGGGACGCAGGCATTCCGTTCAAAATCCCGGATCGGGAGGTTTTGCCTGAGCGGAGCACTTCTGTTCTTGAAGCGATTTACGGTCTGCATGCTCATGATTGGCTCGATCCGGCAGACACCCTCGGTGAGGAAGCACTCTACCTTTCGGATCTGTTGTGCAAGTTGCTGCCGGACAGCGCAGAAGTTCTTGGCCTTTCCGCGCTGATCGCCTTCAGTCATGCCCGGGTAAATGCGCGCATTGTCGAAGGCATTTTGGTGCCGACGGATGAACAGAACACCTACCTTTGGAATGACGGGTTGATCAACTATGGCAAGCGGCAGTTGTCGCGCGCTTATCGTCTGGATGAGGTTGGCCGGTTTCAGATTGAGGCTGCAATCGAAGCCGTTCACATTGAAAGAAAACAAAGCGGTGAAACGGACTGGGAAGCGCTCAACAAGCTCTATCATGCCTATCTGACCAAAGTGCCAACGGCTGGCGGACTTGTTGCACAAGCTGCGATTACCGGCCGACTGCATGGTGCCGAAGCAGGGCTTGCGGCCATCGAGGCGATTGAGGAAACCGTCGGACCGGCATTCCAGCCATTCTGGGCCGTTAGAGCCGATTTGTACGCCAGATCGGGGCGAAACAACGAGGCTGTTGCCTGCTATGAAAAGGCGATTTCCCTGGCAACGGACCTGCCCACCATTGAATTCCTGAAGCAGAGGCGGATCGCCGTGCTTCCGAACTGACCCTGCCGAAGAGACCCGGAAAGCCTGTTTCACAACCTGACTAAGTTCGCCGGCGTCAAGCTTTGCAAGATTGACGCCGGCGAAAGTCTTCGGAAAGTACAGATTACAGCGCGCCGATTTCCTTGTAATAGCGCTCTGCGCCTGGGTGCAGCTTGATTGTGCCCTCTGCCTTTGCGGCATATTCGGGCGTCAGCGCTTTTGCCCAAGGCGCATCGGATGCGATACTGTCGACATTCTCCCAGAATGCCTTGGTCATGTTGTAGACCAGCTCTTCGTCTAGATCCGTGCGAACGGCAATGCTGACACCGGTGTCGTTGGATTTGACGGGACCTTCGTTGACCTGATTTGCGTAAAGGCCTGCTGGAACCTCTGTGCGATGGCGGAACTTGCCGAGAAACTTGTCAACCGCTTCACCGCTATCGTCTTCCGGCCCGATGAATCGCACTTTTTCGGTCTCAGTGAATTGTATGAATTGCTGACAGGGGTCAATGCAGCCATTGACATACATGTCGATCTTGCCATCTAGAAAGGCCTGAAAGCCTGTTTTCCAGTTTGCCTTGATTGCATCATAGTCTTCACCCGCAACGAGGCCTGTTGTGGACTGGATCCAGCCTTTGGCGGCGTTGTAGGCTCCACCTCCTTGCGGGCCCAGAAACACGGTTGTCCCCTCAATGTCATCGAGATATTCGATCCCGCTGTCGGGGCGTACGGCAAAGTGATAAGCTCCCCATGGAAAGGCCATGAGCTGGCTGATGTTACCGGCCAGCTCCTCGTGGTTTTCCACGTCCTTGTACATCGCCCTCTTGTTGCTGAGCAGCGAGTGGATCGTTGGAGAGCCCATCGACATATCGAGGTTGCCTTTGGCTACTTCCAGCATATGGACGGTCGCAGCACCGCCACCAGCAACCTCAATCGTGACGTCATCCAAATTCTCGGTCACGATGTTGGCAAAGGTAGCCATCGTGATCGCTTGGCCGAGGCTCGGTGCGATCGTGGCCATTTTTAACGTGACGTCCTCCGCCCAGCTGGATGAAGCAATAAGGGTTGTGGCAAGAACAGTCGCAAGACTTAGTCGGCGCATGAGGTTTCCTCCCTTGGTCATGCAAATTCCTTTGGTGCGTTTGGTGTTGAATGCCGTGACAGATGAAAATGCCGGGCGAGCAGTGCGATGCCGGCGACAGTTGCCAAACCGGCCACCAACAGGCTCGGAACGAGCGTAAGCAGACCGAGTGCGGTCCTCACCAATCTTTCGAGCGGGCTGAGGCGCGCGCGGTCAAATCCCGTCAATGCGGATGCGAGCATCCACATGGCGAGCATGAAGGCGACAATGATCCAAGCGAATTCGGACCATCCGACCGTTGCAACATCAAGCATGGCGCGGCTGGTCGGAAGGTCTTCTCCGAACCAGACAAAGAGGAACTGCAGCTTGTAGAGAACAGCAGGGTGATAGACGAAGACAAACGGGATCAGAAATCCGGCGATCCCGATGCGCGCCGCCTCAAACCCTGTCCGCACGGGATCTGCGCCCGCAATGGGGGCCGCGGCAAATGCAGCCAGCGCAACCGGTGGTGTCACTGTCGACATGACGGCAAAGAAAACCACGAACAGATGCAGTGTGAGCGGTGGAATGCCGATTGCTTCAATGCCGGAGCTGAGCGCAATCACTATGATGAAGTAAGTCGCGCCCGGCGGCAGGCCCATTCCAAGAACGATGGAGCCGAGCGCAACGACCAGCAAGACAACCGGTAGCGGCCCGCTTGCCATTTGGGTCAGCAACAGAGCAAGTCTGCCTGAAAAGCCTGACACCTGGATCAGCCCAACGATGAGGCCGATGGCGGTTACGATGACAACGATGGCGGCAGACATGCGTCCCGCGCTGACGAATGCAGACCAGAGGCTTCTTACGGACCGGAACGCGGGAAAGAGAACCAGTGCCGTCCCAAGGGCTGCAGCCAGACCGTAGAAACCTGCTTTGGGTACGGATGGCTGGACGAAAAGGAAGTAAGTCAGAACACTAAGCGGAATGATAAACACCAGACACTGGAATAGTTCCATGCGATTTAGCGAAGGCCGGTCTTCGGCTCTGAGTGTTCCGATCCCCTGTTTTCGGGCCTCGAAGTAGATGGTCAAGAAGGTGCCGAGGTAATAGAAGATCGCCGGCAGGATCGCCGCGACCACTATGTAGCGATATTCGAGACCGATTTGGCCGGCGACGAAAAACGCGACAACGCCCATGACCGGTGGCATCACCTGCCCACCTGTGGACGCGGCTGCTTCCACGGCGCCGGCAAAGGCAGGCCGGAAACCCGATTTCTTGATAACGGGGATTGTCATCACGCCAGTGGAGACGACATTTGAAATTGCAGCGCCGGAAAGCGTTCCGAACAGCGCGGAACTGGCCACCGCAGCATGTGCGGCACCACCAACAAAACCGCCGGTCAGGCGATTGGCTATCTTCAAAAGCAAATCGCCGGCGCCCGAGGCCATCATCACGGCGCCGAACACGATGTAAACAAGAACGTTTCCTGAGACGACCTGAAGTGGCTGGCCGAACATGCCGCCTGTCTGAGCCCAGAAGTTTTGCACCATTGAGCGCAGATTTTGACCAAAGGTTGCATCAGATCCGGCAAGGATCCCGGTCCAGCCGGGCAAATCGCCCCGCATAAAGAAATACACGATCCAGAAGGCGCAAAACGCCACGATGAACCCGCCGAACATGCGCCATGTCAGATAGAGCGTGATCATCGTCGCGAGCGGGAACATCACGTAGTCGATTGGTTGCGCGGAAGGAAGCGCGCCGCCATCAGTCGCAAAGATCTTGACGATCCAAGCTGAAAAGGCGGCAACGGCCAACAGTGTCAGCGCCCAGTTCAGCCACTGCAAAGTGCGGTTGCCGTGAAGCGTGAGAAGTGAAATCGCAAAGGCAAACAGGATCGGGAGGCCCAGTATCAGGCCGGTGGGCAAGAGGAAGGTGCGTTCAAAACTTCGATAACCGCCGCCAAGCCAATGCTCGCGATAAAGCAATCGCTTGTCGCGTCTGGAGAGTTCATCGAACCCGGGCGTAGT
Organism: Roseibium sp. JB4-4; assembly: GCF_055693425.1. Taxonomy (NCBI): domain Bacteria; kingdom Pseudomonadati; phylum Pseudomonadota; class Alphaproteobacteria; order Hyphomicrobiales; family Stappiaceae; genus Roseibium; species Roseibium sp. JB4-4. Next base: position 2,124,497 of record NZ_CM146333.1, on the reverse strand, counting down.
CACTTCTATGATCCACCGGACAAACTCGGAGATCGGACCCGAAGCCGCGTAGATCAAAATCACCATCGCAAAACAGAATGCGAGTGTTTCCGACAGGCCAGTCGCGAGACGGCCGGAAGGAAGGGCCTTGGCGTCTATGCTGTCGGCCTGGACTGCACTCATCTCACTCTCCCGCTTCCTTGCGCTCATTGAGATGATTTTGAAGGACAGGACCGCGATAGGCCTGCGTCAACTCGGCCGGAACTTCGGTGCCATCCTTTAGAAATGGAAGAATTCCCTTTCGCCGCGAGCGGCCACGCATGGCCTTGATGTCGTCTTCGGATTTGGTAACTCGCTGAGCTAGCCTCCGGCCCCACTGGGCAAGGTAGCCATAGAGACGATCGATTTCCACGGCGTGTTCATTGTCTTTCGCGAGATCGACAAATTCCTCAGGGTCGGACGCAAGATCAAACAGCATCGGGCGAAAACCGCCTTCTGCGTGCATGAGTTTGTAGCGGCCATCGAACACCATAAAGAGGCGCGCGTCTCTGGGCTCGAGCTCTAGCTTCACACATTGAGGCGTTGGTGAATAATCGAATTCGCTAATGACGAAGTCACGTGTCTGGGTCGCTTTCCCGTGCAGGAATGGTTCCAGGCTGCGACCTTCAAGAATGTGGTCCGGCACTTTACCGCCCGCCGCTTGGACAAAAGTTGGCAAGAGGTCTATGGCTTCCACCAGGGCATCGCATGTCGTCCCACGGGTTGCTTGAGCTTCTTCGCGAGGGTCATGGATGATCAGCGGCACTTTGACCGACTGCTCATGAAAGAGATCTTTCTCGCCCAGCCAGTGATCGCCAAGATAATCGCCATGGTCGGACGTGAGCACGATCATGGTGTCTTTCAGCTGTCCGCTCTCTTCCAGATAGTCGAGCAGCCGGCCCAGCTGATCATCGCACTGTTTTATCAGCCCCATATAGGCAGGGATGACTTTTTCGCGAACGGCGTCCTGCTGAAACGCTTCCGATATCTTGCTTTCCATATATGCCGCATAAACCGGATGAGCGTTCTCGCGCTCAAGCGCGTGGCGCCGAGCCTGAGGCACGTGATTTTTGCCAAACATTTCGTGGTAGGGAGCCGGTACAATATACGGCCAGTGAGGCTTGATGTAGCTGACATGCGCACACCAGGTTCCCTTGGCCTGTTCCATGAACTCGATTGCCTGAGAAGTCAGCCAGGGCGTTTCGCTGTCTTCTTCGCGAATATTGGCGGCCTTGTCGGCATTGTCGAACATCCAGCCGCTGGCGATCTGATCGTCACTGATCCCGGCATTGGCGAAATCTGCCCATGGGTTGGCGCTGTCGTAACCTTTTGACTTCAGATACTCGTTGTAGGGCGAACGTTTTTCGTCATAAAAGCCATCCGGCCCTTGGCCCCACAGGCCGTCGTCACGGACCCAGACATCGAAGCCGCATTCTTCCTGGCGTGCGCCAATGACGCTGTCCGGGCTGAGGCCGAGACGGGTCATGCCTTCCTTGTCGGCTTTCATATGGGTCTTGCCGATCAGCCAGCACTCCATCCCAAGACTGCGCAGGTGGTCACCCATCGTCATTTCGCCAATGCGCAGAGGAAACCCGTTCCATTGCGCGCCGTGTGACGATGCATAGCGGCCGGTATAGGTGCTCATCCGGCTGGCACCGCAAATCGGTGACTGCACATAGGCGTTGGTGAACCGGACACCCATTGCCGCAACACGATCGAAATTCGGAGTATGAAGATCGGGATGACCGGCGCAGCTCATGTAGTCAAAGCGCAACTGGTCATACATGACAAAGAGAATGTTCAGCGCTGTCCCTCCCAAGATCGCCTGATAGGAGAGGATAGGGCTAAGTACTCATAGCTTTCAAATCACCATTTTTCTCTTTCGGTAATTTTAGTTATGAGCTAGCTCCACCCTTTGCAATGCTCATGAACGAGGTCCGAGAAAGCGAAGGCGGCCGGGGTGAGTATTCTGTCTTTTGCGCTGGTGATGGCTATGGAGACTGTTGGCAACGTCTCCTCAATCGGCACAAGCCCTAAGTCCCATTTCGCACGGAGTTCTGGTATCGGCAGGCTTGGAAACGAGCATAGCAGATCGGTTCCTTCGAGCATGGAAAGGATGCTTAGAACGGAATCGGATCGGGCAAAGGGTTCAGGCGGGCGCACGCCCTTTCTTTCAAAGATCTCATAGTAGACCGGGCGGCGTTCTTTCGGTCCGATCATGATCCAGCGACCGTCTCTGAGATCAAGCGGATCTGTCACGCTCAGATACCGCGAATGACTGCCGGTAAGGATCGAAACTGGCGTTGAGAACAATTGCGTTGCCTGAAGCCCTGGAAGGTCGCTGGGAGATGGCGAGGGACCCAGGACAAAGTCGGCCTCCCCGCGCCGCAGGGGAGAAAAGGCCGCAGGGGCGTGACCGCCAGTGATGCCGATTTTCACGTTTGGAAACCGGTGTTGAAAGCGGCGCAGGACTGCCGGGACAACCTTTAGCGCAACAAGCGGCGATACGATGATATCGATCGTTCCGACATAGTCCCCCTGGATCTGGGCAACCTCTTCGCGAAGTTTCTTGATATCGCCGAAGATCTTCCGGCAACGATCGACGATGAGCTGTCCTTCACGGGTTGGCACGACCCCATAGGACGCTCGAAAGAAAATGGGTGTTCCCAGCTCCGTCTCTGCGGCTTTCAATGCCTTGGTAATCGCTGGCTGGGTCTTGTTCATGCGGGCAGCAGCTGCCCCTAGGCTGCCAAGCTCGGCGATCGTGACGATCAACTCCACATGCTGGGGTTTCAACAAGCTCTCCACGGCTCAATCACTTTGGCACCGAGACTAGAAGATCGCGGTGGTCAAAGCAAAGGGCGAGCCAATGGCTCGCCCTTAAGTCTTGGATCGTCTGGAACGACTGGCTTAGAAGCCCATGCCGCCCATGCCGCCCATGTCACCGCCCGGCATTGCCGGTGCTGCATCTTTCTTCGGCAGCTCAGCAACCATGGCTTCGGTTGTGATGAGCAGGCCAGCAACGGAAGCTGCGTCCTGCAGAGCAGTACGAACAACCTTGGTCGGGTCGATGATGCCGGCTTCGATCATGTTGACGAACTCTTCGGTCTGAGCGTTGAAGCCGAATGTGTCGTCGTCGTTTTCCTGGATCTTGCCAACAACGATGGAGCCTTCGACACCAGCGTTTTCGACGATCTGACGGATCGGAGATTCCAGAGCGCGCAGAACGATCTTGATACCGGCTTCGATGTCGGAGTTGTCGGAAGACAGAGCAGCGACAGCTTTCTTGGCACGCAGCAGTGCTGCGCCGCCGCCCGGAACGATGCCTTCTTCAACGGCAGCGCGGGTTGCGTTCAGAGCATCGTCGACGCGGTCTTTTTTCTCTTTCACTTCGATTTCGGTTGCACCACCGACGCGGATGACTGCAACACCGCCGGCAAGCTTGGCAAGGCGTTCCTGAAGCTTCTCACGGTCGTAATCGGAAGTGGTTTCTTCGATCTGTGCCTTGATCTGACCAACGCGGCCATCAATGTCTTCCTTGGAACCTGCACCGTCAACGATGGTGGTGGTCTCCTTGGTGATGGACACTTTCTCGGCAGTGCCAAGCATGTCGAGGGTCACGTTTTCCAGCTTGATGCCGAGATCTTCAGAGATCACGGTACCACCTGTCAGGATCGCGATGTCTTCCAGCATGGCCTTGCGGCGGTCGCCGAAGCCCGGAGCCTTTACAGCAGCGATTTTGAGGCCGCCACGCAGCTTGTTGACAACGAGCGTTGCCAGAGCTTCGCCTTCTACATCTTCAGCAATGATGATGAGCGGACGGGAAGACTGAACAACAGATTCCAGGATCGGCAGCATTGCCTGCAGGTTGGAGAGTTTCTTCTCGTGCAGCAGGATATACGGCTTTTCGAGGTCGGCCAGCATTTTGTCAGCATTGGTGACGAAGTACGGAGACAGGTATCCGCGGTCGAACTGCATGCCTTCAACGACTTCCAGCTCGGTTTCCAGAGACTTGGCTTCTTCGACGGTAATGACACCCTCGTTGCCAACTTTCTGCATTGCTTCTGCAATGTCCTGACCGACTTGCTCGTCGCCGTTTGCGGAGATGGTGCCAACCTGGGCAACTTCTTCAGACGTGGTGATGGTCTTGGAAGCAGCTTCCAGCGACTTGACAGCTTCAGCAGCAGCAAGATCAACACCGCGCTTAAGATCCATCGGGTTCATGCCGGCAGCAACAGCCTTGGCGCCTTCCTTGACGATGGACTGTGCCAGAACCGTCGCAGTCGTGGTGCCGTCACCAGCGATGTCGTTGGTTTTGGAAGCGACTTCACGCACCATCTGTGCGCCCATGTTTTCGAACTTGTCTTCCAGTTCGATTTCCTTGGCAACGGAAACACCATCCTTGGTGATACGCGGTGCGCCGAAGGCTTTGTCGAGAACAACGTTACGGCCTTTCGGGCCAAGGGTCACCTTTACGGCGTTTGCCAGGGTGTCCACGCCTTTGAGCATGCGCTCACGGGCGTCGGAGGAGAATTTTACTTCTTTAGCAGACATGTGGTCGTCTCACTTAAATTGGAATGATGATGAGATCAAAAAGCGGTTCGCTGATTTAAGCGATCACGCCCATGATGTCGGATTCCTTCATGATCAGGAGGTCTTCACCGTCGATTTTGACTTCGGTGCCGGACCACTTGCCGAAAAGAACACGGTCGCCAGCTTTGACGTCAAGAGCAACGATCTCGCCATTGTCTTTGCGAGCGCCTGTGCCGACGGCGATGATCTCGCCTTCCTGCGGCTTTTCTTTTGCGGTATCCGGAATGATGATGCCGCCAGCGGTTTTCTCTTCAGAGTCTACGCGGCGAACAACGACACGGTCGTGAAGTGGACGAAATGCCATAAGACTAGTTTCCTCTCATGAGCGCGCCCCACGCAATTGGCAGCGCGCGAGACATGATTTCTAGGTTGATTTCGCATGAAGGGCCTTCCCTTCATGAGGCTATTAGCACTCCTCGAAGGCGAGTGCTAACGCGCCCACGATTTATGTACCGAAGGCCGTCTTGTCAATGCTTTGTGATGATAAATCGTGCGCTCTTGAGTGGCAGACCGCCCTTGCGGTTGAAGGCATGCCCAGGCAATGGCATCTCAAGCCTCAAAAAGCGGGCCGCAGACTGACCTGGGCCCGCAGTTTTCAGCGGTCAATTGGCCTCGACGACCGTGAAAGGCAGGTTAAAGGCAGCCTTCTTCCCACCGAATTCGTCGCTGAAGCTCGTTTCGAGTTGATAATCGCCCGCCGGCAACCCACTGAACTGGAAACTCAACGCAGCAGAGAGCTCGCGTTTCTTGGATCTGCTGTTCCCGGAAAAAGAGGCGAAATTGCTTTGTTCGGCAAGGACCTGTCCGGACAGGTTCAGGAGACGGTAACTTGCGGTGAGCTCGTAGGCGTACCCGTCGGCGCTTTCCTGAAATCCATAGCCAACGGGCTCTGCATAAACGTTGATCGTGTCCCCATCTGCAAACTTGGCCGCGTCAAGCGGCGTATATTTGCCGTAGCCGGTGCTTGCATCTTCGGAAAAGCTCACGGCGGTGAAGGCAAGCTCCGAAGCGTTCCAGGCTGAATCCAATGTGTTGAGAGCCTGGAGAAAAGACTGCGAAGGTTTGGCGACTTGCTCCGGTTGAGCCTGCGCAGCCAATGTGCCGGTCAGCGTCCCGGTCGCAATCAGGATTGCTGCTGCGATCCGCCCGGTTGCACGTCTACCTGCCAGTATTTTCATAAGTTCCCACACGCCCTTTAGTCTTGTCTGTTATCAGGGTTGTGGCCGATATAAACTGACTTTACCCGATAGACAAGAAAATGTGTGCAATGCGGTAAATGTAGACGGTTAAAGACTACGCGCCGTCCAGGATTGACGTTTGCGGTAGATAGTTGAAGGGCTGATCTCAAGGGCTGCAGCGGCCATTGCGATGTTACCGTCAAAGGCGTCCAGAGCATCTTCGATAATCCGTCGCTCCTGAGCCCAAAGCGGCTCGATTGCGCCGAAAGGCCGACTTTGCACCGGCACCCGTGCTCTTTCTCTGGACAGATCAATTATGGCGTTCGGACGGCTGCTTTGGTCTCGGATAACAATCGGAAGCATATCGAAAGTAACCGCTGCACCGTCGTTCATGACGACGATCTGCCGAATGGTGTTTTCCAGCTGACGCACATTGCCTGGCCAGGGATAGGTAACGATGCGCGCTTCCGCATCCGCGTCGAACCCTTTGAAAGAACGCCGTTCTTCACCCGAATACCGGTCAAGAAAGGCAGCCGCCAATGGCAGGATGTCGTCTCGTCTCTCGCGCAAGGGAGGCAAGTGGATCGGCAACACGTGAAGTCTGTAGTAAAGGTCTTCGCGGAACCGGCCAGCTGATATCTCTGCAACCGGATCGCGATTGGTCGCGCAGATTATCCGCGCATCGACCTTTCGGGTTTGGGTATCGCCCAGTCTTTGGAATGTGCCTGTTTGCAGGAACCGGAGCAGCTTGCTTTGCAAGAGCAGATCCATCTCGCCGATTTCATCAAGAAACAGGGTGCCGCCATCTGCTTGTTCCGCTGCACCGGCCCGATTGTCGGTAGCGCCGGTGAAGGCTCCACGCATGTAGCCGAAGATTTCGCTTTCGATGAGATCGCGTGGGATGGCTGCGCAATTCAGGGTCACGAACCGGTTCGACTGGCGCTCTGAAAGATCGTGGACCGCGTTGGCGCAAAGTTCCTTGCCGGTACCGGACTCGCCTGTAATGAACACTGGCGCTTGGGATGGAGCCATGCGGCTTATCTGTTCGTGCACATCCCGCATTTTGGCCGAAGCACCAATCAACCGCGAAAGGCCGGTAACTTCAAGATCTTGTACATTAACCCGTTGAACCGGAACAGGTCTTTCAACTACTGCGGGGGCTGGCATCGGCTCGATCGGAGCCGGTGCGGTCCTAGTGACCGGGCGGCGCTGTTCCAGTTGGAAGGAAACTTTCGATGCCAATGCGTCGAGCGAAAAGGGTTTCGTCAGAAAGTCATGAGCACCCGCGCGCATTGCGCTGACAGCGCGCGACACCGACCCCTTTGCCGAGACAGCCATGATCACCGACTTCGGACAGCGAACAGCATAAGCCTCAAGAGCTTCGTCACCGCCAATAGTCTCAAGGTCAATAATAAGGATGTCGGTTGATTTGTCTGCGAGATCCTGAAGGCAGGAGGCAGAATCCGTATAAAGGATAGGATCGGAGCAGGCATGAGCCAGTTTGGCACAGACAGCTGCCGTTCGGCCAGCTTCCGAAGCTGATGCGTCCAGGACACGTACAATTACAGGCAACTCAGTGCCCTCGTTACTCCCCATTACTGGGCAACTCCCATCGCTCGATCCGGCACTTTCGAATATCGAAAGATTCGTCAACCTGATAATTCTCCGAACAGGGTAAACAAAGCGTTGTCAGATGACGCATTTTGCAGTTTCACGGCGAAATGGGTCATTTAATGCGCTAACGCGCGGACTGAATGGCAACGATTGCGAAGGAAAACGCTACGTCAAAGGGTTGCGGCCAGGACACCAACCAAAAAACAGGCAATGCCGATCACCATCACCATGTGAAAGGGAACATGGCTATGAAGGAGTTGCCGGTAGGAGTCCTCCAATTCACTCAATACCCCTGATTGGCCCGCAGACGGGCCCGTATTTGCGCCTGAGGCAGGCTCGACCAGGTCCTGACGTCTTATCTCTGTTTCAAGGGAGTTCGAAGCATCGGTTCCCAAATTGTCGAACTGGATAGTGAGCGTGCGAACACCCCCTGATCCCGCCTTGTTTTTGTCAGCCGGTTCGGAAAACTGCGGCGTATAACTGCCCTTTGGGATGGTAATCCGGACCGGGTCGGTTGAGCCGGAACCTTCATAGTATTTTTCGAGGCGTCGCCGCAGTCTGGCAGCCTCAACGCGCACAATCGGATCGGTAACCGGATTGAAGTCTTCGGGCCGGCCGAGTGCCTCGACAGCAATAGTATAGCCTTTGATTTTTTCCCGCTGGTCATTGAGCGTGGCGCGGACCACAAAGCCAAGAAAGGACCTCAACTGTGGTGCGGATTGAAATTCCGGGCTCTTGAGTGCTTTGACGAGTGCTTTTTCAATTTGATCGTCAGAATGACAACCCGGTCCGCTTGCTTCGTTGCGCAAAGCCGATTGCTGGCTGCGCTGTGGTGGGCGATCTGCTTCTTTGGCCGCAATAGCGCCGGGGCCTCTGTCTGGAGCTCGAACGGCATGCGGCAAAGGACGCCTGGATGTTTGCCCGGAAGCACGCATGCCAGCCCTCTCTTCAAATGCACTATATCAAACGCCGCGACACCAAATTTTACCCAAGTTAACTCTAACGGAAGCCTGGAGAAATGGAAAGACCAAAGGCGCTTTGCATGCTGGGCGGCAAACCCTTGCCCGGTTAAATGGTTTTCATCGGTTTGGAGCGCCTGGCGACAAATTGCCCGCCAGTTTTCAAATCACGCAGCGCATAGTCGGGGACAAGTTACGGATTCTACGTCAGAAAGCGGGTTGCGGATTCGGTGTCGGCTGTTTCTTAAGGCATGATTAACAAGTAACTCTTGATTCGGATCGGAACATTCGTACGCCATGGGTCGGACAGGGACCATATTTGTTGCAGTATGCATGGCCGTGATCGCATTGTCCTCTGCGACCGTGCTGATCTTCCAGTTTGGCAGGCCTTTCGGGGAGGCTGTGTCTCTTTCCCTTGCGCTGATGTGCACAATGATCCTGATCCACCTGCTGATCGGGCGCGCCCGCGATCGCGGTGCTGTCAGCGAAGCTGTTGATCGCCTTGAAGAGCGCATGTCCGATATCGATGAGGATGTGGGCAATCTGGAAGGCCGTCTGACGGGCATGGAGCAGACGGTGCCGCGCCGGACGCGAGCAGAGATCGATCCGCTTTTCGCTGAGGTTGAAGTTCTTGGAACTCTGGTGAAGCAGATGGCCGAAGCGATGGCTGATCTGGAGACCAGAGTAGAGGATCAGCAATCCTTGGCACCGCCGCCATCCATGCAGCAGCTGCCGCGCTATCCGCAATCACAGCCGCCACAGCGTAGCCCTGGCGGAGAGGTGCCGCCGCCTTATCAAATGTCACCGAGCCAGCCTCGATTGCAGCAGCCTGGTGCGCATGCGCCCAGACCTGAGCCTACGGCACCATATGCAACAGCTCCAGCGCATGCCTATGCACCGATGCATGGCGATGCGTCTGAGCATGACCGGAACTATGGTGTTCAAGCGCCGAATTCCGGTGATGTGCCCTCACACCTTGGGCAACCGCAAATGGGTCCCGATGGAGGTTATCCGGCCGAAGCTGGTCTTCCAGGTGAACCAAGCGGCCTGCCGCCGGAACAACCAGCCTACCAGCCAAATATGGTAATGCGTGAGTTGATCGCCTCGGCTTTGAATGCAAACCGCGTGGAGTTGCATCTGCAGCCAATCGTGTCGCTGCCGCAGCGCCAGGTAAAGTTCTATGAAGCATTTACCCGACTTCGCGATGTGGACGGCAACACCATCGAGGCGGCAGTGTTCCTGCCGGAGGCCGTTCAGTCCGGCCAGATCGCGCGCATAGACAATCTTCTACTCTTCCGCTCCGTGCAGGTCATTCGACGCCTGATCTCACGCAACAGGAACGCTATCCTCTTCTGCAACATCTCCTCGCTGTCGCTTGTCGACGAAACGTTCTTTCCAGGGTTCCTTGAGTTTGTGAAGGCCAATCAGGACCTTGCAGATGTCCTGGTGTTTGAATTCGCACAGCCGGACGTTGCCGTCATGGGCCCAAGTGAACTGGAAAGCCTGAGTGCGCTCTTCGAAGCAGGTTTCCGTTTTTCCATCGACCGGATCTCCGACATGAAGATGGATTTCAATTCACTGGCAGGGCGCGGGTTCAAATACGGTAAGCTGAATGCTGATTATTTGATCGGGCGGCGTGAAGCAATTCACGGTCACATACACCCATCCGATTTCGGAGATTTGCTGCATCGCTACGGTATGCAGTTGATTACCGACCACGTTGAAACGGAGAGCCAGGTTCTCGAGTTGCTCGATTTCGACGTCAAACTGGCCCAGGGCAATCTGTTCTCGCCGCCTCGTCCCGTACGCGCTGAGGTTCTGCAAGGAGCACCCGCTCCAGGTCCGAGAAAATCGGCAGCGGGCTGACCCCACTGCCGTTTATATTTTCAGCCCTGTTTAGGACCCACGGTGACAACGGTCGGTGCTTTTTCTGCAAGCAACCGTTTTGCAACTCTGCGAACGTCTTCAAGCGTGACTGCATCGATTTCGCTGTTCCGGCGATCGAAGTAATCAATGCCCAATTCAGCGTTCTGCAAAGCGACTAACTGCCGTGCAATCTTGCCGGAACTGTCGAAGCGCAACGCATAGGAACCGGTAATGAACTGTTTTGCGCGACGAAGTTCATCATCCGTCGGACCCTCGTCGGCCATGCGGCGGAATTGGTCGAGCATGACACTCACCGTTTCACCGGCCCGTTCTGCCTTGGTCGCAGCGGAACCGATCAGCAGGCCGGAATGACGGTAGGGCGAGAGGGAAGTGTTGGCACCATAGGAAAGGCCACGCTTCTCGCGCACTTCCTGATACATCCAGGAGGTGAATGTGCCACCGCCCAGAATGTGGTTCATGACATAGGCGGCCTGATAGTCCGGATCATCCCGTTTCAGACCGGGCAGGGCGACCAGAATGGTCGTCTGAGGCACGGCCAGTTCTTCGGAGATCTCGTCGCCTGCTGTCGGTGTCAGTTCGGCAACGGTTTTCAAATCTCCGCTCTCCGGTAATCCGGCAAACACCTTGTCCAGCAACGGCTCCAGCGTTTCCGCACTAATCGCGCCGACTACACCGATTGTCAGGCCTTGTTTTGCAAGAAGTTTCCGGTGCTGGCCGGACAGATCGTTCGCGTTCAGCGCACCGATGGTTGCCGTAGTGCCGAGCGTTGGCCGCGCATAGGTATGGTCACCAAACATGGCTGCTACGAGAGATCTGCCTGCAATCGCGTCTGGATCGGTTTCGCTGCGCCTTGCCCGTGTTTGCAGCCGGGTCTTCATCCGTTCGATCGGCGCTTCATCAAAACGGGGCGCATTGACGGCCAGTGCAAGGAGATCGCCTGCTTCTGGAAGTGTCGAGGTCAGAGTTCTGAGGCTCCCGTAAAACCGGTCCTTGCCGGTGCTGAAGCCGATGCTGATGGCCAGCTCCTCAAGTTTTGCCTGAAAGTCTTCCGATGAGAGGTCGCCAGCGCCTTCATCCAGGGTCGCAGCCAAGAGCCGGGTCAGGCCTTCCTTGCCGTCCGGATCTTGCGACGATCCACCGTCAAAGGAAAAGTTGACGGCAACGATCGGGACCGTGTGATCCTCGACCAGCCAGGCTTCAATGCCTTGCGGGCTGGTCACCCGTTGAATTTCGACAGCTTCTGCAAACCGGACAAGGGCAAGAAGTGTCACGAATGCAAAGGCGATGGTGGGCAACACGCCCTTTGAGATTGTGTTCTGCATCATGGTTCAGGACTTGTCCTTGAGTAGTTCGTCGTCGCTGAGGGCTGCTGCGGGTTCTGTTGGCGTCTCGATGCGCAGTTCTCCAACAACCGGTGTGCTCTTGAGGTAGGTGCGAGCAACTTCCAGCACATCATCAATGGTGACGGCCCTGACTTGTGACGGCCATGTCTGAACATCTTTGATGGTCAGGCCGGTGGTCAGCGCGCTGCCGAAGAGGCGAGCCAGCCCGGATTGGCTGTCCTGGGCATAGATAGCGCTCGCAATCATGCTGTTTTTGGCACGATCAATTTCTTCTTCGGTAACTCCGGCAGCCAGAAGCTTTTGCAGTTCCAACGCAATCAGCTGCTCCATTTCCTCCAGCGTGTGGCCGGGGCGGGGGGACGCGAAGAAGCCGAAGCGTCCGTCATCGAGAGCACTGCTTTGATAATACGCACCTGCGCTAATCGCGACTTCCTGATCCAGAACCAGCGATTTGTACAATCGGCTGGAAGGTCCCTGACCGAGAACATAGGCTAGAATGTCCAAAGCTTCCGGTATACGGCCTTCGCCTGTCGACTGGCTTGGCACGACCCAGGTCTGCGAAATCGATTCCTGACGCACACGTGGATCCGAAACCGCAATCCGGCGTTCTCCTGACAGCGGCGGCTCCTTGGGACGCACACGTTCTCCAGGTTCCGCGCGCCTGGCAATCTTGCCATAGGTCTCGTCAGCAAGCTTGCGCACATCTTCAACGGTAATGTCACCGGCGATCACGACAACTGCGTTGTTTGGCGTATAGAACCGGTCGTAGAAAGCGATTGCCGCCTCTTTGTTGAGGGCTTCAATCTCACTCTGCCAACCGATGACCGGTGAACCGTATGGGTGGTTGACGAAAGTTATTGCATTCAGGGCTTCGCGAAGGCGCGATCCAGGTTCGCTGTCGACGCGCTGTCGTCGTTCTTCCAGCACCACTTTGCGTTCAGGAGTCACCACCTCGTCCGACAGCACCAGATTTTCCATTCTGTCCGCTTCAAGAGCCATCATCAGTGGGAGATGCTCCTTGGCAACCCTCTGGAAATAGGCCGTATAATCTGTGCTGGTAAAGGCGTTTTCCTGTCCGCCGCGTTCCGCGATCATTTTTGAAAAAGCGCCGTCGGGGTTGTTTTTCGTACCCTTGAACATGAGATGCTCAAGGAAATGGGCAACACCGGATTGTCCTTCCGGCTCATCCGCCGACCCGACCTTGTACCAGATCATGTGTGTGACAACCGGTGCGCGCCGATCCGGTATGACGACGACCTGGAGACCGTTCTCCAGAGTGAAGCTTTCCAGATTGGGCGCAATCACCATGCTTTCAGCCGCGCTTGGATTTGCGCGCGCGCCGGTAACCGGCAAAACGGCAGCCGTACTGAGGAGCACTGCTGGCAAAAGCAGCAATTTGAGTGATCGTTTAAGGCGAAAAGTAAAAAATCCGGACGCTGAATCTCGATGGGGTTCACGTGCAACTCCGTGTTTTTTAGGGCCTTCAGACGCAAAAAGACCTTCGGACGTCTCCATCCATATAGGAAGGAGGTCCCGAAGGTCCCGTTACTTTTTCGTCATCAAGGCCTTACGGCTGCATGAACTGTGGGTACTTAACCGTAACGTGTTCTAGTTACAGTAACTTGAGTCCCCTTCCAGGCACCGAGGATCGATCGGTGCGGAATCGTATTTGTCGAAGTTGGTCGGCTTCCGCTTGTTCTTCTGCACGACGTCCGGCATTGGGGCGTCAGGAGACGGCGTTGAGTAGTCTGTCGGCGGCTCGGTCAGGTAACGACGGGTCGCAAGCCCGTTCTTGTCGAGGCCAGCCTGCTGCGCCTTAAGCTTCTGCAGGCGTTCCCATTCGTCGCGTTGTTCCTGACGGGTAAGCTTCTCGCCTTCCGTTATCTCGTTTTCGCGCCGTTCAGCAGCAAGATCACGATTCTGGCCTGTGACGCCGGTCACGGTAAAGCCGCGCATCTGTTCCGGGGTCAGCGGCTCACGCTGCATACGGCTTGACCCGGCGTAAAGGTCCTTCAACTCTGTGAGCTGTTCGTTGTCTTGCTGCTTGGGCCAGTTTGCATCGTTCACGCCGGCCACGTTGGTTTCCGGTTCAGGAAGATTGGCGGGCTCGGATGGCATCGCCAATGGGGCTCTCGGCTTGTAGTCGATCGGTTTTTCATTCGGATCAACGGCTCCAAGCCCTTTCATGACCGAATTGACCAGAGCCACATCCGGAGCCTGGGTGGTACCGTCAGCTGCCTGACATGCCGCCAGTCCGGCAAGCAGCACCAGAACAGAAGACTTCTTCGCCAAACCAAAAATCGTCCGCACCACAGCAGACTCCCCGAATTTCTCGTCTCATTGAATCGGCAGCGTCCCGCCGAGATTGCGTCCGTCCTGCCTTAAACCGCTATTTTGCGGCTGAATTAGGACCATTTCGAAAACTGTCATACAGCAGACCGACAACACCCGCAACGATCCACACGTCTGCCATGTTGAAGACGTACCAGGAAAAGGTGCCGACATGGAAATGCACGAAGTCGACAACCGCACCGTAACTGAGCCTGTCGATACCGTTTCCAACGGCGCCACCGATGACCAGAGCCAGAGCAAGGGCCACCAGTTTGGTGTCACATCTTGTTGACCAGATCCACAATCCGATTGAAACGACGACCGTCAGCCCTGCGAGAAGCCAGCGGCCGAAATCGCTGTTTTGCTGAAAAAGGCCATAAGAGATGCCTCTGTTCCACACAAGAACGATGTCCAGATACGGCAGTACTTGCACCGGACCATTCGCCGCAAGGTCGAAACCATGCACCAGCCATATCTTGGTGCCTTGATCGACAAGAACACAGATGAGCACAACAATCAGGACAAAGGCACTGAAGCGGCCCCAGAAGAGGGGCCGCTTGCTGGTGTTCAGTGACGTGTTGTCCAGTTCGCTCATTTCAAGTCCGGTGCGTTGACGTCTCAGGCAGCTGCGTGGGCGGCATCCCACTCACGCAAGGCGGCCGCATCACGTAATGTGACGTCCGGATAATCAGCATCGGATCCAACTTCCGGGAGGATTTTCCACGACCTTGCGCATTTCGTGCCTTCCGCAAGCGCCGGAACAACCGCCACACCTTTTGTATCGTCCAGCGAGAACGCGCCTGCAGGCGCGGCCGTGTCGGTCAATGTCAGCTGACTGGTGATGGCAATATCGGCCATGTCCTTGCCAGCAAGCGCCGCCATCAGATCCGCGTCTGTAACATGAACCACCGGATGCGCTTCCAGAGACGAGCCGATGCGTTTTTCACGGCGCTCGATTTCCAGTGCGCCCGTCACGACACGGCGGACCGTTTTGATCTTTGCCCACTTTGCCGCCAGCGCGTCGTCTTTCCACTCAGAAGGCACTTCGGGGAACTGTTCCAGGTGGACGCTAGCGTCCTCACCATAGCGGGACACCCAGGTCTCATCCATGGTGAAAGGCAACATGGGGGCTAGCCAGGTTACGAGACAGTTGAACAGTTTGTCGATCACGAAGAGCGATGCCTTGCGGCGGGTGGAAGAAGCCGGATCGCAATAGAGCGCATCCTTGCGAATATCGAAATAGAATGCGGAAAGTTCCACGGTCATGAAAGTGAACAACTGGTGGAAGATCTTCTTGTAGTCGTATTCCCAATAAGCCTCGCGAACCATTTCATCCAGTTCAACAAGCCTGTGCAGCATCAGCCTTTCAAGCTCGGGCATGTCCGCAAGCGAAACGTCTTCACCTTTCGCGTGGGCCAATGAACCCAGCATCCAGCGCAACGTGTTGCGGAGTTTGCGATAGCTGTCGACATTGGTCTTGATGATTTCATTGCCGAGGCGCTGATCTTCCCAATAGTCGGTGGAAGCGACCCACAGGCGCAGGATATCCGCACCGTACTGCTTGATGATGTCTTGCGGGAACACCTGGTTGCCAAGAGATTTGGACATTTTGCGCCCATCCTCGGCCATGGTGAAGCCATGTGTCAGAACCGCGTCATAGGGCGCATGCCCCCGCGTTCCGCAGCTTTCCAGAAGAGAGGAATGGAACCAGCCGCGATGCTGGTCGGACCCTTCAAGATAAAGCACGTAGTCTTTGCCGCCATCGACTTTCCGTTTCGGTGCAAGATCTGACCGGTCTTCCAAAACGAAAGCGTGTGTTGATCCGGAATCGAACCACACATCCAGAATGTCGGTGACCATGTCCCAATCGTCGGCCTTGAAGTCGTTGCCAAGGAAGCGTTCCTTGGCCCCTTCTTCAAACCATGCGTCGGCGCCCTCAGATTTGAAAGCCTCGAAGATGCGCTTGTTAACGGCCTCGTCCTTGAGGATCTCGGCAGTCTCCTTGTGAATGAAGACCGTGATGGGCACACCCCAGGCACGCTGGCGTGACAGGACCCAGTCCGGGCGGTTCTCGATCATCGACCGCAGACGGTTTTGACCTGCACCTGGAACAAAGCGGGTTTCATCGATCGCGGTGAGCGCACGCGAACGCAAAGTGTCGCTTTCGCCATTCAACGCCTTGTCCATATAGACAAACCATTGCGGCGTGTTGCGGAAGATCACCGGTTTTTTGGAGCGCCAGGAATGCGGGTAGGAATGGTTGAGCCGTCCCAGACCGATCAGATTTCCGGCCTCTTTGAGTTTTTCGATCACCGCCTTGTTGGCTTTGCCCTTTTCACCCTTGTGGGTGATCACTTCGCAGCCATCGAAACCCGGGGCATCTTTGGTATAAAAACCGTCATCGGCGACTGTGAAGGGGATCGCGGTGCTGATGCCGCGTGCTTCCAGTTCGGCACGCTTTTCCATCCAGATTTCAAAGTCGTCGGCACCGTGACCCGGCGCGGTATGAACGAAACCCGTACCGGCATCGTCAGTCACGTGATCGCCATCAAGCAGTGGCACGTCGAAATCGTAGCCGCCAAGGCCCAACTCCGCCAGGGGATGGGCGCATGTCAGCGTCGCCAGTTCGTCGGCGGTTACATCACGCAAGCGTTCAAAATCGGTGATCCGCGCGTTCTTGAAAACGTCACCGGCAAGAGCATCCGCCAGGATCAACAGATCGCCTTCCTGGACCCAGTTGTCATCCGGCAATCCGTCCTGAGTGACCTTGTAAAGGCTATAGGCGATGCGTGATGAATAGCAGATAGCCCGGTTTCCGGGGATCGTCCAGGGAGTGGTGGTCCAGATCACAACAGACGCATCGAGCAGCTGTTCGACAGCCGTCTGATCGTTTCCACCGGCAGTCTCTATCGGAAATTTCACCCAGATCATGTCGGACTTGTGATCGTGGTATTCGATTTCGGCTTCCGCCAGGGCTGTTTTTTCGACAACCGACCACATGACAGGTTTGGAACCGCGATATAGCTGACCGGATGTCGCGAACTTCATCAGCTCTTGCGCGATCACCGCTTCACTTTCAAAACGCATGGTCAGATAAGGATTGTCCCAGTCGCCTTCGATACCGAGGCGCTTGAATTCCTTTTTCTGAACATCAATCCAGTGCTCTGCGAATTCACGGCATTCCTTGCGAAATTCGTTGATCGGCACTTCGTCCTTGTTCTTGCCCTTGGCGCGGTATTGCTCTTCGATTTTCCATTCTATGGGCAGGCCGTGGCAGTCCCAACCGGGCACATAATTGCTTTCATAGCCCAGCATCTGCATCGAGCGTGTAACGATGTCCTTGAGCGTCTTGTTCAGCGCGTGGCCGATATGGATGTGACCGTTGGCGTAGGGGGGCCGTCATGCAGGATGAACTTGTCCCGGGTCTTTCCCTGCTCGCGCAGTTTCTTGTAGACGTCGAGCTTCTCCCAACGGGCCAGGATTTCCGGCTCTTTCTTGGGAAGCCCTGCACGCATCGGAAATTCGGTCTTTGGAAGGTTGAGCGTTTCTGAATAGTCGCGTTTATCTGTCTCGGTCATCGTAAGGTCGATCCGGTCGTTCGGGCACCAGCCCGCAGTCATGTGTCAGGAAGATTGCAGGTCCAATAAGGGGCTGCAACTTGAAACAGGAAGATCCCGGTCCCTGGCGCCGCGCGGTCGCGTCAGCCGAGGGCCGGGCAGGTAATTCGCGCAATCGCGTTCATCGGTGCGCAGTGAATTTTGTAAGCCTGAGTGTGCATGGAGTGGGACATAGCAGCACTTTGGCCGCGAATAAAGACAGATTGGGAAATGTCCGCGCAATTTGCGCCTCTAGGCAATTCATCCGCTGCCAAGTAACCGAATATAGACGTCTTTCGGCCATTGTCCGGACCAACACCAACATGCAACAGGTTTTGGATACCGGAAGGTCATGACGGCTCAGACTGAGATCAACAGTGAACTGGCTGCCGCCGGCACGCGTAACCCGGGACTTTGGCACCGCGGTGCCAACCGTGGCGATTGGCTGACCTGGGACCGGATTGGCTTTGCCTGCCTGTGTTCTGCCATCGGCTATTCCCTGGCCCTGGCCTGGATGCTCCTGATCCCCAACAGTTTCGGTTCAGCCAACGGCACCTTGCTGATGGATTACCTGAGTTTCTGGCTCGCCGGCAAACAGGTGCTGGCAGGTGCACCGGAACTTGTTTATCTGCCGAAAGAATTCGCGGCCTTGCAGGAGGCTTACACCGGGTCCGACACGGTGTTCGGTTTCTTTTATCCGCCGACATTCCAAATGCTACAGAGCCCTTTCGCACTGTTGCCTTACAAGGTTGCCTTTGCCGCTTTCGTCGGATTGACCACCGGATTGCTGTTTCTCGCGTGCCGGGTAATTACGGGGAAATGGCTGCTTGCTGCCTGCCTTATTCTGGTTCCTGCCTGTGCCAACAATGCGTTTCATGGGCAAAATGCAGCTTTGACAGCCGCGCTCTATGCCTTCTTTCTGATTGGCATCGAGAGGGGCAAATTCGTTTGGGCCGGTGTGGCTCTTGGTCTTTTGACCATCAAACCACAGCTCGGCATCCTGGCTCCCGTTGCGCTGATCGCCAGCTTGAACTGGCGATCTTTTGTCAGTGCCTCCGTAACGACACTTGGCTTT
Source organism: Roseibium sp. JB4-4 (assembly GCF_055693425.1). Lineage (NCBI taxonomy): Bacteria > Pseudomonadati > Pseudomonadota > Alphaproteobacteria > Hyphomicrobiales > Stappiaceae > Roseibium > Roseibium sp. JB4-4. The sequence goes on along the minus strand of NZ_CM146333.1, from coordinate 2,105,903 downwards.
GCCGGTCTGAGTGCTGCAATTGTCGGTATTGGCGTTTGGATCGTGTTCTGGCAGCAGGCCCCGGTCGCGGCGGCAATGATGGAACTGGGCGGTGTCGAGTGGGGCAAGATGGTCTCGACCTACGGCAGCGTCCGGCAACTCGGTTTGGGGCACACTGGCGCCATGAGTGTGCAGGCAATTGTGGGACTTGGTGTCTTGGCCTGTGTTTGGCACGCCTGGCGAAAGTCCGAAAACATGACCGTTCGTGCCTCGGTTCTTGTCGGTGGAGCGCTTTTGGTAACGCCCTTCGCTCTTTCTTATGATTTTACGCTGCTGGTTGTTCCTTGCGCTTTCTTGATCCGGGATGGAATGAAAACCGGATTTCTGCCGTACGAAAAAGTCTTGCTGGCAAGTGTCATTGCTCTTTCAGCGTCCACAAGCCCCTTGGCGCTCTATGTTGGATTGCCGGTCGCACCGCTATTGCCGTTGATTGTGCTTTGGCTCGGAATGCGACGCCTCGGCCATGATCTCAATTCTAGCGGTGTGTCGGCCGACACCTCTAAGATACCTGCAACAGCTGCCTGATCTTTACGTCCGACCGGAAACGATGGCATTGCGGGCATCAACAAAACACGGCAGTGCTGCTCTGCTTGTGTGAAGCGCGCGCACCCAATTTATCAGTGCGCAAGGTCCAGCAGTTTCATGTCAATGTCCGATAACGGTTGCATGGATGCCAGTGCGGCGCGGGCCTCTTCGCTGTCCCTGTCCATCTGGGAGACGAGCGCCTCCACGCTGTCGAACTTTTCTTCACCCCGAAGGTAAGCGATCAGGTGCACGCGCAGGGTCTCGCCATACAGGTCACCGGTGAAGTCAAACAAATGCACTTCAAAAAGAGTTGCACCATTGTCGAATGTTGGTCGGCGTCCATAGCTGGCGACGCCTTCATACCACTTGCCGCCCGTATTGACCTTGACCGCATAGATCCCGCGCTGGAGGGGCGTATCTTCTCCCAGATTGAGATTTGCGGTCGGATAGCCAAGGTCCCGCCCGCGTTTGTCGCCGTGCTGAACCGATTTTTCGAAGAACCAGCGATAGCCCAGAAGTGCGTTGGCCTGAACGATGTCGCCGCGTCGCAGGCTGTCACGAACCCGCGTGGAGGAAATTACCTCTGCACCTTCATCTTCTTCCCTTTGCACAATCGTGACACCGAAGCCGTGATTGGCCCCGGCGTTGCGCAGGTAGTCGGGTGTTCCCTGCCTTGCGCGGCCGAAGTGAAAATCGTAACCGGTTACGGCGTGAGAAATGCCAAGCGTGTCGATCAGGATTTCCTGAACAAAGGCATTGGCTTCAATACCGGCAAATTCCTTGGTGAAAGGCAGAATAAGCGCACCATCCAGGCCGCAGACCTTCAACAGGTCAAGTTTCTGCTGCGGTGGCGTCAACCGGCTGACAGGTTTGGCCGGATTGAAAACCGTGCGGGGATGTGGTTCGAAACTCATGGCAAAAACCGGATGGTGCGTGCCGTGTCCGAGACCGAGAGCTGCACCGAGCACAGCACGATGACCTCGATGAACACCATCGAAATTTCCGATTGCAACAATGCCGCCCTTGAGTTCTTCCGGGAAGGTATCAAGGCTGTCGGCAATGAGGAACTTTGACGGATCTTTCAGGCTCATCAAGCTAACTTTCCCAAAACTTTTCGGCAAGAACAGCCGGAAAGGCCGGCTTTCTGCAAAATCGGCGGTCGGGAGAGCAGCGAATTAGCCAGGCCGACCACCTGTTCGGCGAGGAACCTGCCGCCAAGAAATTGAAAGGTCAAGATGGAGCAGAGTGCGACCGGTTCGCACTGTCCTCAAAGGCCCGAGCGATCTTCGTCGCGGCTCGGAACTTTCACCAATGCCTCACCTTCCAGCACGACTGTGTCGTCCACGCTGCAGATGCATGACAAACGGGCACGGTTGCCCTTTTCCTTGAGCTCCTCGACGGTCACGGTCACCTTGACGTCGTCACCGATCTTGACAGGGGCCTTGAAGTTCAGTGTCTGCGACAGATAGATCGCGCCCGGACCAGGCAAACGGGTCCCAAGGACCGCAGAAATTAGACTAGCAGTATAGAGCCCGTGCGCGATTCGGGTCTTAAAGGGTGTTCTGGCTGCAAAGTGTTCGGAAAGATGAATTGGGTTTCTGTCACCGGATACTTCGGCAAAACCGACAACATCGGAAGAACTGACATGTTTAACAAGTTCTTCGCTCATCCCGGTCTTGAGATCTTCAAAACAGAGTTTTTGCAGTTCCAACATAGGGTTTCCGCCTCGAATTCAAGTTTTTTATGTTGGCAAGACGCTAGGCTGACCAAGGTTTTCTGGCAATTGTGCTTTGGGCTGAGAAAAAAACCTGCGTTATTAACGGTCTTTTCAGGGGCAGCGTCTAGATTGCGTGGAGTGTGGGGAGGTGAGGACACAGACAAATGTGTCGCTCTCCTTCAAAGTCATAACGCGTATCCACCGGCCCACGGCCAGGGGCCGCGCAAATTGACAGTATGGAGTAGACAATGGCCCTTGATCTTCAGATGCCGGTCCTCGTGGTCGATGATTATAAGACCATGATTCGCATCATTCGGAACTTGCTCAAGCAGCTTGGCTTCGAAGACATCGACGATGCCGCGGACGGTACCGAAGCATTGGAAAAAATGAAACAGCGCCGTTACGGCCTGGTGATTTCCGACTGGAATATGGAGCCCATGACTGGCTACGAACTGCTCAAGCAGGTTCGTGCCGACAGCGGCCTCAGCAAAACACCGTTTATTATGGTGACAGCGGAATCCAAAACCGAGAACGTCATTGCCGCTAAGAAAGCCGGTGTGAACAACTACATCGTGAAGCCGTTCAACGCGCAGACGTTGAAAGGCAAGATCGAAGCCGTTTTCTCGGACTAATCTCTCGCATATGGCGGGGGAAGCGCCTTCATGGTGCGTCTCCGCCAGTGCCAGCCGATGGTTGTGGCACATCTCGATCTGCTGGGCAGGTGGATCGGGCGTGGCATGCCGCACCTTGTCGGACGAGCGGGCCTTTGGGGGGCTCCGCGCATCTACTGATGCCGTGAAAGAAAGGCGCGAAAAAAATGAAACAAGAAAACATCGCCCGCGTTATCGATTTTCTGCAGGAAAACAAAAACCGCGAAAGTGAAGTTTCCCTGACAGACGTTATGCATCTGGCTGAGATGATGTCCGGTTCGATGCATGATTACCTTGAGACAGTTCAGCCGGCGGTCACTGACGAGCTGACGATGATCGCGAGGGAAATCAAACGCATGAAGGAGGAAATCTCCCAATTGCGTGCCAATGACATGACCGGCAACAAAATCCCGGATGCCGGCCGTGAACTTGATGCGATTGTTGAGGCCACGGAAGAGGCCACCAACTCCATCATGGAAGCTGCAGAAGATATCATGTCTGCGGACACCAGCGATCCCGAAGCCTACCAGGAGCTGGTCTCCAACAAGATGATCGGGATCTTCGAGGCATGTACCTTCCAGGATATTACAGGCCAGCGAATTTCAAAGGTCGTTTCAACGCTCCGTTACATTGACGAAAGAGTAAGCTCTTTCATAGAGCATTTGCGTCTCCCGGAAGATCTGGATGCCGATGTAGCCGAGACTGACGAAGAACGCCGTCAACGGGAACTGATCCTGCACGGACCGCAACACAGTGGCCAAGGTGTCTCTCAGGATGACATCGACGCGATGCTAGGTGATGCGCAGGCAGATATCGACAAGCTCTTCGACTGATCGAAGCATAAAACGAGTATTCAAAAAGGCCCTCCATGCGAGAGCCTTTTTTTGTTTCACGCCCGTGGAAATAAGACACCACAGCCGTTCATTGTCTGTTGCTCGCTTTCGCTGAGGTCGTCGAAACGCGGTCGTGACTTTGAAAATATCTCCCGACAACCTGGAATGAAGACTGGCAATTCGATGCCGGTCTGCCTCCTACCACCACAAGCGTGGAAGGGCGGCCCGGGCGCGCAATCCTTCTTCGGTCAGGCGGCGGCGGATCAGGTGTTCCTCGGGATCGTCGCTCGGGCCGAAGTCGGAAGCGTGAATGCCGGCTGTAATGAACAGCACGTCTATGTCTTGCGAAACCGCACCGCGAATGTCGGTTGGCAATCCATCACCGATAGCAAGAACGTCTTCCTTTGCGATCGTCGCGCCGGCGAGTTCTGACAGCCGGTCCAGCGCAGCCTTGTAGATCGGGCCATGGGGCTTGCCGAGTATGGCAACCTCACCGCCAAGATCTTCATAAAGTCTTGCCAGAGCACCTGCGCACCACACCAGACGGTCGCCGCGCTCAACAACAATGTCCGGATTGGCGCAGATCATGGGCAGCTCGCGGTCCACCAATTTCTGCAGGCGGTCGCGATAATCGTCCGGTGTCTCCGTTTCATCATCGGTCAGTCCGGTGCAGCTGATTGCTTCAGCCTCGTCGTCATTTTGCGTGAAGGTCGCCTCGAGGTTCCAGTAGAGCGGTTGGTCTCGATTAGGTCCGATGTGCAACAGCGTCTTGCTGCCTTGTGCTTCCAGAACACTGCGCGTGACGTCGCCTGAAGTGACGATGCCGTCATAGGCCTCTTCCGGCACACCCAGGCTGGCAAGCATTTCACCAACCTGTTTGGCCGGACGGGGAGCGTTGGTGATCAGTACGACTTTGCCGCCGGTTTCGTCCCTGTATCTCTGGAGTGCCTTATGGGCATCTTCAAAGGCGGCGACACCGTTGTGCAAAACACCCCAGACGTCACACAAGATGCCCCGGTAAGAAGGGGCAAGGGCGCGGAGCCCGTCAACAAGAAGCGGTGCAGAAACGGTCATGGCGGGTCACTCGGATCACGGTGTGTCTGATAAGCTGATGAAAGAATCGAGGCAAACTCGGCGCGGACCATATAGGATCGCAGCGCGGTAAGAAACCGAGTAGAGGGAGTTTCATGAAGGTCAGGCAACTTGGCGAACAGGTGATCAACCAGATCGCCGCCGGGGAAGTGATTGAGCGTCCGGCCAGCGTCATCAAGGAGCTGGTTGAAAACGCGGTCGATGCCGGAGCCGGGAACATTGAAATTGTCACGGCTGCCGGTGGCAAAACCCTGATGCGCGTGGCTGACGATGGACTTGGGATGAGCCGCGAAGATCTGGAACTGGCTGTTCGGCGGCATTGCACTTCCAAGATTTCCGATGATGACTTCTTCGATATCCGGACACTTGGGTTTCGCGGTGAAGCATTGCCTTCGATCGGATCTGTCGCCCGCCTTGCCATTCAAACGCGACACGAAACGGAGGACCACGCCTGGGCTATTGCCGTTGAAGGCGGCAGGCATCAGCCGATTGTTCCGGCCGCCAGAGCCAAAGGCACCCAGGTTGAAGTGCGTGATTTGTTCTTTGCGACACCTGCGCGTCTGAAGTTTTTGAAATCCGATCGCGCCGAGGCGGCAGCGATCACCGAAATCGTGAAACGCATCGCCCTGGCTTATCCGACAGTCGGATTTTCTCTTTCAGGAGCAGACCGCCAGGCGCAAAGCTGGCCGGCAGCTCGCGGAGATGACCCGCACCTTGCTCGAATTGCACAGATCCTCGGCCCGGAGTTCGTCGACAATGCGATGGAAATCGATGCTGAGCGGGAAGGCGTCAGATTATCAGGGTTTGCCGGACTGCCGACACACCACCGGGGTAATGCCCAGCACCAGTTCTTTTTTGTGAACGGCAGGCCTGTAAAGGACAAGTTGTTGTTGTCCGGTCTGCGTGGTGCTTATGCAGATGTCCTGGCGCGCGACCGGCATCCGGTTGTCGTTCTTTTCGTTGATCTCGATCCCGCTCAGGTGGACGTCAATGTTCACCCCGCAAAGGCGGATGTCAGGTTTAGGGATGCGCAATTGGTGAGAGGTCTGCTGGTTGGCGCCATAAAGCGCGCGCTGGTTGATGCGGGTCACCGTGCCTCGACCTCAAATGCAGCAGTTGCCCTGGACGCAATCAGAGTTCATGCCAACCCTCACGCTGGATATGGAAGTGCCCCCCCAGCAGCTGGTGCAGCAGGAAGCACCGGATATGCCGGGCGCGGTAACGGCCTTGCGCGGGCGGCTGCCGCCCCCACTGGAACCCAGAGGCTTTTAGGCCGCTGGAGGAAAATGAGGGACCGGTGCCCGGATTTGCCGAGAGCGCCCAAAGAGCGTTTCAAGGCTCGGAACAAGATGGGTTTGCAGGTTTTGCAACGCCTTCTGCGGATGCCAGGGCGCACGACACTCCGGTGGAGACGGAAAAGACTTTGCTGCCGCTCGGAGCAGCCCGGGCACAAGTCCACGAAACCTATATCATTGCCCAGACGGGCGATGGGGTTGTCATTGTGGATCAACATGCCGCCCACGAGCGCCTGGTTTATGAACGTTTGAAAGAAGCGCTGGCAAAGAAAAGTGTTGCACGGCAAATGCTTCTGATTCCCGAAATCGTCGAGTTGCCGGAAGAAGATGCTGCCCGGCTTGCCGAGCGTGCAGACGATCTGGAAGCCGTCGGCTTGTCGCTCGAGGCATTCGGCCCTGGCGCTATCGCTGTCAGGGAAACGCCGGCGATCCTTGGTGACATGGACATTCAAGGCATGGTTCGCAATCTTGCTGACGAACTTGCCGAGTGGGATACGGCAGATGGTCTGAAGGACAAACTCGACCACGTTGCCGCCACGATGGCCTGCCATGGCTCCGTTCGGGCCGGACGGCGTATGCGCGCAGAAGAAATGGACGCCTTGTTGCGCGATATGGAAGCAACACCGCTTTCCGGGCAATGCAACCATGGCCGGCCAACTTGGGTTGAGCTGAAATTGACAGATATTGAGAAACTCTTCGGCCGCAAGTGAGTTATAGGCTGGAATCAGTACAAACACCTGATTGATAAATCCGGGATTCGATTTGAGATACGCCCATGTCCGAAACTGAAGACCATCAGGCCTTGAAAGCCGGCGCAACGCCTTCCGGTACGGGAAAGCGTGTCCGAAAGTTGTTGATCAATCTGATCGTCGTCTTTGGGATCGCCTACATAATGGCAGCTGGGTTCATGTATCTTAACCAGCGCAATTTCCTGTTTGTGCCCACAGGTGAATTGACGGATCCTGCGGAGGCCGGGCTCGACCAGGTAACGGTTGAAACCGTGACCATGGCAGACGGCACACAGATCAGCGTTTGGTCAGCTGCCCCAGCGGTCGAAGGTGCTCCCACGGTACTTTATTTTCACGGAAATTCCGGAAATGTGTCCACGCGAGCGTCTCGCTTCAAAAAATTCTCGACAGTGGGTTCGGGCTCTATGCTCCCAGTTATCGGGGCTATGCAGGCAGCGATGGCAGCCCGACGGAAATCGATTTGATTTCAGATGGCCGGGAACATTTCGAGAGCGTCGCGGGCCGCACAGATCAGATCATCATCCACGGCGAAAGCATGGGAACAGGTGTCGCAACTGCGATAGCCGCGGAACGGCCTGAGACGGGATTGCTTGTTCTCGAAGCGCCCTATACCGCATTGGTTGACAGGGCATCTGAACAATATCCGTGGTTGCCTGTCGGATTGCTCATGATTGACCAGATGCCGACGCGGGAGCGCATTGGAAACGTTCAGGCACCGATCCTGATCGTTCATGGCACACAGGATGTCGTCATTCCCGTTGAACATGGAAAAAAGCTGTTTGAACGTGCAGAAAATCCCAAAGAGATCCTGATTGTCGAAGGCGCGGCCCACAACAATCTCTGGTCACAGGGTTTGTGGCCGGCCGTTCTTGATGCCTGGCGGAAGGTCAATGCCGAGGGGTAGCACCGTTGCATCGGCAAGTCCGACACGCATTTCTGTCAACGCCTTGAGTTGAAGAAAGCTTTCAGGAGTTTGGCGGCTTGAACCTCGCCTATGCCGGAATAGGTATCGGGAGCATGATGGCAGGTCGGCTGGTCAAAGAAGCGAGCGCCGTGATCAACCGCGCCACCCTTCTCGTCGCGGGCAGCGTAGTAAAGCCTGCGAATGCGGGCAAACGAGATGGCGCCTGCACACATGGTGCAAGGTTCCAGTGTCACGTACAGGTCGCAATCCGGAAGTCGCTGCGAATTCAGCAGCGCACAGGCTTTGCGGATAACCAGAACTTCTGCATGCGCCGTGGGGTCGTTGAGCTCAAGGGTTCGATTGCCGTCCCGCGCGAGAATGCTGTTTCCTGTGACCAAAACGGCACCGACCGGCACTTCTCCGCGAGCCGCAGCGTTTTCCGCCTCTTCAAGTGCAAGATCCATGAAAGTCTTGTCGTTTCGGGATTGCTGGCCGGTGGTCATTGAATGTCTCAGGGCCCTTTTGGAGAGGCGAAGAAAGTTCGTGTTTAATCGCAAAAGCCGATACAGTCAGCCCCGTAATCTCTTCTCTTCCGACCAAGCTATGCGTTTGGGTATGAGCGCTGTTGCGACCAATGAATGCAACAAGCGATTTCAGAATGGGCAAAGCTCTGCTATGACGCGGCCATGACGACAAGAAAAACTCCCCTAAGCGCCCTGGTTCGGTGAACCCACGGGCGCGCGACAATCGTGCACCTGCAAAACGGCGTGGGCCACAAGGTGCGAAGAAAGACGGTCCAAAGAAAAGCGCGGTCGTGCCGGCACCGCGCAGCATGACCGACGAGACAGGCACACGAGGCGAACGGATTGCCAAGGTCATGGCGCGTGCAGGCTTGTGTTCGCGTCGTGAGGCGGAGACATGGATTGCCAATGGCCGTGTTGAGCTGAATGGTCAGGTTCTCACCACACCGGCAGTCACGGTGACGCCGGACGACAAGGTCCTTGTGGACGGCACGGCTCTGCCTACCCGTGAAAGAACAAGGCTTTGGCTCTATCACAAGCCGCGTGGGCTTGTGACGACGAACAAGGATCCGGAGGGGCGTCCCACTGTCTTTGACAGGTTGCCGGACGATCTGCCGCGGGTGCTGACGGTTGGGCGGCTCGACATCAACACGGAAGGCCTGTTGCTCTTAACGAATGATGGCGGGCTTGCAAGGGTTCTCGAACTCCCTGCCACCGGGTGGCTGAGGCGTTACCGTGTTCGCGCCTTTGGCAAAATCACGCAGGCTGATCTGGACGGGCTGCAGGACGGTGTCGCAATCGATGGTGTTCTATATGGCGCGATCGAAGCTGTGCTCGACAAGGAGCAGGGTGGAAACGTCTGGATGACCGTCAGCTTGCGGGAAGGGAAGAACCGGGAGGTCAAGCGGGTGCTTGAACATCTCGGTCTTGCGGTGAACCGACTGATCCGCGTGTCCTATGGGCCGTTTCAGCTCATGGATCTGCCGGAAAATGACGTCCGTGAAATTCGGGGTCGTGTATTGCGTGACCAGCTTGGAGAGGCCTTGGCCGAAGAAGCGGGAGCGGATTTCGATGCCCCGATTTTTCATACCCCCAAACAGGAAATTGAAAAGACGTCCGCTACAAATCGTGCCGGTGGCGGGAAAGATGACCGCAAATCCGGTGATCGCAAATCGGGTGATCGTAAATCCGGCGGCCGCCGCGAAGAGAGCCAGGGCAAGTGGTTGACGGCGCGCGAAGGCAAGACAGAAACCGACCGGAAAAAGGCAGCCAAGAGTGACCGCTCGGATCGCAAGCAAGGCAAGGCTCCGCGCAAGGACAGCGGTCAACGACAGGAAAAAGTGTCTCCCCGTTCCCGTTTCCGCATGACCTCAGCACCCAGGCCCCGCAAGGACATCGAAGAAGGTCGACGCAGCTCACCGCAGCGCCGGATCTGGAGCGACGATGGCCTTGTTGACGACAAGCAGCAGGAAAATCGAAACAATCGCGACAAGGATGAGCGGCGTGGCCCACCCAAGGGCGGCCGGGGACCGCGTCGCGGAGACCGCTCGTGAGAATAGTCGCAGGGCGCTTCAAGGGGGCCGCAATTGCGGCACCCAAATCCCAGGAAACCCGTCCGACAAGCGACAGATTGCGCGAGACGATCTTCAACATTCTCGCGCATGGCGTGGGAATGAATCTCGAAGATGCGCGTGTTCTGGACTTGTTTGCCGGAACCGGAGCGCTCGGCTTTGAAGCCATCAGCAGAGGAGCGCGCCATTGCACCTTTATAGAAGAAGGGGCTGAAGCGCGCGGCGTGATCCGGCGAAACATGGAAGGTCTGGGGCTCAACGGGGTGGCAAAAATCTTCCGCCGGGACGCAACCCGCCTGGGCGTTCCAGGCACGATCGAACCCTTCGACCTTCTCTTTGCCGATCCGCCTTATGACAAGGGGCTTGGTGAAAAGGCATTACATTCTGCTGGTGTCGGAGGCTGGCTTAAGCCGGACGCAATCTGCGTCCTGGAAGAGCGTGCAAGTGCCGACATTGAAACACCTGAAGGGTTTTCCGAAGTCGACCGGCGGCAGGCCGGGGACAGTCAGGTTCTCTTTTTGCGCTTTGCGCCTCATACCAACCTCACCAAATAAAACCCACCCGAGGCCGCGACATGGGAGTGTTCGCCAGCGTCGCGCGTGTTGGACGATGCCTTACATCGCCCTGCGACACGCTCCTCTCTGAACACACTCATGTCACGGCCGAATGGGTTCCTATTTGTTGAGGTTGGTATCAGCTCACGCGCCGCCGGGCATCATAATGTATGCGGTTGGTTTGGCAGGTAGGCTGGCGCGGCTGACAATCAGTTTGGCGGTTTCTGCACGAACAATCTCATATCCAGCTTCCGTGGCGCGCCCTGTAAACGCTTGAAGCGCGCCTGAAAAGTGAAAATGCATCGGTATCACCAAGGCTGGTCCGATGCTTTCCAGCACATCCATGAGACTGTCCAGACGCAATGTCGACGTGTTGTCCACCGCGGCGAACACGATATCGATCTGCCCCAGTCTGGTCAGGTCTTCCTTGGTCAGTCTGTGGTGCAGGTGACCGAGATGGGCAATACACAGGTCGGCGACCTCAAAAACGAAGATGGAATTTCCGAGCCGCCGGGTTTCGCCGTCCCATCCGCGTATATTGGTCTGGATATTGCGGATCCGGACATCTTCAACCGTCATGTCGTGATCCATTACGCCGCCTTCTGGGTTCCAGCCATAAAGAAGGTGCTCGATGCTCGGGTCCGGGTTGAGTGAATAGTGTGTGCTGTGAGCACCGTTCATCGTGGCGACAGTTGGCGGAAGAAAAGGACGAACGCTGTCGTTGTAGTCCGTCGCTATTCGCACGCCTTTGGGTGTCTCCAACTCGAAAGTGGAATGCCCGATATAACGGATCTGAACTTCCCCGCTTGCAGCGATGCATTCCATACCCTCGCTTCACCAGGGAGCAATTGCCGGTAGGGGGCGTCTGCAACCAATTGGCAAATGGCCAAAGCAGGCTGAACAAATGCGACCGCGAAAAGGCACCCGAGCAGCGTCGAAGCTGTGCGGATTCGGCAAAGGCCGTGTGCCAACAACTGAAATGGGGCCGGAACGTCCCGGGTCATGATGCGCTCTCCCTGAAGACTGCCATGACCCTAAGTTAGCGGGTCGGACTGTCAGGGCAAGCGACTACGGACGTTTCTCTGTTGCTTTGGCCAGAACTTGATCGTTTTTACCCAAAGCTGCCAAAAGAAAAGGCAACCGTTCGCAGCGTATTTGCGAAGGCGGTTGCCTGAGGTGGGGGCGGGTGGGAGGAAGGACCTGCCCCGGTATGAAATGTTCAAACCACGTACAGGCTGACAGGGGCCTTTGCCCCTTTAGGCGTGGAGTGCCGCTCGATTTCCAGCGCCTTTTTGTCATCAGTTGCCTGCATGTGGATCATCTCGCCGGCATGGCCGGCTTCCAGAATCATGGCTTGCTTGCTGCAATGGCTTGCGAGCGAGAGTCCAAGCTTGCGAAAATGTGATCGGCGATAACAATAAACAGCCAGCGCCGCGCGTTGGCGTTCCGGCAGTTGATCGCCCACATCTGAGACTGCGCTCAGCGTCGCTTCGAGCAAACGCTTCAGCAAATCTTCGGAAACAGGGCAGTCTTCCAAATCTGTAGAACCAACTGGCCGCATAGACCTTCTCCTAATAAGATAGGAAAAGTATTTACGGGTTTTATTAATGAACTATTAAATAAAGTAATTGTGATAACAAGAGTGATCGTTCTTGTTAATTGTGCTCATGTTGCTTTCAAGTAACGAGTGACGTTTCTTTTATCAATGCTGACAGTTGTTCCTTTGTTTGATCTCGCAATGGCTCTGCCTTGTCCAGAATGCGGTCAGCTTTCATGAAATCAAGCACACGGATTGTGTCGTGTGGCGGACGAACCAGCATATCTGGCTGATCCAACTTGAGTTTTTGGTTTGTGATCGTTTGCATAAGTATCTGCGAGGAGCCGAAAAGGCTGTCCAGCATGTTGATGTCGTCGCTGTTTGGGCGGGGAACCGGTGCTCCGACGACATCGACGGCGATGACAATGTCACACCGGTCTCGCAGGCCATCAAATGGTAACGGGTTCACAACGCCGCCATCGATCAAGTGACGGCCTTTATGACGCACAGGCTTGAAAACGGCGGGTATTGCAATCGAGGCTGCAATCGCAGGAAGAAGAGGGCCCGAATCGAAGTCGATCTCGCGGCAGCCAAAAAAGTCGGTTGCGATCAGTCTGAGGGGGATATCCAGGTCTTCGAAACTGTCAGGGAGAAACTCGGAAATGAATACCTCCAGGACGCGTTCTGGGTCGAATTGAACCGGTCCTGAGCGGAACATGTCTGCAAACTTCTTTGGCCTGAGTTGCCAAAGGCGCGAAAGAACCGTGTTTCGATCCGAAAAAGTTTTGAGGGTGATTTCTCGAATTTGCTCTCCGCTAAGGCCGCTGGCATAGGCGGCACCCATGATCGCGCCGATTGATGTTCCAGCGATTTGTGCCGGTCTCAAACCGAGATCGTCCAGGGCTTCCAGGACCGGAATGTGTGCGAGACCACGTGCACCGCCGCCTCCAAGCGCAAGGCCAATCCTGGGAAGGGGAGTGTCGGATTGCATGAGCATCGTCCTGTTTTGACTACACTCAAGCAGATGGGGAGTGGCTCATGCTTTGCCAAGCCATCGGCCTTGGCGCGCGAGCAGGAACGTTCTCAAAGAACGAAGTATAAGTCGTCGCTCGATTCGGAAATCCAGTTTGTCACCTGGTCGAAGACCATAGGTTTGGCGATCAGGAAACCCTGAATGGAGAAATCGCCCATCATGCGCAACCGGTCATATTGCGCCTCTGTTTCGACGCCCTCGCAAACCACGCCGATATTCAAAGAGCGGGCCAGGTGGATCAGCTGATTGACCACGGCTTCCTTCTTCGCGTCCTGAAGCATCTGGCGCGTAAAGGACCGGTCGATCTTGAGGCCGTTGATCGGCAGATCAGCAACATGCGTCAGCGATGCGTAGCCAGTGCCGAAATCGTCAAGTTCGATGTGGACGCCGAGATCATATAGTTCTTTCAGCGCTTCAAGGTGTCCTGAACCATTGTCATTCAGAAACACTGATTCCAGAACTTCTGCGGTGACCTTGTCCGGGCTGACGCCATGGCGTTCCATCGCGGCGCTGAAATGCTCGACCAGTTTGCCCGAGGCGAGATGGGCCGGGGACACATTGATGGAAATACGGCCAAAATTGATGCCGCCATCGAGCCAGCTCTTTGCCGCCGCCAGCGCCTTGTCGATGACGATCTCGCCAAGGACAGGGGCAAGGCTGCTTTTCTCGACAACCGGCAGAAATTCGCCGGGCGAGAGCTCGCCTCTTTCGGGATGTGTCCACCGTATCAGCGCCTCAACGCCGGTAACCGCCTGGCTTCTCAAATTCACCTGAGGCTGGAAGACAAGGTAAAACTGATCGTGTTTGACGGCATCGTGAAGCTCAAGCTCGATTTGCGCCTCGGTCTCGCTTTCCGCTTTCATGTTGGTTTTGAAGAACGTGTAGCGGTCTTTGCCGTTTTCCTTTGACTGATAGAGCGCCAGATCCGCGTTCACGAGGAGGGTGTCGAAATTGTCCGCATCTTCCGGACAGAGCGCAATCCCCATACTGACGGTTGGCCAGAAGCGATTGCCATTGAATTCCATCGGCTGGCGCATGAGTCGCCGAGCGCGCTCGCAGAGCTGATTTGGATCAGATGTGCTGCTGTTGGCCAGAATAACGAACTCGTCTCCGCCCCACCGGTAAGGGGTGCCAAGGCCGCGGCAGACTTCCCGAAGCCGTCTGCCGGTTTCCTCAAGGCAATGATCCCCGGCAAGGTGACCGAGCGTGTCATTGACGCGCTTGAAGCCATCCATGTCCACATGAATGAGAAAGGACGGCTTGTCGTCCTTGGCAAAGAGCGACTTGGCGTCCCGCTGGCATCCAGCACGATTGGACAGTTTCGTGAGCGGATCGAAATAAGCCAGGCGCTCCGCACGGTTCTTGGCCTCTCGTGTTTCCCTTTCCCTTTGGACTCGGTCCGAAACGTCGTTGGCAATCGCAACAAACAGGTTGCGGTCGTGGTCCTTCAGGATCTGAACCCGTAGGTCAACCGGGTATTCGCTGCCGTCTTTGCGTCTGTGCTCACTTTCAACCGACAGGCTGCCGCGCACACCCTTGAGCAGGGGTGTTACATGCCTGCGCACAGTATCCTGATCATAAAGCGGGTTGATATCCCAGATCCGGCGTGATTTCAGCTCGTCGAGATCAAAGCCAAGATTGTCGATGGCACATTTGTTTGCATATTCGATGCGGAACGTATCGGCGTTCAGAATATAGATCTCGTTCAGGGACGATTCCAGAATGTTGGCCAAGAGCTGGCTCTGGCGTTCAGCCTTCTGGCGGTCGGTTATGTCATGAATAATCCCGACGATTTTCGCGGCTTCGCCATCCGGTCCGGCCAAAACGTAGCCGCGAACATAAATGCTGCGGCAGTCGTCCGGCGCAAATACCAGGGAATGTTCAAATTCGAACTCGCTGCGGTTTTCGATTGCCTCACGGACTACCTCGAGGTTCCTTAAGCGTTCCTTTTCAGGCACCAAATCGAGCAGTTGCCTGCGGGTTTCGCCTCCCGGCAAATCGGGCGAAAGACGGGTAATTCGGAAGAACTCTTCAGACCCAATGAATTGGTCGGTCGTCAAGTCCCGTTCCCAGCTGCCAACTCCGGCAATGCGCTGGGCCTCGAGCAATTGCGAAGCACTTTCTTCCAGTTGCCGTGTATTTTCCGCGACCATGGCTGTCAGGCGCGAATGCGTGGTTTGCACAGAGGTTTGCAGCCTGGAGAGCAATCGGCGGATCGCGATCCAGGCAAGAAGAGCGATGCCGCCACCGGCTGAAAGCGTGAGCAGGGCCCCTTGAAGAAAGGTCCAGAAATGACCGGTGATGTTCTTCACCAGGATAAGTTTGACGTCGTGTCCGGGCATGGCAGCGCGTATGGGCAGCTCGTGGACAATGAAAACTTGCGAATTTTGGAAATAGAACCGGTCCAGTCTGTGCAGATCGGTTGCTGAATTGGTCAATTCATTGAAATTGAATTCGGTCTTCATCGGTTCGCCAAGAACGCGATAACTGATCTGTTGACCATTCAGACTTTGAGGAATGTCTATACTGCTCAAGTTAACGAGTTCAGCGTCGACTGCAGCCCCGGCAACAACAAGTGAGCGCTCAATGTCGACGGCGAGTTTCAGGTATCCGACAAGGTTGCCTTCGACGGTCCAGGCCTGGAAGACGCTGACCACGAATTTGCCGTCGACACTCAACTCAATGTTGTTCGTGTTGCGTGTCAGGTTTGCAATCAGGTCATTTTGAAATGCCAGGTGGGCCGGCTCTGCAATGACAGGGCTTCTCGAGCTGTAAATCGGCTTCTGATCCGCACCATAGATTGTGAATTCCGCAACACTGCTGCCTTCCGGTGCAGTCAGCATAATGTTGTCCGCGATGGTGCGGATTGTGCCGGTGTCGCGCAGCTTGATAGCATTTTGAAGGTTTTTATCGGCACTGATCTCGCGAACCGCGCTATCAAGCACCTGCGCGCCAAAGGCGCGTTGCTGCGTCAGCAGTCGCTCGGTGGTCCGAATGACGACATCTTGAGGCTCAAGCAGGTTGCGATAGCCCGTGGCGATGTTTTGAATGCAAAGGACGGCGACGATCAGGACGAGGAACGACAGGAACACAACGCGCAACGGTTTTTCAAACTGGGAATCGTCCACGCTCCATTTCGCAAGGAGCTGATCCAGGCAAGCACTCAGACCGCGTCGGCAGGGTTTGCCCGCACGCAGCTGTTCCTTGTCCCTATTTACTTGCTCGCCCACACTAGCCACCCGCACCGCCGGTTTTGAAACCGCACAATCCCCCGGCTGCGATGTTCGAATTTGAAGTAACTGCAAATTCGCAGTCTGTTTTTGTGAACACTCACCGCCTATTTCTTCAATAAACACTATTGGTTAAATAGTTTTGAATGCATTTGTTAAATAGTGTTAAGAGCAAATGGCCCTTAACCGAAAAATTTCACCCGAAAACTATCTTGAAATGAAAAAATCTAGCGGCAATCTAAAGTAGTAATGCTGCCGATCCTGCGTTTTGCTCAGTGTGCGAAGAATTTCTGTAACTCTTCTGCGGTTTCTTGCCAGGCTTCTTCTGGGAGGAAGTGGCCGCCTGGAACGGAGCGGCCCTCCGCATATGGGCACCAGGATCTCCAGACGTCGAGCGGGCTCTCAACGCTGGTGGCAATGCCCTTCTCACCCCAAAGTGCAAGCAAGGGGATCAGGATCCGGTTGCCGGCCTGGTGGTCAAGATTGTCGTGCTCGAAATCGATTGTGGCACCGGCCCGGTAATCCTCGCAGGTTGCCGAAATGCGATCCGGATCCCGGAACCAGGCACGGTTGTCGTCCAATGCTTCTTCGGAAAAGCAATCAAGGTTCTTGCTTCCGGTCCAACTGGCAAGTGTGTGCTCCAGAAAGCGGACAGGAGACGCAGCAATGAGCTTTTCAGGGAAAGGGGCTGGCTGAGCCAGGAACATCCAATGGTAAACCTTGAGCCCAAACTGCCGGTCGAGTTTTTCCCAGTAGTCGAAGGTTGGCAAAATATCGAGTACTGCTACGCGGTTGACTAGGTGCGGATGGTCCAGGGCCATACGGTATGCAACCCGTCCACCGCGGTCGTGGCCGGCCAAATGAAATTTGTCGAAACCGAGAAGACCCATCAATTCAACGATGCCATCTGCCATGGCCCGCTTGGAGTAGGCCTGATGATCCTGGCTGAGGGGCGGAATGGACGATTTCCCGTACCCCGGCAGATCGGGAAGCACGAGCGTAAATCGGTCAGTAAGAAGAGGTGCAACCTTGTGCCAACAGGTATGTGATTGCGGATAACCGTGCAAAAGCAGCAATGGAGGGCCGGATCCGCCAATACGGCAGAACAGCTGTGCTTCTTCCGTTTCCACAGTTTCACTCTTGAAACCTGGAAACAGGTCAGGAAATTCGCTGGCCAAAATGAGTCCTCCGCCTGCCGGGTTAAGCTAGCGGAGGTGGGGAGTGCCTGCCAAGTCCAATAAAGTGCCGGTTTGGCAACTTACGACTTGGTTTCGCGGTCGACCGCTCGCCAGCCGATATCGGTCCGGCAAAATCCGTCCGGCCAATCGATCTGGTTGACGGCTTCATAGGCATTTTGTTGTGCTTCGCGGACATCACCACCAAGTGCAGTTACGTTCAACACCCGGCCGCCATTGGCGCAAAGTGTTCCGTTCTTCAACTGCGTTCCGGCATGAAAGACTTGAAGCTTCTCACTTCCGAGTTTGTCCAGGCCGCGAATTTCGGTGCCTTTTTCATAAGAGCCTGGATAGCCTTTTGCCGCCATCACAACGGTCAGGGCAACGCTGTCGTGCCAATCCGCACTCGCTTCGCCAAGTGTCCCGTCGGCACTGGCCTCCAACAGATCCAAAAGATCGCTTTTCAGGCGCATCAATAATACCTGGCACTCCGGATCGCCAAAGCGCGTGTTGTACTCAATCAGCTTTGGGCCGTCATTTGTAATCATCAATCCCGCATAAAGAACGCCCTTGAAGGGAGTGCCGCGCCCCGCAAGCGTCGAGATGGTCGGTTTGATGATCCGCTCCATCACGTCCGCAACAATGTCATCGGTCAAAACCGGCGCGGGTGAGTAAGCGCCCATGCCACCGGTGTTTGGGCCTTCGTCGCCGTCAAAGGCGCGCTTGTGATCCTGCGCCGTTGCCAGAGGCAAGGCATTGGTCCCGTCGGAAAGAACAAAAAAACTTGCTTCTTCGCCGTCCAGGAATTCTTCGACAACGACTTCCGCACCCGCATCGCCGAATGATCCATCAAAACAGGCCTTCACGGCTTCTTCTGCGTCTTCCAGCGACATGGCCACGACCACGCCCTTGCCGGCTGCCAGTCCGTCAGCCTTCACAACAATCGGAGCACCCTGCTGTCGAACATAGTCCAGTGCAGCTTGTGCATCGTCAAATCGGCCATACCCCGCTGTCGGGATGTTGGCGTCATCGCAAACGCCCTTGGTAAAGGCTTTGGAGCCTTCAAGTTGCGCTGCGGCCTTTCTCGGCCCAAACGCTTTTATGCCGGCGGCTTCGAGGTCATCAACAAGCCCGGCGACGAGGGGAGCCTCTGGTCCAACGACAACCAGGTCGATGTCGTGTTCCTGGCAAAACGTGATAACCGCCTGGTGGTCGGAAACATTCAGATCGGTGAGCTCTGCGGCATCGGCGATACCGGCATTGCCGGGAGCTGCATAGAGTTTTGTCAATCTGGGAGACTTTGCCAGTGCCCACGCAAGAGCATGTTCGCGGCCGCCGGATCCGATCAGGAGAAGTTTCATGAATTGCAGGTCTCTGAGAGTAGGTGACGCTTGAGCGGCGACTTGCCTGAAGGGCCCGTCGCCATCATGGGGCGGGGTCTAGCATGCACGGTGAACGCCTGCAATCGAACCACGCTACCACGGACCGGACAGTGTCCGGTTTTCAAGCGTTGGAAGGCAGCCCAGGCACATATTACGCCTGGGATGACCGAATGAGCGTCAGCCGCCGACTATTGCACGGCAATAGACGATGTTGTCCTTCTTCAGGTCCTTGCCCCAGATAAGCTCCGCAGAACTGTCCCATTGGATCTGGTTGTAGCCGTCCTTGGGGCCAACGTCGCTGGCGCTATAGACACTGGCCTTTGGCCAGTTGCTGTCGTCGAACCCTGGAGCTGTCCAGTTTTCCGGAACCTCAACGCGTGTCTGTGCACACACGGCTTGAGTCACATCGGGATTGCGTTCACGTGCGCAGGACGCGTCCGCCGGAGCAGCTTGAACCGTCAGGCATCGCCAGTCGCTTCCGGTTGCGGCAATCAGTTTCCCGCTGGCAGCGTCCTTGAATTGCGCGATGGCACCTCCATCGCCTAGTTGCTGGCGCCGCGAACCGATATACTCAAGTCCGGTGTCGTTCTCCATGAAGTCGCGAAACTCGAAGGCAATCGTCATCGGGAAGTCTGAACGGAATTCAAAACGCTCGGCATTGAACGAACGCTCGGTTCTGATCGAAACGCTGTCTTCCAGCAGCGGCTCGCCATTGATGTAAAGCTTGAACCAGTTGTCGACCCAGACTTCACCGAGCACTTGTCGGGATCCAACGGAATTGATCTTGCTTTCGTTGACTTCCTTGCCGCCACGTTTGGGTGGCCGGTCGTCACCTGGACGCGGTGGTGGGTTGCCATCCCCGCGTTTCGGGGGGAGGCTTTTGAGCGAAAGAGCTGTTCGGGATGGCGCTGAGGCCGACAACTAGGGACAGGAAAACACTAACTGCAAGTTTTGGAGAAAAATACACACTGCACTCCTTGGCTATGGCGAATCGATCTCCACAAATCTTCCATGAACAGAGCAATTCCGCCGATTTTCAACAAACCCACACCAAGACAGTGTCACTATGACCCCTTGCAGGATGAATTTCATCCAAATAATCGGTAGAAATGCCGGGGATGACCCGGTCCTATTGAAAGTTCGTGTTGGGCAACGGGTCTAAGCAAATCGAGTGTGAAGTGTCATGATTTTTTCCACCAAGGATACAGGACCTGTCGCGGATGCAGTGAAAAAGCACTGGGTCGATACAAGTCTGCCATCCTCCTTGCGACCGTTCGCGCGGCTCGCGCGATGGGAGCGGCCGATCGGCTGGTGGTTGCTGCTGTGGCCCTGTTGGTGGTCTGCAGCGCTTGCGGCGATCGCGGCTGGCCAGGGCTGGCCGAACCCGTGGCATCTTGCCCTCTTCTTCATCGGAGCGGTCGCAATGCGTGGTGCAGGCTGCACTTACAATGACCTGGTTGATGTTGATATCGACGCAAAGGTGGAGCGGACCCGATCAAGGCCGATTCCTGCCGGACAGGTCACAAGACTGCAGGCGAAGGCATTCCTGTTCCTTCAGGCACTGGTTGGCCTGATCGTCTTGCTCCAGTTCAACACGTATTCAATTGTGCTCGGGATCGTGTCATTGCTACCGGTCGCGATCTATCCCTTCATGAAGAGGTTTACCAATTGGCCGCAGCTTTTTCTGGGCCTCGCCTTTTCCTGGGGGGCATTCATGGGGTGGGCCGCCGAATTCGGTTCGCTTGGATGGGCTCCGGTGTTCCTGTACGCAGGCGGCATTTGTTGGACAATCGGTTACGACACGATCTATGCGCATCAGGACAAGGAAGACGATGCCCTGGTTGGTGTGAAGTCCACCGCACGTCTTTTCGGAGAGCGCACCAAACCTGCGCTAATTGTTCTATATGCGCTGGCTACCCTGCTTTTTGCGACCGCTGCTGTCATGGCGGACGCCGGGCCGGCTGCCTTTATCGGCATTCTTGCCGGCGTCATTCACCTCGGTTGGCAGATCGTCACGCTGGACATTGATGACGGTGACCAGTGCCTTCGCCTGTTCCGTTCCAATGGAACCTATGGCTGGATCCTGTTTGCCGGGTTTGTCATCGATGCCTTTGTAGCCTGGCTATAATTGAACAGAGGCTCCGCTGTGCGGAGCCCTTTGCTCTCTATTCCAGCCTCTGCGGACCAGAGCTTTAAGTGCGAGCAATAATCTCGCGTTCACGGCTGTGGCAGACAGATGTTGCAGCCGGTTTGCCAACCGCTCTTTTGTTTAGGAACCTTGGTCTACGGCCTGTCAACATCCGCAATTGGCGGCGAGGGGCCGGTTGCGCGGCGGGAACGGCGCGGAAGGCATCAATCGGTTTAACCTTGCCGCCAAGGTCGCAGACAAGCATGGGCAAGTTGAAGACCTGCGCCCATCGGCTCCAGAGGACGGCAAGATCATCGGAGTTCTCGGTCTCCGCAAGCGTAATCGACAATGCGCTGTCGTGATGCTTGAGGATCAGCGCAGCCTGGATTTCACCCGGTACTTCGCCCGGAATAATTCGGACCATCACGCCATCGAACGCTTCCGTCGGCACAACAAGGTTGACCGGAACACCCGCGACACGACGCTTGATCATTGCCCTGTCGCGATCAAGAAGAATGTCAGCGGGAAGAGAAGGTGTTCCCGGACGCGCTTCCAGTCGTTGCTGAAAGCGTACCGGAAGACAACCGGGATGCGGCATTGTTTCTGCCGCTGTCCCGGTTGCTGCCATTTCCTGTTTTTCTGTTTGACGTCTCAAGTAACTCTCCACCGGACCTTTTGGTCTCTCGATGTCTTTCAATCTAAGTCGGAAAGGTCGTAAAGCGCTTAAGAGACAGAGTTAAAAAAGTCTGTTTTTAAAGAGGGTTACTGGTTTGTAAGTGACTCGGTAAGACCTGATTCAGACATGTGTCGGGAACGTGTTGATTCTACTTTAGCGAGAGAGCGGGTGGTGCCTAAAACGCCTAGTGTTTCTGCGGACTTCCATTGATCTGCCCCGGAAGCGGCACACATAGGAGGTGTCGAACCGGTCGCGCTGGTGCAGCAACGGGGTATTGCGCCGATGTGAAGGCCTCGCGGCTTTTCTGGTTCGGAATGAAACAGATTGTTGGCATCTCAAGCTGGCTGTTGCAGCTGAACGGTGCGAAGCGTAAACAACAGCCAGAGCTGATGGCACAAGAGCGGACCAAATGTCGGAACTGATCGATCAAAGTGAATTGCAGTCACGCGCAGCACGGCTCGTCGAAGCTGCGCGGCAAGCGGGAGCCGATGCCTGCGACGCTGTCGCAGTAACCGGAGTATCGCTCTCCGTCGACGTGCGCGAGGGCAAGGTTGAAGAAACGGAACGTGCCGAGGGTGACGATGTCACGTTGCGCGTCTTTGTCGGCAGACGCACAGCCGCCGTTTCTGCAAACCGTCTCGACGATCCGGACAGTCTTGCCGAACGAGCAGTCTCGATGGCCAAGGTCGCACCGGAGGATCCTTTTGCCGGGCTTGCTGATCCGGAGCTGCTGGTGAAGGAATTCCCGGTTCTGGAGCTGCTGGACGACAAGGAACTGACAGCCGACGAATTGACGGACATTGCACTTGAGGCGGAAACGGCCGGTCTCGAGGTGGACGGCGTCAGCAAGTCGGGAGGCGCTTCAGCGTCTTGGCGACTTGCCGGAATAGTGCTTGCTACGAGCCACGGCTTCGAAGGGTCCTACATATCTTCGCGATACGGCATGTCTATGACAGCGGTCGCAGGCGAAGGCACCGGCATGGAACGGGACTACGACTTCGACAGCAGGACTTTCTTTGCGGATCTGGACCGGCCAAAGGAAATTGGACTGCGCGCTGGTGAGCGCGCGGTACGCAGGCTGAACCCGCAAAAGCTTTCGACCCGAACAGCAAATGTCATTTACGAGTCCCGTGCAGCGCGCAGCATCCTCGGTCATCTGGTTGGCGCAATCAACGGTGCTGCAGTTGCTCGCAAAACAAGTTTCCTGAAAGACAGAATGGGTGAAGCGGTGTTCGCACCGGGCATTCGTGTTGTCGATGACCCCTTCAAGCGACGTGGTGCTGCCACCCGGCCTTTCGATGGAGAGGGAACACGCGCTGATCAGCTCGAAATGGTCAGTGACGGCGTGCTGCAACACTGGTTCCTTGATGGCGCTTCGGCACGCGAACTTGAAATGAAACCCAACGGCCGTGCTCATCGAGGTGGGAGTGGTACATCTCCCGGTCCAACCAACATCACCTTGATGCCGGGCGAAAAATCGTTGGAAGAGCTGATGGCGGACGCGGGCGAAGGTCTGCTGGTCACCGATCTGATTGGCCATGGTGTCAATGGCGTGACCGGTGACTATTCCCGCGGGGCCGCCGGTTTCTGGTTCGAGAACGGTAAGGTTGTCGAACCGGTCAGTGAAATCACCATCGCAGGAAACCTGAACGACATGTTCAAGCGCCTTGTGCCAGGCAATGACCTGGACAATCGCTATTCGAGTGCCGCCCCGTCTGTCATGATCGAAGGGATGGCACTTGCTGGAAGCTGATACGGGCAACAATCACTCCTGGCTCGACCTTGATCTGCGTCTGTTGGAAGACGCAGCGCGCAAGGCTGGAGAATTGGCGCTCAGTTATTTCGGACGCGACCCCGAAACCTGGTTCAAGGGGAACAACCGCTCTCCGGTCTCTGAAGCGGACCTTGCCGTTGACAAGTTGCTTGCCGACGAGTTGCGCGGAGCGCGGCCTGAATATGGCTGGCTTTCAGAGGAAACGGCAGACGACAAAAGTCGTCTGGGCTGCGTCCGGACATTCATCGTCGATCCGATAGATGGAACTCGGGCATTTCTGGCAGGGGGCGACGAGTGGACGGTCTCCCTGGCTGTTGTCGAACAGGGTCGTCCGACCGCTGGTGTCGTCTTTTGTCCGCGCCGGAACGAATTGTTCGCTGCGCGCGCCGGAGGCGGAACCACTTTGAATGGTGAAAAAATTTATGTTTCGCCACGGCAGGGTGTCGAAGGCGCGACCTTGTCCGGTCCCCATTCCATTGTCGCCAATAAAGATGTGATAGCAGCTGGATTTAGCGGTACGGAAATCTTGAGGTCACTGGCTTATCGCCTCGCCATTGTGGCTGCTGGGCGCGTCGATGTCGGCGCAGCGCGTGGTGGGCCAAGCGACTGGGACCTTGCAGCAGCTGATCTTTTGGTGCAGGAAGCGGGCGGCAGGCTGACCGACCTTTCCGGCCGGAACCTTGTTTACAACCGGACCAAGACCGGACATCCCGGACTGATAGCAGCACCGGACGCGTTGATCGAACCGGTTCGCGCAGTTCTTGGCGAAATGATCAGATCCTGAACGGATTGCACCGACAAACAATGAGGATATCCATGAGCGAAACCGACAACCCCAAACAGCTGCTGCATCTGGTGTTCGGCGGTGAGCTGGAGTCGCCTGAAGGACTGACCTTCCGGGATCTGGATCAGTTGGATATTGTCGGCATCTACCCGAACTATGCTGAAGCCTCCAAGGCCTGGAAGGCCAAGGCACAGGCGACGGTCGACAACGCGCATATGCGCTATTTTGTAGTCCACCTGCATCGCTTGCTGGACCCGGATACAACGGCCTGAACGGTCGTTTTTAGGCGACAAGAAAAATGATCAAACGCCTCGGCCGCCAACCTTGGGTTCTTTCTGCAGTCGGCTCCGTGCTCGCCGGCTATCTCAAGCTCGTCTATCACACCAATCGCTTCACGATTGAGCCACAAGACGTTCATGAAGAAACGGAAAGTGATCTTCCGGTGATCGTCGCAATGTGGCATGGCCAGCATTTCATGGTGCCGTTTGCCAAGCCTTCCAGCTGGCCAGCGAAAGTCATGATCTCGCGATCTGCAGACGGTGAAGTCAATGCGATTGCTGCGCGCAAGCTCGGGCTTGGTCTTATCAGGGCATCGGGCGGGCGAAACGCGCGCCAGATCAAGAAGCGGGGAGGCATGCGCGGGTTCATCGAAGCTCTGCGCGCTTTGAAAGACGGCTTCAGCATTGCCATGACTGCTGACGTTCCAAAGGGACCTGCGCGCCATTCCGGCGTCGGCATTGTTCAGCTGGCAAAACACTCGGGCAGACCGATCCTGCCTGTGGCGGTTGCCACGAGCCGCAGTATTGAACTCAACAGCTGGGACAAAGCCAGCGTGAACTTGCCGTTTGGGCGCGGTGCAATTGCAACGAGCGAGTTGATCTGGGTGCCTTCGGAAATCGAGGAAGATGTGCTCGAAGTCTACCGGCAACAGGTCGAAGACGGCTTGAACAAGGCAACGACGCGCGCATATCAGCTTGTCGGAAGGGCCGATGGCTGATCGCCGTCCCGCTCTTGTGACAGCCTATCGGGTCCTCGCGGTGGTCCTGACACCCTTGTTTCACTTTCTCTTCTGGTTGCGCAGCCGGTCGGGAAAGGAAGTCCCCCATAGAAAGTGCGAACGGTTCGGCAAGGCCGATGTGGTCCGTCCTGAAGGTCAATTGGTCTGGATCCATGCCGCGAGCGTGGGTGAGACTGTCTCGGTGCTTCCATTGGTTTATGCGTTGATCGGCAACGGCAGCAAAGTGTTGTTGACCACGGTGACAGTTACAGCCGCGGAATTGGCGGAAAAGCGATTGCCGGCCGATGCGATCCATCAGTTCATGCCTTTCGACGCACCGGCACCGATTGCAAGGTTTCTGGACAGCTGGCGACCGGACTTGGCCATGGTTGTAGAATCGGAGATCTGGCCTTGCCTGTTCGACGAAATGCGCCACCGGACCATTCCCTTTTTGCTTGTGAATGGACGTCTGTCAGACAAATCGCACCGGAACTGGTCGATACTACGCGGCGTTGCCCGGTATCTGTTTCAGTGTCTGGACTTTGTATTGGCGCAGAGCGAGGCAGACGCCGACAGGTTCCGGCACTTGGGATGCAGCAATGTCGGAATGCCGGGCAACCTCAAATTCGATGCGGAAGAACCGATCCTGGATGAGGCCGCCTTCGAGACAATGAAGGTTCAATTGGGTCAACGGCCGGTCTGGCTGGCAGCACTGACCCATCCGGGCGAAGATGATTACGCACTTGATGCGTTCGATAAACTTCGCAGCGTCTACCCCGATCTTCTTCTCATCCTTGTTCCTAGGCACCCAGCTCGAGCCGAACAGATCTGCGATATATTGCAGAGCAGGGGCTTGACCTATTCCCGCCGCAGTTCCGGTGGAAAAATATCGCCGGAAACAAAGGTTTATCTCGGCGATACACTTGGCGAGATGGGGCTTTTCTACCGACTGGCACGAGTTACATTTCTCGGAGGGTCTTATACTGAAGCAGGCGGGCACAATCCTGTTGAGGCCGCTTTATGCGGATCGGCTCTCGTTACCGGTCCAAGGGTCTCCAACGCCAGGGCCGTCTATAAAGACTTCTGGAAACAAGGGGCAGCATTGAGAGTGTCTTCACCGGAAAACCTGGGCGCAAGTGTCGAGGATCTGTTTAAAGATCCGGAAGCTGCCGAAGGTCAGGCAGCAAGAGCACGTGAACTGGTCGAGGCAGGGCGGGGCGCTCTGGACAAGACGCTTGAAGCGCTGGAACCCTATTTGAAGACGACGGATACAGCTGGAGGCGCGGCGTGAGCAAAGCGCCCGACTTCTGGTGGCAACAAGGGTTTTCTGTTGCAGGGGCTCTCCTTGCACCGGTTGGTTGGATCTACGGCCTTGTTGCGGGACGGCGCATGCTGGCAAAGCCGAAAGCGGAAAGCCGGCTGCCAGTCATTTGTATCGGCAATTTTGTTGTCGGTGGTACCGGGAAGACACCGTTCGCGATCGAGTTGGCCTTTCGGCTGCGCGAAGAAGGCTATACACCCGGCTTTCTGCTGCGCGGCTATGGGGGCCGGACCAAGGGTCCGGTTCTGGTAGATCCTGACCGGCATGATGCTGCCGATGTTGGCGATGAAGCTCTGCTCCTCGCCCGCCACGGTCCAACGGTTGTTTCGGCGCTCCGCCCGCAAGGGGCAAGGCTTGCCGAAGAGCAGCCCATTGACATTCTGCTGATGGACGACGGGTTTCAGAACCCTGCGCTCAAAAAGGACCTAAGTTTAATACTGGTGGACTGTACCGTTGGCTTCGGCAACGGCCGCTGCCTGCCCGCAGGTCCTTTGCGGGCCCCGGCGGAGAGGCAGATCATCAAAGCCGATTGCCTTGTTCTTGTTGGGGATGGGAATGCAGCTGAAACCGCTATTCATCTTTCGGGGCGCAGGGGACTGCCCATCCTGCATGCACATATTCGCCCTCAAAAGGACACAGCGCTGGAAGGTCAGAAGCTCTTCGCTTTTGCCGGGATAGGACGGCCGCAAAAATTCTTCGAAGCGCTGAAAGACCTTGGTTATCTGGTAAAGAAGGTACGTGCCTTCGCCGACCACCACCTCTATAGCCAGGCCGATGTCAGAGCGCTGCTGACTGAAGCCGAAGAGGAGGGGCTACAGCTCGTGACCACGTCTAAGGACATGGCAAGACTGGAGACGACTGAAGGCGAGCTCTTTCACTGGATCGCATCGACGGCCATTGTCGTGGATGTGCGCATGGACATCGACGACGAAGACCGGTTGATGAACCTGATCCGGGAAAAACTGCGACAGCGGAGTTTCAAGAGCTAGGGGCGGCGCGTCTAGCGCGTCTCCAGATACCGCTTCATAGACGCTTTGGCATCGACATAGGCTTCCTGCCGATCCACGGACCAGTATTTCAACTCATCAAGCGGAATCGTCGTTCCGGTCACAGCACATCGCACGAATGTTCCAGGTGTTTCCACCTGGTAGTCACCATCCAGGTAACGGACGCGGGCTTCGCTTGGAATTCGCGGATTTTCGTAACGGTTCATCATTGCGTCTGCTGCTGTGTTGCAAGGTCATGTGTGGCTGAAGACTTGTACGGTAAATTGACCGCCAAGGGCAAGTCGCGGCTTTGTTCGCTTGCATGGCATCAGAACATCGGCGCGGTTCGACGATCTCTTCCAACGAGATATCTGCAGCGGGACATGACCACAGCCCATTCCGGCAGTGTTTCCCGTGCTTTTTGCATTTCCTGGTCACGGTCGTTTTGACAGGTTCCCATGTCCTGCCAGCGTTTGGCGTCCATCGAAACATCCTGACAGATGAGCAGGTCGGGCTCACAGGCAACCAGATGCATCGCGATGAGCACGGTTTTCATGAGGCTGCCTTGCCGCTTTTCGAAGCCGATGGTTTGGCCCGACTGAAATCGACAGGCACAATCATATCGTCGTTTTGTTCAGAGGGCCGCGGAGGGCCGGAAACACTTCCTGACTTGCTCAGTGCTTGAAGAATAAGCGGATGCAGTCCGTCGCCTCGCTGGGCAGCCAGATCATGAAAAGAACTGTAAGTCCCGCCGATGAGATCCTTGGGTCGCTTGGGCATGCGCATAGGTCTTTCTGTTCGCGACAAGTGCGAATTTGAATGAGGGAATTTTTGAGAGGGCTGGCGAGGCCGCTTTAGAAGCGGTCAGGCTGACAGAGGATGTGAAGAATCCATAAAGATGAGTTTTAGAGTCAAGTTTAAAATCTCGCAAGTGGATTTCGAGGAATTCGGGGTGAATTGCGCGCCAAAAACCCTATGTTGTGTGTAACGCCTTGCTTGACGGTGGAAGCTCTTCCGGAAAGGCAATGGCCTCAAACGATTACGCAGGAAACAACGATGACCATTTCCACGGCAGATCTCATTGAATCGTCAGGCCTTGGGCTGGAAACAGCAAAACGCCTCACAAAAGACGCCCTGGACGGTGCCGATGACGGTGAACTGTTTGTGGAATACCGGCAGACGGAAGGGTTGGTATTCGACAATGGACGCCTCAAGGGAGCCAACTACGATACGGCTCAGGGGTTCGGCTTGAGAGCCGTCGCCGGAGATGCGGCGGGATATGCCCATGCCGGAGACATTTCAGAAGGTGCCCTGAAACGCGCGGTCGATGCAGTGAGCGCAGTCAAGAAGGGCTATTCGGGCAGCTATGCTGCGGCTCCTGCAAGAACAAACGTGTCGCTTTATTCTGATGCCAACCCGCTCGGCGGCCCGAGTTTTGAAGACAAGGTCAAGCTTCTGCAGGAAATAGACGCCTACGCAAGGTCGGTCGATCCGCGCGTGCGGCAGGTGACGGCGTCACTGGCCGGGTCCTGGCAGGTTGTTGAGATCCTGCGTGCAGATGGTCATCTTGTCCGCGATGTTCGGCCGATGGTGCGCTTGAGCATATCCGTTGTCGCGGGAAATGAGGACCGACAGGAAAGCGGTTCGTTTGGATGCGGCGGCCGCGAAGGTTTCGACCGGTTTATCACGACGGAAAACTGGCAGGGCGGTGTGGACGAAGCCTTGCGCCAGGCCTTGGTCAATCTGGAAGCCGTACCGGCGCCGGCAGGCACGTTTGACGTTGTTCTTGGGCCTGGGTGGCCGGGTATTCTGCTCCATGAAGCCGTCGGTCATGGTTTGGAAGGTGATTTCAACCGAAAGAAAACATCCGCATTTGCTGGGCTCATGGGCGAAAGGGTTGCATCTCCAGGCGTCACCATCGTCGACGACGGCACAATACCGGATCGCCGTGGCTCTTTGACCGTAGATGACGAAGGAACGCCTGCCAGCCGCACCGTTCTGATCGAAGACGGCATTTTGAAGGGATACATGCAAGATCGCCAGAACGCCCGATTGATGGGAATGGCACCAACCGGCAATGGCCGGCGTCAATCCTATGCTCATATTCCAATGCCGCGCATGACCAACACAGTGATGATGGCTGGCGACAAGGACCCGGAAGAGATCCTCGGTTCTGTGAAGGATGGTATCTACGCCGTCTCGTTCGGTGGCGGCCAGGTGGATATAACGTCGGGCAAATTCGTCTTTTCCTGTACGGAGGCCTATCGGGTCGAAAACGGCAAGGTCGGCGCACCGGTGAAAGGGGCAATGCTGATCGGCAACGGCCCGGACGCACTGACACGTGTTTCCATGATCGGCAATGACATGAAACTTGATCCGGGCATGGGCACTTGCGGCAAGCAGGGGCAAGGCGTGCCGGTCGGTGTCGGTCAGCCATCCATGCGCATCAACGAGTTGACGGTAGGAGGGACTGCGGTCTGATCCGGAGTGTGAAGATGCCGGGCATTGAATTCGTTATCTTCGACATGGATGAGGTTCTCTATGACTACCGTCATGAAACGCGACTTGAACTGCTTGAGGAGTTGACCGGAAGACCGGCTGCTGAAATTGATACAGCGGTCTGGGGCGGACCTCACGAAGAAGCCGCAGAAGTTGGCGAACCGGGAACTGCTGAAGCCTATCTGGCTCAATATGGCAGATTGCTCGGCTACCCGATCGATTTTAACACCTGGTGCGATGTCCGACGCCGAATGATGCGGCCGAGGTTAGAAGTGCTTTCCTTGGTGCAACGGATCACGGCCAAGGCCGATATCGCGCTTTTGACGAACAACGGCATGATGCTGAAGGCCGCGCTTCCTGTTTGTGCACCGGAAGCGTTCGAAATCTTCGGCGGTAAAGCCCATGTTTCAGCAGAGTTTGGACTGCGAAAGCCCGATCCGCGGATCTATCGGGCCATTTGCGAGAAATATGAGCATCAGCCAGACCGATGCGTCTTCGTTGATGACAAGTTGGAAAACGTCTCCGGCGCTGAAGAGGCTGGCCTTGTCGGACACCACTATTCATCGTGTGATGCGCTGGAAGCTTTTCTTTCAAGCCATGAGTTGATCTGACGATGGCAACGCAGACAGACCTGGCTTTTCGCAGGTGATAAGACGTTTCTGAGTGGCAGAAATGGTTTCCCGGGCCGCGAAATTCTGCGCATACCGCCAAGCCGATTGCTTTGCGCAGGGCATTTTGACTTAGCTCTTGAATGAAAGCAGAGGTCGGAGCTTGCTTCAGCGGCAGAAAATGCGAAGCAATAACCTGTATTGCAGCCATTTTGAGACAGGTTAAAGCCTGCAAATTTGCTACAGTTAAAAATGTCATCACAGTTTAACTGATTCCGGTCGCCGCAATCCGGTTTAGGAGAAAGAATGGCCAGCGAGGCAGCACCTCCGTTTTTTGCTGAATCTATCGTGTTTCTGGCTGCGACCGTTGTGGCCGTTCCGATTGCAAAACGGTTGGGACTGGGATCGGTTGTTGGCTATCTGGCCGCCGGCGCGGCGATCGGGCCGCATGGGTTGCAGCTTCTGGGCTCTGGAGAAGACGTCCTTCATGTGGCCGAGCTCGGCGTCGTCTTGCTGCTCTTTGTCATTGGCCTGGAGCTTGACCCCCAAAAACTCTGGCGAATGAAGCGCGATATTTTCGGTCTCGGATCCGCCCAGGTGATGCTCACCGGTCTGACGTTGCTGGGCGTAGGGTTGATTTCGGGAGTATCGTTCTCCACTTCCCTTGTTGCTGGCTTTGGGCTGGCGCTTTCTTCGACAGCCTTTGCCCTGCAGATCCTGCAGGAGCGCGGACAGTTGTCCTCCAACTACGGCCAACGAGCATTTGGCATCCTGCTCATGCAGGACATTGCGATCGTTCCTCTTTTGGCAATGGTGGCCATATTGGCGCCGGGCGAAGGGCCATCGACAGCTGCTCAGATATTCAGGGAGATCATTCTCGTTCTGGCAGCCGTGGCCGCAGTTATTCTCACGGGCCGGTATCTGATCTCGCCGATATTCCTGTTTCTCGCCGCCAGCCGCGCGCGCGAAGTCATGCTGACGGCAGCGCTTCTGGTTGCCCTGGGCAGTGCGGGGATCATGCATACCGTCGGCCTGTCGATGGCGCTCGGTGCATTTCTGGCAGGTGTGCTTCTCGCCGAATCGAGTTTCAGGCACACGCTGGAAGCTGACATTGAACCGTTTCGGTCCTTGTTGATGGGATTGTTCTTCGTCGCCGTTGGTATGTCGCTGGACGTTTATCTTGTCATGGAGAACTGGGTCATCCTGGCCGTTGGGGTCCTTCTTGTCATGGGCATCAAGGGTTTGTTCCTCTGGGGCCTGTCCCGGGGGACGGGATCACCGAACTCCGATGCAATGCGTATAGCTGTGACGTTGCCTCAGGGCGGTGAATTTGCTTTCGTTCTCTTCACGGCTGCCGTCAGCAATGCTCTTTTGGACTATCAAACGGCAAACCTTCTGAATGCCATCGTGATCCTGACAATGCTGCTCACGCCGGTGGCCTGTCTGGCCCTGGACAAACTTGCGGCCCGGGCCAAGGCGAAAGGTGTTGAGAACCCGTCGATTGAAACCTTCGAGGAGGCGACGCCGACGGTTCTTGTTGTTGGTTTTGGCCGATTTGGGATGGTCGCCGCTCAGATCCTGACGTCTGAAGGTCTTGAAATAACGGCTATCGACAATCGGCCCGACCGTATCGATTACGCCCGCAAACAGGGTTACAAGGTCTATTACGGCGATGCGACGCGCGCAGACGTCTTGAGTGCTGCCGGTGCCAGCAAGGCTGCGTTGATTGCCATGTGCATTGAAAATGACAAGGTAATGGGCAAGGCTATCGATCTTATTCGGAAAGACTTTCCGGAAGTTCTGATTTTCTGTCGCGCGACTGACCGCGCCCATGCCCTTGACCTTACAAAACGTGGCGTCGACTTTCAGATACGGGAAACGTTCGAATCAAGTGTCGTGTTCGGCAGAGCGGCTCTGGAAGCGCTCGGCACACCTCTCGACCGGATTGATCAGATCGAGGAGGACGTGCGCCACCGGGATGAAGAACGGCTGGCCATGCAGCTGACAGAAGGCATGTATGCCGGAATGGACCGTCTGCATAAGGTCACTCCGCGCAAGACGGTCTCGGATGAACATGACGAACCGGCAGATTAAACCGGCAGAATAAAAAAGCGCCGAGCGGCGCTTTTATGTGATCTTTGAATTCGGCGGAGGTTCGCTTGCGGCAGCCTTAAGGCAGAGCGTCAAACCCTGCTGAAAAGCCGTTCAGCGAAATCGGGATGCCGATCCCTTCTTCCGGTGTCTGGAAAATGATGAAAGTGGCCTGTCCGCCCCCTTGCAGTTTGGACAGCAGGTCTTCTTCCAGGATGACTTCGGCTATGCAGCCGTTCGGCAGGCAGCGGACAAATCCGGCGCGTCCGATATCGGCATTGTCGACCCGCAGCCCAAGGCCGGAAGGCAGAAGCACGCCGAGCGGTGCAAGAACACGCAGGATACGTGCCTGCTTGTCCGCGGTTTTCAGAATAATCACTGACAGACCGACATTCTCGCGGTCGGCGGCCGTCACATTCTGTATCAAGGCACACTGTTCGCCGGTCGACCCGGGAGGCGTATCGCAGCGCATTTGCCAGTCGCCATGCGCAGAGCGAACCTCGCCTTGAGCGGACGCGGGCAACGTAGAGTGCGAAATGGCGCTGAAAAGAAGTCCGGCAATGGCGGCAAACTTGGCAATCGACAATTTGGAGCGTCCGGTCTTGCGGGCAGCCAGGGACTGCGTCAAAAGGGTTGACAAGAAATCCTCCAGTCAAGCGTTATATGATCCGTGAGCCGCTCTCCGCATCCGGAAACCGGCTGGCCTGCGAGATCATGAATGTGATCCCGAGCCGACCTTGCCGCATGAGAGCGTGTGATTCCAGTCCGGCGGGGTTTCAATCGGCAGCGATAGTTGCATTTTTTGTCGAAAATCAGCCTGTCCTTGACCCTTGTCAAATGGCCAAAGCCTTTCAGGGGCTGTGAAAAGTTGGAAATTCCGTTGCAGCACGGCGTTTCTTGTGGTTTTTGTGCGACAGCAGGGTGTTGGTGGGGTGATGCGGCACATCGCCGCTCTGCACGCTAGAAACCATCGCCCTCAATACCAGTTTGTGGTTATAGTCCGGCCATCAGATAATCCTGTCGGGTGTCCGGATGCTGCAGATAGGGGCTTGCGAAGCTGCGCCAAGCCCGCTACTGCCGCACTGGATTGGGCCGGAGTGTGTATCCGGTATTGATGCATGTGCCGCGTGAAGCGGCTGAGGGAAGGGAGCGCAGACGTGAAGGCAGTCTTCAAGCGTCTCATGACTATAGCCGGTATGGCGGCGACATTTGCTGGGGTGTCCACTGCGGCCCTGGCTGCCGAATCCGGCATGACGAACTGGCAGCTCGGATTTCAGCGGTCTGTCACTGAAGTGATGGACGACATCACATGGTTCAACAGCTTCACGTTGATAATCATCACCGTCATCACACTTTTCGTGTTGGCGCTGCTGCTTGTCTGCATGTCGCGCTTCAGTGCAAAGGCGAACCCGGTTCCCTCACGCACGTCGCACAACACGATGATCGAGGTCGCGTGGACGGTTGTCCCGATCCTGATCCTTGTTGTGATCGCCATTCCGTCCTTCCGTCTGCTTTACAAGCAGCTGGATATTCCCGAGTACGACATGACCATCAAGGCGATCGGTTATCAGTGGTACTGGGGGTACGAATACACCGATGAGAACATGGGCGAACTGTATTTCGACTCCTACATGATAGGGGATGTACAGGACCCGGTTAAAGATGAAGAGGCAAGGCGCGAGTTTGCCGAAGCGCGGGGCGTTACCCTCAACGAAGTTCCACGCCTTCTAGCAGTCGACCAAGATTTGATCGTTCCTGTAGATACAACGATCCGGCTGCAAGTGACTGCCGAAGATGTGATTCACGCATTTGCAATGCCGTCCATGGGTCTCAAGATCGATGCGATCCCCGGCCGCCTGAACGAGACATGGTTCCATGCCCGTGAAGAAGGCGTTTTCTACGGACAGTGTTCCGAGTTGTGCGGTATCAATCACGCCTTCATGCCGATTGCTGTTCGCGTGGTCTCTAAGGAGCAGTTCCAGACTTGGGCGACCGCGGCGCAAGAAGACTTGGACACCGCCAACGAACAGCTGATGGCGTCCATCGCCGAAGCGAAAAAAGTCGCTGAAGGCGGCAAAGATAAAGAAGTCTCGGTCGCAGCGAAATAACGCTGCGGCTTTTCTTGTTTGGCGATGCGCGCGATGAGACGCAGCGCCGCTGAGAAAGTTTGAAAGAGGGAGCCCCAAATGGCTGCGACCGAAGCACATGCGGCACATGACCATCCCTACGGATGGCGTCGCTGGGTCTATTCGACCAACCACAAAGACATTGGCCTGTTGTATCTCTTCTTTGCGATCTTTGCCGGGATCGTAGGCGGTGCACTCAGCGTCGGAATGCGCATGGAGCTGCAAGAGCCGGGGATGCAGATCTTCGCAAATGCACACATGTTCAATGTGTTCACGACGGCCCACGGTCTGATCATGATCTTCTTCATGGTGATGCCTGCCATGATTGGCGGATACGCCAACTACTTTGTTCCGATCATGATCGGTGCGCCTGATATGGCGTTTCCGCGCATGAACAACA
Organism: Roseibium sp. JB4-4; assembly: GCF_055693425.1. Lineage (NCBI taxonomy): Bacteria > Pseudomonadati > Pseudomonadota > Alphaproteobacteria > Hyphomicrobiales > Stappiaceae > Roseibium > Roseibium sp. JB4-4. The sequence goes on along the minus strand of NZ_CM146333.1, from coordinate 2,070,706 downwards.
TTTCCTTCTGGCTGCTTCCTCCGGCATTCCTGCTTCTGGTTCTGTCTCTCTTCGTTGAAGGGCCTCCGGGCGGAAACGGTGTTGGTGGCGGCTGGACGATCTACCCGCCATTGTCGACCTCCGGCCAACCTGGTCCGGCGATGGATCTTGCGATCCTGTCCCTGCACATCGCAGGTGCATCTTCGATCCTGGGTGCGATCAACTTCATTACCACCATTTTCAACATGCGTGCTCCGGGCATGACGCTGCACAAGATGCCGCTGTTTGCCTGGTCCGTTCTGATCACGGCGTTCCTGCTGGTTCTGTCGCTGCCTGTTCTGGCCGGCGCCATCACCATGCTTCTGACCGACCGTAACTTCGGAACGACGTTCTTCACGCCGTCAGGTGGTGGTGACCCGATCCTGTTCCAGCATCTGTTCTGGTTCTTCGGCCACCCTGAAGTGTATATTCTGATCCTTCCGGGCTTCGGTATCGTCAGCCACATCATCTCGACATTTTCCCGCAAGCCGATCTTCGGCTACCTAGGCATGGCCTATGCCATGGTCGCTATCGGCGTCGTCGGCTTTATCGTGTGGGCACACCACATGTACACCGTTGGCATGTCTTCCGAGACCCAGGCCTATTTTGTGGCGGCCACTATGGTGATCGCGGTTCCGACAGGGGTGAAGATCTTCTCCTGGATCGCGACCATGTGGGGCGGTTCGATCGAGTTCAAAACTCCGATGGTCTGGGCTGTCGGCTTCATCTTCCTGTTCACCGTCGGCGGTGTGACAGGTGTGCAGCTGGCCAACGCGGGTCTCGACCGTGCGTTCCACGACACTTACTACGTTGTGGCTCACTTCCACTACGTTTTGTCACTCGGAGCCGTCTTCGCGATTTTCGCGGCCTGGTACTACTGGTTCCCGAAGATGTTCGGCTACATGTACAACGAGACGATCGGCAAGGCGCACTTCTGGATTACGTTCATTGGCGTGAACCTGGTGTTCTTCCCGCAGCACTTCCTGGGTCTGAATGGCATGCCCCGTCGCTATGCCGACTACCCTGACGCGCTGGCTGGCTGGAACTATGTTTCCTCCATCGGATCGTACATCTCGGCCTTCGCTGTCCTGGTGTTCATCTACGGCATTGTCGAGGCGTTCTCCAAGAAGCGCGCTGTCGGCAACAATCCGTGGGGCGAAGGGGCGACAACCCTGGAGTGGACACTGTCTTCTCCTCCGCCGTTCCACCAGTTCGAAACGCTACCGCGCATCAAGTAAGCGCGGTGTGGAGGATAGCCTCCATCGCACGATTTGCACCGCGCCGGTTCCCGGCGCGGTGCCAGTTTGAAAGCCTGACGGTTCGGCAGATACTCGAAGCCAACTGAAAGAACAGGCGAACATGGAAATCAAAGGACGCGCCTATGTCGCTCGTTGAGCGCCAGGAAACGATGAACCAGGACAGCGCCGTTTGGAACGGTGGAATGGGATCTGTGAGCGACTATGTGGCGCTCCTGAAACCCCGTGTCATGTCGTTGGTCATCTTCACTGCATTTGTCGGTCTCATGCTTGCCCCCGGCAACGTGCACCCTGTGCTCGGCGTTGTCGCGATCTTGTGTATCGCAATCGGTGCCGGGGCATCGGGCGCTCTCAATATGTGGTACGACGCTGACATAGACGTCGTCATGACCCGAACACGCAATCGGCCTATCCCCGCAGGCAAGATTACGCCTGACGAAGCGCTGGCCTTTGGCATCACTCTGTCGATCGGTTCGGTTCTGACGCTTGGTCTGTTGGTGAACTGGTTTGCCGGCGCTTTCCTGGCCTTCACAATCGCCTTTTATGTCGTCGTCTATACGATGTGGCTGAAACGCTCGACGCCTCAAAACATTGTCATTGGTGGCGCAGCCGGGGCCTTTCCGCCGATGATTGGCTGGGCGTCCGTGACTGGCAGCGTCAGTCTGGAAAGCTTTGTACTGTTCCTGATCATCTTCATGTGGACACCGCCGCATTTCTGGGCCTTGGCCCTGGTCAAAAACGGTGACTACACGGCTGCAAAAGTGCCGATGCTTCCGGTGGTCGCGGGACCGACCAGCACGCGTCACCACATTCTGATTTATTCAATCCTTCTGGCGCCTGTCGGTGTGGCGCCCTATCTGCTCGGGTTCGCAAGCCTCTTTTACGGTGCAGCGTCCGTATTTCTCGGCGTGATCTTTGTTGCCCTTGCCGCCGATATCTGGCGCAAGCGAGAAGGCGATGCCGCCAAAGCAGCTTGCTGGCGCCTGTTCAAGTTTTCGATCTTCTATCTGTTCATGCTGTTCGCCCTTCTTCTGGGCGAAAGCCTGATCGCGGGGGCCTGATCGCATGGCCGCCGAAGAACAGGGCATCAAGCTGACGGACGAGCAAAAGAAAAAGCGCCGTGCGCGCTCGATTGCGATAGCAGCCGTGTTGGTTGCCATGGTTGTGCTCTTTTACATCGTTACCATCATCAAGCTGGGACCGAGTGTAATGGACAGGGCGCTCTGATGGAGGAACGCATGAGCCGGGAAGCGGATCAGGATCTGGCCCGTAAGAACCGCAAAGTCGCGGTCATTTGCGTCGGGATGTTTGCCTCGATGGTGGGTATGGCCTATGCAGCCGTACCGCTTTATGACCTGTTCTGCCGGGTCACCGGATTCGGTGGCACTACACAGGTTGCAGATGCCGCCAGCGATGTCGTGATCGACCGGAAGATCACCATCCGTTTCGACGGCAATGTGAACCAGAGTCTTGCCTGGGCATTCAAGCCTGAGCAACGGTCCGTAACCCTCAAGATGGGCGAGTCGGCGCAACTTGCTTACCTAGCTACGAACACTGGCGTGGGACCGAGCGTTGGCACATCCACCTACAATGTGTGGCCACCCGCCGCTGGAGCCTATTTCAACAAGCTGGACTGTTTCTGCTTTACAGAGCAGGCACTTGAATCCGGCGAAACTGTCGAAATGCCGGTCGTCTTTTTTGTCGACCCTGAAATGGACAAGGATCCTGAACTGAAACACGTGAAGGAAATCACTTTGTCCTATACCTTCTTCCCGGTAGAACAACCGGAACGCCCTGTAGCAGCCCGAGCCGAACAGCCCGGTGCTGAGACGAAATTGTGAGAATGGCGCTTGAGCGCGATTGAAATGACTGTGTTTGGGGAGCTTGCCGATGGCTGAGGCACATACCAAAAACCACGACTACCACCTTGTGGAACCAAGTCCGTGGCCGTTTCTAGGTGGAGTGGGCGCATTTGTGTTTGCTCTTGGAGCCATCGGCTTCATGAAGTCGGCACAGGGCACGGAGTTTGTCCTGTTCGGAATGAACCTGACTGGCTGGGGCCTGTTCGCCATCGGCCTGCTGGTTATTCTCTATGTGATGTTTGGGTGGTGGCGTGACACCATCAATGAATCGCATCAGGGCCACCACACTCGGGTTGTTTCCCTGCATCTGCGCTACGGCATGCTGCTCTTCATCGCTTCGGAAGTGATGTTCTTCGTAGCCTGGTTCTGGGCCTATTTCGATGCCGCGCTTTTTGCGGGAGAAGCGATCCAGTTCGCAAGGGTAGAAGCGACAGGCGGCCATTGGCCACCCGATGGCATTGAAACATTCGACCCCTGGCACCTGCCGCTGCTCAACACGCTGATCCTTCTGTGCTCAGGCACCACGGTGACCTGGGCGCACCACGCTCTTCTGCATGAGGACCGCGAAGGCCTGAAATGGGGTTTGACGCTGACAGTGATCCTCGGCGTGCTCTTCACCATCTGCCAGGTCTATGAATACGGCCACGCAGCATTTGGCTTCAGCGGCAACATCTATGGCGCGACCTTCTACATGGCCACCGGCTTCCACGGCTTCCACGTGATTGTCGGTACGATCTTCCTGGCTGTTTGCCTGGGCCGCGCACTCGCGGGTCAGTTCACCAAGGAAAAGCACTTCGGGTTCGAAGCGGCTGCCTGGTACTGGCACTTCGTTGACGTTGTCTGGCTGTTCCTGTTCGTCGCCATCTATATCTGGGGTGCGGGTACGCCTGCCGCCCACTAGGACGACACACAAAGAACGACACTTGCGCCCGATCCGGCCAACCGGGTCGGGCGCAATCGTTTGGGCATGGAGTAAGGCAGACGATGGAAGACAAGGCACATTTTCCTCCGGTTAATCCGGTGTCTGCCGGGCTGTCGGGCAAGTGCCCGCAATGCGGCCAGGGCAATCTCTTTGATGGTTTCCTGAGCGTGAAGAAATCCTGCATGTCCTGTGGACTGGACTATGGCTTTGCCGACAGTGGCGATGGGCCAGCAGTTTTTGTCATTATGCTGGTTGGTTTTGTCATCGTCGGGCTGGTGCTTTTTGTTGAACTGTCCTTCCAGCCACCGATCTGGCTACACCTGTTGCTTTGGCTGCCGTTGACCGTCGTTCTTGCCGGATTGGTGCTTCGTCCCCTCAAAGGCCTTATGATTGCCCTGCAATTTCGCCACAAGGCCGCGGAAGGCCGCCTCGACGACGACCAAAACTCCTGACTGAAAGGATTGTCCCTAAGATGGGGCCCATGAGGAAGCTCATTTTCCCGACCCTTGCGACGTTGATAGCGCTGGCTATCCTGCTCAATCTTGGCTTCTGGCAGCTCAACCGATTGGCCTGGAAAGAAGCTTTGATCGACAGAGTGAAGGCAGGTGTTGCCAGTTCCCCGATTTCGGCACCTGGTCCAGCAGCTTGGGATGCCCTTAATGAAGACGACGATTATCGTCATGTTGAAGTCCGCGGCGTGTTCCAGGAAGGCTCTGCCTTTTATTACACCGCACTGACAGATCCAGTTGGCACAATTGGCGGGCCCGGACTGATGGTCTATGCGCCGTTCAAATCAGATGACGGTTGGACGGTCTTTATCAATCGCGGCTTTCTACCCCAAGGGCTTGATGGCGATCGCCGAGCTGAAGCACTTGACCTGCCTAAAGGTGAAATCACCCTAATGGGGTTGTTGCGCCTCAGCGAGGAGCCAAATTGGACGACACCAGAACCAGACAAGAATGATCTCATCTGGTTCGCGCGCGATACGGCATCGATGGCTGAGCTTCTGGGGGTCGAAACCACAGGCCTCGCGCCCTATAGCGTCGACTTGGATGCGGCATTTACGCCTGTCGCCGGATTGCCTCAGGCTGGCGAAACGATTGTGCGCTTCAAAAACGACCACCTCGGCTATGCTCTCACATGGTTCGGTCTCGCAGCGACATTGGTGGGCGTCTATTTGACGTGGGCCGCCGGGGTGATTTGGCCCCGAAGGCGCGCGGACAGCACATAAAAAGAGAGGCCTTGCGGGCTCTCTGAATTTTTGACGGCTATCGAAAAACCTTAACCGAGCGCTTCCAAAATAGCGGCGGCACCTGATTTGGTGGCGTCACCAGGGCTGTCTTCAACGGCGAGGAACGTTACTTCTCCGTCTTTTGCGATGAGCGCGAAGCGCTGTGAGCGCAAATGACCGAAAATTGGTGCAGGACCGAGCCCGAGACCGACAGCTTCGACGAATTCAGCGCCGGTGTCGGCCAGAAACGTGATTTTGCCGCCGGTGTTTGAGCCCTTTTCCCAGGCATCCATCACAAAAACGTCGTTGACGGAAACAACGGCGATCTCGTCGACGCCTTTGTTCTTGAGCGTCTCGGCGTGTTCGACAAAGCCGGGCAGATGATTCATGTGGCAGGTTGGCGTAAAGGCACCCGGCACTCCAAAGAGTACCAGCGTCTTGCCATTCGTCAGCGCGCTTGTTGTCGTCTCGCCCGGACCGTCCGCGGTCATGATCTTGAACGTGGCCTCTGGGAGGCGGTCCCCAACCTTAAGTGTCATAACTAAATCCCTTGTCCGTTGGCTGCCGAAGGAAAATGCAGCCCGGGCCAGAGATAGGGCGGAATGCTGTTCCAGTCGAGGGACACGGCGCCAAAAACGGAAACTTGAAGCTTGACTGCGAACTATTCCACCCAGGCGGGATCAATCGGTTGCAATACTTCCGTTGCCTTGCCGCCAGAGGTCAGCACCAGCCGGAGTGTCGTGTCCTCGTCATGTGTGGACAGACCCTTGGTGGAGAGGTGCCAGGTCGCGGCATCCCCGTCGTGGCTGGCCAGCTTTGGCAAGCCGATGAAAGACCCGTGCGGACCGGCGGCAAAGAGATCCGGTTGTTCCTCAGTGCCAACGGTGGCATCGATGACAAGCAATGTCTTGTCCTCAGACAGGCTTACATTCTCGATCTTCAGCGTATCGTCGCTGGACGAAGCCGGCACATTGTCGAGGTCTCGTTCGATCAGTTTGGCCGCGAGCTTGTCTTCTTCCATGTTCGGGCCGAAATCGAGACTGAGAACAGCATCACCCGGAACACAGATGTCTTTGCAGATACCGAAGAAAAGTTCGATGGAAAGACGAACCTCACCTGAAGGGTCCTCAGGCGTTACCTTTATCGGCAACACGATGCCATCGTGATAGACGATTGATTCTGAAAACCCGTCATTGTAGCGCTCCGGCACCGGATAGAGGACTTCAATGTCTTTCAGGTTTTTGGTGTTAGAAAGCGTGATTTGCGGCGGAATTCCAGCTTCGCCAGGGTAACGCCAATAAGTATGCCAGCCCTCTTCCATCAGAAATTCCAGACCCGCCAGATAGGTGCCGTCTTTTAGCGGGGCAGAGGCAATCAACCGCACAGCACCACCTTGAACCTCAGTCCAGTCGGTCATGGCGGCACGCGCCTGAGAAAGGGCTGTCAGGAGGGCGAGCGAAAGAAAAAAGGCAAATCGTTTCATGCTCTTTTTGCTACACGACTTTCCGGAGGAGGTCATCAGCCGGTTGCCTAAATCGGGGTCATATCCTTGTGACGCCGCCGTGAACCCAACACCAGTGAAATTGGAAACTGACATTAACAAACACAACCAAAGGGGCTACACTTCAAGGCGGCAGGGGGCATCAACGGCAAATGAGGTACGAATGGCTGTAACCGAAGCAACAGATACCCTCGAAGGACAGTTTCTGATTGCGATGCCGAGCATGGCAGACAGCCGGTTCGAACACTCTGTAATTTATGTATGCTCCCACTCGGATCAGGGGGCGATGGGTCTGGTTGTAAATCAGGTTGCCAGACACCTGTCACTGGAAGAACTCCTAATACAATTGGATATCGTCAACGACGACAGTGCCATTCGGATGCCCGCCAGCGTGCGCGGCATGAATGTTCACAAAGGTGGTCCGGTTGAAGTTGAACGCGGATTTGTCCTGCACAGCGACGACTTCATGCTCAACCAGTCGACATTGGCGATCGACAACGGCATCTGTCTGACAGCAACGCTTGAAATACTCAGAGCTCTTGCACAGGGAACCGGCCCGGAGCAGGCCATGTTGGCTCTGGGTTATGCCGGCTGGTCACCGGGCCAGCTTGAGAGCGAGATACAATCCAATGGCTGGCTTACGGCACCCGCCGACTCAGACATTCTGTTCGATCGGGAATCCGATAGAAAATGGCACCGTGCTCTCGGCAGTCTGGGCATCGACCCGGCGATGCTGTTTTCTGATGCTGGCCACGCCTGATCCCTGTCCCACTACAGTCACGATTTTAGCCAAAAGCGACTTGCGCTTGATTGTTATGGCGCGTAAGTCGCATGTTTGGCATGGTTTGTTTCAAATCCGCCGGCTTTGAAGTAATCTTCATTTCTGGCAGATCGGGCAAGGGGCTTAAGGGCGTCCCGAAACAAGATCAAATCGAAAGGGAAGTTGCGCGGTGAAATACACGAGCACCCGTGGTGAAGCACCAGTTCTGGAATTTTCCGATGTCCTGCTCCAGGGGCTTGCCCGCGACGGTGGTTTGTATTTGCCGGAAACGTGGCCGCAATTTGATGCCGAAACCATAGCGTCCTTCGCGGGCAAGCCCTATGAGGACGTTGCCTTCCAGGTGATGCTGCCGTTCGTTGGCAACGACATCCCGAATGACGATCTGAAGTCCATGATCAAAGAAGCCTATGAAGGCTTCCGGCATCCAGCCGTAACACCATTGGTCCAGACCGACGCAAACACTTTTGTCCTGGAACTCTTTCACGGACCCACGCTGGCGTTCAAGGACGTCGCGATGCAGTTGCTAGGCCGGATGATGGATTATGTCCTGGCCAAGCGCGGTCTCCGCGCAACGATCGTCGGTGCAACTTCGGGCGATACTGGCGGCGCTGCAATCGATGCGTTCCGGGGCCGAGAGCGAACAGACATATTCATCCTGTTTCCGGACGGCCGGGTATCGAATGTCCAGCGGCGACAGATGACCACGCCTGACGATGCCAACGTGCATGCCTTGGCGCTGACCGGAAACTTTGATGACTGCCAGGCAATCGTCAAAGGCATGTTCAACCATTTCTCGTTCCGCGATCGGGTCGCTTTGTCGGGTGTCAACTCGATCAACTGGGCGCGCATTCTGGCACAGATCGTCTATTACTTCGTCGCCGGAGCTGCGTTGGGTTCTCCGCAAAGGAAGGTCTCCTTTACGGTGCCGACGGGCAATTTCGGCGATATCTTCGCTGGCTATGCAGCCATGAAAATGGGACTTCCGGTCGAAAAATTGATAGTTGCGACCAATGTCAATGACATTCTGGCGCGCACGCTTGAGACCGGACGCTATGAAAAGCGCGGCGTGACGCCAACAATTTCACCGTCGATGGACATTCAGGTTTCCTCCAACTTCGAGCGCCTTCTTGCGGAAGTTTGCGGCAGGGATGGAGCAATTGTTCAGCGCATGATGAACCAGCTTATGCAGTCCGGCAGTTTTACGATTGATGAAGGGCCGCTCGCCGACATGCGGAGCTCCTTTGGAGCCGGGCGGTGTGATGAAGCACAAACGGCCTCAACAATTGCACGGGTCTGGGAAGACGCGGGATACCTTCTGGATCCGCACACCGCAATCGGTGTGCACGTTGCAAAGGAGCAGAACGATAGTTCTGTTCCCATGGTGGTTCTGGGAACGGCTCATCCGGCCAAATTCCCGGATGCAGTCGAAAAAGCGGCTGGCATACACCCGGAATTGCCGGAAAATCTTAAAGACATAATGAGCGCGGAGGAGCGCCAGCAAATATTGGCGGCAGATCAGGACGTGGTGGAGCGATATATCGAAGATCACGCCCGGGCCGTCACCGCTGGGGTGTGACTATATGAAAGTACAAACAACTGTTCTTGAAAACGGGATGACGGTCGTTACCGACCAGATGCCTTACCTGAAAACCGCGGCGCTTGGAATTTGGGTCCGCACGGGCTCTCGAGCGGAACTGGTGAACCAGAACGGCATCACCCATCTTCTTGAACACATGGCTTTCAAAGGCACCAAATCGCGCACCGCGAGAGGCATTGCCGAGGAAATCGAGGCCGTCGGAGGAGAGCTGAACGCCTCGACCAGTATCGAACATACCAACTATTACGCCCGTATTCTTGCTGAAGACATGCCCCTGGCAGTCGATATACTGGCAGACATTCTGCAGAACTCTACCTTTGACGCCCAGGAGCTGATGCGTGAACAGCATGTGATCCTGCAGGAAATCGGTGCGGCCAACGATTCACCTGAAGATCAGGCATTTGATCTGTTTCAGTCGACCGCTTGGCCCGACCAGCCAATCGGACGCCCCATTCTGGGCACACCGGAGACGGTGCAGGGGTTCAATCGGGACGCGTTGAACACGTATCTGGCGGAACGGTATCGGGCTCCGGACATGGTTCTGGCAGCTGCAGGCGCCGTCGATCATGACGAGCTGGTTGCAATGGCTCGGGAAAAACTGGGCGGTTTCAGCAGCGAAGCTGCGTCGCAGGAATCTGAAGCCACCTACCGGGGCGGTGAAACCCTGCGTAACAAGGATCTCATGGAAGCCCAGGTACTAATGGGCTTTGAAGGCAGACCCTATAAGTCCAAGGATTACTACGCCATTCAGATCCTCGCCTCCGTGCTCGGTGGCGGGATGTCTTCGCGGCTGTTCCAGGAAATTCGCGAAAAACACGGGCTGTGTTACGCAATCTACAGCTTCCATTGGGCTTTTTCCGATACCGGCCTGTTCGGCCTTCATGCTGCAACAAGTCATGAAGACCTTGGCGCTCTGATGCCGATGATTGCAGATGAGCTGGTGTCCGCCACCCAGACGATTACGGATGATGAGGTGGCCAGGTCACGGGCGCAGATCCGCGCAGGCCTTATGATGGCGCTGGAAAGTCCCGCAGCACGTGCCGGGCAGATCGCGCGCCAGATCCTCGTTCACGGACGCGTCCTGGGCCCGGACGAAATCTCGGCCAAAATTGACGCAGTCACCGCTGCAGAAATCCGGCGGGTGGCGCACGAAACCTTTGTCGGCGCAACGCCGACACTGACTGCAATTGGGCCGGTTGATGGCATCATGACCGCAGCAGAGCTTGCGGACAGGCTTCAGCAGGGACCCGTTCTGCAGGCAGCTTCCATGTAATTTGGCTGGAGGCGCGCGAGGATGGCATTGCTACGGCCGGGAACATCGCCTGACGCCGAACTGCTGATCGAAGCCGGCGGTTACTTTCTGCGTCCTCCGATCATGTCCGACTATAAAGAGTGGTCGGAGCTGCGTGCAGAAAGCCGACGGTTCCTGAAACCCTGGGAGCCGTTATGGCCTTCCGACGATCTGACGAAGTCAGGTTTTCGCCGCCGTCTGCGCCGTTACGCGAAGGACCGTAAGGAAGGCCGCAGCCTCTCTTTTCTGCTGTTTCGTGCCAAACGACACGAGATACTCGGTGGCTTGACGCTGAGCAATATTCGCCGCGGTGTAAGCCAGACAGCAACTCTCGGCTATTGGATGGGGGAAAGGCATGCGGGGAAAGGCCATATGTCTTCCGCGGTCGCCATGATCTTGCCGTTTTGTTTCGGCGTTTTGAACCTTCACCGAATTGAAGCGGCGTGTCTTCCGACCAACATGCCGTCCATCCGACTACTCGAGAATGCAGGCTTCCACAGAGAAGGCTATGCGCGCAACTATCTGTTAATTAACGGCACCTGGCAGGATCATCTCTTGTTTGCCTGTTTGGCGGAAGATCACGCATCACGGCTGGAAAAGGTGGCGCCGAGTGTTGACGGTATCTTGAAAGAATTCTTGTGAGATGCGCAACAACCCGGTAGTTCTTCGCCCCATGTCGCATACGTTACCGGAAACATACGTCAGCGTTCTGAAACGCAATGTCATAGGACTGTGGTTGATCTTCGCGATGCTTGTTGCCTTCCCGGCGCAAGCTCTCGAACCGATCCCCGTGCCGATTGATATCGAAGCGCTGGATATCACCAATTCCGTTGAGCTTCACAGGGACGCCGGAACACGGCTGCAGGTCTCTACGGCGCCCGGTGCTGACGGCATCGTCCGCCGGATCGAGGTTCCGTCGCTTGATGGTACCAACACAAACTGGGCCGTTTTTGCCCTGGCCAACACCAGCGATGAACAGATAGACCGTTTGATCGTCGCGCCGAACTACAAGCTTGTCAGCTCCGAAGTCTTTTGGCCGGACCTTGGTTCCTCGCGTATCGCCACAATCACCCCCAGCCAGGGTATTGCCCCGCAGCGTCAGAAAAGCCTGGAAGCAGATGTCTTCCTTGTGACGCTCGACCCGGGCTCCATCGTGACTTTCGTCGCGGAACTGACGACGCCCAATCTGCCTGAAATCCGGATCTGGGAACCGGATGTCTATAAGGAAACCATTAACGCCTACACTCTTTACCGGGGCATTATTCTCGGTATTTCAGGCCTGCTGGCTCTCTTCCTGACGATCTTGTTCGTCGTCAAGGGCACCGTCATGTTCCCGGCAACAGCAGCGCTTGCCTGGTCGGTGCTTGCCTATTTGTGCATCGACTTCGGCTTCTGGGGCATGGTGTTCAATCTGGGCGGCGGTGGCAGCCAGCTCGCCAGGGCCTGTGCGGAAGTGATGCTTGCGGCCAGCTTGATCATCTTTCTTTATGCCTATCTCAATCTTAATCGCTGGAACATTCACTATTCTCACCTCGCGCTGACGACATTGATCCTCATATTGGGGCTGTTGGGCGTGGCGGTTTGGGATCCGTCGGTTGCGGCCGGCATTGCGCGGCTTTCATTGGGAGTAATTGGCGTACTGGGCTTCGTGACCATCGCAGTGCTGGCCTTTCAGCATTACGACAGGGCAATCCTGCTCATCCCCACCTGGTGTCTGTTGATTGCCTGGTTGATTGGCGCAGCCATGTCCGTGACCGGATATCTTGGCAACGACATCGTTCAACCGGCACTTGGCGGCGGTCTGGTTCTGATTGTTCTTCTGATCGGCTTTACGGTGATGCAGCACGCCTTCGCAGGCGGCGCTATCGCACAGGGCCTGATCTCTGACGTTGAGCGCAAGGCCCTGGCGCTGACGGGTGCAGGCGACATCATCTGGGACTGGGATATCGATCGGGATCGGATCTTTACCGGCAACGAAGTCGAAGACCTTCTGAGCCTCAAACATGGCACGCTGGAAGGACCGGCGCGGGACTGGCTTGATGTGTTGCACCCGCAGGATCGCGACCGGTTCCGCGCGACGCTGGATGCGGTGATAGACCAGCGCCGCGGGCGTGTGATGCAAACGTTCCGGCTGAGGTCTGAAGATGGCCATTTCCGTTGGTTCCGGTTGCGTGCGCGGCCCATCATCGGGTCTGACGGCGAGGTCATACGTTGTGTCGGGACGCTCCTGGACGTCACCGAAGAACGCACGGCTGAAGAGCGGCTTCTGCATGATGCGGTCCATGACAATTTGACTGGATTGCCCAACCGCGAGCTCTTTGTCGACCGCCTTCGTACAACAGTGGTCCGTGCGAAGGCTGAGGAAACGTCCAAACCGACAATTCTGGTTTTGAACCTCGACCGGTTCAAGCAGGTCAATGACAGTATAGGTCTGTCGGCCGGCGACAGTATTCTCTTGACGGTTGCGCGGCGCCTTGGCCGTCTGATCGGCCAACAGGACACATTGGGCCGACTGTCGGGCGACCAGTATGGTCTGGTGCTCTTGTCGGAACAGGAGCCAGACAGAATTGTCGCGCTGGCCGATGCTCTGCGCAAGGCAGTTCGCGCCCCGATCACCTTTGGAGACCGGGAGATCTTTCTGACTTGTTCGGTTGGCATCTCGTTCTTTGAGGGTGGCAAGCAGGGCGTTGAAGACATGCTCACCAACGCTGAGATTGCGCTTAATCACGCAAAGCGTCTCGGAGGGGACCGCCAGGAAGTCTTCCGTCCGATTCTGCGCCCACTCGACAAGAATATCGTTGATCTGGAGGCAGATCTCAGAGAAGCGATCAAGAAGGAGACACTTGGTGTTTTCTTCCAACCGATCATTCGTCTGGAAGATCAGTCTGTCGCTGGATTTGAGGTTCTTGCTCGCTGGAACCACTCAAAACGCGGCAAGATTTCTCCGTCCGAATTCATTCCGGTTGCCGAGCAGTCCGGTCTGATCAATGAACTTGGCATGTACATGCTGGACAAGGGCGCTCAGCAGCTTGCACATTGGCAGCGCGAGTTTCCGATGCAACGTCCGCTGTTCGCTTCAGTCAACCTATCGTCTCGCCAGCTGCTCAAGCAGGATCTGATCAACGACGTAAAAGCGGTGCTGTCCAGAACGTCATTGGAGCCGGGAACGCTCAAGCTCGAGTTGACCGAATCTCTGCTCATGTCCAACCCGGAATACTCCGCGAAGGTTCTGGAGCGTTTGCGGGGCCTTGGGGCAGGGTTGTCGCTGGATGACTTCGGTACCGGCCATTCTTCGCTGTCTTACCTGCAGCGGTTTCCGTTTGACACCATCAAGATTGATCAATCCTTCGTCAAACCCAACGGGTCTTCTGCGCGGCCGGTGCTGCTCAGGACCATTGTTGCCATGGGACATGATCTGGGCATGCAGGTGGTTGCAGAAGGTGCGGAGAGCGAAAACGACGCTCTGGAGCTCTATCAGCTTGGCTGTGAGTATGCGCAAGGTTTCTTTTTCGGAGAAGCTGTCTCGGCCTCTGAAGCCACGAAGATCTTGCGGAAAATGCCGGCGGAAGCCGAAAGCGCCTGACAGGTGTCCGCCATTGAAGCGGTTGTCATCGGTGCGGAGGCTAAGGCACGAGGATTGGCACAGTCTTGTCCGATGCCTGGATTTCCAGCGGCGTCGCGCCAAAGGGATCGCCGTCGATTTGAGCAGCGACAGCTTTCATCGCCTTGATCGATGCAATTTTGAACGGTCTTACGGTCGCGCCTTTCGCCTTGTGAATGCGCCCGCATAGGAGAGCGATCCCATAACGCAGGGACGACCAAGGGTCGTCTTTTTCCAACACCAGCATATGGAGACCGGGATCGGTCGCTCCGCCAGGAGAAATCACAAATGGGCCGCCATAGTGGTGCGCATTGCACGCAACGGCGAACTTGCCTCTCAGGGTCTCGCCGTCCAGCGTGACGTCCAAGAGGGCGCCTTTGCGTTTCAGTCCTATTCGGATGGCTGTAATCACATAGGCAAGCTTGCCGAAACGGCGTTTCAGAGCAAGCGGGACGCCGTGGACGACTTCAGCATCGAACCCGGTTGAGGCCATAAGCGCGAAAGGCCTGCCATTGGCAATGCCGAAGTGCAAAGGCTTTGTCTTTTGGGCGAGGATCATATCGGCAACGGCAGCAGCAGACCGCGGTAAGGACAGCTCCAGCGCGAGCACATTCGCCGTGCCGGTGGGGATCACAGCCAGTTGCGGCGGGGCGGGATGATCTTGGAAACCGGTGAGCGCTTCGTTGATTGAACCGTCGCCACCTGCGACCACGAGTGTCTGAACGCTCAATGCAGGGTCAGCACATGTTTCACCAATTTCACCGGCACGTTGAGTCAGGCGGATTTCCGTCGAACGCCCTTGGCTTTCCAGCCGCTGTCGAACGTCTTCGAGAAACTGGTCGTCATACCCGCCGGACGTCGGGTTCGCCATTATCAGCACCTTGCCGGTTGAATGCGGCTTGGTCCGGCGTGACGCTGCCGGTGCGGACCCCCTGATATCGCTCACTCGAAACCCTCTGTTGCACGAACAGATCTTGTTATTAGCCGCCGCTCTTATAGGGAGCCATGCCCCCACGCGCCAGCTCATCTGCACGCTCATTGTCGGGGTGACCGGCATGTCCCTTGACCCAGTGCCAGGTCACGTCATGCCGTTCCCTTGCTGTATCAAGGGCTTGCCAGAGGTCTGCATTCTTCACGGGCTTGTTCGCAGCGGTCCGCCAGTTTTTTCGTTTCCAACCCTCAAGCCATTCTCGAATGCCGCTGCGCACATACGTGCTGTCGGTATACAGATCGACGGCGCAAGGGCGCTTAAGCGTGTTGAGCGCTTCGATTGCTGCCATCAGTTCCATGCGGTTGTTGGTGGTTTCCGTTTCGCCACCCTGCAGTTCCCGCTCGTGACCGCCAAAACGCAATATCGCTCCCCACCCACCTGGTCCGGGATTTCCGGAGCAGGCACCGTCGGTATAAATGGTGACGCGGTTTTCGGTGCTCATCTTTCCAATCCGTAAGCCTCTGTGGAACTGACCGTTTGGTGAAAACGCAGTTTCTTGATGTATTCCATCGGATCTTTCGGAGTGACCAATGCACCGGGAGGTACGCTTAACCAGTCATAGAGCCGTGTGAGCAAGAAGCGCAGCGCAGCACCTCGGCACAGGATCGGCAACGCATCATACTCGGCCTCGTTCAGCGGCCGGACACCTGTGTAGCCGTTCAGAAGCGCCCTGGCCTTGGTCACATTGAAGGAAAGATCTTGCTCGAAGCACCATGCGTTGAGGCAGATGGCAATGTCGTAGGCGAAAGCATCGTTGCAGGCGAAATAGAAATCAATCAGGCCCGAGAGTTCGTCGCCCAGAAAAAAGACGTTGTCGGGAAAGAGGTCTGCATGAATGACGCCGCTTGGCAGGTCCGAGGGCCAGATGGTTTCGAGATGTTCGAGTTCGGTGGCAAGTTCGGTTGTCAGGCCTGGATGAACGCTGTCACTGCGGTCCCCGCATTGATCGAACAAAGGGCGCCAACCGCTGACATCCAGAGCGTTTTTTCTGAAACCGTCATAGTCCCGCCCGTCGAGATGAAGCTCAGCCATGGCTTTGCCGAGTTCACCACAATGCTCAACGCGGGGCCGCTTGACCCACATTCCTTCCAGAAAGGTAACAAGCGCGGCCGGACGCTCGGCCAGTGTGCCCAGAAGCTTGCCTGACCTCGAGGCGACCGGTGTCGGGCAGGACAAACCCTTTGCCGCCAAGTGTTGCAATAGATTCAGGAAATAGGGCAGGTCGTCCGGATTTACCCGCTTTTCGTAAAGGGTCAGAATGAAGGACGCCTTGTCCGTATGTACCAGGAAATTGCTGTTTTCGACGCCTTCCGCGATGCCCTTGAACGAGAGCAGGCGCCCGACATCATATTGGCCGATGAAGTCGCTCAGCTCTTCATCGGTGACTTCGGTATACACAGCCATAGTCTTACCCGGTGGCTGCCTGGGCCGGGGCAATCATGTCCCGCAGTTCCCTTGGCAGGTTGAAGGAAATCGTCTCCTCCGCCGTATGAACGGTCTCAACTGTCACATCGAACCGTTCGGCGAAAGCAGTGATGATTTCCTCTACCAGAGTTTCGGGAGCTGATGCACCGGCCGTCAGGCCCAAAGTCCGAACGCCTTCGAATTCCTGCCATTGAATGTCGCTTGCACGCTGGATAAGTACAGATATCTTGCAACCTGCGCGCTCTGCGACCTCACGCAGCCGCTGCGAATTGGACGAGTTCGGCGCGCCGACAACAATCATCGCATCCACCTTGGGCGCGACGTGTTTGACGGCTTCCTGACGGTTGGTCGTCGCGTAACAAATGTCTTCCTTGTGCGGGGCCACTATATCGGGGAACCGCTGCTGCAGGACTGCAACAATGCCGGCAGTGTCATCGACCGAAAGGGTCGTCTGGGTGATATAAGCAAGGGGCCGATCGCTTTTGGGCACATAGGCGCGGGCATCGTCTTCGGTCTCGATCAAGGTGACCGTGCCCTCCGGCAATTGACCCATGGTTCCGATCACTTCAGGGTGGCCTGCGTGTCCGATCAAGAGAACTTCGCGGTCACGGCGGAAATGGATTTCCGCTTCCTTGTGCACTTTCGAAACAAGCGGACAGGTGGCATCGAGATAGAACATCTTCCGCGCCTCGGCATCCTGCGGAACGGATTTGGGAACACCATGTGCTGAAAAGATAACGGGTCTGTCACTGTGTTCTGAAGGGATTTCCTCCAGCTCTTCAACGAAGACCGCCCCCTTTGCCTTCAGACCGTCCACCACGAATTTATTATGCACGATTTCGTGACGAACGTAGACCGGACGACCGTACTTCGTCAGTGCCAGTTCGACGATCTGAATGGCCCGGTCCACGCCTGCGCAGAAGCCGCGCGGAGCGCAAAGCTGAAGGCTGAGAGGCTGTTTTTCGTGTTTGGTCTCGGTCATGGTCCACTTTCGACAAACCCTTATGGCCGCAATAAGGGCTTCACCTCCCTCCCTGTCAAGGGAGGTGCGCTTAAGTGCGCATAATTTCGGCCATAATCTCCTGCTTCATGCATTGTCGCCATCAAGTCTCGCCAAGTATTGCGGGACCTGCTAATAAGCCCCGCCAAGTCGCGTTGCATTCGAATGGGAAAATGATGATCAGAACGTTTCGAGCCGTGTCCGCAACCAAGATAAAGCTTGCCTTTGGGGCTGGCCTGTGTGCGGTGGTTTTGAGTGGCTGCGGTGGTGCGGACAGCGTTGCTGGCAAGGTGATTTCAGGCGGTCGTGCGCCGATTGAAGTGACCCCGGAAACGTTTGCCCCGCCTGTACCTTGCCCGCCGATGCAGTTGAAGCCCAACACCTATCTGATCATGAATTATGTGCGCGGCAAACAGAACGAACCATCGGGTTTGCGCTATCAGGCCACGGTAGAGGAATGGGCTGTCACCTGCACAAGTGAAGCGGATGGCGGGCGCCGCATGAAGCTCGGTTTCTCAGGTGATGTGACCCCGGGCCCTGCCTGGCAGGGCGGAGACATTGTCTTGCCGCTGCGTGTTGCTGTTGTCCCCGGCGGAGAGGACGAGAAACCGCTGAGTTCCGAGATTCTCAAGATCCCTGTTTCAATTGCGGCTGGAGCACCTGCCGAAACCTGGACCTTGATTGAAAACAAATTCACGATTCCCGCCGGCGCAAGCGTCAAGATCGTCTTCGGATTTGATGAAGGCCGCCGTCGCTAAAAAACCTCGTTGTGAGGAGAAGACAAACAGATTTTGCACGGGCAAACATAAGTTGCGACACGTCGCATATTGACAAGAGTATATCCGGCTCGCACAATCGCGCCCTAATCGGGGTCGTCCCCTGATTGGTGTGGTGACACGCTAAAGCTTATGCGGGAGAGGCCGGATGTTTAGATGCCGGCGCCGAAGGAGCAACCGCCCCGGAAACTCTCAGGCAAAAGGACCGCATAGGTTAAAACGCTCTGGAAAGCAGTGATCCGTTCAAGCGGACTGCTCACCGAAGGAGTAACCGCTCGGCCGTCTGAGGCGGCTAGCGGGAAATCTCTCAGGTACTCGGACAGAGGGGGTGCAGACAAACCATTGCCCACGATGGGCGGTTTGAGACTGCGCAACCCCGAATTCGAGGACCGTTATGGCGGAACCCGTTACAGAGTCCGATCTGAAACAAACGCCTCTTCACGACCTTCATGTGGAACTTGGCGCACGAATGGTACCCTTCGCGGGTTATTCCATGCCTGTGCAATTCAAGGCCGGCATTATGGCCGAACATCAGCATACCCGCTCAAGGGCCGGTTTGTTCGATGTGTCCCATATGGGCCAGGCCTTTCTGATCGGACCCGATCATGAAACCACCGCGCGCGCGCTGGAAGCATTGACCCCGTCGAACTTTGTCGAACTTGGGCTCGGCCGACAGCGTTACACCGTCCTGTTGAATGACGAAGGCGGAATTATCGACGACCTTATGGTCACCCGCTCGATCTCGACCGAAGATGATGGTCGGCTCATGCTTGTCGTCAACGCCGCGCGCAAGGATGTCGACTACGCGCATTTTCGCGCCAGACTTCCGGAAAATGTGAGGCTCGAAGTGGTCGAGGACCGTGCGCTGATTGCGGTGCAGGGTCCAGAAGCTGTCGCTGCGGTCGCTGCGCACGCGCCCAAAGCGGCAGAACTTGCTTTCATGAGCGCGTCTTCCATGGAATTCGACGGAATTGACTGTCACATCGCGCGAGCTGGGTATACGGGTGAGGACGGCGTCGAAATGTCCGTTCCTGCTGGTGCGGCCGAGGCAATAGCCCGGGCACTTCTGGCAGATGACAGGGTCGAGCCCATCGGGCTTGGCGCACGCGACAGTCTACGTCTTGAGGCAGGCCTTTGCCTTTATGGCCACGATATTGATGAAACGACCTCTCCTGTCGAAGGCAATATCACGTTCTGTATGCAGAAACGCCGCCGCGAAGAAGGCGGATTCCCGGGTTCAGATCGGATTCAGGCAGAGCTCCGTGACGGCGCTGACCGCGTACGCGTCGGGTTAAGCCTCGATGGCAAAGCGCCTGCTCGTGAAGGTGCTGAAATAGCTCTGCCGGGTGCAGATGTGATCGGAACCGTGACTTCGGGCGGATTCGCGCCGAATGTCGGTGCCCCGATTGCCATGGGCTTTGTGCCACGCGCGCAGGCCGAAATTGGAACTCAGCTTGAACTTATCGTGCGAGGACGCCGCTTGCCCGCCACCGTGGCGGACATGCCTTTTGTGCCCAATCGCTATTACCGCAAACCAAAATCGTAAAAAAGCTCCAGAGAACGGACGAGAATTATGACCACTTACTACTCCAAGGATCACGAATGGATTGCCGTGGAAGGCGATGTCGCCACCGTTGGCATCACTTCTTATGCCCAGGAACAGCTTGGCGACGTTGTCTTTGTCGAACTGCCGGAAGTAGGCAAGGCGCTGTCACAGGGCGATGAGGCCGCCGTGGTGGAATCTGTTAAGGCCGCAAGTGAGGTTTATGCACCGATCGACGGTGAAATTGTCGAAGCGAACGACGCGCTCGCAGACGAACCTGCCAAGGTCAACGAGGACCCTGAGGGCGCCGCCTGGTTTCTGAAGATGAAGGTCGGCAATGCAGACCAGTTGAACGAGCTTATGGACCAGGCGGCCTACAAGGCATTCGTGGAGACACTGTAATTCATGGCGGGGCACCACTATTCAGCTAAGATTGAATGGGCATGTGACGGTGATTATGCCGCCAATGCTTATTCTCGTGGGCATATCTGGCGTTTTGACGGTGGCTTGGAAGTTCCGGCAAGCGCGTCGCCCACGATAGTGCCCCTGCCTCATTCCATCGAAGGTGCGGTTGATCCGGAAGAAGCCCTCGTGGCTGCCATTTCGTCTTGTCACATGATGTCGTTTCTGGACCTCGCCCGAAGGGCGGGTTTCAACGTAGCGAGCTATCGTGACGATGCACGCGGTGAAATGAACCGCGTGGCCAGAGGCAAGATGGCGATTACCAAAGTGGTATTGAAGCCGGAAATCAATTTGATTGCAGCGGAAGCCCCGGATCCGACCTGGATGACGGATCTCCACGAGAAGGCGCATGATATCTGTTTCATCGCCAACTCCGTGAAATGCGAAATCGTGGTGGAGCCCGAACCACTCCGATTGACGGCGCCATGACAACGGGGCGCACGGCCAGCGAGGCTCAACGTGTTGGCGCAAGCTGCACGAGTGAGGCAAAGGTCGAACGCCCGTAGACCGGTACATGCAGCAAGGGTGGTTGAAACCTGAAATGCCGCATGAACCGCAGAAATTGAACCGCTCTGCTGACGAGTGGACGCGGCCGGTTGATCAACTGGCCGGGACAGGGCCGGAGCAGGATCCGGACACCGTTGGCAGGGTCTGACAACTCTTGGGAGCTGCCTGATGCGCTATTTGCCATTAAGCAATACCGACCGCGGCGACATGCTTGCGCGGATCGGTGTCAATTCGATTGACGACCTGTTTGCCGACATACCGGAAAACGTTCGTCTGGACGGCCTCTTGGACCTTCCGAAACGTGCAAGTGAAATGCAGGTTGAGCGCAAGCTCTCTGCAATGGCTGCGAAAAACACGTCGGCCGGGTCAGTACCATTTTTCGTTGGAGCCGG
Source organism: Roseibium sp. JB4-4 (assembly GCF_055693425.1). Classification (NCBI taxonomy): domain Bacteria; kingdom Pseudomonadati; phylum Pseudomonadota; class Alphaproteobacteria; order Hyphomicrobiales; family Stappiaceae; genus Roseibium; species Roseibium sp. JB4-4. The sequence goes on along the minus strand of NZ_CM146333.1, from coordinate 2,049,550 downwards.
GGCTTACAAGCACCATGTTCCTGCAACCGTTGATCATCTCATTCAGCGGTCTGAGTTTCTGACCTCCTATACGCCTTACCAGCCGGAAATCACCCAAGGCACTTTGCAGTATCTGTTTGAGTTTCAGACACAGGTTGCCCGATTGACAGCCATGGATGTTGCAAATGCATCCATGTATGACGGTTCCACCGGCACAGGTGAAGCTGTTCTGATGGCTCACAGGGTCACGAAACGCAACAAGGCGGTGCTTTCCGGCGGTCTTCATCCGCAATATCGAGAAGTCGTCGAAGGCCTGTCTAACATGTCAGGCGACAGGGTTGTCAGTCTTCCCGCAGATCCGATGGGGACTGAAGATATCCTCTCGCAGATCGACGACGAAACATCCTGTGTTGTTGTGCAGTCGCCCTCATTCTACGGCCAGCTTATCGATCTGAAGCCGATTGCTGAAAAGGCGCATCAGCACAAGGCGTTGCTGATTGCAGTGTTCACGGAAGTGGTTTCCCTGGGACTAATCGAACCTCCCGGAACACAAGGTGCCGACATTGTTGTTGGCGAGGGTCAATCGATTGGCAACGGCCTCAACTTCGGTGGCCCTTATGTCGGTCTCTTTGCCACTCGCCAGAAATATGTTCGCCAGATGCCGGGCCGTCTTTGCGGTGAAACTGTCGACGCGGAAGGCAAGCGCGGGTTCGTGCTGACGCTTTCAACGCGTGAGCAGCATATCCGTCGTGACAAGGCAACATCCAACATTTGCACCAACTCTGGACTTTGCTGTCTGGCCTTCACCATTCACATGGCGTTGCTGGGACAGGCGGGGTTGACAAAGCTGGCCAGGATAAACCACGGCAATGCCGTAAAACTCAGGAAATTGCTCAGCGCCGTGCCTGGTGTTGAAGTCTTGAATACGGCCTATTTCAACGAGTTCACTCTTTCTCTTCCGAAGGTTGCCGAAGACGTTGTTGAGCGCCTCGTCGAGCGCGGGATCCTTGCAGGTCTGCCGGTATCGCGCCTTGAACCCGAGAACCGGGACTTGGCCAATCTGCTGGTTGTTGCTTCGACAGAAGTCAATACGGATGAAGACCGGGCTGCCTTCGCAGCCGCTCTGAAGGAGGTGCTGGCATGAGCATGAATACGCAAGGACGCCCGACCGCACCTGGCAACGCAGGGGAGAGCTTCCGGCCAAAAACCTTCACCGGCAATCGCGCTCTCGATATGGAAGAGCCACTGATCTTCGAATTCGGGTCGCTTGAAACGACCGGCGTCGATCTTGACGAGGACGATGGGATTGAGTTTGAGCTCGGCGCGTTTGAACGTAAGGCCGATATTGGTCTGGCTGGCCTCGCCGAGCCTGAAGCCATGCGCCATTATGTTCGCCTGTCGCGCAACAACTACGCAATCGACAGCGGTCTTTATCCACTCGGCTCTTGCACGATGAAGCACAATCCACGGCTGAACGAGAAGATGGCACGTCTGCCGGGCTTCTCCGACATTCATCCGCTGCAGCCGGTTTCATCTGTACCCGGCGCGCTGGAACTGATCGACGAACTCGCCCACTGGCTGATGGTCTCGACGGGGACACACGCGGTCGCCATGAGCCCCAAGGCCGGCGCACATGGTGAACTCTGCGGTATGATGGCGATCAAGGCCGCACATACGGCTGCCGGCCGGGATCCCAAGATCGTGCTGGTGCCGGAAAGCGCCCACGGCACCAATCCGGCGACCGCGGCACTGCTCGGGTTCAAGGTCGTTTCCATCGATGCCAAGGATGATGGCACCGTAGACCTGGCAACTTTGAAAAACAGAATTTCAGAGCACACAGACAACATTGCCGGGATCATGCTGACCAATCCGAATACCTGCGGATTGTTCGAACGGGACGTTAAGGAAATTGCCGACCTGATCCACGATGCAGGTGGCTTCTTCTATTGCGATGGCGCTAACTTCAACGCCATTGTCGGCAAGGCCCGTCCCGGTGATCTTGGTGTTGATGCCATGCATATCAACCTGCACAAGACCTTTTCGACACCTCATGGCGGTGGTGGTCCAGGTTCCGGTCCGGTTGTGCTGTCGGATCGTCTGGCGCCCTATGCGCCGCTTCCCTTCATCCGCAAGTCCGATGCCGGACTTGAATTGGTTGAGACGAATGCGGCAACGTCAGAGGACGAGCAGCCTTTCGGTCGCATGACTGCATTTCATGGGCAGATGGGCATGTATGTCCGGGCACTGTCCTACATGATGAGCCACGGTTCTGATGGCCTGAAACAGGCTTCCGAGGATGCTGTCCTGAACGCCAATTATATCCGTGTCGGCCTTCAGGATTTGATGAGCCTTCCTTTTGGCGTCCGGCCCTGTATGCACGAAGTGCTCTTTGACGACAGTTTCCTGAAAGACAGCGGAGTGACTACGCTCGATTTTGCCAAGGCAATGATTGACGAGGGCTATCACCCGATGACCATGTATTTCCCGCTGGTTGTCCATGGCGCGATGCTGATTGAACCGACGGAATCTGAAAGCCGGGCGTCGCTCGACCTGTTCGTCGCCACCATGCGCGATCTCGTCATGAGTGCGCAGCGAGGTGAGACAGAGCGCTTCTCCGGAGCGCCGTATCTTGCTCCACGCCGCCGTCTCGACGAAACCGGCGCTGCCCGCAAACCGGTCCTGAAATGGACCGAACCGGAACCAGCTCAGGTGACGCCGGAAGCTGCTGAATAGGTTGGACTTCAGTATTCTGAGACGCGAGAACCCCGGCGCTTTGCCGGGGTTTTTGTTTGTTCAATTTTCCTTGTTGACAATTCGCATGTCAAAATGACAATACTTTTGTCAAAGAGAGTTTCATGGATAAATCAATCGAACTTTATGAGATCATCCGTTTGATCCGGCCGGTGCATCGGCGCCTTGCACGCGCCGTGGAGGCAAAGCTTCAGGGGACGGATGTGACCGTGGGAATGCGTGCCGTTTTGGAAGTGCTTCAGGAGGCGGGTCCGCTTTCGGTGCCCGAAGTTGCCAGAACGCTTTTCCTCGCCCGCCAACAAATCCAGTTGTTGATGTATGCGCTGGAAGATCAACACCTGGTGGAGCGAAAACCCAATCCGGCGCACAAGCGCTCACCGCTTTTCTTACTGACCGAGGCGGGTGAAACGGTGTTTGGCGACATCCGCACAAGGGAGAATGGTGAGATCGATGAGGTCTGCGAACTGTTCTCCGCACAGGATCTTCAATCCACCCAGCGGGTTCTGTGTGCCATGCTCGATCATTTCGCCGAGTTCGAAGACGATCCGGATCAGCCGAAAGCGCTTGAATGAAACGACATCAAGGAGGTCAATCATGTCCTTAGTATTGAGTATCGTCGGGTTGGTGATCCTGGGTCTTCTGGGGCTCTTTCTCTATATTGCCTATTTCGTCCGCAAGCTTGGAACGCCGACCAAAGGGGCCAAGATCGACAATAGTGTTCGGCCGAACGAAGCGCTGGTCGTTATTGATGTGCAGGAAGACTTTACCCGCAACACCGGTAAGAACGCATTCGATCCGAGTGTGCGCGACGCCGCTCTTGATGAAATCAACAGGATGATTTCTGCCGCGCGGAAAGCCGGTCACGACGTGGTTTTTGTCAGGAACGTCTTTCGTGACTGGCCCATCATCCAGTTGATGAAGCTTGTCGCCGGAGGCATAGGAACGCCAGGACGGGAAGAGTTGAAGTTCGACCGCAAGCTTGAAATTCGTGATTCTTCCGTCTTTGAAAAATCGATCGGTGACACGTTTTCGAGCCCGGACTTCGAGAGCTTTCTTGCAAAGCGGGACATCGGCCGCTTGACGCTTGTCGGTCTCGATGCTTGCCATTGTGTCCAGTTAACGGCCAAGGGAGCACTGTCCCGAGGATATGAAGTTGAAATCCGCGAGCCGGCAATATTGACCGCGACGCCGGCCAAATGGCCATCTCTGAAGCAAGACCTCACCAGGGCCGGAGCCGCGATCGCCTGAATTACGGGCTGCAAGTCAGTGTTTCGCCGTTGCCGATGCTGCAATGTCAGACTGTTTCAAGAGGTAGGATAGCCAACTGTCGCGTCTGCGCAGGAATGCTCTGAGGTCCTCCTGATAGGTTTCGGCAACGGCGGTCACCACCGAGGGGCGCTTGGCCAGATGCTGTCGCCATTTCTCAGTATTCTCCAATCCATCCAAAACCTTCAGGTCCACGAAGTCATCTAGCACATCGAAATATCTGAAAACCGGCGCAAAGGCCGCGTCGACGAGCGAAAAGGGGTCGCCTGCAAAGAAGGGGCCCTCGGGATCAATTTGTTCTTCCAGATGGCAGAAATTCAGTCTTAACGCTGCCTTCGCTGCTTCGAAATCCTGCTTGTGTTTCGCGTTGTAAAGCGAGCCGATGCCGTTCAGGACTTGCGAGGCAAATTCGACATAGGCCCGATGTCTGGCGCGTTCGACAGGCTGGTCCGGGTGAAGTCTGCCCGGTTGGGTTTCGTCCAGATATTCGACGATTGGCGCGGATTCAAAGAGGTAACGCCCTTCTCCGGTCTTGAGCAAAGGCACCTTTCCAAGAGGCGATGCCTTTTGAAACCATTCAGGTTTGTCTGCCAGATCGATGTAAATCCGGTCGAACGGAGCGGATTTTTCAGAAAGAACAATGGCCGCCCGTTGAACATAGGGGCAAAGGTTATGGCTGATGAGAGTTTGAACTTCGCTCATGTGATACTCCAATTTCATGCAGTTGCATCTAGTTAGATGCATTTGCATGAAAAATCAAGATTGATGCATCTGCATTAAAAAGGCAATGTCAGTCCATGACCGAGAAATCAGAAGAGTTGCCGGACGAAATGGCGATAAACGCGTGGGCGCGGCTACACCGTATAAGCAACATTGCTCTTGAGCGCGTCGAAGACAGATTGAAGAAATCGGGTCTTCCGCCTCTTGCCTGGTACGACGTGCTGCTTGAACTGCGGTGGGCAAAGGGACAGGGATTGCGTCTGATTGAGATTGAAAAACGCACCTTGCTTGCCCAGTACAACGCCTCACGGCTTGTCGATAGGATTGTCGCAGCTGGCCATGCGGAAAAGCGGAAAGCGCAGGAGGATGGGCGTGGCGTCCTAGTCTATCTGACGTCATCAGGGGGAAGACTGCTTGATGAAATGTGGCCGACTTACCGCACTGCGATCAAAGAAGATTTCGCCGACCGATTGACCGAAAGGGACATCGAAACGCTCTTCAAGATCCTTGCAAAACTTTTGCCTGATAAAACTGGATAGCGATTAAGCCACTTGACTCATCCCTCGTCATCTTGCATCAAGCTCGCATGATCAAGACCAGCGCATCCTTTGTGTATTTTTATTACGTCACCGACATACCGGCGGCTGCGTAGGATCTTGCTCACAACATAGACACCTCAAAAGCCGCCGCGTCAGGCGGCTTTTTGGTTTCTAGGACCCAAGCTTCCTGGCGGGGGAACCAGGAAGCGAACCATGACCAAACATATGATCGAAGCCGGGAAACCTGCTTCAAAACTCAAATCGGAAGCGCTCGCTGTGCTTCTTGAGCGTGGTCTCGTGCATCAGTGCACGGACATCGAAGCCCTCGACAACACCCTGTCGCAGGGGCCGATTACTGCGTACGCCGGTTTCGATGCGACCGCGGCCAGCCTCCATGTCGGGCATCTGATGCCGCTCATGACAATGCGTTGGCTGCAGAAACTCGGACATCGCCCGATCATCGTTCTTGGCGGAGGCACAAGCCAGGTTGGAGATCCGAGCTTCCGCAAGGACGCAAGGCCGATGCTCGAAGAGCGCCAGATCGCGGCGAACATCGCCTCCATCCGTCGTTCGGTCGAAAGGCTGGTCGACATGGAAGGGGCAGATGGGGCTCTGTTGGTCGACAATGCGGAGTGGCTGAACGAATTTCGCTTCCTGGAATTCCTCCGCGACTATGGCTCTCAGTTCACGGTCAATCGGATGATGACGTTCGACAGCGTCAAATCCCGGCTTGAAGCACAAATGCCGCTGACGGTTCTGGAGTTCTGCTACATGATGCTGCAGGCCGTTGATTTTCTTGAGTTATCCAAACGTCACGAATGCCGTCTACAGGTTGGAGGGTCCGATCAGTGGGGCAACATTGTCAATGGCGTCGAGCTGGGGCGTCGCGATGGCCGCAAGCTTCATGGACTGACCGTACCGCTTCTGACAACGGCAGGTGGGTCCAAGATGGGCAAAACTGCAGCCGGTGCGGTTTGGCTTCATCCAGAACACCTGTCGCCCTTCGGGTTCTGGCAATTCTGGCGCAACACGGCTGATGCCGATGTTGGCAAATTCCTGCGTCTTTTCACCGAATTGCCGATCAAGGAAGTCGAGCGTTTGTCAGAGTTGCAGGGCGCTGAGCTGAACGAAGCAAAGAAGATACTTGCCACGCAGGTAACGACAATTGTGCACGGCCCGGAAGAAGCGCTGGGTGCTCTGCGGCAGGGGGATGCGCTTTTCGCGGGCGAGGGCGATATTTTGGAGCCAACCCACAAGTTGCCGCTCGCCCGATTGGCTGAGGGACTCGGCCTTCTGGAACTGGTCGTCGCCATGGGGTTTGCCGGCTCGAACGGCGAGGCCAGACGGTTGGTCGAAGGAGGAGCCGTGCGTCTCAACAATCATATTATTGACGATGCGCGCCGTCGTATCGGCACGGGTGATCTGGGCGCAAATGAGCGCTTGTCCCTTTCGGTCGGCAAACGACGCAAGGCTCTGGTGGAGTTTGAATGACCTGTTCAGGCTTTCCCGGTTTCGTCCAGAAGCACGGAGGGCTCAAGCCAGCCCGAATAGCCAAAGACCTTCCCGGCAATTGGGAAGGTCACCTCGACGAAAAACGAGTACTTTCCGTTTTTGACCCGCTCACGGCCAATCGCCTTGGGGGAAAGCCACAGGGGAATGGAAAGTGGTCCGAGATAGACTTTCTCCGGTGTCAGGTCGATACCGTCTGGTGTCGCGATGACGCGCATTTTGAACAAGAACGGCCCAAGACGTTCTTCCATGCAGGGAAAATTGTCTCGCGTGCCAACCATCATATCTGTTTGAAACGGTTGTTTGCCAAAAACGCGCGTCCACCTTTCACCTCCTTCTATGGGGGCAAAGCGTGTTTCAACGGCGACGCCCTTCCGTGCCTCCGGGAGCCTCGCGAGATAGCAGATCAGTCCGGCAACCAGCGAGCGGCCGCGTGTCACATCAGCAGAACCGGTCGCCACACGGGCAAAGCTGTGCATCCTTCGGATTTCGGGAGGTACCTGATCGAAGTCGGCACCAAGAATTGTCTTGTAGAGCGCGCGGGTCATTGTCTTGATTTTGACATCAATAGAGCTTCTTGGTTGAGGTGCTGAATTGCTACAGCTTTGGATCGATCTTTGCCAGGCCTGTCTCGGATTAGGTGTCTCCTTCTGTACGCAATTGGCAATGAAGCCGGAACAGATCCGGCTTCATTGACTTAACGTTGCGTTTGCCTTGCGCGGTACTCTTCAACGGGCAGGCCGCCAATGCCCCAGTTTTCCATCTCGACTTCCTCAATCACCACGAAGGTCGTCGAGGGGCCTTTGCCGAGAATGTTGACCAGCAGGTCTGTTGCGCCCTTGATGAGTTCAGCCTTCTGATCGGGCGAAACTCCCTCGCGAGTGACTTGAATATTGACATAGGGCATCGATCATTCGGCTCCTTCTTCCCGGACTTTGATCTGAAATACTTTGGCCATGATCTTCCATGTGCCCTGGTCTCGAACGAGGGTCAGAAGATCCACGAAATCCTTTTCGCCGATGGAACAGCGAACCCGCGCGAAGGCGGTGTTTTCTCCGGCGAGCTGGATTTCGTCCACGGAATCATTGCGCTCTTCGCCGCGCGATGCCGGCGACTGTCGCCGTGCGACCACAGGGACGTAGTCGCTCATGGTCCTGTAGAGCAGGGGTGTTTCATCCGCAGTTGCGTAGATTGCCTTTGGGTGAAACACCTTTTGCAGCAGCACGGTGTCGCAAAAGTAGAGCGCGTCGAAATAGTCGGAGAGAACGGATTTGATGGGGCTGGTGGCATCGCTCATGCTGCAAGGCCTTCTTCTTCAAACGTCCTTTGTGCAGCTGGCCGGGCTTTGATCCGAGCAACATAGTCCTGTGTCGCCGGCCAATCGGTCAGGGGGACGCCGATGAAGTTGCTCCAGTTCAAGATGACAAAGGCATAGGCGTCGACGACCGAGAACGCATCGCCCAACAGGTAGCGGCCGCTACCGACTAACAGACTGTCAAAATCCGAAATCTTGGCTTTCAGTTTTCTCAGGTTTTCCTGGCTCTCCGCGTCTGAAAAATCTTTTCCGGAAAAGTACGGGCTGAAGGCCTTGTGCAGTTCCGAGGACAGGAAACTCAGAAGTTCCAGTTGACGAAAGCGGTCCAGAGGATTGCCGGCACTGTCTGATGCCAGCTCGGGAAAGTTTTCTCCGATCCAATGCAGGACGGAAACATTCTCGGTCAGCACGTTACCGTTTTCAAATTCCAGCGCGGGCACATAGCCCCGTGGGTTGGTCTTGGAAAAGGAAGCGCCGCTTTCCGTCAGGCCAGCCTCTGTATCGACCTTTTCAAGACTGTAGTTAGCATTGGCTTCATTCAGCAGCAGGTGTGCAGCCATGGAACAGGCGCCGGGCTTGTAAAAGAGTTTCATGTTTCAGGTTTCCATTTGAGGTTTCGATGGCCTGAAAGTGTGGAATTTGATATCTGTTGACAAGTAGGTAACTATTGGTAACTTGCATTATCGAGTTACCGCCGGGAAACCTGATTTCGCCGCCGTGACCTGGAAACCCCGACAAGTGAAAGACGCGTTATGCCGTTGAAAATGCGCAAGAATAAGAGCCCCAGCCCACCTGAACCCTGTATGCTGACTGAGTGCATGCAAGTGATTGCCGGGGCTTGGGCGCCGAACGTGATCTGGAGCCTGCGTGCGGGACCAAGACGCTTCAACGAGCTGAAAAGTGATATTCCTCCAGTCTCTTCCAAGGTCTTGTCTGCACGCTTGTCGGAACTGGAAAGCCGGGGTGTTTTGCTCCGCCACGTGCGCTCGACGTCACCGCCGTCCGTCGAATATGAGCTGACCGACCTGGGTCTGGAGCTCATTCCAGCTCTTGAAGCGATTGTGCAGGTGGGGCACAAACTCAAGCAGTTGCAGGGGTATCAGTTTGAGCAAGACGCGGCCGAATAGACCCAGGATAACCATATGACTTCCAGAACATATGTTTTTGTGCACGGCGTTTGGCATGGTGGTTGGTGCTGGTCACGCGTTGCGGACATTCTGCGCAAGCGCGGTCACAGCGTCAGTACGCCAACCCACACAGGTCTGGGTGAAAGAGCGCATCTATTGTCAGCGGACATAACCATCCAGACCTTTGTTAAGGATATTGTCGCGCATCTTCAGTTCGAGGACATAAGAGACGTTGTCCTGGTCGGTCACAGTTTCGGAGGAATCCCGATTACCGGCGTTGCCGATCTCCTTCCGGACCGCATCGCAAAACTGGTCTATCTTGACGCGATCATGCTGAATTCGGGTGAAACCTGGATGGATCTATTGCCTGAGGATATGGCGCGCGACCGAACGGAATTGGCCAGACAAACCAGTGGAGGTCTGAGCCTGCCTCCCGCACCTCCCGAGAGTTTTGGTGTCACACACCCGCAGGACGTGGCTTTTCTCCAATCCAGGCTGACCCCGCATCCGTTTCGAACCTTCACAACCGCGCTGAAACTCAACAATCCGATCGGGAACGGCATTCCAGCCGCATATATCGAGTGTACTGATCCGCCATATCGACCCGCGAAGGTTGCCTTGGAACGGGCTAAAGGCTTCGGATGGCCTGTGGTCCAGATTGCATCCGGCCACGATGCGATGGTGATAGAGCCTTTGGCGTTGGCGGATATTCTGGAGAATGATCTGCCCTAGGCTTCCCGGAGCGCAGCCGCCAGCATACTTGCTTGCGTCTGCAGCACAGTCCTGCTTGCATTTTGCCCTCTGACGATCATTCTCCAGTAGAGGGGAGCCGGCAAGGTATCTAAAATCAGGTCCCGATCGACAGTTTGACCAAGCTCGCCCCGCAACACGGCCCGGTCGATCAGATCTTGAAATCGCGCGCGCCGTTCTGCGGCAAGATGATCGAGCACGGAAGTGATCTCGCCTCCGCGAGCGCGCTCTGCTTCCAGGTCAGGCAGGATTTTTCTTACAAGCGGATGTCTCAAGACCCGTCTGAGATTTACAAGAAATGCCTGAACGTCTTCCTGCAACGATCCGCAATCCGGAGTTTCCACCAAGGGAACCGCGGTTTCCTTGATTGCATCGCTACAAAACGAGAGCTTTGACGGCCAACGTCTATAGATAGCCGCTTTTCCGGCCTGCGCCCGCGAGGCGACCCTTTCCAGGCTGATGGCCGCGTATCCTCTTTCCGCCCATTCTTCGAACAACGCTCTGTAGAGGGCCTGCGTCAGTTCAGGTCTTTTCAACGCTGCGCCGGCAGGTTTTCGAGATTTTTTTCGTCGATACGGTTGCGTTCCATCGAAACTCTCCTAAATAGGATGAGACGGTAGCGTTCCGACGTTGAAAGGTAAAGTCAGATGACTACGAAACAACCTCAATTGACAGACTTCGCAGCCCTGTTGCGCAAGGCACTCGGTGATGCGCTCAATCCGGGTTCAGAAACGCTTCTCGATATGGTCTGTGAAGAAATCGTTTTTGAATTCCCCTATGCACCAGAAGGCGCAATTCGAAGACTGGATGGCAAGGCGGCGCTTGCGCGATATCTGCCGCGGGTTGGCAAGCTCGTGTCATTGCACACTCTGATCTTACATCAGGTGACCGCCACTGCGGACAAATCGCGATTTGTTGTTGAGTTCAGTTGCACCGGAGAAAGCAATGTGACCGACGCCGGATACGATCAGGACTACATTTCGGTGATCGAACTGAAAGACGGATTGATCAGCTCATACAAGGACTATTGGAATCCACTTGTGGTTTTGGCCGCAGCTGGAAGCACAGAGTCGCTTCGTCAGATTTTGCAGAACGAGGCACAAGATGAGCGCTGAGTATCTTGTGACGGGTGGCACCGGGAAAACCGGCAGGCGGATCGTCAAGCGCCTGCAGGAAAGTGGCCTTGCGGTTCGTGTGGGAACGCGAAAGCCCGAAGAGACGAACCACGTGTTGCATGACTGGGAAAACCATGACGGTTTCACTGCCGCATTGGCTGGGGTCACTGGCGTCTATCTACTGGCACCGACTGACCGCGCAGATCATCTCAAGGTCATGAAGCCGTTCATTGATCTGGCTCTTACAAAAGGTGTGCGCCGATTTGTGCTGTTGAGTGCGTCATCACTCCCGTCAGGCGGGCCAATGATGGGGCAGGTGCACGACTATTTGCAAAAAGTAGCGCCGGAATGGTGTGTCCTCCGACCGACGTGGTTCATGCAGAACTTTTCAGAACAACAACACCTGAGAACCATCCGCGAGAATGATGAAATTTACTCTGCGACGGCTGAAGGACGTGTTCCGTTCATCGATACGGACGATATCGCTGAAGCCGCTTTTGCTGCACTCACCGCGAGTTCTGCCGTGAACAGTGATGTGTTGCTAACGGGTCCCGAAGCGCTTTCCTATGAAGATGTGGCCAGGATCCTCTCATCTGAGACCGGGCGAGAAATTCGTTATGTCGAGCAAAGTGAAAAGCAGATGATCGATCGCTTTACCGGTTTGGGAATGCCTCGCAACTACGCCGAGATACTGGCTGGAATGGACGTCAGCATCTCACAAGGCAGCGAAAACAGAGTGACCGATGAAGTTCAGAATTTAACCGGTACCCAACCTCGCACGTTTGAAGAGTTTGCACACGTTAATCGACAGTCCTGGATCTGAGTGTTGCAAATTGGGGGCGCTTGATCCGGGCAAAGGTTTGCGACCGGTGCAAAAAAATCGGCACGCACAAAAAGAAAAACCCGCCCTCATTTCTGGAGGGCGGGGGAAGTGGGATCCCGCGGGGAACGCGAAGTCTCTTCTGCTTTTTTTATTCGTCAGGCCTGCAGCCTCGATCTGATTTCCTTGCGGAGGTCGTCAATCGGGGCTTTTCGAGTGCCTTTTATAGTATGCCAGAACGTCCAGCCATTGCAGGCTTCCTGGCCCTGGACCAGGGCACCCACTTTGTGGATGGATCCGGTATGATCTCCGGACTTGAGCGAGCCGTCTGCCCGCACGATCGCCAGATGCTTGCCTTTGGAACAGGTCAGTTCGGTGCCCGGTTGCAGGAGGCCGTTTTCGAGAAGGGTCCCGAAAGGAATGCGCTTCAGGGCACGTTTGCCCTGCTGCATTTCCAAAGCACTCGCGTCACCCGTCTCAATGGCATCGATGCGCTCCATCGCGGCATCGATGTAGTCCTGTTCGCGTTCAACACCGACAAAGTTGCGGCCAAGTTTCTTGGCAACAGCGCCTGTGGTGCCGGTGCCGAAAAACGGGTCGAGCACAACATCGTCCGGTTTTGAAGAGGCGGTCAAAACCCGATAGAGCAGCGCCTCCGGTTTCTGGGTCGGATGTACTTTCTGGCCGTCGGCACCTTTCAAGCGCTCCGCACCGGTGCAGAGCGGCAAGTGCCAGTCTGAGCGCATCTGGAGGTCTTCGTTGAAGACTTTCAATGCATCATAGTTGAACGTCGGCTTGGCATCCTTGGACCTGACCGCCCAGATCATCGTCTCGTGGGCATTGGTGAACCGCTTGCCGCGAAAGTTCGGCATTGGGTTGGATTTCAGCCAGACAATATCATTCATGATCCAGAAGCCGAGATCCTGCAGGATCGCGCCGACACGGAAGATGTTGTGGTAAGAGCCGATTACATAAAGCGAACCGTCAGGTTTCATCACCCGGCGAACCGCCAGAAGCCAAGCTCTGGTGAAGGCATCATAGGCCTCGAAGCTCTCGAACTGATCCCAATGATCGTCGCACGCATCCACCTTGGACTGATCCGGCCGGTGCAGATCGCCACCCAGCTGGAGATTGTAGGGTGGGTCGGCAAAGACCAGGTCGACAGACCGGGACGGCAGCTTCTCAAGGGCGGCTACGCAGTCGCCCTTCAGGATCGTGTTCAGCCAGGAAGCGGATGCTTCCGTTGAATTTGTTAGATGGGGTGCCGCGGAGGACACCCCGGTACTCAGTACACTCATTGCGACGCAATACCTCACGCAATTTCGAGTGTCATGGTTACCGGGTTTGGTAAATCAGCGGTTAAACAATCAAAACAAAAATTCTTATTGAATCAATGCTTTGTTTACAATCGTAAAAGTTAAATGAGAAGTTAATGGCCGCTTCAGACCGAAAAGGCCAGAATTCTGCTGATTTCATTCATGCTACGACCGGAAGTTGCCTTCCATTCGTTAAAGGCAACCTGTGCGGCATTTAGATTTTTTTCGACATGCGGTCATTCTCAATGACATTTTCACGGATAAGGGCATTAACCACATCACCCGTGAGGATGAAACTTTCCTTGCCCAGGAAGCGCAGGGCGATTTGCCCCGTACTTCCTCCCAGGCGGCTGCCGCGCTTCTTGATCGTCTCCATCAACCCGACTTGATCGCTTGGCGGATATTGAGCAAAGAACCTGGATGCGCTCCCGTGTTCGGTGGCAAGATCCTTCAGGAAGATGGCGTTGTGCTGTACTGATTTGATCTTGGCAGCATTTCGGACAATACGAGCGTCCTTCATAAGGGCTTCATAAGCCTCGTCCGGTAAGAAGGCGAGGCGGGCGACATCGAAGCCATCGAAAGCCTCTTCGAAACCCGGCCATTTCTGGTCGATGACCTTCCAGCTGAAACCTGCCTGAAATACGCATTTTGTGAACATGGAGAGCCAGCGGTCATCACCAAGCTGCTCAAGTTCTTGTTCGGATTTGGGTTGATTGTGCTCACTCAGGAGCTTCTTCAAATTGTCCGGGCCGCCCTTTTTTTCCTCTGTCAGCGCTACAATTTCGTCAAAGGAACGCATTCTGTTCTCCCCCGCTACAGCATATTTCTCAAGCCAGACTAAGATTCCACAGAACCGAACGTTGGCAAAGCGGGGTATGCGGTTTCGAACCTGACCCTGCTGAATGTCGATGAAGGTATCGTCTTCAGAATGAGCAAGAGCTGGAACTAGACAACAAGTTCAGAACCAGTTGCCGTGATCGCTATATGAGACTTACCGCTCTCCGACAGTGCGTGTGCGCTCAAAACGGCGCAAAGCCAGTGAAAGGGTTATGGTCATCATCAGGTAGATCAAGGCAACGATATTGTAAGTTTCGAAATACCGGAAAGAACCGGCGGCATAGACCTTGCCGAGCTGGGTGATGTCGGCAACGCCGAGAACGGAAACCAGCGAACTGTCCTTGATCATGGCGACAAAATCGTTTCCGAGCGGTGGCAGAATTGTTTTCAGCGCCTGTGGGAACACGATCAATCGAAACCTGAGCCACCGGTTCATGCCAAGCGCCTCGGCCGCCTCGATCTGTCCCTTGTCGACTGCCTGAATGCCAGCCCTGAAAACTTCGGCGATAAAAGCGGAATAACCGATGGTAAGCGCCAGGACAGCGCGCCACAAAAGGGGGAAGTCGCGCGTGCGCAGGGGGTCCTGGCCTAATGGTTCCAGCACCGCATTGACGAGTGCTATCAGGAGCGGGGTCCCGACAAAGGCGATATAAAGCAACAACACGATGATCGGCAATCCACGCACGATCTCGACATAAAATCGCGCCACTTGCCTGAGGATCAGGGAAGAGGACAATGAGGCCAGCGCCAAAAGAAGACCAAGCACAGACGCCAGGAAGAAACCGACAAGCGTGACGAAGATCGTCAGGCCGATCCCGCGAGAAACCGTTGCCATTACCTGGCTGTAGATATCGTCCGTTGCGATTTGTATCAGCAGGAAAACCGCTATGCCGCAAGCGGCCACCAACCAGTAAGGGAAGTCCTGTTTTGAGGCGCCGGTCTGTTTGGATTTGCGGAACATGGCTCGGTCTTTGTTTGGATTTGGGAGATGTGCCACCGGCCAGGAAAGATTGACAAGTCAGCGGATAAAAAACAGCCGGCACCGGAAAACTCTCCCCGATGCCGGCCCAACGGCGGCGTCTCTGAACGATCAGAGAGCGAACAAAGTGCTATTGCCCCACTTTGTAGTCAAAGAACCACTTCGTGTTGAGCGCATCAATGGTTCCATCGCTGCGCATGCTGGCAATTGCTGCATTGAAGGGGCCAACGAGTTCGGACCCTTTCGGGAAGATGAAGCCGAAGTCCTCTGTTCCCATCGGATCGCCGATCAATTTGAACGTGTCCGGGTTGGCTGCGACATAGCCTTGTCCGCCGGTGCTGTCTGTCAGAACGAGATCGACATCACCGATCTTGAGTGCCTGAACGGCGGCGCCGAATGTTTCAAAGAGTTTGATCCGGGGATTGGCCTCGTCTCCGTCCAGTACGTCATAAACAGTCACGTAAAACGGTGTTGTGCCTGGTTGTGCTCCGGCCAGAAAATCGTTGTTGGCAGCAAAACTTTTCGGATCGGTGAAGCGGTCTTCATCTTCTCTTACCAGCATGAACATTTCGGAGCGCATGTAAGGATCTGAGAAATCCACTTGCTGTGCTCGATCTTCACGAATGGTGATGCCGTTCATGGCGAGATCATATTCACCAGCGCTGATCGCAGGGATCATGGCGTCCCAACTGGTGTTTTGAAAGGTGACTTTCATGTTCAGACGTTTGGCGATCTCGGCAATTGCGTCATATTCCCAACCGATTGCATCGCCAGACTTGGGATCAACGAACTGGAGAGGCGGGTAGGTGTTTTCCGACGCTATGACGACTTCCTTGCCACCGAGGTCGGGAAGACTATCGGCAAGGGCTGCGAAACCGGTGCCAACCACCACCGAGGCTGCAAGCGCAAAAGAAACTATGGACCGTTGCATGGGAAACTCCTTGTAATAATTCATGATGACAATACCGGCTTCGCATCGTCGGGAAAAGTGCATCAGATTTGCCTTGAACTATAAGCGCAGAATTTTTCTCTCTGCGAAAAAAAATTCAAAAACAGATGCTGGATCTATTGACCAGGGCATGAGTTGGCAGGACTGTGTGGCCCATAACAACAATAAGGAGACGGTTTATGTCCAACAGTATCAGCAAGAATTTGCAACCCGAAGTCCGGCGCGTTCGGCTGGCACCCTCGCACCCGCTAGAGGTCTTCACCGATGCCGGCAAGGCGGTCGACAGGCTGATTGAAATCTTTGAAGACAACACTGCATTCTTGCGATCCCAATTTCAAAATCTTCTTGAAGGCAAGGAAATCACTGAACGCGTACGAGCGTATTATCCGCAAGTGCGGATCGTGACCGACAGCCATATACGTCTCGACAGTCGCCTTTCTTACGGTTTTGTCTCCGGGCCGGGGACCCACGCCTCAACCATCACACGGCCGGATCTTTTTCGAAATTATTTGTGTACGCAGCTTTCGCTTCTGATGAAGAACCACGATGTGCCAATTCAGGTTGGCGACAGTGAAATGCCGATCCCGCTGCATTTTGCCTTCTACGATGGAACGCATGTGGAGGGCGGCGCGGCAGCGGCCAATCTGGATCGTCCGCTGGCGGACATATTCGACTTGCCTGATTTGACCGTGATGGACGATTCCATCGCCAATGGCACTTATGAGCCGAGTGACGGGATCATGCCGCTTGCGTCCTTCACGGCGCCGCGTGTTGACTATTCATTGCACCGCCTCCAGCACTATACGGCAACCGCAGCTGAACACTTTCAGAACTATGTTCTTTTCACGAACTATCAGTTCTATATCGACGAATTTTGCCGCATGTCCCAGGAACTCCTGGCAAATCCGGATAGCGGATACGAGGCCTTTGTATCACCGGGAAATCTGGTAACCAGGGCTGGAGACTGCGAGCCCTGCAGCGGTACTGAACCTGCAAAGCTGCCGCAGATGCCGGCCTATCATCTGAAGCGGGCCGACGGCAGCGGCATCACAATGATCAACATTGGCGTCGGCCCGTCCAATGCCAAAACCATTACGGATCATGTCGCCGTCCTGCGGCCGCATGTCTGGCTTATGCTTGGCCACTGTGCCGGTCTCAGAAACAGTCAGACGCTCGGCGATTATGTGCTTGCGCATGGTTATGTGCGAGACGACAACGTTCTCAATCAGGATCTGCCGGTTTGGGTGCCGATCCCACCTCTTGCGGAAGTCCAGGTCGCGCTTGAGGATGCGGTTGCCGAGATTACCGGCATTGATGGTTATGACCTCAAACGTGTTATGCGAACCGGCACGGTTGTGTCACTGGACAACAGGAACTGGGAACTCTGGGATCAGCCCGAACTTGTCAAAAGGTTCTCACAGTCCAGGGCGATCGCGCTTGATATGGAATCGGCGACAATTGCAGCCAATGGCTTTCGTTTCCGGGTTCCCTACGGAACGCTTTTGTGTATCTCGGACAAACCGTTGCATGGTGAGCTGAAGCTGCCGGGCATGGCGACCGATTTCTATAAGCGGCAGGTTGCCCAGCATCTGGAAATCGGCATCAGGGCGATGGAAAAGATGCGCGACATGACGGCCGAGCGGCTCCATTCCCGCAAACTCAGAAGTTTTGCAGAGACAGCTTTCCAATAGGTAGCGAAAGGTTCAAAGGACCAACTCGGCATATGACCGGACTGGCTGGTCGAAAAAAGTTTCAAAAATGAACTAAAACAACGGCCACGCGATATCAACGCGTGGCCGAATTTGCGTTACTCGGCTTCGTCTGCAGGAACGGCATTCAACATGCCGTAGCGCTCGATCCCGATTTTTTCCAAAAGGTCCAGCTGTGTTTCCAGAAAGTCGATGTGACCTTCTTCATCTGAAAGAAGTTCTTCGAACAGCTGCATGGAGACATAGTCACCTTCGTCTCGGCAGATGTCGCGCGACTTGGAATATGAAGTGCGAGCGTCGTATTCGCCCGCCAGATCGGATTCCAGGACTTCCTTGATATTCTGCCCAATCCGCAGAGGCGCAACCTTCTGCATGTTGGGGTGGCCTTCAAGAAAGATAATACGATCCGTGATCTTGTCGGCGTGCTGCATTTCTTCAATGCTTTCCTCACGCTCTTTCTTGGCCAGCCGCGCAAATCCCCAATCGGCAAGGAGGCGGTAGTGCAGCCAGTACTGATTGATCGCGCCGAGCTCCAGAAACAGAGCCTCATTCAAACGCTCGATGACCTTCTCATTTCCCTTCATGGGATGCCTCCTGTAATTGAATCTTGGCGCACTTTAGAATTATTCTAGGGTGCGTGTCCAGACAATCAAAGCTTGAATTCGGAATAAAATGACGCATCCCGAGTTTATGAGTGGAATTGCATCTCCGGTAAAGTGAGACCAACACCTCGAACCGCCGAAAATCAAAAACAAAGCGCGATCTTTGAAAAGACCGCGCCTGTGTTTTCTTGGACCTTAAAACTGGATTACGACTTCGGCATGATAACCGTGTCGATGACGTGGATGACGCCATTTGAGGTTTCAATGTCTGCAGTCACGACGTTGGCGTTGTCGACTTTTACGCCGTCGGTTGCGTCAACGGAGATCTCGCTGCCTTCAACGGAAGCAACTTCGGCTTTCTTGCCGGCGATATCGGATGACATCACTTTGCCTGGGACAACGTGGTAGGTGAGGATCGCAACGAGCTGGTCTTTGTTTTCCGGCTTGAGCAGGGTCTCAACTGTGCCTTCAGGCAGCTTGGCGAATGCTTCATCTGTAGGTGCGAAGACGGTGAACGGACCTTCGCCTTTCAATGTGTCAACGAGACCGGCTGCTTGAACTGCGGCGACCAAGGTGCCGAAGGAACCTGCGTCGACTGCGGTGTCAACAATGTCCTTCTGACCAGCATTGGCAGCAGATAGCGGCAGGACGAGAAGTAGAGCAAAGACCAGTTTTTGAACGAATTTCATGACGCACTCCCATGGTTTCACAAAGACACAGCTATCCCGCTCCCGGACATGTCTTTTTCCGAGATTTTTCAGGTGCTTGATCGAATTCTGTGTCGGTCTTGGTACGACGGCCAATGCACATTGGATGAGGAAAAAATCAGGACGAATTTATCCATGTTTTTTGTTGATCCAGAAGTGGTCGTAAAACGTGGGCGCTCTCGGTTTGGTTGTGAAACATGCGACGCTGCCTGCCCAGGGGCATTTGGAAACGCCACCTGTGACGGGGCAAAAGGGTGCAGTTTGCCGGGCGCGAGGTGGTGCGTGAGAATTAGGAAAGGGCTACTGCCAGCACTTTGCGCATAACCGTGGGGAGCGCTTCTGTTTCAAGTGCGTCGGGTTCAGACCACCAACTGGCTTCAAGCTCAGGCATAGTGTCACCGAAAAGGTCGGTGCGGAAAACTGTGAGGCGCAAATGAAAATGAGTGAACGTGTGTTTGACCTCGGTTGGCTGCATTCGCCAGTTTGCTGCGAAGGGAACATCTTCCAGGGCCGAGTCGGCTTCAAACTGCTCAGTCCAGTGTGTGCCGGGCACTTCGGTCATACCACCAAGCAGACCGCTTGGAGGCCGCCGGCGTAGCAATACTGCGCCGTTACCAGCATTGACAGCAACGAATGCCGCGCCAAATCGGGTTGGTTTTTGCTTCTTCGGAGCCTTTCGCGGCAACGTTTCAGCAATTTCGGTTCCCTGGACCTTGCAAATTGAAGTCCAGGGGCAAAGCGCGCAGGCTGGTCGTCTCGGTGTACAGATAGTAGCGCCAAGGTCCATTACGGCTTGAGCGAAGTCTCCTGGGCGTACAACGGGTGTCAATTCACCCATCCGGGCTTTTACAAGAGGTTTGGCATCGGGCAGCGGCGTTTCAAGCCGGTCCAGCCTCGTTATGACGCGTTCCACATTGCCGTCGACTACAGCCGCGTGTCTGTCAAAGGCAATAGTTGCGATTGCCGCCGCGGTGTAGGGCCCGATTCCAGGCAGTTTCAGTAGTTCCGCCTCGCTCGCGGGAAATCGCCCATCCAGCTGGTTGGCGACAGTGTTCGCACATTTTTTGAGGTTGCGGGCGCGGGAATAGTAGCCAAGACCGGCCCAGGCCTTCATCACATCTTCCTCGCTTGCAGCAGCGAGGTGCTCTACGGTCGGCCAGATTTTGACGAACTTTTCGAAGTAGTCCTTCACGGCCGCAACTGTGGTCTGCTGCAGCATTATTTCCGATAGCCAGACGCGATAGGGGTCTGGAACTTCACCAACATCGCGGTCCTGCGGTGAAACTCTCCAGGGGAGGCGCCGTGCATGGCGATCATACCAGTCGAGCAAGGTTGAGGCAGGAGAAGCAGATGTCATGATATCACTTGGGCTAACAAGGCATTTTCACGGATTGAACCTTTGGAAAGCCTGGGGACAACTTTGGCGGTAAACATCCGTGAATTGGATTGCACCAAGTATTCGTCGTCATTTTGTCGTATTCTATTGGAACACTTCATCCCAGACCCCAAGCTGAGTTTTGAAATCTGATTTCATCAGCTTGGTGAGGAGGTATGTCATTCGCGTGGTAAAGGCAATCGCTCACCACAAGCCAAAAGGGGCTAAACCGCTTGCCGATCTTGTCGGCAAGGCGATGACGCCTGCCTGCAGAAAGCGAGGGTTTGCGTCTGTCGATATTGTGGCCGCGTGGGCAGATATCGTTGGAGAACGGTATGGTGGCAGGGTTCAGCCGGATCGCCTGATCTGGCCAAGAAGGCCGGACCTCAGCGACCCCGAAAGACCGCCGGAACCGGCGATACTTGTCGTCCACACTGATGGGGCGACTGCCCTGATGCTGTCCCATGACAGTGCGCAATTGATCGAGCGCATCAACACCTTCTATGGCTGGGCAGCCGTTGGCCGCCTCAAGATTCTGCAACGACCGGTTCAAGTCAGGCGGCAAGAACAGCCCAGGCGACTTCGCGACTTGACGCAATCGGAGGAAAAGCGGCTGGAGGAGCGCCTTGAAGGGGTTGAAAACGACCGTTTGCGGCAGGCACTCAAGAAGCTCGGCGCTCAGGTGATCGCCCGAAACCCGGACAAGGCTGCTTGAGATTTAAGGCTTGTTTGTAGGCGAAATCCCTCATTTCACGGCGATTTGCGATAACAACACTGTGATGCAAGCGCTTGTTACGTCCTCTCTCTTGCCACATTTGATAAGCCTTGTTGACGCGGAGTGCTCGAAGGGGCACATGAGATGTTGGAACAGGCACTTGCGAGTGCCGCTTTGACTTTTGACAGGACAATGTTCGTGACCCAGAACCGTAGACAGTTTCTAAAAACCACTGCCTTGGCGACAGCCGCATTCGGCCTGGCCGGCAGTCTTCCGGCCCTTGCACAGTCCGTCGATGTGGACGAACTCATGAAACCCGGTCCATTGGGTGAAAAGGCTCTGGGTGACGAAAACGCACCGGTGACCATCATCGAATATGCGTCCATGACCTGTGGTCATTGTGCAAGTTTCCACAAGCGCACCTGGCCGGACCTGAAAAAGGAATATATCGAGACTGGAAAAGTCCGTTTCGTATTCCGTGAATTCCCGCTGGATCCGGTCGCTGCGGCGGCCTTCATGCTGGCCCGCTGTGCGCCTCAGGACAAATATTTCGAGATTGTGGATACCCTGTTTGAAAACCAGAGATCATGGGCTTTCACCGACAATCCGTACCAATCTATGCTCGATTTTTCGAAACAGATCGGATTTACACAAGAGTCCTTTGAGGAATGCTTGACAAACCAGGGCTTGCTTGACGCAGTTAACGCTGTGAAAGACCGTGGTGCAAACGAGTTCGGTGTAAACTCCACGCCAACGTTCTTCATCAATGGCGAAAGAGTGTCCGGGGCACTGTCGATTGAAGAAATGGGCAAACTTATCGAGGAAAACCTCTAAGCCGGCTTTCAAACAGCCGAAGGCGAAAGCCTGCCTTGATCTGATCGTGTTTGCATCGGCGCCTACTCCTGAGGAGTGTTGGCGCCGATGAAGTTTTCGAAACTCCGTATCGTCGGTTTCAAGTCTTTCGTCGAACCGATGGAATTCATCATCGGGAATGGCCTGACCGGCGTGGTTGGGCCTAATGGTTGCGGTAAGTCCAATCTGGTGGAGGCGCTCCGCTGGGTGATGGGCGAGAACTCCTACAAGAATATGCGTGCGTCCGGAATGGACGACGTCATTTTCTCAGGAAGTTTGAACAGGCCTGCGCGCAACACCGCTGAAGTCACACTGTTTCTGGAAAATCCGGATCGCACGGCTCCAACGGCTTTCAACGACGCGGATCTGCTTGAAGTCAGCCGGCGGATCGAGCGCGAGCAGGGCTCCAACTACAAGATCAATGCAAAAGACGTGCGTGCACGTGATGTACAGCTGCTGTTTGCCGATGCTTCAACGGGTGCAAGATCACCTGCAATGGTTCGTCAGGGCCAGATTGGTGAACTGATCGCCGCCAAGCCGACATCGCGTCGGCAGATTCTTGAGGAAGCTGCGGGCATTTCCGGGCTTCACTCACGTCGGCATGAAGCCGAGATTCGTCTGAGAGCGGCAGAGCAGAACCTTGAACGGCTTGAGGACGTTCTGGTTCAGATCGATGGTCAGCTCGACAATCTCCGTCGGCAGTCGCGTCAGGCGACGAGGTACCGCAACCTTTCTTCCGAAATCAGGTCTGCCGAAGCCTCGATCCTCTATATTCGATGGACCGAATCCCGCGATGCACTTGCAACGGCCGAAAGCCATTTCGCTGAAGCGCAGAAGCAGGTCAATGAAGCAACGGCCCTTCAAGCCGAGAGCGCGCGCGTTCAGGCAATAGCGGCTCACAAACTGCCGGAACTCAGAGATGAGGCCGCCAGGGCCGGAGCTGCCCTGCAGCGTCTTGTCCTTGCACGAAATGAACTGGATGCAGAAGAGCGACGGGTGAAAGAGCGTCTGCAGGATCTTGAACGCAGACTGGTCCAACTGGCTGAGGATATTCGCCGCGAACAGAGTATGGTTTCTGAGAACGATGAAGTTCTTGAGCGTTTGGGCGAAGAAAGAGCGGAGCTTCTTGAAGAAAACGAGCTTGTTCAGGAGCGCACGGAAACTGCGCGCGAGAAGGTTGCCGAGGCCGAAAGCTCCTTGCAAGAGCTTGAAGCCAGCCTTTCAGACCTGACGGCCGCCGAGGCACGTGCACGTGCGGAGCGGCAACAGCTGGAAAGAGCCGTCGCAGATAGCCGCCAGCGCGCCGATCGCCTGCTGGCGCAAGCTCAGGATGCGCAGCAAACCTTGCAAGAACTCGATGCTCAAATGGCCGAGCAGGACG
Organism: Roseibium sp. JB4-4; assembly: GCF_055693425.1. Taxonomy (NCBI): domain Bacteria; kingdom Pseudomonadati; phylum Pseudomonadota; class Alphaproteobacteria; order Hyphomicrobiales; family Stappiaceae; genus Roseibium; species Roseibium sp. JB4-4. The sequence goes on along the minus strand of NZ_CM146333.1, from coordinate 2,026,237 downwards.
GAGTTTCAGAAAATCGCGAGGCGCTTGAACTCGCTGAGGAAACACTGGTCGAAGCTGAGGCGGCAGTGGAGGAAGCTGAAGCCTCAACCCGCGCAGCACGTGAAGGCGAACAGGCCGCGCGTGGCCCGTTGGGTGAAGCGCAACAATTGCTGCAGGGGCTGGAAACGGAGGCGCGTACTCTTGAGCAGGTACTGAATGTTCATTCCGAACAGGATCACACACCTGTTGTCGAACAGATCCAGGTTGAACAGGGTTTTGAAACCGCACTCGGCGCCGCACTTGGTGAGGATCTGGACGCAACCCTGGAAGAAGCGGCTGCTGTAAAATGGGGCCAAACCCTGTCAGGGCAAGGTGATCCGCCGCTGCCTGATGGTGCGCGTCCATTGTCTGCACTTGTTGTTGCACCGGTGGAGTTAAGTCGCCGCCTGGCGCAGATAGGCATTGTGTCTCAGGAAGATGGGCCGCGGCTCCGCGCCGCGCTCAAACCCGGACAGCGGCTGGTCTCCGCAGAAGGCGATCTTTGGCGTTGGGATGGATTTGTCATTGCAGCCAACGCTCCGACACCGGCTGCACAAAGACTTGCTCAGAAAAACCGGATAGCGGAGCTGGCGGACGAGATTGAGGCTGCAAGACGGTCGGTTGGGCAGCACCAAGGGGCACTCGAAGAAGCGGTAAATGCGATTCGTCAGACCGTGGAGCTTGAACAGGCTGCGAAAGGCAAGGTTCGGGATGGACAGCGCCTTGCGGCGGCTGCGCGGGAAGCCCTGGTTGCGGCCGAACGGGCAACCTCGCAACTGGCGGCCAGACGGGAAGCTGCCCAGGAGAGAGCCGAACGCCTTGGCGAGGAAGCCGAGATGGCGCGGGAGCAGGCCATAGAGGCCGAAGAGCGGTATGAGGCCGCGCCTGAGAGCTCCAGCTATCGAGAGCGCATTGATGAGCTGCAAGCGAAGGTCAGCGCTGCCCGGAGCGCTTTGGCGGAGGCGCGCGCCGTTTCCGAAGGGCTAACGCGTGAACAGCAGATGCGCGACAGGCGTCTTGAATCGATCGCCCGCGAATATGATGGCTGGAAAACCCGGGCTGCCAATGCCACGAGGCAGATTTCCACTCTGACCGAGCGGCGCGAAGAGGCCGAAGAAGAACGGGCGGAGCTCACTGAAGCGCCGGAGGATATCAAACTCAAACGTCGTGAATTGTTTTCCGCAATTGCCAATGCGGAAGAGGTCAAGAAGGCAAAGGATGACCGCCTCTCCCAGGCAGAACTCGACCTGTCGGATGTCGACCGGGCGGCAAAGGTCGCAATGGAGGCAATGGCGGGCGCAAGGGAAGAAAAAATCCGCGCCGAAGAGCGATTGGAGGCAGCGCGCGAACGCAAAGGCAATCTTGAACGCAGGATTGATGAAGATCTCGAAGTCACAGTTGCAGCCTTGCCGGAAATTGCGGGTCTGAAAGAGGGAGCTCCCTTGCCGGATCCCGAAGCGATGGAACGCAAACTGGAGCGGCTGAAGGCCGAGCGTGAGCGTTTGGGTGGTGTCAACCTGCGGGCGGAAGAAGAACTCAAGGAAATCGACGAACAGAAAAACACCCTGACATCTGAGCGTGACGATCTGATCGAGGCGATTCGCCGTCTGCGCACCGGCATATCAAATCTAAACCGCGAGGCGCGCGAACGTTTGCTTGCTTCATTTGAAGTCGTTAATGGGCATTTCCAGCGTCTTTTTACCCATCTGTTTGGCGGTGGCACCGCAGAACTTCAACTCGTGGACAGCGATGATCCGCTTGAAGCTGGGCTCGAAATTGTCGCACGCCCGCCGGGCAAGAAGCCTCAGACGATGACTTTGCTGTCCGGCGGTGAGCAGGCGCTAACTGCTATGTCCCTGATTTTCGCCGTTTTTCTGACGAATCCGGCTCCGATCTGTGTTCTCGACGAGGTTGATGCTCCGCTCGATGATGCCAATGTCGAGCGTTACTGCGATCTTCTGGACGAGATGTGCGCGAGCACGGAAACCCGTTTTGTTGTGATCACCCACAACCCGATCACCATGGCACGCATGAACAGGCTGTTCGGCGTGACCATGGCCGAAAGAGGTGTGTCGCAACTGGTATCCGTTGATCTCGAGACAGCCGAAAGGTTTCGCGAAACCGGCTAAGGCCTTGGCGGCAAAAGGTCTGTTCACCTGCCGGGCATTTCAACTGCCTGATTGTCTTCTGATCCCTCAATACCGCATCGCATCAATTCGCGGCGGTTCAGCGATCTTGTGCTTGTCTCAGCAACAACAAATGATTCATTCGGCGTTGAAATCGTCCCTGAAACGCATTTGGTGCGCACTGCCGCGGGATCGGCATGCAACTTAGGTCTGGGTAATTTGATGTGACCTTAAAAAGATAATATTTTTCAACTAGATAAGGATTGTTGATGGCTTCTTGACACGGCATGAGGTGCCGACTATGGTGCGCGCGGCTTACGGGGCTCTCCCGTTGTTGTATCTGACATGTCGGCGTGGTGGGGACTTAACAACATGTCTTCGCAAAACGGCGGTGACGAAGATCAGAACGGCGACGCACCGGAAGCAGGTCTGTCGGAACGGCGGGCTCAATTGAACCGGATGCTTGATGACCGGCGTGTCGAGGAAGAAAAAGCCGCGCGCAAGTCACAGAGCAACTCATCCGGATACGCACAGGCGATGAAGCTGTCTTCAGAATTCATCGCTGGTGTGTTGGTGGGGGCCGGGATTGGTTGGGTGGCCGACCAATGGCTAGGAACAACGCCTCTAGGGCTGATTGTGTTCTTGCTGTTGGGCTTTGCGGCCGGTGTTTTGAATGTTCTGCGCTCGGCCGGTGTTGTCGAGCAGCCAGGGGCTAAGGGCACCAGCAAAGAAGACGTTCACAAGAACAGGCCGGACTAGAATTTGTCGCGCCTTATCGGCGCTGTGATAATGAACGAACGAAGAAGGCTGGCCGGTGGCGAACGATCCGATCCATCAGTTCCAAATCCAGAAAATCTTTCCGATTGAAGTCGGAGGAATGGATTTCTCTTTCACCAATTCTTCGTTGTTCATGGTTTTGACCGTGGCAGCGACATCTGCGTTTCTAATCTTCTCGACCAGCGGTCGCGGCCTGGTGCCGACCCGAGTGCAGTCGGTCTCGGAAATGATGTATGAATTCATTGCCGGAACGCTTCGAGATGCGACAGGAACCGACGGGATGCGATTCTTCCCGCTTGTGTTCTCGCTCTTTATGTTCGTTCTGGTCGCCAACCTCTTCGGGATGTTCCCGTACTTCTTTACCATCACAAGCCACATCATTGTCACCTTCGCCCTCGCGATGTTGGTGATTCTAACCGTGATTTTCTACGGGTTCATGCGGCACGGAATGAAGTTCCTGAAACTCTTCATTCCAAGTGGCGTTCCTGGCGCACTGATCCCGCTGGTGACCATGATCGAGGTTATCTCGTTCCTGTCCCGCCCGATCAGCCTTTCTGTTCGTCTGTTTGCGAACATGCTTGCCGGGCACATTACATTGAAGGTCTTCTCCGGCTTTGTCGTCAGCCTTAGCGCTATGGGTGCCCTGGGCATTTTCGGCGCGATTCTGCCGCTCGCAATGACGGTCGCCTTGACGGCGCTGGAATTTCTTGTCGCTTTCCTGCAGGCCTACGTCTTTGCCGTTCTGACCTGCATGTATTTGAACGACGCAATTCATCCTTCACACTAAGGGTAATCCAAATCACACGGCGATAGAGCGCCGTGCGTGAGAAATCTGCAAACACATCTAGGAGCACGTGTCATGGAAGCAGAAGCAGCAAAATACATCGGTGCGGGTATCGCATGCCTGGGCATGGGCGGCGCTGGTATCGGCCTCGGCACCATCTTCGGTAACTACCTCGCAGGCGCCCTGCGCAACCCGTCCGCTGCCGATGGCCAGTTCGGCCGTCTTATCTTCGGCTTCGCCGTGACGGAAGCTTTGGGCATCTTCTCCCTTCTGATCGCCTTCCTTATCCTGTTCGCTTAATCGCTCTCAAACAGCGACATTTGATGCGACTCCGGTGGCGGCGCTCCAATAGCGCCGCCTAGCCGGATTTAGGAGACAGGAAATGGCAGGCGAAACGACCACTGAAGGCCATGCGGCCATCGCGGAAGCAGCCGGCGAGCACGGCGTGGGCTTCCCGCCGTTCGATGCGACGACTTTTGCGTCCCAGTTGTTCTGGCTCGCAATCACTTTCGGTATTTTCTACTGGATCATGAAGAACGTGGCGATGCCGCGGATCGCAGGGATCCTGGAAGACCGGAAGGACCGCATCGCCGGAGATCTTTCCGAGGCCAACCGCCTGAAGGCAGAAACCGACGCAGCGATCGCCGCGTACGAACAGGCACTCGCCGAAGCTCGCAACAAGGCTCATGGGATTGCTCATGACACGCGGGCAAAGTTGAAGGCCGAGCAGGATGCGCGCCGGGATAAAGCTGAGACCGAACTCGGCGAAAAGCTGAAAGCGGCGGAAGCACATATCACCGGCATCAAGACTGAAGCACTGTCCCAGATCGAAGAGATTGCCGGAGACACCACATCAGCTCTCGTAGAGCAGTTGATTGGTAAGGCTCCGACCAAAACCGATCTGAACAAAGCGCTGAAGTCGGCGATGAACTGAGGAGACGATCATGGACGCAACATTTTGGGCCCTGGTCGGTCTCGTTCTCTTCTTTGCACTGATCGCCTATCTCAAGGTGCCCGGCAAGATCGGTGGATCGCTTGACGATCGCGCCGATACAATCCGCAAGGAACTGGAAGAAGCACGCAAGATGCGTGAAGAAGCCCAGGCTCTTTTGTCGGAATATCAGCGCAAGCGCCACGAAGCTGAGGGCGAGGCAGAAGCCATCATTGCTGAAGCCAATTCGGAAGCAGAGCGTTTGACGGTTGAAACCAACCAGGCTCTTGAAGAGATGATCGCGCGCCGCACAAAGGCGGCGGAAGACAAGATCGCTCAGGCAGAAAGCCAGGCAATCTCTGAAGTTCGCGCCAAGGCAGCCGATATCGCCGTTGCAGCAGCCGAGGAGATCCTCGCTGCAAAGGTTCAGGACAAAGTCGCCGACGACATCCTGACCAAAAGCATCGCGCAGGTAAAAGAGCGCCTGAATTAATACTTGGGAACTTCCGAGTTGAGATAAAAAAGCGGCCTCTCGAGGCCGCTTTTTTCATGCGTTTTTTACATTCGCACTGCACATCAATCACTCGACACTTCCGCGGCCAGCCGGACGGGTTTGAAACTCATCCTGTGATGGACCGTCGGGCCAAGTGCCTCAAGCGCTTCCTGATGCCTGGGCACTCCATATCCCTTGTGTTGGGCGAAGCCATATCCCGGAAACCGGTCCTCCAGCCGGACCATCATTCTGTCCCGCGTAACCTTGGCCACAACGGACGCGGCAGCGACACAAAGGCAGCGGCCGTCGCCCTTGATCAATGCCTGGCCCGGTTGCGATAGACCGGGTGGAATGTCTCTGCCGTCGATCAAGGCATAGCTGGGGCGTTTTGGCAGTCCGTTGACGGCTCTCACCATTGCGGAAAGTGTCGCCGCGCGGATGTTGAGACGGTCAATCGTCGCCGGTGAGGCACTGGCCACACAAATCCAGGCGCTGGAAACGATGTCCAGATACAAGGCTTCGCGTTTGGCCTCGGAGAGCTTCTTGGAATCATCCAGCCCATCCGGCACGCGCTCGTAGTCAAGAATGACAGCAGCAGTGACAACCGGCCCGGCCCATGGCCCGCGCCCGGCTTCGTCAACACCGCACAAAAGCCCGTCAAAATCCAAGGCGTACCTGCGCTCAAGAGATAGGTCCGGGCGATCGGGAAAAGCCAGATCGAACAGGGAAGGCGTGCCAGTCATGTCGATCAACCTGCCGTTTGCAAGAAATCACTTCAAGCCGGGACTTCAAAAGAGGTCCAGTTGCACACCACCTTTTTGAGGTTGGCGGAAATCATTCAGGTTCAGTTTCTTTCTGCGTAAGCTGAGGCCCAGACGTTTTGCAGCAAGCGAATAGCGTTTGGAGATCTGATCCGCATAGGGACCTCGTCCTCTCATGCGTTCCCCCCATTTGGCGTCATAGTCTTTGCCGCCACGCATGGATCTGATGAGGTTCATGACGTGCCTGTATCGGTCAGGGCGATGCCTGAGCAGCCAGTCGCGGAACAGTTCGGAGACTTCAAGGGGCAACCGTAAAAGGACATAAGCAGCTTCCTGTGCACCGTGCTCGGCAGCTGCTTCCAATATGTTTTCAATCTCACTGTCGGTCAGAGCTGGGATAATGGGTGCCATCATGACCAGCGAGGGAATGCCTGCTGCGTTCAGGGCCTTGATAGCACCAAGACGTTTGTGAGGTGCGGACGCGCGGGGCTCCATGGCACGGCACAACTTTTTGTCCAGGGTGGTGACGGAGAGCGCGACCTTGACCAAATTGCGTTCGGCCATCCGCGCGAGGATGTCGATGTCCCTGGTCACGAGTGCTGACTTTGTCACGATCGCGACCGGATGAGAACAGTTGTCGAGAACTTCCAGGATTTCCCGCATCAACTTGTATCCGCGTTCCAGCGGTTGATAGGGGTCGGTGTTCGTGCCGATGGCGATCACGCGCGGAATGTAGCCCGGTTTGGACAATTCCCGCTCCAGAAGCTGCGCCGCATTGGGTTTGGCGAAAAGGCGGGTTTCAAAGTCCAGCCCGGGAGACAGTCCCATATAGGCGTGGCTTGGCCGCGCGAAACAGTAGACACAACCATGTTCGCAGCCGCGATAAGGGTTAATCGAACGGTCAAAGGAAAGATCGGGCGAAGAATTGCGCGTTATGATCGTCCGTGCACGCTCTTCCTGTACCTCGGTTTGCAATGGGGGCAGATCTTCAAGAGTGTCCCAGCCATCGTCAAAGCTTTCATAGGCTAGGGGTTCAAATCGGCCGGACTTGTTAAGTGCTGATCCCCGGCCTCTTGTTCTATCCTCCTTCAACCGGGAAGCACTGTCTTCGGGAATGTCGGCCGTTTGCTGCGCTGCAGCGAATTGCGTAGGCGCGTTCATGATCGTTTCAGGCGAGTAAATGAGAACATAAGTAGAACATTAGCCAATTTCCGCGCGTTCTCAAGCCCATTCACTCGCACTTTGAAAAAAATCCTGTAGAACTTCGGGACATGATTAGCGTCATTATTCCGACATACAATTCCGAAACCGAGCTGGTCCATGCCCTCTCGGCGCTTGTGCCCGCAGCCGCGGAAGGCGTCGTGCGCGAAGTCGTGATCGTGGACGGTGGCTCATCGGACAATACCGGCAAGGTCGCGGACGCGGCCGGTTGCCACTGGGCGGTCTTGAAGAAATCAAAGGCTGAACGCCTCGCGTTGGGTGCTGAGATCGCCAAAAGAGGCGACTGGTTGCTGTTCCTGCAGCCTGAAACGCTGCTTGAGAGCGGTTGGCACCATGAAGCACAGGCATTTGTCGAACGGGCAGCCCGCGCGCCAAACGGACCCCGGACGGCGGCCAGCTTTCGGCTGCGATACGAAGCCTTTGGGCCAGGTGCCCGTCTTGGGGAATCCGTCGCGGCGTTCCGTTCCCAGCTGCTTGGCATGCCTTATGGAAATCAAGGGCTGCTGATCTCACGTCAGTTCTATCAAAAGCTCGGTGGTCACAGGCCTTTGCCGCAGCTGGAAGATCTCGACATAGCAAAGCGCATTGGCCGCGGCCGAATGGTGTTTCTGCGGGCAGCCGCGGTCACATCCGGCGAACCGCAGCGGGAGGGCCTCATTGCAGGCTTGCGCCAATCATTTGCCCGGTTCTGCGTCGGGATCCTGCGCATTCCGGCAAGGGTCGCGATCAAACTCCACGGCTAATGACAGGCAACGGCGAGCCAGGGAACGTCCCCTTATGATGGTGCACTCCGACATTGATCGGAGCCCCTAGAGCGGGACTGTCATCTGTGTTGCAGCAGCTCACAAACCGTCTGGGTTTCCCTTGCCTTTGCACCTTGAATGCAATTCAGATCCCGAGGGATCTGAGCGCATAGTTTCTTGGGACCGTGCCCGAGGACGTATACTCATAATTGAAGAGTGGCCGATGCCCGCTTCAGGTATAACTGCCGGGGTTGATCCATCTGCCGCGTTTGGCGGCTATGCGGACATCGCTGCCGTTGCTAATCCGCAATTACGCAGATAAAATGCGTGCATGATTGCCTGAGTATCCCCACGCAAACCGCTCTTTGGTTTTACAGCGCGCCGCCTCATAGGGCGCAACAATTACTCATGCAAAAAGAAAAATCATGATTAGCTACATCACTCTTGGGTCAAATGACCTTGCTGCTTCCGCAACTTTTTTCGATGCGTTGTTCTGCGCAATAAACGGTACACGCGCCTTTAGCCTAGACAACATGATCGGCTATAGCTTTGGGCCTGAAAAACCCAAAATAGTAGTGACCACGCCCTACAATGGCGAAACTGCGTCTCACGGAAATGGTGCCATGGTTGCGCTCGCAGCAAAGGATCAAGATCAAGTCGATGCCGTTCATGCTCTGGCAATTGAACTCGGCGCAACCGATGAAGGAGCCCCGGGTCATCGAGGCAAGAACTTTTACGGTGGTTATTTTCGTGACCCAGACGGAAATAAGTTCAACATTAGCTTGACGGTCTGACTGTCTTCAGCGCTATGGACCATGAGAGGCAACTCAAAGGGTGCCTCTCATGGTCACTCTGGGCTCAAACCCGCCATTCGCTTCAGTTGGGGGCTGTCAGGTTGCAATGCGCCCCCGGAACGGGCCCTAACTGTTTCGCTCTCACCTGCCGAAAACAATCGCTCTCTGCGATTGGGTCAAACGGTCTGGCCGCGGGCAAAGGCAACCCTGATCGTAACTTGTTCAACGATCATTTCATTCTACTTGTGACTCCTATCGTGCCCAGGTGTAGACCGGAAACCGGCGCTCTCCCGCCAGGATCAGAATGGCAACCCCGAACACCAAGGACGGGATCAGAGAGATTTCCAGCCAACCAACTTGTTCAGCGAACCAGCCACCGATCATAGGCAGCGGGAATGCGATGCCGTAGCCGATGAGAGTCATTCCTGCAGACAGCTGTGTCACAGCTCTTCCTTTTGCAATGACGGCTGGCAGCGATACCAACAGAATGAGTTCTACCGATGCTGCGAACCCGGTGAGCAGGGCACCCAACCAAGAAGCCCATCCGGAGAAGAAGGTAAATAGAGCAAGCCCGAGCACGGCCAATCCCGCAGATGCCGCTATGGGCCTTCGCCTGCCAATCCAGCCTGGCGCTGCCAAAACTGCAAACGAAGCCATCAATGGGGTCGCGTTGTAGAGCAACAGTAACCAGGCAAGTGCATCACGCTCACCTCGTGCATCCAGTATCACGCCGATATAGGAGTTGATGACATAGAATAGGACAACCGATCCGGCCAGGAGCAGCCCAAATTGCCAAACGCGCGCGTCGTTCCAGTTTGGCAGTGATGCAGTCGATGCCGGATCCTGCGTACCGACTTCGGGTGCATCATTGGTTTCTTTGGGCGCACGCACGAACGTGACTGCCAACGATATGAGCAAGATGGGAACAGACCACAGGAACAACGCCATGCGCCAGTCTTCGCCGGCCAGTGGCAGCACCAAAGGCAAGGTCAATCCTGCACCAGACACTTCCCCAACCATCATACCGTTCAGATATACGGCATTTCCGAGTGCAATGTGTCGAGGCGTCCAAACCCTGGTCGCCGCGGGTAAAGCAGTCTGGAACAGGGCAACGCCAAATCCCATAAGAACAGAAACCGAAAAAAGCATCAGACCCGAAGGCGCATATCCGCGCGCGGTGGAGGCCACTGCCATCAGCAAAACACCAAAAGCAATTGCAGCTTTCAAACCGAAGCGTCCAATTAGGAAAGTCGCGGGGATCGCGCCAAAGGCAATGGCGACCACAGGCAACATGGTCAAAGCTCCGATCCCCATAGCTTCCAGCCCATAGGATTCCGCAATGCGGGTTGCCAATGGAGGAGTGGCCAAAACCGGTACACGCAGTGTCCAGCCGACGAGCCACAAGATAGCCAGTGTGAAAATCGGAAGTGTATGAAGGCGCCGGCGCAAATTTTGCTCCTCTGGTGGCAATTCAAGAGCGTGGGTCGGCTGAATATATAATTTCTAAAAAATTGCAGTAGATGTGTTATTTTGAAATCTGATATCTAATTTTTGGAAAGCAAATGAATCGATTTGCCGAGATTGAAGCATTTGTGGCCGTTGTCGAGACTGGCTCGTTTTCAGCTGCGGCTGAACGCCAAGGTGTGGCGATTTCAGCAGTCAGCCGCAGGGTTGACGAAATGGAAGCACGCCTTGGCGTCAGACTTACACTCCGCTCGACGCGTGGAGTAAAGGCCACCGAAAGAGGCCGGGAATATTACGCTCACTGTCTGCGGCTCTTATCTGATCTGAACGAAGCAGACAGCGCGATTTCCGGTCAAGACAGACCGATAAAAGGTCTCATACGCGTCGCTTGCCCGCCCGCATTCGGTTTGCGCTATCTGGCACCACTCGCCAACCAATTCGCAGCGTCGAATCCCGAGATTCATTTCGACATGGAATTAAGTGATCGGCCCGTCGACCTGATCGAAGGGGGATTTGATTTTGCAATACGTCTCGGGCATTTGGATGATCCGGCGCTGACCTCGGAACCCCTTTTTCTGTCCACTATGTCGTCGCAGCCAGCCCGGCCTTTTGGGATCAGTATGGCCGCCCAGGTACACCAGAAGATCTAACCGGTTTTCCGGCGCTCGCGTATCGTGTTGGACCGGATCCCGCGCGCTGGCGATTTTCGCGCCCGAACGGTCAAAAACTGGACGTGCAACTGTCACCGCGCATTGTCACCAATAATGGTACTGTCTTGGTTGACGCGGCTAAAGCGGGTCTGGGCGTTTGTCTGGAACCCAGTTTCGTTTGTAACGATGCAATTCTAGAGGGCACTTTGGAGACAGTGCTGAACGATCACCGCACATATGGACGAGACGCAAAACTGGTTCGGCCGGCTGCCCGGCCGCTGTCTCGGCGAGCCGAAGAGTTCGTAGATACTCTTCGAGGCGCATTCGCGACAACAGCCCCATGGGAGATCAAGGACTAGAAATTCTCCTGCTGCTTCATCAATCGGCCTGACGTGTATTGCGGACATTTGCCTGGAACGCAGCATCGGACACTCTGGGCTCCAAGACGCCGGCCGACCAAACGGACCAAGCCGCAGTGTTTTGGGCGCAAAGCAGACATTGAAGTTCGGTATGTCTGTACGATTGAAGCTCTACAAACGAGCGCTGAGAATGAGACGGCCTTCTCCGACGCCGAATGGCGGTTAAAAGCGCCAATTCTTACTCGCCTTCGTCAAGCCTGTTGCCATTCTGCTTTGGCAACGCGCCAGAGAGGCTGCAGCCTAGGCTGCCTCAAGCGGCTCTGAAAAGTCGACAATCGGTCCAAGCGGCACGATGCCGTTCGGATTTCGCAGCTCGCTTTTTGAGTGATAGCCTCGCCTGTAAATGTCGAGCTTTACCGTGTCGGCGACGCCTGGAAGGGCAAAGAACCGGCGGGCATAGGCCCACAGATGCGGGTAGTCGATCAGCCTGCGTTTATTGCATTTGAAGGCGCTCCAATAAGCGGTATCAAACCGCGCCAGTGTCGGAAAAAGACGAATGTCGGCCTCCGTGATGCTCTCCCCAGTCAACCAGGAACGTGTCTCAAGCACGCTTTCGATCCGGTCCAGCGCTTCGAAGACCTCGGTAACGGCTTCATCGTAAGCTGTTTGTGAGCGCGCAAAGCCTGCACGATAAACGCCATTGTTGAGTTTCGGATAGATGAAGGCATTCCAGTCGTCGATGTCGTTCTGCAGCTCGCTTGGGAAAAAGTCGGCCGGGTTTTCGGCAATGCCCTGGAAGGCACTGTTGAGCATGCGGATGATTTCAGCCGACTCGTTGCTCACCAGAGTATCGGTTCTGGTGTCCCACAGAACGGGCACTGTGACCCGCCCTGTATAGTCAGAGGTGCCTTTCGCATAGATCTGGTGCAGGGCCGCAGCGCCAGCGAGGGTATCGGTATAGCCGTTTTTCGGGTCAAACACCCAACCGTCTTCTGTGCGTTTCGGCGCAAGGACAGATATTCCAATGTGATCCTGAAGACCCTTCACCGCACGCATCAACAACGTGCGGTGCGCCCAGGGGCAGTTCCAGGCAACGTAGAGATGGTAACGGCCACTTTCAGCGTGGTATCCAGCTTTCCCCGTTGCGCCTGCGGAGCCGTCTGGTGTGACCCAATTCCGGATCTGTGCTTTCGATCTTTCGAAGCGATCGCCATCAACGCTGTCTCCTGTTGCATCGGAATCCCAGTTGCCATCGACGAGCATACCCATTCTTTTCTCCTTTCCGGCTGAATTAGGCCGTTTCTGCCGAAGTTACAGAGGGCAGGTCATGCGGATGGATGGAAATTCGACGTTCCCGGGCAGGAGAACGAGAAATCGTTCGATGCTATTGAAACCGCAGGCGCGGTAAAAACTCTCGCCATTCAGCGTCGAATAGCAATTAAGCTCTGAAAGGCCGCCAGATTTCGCGTCCTCGAAGCAACGTTGCATCAACAAACGCCCAATTCCCCGGCCGGCAAATTCTGGATCTGTGCCGAAATGGCGAATGTTACCGTTGTTTTCCGTCTCTTCGAGCCCTGTCGGGGATGCCTTTGTCCAGCCTCCTGCGCCGACCAGCTGGCCGTCTTCAGTTTGCGCCAGATAATAGCTGCCGGAGGTCAGGAGCTCCGGCCTTGAACGCGTGATCAATGGCAGAGCCTTGGCAAGTGTTGCTGCATCGTAAGCACTTTTGAGCAGCGCTGTGTAGCTTTTGAGGAGCAATGCCGAAACAGCGCGCTCATCGTCCAGGACTGCTGATCGAATGAGAAACGGCAATTCTCAAGCCTCCTGGAGTTTGCCGCGTTTCAAGTGTTCATCGAGCCGCGGCATGATTTCAACGAAGTTGCAGGGCATGTGGCGATAGTCGAGCTGCCACTTCAAAATTCCGTCCCACGCATCCTTGCAGGCCCCTGTCGATCCGGGGAGCACGAAAATGTACGTTGCGCCGGCCACTCCGCCTGTTGCCCGGGACTGGATAGTCGACGTTCCAATCTTGTCATAGGAAATGCGATGGAACACTTCGGAAAAACCGTCCATGCGCTTTTCAAACAGCGGCTCCATGGCCTCAGGTGTTACGTCCCGGCCGGTGAACCCGGTCCCACCTGTAGAGACAATGACGTCAACTCCCTTGTCCGCAATCCAGGCTCTTGCGATCTCTTGAATGGCCGGAACGTCGTCCTTGACGATCTTGCGGTCTGCCAGGGTATGGCCAGCGCTTTTGATCCGGTCTGCAAGCGTTTTGCCCGACTTGTCTTCATCCAATGAACGTGTGTCGGACACCGTCAGAACGGCAATATTGAGCGGAATGAACGGGCGGCTTTGATCGAGACGTGACATGAATAACTCCTTTGCATCAACACTTAGGCACTCAGGACCCTCGGGTCCAGCTCAGCCGTATTTGCGTGGTTTGGAGGATTGTTTGCGCAATAAAATTACAAAAAATAAAAAGATTGAGACACTTGCAAAATATATAGGTCAGTATTATTGACTTAATTTGTCTCTTTTGAAAGCCAGTGAGCCCGCCATGACCACCTGGGAAAGTCTTTACGCCAAGCGTGCCAGTCGAATGCGCGCGTCGGAAATTCGCGAATTGCTGAAGTTGCTGGACCGCCCGGATGTGATTTCATTTGCAGGCGGTATTCCCGACCCCGAGCTGTTTCCCACTGAGAGTTTCCAGAAAGCCTATGAGGAGATCCTGGGCGGTCCGGAGGCATCCAGGGCGCTTCAATACGGAGTGAGCGAAGGCAGCTTGCGCTTGAGAATGTGGATTGTCGCCCACATGCGCGAACTCGGTGTGGAATGCGCACCTGAAAACATTCTTATCACCTCTGGATCGCAACAGGCACTGGACTATCTCGGCAAGCTGTTTTTGTCCCCGGGGGACACTGCACTTGTCCAATGGCCAACCTATCTCGGCGCGGTTCAGGCCTTCAACGCATATGAGTTGCAATTCGACCGGCTGGATCCTGGAACCAACCGTGCCGCGGAAGACTACGCAAGAAAGGCTGATGAATTCGGTGGGCAGGTCAAGTTCGCATACCTGTCTCCTGATTTCGCCAATCCAACGGGTTTGACTGTTGGCCTTGAAGACCGGCGCCGCATTTTGGCTTTGGCTGAGAAATTATCCTGCGCAATTGTCGAAGACGCTCCTTATGAAAGTCTGCGATACGACGGTGAAGCCGTTGAGCCGATGCTGGCACTCGATTGTCAAAACTCCGGCGGTATCGAGAACAGCCGGACGCTTTATTGTGGCAGCTTCTCCAAATCCCTGTCCCCAGGTCTGAGGCTTGGCTGGATCTGTGCGGCCTCTGAAGTGATTTCCAGGCTTGTGTTGATCAAGCAGGCAAGCGATCTCAACACGCCCGTTCTCAACCAGGATGCCATGGCACGCGTTGCTGAACGCGACTTCGCCACCCACACGGCCCGAACAAATCGGATCTACCGGGCGCGGCGCGATGCCATGCTGGAAGCATTGGAAAAGCACATGCCGGCGGAGTGCCGTTGGACCAGACCGGAAGGCGGCATGTTTATCTGGGTGGAATTGCCGACTGCGTGTGATGCTGCCGAACTGCTGCAGAGCTCTGTTGAAAAGGCCAAAGTCGCCTTTGTTCCCGGAAGAGCGTTCCATCCCGATGGAAGCGGTGCCAACACGATGCGGCTGAGTTTTTCCTGCGCTGATGAACGGAAAATCGAAGAAGGTGTTTCGCGATTGGCCCGCTTGATTGCTGAAACTGTCACGTCCAGGCTGTAGTTAGATCTGAAAAGAAGCAGTAGATTGGTGCGTTGCAGATGGCATTGAATGAACAGGTCGACAATTATTGCGAGCGGGTTGGGCCCGATTTCTGGTCTGAACCGGTCAACGCCATCACAAACGCTGCCTTTCTGGTCGCCGCAATTGTCGCGTTTTTCTTGTGGCGGCGAAAAACACCGGATGACTGGCCGGCGTTTGTTTTGATTGGCGTTGTTTTTGTAATAGGTGTCGGCTCATTCCTGTTTCACACCTTCGCAACCAGATGGGCAGCACTCGCTGACATATTGCCAATTGCCATATTCATTCATGTCTATTTGTTTTTTGCACTGAAACGGTTTCTTGCAGTCACCTGGTGGCTCGCATTGTTGATTGTTGTCGGGTTTTTTCTGGCAACACCGTTTGTCGCTCAAGTGATCGCACCTTTGGTCGGCTCTTCTGCGGGATATGTGCCGGCGCTGCTCGCGATTTTCGTCGTGGGCGCTTTGTTCAGAAGGCAAAACAGCCGCCTCGGCGCACAGGTGCTGATCACGGGCATTGTCTTCGCGCTTTCATTGACTTTCCGCATGTTGGATGAGCCAATCTGCAACCAATTTGCCTTGGGAACGCATTTCCTGTGGCATATCCTGAACAGCATTGTGCTCTTTGGACTGTTGCGGGTTCTCATTTTGCATCGCGCCAGATAAAGCTCAGAGACAATTCATCAAATCGCTGCAATAGTTGGCAGGGGGCCATGCCGCCGCGAATTGCAGAAAAAGACTACCTAACGGAATATGCCAGGGAGACAGGGACAGTCATGAGCGACAGCAAATCCAACGAAAGCGATCTGACAGAAGCCGCCCTGTATTTTCACGAACATCCAAGGCCTGGCAAACTCGAAATCCAGGCCACCAAGCCATTGGGCAACCAGCGCGACCTGGCTCTCGCCTATTCTCCGGGCGTTGCCGCACCCTGCCTTGAAATTGCCGAGGATCCCGCGAAGGCCGCCAATTACACGTCCAGGGGCAACCTTGTCGCTGTGATCTCCAACGGAACCGCTGTTCTTGGACTTGGCAACATCGGACCGCTTGCCTCAAAGCCGGTGATGGAAGGCAAGGCGGTTCTTTTCAAGAAATTCGCCGGCATTGATGTGTTCGACATCGAAGTTGCGCAAAACAATGTCGACAAGTTCGTCGATGCCGTTTCGGTTCTGGAGCCGACGTTCGGTGGAATCAACCTGGAAGACATCAAGGCGCCTGAATGCTTCATGATCGAAGCCAAGTTGCGCGAAAAAATGAACATCCCGGTTTTTCACGACGATCAGCACGGCACGGCGATCATCGTCGGAGCGGCGGTTCGAAACGGTCTGCAGCTGGCCGGCAAGAAGATTGAAGATGCCAACATCGTTGCCTCCGGGGCCGGTGCTGCCGCGCTCGCCTGTCTGAATATGCTGATATCCCTTGGCGCAAAACGTGAAAACATCTGGGTCACTGACATTGAGGGTGTCGTCTATGAAGGACGCGAAGTTCTCATGGATGAGTGGAAGTCCGCTTTTGCGCAAAAGACAGATTTGCGCACGCTTGATCAGGTGATTGATGGTGCGGATGTCTTCCTGGGATTGTCCGCAGGCGGTGTATTGAAACCACATATGGTTGAGAAGATGGGCAAGGGACCCTTGATCCTTGCTCTTGCAAACCCCAACCCGGAGATCATGCCGGAAGAGGCGCAGAAAGTGCGCAGTGATGTCGTGATGTGCACCGGGCGCTCCGACTATCCGAACCAGGTCAACAACGTTCTGTGTTTTCCATATATCTTCCGTGGTGCACTCGACGTTGGCGCGACCACAATCAATGAAGAAATGAAACGTGCTGCGGTTGAGGCAATTGCAGGCCTTGCGCAGGAAGAACCCTCCGATGTGGCCGCGCGCGCTTACGGCGGCAAGACCGAAATCTTCGGCCCGAATTATCTCATACCGTCACCATTCGACCAGCGTCTTATCCTGCGCATTGCACCAGCTGTTGCCAAGGCAGCCATGGACACCGGTGTTGCAACGCGTCCGATCGAGGATTTTGCTGCCTATTATGACCGGCTGAACCGCTTCGTGTTCCGGTCAGGTCTCATCATGAAACCGATCATCCACAACGCTACCAAGGATCCGCAAAGGATCATTTACGCGGAAGGAGAAGACGAGCGGGTTTTGAGAGCCGCGCAGGTTCTGATTGAGGACAAGATTGCGAAACCCATTTTGGTCGGCCGGCCCGATGTTCTTCAGCAGCGCTGCGAACGGTTCGGATTGAAAATCCGCCCGGAGGTCGATTTCGAATACGTCAACCCGCAGGACGATCCCCGTTATCGCGAATATGTCGACGAGTATTTCGAATGTGTCGGTCGCCTCGGTCTGCCGCCTGATGCGGCAAGAACCGTCGTGCGCACGAACGCCACCGTCATTTCCGCACTCGCGGTCCGGCGGGGCGAGGCGGACGCTGTCATCTGTGGACTGGAAGGGCGCTACACCCGCCACCTGAGAGACATCAAGCAGGTCATTGGTGTTTGTGAAACGGCACGCGATCTCTCGGCCATGTCATTGTTGATCAACAGCCAGGGCGCTCTGTTCCTGTCCGATACCTTTGTGACCGAAGATCCAACGGCTCAGGAGATCTCCGAAATGGCAATCCTGGCAGCCCAGGAAATTCGCCGGTTTGGTATCGAACCCAAAATCGCTCTTCTGTCGATGTCCAATTTTGGTTCTCGTGAAACAGCGTCCTCGCGCAAGATGCGCGAAGCCCTTGAACTTATCTGGGAACGGCATCCGGAACTGGAAGCCGACGGTGAAATGCATGGCGATTCTGCTCTGAGTACCGATTTGCGTGAACGTGTCATGCCCAACAGCAAGCTTACGGGCGAAGCGAACCTGTTGCTGTTTCCGAACCTCGATTCCGCCAACATTGCCCACAATCTTTTGAAGGTGGCCACGCAAGCTCTCCACGTTGGGCCGATCCTTCTGGGAACGGCGCGACCGGCTCATATTCTGACGCCGTCCGTAACCTCCCGGGGTGTCGTGAACATGTCAGCGCTTGCCAGCGTGGAAGCGCAGACCCGGACGAGCTGATAGCTGCTTCAATTTGCGCATTCCCTTTCCTGATGCGAACCGGTACATCCGGTTCGCTTCTGTTCTGTCCACCAAAGCGTGAACCAAGTGAAACACCCAGCAGATTGCGTCAACAAATCCGACATCCGCACAGCCATCGACAGGCTTGATGAAGACCTCCTTCAAATTTTTGCCCGCAGGCAAGGATATGTGCGCCGCATGGCGGAATTGAAGAATCGGCCTGAAGAAGCCTTCGACCATGAGCGTATTGAAACCATGGTTGCAGCAATCAGAGCGCGGGCAGCGGAGCTGGGTCTGGAAAGTGACCAGGCCGAGCTTATCTGGCGCACTCTGATTGATTGGAATGTCGCTTATGAAAAGCGGGCAATTTCCGCGCGATTGGAAGGCGGCGCTATAACCTCCTGAAATGACATTTCCGTTTTTTGCACGTTTGACGCTGTCAACCGCCAGCAAAGTGCCTACCTATGTGGTCACTTGTTGGTCAGCTCAAGGACGGAACACCTCATGAATTTCAGGACGTTTTGCCTGCCTGCAATTGCTGCAATGGCCCTTTCCATGACAGGTGCCACGATGCTTCCAGTGGCAGCTCAATCTTCGTTCAATCTGGAGACGGTTACAGAGGGACTTTCCTATCCCTGGAGCGTTGCCATGCTGCCGGACGGCGGCTTTTTGGTAACTGAGCGCGACGGTGTCTTGAAACACGTCGATGCAGAAGGCAATCAACAGGTGGTCGAAGGCGTGCCGGACGTGTTTGCGCAAGGTCAGGGTGGTCTTCTGGATGTTGTCCTCAGCCCGGATTTTGAGAACGATGCCACGGTATACCTGACCTTCTCGCAAGGGTCTCCGGAAGGAGCCGGCACATCTTTGTTCAAAGCGGTGCTGGGTCAATCGCAAGGCGGCGGATATGCGCTCGAAGGCGAGACGATCTTTGCAGGCAACAACAAGGCGTATGGCGGGCGACACTTCGGCTCCAGGATCGCATTCGCGCCGGATGGCACGTTGTTCATGACGATCGGCGACAGGGGAGACGGCGACAGGGCTCAAGTGACTTCAGACCACACAGGTTCCGTCTTGCGACTGACCTCAGACGGCACTCCGGCATCTGACAATCCCTTTGTCGGCGACGACAGCTACAAGCCGGAAATCTGGTCAATTGGTCATCGCAACCCGCAAAGTGCTGCGATCAACCCCGCAACCGGTGTTCTTTGGACCGTCGAGCACGGAGCCCGGGGAGGGGATGAAATCAACATTCCTGAGGCGGGCAAGAACTATGGCTGGCCGATTATTTCCTACGGACGGCATTATTCGGGCGGCAAGATTGGCGAAGGCACCTCCAAACCTGGTTTGGAGCAACCCATTCACTATTGGGATCCGTCCATCGCGCCTTCAGGCATGGCCTTTGTTACGAGCGATACCTACCCTGACTGGAAAGGCGACCTTCTGGTTGGGGCGTTGCGTGGCCAGCATCTTTCCAAACTGGATTTGAGCGGAAACGAAATTGTTGGGGAGCAGCAGTTGCTGACGGATCTTGGCGAGCGAATCCGTGATGTGCGTCAGGGTCCTGATGGTTTCATTTATGTTTTGACCGACAGCGATGAGGGCCGCCTTATCCGGCTGGTTCCCTGACACGTTAACGAATGGTTTGATCATTAAAGGGATTTCAAGCTGCTTGGCTTGACTTTTGCGGCTGCTAAGACGATATAGCAGCCAGCAATCGCTGCCGCGTGAGCAGACAGCGCGCCGAAAAATTTGGAAACCGACTGGTTTCCTGGCTGCCGCTTCCGATTGTCCAAACATGAGCCTAATGAGGGGCTCAAACAGTTCCCAATTCACGCGAGGGTCTGGCGGCATGGAGCCTTCATTGTATTGATTCCGGCTGCCGCGCTTCATAACAAACCGCAGGGCAGGTGCCGTGCGGTACCGCAAGCGTGTTTCGTAGCGCTTGCAGTCAAGGAATTCAATTTGACCGATTTTCACAGCCTGGGACTTTCCGGCGACCTGCTTACTGCCGTTTCTGAAAATGGCTATGCGACACCGACGCCGATCCAGCAAAAGGCAATCCCGCTTATTCTTGAGGGCAAGGACCTGATGGGTCTTGCTCAAACGGGTACCGGCAAGACCGCCGCTTTCGGACTTCCCCTGATCGACCAGCTCGTGGCCGATGGAACCCAGCCTCGCTCGCGGGGAACGCGCGCGCTGGTGCTGGCGCCGACACGCGAACTTGTCAATCAGATTGCAAAGAACCTGATTTCGTTCCTGAAGAAGACGCCACTTCGGGTCACCTCTGTTGTCGGTGGTGTGTCCATCAATGGCCAGATCAAACGCCTTTCCAGGGGAACGGACATTCTTGTGGCGACGCCGGGCCGTCTGCTTGATTTGGTGGACCGTGGAGCCGTTGATCTTGGTACCGCGTCCTATCTCGTTCTCGACGAAGCAGATCAGATGCTGGATCTCGGCTTCATTCACGCGCTTCGCCGGATTGCCGGCCTTGTGGCCGATGAACGCCAGACACTGCTGTTTTCCGCCACGATGCCGAAACAGATCAATGAACTTGCCCAGTCCTACCTCAGAAATCCGGAGCGGGTTGAAGTCGCACCGGCTGGAAAGACAGCCGACAAGATCACGCAGTCGGTCCACTTCATGGACCAAAAAGCCAAGGGCGATTTCCTGGTCGGTCAACTGAAAGCCAAGCCGGATGGCATGTCTTTGGTTTTCTGCCGTACCAAACACGGTGCAGAGCGTCTGATGAGAAAACTGGCGCAGTCCGGCATTTCCGCAGGATCCATCCATGGCAACAAAAGCCAGAACCAGCGCGAACGCGCAATCCGGGATCTCAAGTCCGGCGCCATCAATGTTCTCGTCGCAACGGATGTTGCTGCAAGAGGGATCGATATCCCTGGTGTCAGTCACGTCTATAACTTCGAGTTGCCTGAGGTTGCCGAGGCCTATGTGCATCGGATCGGCCGGACAGCACGTGCAGGCGCGGAAGGTGAAGCTGTTGCCTTGTGTGCACCGGAAGAAATCGGTCTCTTCAGGCAGATCGAGAAACTGATCGGTATCGAGATTGCGGTGGCTGGTGGAGAAGTTCCCCCCATGTCAGCAGCAAGCAAAGCGAAGCGTGGTGGAGGCAATCGGGGCAACAAGCCTTCGGCCAAGAAGCCGTACCGCAAACAATCCGCTTCAGGCGATAACGACAACAGGGCACATTCCAGGCGTTCACGCCGTAGACGGACGTCAAATCGGCAAAACGCAGCCTAGTATTCCTGTCTTGGGAATTTGTGTTTGCGCCAAGATGTCTTGATTTCATGAAAAAGCACCGGGAAGTGGCCTTCCCGGTGCTGTCCTTGTGGTCGATGGGTTTCAGAAGAGCACAGGCTTTTCTGAATGAAATTGTCGGAGTTTCTTAATTCCTGAGCCAGAACCGCCGCGTCCTTGCTCGAGACTTAATGTCCCTCCTGTCCACAAGGTATCCAACCGCATTGTGCGGTCCGACCTCTTGATCGTATTTGGGGATTGCCGCGGGAACACCGCGAGGAGATTGCTGGTAACGCTTTGAACGTTATTACAAATCAAATTAGCCCCGTTAAAAGTAAAACTAAATTAACCATCCCTACTGCGCAATCATAACTATTCCACGATGCCTCTGGGTGTGGATAAGTATAAAGATAAATAAAAACAAATAGTTATCGTGCAGATGGGCGTCATTGTGGTGAAGTGCGCCGCGCAAGCAGGCGACTTGCGAGCGTTTCTACATTGAATAAGTGCTGTAAATTCAAAGAATTGCACTTAGTATTTCTGTAATCTATTGTGATATAAAAAAATTTATGGGCAAAACATGCGACATGCATTTCTCTATGTGATTGTAAATTAAAGGGAAAAACAGTTGTGCGTACTGTAAATAGTGCCAAGTAACCTTTACGGCAGCTTTTCGCCGGGAGCTTCAGATGCAGAGAAGCAGGAGGTCATCTCACACTTGGTCAGGGGTAAAATTTGACCAATTGGTATAAAGAGACTTTCTGGGGTTATAATTAGTTTTTATCCCGTGAAATTTCCGGTTGACGTTTCCGTAACGTGAAGCTACATCAGCGGCCAATGAGGTTTGGTTAATCGAATTTAATTATTCGGCCAAACCCAAATAATCCAGACAAAATCTGGGATATTGTGCACGTTGGCTCCATCTGGACCTTCGACCTCACGACATAATCGCCTGTCGTCATGAACGCTGGCGAAGACCTTGTGGCGCGGGCGTTTGCGTGACATGCGAAGGAGTGGGCTTTCCGCTCCTCAGCGTTACGCAATGGACAACCGCAACAAGCCGGACCCCCACTGATACCGGCTTGATACGACCCATCGGCCGCAAGACTGCAGCACCGGAAAGACGTCTTTCCGGTGCTGTTTTGTTTTTGGGAAAAGGGTCTTCGAAAATAGAAAAGCCACGGACTTGCCGTGGCTCAAACTTGGTCATCGGAAATCACACCTACATGTTCGGGTAATTGGGCCCGCCAGCTCCTTCCGGTACGGTCCAGGTGATATTGCCGTTCGGATCCTTGATATCGCAGGTCTTGCAGTGAACGCAGTTCTGCGAATTGATCTGGAATCGCGGAGCGTCTTCACCTTCTTCCACCCATTCATAAACGCCGGCCGGACAGTAACGGTTGGAGGGCCCTTCAAAGATGTCATGCTCGGAAGACTTCTGGAGGACGTCGTCCTTCACCTTCAGGTGAATCGGCTGATCTTCTTCGTGGTTGGTATTGGACAGGAACACAGACGAAAGCTTGTCGAAGGAAACTACGCCGTCTGGCTTCGGATAGTCGATCTTCTTGCAGTCTTTGGCCGGTTTCAGTGTCTCGGAGTCTTTTTTGCCGTGTTTCATTGTTCCGAAGAACGAGAAACCGAACAACTCGTTGGTCCACATGTCCAGGCCACCAAGGCCAATGCCAAGCCAGGTGCCGAACTTTGACCAAAGTGGCTTTGCATTACGTACCTTTTTCAGGTCGTCGCCAATCGGGCTGTTGCGCCATGCCGCATCGTAATTCGTCAGTTCCGAATGAGCTTCCCCGCGCCCGATGGCCGACATCACTTCTTCCGCCGCCAGCATTCCAGACAGCATCGCGTTGTGTGAGCCCTTGATCCTGGGCACGTTGACGAGGCCGGCCGAGCATCCCATTAGCAGGCCTCCTGGAAACGACATCTTCGGCACGGACTGAAAGCCGCCTTCCGTGATCGCGCGTGCGCCATAGGAAATGCGCTTGCCGCCTTCGAAAGTATCGCAAATGGCTGGGTGCGTTTTGAAACGCTGGAATTCGTCGAACGGCGAGAGCCATGGATTTTCGTAGTTGAGATGAACCACAAAGCCGACCGCCACCTGGTTGTCTTCCAGATGATAGAGGAACGAGCCACCACCGGTCTTGCCGTCCAGCGGCCACCCAAACGAGTGCTGAACCAGGCCTGGTCGATGCTTCGAAGGGTCAACCTGCCATAGTTCCTTGATGCCGATACCGAATTTCGCGACGTCGCTCTCCCGGTCGAGATCGAATTTCTCAATCAGTTGTTTGGCAAGCGATCCGCGCGCACCTTCACCGATCAGCGTGTATTTGCCTCTGAGTTCCATGCCGCGGGTGAACATGGCATTCGGTTTTCCGTCGCGGCCAATACCCATGTCACCAGTGGCAACACCGACAACGTTTCCGCTCTCGTCGTAAAGCAGCTCCGCGGCGGCAAATCCGGGGTAAATCTCCACGCCAAGAGCTTCCGCTTTCTCGGCAAGCCAGCGGCAGACATTGCCAAGCGAAACAATGTAATTGCCATGGTTGCCCATGAGTTTGGGCATGAACATATTTGGCAAACGCATCGAACCGGCCGGTCCGAGCACCAGAAAGTGGTCTGCGGTGACGGGCGTTTTTATCGGCGTGTCCTCGTCCCGCCACTCCGGAAGAAGCTGGTCCAGCGCGACTGGGTCGATCACAGCGCCCGACAAAATATGAGCGCCGACTTCCGATCCCTTTTCCAGGACCACGACACTTAGTTCCTCGCCTTTTTCGTTGGCGAGCTGTTTCAGCCTGATTGCAGCTGCAAGACCTGCAGGGCCTGCACCCACAATCACGACATCGACATCCATGCTCTCGCGTTCGCCAAGCGCGTCTTGTTCGCTCATCTTTTTCTCCCTCCGCCCAAAAGGGGCACGGCTTCGCCCATATCGCCCTTTTGCCTCATTTTGCAGCGCAAAACACGACAATTTTTGTCTTTAAGAGGCAATTTGAGTTCAGTTCTCACCATTTGAGGTTCAGATAGACCAAAGCGGGGTCTGGGCGTCAAGAGTGGAAAATTACGTTTACGTAAACGTAATAAACAAATTTGGCCTGAGATTGTGCATACCCGTTGGATAACGATGATCGGCCCTCGTTGTGGCGAGGAGCTCTCTTGTTCTATTGCATTAGCTGATTAAACTCGTCCGCCGGAGGTAATGGTAGTGCAGCAAAACCCAATCGACATGTCTCACCTGGAAGCTCTGCTGGATTTCTATTCCAGCGCCGGTGTGGACTGTTTCATGGGTGACAAGCCACTTGACTGGTATGAGTTGACCAACAAGCAGGCGGAGCAGTTTCGTCAAAAGAAAACGGTCGCAGGTCCGCCAAGTGTTGCGCCCACCCTGGTCGCTCCGGAACGACCGAGGGACGCACGTCCCGCCCAGCCGCCAGCAACTCCAGCCGCACCGGCGGCGACGCGAGGTGAGCAGCCGAGTGCTGTGCTGCCTGATGCTCAAATTATTGCGGCAGCCAGGGATATCGCAGCATCCGCGACATCGCTTGAGGAGTTGCGGGCCTGTCTGGAAGCCTTTGACGGGTGCAATTTGAAACTGACAGCCAAGACCCTTGTGTTTGCCGATGGTCACCCTGAGGCGAGGCTTATGTTCGTCGGTGAAGCACCTGGACGGGATGAGGATTTGCAGGGCAAGCCTTTTGTGGGCCGGTCTGGACAGCTCCTTGATCGCATGCTTGACGCGATCGGCATGGAGCGATCGTCAACCTATATCGCCAATGTAGTGCCCTGGCGCCCACCTGGAAACCGGACGCCCACACCTCAGGAAACCGAGATCTGCAAACCGTTTATCAAGCGGCAGATTGAACTTGTGAACCCGGATGTGCTCGTGTTCCTCGGAGCGGCCTCAGCCAAGACCTTGCTTGGCGTTCAGGAGGGTATTCGCAAGATGCGTGGCCGTTGGATGGCTTATCCCGGAAGCGGCAAGGAAATTGCCGCGATAGCGACTTATCATCCGGCATATCTGCTTCGCAGTCCCCTTGAGAAGCGTCTTTCTTGGCGGGATTTTTTGGCGATCAGTCAGAGCCTGAAAAAATAAAGTCAAAATTCAAATTTGAGTGCGTTATTCCCTAGGCAATTCTTCTAGTTAAAAGTTGGTTGAACGGATCAATTTGAAATCGTCTTGAAGGAATCTCTGTAGGGATTCGTATTTCGTCGCAATTTGCCAAGTTTAACTGTCCAGTCCGCGAAAATATTTAGGTCCTGTTAAATCGGATGTGACCTAATATTTGACGCTTGAAACTCTTCCGCCCGCGCGCGGCATGCTCGTGCGCCAGGACTAGGGAGGGCACGTTGTCTGAGACAGTCAAAGACGGTCCTGAAGTCACAGGTCAGCCGGTTCTTGTTCTCGATTTCGGCACGCTCGCATGTGAGGAAACCACCGCGTCGAAGTTCAACAAGTCCGGTTGCGAGATCCGCTCGGGCAAGCTGACCGAGATCGGTCAATTGGTTGGAATTCGCCTTGCCGACATGGAGCAGATGATCAAAGGCCGCGTCGAGAAAGTCGAAGACGGCAGCGTTTATGTATCCTTCAAGGTTGAAGACAAGAGCCAGGTGGAGAAACGCAGGGAGCCGCGCAAGTCGGTATCCATTCCTGCTTGGGTCAGCGGTCATAAGTCTGATGATGGCGTCAGATGTGACATCGTCGACGCCAGCAAATCCGGATGCCGATTGTCGAGCACAGGTCTCGAAGTTCTCCCAGAAAACATCAAGCTGCAGATTGCCGGCCTCGATATGCCCGTCAAAGGCGAAATTGTTTGGCGAAATTCCAGCTTTGCCGGCGTGAAGCTCACTTGGCAATTCGCCAATGACGGTGACAACACAGAAACGCGTATCAAGCCGCCGGATCTCGCTGGAAAAGCGGGTGTTAAGGACAAAGCCAAGAGCAACTCAAGTGGTTTTGGGGTCAAGCGCCGGAAGGGACCTGACTGAGGTTTTTTTCGTCCCGCAGTCGCTTGCTGAACAAAGGGGAATTGCGGTGGGCCGGCTATATCTGAAACGCTGCGCTTGAACCGAAAGCACCAAGCTCAGATCAGGCTTGAAAGAGTGTGTTATCTCCTTGCGTTAACTCGGAATTCAGCTTCGATTTGTAATATCCCTGTCAATATTGCGGGGGATAAATTGAACCATTTGGCCATTGCGACGAATGCTGCGGAAGGCATGTCTGCGCTCGTCGTCGATCTTGCAGATATGTCTTGTTTCGAAGTTGCTGCTCGCGAGTTGACGGACACCGGTTGTTGGATCGTTTCAGATAAGGTTGACCTTCTTAAAGAAGAGGTCGGGCTTCGCATCGACGGTTTTGACAAGCTGTTGCATGGTGCGGTTATCGCCTATGGCGACAACGAAGCGCAGATCTCGTTTGAGGTCAACAAACCTGCCTCAGATGACAAGCGCCGCGAAATCCGTCGTCCGGTCTGGATCACCGCCATAGTTTGCGGCAAGTCCAACCCTGTTTCAATGAAGTGCCGGATTGTCGATGCCAGCCGGTCCGGCTGCCGCCTGGAAGGGGAACATCTCACCCGTCTGCCCGACAACATCGACATATCCATACCCGGTCTGGATTTGCCGGTAGCGGGACGGATAGTGTGGCACAAGAACGGGCAGGCGGGGGTTCAACTCAGCTGGCCATTTGCCACTGAACCGGCCCCTGAGCCGAATGAGCTGATCCGAAAACTTCAGGAAGAAAAAGCCGAGCCGAAACCGAAACCGGTTCGGAAAAAGAAGATCAGTGCATTCGGTGCATGAGCCTAAGCTGATACTGTCCGGCTGATTTTCCCGGCATCACAACCTTTGAAAGTCAGTTCCCGATACATATATCGGGAGGAGTTTGTGAACTCTGTCAGGACCAATTGCGCGTGCTTTCTTCTCTTCGCCGCTATCTCCCCAAACGTTTCCGAAACGAAAAGCTGGTTGTTCCGGTCGTCCGCCTTCAAGGGGCCATCGGAATGAACAGCCCGATGCGCACTGGCCTTTCTCTCGCGACAACCGCATTGCCGCTGGAAAAAGCCTTTTCGTTCAAGAAAGCGCCTGCGGTTGCCATAATTGTGAATTCGCCTGGCGGATCTCCGGTTCAATCAAGGCTGATTTTCAAGCGCATTCGCGATCTTGCGAAGGAAAATGAAAAGGACGTTCTGGTTTTTGTCGAGGATGTTGCCGCCAGCGGCGGGTACATGATTTCACTGGCCGGCGATGAAATCTTTGTCGACCCCTCTTCAATCGTCGGCTCGATTGGCGTCGTCGCTGCCGGCTTCGGCTTTACGGAATTGATCAAGAAAGTGGGAGTTGACCGCCGGGTTTACACAGCCGGGGAAAAGAAGGTCACGCTCGATCCCTTCCAACCTGAAGTGCCTGAGGACATCGAATATCTGAAGACACTGCAACAGGAAATCCATGACACCTTCATCGACATCGTCAAGTCGCGCCGGGGGGATATTCTGACAGACGATCCGGATCTGTTCAGCGGCAAATTCTGGACAGGGCGCAAAGCGGTCGAACTTGGCCTGGTCGATGGAATTGGCGATTTGCGCAGCGTTATCAGGGACCGGTATGGCGACAAGACCGAGCCGAAACTCGTGGCAGCACCGCGAGGACTGTTCGGAAGGAAAGCCGGACTGGGTGTCGCCCTGTCAGGTAAATCTTTGACGGAAGGGCTCGGACAGGACCTTATTTCCGCCGTTGAGGAACGAGCGCTCTGGATGCGCTACGGCCTTTAAAAAGGCACAATACAAGTGTGATCTTCCGGGCAAGAAGGGGAACAGAAGATGACGGAATTGATTGGAGTGGCAGCTTTGGCCGTTGGCGGCTACTGGATTGTTCAACGGGTCAAGCGCAAGATGGCCGAAGTTGAAAATCGGATCTCCAAAGCTGCTGCCAACGCAGATCCGAATGGACGTGGTACCAAGCTGGTGCGCGACCCGGTGAGCGGAAAGTACCGGCCCAGCAATTAGAGAAAGCAGGCGGAGCGAAATACCCCGCCTACAATTGGTCTTGACGTTATTTTGCTGCCGAAGCGACAAACAATCCCCAGCGCGTGGAGTTTGTTCTGGCAGTTGACCAAAGAACGGCTACCGTCAGCAAAAGCAGCAGACATTCGGCTGCAGGACCGGCGAGCCAGATGCCGATTTCTCCGAAATACTGAGGTAACACGAACAACAGCGGCAGAAAGAAAAAGTAGGGCTTGATCAGGCTGATCAATGCTGCGCGTCCAGCATCGCCGAGTGCCTGGAAATAGGTCGCAATAACGAAGAATGGCCCTGTTACCAGCATCATCGCGATGTTGATCGGCATGATCCTGTCCAACTCGCCAACGATCCTCGCATCCTCGACAAACAAGAAACCTATTTGGCGGGCAAAAAGTGTCAGCAAGACCTGGGCACTAAGGCAATAGAAGAACGCAATCATGAGCCCCAGACGCAGTGTGTTGTCCGACCGCTGCCACTTTCCAGCACCATAGTTGTTGCCGATCATGGCTTGCAGCGCTTGGGTCAACCCCAGAAGAGGCAAGAACACAAACGTCATGATGCGGGTCATGAGACCGAATGCGGCGACAGTGGCTTCGTAACCCGCCGACCCGAAATGCTGAAGGGAAGCAAAGGTTGCAGCCGATCCGAGGGCAATTCCTGCAAAGTTGAGGCTTTGCGGAGCGCCGAGTTTGAGAATTGAAACCCAGTGTGCAGTCAACGAATGACTGCGAAGAACCTGAGGTTTCAAAATGCTGTTGGTGCGCATGCGAAAGCCAATCACGAAGACAAACGCCAAAACTTGCGCGATCGCTGTTCCACACGCCGTTCCGGCAACGCCAAAGTCCAATATGGCGACCAGCAGAAAATTGAACGCGATATTGGACAGCGAAACAAAGAGACTGACGCCTGCCATTTGAATGACATAGCCTTCGCACCTCAGGGCATCTGACTGCACAGACAGTACAAACAGGAGAGGCGAGGTCCATATTGTAATCGCGAGATAAATATGGGCCATCCGGGCTATCGGCTCAGATCCTTCCGCCGCTTTGAGAATGAGCGGGTACCCGATCATTGTGAAAAGGAGGAGCGCCGTCGCGCCCGCAAGCAGCGAAAGACCGTGGGCGCCAACAAAAACGCCTTGGGCGAGACGTATTTGCTCACCCCCGAGCGCGCGGGCGAGGACACTCGACATTCCGCCTGAAATGAGCGTCGCTGCTGCGACGAGCAGCATGTAGGCCGGAAACATCAAAGTAACGGCACTAAGCGCTTCCGGTCCGACAAAGTGGCCAAGAAACATCGCATCGGCAACGGTCAAAAGCCCGTTTGTGCTCATGACCAGAACGATTGGTAAAGCAGTTTTCAAAAGAGTGGGGACAAGGGGCCCTTGCGTAAACGCATTGGTCTGGGACATGTCGGTCGACATTCCGTTCTCCAAAATCTGGCGTTTCACGGGAGAGGGGGCTCGCATTGCCGCCTTCACGAAACGCGTGGAGGAACGAAAGTCGTCTGTTCCAGATCTTCACCAAGACATTTAGTCCGCGAGCAGCTGGCGCCTGGAGCCGGACCCGTTGGTAGTTTGTCCGCCGGGAACCGTCAACCCCTGGTAAGGGAGGAGCGGCCTGTTGCTCCATAACAGCTGTGTTGCACTCACCTTGACCTAGAGGTCACATCGTGGCACCTCTCGCACCGCAT
This sequence comes from Roseibium sp. JB4-4, assembly GCF_055693425.1. Classification (NCBI taxonomy): domain Bacteria; kingdom Pseudomonadati; phylum Pseudomonadota; class Alphaproteobacteria; order Hyphomicrobiales; family Stappiaceae; genus Roseibium; species Roseibium sp. JB4-4. Next base: position 1,996,272 of record NZ_CM146333.1, on the reverse strand, counting down.
CGGCGGGATGTCCTGCCGCCAAAAGCCTCTTGCGGAATGAATATCCATGTCGACAGAAACCGTGCCGGCGCACATGCGCCCGGAAAATTCCTTTCAAGGCCTGATCCTGACTTTGCAGCGCTTTTGGGCAGACCAGGGCTGCGTGGTTCTGCAGCCCTATGACATGGAAGTCGGCGCGGGAACTTTTCATCCGGCAACCACTTTGCGTTCGCTTGGACCACGGCCCTGGAAAGCTGCCTATGTGCAGCCTTCGCGCCGGCCAACCGACGGTCGTTACGGAGAAAACCCGAACAGGCTGCAACACTATTACCAATTCCAGGTTATCCTCAAACCGTCTCCCGACAATCTGCAGCAGCTATACCTGGACTCGCTTTATGCGATCGGGCTGGATCCCAAGATACATGACATTCGCTTTGTCGAGGACGACTGGGAAAGCCCGACATTGGGCGCTTGGGGTCTTGGTTGGGAATGCTGGTGCGACGGCATGGAAGTCTCGCAATTCACGTATTTCCAACAGGTCGCCGGTTTTGAATGCTCGCCTGTTTCCGGGGAGCTGACCTATGGTCTTGAGCGTCTCGCAATGTATATCCAGGGCGTCGATAACGTCTACGAGCTGAACTACAACGGCATGGAAGGCGACCAAAAAGTCACCTACGGGGATGTCTTCCTGCAGGCGGAACAGGAATATTCCCGGCATAATTTTGAACACGCTGATACGGAAATGTTGTTTAGGCACTTCAAGGACGCGGAAACGGAGTGCCGGTCGCTGCTCGACGCGGGCGCGAAGGCCCGTGAAGTGGCTGGAGCCAATGTTCATCAGGTCGTGCTACCGGCCTATGATCAGTGCATCAAGGCAAGTCATGCCTTCAATCTTCTGGACGCACGTGGTGTTATTTCCGTAACAGAGCGCCAAAGTTACATCTTGCGCGTTCGCGAGTTGGCCAAGGCATGCGGTGCTGCCTTCCTGGAAACAGAAGCCGGTGGCGTCGGCTATCACAATCAGGCTGCTGAGTAATATTTCTCTGCGTCTGCAAGACAGGGATTTCGGAGCGGGTGGACGAATGATCACGCGTTCTGGCCAGCTCGTTGGCAATTGATATATGCCGATGCCGAATTGAGGCTTCTTGCTGGCAACAGAATGCATCGGCTGCATCCCTGTCCATTCACTCTGCGTGATGACAATCCGTGTCGCAACGGATAGCCTCCGCGAGACTTTTTAGGAGGTTTTGAATATGGCCTGGTTTTTCCTGGCGCTTTTGATCGCGCTGTCTGTACTTGTCATCTTTCTCCACAACGCGCTCGTGAAAAAGCGTCAGATGGTAGAGGAAGGCTGGAGTGGTATCGAAGTCCAGCTCAAGCGCCGCAGCAATCTTATTCCAAACCTTATTGAGACGGTCAAAGGCTACGCATCCCACGAACAGGAAACGCTCGACACCGTGACGCAATTGCGCACGAGCATAAGTTCAATTCCGGCGGGCAACATAGCAGGCCGGGCAAAGGCGGAAGGCGAGCTTTCGAAAGCGTTGGGGCGATTGTTTGCTGTTGCGGAAGCCTATCCTGACCTGAAGGCGAGCCAGAACTTCACTGATTTGCATCAGTCACTGGATGAGATCGAGAATGCCATCCAAATGGCACGCCGGTATTACAACGGCGCGGTCAGAGGATTGAATGTCGCTGTTGAAAGCTTCCCGTCGAACCTGATCGCCAGCCAATTCAAGTTCGACAAGGCTGAATATTTTGAGATCGAAGATGACGCCGAACGCGCGGTTCCCAAGGTTTCTTTCTGAACCGTGGACAGGATGATGAAGAGCCTTATTGCTACCGGTCTTGCATGGGTCGGGCTTCTTGTTGCAATGGCGAGTGCCGGTGCGGACGAAAGAATCCTGAATTATGTCTCAGACATAGAAGTTGCAGCGAGCGGCACCTTGACCGTGACTGAAACGATTACGGTTCGGGCGGAAGGTGATCAGATCAAGCGCGGCATTTTCCGGGACATCCCACTGACTGCCAAGAGCGCAGGAGGGCGCAGCTACAGGGTCGGTTTCAAGCTGCTTTCCGTTATGCAGGATGGACGTTCAGCAGCGCATTTTACCAAGGAGAATGGAGCCGGGGTCCGGATCTATATCGGTGAAGAGAGCATCCTGCTAAGGCCTGGAACCTACACCTATACGATCCAGTACGAAACCGACCGGCAGATACGCTTTTTCTCATCTCATGATGAGCTCTATTGGAACGTTACCGGCAATGAATGGGCATTTCCAATTGACGAGGCATCGGCACGCGTCGTTTTGCCGGAAGGGGTCAGGGCCACCGACTGGACCGGGTATACCGGTTTCTTCGGAGCAACCGGACAGGACTATTCGGCACAGCCAGGCGATAATGGCCATGAGATAGTTTTCAGCACGACGGCCCCGCTTTCACCTGAAGAAGGGCTGACGGTCGTGGTGACCATGCCGGTCGGGTCTATAGCGCAACCAACCGGAACCCGGAAACTGCTGCAGATTGCCGGCGACTTCAGGACCGAGCTGATCGGCGGTGCGGGCGTATTTCTGGTGTGGATCTATTACCTTTGGGCTTGGTTCAGGGCTGGGCGTGACCCGGCTAAGGGCGTTATCTTTCCCAGGTTCAAGCCACCGGCAGGAATGTCTCCAGCACTTATGAGATATGTCTATAAGCGTGGTCTCGGTGGTGGTTGGGTGGCGCTGTCTGCAGCCTGTCTCAACTTGGCTGTGAAAAAGCGTTTGCGGCTTGATGATAGCGACGGTGACATGACGATCTCTCTGATATCGGAGGGACCGGACGGCCGAAAGCCGGGCGAAGGACTGCCAAAGGGGGAAGCTGCTCTTGAAAAATGGCTGCATCGCAGAGACGCGCCACTCGCGCTGAATGAGCGGAATGGCAAATCGATCCAGTTGCTGGGCAGCACATTTACAAATGCTATCGTCTCCGAGAACCACAACGTCTACTTCAGGAATAATGGTGGCTATCTTTTTCCCGGTGTTCTTTTGAGCCTTCTCACCATTGCAGGCCTGTTTGTGTTTGTTCCGGTTGCAGAGAACGAAAGGGAATTCCTTATTATGCTCCTTTTCTTCTCCGTATTTGCCACGGCGTTTGCCGCGGTCATCGGTCTTCTTGTCTTGGAGGGGGCTCGGCTGATCTGGAGATTGATGCTCACCTTCGCGATATTGGGCGTGGCTCTATTGGGCGCATCGCTTTTGGCGGGTCTTGTGACCGGCGCATTGGGTACCATGCAGGCCGTTCCCGTCGTCGTCGCACTCTTGATTTCAGGAAATATTCTTTTCTTTTCCATAATCGGTGCGCCAACGCGGCAAGGTCGTTCCATGCTGGATGAAATTGAAGGCTTGCGGCTCTATCTGACGGTTGCTGAAAAAGACCGCCTCAACATGTCAGGCGTTCCGGACATGAGCACGGTGCACTTTGAAGCGCTCTTACCCTACGCAGTTGCTCTGGACGTTGAAAAACCCTGGGCCGAGGCGTTTGAACGCTGGCTTTCGAGTGCCGCCGGTTCAGCAACTTCCGCGTCCTATAACCCTCACTGGTATTCCGGCAGATCCTTTGACGCCCATGATATCTCTAGAAGCGTCGGAGCTACCGCAAGCGCAATGGCAGGGTCCTTCCAGTCCTCATTGCCTGCCCCTTCTTCGTCGAGCTCCGGTTCGTCCGGTGGGTCGTCTGGCGGCGGTGGCGGCGGCGGCGGCGGCGGTGGCTGGTAGCCAAACTTGACTTCACCTCCGCAGAGGTTTGAATGAAATTACATCTCGGGCCGTCAGGTCTACTAGCTGTGCAGGGAATGCAATGACTGGCGACGCACTGTCATTCGACGAATTCGTAAGTTTCAATCTGGCTATCCTGGTCTATTTCCTGGGTGTCAGACTGAACAAGAAAATCCCGTTCCTGCGCCACTACAACATACCGGAACCCGTCTCTGGAGGACTTCTGGTCGCCGCATTGGCGTTGATTGTCTATCTCGCCTTCGACAAGGCAATCGGGTTTTCGCTGCAATCCAGAGATTATCTGCTGTTTGTCTTCTTCACTGCAATTGGCCTGAATGCTCGATTTGCCGATCTGGCCAAAGGCGGCAAGCCGCTGTTGATTTTGCTCTGCCTGACCGTCGGCTACATGTTGCTCCAAAATGCCGTGGGGACCGGGATTGCAGCCGCACTCGGGCTGCCAACCGGGTTTGGGCTGCTTGGCGGAACGATCTCGCTTGTCGGAGGTCACGGCACAGCCATCGCCTGGGGGCCGAAACTGGTTGAAGACTATGGCGTTGTCGGCGCCGTTGAAATAGGTGCAGCGACAGCTACGCTCGGTCTCATTGCAGCGAGTTTGCTCGGTGGTCCGGTCGGCAATTATCTGATTGAACGAAAAGGTGCAAAGCCAGATCCGGACCGGCCGGAAGAAGCACCGATGATCGGCATTGAAACCGAGCGGGAAGCCGTTGCGCAGGTTACTCACACCGGACTTATGCGCTCATTGCTTGTCCTGAATATCGCCATTGCCTTGGGTGTTGGTCTTCAGGAGGCACTGGTGACCGGGATCGGTCTCGATTTGCCGATTTTTGTTTGCTGTCTTTTTTGCGGCATCGTTCTTTCCAACACCGTTCCATTGGTATTCAAGAAAATGACCTGGCCAGCCAGAAGTCAGTCGCTGGCCGTCCTTTCGGACCTAGCGCTGGGCATATTCCTGACCATGTCGCTCATGAGTTTACAGCTCTGGACGATTGCAGGTCTCGCCGGGCCCATGATGCTTATCCTCGCGACGCAAATTGTGGTGGCTGCTCTCTTCATCGTTCTGGTGGTCTATCCGATGATGGGGCGGAACTACAATGCAGCCGTACTGGGGGCAGGATTTGCCGGATTTGCCCTCGGCGCAACTCCAACGGCGATTGCCAACATGACAGCTGTAACCAAACGCTATGGCCCGGCCACACAGGCGTTCTTGATCTTGCCTCTTGTGTCGGCTTTCTTCGTCGATCTTGCGAATGCGGCGATTATCATCCTGTTTCTTGGCGGATGATCGCCGAGGTGGCTGTGCATTGAGGCGTCAAAGGGAGTTGGATTCAAGCCGCACTTGTTTTGCTGGTGAAGGGCAACCGTCCATCGGTCTGTGATTCCAATAGCGAAGCAGCGTTTTCGGCGGTTACTGCAGCTGCATAAAGAAACCCCTGGCCATAGTGACAGCCATTGGAATTGAGGGCTTCGTGGACGTCATTTTCCTCTACGCCCTCGGCGACCGCATCGATATCGAGCCCTTTTGACAGCACGAGGATTGCCTCAACGATTGCCGCACACTGCTTGTCGACGAGCATCCTTTCCGTGAAGGACTTGTCGATCTTCACCTTCTGGATTGGGAAGTCACGCAAATAACTCAGACTGGAGTGCCCGGCCCCAAAATCATCCAGGGCGATGGAGACACCGGTCTCGGTCAGTTCTCCAAGTATCCGCTTTGCAGACTCAGGATTTTTCACCAAGGACGTTTCCGTGATTTCCAGAACGAGGCTCTTGGGAGGATAATCCGAGGCCTGGAGGATCGAATGGATCTGGTCTGGCAAGGCCGGGTCTTGCAGTTGCACGGGAGAGAGGTTGAAAGACAGGTAAAGGTCTTCCGGCCAGGTCTTTGCGACACTGCAGGCTTCAGCAAGCAAGTGCTGTGTCAGCTCCGAGATGATTCCGCAGTCTTCAGCAATAGGAATGAATTGCAGAGGCGGAACTTGTCCGAAGTCCGCATCTGTCCATCTGGCAAGGGCTTCAAAGCCTGCGATACGACCAGATGTCATTTCCAGAATAGGCTGATAGTGGACTTTGACTTCCTTGTCGGCGATTGCCTTGCGCAAGCGCTGTTCCAGGAGTGTCCGATGAAGGATGGATGCATCCATGTCGACTTCGAAGAAACGATAGGTCGAACGGCCCGAGGACTTGGCCCTGTAGAGCGCGATGTCGGCCCTGCGCAACAATTCCGTGATGGCGTGCCCGTCATGCGGATAAAGTGCAATGCCGATGCCGGACCCTATTGAAATCTGTCGTTCACCGAATTCAAACCGGTCGTTGATGCGCGTCAGGAGCCGGCGGGCAAAGCCTGCTGCTTCCGACTTGTCCTTGAAGACAGGCGAAACAATTGCAAACTCATCGCCGCCGATACGGGCTACAATCCCATCCTTGCCGAGCGTTTCGGCCAGCCGGTCCGCAAAGCTGCGCAACAGCGTGTCGCCGAATGCATGACCATAGACATCGTTGATCGGTTTGAATCCATCCAGATCAAGCATCATGATCGCGCGGAAACTGTCCGGTTTAAGGTCTCTGCTGAGGTCGCTGAAAGCCTCCAGCAACCTGCGGCGGTTGGGAAGCCCTGTAAGGGGATCGTGCTGCGCCAGAGCCAGGGCTTCACTATGTGCGGAGGAACGTGCTTTCAGTTCTTTGCGCAGACGGCGCGTTGCCCAGGTTCCAACGGCAAGTCCGACAAAGGCGACGGCCAACAGGGAACTGGTGATGATCTTGAGGAGAAATTGATCGTTGTTTGTTTCCAGATTGAAAAAAATATCAGGAAAAATTTGCAAGGAAATAAAACTCGCAAGTACAAGTGCAAGTAATACAACCATTGATCGTGCCAGGTAACGGTTGTTCGCAACTTCTCGTTTTATCACTTGAGGAGCCTCAATACATCAAATTATTTAATGTAGCTCGAGTTTCACATGCATTTCTTGAAGAAGAATGAAGCATTTGTCTGGAAACACCCAATGCTCGTCAGAAGTACTTAGGATACGTTTGCCGGGAAAAGGGGTGACAAGAGGCTGCTGTCTTGCTAACGGACGCTCACACATGTCCGGTGATGTCTCACCAATGCCAAAGGTCCGAAATTCCATGCCCGATCTTCTGCTTGAGCTTTTCAGCGAAGAAATCCCAGCCCGTATGCAGCGTAAGGCGGCTGAAGACCTGAAATCCCTTGTGACCAACGCTCTGGTGGAGGCCGGTCTGCCCTATGAAGGCGCCAAGGCATTTTCGACGCCACGCCGCCTGGCATTGCATGTGGCCGGTGTGCCGGTCGGATCAAAGGCGACGCGTGAAGAACGCAAGGGTCCGCGCGTCGGGGCACCGGAAAAGGCATTGGAAGGTTTCCTGCGCGGAGCAGGACTGTCTTCAATTGATCAAGCTTCAATTCATAACGACCCGAAGAAAGGCGACTTTTACGTCGCCGTCATTGAAAAACCAGGCCGGACCGCGCTCGATATCATTGGCGAATTCATGCCGGGTCTCTTGAGAAATTTCCCGTGGCCAAAATCCATGCGCTGGGGAACTAGGCCGACACGTTGGGTCCGGCCTTTACATTCGATCGTTGCAACATTTGGTCCCGAAACGGAAGAACCGGATGTCGTTCGCTTTGAATTTGACGGCATTCGGTCAGGTCAGACCACACGTGGCCATCGTTTTCTGGCTGACAGGTCGTTCGATGTGCGTAGGTTCGACGACTATGCGACCGGCCTTGACAAGCACAAAGTGGTTCTGGAGGCAGACCGCCGCAAAGAAATTATTCTCAACGATGCCAAGGACCGGGCACTGGCGCTGGGACTTGATCTTGTCGAAGATCCTGGACTTCTAGAGGAAGTCGCGGGGCTTGTTGAGTGGCCCGTTGTTTTGACGGGTAGTTTCGATGAAGCATTTCTGGAAATCCCAGATGAGTGTATCCAGCTTACGATCAAGGTGAACCAGAAGTGCTTTGTCATGAAGGACCCGGGAACGGGGCGACTGGCGAACCAATTTGTTCTGGTCTCCAACATTGTCGCGGAAGATGGCGGCAAACTGATTGTTGCGGGCAATGAAAAGGTCATCCGGGCCCGTTTGTCGGATGCCAGGTTCTTCTGGGAGACGGACTTGAAATCCAAGCTCTCGGATAATTTGCCGAAGTTGGGTGAAGTCAAGTTTCACGAAAAGCTGGGCAGCGTTGGAGACCGGGTCAATCGACTGATGATTTTGTCGTCTCAACTCGCACCGATTGTCGGCGCCGACGACGCCAAAGCAAGGCGGGGTGCGGAACTGGCGAAGGCCGATCTCGTTTCGCAAATGGTGTTCGAGTTTCCGGAGCTGCAAGGTCTGATGGGGCGCTACTACGCGGAGGCGCAAGGTGAGGACGCATCGGTCGCTGCGGCAATCGAGGAACACTACAAGCCGCAGGGTCCAAGCGACACAGTGCCGACGGACCCGGTGGCGATTGCTGTCGCTCTGGCGGAAAAGCTCGACCTGCTCGCCGGCTTCTGGGCGATCGATGAGAAGCCAACCGGATCCAAGGATCCCTATGCACTTCGGCGCGCCGCCCTTGGCGTGATCAGAATTGTGCTGGAGAATGGTATTCGTGTCAGACTTGGCGAAGCAATCCTGTCAGCGGCTGGCTTGAATTCTGTCCCGATCAGCGATCCTGACGGTATGACGGAAGATCTGCTGGCGTTTCTCGGCGACAGACTGAAAGTTCACTTGAAAGACGAAGGGGCCCGACATGACTTGATCGACGCGGTTTTCGCGTTGGAAGGCCGGGACGATCTTCTGATGGTGGTAAAACGTGTCGACGCGCTGGGTAAGTTCATTTCATCCGACGATGGTACCAACCTGCTTGCCGGGTATAAGCGCGCGGTAAACATTCTGCGTGCGGAAGAGAAGAAGGACGGAACACCGGTTACCGGAAAGCCTCATGCCGATCATCTTCAGGAGCAGGCCGAGATCGACCTGGCTGCTGCCATCGACACGGCCCGCGCCGATGCGGCGGAAGCTGTCGCACACGAGGATTTCGAAGGTGCCATGGAAGCGCTTTCACGGCTGCGCGCACCGGTAGACAGGTTCTTTGAGGATATTCTGGTCAATGCGGAAGATCAGGTCTTGAGAACCAACCGTTTGCAGTTGCTCGCCGAGATCAGGGACGCGACACACGTTGTCGCGGATTTTTCGAAAGTAACTGGATAAAATCTCCGATACCTTTGTTGGAAAAGGCGGGCCGAGGCCCGCCTTTTTTCATTCTGCGGCTTCCTGTGCCAGACGCTGCACCGGTTTTTCTTCGATGGGCCAATGGACGATGGCCGCAAAAATACCCAGTGCGATACCGCACCACCAGATTGCATCATATGAGCCAGTCTCATCATAGAGTTTGCCGCCCAGCCAAACCCCCAGGAATGAGCCAATCTGGTGAGACAGGAAGACAAAACCGAACAAGGTCGCCATGTAACGGGGACCGAACATCACGGCTACCAGCCCGGATGTCGGCGGGATCGTTGAAAGCCACAGCAGCCCCATGACGCCCGCAAAGACCAAAACCGAAAACGGTGTGATCGGCAGCATGATGAAAGTGAAAATCGCAATGGAACGACCGATATAGATCAGCGATAGAAAGATCGGCTTCGAATAGCGTCCGCCAATGTACCCGGCCGCCAAAGACCCTACGATGTTGCACAGTCCAATCAACGCAATGGCCGTCGCGCCCCACGCCGGATCCAGGCCAAGGTCGGCAATATAGGGAGGCAGGTGCACGGTGATGAAGGCAACGTGGAAGCCGCAAACAAAGAAGCCGATGGTCAACAAGATGAAACCGCGGGTTCGGAATGCTTCGGCAACCGCGGCGCTCAGCTTCTGATCACTCGCCGGGTTTTGTTCTTGTGGCGGATCTGACTTGCCGCGTAAGGCAATGGCCAGCAGCGGGACAAGCGCAACCAGGCCTGCGAAGACAAGCAATGTCTGTTGCCAGCCGATATTTGCGATGAGCGCCCCTCCAAGAGGTGCGAACAGAAACTGTCCAAGCGAGCCGGAAGCCGTTCCAATTCCGAATGCGAGAGATCTTTGTTCGGGTAACACCGCGCGTCCAAATGCGGCCAGGACAAGGGAGAAAGACGAAAACGCAATTCCAAGGCCGATCAGGACACCAGCAGAAACATGAAGGGCGACTGCGCTTTCAGCATCTATCATCATAAGCAATCCGCTGGCATAGAGCAGTGAGCCGAATGCCATCGTCTTCCAGGTGCCAAACCGATCGGATACCATTCCCGCGACCGGTTGAGCGATGCCCCACATGAGGTTTTGAATTGCAATGGCCAGGGCAAAAATTTCCCTGCTCCAGTCGCGTGCTTCCGTCATGGGTTGGAAAAAGAGCCCCATGGCCGAACGCGGACCAAAGGAAAGCAGGGCAATCAGGCAACCGCAGGCAATGATCAGGGGAATATTGGGACCCGATCGGGGCAAGCTGGATGTGGCAGACATGGACACCTCATATCGTGAGTTTACGATAGGATAAGTGAGGGGTTGGTCATCGCAAAACGCGTATTTTTGATAGGTTGATCAATGAGCCGAATGTGTTCTGAAACGGATACAACTTGGCTGTCAGGTGTTTAGCTGGCTACTTGTCGCAGCGGGAGAATTGTTGATAACGCTCTGAAATCTAACAAGAATGAAATTTAGTTCCGGTTTTTGAGGAAAAACGATGGATTTGAGAGTAAAACAGGCCTATATAAACTCCGAAAGAGCAAAAGGGTAAGGGTCACCGTGCCCGTTTTCTTTTGCGAGATATATGCTCATATTGAGTATAATAGAAGGCGGGCAAAGTGCTTATGCAAGACCCGCGCATTAGGGAGGTCGCCATGACCATCGCCCAGACATCTGCACCGGTCGGAACACCGATCGCAAATGGAACGACGGCATTGGAGCGTTTCGGGAAGATCGAACGCCCTGATTTGAGCTATACACCTGAAGTCGCGGAAGCGACCGCGCCGATCTATGAAAAAGTCAAGCACATCATCCCGGCCATTGAGTGGCCGGCCCTGGCTCCGACAATTCATGCGATCAATCAGCTTAAGAAGCAGCGCAACGCCGTCATTCTCGCACACAACTACATGACGCCTGATATCTTTCACGGGGTCGCGGACATTGTGGGTGACAGCCTGCAGCTGGCGATCGAGGCAACCCGGACGGACGCCGATGTGATCGTTCAATGCGGTGTGCATTTCATGGCCGAGACTTCCAAGATCCTCAGCCCGGAAAAGACCGTACTGATCCCGGACATGCGTGCCGGCTGTTCGCTTGCCGAATCCATCACCGGCGCGGATGTGCGCGCGCTTCGGGAACGAAATCCAGGTGTGCCGATCATCACTTACGTGAACACGTCCGCAGACGTGAAAGCCGAATGCGACATTTGCTGCACATCCTCCAACGCACTGCAGGTCGTCGAGAGTTTTGGTGTCGACAAGGTTTTTCTGATCCCGGACAAATACCTGGCGGCCAATGTCGGTAACAAGACCGATGTGGAAGTCCTCATCTGGGACGGCGCTTGTGAAGTCCATGAACGCTTCACTGCCGAGGAACTGCGCGACTACCGCAAGATCGAGCCGGGTGTGAAGATCATCGCGCACCCGGAATGCCCGCCGGAGGTTGTTGCCGAGGCCGATTTTGCAGGTTCCACGGCACATATGATCGACTGGGTGAAAACCAGGCAACCGGAAAAGGTCATGATGATCACCGAGTGTTCCATGGCCGATAATGTTGCCAGCGAAACGCCCGATGTGGATTTCATTCGCCCGTGCAACCTGTGCCCACACATGAAACGGATCACTTTGGACAAGATCCTGGAGTCTTTGCTTGAGATGAAGGAAGAAGTCGTTGTGGATCCGGCAATTGCGGAAAGAGCGCGGGTTGCGGTTGAGCGGATGATCAACTTGAAAATCTGACCCGCTTCGGTCTAAACCGCATAAAGCGTTCTGCTCAGGATCGGCCGGCGTAACAAGCGACGGCCGATCCGAAGCTTTTCGGGCCATGCCCAATTTGTTCCAGGAAGTTCCCATGGAAGTGTCGGTTGAGGATTTTGCACCTGCCTATATTGGCAAGGATGTCGATGATGTCGTCATTCTCGGCGGCGGCCTAGCCGGTTTGTTTTGTGCGTTGAAACTCAGCCCGCGCCCGGTAACCGTCATCACCAATGCCCCCATCGGGCAAGGCGCTTCGTCTGCCTGGGCGCAGGGTGGCATTGCCGCGGCAATATCAGAACCGGATTCGGTTGAAGAGCATCGCGACGATACGCTGGCGGCCGGTTGCGGCATTTGCGAGGAGAAAATCGTCGAACAGATGACCCGTGAAGGCAGCGACCGTATCCACGATCTGCTCTCCTATGGCGTGCCATTCGACAAGGACTTGGAAGGACGTTTGAAGTTTTCGCGCGAAGCGGCCCATTCCCACAGCAGGGTTGTTCGGGTTCGCGGGGATATGGCCGGCCGAGCAATCATGGATGCGCTCATTTCAGCCGTACGCAAGACGCCGTCCATCCGTATTCTTGAAGGCTATATCGGCGAGAGTTTTCTGGGCAAAGGTCGTTATGTGACCGGTGTCCTGGCACGTCGGCGCGGCGGCATTGAGCGTTTGGCTTTCCCGGCCAAAGCGGTGGTGCTAGCCTCCGGTGGGGTCGGTCACCTGTTCGGCCTGACCACAAACCCTTACGAGGCCAATGGGCACGGACTTGCGATGGCAGCAAGAGCTGGAGCCGTTATTGCAGACGCTGAATTCGTTCAGTTCCACCCCACTGCTCTTGATGTCGGCAAAGATCCTGCCCCTCTTGCCACGGAGGCCCTTCGTGGAGAAGGCGCTATTCTTGTGAACAAGGCCGGTGAGCGTTTCATGGAAAAGGTCCACCCTAACCTGGAACTTGCCCCTCGCGACATTGTTGCCCGGGCAATCCATGAGGAAGTTTCGGCTGGGCGAGGCGCGTTTCTCGACTGCCGCGAGGCGATCGGTGCAAAGTTTCAGGAAGAGTTTCCAACGGTTTTCAAGGCGGCTGCGGCCGCCGGCATCGACCCGTCAAAAGATTTGCTACCCGTTGCGCCGGCGGAGCACTATCACATGGGTGGCGTCCTGACAGACGCAAATGGGCGGACATCGCTTGACGGTCTGTGGGCGGCCGGTGAGGTGGCCTCAACCGGTGCTCACGGCGCCAATCGTCTTGCTTCCAATTCTCTGCTCGAGGCCGTGGTGTTCGCCGCCAGGATTGCAGAAGACATCCAGGGATTGATGCCGACGCCTCGAAGCGCTTATTGGAACGAAATGGACGACGCTCCTGGTCTTCCCAGTCAGCGCAACGTTGAAGAACGCGACGCCATCACCGTTCTGCGAACGACCTTGTCCAAGAATGTCGGGGTCCTTCGCGATGCCGGCAGCTTGAAAGAAGCCTTGAGTGATATTGTGCGTGCCGAGAAGATCTGCGTACGTCAATCGATCAGGAACATGATGGTCGCCGGAAAGATTATTGCGGCTGCGGCGCTGAAACGGGAAGAGAGCCGGGGAGGCCATTTCCGCAAGGATTTCCCTCAGGAAAATCCGGATCTTGCCCAGCGCTCTTATACCACATTGAGCGAGGTCGAGACCTTGACCGCCGAAGCTCTGGAAACTGTTTGACCGGAGGAGCGCATGTCTCGCGCCACACTGCCTGAACTCCCGCGTCTCATGATCGATGAGGCGGTCAAATCCGCACTGCTTGAAGACTGGGGCAGGGCGGGTGATGTCACCAGTCAAGCGACGCTGCCATCCACCTCGACAGCCCGCGCGGTGATAGCAGCGCGAAAGCCAGGTGTGCTTGCAGGCGTTGGATGTTCAGAAAGTGCGTTTCGGCAAACCGATGCAGCGTTGCAGTTTGAAATTGCCCGCAATGACGGCGATCGGCTGGCTCCGGGAGACATCGTTGCGCGCATTGAAGGACCCGCACGGGGGCTGCTTGCCGCGGAACGGGTTGCCTTGAATTTCCTCGGGCATATGTCAGGAATCGCAACGGCAACATCCTTGTTTGCCGATCAGATCACCCATACGAAAGCCGATATTGTTTGCACACGAAAGACCACGCCGGGTCTACGCGCCTTCGAAAAATACGCGGTCAAATGCGGCGGGGGTGCCAACCACCGTTTTGGTTTGGATGATGCCGTATTGATCAAGGACAACCACATTGCGGTTGCCGGTGGGGTGACAAACGCCATCAAAGCAGCCAAGGCCTTTGCCGGGCACCTTGTCAAAATCGAGGTGGAAGTCGATACGCTGGAACAGCTTGAAGAGGCCCTCGCTGCAGCGCCGGATGTCGTCATGCTCGACAACATGCCGCCCGAAACGCTTGAAAAAGCCGTCGGAATCGCAAACGGCAAGGTGCTTTTGGAAGCATCTGGCGGCATAGAACTCGACACGGTCAGGGCGGTCGCAGAAAGCGGTGTCGACTTGATTTCTTCAGGCTGGATCACACATTCAGCACCGGTCCTCGACCTCGGGTTGGACATCGAGCTGTCCTGATCCCGACAGGCGCTGGTTGATCGGCTTGAAAAAGCACTCTAGCGTGCGTTGCAATAAGTCAGATCCGTTGCGTCAGGGCGCATGATGAGCGAAGAGCATAATCACAACAACAGCACGGTAGAAAAAGACTTCGTCATCCGGCTGACACGTTATGCGCAGATCCCTATGCTTCTGGGCCTTGCGGTCGGCATGGTTCTGTTTCTGATCACGTTCTTCGTGGACATCTACCACGCGGTCGAGACATACGAGTTTCTGGATCGCAAGAAGACGATCCTGCTGATCCTCAATCTTCTCGACATGGTGTTCATCGCCAATCTTCTGATCATGGTCGCGACGAACACCTACAACACATACCGGCTCAAGAAATCGGTACACGGCGACGACTACATTCAGCAGGGAGAGCGGGCCTACCGGCGGATGAAACACCGGATCGTCTCGACGATCATCATTATCTCGTCGATCCACGTCTTGAGTGAACTGCTGGAGTTTTCGCAGATCAGCATGCTGCAAGTTGCAGCGCTGCTCGGCTTTCACATCGTCTTGCTTGCCACTTATGTGGTCACAAATGTTTTCCGGTCAAACGACTGACGAGGCTGAGCGTCCGTATCAGTTCCAGCCGCCTGCATAGGTCTTGTAGAAAATGTGCAGTCCGACCTGGCCGCGTTTGGCCATGGACCGTGCCCACCGTGGACTGACGTAAGTTGCGTGATAGTGCGTCGAGGCATCGACCATCTTCAGGTACTGCTTGCCGTTCAAAACGTCCTTGGTCAGGCGCTGTGCCGTCTTCCAGGCAGCCGGACTTGAGATTCGATCCTTGATCCCGTCACAGGCGAAGGAAAACTGGCAACGATTGCGCTTGTGCTTGTTCTGGTAGACCACGCCACAGATGGAATTCGGATAGGCCGGGTTCTTGACCCGGTTCAGAACAACCTGAGCAACTGCAACCTGTCCCTGTTCGGACTCGCCGCGGGCCTCGAAATAGATCGCCTCGGCTAGGCAGCGCTGCTCCTTGCGTTGACCGACGGAAAGAGGCAACGGCTTTTGGGCCCACCAATGCGGGTTTTCGGGGTCTTCTGGAGGAGGGAGTTCCTGCTCGTATTTCGCCGCGCCAAACAGGGCGTTAAAGGGTTCTTTGGTCTCTTTGACACTGTCCGGGGCGTATGCAGAAACGAGCGAGAAGCTGGCTGCGGCTGCATTGCGTGCCATCATGACACGCTGCAGATCGAGCGGTCCGTCTTCCAGGAGCCCATCTTCGCTGGCCTTGGCCAGCCGGGTGGTTTCCTTGCTGTCGAGCGGTTCCGGTTTGACGAAGGCTACGCGAGGCAGGTCTTTGTGTTTTTTCTCGGTCGAGATCAGGCTCGACATCGCAAAGACATTCCCGGCGGCCTGATCAACCATTTGCCGATCGGGAGCCATGGTGATCAGCCGGTCACCCTTGGAGGACTCATTGGTCTCAATCCGGTCGGGAATTTCAGTCGGTTGCACGCTTCTGGCAACCTCTTCAAGACCCATAACCTGTTTGGCCTCGAATTCCTTGTCTGCTGATGTCAGCGTCAGAACGGGCGCACTGGTGTGGCTCGGTGGAGGCGTCGTTGCCAGCGACAGCTGCGGTGAGACCTTGGAGGTGAAGTTCCCCGGTTCCAAAGCCATCATCCAGCGTGGGGAGGCTTCGTTGCGGGCATTGATGAGTGCGAAGATGTCCTGCTCGGCAACCGACCCGCCAAGCCCGATGAACAACAACGGGCTGGCGACAAGAACATATTTGATCCGCCGCATGCGCGCACGGACCGGGCCGTATTCCTGAATCACTTTTGCAGAAAACCGCTTACTGTTGCGGGACTTTGGGCCAGACATACGCAGCCAACTCCAACTCGTTACACATCATCCCGGTTCACCGGATGAATGGTGCTAACGCCGTGTAAACGGCAATACTGCAATTGAAGATGTCTGCTTAACCTTGAAAGAGCGTTAATAAGCGAAGAATTCGCGGAAAATCTCGGCGTTTGAAATCAAATGCGCGAAGTTATGGTTAATATTACTAAGTAGTTTTCAGAGCTGAGTGTCGGAAATTGACCCAACCCGTCAAAGTCTTAGGCACAAATGAAAATACGATTCGATCAAAAGGCGGCTATCGTCCGCCACCAACACGCAATCCAGGTGCAGGGCGCTCGCTCATCAATTGATGTCGAAAACGGAACAAGGCAGCCGGTCTCCCGCCGGTCGCGGTAGAGGTTGCTCCGGTTGGCTCAACCAGATCGGCGTTTTCTACTAGTCGTCTGAAATTCTGTTTGTGCAGGTGACGCCCGGAAATTGCTTCAACCGATGTTTGCAGGTCTGTCAGAGTAAAAGTTTCCGGCATGAGCTCGAATATAACCGGTCGGTATTTCAACTTTCCACGCAGGCGGGAGATTGCCGTTGCCAGGACGCGTCGATGGTCGAACCTCATGGGCACGCCAAGGAAAGGCAGATCGCCACGGGCTTGCGCCGCGGCGCGACCGTCCGTTCGGGCCTCTTGCACCAATCCGGCTTCATAAAGCAGCTCGTAACGCTCGAGCGCACGTTCCTCGTCCCAACTTGTCGTGCCGGTGCCGAAGGCAAGATGAATACGCTCGCTGCGGGCAAGTGGCCTTGGCGGTTCTCCGGCCGCCGGTGGTTCCTGGGCCCAAGCGTCGAGCGCTGGCAGAATTTCGTTGTCGAGCAGCGCAGGGCGTCCGCTTCTCCAGTCTTCCCAGGGAAAATAGTCATACCAGGAATGCCAGGCGGAGTTGTGCTTGGACAGTGTTTCCTCAGAATCGGGTGTTTGACGCGTCAAGGCCAGGTACCCGACGGAAACAACATGAGGTCCTTCATCTCCGGCAACGCGGTGACGGCCCCGGTCGCCAAAAGTGTAGAGTTGTTCGACATAGCCGAGCCGCAACGCGGTCTGCTCTTCCACCCAGGCCCTCAGGCCGATGTCAAAGGTGCGATGCCGTATCGGGTCAAACGGTCCGAAGGGTAGTCCGTTAAGGGGTGAACCCACCGTGTCGTTCACATGGACGATCTGAGGCATGCCGTTGGAAACCGACACGATGACGGCGTTCAATCCGATTTCGATGCTGGCTTGCCGGTGCGGCATGGCTACTCCTCAGAATCGATGGGCATGAGAAACGGTGTTCCTTCAAAGGCGTTGGCACCTCGTCCAATTCCACGAATGGCGTCGATCATGCGCCCGTCCCGGCCCAACAACTTGTCGGCCATGGCCACGATGCGTGCATTTGGCGTTGCAGACGGCGAGCGCTTCCGCAGCAATGCGGCGAGCGCATATTCGTTTGCCGTTGGATTGAGAGCGCAGGCCGTAACATAGGCACCTGCCGTTGACCGGCTGATGCCGGCCCAGCAATGAATAACCAGCGGCGCTTGCCTGTCCCAGGAACCGACAAAAGCAATCAGGTCTTCAACATGTCGTTCGCTTGCCGGGATCAATCCTTCGACAGGGTCGACAATGTCATTGAAAGCCAGGAAGAGGTGCTTGCCGGGATCAATGCCCGCCGGCGTCGGTACTTCCATTTCCGCATTGATTAGCGTGACCAGTGTTTTTGCGCCGGTCTTATTCACCGTATCCGTCAACTTGGATAAGGAGCACACGTGAAGCATGGCAAAACCTTTTTAGTATCTGCCAACAAACTAGGGTCATTCGCGCTCAAGGTCACCCGTTTGCTTCGCGTTCGCTCCGTTTGTTCCCAGCTTCACGCAGGGCTTCGATCTCGTTGAAACGCTCCATGAATTTTTCCTGGGCTTTTGCCACCGGTAATGGTTCCAGTCCATAGTGCAGCTTGCCATCCTTGTTGAGTGGAAAACCACGAGGCCGTCCAAAGATCTTGGCTGCTTCCTGTTCATCGAAACCGGCAAGTTCAACAGCTTCGAAATACGCGCTGATGATATCCGCCCGTTTGGCGAGTTTCTTGACCGTCACAGGGATTACAGCAGGCAGTCCGAAGCGCAGGTGAATTGCGCCTTGCAATCGGGTTTCAACGGCCTTGTATGCTTCGCCGATAACCGCTTTGAACGGTGATATCATGTCCCCGATCACGTATTCCGGTGCATCGTGCAGCAACACGGCGAGCCGCCAGTTCGCTGTCAGGTCGGGCCTGAGTTGCCGCGCGATGTCTTCTACGATCAGTGAGTGTTCGGCGACTGAAAATGCATGATCGCCAAAGGTTTGGCCGTTCCAGCGTGCGACGCGGGCAAGGCCGTGCGCAATGTCTGCAATCTCGACATCGAGGGGTGAAGGGTCCAACAGATTAAGGCGTCTTCCCGACAACATGCGTTGCCAGGCACGAGGGGGCTGATCGGAACGGGCAGCGGGCATCGGTCCTCTGGACAAAGAGCGGTTTCAGTCCACGGCGCTCGTTTCAGGCCACGTGAATTGAGCCCAGTCAGGCAAAGCCACGCCGACTTCCACATCGCCGCATAGAAGTGGGCTGCCGTTGTCCTTGGCCTGCGCAACCTTGTCAAGGCGGATCAGCGCCAACCCAATCGACCCATTCTGACCAATGGCTGTTGACCCCAGCGTTCCCACACTCTTGCCCGCGGCGGTAAGGTCTGTTCCCTTGGCAGGAAGATCAGAGCCGCTGGCGACCTTGACGAACCGCTTGCGCGCCGTGCCACGGTGCTGGACCCTTGAAACAACTTCCTGGCCGACATAGCAGCCCTTTGTAAATGAGACGCCGTTTAGCTGGTCGAGGTCGGCGTCATGAGGAAAGATGTCAGAATAGTCATAGTCTTTCAGCCCTTCCGGAACGCCAAGTGCGATCCGGTGGGTGTCATAGGCAGCAAGATCGGCAGGAGCACCGTCAAGGGATTGCGATAGAAGGTCGACCTGACCGACGACACGTTGACCGAGGTCCTCCAGACGCGGATCGTTGACCGTAAGGAGACCTTCGTTTGTTGTGTTTCCATCTCCCCAAACAGCGAAGACGCCAATTTCTGCGTCGACAGCTTCAAGATCGACTTTCGCCCGCAAACGGTAAAAAGTCAGGCGCTTGAGCAGATCGGGGGCTACGGAACTTGGCGCGTCTACGTAAAAAACATCGTCGAGTTTGTAGATCAGGAAGTCGAAGAGGATCTTGCCCTGGGGTGTCAGCAGAGCGGCGGAAGCAGCACCGAGCTGACCCAGATTGTCGAGGTCCGACGTCACCAGGTTCTGTAGAAAATGCGTCGCCTCATCACCGGCGACCCTGATCAGCGAACGATCGGTCAGATGAGCATACGTTGCAGACGGCACGGCATCTTCCTTTTGTCGGACATGAAATTAGAACAGTCGCCCTTGCCCCAAATAGGCTCTCTCAATGGTGCCGGCAAGAGTGGAAACCGGGCGCCGTGTCTGGCTCTTTTAATAGGGTCCGCGTATAAGCCCCATGAGACCAGTTAAAATGCCCCGAACGCGATACCGGAGGAGCTCAATGAGCGCGACGTATGACCTGATCCTGCAAGGCGGAACCGTAGTCAATCAGGACGGCGAGGGGGTTCGGGATGTCGGGATTAGAAATGGTCGCATCGCCGGCATCGGCTCATTCGACAGCGCTCAGGCTGGAGAAGTGATTGACTGTACCGGATTACATGTCTTGCCAGGGGTGATGGACACACAGGTTCATTTCCGCGAACCCGGTCTTGAGCACAAGGAAGATCTTGAAACCGGGTCGCGCGCTGCCGCGATGGGCGGGGTAACAACAGTCTTCGAAATGCCCAATACAAACCCCTTGACCACAAGCGAAGCGGCCCTTGCCGACAAGGTCAGCCGTGGGCACCATCGCATGCATTGCGACTTTGCGTTCTGGGTTGGCGGTACCCGCGAAAACGTGAAGGATATTCCCGAACTTGAACGGCTCCCGGCAGCAGCAGGTATCAAGGTCTTCATGGGGTCCTCCACCGGAGATCTCTTGGTTGAAGACGATCAGGGTGTCAGAGACATTCTATCGGTAACAAGGCGCCGTGCAGCGTTTCACTCCGAAGACGAGTTTCGCTTGCGTGAGCGACAGGGGGAACGCGTTGAAGGCGATCCGAGCTCGCACCCCATCTGGCGGGACGAAATTGCAGCCCTGAAGTGTACCGAACGCCTGGTCACGATCGCCCGGGAAACAGGCGCAAAGATCCATGTTCTGCACCTTTCGACAGCGGAGGAAGTGGACTATCTGATCGCGCACAAGGACGTGGCTTCTATCGAGGTAACTCCGCATCATCTGACATTGACGGATGAGGCCTATCATCGCCTCGGTTCACTGGTTCAAATGAACCCGCCGGTGCGCGCACCGCATCATTCGGATCGTCTGTGGTGGGGGCTGCAGCAAGGCATTCTCGATATCCTCGGGTCTGATCATGCGCCGCATTTGCTGGAAGAAAAACAGAAACCTTATCCAGCCTCTCCGTCGGGCATGACAGGTGTTCAGACCCTGGTTCCCATCATGCTCGATCATGTGAACGCCGGTCGACTGAGCCTCGCCCGATTTGTCGACATGACAAGCGCAGGCCCACTTAGATTGTTCCAGACTGCCCGCAAGGGTCGGATCGCGATCGGCTACGATGCGGACTTCACTGTCGTGGACCTGAAGCTCAAGAAAACCATCAGGAACGAATGGATCGCTTCAAAGTGTGGTTGGACACCTTATGACGGTAAGGAAGTAACCGGCTGGCCCATTGGAACCATTGTGCGGGGACAGCGTGTTATGTGGGAAGATGAGCTCACAACACCGTCCCGTGGTGAAGCAGTCGTCTTTCAGGACGGCCTCAGGAAATAGATCGGAAACGCGTGAAGTCCCGCGTCTCAGGTGAGGCAAACCCCACCTCTTAGAGTCAGAGCTGTACAATTTGTGATGTGAATAACAGATCGAGTCCCGATAGTGTGCGACGGATTGGGGGAAAGGGTGAAGGAAACCAATAAGTAACCGTGTTTCCTAACCCGATCTAAAAAGATCTCGGTTAAACACTAGGTCGAGCTTGATAGGTTTTGCGTTGGGGAGCTCTGGGATGTCGTCTTTTAGTCAATATAGCCGCGGAAGGCGGACACGCGCTCTGCTGGGTCTGGCAAGTGCAGCACTTCTGTCAGCTACCGCCGTATCCGGTGCATGGGCACGCGATACTGCAAAGGATGCCGAAAAAGCGGCAACCGAGCCACCGTTGCATATGCTGGTGTCGTTGAACAAGCAGCAGATTCAGGTTTATCGCGGGCTCGATCTGATCGAAACGTCGCCGATTTCTTCGGGGAAGCGTGGGCACAGCACGCCCACGGGTGTTTTTTCGATCCTGGAAAAGCGCCGCAAGCATTTTTCCAATCTTTATGACAATGCGCCAATGCCATTCATGCAGCGTCTGACCTGGTCAGGTATTGCGCTGCATGTGGGAAGGCTGCCCGGTTATCCGGCTTCGCATGGCTGCATTCGAATGCCACGTCCCTTTGCCAAGTCGCTTTACAGCATGACGGACAGAGGCATGCATGTCGTCGTCACCAGGGATCCGGCAAAGCCGCAAAGCGTCCGTCACAGCGTCCTGCCGCAGCCCTTCGTTCCCGAGACCAAGGTTGCAAGTCTGTCCGGCAAGAACATTCAGGCAGACCCCGCCCTGCGGGGCGCTATTCAGCCCGCGAACCTGCAGGCTTCTTTGCCTGTTGCCGAGCTGGAAAATCCGTATTTTGACAAGCCTTTGAGGATGATCATTACACCTCAGAAAACGCCGAGCCGCACGAGAGTACTGCAGCGTCTTCTGAATGAGATGGGCTACGACGCAGGTCCGGTCGATGGTATCTTCGGCCGCAAGACACGGGCTGCTTTGAGCCTTTATCAGGAAGGTGCCGAACTGCCCGTGACCGGCAATGTGACCGATGCGCTTGTGGCAAAGATCTACGCAGAGGCCGGATATGAAAAGCCGCAGAATGCGATGCTTCGCGTACGCCGCAAGTTCCGTGATGTGTATTCAGCGCCTGTAACACTGAAGAACATAGACAAGGATATCGGTACGCACGTCTATACCGCGCTTGATTTTGAAAAGGGCGACCAGACTGTTGACTGGATGGCTGTCTCAGCAGAAGGCGACCGCGGCGGCGACTCAAAAGACTTGCTTGACCGGGTCGTGATGCCGGAAAAGGTCGCGCTCGAGATCTCCAAGATGCTGACGCCAGGGACATCCCTGACCATCACCGACCGGACTTTCAAGCGAAACACGGGCCTGGGCACAGACTTTGTCGTAGTCACCCGCTAGTCGGCTGTCCGATCAGATCCGAAACCGAAGATCCCCGCTCCGGCGGGGATTTTTTATTGCCCGGACAATCGAATAATTCTCCAGGAACGTCACCAAACTGTCGTGTCTCTGCCGTATCGGAAAGCAGGTTCATTTCACAGGCGACTCGGGAGAGGGCAATGGCGAATGGCACGCTATCGGCGTCCAAGAAACGGCTAAAGAACGCGGTTCACCGATCCGGGGTAACCTCTCGCGAGGGAATGCTTGAGCGCCTGTTCACCTTCGCTTTCAAGGGCCTTGTCTATCCTCAGATCTGGGAAGATCCGGACGTGGACATGAAGGCTCTGCGACTGACCCCTGATAGCAGAATGATCACAATCGCTTCGGGTGGCTGTAATGTCATGTCCTACCTGACTGCCAATCCGGCTGAAATCACCGCGGTTGACCTCAACCGCGCTCACGTGGCTCTCGGCCGGTTGAAACTGGCCGCAGCCAAGTATTTCCCGAACTACGAAACGTTCTACCGTTTCTTCGGCGAAGCGGACGAAAAAGCCAACGTGGCGGCATATCGTCGTTTCCTCAAAGACAACCTTGATCCGGAAACCATCGCTTACTGGGAAGGACGCGACCTGGCCAATTGGGGCCGGAAACGCATTACGCTTTTTTCCCGTGATCTCTATCATCACGGTCTCCTCGGATACTGCATCGGCTTGGGTCACCTTGTGGCACGGCTATACGGCATCGACCCCAAGCACATGGTCAAGGCCAAATCGCTTGAGGAGCAACGTTCGTTCTTCGATACGGCGCTGGCGCCCCTCTTTGACAAGCGACTTGTCCGTTGGGCGACCTCGAAAAAAATGTCCCTTTACGGGCTGGGTATTCCACCGGCACAGTATGACGCGCTTGTCTCAGCCAATGCGGAAGGGGACATGTCAGCGGTCCTGCGCCAGAGGCTCGAAAAGCTTGCCTGTGATTTTTCCATGCAGGACAACTATTTTGCCTGGCAGGCATTCGGGCGCGGATATGCATCGGATAAAGATGGGTCCACTGGAGGATCGGGGCCCTTGCCGCCCTATCTGAAACGAGCTCATTTTGAAGAAATTCGCGAACGCGCCGGCAGGGTGAGGGTCCTGAACCGGAACTTCACCGAGCACTTGCAAGGCGTCGATGACGACATGCTGGATGCTTATGTGCTTCTCGATGCACAGGACTGGATGACCGATCATCAATTGAATGCCCTTTGGAGTGAGATCACTCGCACCGCTCGACCTGGGGCCAGGGTCGTGTTCCGCACGGCTGCTGAACCCTCTTTGCTGCCGGGCCGCGTTGCTGATGCGATACTTGATCGTTGGACCTATGAAGAAAGAGAAAGCCTTGAACTCGGTCGGCAGGATCGCTCCTCCATCTATGGCGGGTTCCATCTTTATGTGTTCAACGGGTAGTCAGCTGATCCGGAAATGACAATGAGAGAAGCCGTCGAAACTGCCCGTTTGATGGATGCTGTCTATCGTAACCAGCGCCACTTTTATGATCTGACGCGAAAATACTATCTTCTCGGGCGCGATCAGCTGATCAGCGATCTGCAACCGCCGAGAGGCGGCACGGTATTGGAGCTGGGATGCGGCACGGGTCGGAACCTGGTGACAGCTGCGCGGAGATATCCGGATGCGAGATTCTACGGCCTCGATATTTCCAGAAACATGCTGGAAACCGCAGAGAAGAACATTAAAAGAGCCGGTATCGGCGATCAGGTCCACCTGATTGAAGGCGATGCTGCCGATCCTTTCGCTACGGAAGGTCTGGATATCCCGGCATTCGACAGGATTATTTATTCTTATACGCTGTCGATGATCCCGGTCTGGCGAGAAGCGCTTGCTGCCGGAATCAGGTGTCTCGCGGAAGGCGGGCGAATTCACGTGGTCGATTTCGGTCAACAAGGACGACTTCCAGCCTGGTTCCGGAAAGCCTTGTTCAAGTGGCTGCGGTCATTCCACGTCAGTCCGCGCAGCGAGCTGAAATCGGAACTTGAGGCTCTTGCAGAACGAAAAGGTGCGGGCCTTGAATATCGCCAGCTCTATCGCGGATATGCAGATTATGCAGTAATCACAAGCGCCGAATAGAAAACAATCAATCGATCCTGAATGGCTCTCGCACAGGCCTATTCACATCCGCTGCGTGCCCAGTCTCTAAGTGCCGACTTAAATCCGCCGCCATATGGGTGAGCTTTGTCGGCTGCCTCGGAGTTTTCTTTCAAATAGGTTTGGGCCTGTTCGCAAAGGTTGGCCTGTTCCCACTGGTGGCAGGAAGCGCAACTCTTGTTTTTCCAGGCGTCTTCCGGCAGGCCCTCGATCGGTGGAAAGCGAGGTGATCCCTGAATGAGCTGGGCTATGCTGCGGGTGGCGATTTCGGCATCGCCAATGCCCAATGGAGCATTGAATGTGATCCGTGTCTCCTGATCAGGCGCTGGCTGCTGAGGCTCTTGTGTCACGACAGGCTGAGGATTGGAGATCGGGTCCGTGCGTTGAGCGTTTGTCTGAATTGACTGCAACTCCAGGCGGGCCAGTTCGGCAAACGCGCCCTCGGGGTAAGCGTTCAGATAGTTCTCATAGGCTTTTGCGTCGCCGGTTTTGCGCGCTTCTTCGATAAGATCGCGCTCCGATTGGCCCGGCGAAACCGGTTCAGGCTGCTCGGCCGGTTTCGACTGCTCGGCAGTTTCCGTTTCCGGTGCGGGTTTCCCGGCTTCCGCCTGCAGTTCCTCCAGCATCAATTCCTGTAGCAGTGCCCGGGCATCTTTCGTGAAGACGCTGTCCGGATTTGCGCGCAAAAACAGAAGAATTTGAACAGGGTCACGGCTCAGACGAACCGAGTCCCAAAGCTGGCGCATTTGCAGGAGTTGTGCCGGTGGCGCTTCAGCGGTGACGAATTGAAAGTCGGTGGTGAGTGAAGAGGTGTCCCATGGGGTCTGGAGCCCGCCGGTTTCGCTGAGAACGTCGACACGCACCTTCTTGAAAAGTGCCTCGACCGGGAGCCCCGGTTCTGTCATTCGTTTTGCTAGCGCTTCGGTGAACGGGCTGTTTGAACCGACACCGTCGATTGCAATTTCACCTGGGGCGGTCGAGTAGGAAAGGAACGTGCCCTTGGGCGCTTTCATCTCCGCAAGACCATTGTCGTTCAGATCCGCGATTGTCGTGAACGGGTTGTTCCGACACGCGTCGAGAATGACGATGTTCGTTCGGTTTTTTGCAGAAAACATCTGCCACAGCACTGCTTGGGCAGGCACGCCAACGAGACTGAGATCGGCGGCATCGTTGAGCGCGATGTCAACCGGTAGAAGAAAGTTGGAGCCAAAAGATTGCACGCCGTGACCTGCGTAATAAAACAGCCCCGTCGCGTCTTCGCCAGCGTCTCGCAGTTTACTGCCGAAGCTTGCAATTGCCTGAACCATTTCAAGCTGTGTTGCTTCGGTGACGAGAATGACTTCGAAACCGACGGCTTCGAGCGAAGACGCCATCAGCTCGGCATCGTTGAGAGGATTGTCCAGCGGCGTCACATTGCTGTAGCCGGCGTTGCCGATGACAAGCGCAATGCGTTTTTCTTCCGCCTTTGCAGGCAAGATCAGGGCCAGCAAGATCATCAAGGTGGCCGAAACTAGCGAAGCTGAGCTGACTTTGTTTCTATTCAACAATGGAGAACTCTATTCGGCGATTTCGACGTTTGCCTTCCGGCGTGTTGTTGGACGCGACCGGTTGGGTTTCTCCATAGCCGACGCTTCTGATCCGATTATCGGGAATGTCCTTCGAGACGAGATAGTCCATGACGGCTGTTGCCCGGCGTTGTGACAATCTCATATTGGCTGCTGCGCGGCCGACGCTGTCGGTATGGCCGGCCACTTCGATCACGAGACCTGGGCAGCGGGCGACAATGTCAACAAGACTGTTCAGGAAAGGCTCACTTCTCGGGTCAAGACCGGAACTGCCGCTGGTGAAGTAGATGTTGTCAGTGCGCGACAGGATTTCAAAACGTCCGGTGCATGCCTCAAGATCAAAGTCGCCCTCTGGTTCCAGCGCTTTGGCGGCTGCTAGCTCCGATTGTTTGGCGGGTTCGGCAGAAGCTGTACGAGCTTCGTCATCATCCTGGTTCTTGGCAAAGACGAAATCGAAGGAAACCGTAGCCGAAGGTACGATCACGACATCTGCTGCTTCTTCCAGCTTCTTGACACCGCTATCCAGACCAAAATCGGAAGCTGCGACGGAGATCGGCGCTGTACTCGACACGGCGACCAGATCGTCGCTCATCAGCGTAACGGCGACTTCGCTCGTTAGGGTCTTCTCGACACCGTGAAGCTTTAGGGAAAAGGTCAGCGGAATAATCTTGCGCTTGCGCTCGGGCAAATCGCTCAACACCGTCGGATCGATATTTGTTGAGATGACCGCCGAGGGAAACTCGAATGTTTCAAAGAAAAGGAAACGCATTCGCACGTTTCTAAGGTCGATCTTGGTATCGATTGAATCAAGAAAGATGCGAACGGAAGCGTCGCCATTCTCTTCGATCTTCCCTTCAAACTCTGCAAAGCTGCTTGATTCAACCTGCGTAAGGTTTTTGACGGACTGGAATCTGAGCGACGACGCGTCGGGTTGAAGCGTCCAGCCGTCATCGAATATTCCGTCTGCCTGAGCACGGACAACGGGCGATGCCAGGAACGCGATGCCGGCTAGCAACAGAACCGCTAAAACGGCTCGTAACTTTGACATGTTTCATTCCTTCCTTGGTCGCACGCGCAAGCGCGCTATCCATAACATCCCTTCCCTAAGGAAACTGTAATAAGATACTGGAATAATGCAACTCTTCGTGAATGTATCTGAGGTTGCATGACGGATCTACGCATCATTTGGATGGCGAAGGCCGGGGCGGTCGGATACTGATGGGGTCAGGCCGACGGCAACTGTTGTGTTGCACAATGGATGCCACCACCGATCTCACCCAGAGCATCAACGTTCAGCGCGACAATTTGACGGCCAGGATAGTGTCGCTCAAGCGCTTTGACGGCGATTGCATCGGTTTCCGCGTCACCAAATTGAGGGGCTATCACGCCGCCGTTGCAAACGTAATAATTTGCATAAGAGGCGACGAAATCAAAAGTTTGTACCCTATGGTCATATGGCTCGGGCATGACATCCACCTGCAGCTGAGCCGCAAGAAGCCGGTCGTGAGTATCAAGCGCAGCCTGATGAAACGGATCGGCCTCATCCGGCTCGTCAGGCAGATTGATCAGTACGCGTCCAGGGCCAGTGAACCGGGCCAGGCTGTCGATATGATAGTCAGTGATGTCTTCGCCCCTGACGCCAGGTGACCAGATGAACCGTTCTGCGCCATAGGCTTGCAACAACAGGTTCTCAATCTCGGTCCGGGGCAGCCCCGGGTTTCTGTTGTTGTTGACCCAGGAACTCTCATGGGCGATCAGCAAACCGTGACCGTCGTGTTCGATCCCACCAGCCTCTCCGGTCACCCCGCTGGAAACCAGCTCCATTGCCAGCCGCTCGGCGACCCGGGAAGCAATTTGGCCATCACTCTCATGAACCTGTTTGTTGCCCCATCCATTGAACTGGATGTGACTGACAACGCGTTTCCGCGTGCTATTGAAAGCAAATAGGGGACCGGAATCTCTGCACCAGAGATCCTCTGTCGGAATATCCCAAAGTTCAACAGCCGACGACAGGAGCTTGCGAGCCTCTGTGTGGTCTGCCGCTGCAGCCAACATCACGACAGGCTCAAACGCAGCGATCATATTGGCAATGTCAGCAATAGTTTGCTTGAGGTCACGCAGAAATGCCGTATCCGGGTGTACCCGTCGGCTGACTGGCCATTGCATGAAAGTCAGTTCATGTGGCGCTTCTTCCGGTGGCACGTACAAATCGGGTTTTTGCATTGCCAAGAGTGGCTGTCCTGTTAATGCGATCGTGCTCAGCATTGCACTCGTTTTGAGAAGTTCCCGACGTCGCATGCCGTTTTTCCGCTCGTCCTCATCGCGACCTGTTCTAGCAGATCCGGGCCTGAAATACGTCTGAATTTGAGGTTTCAGGCCCAGCAATTGCTATCGGTTCTTTTCCAGAAGCAAAACATCACCTGTGTAATAGGGTTGCACCGGGTGCAATCTCACACGGGATCTTGCGGTTTCTCGAAAGCCAAGACGCTTGTAGAGTCGTGCTGCGCCCGAGTTCTGCCTATAGACTTGAATGCTCAAGCGCGAAAATCCTGATGTGCTTGCGGCCGTATCAACTGCCTCCATCAACAAAGAGCCGAGACCGGATGAGCGATGACCCGGAAAGACGGCAAGTGCGTTGATGTACCAGGTTTCGACAGACTTCATTTCAAGTTCGACAAATGGGGCGATTGGGTCCGGCAGACTATCAATGTCTTCATCCGGGGCTTCAGCTATCGGGTAACTCAGCACCATACCGAGCACTTGTCCGGCATTCTCTGCCACCATTGCGTTTTTGTATGAAAACCCGCCGCTCTCTCTTTGCGCCCGCTCTGTTCCAATCTCAAGTGGTGTGCGGTTCTCAGCTGTATGTTGTGACCACAGCCAGTGGGGAATGCCTTCGCCAGCGATATCAACGAGTTTGGCAAGGTCCTGCGCGTCAGATGAGGTCGCAGGCCGAACAATGATTTGTTTCAAGTCGATCATGGTTTTTGTGTCCGTATGTCGGTGTTGGTTGAAATTGCTGAAAAAATTCAGTTTCGCTCGGTTCGAATTCAAGCCGCCGGCGGAAGTAGTTCCTGTTTCGAGATACAGGTGACGTGGCGATGGTCGGTGCCGCAGCAACCTCCGATCAGGCACAGATTTGGAAGTGTCTTG
Source organism: Roseibium sp. JB4-4 (assembly GCF_055693425.1). Classification (NCBI taxonomy): domain Bacteria; kingdom Pseudomonadati; phylum Pseudomonadota; class Alphaproteobacteria; order Hyphomicrobiales; family Stappiaceae; genus Roseibium; species Roseibium sp. JB4-4. The sequence goes on along the minus strand of NZ_CM146333.1, from coordinate 1,966,908 downwards.
AGAAGTTGAAGGTTCAACTGGCCAAGCTCCTCAGGGTCGCCATCATCCAGAATTTCAGCTGCGTCGAGTTCTGCATGGCTTTGCCGCGAAGCATTCGCCCGAACTCCGCCAATTCTCTCGAGCCAGGCGGCTTTGGTGTCGAGTGCATGCTGAAAATGGTCAGGATGTGCGCAATTGATCATGTAGTAGACCGGTGCTGCATCGGTAGCGTGATCAACAGCTTCGATGGCCTCTCCCAAAGGTTGACCAGACGGCAACCGGCCATCTGTTTCCAGGGTGAAAGCGATGGCAACTGGTACGTCGATCTCTTGTGCGGCTCGGGCAATCCCGATTGCTTCGCTTGAGTGCGTGAGTGTCATTGCACTGATCATGTCCACGCCGGCACGCCCGAGTGCATGGATCTGCGGTGCATGGATCATGAACGCATCTTCTGCCGTGAGTTCGGACGAAGTGGCGTAGGCATCTCCGCTTGGGCCAATCAGACCGTTGATAAGAATTGGCAATGCTTCCGTTTCGTGCGTGTTGCGAATATCGCTCACAAATTCAACCGCACGGCGATTGGTCTCCATGACTTCTGCCACGGAAGTTTGCAATGGGCCTGCCCAGGCCAGGCCCGCCCGCCAGGTGGGGGCATCCAGAACGAACCCTCGACCGGATTTCCGGGCCAGATCAATAAAAGTCTCATAATACGCGGTCAGGTCATTTCGACCGGTTTCGGTATCCAACAGCACGGCAGCGGAGAAGCAGGGGAGCTCATGACCCTTGTCAAAAATCATGAAAGTCTCAAGGCCGCCGTCGGTCAGGAAAAATCGATCCGCCTCGGCAAGTAATTGAATTCGCATTTATTCCATCCTTTGTTTGATGGACAAGAAGTATGCTGCACGCCGATCCGTCGGTAGTTGTCGCGTGGTCAGGTTGCTCAAATTATTTTTGTGCAGTAATTTCAATGGCTAAGGCAGATTGATGTCACAGCGATAGGTGTAGGAAACGCTTGAACTGGACTCACGGTACAGTTGGGAAGGGGCAGATGACCGAAAAATCCGACACACGTACCCGGATCCTGGATATTGCAGAAGCAGCAGTGCTTGAAAAAGGCTTCGAGGCGACGTCGATCGACGAGATCGTTGCCGGCGCACAGATATCCCGCGGAGGTTTCTTTTATCACTTCAAGGACAAGAACGCGTTGGCACGCGCAATGCTTGAACGATACATCGCTGTTGAAGACGCACTTTATGACGATTTGTTTGCCCGGGCGCGCGAACTGAGCGACGATCCGCTTCATTCAATGCTGATCGGTCTGAAAATGCTGGCAGAGATGCTGGCCGATATGCCCAATGGCCATCCTGGCTGCGTAATCGCCGCGACCGCTTATCAAGACCGTCTGTTCGACAACGGTGTCCGGGAGCTGAATCGCCAGGCAATCTTGAGCTGGCGTCGGCGCTTCCGCGGCATGTTTGAAGAGATCGCATTGGTCTACCAGCCAAACGAGAATGTGAATCTTGATGCTCTCGGCGACATGGTTTCAAGCGTTGTCGAAGGAGGGCTGGTTCTTCAGCGGGCCCTTCGCGAGAACAACAGCGCTTCGGAACAAATCATGTTGTTGCGCACCTACCTGAAGCTACTGTTCTCGCCGCGCGCAAACTGAAGGCTCGGCAGCGGGGTCATGATGACGCCATGAATTGGTCTGAGGCACCCTTAGCTTTGCGGACTTGCCATAAGCTAAACGGCCAAAATCCTGGCTTCATTTACCGGAAGTCTCAGCCTCACTTTCGTTGGTCCGTCTGAAACTGACCGAAATCATGGCCGCACTTGCAATAACAACAGCGGCAAGCGGGAAGACCCAGGCACCAGCCCAATTGTAGAGCAGGCCACCTGCAAGCAAGCCGAATATGCTGGCCGCGGCCCCGAGGCTGCTGGCAAAGCCCTGGACAGCGCCCTGGAGCGAACGTCCGGCGAATTCGGACAGAACCGCGGTGAAAGTTGGCCACATCAGCCCATTGCCAATGGCAATGAAAAGGGCGGCAAGATAAATCGTGATTGGATTTTCCCAGAACAGGCATACAAATCCGAGGCTCAGTATCAGTCCGCCCGCCAGAAGCAGAATATGCTGGGGTATCAATCCAGATACCCGAGAGAGCAGGGGCCCCTGAACGAGCATCATCCACAAACTGAGGACAGCGAAGAAAACCCCGGTTTCGGTCACCGTCCAGGCGAGCTGTGTCGCGGCGTGAACCGGAAACGCGATATAGAAGAAACTGAACCCCAGCATGACCAGAAAGTTGACGGTCAGGAGTGCGGGCATCAGCGGTAGACGAAGAATATCCTGGTTCGAGGTCTCCTCGCGGCCTTTTAGTTGGTAGACTTCCTTTGTGTCCTGTCCGAACACCTTGCAGGCATTGCGAAGGCCTGGCTTTGATTTCAGGACCTCGGCATGGCTTTCCTTCAACCCGAGAAGAATGAGGACGCTGGCGATGATCGAGATTGCCAGCGCTGCGACCACGGGCACGATCTCGCCAAGAACGGTTGCTCCCAGAAGACCGGCCAGAGCGGGGCCCAGAATGAAACCGGCATTTGTCGACATTGCCATCTTGCCGAAGTCTTTGGTGCGGTGCGCGTCATCGGTAATGTCGGCCAGATAGGCATTGGCAACAGAAACGTTGCCTCCGGTAAGGCCATCGGCGGCTCTTGCAAGAAACAGGATGATCAGGGGCAATGTCAGACTGAACTGTCCAAGAAGGGCATTGTCCACATCAAGAAGTGAGTCGGTCGGCAATGCGAAGGCAGTTAGAAAAATGATCCAGGACAGCATCGTTCCAAGCTGACTGAGCAGAAGGACCTTTCGGCGGCCGACCTGATCGGACCATTTTCCAAGAATAGGGGCTCCGATCAGCTGGAACACGGAATAGGTTGAAGCCAGCGCCCCATATATGATGGCATTGCCGCCCCATTGGGCCACAAGAAAAACCATGAACGGTACAACAATTGAAAATCCGAGCGTGCCGACAAAATTCACTGAAAGTATCGGAACAAGCGAGGCGCGATCGTGCGGCTCATAGTCTGCGGTTTCGATAGCCAAATCTGCGCCTCGTGGCCGATAGCAGGAAGGTCGCGAGTATGACCAAGGACAACGTGCATGGAAAGCGTGTGTTGAAGTCAGCCTTCCGGGGATATCCCAGTTAATCCCCTGCAACGAAATAGTGCAGTGTGCCGTCAGGGCCGATGCCGACACGGTAAAAGCTCCAGGCTCCGAAGTCCTGCATCTCGGCAAAATCACCAGCCGTCACGATGCGGAACAGCTCGACTTTCTGTTCAGCTGTCAGGTCATGCAGCGGGAAGCGGGCAAAATAGGGCCAGACATACATTTCCTGGGGCGTGCCCTTGTCGACGTGAATGAAACCGGCATCCAGAACATCGGCCAGGATGGCCAGGATTTCAAAACCCTCACCGTCGCCCGAACTCTGTTTCAAAAACTCGATCGGATCACCGATCTCGCCAAAGGATAATGTCGGCGGCAGTTCGTTGCTTTCAAGAACCATGCGCAAGCGTTTCATGTCGCCAAGCAGTGCGGCTTCTTTCAACTGTGAATGCATGCGCGCGACGGGCTTTGGCAGATAGTCCGTGCTGTAGAGAACTTCCGGCAGCGGGGCCTGTGCACCTGCATCGGTTGATTTGACCTTCGGATCGTCGGACGGTGGCGGGCTACTCGACTGCGGAACCTTAACGTCGTCTTCAGAAAGCGGTGCCGTGTCCGACTGAATGCCGGATGTGACCGGTATGGTTTCCGTCTGCACTGTGAGCGCCTTGGCCGCCATGGCGCCGTTCGCGCCCAAAGCGGCGAATAGGGCAAGACCTGTTGCCGAGAATATCCGTCTCATTTTTGACTGTCTCCCGATGCCGCCCTGCCCGAATTGAATAGGCCTTTCATTAAACAATTCATGCGAGTGTGGAAACAGCGCCAATGTGAATTTCTCGCGCCTTGTCATCAAGCTGATGGACGTTTATCGAAAAGTGCAATCTTCACGATAGCGAGATCAGAGGTCTGGGGGTTAGACCGGTTGTGTCATTTTTTGAATATGCGCTGATCGGGTTTGTTGTCGGCATACTCACAACAGCGCCTGTCGGCCCGGTCAACATCATGGCGATCCAGCACGCCGTTCACAGCGGTTTCCGCCAGGGTGTCTTTGTTGGTCTTGGCGCAGTCGTGGCCGACACGATTTATGCAGCCGCAGCCATTTTCGGTGTGTCAGCGGTCATAAATTTCATCAAGGGTCAGTCGGGTTTGATCGAACTTGTCGGCGGAGCACTGCTGATCATATTCGGCTTCAAGATCTGGCACACCCATCCGCACCTGAACGGCAAGGGCAATGGGTTCGAAAGAGGGTTCCTGGGAGATGCCGCGGCAGCGTTTTTCATGGCAATCACCAATCCGGGAGCGATTCTGGCTTTTATTTTTATCTTCGGCAGCCTGGGTGACTGGCGGCCGCAGCACGGCGATCATATTGGTGCATTGATTATGGTCGCCGGCGTTGCAGCGGGAGCAACGTCATGGTGGGTGTTCATATCGGCAACTGTATCCCACTTCAGACAGTCGATTGATGACAAGTGGCTTGATCGGGTGAACCACATCGCGGGTGTCTTGCTGATCTCTTTCGGTCTGTTGCTTTACGCGAACCTGGCGTTTGACGCGTTCGGATAGGGACCTTTCGCCAGGTAAGACAGAATCAAAAAAGGCCGGACTGTCCGGCCTTTTTCATTTTCTAATTCCTGGCGGACTATTGAAGAACGCGGTTCACAGTGTAGTCGCCTTGCAGGATGCGATCCGGCAGTCCTTCGGCAAGCTTGGCAACAGCGTCTTCGCCATAGGCGGCTACGAGATCCGCGAGAGCTGTGAACATTGCCGCATGCGCTACTGCGTCAGCGTCGACACCATTGGCAATTGCTTCTGCCCATGCGTCGGAGATGAAGCCCAGAGCAGCACGCCTGATGTCTTCGTCTTCGGCAAATTCGGCTTCCATTGCCGCATCAGCATAATCGTCGTTTATCATTCGCTTCCTTACCGGTTCTCTCCGTACGCTGCGTAACAACTCCAGCGTGTTCCTGCCCCGAATCTTGTAGTCCGATCCTAGCACGGCGTACCGCGCTGATAAGTAACCGTGAACGCAAACTTAACGTCCACCCACAAATTTGATGGAAAAGGTTTACGAAGTCGTAACTTTTGAAAGTTTTCTGTGGAATTATCGGCCGTATCGACTGGTGACGTCGGTGATAATTGTTTCGCCTTCGCTCAGGTACTGTCCCATTGCGATACGCGCCGCGTCAGTGCAGTCCCGGTAAGCAACTGAAAAGCCACGATAACCTTGGTTAAAACGTTCGATAAAACGTCGGCGCCGGTTTTCGTCCAGTGTTTCAGCGTCCAGAAAGTCTTCCATCTGGTCCCGCCAGCTTGGGGTGTCATCTTCGCCGCATAGCGGTCTGAGAAAATGAAGGGCACCGAAGATTTCTGACAAGCGCATCAGCTGTTGTTCAAAGGGCGGCTCGTCCACAGAACTCTCCTGCGCCAATACAACTTGTGCAGGTAGCGACAGCATTGGAATCGCAAAAAGGGCAGCGCGGGCCGAGGCAAATCGCTTGCATCCGTTCTTCATGAGCGGATCATGCGCAAGTGAGCTGCATGCTGCAAGCGCTATGGTGACTTGATCCCAAGAATTGGCAGTTCAGGGTGAAAGGCGTGAACCACGAATGCGAAGGTTACGTCATGAACGAGCGGCACTTCATCAGATCCCGAGGTCTTCACCGCGTCGACAGACACGATAGAGCGGCCTGCGTCGGTTTTGCCTTTGTCCAGGATGGAGGAGATTTCACCTGTCCAGCGCAACGACACGCCGTCTTCAAGCTCAAGCGAGCCATTTTGGCGGATGTGTTCCAGCGTTGCCGCAATGAGCGTGTCACCATTGCGTAGGATCACTACCCTTGCCATCGGATTGATATCGTCCGGCAAATCGCCTTTATAGAGTGGATAAGGTGCGGAGCGACTGTCATACCCGAGATAGGGATTGTGACCATAGTTGCGTCTTGCAGGCACGGGCCGGGCAAGGACCTCGGCATTTGGGTGCGCTTTCTTGAAGTCCGCAAAAGCAACGACCCTCGACGGGACCATTTTCAGCTCCCGGCCGGCATGCGTTCCAACAATGCCTTCACCCGTAAACTGCTGCCACCAGGTCTCCGATTGGCGGTCGTACATAACAAGGTCAGAGTTGCGCAAAAGTCCGGTTGTTCCGAAATCCAGTAATTCGCTGTCGAGCCTGCGGTCGAAGACGATGGAGGAGTTGCAGAGCGGGCAATAGGTAACGGCGACCGGGAGATCGTCAATGCGATCGTTGACAATTTCGTGCCAGATGAGGATCTGTAGCGGATAGGCCTTGATAACGTCGCCTTGTTCCAGACGGATCACCGGTTCTCTGCCGTCCAGCCAGGTTATCGTGCTGGCCGTTTCAAATTGCGGCTCATCGATCGATGGTATCCCGTCCTTTGGTGGGCCACCGGAAAAAATATCTTTGAAGTCGACGGTGGATTTTGAAAAATCAGTGGTGAAACCGCCCCGCTGCCATCGTTCGGGACTGGCATGACCTGAGCTGGAGAAGGCGAGGGCGAGAAGGCTGACAAGTGTCATGGATCGCAGGAGCGCTGCTCCAGTAGTTCCTAACGGCCACATGGTCGTGTCTCCGAGACGCAAGTTGTTTCTGGGCCATCGTCCAACATTTTTCAGCGGAAATGGAATCACAGTCTTTGCAAAGCTGCGTGAAGCGCATAGGCGACTGTCAGACCTGCATGAGCCGCCGAATTCGTTTTGGTGTACCAGGCGTTGTCGGTCGGTCATCCAGATCGTCGATGTGAACCCACGCAACATCAGCGGCGTCATCGCCGGCCAGAGCCGACCCGGAGAGATAACTGCCCCGGAAGACGGTCAGGATGAAATGGGTCACTACCTTTCCGTGCTCGTCCCGGACTATGGAGTCGAAGGTTTCAACCGGTTCATCGAGAATGGCTTGAACGCCGGTTTCTTCAAGCAACTCTCTTTCGGCAGCTTGTTTCAGGGTTTCACCCAATTCAACAAGGCCTCCGGGCAGACTCCAATGACCAAGGTAAGGCTCCTTGCCGCGCTTGATCATGAGCGCCTTGTTGTCTTTAACGCACAGTACACTGACACCGACACGGGGCGCATCTGGATAAAAACGGGACATATACCGGCCTGGGAAAGTAGTTCGGATCAGGCGAACAGGGCGTCGATTTCCGCCTGGGCACCATCGCCTTCATGTTGCGTTGCTTCTGGCTCAACATGACCGTGGATCACGGCACCGGCAACAGAAATCAACGGTTTGATCTCATGGGTTGCTCTGTCGGCGATTTCCGCAGCAACGGTGGCAGGGTCGGCAGCTTCGCGAAGCTGCGTCTGAATTTCACCAACCAGGTTGTTGATGTCTGCAACCTGGGCTTCCAGATGTTCACGCAAGTAATTGGGCGCGGCGTGATAAGCCGCAATGGCCAGATTCTTGTCCTTGAAGGTCGAATTTTCAAAATGACCTTCATAGTCCAGAGGTTCCCAATCGAGAACATCTTCTGCGCAATCAGGCATTGCCGGAAGCATTTCCAGCAGCATCATCACTTCGTTGAAATGATTGAGGTAGTCCGTTGCCAGACCAGTCTGGGGATTGATATTCGCCTGCTCCAGCCTTTCGGCTGCCAGATCCCCGGCGCCCAAAACTGGATCCAAACACTCCATACCCGTCCCCCGTGATTGACTTGATGATCAGACTACTTCTTTTTGTTTCCAATTGCCTAACTTGGCATCAGCTTGTAGCGCCGAGTTCTGAACGCGAACCGGTTCCGGATAGGGGATACCTAAAATGTGCGGCCGACTTGCCCTCACTACGCCGCCGGACGCTGTTCGGAGTTTTTTGAATATCTGGACCAGCCGAACTTTCCGCCCAGATACAACATCGCACCAACACAGCCCCTGGCAGTCGTTCGCCAGGACTTCGGTAAGCGCAGATTTCACCTATTGCGCTGGGGGCTGATACCTTCCTGGGTCAAGGACCCTGGCAGTTTTACGCTTCTGATCAACGCAAGAGCGGAAACAGCCGCTGAAAAACCCTCGTTCCGCGCAGCGATGAGGCATCACCGCTGCCTCATTCCAGCGTCGGGTTTTTATGAATGGCGGCGGACGCCGGAAGGCAAGCAACCTTATTGGATCCACCCTGCCAACGGTGATCTGATGGCATTTGCGGGCCTCTGGGATACCTGGTCAGACCTTGATGGCGGCGACATGGATAGCGGTGCAATTCTGACCATGCAGTCCAATAGGATGATGTCGGGCATTCATCATCGAATGCCGGTCATTCTGAAACCGGAAGTTTTTGATGTGTGGCTTGATACGGCAAATGTGGATGTGCGTGAGGCAAAGAAACTTCTGGTTCCAGTTGAGGATGACTTTCTGGTCGCTGACCCTGTTTCAACGCGGGTGAACAAGGTCGTCAATGACGATGAAGACGTGCAGCGTCCTGTCAGCGAAGATGAGATGGTCCTGGCCCATGCAAAGCCAGTGGACTCCAGGTCTGGAAAACCAGCCAAGGACGACAGCCAGCTTGATCTTTTTTGACGAAATTTCCCGTGCAAAGCGCAATGGATGCTTGTAGGGGAGGGGCTCTAAGGAGATCCGATGAGCGATGATGACGACGCACCGTCTCAAGGCAACGAGACAGACAATGAAGCGCTGGCTGAGGCGTACAACAAAGGGCTCGAGCTTCAAAAGACCGGTGATCTGACCGGGGCGGAAGAAGCCTTCCGGTTGGCATTGGCACTCGATCCGAAGGACACGGGAGGCGTCGCGATACGTCTTGCGGCCATAGGTGTTGAGAATTCTCCCGAAAAAATGCCTGATGCCTATGTGGCAACACTCTTTGATCAGCATGCAGATGTCTTCGACGAGATCCTGGTTGATGAACTGGGGTATTGCGTGCCTTTGCTGGTGCGCGACCTGATTGATCGCCTGGCCATTGGCCCATTCGATCGCATGCTCGACCTTGGCTGTGGCACCGGGTTGACAGGTGTATCCCTCGCGGATTGCACGCATCATCGGACAGGGGTCGATCTGTCGGAACGCATTGTGGAATTGGCCTATGATCGAGAGGTCTATGATGACCTTTATGTTGGTGAAGCCGTTGAGTTTTTGAAAGATTTTGAAGAAGAGGACGGTTCCAGGCCACATTGGGATCTGATCGCCGCCACGGACGTGCTGCCCTATCTGGGAGCGATCGAACCGTTCCTGAATGGAGCGTCAAACCGGCTGAATGCACGCGGGTACCTGACTTTTTCCACTGAAACCCTCCCCAAGGAGACCCTCGCAGGCCGGTCATATATGGTCGGACCCAAGAACCGGTTTGCGCAAGGAGAGGCTTACGTTCTCGCCGGGCTTGGCGCTGCCGGATTTGAGGTCCTTGCCATGGAACCGATCACGGTTCGTCTTGAGGAAGGTGAACCCGTCCCCGGGCATCTGGTGATGGCACGCTTGAGCTAGGCTCTGGCATTTTACTTTGAAAAATAGAATTCACGGCGAAGTGCCGAATTGTGCCAGGGAGATTGAGAGCCTTGCGTGGAGGCATAGACATCGGCCTTGACGCGCTTGAGCATGATTTCAATTTCCAGAGACGGCGTTTCGATATGTTTCAGTAGAGCCTCGGTAAACGGACTGTTCTGGCCTTCCCCGTCCAGAGCGACATCGCCGGGGGCTGTTGCAAATCCGATCAGGATATTGCCATCTCCCGCACGCGGTGCTGCGAGGCCGCGGCCAACAGAGGCACTTCGGCTAAGGGTTCGAAACCGCCGGGACAGTGGGTTGTCCCGGCAGGCGTCGAGCAAAGCGATCGACAGTCTGCCGGGGGCGTTCATGTAGTTCAGGACCGTGCCGAGTTCGATTGTTTCGAAATCGACTGCGGTTGCGTCTTCCAACTTGGCATCGATCGGAATAAGGAAGTTTCTTCCATCCATCTGCATGGCATGACCGGCATAGAAAAAGAGCGCAACATCCGCGTCCTGAATGTTGCGCACAAAGGATCTTATGGTGTTCTCCATGGCCACCTTGCTTTGGTCGAGACCAAGGATAACCGTGAAGCCAAGCCGTTTCAGGGAGGCCGTCAGACCTGCCGCATCATTCTTCGGATTGGGCAAGGGTGTCGTGTGCTCATAGGCCGAATTGCCGATGATCAGAGCAACACGCTTTCCATCAGGCAAAGATGACAGGTCAGGCAAATTCGGGGATGAAGCAGGTGGATTTGAGTTTGCATCAGGTCCGATGGTCGGCACGCCCGGCGAAACAGCCCCAGACGAGGATGGCTTGGCAGCTGCCAGATAACGGCCGTGCGCCCAGCCTCTCATGCCGTTGGTAAGCTCAATTTCGAACCAGGCGCCTTGCTGGGCAAGCATTGAAACCTCGGTTCCCTCAAGCAAGCGCGCAATTTCCGTGTGACGGGATCCTGCACCGGTCCGCAGCGACAAAAAGCTGTCGCCACTGTCGCTCAGATCGCCGACAACGCCAGGGCGGGGAGGAGCAATCGACCGTTTTGCAATTGTCGGTGACGTGACCGGAGGAGGCGCAATGACGGGCGTTTTCGGTGAAGGCGCATACGAGGGCGCAGAGGCTACGTACTTGCTGTAGGCCCAGCCGCTGCGCCCGTTTGCCATTGCGACATTGAGCCAGGAACCGCTGCGCCCCAGGATTGTGAGCGGAGTATTTGGGGCCATACGTGCGACTTCCTGATAACGCGTCCCGGGACCTGTACGCAGCGACAGGTAGTTGTCGCCACGCGGATCCAGGCCACTCACATAAGCCTGGGGTGGCGACCGTTCGGGCGATGGACTGGTTCCTTGCTGCAGGGCGGTAGCGGCAAACAGTGCCTGCGAAGCCGCGCCTGTCATGCCGGTGGCGGACCAGACCGCATATTGAAACCGCTGACCGTTGTGAAAATAGCTATCACCGGGAATGATCCCCGTGGAAACCAGCCGGGCCCTGTATGAATTTCCGGCTGGCTGTCTCATCCAGCCCAGTGTGACGGCATACCAGCCGTTGTTGGACTGAAAGACAGTAACTTGCGGAAATCGTTTGGCAAATCCACTTGCCAGCGAAATTGCGGTATTTGCATCAGGCCGGCTGGCGACTACCAGCCAGCCGGAATTACCGCCTGGCATGACAGAGGCAGACGCGGTGGAAACCAGGGCTGACGCCAGCAGCGCGAACAGGACGCATAATAAGCGCAGCCGGTGAAAGGGCTTCGAGGCAGCGGCGATCTGCTCGGTCATGTCTGACGTCCTCGGGTCACGGGTACGAACCTGGCCCAAGACGCCGCTGCCGGCGGGTCGGTGTGCCAAGCCCTTCAATTTGTCTGAATTGCTACTATGCCATGGCTTCCGCCGGTTTTCATGATTTTACGAAACGGCGAACCTGAGTGTGGAGGAGGACGCGGTGCTGTCCTCAAGCGAACGCAAGGCCAGCACCGCGCATTGGAACCGGACATCAACCTGATGTCTTCAGTCGCAGATATGGTTCACCGTTGGAGGTTTTTTTGACCGCGATACCGTCAGCCGTGATCACGCAGGTAACGCGACTGCGCAACGCGGAAAAGCTGTCGAATGTTACCACGTCGACCGGTGTATCGAACTGGAGGGTGATCCGGTATTGCCCCGATGATCCCAGCTTGGAAAGCGACAGGATTTCGCCTTCAAAGGGCTGGAGCATGTATGTCCCCGTCACCCGGTCCGAGACGGAAAAGGAAACGGAGTTTGGCTTTGAGAGTGCCGCGCAGGCTGTATTCCAGTCCTTAAAGCCATGTTGCACCGACAAGATTTCCAGTGCCTGGCTGTGGGAAACGGTTTGGCCTTTTGCAGCGAGCGCGGTACGCAACCGCTTGGCCTGAGTTTTCAGGTCGGCGACGCTTGGAGGCGACATGAGATGTACCTTTCAAGAAAGGCAGGCGATGTCGACGGGGCCCGCATTGCCATCAGCCTGCACAGTCCTGTGGAAGCTCATGCATGTCCGCGAATGGATCGCGCGAGAAACTTCACCAAGGGAAATGCCCGCGGGCGGCCGGTGCTCTCGAACCGGAGCCGTCAATAAGCGTCGACCTCGATTGAGTCAATGACCAAAAAGAAAGCCGCTATTGCGGCTTTAAGGAGAGGGAGGTTTAGATGAACCGGCAGGCGGTAACCGCTGCCGGGAGTTTGTGCGCAATCGGATGGCCCCGATTGCGCAGTCAGCCGGGAGCGACCCCGGATCGGGTCAGGTGTGAACCAGACGCTTCAGGAGTTCGACTTCCTGAGCAAGCACGGTGTCGTGCTTCACCATGGATTCAATTTTACGGACTGCGTGCAGCACCGTTGTGTGGTCGCGATTACCGAACCTGCGGCCAATTTCCGGCAAAGACCGCCCGGTCATGACCTTTGCGATATACATCGCGATCTGACGTGGACGCACCAGCGTGCGAGCCCGGCATGATGACAGGAGATCTGCCTTGGTGACACTGAAATGCTTGCAGACCACCTGCTGAATTTCTTCAACCTTGATCGAGCGTGGTTCGCCGATGCGTACCAGGTCGTGCAGGGTTTTTTCCGCAAGCTCCATCGTCACGGATTGCTTGGTCAATTGGTTGTGTGCGAACAGCCGGTTCAGAGCGCCTTCCAGGTCGCGAGCAGAAGAGATGACGTACCGTGCTATATAGTCGGTAACCTCCTCCGGGACGGAAAAACCCGGGTGCGTCCGCCGCGCGGAAGCGGTGCGTTTTCTCAAGATGTCATGACGCAAGGCGTAGTCCGTAGACTGGATGCCGACAACCTGGCCCCTCTGGATCCGTTGCCGCAGGCCATGTCCCAAAGTATCGAGATCTTCCGGCGCACGATCGGATGCCATGATGATTTGCGAAGGAGCTTCCATCAGCAGTTCGAGCGTCTTGCTGAATTCCTCATGGGCTTGCTTGCCATGGAGAAACTGAAGGTCATCCACCAACAGCAGATCGATGGATCTCATCGCCTGACGGAGCACCGGAAATGCCGGGGTCCGCAGAGCAGGCACCAGATGGTACATGAAGAATTCTGCGGACAGATACGCGACCTGGCGTCCGGTTTTCCGGGCCTCGGTTGCCGCTGCCTGTAGCAGATGAGTTTTGCCGATCCCGGTTGTTGAATGAATATAAAGAAGGTCCAGCGTGCCTTCGTGGCCTGCTGCTATCTGGCGCACTGCAGCACAAGCCAGGCTGTTTGAAGCGCCTTCAGCGAACGTATCGAAAGTGAGCTTCGGGTTCAGGGCCGCACCGCTCAGGAAATCGGTCGCAGCTTCTTCACCGCTGTCTGCAAGACAGGGAATGGCGGCAGTGCCGACAGCCGAGCCGAATTGTGGTGTGCTGCTGAATGGAGCAGGTCGACCACTGATCCTGCGAGCCGTGATTGCCTTTGGTGGGGTCTTGCTGATCTGACGGGGGCGTAATGCTCCGCGAACGGTCAGTTCAATGCGGTTGATTTCGCCTTGCTCGCGTTTCCAAAGTCCAACGAGTTGCTTTTCATAATTGCTTTGGATCCAGCTTTTGAGAAAACGGGTCGGTACTGACAGCCGAACTGCGTCGCCTGTGGTTTCTTCGTGTTTGACGCGTCCGAACCAGTTGGAAAAAACATCATCTCCAAGTTCGTTTCTCAATTCCTTTTTTACACGATCCCATTGATCCGAGCTTGCTAGGTTCTGAACCTGCATAGTGGCCTCCATTTGAGGGAACATGCATCTTGCTCCCCCGTGCACTGTCTAATGGGCTGCGATATTCCGCCGTCGCTGCCCGTTGCTTTTGTTAGGTCTTTGGACCCTTTTTGGGCCTCCTGACCGGTGGCTTTTTTACGCCTATGAAACACCATTAACCTTTTACTTACCATGTTTACAAATAGCTTATTCTTATGAGGTCATAGACGTTTCATATTGTAATTTTTGTAGATGACGATTGCGGCGCATGTAAATTTTACATGGCGAATCTTGCATTACGTTTGCGTCAGGGAGTTGTTTTAAGTCCTGACCGAGTTGATCTCCTTCTGCATCTTCAAGAATGCCTTTGGGCATAAAGACAGTTTTAGGAAATTATTAACTTTTCGGGATTTTTTCTCGAAGTTTTCAAACGCTGCTTGTAAAAATCGGGATTTTAAGCAGTGAAAATCTGGCGATAACGCAAATGAGCTAGCGAATTTTAACGATAGCTCATTCCAGGTGTATTTCGCGCTAGGAGGCGAACAGCCCGAAGTTCTCAACCTGCAGACCCCGAAGCGGCGACTCGTTCAGACGAAGTTGGGGACAATTCCAGCCGCCGGGTGGGACGTTTTTGGGCAACGCGAGTGGGGATCGAACTGGGCAGCGTTTGCAGAAACTTCAGTAGGATCAGCTTTCTGCGCGCCGGTGCATAAGGTATTAGGGTTGTTGATTTTCTATTGGCGCGGGAATTTCTTATCCCCAGGCCGTTAGATAATTAAGGTGTCTCGCCAGTATTACCAATTGATCGTTTGTCGTTTTGAACGGTTGGTGCATGTCCGGTCGCTTTCTGAAGTCTTGAACGGCGAATCGTGTTTTTCCAAAGGACAGTGCCAGTAATTCGGCGTGACTACTGTCCGTCTGGAAATGTATTCACGCAGTTCTTGTTTCGTTGGAAAGAAACAGGAGCTCAAATTGAAAACAGCTGCCGATGGGATCGGCAGCTGCTGACATGCGAGTTCGAATTGATTTCAGTCAGGCGTCACAGAACCCGCTCAGGATTGAGAAGACCCTTTGGATCGAACGCCGACTTAATTCTCTGCATCAGATCCAACTCGATATCCGCTTTGACTTCCTTCAGCAGCGACCGCTTCAGCCTGCCAATCCCGTGTTCGGCTGATATGCTGCCGCCAAAGTCCTGAACAATGCCGTGAACGATTGCATTCATGTCATCCCAGTTCACCAGGTAGGCAGCCTTGTCTGCACCGACTGGTTGGCTGACATTAAAATGAATGTTGCCATCCCCGATATGGCCGAATGGCACAGGCCGGCAACCAGGCACGAAGGCTTCAACGGCTGCGGCAGCTTTGTCCAGGAACTCCGGGATCGAGGCAACTGGCACCGACACATCGTGTTTGATCGATCCGCCTTCTGCTTTCTGAACCTCTGACATGCCATGTCTTATGTGCCAGAAATCCTGTACCTGGCTGAGGTTCTGGGCAAACGCCGCGTCTTCCACCAGTCCGTCTTCGAACGCATCCCCCAAAATGCCTTCAAGCAGGTCGCGCACCGGAAATGCGTCTGACCCGCTGGAGAGCTCCATAAGCACATACCATGCGTGAGACCCTTCAAGGGGATCACGGGCTCCGTCCAGATGGCTCAAGCAAAACTCAACGCCGATACGCGGCATGATCTCAAAGCCGGTCAGGACGGGTCCTGCCTGCGCTTTGGCTAGCGTGAACAGCCTGAGAGCCGCATGAGGGTCCGGCAGTCCAACGAATGCTGCTTCCATTTTCTTGGGCTTCGGAAAAAGCTTCAGGGAAGCTGCGGTAATAATCCCCAGGGTGCCTTCGCCGCCGATAAATAATTGTTTCAAATCATAACCGGTATTGTCCTTGCGAAGGGTCCTGAGCCCGTTCCAAATCTCTCCCGTCGGCAGGACGACTTCGAGCCCGAGAACAAGGTCGCGCGTGTTGCCATATGCCAGTACGGAGGTGCCGCCGGCATTGGTGGAAATGTTGCCGCCGATCTGGCAGGAGCCTTGTGCACCGAGTGAAAGCGGGAACAGCCGGTCGACTTTTTCGGCCTCATTTTGCAGCGTCTCGAGAACAACTCCGGACTCCACAATTATGGTGAAGCCGACCGGATCGACAGCGCGCACCTTGTTCAGCCGCGACAGCGAAAGGACGATCTCATCCCCGGTTTCCTGCGGAATCTGCCCACCGACCAGGCCTGTGTTGCCGCCTTGCGGAACAACCTTCAGGTTATTTTGATAGGCATAGGTCATCACCGCGCTCACCTCTTCGGTGGAGCCGGGACGCAGCACCATCGTTGTGACGCCCTGGTAGAGATCGCGCCACTCTGTCAGGTAGGGGGCTTGGTCGCTTTTGGCGGTCAAAACATTTGCTGCGCCGATTATCTCGGCGAAGCGATCGGCGTGGGGGGAACGCTCCATGCGCGGGTTCCTCGTTAAGTTTGACAGTAAAATTTGCGCGCCAACATAGTGGGTGATCGGGCCGCCGTCGACGCCTCATTCCGCTGCCGGGTCTCTTGAAGGAAGAAATCCCTTGTGCCATAGGATGCCAGCCCATTCGGGTGGTAATGAAATCCTTTTCGGAGATGACGATGGCGGAAACGCGCGGACTGATGAATGGCAAACGTGGCCTGATCATGGGCGTGGCAAACAACAAATCAATCGCCTGGGGCATCGCCAAAGCTCTGGCGGATGCAGGCGCGGAGCTGGCTCTTACCTATCAGGGTGATGCCTTGAAGAAACGCGTTGAGCCGCTGGCAGATCAGTTGGGTGCCATTGTTGCCGGACATTGCGACGTAACCGACGCAGCTTCGATTGATGAAGTCTTCAAGACGCTGGAAGACAAGTGGGGCAAGATCGACTTCCTCGTTCATGCTGTCGCTTTCTCCGACAAGGCTGAGCTGACCGGGCGGTTTGTTGAAACGAGTTCGGACAACTTTGCACGCACCATGGACATCTCCTGCTATTCGCTGGTTGCCGTGACGCAGCGAGCAGAGAAGCTGATGGCCGATGGCGGGTCGATTCTGACACTGACTTATTATGGCGCTGAGAAAGTCATGCCGCACTACAACGTCATGGGTGTCGCAAAGGCTGCGCTGGAGACGAGCGTCAAATACCTGGCAATGGATCTCGGTCCGCAGAACATCCGTGTCAACGCGATTTCGGCAGGGCCAATTAAAACGCTTGCTGCATCTGGTATCGGTGACTTCCGCTATATCCTGAAGTGGAATGAATACAATTCACCGCTGCGCCGCACTGTGACGATTGAGGAAGTCGGCGACAGCGCTCTGTTCCTGCTGTCCGATCTCGGTCGCGGGGTCACCGGTGAAATCCAGCATGTGGATTGCGGCTACAACATTGTTGGAATGAAGGCGGTGGATGCTCCAGACATATCGGTCGTAAAAGACTGAACTGGTTCAATGGCCGGCCCAGTCCGGCCATTTTTCTTTGCGCGGTCTCATGGCCGCCAAGCCTAGTCTTTGTTCTGGATCTTTTATGACAAACGCCATCCCAAATCCGGCTTCGAGTGAGCTGCCCAAGCTACATGACCCTGAGTTGCTGGTTTTTGTTCGCCATGGACAGACGGACTGGAACTTCGAAGGTCGTATGCAAGGTCATAAGGACATTCCTCTCAACGCAACGGGGAAGGGGCAGGCAACCGGCAATGGCGAGCGCTTGAAAACCTTTTTGGAGGCCGAAGGCATCAGTCATCAGTCTCTGGATTTCGTTTGTTCGCCTCTCGGTCGTACCAGATCCACCATGGAGTTGATGCGTCAGGCCATGGAGATCGACTCAAAAACCTACAGGCTTGATGATCAGCTGAAGGAAATCACCTTTGGTGCCTGGGAAGGCTTCACCTTGGAAGAGTTGGCTGACGAAGAGCAGGACCTTATCCTTAAGCGCCGGGCTGACAAGTGGAGATTTGTTCCCCCCGATGGTGAAAGCTACAAAATGCTTTCAGGGCGGATCGGCACCTGGCTGAAAACGGTCGACCGGCCAACGGTCGTCGTCTCGCATGGCGGCGTGTTCCGTGTCTTGCGCGGCCATCTGGAAGGGCTGGACACCAAACGGATCCCGAAACTGGATGTGCCTCAAGACAAGGTCTTTGTCTGGCGCCGCGGCACTTTTGAGGAAATCTAGCTCGCAGAAGTGACAGGCCAGATCTTGCAGCGGGCAAGTCCAGAATTGGACCCAGCTCTTTCGAACGAAGTTCCTGTCCGCGCATTCGTCAAATATTGAATGCCGAAACACAAATAATTGACCACGGCCGGGTCGATCGTCTGATCGGCAACGCGCTTAGCAACGTAGCCTATCAAAGGTTACAGGGGCAGAAACCGTGTCTGCAGATGATTTCTATAGTGAATTACCGAGTTTTTCCGACTTCAGCACCGTTGGTGATCTGCAGGACTACCGCCCTGTTCCAGACGGCTGGTGCGTTCTTGCGGCAGACATCGTCCGTTCAAGCGATGCTGTTGCGGAGGGGCGTTACAAGGACGTCAACATGGTTGGCGCTGCTGTCGTAGCTGCTGTGCTCAATTGTGTCGGCAGAGAGCGGGTGCCGTTTGTCTTCGGCGGCGACGGCGCGATGCTTGTTGTTCCGGCAAGTGAAGTCGCGGCCGGCCGGGAAGCGCTGGCAGGAGTTGCGGATCTTGCCAGACAAGTCATGGAACTTGAACTGCGTGCGGCAGCGATCCCCGTTGCCCACATCCGGAAGCTCGGAGGCGACATTCGCTTGCGTAAATACCGGCTGAGCCCAGGCAATCATCTGGCGATGATTGTCGGTGATGGTCTGGCAATGGCCGACCGGATCCTCAAGGATCCTGACGCTTGCGCGCCGTTTGCCGTGTCGCAGGAAAACACGCAGCTGCCACCGCTGGAAGGATTGTCCTGCAGGTGGGAACCGCTTCCTGCACAGAACGGTCACATCGTGTCACTGATTGTCAAACCAACCGGGCGCAAATCACTCCCGGATATCATGAATGATCTTGCCGGCGTCATCGGGTTCAATCCCTTGATAGATGACGCGAGGACAAAACTTGCCGAGGGGCCCCGACTGAAATTCAGGTTCCCTCCGCGCGGTCTCAAACTGGAAGTCAATCTGGCATCTGCCGGCAAAAAGGTCAGGGGATGGTCGATGGCACTCGTCGAATGCGTGTTTTTCGTCTACGGCTATTCCACCGGCAGGCGGGTGGGGCCTTTTGATCCGAAAAAATACTTCAACGAACTCAGCCTGAACTCCGATCATCGCAAGATCGGGGATAGTCTGCAGCTTGTCCTGGATGTCACTGCCGAACAGTTGGCGGCAATCAGGGACAGTCTTGCAAAAGCCTACAACGCCAAGGAAGCTGTTTTTGGCATGCACGTCTCGGATGAAGCTTTGATGACCTGCTTCGTCGAGGACATAGGCAAAAGCCAGCACATCCATTTCATTGACGGTGCAAATGGCGGATTTTCCATGGCAGCAGCCGAGTTCAAGAAACGTGAAGCGGCGCTCGGCTCTACCTAGGAACCTCTAACGGGAGCGGGCCGAACGGATCGAGTTCTGGTCGGGCAGTTGTGTTTTGAGAGAGAAGTTCCGCCTGAGGATGAGCGTCGCCAGCTCGTCTTCCGGAACGGCCTTCGAAATCAGGAAGCCCTGGATGACATCGCATCCGTTTTCCAGGAGCCACTGTCGTTCCGCTTCCGTTTCGACACCCTCTGCCAGGACGCTGATATCAAGGCTCTTGGCAAGGTTTATCAAGGCGCTGGTAAATTTCTGCAGTGCTGGTTTGTGATCAACTCCGGAAATGAAGCTTCGATCGATTTTTACGCGATCGACCTTGAGATCCCTCAAGCTTGAAATACTTGAGTGCCCGGTACCGAAATCGTCCAGTTCGATGTGAAAGCCGAGGTCTGACAGGCGTGCGATGTTTTCCTTGATAGGAGCGGCGGTGATTTCGTCGATCATGACCGCCTCCAGTATCTCAAGGCTGACGGTCGCTGGTTCCAGCCCCATGGCACGGACTTGTCTGTAAAGTGCGTCGACCGCCTCCGCACTGGCAAGAAGGCTGGCGGATACGTTCAGGCCAAGGTGGAAATTCCGTTGTGTTCGGCCACTGAGGCTGTCGGCGAGGCGCAAGGCGTTGGTGCGTACCGTCGCTTCGATAAGCTCCATGTAGCCGGCCTCGACTGCTGCAGGCAAAAACGAACCTGGATAGCGCACCTCGTCGTGGTCGATCCAGCGGACCAATGCTTCGGCACCGACGATTTCACCCGTGCGAATATCGATTTGCGGCTGGTACCACGGCAGGATGACACCTTCTTCGATGGCCTTGAGCAACTCCTTGGCAATTTCGCCGTGTTCCTCGAAGGCTGCGCGCATTTTCGGAGTGAAGAGATCGAAGGTACTGTAGCCCTTCTGTTTGGCTGACCTTAGCGCAAGGGCCGCATCAGTCAGTGTGTGGCTTGTGAGGCAATCGCCTCGCTGGCTGATAAGAAGGCCGACATTTGCTTCGATCTTGACCTTCTGATCGGCAACAAACCGTTCTTTTCTAATTTCCTGAATCAGTTCTTCGGCAAATTCTTTGAACTTTCCTGCGTCCTTCAGCTCTGGTCTGAACAGCAGGAATTCGGTGCCACCTGTGCGGCTCAGGAAATCTTCCGGGTCCGCGATTTCGCCAAGCTGCCCGGCAACACTCCTCAGGATCGAGATCCCCGCATTGATCACTGAAACGATCGTTGACCTTCTTGAATTGCCGCAAATCGAGCAACAGCAATCCATATCGCGCAGTCGGGGCCGGTTCGGGAAGTGTCTTTATTCTTTTGAGAAGAGCACGACGGTTTGGCAGGCCTGTCAGCGGATCATGATAGCCGAGGCTTTCGATTTCCTGTTGGGTCCGTTCCGCGAGGGCTCTTGTCAAGGCAACGGAAATTGCAAAGGCCGCGACAATCACAAGTGCACCGATCAGTCCGGCGAGAAGAACGTCGAGCTGCATTTCGGTCCGTCGCTTGACTAGATCGCCATTGAGATAGTCCAGGCTCGACTGCCAAAGTGCCAGTGTTGCAAGCATCAGTTCCGGGTGCACTTCGGCAATCGGACCTGCAGCGACATCCTTGCCGGTCTTTGCAAGGATCGTAGATCGAAGAAGCTTGCTGCCTTCAGATTGAAAGGCAAAATTTGCCTGCCGGAAGAGTTGCGTCTTGCTTTGCAGCACCGCGGAACCCGGTCCTTCCAGCTTGTCGATGAAGTTTGCCGTAATTTGTGACGCCGTATCGGCAGCAGCCTTGAACTTTCCACCTTGAACGGTGATCAGCATCTTCTCCCAGACGTTGACCTTCTTGCGTGTGTAAAGCCTGCGAGCATCATCGGTCATCTTGGAGGACTCGATGATCACCGAAAAAAGCAGGTTGTTGACAAGGTTTGGCAGCGTCGAAGCCTCGTAGGACACCGACATGTCGAGCATTGCCACCCGGGAAATGCTCACGCTCAGTTCCTGTGCATACCCGAGAGATGTCTTAACGTCGGGTTCGTTGAGGAAAATATCGAGCTGGCTTGTAAGAGGGTCGGCAAGGTTTTCACCGCCGAAATCGATCAGCTCTTGCCTGAGGTTGGGTGGAACTTTACCGAGAGAGCCAGTGACGGATTTTTCTTGCACAAGCGGGCCAAGCGCTTGAATGAGGTGCAGTCCGCGCAGGCTTCGATCAATGGCTTCGACGTTTTCGAATTTGTTTTTGAACCACAGTGAGGCGAACAGCAGGCAGGGCGCCAGCAGAAAAACCATTAAACCTGTTAGCCAACCCCGAATGCGCACTTCTGTGTCTCATATTAGCCCCAGTTCCTAAAGGTAATACCGATAGAGCCTTAAGGATTGGCAAATCTGTAGCGATTTTTTTCCTGTGCAATCAAATGCTGTAAAACCATAGATTGAGAGCCGCAATGAAACGCAATGTGATTTTGGGGCAGAAAACGGTTTTCAATCGATTTTGAAGCAGCCAGTGGCAATTGCGCGAAATCGCCTGTTGTCTTGGGGCATGGGCTTGAGCTTGATCTCCTGATGGCGTATCGCTCAGCGCCTGACAACTTTCCTGATATTTTCGGATGCTGCCCATGTCACATAACAGTTTTGGCCACCTATTCCGTGTTACCACATGGGGCGAAAGCCATGGACCGGCAATCGGCTGCGTGATCGACGGCTGTCCGCCGCTTGTCCCGCTCACCGAAACCGACATTCAAGGATATATGGACCAGCGCAAGCCCGGTCAGTCCCGCTTCACAACGCAACGACGCGAGCCGGACGAAGTCAAAATTCTCTCCGGTGTTATGGTCGATGAAGACGGTGTGCAAAAAACCACCGGAACACCGATTTCCTTGATGGTTCAAAACATGGACCAGCGGTCAAAGGATTACTCTGAAATCAAGGACCGTTTCCGGCCAGGACATGCAGATTTCACGTATGACGCAAAATACGGGATCCGCGACTATCGCGGTGGTGGCCGTTCCTCTGCGCGCGAGACCGCCATGCGGGTTGCCGCCGGAGCGGTTGCCAGAAAGGTGTTGCAGGGCGTTACCATTCGTGGCGCGTTGGTCCAGGTTGGGCCCCACAAGGTTGATCGTAACAATTGGGATTGGGCGGAAACCGCAAACAATGCATTTTTCGCTCCCGACAAGCAGGCGGCTGAATTTTGGGCGGAATATCTTGATGGAGTTCGAAAAGCCGGATCCTCGGTCGGTGCAGTTATAGAAGTGGTTGCCGAAGGTGTTCCCGTTGGTTGGGGAGCACCGATCTATGGAAAACTCGACACTGATCTCACCGCTGCGATGATGTCCATCAATGCAGTCAAGGGTGTTGAAGTCGGCAATGGGTTCGATGCGGCTACTTTGACAGGGGAAGAGAACGCTGACGAAATCCGCGTCAATGACGTCGGGCAACCGGTATTCCTGACCAACAACGCAGGTGGTGTCCTGGGGGAATTTCCAACGGCGATCCTCTGGTTGTGCGATTTGCCGTAAAACCGACATCGTCCATCCTGACCGAGCGCAAGTCGATCACCCGGCAGGGTGAAGAGGTAGATGTGATGACCAAGGGCCGTCACGACCCCTGCGTCGGCATTCGTGCGGTCCCCGTAGGAGAGGCCATGATGGCGTGTGTTCTGGCAGACCACTTTCTGCGGCACCGGGGCCAGGTGGGCTGACTTTTTCTGATTCTGTCCGCTATGCGAGAAAAAGCCTCAGGACACCCGCGCAGGACAGCATGATCAAGAGCCCGAGACAAAAGCTTTTATAGGCACTTTGCAGTCTTTGACTGAAGAGGCGGCTTCCCAGAAAGACACCAGCCAAAACGGCAGGTGCCAACGCAATGCCGCGTCTGAGTGCGGTCTCGTTCAGCACGCCAAAATAGAGCAGCGCAATGAACGACACTGCCATGCTCGCAAACAGATATAGCACCAAAGAGGCGCGCATTTTTCGAGCCTCGTGCGCAGTGCCAAGAACGTAAAGCGCGATAACCATACCGCCAACGGATGCAAGCCCGGTGGCAATGCCGGCCAAAATCCCCGTTGCCGGAAGCGCGCCGCGTATCTCGAAAAGCTTCAGATTCACTTTGAAAAACTGAAAGACCGATAGCGCCAGGACAAGCGCAAGGGCAACGGCTTTTGAAATTTCTGACGGAATTGACGTCGTCGCCAAAAGTCCCAGAGGTGTACCAATGGCACTGCCGGCAGCAAGAGTGAAGGACATACGCCTGTCTGCATCTCTGAAGCCGCCGCGGAACATCACGAGGCTTGCGGCAGTCTCAAGCAGGAAGCAGATCGGAATAAGGTCAACGGGTGGCAGAAACACCACCATACTTGCCATCACAACAGCAGAAAGCCCGAAACCGGTAAATCCACGCACGGCGCCGGCAAGGAAAGCTACGGCCAGCGAAATCAGAAAGAGAGACGGTGGTAGTCCGATCCAGTCGGCAAGTGCCTGCATCTTGTTCCAATCCTTCAAGTGATCATGAGTACTGAGGTATGCAAAGACGCAGGTAAATGCTCGATTTTGCATAGTAGGTCTGCAAGTATGCAGGCATGAACTGGGAGAACCTGAAATACTTACTGGCATTTTATAGAGCCGGAACACTCGTCGAAGCCGCTCAAAGGCTCGGGGTAGATGCAACCACGGTCTCTCGCCGCCTTGCTGCGCTTCAAGACGAAGCCGGCGTTGCATTCCTGGAGCGTTCGTCTGGAGGGGCTCTAACTCTGACGCGTGCTGGCCAAAAAGCGGTGCAGCACGTGGAAATGGCCGAAACGGCCCTGGTGAAACTGGATGAGGACCTGACCGGTGCGCGGTTCGCCGAGGAAGGCATTGTTCGAATTTCCTCAGTCCCTGTGGTGGTCAACAGCTTGCTGATACCGCGCGCAAGCGCGTTTGCGTCCAAACACCCGGGTATTGAACTGCACCTTGCATCCGAAGGTCGCAATGTCAGTTTGCCGAAGCGCGAGACCGACATGGCAATTCGGCTCGGTCGTCCAGGTGAGGGCGGGCACAATGTCAAGGCAAAAAGGATCGCTGTGCTGGATCATGCGGTCTATTCGCCTGCACATATGCGGTCGACGGACTTGCCCTGGGTTCAATACCACGAAGACATGAGTTTTCTGCCTCAGGCGCGCTGGGTGGCCGAAAACGGTTCTTCGGCAAAAAGCGAGCTTTCGAGCGTGCGTCCCTACGACCTTGAAGGTGTGATTGAAGCCGTGGCAGCGGGATTGGGCAAGTCTGCATTGCCAACACTTATCGCGGAAAAGGACGAACGTCTCTTCAGGCTGTCGAAGACCGAACCAGAATTGTTGCGCGAAGTCTGGCTGCTGCAGCACGCTGATCAGGCGTCGCTTGCACGCATGAAAACCGTCAGCCATTGGCTGGAGGAGATTTTCAGCGTCAAACCTCGCATTTGAATTTTGCTCGCAGTCGCCAATGGCTCGTTGGAGCCCTGACTGATACAAAGCGTTACACAATTCTTTGGTGCGCAAGCTGGATCTCAAGAAAGAGGCTTCTAGTTGCCTGAGGGCAGAAAACCCGAATTTTCAGGGAGCATGGACATGAATGACATGACACCGGTGCGCCGCATGACGGCCAAGGACTTCCCGCAGGAATTGCTGGACCTTTATGATTATTATGCTCACGGCAAGATCACCAAGCGTGAGTTTTTGAGCGGAGCGGCCAAGTTTGCCGTTGGTGGCGTAACCGCGACGATGCTGCTTGGTCAGCTTTCGCCCAATTACGCACTTGCGCAGCAGGTGGAACCCGATGATGCCTCGATTGTGACCGAGCGCATCACCTATCCGTCGCCGAACGGCCATGGTGAAGTCAACGGCTATCTGGTGAAGCCGGCCGGAGCAACCGGCAAGCTTCCGGCCGTACTGGTGATCCACGAGAACCGAGGTTTGAACCCTTATATCGAAGACGTCGCCAGAAGACTGGGCAAGGCCGGCTTCATGGCGCTGGCACCCGACGGATTGACCTCTGTCGGCGGTTACCCGGGCAATGACGACAAGGGGCGCGAACTGCAGCGCACGGTCGACCGGGAAAAACTGCTCAATGATTTTTTTGCCGGATTTGAGTTCCTGCTGAACCACGATGATGGCACAGGCAAGGTCGGTGCGGTTGGCTTCTGTTATGGTGGCGGTGTCGTCAATGCGATCGCGGTCGCTTATCCAGAGCTTGCTGCTGGAGTACCGTTTTATGGGCGTCAACCTGATGCTGCCGACGTTGCAAAGATCGAAGCACCTTTGATGGTGCAACTTGCCGAGCTGGATGAACGCATCAATGCGGGCTGGCCAGCTTATGAGGAGGCTCTCAAGGCCAATGGCAAGGACTATGTCGTGCATATGTATCCGGGCGCAAATCACGGCTTCCACAACGACACGACGCCACGTTTCGACGAAGCCGCAGCAAGGCTCGCCGAGGACAGAACAGTGGCGTTTTTCAAAGAAAAGCTGATGTAGGTTTTAGCAAGGACTCAAATCCTGAACCCGGGCAGCAAGCCCGGGTTTTTTAGTCTTGTTCAAGCGTATCAGGCGCTATTTCTGGTTCGCCTTTTTGTGAGAAAGACCAAATCGAAAATATTGCAGCCAAGAGCACCACGCCCGCTCCCAGGTAATAGCCGGCAGCAATGGCTTCCGTCGTAATGTCTTTGAGTTCGTCGAGAGCCCGCGGCCAATGTGCACGGAGCTGATCGGTTGCCGTGGCCTGAGCCTGCTCCGATTGGAAAAGAAGAACCTGCAGATCGTAGCGTTTATCGGCGAGCGGCTCCAGTTTCTCCGCAACCATCGAAATACGGTCCTTTTCAATAAGGTTGATGACGGAGCCGATACAGGCAATTCCGAAAACACCGCCGGTTTGCCTCAACGTTTGCAATATCGCTGATGCAGTGGCGCGCTGTGTCTGGGAAACGTGCGACAATCCTTCCGTCGTGACAGTGCTTGCCAGCAGACCAAGCCCAAAGCCAATCAGCATCATGCCCGGGACCAGCCAGATGATGTTGTTCTGCTCAAGAACGACAGCTTGTGAAAAGAAACCAACCGAGATGGCAAGCGTCCCCGCGACGGCAAGAAGCCGGAAGGGGACTTTGTCAAACAGATACCCCGAAACCTGCGCCATCACTATGATCGTAAGCACAACCGGCATCATGGAGAGGCCGGTTTGAAATGGGGAAAAGGCAAGTACGTTTTGGATGAAGACCGCGCCGTAGACAACCTGTCCAAGCATCGCGAACTGGATACAGAACAAGACAATGCCACATCCGAGAAAAACACGGCTCTTGAACATAGAAAAGTCGATGATCGAGGCCCCTTTCGCGGGTTTGCGAAAAGGCAGAACGCCGAGAGCGAGCAGTCCGGCAACCGCAAGGGCGAGTGATATCGACACCGCCATGGTTCTGTCACCGAAGCTTTGAATGGCAATTGTCAGGGTAAGAATTCCGGCGATAAGCAAGAATGCCCCTTTAAAGTCAAATGGTATCTCATTGCCTTTGGGAGCGTGTCCGCTGAACAAGACTGCGCTTGTGAACGTCACCAGTCCAATTGGAACATTGATCAGGAACACCATGTGCCACGAAAGGTGCTGGACGAGAAAGCCGCCAAGCAGCGGACCGGCGGCCAGAAACAGCAATCCGCTGCCCACGTAGATCGACATAGCTCTGCCGCGCAGTTCTGCCGGAAAAATGCCGAAGACAATTGCAGTTGCGGCTGGCTGCATGAGGGCAGCTCCAATGCCCTGGCCAATCCTTGCAAGAATGAAAACCTCACCGGTTGGCGCGATCGCGCAAAGAAGGGAGGAGGCTGTAAAAAGGCCAACTCCCGCCGTGAATGAGCGGTAGTGACCAAATCTGTCGCCTGCCCAACCGGCACAGATCAATGCAGCTGCAAGGGCAAGCGTGTACCCGTTGACAACCCACTGCAACTCCATCGGGCCGAACGCAAAGGCACGTTGCAATGGTGGGAGAGCAATCCCGATCACCGTTTGGTCGATCATGATCATCCCGATCGCCCCGGTCATGTTGACCAGGATGAGATACCGTTTATCCATCGCCAATGAGCCTTACCGGAGCTTAAATACCGTTCATGAAGTGAACAATGGCATGTTGAGAGGCTGGTTCGTCAAGGATGGGGCAGTGGCCTCGGCCCGAAATTTCCGCAGCGGTCATGCGCGGGGCGATGTCCTGCATCTGTTTGATTGTTGCAGGCGCGGTTACATCGGATAAAACACCGCGAATTGACAGAACCGGCAGGTTCAGTTCTGCCGCTTTTCTGTGTGCGGCCCAAAGATCACGTGGTGTCTCTTTGTTTTCGGCAAGGGCCTTTCCAAGGTTGTCGTCATAGCGATGATGCCACTTCCCGTCCTTCAGGCCATACATCGACACAGCCATGCGCTCATAGTCCGCGTCGCTCAAGCCTTGAAACTGAGCGCCGACATGCTCTTTCAAGGTCGCCACAACTTTCGACAGATCTGATTCATCGGGAAGCTTGCCTGCATAACCGAAAATGCGGGCCATGCCGGCAGTTTCAATCGTGGCTCCCAAATCATTCAGGATGGTTCCGGCCAGCATGTCAGGGTGATCTTCGACCATGAGCATTGCGAGCAGTGCACCAAGTGAAGACCCGAGCAGAACGACGGGCTCTTCTTCAAGGTGCTGCCAGAACTCGTAGATGTCACGGATGTAAACCACAGTGTTGTAGTTGGAATAGGCCGGGTCGTGATCCGAGGTGTCCCGTCCGCGCAGGTTCAGCGTGTAGATCCTGAAGGTGTCTGCCAGCAGGTTGGCGGCGGGATCGAGATCGCGGACATTTCTAGTCAGGCCCGGAAGAGCGATGATTGCCGGTTTCCCGGGAATTTTCTCTCCGTATACGCGATAGGCCAGAGAGAGGCCATCAGACGTTGCGAAGGTCGTGGCTTCGTAATTGCCGGAATCGTGCTTGCTCTCAATTGAGCTGGTCATGTCTGTACTCCTGCCGGAAACGCAAATGTGCGGGCTGACTGCACAAATAAATGAGCCCGTGCCCTAGGCTGCCGTGTTCCGGCGTCGAGATTTGCTATCTTTCTTCGCTGCTGACGCAGCATCGACTTCACTTTGAATTCGATTATGGATGATGTAGTTGATTTGAAAGGCGTTTTTGTCCAGCGCGTAGTCAGCGGATTTATAGCCGCTTTCGATTCTCTTCCCGATTGTCGTAGGACTGAAGTCGATCACATTGCGCAGCGCGGCTCTTTCTGCGGGTATTGTGAATATGTGGGAAATTGCTCGAAGGCGCATGAGGCTCTTGAAGGTATCACGCTCCCGGAGAGGAGAATCTTCCGGCAGGTCTTGTTCAAGGTCCCAGAGCATCTCTGCAAACTCATATGCCTTGTCGTGACCTTCGAAGGTCTTCCAGAACTTGTCTTCGTATACAAGTTCGGTCATTCGGTCGATGGACTGGCCAAGATCCTTCGGCACATCCCCAAGAGCGCCGAAAAGCTCGATCACGAAGATCGGCAGATGGGCGGTTTCATGCTCGTTTAGAATGCGCACAAGAGACTGGATGGGGGTGTTGTCGTAAATACCGCCGTCCCAATAGTGCTCGCCGTCAATTTCAATCGGCGGGAAGCTCGGGGGCAGAGCACCGCTCGCCATGATGTGCTCCGGTGTCAAAGTGTGTGTCCGGTTTGAAAACCGCTCAATTTCACCGGAGACCACATTTGTTGCCGTTACGACCACCGTCGGCGCTTCGGGCGCGTTCAACCTGTCGAAGTCGATATAGCGCTGCATCGTTTCGAGTGCGGGCGAGATATCGTAGATGCTGGGCCGCCGCCCCATGCCGAAAAGAGTGCCATGCAGTTTGAAGAAACGCGGGTGCCCCAGACTTGTGTAGGCGGTGTTGTAGTTCTGGAAGAGCGGAAAGGGGTGCTCGTGGCCCAGATAGTCCCACATTTCCAGAAGCGTTTCATGTGCTTCGCCGTATAAGGGAGCTGCGAGCACGGCTGCGTTCAGTGCGCCAATCGACGTCCCGGTCAGGATCTCAGGTCGGTAGCCGAGTTCGTAAATTCGTTTGATCGCGCCAGCCTCATAGGCCCCGAGAGCTCCTCCGCCCTGGAGGACGAGACCAACTTTTTTCGCTTTATCATTCATGACTGACCCATTCGGCAACAGAAGACGCATTGGCAGCGGTTGCTGCAGCGCAATAGAGTGAGGGTCAGTCTGCGCGAGCAATATGGATGGCCTGTTAACAGCTAAGGTAAATTTGACTTAACCTAAGAGAAAAACAGGAGGAATTTGGATAGAGAATTGAATTCTATGAGTAAAATCAGGACGCGCAACTAAGCAGATTTATAGCGGCGTAGTCGCTGAAAGATCTCATCGGGATCGGCCGCAAGCGTATGCAGATTGACTATGACCGCATCGCAGTTGGTTTCAGATCGCACGCGACGCCAGTTGCGGAGCATGAGGTTCTTCCATGGCGGCAGGGCCTGATCTTTGTTGATGGCCTCACCGAGGGGGCAATTTAACAGGATTTCCAACCGTACAAGAATGATATTTCGAACCGAGGTGCGCTTGATGTCGATCTCGCTGACGGCGGCCCAGTTTATGAAACCAATTCGATCGACAAAAAGCCCATCCTCATTCGCACCGAGTTGAGGTTGTCCCTTTTCGACCATCGGATAGTGCCAAAAGGCGATACCGAGGGGCAGAAGCGCTGCAAGCGATAGCAGCGGCAGGCCAGCGACAACGCCAACAACTGCCATCATCAGGCCTAGCAACACACAGCCATAGACAAGACCTTCGCCCTGGCTGCGATTGTATCCGATAGCGAATGGAACAGGACCTGTGGTTTCGTGCAATTGCCTTTAAGCCTTTTCCTGCTTGCCGGATTGAGAACCTGGAAGCGGAGCTTCGTTGCGACTAAGTGTCGAGAATTTCCGTCTCGTCGATCTTGATGTCAAAGCCCTCCAGCCCGACATAGTGCCGTTCCCTGGATGACAATAGACGAATTGACGTGACACCGAGATCCTTAAGGATTTGAGCGCCAAGGCCAATCTCCCGCCATTGCTCCTGTCTCGATTGTGCCGAACTGTGTTCTTCACTGTCGGCGGCCTCAAAGTCCAACCGTGTCCGTTTGGACTGGCGAGCGACGCCTGCGGAACCTTCCCGCAAATAGACGATAATCCCACGCCCGCGTTCGGCGAAGTGCTCCATGATCTGATCGAGAGGCTGTGTTTCGCCGAAGACATCGTCGAGCACGGATTCCAATTGCAAACGTACCGGAACGCTGCGCCCGTCAAGAATGTCGCCATAGACGATCGCCAGATGATGCATCGGGTCGTAGGGTGTTGAAAACGTCATCGCATAGGCCGGACCGGCGATGGTGTCGACCGGTTGCTCGTTCACCCTTTCAACCATGCGCTCGGTCCGCTGGCGCCAGGCGATGAGATCGGATACCGAGACCATCTTGAGATCGTGCTCGGCCGCAAATTCGGCAACCTGCTGACCGCGTTTGACTGTGCCATTGTCATTGACGAGCTCGCTGATCACGCCGACTTCCTCCAGCCCGGACAAACGACACAAATCGACAGCGGCTTCCGTGTGGCCAGAGCGTATCATCACGCCGCCCTCCTTGGCGACGAGCGGGAATATGTGGCCTGGTCGCACAAAATCCTCTGCAGCAGCGTTCGGATTGGCCAGCGCGTGCACGGTGGAGCAGCGTTCCTCAGCGGATATGCCCGTCGTCAGGCCGTGACGATAATCGACCGAAATTGTAAAGGCGGTCGCAAGCGGCGCGTCATTTTCTGCAACCATCGGATCAAGCCGCAAGCGCCTTGCATGGGCAACCGTCATGGGCGCGCAAATGATGCCGGAGGTATGCCGGACCATGAAGGCCATCTGCTCCTGAGTTATCTTGGACGCTGCAACAATCAGGTCGCCTTCGTTTTCGCGATCATCATCATCGGTCACGACCACCATTTCACCACGTTCGAACGCGCGGATTGCTTCTGCGACACGGGCCTGGGACACGGGATGCTCCTTGGTTGTAGACAGTCCGAGAAAGTCGTTGGGTGTAACTTCGCCATTGGTGGCAATGGCGATCTTGCGGGCCATGTCCCGCGAGACCCAGACATTCGGGTCATTGCAAAGGGCTGTTACTGAAGCGGGAGACAAGTTAGCCCGTCGCGCAAATGCGCTGCGGTTTTCCCCGGTCTGCAAGAGCCATTGATCGAGTCTCATGCTCGAGGATATAGGCCAGATTTCTTTCAGTCACAAGGTAATGAACGGCAAAAATTCAGTGAGCCTGAAAAGCTAGGTGCCTTTGACGAATTCTGCCACACGCGACACGAATGCCGGAACCATCCATCGCTCCTGCAAGCCCTGTGCGGAGCAGAGCCCAGTCAGGTTCTCTGTCAGATAAGAGGAATAATAGGGCTCATGGAAGAGCTGCGGAAAGAGCGACAGCAACCCGTCATAGTCCGGTACATCACCGGTTTGAAGACTGTCTACAAAAAGGAACGATCCGCCAGGTTTGAGCACTCTTGCGACTTCCGAAACGACTTGCCGCCGTATCTTTGGGGGCAATTCGTGAAAGAGAAAGACGCAAGTGACGATGTCCAGAGAATTGTCTGCAAAAGGCAGCTCTTCAGCCATCGCCGTAACGTAGCTGGCCCTGTGGGTCTTCGCCCGGCTGCGCGCGACATTGAGATAGGGCTCCGACAGGTCCAGCCCGGTGCCCTTCAGGCGCGGAAATGCTCTGAGTGCCGGACGCAGGAGGCCACCGGTACCACAGGCCAAATCCACATATGCGACCCGGCGCTGGTCCTTGCGCCTCAGGATGTGTGCGAAGGGAACAAGCGCCCGGCGGCGCATGGCCGCGGTTGCACCGGAGAAAAGCACGTCAACCTGAAAATCATAAAGTTTGGCGCTGTCCTCAGAAAGCCAGCCATCGGTCTGAAAGTGAAAATTCTGACGGTAGTAGCGGGGCAGCGCAGCTGCGAATCCTTCCGGGCTTTCATTCACTTCCTGATGTGCACCCGTGGCGCGCCGGCGTGCGACCTCTGGAACATCCTTGAAAAAGGCGCGGCTTGTCGCGATCAATTCGCCGGGTGTCATGGTGCCGTCCGATGGCAGTGGGTATAGCCCGTCTTCTACGGCTCTCATGTCATCTGCGAAGAGCCGCAGGATATCGGCAAGCATGCGCCTCTGGCTCGGCACCGGCCCTTCTGGCGTGACTTTAGGTGTGTCAGGCAGGTCCTTCTGCAAGCGCCGGTTCATGCGCCGCATGGCTTCCGAGTGGAGCGTATAGAGCGCGACACGGCTCCCCTGGGTAAGGGCGTAACGTGATCTGCGGGCGAGGTTCAAAAAAGGTGGACGTGACAGATCACGGCCTCTCGATCTCAGTTTCTCATCCGCTACGCTCATTGCTCACTCCCGTGTCAGCACCGCCACAACTTCAATATGGGGCGAATAGGCGAACTGGTCCACTGGTGTGACGGTTTGCAGCACAAATCCACCATCGATCAGGATCCGGAGATCGCGGGCCAAGGTCGCTGGATTGCAAGACACGGCAATCGCCTTTTTGACCTTTGATGCTGCCAGTTGTTCAGCCTGCGCCTGAGCACCGGCTCGCGGCGGATCGAACACGACTGCGTCGAAAGGTTCGAGTTCGTGCGCAACCAGCGGGCGTCGATAGAGATCGCGTTTTTCGAAAGTTACTTTCTTTAGCCCTTGTGGTTTTCGAAGCGCCTTGTCGAATGCGGATATGGCTGCTGCATCACCCTCGACAGCATGGACATTGGCGCCCCGTGCCAGGCGAAGCGCGAAGGTTCCGACGCCCGAGAAGAGGTCCGCGACCGATTTTGCCTTCCCAATGCCTTCCAGCACCAGTTTTGAAAGTGCCACTTCGGCTGACCGTGTCGCCTGAGTGAAGCCACCGGGCGAAGCCACAATTCCAACGCCGCTCATGTCAAGAAGTGGAGGGCGCGTTTCAAGAAGAACCTCTCCGTTGACGGTCAGTCGTGCCAGGTCCAGTTCCACGGTTTTTTGAGACAGCGAGGGGATTTTGCGTTCATATGTCTTGTCCGCCTTTTCAATGGAGACATCGAGCCCGGCCGTTGTGGAAAGAACGGTCAGTCGCAGATCGCCCTTCTTGGGCAAGAGTTGCGCAGCAAGGGATCTGAGGCCGGGCAGGGCACGCACGATGTCAGGGTCGAGGACAGGGCACTCGTGAACATCAACCAGACGGTGACTGGACTTCTCATGGTATCCCAAAAGAGTGTGCCGGCCGGCTCTGGTTGCGGTGAAGACCGCCCTTCGGCGTCCATCCGCCGTCGCGGCGATCACGTCACGAACTGCGAAGTCTATGCCGCGATCGCTAAGCGACTTTTCGACAAGGCCCCGTTTCCAGTCGAGATAAGGTGCCTCCGACAGGTGTTGCAAGGCGCAGCCACCGCACGCCTCATAGTGGCGGCAGACTGGATCTATCCTGTCCGGGGACGTCGATTGTCGGCGCGGATTATTTGCGCGGCCATTGACCACTTCCGCCAGGACTGTTTCGCCGGGCAACACGTCCGCAATGTAGACCTGCCCGTTCTCGGTTGCCGCAATGCCATCGCCGCGATGACCCAGGCTTGAAACTTCAAGTTCTCTCTCACTCATGGCTGAGCGATAGCGCCAACCCATCCTGGGAGCAAGCCCCGAAAGCTTTGCATGAATGCAGAACGAAGACGAAGATCAACAAGCGTGCGTGCTCAAGGCCAGAGAAGGGATGGGGCGCATCCGAAGTGCGCGGTGTTCAGGTCGGCTCTCCGACCTCCAGAATGTGCCGATCCGGGTCATGGAAACGAAAAACCCTTTGTCCCCAGGTCTGCCGCTCTATCGCGTGGATCAGTTCAACATGCGGTGCGATGCGGTCAAAGGACGACCAAATATCCGGATCCTCGAAATAGAGTACGAGATTGTACCTGCCATGAGGTTCGTTCACTTCCGGGTTTCTGGAGAATACGGTTTGCAGCAGCGATCGTCCTTCATGAAGTGCAAAGCCATTTTCAAAGCGGACAAAATTGCCGTGATCTTCGATGATTTTCAGGCACATAACATCGCGATAGAAAGCCTTCGATCTTTCCATATCCGTCACAAAAGGCAGCGGGTTGATGAACTTCATGAGGTTTCTTGAGATCCGATTTGCCGGGGGCGACCCAGGCTTGGACCGCCTGAATCGTCATGACTGCTTTTGACCGTAAAGCAGAAACTCTGCGTTTCCATCTCCACCCTTGATGGGAGAAGGGACCATGTCCAGTGCATTCCACCCATTTTGGACGGCAAGCCAATGCTGAAGATCTTTTGCAGACCGGGCTGCAATGCTTGGGTCCACCAGTCCGCCCTTGCCGATGTTGTCCTTGCCGGCCTCGAATTGCGGTTTGACCAGAAAGATGCCTTCTGCACCGGGGGCGGCGAGGTCGAGAGCACGTGGCAGGGCGAGTTTCAGGGAAATGAAACTGACATCAGACACAAGAAGGGAAGGCATGTCGCCCAGAAGATGGTCGCCGGTGAGGTCGCGTGCATTGAGGCCGTCAGTTGCCGCAACACCTGGGTTTTGCCGCAGGATTTCGTGCAACTGATCGTGTCCGACGTCAATCGCATGGACCTTGGCTGCGCCGCGCTTCAGGAGAACCTGTGTGAAACCGCCTGTAGAGGCGCCGATGTCGAGACAGATCCTGCCGGTGGGATCGACGCCGAAAGCATTGAGACCTTCGATGAGTTTCAATGCGGCACGTGAGACGTAAGTCGCCGCCGGATCGTCTACGGAGACCTTCGCCTCCGGACCTATTTTTTGGGCGGGTTTGATGCAGACAGCATCATCAATTGACACGGTTCCGCGCAAAACCGCATCGCGCGCACGGGCCCGGCTGGGAAAGATACCGAGGTCCACAAGTTGCTGGTCTAACCGCTGTTTTGACATGCGCAGCTATTCCGCGATGTGTCGGAGGAAAGGAAAGTCACCGCTCTTTGATGGGCGGTGACGTCAGAAACAATTGGCGATCATGGAGATCAGCCTGTCAGCGTAGACCCGCTCACCGGAATAGAGCCACAATCCGATGGCGAGCACGACGAGCACCGTCGCGCCTGTTGCCAATCCGAAATAAAGAGGCATCCGCATGTGGGTCCGTAGGCTCCTGTGGCAACCCTACGAAGTTGCAGGAGCGTTTTTGATCAGACGCTGCAGCTTACTAAGGGCGTTCTCTTCTGCCTCACCATAGGCGATCGTTCCGACAAATTTATTATCAGCGTCCATCAGGTAGACAGCAGCTGAATGGTCCATGGTGTAGTCGCCGTCGTCAAGCGGTACTTTTTTGGCATAGACACGATAGGCCTTGATCATGGCATCGATCTGTTCGCGCGAGCCGGTCAAAGGCATGATGCGCTCGTCAAAAGCCCATACGTAGTCCCGCATGACATCAGGCGTGTCTCTTTCCGGGTCGACGGTGACGAATGCATAATTCAGTTTGCCCGCGTCCTCACCAAGTGCCTCGAGCCATCCCTGAAGCTCGGCCAGCGTTGTCGGGCAAACATCCGGGCAATAGGTGAAGCCGAAAAACAGCACCAGCGGTTTGCCGGCGAATGTTTCGTCGGTAACCGTTTCACCTGAGCCACTGACGAGCTCAAAGGGGCCACCAATGGCGGCCAACGGCTCGATCAGGCCGCCAGAATTGTTGTTGCCTGCGGTCTGCTGATAGACGAGTGCTCCGGATACAACGGCGAGGACGGCAACCGCCGCCCAAGCCAGATACCGGAAGAGTTTCAAGCCAGACATGGAATGTCCTCTTCTTCAAGACGCTTAGTTCTTGCTGTGATCCATTTTGCCATGGTCCATATGACCGGCAGCCATGGTTTTCGCACCCATTTTCGCAATCGCCAGCTCAACGGCAACCTCACCGGCTTTTTCAAAAGTCAGGACAACCGGGACGGTCGCGCCTTCTTCGAATGACTGGTTCAGACCCATGAACATGATGTGCAGACCGCCCGGCTTCAAGGTGACGGTCTCGCCTGCAGGGATTTCGATGCCGCTTTCAAGTTCACGCATTTTCATGACGCCATCCGTAACGGCCATTTCATGCAGTTCAACTTTGCCCGCAACATCGGACGATGCCTTGACCAGTGTGTCGGCTTCGGTGCCGGAATTAACGATTTCGACAAAGCCGCCACCGGCCTTTGCTTTTGGCGGAGTTGCCCGTGTCCAGGCCTGGCCGATGCTCAGATCGCCAGCCGTGTAGTCGCCTGCTGTCGCTGCAAGCGAAACAAGTGTTAGCGCCGTCGCCGCGGCGATGGATTTCCAGAATTTCATAACGTTTCCTTGAGGTCTGAATTCGTGTTGATTTTCAGATCAAGGAGACTGGTGGTGCACGGATTGAATTGAACCGGCCGGCGTCGGATTTCCAGCTGTCCTGATAGGCCTGAACCCAACCTGGGGTGCCGGATGCTTGAATGGGCCGGGGGAGGCAGGCATTGCCGGCGAGACAAGGGCCAAGAGCACAGCCATGAGCACAGACAGGACCACACTGACAGGAGAGCGCGTCGTGTTGTCCGGCTAAGTTTTCATGCTGACCTGATGGCTGACACAAGCTCGTAAAGCCTGCCGCTGCCGCTGCATTCGGCGATAAGGCGGTCGCAAGGACGGTGATGCAGAGCCGCATGACAAAAGCAAGAGCGGCAAACGCGACCAATGGGTGGCGTTCCTGGCGCAGCACTTGCAGTTGTGAAACACGCGAGCTCATGCTTCGGCTATACGCCTAATTTCTGGTCAAGTCGAGGGACGAAACAGCGCAGGTCATATCGCCATCAGGTTGGCGGTTGTGGCTCTGTCACCTTGCCTTTTGTGGTCGCGGTTGCTTGTTGAACTTCTGCATTCTGCGCCTCTGGAATGCCGGCAGCCTTTTCCGCTCCTTCGGATCCGTCTCCTTCCTCGGAGGGTTCGAAATTGTAGATGTCATCTTCATAGGCAGGGAATTCTTCCGGCGGAATGACGTATTCCTCAGCTTCGGCATCCAAAGGCTCGGATGAAATGACGGTACCAACTTGAGCGGTCGATGCATATTCGAAGTCTGTCTTCTCGGCCGCCGGAAGCGCTCTGCGGGCGACAACGCGAGTCAACAGGAAGGTGACCATGATCAGATTGGACCCAATCACCATGTAGAACAGACCGGACGGGCCGGTGTTGCTCATGACAACGGATGCAATCAGCGGGCCAGCGATCGAGCCGATGCCGAAGGAGAGCAACATGCCGGAGGAGGTTTCGACAAAGTCTTCCGCCGCGGCATGGTCAAAGGCATGCGCTACGGCAATTGCGTAAAGCGGTTGCGCTGACATGCCGATCAGAATGCCCATCAGTGCAGCCACGACAAAAGTGCTTGGAGACACCAACACAATCGCAAGGGATGTGGCCGCTGTCGCAACACCAAGGCCGATCAGGACGCGGCGACGGTCAAAGAGGTCTGAAAGCCGTCCGACAGGCCACTGGGAAATGAGCCCGCCGCCAAAGAGCGCTGCTGCGAACAACGCCGCTTCGTTTGTCGTCAAACCGATCTGAGACCCGTAAAGAGGTGACAGTGTGAGGATCGCACCCTGTGTTGCGCCGATAAAGACGACGCCGACAAAGGCCGCCGGTGAGTTCTTGTAAAGCTGGATCGGACGGAAGCGGACAAGCGTGATCGGGGCAGGCTGTGTGGAGGTCGTCAGCGACACGGGCATGACAGCGAGACTGACCGCGACCGAAGCAATCGCAAAGGGAACAAAGGTGGCAATGTTCATGGTCGCGATGGAAATCTGACCTGCCATCAGCGCTCCGAACAGAACGACAATGTAAAACGACATTACCGTGCCGCGGTTTTCGTTGGTGGCACTCTCGTTCAGCCAGCTTTCTGCAATCATGTAAAATCCGGCAAGGCTGAAACCGGAAATCATGCGAATGACGATCCAGGCGTATGGGTCAATGAACACCGGATGCATGATCGCAGCGGCAGACATCAGCGAAACCAAAGCAGCAAATGCGCGGATATGGCCGGCTCGCATAATAATCAGGGGAGCGCCCAGACAGCCAAGCACCATGCCGAAGAAGTAGGCAGATGACATTGCCCCGATTTCAAAATCGGAGAAATAGTATCGGTCAGCGGCCAGAGGCAGCAAAGTCGTTTGAAGCCCGTGCCCGAATATGAACAGGGCAACGGAGAACATGAGTGCGGACACTGAAAGAAGTGTCTGAACCATGACTGCCTCCCGCGATCTGAAAACAATGCAAAAAGCGCCGGGCGAAACTGACGCGATAACTACTTGCATCCAGCCTTTTCAGTTCTGAAGACGCGTGTCAATCTAGATTCATTTCCGGCCCACAAGCGCATCACCCGGATGCCGGAATACCGCTTCGCAGTGACGCTTATGCGCGTTGCGGTGCAGTCAGGGCTTCGGTTCCAAGAGCTGCGAAAACCGTGCGCATGATGCCGTCGCAATTCAGGCCCGCTGCCGCATACATGGCATCGGGTTTGTCCTGATCCAGATAGGTGTCTGGCAAGGCAAGCGTGCGAATTTTAAGCCCGTTGTCGAGCAGGCTTTCTTCAGCGAGGCGGGTCAGAACATGACTGCCGAAACCACCGTTTGAGCCTTCTTCAACAGTAACAAGAACCTCATGTTCCCGCGCCAGGCGGCGGATGAGGTCCATGTCGAGTGGCTTGGCAAAGCGCGCATCCGCAACGGTTGTCGAGAGGCCTGCGGCATCAAGTTCATCAGCTGCTTTTAGGCACTCGCTCATGCGTCCGCCAAAGCTCAGTAGGGCAACCTTGGTTCCCTCGCGGCGGATGATCCCTTTGCCGATCTCAAGAACACTGCCGCGTTCCGGTAGATCAAGTCCAACACCTTCGCCGCGCGGATAGCGGAAGGATATCGGTCCTTGGTCATAGGCGACAGCAGTCGCCACCATGTGCCTCAATTCCACTTCGTCTGCAGCTGCCATGACCACGAAGCCTGGAAGACAGGACAGAAACGCTGTGTCGAACGCACCGGCATGTGTCGGACCGTCAGCGCCCACCAGGCCAGCACGATCAATCGGAAAGCGAACAGGAAGCCCCTGGATTGCCACGTCATGAATGACCTGGTCATAGGCCCTTTGCAGGAACGTGGAATAAATCGTTGCGAAGGGTTTGAAACCTTCCGTTGCCATGCCGGCAGCGAAGGTTACAGCATGCTGTTCGGCAATGCCGACATCATAGGTTCGCTCAGGAAAGGCTTCGCCGAAGAGGTTCAGGCCTGTGCCGTCGGGCATTGCAGCCGTGATCGCAACGACCTTTTCGTCTGCTTCGGCTTCCTTGATCAGGGACGTGGCAAATACATTTGTGTAGCTGGGCGCGTTTGCCTTCGGCTTGGCCTGCTTGCCGGTTACCACATCGAACTTGGCAACGCCGTGATACTTGTCCTTGGCGCCCTCGGCCGGGCCATATCCCTTGCCCTTTTGCGTGACAGCATGGATAAGAACGGGACCGTGATGCGTATCTCGAACATTTTTCAGGATCGGCAGAAGGTGATCCAGATTGTGGCCGTCGACCGGGCCGACATAATAGAAGCCAAGTTCTTCAAACATGGTTCCGCCTGTCCAGAAGCCGCGCGCATATTCTTCAGCGCGGGCAGCCTTTTCAAAGACAGGCTTCGGCAGGTTCTTGGCAAGGTTTTTGGCAGCGTCCCGCAAGGTCTGGTAGGTCGGGCCCGAAACGAGCTTTGCAAGATATGCGGACATGGCACCGACCGGTGGTGCAATCGACATATCATTGTCATTCAGGATCACTATAAGGCGGGAGCCGAGATGTCCGGCATTGTTCATCGCCTCGTAAGCCATTCCGGCAGACATGGCACCGTCACCGATCACCGCGATGACATTGTTGTCTCCACCTTTCAGGTCGCGTGCGGCCGCCATGCCGAGCCCGGCTGAAATCGACGTCGAAGAATGAGCGGCCCCGAATGGATCGTAAACACTTTCCGCCCGTTTGGTGAAGCCGGAAAGGCCTTTTCCCTGACGCAGTGTGCGAATGCGGTCGCGTCTTTCCGTCAGGATCTTGTGCGGATAGCACTGATGTCCAACGTCCCAGATGACTTTGTCGTCCGGTGTGTTGAACACGTAGTGCAATGCAACTGTCAGTTCCACGACACCGAGGCCTGCTCCCAGATGACCACCGGTAATTGAAACCGCGTCAATGGTTTCCGAGCGCAGTTCGTCCGCGAGCTGAAGCAAATCCGCTTCATTCAACTTGCGAAGCTCAGCCGGCGAAGAAATTTTGTCGAGCAATGGGGTTTCGGGTCTGGAAGTCACTACTAAGACGGCTCCAAGATTTCAGGCATGGCGGGCAGGCATACACCAACGGGATATAGCGCGCAAATGGTGGTGTTGGAATGCGCCATTTTGGCCTTGTGTTTCCTTAGGGTGAGATGCTGTGTCTATCGATCTTTGAAAATAAGGTGGCACTGGTGCAAATGCTGCGCAACTTTTGACGAAATTATACGCAATCACCCGTTTGGGTGATGCATCTTTGGTGGATCTGGCCTAATGAATTTATCGTGGTCGATGGGGCCACGTGCACAGTGATCAACTTGGGGTCGCATCTCGCGGCCCCATTTTTTTGTTCAAGGCAATGTCCTGTCATCGTTTTTCGCTTGTACGTTCAAACAGTTAGGCGGTGTTTGGCACCAATTTGCTGAGCTGTCCTAGAACAGTCCGGCGAGCCTGTAGATCAGGCTTGCGAGTTGCAGTTGTGTATGAGCGCCTGTCTTTTCATAGATACGCCTGAGGTGGGTTTTGGCCGTGTTTCGCGTAATGCCGAGCTGTGCCACCGTCTCGTTCATCGACCCGGTCATCGTCAGGTTCCGGGCCAGGTGAGCCTCTGACTGGGACAGATCGTATCTATCCTGCAGAACCTGCTCGAGTTCTTCCGGCAAATCCGCCGGTTCGCTGACACTGACAAGAAACCAGGGTGTCGATGTAGAACTACTCTCCGTCAGTGCCGGGGGGACCATTTCGATGGCAACCCTGCGAGGCGCATTGTCGGCTGCCGTTACATAGACCGAACGGGTCTGATCTGCGGTGCCGGAAGACTTGAATGTTTGCTGCGCAGAGTTGCACCCCGCAGATAGGTCTTGCAGGGCCGATTCGATCAACTTGTTTTTGATGACAAGTTTGCCGCGCCTTGGTTCGGCTGCGTCGATGTCGGCAAATGCAGTTGAACCAGTGGGTGTTGTTGCAAGGATATCTCGATCTGCGCTGATGAGAATGACGGAACGGTCCAGGGAGGAAAGCAGGACCTGCTGCATCAGATTGCCGACGCGTTCCTTTTCAAGCTGAAAGTGCAGGCTGAGAGCTGGTGAGATTGCTTTGGTCAATCGCCGGAACGTTTCGCTGGCAACGGCAACATCAACGGTTTCAGGCGTATGTTTCAGGAAGAAGCATCCGAATAGGATGGTGGTTCGGTCACCACGCCAGACAGGAGAGATCAATCCGGGAGCTTGTTGAAGGGGTGCTACCGTGTCCACTTCGGACACTCGATCCATCGCACCGGCCTGATTCACCCGGGAAACGTCATCGGATGCAGAAGCGTGCCGGTTCAGTGCTGTCTTGCAATAAGGATAGAAAAGAGACGCTTCGCTGATCAGGAACTGGAGCGCAGTTCGCCCGCCCTCTGTTTCAATGCGCGCTAGCACTGCTCCGAAATCTCTTGCGGGTGCTTCGCCGCCAAACCCAGAAAGCGGATCGCCGTCATCATCAAACTCGGCGAGAAAACACTTGCAGGCAAGGCTGGAATCGATTGCCTCCAGAATCCGGGGCCATGCTTCCGATTGTGTTGAGCACTCAAGGACGCGTAAAAGTAGTTCGACTTCATCTGTTTTGCTAAGTACAGGCATACAGTGTTTGATCTACTAATTATTACATAGAGTCCTCTTGAGGCTGTAAATATTGATATCAATACAGCCTAAAAAAGGCAATATAAATCGCCTGTTTTGACTGTGAGCTCTGTTGGAAGCCCGCATGTCGGTTTATGAATCTGCCGTTGACACAAGCAAAGTCATCAACTTTGCATGTGTCTCTAGGCGAGCCAATGTCTCCGGAGTTGCAGGTGCCATAGGAGGCAGGCAACCGGTTAGGGGAAACCAGCAGTGTCGCCACGAAGGCTTTGTACAAGGATTGAATTCTATTGCGGATCGAGTGTCTCGCTGCCGCTCGGCTCTCCGTTTTGTCCGAGTTGAATTTTTTCAACCTTGGCTTCTGCAGACTTCAAAAGCGTATCGCAGTGTTTGCGCAAAACGTCTCCGCGTTCATACATCTCTATGCTTCGCTCGAGCGGTACGTTGCCCTGTTCCAGTTCTCTCACGATGGTTTCCAACTGCTTGAGCGCCTCTTCAAAAGAAAGGCTGTCAATGTCGTTTGCAGCGTCGGTCATCAGTGCGGTTCCTGGTTTGCGTCCAGCGCCAAGAAGCGCCTTGGTGCAAACTTGCGGGCTTGGAGGCCAACGTCAAGACCCCGCGCAGCTATGACATGAAAGATCCCCGTGCTTTTGAGGCCGCAGGTCAGAAACACCCGTCAGCCCGTCATCAGGGTCATGACATGAGCAGCGGTTGAGCGGGCCAGTCCTTCAAGATCATACCCCCCTCGAGCACGGAAATCACGCGGCCGTCGCAGTGTTTGTCCGCGACATCCATGAGCGCCCGCGTGGCCCAGGCGAAGTCGGCTTCAACCAGATTGAGGCCTCCCAGGGGATCCCGCGCATGTGCATCGAACCCGGCTGAAATGATCACCAGTTCAGGCGCATAGTGATCAAGCCGTGGAAGAACGATTACCTCAAACGCTTCCTTGAAACCCGCACCGTCTTCTCCGGGAGCAAGCGGCACATTGACAATTGTGTTTGCCTCACCGGTTTCGGACGCGGCGCCGGAGCCCGGATAGAGCGGCATCTGGTGTGTGGAGCAATACATGACACTCGGGTCGTCCCAGAAGATATCCTGGGTTCCATTTCCGTGGTGCACGTCGAAATCGATGATCGCCACCCGGTCGATGCCGTATTTGTCCTGCGCATATCGGGCAGCAACTGCAACATTGTTGAAGAAGCAAAAGCCCATCGAGCGGTCTTTTTCCGCATGATGTCCCGGTGGGCGTGAAGCCGAAAAGGCGTTGTTGACCTTTTTGGTCAGCACTTCGTCCACCGCCCGGCAGGCACCGCCGACGCCGCGTAGTGCCGCTTCCCAAGTACCTGGCGACATGGTCGTGTCGGCATCCACTCGCGCGGTGCCTTCGGTAGGAGCGAGCCGGTGCAGCTGATCCACATAACTCATCGGGTGCGCACGTGC
This sequence comes from Roseibium sp. JB4-4, assembly GCF_055693425.1. Taxonomy (NCBI): domain Bacteria; kingdom Pseudomonadati; phylum Pseudomonadota; class Alphaproteobacteria; order Hyphomicrobiales; family Stappiaceae; genus Roseibium; species Roseibium sp. JB4-4. The sequence goes on along the minus strand of NZ_CM146333.1, from coordinate 1,923,263 downwards.
GATATCTTCAACAGCACCCATCGGTGCAAGATCCCGCTCAACGGACTGAAACTTCTCATGCTCCAGAATGCGATCGATCGCACGTATCCGGTCGGGGCGTTCCGGGTGCCCAACCGGGGTCAGGTGATCCAGATAAGATGTGTGATGCAGGATGAGCGTGGACAAAGGGACGTTTCCGGACGTTATTTGATTAAATTTTGTCCGGGTATCAGAACGGTTGTGTTTGAAGCTGTCAATTGACGATAGGTATCAGGGCGTGCAGAGGCCTGAAGGTGCTTTGCGCCAAAAAAGAGGCCGGCAATTTTGCCGGCCTTGGTAAAGGTGCGAGCACCGCAATGCCCGAGGGGAGGTCCGCTGCATCTCAATTCTGATTGTTAAACTACGTGATTCCAGTAAGGGAATGCGAGCTTTTTACCGTAATCCCTCTGCATGCCGGTGTTGATAAGTGCATTGGATACCCAATTTTGACCATTCTTATTGGGCGATTTGCTTAGGAGAAGTTACGTCATCACGCGAGCGTAACTTAAAAACTGGCTGACGTTTCTTGCCGCATCATGAACTTAACTTAAGTTGATTGGACACGTTTTCCCGCATCAGGAGATGTTCGGGAGCTGCTGATTTTTAAGGCTTTTTTAACAAGTGGTAAAGAAAGCGGCAAAATTTTCATCGCCAGGTTGCTGACCCTTCTATGTGAAAGTCGGGCCTTCAGCCGGTTCCGCGCGGGGCGGCCGCACGGCGCAGCCGGTCGTTGATTGCCTCGCCCAATCCAAAGTTGGGGATAATTTGTGCGCGAATGACGTCAGCACCGCTGGAATCGAGCGTCCGCATGGCGTGAAAAAGGTTTGCAGCAGCTTCGGCGAGGTTGCCGGACGGACTCAAATTAATCTCAGAAAAGGCTCTTTCTGCACCCGGAAAAGGATCAGGACCGAATGACAACAATGCGTCTGCTGGGCTGGCCTCGGTCGCGTTCATCACCAGCTTGGCATCTGGTGCGTAGTGCGACGACAGCATTCCCGGAGCCGTCGGTGCATTTTCTGTCCCGTTGCCTTCGGCCCATTCAAGTTGCTCACCGAGAACCGCCTCGATATCTTCGCGCGCAAGGCCGCCCGGACGGAGCAGGAGTGGTTGGTCGTCCACAAGGCCGACAATCGTGGATTCGATCCCAACGGGACAGGGGCCAGTGTCGACAATCGCTCCAAGTGCCGGGCCAAGATCCGCGATAACGTCTTCGGCCCGTGTCGGACTGATCCTGCCTGAGCGGTTTGCGCTTGGTGCAGCAAGTGGTCGCCCTGTCTTTTCAGCGAGGAAGCGCATGACCGGGCCTTCTGGAACACGAAGCGCAACGGACGCAAGTCCGGCGGTCGCCAGATCGGAAATGGATGACGATGCTCTCTGTGGCACAACCAACGTCATAGGGCCTGGCCAAAAAGCTTTCGCAAGGCGGATTGCCTTGTCACTGAATGCCCCGTGCTCAAGCGCTGCTTCAGTTGACGGCAGATGAGAGATCAGCGGGTTGAATTGCGGTCGCCCCTTGGCCTCAAAGATTTTTGCGCAGGCCAGCCCATTGGTCGCATCTGCTGCCAGTCCGTAGACCGTTTCCGTTGGAATTGCAGCAAGGTTGCCGCTCAATAGCACTTCCGCGACCGCTTCTGCCTGCGGTGTGGATTGCCAGTTGGGCAAGTCGGTATCGAGGGTCCAGCGCTGCATCCAACACCCAATGTTCCAATGATTTCAGAAGCCGGCGAACGGTTACCACAAAAAAGACGAGGACCTGCCGCTGCGGCATGGGTTGACGTTAACGTCAACTGGTCTATTGTCCTGTCCAACTGCTGTACACACGCGCCTTTTGCGGAGAAGCCCGCCTCGCGTCAAGCTTAAAACAGCGAAAAACAATACCGGACGTCGTAAACCCGGCCGTTCGTGGGAGGACCTGAATGTATCGCGCACCAGTCGAGGAAATTGCTTTCACCTTGAAGCGTGTCTGCGGCCTGGATGATCTGCAGGACAATCCGCATCACGCTGAGTTGGGAGACGATCTTGTGGATGCGATCCTGAATGAGGCCGGGCGGTTTGCAGCCGAAGAAATTGCCCCACTCAACACCGTTGCCGACAAGCATGGCACACCTTTGGTGGATGGAAACGTGTCGACGCCTCCTGGATGGCGCGACGCATATCATGCATGGATCGAAGGCGGTTGGAATGGCCTGACGGCGGCACCCGAACATGGCGGGCAAGGATTGCCACAGATGCTTTCGGCAGCGGCGATGGAGATGTGGAATTCCGGTTCAATGGCATTCGCCATCGGTCCGACGCTTACAATCGGCGCTGTTGAAGCGATGGAAAAGCATGCTTCCGATGCGTTGAAAGCCAAGTATCTTGATAAATTGGTTTCAGGCGAGTGGATGGGCACCATGAACCTGACGGAACCTCAGGCAGGGTCGGATCTCAACGCGCTCAAGGCCAAGGCGGAGCGTGCCGATGACGGCAGTTATCGCATCTTTGGGCAAAAGATCTTCATCACCTATGGCGATCATGACCTGACCGAAAACATCATTCACATGGTGTTGGCACGTTTGCCTGACGCTCCCGCAGGCACCAGGGGTATTTCGCTGTTTCTGGTTCCAAAATTCCTGGTCAATGATGACGGCTCGCTAGGCGAGAGAAACGACGTCACGGTCGCGGGCGTTGAGCACAAGATGGGCATTCACGGTTCTCCCACATGCACCATGGTCTATGGTGATGAAGACGGCGCGAAGGGCTGGTTGATCGGCGAAGAGAACCGGGGTCTGGCCTGCATGTTCACCATGATGAACAATGCGCGTTTGGCAGTTGGGATTCAGGGTCTCGGTGTTGCCGAACGTGCTTATCAGCACGCCCTGGGCTACGCCGTCGAACGGCGGCAGGGCAAGGCACCCGGTGACAAAAGCGAAGGCATGAGCCCGATCGCGCGTCATCCGGACATCAAGCGCATGTTGCTCGGCATGAAATCGCGAACGCAGGTCGCGCGCGCCGTTTGTTACGCCTGTGCTCATGCGATCGACATGTCAAACGTCGTGGACAACGAGGTTGAACAGGCATTCTGGAACGATCGCGCCAGTCTGCTGACACCAATTGCAAAGGCTCTGTCGACGGATTTCGGTGTTGAGGTCGCCTCACTCGGGGTGCAGATCCACGGCGGTATGGGCTTCATCGAAGAAACCGGCGCTGCACAGCATCTTCGTGATGCCCGTATTGCTCCGATCTATGAAGGAACGAACGGGATTCAATCCATAGATCTGGTTCTGCGCAAGCTGCCACTTGCCGGTGGGGAGCACATCAAGGGCTTTATTGATGAACTCAATAGGATAGCCAGCGATGTTGCCGCATCCAATCGCCCGGAATTCGGAGCTGCGTCGGAGCGCCTTTTCGCCGGCATCAAGGATCTGGAAGAGGCAACCGACTACATGCTTGCCGCATTGTCGGAAGGCAGGGTTGCCGATGCGCTCTCCGGTGCTACGCCTTACCTGCGCATCGCTGGGCTGGCACTTGGTGGCGCCTTGCTTTGCAAAGGCGCGCTGCGTTCTGCAGATGAGCCTGCGGCAAGGATGGCGGAACGAACGCTTCTGGCACGAAGCTACTGCGAAACGCTGCTGGGCGAAACTGCGGGCTTGAGATCCGACATTCTGCTGTCTGCCGAAGCGATCACGGCCTTCGACGCAGAAGCCTTGGCCTCCTGAACGCGCCGATTGGAGAATTTGGGGTGATCCTGAAAACACTGGAGAACGGCGTTCAGACATTGCGTCTGAACAGGCCGGAGAAAAAGAATGCTCTGACCGGGCAGATGTATAGCGACCTCGCGGAAGCTCTGGAACAAGGCAACAGCGACACGAATGTGCGCTGTCACCTGATTTGCGGTCAGCCTGAGGTTTTTACCGCTGGAAACGACATCGGCGATTTCCTGCAATATGCGGGCAAGGTCGCTATTTCAGACACGCCGGTTGTCCGTTTCCTGCGGGCTTTGGTTCGAAATCAGAAGCCTGTTGTTGCATCGGTCGACGGCATTGCCATTGGCGTTGGTACGACACTGCTGATGCATTGCGACATGGTGTTTGCAAGCCCGCGTGCGCTTATCCGTTCACCCTTCGTTGACTTGGGCCTTGTGCCCGAGGCCGGATCCAGTCTGCTGGGTCCGCAATTGATGGGGCATGCGCGCGCATTTGAACTGCTTTGTCTGGGCAACGCGTTTACAGCAGAAAAGGCGGTGCAAATCGGCCTGGTCAACCAGATTGTTGAGGACGATGTGGATGCGGTGGCGCTCGCCTGCGCAAAGAACATTGCCGCAAAACCACCGGAAGCCATGGCATTGTCCCGCAAGTTGTTGCGCGGCAATGTCGATGAGCTTTCCGAGCGGGTGGAAGAAGAGATTCAGATTTTTGCAGCCAGATTGACCGCACCGGAAACGATTGCTGCCTTTCAGGCATTCATGATGAAAAAGAAGGCCTGAGCTTACACCCGACCCGCATTTGAGTATGGGTCAAGCTTTGGCTGACACACTGGAGGAGGTCTTCATGTCCCTGAAGGGAAAGACACTTTTTGTCACCGGTGCTTCTCGTGGCATTGGAAAGGCCATCGCATTGAGAGCAGCCCGTGATGGTGCAAACATCGCGGTCGCCGCCAAAACCGCAGAACCTCATCCCAAGCTAGAAGGCACGATATTTACAGCTGCCGAAGATATCGAGGCCGCCGGCGGCAAGGCGCTGCCGATCGTTCTCGATGTGCGCGAGGATGAGGCGGTCAAGGCCGCGATCGACCAGACGGCTGACCATTTCGGCGGGCTCGACATTCTTGTCAACAATGCCAGCGCCATACAGTTGACGCCTCTTCAGCAAACGGACATGAAACGGTTCGATCTGATGCACCAGGTCAACACACGCGGGACGATGGCTTGCTGCAAGCATGCAATTGAACACCTCAAGCATGCCGACAATCCACATATACTGATGCTGTCCCCGCCACTCGACATGAAGGAAAAATGGTTTGCGCCCTTCACACCCTATGCGATTGCCAAATATGGCATGAGTCTGGTGGTGCTCGGTTTGTCGGGAGAACTCCGGTCCAAAGGGATCGCCGTCAATGCCTTGTGGCCGCGCACTACGATTGCGACTGCTGCCATAAAGAACATTATTGGCGGCGACAAGATGATGCAGCAAAGCCGGACACCAGACATCCTCGCGGATGCCGCCTATGAGATTTTCACTTCGCCGTCGAGAGACTTTACCGGCGAGTTCCTGATCGACGACACCTTCCTTGCAAGTCGTGGTGTTACTGATTTCAAACGCTACCGCGTTGACCCGAGCCTCTCGCTGGCGCCCGATTTCTTCGTTCCAGATGATAGCGAAGCACCATGCGAACTCGGACCGCTTACTAAGTGAATCAGACTTGATCATTGGCCTGAACGGGGTTGCTTTTTTGGACCCGTTCAGGCAGTTTTTCGGAGCCGATGAGGGCGGCTGCCGGATCCGCGGAAAGCGCAAGCACCCTGACCACTGACAACATAAGCCGGTTTTTCACCTGCGCCCGAAAACAGCGGATCGTCCGGGCCTGAACCAGGAGAAAAGCCATGTCCAATGGACCTTTGTCTTCCCTCGATAGCTACAAGAAAGCTGCAAGGCAGCTCAAAAAGGCGCATGCCAATAGTGATGCCGACGCATTTGCACGCGTTGCCGCGCACGTTGACCCGGCAAAGGCGCTTCGGCATGCGGATTTTCTGCATGTGATCGCGTGCGAAGCGGGCCAGGAGAGCTGGCCGAAGCTAAAATTCGCGCTGGAAAGTGCGGCTATGAGCAAGGCTGAAAAAGCCGAGCGGCTCAAAATGGCGCTCTATTTCGGTCAGCATTGGATCACCGAAAAACTGCTTCAGGATGCCCCTGATCTCAAAGACGAGAACTTCGGACTGCAAGTTGCACTCTACGATCTGGCGTCTGTGCGCAGCGCAATCGAGGGCGACCGGGATGTTGCAACCCGAATTGTCGGCATTCGCTCGCCCCTGTTGCATCTCGCGTTTTCAAAGGAAATCCATCGCCGCCCTGAGAAACTGAATGACATGATGTCCATAGCCGAACTGCTGGTCGCAAACGGTGCAGATGTCGATGACAGGTATCCGGCACAGCCCGGCCTAGAACACAAGCTGTCGGCGCTGTACGGTGCGATGTGTCATGCCGATAACTTCGAGCTTGGAAAATGGCTGCTGGATCGCGGAGCTGATCCGAATGACGATGAAAGCCTGTACCACAGTACCGAGCTTGGTCAGACGAGGGCATTGTCGCTGCTGCTGAAGCGCGGCGCCAAACCAAACAGTACAAACGCCTTGCCGCGCGCCCTGGACACGGAGAATGTGGACATGGTGCGTCTGTTGCTGGAGGCGGGGGCCGACCCGAATTTGTCAGTGCCGGATCATCCGAGCGGAGAGCCTATGGACACGATACCGTCCCTTCATCAGGCGGTTCGGCGCGGGCGGTCGGTTGCGGTGATCGAGCTGCTTCTCGAATTCGGAGCCGATCCGTCGGGGATCTGGAAGGGGCACACTCCTTATGGTCTTGCGCGGATCTATGGAAACCGTGCAGCCGCCAGATATCTGGAGTCTCGGGATCATGCACCCGAGTTGTCGGCAAACGAGCAAGTTCTGGCCAAGTGCGCGGATGGGGCACCTGAACCCGGCCAGCTGATTGTCCAGGACTTAAACGACGAGGACAAATGCCTCTTAACCAATCTCGTCGGCGAACCTGGAAGGCTCGACCACGCGAAAGCGCTGGTGAAGGCCGGGCTTGACCCGAACGCGATCGACAGCATGGGAATGTCACCGCTTCACATCGCCGGTTGGAATGGTCTGGTTCCTGAGATCACATTCTTCCTTTCCTTCAATCCGGATTTGGATAGGACAAACGGATACGGAGGTGATGCACTCGATACGGTGCTACACGGATCGGAATTCGCACCACAAAGATCGGAAGCTGACCACATCCAGTGCGCGCGGTTGCTGCTTGAAGCAGGCAGTGTTCTTCACCCCAAATTCCTGACCAATTGCGGCAATGAGGAGATGGCGCAGTTTCTTGAGGACTGGGCCTCACGGGGTCACAGCTAACCGGCGGGCCGTTGGTGCCCACTTGGCGGTCAATGAAGAGGCGCAAAAGGTGCCTGAAGCCAACAAAACCTGTTGCAATTGCCAAGCACATGTTCTGGAAACTTGGCAATTGCACTGCTACTAGTCACGGTTATTCAAACCGATTGAATGAAGTGGAGTAATACCGATGGAAGGTGCAATGGACCAGATGGGCGTCTACATGCCGCTCATCATAAATGCGGCGAAAGCCCTTGTTGTCCTGATTATCGGCTGGTTCCTGGCCGGTTTCCTGGCGGGCATTGTCAGAAAACGGATCGTCAGTCACCCGCAAATCGACGACACGATTGGTGGATTTGCAGCTTCCATCGTTCGCTGGTTGGTGCTTCTGGTTACCATCATCGCGATCCTTCAGCTGTTCGGCATTGAGGCAACCAGCCTGGTTGCTGTTCTCGGTGCAGGTACTCTGGCCGTCGGTCTGGCCTTGCAGGGAACGCTCAGCGACATCGCGGCCGGTGTCATGCTGATCATTTTCCGGCCGTACAAGATCGGTCAGTTCGTTGACATTGGTGGCACATCCGGAACCGTGAAGGACCTCAATATTTTTGTCACCGAACTGGTAACGCCAGACAACGTTCAGATCATCATGCCCAATGGCAAGGCGTGGGGCACGGTGGTGACCAACTATTCTGCACACGACACACGCCGCCTCGATCTGACCTTCGGCATCGACTATGGAGATGACGCAGACAAGGCCACACAGATCATTCTGGATGTTGCGAATGCCGACGACCGAGTATTGAAGGACCCTGAGCCCTGGGTACGCGTGACCAATCTCGGCGACAGTTCAGTGGATCTGGGCGTCCGTATATGGTGCAACGCAAGCGACTATTGGGAGCTCAAGTTCCACATGTTGAAAACGGTGAAGGAAGCCTTCGACGCAGGCGGCATTTCCATTCCGTATCCGCACGCGGTCGAAATCCAGAAGGCCGGTTGATCCGGAAGACCTGGTTCGTTCAAGGAGATCGCATCACCCGGATGCGGTCTCCTTTTTTAGTGTCTGATCTGATGTCTCAGGCTCTGAGGTTTTGGAAAGTTCCTCAGCATTGGCGGTCTTTTCTGGCGAAGGCTCGATATACGGCTGTCTGGCGGCCGTGGCGTCATTTGCAGGCTCCGGTGCGGCACTTCCTGCTTCGGCCAATTCAGGGTTGGCATCACCGGCTACAATATCGACTTTGTCGATACGGTCTGCTTCCGGCTTCGCCAATTCCGAAGGTTCTGGTGTTGCGACTTGCGCGTCATCTTCCTGTGGCGTGTCCGGGTCTTTTTTGGTGAAGACCGGAAACACCGGATCCTCAACGTCGTGCTCAGGCTCGTCGACGTTCATGAGTTGACGTTCCTGCGCCAGGCCGACCACGTGATCGCGCAGATCCGGGTGCTGCTCCATCAATGCCTTGAAATCATGGGCTTTGAGGTAGAGGAGCTGACAATAGCCAAGGGCAAAAACATCCGCGCTGCGACGACCGCCGGTCATGAGCGCAATTTCACCGAAAACATCGCCACGTCCCAGGCGCACATTATGTGTCGGCGCGCGCACTTCCACGGCACCTGATGCGATGAAGTAGGCGGCGTCACCTCGGTCACCCTTTCGGATCAGTCTTTCTCCGGGCGTTGCAAATTGCGGCCGCATCATGCGCCGGATCGCCTTTTGCTGCTTGCGTGGAAGATCTGCGAACAGCGGATGAGCGCTGACCAGTTCCCGGGTTTTCAGCCCGAGGTCGAGTTTCGGTCGCGTGTGGCTGGATCGCCGGGACCGTTCAACATCACGGAGCAGGTTCCGATGAAGCTCTGTGCCGATCAGCATCTGGTCCCGGGCATTGTCGAGTGCCGTTTCTTCCAGACGCACACCGGCCTTGCGCAGGAACTGATCCTCCAGGGCGTCTGCATAGTCCGGGTATTGAAGACGCAGGGCATCGATTGCCTGCATGGTCTCGTCCTGGCGAATGGCCAGTGTGTCCTGCAAAATATCCGCGACACGTTCGCCGAGCAGCGGTCTGATATGCAGATTGTTGAAATCGATCAAGTCGTCAGCAAGGATACGGTACACCAGCAAAAACTCGAACCGGTCGGCAAGCCGGTTTGCCAAGGGTCTTGCAATGCGCAGCCGCCGTTGAAGCATCTGTGCAAGTCGAAATCCGAGGCCGAATTTCAGCGGCTTGCGAACTGCTTTGTTATATCCCGAGCGACCGTCGCTTCGGGTAAGGTCGCCAACGCGTCCGGTCAATGTCAGAAAGCGCGAAACCGAACGGCCTGAAATCGTCTTTTCATGAAAATGCTGAAGAACAAGTTGCTGTTCGCGATCTGCCAAAGCGATCAGCCCGATACGCACGCGATCCCAGTCGCTGAGTTCTTCCAGCTTGTTGGTCTCGGCTGCCGCAGCTGCAGCACGCTCCTCATAGTCCTGAAGGACTTTTTTGGTGACACGCGGTTCGATGTGATAGTTCTCTGCCGCTTCTTCGATTTCCTGACGCACATCAGATAGCGACAACGCCAGAAACTGTGTTCTGACCGCTTCATCGAGCGCATTCAATTTGTTGAGACCGAGCAGGCGGATCAAAGGTTTCAAGCTGGTGCCATAGACCAGCAGTGTGAAAAGAACAAAGCCGGTCGCCAGCTTCGTTATGAATGTCGAGACCTCCTCACCCAGCCCGGTATGTTCGGAGACACTGAGTGCGAGCGTCAATGTGACTGCGCCGCGCATGCCTCCCCAGAGCATCACCGTCTTGTAACGATTGTTCACCGATTGCCCGGCTCGCAGTTTGCTCAAGACCGGTAACAGTCCGAAGATCACCACTGCACGTGCGGCAAATGCAGCAAGCACGACCACCACCAGAAGCAGGATATCGATGGGTGTGAAGCCTTCGACAAATCGCGGGATCAGAATTGCGGACAGCAGGAAGATGAGGGACGCAGCCCAGAACGCAATCTGTTCCCAGACCGAATGCAGGAACCGCCAGTTGGCAGGCTGTATGCGGGCAGGGCCATAAAGATTGAACACTGTTCCTGCACAGACAACAGCAACAACTGCTGAAACATCTGCGAACTGGTCGCTGAGGACATAGGTCCCATAAGGCAGAGCAAGGCTGAGTGTTACCTGCGCCAGAGGGAGGTCACGCATAAGCGGCAGCAAGGAGACCGCTATTCGTGCGAGCACAGTGCCGACGACAATGCCGCCAATGAAAGATCTGACAAAGGCTACAAGCGCCTCGTTTGCCGACATGGACTGATTGCCGGTGAGAATGTCCAGAATGATGACGAAGATAACGATCGCGGCAGCATCGTTAAGCAGGCTTTCGCCCTCAACAATCCTGCCGAGTCTGGGCGGCGCGCCGATATCCCTGAAAATGGCGACGACCGCGACCGGGTCTGTCGTTGCAACGATCGCTCCAAGCAACAGGCAGGCGAGCAGGGAGATGCCGGCAATATTGGCGAGGCTGGTCAGTGGATAAAGCGCGAAACCTATAAAGGCCGTTGCCACGAAAACCGCGACGACTGCCATGACCAGTATGGGGCCGATATCTTCGAACATGCGCCGCACGTCCAGCGTGAGCGCCGTCTGAAATAGCAAAATAGGCAGGAAAATATAGAGGATCATCTCCGAGTTCAGCGGAGGATCTACGAAGACTGCCGCGATTTCGTTGAGTGCATCCGTATGGGCCGTATAAAGCAGATAGGTAGCGAGAATACCAATCAGCGTTCCGACCATGGCCAGAAGAACACTGGGCGCAAGTCCAAGGCGTCGTGCGATCGGCTGAAGCACGGAAATCGTAATCAATAAGAGCGCGAAGACGCCTGTAATCAGTGGGGTATCCATTACGGCAATGTGCCCCGCGAATGCGGCAATTTCAAATAACCGGTCGAATTAATTTATGAATTTCAGTTAAGGCGACGCGGCGCTGGCGGCTTTTCGCTCCGAAAGCCAGATGCCACCGAGGACAAACACCAGTGCGAGGCCGTGATGCCATTTGAAGGGTTCGTTCAGGATCGACACTGCCAATACGGCGGCAAAAATCGGGACCAGGTTGATAAAGACCCCGGCCCGAGCCGGACCGATCAGCTCCACACCGCGCATGAAGAAGATCTGCGACAGGCAAGAGGGAAAGACGGCAATGTATAGCACCACCAGCCATCCCTTGGCGGTGGGCCACTGCACTGTGCCTGCACTGATTTCGAAAAGGAGGCCCGGGATTGAGGTGGCAACGGCAATGCCGGACAGAATTGCAAAGAACACCAGTCCGGAAACCTGCGGCCTGTTTCGGAGAGCCAGGGTGTAACCGGAGTAAAGAACACAAGCGATGAACATGACGCCGTCACCGGGATTGACGGCGAGTGCAAGCAGTGTCTCCAGTTTGCCCTGCGCGGCGATCAAGGTGACGCCCGCCAAGGTCAACAGGATGCCGCACACCTGCAACACCCGAACCTTTGCTCCAAAGGCAATCACGGAACCGATCAGAACCAGAATGGGCATGGAACCCTGAATGATGCCGAGATTGACCGCTGTCGTTTGACCGGCAGCGATATAGAACAGCGAATTGAAGGCCACAAACCCGAGAGCTGCCATGAGCACCATGCGCGGAAAGAAAAATGGTTTGATGACCGGCCAGTCTGCCCGGATGCGCGGCCACAGCAGCGGCAACATGATGGACGCGACAATCACCCAACGCAGGAAGACAACCGCCATGGGAGAAACTTCACCGACTGCCAGACGGCCGGCGACCGTGTTTCCACCCCAGAACAGTGTGGTCAGGCCGAGCATGACGATGGCATTGCCGAAGGTCAGGTCGCCAAATCGTTTTGCGAGAGCGCGCATGAGGTCCTGTGAGGAGTGAGCGGGAGAACGAGAGGTAGCGGATCAAAGGACGTTGCGAAAGCACAATATCTTCGAATGCAGTTCTATATTCTCGGAGATAATGAAAATGATTGTTTCCAAAAAAGAAAAAGTGATGCTTGGAGGACGGCAATTGACGATCGGGGCCTTTGACCCCAAAACACTGGGTAAAGCAAAACACGCATGTTCTGAGCGGAGAATACGAATGACAGGCCGGATCGACGTCCACGGGTTGCAAGTTGCCCAGGTTCTATATGACTTTGTCAATGAGAAAGCCCTGCCGGAAAGTGGTGTCGAACAGGAGCATTTCTGGAAAGGTCTGTCTGCACTGATCCATGATCTGGCGCCAAAGAACAAGGCACTGCTCGCGCGGCGCGACGAACTGCAGGCAAGGGTTGATGGCTGGCACAAGGCCAATTCCGGAACTCCGGATATGCCCGCATATAAAGCGTTCCTGAGTGAAACCGGATACCTGGTGCCGGAAGGGCCGGATTTTGAAGTCGGTACGCAGAATGTCGATCCGGAGATTGGTGAAGTTGCCGGACCCCAGCTCGTGGTTCCGGTCATGAATGCGCGCTATGCGCTCAATGCCGCCAACGCGCGCTGGGGGTCGCTCTATGATGCACTCTATGGCACCGATGCCATGGGTTCGCGCCCGCAACCGGGCGGCTTTGATGCCGCGCGCGGCGCAGAAGTCATTGCATATGCGCGCCGTGTGCTGGACGAGACCGCACCGCTTCTCGCTGGAAGCTGGTCGGATATCACAGGCCTTGCAGTGAAAGACGAAAATCTGTTGATCTCGGTCGACGGCGGTTCTACCTGCCTTGCAGACAGGTCCCAGTTTGCCGGCTTCGCCGGCGACCCTGCGGACCCCTACAAGGTTCTGCTGGTAAAGAACGGTCTTCACCTGGAAATCAATGTCGACAGTCAGCATCCGATCGGCAAAACCGACAAGGCGCGCATTTCGGATATTGTCCTGGAATCCGCAATGTCGACGATCATGGATTGCGAAGATTCTGTCGCTGCCGTTGACGCCGAGGACAAGGTTGTCGTTTACACCAACTGGCTTGGACTGATGAAGGGGGACCTTCAGGAGACCTTTGAAAAAGGCGGTGAAACGGTGACGAGGCGCTTGCATGGCGACCGGAATTATTCAGCACCGGATGGCAGCGCACTAAAGCTTCATGGTCGTTCACTGCTGCTGATACGCAATGTCGGTCACTTGATGATGATTGATGCCGTTCTCGATGAGCATGGAAACGAAGTGCCTGAGGGCCTGCTCGACGCCATGATCACGTCGCTGATTGCACTTCATGACATTGGCCCCAACGGCGGCGGCACCAATAGCCGCACCGGCTCTGTCTATATCGTGAAGCCAAAGATGCACGGCCCAGAAGAAGTGGCTTTCGCGTCGCAGATATTCAGCCGGGTGGAAGACGCACTCGGGCTTGAGCGAAACACGCTCAAGATGGGCATCATGGACGAAGAGCGGCGCACGACAGTGAACCTGAAGGAGTGTATCCGGCAGGCAAAGGATCGTGTCTTTTTCATCAACACCGGTTTCCTGGATCGAACCGGTGATGAAATGCACACATCCATGGAAGCCGGTCCGATGATCCGCAAGGGTGACATGAAAGCAGCCACCTGGATTGCGGCCTATGAGAACAACAATGTTGATGTCGGGCTCGCCTGCGGATTGCCGGGGCACGCACAAATAGGCAAGGGCATGTGGGCCATGCCTGATCTGATGCACGCGATGCTGGAGCAAAAGGTCGGGCACCCGATGTCAGGAGCGAACACGGCCTGGGTTCCCTCGCCAACGGCGGCAACCCTGCATGCCATGCACTATTACAAGATTGCCGTTCAGGATAGACAACAGGAATTGAAGTCACGGCACGCGGCCAAGCTGGAAGACATTCTGTCTATTCCCGTCGCCGAAAGGCCCAACTGGGCGCCGGACGACATTCAGGCTGAACTCGACAACAACGCGCAAGGCATTCTTGGCTACGTCGTCCGCTGGGTAGAGCAGGGGGTCGGCTGTTCCAAGGTGCCGGACATCAACAATGTCGGCCTCATGGAAGACCGGGCCACATTGCGCATTTCCTCCCAGCATATCGCCAACTGGCTGCATCATGGTGTTGCCAGCAAGGAACAGGTTCTGGAGACCATGCGGCGCATGGCAGCCGTCGTGGATGGTCAAAATGCCGGCGACCCGCTCTATCGTCCGATGTCTGCTGATTATGAAGGCTCGGTCGCCTTCCAGGCAGCGTGTGAGCTGGTCTTTGAAGGCACCAAGCAGCCCAACGGCTACACCGAGCCGGTTCTTCATCGCCGTCGGCTTGAGTTCAAGGCCAAGACAGCCTGACACGCGATCATCGTTCAATGCGAGCAGTTTGCGCGCGGCCAGCCGATGAGGCAGGGGCTGCGCGCAGGATATTATGGGAATGCCGACGGGAGAAAGCACTCCCGGAGGTACGCTTTGCTTCTCGAAGTTCCCCATTCTCGGCGATTGATCCAAACGCAAACATGCACCAGTCATCAGATCAAAGCGGCAAAGACAAGTGTCGTTCTAGCTGTCAGGTATTGAGCTGGTTTCGGGCTCAAAGCCTGCCGCCAAAACAGCCAATGTCGGGCGAGGCGTAAGGACCGTAACCTGCAGGCTGTCAAAGGGGCTCTGAACTGCCGTGCCATACGAGCCGGATTCAAATGGATAAAGCGAACGGTTAAGCAGCAGGTGCGGGCGATCCCGATAAAGAACAAATGCGTGATCTGGAAGGTCACGCAGCAAGGCCTCATGACGAACCTGGGTGCGCATGCGTGTTACTCTGGCAGAATGCAACGCGGTATCGATTTCCTTGTGACCGGACGCGCCTCCATGCGCCTTGGACCAGGCCTTGACCCATGCGCGGTAGGCTTTCGGCCTGCAATAGGCGCAGGGCCGGTGACCCGCGGCAAGCGCAATCGCTTCGTCAAAGAAAAACAACGGTGTCCATCCGCGTGCTGGTCTTGGCCCGTGATAGCGTCCGCGCGGATGAACGAGATTGCAAATGATCCAATGCTTGTGTTTCCAGCGGCTTGTGCCCAACCGGCCTTGCGCATCGAGATCAAGAATGCCGCGATTGCCGGTGATTGTCCCCCGGAAGGAAGTTGAAACGATTTCTCCTGTCGGCAAGACTCGATTTTGCAGCGGTGCGTGTGTCACTAGTGTTTGGCCCATGATTGAAAGACGAGGGTGAAGACGGTGCCCGTCCCGGTAGGGTCGGTGTATTTTCCGCAAGTCTGGCACATACCGGAACATTGTCCTGAGCAGGATCAAATTACCAGAGAAGAGGCTCATCCCCCCTTCAATCGGTCCTTTGAATTCCAACTGGTTCAGGCTGGACTTGACAAACGGACAAGTGTCCACTTAAGTAAGCGAAACTGATGACCCGAAGCGACGCGCAGGAAAATAGACGCACAATACTTCAGGCATTTGCCAGTCTGTTGCGACCAGGCAACGCCAAGCTTCCCACGATGTCGGACGTGGTCCGGCAAAGTGGCTTGGGAAGAGGGACTGTCTATCGCCACTTTCCGGAAATCGGGGATTTGATCTTTGCTCATTTGGACGAAGGATATCGCGCCGTTTGCTCAAGTTATGAACCGGAATGGATCAAGGGAGATGCGAATGCAATTCGAGCGAAATGCGAAACGTTTCTTCTGAGTTACTACAAATTCAATCGCGACAATCACAGCATTCTGGCGACGCCCGAGTGTCTGATTTCTGAAGGCCGGCAGCTTGCCAAAACGGAACTTCGCAGAAAAATCTATGTGACGCTGACACGCATGTCGGAAACTCCAATGAAACCGATTGAACTGAACAAATGGACGGATGTGGTCGCCTGCTGCGTCGAAACGGAACATATCGGCTCGAGTTCAATGCTGGAAGCGAGGCCGGACATTTCTGTCGGTATTGCAATGACACTTCTGGATGCCTGCCTGAAGTGAACTGACGGCAATCTCCTGATTGATTTTTTGAAGCCTGGCTCTGTCGCCGGGACGGGGTTCTTTTGCCTGGAGGAGGTACAATGAGAAGCTGGTATCCCATATTTTATGCAGCTTTTGTGCTGGTCCTGGGGGCGCTGCCAATGCTTGCGGGAATGCAAGTGATTGCAGGTTGGAAACAGGTACCTATCGCTACGAGGCACCTGACATCATCGGCTCCCAATTGCCTGTCGTGGTCTACTTTCATGGTTACGGCAGCTCGGCAGCGAACACGATTGAGGTGGATCGCAATCTTGTCAACGCTGCGTTGGAGCGTGGATATGTGTTTCTCGCGCTGAACGGAATGACCCGGAATTTTGAGGGAGCCAAGAATGGTTGGTCGGTGCGCGACGGGCAACACCCGTTGCGCAACGAAGCCGATTTTGCCAGAGCGGCGGTTCAAGATCTCGCCGGCGAATTGTCTCTGGATTTGAGTCGCGTCCTGCTTGCTGGATACTCAATGGGAGGTTCCGCCGTTCTGGATACAGCCTGCCATTCGCCACAAGGCTTTGCCGGATTTGTCGTTCTCAACGGCGCTATGTGGACGCCACTTCCGAAGACCTGCGTCGAACCCGTTCAACTTTTCCAGATCCATGCCTTCTCAGACACCGTTATGCCGCTTGAGGGTTTGAGTTACGGACCTGTCAGCACTGGTGACGTTTTCGCAGGGCTCAAGTTGGTGCGGGAAGTTGCGGTTGACAGCCATACACCGGACGGGTTTGCCGTCTCGGCTGAAATGAGTTGCCGTTTCTGGCAAGACAGCGCGGTTCGTTTCTGCCTGTATGATGGTGACCATACCTGGCCGGCCGACTGGATGCAGAAGGCTCTCGATTGGTTTGAACAGCGGTCAGGCAAGCCGTGACAAATGTCTCAATGGCTGCTGGGCGCGCTGAACGTCAGACGGTTTTCCGTTCTTTTCCCTCCGTGCCACGAAATGTGAAAGCCTATTTTTTCCTGGCACCCGCGGTTCTGGTTTTTTCCGTTCTTGTTCTTTATCCCATCGCGCATTCGATCTGGATTTCGTTCTTCGATATGACGGGAGCGGATCTGTTCAGCGCATCGAACAAAGCCGAGTGGGTGGGGTTAAGCAACTATCTGGAACTCCTTGAAGATCCCAGGTTCCATGTGTCTGTTCAAAACACGCTGCTCTGGTTTTGCCTCTTCATGTTGGCGTTGCCGGCAGGGCTAGGGATCGCTTTGCTTGTGAATCAGACCGCTCCAGGCGTTTGGCTCTACAGGTCGCTCTTTTTCTTTCCCTTTGTGATCTCTCAAGTCGTTGTCGGCCTGATTTTCACTTGGTTTTACGACCCCCGCTTTGGGCTGGTCGGCAAACTTTGGGACTGGATGGGGGCAGCACCCCCTGCAATTCTGGGAGAGCCAGGTCTCGTCAATTTCGGCCTGATTGCAGCGGGCCTTTGGCCCCAGACCGCATTTTGCGCCCTGATTTACCTGACAGGGCTCTGCAATCTGTCACAGGACCAGATCGAAGCGGCAAGACTAGACAATGCAAAGGGATGGAAACTGCTGCGTTATATCATCCTTCCGCAATTGCGTTCGGCGACGTTCATTGCCTTCCTTGTGACGGCTATTGGCGCACTGCGGTCATACGACCTCATTGTGATCATGACAGATGGCGGGCCCTACGGCTCATCACGGGTGCTTTCCTATTTCATGTATGAGCAGGCCCTGTCTGAATACGGCACCCGTCAGGGATATGGAGCAGCCATAGCCGTTGTTCTCTTCCTGCTGACCATGACGGTGCTCAGCATCTTCATCTGGCGAACGCTCAAGTCAGAGGCGGAAGACTAGGCGATGTTTCCAAAACCCATCGAACATGCGCCGGCGGTCACAAGGTACCTCTACAATCTGCTTTTACCTGTCTGCGTAATTGTCTGGTTGCTGCCTCTATTGGCGGTGTTTGTAACGTCTGTTCGCTCACAAGCCGATATCACGCGCGGCAACATTATGGGGTGGCCATCGGAGATCCAGATTTTTCAAAACTATGGTGCAGTCCTGACTGAGTCCGATTTTGTCTCCCATTTCCTGAATACGATCAACATTACCGTACCAAGCGCGCTCTTGGCTGTCTGCATTGCCACCCTGGCGGGATACGCGCTTGCAATCCATCGAATCCGGATTGGCGCGACAGTGTTTTTGCTCTTTCTGGCCGGAAATTTTGTCCCGTTTCAAATCCTGCTGGTCCCGGTCCGCAATCTTGCTCTGGAGACCGGGCTCTATGACACTGCGACCGGTCTGGTCTTGTTTCACGCTGCGTTTCAAACCGGATTTTGCACCTTGCTGGCACGCAATTTCATCAGGGAACTTCCGTTTGAGCTGATCGAGACCGCAAGGCTGGACGGCGTCGGCGAAAGACAGATCTTTTTGCGTATTGTATTGCCGTTGATCAAGCCGGTCCTGGCCGCAATGATGATCCTTGTTTTCACATTCGTCTGGAATGATTTTTTCTGGGCGACTTCACTCACCCAGAGCAATGATACGCGCCCGATAACAGCGGCAATACAGTCCTTGAATGGACAGTTCGTCAGTCGTCATCATCTGGTCTCCGCAGCCTCGCTCCTGGCTGCTTTGCCGCCGGTCATTTTGTTTTTTCTGATGCAAAAACACTTCACGGCCGGGCTCACACTCGGGGCGAGCAAGGGGTAGCACTCGTGCCGCGTTGAGGTAGCCTGCGTTTTTCCAAAAGTGCTCTCAACCTCTTTGGAGCGGGAGCGCTTTGACGACGTTGGTCTGTCAGCCTCGCACCGGACTGCAGATAATCCATTGCCTTCAATTCAGTCTCATGTGCCGCTCATGAACCTTGCCGACGTCGAAGGCCGATGGAGAAGATCATCTACTCTCTAAGAGCATGTCAGAGACTAACGGCGGTTTCTTCCTTGCCGGTCTTGATGACCACCATTGTGAAGAAACGGGCGACGTTGCTTTGGTCGCGAAACAGACGCTCGCACAGACGGTCATATTCCTCCATGTCCCGCAATCGAAGCATCAGGACGACATCGCTTGCACCCGTAACCGCATAAGCGTTGGAGACGGCTTCTTCTGCAGCCACGCTGTCCAGAAAGCGGCGCATATGCTGTTCGCCGTGCAGTTTCAGTTCAACGGTTACAATAGCCTTGATGACCCGTCCGGCTTTGGCGGGGTTCAAAATGGCGACCACGCGATCGATAAAACCGTTTTTTCTGAGCCGCTGCACGCGGCGCAGACAGGTAGACGGCGAGAGACCTACCTTGTCTGCCAGTTCCACATTCGTGCGCGAAGCATCGTGCTGGATGAAGTTCAATATTTTACGGTCTATTCGGTCCATCTGAAAAGCCTATTCATTCAGCAAATCTTTGCAATAAAATTGCAAGATCATGCAATTTTAGACCACAAATTCGAAGCGAGCCAAGCTAGGACTGAGGCAACTTTTTAGGAGCCTTGAATGTCGGTCATCGCAAAAATATTCCGAAAAACGCTTGAACCAATTGAGATCTACTGGGTCCTGGCGCGTGTTATGATACCTATAACAATCGGAGCCGAGGTGCTCTCGAGACTGGGTGTGATCGAAGTGGTCGCGCCAGTCTTCGCACCTGTTATGAACCTTGTCGGCCTCCCTTCAGAGCTTGGCCTGGCTTGGCTGACCGCCATGCTGGTTGGGATCTGGGGGCTGTGCCGCTTCTCTTCACACTGGTGCCCGTCTCGTCCTTGAGTGTTGCGGACGTCACAATTTTTTCTGCGCTTGTTTTGTTTGCGCACGGGTTGCCCGTTGAGCAGAAAATCATCCGGATGGCTGGCCCCGGCATGACCGTCACGACAACGCTGCGCATTGTGGGAGGGCTCCTCTATGCATTTCTGTTGCACACGGTACTGCAAATGACGGGATGGCTGTCTGCTCCGGTTGCACCTGCCTGGATACCCTTAAGCACCACACCGGACTGGTTCGAGTTTTTCTTCGGATTCGCCCAGGCCATGATCTGGATGCTGGTCGTCCTTGTCGCTCTTTTCTGGTTCCTGGAAGTCCTGAAGGTGACCGGGGTTTTGCAATGGATCATGTCCGCCTTGGCACCGGTTCTGCGCCTTGCGGGCATTCGCGGTGAAGCCGGATACCTGACTGCGGTGGGTCTGTTTTTGGGCATCTCTTATGGCGCCGGCCTGCTGATCCGGGAAGCGCGGTCAGGCGCGGTGTCACCGCGGCAGGTTTTTGTGTCTTGCGTGTTTATGGGGTTTGCGCACAGCGTTATTGAAGACACGCTTTTGATGATCGCTCTAGGGGCCGATGTTTATGGTGTGCTGGTCGGACGGCTTTGCTTTGCCATTGCGGCCACCGCCATCATTGCTGCTCTGCTTCGTCGACTGTCTGACAATGCCTTCTTCCAGCACATGTACCGGCTAGAGGGGCAAAAACTGGGTAAGCAAACCTTTGTCGGTGTTTGGCAATGGGCCTGAAGAAGAGGTGACAAGGCATGCCTGTCCCTGGAATGGGAGCGCCCTTCCAAGGTTGGGCGATGACATGCCGAACAACTCCCGGGATCGGGCAGTCCCTCATTGAGGTCGGTTGGTTTTCAGTCGAACAATTCGCCCGCTCATCTGATTGCCTTTCAGGGGTCGCAGCTGTTGCTTTCAAACGGGTGAACCTTGATGCATCAAGGCCCTCAGCCTTACCAACTGCCGGATGCCGGGCGGTGGTAACCTCATCTTCTGGTAATGGAAATCAGCTTCTTTATTTTGCTTACTAATCTTTTTTTATAAGAAACTCAGTGTTTTGGATAAATTTAGTTGCAAAGCCTTCAAGCTGATGCTGATAATCGATGCCAGAAGGAAGTGTCTGTCAGAAAAGTTTTCGGCATTCGGAAAACAGCGACGCATCCAGGGTGATTGAACAAACAACGTCGCCAAAAAATGTCGGCTTCAGGGACGGATGACAAGGGAGAAGTCCCAAGACGAAGGCGTTGAAAGCAGTGACTAAACTCCGGGTTGGCGGAGCTCTAACCGCCGTTCAAGCAAAGACGATCGGGAGGGAGCCGAAAAAGGACGGAGGTCCAGCAAGAATGACCTGTCTCTTGGGTATTCAACCGTGAAGGTTCCGGAAACCCAAGGTCTGACCAGCGTTGAGGGTGCTGTCTGAAAATCAAGGAGAATGCTCAAACAGTTGGGTTTTACCCAATTGCCTGCAAGCGGCTCACAATATCGGTTTTACCGCAACGAAGCGTGGAGACATCGATCCAAATTGGCGCTTGCCTTGCCCCGTGAGACTTCGCGAAACGTTGTTGGGGTCCAAAAGAAAGCCGGAAAACCGGTTGGAATACAATGTTCAGGGAGGAACAGAAATGAACAGAAAAGCCGCAGTTTTTGCAGGTTCGCTTGTGGTGTTTGCAGCCAGCGCATCGATGGCTCACGCCGACAAACTCACCCTTTACTGCAGTGCTCAGGAGGACTGGTGCCAGTTGATGGCGCGCAGTTTCGAAGATGCAACCGGCATCGACGTCAATATGACACGCAAGTCTTCAGGTGAAACCTTCGCACAGATCCGCGCCGAGTCTTCCAATCCAAAAGGAGACGTTTGGTGGGGTGGCACCGGTGATCCGCATTTGCAAGCTGCTGAGGAAGGCCTGACCGCCGAATATGTTTCTCCCATGCGGGATCAGCTGCACGACTGGGCAATTAGCCAGGCTGAAAGCGCAGGAAACAGGACAATCGGGATCTATTCCGGTGCACTCGGATACGGCTACAACAGCGATCTTCTGGCCGCAAACAATCTGCCGGAGCCGGCATGTTGGAAGGACCTTCTGAAACCCGAATACAAGGGTCATGTCCAGATGGCAAACCCGAACTCTTCCGGCACCGCTTACACGACGCTTGCCTCCATGGTGCAGATTTTTGGTGAGGACGAGGGCTTTGAATTCATGAAGGGCCTCCACGCCAACATCAACCAGTATACCAAATCCGGTTCCGCTCCGATCAAGGCTGCCGGTCGCGGCGAAAACACCATTGGTATTGTTTTCATGCATGATGCCGTCAAGCAGGCCGTCTCCGGTTTCCCGGTGAAAGTCGTCGCCCCGTGCGAAGGAACCGGCTACGAGATTGGGTCGATGTCGATCATTGACGGTGCCCGCAACATCGACGAGGCAAAGAAGTTTTATGACTGGGCGTTGAGCCCTGAGGCCCAAAACCTTGCGCTTGAGGTGAACGCGTTCCAGGTGCCGTCCAACAAAGGTGCGGAGACCTCCGATAGCGCACCTGACATGAGCCAGATCAAGCTGATCGACTACGACTTCAAGAAATATGGGTCGTCGGATGAGCGTAAGCGCCTCTTGCAGAAATGGGACGAGGACGTATCCACGCTGCCGCAGTAAGTGACTTTGACCAAACCAAATAAAGCTCCCCCGGTTCTGATCTTCTGGATCATTGCCGGGTGGGTAGGCTTCTGTCTGCTGCCCTGGTACGGCATTGAGGACGGCTTTTGGTCGTTTGAGTGGCTGATCGACGGCTACCCTTTCAACGACGACTATGCGCCTGCCGCGTTTTTGATCGCACAGGGCGAAAAACTGTGGCTGGCACCCCTTTTGATCCCGCTGGTGCTTCCGCTGTTTGCGTTGCGGTGCTCAAAGTCGGATCCGGCCTATGCCCGTTTGCTTGTGCTTGCCGGATCGATCGGCTTTGCGTGGATGATTGCCCAGGGTTTTTCCATTGGCATCCGCGGGTACAATTTCGAATGGATGAATGCGGCCTTCGGCCCGTTGGACGATCGGCAGTTTGGCATGGGATACGGCGCGATGCTTTGCGCGTCAGCCTACCTTTTTCTGCTGACGCAAGGCATCGCGGCGCGCGGAGCTGTCAACGGCGATGTCTTTGTCGTTAGTGCCATTGGTGGCGTCATCGCAATTGTCACGGCATTTGTCTTCTTTCCAATTGCTAAAATGCTGTTTGCCGCCTTCGTCACAGATGACGGCGCTTACTCGATTTTGGTCTTTTTCGACAAGTTCTTCGACGACCGGATCTGGGGCCTGGGCTGCCTGGCTGGTGCGCGTTGCGGAGCAGCATGGAACTCCCTTTTTCTCGCTGTTCTGGTTGGATTGATCACAACGCTTTTGGGCCTTGCGTTTGCGCTCGTCGTGACCCGGTCGGGCTTCCGTTACAAACGAGTGATGCGGGCACTGACGGTGTTGCCGATCATCACGCCGCCATTCGTCATTGGACTAGCGCTAATATTGCTCTTTGGTCTTTCCGGCACGGTTACGGTCTATATTTCCGAATTGTTTGGCGTGCAGCCGACGCGTTGGCTGTATGGTCTGCCTGGAGTGCTTATTGCCCAGACGCTTGCATTCACGCCGATTGCCTTTCTGGTCCTCATCGGTGTTGTTGAAGGCGTCTCTCCTTCAATGGAAGAAGCCGCGCAGACGCTTCGGGCAAACCGTTGGCAGACCTTCAGAACTGTTTCCTTACCGCTCATGCGTCCGGGGCTCGCAAACGCATTTCTGCTCGGTTTCATCGAAAGCATGGCCGATTTCGGCAATCCGCTGGTTCTGGGCGGAAACTTTGATGTTTTGTCGACCGAGATTTTCTTTGCCATTGTCGGCGCGCAATATGATCAAGGGCGTGCAGCGGTGCTCGCAATGGTTCTGCTCTTTTTCACGCTCTCGGCGTTTTACGCCCAACGGGCCTGGCTGGGGAAGAAGAGCTACACGACAGTCTCTGGCAAGGGAGATGCGGGCGTACACCCTTTGATGCCAAAAGGCCTTGCGGTCCCGGTTCTGACCCTTGCGCTTGCCTGGGCCGCTTTCACCGCCGTGGTCTATGCGATGATCATGTATGGCAGTGTTGTTGAGCTCTGGGGCGTCAACAATTCTCTGACATTCAAGCACTACGTGACAGCGTTCTCGGTTCGGTTTGCCGAAGAAGGGATACGCTGGACCGGCGCTGCCTGGGACAGTTTTTGGACAACAATTACCATAGCTGCCATTGCGGCACCGCTGACGGCGGCCGTTGGATTGGTGACAGCCTATTTGCTGACCCGGCAGAATTTCGCCGGCAAGAACTCGTTCGAGTTCGGCACGATGCTGTCCTTCGCCATTCCCGGAACGGTCATCGGTGTGAGCTACATCTTGGCCTTCAACGTGCCTCCGATAGAAATCACCGGAACGGGCATTATCCTCGTCGTGAGTTTCATCTTCAGGAACATGCCGGTCGGCGTGCGAGCGGGGATCGCAAGCATGTCGCAGATCGACAAGTCGCTCGACGAGAGCTCGCTCACGCTCGGAGCCAATTCATGGCAAACCTTCCGAAGAGTGATCCTGCCCTTGTTGCGGCCAGCGATCCTGGCCGCTTTGGTCTACAGTTTCGTGCGGGCGATGACTGCCATTTCCGCTGTAATTTTTCTGGTTTCAGCAGAATATGACATGGCGACCAGTTACATTATCGGGCGGGTGGAAAACAACGACTACGGTCTCGCCATTGCCTATTCCACAACACTGATCTTTGTCATGCTGGCAGCCGTCGGCCTGCTGCAGTTGCTGGTTGGCCGTGTGCAGATCGGGCGTCGAAAACACGTCGAAATGAAGGGGGCGACATGAGCGAAACACACATTCGCAGCAAGGCCGCGCCGGTCAGGTTCGAAAAGGTGTCCAAGGTTTTCGGGAAGGATGTGGTCGCAGTCGACAACATCGACCTGGATATCGAAGCGGGAAAACTTGTAACGCTTCTGGGCCCATCCGGTTGTGGCAAGACCACGACGCTCCGCATGATCGCGGGACTGGAGATGGCCAGTTCGGGGCGCATTCTCATCGGGGATACAGAGGTCACAAGGTTGCCGGCAACGGATCGTGATGTGTCGATGGTGTTCCAGTCCTACGCACTGTTTCCGCACATGAGTGTTCTGGAAAACGTGATGTATGGCCTGACATTTTCAGGATTCGACAAGGCCGAAGCGCGATCCCGGGCGCTTGAAGGGTTGGAACTGGTCGGTTTGAAGGGCTTCGGCGAGCGTTTGCCAAGCGAATTGTCCGGCGGTCAACAGCAACGTGTCGCGGTCGCCCGTGCTCTTGTTCTGGAGCCTCAGGTGCTGCTGTTTGACGAACCCTTGTCGAACCTTGATGCAAAATTGCGCCGACAGGTCCGCGAAGACATTCGGGCAATCCAGCAAGATCTTGGCTTGACGGTGGTATATGTCACGCACGATCAGGAGGAAGCACTCGCGGTTTCAGATGAGATTGTCGTCATGCGCAATGCATCGATTGCTCAAATCGGCACGCCGCGGGCGCTCTATGACCAACCGGTTGATGCATTCGTTGCCGATTTCATTGGCGAAGCGAATTTGATCCCATGCGAGATCATGGACGTCCAGGGCGAAACCGCAACTGTGGAGGTTTGCGGGTACCGCTACAAGCTGGCCTCGCGCGGTTTGTCAAAAGGCGCTGCATCCATTGCTGTGCGACCGTCACGGCTGGTTTTGGGGGAAGCTGAAGGCATGCCTGCGCGCGTTGCCAAGGCGACCTATGTCGGTGTTCGAATGGAATACACACTTGAGGGCGAGTTCGGTCAGGTCTTTGCGGTGCAGGACAATGTGGATCAGACGCTGGAAGTGGGGTCGGACCTGAGGCTTTCTTTCGCAAAATCGGGTCCTGTGCTCTTGGCGGCTGAATAAGTCTTTCCTTGCGATCGATTGAACCGTCTTTCCATCGAAAGTTGGACCAAGGCATATTGAACAATCTATTCCGTCAGGGTCTGTGCGCGTCGGCCGTTTCGAGCGCGCTTGGATTGGTGTTGGGATTAGGTGTCCTTGTCGGAATCGGTCTCAGCGCAACAACATATGCTGTGGTCCTGGGTGCGGTCGGACGCAAATTTCCTCCAGAACGACGTACCTCGGCGCTCGGCATTGCCTCACTGGGCGGCTCCCTGGGGATCTTTCTAAGTGTTCCCGTCACATTGAGCCTGATCGACAGCGTGAATTGGTCCTTAGCATTTGTCAGCCTGGGTCTTGTCGCAGTGACGATCTGCTTGCTGGCACCGATGCTGTCCGGGCGCATTGAGGCTCAGGGGACAGACCAGTCGCTCACCGAAGCACTCTTCGAGGCGCTCAGGCATAAAGGTTTTGTATTGCTGGTGCTCGGTTTCTTTGTTTGCGGGTTCCAGCTTGCATTTATCGGGACACATTTGCCGGCATACCTGTTGGACAGAAACCTGGGAGCCTGGCTTGGTGGCGCTGCTCTTGCGACGATAGGTGCGACCAACATCGCCGGAACGTTCATATGCGGTGTCGTTGGCGATCACATCAGCAAGAAAAAGATCCTTGTAGGTCTTTACCTGGCACGGGCAGTCGCTGTTGCCACCTTCGTGCTGCTGCCGCCCTCTGATGTCTCAACTCTCTTGTTCGCCGTGGTGATGGGTTTTACCTGGCTTGGAACAGTACCGCTTACCACCGGCATCGTTGCCCAGGTCTTTGGCCCCCGGTATCTCGCGACACTGATTGGCATCGTATTCTTCATGCACCAGATTGGAAGCTTCCTGGGTGCCTGGCTCGGTGGGCTCGTATTCGAGCAGACAGGCAACTACGACATCATGTGGTGGTGCGTGGTTCTGGCCGGCATCATGGCTGCATTTCTGCACCTTCCGATCGATGAGCAACCACTAACTTCCAAATTTAGCAGACTTCAGGGAGCCGTGAGCAGTGCCTAACAGGTCCCTTATTCTATGGGGCGTGGCCTGCCTATTCGCGGTTTTTGCCCTCCTCAGTCTTTGGACCGCTTTAATCGCTGTATACCAGAGGCATTTTCTTGACCTTTCGATCATGCAGTTCATTTGCATGGAGGGTTTGAATTGAGAACAGGATTTTTTCGTCATCCGGCAAAGAAAAAGGAAAGTGCATGGCCTCGAACAAAACTCAGCAGGGCCCGATTTTGCGGTTGTTCCAAGTCAGGGTCAAAGATGGAAGTGTAGACAGCCTTCTTGCAAAGTTTGCCACGACGTCAGCTGATGTCGTCCGCAATGAGCCGGGAAACAAAGGATACTTCTTCGGTCGCGAGGTAAGCGTGCAGGAAAACAGGCTCATATTCGCGTCTCTGTGGTCGGACATGAAGTCCGTCAAACAACGGTTTGGCGATCAATGGGATCGGTCCTTCCTGCCGGAAGGTTATGGCGACATGATCGAAGACCACTCCATTCAACACATTGATTTATCATCCGGTTGGTGTTTGCCACCGGCAGAACAGGATTGACTCGCAGTCGATACTGGCGGCCAAACGGACCAGGTCAAAGAGGCAGCGCTGGAACTTCCTGAAGACCGAGATGCAGTTCGTTGCCCTCGTAAGGGTGTGATCGCGCGACGTCTTCATTCAGGTCGTGTCCAAGACCCGGTTCGGTTGATGGGATTACATAGCCGCCTTCCCAACAGATCGGCTTCGTCAAAAGATCAGTATAGAAGCCATCGAATGTGCGGATCGACTCCAGGACCAGAAAATTGGGGCTGCAGGTGGCCAGCTGAATGTTGGCAAGTGCAACAAGTGGCCCACAGTAAAGATGCGGTGCCACCTGGGCGGAATGGCACTCCGCCATGGCGGCGATTTTCTTGGCTTCCAGGAGCCCGCCGACACGGCCGAGATTCATCTGCAATATGCTGGCTGCGCCTGTCTCCAGAACGCGTGAAAACTCGTACTTCGTGCAAAGACGTTCACCGGTCGCAACAGGGATCGACGTGAAACGGGCAACCTTAGCCATGTCTTCCGGCTTTTCAGGCGGGATAGGCTCTTCGAACCAGAGTGGATCATAAGCCTCTATGCGCCTGGCAAGGCGTTTGGCTCCCGAGACTGTAAATTGGCCATGAGTGCCAAAAAGCAGGTCGGCCTTTGAGCCGACAGCCTCGCGAATGAACTTGCAGAAGGCTTCGGATCGGTCCAGGTCATCGAGGCTCGGCTGATGACCGTCAAAGATCGTGTATGCACCGGCGGGATCGAACTTGACTGCCGTGAACCCCTGTTCAACGGCTTTGCTTGCCGCGTCCGCTGCCAGAGCCGGATCATTGTAGACATTCGGCTGCTCGGGATCTGGATAGACGTCACCGTCGGCGGGATAAAGATAGGTATAGGACCGAAGTCGCTCATGAACTTTTCCGCCGAGCAATTCATATGCGGGTTTTCCGGCTGCCTTGCCGATAATGTCCCAGCACGCCATCTCGAGGCCGGAGAGTACTCCCATGACGGTGACATCAGGTCGCTGTGTATAACCAGCGCCATAGGTCTTGTGCCAAAGCTTCTCAATATGATGCGGATCGGCGCCCAGGAATTGGCGCTCGAAAATATCCTTCGCCATCGCAGCCACCAGATGAGGCCCGAAGGTGGCGTTATAGATCTCGCCGTAGCCTGTGATCCCGCAACCGGTGACCAGCTTGACGAAAATGAAATAGCGGCCTCCATGACGGGGAGGAGGATTTGCGACGACAAATGTCTCGATTTGGTCGAGTTTCATGGATCTCGCCTAGCTGGCATTGCTGATAGTGATGGATTTCACTTTGGTATAGGCGTCGAGCCCTTCCCAGCCTTTTTCACGGCCATAACCGGATTTTTTATTTCCTCCGAAAGGCAGTTCCAGTCCGCCGGCCCAATAGTCGTTGATCGAAACCTGGCCACAATCCATTGCGCTGGCAACGCGCATCGCGCGACCGACATCTCTTGTGTAGACACTTGAAATCAGACCGAAGTCGGTGCCGTTCGCAAGTGCAATCGCCTCATCTTCCGTGTTGAACATTTGTACCGAGAGCACTGGACCGAAGATTTCCTCCTGCACAGCGGGGTCGTCAGGGGAAAGGTCGGCAATAACCGTCGGCTCAAAGAACCAGCCTTTCCCGGTTCTTTCATCCGTCGTGACGCTGCCTCCGGTCAGGATATTGGCTCCGCGTGCCCTGGCCGCTTCAACATGACGCTGGATCCGCGAGAGGTGCAGGTCGGAGTTGATTGCGCCCATGTCGGGATGCGACAGGCCGTGTCCGGGTTTGATCCGGGCAGCTTTTTCCATCAGCAGGGCCAGCACTTCATCGCGCAAGGATGAATGCAAAACAAGCCTCGATCCAGCTGAACAAATCTGACCCGAATTGGAGAAGATTGCCCAATAAGCGCCGTCGGCCACCTTTTCAGGGTCTGCATCTTCGAAGGCGATCAACGGCGACTTGCCACCAAGTTCCAGCGTCAGGCGCGTGACATTCGGTGCCGCGATCTGAGCAACATTGACACCGGTTGAAACCGAACCTGTAAAGGTAAGCTGTTTGATGCGCGGGTCCCGTGCCATCATTGCACCGACATCGGTGCCGAGGCCTGTCACGACATTCACGAGCCCATCGGGCACGCCGGCTTCTGAAAGCAGTTCTGCCATGACCAGTGCGGTGAAGGGTGTTGTTTCGGCTGGTTTGGCAACAACTGAGCATCCGGCCGCAAGAGCAGGAGCAACACCGCGGGCAAAGGTCGAGGTCGGGTAGTTCCAGGGAATGATATGCCCGGTCACGCCGACCGGTTCACGCACTGTAAAAGCGGTCTGGTCTGGACCCAAATTGACAGATCTGCCATCAAGCTTGTCGGCTGCACCTGCGTAATATTCAAAAAGGCGCGCGGATGCCTGGACGTCACCGGACGCCTCCGAAAGGGTCTTGCCGCTGTCGACAACTTCAATCACCGACAGCCGGTCGGCATTATCGCGAAATAGGCGGGCAACGTTGTTGAGTACGCGGCAGCGCTCTGCAGGTGTCACTTTCCGCCAGTGTCTGGCGGCCTTTTCAGCGGTGTCAATCGCGTGATCCAGGTCCTGAGCACTGCCTAGTGAAAACTCGGCAAAGGGTTCGGCAAATCCTGGGTCGAAGCTCTGCATCTTCCGGTTTGAAGCCGGCGTCAGCTTTCCGTTTATGAAATGACCTTCGGGCAGCGCTCTCAGCTGTCCGCTGGAAAGGTAGTCGTCGGCGATTGTTTGAGCTGTCATCAAATGGCTTTCTTCTGATCTTCAAGAATGAGATCGGCCCCCTTCAGGGCCAGCATCATGGTCGGGGCGTTTGTGTTGCCCGAAGTGATATTGGGAAAGGCCGAAGCATCAACGATACGCAGGCGCTGCACGCCGTGAACCTTCAGGCGGCTGTCGACGACGCTCGTTTCTGAATTTCCTCCCATGCGGCACGTGGAAACCGGGTGGTAGACAGTGCTCGCGCGGGACTTGAAATCAGCAAGAATGCCCTCGTCATCGAGCATACCGAGATCGGGTGCAACCGGTCCTTCGACAAGTCCGCTCAAGGCGTCGCTTGCCATCAGCCTCCGGCAGAGCCGGCCGCCATCAATTACGGCCAGGCGGTCTTCTTCGGTTGAAAGCGAATTCGGTTGAATAGCAGGTGGAACAGCGGGATCAGCGCTTTTGATGGCAATATGCCCCCGGCTGGTCGGACGGGTTGGCTGCGCGCAGATAATGAAACCGTTGAACGGGTCGATGGCCAGCCGGGTCTGATCCTTGTCGGCCACCAACTGGTAGCTGATCGGGTTGAAATAAAGCTGCTGGTCCGGCCGGTTCAATTCGCGGCTTGAGCGGAAGAAACCGCCGCACTGATTGACCGAGAGCGATAGAGGACCTTTGCGCGTCAGGGCATATTGGATTGCCGCGAATGTCCGACCGATTGCCGGGCGCAGCACTGCGTTTAATGTCGGTTCCTTTGCGCGGAACGTAAACTTCGAGGACAGGTGATCTTGCAGATTGCCACCGACATTGTCGTTGGCCCGGATGATTGGAATGCCAAATTCGTTCAGCAGTTTGCCCGGTCCGACACCGGAAACCTGAAGAAGCTGAGGTGAGCCGATCGCTCCAGCAGCCAGGATGACTTCCCGTCGTGCAAAGAACCGAAGGCCATCAAGCAGTTCAATGCCGGTGGCTTCTGTGTTTTCAAAAAGAATACGTTTGACCTGTGCATTCGTGCGCAAACTCAGGTTTCGGCGTTTTAGGGCAGGGCGCAGAAAGGCCCGCGCAGAAGAGCACCTCTGTCCGTTGCTGGTGTTGATCTGATAGACACCGCCACCTTCCGGATTGTCACCGTTCAGATCGTCACACCAGGGCAATCCCGCCTCCTGGACCGCGGTTCGAAAATGGCGGTTGATGCTGTGGATCTGATCGGCGACGTTCTGCACCTTTATGGGGCCTTGCCCGTGCTTCTTTCCGTCCGCTGACACTTTGGTTTCGAGCCGTTCGAAGACCGGTTTGACGCTTTGCCAGCCCCAACCCTGCGCGCCTGCTGTTTCCCAGTCCTCAAAATCACCGGGCAGGCCCCGGCAATAAACCATCGCATTTATCGAGCCCGATCCACCGACAATGCGCCCCCGTGGCCAGCATGCGCAGCGACCGTCGAGGCCACCGTCAGGTTCGGTCTGATATTGCCAGGTGCGTTTGGCGTCCCCGTTCAACTTGCCGTAGCCAAGGGGTATCGACACCCACGGCGATGTATCGGAGCCGCCAGCCTCTAGCAAAAGCACGGAGACGTTGGGATCCGCGCTCAGGCGTTCGGCCAGAATGCATCCGGCGGATCCCGCCCCGACGATGATGAAGTCAACCGTTTGCATGCAATGCGCCGTCGGCTTGTTTGCTCGTTCGATAAATTTCGGCGAGAGGATAAAAAAATGAAGCGAAAAATTATTTGGTGTAACTTCGAAAAAATTTGTAGGAAATCAAGTATTCGCACAAGTCTGCACATTTACCTGTCGGGTCCCTCTTGCGTCGAGGTGCAGCGAACAACGGATTATTTGGATGCCGTATGACCTTCCGCCCTTGTCCTGGTTGCGGGCTTTTGAAGCGAGTGCGCGTCTCGGAAATTTCACACGTGCCGCGGAAGAGTTGCTGATCACACCGGCTGCGATCAGTTATCAGGTGCGCCAACTTGAACAGCAGCTTGGCTATCCGCTGTTTGAGAGACTGCACCGCACACTTGTATTGACCCGGTTAGGTCAGACCTATTTGCCCACAGTCGAAAAGGCCTTCTCCGATCTATCGATAGCCACCGTCTCCGTGTTCGGCGAGCGCAACA
Organism: Roseibium sp. JB4-4; assembly: GCF_055693425.1. NCBI lineage: Bacteria > Pseudomonadati > Pseudomonadota > Alphaproteobacteria > Hyphomicrobiales > Stappiaceae > Roseibium > Roseibium sp. JB4-4. Next base: position 1,891,235 of record NZ_CM146333.1, on the reverse strand, counting down.
GGCAACCGGTCCGGTTCCGATGCCTCAACAGCTTTGGCCAGCTCTGGATGATCCCGCGCATCAAGCGCTTCCGGGAACTTCATCCAGACGTTGATCTCCAGATGATTTCGGCGTCCTGGGCTGAAACGCTCAATCCGGAACTGTTCGATATCGATATTCGTTTCGGCGACGGAACCTGGACCGATGGTATTGTGGAGTTTCTACAGAACGACCCGATCATTCCCGTCTGCCATCCCGACTTGTCGATTCCCGCGACCAGACACGACCTTGAAGCCCTCGGAGCTGCACCACGCCTCGACATCATGGGGGTAATCGATACCTGGGAGAGCTTCTTTCGCGGCTACGGGCACGAGGTGCCAGCGCGCAATGGCCTCCAGGTTGATCAGACGCTGTCTGCGCTTGAACTCGCAGCATTGGGGCACGGTCATGCACTCGTCCTGGAAACACTTGCACAACCCTATCTTGATAAGGGCCGCTTGATCAGGTCTTGCGACCGGCGGATCAACAGCCGTCACAGCTACTATCTGGTCACTTCCGGACCTCGAAAGGCACTTGCACCAGCAGCCCAGAATTTTTGTAACTGGATGATCGATGAACTTCGCAGTGTGTAATTGCTTTCATTCAGAGGCGATATCAGTCGACGGAAAACGTGTATTCAAACAGCCGTTCGATCGGATCAAGCGGCTTGGGATCACGATAGCGGTTGATGTCCAGTAGACCGGCCTGAATGGTGTCCTGGGCATCAAGACCTGCCTGGACCAAATCAAGCATGCTCCAGAAACTTGGATCGGTGCGCCGGATGCCGAACTGTTCGACAACTCTCAAATAGTCCTTTTGTGTTCGAACGTCTCTTACAGCATCCACGAAGGCAGCCACATTGGCGTCTGAGACCTTGAAGACAAAGTTCGGATAACTGCTGAACTGGCCCGGAAGAACTGTCAGGCCGTCATTTTCCGGGTCCCTGCGAAGATCTTCGTTGAAAATAAAGGCGACATTGCTGTGCGCCTTGTCATGCACGAGCGTGAAGATCTTCGTCTCTGCGTCCGTTTCCACCAGCATCAATGCGATATCCGGCAGGAATTTGGCAAAGGGAGCCGGGGTTGCTGTAAGTGGGCGCAACCGGCCCTCGATTGTATCTGTCGCTGCGCACTGACCGGCCGAGCACCGGTTGATCGGATCACTGACAGGCCAGAGCCGCGGTTCGATCTGCAAAAGCTCTGTCAGGAACTCGCTCTTTGGCTGACCTGTCTGAAAACGAATTCCGGTTGGTGATGACGTATCAAGCTTACGTTCTTTCCACCGGTCAACAAGCGAAACCAGAGGCCCCTGATACCAGCTCTCATGAAGGGGATCACGCAGGTCGCGGGGCAGAAAGGCCAGGAAATTGCGCTCTCCTTCACGGCGCAGGCTGTCCATATAGATCCGTGTTGTCAGCTGGTGTTCGACATTGCCGAACACATCAAAGCCAGCCACCAGGTTGTAGTAGATCCGTTCAAAGAGTGGAAAATCGATCACCCAGGCAGTTTCCGGAACAGCACCGCTAAACCCGGGGACGACCGACGCGGAAGAGAAGTTTCTAAAAACGGTCAAACGTGCATCGATGTTGTTGCCGTCGCCGTCCCAGATGTCCCGGTAGGTTGGCCCACCATTTTGAGCGGTCTCGGCCGCATAGCGTGACTGGCGCAGTTCCTGGTACTTGATTGGGCCGAGTGTCAGAAAGCTTTTCAGCCGGTCCGATATCTTGCCTTCAACCTTCGCAAGCGGAAGCTCAAGGATCGGAATTGCTTCCTCAAGATAGGCGTTATCGGTAACCGACAGATCCGCGTCCGGAGCAAGAAAGGTCACCCAGAACCGGTCTTCAATCACATTGACGGCGACCTGTCCGTAGCAGACCGGACCCCGGATGAAAGAACGGACGAAATAAAGCGCATCGTCGAGCAGAAACTGATAGCGGCTGCGGGCCGGAATGGCGCGGAATGTGGATAGCGGATTTCCACCCGCGTCGATCGAATAATGAGGAAGCGCGTCTATTTCCCAGTCGCTTGCAAGGAACAGGCTTTTATAGCGCTCCAAACGCTTCGGACCGATCTCGTAGACAATATGCTCCTTGTGGAGGATCGTGTCACCAAGAGGAACGAGCCTGTAGAAGAAGTCTCCACCCGGGTCATCAAATGGTCGGCGCGAGGCTATTTCATCCGGTGGCTCGCCGGTTGGCGTGCGCGAGCGGATAAGCCGGAAGAAGGTCCTCGACGTGTCATCTTCCAGATGCAGGTGAGCCAAAAACAGGTGCTCGTAAATATAGCGAGCGGTCAGTTTTGCCTTCAACTGTCCGTTGTTCAGAAATGTCTCGATTTTTTCGATGTGTTCGATGCTTTTTTCTGGCAGGACGGTTGGAGTCTCGTCCGGCGGTGCACCCGCCTTTGCCCACGAGAGCAGCTTTTGATAGTCCGCATCCGGAAGAGGCGCTGTTGCAAACGGCATTCCGCCCAGAGGGTGATCATCCAGATAGTCGCCCATCTCCGACGGCATCGGGCAACTGTTCTTGCGAAGCGGACTGATGTTCAGCCGATCAGGCAAGGCGGCACCGAGTTTAAAATCGTTGTTGCGCCCTGCACGCAGCAATTGTTCGAGAACCGACTGCCCATTGTTGCTTTCGGTGATTGCAAAAAAACCCCTTTGCCGCCATTCGGGAGCGGTCTTTGCATCGATCCCGAGGCGTGTCATGGGGGCATCGTCAAGCCGTGCTGAATCGTAGACCTTTGTTTTGCTTGCACCTCTGGACAAACCGTCAGAAGAGGAAAGCTTGAGCTGACAGGGCGCGTCATAGCAGCCGTGGCACACCACACAGCGCTTGTTCAAGACATCCTGAATGGCAGATTTAGGCGCATTTGTCTGTTGTGCCTGAAGCGGCGCCGCCGTGAGCGGTATCACCATTAATACCACGGCCAAAAGCCGGGACTTTGGCAGAAGTGCGTTCAGGTGACGGAAACAGATCTCGATCATCAGGGGGTTACCCGTCGTTGTCATCCATACGCGGTCGTGTTTTGCGTGAGGGGTCGTCTGGTCCCTTGTATCCGATCAGATAAGCCCAAGCTGCATAACCCGTGATCGCGCCAATGATATAGACCCAGGTTATGTTCCCAAGATAATACTCCATTCCGGCCCAGGCTCCGCAAAAGAGAACCAGCAGGATCCTTCTCCAGAGAGGGTCAAACCAGGGATGCTCAACAGGTCCAAGCACAATTTTGCCTTTCCTTCGGATAAAAACGAGACGGGCATCGCACACATACCGTTAAGGGAGCCTCAAGAGCTTGCAAAATCAAGCGAAACCTGAGCCTGGTGCCGCTATTTGGTCTTGAAAATGGTCACTGAACGAGAGATGTTGACGTAACTTGAGGCGCTACAACCAACACGTATCCAAGAGGAGCCTGCGTTCGGACATGTTGACAGCGCTTGACCTCCTAACGGCAAATGACAACCCCGGTCAGCATGCGCCTTCCTACTACGCGGCAACAGCCAGCAGGCAGACATCACACGCACCGCTGGAAGGCGCTCGGACATGCGACACCTGTGTGATCGGTGGCGGTTATACCGGTCTTTCCGCGGCACTTCATCTCGCAGAACGCGGACAAAACGTGATGCTTCTGGAGGCCAACCGTGTTGGTTGGGGCGCCTCTGGCCGCAATGGCGGACAGGTCGGGTCCGGACAACGTGTTGAACAAACCGTTCTGGAAGACCGGCACGGAAAATCTCACGCCAGATTGCTTTGGGATCTTGCCGAAGAATCCAAGGCCCTTGTGAAAAAACTGATCGTGCGCCATCAGATCGCCTGCGACTACGCTCCTGGCATTCTGCATGCTGATCACCGGAAGAGCTTTCTGGAAGAGAGCCGGGACTATGTCGAACATCTGCGTATCCAATACGGCTACGAAGACATCCGATACATCGGTCCGGACGAAATCGGAGCGCATGTCGGTAGTCCCAAATATTTTGGCGGCACACTCGATCAGGGAGCGGGCCATCTTCACCCATTGAATTTTGCGCTCGGACTGGCCCGCGCCGCGGAGGCTGCGGGGGCATTGTTGTTTGAAGAGACCAGAGTGACAGAAATTGAAAGCCACGGACAACCGCGCATATTGATCAAAACAGAGCGTGGTGAAGTGCGGGCGGACAATGCCATTCTGGCTTGCAATGGTTATCTCGGCCGTCTTGAACGCAAGACGGCAGCGCACGTAATGCCGATCAACAACTTCATCATCGCTACCGAACCACTGGCGGCCACGGAGGCCGAGCAGATCATTCGCGGCAACCTTGCCGTTGCCGACAGCAAGTTCGTCATCAACTACTTTCGACTGTCCAGTGACAAACGTCTTTTGTTCGGCGGTGGTGAGAACTACGGCTACCATTTCCCAAAGGACATCAAATCGTTTGTGCGCGCACCCATGCTGGAGATTTTCCCTCAGCTTGAGGATGTTGGCATCGATTACGGTTGGGGCGGAACCCTTGCTATTACGCCGAAACGCATGCCCTATTTTGCCCGGCCGGCGCCAAACATGTTCACAGCCGCAGGCTATTCCGGACACGGTGTTGCAATGGCAACGCTTGGCGGTCAGATCCTTGCAGAAGCTGTCAGCGGTATTTCAGGGCGCTTTGACGTGTTTGAGAAGCTTGACGTTCCCGCATTCCCGGGAGGAGACAAGCTCCGCTTTCCCTTGCTTGTTCTGGCAATGACCTGGTTTTCATTGCGCGACCGACTGGGCATTTGACATGGACATCAAGCCATCCCCTGTTCAAACAGATGGACGCCGAACAATTGGAAGCTATTGGGAGGCAAGCCTCCCTCAGCCCAGACAGGACCGGCAACTTCACGGCAACGCCTTCTTCGATGTTGCGGTCATTGGTGCCGGGTTCGCAGGCCTGAGCGCTGCCTTGCGGCTTGCTGAATTGGGTATTTCGGTGTGTGTTCTCGAAGCTGAACATGTCGGCTACGGGGCGTCGGGGCGCAATGGCGGGTTTTGTTGTCTTGGCGGCACGAAGCTCGATGCGCGGCAGCTGGTCAAAAAGTTCGGTTTGGAAGAAGCGCGCAAGTTTCTGGCTTTTCAGGTGGCTGGTATCAATCTTGTTGCACAGCGTCTGGACAGTTGGGGTGTTGATGCCAGCCGTCATTCAAAGGGCGAGATCTATTTGGCGCACCGAGCGAAGGACGTTACCGGCCTCAAGTCGGAAGCCGAGTTTTTGAGAGCCAACTTCGGTATCAGGACCAGGTTGTTGTCTCGCGAGCAATTGACTGAGGAGGGCTACGGCGGGCCGTCATTCCATGGTGGTCTGCACGTGCCTTACGGCTTTGCCCTGAACCCGATGGCCTACGTACAGGCGCTCGCTGAACGGGTGCGCAGAGCCGGGGGTAAAATTTTCGGCAAAACGCCAGTTTCCGCAATTGACCGGGACAGTGACCGTTGGCGGCTTGAGACGAAAAACGGGTTTGTGCGGGCCAAGAACGTCGTGCTGGCCAGCAATGGATACTCAGATGAAACCGTCCCTCCTTGGCTTCACGGGCGCACGATGCCGGTTATGTCGTCTATTCAGGTCACGCGCTCCTTAAGTGAAGCGGAGCTGGCAGGACAGGGCTGGACCTCCGACACGATGGCCGCCGATACCCGGATACTTCTTCACTATTTCAGGCTCTTGCCCGACAAACGGTTTTTGTTCGGAACGCGGGGTGGCATTTTCGAAAATGCACCCTCGTTAAGTGCCATGCAGAAACGCGCACGCGCTGATTTTGAATCGATGTTCCCTGCCTGGTCGAATGCTGAAACAGATTTCAGCTGGCACGGTCACGTCTGCATAGCGCGCACATTGACACCTTTTGTTGGAGAGGTGCCGGGCCTGGATGGTGTTTACGCCGCGATGGGCTGGCACGGTAGCGGCGTCGCCATGGCGTCAATTTCAGGCGAAAAGATCGCGGGGTTGATAACAGGCAAGTTGCGCCAAACGGATTTGCCTGCCCCGCTACAAAGACCCTTCACAAGGTTTCCCTTACCGGCGCTCCGCAAACTGTACCTGCAGGGTGCCTATTGGCTTTATGGTTTGAAGGATCGGTGACTAAGTTGGTTGTGATACGTGCCGCAAAAAAGTCTGACATGAACGCTGTCAGATCTATCTGCTTGCGAACGGGAAACGCGGGCAAAGATGCGACCAGTCTATATCAGGACCCTGATTTGATCGGCTTGATCTATGCAGCGCCTTATCTTTTCGTTGATGAGGCGATCTGTTTTGTTGCCGAAGATGAAGAGGGTGTCCTTGGTTATGTGGCGGGTGCGACAGATAGCCGATCTTTTGAGCGCCACTTGGAACTGAATTGGTGGCCTCAGTTGCGCAAGCAGTATGCCGAGCCACAAGGTGATCCGGCGATGTGGACGCCCGATGACCATCGAATAAACTTTTTCCATCACCCGCGACCGGTACCTGCTGACATCGTGCAGGCCTATCCTGCGCATATTCACATGAATTTACTGCCTCAAGCGCAAGGTCAGGGGATCGGGAGCCAATTGCTGGCGTCCTGGGGGGCGAGTGCGGCGGAAAAGAGTGTCCGCGCAGTGCACGCAGGTGTAAGCGCAGCCAATGAGGCCGGATTGAAATTCTGGACTGCGCGCGGATTTGAACCTGTTCGTGAAGACCCGCAAGGCGGCTCGCGCGGCACGGTCTGGTGCGGCCGAATTCTTTAGGCTCGATTGTCCTGCATCAAGGCCCGGTCTGTGAAGTTTTTCGAATATGCATGCAGCCCTGAGGAGGTTGTCATGGCCGCAGTATCAAAACAGCAACTACTCGATCTCAGCACCAAGGAATGGCAAAAGCTTTTGAAAATCCTTGATGAGCTACCCGCGATCTTGCGTCTTCAAAAAGACGAGGAAGAGACCTCGCCGAAGGATATCATCGGACATAGGGCGCACTGGATCGAACTGTATCTTGGCTGGTTCAGGGATGGGCGTGCAGGCAAGGAGGTTTTCTTTCCGGCGAAAGGCTACAAGTGGAACGAGACCAAGCGCTACAATGCCGATCTGAGGCAGCAGCAATCCGGGCTCACTTGGGATGCGGCGCGATCCATGCTTGAATCCAATCACGCCGAGCTGCTTGCCTTGATCGAAAGCCTATCGGAAGAAGAGCTTTATGGTGGCCCGATGAAAGGCGCGAACAACAACTGGACGGCAGGGCGCTGGGCGGAGGCCGCAGGGCCCAGCCACTACAGGTCTGCTGCCAAATATCTGCGCCAGAGAATGCGCATCGCCGCGGTCAAGTAACGCCTTGTGGATCGACAACACAGTGTGCTTACGCTGTCATACCTTGCGGGACAGCACAATGCCTCTTAGCTGAGAACTACCGAGTGTTCTGATAGGTGCATTGATGGCCCATGGTGATTTTGTCTGGTGTGATCTCTCGACGTATCGATCTGATGTTACCAAGGGCTTTTATGAGGCCGTGATCGGCTGGAGCTATGTTCGAGACTGGCAGTCGAACGGAGATCCCTATTTCATTGCTTCTAATCGAAACCGTCAGCAGTCCGGATTGTTTGACATGCCAGCGAAGTACCGGGAGATCGGACTGCCAAGTTTCTGGATGTCCTATATCGAGGTTTCCGACATAGAAGACACTGTCGCGCGCGCAGAAAAACTTGGCGGCAAAATCGAACTGAAACCCACGCCTTTTTTCAAAACGTCGCGTATTGCCCTTATCCGGGACCCGTTGGGTGCTGGTTTTACGGTGATCGAGAAACCTGCCTTGCCTGTTAGAGATAACTTGGCCAGTGCTGGAAGCATGGTTTGGAATGCTCTTTATGTCTCCAATGCCGCTGCCGTCATTCCATTTTATCAAGCCTTGTTTGGCTGGATCTCTTCGGTTGGAGATCAATCGGGCTGCTTTGCCATGAAATTGGCGGAGCGGCACGTTTCAGATGTTGTCGAATTACCCGAGGAAATCCGCGGAGCTTCGCAGTTTTGGGGAGTTTTTATCGGGGTCAATGACCTGACGGTCGCCAGGGACGCAGTCGAGGAAATGGGCGGCAAAATCCTATACGAAACATCGGAAGATCGAAGTGTGATCATTCAGGACCCTGATGGCGCTGCCTTGTTCCTAAGGGAGACCGGCTCGGCTGCTACGGTTTCCGAGGGACAAAACGTCCGTGAAACCGCAGGCTCGAAATGGAAGACCCTTCTGGCACTTGCCATCCTGTGGATTGGCGTCGTCTTTGAGGTTTATCTGATTTGGGGAATTCTCTTCCTGCTTTGGGTCATTCCGGCATTAAAGTCTGGAGAAACATATCTGGTCGAACCAATCAAAAAGTTGGAACACCCGGTTCTCTATTGGGCGCTTGTTTCTACCTGGATTGTTTTGAGTGCTGTGATGATCGCGTACGGCCTTTGGCCAGCAACATCTTAGTCTGCACTGCCCTCCAATCGCCGGACTACGGCAACATTCACTTCACTCCAGATCTCAAAACCGAGTTTCCGGTAAAGCGCGATGGCGCCGTCATTGTCCGCATAGGCATGAAGGAAAGGCGTGTCGCCTCGCTCTCGAATTTTGGATGCGACCCAGATCGACAAGTCTGATGCAAGACCACGTCCTCGAAAGTCCGGATGTGTGCAGATGCCGCTGATTTCGGTAAATCCGTCGAGGTTCAGGCGCGTTCCGGCCATTGCGGCGAGCCTGCCATCCAGTCTGACACCGTAAAACTGCCCGAGTTCCGGCGTGCGCTTGGCGAACGGTCCGGGTTTTGTCAGGTCGGCAAGGCTGACCATCTCAGCAATATCCCGCTGCTGCAAGGGGACAATCGGGGCTTTTGGAATTGCTTTGGATTGAGGGGTCTGCTCCGTCATCAGAACACCGAGTGCCGTCATCTCAACTTTCAGGCTGGACGGTAATGCAATCTCATCGGCCTGAAGCAGATAGACAGGTGGATCTTTGGGCGACATCAGATCGGCGAGTGCTGCCAGCGCTTCTGGCGAATTGTCCTTGGATGCTGCGAACGGAGATACGTCTGGATCGAACTTCAACGCTAGGTTCCCACCGCGTGAAAACCGGTGTTGGCGAGATGTCAGAGCCGACCAGACGACTCGGCTTAAGAGCGTGTCCATGTCATTCCTTGTGGCTGCGTTTGGTGCATAGCTCATAGTGTTGCGCTGTCTGCTCCCATCTTTTCAAAACTGTCCGGGCAACGTCCGGTACGTAGGAACGCTCGTAGTCCTGACCCAAAAAGGCGATGATGTCGCTGCGCGACCGAAAACTCATGATCGTAATGAATTCGATCTCCGATTCCAGGTCCCGCCTGAGAACCTCAATTCCAAGGTACCCGGCTATCGCCTTGGCTTCGATCCCGGGAATGACCACGTTTGTTAGGATCTCGTGGTAGGTCTCTGCATTTTCCGGCGTTGTCCAGCCATGCCATATGCGTTTGATCATTCTCTTTCTTCCGATTTCTGCATGGTGTTCCAGTCTGGAAAGGGCGGGGGAGGATGGCGGTCGGCAAGTGAAAGCTCGGACAACCGTTTTTCAAGTTGAGTGAGCTGTTCCAGAAACGAACCATGCAGGTCACGGCAAGCGTCTTCCACAGCCAGGGTGACTGCAGGCCAAAGCTTGCCCTTGAGTTTTTCGACCAATTTGTTGCCCTCTTCGGTCAACTGAATGGCGTTGACCCGTTTGTCGGTCGGGTCAGGTCGTGGCTCAACGAGACCTTCACGTTTCATTTTGTTGATCATGCGCGTGATGCCGGGTTGGCTTTGTCCAAGGGACTTAGCCAGATCACCAATGCTCATCGGCCCGTGTAGATCCAAGGCCGCCAAAACCGGGTTGTATGGCGTTGGCAAATCCTCGCTGGCAAGCGTTATTGTCAGGTCCTGAGTCTGGGACTGCAGCTTTTCACCAATCCTTTTCAATCGGCTGCCAAGCGTTGCATATCCGAGGGTTCGGACGATGTCTTCAACCATAGATGCCTCCATTTAGATAACAAGATATATAACTTGTTATCTTTTTCAATGGTTGACATCTCACTGAATCGAATATAACTTTTTGGTTATGGAACAAGTTGGTTATATAAACGAGCCCACGCAATTGGACACTGTCTTTGCTGCCCTTGCAGATCCAACTCGCAGGGCGATCCTGACTCGATTGGCGAGCGGTGAGGCATCGGTCAATGAAATCGCTGCGCCATTTGAAATGAGCCAACCCGCAGTTTCAAAACATCTGAAGGTTTTGGAGCGTGCTGGCTTGATTATGCGAGGCGCAGACCGACAACGCCGGCCAGCGAGTTTGAACGCGGCACCAATGAAGGAGGCGATTGCCTGGCTGGAAGAATTCAAGGAGTTCTGGAGCTCAAGTTTCGACCAGCTCGATGATCTTTTGATGGAACTTAAAAACGCCGATTAGTTAGGGAGTTAGGCAATGGCAATGCCGGAATTTATACTTGAAAGACGTTTCAATGCACCGCGCGACATGGTTTGGCGGACATGGACCGAACCTGAATTGCTGGCTCGCTGGTATGGGCCGGGCGTGGAAACTGTGGTGCATAAATTGGATGTCCAGCCAGGCGGGCTCTGGTTGAATGAAATGAAATTCGGCAGCAACTCGCACTTTCAGCGCGTAGAATATACGGAAGTCGTTGCGCCCGAAAAACTGGTCTGGCTTCACTCCGTCTCGGACGGCGAATGGAATGTGGTTTCAAACCCGATGATGCCGGATTGGCCGAAAGTGTTGCTGACGACTGTAACCTTTTCGCAAACCGGAGATCATACGGACGTTCGGCTGGTCTGGACACCGCATGAGGCAAATGAAGCGGAAATAGCTTGTTTTGCCGGTGCGATCGACGGCCTCGACAAGGGCTGGGGCGCAGGTATGGATTTGCTCGCAGAAATGCTTGCGGAAATGCAACGCAAAGTCTGATCACAACGGATGTCGAGCAGACAAATTTTGCTCGACATCTACCTTATCAAGACGTCAGCCAGATCAGGATTGTTTTTCCTGGTCTGGTTTTTCGCGCTTTAGATGCTGTGCCCAGGTCATAGACCACCTGCCAAATGGCTCCAGCATGTCGAACAGTTCCAGACCCAGTGGTGTCAGTTGATATCCTCGCTCTCCACGCTCGATGAGCAAGCTGGCTCTCAGTTCCTTGAGCCGACGATTGAGCACAGTCGGAGATACGCTCTCACATCGGTCCTGCAATTCTCTGAAGGTCATCTGTCCCTCCGAAAGCTGCCAGATGATGCCAAGCGCCCAATTGCGTCCTAGGAGGTCAAAGAGTGCCATGATCGGCTTGCCGGAGCGCGAGCCGCGCACAGGTTGGCCTGGTTGAGGTGACGATACCGGCAAATTATCCTCTTGCTATCTTTTGTGTAGCAAACTAGTGCTACGTAAAGAATAGCACGCGGATAATTGCCATGCTTGGAATGATAGCGGCATCAACGGCTCTTTTTGCCTCCGTAGGGTGGGCAAGCGGGATCGTGATGGCTCAGATGCCCGCCAAAGCCCTGGGGGCGTTTGAGTTTACCCGCATTCAGCTCATATTCTGCGCGGCTCTGATGGCGGCGCTAAGCAGTTTGCTCGGCCTCTGGCCAAGCATTGACTGGCATCATTGGCCAGCTTTTCTGGTCAGCTCTCTCGGTGGAATACTGCTTGGAAATCTTGCGATGATCGAGTGCCTGCGTCAGGGTGGGCCTCGTCTCACCGAGCTGATTTTGTGTTTGAAAGCACCCGTGGTCGCTGGATTTGCCTATATTTGGATTGGTGAAACAATCGGGCCGGTGGACTTGCTGGGCGGTGTGATTATTCTTGCCGGTCTTGTGATTGCCATTCGGTTTGGCAGCCAGGCTGAGCGGGAAGACGGCGTTGCCGGAAAACGCCTGTTTGGCGTTGTGATGTTGGGGCTGTTGGCAGCAACTCTTCAAGGGGTGGGCTTTCTCGCGGTCAAACCGGCTCTGACCGCAGGCGCTGAACCGGTTGCGGTGACCGCCATTCGTCTTCTTGGTGCAGCAGCCGTGATCTCGCTGGTTGGCATCTGTCCATCTCGGGCCGTGAGGGCGCAAACGGAAACCTCGCCCTATCTTCTTTTCAGAACGATCCTGCCCGGTGTTATCGGGTACGGGATTTCGTCGTCGCTGTTGCTCTATGCTTTTGCCAATACGCAGGCAGGAGTTGCCGCTGTTCTAGGGTCGCTTTCACCTTTGTGCGTGCTTCCGATCCTTTGGGTCACAAAGGGAAGAAGACCCAGCCTGGAGGCGATAGCGGGAACCATAGTCGCAATCATCGGCACAGCGGTTATTGTGCTTTATTAACGGCAGACGTGAAAACGCCGCCCATAAGGCGGCATTCCTGATCGGTTGCAACTGCTCGCGAAGACATGGGGTCGGCCTCAGTCGAATTCCGGGCCTCGGGCCCGATAAGGCGTGATTTCCTTCCAGGCTTTCATGAGTGTTTCCAGCTCTTCGTCATTGTGAGGCGGCATTGCGATCTGCAGCTTGACCAACAGATCGCCATGACCTCCGGTCTTTGTTGGCAAGCCCTTGCCTTTCAGCCGCATGGTTTTACCGCTAGACGCGTTTTCTGGAATAGTCAGATTGACCGCGCCCGTAAGCGTCGGCGTACGGACTTTTGCTCCCAGAACCGCTTCATAGAGCGCCAGTGGCAAATCAAGATGCAAATCCGAGCCCTTCACTTCGAACAGCGGATGTTGCCGGAAACGGATTTCGACCATGGCATCGCCGGCAGGTCCGCCGTTCTCGCCTGGATGTCCTTGTCCCTTGAGACGGATCTTCTCACCTTCGACAACCCCCTTGGGCAACGTAACATTCACGGTCTTGCCATTGGGAAGCGTTACCTGCGTCTTGCCGGAATTGACGATATCCTCAAGAGACGCCCGCGCGACGATTTCAGCGTTTTTGCCCTTGGCCTTGGATGCGGTCCGGGTTTGCGCACCGCCGGCAAAACCACCGCCGGGGCCCGCTCCAGCGCCAGTGCGGCCACGAGAGCCTCCTTGCCAAAGCTGCCAAAAATGTCGTTCAAAATGTCATCAAAAGCGCCGGAGCCGCCCGCGTTCTTGAAGCCTCTGGAACTGCCGGCGGAGCCGAAGTCCTGGTGTCCGGTAAAGCCTTCAAAACCACCGGCGTGGAATTTCTGCTTGCCCTCTGCATCAATCTCTCCGCGATCGAACTGGGCGCGTTTTTCCTTGTCACCGACAATCTCATATGCCTGGTTCGCTTCGGCAAAACGCTGTTGAGCACCCGGATCGTTTTTGTTTTGATCAGGGTGGTATTTTTTGGCCAGTTTCCTGAAGGCCTTTTTTATGTCGCCCTCGCTGGCGGATTTCGCCACCCCGAGGACGCTATAGGGATCACGCATTCGTCTCACCAGGTTTCTAAAGATTTTCCGGCCTACCAACCCACGCTAAAACGCTCCGGACACAATGCCTGCTCCGAAGCGCGCGATACCAAGGGGTCAAGTCCAACCGGACTTATCTCTTATATCGGAACGAACAGGAGGAAATTCCACCCCTGTCCATGTCTGAAGCTCTTTGCTTTTAGCGTCTTTGTTCGAAGGATCAAGCACCTGCAACGGAAAGAGTCGTTACGGCGAATTTCTCCGTGACATCTCGGCAGGCGGTTCCGGAGTAGAGTTTTATACCTGTAATGGTGTTCGCCGTGGTCTTGAACGACAGGCAGCCGGTCTCATTCAGCCCGGATGTTACGATGCTGGAAAGTGTGCCGGAATTTCCACTCACCGAATTAAGCCAAGGCAGTGTCAGGCCGTTTGTATCGTCGCTTGCGGTCAGGTCTGGTCCTATCGCATCAAGGTTTTCTGCAATTATGGAACGATCGTCCTGGTTAATGTCCGAATAGGCTTCATCGGCCGTGGAGGCGATCGAGCCGGTCAATATCGTAGGGGTGTCGACATTATTGCTTCCGACTGGCACCGACACCTGGCTGCAGCCTGCAACAGTTGCCCCAGCCACGAACAGAGCGGCGGCAAAGGGCTGGATCTTGATGTGCCTGGCAGTATATGAACGCATACGATACATCTTTTGGACAGCCCCCACGTGATGGCAGTCTCATGCCGCACTTCAGGCTGTCGTTTCCTTCGACAGGTACCCATGACAAACCTCAAAGATCCTCATGAAGAGTTAACAAATGGTGACTTCACTGAAGTCACGCAGCCATTTGATCTTTTTTCTGAATGGCTTGAGGATGCCAAAGCGTCGGAACCGAACGATCCGAATGCCTTTTCACTGGCAACGGTCGACCAAACTGGGCTGCCCAATGTACGGATGCTGTTGCTGAAGGGATTCGATGAACGCGGGTTCGTGTTTTACACCAATTTTGAAAGCACGAAGGGCAAGGAGCTTCTTCAGGCCGGCAAGGCGGCCATGTGCTTTCACTGGAAATCCTTACGCAGGCAAGTGCGCATCCGCGGTCCGGTTGTTGAAGTGCCTGCTGACGAAGCTGACGCATATTATCAGTCGCGGCCGCGTGGCAGCAGGATAGGCGCCTGGGCCTCCAAACAGTCCCGTCCTCTGGAAAGCCGGTTTGCACTTGAAAAGGAAGTTGCCAAATTCACCGCCAAGTTCGGCATTGGCGACATTCCCCGTCCGGAACACTGGTCCGGAATGCGGTTGGAGCCAGTCTCCATTGAATTCTGGCATGACCGGCCTTTCCGGCTACACGACCGGGTGCTGTTGACGCGAGAGGCTCCTGGTCAGAAGTGGAAGCGGGAACGGCTATATCCCTAAGGTCATAGCCGGCTCCCTAAAGCAGCTTCTTCCATCGGAAGACAAGAAAGGTTGCCACGATGGAGAGCAGCATGAGCCCGATTGAAAACGGGAAGCCAAGTTCCCATCGCAATTCCGGCATCTTGTCGAAATTCATTCCGTAGATCGACGCGATCAGGGTCGGGGGCAGGAAAATAACCCCGAGGACCGTGAAGATCTTGGATATCTGGTTTTGTTCCAGCGTTACCAGACCAACCGTTGCGTCGAGCAAAAACGCCAGCTTGTTGTCCAATGCATCACCGTGCTCCTTGATGGAATGAATGTCTCGGCTGAACATCTTGACTTCAGCAATTTGGTCTTCGCTCAGATCAAACCGCTTTGCATGGGTGTTCATGTAGATGAGCATCCGGGCAAGGCTCGTACAAACATCGTGCATCTTGGTGACGTGAAGGCCGATCTGGCCCAGCTGCCGTATGGCATCCTGGTAGCTGGCGGTCTTCCGGGTGTTCAGTCCATCACCGAACACCTGAACAGCGAGCTCGTCATATCGTGCGGATGCTGCTTCCATTTCGTCTGCACAGCGGTCGACGATGATGTCGAGCATCGCAAATAGCACCGCCGGTCCACGATGAGCGATCGTTCCATCGCTCTGAATTTTGCGGGAGAGCAGGGCAATGGATTTGGGTTCGCCATAACGGACGGTGACCAGGCGTTTCGCGTTGGCCACAAAGGTGACGGACGAGAGGATGGGATCGATTGTGCGGGTGGCGATCGGAAGTTGGGCGGTCATGACAACCGCTCCAGGCTCCAGATAAAGGCGCTCAGACGTTTCGATCGAGGCGATCTCTTCGCGCGTCGGTATTTCCGCTCCCATCAACTTCTCGGCGGCCCTTTGCTCATCTTGTGATGGAGCAACCAGATCGATCCAGATGGATGTTGTTGGCAGCGGTGTGCCCGGAGCAAGTTCTATACGCTCCAGGCCGTTTACCGACGGGCAGTAGGCAATAATCATTCAAGCTGTCTCCGCTGGAACACATATCGTGTCCGGATCAGCGGCAGTTTGCCCAAGTGATCATGCGGCGGCAACCTTGTTTGCCGAGCACAGATCCTCAGATGAGGACGTTGGCGACATCGTAGGCTGGCGCTTGCAGTGCCAAAAGCTTACTTTTTCTTTTTCTCTGCGCCTGCGTTTTTGCAGATAGCAGCTGCAGTAATCGCGGCAATGCCGACCGGCTTGTACTGATTGACAAGTTTCGCTCCAGAAGAAGCGATTGTGGACGGCCGGGAGATTTGTTCAGACATTTGTCAGGTCCGTTGTAGTCCAGTGCCCGCGATACTGGTTTACACATTGATTTTGTGCGGGCGCGCTGCATTTGGTGTCCAATTGCGGCAAACGGAAGGCGGATTGAAAAGTCGCCCACATTTGATGCCAGGACCCAATAAGTATGTGCTTATTGCCGCGTTCGGGCCAGTCAAATACCATAACAGGATGTAACGATAATTCTGCGAATTTGAAGAAGGTGAGTAATCTTTTATTTACTTGTTTCCGGTTTGGCCAAGTAAAGCGCCATAGGCGCAAGTTGGGCGCTAAATAAAATAGGTTCTGTGGTTCCTCAGAGTTAGGCCGCGCGTCGTGCAGATCAAACCATGGCTGCAGCGCAGCACCGTCAGAACCAGTGCGGCACCTGCAAAGGCAAGACCAGCAAAAATGAGGAGCGACGACAGGGAAGCCCCCAATACAATCAACAGGCAACCGGTCAGTGAACCGATCACCAAAAGCGCAATGGTTGTGCGCAGATAGTGGTAGTGAGCTTGAAATCCTTCGTTTTGCGTTTCGGCAAACAGGATTGCGAACAAAAGGGCGACCGGACACAACATGACCGACAGTGTCATCAGGTAACATAGAAAGATGTTGCTACGGCTGGACAGGAAGAACGAACGCAACCGCATACCTGGATTGCGGTTCTTATCGTCAGTATTTTGCACCAGATTTTCCACCGGATGACCTGAGCCCATACCGGGCATCCCTACCTTGAAGTCTTTTGTCTTTTTTCAGCGGTGCTGAATCAGACGTTTACTCAACCCTGTTTCTGCAAATTTATGCTTTGCTGCCCCGGAAAGTGAAGTTCATTTTTGACATTTGGTCTGTAAAGAAAGAAACAATCAGAACTTCAGTGTTGGCTTGCACCGCTTTAGGGCCAACGAGTTGGAAAGCTATGAAACGTTACGCCGCCTATAAAACCAGGTCAGCACCCGCAAGCCGAATTATCGGCGCGGTTGCTGTTGCATTGGCAGTAACAGCCTATCTGTCCAAGCGTTTCGGTTTTGTCGATGCGGATGTGTTTGCGCTTTCTCTTGCGGGAGCCGGGATAGCAGCGCTTCTCGCGGTCGGCCTCGCGCTGATTGCCTTTCAACGAATTTGGGCGCATGGCGGACCGGGCCTTCCATCCGCATTGACGGGTATGTTTCTGGCCACCATTGCTCTGGTCGCACCCGGTATCATTCTGGGTATGCTGGTGCTTCAAGCCGGTCCAGACGACTTGTCGACCAACCGCATTGATCCGCCGGATATGAAAATTCAAGCTCTGTCGGAAGAGCAACCATTCCTTGGCTGGTTCAACACGTCGCTGGAAACGCATCTCTGGCCCGCGATCACACAGGTGACCGGTTCAGTGCCGGAGACATCCGGGGGATCCAGGCAATACCCGGATATTGTGCCGCGAAGATACCGGATACCGCCAGCGCAGCTGCACGCAGCTGGTGCAAAAGCCGTCGATACTTTGGGATGGATTGTTGTTGATGAACTGCCGCCTGATCTTCTTGATGCCCCGACAAGATTGCAGGCCGTTGGAACCTCACGGCTTCTGGGCCTCAAGCATGACGTCAGTTTGCGCATACGTCCGGACCCACTCGGTGCATTGCTGGATGTTCGAGCCCGGTCCCAGACGCCTCTCAAGGATCTGACCGGAAACGCGGACAATATCAGGCTGGTATTTGCCGAGATCGACAAGGTTCTGCTGGAGACATATGGTGATCTTGCCCGTCTTTCTGTCGATGAAGGCGAGCTGGAGGACGAGCCTGAAATCGTGCCGCTGCAGGAACCGCGTGACACGATACCGCTGCCCGGTTTCAAACCCTACTTCGAAGAGGAAGAGGCTTTGGAAGTCGACGATTTCGGTCTGACTGATCTGGAAGGCTGATCTAAGCGCACTTGCTGTAACGGCTGTTGAGGCCGAGCCCGGGTGATGGTGTTACTAAGCCACGCTCTACCAGATCTTCCAGTTGAGCAAAAACCGACAGTCCAGCGGCAGGATGCAGGGCCGGGTCCACATCGGCATAAAGCACGGCCACAATTTCCGGAATGCTCTTATCGCCATTTGCCAACTGGATCAGGATTGCTTGTTCACGCGCAAGCCTATGTTGTTTCAAGTCCTGCACATACTGAATTGCATCTCGAATAAGACCGCCATGACCTGGACAATAGAGCTGTTCTGGACGCGCCAGAAGCCTATCCAGAGATGTCATGTAGTCGCGCATGTTGCCGTCCGGCGGTGCCACGATGGATGTCGACCACCCCATCACATGATCGGCCGACAACAAGAGGTCGGCGCCATCAAGTGCGAAACAGAGATGATTGGCGGTGTGTCCCGGCGTTGAAATGGTTTCCAGCGCCAGGCCTGCCGCCCGAAAGACTTCTCCATCCTCCAGTTGCCGATCCGGCGCATAATCCTTGTCGCCGCTGGCATCCAGCGGATTGACTTCGTTTTCCAGCAGATCTCGCGCGGCACGGTGAACACCGCACCCGACAATCTGAGCACCTGTTCTTTGTTTCAACAGTCTCGCGCCAGGTGCATGATCGACATGGGTGTGGCTTACAAGAATAGCTTCTATGGTGGCGCTGTCCGCAGCTTTCAGGATCGCCTCCACTTGCAGTTCGTCCGCCGGACCAGGGTCGACGACAACGAGCCTGTCAGTGCCAAGCAAATAGCAGTTTGTTCCGAAAAACGTGAAAGGCCCGGGATTGTTAGCCGTCAAACGCCGGACACCGGGGAGGAGTTCAATGGCCTGTCCGTAATGGGGCGTGAAGTCTCTATCGTGCCGCAAATCCGAGATGCCTTTTGTTTTGAGCTTGGACAAATGATTACATGCGTCGCTTTCCGCCCCAATTCAACGACGAATTAGGCCCGGCCCATCGGGAATAATCCGGAACTTTCACACGTCATCTGTCTGACGTTTGAATCAGCTAGGCAAACCGGACTTTGCCAATTTGGGCATTTCTATGAAAGATTGTCACTTGAACAAGATTGAACAGCCTTGGCGGAGCGTGATGTCGCACGAAACTGAATGCCGGTTTGACAGCTTGCTGGACATGCCGAGGGAAAAGGCATTTTCCATGCTTGTCGATCGGCTGGATTTGTGGTGGTCATCTCCGTTTGCAGAAGACGCGCAAGGAGATGTGGAAGCTGGTGTTGAACCTTTTGCCGGTGGCAGTTGCTATGAGATCGACAGTGCAGGTCAGCAACGCGTCTGGGGCACCGTCCTCTCGATCGAGCCACCGCTTTTTATTCGTATCGCCTGGCAGGTCACGATGGAGGGCACGGAAATCGCGGATCCGGCGACGGCGAGCCGTGTCATGATCAATTTCCGGGAAGCCGGCGAGGCAACACGTCTTGAAGTGGTGCATAGCGAGTTCTTGAGGCACGGAGAGAGCGGCGCTGAATATCTCGAACGAATGCGTAGGCCGGAAGGCTGGCCGGACACGATCGCCAGATTGAAAAATGCGGCCCGTTCAGGTGCCTGGCGATGATGAAGTTTCAATCTGCGGCGGTAGATCAAAGTATTGCCTCTGTCGCCGGAATGACATGTTTGCCGTGCTAGACGGTGCACAGACCAGTTCTTCAAATTTCTGATTTCGACCTTGTCAAACTACTACGACGTCGAAATAGTGTCGGCAATTCGGGACGCCGATCTCAGGTTCACAATCACTTATCGAATTCATGACCGATTCCCATTCGTCTGAAGAGGAGGCCGCTGAGGCCAAAGCAGCAGCCTCGCCGCTGACCAGAATTGGTGAGGCGCGCTGGATCCTGGTGACCGCTGTGAGCGCGGTTCTCTATGGCATGTTCACTTATGGTGTTTCACTCTGGTCCGGCATCGTTGCAATGCTCGCGCTGACCTCGGTTGCAGCCTTCGTTCCAAGGCGTTCAGTGAACCGGCGGGTCAAACTCAAGGCCCAGCGTGAAATCCGAAAAATGTGGCCCGGTACGGGAATGAAGGTAACCGTGGACGCCTTGCCAACGCCCTGTTTCGTAGCGGATGGACGAGGCATAACGCGGTATGTCAACGCTCAAGCGCAGTCCCTTTATCAAGGCGTCAAGCCGGGTGACCCGCTTTCGTTTTCACTCAGGGCGCCTTCGCTCCTGGAGGCGTTTGATCGGGTCTGCAGCACTGGACGAACCGAGCGGATCAGCTGGATCGAGAAAGTTCCGACGGAGACCTGGTATGAAGCTCATATTGCGCCGATCTATATGCCAGGCAGCAACACTGCCGAACGCTCGCGAAGCCTGCCTGATTTCATATTGGTCGTTATCCAGGATCTGACGGAAAATCGCCGCCTGGAGCGCATGCGCAGTGATTTCGTTGCAAACGCAAGCCATGAATTGCGGACCCCTCTTGCTTCCCTTACCGGGTTTATCGAGACCTTGCAGGGGCCTGCGAAGAACGACCGTGAGGCACAGGACCGTTTCCTGTCGATCATGCTGGACCAGGCCGGTCGGATGCGGCGCCTGATCGATGACATTCTGTCTCTGTCGCGGATCGAACTGAAGGCCCATGTCCGTCCTGACAGTGTTGTCGATCTATGTGAGGTCGTGCGCCATACCTCAGATGCCTTGTCTCCACTCGCAAGAGATCTCAACGTCACGATCAGGCTCGATGTGCCTGATCAGGCGGCCAGGGTGATGGGGGAGCGGGACGAACTTATTCAGGTCACTGAAAACCTTATCGAGAACGCTCTCAAATATGGGTCGGAGGGCGAGTTCGTGGACGTCTCGTTGTCCAACCGATCAGATGCAGAGGAAGCTGCCGGCTGGGAACTTTCTGTTCGCGACTACGGCGATGGTATTCCAACGGAGCACCTGCCGCGACTGACGGAAAGATTTTATCGCGTGGACGTTGAATCCAGCCGTGCGCTGAAGGGAACGGGGCTAGGCCTGGCGATTGTAAAGCACATCTTGACCCGTCATCGCGCACGCCTGGACGTTGAAAGCGAACCTGGAAATGGCGCCGTGTTCAAAGTGCGGCTGCCATCGATAGCAGAAGGCGAGGGCGCTGAAGAGGCTGCGTCAAGCTGAGGACCGGCTTGTCCGGCGAAGACAGATCTCTCCAAAGGCTGAGATGAAAGCGGGCTCTTGAACCCGATTGTCCAAGTGTTGGCTTTGGCGCAAACTGGGTTGGATTGCGCTTCCAGTGTCGCGTCATTCAAAAATTGCAAGGAATGTGGCTCGCGACAAAAGCCAAGGTATCCATTTTGGACGGGCGCCGAGTCGTAAAATGACGGTCATATTGACACAAAACTTTGACGAAACGAAAAAATGTCTTTGTTTTCAGCTGTTTAAATTGTCACAAAACTGAAAAAGAACTGTCATAGAACTCTCATCCATGGGCCCTAGGGTCCCGGCATCGCTAGCGCATTTCTGCGACTTGCGATCCTCTACAAACCTTGACATTCAAAGGGAGTGGTCAAGTGAAATTTACGACCCTCGTAAGCGCAACTGCTCTGGCTGTTGCTTCTACTGCATTCGTTGGCGCAGCTCAGGCTCGCGATCAAGTTCAGGTTGCTGGTTCTTCCACAGTCCTGCCGTATGCTTCCATTGTTGCTGAAGCTTTTGGTGAAAACACCGACTTCCCGACACCGGTTGTTGAGTCCGGTGGTTCTTCCGCTGGCCTGAAGCGCTTCTGTGAAGGTGTTGGCGAAAACACCATCGACGTGGCAAACGCTTCGCGCAAGATCCGCGAGAAAGAGATCAAAGCCTGTGCTGAAGCTGGTGTTAAGGACATTATCGAAGTCCGCATCGGTTACGACGGCATCGTCTTCGCGTCTCAAAAAGACGGTCCGGCCTTCACTGAGTTTCAGGCTGCTGACATCTTCAACGCTCTCGGCGCCAAAGTGCTGAAAGACGGCAAGATCGTAGACAACCCATACAGCAAGTGGGCTGAATTCAACGCTGATCTGCCGGACGTTGATATCGCTGCCTTCATCCCGGGCACCAAGCACGGTACGCGTGAAGTGTTCGAGGAAAAGGTCCTGGCTGTAGGTTGTGAAGCAACCGGTGCTCTGCAGGCGATGCTCGACAGTGGCATGTCTGAAGACGACGCCGAAGATGCTTGCATCGACGTGCGTGCGGACGGCAAGTCCACCGACATCGACGGTGACTACACTGAAACGCTTGCACGTATCGACTCCAACCCGAACGGCATCGGTATCTTCGGTCTCGCATTCTACGAGAACAACACCGACAAGCTGAAAGTTGCGACCATGGGTGATGTGGCTCCGTCCACCGAAACCATTTCTACGGGTGAGTATCCGGTTTCACGTCCGCTGTTCTTCTACATCAAGAAGGCACATATCGGCGTTATTCCGGGTCTGAAAGAATACGCTCAGTTCTTCACTGCTGACGAAATTGCCGGCCCGTCCGGCCCGCTGGCTCAATACGGCCTCGTTGCCGATCCTGAGCTGGCTGCTACGCAGGCGTCTATCGAAGCTGAAGAAACAATGAAGTAACAGAGCTTCGGCTCTTTACGAAAGGGGCGGCAATTCCCGTCGCCCCTTTTTCGTTTCCGGACATACACACTCTGGGGGACCATATGTCCTTGTTCTGGCTCGTCGTGATCGTGCTTGCCATTTCTTTGGCGGGCTACATCGTGGGGCGCGCACGTGCCTTTTCCAGCGCTGCTGGAGAGATCAGTCAACTGCACTCTCTTCCGTCTTATTATGGAGCAAACGTGGCCATGAAGGCCGCTGTTCCTGCGTTTCTGGTTTTGATTGTCTGGCTGCTGGCGCAGCCGTTTTACATTAACAGTACCGTTTCCAGCACTATTCCGGATACCGCCATTCAGGAGGGCTCGTCGCTGGGCCTTGTCATGGCTGAGGTGCGCCGCGCCGCGACCGGTCTGGACAACGCCGTGGCAGCTGGTCAGATGAGTGAAGAGTTTGCGCGAAACGCTCGTGCCGATTTCACCGACATTACAACTCGCCTGAAAGAAGCCGGGCAGATCGTGACATCCGACATCACGCAGCCGGTCATGCGGGCTGCGCAGTCCTATCGGATCATGGTTGCAACCGGCAATCTTTACATGTCGATTGTTGTTGTCCTTATAGCGATTGCGGGTGCGCTTTGGGGGCTGAAGGAAACAAACAAGGATTTCCGCGCACGAAACACGGTGGAAAAGGGGATAAGGGTCATCCTGTTCTCTGCGGCCCTGATCGCCATTCTGACAACCGTGGGGATCGTGCTGTCTCTGGTCTTCAACACGATTGAATTCTTCAGGCTCTATCCGGCTACGGAATTCTTTTTGGCCTGACCTGGTCGCCGAGTTTCTCCGGTCGTGGCGGTTCATCGGAACTTGGTATCATTCCACTGCTTTGGGGCACATTCTATATTTCGATTGTCGCTCTTGTCGTGGCGGTTCCGATCGGCCTCTTTGCAGCAGTCTATCTGTCTGAATATGCCAGTTCGCGGGTTCGCTCTGTTGCCAAGCCGCTTCTTGAGATCCTGGCCGGTATCCCGACCATTGTTTACGGTCTCTTCGCATTGCTGACAGTCGGGCCGCTTCTCTTGTCGGTATTCGGCGACAATGGGCTTGGTATCATGCAAGCCGGAACGGCGGTCATGACAGCGGGTCTCGTGATGGGCATCATGCTGATCCCGTTTGTGAGCTCGCTCTCCGACGATATCATCAATGCAGTTCCCCAGGCGATGCGTGACGGCTCCTACGGTCTTGGCGCAACGAAATCGGAAACGGTAAAGCAGGTCATTCTCCCTGCAGCTCTTCCGGGTATTGTCGGTGCAATCCTGCTCGCTGCCTCGCGTGCAATCGGCGAAACGATGATCGTTGTACTCGGCGCTGGTGCAGCTGCGCGCCTGAGCCTCAATCCTTTCGAAGCCATGACGACGGTGACTGCGAAAATCGTCAGTCAGTTGACCGGCGATGCCGACTTTGCTTCCCCGGTTGCCCTGGTTGCCTTTGCCCTCGGCATGACGCTCTTTGTGGTGACACTTGGACTTAACATCGTCGCACTCTACATCGTGCGCAAGTACCGGGAGCAGTATGACTGATGACCGACGCAACACTTCCTCCCGCAACATCTGAGCCCTCCAGCGCGAAGCCTGCGCAACCGAAGTCTCTTTATGCGATCGATGAACTGACCCGCAAACGGAACGCAGCGGAGAAGCGCTTTCAAGCCTACGGGATAGGGGCGATTGGAATAGGCCTGTTTTTCCTCGTTGTCCTGGCCATTGCCATCATTTCCGAGGGCATTCCCGCCTTCACCAAGACGATTGTCGAGGTGGAGTTCACGCTGACACAGGAGCAGTATGACGAAGCCGAGGGCCAGCTCTTCAAGACCAAGGCCTACGAGCAGATCTTTATCGGCGCGCTGCAAGGTCAGCTTGAGGAAAAGGGCCTCGACGTTCCGTTCGACGCCAGCACGATTGAACGCATCGTCGGCAAGCCTGGTGGCGACATCAGGTCGTTTTTCAAGGCGGATGAGAGCCAGCTTGGACAGCCCGTTTCGTTCGAGTTGGCAGCTTCCTCCCGCGTGGACGGATACATCAACGGACGCGTGACACGCGAGAACATGACCGACAGCCGTTTCTTGCAAAAAACGGATCTGGATCTCGTCGACATTCTGGTTGAAGCCAGTATCATTAGGTCTGTCTTCAACTGGAGCTTCATAACCGGAGCAGATTCTGGCGTTGACAATCCGGGAGGTGCCGGCATCGGTGCATCGGTGATTGGCTCCTTCTTCATGATGCTGGTGGTTCTGTTTCTGTCGCTCCCCATTGGCGTGGCTGCCTCCATCTACCTTGAAGAGTTCGCACCGCAGAACAAGTTCACTGATCTGATCGAGGTGAACATTTCGAACCTGGCTGCCGTTCCTTCCATTGTGTTCGGTATCCTGGGTCTGGCCGTCTTCATCCAGTTCATGCATTTGCCGCAATCAGCACCGCTGGTCGGCGGCCTTGTTCTGACACTGATGACGCTCCCCACGATCATTATCTCGACACGTGCCTCGCTGAAGGCGGTACCTCCGAGCATTCGCGACGCGGCACTTGGTGTGGGCGCGTCGAAAATGCAGGCGATCTTCCATCACGTCTTGCCACTTGCGATGCCGGGTATTCTGACAGGCACCATTATTGGTCTGGCACAGGCGCTGGGTGAAACTGCACCTCTGCTTCTGATCGGTATGGTCGGCTTTGTAGCGCGCGGATATCCGGACGGCTTCGTTTCGGGTTTCCTTGACCCGAACTCTGCCATGCCGGCGCAGATCTACACCTGGGCAGCCAGGGCGGACTACGCATTCTACGAAAAAGCCTGGGGCGGTATCATCGTCCTGCTGATCTTCCTGCTCACAATGAACATTCTCGCGATCATCCTGCGCCGCAGGTTTGAACGCCGCTGGTGAGGATTGATGCGATGAACGAGATGCCGAACATTGAACAGGCGATTAAAATGACCGATAGCAAAATCTCTGCAAACAAGGTTCAGGTCTATTACGGCGACAACCAGGCCATCAAGGACGTGGACATTGAAATCCAGCCACGTTCGGTGACGGCCTTTATCGGCCCATCAGGTTGTGGCAAGTCGACGTTTCTGCGGACTATCAATCGTATGAACGACACCATCGACATTTGCCGAGTCGAAGGCTCGATCAAGATTGACGGCGAAGACATCTACGATCCCAAGGTCGATCCGGTGCAGTTGCGCGCCAAGGTCGGCATGGTGTTCCAGAAACCGAACCCGTTTCCGAAGTCGATTTATGACAACATCGCCTACGGTCCGCGCATTCATGGTCTGGCAAAAAACAAGTCAGAACTCGATGACATCGTCTCTTCCAGCCTGCAAAAGGCAGGTCTCTGGGAAGAGGTGAAGAACCGGCTGGATGAGCCCGGAACCGGCATGTCCGGCGGTCAGCAGCAGCGTCTATGTATTGCCCGGGCGATTGCCGTCAGTCCTGAAGTGATCCTCATGGACGAGCCGTGTTCGGCTTTGGATCCGATTGCGACCGCGAAGGTGGAAGAGCTGATCGACGAACTGCGCGAGAACTATACGATCGTGATTGTGACGCACTCCATGCAGCAGGCAGCGCGTGTGTCCCAGCGTACGGCGTTCTTCCACCTTGGCATTCTGGTTGAAGAGGGTCCGACACAGGACATCTTCACAAACCCGAAAGACAAGCGTACTCAGGATTATATAACTGGCCGCTTCGGCTAAGAAATTCTTTCGAGATTACTAAAGAGGACAAAGTATGTCTGAACATACAGTCTCTGCCTATGACGAAGAACTGACAGAAATGGCTGGCAAGGTCGCTGAAATGGGCGGCTTGGCCGAAAAGGCTTTCGCCGATGCCGTTTCTGCTCTGGTGTCACGGGACCTGGAATTGGCCAAAACCACCATTGCCCAGGATGAACGGCTTGATACGTTGCATCAGGAAGTGGAAGCAAAGCTGATCGAAATGATCGCGCGCCGTCAGCCCATGGGTCAGGACCTGCGGGAAATTACGGCCGCCACGCGTATCGCCAATGATCTGGAACGCGTTGGCGACCTGGCCAAGAACGTTGCAAAACGCGCCATTGCAATCGACAACAGCCTCGGTTCCAAAAAGCTTGCGATAGGTGTCGAGCACATGACCGAGCTTGCGCTGAACCAGCTGAAGCAGGTCCTGGACGCCTATACCCGCAAGGACCCGGAAGCCGCGAAACGCGTGCAGGAAGCCGATGCGGAAGTGGACGCAATCTATACATCGCTGTTCCGCGAGCTGCTGACCTACATGATGGAAGATCCAAGGGTTATCACGCAGTGTGTCCATCTCCTTTTCTGCGCAAAGAACATTGAACGCATTGGTGATCACGCGACCAACATTGCTGAAAACGTCTTTTACATGGTGACCGGTGACCGGCTGCCGGAAGAACGGACCAAGCTGGACGAAACCACCAGCGTTTCTTAGTCGCCGAACGAACTTGCGGAAAAATGATCCAGCCGGCGCGGCTGCGCCTGCTGCATGACATGGAGCGAGATGTATGCCGAAGGTGCTCATCGTTGAAGACGAAGAACCGCTTAGTCTTCTGTTGAGATACAATCTGGAAGCCGAAGGATACACGGTTGAATCGTGTATTCGTGGCGATGAGGCAGAAATTCGGTTGCGGGAAAGCGTGCCGGACCTTTTGCTGCTCGACTGGATGCTTCCGGGCCTGTCTGGGATCGAGTTGTGTCGGCGCTTGAGAGCCAGGGAAGACACCGAGCGATTGCCCGTCATTATGCTGACGGCGCGCGGTGAAGAGGCAGAGCGTATCAGAGGACTGTCGACAGGGGCGGACGACTATGTGGTCAAACCGTTTTCCGTACCTGAATTGATGGCGCGGGTCCGCGCAATCTTGCGCCGGGCAAGTCCTGAAGTTGTGTCTACAATGCTCCGGTCCGGAGATATCGAACTGGACCGTGAAACGCACAGGGTTCGCAGGAATGCGAAAGAAGTCCACCTTGGGCCGACGGAATTCCGTCTGCTGGAATTTCTCATGACCTCACCCGGACGGGTTTTCTCGCGTGAGCAACTGCTTGACGGTGTTTGGGGGCATGATGTCTATGTCGACGAGCGGACCGTTGATGTTCACGTTGGCCGCCTCCGCAAGGCTCTGAATAAGGGCAAGGCAAGAGACCCGATCCGAACGGTCCGCGGTGCCGGCTATGCATTCAACGATCAGTTTTCGGTGGTTGCATGATGAAGTGACGAATTCCAGGTGCAAAAATCACAACAAAAAAGCCCGCCAATCTGGCGGGCTTTGCATTTTTGCTGCTGCTTGACCGCTATCCTGCGCGGGCGATCACTTTGCGATCACGGCGGCGGTCTGCAACCGGTTGATAGGCGATTTTACAATGGTGCGCGCAGTAGGGAACACCTGCGTCGGATTGGCGGCCGCAGAAGTAAAAGTCATCGGTTGCCGGATCGCCAATCGGCCATTTGCATGTCCGTTCGGTCAGGGTCAGGATCGACGCGCGTTCGGAAATCGGGATCAGCTCTGCGATCGGCTCAAGGTCAGGCTCTGCTTCGACGATGGGTGTTGGTGCAATGTCGGCCTTCAGCGCCGTCGCCCCAATAGTCTGTGGTTGAGGTGTCGGTTTTTTGGGTGCCGAAGTCCCGGCTGCGGGCGCGCTTGTGCGCGGACGACGAGGTTTGCTGCTGGACGAGGAGGACTTTGCGCGACCTGACAATCCAAGTCGGTGTACTTTGCCGATGACGGCGTTCCGGGTTACGCCACCCAGCTCACCCGCAATCTGACTTGCACTCAAGCCATCGCTCCAAAGCTTTTTGAGAAGCTCAACCCGTTCGTCTGTCCAACTCATTGCCGCACCTTTTCATTTGACCGTTTTGCCGGCCATTAACCCCGTGCTTGGCATGCGCAGGCACGCCTGATATGGCATATCTAGTGCCTAAGAATGATTAGCCCCACGAGATCTCGTGTTTGAATATCAAGAGGTTACAATAACGTTAATTTGTCAGGCAACCATTCGCCCAAAACCAATTGGGGATGAAGCGACTTTTCCCCAAGTATGGCGAGACCCTTGAGACTTTTGCTGAATCTGCGCTCAGGGGCTGCAGGTTGCGGCGAAGCGCCATTTCCATTGACAGGCCTTGGGGCCGGGGGTGTATAAGAAAACCGCAGCGTGCCGCCTCTTCGGGGCGGCATGTTGCATTTTGGCCTGACACAGTAACTGTGACATCGTTGCTCCTGTCGGGCGCGAACGTCACCTTCGTGCAGGCGTTCTTAAGGAGACAAAAGAGGTTATGTCCAAGACTGCATTATTCGGTAACTACGCAAGATCGAACCTGTCGTTTGATCATGGGGAAGGTGTCTGGCTTGTTACGAAAGACGGCCGACGATTCCTCGATTGCGGTTCCGGTATTGCTGTCAATTCCATCGGGCATAGCCATCCGCACCTGGTGTCGGCGCTACAGGAGCAGGCCGCAAAACTGTGGCACGTGTCCAACCTTCATCAGATACCGGAGGGTGAGCGCCTTGCGCAGCGCCTTTGCGACGCTTCTTTTGCCGAAAAGGTGCTTTTTGTGAATTCCGGCGCTGAAGCGATGGAAGCCGCCATCAAGTGCGCGCGCAGGTACCATTTCGACAAAGGACAGCCGGAACGCTACCATATCGTCACGTTCGAGGGAGCGTTCCACGGCCGGACACTGGGGACCATCGCCGCGGGCGGCCAAGCCAAATATCTGGAAGGATTTGGCCCGAAGGCACCGGGTTTCGATCAAGTGCCTGCAAACGATCTGGATGCTCTCAAGGAGGCTCTCGGACCGCAGACGGCGGCGATTGCGCTTGAACCTGTCCAGGGTGAGGGCGGTATTCGGGAGATCCCGACGGACTTCCTGCGTGCCGTGCGCCAGCTGTGTGACGATCAAGGTATCTTGTTGATCCTGGACGAAATCCAGACAGGCGTCGGGCGCACGGGCAAATTTTTTGCTCATGAGTGGAGCGGCATTGAGCCGGACATCATGGCTGTTGCCAAAGGCATCGGCGGCGGGTTCCCGATGGGTGCCTGTCTTGCGACCGCGGACTGCGCGGAAGCGCTAGCACCGGGAACGCATGGAACGACTTTCGGCGGCAACCCTCTCGCTATGTCGGTCGGCAACGCTGTCCTGGACGTCGTGCTTGGTGACGGCTTTCTGGAAGATGTCCGACACAAAGGGCTCCATCTCAAGCAGAAGCTTGCGGGCCTCGTGGACAGTCATCCCAAAGTGCTGGATCAGGTGCGAGGCAACGGTCTGATGTTGGGCATACGGTGTGTTGTGCCCGTTGGTGAATATGTGGGTGCCGCGCGCGAAGCGGGCTTGCTGGCGGTGCCTGCGGGCGACAACGTGGTGCGCATCATGCCGCCGCTCACAATTAGCGAAGATGAAATCTCAATTGCCGTAGAGCGCCTTGAAGAGGCCGCGCTGGCGATCGAAGCGAAACTGGTGGAAGGAGCGGCAGAATGACCGCGAACGGAAGCTACCGGAACTTTCTGGATCTGACTCAATTTGAAGGCGACGAACTGCGCGCCATTCTCGACACCGGTCTCAAGATCAAGTCCAGCCGCAACGGTGTACGCCGCGGCGAAGGTCCGCTTGCGGGCAAGGTGCTGGCCATGATCTTCGAACAACCCTCGACACGCACGCGCATATCCTTTGATGTCGGCATGCGTGAGCTGGGCGGCGAAACCTTGATGCTGACCGGCACTGAAATGCAGCTGGGCCGGGGAGAAACCATTGCAGATACGGCCAAGGTTCTGTCGCGTTTCGTCGATGCCATCATGATCCGTATCCTCGATCATCATGAACTCAATGAACTTGCCGAAAACGCAACCGTTCCGGTTATCAACGGGCTGACCAAAGTCTCACACCCCTGTCAGATCATGGCCGATGTGATGACGTTTGAAGAACATCGCGGATCTATCAGGGGCAAGAGCGTTGCCTGGACAGGCGACAACAACAACGTTCTGGCGTCGTGGGTTCACGCAGCCCCGCGTCTCGACTTCGAACTGCGCATTGCAACACCAGCCGAATTGGCACCGCCGCAAGACCTTATCGATGCTGCCCGCGCCAAGGGTGGTTCAATTATCGTGACCACAGACCCATATGAGGCGGTCAAGGGGACCGACTGTGTCGTGACCGACTGCTGGGTGTCCATGGGCGATGATGACGCGGAATCGCGTCACAATCTGCTCAGCGCCTATCAGGTGAACAAGCGTCTGATGTCGGAAGCGAACAGCGACGCTTTGTTCATGCACTGCCTACCGGCTCATCGCGGCGAGGAAGTGACGTCGGAAGTGATGGACGGTCCCAACTCTGTGGTGTTTGACGAAGCAGAAAACCGGCTCCATGCCCAGAAGGGTATTCTGGCCTGGTGCTTCGGCGCAAGTTAAGGCAATTCCATCGTGGCATTGAATCTTGATGAACTGGGCATCACGCCCGCAGGGCTGGATGCTGTCCGGCCCTTTGCTGTTGAATCTCTGGACGTCCGGGGTCGTGCTGTTGCGCTCGGTCCGGTTTTGCAATCCATCCTGGACCGGCATGACTATCCGGAGCCGGTCTCTCGCCTTCTGGCCGAAGCGATCGTACTGACCTGCCTGCTGGGCACGTCGCTCAAGTTCGACGGGCGCTTCACCCTGCAGACACAGACGCAAGGACCGGTATCCATGCTGGTTGTCGATTTTGCATCTCCAGATGCAATTCGTGCCTGTGCGACCTATGACGCTGACAGGGTCGAGGCGCTCATGGAAGCAGGAAAGGCGGCACCAGAGGCCCTGCTTGGCCACGGTCATCTGGCCATGACAATCGATCAGGGCCAGCATATGCAGCGCTACCAGGGCCTTGTGGAGCTGGACGGTGTCTCGCTGGAAGAGGTTGCTCGGCGGTATTTCGAACGGTCTGAGCAAATCCCGACTGAAGTCCGTCTTGCTGTCGGCGAACTCTTCACCAGACAGGAAGGCGAAAGCCCCGACCAGAGCTGGACCGCAGGCGGGGTGGTGGTGCAATTTCTGCCCGAGTCTCCCGAGCGGATGCGCCAGGCGGATCTGGATCCAGGCGATGCTCCGCATGGCACCGAACTTCACGAAGTTGAAGAAGACGACGCCTGGGTTGAAGCCAAGCTTTTGGTCGAAACAGTCAAGGATGTCGAGCTGACCGATCCGGAGGTCAGTGTAGAAATGTTGCTGTTCCGACTGTTCCATGAACGCGGTGTGCGTCTCTTCGAGCCTCAGCCCCTGTTGGACAAATGCCGCTGTTCGCGTGAGAAGATCGAAGGCGTTCTGGCTGGCTTCAGTGCTGAAGAAATCGAGCAGATGACAGTTGATGGAAAAATCGTCGTTACCTGTGAGTTCTGCAGCACCAAATACGAGTTCGACGACTGAACGAATGCAGGAACGGGCGCTCAGTTAATTGTGTGCCCGTTCCCCTTTCCGAAACGCAATCGCCGCTTTCAGCAACATTCTGTTACACTTTTCAACGTGCCAAACGTCAGATCCGCGCTTATGTGACTCTTGAATTTTGCATCGCGAAGGAAATTTATCCTTCGAACCGGCAAAGCAATGCTTGGCCTTAGAAGCGTCTTGACCTCCGGGTGCACAGAACATGCTGCAGTCTATTAAGTCCGAAACCGCCAACACGCAGGTCTCTGAAGTCCTGCCACCTGAACACAGGGAGCAGGACCGGCGGCCCGGACGGATCGCGACTGTGCTAAAGGCCCTACTTCAGGCTTTACTTGCATTTGCCATACTGTTTGGTGCGGTGACAGGCATGAACTCGCTTGTTGCAACCAAACCCGATGTTCCCAAGCGGCCTGTCCAGGAAAAGAGTTACGCCGTTACCACGGTTGAAGCCGTGCGCGGCGATTATGCTCCGATGATCAATGTTTTCGGCGAAACAATGGCCGGACGTGAAGTTGATTTGAGGACGCTGGTTGCCGGTGAGGTGGTTGAGGTTCATCCGGACCTGAAAGCGGGTGGCCAGGTTGCGCAGGGTGAAGTGCTGGTCGCAATCGATCGCTTCGACTACGAGGGCGCGGTGACCGAGGCGGAGGCCAATATGGCAGAAGCGCAGGCCGCCCTGGTGGAAAGCGAAGGTCGGGTTCGGCTGGAAAAGGCAAATGTTGTCCGGGTCAAGGAACAACTGGATTTTGCCGCGCGTGATCTGGAACGAGCACAGGAGCTTTTGGGCAGAGGGGCGGTTACCGAGCGGACCCTCGATGAGCGAAAGCTTCTTGTCTCTCAGCGGCAGCAGTCGCTGGAACAGACCGAAAATTCTCTTGCCTTGGAAGAGGCTAAGGTGGTTCAGCAAAAGGCTGCCATCAAACGGCTGGAATGGCGCATGGAGAATGCAGAGCGTCAGCTGAGCAACACAATCTTGAGGGCTCCGTTTGACGCGATTGTGCGCTCAGAGGAAGCGGAGCCTGGTCGGCTCGTCAATGTCAATGACGCCGTTGTCTCGCTCTATAGCAGCGACGAATTCGAAGTGCGGTTCACTTTGTCGGACAACCAGTATGGTCGTCTGCTCGCTGAAAGTGGCACGGTTGTCGGGCGGTCTGTGGAGGTGACCTGGTACCTGGGCAATGTTCCAATCAGCTATAGGGCCGTTGTTACGCGCATCGGTGCGGACGTTGCCAGTACCAGAGGCGGTGTCGACTTGATCGCCTCTATTGAAAGTAAAGGCGTGGATGTACCTCTTCGCCCTGGCGCATTTGTGGAAGTTTCCGTACCTGACCAGACCTATGCCGACAGCTTCAGCATTCCCGAAACCGCATACTATGGCGAAGGGACTGTCTACGTCGTCAAGGATGACAGGCTTGAACGGCGCGCGGTGATGGCGCTTGCCATTGATGACGGCTTCATCCTGGTGAAAGGGGATCTTGAGCCGGGAGAAACGCTGCTCGTGACACGTATACCCGAAGCTGGAGAAGGCCTGCTCGTGCAGGACATCGCATCCGGTGACGAGGGCACTGCCTCGCAGAATGCCGGTCAGACGGACACCGCTTCCGGCGACAATCGGTAAAGGGACGGCTGATGGTTTTTGAAGGAAAGTCCCGCGGTCTGCTCGAGGTCATTGTTCGCCACCCCAATGCGGCCAATCTCATTATGGCCGTCATGGTGCTCTTCGGTGCGTATGGGCTTGCAAAGCTCAATACGCAGTTTTTTCCGACCGTCAAGACAGAGATGATCACTGTTTCGATCACCTGGCCTGGCGCAAGCGCTGAGGATGTTACATCGAATATTCTGGAAGTGGTCGAGCCGGAATTGCGGTTTTTGGACAGTCTCGATGAAATCATCTCCTACGGACGGGAAAGCAGCGCGACGATCAGAATGGAGTTTCTGGAAGGTGCCAACATGCAGGTGGCACTATCTGACGTCGAACAGGCCATTTCGAACATTACGACGCTACCAATAGATTCAGAAACGCCTGTCATATCTTCCAATACGTTTACCGATGGCGTTGCTACCATCGCGCTGCGAGGTCCGTTCTCTGAGGACGCGTTGAAGGTGTTCGCCCGGCAGATCCGGGATGACCTTCTTGCGCGCGGGATCGACAAGGTGGAGCTGAACGGCTACCGGTCTCCGGAATATCTCGTTGAGGTGCCAGAACGGGAATTGCGTCGGCTGGACCTGACCATTTCCGACGTTGCCAGTCAGATTTCCGGGAACACTATCGATCTTCCTGCAGGCAGTCTTGACGGCGCCGTGGAGCGCCAGATCCGCGCATTATCGGAGCAGCGGTCACCAGAGGCTGTCGGTCGAATTGATGTAAAGTCCTTCGCAACGGGCGAAAAAACGCTGGTCAAGGACATTGCAGATGTCAGCCGCGATTTCGATACGGGTGAAGATCAGGGGTTTTCAAACGGAACCCGCGCAATAGAATTGCAGATCCTGCGGGCGGAAAACACTGATACCTTGAAGGCAGCACAGATCGTCGACGACTATTTGGCCGAAATCAGCCCGCAACTACCGCAGTCGCTCGAATTGTTGAAATACGATGTCCGTGCCGATGCGGTCAAAGGACGAATTACACTGCTGGTCGAAAACGGTCTGACCGGCTTGGTGCTTGTCGTCGGGATCCTGTTTCTCTTCCTCAATTCCAGGATTGCTTTCTGGGTTGCCGCCGGCATACCCGTTGCAATGATGGCCACACTCGGGATCATGTGGCTGATGAGCGAGAGCATCAACATGATTTCCATGTTCGCGCTCATCATGATGTTGGGTGTGATTGTCGATGACGCGATTGTCGTTGGCGAACACACTGCAACGCGGCAGGCCATGGGCGACTCACCCGAAAACGCGGCAATCATCGGAGCCTCGACCATGTTTGCTCCGATATTTGCTGCCAGCGCCACAACCATTGCTGCCTTTCTGCCGATCCTCCTGATCAGCGATGTGCTTGGGCAGATCATGGGCACGCTGCCGGTCGTGGTCGTCGCGGTGGTCATTGCGTCGGTGATCGAATGCTTTCTCATTCTACCTGGGCACCTGTCCCATGCGCTTGGAAGTCGGCCGGGTTGGAGCTGGTGGCGGGTGGCAATTCTGGCTGCAGCACCGGCATTCTTCCTGACTGGCCTGGTAACGCAGCCGGATCTTTCAGTGCCGCCCTTCCTGGATGTGATCGATGATCCGTTGCGCGCCCTGAAAGACACTGTCGGAATATTCGCCTTCGAAGTCACTCTGATCGCCTGCTGTTTCCTTCTCGCTGTTGCGGTTGAGACCCTTCTGGCAGCCTTGCGGCGCAGCAAACGACGTGATCAGGGTGCAGAAAGACCAAGCTTGTTCCGGCGCGGGTTTGACGGCGGGTTCAACTGGATCCGGGATTATCCATTCAGAGCGTTGGTGTCTGCAGCGGTTCACTGGCGCTATGTGACTTTAGCCATCGCGATTGCTGCCTTAATACTTGCCGTCGGGCTGGTGCGCGGCGGACGTGTCGGTTTCACGTTCTTTCCCTCTCCTGAGGCTGAAAACCTCACGGCGTCCGTGTTCTTCCATGCCGGCATTCCCGAAGAGCAGGCCATCGAAGGTATTTTGATCATCGAAAAGGCCCTGAAGGAAGCTGAAGCCAAACTGACCGAGGGACTGGATCAATCCCTTGTCAGGGCAACCTATGTCACGCTGGGGTCCGCTGGAAACAATCGCGGCGACAATATTGCCAGCATTTCGGTTCAGTTGACCCTTTCGGAAGAAAGAACCGTGCGAACACCGGAAATCGTGCGTGCCTGGCGAGCGGCACTTCCCGCCATCCCCGGCACCTCACGGATCGCGATTGCGGAAAGACGCGGCGGGCCTCCTGGCAGGGACTTGGATATCCGCCTTACCGGAGCACCTCTGCAGGATCTGAAGGCAGCCGCTCAAGAGTTGCAGCAGGAACTGTCTGCTTTTCCCGGCACAAGCGGCGTGGAAGACGATCTGCCCTATGGCAAGCCTGAGCTTCTGGTCGAGTTGACCCCGCGCGGCAGGACGCTCGGATTTACGGTCGAAAGCGCAGCACGACAGATCCGCAACGCGTTTGAGGGAAATATTGCCAGACGTTTTGCGGAAGGCGATGAAGAAGTTGCCGTCCGGGTGAAACAGGTGTTTGACCAGAACGGTACGGCGGCGCTTCGTCAACTTTCGCTCAAAACACCAGCTGGTGAGTTCGTGCCCTTGACCGAAGTGGTCAATCTGACAGATGCGCAGGGCTTTTCAGTGATCCTCAGGCGGGATGGCAAGACGGTTGTCACGGTTGTTGCCGATGTCGACAGCACCATCACTTCCAACAACGAGATTATCGCCGAACTCAATAAGGCATTTCTGCCGGAACTCGCACAGAATTACGGTCTTGAATATTCCTTTGCAGGACGTGCCGAGGAACAGTCAAACGCCTTTTCGGATCTTCTGACCGGGGTGATGATGGCGGTTGCCGGTATTTACATCATCCTGGCGGCGATCTTCGCCAGCTACTCCAGACCGCTTGTGGTCATGTCGATCATCCCCTTCGGTATCGTCGGGGCGATTGTCGGCCACTATCTCATGGGCTTCAATCTCACAATCTTGAGTATGATCGGGTTGCTCGGGCTGGCTGGCATTCTGGTCAACAACTCGATCATTCTCGTTGCCCGGTTCGAAGAGCGCCGGAAGCTTGGAGAGGAGCTCTATTCGGCAGCAGTCGGATCCAGTTGTGATCGATTGAGGGCGGTCCTATTGACATCCATGACCACAATCGGAGGCTTGCTTCCTCTGATGTTCGAAACCAGCCTTCAGGCCCAGTTCCTGCTGCCGATGGCAATTACCATTGTGTTCGGACTGGCAACGGCAACCGCGCTTGTGCTTGTTCTGGTGCCCGCCCTGATCAAGATCGGAGATGACCTTGCCGGGCTGGTTCAGATACGTCGCAGCCGCAGGCAGTTGCCGGCACCGGCGCCAGGTGGGCGCGGGATCACTCCCGCCGAATGATCAAATGTCTTGGGCGAAGTTTGCCGTTGCCTTGGCCGCAATTTCGATATTGCCGTCGAGCGTTGCCGGGGATCGTCCGCGCGGACCGAAATCGTGGTTTCCGTCCTCCAGATAGGAGAGGGACACGTGATCCGGCAGCTTGATCTCGTCCAATTCAGCTTTGTTGCCAAACGGATCCCTCTCTCCCTGCAGAATCAGAACGGGTCGTTTTGCGTCTTCGATCGGAGACATTCGCCAGTCCGCATCAGGTTTGCCTGTCGGATGGAAGGGGTACCCGAAACAGCAAATGCCTTTAACCCGTGCAGGCAAAGACCCGCCGCCGCCAAGCATCGCAGCGACACGTCCACCCATGGACTTGCCACCAATCAGCAAAGGCCCTTCAGTTTCCGCCAGGGTTGCCTGTAGTGCCGTTTGGAATTCACTGATCAGCTTGTCCGCGCGCGGTGGCGGACGTTTGGAACCGCCGGTCCGGCGTCCGGCCATATAGGAAAATTCGAACCGCGCAACAGCCACGCCTTGCAGAACCAGCGCTGTGGCGAGCTTTCCCATGAAGGTTGAATCCATCGGTGCACCGGCGCCGTGGGCAAGCAACAGGCTGGCGTGTGCGGGCGTGTCGGGTCGGGTCCAGAGAAAGGCGCTCATGATGATGTGATCTGTCGCAGGGGTATTTGATGTAAAAGGCGGTAGTATCTGGCGTATAGAGCCGGGGACGCCTTTGCAAGGCGCATGATCCATTCCGCAATGACGAGGCCCAATGTTTGAACAGCTGGATATCAATCAGGTTCGCATGGCCTGTTTTGCCGGCATTTTCCTGCTTATGGCTCTGCTCGAAGCGGGTTTGCCACGGCGGCAGATGAAAAGCAGCAGGCTGAAGCGCTGGCCAACCAACTGGGGCATTATCTTCCTGGATGCACTGCTGGTGCGCCTCATCTTCCCGATCGGTGGTGTGGGTCTTGCCCTTCTTGCACAGGAACAGGGATGGGGGCTCCTTAGCCTCTTGGGTTGGGGCGGTCTCGTTGCCGGCGTGTTGACATTTCTCGTGCTTGATTTTGCCGTCTGGGGCCAGCATGTCGTGTCACACAAAGTGCCGATTTTCTGGCGAGATCCACCGGATGCACCATGCTGACAGCGAAGTCGATGCCACTACGGCGCTGCGTTTTCACCCTATAGAAATCCTTTTGTCCTTTGTCTGGAAGGGGTTGGTGATCGTCGCGCTTGGCGGGCCCTGGGAAGCCGTCCTGATCTTCGAGATTGTGCTGAATGCTTCAGCCGTCTTCAGCCATGCCAACTTTCGTATCCCCGCAGGACTGGACAATATTCTGCGCTTCGTCATCGTCACGCCGGACATGCACCGCATCCATCACTCGGTGCTGCGCCGGGAAACCGATTCCAACTACGGTTTCTATCTTTCTATCTGGGACAGGCTCTTCGGCACCTATGTGGAAGAACCGGAAAAAGGCCATGACGGCATGGAAATCGGTCTGGGACCGGCGCTGACGCCGCGTGCGCATTCGTTTCCCTTTAGCCTCGCAATTCCTTTCCTGGCAAATGGCGACACCAGGCCGGAAAGAAAAAGCGGACTGAAAGAGAAGGTGGACCGTCAGTAAAAGCTCTGCGGGAAGTACCGCAGATAAAGCTCGCGGAAGATACCTTTTTGATGCAGCTGGCGGAGCGCATAAGTCAGGGCGGCGGCGCGCTCCGGATCGTCTGAGCGTGTGGCGATTGCCAATCCTTCATCGAAATAGCCGGGCTCCAACCAGGGACCGCCCGCAAATTTGCAACAACCATCGGCGGCCTGGCTAGGAAGCCAGAAAGAAAGGCTGAGCCCATCGCCGAAATGCGCGTCTGCTTCGCCTGATATGATTGCTTCTCGGGCTGCTGTTTCCGTCTCCAGGCTGACAATCTCAGCCATGGGCCAGAACCTGTTGGCGAAGGCTTCGTAGCGTGTGCCTGTTTCGACGCTGATTTTGACGCCGTCCAGCTTCTGCTCGTCAAATGTTGCCGCCTTGTCGGCAGCGACGATGAACCGGGCGGGCAGCTTCATATAGTCTTCAGTGAAATTCAGGCGCCGCGTGCTCGCCAGATTGCGCGACAGGCCGGAAATGATGGCATCGCCTTCGTCCTCATCAAGCGCCGGCAAAAGAACATCGAAGTCCTTGATCCGCAGCGCGCAGGAGCTGCCCAATTCCTGGCAGAGCGCGCGCGCCAGGTCGACGTTGAAACCTGTCAGACGGCCCTGCGAGTCGCGAAAGACAAAAGGTGGATATCCATCAGTTGCAAGAAACTGGATCTTGTCCGGGATCGTACTCGGGCGATCATGCACCGCTTTAGGATCCCAGAAATTCGGCACCCGGATCGCCTCGTCCTGGGCACTCGCGGATTGGCCCATAATAGCAAGAAGGCAAAAGCAGGCGCACAGAAAGCGAATGGAATTTGGTTGGTCTATCCTCACGCGGTATTCCCGATGCCTCATTTGCTACAGCGCAGTAGCTGCCTTGCTGCCAAATCAGTTGTGGGCGCAGAGTATCGTGTTCAGGGTCAGCTTGTCAGCACGCAATGTCATTTCATGACCAGACAATCAGTCCAGTCGACAATGGCTCTTTAAGCAGCTTCGGTCTCATGAGGATTTTCGACGATCGGCCAGATCGGGCGTTCCAGTCTTGTGTAGGCGTTGTTCCTGGGGTCGCTCGGATAGGGCCCATCGACGGCACAGTATAAAATATCCGCAGCAATGGTTTCGAATGCGCTGTGAAAATGGTTCGTGGATTTCACAACAAGTGTTTTTTGAGCGGTGATGTCGATGCCTAGATTGGTAAAGAGATCCGGCGAAAAGGTCTGTGCCCGGTTCGAATTCAAAACCACGACAATGCCATTGATATCAATAACCGCGCTGTCTCCAAGGGGAACAACGGACTGACCAAAGCTTTGCACAGCGTTGCGCTGTGTCTTAAGCACCCTAACGTTGCCGTCGACAGGGTCGCCGGCGTCTGAGGCGGTTTTCCCCCGAACCTGAGGTCAAGACACGCGCCTTCTCCGGCTGCATGGCACAGACGGACAGCCATAGGGTCCCAGATCGTACCGAACGCAATCTCCGTTAATCCCAGATCAAGTGCCCGGCGCAGCAATATGGTTGAATCGCCTGCTACCCCACCGCCGGGATTGTCCCAGACATCGGCAATGACAACAGGTCCTTGCGGATGCGCTGCTGCCTTTGCAAGGGCTGCACTTGGCGACAGAAATTCCGGCCGGGTCGTTCCTCGAAAGGAAAACAGTTCCAGTCCGAGTTTTTCAGCCAGCAAATCGCCTGCTTGCTTCGCGTTGTTGGTGGTCACGAGGACCTTGGCACCGAGATCGGGCGAGTCTCCTGCCATGAAGCCATGGATGACGGACAACGACAGGGCTGTTCCGGACTGTTCAAGGCGCACCATCTTGTCGATGAAAGCACGCATGGGAGCACGGCTTGTCGGCAGAATTTCGATCATGCGCACATCGAACACAGACAGGACCGGTTCAATTTCGCCCCGCGATGCCCGTAATGTGAGGTCCACACATGCTTCGCCCGTCTCAGCAAAATCCGTATGCGGAAATTCCTTGAAGACCGTAATGATGTCGGCGTTCTGGACGCGCTTGTCGCTGAGGTGACTGTGCGGATCAAAAGTCACGCCGATCTTAGTTGCTCGTCCGGCAATCTGGCGAGCCGCAGCGATCAGATCTCCTTCGCAGTCGACACAATTGTCGGCGATCATTGCTCCGTGAAGACCGAGGATGATGGCGTCAAGCGGCAGTGCGGCATGAAGCTGCCCGAGAATTTCCTCGCGCAATCGGGTCCAGGTTGACGTGTTGACCAATCCGCCTGGTTCTGCCCAGGTTGCAGTGCCTTCGATCAGAGTGATCTCACCGGCACGTGCGCGTTTGCGAAGCGCTGGAAAAACCCCGCTGCATAGGGTTGGTGTCTCGGGATGTTCCCCGGGAGGGGCATAGAAGCTTTCTTTAAAGTCGGCGAGATCCGTTCGGAGCGGAGAAAATGTATTTGTTTCAGTCGCGATGGAAGCACAGAAGACGCGCATTGAAATGTCCTGTCCAATGAGAGGCGTTTCTTGTTCTCGTTGTCGGAAGATGGCCGGCGGGTCGTGGGTCTCCACCGGCCATCCCTGATTAGTCGAGGTAGGTTTCAGCGTTTGCCTTGGCGACTTCCGCCTTGAACAGGGTCAGGAGCTCAACCGCCTTTTCATCGAGGTTTTCATTCACGTGGCCTTCAAATGCAGGCTGCGTCGCCGCGGCCATCGCCTCGCGCTGAGCATCGTCCAGAGCGGTGACTTCCATGGCATCCATGAGACCGGCGAGACCGCGTTCAGAGGACTCGATTATGCGGGACAGGCCCCGGCTTGCGGTGACACAGTTTTCCGCCGCTGCATGAAGCGTAGCGCGCTCCTCATCGCTGAGACCTTCATAAAAAGCGCGGTTGATCATGAACGTGTATGGCGAGAACAGGTGGTTGGTGAGCGTCAGATACTTCTGTACCTCGGAAAAGTTGGCGAAGGAGATGATCGGAACGGGGTTCATCTGACCGTCGATCACACCAGTCTGCAGACCGGAATACACCTCACCCCAAGAGAGCGGATAGGCCTCGGCACCAAGCGCTTGAATAATTGTCTGGTGTGAAGGAAGGGTCATAGTGCGGATGCGGATGCCTTCGAAGTCTTCAAGGTTTGCAATTGGCTTTTGCGAGTTTGTCACAGCGAAAAAGCCACCCGTGTCTGGGAAGCCCAGGACGACAACATCACCCAATGATGCTTCGATGTCGGCTGCGAGCGCTTTGCCGAAGTCGCCGTCAAAAACCTTGTAGGTCGCTTCGTTGCCTGCAAACGCAAACGGAAGGTTCAGAACATCAATGCGCGGATAGTAGCTGGCGAGTGCCCCGGTAGACGTGAGAGTTGCCTGGATCAGTCCGTCACGAACCTGCTGAACGTGTTCTGCGGCTGAGCCGAGCTGGTTCGAGCCAAAAACCTCGACATTTACGCTGCCGTTGGTCCCCGCCTGAACCAGGTTGGAAAACACTGCTGTGCACGCATGTGCCGGATTTTCAAATGGGTCAGTCTTGTTGTCGTGGCCGAACTTGATGGTACCGCCAGCACCGAGCGCGGTACTTGCTGTCATGGTCACGGCTAGGGCCAGTCCTGTTGTAAGTAGTCTCATTTTTTCAGTCCTCTCTGGTTTCTTATGAGGTCAGTTGGCAAATCCAAGGAAACGGGGCAGCATCAACGCTGCGTCTTCCCAGAATGCGAAGATGAAAAGGATGCTGATTTCGGCCACCAGGAACGGCATCAGCTTGATCGATATGCGTTCGAGCTTTTCCCCCGTCACAGAGGACAGGACGAAAAGGCAGGCGCCGACCGGCGGTGTCATCAGCGAAATGTTCAGTGCAAGAACGAAGATGATCCCGGCGTGAATGGGTTCCAGACCGACCTGCTCGGTCAGTGGCACGAGGACAGGTGCAAGGATGATCAGGATCGCGGTGATATCCATCACCATGCCGACAAGCAGCAAAAGCCCGATGATGATTGCAATGACCGCGTAGCGGTTGTCGGACAGGCTTAGAACGTTCTCGGCGATCAGCTGCGGAATACGTTCAAAGCTCATCCACCAGCCGAGAATTCCGGCAAAGGCGATGATGACGAAAATGACGCCGGTGATCCGGGCGGTGCGTACCAGCATCCGGTAGAAGGCTTTGAGCTTGAGCGTGCGGTAGACGAAAACACCTATGAAGACCGCGTAGGCCACTGCGATGGAGGCCGCTTCCGTCGGCGTAACGACACCACCCAGAATGCCACCCAGAATAATGATCGGCATGGCCAGCGCCGTAAGCGAGCTGACAAATGTCGACCAGACTTCCTTCAAGGTGGCGCCACGCGCCGCCTTTGGCAGGTTTTCACGGTTTCCGCCAATCACGATGACCGCCATGCAGACCAGGCAGATGACAAGACCAGGCAGAATTCCGGCTGCAAACAGACCGGCGATCGAAACGCCCATGAGTGAGCCATAGACAACCATGAGCCCGGAAGGGGGATGGTTGGACCGATGATGGAACCGGCTGCGGTCACGGCGCAGGCATAGTCGCGCTTGTAGCCTTCCTTGACCATGGCCGGCACGAGTGTTCGTCCGAAAGCGGCCGCATCTGCAGTCGCCGAACCGGTCAATCCGGCAAAGAAAACAGAAGCCAGCATGTTGGTGTGAGCCAGACCACCCCTGAACCGGCCTACCAGAACCTGCGCCAGGTTGACGAGCCTGTTGGTGATGCCGATGCCGTTCATGATTTCACCGGCAAGGATGAAGAACGGCATGGCGAGAAACGGAAAGATATTCAGACCGTTGAAGATCTTGCTCGGTCCGATGGACAGGAACTGGGTGCCGCCCATGTCGATCAGACCGACAACCCCGGCAAGACCAATGGCAAAACCGATCGGCATGCCGAGCAGGATCAGAAGAACAAATGCAATGCCCGCCCACATCAGACAGCTTCCTCTTCGGCAGGAAACTCCAGGTGTGTGCCGAGATCCCGCACAAGAACGAGAGCGAGCTGAGTGCTGCAAAGCGCGGCAGAAACCGGTATGGCTGCATAAAAAGGCTCGAGACTGAGCCCGAAGATCATTGCCTGCCGGCTGGCGCCGCTTTGAGCGAAGCCAAGGCCATACCAAAGAACATAGAGAAAGAGGCTCAGAGCGAGCAGGTCCATGAAAATGAGGACCGTTCGCTGCACTGGCTTGGGCCACAAATTCAAAAAGGCTGTGAGACCAATATGTTCCCGCCGGGCAATACCGCAGGAAATCGCCAACATCGCCGCCCAGATCATCAGGTAGCGAGCCATGACCTCGGGCCAGGGGAGTTGCCAATGAAAGTAATAACGGTCGACAACGCCCAGCCAGACATCAAGCACCAGCAGCAGCATCAATAAGGCAACCACGGCTTCGGTGATTGTGTTGATCCGTGCGCTAGCGAGACGTGCCCACGTTTGCATTCCACCCTCCCAGATACGTAACTGAAGTACATTGTGTGGAGGTAAAAATACAAAATCAAGCAAAATTTCTAACTAAAGTACAAATTTAAGCGAGGCGAGCTCAGAATTCTGTATCTTGAGTCTGGATTTCAAAAAGAAATGTACTTACGTTACAAATCAAAATGAAGGCGTGGGAGCAGGAAATGTCGGATGGTGAAGGCGCGGAAACAGAACTTCCCAAACGTGGTCAGGGTGCCGTTGCAGATCTGATTTCCGCGTTGGACCGCATAGACGGTCAACTTGCTACGCGCGAACAACGTGTTGCAGATTACGTCAAGGCCAATATCGACCGCATCAGCACAATGACCATCGCAGAGCTTGCTGGGGCTGCCGATGTTTCCACCCCGACCGTAATCCGCTTCTGCAGGTCGCTGGGGTGCGATGGTTTCAAGGAATTCAAGCTGCGTCTGGCGCAGAATCTGGCGGTAAGCCTTCAGTATATTCGACCGGACGTGGGTGAAGAGCCTGCCAGCATGGAGAATTCGATCGACCACGTTCTGGCAGCAATCTACGCGACGACCAACGCTATGCGCCAGCAGCTCGATCCGGCGCAGCTGGAGCAAGCCAAGACAGCGATCGTAG
Source organism: Roseibium sp. JB4-4 (assembly GCF_055693425.1). Classification (NCBI taxonomy): domain Bacteria; kingdom Pseudomonadati; phylum Pseudomonadota; class Alphaproteobacteria; order Hyphomicrobiales; family Stappiaceae; genus Roseibium; species Roseibium sp. JB4-4. The sequence continues at coordinate 1,846,626 of NZ_CM146333.1, read as the reverse complement.
GCAGCAAGCAGCTGCTTGTCGCTGGTATGGGCGGAGGGTCATCCGTGCTTGCGCAGGAGGGGGCCAACCGCTTTTTCAGGCTGGGCATCACGTCAATGGCCGTCAATGACAGTTACATCCTGCAAATGAGGGCCGCGACGCTGGGGCGCGGTGATACGCTGCTCCTGTTTTCGGCAAGTGGCGAAACCGATGCGATTGTCGCCGCCGCAAAGGTTGCAGAAGCCTATGGTGCAAAGACAATCTGCATTTCAAAGCCCGGCAGCCGGCTTGCAAGCGTCGTTTCCATCCCGATCGTCGTTGATCTGCCGGAAGACCCGCATATCTTCAAGCCGACTGCAAGCCGCTATGCATTCCTCGCCGTTTTGGACGCGATCGCCATGTCGGTCGCTTACGACACAAGCGAGGAAACAACGGAGAACCTGCGCCGGATCCGCGCGTCCCTGACAGCATATCACGGGCGCACCGCTCCTCAGCCATTGGGCGACTAGACGAGGTGGCGACAAGGCCTTTTATCGGACCGGTTTCAGATCCCTGGCGCATAACTCCCGGAATATGAAGCCCGTGATGTGCGAAAGACACTACTCAAGGACACAGCGCACTTGCCGGCTTTGTCAAGCGCGGTGTCAGTCCTCCACCTCCGGATCATAAGATCTCAGCACAACGATCGTGTCGAAGCCCTTTATTTCCTCCGCATAAAAGTGCCTTTCGGTGAAGGCGGCATAAGCTTCCATGGAGGCGCATTCAATGGTCAGCACCAGGTCGGCCTTGCCGGTGACATGGTAGAGCTTTTTCACTTCCGGCAATTTCAACAGCGTCTCACGGGCTCTGGCATTTCTTTCCGGCTGGCCACGCACCATTTCCAGCATGGCGAGCAGGGTGACGGTAGTGCCGGTTACCTCGGGCGCCAGGATGGCAATTTCCTTACGGATCGCGCCGATCTCCCGGAGCCGCTGAACCCGTCGCAGACACGCTGCAGGCGACAGACCGACCTTTTCGGAAAGTTCCTTGCCGGTCTGGCGTGCATCGAGGCTCAACAGACGCAGCAGGCGGTGGTCGAAGTCATCTAGTGGGTCCATGAGAGTTACCTCTTCAAAAAAAGAAATCAGGTGCGAGAAATTATCACAATCTTCTATTTTTTGCGAAAAATTCTTGGTTAAGTGAGATGTTTGCGCACCGAGTGCAGCGATGCTCCCTAGTCTTCAATACAGTCAAGACAAAGGAGCACTCGAGATGAGCGATCAAACAACAAGTCAGAGCCCACTCCAATTCACCTGGGCGTCTTTCCCGGAACTGTTGCAGATTGTTGTTCGAAATCTTCAGCGCCAATCGAAGCGCCGGAAGGACGCGCAAAGCCTGGCGCAGATGCCGGATCACTTGCTGCGCGACCTCGGCCTAAGCCGGACAGATGCCTCAAGAATGCTGAGGAGCGAACTGACCACTGTTCCAACCGATTACAGCGAGACCGAGACGCAGAGGATTTTAAGGCGGCTGAATTGCTGGAGCGGGTGAAGGGAATCGAACCCTCGTCTTAAGCTTGGGAAGCTTCTGCTCTACCATTGAGCTACACCCGCGATGGCTCCGGGAGCTTTCTGCGCCGAGTGGACGGGTCTGTCAACTCAAGAAGTTGGATTTCGACGAGCTGTTGATCTTGCACTGCGGCAAAGAAATCGCCATGTTCGCGCGGGCGCAAACTGCGCCAATGATGATGGCACACTCCAGGTCGGATATATGCGAAACAAGGTCAAGGCGCTCGTCACTTCGCGCAATTGGGAATTCTGTATTATCGGGATTATCGTCCTGAACGCCATCACGCTGGGGTTGGAAACCAGCAAGACGGTGATGGACCAGGTTGGCGGAACGCTGGTGTTTGTCGACAAGGTGATCCTCGGGATTTTCGTCGTCGAGCTGATCTTGCGCCTCTACGCGCATGGCCTGAAATTCTTCAAGGATCCCTGGAGCATTTTTGACTTTGTCATCGTGGCGATTTCGCTTGTGCCGGCCAGTGGAAATCTCTCGGTGCTGCGTTCGTTGCGCATCTTGCGTGTCCTGCGCCTGATTTCGGTCGTTCCTTCGCTCAGACGCGTGATCGGCGGCCTGATTGCAGCCCTTCCAGGCATGGGCTCGATTGTCGTCCTTATGGCGTTGGTTTTCTATGTTTTTGCCGTCATGGCGACCAAGCTCTTCGGAGAATCTTTCCCCGAATGGTTCGGCGATCTTGGAGCCTCGCTTTATACGCTCTTCCAGATCATGACGCTGGAAAGCTGGTCCATGGGCATCGTCCGTCCGGTGATGGAAGCTTATCCCTATTCCTGGCTGTTCTTCGTGCCCTTTATTCTGTGCACGGCATTCACGGTGCTCAACCTCTTCATCGGTATCATCGTGTCGGCCATGCAGGAAGAACATGATGCCGAAGCCGATGCAAACCGGCAGGCGATCCATGACGATACGGGCTTGATCCTGGAAGAAGTGAAAGCCCTTAGAACCGAACTGAAGGCGCTCAGAGCCGAGGTCGACAAGACCAGATCCTAGAGGTCCTCGAGCGTCTCCTGGGGACCTTCAACGAGAAGACGTACACCGTTTTCCGTGTAATCGCGCGCGACAACGCTGAGGCCAAGCACCTCAACCCGTCGCTCCAGGTCTGAGCTGTGGGCGAAGTCCGCACTGAACTCCCTTTGCGCCATTTTTCTGAAAGGCACGAGATCGGCGTTGTTGATGGCGTCCTGAGCTGCGCCGGAATAGGCCCGCGCGAGGCCACCGCCGCCTAGTTTGGTGCCACCGAAATAACGCACAATCAGCACCGCGCAATTGATGAGCTCCGCCCCTTGCAGAACGCGCAAGGTCGGCATGCCGGACGTGCCGGCCGGTTCGCCATCGTCCTTGCCGCTTTCCTCTATCTGGTCACCTTCAAGAAGCCGTCTGTGAGCCGTGACCACATGATTGGCCTTGCGATGTTCCTTGCGAAGGTCGTCCAGCCGCTGGTCAAACACTTCAAATGGAACCAGATGAGCAAGAAACCGGGACTTCCGGTCCTCCAGAAAACCTTCGAACTCCCGCGTGACGGTCTTGAATGCCATGCCGGTCTATGCAGGCGACCTGAAATGTTTGGAAAGTTTGAGCGCCTGGCCCTGATAATTGGAGCCGATCCCTTCGCCATAAAGCGTTGCCGGGCGTTCTGCCATGTGTTCATAGACAAGGCGGCCAATGGTCTGGCCATGTTCCACAATGAAGGGCACGTCGTGCGACCGGACTTCCAGAACAGCGCGCGAGCCGACGCCGCCGGCTCCGGAATGACCGAAACCGGGGTCGAAAAAACCGGCATAGTGGACGCGGAATTCGCCAACCAGCGGGTCGAACGGCACCATTTCCGCAGCGAAGTCAGGTGGTACGTGCACGGCTTCCTGGCTGACCAGGATATAAAACGCATTGGGGTCGAGGATCAGCTCACCGCGTTGGCGGCGGTGGATCGGTTCCCAAAAATCGAGCGGGTCCTGCGCGCCGACAACATCGACGTCAATCAGGCCGGAGTGATGCTTGGCACGGTATCCGATCAGGCTGTCGGGACCATTGCCTTCAAGATCGATTGAAAGTTGAACGCCATTGCCGATACGCTCATTGCCACCGCTCATAAGCGTATGGGATTTGTGCACCTCTTCCAGAATGTCGTCAGCAATCAGGGACTGGCCACGCCGGAAACGGATCTGGCTCAACCTCGAGCCCGAGCGGACCAGGATCGGGAAGGTGAGGGGTGAAATTTCGGCGTAGAGCGGGCCTTCGTATCCGGCAGGGATAGTGTCGAAGGCAAGGCCGTTGTCGGTGATAACACGGGTGAAGACATCCAGTCGGCCCGTGGAGCTTTTCGGATTGGCGGTCGCCGAAATGTCCGCTGCAAGGGCAAGGCTTTCCTGCAGGGGAACGATATAGACACATCCGGTTTCAAGAACAGCGCTTTCCGAAAGGTCGATTGTATGAAGCTTCAGCTGCTCCAGCCTCTCGGCAACCCTGATCTCCGGGCCGGGCAGAAAGCTCGCACGAACCCTGTAGGCTTCGCGTCCAAGCCTCAGATCGAGGCTTGCAGGCTGGATCTGACCGGTGACTGGAGGTTCGGCAGCCGATATTTCGCCGGCTGCGAACATCTCCTGAATGATGCGTTCGGGCAAAATGCCGCTGGCTGAAAGTGCTGCGCTACCGTTCAAGACCTGACCCGCCGTGACGTTCATATGATTTCCCGCAAATTCCTTGCCTATCGTCCTTAGCGGATAGGGCGGCCCGCGCCAACAGGCTTTGTGCCGATGGCAGGCTTTTCGCCGAAGGAGATTGACCTTCGAAACGTTTTCACTTAACAAACAGGCTCTTCGTGGTGATTTGGGCCGGCCGGCTTGCAGCCACGTTAAACAAGTTGCTAAATAGGCCGGAGGTGCAAACCCCGGTCTTGAGGCTGGGGTTTTTTGCGTTTGGAGCAATGGAAGACATGACTGAGACCACCAAGACCGGAAACAAGAACTGGCGTCCTGCAACCGCACTGGTGCATGGCGGTACGATGCGGTCACCTTTTGGTGAAACCTCAGAGACCATATACCTCACACAAGGGTTCACCTATAGCGGTGCCGAAGCGGCTGAAGCGCGCTTCAACGGCGAAGATCCAGGCTATGTCTATTCCCGTTATGCCAACCCTACTGTCAGCATGTTCGAGGACCGGATCAAGGGGTTGGAAGGCGCAGAGGCTGCGCGCGGGACTGCAAGCGGCATGGCAGCTGTCAATCTGGCGCTGATGGCGTCGGTCAAGGCGGGCGATCATGTGATTGCAGCCAAAGCCCTGTTCGGATCATGCCGATACATTTGCGAGACACTCTTGCCGCGGTTCGGGGTAGAAAGCACGCTGGTTGACGGCACCGACATCGATCAGTGGAAAGCAGCAGTTCGTCCGAACACCAAGGCACTGTTTCTGGAAAGCCCGACCAATCCGACGCTCGAGGTGATCGACATTGCTGCAGTCGCCGACATCGCCAGGGAAGCCGGTGCGCGGCTGATTGTCGACAATGTCTTTGCAACACCACTCTATCAGTCGCCTCTTAAGCTTGGTGCCGACGTTGTCGTTTATTCGGCAACCAAACACATTGACGGTCAGGGCCGTTGTCTGGGCGGGGTCGTTCTTTCAGATGAGGAGTGGATCACTGACGAGGTAATGCCCTTTATCAAGCATACTGGGCCACACATGAGCCCTTTCAGTGCCTGGGTTCTCCTCAAAGGACTGGAAACGTTGCCGCTACGCGTGGCACGCCAGACCGAGAGTGCCGGAAAGGTAGCCGATTTTCTGGCGGACCAGTCCAAGATCAGCCGGTTGATTTATCCTGGGCGCGCCGACCACCCGCAAGCTGATGTCGTTCAGCGTCAGATGACAGCCGGATCGACAATGGTTGCCTTTGAAGTCAAGGGTGGTAAGGAAGCAGCCTTCCGTTTCACCAACGCGCTGGAGACGATCAAGATCTCCAACAATCTTGGAGACGCCAAGAGCCTGATCACCCATCCGGCCACCACGACCCATCAGTCGATTGGTGAAGAAGCACGCGCGGAGCTGGATATTTCCGACGGCATCTTGCGGCTATCAATAGGTCTGGAAGATCCGCTGGACCTTCTGGAAGACGTTGAAAAAGCGCTCAATGCAGTTTGATGAGCGCGTGAAATTAGACGTACGAGCCCGGCCAAGTGCCGGGCTTTTCATTTGAGATGCTGTCCAGGGCCGTTGTGAAGAGGCAACACAGTAAGCCCGAACCATTGCGAAAGGAGCAAAACAGCGTGAACTGGCGCGCCAGTTGTGCCAAGGAAACCCTTGGATGGGCCGAAGAACGCCCATCGAATACCTGAGGGCAGGAAGTGGCTCAGATGACGGTTCAGTCCAAATTCGGTTACCAGGCCTATATCATTTGTACCTCACCCCGCAGCGGCAGCACCTTGTTGTGTAAATTGCTGGCGGCAACAGGCGTCGCCGGAAAGCCGGAATCCTATTTCCACGTGCCGACACTTGCGGCTTGGCAGAAATCCCTGAACCTTCAGTCCCGTGACTACAAAAAGAAGTTTCGGCTCTCAAGGCAGTCTTTTCCGCCTCCCGTTCCAAGGGTATGGGAGGAAGCAGTCTTTTCGGCCTGCGATTGCAGCGGAAAAGCGCAAGCTTTTTCTTTGACCGGCTCGAATTTACGCACCCGGACGCTTCGAGCGATCTGGCGCGCTTCGAAGCGGAATTTGGAAAAACATGCATCATCCATTTGACGCGGCAGGACAAGCTTTCCCAGGCGATCTCATTGATCAAGGCCACGCAAACCGGCCTTTGGCACAAAGCTCCCGATGGAACAGAGCTGGAAAGAACATCCGAACCGAAAGAACCGGACTACGACAGGGAGCTGATCCGCCAGACGGTTGAGGAAGTCACACTATATGAAGACGAGTGGAGCAATTGGTTTTCCCGGGAAGGGCTGGATCCCTACCGGATAACCTATGACGGATTGGCCAATGATCCGGAGACTGTCCTTGTCGATCTCATTTCGCATCTCGGTTTTGATGGCGCGGTTGCAAAGGGGATTCCGCTGCCTGTTGCCAAACTTGCGGACAAGGTGAGCGAGGAGTGGAAGACACGATATCTCCTGGACGAAGGTCTCAAAGGTAAAAAGCCAAATGAAATGAAACCCTAGTCTCTCAAGGCGGCGACGCCAATCAGGACACGGGCAGCGGCTGAGACGAAACACACAAAAGCAAATCCCCAGGCCAAAACGGGGAACCAGGCGGGAAGAAGAGCCATCAACAGGAACAGGGCTATGGTTTCTGCCCCTTCAGCCAGGCCGCCGAGATAATAGAGAGACTTGGAACCGCGCGCGTCCGTCGTCAGCTGTTTGCGTTCCGCCATGATGGCGAATGCCAGAAAGGCTGAGCCGTTGGCGTAGAAGCTGCAGAGAAGGGCTGCCGCAGGGAGGGCGTTGTTGGCAGGATCCAGCACAGCGAAGGCGAGCGGAATAGCGCCATAGAAGAAAAAATCGAGCGTGATATCGAGGTATCCGCCAAGATCGGTCTTGCCGGATGCGCGTGCAATCGCGCCATCAAGGCCATCAGCCAGCCTGTTCAGTCCAATCAGAAAGAAACCGGCAAGCGTTGCGCCGCAAGCAATTGCCACGGCTGCGACAAGACCCAAGGCGAAGCCGAAGAGGGTCACCGCGTTTGCACTGATGCCGGCAGCCGCCAACGCCTGACCCATTCGGTTCAGGGGCGGATCGATCAGAGGACGAATTCGGGCATCGAACATGTTGATGGTCACATAATTGAAAAATTCAGCGGTCTACATGCAAAATCCACTCGGAAATCACAAGTCAGTCCCTTTCACGCTTACGTCATACGCCTTATAAGCCCGTTTTGAATGAACGGGTCCTAACCCGGAAGCAAAAGGATTAAACGTGTCGGGCAGTTACAGCGCCACAACCGAAGGAATCGAAGTCTCCGTCGAACCTTTTTATCTGGACGATGAATCGCGCCCGGAAGAAAGTGAATTCATCTGGGCCTATATGGTCGAGATCCACAATGGCGGCAGCGAACCGGTTCAACTGAAATCCCGCTACTGGCAGATCACTGACGGTCTTGGGCGTCAGGAAGAAGTGAATGGTCCAGGGGTCGTCGGAGAACAGCCGGTTATCGAACCCGGGGAAACCTACGAGTATTCTTCACACTGCCCGCTGGCGACAGACAGCGGTATCATGGCTGGTGCCTATGAGATGGAACGGCCTGACGGAACGCTCTTCAACGTGACGATACCTGCGTTTTCATTGGATCTTCCCGACAGCATTCGGAGCTTGAACTGACGCGGCCTTTCGGCGCTTGAAACCCCAATTCAACCGAACTGTCAGTTTCCGGTTCGTGAGGGCGCGTGCTGCCTCGTCCATGTCGTCAGCAAATCCAGCGCTTCGGGCGCATAGGCGTATCGTCCCAACGCGAGAAATGCTGCCTGAGACCACCATGGCATCTGGCTTTCAAGCTGGTAGTTGAACAGTTCCGCGCGCAAAAGACTATGCGTACCACCTTTGATTACGCTGCTTCGATTTGCAGCGTGCCCGGATTTCAAGAGAAACCGATAGCGGCTGGAATTGTAGTCAGGGTCCACATTCAGATCTTCGCCACCGTGCAAAGTCAGTACCGGAATTGTGATCTTGGTCAGATGACCGGATGAGTCTGCCAACATATTTTTCCGAACGAACTGGAAGCGGCTTGAGCTCATTGGATCTGGCCCGGCAATTTCAAGGTAGTCCTGATAGTCGAAGTCTTTGTCAGCCATTTGGTTATTGGCGGCGGCACTCTTCGACAGCGCGGTTTCTATCTCGCCCTGGGTGGCACCGTCGTTTTCAAGACGGCGACGCTGATAATATTGGCCTTGCCGAAGCCAGTTGACGGCACCGCCAATGATGATTGCGAAATCTGCGCTGGTTTTGCCTGCGGCGAGGTCCGCAACCACCCAGCCGCCCTGAGAGAGGCCAAGAACGCCCTTGCGAACCTCTGAGAGGTCCTCTTCCGCCGCCAAAGCAATCAGTGCCGCCTCCGCAAGGCGCGCGCGCTCGGCGAGCGAATACTGCAGCCAGTCGCCCTCGCTTTTACCTATCCCTGGTTTGTCCCAGCAAAAGACTGCGATACCACCATCAAGGAGTGCGTTGATGAGCGGCAGATAACCGCCATTGGCAAACCTGTCTGCCGGTCCGTCGCCGTGGATCAGCAGTACAAGCGAAGTCGGGTGTTCAACCGGCAAGATCAACGACCCGGAAATCTGGTGCCGTTCGTCCTGAAAACTGAGCTCGCGTGTTTCAAACTTTGAAAGCTCAAAGTCTTCAAGGCCGGAAAGAAAGACCAAGAGTGCAGCTAAAATGATCGCCGCAAGACCGGCAAAGATAGTCGGGAAGATCCAGTTGCGCCTTGGCCTCGGCTTCTTCAACGCACCTGTCCGCCCTGCTTAGACCGAGCGATGGCGCGCAATTGCTCCGCGTTCGATCGCTGCCACGGTTAGCTTGTCGAGACTGAAGCGGTCACGAAGCAGCTGGAGAATGCGCAGCTCTTCCTGTTCAACGTGAAGATCGGCCGCTGCAACTTCGACAGCAAGTGCGTACGCCGTATCGTAAAGCTTGGCCGGAAGCACGTCGCCGACCAGTTCCAGCACCAGTTTGAGACCATCGTCTTCCTGCAGAATGTCGCCGCAGCGCTGCGCAGCCGGGATGATCCGCGCGCTGTCGTACCCTTGGAAAACCGGGAGCATCTTGACCACATCGCCAATCGTCGCCAGTTCCATATCGGTCATTTCGTTGTCCGACGCCGAAACGATGACCATCACATAGATGAGGGCTTCCTGTACGCTGATCGGCTCATTCTTAGTCACTATGCATTCTCCAGTGGCGCCGGTTATTTTCAATTCGAAGGCCCGGTGTATAGGCTTGGCGTGAAAGCTTCAAGTCATGGACTTGCGACATGTGATTGCACATGAATGCTGCTTGATCTAGTGTCGCGCCGCAGCATTTGGCCTGAAGTCTCAAAAAGCATTCCGTTATGCTGCGCAATTCATCCAAACAAACAGAACGAATTCAAAAAATGACCGACCAATCCCTGCCTCCGCTTGACCTTTCGCAAGACTTTGTCGAGGCGGCCCGGAAATCGAAAGCCTGGCCGTTCGAAGAAGCGCGAAAACTGGTCAAACGTATCGAGAAGCGGGATCCGGAAAAGCCGGTTCTGTTTGAAACCGGTTACGGTCCGTCCGGTCTGCCTCATATAGGAACCTTCGGCGAAGTGTTGCGCACAACCATGGTGCGCACAGCTTTCCGTTTGCTCACCGAAGACAGGATACCGACGCGTCTTCTTTGCTTCTCCGATGATATGGACGGCATGCGCAAGATCCCGGAAAATGTTCCGGATCGGGCGGCACTTGAGCCGTATCTGCAAATGCCGCTGAGCACCGTTCCCAATCCGTTCGGCGGGGACTTCGACAGCTTCGCTGCTCATAACAACGCGATGTTGCGCCGGTTCCTCGATACATTCGGTTTCGACTACGAATTCGCGAGCGCGACGGAGTATTACAAGTCCGGAAAGTTCGACGAAGTCTTGATCCTGGCAACTGAAAAATATCAGAAGATCATGGACGTGATGTTGCCGACGCTGGGGGAAGAGCGACAGGCAACCTATTCGCCGTTCCTGCCGATCTCGCCAAGTTCAGGGCGCGTGCTTTATGTGCCGATGAAAGAGGTGAATGCAAAAGACGGCACCATTACGTTCCAGGATGAAACCGGTGACGACATCACCTTGCCGGTGACCGGGGGACAGGTGAAACTTCAGTGGAAGCCGGACTTTGGTATGCGCTGGGCTGCGCTCGATGTCGATTTTGAAATGTTCGGCAAGGACCACATGACCAATGCGCCGATCTACGACAAGATTTGCAACATTCTGGGCGGAAAGGCTCCGGAACACTATGTCTATGAGCTGTTCCTGGACGAAAAGGGAGAAAAAATCTCCAAGTCCAAGGGCAATGGTCTGTCCATTGACGAATGGCTGACTTATGCAGCGCCTGAAAGCCTTGCGTTGTATAATTATCAGAAGCCCAAAACGGCAAAGAAGCTCTATTTCGACGTCATTCCGAAAGCTGTCGACGAATACTATACGTTTGCTCAGAAATACGAGCAGATGCCGGTGGAGCAAAAGCTGCAGAACCCGGCCTGGCACATCCACTCCGGTAACATTCCGAAGATCGATTTGCCGGTGCCTTTTGCCATGTTGCTCAATCTGGTGTCGGCCTCCAATGCGGAGAACAAAGACGTCCTGTGGGCCTTTATTTCGCGGTATGCGCCGGGCGTCACACCCGCGACGCATCCGGACCTGGATGCGCTTGTCGGCTATGCGATCCGTTACTTTGAGGACTTCGTTCGACCGACCAAGTCTTTCAAGGCACCCGATGAAACTGAACAGGTGGCGCTTCGCCAGCTGGACGAAAAACTGGCCGCCTTGCCACAAGACGCCGACGGTGCAGCCATCCAGGATGCAGTGCTCGATGTTGCGCGCGCAATTGAGCGATACCAGGATCCGAAGAAAAAGGCCCTGACGGTGGTCCCGGCGTTTCGGTTGCTTGGTTCTCCGCGCTTTACCAGCTTTTGCTCGGCCAGGAAAAGGGCCCGCGTTTCGGCTCATTCGTCGCTCTTTACGGGATCGCCGAGACCCGGGAAATGATCCGCAAGGCACTCGCGGGCGAACTCTCGGCCTAAACAGGAAAGGCGGCGCAACTGCCGCCTTTCAAAGCCTTAAGTGAATGGTCATCGGGCTTATTGCTGGGGAGCAATGGCGGGGTCGCCTAGGCCGAAGAGAGAGGTGTCGTCTTCCGGTGCTTCAGGGTCGGCTCTGAGGCTCCATTCGACGATTTCAGGCTCGATGACCTCGAGGCCGGGCAATGCCGCAGTCGGGTCATTTTCCCATTGTGTTGCCGGCAGGTCTTTCAGCCATTCTGCCTGCCATTTGCCGATCTTTCTTTCCTTGGCCTTGAGAGCCAGCTCCTGCAGATTGTCTGGCGCATTCTCAAGCGGGTCCGCCCATCCATAGCGGACCAACCGGGTGCTGAGATCTATCTTGCCCCTGCTGCAGGTTGCCAGGATTTGCCGGGATCCGAGGTCTTCGATCTTTTCGCAGCTGACCTTGAATTGACGGATCAAACCGCGCAGGAAAGTTCTGGCACGGGCTCCGCAAGGCCAGGTGCCGCCAAGGCGGGAGACACAGGTCTCTTCCGGCTCTAGCGGAATAATGTGAGCCAGCTTGACCGTAATTTGGTTCGCACGCAGCCGGCCACCATCAAGAACCTGCACCCTGACAAGTTCCAGGGGGCCATCCGGGATCGGCTCAACCGGTGGATCCTTGAGTTCCAGATAGCGTTTGGAAGGCGAAATGCGTTTCAAGCCGCCGCTCACTTTTGGCGCGCTGACGCCGTCGGGTGAGACATCCCGGATGTTTCCTGGAAGAGGAGCAGGTGCTGCCGGGGCAGGCGTAGATGTTTGCGCACCAGGTGTGTTGTTTTGGTCGTCTGCCACCAATGCCTTTGCCAGCTGACCATCATGGCCACCGGATTGCCGATCGGCGGACAGGTCGGGCGGATCAGCCAACAACAGCAACGCAAGCAGACCGCCGGCGGCAGTCAGCACGAGAGCAGGTACCAAGACTGGCCTGAGTTTCATTCCGTTGTTACTCGCTTTACTGGCACGGTGAATGATACCGGCAAATGCTATGAATGCCGAGTGCGCAAATTAAAACAGAGGCCTTCAGAGCGGTCAGGTTCGAATTTCGCATTTTGCGGTGTTGCGGCTTCTCTCATGGCTCAAGTGTCAGCGTTTATCCTTAAAAAAGTGACGCGGTGCGAACAAGGAACCGTTCATCCGCTTGTTCGACAGAATTCACTTGAGTAGTGTCCTGCCGGCGGAACTAACGGCAGGATTGGAATAACCCGCACTGCTGTCGCGCGAAAAGGCACACGGATGACGCTGATTTTCAAGATCGTTCCTCAATCTCTTTGGCAAACCGCGATCCAGGAGGGATGCTTTAAGGGTGCCCCTGTGGATCTTTCAGACGGTTTCATCCACTTTTCTACTGCAGATCAGGCGCGCGAAACGGCGCAAAAGCATTTTGTGGGTCAGGAGAACCTGCTTCTGGCAGCTTTTGATGCCGGCGTCCTTGGAGATCAGCTGAAGTGGGAACCTTCGCGCGGTGGCGCTTTGTTTCCGCACCTTTATGCAGACCTGGACCCTGCGACTGCGGTTTGGGTCAAGGAACTGCCTCTCGGCAAGGATGGTGACCATGTCTTTCCGGAGATGGACGAATGAGTTTGCCTTGGCTGGACAAAGCAGCACTTAAGGTCCTTCACGCTCTGGATGCAGAGACAGCGCACCGGATGACGATACTTGCGCTGAAGTCAGGCGTTCTGCCCGGTCAAAGACTTCGTTCCGATCCGCGCCTTGCGGTGAAACTGTGGGACTTGACCTTCCCTAACCCGCTCGGCATGGCAGCAGGTTTCGACAAGAATGGTGAGGTGCCGGATGCGCTCCTGAAGCTTGGGTTCGGTCATGCCGAAGTCGGGTCCGTAACTCCAAGGCCCCAGCCTGGTAATTCGCGTCCGCGCGTCTTTCGATTGCCTGCCGATCAGGGTGTTATCAATCGCTACGGATTTAACAATGAGGGCCACGAGGCTCTGCGCAAACGCCTTGATGCCAGAGGGAACCTTACCGGTATTGTCGGTATCAATGTTGGGGCGAACAAGGATGCTGAGGACCGGATCGCCGATTATGTCAGCGGCATTTATGCCTTTGCCGACATTGCGACTTATTTCACCGTCAACATTTCATCGCCGAATACGCCCGGCCTTCGCGACCTGCAGGCGCGTTCGGTCCTGGCAGAGCTCCTGACCGGTGTGATTTCTGCGCGTGACGAGTGCACGCAGAAAATTGGCCGTCACGTGCCCGTGCTTCTCAAGATTGCACCCGATGTTGCTGATGAAGATCTCTCCGACATTGTCGAGGAAGTACTGTCGAAAGGCGTTGATGGGCTGATCGTTTCAAACACAACAATAAGCCGCGATGGCCTGAGCGGATTTGGGCCTGCAGAGGAAGCCGGAGGTCTCTCAGGCCGTCCACTCTTCCGTAAATCGACGATCATGCTTGCAAGAGCGCGCAAACTCGCCGGACCAGAGCTGCCAATCATCGGCGTGGGCGGAATTGACAGTGCTGAAACCGCGTGGACCAAGATCACTGCAGGAGCTGACCTCTTGCAGTTCTATTCCTCGCTTGTTTTCAAGGGACCTGCATTGGTTGGCGACATTCTGGACGGGCTATCAGACAAGCTCGAAGAGCAGGGTCTTTCCTCCTTGCGGGAGGCAAGAGATGCCAACATGGAAGCATGGGCAAGCGAAGAAGCGTGACATCAGCCTTCATTGAAGGTTTCAGCCGCGCGTCTTTGGCAGACGGCAAGCAGCGTGAAGCCACGTACGCTGAAGAAAAGCAAAAGGGCCAGCCATAGGCCGTGGTTGCCCAGATACGGGAACAAGGCGTAATAGGCAGTAAGATAGAGCCCCAGCGACAGCAACATCATGTTGCGCATGGTGGCGGACCAGGTCGCACCAATAAAAACTCCGTCCATCTGAAATGCCAGCACGCCGAAAAGGGGGTGATCACCGCCCATACCAGGAAGGTTGCGGCCGTCTGCCTGACCTCGGGCGATGTGGTCATGAAATCGATCATGAGGGGACCGATTGTCCAAAAGAGCAGCGCAAGAAGCCCAGCCAGTGCATAGCTCCAGAGCGCCGTCAGTTTCAGTGTCCGGTCGAAGGCAGGTCTGTATTTCGCACCAACGGCGCGCCCGGCCAGTTGTTCCGCAGCTGTTGCCAGGCCATCCAGAAAAAACGCGGCGACCATGACGAACTTTTCTAGCAACGCATTGGCAGCCAGTACAATGTCGCCCTGATCGGCCGAACGCGCCATGAAAAAGGCAAACGCATAAAGCAGCGTGAATGAGCGGATCATGATATCGCGGTTGATAGCCATCATGTGCGAGAGCAGGCGGCGATCGAAAACGATGGCAGCACCCGGCCAGCTTCCGTTCCTTGTTGCCGCAAGAATCAGAACAAGTCCAAAAATCGTTGCCGATATTTCGCTCAATACGGTGGCAAACGCCACGCCCTCCACACTCCATCCGAGCCCGACCACGAACCACAGGCTGAGAATGATGTTGAGACCGTTCAGAACCAGTTGCAGCAGCAGTCCGGTTCCGGCGCGACCAAGTCCGATGAACCAGCCCAACATCGCATAATTGGCCAGAAGAAAAGGCGCACTGTAGACACGTACGTCGAAATAGCGTCTGGTCGCAGATTGCACATCCGGGCTGCCGCCCATGAACCAGAGCCCGAATTCTTTAAGGGGCAGTTGGGCGATGATCACCGCCAGGCCACTCAGAAGAGCAATGACAATGGCCCTGAGCAACGTAGCCCGGACTTCTCGCTCGTTCCCGGCGCCAAATGCCTGTGCCGTCAGGCCGGTCGTGCCGGAGCGCAGGAAATTGAAAGTCGTGAAGACCAGGTCGAAAATGATCCCCCCAATCGCAATGCCGCCCAGAAGCGCCGCGTCACCGAGGCGCCCGATAACCGCCATATCCACCAGCCCCAGGAGCGGCGTCGACAAATAAGCAAGTGTCATCGGCACAGCGATCGCCAGCACCGATCGATGCGTTACAGAAAATGCAAATTTGGGCGGCTCGGGCGCGGCACTTGGATGTGACATGGAGATCTCTGATTGGACTGACGCCTTCTTTGTCCCGCTTGACCGGTTTCGTCAATCCACGAGCCTGCATACCCGTTATTCCAGGGCGTTGTAATGAATGAGAACCCTTTCACGCAGGGGTGTAACGCCTGAACGTCTGGCCTATATTGCGACCCATGCCGCTGCCGATTGTTCATCATCCTGCCTATTGCGCTGATCTGCCTGCAAATCATCGTTTCCCGATGGACAAGTTTCGGGCCGTGGCCGACTTGATCCGGCACGAAGGATTATTGGAGCAGGGTGACTTCTACCGGCCACGGCCGGCTCCGTTCGAGTGGGTCGCTCTCGCTCACGATCCAGCTTATGTGGATCAGGTCTTCAATGGAAAGGTGCCGGACAGGATTGCACGGGAAATAGGGTTCCCGATGCGGGAAGACATTGCGCTGCGCGCGCGCTGTGCAACAGGGGGAACCGTACTGACATGTCATCTGGCTCTCGAACATGGTATCGCGTGCAATACCGCCGGAGGCAGCCACCATGCACGCCGCGCGCACGGTGCCGGTTTTTGTGTTTTCAATGATGTGGCCGTTGCACTCAAGGTGATGCAGGCCGATGGCGCTATCGGTAAGGCATTGATCGTTGATCTGGACGTTCATCAGGGCGACGGAACCGCGGACATCTTTCAAGGTGATCCGGATATTTTTACCTTCTCCATGCATTCCGAGAAAAACTACCCTGTTCGAAAGGTGCCTTCTCATCTCGATATCGCACTGGCCGATCTGACCCATGACGACGCCTATCTGATGAGGCTCGCCGAACTGTTGCCCGATTTGTTGGAGCGCGAGGCCTGGGATCTGGTTGTCTACAACGCAGGTGTCGACCCTTATGAACATGATCGTCTGGGCCGGCTCGCACTGACAAGGGGAGGATTGAGACGGCGTGACAGATTGGTGATTGAAAGCACACGCTCTTTCGGAATCCCGATCGCAGGTGTGCTCGGCGGCGGTTATTCAACAGACATCGATGAACTTGCGGATAGGCATGTCACCCTGCATCGCACCGCGAGCGCGGTTAGTTCCTTGTCCGGCCCATTGAAAGAAGGCGGGATACCAACCAGATCGGAACGACCACAATTGCGCCGATGACAAGGTAATTTCCCAGCCTGCCAATCGCGTTGAATCCCATATCCCACAGACGCTCAAAAAAGTTGAGAACCATGTAGACCAGGTCGATCGGGTCCAGGTTGAGTGCGGACAAGACGATCCCAACCACGAAGGAAAGGAAGACAAGCCGCAACAGCACCTGAGCGGGAGAGCCTCCGAGAAAACGGCTCAAGCCGGTGTCTGACATGCGATTCTCCTGATCCTGCGTTAACTTCTGAATTGTTCCGAAAGTTAGGAACAATCGTTTCGGATTACAATGGCAGGGCATCGGATGGGGTCAAAACCCCGAATAATTGTATGTGGTGGCGTAAATGGTAAAATCCTTTACGCGTCAGGCCAATTACTTACTTGGCATAATGGGTAATGATGATTCTAGGTTGGATAAATCGGTAGCAGAGCGAAATCCCACAATCGCGGCACGCTGACCAACCTCTACCTGTGGTGAAAGATATTCGCCGGCCCGGCGCGGAAAAACGGGTTTGGCAAACAAAACGATCACACTGCGGGATGGGCCGAAAAAATATCGAAGGCGGATCGGTCTCTATGCACGTCGTAGTCCGAAACCGTTTTTGGAGACAGGTAGCTAAGCGGGAGTTTTTGGTACCTGGCGGCAAAAAGAATGTTCTTAGGCACGGTGGCTCACTTGCCCGAAAGTACCACCGTGCCACAATTCTTCCATTTCTTATCAGTCAGCTGTAATCGCTTCCCGCAGGCGTGGCTGGGATGCGGACGCACCTTTGTTTTTCAGCGCGGGCCGTGAGAATTGTTTGACGCGCTCGTCAGAAGCAGGATCTCCACTGATCGAAAGCGGCTTCTCCGGAGCTTCCCGAACCTTGCGGGGAGATACTCCGAACCACGCCTTCACGGCACGGGAGAACGTGCTGAGTTCTGAAAAGCCCAACAGGTAGGCAATTTCCTTCATGGGCAGATCCGTGCTGCGGAGGTATCTTTCTGCTGCCGATCTGCGGATTTCCTCGCTAAGCTTGCGAAAACTCGTGCCTTCCTTTTCCAGAAGGCGCTGCACGGCACGTTGCGACATGCCGAGTTTTGCCGCCACATGCGGCAAGGTGCAGGAGCCGTCGGCCAGGTTGGATGCGACTTCATTCGCAATTCTGGACAGCGGCGCTTCCAGCTCACCGAAACGGTCCAGTTCGCCCAAGGCCGATTTCAAGATGATATCGTAAAGATGCGCATCGTTGCGGCGAAGCGGGCGTGATAACAGAGCCTTTGGCAGAGCGATCCTGTTATGGGGCGAATTGAATCGGATACGCCCCTGGTACTTTTTCTGAAAAGCGGATCTGTTTTTGGGTTCCGAAGTCGCCAATTCGATCATGATCGGTGGCGTTTTCATATCGAGAGCATGTTCCAGCTGCTGCGTCGCCCAACCCATCCGCGCGAACATGTTCTGCCGCCATTCACCGCGTCCTTCCAGGATTGGCCACTGAACGTAGCCGCCGGTCTCATCTTCTTCAAAGGTCATCCGGTATGCATTGGTGCGGATCGAAATAAACTTCACCCAGGCCTGACATGCATCACGCAGAGTAGGCGCACAGGCAAAGAGATAGTCGAAAATGGAAAAACAGCCGATGTCGACATTGTTGAACAGGTCGAACATGACGGCATCGTTGCCAAGTTTTTCGGCAATATATTCAAAGACCCCGTGCCACGCGGTTATAGGAACCACGCCTTGAGGGTCTTCCAGGCTCGCAAGGTCAAAGTTGTAACGTTGCGCCAGATAGGGCCAGTCCAAATCTTCGTTTGAACAAATATCACGCAGTACGCGGAAAACGTCCGCGCGCGCCCATTCGCCATCAAGCGACATTCCCAACTCCAGCCGACGTGCACAGCTCTTTTACGAAATGTGCATGACAAGTCGTGAAGGATCAAGTTTTGACGTGATTTGCTAACATATATCACGTGCGATTTAGGTAAAAATGACAATACCGCCTCAGAAAAGAGGCGGTATCTGCGTGAAGTTTAAGCGGCGTCCTTGTCCATTTGAGGCGCTTTCGGCGGAATCTCCCGTAAAAGCTTTGGTTGTCCTTGGCCATGTCGCGGAGCAATTTGTTGGGTTTGAAACGCGGGCCCCATTTGCGGGTGAATTTTTTGCAAAGCTCCACGAATGCGGGCGTGCCCATCATGTCGATATAAGACAGGGTGCCGCCGGAATAGGGTGCGAACCCGAAGCCGAGGATCGAGCCGACGTCAGCTTCGCGTACATCGGTCAGGCATTTTTCCTCGAATATCCGTGCAGTTTCCAGAGCCTGCATCACCAAGAGGCGCTGCTTCAGTTCTTCAATGTTGAAGCTTTCAGCCGGCTTCGGCTGGCCGATAACCTCCGGAATGCCTGGCCACAGGCTCTTCTCCTTGCCTTTGTAATCATAGAAGCCCTTGGCGTTCTTGCGTCCGAAGCGTTCGCGCTTGACCACCATTTCTTCCAGAATGTTGTCCAGAGGTCCTTCGACGTATTTGACGCCAAGGTCCTTGCGTGTCGCCGAAACGATCTTCCAGGCGAGATCCAGTGCGACCTCGTCGCCAAGCGAGAGCGGGCCAACAGGCATGCCGGCCATCTTGCCCGCATTTTCGATCATCGCCGCCGGAACACCGTCGGCAAGCATCATCAGGCCTTCGCGGATATAGGTCATGACAACGCGGGAGGTATAGAAACCACGGCTGTCATTGACCACAATGGGTGTCTTCTTGATTGCCTTGATGTAATCGAGCGCCAGTGCGAGGGCCCGGTCCGATGTGCGTTTTCCAAGGATCACTTCAACCAGCATCATCTTGTCGACGGGAGAGAAGAAATGGATGCCGATGAAGTTTTTCGGTCGCTTGGAGGCCTGGGCGAGAGACGTGATCGGCAGTGTTGACGTATTGGATGCAAAAATTGCGCGAGATTTCATGACCGCTTCGGCCTTTTCCGTCACGGTCTTTTTAATATCCCGGTCCTCGAACACCGCTTCAATGACGAGGTCGCAGTCGGCGAGGGTGTCGTAGTCGGTGGTCGCTGCGATCTTGGCCAGCAGCTTTTCTTTTTGGTCTTCACTGGCCCGGCCACGCTTGATCGCCTTGCTCATAAGCTGTTCGGTATGGGCCTTGCCCTTGTCCGCGGCTTCCTGATCCCGATCGATCAACACGACATCAATTCCGGCCTTAGCCGATACATAAGCGATGCCGGCGCCCATGAACCCGGCTCCAAGAATACCGACCTTCTTGATCTTGTTCGGGCGCTGGTCCAGCGGGCGGCGTGCCAGCTTGTTGAGTTCCTGCATCGACACGAAGAGCGACCGTGTCATGTTGGCGGCTTCAGGCGTTTGCAGCACCTTGGCGAAATACCGGCTTTCCACCTGCAATGCGAGGTCCATCGGCAGCTGAAGTCCTTCAACGACGGAGTGCAGCAGATAGCGCGCGCCGGGATAATTGTCGTGGGTCTCGCGCCGGTAAATTGCATTGGCCGCAGGCCAGAACTGAAAACCTGCAGGCGAATAGATCTTGCCGTTGGGCAGCTTGTAGCCCTTCTTGTCCCAATCCTTGACCGGATCAATTCCTGCTTTCAGCATCTTCTTGGCAGCGGCGACCAGTTTCCTGGTGCCGGTCACCTCATCGACCAGTTTCATTTGCTTGGCCTGTGGAGCGCGCAATGTTCGTCCCTGCAACAGGAATTGCATGCCTTGTTGGCCATCTGTCATCCGCATGACGCGCTGCGTGCCGCCGGCGCCAGGAAACAAGCCGACCTTTATTTCCGGCAAACCCATTTTCAGGCTCTCATCGACGACCCTTGCGTGACAAGCAAGGGCAAGCTCCGTTCCACCACCCATGCAGGTGCCGGCAACAGCGGCCACGAACGGCTTGCCGCAGGTCTCCAGTTTCCGATAGGCGAGAGACAGTTTGCGTGAGCCTTCAAACAAGGCCCTGGCTGCCGCTTCCGGATCGCTTCCGCGTTTGATGTGGAAATCCCTCAAAAGGCCCTCCAGCATCGTCAGATCCGCACCTCCCGAAAAGGCCGTCTTGCCGGATGCGATGACCGCTCCCTTGATGGCGTCGGTACCGGCAACTTCGTCGATCAGGGCATCCAGCTCGTCCATGACCGATAGATCAATGACGTTCATCGATTTTTCCGGCATGTCCCAGGTGATCAGCGCAAAGCCGTCGGTATCGGTCTCAATGGTGAAATTCTTGTAGTTCATCTGACAATCCTCCTCGGTCTCAAGCGCCGTTGGTCAAGTGGGCGCGCTGTTGCGCTGCCGACTTCGTGCCTTCCACGACCACGTCGCCCGTGTGTTTGGTTTCTGCAGGTTCAAAAAGCATCACCCAGCATTCGTTCTCAGCCAGCGGGTTGTGTTCAACGCCTTTGGGAACCACATGCAGGTCACCGGCGGACAACACTGCATCTTCGCGATCGCGGTACTGAATGGTCAGACTGCCCTTGACGATGAAAAACAGTTCGTCTTCGTCGGCATGATCGTGCCAGACGAACTCACCTTTCAACTTGGCGAGCTTGACGCTCTGATTGTTGACATCGGCAACAACCCGCGGCGACCAGTAATCGGTAATCCGGCCGAATTCCCTGTCGAGATTGCTGATCATCGCTCAGACCCGCTCGATGATGGTAGCCGTGCCCATACCCGCGCCGATGCAAAGCGTAACAAGGGCCGTGTTGAGGTCTCTGCGTTCCAGTTCATCAAGTACGGTTCCAAGGATCATGGCCCCGGTTGCGCCAAGAGGGTGTCCCATGGCGATGGCACCGCCATTGACGTTGACGACGTCTGGATCGAGATCGAATGCCTGCTGATACCGCAGGACAACGGAAGCAAATGCCTCGTTGATCTCAACAAGGTCGATGTCCTTCATATCCATCTTGGCGTTTTTCAGAAGTTTTTCGGTAACATCCACCGGCCCGGTCAGCATCAAGGCAGGCTCGGAACCGATATTGGCGAATGCCTTGATGCGGGCACGCGGTTTAAGTCCGGAGGAGCGGCCCGCCGTGCTGGATCCGATCAGGATAGCGGCAGCGCCGTCGACAATGCCGGACGAGTTGCCGGCGTGGTGCACATGTTTGACGTTTTCGATTTCCGGATGCGCCTGGATGCCGACCGCATCAAAACCACCCATTGCGCCCATCAGTTCGAAGGATGCATTGAGCGCAGCGAGCGACTGCATATCCGTTTCTGGCCGCATGTGCTCGTCCCGATCGAGAATGGTGATGCCATTGATGTCTTTTACCGGTACTACCGATTTGGAGAAGCGTCCTTCGTCCCAGGATCTCCCGGCACGCTTCTGGCTTTCCACGGCATAGGCATCGCAATCGTCACGAGAAAAGCCATATTTGGTGGCGATCAAATCGGCAGAAACACCTTGCGGCATGAAATAGGAGGGAATGGCGACTTGCGGTTCGATCGGCCATGCGCCTCCAGACGCGCCTATGCCAACGCGGCTCATGCTCTCCACGCCGCCGGCGACCACCAGTTTGTGTTGACCAGCCATGACCTGGGCGGACGCCATGTTGACTGCGTCCAGCCCGGAGGCACAAAAGCGGTTGATCTGCATACCAGGAACCGACGTCGCATAACCGGCGGCGAAGACGGCGGCACGGGCGACGTCGCCGCCCGCTTCTCCGACCGGGTCTACGCAGCCGAGCACGACATCATCGACTTTGGACGTGTCCAATGAATTGCGATCGCGAATGGCTTCCAAAGCCGTTGCTGCAAGACGCACGGATGGTACTTCGTGCAAAGCGCCGTCCTTTTTCCGCGGCCGCGCGGCGTACGCACGTGGTCGAAAATATAGGCTTCGGGCATCAGTTCCTCCTCAAGATCAGACGATCCTCACTTGGCGTCCGGCAGGGGATGGCCGGGCATGAGGTCATAGGGATGTTTCCAACCGGGCAGGGCCTTAATCCGGTCCAGCCAGGCGATGACGTGGGGGTAGGGTGCGAAATCAATGCCGGTCTCGTCCCTGACGTAAAGATATCCGCAGAGAGAGAAGTCGGCTGTCGTTGGCTTCGACCCGATAGCGAAAGCGTTGTGTTCGAAGTGCTTGTTCATGATGGCAAGAGCAGACTTTACCCGTCCGTCTAGCCAGCCGGTAACTTCGGTTTCGCCGGTTTTGATCAACGCGCGCAGGAAACGCAGCGGTCCGATCATGCCGGAAACCTTCTGGTTGTCGAAAATGGTCCAGCGCAGAACTTCGCGGCGTTCTTCTGCCGAGTCGCCGCCGAATTTTCCGAACTTTTCGGTCAGGTAATCCAGAATGACGCCGGATTGGGTCAGTACATTCGATCCGTCGACGAGAACCGGAACTTCACCCATTTCATTCAATGTGGTGCGAAACTCTTCCGTACGGGTCTCTCCATTAAAGAAGTCCACCCACTTGGGTTCCCAGTCGGCACCGCACAATTCCAGCATCAGGGCCACTTTGTAAGAGTGACCCGATTGTGCCATGCAGTGAAGAACGAATTCAGCCATAACTTGATTATCTCCCTGGCAAATCAGTTGAGGGGCGAGACTAGCGCGCCGCGTCGCGATTTGCGCGGGTGAATTACCGGCCCTCACAAAGAGGGCCGAATGAGATCAGAACGCCTCTGCGGCAACCGACATCATTGTGTCGGAGCCAGTTGAGATTCTGGCAAGATGTGCCGTCGTTTCCGGCATTGTCCGTTCCATGAAGAAAGTTCCGAAGGCAAGCTTGTTTTCAAGCCAACCGGCCTTGTCGCCTGCGCCGTTGGACAACTGCTCTTTCGACGTTTTGGCAATCTGGGCCCACATATAGCCAAGCGCTACCAAACCGAAGAGGTGCATATAGTCGACCGAACCGGCACCGGCATTGTCCGGGTTTTTGGTGGCGTTGTTCATGAACCACATCGTGGCCGCCTGAAGATCGTCGACGCCTTTCTTCAATGGTGCGGTAAAGCCTGCAAGGTCTTCATTGTCCTTGTTTTCCTTCAGGAACGTGTTGATTTCGTTGAAAAAGCTCATGATTGCACGGCCACCATTCGCCGGCAGTTTCCGGCCGACGAGATCAAGTGCCTGAATTCCGTTTGCGCCTTCATAGATCATGGCAATGCGGGCATCGCGGACGAACTGCTCCATTCCCCACTCGCCTATGTACCCATGCCCGCCATACATCTGTTGGGCGTTGACCGCATTGGCAAATCCGGTGTCGGTAAGCACGCCTTTCAGGACCGGGGTCATAAGTCCCATCATGTCGTCTGAAAACTGCTTCGATGCGTCGTCGTCCGAGCGATGTGAAACATCACCGTGAAGAGCTGTCCAGATGACGAGAGCCCTTGCAGCTTCGTTGAACGAGCGGATCGACATCAGCGTCCGGCGCACATCCGGGTGTACGATAATGGGATCTGCCGCCTTGTCAGGGGCCTTGGGGCCGGTCAGTGCACGTCCCTGCAAACGGTCGGTGGCATAGGTGGCCGCATTTTGATAGGCGACTTCCGACTGGGAAAGACCTTGAACCGCCACGCCGAGGCGCGCCTCGTTCATCATTGTGAACATGGCCCGCAGGCCCTTGTTCTCCTCGCCGACCAGCCAGCCGGTCGCATCGTCGTAGTTCATTACGCAGGTTGCGTTGCCGTGAATACCCATCTTGTGCTCGATGGATCCGCAGGAAACGCCGTTGTTGTCGCCCACCGATCCGTCTTCGACAACATGATTGCGCGGCACGACAAACAGCGAAATTCCTTTCGTACCATCCGGTGCGCCTTCAATCCGTGCAAGCACAAGGTGAACGATGTTTTCAGCCATGTCGTGTTCGCCGGCCGAGATGAATATCTTGGTGCCGGAGATCTTGTATGAGCCATCTTCTTGGGGAACCGCCTTGGTACGGATCAGGCCAAGATCCGTGCCGCAATGAGGTTCAGTCAGGTTCATGGTGCCGGTCCAGATTCCCGCGATCATGT
Source organism: Roseibium sp. JB4-4 (assembly GCF_055693425.1). Classification (NCBI taxonomy): domain Bacteria; kingdom Pseudomonadati; phylum Pseudomonadota; class Alphaproteobacteria; order Hyphomicrobiales; family Stappiaceae; genus Roseibium; species Roseibium sp. JB4-4. Next base: position 1,822,270 of record NZ_CM146333.1, on the reverse strand, counting down.
TCGGCAGATATGTCTGTTTCTGTTCGTCGCTACCGTGGAACGTCAATGCAGCGACGGCCCCGGCCGTCAGTCCGGGATACATGGAAAAGGCCATGTTTGCGGATGATGCGAATTCATTGAAAATGGTGGCGAGCGTGTGGGGCAGGCCCTGGCCGCCATAGTCCGGATCAGCTGCAAGAGTGCCCCAGCCGTTTTCGCAGAATGCGCGGTAAGCGTCCCCAAAACCCTTTGGCGTTGTCACTGTTCCATCTTCATTGCGTGTGCAGCCTTCCTGGTCACCGCTCTGATTGAGGGGTTGAAGCACTTCTTCGGCAAATTTGCCGCCCTCGCGCAGGATCGCTTCAACCAGATCCAAAGGAGCGTCACTGAAGCCTGGAAGGTTGGAATAGCGTTCGTACCCGAATACGTCTCTTAAGAGGAAGAGTGTGTCATCGACGGGTGCTGTATAACTCGGCATGGAAATCCTCCCAGATTCGCCGGAATGCAGTATGAGCTTACGTTTCCGTAAACGTCATCTTGAGACTTATATACGCGTCTTGATTCCGTCCGGCAAGTGGTGTCCCAAGGGAAGCCATGACAAAAAAATACGCCCAAAACATGCTAATTGGAATGATTTTGAGGGTTCGTCAGCACAGATCTGTGTTTCGATGACTTATTTTTGAGGTCTTCGCGACTGCCTTTCACCAGCAGGTCATAAACCGGGAAGAAGGCGTACCGGCATAATCAAGGATCAAAGGAGCAGATTGTCGTATGCCCAAGATTGAATGGATCACGCTGACATGCCGGGCCCCTGAAGCACAACGACGCTTTTATTGTGATGTCCTTGGAATGAAGGATTGGGGGGATGGCTCTGTCGGCTATGGCGGTGAAGAGGCAAGGCTCAAATTCGAGCAGGCAACCGTGTCCTATTGCGGATCTGCCGACGATCTTTATTGGAAAATTGCCTTGGCCGTGCCAGATCTTGACCTGGCCTGTCAGCAGCTCGCCGGAAAAGGCGTGAAAGTCAGTGCGCCCGAACAATTCCGCGATATTGGCTATCTGGCCCATTTCGAGGACCCGGAGGGGTTTGCGGTCGAGCTGATTGCGCATTGTTTTAAGGGTGAGCGAAGCCCTAAAGATACAAAACCAGGCAAACTGGGTGGCGGTCCAGCCTTGAACCTTTTGACACTGCGTTGCCGGGAAACAGCGACAATGTTCGAAAGCTGTGACGCCCTGGGCATGAAGCTGCTGGCAATCATGCCGGTAGAAGCTTTTGGTTTCACGCTCTATTTCTTTGCTTTCACCGAAGAAGACCCACCATCATCTGACCCCTTGGCAATTCAGAATCGCAGTTGGCTTTACCAAAGGCCCTATACAGTCCTGGAATTCCAGCACCGTCCTTCACTTGAAGCGACAAGACTTCCAGGTGCCGGACAAGCCGGCTATCGGGAAACAGTTGTGACTGGCTTGAACAAGGGCCCTGTGGCTAACGAGTTTCGCATCCGCAGGTCTTAGGTTCTGTTTCGGTTCCAACTGATTTGGTGATAACTCTTCTTCGGAAAGATTATTTGCGTTGCGCCGAAGGGAGGCCGCTTTGTCACAAGTCGTGCTGACAGTCTTGTATCCTTGGCCGTCTGATGCCGAAAAATTCAATGCCGACTATGAAGCCCATTTGGACTTGCTGAATGAAAAAGCCGGAATTCCGTCAGGCCGGAAACCCTACTCTGTGGTGAGGTTCCTTGCGGGCCCTGACGGCAATCCGCCCTTTTACCAAAGCTTTTCAATGGAATTTTCATCAGCTCAAGCACTGCAAGAAGCCATGTCTACCGCCGGCATGCAGGAAGTCGCAGCCGACGCTGAACGCATCTCGACAGGTGGAAAGCCAACAATTCTAATTGGCGAACCAAAACACTAGAAGCTCTTGCGCAAAGAGACGCAAAAGCAGACGGGACGCTTCCATCGGAGCAGAATAGAGAAAACCGCCGGCCCGAGGCTCGACGGCTTTCCAATTCGTTTGAAGCTTTGGGGCTTAGGCCTCTTCAGCTTCTTTCTGCTTCAGCATTCCGGAAACGATCTCGACAGTCCGGGACAATTCCTCGATTGCCTGCTCGATGTCTTTGCGTTGTTCTTCCAGAACGGTGATCTGTTCGTTGAACTTTGACAGTGCCACACGCAGCTGTGTCACCTGGCCGTCACGCAAGTCATAAAGGTCAAGCATGTCCCGGATTTCAGACAAGGAAAAGCCAACGCTCTTTCCCATCAGAACCAGTTTGAGGCGTGCACGGTCGCGGCGGTTATAGATGCGGTTCATGCCGTCGCGTTTCGGATTCAGCAATCCCTTGTCTTCGTAGAAACGCAGGGTCCGCAATGTGCAGTCGAATTCCTTGGCCAGATCGCCGATCGTAAATTGCGTTTTCTTGGTGCTGTCGTCATTTGCGGAAACGACGTCAACCAGATCGTCCTCGTTGAGGATCGAAAGCGCTTCGCTCATAGCAGTTTGTACTCTTCAGTGTCGCCGTTTGCCGGCTCATTGTTGATGCTTTTTCGAAAGTCGCCCGGCAGATTCGGGTGGCCGTGCGACTTCGGGTGACGCCCGGAGGACGGGTTGAGACGGGTCACGGGATCAAGACCCCGTTGAGGATTTCGTTCCCGAATGCCCATCCGCACAAGCAGTCAGCCTGATTGATGGCGCACTCTTTACCTTACGTTTGCGTCAAGGTCCAGTCGCGTAAGGTCATCCGACAAAAAAACGTTAACGGTTGTTTAGGCGATTCGGCACGAATCCTTGGTTTGTCCTCAGTCTTTTCAATCGAAAACAGTCGGTTTTTGCATTTAGCAAGGCCGATTAACGCCCTGTTTACCCTAAGTCTACAAAGTCTTTCAAAACGCTGCGCTTGTACCGTCTTATGACGGATTCCCGGTGCAGCCTGCTCCATCAGCGGCCTGAATGGCCGTAAGCCCAGGGTCAAGATATGCCGGCTTGGAAGAAAAACGAGGCAGGACGCCGCGGACGTGATGTGTATGAGAGCGACGACTATTACGACGCTCCCCGCCGCGAGCACGCAAATAGCAGAATTGAACGGCTGACACGCACCGCGACCGCCTTGGGTAACCGATACGATTCACAGATGATCGATGAGCGGGACGAGGATCTGGACGCTGTAGCAGATGAACTGGATCGTCTCTTGTCGGATCAGGACCGCACGACCGGCAGGCCTGGAAGAGCCGCAGCAAAGCCCCGCCGTACTTCTCGTCCGGCGCCGCGCCGTCAGTCCCGCCCACCTGAACCCGGCCTGGATGATGTTATGGGAGCACTGGACCGGCTGGATGAACAGGTCCAGGGTCTTTCAGGCTACGAGGCTCCGTCGGACCCATATCGTGATGCTCCGCGTCCGCAGCGCCGGCCAGGCCGGTACGCCATGGACGCACTTCGTGAAGAAGACGCGTATTACCATCACGAAGACGAAGACGATGATGACGGCTACGTTGACGAACACGACTACGTTCACGAACCCGCCCGCCGCCGCAGAGGCCATCCGCAGCGCGATGCCTCCATGCATATTTACAAGGATCTTGGCCGTCGTATCGACGCTTTGAGAGCTCCTCATGAGCAAGCGCTCAACCAGGTGCGCGAGGAACTGGGATCCCTGCGGGATGCTCTCGGTGGAATTTCGCGTGGCACCAGCGAAACGGTAGGCCGGCAAAACGCAGAGCTCCGGCGTCTGTCCGATATGGTCGAACGCATGCGCACCGACAAACGGAACGACTTGCTTGCAAAAGAGATCCGTAAGGAAGTTGCCGACCTCAAATCGATGGTTGGTCGGACCAATGTCGAAGGCGCACTGGAAACGCTCGAGCACGGCTATGCGCACATTCTTCAGCGCCTTGATGAGCTGTCCCGGGCTTCGGTTGACCCAAGAGTATTGCGCGGTGTCACCGCACGTCTGAGCGAAATCGAAGACGCGTTCGCTGCCCTGCCTCGGTCAGAGCACATGGTGGTGCTTGAGGACCGTGTCGTGAGCATCGCCGAGCGCATGGAAGAATTGCTTCAGCGCAAGGGTCATGCCGAAATCGAGCCTTTGCGTGCGGAGCTGCGTGAAGTCCGCGGTTTCGTTGAGCAAATCGACATCAATGGGCTTGTCGAAGGTATCGACGACCGGATGAAGTTCGTTTCCGGGCGGCTGGATGACCTTGAAGTACTTGCGCGCGAGCAGCGAGGTCTCGACAGCCGTCTCTCCGCGATGGAAGAGCGTATGCCTGAGCCGGAAACCATTTCCCGGCTCCAGGGACGACTTGAAGACATTGTCGGCATGATGTCCGACGACAGGGCTGCCCCGGCCAACCATGAACATCTGTCTCAGGTCGACAAGCGCCTGAATGAGATCGTTGATCGGCTGGAGCGCATGGAACAGGCGCCGCTGCCGGCAACCGACACTGGAGCGTTTCAGTCGCTGGAAAGCCGGCTTGAAACGATATCCGGCAAGATCGACGCCATCGAAAAGAAGGCGTCCCGTCCGGTGCCCGTTCTGGATGCGGCCAATATGCGCGCAGGCGGCGCAGGCGGTCATGATGACAAGTTCATGACCCAGCTACAGGATCGGTTGAACGATCTGACCGCACGTCTCGACCAGCCGACAGTGGGTGTAACTACATCCGATCTGGACAAGCTGCGTGAGGAAATTGGTGCAATGCGCGCCTCTGTGGAGGCTCCGGGCTCCACGGAAGCTCTGGAAAAACGTATTTCCGACCTGGCGCAGATTGTCTCCAAGGGTGCGGATGGAGCTGACGACAGCCGTTTCGATCAATTGAGCTCCAAGGTGGCTGCGCTTGCAGAGCAGATTGAAAACACCTCCATCAACGCGGCCAACGGAGATCACCTGTCTCCGGTGCTGGAGCGTATTGAAAAAGGCCTGGAGCAAAGCCGCGACGACATTGCGGGAATTGCCAGGCAAGCGGCAGCAGAGGCTATAGCAACGACGCCCGCGCCGAAGAACGAGCAATATGACCAGGCAATCAATTCTTTGCAGGGAGATCTGAGGCAGCTTCTCGATGCGGCGGAAGGCAGCGAGGAGCGCACCCGCAATACATTCGACGGCGTCAAATCCGTTCTCGGTTCCCTGACCGAACGTCTGGATAATCTGGAACGTACGGAAGCGCCGGATCAGGGCGGCCCCATTCAGAAACCTGCGGGCGCGAGAGCCACAGCTGAATTTTCACCGCTCACGCTTGACGACACATCCACACTTTTCTCAGGACCTTCTAAGCCGAAATTGAGCGAGCCGCCGCAAGCCGAATTTGCCAACAGGGCTGAAGAAAAGGCTAGTCCTGAAGAACGGGCTCGAGACCGCAAGGCGGATTTCATTGCTGCGGCCCGTCGCGCTGCGCAGGCAGCATCTGCCGAAGCGGCCCAGCTTGAAAAAGACAGAAGAAAAGCGCTGAACCAGATCCTGCCGATGAACAACGCGGAAAAGCGCGTGTCGGCTGGCTCCGCAATGTCCTGAAGCGCGACAAGTCCTCTGCACCGGTCGAGGAAAAGGGCGAACAGCTTGATGATCTGGAGCTTGGTACGGAAGATATCGCCGACCGGGACTTCGAAGCTCAGGACACCACTGTGCTGCCGGGCGACCGACCTGCACCTGAGACACCGCAAGGATCCGGTTTCCGCCGCCGTGCCATTCTCTATGCGGCTGCAGCTGTGGTTCTGGTTCTTGGTATTCAGGTCTACCGGATCGCAACGACGTCCTCAGATGACGGCAATCAGCTTGCCGCAGTGCCGCAGGAAACACAGGAGCGCGTTGATACGCCTCCCGCCTCCGCACAGGCAGACGCTGCTGCTGCACCGGCAACGTCAGTCGCAGATGCAGCTGCCAATCCCGAGGGCGGAGATCCACCGGCTGTCGCGACCCGTTCAGCGGGGGACGCCTCGACAGAAGCACCTCCTGCGGAAGCAAATTCGGCGCAACCTGAGGTGCCCGCGATCGCAGCTGCGACACCGGCTCCTGGTACAGCGACACAGGCCGCGCCGGCAGCCACACCTCGGAACGTCCAGAGTGCCGTTTCACAAGAACCTATGTCCGCGGACGCAGAACTTGCCTTTGCACCGCCTGCAGGTGTGGCCGGCAGTTTCGGTCAGCAGACCGTTGATAACTCCACGGGCTTCAAACCCGCACCTCCTTCAGCAAGCGAAACCGCAAACGCGCCTTCTGCGCTCATTGCAAGTCTCCCGCCTGAAGGGGTCGGCCCGATGGCACTGCGCAGTGCCGCAGCCAGCGGCAATCCCGCAGCTGAGTTCCTCGTCGGTGTGAAATACACGGAAGGAAATGGCGTTCCTGCCGATCTTGCTCAGGCTGCAACCTGGTATCAGAAAGCTGCCGACAAGGGTCTGGCACCGGCACAGTACCGTCTGGCCAGCCTTTACGAGAAAGGCCGTGGGGTCGACAAGGATCTGCCGAAGGCGCAGGCCTGGTACGTCAAGGCGGCCGAAGCCGGCAACGCAAAGGCCATGCACAACCTTGCGGTTCTTTACGCCGAAGGCGGCGGCGGACAGCCCGACTATGCAGCCGCTGCCAAATGGTTTGAGCAGGCAGCCAATTTCGGCGTGAAAGACAGCCTGTTCAATCTCGGCATTCTTTATGCGGGCGGCATCGGTGTCGATAAGGATCTGGTTGCCAGCTACAAATGGTTTGCAATCGCTGCTGATCAGGGAGATCCGGAAGCCGCCAAGAGACGCGACGATGTTGCAAACATGATGGATCAGGAAACGCTGGCAAATGCGCGGCTCGCGGTTGAAAGCTTCAAGCTGGAAACGCCGAACCCGGCTGCAAACAAGGTCACCATGGAGCAGGGATGGGCGGACAATGCATCGCTTCCTGCAGCACAGGCCGCCGTTAAGGCCGTAGACAACACAGCCATGGTCCGCGAAGCACAGGACAAACTTAATTACCTTGGCTTCGATACCGGAACACCTGACGGTCAGATGGGGCCACGCACCAGAAGCGCCATTCGCGCGTTTCAGCGTAGCCTTGGGCTGCCGGAGACCGGTGAAGTGGACAACAAGCTTATCGACGAACTCAAGAGCCAGGCGATCTAAAACGGAACTTTACCGTTTCCGCCATAAACTGGCCTAATATAGCTCTATCGAACCGAAGAAGCCTGTTGCCCGGTTGACACACCGGGCAGCACGGGTCTTTAACCAATTTAATGTAGTTGATACGCAGTTTTACCTGCAATCTGTCCTGGCGTTGACCCTGTGCAATTATACCTGCCGATAGCCGAAATACCGGTCAATATCTTCGTGATATTTGCCATGGGCGGGGCAGTGGGTTTTCTCTCTGGCCTCTTTGGCATCGGTGGCGGCTTTCTGCTGACGCCGTTGTTGATCTTTTCCGGCATTCCCCCCGCGGTTTCCGTCGCGACAGTGACGACCCAGGTCGTGGCGTCCTCTGCTTCAGCGGTGGTCACCTACTGGCGGCGAAAAGCGATCGATTTCAAACTGGCGGGCATATTGCTGGCGGGAGGTGTGTTCGGTTCGCTGATTGGCGTAATCCTGTTCGACGTCCTGCAATCCGTCGGGCAGTTGGACCTTGTGATTTCGCTGTCCTACGTGACCTTTCTGGGTGCAATCGGCGGTTTGATGCTGTTTGAATCCGTGCGTGCGATCCGTCGGCGCAAGTCCGGTTCCGCGCCAAGCGCGCGCAGGCCGGGGCAGCATAATTGGATCCACGGCCTGCCCCTCAAGGTGCGGTTTAGGCGGTCCAAACTCTATGTCAGTGTGATCCCGGTTGTGGGTCTCGGGGCGATCATCGGTTTCCTGGGAACAATCCTCGGCATTGGCGGCGGCTTCATGATGGTTCCCGCGCTGATTTATCTGCTGCGGGTCCCGACCAGCATTGTCATCGGGACGTCGCTGTTCCAGATCCTGTTTACGATGGCCGCAGCGACGATTTTCCACTCCATGGGAACCAAGACCGTCGATATCGTCCTGGCGCTGACATTGATGATCGGCGGTGTAATAGGCGCACAATTTGGCGCTCGCATGGGACAGAACCTGCGCGGTGATCAGCTTCGCCTTTTGCTTGCGCTGCTGGTTCTGGGTGTTGGATTGCGTTTTGCCGTCGACTTGTTGCTTATTCCCGATGATTTCTATTCCATCGCCATCCGCAAGGGGGCCGGGTCATGAGGTGCCTGGTTCTTCTGCTGGCCCTAATTCTGGTGCCTGTTGGTGGGCATGCGCAGAGCGTTTCCAACGAAGACCTGGTAACGGCGCTGTCCTCCGATGTTGTGTCGATCCAGTCCAATTTCACTGGAACTGAAATCGTCATCTTCGGACAGGCAAGCCATATCGCCCGTCAGCCGAACGACCCGAGCGGCTATGAATTGGCGATTGTCGTTGAAGGGCCTCCTCAGGACATCACCACCCGTCGGAAAGGCCGGTTTCTGGGGGTCTGGGTCAATCGAGAGGCCGAGCGCTTTCAGGCTGTTCCGTCCTTTTATGCAGTGGCAAGCTCAGTCGATATCGGAATGATGGCCGACAGGACTGTCCTTGATGAACTCGGTATTGGTCTAAATCACATCAATCTGGCAGTTTCAGGTGTCTCGAACGTGCCGCTCTCTGATCGTGACGATTTCCGCAAGGCCTTTATCCGTCTGCGCGAGGAAGCCGGGCTCTACTCGGAACAGGAAACATCGATCGAGTTTCTGACCCATACCATGTTCCGCACCAACATTCCTCTGCCGGCAAACATTCCCGTTGGAGACTACAAGGTGAAAAGCTTCCTGTTTCACCATGGAGAGGTGGTCTCGCAAACCGAGGAAAGCCTCGCGGTTGCCAAGATCGGTTTTGAGCAGATTACGTTCGAGCTCGCCCAGCACTACCCATTCTTCTATGGTGTGCTTGCGGTCATGCTGGCGATATTCACCGGTTGGCTCGCTGGTGTGATTTTCCGCAAAGACTAATTTTTGGTCCCCCTGGCACCTCTTTGGGGTGGCGCTGCGCATTGGCGTCGGTATTCTCAGTTTTCGGTGGAACAGCCAGTAGCGTGAGTGGGGCCAAGATGAGTGATGAACCTTCGACCGAAACACCGGTCGGCACAGATGCAAACTCAAATCCGTCGGTTGATTCCAGAGTAATCGACATCGCCATCCGGCTCGGTGTCCTCGGGCTGTTTGCCTATTTCTCACTGCAATTGATAGCGCCCTTCTTTCTGTTTCTGCTTTGGGCAGTGGTTCTGACCGTGGCGCTGTACCCGGTTTACGCCTGGCTGTCCGGCAAGCTCGGCGGGCGCAAGGTACTTTCCGCCGTACTGCTGACGTTGTTCTGCCTTGCCGTTGTCATCGGGCCTGTTGCGGTGCTGGTCGTCAGTCTTGTCGAAACCTTGCAGTCCTGGTTTGAAGCGGTGTCGGGCGGCCAGCTCAATCTGCCCTCACTACCGGAGCGGATTGCAGCCCTTCCACTGGTCGGCGAGAAGATTGCCGAGTTTTGGGGGCTGGCGCAACGCAGTCTTGAATTGTTCCTGACCAAGGTTGGACCAATGCTTGTACCCGCTGGCAGTCGTATTCTGTCCGTGCTGGCATCCCTGAGCGGCAGCGTTCTCTTTTTTGTAGTGTCGATCATACTGGCCGGATGTCTTTTCGTCCCAGGGCCCTCGCTCGCCAAGGGAGCGAAACGGTTCGCGGACAGGATTATCGCCCCGCGCGGTGCGGAATTTGTGGATCTTGCAGGCGCGACCATCCGCAATGTTTCTCGCGGTGTCATCGGCGTTGCCGTCATTCAGGGGCTTCTGACAGGTGTTTTGCTCATCGCATTTTCGGTGCCGCTTGCGGGTATCCTGACATTCATTGCCCTAGTACTTTGCATTGTCCAGATAGGGCCTGCTCTTGTCATCCTGCCGACAATTATCTGGGCATGGAGCGCTTGGGACCTTGTCCCGGCACTTCTCTTTACGGTGCTGATGGTTCCCGTCATGCTCGTGGACAACGTACTGAGACCCATCCTGATGTCCCGCGGGCTGGATACACCCATGCTGATCATTCTGATAGGCGTTCTTGGCGGCACGATTGCCCACGGTTTATTGGGGCTCTTTCTCGGGCCTGTCGTGCTTGCTGTGTTCTATGAACTCGTAATCGCCTGGGTGAAAGTGGGTGAAGACGAAGCCACATCCGATGCGTAAACAACTTGTCGCCGGGAATTGGGTTTTGAGGGCATTTTTATGAGCAAAGAACTCGACAGTTTTGTGCGCAAGCAACTGCGCAAGAACCTCATTCTGATTGTTGTTGTGATCGGCATTCTGATTTTCGCCGGTTACCGCTTTCTCTAGGCCGGTTACTATAGAAAAGTCCGAATAGGGTACTTCCCGCCGGCCAGAAAACACTTGCGAGGCAGCAGGTGGTGTCTCAATTCCAGGCGGATATGCCGTTCGACCTGGTAATGAATTTCCGAAGAACCGCGTAATCCAGAAAAAAGGGCACCGCAAAAGGTGCCCTCTCACTAAGGCAGTCGTACTGTCGATAGCAACGCGTCAGTTCAGATTGATTTCCTCGATGTCCTGTTCATTCACACGATCCAGCGGCATCTTGGTGAGCGTGTCGAGAGTTTCAAAGTCGATCTCGTTCATGTCGAGCATGCGAACGCGGCGGTTGTGCATGGTGTGGTAGTACACCTTCATATTCTGGCTATCCATCGCATTGGTCCAAAGCGTGGCCGATCGCATGCTGTCATCGCTGCCTTCAAGCGCGTCGCCTTCTGCGGCTCCAAGGGGAATGTTGAAGTTGTCAAGGATACGAAAAATCTCGTACACGGTTTCGTCGCCGGTCGAGGTGGGGCGCGCCGTTTGCGTGGCTGCAACTGCCCGCACAAACCTCGACACCGGAGTGTTGTCACCGGGCAGGCCGATCATACCGCTGCCGCCTCCCAGTGGTGCAAAATCCAGATCGGCAATCTCACGCGTAGGGAGTGCGACCGGCGAGAGATTGATGTAATTCCTCAGGTTGGTCATGTGAAAATCGTAGGACGGCGCGTTCGTCATGACCCTTAGCGGCGCGTCAAAGATCACGGTTTCACCCTCGAGAAACTCGATCACGATGGTCTCGCCGCTTTTGTCGCTCACCATTATATGCGCAGGTGGCGGAAATCCGAGTTTGGGCTCTACGACGGCCACCACGCGCAAGTCGGCAAGGGCGTTGCGCACCTCGTCGACCGTTGCAAAACTCGTGGCGATGTAGGCCATCACGTCGATGGCTCCGATGGAGGTTTCCATCATCGTCTCGTCCACCTCGAGATACTCCGCAAAGCCCGGGTGGTAGTTGGCACCCACCATGAGACCTACCTCGTTCATTCCGTCGAGCCAATAGTCCTGATCGAAGCCATTGAACGCGACACCGCCATACCGAGCCGTCCATGAAAACCCCTCACGACCTTCTCCAAGATCAGAAACAAACTCATGTCCACGAGGGACAATCATGACTTCCGTGTTGATGTCATACGCGCCCCATTCAAGGGTCCGCCCCCATACATTCGAGCCGTCCTCGGCCGTTAGAATGATCGTGGTGCAGGCATTGGCAACCTGCGTAAATGTCAACGAAGCCGCCACCAAAGCGGCGCTGGCGATCTTGGTAATTTTCGGCATTTCAGAGATCCTTTTCTAAGGCATGTCTGCTGAATACTGTGGTCGGCAGGTCTGGATTTTCGTTCATCCTTCGATAGCTGGAGGTTACCACGTCTTCAAATTTTGGCGGCGACCAAATCGACGGGATTTCATTCACTGATTGTATCCGTTCCCATTGAGCTCTTTGTCTCAAAACAAGCGACTTCCGAACAGTTAGCCATCAGCGGTGACCGGTTGCCCTGTCCACAAATGCCACGATGCGATCTTCAACCGATTGGATCGAGCCATCAGCACCGAGCGACGGAGCCCCTGACGGATAGAAATGTCCAAACCCCGGAACCCAGGCGAATTCGTAGTCAAGACCGACGTCATGGTAGTGCTGCAGCAAACCTTTGATGCTGGCGAGCGCACCGGACAGATCGTATTGGCCCGTGAAAATAAGAGCCGGGGGGCGCTTGAACCCTCCCTGACCGTTTCAAATATGTTGAGCCCGATTGGCGCCGTTGACAGCATGAATGCACCAGCGACACCCGCATCCGTCCCGTGTGCCACGTTGAGCGAGGTCACCGCTCCTGCCGAGAACCCGCCCAACACGATGCGGTCAGGATCGACACCGAAATCGATGGCGTTCGAACGGACAAAGTCGATCGCGCGCCAGAGATCTTCAGTCGCGCTCAGAACCGTGTCGGATAGCAGGAGTTCGTCTTTGGGATCACTCACGTCGAGAGGTCGCATGCCTAGGTTCTGTCGAATGATGCTCACCCGGTCCATCATGAGTGCGATGGTGTCGCGTTCGACACGCTGCTCGTCGTAACCAATCCCCGAAGCGATCGGTTCTTCCGGACCGAGCCGGTAGTTTATCGCGAAACAGGCGTACCCCAGTTCGGCGAACAAGCGGCAATAGTGTTCCGGGGAGGTGGAGAGTGCACCGTCGACCCTGTATCCGGTACGAGGTGAACCATGGTGGAACGCGCCGCCGTGTGTGTAGATTACCACCGGCAAAGGGTCCTCTCCAGCACCTTTGGGAAGATACGCGTCCATCCAGAGGTCTCGGACCGCTTCCTGACCGTCGACGCGGATTCTGCCTTCAGCATAAACGATATCCCGCGTAACCTCGACGCGATGAAGTGGTTCCTCTGTCATCTGCGCCGCCAAGGGAGAGGCTGCCAACAGAGTGGCAAACGTGATCGCAAATGACGAAATACGAGTGCGGAAAGAAGCCATTTGATTTCCTCTTGCAGTTTTAGCGACGTGAAGCGGAAATGCAGTATGACAGCAGTTGCTTCTGAGGCGTAGGAGTGCTGCCTACAGCATACGCGACGACTTCCAAATTGGGCTCACCGCAGACAATCGGCCTGCTGTGCACCATGCCGGTTTCTAACGGGGAAAGAGACCTTGACCGACGGACTGTTGGCATGATTCAAGATCTGAAAAGGAGCTGACCAAATGCGTTTTTCCCTCACAGCAACCGAGTGACCTCTCATCAAACATCAAGTGAAATCGCAAAGGCACTTCGCTTGATTATTGGCGCAGTTTTTCAATGAGCCGGTCGGCTTCAGTGCCGAGAGATGATGGATCTGATACGTCTATCAAGGTCAACCCATGATGTTTTGACGCTTCGACGATGCTGTCGTTGTCTGTAAGCGAGCGTTGAATGAACTTTTCTATCAACTGTTTCGTTTGCATATCCTGGTTTTCATAGAGACTTTCAGCCTCCATGCGTTGCCTCAGAAACGCGTTGCTCGCATGAAGCCCGACCGTGAGGGTTCGGGAAGGTTGCAGCTCGGCAATGAATTCCGGGCGGAGCGCCGATCCCTCAATCACGCACCCGGAATTTGATTGGCTGGCGGTGCTGATCCTGTCTCTGAGATGTGGCCAAATGTTTTCATGATGAACCCTCAAGAACCAATAGATGGTTTCTGCTGACAGTTTCGAATAATACTCGGCGACCTGCTTCCTGACATTGGGCCAGGGTCTGCCTGGATGCCTTCCCATTTTGTCCGTAGACAGAACAGGCCATCCGACTTCCTTGCCAATGCGTTTGGCGAGCGTCGATTTACCGGCGTGAGATGTGCCGAAAATCAGCAAGGTTGAGTAGGCGCTGGTCACCCTTTGATCATCAGTCCCCGACAAGCCGCGACGCAGTAAAGGGAAACAGTCGGTCATTGCCCAACATGAAGACTGAAAACTTCCTGCGCTTGAAAACCAGGGCGTAAGCTTCGTCGGTCACGTTAAGTCCACCTGTCAACGCACCGAATGCGGGCAAAACCAGGCGGGTGCCATCGGTTACAAAGCAGGCTCGACGGATCGAGCGTCCGAACCGTCGGACCCTGGCGGCAGGGTGCAGGTGACCACAGATCTCACCCACGGCGTCGGCCGCTCCAACGCCTTCAATCGGCTCATGCCGGAAAGTCAAAGGTCCGATGGAAACATCGTCAACCGTTTCACCGCAAAGCCGGACAGGGGCTACAGGATCGTGATTGCCTGTGACCCAGATCCATTCCCGACCAAGCTGCAATGTTGTCAGCATGGCACGGTAGGGTGCGGGCAGACGGTCAGACCCGTCCGGATCATGAAAGCTGTCGCCGAGACAGATCACGCGGGCCGGATCGAAAGCGTCGATAACACCCGCGAGCTTTTCCAGCGTGACGCCGGTGTCGTAAGGCGGCAGCATGATGCCTCTTCGGGCATAGCTTGAGCCCTTTTCAAGGTGCAGGTCAGCAACAACGAGCGTTGCTTCGTCCGGCCACCACAAAACACCACTGTCGTGAAGGCCCACCAGTTGTCCATTGATCTGAATGTCATGACACACTGGCGCAGCTGTGTATTTGCGCAAATGTGACGTGAGTGCACTCATTCCATGGCCTCCAGAACCAGCTCCTCTGCCGTCTCTTCCAATAGCGAATCCATAGCTTCTCCGTAGACCGGTTCCTTGCCTATTTCCAGAAGAATGGGGACGGCGAGTGGAGAGACGTGCTCAAGGCTAGTATGCGTGATTCGTCCCTGGATACGTGTGAGAAGTTCCCCCAGACGCGAGATATCCAAAAGTCCTTCGGCAGCATCGTTCCAGGTTGCTTTCAGCAGGATGTGATCCGGTTCATGAGCGCGCAGGACATCGTAGATCAAGTCGGTCGATACGGTGACCTGCCTGCCGGATTTCTCCTTGCCCGGATGCCTGCGTTCAATGAGGCCGGCAATCACCGCACAGTTGCGGAATGTGCGTTTCATCAGGCTGGATTCAGCCAGCCACGCATCAAGATCGTCGCCCAGAATGTCTTGTTCGAACAATCTTTCCAGCGGGATCTTTCCCGATGAGAACAGAAGCGACAGATCGCCAAGACCCCAAATGGACAGCGCATAGTCATTGGCAACAAATCCCATGGGTCTGGCACCCATCCGCTCTAGTCGTTTGGTGAGCAGCATGCCAAGCGTCTGGTGCGCCAAACGGCCTTCGAAGGGATAGCAGACCATGTAGTGCTTGTTGGATCTGGGGAAGGTCTCGACCAGCAATCCGTCCTTGGCCGGAAGAACGGACTTTTCACGCTGGATCTCCAGCCAGTCGCGCACCTGGTGGGGCAACTCCTTCCAGGATGGCGGATCTGCCAGCATCGCTCTGACCCCTTCGGCCAGATATGTGGAGAGTGGAAATTTGCCACCCATATAGGATGGGATCATCGGGTTTTCGCTGTTGGACCGGGAAACATAGGCTTCGGTTTCCCTGATGCCCTCGAACCGCACGATCTCGCCGCCGAACAGGAACGTGTCGCCCGGTGTCATCTGGTCGATGAAATATTCCTCGATTTCTCCCAAGATACGGCCACCGCGTCCGACAGGCGTGCGCCGGCCATTGGCTTTCGACCGCACCAACCGCACTTTCAGCTTGGGAGCCTCGACAATTGTGCCGACATTCAGCCGGTATTGCTGCGCAATCTTCGGGTGCGAAATGCGCCAGAGCCCGTCCTTGGCCTTGCGCAACTTGGCGTATTGCTCGTAGCTTTTCAGCGCGTATCCGCCGGTGGCAACAAAGTCGAGCACCCGCTCAAATGTCTCCCAGTCGAGCTGTCGATAGGTCTCCGAAGAGCGGATTTCATCAAATATCGCAACCGCATCCAGCGGATCGGCGCAGGCAAGGCCGAGCAGATGCTGGGCAAGCACGTCCAGAGCGCCCTTGCGCAGTGGAGGCGTGTCCTGTTCCCCTCTTTGGAGGCTGCGAGCGCTGCCTGGCACTCCAGCACCTCGAACCTGTTGGACGGGATCAAGATGGCCTTGGAGGGGTCGTCCATGCGGTGGTTGGCACGTCCGATCCTCTGGGCAAGTCGGCTGGCTCCCTTGGGAGCGCCGATATTGATGACAAGATCGATGTCACCCCAGTCGATGCCCATGTCCAGCGAAGACGTGGCAACAACTGCCCGCAGACCACCTGATGCCATTGCTGCCTCGACCTTTCGCCGCTGGCCGACATCCAGCGAGCCGTGGTGAAGCGCGATCGGCAAGGTATCCTCGTTGATCCGCCACAGTTCCTGAAAAACCATTTCGGCCTGGCTGCGGGTGTTGACGAATAGCAGCGAAACACTGTGCGCCTTGATCATCTGGTAAATGTCGGGGATGGCGTATCGCGACGAATGGCCCGACCAGGGAAGGCGCTCCTCTGAATCGAGGATCGAAATATCCGGTTGGGCTCCGCCGCTGACTTTAACCACATGCGACAAATTCCGCCGTTTCGGATCTGCCTGATCGACAAGATAGGCCTGAAGATCCTCAGGCTCTGCCACGGTTGCAGACAAGCCGATTGTTCTGAGGCCTGGTGAAAGGCGCCGCAATCGGGCAAGTCCCAGGGCCAGCAGATCGCCACGCTTGGAAGTCACCAGCGCATGAAGTTCGTCCAGGATGATCGTTTCAAGGGATCCGAACAGCCGCGCGGACAGTGGATCCGACAACAATAGGGCGATCTGTTCCGGGGTCGTCAGAAGAATGTCCGGCGGATTGAGCTTTTGTCTCTGGCGTTTGTGAGAAGGCGTGTCACCGGTCCGTGTTTCCAGCTTGATGGGCAGGCCCATTTCCGCGACCGGTGCTTCAAGGTTGCGGGCAATATCGACAGCGAGGGCCTTGAGCGGTGAAATATAAAGCGTGTGAATACCGCGTTCGGCCTGGCCGGGCTTGCGATTGCCCTTTCGCTCCAGTTCCACCAGGCTCGGCAAGAACCCCGCAAGCGTCTTGCCTGCCCCAGTTGGTGCAATCAGCAGAGTGGAGTGACCCTGCTCCAGATGGTCGATCAGCTGCAACTGGTGCGCACGCGGCGCCCAACCGCGCGAAGCGAACCAGTTGTGGAAGCGGTTGGGTAGGAGAGCGGCGTCCATGACACCGTTTTAGGATAGGCCACCAAAAAAGGCGAGTGGTCCGCCTTGAATTGTTCAGCTTGTGTTCAGCTTCCCAATGGTCAATTCTCACTGCGAAAATTCGATCAGGAGGGTTAGTTGAAATCGTTTGTTTTTATGGGGTTTTTGGCCGCAGGATTTTTCTCAACTCACGGCATTTCAACGGCATCGGAAAGTCTTGCTTACCAATGCAATCTCGGTGACGGGTTTGCCTTCGTGCAGACTATTCCCGAAGAGGGGCGTGCGCTTTATCAAGGTGACACTGGTAACCTGAACCTTGTGCCGGACGGGCGCGGTGGATATTTCAATGACCGCGAGGAAGTGTCTTTCGCCGACCATAACGGCCAACCGGCACTCTATCTCGGTGACGTCGCTTATGCCTGCCAGCTGGCGGCTCCTCGCCCCTCGGGCGGTCAAACCCACGCAGGGGGTGCTGTCGGCGGCAATGAAACGCGCCTGAATGCGCAAGGTCAGTCGCTCGGTGGCAAACTTCGCGATGGGCCGGGCATGAATTTTCGCCAGACGGGAAGTCTTACCGAGGGAACATGGATCACCATACTGGCAAACACCGGCGTTCGGTTTAATGGCTACGACTGGTTTGAGGTTGCAACTGATCGTGGTCAGCGCGGCTTCCAGTGGGGTGGTATCATGTGCTCCAACGGTCAACAGCTCGCGGGCATTTTCGAACAATGCGGTGCCCGTGCCATGCAAAAGCCCCAACAGCCTGCGAGTGCCGCTCAGCAATTGAATGTTCAGGGACAATCTCTCGGCGGAAAACTTCGTGGCGGTCCGGGAACCAACTATGCACAGGTTGGAAGTCTGACCGAGGGTACCTGGGTCACGATCCTCAGGAACACGGGTGTTCGGTTTGACGGCTACGACTGGTTTGAAGTTGCAACCGACCGTGGCCAGCGTGGTTTCCAATGGGGTGGCATCATGTGCTCCAATGGACAGCAACTAGCAGGCATATATCAGCAATGTGGCAGTCGGCCGCCGCAACAGCCTGTGCAAAACAGTTCAACCGGCTCAGCAGGTGGCTGGATGGCGTTCGCGCTTGCACCGAACGGTGCGTATGGTCACGGAGCCGCGCCAACAAAGGCCGGGGCTGAGCAGTTTGCCATGAACTATTGTGGAGGCGCGCAGTGCCGGATAGCCGACGCAACGCAGGCCAGATGCCACGCGCTTGCAGTCGCGCCCGGCAGCAACGGCATCGGAGCTGGAGAAAGCGAGCAGGCAGCCCAGAACTTTGCGATGGGTTGGTGCTCCAACAGCGGCGCCTCCGGCTGCCGGATCGAATACACCTATTGTCAGTAGTCTTGAATTCCAGGCGGCTTTTGGGCCGCTTGGATATGGCTTTGATGACGGGCGAACCTAGTTAGATCCAGATGTCAGACCTCCTCACGCTCACTCAAGAAGGGCTCTATTGCTCACAGGCCAGTGCGCATATCGACCCGATAAAACCAGTTCAAAGGGCCATTATCACACACGGGCATGCCGATCATGCTCGGGCAGGCCACGGTGCTGTCCTTGCTTCGCGTCAGACACTGGAAATCATGGCAATCCGTTACGGTGAGAATTTTTGCGGCACGGCTCAGCCTGCAGATTACGGCGAGAGACTGACTATCGGTGGGGTCTCTGTGTCGCTTCATCCAGCCGGGCATGTTCTTGGATCCGCTCAGGTTTTGCTGGAAGCCGAGGGCCGGCGGACAGTGGTCTCCGGAGACTACAAAAGACAGAAGGATCCCACCTGCGCCGGATTTGAACTCATTCGCTGCGACACTTTCGTGACCGAAGCAACCTTCGGGCTTCCGGTTTTTCGCCATCCTCCTGCCGCTCAGGAGATCGCAAAACTCCTGTCCTCCCACGATCTGTTTCCCGAACAGACACATCTTGTTGGTGCCTATGCTCTTGGTAAGGCGCAAAGGGTCATCGGAGAGTTGCGTGCGGCGGGCTATGAAAAGACGATTTATCTTCACGGCGCACTGGAAAAACTGACCGCGTATTACCAAAGCCAGGGCATTGATCTGGGCTCTGTAGAGCCGGTCGCGAAACGGGGCAAAGAGCTGCAAGGAGAGATCATCCTGTGCCCACCAGGTCAGCTTGCAGACAGATGGGCGCGACGTTTCGGCGACCCCGTCACAGCCATGGCCTCCGGCTGGATGCGTGTTCGTGCCCGTGCACGCCAACGCGGGGCCGAACTGCCCCTGATCCTGTCGGATCATGCCGACTGGGACGATCTTTGCCGGACCATTCTTGAAACAGGAGCGGAGCAAATTTGGGTAACACATGGCGCTGAAGAAGCGCTTGTCCACTGGTGCGAATTGAATGGACGAAAGGCACGTCCACTCAATATGATAGGGTATGACGATGGCGAGGATGCCGACAATGCGGCGACAGCTGAGGTGTAATGCCAAGCAAACGCAGCGGGCAGTCCTTCGGGGAGGCAGTCATGGCGGATGACGGTGGTTTTGCGGGTGCCGGCAACGACCCGACAAATGAGGCAGGAGCCGGCGCGAACGGCGATGCCGAAGTGGCCATTGCCGAACTCTTTGACGATTATCAGTCAGGTTTCAACGACTACGACGTTGATCGCATCTGCGATTGCTTCGCAATGCCTGCAATCATCTGGCAACATGAAAAGGGACACGTCTTTGCCGATGAAGATGAGCTGATTGAGAATATTGAAGCACTTCTGAAAGCCCTCGAGAAAGAAGGTGTCAGTCACTCGGAGTTTCATGTCGCGTCCAGCCATGTCAGCGGATCGGCAGCTCTGGTGACGCTGGACTGGACGCAGGAGAACTCGGACGGTGAGCCTGTATTTGAATTCGCTTGTCACTACCAGCTCATTCAGGACGGCTCGGATTGGGTGATTGCCTGCATAATCAATGATTGAGTGCTTCTTTCGTCCGGTACTGCGCTTATCTGCGTGTGTCGTTTTGCTGCTTTGCCTGTCCGGTCATGCGCAGGCGGACGATCAGGTAGAAACGACATTTGGTGCACTGACCGGAGCCCCAGCAGAACTTCGGGATTGCGAACTGCCCGAAATCGGTCCTGGCACGGTTTTCCTTGAAAACGGGTGCCGTTACCGCCGCAGTATCACGATAGAACAGAGCGATGTTTTGCTCGATTGCAGGGGCTCAACAATCACCGGAATGCACCGACGCGGCATCGTCATCCGCCCGGGACTTCGCAATGTCACGATCCGCGACTGTCGATTGCATGACACCGGTGGCATCTTGATCGAAGGCCAAACGCCGGAAGATGACGCGCCAGCGCGCGATGCTGCCCGAGCCGCTTCGTCTAGCGGCGTTGTGCTGGAGCATCTGACGATTACCGAATCCTATATGACCGGCGTCTTTGTCGATCATTATGTCGTTGGCGCAACGATCCGGAATTCCATTGTCGCGGATGGACATCATGTCGGCATCTACCTGGAACACGGTTCACAGAAAAACACCGTGTCGGGAAACCTGATACGCAACAACGGCCTTTTCACCAATCAGGGCATTCGGCGGATCGGCCCGACACGGCGCGAGGGTCTTTCGGTCGACGGATCCGCCTTCAACCTGATTGAGAACAATGTTTTCGACAGCAATGCCTTCGGTGGTATCTTTCACTACAAGAATTGCTGGGAGTTTCACACGACCAACCCGGAAAGCCGGCCACGCCTGCAAGGCTCTGATGGCAATGTCATCCGCGGGAATATTTTTAAAAACATGGACATCGGTATCTGGGTGGCTTCACGCCAGGCGCGGGACCTGGTGATGTGGGACTGCGGTGACGAAAGCCCTTATGAAAACCCGGTTTCACTGGAGCTCATGATGGGTGACAGATCCTGGGGCAAGTCCGACGAATTCCTCGGCTACCGTTTCAACCCGGAATTGATCGCCGGGTTTGTCGACAAGCGTGCGCTTTCGCCTCGCTGGCCGTTTCCGATGAAACTTCGCCTCTTTGAAGACTTTGCGAAGGACAATCTCTACCAGGGCAATTGTTTTGAAAACCTGCAAACCGGCATTCGTATCGAGGACGACGGCAACGTGGTCGAGGACAATTTTTTTGTCGGGGATTTCGAATATCTGTATCTGGGGAGCCCGTTTCGGGCAAAATACTTGAACAGACCTGTTGTCGGAACGGTTATTGAGAACAATCGAAACTATTCACCTTCAGGCCGAGATTTCCTCCAAAACAGTTTCCTAGGGAAAGGGGAGCACAATCAAACAGTGATCCTTCAGCCAAAACCGTCAGAAGCCGGCGCTGGTGCAGAAACGTCCTGCCCAAGCGGCTGAACGACGGTATTCAGACTGCCATATATACCTGCACACAGATGGTCGAGCATTTGTTCGCGGCTTTCAGCATCAGAAACGCTCCCGACAGTGGCATGCAGGACCGAACGGACCATGTTCATGATGACAATGACCGCTGGTTTCAGTTGATCTCCCTTTTGCAAGTCAGGCCTTTTTGACAGGAAGTTCAAAACGATCTGCGCCATTTCGTTCTGGAAACCGTCTTGGTCGACCAGTTTCGAGCGGGCAGGGATCCATGCGTCAAATTCTGTGTGAAGGCGCGGCGTTTTCATATGCATTTCCAGGTTGGCAGCAATGATGTGCCTGATTGCATCCTTCAGCGGCAGGTGCTGACTTCTGTCCATAGCTCCCTTGACCACGGCAAGTACCTCTTCGTGGTGCTTTTTGTGAACTGCCAGAATTAGGGAATCCTTGTTGGGGAAATACTGGTAGAGGGACCCGATGCTGATGCCGGCCCGGTCCGCGATCTGGTTTGTCGTTGCTGCTTCAAACCCGTGTTCGGCAAAAACCTGCCGGGCAGCCTCAACAGTCGTTTCCACCATCATTCGTGAACGCAATTGTTTGGGCTGACGCCGCGGTTGCGGATCCGTTTGCAAAGGCACAGACAACTCCTTCTTCCTGTCGACCGTCTCTAAAAGGGAACGAGATTGGACAGAAATGTGACGGGAACGCGAGTAACCTGAAGGTCAATGCTCGCCGAATGCCGTTAAGTGGGAATTTAATCGATAAAAATCAATCGGTTAAATCTAGATTGCTGAAAATTGAGACAGCGAACCACACGATTGGGAACGCGAGTATCTGAAAATCCATTCTGAAGCCAAAGTCCTGCTGCCAACCGGCGCTTGTTCGAAAAGCGCCACATCTATTGACTTGGACGGAGGTTACACAGTTGCGCAACCGCAAGGATTTTCCACTGACAACCGGATTGATGCTGGCCTTAACCGGTTGCTGCGCAGCACCGGCATTGGCCGCGGATCTGCAGGCAGACGTGCCTGAAAACGTCATCCTGGAGGACGATGAACAAGAGGGTTTTCATGGCATTATAGTCCTGGGCGGCGGTGTCCAGCCGGACTTTGAAGGGGCCGCTGAGTATGCCGCTGTACCTCTGCTTTACGCCAACTTGACCGCATTCGGCCTTGGGCTGGAAATCGAAGGTCCTGAGGTTTCGTTAAATCTCAGACCCGACGCGGCCTTCCAGTTCGGACCTTCAATCGGCTACGACATGGGCCGCGATGGAGCTTCCAACAAAGTGGTTGATCGTCTTGACAAAATTGACGCTGCCTTCGAAGTCGGCGGCTTTGCCGCCTATCAGTTCAGTTCACTTTTGGCCCAATCAGACGTCTTTGAAATTTCTGCCGAGTTGATGGCCGATGTCTCAGGTGTTCACGAGGGAGTGTCTGGCTCCATTGGCGCAAGCTATATGTACGGTGTTACGGATCGATTGCGTCTGGGAACGGAGGTGGCCGTCGGATTTGCAAGTGACGGTTACATGGATACCTATTTTGGTGTGACAAGCGGCGGGGCTGCACGTTCTGGCCTTCAGTCCTACACCGCGGGAGGGGGCGTGAAGGACGTCAGTCTGGGTGCGACTGCCAGTTTCAATGTGACGGAACGTTGGGGCATCGTAGGAAAGGTGGGCTATTCCAGACTTCTGGGCGATGCTGCCGACAGTCCGATCGTCAAAAAGGAAGGCTCAGCCGACCAGTTTTCAGGCGGCATTGGAATTTCCTATTCGTTTTGATGGTGATGCGGAGGCGGTTGCCTCCGCTTCCCACCAGGCCAAGACGAACGTTCAGCTGGCGACATGGTGAAAGAGGTCACCGGTGCACTTGTAGTCAGTTCCTGAGACGCGGTGCGTAAAAATAATGATCGTAGGGATGACCGGGATAGTCCGTTCTGAGAGCACCGACGTCTTCTTCCGCCACTGGTTGCACGTAGCACGCGCCATTCGTACGGTCGAAATCAATGCTTTTGCACCAGGGACGTTGAACGCAGATTGATTTGCAGATTTCGATCGTCAGGGCAGGGTAGGTTTCCTTGTTGTGCCCGGGAATGCCGGCGTTCGCAACAAGACCGAATCCATCGGAGTCTATAGGCGCTGATTTTTGCACAAATCCTGGAGCATCCATGTGGTCAAGCTCCTGCTGCAAATATGCGATCCGGTCGCTGTACATTCCGGCATTGCAGAAATAGTTGTCTTCGCAGTCGTCTCGGGTGGCAAGCCATTCTGCGAATTCCCGCGCCATTTCGGCGCGCGCTGGCGCATCAAGGACAGCATAAAGCTTGTCGGACACTTCGCCCATTTGAGCATCGCGCCGCAGCAGATCTTCATCAGCGCAAATGAATTGCTCATTGTTCGTTCGGGCTGCGTGGCAGTCCATGTGAAAATCGGGTTGATCTGAAGCGTTTGAGATAGAAAGTCCGGCCCCGAACGTCAGGATCAACGAAACCAATACGGCAACAACAAATTTCATTGGACCCCCCATTTTGAACCAGCGTACTGGACGAAACGGGGGACCGCAATTTGGAGAAATTGACAGAGGTTGTGGCCCAGTCGACTGTGTCTATTTGTTAGTTGCCTTTGATGCCTTGCGTGTGGCGCGAGACGGCTTGTTCTTCTTGGAGGCTTTCTTTTTCGTCTCGGATGATTTGGCAGCAGATTTTGACCGGGGCTTGCCGCGTTCCTCGCCTGCTTTTGGGCTGCGCCGAGATTTTTGCTTTTCGGAATTGTCAGCCCCATCGAGTTCGCGTGCGAGTGCTTTCATGTCCAAAGGCTCATATGCCGGATGGTGCGGGGCTGCGTCGTCATCTGAAGAGCGCCGGCGTTTTTTGTTTCTGGGGGCTTCATTGTCCCGCTTAGGGCCGCGCTTTGGGCGCCCTTGCTTCAATGTGTCTTCCCGGCCCATGCTCTCATAGTCGGGGGCATCAGCATTTCGAGGCTTGCGCCGTGGTGGTGCGTTCCGGCTTCCGCGCGAAAAATCCTCTTTGGGCGGTGACGGCACTTTACCGCCTCGCGCATCGAGAAGCTCGATGACGACATTTTCCTCGCCCGTGCCATCGCGTTTGATGACTTCGGAGAATCTCTGGCCGTGGCTGCCTGCAATCTCAAAATAGAGTTGGTTCTGGAAAATCTTGATTGCGCCGACTTCCCGTTTGGTGACGTGACCGGCGCGGCAGATCATGGGCAAGATCCAGCGTGGTTCAGCACGTTGCCGGTGTCCAAGTGACAGCGAGAACCATACTCCATCTTCAAACTTGCCGGTGATCTCAGCGCTGCGGCCGCCGCGCGAACCCGCGTCCCGGCCTCGGAGCGCGGTGTCCTGAAGGTCTGAAACATCTTCTGGGGCCGGTAGGCGAGATTGCCGCAGCTTGACGAACGCGGCTGCCAGTTTCTCCGGGCTATGGAGTGCCAGAAGTTCCATGGCAACGGCCTGTTCTTCTTCTTCAAGTTCTGCGCTCAGAACCGGATCGGCAAGAAGTCTTTCCTTGTCTTTCTGGCGGATATCATCAGCTGTCGGCGCGCCTTTCCAAGTCGCCTTGATGCCCGCAAACTGCAGCACACGTTCGGCCTGCCGCCGGCGCGGAAATGGCACCATGAGCACGCAGGTTCCTTTGCGGCCCGCGCGGCCCGTCCGTCCGGACCGGTGCAAAAGAGCAGACTTTCCTGTCGGAAGATCGGCATGGATAACCAGATCAAGGTTGGGCAGGTCGATACCGCGTGCCGCCACGTCTGTTGCTACACAGACCCGCGCACGGCCATCTTTCATCGCAGCAAGCGCATTGGAGCGTTGTTCCTGGCTGAGTTCGCCGGAAAGCGAGACAATTGAAAAGCCACGATTTGCAAGCCGCGAAGTCAGACGGCTTACAGCTTCGCGCGTGGAGCAGAAGACGATTGCCTTTTCCGCTTCATGGAGACGCAAAACGTTTATGAGTGCGTTTTCACGTTCATTTGGTGCTACGGGATGCGCGACATAGTCGATGTCGCCATGCTGTTCTCTTGAATTGATTGTCGAAAGGCGCACGGCATCCTTCTGGAACCGCTTGGCAAGCTCGGCGATCTGCTTCGGCACGGTTGCAGAAAACATCAGGGTGCGCCGTTCTCTCGGCGCGGCATCCAGTATGAATTCGAGATCTTCACGGAAGCCCATGTCGAGCATCTCGTCGGCTTCGTCGAGTACGACGGCCTTGATCTGCGAAAGATCCAGCGCACCGCGTTCGATGTGATCGCGCAGGCGACCCGGTGTACCGACCACAATATGGGCGCCACGCTCAAGTGTGCGACGCTCTGTGCGCGGGTCCATGCCACCAACACAGGACGCCGTCACCGCGCCTGCTTCCGCATAGAGCCAGGACAGTTCCTCTTTGACCTGAAGCGCAAGCTCGCGGGTTGGCGCGATTGCCAGAGCAATAGGAGACGATGCAGGGCCGAGGCGTTCCTCGCCTTCAAGCAGGGTGGGTGCAAGGGCCAGCCCAAAGGCAACCGTTTTACCGGAACCTGTTTGCGCTGAAACAAGAAGGTCTGCTTCTGGCGGCGCTTCGCTCAGAATGCTTTCCTGTACGGGAGTGAGGCTTTCATAGCCCCGTTTCGCCAGCGCGGCCGACAGGGCCGGGGCGAGAGACGTCAATTCGGTCATCGAGATCTTTCAACTGCTCCGGATCATCTGCATGCCAGTCAGCAGTCTACCGGATCGGGCCGATTTTGCATCGGCCAAGGGATGGGCGCGGCTTATACAGCGAATTTACATGAGCGTCCATCCCGGTAATTCAGTCGGATATTAAGAAGTATCCAGATTTTTCCCGATGTGAATTTGAGTGCAACCGGCAGCACAACCGTCAAAAATACCGTAAGTTAGTAAATTAAAATCTCTCAGCTTCTGGTTATATCAAAAATTAACCAGCTCAGGCGCAGATTTACCCCAGGGATTGCTGGATTTGGGGAATTGCGATGTTGAAATCGATTCGCGTTCAAATTGCGTTGTTAGCTATTGTGCCGTTGTTGGCTTACGTGTTTGCCAGTTTTATTGCGCTGCAGGAAGCGGGACTGGAACGCACAACCGCTTCCGAGATTTTGCCAATTGCCAAGGTCGCCGAAAAATCGGAAGCACTCTTGCATGAACTGCAGAAAGAGCGGGGCCTCACAGCTGGCCTTCTCGCTTCAGAATATGGGGCAAAAGAAAGTGGCCTCCTGTCAGCTCAGCGGTCTGCAACCGACATCGCCTTGAGCGAACTTGGCAACATGGTCGCCGAGTTTGATATTACCCGCGAAAAACTGCAAAGCGAAGTTGAGCATATCGTTTCAGGGATGGATGAAATCAGTGTCCATCGTGCCGGAATAGACGGGAAATCGATCACCGGGGGTGATAATCTCAAGTTCTATTCCACCAAGGTTCGGGATCTCATCACCATTGTCCAGGAAGCGCAGCATGCAAGCGCTGACGCCAAGTACGCGAGTCTGATGACGCCTTTCCTCTTGTTGACGGAAGCGACAGAGGCTGGCGGACTGGAGCGCGCTATCGGCAGCCAATTGTTCACGACTGTCGCCAAAATCGGCGAGGTGCCGGCTGAAAGGTATCTGGCCTATTTCGAACGCCTGTCGATCGAATCCGCCTTCCTCGACAATTTCAAGCGTATTGCGACGCCTGAAGAGCTGGAGGCATATAACCAAAATGTGTCCGGACCTGTTGTTGCCCAGGTTGATGAATGGCGCGAGATCCTGCGTTCGCTGCCTGACACAAAGGACGGACAGAACATCGATGGTTTGGTTTGGTTCGGGAAAGCGACCGAGCGCCTGAACCTGATCAGGGAGACAGCGCTTGGGATGCTGTTTGCCGCAGAAGACCGCGCTGCGGAGATGGCCAGCGATGCCTCGTCTCACTTCATGTATGTGCTCGCAGAAACCGTCGTTGTCGTTTTGATCACACTGGCAATCTGTGTCTGGCAATTGCGTAGTGTCGACAAGCTATTGGCACAGCTGACCCAGAACCTTGTTCGCGTTGCCAAGGGTGACACGGAGTTTGCGATGCCTTTTACCGAGCGCAAGGATGCAGTCGGCGATCTTGCCAGGGCAGGCAGTGTCTTCCAGGAAAATTCCCGCGTGCGCACCTCGCTTGAAACGGAAGCAGTGAAGGAACGGGATCGCGAGCGGATGCGTCAAAACCACATCGAGGACCTGATCAACAAGTTCCATGCACTGATGGAGAGCGTTACCGCCGATGTGAACACCAAGACCGGTGAAATGACCGAGATAGCCGCCAAAGTCCGGGATATTTCACAGGATGCTTCGGGCGCTGCGACCCAGGCAAAGGATGCCTCGACATCTTCCTCGAACAACGTGCAGACAGTGGCTGCGGCCGCAGAGGAAATGTCGGCCGCTATTCAGGAGATCATGAATCAGGCAGATCGTGCAAACACTGTCATTGGTGAGGCGACCGACGTCGCGCAGCGCACCGATACGAATGTTTCAAGTCTCGCTGACGCGGTTGATAAAATTGGTACGGTTGTTGAAATGATCCGCGCCATTGCCGAACAGACCAATCTTCTGGCGCTGAATGCAACCATCGAGGCAGCACGTGCCGGCGAAGCAGGCAAAGGGTTTGCGGTTGTCGCGGCGGAAGTGAAGGAGCTATCAACGCAGACTGCGCAGGCGACCGAAGAAATTTCCAACCAGATCTCGTCTGTTCAGGGCCTCACAAATGAAGCGGTAGAATCAATCCGGCGGATATCCGGCTCTATTGAAATGATCAATGACGTGACCGGGGCAATCACCACCGCGGTTGGTGAGCAAAGCGTTGCGACCCAGGAAATATCACAAAGCATTACCATGGCGGCGACGGAAACCGGCAATGCCGTGAAGAGCGCCGAGACCGTGGATGAGGCAATCCATATCACTGCAGGTGAAGCAGAAGCCGTCGACCGTATCGCGGGTGAGGTCAAACGCGTCGCCGCAGAAATGGCCCAGGGCATCGAAGGCTTCCTGCAGGAAATGGCGCACGATGTCGAGGAGCGTCGCCGTGCAAACCGAAAACAGGAATCCGGACAGGAAGTTACGCTGACGACTGAAGACGGAAAGCAATACACCACGAGACTCATGAACAGCTCGGAAGGTGGCATAGGTGTCATGACTTTCGACGGCGCCCATGCAGGAATGCAGGTGATGTTTGAAGAACCCTCAGGTGACCGCTTCCCGATGGCCGTCAAATGGGTGCGGGACGATGTTGCAGGTCTGCAATTTCTCGAGGCACAAGACCTGAATGCGGCGGCAGCCTGACAGTCTTGAAAACTTGACGCTGTAACTGATTGAGACACTTAACCGGGAAAGACTTGCAACACACAAGCTTTCCCGGTTGGTATTGGTTTTATGCGTTCCTTTTCGAAACTGCTCGACAGGCTCTCGTTAGAGCCCAGACGTCTCGCAAAAGAGGCGTTGCTGGTCAGATATTTCCAGGAGACCTCGGACCCGGATCGCGGCTATGCGCTTGCGGCTTTGACGGGCGGACTGACATTCAAGAATGCCAAACCGGCTCTCCTGCGTGCGTTGGTGAGCGAGCGCACGGATCCAGTGCTCTTCGCGCTTTCCTATGATTTCGTTGGAGACTTGTCGGAAACCATTGCGCTTATGTGGCCTGCACCTGAGAAATCGCAGACTGATAGCAAAAATGCTCCTGCACCCGACATTGCCGATATTGTCGACCAACTTGAACACGCCGGCAAAACAGACGTTCCCCGCCTTTTGATCGGCTGGTTGGATACCCTTGACGAAACCGGCAGATGGGCCCTGCTGAAACTCGTCACCGGTGGATTGCGCGTTGGTGTCTCGGCGCGCCTTGCAAAATCATCGGTTGCGAAACTGGGCTCGTTGAATGTCGCGCAGGTCGAAGAGGTCTGGCACGGCATGGCACCCCCATACGAAGCACTTTTTGCCTGGGCGGAAGGTAAGGCCGAACAGCCTGACATTGATGATCCCGCACCATTCCGGCCGGTTATGCTCGCACATCCGCTCGACGAGACCAAAGACCTTGAGCTGCTGGCAGCAGCGGACTTTGCCGTTGAATGGAAATGGGACGGTATCCGGGTCCAGGCGTCGTCGGGCACAAACCGTCAAGGTGAACCAGTGAAACGCCTGTACAGCCGAACCGGAGAGGACATTTCAAAGGCATTCCCCGACATCATGGACATCCTTGCGTTTGACGCCTGCATTGATGGCGAGCTTCTGATCGTGTCGCAGAACAAGGTGCGTCCGTTTTCGGATTTGCAAAAGCGCCTCAACCGAAAGACCGCCGGCCCAAAATTGTTGCGGGACTACCCGGCCGCTATCCGCGCATACGATCTGCTTTATCTTAAGGGCGAAGATCTGCGCAGTTTGTCCTTCCGCGAACGGCGCAAGAAACTTGAAGCCTTTGTTGCCACGTTGTCGGAACCGCGGGTCGAAATCTCCGACATGGTGCCTGCATCATCCTGGAAGGAAATAGCTGAAGCCCGTGCAGAGCCGGCGGAGTTGCTGAAGGACGGCAACGCAGAGGCCGTCGAAGGTGTGATGCTCAAGGGATGGGAAACGCCCTATGTAACCGGAC
Source organism: Roseibium sp. JB4-4 (assembly GCF_055693425.1). Lineage (NCBI taxonomy): Bacteria > Pseudomonadati > Pseudomonadota > Alphaproteobacteria > Hyphomicrobiales > Stappiaceae > Roseibium > Roseibium sp. JB4-4. The sequence goes on along the minus strand of NZ_CM146333.1, from coordinate 1,792,439 downwards.
GGCCAAAGGGCCTTTGGTTTAAATGGAAACGGGAACCGAAACTGGTAGACGCAGTGCTTATGTATGCACAGCGAGGTCATGGCAAACGGTCATCGTTTTATTCAGACTACACATTTGGTGTTTGGCGCCATGGGGATGACGGACCGGAACTCGTCCCTGTCGGCAAGGCATATTTCGGGTTCACTGACGAGGAACTGCGTGAAATTGACCGGTTTGTCCGCAACAACACAATCAATCGCTTCGGCCCGGTTCGCGAAGTCAGTCACGATCCGGAAAAGGGATTGGTTCTGGAAGTTGCTTTTGAGGGATTGAACCGCTCAACGCGCCACAAGTCTGGAATTGCCATGCGTTTTCCGAGAATTTCACGGCTGAGATGGGACAAGCCCCTTCCGAAGCAGACCACATCGAAACCCTCCAGGCGCTGCTGCCGGTGGAAGGGTAACTCCCGGTGTGCCGAACGGTCCTGGTGGTTTGAGACGGATGAAGGTCTTGAAATATCGGCAATTGGCCGTGCTTTGGACACGGAATTGTGGCACCTGTTGAGTGCGCGGGTGTCAGAAGACGCCGTGTTCTGTAACTGGAGACACATAATGTCAAACCGCAACACGTGGTTTCTTTCCCTTCTGAGCGGCATTGTGGCCGCAATGATTTTCGCCACTTCAGTCGGTGCCGAGAGCAGGGTCTCTCCGGAAGATATCGAAGCGGTTACAGGCGGCGCGGCTGATCGCTATTCACTGGTCGCCGTTGACGATGATATTCTGAGGGTTGATCGGCAAAACGGCACTGTGTCGGTCTGCAAGGAACAGAATGCCTCCTGGCGGTGCAATCCGGTGCCCCTCGCGGAAGATGCGTATCTTGCCGAGATCAACGATCTTGCGGAAGAGGTTGACCGTCTCACGGCACGGCTTCAAGAGTTGGAAGACGGGGCCGGCGATGGCGCAATAGTGCCGCCGGGAAAGGCACCTGAAAAGGCGGATCCGGAGACAGGTTCTGAAAATGAAACCTCGCGCCTGAACGAAAAGGACGAGAAAGAGCTAGAGCAAATGATGACCTTTACCGAAAGCGCGATGCGCAGGTTCTTCGGTATGGTGCGCGAGCTTCAGCGCGATTTCGAAGGTGAAGGAAACTAATTTTCCTTCACTCCCATTTTCGAGATTTTCCTGTTTTACCGACGTCAATCGATCAGCATCTTGTTGATGGCCTGATGTGCCTCTTGGGGCAAAGAAACGGCTTGCCGTGCCTCTAGATCCATAGTGAGTGCAACAACGTCAAGTGTGGCTGCCAGGCGGCCGGTGCGGCTTTCGAACAGATGGTGGCGCATCGAGAACGTTTTTGGACCCACACCGGTAAATCCAGTCGCCACGATCACTGTGTCACCCGTTTTTAAGGGTGTCGCCCATGTGAGTTTCATTTCCACCGCAACACGACCAAAACCGTTTTCGGAAAGATATGAATGCGTCATCGGTGTGCGTTGCCAAACATGAGCAACACCGTCGGTACAACATGACAACGCGAACTGATCGTCTGCCTTGTTGTCAATGCCGATATCACGCGGCAGGACGGTGCCCCGATAGCAGATCTGAGCGCCCTTTGACTGCACTCCGGGCAACGTCGTTCGAAGGCCGGCAGGGCCGGCCGAGAGGCCTCTTGGTGAGGCCTCGGAAATCATCGGTGTCTGATAATCCGAAAATCTCTGGCGGAGGTTCTTGGCTGAACTTGCATTTGGCTCATAACCATCGAGTGCCGTCGCGGCCAGCATTCCGGTGCCACCATCCCGCAACTCGTGAATGACGGTCAACATATGTGGACCGTCGAAGGCAACACTCGACTGAACGGTGATGAGGTCGCCGGTGCGCAGCTCTTTGTGAAATCTGACGTGTCGGACCCTTCTTGCGCCGACAAGGGTTTCGCTCAGGCCCGAGATGAGTCGAAACTGACGATCCGCCTCTTCGAACCGGTTGAAGTAGAACTGCACGTTAAGATGGTCGTTTTCATCGCATTCCCAGCGATTGACAAACGAAAATAGCGTTGCCTGAATTGTCATTATTTAAAATCGTATGCCCAGTGATTTTGATTATGTGTGCAATCGCTTGCAAGTTCATTTGTTGCTGTCTTTACGTAAATTATCAACAGCAAATGTAGTCTGTGGAAAAAATACGCTCACGGGTGAATGGATACTGCATCCATTCATAAATTCACTTCGCATAAGTGAAATAAACTCTGGGTTGTTTGGGGAGCTGTGCTGCATGGTGCAATTAATACTTAGGTTATTCAGCGTAAGGTTAGGTCATTGTTCCTTGCCGCGGTGCATTTGCGAATAATACGGGTTCGCCAAAAGCATGGTTTGACTTGCGAGTTCTCCTTGTTGCAAACATACTGAACTAAAGGCCGCAAGAATGAGTGTCACGCTCGATAACCAAATGGTCTAAGGCACAGGGATGTCCCAATTCGTTGGACGGGGGACTGTGCTGCAAAAGGACCGTTGAGGGAGGAAAACAACGTGTCGGCGACAACGTACAAGTTTATCATCGCAGACGATCATCCCTTGTTTCGTGGCGCCCTGCGTCAGACGCTCGAGACCCAGTTTCCAAATGCCTCAATAGAAGAGGCTGGTGCGCTTGAAGACGTCACAACACGCCTGGAACAGGACGGGGATGCGGATCTGATTCTCCTGGATTTGACCATGCCGGGCATGCGTGGCTTCTCAGGTCTCATGTATTTGCGGGCACAGTTTTCTGGAGTGCCGGTCGTGGTTGTTTCCGCCAATGAGGATCCTCAAGCCATTCGGCGTGCGATTGAGTTCGGTGCATCAGGTTTCATCCCGAAGTCGCATGGTATTGAAGTCATCCGGCAGGCGATTTCCGAAGTCATGAACGGGAATGTCTGGACACCGCCGGATGTTGATTTGTCAGCTGATGACGGTGGCAGTGATCTTGTGCAGCGTTTGTCCACGCTCACACCGCAGCAGGTGCGGGTTCTGATGATGCTTTCTGAAGGACTTTTGAACAAGCAGATCGCCTATGAGCTGTCGGTATCAGAGGCAACCGTGAAAGCCCACGTTTCAGCGATCCTGCAAAAACTGGGTGTGGAAAGCCGCACCCAGGCCGTGATTGAAGCGTCGAAGATTGAAGCCGGCCAGTGGCAGCTTGGCGGCGAAGAAGAAACGAAAGCTGCAGAAGCGCGCTAAAGCGGTCAGCGCTTTGGCAAATAGACCCGAATTCTGCCCGGTTTCTGCCAGTGCAAGAACCACCCTGCTTGCGCGCTTCCCCTAAAGTAATTTGAAATTCCTGTCGATTCTATTCGGGCGTCTTTACCGGACCTTCAGGGTATTCCCCTATAGCTCGTCCTGCGGGGAGATTCCGCGCTCAAGTTTCGAGTAGCAATCGCGGAGACAAAATGCGCTTTAGCGCCCACTGGAAACTGGTCTTGCTGACGATCGGCAGGGCATTCCTTTCGACTGGTAAGACAGTCCAGGGAGAGCTAAAAGATCGCACGGTCACCCCGACCGGTCAGCAGGATTCCGATCCAACCAGGGCCTTTCTTCTGTCTTTCGGGTATCCGGTCGTTGAGGAGGACGTTGCACGCAAGGTTCGCGCGGCGCAGATCTCCAGTATTGCCCGCCTGACACCTTTCACTGTGTTGGCGAACTTGATCAATGCCATTGTCATTGTCCCTGTCTTCTTGGGAATTCTGCCGAACGTGGTCGTCTTTGGCTGGCTGGCTGCCGTCGTCGGACTTTTGACGCTCACAACGAGCAAATGGATCAGTGCCAGCCGGTCTCCCATCGAGTCGGCCTCCCGGCGGGCACTCGACAAAGCGGTTTCCCATGCCACGATCTTCAGCGCTTTATGGGCCGTTGTGCCGATCGCTGCGTTTTCGAGCGGTGATGCAAACGCTATCTGGATCGCCTCTTGTGTGACCACCGGCATGATCTGCGGTGGCGGGTTTGCTCTTGCGACTGTTCCTCAGGCAGCCATTCGATGGGTGGCCATTATTTTCATTGCCTCAGTCCTGTCGCTTTCCATCGATCCGAGTGCATCCACCTGGCCGTTATTGTTTCTGCTTTCGAGTTATGCGGTCGTGATCGTCTGCAGCGTGGCGTCCGCAGGGTGGCTGTTCGCATCTCACTTCCTGGCGGAGGCCGAACTTGAACACCGCGGAGAGTTGATCGCTTTACTTCTTAATGAATTTGAAGAAAAGGCCAGCGACTGGATCTGGGAAGCGGACAGCCAGGGCACGTTGCGCAATATCTCTGAGCGTTTTGTTCACGCCAGCGGCAGAACACAAGACGAACTTGAAACATTGCGCATGGTGGACCTCGCTTATTCGCTCGACGAAAGCGAAGCACGTGATGTTGTCGGCGACCTGGAAGAAGCGCTGGAACTTCAAAAGACATTCCGCGACAGAGTTATCGGGGTGGATGTAAAGGGCGACGAGCGCTGGTGGTCCCTGTCTGCCCGCCCGGTTTATGACGATCATGGGTCCTTTGCAGGATATCGCGGCGTGGCGTCAGATATCACCGAGACACGGCGTGCTAACGCACTTGTCTCACATCTTGCCGAACACGATTCCCTGACTGGAATAGGCAACCGAAGCTGGTTCCTGAAACAGGCTGAGCAGTTGCTTGAAGAACAGTCAAAAACCGGCCGGACGACTTTGACGCTGTTCCTTATCGACCTGGACAACTTCAAGGTTGTGAACGATACAAGCGGACACCCGGCCGGAGATGAGTTGTTGCGACAGGTCGCGAGCCGCTTTTCCTCAATCAGCGAAGGCAGAACGGTTCTTGCAAGATTTGGTGGTGATGAATTTGCCGCCCTTGGGCAGTTCGTGAGCGATCAGGCAGCAAGTGCATTCGCCGAGGAAATGGTCAATGTGACCCGCAAGCCATTTCGGATTGGCCGCAGAGATTTTGCTATTGGTGCAACGGTTGGTTTCACGCGCCTTCGCGATGACACCGACACAGTCGATGACCTGATGCGCAAGGCGGATATTGCGCTTTACAAGGCCAAGGAAAGCGGACGCGGCAGGGCACTTGCGTTTGAAGCCGACATGGAGCGGGAAGTCCGGGAGCGCCGGGAAATGGAAGCCGATCTGCGCGAGGCGTTTGAATACGGCAAACTGGCAACCGAGTTCCAGCCGATTGTCGATGCGCGCACTGGCAAGGTCGTATCCAGTGAAGTGCTTGTGCGCTGGTTCCACCCGACGCGTGGCGAAATTGGCCCGGACACATTCATTCCTATTGCCGAACATGCGGGCCTGATCTTGCCATTGGGGAACTGGGTTCTCAAACGTGCCTGTGCCGCCGCAGCGCAGTGCCCGGAGCTGAACAGTATTGCCGTCAATTTGTCACCGGTTCAGTTTATGGATCCAAATCTCGTCGAGCAGGTTACAGCTGTGCTGGCTGAAACCGGCTTCCCGCCCGAGCGGTTGGTTCTGGAGATCACGGAATCCGTCTTCCTGAAGGATTTCGGAACAGCTTCCACCAAACTTGCGAAACTGCGCGAACTCGGCATTCACATTGCGCTTGACGATTTCGGAACGGGCTATTCGTCGCTTTCGTATTTGCGGCAGTACAAATTCGACAAGATCAAGATCGACAAGTCGTTCGTGGACGAAATCGGTGAGCGCAGCGACGGGCTGGCCATCATTTCGGCGGTGATTGCACTTGCGCACAATCTTGGTCTTGAAGTGACAGCGGAGGGTGTCGAGCGCAAGTTTCAGGTCGATGCCTTGCGCACGCTTGGATGTGACACAATGCAAGGCTACTATTTCGGCAAGCCGAACGCGAACCCAATGAAGATCACCGACGTTGTGAACGAAGACTGGGACCAGCCTCTTTCTGAAGAGAATTCGCCGGTGGCCGGGCTTTTGAAGCCGGCCAGTTGAACAGCGTCCTGGCCACAATACCTTGTAAGTTACTCTGCTGCCTGACCTGCCTGACAACGCGCCAGATGTGCCCTTAGTGCAGCCGGCTTGACCGGTTTGTTGAAGAAGCTGATGTCTTTTTCTCCAGCTTCGGTTCTGACGGCCCGGCTTCTGTCTGCCGTGATCAGGATCGCCGGGATCTGGTTTCCGAATTTCCATCTCAATCTGACAATGGCTTCAATGCCGGTCCCATTGTCCAGGTGGTAGTCGGCAAGGATCACATCGGGTGTCAGGCCGGCTTCATTCAGTTTTGCTGCCGCTTCCGTGTCGTCCGCAGCGGTGAACACTCTGCAATTCCAGCTGGAAAGCAAGTGCTGCATTCCACTGAGGATATCGGGTTCGTTGTCGATCGCAACCACGCATAGGCCGTCCAGCTGTCCCAATGATGCGGGCATCTGCTGAACCGGTGTGAGATCCGGCAAGGCTGCCGAGCGAGGCAATTCGACCGAAAAACAGGAGCCTTTGTAGGCCTCTGAACGCAATTCCACGGGGTGTTGCAGTACATGGGAAATTCGTTCGACGATTGAAAGTCCGAGCCCGAGACCCTTTGCCACGCGCATTCCGTCATCCAGTCGATGGAATTCCTGAAAGATCGCCTTTTGCTTGCTTTTGGGAATGCCCATGCCGGTGTCGTGGATTTCAACCAGAATGCGTTTGCCGCGTCTGCGGCAGCCAACGAGCACGCGGCCTTTCTGCGTGTATTTCAACGCGTTTGAGACGAGGTTTTGGAGCAGCCGCCGTAACAGACGGCGGTCCGTCCGAACGGATAGAGACGTTGGAACAATTCGCAGCTCCAGCCCTTTCTCCTCAGCAACAGGCTGGAAGTCCAGGGCAAGTCCCCGCAGGATTTCATCCAGCCGAAAGACGGTTGGTTCCGGCTTCAACGCTCCTGTATCCAACCGGGAAATATCGAGCACCGCACCGATGATATCTTCAACGGATTCCAGCGCTGTTTCGACATTGCGGACAAGTGAACCGTCTTCACCGTCCTTGAGTTTGTCCACCAGAACAGAGGCATAAAGACGGGCGGCGTTGAGTGGCTGCAGGATGTCGTGGCCGGCTGCCGCAAGAAACCTCGTCTTGCCGATGTTGGCTTCTTCTGCGGCGTGGGTCGCTTCAACGAGGCGTTCATTGACAGAGGTCAGCTCTTCTGTGCGTTCGCGCACACGGCGTTCCAGTGTTTCGTTAGCCCGTGCCAGCGCATCTTCCGCCATCACCCGCTCGGTAATGTCCGTATAGGTCGTCACGATGCCACCATCGGGCATTGGACTGATGCGCACTTCAAATACCGTTCCGTTGGAGGCCAGTCTTTCTTGAAAGGTCTCCTGCACCAGCACCAGTTTTTCCAGGCGGTCTGCAACAATTGCCTCCACCGGACCCGCCCCGTGCTCACCGCGTTCGGCATTAAACCTCACGATTGCATCCAGCGTCGTGCCGACCTGCCCATATTCTGCTGGCAATCCGAGGAGGTCGCGGAATTGGCGGTTCCAGCAGATCAGCCTGAGATCCCGGTCGAACACGCCGATGCCCTGCCGAACCTGATCAAGCGCCGTTTGCAGCAGATCCCTGTTGTATTGGATCGCCATGGAGGCATCGTCGAGCAGCTTGACCGCACCCTTCGTGGAGGGGTCGTGCCGCTTCAACATCAATGTGAGTACTAGGCGAGAGGAGGCAGCTCCAATCGCGCTTGCCAAGAGTTGCTCTGAAAACCTGAGCAGGTTGGCATCGGCCATCATATTCGGGTCCAGCTCCTTGCCACGTTCGCTGGCGAACCGCTGAAAGGAACGTTCGGTTCTCACGTCGCCAAGATAGCGCGCAACAGTTGCCTGGAGATCGCCCGCCGTCACGGAGGTGCGCCAGTACCGCAAGTTGGGCGAGGGGGCCAGCTTTGCCGGGACGAACACGTTTGCCTGGATGGTTTCCGCCGGGAGTGGCTTTCGAATGAAAGAAGCGCCGACAAACAGGCAGATATTGACGGCAAGGCTCCAGAGCGTGCCGTGTATGAACGGATCGATCTCAATGCCGAGAAGCGCCTGGGGTTGCAGCCATCCAATGCCGAAAGGGCCGGTTGCCAGGAAACCGTCGGAAAAAAGGCCGGACTTCGCAAAAGTCGGCAGCAATAGCGTATAGGCCCAGACAATGAAGCCGCCGCAAAGACCGGAAATAGCACCGAGCGAGGTTGCCCGGCGCCAGAAGAGGGCACCGACAAAGGCCGGTGCAAACTGTGCAATCGCCGCAAATGACAACAGGCCAATGGACACAAGAGCTGCGGTATTGCCAGCCGCTTTGTAGTAGGCATAGGCAAGCAGCAGGATGCCGAAGATCGCCAGACGCCTGATGGTCAGGAGCCGTCTGCTCATGTCGCGGCCGTTTGCGTTGACAATGTCCTCTTCGCTGTGACGGCGCAGCAGTAAGGGCACCACAATGTCATTTGAAATCATGATGGACAGCGCAACAGTGGCGACGATCACCATGGCGGTCGCAGCAGACAGACCGCCAATGAACGCAAACATGGCCAGCCAGTACTGACCTGCATCTATCGGCAGTGCCAGAACATAGGTGTCAGGGTTGATGTCCTGGCCGAACCTGAGCATGCCGGCAGCGGCAATCGGAATAACGAAAAGATTGATCAGCACCAGATAAAGAGGAAACATCCAGGTGGCCCGGCGCAACTCTTCGTCGGAATTGTTTTCCGTCACGGTGACATGAAACTGACGCGGCAACAAAATGACGGCAAAGGCCGACAGGCAGGACATGACGAGCCAGTTGCCGATATTGATGGGCTGGTCGAAAACCTGAGCGACTTCCGGAGCTTCCGAGATTGCGCGGACGAGGTCGAGCGGACCTTCGAACATGAAATAGGTGACCCATATGCCGACCGCCAGAAAGGCGAGCAACTTGACCACCGCTTCAGCCGCGATGGCCAGCATCAGTCCTTCCTGGTGCTCGGTGGCGTCTATGTGCCGTGTGCCGAAGGCCCAGCTGAAGATCGCCATGCCGAGCGCGATCATCAGGGTTATGTCGTCAAAAATCGGCGCGAAAATAAAGCCGGGCGAGATCAGAGATCCGGCCATCGTGGTGATCGACAGCGACAGGGCTTTGAGCTGCAGAGCGATATAGGGAATGACACCGATGACGGCGATCAGCGTGGCGAGAGCGGCAACCGACTGGCTCTTGCCGTATCGAGCGCCGATAAAGTCGGCGATCGAGGTGATGCTCTCTGTCTTGGAGATCTGGATTATCCGCTGCAGCAACGGATAGCCGAGCGCAAAGACGAGCAGTGGGCCGATATAGATCGTCAGGAATTCAATACCGGTTCGGCTGGCGTTGCCAACAGAGCCGAAAAATGTCCAGGAGGTACAGTACACAGACAGCGACAAGGCATAGATAAACGGTCGGCCGCCAGAGCGCGACGAAAAACGCCGTCTCATCCGGTCGCCGTAGCTTGCAATCGCGAACAGACACAGGATGTAGGCCGTTGCGGTTAAGATCACGAGCCATCCATGCAGCATGGTCTGGTTTTACCGTCCTCCCGTCCGGTTTGGCATTACGCCAGATGATGATTGCCCTTGCGTCTCTGCGCAGTGGCATTCAGCTTCGCAATTTTGTGATCCGACCACAGCTAAGTGGTTCTGTCCATTCGCCTTGTGAACAACATCGGCATTCCTTGTATTTTGCACGGATTGTTCGAGCGATTGATCACCATTGGTGAAGTCTTCTTCACATCCTTTCATGAAACAAATGGCGGCAAAGTAAGTAAGCTTGGTGCAAGGAAAGCAAGGAGTCGGCGTGACCAGCCTGATAGACCAACTGAGCCCGGAAGCCAGAAACGCTCCGGAAAGCGGAATTGTTGAAGTGTTCAATGCTGGCCGGGGCCGGGAAGATCTGATCCCCCTTTGGGCAGGAGAGGGAGACTTGCCGACGCCCGCATTCATATGCGACGCGGCAAAAGCTTCACTGGACCGCGGCGAAACCTTTTACACCTACCAGCGCGGCATTCCGCAACTGCGTGAAGCGTTGGCCACCTATCATTCAGATCTCTACGGTCGATCATTTTCTCCGGAACGTTTTTTCGTGACCGGGTCCGGCATGCAATCCATCCAGCTCGCCGTTCAGGCTGTTTCGGGCGCAGACCAGGAGGTGATCGTTCCGTCGCCGACCTGGCCAAACATCACTGCCGCGGTGGAAATTCACGGTGCTCAAGCGGTTCGCGTGCCCATGCGGGAATCCGATAGCGGGTGGCAGCTCCACCTGGATGACATTGAGGCCGCCATCACGCCAAGAACATCGGCACTCTTTTTGAATTCACCATGCAATCCAACCGGGTGGGTTGCAGACCGTCAGCTTCTCAAGGATTTTGTAGCGCTTGCAAGAAAACATGATCTCTGGATCATCGCTGATGAGATTTACGCCTTGTTTTACTATGGAGAGGGACGTCGGGCCCCCTCATTCTATGATGTGGCGGACGAGGAAGACAAGATCCTGTTCGTCAACTCCATGTCCAAGAACTGGGCCATGACCGGATGGCGTATTGGATGGATCTCGGCTCCGCCGGTCCTTGGCCAGGTGATCGAAAACCTCATTCAATATTCGACGTCCGGTGTGCCGTCCTATTCTCAGTGGGGCGCGGTCGCTGCTTTGAGCGAGGGACATGATTTCTTGAAAGAGCAGGTGGCAAGAGCCGAAAGAGGCCGACACTGCGTTGTTGAAGGGCTAAATAAGGTTGACCGGGTGAACATTCAGGCGCCGGACGGTGCGTTCTATCTGTTTTTCTCCATAGACGGTGTTGAAGACACTCGCCAGTTCGCCCTCGACCTTGTTCGTCAAACCGGCGTCGGTCTCGCGCCGGGCACCGCCTTTGGTGTTGGCGGTGAGAACCATCTTCGCCTGTGCTACGCCCGCCGCACAGACCATCTGGAAACGGCCATTGACCGAATTAATTCTTGGCTGACAGCGATTTAGGTGCCGGGTGGGTTGTTCGGATACGTAAAAGCCCCTAAACCTTAAATGGCGTGGAATCCATTTGAGTGTCGGTATGGGGCAGGACGGCGTAATAGAGCGGGAAGAGGAAAACGCAGCCGTATCGGAAGCGCGTCTTGCAAGCGTGTTCGATACAGCCGCAGACGGCATCGTGGTCATCAACGAGCGCGGTCAGATTCTTGCTTTCAACAAGGCCTGCGAACAGTTGTTCGGCTACGAGGCCGCGGATCTGCTGGGCCGGGATGTCAGCCGCATCATGCCCCATCACTACGCGAGCCAGCACAAGCAATACATGCACAACTACATTTCCACCGGTGAAAAGAAAATCATCGGCATCGGCCGGGAAGTGCAGGCGCAACACAAGGATGGCACGGTTTTCCCAATTGAACTGTCCGTGGGTGAAGCCGGGACGCATTTTGGACGCCAGTTCATCGGTATCTTGCGGGATCTGCGACCGCGCAAGGCCATGGAAGACCGCTTGTCCAAGACACAAGCGCAATTGCTGCACATGACCCGGATCAGCGCTCTGGATGAGATGGGCGCAGCTATTGCTCATGAACTCAATCAGCCTTTGACGGCAGTTCTGCTTTATCTGCAGTCCGTTTCCCGCAAGGCCAATGCCGAAGACTCACTGGATCCGCTCATTGTTGATGTGATCGGCAAAGCGGTCCGTGAAGCCGAACGCGCCAGCGAAATTATCCAGCGCATGCGCCAGCTGGTGGAAAAGAAAGCTCCAGAACGGCAGACCATTCAGGTTGAGGACTTCATCAAGACCTGTGTGGAAATGGCAGAGCTCGGGAGTTCCGATGGATACGCCTATCTGCAGGCGAATGTTGCCAAAGAACTGCCAATGCTGCAGGCAGACCCTGTTCAAATCCGTCAGATTTTGATCAATCTTCTTCGCAACGCACGCGAAGCAGTGATAGACGTGCCGCAGAAAAAAGTTTTCCTGTCCGTTTCCCGGATTGGCGACACCTTGGAGTTTCGGGTCACAGACAATGGCCCGGGTGTTCCTGAAGAGCTTGCAGGCAATCTCTTTCGAGCCTTTTCAGGCGCAAAACACAAGGGTGTCGGTCTGGGATTGGCAATCTCCCGCTCAATCGCGCAAAATCACGGCGGTGATTTGAGACTGGAGAATAACAAGGATGGTGGAGCGTCGTTCGTTTTGACCTTGCCGGTCGAACCGAAAGACGAAGAAATGGTCGAGCCATCCGGTTCTGCCACGACAGAAGATTAAGAGCGAGGAATACGTCCACATGAAAGCTGACGCGGAGGCCATTTACATCGTTGATGATGACCCTGCGGTGCGAGACGCGCTGTCTGTTCTTTTCAATATGGAAGGATATGTGGTCGAGACATTTTCCGACGGCGACACATTTATCGAATCGGCCAGCAAGGCTGTTCCGGCATGCGTCATGCTGGATGTGCATATGCCAGGCCGTTCGGGAATTGAGATCTTGAAGTCTCTCAATGCTGAAAACTACCCGGCACCGATTTTTATCATCTCGGGCCAGGGCGACATCCCGATGGCTGTTGAAGCTATTCGTAACGGCGCTTTCGATTTCATCGAAAAACCCTTCTCTGCCGAGACGGTCTTGGAGCGTGTGCGCGACGGGATCTCCCGTATGAAGAAACAAGGGGACGTTGCAAGCCCGACATTCCAGGGCGCTGAACTTCTGACACGGCGTGAACTTGAGGTACTCAAGGAGATCACCGACGGCGCTTCGAACAAGGAAGCCGGCCGGACACTGGGCATCAGTCCGCGGACTGTCGAAGTACATCGTGCGCGCATTATGGAGAAGCTCGGAGCTCGGAACGCGGCTGATCTGGTGCGCATTGTACTTGGGCATCCAACTGCGTAAAGCGTCGTTAAGTTCGAAGAATTCTGCCTTTTGCTCTCAAAGCTGTGATGCATGCTGGTATTTGTGCGTACATCCCGAGCTGTAAATTTGGAGTATCTGTAAGGCAAGGTCAGGTAATTGTGCCTGACCATGGGATTGCAGTACGTGGTTGTTCATATTGTAGAGGATGATGAAGCGGTTGCAGATGCGCTTGCCATGGCGCTCGAAGATCTCGATCATCGTCCCAGAACATATCCGGACGGCGAGACATTCCTCGCCCGGGCGCGCATCGCAACGGATGACTGGGTCTTTGTTGACCTGGGACTGCCGGGCAGGAGCGGTGCAGACGTAATCCGAGATCTGCTGGATTCTGGGCAACCTCCCAATATTGTTGCAATTTCCGGAAAGTCGCGAACCAATCTTCTGCGCCAGTTGCGCGAGTTGCCAGACCTGAAAGTTTTGCGCAAACCGCTGTCGATAGAGATGATTTCGGACGCAATGGGATAAGAAGAAATCCCTACCCAGCGACAAAAAATCGCGCGTCTTTTCACCTCATATGTAGTTCCTCTTACGCAGTCGACCGAATTTCGTCCCTCTACTTCTGTCTCTAAAGTTTGATCATGCAAACGGCGAGCGTCGGACGGGGCGCTTGCATCGGCAACGGGGCGGTTTGGGGTTCGGACGATTGGATCCCCTTACAGGAAAGCACCTGCTGGTTTGCGGATCAGATCCGGGCATTTCTGCTCGAAGGAGGGAAAATGGCATATTTCGACGCAAGCAATCCGAGCCAGGGTGCATCTTTCGCGCACAGCGCCGCACCGGTCTTCTCCTCGGAAACATCCTCCTTTTCGGCTTTCGGTGCAAAGGCAGCTCAGTATGACACCCACTCGGTGGTCTACTACGAGGGTGACCCGAGCAAACGGCTTTATGAACTCGTCAAAGGGTCGGTGATGCTCTACAAGCTCCTGCCCGACGGTCGGCGTCAGGTCGTGGAAGTGCTGCGTCCGGGCGACATTTTTGGCCTGGCCGGTAGTGACGAATACGATTGTACCGCCGAGACACTTACCGAAGCAGAAGTCAACGAAATCGACCTGAAGCAAGTCGAGCGCTCCAATGAACTTCAGCGCACGCTGAGCACCTGCCTGACAAACCAGATGCGTGTTCTTCACGAACATGCCGTGCTCCTTGGGCGCAAGTCGGCAGTTGAGCGTGTCGCAAGCTTCCTGATGCACCTCGTTCCCGACCGTGGTGGTATCGGGTGCGTTGGACCGGACAATGAAGAACAAGACGGGTTTGATCTTCATCTTCATATGACCCGGCAGGAAATCGCAGATTATCTCGGACTGACCATCGAAACAGTCAGTCGTGTCGTGTCCGACTTGAAACGCCGCGGCGTCATCAGGGTCGACAAGGCAGACAAGATCCATCTGAACAAAGTTTGCAGCCTTTGTCAGATGACCGGCATGCACTAACTCCCACTTGGCATGTTCCTCCCTGGGGCTGCGGTTTCCGCAGCCTTCTTTTTTGTTTTTTTCAAATAATGACTTGAGCCGAACCTACGGTCATAGCTTAGGGAGCCTGTTCAGGAGGTTCCCATGGATAAGACAAGCCCTCAGGATGTGTTGTTGACTGCGGCGGAGTGCGCCGCACGAACCGGAATCTCAGTGAGAACTCTCCGGGTCTATGAAGCAAACGGTCTACTGTCACCTGTTCGCTCACAGAAGAACTGGAGGCTGTACAGCTCTGGAGACATAGCCAGGCTGAACGAAATCCTGAGCTTGAAACAGCTTGGCCTCAGTCTGTCGGCCATTGCCGAGATTTTGGAAGGGCGAATGACGGATGTCGGCCGACTGCTGGACATTCAAAAAACAATACTGACCGCCCGTCAGGAACAGGCTGAACGCGGCCTCCGTCTCGTGGCCCAGCTTCAATCCAAGAACCTGGCTGGAGAAGGCTTGTCTATGGGTGATCTCCTTGATTTGGCAAAGGAGACAAAAATGAACGAAGCAGCGGATGAATATGCTTGGAAGCGATATGACCAAGCGCGTCCCCGAACGGAGATCGAGCCTGATCGGGAAAACCTGCAGGCTTGCGCTGGCGAATATCGTTTTGAGGACGGTATTGCGATCAGGATCACCTCAACCGGCAAGGCACTGCGTGGAGAGTTGCTTGGCCAACCGGAGTTCGATCTCTTTGCGGAAGCACCGGACAGGTTCTTTCTGAAGGTGACACCGGCACAGTTCACGTTTTCACGAGATGCGGAAGGCGCGGTTGAAGGATTGGTCCTGCACCAAGGTGGTTTCGAAATGAAAGCTGAAAGGTGCGCCGAAGGTGTCTTTGCGACGGCGAAAGCCAAACTGGAGGACAGAATTCGGAACAAGACGCCCTTTGCCGGTGGTGAACAGAAACTGCGCCGGCTGATTGGCGAACATCGCGAGGGAAAACCGGACTATGTCGAAATGACGCCTGTTTTGAAGTCACTTGTCGAGGAGCAACTGCCGGTCGTGGTCAAAGAACTTGAGCGTCTTGGTCAGATGAGATCGGTCGAGTTCCGCGGTGTTGGGGTCGATGGCTTTGACATCTATATAGTCGAATTTGAGAACGGGCGAATGGAATGGGGCTTGTCGCAATGCCCGGATGAGACACTCAATGGCCTCTTTATGAGGCCGGTTCCTTAAGTCCTACGTGAAAGAAAAGCCCGGAACGTCCGGGCTTTTCACGAATATTCAGATGGCTGCAGAATGGCGGGCCTTGCCCTCGGAAAGGTAGGCGTCGAAGGCGGCTGCCGCGAGCCTGACATAGGGGCGGCCCGCATCCGTTACCTCGACCTTGGCATTGTCGTTTGCACCGAGGTCCAGCCGAACAAGGCCATCTCTTGCAAGGTCTTGAAGAGCGTCGATAGCGTCTGAAAGATCATGGGTCGACAAGCCAAATGCATTGCAGGCGGGCTTGAGATCGCAGGAATAGTTGGTCATCAACTCTTCAATGATGTGACCGCGCAACCGGTCGTCCGCAGAAAGTGCGAGTCCCTTCGACACCGGTAGCTTGCCGGCTTCAACACTGCGGCGCCAGTTGCCGACATCCGGCATATTCTGAATGTATCCGTTCGACACCTTGCCGATGGAGGAAACGCCAAAGCCGATTAATTGTTCGCCCTGATCCGTCGTGTAACCCTGAAAATTCCGTTTAAGCGATCCATCCATCAGGGCAATTGCCATGCTGTCATCGGCACGTGCGAAATGGTCGAGACCGATGGCAACATAACCGGCTTTCAGCAATTCGGCTCTCGCCAGATCAGCCAGTGCGATGCGTTCAGCTGCTGTCGGCAAGGTGCTTTCGTCAATCAGTTTCTGGTGCTTGCGCATCCAGGGCACATGGGCATAGCCGAAAAGCGCAATCCGCCCCGGCGCCAGCGCAAGAGTTTTTTCAACCGTATCGAGGATAGTTTCTCTGGACTGGCCAGGCAGCCCATACATCAGATCGAAATTGAGGTCGTCTAGACCGGCTGCTCGGAGATTGGCCGTTGCGCGCTCCACGATCTCAAAGGGTTGAATTCTGCCGATCGCCCTTTGCACTTCCGGATCGAAGTCTTGAACGCCAAGGCTGGTCCGGTTGATACCGATGGTGGCCAAGGTCTCCGCCAGACCGGCGGATACCAGACGCGGATCCAGTTCGATTGCGTGTTCAACGTCGGGAGCGAAATTGAACATCACCCGCAACAATCCGGCCAGATCCACAAGGCTTTCTCGCGGAAGCAAGCTCGGGGTGCCGCCGCCCCAATGTATGTGCCTGACGGGGCCTGCCTTTTGAAGTTGCGCACCGACAAGAGAAATTTCCTTCCCCAATGTCGCGGCATAGGCCTTTAGCGGCGCATCTTGACGGGTTGCTTTGGTGTGACACCCGCAATAATGACAAAGCTCCCGGCAAAACGGCACATGCAGATAAAGCGAGAGCGAGTCAGCCGGCGTGACCGCCCGAAGCCAATCTGCATAGGTCTCTGCCGTGACGCCGTCATGAAAATGGGGCGCAGTCGGGTAGCTCGTGTAGCGCGGTACATTGCGCAGTGCATAGGAAAGCGGATCTTTCATCATGGTTCTTGTTTCTGATATTTCGCCGATCCGTTCCTTGATCTTGCTCAAGCGTCTGTTTGAAGTCAGGCGAGAATTTCCGGGAAGGGGCAAAGCTTGACTGAAATGCGCACATCAACCACGCCCAAGCGCTCCGATAAGCCCGCCGCCGGCACCTACCGCCTCCATGGATCTCCTGACAGCGCCAATCTGGTTGTGCGGCTTGTGCTGGAAGAAATGGAGACGCCCTATCAATATGTGCCGGTTGACCGGCTTCGTTCAGAGCAGAATTCCGAAGCCTATCTGAAACTCAATCCGCAAGGCCTTATTCCGGTATTAGAAGTGCCGGGGCAAGATGCCCCGCTTTTTGAGACCGGTGCCATTCTCCTTCATCTCGTCGAGACGCATGGCTGTCTCGGTCCGGCTGTTGGCTCCTTGGAACGGGGCCGGTTCCTCAAGTGGCTTTTCTTCATTTCCAATACCCTTCATTCGGAACTGAGGATTTCGTTCAAGCCGTACAAATATGTTGCGGAAGGAAGGGCGGCCGAAGATCTGTCAGACGGGCTCATCTTGCGGATTGCGCGGAGCTTTGACCTGCTCGACCGCGAAATCTCGGCAAGCGGCGGTCCGTATCTCATGGGACAGGAGCTGACTTGTCTGGATCACTATGCAGCCTGTTGCGCGCGTTGGGCGCAGATCTATCGCAACGACGGCAAATGGGCTCCGCTTGGCACACCCTATCTTAAACGCATGATTGAGGAGCTGGAGGATCGCCCTGCAGTCAATCGCGCTTGCAGTCTCGAAGGCATTAAGGGGTTGCCCTTCAGCGAACCGAAACCTGTCACCTTGCCTGGTACAACGGCTTAAGTCTGACAAATTGGCCGATCTGCCATTCAGCTTATGTTGATTGAAGCAATCAAGCATGCCAAAGCTGTAGGACGGTTCTATAGGGTATCTTCCCTATCAGAAAACGGTTGCTCATGAATTCGATGTCTATCGAGACGGTCTTCGGCCGCGTTCTCCTTACGGTACTGATTGCCGCGTTGGGAGGAACAGCGTTTTATATTATGGACCTTCCGGCCGCGTGGCTTTCTGGCGCGATGGTTTTTGTTGCGCTTGCAACGCTGGCGGGTGCGCCAACATTGCTGCCCGACAAGCTTCGTGACGCGCTGTTCGTCTTGATCGGCCTGTCAATGGGAGCCGGCGTCCGTCCCGATGTCCTGGAACGGATAGGAGAATGGCCAGTTTCCATGGCCTTGCTGGTTGTTGTTGTGGTTGCCGTGACAATGGCAGGGTATGTCGTGCTGCATTTCGGCGCCAAATGGTCACGTGATACGGCTTTTTTCGGAGCAATTCCCGGCGCGCTGAACTACGTGATTGCGTTGGCGACAGAGCGCGGCGCGGACCTGCCGCGCATTGCCTCCAGTCAGTCTCTCCGTCTTTTTGTGTTGGTCGCAATATTGCCCTTCGCTGTCGTGACATCCAATGGTGAACCGACAGGGCAGGGAATGTCGGTCATCGTTTCCACGCCTCTGGAAATCCTTTTGGGTTTGCCGCTTTGTCTGGCAGCCAGCTTTTTGGCCGTAAAGCTTCGGGTGCCTGGCGGGTGGATGACCGGTGCCTTTTTTATGAGCGCGGGGCTCAACGCGACAGGTCTTCTGACCCTGGCTCTACCTGAATTTGTTGTGCTGCCCTGCTTTGTCATGATGGGAGCGATGATCGGTTGCCGATTTGCCAACATGACATTTCGCCAATTCATGAGCGTGTTGGGCGCATCGATTGCCGCGTTTTGTGCCGCCTTTCTGACGTCGATTGCCGGAGCACTGCTCCTGTCGGAACTGGCCGGCATTCCCTTTGGTCAGGCGCTTCTTGCCTATGCGCCCGGCGGACTGGAAGTCATGACGCTGCTTGCCTTCATGCTCGATCTCGATCCTGCCTTTGTCGCCGCCCATCAGATTGTCCGATTCACAAGCATGGTTTTGTTGCTGCCGCTGATAACCGTTCTGGTCCTGGGCAGGCGGCCAACCTGAAGCGTCAATGAGGGAAAGACAGAAATCGCAGTCTTGTTTGAACAGTTTGTTCCAAGCTTGCGCGGTTCTCAATGCGAACAAGAAAAAAGGGCCGTTTTGCAACGGCCCTTTTGATTTGCGAAACGATCTGTCTCAAGCGGCTGTGCGCAGGCTCAGTTGTTCCAGCTGGAACTTGATATCGGCAATATGGTCCAGCTTCAGCGGGAACTGCAGCGTGGTGCCATGATCGTCCGTTACCGAGACGCGCGCCTGAACAGGCTCTTTCAGCCACTCCGTCTCAAACACGACAGGTGTCCCGGCCGGGCAATCGAGTTTGACATCGATCACGCAGTTGGCCGAAGAGATGCTAACACATTGTGCGGTCATCTGGTTGTCGCCAACGCTCAGATTGGCGGCCCAGTCGACAGCATAGATCCGATAGGTCTCGTCATCGGACCTGTTGCCGATCGCGCCGAGGAAGGTTTCGACCTCCGAGCCCAGGAGCACGGCCTCATCATAGACAACGGCGCTCCCTCTTTTGACAAGAAGCGACGAAGACGCGCAGTTTTCTGCGTTGTCGCGCATGACGGAGACGCTATCACGAACCCTCATTGCATTGCTCGACACGGTTTCCATGCTCTGCGCGATTTCCGAGGTTGCGCTTTGCTGTTGCGAAACCGAGGCTGCAATGCTGTTGGCAACTTCGCTGATTTCCTGAACAGTCTCGTAAATCTCGCTCATGTGCTGTTCAGCGCCCTGGGCAGTGCGTTGAACAGCGCCAACCTGATTGCCGATTTCACCTGTGGCGCGCGCGGTCTGTGCAGCAAGCTCCTTGACTTCGGAGGCAACCACCGCAAATCCCTTGCCCGCTTCACCTGCACGCGCGGCTTCAATCGTCGCATTCAGGGCCAGGAGGTTGGTCTGGTCCGCAATTTCGCGAATGAGATCGACCACACTTGTGATCTGGTCTGCTGCGCTGACAAGTTCCGCAAAGTTCGAGCGCGTTTCTTCCGCCTTTCCGGAAGCCTTCGTGGCAATTTCCGCCGAGTGGTCGGCGTTTCGCTGAATTTCCTGAATGGAGGAAATCAGTTCCTCGGCGGCGGAGGAAACCGTTGCGACCATGCCGGAGGTTTCCGAGGCGTCCTGATCAAGTGTTAAAGCCTGCGACGTTGAATGATCTGCATTCTGGGTCAGGTCTTCGGCGGTCGTGGACATTTCGGTGGACGATTCTGACATACGTTTGAAAATGCCGCGGATGGTGTTGCCGAAGATTCCGACCATCTGATCGAGTTCGTCCCTGCGCCGTTGCGAAGTCTCGCGGTCCCTTTCCTGCTCTTCGCGCATTTTGTGGCGCTCGATCAGACCGTCCCGGAACACGATGACCGAACGGGTCATATCTGCGACTTCGTCCTTGCCACGCGGTTCAGCGACATGTGTGTCGAGCCTGTTTTCAGAAAGGTCGTGCATGGTGCCCGAAAGCTGGACGATGGGGCGGCTTATCATGCGTCCGAGGACAATAGCGGCTGACAGGCCAAGGACCAATCCAACCAGCGTTCCAGCAATCGAAAACAGAATTGCGCTGGATGTCTGTGCGTGAACCAGATCTTCGAGCTTGTGTTCGGCCTCGATTGCGAAGTTTTTGATCAATTCCAGATCGTCAGTGATGATCTTCGCCTCGGCCTGCATGACATCCTTTTCGAGCCGTTTGATGTCCTGATCAAGTGCACGGTAGTCGTTCAGGGCCGCGACGTAGACTTCTATCTGATGAACGGCATCTTCAACGAGTGCTTTGTCTTCACCTTTCAGCGCCGCCATGGAGTCGCTCGTAAGGTCTTTCTTGACCCGCTCAATCTCCGAAAGAGCGTAGTCGAGTTCGCTCTCATCGTGTGAATAGACATATCGGTTGGCATGATCGCGGGCGATCAGCAGGTGAACCGTCGCATCCGTGACGAGATCAAGTGTCTCGCTTGGGGTCTCGCTTGCGAGCTCGCCTTCCAGTTTATGCTTGAAGACCGTCAAAATTTCCGACTGCAACTTGTCGCCTGTTTTGTGGAGCTGATTGTCCACAATAACGAGCTGCTGTTCACGCTCCTCGGCGAGTTTCTGGAAGTTTTTCCAATAGATCTCGATATGTTTTTTCGCATCCTCGAGGCGTTCAACCTCTTCCGGCACATGCAGTTTTTTCAGCTTTTCATCGATCATGAAAGCGACACTAGTGCGCGCAACATCAACCTTCTCGAGATTTTCAGGAGTTGGATTGGTGACGTATTCTATCGCCGAGATCTCCATCTCTGAAAACCCTTGCGTGATGTCCGCCGCGGCAGCAAGAGCATTGCCGTGCTCGGAGAATTCGGAGAATTCGTGATCGAGTGTTTGAAACATCAGGGCGGATTTTCCGCCGAGAAAGAGCATCACGACAAGTAATGCACCGAAGGCAAGCAGAAGTTTCTGCGTAAGCCGCATATTATAAAACCAGGCCACGATTACCCCTCCGAAAGCGTGGATGAATGTCTAGATCAGCTCGAGGTGAGATCGCGCACTGTGTCGATCAGAACTTCGTTTGTGAAAGGCTTCTTCAGAACTGCGTCGGCCTGCGAAGAAGGAAGATGAAGTGCTTCCTTCGCAGGAATGCCGGCCCCCCGCCTGACATGGCGACCACTTTGGGCCCTGCCGGTGCAGACTTGAGCGCAAACACGACATCTGTGCCGTCCGTTGCCGGCATCATGATATCGGTGATCACGAGATCGAATGTCCGGCTAGAAGCGATATCGAGACCTTTCTGACCGTCCTCGGCCTCGACAACTTCATGCCCAGCTTTCCGCAAGGTGGCCGCAATCGCGTGGCGAACCGGCTGCATATCGTCAATCAGCAGAATTTGACACACGGCATTCTCCTCCAAGTACTATCTAAAAGCTACCTTGCGTAACGTTGGGCAGATCTAAAGTAAACATACAACCGTATCCACGTCCGTCTGGTTGTATTAAGCCCTCACTAAGATGAATTATTCCACCAATATTATTAATAATTTGCAAAGCGACGGGAAGGCCAAGTCCAGAGCTATTTTTACTTAAGCTTCTTGAGTAAAAGGGTTTGAATATTTTATCTCTATCAGCTTTTTCAACGCCGGGTCCATTGTCAGAGATGGAAATCTGAAGTCGGGTACTTTCAATTTTCCGGAGTTCTATACGTATTATCCCTAGATGCTTCGTCGCTTGGGATGCGTTGGTGATGATATTGATTAATACTTGTGCAAACAGAGTTTCATTGATCGGTATAGCCAGATCTGCTGGAACGTTCCGAAAGTCGGTTTGAATACTGACAGTTGCCGGCAGCATGAGCTGCACCAGTGAGATTGTGCGGATCAGGGCGTCAGGCAGGTGAGTCGATTCGGAACTGTTTTGAAATTCCCCACGTGAAAGGCCGAGCAAGTTGTTGGAGAGGTCCGCAGCTTGATGCGCGCTATAGCGTGCCATATCCAGATCGGCCCTGATCGCGGGGTCGGGGATGTCAGGCAAATGAAGTGAAATCAGGCTCTCTATGGGATGCAGCAGATTGTTCAGCTGATGGGCGAGTGCACCTGACGCAGTCCCGAGTGTTTCAAGACGGTTCTGCGTCTTTTCCTTTTCTTCCCTAAGGCGTTCCTGGGTGATGTCGCGTTGAATGCCCAAATAGGCTGAAAGCCGTCCTGATTTGTCGAAGATCGGTGCCATGCGCAAAGCGTTCAGGAATGGCTCCCCGTCTTTCTTGTAGTTCAGTACGATGATGTCGATTGGTTTCTGGTCTTCAATGGCCTTCCGAATTCTGGCGACATCGTCCCTGTTGGTGCTCTCGCCCTGCAGAAACCTGCAGTTCCGACCAAGGGCTTCATCTGAGGCGTAGCCGGTTGTTTTCGTGAATGCCGGGTTCACATAGGTGAGCGGCAAGTCCGGCTGGCTTACATCGGAAACGCTGATGGTGTCCGGAGAACCTTCAAGGATCGACTTTAAGAGATCCGGGGCTCCTTTGATCAGGTGCCCCAGGGCTGCGTATCCGTCGTTGCTAGAGTCCGGCATATCCGTGTTGCCCCCGGTGCATTGAAGAACTTGCAATGCAAAAGGTATTCACAGACTGGAAAAAACGGAAGGCACTTGATGCGGTAAAACCACAGTCTTGGTTATGTCAGCACATAGTGCAGTGCCCCGAAACTGCCCCGCCATTCCGCTACACGTCCGGCCATTGCTTCGGGATCATTTGACCGCAGAGCCTCAGCGATCAGATGCGCCAGTTGCGGCATATGGATATCGTCCATACCCCAGCGCACAAGTTCAGGAGTGCCAATTCTCAAGCCGTTCATGTCACCGGCAACATCCGCGGCAGGCAAGCCGATGCCGCAAGCCAGGAAGCCTGCCTTGCGGAGTTTTTTAGATGCAGTCTGCCCACCGCCAAACGCAGCCGCTTCAAGAGCAAATTGGTGTGAAGCGGTAAATCCGTTGCCGGTCTTGAAGACAGGCATCCCTTCATCAGCAAGTGCCGCGGCAAGTGCCTGTGCGGTGTCTGCCATTTTCCGGGCATAGGAAGTCCCGAATTCGCGCCAGTCCAGCAATGTGATGGCCAGTGCGGCCGACTTGGCCACGTCGAAATTGGCCGTCATGCCCGGAAACGCGATTGCATCAAGCTTCTGCGCCAGGTCCGCCTCGTTTGTGACGATCAGGCCACCGGCGGGGCCGCCGAGGCTTTTGTAGGTGCTCATCGTCATCAAGTGGGCGCCCTCCGAAAGCGGGTCTGCAAATACACCGCCGGCGATCATTCCGCACTGATGGGCTGCATCGAACAGGACCAGGGCGCCGACTTCGTCCGCTATTTCCCGAATGTCCGCAACAGGATGCGGAAAGAGGTTTAAACTCATTCCGATGGTGATGAGCTTCGGTTGCTTCTCGCGGGCAAGCTGCCGCAGGCCGTCAATGTCGAGTGTGTAGCCGTCGGCATCGACCGGGGCCGTGTGGATTTCAAGACCGTAGAGGCCGGCGCAGCCTGGCTGGTGGTGGGTCACATGGCCACCGACCGATGCCGGAGGAGCGATAATGACATCGCCCGCACGCGTGGTAGCCATGAAGGCATAAAGATTGGCCATTGCTCCGGAAGCGACCCGGATTTCCGAATGGGTAGATCTGAAAATTTCGCAAGCCAGTGAGCTCGCCAAAACCTCGATCTCTTCAATGGCTTCAAGACCCATTTCATATTTGTCGCCTGGATATCCGAGCGAAGGCCTGGAGCCGAGACCGCTTGCCAGCAGTGCTTCGGCCCGAGGGTTCATGACATTGGTCGCAGGGTTGAGGTTGAAACAGTTCTTTTCGTGGATGGTCCGGTTTTCGTCGGCCAACGCTTCAATGCGTGAGACGATCTGCTGCGAATTCAGTTCGCAGGAAGCATCCTTGATGCCGTCAATCCGTGAAATGGCTTCAGCAGGCAACCAGGGATGTGTGTCTCGTGCACTCATGTCTCAACTCCAGTTTCTCGTCTGCACCAGATTGTCGCGGAAACTTGCGCTAGGACAAACAAGATTTTAGAAATTTAAGGGCTAGAAAAATTAGGTCTCAGATCATGTCAGTTGCCCCTCCGGTCCCCCGGCTGCCGTCTCTCAATGCCTTGCGGGCGTTCGAAGCTTCAGCAAGGTTGGGCGGGTTCGCACAGGCAGCACAAGAACTGAATGTGTTGCCTGGAGCTGTTGCAGCCCTGGTCAAGAAATTGGAAGAAGACATCGGGGCGCCGCTATTTGAACGCCATGTGCGTGGTGTGCGTTTGACACCGCTTGGTGAAAGAGCATTACCCGGTTTTGTCACCGTTTTTGACGATCTGGGCCAGACCGTCCGCGAGCTTCGACGCGAAGCAGAACCGCGCAAGGTTCACATCGCGGCATTGCCAGCGCTTGCGGAACTCTGGCTGGCACCCCGTCTGCCCGCTATCCGGGCGAAATATCCGGACATGGATATTTCTGTAACGGCTCTGGAGGTGCCTCCGAACCTCAAGCGTGTTCCCTTTGATTTGTGCCTTTTCTATGCGGACGCGCAAGATCGTGGGGCAACCGTCATTTCGTCAGATGAGTTGTTGCCTGTGTGCACCCCAGCGATTGCCGCGACGCTTAGAACACCTATGGATCTCGATAATGTCACCTGCCTGACCGACAGTGCCTGGTCGGATGACTGGCGCAATTGGGCATCCCGTTCTTTAGACGGCTGGGAGTTTGTTCCCAAGGGACCGGTCTATTCCCTCTACTCGCTGGCGGTTCAGGAGGCTCTTAGCGGCGCTGGTGTTCTGATGGCGCACAAGCGCCTGATTGAGGAACACTTGCATTCAGGAGATTTGGTGGCTCCATTCGCCATATCCACGCCGCTCGAGATGCCGATATGTCTGTGGAGCCTCCCGGGTGGGCAAGGCAACAAGGCGGTTGACGATGTGACGATGGAACTGAAAAGACTGGCCGGCCAGACCGCTTGAACAAGATCAGACTACCGCAGCTGATCAGGTGTTGCCGCGCACTTTGCCACCGCGCCATAAGATGAACAGCCCCGATCCGACGATGACGCCGCATCCGATCAGCATTTGCGCATCGATTGTTTCTCCAAACCAGACAACACCCAATAGGACACCGAATAGAAGCCTGGAATAGCGGAAAGGCGCGACCGTGGCGATTTCACCTTTGCGCATCGCTTTCATCAGCGCGGTATAGGCAAAGATGCCGAAAAAAACGGCGGCCAGAAGAGCGAAAACGCTGTTGGGGGAGGAGTGACAAATACCGGTTGTTCCCAGAGACCGAACAAGAGCCCGGCGATGAGTATGGTCACGAAGCCGTAGAATCCCAGTACATTTGTGCTGAGCGATGCCGGAGCTGCCCGGCTGGCCAGATCACGGCCGGAAAAGCCGAGCATGCCGATGACCGCAAGCAGTGACAAGGGCGTAAACGATCCGCTGTCAGGCCGCAAAACGATAATGACGCCGACAAGACCGACGAGAATTGCTGTCCATCGGCGCCAGCCGACTTTCTCGCCAAAGAAAAGCGCAGCGCCCAACACAACAAAAATCGGTGTGGCCTGAAGAATGACTGTTGTGGCCGAGAGGGGCGTGAGGGCCAGAGCGAGAATATAAAACAACCGTCCAACGAGCTCGAAACCGAAACGCACCTGCATTACGGGCGACAGGGCTTCGCGCCTGAACACGCGCTCACCATTAAAGACTGCCAGGGCCCAGAACGCCAATGCACCTCCGATACCAAACAAGACAAGTATTTCGCTGACAGGCAGCTGTCGCGCCGCCTGTTTCACAAACGCATCCTCCAATGCGAACGCCGCCATGGCAGCGATCATCCAGAGGCTACCGGCAAGGTTCGCTGGCAAAGGCGTTTTATTCTCGTGCGACGATGACAAGAAGCATGTCCTGATTTGGAGGCACCGGCCCCACTGAAACCAGTGCCGACGTGAGGAAGGCAGAGACGAAGTAGCACAGCTTACCTGCAGGTGCGCTTAAAATTCGTGGTTCAGGGACGTAAACGACCGGCAATTACCGGTTGGAAAAATGGGCAAATCAAGGGCCTTTGCGGGGATCGGGCCGAGAGCTGCGACATTGTGCCGATCAGGTGCGACAACCTGCACTCAACCTTTTGTCTAGAGGGACTGTATGACCCCATTGATATGAATCAACGCGGCTCGGGAAAAGTCGTGTGCATGGTCGTGCCATCGTTGGCACCTTGTATGGATTCTAAGGACTGGGGCGCTGAAATGGCACAAAATAAGGCCAAAATGATCTCGCTCGAGGAAGGCGGATTTGCAATCTTCCTCGTAGTGCTTGCTTTTGCCTGCCTGATCGTGGCGGGCAAGACTTTTGATCAGGTCATGGCATTTCACGCTGGCATCGGCACATTGTTTGCCGCTGTGGGCGTGTTTTTTATCTTCAAAAACTACTTCGACGATGGCGGGGAACCGATCCCGGCTGAAATCGACGGAAAACCTAACTACAACATGGGACCGGTCAAATTCGGGACCATAGCAGCAGTATTCTGGGGGCTGGCCGGGTTTACGGTCGGGCTCGTGATCGCATTGCAGCTGGCATGGCCAGCGCTGAATTTCGATCTTCCCTGGACCAATTTCGGGCGCTTGCGTCCCCTGCACACCTCAGCCGTGATTTTCGCCTTTGGCGGCAACGTGCTGCTGGCCACGTCAATGTATGTGGTGCAAAGGACCAGCCGGGCTCGCATGCCGGGCAGGATCCTGCCCTGGTTCGTTATTCTCGGCTATAACGCATTCATCGTTATTGCCGGCACTGGATACCTTCTGGGCGTGACCCAGAGTAAGGAATATGCGGAACCGGAATGGTATGCCGATCTGTGGCTGACCATTGTCTGGGTCTTCTATCTGTTCTTGTTCCTCGGCACGCTCTGGAAGCGGAAAGAGCCGCATATCTATGTGGCCAACTGGTTCTATCTGGCGTTCATCGTCACGATTGCCATGCTTCACATCACCAACAACCTGACGATACCGGTGTCGATCTATTCGACCAAGTCCTACATTGTCTGGTCGGGCGTACAGGACGCGATGGTGCAATGGTGGTACGGCCACAACGCGGTCGGGTTCTTCCTGACAGCCGGCTTCCTGGCCATCATGTACTACTTCATTCCGAAGCAGGCTGACCGGCCGGTCTATTCGTACCGTCTGTCAATCGTCCACTTCTGGGCGCTGATCTTCCTCTACATCTGGGCTGGACCGCACCACCTTCACTATACGGCTCTGCCGCAATGGGCATCGACCCTGGGTGCAACCTTCTCCATCATCCTGTGGATGCCGTCCTGGGGTGGCATGATCAACGGTCTGATGACCCTTTCGGGTGCTTGGGACAAGCTGAGAACCGATCCGGTTCTGCGCATGATGGTTGTCTCGGTTGCATTCTACGGAATGTCGACCTTTGAAGGTCCGCTGATGAGCCTGCGCTCGGTCAACTCGCTGTCACATTACACCGACTGGACCATTGGCCATGTGCATTCCGGTGCTCTCGGCTGGGTGGGTTACATCTCCTTCGGCGCGATCTACTGCCTCGTTCCATGGCTTTGGAACAAGAAGCAGCTCTATTCGCTGAAGCTGGTGAACTGGCACTTCTGGCTGTCGACGCTCGGTATCGTTCTCTACATCACAGCGATGTGGGTGTCCGGTATCATGCAGGGCCTGATGTGGCGCGCATACGACAGTCTCGGCTTCCTTGAATATTCGTTCGTGGAAACCGTGGAAGCGATGCATCCCTTCTACATCATCCGTGCTCTCGGCGGTGCGCTCTTTGTGATCGGCGCTGTGATCATGGCCTATAATCTCTGGATGACCGTCCGTCATGGCGAGGCTGAAGAAGCCGATGCTGCGCCGGCTGGCTCCCTGGCTCCGGCCGAATAGGGGAGGGACAAAAATGTCTGCATGGAAAAAACACGAAGTCTTTGAGAAGAACTCCTTTGTTCTGCTGATCGGCATTCTGGTGGCGGTCGCCATAGGCGGTCTGGTCGAGATTGCGCCGCTCTTTTACTTGAAGAGCACGATCGAGAAGACCGTCGGAATGCGGCCCTACACGCCGCTCGAGCTCAAGGGGCGTGACATCTACATCCGTGAGGGATGTTACCTCTGCCACTCGCAGATGGTGCGCCCGATGCGGGACGAGATGGAACGCTATGGTCATTTCTCGCTGGCGGCGGAGTCAATGTATGACCATCCGTTCCAGTGGGGGTCCAAGCGTACAGGCCCGGACCTTGCCCGCGTTGGCGGCAAGTATTCCGACGCCTGGCACACTGAGCACCTGATCGACCCAAGGTCTCTGGTTCCCGCGTCTATCATGCCCGGCTATCCGTTCCTGGCGGAAAACAAGCTGGATACGCGTGACACTCAATCGGCCCTGACGGTCAACAGCATCGTTGGTGTGCCTTACACCGAAGAGCAGATTGAGAACGCCGCCAGCGACCTGATGGGACAAGCTCGGCCGGACACGGATGCAGCTTATGCATTCGAGGAACGCTGGCCGACGGCTCAGATCCGTGATTTCGACGGCAACCCTGACGCCGTTACCGAGATGGACGCACTCGTCGCCTATCTCCAGGTGCTCGGCACGATGGTGGACTTCTCCATCTACGACAACAAGGCAAACTCGAGGTAAGGGCGATGAACGAAACGTATACCGCTTTCGCAGGCTTCGCACAGACCTGGGGCCTACTCTACTTCATGATCCTGTTTGGCATCGTCCTGGCCTATGCGTTGTGGCCAAAGAACCGCAAAAAGTTCGACGATGCAGCTCAGATCCCGTTTCGGGAGGATTGATTGATGGCTGACGCACACAATAAGGAAGTCGACCAGGTTTCCGGGGTCGAAACAACCGGTCACGAGTGGGATGGCCTGAAGGAACTGAACAATCCCTTGCCGAGGTGGTGGCTGTATCTCTTTTACGTCACCATCGCCTGGGCGGTTGTTTACTGGATCCTTTATCCGGCCTGGCCGTTGGTAACCAGTTACACCACAGGTGTCCTCGGTGCCAACCAGCGCATGGAAGCGATTGCCGCTTATGATCAGGGTATTGCCGACCGGTCCGAGTTTGCCGACAAGATTGTCGCAACCTCGCTACAGGACATTTCGGCTGATCAGGATATGCTGCAATTTGCATTGGCAAACGGACAGGCTGCCTTCGGTGACAACTGTGCACCTTGCCATGGCAGCGGCGGCACGGGTGCGGAGGGTTATCCAAACCTGCAGGATGACACCTGGCTTTGGGGAGGCACATTGGATGACATCCAAACCACCTTGCTCCATGGCATCCGCACAACCAATGACGACACCCGTTTCGGTGACATGCCGGCATATGGCCGCGACGAGCTTCTGAGCAAGGACGAGATCAATCAGGTTTCGAACTTCGTCGCATCCAAAGCTGGACTGGAAACGGACGAGGGTGTTGATCTGGCCGCTGGGCAGACGCTCTACGAAGACAATTGCGCGGCATGTCATGGCGACAACCTCGAAGGTATCCAGGAAGTCGGAGCACCGAGCTTGATGTCGGCCAACTACCTTTATGGCAAATCGCTTGATGCCATCAAGGCACAGGTCACGAACCCGCGGAACGGTGTGATGCCCGCATGGGCGGATCGTCTCGATCCGGCGACCATCAAGTCGTTGACGGTTTACGTCCACTCCTTCGGTGGTGGTCAGTAAAACTGTCAGGCCGGGCCTGCAATTCACAGGACTGATGCGACAAAAACGCCAGATGGCCTGAATGATTTGATCCGGCGCAAAGTGTGACGCTTTGCGCCGGTTTATTTTGAGATACGGATGCTAAAGATCATGAGCATCTGAAAGTTCAGATCCTATTGGGGCAGGATCGCGTTTAAGAGGACGGGCGGCATGTCTACGGACACCGAAACGCATGAAGGCTCGCAATCCGACGAATGGTTTGCGTCAGCCAAAAAGATCTATCCCATGGCAACTCACGGTCTGTTTCGCAGGATCAAGTGGGCTCTGCTATTCATTACTCTGGGCATCTACTACTTCCTGCCTTTCATTCGTTATGACAGGGGGCCGAACGCACCGGGACAGGCTGTTCTGGTCGATATGGAGCACCGGCGGGCATATTTTTTCTTTATCGAAATCTGGCCGCAGGAAGTCTATTACCTCACCGGCCTTCTCATTATCGCAGCAGTGGCCTTGTTTTTGATGAACGCCGTCGCTGGCCGGATCTGGTGTGGCTATCTGTGCCCTCAGACGGTTTGGACGGATCTGTTCCTGTGGGTCGAGCGACAGGTCGAGGGTGACAGGCGCGAGCGTATCGCGTTCGACAAACAGCCCTGGACCGCCAGCAAGGTTGGCAAAAGAGCGACAAAACACTTCTTCTGGCTGATGATTGCCTGGTGGACAGGTGGAGCCTGGGTTCTTTACTTCAACGATGCCCCGACGCTGGTCTGGCAATTGCTGACGTTCCAGGCACCCATGATTGCCTATATCTGGATCGGGATACTGACCACGACGACGTATCTGCTGGCGGGTTTCATGCGGGAGCAGGTGTGCATCTATATGTGCCCCTGGCCACGGATTCAGGCTGCACTGACCGACGAAAAAGCCCTCAACGTCACCTATCGTTGGGATCGTGGTGAACCGCGCGGATCCCTGAAGCAAAACAAGAAACTCGTTGATCAGGGACTTCCCGCAGGCGATTGCATCGATTGCTACCAGTGTTTCCAGGTCTGTCCGACAGGGGTCGATATTCGCAAAGGGATGCAGCTTGATTGCATTCAGTGTGGCCTCTGCATCGACGCATGCGACAACATCATGAAGAAGGTCGGAAAGCCAACGGGCCTGATCGCTTATGATACTGACGAAAACATTGAACGCCGGATCGAAGGCAAGGAACCGGTCTACGAGATTGTCCGCGTCCGAACCGTTGTCTATGCGGCAGTCATTGCGCTGGTTGGCGCGATCATGCTGTTCGTGTTGCTCAACCGGGATTTTGCCGACATCAGCGTTCTGCACGACAGAAATCCGGTCTTTGTGGAACAGTCCGACGGATCTGTGCGCAACGGCTATTCGGTTCGTCTTTCGAACAAGCGCCGCCACGAGCGCCACTTCATGCTTCACGTGGAGGGCATGCCGCCCGAAACGCTTGTTGAAGCTGTAGGCGTCGACGAAACCTTTGCCGGTCGGCCATTCATTGAGGTTGGCCCGGACACCACGCGGGAAGTTCGGATACTGGTGACATCGCCGCCAAGTTTAGACATGCCTCATTCGACACCCGTCATCTTCCGGATCACGGAAAGCGTGATGGGTGAGGTTGTTACAGCCAGAGACACGTTCAAAGCCCCGGGAAATCCTTGAGGAGATAATGATGACCATGGTCCAGTCGAACATGAAGGATCCAAAGGCTATTACCGGCAAGACGGTGCTGGCCTGGCTGATAGGGTTTTTTGGCGTCATTTTTACCGCCAACGCGATTTTTCTTTACCTCGCATTCGGATCATTCCCGGGCGTGGTCGTGGAAAGTTCCTATGAGGCCGGGCAGGCCTACAATCAGGAAATTGCGGCTGCAAAGGCTCAGGAAGAATTGCACTGGCAGGTGACCAATGAAGTTACCCGGACGGCTGGTGCAAGTGCCAAGGTTCAGGTCACGGCATTGGATGCAAAGGGGACGCCTCTCTATGGTGTGGATGTCAAAGCCGCGCTGCGGCGCCCCGCTCAGGGTGAGGGGGATGTCGAGCTCTTCCTGAATGCAGATGGCGGTGGCCGGTATACGGCTGACGTCTCCAGTTTGCCTGCCGGCAATTGGAACCTTGTGTTGGTAATCGAGCAGGACGGTAAGCGGATGTTCAAGTCCGAAAACCGGGTTTTCCTGACGGATTGAGGCGACTGTCTTGACGGTTCATCAGCGCGATTGGCAGGCTTTTGTCACCCCGGGAAAGGACGGCGCGGTTCATATGGACCTCGCCGTCGACGGTATCACCTGTGCTGCCTGCATGGGCGAAATTGAGCGTGGCTTACGCCGGCTTCCGGGAATTCGCAATGCACGGGTCAACCTGACCAGCCAGCGTCTTGCAGTCGACTGGGTCCAGGATGAGACCGGAGCCGACGAGATTGTTGCCGAGTTGGAGCGTCTCGGTTATGCGGCGCATCCTTTCGATCCCGCAAGTCAGCGCGAGCGGCAGGACAAAACCGGCAAACAATTGTTGCGTTGCCTGGCGGTTGCAGGTTTCGCCGGCATGAACATCATGCTGTTGTCCGTTTCCGTCTGGTCCGGAAATGCAACTGACATTACCCCTGAAACGCGTGATTTCTTTCACTGGTTGTCAGCTTTGATTGCGTTGCCGACCGTTGCCTATTCGGGCCGGCCTTTCGTGAAAAGCGCGTTCAAGGCGCTCTCCGCGGGGCGGTTGAATATGGATGTGCCGATCGTGATCGGTGTCTTTCTTGCGGTTGCTCTCTCAGTCGTGCAAACGATCCAGCATCATCATCATGCCTATTTTGAATCTGCGGTGATGTTGCTGTTCTTTTTGCTGATTGGCCGATATCTCGACCACAATATGCGTGGCCGCACGCGTTCCTTCGCTGAAAACATTGCCGCTTTGAAGGCTGAAGTCGCAGCCCGGATCAATCCGGATGGCAGCGTCCGCGAAGTTCCGCTTTCCAAGATTGAGACCGGTGACCTTGTCATGGTCTCGGGTGGTGAACGTGTCCCCGTTGACGGAGTTGTCGAAACAGGCGCTTCGGAAATCGACCAGAGCCTGGTGACGGGGGAAAGTGTTCTTGTTCCCGTAAATCCGGGGCAGCGCGTTTATGCTGGTACCTTGAACGGAGCAGGAGCCTTGCAGGTGCGCGTTGAGGCAGCGTCCGGTGCGACGCTCCTGGATGAGGTCAATCGGCTTCTTGAAACCGCGTCACAGGCAAAGTCGAAGTATGTTCGCGTTGCCGATCGGGCGGCCCGGCTTTATGCGCCACTTGTGCACGGTGCAGCGGCAATCACCTTCCTTGGCTGGCTGCTGGCAGGACTGGCTTGGCAGCCCGCGCTTGTGATTTCCATTTCGGTTCTGATCATTACCTGTCCCTGTGCGCTCGGGCTTGCGGTGCCCGCGGTCCAGGTCGTTGCCTCGGGACAGTTGTTTCGATGCGGTGTCCTTCTGAATTCAAGCGATGCGATTGAACGTCTGGCCGATATTGACACCATCTTGTTCGACAAGACGGGTACTCTAACGCTGGCGGAACCCGAACTTTGCGGTGAAATAGACCTGTCAGACGACACGGTGCTTTTGGCCGGTCGGCTTGCTCTGGCCAGCCGCCATCCTCTGTCGACTGCGCTTGTCAAGGCAACGGGTGCGATCACACCGCTTGCTGAAGTAACCGAGGTTTCCGGCGCTGGACTGGAAACGGAAGTTGCCGGCAAAACGCTTCGGCTCGGCAGCCCAATGTTCTGCGGTGCGTCTCGCCAGCAGATCGAGCGAGCCTTGTCCGAGACACCGGGCGCTTCGCTTCTTGCGATCCGGCACGGTGATGCACCAGTTCGGCTTTTGACCTTCCGTCAGAGCCTGCGTCTTGATGCGCGTGCCGTCATTGATCAGCTGAAAGCGCAAGGGTTTGCGCTTGAGATTGTCTCAGGTGACACAGAGCCGGCCGTCGCCGCATGCGCGAAGGCTCTTGGTGTGGATGCCTGGCAAGCAGGCATGAAACCGGCCAGCAAGATTGCCCGGTTGGAAGCACTTCAGGCTGAAGGCAGGAACGTGTTGATGGTGGGGGATGGTCTCAACGATGCACCAGCGCTCGCCGGTGCAAATGTTTCGCTGTCTCCGGTCTCGGCTGTGCATTTGAGCCAGGCTGCCGCAGACGCGGTCTTTCTGGGCGATAAATTGCAACCCGTTGCGGACGCACTGCGACTTTCAAAGCGAGCCCGTGCTGCGATCGAGCAGAACCTTTGGATTTCGGTTGTCTACAACATCATTGCGGTACCGATCGCAGTCGCCGGTTTCGTGACACCGCTTATGGCCGCTGTTGCCATGTCTGCGTCTTCATTGGCAGTGACGGCAAATGCGCTGAAACTACGGTTGGGTGAGGACGCCGATGCACGTGAACCACTGCCGCATCGTAAGTCTGAAGACCAACTGGCAAAGGGATAACGCTCATGGATGTGCTCATTTTCCTGATCCCGATTGCCTTGTTCTTGGGAGCGCTCGGCTTGGGCGCGTTTCTCTGGTCCCTGAAGAGTGGTCAATATGACGACCTGGAAGGTGCTAAATGGCGCATCCTGGACGATGACGATCTGCCCGATTGAGCGGTGCTCTATTCGTTGGCGCGAGCGTGTGCAGACGATTACACTGCTAGGATTTGGTGTGGACGGTCAGGCTTGGGAACTCGTGCGTGGAAAAATTTCCCGAAGAAAACAAACCCGGTTACGCGGTCTATTCTCGCCGATCTCTAGCGATCTACGACGTCTTGGTTCTGGGACTTTCTAATCGTTTCATCTGGCGCTGTCCAAGCCGGCATCTCATTAGACATCACGAGGAAAATTTGGCAGCGTGCCATCTTGATATCGGCGTAGGCACCGGTTTCTTCCTCGACAAGGCCAGGTTTCCTGAAAGGTCACCGCAGATTACTCTGCTTGACCCGAACAGGGATTGTCTGGAAATCGCATCGGAACGCATCAGCAGGTACAAGCCGAAATCCGTTCACGCCGATGCATTGGTCCCATTCCCGCGCACTCTTGGTCACTTCGACAGTATCGGGCTGAACTATCTTCTTCATTGCTTGCCAGGTTCGATGACCCGAAAGTCGGTCATTTTCGACCACCTGAAGCCTCACCTTTCCGAAGACGGGATGGTTTTTGGATCGACCATCTTGCAAGGCGTAAATCCGTGCCCGCCGGTCGCTCGCAAGCTGATGAGTATCTACAATTCAAAAGGCGTTTTTGCGAACGCCAACGACACTCTGGAAACATTGCGAGCTGAACTCTCTGCGCGGTTCGCCGAAGTGTCCATTCAGATGATTGGATGTGTTGCCTTGTTTACTGCCAGATCTGCAAAACCATGAGGGACAGGCTGTCAACTCAATGCCGGACTGCAGGCCTAGGCCAGTGCACTTGACATCGCCATGCCCGCTGCCAGCAACACCAGCGCGATACCGGCAATCAGCAACATGTTGTCTCGCTGAAACGATCCTGCAGGTATGTCGACGTCCGGCTTGTCGGCAGCAAACGTTTCTTCGTTTTGGAACATTTCTTGATGCAAGGGCATAGAGCGGACAACCGGCAGAATGTGTGTTTAAGGCATTGACGATACAGCCTCACCATGACGCTCAGGATTGAATCCCGCGTTAAAGCGATAGGCGACAAAAGATTAATGTGCCGCAACATTACCGAGAGGTGAAAGGGTCTGTTTGCATCCCTTGAGTTTTGTAAACACCTTACCAATCCATGCAGGCTTTCCAGTGCCTCCCTGAACGCTGCAAATCAAGGCAAAACAGGCGAAATTCACTGGCTAACTCATTGTTCAGACTTTCATGTCAACACTGTCAGGAAACATGGAGGACTAGGTGAGCCTGGATCTTGCCTCGCTGACATTTTTGTTGGTCGAAGACAGTGCATATATGCGGACGATCCTGCGCACGATGCTGCAGGGCTTCGGTGCGCGCCGAATTGTTGAGGCCGAGGACGGTGCATCCGGCCTCGAGGCCATGGACCGTGCCAATCCCGATATCTTGATCCTTGATTGGGTCATGCCAATTCTGGACGGTGCTGACATGGTCCGCATGATCCGCAGTCCCAACAATCCGTTCGCTTATATCCCGATCATCATGGTGACAGCGCATACGGAACGCAGCCGGATCGTTGAAGCGCGCCGGCTCGGTGTGCATGAGCTTTTGTCCAAACCAATTTCTGCGAAGTCTCTTTATCAACGCGTCTCGAGCGTCATATTGCATCCGCGTGACTTCATCAAAACCGCCACCTATTTTGGGCCGGCGCCGCGGGAGATCTCGCAACCGTCAGAAAATCTGGCAGGGAGGACCGGGTCAGCCGCAAGGTCAACCACCTGGTGAGGAAGGTCCCGTCGAAAACATCACCGCAATCGGTTGATTTTCAGGATTTTTGCGCTGCCGACTTGGTTCTGGTTAAGCTGCAGCACCGGCTCTTGCCGTCTGGAACGTCTCACCGCCCTTCGCAACAACGGAACTGCTGTTTTCCGCGGCGTCGGCAAATTGGGCCAGCACATCAAGATCGACGGTATAGTGGTCCAGAAGGAATTGAGACAGAACGTCAATCGGGAGGTGCTGATAGCCCTCAATGGCTGACATCAGAGCTTCTAAAGTGTCCAGCCGTTCACGCAGCTTGATCATGATTTCTCGCTAAGGTGATTTTCATACACACTGGAGATTTATGGTTAATAGTACGTAAAATTGGTCGGTGCAAGTGAACGTCTGGTTGTGCTTGGTGTATTCGGGAGCCGTCCACAATCTTTTGTGGTAATTCACTTAATTGCGCAGGAAAACTAGCAAGGGGCTTGCCGTTTTTGACGGTGAACAGGGAACTTCTTACATGTCGAAAGTTGTCTACATACTGAACGGACCGAATCTCAACCTTCTCGGCAAGCGCCAACCGGAGATATACGGCTCGCAGACGCTCGATGATGTTTGCCGGCTTTGCGAAACCATGGGTTCGCAAGTCGGGGTCGAAATCGTATTTCGCCAAAGCAATGCTGAACATGAACTCATTGACTGGATCCATGAGGCCCGTGAGAAGGCTGATGGAATTATCATCAACCCGGCCGCATATTCACACACGTCAATTGCCATCCTTGATGCGCTCAACACGTTTGACGCACCTGTTGTCGAGGTGCATATCTCGAATATTCATAAACGTGAGGATTTTCGGCACCATTCCTACGTTTCGGAACGTGCGGAAGCAGTGTTGGCAGGGTGCGGCGTCGACGGATATCTGTTGGCCGTTCGACACATCGCGGGCCGCTTAAGTCAAAAGTCTGACTGATCCATCTAAAATGTGAGATCTGACGGTTTAGGTCAGTACAATCAGTAGCCTTTGCCACTGAAAAATTCGTT
This sequence comes from Roseibium sp. JB4-4, assembly GCF_055693425.1. Taxonomy (NCBI): domain Bacteria; kingdom Pseudomonadati; phylum Pseudomonadota; class Alphaproteobacteria; order Hyphomicrobiales; family Stappiaceae; genus Roseibium; species Roseibium sp. JB4-4. Next base: position 1,755,048 of record NZ_CM146333.1, on the reverse strand, counting down.
CCGTATGGTTTCGAGAATGATCTTTATGTCGAGCAGAAGAGACTGGTGCTCGACATAATGAAGATCATGCTCCAGCCGCATGCGGGCCGGATATTCTTCGCGCGTTTCACCTCTGAAGCCGCTGACCTGCGCCAGTCCCGTAATTCCAGGTAGAATTTTATGGCGATCCATATATCTCGGATCAAATTCTTCGTACGGGACACCGGCGGCGAGCATACCGGGCACGTGCGGGCGAGGCCCCACGAGAGACATGTCGCCCCTAAGCACATTGATCAGTTGGGGTAACTCGTCGAAATTGCTTTTCCGCAGGAAGGACCCAACAGGCGTCACTCGTGGGTCATTCTTAACGGTTTGCACGACACCGCTATCGTCGCACACTTTCTTGTACATGGTCCTGAACTTCAGAACCTCGAATGGTGCGCCGTTCAAGCCATATCGCTGTTGTCTGAAAAAGACCGGGCCTCGACTTGTCAGTTTGATTGAAAGGGCAATCAGCACAAACAGAGGCATTAGCGAGACGAGTCCGATGCTGCCGGCGATAACGTCGAAAGATCGCTTCAGGAAGCGCGACTGAACCTTTCGCGCGGATCGGACCCGTTTCGGCTGCAGACCGGAAATTCCGGGCAGCTTGATTGGTCCGCTGCGACGATCGTCAGCGTCATATGAGACAGTTTCGTTTGCCAAAATCCGTCAGCCTCACGCGGTCACGTGCATTCGAGGAACAACGGTTAAATCGTACCTGTTGGGTCCTGCGCGCGCCACGATATCGTAAACAATTGGTTAACAGAACTCGTAAAAGTTCTTGCTGTTAAGGATTTGGTTACCACGCAGAAATTGATCGCGCAATAATCCAAAGTTAAATGTGATGTGAAATTTTGGTAACGTTTTCAAAGGTGTGAGTCAGAGTGCTTGCAACCTGTCTACAACCATTCTGAATACTGTCACCGTCAATACAACTTAGTAGCTTCTACCAATGCTTGTATATTCGAAGCCACGACTACCCATGTAGTCAGAGGTGTAAATGTTGCGCAGGTCCACCACTTTCGGCTCATTCAGCAGAGTTTTCATGCGTTCCAGATCCAGTGCCCGGAATTGATCCCACTCAGTGACTATGACAACAGCGTCCGCGTTTTCGATCGCGTGATAGGGCCCATCGCAGAACAACACGCCCGTCATGAGCTTCTCTGCTTCTTCCATACTTGCGGGATCAAAGGCACGGATATTGGCACCAGCCTCTTGCAGTTTCGCAACAATGTCGAGGCTGGGCGCTTCACGCATGTCGTCGGTGTTCGGCTTGAAAGCCAGTCCGAGGAGGGCAATGGTCTTTCCATTGACATCTCCGCCTAGGAAATCGATGACCTTGTCAGCCATCTTCTTCTTTCTGGCTGAATTCACCTCGATCACGGAATCGACCACTTTCAGGTCGGACTGGACGTCTGCGGCGATCTTCGACAGAGCAAGTGTGTCCTTGGGGAAACAGGAACCGCCGTATCCAGGGCCAGCATGCAGAAACTTTGACCCGATACGGTTATCAAGTCCGATGCCACGCGACACTTCCTGAACATTGGCACCGACCTTCTCGCAAAGGTCTGCAATCTCGTTGATAAAGGTGATCTTGACGGCGAGAAATGCGTTGGCGGCATATTTGATCAATTCGGACGTGCGTCTGCGCGTGACAATGATCGGTGTTTCGTTGAGATAGAGCGGGCGGTAAAGCTCACGCATGACTTCCACGGCCTGCTCGCTGTCGGTTCCCACGACAACGCGATCAGGACGTTTGAAGTCATTGATTGCGGCGCCTTCGCGCAGGAACTCCGGGTTCGAAACCACCGCGAAATCGGCATCGGGGTTGGTTCGCCGAATAATGGCTTCAACTTCATCTCCCGTGCCGACTGGGACGGTGGACTTGGTGACGATAACGGTGAAGCCTTCGATCAGGGCAGCGATTTCCTCAGCTGCGGCATAAACATAGGTTAGGTCCGCATGACCATCACCGCGCCGGGTTGGTGTGCCGACGGCAATAAAGACCGCGTCCGCCTGTCTGATTGCTTCCTCAGTAGCAGTCGTGAAAAAAGCCGTTCTTCCGAAACGTTCTTTGCGACAAGATCCTGAAGGCCCGGCTCGTAGATTGGGATCTCGCCGTTGTTCAACGCGTCGATTTTGGAAGTGTCCTTGTCAATGCACGTAACAACGTGACCGAAATCGGCAAAACAGGTTCCGGACACCAGACCTACATAGCCGGTTCCAATCATTGCAACGCGCATTGTTCATTCCCGCATTTGGATGCTTCTCGGCGAACGCCAATCATCGTAAGTTGCGCACCGATTACATCCTGTAGCCGGAAAAGGCCAGACCTGAATGGGCCAACGGTCAATTTGCCCTGGTTTTTCGCCGGGGTGGCTTTGCGATTGACCGGTTAGCCTGCTTTCAAAATCTCAGACCGTAAGAAAGCGTCTAACCTCCGCCTCACAGAGATCAGCGCCAGTCCCGGAAAGAACGATTTCGCCCCGGTCCATTACGGAATAGTCATCCGCCAGATCGCGTGCGAATTCAAAATACTGTTCGACCAGCACGATGGCCATGGTGCCTTGATCCCGCAACCAGGAAATTGCCCGTCCGATATCCTTGATGATTGACGGTTGAATGCCTTCGGTCGGCTCGTCCAGAACCAAAAGCCTTGGCCGGGTTACGAGTGCACGGGCAATGGCGAGCTGCTGTTGCTGACCTCCAGAGAGATCTCCGCCGCGCCGGTTCAACATGTCTTTCAGAACCGGAAACAGTTCGTAGATCGTCTCAGGGATGTTTCGATCCTGGCGTTTCACCGGCGCGTAGCCTGTCTCCAGATTCTCCTTTACCGAAAGGAGCGGGAAGATCTCGCGGCCTTGGGGTACAATCGCAATTCCGCTTTTCGCACGCGCGTGCGCAGGCAGTGTGGAAATGTCGGTTCCGTCCCACACGATCTTGCCCGAGCTTATGCCATGCTGGCCGGCAACCGCGCGCAAGGTCGAGGTCTTGCCGACACCATTGCGGCCCATCAGGCAGGTTACCTTGCCGATTTCAGCGTTGAGCGACACGCCCTTGAGAGCCTGAGCAGCGCCATAATGAAGATTGATTTTTTCAACTTGCAACATGGTTCAACGGCCCAGATAGACTTCGACAACCCGCTCATCCGCGGATACATGATCAAGTGACCCTTCCGCCAGCACCGAGCCTTCGTGAAGTACGGTTACTTTGACATCCAGGGATCGCACGAAAACCATGTCGTGTTCGACGACCACAACGGAATGGTCCTTGGCGATATCTTTCAGCAGTTCTGCGGTTTCTGCGGTCTCTGCATCGGTCATTCCGGCAGCCGGCTCATCAACCAGCAGGAGTTTCGGGTCCTGAGCAAGCAACATGCCGATCTCGAGCCATTGTTTCTGTCCGTGACTTAAGTTGGCGGCCAGTTCATGGCGTTTTGACCCAAGCCGAATGAGATCCAGAAGGTGGTCGATGCGCTTCTTCTCGCTCTGGGCGATAACGTGAAACAGTGTTGAGAACGGACCGCGTGGAGCTTTGAGCGCGAGCTCAAGATTGTCCCAAACCGTGTGGCTTTCAAACACCGTTGGTTTTTGAAACTTGCGGCCGATCCCAAGTTCGGCAATCGATGCTTCGTCTTCACCCGTCAGGTCAATGGCACCGTTGAAAAAGACTTCTCCCGTGTCCGGGCGGGTTTTGCCTGTAATCACGTCCATCATGGTGGTCTTTCCGGCTCCATTCGGACCGATGATGGCGCGCATTTCTCCAGGGGCAATAATCAGTGACAGCTCATTGAGTGCCTTGAAGCCGTCAAAGGAAACGGAAACACCGTCGAGATAAAGGAGACTTGTTGCTCGGGCCATCGACTTACTCCGCAGGCTGTGGTTTGGCAGCACCGGATGTGCTTGACGCGGTGTTTTCGGCTCTTGGTGAGATATTTGCGGCTGCGCCCGGCGAATGGGGGGCAGGGCTCGGCGGTTGGTCGGAACCGGCTTCATATCTGGCGGAAATCTTGCGTTGCCTCAATGCGGTCCAGCCGGAGCCAAGTGTGCCGATGATCCCCTTTGGCAGAAACAGCGTGACCACGACAAAAAGGCCACCAAGTGCAAACAGCCAAATGTCCGGCAGTGCCGCGGTGAACCAGGTCTTGGCAAAGTTGATCAATACTGCACCGAGAACCGCGCCCACCAGTGTTCCTCGTCCGCCAACGGCCACCCAGATCACCACCTCGATGGAATTTGCCGGCGCAAACTCGCCTGGATTGATGATACCGACCTGCGGCACGTAAAGCGCGCCGGCAATTCCGGCCATCATGGCGGAGAGGGTCCACACAAACAGTTTGTAATGTTCGACCCGGTAACCCAGAAACCGTGTTCGGCTTTCGGCGTCGCGAACAGCCACGAGAACCTTGCCGAGCTTGGACCGCGTGATCGAGCGGCAAATCAGGAAACACAGGACCAGCGCAATGCCCGAGGCTGCAAACAGGCCGGCGCGGGTCGTATCGGCTTGAATGTCGAAGCCGAGAATGTCTTTGAAGTCTGTCAGGCCATTGTTGCCGCCGAAGCCCATGTCATTCCGGAAAAAAGCGAGCAGGAGGGCGTAGGTAAGCGCCTGGGTAATGATGGAAAGGTAAACACCGGTGACACGCGAGCGGAACGCAAACCATCCGAACACGAAGGCGAGAGCGCCTGGTACCAGCAGCACCATCAACGCGGCGAACCAGAACATGTCGAAGCCATACCAGTACCAGGGCAGATGCTCCCAATTCAAAAACACCATGAAGTCGGGGAGGACCGGGTCGCCGTAAACGCCACGTGGACCGATCTGGCGCATGAGATACATGCCCATGGCATAACCACCGAGAGCGAAAAACGCCGCGTGACCGAGCGAGAGGATGCCGCAGTAACCCCAAACCAGATCAACTGCCAGGGCAAGCAAGGCATATGTCAGGTACTTGCCCATAAGCGTGACGGCATATGTCGGTACGTGGAAGGGCGATGTCTCCGGAACCAGAAGATTGCCAGCCGGAACGAGGACAATCGCAGCCCCTAGAATGGCCAGGAATATGCCGGCTTTTGCGTCCATCGCGCGGAAGAGAAAGGAAGACATCATGCTTCGACTGCCCGGCCCTTGAGGGCGAAGAGGCCTCTAGGACGCTTTTGAATAAAGAGAATGATGAAGACGAGCACGAAGATCTTGCCAAGCACTGCGCCGGCATAGGGCTCCAGAAACTTGTTGACGACCCCAAGCGTCATGGCACCGACCAATGTTCCCCAGAGATTTCCGACCCCGCCGAACACGACAACCATGAAACTGTCGATGATGTAGCCCTGACCGAGATTGGGAGAGACGTTGTCGATCTGGCTGAGGGCAACACCCGCTATCCCTGCGATGCCCGATCCGAGGCCGAATGTCAGAGCGTCAATCCATGGGGTGCGAATGCCCATTGAGGCAGCCATGCGCCGGTTCTGGGTAACTGCACGCGTGTAGAGACCAAAGGGGGTTTTCTTGAGAACCAGCATCAGTCCTGCAAAAACCAGCAAGGCAAAGACAATGATCCACATCCGGTTATAGGTGATTGTCATTTGCCCGAGCTCGAACGCTCCAGACATCCAGTCGGGATTGCCGACTTCCCTGTTGGTCGGTCCGAAGATGGAGCGCACGGCTTGTTGCAGGATCAGCGAAATGCCCCAGGTTGCGAGCAATGTTTCGAGCGGTCGACCATAGAGCCAGCGTATGACGCCGCGCTCGATCGCAATTCCGATCAAACCCGCAACGAGGAAGGCAAGTGGAAGTGCGATAAAGAGAGAGTATTCAAACAGACCTGGCATGGAGGTCCGGATCACGTCTTGAACCACAAAGGTGGTGTAAGCGCCGATCATCACCATCTCGCCATGCGCCATGTTGATGACACCCATCACGCCGAACGTAATGGCAAGGCCGATTGCCGCCAGCAACAAAACCGATCCCAGAGACACGCCGTACCAGATGTTCTGGGCCGCATCCCAGGTGGCAATTGACTTTTCAATCTTTGTGATGGCTTCGCTTGCAGCGGAGCGGACCACGCCTTCTGACGAAGCCCTGACACTCAAAAGCAACGAAAGTGCATCTCTGTTGCCCATGTCCGAAAGAGTGGCGACAGCGTCAAGTTTTTGCGTTTCATCGAGGTCTGAATTCAATACGGCTGCGGCACGCGCCTGCTCCATGACACGGCGCACGCCCTCGTCTTCTTCAGCAGCAAGCGCTACATCAAGTGCTTCGATACCCTCGGGATCCTTGGCCTTGAAAATCGCCACAGCCGCCAGCCGCCGTACGTTCGGGTCCGAAGCCATCAGCGTTAGGGAACCGAGTGCCGACCGGATCACACGGCGTAGCTTGTTGTTGACCTTGATTTTTTTGACTTCGCGTCTGCCGGCTTCTCCCGCTGCCTCGAGCGTTAGTGGGTCTTTCAGATTGTAGGAGTTGCCTTGCTTCTCAGCGATGAACACCACACCGTCGGACTTGCGAAAGAAGAGATCGCCTTCGCTGAGTGCCTTCAGTGCCGGAGCCACAGCAGGATCGCCCGTTGCAGCCAGGGCGCCAATCTGCTGTTCCGTTTCGGCATATTTGCCTTTGGCAAGCTCGTTGATCAGCGGGCGGAGCGTTTCCGGCTCGGACTGGGCAACAGCAGGGCTCACAAAGACACCAAAAATGAGGCCCAGGATCAGGAAGAGGGATTTCAAGAAGGACATGTGTCCACCGGCGTTGTGAGCTTGACGATGGCGGCCTCTCGTCAAAGAGCCGCTTGGTGGTGCCCGCAAGGCGGGAAACCGGTGCATTTAGTGTTGGCCTGTTCGTCCAAACGAACGTGTTGGCTATCGACCAGGAGGAGAAGATCCTTCAAGGACATTTATCGCCCACCGTTACGAACCAAGCCATTCGGGGCGGGCCAATTTGCTGGCCCGCCCCGGTTTTGGTCGATTCGTTAGGAACCGGAGCCGGTGCACTCGCCAGTGGCGGTGTTGAAGCTGCCGCATGACATTGGTGCACGCCAGTCGGAAATCAGGTCCTTGGAGCCTTCCAGGTAATCGGACCAGGCGTCGCCGACCACGAGGCCTGAGGTTTCCCAAACGGTTTCGAACTGACCGTCATCCTGGATTTCACCGATCAGGACTGGTTTGGTGATGTGGTGGTTCGGCATCATTGCGCTGTAACCGCCTGTCAGGTTCGGAACGGTCACACCGACGATGGAGTCGATCACGGCATCCGGATCGGTGGTGCCGGCCTTTTCAACGGCCTCGACCCACATGTTGAAGCCAATGAAGTGAGCTTCCATCGGGTCGTTTGTTACGCGTTCTTCGTCGCCGATATAGGCGTGCCAGGCGTCGATGAACTCGGCGTTGATGTCAGTGTCTGCGGACTGGAAATAGTTCCAGGCAGCCAGGTGGCCGACGAGCGGCTCCGTGTCGAGACCTGCAAGCTCTTCTTCACCCACCGAGAAAGCAACGACCGGGATGTCCTCAGCCTTGATGCCGGCATTCGCGAGTTCCTTGTAGAAGGGAACGTTGGCGTCACCGTTGATGGTTGAAACCACAGCAGTTTTCTTGCCGGCGGATCCAAAGGTCTTGATGTCGGAAACGATCGTCTGCCAATCGGAATGACCGAACGGCGTGTAGTTGATCATGATGTCTTCTTCAGCGACACCCTTCGACTTCAGGTAGGCTTCCAGGATCTTGTTGGTTGTCCGCGGGTAGACATAGTCTGTGCCGGCCAGGACCCAGCGCTCGACGCCTTCTTCATTCATCAGGTAGTCAACTGCCGGAATGGCCTGCTGGTTCGGTGCCGCACCGGTATAGAAGACATTGCGCTGAGATTCTTCGCCTTCGTACTGAACCGGATAGAAGAGCAGTGAATTCAGTTCTTCAAAGACCGGCAGCACGGATTTGCGCGAAACGGAAGTCCAGCATCCGAAGACAGCGTCAACGCCGTTGACTTCGATCAGTTCACGCGCTTTTTCCGCAAAGAGTGGCCAGTCGGACGCAGGGTCGACGACAACGGCTTCCAGTTTCTTGCCGAGAAGACCGCCTTTCTTGTTCTGCTCTTCGATGAGCATCAGCATTGCGTCTTTGAGCGTCGTTTCCGAAATCGCCATCGTGCCGGACAAGGAGTGCAGGATGCCAACCTTGATGGTGTCTTCAGCAGCTGCGCCGCCGATCATGGTGGAGGCCATCAGACCTGCCAATGCGAATTTGGTAAAAGACTTTTTCATATGAGTTCCCCTTTTCGATGACGTCGCCGGTTCCCGGCCGGCGAATGGCGGCTGGAAGGACTGCCGCTGTCGGGGAAGGATCGTGCGCCGGAACTGTTGCGGCGCAACATACGTCAATTGACGTAAGTGGCGAAAACGGGGTTACGCCAAAGTGTAAGCCAGTTCGGCACGAAAAATGCTGAGTGTTTTGGCTAACCAGAGTAACGGGGCGGAAAATCGGGCTGATGAAGACGAGTGTTTGCCGAAAAAGCAGGCAAATGATGATTTATGAGGCACTCACTGGCTTCATGACGTCCCAAACGCACGCCAATTCTGAACTGAGGAAGCCGAAGATCGCCTTGGCCGCGGCGCCTGCCAAATGAATGCCCGTCAACGCATTCTGCCCATTCGGCGCCAATACAACAAATGGGTCAACAACCAGACGCTTGAAGATTATGCGCTGCGCTTCACGGCAAAGAGTGCACGCAAGTTCTCATCGCGTGCGATCTCGCAAACTGCAATCGGAGCCATTTCCTTCCTGGCGCTGGAGGCTATCGGTGGCGCCATCACGCTCTCGTATGGGACGGCTAACGCCTTTCTTGCCATTCTGGTCGGCAGCCTCGTTCTTCTCGTCATAGGGTTGCCGATCAGCCGCTATGCCATGCGCTACGGTGTTGATATTGACCTTCTGACCAGAGGTGCGGGTTTTGGCTATATCGGTTCAACGGTCACTTCGCTCATCTATGCCAGCTTCACCTTCATTCTCTTCGCCATTGAAGCGTCAATCATGTCGAGCGCGCTGGAATTTGCATTCGGCGTACCGCTATGGCTTGGCTACATCATCAGCGCGGTTGCGGTCATTCCGCTGGTCACGCATGGCATTACCTGGATCAGCCGGTTTCAGCTGGCCACGCAGCCTTTCTGGATCATTCTCAACATTTTGCCCTTCGTATTCATAGCTTTCACCGATTGGCAAGCCGTCGGTGAATGGCTGAGTTTCTCCGGGATCGATCCATCAACCGGTGCGCCGGCAACATCGGGAGGAGGCTGGGACAACATCAGCCTCGTCAGCTTTGGTGCAGCTTCCGCAGTTATTTTGGCATTGATGGCCCAGATCGGCGAACAGGTCGATTTTCTTCGATTTCTTCCAGCTCAGGATTTCGTCCGAAAGCGGCACCGCCTGGCGCTGTTCCTGGCCGGGCCCGGCTGGGTCGTTCTGGGCGCTCCAAAAATGATCGCAGGGTCCTTCCTGGCGGTCCTCGTTATGTCTCATGGTGTGCCCGTGGAACATGCGGACGAACCGGCGCGCATGTATGCTGTTGCCTTCGGCTACATGATCCCCAATGAAACTCTGGTGCTGCTCTTGATGGCGGCCTTCGTCGTCGTGGCGCAGCTAAAGATCAACGTCATGAACGCCTATGCGGGGTCGCTTGCCTGGTCGAACTTCTTTTCACGCCTGACCCATTCTCATCCGGGCAGGGTGGTCTGGTTGGTCTTTAATGTTGGAATTGCGCTACTCTTGATGGAGCTCGGCATTTACGGACTTCTGGAAGAGACACTCGGTATCTTTTCCATCATTGCCATGGCCTGGTTATCCGCCATCTCGGCGGACCTGTTCATCAACAAGCCTTTGGGTCTGTCGCCGCCCGGCATTGAGTTCAAGCGTGCACATCTTTACGACATCAATCCGGTCGGGACGGGGGCCATGTTTCTGGCGGCCGGGTTGGCTCTTGCTGCCCATTTCGACATGTTCGGTGAGATCGCGGCAGCTTTGGCAACGTTCCTGGCGATGGGTATTGCCTTTGTTGCCGTGCCATTGATCGCCTATTTGACCAGGGGCCAGTACTACCTGGCGCGCAAACCAAGGCAAAGTTGGCAGAGCGCCGATCAGATAGCCTGCTCCATCTGCGAAAACCCATTCGAACCGGAAGACATGGCCTATTGCCCGGCCTACAGAGCGCCAATCTGTTCGCTGTGCTGTTCGCTGGATGCACGCTGTCACGATTCCTGCAAGCCGAAAGCCCGGCTTTCCCATCAGGTTGGCTCAGTTGCCGGAATGATCTTGCCGGAAAGGATGCTTGTCCATTTCCGATCCCGGCTGGGACGCTATGCGCTGTTTTCGTTCTTGTCGGTGACCAGCATCGGCCTGGTGCTCTGGATTATCTATGCACAGGCCGCAAGCCGGCTTGGTGACCCGACCGGCATTATCGCCCAAACCGTTGCACTGATTTTCTTCGTTTTTGCCATCGTTGCCGGCATCGCTTGCTGGTTTCTGGTTCTGGCCCACGACACCCGCCGGGTCGCGGAAGAAGAATCTGTGCGCCAGAACGCGCTCCTTCAAAAGGAAATCGATGCCCACGGGGTCACGGACGCGGCCTTGCAGAAGGCAAAGGAGGACGCTGAGGCGGCTAATCTTGCCAAGAGCCGCTATGTGGTCGGCCTCAGTCACGAACTCAGGACACCCCTGAATGCGGTCATGGGCTATGCGCAGGTTCTGGAGCGGGATGAAACTCTTCCGCCTGCCCGCAAACCGGCGGTCAGCACTATTCGCCGAAGCGCGGAACACCTTTCCGGTCTGATCGATGGTCTTCTGGATATCTCCCGCATCGAGGCAGGCCGCCTGCAGATCTATTCCAACGAAATCAACCTTTATGAATTTCTGGACCAGATCGTCGACATGTTCCGCATGCAGGCTGCCGCCAAAGGGCTTGGTTTCAACTATGTCAGGGCTCGCAATCTACCGGTTTTTGCTCGAACAGATGAGAAGCGGTTACGGCAAATTCTGGTCAATCTGCTCTCGAACGCGATCAAATTCACCGATGCGGGCGAGGTTTCCTTGTCCATCAGCTATCGGTCCCAGGTCGCGAGCTTCGTCGTGAGCGACAGCGGCCCCGGCATCGCTCTGGATGAACAGGGAAAGATTTTCGAACCCTTCGGCCGCAGCAAGGCAGCCAGTGGCGCAAGGACGCCGGGTCTTGGGCTTGGATTGACGATTACCAAGTTGCTCACTGAAACCATGGGAGGTGCGATCGCCCTCGCCAGCGAACCGGAAAAGGGCGCTTCTTTTGAAGTCAGGCTCATGCTTGCCGCAGTGGATCGCCCAGTGGACACCGTTCGACTTGAACGCCAGGTTCGTGGTTATGAGGGCCAGCACCGCACAATCGCGGTGATCGATGACAATCCGGACCATCGTGCTTTGGTGAGCGATATTCTCAAACCAATAGGTTTCACCGTGTTGGAGGGCGAGGACGCAAAATCCTGCCTCGGTGAAATCGTTGAGCACAAGCCGGATCTTTATCTCGTCGATATCTTGATGCCCGGCATGAATGGGTGGGAACTGGCAGAGGCCTTGCGGGACCGGAATGTCATGGCACCGATCGTCATGTTGTCGGCCAATATCGGCGATCAGGCTCTACGCCCCGATGGCCCATCCCATCATGATGCGACGCTTGCCAAGCCATTTGATATCGGCCAGTTGTTTGACCTCCTGCAGAAACATCTGTCGCTGAGTTGGACCGAAACCCCAAATCTTGAAAACCGGGGCCCTGCGCCCGTGACGAAATTTCGCTCACCGGGAGCCGATCAGGTGGCGGATCTGATGTCGCTGGCAGAGATCGGATATGTGGAAGGCATCGAGGCGAAATTGAGCGAGCTTGCCGAAATGCCGGAATATCGGCCACTCACCGAAACCTTGCAAGGACATCTCACGCGTTTCGACTTTAAAGCCTACAAAGACGTGTTAAGCGGATTGGAAGTACATGACGGATGAGCGCCGGGATACAGTTCTGGTTGTTGACGACAGTCCGGAAACGCTGGGTTTCGTCACCGAAGCGCTGAAACAGACCGGAATTGCCGTGCTGGTGGCGACAAGTGGTGAGGCGGCGCTGTCCGTGTGTGAAAGGGTGACACCCGACACGATATTGATGGACGCTGTCATGCCAGGCCTTGACGGTTTCGACACGTGTAGCAGGATCAAGGAAAATCCTGCACTAAAGCATGTCCCGGTTATCTTCATGACCGGTCTCTCTGAGACCGAACACGTGGTCAAGGCACTGGAGTCGGGAGGGGTGGACTTCCTCACCAAGCCTATTGATGTTGATGAATTGAAGGCACGCATCAAGGTGCATCTGAAAAACGCACGCTCTGTACAAAGCGCGCATGTTGCTCTGGATGCGGCGGGCCGCCATCTTATTGCTGTGTCGCGAGAAGGGGCAGTCCTCTGGTCGACGCCGCAAATCCAGAACCTTCTTGCGCGTACGGGCATTGCAGAAGACAGTCTCTTCCGACTGGGCAGGGCACTGGGGGACTGGTTGGACGGTGCCGGACAGGCAAACGATCGGCGCAAAAGCTTCATGCTTGGTCTTTCGGAAGACCTGTCTGTACAATTGCATCCGCTTGGCCGTGTCGGACCCGACGAAAACCTGTTCCGGGTGACTGCTGAAAACGAAGCCGGACAGATAAGTGCCTTGCAGGAGCGTTTTGATCTCACAAATCGGGAAGCCGAGGTCTTGATTTGGATATCCAAAGGCAAGTCGAACAAGGACATTGGTGAAATCCTTGGCCTGTCGCCGCGCACGGTCAACAAGCATCTGGAACAGATCTTCGTCAAACTCGGCGTCGAGAATAGGGCTTCTGCCGCCGTCAGGGCAGCAGAAGTGATCTATGCACTTTAGACAGGTGTCATTCAGACGGATTGCCATTGAAACATACGGGTCGCCCCTAGCTCGACAAGCAGGCACCCTTCGCCTATGCATACATTAAAGTCGTGAAAAAACGACACAAGACAATGCAGGGAGGAGCGGTGATGCCGCAATTTCGGGAGGTGCAGCGGGCGTCTCTTTTGCCGGATCAGATTGCTGCTGACATCATGGCCAAGATCACCGATGGCGAATTGGTACCCGGTGACACATTGCCGACAGAGCACAGCCTTGCCGACACCTTTGGCGTCAGCCGTAACGTCGTGCGTGAAGCCATCGCCAGGCTGCGTTCCGATGGCGTCATTGAATCCCGGCAAGGACGCGGCGCGGTCGTCAAACCGGTGTCGGAGCGTGAAACATTCCGTGTCGATATTCGTGCCCTCGGCAAGTCGGACAATCTTGCTGATCTGTTCGAATTGCGAGGCATCCTGGAAATTGAAGCGGCGGGACTGGCAGCTGAACGCCGAAGCGCCGACGATCTTCAGGATATGCGAAATGCCATCTCCGAGATGGGTGGACAGGAGCAATTTGATGACGAGCGGTTGGAAGCGGACGCCGCGTTTCACCGCGCACTCGGAAATGCCACGCGCAACACTTACCTTTCCGCCATCATCGGATATATTTCGTCTCGGTTGAAAGACACCACCCGGGCGACATCCGGCCTTCACGTAAAGAAGGATCTCGTCGGTACCACGATTGCAGAACACCTGAAGGTTTTGAATGCCGTCGAGGCCTCCGACAAAGCCGCCGCGCGCGATGCCATGGCCGCTCATGTCCGAGGTGCAGCTGGACGGCTGAAGGTCAAATCCAAGCTTGCGGGCAAGGACTAAACAAGTCCTCTATGTGCGAGATGCATAATCTGCTTGCACATCTCGCAGGTCCCAGCACTATTCGTTTTCAATGATGATCATTCGCCGGTCATTTGACTGACCGCTGACGGGGCGAGGTGGAGTTTGAAAGCGTTCACGGGGCAATTCACGCAACAGGAAGCCATTCCTGACGAGGCGATCGCGGCAGCGGTGGAAGTTTTGAAATCCGGCCGCCTTCATCGCTACAATACGCTGGGCAGCGAACCGAGCGTCGCGAGTGAGCTTGAGCGGGACTATGCTGTCTTTCAAGGTGCAAAATACTGCCTTGCCTGCGCCTCCGGCGGTTATGCCATGTCGATTGCGCTGCGTGCTGCCGGTGTCGCCCCGGGTGACAAGATCCTCACAAACAGTTTTACCCTTGCCCCGGTTCCAGGCGCGATTGCATCTGTTGGCGCGGTTCCGGTTCTCGTTGAGATAACACCGGACCTGGTGATCGACCTGCACGATCTGCGCAAGAAAATTTCGGGCTGCGGTGCGAAGCATCTGCTGTTGTCGAACATGCGCGGTCACTTGTGCGACATGGATGAATTGGTTGCGGTTCTGAACGAGACGGGTGTGACGCTGATTGAAGACTGCGCCCACACAATGGGTGCGCGCTGGAACGGGGCTTTAAGCGGAAATTTCGGCCTGGCGGGATGTTTCTCGGCACAAACCTACAAGCACATCAATTCCGGAGAAGGAGGGCTTCTGACATCTGATGATCCTGACTTCATGGCCCGGGCCATCATGCTCTCAGGCTCATACATGCTTTATGAGCGCCACGGTGCAGCACCCGCAGAGCACCACTTTAACGATGCGCGCCTTGATACCCCGAACATGTCCGGACGGATGGACAATCTGAGAGCAGCGATCCTGAAACCTCAAATTGCGGTACTGGAAGAGAACATTCAGCGCTGGAATGAACGATATGATCTTGTCGCCGGTCACTTGAGCCGTTCGGCCACAATCGTTCTGCCGGAGCGCTCATCGAAGGAATTCTATGTCGGCAGTTCTATTCAATTCCGTATTCCCGGAATTGCCGAGCCCGAAGCAAGGCAGTTTGTGGCAAATGCCAAATCACTGGGAGTAGAATTGAAGTGGTTCGGCGACGTGGACCCTGTTGCCTTTACCTCAAATCATCACAGTTGGCGGTATCTGGAACGCCAGAAACTGCCGCAAACCGATGACATCCTTGCAGGTTTGTTCGACATGCGGATCCCGCTTACGTTTTCACTGGATGATTGCCAAACGGTTTCGGAAATCATCGTGCACTGCGCGACCGGGCTCGTCCTGGACGGTGCTGCCTGACACTCGACGTTGCAAGAACATCCGTCTGAAATCGCAACACCCGGCCCGCAGCCATGTCCTGAGGGTCAGCCCCGCATGAGATCATGTCCGGGATCATATGGAGAAGGTGGAATGACGGTCGCAGCGACCGGCTCGCCACACAGATCGAGCAACATGGTTTGTCCGACTTCTGAATAGACCGGGTCAACAAAAGCATAGGCAAGGTTCATTCCAACCCTGTGCCCCCAGTCGCCAGACGTCACAGTGCCGACGACAGTCTCGCCCTTCATCAGCGAGGCTCCAGGTGGTGCCGGGGCATGTTCGGCGTCAATTCTCAGCGTCACAATCTTTTTGGTTGGCCCATTCTCTACAAGTTTTTGAAGGGCAGCCTTTCCTATGAACGTGTCCTTGGACATTTTCACAAATCGATCGAGGCCGGTCTCAAAAGGGTCGAACTCAGTCAGAAGATCCACCTTCCAATGGAAGAAGCCTTTCTCGAGGCGCATGGCTTCCACCGCGCGTGCGCCAAACAGCTTCATGTCAAGCGGTGCCCCTGCCTGGCGAAGCGCAGCATAAGCCGCATAAAGCGACGCATTCGGGACGTGGATTTCATAGGCCAACTCGCCGGAAAAGCTCACCGACATGACGGTGGCTGGCGCAAAGCCGACAAAACACTCGCGAACGCTAAGCCATGGAAACGTTTCGGCGGACCAGTCGCCTCGCGCACACTCGGACAGCACCTTTCTAGCATTCGGCCCGGCAACAACGAGGATAGTCTGATCATTGGTCAGGCTTTTGATCTCAACATCTTCGTCGTCGCGAAGGTGCTGCCTCAACCAGTCCATGTCGTGATATTCACTTGCTGCGGCAGAGCCATACCAGACGCGGGCAGGGCCACGATCGCTCCGTGGCAGGTTCGCAAATGTTGCTTCGCATTTGATCCTGCCGTGATGATTGAGAAGATAGCCAAGACCGACGCGTCCATCGCGCTTTGGCACATTGCCGCAGACGAGCCGATCGAGAAACGTATGCCGGTCGGCACCTGTAATCTCAATCCTGTTGAAACCGTTGACTTCGCATAGGCCGACATTGTCCCGAACATTCTCGATCTCGCGTTTGACCACACCAAAAGCCTCATCGAAACCGTAACTGAGCGAGGGATGAAACTCTTCATTCGGTTTGATGTAGTCGACGCGCTCCCAGCCATTGATCGCGGTGAACTCTGCGCCCTCTGCCTTCAAATGGGGCGTGAGCGGTGTTGTCTTGGCTGGTCGTCCCGCAGGCCGGTGTTCATGTGGGAAGTGAAAACGGAACTCGTTTTGATAGTCTTCGATCGCTTTGACTGACGTCAACTCGACATTGGCATGCCCCGTAAATCTTCGCGGGTCGATGCACCAGGTGTCGTAGCACGCTTCGCCATGAACAATCTGCTGGGCCAGAAGCCATCCGTGGCCGCCACCTTCTCCAAGGCCAGCTCTGAGCCCGATTATGCAATATGCGTTTCGCTTGCCTGGAATGGGGCCGACAAGTGGTGCCCCGTCAATCGTATAAGTGATGGGACCGTTTATAACCGAGCGGATGCCAGCCTCCGTAAGGGCGGGCATTCTTTCAAAGGCGCCCTCCAACACATCCATAATGCGATCAAGGTCGTCCGGGCACAAGGCGTTGACGAAGTTCGGGTCGATGCCATCCATGCCGAAGGTCTTGCAGTCCTGTTCGTAAAAACCGATCAGCAAGCCCTGTTTTTCCTGCCGGCAATAATAGTCGCTGATCGGGCAGCGAATGAGCGGCATCCGGTGGTCTGCTGCAATAATTTCCGGAATGTCTTCGGTGAGAAAATACTGGTGTTCCATGGAGGCGACCGGGTGGTGCACATCCATCATGGCGGCGACTTCATTGACCCGATAGCCGCAGGCGTTGACAACGACATCGCAGTCAATGTCCCCGTGTTCTGTGTGTACGGTCCATGTGTCGTCCCGGTGCTGGGTCAAAGCCGTCACGGGTGTGTTGCGGTAGATTTCAGCACCTGCCTTGCGGGCGTGAAAGGCGAGTGCCTGGCACAACTGAGCGGGGTCGATGTCGCCGTCCAAGGGGTCCCACAACCCACCTAAGAGATTGTCCTTGGAAACCAGCGGGTGACGGCGGGCGCATTCGTCTGCGTCAATAACTTCGAAATGAACGTCCATTGCACGCGCCATGGAGGCGAAATGCCGGTAACCCTGCATCTGGGCGTGTGTGTTCGCGAGCCGCATACCTCCATCGCCATGATGATAGTTGATCGGGTATTCAGGGTTTTCCGCCAGGTCCTTATAAAGGCGGATGGAGTGGCTTTTCAGGCCGACCATCGTTTGGTTCATGCCAAAATTTGTCACCTGGGCTGCTGAATGCCAGGTTGTGCCGCTGGTCAACTCGTTACGTTCGACCAGAACAACGTCGCTCCAGCCTTCTCGCGTGAGATGGAAAAGCGTTGAGCATCCGGCAATGCCTCCGCCGATGACGACGGCCCTGGTACGCGACTTCATGCGTTTCGACTCCAAATTCGATGGAAGGCCCATAAAGCCGAACCGCGCGACAGCCGACAACGCAGGGATCACTAAATTCGAAAAAATAGAAATATTAAAACGAAATTTTAAAATACATCTCAATTTCATTGCGCCGGCTTTGTGGATCTTTTGAAATCGACCGCAAAGGTTCTGGAGGATCCGTTTTGGCAGGAGGTCTAAAAAGAGAGGTGGCCGCAAGGAGCGATTGGCAATGCGGGCCGCTAAACCTTTGATCGACCCGTGTCCGCCCGGTCAGCCGGGAGGGCGGTACAGGCCCCTCGACGAAACCGATCTTTGCCGGATTTTTCAAACTGCCCTGGACCTGCTTTCAAGTCTTGGTATGGGAGAGGTGCCCGCCCGGCTTCGAGCGGATCTGATCGCTGCGGGTGCATCGTCTGGAAGCGGCGACAGACTGTGCTTTCCGGAAAGGCTTGTTGAGGCCGCGATCGCTTCGGCAGCTAAGTCCTTCACCTTTCACGGGAGAGATGAGCAACGGTCCATTGTTGTCGGTGCGGACCGGGTCTATTTCGGGACCGGAGGTGCGGCAGTTCAAACGCTTGATATGGAAACCGGCCTCTATCGACCGTCAACGCTTGCGGATCTGCACAATTTTACCCGTCTACAGGACGTACTCCAGAATGTCAGCTGGTTCACCCGCTGCTGCGTCGCAACGGATGTTCCCGACAATTTCGATCTCGATGTGAACACGGTCTATGCGCTACTCAAGAACACCACCAAGCCGGTCGCGACCTCCTTTACTTTACCGGAGCATGTCAGCCCGATCGTGGAGATGTTGGATGTTGCTGCCGGTGGCAGCGGTCAATTCGCAAAGCAGCCGTTTCTGAAAGCGCATATCAGCCCGGTAATTTCGCCGCTGAGGTATGGCGAGGACGCCGTCGGAGTGGTTTATGAATGCATCAGGCACCAGATACCGATGACGTGTATCACGGCCGCTCAGGCAGGTGCGACGGCACCGGCGACGCTCGCCGGTTTTCTGGCGCAGTCACTTGCCGAAACGCTTGCGAGCCTTGTGATGGTGCACGCCATTTGCCCGGGATTTCCGATGATCTTTTCCAACTGGCCACTGGTTGTGGACTTGCGCACGGGTGCC
Organism: Roseibium sp. JB4-4; assembly: GCF_055693425.1. Taxonomy (NCBI): domain Bacteria; kingdom Pseudomonadati; phylum Pseudomonadota; class Alphaproteobacteria; order Hyphomicrobiales; family Stappiaceae; genus Roseibium; species Roseibium sp. JB4-4. The sequence goes on along the minus strand of NZ_CM146333.1, from coordinate 1,736,317 downwards.
TTTTCAGGTGGTGGTGGGGAAACAGCTCTTTTGAACGCTGCTTCAGCGCAATTGACGAACTGGCTTGGGCTCCCGTCCGGCGTTGCCTGTTCAATGACCGATGCCAAGGCTGTCGATGCGCAGGCCGGCGTTGAAAAGGGGATCACATCGCTTGCAGCAGCACTGGCTGGTGGCAATCTCATCTACGAGAGTTCGGGCATGACGGCATCCTTGCTTGGGGCAAGTTTTGAGGCTTTCGTGTTGGACGATGAAATGCACTCACTTACCTACCGCACCTTGCGCGGCATCGAGGTGACCGAAAAAAGTCTTGCCTTTGAAACCATTCGAGACGCGGTTCTGGGAGAAGGGCATTTTCTGGGGTGCGAAAACACTTACCAGGCTATGGAACGGGATTATTTTTATCCCGCGCTTGCTGACCGGGACGAGCCGAGAACCTGGGCGCAAAACGGCGCTCGGGATGCATGGGGCCGGGCGCGCGAAAGAGCAATGGACATCCTCAACAGCCACCATCCTGTTTATCTCGAAAAGGACGAAGACCGGTATATTAGAGACCGTTTCAAAATCCTTTGAAGGTCGGTGGGCACTTCCCGGTCGTCAAAGTCCTCAGGTCCGGTCCAGAAGCCTGAAGCTTTCCGCCAACCAGGGCGCATCTCGTTGAGTGGGTTTGATAAGGGTTTCCTGGATGAGATCGCGTAGGGATCCCTCCACCAGATCCAGCACGGAACGCGAACAGTCGTCGTTTGCCAGCACCGCCAGATTGCGCGCAAATCCTTTTCCAGGGAAACGGTGCATCTCAACATGGGTGTGAAAGCGCCGTGCTCTTGAAAACAAGAGGGGTGTGGTGACGGCCCAACCCGTTCCGGCCGCAACCATCGCAAGCAGGGTCTGGTTGTTGTCGCACTCGAACCGGTGTGCGGGCAATACGTTTATCCTCCGCAGCTGCGCTTCGATCTGCCGTGCGATCACGAGATTGCTGGAAAACCTCAGAAAGGGCAGGTTTGCCTTGCCGTTCAAAACCTCGGCGGGTCGCCAGTCCAGGTTCTTCGGCAACACCATGACAAACGGGTCGCGCAGAAGCGGTCGCTCAACGCAATCTGGAAACCGCTCATTTGACGTTGCGGTTATGCCGATATCAAGGTCCCGGTTCTTCAGCATCTCCATAATCCGGTGGCTTGAATCTGTGTGATAGACGAAGTCGCAATTCGGCATGCTTTCAAACAGCGAGACAGCGAGCGCGGGAATGACGTCGCTGTCAAAGTCCTCAATCGCTCCCACCCTCAGATAACTTGCATCAGACATATCCCCGACAGCGGCCTCGGCTCTGGCCTTGCGCAATGCATGCAACGCATCATCAATGTTGCGAAGGAAAATCTTGCCCTTTGGTGTCAGAACAAGCGGGCGCCGTGAGTGGTCTATCAATTGAACGCGCAAGGAACTTTCAAGGTTGCGCAAATGGTGTGAAACCGTACTTGGCGAAAGGCCGGTTTCAGTTGCAACGGCCTGAAGAGACCCGCGGCGGGCGCATAGTTGGAAAAGCTCCAGAGCCTTCAGGCTGAGATCCTTGATTTCCGGGCGTTGAGGCATTGGTCTCCAGGTGTCGGTTCATCAAGTTCAATTGATCCCGACAATCAGACTAACACCGCATTGCCACCGATGGTGCGCTCGAGGTCTCCGAAAGCTCAAAAAGCTGTTCAGAAGCATACGGAAACCTAGTCGATCACGCGCAGGCCTATCAAAACGTAGCCGCCCAGGAATATCGTTTCTGCGACGATAAGGGCGATGGCAACGCCGCCAACATCGAGCATCTTTTTCAAGGAGGTCTTGAGACCAACCGCTGCAATGGCAATCAGAAGAAACCATCGAGACAGATTGCCGGCAGCTTCCGAGACGAAGGACGGGATCAGGCCAATTGAATTCAAAATTGCGAGGATCAGAAAGCCAATGACGAAGCCAGGAAGCAGGGGAGGCTTCTTGCCGGTCGTTGCCTTGCTGCTGGAGCGATAAGCAAGTGAAAAAATCAGGACCACCGGTGCCAGCATGGCAACGCGTATCAGTTTGACCAGAGTGGCATTTTCCCCAACTTCAGGGCTGATCGAAAATCCGGCCCCGACAACTTGAGCAACGTCGTGGATGGTTCCGCCCAAAAAGACACCGCTGTCACGGGGACTAAAGCCGAACAGGTTCGACAGCATCGGGTAGAGCACCATCGCAATCGTCGACAGGACTGTCACCGAAAGCACGGTGAAGACAAGATCCCGCTGGGATTTGTCGTGTTTTGGCAGAACCGCAGCAATGGCCATGGCGGCCGAGGCCCCGCAAATTGCGACCGACCCACCGGTCAACAACGCAAAGCCGATGGACCGTCCGACTAGACGGCAGACAATCAGCGCAAACACGATTGTCACGAGCACGCCTGAAATCACGAGCGCGATCATCGGGGTGCCGAGCCCTACCAGCATGTCGGCACTTATTCTGGCGCCAAGCAGTGCCACGCCGAGCCGCAGCACTGTGCGTGCGGAAAGCGAGATCCCAGGCTCGGTGCGCGTGCCCTCTTCCGCAAGAAAGTGCAGGGAAAGTCCCAGAAGCAACGCCATGAGCATGGCTGGTGCGCCGTAATGCTCGGACAGGAACTGCGCCGATATGGCAATCAGGACGGAGACGGCGATGCCGGGAAAGTGCGACTGCATCTGCGCAGTTGTAGGGACAAATGATTTCATTGCGCCAATCCTTGATTGCGCATGCAACAGAAAATGAAGGCGCGGCGGTGGTGTCACCGCCGCGCGTATTGTTTCAATGGGTCAGGCAGCGCCTTGCTGTGGGCGCATGTCGGCCTTGTCGATGCCGGCGACAACAACCGGTTTCTTCATCGCATCCCGCCGGAACGGTTCGCCGAGCTCCTGGTTGAGCAGCACTTCAATGAAGGTGGTCTTGCCTTCCTTCATCTGACGTTCAACGGCCTTGTGCAGTTCGTCCGTCAGTTCCTCTTGCGACTTGACCGATACGCCTTCGGCTGAACAAGCCCGTGCGATGCCGGCATAGGATGTGTCGCGGTCTAGCTCCGTGCCGACAAAGTTGTTGTCGTACCACAGCGTTGTGTTCCGCTTCTCCGCACCCCACTGGTAATTTCGGAAAATCACCATGGTGATGGGTGGCCAGTTGTCTCGCCCGCATGCAGTCATCTCGTTCATCGAAATACCGAAGGCACCGTCCCCGGCAAAGCCGATAACTGGCGTGTCAGGATTGCCGATTTTTGCACCGAGAATAGATGGAAAACCATATCCGCATGGACCGAACAGGCCAGGTGCCAGATATTTCCGGCCTTGCCGGAAGGATGGATACGCATTGCCGATAGCGCAGTTGTTGCCGATGTCCGAGGACACAATTGCATCCTCAGGAACAGCCTGCATGATTGCACGCCAGGCCTTGCGTGGGGACATCAGATCGGCGTCGCGTTCGCGCGCTCCGACATTCCATTCGGTGCCGGGATCATCATCCTCGTGATCGAGGCTGGAGAGTTCCTGCGCCCAGGATGACTTCGTCACCGCAATCAGGTCACGTCGTTCCTGCCGGCCCTTGTCGCCTGCATTCGGAGCCAGTTGTGCCAAAATTCCGCGTGCAACCTTGCCCGCGTCTCCCTGGATGCCGACAGTGACCTTCTTGGTCAAACCGATGCGGTCGGCATTGATGTCGACCTGGATCACCTTCGCCTGTTTCGGCCAGTAATCGATGCCATAGCCTGGAAGTGTCGAGAATGGATTGAGCCGCGTGCCGAGTGCGAGCACGACATCAGCCTTGGCAATCAGTTCCATGCCCGCCTTGCTGCCATTGTAGCCAAGAGGACCAGCCGCCAGGGGATGCTGGCCAGGAAAGCTGTCATTGTGCTGATAGTTGGAGCAAACCGGGGCTTCCAATCGTTCGGCAAGTGCAACGACATCCGGGATCGCACCGCCCAGTATCACACCGGCACCGGACAAGATTACCGGAAATTCGGCCTCCGACAAAAGTTTGGCGGCTTCGCTCACCGCTTGTTCTCCACCGGCAGGACGTTCAAATGCGACCACTTGCGGCAGATCGACGTCAATCACCTGGGTCCACATATCTCGCGGAATGTTCATTTGTGCCGGTGCGCTGCAGCGCCAGGCCTGCATTATGACGCGGTTGAGAACTTCCGGTATCCTGCTTGGGTCACGCACTTCTTCCTGATAGCAGACGCTGTCGGCAAAAAGCCTCATCTGCTCCATTTCCTGGAAGCCGCCCTGACCGATGGTCTTGTTGGCTGCTTGTGGTGTTACCAGCAAGAGAGGGGTGTGGTTCCAATAGGCTGTCTTGATCGGCGTCACGAAACCGGTCACACCTGGACCGTTCTGTGCGATCGCCATCGACATCTTTCCGGTGGAGCGGGTAAACCCGTCCGCCATCAGACCGGCATTCGTCTCGTGGGCGCAATCCCAGAAATTGATCCCAGCCTTTGGAAACAGGTCACTCACTGGCATCATCGCGGACCCGATAATACCGAATGCCTGCTCGATCCCATGCATCTGCAGTACTTTGACGAATGCCTCTTCCGTGGTCATCTTCATAGTGCGTCTCCTGATATTATAAAAATGATGATCAGATCGAACCCGCGTGGTCTTCCAGGATCATGTTGCTGGCTTTTTCGCCGATCATGATGGCGGGCGCGTTGGTATTGCCGCTGACGATTTCCGGCATGATCGAGCAATCGGCGACCCTGAGACCGCGAATGCCGTGAACGCGAAGCCGCGAATCGACGACCGATCCCGGTCCTTGCCCCATCTTGCAGGTCCCTGTCGGGTGATAGATTGAGGAGGAATTGCTGCGTGCCCAATCAAGGGTCCCCTCATAATCCTCCAGATCGAGATCCCTTGTCGGACGGAATTCCTCGGAAATCTTCGATTTCAAAGGGCTGTGCCGGGCGATTTTCCGGGCCACTTTCACGCCTTCCACGATGGTACGGCAATCCAGCTCCGTCGACAGGTAATTAGGATGGATTTTCGGATAAGTCCGCGGGTCATTGCCATTCAATTTGATCTCGCCACGGCTCTCCGGGCGCAGTTGACAAACCGACATGGTGAAAGCTGAAAACGGATGCACTCCTTCGCCGGGGCTGTCCGCCGACCAGGGCTGAACGTGAAACTGGATATCGGGCGTTTCGACATGCGAGCCTGTTCTCATGAAGCCAACGGCGAGACTGGCAGCCATTGTCATGGGGCCTGCGCGGAACAGTGCGTATTTGGCAAATATGCGTGCCTGATTGAAAAGGCTGCGCACTTCGTCATTCAGGGTCGGCTCATTGCACTTGAATACCAAACGGGCCTGCAGGTGGTCCTGGAGGTTCTTGCCAACGGCTGGCAAGTGGTTCTGCACTTCAATGCCGTTATCTTTGAGTTGTTCGGCATCTCCGACACCCGACAGCATAAGAACCTGCGGCGATCCGATCGCACCGGACGAGAGAACCACTTCACGAGAGCAGTGGACGGTATGCTCTTTGCCGGAGCCGTTCAGATACGTGACGCCGGTGGCGCGACCGTCCTCGATCTCGATCCGGCGGACCAGAGCCTTGGTGACAATCTGCAAGTTCGGTCGCTTGCGGGCGGGTTTGAGGAAAGCGGCCGCAGAACTGCAGCGCCGGCCATTGCGGGTCGTCAGCTGAAAATAGCCGACGCCTTCCTGGGTTGGGCCATTGTAGTCGGGGTTGAACGGATAGCCGGCTTCCTGGGCAGCTGCGACCCATGCGTCGCATATCGGCCGTTGCAGGCGCATGTTCGAAACGGAAAGTTCTCCCCCTACGCCGTGGTAATCATCTTCTCCACGCTCCTGATTTTCAGACCGCTTGAACAGTGGCAGAACGTCATCCCAACCCCAGCCTTCGTTGCCCATCTGGCGCCAGCGATCATAGTCTTCCTTTTGACCGCGCACATAAAGCAGGCCGTTCAGCGAAGAGGATCCCCCAAGCACCTTGCCGCGTGGCCAGTCGATGGTTCGCTTGTTGATTCCCTCATCCGGTTCAGTGCGATAGCACCAGTCAACGGAAGGGTTGTGCATGGTCTTGAAGTAGCCGACCGGCACGTGAATCCATGGGTTCCAGTCACGCGGACCGGCCTCAAGCAGGATCACGCGGTTCGACGGATCTTCGCTCAAACGGTTTGCCAGAACACATCCGGCAGAACCGCCGCCAACGACGATATAATCGGCTTTTTGCGCTCCCATCTATCAGGCCCTCCAAAAGACGCGAATTGGAACCGAGTGAAGTTTTCCTTGCGGTAGCAACAATAATGATTAAAAATGATACTGCAAGTCTCAAAAATTGCCGAATATGAACACGGAGGAGGAGTTCATGAAAATTTCGGATAAGCTTGATGGGGTCTCTCGTCGGGAGTTTTTCCAGGTTGCCGGACGATACGGTCTGTCGTCCACACTGTTTGCTGCTAGCGCTCTCGGAGGCACGGTTTCTCTGAGCGCACTCGCTTCAGCAGCGGAGTCCACTTACGAAAAGCGCTACAAGAAGGAAGCAAAGCACACTCTCAAGTTCGGAGCTTCGGGCTTCAATGCACGCAACTTGTTGATCGAGCGGGCAGGGTGTCTGGAATTTGCGCGTGACCTGGAAGAGCGTACCGATGGTGAGATCAGAATTGAATTCATCGGTGACAACCAGATCTGCGGTCAGTTGAACTGTGTTGAAAAAACACAGAACGGCATCGTGGATATTTACGCTGCTTCAACCCAGAACTCTGCTGGTGGCGCACCTTACCTGAACGTTCTCGACTATGCCTATGTGTTCCCGGGCCGCGCGTCGCAGTATCATTTCCTTTACAGCCCGGAGTCCCAGAAGATCCTGCGTGATCCGCTCGAAAAACGCCATGGTCTGAAGTTCCTCTTCAGCCACTGCGAATTGCGCGGCATCCAGCTTGGCCAGTCTTTTGCGGACAAGCCGACAGTGACGAAACTCGAAGAACTGTTCGGAACCAAAAATCGCGTTACCGGCACTCAGCTGGGTCGTATTGCCATGCAACTCCTGAACCTGAATCCGGTTCCTGTTGCCTGGGAAGAGACGTTGGATGGCTTGAAAACCGGCCTGATCGACGGTGCGGAAACCTGGGCTTCTGCCGTTGCCTACGCCAACATGTCGCCGGTCGTTTCGCAATCGGTCGACCTGCGCTTCTTCTGCGGCACTGAGCACACTGCCATGTCCGCCAAGGTCTTCGACAGCCTTGAGGCAAATCTGCAGGATTCGGTTATGGAATCGGCCTATCTGGCGCAGGTTCATGTTCAGGCTGCCAACGAGGCGGCGCTGGTCAAGACCGTCGGTTTCTCTGATCCGGTCATGCCGGGTACGCTCTTTGCCGAGAACGACGTTCGTCCGGCCTTCCTGTCTGATGATCAGATCAAGATGGCTGAGGAAATGTGTTCGCCGGAATTCAATCCGGAGCCATGGGCACAATGGCGCGAGCGCATCAACAACTGGGCTGGCGGCATGGATACCTACGCGGAACTCTATCGCGTGGCCCGCGAAGTGCCAGCCGACATGAAGCCGGAAAACGTAGAGCCTCGCCGTTGGTGGAAGGGCTGACGAGAAGAAAACAGTGGCGGCGGGGTGGAGGACCCCGCCGCCCTTTTCACAGATGGGGCCTGAGGGGAACTTCATATACGTTTCCAGGGACTGCGTTTTCAGAAACGTATTTCAAGAACCTCATGGCACGCGCCGTGGGCTCCATGGGTTACGTTGCAGATCTGGTGCCCGGACGAGCCGGCATTGAAACGGAGTGGTCACCAGCTGCAAAAGTCCAGACAATGTCTGGCTTGGGAGGAGACATGTCATGAGTATCGTCAGCGAAGCTGCCGAGATCTTCAGTGCTGTTTTGTCAAACGATGCCTGGATGATCAGTGAAGCCCTGAAAACCGATGCAGCTTGGGTTGTCGGAGCCTTTGTTACCCTTATTGGCGGCGCCCTGATCGTGCTTGTCTATCACTATGTGCCGTGGATCGAGCGGAGCCTCGAAGCCACAATCATGACGTCGACCTATCTCCTGATTGGCGCGATCATATTTGTTGAGGTCTTCCGGCGATTTGTTTTGAACGTGCAGGCACCCTGGTCGACCACGCTTCCTCCTTTCCTGTTCCTGATCATGACGTGGATGGGCTGTGCCTATAATGTAAAGCTCCGGACGCATTTGGCGTTTTCTGAATTTCGAATGGCTATGCCGCGTCCCGCACAATTTATGTGTCTTACCTTGGACGCCCTTTTATGGCTCGGCTTTTCCTGGGTTGTTGTTGTCACCTCCACACAGGTTGCGGCGAACTCTGCTGCAAATTTCCAAATCATGCTCGGCACCGACAACGTGCTGCAGTGGTGGTTCCTCATTTCCGTGCCGCTCGCATTCTTGCTGATTGCGGCCCGGGCAATGGAGAACTGGATGATTGACGTGAAAAACCTGATGACCGGAAAGCCGCTTACCGGCGCCGTCGCGATTGGCTCAGACTGAGGAATTCAAGACATGACTGACGGTACCTGGACCACTCTCATCTCAATCGGCGTCACAGTCTTGTTCATGCTGGGCGTGCCTGTGTTTCTCGTTATCGGATACTGGGTGATCGGCATGAGCTTTGTGCTGGGCCTTCCCCTTATCAACACTGGTGCGGCACTTGCTGACGTATTCACGGACGGTTTTGCGCTTCTTGCCATGCCGCTCTTTATTCTGACAGGAGACCTGATCAACCGGTCGGGGATTGCCAAGCGGCTGTCCGACTTTGCTTATGCCTGCCTTGGCTGGCTGCGTGGTGGTCTTGCGATGGCCAGTCTTGGCGCTTGCGGATTGTTTGCCGCCATATCTGGCTCCAACTCCGCGACGACAGCAACGATCGGTTCGATGCTGCACCCGGAAATGGTCAAGGGTGGGTATGACGAGCGCTTTTCAGCGGCGACGGCCGCCGCCGGTGGTACGGTCGGGATTATCATCCCGCCGTCGATCATCTTCATTGTCTATGGGTTCCTGCTGAATCTGCCGATTTCCGAGTTGTTCCTCGCCGGAATTGTTCCTGGCGCGATGATGGTCGGCGCCATGATGCTGGTCGCATTTGTCATTTGCAGCAGAAATGCCTGGGGTCACCTCATTCAGCTGGATTTCATCCGGGTGTTCAAGACGGCAACCGGTGCCTGGCTGGGCTTCTTTGCCATCGGCCTCGTGCTCTGGGGCATTTACACCGGCAAGTTTTCACCGACGGAAGCTGCGGGCGTCACGGTCGGCTTCTGCGTTCTGGTCGGTTTCTTCAGTTTGCCGCTGTTCAAGTTGCTGGGCTCACCGTCTGAAGAACGCAGCTACAAAGAACGAAACATCGCAGAATATCTTGTCGTCAAAGGCTTCGGCCCGCTCGAGCTGCCGCGCATCACGATGCGCTCAGCGCAGATCGCCGGCATTCTCGCACCGCTGATCGCGGTTTCAGTGGTGATGCAGCAAATTCTGTCCGTGCTCGGTGCACAGCAGATCATTGGCGATTTCGTGACGGGCATGGGAGGCTATTATGCCGTTCTGTTCACATCGATGATGATCGTTTTCGTCGCGGGAATGGTGCTTGAAAGTCTTCCTGTGACGATCATCCTTGCGCCCATCCTTGCGCCAGCGGCCCACTCGGTCGGTGTTGATCCTCTGCAATTCGGCGTCATCTTTCTCGTTGGAGCTTCAATAGGCTTCGTCACCCCGCCATACGGACTTAATCTCTATGTTGCGTCGGGCGTAACGGGCGTTCCCTATTTTCGACTTCTGAGGTACACGGTGCCTTATCTGATCTCGCTTCTGGTGGTCTGGTTTATTGTCGCCATGGTCCCGACCCTCTCGACAATGCTGGTCCCAACCGGTTAAAGCGGAGGCAGTACAGGGGGAAGGGGACTGCATGGTGGACGAAAACGGCAGGGAAAATGCAATTCCAACCAATCTGCGTTTGCTGTTCGTTCTCGAAGAATTGGCCGAATCAGGCGTTCCGGTCACCCCCACGGAACTGAATTCCAAGCTCGGTTTGCCAAAGCCGACTATCCACAGGCTGTTTACCACGCTGGAAAGCGAAGGTTTCATCCAGCGGGAAATTGACGGAAGGGGTTACTCGCCCGGTCTTCGCTTGCGGAAGATGTCGGCTGGCATCCTGTCGTCGTTGCGCATTCGTACCGCGCGTCTGGCAATCCTGGCAAAGCTTGCAGAAGACATCGGCGAGACCTGCAACATTGCCATCCCTGACCGCGATGCAATGATTTATCTGGACCGCGTGGAAACCAAATGGCCTTTGCGCATTCAGCTGCCGGTTGGCACAAGAGTGCCGTTTTACTGCACAGCAAGCGGCAAGATGTATCTGAGCAGTCTTGATCGCAGGCACCTCAGGAACTACTCGGCCTCGACGAAACTGGACGCCATGACTGCGACGACGATCACGGCCCCCCAGGTTCTGATTGAAGAGGTTGCGAAAGTTCGGGAGCGCGGTTTTTCAACTGACAACGGCGAATTCATGGAGGGCATGATTGCCGTTGCGGTTCCAATCATCGAAGCCAATGGCCGATTGGTTTCGACCCTTTCTTTTCACGCCCCGGAACAAAGACTGCCGCTCAATGATGCGATCAATCATGTCGACAAGCTGAAATCAGCCGCGGCTCAACTTTCCAGCCTTCTTGCAGGTTGAAATTCATTTCTCAGTCTTTTGAATTCAACGTCGGATCCGTTTTTGGTGTCAAAACTGAAGTATCCTGCCTTGCAACGAAGCAGCATTGGATCAGGTCAATCGGAACTCGATGGCTTCAAAATCTGAAATCAGTGGGCATGCGGGTTTTGTATTGGTGGGACTTGCAAAGCCGATGGCAATCACATCACTTCCAGCGTTCATCCCAGCCTGAATTCCCGCCGGAGCGTCTTCAAAGACAAGGCACTGGTCGGTGGTCGTACCGAGCTTTTTGGCAGCCAGATGATATCCGGAAGGATCCGGCTTTCCGTGTTCGATGTCTTCAGCAGTCACGAGCACTTCAGGTATAGGCAAACCAGCTGCCGATAACCTTTTGATAGCGAGGTCGCGACCCGCAGACGTCACAATGGCCCAACGTTTGGGCGGCAAACGGCTCAAAAGCTCGACTGCGCCCGGAACAGGGATGATGCCACGCACATCGGCAGTTTCCGCCGCCTCAATTTTTGCAGCTTCCGCCTCACAATCGGTGCCGGCATTCGCGAAGTCCTTTAGAGTGTCGATTGTCCTTCGACCATGTGAAACTGCGAGCAAGGCATCAGGATCAACTTGATTTGCAACGGCCCATTCCGTCAGGATCCGTTCGATTACGACACGCGAATCCAGCAACGTTCCATCCATATCGAACAGGACAGCTGAATAGGCTCGATCTAGCTTCATCATTTTTGACGTTTGGTCCTTCTGCAATCATTTTCGAGTTTTCGCTTGAACAACTGCGCCGCATGAAATCTTGTGCTGACGCTATCACATGTTCTGTCCCGGGGAGCCTTGAAAGTGAGACGCTTCCTGCCGGACATCGAATGGACCCCGATAGCAGCTGTGTCGCAAGGTGAAGCGAGACGCGCGCCTTAGATGAGATGGCAATCAGACATTGCTTGAGTTGAAAAACCTAATTCGCTGCTGTCGATTGTGGGATGGACGTCTCTTCAAAGAAAACGCCTTTGACGCTCGTCAAAGAAAGACGGACGGGTCTGAGTTAGCTTTTCTGGATCTTGAAAAACCAAGCAACAACTCATCCCGGAATCAAGTCCATGGAAAGCAAAGCCAAGTTCGATTGTTGTGACAATAGCCAGGAAAAACGCCTTTCGAGCGTTAATGATACCGTGTCACGGGCTGTCAGCCTTTGCAGCAAAATCACAGAATTTGAAGATGTGCCTTTGCCAGGCGCCGCCGGAAGGGTCAACTTTGGCGAAACGGTTTCGCTTTTCTCCCTGCCAATTCATGATCACTCAGCCGTTGACGGATATGCGCTGGGCGGAAGTGGGAAAAAAGCGTTCAAGATTGTCGGACTAATGATTGCCGGAGATTGCCCGAAAGGCCGAATTGCGACGGACGAAGCCGTCCGCATCATGACCGGCGCTCCAACGCCAAATGGAACTAGGTCCGTTGTCATGCAGGAACACGCGACCGTTTCGGATGGCTGCGTTGTGCCGAATTTCGACGTCCCGGAAGGCGACAACATTCGCCGTGCCGGCGAAGACGTTCAAGTCAACCAATCCCTTGTCCGCAGCGGCACGCGCCTTGATGCGCGCCACACTGCGCTGATGACTGCCAGCGGCTATCAGACAGCATGTGTTGTCAGGAAAATTCGGGTGGCTGTGCTGTCGACCGGCAATGAGCTGCGCGATACCGGTGTAGGAATGGGGCCTGGCCATATCTTCGACACCAACCGACCGATGCTGCGCACGCTTCTCAATTCGAATGCCGTGGAGACGACTGATCTGGGGATCATCAAGGATGATCTCGGCGCGATCTCGGAGACGCTGAAGGAAGCTGCAGGGGATCACGATCTCATCATTACATCAGGCGGCGTCTCGGTCGGCGAGGAAGATCATTTGAAAGCTGCCGTAGTTGCCGCAGGTGGCAGCATAGAAGGCTGGCGCATGGCAATTAAGCCCGGCAAGCCGATCGCGCTTGGAAAGATCGGCAAGGCGGTATACCTCGGGTTGCCGGGAAATCCGCTTGCCTGTTTTGTTGATTTTCTGCTGGTCGGCAGGCCGGTTCTTGAAGCGCTTGCCGGTGCCGTGCAGCGCGCGCCGTTGGTCCTGAACGCCAGAGCCGCCTTTGGCTGGCAACGAAGACCGGGACGGCTGGAATTCTTTCCCTGCAACATCGTCGGCACGTCACAAGAAGGTTTTCCGCTTCTTGAGAAGACGGGCAGAGCCGGCTCCGCTCGTCTCATGCCTCTCATCGAGGCAGACGGTTTGGGTGCGGTTACTGCAGGCTGTTCAAGCATAGAACCGGGATCTGAGCTGAAGTTTTATCCGTTCAGAGCAGATATGGGACTTTAGGAAGAACGCAGCCGGTCCTTGAGAAGCCTCAGGACTGGCTGTTTTTTGATACTGCTCTTGGCAAACGCGCAGCTTTGCTGCTGATCTGGAAGCCACAAGAAAACGCGAAAGAAGCGGTTTAACGCGGGAATTTTGCGTCCAGCTTTGCCAGCAGTTCCTGGAGCTTTTCATATTGGCGGCCGGAGAGTTTCCTGGTCCAGCTTTCCGATGGATTTTTCCAGGCGTCGGGTTCTCCGACAGCCAGCAGCATGACCATCCCATACCGGCCATGAACCTTGCAGGTCAGGACATAAAGTCCCGGCACGTCCATTGTCAGGGTTTCGGATGCGGTGTTGGCCACCGAGATCTTTTCAACACCGTCTGGTATCAGTCCCTTGACGCTGACCACCGTGTGCTGCCCCCTGGAATTGTTGAAGGTGACCCGTTCACCTGTTTTCAGGGCAACGAAATTCGGCTCAAACCGAAACATGTCCAACACCCGGTCAGCCAACGGGTCGCTGATTTGATCGATCTTCGCGCTGGAAGATGTGCCATCAGCAAAGATTGGCGATGTCGCAAGAAGTATGGCGGCCATGACGGAAGCCACCGCAGCATATTTGAAAAATGCGCTTGGCATGGGTTCACTCCAGGTTGACCTGGCTACCGGTCCGAAAGTGGCGTTTACGACACCTGTTGACCGCGATGGCTCGGCAGTTTGAAATTTGGGAACGAAAGGCAGCCCAATTGGGTGCCATGAGTGAGCGACACTAGGCGCCGCGTTTTCTGGGACGCCCCCCATTGGCAATCAGACGCAATCGGCGAACGTCCTCGATGGTTACCAGCTCGGCCTCGGGAAGGCTGATAACCCCTTCATTTGTCAGCGTCGTAAAACCTCTGCTGACGGTTTCAGGCTGAAGTCCGAGATAATCGGCGATGTCGCGGCGCCCGAATGGAATTGTGATCGAATTGAACTGATGTCCACTTCGCGGCAGCATCCGGCTTTTGAGCTCAAAAATGAATGCAGCAATGCGTTCGATAGGCGTCTTCTTGGCAAGATCATTGCTGTGATCGAGCAAGCGGAAAAGAAAATTGTTTGTCTGATCGATAAAGTGGTCTCTGGCTGTATCGGACCGACTGAGAAGTTTCTCGAAAATCGGGTATTCCATCAACTGGACCGCGCTGGGCGTAAGCGCTGTTATCGAGCCGTCGAACTGACGTTGCAGTGTCGCAAGATTGATGTAGTCGCCCGGCAGGAACAGACCGGTGATCGTTCTTCTGCCATCGCTGAGGTGGGCAACGATCCCGACCGCACCGGTCAGGATGCCGATAACAGGTGAATTTGGAAGTGTCTCGGGGTCTATTTCCTGTCCGGTCGCAAGCGCATATCTATGCGCACCCTTCGGGAGATCTATTCCAAAGGTCGTGCGAAGAGCGGCGCAAATACAGTTTTGAGAATGAAAACCGCAGCTGTGTTCCAGACTGCACAGATTGCCGGCATCTTGATCTTCAGTATAGCTCTCCGCCGATAGTCCGTTCATTGGTCTCATATCAGGCCCCTACTGTTGAGGGGACTATATGGTCTGTCTCCGAATACATAATTGAGCAATATCAATCGTCACAAATGTTTGATAATTATATAATTTCGAATGTTTGAATGTTCGGTTTTACTTCAAATCTCTACGTATGATTACTCAAAAAAACGGACGATTGATTGCAATCAGTGCTGATGATTTTCACAAGTGAATACTCGCCGTGATGGGGGAGTTGAGCGGTCGCCGGATTCAGTGGTGATCGCGTTCTAATACTCCTCTCCACTACGGAGGGTCCTATGCGCCTAACTGCAAGTATTGCAGCTCTGCTATTAGCCACCACGGCTGCCTGGTCCGCAGATCAGGGTCCGGTTACGCCGATGGAGGTCAATCCCGAGCTGGCCGAACTCGGCAAGCGTCTTTTCTACGACACACGCCTGTCCGGCGACACCAACCTTTCCTGTTCATCTTGCCATCAGCCGGATCTCGCCTTTTCGGACGGTGAGGCCCTTTCAACGGCCTATAGCGGGTCGGAAGGTTTTCGAAACACGCCCACGCTTGCCAATGTCGGCCAGCGTGCGGCCTGGATGCATGATGGCCGCCTCGGCACGAACCTGAACGACGTTTCCCGTGAAATGATCACGGAAGACTACATCATGAACATGGACATGCGGATGATGCAGGAGCGTCTGAAGCAGGATCCGGTCTATGTGGAAATGTTCAAGGCTGCCGGCAAGGGTGAACCTTCAAACGGCGGTGCGCGCTCAGCGCTTCAGGAGTTCCTGAAGTCGATCGCCTCTTCAGGTTCTCCGTTCGATACCGGTGAAATGAGCGAAGCTGCGAAACGCGGCTACGTGAACTTCAAGGGCAAGGCCGGCTGCACGGCCTGTCATTCCGGTGACCGTTTCACCGACGACCAGCCGCACAATATCGGCGTTCCCGACAACCCGGACATCTGGTCCGACCCGCTGCGGCATCAGACATACGTTGCCTATGCGAAATTCATGGGTGTCGAAAACTACATGAACGTGCGCACGGATCTCGGAGCCTACATCCGCGATCACAAGGAAAGTTCGAAACGAACATTCATGACGCCGACCTTACGCGAGCTGACTTACACCGCGCCGTACATGCACAATGGCACGCTGGCAACGCTGGAAGACGTGGTCGAATTCTACAACCAGGGTGGTGGTGATGACTTGAACAAGGATTCTCGTTTGAAGCCGCTTGAACTAACCCGCGGCGAAAAGGCTGACCTGGTTGAATTTCTGAAAGCGCTTTCCGGCGATAGCTACAACCAACCCGCCTATGTCTGGGAACAGGATGACTACGCATATGAAGTCGTTCCCGACTGGAAAAACGCGACCAATTGAGGAGACAGGATCATGTCAAAAGCCATGAAGAAAGCCGTCTCCGCATGGGCTCTTGCAGGCGCATCAGTGCTGGCAATCGCCACCGGAGCAATCGCCGCAGATCGGCCGGCAGACCTTGCACCGCTGGGTGACCCGCCCATTCCGGCAGACAACCCGCAAACACCGGAAAAGATCGAACTCGGCAAGATGCTGTTTTTCGATCCGCGTCTTTCCGGCAACAGCGCAATGCCATGCTCGGCGTGCCATCTACCCGATGCCGGGTGGGATTTCCCCGACAAGATCTCGCTTGGATATCCGGGCACGGTTCACTGGCGGAACTCCCAGACAATCATCAACTCGGCCTATTACGGCAACCTCTTCTGGGCGGGATCTTCCAAGTCGCTGGAAGCACAGGCCAAGTCAGCTGCCAAAGGTGCGGTCGCCGGGAATGGCGAAGATGACATGCTTGAATCTCGCCTGGCATTCGTTCCGGAATACCGCGAGCGGTTCAAGGATGTCTTTGGAACCGAGTATCCGCGCCTGAGCCACGCCTGGATGGCAATTGCCGCATTTGAGCGCACACTCGTTCAAACAGACACGCCATTCGACACCTATATGCGCGGCGATGATGCGGCTCTGGATGATGCCCAAAAGCGGGGTTTGGAACTGTTCACCGGCAAGGCAGGATGCTCCCAGTGTCACAACGGAGCGCTCCTGAGCAACCAGAAATACTATAATCTCGGTGTGCCTGCCTATGACGGTTGGGAAGCCGACGAGCTTGCCCAGATCACCTTCCGTTACGAACTTTATGCGAAGGGGTCCACGGAGGAAATGTACCGGTCCTACAAGGATGATCCGGGCGTCTATTTCCGTGCAAAGGACAAAAACCACCTCGGCAAATTCCGCGTTCCTTCGTTGCGCTACACAAAGTACACGGCGCCATACATGCACAACGGCATGATCGAAACGCTGGAAGACGTCATCGAGTTCTACAACCAGGGCGGCGGTGAAAACCAGTTCGCTGAAACCAAAAGCGAACTCATCAAACCTCTCGGCCTCAATGACGACGAAAAAGCCGATCTGCTGGCCTTCCTGGAAAGCCTTTCCGGTGAACGCATCGTGATGGAGGAGCCTGAGCTTCCAGAATACGACGTCCTTCCGGCGGCTTCGAACTAAGGAGACGGATTATGACGAAACATCAAAAACCGATCGATCCGGCTCTGATCGAAGCCATCAACGGCCCGAAGGACGTTGCCAAGACAGGCAAGCGGTGCCTCATGAACAGACGTCAGTTTCTTCTGACGTCGGGCATCACCACGTTCACGGTCATGGTCGCTCTGAAGGCTGGCCCTTCGTCTGCAAAGGTTCCGGCGGTGGTTTCGACCTACGAACGCAAGCTGATCGGCAAGCTCTCGGAGTTGAAAGAGGATGAGCCTCTCGACTTCACCTACCCCGATGACGGCGCTTATTCGGAATCCATGCTGGTCAAGCTCGGCCGTGAAGCCGGCGGAGGGATCGGACCCAATAAGGATGTGGTTGCGTTCAACTACACCTGTACCCACCAGGGTGGACCGCTTCAGGGCACTTACAAGTCCGAGGACAAGGTGCTGGGGCCGTGCCCGTTGCACCTGACCACATTCGATCTGACACGCCACGGTATTTTCATCTCCGGACAAGCTTACCAGAGCCTGCCTCAGGTGCTGCTCGAGCTGGATGGAGATGACATCTATGCCGTTGGAATGTTCGGCCTGATCTATGGCCGTTACAACAATCTCAAGGGCTGAGGAGACCGATAATGTCCACACCCTACTATATCCCAGAGACAAATATTCCGCTGCCTCCGGTGGATGCGGATGTGATCTCGACCGCTTGCGACTACTGCATTGTCGCCTGCGGCTACAAGATTTATCGCTGGCCGGTCAAGGGCGGCAAGGTTGGCGGCGAGAAGGCCGAGGAAAACGCTTTTGGCGTCGACTTCCCGGTCGACCCGCTCGGCCCATGGGTTGCACCGAACCAGTACAATGTCGTGCTGCATGATGGCGAGCCACATCACGTCATCATCATTCCCGACAAGGATACGGAGCATGTCAATCTTCTCGGCAACTCCTCCATCCGCGGCGGGGCTCTGGCGCAGAAGGTCTATAATCCGCAGACACCGACCCGTGATCGGCTGAAATCTCCGATGATCCGCATGTTCGGTGTCCTGATGCCGGTCACCTGGGACTTCGCGATGGAAATCGCGGCAGAAGTCGGCAAGCATGTGATCAAGACGCACGGCGAAAACGCCTACTGCGTCAAGACTTTCTCGTATGGCTATATGGAAAACACCTATGCCATCACGAAATACGCCTTGAACAGCGTCAGCACTGCCAACTTCACGTTCCACGACACGCCGTCCGACGTGACATCCACACCCGGTTTCCGGGATGCTGGCTTCGACAACTTCGGACCGTCCTACGAAGATTGGAGAGACGCTGAAACGCTGCTTGTTTGCGGCACCGACCCTTATGAGACCAAGACCATCCTGTTCACCGACTGGATGATGCCTGGTATTCAGAACGGGCAAAAAGCGATCTTCATGGTTCCGCGCAAGACCGGTGGCATTGCCTATGCCGAAAAGAACGGCGGCATGTGGCTCGACATTCAACCGGGCACCGACCTTCTGGTCGTCAACGCCATTGCCCGCGTCATCGTGGAAAACGGTTGGGAAGACAGCGACTGGATCCAGAAATGGGTCAACAACAAATGGGAAAGCTCCTCAGGCTTCGGTCAGGGCACCCGGAACACGCCGTGGCAGTGGCGCACCACCTGGGGCAAGTTCCAGACCGCCGGATTTGAAGACTGGAAAGAGTGGCTCCTGTCTCAGGACGAGTTCGCACCGGAAACGGCTGCCGAGATCGCCCAGATCGACGTTCAGAAGATCTACACCGCCGCTGAATGGATGGCCAAACCGAAGGAAGACGGATCACGTCCGAAGACATCGGTCATGATCGAAAAGGGCTTCTACTGGTCGAACAACACCGGCAACACCCAGGCCATCTCCGCACTCGGCATCATCGTCGGGGCCGGTGGACGTCCCGGACAGGTCATCGGTCGAGCTGGCGGTCACCAGCGTGGCGGTCTGCGCGGCGGCAAATACCCACGCAACAAGTCGCCTGAAAAACTGCCCGGCCGCCGTCGCCGTGCCATGGATACGGACCGGTATCTGATGTCCGGCCATACGCGCTTTGCGCATGTGATCGGCAACACCTGGATCCAGTCCATGTGCGGATCGCAGTCTCTTGCGGCGAAGTTCAACGAGCTGACGGTGCAAAATCCGCATCAGATCCGTTCGTTCGACAAGCAGGAGATCATCGACACGCTGAAGCGGCGCGTTGACAGTGGCGGCATGGTCGTCGTCAACCAGGACATCTATCTGGTGGACCCGATCGGTGCACGCTATGCGGACATCGTTTTCCCGGCTGCCGGCTGGGGCGAGGATACCTTCACCCGCGCCAACGGCGAGCGTCGCATTCGGCTCTATCCGAAGTTCTACGATGCGCCGGGTGAAGCCAAGCCGGATTGGTGGATCATTGCCAAACTGGCAACCGCCATGGGCTACAAAGGCTTTGATTGGAAGAATTCCAACGAAGTGCTTGAAGAAGGTGCCCGTTTCTCACGAGGAAGCCGCAAGGATTTCTTCAACGTCAAGGTTGTTGCACAACGTGAAGGCAAAACCCTGCATGAGAAACTGGCCGAGTTCGGCACAAATGGCATCCAGGGCCCGGTCCTGTTGCAGGACGATGGCACGCTGGTAGGTACCAAGCGTCTGCATGACACTGAACGCAAACTGCCAGCTGACGGGCCGTCCGGTGCAAACCGCCTTGGCAAGAAGCTGACGCACTTCAACTCGCAGACCGGCAAGTGCAACATCCAGAAGTCACCATGGAGCCTGTTCTCCGACTACTGGGCATGGCTGAAGCCGAAGGACGACGAGTTGTGGGTCACGTCCGGTCGTATCAACGAGCGCTGGCAGTCCGGTTACGATGATCGCCGTCGCCCGTACATCGTTCAGCGCTGGCCGGAAAACTGGGTGGAAATCCATCCTGACGATGCGGCGGCCAGAGGGATCGAGAACGGTGATTACGTCATGCTCTATTCTGACCGGATCCCTGTTCAGAAGGACACCATCATCGGTGTGGAAGGCGATGACTTCCAGTTCGAAAAACTGATGGAGCATGGCCATATCGAGTTGACGGAAGCCGCGATCACAGCAGTCGCCATTGTGACCCCCGCCGTCAAGAAGGGGCTCCTTTACATGGACTTCCTGCACACGGCTCAGCCGGCCAACGCCTTGTCCGGGCGTGTGGTCGACTGGATCAGCGGTAACTACAACTACAAGATGGGCGTTGGCCGGATCCGCAAGATCGGCACATCGCCTTACAAGACCAGCTACCGTTCGATGTCCTTCGCACGCCGTGACATCGCATAAAGGCGTCGCGATAGACTGATCAAGATCAAGGCGGGGACGAGAGTTCCCGCCTTATTGTTTTTCCAGGCATTTAACGAAAAGGTTCTTCAGACATGGCCCAGCCTAAACCCTCGATTTCCATGCAGCCTGAGGCGCTGGTGCTTGGCAGCGATCTTGAAAACACCATGCTTCAAATCGTGCAATCAGGCTCACCTGCGGAGCAATGTCTGGCCATCAAGGCAGCCGGCGAATGGAAACTTCCATCAGCGCGTAATGTGCTCCTGGAGGCAACTCGAAATGACGATCCCGATATCCGGGTCGATGCGCTGCAAACGCTGGTAAAACTTGGCGGGAAGGGCTTGGGTGAGACCTTTCTCTGGAGCCTTCAGAATGATCCCGTGAGTGAATCCAAGATCGCGGCGCTCAATGGTCTTCAACCGGAAGACCGCGAACTGGCCGCACCGCTATTGCGCAAGCTGGCAGTTGAAAGCTTCGATGACGAAATCGCCTGGGAAGATGAAAACGCCGATTGGGATGACTGGCTCGATGTCCAAAAGGAAGCGATCCGCACAATCGGTCGTCTGGGGATCGAAGAGGCCCTCGATGACCTGCTGACGGCGGCAAAGGATGAATTTGGTCAAGAACTCTGGCGAGAGGTTTTTGAAGCTTATGCCGGTCTTGGCCGCCCTGGTTTCCTCGCGCTTCTGGATGCGGGGCAAAGCTCGTCGGACCGTCAGCGCGCCCGCGCTGCCCGGGCGCTTGGTGCATCCTCTGACCCACATGCTTTGAAGGCCTTGGATGGATTGTGTCAGGACAAGATTGTTGATGTGCGTTTAGCCGCGCTGGAAACCATGTTGGAGCGCGGCGCTCCCGTGTCTGACACCCGATTGATCGAAGATCCATCTGCGCTCATTCGATCCATGACGGCCGCAAAATCGCCCACGATATCGGTCGATGATCTGATTGGTCTGGTTTTGCATGACGACGACAGGACCGTGAGGCTGGCAGCGATCAACCGACTGAAAGATCACAAGCTGAAACCATCCCAGCTTGCCAAGCTTCTGGATCTCGCCGGCGCGAAACTGCGCGGCGAACGGGAAGATTTTGTTTCTAGCCTGGTGGACGTTCTGGGCCGTAGCGAGAGCGACGAAGCATTTGAAGCTCTTCTGGAAATCAAAGCGCATAACCCGAAACCGGAAGTCCAACGGGCTGTGTTGTCGGCGTTCGAACATTTCCGAAAGCCAGAAGTTCTTGAACAACTGGCCGATGGCACAACCTCAAAGAGCCAGATGGTCCGGCTTTCAGCGCTTGCCACGGTGGCGGCTCTGTCTGAAGGGGAGGGAGCGGTCGCTGATAATGCCGCCGCCATTCTTCTGTTGGCTGCACAAGGCGACCTGGTGTCTGAAGAAACGGACGCCGAGAATGAAGAAAAGGAAGGCGCTGAAGAGGAGCATAAACAGTTTGGCGCTCGTGCACGGGACGACGACGGAGGCACGAAAAATCGCATCGTGCTGGATCGGGAGGGAAACATTGTTCCTCAAGACGAGGTGAACGAGACCAACGAGTCGGGTGAACCGGTAAAGCTGAGCGACTATCGCAGACCCGAAACGCAGGGTGATGATGCTGACGACCCCGACCAGAGCCAGGCGCAAAGTGCTGGTTCGGATGCAGCTGCAGGCGAAACGCCTGAGGAGACAGCTGAAATTGTCGTTTTCCCCCAAAGCACGCTGGCAGCAATCCTGCAGGGTGATGTGGAACAAGCCGAATTCACGGAAGAGAAGATCGACCTGTCGGACGAGGACCTGAAATTTCTGGAACTCGCACAATCCACATTGAAGAAGAAGCGCGTCCGACCGGACGTGGCACCAAATGCGGGCCTGGAAATTCGTAGAATTGCCGTCAGACTGATTGGCGAGCAAAAACTGACCGTTTTCACTCCGGTTTTGCTGGCTGCGATGGAAACCCTTGACGATGAATTGCGCGTTGCCGCTTTAACAGCGCTTGCAACGCGAAGCGGCAACGGAGTGACCCTGTCTCATTCGGATTGGTCGTTTCTGGTGAACTTGCCACCCGACAATTATGCGCCGTCAAGGGCTGCGCTTCTCGACCTCCTGTCGTTTGCACCGGACGCAGTTGCGGCTCCTCATTTTGAGGCAGCCCTCAGCGGCAACGACCCTGCCGATCAGGCGGCAGCACTGAAAGCCTGCATGACAATGCAGACCCTCCCGCCGCAAATCGGCGCGTTACTTCAATCTGATGATCGGACGACACGGCGGGCTGCCCTGAAAGGACTGTGTGCATCTGCTGATGGGGATGCTGCTGATGCTCTGCTTGAGGCAGCATTCAGAGAAAGCGGCGCGCTCTGGTCAGAGCTCTCGGGCGCTGTCGGAAAACGGGGGGCTTGCGATCTCACAACCAGGATCATGGGCAAACTTCAAGACGCATGTGAGGTCAGCGGCGCAGGCCGTATCATCGCGCTTGAAATACTGGCTGACCTCGGCAAATCGACCCGGCCTGCATGAACCTGTAAGCCAAGACACAAACGCCCGCGGACCTGAATGGACCGCGGGCGTTTGTGGCTTTTGGACCTATGTGCCGGGACGGTGGGCCTTCAAAATAGATGGATCGGTTTCGACGTAACCTGCCACGATCAGGTCAAGGCAATAGGGAACTGCCGCAAAGACCGCCGTCAGACAAACATCGATGCTGCCTGGAGAGCCTGGCAGATTGAGCAGAAAAGTGTTGCCCCGAATTCCGGCAGTTTGCCGGGAAAGGATAGCCGTTGGCACAAAGTCCAGACTGCGTCGGCGCATCAATTCGCCAAATCCTGGCAGTTCCTTTGTGATAACGGCCTGTGTTGCTTCCGGCGTAAGATCGCGGTGAGCCGGACCGGTGCCACCTGTTGTCAGCACCATGTCGAATGCCTTGGCATCGCACAGATCGATCAAGGTGTCGCGAACGCTTTCAAAACCATCCGGAATGATGATCCTTTCGCATTCAAACGGTGTGGTGACGGTTTTTTCCAACCATGCCTGAATGGCAGGCCCACCCCGATCTTCATACTCGCCCCTTGAGGCGCGGTCCGACACCACGAGAATGGCAATACGCATCGGCTTACCCCCAAGGGTCGACATGGAGCGAACGATTCCGCTAACCCCGGTGTCGTTGATTTGAAACGCATGTCCGCGTGGCTTGTCGAAGACCTTTTGTCGAATGAGCTGCGCCACTTTTTCGTTGCCGTTGGATTGACGCAAAGGCTCCCTAAGAGCCAAGCCGCCTTCGTGCCCCATACAGGTGTAAAGATCGCCGGTGCAGCTCAACCGGATGCGGTTGCAGTCAGCGCAAAAGTCGCAGGACATCGGCGTGATGAACCCCAGCTTGCCGCCGGTCTCCTTTAGCCGGACATATTTTGCGGGACCGCCCGTCGTCTCCGACAAGGGTTCGAGCGTCCATTCCGTTTCGAGTCGTCCGCGCAATTCTGCAAGAGAGAGGAAACTTCGACTGCGACACGCTACAGCCCCGCCAAGTGGCATTTCCTCAATGAGGGTAAGATCCATCGCCCTTTCATGGGCAAATCGGATCAAGTCATTGAGTTCGCTCTCAAAGACGCCTTTTTGGGCGACGGCATTCAGTTTGACTTTCAGGCCAGCCTGTTTTGCTGCCTCCAGCCCCGCAAAGACGCGCTCAATTTTGCCCCAGCGCGTGATGGTTCTGTACCTGTCGGCATCTAACGTATCGAGGGAGACATTGACCCGGCGCACACCACAATCCACAAGCTCACCGGCGTAAGCTGCCAATAGTGATCCGTTCGTGGTCAGGGTGACTTCATCAAGTTCCCCCGTCTCCAGATGTCGGGACAGGTTCTTGAACAGGCTGGTCACATTCTTGCGGACAAGCGGTTCTCCTCCGGTCAGTCTGATTTTGCGCACGCCATGACCGATGAAGATCGTCGCAAGCCGATAAAGCTCTTCAAGCGACAACAGATCCTTGCGTGGAAGAAAAGTCATGTTCTCTGCCATGCAATAGGTGCATCGCAGGTCACATCGGTCGGTTACAGACAGGCGCAGATACGTCGCGGTCCGGCCGAACTGATCGTTCAACGTACCGCAGGCAGGATCAAGACTAACCATTGGCCGCCACCGCCGCCGGTTTACCGGAAACAGTCAGGCACCAGGCCACGGTTGCATCCAGGTCAGCTGGAAGATCGACAGCCAATTCGCCGGCAAAGCTACGCCAGGCCTCCAGATAGGGCTCTCGAACCACGGTCAGAACCGGAATGGAAAGCTCCATGGCCTTACCGATCAACTGACGAAATCCCTGGCCGTCCTGTTCGCCTTTTCCGAACCGGTTCAGGACAAGGAGATCGGGTTTCAGATCGATTTCTGTTTGCAAACGAGCAGTGATGTCGGCCAGACTGCGCGGATCGAGCCTGCAGCCTTGCGACCCACGCCCAAGCGCTTGCGATATTTCTATGGTTTCACCGCTCGATATGAGTTCCAACCCCATATCGGCGCAACAAGTGTCACCATATTCGGCGCGGCGCTGAACGACCCCGGAAACACAAAGTCCTTCGGCCTGAAGCAGTTTGACAAGCGCTTCGAGGAGGCGGTCAACGTTTTCGCCTCGTTCCGATCTAATCGCTCCGCAGAGCGGTGTGTCTTCAAGCATTTGAATTGTCCAATGAGACTGTCAGCCTGTTGTCGAAAGCTGACGGATTGCGCTCAAGTTCAATTCAAGTTGTGGGCCGCTTCAGCCTGTGTTGCCATGACCTTAGTCAAAGTTGAGAAATGCTCTAGTGGCTGATCATCCATGGTCTTTTTGATGGAAATGTCTTGCTGCCGTCTGCTTTGTAGACAGCACTTGATCGAAAGCTGTTTTTCGAACCGGAACAGCAGGAACAGCCGGCCGGATGACGTTTCCTTTGCTCTTTGGCCCCATCTTGCCTGTCCGACTTGGTCGAATGAACGGGATTGTGGCGTGACGTTTCGTTCCTTTGGTGCGCTGTCCGATCGCTTGTTGAGAGCGTCGACATGTTCGGTGCTTGCAGGAAAGCGCGGGGCGCTTCCTGCTTGCAGGCCGGACATTCGATCGGTTCTGAGTGAGCCGACATCGGGCGTAGTGCCGTTATTGGCCCACACTGCGCGCAAAGGTAATCATAAACCGGCATAGTTTTCTCCTCACAGGTCTGGAGCCAGAGGAATATCCACGGACCCGTCAATGAGTTTCGTCGGCCCTTCTGCACCTGGCATCATGTCAAAGTCGAAGATGTCGGTCGGCAGCCACAAGGTGGCGCAGGCATTTGGAATGTCGACCACGCCGGAAATGTGCCCCTGAACGGGTGCCGTACCCAGAATGGCGTAGGCCTGAGCGCCCGAGTATCCGAATTTCTTCATATATTCGATGGCGTTAAGGCAGGCCATCCGGTAAGCGATATGAACATCCAGATAGTGTTGGGTTCCCGCTTCATCGACCGAAATACCTTCGAAAATCAGGTAGTCATCGTAGCTTGGAGTGATCGGGGATGGTTTGAAAATCGGGTTTTTGATGCCGTATTTCGCGACACCATCCTTGATCAGACTGACGCGAATATGCAACCAGCCGGCCATCTCGATCGCACCGCAGAAAGTGATCTCGCCATCACCCTGGCTGAAATGCAAATCGCCCATCGACAGGCCTGCGCCATCGACATAGACCGGGAAGTAGATTTTTGAACCGCGCGACAGATCTTTGATGTCGCAGTTGCCGCCATGCTCGCGCGGCGGAACGGTGCGTGCGCCTTCTGCTGCAGCCTTTTCCTTTGCTTCGCCTTTCAGTTGGCCCATGTGAGCCGACTGGGTGTTGGGAAGCGCAGCCAGCGGCGGAACACGGTCGGGGTCCGTGTCGAAAAGGGCCTTTTCGCGGGAGTTCCACATGTCCAGCATAGAGCGGTCAGGCAGACAGCCGATCAGTCCGGGATGAATAAGCCCGGCATAACTGACGCCCGGTACGTGCCTGGAGCGCGTGAACATTCCTTCAATGTCCCAGATCGATTTCTGCGCCTCCGGGAAGTGTTCTGTCAGAAAGCCTCCGCCGTTCTGTTTGGAAAAGAAGCCGTTGAACCCCCAAAGCATTTCCTCTTTCGCACCGATATCGAGAATATCGACGACGAGAAGGTCCCCAGGTTCGGCCCCTTTGACCCCGATGGGGCCGGAGAGGTAGTGAACCTGTTCAAGTTCGACATCCCTGACATCGGCCGCGTCATCGTCATTCTTGATTTGTCCGCCGGTCCAGTCATAGGTTTCGATCTTGAAATCGTCACCCGGTTCCACCCAGACCGCCATGGGGATGTCCGGGTGCCAGCGATTGTGAACTTTTTCATTCGTATGCGGAGACTCACTCAAATCTACCGAAATCAGCGTATCAGCCATGGGGTTCTCCTCTTGGAAGTGCGCAAGCATTGGCGCGGTTGGAAACGGAGTTAGACGGAAAGGAATGCGGCGACCTTGTCCTCATCGACACTGTCACGGGGTTCATCGTGGACGAGCCGGCCATTCTCCAGAACGAGCACGCGGTCGGCGACGTCCAATGCAAAGGAGAGCACCTGCTCGGAAACAACGATGGACAGACCGCGCTCATCTCGGATGCGCCTCAAGACCCGTGCCATTTCCCGGATGATGGACGGTTGAATGCCCTCCGTCGGTTCGTCCAGAAGAAGCACTTTGGGATTGGTTGCCAGTGCCCGGGCGATAGCCAATTGCTGTTGTTGACCGCCGGAAAGATTGCCGCCACGGCGTCCGTTCATTTCGAGCAACACCGGGAACAGTTCGTAAATGTCGCCAGGTACCTTGGATTGGCCGCTGATCGTCAGTCCGGTTTCGATGTTCTCCTGCACGGTCATGGTCGGAAAGATCATCCGTCCCTGAGGCACATAGGCGATCCCGCTGGCGACCCTCTCGTAGCTTCTCATCGAGGTGATATCGATGCCGTCAACGGCGGCGGCACCGTCCTTGGTCGGAACGATCCCCATCAGCGACTTCATCAGCGTGGTCTTGCCCATGCCGTTTCGACCCATGATGGCAATGATTTCGCCAGGCGCCACCGTGAAATCGAGGCCATGCAGGACCTCGCTCTGGCCGTAGGCCACGTGGTATTGCGCTACATTCAGCATGTGAGCCTCCTAGTGACCGAGATAGACATCAATGACCTTGGGATCCGCCTGGACCTTCGCCATTGATCCTTCTGAAAGGATCTTGCCCTGGTGCAGGACGGTGACGCGGTGGGCGATGTCTTCAACGAACTTCATGTCGTGTTCGACCACCATCACAGAGCGGCCTTTGGTGATTTCATTGAGAAGCTTTGCGGTCTGCTTGCGTTCCGAGACGCTCATGCCGGCAACCGGTTCGTCCAGCATCAAGAGTTCCGGGTCCTGAATGAGGAGCATGCCGATTTCGAGCCACTGTTTCTGACCGTGGCTCAGAAGAGCTGCCTGCATGTCCAAAAGTGTGTCCAGGAAGACCATTTCAGCGATCTCCCTGACGCGTGACCGGACTTCCTCGTCACGCTGAAAGGTGAGGGCACCAAAGACGGTACGTCCACGCGGGAAAGAAAGCTCCAGATTCTCAAAGACCGTGAGATCTTCATAAATAGACGGATTCTGGAATTTTCTGCCGACACCCTCCCGCACGATCTCGTGCTCGCGCATGGCAGTCAGTTCCTTGTTGCGGAACTTGATCGAACCGTCGGTCGCCCTGGTTCTTCCGCAGATGAGATCGAGAACCGTTGTCTTGCCGGCCCCATTCGGGCCGATGATGACGTGAATTTCGTTCTCGTCGATGTAAAGATTGAGATCGTTGACTGCCTTGAAGCCGTCGAAGGAGACGGTCAGGTTCTCAATGGAGAGCAAGAAATCCGTGTTGTTGTTGAGCGTGTTCATGACTGCGTCCTACTCCGCGGGTTTGGCTGTTGTGTCCGCACCGAACGGCGCCGCCGGCGTTGATTTGTCCGGTTCGGCCTTTCGTCCCTTCGGAACGATGAAGCGGTCCACAATTGGTGCGAGATAGCTGCGGTAGAGGCCTGACAGTCCGTTGGGAAAAACCAGGACGACGGCAATGAACAGAGCCCCGAGACCGAACAGCCAAAGTTCGGGAAACGTCTCGGAAAATGTGGTTTTTGCCCAATTGACGAGCAGCGTTCCATAAACGGCCCCAAAGATTGAAAGCCGCCCGCCAACTGCGCAAAAGATGACCATTTCGATGGATGGAACGATGCCGACGAAAGATGGCGACATGAACCCGACCTGCAAGGTGAACATCGCGCCGCCAATCGCTGAAAGAACGGCCGCGAAGCAGAAGACGAAGATCTTGATGTTGGACACGTCGTAGCCGGAAAACCGAACGCGGTCCTCCTGGTCCCTGACGGCGACCAGTAGCCGGCCGAGCTTGCTCTTCAGAACGATTTGGCTGAGCAGCAGGACTGCGATCAACAGACCGCCATTGACATAATAAAGGATGTATTTGGCTTCATCGGTCCGAATATCCCAGCCCTTGAGAGTGCGCAGATCCGTGATGCCGTTGACGCCGCCCGTATAGCCCTGCTGACCGATGATGAGGATGGTCAGGATTGCAGCGATTGCTTGCGTGATGATGGCAAAATAGACCCCGCCCACACGGCGCTTGAACATGGCTGTGCCGATGATGAAGGCAAAGAGGGCCGGAACTGCGATGATCGCGACTATTGTGAAGGTGAGGCTATTGAACGGTTGCCAGAACCAGGGAAGGGCCGTGATCTGGTTCCAGTCCATGAAATCGGGAATGCCCGGTGTCGACTGGATGGCGGTTGCCTCGGGGGTCGAGGCCTCCAATTTCAGATACATGGCCATGCAGTAACCGCCGAGGCCGAAGAAGACACCTTGCCCGAGGCTCAATATGCCGCCCTTGCCCCAGCAAAGGACAAGGCCGATCGCGACAAAGGCGTAGGTCAGATACTTGCCGAAGAGGTTCAGTCTGAAGATGTCCATGGCAAGCGGCATGACAACGAACAGCATCGCTGCAACTACCATGAGGCCAAGCATTTCCTGCCGGGACATGAAGGATTTCAGGTTGGTCATCGATACCTCCTCAGCGGCGGATTTTCAGGGAGAAAAGCCCTTGAGGGCGCAGCATCAAGATGCCCACAACCGTCAACAGGGTGAGCACTTTGGCCATTGAGCCGGACAGGAAGAACTCCATTGTCGACTGCGCCTGACTGATGGCGAAGGATGAGGCAATCGTGCCCAGAAGGCTGGCTGCGCCGCCAAATACGACGATCAGGAAGGTGTCGACGATATAGAGCTGGCCTGCAGTAGGACCGGTTGAGCCAATCATTGTGAAAGCACTCCCGGCGATGCCGGCTATGCCGCAACCAAGGGCAAATGTATGACGATCGACTTTCTCGGTGTTGATGCCGACGGCACCGGCCATGACGCGGTTTTGCACCACCGCGCGCGTCTGCATCCCCATGCGGGACCTGAACAGGATGAAATAGACGCCGATGGCAATGAAGAAGGTCAGCACCATCACGAAGATCCCGTTGATCGGGATCTCGATTATATCCGTCAGCGGGACTGATCCGAGAAGCCAGTTCGGAAGAGTGACACCCACCTCGCGGGCGCCGAATATCGACCGGTACGCTTGCTGCAGGATCAGGCTGAGGCCCCAGGTTGCCAGCAACGTGTCGAGCGGTCGCTTGTATAGGTGTCTGATGAGCGACCATTCAACCAGGGCGCCAAGCGATCCGGCGGCCACAAAGGCAAGTATCATGGCAAAGAAGAAATACACACCGAAGAAGGACGGCGCGTAAGCTTCGACAAAGTTGGAGCACAGGTACGTGACATAGGCGCCGAGGATCATGAACTCACCATGAGCCATGTTGATGACGCCCATCTGGCCGAAGATGATGGCCAGGCCGAGGGCCATCAGGACAAAAACGGAAAACAGGATCAGTCCGGCAAAACCCTGCATGGCAAAGATGGACCCGAGTTCTGTCCAGGTGTAGTCGGCGAACATTGCGCACGTCTCCATGCTTGGGGGCGGGGCAAGTGCCGGCACCCCTGCTGTGGGAATGGTTGATATGAAATTGCTGATGCGGCGCTGCGCAGGCTGCATCCACGCAGCGCCTCTGGATCGGCCCGTCATTCAAGCGGGCGTTTCCGTCCCTGGGGAACAGCTACCGGCTTACTGATAGCCTTCCGGGAAGGGATCGGGTTCCATCAGATCCGCGGTTTCGTAGATCATTTCATACTGACCGTCAGTTTTGGCGAGACCAATTCTGGTCTTGGACCAAAGGTGATGGTTTTCATGGATACGGACATATCCTTCCGGCGCGGTCGTCAGCTCGATACCAGGTGAGGCAAGGCGAACCTTGTCGATATCGAAGCTGCCCGCCTTCTCAACGGCGGCTTTCCAAAGCCACGGGCCGAGATATGCTGCCTGCGTGACGTCGCCGATCACGATGTCGTCTCCCCATCTCTCCTTGAAAGCCTTGACGAACGCCTGATTGTTTTCATTGTCGAGAGACTGGAAATATTTCATTGCGGCGTAGGCACCTTCGATGTTTTCGCCGCCGATGCCACGAATTTCATCCTCAGTCACCGAAATGGTCAGAAGCAGAGGTTTCTCTTTTGTCATGTCGATGCCTGCGGCCTTAAGCTGCTTGTAGAACGCGACATTGGAACCGCCGACCACGATTGCATAGATCACATCAGGCTTCTTCAACTTGATCTTGTTGATCACCGAATTGAACTGGGTGTGGCCGAGCGGATAGTATTCCTCACCGACAACTTTGTGGCCCAGCTTTTCGATGTGTTTGCGTGCGATCTTGTTGGAAGTGCGCGGCCAGATATAATCCGAACCGAGCAGATAGAAGCTTTTTGCGCCCTTTTCCCTGGCGACCCAATCGATGCCGGCAATGATCTGCTGAGTGGCTTCCTGGCCGGTGTAGATCACATTTGGTGACTGCTCCAGGCCCTCATAGAAGGTTGGGTAGTAGAGCATGCCGTTATATTGCTCAAACACTGGCAGAACGGCCTTACGTGATGCGGACGTCCAGCATCCGAACACGGCGGCGACCTTGTCGTTGACCAGAAGTTTCTTCGCTTTTTCCGCAAATGTCGGCCAATCGGAAGCACCATCTTCCTGAATATACTCGATCTTGCGGCCCAGCACGCCGCCCATTGCATTGATTTGTTCGATTGCCAGCTTTTCCGCCTGCACTGAACCGGTTTCGGAAATTGCCATTGTCCCGGTAACGGAGTGCAGGATCCCGACTTTCACGGTGTCTTCGGTAACAGCAAGGCCGGTCGTGTTGACATCCTGCGCGAAAGACGGCGTCAAGGCACCTGCCATCGCGAGTGTTGCAGCCGACACTGTTCCGGCGAGAACGGCCCGGCGGGAGAGCCGGTTTTCAATCAGGTTTTTCAGGCGTCGCATCAGATGACCCCTCCATGTTTGAGGTTGGAGCAGGGCACCTCATGGCGCCACCGCATGGAGGGAAGGCTCACTTGAATTTGTGCACTGCCGCAATGCGTCAGTTGCTGTGGGTCAATTGACTGATTCCAAGCGTTGAGAAACTGTGAGATCGTTTTACGTTTGTATGGACTAAAGTGTTCAGGAGTTAATACGTGAAAGTTTTCCATTTTTATTGAGCTTTGGAAATTTTCGGGAGGAAAACGTAAATAAAGTTTTGAATACAACTTTTAATGTAAAAGTTAATTTCAAAAATTTTAGGCACGTATTTTGCTTTTAGGAGAGGTGAGGGGACGATCTGTTGTTTGTTAGCGCGCTCTGCTGTGAGTTTGTGCGAAATCAGCAGGTCAAATGATTGCGTTGCACAAATACTAAGCGTGACTGACTGAAGCAGTTTCGCAAGGCGGGGTATATGGCAGGTCATCAGCGGGTCGTTCGATTGCGTCGAACTTATAACCAGTGGGTCGCTAACCAGACCCTGGAGGATTATGCCCTGCGCTTTACCGCCAAAAGCGCACGCAGGTGGTCTCCGGTGTGGGTGGCCAACACTGCACTCGGTGCGATTTCGTTCCTGGCGCTAGAGGCGATCGGAGCGGCCATCACCTATAATTACGGCTTCACAAATGCCGTATCGGCCATCCTTTTGGTTGGAGTGCTGATTTTCATCACAGGATTGCCGATTTCTTACTACGCGGTGAAATACGGTGTCGACATCGACTTGCTGACGCGCGGGGCCGGCTTCGGTTACATCGGATCCACGGTCACCTCGCTCATTTATGCGAGTTTCACTTTCATCTTCTTCGCTCTTGAAGCTGCGATAATGGCAACAGCGCTTGAGCTGTTCCTCGGTATTCCGCTCAACATCGGCTATCTCGTCTGTTCGCTCGTTGTCATCCCGATGGTGATCTACGGCATCACTTTGATAAGCCGTTTGCAAGTCTATACGCAGCCCGTGTGGATCGCCCTTCAATTGCTGCCATTCGTGTTTCTGGCCTGGCAGGGTGTCGCTCCGATTGAAGACTGGCGGAGCTTTTCAGGGCGGCTCGGCAATGAAGAGGGGCAATTTGAACTTCTGCTCTTCGGCGCGGCCAGCGCGGTTCTATTCTCCTTGATCGCGCAGATTGGCGAGCAAGTCGATTTTCTGCGGTTTTTACCCCGTCAGAGACAGGGACGTCGTGGCAGCTGGTGGCTCGCACTGCTGGCCGCAGGACCGGGATGGATCATCGTTGGAGCCATCAAGTTGCTGATGGGCTCGTTTCTGGTTGTTGTTGCCCTGCAAAGCGGACTGACACCGGACAAGGCTGTCGAACCGACGCATATGTATCTGGTGGCCTTTAGCAAAGTTACAACACCGGAAGTTGCCATTGCCTTGACCGGCATATTCGTCATCGTGTGCCAGATCAAAATCAACGTTACCAACTCTTATGCGGGCTCAATCGCCTGGTCCAACTTCTTTTCCCGCCTGACGCACAGCCATCCTGGACGGGTCGTCTGGCTGGTGTTCAACGTGGTGATCGCACTGACGCTCATGGAATTGGGTGTCTATAAGGCGCTTGAACGAACCTTAGGTCTTTATTCCATTGTTGCGGTGGCCTGGATCGGTGCGATCTTCGCCGATTTGGTGATCAACAAACCTTTGGGTCTGAGCCCTCCGCATATCGAATTCAAACGGGCGCATCTCTACGATATCAATCCCGTCGGACTTGGGTCGATGACCGTTGCAAGCGTGGCCGCATTTATCGCATATGCGGGCTTCTTCGGTCAGACAGCGCACGCGCTTGCAAGCTACATCGCGCTCCTCACTGCAATTCTCCTCGCACCGCTCATTGCCTATCTGACGAAGGGCCGGTTCTACATCGCCCGGGAACCTGAAGACGTGGTGTCTGAAACAGGTGTGAAACAACACCGTATCCAATGCTGTATTTGCGAGCACACGTTTGAACATGAGGACATGACCAATTGCCCGGTCTATTCGGGACCGATCTGTTCACTCTGTTGCTCCCTTGACGCGCGCTGTGAGGACGATTGCAAGGAAAATGCTCGCCTGGGGGATCAGATTTCAATGTTGCTGCATGCCCTGTTGCCGGCAAACGCTGCAAGCAGGCTTGGATCGCGGGTCGGCAAATACCTCGGCGTCATGCTGATCGTGATGGCATCACTGGGCGGCATTCTCTCGCTCGTGTTTATCGAAGCAAAGTCCGTTGATCAGGACGGCGTTGCAAGGGCGTTGACGCAGGTCTTCTTCATTCTCCTGGTGATCTCAGGGGTCATGGCCTGGCTCTTTGTTCTTGTTCATGAAAGCCGGAAGTTCGCGAACGAGGAGACCCGGCGGCAGACCAGTCTTTTGATGAAGGAAATCAGGGCGCACAAGCGCACGGATGCAAAGCTGCAAAAGGCAAAGGAAGCAGCTGAATCGGCCAATCAGGCGAAAAGCAGGTACGTTGTCGGGATCAGTCACGAGCTGCGGTCACCGCTGAATGCGATCGCCGGCTACGCACAGCTTATGCGCAAGGATCCGACGATCCCGGCTCATCGCCGTGATGCGGTCAAGGTGATTCAGCATTCCGCCGATCATCTCGCGGGACTGATTGAGGGTCTTCTCGACATCTCCAAGATCGAGGCCGGGCATCTCACAATCTATCGCGAGCGCTTCAATCTGCACGACTTCCTCAGTCAGATCGTCGATATGTTCCGATTGCAGACCGATGCCAAGGCGCTGACCTTTTCCTTTCAGCCTGCGGACAATCTTCCGCTCTTCGTCTTCGGCGATGAAAAGCGACTGCGCCAGGTGCTGATCAATCTGCTTTCCAATGCAATCAAATGGACTGATCAAGGCAGCGTTAGCCTGATCGTCAACTATCACAGCCAGGTGGCGGAGTTTTCGATTGTTGATACCGGTATCGGTATTGCGGAGGAAAATCTCGGTCGGATCTTCAATCCCTTTGAGCGGGTGGAAGAAGAAGGACAGGCAGGGGTGCCGGGAACCGGTCTCGGCCTGACGATCACCAAGCTCCTGAGCGAAATCATGGGCGGCGATATTCAGGTCGAAAGCGAAGTCGGCAAAGGCAGCACCTTTAAAGTGCGCATGTTGTTGAGCGCAGCCGCCGCACCGGCCAAGGTGGCACGGGCTGAAATGCGGATCAATGGCTACGAAGGCCCGGTTCAGACGGTCGTTGTGGTTGATGACGACGCCGCACAGAGAACCCTTATCGAGGATTTTCTGAGCCCGCTCGGCTTCAAGGTCCTGTCCGCTCCAGGCGGTCAGGCATGTCTGGCAATGGCGGAGGTTGAAAAGCCGAACGCATTTCTCCTGGATATCAGCATGCCGGGCATGAGCGGGTGGACCCTTGCCAGAACGCTACGGGAGAGGGGCCATAGCGACGCGGTGATCATCATGATCTCGGCGAATGCGGATGAAAGCGGGCGTGAGCCGTTGCACCGGATCTTTCACGATGACTATCTGGTCAAGCCCGTGCGGCTGCAAGACCTTCAGGAGAAGCTGCAGCAGGGCCTGAAAATCGTTTGGCGAACCGTTCCGGCAGAGCCCCGCATTAAGCCGAGTTCCTCGAGATCGGACTTTGAACCGGTTTTCGAGCAGGGCCGTTTGCCGTCGGTGGAAAGCCTGGAAATGCTGAAACAATTGAGCGGGCTTGGATATGTGCGCGGCATTCGCGCCAAGCTTGATGACATTGAAGCACACGAACCCCACGCTGCGGAGTTTGTGGTGCACATGCGTCGCCTCATCCGCGAATTCGATCTGACACAATATGACAAGG
This sequence comes from Roseibium sp. JB4-4, assembly GCF_055693425.1. Lineage (NCBI taxonomy): Bacteria > Pseudomonadati > Pseudomonadota > Alphaproteobacteria > Hyphomicrobiales > Stappiaceae > Roseibium > Roseibium sp. JB4-4. Next base: position 1,700,726 of record NZ_CM146333.1, on the reverse strand, counting down.
TTCTTGAAAGGCTCGGACATGATCATGAGTGCTCCTAGTCCAAGCGAAACGGTGCTGGTGGTCGACGACGCGCCGGCATCGCTGGGCATGCTGACGGACGCGCTGGAAGAGGCCGGCTATACCGTGCTGGTCGCTCAGGATGGACGCAAAGCGCTCGACATCGCTTCGCGGGTGACGCCGACCGCAATCCTGATGGATGCGATCATGCCGGAACTCGACGGGTTCGAAACGAGCAAAAGGATCAAAAGACTGGATGCGCTCCGGGATGTTCCGGTCGTCTTCATGACAGGGCTGAGCCAGACCGAACACATTGTCAGGGGACTGGAGTCAGGAGGTGTCGACTACATCACCAAGCCGGTAGACCCGGAAGAGTTGATTGCAAGATTGCGCGTCCACATCTCCAATGCCCGCAATTCCCACAGTGCCCATGTGGCTTTGGATGCGTCGGGCAGGTTCCTGATTTCGGTTGATCTTACCGGAGCAATTTGCTGGGCGACACCGCAGGCCATAGTGCTGATCGACGGCGGGAACCAGAAGGAGCCGGACCATATCGGCCAGTTGCCCGCAGAAGCAGTCGAATGGTTGCGCAGCTATCTCGTCAACGTTAGCAAGTCAGCGAACAATGACAGCAATGTCGTTGCCAGCATGGGAGGCCTTTCGCTGCGTTTCAGCTATGCAGGGCAAATAAGCTCGGGTGAGCACCTGTTGAGGGTCGCTGAGATGGTCGACGGCAACCCGACCGATGTTCTACGCAGATCCTTTGATTTGACCGAGCGCGAAGCAGAAGTGCTCATGTGGATCGCCCACGGAAAATCGAACAAGGAAATCGCGGCCATCCTGGAAATGAGTCCAAGGACGGTGAACAAGCACCTGGACCGGATCTTTGGAAAACTTGGCGTCGAAAACCGAACATCCGCTGCCGTGGTCTCGCTCAAGAAAATCCTGGAGCGCTGAAAATCAGAATTTGAACCGGGCCATAGGTGGACAAATCCGCAAAGTGTTGGAGTTGATTTGTGCTGCTTTGAGGTGTGTTGTGAATACGAAGACCAGTTTGGGACGACCAACAGTGAACCAGCGGCAGAAGTCATTGGCTCCTGCCGCTCGATGCTACACGAACAGAAAATCGTCTTGGTGCAGTTGCGAGGTTTGAACACCCTGCAATTCAATTGATGTATTTGCATCAATCGTGATGACAACATCAGCGCCTACATCGGTGGCCGCCACGAGAACACTTGCAAAATCCGCGATCAGCCCGATCTCAAACGACAACACGTCTTCACTGCCTGCACCTGCATCAAAGTCGGTGATAGTGTCGTGACCTGTGTCACCGGTTTTGAACACAAAAGTATCGCTGCCAGTTCCACCTGTAAGAATGTCGTCACCCGCATTTCCGGTCAGAACATCGTTGCCGGCCAATCCCTGCATGACGTCATGGGAAACCCCACCGCGGAGTGAATTGTCGGCCGTTGATCCAATGATACGCAAGCTATCGGAAGCTGTACCCTGATAGACTGTATCGTCATATCCGACATAGTCACCGTTTTCGTCTGGCACGAATGTGTAGACGGCCCCTGTGTTGGCCACAGCACCGTCACCACTTTGCGCTCCAACGGTGACGACGCCATCAGCGTTGATGTCGACAGAGATGCCGAACTGGTCTGCTGCCGCCGCATCCGGTGCAGTCAGTTTGAACTCGGTGTAGCCGCCGTTTCCGTCCGGAACGAAGATGTAGGCTGCTCCGGAGGAGGCTCCGGCGTCATCGTTTTCGTAAGCCCCGACCACGATAATGCCGGCATCGTTGATCGCTACAGCAGCACCGAACAGATCGCCTGTGAACTTATCCAGCGCCACAAGCTTGGTTTCGGTGTAGCCACCGCTTCCGTCCGGTTGGTAGATATAGACCGCACCGGTATCGCTGACGCCACCATCATCGTCATAGGCAGCGCCTACAACGACCGTGCCGGAGGCATTGACGGCGTTGGCCCAGCCAAATTGGTCTCCAGCCTCTCCGTCGGAAGCTGTCAGTTTGGTCTCCGTATAGCCGCCGTTTCCATCCGGTACATAGATATAGACTGCGCCAGCGTCAGCTCCATTATCGTCGTCCCCGTGGGCTCCAACAACGATCTGGCCGGTGTCACTCACCTGGAGCGATTGGCCGAAAACGTCTCCTGCCTGCGCATCGGAAGCCGTCAACTTGACCTCGTCATAGCCACCAAATCCATCGGGCGTATAGACATAGACTGAGCCGGTGTTTGCACTCATGCCATCGTCAAGCCAGGCGCTGGCGGCGATCACGCCACTTTCGTTGATCGCGACACGGTAGCCAAAATTGTCGTGTGCTGTCAGACCCGCGGGATGAAGCTTGGCTTCAAAAAAGCCTCCCTGACCATCGGGGCGATAGACATAGACCACGCCGGAGGAGGTCCCGCTGTCGTCATCGTTGACAGCTCCGACGACAATGGTGCCGGCATTGTTCAAAGCGACCTGGAAGCCGAAGGTGTCGCCGGCCAGACCGTCGGATGACATCAGCTTGGTTTGGGTATAACCGCCAATATCGTTCGGGCGGTAAACATACACACCGCCAATGTTGGAGGCGTCAACGGTATCTCCGAGATAGGCACCGGTGACAACAACACCCAGATCGTTCATCACCGAAGAATGACCAAAGAAATCCACCGCAGAACCATCGCTGGCAACAAACTTGCTAGCGACCGGAGTGCTCGCAACAACGGGGTCGACTGCTGAACCATCTGCTGGCACACCCTGATAGACTGTATCGTCATATCCGACATAGTCACCGTTTTCGTCTGGCACGAATGTGTAGACGGCCCCTGTGTTGGCCACAGCACCGTCACCACTTTGCGCTCCAACGGTGACGACGCCATCAGCGTTGATGTCGACAGAGATGCCGAACTGGTCTGCTGCCGCCGCATCCGGTGCAGTCAGTTTGAACTCGGTGTAGCCGCCGTTTCCGTCCGGAACGAAGATGTAGGCTGCTCCGGAGGAGGCTCCGGCGTCATCGTTTTCGTAAGCCCCGACCACGATAATGCCGGCATCGTTGATCGCTACAGCAGCACCGAACAGATCGCCTGTGAACTTATCCAGCGCCACAAGCTTGGTTTCGGTGTAGCCACCGCTTCCGTCCGGTTGGTAGATATAGACCGCACCGGTATCGCTGACGCCACCATCATCGTCATAGGCAGCGCCTACAACGACCGTGCCGGAGGCATTGACGGCGTTGGCCCAGCCAAATTGGTCTCCAGCCTCTCCGTCGGAAGCTGTCAGTTTGGTCTCCGTATAGCCGCCGTTTCCATCCGGTACATAGATATAGACTGCGCCAGCGTCAGCTCCATTATCGTCGTCCCCGTGGGCTCCAACAACGATCTGGCCGGTGTCACTCACCTGGAGCGATTGGCCGAAAACGTCTCCTGCCTGCGCATCGGAAGCCGTCAACTTGACCTCGTCATAGCCACCAAATCCATCGGGCGTATAGACATAGACTGAGCCGGTGTTTGCACTCATGCCATCGTCAAGCCAGGCGCTGGCGGCGATCACGCCACTTTCGTTGATCGCGACACGGTAGCCAAAATTGTCGTGTGCTGTCAGACCCGCGGGATGAAGCTTGGCTTCAAAAAAGCCTCCCTGACCATCGGGGCGATAGACATAGACCACGCCGGAGGAGGTCCCGCTGTCGTCATCGTTGACAGCTCCGACGACAATGGTGCCGGCATTGTTCAAAGCGACCTGGAAGCCGAAGGTGTCGCCGGCCAGACCGTCGGATGACATCAGCTTGGTTTGGGTATAACCGCCAATATCGTTCGGGCGGTAAACATACACACCGCCAATGTTGGAGGCGTCAACGGTATCTCCGAGATAGGCACCGGTGACAACAACACCCAGATCGTTCATCACCGAAGAATGACCAAAGAAATCCACCGCAGAACCATCGCTGGCAACAAACTTGCTAGCGACCGGAGTGCTCGCAACAACGGGGTCGACTGCTGAACCATCTGCTGGCACACCCTGATAGACTGTATCGTCATATCCGACATAGTCACCGTTTTCGTCTGGCACGAATGTGTAGACGGCCCCTGTGTTGGCCACAGCACCGTCACCACTTTGCGCTCCAACGGTGACGACGCCATCAGCGTTGATGTCGACAGAGATGCCGAACTGGTCTGCTGCCGCCGCATCCGGTGCAGTCAGTTTGAACTCGGTGTAGCCGCCGTTTCCGTCCGGAACGAAGATGTAGGCTGCTCCGGAGGAGGCTCCGGCGTCATCGTTTTCGTAAGCCCCGACCACGATAATGCCGGCATCGTTGATCGCTACAGCAGCACCGAACAGATCGCCTGTGAACTTATCCAGCGCCACAAGCTTGGTTTCGGTGTAGCCACCGCTTCCGTCCGGTTGGTAGATATAGACCGCACCGGTATCGCTGACGCCACCATCATCGTCATAGGCAGCGCCTACAACGACCGTGCCGGAGGCATTGACGGCGTTGGCCCAGCCAAATTGGTCTCCAGCCTCTCCGTCGGAAGCTGTCAGTTTGGTCTCCGTATAGCCGCCGTTTCCATCCGGTACATAGATATAGACTGCGCCAGCGTCAGCTCCATTATCGTCGTCCCCGTGGGCTCCAACAACGATCTGGCCGGTGTCACTCACCTGGAGCGATTGGCCGAAAACGTCTCCTGCCTGCGCATCGGAAGCCGTCAACTTGACCTCGTCATAGCCACCAAATCCATCGGGCGTATAGACATAGACTGAGCCGGTGTTTGCACTCATGCCATCGTCAAGCCAGGCGCTGGCGGCGATCACGCCACTTTCGTTGATCGCGACACGGTAGCCAAAATTGTCGTGTGCTGTCAGACCCGCGGGATGAAGCTTGGCTTCAAAAAAGCCTCCCTGACCATCGGGGCGATAGACATAGACCACGCCGGAGGAGGTCCCGCTGTCGTCATCGTTGACAGCTCCGACGACAATGGTGCCGGCATTGTTCAAAGCGACCTGGAAGCCGAAGGTGTCGCCGGCCAGACCGTCGGATGACATCAGCTTGGTTTGGGTATAACCGCCAATATCGTTCGGGCGGTAAACATACACACCGCCAATGTTGGAGGCGTCAACGGTATCTCCGAGATAGGCACCGGTGACAACAACACCCAGATCGTTCATCACCGAAGAATGACCAAAGAAATCCACCGCAGAACCATCGCTGGCAACAAACTTGCTAGCGACCGGAGTGCTCGCAACAACGGGGTCGACTGCTGAACCATCTGCTGGCACACCCTGATAGACTGTATCGTCATATCCGACATAGTCACCGTTTTCGTCTGGCACGAATGTGTAGACGGCCCCTGTGTTGGCCACAGCACCGTCACCACTTTGCGCTCCAACGGTGACGACGCCATCAGCGTTGATGTCGACAGAGATGCCGAACTGGTCTGCTGCCGCCGCATCCGGTGCAGTCAGTTTGAACTCGGTGTAGCCGCCGTTTCCGTCCGGAACGAAGATGTAGGCTGCTCCGGAGGAGGCTCCGGCGTCATCGTTTTCGTAAGCCCCGACCACGATAATGCCGGCATCGTTGATCGCTACAGCAGCACCGAACAGATCGCCTGTGAACTTATCCAGCGCCACAAGCTTGGTTTCGGTGTAGCCACCGCTTCCGTCCGGTTGGTAGATATAGACCGCACCGGTATCGCTGACGCCACCATCATCGTCATAGGCAGCGCCTACAACGACCGTGCCGGAGGCATTGACGGCGTTGGCCCAGCCAAATTGGTCTCCAGCCTCTCCGTCGGAAGCTGTCAGTTTGGTCTCCGTATAGCCGCCGTTTCCATCCGGTACATAGATATAGACTGCGCCAGCGTCAGCTCCATTATCGTCGTCCCCGTGGGCTCCAACAACGATCTGGCCGGTGTCACTCACCTGGAGCGATTGGCCGAAAACGTCTCCTGCCTGCGCATCGGAAGCCGTCAACTTGACCTCGTCATAGCCACCAAATCCATCGGGCGTATAGACATAGACTGAGCCGGTGTTTGCACTCATGCCATCGTCAAGCCAGGCGCTGGCGGCGATCACGCCACTTTCGTTGATCGCGACACGGTAGCCAAAATTGTCGTGTGCTGTCAGACCCGCGGGATGAAGCTTGGCTTCAAAAAAGCCTCCCTGACCATCGGGGCGATAGACATAGACCACGCCGGAGGAGGTCCCGCTGTCGTCATCGTTGACAGCTCCGACGACAATGGTGCCGGCATTGTTCAAAGCGACCTGGAAGCCGAAGGTGTCGCCGGCCAGACCGTCGGATGACATCAGCTTGGTTTGGGTATAACCGCCAATATCGTTCGGGCGGTAAACATACACACCGCCAATGTTGGAGGCGTCAACGGTATCTCCGAGATAGGCACCGGTGACAACAACACCCAGATCGTTCATCACCGAAGAATGACCAAAGAAATCCACCGCAGAACCATCGCTGGCAACAAACTTGGTCGGTTCGATTTGCCCTTCAATAGTTACTGTTACTGTCTCCGTCGAGGTCCCGCCACTTTCGTCTGTGACGGTGTACAAAAACGTGTCTGTCGCAGTTTGACCTGGATTTAGGTACTCAAACTGGCCATTCGGATGATATGTGAATGTTCCATCACCATTGTCTGTCACTGTGCCCAGTGTTCCGGTCGTATCGATACTCAAGGTGTGTGTGTTGGATGTATCCACATCGGAGTAAGAGGCCGCTACCAATACAGATGGCCCGTCTTCTTCAACCGTGGCGCTTATTGCTTCAGCAACAGGCGCATCGTTCTGACCGGTGATTGTCACGGTCACTGTCTCGGTTGAAGTGCCGCCGTTTCCGTCATCTACCGTGTATGTAAAGGTCTCCTGAGCTGTTTCACCTGCAGCCAGGCTTTCATAGTTTCCTCCCGCGACAAATGTGAAGGTGCCATCACCATTGTCGGAGATCGAGTTGGGCGAACCGGTTCCAAGGTCAAAGGAGATCGAATGGGTATCGGTACCGTCAATATCGGTGAAGGAAGGCGTGAACGTTGCCGATGGGGCATCCTCAGATGCGGTCAGAGCTACGACCGCTGCCACTGGTGCATCGTTCTGACCGGTGATTGTCACGGTCACCGTCTCTGTTGAAGTGCCGCCGTTTCCATCGTCAACCGTATAGGAAAACGTGTCGGTCGCGGTTTCTCCGGCAGCCAGATGTTCGAACTGTCCGTTGGGATCATAGCTGAAGGTTCCGTCGCCATTGTTTGTAACGGAGCCAAGCGAACCCGTTGTATCGACACTGAACGTATGCGTATCTGAAGCGTCAGGGTCGGAGTAGCTCGCGGTCAGGGTGATCGAAGGTCCGTCTTCCTGGGCGGTGCCAGCCAAGGCCACGGCCACCGGCGCATCGTTCTGACCAGTGATTGTCACGGTCACCGTCTCGGTTGATGTGCCACCGTTTCCGTCATCGACCGTATAGGAAAACGTATCGGTCGCGGTTTCGCCAGCTGCCAGATGCTCAAACTGACCGTTTGGACTGTAGCTGAAAGTTCCGTCGCCGTTGTTCGTAACGGAGCCAAGCGTGCTGGTGGTGTCGACACTGAAAATGTGCATGTCAGAAGCGTCAGGGTCTGAATAGTTCGCCGTCAGTGTGATGGAAGGCCCGTCTTCCTGGGCGGTGCCAGCCAAGGCCACGGCCACCGGCGCATCGTTCTGACCAGTGATTGTCACGGTCACCGTCTCGGTTGATGTGCCACCGTTTCCGTCATCGACCGTATAGGAAAACGTATCGGTCGCGGTTTCGCCAGCTGCCAGATGCTCAAACTGACCGTTTGGACTGTAGCTGAAAGTTCCGTCGCCGTTGTTCGTAACGGAGCCAAGCGTGCTGGTGGTGTCGACACTGAAAATGTGCATGTCAGAAGCGTCAGGGTCTGAGTAGTTCGCAGTCAGTGTGATGGAAGGTCCGTCTTCCTGGGCGGTGCCAGTCAAGGCGACGGCCACCGGCGCATCGTTCTGACCGGTGATTGTCACGGTCACCGTCTGGGTTGAAGACGCTCCCTGAATGTCTGTGACGGTGTAGGTGAAGGTCTCCTGAGCTGTTTCACCTGCAGCAAGGCTTTCATAGCTTCCTGCCGCGACAAATGTATAGGTGCCATCACCATTATCGGAGATCGAGTTGGGCGAACCGGTTCCGAGGTCAAATGAGATCGAATGCGTATCGGTACCATCGGCATCCGTGAAGGAAGGAGTAAATGTTGCCGATGGGGTGTCCTCGGATGCGGTCAGAGCCACGGCAATTGCCACCGGCGCATCGTTCTGACCAGTGATTGTCACGGTCACCGTCTCGGTTGATGTGCCACCGTTTCCGTCATCGACCGTATAGGTGAAGGTATCGGTTGCGGTTTCACCAGCTGCCAGATGTTCGAACTGTCCGTTGGGATTGTAGCTGAAAGTTCCGCCGCCGTTGTTCGTAACGGAGCCAAGCGTGCTGGTGGTGTCGACACTGAACGTGTGCATGTCAGAAGCGTCAGGGTCTGAGTAGTTCGCCGTCAGTGTGATGGAAGGTCCGTCTTCCTGGGCGGTGCCAGTCAAGGTGACTGCGACCGGTGCATTGTTCTGACCGGTGATTGTTACCGTTACTGTTTCGGTTGATGTGCCGCCGTTTCCGTCATCGACCGTATAGGTAAAGGTATCGGTCGCGGTTTCTCCGGCAGCCAGATGTTCGAACTGTCCGTTGGGATTGTAGCTGAAGGTTCCGTCGCTATTGTTTGTAACGGAGCCAAGCGTGCCGGTGGTATCGACACTGAAGGTATGCGTGTCCGATCCATCGATGTCGGTGTAGCTGGCCGTGAGCAAGACGGTGGGGCCGTCTTCCTGTGTAATGCCAGCCAAGGCCACGGCCACAGGCGCATCGTTCTGACCGGTGATTGTCACGGCCACTGTCTCGGTTGAAGTGCCGCCGATTCCGTCATCTACCGTGTAGGTAAAGGTCTCCTGCGCTGTTTCACCTGCGGCCAGGCTTTGATAGTTTCCTCCCGCGACAAATGTATAGGTGCCATCACCATTGTCGGAGATCGAGTTGAGCGAACCGGTTCCAAGGTCAAAGGAGATCGAATGGGTATCGGTACCGTCAATATCGGTGAAGGAAGGCGTGAACGTTGCCGAGGGTGCGTCCTCGGTTGCGGTCATAGCCACGGCGAGCGCCACGGGTACATCGTTCTGACCGGTGATTGTTACCGTTACTGTCTCTGTTGATGTCCCGCCATTTCCATCGTCTACCGTGTAGGTGAACGTGTCGGTCGCGGTTTCGCCGGCAGCCAGATGTTCGAACTGACCGTTCGGGTCGTAGGAGAAGGTTCCATCACTATTGTTGCTGACGGTTCCAAGCGTGCCGGTTGTATCCGCGCTGAACGTGTGCGTGTCCGATCCATCGATGTCGGCGTAGCTGGCCGTCAGCAAGATGGCGGGCCCATCTTCCTGGGCGGTGCCAGTCAAGGGAACTGCCACGGGTGCATCGTTCTGACCGGTGATTGTCACAGTCACCGTCTCGGTTGATGAGCCGCCGTTTCCATCATCGACTGTATAGGTGAACGTGTCGGTTGCGGTTTCTCCGGCAGCCAGATGTTCGAATTGTCCGTTGGGATCGTAGCTGAAGGTTCCGTCGCCGTTGTTTGTAACGGAGCCAAGCGTGCTGGTGGTATCCACGCTGAACGTGTGCGTGTCTGAAGCGTCAGGGTCGCTAAAATTGGCTTGAACGAGAATACTGGTATTTTCTTCGGATGACGCACTGATTGTATTGGCTGTGGGGGCAGTGTTGGTCATGCTAGGTTTCCTAAGCTACTTAGATTGCTGAAAAAAACAAGAAATGGCAAGCCGAATCCAAATCGGTTTTTTATCAACGTTAGCGGCAATACACCCTTATACAAGTATAAAGTGCACATTCTTAGGTAGCAAAATTTTCTTACGCAACGTAAACAATGTCTTGTTGTGATGGAGAGTTGTTTACAAAGATTGGGGTTCGATGCGGAGCATAGTTTTGCGCTACACCGCGTTTAAGTGTGTTCTAGGGGGTATCAAATTCCGCCGATACAGCGATGAAATGCGGCTTTCACGAGCACTGTAGTGAAAACACCCTTTTGGAATTGATTGTTCCGAAAACAATGGCTCAAAAGTTTTTGCAACTCACATCGGATTTGATCTAGCGAAAAGATAATCAGGCGTGTTCCAGGTGAAAAACAACTCAAAAACAGACTGAGCGTTATATGACGCTTACTCTCCGAGATAGGTCACAATTCCTCCTTGGCGCATGCTGACCGGGTTGCCGTAGACGCATTCCGAGCGGTGAAGATCGAAAGATTTTTCTCCGCCTGCGTCCAGAAGCGGCTGGAATTCGTTGGGAGGAACGGATGAAGAAGCAACTCCTGGCCGCGGTATCGGCGGCTGCATTTCTAACGACAGGTGCCGCCTATGCGGCGGATCCACTGAAAGTCGGCGTTCTGGCCACCTTGGAAGGAACCTATACGGTTCTTGGAGAAGATGGCGTGCGCGGTCTGAGAACAGCGCTGGCCGTCCGCGGCGAGCAGGCAGGTGGTAGAGATCTCGAACTCATCATCCAGTCGACCGATGCGTCACCGGATAGTGCCGTACGCGGAGCCCGCAAGCTGGTCGAGCAGGACAAGGTGGACATTGTTATCGGTCCACTTTCAGGATCTGAGGGGATCGCGATCCGCGACTACTCGAAAACGCAACCGCAGGTGACTTTCCTGAACGGAATTTCCGGCGCACAGGAAACAACCTATGTGACCCCGTCGGACAATTTCTTCCGTTTCAATACTGACGGCGCGCAATGGTCGGCCGGCCTCGGCGACTATGTGTTCAACGACAAGGGATGGAAAACGGTCGCCACGATCGGTGAGGACTATTCCTTCATCTACACACAGGTCTTCGGATTTGCGCTCGAGTATTGTCAGGCCGGTGGCGAAATCACAGATCGCTTCTGGGTGCCGCTTGGAACCAAGGATTTCGGTTCGATCATTGCCTCGCTTCCCGACGATGTGGATGCAATTTATCTTGGCTTGGGTGGGGGCGATGCCGTCAACTTCCTGAACCAGTATCAACAGGCCGGCGGCGATGCCAATCTGATCGGTGGATCCATCATGGTGGACGGCACAGTGCTGAACTCCAAGGGAGACGCCAAGAAGGCTCTGATCGGAACGCCGTCTTCCGGACCTCAGGCTGACACCTGGGACGACGAAGGCTGGCAGGCCTATGTGAAAGCCTATCAGGACGCGTTCCCGCCCGACAAACGTTTCCCGAGCCCGTCTCTGCTGGCGACCGGCTATTACAATGCGACCACGGCGGCCATGACCTGTCTCGATGAGGTAGGTGGCGATCTGTCCGACGGGCAAGCTGCGTTCCGTACCTGCCTGAGTAATCTTGAACTGGATGCTCCGAACGGCAAGATCAAGCTTGATGAAAACCGTCAGGCCATCGGCGCTAACTTCGTATCGGAAGTGACCGAACTCGACGATGGGTCGCTGGTCACGAAGTTGGTGAAAATAAAGGACAATGTCCCTCAGACGCTCGGCATCGATCCCGGGGTCTTTGCAAAGATCGGCCTCCCGAGCCGCGACGTGCCTGAGTGTAAGACTTCTTACTGACGGCGACTGCACCGGGCAGGAGTTTCTGCCCGGTGCCTATATCTTTTCGCGCTCCAGTGCAGCGTATCCTCGAGATCAGGCCATGACGCTCATCACATACGTCACGCGAGTTCATTTCGCCGACGGCGTTTTGGAAGAAGCGCTTTGGTCTGAAATTGAAGTCAATCGCAAAAAGCGTCCCCTGATCATCACGGACGAACATCATCTGAACAGCGAACTTTTTGAACGTTTGTTGGCCGGTTTGCCGGTGCGCACTTCCCTTGAGGTGTTTAGCGATATACCCGACATTCCGAACGAAACAGCCGCCAAGGAAATTGCGACGGCGTTTCGCCAGACGGAGCGCGACCTATTGATCGCCTTCGGCCGCAACACGGCGATTGACCTGGCCAAGATTGCAAGAATTTCGATCGCCCATACCGAGCCGCTGGAGACCTTTTCCTATGCCAGTGGCGGATCGAGGCGCATCGGTACAAATCTGCCTGATTTATATGCCGTGCCGAGCATTCAAGGGTTTGGTGCAGCTGTAAGTGCTCATGCGCCGGTTATTCTGACAAGCGGCGAACGCACCCGCCTCATGTGCAAGAAGCTGGTGCCGACCATGACGATTTGCGATCCGACGCTGACCTTGGGTGCTGGTCGGATTGAGAGCGCCAGCGCCGGGGCTGATGCCATGGGCCGGTGCATAGAGGCTTATCTCTCTCCCGGGTTCAATCCGCCCGCCGACGGCATAGCCCTCGACGGCCTGGGCCGCGTTGTCAGCAACCTTCACAAGGTACTGGACGAGGACTCGGTTCAGGCCCGCAGAGAGTTGATGGCCGCCAGCCTGAATGGTGCGCTGGCTTTGCAAAAGGGCCTGGGTACGATCCATGCAATTGGATGCGCCCTGGAAACGGTGGCCGGCAGGCGGCTGGATCCAGGTGCCCTCAGCAGGTTGCTGCTGCCGGCGGTTCTGCAGTTCAATGCAGATGCCGCCCAGGAAAAATACATAACGTTGAAGCAGGTTCTCAAATCGGGAGAAGACAGGTCGCCGGCGCGCTGCGTCGCGGACTTTCTCTATACGCTGCCTCTGCCGGAGAGTCTTGCCGAGATGGGCATCAACGAGCAAGAAATCAAAATAGCAGCCGAACTTGCCGCATCGGACCTGGCAGCGGTGCAAAGCCCGAGAGCCCTCAGCAGTCCGAGCTTGTTTTCGATCATGAAGTCGGCTCTTTCGAACGAAATTCAGGTGAATTGATGAAGCCTCTCTTGATCGACGGAGCATGGGTCACGACGGCACATGCCGAGGAAAATCGCAATCCGTCAAACACGAGCGAAGTGATCGATCTTTACGCTCACGCTGGTAGAGCCGAGACGCAGGCGGCAATTGAGGCGGCTGCCCGGGCTTTTCCGGACTGGGCGTCGAGCATCCCACAATTCAGGTTCGAAATCCTGAACCGGGTGGCAAACGAACTGATCGGACGGAAAACAGAAATCGGGACGCTTCTGTCGCGTGAGGAAGGCAAGACGCTGCGCGAAGGAATTGCGGAAACTGAACGGGCAGCCAATATCTTCCGCTTCTTTGCAGGTGAATGCCTTCGACAAGCCGGCGAGCTTCTCCCGTCCGTCCGCCCCGATGTTTCAGTTGAGGTAACGCGCGAGCCGCTCGGCGTTGTCGGGATTATCACACCCTGGAACTTCCCGATTGCAATTCCATCCTGGAAGATCGCCCCGGCTCTTTGCTATGGCAACACTGTTGTTTTCAAGCCGGCTGAACTTGTCCCGGGATGTGCATGGGTGCTGGCTGACATCCTTCAAAGTGCTGGAATCCCAAAGGGTGTTTTCAACCTGGTTACTGGGAAGGGATCGGTTGTTGGAAATACGATCCTAGAAGCCGAAGATGTTGAAGCTGTTACCTTCACAGGTTCTCAAGGCGTGGGCTCTCACATCGCGCAGGCCTGTAGCAGGCATATGCGCAAACTGCAGTTGGAAATGGGTGGGAAGAACCCCCTCGTCGTGCTTGACGATGCCGATTTGGATCTCGCGGTCGACTGTGCTGTCGATGGGGCCTTTTATTCAACGGGTCAAAGATGCACGGCCTCTTCCCGGCTCATCGTTACGGAGGGTATCTATGGGAGGTTTATTGAAAAGCTGACCGAACGATGCCGGACACTAAAAGTTGGCGATGCATTGGACGCTGGAACCGATATCGGGCCGGTGGCTAGCGCTGCGCAACTGGAAACGGACCTCAAATATATCGAAATTGCGCGCGCTCAAGGAGGCAACCTGCGCTGTGGCGGCGATCTCGTCAAAGGTTCGAATGAGGGTTATTTTCTGCAGCCCGCGCTTTTTACCGATACCACCAATGACATGCGCATCAATCGTGAAGAGGTGTTCGGGCCGGTTGCATCCGTCATCCGCGTTCGCGACTTTGAAGAAGCATTGGCAAAATCCAACGATACAGAATTCGGACTTTGCTCGGGCATAATGACAACGAGCCTCAAATACGCATCCCATTTCAGGAAGGACTCCCAAGCCGGAATGGTGATGGTCAATTTGCCGACGGCGGGCGTGGATTACCATGTCCCCTTTGGCGGGAGGAAGTCATCAAGCTATGGCCCAAGAGAACAAGGACGTTACGCGGCTGAGTTTTTCAGTACAGTAAAAACAAGTTACATACGGGCGTGATCGCTGCATTGCAGCATCAATTATTGTCTTCTTCCGTAACTCTAAGTCTCTTTGTGAGTCATTTCGTATTGCCAATATCGATTTTTACGGAGGATACTTAAAAGAAAACGTTTACATCGATAAACGTGCAAGTCATCGGGAGGAATGATGATGAGCGAGGCGATCTCCGTTCACCACGGTGAGTTCGGTCGTGCGGCGCTTTACAAGCTGGACAAGCCGATCGTGACTCACGCACATCGAGAAGGTCATTTGATCTTCTATTTGAGCGGTGCCGAAGCAAAGGTCAGCGTATCTGGAAAGTGGGTGCCAGCGGATAAACACGTCGGAGTGGCAGTCAGTCCCTGGGAACAGCACAGTTTCCATCTGAAAAATGCATCAACTGCAGAAGCATGTCTGTGTCTCGTGCTCTACATCAAGCCAATCTGGTTTTTGGAAAACAGCCAATCCGCGGAGTTCGCACTGAATTTCGGCAGGTCTCATGTCGCCATGACGCCGGATGTTGTGAATTGGGTGAAGCGGCTGACGTCGCTGCTGCTGGATGGTGGCAACGATCACCTGTTCGATGGATATCTTTACCGCACGACACTGCAGTGTTTCGAGCAATCCTGGCGCAATGCCGATCGCAATTCGGTTCTGGAAGACAGCAAACGCCGTTTTACGGATTATCGCGTCCGTCGCTCACTGCGTCTTATGCAGGAAAACTACACTGAAGAAGTGGAAGTGGAATGGCTGGCCCGGGAAGTTGGCTTGTCGCGTCCGCATTTCTTCAAGCTTTTCAAGAAGCAGATGGGCATCACGCCCAATCTTTACTTGAACACGCTAAGGGCGGAACAGGCGATTTCGGATCTGATGACGACCGACAAATCGGTCACGGAAATCAGCTACGACCTGGGCTTTTCCTCCCAGGCAAGCTTCACGCGCTTCTTTTCTTCCAATGTTGGCATCCCGCCAAGCGACTATCGCAGGGTCGCACATGTCGAATAGCGCCTGAACGCCAATCTGCATCGGCAAAAATAATGCCGATGTTGGGCCATCCGAGAAGACTATCGGGTACGCCGATTTCCGAAACTAAGCCGTAGCCTTTCTTCAAGAGCGGAAGACTTTGTCGTCAACAGCGCTTTGGGAGGGTGTCGCATTATGCGGCAATTTGAAGACAGCACCGGGGCAGGGCTCATTTGTGAGTTTCGCACATGAGGGCCTTGGCATCACGGCATCCTGGTTGGACGATTGTCATCCTGCTGGCGGTCGCAGCCCTGATCTGGCTGATTTTTGCAATCTGGCCAAAGGGACTGGTCGATGTGATCGGCCGCAAGAAAGTGTTTCTCAACGCCTTGTTCAACGGCATCACGCTTGGTGGTCTGTATTTTCTCGTCGCCAGCGGGTTCACGCTAATCTTCGGTCTCATGCGCAACGTCAATCTTGCGCATGGATCCCTTTATCTCCTTGGTGGATACATCGGCTACTTCGTCGCGTCCTCGACAGGGTATTGGCT
Organism: Roseibium sp. JB4-4; assembly: GCF_055693425.1. Taxonomy (NCBI): domain Bacteria; kingdom Pseudomonadati; phylum Pseudomonadota; class Alphaproteobacteria; order Hyphomicrobiales; family Stappiaceae; genus Roseibium; species Roseibium sp. JB4-4. The sequence continues at coordinate 1,684,925 of NZ_CM146333.1, read as the reverse complement.
GTTAGCCTTTCCAGTCGCGTTTGTGCTCGTGGCGGCTGTCGGTGTTCTCATGCAAATTTTCATCTTCCGCCGTATGGAGGGACAAGACCTCAGACAGACACTCGTTACCATCGGAATTTCGATCGTCATGGCGGATCTGATGCTTTGGGGCGTCGGTGGCGATTTTTACAACATTACGCCGCCTAGCTGGTTGAGCGGTCCGATGGAAACGCTTCTGGTAACCGGTGTGAAGCGCTCTTCAGGCGATCTCATCTACCTGAAATACCCGGTGGTGCGCGTAGTCATTTTTCTGGCATCTGTCGTCATCGGAATTGCCATGTGGCTGATCCTGAACCGGACGCAGATCGGTATGATGATCCGTGCGGGCGTCGATGACCGGGACATGCTGTCGGCAACAGGTGCACGCATTCAACTGGTTTTTGTCGGCGTCTTCGCCTTTGGCGCAGGCCTTGCGGGTATTGCAGGCGTGGTCGGTGGCACATTCCAATCCGTGGCACCGGGCGAAGACATTCGCTTTCTGCTGGCCTCGCTTGTGGTGGTGATCGTTGGCGGAATGGGGTCGATCACAGGCGCTGCGCTTGGGGCACTGCTGATCGGTCTCGCCGAGCAGTTCGGCTCAGTTTATTTTCCAACTTATGCAGTTGTCCTGACCTTCCTGATCATGGTGCTTGTGCTTGCATTCCGCCCGCAGGGCCTCATGGGGAGGTCTTGATCGATGGCGCTTGCGGAAACCAATTCAACACGCAGGACACACAATGCACAGGAGAGGGTCTGGTTCGAGCGGATCCCGGCAAGCTATTGGGTCGTCGGTATCGTCCTCTTGATCATGCCCGCATTTGCAAGCGACTTCGCGCTTTATCAAGTCTTCGGCTGGACCTTCATCCTCGGCATGATTTCGCTCAGCCTGATGTTCCTTGGCGGCTATGGCGGCATGGTTAGCCTGGTTCAGATGTCCATCGCAGGCCTTGCCGGCTATATGGTCGCCATATTTGGCGACAGCGCCATCACCGATATCAGCATGGGTTGGCCCTGGTACGTCGCCATCCCTCTGGCTTTGATCGTTGCCATGTTTTTCGGCACGATTGTCGGCTCGCTCGCCGTGCGGACCGAAGGCATATACACCATCATGATCACGCTCGCGGTGGCTGCTGCGTTCTTCTATTTCACGCGTCAGAATTATGTCGTGTTTAACGGGTTTTCCGGGTTCAACGGCGTTTTGCCACCCGATCTCTTCGGTGTCGACTGGCGGCAAAGCAAGCCATTCTACTACTTGACCCTTTTCTGGGCGACCGTTGCCTATTTTTCCGTGCTTTACATCTCCCGGGCTCCCTTCGGGCTCGCACTACAAGGTGTACGGGACAATCCGCGCCGGATGGCGGCGTTGGGGTACAGCGTCAACGCGCACAGGATTGCGGCCTATGCATTTGCCGCGCTGATAGCGGGGACGGGAGGCATTTTGCTGACCTGGCAATCCGCGCAGATTTCGCCGGGGACGGCGGGAATCGGACCGGCAATCGATATTCTCGTGATTGCCGTTATCGGCGGTATGAGCCGGCCGATCGGTCCCTTTATCGGAGCGTTCATCTATGTCCTTCTGAAGACCTTTGCCATTGATGTTCTATTGTCAGTCGGATTGAGCGGAGAACGCTTTCAGCTGCTCATCGGTCTCGGTTTCCTGGCAATCGTCTTCTTTTCGCCGGACGGTCTGCTCGGACTTTGGGATCGTTGGCAGGAATACCGCAAGCGCGACCCACTCCTCGATCGGCGGGAGGACATGCGTTGACCCTGCTTGATCGTGCCAGCTCTTCAGTTTCCGACCGCTTGAGTGCAACCGGCACAGCCAATGCGCTGGAGCTTCGCAACGTCAGCAAGATGTTTGGTGCATTGGCAGCGCTTTCCGAGATCGACATGACGGTCAAGCCCGGTGAGAGGCGCGCAGTGCTGGGATCCAACGGCGCTGGCAAGACAACGCTGTTCAACTGCATTACCGGTGACTTCGCCCCGACAACAGGTTCCATCCGCTTTTTTGGCGAGGAAGTCGCAGCGTTTCCGGCTCAGGAACGGATCCGGCGGGGTTTGCGCAGAACCTATCAGATATCTCTGCTGTTCACCGGCTTGAGTGTTTTGGACAATGTCTATCTGGCCTGTTGCGGCGTGTCGCGCGGGCGGTTCTCGTTTGTGCGCCCCGGACGGGACGACGCCTTGATGGCAAGCGCGGAAAACCTTGTTCAGGTGGTTCATCTGGATGAGTTACGCGACACCAAGGTGGCCGATCTTTCCTATGGGCAACAGCGGCAGCTGGAAATAGCCATGGCACTTTCCGGCGCACCGCGTTTCATCCTGTTTGACGAGCCTGCCGCAGGATTGTCACCCACCGAAAGGCGCGAACTGATCGAGATACTCACCGGTCTTCCCAGCCATATGGGTTTCATCATCATCGAACACGACATGGATGTCGCCCTGCGTGTCGCCGAATCCGTGACGATGATGCACAACGGAAGGATCTTCAAAGAAGGCAAACCGGCTGAAATCGAAGACGATGAAGAGGTGCAGGCTCTCTATCTCGGTGGCGAAGAGGGGCTTGGACATGGTTGACCGCTCCGCACCTGCGCTCGAGATCAGAGACCTGAATGTCTACTACGGTCACTCGCATGCCTTGCAGGGTGTCGATCTGACACTTGGCAATGGCGTTTTGTCCGTCGTTGGGCGCAACGGCATGGGCAAGACGACAACCTGCAAGGCGATCATGGGGCTTGTGCCGGTAGCTTCCGGCACAATCAGTCTGGCGGGCCGCAACCTTGCCGGTCTGGGCCCGGCGGAAGTCGCCCGGTTGGGTGTTGGATATGTTCCGCAAGGTCGCCGGTTGTGGCGTTCCCTGACGGTAGACGAACACCTGAAACTGGTGGCGCGCAAAGGAGGTGACTGGACCCCAGAACGCGTCTATTCGGTCTTTCCGAGGTTGGCCGAACGCCGCTCGAACGGAGGTGCGCAGCTTTCCGGCGGTGAGCAACAGATGCTGGCAATCGGACGGGCGCTGCTTCTCAACCCGAAGCTGCTTGTAATGGACGAGCCGACAGAAGGCCTGGCCCCGGTCATCGTCAATCAGGTTGCCGAGATGCTTGTGCGTCTCGGCCAGGAAGGTGACATCGACGTTCTAGTGATTGAACAGAATATCGGCGTTGCCTGTGCGGTTGCCGATCAGGTGGCCATCATGGTCAACGGCAAGATCAACAGGATCATGCCATCAGCTCAACTGGCGGCAGATCGGGACCTTCAACAGGCACTCCTGGGTGTTGGTCGCCATGCGCACGACGAGACCCCGGCACCTGCAAGGGTCTCGGAAACACCGGTGGGAACACCTGCCGCCCCTTCCGTTGCCAGGATTTATGTCTCCAACCCGAAGATCCCCACACGCTGGTCAAAGCCGGTTCCGATCAGAGTGATTGAAAGTTCTGCACGGACAAGCACCGCCGCGGCGGTTCCCTCTGCAACCGTGACACCATTCTCCGCTCAGCGGGCGAAGGCCGGGGCGACTGTCTATGTGGCAGGAACGCTGGACACCAAGGGTGCGGAGCTTCGCTACCTGCGCGATATTTTAAAGGCGGAAGACCTGTCCGTTCAGATGATCGATCTTTCGACGAGTGGCAGGCCATCAGGTGCCGAGGTTCCCCCTCATGCGGTCGCAGCATTTCACCCGCGTGGTGCGAGTGGGGTTTTCACTGGCGACCGCGGTTCTGCTGTCGCTGCCATGACACTTGCATTCGAACGTTGGATGGAGGCCCAGTCGAGCGTTGCGGGGATCATCTCCGCGGGTGGATCCGGAGGAACGGCCTTGGTCACTCCGGCGATGCGCACGCTGCCGGTGGGCGTCCCAAAGATCATGATTTCAACGGTCGCCAGCGGAAATGTCGAGCAATATGTCGGCCCGTCAGACATCATGATGGTGCATTCGGTTGCCGATGTTCAGGGGCTGAATTCAATCACTCGCGAAGTGCTTGGCAATGGTGCCGGTGCGCTCGCAGGAGCCGTCAAGGCGAGCGCGAAACGCAAGCCTGTTGTGGATGCCAAGCCCGCCGTTGGCCTGACGATGTTCGGCGTCACGACACCTTGTGTGCAACAGGTCACCGCTGCCTTGGAAAATGACTTCGACTGTCTGGTCTTCCATGCCACGGGCGTCGGTGGCCGCTCCATGGAAAAACTCATGGACAGCGGCATGCTGGCCGCCATTGTCGACCTCACGACAACGGAAGTCTGCGACATGGTCGCCGGTGGTGTCTTTGCCGCCAGCGAAGACCGTTTCGGGGCTTCGATCCGCGCAGGCCTGCCATACATCGGTTCCTGCGGTGCGCTGGACATGGTGAATTTCAATGCACCTGACACAGTTCCGGAAAGATATCGCGGACGCACATTCTATGAGCACAATCCGCAAATCACCTTGATGCGGACAACGGTTGAGGAAAACGTCGAAATGGGACGCTGGATTGGCCAGCGTCTCAATGAGATGACGGCACCAGTCCGGTTTTTCATGCCCGAAGGCGGCGTTTCCCTGCTCGATGCTCCAGGCATGGCCTTCCATGACCCTGCCGCCGACGAAGCACTATTCAGATCCCTTGAAGACACTGTGCGGCAGACGAGCGAGCGCAGGTTGATCAGGGTACCTCACAACATCAACGCCCCCGAATTCGCCGATCTGATCGTCACGACGTTCCGGGGCTTTTATTCCAGCCGGCGCAGCCGAGCAGCAGGAGACTGAACATGTTTGATCGCAGGAAACTTGTTTCCAGGTATCGCGACATGATCGCCAGGGGCGAGCCGATCATCGGTGGTGGCGCAGGCACCGGATTGTCAGCCAAGGGCGAGGAAGCAGGCGGAATTGACCTGATCGTTATCTACAATTCCGGCCGATACAGGATGGCGGGCCGCGGCAGTCTCGCCGGGCTGATGCCTTATGGCGACGCCAATTCGGTGGTGATGGAAATGGCGGGTGAAGTCTTGCCGGTTGTGCGCAACACACCGGTTCTTGCCGGCGTCTGCGCTTCGGACCCATTCAGGCTCATGGACAAGTTCCTGGACGAGGTTAAAGCGGCCGGATTTTCCGGGGTTCAGAACTTTCCGACTGTTGGCCTGATTGACGGCAACTTCCGTGCAAACCTGGAAGAAACCGGCATGTCCTATCAGCTTGAGGTGGACATGATCCGGATGGCTCACGAAAAGGATCTTCTGACCACGCCATATGTCTTTTCAACCGAGGACGCGGCCGCGATGGCTGCTGCGGGAGCCGATATCATCGTCTGTCACCTGGGGCTGACGACTGGCGGCAGTATTGGTGCTGAAACATCCCTCAAACTGGCCGATTGCCCGCAGATCGTCGATGAATGGTCCGAGGCGGCTCTTGAGGTCAATCCGGAAGCCATTGTTCTGGTCCATGGCGGCCCTGTTGCCATGCCGGACGACGCGGAATTCGTTTTGAAGAATACGCGCAACTGTCACGGGTTCTACGGCGCGTCTTCAATGGAACGCCTGCCGACCGAAATCGCTCTTGTCGAACAAACCAAAAAATTCAAGGAAATCCGCGGCTCTTGAGCCGGGGAGGGAGGATCGAAAATGGCTGGTCAGCTCATCGGACAACTGGTGCTGTGGCTCATTCTCGCAGTCATTGTGGTCTTCATCCTCTACTGGGTGATGCATTGGCTCTATCGGCGGTCGACCAAGGAAGTTGCCTTCGTCCGAACCGGATTCAGGGAGAGAAGGTCGTGATCGACGGAGGTGCATTCGTCTGGCCGATCATTCATGACATCACACCGGTCAACATGAATTCGCTTCAGATGGCGCTGACCCGTGCAAAGGAAGATGCCCTGATTACCAAGGACCGCCTGAGGGTCGATGTCGATGCGGAATTCTATGTCCGTGTGGGCCAGACAAAGAAGGCCGTCAGTCTGGCCGCGTCCACATTGGGCCGCCGGACACTGGAGCCTGAGCGCATCCACTCGTTGTTGACGGGGAAATTCATATCCGCGCTGCGCACCGTTGCGTCCGAGATGACCATGGAAGAACTGCACGAGAACCGGCACGTCTATGTCGACAGGGTTCTTGAAGCGGCCCAGGTCGGTCTCGACAAGAATGGCCTTGAACTGGAAAGCGTTGCAATCACAGACATCGACCAGACCGGTATTGAATATTTCAACCCGTCGAACAGGTTCGACGCTGAAGGTCTGACGACTGTCATCAGGGATATCGAAGACAGAAGAAAGCTGCGCAATGACATCGAGCAGGACTCGATGATCCGAATTCGTACCCGGAACCTGGAAGCGGAAAAGCAGGTTCTCGATATCGAACGAGAAAGCGAGAAGGCGCGACTTGAACAGGAGCGGGAAATTGAGTTCAAGCGGGCGCAGCAGCACACCGATCTGGTGCGAGAGCGATCCGAGCGAGAAAAGGAAGCTGAACAGGCTTCACTGTTGAGCCGCGAAGCCATCGAGACGGCGCGGATCGAAAATGAAAGGCTCATTTCAGAGGCACGGATCGCATCGGAACGCGAAGTCAGGCAAAAGGAGATCGAACGTCAGCGGGTGATCGATGAAGCAGAAATAGTAACCCGCGAAGCTGTTGAAAAAGCCAGGATCGGTCAGGAAAAGAACCTCACCGAAGAACGCATTCGCACGCAGCAGACCACGGAAGCAGCCGACATCGCGGCAAAGGAAGCCGTTGAAAAGGCGCGTATTGCTCAGGAACGCACCCTGACCGAAGCCCGGATCGCAAAAGACCGCGAAACCGAAGCGCTTGAAATCGAACGCCGCAAAACAATCGAGGAAACCGACATAGCAGCGCGTGAGATCGTGGAGAGGGCAAAGATCGCACAGGAAGACGCGATTACGGAAGCACGTATTGCCTTCGAGCTTGTTACGCGTGAAAGGGAAATCGAGCGCAATCTGGCAATTGAACAGGCGGAAATCGCGTCGCGCGAAGCCGCAGAAAAACTGCGCGTTGCGCAAGAGCAGACGGTCAATGCGTCTCGTATCGCGGCCGATCGCGAAACACGCCGCCTCGAAATCGAGCGGCAAAAGGCCCTCGAGGAAGCAGAGATCGCAAGCCAAAAGGCAACCGAGGCCGCTCGTATCGCGCGGGAGAAGTCTCTTTCGGCAGAGCGTATTGCATCCGAACAGGCAACACGTGCACTCCAGATCGAGCAGCAGCGCGAAATCGAAATCGCCCAGATTGCTGCCCGCGAGGAGACCAACAAGACACGGATTGCCCAGGAAGAGCGGATTAGAAATCTCGAAATTGCCTCCAACAAGGCGATAGACGAGGCAGAGATCACCGCACGCGAAGCAGTCGAAAAGGCGCGAATTGCCCAGGACAAGCAGCTCGCCTTCGAGCGGATCGCAGCTCAGGAAGCAACGGACGGCCGCGACGTTGAACGTCAAACGGCATTGGATGCCGCCACCATTGCCGCCAAGGAGGCAACGGAAGCCAAGCGCATTGCGCAGGAGAAAGTCATCGCCGCCGAACGGATCGGTTTCGAGCAGGAAACACGTGCTCTTGAAATCGCCCGCAACAGGGCTGTTGAGGAGGCTGAGATTGCCGCACGCGAAGCTGTAGATGCCACGCGCATCGCGCAGGAAGCCAAAATCGCGTTGCAGCGTATCGAATGCGAAGAAGCCACCAGAGAACGGGATGTCGCCAGAGCGAAGGCCGTTGAAGCGGCAGAGATTGCAAAAGCCGAGGCGACCGAGGCAGCCCGCATTGCCAAGGAGAAAAAGGTCGCTGCAGAGCGCATTGCCTACGAACAGGATTTGAGAGAACGCGAGATCGCGCGCAATCGTGCTGTCGATGTCGCCAATATTTCTGCGCAGGAACTGGTCGAAGCCGCTCGCATTGCGCAGGAGAACAAGTTGCGCACGGCGGAAATCTCCAAAGAAGCCGAAGTCAGAAAACGGGAGATCGAACGCACCGAGGCGATCGAGACTGCAGAAGTTGCCTCACGCAGATCCGTCGAACAGCTTCGGATTGTCAAGGAGCAGGAAACGACTGCGGAGAAGATCGCCCGCGACGAGAAGATCCGGGCGCTCGAGATCGCACGCAACCAGGCAATCGACCAAGCCCAGGTTGCCGCAGATCAGGCAATCGAGGCTGCAAAGGTCGCCAAGGAAAAGTCCATCGATGCCGAGCGTATCCTTGCCGAGCAGGAACTCGATGCGAAGAAGCTGGAGCGCAAGAAAGTGCTCGAGCAGCTCGAGATCTCACGCGTTCAGGCCCTGCGCGAAGCCGAAATCTCCAGCCAGGAAGAGATTGAGCGTGCTCAGATCGCATCCGAGCGTGGTCTCGACGATGCCAGGATTGGTCATCAGACGGAGCGCAGGCGCCTTGAGATTGCGCGCGAGAAGGCCGTCGAAAGTGCCCAGATGGACAAGGCCATTGAGCTCTACAAGAAATCGCTCGATGAAAGTGCAGCCGCGGTAGAGGCCGAGGTTGCCAAGGCACGGGCGACGGAAGCTGCTGAAAAGGTCAAGACGGCGCAGGAAACGGAAGTCGCAACACGCCGCAAGTCGGTCGATGTGGTTCTAGCGGAAAAGGAAGCAGAGGAGACACGTATTGCTGCCGACGCCGAGCGTGTTCGCAAGGCAGTGGAGGCCGAAGCTCAAAAGCTCATCAACGAGGCAGAAAACGTCCTCACCGATGCAGCACGCCACTCGCTCTTCAAGCGCAAGATGCTGGAGCATGTGGAAGGAATTGTCTCAGCGTCTGTCAAGCCGCTTGAGAAGATCAACGATATCAAAATCATGCAGTTGGGCGGAAGCGGAACTTCCGGCCTTGGCTGGGCAGACGGAAATGGCACAGGTACCGGCACCGGCGGTGGTGGAGGTGGCGGCGGCAGTCCGACAGACGAGGTCATCAACTCGGCACTCCGTTACCGGGTGCAAGCGCCGATGGTGGACAGTCTGCTCAGCGATATCGGGATCGATGGATCCAATCTCGCCAAATCGGACGTGATGAGAACCGCCAACGACATGACACGCGCCGCCAATGAGATGAAGCGGCTGAAGGCGGATGACAAACCCAAAGGCCAGACCACTTCCAAGGAGGGCAAGTGAATGGCGCGGGTCTACACCTCATCCGTGATTGATGCCCCCGCAGCCAAGGTCTGGGAGCGGATCCGGGACTTCAACGGTCTGCCAAAATGGCATCCGAGGATACGAGAAAGCCGCATTGAGGAAGCGCTGCCAGCCGACAAGATCGGTTGCATCAGAAACTTCAATCTTCAAAACGGCGACAACATTCGAGAACAGCTGCTCGGTCTCTCCGACTACGACCTTTTCTACAGCTATTCCATGCTCGAGGGGCCCATGCCGTTGAGCGAATATATCGCGACGTTGCGTCTGACGCCGGTCACCGAGGGTGACCGCACATTCATTGAATGGTCGGCGGAGTTTTCCTGCGAACCGGACGTGGAAGACGAGTTGGTCGCCGGCATCGGCACCAATGTCTTTCAAGGTGGCTTTGAAGCGTTGAAGAGACATTTCGGAGGCTGAGTAGCAGGTTCCGCTGTCAAAATGGGAGGAAAGAAGATGAATTTCCAGAAAGTGGTTTTCGGGTTTGGCTTGATCCTGGGAACATCAAATGCATTGGCGCAGGATCTTCCGCCACTCGAAATTCAACCCAACGCAGAACGGGTAACCTTTGAGCATATCGATGCGCTGAACGCCTGCGACTGGAACCGGCTCATGGCGCAATATCCGGAAGAGGTTCTGTTCATTCTTCCAAATGGGGTCTGGATCGAAGGACGTCGCAACATCGGAGACGTCTTCGCGGGGTTCTGCAAATCTCGCGAAGATGGTGGCTTCAAGGGCGCAACCTTCATCGCGGAAAAGGTCAAGACCATTGGCGACACTGTGAATGTCTCCTGGCGTGTCGAGGCAGACTTTCTTGCAGAGCCCTACAAGGGAGCGGATGCATATGTAACGCGCGATGGTCTGATGTATGTGCAGGTCACGACCTTTGATCCGGCTGACATGAAGTTCAAGTGAAAACAGAAAGTTAGCGCCGTGGTCAAGGTTGTTCGCAGCACAATAGTGAAGGCACCGATCGAAGCTGTGTGGGATGTCCTGCGCGATTTCAACGGCCACGATCGCTGGCATCCGGCAGTGGCGTCCAGCCAGATAGAGCGGGGCGGGAGTTCCGACAGGGTTGGCGCTGTCCGACGCTTCAGGTTGAAGGACGGATCTGAACTCAGAGAGCAGCTTCTGACACTCTCCGATCTGGAACAGACCTTCTCCTATTGCCTTCTGGATACGCCCATTCCGCTTTTCAACTATGTCGCCCATGTCCGTTTGTCACCGGTCACGGACGACGACACCACGCTTTGGGAATGGCAAAGCCGGTTCGACACCCCGGCGGGCCGCAACAAGGAGCTTGCGGCCCTCGTCGGCAATGAAATCTATGTCGCCGGCTTTAAAGCCGTATCGGACTTTATGGGACTGGAGGCCTAACAGATGGTGACGATTACAACGGTCGAAACGCTCCAGGATGCAGCTGCAAACAAAGGCCAGGGAACTGCGTTCCTCGGTGGCGGCACTTTGCTCATGCGTGGTGTGAATTATGGTGATCAGAATGTGTCGCGCATCGTGCGGCTGCGGCAGCCCGAGAGCCTTGCGGGCGTGTCGTCGGAAGGAGAACGTGTCCGGCTTGGGGCATGCGCGACCATGGCAACAATTCTGAAATCCGCAGATGTCGCTTTTTTGCACGCTGTGGCGCGCGCCGTCGGCGGTCCGGCGATCCGCAACATGGCAACTGTCGGCGGCAATGTTTTTGCCCCGCATCCTTATGGTGATTTTGCCGTCGCCTTGCTGGCATTGGACGCAAAACTGCGCATGTCGGATGGCAGTGAATTGGAGTTGGAGCGTCTGCTCGCCGCGCGCGAGACGGAACCGCGTCTCATTGAATCTGTTTCGGCTATGCGCCCTGCCGGCGATGATTTCCGGTTTCTCAAAGTCACCCGGGTTAAGCCGCGAGGGGCGTCGGTGCTCAGCATCGCCGCGTGGCTGCCGAGACGGGCAGGCCGTATCTCCGGTGCACGCGTTGCGTTTGGGGCCATGGCGCCAACACCGGTTCGTACCCCAGCCGTCGAAGCCGCGCTCGAAGGTGTCAGTCTCGACCAAAATGGCATTGATCGCGCGCTTCAGAGTGTCGCCAACGACCTGAACCCACCAGACGACAGTTTGGCCTCCGGTTGGTACCGCAAGGAAGTCGCACCCGTGTATCTCAAACGTCTGCTTCTCGGGCAAGGAACGCGCTGATGTCCAAGACACCCGTACAATTCTCACTCAATGGATCTCCGGCAGCGGTCTTTGTCGATGACGCACAGAACCTTCTTGATGTTCTCAGACGCGGTGTTGGCGACTTGTCGCCGAAATACGGCTGCGGACAGGGCACCTGTGGGTCCTGCACCGTGCTGATCGATGGCGAGCCGCATTTGAGTTGTCTGACATTGGCGGAAACCGTAGAGGGCCGCGCCGTTGAAACGACAAACGGCCTGGCCGAAGGTCCGCAGCTTCATGCGCTCCAGGAAGCGTTCATGGAAAATTTTGCAGCTCAGTGCGGCTACTGCACGCCGGGTATGCTGATGGCAGCCAAGGCCTTGCTAGATCGAACACCAAGGCCGAGCCGCGAAGAAGTCATCGAAGCCATCTCGGGGAACATCTGCCGATGTACCGGTTATGAGCCCATAATCGACGCCATCCTGGCTGCGAGCGGTCAACCGACACGGAGGACCGGCTGATGTCATCCGTGGAATTCCGCAAGGATCTCTTCAACGACGAACGTGACGATAATCTGCAGGAGATCGGCAAGCCGACACGCAGGCAGGATATTCTGGGTCACGTAACGGGCCGCTCACCCTACTATGATGATCATCTCTTTGATGGCCTCTTGCACATGCGGTGTGTCCGGTCGCCCCACCATCATGCGCGGATCAGGTCAATCGATACTGGCATGGCGGAGCGCATGCCCGGTGTCATCAGGGTGGTTCTCGCCCGTGATGTTCCGAACAATCTCAACACCTTGTTGTCGTTGATCAATTTCGGTAAAGACGAAGAGAAACTCATACAGGATACCAAGGTCGCCTATATCGGCGAGCCCGTCGCGGCCATTATTGCCGAAACCGACCGTCAGGCCCGTGACGCCTGCGCTGCAGTCAAGGTGGACTATGAGGTTCTGAACCACGTTCTGGATCCCGAAGAAGCGCTGTCTTCCGACGCACCGGTTGTCAACGAGATCTATCCGAACAACACGTTCGATTATCACGACCTCTACGATCATCAGAAACTCAGGTTCGGAGACGTCGAAAAAGGTTTTGCTGAGGCAGATCATATCGTCGAGGGCGAATACCAGATGTCGCCGATTGAACAGGCTCCGATCGAGACCTGCGGTGCCATTGCAGCCCCGGAAACCAATGACAGATACGTCTGCTACACCTCCACGCAAGCGCTGTTCTTCTCACTCGGGACGACCGCAAAGCTCCTGAATATGGCTTCGTCACGGCTTCACTTCATCGGCGGGACTGTCGGCGGTGGTTTTGGCGGCAAGGTCGACAGCATTGTGGAACCGCTGTCTGTCCTTGGAGCTGTATTGACCGGACGGCCTGTGAAATTCATGTGGGACCGCACCGAGGAAATGCAGGTCGGAGCCCCGCGCGGAGCGGAGCGCTGGCGGATCAAGGATGGCGTTGCAAGAGATGGCCGTATTCTGGCCCGGGCCTTTACCGGTTTCTTCGATGCGGGCGCCTACACCCGGCTCTCTTCATACGCGATAATCAAGTGTTCGGCGCATTTGCCCGGGCCATACACCATCCCCAATGTGGCCTCGAACGTCTTTTGTGTCTTCACAAACCGCACGCCCGCGACCGCAATGCGCGGCTTCGGCATCACAGGTGTCGACTTCGCCATCGAATGTCACATGGACAAGGTTGCGGAAACGGTCGGCCTGAATCCGATCGAGCTTCGGATCCTCAATGCCTATCGCGACGGCGATATGAAGCCGCACCGCAGGTTGGCAAAGAACACGGCCCTGATCGAGTGCTGCCAGGTCGCGGCACAAAAATCCGGTTGGAGCATCGGGGCCGATGCCATACGGCAGTCATCCCTTTTGGGTGGCGGGGGGCAAGGGCGGAGATCCCGGAAACGGTAACCGACAGTGCCGGGCGAATAGGAGAGCGGAGGCGTGCACCTGTCCCGACAGCGCCGGGAGAAGGCGCTGCTAGCAAGGGGCATGTTCGTGCGGGGACACAAGGTATACCAATCGTTGCTGCCGCTCCCCAGGACGAAGACATGGTCATCGACCCTGCCCGCACGGGCTATAGGGGACCATCGTCCACACCGACAAGAATTCCCGATGCTGCGATGACGCCAGATCATTCGCTTCAGCCTGCGGCAGCCGCGGCAGCTCCACCACCGGCAAGCCGGCCCGGCCCCGTGGCACCTCCAAGCAGCTCGCAATATCAGCAAGCAAAGCCACCTCCTCCTGCAGCTCAAATGGCTCCTGAGCCACCTGCTGCCCAACCCCCGGCAGTGCCGCAGCAACCCGCATCACAGCCCTACAAACCGGAGAAACCATTTTCACGCGGTGTCAATCGACCTGGCGTTTCCAGGTTCTTGTCCGGTTCAAGGAGACGCTGATCATGACTGTTCACAAGGGCCGCGGTTTTGCCTGCATCAACTATCCGATTGGCATGAACCTTGGTGGTGACCCTAGTCAGGCACTGGTTCATTCAACACCGGACGGCAAGTTCATGGTGTCCTTGTCCTCGATCGACCTCGGACAAGGCATGAAGTCGGTGACCCGTCAGATCGCGGCGGAAACGCTCGGGGTCCCGGTGTCGGACGTCTATGTCGATACCGCTGACAGCGACACGGGCCCGCATTGCATGGGCTCCTTCGCATCCCGTGGTACGCACCGGGTCGGTAATGCCGTGATCCGGGCGGCGACGGAAGCTCGAAAGGCGCTGCTGGAAGCCGCCGCTGAAGAACTTGAAGTCAACGCTTCGGACCTGGACACCGACGGTCAGGGAAACATTCACGTCAAAGGTGCCCCCAGCCGAACCATTACAGTTGCCGATACCGCAATTGCTGCGCAATTCAAGCAAGGGCGGACGTTGTCGGGCAGGGGGATTTTTCTGATCCCCCTTCAGATGTTGACCCGGATACAGGTGAAATGACGCCAGTATCGTGTTTTGCGCATGCCGCATTGGTCGTTGATCTGGAAGTGGATGACGAGACCGGCGAGGTCACTGTCAGAGAAATAAACTCCGCTTATGAGGTGGGCCGCGCGCTCAATCCGCGTCTTGTTGAACAGCAACTGATCGGCGGTGCATGGATGGGTGTTTCCCATGCGCTTTATGAAACGACGGAACCCTACTATCCGGACAGGAGCCACGCTCCCACAGACTTCAATGCCTATCTGATGCCTGGCCCGGGTGAAGTGGTTGATCACAACATTGCCGTCCTGGAACGGCCAGCTGAAGACGCGCCATTTGGCGGCAAGGGGCCTGGTGAGATGTGTGCCAACCCTGTTCTGCCGGCTATTGCCAACGCCGTCTACAACGCTGTCGGCGTGCGCTGCGACACGCTGCCGATCACGCCGGAAAAGGTACTGCGCGGATTGATCGCCAACGGTGGTGCCCGCCCACAGGGAGTGCGGTGATCCATGCCCGTGAAGCCGTCCATCGTTGGAATTGATGGTCCAGACCGCCTGAGGGACGCGCTGAATGCCGCGCAGTATATTGCAGGCGACGACCTGTCGACGGCGGCCTATCTGGCCTTGGCCCTTGGAAAACCCTTGTTGCTCGAAGGAGCACCCGGTGTCGGCAAGACGGAAGCTGCCAAGGCCATTGCCTCGGTGCTTGGACGCCGTGTCGTGCGGCTGCAATGTTTTGAGGGCATAGACGCAGCATCCGCTCTCTACGAATGGAACTACACGCGGCAAATGCTCGCCATTCGGCAGGCCGGTGATGATTACATCAACATCTACGACGATCAGTTCCTGTTGCAACGCCCCATGCTGGAAGCACTACGCTCTCCTGAGGATTGTATTCTTCTGATCGACGAGATTGACCGATCCGACCAGGAATTCGAAGCCTTTCTTCTGGAGTTTCTGTCCGATTTTGCCATCTCCATTCCGGAAACCGGAACGGTGAGGGCGCTGCGCCCACCCGTTGTTGTTCTGACATCCAACCGGACACGCGACCTGCATGAAGCGTTGCGCCGGCGTTGTGTCTATCACTGGATCGACTACCCGGACATTCATCTGGAATCGCGGATCGTGATGGCGCGGGCCAGCTCTGTCGCTGAAGCAACTGCCGCGGCCGTTTCAGCAGCGGTGGCCAAACTCAGGACGGAGCCTCTTGCCAAACCGCCCGGCATTGCTGAAACGGTGGAGTGGGCCGAGGCCGCCACTCTGCTTCATGATCAGGGAGCAACTTGGCCCGAGGCGTTCCGCCGTGCGATCGGCGTTGCACTCAAGGACCATGACGACCTGGCGTTCCTGGAAGAGCGTATGGACAGCTTCATGCCGCAGGAGGCCGCATGACGCTTCCTGCCGCAACCAGACCCTTTGTCGAGTTTCCCGCGATCCTTCGTGCGCACGGATTTCCTGTCGCACCCGATCAGACGATGGGCTTCGTTGAAGCTGTGGGTCTGCTGGGGCCAAGAGACATGCGCGATATCAGAAACGCGGCAATTGCAATGCTGTCGGTGCCCAGAGAGCGTCATCTTGAGTTCGATGCTTTGTTCAGGGCCTATTTCCTCGGTCAGGGTCTTGCCACGTCGATTGAAGATGACGACGAAGAGGACGATCTCGAAGCCTTTGAGCCGACCGGAGCGCGGGTGGATGTTGAAGAGGGGGCGGAGGAAGACGAAACCGGCGACCTCGCAACGTCCGCAGAGCTTCTGAGCCGCCGGCAATTCGTACCGGCAGACGCAAGCGATGCCCTGAGACACCTCGCGCGCCGGGCGGAGAGGGATCTGCCAAGACGCCTTTCCTATCGGCGGAGTTTTTCGCAGCGGGGCGACCGCATCGATTTGCGCAAGGCACTGAGGCAGGCTCTGCGACGGGATGGTGAGGTCTTTGATCTGCCGGTGACCCGCAGGAAAACCAGGCAGCGCCGTATCCTGCTTCTGGTGGATGTGTCCGGGTCTATGACGGACCAGAGCGCAGCGACAATGCGGTTTGCACACGCACTGACCCAGTCAGCCGATCGCGTTGAAACCTTCACATTCGGGACCCGGCTCACTCGCATCTCGCAGACTTTACGCATCAGGAATGTCGACCAGTCTCTTCAAACTGTTGGGGCCAGCGTTGCGGATTTTGATGGCGGCACACGCATTGGCGATGCGCTTCAGGCGTTTCTTTCAGTGCCAAGGTTTGCGGGTCAGGCGAGAGGAGCAGCTGTGCTGATCCTGTCTGACGGACTGGAGCGGGGTGACCCTGCATCGCTTGTTGAAGCGGTCCGGAAGCTGTCACGCTTGTGCTGGCGCCTGGATTGGCTGACCCCTCTTGCCGCCGATCCGCATTACGAGCCGCGAACCGAAGCATTGTCGGCCTGCCTGCCCTATCTCGACAGCCTGGTCCCAGGCGACAGGATCGAGGTGCTTTGCACTCATGTTCTCAGCCTATCGAGGTCTTCATGATAGATGCCCATCATCATATCTGGTTGCAGAAGGATCTGCCGTGGCTTCTGGGCCCGGAACAACCGCGCATTTTCGGACCTTATGAAGCAATCAAACGCGACTACCTTGTCGATGAGTTTCAGGCCGATCTGAGCGGAACCGGAATAACCAAGTCGGTATATGTGCAGGCCAACTGGGCGCCGAACTGGTTTGAGGACGAAGTTACCTGGGTGCAATCGGTTGCCGATGCTTCAGGGTGGCCGCACGGCATAGTCGGCTATGCCGATTTCACGGTCGAAGATGTCAGGCCGCAATTGGACAGGTTGAAACGCTACCCGCTCATGCGCGGGCTGCGTCAGCAGCTGCACTGGCACGAAAACCCGCTCTACAGGTTTGCCGCCAGACCGGACCTGCCTGCCGATCCTTTGGTTCAAAAGAACATTGCATACCTGGCCGACTACGACTGGAGCTTCGATTTGCAGGTGTTTCCTTCGCAAATGAACGATGCTGCGAACCTGGCGGAGAACTGTCCCGATGTTCAGTTCGTGCTGATGCATGCGGGCATGCTGGAGGACACCAGCCAGAACGGCCTCAAGCTGTGGCGCAAGGGCATGCGGCGCTTGGCCGAGTGCGACAACGTTGCGACCAAACTATCGGCATTCGGCACCTTCATTCACCAGAACGATCCGGAATTTATCGCCTTCATGATCAAGCAAAGCGTCAACCTGTTTGGTGCAGAAAGATGCATGTTCGGATCGAATTTCCCCATCGAAAAACTCTGGACCACATACGCAGATCTGTTTGCCGCCTTTCAGGACGGAGCAAAGGGACTGACCAAGGCAAAAAGGCAGTCAATTTTCAACGATACGGCCGAGCGGATCTATCGGCTTTAGCCGTTGTCTGCCGTCCGGTCTTTCATTCCATGGGAGTAATAGAAATGGCCCTTACCATCCACGTTCTGGACTACGGAGACATAGAGCTGGAGACATCGTTTCTCGTGCTCGGTCATGAATGCGGCAGGGTCCGCAGAGTGCCTGTCTATGGATTTCTGATCCTGGGCGGCACGCATCCTGTTCTCGTAGACACAGGTTATCGTGACAATGCGATCATGGAAAGCCTCGGCATGCGAGGGCTTCAGTTTCACGACAACATGATTGAAAACCAGCTTGCCATACATGGTCTGAAACTGGGCGACATTCGTTACATCCTGCACACCCACCTGCATATCGACCATGCCGGCAAGGACGACAAGTTTCCGATGAACACCACTGTTGTTCTGAACCGGAAGGAAATGGAATTCTCTGTCTCCGGCATCATGTATCCGCAATATCCGAAGCCCGATATCATGCATCTGGTGGAACGGATTTACGAACCGGAGGCGATGCGCTTTCTGGATCTGGAGATCACCGGCGCGGAAGAAATCATTCCGGGTGTCTGGTGTGAAGCCGCAGGTGCGCACACCGAAGGGTCCATGAATGTCATCGTTGAGACCGCGGAGGGGCTCGCCTGCATCTGCGGCGATGTCATCTACGACTTCAACGATCAGATCGTGAACCACGTTTACACCAACAACTGGATGGAACCCCGTGTGACCGGCAACCACGCCGGGTCGAAACGTGAGGAGAAGGGCGCCATCAAGAAGCTCCTCAACAACTACACCTTCCTGCTGCCGGTGCATGACAAGCCCGCGAAAATTCAAAACCAGCAGGTGGTCGGGCGGCTCGGTATGAGCGTGCCGGGACCAATGACGGAAACCGTGCCGGAAAGGCAATGGTTTCCGATGTGATTTAGGCCGGCGAGAACGGCTTTGAAAGCTGTGCTGGCAAAGGGGTGAAATTGGGAGGAGCCCATGGGCCACACTGTTGTTGACCCGAAATTCCGGGACCTGATCGACGAATTTGCACCGGTCAATCAGATCGGGACGGGATTTGTGTTCACCGAGGGGCCAATCTGGCACCCGGTGGAGAAGTTTCTCCTGTTTTCCGATATGCCCGGAGACGTCAGGCGAAAGTGGACGCCGGAAGCCGGTGTAAGCGAATACCTGCGGCCCTCCAACAAGGGCAACGGCATGACCTATGACGCGGAATTGAACCTCCTCGTCTGCGAACATGCGACAAGTTCCGTGGCCCGGTTTCGAAAAGACGGAACCCGCGAGGTTCTTGCATCTCACTTTGAAGGCAAGGAACTCAATTCACCCAACGACATAGTGGTCAAATCCGACGGGACGATCTACTTCACCGATCCGACCTACGGACGGCTTGAACACTTCGGTGTGCCCCGGCCGCTTCAGCAAGGGTTCCAGGGCGTTTACATGCTGCCAGCTGACCATCGGCCTGGCGATGAAGCGATCCTGGTGTCTGATCGGTATATGTTCACGCAGCCGAACGGTTTGTGTTTTTCACCCTGCGAGCGGTGGATGTGGGTCAATGACACGGAACAGGCGAATATCCGCATGTTCGATGTCGGCGAGGATGGCCGGCTCAAAAATGGCCGCGTCTTTGCCTCCGGCATTAAGGACGCGCTCAAAGCCGGTGTTCCGGACGGTATGAAGGCCGATATCAACGGCAATGTCTGGGTAACGGCACCGGGTGGGGTTTGGGTCTATTCGTTTGAAGGGCTGCTGATCGGCAAGGTGGAGGTGCCTGAAATGGTGGCGAACCTTCATTGGGGAGGTGACGACTGGCAAACCCTCTTCATGTGCGCCTGCACATCCGTTTACAGCGTCCAGACCAGGGTCAGGCCGCGCAATGAGCCTTTCATGTATCCAAGGCCCTCGGGCGCTGGCAGCAATGCTCGGCCAGGGGCTCCGAAGCAGCCCCGGTAAGCACAGAGAACGGCCTTCAGGTCTCGGGATGTCCGGCAATCGACCCGAAGAAAACCGCGCTTCTCATTCAGGATTTGCAAAACGATGTCATGATGGACGGTGGTGCCTTCGCCGAAACCGGCTCGCCGCAACATGCGCGGGATCAGAATGTCGTTGCCAACGCGATCGCGCTCGCAGAAGCCGCACGCCGAAAGGGCATTCCGGTCATTCACATCTGGATGGTCTGCGAGCCCGGCCACCCGCTTCTGTCCCAGCATGCGCCGCTCTTTCAGGGGTTAAAGGGGGAAAATGCGCTTGTCCGGGGAACCTGGGGTGTTGCGCCGGTGCCGGGGCTGGAACCACGACCGGGAGACCTCGTGTGCGAAAAGATGTCCATGAGTGGTTGGGAGACGTCACGTCTTGAAAGCTATCTTCGCCATGCCGGCATCGACACGATTATCAACACGGGGTCCTGGACAAACATGAGCGTGGAACATACGGCCCGCACCGCGGCAGACAAGGGGTTTCAGGTCATCGTGCCGGAAGACGCCTGTTCCACCATGAACGCGGACTGGCACCGGGCCTCAATCAACTTTGCCATGCAGAATGTCGCCAGTGTGACACGCACGTCCTCTGTGGTCTCGGCGCTGTCATGAAGATAGTCTCGCCATGAAGCCAATCGACCAGATCATGGCGGCACGGGTGCCGGGTTCAGGAGATCATCATGCAGGAAATTGCTATTGTTACGGGCGGCGCCCAGGGCATTGGTCTTGCATGCGCCAAGCGCTTGCGGGAAAAGGGCGTTGAAATCGCATTGTGGGACATCGATGAAACTGTAGTGAAAGCCGCAGCGTCAGAGATCGGAGCTGTTCCGATCTGTGCCGACATCTCCAATTGGGCCTCGGTCACCGCGGCGATGGAAGAAACCGTGTCAAAGGCCGGTGAGCCCTCAATTCTGGTGAACTCGGCAGGGATCGCAGGCCCGAATGCGGTGATCGAAGACTACCCGCTGGAAGACTGGTGCCAGATTTTTGACGTCAACACCACCGGCTCATTCCACATGTTGAAGGCCGTCCTTTCGGGAATGAAAGAACGCAACTATGGGCGTATTGCCCTGATCGCCTCTGTTGCCGGCAAGGAGGGCAATCCCAACGCGTCCGCCTACAGCGCATCTAAAGCTGCGGTGATGGCTCTCGCCAAGAGCGCAGGCAAGGAATGCGCGTCATTCGACATTGCCGTCAACGCCGTCACCCCGGCCGCCGCGCGCACGCGCATTTTCGACCAGATGAGCAAAGAACATATCGGCTACATGCTGTCCAAGATCCCGAGGAACCGGTTTCTGGAGGTCAAGGAAGCAGCCGACATGATCGCCTGGCTCTGCGACCGCGAAAACAGCTTTGCAACCGGCGCCGTGTTCGATCTGTCCGGCGGAAGGGCAACTTACTGACTTTCTGCGATGATGGTAACGCGCCCCAGCGGTTGATTGGATGTTGCCTGCTTGAGCAGAGTTCGTGCGCGTTGACCCAGGCGGGCCGGGCCAGCTGGCTCTCTGACCGAATTGTTTCTACTTCAAGCTCTTGATGTGGGCCAGTTTACACTGATGAAACAATAGCTGTTTCGCTTACTAACGAATACTGCAACTTCCCGTGGTGGCTGTGCTTTTCGAGGTGTAACGCCATTTTGTGGAGCCGCCATAAGCCGAGAGGCAAATGCCGTCGCAATAGGCGTCCGTGGCATTTGAGGAAGAGGTATAGCTGACAAACTTGCAGCTATTGCCGTCGAAAGAGAGTTTGTAGCTGCGTTTGGTCGTGCGGCTTTCAGCGGGGTCTTTCTCTTCTTCAGTGATCTCGATAATTCCGTTTCGATAAGAGTAACGTGAGCAGAGATCGCGCCTGTAGCCTTCTTCGATCTGCAATTCGACGCAAACGGTCTTGCCCTTGCCGGCAATGCTGCCGGATGAATTCACGCTGCGGCCGTTCACGAAGACAACGCCTGACGGGGTGTCCGGGTCGGCGATCAGGAGCCTATCGTCATTCTGCCGGATAAGAACGGCTTTCTTGGAGGTTCCGCGTTGCGTTTCGGTGAACGAACCCCTGTCGGTTTGCGAGTAGGAATCTCGCCGTTCGAAATTTGTATTGGCGACGAAAAACAAGGCCTTGCCATTGAGATCAAGAGACTGAGGTGTTGCGCGCGCTGTATTCTGAGTGGCGGCTCCACCATCATCTGACGTTGATTGGCAGCCGGCGAGCGACAACGCGATCCCGATAAAGATCAGTGCAAATGTGGATTTTGGCATGCGATGCTTCCCTACGAGGTCTTTGTAGCCAAAGCCTGGCTCGAGTGTTTTTGTCGATTGAACTAAGGTTAAGACCCAGGAGGTCCGTTAAGAACGCTGCAAATTGCCTGTTTTGCGGCCGTATAGGAGAGCGTCTTGCCACCACTTGACACATTGTCCGCATCAAAACGTGTGACCTGGCAGGAGTTGCCATTCAGTCTGATCTTGGAAGTGAACTGGACTTTAAACTGCATTCCGTTGACGACACGTTTGTCGATGTATTTGTGGACTGCCGTGAAGCCGTTGCCGGAAACCTTCAGTCGCGCCTCGGTAATGGATCCGCTGGACCGCTCAACACCCTTTGACTGCCCTTTGCGAATGCGAATGCCGCCGCCGTCGCCAGTGTAGTAGAAGGCATCGCCGTTCTTGGCGAAATAAACCTGATAAGGCGTTTTGAACGTTCGGCGTTTATAGCATGCACGTACGCCAACGGGATGACTGCAGACTGTGTAAGAGACCACCCATTTCACCGTTTTTCCGGATGGGGGTGCCGCTTGCGCCGGCAAAGCCAGTACGACGGCAGCAAGAAATAGCGCTGACACGCTTGTCAGCCAATAGAATGTCTTTCTCATATAAAAGCCCCAAAACCCCAATACTGTTTTTGATGCGCCCCGGTTGACGGTGGCGTTCAGTCGCAAAATTGCTCTCCGTTGAAAACGAAACAATTGGACCCGCCGCTGCTTGCGGGCCGTGTCGTCTGTGTTGTTGTTCGTTGTGGCGTGTAACACACGCCCTTGCTAGACAGTTTCTTGCCGCTCGGACACGACTTGGTGACACAGGTATTGCCAACAAGGTTTTCGGTCACCTTGCAGACAAGCGGGCAGACCCTATTGTCAAACTCCCGCAATTGTCTGAGAAACTCGCCGTTAGGTTCAATCGAGGCCAGGCGCAGGTTTGAGTGGCGGTTGAACAGGTCGGCGGCGGAACGACTGCCACGACCCCACACACCATCTGGCGATCCGGCATTGCAGCCCAGTCTGTTCAGTTCAAGCTGAACGGCGCGGGCAAGTTCTTTTGGGTCGCTTGGCACCGGCTGATTGTTCTCGGGAGCGACAGTCTCCGTGGGAACCGTCGTCGCCGGATTGAGGTTCGCTTGTTGCTGGGGTTTGTTTTCAAGTTCTTTCAGACGTTTGGCGGCAACCGCGGCGAACAGTCCGTTCGGGAATTTTTCAAGATAGGCACGCAGTTCGCTAGTAGTCGGGTCGTCTCGAACGGCAGACCAATAGGCCACATCAAGATCGGACGTGCTGACCGAGGGGCTCAATGCGCTCGTCTGTGCGTCTTCGTCTTCGGGATAAAAGTAAAAGTCGCCGGTAATCGAACTCACCTCCCATGGCACCTGCCGATCACCGGTTTCCTGAAGCACATCTCGGCGAGCCTGCTTGAAGACGGATTCGATCGGTTTGCCTGGACTATCCACGATGGCGCGGCTCAGTGCAGCCGTGTAGGGGGAGTTGTTGGTGGCACCATCAAGGGCGACCTGGCCTGGCGAGGTCGCATAGGCGATCAAAGTGCCCATGGGCGCGTCGACGGGCGCAAGTCCACGTGTTGCTGACCGAAAGGCTCCTTTGAACGGGTTGTTCCTACACGCGTCCAGCACAACGATATTGACGGGGCTGTTGGATGAATTCATCACGCGAAGAAAGTCATTGACGTTGATTCCCTCCAGGTCGACTTCATCTTCGTCCGCAAGTGTGGCATTGACCGGAATAAGATAGTTTTCACCGCGCACCTGAACGCCGTGTCCGGCGTAGTAGATCAAGCCCGCCTCAACATCGGAATTGCGCAGTACGCGGCCGAATTCCAGCAGCTCTTTTTTCATTTTCCGATAGTCGGCGTCGATCAGCTGCCGCACTTCGAACCCCGCCTCGATCAGCGTTTCAGCCATCAGGCGTGCGTCGTTTTCCGGATTGGAAAGAGATTGGATGTTTTCGTAATTCGAGTTGCCAATGACAAGCGCCACCCGGCTCGCAGCAAGTGCGGCCTGCGTCGACCAAAAAACCTGCAAGACCAAGAAAGCAAACAATATTTTTTTAAAATATAAAATCGCCCCGACAGATGACCGCTCACCCGACTGCTCCTGTAATAAAAAGCTGGCTGCTGAAAGCGCTTTCAAATTCCCCTGGGGCATACTAGGCAGACGATTTTGCCGCTGTCCAGCAGGACAGGTTGTAAAAGCGCCTGTTTCTGTTTTTCATCGGGATATCGTGAAAAAATCCGCAGGTCTCTACTTAGCCGAATGTGAGCAGTCTCCAGCTTCAGGGCTTGATCTGGTAATCCTCATATCCGGAAGCCCAACGGACACTTCGGTTGCTGGCATCGCGCGTCCAAGGCTGATTGAGACGTGCGGAGAGCTCTTTCAAAAAGATCATCTTGCCGGAGATTGGTTCAAGCTCGCCATGTTCGCGAAGCAGATCTTCCAGTTCGACGGGGTCCTCAGTCACGATGGCAAGAAGCCTTCCTGTACCCGCAGGCGCTTGTGCCTCGAAAACAAAGCCGTAGGTGGGATCAGGAACCGTCAATACTGAACCGGCTCGAATACGTCCGGTTTTGCCAGCCTGCCGATCCTCATCGGTTGGAAACAAAAGCACAAGCTCTTCTTCGGCGGTGATATCCAGAAGAGTAAGGTAACCGTCAAGTCCGCTGGTCAGCCGGAACTGGACCTCATCGCCAATGCGATGGGTATTTCCCGGAAGAATATCCACACGGATTTCGGCCGAATTCAGTTCAGGCACCACGTCAGAAACGTCTTCAGCGGCGCTCCATTCGACAGCCTGGACCGGCGCGCCCGCCAGCATTGGCTGTAAGATGAAAGCTTCGTTGCGGGGCGATATGTTGGGCGTGAACTGAAGTTCGCGACACTGCGCGACCTGTTTGCACCACCTTTCCGTTTTCGGTCTGATGTAGTTCATGAGTTCTGCACTGGTAATTCTGTTGTTGCCGTTCAAGTCAGCAGCGCCAGTGCTCAATCCCTCGATAAGATTACGAGTGAAGATACCATAGCCACGAGATTCCCAGGCCAGTTGGTGGGGAAGTGCGGCGGAAAAAGTTATGTGCGAACCGGCGTCGCGAGCGAGTGGATCTTCCGTCCGGGACGTTTGCGGAACAGACCTTGCCCCGCTACCAAATGGCAAGTAGCGCGCTCGCACGTCGGCCTCGTTCGCGGGTTCCTTGCCGAAGATATCCCGATTGATGGTGCCGGAATGGCAGGAATCGGCGATCAGGATCACTTCACGCCCCGGAAGCGCTGACAAGGCTTTGCCGATTTCGTCGTCCAGCACCATGTCCTCTGCGACATTGCCTCGGCGCCCGTAGTCATATGGAACAAAGGTCTCGTCTTCGCCATCTTCCTCATCGCCGTTCCTGTCGGGTACATGGGACCCGTGACCGGAATAGTAGATTACAACTCTGTCGCCCGGGCTGGTCTGATTGGCAAGCCAGCCTGAAATGGATGATAGGATATTGTTCTTTGTGGCGTCCTTGTCCTTGAGGATGCGAATGTCCGATGGAGTAAACTTCCAGTGGCTTTGCAGAAAGGAGGACATGGCGCGCAAATCATTTGCCGGCCCGATCAATTGTGCGCTTGGCGGCAGATGTGGATAATCGCCGACCCCAATCAGCAGTGCCTTTTGAGCAGCCTGTGCCGCTGGAAGCAGGAAGAAGTAAAGCACCAAGGTTGCCAGAAAAGGGCCGGTTTTTGATGTCACGGGGTTTCATCCTTTTCGCGGGTGTAAAGACCGACCCAATCAAGCCCGAATTGCTGGCCGTCCAGAAGCACTCGAAAGTCCTTGGCCAGGTTTTCAAGGTCTGCCGTTCCGTTTGCCAATTTGATCAGCGACACCAGACCAGGCATCGGTGTCGGCGATGACAAGGCAATCAGGTGATCTGCTCCGAGCGGCGGAACGACTTGTGAGGTAAAGCGTTCCGTCCGCTCAAGCCGTAATTTGCCGGCTGCCAGACCGCGCCCCCGGAGCGAACGGGAGCGACCAGCTGGATTTTCCCGGTCGCAGCCAGATTAAAAAGCAGAATGTTTTCGTGAGAGCCGGAAACCATCTGAAAGGTCACGCGTTCTCCAGCCTTGTAGACACGGCTTCCATCACGCAGCGAAACGTCCGGATCTTCCGTGGATTTCAATTCGGCCAGAAAAGCCAGAAAGCGCCACTTGTCTATCGCACCTTGCAAGGCTGCTGCGCTCATCTCATCCGAAATTCGCGTGACCCGATCACCAGCTCTGTTGTAAAGCCAGCCCGCTTCGCCATCCAGGATCAGATCGGCCCGGGTTTTGTCTGCGACTTCCTTCACGCCAATAAGTTGTGGCAACCGAAAATCTGGCGTCCGGTAAAGCGAAAGGCCTGGCAGTCCAGTGCTCACAGGTTCCGTGCCACCACCAAATGCCGTCGGAATCGGGATCGACAATCCCCGGGAACCTGCATTGACTTCGGGTCGCTGGCGGCGTTCCGAATAGCGTTTGACCGTGCGGTTGATGTACCGCTTGAGCTCCGCAGTGCTCAGGACGGAATTCTTGTCCTTATCGGCAGCTCCTTCCAACGCACGCGAAAATGCATAGGAAAGCGCCCCTCGAACCTGGTCTTTGATCCGATATTCCTGGGTAACCTTGTTTTGATCCTGAGCGTAGAGCCAGACGACGCGTTCCAGCGCCTTCTCGCTGACTTCGCCAAGTGCCTCGACACGTTGTGGAATAAGGTCCTCACTAGGGTCAAGCGAGACCTGTGCAACCCTGGAATTTGCCGGCAGACTGGGATCGATATCGCGGGTCATTCCGCCCGCAAAACAACTGTCCGCGACGAAAACGACAGTTGCTTCGGCTTCTTCAGCCAGCAGATGGCCGATCTCGTTGTCGATCAGGCGTTCGTTGACCCCAGGGCCGGTTTCGTTGAACCCCGACAACAGGAACATGTTGTCGAATGCCTCGTGGCCATCAAGGATCGCCGGCTGTCGGGCACCGTGTCCGGCATAGTGAAAGATCAAAGTGTCATTTTCTCCCGCGCGTTCGGTCAAGGCGCGCCAAGCAGAGAAGATTGCTTCACGCGTCGCGTCCTCGTCGGTGATCAAGGTAACTTTCCTTGCACCGATCGCCTCCAGGGTTTGCGCAACATCTTTGGCATCATTGGTTGCACCCTTGAGGTCGGAAAGAGTGCTGTACCGGTCAATTCCGATAACCAACGCATAGAGATCGCCGGCTGCTACCGAGGTTGGAGCGATTGCGATCGCCAACCAGAAGACAACTTTGAAAATGTGTGTCCGCACTTGCACACGAGGTCTTTTGACAATGGGTTCCTTCATGTCAGTTGCGAACGAACTCGACCCTGCGATGGGCCTGGTTTCTCAGATCTTCTGAATAGAGTGATGGATCATCAAACCGAAAGGGCTGCGCTTCTCCTTTTCCGTCCACGTCGATCCGGCCGGAATAGCCCGTATTCAAAAGTGCTTCGCGAATGGCTTGTGCTCGCCGCAAGGACAGGTCGAGATTGTAGGGGCCCGAGCCCGCCGGGTCTGTGTGTCCGACCACACGAATGTCCGGGTTGCCTTGGGCCTCCAGCGTTTTTCTGACGTCTTGAAAACTGAGCCTGCCTGCTTCGGTCAAGATGGCTTGGTCATATTTGAACTGGATCGGGACAAGAGTCTTCTTTCTCTTGTAACCGCGTGTTGAAAAGCTGTATTGGGAGATCGTCTGGCCACTTCTGGTGGTCGGTATTTGAACGTCTTCAGGTGAGTTTGAGACCTGAGCCCCCACGACGGCAAGTTCGTCCAGTCTGTCCCGCAGCCGAGCGATCATTCTGTGATCGGGCTCGTTGGGTGTCAGCTCTTCATCGTCGACCAGTCCGAGCGCTTCCTGGTAGGCTCTGAGAGCCGGCAGCACCTGCTGCTGCTGCCGGTAGATTTCACCTAGGAAATAAGACAGCCGCCAGTGTTCGCCAAACTCCTGCAGGTCGAGCAGTGTCTCCTTGAGTTCTTCGATGTTCCCTGAATGGGAGGCAAGGCTGTCAAAAGGAACGACGCTGTCGAGCCGCGAATGGATGATGTCTGCACCAAACGCCTCTACCGTCACGCCATCGCAGTCGCTGTCGTTGTAGGCTTGGTCATAGAGACTGGCTTTCTCGTCATAGGAGGCATCGCTCGAAATACTCGACCAGGCTTTCTTGAGAGCTTCGCAGGACAGAAGGTCCGCATGCGCTGGTGCCGCGGCAAACGATGATATGCCCAAGGCCAAAACAAGGACGTTTAATCGAGCATATAAACTTGAGACCAATGAAAAAGTATCGAGCCGTACAGCCATATTTTTCCTATAGGAAAGGTTTTGGATTGCTTCATCTTGAATCGGAAATATGCCGATCCACCCTGAAATTTGCTTCTAAATACCCTTAACTTAACGGAGAATGACTCATCTCGCTCGCGGCGGCAACTTCTGAAATCTTTAACTGGGACAATCTGAGCAACAAGAGTGCGCATTTGACAGCGTGTCTTCTTACCATGGGCATAGTAGTCAAATCATCTCAGGCCAATGCCGGAAACAGTTTAGACTGCGGGTAAGTTGCTGAGAACGAGAGAGCAAAACAAACAAAAATCGGTTTGGATTTTGTGTGATGCATCCAGCAAACAGGAGATTGATAGCTGCATGTTGCTGCAAGAGTATGCGAGGCGCTGAACCAGTAGTGTCGCATTCGTGCAAACTGAATGTGAGATTTAATGGTGCTGCCGGAGAGATTTGAACTCTCGACCTCTCCCTTACCAAGGGAAATGGCTTCGGCTGTTAAGTATTGAAAATTTGGCCGTTTTTCCGTCGCTGTTCACAGATTGCACGGATAGTGCACCAGCTGTGCACCAGCACGTTTCCCACGATTTGGATCGATGGGAGCACTGGAAGACCATGCCACTTAAGATAGTTCGTAAGCCGGGCCGGGCGATGTTGTACATGCGCGGTACGATCAACGGTGTCCGGTATGACGAGAGTACCGGAACCGCGAACAGGAAGATCGCAGACGCTTACCGTTTGAAGCGCGAAAAACAGATACATGACGAATTCTTGGACACGGCACGGCCCGCCGTCAGCTTCGCGGAGGCTGCGGAGGACTATGTTCGCGGCGGTGGCTGCAAACGCTTCCTAAAGCCGCTTGTGGCCCGTTTGCGCAATATGGAGGTATCCACTATTCGTCAGGAGTTAATCGACCGTGTGGCTCGTTCTGTGCTTCCTGGCGGTGCACCCGGGACGCTGAACCGTCAGGTCTATTCTCCGATATCGAGCGTCCTTCACCATGCTGCCGTTATGGGATGGTGCAACAAGCCCGTAATCAGAAGACCGAAGCAACCACGTGGCCGTGACCGCTGGATCACGAAAGAAGAAGCCCAACGGTTACTGGATGCTTCCAGTGCCCACATGCGCCCACTGATTTGTTTCCTTCTGTACACCGGGGCAAGGGTTGGGGAAGCGCTATGGCTCGACTGGGCCAACCTTGACCTTGAACGGAGACATGTACAGTTCGTGGCGACAAAGAACGGAACATCACGAGGTGTTCCCCTTCACCCGGTACTGGTTGCTGAACTTGAGGGGCTTGCGCACCGGAATGGTGTGGTGTTTCGAACAGGGAAGGGTACGCCTTACGCCAGGCCGAAACGAGAAGATGACACTTCCGCAGGGACCCGCATTAAGTCAGGGTTTTCAGGGGCGGTAAGGCGGGCAGGTCTAACAGACTTCAGGCCGCACGATTGTCGGCACACGTGGGCAACTTGGCATTATCAAGCAAACCGGGACCTTGGAGCACTGATGAGGCTCGGTGGATGGAAGACGATGAGTATGGTGATGCGGTACGCGCATACCAACGTCGAGGAACTGGTCCATACGATTGATGCGATCTAGGTAAGGGCCGGGGTTCGTCTTCTCGGAGGTGTATGCGGACTACACCGGCTCTTGGTTGTGCGCCGGGAGAGAACCAAATACATCCTTTTCACAAAGCAACGTGGTCTGTCTGATGGCGTGTCAAGAATCACGAGCGGATAGGCCGGTGTTCAAGTTGCGCCATGTGCAATGTGGCAAGGGTACTCAACCCTCCTAATACGAGGCAATTGAATTTGTCAGGAACGGACAAAGAGCCGGAACAGCGGTACCGGGACTATTCACGTCGCTTGGACGTGCACAGATGGAGTGAATTCCCGGAGCTAAAACGGTGTGTTGGCGAATTGATTGCACAGATCGACGCGGCGTCAACGAAAGAACGGCAAAGAGGACGCAACTCGGGAGCATACAAGAGCCTGTATAACGCAGTCACATGCATCGTCCTGAACCTATATGCCGCGTGGCGTACTGACCCACAGTTGTCCGTGGGCATCAGCTTGAACCGGAACAGTTACAGTGGGGACAGCCGGTACCGTAAGCTGTTCTTAAAACACAAAGGGGTGCACGAAGCGTTCAAGGGTCTTGAGTTGCTCGGATACCTGGAGGTGGTCAGGCAAGGGTTCAACGACCCTGTAACGGAAATCGGTCGCAGCACACGGATACGAGCGACAGACAGACTTATCAGGTTACTCACGAACGATATTGACCTGACCATGCCTGTCATCAGGGGCACAAATGGCGAGAGCGCCGAAGAGGTGCTTCTGATGCGCGACGAGAACAAGAACCTTGTAGAGGTGTACGAAGAGACCGAAGACACGCAGAGAATGAGAGCGGAACTCGGTACTATAAATGCACTGCTGGCCGACACGTGGATCGACCTTCACGTTCCTTAAAGCGAGTACCATGACGGGTACGAGCAGAACGAGTTCCGGATATCGACGGCTGACCAGTACAGACTACCGGCGCGCTTGCACCGCGTGGATTTCACAGAACGGCACCTAGTACGGATTTTCAATAACAACCGGTGGGATGAAGGGGGACGCTTCTACGGAGGCTGGTGGCAACGCATTCCAAGCCGGCATCGGTCGCACATACATATCAATGGCAAGGTAACGGTCGAGGTCGATTTCTCGGGACTTCACATTGAAATGTTGTATGCGCGTACAAGCGAACAGTTGGAGGGTGATGCGTACGCCATCGGACAATCAAATGTGGAGCGCGGTACTATCAAACGTGCCGTCAATGCTCTGATCAATTCAGAGAAGATGCTGAACAGTCCACCGGAGGACATAAGGACAGAGTTGTCAGTCCACGACTGGAAGAGACTCGTAACAGCGATCCGTGAACGGCACGAACCAATACAAAGGTTCTTTGGAACTGGTGAAGGGTTGCGACTACAGAGAGTGGACGCAGACATTGCAGCTGAGGTCATGCTCTACTTTGCTGAACGGGGTTATCCATG
The DNA here is from genome assembly GCF_055693425.1 of Roseibium sp. JB4-4. Taxonomy (NCBI): domain Bacteria; kingdom Pseudomonadati; phylum Pseudomonadota; class Alphaproteobacteria; order Hyphomicrobiales; family Stappiaceae; genus Roseibium; species Roseibium sp. JB4-4. The sequence goes on along the minus strand of NZ_CM146333.1, from coordinate 1,653,815 downwards.
CCTCCCAGTGCACGACAGTTTCATCGTCCACAACGGGTTAGTGGACGACTTGAATAAGGTCATGCAGCGGAACTATGAACGACGCATCGGTAGACCGATCAGAACCAAGAACGAGCTAGGATCAGCAGCATTCAGACAAGGGGGTGGCATGATCGAGCCATCCCTATCCAAGGCACTTGAACCAGACCCTGCGTACAAAGGCTACGATACAAGGGAACTTGAATGGTCACAGTACCGGACACGAGCTGATCTAATTGGCTGATAGATCAGTACCATCAACGATACAGTCGATCAGCTGCGCCTGGCTGGCTCAACCTCCCGCACTCTTAGCCCGGTCCCCCTCCATTACTAAGAGCCTTAAGTCAGATGGGCAAATAACTCTCAGTTTTCTGCGACTTTTGTTTACGATCTCGTCCGACGTGAACCCTGAAGAACAAGTAATTTGATCAAATCTAGAACATGTACCTGACAGTGTTTCCGTACAATACTGCCATGGTAGCTACAGGTTGGAGCAGTTGGCTGTGTCTATACGAACGCTGCCTTGCGGTACGCTGAACTCGAGTTAGTGGTCATGCGTGGCGCGCTAGAAAAGCCAATGATCCTGGAGCATGGCAAAGCGGGGTTGAGTTGCATCTAAAACGAATTGAAATGCCAGGGAGAGTGTACTATTGTGTTTGCACTATTTGAAATAGTATTTTGGGGACACCATTATGGCATTCCGTATAGTTTTTGCACTTTTTGCTTTCTCGATTGTGACAACCACGCACGTCCATATTGCCGCGTCACAGACGCCGCCTTGTCATAGCGATACAAGCAATTGCAACTAGGTGGTTTTCGAAATGTGCTTCGCTGTATTAGGGCCTCTTTTTTATGAGAGCGCCATCATATCTTTTATCGTCGGCGCGCTTTTTATAGTTGTTTATTCAGTCTATCGACCTTTTCAGTGGGTAGAACCATTTTACATTCAAGGTCAACGACGGACTGAGCGTGTAAAGAACCTATTGGCTTTGTCTGAATTGCTGCCCGCCGTCACATTGTTAGTGCTTTTAAATCTTGTAGTGTATGTCGCCATCACGATTTTGGTCGGACAAGTGTTTTCTTCAGGATATGGTGACTACCTTCCAGTATTCACTGAAACTTATTTGAAGAGTATTGAAGATGGTTGCAATTTAGACAATCTTGATGGCAAAAGAATAGTTGATTGGTATTTGCCAATGTATTCTTCACTAGCAATGATCGGTATCCTGCCGTTCGTTTCTGAACTAAAAATCAAGAACTTCGATCTTTCGAAGGTTAAGGCAGATAGGATTTGCCAGTCCCTTGTTGGTGTTCGGGAAAAATTGCCCAGGATTCTTGATGTGGTTTCAAATGCCCACTTGCAGGAGAAATCAATCCCAAAGTCAATGAAAAAAGATGAAGAATATCGAAGATTACTATTTTGTAAAAAGCTTCTAGAGATAGCAAAAGATAGATCAAAATACTTATCATCAAAAGATAAATCTTACGAAAATATTCTAAAAAGAAGTGGTCTAACAGTAGAATTACTAGAAAATATTAGAGAAATTGATAACGAAGAAATCGTCGATAATTCTGACATTTTGGAGCTTCTGGAAAAAGACGCTTTGAGAGTTTCATCGGTATCGCTTTGCAAGAGCGCCCCACTGAAAGATGTAGAAGCGATCCTTGCCCATTATAAAATTGAGGTGACCAAAGGTTTTGATGACGGTCAATGGAAAAGTATTGATCACTTTGTAATGATTTCCTTCATTGCCTGCCTGTGTATCTCATTCTGCACTCTGACGCCTCCGTTGTCTTTCGGTTTCGTATCGCCAAAATTCGAACTCCCGTGGGATGCATCAAACTATTTTCCGACCGAGTTTCCGACCGGAATAAGTCTGCTGTTCACTTGGTCAGCGCCATATATCTTTGGATTTGGGATTGTGTGGTGGCTGCGTGGGACTATGGGTTTCAAATCTTGGTTTGGGCACGAACAAACCGATGAAGGCCAAAAATACGTACGGCCATTGCCATTTACTCAAACAATTGCGTTGATTTGCATCTATGTTTTTTGCCTTTTCTCAATGTTTGCTATGAATTTGGTTTTGCAGTGGAATGTGGTTGACAAGGCTTTTGTGCTGCAAACTCTCAAAGAGAACGCGATTTTTTCTCTACCTGTGTGTACCGTCATTTTTTTAGCTGTTTCATACGCAGACAAAGCGATCCTAAATGATTACTCTGGTGCAATAAGAGAAGTTTTGGGTCTAACTTTGTCGATAATTACGGTTACATTTGTAACTCTTATCTCCAATGGGATCGTAATAAATCACTTTCAAGGCTTACATCTGGCGCAATACGCCGATTTCATTGCTTATGTGGTGATAATAAACGCTTTGTTACTTTCATCATTCTGGACTTATTTCAGGTTTTTTTACAAACCTAAGATATTAGAATAGAACATTTGTATTAGCAACGCTGGGCGATCTTGCCCACTACAGGGTGATTATTGCATGCGCCGAATCGCGATCACTTATCGAGTGCCCGGTAAACAGAGGCTCGACCGATCCCAAGTCGCTTCGCGATCTCGGAGCCTCCGAGCCCTTCAGCTTTGAGGGCCTTCACCCGATCTGCATCGATACTGGGTTTGCGCCCCTTATAAACACCCTTTGCCTTTGCCTTCGCTATGCCTTCGGCCTGGCGTTCACGACGCAGGTTTGTCTCAAACTCAGCGAATACTCCCAGCATGTCCAGAAACGCCTTCCCAGCAGCCGTCTGGGTGTCGATAGGCTGCTCAGTAGCCTGAAGGCCTACACCGCGCTCGCGTAGCTCTCTGACGATGTCCTGAAGATCTCCTATTGAGCGTGCGAGCCGATCAATACGTGTGACGACTAGTGTGTCGCCTTCGCGGAGAAAATCCATCAGAGTTCGAAGCTCGTCCCGGCCAACTCGCGACGCGCCACTGACTTTCTCTTGCCGGATCACCTCGCACTCTGCTGCGCGAAGAGCATCAACTTGGATTGTTAGGTCTTGGTCGGTGGTGCTCACGCGAGCGTAGCCATACTTGGTCATAGACGCCTCTGTCTCAATAGACTCCAGACCTTATATGCTATCTGTCTCATTATTGTCAAGACTGCCCTATTGAGACGCGATACTTGTCTCACGGCATTGTCACGTTAGCGTGTACCCAAACGAGGCGAGTTGCAATTAAATGCTTGTAAAACGGCACATTCCGCGCCTGCCAGTATGCAAAGCGTTGTAGTTACCACTTGCCCCATGTTGACGGGTGGAGATAGTCTTGTCTCGTTAAGGTTGAGGGGTTAGTGATTTCATGCCTGAATTACTGCCGATTGAGTTCGAGCAAAGGTCTGGCAGACTCTACATACATTTTGACGTGCAAGATCATCACATCAAGTTGGACACATTCGTCCGGACAGCGGCAAGTGCTCATGATGTCATTAAGGCACTGGATGCGACTTTTTTGAAGGCGCTTTGGATTATGAACTGCTCGTTATGCCCCCGGAACCGGGGTCGTTTCTCGCGAGATTGGCACTAATCCTGGCAAGTGGCGCTGCACTGGTAACAATTACAGACAGTGACATATTATCAAATTACGTGAAGGGACTGACCGGAAAAACCCCTGCTGATTGGGCGCTAGACCTAGGTCAATTTCATAAAGAAGCGTTTGATGCACAAGACGTTACGCTTCAAAACACCGACACCCCTCACGAGGAACTGACTGACCCAGACCATCCTCCAGGGTGGTTGTCGCCATTCTTGGAAGACGAAGAGATAGCCTGTAAGACTGGAGCGCGGATCATCACAGCTATGGCGAGAGAGATATTAGAGCGCGATACTTCAGAACTACAAAGTCTCGGTATGGAGGTTGGAAATCTACCGGACGCACTTGACGCGCGGGCTGAATTTTATCGGGCTTGTTATGACGACAAACAAGTGCAGAGACTTGGGTTTACGCCCACGGACGACTTTCCCGTGCCGAGAAATAGCTTTCCAGAACGCGCACAGAAGCCGGAACGCAAAGAGACCGAAGAAGAACCCCCGGAATGGGTGGTATCGACAGAGAGTATATTTGTCACCTCTCCAAACTGGGACAAGGAAGATCAGAGAGATCGACAATGGAAAGGCAAAGACAGCGCCCGCCGCAGCAGTTATTTCGTAATAGATGACGCTGAGTTTTGGGGGCTAGTTGTCAAGAAGGCCCTGCATGTCGAAGTTCTGGACAATCTCAAAGTGCAGTGGGCCTATCAGATACTAGACGGTAGACCGAAGAACCGTCGCGTTCTGCGTGTTCTCGAGTTCAACGGGGACAAACTTGCCGACCCTCTCTCGCCAGCCGCGATCAAGGCTGTTTTGGGCGACTACATGCAGCTTGAAGCCCCCCACGCGTCGCCATCTTTGTTCACCGGTAAGGATAAGCGATGGAAACCTCCGGAAGACGAGGAGTGAGCACCTAGGGGGCATTAGGTTCCAGCACACAGCAAGCTACTCGTGATGGTTTGTGCGTCTCCGAGGTCAAGAAACGTTGCTAGACGTAGGGGCATGGGGGGAATTGAAGGCATGAGACTGTTTGATATCCCTTCGAAAAAATGTGCCATGAAATCTGGCGCTGTGCTCAGTGCTTCAGCTGTCCGCGTACTTAGCCACGGGTTGGATTTGCAGGGGTCATCATGCGTACTTTCGCCGTCATCTTCACGCTAAGCCTATTAGTATTGCTGCCAGTACGGACCTTCGCGATTGAAGAGGGTGCACGAGCTTCCAGGGTAATGCTCTCTGCTTGGACGTGCAGCATTTATGCCGAGATGAAGGGTGACAAAGTAGAGCAAGAGAGGCTCTTCAATATGGGGTATGACAAAGGGAAACAATTCATCGAGGCTGCGGTGGCAGGAACCTTCTCACCAGAGCAACTGCGTGCGGAAGTCCCCATAATGGTTCGCATGTTGATGGCGGGTCCCACGTCAGAGTTCGTACTGGGACGTGTCTTTGAGTTCGTGGCAGGTGAGGCGCACCACGACGTTGTCGCCGAAGACGCCAGCGGTATGCCATTGGCTCAGGAGAACCACGTTACAGATACTAAATTGAAAGCCATGATCGCTGAAACGAGGTACAGCCAAGCAAACTGCGAGCTGATCCGATGAGTGCAGAAGGTGAGAACGCAGGCAGCAGCACAATCGAACGTATCTACGATCTTGTCGATATGCTCGAAGACGATGGTAAAGAGCTTGAGAACGAGCCGGACAAATCGGTCGACGTTTTCTTTTACCAAGGTATTTTCGACTCAGTACACTTCATGGACGACATTGGTCTTACGGATCGCCTAGGTTTGTCGGATTCAGATCTGAACAAATTCTATGGGGTAACGGGTCGGATCAAAACAAATGTGCTGCGGCAACTAACTACTCGTCTGCAAAGCTTGTTACGAGAAGCTGAAGGTATGTTCAGGCGGCATATCGACTTACCTCCGACGACACGGGAAGACCCCTCAAGTTCGGCGGACCCGTCTGATGACAACACAGTTCAAGTGACGGCAATGGGTTGGGTACGTAATGATCGCAGCGGAAACGCGGTACTGATCGCAGACCTCACTGAGCTACTGAATGATGCCGTTACGAGAGCAAAAAGTACTAACCTGTCACCAGATAGGGCTGCGTTTACTGAGTTTCAGAGGCGTGCATTGATCGATTTGCTGGAGACAGCGCTGGAGATGCTTAAGGCTCCGCTGGTGGAGAAGGGGCTGCTGAAGAGGCTTGGTGAGGCGGCCGGTGAGGGTGCCGCTAACTCTGTTAAGAAGGGTACGGAGGTGGGCCTTGGATTGGCACTGAAGCGTATCGCCGACCTCTTGCAGGGTATAATGCCTAATTAATGTGGAATCCTAGGTGCTTTGCGCAAAGTAGATCGAACAGCAAGTACGAGACGAATTGTTGCAAGAAGTCTTCACCGTTAGCAGAGTGCCCCAGATTTGCACCACTTTTGTTCACTGCCGAGCGGCATTCGTCAACACCGAAGAGATAGCACCTTGCCGACGGGCTTCGTTATGCTATTGTTTTTGCTGGGAAACGATGGTGCTGCCGGAGAGATTTGAACTCTCGACCTCTCCCTTACCAAGGGAGTGCTCTACCCCTGAGCTACGGCAGCGTGTGCGCGTCAATCTGGACGGGCGCTGCGTCTGGAAGACCCTGGAAAGATCCGCATGAGAAAAGACGCAGTTTTTGTTGCCGATCAGCGGTGCCGACCGGAATGAGGGCGCTTTTGCCATAAGAGTATCAGGGACGCAAGCTGTGTTTTGGTTTTTTTCCGCGACTTTACCAGTGGTGCCGAACCACGCAGTTGCAGCGCTTAAATGGCGATGGAATGGCGGCTTTTGATCATGCCAAACGGTTGTGGATATTCATCAATGGTGCGCAGGCGATTATTGTGTGCACATAGGCTGGCAGCAGGTTTTGGCTTTTGAGGTGTGAGGCACAGCAAGAAGGGATGATTTGATGCCCGCAAACGCGGGCCGATCTTTGCAGACAGACCGGCTGTTGTTAATAGGTGTGGCTATTGAAATACGCAGGCAGACTTCTTTCATGAACAAAAAAGACCAGCAAGGTGAAGGTGTTACGACCAACCGGGTAGACTCATCCGATGAGAAGGGCAAAAGCGGTCAGACCGGGGCGGCAAAGGCCCGGGAAGACCGTCTTGCTGAAGCTCTGAGGGCCAATCTGCGCAGGCGCAAGAGCGCTGCCAAATCCCGCAAGGACACCTGACCGGCAAAAAGACGACCGCCTGAGATCTTTCTGCTTGCCCGAAATTGCCCGATCAAAGACAGGGCGTTGCCTTGCATGGGCCATAAGTTGTGTATAGATGGCGGTTTGGATGTGAGTTTGCCGGTGCGCCAATGCATTTGTTGCAGGAGCGCAAATTGCGGCCGTTTTTCGTTATACGAGGGTTCGGAAACAAATGGACAGTATCAAGGTCGTCGGCGGTTCGGAGCTGAAGGGTATCATTCCGATTTCCGGAGCCAAGAACGCCACACTGCCGTTGATGATTGCGTCACTGCTGACAGACGAAACGCTGACCTTGAACAATGTGCCCCGTCTGCGTGATGTGGCGCAGTTGATGCAAATTCTGTCCAATCACGGTGTCGATTATTCCGTCAACGGCAAACGCAGTGGCCAGGACGACCTTGCCGGCCAGACGTTGAACCTGACCGCCCGCGAGATCGTCGATACGACCGCGCCCTATGAGCTTGTCTCAAAAATGCGTGCCAGTTTCTGGGTGATCGGGCCCTTGGTAGCCCGTTGCCACGAGGCACGGGTGTCGCTTCCGGGCGGTTGCGCGATCGGAACAAGGCCGGTGGATTTCTTCATTGACGGGCTCAGCGCGCTCGGAGCGGATATCGAAATTGAAGGCGGCTACGTCGTGGTCAAGGCGCCGGGTGGCCTCAAGGGCGCACGCGTGGATTTTCCCAAGGTCTCGGTCGGAGCCACACATACGATCATGATGGCGGCAACCCTTGCAAAGGGTGAGACTGAAATCGTCAACGCCGCCCGTGAGCCGGAAGTGGTTGATCTTGCCAAGTGCCTGAAGGCGATGGGTGCCAGGATCGAAGGCGAGGGAACTTCAACCATCCGCATCCAGGGCGTGCCGCGCCTGCATGGTGCTCATCATTCGGTCGTTCCCGACCGGATCGAGACCGGAACCTATGCCATGGCAGTTGCCATGACGGGCGGCGATGTGCTGCTGCAAGGGGGCCGGACTGACTTGCTGGAAAGCGCGCTCGAAACGCTGCGCCAGTCCGGAGCGGACATTGAACAGACCCCGGATGGCATCAAGGTCTATCGCAATGGCAACGGCATTCAGCCCGTCGACATCACAACCGAACCCTTTCCGGGCTTCCCGACAGACTTGCAGGCTCAGTTCATGGCGCTGATGACGCGCGCTGGCGGTTCGAGCCGTATTACGGAAACCATATTTGAAAACCGCTTCATGCACGTGCAGGAACTGGCTCGTCTCGGCGCCCAGATCCAGGTTGATGGACGCACGGCAACAATCGAAGGCGTTTCGACGCTGCGCGGGGCTCCGGTGATGGCGACGGATCTGCGTGCGTCCGTGTCGCTGGTGATTGCGGGCCTGGCCGCAGAAGGCGAAACCACCGTCAGCCGTGTCTACCACCTTGATCGTGGTTTTGAGCGGCTCGAAGACAAGCTGACGCGATGCGGGGCGAAAATCGAGCGGATTTCCGGCTAGGAGACGGCCTTAGTCTTTGGCGGTACGCCGCTCAATGACGCGGCCGCGTGAGGTGAACGAGGGCCCGGGCCCACCGATGCCGCTGGTCATGATTGCCTCTGCGATCGGGCTGAGCGCGGCCTCGTCCGAAGTCCATGTGAGCAAGAAGTTCGCGCCGACACCACCGGATGTATCATTGATCGGGATGAGCACGGTTTTGGATTGCAGCGGCGCAAGCACAAATGGTTCCTCCAGCAGGGTCCGGATCAGCTCGCCGCCTTCTCCATGATAGCTGACATTCTGCAACGTGATGGATGTCTTCGGATCTACATTGTGGACGGCAAGTGTGGACGCCAGCAGATCGGAACGGTTGGGATAGGAAAAAATCCGGGAATAGGCCGGAACATAGATCGTCTCGCCCAATGCTCTTTCTGCGATGTCCTGAGCCTGGACAAAGGACTGAAGGGGCCAGAGGGTCAGGGCACCAAAAAGGGTCAGTCGTTTCAGCATCATTGTTCTCGCAGTCCCACAGGCGGGCATCAGATCGAGGCACTTTCCGAAATGCTTGCCCTGATTGCAAGTGATCGGCGAGAGTGGTTGCCGATTGCATCTTTTGTCGATTGGGAACCAGGGAGACATTGGCAGATGGGAGCGCAGACAATCCGGTTTCTCATACAGGTGGCTTTCGCCATGGCCGGATTGTTCGCGGTCGTGTTGGTTGCGCCGCCCTATGGTGCATCGCTCGGGCTATTTCTGTTGGTGTTCGGTCTCTGGCTCGGCAGGCGCGTGTTCAAGCGGATTGCGACATTGGATGAAGTCAAGGACGACCTGCGCGATCGTGTGGATGATGGTCCGTAAAGTTGACCTTGCTCGCCGCAAATTGGATTCAACATTGCCAAATCCCTCATTCCCCATTAGGTCAACAGCCTTGGGATCAGGGCCGGTCCGCCTTATATGCGGGAAGCCAAAACACACACTCGACTGGATCAGAAACCGAGCATTATGGATCAGCTGAAACTTGCCGCACTCGACCAGGAAGACCTTGAGGTTCTTTCGGCCCATTTGCAGGATGCCATCCTGACAGTTGCCGACATCCGTTTTCTGCCCAAGGAAAAGAAGGCTGTCTTTATCCTGAACAGGTTTGTTTGGGACAAGGAGGCGGACAAACGCTCCAAGGAGCATGAGCGCCGCCGCTCGGCGCTGGCCATTGCACAGGTCACGGCCATGAAAGCGCAAAACATCCACCAGGACGCCAAGGGCGCCGTGATGGAATTGCTTGCGGTGACGTTTGAGGCCGGCGAAGAGCCGTCTGGCCGTATCCAACTGGCATTCGCCGGTGGTGCTAGCCTCGTCCTGGATGTGGAGTGCATCGAAGCTCAGCTGTCCGATCTTGGCGCTGCCTGGTCGACGCCGAACCTGCCACAGCACGATCTGAGCTGACGGGCCTGATAGACAGAAATTATATTTTACCCGGACCTGATGGAGATACTGCGTGGTTTTGCGCCTCTCAACTGCCGACACCGAATTTGACGATGCCTTCAGGGCTCTTCTGGCTGGAAAGCGTGAAGTGTCAGAGGATGTCGACCATATTGTCCGGGATATTCTGGAAAATGTCCGTCGGAACGGCGACAAGGCAGTGCTGGACTATACCAGAAAGTTCGACCGTCTCGACGCTGGAGCCATGGCCGAGCTTACGGTCAGTGAAGCGGAAATTGACGCCGCAATAGCCGAAGTTCCAGGTGAAACGCTGGACGCACTTCAACTGGCCTATGACCGCATTTACGCCCACCACGCACGCCAAATGCCGCAAGACGACCGCTATACCGATGCTATTGGTGTGGAGCTGGGTTCGCTCTGGACAGCCATTGAAGCTGTGGGCGTCTATGTGCCCGGTGGCCTTGCCAGTTATCCGAGCTCAGTTCTGATGAATGTCGTTCCGGCCAAAGTTGCCGGTGTAGACCGCATTGTCATGGTAGTGCCAAGCCCGGACGGCATTCTCAATCCGCTGGTTCTGGCTGCTGCCAAAGTTGCCGGTGTAAGCGAAATCTATCGAATCGGCGGTGCACAGGCGGTCGCGGCTCTGGCATATGGTACGGAAACGATCGAGCCAGTTGCAAAGATCGTTGGTCCAGGCAATGCCTTTGTCGCGGCGGCAAAGCGACGAGTGTTCGGAACGGTTGGCATCGATATGATAGCCGGTCCTTCGGAAGTCCTGATCGTTGCGGATGAGGGAAATAATGCCGACTGGCTGGCGGCGGATTTGCTTGCCCAAGCTGAACACGACACTGCAGCGCAGTCGCTTTTGATCACAGATAGCACCGGTCTTGCGGATGAAGTCGAAAAGGCTGTCGAGGCGCAATTGAAAACTCTGCCGCGCGAAGACGTGGCGCGTGCAAGCTGGCAGGATTTCGGGGCCATAATCCTTGTGCCGGATCTCGATGCTGCCATGCCATTGGCAAACCGGATCGCACCTGAGCATCTGGAACTCGCCGTCAGCGACCCGGAAGCGCTGCTGAAAAAAGTACGCAACGCAGGCGCTGTTTTTCTCGGCCATTATACACCCGAAGCGATCGGGGATTATGTCGGTGGATCAAACCACGTTTTGCCGACTGCACGATCCGCGCGCTTTTCCTCAGGTTTGTCGGTTCTGGAATTCGTGAAGCGAACCTCGATCCTGAAGTGTAATCCGGACAATTTGCGGGCACTCGGTCCGGCAGCCATCGCACTTGGTGAATCTGAGGGGTTGTCGGCGCACGCCCGCTCTGTTTCCATCAGGCTGAACCTTTAACCGGAGTCGAAAGAGGCCCTTCGAAGATGAGCGACCCGCAATCCGAGACCGATCACAAGACTGCCGGTGGCAGGCTTGTGGATGTGGTCCTGGATGAAGCCTCTATTGCCCGGTCAACGCCGGAAGTCGAACATGATCGCGCTGTTGCGATCTACGACCTGATTGAAGAAAACTCCTTCCAGCCGGTTGGCCACCCACCGGTCAAATATGTCCTGAAGCTCGGTGTGGTCGAAAAGAAGCTTGTCTTTCAAGTCACCACCGAAGAGGAACAGGCTGTCGTCACCCACGTTTTGTCGCTTTCGCCCTTGCGCAAGATCGTTAAGGACTACGATCTGATTTGCCAAAGTTATTACGAAGCGATCCGCCATGCGACGCCCAGCCAGATTGAGGCCATTGATATGGGGCGGCGAGGGGTCCACAACGAGGGCTCTGCCATATTGATGGAACGTCTGCACGGCAAGATCGAATTGGATACGCAAACAGCAAGACGACTGTTCACACTCGTCTACGCTCTGCATTGGAAGGGATAGGGTGTAAGGCGACAAATATGAACCAATTGATGGCGGTAGGCAGTTCATTTGGAAAAGCGCATTGCGCAGCGCCGTATGGTGCAGGCAACGGGTGCGTGGTGTTCGAAAGCTGTTTTTGCCGCTGCCGGCAGGCAAATCAATTGGTTCATATTTGCCGTCTTGCGCTCTAGGCGCGATGACAGGGCCTGGCCTGCGTCCGACTGCGGTGCTCTTTGCTTGCAGCATGAATGCCGTTCGGTCCCCGATGGCAGAAGCGCTGGCAAAGCAATTGTTTCCGAACCAGATTTATGTGCGTTCCGCAGGTGTGCGCCCTGGCAAGGTCGATCCCTTCGTCGATGCGGTGATGGCAGAAATTGGGATAGACATGAGCCAGCATCAGCCAAAAACCTTCGATGATTTGGACGAATCCGGCTTCGATCTTGTTTTGACGCTCGCTCCTGAAGCGCACCACAAGGCACTTGAATTGACCCGCACGGATGCAGTCGAAGTCGAATATTGGCCGACAATGGACCCTACGGTGGCGACCGGTAGCCGAGAGCAGATCTTGAACGAATACCGGGCGGTGCGGGACCAATTGAGCATGCGCATCAAGAAGAGGCTCGACTGGGCACCACCACCGGGCGATTGACAAGCGGTTCCCGTAACGCGCTATGCTTCAACCTTGGAAAGTCGAACAGCGCCAAAATACGTTCCGGGGAGGATCAATGATGATTGTTCGTCTGGTTGCTTTTGTCTGGATCGCGTTTTTTATGGGTGGAAGCGCGTTGGCGCAGGACAACCCGATCCTCGCCCGGCTGAACACCTATATCGCTGCTTACAACGCAAAGGACGCAGAGGCGATCTCAGCCTACTATACCGAAAAGGCAGCCTTGTTACCGCCCCGGAGCCGGGCGCTTGTCGGACGCCCGTCCATCGCGGCGCATTTTGCCAAGGCCTTCAACAACGGCGTGTCCGATCTGGAATACAACATATTGGAAATCGATCAGACAGGACCGGACACTGCGGTCGAAGTTGCGGAAACAAAGGTCAAGCTGGGTGCCAAGACAATTTCCGGAAGATCGATGCATGTCTGGAAAAAAGTTGAGGGTGTCTGGTTTATTCACCGCGACATGTACCATGTTCTTGGCATTGCGCAGTGATCATTCAGGCCGAAATGGTCTACAAAATTTCAGGAAAAGGTTGGACCCAAGTTCCGCGAAATTGTCTCGGAGCCGTTGCTTCAGCTTGTCCAGATGAAGATTTGAACAGCTTGATTGCGCCCTGGTGAAGCTTTCTTCGATTAGGGTGGAAAGAAAGGTTCACTTTCTGGGACTAATCCGTTAGTTTCCCCGCACCCGCGGGCTGGGCCCGCTTCATTCAGGATATCAAATGGCCAAAGAAGAAGCTCTGGAGTTTCCGGGCGTCGTAACAGAACTGTTGCCGAATGCGACGTTCCGCGTAAAACTTGAAAATGATCACGAAATTATCGCCCACACTGCCGGGCGTATGCGCAAGAACCGCATTCGCGTTCTTGCAGGCGACAAGGTTCTTGTCGAAATGACCCCTTATGATCTCACCAAGGGGCGGATCACCTACCGCTTCAAGTAAGTGGTTGTTTGAAGGTGACACCGGCTATCAGGCACATGCATTCATGAACACTGCCCCTCAGTTGATCCTGGCCTCCGCTTCGCCGCGCCGTCTCGCGCTTCTGCATCAGATCGGTTTGGAACCGGATCATCTTCTGCCAGCCGACATCGACGAGACGCCGAAAAAGCACGAAACGCCGCGCAGTCTTGCATTGCGCCTGGCTCGGGCTAAGGCAGAAACCGTCCGGCAGACCGCAGATGCGTCGGATGAACTGCGGGACAGCGTTGTTCTGGCGGCCGACACAGTTGTTGCTGTAGGGCGCCGTGCGCTGCCAAAAGCTGAACTGACTGACCAGGCGCTCATGTGCCTGTCACTCCTCTCAGGCCGCGGCCATCGGGTATTCACGGCTGTCGCCGTGGCTGAAACCACAGGCAAGGTGCGCTCCAAGCTGGTTGAGACGCGTGTTCGGTTCAAGCGTCTGTCCCGAAAGGATATGGACGAATACCTTTCATCCGGCGAATGGCGAGGCAAGGCTGGTGGGTATGCCATCCAGGGGCTGGCGGGCAGTTTTGTTGTCAAACTGGTCGGCTCTTACCCGGCAGTCGTGGGTCTTCCACTCGTGGAAACGGCCGGGCTTCTAAGCGCTGCCGGCTACCCTGTTCATCAGGGCTGGGCGACAGCCGCGGCGTGAGCATGTTTCTGAGGGTGCGGGTAAAGAGGCAAACGGAGGTATCATGACCGACAGCCAGAAACCTGAACGGCGAATGCGCCCTTGTCCGATTTGCTCGAAATTATCGACCTTGGGCAACTATCCATTTTGCTCAGATCGGTGTGCCAAGATTGATCTCAATCGCTGGTTCACGGAAGGCTATACAATTCCCGTTGTCGAGACCGACGATATCGACGAGAGCGACCTGCCCGGAGATTAGGCAGGCGTCCCTGCGAATTGGTATTTATTCGGCTAAATTTCTTGCTTCTTGCGCATACGATGTCACTTGCAGACGTCACAAAACTGCACCAAGATCCGTCTACACCGACTAACCCGGTCGACTCGTCGCCGGTTGCGGCACCCTTGTGAGAAAGAGTTCGGGGCGTGCCTGGCCACGGCATCGGGAAACGATACCGGGAGGTGAGGGAGACGACTTGAGAGATCGGCTCCTGCACGACAACCAATCCAAAGGGCGAGGGTCCAATGAAAAGAACAATCCTGAGCGCTGCGGTGCTGTCACTTACGACTGCGCTGTCGACAGCGGCTTATGCCGAATATTCACTTACGGTTTTGCATTTGAATGATTTGCATTCGCGCATCGAATCCATCAACAAATACGATTCCACTTGTGACGCTGAATCCGAGACGGAAGGAAAGTGTTTCGGCGGCATCGCCCGCATCAAATCGAAACTCGACGAACGCCGTGCCGCATTGGATAGCGAAGGCAAGAACGTCCTTGTCGTCGATTCAGGCGATCAGTTTCAAGGGTCCTTGTTCTACACGACCTACAAGGGCGAGGCTGCCGTTGAGTTTCTGAACGGTATGGACATCGATGTGATGGCAGTGGGCAACCACGAGTTCGACGATGGTCCTGAAGCCCTGGCCAACTTCATCGACAAGGCCGAGTTTCCGATCCTGTCGGGCAATATCGATGTGACTGCGGATGCTGCACTCAAAGGTAAGGTGCCTGGCGTCCTGATCGTCGAAAAGGGCGGTGAGAAAGTCGGCATCGTTTCGGCACTCGCCGAAGACACAGTCGATACGTCGTCACCTGGAGCGGGTGTGCGTTTCATTCAGGCCGAAGACTACCTGAAAGGTGCTGTCGAAGGTCTTGAAGCTGCCGGCGTCAACAAGATCATTGCTGTAACCCATATGGGTCTGCCGCGCGACATGGAGATTGCCGCAGCCGTGCCGGGGATCGACCTCATTGTTGGCGGTCATTCCCACACGCTTCTTTCGAACACCCAGGAAGGTGCCGCAGGCCCTTACCCGGTCATCGTCCAGAACCCGGACGGGAAGGATGTGCCGATTGTCCAGGCCTATGCCTATGGCAAATTCCTTGGCGAGATCGATCTGACCTGGGATGACGACGGCAATCTCATCAAGGCGGAAGGCGAACCTATTCTGCTGGATGCCTCTGTTGAGCCGGATGAAGCTTTCCTGGCCAGGGTAGCAGAATTTGCAGCACCGATTGAAGAACTGAAGGCCAAGGTGATTGGTGCTACCGATGCGCCGATTGACGGTGATCGCGGTTCCTGCCGGTCCGGCGAGTGTCAGATGGGCAACCTGGTCGCCGATGCAATGCTGGACAGGGTGAAGGACCAGGGCGTTCAGATCGCTATCCAGAATGGCGGTGGACTTCGCGCGTCAATCGACGGTGGTGAAGTGACCATGGGCGAAGTTCTGACCGTTTTGCCATTCCAGAACACGCTTGCAACATTCCAGTTGAAAGGCGCTGACGTTATTGCAGCGCTCGAGAACGGTGTGTCCCAAGTTGAAGACGGAAAGGGCCGTTTCCCGCAGGTCGCCGGCCTGAAATACTCCTGGACGCGCAAGAAAGCACCGGGTGAGGGCCGCATTCTTGTTGTGGAAGTCATGGAAGATGGCGCCTGGGCACCGATCGACCTTGAAAAGGTCTATGGCGTTGTTTCCAATAACTATATGCGCGGTGGCGGCGATGGCTACAAGGTGTTCGCCGAAAACGGTATGAATGCTTATGACTATGGGCCCGGGCTCGAAGTCGTGGTTGCTGATTTCATTGCCGAACGCAATGGATATACACCTTTCACCGATGGGCGTATTACCGAGCAATAAGGCTTACGGAATCACGAATAGAGCGCGCCGGAAACGGCGCGCTTTTTCTTTGTGCTACGTAAAGCGCGCAGTGTTGCATTGCGGTCATTGCCCAAAACCCCAAGGAATTCTAGTATATCAGCGCGTTTCGATGTGTTTTCGAAGCGGCCAGATCTGAACTATTAAATTTTTTTGGTGAGCGTACTCCGCTGGTTTTTGGCAGGAGATGAGTTTTTGGTAAGCGTAAGACACTCGAGTTGCGTAAAGTTCTGCGCGCCCGTTCTGGGAGCGCTTGTCTTTGCGATTTTTGTCTTACTCGCAAGCGGCCCGGCGCGCGCGCAAACAGGTGTTGGGGACGGCCAGGCCCAGACACCGGATGCACTGGCCACCCGCCAGCAAATGCTGCTTGACGTTATGCTGGCTACTCCGGACGATCTTGATACAGCTTTTGAATACGCAATGGTTTCCTCACTGCTTGGCGACTATGAGGCAGCCATTTCCACGCTTGAGCGCATGCTGATATATGCGCCGGGTTTGCCTCGGGTCCAGCTCGAGCTTGGAGTGCTGTATTTTCGCCTGGGATCAAGGGAAACGGCGAAATTCTACTTTCAGGAAGCGGTGAATTCGCCAAATGTTCCAGCTGAAGTGGAAGCCCGCGTCCAGGCCTATCTAACGACGATCTCTGAACAGGAGGACCCAGCCGATTTCCGTGCGGCTGTCGTCACCGGTGTTCGCTATCAGACAAATGCCAATGCAGCACCGGGCAGCCGCCGTGTCGACTTGAACGGGGGAACTTTCCTTCTTGACGACACAGCAACTGGCCAGGCCGACACCAACGCCTTCCTGGCTGGGCGTGTGCAAGGGTCCTACGACCTTGGACTACAGGGTGATCTTCTGGAGGCGGATCTGGTTTTCTACAGCGCCCGTTACGCTGATATCGTCCGGCTCGATACGGCTCTGGCCGAACTGACCCTTGGACCATCCATCAATCTGGAGCGGATCGACTGGGACAACAGCAGGCTGAGCCTCTATGCGGTTGCGGCCGGCGTTCGTCTGAACCATGCCAACTACAATGGTGCATTGGGGTTCGGCGCGCGCATTGTTTCTGAAATCACCCCGGTGATGCTTTTGGACGCCAAGGCCGAATGGCGGCGCAGATGGTACAATGACACGGCTGAGTTTCCGACTGTCTCGGACCGGAATGGCTCTTTCTGGCGCCTGGCAGCAACCTTGTCCCGCCAGATGTCACCGGCAGTCACTGTAAGGGCATTGCTGTTGGCTGATTTCGAAGAGACCAAACAGGAATGGACACAAAGCTGGGAAGTGGGCGGCGGTATTGGCGCGACTGTCCAGTTCGCTTCGCCTATCGAAAAGTTGCGCCAACCCTGGTCTTTGGATCTGGAGGCAGGGTATATCTATCGGTCCTACGAGGGACCTGACCCGTTGGTTGACCCTGTCTTGGCCCAGGAGGATCAGGAAGGCTGGTTCAGGGCGGGCCTGTCCGTGCCACTGCGCAATGATTTTGCCATCGGCTTTACCGGTGAATTCCGCCGCCAGCATTCCAACTATGATCTTGCAACCTATTCAAACACGTCCGCGTTGATTTCGCTGACGAAGACCTTCTAGAGACGCCTTATGGTCATACCCTTGAAGCTTGGAGCAAATTCGATCGCCGGTCGCCTGACTTGTCTGGCTACAGTGCTGCTTGTCGTCGGAATTGGGGCCCCGGCTGCGTATGCGACTGAGGTCGGTGTTGCGGCCGCAGTCAATTCAGATGCCTTCGGTACGCCACCAGGCGGGGCACGCAGTACCAAGGTCCTCGGCGACAACGTCATTTACAACGAAAAGATCGAAACAAGCGGGTCCGGGCTTGTTCAGGTTCTGTTGGTCGATGGGTCGACATTCACGGTTGGTGCCAATTCCAATCTTGTGATTGATGAATTTGTCTATGACCCGAACGCGGGAACCGGAAAACTGGTATCGTCGTTCGGCAAGGGCGTTGCGCGTTTTGTCGGCGGCAAGCTCAGCAAGAAGCGCGGCGGTGTGACTGTAAAGACCCCGGTCGGGACGATCGGCATCCGTGGCGGTATCGCCAACATCAATCTGGCCAGCAATCCACCGGTCTTTTCTCTGCTTTTTGGCAAGGATCTGACCTTCACGTCTCCGAGCGGACAAAGATCCCGTATCCACCAGGCCGGTTACTCCATGGAGGTCGGTGCCGGCGGGTCCACGCGAGTCCGCCGCAGCACACAATCCGATTTCGGAAACGTGCAAACGGCTTTGACCAACAGTCGTCAGCGTGGGGGTACCAGGAATACACCAACTGATGGTCAAATCGTCCAGTCTGGCCTATCCCGCGTGATTTCCGGTCTTCAGAATGTACCCACAACACCCAGACCGAAACCGACTTCGGCGACTGGAAATGGAATAGAGCAAACTGTGAATGGATTGATCCAGACACAGATCCTGTCGCAGTCGCAGAACACCCAAAGCATCGAACAGGAAGAAAGCACTGGCACCACCGAAATCACTGACAACGCGCGGATACTGCGCGCCGGCAATAAGTTCGGAAGTACGGCAGCGCTCAATCTTGTTCCCGGCACGCTTGGAATCGTGGGTGGAACAAGTGGTTTCGATGAGGTTGTTGTCTTTACGCAGGACCCGGATACCAGCGGAAATTCATATAGGCTCTGGACCGGAACAGCCGACGGAACGTCCATTTATGTCTTCGACCCTGACACAAGCGTGAATGAGTTTTACACGCAGTCGGTCAACTCAAATGGCGACGTGATCGAAAACTTCAGTACCAGCAATATTCCGGACGCGCCGTCCCTTTCAGGTACGATTGTTCAAAATGCCCGTGGTCAGCGCATTACAGGAGACGGCTTCGGCTTTTTTGCCCATTTCGTAGCAACGGAAGCCGGTTCGGATCCGACGTTCAACTACGGTGGGAGCGACTATTTCTATGGCCTTTATGGGTCGGCGACCGACTTCGACAATTTCAACGGTTCCGACGCTGAAAAGCTCAGAACCTACACCCTTCACGGAGATATCCTGACCGCCTTTCAGTTGTCTTCGGAAGACAATTTCGGAAACATTCAGGCTGCAACATCTGCTGCCCTGTTTCTCAATCCGTCCATTGCGGAAGATTTGGGAACAAGCTTCCTGAGTTCGGTGAAAAGCAGTGGTCTGAAGGTTTTGGAAGGCGCGTCGAACACTCTGGAAGGTGCCAGGTATCTGGCCGCGTCTATGTATATCTCCAGCGGGACAACCGCTCAAAAGTCCTTCGTTTCCCTGAGTCTCGGCGATATTGAAAATGAAAGCGGTACCCTGGTTCTGGACGGTGAACGACGCGGCGGGCATCGAACCGATGCGGACAACAGCGCCGGTCTTTATGGGGGCTCGGTAGAAAGCATTGAAGGTGGCACTGGCGGCACAATCTTCGGAAGCAATGCTGACTATCTGGTGCTCGGTCCCGGAAACCTGGAAGAGGATGGGACTTACACCGACGGCTATGTTCAGGTGCCCACAGGGGTTCAGTCGACGGATCAACTGAGCGGCACAATGCACGTGGCCGAATTGTCGAGCGAGGTGAATGTTTCCACCTTGGACAGGACCAGCAAGACACTGAAGGGGTATGCGGCCGGCGTACTTGAGTCCAATGTAAACTACTCAGCAGGAGTCGATCCCGTCATATTTGCCAGCAATTCGCTGGGCGATTTCGAGATCAGCTTCGACAGTCAGAACGGTTCGCTCTATGCAACACTGCACGTAAAAGACGTCGCAAATCTGGATGACGAGGTCGACCAGTATCAACTCGCTTTTGGTGAGCAATCGGGTTCCGGCCAGTCCGTTTACGTCGATGCCGATACGTTCGCGGCCATCGAAACCTCCGGTGGTTCAGGCAACCAAATCCTGACTGACTCCGAGGTGTTTGTATCACCGAAAGCTGGAACGACACCGGACAACTACTTGATCTCCAACACTCTTGTGAAAGGGGCAGACAATGCCCTGTTTGTCGACAAGACCAAATGCACCTGTGATTTTCTCGAATGGGGGTATTGGGGCAGCAAGATGGAAGCAAGCGACACCAGTCTTGCCGGCGGTGACAGGTTCGACACCTTCCATATGGGCACATGGGTTGCAGGAGATGTGACCAATTCCATCGACCTTCCGACCAGCGGAAGTGCAACCTATGCCGGGCATGCTGTGGGCAGTGTCGCGGACGGCACAAGGCAATATCTTGCTGCGGGTGATTTCAATATGTCGCTGGATTTCACCTATCGGACCGGTACTGCGACAATCAGCAATTTTGATAGCAGGACAATGAGTGCCACGTTGTCCGAAACCAGTGTTGCCAGCGGGAACTTGTTCGAAGGCACGCTTTCTGGAACCGGGGGGCTGTCGGGCAATATCAACACATCTGTTGTAACCGGGCCCAATTCCAACCATCAGGGCGTCATTGGCGACTTTCATGCCACCCAGGGAAACTGGTCAGCAGCAGGCATCGTTGCAGGGGAGAAACAATAGCTTCGCTGCACGTTGTGCAATCATTGTTGTTTTGAGGAAAAGCGTATGTTTTACAGAGGCTTGATTTGAAATTCAGTTATCCCCAAAAGGCAGGCCCGAAGGTGGTAAAAAACTTTGCCGTGGTGCTGGACAAGGTCTGAACGAGCCTCTATAAGGACCGGGCTTTCGACGAACGGGGTCCTGCTCCGATCAGTCTGCAAGGCACGCCCAGATAGCTCAGTTGGTAGAGCAGCGGATTGAAAATCCGCGTGTCGCTGGTTCGATTCCGGCTCTGGGCACCACTTCCTTCTTTCCTAAGATTGTGAAATCCTTCCGATGTTCTAACAATTAGAACGTCTGAGGCGGCGCGTCCCTATCTTCGTTTCGGGCAAAGAAAAACGCCCCTCCCGAATTGGGAGGGGCGTCGTTGCATTGCCAGCCTCTTCTTCTTATTGTTCTACGCGAAAAGGTCGTCCCGGATCTGAAGGTCGCTTAACTGGTCGTCCAGGATCATGAAATCAGAAACAACGCCATCAAAATGGTTGTTGGCCCAACCGATTTCGCCCGCTGGGCTGCCCCAGCCATTGGATCCGACCATCAGATATTCCTTGTTGCCGAGCCAGTCCGACTGGAAGTTCTCATCGCTCGCGACCTCAACACCGTCAACAAACAGAAACGCCCCGTCATCTCCAAATGTGAAGGCAAAGTCGTGGTCCTTGCCGGCCTCCACCACATCCTTGGCCTTTAACCAGATCTCACTGTTCTCGTTTTGGAACCGGACCTTGACATCGCCCCCATCCGTCACCCAGGCCGTCAGATGTCCGCCGGTGCCGTTGCCTTTGGCATCCTTGGAGAAAAGAGCATCCCAACCTGAAATGGAGTTCGCGTTGAACGAAAAGGCAATGGTTCCTTCTTTGAGCTCCATGTCCTTGTCGTGTGAAACTGCAATCTGCCCCTCGCGGCTCCCGTCAAGAGCAATGTCACCAGCGATTGCAAAGACTGGGTTCATGCCTTGGGGGAGGGGCAGGTCTTCTTTGCCCGGCAGGGTGTCGGGTGGGGCGATTGGGCCTCTGTCGGTGCCCATCTCGATCGGCTTGAGGGCTTCATCGAGATCCTCGATGGACCTGACGATGCCGTAGGCGGGTTTGGCCGTTGTTGAGATGTCGGCCTTTGTGACGAGATCGCCGAAGACCTTGATGGTGCCCAGATCGTCGTTGTTGTGCGCACCGCCGCCATTGCCCTGATCGGAATAGACGCTGATCAGGGAATGATCGACCACACCGTCCCCGTCGCTGTCGCCATAGGTGATGGAGCGGATTTTTGTGGTGTGGCCTTCAAGGACGATCCTGTCGCCTTCCGCCTTTGAGAAGTCGGCAATGACTTCATCGCCCAGCATATCGACCCAGTGGTCATGGATATTTGCGTTTTCTCCGGCAACCCCGTGCCACCGGATGGAGCCGTCATCCTGTGTGTGTTCTTCAATGAAGCGCTTCTTGGCGTTGATGAGGGTCTGGAAGTAGAAAACGTCTGCCCCGGTTCCACCGATCATGAGATCGTCGGCCGGGATCGGCTGGTCGGGATAGAGCTTGCCGTTAGTGAGTTCGTTGTCAGGATCACCTTCATCCCTGTCCGGATCTTCCGCGACAGGGCCCTCGCGTCCGTCGGAGCGGGAGATCAGAAGGTCGTTGCCGGCCCCGCCATTGAGAATGTCCTCGCCGTGACCGCCATCCAGCACATCATTGCCATCGCCGCCATTGAGCTCGTCATTGCCGTATCCGCCCTGGAGGATGTCGTTGCCGCCCTTGCCGTTGACGATGTCGTTGCCAAGACCGGCGTCGATTGCGTCCGCGTCCTCGGTTCCCTCAAGTGTCTCTCCGGCATCGGTTCCGGTCTGGACGGCAGCTGAAGCCGTCATCTCACCGTGATGGTTGAAGCCATAGGCCGTGGCGAGGGCTTTGGCCTCGTCGGAACCGTGATGGAGCTGCTGAAAGGCAGGCATCAGGTCGTCCTGTGCCAGGGCTGCCAGCGCCTCTGCTTCAAACGCGGCATCGACTTCGCCGGCCAGGGCCGCCATGCCGGTGCCAGCGATCTGTTCGTTGAAGACCATGACATTTGCAATGGTGCCCTTGAACTGCTGGTGAGCCGTCTGGGCATCATCCTTGCGCCAGGCACCTGACGCACCGACCAGGAAGGCGCGCTCGTTCATGTCCATGCCCTGCTTGAACTCCGGTTCTGCTGCCCACAGCTTGCCGTTGACATAGACGTTGAGGCCATCGTCGCCGAAGGAAACGGCCAGGTGATAGTCGGTGTTGGCCGACAGCTGGAGATCCGGGACCTTGAGGTATTCGGTCTTGTCATCGGATTGCTGACGGACAACCAGGCGTCCGTTCTGGATCCAGACGGTGAGGTGACCGCCATCGTCGTAACCGTTGCCGTCCTTGGAAAAGAGCGCCTTGGAACCGGAGACGGTCTCCGCATTGAAGGTGAGCGCTATCGTCCCGGCCGCAAGGCTCAGACTGTCCGGATTGCCCGCATCCAGGTAATCACCCTTCTCACCGGAAAAAGTGTTGTCACCAGCGATTGCAAGGACTGGGTTCATGCCTTGGGGGAGGGGCAGGTCTTCTTTGCCCGGCAGGGTGTCGGGCGGAGCGATTGGGCCTCTGTCGGTGCCCATCTCGATCGGCTTGAGGGCTTCATCGAGATCCTCGATGGACCTGACGATGCCGTAGGCGGGTTTGGCCGTTGTTGAGATGTCGGCCTTTGTGACGAGATCGCCGAAGACCTTGATGGTGCCCAGATCGTCGTTGTTGTGCGCACCGCCGCCATTGCCCTGATCGGAATAGACGCTGATCAGGGAATGATCGACCACACCGTCCCCGTCGCTGTCGCCATAGGTGATGGAGCGGATTTTTGTGGTGTGGCCTTCAAGGACGATCCTGTCGCCTTCCGCCTTTGAGAAGTCGGCAATGACTTCATCGCCCAGCATATCGACCCAGTGGTCATGGATATTTGCGTTTTCTCCGGCAACCCCGTGCCACCGGATGGAGCCGTCATCCTGTGTGTGTTCTTCAATGAAGCGCTTCTTGGCGTTGATGAGGGTCTGGAAGTAGAAAACGTCTGCCCCGGTTCCACCGATCATGAGATCGTCGGCCGGGATCGGCTGGTCGGGATAGAGCTTGCCGTTAGTGAGTTCGTTGTCAGGATCACCTTCATCCCTGTCCGGATCTTCCGCGACAGGGCCCTCGCGTCCGTCGGAGCGGGAGATCAGAAGGTCGTTGCCGGCCCCGCCATTGAGAATGTCCTCGCCGTGACCGCCATCCAGCACATCATTGCCATCGCCGCCATTGAGCTCGTCATTGCCGTATCCGCCCTGGAGGATGTCGTTGCCGCCCTTGCCGTTGACGATGTCGTTGCCAAGACCGGCGTCGATTGCGTCCGCGTCCTCGGTTCCCTCAAGTGTCTCTCCGGCATCGGTTCCGGTCTGGACGGCAGCTGAAGCCGTCATCTCACCGTGATGGTTGAAGCCATAGGCCGTGGCGAGGGCTTTGGCCTCGTCGGAACCGTGATGGAGCTGCTGAAAGGCAGGCATCAGGTCGTCCTGTGCCAGGGCTGCCAGCGCCTCTGCTTCAAACGCGGCATCGACTTCGCCGGCCAGGGCCGCCATGCCGGTGCCAGCGATCTGTTCGTTGAAGACCATGACATTTGCAATGGTGCCCTTGAACTGCTGGTGAGCCGTCTGGGCATCATCCTTGCGCCAGGCACCTGACGCACCGACCAGGAAGGCGCGCTCGTTCATGTCCATGCCCTGCTTGAACTCCGGTTCTGCTGCCCACAGCTTGCCGTTGACATAGACGTTGAGGCCATCGTCGCCGAAGGAAACGGCCAGGTGATAGTCGGTGTTGGCCGACAGCTGGAGATCCGGGACCTTGAGGTATTCGGTCTTGTCATCGGATTGCTGACGGACAACCAGGCGTCCGTTCTGGATCCAGACGGTGAGGTGACCGCCATCGTCGTAACCGTTGCCGTCCTTGGAAAAGAGCGCCTTGGAACCGGAGACGGTCTCCGCATTGAAGGTGAGCGCTATCGTCCCGGCCGCAAGGCTCAGACTGTCCGGATTGCCCGCATCCAGGTAATCACCCTTCTCACCGGAAAAAGTTCTGCTTTCTGACACTTCAAAGACTGGGGAACCAATATTGGAAACTGCGTTTGCGTGCACTAACCTGCCCTCCTGTTAGGCAAAACAACTCTGTTCGCCGACCAGACGATCGGCGTTGAAACTTCTTGGGTCTAAGCGATTAAATTCAGCGGATTATTTTTATGGCTTTAATGTATTCGGGCTAATTAGGCGAAAAGTACGGTGAAATGAGGCGAAAAATTTACAATAATTGGAAAATAATTAGATCAAAGTAACTTAAGTAATGAGCTGATTTGTGTCGTTTTCGATAGGATGTTGTAAATAATATGGATTTTAGATTGGGACGAAGATTTGAAGCTCGCTGATTAAGCTGTTTGAGTAAGGGGAAGTACTTTGAAAGAGGGTGGTGCTGTTGTATTTCGAATAAATCTTTTTCGTTGAAATTTTGTTTTGAGCTTAACTTTCGCGAACCAAAAATGGTTGTGTTCCGGTTGTGATATCGGGGTGTTTTTAGGCGCCAGTTTTAAGAGATATGCGAGGCGGGCCTGAACCAGAAGTAGGTCGCCGATTTGACATGTCGGGCATCTGTTGCGGATCAACGTTTCAGATCAAACAGCGATGGAGTGCTCAGGGATACCTTTCTTGTCCGGTTACAGCTCGTAAAACCTCTCGGGCGACGATTTGGGCCGCCGGTGTCAGAACCTGGCCTTTCCGCATCAGGAATGAATAGGTCTGAACGGACAGCGATACGCTGCATTCCAAGATCGTTACCGTGCCAGGCGAGCCATCCGGCCGGGTCGCAAAGCTGTTTGCCACCGATCTTGCAACAGGTGCCACTGCGTTGGTCTGTTGCACGCTCGCGAGTGTGAACAGGAATGAGGAAGTTGTCAGAACACGAGACGGCAACGCCAAGCCTTTGTCGCGCAGTGCCTGTTCCGCAGTCGCCCTGATCGGCGACCCGACCGGTGGCAGTACCCAGTCGAAACCAAGAAAGGCCTCGAGCTCCAATGGAAACTGGCTGCGGGTGAGGGGATGCCCAATACGGCCGACCATAAGTGCAGGCTCGCGCAGCAGCGGCTTTTCCTCAAAGAGTGAAGGGTCCAGCTCTGCAGGTACACGGCTGAAAGAAAAGTCCAGCCGACCATCTTCAAGCATTGGCGCAAGCGTGTTGCTGGGCCCGACTTCGACAGAGATGGAGATGTCCGGGTAGCTGAGGCGTATGTGGCGCAGTGCAGGAAGCACATATTCGATGGCAGGCCCGGTCACCGAACCAATTGTGACATGGCCGCTCTGACCCGATTTGTGCTCTTCGATATCTCGCCCGGCATCCGCGAATTCCTGAAGGATGCGGACACAGCGTTCTGCGAGTTTGCGGCCAACATCCGTCAGCTCGATCCCACGTCCCGAACGTACATAGACCTCAGCCTCTGTAATCCGTTCGATTTCGGCAATGAGGCGAGAAGCGGCCGGTTGTGTCATGCCGAGCGCGATGGCGGCATCTGTTAGGCGTGACTGATTGGAGAGCTCCGACAACAGGCGCAAATGAGACATTTTCAGACCGCGCCGTAACAGATCCAGTGTCATTTGAAGGTTCACTCCAATACATATCAGTTCTGGTATGAGAGAATAACGAATAATAATTTGACGGTCATGTAATTTTTCTCACATCTACAAAGCCGGTCGTTCTTTTGGGGACCGAAACAGATTGTGGTCGGCTGGGATCCGGCCCGGGAGGAAAAAGATGCATTTCATTTCAAAGGCACTCGTCGCGGCAGCGGCTGCTGCTACCGTGATGTCCGGCGTTGCTCTGGCGCAGGATAAAGGGTCCATAGGTATCGCAATGCCGACCAAGTCTTCGGCGCGATGGATTTCCGACGGAAATTCGATGGTCGAACAGTTCACGGAGGCAGGCTATTCCGCTGATCTGCAATACGCTGAGGACGACATTCCGAACCAGCTGGCACAGATCGAAAACATGATCACCAAAGGTGTGGATGTGCTGGTGATCGCAGCAATCGACGGGACGACACTGTCCAATGCCCTTGAAAACGCCGCAGCGACCGGCATTAAAGTTATCGCTTATGACCGGCTGATCCGCGACAGTGGGGATGTCGACTACTATGCAACATTCGACAACTTCAAGGTCGGTGTTCAGCAAGCGACGTCTCTGGTTGGCGGCCTTAAAGAGCGTTTTGGCGATGGCCCCTATAATGTCGAACTTTTTGGCGGATCACCCGACGACAACAATGCCTATTTCTTCTACGACGGTGCCATGTCCGTCCTGCAGCCACTGATCGACGACGGCACGGTTGTTGTCCAGTCCGGACAGATGGGCATGGACACGGTCGGAACCCTGCGCTGGGACGGTGCTGTCGCACAGGCCCGCATGGACAACTTGTTGTCCGCCCACTACACGGACAAGCCCCTGCACGGCGCGCTGAGCCCTTATGACGGTTTGTCGATCGGTATTCTGTCGTCGCTGAAAGGCGTCGGCTACGGTTCCGGCGATCAGCAAATGCCAATCGTGACCGGTCAGGACGCGGAAGTGCCTTCGGTGAAGTCCATTCTGGCAGGTGAGCAATACTCCACAGTCTTCAAAGACACCCGAGAACTTGCCCGCGTGACAGTCGGCATGGTGGATGCCTTGCTTGATGGCGGAGAGCCTGAAATCAACGACACAAAAACCTACGACAACGGTGTCAAGGTGGTGCCGTCTTATCTTCTGGAACCGGTCGCGGTCGATGCAGGAAATTGGGAAGATATTCTGATCGGCAGCGGCTACTACACCGAAGACCAGATCAAATAATCACCGGACGACACAGCAACCAGGTCGCCCGCGAGCTTGTGCTCGCGGGCGGGTTTGTCACGTAAGTTGGAGACCGGAGGCAATGGCACTCCTTTCCATGCAAAACATCAGCAAGACCTTTCCAGGCGTGAAGGCGCTCGACCAGGTCAGTCTCGACGTCCAGGCGGGTGAGATCCATGCGATCGTCGGGGAAAACGGTGCAGGGAAATCGACCCTGATGAAGGTGCTCTCTGGTGTTTATCCTCATGGCCAATATGACGGTGAGATCGTTTTTGGCGGGCAGCCGGCCCGGTTCGGGGGGATCTCCGACAGTGAAAAACAAGGCATCATCATCATCCATCAGGAACTGGCCCTGGTGCCCGAACTTTCCATCGCGGAAAACATCTTTCTCGGAAACGAGTGTGCTTCCAGGGGAGTGATTGACTGGCGCCGGACAAACAGACGGACCGAGGAGCTTCTCAAAAAAGTAGGACTGAGCGAAGCGCCCACCACCAAGGTTGACAACATCGGCGTTGGCAAGCAGCAGCTGGTTGAGATCGCCAAGGCTCTTTCCAAGGATGTGAAGTTGCTCATTCTGGACGAGCCGACTGCAGCGCTTCAGGAAAATGACAGCCGTAAACTGCTGGATCTGATGCTTGAGCTCAAGGCGCAGGGCGTGACGAGCATCATCATTTCGCACAAACTCAATGAAGTGCGTTATGTCGCCGACAGCGTAACTGTCATCCGCGATGGCCAGACGGTTTCAAATCTGGATGCAGCAGCGGGTCTTAGCGAGGACGAGATCGTTCGGGACATGGTCGGGCGGGACATGACCCATCGCTTTCCGGATCACGACCGAACGCCAGGAAAACGCCTTTTTGAAGTCAAGAACTGGAACGTCTGGCATCCCGAACATGCCGAACGCCAGATCATCAAAAACGCTTCGTTCAACGTTAGTGCCGGCGAAGTGGTCGGGATCGCCGGCCTGATGGGCTCAGGCCGTACAGAGCTCGCTATGTCGATATTCGGTCGCTCCTATGGACGGAATATTTCAGGATCTGTCGAGTTGCATGGCGGTGAGATCGACGTCAGTTCGGTCGACCGCGCCATCGCAGCGGGCATCTCTTATGTCACAGAAGACCGAAAGGCGCTGGGTCTGGTGCTGGATGAAACGATCCGTTTCAACACAACGCTCGCCAATCTGAAAGGCGTATCCACCGGGTCCATTTTGAAGCGCAACGAGGAAACCGGCGTTGCTGAAAAGTACCGCGAAGTTCTGGCGATCCGTACGCCGTCGGTGTTTCAGAAAACGGTCAATTTGTCAGGAGGCAATCAGCAGAAGGTGGTTCTGGCGAAGTGGCTTTTCACATCGCCTGAGGTTCTGATCCTGGATGAACCGACCCGAGGCATAGATGTCGGCGCGAAATACGAGATCTACACGATCATCAACGACCTCGCGGCGGACGGAAAGGGCGTGCTGATGATCTCATCGGAAATGCCTGAACTGCTCGGCATGTGCGACCGAATTTACGTCATGAACGAAGGGGCTCTGGTGGGTGAACTCGACGCCGACCAGGCAAGCCAGGAGCGCATCATGTCGCTCATTGTCAACGAATAGCGAGCATTATCCATGGACTTGGCAAAAAACGATAGCCAATCGACAACGACGGTGGAAACCAAGGGTATCGGCGAATATCTGTCTTCTCATTTAAGACAGTATGGTTTGCTGTTCGCGCTGATCGCCGTGATGGTTTTCTTCCAGATCGTTACGGACGGCACATTATTGCGCGCAGTGAACATCACCAATCTGTTGCTGCAGAATTCCTACATCATCATCATGGCGCTCGGTATGCTGGTCGTGATCGTGTCCGGCAATATCGATCTTTCGGTGGGGTCTGTCATGGGGTTCATCGGCGCGCTCGCTGCCGTGATGATCGTCAATTTTGAGCAGCCCATTTTTCTTACCATTCTGACGTGCCTCGTTGCTGGCGGTCTCATTGGCGCGGCGCAAGGCTACTGGGTTGCCTATTGGAAGATCCCGTCCTTCATCGTCACACTCGCCGGAATGCTGGTGTTTCGGGGGCTGTCGCTCTGGCTCCTGCAGGGGCAGTCGGTCGGACCGTTTCCGAAGGAATTCCAGATCATCGCGACGGGGTTTGTGCCTGACGTTTTTCCGGCAGTCCTTGGTCAGGGACTGGCTGATCTGTTCGGAGCCCGGCAAGTCAATGTGCTGGCACTCACAACCGGGCTTGTTGCTGCAGCTCTTGTCGTTTGGCTTGGTCTGCGGCAGAGGGCGCAGAACAAGGTCTATGGCATTGAAGATGAGCCCAAGAGCTTCTTCATTGCGCGCAATGTCATTGTCGCCGCGGCACTCATTTTCGTGATGTACAAACTCTCCCTGTTCCGGGGGTTGCCAAACGTCTTGATCACGATGGGCGTTCTGACGATCATCTACGCCTTCATCACCGAAACCACCACTGTCGGACGGCGTATCTATGCGCTCGGAGGCAACCAGAAAGCGGCCAAACTGTCCGGTATCAAGACTGAACGGCTTACCTTTCTGGCCTTTACCAACATGGGCGTTCTGGCGGCAGCTGCAGGTCTGGTGTTTGCAGCGCGGCTCAACACGGCAACGCCCAAGGCAGGATTTGCACTGGAACTGGATGTGATTGCAGCGGTCTTTATCGGCGGCGCATCGATGTCTGGCGGGGTTGGCACCATCGTCGGGGCGGTCGTCGGCGCGTTTCTGATGGGTGTCCTCAACAACGGCATGTCGATCATGGGCATCGGGATTGATTATCAGCAGATGATCAAGGGCCTCGTACTGCTCGCTGCCGTCATCTTCGATGTCTACAACAAAAACAAGCAGGGATAGGTGATGCTGATATCGCAAATTAGAGACGATTCAGGTGAACTTGCCGTTGTCGTTCGGAACGGCAGCGAAGCCTCGATCCTGAAAGATGTGCCATCAAGTTACCACCTGGTGAAAGAAGCAATCAGCCGCGAGCAGAGCCTGACATCGTGTATCAGGTCACATGACCTTGGACCTGCTGTCGATCTTGAAAAGCTTGCGGAAGAAAACCGGCTGCTGCTGCCGATCCACCATCCGGACGCTGCGCACATGCATTTGACCGGTACGGGTTTGACGCACCTTGGGTCTGCGTCAACGCGCGATGCGATGCACAACAAGGTGAAAGAGGATCACGACAACCTTACAGATTCCATGAAAATGTTTCACATGGGATTGGAAGCCGGACGTCCAAAGCCGGGACACGTGGGTGTTCAACCCGAATGGTTCTACAAGGGCAATGGCAGCGCTGCCGTCGCGCCGGGGGATGAACTGGTCAGCCCAGGCTTCAGCGAAGATGGTGGCGAAGAACCTGAAATTGCCGGCATATACGTGATTGCAGAAGACGGCACGCCTTACCGGGTCGGCTTTGCGCTCGCGAATGAATTCTCCGACCATGTGATGGAACGGCAGAACTACCTTTATCTGGCGCATTCCAAACTGCGACCTGCATCCTTCGGGCCGGAGCTGCTGGTCGGGTCATTGCCGGAAACGGTCCAGGGGACAAGCCGGATATTGCGGAACGGCAGTGTCCTTTGGGAAAAACCGTTCCTGTCGGGTGAGGCGAACATGTCTCACTCGTTGGCCAATCTGGAACATCATCACTTCAAATATGAGCTGTTTTGTCAGCCTGGTGATGTTCATGTGCACATGTTCGGTACGGCAACGCTTTCATTTGCCGACGGTATTTCCTGCGAAGAAGGCGATGAAGTTGAGATTTCCGCGCCAGGTTTTGGCGTTCCCCTCAAAAACCGTCTTGCTTTTCGCGCGGACGAAAACGCAGCCACACTTGTGAAAGTTCTCTAGCCAATGGTTTTCCAACCCGCAAAGTGGCCGCGCAAACTGCGTTCGGCCGAATGGTTCGGTGGCACGGGCCGCGATCACATCTATCACCGCAGTTGGATGAAAAATCAGGGCCTACCTGATGACTTGTTCGATGGCCGTCCCGTGATCGGCATCTGCAATACCTGGTCGCAATTGACACCCTGCAACGCGCATTTGCGGGATCTGGCAGAACGGGTCAAACACGGGATTTACGAAGCTGGAGGGTTTCCTGTCGAATTTCCGGTCTTTTCGACAGGCGAAAGCACTCTGCGCCCGACGGCCATGATGTTCCGCAATCTTGCCAGCATGGACGTCGAAGAGGCCATCCGCGGTGCGCCGTTGGATGGGGTCGTCTTGCTTGTGGGGTGCGACAAGACCACTCCGTCACTGATGATGGGGGCGGCGTCTGTCGACCTGCCGGCCATTGTGGTCACCGGTGGCCCCATGCTGAACGGCTGGTTCCAGGGAGAGCGGGTCGGATCAGGAACACATTTGTGGAAGTATTCAGAAGCCGTCAAAGCAGGGGAGATGACACAGGAGGAGTTTCTCGAAGCAGAAACGGCTATGAGCCGCTCTCCGGGAACATGCAACACTATGGGAACGGCATCCTCCATGGCCTCCATGACGGAAGCTCTCGGTATGGCCTTGTCTGGCAATGCGGCGATCCCTGCTGTCGACAGCCGTCGCCGGGTGATGGCGCATTTGTCCGGTCGCCGCATCGTACAAATGGTGAAAGACGATCTGAAACCGTCGGACATCCTGACACGAGAAGCCTTTGAAAACGCGATCCGCACCAATGGCGCAATAGGGGGGTCAACCAACGCGGTGATCCATCTGCTTGCCATTGCCGGACGTGTTGGTCTGGATTTGTCGCTTGAGGATTGGGATCGTTTCGGCAAGGACATTCCGACGATCGTCAACCTGATGCCGTCCGGCAAATACCTGATGGAGGAGTTCTTCTATGCAGGTGGTCTCCCCGTCGTCCTCAAGCGTCTTGGTGATGCAGACCTGCTAAACAAGGAGGCAATAACAGTTGCCGGCGAACCGATTTGGAACCAGGTGAAAGACGCCCGAAACTGGAATGAAGACGTCATCCTGCCGGTTGACCGCGCCCTTACATCGCAAGGCGGTATTGCCGTTCTGAAAGGCAATCTGGCCCCAAGCGGTGCGGTCCTTAAACCTTCCGCAGCATCTCCGCACCTGATGCAGCACAGAGGCAGGGCCGTGGTGTTTGAAGACATTGATGACTACAAGGCAAAGATAAACGACGAAGCCCTCGACATCGATGAAACGTGTATCATGGTTCTCAAGAATTGCGGCCCAAAGGGCTATCCCGGTATGTCCGAGGTCGGCAACATGGGGCTTCCCCCTAAGGTTCTGAAAAAAGGAATTACGGATATGGTGCGCATATCCGACGCCCGCATGTCCGGGACGGCTTATGGAACAGTCGTGCTGCATACGTCGCCCGAAGCTGCCGCCGGAGGCCCGCTTGCCGTCGTTCGCTCAGGCGACATGATCGAACTGGATGTTCCAAACCGTCGATTGCATCTGGACATATCCGAGGTTGAGCTAGTAGACAGGTTGGCCGCTTGGACACCGTCGCACCATGTCCCGGAAAGCGGCTACGCCCGCCTGTTTCACGACCATGTCGAAGGGGCAGACACAGGCGCTGACTTTGATTTTCTGAGAGGTTGCCGCGGTTCCGCGGTGCCAAAGGACTCCCACTGATGGCAGAAAAACTGGCGCTGGTTGGCATTGGCAAGATTGCCCGGGACCAGCATATTCCGGCAATCGAGAACAATCCGGACTGGTCGCTGCAAGCTGCGGTCAGCAGGCATGCCTCCATTGATGGCCTTGATAACTTCGAAACGCTTGACGAGCTGCTGGACCGCAGGCCCGACATCACCACGATCTCTCTGGCCATTCCGCCTCAGCCTCGTTTTGAGTACGCGGCCAAGGCGCTGCATGCAGGCAAGAATGTGATGCTGGAAAAGCCTCCTGGACAAAGCCTTGCCGAGTGCTTCACGCTCGAGAACCTGGCGAAGGAACAAGGGGTTTCGATTTTCGCGACATGGCATTCACGCTATTCCGATTGTGTACCGGACTTGAAGTCCTGGCTGTCGAACCGCGTCATCCGAAAACTGATGATTACCTGGAAAGAAGATGTCCGCCGCTGGCATCCAGGTCAGGAGTGGATCTGGGAGCCGGGTGGCATGGGGGTGTTCGATCCTGGCATCAATGCCTTGTCGATCCTGACTGAAATCTTGCCGTATCCTGTTCATTTGAGCGAAGCCGCACTTGAATTTCCGGAGAACAGGTCGACACCAATTGCAGCGGATCTGACCTTCGTCGACCCCACCGGCGCAGACATGCGCGCAGTTTTCGACTGGAGAGAAGACGGGCCGCAGGCCTGGGATATCGATGTGGAGACCGACCAGGGAAGTGCAAAGCTTTCAGATGGCGGTGCAAAGCTCGAAATTGACGGCACATTGGTGAAACAAGGCGCGGACCACGAATATGCCAATCTCTATGCCCGCATGGCAGAACTGATCAGACACGGTAACAGTGATATGGATCTTTACCCTATAATCCATGTCTGCGATGCGTTTTCACTGGGCCGCAGGCTCACCACTGACGCCTTTCACTATTGATCAGTTACAAAACCAAAAGGTTTGACATGACTTTTATGCCTCACGGAAAGCAACTCGTTGCAGGTCAATGGGTTGGGAGCGACGCTTCGTTCCTGTCTCAGCCCGCGCAGGGGACACCTCATAGCTATTCCACAGGTACGGTTGCTCAGGTGGATGCGGCTTGCCGCGCGGCTGAGGAAGCGTTCTGGACCTTCGGATATTCCTCGCGTGAGGACAGGGCCAAGTTCCTGAATGCAATTGCAGATGAAATCGAAGTGCGGGCCGAAGCCATCACCGAGATCGGGACATCCGAAACTGGGCTGCCTGAAGCGCGCCTCAATGGGGAGCGTGGCCGCACAACGGGTCAGCTTCGTTTGTTCGCCGCACATATTCTCAAAGGTGATTACCTGGATCAGCACCACGACGAGGCGCTTCCAGACCGTCAACCCTTGCCGCGCCCTGACCTGAAACTGGTGCAAAGACCGATCGGGCCGGTCGCGGTTTTCGGTGCATCCAATTTCCCTCTGGCCTTTTCGACTGCGGGTGGCGACACGGCGTCTGCATTTGCAGCAGGTTGTCCCGTTGTGGTCAGGGGCCATCCGGCGCATCCGGGGACGGGTGAAATTGTCGCTGAGGCGATTTCGGCTGCGGTCAAATCGTGCGGCCTGCATCCTGGCGTGTTTTCCTTTATCCAGGGAGACGGCTACGAAGTCGGGCAGGCGCTGGTGCAGCACCCGTTGATCAGCGCTGTCGGTTTCACAGGTTCCTTGCGGGGTGGCCGCGCGTTGTTTGATCTTTGCGCGCAGCGCCCGGTTCCAATCCCGTTCTTCGGTGAACTGGGATCTGTCAATCCGATGTTCCTGCTGCCCGCGGCGCTTTCGGGCAAAGGTGAGGCCATCGCAAAGGGATGGGCGGGGTCGCTGACCATGGGAGCAGGTCAATTCTGCACCAATCCGGGTCTTGTCATCCTTGTTGACGGTCCTGATGCCGATGCTTTCGTCGAAGTTGCGGCTGCGGCTCTAAATGAAGTTGGCAAGCAAACCATGTTGACGGACGGTATCGCGGCAGCCTTCCGGTCAGGCAGTCAGCTTGTTGCCGGTACCACCGGCGTCCGGGAGTTGATGGGTACCAGCTGTGATGCCCGGGAAGCTTCTCCCTATCTTTTT
The DNA here is from genome assembly GCF_055693425.1 of Roseibium sp. JB4-4. NCBI lineage: Bacteria > Pseudomonadati > Pseudomonadota > Alphaproteobacteria > Hyphomicrobiales > Stappiaceae > Roseibium > Roseibium sp. JB4-4. The sequence goes on along the minus strand of NZ_CM146333.1, from coordinate 1,618,809 downwards.
GAAACGACAGGTGAAGCCTGGCTGGAAAACGAACAGCTCGGGGAAGAGGTTTTCGGCCCGCTCGGCATTGTCGTGCGCGTGAAAGATGACGCGCAGATGGTTGAGATCGCCAAGAGCCTCGATGGTCAACTGACCTGCACGCTGCATTTGGAAGAGGGGGACACCGCGCTTGCACGCACGTTGATGCCAGTCCTTGAACGCAAGGCGGGCCGTGTCCTGGCAAACGGGTTTCCAACAGGTGTTGAGGTCGCTGATGCCATGGTTCATGGCGGTCCATATCCGGCATCGACGAACTTCGGTGCGACTTCGGTTGGCACGCTGGCAATTCGCAGGTTCCTGCGGCCGGTTTGCTATCAGAACCTGCCCGGCACGCTGCTGCCGGAAAGCTGATCCAAACGTCGAAATTTCAGAAAAAAACGCCCGAGACACGCGTGCTCGGGCGCTTTTTGTGGAACGTTGGCAGCGTTAGCCGTCGAGTTTGACCCAGGCCGCATTCCTTGAAGACGACTTTACGCAGGCATCGATAAAACGAACGCCGGCCAGACCGTCTTCCACATTCGGCACGAGCGACGGGAGGTTTTCCCCACGCTGATGGGCACGGATGACATCTGCCGCGTCCTTATAAAGGTTTGCAAAGCCTTCCAGGTATCCTTCAGGATGTCCTGGTGGAATGCGGGTTGAAGGCCCGACACTCTCCGACATGCCTGCACCACCACGGGTGATAATCCGTTTCGGTTCGCCAAATGGTGTCAGGTAAAGATAGTTCGGGTTTTCCTGATGCCACTCCAGACCGCCCTTGTCGCCATAGACGCGGATCTTGAGATTGTTCTCATTTCCCGGTGCGACCTGCGAACACCAAAGCATGCCTCGCGCACCGCTGGCATAGCGAAGCATCACGTGGCCATTGTCGTCCACCTGTCGGCCCGGCACGAAGGATTGGAGATCGGCCGCGAGACTTTCAGCCAGCTGACCGGTAATGAAGCTTGCCAGATTATAGGCATGAGTGCCGATGTCGCCGGTAGAGCCGCCCAGCCCGGTCCGCGCTGGGTCGGTTCTCCATTCTGCCTGCTTGTTGTTTTGTTCAATCGTGAGCCAGTCCTGCGGATATTCGACCTGGATCACACGAATTGTACCAAGCTCACCACTTTGAACGAGTTCGCGTGCCTGACGGACCATCGGATAGCCGGTATAGTTATGCGTCAGGAAAAACAGGGCACTTGAGCTTTCTGCCGCTTTGACCAGCTTCTTGGCGTCGGCAAGAGTAGACGTCAGCGGCTTGTCACAGATGACATGAATACCGCGTTTCAGAAACTCCCTGGCTGCCGGATAGTGCACGTGGTTGGGCGTTACAATCGCGACGGCCTCGATGCCGTCCTTCAGCCTGGCCTCGCGTTTGGCCATATCAGCGAAGGATGCGTAGGTCCGGTCCTCCTTCAGACCGAGTGCGCGACCGGATTCACGCGCTTTTTCCGGCGTGGAGGAAAGGGCACCGGCAACCAGGTCATAGGCACCGTCGATCCTGGAGGCAATCCGGTGGACCGCTCCGATAAAGGCATCCTTGCCACCTCCCACCATGCCGAGGCGGATCGGGCGTGTTTGCGCGCTGTCTGTTCCTTCAATGGCCATCCTGGTCCTCCAGTTTGTTCTTCAAGCACCCATCTCGGCGCTTCATAAATCGATTGAATACTCTTTACAAAGAAACGCTGCCGGGAGGAAGCGTGCCGACGCCATCCCGGAGAAGATCATTGAATTCGTCATCAATGACATGTCCGACAGGATGGCGTGCGGCAATGAAATGCGTGCTCTGACTAGCTTATTCCAAGCATTTTCCGGTTGGCGGCGTCATCGGTACCTCCGTCAGCAAAATCGTCAAAGGCTTTTTCTGTGACGCGGATGATGTGGTCCTTAACGAATTGCGCGCCTTCCCGTGCACCGTCTTCTGGATGTTTCAGGCAGCACTCCCATTCAACCACGGCCCAGCCGTCAAAGTCATTCGCTGCCATCTTGGAAAAAACCGCACCGAAATCGACTTGTCCGTCACCGAGCGAGCGGAACCGTCCCGCCCGGTCAACCCATGGCTGATAGCCGCTGTAGACACCTTGCCGACCGGTTGGATTGAACTCGGCGTCCTTTACGTGGAACATGCCGATCCTGTCCTTGTAGATGTCGATATTGTCCAGGTAATCCAGGCATTGCAGCACGTAGTGCGAGGGGTCGTAGAGCATCTTGCATCGGTTATGATTGCTTACCCGCTCAAGGAACATTTCGAACGTGATGCCGTCATGCAGGTCTTCGCCCGGGTGAATTTCATAGCAAACGTCGACACCCATATCCTCGGCATAGTCGAGGATGGGACGCCATCGTTTTGCAAGCTCGTCAAAAGCCGTTTCCACCAGGCCTGCAGGACGCTGAGGCCAAGGGTAGAGATAGGGCCAAGCAAGGGCACCGGAAAAGGTCGCATGAGCCGAGATGCCGAGATTGTGGCTGGCGGCGAGCGCCATTTTCACCTGATCGACAGCCCAGGCCTGCCTTGCGGTTGGATTGCCGCGCACATGGGCCGCTGCAAAACCGTCAAAGGCAGTGTCATAGGCCGGATGTACGGCAACCAGCTGGCCTTGAAGGTGAGTCGAGAGTTCCGTGATCTCAACTCCGTTTTCCTTTGCGGTCCCGGCAAACTCTTCGCAATAGGTCTTGGAACTCGCTGCCCTTTCCAGATCGATAAGGCGCCCGTCCCAACTCGGCACCTGCACACCGAGATAGCCGCAATCAGCGGCCCACTTTGTGATTGAATCCCAGGAATTGAATGGCGCTTCATCCCCGGCAAACTGGGCTAGAAACAGTGCAGGACCCTTGATGGTTTTCATTTTCTCTCTCCAGAGTAGGGACAAAAATGGGCCGGGACCCCATCGCAAGACCCCGGCCCAAGTGGCTACTTGTTCCTTAGAACGGTGAGTCCGGGAAGTAGTAGCTTTCTGCGTTGTCTTTGGTGATCAGGGTCGCACCGAGAATGTAGCGACCGGCCACTGGCCCGTTGGACTTGAATGCCTGAACAGTTGCATCCATGGCCGTTGCGATCATCGCGGGCGGATAAAGCACGTCGACCGGGATCAACGTTTCACCATCCATGATGCCCTTGATGATTTCCTTCATGCCCGCGCCACCGACAACGAACATGCCGTCACCATCACGTCCTGCCTGCTTGAGCGCTGCCACAACGCCGATTGCGATATCGTCGTCCTGTGCCCAGACTGCATCGATATCCGGGAAGCGGGACAGGAAGTCCTGCATCACTTCAAAGCCGTCATCGCGGTTCCAGTTTGCGTGTTTGTGATCCAGGACATTGATGCCGGAACCTTCGATTTCCGCCATGAACGCATCAAAACGCTCATTGTCGATCACTGTTGGAATACCGCGCAGGACAACAATGTTGTCGCCGTCTTTCAAGCGGGTCTTCATGTACTGAGCCGAAACACGGCCGAGTTCCGGGTTATTGCCGGCGACATAAAGGTCCTCGATGCCCGGCTGGCTGAGACCGCGGTCGACGACTGTGATCCAGGCGCCGGATTTCTTGACGTTCAGCACCGGGTCGGTAAGCGGCTCGGATTCAAACGGCAGAACCACCAGAGCGTCGATCTGATGGACGGACACAAGGTCTTCCAGGGCGCTGGCCTGTGCTTCGGGGTCCGGAGAGTTGACCAGGATAAGGTCAACATCAGGATAAAGCTCTTCGAGCCTCTTTTCAGCCTGTTCCGCGTGCCAGTTCATACCTGCAGCCCAGGCATGGGTCGGTGTCGGATAGCTGACGCCGATCTTGATTTTCTCGTCGGCAACTGCAGAGCCTGCAAAGGCAAGCATCCCTGTCACCGCCATTGCTCCCAAGGCTTTCTTCATAAGCATGGTTTCCTCCTCCAATGCATTTCACTTGGACGCACCTCTCCCGTCCGGTGCGAGCCGGTCTTTAAATTGGGGACGGGTCCCTATTCCGTTGAGTTCAGCGCATCGACTTACTTGCTCTTGCCAAGTTTCCAGTCGCTGCGCTGCAGTAGAACCGCAACGATGATGATCAAGCCCTGCATGGTTCCATTCAGGTAGTTCGAGATCAGATCGGTGAAGTTCAAAATGTTGCCGATGGTCGTCAGGATCAAAGCGCCAAGGATCGTGCCTCCAATACGGCCGTATCCGCCCTTCAAAACCGTGCCCCCGATAATCACAGCCGCAATTGCTTCCAATTCCCAGAGAACACCGGTCGAGGCTGACGCCGAACCGAGCCGCGGAACATAAATGATCGTAGCGAACGAAACGCACAGACCCTGGATGACATAGGTAAGCGTTTTCACACGGTCGACATTGATCGCAGAGTAGCGGGCAACGGCTTCGTTTGATCCGATCGCCGTGCAGTAGCGCCCGAATGCGGTCCGGTTTAGTAACAGCCAGCCGCAGATGGCCACTCCGATGAACACCCAGACCGGGTAGGGGAGGCCAAGGAAGCTGTCATAGTAGACCGGCCGGTAGGTGCCGCGGATATCGAAGTTGAGCGACAAAGTCCCGCCATCGGCGAAATAGGTCACGAGCGAACGATAGATACCCATTGTACCGAGGGTGACAATGAACGCTTCGATCTTGCCTTTGGTTGTCAGGGCACCGTTGATCCAACCGGCACCGATGCCGAGTACCACGGCACAGCCGCAGCCGAGCAGAACTGTTGCGACACCGGTCCCCATCGTATCGACTGCGTTGTTCATGATGATGATCATGACACCGGAAATCGCCGCGGCCATCGAACCGACCGAGAGGTCGATACCGCCGGCCGTGATGACGAAAGTAGCGCCGACCGCGATGATGCCGATGAAGGCGGAACGGGTCAAAAGGTTGGTCAGATTGCCTTCGCTGACAAATGACGGGTTCAGCAAAAAGCCGATGATACACAGGATCAGAAGGGCAAGGGCCGGTCCGATCGTCTTGAAATCGATTGAAGACCGCTTGGCAGTCGTCTCGGTCGATGAGGTGACCATGGTCAATGAAGTTCCTCCCGTTTCAGCCCGGCGGCGTAACGCATGATTTCGTTTTCGTTGATGTGATCACCGGTCAGAACGCCCGTAATGCTGCCTTCGCGCATCACCACCACCCGGTGGCAAATGCCGATGATCTCCGGCATTTCGGAGGAAATGACGACGACCGAAACGCCTTCGGCGGCAAGCGCAGCGATGAAATGATAGATCTGCTGCTTGGTCCCGACATCGATGCCGCGCGTCGGTTCATCGATAACGACGATCTTTGGGTCGCACTCCATGATCTTGGCGAGCAGCAGTTTTTGCTGGTTGCCGCCGGACAGTTTGCCGACGGTGATATCGTTGTCCTTGGCCCTGACGTCAAAACGGCGGATCGCGCGTTCAAGCGCAGCTTCTTCGCGCTTGCGGTCGATAGCAAAATTCTTCACGAATTTCGGGAGCGCGAACAGGGTCAGATTTGGCTGCATTTTCTTGTCGAGCAGCAGCCCCTTTTCCTTCCTGTCCTTGGTCAGGTAGGCAAGTCCGGCATCTCGTGCTCCGGCCACCGTCATCGTGCCGGCATCGCGTCCGAACAGCTTGACGGTTCCACTGTCGGTCGGCGCTAGTCCGCAAATTGCTTCAAAAACAGCGGTTCGACCCGACCCGATCAGCCCCGAGAAACCCAGGATTTCACCTTTGCGTAGTCCGAAGCTGACCCCGTTCACACCCGTTGCAACAAGATTGTCGACTTCCAGAACTAGGTCAGCGTCGAAATCCGCCTCCTGCATCGGGGGGTAGAGGTCCGACAGTTCACGGCCCACCATCATCTGAGCCATCAGATCCGGTGTCAGATCTTGCGCATGTCGGGTGTCAATCCATTGACCGTCCCGCAAGATGGTGATGCGATCCGAGATCGCCTTGACTTCATTCAGCTTGTGGGAAACGAAAACGATGCCAACGCCGCTTTCCTTCAGCTTCGTAACCTGCCGGAAGAAGACTTCCGTTTCTTCTTCGGTCAGCACCGCGGTCGGCTCGTCCATGATCAGAATGCGGGCGTTTCGACTGACCGCCTTGACGATTTCGACCATTTGCTTCTGCGCGATCGTCAAGTCGGAAATGCGGTCGGTCGGAGAAATATCCAGGCCGATTTCATCGAGATAGCCCTGCACGGCCGCACGCATTGCTGCCTTGTCAAGCAATCCTTTGGATTTGACCTCGCGCCCGAGAAACACGTTCTCTTCGACCGTCATCTGCTCGGCGAGGTTCAGTTCCTGGTGAATGAGCACGATGCCAAGCGATTCGGCTGCGCCATTTGGAGGCAGATCTGTCTTTTTGCCGTCGAGCCGGATTTGACCGGATGTAGGGTCGTGGAAACCGGACAGAATCTTCATGAGTGTCGATTTACCGGCGCCGTTTTCGCCGATCAGCGCATGAACCTCTCCTGAGCGCACATCCATGCTCACGCTGAACAGGACCGGCACTGGACCGAAAGATTTGCTGATGTTGACAGCTTCGATGATCGCCGCTTGTGCGGTCGTTTCCATCTGCATTTATGTCTTCCTCCCAGGCGCCGACATGTTTCCTCCACACTGACGCCATGTTTGGATGTAAACGTTTTCACGATTTATGTAAACCTTTACATTACTCATTGTAAACCTTTTCATCAGAGCCAATGCGCATTATACAGCGTAGAGGGTGTGTAGATTCATGAACTTAATGGGTCTTCGCGCTGCAACATGTCTGGATCAATAAATGAGCGAACCGCTGGAGCGGCCGGCCACAATTGAAGATGTTGCAAAACTTGCGGGCGTGTCGATTGCCACCGTCAGCAGGGCTCTGCGCTCGCCCGAGAAGGTCGCCGAAAGCACGCGGAAAAAGGTCACTGCCGCGATTGCGCGAACAGGCTACACCGCCAATGCCATGGCGCAGAATTTGCGCATGCAACGTTCGCAGATGGTCCTGGTCCTGGCATCTTCGATTGCTGATCCGAACTTTGCCGGCATTTTGATTGGTCTGGAAAAGGCTGCGGCCGACAGAGGCTATGGCGTCCTGATCGGCAACACGGAAGGCACTACAGGTATAGAGCAGACCTACATGCGCTTTTTGTCGACCGGCATGGCGGATGGACTGGTGCTTCTGACGGGCCACATTCCCGTCGCCGGTGAACCGCAGACGCCATTGAGCTCCTTGCCGGCAGTCGTTGCGACTGAACGGCCTCTGGCGCATTCCGATATCAGCTATGTCGGGGTGGATGACGTTGCAGCTTCCAAGATGGCGACGGAATATCTGATCTCACTCGGTCATCGGAAAATCGTTTTCATTTCCGGGGGACCTGCGGACATTCGAAGTGATTTGAGGCATTCCGGATACCGCCAGGGCCTGAAAGAGACACCGGACGCGCCGAGAGATTGGCGTGTCGAAGGTGACGGCACGGCGGAAAGTGGCCGAGCCGCGGTAGAGCGCCTTTTTATCAAGGATGACCTGCCTACCGCGTTTTTCTGCTTTAACGACAATACCGCAATCGGCGTCATCTCCGCGCTCCAACTACGCGGTTACAACGTGCCGGAAGACTTCTCTGTTTTGGGGTTTGACGATATTCCCTTTGCCAACAATTTCACGCCGGGGCTGACGACCATTCGCCAGCCGCGCCACCACATTGGCGAAAAGGCCATGACAATCCTTCTGGATCGTTTGGCTAACAGATCACTTGAAACCAGAACGCACCTATTGCATGGGGACCTGATCGTCCGGGAAAGCTGCGCGGGCGTCAGCAAACGCGGCAGATAAGTCCGGATAACCTTGGGGTAGTGCCAGGACAGCGTTGCTCTTAAGCGCTGACACGATCCTTTGCAGGTGCAAGTTCCGCAATTCCAGTCAACAGCTGGTTGGTCACAGCTTTGGTGCCCATGTCGCCGCCGAATTCCATCGGTCTCAGGGCGTTTTGTTCAAAAGCCTCATCAACGGATGAATTGATCAGGTCGGCAGCATCGGCCAGGTGGGAATTTCCAAGTTTCTCAGCCAGGTAGTCCAGCATCAGGGCTGCGCTCAGGATTGCCGCCAAAGGATTGGCCTTGTCCTGCCCCATAATGTCGGGTGCGCTTCCGTGGGCAGGCTGAAAAAGACCGGTCGTATCGCCGATCTCGCCGCAGGCCGCCATTCCCATGCCGCCGACCAGACCACCTGCAAGATCGGACAGGATGTCACCGAACATGTTTTCCATCACCAGTACATCGAATTCCCAGGGCTTGCGGACCAGATCAAGTGCCTGCGCATCGACGTAGTTATAGCCGACGGGAACGTCGGGATAGTTCTCTTTCACCTCGTTGAAGATCTGGCGGAAGAAAGCGAGCGATGTAAAGACGTTGGCCTTGTCGACGCAGGTGAGGGTGCCGTTCTTGCCCTTGGCTCTGCGCTTGCGCGCCAGGTTGAAGGCAAAATGATGCAGTTTCGTTGTTGTCTTGCGCGTTACACGAAGCACGTCCTGAACTTCATCGTTGTTGGCCACAAGCGTGCGCTTGTGCGCAGCGGCCGAATAAAAAAGCCCCTCTGTGGATTCCCGCAAGATAATCAGGTCGATGCCTGCTGCACGCGGATCTGCCAGCCGTTGCGGTGCATTCGGATAAGCTTTGACCGGACGGACCCCGGCAAACAGCTCAAAGCGATCGCGCAGCCGCAGGTGTGGAGAAATTTCCGTTCCATCGGCGTGACGGATCGACGGCATGCCGATTGCGCCGAGGAACATAGCGTCTGCTTCACCTGCCCGCACTTCGCCGTCTGGTTCAATGTCGGTCCCGGTCTCCCGAAAATAGCCGGCTCCGGCCAGAATTTCGTCATAGGCCGGCAGAGCCTGACCGGTTTTCCGCAGAGCGACTTCCATGACAGCCATGGCCGCTTCTGCAACATCGACGCCGATCCCGTCACCTTTTATAAGTGCTATTTTCATCGGTAACTTCCTCAATTCCAATCAACGTCAAAACGCTCTACCACCTGGCCAATCTGATCAGGTGTGAGAGAAATGGCCCCGGTTCCGCGCATAAGCAGCGCCAGCCGGGCCGTGGCTTCCAACTCTTCCATGGCATAAACCGCTGCCTCCAGATCCTTGCCGGCGACCACAGGTCCGTGATTGGCAAGCAGGACAGCCGATCGTTTTCCCGCCAGACCTCGCACAGCCTCTCCCATGGCTGGATCACCAGGCACAAAGAAGGGCAACAGCCGTACCTTGCCGAGCTGCATAATCCCGTAGGGTGTCAGCGTCGGCAGAACATTTTCCGGATCGATGTCCGGCAAAAGCGTGAGCGCGACCGAATGACAGGAATGAAGATGAACAACCGCACCAGTGTTGCTGCGGGTCTCATAAAAAGCGGTATGAAGAGGGATTTCCTTTGTCGGTTTGTCACCTGACAAAAGCTCGCCCTTTTCGGATAGATGGCTGATCTGCGCCGGATTCAGAAATCCCATGGAAGACCCCGTTGGCGTGACCAGCAGGGTGCCGTCGGACAGCCGCAGCGAAATGTTACCCGTCGATCCGTGTGTCAAACCACGGTCGAACATGGATTTCGCCATAAGACAGATCTGCTCGCGAGCCGAGGCGATTTCGCTCATTCGCGGCCCTCCAGAACGGAAAGCGCCTCGGAAAAGAAATCAGGTCCGCCGAAATTGCCGGACTTGAGGGCAAGGGCGAGGGGGCGTCCGGCAACCTTGAGCGCGGGAACGCCCGCAGCAATCTTGGGTCCGATCTCAAGCGTGTCGGCCTGAAGACCCGAGACCACTGCACCGGAGGTCTCTCCTCCGGCAACCACGATCCTTTTGACCCCTTCGTGCGACAAGGCTGCAGCAAGATTGGCAAAGACCTTCTCGATTGCGTCGGCGCTTTTCTCGCGGCCGTATTTGTCTTGAGCGGCGGCAACGATCGACGGATCAGCAGAGGAATAAAGAAGAGGTGCGGTATCCTGTCGGATCGCCCATTCGACAATCTCCTGCAGCGACAGCTTTTGAGCCATAATGTCGTCTGCATTGAGTTCCCGCGACGGTGCGTTGGCCTTGTAGGCCTCAACTTGACCGCGCGTGGCTGTCGAGCAGGAGCCGGACAGGACGACGGCCTTGCCGGAAACCCCGGCCCAGGAAGATGTTTCAGGTTGAAACCCGAAGTTCTGTGGCAAGCCAAGCGCAATGCCCGAGCCGCCGGTCAGAAGTTTACGGGATGCTGCCGCACGACCGAAGGTTATCAGGTCTTCGTTGCGGATGGCATCGACGACCACCATGGCCTTGCCGGCCTCTGAAACGCTTTGAACAACAGCATCTGCGCCAGCCCAAACGTCGGATATCGAGATGTGTTTCACGGTGCGCGAAGTTTGCCGCGCAAGTACACGTCGAATGTCGGGATCTTTCATGGGCGTCAGCGGATGGTGCTGCATACCGCTTTCGCTCAACAGAACGTCATTGACGAAGAGATGGCCCTGATAGACTGAGCGTCCGTTTTCAGGAAAGGCCGGGCAGACCAGAACTGTGTCTTCACCAAGCCGATCCGCCAAAGCTTCGGTCACCGGGCCGATGTTGCCTGCGTCGGTGGAATCGAACGTGGAGCAAATCTTGAAAATGATCTGCTGACAGCCCTGGTTCAACAGCCAGTCGCAGGCTTCCAGCGATATCGCAACGGCATCAGCAGCCGCAATGGTGCGCGACTTGAGTCCGACAACTCCTGCCTCGATATGATCTTCAATGCTGTGCTCCGGGACGCCGACGAATTGTGCGGTCGGCATGCCACCTTCAGACAGCATCAGCGCGATATCGGATGCGCCGGTAAAATCGTCTGCAATGACACCAAGCTTCATGGCAGAAACACCTTTTCCGGGCCCCGGTCTAGGCGAACGATGTGGTCCGGGCCATGTGAGGGAAACAATTGGCGTACCAGTGGATCGTGCCCAGGAATAACAAGCTCTTTCGAGCTGGCCAGACGCTGAATGGTCTTGAATCCGTTGAGCATGTCACCAAGGTCGACCACGATCGGAAACGGTTTTTCCTCTAGAAAGTTCTCGTAGTAGTGGGACGCGTCGGAGGCGAGGCACAACCAGCCTGCTTCGGTCAGGACGCGTACGACCTGCAATCCGTCGCTGTGACCTCCCGTCCGGTGAACCGTGACACCTTCGCGAACTTCACCATCTCCTTCGTGAAAGACGACACGTCCGGAATAAAGCCTTTGGACGGCTTCGCAGATATGATCAGCCGTGAAGGGTGCGTTCAAGGTTCCATGACACATGCAGGGGCCCGTGGCATAAGCCATTTCAGCTGCCTGGAGATGAATTGTGGCATTTGGAAAATGCCGAAGGCCCCCAGCATGATCGTAGTGAAGGTGAGTCACGATGATGGTTGTCACGTCTTCAGGAACGATGCCCAGAGGCGCCAGAGCTTCTGCCGGGTTCAGCCGAACGGGCCGTCCGCGCCGATCGCCTTCTTCCTGATCGTAGCCGGTGTCGACAAGCAGGACTTCGTCACGCTGGCGCAGCACCCAGATGAAATAATCCATGTCGTGGGACTGATTGTGATTGTCATCGAACAGAAAACTGTCCTTGCGCGTCCTGGCATTCCGGTCGGCATATTTAACTGCGAAGACTTCCCAGGGTGTCATGCGTCCACCTTCTGAAATGTCTTGACGGTTTTTTCGGCGATCATGTCGGAGACCCTGGCATCAAAGTCCTTGAAATGGTCAGTCGCAAGATGAAACTGGAACGCAGCTGCATCTTCATAGATTTCATAGAGGAAAACCTCACCCGGCAGATCCGGATCGGCGCAGACATCAAACTGTCTGCACCCTGGTTCGTCTTTCACCGACGTTTGTGCATTTGCGATCATCAGGGGCATGAATGCTTCCATCTGCCCTTCCTTGATGCGAAACAGCACGGTTACTGCATACATCTTTTCAACTCCTCATCACCGGAACAGATGCACCATAGTCATTGAAACGGCGGGAATGTAGGTGACTGCAAGGAGCGCGATGATTGCCGCGATGTAAAGATGTGCCATTTTTCTGGCAATCGAGAGCACACCCACACCCGAGATCCGCGAGGCAACATAGAGCGTCGCGCCCACCGGTGGTGTGAACAGGCCCACGGCAACGTTACAGGTCATGATCACGCCAAGATGCACCGGGTCGACGCCGAAGGCCTTGGCCGTTGGCAGAAACAAGGGTGCGGTCAGCAGGATGGCGGGAACCGGGTCTAGCACCAGGCCCAGAATGAGCAGCACGATGTTGACCAGCAACAGGAACATCCATGGGCCGGAGGAAAACTCCTGAACGAAGGCAACCAGGATCTGGGGCATCTGTTCCAGGGTTATCAACCAGCCGAGCACGGTGGTTGCGCCGATCACCACCATCACCACTGAGCTGGTGACGAAGGAATCGACCAGCAGGCGCGGCAGATCCTTGATCTTGAAGTCGCGATAGACAACTGTCGTCACGAAGAGGCCATACACAACGGCCAGCGCGGCAGCCTCGGTCGGCGTGACCCAGCCGGTGAAGATGCCGCCAAGGATCAGGATTGGCATAAAGAGCGCCGGGGCCGTGCCGATGAAGGACGATGTCAGCTCCTTCAGCGTTGTTGTTCGCCCGCCCGGATCGCAATTGGTTGTTTTGCCCACGTAGTAGCAAACCGCCATGAAGAGTGCGCCGAACAATACGCCGGGGATCATGCCGCCAAGGAACAGATCCGCAACGGAAACGTTGCCGACAAAGCCATAGATGAGCATGGGAATGGACGGCGGAATGATGATGCCGATGGTTCCAGCTGCTGCAACGAGGCCTGCTGCAAACGCAGTGTTGTATCCCTCGCGGGACATGTTCTTGATCATCACCGAGCCGATGGCGGCAGAATCTGCAATTGCCGATCCGGAAATTCCGCCGAATATCATGGAAGCGCCAACGACAACCATGCCGAGCCCGCCCGCCATGAAGCCGAAGGCCGCACGTGCAAAGCCGATGATGCGCAGGCCGACACCGCCACGGCTCATCATTTCGCCAGCCACAATGAAAAGTGGAATGGCAAGGAAGTGGTTCGGTTCCACGCCGCCAATGAAATTAAGATACAACGCCTGAAGCGGATATCCGAGATCAAAGACGATGATGGGCAGAACGGCGGTGAGCAGAATTGCCCAAACAAGCGGAATGCCGATGAAGACGGAGGTCAAGAAAACCGCCACAACAAAGAGCAGGATCATTAAAGGGCCTCCCCGCCGTCAGAGTGAGATGCATGGGGCACGACCGGGTTTCTGATATCGAACACCATGTTGAATAGATGGAAGATCAGCGTCACGGCCATGCCGGCAGGCATGGATGCGTACAGCAGTCCAACCGGCCAATAGAGCACGGTGGTCTTCTGCGCCCAGGTATGAACGGAGATGTTGTAACCCGTATAGATCAGGCTGATCAGCAGAATTGCGATAATGGCATCTATCGCGATCGAAAGGGCGCGTTGACCGGGTCTGGGAACCAGTTTTTCGACAATTTCGGTAACACGCATATGCGCGCCGCGCGCAATGGCCGCGGCACAGCCGAAGAAGGTGCTCCACAGCAACAGAAAGCTGGTGACTTCCAGTGACCACGCCAGGTCGAAGCCGGCAAATCCACGAAGGGAAGCGTTGCAGAACACCAGTGTGACGATCGCAAATCCGCCAAGCGCCAGGCAAATATCGACCATATGGCTGAGCCAGCGCAGCACAGCCGGATAATGCTCTCGGTAATCCAAGGCTCTTCTCTTTTAGGAAAGGGCCGGGACTTTATAAGTCCCGGCTAGTTGTTGCCCGAAGTACTTGATCAGTTCTGGGCTGGGAGTGCTTCGCGGATCGCAGCCGCGTCGGCCAGGATCTTGTCGACTGCTTCGTCGCCGTAAACGTCCTTGGCTTTTGAATAGACCGACTGGACGGCATCACGGAACGGTCCGATTTCCGGAACGCTGACCGTTGCACCTTCTTCGGTCATTTCAGCAAGCTGGCTCTCAACGGAGCTCTTGACGAGGTTGCGGCTGAAAGTTGCGGATTCAGCTGCAGCTTTCAACACAGCTTCCTTGTCTTCGTCAGAGAAGGACTGCCAGGTCTTTTCCGCAATTGTCAAAGGCAGCGGGCTATAGACGTGACGCGTCAGCGTGATGTTCGGCGCGACCTCATAGAAGCGGAGCGATTTTATCGTGTCGACCGGGTTTTCCTGGCCGTTGACGATGCCCTGCTGAATGGAGAGGTAAACATCCGTGATCGGCATGACCACTGTCTGGAATCCGATGGCTTCCATCGACCAGCGGATCATGTCGTTCGGAAAGACGCGCATCTTCATGGATTCCGCATCGGTCGGAGACGCCAGCGGTTCATTGGTCGTGAAGCTTCGGAAGCCGGCTTCCCAAGTGCTCAGGACACGGAAACCCTTTTCCGGAAGCTTTGAGAACTCACCCTGCAGCCACTCGGAATTGTCATAAAGTTCCCAACCCTGTTCATAAGTGTCGACCAGAAACGGCATGGCCGTCAGGTTCAGGGTCGGCATATGCGTCGCATAGGAACCTGTCGCGGACACGGTAAAGTCCAGGCCGCCCAGCTGCAGCAGCTCGATCGCCTTCGGATCGTTGGCGAGCTGCCCTGACGGGAAGATCTGAACTTCGTAACGGCCGTCCGTATATTCAGCAACCTTTTCAGCGAACAGTTCTGCCGCCGCCTGGCGGGAACCGCCCGGATTATCGGTGTGGCTGAAACGCAGGGTTTCCACAGCATGTGCGCCACCCATACCGGCAGCAAGGATTGCCGCGCTCAGCAACAGACGGCTCAAACTCTTCTTATCAAGCATTTTGGTCTCCTCCCACGGCCGCTCCAGAAGGCCGTATCGATTTACACATTCGATTGCGTATACGTAAATCAATCCCTTGTCAACTTGGGAAATGTCGACTATCAAAAATCCAACGACGAATGCACTGAGCCTGTTTGGCCAGCGAATGCCGGCTCTGATCGACGTGGCCGCCAGAAGACGGCACCTTGGGACATCGGGCGTTAGCCGGTGGGAGGAAGCAATTGACGAAAAACGGTGGTGAAGCATTGCGTGTTGCCTGCCTTGGCGCAGGCTACTTTGCTCAATTTCATTATGATGCCTGGCGTCGGAACCCGCGCGTCCGTCTGGTCGGGTCCTGCGACCGGGACCGGGAAAAAGCCAAGGCCACCGGTCTGACCGCCTTTGGCGATCTGGAGCACATGCTCAAGATGGCCAAACCGGACCTGCTTGATATCATCACGCCGCCACCGACACATTTTGAGGCCATCACGCTGGCAATCTCAAAGGGTGTGAAGGCGATAATCTGTCAAAAACCGTTTTGCACCTCTCTGGAAGAAGCGAAAGAGGCGACCGTACTGGCCGAGGCTGCCGGCGTCACGGTCGTTGTCCACGAAAACTTCCGCTTTCAACCCTGGTATAGAACCATCCATCAGGCACTGAACGATCGTCTGATCGGTGACGTTCTACAGGTCACGTTCCGGCTGAGAACAGGTGACGGGCAGGGGCCGCGCGCGTACCTCGACCGTCAACCCTATTTCCAGGAAATGCCGAAACTGCTCATTCATGAAACCGGCGTGCACTGGGTCGACACCTTCCGGTATCTGCTCGGCGAGCCCGAGGCCGTTTACGCGGATTTGCGTCGTCTCAACCCGGCAATCAAGGGAGAAGATGCAGGCTATTTCGTCTTCGACTATGCCGATGGCGTTCGCGCACTCTTTGATGGCAACCGTCTTTTGGATCACGCTGCCGAAAACTGCCGGACCACACTCGGGGAAGCCCTGATCGAGGGCACCGGGGGAACGTTGACCTTGTCGGGGGATGGAGCCGTCAGGTTGCGCCATTTTGGCAATGTAAAGCCAAGCGTTCTCCTGGCTGCTCAGACCTGGAACGGCTTTGGCGGCGATTGCGTGAAGAATCTGATAGACCATGTTGTCGACGGTCTTTTGGACGGAATGCCGCTTGAAAACGAGGCGCGCGCGTATTTGAAGGTGATCGCGATCGAACAGGCGATTTATGAATCCAATCGCCTGGGGACGAAAATCCGGGAGTTTGCCCATGCTTGAGGCGCCAAAACCAAAAACAATCACCACCCAGGCGATGGAAAAAATCCGTCAGCTGATTTTCGACGGTGAACTTGCAGCCGGCTCCGATCATTTGGAAAGCGAGTTGGCGGATCGCCTTGGCATGTCCCGAACACCGGTGCGCGAAGCAACGCTCATGCTTGCCCAGCAAGGCCTCTTGGAAGTACGGCCCCGCAAGGGCGTGAGGATCTCGACCCTGTCGCTGAGAGACATGGAAGAAATCTATGCTGTGCTGACCGAACTGGAGAGCCTGTCTGCGGAACAAGCCGCCGACAAGGGGTATTCCGATGAGGATCTCAGTGCACTGAAACAGTCGATCGAAGCCATGGAAGAAGCGCTGGGGCGTGAAGATCGCGAAGCCTGGGCGATCGCGGATGACGCCTTTCACGACGAGCTCGTCAGGCTGGGCGGTAATTCTCGCGTGGAATCCATCGTGTCGATGATGGCGAACCAGGTCCGCCGGGCCCGCGCCATGACGCTCTATATTCGCCCCCTTCCGGTCAAGTCCAATGAGGACCACCGGGCGGTCTATGCCGCGATCAAGAAAGGCTATGCCAACGAGGCGCGTGAACGCCACAGAAGTCACCGGCAGCACGCCCGCGAAGTGCTGATCGAGCTTTTGAAGAAACACAAGCTGTTTCAGCTTTAGAGCCTTGCATATCTTCCCCTTTTTGTTGCAGGGGGAGCCGTCACGAAGCGCTTACCCGCCTTGCCAGACCTTGATGGCCTCAACCGGGTAGACAAGCATCAGCACGTTCAGGGTCAAGTTGTCCCGAATGACCCAAAGCGCCAGCAGCTCGAAAGCGATGGCAGTCAGGATGGTCACCCAAACGGGCATCCGGGCCGCAAAGAAGAACCCGGCCAGCATCCAAACAATATCGAATACGGAATTCAGGACACTGTCGCCGGTATATCCGACCGCAATGGTTGCTTCGCGGTAGCGGTCGATGATCCAGGGACTGTTCTCTGCGATTTCCCAGGCTGCCTCGATCAGGATCGCACCAAGCGCCCGCTCGGCAACCGAGTTGCGGCGGAAGAGCAGCCACAGCAGCCAGTAAAAGATAAAGCCGTGAATAATATGCGAGAACGTGTACCAGTCCGCGATATGCTGAGACGACCCTGCAACATCATCAGCCGGTGTCCAGAACAGAACATAGCCGCATTCGCAAATGGGAATACGCCCCATAGCCAGAAGAATGGCTGCGGTGGCGGCGGTCATCGCGATCCCGATGATCAGGCATTTGGTTCGGCTCACGCGTTTCTCCCCGGTGCAACTTGGTCGACAATGAATCAAGACTGGAAATATTGCCGGATTCTCTCTATGACCTTGCGCCAACGAAACATCAATCCTTCCGGCCCCTTTGATTGAAGTTGCGCCCCGGTTTCAACCGATGCGTTTGCGCAACCTCGCCGGAGAAGGCATTCAGGAGTTCTTTATGTCCAGCCTCAACGGCAAGGCACCCTTTCAGGATCGACGCACGTTCGCGATCATTTCCCACCCGGATGCCGGTAAGACAACCTTGACCGAAAAGCTTCTGCTCTCCGGTGGTGCGATCCGCGCTGCGGGGCAGGTGAGGGCGCGTGGCGAAAGACGCAGGGCACGGTCCGACTGGATGAAGATCGAGCAGGAACGCGGCATCTCTGTTTCGTCATCCGTCATGACGTTCGAGCGTAAGGGAATTGTCTATAACCTGCTCGATACGCCGGGCCACGAGGACTTCTCGGAAGACACCTATCGCACCCTGACGGCCGTTGATGCGGCGATCATGGTGATCGATGCCGCGAAAGGCATTGAGACCCAGACCCGAAAACTGTTTGAGGTTTGCCGCTTGCGCGACATTCCGATTATCACTTTCGTCAACAAGATCGACCGTGAAGGCCGCCATGCGCTGGAGATCCTTGACGAGGTGCAGGAAGCACTCGCACTGGACGTGAGTCCGCAGACCTGGCCGGTGGGCATGGGATCGGATTTCTTTGGTGTTTATGACTGGCAACACAAGAAATTCCACACTTCGGATGGCGAGCGCGGTGGCGCTTTTGCTTTAACGAAGGAGGTTTCAGGTCTCGATGATGGCGCTCTGACCGATGTTGTCTTTGACCGGATCATGGAAGAGCTGACGGAAAACGTTGAACTCGGTGCCGAAGGCTATGCCGAATTCGACCAGGAAAGCTTTCTTGAGGGTCATTTGACCCCCGTCTTTTTCGGATCCGCACTGCGCGACTACGGCATTGAGGAAATTCTGGATTTCATCGCCGAATTTGCCCCGGCACCCCATTCACAACCGGCCACTGGCGGGCGCACGATCATGCCGGCAGAAGACAAGGTCACGGGATTCGTCTTCAAGGTTCAGGCCAACATGGATCCCAAGCACCGGGACCGGATTGCCTTCGTGCGGCTGTGTTCAGGCACATTCAAGCGTGGCATGAAGCTGAAACATGTGCGAGCCAACAAACAGATTGCCGTCTCCTCTCCAATCTTCTTTTTTGCCGAGGAGCGAGAGATTGCGGATCTTGCCTATCCAGGCGACGTCATCGGCGTTCCCAACCATGGCCAGCTTCGCGTCGGCGACACCCTGACTGAGGGCGAGAACATCCACGTCACCGGTTTGCCCGCCTTCGCCCCTGAAATTCTGCGCCGGGTGCGCCTTTCCGACACCATGCGTGTCAAGCAGATGCGCCAGGGCCTACAGGACCTTGCAGAAGAAGGTCTTGTGCAGATCTTCAAGCCGGACCTTGGTTCAAACTGGATTGTCGGCGTCGTGGGCGCGCTGCAGCTCGACGTCGTCGTCGACAGGCTGAAAGCGGAATACGGGACAGAAATCGGCTTTGAAGCGGTGCCGTATTCCACAGCGCGCTGGATTGAAACCGACAGCCAGACCTTGCAGAAGATCATCGAAGGTCACCGCATGTCTGTGGCAAACGACCGCGACGACAAGCCGGTGTTTCTCTTCAAGAATGCCTGGGAGATCGGCCATGTCACCGAGAAATTCCCGGATGTCACTTTCCGTGAGACACGGGAAATCGTGCACGAAGAATAACAGATTGGCTCGAATCCAGCCCTGACAAGCTGATAAAGTCAAATCGCGCCAAGGTGACGAGTGTTGTTTCAAACATGAAGCGTTGATACTGTCATGTTCTCAGTCGTGTAGCGCAAGGACACCATGGCCGACTACGACAAAAACCCGTCACCCTATCTGCAACAGGCTTTTTCCGACAACCCGTACCGGTTGTTGGAATGGTCGGTGTTCCTGGAAGAACTCGGTCAGGTTCAAGGCAGGAAGGTGTTGGATCTAGCCTGTGGCGACGGCAGGCTGACCCGTGTTCTCGCCCATGGCGGTGCCGCGAACGTGCTGGGGCTGGATGTCTCAAGCGAAATGTTAGACCGTGCTAAGGCTCAGAACGAAGCCGGCCAACCGGACGCCTTTCCCGACATAGTCGACTATAAACAGGTCAGCGCATCGGATACGGGTTTCGCACTGGCCGATCCGGCTGACATCGTCACGGCCATGTATCTCTTTCACTATGCAAACAGCGTGGAAGAGCTGACTGCAATGGGCCGGTTCATCGGCCGGAACCTTAAGCCTGGAGGTCGGTTTGTCACCTACACGATTAGCCCGGACTATGATTTCACCGATGCACCAGATGACATGGAGCGGCGGATAGGCTTCCGTTACGACATCGTCAATCCGCCTGAATTCGCGCTCGTCATCAAGGATTTTGCAGTGCCGATCTGGCAATGGAGCCGCCAGAACCACGAAGATGCCTTAAGGGCGGGGGGCTCACCGATATCAATTGGCACCCGCTCAAGCTGCCTGCGGACCGGCAAGACCTGGCATCGGATTGGTCCTGGTATCTTGACAACGCAAGCTGCATTGTAATGACCGCGAGGAAAGAGGACTGAGGGGCGACGGGGCCTAGTCAATTCTACTTCTCATCCGCCTTGGCGGCACGGCTGTGCAGCGGTGTCAGACTGACGAGATCGACAATGGCGTTGCGGTTAAGTTCTTCGCTATCGCCATCGCCCTGGATCAGAGCAAGCAACTTGGCGTCGCCCTTGATGCGCTCAATCTCCGCCAGCGTTGCATCTTCAGAATCTGGAAGCTCAGCTGCAAAAAGCCTGTTTTTCATAAGCTTCTTGTAGGCCTGTTTGGGGTTTTGTTCATCGAGCAGGTCCGGCAGCGATGGATAAGAGGCCAATAGCCGCCAGGTCTTCGGCCACTCGGTCATGATCACGATCCAGCGGGCAAGCTGCAGCCAGCGTTCATCGTCAGGTGGCCAGTCGCGTTGTCTGAACGCGACAGCATTGTACATTGTCACGCCATTGATAATGCGCTTGATCTGGCGCGGGTTCGCAGGAAGGTGATCAGCCAAAGGTTCGAGCCTGTGGGAGATTTCTGCCTCAACATCCTCATCGGAGGCTGCGTGGATTGTGAATTCGTCCTTGAACCACTCATCGAACGCCTCGGTGTTTTCAAGCGCGCTTTTCAAATCCGTGGTCGGGGTATCTCCAGCGTCAGTTTCTTCTCCAGAACCAGAACCGGTCGATGCGGTTGCCGCTTCGCTGCGGACCTGTGCCTTGAGGGCTTCACTGTCGAGCACCGGCGCGGTGGGCTGTTGAACGGCGCGTTGAAAGAAGACACGTAGGCTTTGCGTTGTTTCGCTGGAAAAAGTCTTGATCTGCGCTTCGTCCAGATTGGCCTTGGAACCAAGGAGCAGGCGCCGGACATAGTCCTTTTGCCTGTCCGGGATAAGGCCGGGCAGGATAAAGGACATCTGGATCGCCTTTTCAACAAAACGCGCACCGAAAGTCTGTTCAGGACCGACACTAACCTTGTTCATGTCCTTGTGATGGACTTCAAAGGCACGCTCGATCCAGTCACGGTCACCTAGAATGACAAAGACGACGCGCGGGCTGCGCAACAGCGTCTGCATTCCGCGCACCAGGTCGACGATGAATTCCGGGCTGCAACGATCGAGATCGTCGACCACCACAAGGACAGGACGTTTCAGACGCTTCATTGTTTTATAGAAATGCCGCCGGAACCGTTCGAACGGGTCGCCATTGCCAAGGGAAAGGCGCTCGGCAAGTGTGTCGGTGCCAGGTCGAATGGACTCTGTGAAGCACGCTCCTATACCCCAGAGAAAACTCAATCCCGTCAGAGCGGTCAGCATGAGGCCAATGCCGTCCGCAATGCCGAAACCCTTGTCCGATCCGACGCTGAACATAAGACTGCCCTGACCTTTGGCATTGGTGTTGAGTTCCAAAATGCCAAAAACATAGAGCAGCCAGAAAAGCAGCAGACTGACAAACCCGGTTGAGATCAAGGCCACGATTTTCGGGCTTGTCAGGCGCCAGAATATTTCCGGCAGCCAGAGCCGCAAACGCAGATACTGGCGTTGCCACCAGTCCGGTTTTCGGGCGGGTTCTCCATCGACGATTTCAGGGTTCCAGCCTTCATATATTACGGAATCAAAGCAACGCTTGCGAACGGATTGGTAAAAGACCCACCAGGGAGGTGTAACATGCTGTGCCTGCCACGCGTTGAAAGGCACCACTATCCAGGGTCTGCGCGCGCTGTCCGGCCAATCCCGACCATCCCCGGTGGTGGAGCCGTCCTTCGGCAACGGGTCGCTGAGAAAAATGGTGGTCAGGTCCGCATCGCCGTATCTCTTGGATAAAAACGAGTTCTTGCCGTGCCGGTAGCCGGTTGGGTTGAGAACCCTTGCAAGGAAATTGGCAAACGTCGTTTTTCCACCGCCCCAGGGCGCGTCCAGGTGCAGTACAAATCCCGCGCGCGTGTTGTTGCGTGACCGGTCTCCGGAAAAACCTTCCGCCTGCTCAGTCGGGACCGCACCACTGCCGGCGCCGCTCAATTCTTCAGCGCCTTCACCTGTCCAATATGCCGAGGAATAAACCGGACGACGGGGAAACCCGGCAGCTTCCTTCTCCTCCCGCCACATGGCATCGTTGAGCCGGCACCAGATCAGGTGGAGCCGCCGTGCCAGTGCAATTGCCAGAATGCCTCTGCCAAGATCGTCACGTTCCGTTTCAGCGTCATCGGGTGCGAAACTTGTTTCAGATTCGACAAGAGCATCTCCTTGTCCGGTTCCCGTGCCTGTTTGACCGGCCTGCGTTTGAGAATTTGATCCTTCTGCATCGGATTGCACTGGGCTGGATTGAGCAACTGCTTGAAGCTGGCTGTCATTGAACAATGGTGGGCGGTTTTGTGTCCGCAGAAATGCGTCGAGTTTAAGAGCCTGGCTTTCCGGCAAAGCCAGAACTGCACCTTGCCAGTTCTTGCGGGCTATTCCGGCTGCCTCGATGACAGATTTCCGGGAAATCAGACGAGTTTGATCGAATTCGTGAACTTCGGTCTCGAATGTTCGCTGGCCGTCATCTCTGCTCTGTGTATCCTGTGCTGTCGATGTGACATGGCCCGTGCCAACCAACCCTCCGTTCGACCGGGTTCTCCAATAGATGACCGGATCATTGGCTTGCATCTCCGCCGGAAGAGCTTTTGCGGTCTTCCAGGGTAAGGTTTCACCTGTGTTGATCACATCCGGGGCAGATGTCCAGTCCTCCGGGTTGAACTGCAGGATCCAGACCCGCGGAAGGGCGGCGGTTCCATTGCTTGCACCCTGTTTGCCGTTTTCCCCCTTGAACGTGGCTTTTGCCTCGTCCTGCGTCTCATTGTTTGTTGAGTGGCTTCCCTCGGCAGAAGACCGGCCATGAAGCTCGATCATGCGGGCTTCAACGGCTTCTGGACCGTCTTTGTCGTAGAGCTCTTGCAGGTTCGCGATTTCAGGATTGACTGCTCTTGCGCCATCTGCCCACATCGGTTCAGGCAAGGCGATGCGCGCAATCTCAAGCGTCAGGTCGCGCAGCGCCTGACCTGCCAGACGTTGTTCGTACCAAAGCGTCCAGACGTCCCAGTTGGGACCATTTTCCAGGAGCCATGCCTTCAGCTCTTCCCACATTTTGAGGACGTCATCTGGCATGCGTCCATCCGGCCAGAGCGCATTTTGCACAAGGGCGTCGGCAGGGAGCCCCTCGTAGAGTTGCTCAACGTCTGTTTCATATGCCGAACCATTATAGTCGCTATCAATGTAGATTGCGTTCAATGCGGCACGTATGGCCAGCATCCGGGCCGCGTCATCTGCCGTTTCTTCGAACCGGGGATCGATCGAACCCTTTGTTATTTCCGGCGAGGCGAATGCTGAATCTGCGCTCTGGTATCCACTCAGGACAGCAGGGTTTTCACTTGATGTGTCCTGACCGGCAGAGGTTAGCCCTGAAGAGTGACCGACGTCGCCACCGGAGCAGACAAAGGCAAACACAGCGTTGTTTTGACGAAAGGTTTTCAGGATTGCTGCATCGGCAGTCTCGTCGTTTTCGAGCTGCAAAAGGAGAAGCGGCACTGCACGCAGGGAACAGCGCAGGGCGATAGCCGCCGCAACGTGTCGGGGCTGTTTTGAAAGCCAGGCTTCAAGTTCAGCGAGATCAAATTCCTGTTTCCGTGCAGTCACGTGATCACTCCCCCATAAATCAGCTTAAACGGGAGGTGCTGTTTTGAGCAACCGTCGAGAATGGCCGCCGAAATCGGGGGGCAGAGGAAGCAACTTTTGCCAGCCGGATTTGCGGCACATCATTTCCACCGCGGGACGCCTTCGATACGCTTGGTATCGACTGGAGATTGCGTTGATTGAACAGCCGTTTGAAATCGTCCTCGATCTGCCTTGCTGGTCAGGGCCGATAGACCCGGAACCCCTTTCCGGCGGGATCACCAATACGAGCTACAAGGTGAACGACGGCGGGCGCACCTTCGTTGCTCGGATTGGCGGCGATATCCCGGTGCACCAGATCATGCGCTTCAATGACATAGCCGCCAGTCGTGCTGCGTTCGATGCCGGCTTGTCGCCGGCAGTTCACTATGCACAGGACAATGCCATCGTCCTTGATTTCATCGACGGGCGCACGCTTGCGGTCGACGACCTGCAAGACCCGATGATGCTGCAGCGCGCGGTCGATCTGTTGCGCCGCTGTCACCACGACGTGCCCCGGTTCCTGAAAGGGCCGGTCATGGCCTTCTGGGTGTTTCACATCCTTCGCAACTATGACCGGATCTTGCGCGATGACGGGAGCAAATATGTGCCGATGCTGCCGGAATTGCAGTGGCAGGCGAGCCACCTGGAAGAAACCATAGGTC
Organism: Roseibium sp. JB4-4; assembly: GCF_055693425.1. Classification (NCBI taxonomy): domain Bacteria; kingdom Pseudomonadati; phylum Pseudomonadota; class Alphaproteobacteria; order Hyphomicrobiales; family Stappiaceae; genus Roseibium; species Roseibium sp. JB4-4. Next base: position 1,594,514 of record NZ_CM146333.1, on the reverse strand, counting down.
TGATCCAGATGGTTTTCAGTCACAATGATCTGCTGGCGGCCAATTTGATTGATGACGGCACACGCCTTTGGTTGATTGACTGGGATTATGCCGGATTTAACTCACCTCTGTTCGATCTGGCTGGGCTTGCCTCGAACAACTCACTTTTGCCGCAACAAGAAGCGCTCGCGCTTGAGATCTACTATGGCCATTCGCCGGACGGATTGCTTGTCAGGCGTTACCACGCGATGAAATGCGCAGCGCTCATGAGAGAAGCAATGTGGTCCATGGTGTCTGAGCATCATTCTGAAATCGACTTCGACTTTGCGGCCTATGCCGAGGAAAATCTGAACCGGTATCGGAAGGCCTTTCGGACGTTTGAGGAACTATAGGAAAACGCGGGCAGGCCGCGTGGAAGCAAGACAAGGTTGGCGCTGGTCTCGCCTGACAATGACCCAAGCGCCGACATTTGCTTGACATAACAGCTCGGCAACGTGCCAAACTGTAGTGCATGAATTGATTTCGACATTATCAGGCAGGGAAAGCGCCTCCAATGTTGACAGTGCCGGGACTTGCGGCCGACGCGCTCGGCGATTTTTTGACCGCTTACGTGCAGCGCCGTTTCGGCAAGTCAGATCCGGAACTGGCCGAGTTGGTGCCCTCCATTGCTCGCATTGCCATGGAATGCATCGGCAACAGCGATGCGCTCTACCACAATATTGAACACACAATGCTGGTCACTTTGGCCGGTCATGACATCTTGCGCGGGCGTGCATTGCACACCCACATGGCGCCAACAGACTATGCGCATGTGATCGTTGCCTGCCTGACGCATGATATCGGCTATGTACGCGGCATTCTGCCGGGCGACGATGCTGAGGGCTTTGTCGTCGACGACACAGGGAAAAAGGTTCAATTGGCGCGCGGGGCGTCTGATGCTGCGCTGACGCCGTACCACGTTGACCGGTCGCAGCTATATATCTTTGAACGGATCTCCGGCACCGGTTTGCTCGATCCTCAACGGATCGCCGATGCGGTTGAGGGATCACGATTTCCAAGCAAGTTCCCGGACGACAATGAAACGCTCGGTGAAGATGCCACTTTGGTGCGCGCTGCAGATTTCATCGGTCAGCTGGGCGATCCGCATTACATCCGCAAGGCCAATGCCCTCTATTTCGAATTTGAAGAGGCGGGCCTTAACAAACAGCTCGGCTACGACACCCCAGCGGATCTGGTTCTGAAATATCCTCAATTCTATTGGAACAGCGTCGCGCCTTATATTCAAAAGGCTATTCAGTATCTGAAAATCACGGCGTCCGGCCGCCAGTGGATTGCAAACCTCTATTCAAATCTCTTCCTGGCGGAGAGAGACATCGCGCTCCTGGGGCCGCAGCGCTGAATTGCATTGCTCATAGCCCACATTCTCGGCTTAAAGAGACACCTTTCAACCGATATCGTAATTTCAAGTTGTAGCGATGTTGATTTCGCTAAAAACTAAAAGTTTCTTTATTGGTAATAATACGGATTATTTTGTTTAATTTTTGCAGGCAAGTATTGTTAGTAATTCTTATTGCTGGAGTTTATTGAAAGTCCTCTGTTAGTAAGTAAGATGATTGAGTTAACTAGGTAAAAATCATGCTAAGTCTAAGAATTCTTACTTTGAGTGAGCTTTAGGGAGTAAATCCCGAGCATGGTTGAATGAGATCTGTAGAGAGAGTGAATTTGTCTCTTTCTGACCAATCAGGCGGCCGCAGCACAACTGTTGCAACTCCATCAGTTGGAGTTGAGGCCGAGGCAGCAGAAATTCGCCGACTGTCCAGACCGTTTTGGGCGACGGTCTTGATTGGTGCTGTCAGTTTGTTGGTCTTTGTCGCGTTTCTGACACGGTCGCTCGACCGGAATTCTGTCGAACAGTCTCAGCAAGTCTTCAAAGCTTTGCTGATCGACCGCATGGGACGACTTGAAACATTAGTCCTTGAGTATGGGTATTGGGACAGTGCCGTCGAGAACCTGGTGAAGGATTTGAATCTTCAGTGGGTGGATCAAACCTTTGTCGACTATCTTCAGGAAAATCTTCAGGTCGAAGCTCTGCATGTACTGGATGGCGACAACCGTCCAAAACTTCAAATCTTGAATGATACGATAGCTGAATTTGATCTGTCCCAGTACGAGCGCGGCCTCACGCCGCTTCTGAAAAAAGCGCGACGGGGCAATGCGTTTACAGCACCCGAGCCAGTCTCCGGGTTAATTGGAAATCTGACCGACCTCTCAATGGCCAGTGCGATTGTTCTCACGACTTATGACGATGTGGATATTCGAACAGACCACCTTCTTGTCTTTGTGCAACCGCTTGATAGCAACGAACTGGCCGCGTTGAGTGAAAAGTACGGCCTTCCAAACTTGCGCTTGTCCTCTTCCATGCCGACCTATTGGCAAGGAGGCTTCGAACTCTCAACGGTTGACGGAACTCAACTGGGATACCTGATTTGGGACCCTGCACTACCAGGCATCCGATTGTTGCCCTTGATGGCCATCGGTGTCCTTCTGGTCTTCATATGTACGTTGTTGACTGCGCGGCTCTATGTTCACAGGGCGACGGCGATTGTACGGGATTTGGCAGAGGCCAAACACGAGGCGGAACATTCAAGGGAACTGCTTGCCGAGCAGGCGCAGCGTGATTTTCTGACAAAGCTTGGGAACCGGCGCTTCCTGGATGAGAAGATGTCCGAATTGCAGGCACAGGAGGTCTCGGGCGATGGTTACGCGCTCCTTTATCTCGACCTGGATGATTTTAAGCAGATCAACGACGAGCACGGACATGAAATGGGGGATCTGGTGCTTCAACACGTCGCCAAGTCACTGCGTGCATTTGCCGGCGATGATGACGCTGTTGTGCGCATCGGGGGAGATGAGTTCGTTATCGTCTTTTCAAGGGCCGATAAAGAACGGATCAATAACCTCGGACGCATGATAATCGAGCACCTCAGCGAACCCATGCAATTGAACGATGTGGTCTGCAAATTTGGAGCGAGCATAGGCATCGCTTTTGCAACGCAACCTTCTGAATTGCTCAGACAAGCTGATGTGGCCCTTTATGCTGCAAAGAGGCGCGGTCGGGGTCAGATGGCTGTCTATACCGATGAACTGCTTGAGCTGAAGGGTGGTTAGCAAAGCTGTTCATGTAAATTTGTACGAAACGAAACAAATTGCGGAAGGTCGTCGAAGCAGATGCGTACTTCCATCGAGCCTCAGACCAGTCTTCGCAAGGCTTGACCAACCCAATCAGGCGTTGGCATCAGGATTGAATCCTGCAGGACATTTCTGGCTGCGTTCGGGAAGGGAGCAGACCTTTCTGCCTTTGTGTCGTAGTGCAAAAGCATGCATTCGAACGTGGCGCATTCACGGCTGTCGCACAGCATGGTGTGACCAACATGCAATCTCTTAGCGTCCACCCCCAGTATGGCGGTCTCTATTTTAAGAGTTGCAGGTGCACGGACTTCTCCAACATACCGTAAATGCGTTTCGAGCGTGTAGAGTGCGCAACCGGTCTTGTCGAAATAGTCCGTTCCGACCCCAAAGTGATCTTGTAGCTTCCAGGTCGCATTGCTGAACGGGACCAGGTAATAGGCCTCGTTCAGGTGGCCATAAGCATCCAGCCAGTTGTTCTGTAGTGGTTCTTCGTGCAGTTGCAACGTCACCATGGTGCCTCTGGATCAAGAGGGTTTCACAAAAACAACCAGTTTGGTCATCGCGGGAATGAGATTGTCGACGATATCGACCTCAAAGCCCATCTTTTTGCCTGCGTCCGTCAGCCATCCGACAGACAGCGAGCGGGCCTCCGGAGTAAACGCCATATGCTGCAGCTGCCAGAGAGCGGCAAGGGCGGGTCCACGCCGGTCTTCTTCGACCATGAAATCATGCACCATCAGCTTGCCGCCTGGAGACAGTGCATTGGACGCCTTTTTTAGCAGCCCTTCCACATCGTCACCCGGCACACCGCTCATGAGATAGGACATCAGGATGGCGTTCTGATTGCTGGGCCATTGAACATCGATGGCATTGCCAGGAATATACCGGACGCGATCAACCAGGTCGGCCTCGGAAATGAAACGCCAGCCAATTTCAGCGACGTTCGGAAAGTCGATGATCGTTGCATGCAAGTTTTCATATTCGTTGCAAAGGCTTATCGTCATGGCGCCAGTCCCGCCGCCAACATCTAACAGGGTTTCCGTGTCACCAAGATCCACTTTCCGTGCAAGTGTCCGACCCGGTCCGAGCGAGCCTGCGTGCTGGCTTTCAGAATAGACAGAAGCCTGCTCTTCGTCCGTCATCCAGTGGCTATAGGAAGCGATGGCATCGTCGGACAAATCGCCTTTTATGACGGCATTCAGCTGGAGCAGGAATGGATACATCTGCTGGTCGATCTGATGGCGAAGATAGTCTCCGAAGTCATATTGCGACTGTTTGGAGAGAAAGTTCTGCGCTGCAGGAGAATTTGAGATCCTTTTGTCGTCACCGATTGCAAGCAAGCCAATGCTGGCAAGCGCTGTCGTTAGAATGACGATGCGATTGACCGGTATATCAGTGGCTTTAGCCAATTGTTCGGCCGTTTTGGGACCGTCTGCGAGAACTGAAAACATATCGACGTGCAGTCCGGCAAACAGAGACTTGGATGCCATGAAGCCGAATGCGATCGATGACAGGTCCTCCGCGCTTTCGATTGTGTGTGCACTCGTCGCCGCGGTGTCTTGGACCAGCATGCCGTATTCACTCCTTTGTTTTGAACTTGAGGTGCAAAACATACACCTTCGGTTCCGCAGTGCAACAAAGGTCCTGGCTGCCGGGCAGTTTGGAGCGACGCATGTCTTTACGATCGAAGAGCTGTGGGCGCGTTGTTTTCATGGCGACGGAGAACGCAAAACCGGTTGCATCAATGAGCTCATTTTGGCGAAGTCGCGTTTTCAACATTTGTGATGGCCACCTTCGATCTGCTACCTTTCATGTACGACGCGGTGGGTTATGTCTCATTTGCGGACAAAGATGCAGTTTGCATTTGAAGGGCCAACCGCTTTGTTGCACCTCAATTTCCCAAAGACTTGAGACTTCATTGAAGAAGATCATCATCACCGGAGCCAACGGCGTTGGCAAAAGCCTCTTCGCGAGCAAATTGGCTAAGGCCCGTCCAGATGTCCCAGTGATCTCGATCGATGAAATGAAGCTCCAAACCAACTGGCAGAAACGAACTAGAATCGAAATCGAAACAGCCCTTGCGAGAGCGCTTGAGAAAGACGCATGGATACTTGAAGGAGGCCCTGGCTTTTTATCACAAGCTATTGCACAGGCTGACGCACTTGTTTGGCTGGACCCACCAGAATATGTGAGGGCATTGCAGCTAGCCGTACGCCCCTGGAAAAATTTCGGGCAGACCAGACCAGAGCTGCCACCGGGTAACCTCGATTGGCCGTTGCAACAGTATTTTTTCGCCCTTCGCAGTCTCAAGAACAAGTCGAAGTTTCGCTCCTGTATCTCGGAAGCATTTCGCTGTGCAAGCGGGCTTGAAAAGTGGCAATGTCGAAACAAACACGATCGTATAGCGGTCGTTTCAAGATGGTCCAGTGTCTAAATCCAAACGACATCTTGGGCTCATTTGAATGAAGTGCTTGCTGGATGTAGTGTTCGGCATCTTAATGTGCGGTCTTTCAGCAGGATCAAGCATTGCCGCGCGGCATGAAAAGTGAAGGGTGAACTTCCTTCGTCAAACGAGCGGCAATCCGGATCTGGTTGCCCGTCTCTGGTCAACTTTAGCGACGTAAATGTGGGTAATACCTGGAAAGGCAGTTCGCAGTGGTCTCTGTCGACCGGACATCGATGTGGAATGCTGTCTTCAACACCAAAAACAATGCTTCATGCAGAACAGAAAAACCGGCCGGAAGGGCCGGTCAGTCTCTGGTCATGAAGATGCCCTCAAGAGGCGCGCGCCGCCGGAAGTTCGATGTCGATACCAAGTGTGGTGACATCTCCGGATCTGTCCATTTCAAGCTTGACGGAGTCCGGGTCGATGTCGACCCGCTTGGCGACGACTGCAAGAATGTCTTCTCGAAGACTGGAAATCAGTGCCGCGTCTGAACCGTTATCCGCCCGTTCATGCGCGAGGAGAATTTGCAGCCGGTTCTTGGCTACCGAGGCGCTAGCGCCTCTTTTGCCAAAGAGGCTCAGAAGGTTCATGCGGCCCTCCCTTTGAAGAGCTTGCCGAGGAAGCTTTTCTTCTCTTCGGGAATGGTCACCGGAATGTTTTCGCCAAGCAGCCGTCGCACGGCTTCCATATATGCCTTGGAGGCCGGTGAGGTTTCGTCCGACACGGTGATCGGCAATCCGACGTTGGAAGCCTTGAGCACGTCCTTGCTCTCCGGCACCACGCCGATGAGAGGCACTGACAGGATGTCGACGACATCGTCTGTCTCCAGCATATCGCCGGACTTGGCACGTTCCGTGTCATAGCGTGTGATCATGAGATGCTTTGGCATCCGGCCGCCGTCTTCGGCAATTTTTGTTTTTGCATCGAGCAAGCCAATGATCCGGTCACAGTCGCGCACGGAAGAGACTTCAGGATTGGAAACAATAATTGCTTCATCGGCGTGGCGCATCGCAAGGGTCGCGCCGCGCTCAATGCCGGCCGGACTGTCGCAGATCACCCAGTCGAAATACATCCGCAATTCGCTGATGACGCTGGCAACGCCCTCTTCTGTCAGTGCGTCCTTGTCTCGCGTTTGCGAAGCTGGAAGCAGATAGAGATTGTTGAGTTTCTTGTCCCGCACCAGGGCCTGCTTGATCGAAGCTTCGCCTCGTACAACATTGACCAGATCAAAGACGACGCGGCGCTCGGCCCCCATGATCAGGTCCAGATTGCGCAGACCGACATCGAAATCGATCGCGCAGACCTGGTAGCCTTCTTTGGCAAGCGCCGAAGCAATAGCAGCGGTTGTGGTGGTTTTACCCACTCCGCCTTTGCCTGACGTGACCACAACGACAGTGGCGTTGCTCATGGTGTTCGTCCCGTTTGTTGTCTGCGCCGCGCCTGATTGGACTGCGGCACCGTGGTTAGTTCAGTGCTTCAAAGACCAGGGTTTCGTTTTCGAAGCGGATCTGAGCTGGCGCGTTGCGCAAGGTTCCGTCGAAATCGTCCGCGACTTTGTAAAGTCCGTTGATGGAGACCAACTCCGCGTCCAGTTTCGAGCAGAAGATACGTGCGCAGTCTTTGCCGGATACGCCTGCAAGTGCGCGCCCCCGTAACGCTCCGTAAACGTGAATGGAGCCACCTGCGATAATTTCAGCGCCGGAACTGACGGACCCGATGACAGTGACGTCTCCTTCCGGATGCAGAATGCTTTGACCGGACCGTACTGGTTCGGTCACGACAATCGAGGATCCGCTGGGAATGCTTGCCGGACCCGTCATCTTCTCGGCAGCACCATTTGTTGCAGCGGCGCTTGCCTTTTCATCACCTGAAGAAGCGGCGTCTTTGCTTTGAACCGTCGGAGCAGATTTTTGCGCATCAGGGGTTTCCGACGTCGCGGATGCCGCCTTTTTCGTATCTTCTGCTTTCATTGTCGGGTTTTTGGCCGAAGAAGGCTCAGGCACTTCGACATCGGATGCCAGCCGGCCACCGGAAAAGCTGGGCGGCATACCGGGCTTCAACCGGGTTCCGGCCACCCCGTCGATGCCCATGACCCTGACAGATCGCTCCGACAGCCCCGACAGCAGCTCTTCCAGATCATCTATCGGGATCTTGCTGCCTCGAACGTCCAGAATGATAGGCCGGTCGATGAAAAAGCCCGGTGAGCGGGCGATGATGCGGTCGATTTCCTGGAACCAGGCATCAAAGGGCGGCTCCGGCGACAACACAATCGCAATGAAGGATTTTCCTTTGAATTTCATTCAGAGGTCCGGCAGCATCTTCAGTGATCGGGGAGGGGATTCCAGCCCGTGGTGGTTCAGGTTGATTTGCTTTTTCAAAGGTATCATCAACAGAACGGAAGGTTTACGCGGGTGATCGTTTTCCACCGATATCAATTTTCGTTTGATATTTCAGATAATTGGCTGTTCGGCGGAGTCTGTCTTGGGATTCCGTCACCAGCGACCTGCTAGAAGTACTGAGTCCGATTGCAAGAATCGAACCGGCAATGCTGCCCCAAATTCCTTTGCCGGAGCAGGAGTTAACTGACTTCCAGCTTAGCGCTGGATTTTTGCCATATTGCAGTGCAGTATGGTGCGGTAGGTGTTGGGGCGCAATGGCGTCTTGGGGACAAAGATGAGTAATTTCAGTGATATGGTGAGTTACATCGGCTTGACGCCGTCTGAGGCTGCAGCGGCTCTTGATGTATCTGAGAATGAAATTGTTCGCTGGTGCAGCACGGACGAAGCGCCGCCCATCCATATTTGGCAGGGTCTGGTACGCATGCTTGACGAAATCCGCATTTCCGCAGAAGAAGCAGCAAAATCCGCGGATCTCGACCATATCGATGCTTCTGATCTGAATCGGATTGACTTGACAGTGCCAGGTCAGACCGCCGCTGAATTTGCCGGCCCGAAACGGGCTGCGACAGCACTTGCCGTGGCAGCACTTGCCCGAGTGTTTGTCTAAAACTGAAGGCTGCGATCTCTATCCGGCAGTTTCTTTCAGGCAATTCAAATGGTCTGCCCTTTAGGAATTCGGCGCTTTCTGATATCAATTTCAAGGGCCAGCATTCGGAGGGCCTCTGGCGCAAGACTGGCTCAGCCGTACAGCGCCGACTTTCTCTAAATCGCGACGCCTGCAGAGTCGCAGGCTGAAGTCAGATATCTGAAAGGGGCATTGCCATGTCTGCAACGCTCAAGGGCCTTTTTGCCGCGCTGCTTGCATTTGGTGTGTTTTCGTCTCACGACGCGCTTATCAAGGCGCTGGGTGCTGACTATCCGGTTTTTCAGATAATCTTCTTTTCTGTGCTGTTCGCTTTTGTACCAATGGCGATGATGATGCTGGCGGACAAGGCGGTCGACAATTTCCGGCCTCGGCATCCGCTGCTTGTTGCAACCCGCGCAGGGCTTGCAATTATCGCTATGTCCTGTGGCTTCTACGCGTTCACGGCTCTGCCTCTGGCCGAAGTCTACGCGCTGTTGTTTGCCATGCCATTGTTGATAACGGCGCTTTCCGTCCCTTTGCTGGGTGAGACCGTGCGCGCGCAACGCTGGGCCGCTGTGATTGTCGGCCTGATTGGGGTTCTTGTCGTGCTGCGTCCCGGTGTCACCGAGCTGTCACTGGGCCATGGAGCAGCATTGGCCGCTGCCTTTGCCAACTCGCTCTCGACGGTGTTGGTCCGCAAGATCGGTGGACGCGAACGTCCGGCCGTGTTGATCCTCTATCCGATGATCCTGGCAATGACGGCGATGTCCATGACACTGCCTGTCGTCTATGTTCCGGTCCAGCTTCCGGATCTGGCCATGATGGCAGCCGTAGGCTTTTTGTCGGTGATCGCGCAGTTCTTCATGATCTCCGCCTATAAGGCCGCCCCCGCTGCTGTGGTTGCTCCGTTGCAATACAGCCAGATCCTCTGGGCAACCATGTTCGGCATGCTGTTTTTCGCCGAAACGCCTGACATTTACGTCGGCATCGGTTCATCGATCATCATCTTGTCCGGCATATTCGTTGTCTGGCGCGAAAGCCGTGAAAATGTTTCCGACAAGACACCGGTCCTCAAGTCAGCCAACCCCCGTTTCGACGCCGGTCCACAGCCGAAATAACATCGCGGCCGTCAGTCCAGCCGCTTCTTGAAACGCAAGGCTGCGACAAGCATGCCCAGCACGAAGAAACCGCACATCCAGATCACATCGCGGTGCAGGTCCAATAGACTTGCGTCGCGAAGTACGAAGCCCCGGATCATGCGCATGAAATGGGTCGCGGGAAACACCTCTGCGATATATTGCGCGACCAGCGGCATGCCTTCATAGGGAAACATGAAACCGGACAGCAGGATCGAGGGCAACAGCACGAATACGGTCATCTGTGTTGCCTGGAGCTGGCTCTGGGCGATGGTCGACATTACCAGGCCGAGAGAAAGGCTGGCGCCGATAAACAGCAACGTGCCGATAAAAAGGTCCAGCGTCTTGTCACCGAACGGCACACTGAACAGAAGGTGCCCTAGACCGAGAATGATCACCGTCTGCAAGAGGCCAATGAAAACATAGGGAATAATTTTCCCGATCATCAATTCCATCGGCCGAACCGGCGTATTGATCAGCATTTCCATATTGCCGCGTTCGCGCTCGCGAACGATGGCTGAAGAGGTGAACATGATCATCGTCATGGTCAGGATGATCCCGACGAGACCCGGCACAATATTGATGGCGGTGCGTTGTTCGGGATTGAAGAAAAGAGCCACTTCGAAGGTCGGTGTCGAGCGGTTCGGGGGCTGACGGTTGAGCTCGGACAAGGGCATGCTGCGCAGGGATTTGATGGCGCCGGCGATCATGGTGTCAGATCCGTCGACGATCCACTGGGCGACCGGACGACTGGTTTCCTCATCCGTTGAGGCTGGTGTGCCAAGTCCTGCCGCAGGCGATCTCGCAACGCGCTGCGAGAGGTCTTCGGGCAGGATAAAGGCTGCTCGTACGCGCGCTGACTTGATTGCCTGCTCTGCTTCCTCGATCGAATTCAGCCGTTCTGTGACTTCCACAACTGTCGTTGCCTCAACGATCTGGATGAGAACCCGGCTGAGCCCGGTCTGGCTGTGATCGACTACAGCAACGGGGATATCTCGGACATTCGTGTTGATGGCATAGCCAAAGAGAACCAATTGAATGAGCGGGATCATGATCACCATGCCAAAGGTCATCCTGTCTCGCCGTAACTGATTGAGTTCCTTGAAGAAGATTGCGGCAATGCGGGAGAGCGGTCTCATTGGCGGCCTTCTCCGGTCGCCGTTACGAAGACATCTTCAAGGTTCGGGCGGACCCTCTCGATCAGAGTTGCACCGTCGGTTTCGGGCCTGGCTTTCAAAAAGGCTTCAGGATCCGCAATGCCTGTCTCGACAAGAACACGAAGGCGCGCACCCAATTGTGCAGCGGCCACGATGCCATCGGCACCCAGCAGGTGACGCCGGATGTCGCGTAAGTTGGGCCCTTCGATTTCCACCACGTTGGCACCCATTTCGGCCATGAGGTCCTTGGGAGCGCCGTCAGCCCGCTTTTGCCCGGCTTCCAGGATGGCGATCTTGTGGCACCGTTCTGCCTCATCCATGAAATGGGTGGTAACGACGATAGACGTTCCGCCTTCAATCAGGTCAAAGAGCTGTTCCCAGAAATGCCGACGGGATTCCGGGTCGACCGCTGAGGTCGGTTCATCCAGAAACAGCAGTTGAGGTTCATGCAAAACAGCGGTTGCCAATGCGAGGCGTTGACGTTGGCCACCGCTCATCCGGCCGGCAAATCGGTTCTTGAGGTCGCTCAACTCATAGCGGTCCATGACCTCATTGATCCGCTGTTTGCGCCTTGCGCCCGTCAATCCGTAGATGGTGGCCATGAAACGGAGATTTTCCAGCACCGTCAGATCGCCATAAAGCGAAAAGGCCTGCGTCATGTAACCGATTTTGTATTTCAGGGCCTCCGCATCCTTGGGGACCGACAGTCCAAGGACTTCGACGCTTCCTTCGGTCGGTGTGAGCAGCCCGGTCAACATGCGCATGGCGGTTGTCTTGCCGCAGCCATTTGGACCCAGAAATCCATAAATCATGCCGCGTTCTATGGTCAGATCTAACCCGTCGACCGCGCGGAAGTCCTTGAATTTTTTCACAAGTCCCTCGGCACGGACGACAATATCGGTGTCTGCGACCATCACGGCAGCACGACCTGTGCAGGCACGCCATTGGGCAGATCGCTTGCACTGTCGGGAAGTTGAACTTCTGCCACATACATCAGCCGTGCGCGTTCCGACTGATTAAGCGCATAGTAGGGTGTGAAGGACGGCTCGGAACTGATCCATCGAACGTGACCTTCTATCGGGTCATCAAGGCCATCCACCTTGATCTCCAGCTTGTCGCCTTCGTTGATCTTGACCCGGTGCGGCTCCGGCACGTAAACGCGGGCAAAGGGAGCCGCTCCTGCCAACATGACTGCGACCGGACTGCCGGCCGTCACGCGCTCACCCAGGTTCCAGGGAAGATTGTCCAGCACGCCGTCGCGGCTTGCGGTGATGGTCAGGTCGGACAGGATCTTTTCCTGTGTGGCAAGGCTCGCCAACGCAGCTTCAAGTTCTGCTCTAGCAATATCGAGATCTTCTGGACGCGTTCCGGTCACCAGTTCTTTCAGCTGTTGCTCTGCGCTTTGCAGGCTGGCGCTGGCCGCATCTCGCGTGGCCTTGGCACTGTCAAATTGCGCCTGGCTCGTCGTCCCCCTTTGGGTCAGATCCTGAAAGCGCTTGAATGAGGCCTCCGCATCGACCAGCTCGGCCTTGGCACCGGCAACATTGGCGCGGGCCTTGGCGATCTCCTCTTCACGCGCCCCGTTTTCCAATTTGATCAGATTGGCGCGCGCCTTTTGAACCTCGGCACGTGCCTGGTTGACGATCGCCTGCTGCTCTCCCGGATCGAGTTGCGCCAGGATCGTCCCTTTTTCGACGAAGGTCCCTTGTGCAACCGGCAGGGAAACCAGAACCTCATTGGCAGTGGCAGTCAGCGCTACACGGTCTCGTTCAAGGGTCCCGAGTGCTATGTTGCCTTCATCGGGGCTGCAAGCGATCAGCAAAGCGCAACAGGCCAGAGCAAGGCTTGTGCGAAGTCGAGCCAAAGTCATGACGTTCCTCCCGTCCGATCGCTGGCATTTGGCCAAACGGATCTGAGTCGGGTCAAACCTTAGCGCGACTGTGGGAGGAGGGCCAATGCAAGCGGGTTTCCCGGGCAATGTGGATCAATCACCGACAGGTCCTGGATGCAAAGAAGCCGGGTGAGCCCGGCTTCAGGTTTCTCATTAGACTGGCTGAGGTCAGCTGGCGCGTTTGAAGATGTTGTACCAACGCTTTTTGGGCACCGTGATTGCGCGTTCCAGAATTTCGGCCGCATAAAGGGCAGCGTTTTCGCGAGCTTTTTTAACGCCGGAGACCACCGATGGATCAAGTTCCGCCAAACCGGCACCGAACTCAAACAGGTCGCGGAAGGCCGCACGTTCAACAATCGGCGTCATCAGGACGTCGATATTCTGGGCTGCCAGAAAATCCTGTACCGCTTTCATGGCCCGGGTCGTAACCGCGGCATTGGTGCGTGTCAAAACCACGCAGTGCTTGATGTCATGACGAACGATCTTTTCAAGCTTCTTGATCAGCGTCAGGATCTTGGCCCCGCCGCGCGCGTCCATGGAAGAGCCTTGAATTGGAACAACCACAAGGTCCGAGACAGACAGCGCATTTGCAACGACCAGGTTCTCCGTACCTTCCAGATCGACCACCACGTAATCGGAATGTTCCGCTGCATAGGTGATTTGCTCTGTAATGGAGGCGGGCGAGATCTCACTGATCACCGATATGCCAGGACATTTCTTCGGCAGCTCGTGCCATTTCGAGATCCACTTTTGCGGGTCGGCATCGAAGATCGTGACACGCTTTCCCCGGGCGGCGACTTCTGTCGCCAGTAGAAGCGCTGCTGTGGTTTTCCCGGCGCCGCCCTTTGCGTTTGCGAAGGAAATGACTGGCATTTGGGTTCTCCTGAACTTGCCGTGCATTGTCTCTAAGACGGGCCTCATGGGGTCCTATCTATCTGGCAGTCTTGGATTTTTATGGTTACCAAATTCTTAAATTCGCATTTTGCGACGGAGTTATTCAGTGGCTGTTAATGAATGTGGATAAGAGGGGTAAAAACTCTAGTTACAATTTGCAGGGGTGCATCGTGATTAATCGCCATGTTCCAAAAGGAAACCGTGAGTTCGCTTGTATTTCACAGAAAACTATTTTCGGAACTCGGGTGGCTGATAGTTGCCCCAAGGCAGAAAACCGAGTGTGCTTTCAAGAAATGTCGATCTCGTCATGGATCAAATGGATCTTGAAAGAGGGAAGTCTGATACGCACTCCCAAAACCGAAGCCCGGTTCAAGTGTCGACGGGCAGTCCGCCTTTCACCCACTTGGAAATTCCTCCCTCGACAATCTTCAGGTTTTTTACGCCCGCTTTTTGGAGCCGCTTGGCTGCCGACTTTGCGCGGCTTCCAGACAGGCAACTTAAGGCCAGGGTGGTCTCAGGGGCGGGCTCAAGGAGTTTCAAGACCTCTTGCTCGAAGTCCTTGTCATTCTTGCAAATGCGATGACTTGTCTTTGGACTTCCCGTCGCCTGCCATTCGTTTGGCGTTCGAACATCAATGACAACGACGTCACCCCGAAGACTGCCTTCGTAGGCGTCTCGAGGCGATAGCCGGTCGAACCTTGCAAAGAGGTTGAAGAGTTCGGAAATTTTCACGACGGCTTAGGAGTTGGACCGTGTGCTGGCACCAATGATCCGGTAGATCGGGCAAAAACTGATGAAACCCGTTCCAACCAGAACCGCACCTGCAATCATCAGCACAATCCCGAGCGTTGACGAAGCAGCGGCGATGAAGCCGAGCAAGGGGGCAAGAATGAGTGCGGCGCCCAAGACGATACGGACGATGCGGTCGAGTGAACCTACGTTGGCAATGCTCATGGAATGTCTCCTGACTTCAAGATGAGTCAGACATAAATCTGAGTGCCTAAAGGTGTCTGTGACTTAGTCACATTGGCTGCAAAGAACAGCGAGCGCCGGGCGTGACAGAATATCGATACTGCCTCTGTGTCGGGCAATCAGTCCCCGTTTTTCCCAGTCCGTCAGCTTTCTGCCGATCACTTCCCGGGCAGACCCGAGATCTTGCGCAAGGCGTTCGTGCGTGGTCTCGACAAGGTCTGTCTTGCCTGCCAATTCCAGTAGCCGCTTGGCAAGGCGGCTGTTGAGGGACGCAAACGAGACTTCATCGACCTTGGCCATCAAGCGGGAAAGACGCGAGGAAAAGGACCTGAAAACCAGGTCCCGGAATTCTTCCGATGAGGCAAGACGGGCCTGGAATTCGCTTCTTGGGACCACCAGAGCAGTCACATCAGTCTCGGTCACCGCTTCCGCGCTGTAGTTCTCGTGCGACATCAGACATGATGTGGTCAGCACGCAGGTCTCGTTGGCGCCAATGCGGTAAAGAAGGATCGATTTGCCTTCCGAATTAACAAGATCGACGCGTACCGAACCGCTTTCAATCAAATAGAAGTTGCGGCATGGATCTCCTGCCCGAAACACCGATGCACCCTTGGGGAGCGATACGCTCTGAAATCCTTCAAGGCATTTGGGTCTGAACTGGTCTGACTGCATTGCTTTGCGTTTCTTTCAGGTAACCGATCTAGCAAGATCAGAGACCAGACGATGGTCCGTGATTTCGTGAAGGTTTTGCGTGGCCCGGACCTGCAGCCTGGCGCTGCGCACAGGCGGTTGGCAGACCTAATTCAGGAAAACTTTATCATGCCGCCGGTTTGTGCACGATTGCGGCAAAAGGACCGAAAGGCTACCTTGGCGCTAAGATTCTGTTGCGAAACTTTTCCAGGGTTCCTTGAGGACTGACATGACTATTCGGCACAAACTTTTGACGATTGCAACGACGGCGGCTTTCCTGGTGACAGGGTCTCTTGCTGCAAATGCCGAAGCGTTGAAACCTTATAAGGACCGATTGTTCCGCTACAAGAAGGTGCATGAAACGCTTTATAATGGCGACTTCATTGTCGTTGAATACTCAAAGCAGAGAGACTTGCGCGACCGGGACGAAGTCGATGAACGCCGGGTCTACGGCAACTATGTTTCCTACAAGCCCAAAAGGGGCGCGGCAGCGCCGAGTTAAGCGCGAACGGTCGGACGGTCCAGTACATGGGAACCGGCAAATGGAAGGGTGGGGCCAAAGCCATCGTCATCTACATTCATGGCCAGGGCGGAAACCGCTTTCAGGGCATGAACGATGTGTCCTTTGGTGGCAATTTCAACCGTATTCAGAACCTCATGGTGCGCAACGGGGGCGCTTATCTGACGGTTGATATCAAGAACTTCGACAAACGCGGAACGGCAGATGTCGCCGCACTGATTGAATACCAGAAACAGATTTCACCGGGCGCAAAGGTCGTTGTCGCATGCGGTTCAATGGGTGGGATTATCTGCTGGAACCTTGTGAGAAACGGCAATTACTCGCGTTTGCTCAGCGGCATCATGCTGCTTGGCTCGCCCAAGGATCCGAATTTCCTCGGGTCCAGTGCGCTGTCGCGGAATGTGCCTATCTACATGGGGCAGGGCACGCTGGATCGGGTCTATAATTGGGAAGATCAGGCGAATTTCTTCAAGCAGATCAAATCCAAAGCACCGAACTACCCGATCAAGTTCACGCTGTTTGATACCGGCACACACGGGACACCCATTCGCATGACGGATTGGCGACTTGTGTTGAACTGGATGCTGGGTTGAGAAACTGACGATTTGAATTCGTTGCAAACTGATTCACAATTGCTCGCCCTCGTTTGAGCCAATCAGCCAAATGGAATTTCTTGCAAGTCGCCGCTACACACTTGTGCGGCAAACTTAAACGTTGGTACCTGCACGAACTTTCAACAACCCCTCAGCCAGATGATCGAACACGGTCCGAATTCTCAAGCTGGTGTGCAATTCCCTATGTGTCACCAGCCAGATGGGAAAGGTAACCGGAGCAACGTCTTCGAAGGCAGGAACGATATCCGGACACCGATCGGCGACTTCGTCCGCTCCCACACCGAGGCCAAATCCCAGGCGCACATACTCCCAGGCGACAATCAGGCTTGGTGAGCTGAGCTTGATGTTAGCCTGGGTCACGTCAAGGCCCATAGCGCGCAGATAGCCGATCAGCTGTTCGTTGTCTTCATAGCCGAGAAAGTCGAGCTTGGGCGCATCCTCCTTCGTCAGCTTACGGCCGAACCGCTGAAGATAGGAACGGGCGGCAAAAATCTGGCCGCGCGCATCGCGCAGTTTGCGGGCGTAAAGTTCAGGATGGTCGGGTTCGACATGGCGTATTGCGATATCGGCTTCTCTGCGGCGCAAATCGCTGACGCTGTTTGTGGAGACGACCTTGATTTCGATGCCGGGGGCTTTCCGGCGCAGGTCCCGCAAGATGTCCGGCAAAAGATAGGCAGCCATCACATCGGTCGTGGAAATGGTAACCAGTCCTTCGATCTGCTGCGATTGACCTGAGGCCGAAAGAGAAACGCGGCTAGCGGCTTCACCCATGGCGCGCACGTGTTCGGCGAGTTCGACACCTGCCTCAGTGAGTATCAAGCTCTTGTTGACACGTTCAAACAAGGTCACGCCAAGTGTTTCTTCAAGGGCGGCAACCTGTCGGCTCAATGTGGGTTGCGTCAGCTTGAGAGCTCGCGCGGCCGCCGAAAGCGAGCCCTCTTCTGCAGTGACAAGAAAGGCACGTGCCTGGTTCCAGTCAAACGTAATACTCTGCCAGTTCATGCAAATATGTATATCACCCAGTGGAAATTCGGCAATTCCCATTAAATTCTGAAGGGGTTAACTAGCGGTTCAAAGGAGTGGTTCCCATGAATCCGCAATGGCTGACAGTGACATTGGTAAGAGCGTTTGAGCTGGTTTTGTGCTTTCTGGCATCGCCGAGCGGCGGCCGGGAAATCGGCCGCGTTATTTTTGATCGCATTGGGCTTTGGGGCGGTGCGGGGAAACGCAAATGACACTTGATACCCATGCGCCTCATATCCCTGTTTTCAAACGCCATCTTGGATCCTGGCAGATTGCCGTCAGTCGACAGGGTCTTGCCAATGACCAGCTGCGTCGCGCTTATGACGATTGCGTACCGTCCTGGGAAAGAACCATCGAACGGCTCGGGTTCCCCTTGGCGTATCGGCAAGTTCTTCGCCAACTTGTGCCAAAACTGAAACGCCATCGCGAGAGCCCGGTGAAGGTTTTGGATTGCGGTGTCGGAACCGGGGCGATGGCGCTCGCATTGGCTGCGGAAATGGACTCTGCATTCGAGCTGTCGGCAGTCGATATCTCTCCGGTTATGCTTGAAGAGGCGAACAGCAGATTTGAGCGGATGGGCATCAATTGTCAGCTTCAGGTCGCCGACATCAGGGCGTTGCCTTATGCATCTGAGAGTTTTGACCTCGTAATGTGCGCGCATGCGGTTGAGCACTTGGAGGTCCCGCAAGCCGCGATCAGTGAGATGTACCGGGTTTTGAAACCTGGTGGCACACTGCTTGTCGTGACCACCCGCAAAACCCTCTTCGGTGCATTCATTCACCTGAAATGGCGAACTCACCGGCTCACCTCATCGACCCTAAGACAGTGGCTTAAGCAGAACGGCCTGAGCGACCTTGAAACGATGCCGGTGGGCACCGGCAGCTGGACGCGGCTCTGGAGTACGGCGGTCTCGGGCCGAAAGCAGCTGCCGGCTTTATGTGTCGCGCAAGACAATGCGCCATGCGCATTGCCCTGCTCAGCATGATAAGGATAACACGATAATGACGATCACCTGGACCAACGACATGACCCCTTCGACCCGTTTCTGGAGCAAGGCTGCCAAGAAATACGCTGCCTCTCCGATTAAGGACCAGAAGGCTTACGAAAAGACGCTTGAACGGACAACTGAACATCTTGGCCCGCAGGACAAGGTACTCGAGCTTGGTTGCGGAACGGGCTCAACTGCGCTTCTTCTTTCCGGAAATGTCAGCACATATCTCGCGACCGACTTTGCCGGCGGAATGATCGACATTGCCAACGAAAAACTTCTCACAGAGAAAGAACGGAACAGCGCCTCGGCAGACGGATTGAGCTTTGCGGTTGCTGATGTTTTCAGTGAGGAGATCGAAGCCCGGGACGGCAAGGGGTATGATGCGGTACTGGCCTACAATTTCCTGCATCTGGTTGAAAACCCGGAAGACACTTTGAAAAGAGTGCGGGACCTTCTGAACCCGGGTGGCCTTTATATTTCCAAGACCGTCTGCCTGAAGAAAAAGGCCTGGTTGTTCACACCGATGATCAAGGTGATGCAGCTGTTTGGCAAAGCACCTTTTGTGCGCATGCTGTCCTTTCAGGGCCTGGAAGAAATGATTGCCTCGAGTGGCTTTGAAATCATTGAAACCGGTACGTATCCGGAACCTTACAGCCGTTTCGTGGTTGCCAGAAAAATATGAACCATTGGTCAGTGCCGCACCGGATGAATGCGAGTGGATCATAGCAGGCTTCAGTTGCAGGCCTTTATGGCGGGTGATACGACAGTTGCCCCGCCAATGATGGTCCATTGAAAGCATCTGATGCTCGTTCGCGACCGCGCGTTTTTCGCGTCCATGTTTCTGACGGTTCTGGCCGATCAGATCCTGCTCTTTCTGGTGCCGCTGGTCATCTTCCAGATCACCGGCAATGTCGCGTGGTCCGGTCTGGCGTTTTTCTTTGAAACGTTGCCTCGATACCTGACATTTCCGGTCGCAGGGATTTTGTGTGACCGGTATTCCCCGATCATGTTGTTGCGCGTCAGTCGCGTGCTGCGAGCCCTTGTTTGCCTGATCGGCATCACAGGCCAGATCGTTTTCGGCGGTGTCTGGTGGCTGATCGCGCTCTCCGCGATTGTCGGCGTGTTGACGACACAGGGTCTGCTCGCACTGGAAATGGTTCTGGTCGGCGCATTCAAGGATCAACGCTTTGAAAAGGTGGCGAGCTACAGTCAACTGGCCTCACAAATGGGTGTCGTTCTTGGACCATTGACGGCAGCTTATCTGATGGTGTTGTGGCCTTGGGAAACCGTGGTGATCCTGGCAACTGGGTTGTTTGTCCTGTCGGACGCCGTGTTTCGGCTTTGGCCTGGCCAGGTGCGCATGGTAGATCCTCCTGCGCCCCTCGAAGAGCGTCACCCTTTCGCCGATCTGAAGCATGCCTTCGTGCTGATCTGGCAGTTGCCGGATCTCTTGCGCGCTATTTTTCAGGCCGCGGGTGTCAATCTTATAATCGGTGCAACGCTAGCAACTGCGGCAGCCATGATGACGGGTTTCTTCGATCGGTCCGAGCAGGAATACGCCTGGCTGCAGGTAGGGGGAGCACTAGCGACGCTCGCCGTTCTGACTTTGACAGCACATGTCCATTTTGGTCTGAACACGCTCGGTCGCACGGCCTATGCACTCATTTGTCTTGGTGCTGTCTTGACCGGTCTCGGCGCTCATCCGCTGGTCTACGCGCTCGGGTTCCTGTTGATTGCCGGCTTCGACAAGATGTTCAACATCTATGTTCGTACCCTGCGCAAGGAAATCATTCCGCCATCCGAGTTCGGCAAGACCACAGGAGCAATCATCTGCCTGAACAACCTGTCGCAACCGCTTGCAGGGCTCATGGTGGCATTGTTTGCAGCCGGGGATGACGCCAGAGCAGTTCTTTTAGGGTTGGCTGCAATCATGGCGCTTATTGGCGTTTGGACTTTCAGGCGCAAGATAGCCGCTTCTCATTGATGGGGCATGGGTTCCGCTGACCGGCGGACAATGTCCGCAATCTCCGTCAACTGACTGGCCAGCGGACTGCTTCTTCGCCACACCATACCGATCGTTCTGTTGGGTTCCGGTGCTTCAAAACGGGATACGGAGACCGGTGCCGATCTGGTTTCAACCGGAACGGCCATTTCCGGAATGAGTGTCACCCCCATTCCTGCGCTGACCATCTGGACGAGCGTCGACAAGGAACTTGCGTCCAGCACTTCCCTTGGTGGCCCGGAGGGCAGATTGCAAAATGACAGCGCCTGATCGCGGAAACAGTGGCCCTCTTCCAGCAGCAGCAACCGCATTTCCTTAAGACTGTCTGCGTTGGGCAGTGGAAGATTGGCTTCACCGGCGGTGCGCACCAGGACAAAACTCTCCTGTATGAGCGGGATTTCTTCAAGAGAGCTTTCCGAGACCGGCAAGGCAACGATTGCCGTATCGAGCCGGCCTTCCTTTAACTCCTGTATCAGTTTGGGTGTCACGGTTTCCCGAACATGAATATCGAGTTCGGGATAGCTTTCCTTGAGATTGCCGATCACCTTTGGCAGCAGGTAAGGGGCAATTGTGGGAATCACCCCGATGCGGAACCGGCCGACCAGCCGTTCACGGGAGGCGCGGGCGAGATCGCCAAGCTCGTCAGCGGAACGAAGAATGTCTCTGGCGCGCTCTACTGCCACTTCCCCAAAATGAGTCAGTCTGACTTGACGTGCGCCCCGCTCAAAGAGCGTTGCACCCAGAACATCTTCCATTTCCTTGATCTGCATGGACAGAGCTGGTTGCGAAATTGCGCAGGCTTCCGCAGCTCTGCCGAAGTGCCCATGGCGTGCGAGAGCCTCAAAATAGCGGAGCTGCTTCAAAGTGATGTTGATCATAATCTAAACTTATCGAAGCGATCAGAAAATTCAACTTCTTCTGATGATTGCAGTTTGCTAGTTTAGAATCAGAACAGACTAGACAGATGACTGTGCATCCTTTGGTGGTATTGTCTGCAGTCTGTTCAGCCAAGAATTGAAACGGTGTGGTCTGTCACTATTTCCAGAGCATACAGCGAGTTTCGCAAGATAGTTCCAGTCCGATGTCAAATTGCCGACAAAGGGTCTGGTTTGTGTAAGCCGGTGCAAGGCACCGAGTTTAGAATTGGAGAGGAAGATGGACGCTAAGGTCGATAAATCAGGTGGTTGTCCCGTTATGCACGGTGGCAATACGGCCATGGACAAGCCCGTCACCAAATGGTGGCCTAACGCTCTGAATCTGGACATCCTCCACCAGCACGGTGCCCGCACCAACCCGATGGACCCGGACTTCGACTACAAGAAAGCCGTGAAGAGCCTCGATCATGAAGGTGTCAAAGCCGATTTGCGTGCCCTGATGACCGACAGTCAGGAATGGTGGCCTGCCGATTGGGGCCACTATGGCGGTCTCATGATCCGTCTGGCCTGGCACTCAGCTGGCTCCTATCGCATGCAGGACGGCCGTGGCGGCGCCGGTTCTGGAAACATTCGTTTTGCTCCGCTCAATTCCTGGCCGGACAATGCCAGCCTGGACAAGGCCCGCCGTTTGCTTTGGCCGGTAAAGAAGAAATACGGCAACGCCCTTTCCTGGGCGGATCTGATCATCCTCGCCGGCAACATGGCTTACGAGTCCATGGGGTTCAAAACCTTCGGATTTGGTTTTGGCCGCGCCGATATTTGGGGCCCGGAGACAGACGTCTACTGGGGCTCTGAAAAGGAATGGTTGGCACCCGCTGAAAACCGCTACGACGACACCGACAATGCGGAAACGCTGGAGAACCCGTTGGCAGCTGTCCACATGGGTCTGATCTACGTGAACCCGGAAGGTGTTGATGGCAAGCCCGACCCGGTCAAGACAGGTGCCCATGTGCGTGAAACCTTCAAGCGCATGGCCATGAACGACGAGGAAACCGCGGCGCTGACCTGCGGTGGCCACACAGTCGGCAAGGCTCACGGCGGAGGTGCCGGAGACCATATCGGCGCTGAGCCGGAAGGGGCAGGTGTTGAGGCTCAGGGCCTCGGTTGGGCGAACCCGGACCAGGACGGCAAGGCGTCCAAGGCCTTCACCTCGGGAATTGAAGGCGCATGGACGAAGGAGCCGACCAAGTTCGACATGGGCTTCTTCGACTATCTCTTCAACTATGAATGGGAGCTGACGAAGTCTCCGGCAGGTGCTTGGCAGTGGAAGCCGGTGGACATGCCGGAAGATCAGAAACCCGTCGATGCTTCCGATCCGTCGATCCGTCACGACCCGATGATGACCGATGCGGACATGGCCATGAAAATGGACCCGGTTTACAATGAAATCTGCCGGAAATTCATGGCCGATGAAGCCTACTTCCGTGATTGTTTTGCACGCGCCTGGTTCAAGCTGACCCACCGTGACATGGGGCCGAAGGTCAACTACATCGGTCCGGATGTTCCTTCCGAAGACCTGATCTGGCAAGATCCGATCCCGGCTGGTTCAACGTCTTATGATGTCGATGCGGTCAAGGCCAAGATTGCTTCCAGCGGCCTCACTGCAGCTGAGATGATTGCAACGGCTTGGGACAGTGCTCGCACATTTCGTGGCTCAGACAAGCGTGGCGGTGCCAATGGTGCACGCATTCGCCTGGCGCCGCAGAAGGACTGGGTGGGCAATGAGCCGGAGCGGCTTGCCAAGGTTCTGGCAGTACTGGAGCCGATTGCTGCCGAAGCTGGTGCTTCCGTTGCGGACGTGATCGTGCTCGCCGGCAATGTCGGTGTCGAGCAGGCGACCAAGACCGCTGGTCTGAGTGCGACGGTTCCTTTCTCGCCCGGTCGTGGCGATGCGACGGACGCGCAGACGGATGGTGAATCCTTTGATGTGCTGGAGCCGCTTGCTGACGGTTTCAGGAACTGGGAAAAGGAAAACTACGTCGTCAGCCCGGAAGAAATGATGCTGGATCGTGCTCAGCTTCTTGGGCTGACCGCTCAGGAAATGACGGTTCTTACCGGCGGCTTGCGTGTTCTTGGCGTGAACCATGGAGGCACCAAACATGGTGTCTTCACGGATCGTGAGGGTGCGCTTTCCCCGGACTTCTTCATCAACCTGACCGACATGGCCAATAGCTGGCTTCCGGTATCGGATGGTACCTATGAAATCCGCGACCGGAAGCTCGGAACGTTGAAATGGACCGCAACCAGCGCTGACCTGGTGTTTGGTTCTAATTCCATCCTGCGGGCCTACGCTGAGGTCTATGCTCAGGACGACAACAGCGAGAAGTTCGTAAAGGACTTTGTGGCTGCCTGGGTCAAGGTGATGAACGCCGATCGGTTCGATCTGGCCTGATAAATCGACGTCAAACGTTAAATGTGGCGCTCCGGAGCAATTCGGGGCGCTTTTTTGCGCTGCGACAACTGGCATCGGTCGCCAAAAACACCTATTTTCCCTGCATGGTCATGCTGTCGTCATGATGGATATGCTGCACTGCGGAGTGCTGCCGGGCCCCGTCCTGGACAATGAGTTTCAGTCAGCCGTCAGTTTTGACAGCAGCCGAGACTTCCATGTGGGAAATTCGATTTCATGTTCGATCTGACAGGTCACAAAGCCCTTGTTGTTGGTGTCGCAAATGACCAGTCCATTGCTTATGGCTGTGCCAAGGCCTTCAGGGCGCAAGGTGCTGATCTTGCCATTACCTATGCGAACGAAAAGGCCGAACCCTTTGTCAGACCTTTAGCCGAAGCACTTGAGGCAGAAATCATCGCACCTCTCAACGTCCGTGAAGAGGGTGAACTTGATGATCTGTTTTCCAGGATCGCCGAACGCTGGGGCAGGCTCGACACGCTTCTTCATTCGGTCGCCTTCTCGAACAAGGAAGATCTCCATGGCAGGGTTGTCGATTGCTCTGCAGAGGGTTTCGCGCTCGCGATGGATGTCTCCGTGCACTCGTTCTTGCGCTTGATCCGGAAGGCCGAACCCCTGATGCCGGAGGGAGGCACGTGTATGACAGTCTCCTTCATGGGGGCACAGCGCGTGGTCGACCGATACGGTCTCATGGGCCCGGTCAAGGCTGCACTTGAATCCGCAACGCGCTATGCTGCCGCCGAATTGGGCCCGAAAGGCATATCGGTTCACGCGCTTTCGCCTGGTCCGTTGATGACCCGCGCTGCCTCGGGAATTGCAGAGTTCGATGCACTTCTCAATGACGCCGCCGAACGCGCGCCAACGCATCAACTGGCAACCATCGACGACGTCGGCGCCTACGCGGCCTTCCTGGCAAGCCGCGAAGCCTTCAATGTAACTGGCGGTATTCATCCGATCGACGGTGGCTACAGCATTCTTGGATAGGAGGTTCTGATGAAGGACATTTTCGACGCTCTTGAGAAGGGACAAAACCAGTTCCTGGACCTTCTGTCCGATGCGACTGCATGGGCGCCTTCCGCGCACTACACTCGCATGCAGGCTCAGGCGACAGAGCTCACCAAGATGACAGAACTCATCTCCCTTGGTCTGACGCGGCACATAACAAGGATCGCCGATGTTCAAAAGGACCACTGGCACAAGAACCTGTCAGCTTTCAACAAGTCCGTTCAAGATCTCGGCGAAGCGCACAATTCAGGCGCGCTCCTCGATAACTGGCACAGTTATTGGCAGGACGCGGTGCAACGTACCGTGCTGACCATGGACACGTTGCGCCAGCGCGGTGACGTATTTGTGGAACATGAAGCCGCTGGCTGCCCGCCGGTTCTGATCTACGACTATGAGCTTGTGGTGGACGGTACCGATCTGCCGCGCCCATGCAACTACATGCTGCTCAAGATTACCCCTCCAAACGACTCCAAGTTTCGTGACCATCAACCCTGGAAACGGCCTTACATCATCATCGACCCGCGTGCGGGCCACGGTGCAGGCATAGGCGGTTTCAAGTCCGATAGCCAAGTTGGTGTCGCGCTCCGTGACGGCCATCCCGTCTATTTCGTTGCTTTCAAGCGTTGGCCTGAAAAAGGTCAGACGCTCGCCGATGTCACCAACGCTGAAGCTGCTTTCGTTCGAAAGGTAAAAGAGCTGCACCCGGAAGCGCCAAATCCGATCGTGACCGGCAATTGCCAGGGGGATGGGCCACACTTCTCTTGGCTGCCACCAATCCCGATCTGACAGGGCCAATCGTCCTCAACGGCGCACCCGTCAGCACCTGGTCCGGGCGGGTCGGGGAAAACCCGATGCGATACAATGGCGGGATACTCGGCGGAACTTACAACGCCATGTACTATTCCGACCTCGGGCACGGCGTTTTCGATGGCGCCGATATCGTCCAGAATTTCGAGTTGCTCAATCCGGCGAGAAATTACTTCGGCAAATACTATGACCTCTATTCGAAGGTCGACACGGAACCGCAGCGTTTTCTGGATTTCGAACGCTGGTGGGGCGGGTATTTTCTGCTGAATGAAGCGGAAATGAAATGGATCGTCGAACAGCTGTTTGTCGGTAACCGGCTTGCCAAGAATGAGGCGCAGCTTGAGCCGGGCCGCAATATCGATCTCAAGGAGATCAGGGCACCAATCATTGTTTTTGCCAGCTGGGGAGACAACATCACGCCGCCGCAGCAAGCGCTCAACTGGATCGTCGACAGCTACACGGACGAACGGGAAATCGCAATCCGGGGACAGCGTATCATCTACATGGTGCACGACCAGGTCGGCCACCTGGGCATCTTTGTTTCTTCAAAGATCGCAAAGAAAGAACACACGGAAGTCACGTCGACCCTGAAAACCATCGAAGCTCTGCCACCTGGGCTCTATGAAATGACGATAGATGATTATGCCGGCGACATCCTGGAGCGTGAGTTCACCGTGAGTTTTCATGAACGCACAATGGATGACCTCAGAGAGATAGACGATGGCCGGGATGAAGAACACGCGTTTGCGGCAGTTGCGCGCGCTTCGGAACAGCAGTCTGAATTTTACGACGTCTTTATCCGGCCGTTTGTACAGTCCGGCGTGACTGAGCAAAGCGCGGACCTGCGTCGCCGGCTGCATCCGCTTCGCGTACAGCGGTCCATGATATCCAGCCTCAATCCGTTTCTTGGACTTTTACCGGGTTGGGCGGAAAAAGTGAAAGAAAGCCGGACGCCTGCGGCCCCTGAAAACCCGTTTATAGAACTTGAGCACCTCAATGCGGCGCTCGTCGAACAGTCGATGGATCTCTTCCGGGACCTTCGCGACACCATGTATGAGAACTTGTTCCTGTCCGTTTGGGGCTCGCCCTATATGCGGTGGTTCGGCCGTAGCAGACTACCGGGACGCACGCTGAAACGAAAAGAAGACCTGCGCAGCTTGCCACCGGTTCAGGCCGCCTTGATGCGGATCGAAGAGGGTGGCTTCTGCGATGCAGTCATTCGCATGCTGATCTTGCTTGCGGAAAGCCGCGGAGCAGTTCGCAAGGATCGACTGGAGCGGTCGGCCCGGGTTCTCACGCAGGATGAGCCCTTCAAGTCACTGGCCCCCGATGAGCGCAGCTTTATCCTTCAGGAACAGACGCTGATCGTTGAATTTGCCCACGACAAAGCGATAGAAAGCCTGCCGAAACTGCTAAAAACGGCCGAAGAGCGAGAGCTTGCGTCCAATGTGGTTCGATATATCCCGGGTGCCTTGAAGGAAATGGCGCCTCATACTCTTGAGACCTTGCAGAAGTTTCAAAAGGTTTTGGGATTGCCGCCGGTCTCGGAAGACATCACTGAAAACCCGCTGGAAGCGCAAGTGAAACGGGAACGAGCAGCAGCTGACGCTAAGGCATTGAAGGGCTCAGGCACCGAAATGCCGGGATCTTCCAGACCGAAAGAGGTGGCTTCAAAAAAGTCGACCACCCGTAAAGCGCCGGCACGAAATAGAACAGCCAAAAAGTCAACTTCAGCGCGCAAGCCGCGTCGCGCCGTCGGCAAATCGCAAGAGCCGGCTGAATGAAAAAGGGCGTCCGGGCCTCTCGGACGCCCCTCAGAGCCCCCTGGATTGTTGTTGGAGTTTGGCTCTGAACAGCAGTGGCAGGAAATGCCAAGCTTGTCTGAAGTCCCGAAATTCGGCACATCGGCTCGTCTCGGAACGGTCGTTCGGTACAGATTCTGCGAAATAGAATACCAAGACAACGACGCTCGGCAAGACCTGAAGCGCCCTGCAAATATTAAATTTTGTCCTTTTGGTGACCGTGCATAGAAAGTATGCATGGCTGCAACCATAAGGTGTGACTTCCGCATGGGGAGCAGAGGTCAACAGGGGCTGTCTCTTCATCGGAAAAGAACCGCTGCCAAACCTTTGGCCCAATTTGCGGTCAACTCTTCCAACAATCGAGTGGTGCTTTGGCAGCCGAATGACTGCTACGGTGGAACACAACGAAAATCGGTGGCAGTGCGGAATGTTCGACTGGGCGTACAAGAAGAGACTGAAAGACGACCTGGAGATCTGGGTGTCCAACGGATGGGTTAACCCGGATGGAGCGGCGCTGATCCTCAAAGAGCAAGAGCAGGGCGATGGCCGGTCCCGATTGCCGATGGTACTCGCGGGTATTGGCATGGTGTGTGTAGCATTGGCCCTATTCGCTTTTATCGCCGCTAATTGGGGGGTGATCCCGAAAGCGGTCAAGCTCGTTGGCATAGCGTGTCTCATTGTAGCGAGCCACAGCCTGGCGGCATTGGCTTCCAAGCGTGGAAAAAGAGGCATTGCGGATTTGGCGACCGGATTTGCTACGCTTGTTTTTGTTGGGGGCATGGCTCTTGTCGGCCAGATCTTTCATTTACCTTCCGACTGGGCTGGCGGTGCTCTACTGGTCTGTCTAGGTGCGCTTGTTGCAGCCTGGATCACAGGGTCCAGGGCATCTGTGGCAGTCGCTGCGGTTGCCGCGATCACATGGCAGGTCATGAGGGAAGACTTCGGTGAACCTGGCCTGCTTCCCGGTCTTGTTGGACTGGCGTTGCTTGTTGCGATTTTCGCACATTCGGTGGTCTATCCGGCACGCCTGTCAAGGTGGGCCGCGATCGTGATCTTTTGGGTGACCTATGGCCGCTGGTTTGCCGAAACAGCTGAAATTCTCAGAGGCGGGGACGACATTGTTCTGGCGATGGCCTTAGCTGGCATCGGCGGCGTGGCAGCGCTCATGGTTCAGCTCGACCCGGTTGCAGATCTGTTCGTCAAATGGTCGAGCGACCGACCGCTGCGAAACCATGGCCATTGGATGATGGCGCGGTCGCTTCAAGATGCCGGTATAATGATCCTTTGCATCTTGCTGGTTGTGTCGCTTATTCTAGTGCCCGAGATTTCCGACAGCCTTGTCTCGGCAGGCCTTCTGGCACTTCCTGCCCTGGTACCGCTCACACTAGCGGTACTCCTATGCGTGGTCGGCCTGGTTCTTTCTTTCAAGACTACGAAGGCCCTTGCACTCTTTGCCGCTGTGGGATTTGCGCTTCTGGCGGTTCTGATGCCCTTGACCACTCTAAATGTTCTGCTTCTATCAGCATTCAGCCTGGCCGCTCTTGTCGGCCTTTGTGCGCTTGGTACCTGGTACAATAACCGGTTCTGGATGCTCTGCGCCTATCTCGGGCTAACAGCCGTTGCCCTTTGGCTGCTTGAAGTCACCATAGGGTCATTGTTGGGGCAATCCCTGTTCTTCCTGGTCGCGGGCGTGTTGTTGCTTGGAGTAGCGCTTTGGCTGGCGCGCGTCTTCAGAAGGAGCGGGCAGGTAAAACAATCACCGGAGAACGAGGAGGTCCTGCCGACATGAGCGATGTTGCCGGAACACTTCCATCAACCCGACCCAAACCCCTTCGACTTCCGTTTTTGCGGTGGGGACTTGTAGCCGTCGTGCAGCTGTTCCTGATTGCAATTCCACTTGCAGACAGGTTTGACGTCCAGCGCAACGGGCAGGTGGTGCCGTTGGAACTTGTGCCCGTGGATCCGAGGGATCTCCTCAGAGGCGACTATGTCATCATAAATCTCGCGATCAACAATCTCTCCAAAGATCTAAGCGAAGACGGTGAGATCGCAGTCGGAGACAAGGTCTTTGTCGGTCTGAGGGCAGGTACAGGCAAAGCTGCGCAGCCAATTGTCGTGACTTTAGAGCGGGACAATGCTGGTAATCTCGCCATGTCTGGCACCGTGCGTTCGGTGACTGAAAACGAGATCCGGATTGACTATGGCATAGATGCTTTTTTCCTTCCCGAAGGCGAAGGCAGGGTCATTGAACGTCTTGATACCAGCCGTGTTCTGCTTGAAATCGCTGTGACGGAGGACGGTCGGTCTCTGCCGCTTACATTGCTGGTTGACGGCAAGGCGTTTCAGTCTGACGCAGCCTTTTGACCTGGAGGCCGTCAGACGTTAAGAGCGCTGGGTATCGTCGTCCCTCAATCAGGTTCTAAATGTCCGATCTCGCGCTCGAAACACTGTTGCTACCTCTTTCATCCGGTGAAGTGGTGCCCGGATCCGATCCAAAGGCTCTGTTCCTGCGCGCACGCGCAGGGCAGTCACTGACAGATCTGGCGCTGAACAAGCTCGTTTGCGAGCAGAGCTTTGCTCCGGATCGCGACGCCTTGCACAAGTCGGGTCTTGAGGTTGTGGCCGAGGTCGCCGAAACCGGATTTGATCTGGTGCTCGTGCTGCCGGGGCGCCAGCGCCAGGAAGCGCGATCGCAGCTGGCACGGGCTGTTTCAAAGGCAGTCTCCGGTGGTGTGGTGATTGCCTGCTCCGCAAATACGGAAGGCGCAAAGACGCTTGAAAGCGACCTTTCTGATTTGCTTGGGCACACAGAAAAACTGACAAAGAACAAGTGCCGCGCCGTCTGGGGAGCTGTGCAGCCTGAGGATCTGAACCAGGAACTTCTGGAAGAATGGTCAATCCTGGATCAGCCCAGACCGGTTCTGGAGGGGGCCTATGTCAGCCGGCCAGGCATTTTTGCCTGGGACCGCATAGATCCGGCTTCAGCGTTGCTGGTCAGTTATCTGCCGGAAACCCTGAAGGGACGGGGTGCGGATCTCGGAGCAGGCTTTGGTTATTTGAGCCGTGCGGTCTTGGAAAAAGCTCCGAAAGTTGCGGCAATGGATCTCTATGAAGCCGAGAAACGGGCTTTGGATCTTGCGGAGCGAAACCTCTCGGCCTTCAAAGGAAAGCGCGCCCTGAACGGCGTCTGGTCGGACGTCACAAAAGGCGTCGAGGGTCCTTATGATTTTATTGTTTCCAATCCCCCGTTTCACCAGGCTGGAAGGGCAGATCGGGCCGATGTCGGGCAAGGCTTTATCCGCTCTGCAGCCGGAGGGCTGAGACCGGGTGGAGATTTCTTCATGGTGGCCAACAGGCACTTGCCCTATGAGCAGACACTTTCCGATGTATTCGCCAGCGTGGTTCAATTGGCTGACGAGGGCGGATACAAGGTCATCCGGGCCATAAAGGGAAAGGGAGGGCGATAGCGTGCATCTTGTAAAGCTTCTCGCCAATCTGGGCTATGGCAGCCGCAAGGAAATGCAGCTTGCGATCCGGAATGGATGGGTGACAGACAAGGCAGGCAATGCCCTGAAAGCCGACAGCCGCGTCAGCCATGAAGACATCCTGTTTGACGATGAACCGCTGGATCCGGCACAGGGCGTTGTTTTGCTCATGAACAAGCCCCTCGGATACACGTGCTCAACCAAGGATCAAGGTAGGCTCGTGTATGATCTGCTGCCTGATCGGTTCCGGATGCGTAAACCCGTCTTGTCGACAATAGGGCGTCTGGATAAGGAAACATCAGGCGCCTTGCTGTTTACCGATGACGGGACATTTCTGCACAAGGTGATTTCACCGAAATCAAATGTCCCGAAGATTTATGATGTTGTTCTGGATCGCCCCTTGAAAGGCGATGAAGCTGACATTTTCGGATCCGGTGAAATGATGCTGGACAGCGAGGAAAAGCCACTGAAACCGGCTCTTCTGGATATTGTGGATGAAACTCATGCGCGCCTAACGCTGCACGAAGGTCGGTATCATCAAGTGCGCCGCATGTTTGCAAGCGTTGGCAACCACGTCAATGAACTGAAGCGCAGCGCAATAGGTGGTCTTGGCCTTGATGGCGTTGAAGAAGGCAATTGGCAGGCACTCACCGATGAGCGCAAGGCCGCGATTTTCAAGTAATCCCGCAAAATTGGAGTGCCCGGCAACTTGCCGGACACTTTGTCTTTCAATTCAAATTGGGTCCATTCCTGAGGTCAGCTTTCGCGGCTGAGCACCCGAATCCGGCTGTCGAACTCTCCCCGATCGACGTAGCAGCCCCGCAAATGGCGAAAGCCTGTGTTCGGGTCAAATGCCGCCCTGCCATGCAACACACGACGATTGTCAAAGATGACCATCTCGCCGCCATTGAGGCGTGTGGTGATGACGTAGTCGTCCGAGCGGGTCATTTGCATGATTGTCCGATAGGCTCTGTAATATGTTTCCATGATATCTGCCGGCAGGTCGAAAATGCCGGCCAGATGAGCATTGAAATGCAGTTCCTGCAATCTGCCGAATGGATCCAGGTCGATAACTGTCTGGTGGCGCCGAATGTCGAAATCCGCATCGTGGAACCGGAAAGGCACCGGCGTATCGGCCAGTAGCTTGAATGTTTCAGGGTCGTTTTCCAGAAGGTCGGAGGCTATTGCAAAACCGTCGCAGAAGGTCGAGCCGCCGCCATCGGCCTCATTGGCCAGACAGTGCAGGAATTGGAAGCCCGGAGGGAGTTCCTGGTTGGCAAGGTCCGTGTGCAGGGGAAGTGCGTGCGATGTGTAGGCCAGATTGTTCGGGTTCGGCTTGGACATAACCTCAAAGGTCGTGCCGAAATTGGTCTGCCGAAGGAAGCCGATCCGGCCTGCGACCGTCATGCCGGCTTCAGAATCATCGGCCATACCGGTAACGATAGACAGGCCGGTTTTCTTGGTTTCTCTCAGAAACTCCAGAAGGGCAGTGTCGTCAGCCAAAAGATCCTGCGCATCGGCCCGTGGCAGGCTGGCCGGCGGCAGATCTCCACGCCAGAGTGTCGGCTCGATCTTTGCCGGGTCTTTCAATCCGATCCCGGGCCGATGTTTGTGCAGCCAGCCAGTGTCAAACCGGCTGACATGGTCTCCGTGATTCCAGGTCAAAACGATCTCTTCTGTCTCCAGATCGGCATTGGAGACCGAAATGTCCATTGGAATACTTGTCAGGTCGAATTCGCGTTCCTGAGTTTGCGGGTGAAAGCCGCTTGGACAGTTGTCACGCAGCCAGACGAATGGAAAGTCTGCACTTGTACCGTCAACCCAGGCAACATGAAGCACGCGGTCGTCACCGCGCAGGGATATGCTGGTCATTCTAAAGTTCCGTTGATGTCTTTTGGTCGTGGTTAGGCGGCGCTGTTGGCGCGCTTCAACGGCTGGAGAGGGGGCGGCCACCACCAGTAGGCTTTGTTATGCGGATTGCCAGGGTTGCGCCCGAGAATAGCAAACATCAACGTGAGCCTTTTGCAGGGAATACCTGCGATTAAACACGTGAGCAAAGTGACATCAAACAAAACACCCGGCAATAGAGATTTTGCCGGGTGAAACAATCTTTGGAAATCCGGTGGTTACAATTCGTATCTAACCTTTGGCCGCACGCGCTGCGAGGGCGATGGCTATATAGCTCCAGCCGTTGATCAACACGGAGACGCCTGCGATCAGGCCGAGGGCCCAGCTTGCTGAACCGGGCAGGTCGATTGCAATCATCAATCCTGCGGCAAGTGACACGATCCCGGCAACGAGGACCCAGACCCAACCCTCGTGTGGCTTTAGTTTGAAGGCCAGCAGGATTTGACTGATACCTTGTGCCGCAAAGATGGCTGCAAGAAGAAGCGTCAAGGTAAAGGCACCGACAATCGGATTGACGTAGATCAGGATCCCGCCGATCACCGCTACGATGCCTGTAATCAGGTTCCAGAGAAAGCTGGAAGTCCCTTTGGTTTTCAAAGAATTATAGATCTGCACAAGGCCGCCGATGAACAGGACGGCTGCAATCAGAACGGTGACGGCGATTGAAGTTGCCAGTGGGGCCGCAATCAGGATCATGCCGCCGATTACGAGAGCAACGCCGAGCGTCAGAAACCACCCCCAGTTTTCCTGAATTTTCTGTTTCATGTCTTCTACAGCTTGCAACGCGTCCGTCATTTGGATCTCCTCAGATTGCATCGTTCCGGTTGTCGAAGCTGACGGTAATCGCTTCTGGAGAAAACGCAAACTGCAGGTCATTGTACCCGATGGCAACCTTACTCGACGTGCGAACTTGACAGTTAGTGTGTATTTGCACAGTAAAAGACATGGAAGAAGACGACTTCTCTCTTTGTGTAGTGAACAACGCACGGAAGGCCGCGCGTGCCGTCAGCCGTCACTATGATCGATTGGCGCGAACGGTTGGTATGACTGCAGGCCAGTTTTCCGTTCTGGTCGCGATACGCCAGACGCAGGAGGAAACGACTGGGCAGCTTGCGGACCGGCTTTCCATGGAGAGGACAACACTGGTACGGAATGTCGCTTTGCTTGAGCGCAAAGGCCTTGTCGCATCGGGCCCTGTGCATAAAGGACGCGGCAAAACCTATTTGCTGACGACACGAGGGTCTCAATTACTCGATCAGGCCTTGCCCCTTTGGCGGCAGGCTCAACGCGACGTGGAAACTCTTCTGGGGAAAGAGAACTTCACGAAGACGATCGATGCCTTGAAACAGCTTTCGGAGCTCTGATCAATTTGCGCGGGATTGCTGAGCCAAGGCCGATGTCCTGACAGTTGCGACTGAAACATGCGGCCAATTGAGCCAGCGAAGCGTTTTGCCGCTGCTTGTGTGTTTCGTCCAGTTCGGTTTTCAACTAAATAGCCATGCTGTGCGTTTTAGGAAATAAAGACAGTTCATTTTCAACTTAAGAGAATAAGTAATAATACCACTTATACAATTGTAGATGTTCCTGCGAAGTCTTATCTCAAGTACTGGTGGCGTCGTGATTGTACTAAGTCGCAATCGAGGGTCATTTTAGTTGTGCTTTAGTCTAACTAAATTTGAATCTGATCGGTGGCCAATTTTAAATTGTTGATCTCAGAGGATAATCATTGTGTTAGACGGCGCGGCGACAGAGGGTTTTGTTTGCGAGTCTTATGAGCGCCTGGCAAATATCAAATCAGCTTATGAGATATTTAAGTTCTTGAGATCTGTCGCTGAAAGTTACGACTATTCTCATTTCTCGGTGCTTTACATACCTGTATTCGGAGAAGAACAGCTCCGCCGCAAGATCGTATTGAGCAACTGGCAGCCCGAATTGCTGCGCGCCTATGATGAAATGAAGCTGCTCTCAAACAGTCCAATAATCAGGATGCTTCGGAAGTCTCACAAGCCGCTTGAATGGGAACTCGAGAAGCTGAATCTTGAACGCTCGGAAACGGAGTTGAAAAGGAGTGTCGAGCTGTTCCGAAGCTTCGACATGCATAACGGCGTATATTTTCCGACATACGATATCAAAGGAATGAAAGGTGCCGTCTCTTTTGCGGGAAAACGCGCGCCGTTGCAAATGAACGAAATTGCCGTGCTTCACATCATTTCCGTGTTTGTGTTCAAGAAACTCTCGCTTTTCCTCGAAGAAGAGGACGATACCGGACCCAGTTTGACAAAAAGGGAACTCGAATGCCTGAGCTGGTCGGCTCAAGGCAAAACGAATGCTGAAATCTCAGTTATTCTGGCAATTTCAGAAAATACGGTTTCAGGCTACATAACCTCAACTTGCCGAAAGCTTGACGCATCTAACAAGGTACATGCCGTCGCTCAAGCACTTCGACTTGGGCTGATCAAATAAAAGCATGACTTTCAAATCACTCACAAAGTATGTCAGGTTAACAATCTGCTAATTTCGAGCCCGCAATTTTAAGGGGTCAAAACCTCTCACTCCTCGTTGACCAATTTTATTTGAATTCAGATCACCTTTATAGAGACGGGTGGTAGTACGTATTTTTACGCGCTTGGCGCTAGTAAGGATCGGTTCAAAGAGCAATCACCCCGATCGAAGACCCGCAAATGCGGGCGACAAAAATGATTTTGTGCACTCGGGTGATGCTATGAATTATCTGTCAAATCTGAAAGTTCGAACGCTGGCGGTTGTTGTGATCGTCTTTGCGATCGCGACTGGTGCCGTATTCGTCGGCACGTCTCTTGTGATCGATCACGATGTTACGCAATCGGAGCAGGCCTGGGCGGCCTTCAAGGCCCAAAACGAGCCAAAGGCCAAAGCGCTCAGCGAGATCAAGCGGCACATCGGCTATGGC
Organism: Roseibium sp. JB4-4; assembly: GCF_055693425.1. Lineage (NCBI taxonomy): Bacteria > Pseudomonadati > Pseudomonadota > Alphaproteobacteria > Hyphomicrobiales > Stappiaceae > Roseibium > Roseibium sp. JB4-4. The sequence continues at coordinate 1,558,708 of NZ_CM146333.1, read as the reverse complement.
GGCATGATCCACCAGTTCAAGAATTATGTTCTGCGTCACGATGAAAAACGGATTGGAAAAGTTCAATCGGCCAATGGCGCTGTCATGGCTGCAATTGATTACTACGCAGCAAGCGGGCCCACACCCGGCGAGGTTGAAGCGCTCAATGTCCTGCGCGAAACCGTGAACTCCTATGCAGCGAAACTCCAAGATGTTCGCGAACTGGTCGCCCAGGGCAAAAGCGCTGCGGAAATAGACAAGGCTGTCAAAATCAACGACGCACCTGCATTGGATGCAATTGCGACGCTGACCAATTCCGTAAGTGGAGCAAAGCCTGACGATGCGGCCATTACCAAAACCGGGCTTCGAGGCCAAATTCGCGCTTCGCTTGGTTACGGCGGCATGATTCACCAGTTCAAGAATTATGTGCTTCGGCAAGATGATGCGCGCATCGCAAAGGTGAGAACCGGACTTAACACAACGCTCGACGCGATAGATGCGTTTCTGGCAAGTCCTGTGGAGCCGGCCGAACGGGAAGCTCTGGAAGATATTCGCACCGTTGTGCAGAAATATGCCGCCGGTCTTGATCAGGCGATCCAACTGGTCAAGCAGGGCAACACGCCCGAGCAGATTGATCAGGTCATCAAGGTGGATGACGGTCCGGCGCTTGCAGGATTGCAGGCACTCACACTTCAGTCCGGTGCAGACACGGTGACGGCAGGTCAGCAACTGTCCCAAAATCTATATGAAGTTGCACAAGTCACCAGAAGCATTGTTTGGATTGCGATTGTCACCGCTGTTGTCTTGTCGCTTCTGGTTTATCTGGTTTTGTTCCGCCAGATTCTCTCGCCGCTAAGAGCTTTGACCTCGGCCATGAAAGGGCTGTCGGAGGGCGATCTTCATGTGGCATTGCCTGAGAGCACAAAGAACGAAATCGGCGATATGATTGCGTCTGTTCAGGTGTTCAAATCGAATGCACTGCGCGGCAAAGAGCTTGAGGCGGAGCAGGAACAGCAAAAGGAACACGCGGAACAGGAACGAAAGGCGCTGCTTGAATCGTTGGCCGATGATTTCGATGCAAATGTCGGCGAAATCATCAACACGGTTGCTTCCGCGTCTTCCGACCTGAACAACTCAGCCAAATTCATGGCTGAAACGACTGCAAAAACCGAAGCCCGGGCAACAGCTGTGTCCCAGGCGTCGCACGAAGCGTCCATGAACGTGCAGACCATCGCAACCGCGGCGGAGGAAATGGCAAGCTCGATTGGTGAAATCAATCGTCAGGTTGTTTCGGCATCGGACGCGTCAAAGCTCGCACTTGCAACAGTCGATCAGACCAGCTCCCGGATTGCACAACTTGCGGAAACCGCGGAAAAGATCGGCGCAGTTGTCGAAATCATTTCCGAAATTGCCGAAAGAACAAATCTGCTGGCCCTGAATGCAACGATCGAATCTGCAAGGGCAGGGGACGCCGGCAAAGGCTTTGCCGTTGTCGCCGGTGAGGTGAAGCAACTTGCAAGCCAGACAGCCAGTGCGACGGCGGAGATCAACAAGCAGATCGAAGGAATTCAGTCTTCCACGAAAGAAGCCGTTGTCTCGATGAACGAAGTGTCGAAGGTCATGAGCCAGCTGGATGAAACCTCGGCCTCTATCGTGGCATCGATCGAACAGCAGGGCGCGACCACCAAAGAGATTTCTCAAAATGTCCATGAAGCGGCAAATGGCACCGCGCAAGTTTCTGAGAATATTTCCGGTGTGACGCAGGCGGCCAAAGAATCAGGGTCTGCAACGACCGGCCTGACAGATTCTGCCAACAGACTGTCCAGTCAATCCGAGATCCTGAAACAGGCAGTCGGTTCGTTCATCTCCCAGGTTCGAATGGGCTGATACATCCGCAATGGAGCCGGGTTCTGGCATTCCAGCGGACTGCTTTCGCGCAACCTTCCCCCCACCCCGGTTGCGCGAAAGCTCTTTTTGTTGGGGGCATTTCATTGCTTCCTGACTGGCCTAGCGTTTCTCAAACTGAAAAACCAGGAGTTGTGCGGCGCGTTTTTTCGCCAAGTTGCCTGACAGAAACTCAAATCCCTGAATTTTTTAAAGCGCGCTGGACAGTTGACGCTTGAGTTGCCGACGTTGGATGTGTAATTACACATTCAAATCCATCAATCAGTAGAGGTCAGATATGCGCCGCGTTGTCGTTACAGGATTGGGAGTTGTCTCACCGGTCGGAACAGGGGTCGAAGGCTTTTGGGAACGACTGACCTCTGGCTACAATGGCATCAGAAAGATCAGCCACTTCGAAGCCGGTGATCTTGCTTGCCAGGTTGCCGGTGAAGTGCCGACACGCGCTGAAGACACGTTTGGTTTTGATGTTGATGCTGTCATGGAGCCGCGCGAACAGCGTCGTTCCGATCGCTTCATTCACTTTGCCATGGGCGCCGTTCAGGAGGCATTGGCTCATGCAGGCTGGGCTCCGAAGACAGATGGGGAGAAAGAGCGAACCGGTACGATCATCGGCACGGGGGTCGGTGGCTTTCCGGCAATGACAGCCGGCACGCGGTTGGTGGACGAAAAAGGTCCGCGCAGGGCATCTCCCTTTCTGGTTCCTTCATTCCTTGCCAATCTCGCAGCCGGTCAGGTTTCCATTCGGCACGGTTTGAAAGGGCCGATTGGTGCGCCGGTTACCGCATGCGCGGCCAGCCTGCAGGCAATTGGTGATGCAGCAAGGCTGATCCGTGCAGGTGAAGCCGATGTTATGGTCGCCGGCGGTGCGGAAGCCTGTATCGACCGGGTGTCTTATGCAGGATTTTGCGCGGCCAAGGCCATGTCTTCGAAACGAAACGATGATCCGGCTCATGCCTCCCGGCCATTCGATCAGGACAGGGACGGTTTTATTATGGGGGAAGGGGCCGGCATTCTCGTGCTGGAAGACTATGAGCACGCCAAGGCGCGCGGTGCGAACATGCTGGTGGAATTGACCGGTTACGGCACCAGTGCGGACGCCTATCACGTAACGGCCTCATCTCCTGACGGTGAAGGTGGCTTGCGAGCGATGCGGCAGGCCCTGTCCACGGCAAATCTCAAACCGGCAGAGATTGGTTATGTCAATGCACATTCGACCTCGACACCGGTTGGAGACGCTGCAGAGGTCGCGGCTTTGACGAGTTTGTTTGTCGGGCGCGGCAAAGACTTGGCTGTCTCTTCGTCGAAATCGATGTTTGGCCATCTTCTGGGGGCAGCAGGCGCGGTTGAGGCAATTGCCTGCGTCAAGGCACTTCTCAGTGGTTTGCTGCCGCCCTCGCGGAACCTGGAAAATGCGGATGAAGGCATGGCGAAATTCGAGATGATCCCGGACCGGGCAATCTCGAGGCAGGTGGATCATGTCCTGACCAACGGTTTCGGCTTCGGTGGCGTCAATGCCAGCGCGGTGTTCTCGAAAGTCTGAGGCCATCGGATGACTTGATAAGAAGATTATTCCCATATATGAGAAAAGTATCATTTATGGGAATAATCGATGACCGATACAGACGAACACCTGGGGCGCCGCATTGCCGAGCTTCGCAAATCTCGCGACTGGAACCTGGACCTGCTTGCTGAAAAGTCCGGCATCAGTCGCGCCACGCTGTCACGCATAGAACGGGGCGACACCAGTCCGACGGCTGCCTCGCTCGGGCAACTTGCCCGGGCTTTCCAGATTACAATGGCAGAAGTGTTCGGTTTCGGAGCGCCCGTGCTGGATGCAAAGATTGCGCGCACCGAACAGGCTGTTTGGCAGGATCCGGAAACCGGATTCCTGAGACGCTCTGTGTCGCCGGCCTGCAGCGGGTTTCGTGGAAGTGTCATTGAAGGTGAGTTGCCTGCCGGTAAGACAATCTCTTATTCGGTGCCACCGCTTCCGGATCTCGAGCATCACCTCGTGCTTCTGCAAGGAGCATTGGTAATGACTATTGGCGATGAGCGTCACGAACTCACCGCCGGAGACTGTCTGCGGTTTCGTCTGAACGCCGCGAACTCCTACCATGCAACCGGTCCTGAGCCGGCGCGATATCTTCTGACGGTGGTCACGCCATGAGTTCCATAAACTTTGTCCCGGAAACGCCAGTTGCCCTTCTGACTGCTGGTGAAGCAGATGCTGCCTTGCCGCAACTTTCCAACCTTCTCAAAGTCTGCGTTGAGGATGGTGCGGGCATCGGTTTTATTCTGCCCCTGTCATCCGAAAAGGCGGAAATCTTCTGGAAAAAACAGGTGGCGGCGATTGAGAAGGGCGAGGCGTTCCTGTTGGTCACCCGTGATCAGGGGCACGTGACTGGAGTTGTCATGCTGCTGCCCGCAGCACAAGACAATGGTTCCCATCGCGCAGACGTCGCCAAGCTGATGGTGCATCCGGACCACAGACGCAAAGGTCTGGCACGCAGGTTGATGGCTTCTGTCGACGGCTTGGCGTTATCAATTGACCGCTGGCTGCTCGTTCTGGACACGGTAACTGGAGACCGGGCAGAGCTGCTCTACCCGACATGCGGCTACAACAAGGTTGGCATCATACCGGACTACGCTTTTGGGAGCCGCGGTGCCCTGGACGCGACAACGGTTTTTTACAAGGATCTGCGTCAATCGTAACGGGGTAGGGCTGATCACCCAAGCAGCCAAGTTTGTCGAAGGCTTTGGCAGGTCTCGACAAGTTTCGCCTTAATGTTTTGAAACGGGAAAATCAGCATTTTGTAGGCTTAAAAGCCTGCTTCGGGAAAACATCCACACGAGACAGTTTGAAGATATGCGCAACAGGGGGAGGCTAGAGGCAGGTTACCAGGCAACTGAAAGGTGCTTCTAGCTTTCCTCACTCAGCATTTCCAACTCCAGCCATTGCTCCTCGGCAGCATCCTTTTCTTCTGTAAGATCAGTGATTTGTTGCGATAACTTGGCAAATTTGTCAGGGTTCTTGACGTAAAGCTGCGGGTCATTCATTTCCGCCTGAAGCTTTTCAAGTTTTGCTTCAAGTTGCTCGATTGTGTCTGGCAGCGTTTTCAAAAGATGCTGCTGGGTGAAACTGAGCTTCGACTTCGATTGCGGCCTTTGAACCGAACCGTTTGAAGAAGAAGACTTTTCCTTCTTTGCCGGTGCGGGTTTTTCGTCCTTGCGCGCCTTCACGCCTTCACCGCGTTGAGCCAGCATGTCGGTATAGCCACCGGCATATTCGCGCCAGACGCCGCCGTCCTCAGAGACAATAACCGAAGTGGCCACCCGGTCGAGGAAATCGCGATCGTGCGAAACTATCAGGGCTGTGCCGGGATAATCCGCGAGCAATTCCTGCAACAGATCCAGCGTCTCCAGGTCAAGATCGTTGGTCGGCTCGTCGAGCACCATCATGTTGGACTTGTTGGCAAGTGCACGCGCGAGCATGGCGCGGGCCCGTTCACCGCCGGAAAGGACACCGACCGGCGTTCGCGCCTGTTCGGGTGAAAACAGAAAGTCCTTCATATAGGACATGACGTGCTTGGTTTCGTCGCCAATGACGACCATGTCCCCACGGCCACCGGTGAGAACCGTGGCAAGTGTCTCGCTGAGATCGAGCTTTTCCCGTTTCTGATCGAGGGTTACCATTTCAAGATTGGTGCCGAGACGCGTCGTGCCGCTGTCCGGTGCAAGCTCTCCGGTGAGCATTTTAAGGAGTGTCGTCTTGCCGGCACCATTGGGGCCGACGAAACCGATCCTGTCGCCACGCTGGATGCGCGTTGAAAAGTCCTGAACGATCCGCCGGTCGCCATAAGTTTTCGAAATACCCTTTGCTTCCACGACAAGCTTGCCGGAAACCTCTGCCTCTGTTGCGCTGAGTTTGGCGGTGCCCTGTGGTCCGCGATGCTCCCGCTTCTGCTTTCTCAAATCGGCGAGTTCGCGTACCCGGCGCATGTTCCGTTTGCGACGCGCGGTGACCCCGTAGGTCATCCAGTGTTCTTCGCGTTTGATCTTTTGCGCGAGTTTCTGCTGGTCGATTTCCTCTTGCTCGAACACTTCGTCGCGCCACGCTTCGAAATGGGAGAAACCTTTTTCCATGCGCCGGGCAATACCGCGGTCTATCCAGACCGTTGCACGTGAAAGATTTTCCAGGAAGCGGCGGTCGTGAGAGATCAGGACCAGAGCCGATTTGAGGCTTTTGAGCTCCTCTTCGAGCCATTCGATGGCAGGCAGATCCAGGTGGTTGGTCGGCTCGTCCAGAAGCAGAATGTCCGGTTCCGGTGCCAGCGTGCGTGCAAGCGCCGCCCGGCGCGCCTCCCCGCCAGACAGGGATTGTGGGGTCTCTTCTCCACTCAGGCCCAAAACCCCAAGCAGATAGGCACCGCGATAGGGATCATCACCCTCCGTGAGACCTTCGTTCACATAGTCCAGAACAGATGTGTACGAGGAAAGGTCAGGATCCTGTGGCAGGTAACGAATGGTGCGGCCCGGCTGAAAGAAACGTTCTCCCTTGTCCATCTCGATCTGGCCCGCAGCAATTTTCAAAAGCGTCGATTTGCCCGAGCCGTTGCGGCCAACAAGACACAAGCGCTCGCCCTCGGATACCGACAGGTCGGTGCCGGTCAAAAGCGGTGTCCCGCCAAAAGTCAGGTGGACGTCGCGGAGCGTAAGAAGCGGTGGGGCCATGTGTGCCTGTCGGTCAGGGTTCAAGGATCACGAACGGCGCCCGGTTTACTGGTCGAGCAAGCGCACTGCAAGCGCACCGAACGACCCGTTGGCCAATTTTGATCGGAACGACCCGAGATTTTCGGTTGGAATTCGGTTATGATCTACCCGACGTGGACAGGGGCGACCACCAACGTTCAGCCAAAACGGCTGACAGGAGAGAGCATCATGTCTTATCGGCTAGTTGGCCCGAACTGGGCCGCACGCCTGAAAACGACCTTCAAATCCTGCCTCGCAGCAACGGTCCTGACTGTGGCTGCAGGAACAGCTTCCGTATTGACCGGAGCTGGTGAGGCCCGCGCTGATGCGTTCTATTTCGGCGGCAGCGGTGTCGGCATTGCGATTGGGACACGAGGGTATCGCGGCTATCGAAGCGGCTTTTATTATGGGTTCGGTCCATACGGATTTTCAGGCCCTCCCTTCAGACCTTATGGCGCTCCCTACTACTATCATCCATATGACAGGCGGGCTTATCCGTACCGCTCAAGGGTCTATGTTAACCCGCCGAGACGCGCCTACGGACAACCACAGCGTGTTCCTTACACGAAGACCGGATTAGCCCCGTTTACGCCCCAGTGGGTGGCCTATTGTTCGCGCAAATTCAAGTCTTTCAATCCAAATACAGGCACTTACTTGGCCTATAGCGGAAAATATCGATTTTGCCGATGACTCCGGCATAATGTTGCCCATCTCTGCGGGTGATCCATTGGCAATATCGGAAAAGAGCGGAATTTTTTTCCGGTTGATGCGCGTTTCCCGCAAAAACATAGCCTATTTTCGACCTTCGTCGAAATGTGCCGTTGGGGGATGCTTGATTGCGCGCAAAGGTCGTGGAATCTTGTCCGGTATCGTTCCTGTAACTTCAAACATAACCGACGAGGGGAGAGCGATATGATCAAGTCTATGCGCGTGACTGCGCTTGCGGCTGCTCTGATGGCTGCTACATCTCTTACCGCCTTTGCTGAAGTGGTTTACCACCGCGGCAACACTGCTGACCCGGAAACACTGGACCAGCACAAGACTTCCACCACATACGAAGCGCATATTCTGCGTGACCTCTACGAAGGCCTGGTTGCCTACAGTGCCGACGGTCAGGTGATCCCGGGCGTTGCGACCGATTGGACGATTTCCGATGACGGTACCGTCTATACCTTCAAATTGCGCGACGATGCCAAGTGGTCCAATGGCGACCCGGTCGTAGCTGGTGACTTCGTCTACTCGTTGCAGCGTATCATGACGCCTGAAACGGGTGCCAAATACGCCAACATTCTTTATCCGATCAAAAATGCGGAGAAGGTCAACAAAGGCGATCTGAAGCCGGAAGAAATCGGCGTAAAGGCGATTGACGACCACACGCTCGAGATCACGCTTGAAGCTCCGACACCTTATTTCATCGATCAGCTGACGCACCAGACCGGCCTGCCGGTTCATCCGGCCTCCGTCGAAGCGCACGGCTCTGATTTTGTGAAGCCGGAAAACATCGTTACCAACGGTGCCTTCACACTGGCTGAGTTCATTCCGAACGCGCACGTCAAGGCGACGAAGAACCCGAACTTCCACGACGCCGACAACGTCAAAGTCGACACAGTCTTCTTCTACCCGACAGAAGATCGTGGCGCTGCACTCCGCCGCTTCCAGGCAGGTGAACTGCACACAAACAACGATGCTCCGACCGAGCAGGTTGCCTTCATGAAGGATAACCTGGGCGAGCAGTTCCGCGTTGCACCGTATCTGGGAACCTACTACTACGCGCTGAACCACGAAGATGAGGCGCTGAGCAATCCTGACGTCCGCCAGGCTCTGTCCATGGCGATTGACCGGGAGTTTCTGGCTGACGAAATCTGGGGCTCCACGATGGTTGCGGGCTACTCCTTCGTACCGCCGGGCATCGGCAATTACGGCGAGCCGGCCTATGCCGACTACAAGGAAATGTCCCAGATCGATCGTGAAGAAAAAGCGATCGAAATGCTTGAAAAGGCCGGGTTCAGTGAATCCAATCCGCTCAAGCTGACTATCAACTACAACACTTCGGAAAACCACAAGAACACGGCTGTTGCGATTGCCGACATGTGGGCGCCACTGGGTGTTGAAATTTCGATGGTCAACACCGACACCAAGACCCACTACGCCATGCTGCGCGACCGTCAGGACTTCGACGTTGCCCGTGCTGGCTGGATTGGTGATTATTCCGACCCTCAGAACTTCCTGTTCATGGTCGAGAGCGACAACACCGGTTTCAACTACGCTCGTTACGAGAATCCGGAGTATGACGCGCTTATGGATGAAGCCGCGGCGACCATTGATCTGGAGAAGCGTGCCGGCATCCTGAAGCAGGCGGAAGAAATGTTCATGCGTGACCTGCCGTTCATCCCGCTGATGTACTACGGCTCCATGAACCTTGTTTCCGACAAGGTTTCCGGCTTTGAGAACAATCTTCTCAACGTTCATCCGACCCGCTTCATAAGCATCTCCGAATAATCGATAACGCCAGGACCGGCAGGGAACTCCCTGCCGGTCTTTTGCAAGGCGGCAAGCAAAGACCGCCGGCAAAACAACAGGGGCAAACCTATGCACCGCTATGTGCTCGGTCGATTGCTAGGAGCAATCCCGACTCTTTTCTTGATCGTGACCATTTCCTTTTTCCTGATCCGGATCGCGCCTGGTGGCCCGTTCGATCTTGAGCGCCCGCTAGAGGCCAAGGTGATGGAAAATCTCAACAAGATCTATCACCTGGATGAACCGCTCTGGAACCAGTACCTGCTTTATCTGAAAAGCATTGCGCAACTGGATTTCGGGCCAAGCTTCTATTTCAGAGATTTCACGATCAATGAGCTTTTTGCCCAAAGCCTGCCTATTTCGATCCAACTCGGCCTGACCGCCCTGTGTCTGGCGCTTGTGGTCGGAGGAACGCTCGGTGTGGCGGCTGCCCTTCGCCAGAACAAACCGGCGGATTATTCGATCATGGCGGCGGCAACCCTCGGTGTGACGATCCCGAATTTCGTCGTTGCCCCCATTCTCACGCTGATCCTGGGGGTCTGGCTCGGCTGGCTCCCGGTGGGGGTGGAATGGAGGCGCCTTCGTCAATGTCATCTTGCCGGTCGTGACGCTGGCGTTGCCACAGGTTGCTGTGGTCGCGCGTCTGACACGCGGCTCGATGATCGAGGCGCTGCGCTCAAATCATGTGCGCACCGCACGTGCTTATGGCCTGACCGGCTATATGGTCATTGTGGTGCATGCACTCAGGGGGGCAATCCTGCCGGTTGTCTCTTATCTGGGACCGGCTGCAGCGGCCCTGTTGACCGGATCCGTGGTGATCGAAACGATCTTCGGCATTCCCGGTATCGGTCGCTACTTCGTCCAAGGAGCACTCAATCGTGACTACACGCTTGTGATGGGGACCGTGGTGGTCGTGGCCTGCTTCGTCATCTTGTTCAATCTCGTCGTGGATCTGCTTTACGCACTGCTTGATCCACGCGTGCGTTACGATTGAGGAGGGGCGTTTCAATGACCATTGCCATGTCAAACAACGAAGCCCCTGCCAAGGGCCGATCTCTTTGGGACGATGCTCGCGACCGGCTCCTGGCCAACCGCGCTGCCGTCGCCTCAATGATTGTTTTGGTGATCATCGCGGTGCTTTCGGTGCTTGGGCCGATCTTGTCACCCCATAAATTTGATACCGTCTACCGCGACTACGTCAAAGTGCCTGCCAGCCTTGAAGCCTACCCGCGTCAGGACCAGGTCGAGCCGGGCTTTGAAAGGGCAGTCAAGCGCGCTCGCGTGACGTTGGACAGCTATGAGCAAGTGGGTGATCGGGTGGTTGCGCGCATCAGCTCTCGCCGCGAAATCGACCCGCGAACGACGCGTTACATTGACCGCAGTGACCTGTTCAAAAATGCCGAGATTGATGAGTTTTCGGCCGACAAGAAACAGGCAACGCTTCGCGCTGACATCAACTATATCCATTTCTATTTCGGTACGGATGCCAATGGCCGGGATATGATGACGCGGACGTTCATTGCCGGCCGGGTGTCGCTGACCATTGGCCTCTTGGCGACAATCGTTGCCATCAGCATTGGCGTCCTCTACGGCGCCACTTCCGGATATCTTGGCGGACGTGTCGATCAGATGATGATGCGCGTCGTCGATATTCTCTATTCGCTTCCCTTCATCTTCTTCGTGATCATGCTGGTGGTGTTTTTCGGTCGTAACTTCATCTTGATGTTCATCGCCGTTGGCGCTGTCGAATGGCTTGACATGGCACGTATCGTGCGCGGTCAAACGCTTAGCATCAAACGCCAGGAATATGTGCAGGCCGCCGAGGCGATGGGCGTTGCGGATGGTGGCATCGTACGACGCCACATCATTCCGAACACGTTGGGACCGGTCGTTGTCTATATGACACTTCTCGTGCCAAAGGTCATTCTGCTGGAGAGCTTTCTGTCCTTCCTGGGCCTGGGCATTCAGGAGCCGATGACAAGCTGGGGTGTCCTGATTTCAGAGGGCGCGCGCAATCTGCAAGGGGCTGCCTGGATGCTTATCTTCCCGTCCATTTTCCTGACATCGACGCTATTTGCGCTGAACTTTATCGGCGACGGTCTGCGCGATGCGCTGGACCCGAAGGATAGGTAAGGAGGGGGCCATGACAGATACAACGACCAAAACGGTGCTCTCCATCAAGGATCTCGTTGTCGACTTTGAGACGGCAACGGGCACGGTCAACGCGGTTCGCGGCGTCAACATTCATGTCGATGCTGGCGAAACGGTTGCCATCGTTGGTGAAAGTGGATCCGGCAAAAGCCAGACACTGATGGCTGCCATGGGCCTGCTGGCCTCCAACGGCAAGACCCAGGGTGAAGTGATATATGAAGGCCGTAACATATTGGGGTTGCCGGTCCGGCAACTGAACGGCATACGCGGTGCCAAGATCACGATGATCTTCCAGGAACCCATGACGTCATTGGACCCACTCTACACCATTGGCCGTCAATTGGCGGAACCCATGGTCGTGCATGGCGGCCTGTCCTGGAGGGCCGCAAAGGCAAAGGCGCTCGACCTTCTGAAGCTCGTCAACATTCCCGAACCTGAGCGAAAGATCAAAGCGTATCCATATGAAATGTCCGGAGGCCAGCGCCAACGTGTCATGATCGCCATGGCACTTGCGAATGATCCTGATGTTCTGATCGCGGATGAACCCACTACGGCGCTCGACGTGACGACGCAGGCGCAGATCCTGGACCTTCTGGCCGATCTTCAAAAACGGCTTGGAATGGCGGTGATCTTCATCACCCATGATCTGGGTATTGTCCGGCGCATCGCCGACCGGGTCTATGTGATGAAAACGGGTGAGGTGGTTGAAAACGGAGAGACGAACAGCATCTTCACGCAACCAGAGCATCCCTACACGAAAATGCTGCTGGACGCAGAGCCCACCGGTCATAAACCGCCGGTTCCGGACACTGCTCCTGTTCTCCTGGAAGCTCAGAAAGTCGAGGTGGAATTTGAACTGGATTCAGGGTTCCTGAAACCAAAGCATGTTCTGCGGGCAGTTGACGACATCAGCTTTTCGCTGCGCAAGGGCCAGACCCTCGGGATCGTTGGAGAAAGCGGTTCCGGCAAGTCAACTCTGGGCCGGGCGGTTCTCAACCTGCTTCCGGCAGGTGGGCGTGTCGTGTTCCAGGGGCAGCAGATTACCGGCAGAGATCGAGCAGCGATGCGGGAGCTGCGCAAGGACATGCAGCTCATTTTCCAGGATCCGTTCGGCTCCTTAAGTCCACGCATGACCGTTGGACAGATCATATCTGAAGGGCTTTTGGTGCACGAACCGTCGCTAAGCGGAAAAGACAGGGACGTGCGCGCCTGCCAGGCGCTTGAAGAAGTCTCGCTCGATCCCGCAATGCGCAACCGCTACCCCCACGAGTTTTCCGGCGGTCAGCGCCAGCGTATCGCAATAGCACGCACGATGGTGTTGAAACCGGAGCTGGTTGTCCTCGATGAGCCGACATCCGCGCTAGACCGAACCATCCAGAAACAGGTGGTTGAACTGCTGAGAGATCTGCAAAACACGTATCATCTGACCTACCTTTTCATCAGTCACGACCTTGCGGTCGTGCGCGCGCTCTCAGATACGGTGATGGTCATGCAGCGCGGAAAGGTGGTCGAAGCCGGTTCGGTCGACGACATATTCGAAGCGCCGAAGTGCGATTACACCAAAGAACTGATCGGTGCGGCCATGCTGACACAACAGCAAATGATGGAGAGCGCCTGACGTTACGGCGCATGCTTGAGCTTAAAACCCGGTCAGACCGAGCGCCTGAACGGGTTCATGGTCGTATTCATTCTTGAGTCTGCCGAGATCTGAACCATAGAAGTGTGGCGCGAGCAGAACGGCGCTTGAGAGAATGTGCGCCTGCAGCGAATTGATCGCCCCTTGGACGTTTCGTGCCTGCAGCGCGTCGAAAATATCCTTGTGAGGGGTCACATTTGGCCTCGACCATGCCTTTTCCGATCTGGGGGTCGGTAGCATCACACGCTGCAGCATCATTGTTGTCCGGACCAGGACAGGTTCCAGAACAGGCATTTGTGCAATCCGGAAGAGCTTTAAGTGCAGGTATCTGTCGACTTCCGCGCATCCAAAGACATCCCGCACGGCGCGGTACTCCTCAAAGTCCCGGTCAAGTTCCCTGAGTTCCTCGATCTGCTTTGGCGTGACCAGTTTGGCTGCTTCCAGAATGCCGGTGGATTCAATGTCGAAGCGCAGCTTCAGCATCAGTTTTGCTTCAAGCGGTGTCGGGTTCGTGACAAACGTGCCCTGGTAACCGCGCCTGACCACAAGTCCGTATTCCTGAAGCAGCATCAAAGCTTCGCGTATCGTGCTCTGCGAACAAGCATAGTCGCTGGCAAGAGACTGCTCGGTGATTGGACTGTCGGCGCTTAACGCTCCCGTCAGGATCTTGCGTTTGAGATCCTGGTAGACGGCATCTGATTTGCGCGCCCGTTTCTTACTGACCTTTGTCTTGGCTTGCGGCACGTTTTCCGCAATTACAATCTCGTCCAAGTCGTTGCCTCCCCCTGGCAGCGAATAAGACTGGCAGCACCACAAAAACTGTCGCCGGAGAATAGTCTCAGGCCACTGTTTTTTCGAGTCTCTACCCGGTGTTCCAAGTTAGGAAAGCCGGTCGATGGGGCATGTCAGTCACGGACAGCCAATGGCCCGATGGAAGCACCTGTCTGCGTCTCTACCTGCAAAACAACGACAAGAGCAAAAATGCGCAGTTACGATGCAAAATCAGAATAATGGCTGTTAGAAATTACAGTGCAGGCATTCTTCCGTTTAGGGCAAGCAATTGCAATCGCGATTTCGACAGCATTAGTAACAAAAATGAGAGCAGGTTCGAAAAGCGCGTCCGCATGCAGCGCTGGACAAGACACCTTTCCAGCTCGGCTCGGCGACCACTTGGCTTCCGCGTCAGTGGCTCGCCGGGACAATCTTTAAGCTGCTGCCTTCTCAAGAGCGGAGAGCCAGTTTTTGTACGCAATTTTTTCCAGAAGCTGGGCATTGAAGCCACGGGCATCAAAAGCTTCCATCAGACGATAAAGCCCGGTGACATCCTTGAGGTCTTTGGGAAGCATGCAGCCATCGAAATCGGACCCGAGCGCTACGCAGTCCTCGCCAACACGATCAACAAGATAAGCTGCGTGATCGGCCATGACATCAAGCGGCATGTCTCTGGCGTAAGCGCCATCGGGACGCAAGAATGCAATATGGAAATTGATGCCTACGAGCCCTTCGCTTTCCTTGATTGCATCGAGCTGCTTGTCAGTCAGGTTCCGGCTGCTGGCGCAAATTTCGTGAACGTTGGAATGACTGGCAACGATGGGGCGGTCCGTGATGCGGGCAAGGTCCCAAAAACCTTTTTCATTCAGGTGTGAGACGTCGAGAAGGATGCCCAGTTGATTGCAGGCGCGGACCAGGTCTCGTCCTGGGCCTGTCAGCCCGGGGCCAATGTCCGGTGACGCGGGATGTGCCATCGGAACACCATGACCAAACGCGTTCTCTCGGCTCCAGACGAGGCCGAGTGACCTGAGACCGCGCTTGTGAAGGTCCTCAAGGGCATAAAATTGTGTATCTATTGCCTCCGCGCCTTCCATATGGAGGCTGATGGCCATGGTTTGTGCTTCGATTGCCGAGCGGATTTCTTCCGGTGTTCGGCATATAGCAACGCGTTGGTCCGAATCCTCGACAATCCGCTCGGCGTGCTCGAGCAACCGGTAGGTGAAATCCAGGGCTTCTTTTTGCGGGACCGGCTGATAGTTGGCCGGGTCTTTCGGGTTGAACGGTTTTGAAAAATCCTGGTCGGGATTGGAGGGCACAAACATGGCAAAAAGGCCGCCAGCAAATCCAGCTTCCCCGGCGCGTACCATATCGATGTGGCCGGTCTCGGAACGTTCGAAAAAGCTCCGTTCCTTGCCTTTTATCTTGTCGATTTCCAACTTGAGCAATGTGTCGTTGTGACCGTCGAACACGGGAAAGGGGGACTTGGTCGTCTCGTTTTGCAAGTTAAAGTCCTTCAAGCAATGGCAATAAACGGCAGGGAAGTGAGGCGCTCAGGTAACAGGCTCCGTTAATCTAGGCAATCATGCGAAGAATGTAAGGCAGATCGGCAGAATGTGACTTGCAACTGTTGAAAAGCTGTCTCAAGAAGAAGCCTGAATTTCAGGAGGTCCCATGAAGCGTACCAAATCGCTGAATGATACTGTTTCGGCGCAAGAAAGCTTTCTCAGCCGCCGCTTTCTTCTTACCGGGGGTCTTGCGCTTGCCGGATCCGCTCTCGCCGGTTGCCAGACTGCAACCATCGTCGGCTTGCCGGACCAGGCAGAACTGCCTGATGAAGAATTTGACTATGCTTCGGCCTATGCAGCCTTGCCAGACGGGGATTTCACCTGGCCTGCGATCAACTACAAGAAATTCGACAAGCAATACTGGCGTCAGGTGGTTGAATACAAAACCCGAGAGAAGCCAGGTACGATTGTCGTCGACCCCTACAATAACTTTCTTTATTGGACGCTTGGGAACAACAAGGCTCTGCGCTATGGCATCGGTGTCGGGCGTGCAGGGTTTGCATGGTCAGGCGAGGCCCTGATTCGGGTGAAACGCCCTCATCCTATCTGGCGCCCTCCACGTGAAATGATCGCGCGCAAGCCATCGCTGGAGCGATACTGGGAAAAAGGCTTTCCTGCCGGGCTGCGAAACCCGCTCGGTGCCCGCGCCATGGATTTGTGGCAGGGTGCAACAGACACGCTTTACCGGATTCACGGCACAAATCAGCCGAATTCCATCGGCAAGAGTGTCTCTTCCGGCTGCATCCGCATGTGGCAGCAGGACGTGATTGACCTGTTCAATCGAGTGCCCCTCAGGACCAAGGTCGTTGTGCTGACAAAAGACCCGAACGCCGAAGCCTGACGAAATGCGATGTTACAGAAGTGCAGCTTGCTGATTGCAGGCTGCACTTTTTATTTGTCACGCTGTCATTATGGGGTCATGGCCAGTGCTACGTCATGAAAGACGGCTGTGAAATGACAGACCGCTGCTGCCAGTACGAACGCATGCCAGATCGCATTCTGGAATGGCAGTTTCTTCCAGGCATAAAACACGGTTCCGATCGTATAGAGCAGCCCCCCGGCCAGGATCATTAAAAAGCCGAAACTCGAGGCCCTTTCGATCAGCGGCTGGGCCGCAAAAACAACCACCCAACCCAGGCCGAGATATATTGGTACCGTCAAACGGTCCAGGCCGGTCAGGTGTGCCAGCTTGAGAATAGCTCCCGCCACAGCACCGGTCCACACAATGGCCAGCAATATGCCTCCCGTCCATCCTCCGATAATGATTGCGGCCAATGGTGTATATGTGCCTGCAATCATGAGGAAAATTGCGGCATGATCGAGACGGCGCAAGATGCCGGACTTATGGTCCTTGGCCAACATATTGTAGAGCGCTGAACAGATCAGCATCGTCATCAGACAGGCGGCATAGATCATGACCGTCACCTGGCGTGCGCGATCCGCAACGTCCCACATCGTCACGGCGAGTATGACCGTTGCCGTTATGCCCAAACATATGCCGACCAAATGAACGGCACCGTCGGCGATCAGTTCAGCCATTGTCAGCCGCCTGATTTCAGGCATCCAGGATATCCTCGCTGCTTTCCGTGGCCGAAGTTTCGGCAATACCCATCATAACTTGAAACAGGTGTTGGTCGAAATTGAGGTAAGTCAAGGAAAGGACCATCACAACGGCCAGAGACTTCATAAGTAGCATTGGCAGTTCAGCCAAGGAATGTGACCTTGCTGAAACTGTAGAGACTTGCTTTAACTGTCACCCCGATCGGCATATAGCCTCGGCACTTGATGGCAAACTTGGGATTTCTTGATGAGCAATCACCTTTTCGACGCGCTGACCGCCTTTATTCCGGATCCGGACAAAGTGTTTCTGGAAACCGGAGACGGAAATCGGTTGACCTATCAAGGTGTGCTTGCTCGCTCGGCGCAATATGCAGGGGCGCTGCAAAAGCTGGGCGTGAAACCGGGCGACAGGGTTGCGGTTCAGGTTGAAAAGACGCCCGACGCATTGATGCTCTATCTCGGCACCATTAGGGCGGGCGGTGTTTTTCTGCCGCTCAACACAGCCTATACACCAGCTGAAATTGCCTATTTTGTCGGTGACGCCGAACCGGCTGTGTTTGTCTGCGATCCTGCGAAAGCCGATGCGCTTGCCGGAACGGCACAAAAATCCGGCGCCAAGCTGCAGACGCTTGATGCTGAGGGCGGCGGCACGCTCGCGCAGTTGGCTGATGAAATGGCGGACGACTACGAGACCCGACCTCGGGATGAAGACGATCTGGCCGCAATCCTTTACACCTCCGGCACGACTGGCCGATCCAAAGGAGCGATGCTCAGCCATGGAAACCTGGCCTCCAATTCCCAGACGCTGGTCAAGGTTTGGAGGTTCACTGAAGATGACATTCTGCTGCACGCGTTACCGATCTTTCACACGCACGGTCTTTTTGTTGCAACGAATTGCCTGATGATTGCAGGTGGCTCGCTTTTGTTCCTGCCCAAATTTGACCTGGAGAGGATGCTAGCACTGTTGCCGCGTGCCACATCGATGATGGGGGTTCCGACATTCTATTCGCGATTGCTCGGATCTAATGAGTTTACGCGAGATCTTGTGGCCCATATACGGCTTTTCATATCCGGTTCCGCGCCGCTTTCGGCGGAAGTTCACAAGGAGTTTTCGGACCGCACCGGGCACGCCATTCTGGAACGCTATGGCATGACCGAAACCAACATGAACACCTCCAATCCTTATGATGGCGATCGGCGACCGGGCACCGTCGGCTTTCCGTTGCCTGGTGTCGGCATCAGGATCGCCGATCCAAAGACCGGCCGGGAGGTGGCGCAAGGCGACGTCGGAATTATCGAGATCAAGGGTCCGAATGTCTTCCAGGGCTATTGGCAGATGCCGGAAAAGACAGCTCAGGAGTTCCGTGTCGACGGCTTCTTCATCAGCGGCGACATGGGCCGCGTAGACGAAGAAGGCTACATCTCTATCGTCGGCCGTTCCAAGGATCTGATCATTTCCGGTGGCTTCAATGTTTATCCCGCCGAAGTTGAGGCTGCACTGGACGAGATGCCAGGTGTGGCGGAAAGCGCGGTGATCGGCGTACCGCACCCCGATTTTGGAGAAGCTGTTGTCGCGGTATTGGCTCCAAAACCTGGTGCAAGTCTGGAGAGTGGCGACGTTCAATCGGCGCTTTCCAGCAAATTGGCCAAGTTCAAGCAGCCCAAACGGGTCCACGTTCTAGAGACACTGCCGCGAAACACGATGGGCAAGATCCAGAAGAATGTTCTGAGAGACCAGTTTCAGGACGACTTCGCCTGAGAAGCATCGGTCCTAGCTGACAGGTTGCGCCGGGAACTACTGTTCTTCCGGCGCATCATCTGTAAATGCGGTCAAACCGTAGAGCGCACACAAAATGATCAGAGCGCCTGTCACCCAGAAAATGGCAGGAAAGCCGGCGTTCATGGCCAATAACACGCTGCCAAGAGTGACGCCGAGAGTTCCCCCGACCAGCCTGACAGTAATCACTACGCCACTGACTTCGCCCTGTTTGTCTTGCGGCACTGCATTGGCGTTCAAACGTGTTGCGGGGATCATGGCAATCGGCAGCGCGGTGCCCCATAGAATAAGGGCCGGCGCAATGGCCCAGTAGCTGTTGAAATGCATCAGCGCGCCAATCAGGATACAGGCAAGACCAATCAGAAATAGAGAAATCACCACCGGTCGTCGTGACCCGTGTTTGTCGACAAACTTGCCCGCAGGTGCCGCCAGGAACGGGAAGGGGAGCACGGCTATTGCGGTCCCTATACCGGCCCAAAGGGCCGCAAAATGGAGTTCCAACTGGAGAAAATGCGGAACGAAAATTGCAACCATGATCTTGCTCATCTGTGTCAAAAGGATCACCGCCGCGCTGGCATGAAAGGGTTTCAGCAGGAACAGCGAGACATCGACCAACGGTTTGCTTTGCTTTGCTTCAAACAGCACAAACGCAACAAGACCAATGATGCCGCCCGCCAGGCTGGCCAGAATAACCGGTGTGGCCCAGCCGAAATCGGGGCCTTCCATTAGGCCGAAAATCAATGCGGTTAGACCGATCAAGAGCAGGACAAGGCCAATACGGTCAATGACAGGCCGAGGCCGGGGATGCTCCGGATTGCGCCAGAGCACACAGGCGAGACTACCGCCAGCCACGACAATCGGGATGTTGATCCAGAAAACCCAGCGCCAGGACAGAAAATCGGTCAGGACGCCGCCAAGCATCGGGCCTGCCGCCAGAAAGATCGTTGCCATCCCGGCCAGAATGCCGATGGCTCGCCCACGTTCCTTTTCACCAAAAGACAGTGTTGTGGCTGCAAGCGACATGGGGAACATGATCGCCGCACAAAGGCCCTGGATAACGCGCATTGAAATCAGCATGGCCGCACTGTCGGAAAATCCGGCGAGAAGGCTCGCAATCGCAAAAATAGTGCAACTCACGATCAGGGCTGGTCTCAGCCCGAACAGGTCGATCGCTTTGCCGCCAATGGCAGCAAAACATGTGAAGGTGAGCATGTAGGAGTTGATGATCCAGTGTGCGGTTGTCGGCGAAAGGTCAAGTTCGGTTCGTATTGCTGGCAGCGACACGCCCAAAATGGTCTCGTCCAGCATGACAAGCCCTCCAAGGCCGCCGACGGCGAGAACAAGACCGCGCTTTCGCTCCTTTTCAGATAGTCCTGCCACGTGCCGTCCCCCAACCTGCAAAAGCAATTTCCACCACCTTAAGTCACCTCGGCAATTTGCACCCGGTTTTTTTGATCCGTGTGCTTCTTCGAACGTGCTCGGAAATGCAAAATATCTTTTATAAAAGAATCTTGATATCAAGATAAAGATTGACTATCTCGGGCAAGACAGGGCGGATAGAAGCCCAAGAAAGAGCTGGAGTAACGAATATGAGCGTCAGAACACCTGATCATCCGGTAACGGATCTGTTTGTCGAGCGCTGGTCACCGCGCGCCTTTGATGGATCGTCGATGCCCGAGCAGGATCTGAAGACCATTTTGGAAGCCGCGCGCTGGGCGCCTTCTGCATTCAATATACAGCCATGGCGTTTCGTCTATGCATTGCGGGGCGAGAATGCGTGGCAGCCATTGGTCGAGTTGCTGAACCCGTTTAACCGTGATTGGGCGCAACATGCATCCGCACTTGTTTTTCTCTTCACAGATCAGGAAGTTGACGGCAAGGATGGCAGGCCGAACCGGGCCAATGGCGCGCACTCATTTGATGCAGGCTCTGCTTGGGCGCATGCGGCCCTCCAGGCAACGGCACTTGGTTATCACACCCATGGCATGGCCGGTATCCTGAAGGATGAGATCCACGAGAAACTCGGTGTTCCTGAGCGTTTCAAGCCGGAAATAGCCTTTGCCGTTGGCCGACGCGGAGATGCCAACCAATTGCCGGAGAGCTTGCAGTCCAGGGAAGCGCCAAGTGGCCGCAAACCGCTGACGGAAATCGCCTTCCCTGGTCGCTGGACCTGACGGAGAAACGTTCGCCTTCTGGTGTCAGAACAAATGTGCTGGAAACGCTGATTGCGGCAATCTGCTCAGCGTTTCCGGCAAGATCCTGGTGTAATGTCTTTACGTTCTATCAATGGATCCGGAGCTGAAGATGAGCATTGCCGACACTCTTCCTCAAGACAGTCGCCTCAACGCCTATCATTCGAAAGGCGACTATATGGACACTTTTTCCGTCTCACTGAGAGGACGTCCAGACCTGCAGTCGGTCGATATTAGGGTGCTCGCGGATCACATGCTAAATGCGGATATCGGCTGGATGAACAAGCTTCTGGCGGCCCGCGACGCGGTGGTCAAGCCACTGGGGCTGAAAACAACCGATGATCTTCTCAAAGAGCAGTCAGACATACCTTTGGAAGAGCGTGAGGCCGGAGACAGGGTCGGGTTTTTCAAGATCTACGGTGTCGGGCAGAATGAGATCATTCTGGGAGAAGACGACTGGCACCAGGATTTTCGCCTGTCCATCTTCCGCAGCGTTGGGAAGACCCCGCGCGTTTATGCCACCACCTGCTGCAAACGGCACAACCTGTTCGGCTACGCTTACCTAGCGCTGATCTTGCCGTTTCATAAAAAAATCGCTGCAACTGTGCTCGACACAGCCATTGAGGAAGACCTTGCAGCTTAGGGATTGGGAGTGGAGGGGTTGAATCTATTTGACTTTTTTGAAAAGAATTTGTCGTTAGCACACTGTTCTGCTTGGATCTTAAAGACCCTGACCACATTCATTACATCCAAGATGACATCGACATTGTCGAGATAAGTAGAGACCGTTTCAGCACCAATGGGGCCAAGTTGCTTGCTGCGCAACTGGGTGTGGAAAAAAGAAGCTTGTTTCTGAGTAGTTGGTACTGTTCGAGATTGAAGAGTTTGTGTTGAAAGCCGCCGCCGGTGATGAAGGCAGTGTTATTCTCGATCTGGTGGTTCCAATAAAGGCCCGTGACACAGTAATCGTCAAATCAGCTCTCTGCTCTTCATTCGGGAAGTTAATCCAACAATACCATTTTTGATTGTATTTGTGATTGTTGCTAGTTAGGGTGCGGCAGCTGCCGACAGGTTGACTCAAGCTATTGCCGCGCGGGGGCGGATCACATGAAATTTTGGGTTTTTGCCGTACTTGTTCCTCTTCTCGCAGGGTGCGTGTCCGACACGTCTGTTTCAGAGACAAAGTCTGAAAAAGCTGAGCGGATATGCGCTGGGGAATTCACTCCAGGCACCGTGGAGTTTTCGCAATGCGTGGCTCTTCTGAAGGCACAAAGCGAATCTCTCGCTGATTACAAAAAAGAACAAGAAAAACAAAATGAAGAAGAAGTAATAAGCGCCGATATTGCGATCCAGATTTGTAATGATTTCGCGCGCAAAGCCATCTTCAAGCCAATTGAGCGTATTTCAAGTTCAAGAGCCCTTGGATCACATCGCAAGAACGTAGATATCGACTATCGGATCAAAGATGAATCAAAGGTGGTGAAGGCCTACTGCAAGATGCGCGGGCGAGAGATCGTGGATTTTAACTTAAGTTAGAATCCAATGTCGAAAAGCTGGACTCATGGAGCGGTGAATTTTCGTTCGGCGTTCACAAGAAGGTGGGTGTGAGCCGTAAGATTTTGAAAAAAGATATTTTTTTGTAATTTTTATTTCTTTGGGTTCGTAAAGGTCATCAAAGAAGGCCGAACGATTGGCGCGCTTATTCAAAATAGGGAGGCTTTATTTCCCCCGGAACATCCGGGTCAAGCGCCATAGATTCCTCTATTTGCACCCGTTCGCTTCAGACAACATCTGTAAACCCGCCGCATTCAGCTCCGGCGCCCGGTGGAATTCTGGGAAAACCCGGCTATGGAAGGTCCACGGCTTTGCAACGGCTGAGGAATCGTGCTGACTACCGCACTGCAGGAAACATGGTCTGGGGAATGAATGGCGCGGCAGAAGCGGTGTCTCAAGTGATCGTATGACAGTACAGATCGATATCGGGGAAATTAGGGGCGGGACACGCGCCGAGCTTGATCTTGAAGAGCTCCTGGCGACCCGGCTGTTGGTGCAGGGCAATTCCGGGTCCGGAAAGTCGCATTTGCTGCGCCGTTTGCTGGAGCAGTCAGCAGCCTGGGTTCAGCAGGCGATCATCGATCCTGAAGGCGATTTTGTATCGCTTGCCGAAAAATACGGTCATGTGGTGGTCGACGCCGTCGGCACGGAAAAAGACCTGCAGATGATCGCGGGCCGCGTGCGTCAGCACCGCGTGTCGGTTGTTCTCAATCTGGAAGGTCTGGATGCCGACCGGCAGATGAAGGCAGCAGCGACATTTCTGGACGGCTTGTTCGATGCGGACCGGGATCTTTGGTATCCGATGGTGGTCGTCGTCGACGAAGCACAGCTGTTTGCCCCGGCCGCAGCCGGAGAAGTGACGGAAGAAGCCAGGCGCCGGTCGCTGGGTGCCATGACCAACCTGATGTGTCGTGGCCGCAAGCGCGGTTTGGCCGGTGTCATCGCAACACAGCGTCTTGCAAAACTTGCCAAAAACGTTGCGGCGGAAGCCTCAAATTTCCTGATGGGCCGGACCTTTCTTGACATCGACATGGCACGAGCAGCCGACCTGCTCGGAATGGAGAGACGTCAGGCGGAAAGTTTCCGCAATCTGGACCGTGGTCATTTCATCGCGCTCGGCCCGGCAATGTCACGGCGTCCGATCCCGGTCAAGATTGGCCCGGTCGAAACCGCGGGAAGGGGAGGCAGTCACAAGCTGATGCCACTTCCAGAGCAGCCAAAAGAAGAGGCAAAGGACCTGATTTTCACGCCCGGTGCTGACGAAGTACGGCCCGTGCGCCAGCGCTATATCGAACCGGTCGCGTCGACGGGAGAGGTGCTGGACCGCCTCACAAGTGCGGAACGGGCTGGTGAAGCTGAAACGCCACAAGCTGAAAGCCTGCTGGAATTTGGCGAACGGGACGAGAAAATATCGGAGATCATTGCCGGCATCCTTGAAGACGACGATGCTGCCTTTCAGCCGATCGCATCGCTCTATCAGGATTTTCAGGTTCGCTGCCGGATTGCGAAATTGCCGGGTGGAGCACCCGATCTGCAAGCTTTCCGTGAAAAGCTATCGGTAGCACGGGCCGGGGTTGAAAAGGGTGAAGTGGACGATGGTGCCTGGACACAGGCCGAGTTGATAGCAGCCGAACTGCCCGACGATATGCGCGGTGTCTATT
This sequence comes from Roseibium sp. JB4-4, assembly GCF_055693425.1. Taxonomy (NCBI): domain Bacteria; kingdom Pseudomonadati; phylum Pseudomonadota; class Alphaproteobacteria; order Hyphomicrobiales; family Stappiaceae; genus Roseibium; species Roseibium sp. JB4-4. The sequence continues at coordinate 1,534,691 of NZ_CM146333.1, read as the reverse complement.
TGCTACTGGCCAAGGCTGCACTTGCCAAGGCTCCCTGTCCGGGAAATCTGGAAATCGCGACAGCCTATGGAACACGCTCACCCGGTCGTGCCCGCTGGCTCCTCAGTCACATGGAAGAGCGCGGTTTCCTAGTCTGCGCCACCGATTTGCGGGGCAACCGTATCGTGACGCTCACCGATCTCGGCTGGCAAACCGAGCCGGGAGATGAGGCGGCTGCATAACCATAAGTTGTACATTTTGGCATCCTGTCTAAGAAATAGAACCGAAAGTGTTTTCTTGCTAGGCAGAAAGGGTTTTAATCCAAGTTTCAAATTTTGGATAAACGCTGTACCCTTCAAATACATACTCCGAGCTAGCTTCTATTCCGTCAAATTTTTTAAATGCAATTTCAGGAATGTGCCAGGGAAACGGCCTATTGATTTCTTTGAAGCGTTCAACAGAAGCATTGTGCAAAGAAAACTGCTTTTGGTAGGCCCTCCAATCATCGCGGCGAAATTTTGCATGCGGAAAGGAAAAGTCTTGATTTCGATAAAAACCGTTCTGAAGGTTCTCTGAGATCGTTCGAAAAATCTTGAATTGCTGGCGGCGAATACGTTCAGAATAGTGACGTCCTTCGAGTTCATTTGAAAGATAGGCTTCAGGCGCTCCCTGCCAAAAAATAAAAATAGCGGTTGAAGTGTCGCATTCAGGTTGGCTAACGATCCAATCCAGTAATTCCATATCCCCGTCAAATGTTGTCCTAGCCACAGCTATATGCCATTCATCCCGTGATTTTTGTTTGAGCCAATCCAAAGTATTCGGAATATCAAGTTTAGCTTCATCAAGCCATTTCAGATGTAAATCGAGTTCCAATTGTCTTGCTTCGATCTCATTTCTTTCGTTCTGGTCATATTCAAGGGTACTTAAAAGCTCTAACCGGAAGTTTCGAAGAACTTGTTCGAGATCCTTCGGTGCTTGGTCAACTATTTTCTCAATGTCAATCTCGTCTCTGAAGCAGGCGAGCCGAACTAAATAGAGGGTGTCTATTATAAGTCTATCAAGTTTTTGAAATTCAGCGCTTGGATCTACAGAGAGTTCTTTGTGTATTACTTGATGTAAAAAATCTAAGAAAGAAGTTTTTAACTGATTTTTTTTATCAGAAAGAGATGTTTTGTTTACTTGCCTATTTGGCGATAATTGATGGATTTTTCCTAGTAGGTAATCGCCTTCCAGTATTTTGATTTTATCTTCTAGAGAAATTGAAAAAGCTTCGGTGGGTGTCATGACTTGCCAGGAAATTCAATTTGATGGTCAAACCAACCACAAAATGCTTTGCAGATTGGTTAAGAGCAAGGCGAAAACTTGATTGCCTCTTGCTTTTGATCGCGCTTTGATCGAGGTTTTTGTAGTTCAATCCGCAACTGAACTTTTGATTGATTTTGTGTTTCTTGGAACTGGTGTGGTTTGCTGGAAAGCAGGGAGATCGCGAGCTCCGCAATAAAGTCATGTTTTAGGTCATGTTGAGTGCCGATGTGGACTTCCCAATCGGTGCCAATGACGCGCCGGTCGGAGGAATAGAAATGATCCGGTTGTTACTGTTGCTGTGTTCCCATGGCGCGATGCTTGCCGCCGGGTTTGCGCTTGGTGTCTATTTCCTGCCCATACTGACAGCTCCTGAAGGACCGGATGCGGCTTCTCTGTCAGCTGCAACCGAACAGGCGCAATACAAAGCCGGCCTGACCAGAGACTTGAAAGGCAGTGATCTTCTGCATTGGGGGGAAGGCACAATCAGCCTGTCGAAAAACCAGATTGTTCACGAAGGTGAATTGTCGCCAGGCCCCGACTACAAGCTTTATCTTGCCAAAGAATTTGTCGAGGACGAAGCCGCGTTTGAGGCCATCAAGGCAAGCGCCCGCAGACTTGGCGATATCAAGACCTTCAATGGGTTTATTGTCGATGTGCCCGATGACGTGAATATCGATGACTACACCACTGTTCTTGTCTGGTGCGAGGCCTTTGGCGAATTCATCACGGCTGCCAAGTACCGCTGACGTTCAGACACTGAATTCAAAGGGTGCACCGATACGAGGCTGACCGACGTGCGAACAGGTATCAGATAGCCGGGCGCATTCTCCGTTTTGATTTCTTGTCTGAGGACGCGTCGGCCGGCTTGCAGGCAAGCAGATATTCCAGTTGGGACAGTTCCAGTGTGATGCCGTCGATCGTGCGTTTCAGCACACCTTCAAGATAACTTCCCGCTGGAGCGCGATCGCGAATGTCGATGGCTCGATCCCGTGCCTTTCTCAGATAAAGCATCATGGTTCGAACATCCTGCACAGTGACATCAGTTGTCGACTGAGTGTCCAATTGTGGTGTGTGTGAAGCCACAAGCACGGACGATTGCTCACGGATCGGATCTGCAAACCGCATTGGTCACCTCAAGTGTTCATGTTATGTTCTCATGTGTATCAGCTCATCAAATTTCTGGCAAGACTGAATCTTAGCCGCCCTGACAGATGCTTTTCTCCTCGAAAGAGCTGTTTGAGTAAATCGTGAAAACTGAAAGCATTTCAGATGTTTGGAGTAAAAGAGCACGTAACGCCACGTGGAAGTGTCCAATCCAGCTTGACGCCGTAGAGGTGAAAAGTTACATCTGTAACTAAATTAAAACTGAACCGGGAGGTCATCATGGATCAGAGAGCAGACAGTTCGGCTGGGTCCCGGAGCGCTGGACACAATTCTTCGGATCTGGGTTACATGCCGGGCTTTGGCAATGATTTCGAAACAGAAGCCTTGCCGGGGTCCTTGCCACAGGGCATGAACAGTCCTCAAAAATGCGCGTATGGCCTTTATGGCGAGCAATTGTCCGGCACCGCCTTCACAGCACCAAGCCACCAGAACGAGCGTACATGGTGTTACCGGATCAGGCCGTCGGTCAAGCATACGAGCCGGTTCCGCAAGATAGATCTGCCTTACTGGAAAAGCGCTCCGAATGTTCTTGAGGATGTGATTTCGCTTGGACAATACCGCTGGGATCCGGTGCCGCATGCCGATGAGGAACTGACCTGGCTGACCGGTATGCGAACCATGACGACCGCTGGCGACGTCAATACCCAAGTCGGCATGGCAAGCCACATCTATCTGGTCACCCGGTCGATGGAAAATGCCTATTTCTTTTCCGCCGACAGCGAGCTGCTGGTTGTTCCCCAGGAAGGCATATTGCGCTTTGCAACCGAACTCGGTGTCATTGAGCTGGCGCCGAAGGAAATTGCGATCCTGCCGCGCGGTCTTGTCTACCGGGTTGAGGTTTTGGAGGGCCCGGCCCGCGGCTTTGTGTGCGAGAATTACGGCCAGAAATTCGAGTTGCCGGGCAGGGGCCCCATCGGTGCCAACTGCATGGCCAACCGCCGCGATTTCAAAACACCTGTCGCCAGCTTCGAGGATAAGGAAGTGCCCTCGACGGTCACGGTAAAATGGTGCGGGCAGTTTCATGAAACCAGGATTGGGCATTCACCGCTCGATGTCGTGGCCTGGCATGGCAACTATGCGCCTTGCAAATATGACCTTCGAAACTATTGCCCGATCGGGTCCATTTTGTTCGACCATCCGGATCCGTCGATCTTTACCGTTCTGACAGCTCCGTCCGGAGTACCGGGCACTGCCAATATCGACTTTGTACTGTTCCGTGAGCGCTGGATGGTAATGGAAGACACTTTCCGTCCACCCTGGTACCACAAGAACATCATGTCCGAATTGATGGGCAACATATACGGTCAGTATGACGCCAAACCTCAGGGCTTCGTACCCGGTGGCATGAGCCTTCACAACATGATGCTGCCGCACGGGCCCGACAACAATGCATTTGAAGGGGCTTCGAATGCAGATTTGAAGCCGGAGAAGCTCGACAATACAATGTCCTTCATGTTTGAGACCCGTTTCCCTCAGCATCTGACCGAGTTCGCCGGCAAGGAAGCGCCAATGCAGGACGACTATATCGACTGTTGGGAAACGCTTGAGAAGAAGTTCGACGGTACGCCGGAAGGAACCTGGAACGCAGAATGAGCGGAACGAAACTGCCTGAACTTCAGGACCGGCTGGTCATTCTAGGGTGCAAGGGCGGTCCGGCAATTCGGCCAGGTGGGCCGTCGCCAACCAGCTCTCTGCTCGAGATTGGCGGTCGTCGCTGCGTCGTCGACTGCGGGCTCGGCGTAACACGCGGGCTTGTGGAAGCCGGCATTGTTCTGAAGCAGCTCGATCTCGTTTTCATAACTCATATGCACTCAGATCATGTGCTGGAACTTGGGCCGCTGCTCCATACAGCCTGGACCACGGGTCTTTCCAGCACCGTGAAAGTCTATGGTCCGGCCGATCTCATGGAGTATTGGGACGGTTTCCTGGCATCTATGCGCTATGATATCGACCTCAGGATCGAAGATGAAGGCCGCCCGGATTTGCGCGAATTGGTGGAAATTCATCTCTTGAAGGAAGGCGAGGTCGCTCTGGAGGACGGAAACCTTGGTGTCAGGGCGTTCAAAGTGGACCATCCTCCGGTCGTTGATTGCTTTGCCTTGCGGTTCGAGACGGAAGACTGGTCTGTCGTTTTCTCTGCCGACACCACTTTTTTCCCCCATTGGCCGATTTTGCGAAAGGGTGTGATCTGCTGGTCCACGAAGCGATGCTGTCTCGTGGGGTAGACAAGATCGTTGAAATCACGGGGAATGGAGACAGGCTGCGCCAGCACTTGCTGGCAAGCCACACAATGGCACCCGATGTTGCGAAAATCGCCGAAGAAGCGGGGGCGGGAAGACTTGTTTTGAACCACCTTATCCCGGCGGATTTGCCGGGCTTTGAACACGCGGAATGGATCGAGGCAACCAAGGCCTTTTCGGGGGAAACCATCGTTGGCCATGACGGTCTGACGATCACAAGGAAACAAAGTCAATGAAGCTGGCAACGCTGAAGGACGGCACCCGGGACGGCAAACTTGTCGTCGTGAATGAAAGGCTCACCTATTGTACGGAGGCCGGCCATATTGCACCCACGCTTCAGGCCGCGCTCGATGACTGGGCTAAGGTCGCGCCGAAGCTTGCATTGCTTGCCGAAAGCCTGTCGCACGAAGCCGTTCCCATGCTTCGCTTCCATGAACACGACGCGCTGTCGCCACTCCCGCGCGCCTATCAGTGGGCGGATGGGTCGGCCTATGTCAATCATGTCGAACTGGTGCGCCGTGCACGAGGCGCAAAGATGCCGGAAACCTTCTGGACGGATCCGCTCATGTACCAGGGCGGATCCGACACATTTGTCTCGCCGCGTGACCCGATCAGGATGCGGGACGAGGTCTGGGGCATTGATATGGAAGGCGAGATCGCAGTTGTCACAGGCGATGTTCCCATGGGCGCGAGTCCCGAAGAGGCCCGAAACGCAATTCTGCTTGTCCTGCTGGTCAATGATGTGTCGTTGCGGGGCCTGATCCCGGCGGAGCTTGCGAAGGGCTTCGGTTTCTTCCAGTCAAAACCATCCTCGGCCTTTTCACCGGTTGCTGTGACGCCAGATGAGCTTGGCGATGCCTGGAAAGGCGGGAAACTTCATTTGCCCTTGCATGTTGATCTCAATGGCGAGCCTTTCGGCCGCGCCAATGCCGGCATCGACATGACGTTCGAATTTGGCAACCTCATTGCGCATGCGGCAAAAACGAGAGACTTGTGCGCTGGAACCATAATTGGATCTGGAACGGTCTCCAACAAACGGGACGGCGGTCCGGGCAAGCCTGTTGCGCAAGGTGGTGCCGGTTATTCATGCATCGCTGAAGTCCGCATGATTGAAACGATCGAGACCGGCGAAGCCAAAACGCCATTCCTGAAGTCGGGCGACACTGTACGCATTGAGATGTCTGATGAGGATGGCCATTCGATCTTCGGTGCCATCGAGCAGACCGTTGAAGTGTCGGATGGGGCCTAGCCTTTCTTTTTTTGTTCGGTTGATCAAAGACAAATTGAAACAGACTGCCAGGGTGCAGATTGGGAGATGAGATGAGCAAGCAATTCGCATCCGCCGGAGACATGGCAGAAAAACAAATCTCGTTCACCGAGATTGGCCGGGACCTCTGGGCCTTTACCGCTGAAGGTGACCCGAACACCGGCGTCATCATCGGCGATGACAGTGTCATGATCATCGAGGCGCAGGCGACCCCTGAACTCGCCAACAAGGTGATCGAGAAGGTGCGCTCCGTAACCGACAAACCGATCAGTCATCTTGTGTTGACCCACTATCACGCCGTGCGTGTGCTGGGGGCTGCCGCCTATCAGGCACCGACCGTGATCATGAGCCAGAAGGCTCGTTCGATGGTTGTGGAACGCGGCGCGGAAGACCGGGAATCTGAATTCATGCGCTTCCCGCGTCTGTTCATGGGCTATGACAACGTCAGTGATATTCCGCCCCTGACCTGGCCGACAACCACCTTCAACGACCGCATGACCGTCTATCTTGGCAAACGTCGGGTTGACCTTCGCTTCCTTGGCCGCGCCCATACGGCGGGGGACATCGTTATTCATGTACCGGACGAGAACGTCATGTTCACCGGTGACATCGTCGAATACCATTCTGCATGTTACTGCGGTGACGGCCATTTCAACGACTGGCCGACGACGCTTCAGGCCATCCGTTCCTTTGATGTGGAAGCCATAGCGCCTGGCCGCGGCGAAGCGCTGGTCGGCAGGGAGATGGTCGGCAAGGCGTTGACCAACACCGCCGATTTCGTGTCTTCGACCTTTAGGCCTGTGGCCCGGATCGCCCAAGGGGGTGGTTCGCTGAAGGACGCCTGGGACGCCTGCCGTGCCGAATGTGATCCGAAGTTCAAGGACTACGCAATCTATGAACACTGCCTGCCGTTCAACGTCGCCCGGGCCTATGACGAAGCGCTCGGCATAGACACGCCGCGCATCTGGACGGCGGAACGGGACGCAAAGATGTGGGCGGATCTGCAAGGGTGAGCGATGACAGGTGCCTTGGATCAACTCCGCCTCATGGCACGTAACAACGCTTATGCAAATGAGCGTTTGTTCGAGGCCTGCTGCCAGCTGTCTCAGGACGCGTTTGAGGCAGAACGAACCAACTTCTTTCCGTCGATCCGGGAGACGCTCAACCACAATTGGGAGGTCGATCGCTACTACATTGATGCGCTGAAGGAGGTGGGGCAGGGAAGAGCTGTTTTCTCAGTTCCTCATTTGGAGACAGTGGAAGAGCTTCGGATTGCTCAGGGGAAGGAAGATCTGAAGCTGATCGGATTTTGTGACGCGCTCAAGGATGAGGATCTGGATCGCAAGGTTGTGCAGGACCGGGGCAAGAACGGTCGGTTTGAAGAAACAATTGGCAGCACTATGCTGCACCTGTTTCAGCATCAGATACATCATCGTGGGCAGGTTCACGCCATGTTGGCTGGGACTGAAGTTGCGCCGCCGCAGCTTGACGAGTTCTATTTAGATTTCGACCGGCATCCGATTGCCGCCAAGTTTTTATAAGGTCAGGAGCGGGAGGACGACTTGTGACCAAATTGTTCGAGGTGCCGCTCTATCCCTATAAGTGGAGCGATGATCAGGGGGCTGCGGCACCCGTTCGCCATCCGGTCGTCATCATCGGCGCCGGACCGGTCGGGCTCGCCATGGCGATCGACCTGGCCCAGTCTGACATTCCCGTTGTGGTGCTGGATGACAACGAACGTGTCAGCGTCGGCTCACGCGCCATCTGTTTCTCCAAACGCTCGCTGGAAATTTTCGATCGGCTCGGCTGCGGAGACGAGATGGTCTCGAAAGGCGTTGTCTGGAACACCGGCAAGGTGTTTTTCAGCGACAGGCAGGTCTACGCGTTCGACCTGTTGCCTGAAGAAGGTCACAAACGGCCAGCTTTCATCAATCTCCAGCAGTACTATTGCGAGCTCTATCTTGTTGAGCGTATCCGGGCACTGCAGGCAGAGGGAAAACCAGTTGAAATCCGCGGCGGCAATCGGGTTGCGAACCTTCAAAACCACGATGACCATACACTTGTGACCGTGGAAACCCACGAAGGCGCCTACAACATTGAGGCAGACTGGTTGATCGCTTGCGATGGTGCCGGCTCACCGGCAAGGCGCATGCTGGATCTTGATTTTGTCGGCAGGGTCTTTGAGGACAACTTCCTGATTGCCGATGTGGTTATGAAGGCGGATTTCCCGACCGAACGCTGGTTCTGGTTTGATCCACCGTTCAACAAGGACCAGTCGGCTCTGCTGCACAAGCAGCCAGACGGCGTTTGGCGCATTGACCTTCAACTTGGTTGGGAAGTCGACAAGGACGAGGAAAAAAGCCTGAAAACGTCGTGCCGAGGCTGCGGCAGATGCTTGGGCCGGACGTTGAATTCGATCTGGAGTGGGTCTCAATTTATACGTTCCAGTGTCGGCGGATGGAGAAATTCAGGCACGGCCGCGTCCTCTTTGCCGGCGACAGCGCGCATCAGGTGTCGCCATTTGGTGCTCGGGGCGCAAATTCGGGATTTCAGGATATCGACAACTTGGGCTGGAAGCTGAAACTTGTGCTTCAGGACAAGGCTCCGGAAACGTTGCTGGACAGCTATGGTTTCGAACGCGAACTGGCCGCTGACGAAAACATCCTTCAAAGCTCGCGCTCAACGGATTTCATAACGCCCAAGTCGGAAATGAGCAGGATATTCAGGGACGCTGTTCTGGATCTTTCCGAACACCATTCTTTTGCCAGGCCATTGGTAAATTCAGGCCGCCTGTCCGTACCAGCGATCTACGATGGATCGTCTTTGAACGGTGAGGACCAGGTTGACCTGCCCGCTCGGACGAGGCCCGGCAGTCCTGCTATTGATGCACCATTGGGCAAATCTTGGCTGGTAGACAGTCTCGGAGACAGATTTGTACTGCTGGGCTTCGGAGTGGAAGTACCTGAAAAGTGCGATGTCCTGGGTGTTCAGATAGAAGGCAGGAGCTTGCCTGAAACTGAAATCGGGCCCGAAATCAAAGAGCGGTACCTGGGCGACCTTGAGGCAGCAGTCTATCTGTTTCGACCGGATCAGCACGTTGCAGCAAGGTGGCGCGACTTCGATGCGGACAAATTGGCAATCGCGTTCAAGAAGGCGATCGGCAAGGGAGAGCAAAGCGCATGAGCAGACAGGGAATTGGGCTCAATCTGGAAGCACCGGACGACTTTTATGCTGATCTTTTGTCGGCCCATGAAGGCCTGACCCAACAGGAAAGCGATGCCTTGAATGCGCGCCTCATCTTGTTGATGGCAAATCAAATCGGTGAACGCGCAACTTTGAAGAAACTATTGGACGCTGCACATCTGAAAGAGGTCGTTGGTGAATGAAACGATCTGTGGCAAGCATTCATCGAGCGGAAAAAAGTATAGAATCGTTCTACGGATAACTACATAGCAATCAGCACTCAGAGGTCATATTCGAGCTCTGACGTGCTTTGGCAGATATGCATCATTTAATTTAGGCAAAAAAATTGAATGAATTTTTGCCCTTATCTTATTGTTAGAAATCACACATTCGTCTTCGATTTAATTCACCGTCCGAATGGAATTTCGACGGCCTGATCTCTTCACCAATTGTTTATCTGCCCCGCATTCTATGAAAGAAAGTGCGGGGTTCACATGTCCAAGTTACTTACACCATTAAAGAATGCGCGCTTCTCGGCTAAAGTCGGGGGCGGGTTTGTCACAATGATACTTGTTGCAGCGGCAGTTGGTGCTGTCGGAACTGTTGCAATTCTTGGATTGCGGGCTCAATCGGATGTCAGCGCCAAGGCCACGGCGGCGATGGCAAATCTACAGCAAGTTGCCCAGGCGCAGGAGGCCTACCTTGCCGATAGCAGCCCGGACCTGGCACAGTCAGCGAGCGCCCGGATCGGACAGTTGGAGCAGGCACTGGTTTCTTTGGACAGTGTGTCCGAAAGCGGCGCAGGTGGTGAGGCGACCGAAGAAGCTATTGCGCTTGTGGGGCAATTGAGTGGAGAATTTTCCGGATTTGTGGAGGCAGTGGACAGCCGGCAGGCACAGGTGGACAGTCTTCTGAAGTCCGCTGTCCGGTTGGAGACGCTTTCCGTTCAGATCACTGACCAGATGAACAAGATACAAAGGGATGCCGGCAGCGCTGCAAAAAAGGCGACCGGTACCCGAAACCGGGCCGACAAGGTTGGCCGCATGCTTTCCGATATGGAAGACACCAGCTCTGAATTGTCGGTGTCAGTGGCCGAAGTCGGGGAGAATGCAGATCTGCCTGTTGAAGTGTCTGCCGCTCTATCCGATGGTGTCTTGTCTCTTGCCAAATGGGCCAAAAAAGCTGCCAAATTGAAGGTTGAAGGCCTGGATCCTGAAAAGATGAAAGGCCTTTCAGCGCTTGCCGTTGGTTTAAAAGAAAAAATGCCGAAGATCGAGGGGGAAAGCGCTCCGGCTGCACTGGTGTCAGCTGATCTTGCCGCCGAATTGGTTGTCGGGCTCCACAGCATACATGATCAGGCAGCTGTGTTGCGTAAAGTCGTTTACGCGGCGAGCGACGACGCCAAAAAGGTCGCTGGAAAGGCGTCATCCAAGCTTGGTATCGTTGATCTAGTGAATGTCAATGCCATCAAGTTTCAGCGGGCGGCACTCGAGATTCGCTCGGTCACAATGGAGTTTTTCGCCGGCTTTGAATCCATGGGCGCAGATGACGTTACAACGCGCATCGGAATTCTTCGCAATCTTGCGAACACGCTCAAGGCCGACAGCGCTGCCTTTCCTGAAATTACCGATGCGGTTGCCTCTATCGAGCAGGAGGTGAACAACTACGAAGCAGAATTTGCCAATATGGTCTCTGCCAAGGAGGTGTTTGACACCAAAAGGCTCGAACTTGCGGCGATCTCCGACAAGGTCCGGTCCGTCATCACGGCATTGACCGAAGCACAATCGGCCAGCGCATATGCGCGCGCCGACACGGCTCTCGGTCTGATTGCTGTCGCGCTGTTCGCGGCGGTGCTGGTTGGCGGTTTGCTGGCCTTTGTCGTCTCGCTTGTCATTACCAAGCCAACAAGAGCTTTGACAGCTGCGATGGGTCGTCTCGCGGAAGGTGACACGGATGTGGAAATTCCGTCGACAGATCAACGCGACGAGATCGGCGACATGAGCCGCACAGTGCAGGTCTTCCAGGAAAACGCCCGCGAACGTCTTCGCCTGGAAATCGAGGCTGATGACCACAGGCAGGAACAGTTTACCCGTCAGGAGGCTGTTGAAGGTCTGATCCAGGGGTTCCGTGAAGAAGTTCAGGGACTTTTGAGCGCACTCGACGAAACTGCGGCCGGCATGAGCGGCACAGCGTCTTCGCTGGGTGGCATTGCAAGGAACAGTGCGGAGCAGGCGGGGGATACATCGCGCGTTAGTGAAGATGCTTCCATGAGCGTTGAAAACGTCGCGGGTGCCGCCGAAGAACTATCCGCCTCGATCGCTGAAATTGGTGAACAGGTACGAAGGTCATCAGATATCGTGACGCAGGCAACCGGAGCCGTTCACGAGACCAACGGCAAGGTTCAGGGGCTTGCGGAAGCCGCATCCAAGATTGGCGAAGTGGTCAACCTCATTCAGGCCATCGCTGAACAAACAAATCTGCTGGCTCTCAATGCCACCATTGAAGCCGCGCGCGCCGGCGAGGCGGGCAAGGGCTTTGCGGTTGTCGCCGCCGAGGTCAAGGAGCTGGCGAACCAGACTTCGAAAGCGACTGAGGAAATCTCCTCCCAGATCCAAACCATTCAGGACTCCACGACTGAAGCGGTTGCTGCGATTGGCGAGATCTCTGACACGATGGAAGAGGTCAATGGTTATACGCAGGGCATCTCAACTGCTGTTTCTCAACAAGGCTCGGCCACTAACGAGATTTCCGGAAACGTACAGCGGGCCGCACAAAGCACGATGGCGGTGAAATCCAACATGGACCGGCTGGCAAAAGCGGTGGTCGAAACAAAGGATGCTTCAGGCAATGTGCTTGCGGCTTCCGATGACCTGAGCAACCGCAGTCTTGCACTGAAGCAGGGGATTGAAACCTTCCTGGACAAGGTTTCAGCCGCCTGAGGCAACAACGCTGGGTGTCTTTTTGGCATGCAGAAACCGCCGGACCTTGGGCCGGCGGTTTTATTTTTGCCGAGGCTGAATTCAGTTTGACAGGTTTTTAATATTGCAACTCATTCGCAACAAGCTTGACAGTTGCGAATGAGTTGCAATATCACTTGCAAGAAGATACTTTTCTGTTTGGGAGATTTGAATGACCGGTAACAAGCGCTTTTCAATGACAGCGGCCGTGTTGGCGACGGCGCTGGCGTCATTTTCATCGACAGCGACCTGGTCTGACGACAAGATGAAGGTCGTGACGACCTTCACTGTTCTTGCAGACATTGCGCAAAATGTTGCTGGAGACACGGCTGAAGTGGTTTCCATTACCAAGCCGGGTGCAGAGATCCACGGATATCAGCCGACCCCGCAGGATATCGTTCGTGCGTCTGACGCCGACCTGATCCTTTGGAACGGTATGAACCTTGAACTCTGGTTTGAACAGTTTCTCGGCAATCTGGGAGATGTTCCGTCAGCGACCCTGACGGATGGCATCGACCCTATTTCGATCCGCTCCGGCTCATATGAAGGCAAACCCAACCCGCATGCATGGATGGGTCTCGACAACGCGCTGATCTATATAGACAACATCGTCGATGCATTCTCCGCCCAGGATCCTGACAATGCCGACGCTTATCAGAAAAATGCCGAAGCTTATAAAGAGCAGTTGCGCGCGACGATCGAACCGCTTCGCGAAGCCGTTGCGGAAATTCCGGAACAACAACGCTGGCTGGTAACCTGCGAGGGAGCCTTCAGCTACCTTGCCCGGGATTTCGGCATGAAGGAGCTCTATCTTTGGCCGATGAACGCTGATCAAGTGGGAACGCCACAGCAAGTGCGTGCCGTCATCGATGGCGTACGCGAAAACGAAATTCCGGTCGTTTTCTGCGAAAGCACAGTCAGCACCGCACCGGCGGAACAGGTTGCACGGGAAACCGGTGCTGCCTATGGCGGCGTGCTGTATGTGGATTCCCTTAGTGAAGCCGGCGGACCGGTGCCGACTTACCTTGACCTGCTAAAAGTGACTGCCGGAACAGTCGTGGACGGATTGAAGTCGGCGGCAAACTAACCACTGCCTCGCCGCGTAAAAACTGCAATTGCGGTCAAGAGTTGGCCGCAATTGTGATCGTTTCAATAGTGTTCTTTAATGGCTTTTCGTGATGCTTCAAATCCTCAAGGACCCGGACATGGACATGACCGCTCAAGCAGCCGGTGATGGCATAACCGCCGAAGACGTCACGGTGACCTATCGCAATGGACATACCGCGCTTTGGAATGCCAGTTTTGAAATACCGCGTGGCACCGTAACGGCTCTCGTTGGCGTCAATGGAGCGGGCAAGTCCACGCTGTTCAAGGCGATTATGGGATTTGTGCCAGCCGCCAAGGGGCGGATCCGGATCCTCGGTCAGCCGGTTCAGGAGGCCCTGCGCCGGAATCAGGTGGCCTACGTGCCGCAGTCCGAAGAGGTCGACTGGTCGTTCCCGGTGCTTGTCGAAGATGTCGTGATGATGGGGCGCTATGGCCACATGGGCTTCCTGAGACGGCCGAAACAGGCTGACCGCGACGCCGTCGACCTGGCGCTGCAGCGGGTCAACATGCAGGACTTCCGTCATCGCCAGATTGGCGAACTGTCAGGAGGGCAGCGCAAGCGCGTCTTTCTTGCCAGAGCGTTGGCGCAGGACGGCCAGGTGATCCTTCTCGACGAGCCGTTCACCGGCGTTGATGTCAAGACCGAGGAGCAGATCATCGCGCTGTTAAAGGAACTGCGCGACGAGGGCAGGGTGATGCTCGTTTCCACTCACAATCTGGGCTCTGTTCCGGAGTTTTGCGACAGGACGGTTTTGGTCAAGGGCACTGTTCTGGCCTTTGGGCCGACCGACACAACGTTCACGCGCGACAATCTGGAGCTCGCTTTTGGTGGTGTTCTGCGCCATTTCACGATCTCCGACGAGACGCTGCACACCGATGGCGATCAACGCAAGGTCACCATTCTGACAGACGACGAACGGCCATTCGTTCAATATGGCGACCAGGTGCAGACGGCCAAGAAGACACCAGGGCAGACCGGTGCAGAAGAGGCTTCTGGGTGATGGAAGTGCTCTTGGAGCCATTTGGTTACAACTACATGACAAACGCCATGTGGGTCTCCGCGCTCGTTGGCGGTGTTTGCGCTTTCCTGTCCGCTTATTTGATGCTGAAAGGCTGGTCGCTCATCGGGGATGCTCTTGCGCATTCCGTCGTGCCGGGTGTCGCAGGTGCCTACATACTTGGTTTGCCGTTCGCGCTTGGTGCGTTTCTGGCCGGAGGGCTTGCGGCGAGCGCCATGCTGTTCCTGTCCGAAAGGTCGGGACTGAAAGTCGATGTCGTCATTGGTCTGATTTTCACGTCCTTTTTCGGACTTGGACTGTTTGTGGTCTCGATCTATCCGACATCCGTCTCCATCCAGACCATCACGATGGGGAATATCCTTGCCATTACGCCGGAAGACACGATGCAGCTGGCGATCATCGGCTTCGTCTCCTTGGTTATCCTGCTGACGAAATGGAAGGATCTGATGGTGACCTTCTTCGACGAAAATCACGCCCGGACCATTGGTCTCAGACCCGGTTTGCTGAAAGCGATTTTCTTTGTGTTGCTGTCGGCATCCGTGGTCGCCGCGATGCAAACTGTGGGCGCTTTTCTTGTCATCGCCATGGTTGTGACACCAGGTGCCACCGCCTATCTGCTTTGCGACCGCTTCCCGCGATTGATCGCACTTTCGGTCGTGATCGGCGCATCGACAAGCTTCATAGGCGCCTATGTCAGCTATTTTCTGGATGGTGCGACCGGCGGCATCATCGTCACTCTGCAAACGCTGATTTTCCTGGCTGTGTTCATGTTTGCGCCCAAGCACGGATTGCTGGCGGCAAAACGCAAGGCCGCTCAAGCGCTGTTAAAGGGACCGCCCGAAGATTTGGCAACCTTGGATGATGCAGGTAATGGCGCGCACCGTTCCAAGAAGGTGGAAGGAGCTGTTTGATGGATCTGGAGACAGTTCTTCTGCCATTTCGGTTCCCGTTCATGCAGAACGCATTTCTGATCTGCGTCATCGTTTCCGTTCCGACAGCGCTCCTGTCTTGCTTTCTCGTCATGAAGGGTTGGGCTTTGATGGGGGATGCGGTCAGCCACGCGATCCTGCCAGGCATTGTGGTTGCCTATATTTTCGGACTTCCCCTTTTGGTCGGTGCCTTTGCGGCCGGAATGATCTGCGCGCTCGCGACAGGGTACCTGTCTGGCAACAGCCGGGTGAAACAGGACACCGTCATGGGCGTGGTGTTTTCCGGCATGTTTGGTCTCGGGATCGTGCTATATGTTTCCGTTGAGACCAACGCCCATCTTGACCATATTCTCTTTGGAAACATGCTCGGCGTCGGGCAGGAGGATCTCCTAACGGCCGGCGTTATTGCCGTTCTTGTCGGCACCGCCCTCATATTGAAGTGGAAGGACCTCGTGCTGCACAGCTTTGATGCAGCCCAGGCACAGGCATCCGGTTTGCCGGTCAATCTATTGCACTATGGATTGCTGGCAGCCTTGTCTCTGACGATTGTCGCAACTTTGTCTGCTGCCGGTTTGATCCTTGCGATTGGTTTGTTGATTGCGCCGGGTGCAATCGCCTTCCTGCTTGTGCGAACATTCGGCACAATGCTTTGGGTTGCCGTCGGTGTGTGCATGGCATCCATGCTCGCCGGAACCTATGCGAGCTTCTTCCTTGATAGCGCTCCAGCTCCGACAATCATCCTGATCCTGACTGCACTGTTCGTGCTTGCTTTCATCCGCCGTATGCTGCTGACACGGAAGATGTCTCGGCAGCGCATGGAAATCCCTGCAACGGCGGAGTGATTGATCATTTCCTGAAGCGGTTGCCTTGGGATACAGCAAAGTTTCGCGCACGTGATGCGCGAACACAGAAAGAGGGCGGGACTGCAGCCACGCCCTCTCTGTTGTTATGCAGTCGGATCAGTCAGGCTTTGCGTACTGATCAAGGAACTCAAGAATGAGCGCTCCTTCCTCTTCCGTGACGCCTGCATTCACGAACATGCTCTCCGTAATACCGCGCCACTGATTTTTTGTGTGCGACGCCGGATCCTGAGGCACGTGGCACAAGGTGCAGTACTCGTAAAAGAGTTTTTCACCTGGCTCCATGTTCGCGGTGAAGGTTTCCTGAAGATTATCTGCACGCTCCAGTCCGAACCCCGATGTATCCAGAGAGACGACATCAGTCGTGGTCTTGGGAGGTTCATACGCCTGGTTCGGACCATCAACATCCGTGGCCTTGCGCATTTTGGCGATGCATGTGTTGGCTGTCGTTGCCTGACTCAAGCCGCTGGAGGCCCGGCTGGACGTGAGAATGTTGATCGCACCGGAATTGCAGCGACCCTTGCTGTCGAAAGACAGCCAGGCCCCTTCATAGAGCGATGCGACACCGCGCATGATGTTGTCGGAAACGCGCGCTCCGGCTATCAGCGCTCCGCGCTCGTTGTGAAGCTCAACGAGATCCCCATCCTCGATGCCGCGCTCAGCCGCATCTTCAGAATTGATCAGCAGGAATTCACGATCCTGGACATTCAATTCGTGCCGCAGATCAGACTGGGCAAACTGCGAGTGGATCCGGTTAAAGGGGTGCGGACTGACGACGTGAATATCGTCCGGTTCGCTGTTACCCAGATATTCGTCGGGCTCCAGCCACATCGGCATTGGCGGGCAATCCGGAATGTTCATCTTGGCGATTGTCTCGCTGTAGATTTCGACCTTTCCGGAAGGTGTTCTGAGCGGATTGGCGTCAGGGTCCTCGCGGAACTTGCCATGACGGACCCACTCGAATTCTTCCTGCGGCTGAGGCACACGGGCGACCCCGGTGGTCCAGAATTCATCGAAATCCATATGATCAGCCGCCGTAGACTTCTCATAAGACTCCTGAATGATGTCCATGCGTTCCATGTTGTTGGTGAACGGGCCCTCAACACCGAATTTTTCCGCCAGGCGCTGGAATATCTCAAAATCATCGAGAGATTCACCAACCGGGTCTATGAGCTTGCGCATGGCATAGACCTTGTCCTTGGAATAGGTGCCGCCGGAACTGATTTCATCCCGCTCAACATGCGATGTTGCCGGAAGGACGATATCGGAAAACCGGGCGGCCGCAGTCCACCAGGGGTCCTGACAGACGACCGTTTTCACCTTCTCCATTGCCTTCAGCAGTTCATTGGTGTCTTGCTGGTGCGACGCGAAGTTGTTGCCGGAATTGTAGATGAGATGAACATCCGGGAACTTGAAAGTACTGCCGTTTCGAGTGAACTCCTTGCCCGGATTGAGCAGCATCTCGTTCAACCTTGACGCAGGGCAGATGCCGATGACGCGGTTTCGTCCCTGAGGCAAGCCGCCTGGAACACGCGCTTGGGCGAACAGGGCGCCACCTTGGCCCCAGTGCCAACTGAAACCGACGCCGCCGCCCGGAAGGCCGATCTGGCCGGTCATTGCCGCGAATGCCGTTATCGCCCAATACGGCATTTCACCGTGCTGAGCGCGCTGGATTGCCCAGGAGCCTGCAAACTGGGTTCTGGTGGTGGCACACCGATCGGCGAGGGCGCGGATCTGATCAGCATCGATGCCAGTGATCGCAGCTGCCCATTCCGGTGTTTTGGGCCGGTCGTCGGTCTTGCCGGTCAGGTAGTCAATGAACTTGTCTGCACCGACCGTGTACTTGTCGAGGAATTCCCGGTCGTAGCTGCCGTTTTCATGGACGTGATAGCTCATGGCGAGGAAAAGCGCCGTATCCGTGTTTGGAACGATCTTGATCCATTCTGCATTCAGCCACTCGTCGGTGGTTGTACGCTGTGGGTTGATCGAGATGAAGTCGACACCGGCTTCCTTGATCTGTTCCCATCTCGGATACATGGAGTGATCGGTCGTACGGCCCTCTGCACGGCCGTTTTTATGCATATCGGTGCCAATCATCACGAAGGTCTCGCAATGCTGCAACATTTGCCACCAGGAAGTCTGGCGCGAATAAACCTCCATGTCGCCCAGAACGTGCGGCATGATGATTTGTCCAGCGCCACCTGAATAGTCGCCAACGGTGACAGCCGCACCACCGATCAGATTGAAAAAGCGGCCCTGTAAAACATTGGGTGTCAGAACGCCGCCATGAGACCAGCCCCCGTAGGAGGTTGAAAACAGACCCTCGTTGCCGTGCTCATCGATTGTATCGAGGATCGCACGTGCCACCAAAGACAGCGCAGTGTCCCAATCCACGCGCACAAAGTCTTCCCGCGCACGCAGATCCGGCCGTACATCGCCGTTTTCATAACCTTCAAGATAAGACCGGCGGACATGTGGATATTTGACACGTGTCTGGTGATAGGTTCGGCTGACGACCCCATCGCTGATCATTTTTGTCGGGCGTGGATCAAATTCTGTCCGTGGGATCGCCTTGATCAGCTGGCCATCCTTGATCATGCCCCAAAATGCACCGGCCTGACCGGCATGGGGAACGAATGTCACGCCGCGGTTCGCCGCAGCATGCGCCGAGATCGGAAACATACTTACCAGAAGAGTTGAGCAAGTCGATTTCAAGAAGTTTCGACGCGATAGAGTTACAGACATCATCATCGTCCTGTTGATTTAGGAATTTGCGCCGCAAGGCAGCGACACGAAATTGCGCCCGGATATCAATCCGAGGCTGAGGTAACGTGTTCAATTTTCATCAGAAAACCTTGGGGCACCTCGCACAGAAGTCATGCGATGTAACTAGTTACAAAAATATCCGGCGCGTCGGCATTGAGGTGTATCAATTTGCTGCTGCAATTTTTGGGGGTGGTGATTCAACGCGCGGAAAAGAGGGCTGAAATTGCCCTCATTTCCGAGATCAAAGTCTAGAAATTCGTACGCTGAAAGATCCTTTGCCCTTGGCCTCAGCTCTCGGGAAATCCGTCGCCGAGATCCCAGAACAGGCCGGTCATCATCTGAAGGCCTTCTTTCATCAAATGCGGCAGGACATGCTCGTCCGGGGCATGCTGGGAGCAGCCTGTGTAACTGTGCGGAACCCAGATTGTGGGCATGCCGATGATGTTCAGAAAAATATCGTTCGGCAGGGAGCCACCCGCGTTTGGGATGACCGTAACGGTTTTGCCTGTTGTCTTTTCGATTGAGGTGACAGCCCAAGCCACCGCCGGGTGCTCTGGATCCAGGCGGGATGCACGCAGCATCGACATGCGGGCCGGTTCAACGGTGATCCCGTCGAAACCCTGTGCTCTAAGATGTTCGCGGATCAGCGGAAGGAAAGTGTCAGGATCTGTATCAACCACGAAGCGTATCTGGCAGATGGCTTCTGCGAAGGGCGGCACGGCATTCTGAGTTTTCACAGGATCGCCGGTGATGAAAGACAACACCTCGAACGTGTTCCAGCCGAACACTTTCTCCGCCCCGCTAAGGCCGGGTTCACCCCACCAGGGATCGATCTCAGGGTCGTCAGGTCCTGAAGTGACCGTCACGTTGGCCAAGGCAGCGCTGACTGAAGGTTTGATCTGCCCAGGCTTCAAACCGGGATGAAGGATTTCACCGTTTCGGCTCACCAGAGTAGTGAGAGCATGCATGAGCACAATTGCGGGATTGGCAAGCAGCCCCCCCAATTGCCGGAGTGATGTCCGCCGTCGCGATACTCCAGTCTGAAGCGAAGATTCAGGCCGCCCCTGGTGCCGAGCTTGATATCCGGTCCGTCTGTCGAAAAGCGAGGGCCATCGGATGCGATCAGCAAATCCGCCGCCAGCAAATCGCGGTTTTTGCGGCAGAACTCTTCAAGGCCCGGAGACCCCATTTCCTCCGCCGTCTCGATCAGAAACGTGACGTTGTATCCAAGTCTGCCGCGTGTCTGGAGAACGTGGCGCATGGCTTCCATGTTGATGGCATGTTGGGACTTGTTGTCCGCTGTTCCGCGGCCAAACCATCGTTCACCGGATGGCGTTTGGGCAACTGTGAGGGCCCAGGGGTCGCGTCCTTCGCTCCAGCATCCGTCTTCACCGGGCACTGTGTCACCGTGTCCGTAGCAAAACAAAGTGGGCAGGGAAGGGTCTTCAATGCGTTTTGCCACCAGAAACGGCGCGCGCTCCAGCATTTCATTGCGATAGATCTCGACTGTAAATCCCATCGCCTCAAAGCGGGCCCGCATCAGGTCATCCAGATATCGTGTCAGCTCTTTCTGGTGCTCGAGTTCCCTGCTCGATGTTCGAACCGCCACCCTGTCGGCCAGTTCGGTCTGAAATCCACCGGTTTCGAAATAGTTGGATACGGCCTTGATCGCCGCCTCGCGCGTCGCCATTCGCGACCTCCCTCGGTTAA
The DNA here is from genome assembly GCF_055693425.1 of Roseibium sp. JB4-4. NCBI lineage: Bacteria > Pseudomonadati > Pseudomonadota > Alphaproteobacteria > Hyphomicrobiales > Stappiaceae > Roseibium > Roseibium sp. JB4-4. Next base: position 1,514,205 of record NZ_CM146333.1, on the reverse strand, counting down.
AAAATCTTGTCAGGTATCGCGTCTTGCCAGTCTTACTGCCGTTTGCCCGCGCCAGAGCCGTTTGGAAGGCATCACGAGCATGAGATCGTCTTCAGGCGTTCGAACGGGAGTTGTCCCATCGTATCCGATCAGTGTTCCTTTCTGCGCGATAACTTCTCCCCCTGAAAACGGTTCTGCAAAGACGAATCCTTCGTTTTGAATGGTGATTGCCTCCACGACGGTAAATGCGGATTGCGTGACACTCGGTTTGGAAAATGCCGCAAGTGCCTCCTTGCCAAGTGTCCCTGTGGCAACCAGAAAACGGATAGAAGCCTCCTTTGCAAGATCCTCCGCCGAGGCTTGCCAATGCTGGCCGCATTCGATCAATAGTGCCGTATTTCTCGCATCTGGATCATCGAAGGCTCCATAGTCCCGCATGCGCCGGCCTTCGGCATGACCCGCATCGCCAACGACGCGTTCCGGCACGCCAACAGACCCTGCGAGTGTCTTTGCGCGCTTCTGGCGTCCCGACATCATCAAGGGAGGCGCAAGATGCTGCATGCTGTGAATGTCCAGGAGACAGTCGATGTCATTCAGCGCCGGTCGGACTTCCCGTGCTCGGCGCAATTCGACACTGTCTCGCTCTCCTTCAAGCACTGCGACATCCCAGACCCGGTTGAAGTCCTCGTCAATCCACCTCGTTGCATTCGGGTCTGCCGGGTCGAAGGCTTCATAGGCAGCAATGTTCATGAAAGCCAAGGTCAGGCTGCCGGCTGCTGGTCTTACGTCCCTGTTCAGCAGCCAATCGAGCGCAATCGCCCCGCAAGGCTCATTGCCATGAACGATTGCGCTGATCATGACATTTGCTCCGGGCTTGCCGCTGTCAAACCGCCAGATGTAAGGGATGCCAGTATTTCCGGACTTGTACGGCGACAGATCAGGAGCTTTGAGTTCGACCGGGTATTCGTTTGGAATGTTGATTTCGGCCACTGGAACGTGCTCCTTTTTCATTGAAACCAGATTAGGGAGAGACGCTGGTGCATACACCCAAGGTTGCTTTGCTGGGTATGATTTTGGAATCGAACCGCTTCTCGCGCCCCGCCACGGAAGACGACTTTCGTTCGCTGACATGGCTGGATGGCGAACGACTGCTCGAAGAATCCCGGTTGGAAACACCTGCGCTTGCTGCCGAATTCGCTGCATTCGTCCGCGCCATGGATGCGACGGGACCCTGGCAACCCGTGCCCTGTACGCTCGCGGCCAGTCACCCGGCGGGACCCGTTGAACGGGCGGTGTTTGAGAAGATCGCCGACAGTGCAATCGCTCAATTGACGGCGGCGGGTCCTGTCGATGCGGTCTACATTTGCAATCACGGTGCCATGGTCGCCGAACATCTTCATGACCCGGACGGCGAATTGATGGAGCGTGTCCGCTCGTCCGTCGGTCAAGAACCGATTATTGTGAGCACGCTCGATCTTCACGCAAACATTTCGCAAAGGATGGCGAATGCTTGCGACCTGATCGTTGGATACCGGACCAATCCGCATGTCGACATGATAGAACGCGGAGAAGAAGCGGCCTTCTCGTTGCGGCGCTGCCTTGCAAGCGGAAGCAGGCCGAAAATAGCGCTTAAGAAACCACCGATCGTTCCCTCTTCCGTGACCCTTTTGAGCGCTGAGGCTCCTTATGGCGAGTTGATCAACTACGGGCAGCAAAGACAGGCCGAACTGGGCAGTGCGATTGTCAATGTCTCGGTATTCGGCAATTTTGTATTTTCCGACACGCCGGACAACGGCCTGAGCGTGGTCGTGACAGCGCGAGAGGACCAGAAACTCGCAGATAATCTGGCTCTGGAAATTGCGCAACGCGCCTGGAACAAACGAAAAAGCTTCACGCGCACCCTGACTTCGGTGCAACAGGCTGTGACGATTGCGCTGAATCCTGGAAAACTGCCGGTAATCTTTTCGGACGCCGGCGACAATCCGGGAGGCGGTGGATCGGGGCGCACTACTGAGCTTCTTGCGGCGCTCAAGGCAAGTGGCGCTGATCGCATTCTCTATGGTTCGTTTTTCGATCCCGATCTTGCCTGTGAAGCTCATGCGGTTGGCGTAGGTGCCAGTTTTACTGCGAGGTTCAACCGCAGTGCGGGCGCGGAGGTCTGGGAGAAATGGGACAAGCCAATCGACGCTTCGGCCAAGGTGCTTGCGTTGCATGACGGCAATGTGGTGGGGGAACGCGGCATGACAAAAGGCCGCCGGCTTCATCTCGGGCCCTGTGCAGCTCTGGATCTCGGCGGGATCCGCGTTGTTGTCATTTCCGACCGCACACAGACGGCGGACCCGGTTTTCTTCCATATGCTTGGGCTGGACGTGGGCAGCGCCAATTGCGTGGTGGTCAAGTCTCGAGGGCATTTCCGCGCTGGATTCGCGAAGTGGTTCGCACCCGATCAGGTTTTCGAAATCGACACTGCTGGCCTGACCAGCCCAGTGCTTGAGCGCTGGCCCTTTGAGTTTGTTCCACGCCCGAGTTTCCCATTGGACCCAGACACAAATTGGGAGAGCGCCGGCCAAAACTAAACGATCTCCGAGTATTCGTCCGCCGGAGTGGTGACCTTGACGTACTCCATGAATTGCTGCGCGAGTTCGGAAGGCTGCCGACCGGTCGGCAAGACGAAGCTGGTGTTGTAGGTGATCGGCGCGTCGAACGGCCTGACCGTGATATCCGCCATTCCCCCGGACAATACCGGAAAGGGATTGAGCAGCGTGACGCCAAGACCTTCCCGAACCAGCTCAAGCGCTGCCATGTTTGTTGCAGTTTCAGCAACGGTGCGCGGGCGAACGCCCGCCCTGGCAAAGACCTGCTCAGTGATCGCCCGCGTTCCGAGCCGTCGCAAAAACTCGATGAGTTCAACATCTTCAAGGTCGGACGGGGTGATGATTTCTTTCTGTTCCAGAGGATGGCCGGTTGGCATGGCGCACACGACCTGGGACCGCCGCCAGGGCACAAGTGTCACACCGGAACGCTGGATCATGGCGCTGGTCAGGCCAAGGTCATAACGCAGGTCCAGGATGCCTGAGACAAGCACGTCCGTCGCCTGAATATCCAGTTGAAGGCTCTTGCCCGGGTTCTGCTTCAAAAAGGCTGCAACCTGCTTGATGACAAAATTATGCGCCAGGGTGGGCGGTACGATAAGGCGCAAAGGCTCTTCGTCTGCTGCCGCCCATTCTGCTCCTTCGATCTGGGCGAGTGTTTCAAAGAGTGGATCGAGCTGTTCATTCAGCCTGAGTGCAGCAGCCGTCGGTTCGATCTTGCCGGAGCTGCGCAAAAAGAGATTGCGTCCAACGCGCTGTTCCAGCTGCCCCAGTGCCCGGCTTATGGAAGACTGCGACACACCAAGTCGTCGTGCGGCTCCGATGGTTGTCCCAGTCGTCACCAGTGCTCTGAGCGCTTCCATTTCTCGCAGTCTGTGGCGGTGTTCTGCCATGTATGTGGTGCTTCCAGCGTGAAGAGGGCGGTTGGTTATGTTGAATTGGCCTATGCAAAAATGCATTAACTTTACTGTTGGCAATGAATTTTCTGCAAGCTAACATCCTTTTCATCGTGCGGCAAAAAGTCCGGAAAAGGACACCGCACCTTCCGAGGGAGTTACACAGTCATGATAAAACTTACAGCCGCAGCAGCGGCTACAGTAAGCGCTCTGGCGTTGTTTACCGGAGCGGCTTTTGCAGAGAAGCTCACTATTGGCCTGGCGTCCGAACCAACGTCGATGGATCCTCATTTTCATAATCTGGGACCGAACAACGCAATGTCGGTTCACCTGTTCGATCGCCTGATCGCACAGGACGAGAAGCAACGCCTTTCTCCGGGCCTTGCCGTCTCCTGGAAACCGATTGACGATCTGACCTGGGAATTCAAACTGCGCGAAGGCGTCAAGTTCCATGACGGCAGCGACTTCAACGCTGACGATGTCATTTGCACCATGGAACGAGCACCGGATGTGCCGAACTCGCCATCCGGTTATGGCACCTACTTGAAAGGCAAGACCTTCAAGAAGATTGACGATTACACGGTGCATGCCGTCACTGAAGCGCCTTACCCGCTGATGGCAAACGATATTTCGACCATCCCGGTCATTTCCGACAGCGCCGGATGCGGGGCTGCAACGGAAGATTTCAACGCTGGTACCGCGGCGGTCGGAACGGGTCCTTTCAAGTTCTCGAACTATAAGCCCGGTGAGAGCATCACGCTCGTTCGCAATGACGACTATTGGGGCGATGCTCCTGTGTGGAGCGAAGTGGAATTCCGTCCGATCAAGTCCGGGCCGAGCCGTGTCGCGGCGTTGTTGGCCGGGGACGTGGACATGATCGCGGGCGTTCCGACAACGGACATCAAAACGCTTGAGTCAAAAGACGACATTCAGCTGAGCCAGGGCGTTTCGAACCGCGTCATCTACCTGCATATGGATCAGTTCCGCGAAGATTCTCCCTTTGTGAAGAGCAATGATGGCGGCGCTATCAAGAACCCGCTCATGGATCAGCGCGTTCGGCTGGCAATCTCGAAGGCCATCAACCGTGACGCTATCGTGGAACGCGTGATGGAAGGTGTGGCGCTGCCTGCTGGACAGCTGCTGCCGGAAGGCTTTTTCGGTGTCTCTGACAAACTGCAACCTGTTGCCTATGACCCGGAAGGGGCAAAGGCTTTGCTGGCAGAAGCCGGTTATGGCGACGGTTTTCAGATGACCATCCATGGCCCGAATGATCGCTACATCAACGATGCCAAGATCGCCGAGGCAATTGGCCAGATGCTGACAAGAGTCGGCATCAAGACAGCAGTCGAGACAATGCCGCGTTCCGTGTACTTCGGGCGTGCTTCTCGTGGCAGCCCGGACGGACTGCCTGAGTTCAGCTTCATTCTCGTCGGATGGGGCGCAGGATCGGGCGAAGCGTCTTCACCTCTGAAGTCACTCATCCACACCTACGACAAGGACAAGGGTTTCGGTTCTTCAAATCGCGGACGGCATTCCAATGCGGAGATTGATGCGCTGATCGAGGAAGCTCTGAGCACCGTGGACGACGAGAAACGTCAGGACCTGTTGGCCAAATCCACCGAAATGGCCATTGAGGATGTCGCTATCATCCCGACGCACTTCCAGGTCAATACCTGGGCAGCCAAGAAGGGCTTGAAGTACATTCCGCGGACCGACGAATACACCCTCGCAACGGGTGTCGTGAAGGAATAGTCAATCCTTCCGGGCCGCCGCCAATGGCGGCCCGGGCCTTCCTAAAGTCGGGAATCCCCCATGACTGTTTTCGTCATCCGTCGGTTGATGCAGGCGTTCTTTGTCGTCTTTCTCATGTCCGTCATCGTTTTTTTCGGCGTGAATATCGTCGGCGACCCGGTCTATATGTTCGTCAGTCCCGATGCAGATCAGGCAGACATTGAAGCGGCAATTCGCCGATTGGGGCTCGACCGCCCTATTTGGGAGCAATACTTCCTATTTCTGAAAGGCGCAGCTCAGGGCAATCTCGGAGACTCATTCGTCTTCGGTGAGCCAGCCCTGAAACTGATTCTTCATCACATGCCGGCAACGTTGGAACTGGCATTCAGTGCGCTGTTTCTATCCATCGTAATCGGCATTCCGTTGGGACTTTTCTCCGGGCTCTATCCGGACAACCCGGTGTCAAAAGGCGTCATGGCCGGATCCATTCTCGGCTTTTCCCTACCGACCTTCTGGGTTGGTCTGATGCTCATACTCTTGTTTGCGGTCGAACTTGGATGGCTGCCGTCAACGGGCCGCGGTGACACGGCATCAATCTTCGGAATTCAGACGAGCCTGGCCACATGGGACGGGATCCGGCACATCTTCCTGCCGGCTCTCAATCTGTCGCTCTTGAAGATTTCCCTGGCAATTCGGCTGACGCGCGCCGGGGTCCGCGAGGCGATGGGCCAGGACTACGTCAAATATGCCCGCGCCAAGGGCGTTTCGACCAGTCGCATTATTTTTGTGCATGTCATGAAAAACATCATGATCCCGGTGGTGACCGTGATGGGGCTGGAATTCGGCAGTCTGATCGGGTTCTCGGTTGTGACGGAGACGATTTTCGCCTGGCCAGGCATGGGCAAGTTGCTGATTGACGCAATCCTGCAGCTCGATCGCCCTGTGGTCGTGGCCTATTTGATGATCATGGTTCTGTTCTTTGTCTTGATCAATCTGGTCGTCGACATTCTCTATTCCATTCTGGACCCGAGGGTCCGCCTACAGGATCAGGGTGCATGACCGATACAACGATCCAGACTTCAGGACAGGTTGCGGCCAAAGTCGAAACGCCGTTTCAGCGGTTCAGGGCCGAGTTCTTCGAAAGCCGCATTGCGGCTACGGCGTTCGTAGTCCTGATGGTCATTATTCTGCTTGCGGTGCTGGCGCCCTGGATAACACCTCAAAACCCCTATGACCTGGGACAGGTCGATGTCATGGACGGCCGATTGCCGCCAGGGTCTGAAGCCTTTGCCGGTTATACCATGTGGCTTGGGTCGGATGGCGCGGGAAGAGATCTCTATTCGGCGATCCTTTACGGCTTGCGGATCTCGATCTCGGTTGGTTTGGCTTCAGGCGTTATCGCTCTTTTCATTGGCATGGTCGTTGGACTGATTGCGGCCTATTCAGGTGGCCGGACGGAAGCGGTCATCATGAGGGTGGTGGATTTGCAACTGTCCTTCCCCGCGTCCCTTGTTGCCCTGATGCTGGTTGCCGCGCTCGGCAAAGGCGTCGACAAGATCATCCTCGCGCTCGTGGTTGCACAATGGGCCTATTATGCCCGGACCGTCCGTGCGACAGCACTTGTGGAACGCGGCAAGGAATATGTGGAAGCGGCGCAATGCCTTGGCCTTTCCAGGGTGCGCGTTGTTTTCAGGCACATATTGCCCAATTGCCTTGCTCCGCTGATCGTGGTTGGCACGGTGCAGACCGCGCATGCCGTATCTCTTGAAGCCACCCTGTCTTTCCTTGGCGTTGGACTGCCGCAAACCGAGCCATCGCTTGGCGTTCTGATCGCCAATGGCTTTGAGTACATGCTGTCGGGTCGGTATTGGATTTCAGTCTTTCCCGGCATCGCACTGCTTTTAACCGTTGCATCGATCAACCTTGTCGGCGACCAGTTGCGCGACGTTCTCAATCCGAGGATGAAGAAATGACTGCTGTCCTGGAAGTGAGCGGTCTAAAGACGCATTTCTTCACCCATGCCGGTGTCGTCAAGGCCGTCGATGGGGTCGATTTTTCGGTGAACAAAGGCGAGGTCATGGGGCTCGTTGGCGAATCGGGCTCTGGCAAATCGATAACAGGTTTTTCCATCATCGGCCTGATTGACCAGCCTGGCCGGATCGTCGAAGGCGCCATCAGGTTCAATGGCGACGACATTGCCGGGGCTCCCGAGGAAACACTCAAATCCATACGCGGGAATCGGATTTCGATGATCTTTCAGGATCCGATGATGACGCTCAACCCGGTACTGCGCATCGATACGCAAATGATGGAAGCGATCCTGGCGCATGAAGCTATGCCGAAAAGGCAAGCCTGGGAACGTTGCCGCGACGCGCTGGGACTGGTCGGTATTCCGTCGCCGGAGGAGCGTCTCCGGGCCTATCCGCATCAACTGTCAGGCGGCATGCGCCAACGTGTGTCTATCGCCATTGCCTTCTTGAACAAGCCGGATCTGATCATCGCCGATGAACCGACCACAGCACTCGACGTGACCATTCAGGCACAGATTATCTATGAGGCCCAGAAACTGACGAAACAAACCGGGACGGCAATGATCTGGATTACGCACGACCTTGCTGTTGTGGCCGGTCTCGCCGACAGGATTTCGGTCATGTATGCCGGCAAGATTGTCGAGCAGGGAGAGACTGACGACGTTATCGACCGGCCGCTTCACCCCTATACAGTTGGCTTGCTTGGATCGGTCCCAACTGCGAACAACCGGGGGGAACGCTTGTTCCAGATCGAGGGTATGACCCCGAATATGCTGGCGCTTCCAAAAGGATGCGCCTTTTCACCCCGTTGCGGGTTCGCCAGCGAAGCCTGTCAGGTGCCGCCTCCGGTAGAGCAGGTGGCAAGCCGTGAGCTGCGCTGTTACCATCCCCAATCACAGGTAGCCGCAGAATGACGGCCCCGCTGGTAGAGATCAAAGACGTCTCCAAACGCTTCGCAAAGCGGCTCGACGTTGCCGGAAAGATCGCGCAAAAACTCGGTGCCGACATTCACGAGGAAGTCGTTCACGCCGTGGACGAGGTCAATCTTGAGATCCGTGAAGGAGAGGTCCTGGGACTGGTCGGGGAATCCGGCTGCGGCAAATCCACCCTTGGCCGTGTCGTAGCCGGCATTCACGCACCAAGTGGCGGACAGCTTCTCTTTCAGGGCAACGATGTCGCAACCATGTCGAGTGCCGACAAACGGGCGGCGACGCTTGCCGTTCAGATGATCTTTCAGGACCCGTTTGCCAGCCTGAACCCGAGAATGCGCGTTGAGGATATCATTGGCGAAGCGCCAAGGGTCCACGGCATTGTCTCCCGTGCCGAAGCGTCTGACTATGTTGACGATATCATGCGGAAAGTGGGGCTCGATCCCTCCTTGAAAAAGCGCTACGCCCACCAGTTTTCCGGCGGGCAGCGACAGCGCATCGGTATCGCCAGGGCGCTTGCAGTCAAACCAAAATTTCTCGTGTGTGACGAGGCGATCGCCGCGCTGGATGTTTCCATCCAGGCTCAGGTGATCAACCTTTTCATGGATCTGCGCGAAGAGTTCGGACTGACTTATCTGTTCATCAGTCACGACCTTAGCGTCGTTGAGCATATCGCCGACCGTGTTGCCATCATGTATCTTGGCCGGATCGTGGAAAGCGCTTCAACGGAAGACATTTTCAGCGCACCCAAGCACCCCTATACGCGGGCGCTTCTTGCCGAAGCTCCGCGCCTGGATCAGCGCAAACGCGACTTCGCTCCGATTGAAGGTGAAATTCCATCTCCACTGGCGCCGCCGGACGGATGCTATTTCAACCCTCGTTGTCCGCACGCGAAGGACCTTTGTCGCCAGGCGCAACCTGGTCTTGAGAGTTTCGGAAACGCGCGCTCGGTCGCCTGCCACTATTGGAAAGACACATGATCCCGGATACCGGAAGTCCGGGCCGTTTGTCCCGCAGCTGACCGAAGGCGGGCGAGCGAACATGTCCGCTTTGTTCGGCCGGTCAGACGGATGACGACAGAACTTATCGAATTGATGCTCGACCGCGTCATTGCGGCGGCACAGATCTATTGCCAAGTCTTGGAGGAAAACATGAAAAACACTGATCGGGTCTGGGATTTGGTGGATGCACGCCGTGAAGACTATATCGGCCTGTCAGACCGCGTTTTCGACCTCCCTGAGATCGCCTATACCGAATTCAAATCGGTCGTCGAACACAAGAAAATGCTTGAAAAGGAAGGCTTCCGGATCAGAGAAGGCCTCGCCGGAATACCGACCGCGATTGTCGGTGAAGCGGGCGAAGAAGGTCCGGTGATCGCCATTCTTGGGGAATTCGATGCTCTTCCCGAGCTTGGACAGGTCGCAGGGGTTGCCGAGCATGAGCCGATCCAAGCAGGTGGTCCGGGTCATGGCTGTGGGCACAATCTTCTGGGATCGGCCGCACTCATGGCAGCCTCCGCCGTCAAGGACTACCTTGCAGAACGCGGCCTCAAGGGTCGCGTCCGATATTATGGCTGTCCGGCCGAAGAGGGAGGTGCCGCCAAGACCTTCATGGTGCGTGAAGGCATTTTCGACGACGTGGATGCCGCAATTTCCTGGCACCCGGCAACCTTCACGGCGGTCAACGAAGCGCGCTCTCTCGCCAACACCCGGATCGATTTTACCTTCCACGGACGCGCGGCGCATGCCGCCGGAGCGCCGGAACTTGGCCGCAGCGCACTTGATGCGATCGAGTTGATGAATGTCGGCGTCAATTATATGCGCGAGCACATGCCTGATGATGCCAGGGTGCACTACGCCTATCTGGATGCCGGCGGCATTGCACCCAATGTCGTACAATCCAAGGCAACCGTGCGCCAACTTGTCCGGGCGCGCAATCTGAAGGAACTGCGCGGTCTGATAGAGCGTGTGCGCAAAATCGGGGAAGGTGCCGCGCTGATGACCGAAACACGGGTTGAAACCAGTGTGGTCAGCGGCGTCTCGAACCTCATGGGCAACCGTCCGCTAGAAGAGACCATGCAACGCAATATGGAACGGCTCGGTGCACCGGACTTCGACGACAGCGATCGGGAGTTTGCCGAAAAGATCCGTGCGACACTCAGCGAGGACAATATCACCGTCTCCTTCCGCCGGATTGGAGCGGAAGTCGACCCGGATCTGTCGCTTTGCGATTTTATTGCTCCGCTCGACCGGCAAAGCGAAGGCGGGGAGGGCTCAACCGACGTCGGCGATGTCAGTTGGGCGGTCCCGACGGTTCAGGCACGTGTCGCAACCTGTGCCGTTGGAACCCCGTTCCACACCTGGCAATTGACCGCGCAAGGCAAGGCACCGGCGGCACACAAGGGCATGACGCAAGCTGCAAAGATCATGGCCGGAACCGCAATCGACCTGTTTGAAGACACCCAGGTTCTTCAAAACGCAATCGAAGCTCACAAGAACACTCTGGAGCAAGACCCTTATGTCTGCCCGATCCCTGATGACGTCTCGCCGCCACTGAAGGCGATGAGCAACCAGTAACCTTTGGTGATTGCAATAGGAACTCATCGAGCCGTGCCGTTGCGTTTCGAGGCTCCACCCGTGTCGGGAACTATTTAGCTGTGTACGGACTTTGACGTTGCTGCAAAACGGTCAAAGCGATCGTCTGCTTGTTTTCCATTTAAGGTGTTTGGAGGATGCTTTTGGGACGATAAGTGCTAAACATTGCGCGACGCAGGGGGCGGGAGATGCATCGTGATAGACCACGTACTCTTTGGTGTGACTGACTTCGACCGGTCGGTGGAGTTCTATGATCAGGCATTCGCGCCGCTTGGGGTGAAGCGGTTGTTTGAAGTGCCGTTGGAACACACAGGCGGAGTGAAGGTCGCTGGTTACGGCGATGACAGACCCTGGTTCTGGCTTGCAGAAGAGAACGCGACAAGAGGAATGCTTCACATAGCGTTAGGGTCGATTAACCGTGCGGGTGTTGACGGGTTTTACGCCGCGGCGCTTCGGGCCGGAGGTACGGACAATGGTGCGCCTGGATTGAGGCCCCATTACCATAATGACTATTATGGAGCTTTTGTTCTCGATCCTGACGGGCACAATATCGAGGCCGTTTGTCATCTCCCGGAAGCACCCTAGCGGCCGAGGGCTGCCGATCTTCCAAAATAACATCCAACGATTGGCATGGATTGTGACCGGATACGAGAAGGATGCGAATTCTTCCACTCGGCTCACGGCGGTCAGTCGGCAGAGCCCATGTGCTGCCCAAAGCGAATATTGTACCCATTCAAATCGACTGCGTTGAATTCGCGCATGCCCCAGGGATAGATTTCCGGAGCGCGGGTAATTTCCACCTGATTGGCCATTGCCCGGTCGTAAACAACATCCAGGTCATTCACGTCAAAATAGAGCCAGTTCGCACCGAGCTGAGGCTCACCTTGCCAGAAGTGCACGCAGGCTGCGTCAAGCAGAATAGCACCGTGCGTTGGCGGCTCTCCCCAGACGAACCTGATGGAAAAGCCGAGATGGTCGACATACCAGTTACACGTGTCCAAAACACTCGGCACGGCAAGTGTCGGGTAAACGGCTGAGCATCGAAATGACTTTGACATAGGCACCTTCATAAGCAGTACTTTTGACGTCTTCGTCAAAACGGACATCAAGAGGGCGAGGCGACGTGACCAACCAGGTTGCCATTCAGTGTATATCGCGTTTCAACAGCCCAGCCATATTCGGCCAGCGTATTCTGCACGCTCTCACGGCTTAAGAACTTGCCGGTCGATGTCTTGTTGCATGTAACGATCATGACCCTTTGATGTTGGTCAGGGCCTTTGCCGAGCCAATTTCTCAGTTCTTGAACAGACGAGACCTTGACGCGTTTTAGATTTGGAATGTGCATGTCCTGCCGTGCATTAAGCTGATTGCCTTCAAAGTCTAGGCCAGAACATTGACGCCTCATAGAGGCAATTCCTCAAATGCATCGGAAAAACGCTTCGCGCCAAAAGCGTCGACCGCATCGAAGAGATGTAAAGCAAGCTTTACAATTGGTTGCGATACGTTTATGTAAAGGAGGCTTTCCATTTCTTTGGAGTACTCAACATGACGACGGAACTCGCAACGTCCCGCTTTTTTAAGATCTTTATCCCCGCGATGATCGTCTACATTGCCGGATCGGCTGGGATCCGGTGGTCCACAGACAGCGGCACTCTTCCTGCCTATGCGCTCTACGCACTGGTCCTGATCCCGATAGTGGCAATTTTCGTAGCTTTTTGGGCGCAATGGCGATTTGCGATGGAACTCGACGAGTTTCTTCGCCTGATACAAATCAAGGGCACCCTCGTTGGAATAGCCTGCGTGATGATGATCGCATCGGGATGGGGCCAGATGGAAAGATTGGCCGACGTCCCGAGACTGCCGGTGTTCTGGCTGTTGCCGATCTTTTGGGCAGCACAAGGATTGGCAACCACGCTGATATCGAAACGTGAAGGCGTTTTTTAATGAAAAACCGCCTGAAGGCGCTGCGGGCTGAACGAGGCTGGTCCCAGGCAGTCCTTGGGGAATACCTGAGTGTTTCCCGGCAAACGATAAACGCCATCGAGGCGGGGCGCTATGATCCGTCGCTGCCTCTGGCATTCAAGATTGCTCGCCTGTTTGAAAGGAGAATTGAAGACATCTTTGAAGCAGACGAATGACCGGTCACCCGGATCTGAAGCCGGAAGTCTTCAGTCTTGACGGGAACCCCGGGCAGAACTTGAACCTCGCTTGGACGTCGAACTCAACAAGGCACCGGCAATGGCCAAAAGCGCCCCTACAATGGTGTTGAGGGTGACATTGCCAAGTCCGAATGTCGCCAACAGGCCCATGGCGACAAGTGGGGTCAGAAAGGCGAAGCTGGAGATTGCCGCTGCCGAGCCCGATCGCGTGGCTTTGTCCCACAGCATATTTGCGACCGTAAACGGGCCGATCCCCATGAAAATGATCGCGAGCCATTCCGGGTTGGACGGCCAGTAGGCAGGTTCGAGGATGAAATGTGCGCAGAGTGCGGCAAGCCCGGCAAGCCCGAGCGATGGACCGACGACATTTGTTTCGACCCTGGCAATGGAGCGGCCGACAGAATACACCGCGAAAGTCATCGCTCCACAGACACCAAGCAGAACCCCAACGCCATCAAGATTTCCTGCCATCTGAGGATAGAGGGCGACGGCCACGCCCAGAAACCCGCAGGCAATGCCAAGCGCCTGAAACAAAGAAGGCAAGCGTCGATGCAGCATGGATGCGAGCAGTACAAGAAAGACCGGCCAGAGATAGTGCACGACATTGGCCTCGGCCGGCCCGATCCTCGCTATCGCGGCAATGTAGAATGCGTTGTTGCCCATCAGCCCAAGGGAAACGAAAACCATCGTCCTCAACGGCAAGGACAGAAAGGTGCGGGAAGCACCCTTTCGAGCAGCCAGCGAAAGAGAGAACAGAAAGCCGATCAGCGCTGATGCGCCCAGGGTCAGAAATGGAGGCGCAGGACCGACCGCTGTTGCAAGTGCTGGCCAACTCGCCCACAAAACAACGGCTCCGGCGACAAGACCCATTGTTTTTGCTTTCGGGCCACCTGAAGTACCGGACAGCCTCGTTCCGCCAAACCGCTCCCACCACCGAATGTGAACGATAGCGGGTTGTCCTGTGGGAGTGGTCACTAACAGGGTCATTCAGGCCCAATCCTTACCTTCAAAATTTTCGGTTTGCCCGCGAAAGTGGATGATCAGCTTACTTTGAAAGAATGTCGAACAGATTGTTCAGATCCGTACGCAGGTCCTCCTGGTCCTCCAGGCCAACATTGATCCGCAGAAAGATGCGCTGATGCTCTGCTTGCTCGAACGTTCTTGCGTTTTTGACCGACATGGGAACGATCAGACTGCGCGTCCCGCCCCAGCTCGCGCCAATCGCCATGACTTTGAGCTGATCAAGCCCTTCATCCAGTCGGTGTTCCTGACGTTCATTCAGGACAACACTGAAAACTCCGCTCGCACCGGAAAAGTCTCGTTTCCAAAGCGCGTGCTGCGGAAAATCCGGGAGTGCAGGATGCAGCACCTTTTCAACGTCAAGACGGGAAGCCAGCTCTTCAGCAAGGCTCAGCGCGACTTTTCCCACATGCGCAAGCCGCACGGACATTGTCTCAATACCCCGCAAGGCAAGCGACACCTCATCGGGTGAGACGCCGATGCCGAGCATTCTCATGGTGTCGCGCAGCTTTTTGCGCAGCTCCAGATTGTTGACGCAAATGGACCCGAGCAGAATGTCTGAATGCCCGCCCACATATTTGGACAGCGCCTGCATGGAAAAGTCGATGCCGAGATCCAACGGCTTCAAAAGCAACGGGGTTGACCAGGTATTGTCGGCTCCCGTCAGAATTCCATGCTTCTTGCCAAGGGCGGCAATCATCCGCAAGTCCTGCAGTTCCATGGTTGTCGACCCGGGCGATTCCGCCCAGATCAGTTTGACTGAGGGATCGATCAGATCTTCCATCCCTTCGCCATCGGGCCGATAGATCTTGTGGTGAATGCCGCGTGGTTCCAGATAGTTGACGCTGAAATCCAGAACGGGTGGGTAAACGTTGTCGGGAACAAGAACCGTATCTCCCGGGTGCAGAACGCTTAAGAAGACGATCGTTGCCCCGGCCTGGCCAGAAGGCACGATGACGGATCGAAGGCCGTTCTCCAATTTAGTGATCTGCGCTTCGAGCGTGCGCGTCGTTGGTGTTCCGTACAAGCTATATAAATAGCTGTCGAGATCTCTCTGTGAACGCGTTGTATAGGCTTGGGCATTTTCAAACACGATTGTGGATGCGCGGTAGGTCGGCACCGCCAGACTTGTAAATTCCGAAAGGTCAACGGAGGGATGGATCGTGCAGTTTGTCGCGTCGCGCATGTGAACTCCTCTGAAGTTTTTCCAACTACAGCAAAATCCAGACTGGCAAACAATTAATAGTTCGGCATAGTTCTATGCACAAAACTTATATCAAGTGAGTGCAGATCATGAAGTTCAGGCAGCTTGAAGCCTTTCACACCCTGATGATCTCGGGTTCGACAGTCCGTGCTGCCGAACTCATGCAGATCACGCAACCGGCTGTCAGCAGAAGCATTGCTGAACTGGAAGCGTCTCTCGGTTTCATACTTTTTGACCGGGTGCGCGGGCGCATGGTGCCAACCACAGAAGGACAGTTGTTCTTTCGCGAGGTATCAGAAAGTTTCAAAGGCATGGACCGATTGCGCTCTGCAGCGGCCGCAATCCGGGACTTCGGTTCTGGGCACCTGAAAATTGCCTCGCTTTCCGCCCTCGGCGCGGAAGTGGTGCCAAAGGCAATTCAGGATTTCAGAAAGAGCAATCCGCGCGTCAGGATAACGCTCCAGATCTTGCCTTCAGCCCAGGTGCGCAATCAGGTCGTCGATGGAAACTTTGACATTGGCCTTGCCGCCGATGAGATTGACCGCTCAGGCGTCGATACGACCCATTTCGGCGGCTATTCCGGTGTCATCGCGATGTCCTCCCACCATCCACTGGCCACGCGAGACAGTCTTGGACCAAAGGATCTGGTCGGCCAGCCGATGATCGGCCTTGCCCCGGAAGATCGCGCACGCCACAGGTTTGACGCCATTTTGTCCGAGGCAGGCGTGTCACCGGAATATGTGGTGGAGACACCTTCCTCAACGACGACATGTGCCTTGGCGCTTGCCGGGGACGCAGTTGGACTGGTCAATCCGCTTGTCGTGGAAGGTTTTGTTGCAAGAGGGCTGGTAATTCGCCCGTTTGCCCCTGCGGTAAACTTTCGCTCGTTCCTCTTGTTTCGTCCGGACATACAAAGGTCGAAACTGGTCAGAGCCTTCACCAAGTGCCTGTATGACTTGAGAAATTCGATTGTCTGATACCAGGATCATGCAGGACGGAAACGCGTTTGGCGCGGTTGAAATGCAACTGGTTTGCATGACTGACTTTGCTCACTGTGCATCAGACCGCAAACCCAAGGCAGCGTCGCAAGCGCCTGTGTGTTCGGCAACTGCCTCTGAAAACCTGTCCTTCCACTGCCGGCTTTCAGCCAACTCAAACGACAGTTCGGTCAGAGTATTTGCAAGCCACAGACAGGGCGAAAATGAATTCAGTTCGCTTAGTCTGGGCGGTGTGGCGCTGGTTGCTGCCAACGTGTCGGCTGACCATTTCGATTGAAACTTCAAACTGGCGTCAAGCAGTACAAGAATGCCCGCGCGATAGGTGTCTCTTTGTTGATTTGGCGGCGCGCCACTTGCCTGGGCAATCATCCCGGCAACGACCGCGTTTTTTGCATGAAGATCCCCGGCAGCTTCCAGCGCTTCCTGAAGGCTTAGCGTTTCTGCAGCGTTAGAGAGCGAAATTGGAAAAAGAAGAAAAACCACGGAAAGAACAAGCTTCATGATCGTTGCCCAAGTTCGAAATCGGCCCAAGTATGCAACTGCAACGGAACGAAGTCGATGATTGCGATCGTGAATTCGAGCTCAAATAGTCTCAACTTTCTTCCGGTTTCATCTTTCCAAAAAGCCTGTTCTGCAAAGAAGCTGAATACCAAAGTAGATCAACGCTGTGGAAGAAAGAAAAATGGTCGGAGTGAGAGGATTCGAACCTCCGACCCCCTCGTCCCGAACGAGGTGCGCTACCAGGCTGCGCTACACTCCGACACTTGATTGGATCGCACAAGACAAGATCCATCGGGAACAGCGTGGCAAGGGCCCGCTGCGTGGGAGGTCATTTAGCAAAGCTGACTTGTTCCCGCAAGAAAATTGCTGAAGCGGGCAGTTTTTTTTTGGTTTTCGATACAAATTCAGAACGTTAGGTCAAAACACCGGGATTTCACTGCAATAGGTAGCATCGAGAAATCCCGGGAAATACAGCCCTATGATGCGCTTCCCGATATGCTCTGTCTTGTCCGGTCAATTCATGTGCAAAGCCTTCTGGGGAAAACCACTTCAAACAGCTCAAAGATTGAGCCCGGCAAGGCTTGCGCTTCAGAACCGGCCCCGCTATACACCTCTCCCACGGCCTTGGGGTGTAGCCAAGCGGTAAGGCAGCGGTTTTTGGTACCGCCATGCGCTGGTTCGAATCCAGCCACCCCAGCCAACTTTCTCTTTTACAATTTAAAGCCTTTCAACTCGCCTCATCAGGCCTCAGTTGCCTCCTGTTGCAGCGCCTGATCGCATCAGTCATGAATTGCCGCGTTGCCGCAAAAGCTGTCGCGATTTGCTGCGTTGCAGAAGTAAAAAACGTTAACACGGCTAAGATTTTGTAGTTAAAATAGAAAAATTACTCAAGATCGGACTTATTCACAAATTGTCAACGGAGTTATTCCGTAGATGTTGAAAAGTAAATATCTCAGTGGACAGCAAGTAAATATTTGGTCACTATCATAACAACTACTGAGCCAGACAGGTTCCGCCCTGGTAAGCGGGTCGCCAAACTGGGTAATCAGTAGCCCATGCCCAGGTTGACTGGGGGTTTTCCTTAGGGATGACTTACCAGAAGGTTTTGGGAAACCGCATGGGATGCGCTTTCAGCGGCCACGTGACGCAGTTGGCGCTCCGGCAAACCGGTAACGGCGGGCTATCCGTGTAACCGGCGTGGGTTCGAAATCCGCCAGATTTCGTACACACGGGCTGAAAGGCTTCTGGAAGGAAGCTGGAAAGTCTGGAGACCAGGATCGATTTGGCATCGCGTTTCCTCGGAAATGTAGCCGAAACGAGCGTCTTGCTCCAAACAGGGGGTGCTGGTGCAAACCGGCACCCTTTTTGTTTCGGCTGATGTCAGGATGCCTGTCCACGAAATCTCTGTTTCTCATGGTTTTTCCGCACGCATCACCTGTAGAATGAACCGGTGAAGTTCCCGTGCCTGCAAGCCACATGTGCAATCACATCATGATCGCAATGCCTGCTTTATGGCGCGGCGGAGACAAGCCTCACCTGCTGGTACGATCTCGGCGCGTTGGTCTGACTGTCGCACGACGTACAATGCTACAGGCACTTTGCGTGGAGATCTGAGTTCACCGCCGCGCCGCAAAGGCGTGCGTCATTTCCTTGCCCGCCAGACCGAAGAACAGCAACAAGAAGGAAAGTTGCTACTGGACGCCGCCTCCTTGCCCGTTCCAAACTGGCAAAAAACAACTGGGAGGATTTCATGCGGCGGAAGGTTGTATCTGCGTCGGATGCCGCTGCCCTGGTGAAGGACGGCGACACCATCACCACATCCGGTTTTGTCGGTATTGGCGTTCCCGACGAGCTGCTTGCGGCAATCGAAGCAAGATTTCTGGCGCATGGCACTCCCAGAAACCTGTCGTTGTTTTTTGCTGCCGGCCAGGGAGACGGAAAGAACAGGGGCTTAAACAGGCTCGGTCATGATGGCCTTTTGAAAAAGGTGGTCGGAGGCCACTGGGGCTTGATCCCGAAAGTAGCCGAGCTTGCTGTCTCGGGTAAAATTCAGGGCTGGAATCTGCCTCAGGGTTGCATCAGCCAGCTCTATCGGGACGCTGCAGCAGGCAAACCGGGCATGTTGTCCAAAGTCGGGCTCGAGACATTCGTCGACCCGCGCAATGGCGGCGGCGCCATCAATGACATGTCCACCGAACCGCAAATTGACCTGATGCAAGTGGATGGTGAAGAGTATCTGTTCTACCCGGCTCCGAAGCTCACCGTTGCCCTGCTGCGTGGCACGACGGCGGATGAAGCCGGCAATGTCACCATGGAACGCGAAGCCCTGGTGATCGACAATCTGGCGCAGGCCATGGCGGTCAAGAATGCAGGCGGTGTGGTGATTGTTCAGGTGGAACGTCTTGCACGCGGGCGCAGTCTTCAGGCGCGCGACGTCCAGATACCCGGTATCCTGGTTGATGCCGTGGTGGTGGCGAAGCCCGAAAACCATATGCAGACCTACAAGACCGATTTTTCCCACGCCTTTACCAACCGCATTCGTCCTCCGGCCGGTGAGATACCGGCGATGCCGCTTGGCCCACGCAAGATCATTGCTAGGCGCTGTGCGTTTGAACTTCCCGTCAACGGCGTCATAAACCTGGGCATCGGAATGCCGGAAGGCGTGGCCGCGGTCGCCGCAGAAGAAGGCATGTTGAACCATGTTACCTTGACTGCCGAGCCCGGGGTTGTTGGAGGTCAACCGGCTTCCGGTCTCGATTTCGGTGCTGCCGTGGATGTCGACGCGGTCATTCCTCAGAACGTGCAGTTTGACTTTTATGATGGCGGCGGACTGGACATGGCCTGTCTTGGACTTGCCCAGGCCGATGCACTTGGCAACGTCAATGTTTCCCGCTTCGGACCGCGCTTGGCGGGGGCAGGTGGGTTCATCAATATCAGTCAGAACGCGAAGTCGCTTGTCTTTGCGGGAACCTTCACGGCCAAAGGTTTGCAGATCAGGCTGACGGCTGGCCGGTTGGAGGTCGTGAATGAAGGAGCGTCGCGGAAATTCTTGGGCGATGTGGAACAAGTTACATTTTCAGGGCGACGGGCAGCGCGCCTCGGGCAGCCGGTGCTCTATGTAACGGAGCGCTGCGTTTTCAAGCTGAGCGAAGAAGGGCTCGTCTTGACCGAGGTCGCACCAGGTATCGATGTCGATCGTGACATTCTGGAGCGAATGGGGTTCCGGCCGATCATCGGTGAACTCCAGGAGATGGATGCACGTCTCTTTGCTGAAGGGCCAATGGATCTGAGGCGCGAATTGTTGCATCTCGATCTGCCTGAACGCATCGCCCTCGATCCTTCTCACGACAGGCTTTTCATCAACTTCGAAAAAATGCGTATTCGCACACGAACCGAAGTGGAGCAGGTCCGCGATCAGGTGGAGCGGGTCTGTGGTCCCTTGGGCGAGCGTGTCGATGTGATTGTAAACTATGATGGTTTTCATCTGGATGATGACATTGCCAACGACTATGCGGAAATGGTCGCCGATCTTGAAAGCCGCTTTTACAGCACCGTGACCCGGTATTCCGGTTCGGCCTTCATGCGTCTGAAGCTCGGCGAGACCCTGAAAGGGGCTGCTCACATCTACGAAACACGGGAATCGGCACAAGCCTTCCTGGACAGTCAGGAATAGCTGCCCGAGGGGCTTCAATCCCGCCGGCATTTCAGCAGGGCATGGTGTTACCGGCAATTCTTATTGTAGTGACCGTGGTCTCATTTGAATTGGGAGCCGCTGACAGTTCGACGCAAGGAGAAAAGCAGCAAAAAGCCCCTTCAGTGGATCTGAAGGAGCTTTCAGGTCAGTTGACCTCAAATGCTTCTAGCGACGTTTGCCGAAGGAGGGTTTTCCGCTGGCCGAACCGGGTCGCGGGCGGCTCAGAGGTTCGCCCGGCTTGACCGGGCGTCTGTCGTCAGCCTTGCGCCGATCGAAAAAGCCACCGGTGTTGTCGACATATGGGTCGTCGTCTTTCGTCAATGCTTCTTCGGACGTCTTCAGCGACTGTGCCCGCATTTGTGCCACTTGCCGCTTCTCACCGACAAACATGACACCGCAGCGCAAGCCCTCTTCCCAACGGCGCTCGCAGCTGACTTCATAGTCTTCAAGATCGATGTAGAGCTCGAAGTGCTTTGGAAGCATGTAGGCCTGCTCAAATTCCAGCAGTGCGCCACCCTGGGATATGTTGCGCACGATGCAAGGAATGGAACGCAGACCGTTTTGGAATACCATTTTGCCCTTTTTGTACACACGTGCACGACGGGCGCGCGGAACGATTTCCGTGGCTTCTTCCGACTCTGCCTGCAGTGAGGGACCGGTGTCCGACATGGCGACTAACTTCTCCAATAACTCGGGGTTTTTACCACCTTTGCCCTGTGAGTTTAGCCAAAAGCCCTTGCCAAGAAGTGAATCTGATCGTTGAAAGACACCCACTGCCGGGAAGGTTTTCTTGAGCGGAGGAACAAAACCGCATAAGTCGGGGCGAGACAGTTTCACGTGTTTTCCATTCTGCCGGTTTCGTGGAACACCATTCCTTGAATTGATACACATTGTTCCTTTTATTTACGTCCACGCTCATGAAGCGGGATAAGCGCAAAGTTCGGGCAGAACAGCGCTTGAAGAGGTGTTGATGACGGAAGAAAAGATATCCTTATTGACTCAGCTTGCCGTGCAGGCTGGTGAGGAGATCCTGAAAGTTTATGCTGAGCCGTTCGACGTTGAAAAAAGTCGGATGGATCGCCAGTTACCGTGGCTGACGCGGCTGCCGAGAAAGTCATTCTGGCTGGATTGGCACAGGTTTTTCCTGAAATTCCCGTGGTTGCGGAAGAATCTGTCGAGGCTGGAATACTGCCGGTTGTCGAGGGACGGTACTTTCTGGTGGACCCGCTTGACGGTACCAAGGAGTTCCTGAAAAGGAACGGAGAATTCACGGTCAACATTGCCCTTATCGAGGACGGCAACCCGGTGTTCGGTGTTGTTTCCGCACCGGCGCTAGGTGAAATCTTTTGGGGTGGCTCGATAGCTGCAAACCAACACAAGAGCGCTTTCAAGGGTCGGATTGAGACCGGAAAAATCGTGGACGTTGAACCGATCTCGGTGCGGACGCCGCCTCAGTCGGGCCTGAGTGTCCTGGCCAGCCGGTCGCATATGTCGGAAGAAACGGCTTCCTTGATCAGCCGTTTGGGCGTTGCAGAAAAACTGTCTGTGGGATCGTCCCTGAAACTGTGTTGGCTTGCTGCCGGCCAGGCAGATTTTTATCCACGCATGGCACCGACGATGCAATGGGACATTGCAGCCGGTGATGCTGTCCTGCGTGCTGCAGGTGGTGCGCTGGTCTATGCTGAAACAGGCAAGGACTTCACCTACCAGGTGCCAACTCAGGCGATTAAAGACGATTTGCTTAATCCTCATTTTCTCGCCGTCGGCTGCCGTTCCGTATTGGCCGATCTAGCCTTGTCAGACTGACCTCAGCCGAGTGGACGAAACAAAGTGTTTGGTCGCCAGCGACCACAATGGAAAAGTGAACATGAACATGCAATCTCAGGGCGTCACACCCGAGCGCCTCAGCAATTTGAAGCGACTGGAAGCAGA
This sequence comes from Roseibium sp. JB4-4, assembly GCF_055693425.1. Taxonomy (NCBI): domain Bacteria; kingdom Pseudomonadati; phylum Pseudomonadota; class Alphaproteobacteria; order Hyphomicrobiales; family Stappiaceae; genus Roseibium; species Roseibium sp. JB4-4. The sequence continues at coordinate 1,491,947 of NZ_CM146333.1, read as the reverse complement.
AAGCATTCACATCATCCGTGAAGTGGCTGCGGAGTTTTCCAATCCTGTGATGCTCTATTCCATCGGCAAGGATTCCGGTGTGATGCTGCATCTGGCGATGAAAGCGTTTTATCCGGCCAAGCCACCGTTTCCGCTGCTGCATGTGGACACCACATGGAAGTTCCGTGACATGATCACATTCCGGGATGAGACGGCCAAGCGGCTAGGGCTGGATCTGATCGTTCACACCAACCCGGAGGGATTGCAGAAGAACATCAACCCGTTCGATCACGGGTCTTCGGTCCATACCAACATCATGAAGACAGAGGCGCTCAAACAGGCCTTGAACCAGTATGGCTTCGATGCCGCCTTTGGCGGAGCGCGTCGTGACGAGGAAAAATCTCGCGCCAAGGAAAGGGTGTTCTCCTTCCGAAATTCCAACCATGGCTGGGACCCGAAGAACCAGCGTCCCGAACTGTGGAACCTCTATAATGCGCGTGTTGCCAAAGGAGAGAGCATCCGCGCGTTCCCGCTGTCAAACTGGACCGAGCTGGATATCTGGCAGTACATCCTGACGGAGAACATTCCGATGGTGCCGCTTTATTTTGCCGCCACACGTCCTGTCGTTGAGCGGGACGGAATGCTGATCATGGTCGATGATGATCGGATGAAGATTTTGCCTGGCGAAGTCATCGAAGAAAAGAGCGTCCGCTTCCGCACCCTTGGCTGTTACCCGCTGACCGGTGCAATTGAATCAGATGCCGAAACTCTGCCGGCCATTGTCCGCGAAATGCTGATTGCCCGTACGTCTGAGCGTCAGGGACGTTTGATCGACAAGGACGAAAGCGCGTCGATGGAGAAAAAGAAGCGGGAAGGATATTTCTAAGATGACGACTCTCGACGTACAGGAAGCTACTGAAACAGCTGTCACGGACTATATCCTTGCCCAGGAAAGCAAGGACCAGCTTCGGTTTTTGACGTGCGGCTCCGTCGATGACGGCAAATCCACCTTGATCGGCCGTTTGCTCTACGACACCAAGCTGATCTTCGAGGATCAACTTGCGGCCCTTGAAAGGGATTCAAAAAGCACGGCACGGTTGGTGAGGACATTGATCTTGCCCTGCTTGTCGATGGGCTTGAGGCCGAGCGTGAGCAAGGCATCACCATCGATGTCGCCTATCGCTTCTTTGCGACGGAAAAGCGAAAGTTCATTGTCGCCGATACGCCGGGCCACGAACAATACACGCGCAACATGGCGACCGGAGCCTCCACAGCGGATCTCGCCGTTCTTCTGGTAGATGCGCGCAACGGCCTGATGGTGCAAACACGCCGACATGCATTCATCGCTTCGCTCTTGGGGATCCGGCACGTGGTGCTGGCAGTCAACAAGATCGATCTCGTGGGGTATTCGCAGGATCGTTTCGAGGAAATCCGCAAGGAATTCGAGACATTCGCAAACGGTTTCGACTTCGAGACGCTACAAGCGATCCCGATGTCCGCGCGCTACGGTGACAACGTCACCTTGAAGAGCGAGAAGATGGCTTGGTACTCCGGCCCGCATCTTCTGGAGCATCTGGAGACGATTGAAGTTGGCGAAGACACCCTTGAGGCCCCGTTCCGGTTCCCGGTGCAATGGGTGAACAGGCCCAATCTCGATTTCCGGGGCTATTCCGGTACGGTGGCCAGTGGCCGCGTGGCGGTTGGCGAAGAACTGGTGGTTGCCGGCCCAGCAACCGCGTCGAAGGTTCAGAGCATCATTGGTGCCGGAGGGGAAGTCAGCGAAGCGCGAGCAGGTGAAGCGGTCACAATCACGCTCGAAGATGAAATTGACATTTCCAGAGGCGATCTTTTGTCCTCTGCCGCGCACCGGCCAGACGTTGCCGACCAGTTTGCGGCGCATGTCATCTGGATGTCGGATGAGCCGCTGTTGCCTGGGCGTCCATACCTGTTGAAGCTTGGTACACGAACAGTCACGGCGACCGTTTCGGAGATCAAGCACAAGATCAATGTCAACACGTTTGAGCATATCGCCGGCAAAACGCTTGAGTTGAACGAGATCGCCTTTTGTAATTTCGCGCTGTCTTCGGCTGTCCCGTTTGATCCATATGAGGCAAACCGCTCCACAGGATCGTTCATTTTGATCGACCGCATGTCCAATGCGACCGTCGGTGCCGGCTTGATCTGGTTTGCATTGCGCCGCGCCAGCAACATTCACTGGCAGGCTCTGGATGTCGACAAAAGCGCGCGGTCGGAAAAACTCGGCCAGAAACCTGCGGTGCTCTGGTTTACGGGTCTTTCCGGTTCTGGCAAGTCGACCATCGCCTCGATTGTTGAAAAGAAACTGCATATCGATGGACGCCATACCTATACGCTCGATGGCGACAACGTTCGACATGGTCTCAACAAGGACCTGGGCTTTACCGACGTTGACCGCGTGGAAAACATTCGCCGGGTCGGGGAAGTCGCCAAACTCTTTACAGACGCCGGTCTGATCACGCTGGTTTCGTTCATCTCGCCATTCAGATCGGAGCGCCGGCTGGCACGCGATCTGATGGGCGAGGGCGAATTTATCGAGGTGTTCGTCGATACGCCGATCGAGGAGTGCCGCAAGCGCGACCCGAAAGGACTTTACGCCAAGGCAGACCGCGGAGAGATCAAGAACTTCACCGGCATCGACAGTCCTTATGAAGCACCGGAAAATCCGGAACTACATATTCGAAACGTCGGGCGTGATCCTGAGGAAGTTGCAGAAGATATCATCGAATACCTGCGCAACCATGGCTTCCTGTCCATTGCAGGGACCCATGGAGACGGGATTTAAATCTTTCAGGGAGACGTCTGAAAAGGGCAATACCGTCAGACCCGGTTCCTGCGGGTAAGACTGTCTTCCCAGCGATAGGCGTCTCCTACGATCTGATCAATGGTATCCAGTTCCGGTCTCCAGCCCAGCTCGGCACGGGCAAGCGAGCTTTGCGCAACGACTTCAGGGCAGTCTCCGGGGCGGCGTTCCCCCATCTCGACGGCAAAATCGGTCCCTGAGGCCTTTTTTACGGCACGGACAACGTCCAATACGGAAAACCCACGCCCGTAGCCGCAATTGACGATGAGATTGCTTCCGCCTTGACGCATGCGCTCCACGGCAAGGCGGTGCGCCATAGCGAGGTCGGCAACGTGAATATAGTCACGGATAGCGGTTCCGTCAGGGGTGTCATAGTCCTGGCCGAATACGGTCATCGATGAGCGTTTGCCGGTAGCAGCCTCACAGGCGACCTTGATAAGATTTGTGGCGTTGTGAGTGGCCTGGCCGGCGCGTCCGCGCGGATCGGCACCGGCAACGTTGAAGTAACGCAGCGCCGTAATCGTAAGGTCGTGAGCGTTTGCGACATCCAGAAGCATCTGTTCGGTCATGAGTTTCGACGTGCCGTATGGTGCCTCGGGCCTCAATGGGGCCGTCTCGGCTACCGGTACGCTGTCCGGCAAGCCATATACGGCGGCGGTTGAGGAAAACACAAAATGCTTCACATTCGCCGCAACTGCAGCTTCCATCAGACCGAGTGAGTTTGCAGTATTGTTGCGATAATATTTGAGCGGATTTTCAATCGATTCCGGCAATATGATCGATCCGGCAAAGTGAATGATGGTATCCACCTTATGCTCAAGCATGATGGCGGTTACGGCATCCTTGTCTGCGATGTCCTGCTTGTAAAAAGGTATGCCCTCTGGCACCAGCCAATCGAACCCGGTACTCAAATTGTCGACGACGATCGGTGCTTCACCCGCATCCAGAAAGTTGAGCACTGTGTGGCTGCCGATGTAGCCGGCACCGCCGGTGACAAGAACGGACATGAGTGTTGTAGCCTTTTCACTGAAGTCATCAAGACAATGGCAATTTCTTAGCGCCCGGTCAGAGAATGCTCAAGCAGGTTCGAATACGGACTTTGTCATTGCCCGGTCATACGAAGCCCTTTAAGACGCGTTTTAAATCAGTCATCGATGGAAGGCTTCGAGCGCAGCATGAAAACCGTTCTTGTAACCGGATCTGCCGGCTTTATCGGCTATTTCCTGTGTACGCGCCTCCTTGCGGACGGTTTCAGGGTTATCGGGCTCGACGCCATGACCGACTACTATGACGTGCGGTTGAAGGAACGGCGCCAGCAGATGCTGCTGCAGCACGAGCACTTCAAGGCAGTCAACGACCGGGTGGAAACACCTGAATTGCTCATGTCCTTGTTCAAGACCGAAACACCTGATTTCGTCATTCACCTTGCTGCCCAGGCTGGGGTTCGATACTCCATCGAAGCGCCGCGATCCTATCTGGAGAGCAATATTTGCGGAACTTTTGAACTTCTGGAAGCTGCTCGTGCCCATCCACCGGAGCACATGCTGCTGGCATCGACTTCGTCCGCATACGGCGCAAATACGCAAATGCCATATACGGAAACCGACAAGGCAGATCATCAGCTCTCGTTTTATGCAGCCACGAAAAAAGCTACGGAATCGATGGCGCATTCCTATGCCCATCTTTACCATCTGCCTGTAACCATGTTCCGGTTTTTCACGGTCTATGGTCCCTGGGGGCGCCCGGATATGGCGCTCTTCAAGTTCACCAAGGCAATCCTCGAAGAGCGGCCGATAGATGTCTACAATCACGGTGACATGAAACGGGACTTCACTTACGTGGAAGATCTCGTCGAAGGCATTCGTCTGTTAATGGACGCAGCGCCGGTTCGTCTTGGGGAAGATGAAGAAGTGCCGGTAGGTGACAGCCTGTCTCCTGTTGCCCCCTGGCGCGTGGTCAATATCGGCAACTCCACCAGCGTTCAGCTGACGGAGTTCATCGAGGCGATTGAAGATGCAACCGGTAAGAAGGCAGAGCGCAATCTGATGCCCATGCAGGCGGGCGACGTGCCAGCCACCTGGGCAAATGCGGATCTGCTACAGTGTCTGACGGGATATCGCCCGGTCACTTCGGTACAGGACGGGGTTCGCCGATTTGTCGAGTGGTATCGCGACTACTACCGGATCTGACACTCTGATCTCTTCAGGAACTGAGCGGCGGTTGGCAAACATCGACCCATTCGGCTGATGTGATCTCCGCCATGCGTTCGGGCGAGATCTTGACGGCGGCGTTGGTTGCGCCGGCAGCGGGAATGACGATATCGAAGTCCTTTAGCGACACATCGCAATAGACCGGCAATGGCTCAGCCAGTCCGAAGGGACAGACACCGCCAACCGGATGGCCTGTTAGTCGCTCAACGTCCTCAAGACCAAGCATTTTTACCTTTCCGCCAAAGGCCGCCTTTGCCTTCTTGTTGTCCAGCCGGACGTCGCCGCGTGTGACCACAAGAAAGATCTTCTCCTTGAGCTGGATAGACAGGGTTTTGGCAATCTGACCCGGCGCGACACCATGAGCCTGAGCTGCAAGATCTACGGTTGCACTGCTCTCGTCAGTGACGAGAACCTCCAGATCAGGCGCAACATTTTCAAAGTGGGTTCGAACACTTTCTAAGCTCATTGTGATCACGGAACCTTTTGCCCAAGTGGAAATCTCTGATTTTTGACGCGAAAATTCAAAAAATACGGGAATATTTTGCTTAGCGTCATGTTTTCATCATGGTTTATTTTGTTAATGTATCCGTAGTGACTTTAAGTGGTAATTAACTATTTACCTTTTAAACGGTATGACGCGGGGTTGGAACTGCAAATCCAATCGTTCCGTTGAACACCATGTTTGAAGGTAGCCGGTATGGCCAGGACGGCATCAGCAATGTCCGACGTTTGTGACGCCAGGGGTGGGGATCGCAAACGGTCTGCAACGCCGGTTCATCGGGGTGGGACTGTGAATATGCCCGTTTTGTTGGCGAAAAACTTGCTGTTTTGGGGCTCTATTTCGGCGACCATTTACGCTCTTTACGCTGTGGTTGCCGCGCTCTAGCGCTTCATTCGTTCACTGCGATGGAGCGACAAGTCTCCTCTCGTCAAGCTTGCGCGCCTTAGATCTGTGAGCAAGTCCGCCCAAGCATATTGCAAATGAATCCAATCAACCATCGGCCTCCAGCCGGTTAACGCCGAAATGGTGTGCTGGTTGAAATGTCTCGGGCAATTCATGCATCGCTGATCCACCAATGATCTCTGCAATGAGAGCGTCTGCTATCTGATGGGCGATGCCGAAAGATATCTTGAAGCCGCCGGTTGCGACGAAAAGATTTTCATAGCCGGGAAGTTTGCCGATCAGCGGGTCGCGCTTGTGACATCGGGGCCGAATGCCGGCCCAGTCCTTCATCAGTAGGCGGTCTTTGAGTTTCGGACAGAAGGCAGTGGCGCGTTCGATAAGCTCTCTGCTCCTGCCGGGTGCCGGGTGGGTGTCTGTGAACTCCCTGTCCGATGTGCTGCCGACCGCAACCGTTCCATTGTCATGCGGCACGACGTAGAGGCCGTCACAATAGATTGCCGGATAGCCCTCCAAACCCGCGCCGTCCAGGATCAAGGCCTGTCCCTTTTCACCGCGTCCTATGCGTTCTCCGGTCAACTGCTCGACAAGCTCGAAGGTTGAAAATCCTCCAGCAAGGATGAGGCTGCCGGTTTGGAGTGTGGATTGGTCATCTTCGAGTTCTACGCGACCTGCGGCCTCGTCGAAGCCGGTAACCCTTGCTCCTTCCACGAGAGTTGCGTGCTTGCGAACAAAAGCGCTGAGAGCTGAAAGATATTGCCGGGGTGAAACGCGCGCGGCGAGGGTTTCATAAACAATGCCGAATGGTGCAGCGTCTGCAGAAAGCCAGTCTGCACGGCTGCCCGCCGGCTCAACGGCATAGGTGAAGCCGGTTTTGTCAGGGTGCCAACGAAGTTTGCTTTCTTCTGCGCGTTCCAGATGATGCTCAAGCTTATCCGTTGTCGTGAGTGGCAGAATGCGCCCGCAACGACTGTATCCAACGGATTGACCTGTTTCGGCTTCGAGTTGCCGAACATGGTTTTCGAGGCTCAATAGCGCCTGGAACTGAAACTCTTTTTCGGGTTCCAGCGTGCCGGCATATGGGGCATCAGAGCGCCAAGTAGTCCTCCGCTGGAGCCGGAACCAACTGTTTCTGCTTCGCATACGACCACCCGCTGGCCAGCCTTGATTGCTGCGGTGGCAATTGACAGACCGAAAATGCCCGCACCGGCAATTGCGATGTCGTATGAGGCGGCTTGGCCTTGTGCCATTTTGGAAAACCTTGCTGGTTGATTGAGCCTTCCAGCTCTCATATGAGAAGCGTCAGGCAATGGCAATTGCGGCAAATGTGAAGCCCGTCGCTGACCGTAACCAATTGATGTGAAGAGCTATGTCGACAAATCCACCTGAACTGCAATGGCTGGACGGAGATGTCCCGAAAGCATTGGGATTTGAAGATACCTATTTCTCCAAGGCTGGTGGCTTGGCTGAAACGCGCCATGTCTTTCTGGCCGGAAACCGGCTGCCTGATCGTTTTGAGACGACGACTGCTTTCACCATTGCGGAATTCGGCTTCGGTACGGGACTAAATTTTCTGACTGCCATCGCAGCTTGGCGGGCCCTTGAAAACCCGCCGGAATTAACCTTCGTGTCGTTTGAGCTTTTTCCCATGACACCCGATCAGCTTGCAAAGGCTCTCAGCGCGTTTCCCGAGCTTGGCGATCTGGCAAATGAACTTATTGACTATTGGCAGCCATGTGCCGGTTGGTCGCAGTTCAGGGTTGCCGGAGCAAACCTGGTCCTGGGCGTGGGAGATGCCCGGGAGTTGATCAAGGACCTGAAGCCTGAAACTCAGGCTGCCGATACGAGCAGTATTGTCATTCCACTTGTCGATGCCTGGTTTCTTGATGGCTTCAGCCCGGCGCGCAATCCGGAACTTTGGGATGCGGATCTATTGAGGTCAGCGGCCGACCTGACCGCTCCTGAGGGGACCTTGGCCACCTATACGGCTGCGGGCTGGGTTCGGCGGAACTTGCAGGCCGCCGGATTTCTGATTGAAAAGACAAGCGGTTTCGCTGGTAAACGGGAAATGGTCATCGGCCGCAAGGCTTAGTCCTGGGTGTTTTCGGACTTCGTTTCGGTTTCCAGCCAGTGCCGAAATTTTTGCATGGCGCCCGTTTCCTCACGCGACTTCAACCAGGTGAGCCAGTAGCTGCCAGTGCTGACGCTTGCCTGAAAGGGTTGAACGATGCGGCCGCTTCTAAGGTCGGAGAGAAACATTCCGACCGGGACAAGCCCGACACCCGCGTTTTGAGCAACGGCCTCAACCATGGTCAGGGATGAATCGAACATCCAGCCCCGTGTTCTGGGCGGAGGCAGGCAGACAGCCTGGAACCACAATGCCCATTCATCAATCCGATAGGATCTCAATAGCGGAAAGTCGGCCAGATCACTGGGCGCCTCAACGCGCTTTGCTGTTGCGGGAGAGCAGACAGGCGACATTGATGCCGACATCAGCCTGACTGCATTCGTGCCGTGCCAGGCCCCGTCTCCAAAGCGGATGAAACAGTCCAGACCGTCAGCCAGAATGTCGGCGCGGTTGTTGTTGGTCCGCAGTCGCAAATCGATCTGCGGATTGGCCGCCGAGAAGGCCTCCAGGCGGGGTAACAGCCATCCGGTGGCAAATGTTCCGACAATGCCAAGCGTCAGCACTTCGCGAAAGTTGCCGTCCTCGAACCTTTTGAGGGTGGCACTCATGCGGCGGAACGCATCGCTCAGGACAGGTACAAGAGCCTGACCTTCTTCTGTCAGGTTCACACCCCGGGGCAAACGCTCAAAGAGTTCAACGCCAAGCCGTTCTTCCAGCGCTTTCACCTGGTGGCTGATGGCAGTCTGAGAGACACGAAGTTCCAGCCCCGCCCTTGTGAAACTCTGCAGCCTGGCGGAAGCCTCGAATGCCCTGAGAGCGTTGAGAGGCAATTGTGAAATATCGATATCGGCCTCCAGATGACTAAGTTTTTCTCATGTCAGACGTCATAAATCATCGTTTGTTTGATGTCTATTGCCGAGGCATTGTGGAGACCTTGCCGGACAGACAGTGCTTTGGGGCGCGCATAGGAAGTCCGAAACACAACCCGAAATCTTAGAGTTTTACCGATGAACCATCTTATTCGCCGCGCCGCCTTTGGATTGTCACTCGTTGCCATTGGGGTGACAGGTCACCACCAGGCGGCATCCGCAGCAGAATTCGACCCTGCACCGATCGAGAGAGCCGTCAAGGATGCACAGGCGCGTCTTTCGGCACGCATTGGCGTTGTCGTTGTCGACAGACAGACCGGAGAAAACTGGACACACCGTGCGCAGGAGCGTTTTCCGCTCAACAGCACATTCAAGACTTTTCTTTGCGCTGCGTTGTTGCATCAGGGGGAAGCTGGAGAAACAGATCCCACCAGACGCGTTGAGATCCGAGGATCGGATCTCGTATCCTATTCTCCAGTTACGGAAACCAAGGTTGGAACCGATGGTATGACCCTTCTGGAGCTCTGTGAGGCGACCGTGACGAAAAGCGACAATACAGCGGCCAATCTTGTTCTGGACGATATCGGTGGACCTGACGCACTGAACCGCTACCTGCGCGGGATCGGAGACACCGTCACACGTCTCGACAGACGCGAGCCTGAGATGAATTATGGCCAGCCTGGAGATGAACGGGATACGACGACACCGGCAGCGGCGGCCGCCACTTTGCAAAAGCTGGTTTTGGGAAACGCTCTAAGCGCTGATGCAAAAAAACAGCTGCAAAGCTGGCTGGAAGACAATCGCGTCGGGAATTCAACGCTGAGAGCTGGGTTGCCGGCAAATTGGAAGGTGGCTGACAAGACCGGGGCAGGAGGAAACGGATCGCGGAGCAACATCGCCGTCATCTGGCCGGAAGGCCGGGCTCCTGTCGTGGTAGCGGTCTATATCACCGAGACGCAGGCCTCTTTCAAGGCACGCAACCAGGCAATTGCCGATATCGGCCGCGCAGTTGCTTCGGCTCTGAAACCGTAAGGCATTCGGAGGCCGAAGCTCATGTTCCCGCTGTCGCTTGGAGATCATGTTGTGATCAGGTTCTTGTCAGCAATTCCGGTGTTTTGTGTGGTTGCTTGCCTGAGAACAGGTGTTGCCACGGATGCGTGGGCGGAAAGCCGGGACGAACGGCGGCAGCGGAACTGCGCTCATTATCAAGAGATGTCGGCGCGGGCCTTGGCCTCAATCGGTGAGCCGAATTTGACGCCTGAATTCCTGAAAGACAGCAATGCCTTCATCGAGGCAGGCTGTCTTTCAAACAAGCCTGCCTGCCCGAGGACGGAAGCGGATTTCGCATTCGCCGATCTGATGATCATGATGAGCGTGAGCGCAAACATGGGCAGCACTTTCACGCCTTTCCGCTGCCCGGTTGAAGATCACTCCCGCGCAAATTAGATCAATTTTTGAAAAATATATGGAAGCTGGGCTGCCCCCTTCGCAAGGCTGTTACCGTAGCGCCTGGCGAGCACGTTTCTTCTGTCACGTTTTACATAAAAAGCAGACAGTCTCCACCGTTTTGGTTGGATTGTCCTGTTCCCCAAGTGCCTTTGATCCAGCATTCTCTCGAGGACTTGATAGTCATCAGGCCGCTTTCGCCTTTGTAAGACCAGGGACCGCTTAGCGTGATACCTTCGATGAGGCCTTTGGCGTCTTTCTTGTAAACTGGTGAAAGGGTCAACGACCCTTCCGGGGGTTTGCCGAGGATGCTCAAAGCGGCCTCGAATGTATTGGCCTTCTTCAAAAACGTGCAATTTGCGTGCACCTTTCGGTCGTGGGAAGCAGTGTCCATCTGTAACACCCAATTCCGGTGCAGGAGCAGGTTCTCCCATACGCGCGTGCCGACGTTCGCCGCGTATTTGTTGCAGTTGACCGATTCATTCCATGTACGGTCAATGTATCTTGCGAGTGAAATCTTGCCGCCTTTGAGCTTGGCAAGGTCAGTATAAAATCTTGCGCCGGCGTTGTTGGCGGCAATGTCAGCTGGTGAATAGACACCGGTCGCACGAATTCCAAACGAACCCATTTCTTTGCCATGGTTCCATTGGGTCTGAACGAATTTTGGAGGCGATGTTACCCCCGTCTTTCGGGCGATAATGCGCGCTCCTCCGTCCAGGATCGCGTCGGAAATTTTTCCAAACTCATAATTTTTGTAGGCCCGCCATGCAGCAATCGACTGATCTTCTATAACTTCGCGGGTGTGGGTTGGATTGTTACCTTTCTTCCGGTGGTAAATCCGGTAGCCAAGCTGAAAGAAGTGGCCGACCTTGTCTCCGCCCATCAATATGCGATTACACAGGATGATCGAAGCCATGCTGTTGGAACCGGCTTTTAGAGTGTTTCTGTACTTTGTTTTCTTGGGGTCGGCTTGAAACTGTTTACCGGGTGTTCCGGGAGACGCCTTTGGAAGGTTACTCTTGATCCAGGTTTCGATTGGGGCGTCGATGTTGGGCGCGTCCCCAAATAAATCGAATATATATTCGACCAATTCTTCACCGGTAATACCATCCCAACGCGCACTGGAAATGTGGCGGTTCAGGAGATTGTCCAAGTCAGGCAGGCAATCAACAAGTTTTACACTCGCAGGAAGGGCATCATCGTCGACTTCGGCCATCTATTAAGTCCAATCCAAACAAATGTGGCCGCGAAACGGTCAGTTGAATTGTCATTTCTGAAAGGACGTAAGATTACCATAAGTAAGGTTTGAAGTCTGCTCCAATTCCCAAGGTCTTGAAAAGGCAATAAAATCGATTGTCGTCTTGTCAACGCATCTCGGGCACCGGCGTAACCGCCTTGCCGGACTTGAACCAGCTGGTCAGGTTGTCGACGACAAGCTGACCCATTGCGTTGCGAGTTGCTTGCGAAGCCGAACCCACATGAGGCAGCAAAGTGACGCGCGGTAGCTTCAACAGGGCTTCAGGCACTTGCGGCTCATATTCGAAGACATCAAGACCGGCCCCGTAAATCGTACCTTTATCAAGAGCCTCGATCAATGCGGCTTCGTCAATGACACTGCCCCGGCCGATATTGAGGACGATGCCATCAGGGCCCAGTTTTTCCAGCACCCTGGCATTGACCGCATGTTCGGTGGCAGCACCTCCCGGGGCGACCACCATCAGTGTGTCGCAAGCCTCGGCCAGATCTTCCAGACTGGCGTCATAGGGATAGGCAACGTCCTTTTGCTGGTTCCGTCCGTGGTAGCGGATCGACATGCCAAAGGCTTCCGCGCGCGTGGCGATTTCCTTGCCGATGCGGCCCAATCCGAACACCCCGAGTGTACGCCCGCGCAGTGTAGCCTGAGTAAGAGGGTAGGGGCCTTTTGAAACCCAGTTTCCCTGCCGCACCCATTGTTCGGCCTGTCCGAGTTCCCTGATCGTCATGATCATCAGCCCGATGGCGGTATCTGCGACCTCATCGGACAGTACGTCCGGGGTATGGGTTACCATCACATTGGCTGCCTTGCAGTCTGGGATGTTGATGTGGTCGTATCCGACCCCGAGACTGGAGACGATTTCAACATTCGGGATCTTCGTCAGCAACTGTGCGTCGATCGTGCCAAACGCCATGGCAACCCCACGGATCTTGTTACCCAGTTCACGCAGCATGGCTTCCGGATCTTCGGCCTTGTAGGGCCGATGCACCGTAAAAGCTGCATCCAGTTGCTCCTCGACAATAGGCAAGGTTGGACGGGGAAGGAGAATGTCGATGGCGGTCATGGGAAATCCATTTGGAAAAAGAACGAGTGGCGCAGACCATACGATTTAGGCTTATAGCAAGAAAGCCTTGGTGGGCATCAAATGGTTTGCCCTGAGAGATCAGTTTGTTTTTATCCATTGCAGGCGTTCGGCTTGAATTGCCGAAACCTAAAAAACTGTGTTGCCGGCTTATAAAGGTAATGCGAGGGAGCGAAGGCTAAGTGTCACTCTATTCAGAGCCGCCCTTAAGCGCCGCGCTTTCTTTCTTGAGTGGCCTTGCAACTGGGCAGACCTCTTGAACATAGCTGTTCAACGTGTTGGTCAGGCTCTCCTGGACAATCGAATAATGCACGTATTGACCGCGCTTTTCCTTGTGCACCAGTCCAGCACTTTCCAGAACGCCGAGATGCTGGGAGATCGACGGTTTCGACATGTCAAAGCGGTCGGCGATTTCTCCGGCGGTCAACGAGCTGTGTGACAGATAGGCCAAGATCTTGCGGCGTGGCGCAGAGGCAAGCGCTTCGAAGATTTTCTGAATCCCGCCGGTTTCTGCAGCGTTTAGAGAGTCTTGCAGGTCGCTCATGTCGTCGCGCTCCGGTGCAATGCATAAAAATCAGTAATTAGGTGGTTGCCTAATTATCTAACGGATGGTATTTAGCTTACAGCCTAAATAGTGAACAACAGCGCTAAAGGCAAGTGTTCGTCGGTTCCGGCGGTCCCGCTGTCATCCAATCCACCATGCTTTCGAAGAGGCCTTCGGAAGACAAGAACCTGTGTCCACCGTTCGGACCGGAGGGAAGTAACATGTCTGCAATTCCGCATCATTCGGTGAATACCATCTCTACGGAACGCGTGTCTTCCGAAGGCGGAGCCAATCCGCTGGAAGGTGAAGTCGTCTTCAAGCCCGTCAAAGCTTTCTGGATTGGTGGCATGACCGCGATAGCACTGTTTGCGGGGCCATTTACAGCAACGCCCGCTGCTGTCGCAGTCTTTGTCGTCCTGACGGCCATCACCATTTGCGGTGGCCATTCGGTCGGTATGCATCGGCTTCTGATCCACCGGTCCTTCAGGACCTACAAGAACATCGAGAGACTGCTTGTCTATCTGGGTGTCCTTGTTGGTATGGCTGGTCCGTTTGGTATGATCCGGCTTCATGATTTCAGGGACTGGGGCCAGCGCCAGTCAGGGTGTCACGACTTCTTTTCCCACCGGTCTGGTTTCTGGAAAGACGCCTGGTTGCAGCTTTGTTGTGGCATACAGCTGAAGCAAGAGCCTCAATTCAAGATCGAGGACGAGGTCGCACATGATCCGTTTTACCGGCGTGTTGAGGCTACCTGGATGGCTCAGCAGTTCGTCGTTGCCGTGCCGCTTTACCTTCTGGGCGGGTTGCCTTTTGTCGTCTGGGGCGTTTGCGTTCGGGTCTCGGTGTCTCTCATCGGTCACTGGTTGGTGGGCTATTATGCGCATCAACCCAAAGACCACCTGCTTTACGTCAAAGGCGCCTGCGTTCAAGGCTACAATCTGCCCAAGCTTGGCTACCTCACATTCGGGGAAGCATTCCACGAAAATCATCACGCGTTTCCGAGTTCTGCGAAGCTGGGCATTTTGCCGGGTCAGACCGATCCGGGCTGGTGGCTGGTGACAACGCTGGAAAGGTTGGGCCTCGCTTGGGAAGTGAAAACGCCCGAAACGTTGAAGATTAGGACCGGTCTGACAGTGAATTCAAGCAAACGGTGCAAGCCGGGACTGGAACCTAAGTGGTTGCAATCACTACCAAGAACCTAGAACGATTTCGGCGTTCAAGCGCCTGTGCGCCGAGTGGTCGATACTTGAGATGATGGGACTGGAAACTGATTGCACCGAGGCCGGCAATTGCCCCCATTGCCCCACGGTCAAAACTCCCCTAAAAGACCCGGCAGAATTCCAAAGATTCCCGTCAGTTTTCGAAAGTGGAGAAGCGGAGCCCCATGGCGCGCCAGTTCATCTATCACATGCATGGCCTCTCCAAGGCCTATAACAACAAGAAAGTGCTCGACAACATCCATCTCAGTTTCTACCCGGACGCCAAGATCGGCATCCTGGGGCCGAACGGGGCCGGTAAGTCGACGCTGTTGAAGATCATGGCCGGTCTCGACAAGGAGTATTCCGGTGAGGCCTGGGCTGCAGAGGGTGCCAAAGTCGGCTATCTGCCGCAGGAGCCCAAACTGGACGAAACCAAGACCGTGATGGAAAATGTCATGGAAGGTGTCGCTCACAAACAAGCGAAACTCGACCGCTACAACGAACTGATGATGAACTACTCCGAGGAAACCGCGGATGAGGGCGCTCAGCTTCAGGACGAGATTGACGCCCAGGACCTGTGGAACCTGGAAAGCCAGGTTGAAATGGCGATGGAAGCTTTGCGCTGTCCGCCCTCCGATGCTTCGGTTGAAAATCTTTCCGGTGGTGAGCGCCGCCGTGTCGCGCTGTGTCAGCTGCTCCTGTCCGAGCCCGACCTGTTGCTGCTTGACGAGCCGACGAACCACCTTGACGCTGAAACCGTCCACTGGCTTGAACGGCATCTGCGCGAGTTCAAGGGATCCGTCCTGATCATCACCCACGATCGCTACTTCCTGGACAATGTGACCGGCTGGATTCTGGAACTCGACCGCGGCTCCGGTATCCCTTATGAGGGCAACTACTCCGCTTACCTGGAGAAGAAGACCAAGCGTATGGAGCAGGAAGGCCGCGAGGACATGGCCCGCTCGCGCGCGATTGCCCGCGAACGTGAGTGGATGGGAATGAGCCCGAAGGGTCGCCAGACCAAATCCAAGGCTCGTATCAAGGCTTTTGATGATCTGCTCAGCGCTCAGGAAGAGCGTATGCCATCAATCGAACAGATTCTGATCCCGGTGGGTGAGCGTCTCGGTGCCAATGTCATCGAGGTCAAGAATGTCTCGAAAGGTTTCGAAGACCGTCTTCTGATCGATGATCTGTCGTTCAAACTGCCGCGCGGCGGTATCGTCGGTGTCATCGGTCCCAATGGCGCCGGCAAGTCGACCCTGTTCAAGATGCTGACCGGTCAGGAAAAGCCTGACAACGGTGAGGTGGTCGTCGGTGACAGCGTGCATCTGGGGTATGTCGACCAGTCTCGCGATGCGCTCAATCCCGGCAACAATGTCTGGGAAGAGATTTCCGGTGGTGCTGAAGTAATCTACCTTGATGACAAGGAGATCAACTCTCGTGCCTATTGCTCGTCCTTCAACTTCAAGGGTCCGGCTCAGCAGGCCAAGGTTGGAGACCTGTCAGGCGGTCAACGCAACCGGGTACACCTTGCCAAGGTGTTGAAACAGGGGGCCAACGTGCTCCTGCTCGATGAGCCGACCAACGACCTCGACACCGAGACGCTTGCCGCCCTCGAGGATGCGCTTGAAAACTATGCAGGTTGCGCCGTGGTCATTTCGCACGATCGTATGTTCCTCGACCGCCTGGCGACACACATGCTGGCATTTGAAGGCGACAGCCATGTGGAATGGTTCGAAGGAAACTTTGAAGACTACGAGAAGGACAAAGTCCGCCGCCTTGGTGCTCATGCCGCCGACCCGCGCCGGATCAAGTACAAGCCGTTGACGCGCTGACCCTGGAAAGCGGTCGTGACCGAAAAAGGCGTTCCATCGGGCCGCCTCAGATTGCTGACAAACCCGCGAATTTCGGCGGGTTTGTTTTTGCCTATATTTCCAATCGGGTATTGGGGTCTTCAGTTTGGTTTGGGCGGACACCTTGGGTGTCAGACCATCGTCAGTTCTTGAGCCTTGCATTGATCGCCGATCAAAAAACAGCCGTCTCGACTGGTTTCGCCCTTCACTTTACACCGCTGATATAACTTAACGGTCCGTAGCAACACCACGTCACAGTGTCCCGGCGGGACGGTCACCCTGAATCCGGAGTGCCTGCAACTTTGCAGGTGTATTCAGTTGCCTGCCGAGTGGTCAGAATGGCGTGCGTATGATTGGGCAAAATCGCTGTTACCGGCAGTCTTTGAGCCTGCATGTTCAGTGTAAGCTCTGTCCTCGTTTCTACAGTAGGGTCAGAAAGGCCTACCGATACCGCCTCACGAAAATCACAGAAAAAGTTGAGAAACTGAACGAAACCGTTCCAACCTTCTTTTGAACGCAATGATTGCATATCAGGAATTAGCATTCATAGGCTGCAATATGGAGGTTCCCTCAAGGGCGGGCCTTGAGTACGAAATCGAATGTCAACTTGGTTCTAGGAAAAGCAATGACTATCAAAAATACCATCGCGGCAAGTGTCGGGCTTTCGTTGATGTTTTCCGGCGCAGCTCTTGGTGGAGAGATCTCGGAGCAAGCCGTTATCGATGCCCAGGAACGCTGGGGCAAAGGGATCGTTGAAATAGCTGCTCTGTACGCAAACGGCGGTGACTTCAAAACCCGTGCGACCGATCATATTCAGAAACTTTATGCCTATGGCGACACCGACGTTATGTTCAAACCGACGTTGGCAGCTGAAGACCAATTCCGTGAAACATTTGATGAAGCACTAAGCTATTTCATTGGCGCTGATGGTACAGAAGATAGTGGTTTTGCTACCAAGGGGTGGACAAATGTACGTTGGGAAAACAATGGAATTTTTACGAGTGACGAAGTAGCAATGGCAATGGGTAACTACTTCTTCACTGATCCTGATGGAGAGGAAGTTAAAGTAGAGTACACGTTTGGTTACTTGAGAGATGCTGATGGAAATTTGAAAATCAACCTGCATCACTCATCATTGCCGTATTCGCCATGAGTAATTGACTGGCTTTTTGTAAGTATTAGAAAATTACTTGAGCGGCGAAATAAATTCACCTTAGCTGAACGTTCCATTGTTCGGTTTTGGGTGAACAAGTCTGCCCTGAAAACAAATCGCTTGGTTGGGTTTAGATTCCACCTTGAACGGCTTGTAAAACGTTCTCAGCCGTATTCGAAGACTATGTTGCACATCCTGAGCGCCTTTCGGACATTCGTGCAGTGCAGAATGTTTCCCGCATCGCTCGAGTGAATGGCACTGAGCCGGGACCCTTGTAACGTCGGTTATTCCCGAATGACCCATTGCTTTTGAGCAGGAGGCGTTGAGGCGCAATTGGCAAGGGCAAGGTCGCGTGAAACGAACGGTCCTGCGCTGCGTGTATCTCCCGGGCTGGCCAGGCAAAGATCGCTTGTGCCTTGAGGCTGGAATTCCTGCTTGCCTGGATCGTAAGCGAAGGCCTGCATCGGGTTGTCGCTGCAGGGTAGGAGCCCAAGGGTTACACCCGCCGCCGCCGGGGCAAGCAGTTCGGCGCACAGGTTTTCAAATGTCGCGGACTTGATCTTTCCAGTGTCCGCCAGGAAGAGGAACTGCACATCGCCGCCTTGCGGCTTGCACGAATGGGCATGAAGGCGGTCCGACAAGCCGCGTCCGACCGTGTCTATGCAGAAGCCGAGGTTCTGGTTTTCATCCAGATTGTCGGCCAAATAGATGACGGGCGCCGGCGTTTTGAGATCAGGAGGAGCAGCGGTGGCTGTGTGAACAGTCGCAAGGGTCAACACAGCGGTCGCTGCAATTGAGGATGTGCGGATCATGCTGTGTCTCCAGAAAGCTGAAATCCTCGGTAGGCTAAAGTTGACAGGCAATGCGAGCAACATCGCTCAACGCCTAAAAGTGTAACAAACTGTCTGCGCCGTTTTGCTCTGGTGCTGCGATGTCCGATATTCGAAGCGTCTCATGGCAACGGACAAAGGTGCCTTGAGATCAACCCCAGGAGACGAGTTTCGTCTTTTCCTTTGCTGTAACCGGTATTCGGCTGCATTCTGGGACTTGCTGTTGCCTGACTCTGATCGACTAAAGGGTCTTGATAAGAAAACCAACGATTTGACACCGGCAGTTCACGTTAGGCCAATGCTTCAAAAGCTGTTTCACACACTATCTCGATTGCTGACCTATGACCCTGGCGCACTCAGACTTGTGCGCGGTGTGCATTTGATGCTGACCGTTCTCGTGGCTGCCGCACTGGGTCACATGGCCGGCGGTTTTGTCGAGAATGTCTCTGGCTTCAAACTGGCCGTGCTTGCCGCGGCAGCAGGTGCTCATTGCCTGATCTTCACACCCGTTGCGACGCGCCGTCAGGAAATTGCCTCGCTGACTGCAATGGCAGGTGTCTTGGTACTTCTCTTCAGTATTGGCGGGCTTGCCGGAACTCTGGCAGGAGCATCAGGCTCACTGGTTTTGCAACTGATCTGGGTTGCTGTAATCGCGCTTGGTTTCGCGCTGGACGGGATCGGTGGATTTTGGCAGCGCGCCGGTCGCATGATGGCGATTTGCTGGTTGTTCGTGATCATGGGCAGCTTGCCAAGTTCTCCCGGCATCTGGATGCCGGCAATGGCCGTCCTGGGAGCAGTCGTTGCGATGGCCATCCGCGTAGGCGTGTGGCGACCTTCAACCGAAAAGACCTATCTTCGCGTGGAGGCGGCCAACCGGGAGGCTATGGCCGGATTTCTAAATCTTGCAGCCACCGGTTTGCTGGAAGATCGCCAGAGTGCTGCCGCTGCTATGGCGGATCTGGCGGCTTTGCGCGGGGAACTGCGACTTTGTACGCAGCTCCTGGGTGCAAAGCCCTCAGTTCGAGGCCTCTCGCCGGAAAATGCAACCATGATCGAACTTGCTTTGGAGGTGGTTCGGGATGCGTTGGCCCACCTGACGAAATCTGGCAAAGTGCGGCTAACCTCAACACCGACTTTCAAAAACTCGGTCGATGAACTCGCGGCAGCGCTCAAATCTGGTAGCGTGCCAAAGTCGGAAGATTGCGGAAAAGGCTGGGAGATACCGGATACGGATCTTCCGGTGAGTGATCAGTTCCAAATCCTTAGGATTGCTCAAGCGTTCAAGAGATTGAGCGCGTTGTCGCGAAGGGGCAGCCCTGTCCCCAAAATTCCGCCCGCAGCGGCGGAACTCAGCAAGGCGGCTTGGTTGACCCGCCTGTCCTGGCCGCTCGCGCTCCAGGCAGGGGTCGCAGCTGCAATAGGATATGGCCTTGGTGTCTATTTTCAGCTGAGCCACGCCTATTGGGTGACGCTGACAATTGTCATAGTTCTGAGCAACACGCTTGGAACAACAGTTCAGCGCACCATTCAGCGAAGCCTCGGTACAGCAGCCGGTGTTGTTGTCGCAATGGCCGTTGATCCTTTGCTTTCTTCGGTGCCGGAGTTCCGAATTGGCCTGGTCGTGGTATCGATTCCTGTCGTAATCGTCTTCATGGAACGCAACTATGCGGTCGCGTCCGGTATCATAAGCTTTCTGGTGGTCATGGGGCTTCAGACGCTCGAAGACCTTCCAATTTTGGAGCTCTGGTCACGGCTCTATGACACGCTCATTGGCGCGGGTATCGGGTTGGGCGTTGCATTTGTCCTCTTTCCAAAACGGTCTGACACCGGGATCCGCGCGCTTGCTGCTGACTATCTGAGCGCCTGTAAAGACTATCTGCGCACGGACGGGGCCAGGGCAAAGGACGACTGGGGAGACTTTTCCGCATTGCGCGTGTCCGCCGGCAAGCTGGTGACAACCGCAAGTGCCTATCGTGCCGAACAGGCTCCCTGGTCGAGTTTTTCCGGAGCGGCCAACAGACTTGATGTTCTGGTGATCGTTCTGGCCGACTATGTGGTTCTCTACCATCAAGCCCGAACGGCGGTGGAACAGGAATTGTCCATGGTTCCGGATGCCGTCGATCTTCAGAAGCTTGCGTATAGGCTCAATACCCGCATTTTGAGTGTGTTTGATGAGATCCTGGCTGAGCGTGGGACAGAGATTGCCGACGATTGGCTAGCGGTTTTGCCTGATCTTGCAGGCAAAGACACTGATCTGATCACCGATTGGGTTGCCATGCTCTATCACGCACGAAAGGTGATCTATTGTCTCAACGCTTTGAAAGAAGACAATCTTTGGTCATTGGCATTTGAAACCTCTATGGCGCCGGCGGTCCGTTGAAACGAGAAGGTTGCCATCGGCGGACATAGGAGGGGCAACGTTACCAAGATTTCACCCTGTGGCCTTCATCCAGCTGCATTTGGCGCGGCACAGTGTGTTCCATATCACAATTGAAATTCGCAACCCGTGTAAAAAGCTGAAGATCGGGTAACACCCGGAGGAGGTATGGATAATGACGACACTTCATTCAGCGCGTGATTTCATGATTGCAGCCGGTCTTGCCGGTATCATGATGTCCGGCCAGGCAATGGCCCAGGACGCCCAACCAGTTAATGCGGATCCAACACCGCCGCCGACATATGATTTTGTGCAGCAAGCCGGAGATATGACGTTTGACGGCAGCACGTTGACCTTGTCGAATGCCAACACTGGTGTGCTCTATTTCAGCGACCGTCCCTATCGCGTTGGCGGCCAGATTACCAACGCACAGTTTGCGGATTTCTGGACATCTGCTGACGGCTTCGAAGGCGACCCGCCAAACGCGGTGGTCAGTATCCTTAGCAAGACCGACAAGGCACCGGCACTTGTCGAGCTGACGTCGGCCAAAACCGAAGGCTCAACCATGGTTTATGGTGTCACGCTGTTGCGTGGTGAGCTACCGGAAAGCGCTGAAGGTGTTGCCCTGTTCATTGACCGCAGTTCAAGACCGCATCGCGCGCAGCGTCATGGCGCGACAGCAGCCGCGCCGGGAAGTGTAGGGTTCGAGCCCTACGGTCCTTACTGTTATCACTCGCCCCAGGATCCACGATGCCGCGCATGGCACCATCCTTATCATCCCTACTACCCGCCCCATCACCCGTATTACCCGCCATATCCGCCGTATGGACCCTATTATCATCCAGGAGCCTATGCTGCTGGTGTGGCAACGGGAGCTGCGATCGCCAATGCCAACAAGCAGCCTGCCTATTACTACTATCCGATCCCGACAGGACCGCTGCCGTCGAATTGCTGGATCAATTCGCAGCACACGCAAATGGTCTGCACTGTAAAGCTTCAATAGTTGAAAGACTGCCTTCCGTGTCCCAGGACACGGAAGGCATTGTCGGATAACGCCAGCGTGCAACCGGCTTTTGGCCGGGACGCATCAATCGGCATTCTTGATCAATCCATCAATTAGATTTGCTGGTTCAGGGAGACTTCCGCACCTAGATTGGCCGAAATCGCCATCAGGAGGCCTTCATGAGTGACCAGCTTTCGCTCCTTCCCGACACCTTCGAGACTACGCCAAAATTTAAAGTCTCCGGGCGTATCGAAGGTATTTTCGGAACGTCCGACAAGGATGACTTTCGAACAGATCCAGTCGATTTTCTGGAACTGACTTTCGAGGGTATCCCCGGCGACCGACATGCCGGTTTTACAAGGCTGTCCGGTGGGCGGGAGCCCTGGTATCCACGTGGCACGCAGATGTGCAACGAACGGCAGGTATCGATTCTTTCCAGCGAGGAGCTCATCAAGATTGCTGCACTTATGCAGATCGAGGAGCTGAAGCCTGCGTGGATCGGAGCAAATTTTCTTCTCTCCGGCATTCCTGACTTGACCAGGGTCCCGGCGCGCACTCGGTTGGTTTTCGAAAGTGGCCTTGTGATCCGCGTCGACGGTGACAATCTGCCGTGTCGCTTTGCAGGGGCCGCGATTGCGCAAAACTACCCTGACCGGGAAGGGCTGGATCTCCTTTTCGCACAAAAAGCGCGGGGATTGCGTGGCCTCGTGGGTTATGTCGAAAAACCCGGTGTTGCCCGTTCGGGTGAAGGGGTGGTGGCGCATATTCCTGAGCAATGGATTTACCGGCGCTCCTGAATGCCCAATTCTATGGGGCCGTACCCTGTTGCAAGAGTTTCAACAACGTGGAGAACATGATGCTTCCCATCCATCATATGATTGATCAGGCTCCCGAACCGGTCGCCCCGTTTTCCCATGCCGTTGAAATCGACGGTTGGATCTTCGTCACTGGCCAGATGCCGACGGCACCCGATGCGCCCGATGCCCCTTTGCCTGACGGTGTTGAGGCGCAAACCGAACGGGTGATGGAAAACTTGAAACTTGTTTTGGCAGGGCTCGGCCTTGGATTGGAAAACGTTACCTTCATGAGAGTTTATCTGACCGAGTTCAAACGCGACTATCAGGCCATGAACGAGACCTACAAGAAATTCTTCGACAAAGGAAAACTACCGGGGCGCACCTGCGTTGGCGTTTCGGGCCTGGCTGTTGATGCGCTGGTTGAAATCGACCTGGTCGCGCGGCGACCCTAGGGCGTTTCACCTCCAGGAGCGACAGTCGCAACAGGAGCTGTGTCTTCAGGAAACAAAATCGTCTTCTGCCGAGACACGGTTTTTACAGCCCCAGCCCTCCAGAACCGTGTTCATGTCGTCGACGACAAAGAACCTGGCGGCATCCCTGTCGTAGCCATCGTCTAGCAGCACATCGTAGTCCGTCAATTCATGCCTCACATAGCTCGTAGTCGCCTGCCATAGCGCGATGGACGGCGGAAGTTGCCTGAGATGCCCTGCCAGTGATGCTGTGAGGATGGATTCGGCGTCGCGCATCGGTATGTGCGGCAACAAGAGCCGCAAGGCCTTGCGCATGTCTTTTTGTCGTTTCGTACCGCCAGTCATGACTTCTGGTAGCACGGCAAGTGGCTCTACATCAGCAACAAAAACGATCAGCCGTTCGAATGGAGAACTTTTCCGCTGATGGAGCCGTTCGACAAGGAGAGGCCGTCGACCGTCCCGGCTTCAATGGCACTGGCTGCAACTGTTTCATAGGGTTGCGGGCGGCCGAACAGAAAACCCTGGACCAGATGGCACTGCAGTGCTTCCAGGACCTCAAGTTGGTCCGGCTTTTCAACGCCTTCAACCACACACAAGATCTCCATTGAGCGGCAAAGATTGACGATCGAGTTGACGACGCCAATGGCGACAGGGTCCGCGATGCCGGAAACGAAACTGCGATCGATCTTGACGCAGTCTATGGGCAGTCTGTGCAGATAGCCGAGGCTGGAATAACCGGTTCCGAAATCGTCCAGGGCCAGTTTTACCCCGGCAGCCCGCAGCGTCTTGAGGCAAGTTTCTGCAGCTTCATAGCTGCCAATGACCGACGTTTCGGTGATTTCGAACATGATCCTGCGTGGATCAATTTTTTTCTGGCGAATGATGTCCAAGAGCGCAGCGACCGTCTCTGCCGAGGTGACGTCGTGGGCGGACAGATTGAAGGAAAGACTGAGCGAACCCGGCAAGCCATTGATCTGCTCCACGGCCCGCTCGAAAAGGTGAACGGTCAACCGATGGATCATGCCGGTGCGCTCGGCGATCGGAATGAAACGATCGGGTGGAACCCGGCTCAAAACCGGACTGTCCCAGCGTGCAAGGGCCTCGAAGCCGACAACTTCACGTTCCGGCAGAGAAATGACCGGTTGGAAGTAAATCTCAAATTCTTCAGCTAGATCTGCGTTTTGCAGAGCGTTTTCAATCGCCCGCTCGGAACGGATGCGTGCCTCATGTTCAGCTGAATAAACGGTCGTTCGACCGCGTGAGGCCGTTTTGGAATTGTAGAGCGCATAGTCCGACCGGTCGAAGAGAACATGCGCGCTCGTGCCGGCTTCCGGATAATAAGCAATTCCGCAAGATGCTCCGACGGTTAGTTGCAGATCCCCGATGCGATAGGGTTCGCTGATTTGTTCGCAGATGGTTTGACCGGTCTGTGCAGCGTCTTCCAGATCGCCCCGGTAAAGAAAACCGAACTCGTCGCCACCCAGCCGGCAAATGTCCAACTGCGACATACCGATGCTTTTCAGCCGGTTCCCGACCTCGGTGAGGAGCTGATCGCCAAGCTTGTGACCATATGTGTCGTTGATGGGCTTGAACCGGTCCAGATCAACAACTCCGACGGCAAAAACAGCGTCGGTTCCTTTCACGTCAGAAATCAGGCTTTCGAGCCTGTTGAAGAAATAGCGTCGGTTGGGAAGACCGGTCAGGGCATCGGTCTGTGCGAGCTGAGCATTTTCAGCGCTCAGTCGTTCTGTTTCCTTTTGCTTGGCAGCCAGTGCGGCCTGAGAACGGACGAGTTTGCAAAACCCCTTGTAACCGCTGAGCAGAACCTGAATGACAACAAGGCAGACAAGAAAGATGTTCATCGCGATGGCGATGTAAACGTCTTGTTCCTGGCGGATGTAGTGAAAGAGGTAGGGGACGGTGACGATAATCATCACCATGAGAGCTGCCTGCGGCAGGTTCATCAAACAGAATATGCAACCGATGACCGTGATGGCGATGAAGAGCGCGATATGCCCTCTTTCGGCAGGGCCGCCATATCCGTCCAGGCTCAAAGACCAGGCGATGTAGATGACTGCGACGAGGCTGCCCAGAATGACCGTCTGGCGCATCTTTTTGATGGCCTGGTCCGGCCCCAGAACCACTCTGCGCGCACGCAGCCACGTCACCATTCTGATCGACGTGAAGATCAGCATCGGAACAAGAATGCCGACGGTCAGATAGAATGGTGCAACATCGTAATGCGTGTAGGAAACCGCAATCGCGTTGACCATCAGCAAGGCATAAAGGGAAGGAATTTGCGACTTCAGCTCATTGTATTGAGCCTGCGCGATCTCCGGATGGCGAGGATCGATCATCATCCATCTCACGAACGCCGAAAATTTGCTCATCTTCTCCTCTGCCATGCTTTATTTCTATCGGATAGAAGATGAAAGAAAAGTTATAGATGTAAAAGCGCGTTACTTAACGCGTTTGACAATTTGCGCCAAAAGATCACATGGATGACGAAGCGTTAATACGGTGCAGTGATTGGAAAAGCAACTTTTAAGTGTGTGTCCTGATGGTTCGAGTTGCATTGTTCTGTGATTTCTGTTTCCAAATCCGGGCCTTGCGACGTACACACGTACTCGTTTGCAGGCTCGCCGCCTCTTTACCGCAAGACAGGACAGCGATGGATTGCGGGTAAACCGCCGCTAATAAGAAAAGCGAACTATTTTTTTATCGGCGAAATGCGCTATATATCCAGCCATGGCAGATAGAACCAGAACACGGCTCCTGAACGCTCTGAAGTCATCCGGACCCAAAACAGCGGCGGATCTTGCCGAAGGGCTCAATGTGACATCAGTCGCCGTTCGTCAGCACCTTGATGGGTTGTTGCAGGATGATCTGGTGGCTTTTGAGGATCTGAAAGGGTCGGTCGGGCGTCCCAAACGAGTGTGGGATCTGACACCCCAGGGGCATCAGCAATTTCCGGACAATCACTCCAATCTGGTGCTGGGGCTGCTGAACGGCCTAACTGATCTTTACGGTGCCGATGGACTGGAGAAACTGATCTCTCATCGCGAGGAGCATAGCCGGATCGCCTATCTGGAAGCCTTGAGCGAAACGTCCAGCTTGTCTGAGAAGGTGGGTGTTCTGGCCGAGTTACGCACGCAGGAAGGCTACATGGCGGATGTCGCGCAAGAGGGTGACGGATTTTTGCTTATCGAGAACCATTGCTCGATCTGTGCCGCTGCAACTGCCTGTCAGGGCTTTTGCAGATCGGAACTGAAGCTGTTTCAGGATGTGCTTGGTCCCGATGTTGACGTTGAGCGCCTTGAACACCAACTCTCAGGCGACAGGCGGTGCGTCTACCGCATCGAGGCACGTGCCTGAGACCGTTTTCTGCCGTCTGTGTCAGAAGATTTCCCTGGCAGATCCAGTCTTGTGTGACCATCAAAACCAACAAGCCCCATCGCGTTGCAAGGAGGTCGGGCAATGTCGTTCATGAAACCGGTCCTGGCGCGGTTGATCGATCGGTATTTCCAACCGTTCGAGACACATTTCAAGCCTTTGGAGCTTCCCGTCGCGCCTTTGCCGGACAAAGGTCCGCTATTTCTCGTCTGGCATTTTGCCAAGATGTTCCGGTGGCAGCTTGTTGTCGTGTCGGTTCTGGCTATGATTTCATCTGCGCTGGGTCTGGCTGGAATTTGGGCGATTGCCTATGTCGTGGATGGGGTGACCGGGCAGGGGCCTCAAGCGTTCCTGCAAACACATGGCAGGTTTCTAACTGTCATTTTCGTTCTGTTTGTTCTGGTGGATCCGGTCGTGTTTCTGCTGCGGCAGACTTTCGCCTTTCAAACGGTCCGGATACTGCTTCCAGCGGCCATGCGCTGGCAGGCTCACAAGGCGGTGGAAGCGCAGGATCTCGCATTTTTTGAAGATACCTTTGCCGGTCAGGTCGCTTCGCGGATTGCTCAAGTCACAATGTCCGTTCATCGGCAGATGATGTTGGCAATCGAAACCATCCCTTTCCTTGCGATCCAGTTTGGTGGTTCATTTCTGTTGCTGCTGGCATTGGCCTGGCCGCTGGCTATCCCGGTGTTGATCTGGATTGGTGCCAATATTGTGGTCGCCTGGGCCGCGATCCCGGCCTATTTGCAGCGCTCCGCCAAAGTGGCGGCGGCCAACTCGCGCGCGACCGGGGCCATGACGGACGTTTACTCCAACATTGCCATGGTGAAACTTTTTGCGGCTGAAGATTCTGAAGCCGGCGCTATCAGGAAGGTGATCGGTGAAACCATCGATACGCGCCACAACGAAAATCGTTCCTACATTCTGACTGATAGCAGCGTCCATTTTCTTAACGTTCTAATGGTGCTGGCCGTTGTCGCCATAGGTTTTTGGGGTATGAGCGGAGGCTGGGTTTCGATCGGAGACTTTGTCGCCGGCCTGACCGTAACGCGTTCACTCTCAGCTGCTTCTTCGAGTTTTATCGGCGTCGGTCAGTCGGTTACAAGCACGCTTGGCACCATAAAGGATGCCATGCCGATCATGACGAGCCGACCGGAAATAACGGACAAACGCGACGCGGTCGAATTAAGTGTCGACACAGGAGAAATCAACTTTGATAGGGTCTCCTTCGCCTATCAGGAGGACCGTCAACCGGTTCTGGAAGACTTCGATCTCAGAATTTCCGCTGGTGAGCGTGTTGGCTTGGTCGGCTTGTCCGGGGCAGGCAAGTCAACGGTCATTTCTCTTCTCATGAGACTGCGCGACGTGTCCGCCGGCAGCATTTCCATCGACGGCCAGGATGTGAGGGACATTACTCAGGTCTCCCTGCGCAGTCAGATCGGTGTCGTAACCCAGGATATCTCGCTTTTGAACCGCTCTATCCGAGACAACATCCGCTATGGCAAGCCTGAGGCAACGGACGCCGAAATTCTGCAAGCGGCGCGGGCGGCAGAGGCACTGAACTTCATTGAAGATCAGAAAGACAGCAAAGGCAGGCAAGGGCTTGATGCGCACGTAGGAGATCGCGGCGTCAAGCTTTCAGGCGGCCAGCGACAAAGGATCACGATCGCAAGGGTCCTTTTGAAGGATGCTCCAATTTTGATCTTGGACGAGGCAACTTCGGCACTCGACAGCGAGGCGGAACTTGCCATTCAGCAAAACCTTGCACGCATGATGGAAGGACGTACGACGCTTGCAGTTGCCCATCGCCTGTCGACCATTGCTGCAATGGATCGGCTGGTTGTGATGGACAAAGGCAAAATCATTGAAGAAGGCAGCCATCGCGATTTGCTGACCCGCGGCGGGCTATATGCAACGCTTTGGGAACGGCAATCCGGCGGGTTTCTGGCATTTGATTCAACAGAGCAGACTTAGGTGTGGCGTGAGTAAAATTAACTCTAAGTAGAGTTCCTGCTTCGCTCTCCGCTCGATGCAACCTATAGACAACCTGCTGTATCGAAACTGGAGTGGGTGGATGCCGGTCTGGAAAAGTGTCTTCCTTACTATCGTTCTGATGCTTGCGTCCGGTGTTGTCGCGGTTGGCGTTGCCAGGGCTCAGGCAGGTTCGGACAGATCGCCGGGCAAACTCACTTACAAAGAAGACTTCAACGGTGACGATCCCGAGTTGATGCTGGGTGGCCAAATTGAGTTT
The DNA here is from genome assembly GCF_055693425.1 of Roseibium sp. JB4-4. NCBI lineage: Bacteria > Pseudomonadati > Pseudomonadota > Alphaproteobacteria > Hyphomicrobiales > Stappiaceae > Roseibium > Roseibium sp. JB4-4. The sequence continues at coordinate 1,463,369 of NZ_CM146333.1, read as the reverse complement.
GACCAAACTGATCGGCCCTGGATGAAAAAAGTCGACGGAGGCAAGCTTGTTTTCGTCAATGATGCCAGCCCCAAAGCCGCCCACTATGACATTATCAACTGGGCACGCTTTGAAGGAACGAACAGTCTAACCCGCTTGTACGGCAGGGCAATGGCCGTCACGGTGATTTCAGATAATTCTGGCAGGGGCGGCGCCGGTATAGCGGTGCTGACGGGTAGACACGGCGACTACTGGTTATTTGCTGTTGCAAGCAAGGGAAAATACCACGTTCTGCGAAAGGAACGCGGCAAACTGACTTTGGCCTATAGCGGCGCACACGCTGCCCTGAAAAGGCGTGGACCGAACCGCATAAGTTATAGGGTTTTGGGAAACGAACTGGTTTTCAGAGGAAATGGTATCGAGATCACGCGCGTGCCGTTCGACCGATTGAAGTACCGAGAATTTCAATTGGCGCTTGCGGCTTTTGGACGGGGTACTTTCGAGTTCGACGACGTTGTCTTTACGGGCAGGAAAGCCAATAAAACAAGCAGCTCCAAAATCATGAAGATCAAATCCGGGAAACTCAAAGAATTGGTACCTGCCGGCGGCAAGTTCAAACGACTTAAGAAAAATGATCAAGGGCGCAGCGTTAGTCCACCGGGCGAGGGAACAAGGTTCTGATCAAGGTGTGACGGGAACCGCTGGAGCCTGTGCGTCGCTTCGCCGAATCTTTTGAAAATCGCAGGACAGTCGGACTTATCGCCTTCGTAAGATAACATTCAAGTGCCATTGCTCAAGTGCAAGTGCAGAAGTCTTGTCTTTGTAAAGTGCTTCATATCTTTTGAAAAATTCTGTCTCAAGTGCTTCAGCGGTTCGCTTGGTCGTTTCAGACGGGCGAAAGAGTTGACGCCTCAGGGAGCTGGCTGCAAATGCACGTGTATATCCGGCATAGCTCTGTGCATAGAGTTCCGGTTCATCGACGTGATCGGCGAAGATGTCACCGTTCCGATCCGGGACAACCTCGATTGTATCTATTTCATAGGCTTCATTCAGATCGGCATGGATCTCAAAGGAACTGCGCGCTTCTTCCGCAGTCATGAACCAAAGGCCGAACAGGAAGGTTTCTGAAGCTTTTCGGTCCAGCAGACCATCTTCGGTCATGCTGGAAGTCACCTCCTGCATTGCTCTGTAAAGCGTCCGCCCGGAAGCCGCAGTGCCATTGATTTCTCCCTTGTTCGGGACAGCGCCGATGGTCGAGACAAAAAGGTAGCCGTCCGGACGCAGTTCTTCTGCGCGCAGGCGCAGGAATCTGATCCAGTCCCGTTCGGCGATTTGCCACATTCTGGTTCTGGCCTCGCCAGTAAGATCGGCAAACCAGACCGTGTCGGGAGCGGGCAATGAAGCGGGGCTGCGAAGCCAATGGCTTGCAAAGAAACACGTCGCCAGAGAAACGGACCGGTCCGGCCGCATGCGCTCATAAAATGAACCAACGGATGTTGAGACCTGCGCCGGGTTTGTGCCCTGCACATACCCGTTGTCACCGAAGATCCGATGCATGAGTGCGTTCCAGTCGTTGCCGGGCTGGTCGGCATGACACACGGAGACCATCTTGTTGGGCGCACAATCGTGCCAGCAGGAGAGGGCCGGTTTTACGGTTTCAATTGCGCTTTGCCCGGGGCCGCAGCCAAAGTCGGTCATGTTCAGGACGTCAGCATGTGAGGAGACGCGCTGGGCAAGTTCACTGATAACTCTGGCGTTTGCGAGAGCATTGCTTTGCTGTGCGCGAGAATTCGCATCGTAGTCGACCATACCGTCGGTCGTGCGATTTACTGCCTTGCCACTTGTCATAGAAATCTCCGGCGTTCCCACGATTTTCAGTATGCCCTAAGGATTTGCACAGTTCAGCCTAAGTTTTAAGGGTCGTTTTGGCCAGCGTCATTGGGTGCCAGGCGTTGGCGCTGAACGGTTTGGAGGAATGCCTCCGCGACGGCATGAAAGATGCTTAGCAGCATCCTTTTGGTTCCTTTTGAGCAGCCATGTCCGGTTCTTCGATAGGGTGCGCGTACCCAATCCCCTTCGGGCCGCAGATGCCCATGTGGCTGAGCGGTCGATTTACAGGAAGTAAGTCTGTTGATTTTTCGAAATCTGAATGACAAAACTCCCCTATGGATAAAAGAGACCGCGCCGAGCTATTTCGCGAAAGGCTTTCCGACGCTTTGCGCAGCCGGGACATGAACCGGAGTGATCTTGCGCGCGGAGCCAGACTTGATCGCTCCACGGTCTCGCAGCTTTTGTCCGAAGACGCGCCGCGATTGCCGAACGGACAAGCTCTTGCTGCCATCGCAACGGCATTGAGCGTGTCTTCCGACTGGCTGCTTGGCTTGTCCACCCACCGGGGGGCCGCGGCTGAAATCCTCGATCAGGCCGTCCAGGTGGCAGAAACGGAGCGCCATCCCGTCGATGAGCATCTGCTTGCATGGTATAGGGATGCTGTTGGTGCGAAAATCCGGCATGTCCCGGCCAATTTGCCGGATGTTCTAAAGACCGAAGCCGTGCTGGCATATGAATATGCCGGTGAAACGCTGCGTACTGCGGATCAGGCGATCACAGGTACGAAGGATCAACGCGCTCTTTTGGGGCGGGCTGAAACCGACATGGAAATTGCGCTCTCCAAGGAAGCATTGGAAGGTTTTGCACGGGGTGAGGGGCTCTGGTCCGGCCTTCCGCCAGAAACGCGCAAAGAACAGCTCGAAACCATGGGACGGATCCTGGACGATCTTTATCCGTCTCTCCGGCTGCATCTGTTTGGTGCGAACGACCGGTTCTCCGCCCCCTTCACGGTCTTCGGCAAGAAATGGGCGGCCCTCTATTTAGGCCAACGCTATCTCGCTTTCTCCAACACCCGCCATGTACAGCTTTTCTCCGGCCATTTCGACGACCTGGTGCGCCACGCACTGATCCGCTCGCACGAGGCTGGCCAATTTGTTTTGGACTTGAGCAAGAGCATCTAAGCTCAAGACACCACCATCAACTCAGAACATTTTTGATGCAGAAACTGGAACAGCACTCAAAAATTCTGCCTTTGAACGTCGGTTTCCGGTTCTTTGATCCCCCTACAGGAATTGCCCGCTACGAGACATTGCAACTCAACATTGACGGACAAAAAGTCGTTTTTGAGAACGTTCAGATCGATCCTTGATGAAAGTTAGATACGGGGATTTGGATACCTGTCTCAGTGGCCAACCTTGTGTTGCTGCAGTGCTTTTGCGGTTGCCAGGGATTTGGCTGGATGGAAGCTGTCGGCTACGGCCATTTCCCAATAGGTTGAATAGGCGGGAATGTTGTGTGCTTCGTCGAGCAGTTCTCCCCGTTTCAGCCAGGTGAGTGCGGCGCTTGCAGGCATGATCGCGCGGTTGCCTTCGCGCAGGTAAAAATGCTCCGGCTCGAATTCGCTTGGGTGATCGAAGCCGGAAGCCGCCGTGAAGGCTTTCAGGGACCTGAGCGTGTTGCGATGGAAATTCGCGACCCTTTGGGATTTATCGGGAACGTCCAGCGCCTGCTGACGCTTTGGGTCCTGGGTTGCAACACCGGTCGGACAGCGGTTGGTGTGACAACTCTGGGATTGAATGCAGCCGACGGCAAACATGAAGCCGCGCGCCGAATTCACCCAATCGGCCCCGAGTGCCATTGTGCCAGCTATGTCATAGGCGCTGATCAGCTTGCCGCTGGCTGCCAGTTTGATGTCGTCGCGCAGTCCGGTGCCGACCAGGCAATTGTGTACGAAGGAAAGCCCCTGACGAAGCGGTGTGCCAAGCCTGTTGGCAAACTCAACGGGCGCCGCGCCCGTTCCGCCTTCCGCCCCGTCCACGACGATGAAATCAGGCTTTACGCCGGTTTTCAACATGGCCTTGACGATTGCCATGAATTCCCATCTGTGCCCAACACAGAGCTTGAAACCAATCGGTTTGCCGCCGGACAGTTCGCGAAGTCTGGCGATGAAATCCAAGAGTTCGAGCGGCGTTGAGAATGCGGAATGGCTGGCCGGCGAAACGCATTCCTTGCCAACAGGAATGCCGCGCGCCTCTGCGATTTCTTCCGTAACCTTGGGGCCCGGCAATACGCCGCCATGGCCAGGTTTTGCGCCCTGGCTCATCTTGATCTCGATCATCTTGATTTGAGGGTTGGCGGCCTGTGTCTTGAACTTCTCCGCATCGAAGGTGCCATCTTCCGCCCGGCAGCCAAAATATCCACTGCCAAGTTCCCAGACCAGATCACCGCCGCCCTCCCGGTGGTAGCGCGAGACGCTGCCCTCGCCAGTATCGTGATAGAAATTGCCTGCCTTGGCACCCTTGTTCAGAGCCAGAATCGCGTTGCCCGACAACGAACCGAAACTCATGGCGGAAATATTGAACAGGGATGCCGAATAGGGCTGCTTGCAGTCCGGTCCACCGATTGTAACCCTCAGGTCGTCATGCGTTTCGGGTTTTGGGTTGATTGAATGGTTCACCCAGCCATACGCGTTGTCATAGACATCCAGTTCCGTGCCGAAGGGCAGCACATCTTCAATGTTCTTGGCCCGGTCATAGACCATCGACCGACGTTCCCGCGAAAAAGGTCGCCCGTCCTGGTTGCTTTCAAAGAAATATTGCCGAAGCTCCGGCCTGATGGCTTCGAACAGAAACCGGAAGTGACCGATCACCGGATAGTTTCGAAGGACGGAATGCTTGGACTGCGAGAGATCCAGCACACCTGTGACAGAAAGAGCTGTGAAGACGGCAAATGGCCAGAGGAAGTGAACGTTCCAGGCAAAGATCAAGATGAAGCTGACAAGAGTCAGAAAAAGGCACAGAAGGAAAACGAAATAACGGGCGGGAAACACAGGCTGGTGACTCCTCAATCAAATTGGCATTCATAGTTGTGTCAGGCAAAGGTCGAAAAGAAAAGAGAGATCCGCTACGCGATTGAAATGCAGTTTCTCCAGCGGCCCTGAGAACGCAGGAATTGGTGTTCGTCCAAGATGCCTAAAGTATCGGGATTGACTGCCGGTATTCACCTGTCAGGCGAGATAGGAAACACAAGTGTACCCAATGCTTCAGCGTTCGGCGCCAGGTTTCGGTTTGATCGAAACCATTTTTCAACCAAAAGGTGTGTACCGGTTGGTAGTTCCTAACGATAAGTCAATTTAGTATATCGATGTAATTGCAAGTTTTTATTTTCTTAAAAATAGCAAAAGGGGTGGGGTAGTGCTTAGTTTGAACGCCATTCTGATCATAATTCTGTGTTTTCTGGTCTTTATCTCCGGTGTGCTTGCTTACATCGCCTTTTATCGGAAGCCAAAGGAAGCTGAAAAAACTGCTCCAGCTTCTGAAGCGTCTTCTGGTTTTCGAGAAATGCTGGCTGACGACATCGTCAAATTCTCCATTGTCGGGTTGATTTTTGTCTCTGTGGTCGTACTGGGCGTTGGTATTTTTGGCGCTTCGAACAGCGATGCAGTTGAAAACAGTCAGTATGTATTCGCAGCCTTGTTGCCCCTGTTCGCAACCTGGGTGGGCACGGTTCTCGCCTATTACTTCAGCAAGCAGAACTTCGAAGCGGCCAGCAAGGCGACGGAGAGCCTCGTCAAGTTGTCAGGGCAAAAGCTCCGAGCTGTCCCTATCGAGGAAGCCATGATTCCTGTCGGAAATATTGTTGGGACAGTTGAAGCGCCGAATGGGGACCTTAAGGAAGTTCCGATCCAGAAGTTGGCAGAAGCTTTTGAAGACAAACTCCCTGGTGGCAGGCCGATTTCAAGAGTAGTCATCCTGACGCCGGGCAAGGCCTGCGTTGGTGTGCTTCATCGCGGTCTTTGGAGCGAAATGCGCGCTATCGACCTTCCGTCGAATGTTACCGTGAATTTCAAGAATGACCCGAAGAATGCGGACAAACTGGAGAAGGTGCACGACCTTGCTAGCGAGTCGCGGGCGCCTGAAACCTTTGGAACATTCATCACGGGGTATGTCGCCTTTGCGCGGGCGGGTGGAACGCTCGCGGACGCGAAAATGCATATGGAAAACAAGGACGGCTGTCAGGATGTGATTGTAACGGCCACCGGAAAGTCAACCGAGCCTGTTGTTGGCTGGGTCACCAACGTTGAAATCGGCAAGGCTCTCGAGGCCTAGGCTGATCTTTGCTTGTTTCCGATGATGGTCTGGCGCGAACCGTTTCATGAAGGCGCTTTCTGGCCGGTCTTAAGAATGCCGATCAGCAATTTTGCTGTCCCGGCTGAGCCGGGTTCCTTCGACATCGTTTCCGCGGCTTTTTCAGCACCAATTTGATATTTGGGGTTTTCAAGGGCTTTCAAGGCAGCAGTCAGTTGTTCCGGCGTCAGTTTCTTTTGAGGCAACGGGGCGGGGCCAGCGCCAATCTTGTGCACACGGCTTCCCCAGAATGGCTGATCGCCAAAGACCGGGCAAATGAGAGAGGGCTTGCCCCAGCGCAGCGCTTCATGCGTGGTGCCGGCTCCGCCATGGTGGACAACAGCTGAACACCGCGGAAACAACCAGCTATGCGGGGCCTTGTCGATCAGGAAAAGACGGTCCGCCATTTCAGAGGACAGTTTCTCTTTCACAAGTCCGCCCCAACCGGTGGCAAGCACTGCGCGCTGTCTTGTGTTCTCAAGACTTTCAAGAACTGTTGCCGTCAGCTTTTCAGGATCTTGGCTCGGCATTGAACCGAAGCCCAGATAGACGGGAGCTTTGCCGTCTTTCAGGAATTGCTGTAGATCGGCTGGGGGCTGATAGGCTGCGTCCGGCTCTGTGAGCCAATAGCCGCAGGCAATATTTTCGTCGCCCCAGTCCTCCGGTGTCGGCACCAGCGCTCTGGAAAAGGCTTGCAACGCAGGCGCCATGCCGCCACTCGGCCAATGACCGTCCATAAGAGCACCGGACATTCCAAATTCTGCTTCTGCTTCCGGTTTGATCGGTTTTATGAGTGACGCCAGTCCGGCCTTCATCAAAAAACGTCCGGCCAGATAGCTTTTGCGATTGAAGTAAGCGCCAAGGTTGGGAATGCCGAAGAGCGGCAATGGAAATTCTGCTGTCGGAGCGGTAACGGGTTGGAGCGCAGTCGGGAGAGCGGGGACACCAAGACGCCGTGCTGCAAGCGTCACGACAGTCGCTTTCAAATTGAACAGGATCAGGTCCGGCTGCTCATCGAGCGTTATCGACCACAGGCATCTCGTCAGTTCTTTCTGAAGTGCAAGGTTCTGCTTTGCCGCCCTGATTTTCCCTTTCAGTGAAAAGAGTGCCTCTTGAATTTCTTCACTTTGCAGAAGTGTCTGGTAATTGATCGGCATGGAACGGGCCTTTGCTCCCGTCTGTTCGATCATGTCCTCAAAGCCTTCGCCGGTGGAAAGCGTTACTTCGGCACCCTGCTGCACCAGAGCATTTGCGAGCGCGACATATGGCTGGACATCACCTCGCGTACCTAGCGAGGCAATTAGTATTCGTTTCGCAGCATTGGACATAAGGACTTCCAGAAGCGGTGACGCCGGGGGCGGCGATGAGAGGCCTTAGCTGAGATGGCGGTTGCCAGTCCCGGTTGCAAGCACCTAACTGTATCTTGGTTTTCGTGCTTGGCTGGAAAGCTGGTGTCCAAGGGGTGATTGCCAGAAAAAAGCGAATGGCATAAGCCTGTTCGAAATCGTTCGTTTCTCTATCTGAAAGCCCTTAATGCATACCGTTTTTTCTATTCGCACGGAAGGTCAGGGTCTCTACGAGTTCACCCGGAACGTTGCCGGCTGGGTCTCCGATCAAGGTGGCAAGAAAGGGTTGTTGACGCTCTTCGTGCGTCACACCTCCTGCTCACTGTTGATACAGGAAAACGCCGACCCGGACGTGCAAAGTGATCTGAAAGCTTATTTGCAGCGTCTGGTGCCCTCTGCGGATCATCCGTCCATGAATTATCTGGTTCATACATTTGAAGGGCCGGATGACATGCCGGCCCATATTAAGGCGGCGCTCTTGCCTGTTTCCTTGTCCATTCCGGTGACAAACGGCCAAATGGTTCTGGGCACCTGGCAAGGCATTTATCTGTTTGAGCACAGAACACGCCCGCACCAGCGTCAAATCGCGGCTCATTTCCTTTCGGACAACTAAGATTCGTTGAAAATAAAGGGAAATTGGAAACAGGTGTGACGATCGTCACACATAAAAAATCCCAACCCCATAGAGTGGTCACATTGTCCAAACGCGCTTGCCGCACAGGTGATCAGCCATCATGGGAGCAACGAAATGCGATCAAGCCTTGTGATTTTCTTTCTGCTGCTTTCCCAGTCTGCCTTTGCAGACCAGGACCCCAACCGGCCGACTGGAAAGATTGCCAAGGACCTCCAAATCGAGGAGGCGGTGTTCATCGAGTGCTTCAAACCCGTCAATCCGGAACCTGACAAATTTCCAAGCGGCGCGGAACAGCGTGCCAATAAGGCGATTCTTCTGCCTTGCCTGCAAAAGGCAAACCCTGCCATTACAAATGACCGGCTTGATGCTGTCATGGACACGTATCGCCCGGAAGGGGCGTTTCGAAAGTAGGGCTAGGGCTTACTGGTCTCGAAGCGCGGGAAGGCCGACGCCCGTGCTTTCGAACCCACCATCGGCGGCGACCACTTGGCCAGTCACATACGTTGCCTGATCGGAACACAGGAACGCAATCACCTCAGCAATTTCAGTCTCCTGGCCATATCGGTTCAGCGGTATGGCATCATGATAGGCATCGATGATTTCCTGGCTGTGAACCGCCATGGCGAGTTTGGTTTTCACAGGACCGGGACAGACACAGTTGGCTCGTATGCCATGTTCTCCGAGTTCTGCTGCCTGCTGCTTCGTAAGCTGTATCACTGCAGCTTTCGAAGTGCCGTAGGCAACGCGCAACGTTGAAGCGCGCAGACCGGAAATAGAGGCAATGTTCACGATCGCGCCCCTTGTCGCCTTTAAAGCTGGCACAGCCGCTTGAGACACGAGAAACACGCCATCCAGATTTGTCTCCATGACACGTCGCCAAACTGCGAAGTCCGTCTGGTCGATTGGTCCGAATTCGGCAACGCCCGCATTGTTCACGACCGCATCCAGACGTCCAAATCTGGAGAGAATTTGCGGCAGTGTGGTTGCCACGTCTTCCGGAATTGAGACGTCACAGATGAAAGGGACCGCTTTCTCGAGGTCACTCCCGACCCTGAGCAGTTCTTCACCGTCCCTGTCCAGCATTGCAACGTGCCAGCCACGGTCCATCATCAGATGCGCAGTGGCAAGACCGATGCCTCTGGCCGCACCAGTGATCAGAACAACCTTATTCGTCATGTGCTTCCCGACTGATAAGTTCTGGCTTCAACGCATTGAGATACATACACGGATTGCCCCTGCATTGTCCCAAAGGGCAACGTCCTTGTCGTTGATCCTGAAGCTATAGGTGCCGGATGGGTCCGGTGCATTGACCGCCAAGGCCGCAAACTCGGCAAAGGGAATGATCCTGCCAGCTTGGTCTCTGACAAGCATCTCGCCAAAGGAATAGGACTGGTCAAATTTATAGCCATATAACGGGCCAAGGCTCTTCGCATCCTTGCCCGAATATCCGCGTGGCCCGACTGGCGCGTAGATGCCGTTGATGACACTCCAGCCGCCTTTGAAGCTGACACGACTTATTTTTCCGTCGGGCAAACTGAGTCTTTGCCAACCTTTTTGGAATGAACATCGATACAGAAGTCAGCTGCTTCTGCAGCTGCTGGGAAAAGGAAGAGGAGAAAGACGGACAGGCGGGTCAGACGCATGACAAATTCCAAGAGAACGATTTTCCGAAAGAAGACCGCAGCGTCGATGAGCCGTCAAGGCGGATAAGGCATACAAATGCCCAACTTCTTTGACAGGCGGCTTCGTGAGAACACCAGCATGTCGTGTTGAATCAGCTTGTGAATTTCTTCAATCAATTTCTCAGGAAGAAAAGAGTTATATTTTTCAGATAACTAGGCGAGAAACTTAATAGGGTGAAATCAAATGGAAATGGAGGAACAGTGTTTCAGCTCTCGTTCGCGTAGTGTTGGAAAAGCTGATCAAGCAACAAGACAGTAGTGCAATTCTGACGCAGGTAACGGATCGGATTCACGTCATGCTCACATATTTTTGCCTTGCAATTTTAACGATGTGGACCCACATGTCCCAAGAACGATGAGGGTCGTTCCTCCCCAGACTGGCGCCGGACTTCCTGGAAGTTTCGGCGCCTTCTTTATGCAAGCTTTCGGAAACCGGCCTTGCGGCATTTCTCCAAAAGCGCTCGTAGGCAGTGCAGCCGGTGCCGCCTTTTTGAACCGCGGTATCGTGATCTTTCCAGATTTACCAAAGATCGTTTAGGTGGCCCGCGCCGTCGGACGGGGACGGCGCGGGCGCTAACACCGGCCTGAAAAGGAGGGGCTCAGGACACGGTGTTTTCGGTCGCCGCCAGCTTGGCGGCAATCTGGTCTTTCAAAAAAGCCGTTTCTTTTTCAGATCTTCCAATACCTCGTCCGAGGCGGGTGCCACGTCGGTCTCGATGCGATGAACTTCTCGATTGATGTTGTGGTACTCGTCTGCGAGGCGCGCAAAATGACTGTCGCCAATTTTCAGTTGATGCAGTTTTTCAGCCGCTTCTGGAAATTCTTCGTGCAGCTCGTGTGGGACGTGGCTCATTCTTGCCTCCTTTTAAGACACTCAAAGTGCCGCCAAGCCGGAGCGGTTACCTTGAGCAAGATCAATGTTGGTGGCATTTGAGCAGATGAGTTTGCTTGCCGCAGCGGTAACAACGGTATGCGATCCCTGAGAAGTTCAAGCTTCTGTGGATTCGGCTCCATGCGTGTGAGCCTTGCACCGGCTTCATGGGGCTGTTTGCAAGACCTGATCAACACCCGACAAGAGAGGTGCGGAGCCCAGACGTTTGGCATGTTTGGGTGACGAATTCGGTTCAACGCCGAAGGCTGTCAACACAAGGGATACTTCGTCTGCTCAGGCCTTGAGTGGCCTGAGCGCACCTTTCACCAGGGTCTTGGCGGCACGCCCAGCTTCTTGAATATAGCTAGGGTCCCGATGGACGAGCATGGTGGAAAATGCACCATCCATCAGCAGAACGACCTGACGTGAAACCGCTCCGGGCTGGGTACATCCATGAGACGCCAGTGAGTTTGTCAGCCAGTCTTCGAATTTCTTTTTGTGCGCAGCACCAATGCGCAGAGCTGGATGGCCTGGCTGATTGGCGAGTTCTGCGGTGGTGCGCAGAAAACCGCAACCCTGCCATTTCGGATGCCTTGCAGCCTGCGTCAATTCTTGGAAGATAGCTTCAACCTTGTCGGCGACGTTGCCTTGCGCAGCCCCAAACCAGGTTTCATAGAGTCTCAAGTTGGGTTGATCGCGAGACGAAAGATACTCTGCAACAAGATCATCTTTGCTTTCAAAGTGATAATAGAGCGTCTTTTTCGTAACACCGGCCTTCGCGGCAACCGCATCGACGCTCACCGCTCGAATGCCCTCCCGGTAGAAGAGCCTCGTTGCCGCATCAACAATCTTGTTTCGTGTTTCTTTTCGCATTTTGTATTCTTTTTCAGTTAGTTACGAAAAGTATACTAACTAGTGAGTGTACTGGTATTCTGTCTCTCGCTAGCGTGCCTGTCAACCGATCAGGAGAAACGCTTTGGACACTACAGTGACACTCGAAATGCGCGGCAAAATCGCTCTGCTGACGTTAAATCGCCCTGAAAAACTCAACGCACTCAATTACGAAACGAACGACCGGCTCCTCTCGCTTCTCGATCAGATAGAGCAAGATGAAGCTGCCCGCGCCATCGTTTTAACCGGAGCAGGCGACAGGGCCTTCTCCGCTGGTGGCGACATCCATGAATTCACGAATAGCATCAAAAGCGGGACAGACGAGGCTGTAAGGGAATTTTGCCGTCGTGGACAACGCATGACAGCAAGATTTGAGACATACCCCAAACCGGTGATAGCAGCAGTAAACGGCATCGCTTTTGGAGGTGGCTGCGAAATAACGGAGGCGGTCCATCTCGCGGTGTCCTCTGAAAGAGCTGTTTTTGCCAAGCCTGAGATCAACATCGGAATTCCTCCGACATTTGGTGGCACTCAGCGTCTGCCTCGCTTGGCTGGGCGCAAGCGTGCATTGGAACTTTTGTTGACCGGCGACACTTTTGGGCCTGAACGTGCTTATGAGTTGGGTCTCGTCAACAAGGTCGTGCCGCACAATGATCTATTACCGGCAGCATTCGAGTTGGCGGAGCGGATTCTGAGGCATTCGCCCTTGGCAGCCGCGCGTATCATTACTGCCGTTACGCGGGGATTGAACATGACCATCGGTGAAGGGTTGATTGTCGAACAGGAACAGTTTGCCAGGATGTGTGCAACACGGGATATCGTTGAAGGACTGGACGCCTGGATTGCGCGCCGCACACCCTGCTATGCTGGCAAATGACTGCCATGTGCTGAAGAGAAAATCCGCAATACCTTCGAGAGAACGGTGTTGCGGCTCTCCGTCCGATCCGGAACTCAAATAAGTTCAGACCGAATACACCAGCCCGTTGATCCGTTCCGCGATCCACCAAGTTGACAGTATCGCGATCCCGCTCAGAGCTCCCAATCTGACGGGCCTGAGTGCTGGCTCGGCGAGATGCTTCATCAAAAAGACAATGCCCAACGTGGCGGCCAGGATCGCGAGTTGACCAAGTTCTATACCTATATTGAAAGCAAGGAGAGCCGGAACGAGGTCCGGTGCGTCACGACCGAGAATATCTCCGAGCACAAAGGAAAATCCTAATCCGTGCAGCAGTCCGATACCGGCAAAGACTAAAAGCGAGCCGGATCTTTGGATCATCGCCGCAATGGCCGCATAAAGAACCGAGGCAGCAATCGCAGCTTCCACGGCTGGAATGAACCAGGGCCAGGACGGTGTCGCGCCAAGAAACGTTGCAATCAGCGTGACCGAATGCCCGAGGGTGAAGGCAGTCACCAAATAGATCAGTTTACGTGTGGCACCGACACCAAGGGCCATGGCAATCACCAGAAGCACATGGTCAAGACCTTCCAGAATGTGCAAGGCACCTTGAAAAACGAAATGACCGAAAGTTGAAAGAGGCGATCCGTCAATCACTACCGGCGTCTCAAGCTGTCCAGGTGCGGTCAGTGAGACAGGCGGGCTTATGCGCGCGTCGATGAGATGATTGTCGATTGTAACGCCTGGCCCCGGAACAAGCGGGTCATAACCTGCGTGCACACTGAGGATCCCCATGGGGTCCTGACTGTTCAAATGCACCACGTAATCGACCATGGCCTGTCCGAAGAGAGGGTCGAGGCGCGGTGTAGGTTCTGCAACCGCTGCCTTGGCCGCGGACAGCGAATTGAACCCTGATTGCGGTCGCTGCATGTGCACGGTGAAGCCTGCAATCTTTGCGGAAAGATCCAGGCCTGCTTGCGAAAAGACCAGAGCTTCGGTTAATCGTGTTTCGAACGAACTCCTGTCTTGGGCAATTGCGCTCATGTTCAGTCGGTAGCGGTTGCCGGTTCCGGTTGCCTCATAGCGCAGGAAAGGTGATTCCAAGGGCGTTTGATCAACCTGTGCTTTTCCAACCAGATCGGAAAAAACAAGTGGCGCTGGCGCCCTAACATAAACAACCAGAATGCCGTTCTGCTCAGCAACCAGAATTGTGCGGACCTTTGTTCCTTCAGAAAAATGCGCGCTCGCGGGCTGCGTCAGCAGTATCGCCAGGACAAGAAACAGGCTGAAGAAAACAAAGTTAAGCGCGCTGGTGCACTTGTGGCTCTGAGGCATAGGGGCGGTCCGTCGAATGGGCCCGAGCGCTTCAACGGCACCCGGGCAGTCTATGTTGCAGCTTACCGGTTTTTACCGGCTATTCATTCCAGAATTTCTCTTGCCAGGTCATTTGCGGCAATTCATCCACGACCTCGAAAGTTTTGGTTTGATTGAACGTGCGCCCGTAACGGTCTGTTGTGCGAATGTTCAGCGTGTGAACGCCCGCCGGTAAATCCGAGGGCAACTCGGCTCGCCAGAGATGGTTTGATTTTGTGGTGAGCATCCAGTCCTGGAACGGGCCGGCAATACCGGCCCATTGCAGGCCCTGCCAGGTGCGGTAGCCGGCGGTTGCTTCGCCCCCGTCTGTGCTGCGTACGGCCTGACGTCCATTGGTGGATTGCTTGGCCATCGCCAGAGGATCGGAATAGGTCGGACCTTCGAATGCTTCCTCTCCTTCACCCTTTTGCGTGCGCTCTGCCTCAATCGGGTCGCCACCATTGATGGAGAAGGATACCTGGCTTTCCTTCGAACCGTTCCAGACGTTGATGGCGACATACGTCGTTCCGGAGAGGTCCTCCTTCGTCAACATGTCCATGTCTCCCAGGTCATTGACGGTAACCGGAGGCGTGATGTCGCTGGGGATGTCGTTTTGGTTCGTGAAGCTGACAAGCTTTTCTGCCCAATCACGAAAGCGGGGTGTGTTGAAAGAGACGTGAAGCTGATCGTCTTCCTCGCCTTCGAAGGTCATATAGGTATCGACATAGTCAGAGCCTGCGAAATCCAGCACGTAGTATCCGCGCGGGGAGCCAAGACGCTGTGTCGCGTGGGGAACTCCGCTGTTGTTCAGGTCACCTGCCCACCAGGAGCCGGAGACCGCACCGGTGACGATCTGATGAAATTTGGCAGGCCCGGTCCCCGTAGCTTCTTCCCAGCCTTTGTAAAATTCGCCCGGCAGGATCTGTTCTGTTGTGTGTGTATGGCCCGAGAGCCCAAGCGCGGGTCTGTCACCTATCAGCTCGTAGAGCTTGTCGAGATTGTCGACCTGGTGCTTCTGGGCGGTTGCATCCGTATAGGTCACGAATGGTATGTGAGCGCTTAGAACGATCAGCTTGTCTTCCGGCACATTGGCAAGATCGTTTTTCAGCCATTCCAGCTGACGTTCGGAGATGACGCCGTTGTAGGAAGGCTTGGCCGACAGGTCACAGAATTCGTGGGCGTCAACACCGTTGCAGGGGTAGCGCACGTCGTCGAGAACGACGAAATGCACCTGACCTATGTCGAAGGAATAGTATTCGGGTCCGAATTCGCGGCGAAAGGTGTCAAAGCTGTCGGCATCGGATTTGGCATCAAAGTCAAGGTCATGGTTGCCGGCAACGTAGTATTGCGGCACGCCGCCCGTGGCGACAATCTTTTTGAAGCGCGGATAAAGCGAAAGGTCGTCACCCATGACGTCACCCTGAAACAGCAGGCACTGGGTGGCACTGTTGTCACGGTTAGCCAAAAGCTTGCCCACCGTCTGGCGGACATAGGAAACTTCCTGGTTGGAATACGGCTGTGTATCGCCGAAAACGAGACACTGAAATTCATCGCCGACCGGATCTTCCACAAGCGGAAAATTGACCGATTGAGGCAGAGGCCCCGTTGGCTCGATACCGCCAAACCGCAGATCGGCCGAACCGGCGACCTTGTGCACATAGCTGAACTGCGGAACCATGTCGTCGCTGACTGGCGTCATGTAGCCTGCCGGTTTCGTGATGAAAAGGTTCATGTCGTCATAGGCGGGCAAAGAGTAGGAACCGTCTTCACCGGTTGCGACGACCTCGCGCCCGTTTGAGACAAGAACGCCGGCCAGTCCGGTCTCTCCAGCGTCCAGTCTGGAATTGCGGTTGGTATCCAAAAATATTCTTCCGGTTGCCATGTCAGCAGAACTGTCGCCATGCACGACATCAATTTCGCCAGTATATCCGGCATCCTTGGCAATCGCACTGGATGCCATGACGCTGGTGCCCGCCAAAAGCAGGACCTGGGTAAGTTTTCTCATGAGAGCCTCCGCAGGGAATGAGCTGAAGATCAGCCAGGGCACTCTGCAAGCACACGGTGACGGAAGATTGGCATTCGCGTTAAAGTTATATTTCAGTTCGCACGCACGCAATGTCATATTGTGGTTGAACCGTCACAAACAGCACGGGACACATTAGAACGAGGCCCGTTTTCGGGCCTGAACACAAAATCTTGCCGTTGATGTACCTGTCGGTTTCTCCTGACAGAAGGCTGTCAGGAGCCCTTTGCTAGAGTGCCTGACGTCACTGCAGCCAAGGAGACTTTCAATGACATTTGTTCCTGACAATTTCACTGTTTGGATGGAGATTCCGGTTACGGATCTGGACAAGGCAATCAGTTTTTACAATGACGTTTTCAAAACCGAACTCAAACTTGTTACAGATATGGGACCGAACCATATCGCGATGTTCACGACCAACAAGCAGGATGGCATTGCAGGACATCTTTATCCCGGCAAACCGGCAGGCGACGGCTCTGGGCCCACTGTACATATTGCATGCCCTGACACGCTTGAGGAAACCATGGAACGTTTTGCGAAAGCAGGTGGTGAAGTCGTCTCCGACCCGATTGCAATTCCGGCAGGCCGATTTGCGTATTGTATCGACCCGGATGGCAATTCCATCGGGCTTTTCGCTGCTTAAGGGTCTTGCAGCATGAGACGTGCCGACCGCCTTTTTCAGATCGTTCAATATCTGCGTGGCGGGCGGCTCGTCCGGGCACGACAGTTGTCCGAATGGCTGGAAGTATCGGAACGCACCATCTATCGCGATGTTGCCGACTTGCAGGCCTCCGGTGTGCCCATCGAGGGCGCTGCAGGTGTCGGCTACATCATGCGAGATGGCTACGAGTTGCCGCCTCTCATGTTCACACGAGATGAAATCGTTGCCTTGCTTGCCGGTGCACGTTTGATCCGCGCCTGGGGTGGAGCAGCCATGGCCCGGGCTGCCGAAGAGGCCATGATCAAGATCGATGCCGTCATGCCAGACAAACTGCGGGTGAGGCAGAATGAGGTGCAAATCCACGCATTTGCGCCAGAGATGACCCCACAGGTCAGGTCACATATCGATTTTCTTGAAAATGCTGCGGACACACGCAAGCGCCTTTCGATCGCCTATCGCGATGGAAAAGGCGATGCCTCTGACCGGGTGGTCCGTCCTCTCGGCCTTTGGTTCTGGGGCAAGGTATGGACACTTGTAGCCTGGTGCGAACTTCGCCATGACTTCCGCATGTTCCGTCTCGATCGTATTTCCGAATTGCGGGAGACCGGCGACAAGTTCAAAGCGGAGCCCGGCAAGACCTTGAAGGACTTCTATCGCTCCATGGAGAGCAAGGACCCGGGACGGTAACTGCGCATCAAATCGCTTCCAGTCCGGTTGAACCTCAGACAAGTTGCGATCTCCCGCCATACACATTTCTTCATGTTTTTCGAGCGCACAAAAAGCTTCAACTCACTTGAAAGCCATTGGAATATTGACCGGTGTGACGATTTGAATGTCGCTGAGGGATGCGGCTGGCTCGGGCCCGATACCATGAAATGCCATAATGTGCCGAAAGGCCGTTCTCATGTCGGAGCGCAGGTCGTGGTGAAGGACGAAAGTCAGCTTCTCACCGCGAAGCAGCTCGAGATTGTCTTCATCAAGATCATGCGCGACGAAGACCGATGGGGTCTTTCCGGCGCGTTCCAGAGCCTTCAATACAGCTTGATTGCCACCGCCCATGGAATAGACGCCGGCAATTTTGGGGGCGGACTGGATTTTCTCGGCAACTGCGCGCTCTGTCGCCGTGTTCAGGCCGCCGCCACCACTGGCTTCAAGAACCTCAATATCAGGCCGCGAGCGGCTCAACTCTGATCGGAAGCCGTCATACCGTTCTTCTTCGCCCTGAAAGGCAAGTTGACTGAGGATTGTCAGAACAACGCGGTCCGCGGGGCCAAGCTGTTTGAGCATGAGATAGGCCGCGGTCCTCCCCGCGTTCTCATTGCTCAACCCCGCATATGCCAGTTTTTGCGAACCGGTGATGTCGGTAAATATTGTGACGACCGGAATCCGCTTGCCCGTCAGGCGAGATATGGCACTGCGCAATTCAGCAGTGTCTCTGGCTTTCAGGCACACACCGTGACTTCCACGTTTGCGGATCCGGTCAAGCGTTGCCGCACACGTGGCTGAGGTCATCGTTTCAGCAATTGAAAAGCGCGTTCTAAGCGCCGCTGGAGCAAGTTGCTTCAGGACGTCTTCACTGGCCAGCTGAACTTCCCGGCTGAAGCGGGCAGGGGCCTCCATAACCACATCGATGAATAGACGCCGGCCCTTCGCCGCCAGTTGGCCTTCTTGCCGGCCAAGTTCTTCCATTGCGTCATGAACGCGACGATGGGTCTGGGGACTGACATTGGGCCGTTTATTGAGAACGCGATCTACTGTCGCCGTGCTCAGACCGGCTTGCAGTGCGATCTCCTTGATGGGAAATCGATGTGTCATTGATGGATTCTTGATGGATTATCACAGCGATGCAAGAGCGATTTCTGATAATCTTCGGGTTCTGGCAGATTGACCGATGCCTGGGAGGAAAACATGGATCAGAGAGCGGCCCTGAGCGGCTATTTCGATGCAGCTGATTGCGACATCGAAGAGTTTAAAGAACTGGTAGGGCAGCAACTGGACCCGGCTGCTGTGCCGCATGCTGCAAAGGTGACATCAAACATTCCGATTTATCGGGTTGCCGATTTGCAAGACGTGTTGAACGAGACAGAATCACGCCGGCGCCTAATGGCCGAATGGGCCAGGGTGCTGATGCACGGGGCTGGAGTGCTCATCCTTGATGGAGCCTATGCTGATGTCACGGCCATAGATCATGCCACCGACATTTTTGATCGGGTCATCGAGACAGAGAAGATTTCCACGGGCGGAGGGGCAGATCATTTTGCCGCAAGCGGGGCAAATGACAGGATATGGAACAGTTTGCAAAAGCTGTGCATGGCTTCGCCGGAGGCGTTCGCCACTTATTTTGCCAACACGGCAATCGACGCGGTTTGTGAAGCCTGGCTTGGCCCCAACTATCAGATGACGGCGCAAGTCAACGTGGTGCGGCCGGGAGGCGCTGCGCAGCAGGCACACAGGGACTATCACCTGGGTTTCCAGACTGCTGAAACATGCGCACGTTATCCGGCACATGTGCATGACCTGTCACCAGTGATGACATTGCAGGGCGGCATCGCTCATACGGATATGCCGGTCGAGAGTGGTCCGACAAAGTTGTTGCCGTTTTCACAACTCTATCGCCCGGGATATGCGGCCTACCGGCTGGAGACGTTCAAGCAGTTTTTTGAAGAAGCCTATGCTCAGCTGCCTTTGAAAAAGGGTGATGCATTGTTCTTCAATCCAGCCCTGTTTCATGCCGCAGGTGCAAATATCAGCAGCGATATCCAACGCATGGCCAATCTGCTGCAGATTTCGTCTGCATTTGGTAGAGCCATGGAGAACATTGACCGGCAGTCGATGTGTACTGTCCTCTATCCCGTTTTGCTAGAAAGAGTGAAAGCAGGAGACTTGGGGCAAGCAGAACTTGAGGCTGCAATTTCCGCCTGCGCGGAAGGGTATTCGTTCCCCACCAATCTTGACAGCGATCCCCCCACCGGCGGCCTTGCGCCAGAGACACAGAAACAGCTCATGCTGCGAGCTGTGAGCGAGCGCATGAGCGTCGAAGAGTTTGCAGACGCACTTAAGGTCCAAAGCTCCAGGCGGCTCTATTAAGGGGCTGCATGTCTGCGCGATTTGCGATGCAATAAAGACGAACGGATGCTCTCACACCGCCCGCAATGCGTTTGCGGGCGGTTTGCACCTGAAGTCGTTCGCCAGTGAACGGACAAAGGCGACATTTGAAAACAATTTCTGAGAACGCGAGCTGATAGCCGCCAGTTCCTGTGCGGAGCGCCTCGCAATTGTTGCGCTGCAAAAAAATATTGCTGAAGGACTTGAAGCCGCCCAAGCACCTGGGGCAGGCTTAGGACATGTATGCATCCCATGGATTTTTGAGGTCGGACATCGGCGACGTCGATGTTGTTTATCACGATGGGTTATTCCATCTGTTTCATCTCGTTCTTCCAAATCACGATTTCATTGCCCACGCGGTCAGCTCCGACGGCATGACTTGGCGCCGCGTAAAGAACGCGCTTTTTGTCGGAGAACCGGGAGAGTGGGACGACGACATGCTCTGGACAATGCACGTCACGCCGAACCCCGACAAAGCGGGAGAGTGGCGCATGTTCTATACGGGCCTGGCCCGTTCTGAATTTGGCCGTGTTCAGAGGGTCGGGTTGGCGCGCTCGAGCGACCTTTACCACTGGGAACGCTGCAATCAGGGTGTTTATCCACTCGAAATTCCAGCACCCCACTACGAAAGCTCGATTGACGAGGGACGGCACTGGGTCAGCTTTCGAGATCCGTTTTTCTATCATGATCGGCAAACCGGAGACCGGTTGCTATTGAGCGCAGCGCGCGTCAAGGACGGGCCGGTCATCCGGCGCGGTTGCGTCGGTCTTGCGCGGGAAACAGCACCTGACAGGTTTTCGTTTGAGGCCCCGCTGCATCGTCCTGGCCTCTATGATGATGTTGAGGTTCCCAACCTCTTCAAGCTTCATGACCGTTATTATCTGATGGGCTCGATCCGAGAAGATACAAAGATCCACTATTGGTATGCGCAATCCTGGGACGGGCCATACGAGAACTTCTTTGACAACGTTCTGCTTCCCTCCGGAAATTACGCCGGCCGCATCTGTCAAACCGAAGATCGATTGCTCCTATTCAATTTCTTTTCAAAGACCGAGAATTTTTACGGTCGCGAAGCGGTCAAAAAACTTCTACCGCCTCCAAAGGAACTGGACACCGATAAGGCAGGACGTTTGAAAGTCAGGTCCTACAGGAGTTTTGACAATCTGGTGACGGGCCAAGAGGTCGTTACAGCCTCCTATCAGTGCAAGATACTTTATGACAACAAGTATGCCACGGCCATAGATCGACCTGATGGGCTCCATCTGGCCTGCAAAAGCGGCTACGAGGCATACCTGTTTCCAGGTCAGCACCAGGATTTCAGGCTGAGGACGCAGCTGATGCTTGAAGGGTCTGGAAAAACGGGCCTTGTGTTGCGGATGAACGAAGAGGGAGACGGATACTATCTTTCCCTCGATCTTGTGAATGGTATTGCGCAAATGCGCGCCTGGGGCGCAAATCCGACACCGGAATTTGAACACGCATTCCGATATGAGCCGCTTCAGGAGGCGCATTTCCGCGGCAGCGACCAAGGACCATGGCAGATCGAAGTTGTTGCGCATGGCATGTACATCGAATTTTCGATCGACGGATACGTCGTCTTGAGTCTGGTCGACGACAGCTTCCACGAAGGCGGCATTGGCTTTTACGTGGAGAGCGCAGCGGTATGCGTGAAAGATCTCGTAATTGAAACCTTGCGAAGACCGGTCAGTGAAGACACCGCGGAACGGGTTTATACGACCACTTATCTTGCGCCAGAAGACGAGGCGGACACGCGATGAGTGAGGCTCCCGATGAGTCGGAGCCGTGGCTCCTGGTCTGCGACGTCGACGATACGCTGACCGGGAACAGGGAGGACCTGAGAAAGCTCTGGCAGGCTTTGAAAAAACGCCGGAAAACCTTGAAGTTGGCCCTTAACTCCAGCAGACCGTGGCAAAGCGTTGATGAAACTATTTCGACGTATTTCCCCGAAGATTTTGAACCTGAAGCGATCATTACCGGACTTGGTACGGAAATCCGCTTAAGGGGTGCCTGGCTCGACAGCTGGCAGAAGCAGTTCAAGGAGTGGCCGGACCGGCGTGTCCGCAAACTCGTCACAGATATGGGATACGCTGCTCATTCAAGTGCCTACCAGACATGTGGGAAGGCAAGTTTTGAAGTTGCTGGCATAGATGCGGTCCAAGGTGTGTTGAATGCTCTGACGGATCAGGAAATACCGTTCCGTTCGGTCCACTCGGGAACAAGCGATCTGGACATTTTGGCGCCTGGCGCCGGTAAGGACACTGCCATGATGCATTTGGCAGGTATTCTTGAGGTCGCAACGTCTCATACGATTGCTGCCGGAGACTCCGGGAATGACCTTGCGCTCTTTAATGCCGCAGGCAAGGCAATTGCCGTGGGCAACGCGCGCAGCGAACTGATTGCCGCCATGCCGACGGAAAAAACCTTTCACGCTATAGCTCCTCATGCAGCTGGCGTGATGGAGGGATTGATAGAATTTGGACTGCTGACCAAAGAAGAATGCTGAAAAAGCCTTCGCAAACAAAAATAGAATGCCTGGGAGGGATGAAGTCTCAAACACGAAAGAAGGCCAACTCTCATGACTAAGCAAAACATCGGTTCACTGCTGATGATTTCATTACATGGCTATGTCGCCGGTTCGCCTGAGTTGGGCAAACCCGACACCGGTGGTCAGGTTGTTTTCGTTCTGGAACTGGCCAAGCGCTTCGCACGCCTCGGCTATCGGGTGGATGTCATGACGCGCCAGTTCGAAGACCAGCCAGCTGAAGACATTCTCAATGAAAATCTGCGGGTTGTCAGAGTGCCATTTGCGGGCAAGGAGTTCGTGCGCAAGGAAGACATGCACGACTGGTATGGCGACTTTGTCACGAACGCTTTGGCCATGATACGCGCAAAGAACCTGCATTATGACGTGATCAACAGTCACTACTGGGATGCAGGCGTATCTGGACAGAAAATCGCTGAAGAACTGCAAATTCCACACATCCACACACCGCACTCGCTCGGTTGGTGGAAAGAACACGACATGACCGGGGCCGGTGAGGAGGAGATGGCAGGCTATCGGTTCGAGGAGCGCATCCAGAGGGAATTTGTTCTCTACAGAAACTGCGATCATGTGATCTCAACGACAGAGCAGCAAACCGATCTCATCGTTGAACATTATCAGCTGCCCAAAGAACACATCACCATGATCCCGCCTGGGATTGACGAGGGCAGGTTCATGCCGGCAACGCCAGGCAAGGTTGAGGATGCCAGGGCAAGACACGACATGAAGGACACCGACATCTATGTGGTCGGCAGAGCTGCAGAAAACAAAGGCTACGACCTCATCATCGAAGCCTTGCCCAAAATCCTGGAACTTCAACCGGAAGCAAGACTTGTTCTGGCCGCAGGCGCGAACTCTCAAAGCGACATCGCTCTCCTGAACCAATGGAAACAAACGGCTGCCGACATGGGGGTTGGCGAACGGATTAGTTGGCGCGGATATGTCGAAGATGAAGACCTTGCAGATCTTTATCGTGCCCCGGGAATATTTGCCCTGCCGTCGCGCTACGAACCATTCGGAATGACCGCGGTTGAGGCCATGGCTTGCGGAACCCCGACAGTCGTCACTGTTCATGGCGGCCTTTTTGAACAAATCGAGTTCGGAAAACATGCGCTAATCGCAGATCCCAAAAGACCTGAAGAGTTTGCGACCATGGTCAACATGCCGATGCAGTATCCCTGGATCCGGGAAACGCTCGCCGTCGAAGGCGCAAGATTTGCCCGGCGTGTTTTTGGCTGGACCGGTATCGCCCGGCGGACGCTGCAGGTCTTTGAGCACTTCAAGGGGCGCTATGACGATCTGCAGACTGAAGACATGCTTCTCGGCTAAGGATTTCTGAGAAGGAGGTGTTTTCCGTTTTCTAAAGGAATGGTTCAGCTTGCGTTCATGTGAATTTGATTACACGTTGATGATCAAATCGTAGGCAGAACCGGAACCGAAAACGTGAAACAGCTCGTTGCCCTTTTAATCGTGTTTTTTGCCGCCGTGACCCCGGCAAGCGCGGCCTGCCTGTCTCAGGCGCAGGCCCGCGATGCGGTGGCGAGCGGCAAAGCAGCACCACTTGGTGCGGTCGCCGGCCGTGCCGGTGGGGAAATCGTCAAGGCACAGCTGTGCCAACAGGGTGGCGGCTATGTTTACAAGTTGTCGGTTCTGAAGGGCGGTAAGGTGACGACGGTCACAGTCAACGCCAGTCGCTAGAGGATATTCACTGTTGTCCGGCGGCTTGGTCTGAGAATTGCCGGAGTGTTCCATTTTTGAAAGCCCGAAGTCAAAACGCATGCGCATTCTCGTTGTTGAAGATGATACGGATCTGAACCGTCAACTGGTTACCGCTCTCGAAGAGGCGGGTTATGTGGTCGACAGTGCCACGGACGGTGAAGACGGACACTTTCTGGGCGACACGGAGCCCTATGATGCAGTTGTCCTCGATCTCGGCCTGCCGACGCTCGATGGTCTTTCTGTTCTGGAAAACTGGCGCCGCGACGGACGCACGATGCCAGTTCTGATTCTGACCGCACGTGACCGCTGGTCCGACAAAGTGGCTGGCATCGACGCAGGCGCTGATGACTATGTCGCAAAACCCTTTCACATGGAGGAAGTCCTTGCCCGCGTCAGAGCCCTGGTACGGCGCGCCGCCGGTCATGCTTCCAATGAACTGACGTGTGGCCCGGTACGGCTCGACCTGCGGGCTGGAAGGGTAACGGTTGACGGAAATCCCATCAAACTGACCTCTCATGAGTACAGGCTCCTGTCCTACCTGCTGCATCATCAGGGCAAGGTCATCTCGCGTACGGAGCTGACGGAACATCTTTATGATCAGGACTTTGACCGCGACTCAAATACGGTCGAAGTCTTTGTCGGCCGGCTTCGCAAGAAAATCGGATCGGACCTGATCGAAACCATAAGAGGACTTGGGTATCGTCTCGGAGATGCCAGTGACAGCTGAATCGGCTGAGGTGGCACCGAACGTGAAAGCGCGGCCGCAGCGATCGCTCGCAGCCAGGCTCGTTCTTGTCGCAGCTGTATGGTCCGCTATTGCTCTCGCCCTTGCAGGTGTGTTTCTCGTCAGCCTCTATCAGCGGGCAAGCGAACGTGCGTTCGACACGCAGCTGGAAATTCATATCAAGGCGCTGATATCCGAAATGCTGGAGACCGATGCCGACGCGCCTGAAGCTGCTGCACGCGTGACCGCACCGACCTATCGCGGAGATCCAAGATTTTCGCTGCCACTATCAGGTTGGTATTGGACCGTCAGGCGAGCCGATAGTCCAGCCATTCTTTATGCCTCTGAATCGCTTGTCGGTGACCCGTTGAACGTCCCCGAAATTGGAGACGCGGAAAGCGCGGTTGGCTTCATCACCGGGCCGACTGGCGACGAAATCAGGGTGATGCAGCAGAGAATTTCCATAGAAGACGTGCCCTACATCATTGCTGTTGGTGCCGCGACGGCGGGTTTCTGGGCCGATGTTTCCGAATTCAGCCGCATGGTCGCAATCACGCTCTGCGTCGTCGGACTAGGCTTGATCCTGGCTATTTTCCTTCAGGTTCGCGTCGGTTTGCGGCCGCTGTCCCGTTTGCGTGCGTCTCTAAGTGCAGTGCGGCAGGGAGAGGCGGACCGAATTGAGGAAGCTCTGCCGCGCGAGATCGCCCCGCTTGCGGTGGAGCTGAATGCTTTGATTGTCTCCAACAGGGAGATTGTTGAACGCGCCCGTACCCACGTCGGCAACCTTGCACACGGGCTTAAAACCCCGTTGTCGGTGATTTCCAATGAAGCAAGAGCGTCCGGCGGGCCACTTGCCGACAAGGTTTCGGAACAGACCGCTATCATGTCGACGCAGATACAGCATCACCTGGAGCGCGCGCGCATGGCGGCACAGCGGCGAGTGATCGGCGTTTCGTGCGAGACCGAACCGGTTCTGTCCCGTCTGATCCGAGCCATGGGCAAAATCTATCGCGAAAAAGGCATTGCGGTGACGTTCGATCAAGCGTCCGAGATACGGTTCCGCGGCGAGAGCCAGGATCTTGAAGAAATGAGCGGCAATCTGATCGACAATGCTTGCAAATGGGCTGTTTCAAAGGTCGCCGTCAAAGTTGAAACGCTTCAGGATCCGACCACCAACAGGGACATGTTTTCGATTACGGTCGAGGATGATGGTCCTGGACTGACGCCCGAAGAGCGCGCAGAAGCCGTCAAGCGCGGTCGTCGGCTGGATGAAACTGTCCCCGGGACCGGACTGGGCCTGTCGATCGTTGCGGATCTTGCCGCGCTTTATGGTGGCAAGTTCACGTTGGACGGGTCGGATTTGGGCGGTTTGAAGGCAAAGCTGATCCTGCCGTCACTCACCAGGGAATAGGCGAATTTTTAAGTGTTCCATGCCAATTTGATGAAGTGACTGTGATAAGTTGAATCGCAAATCATGTGCTTATATTCCGGTTTGTGGCCAAGTTCGGCCACAAATTGAAAATATCAATGATTCACCCACCGGTTCACGCCGGTTCTCAAACCCACTGGAGCATGTCGCCTTCAGGTGACAACCAGAAAAATGCTCTGGTAACTGGAAATCGAGCAACAGCACCGCGGTCGGCACAAATGCCGCCTTCCGGTGCTCTGGGAGCTTCAACGCATGCGTTTTCGCAGTGCCATCTGTCTTGCTCTGTTCACCGCTCTTGCCGGCTGTTCCATGACATCCGGCACGAAGGATACCAGCGGATTGGGATCGTTCTTCGGAGATCCGAACGCAAATGTTGCGGGGACTGAAGCCAATGCTGCAATTTCGGTGCTTGTGAACAACGAGTTCGGAGATGCGCTGGAGCCTTCGGATCGCCGCGCGGCTGAAGATGCGCAGAACCGGGCGTTGCGGGCCAAAGGTGTCGGCGTATCGGTGGCCTGGCAAAACGACCGTACCGGCCGCAGTGGCCAGGTGCGTCCCGGTCCGGTTTATTACGTGAATGAGACTGGCTGCCGTGAGTTCACTCATGAAATGGTATTGCGAGGGCAGATCCTGCAGGCACGCGGAACAGCTTGTGAAACCGATCGCGGCAAGTGGCAAGTCATCGGTTGAAGCCTCTTCGCGGTCTTTATCTCGAAACGCAATTCCCGATATCTATCAATCAGCTACTTGCAATCTCAACAATTGCTTAAGTCTCTGCGGGTACCATCGCTCGAATTGAGATCGCGATGTTGACCCTGTGAATGGTATATTCGGACAAGCTTGAAACCAAATTGAAGTCATATTTGGGCAGCCTCAGTCCTCAGGCGGTTGAGGCTTTGGTCCGTAATTTGGAACGCGCCAAGACCGAAAAAAACGCAGATCCCAACATCCAATTTATTCTTGCTGCAGCCGTAAAACTACTTCGCAAACCTCAAAAGGTGACGCCCGATATACAGGGCGGGGAGCAACGACGCGGCCAGATCCAGCGAATGTTCTTTTCGCCGCTGGATGACTTCCTGATCAACGAGGTTCTGCCGAACAGGCAGGAAGGCCGCATTTACCGAGGTATCCTGGACAAGGTCTGGGCATGGCTTTGCCGGGATGTTCTGGCGACTGATGTCAGGATCGTTCTGGAACAGGCCGGTAATGCGACAGTCAGCGGTGAAAGGGTTGACGCTCTTGTCCACGCCCTGCGAAGCCGGTCCGTCGAGCTGATCGGTGACGCTTTGCACCGCGCCGAAATCTCCGAGAAGGAACATCGGCGAATTGGCATTGAACTTGGCGGTGAACGGGGTATCGCTGAAGTCAGGGATATCCTGAAGGTCTTTGCTGCCGAGAAGTGGCTTTCGCCGCTGTTGCAAAGCATCCCCGACCGGATCAACGAACATCGCTTGAAAAAGGACATGGATGTCCTGCGTCTGGTCGACAAATGCTCTGCGCGTTTCCCCGATCACGTGCCTGTGCTGGCCGCGGCGCTTGTTGAGCGATCCGAAACACCGTCCGCATTGTGTACCTTTGCCGGAAGGCTCGTGGGAGACGACGATCCCAAAGCCATCGCAAGCTCGCAATTCGCCCCATTTGTCGATGTGGTCATGAGCGAGGCCGAACGCTTGCAGATCCTTGCGTTCGAACACCGCAATCACAATCCGGATCCGGTTGCGTTTTCTCAAGCGCTTTCGGAGTATCACACTCTGGTTCGTGGCGTGGAACGCGACATCGATCTGACAGTTACAGGCAAGTGGCACAAGCAGCTGTCGGAGACCAAACGCAGCATATCGGGTGTAGTCACACGCGAACTTGACGGGGCCCACGGCGCTATAAGACGCGCCTTGCGGCTACCCAAACATGACCAGAGCGGCAAACTCGTGGTGGACCAGTCCGCCATCGACGACGCGGTCCGGGCGCTTCGGGTCGTGGGGATGGTGCGCAATGCGTCCGAGACCTTTGCAGTCAACGAGATCGGAAAACGGACGCGCCAGGCAGTCGAGCAGACGCTGGAAATCATGACACGTTCGCTGATCACGGACCTGGGTAAGGCGAAGGGTCAGCAGTTGGAGGCCAGTACGGCTGCGGCAGATGCTGCGATCATGCTCTCCGAAATCTATTTTGGTGCTGACTATGCCGCACAGTTGCGGCGCAGCCGACAATCCGCGGTTGGCAATGGATCTTCGAGAGAGGGTGCTCCACACAAAAATCCGGAACGAAAGCTCGTCGCCAGCGCGCTTGGAAGGCGCTGAAAACATCTCCGAATTTAGGCCCGGCGTATCCTGTTGCCGGTTGGTCAGCCGCGACCGCCGGTCACAGGACAGCTGCCTTGCATTTGTCTGCTGCCGGTAGTCTATAGTGCGCCCATGATGTTCTGGATCCTTATTGCTGCATTGACGGCGGCCGCAACGCTTGCGGTTCTCGTCCCGCTTTCTAGAAACCGGCAGCCAGCCGGCGCTGCCGCTTCAAAGGCGGATGAGGCTGTTTACCGCGAACAGCTTGAAACAGTGGATCGCGACCTGAAAAGAGGGCTGATCGAGCCGGAGGCTGCCGAGGCAGCCCGCACTGAGATCGCACGCCGCCTCTTGTCGGCCAGCGAACGGCAGACACAAACGGTCGAAAAGAGCGAGAGGTCTCTCCAGAACAAAATTGCAATCGGTCTGGCAATTGTCTTCCTGCCTGCCGCGACATTCGGCCTTTACATCTTCCTGGGATCTCCGGATCAGCCGGATCAGCCGCTTTCGGCGCGTCTTGAGGGACCTGCGCAGGGACAATCAGTTGATGTGCTGGTTGCGCGCGTTGAGCGGCATCTTGCGGAAAATCCAGAAGACGGCCAAGGCTGGGCGGTTATTGCCCCGGTTTATATGACCATCGGGCAACCTGAAAGCTCGGCAAGAGCCTATGCAAACGCGCTTCGCATTGTCGGTCCGAACGCCGATTGGCTGACGGACATGGGCGAAGCGCTCACAATTGCCAATCAGGGACTGGTGACAGCAGATGCGCGCAAGGCATTTGATCAGGCCGTCAGCCTGCAACCCGAAGCGGTGAAACCACGGTTTTTCCTGGCGCTTGCACTCGGGCAGGAAGGCCGGACGGATGAAGCTGTAGCCGCCTGGGAACAGCTTCTTAAAGGCGAGGATGAAACGCAGGCCTGGGTCGGCGCTGCGCGCGCGCAACTTGCCGAACTTCAAGGAACCGCGCCGCCAGTGGCGAATCGGCCAGGACCCACTGAAGAAGATATTGCCGTAACTTCGGACCTGACAGCCGAAGATCGACAGACCATGATCCAGGGTATGGTTTCCGGTCTTGCTGAGCGGCTGTCTGCGGAAGGCGGAAGCGTGGATGAATGGAACCAGCTGATGCGGGCTTACATGGTTCTTGGCGAAAAACAGAAGGCGGAAACAGCCTTGAATGACGCTCTGGCGGCTTATGCTGAAAATCCGGATGATTTGTCTCTGATCAAGGACGCTGCAGATCAGTTGGGCTTAACTGGATCGTGAACGGAGCCGGGTGAGGGACATTTGGGGGCCCAAACGACTTCGCAATTGAAATTCGGACGCAATGCCATGACAAGAAAACAAATGAGATTGACCCTGATCGGATCGGCTGGTGCCGTTCTGGCTGTTGCGCTTGGGCTGATCCTGTTTGCCTTAAACGACCAAATCGTCTTTTTCCAAAGTCCAACGGACATCACGCAAAACACGATCCCCGACGGACAACGCATCAGACTGGGTGGTCTTGTTGAAGAAGGTTCCATCGTTCGCTCCGACAACGCTCAGGTTGAATTCCGCGTGACCGACATGGAGAACGTGGTTCAAGTTACCTATAAAGGTATTCTGCCGGATCTCTTCCGTGAAGGGCAGGGTGTTGTCACGGAAGGTATCATCGGGACCAATGGTATTTTCGTCGCAGACAGCGTTCTGGCAAAACACGACGAGAACTACATGCCCAAGGAGGTTGCCGAAGCCCTGAAGGATCAGGGGCATTGGCAAGGTGGTGAGGCGACTGCAAACTAGTTTGGCGGTCGAAATGGACGGGACTTAAAGGCCGACGATGATCATCGAATTCGGACACTATGCGCTGGTACTCGCGTTCGCTCTTACGCTGGTGCAATCCATCATCCCATTCTGGGGCGGTATTACGGGAAATGAACGGCTGATGGCGGTTGCCTCTCCAGTCTCCGTGATGCTTTTCATCCTGGTCTTGATATCCTTCATTGTCCTGACCATGGCCTATCTGAGTTCTGACTTTTCCGTTCTGAACGTCGTGCAGAATTCTCATTCGGCAAAGCCGTTCCTCTATAAGTTCACAGGCGTTTGGGGCAATCACGAAGGGTCGATGTTGCTCTGGGTGCTCATCCTGGTGTTTTTCGGCGCCTTGGTTGGCTTTTTCGGTGGCAATCTGCCGGCCGATCTCAGGGCTCTGACACTGGCCGTTCAAGGCTGGGTGACCGCCGGTTTCATTCTCTTCCTTCTGGCCACGTCAAACCCGTTCCAGCGGGTCGTAAATCCGCCCCTGGAAGGTGCGGATCTCAATCCGATCCTTCAGGACATTGGTCTGGCCATCCATCCACCGCTTCTTTATGTCGGTTATGTCGGTTTTTCCATCACCTTCTCTTTTGCGGTTGCCGCCTTGATCCTGGGGCGGACTGACGCGGCGTGGGCGCGTTGGGTGCGGCCGTGGACATTGCTTGCATGGTGCTTTCTCACACTCGGCATCGCGATGGGCTCATACTGGGCTTATTATGAACTCGGCTGGGGTGGCTGGTGGTTCTGGGATCCGGTTGAAAATGCCAGTTTCATGCCCTGGCTGGCCGGGACAGCGCTGTTGCATTCCGCTATCGTCATGGAAAAGCGCGAAGCGCTGAAGGTCTGGACGATCCTTTTGGCGATTTTCACCTTTTCGCTCTCGCTTCTTGGAACCTTTCTTGTCCGTTCGGGTGTTCTGACCTCGGTTCACGCCTTTGCAACCGACCCGGCGCGTGGTGTCTTCATCCTTGGCCTATTGTGTATCTTTATCGGCGGCTCTCTGGCGCTTTATGCCTGGCGTGCACCGATGCTGAAGCAAGGCGGGCTGTTTGCCCCAATCAGCCGGGAGGGCGGACTTGTCCTGAACAACCTCTTCCTGACAGCCGCGTGCGCAGCCGTTTTTGTCGGCACGCTTTATCCCCTGGTGCTCGATGCGATTACGGGTGAAACGATTTCCGTCGGAGCACCGTTCTTCAACCTGACATTCGGACCGTTGATGATACCGCTTTTGATGGCGGTTCCGTTCGGACCGATACTTTCCTGGAAACGTGGAGACCTTCTGGCGGCCTGTCAGAGGCTTTACGTTGCACTCGGCATTGCGCTGGCAATGACCCTGTTCACATTCTGGCTCTGGGGCATGGAAAAGGTCCTGGCACCGCTCGGTGTGGGCCTGGGTGTCTGGGTGATGGCCGGTGCGGTTTCTGAAATCCTGACGCGTGTGAAGCTTTTTGAAATCGGATTGAAGCGCGGGATCGCTCGACTTTGGGGACTTCCAGGCTCGGCGTGGGGAACCGCTGTTGCCCATTTCGGCGTCGGGGTGACGGTTCTCGGTATTGTTACCGCATCCGCTTTCCAGGAGGAACACATTCAGACCATGCGTCCCGGCGACTCGGTTGAGTTGTCCGGCTACCAGGTGACCTTCGACGGAGCCGCTCCCAGACGGGGACCGAACTACACCGAAGAAGTTGGTCATTTCACGATCCGCAAGGGTGGGGTCGTTGTCAGTGAACTTGATCCATCCAAAAGGGTCTACACCGCGCGGCAAATGCCGACGACAGAAGCGGGAATTTACACGACCGGCTTTTCCCAGGTCTATTTGTCGCTGGGCGAAAGTCGTGGTGATGGCGCGGTTGATGTCAGGGTCTATTTCAAGCCCATGATCACATTGATCTGGATTGGCTGCGTTATCATGTCAATTGGGGCGGTTTTCTCGATGGCCGACAGGCGCCTTCGTGTCGGCGCGCCCAAACCCTCACGAAAACGCACCGCTGCAGCGGCGCCGGCACCGGCAGAGTAGCCCCATGTGGAAGACGTTCTTTTCAGCCCTTGTCCTGAGTATTTGCTTGATGGTTCCCTCCGTACATGCGGTTACGCCGGACGAGGTCCTGGATGATCCGGTGTTGGAACAGCGCGCAAGGGCGCTTTCAGCTGAACTCCGCTGCATGGTGTGTCAGAACCAGTCCATCGATGACAGCGATGCACCCTTGGCAAAAGACTTGCGTGTCCTGGTCCGTGAAAGGCTTGTTGCCGGCGACAGCGACAAGCAGGTGATCGACTATCTGGTGTCGCGCTACGGCGAATTTGTATTGCTGAAGCCGAGGCTTGCCTGGCACACGATCTTGTTGTGGGCAGCCGGTCCAATTTCACTGGTCGCCGGCATGATCGCAATTGTTCTGACACTCCGGGGGCGCTCGAAGCGTTTACAGGCCGAGGCAGGCTCCGCGCAGACGAAACTGTCGGCTGAGGAAGAGAGACGCCTGAAGGCCTTGCTTGAAAAAACGGATTGAACCTGCGGCCAGCTGAACACCAGCAAGGCCGGATCACATTGTTCACACCAAGGCGTGACTTGCATGGCTATTGGGCGTGCTTACCTCTGGCGCAGACAAACGCTGGAGGGCCTGGATATGGCAAGTCGACCACAGAAACTGGAATTTGACGGCGCACATGGTGCGAAGCTGGCGGCCCGATTGGATCTTCCAGCTGGTAAAATTCGGGCATTTGCGTTGTTCGCTCATTGCTTTACCTGTTCAAAGGACATTCCTGCCGCGCGCCACATCGCCGGTGCTCTCTCCGCCGAAGGTATCGCTGTTCTTCGCTTCGACTTCACCGGACTTGGCGGCAGTGGTGGCGATTTCTCTTCCACCGGTTTTTCTTCGAATGTCGAAGATCTGAAGTTGGCCGCTGACTTTTTGCGCAAGAACTACGAAGCGCCACAGCTCATAATTGGCCATTCCTTAGGGGGAGCTGCGGTCCTGAGCGTTGCCGGTGACATACCCGAAGCGCGTGCCGTGGTTACAATCGGAGCGCCTTCAGATGCGGATCATGTGATCCACAACTTCAAAGGGGCGGAAGACGAAATTCGGGAAAATGGGCTTGGCGAAGTTGATCTCGCGGGCCGCACCTTCACGATCCGGAAGGAGTTCCTGGAGGACCTGGAGGCGCAATCCGTTCAATCGAAAACGGCCAGCCTCGGCAAACCGCTGCTTGTTATGCACGCGCCCCTGGACGAAACGGTTGGCATTGACAATGCGACCAGTATTTTCGTTGCCGCCAAACACCCGAAGAGTTTCGTATCGCTGGACAAGGCGGATCATCTGTTAACGCGGAGCGAGGACGCTGCTTATGCGGCTCGTGTGATTGCCGGCTGGGCGAGCGCATATCTCGACAAGGACGAAGGATCGCAGAACGAACCGGTCCCGGAAGGCGTTGACGTTGTCGAGACAGGTCAGGGCAAATTCCAGGCAATGGTCGCCACAGGGCATCATCGGTTGATTGCCGACGAACCGACTTCCTATGGCGGTCTGGACAGCGGTCCGTCTCCCTACGGCTACCTGTCGGCAGCTCTCGGCGCGTGTACGGTGATGACGTTGCGCATGTATGCCGACCGCAAGGGACTGCAACTTGACCGCATCGGAACGCGGGTGCTTCATGACAAGGTCCACGCGGCCGATTGCCAGGAGTGCTCTGAGGAGCAGAAGGCCAAGGGAGGCAAGATCGATCGCTTCGAGCGCGTTATCTCTCTGGAAGGCGATCTGGATGCCCAAACACGTGCTCGCATGCTTGAGATAGCCGACAAGTGTCCGGTCCATCGGACGCTGGAAGCTGGTGCTGCTGTGGTGACCCGCGAAGAAATGAAATAGCGTCGACGCGAAAAGAGGCAGGCTGACTGTGCTAGGCAGCTGCCTCGCTTTCGAGCGATGAAAGGCGGATTTTCATGAAAGACAGCAGACGGCGCGCATCCCGGTCCGTTAGCGACTGGTAGTCGTTTATCCAGTTTTCCACGGTCGATTGCGGTTGCTTGTTATGCATGGCGCGTGCCTTGCACAATGCGTTGTAGTCGGTGTTGTCCACGCCCAGAGCACGACAAAGAACGGCCACGCCTGTTGCGTCGTATCGAACCATGACATTGGTGACGTATTTCTGCTCCAGCCCAGCCATTTCTGCGAGCAGAAAACAGATGTCCAATAGGTTGTTTGACAGAGCCAACTTGGTAATGGCCTTGCCGAGAGTGCGCTGACCGGCACGGATTTCCTTCAGGACTGCTTTGGAGTCGATCCGGGTTGCTTTGCGTTCCAGTTTCGAGCTGGCAACGACCTTGCTTGCCTTGTGAAAGAGGTCGTGAATGAGCTCTTCATTTTGAGATCGCATCTCGCGTATGCGCTTTTGCTGCTCGCTCGGCATTTGTGCGATGAGCTTTTCATAGTCCGCTTCGCTGACGTCTGCACGCTCCATCAGAGCATCACGGATCTTGTCATCACGTTCGGCGAGCTTGATGAGCAGGCGGGAGCCCCAATCGGAAAATTCTGCCCCGGAGTTGGCGGCAACGGATTGTTTGACCGGGCTTTCACCGCGCTCCAGAAGCACGTCGGTGACTTTCGATTCAAGGTTGTCGCGTTTGGAAATGGCCAGCAGGTGACCTTGCCCCATTGTCTTGGCCAGACGGAGAATGTCTTCGCTCGCCAGCGCTTTGGATTGGGTAAGCATTGGACGCGCGATATCGATTTCTTCTCGGGCCAAATGGTTGGCAATCTCCGATGATGTCGTGTCGATTGGAGCTAGCTGTTCGGATACGTCTTTCTTTTGTTCCCGCTCCATCGCCGGCAACATCTTTTCAAGCACCGTGTTGAAGAGGGTGATCTCTTCGGTCTGGTAACTGTCCGCACCATTTACAAACAGCTCGGTGACGTGTTCGACGAGCTGATGGCGTTTTTCCGGCGTCGTTTCCTGGGCGAGATTAAGAATATCTTCGATCATATCGGGGCCAATCCGTTCTTTTGACCTTCAGGACTACCGTATAGACCGTTTACAACTGGATAAAACGCACCGAAAAAATTCAATTAATCTTGGGTGCATTGTGAAAAATCACAGTGAATGGACCGTGCGCTGCAGCAAATGCAAGTGTTCAGAGCTTTGTTCACTGTCGCGGCAATGTGTTTGAAAAGACCTGCGCGTCGATGTTGAACACGCAGGTCGGAGTTGCGGCTTTCAGCGGAAGAAAGGGGGCGCTTAAAGGTAGCGGATGGGGCCGCCGGTTTTACTGTGCAACCTCGAAGTGATCTTCGCGCAACAAGACACTACCGTCAGGTTGAAGGACCCAATGCTCATTGGTGATGATCCCTTGTGCATTGTTCATTTGCCAATCCGCTGCAACGCGCGCGGATGTCAGGCTTTTGTCAACAATTGTGGTTGACGTGTTGAAATAGACGACATCGTCAAATCCATCTTCAATGAGTTTTGTCCAGAACCCCTCAATGGCGGCCCGGCCCTTGAACGTACCGAACGGTTTAGCGACCATGATAGCGTCTTCTTCATAAAGCGCTGCCGCAGCGGCTGCGTCGCCAGCATTGAAGGCATCGCGCCAGGCACGGCTGGCTTTCGCAACGGCGGTGCTAAGTTCATATTCACTGGCAGCACGTGTCTCCGCATCCTGCGCGAAGCTCTGTCCGCAAGTGAGAGCGAGAATTGCGACAAGGGCGGTAAGCGTGTGTTTCAGTTTCATTGATTTGGTTCCTTAATGCATGTGTCAGGCTTGGGTGAGGTGAGTGAGGCAGGCTCGGCGGCAAGAAGCTGGTGCATTCATGCGTAGCCGCCGCGTTCAAAATGCCAGTTCAGACAGGCTTCAAAGCCTGCTTTTGATTGCCGCTTTTCAATAAGCTAAGCCGGGAAAGGCGCGTTTTCAGACACGGCAAATTCAGCCGTTTCGCGGCGCTCGAAACAACGGGTCTGCGGCAGGATAGTTTCCAGGAAGGAGGCGGGGCTGTCAGCGGCTCGGTCGGCTGAAGTCAACTCAAAGGTAACAAGGCGGGTCATGCTCGGCTCCGTTATGATTTCCGGTGCCGCTAATTTGAGATGGTTCTAATGTTCTAAAAAGAGTATAAAAAAGAAAATACTGTTCATTTTAAGAGAACAAATAATCAATGTTGTCCGTCTTGCCGCAAACGTTCGTCACCATTGTCGAAACCGGGTCGATAACGCGTGCCGCAGATGAGATGAACTTGGCCAAGTCCGCCGTCAGTCAAAACCTGAAGCGGCTTGAGACGGAACTTGACGTGAAGCTCGCTGTGCGCACGACGCGGCGTTTGTCACTGACGCCGGCGGGAAAGCGGTACTACCAAAAATGCAAAGAACTGGTTGCGTTGTCGCGACTTGCACAAACGGAAATGGAAGCCTTTGGCGCCAGGCCATCTGGGCCAATTACGATCACGGCTCCCCATGCATTGATCTCGACCGTCATAGCGCCGGCAATGGCGCATGTGAGGCGGCAGTTTCCTCATCTCAAGCCACAGGTTATCGCTGACGACAAACGGCTTGATCTGATTGCAGAAGGAATTGACGTGTCCCTAACCGTTGGAGACCTGCCCGACAGCAGTTTGAGGGCGCGCCGTGTTGGAGCCTTGCACGATATGCTTTGCGTTGCACCTGGCCTGCTCGATGCAGCACCTTCCCGTGACGATCCGACCTTCCAGGAATGGGTGCAGTCGCTCCCCTATATCGCTCATGCGCGCGAGCCGGAATATCTTGAGCACATCCTTCAACCTCAAAAGGACGGCACTCCGATACACCTTCATTTCACACCAGGTATCAGAAGCAACACGGTCGAGGCCATCGCAGCGCTCGCCCGGGAAGGCCTGGGCGTTGCGTTGCTGCCTGACATTGGGGTCGTTGAAGACTTGCGAACAGGACGACTTGTACCTCTTTTCGGAGAACACGCGCTCGAACAAACACCCGTATATGCTCTTCATGCTTATGAAAAGCTGTTGCCCGGGTCAGTTCAGGCAACCATCAAGGCAATTGAAACAACTCTCGCCGGTGCAGCAGACTGGCGATGATGCAAATTGGAGAGATGGCTGATCTTTGTGGGCCCGCTGTGCTGGGAATTGAAATCCGGATGGACCTGACTGCTGCCAGCCCTCGACGTTTCAAGAAATGTCAGGCAGCCTTTTTCTGCTTTGTTGCCTTCAGCTTCATCTTCATGAGCGACAGCAGGCGCCGGGCATCGGTTTCATCCAGCATGTGGTAGTTGGTCAGCCACTTGCTGCCGGTGCTTTCTGGAAACTTCAGGTGCTTGCAGCGTTCCTTGCAGATGGCTTGAAATTCCTTCGCGCCAATACCGGTTGCACGACAAACTGTGGCGATGCCTGTTGAATCGAAGCGAACCATCAGGTTGTGAACATATTTCATGTCCAGTCCGCAGAAAAAGGACAACAGTGCGACGGCATCCAGAAGATTATGCTCGATGGAGAGCTGATAGATTGCCTTGTTCAGGTTGGTTTTCTTTAGCCTGATGCCCATCAGCCATGCCTTCGGGCTGATCTTTGACGGGCGTTTGACAAGCTCTTTGCCGGCAGCGATATCTCCGTCGTCCTTGAAAAGGTCTTCAATCAATTCGTCATTCGACTTGCGCAGATGCCGGATGCGGTCTCCCAGCTGTTTGGGCATGTCTTTGACCAGGGACTCGAACACCGGCAGGGTGATCTCGGCACCCAGATTTGCGGCGACCGCATGCTTAACCTTTTTGCTGCCGCGTTTGACGAGGATACCGCCCAGATCCTTGCTGATATGGTCGCGTTTGGCCAACGCAAGCAGATAGGCTTCGTCCTTGGTTGCGGCGATATTTTGAAGATCTTTCTCGCGAAGGCAATTGGAGCGCTCCAGAACCGCTTGGGCGACCGGCAAATCATCGCTTGCCATCGCTACGGCAAGCTTGTTCGAAGTCGCCTCGACAGTGCAAAGGCGTTCGGACATTGTTTTCCGGGCTTCCAATTCCAGAGAATCGTAAACGCCTTCGAGCATATTGTTCAGGAGACTGGTTTCTTCTGATTGAGTGTCACTTGCCCGTGCTACAAGCAGTTCGGTCACGTGCTCTGCAAGCTCGTGTTTCTTGTCTGCGGAACTGTCTTTTGCAAGTTGAAGGAGCGACTCAGTCATGTTGATACCCTAAGTCAAAAGTATCACTGCAATTCATTTACAACCGGTGAAGAAAAAGCCTTTAAGTTGCAATCGCTTGGTTTCATAATGTGTTTTTTGCACTTTATGATTGAAATAAAGAATAAGCATGAA
Organism: Roseibium sp. JB4-4; assembly: GCF_055693425.1. NCBI lineage: Bacteria > Pseudomonadati > Pseudomonadota > Alphaproteobacteria > Hyphomicrobiales > Stappiaceae > Roseibium > Roseibium sp. JB4-4. The sequence continues at coordinate 1,424,965 of NZ_CM146333.1, read as the reverse complement.
TACCTACCCAATTCTGTACTCCTTTCGGCGATGTCCCTATGCAATTCGGGCGCGTCTTGCTTTTCATGCAAGCAGAAAAACAGTTGAACTGCGCGAGATTGTACTGCGCGACAAGGCTCCGGATTTTCTGAAAACGTCGCCATCAGCAACAGTTCCTTGCCTCAAGGAAGGTAACTTCGTGCTTGATGAAAGCTTGGACATCATGTTGTGGACGTTGCGTCAATCCGATCCGGAGCATTGGTTGCGGCCCGAAGTTGGGACGCTTGATGACGCACTTGAATTGATCGAAATATGTGACGGTCCTTTCAAGCACCATCTTGACCGTTACAAATACGATACCCGTTATCAGGACGCAGACAGAGAAACCGAGCGCAGCGCTGCCTCCGATATCCTCTGGCGGTGGGAAAAGCGCTTGTCGCAAGGCTCCTGGTTGATGGGAAAACGTGCGTCACTTGCCGATTACGCCATTCTTCCTTTTGTCCGCCAATTTGCCAATTCCGACCGAACATGGTTCGACGGAGAGGCTTGGAATGCCATCAAGGCATGGCTTGGTGCATTTGAGACTTCTGAACAATTCCAGGCCGTAATGCCCAAATGGTCTAGATGGCAGGCGGGGGACGCACCAGTGTTGTTTCCAGTTCCTTCGTCGTGAGAAGCAACTCTACAAAGGTTGTCTCCGGCTGAAGAGACCATTTGCCGATACTCTATTTTGTATGAACCACAGCGCAGAAGTCAGCGGTTTATTGCCGAAGCTGCGCGCCTCCAGCACAATCTTACAAAAACGTAATGCTACCGACAGGCGGCTGTAAGGAACGATTACCTAAGTTCTTTCTCGAACCGGAACGTGAGTCCCCGCAAGCGTTCCTGCAACGACCTTCAATTTGAAAGTCTACAGAGGAAGATAATATGCAAAACGGTCGGTCAGTTTCTCCCTTGCGGTCTCGCCGCGCCAAATTACTGGCAGGAGTATTCGCGCTCGGCGCTGCGGGTCTTTTGACCGCGCAAACCATAGTGCCCAGCCAGTTGGCGCACGCCGAGGCTGTACGCGTGAATGCAGCGTCTCCGGCGGACTTTTCTGACGTTGTCAGCACCGTAAGCCCTGCCGTTGTCAGCGTGCGCGTGAAGCAGGCAGCCGAGCCCCGCATGATGAACTTCAACGGCGGAGAGGGATCCCAGGAATTCTTTAAAGGCTTGCCAGACGGGCATCCGTTTGAACGCTTCTTCCGTGACTTTGGAAACCGTGGTGGTGAAGAAGGCCAGCGCGAGCGTCGCAATCCGCGTCAGTTCGGCATGTCCCAGGGCTCCGGCTTCTTCATCTCCAAAGATGGGTTTGTCGTCACCAATCATCACGTGATTGATCGCGGTACCGAATTTACGATCATCGATCAGAATGGTGATGAGTACAACGCAACCCTGATCGGCGCGGACAAGCGCACAGATCTGGCGCTGTTGAAAGTCGAAAGCGACAACGACTTTACCTATGTCGATTTTGCTGATGATGCTCCGGAAGTCGGAGAGTGGACTGTCGCAATCGGCAATCCGTTCGGTCTCGGCGGTTCTGTGACCGCAGGCATCGTCTCCGCTCGAGGACGCGATATCGGAGCCGGTCCTTACGACGACTTCATCCAGATTGACGCACCCGTCAATCGCGGAAACTCCGGTGGTCCGGCCTTCAACATGAAGGGTGAGGTGATTGGTGTGAATGCGGCGATCTTCTCGCCGTCTGGTGGCAATGTCGGTATTGCCTTCGCAATCCCGGCTTCGACCGCGCAAGATGTCATCATGGAGCTGAAGAACGACGGCACAGTCGTACGCGGCTGGCTGGGTGTTCAGATCCAGAACGTGACCGATGACATCGCGGAAAGCCTTGGCCTTGATCAGGCCCGCGGCGCCATCGTCGCGGAAGCGCAGGAAAACAGCCCGGCTCAGAAGGCTGGCCTGCGCTCAGGCGACACCATCCTCGCGGTGGACGGCACCAGCGTCGAAGGGCCTCGTGATCTGTCCAAGATTGTTGCTGCCTATGAGCCGGACACCAAGGTTGACGTTACCATCTGGCGAGACGGCGAAGAACAGGACGTGACCGTTACACTTGGCCGTCTGAAGGAGCAGGAACAGGCTGCTGTCGAACAGCCGCAGGTCGAAGAAACAAAAACCAGCCTTGATGAGTTGGGTCTGGTTCTGACCACCAAGTCCGAAGCTGGCATGGAAGGCAAGGGCGTTGTGATTGCGGAGATCGATCCGGAAAGTCCTGCGGCCGAAAAACGCCTCAGCACTGGCGACGTCATTCTTGAAGTCGCTGGGATGCAGGTGAGCAACCCGGAAGATGTTCTCAAGGCACTCGACAAGGCTGAAAAGGATGGCCGCAAGGCGGTTCTCTTCAGGGTCGAAACCAACAACTCAACACGGTTCGTGGCGCTTCCCATGAACCTTGCCTGATCAGGATCCGGTCCCGCCCCGGACCGGCCCCTGTGTGGCAAGACCGGCCTGCCCTCTGCCCCCAAACCCCGACAGGCCGGTCTTTGCCTAGGGTTTAGCCTCTAAACCCGCACTGACTGGCGGTGGCGTCTCACATCCATCGCCGCCGCCAGCCATTTTCATTCAGCGCAACTCACGGTAAAAGGAAGCTATGTTGAGGATTCTTGTTATCGAAGATGATCCCGAAGCGGCCAGCTACCTAGTGAAGGGTCTGACCGAACTCGGGCACACGGCCGACCAGGCCGCAGACGGTCAGACAGGGTTGCAGATGTCGCTGGACAGCGACTACGACATCCTCATTGTTGACCGCATGTTGCCCAGGCTGGATGGACTGTCCGTGATCCAGCAGCTTCGCGACGAAGGCAATCACACACCGGTGTTGATCCTTTCCGCCCTCGGTCAGGTGGATGACCGGGTCAAGGGTCTGAAAGCCGGCGGTGACGACTATCTGCCCAAACCTTATGCCTTTACCGAACTCCAGGCCCGTGTGGAAGCGCTTGCCAGGCGTCCGAAATCCGCCAGTCAGGTCGAAACAACCTATACTGTCGGTGACCTGACACTTGACCGTATGGCGCATTCCTGCCGCCGGGGCGAAACCGAAATTCCACTTCAGCCGCGAGAATTCCGTTTGCTGGAATACCTGATGCAGAATGCCGGTCAGGTGGTCACCCGCACCATGCTTCTGGAAAATGTCTGGGAGTATCACTTCGACCCGCAAACCAATGTGATCGACGTTCATATCTCGCGCTTGCGCAGCAAGATAGACAAGGGCTTCGCCACACCGCTTCTGCACACAATCAGAGGTGCTGGATACACGATCCGTGACACGGCTCACTAGATTCACCCGAACGACGGCATTCAAGCTGTCGTTGCTCTATGTCGGTGTTTTCACGGTCATGTCCGGCTTTCTTGTCGTCTATGTGGCTGAAAATACCGACCACCTGATGTCCGAACAGGTCGTTCAATCCGTTGATTCCGAGCTTAAGGGATTGGCGGATGTTTACGTTCGCGGCGGCGTCCGTGACCTGGTGGAAACCATCGACCGTCGATCCAAACATCCCGATGCCAGCCTCTATTTGCTGACTGACTTTGCCGGCAATGCCCTTGTCGGAAACATTGCCCGCCTTCCGACCGTCGTGCTCGAAGAAGCCGATGGCGGACTGCGCCGCGTTCGCTACACGAGGCTTGGTCAAAACACCGAAGACATTGAACGTCAGGCCATGGTGCGCACGTTTGAGCTGCGTGGCGGTTTTCGTCTTCTCGTCGGACGGGATCTCGGCGATCAGCTGAAATTCTCCAATCTTCTGGCGAATGCGTTGCGGCTCTGGCTCGTCGTGATTGTTTTGATGGGGGCGATCACCTGGTTCTTTGTCAACAGCCGCGTGATGAAGCGCATCGACGATATTTCGGCAACGAGCCGGACGATTATGCATGGCGATTTGACTGGCCGGCTATCCGTTGCCGGAAACAATGATGAATTCGATCGGCTCGCGGTCAATCTCAATACCATGCTGGAACGCATTGAGTTGCTCATGCAGTCGATGAAGGATGTGACAGACAACATTGCTCATGACTTGAAAACACCTCTCACGCGTCTTCAGACACGCATCGAAGTCGCTCTGCGCGACTCCAAGGGAGAGGAAGGGTATCGCGACGCCCTTGAAGCAACACTTGACGAGACCGACCACCTGCTTCGCATTTTCAACGCGTTGCTGAGGATCGCCAGAATTGAATCGATGGCACCTGGAACGGTTATGGAACCAACGGACCTGAACAAAATGGTCGCGGAAATCGCCGAGCTCTATGAGCCGCTCATTGAAGATGAAGGGGGCCGCCTAGAGACTGATGTGCCTTCCGGCCTTTATGCCGAGTGCAACAAGGACCTGATCAGCCAGGTTCTGGTCAACCTGACAGAAAACGCATTGAAATATGGCCGACCCGACGAGGGAAGCCTCTTGATCAGAATGTCGGCAAGCCTGGAAGACGGCCGTGTGCAGCTGTCGGTAAGCGACAACGGCGCCGGTATTCCGGAGAAGGATCAGGACCGGGTTATAGAGCGGTTCGTGCGTCTAGAAGAAAGCCGTTCAGAACCTGGAACCGGACTTGGATTGAGCCTTGTCAAGGCAGTCGCCCGCTTGCATGGAGGAGAGTTGCGCTTCAAGAATGAGACACCGGGCCTGTCCGCCCGGATCGACTTGAAGCGGGCGGAGCCGGATGGCAGCGGGAGCGGAAATGGACAAGGCGGGAAAACCGGAGACGAAGCCCCTTGATGGCGAGAACGGCACCAGAGGAAGTCTTGCTGACCGGATAACCATTGTCCCAAGGACACCAGATCCGGACCGTGCAGACCTCTTCCTTAAAGACCTGTTGGACCATCCCGAGGCGGGCGAAAGCCTGAAAGACCTGTCCCGGGAAAAACCGAACCTGAGAGGTTTTCTTTCAGGCATAATTTCCAACTCACCTTATTTGCGCGATTTGATGCTTGCTGACCCGCCGCGCTTGTTGGCCTTGCTGCAAGAAGTGCCTGAGGCGCGCATCAGTCGGCTGCTGTCAGAAGCAGAAAATGCGGTTGCGGAAGATGAAGCCGGTATCATGCAGGCCCTCAGACTGTTCAAGCAGGACCTTGCCCTGACGTTGGGGCTGGCGGATGTCGGCGGAGTGATTGGATTGGACCGGGTAACAGGAGCGCTTGCCGGTTTTGCCGACGCTGCCCTGACTGCTGCTATCCGGTTTTGTCTCACGGATCTGACCCGCCGCAACAAGTTTTTACCTGTTGACGCCGAGCGGCCTGAGATCGACAGCGGAGTGATCGTGCTTGCAATGGGCAAACACGGTGCAAACGAACTCAATTACTCCTCGGACATTGATCTGATCGTGCTCTATGACCCGGATAAGGCGCCAATGTCCGGCAATGCTGAAGCACCTGTGGAATTTGTTCGCATGACCCGGCGCCTGGTAAAGATCATGCAGGACAGAACGGCTGAGGGATACGTATTCCGAACCGATTTGCGTCTGCGCCCCGATCCGGGAGCAACGCCGCTTGCAATGTCTGTTCCCGCGGCATTGGTTTATTACGAGTCACTTGGGCAGAATTGGGAGCGAGCAGCTCTGATCAAGGCACGCCCCTGCGCTGGGGACATTCCGGCGGGCGAGGAGTTTCTCAGAGAAATTGCACCTTTCATCTGGCGTAAATATCTTGACTTTGCAGCGATATCGGATGTGCAATCGATCAAGCGGCAAATCCACATGCACAAGGGTCACGGCGTTATCGCGGTTGCCGGCCACAACGTTAAACTCGGACGTGGCGGTATCCGAGAAGTGGAATTTTTCGTTCAGACACAGCAGCTGATTGCAGGCGGGCGCAATCCGAAATTGCGCGGACGCCGGACACTTGAAATGCTCGATGCGCTTTGTGATGCGGATTGGATCCGGGTGCGTGCAAGAGATGAGCTGAGGCACGCCTATGGCTTCTTGCGGGATGTCGAACATCGCATCCAGATGATGAATGACGAGCAGACCCAGCTTCTGCCGAAAGACAGCGAAGGCCTTAATCGTATCGCGTCGCTGATGGGATTTGAAAGCCTGCCTGACTTCGAGGAGGTCTTGCTCGATCATCTGCGCAAGGTGCAGCATCACTATGCTGAACTCTTCGAAGATGAGCCTGGCCTGTCGTCTGAACTCGGCAATCTGGTTTTCACCGGCGATGATCATGATCCGGACACGCTCGATACGCTGGCAAGGCTCGGATTTAAGCAACCGTCCGAAGCCGCCAACATTGTCAAATCGTGGCACTTCGGCCGGTACCCCTGCACCCGGTCAACCAAGGCCCGTGAACGGTTGACAGAAATGCATCCCTCTCTGATTGGAGCGCTTGCGGCAACTGATAACGCCGATGCAGCGCTCAGAGCATTCGACAGTTTTCTGTCAAAACTCCCCGCTGGCGTGCAGCTGTTTTCGCTTTTGAGATCAAACCCGCAATTGCTCTCGCTTCTTGCAACGACGATGGGAGCCGCCCCGCGCATGGCCGAAACGGTCTCAAAGCGTGTGCACGTTCTGGACGCCGTTCTTGATCCGGCCTTTTTCGGCGCCATGCCGAGCGTTCAGGAGTTTCGTGTCGGACTTGACCGTACACTTGCTCAGTCTCGCTTTTACGAAGAAGCCTTGGACAGGGCGCGCATCTTTACTCAGGAACAACAGTTTCTGATCGGCTTGAGGCTGATCTCCGACACGCTTTCTGCCGACCGGGTCGGGTTTGCCCTGGCCAGACTGGCGGAAGTTGTTGTTGACCGCATCCTGCGGCAGGTGATGGTCCATGTCGGCGAGAACCACGGCAACGTTCCAGGGGGAGACGTCGCAGTTCTTGCCATGGGCAAACTTGGCGGGCGGGAGATGACCGCTGCCTCTGATCTTGATCTGATTTTGCTCTATGAAGCTCCTGAAGATGTCAAAGAGTCCGATGGTCGAAGGCCATTGGCGATTTCACAATATTACACCCGCCTGACGCAAAGGCTTGTGACCGCTCTTTCCGCACCGACAGCAGAAGGCTCCCTTTATGAGGTCGACTTCAGGCTGCGCCCGTCCGGCAACGCTGGTCCACTGGCGACAAATCTGGGCGGCTTTATCGCCTATCAGGAAAGGGATGCGTGGACCTGGGAACATATGGCTTTGACCCGTGCCAGAGTGATTGCGTCATCGTCGCCGGAGTTCAGAGCCAAGATCATCGGGAGCATCTGCAACACGCTGACCAAACCACGTGACCTCGTGCAACTCGCCGACGACGTGCGGGCAATGCGGGCGCGCATCGAAAAGGAAAAGGGGACCAAAGATGTCTGGGATCTGAAACAGGTTGCCGGTGGGTTGGTCGACATTGAATTCATTGCTCAGTTCCTGCAGTTGGCGAATGCAGAAAAGAGCAAGGAAATTTTGGCGCAGGGGACCGAAGAGGCTCTTGAAAAGCTGCGGGACGCTGGCTTCCTGGCACTGGACGATGCAGAACTTTTGTTGGAGGCGCTGCGCCTCTACCACAGGCTTACGCAAATCCTTCGGCTCGTGCTATCCGGCAAGTTTGTGTCTTCCGAGGCTCCGGGCGGAGTGCTTGATCTGCTTGTGCAGGCGTCTTCGAGCCCGACATTTGCACGCCTGGAAATCGAACTGGGGGAGCTGCAAAGCAAGGTTCGTTCGGTGTTCGTGCGACTGATTGGAAAAGTCGAGATCGAGGAATGATCAGTTTTGCGCGACTACGCGGCATCTGCCTCGGCAATCGGGAGCGTGAAGCTGACGGTCGTACCCTTTTTCACCTTAGATTCAATCGTCAGCTTGCCGCCATGCAGTTCAACCAGTGAGCGGGCAATGGCCAGTCCAAGACCGGAGCCCTGGTGGGTTTTGGTAAACTGGTTTTCCACCTGAACGAACGGCTGCGCAAGGCGTTCTATGTCGCGCTCCGATATGCCTATGCCTGTATCGGTCACCTCGAAGCGCAGCTTGTCGCCACGCGGGATGGCCCGCAAGGTGACCGTGCCGTTGTCCGGCGTGAATTTCACCGCATTGGCCAGCAGGTTCAAAAGGATCTGTTTCAGCGCCCGCTTGTCCGCCAGGACCTGATAATCGTCCGACACGTCCTCGACCACAGTGATGTTCTTTTCGGTCGCAGCACCAGTGACGATCCGGCCTGCATCTGCTGCCGCCGCCGTTGCGCTGACAATCTCGGTTTCGATGGACATGCGCCCAGCCTCGATCTTGGACATATCGAGGACGTCGTTGATCACATTGAGCAGGTAAGTTCCGGAGGAATAGATATCCTTGCAATAGTCATTGTAGCGATCAGTACCAAGCGGCCCGAACATCTCCTGCGTCATGATGTCGGAGAAGCCGATGATCGCGTTGAGAGGCGTGCGGAGTTCATGAGAAATATTTGCAAGAAACTCCGATTTGGCCTGGTTGGCAGCTTCGGCCCGGGTCTTTTCTTCCTGGTACTTGTCCGCCATTTCCACGAGCTGACGTGCCTGGATCTCAAGCGTCTGACGGGATTTCTGCAGATCGGAAACCGTCGCCTTCAACCGTTTTTCCGACTCCATCAGTTTTTCTTCGTGTTTCTTCAGCGCAGTAATGTCGGTACCGACAGAAACAAAGCCGCCGTCTTTGGTACGGCGCTCAGAAATCTGCAGCCAGCGCCCGTCTTCCAGCTGCGCCTCATAGGACCCTTCGGGCGCTCCGCCGCGCTGTGTCACGGTGATTGGCCTCGGAGCAACTTCTGAATTGGAAGCCGCCTCCATGACTGCCTGATATGGCGTTCCGGCCTTGATGACCGCGCTCGGCAGGCTGTGCAGCGATTGGTAGTTGGAGTTGCAGATGACCAGTTCGTTCTTGGCATTCCAGAGAACAAACGCTTCTGAAATGGTTTCGATCGCATCGCGCAAACGCAGGTCGGCCATTCGGCTTTGCTCTGCCAGCTCATGCTGCTCGGTGATGTCGATGCAAATACCGATCAGATGCGGTTCTGCGCGGCCGGGTTCAGACTGGATTTCACCGCGAGCCCGGAGCCAGATCCAGCTTCCGTCTGAATGCCGCATGCGAAAGGTCTCGTCGACCAGTGTTTCGCCGCTTTCAAGCAGATGCTCGGCAAGGCCGAGGAGGTCGATATCATCCGGGTGGGTGATGTCTGCGACATCTGCAAAGCTCAGAATATCGTCTTTGGGCTCCCGCCCAAGCAACTCGTAGAGTGAAGACGACCAGAACATCCGGCCCCTGGAAAGATCCCAGTCGAAGAGACCGCAGCGGCCATGGGTGAGGGCGGTGTCGATCCGTCCTCTTGTGGTCGCATACATTTCGTCAGCGGATTCCGCACGTGTTGCCTGACTGAAGAATCCGTAGATCACCGCTAAAAGAACCAGGGATGTTCCGACGAACAAGGTTACGTTGGCCGAAAGATCATTGCGCCAGCTCGAATAGATGTCCGTTTCCGGCTGAACAACGGCGATCATGCCGAGACGGCCGGACAAGTGATGGACAGTCGCGAAGACTTGCTCTTCCTGGTCGAGGCCGCCGATGTCCACGGGAATGGAGAGAACGCCGGCTCGAGCACCAAAGACCGTCAGCGGTTGTGACGGGCCGAGCAAATCGGTGATTGGCCGGCTCTCAAGGCCAGGTTGAATGGGGGCGGTCGCAACAACGGTGCCTGATTTGTCGGCAACAATGTAAATACGTCCCTTGCTGGTAGCGCCCGCGGGCAGGCTGTCTGCAAGAATACGCTTGAGGGTGGTCCTGTAGCCGGTGTCCGGCAAGGTCGGTTCAGATGCTTCCAGACTGCTTGCAACAACAGTTGCCATCAGGCTGAGTGTTGTCTGCGCCGAGCGCTGCGTGTCTGTATATCCGTTTGCCAGTTCACCGGCTCGGAATATCGCAAGGACGATGATGAAGATGATGGCGAGGCCCGGGATAATACGGCGCATCAGGCTGTCTGATCTCGCCAGACCCGAAGAGAGGGCGGTGAGCAGAGAGCGGAGAGACAAGCTGATGTCGCTTGTTCTTGTTTCTCCGTTTGACTCCTTATCGCCGCGCCGCGCAGATGCGTCGCCAGCCAATGCTCGCGCCATAGGAAGTGTGCCTCAAAAACCGCCGTCTCGGGGTCGGCCCCGAATCACTTCCATTTGAATCAAAACACGAGTTCTTGTCCAGACCTTGCCAAGAAGAAAATGGTTAACGCCGCGCCGCTTTACGCGCTGTTGCGTTAACCTTTTCCAGTATTTCACACTATTGCAGTGTTCTGTCGACGATATCGCGGCTGTCTCTTGACAGATTTTCGAATGATGAAACCCTCAAGAGGGCAGTTTCAGCAAGGGCAGAACGTTGTGGGTCTAGTGCGCGCCACGAACGAAAACTGGTCAAAAGCCTGGAAGCTACCTGTGGATTTCGGCGATCAATCTCCAATACTGATTCGGCAACAAGCTCAAATCCAGCACCATCGCTTCGTGCAAACTGTGTCGGATTGCCTGTGGCAAAGGATTGCAGCAAAGAGCGCACCCGGTTGGGGTTACCGGCATCATAGAGCGGGTGGGATTTGAGCGCACGAACCTTTGCCAGGGCATCTTCTCCAGGGGCTGTCGCCTGCGTCACGAACCATTTGTCCATGGCCAGAGAATTGCCCTCATGGCGATTAAGGTAAGCGGCAAGAGCCTCGTCTTCCTTGGCAAGGTGGTCATGAACAAGCAATGTCAGTGCGGAAATTCTGTCGGTCATGTTGTCCGCAGCTGCAAACCTTTCCCAGATCGTTTCAGCGGCCCCTGCCAGTTCAGACACGGCGACAAAGGAAAGCGCACGATTGGCGAGTGCGCGCTTGCCGGCGCTGACCGCATCTGGAGAAAAGGAACCGTTTGGCGTGGTAGACTTGGCAATCGACTGAAATTCAGCCCCGTGTGCAGCTGCAATGGCCTTTCGCAGCAGCTGGCGCGCCTCATAAACGGCATCTGGATCGACGTTCTTGCCGATCTCCTGTGCGATGTCGGCTTCACTGGGCAGGGCCAGGGCCTGTGCACGCAGTGCTTCATCCAGCAAGGCGTCGGTCAAAACATTGCCGATCACTGCAATCGTATCCGTCGACGGCGCGGCGCAGTTTCCCTGCCTTGTGTCGCCGGTCAGGCGAACGAGATCCTTCATCAAAAGGCTTTGAACGGCCTGCCACCGATTGAAGGGATCGCCGTCATTGGCAGCAAGGAACACAAGTTCGTCTTGCGACAGGGTTTGATTGAGCCTGACCGGTGCGGAAAACCCCCTGAGCAGCGACAGGACGGGACGGGAGGCGACATTGCCGAAGGTGACCTTCTGGTGTGCCTTGTCGAGTATCAGTACGTCGCCTTGAACGCGTGCACCCTCGGAAGCGACCGTATCAAGGTCGTTGCCATTTGCGCCTATCAATCCGAAACGCAGTGGAATAACAGCTGGTTTGCTGGTTTTCTGACCGGGAACAGGCGGGATTTCCTGGGACAGTGACACCGTAAATGTCTTTGAACCTGCATCGTAGTCGGTTTCCGCCGTTACAACCGGCGTGCCGGCCTGCTCATACCAACGCGAAAACTGATCGAGATTGGTTGACGCTGCTTCGGCAAAGCACGCCAGGAAGGCCTCGATCGTGGTGGCTTCACCGTCGTGCCGCTCAAAATAGAGATCCAGTCCTGCCTTGAAGGCATCATCACCAATTAGCGTTTTCAGCATTCGGACGACTTCAGCGCCCTTTTCGTAAACCGTGGCAGTATAGAAGTTATTGATTTCATGATAAGTTCTTGGTCGAACCGGATGCGCGAGCGGGCCTGCATCTTCCGGAAACTGATGCGACTTGAGCAATCTGACATCTGCGATCCGCTTCACGGCGCGCGAACGCATATCGGAAGAAAACTCCTGGTCGCGAAAAACCGTCAGACCTTCCTTCAGGCACAGTTGGAACCAGTCCCGGCAGGTGATGCGGTTGCCCGTCCAGTTGTGAAAGTATTCATGCGCGATCACGGCTTCTATGTTTGCAAAATCCTGATCAGTCGCTGTTTCCGGATCGGCGAGAACATATTTATCATTGAAGATATTGAGGCCCTTGTTCTCCATCGCCCCCATGTTGAAGTCCGAAACTGCGACAATGTTGAAGACGTCCAGATCGTATTCGAGGCCAAACACTTCTTCATCCCAGCGCATGGAGCGTATCAGCGAGTCCATAGCCCACGCGCACCGGTCTTCCTTGCCGTGTTCAACATAAATGTTGAGTTCCGCTTCGTTGCCGGATTGCGTGGTGAAACGGGCAGGGACGCGGGCAAGGTCACCAGCCACAAGCGCGAAAAGGTAAGCGGGTTTGGGATGCGGGTCGTGCCAGACTGCAAAATGCCGCCCCGTGTCACCCAATGGTCCCTGTTCAACAAGGTTACCGTTGGCCAACAGAACCGGACATGCGTCTTTTTCGGCTTCCAATCGGGTTGTGTAGACGGAAAGGACGTCAGGCCGATCGAGGAAATAGGTGATGCGGCGGAACCCTTCTGCTTCGCATTGCGTGCAATAGGTGCCGGACGAACGGTACAGTCCCATAAGCTTGGTATTGGCATCCGGGTTGAGGCGGGTGATGATCTCAAGTTCGAACGGCTCCTCCGGTGGCGTGAAAAGCTCAAGCCGATCCGCCGTTGCACTGAATTCGTGCTGGGCAGGGGCCTGTCCGTCAATGGTCAAGGACACGAGTGTCAGCTCGTCGCCGTCCAGTTCCAACGGGGCACCGGGATGCGTCCCGTCTTGCCGAGCGATGGACAGCACTGCCCGTACGATGGTTTCGGTTGGTGCAAGTTCGACACGAAGATCGACTGTTCCAATGCGGTATGCAGGCGGTTGATAGTCTTCCAGCCGGATGGCTGGCGCCGTTTCAGAACGCATCTGGATCTCCCGAGTGACAATGGCCAAGCGATGGCAGAGGGTTAGGCTCCCGCGTTAACATGATCGCGGAACATGGCAAAGTCTAGATTCCATGGCAGACAGTTGATCCCCAATTCCAGCAGCTGGTGAAGGCAATCGAAGCTCAAGTTTTGACGCGGCTCTGGCCTTTGTCTATGTGAGGGGCAACGTCACTTGAAGGGACATTTTGAATGAGCCGTCTGGACAGCTTTATCCGCCGCATGACCTCGCAGAAAATCTTGCTTGAATATCTTGTCGAAAAGGTCAATCAGGTCGATGGCCCGGTCCTGGAGCTGGGGTTGGGCAACGGCCGGACCTATGACCATCTTCGGGAAATTTATCCTGAAAAGGAAATTTTCGTATTTGATTTTGCCATGAATTGCCATCCGAGCTGCGCGCCGGATGCGGACCATATGATCCTCGGTGACATCCGCGACACGCTGGCCTTTTGCGGACCTCGCGTTGGTGCAAAGGCCTCGTTTGCCCATATCGATATCGGTTCAGCCGATCCGACCAATGATCTTGCCATTGTTCACTGGCTCGCGCCTCTTTTGAACGAACGCATGGCGGTTGGTGGTTTCGTCCTGACCGCATTGAAACTGGAGCTTTCGAATTTTGAAACGCTCGACAAACCGGACGGCATTCATCCAGGCCGGTATCACATCTACCGGAAAGTTTCGGAAGCCTGATCGTTCCTGACCGTTCAAGGATATCAAGACATGAGCGCCCCATTGGAAGGCATCAAGGTTGTTGAACTCGCCCGAATTCTGGCCGGTCCCTGGACGGGTCAGACGCTGGCCGATCTTGGTGCCGATGTCATCAAGGTTGAAAGTCCGCAAGGCGATGACACCAGAGGCTGGGGGCCGCCATTTGTCGATGGCGATGCAGACGAGAGCAGTGACGCTGCCTATTTCCACGCCTGTAACAGGGGGAAACGCTCCATAACCGTCGATTTCCGGACCGAGGAAGGACAGGACGTTGTTCGGCGTCTTGTGGCCGAGGCCGATATTCTGATCGAAAACTTCAAGGTCGGCGGTCTTGAGAAATACGGTCTCGACTATGACAACCTTAGCAAGGTCAATCCGAAGCTGATCTATTGTTCGATCACCGGGTTCGGCCAGGACGGGCCATATGCCCACCGGGCAGGATATGATTTCATGATCCAGGGCATGGGCGGCATCATGGATCTGACCGGCGACCCTGAAGGCGACCCCCAGAAGATAGGTGTTGCCTTTGCCGATATCTTCACGGGTCTTTACGGTGTCGTCGGCGTTTTGGCCGCGCTCAGGCGTCGGGATCAGACCGGCGAAGGTGAGTGGATCGACATGGCTCTGCTCGATGCTCAGGTCGGGGTGCTCGCCAATCAGGCACTGAACTACTTTGTCTCCGGCAACACGCCAAAGCGTCTTGGCAATGCGCATCCCAACATCGTTCCCTACCAGGTTTTTCCAGTCGCCGATGGTCACCTGATCATAGCTGTTGGCAATGATGGCCAATTTGTAAGGCTGTGTGACGTTCTGGGGTGCCCTGAACTGCCGAAGCGCACAGAATTTGCCTCCAATGCGGCACGCGTTGCCGCGCGGGATGAATTGGTGCCACTCTTGACGGCGGCTATGTCCGGTTATCGTCGCGATGACCTTTTGAACGCACTGGAAAAAGAAGGTGTGCCTGCCGGTCCGATCAATTCCGTGGAAGATGTCTTCAACGATGAACAGGTTCGGCACAGGAGGCTGAAAGTTGAACTTCCGGCACCGCAGGCCGCGACAGGAAGTGTTTCATCGGTTCGTACACCTATCAGCTTCAAGAATGGCAATCTCGTTCTTGAGAAGGCGGCTCCTGCGCTGGGAGAACATACAGAAGAGATCCTTAAGGAACTCGGTCTGCAATCCGGATCCTGACGATTGGAGAAATGCGTGAAGGACACAGAGTATCTTAAGGTCAAGAACACCAGGGTTCTGTCCAATGAATGGGGCACGCTGACCCAGTTCAAGGTCGATTATCGCCGCAAGGATGGAAGATGGCAGGAGCAGATCCGTGAAGCCTATGATCGGGGCCACGGCGTGGCGTGTCTTCTGCACGATCCCGATACGGACTGCGTGCTGCTAACGAGACAATTCCGTCTGCCGGTTTGGTTGGGCGGTGAAGATCCGTTTTTGATCGAAGCACCTGCTGGGTTGCTTGAAGGAGCCCAGCCGGAAGAACGCATGCGACTGGAGCTGATCGAAGAGACCGGATTTGAGGTTTCCGAACTCAATCATCTTTTCGATGCTTATATGAGCCCAGGGTCCGTCACCGAGTACCTGGCATTTTTCACTGGCACTTACCATTTGAAGAACAAGGTGGCCGCTGGTGGAGGCGCTGAAGACGAAGGAGAGGACATCGAAGTCGTTCATGTTCCCTTGCCTGACGCCCTAGGCATGGTGCGGTCGGGTGAGATCAGGGATGCGAAGACAATTATTTTGCTGCAGGAACTGGCACTTCGACAGTTTTCTGTGAGCAAAGATTGAGCTGGGGATTGCGTCGATAACACTGTTACATCTCTTAAATTGACGGCTCCTTTCAGGCAAGTAAGCTGCCAAATGTAAATCGAGGATCAGGGCCAATGGCAAAACCAGCACGGAATGACCGGCGATTGAAGCTGCGCTTGGCCACCGTCGTTGGGCTTGGCTTTGGAGCATTTGTCGCGATCGCCATCGGCCTCGTCCTTGGTCTCTCCGTTGCCGCCAATTTCAAGAACACGTTTTCACTATTGAACGACAAGGCGATTTTGAGCACGCAAGCGCTCGAACAACAATTGCGCACGCATTTTGGCTCGGTTCAAAGCGCGGTTGTCGGACTGAAACCCTATTTCGACGACGGTACTCTGGGGTTTGAGAACCCGGAACGCACGCTTGAAGACCTCAAGATAGCACTCGGCTCCAACAACGATATTACGACACTTGCGGTAACAGACCCTTCAGGCAAACGCATGGGGATCTACCGTGCTCCAAATGGAAAAATGTGGCGCATCGAGAGCGATGTTCCACCGCCTGGCATGACTTCAAGGGACTTGCCGAAACTTGACGCCGACAGTCCGCCGAGCTGGGGGCCGCTGGTGGAACACGAAGTTGGGCTATTTGCAAATGTCTCGGTTCCAATCGTGCAGAACGGCGAGGTCAAGGGTCTTCTGACGGCTGCCAGTTCCATGCAAGACCTGACCCACATCGTGGCCTCTCAGGACGAAGGCAGGAACAATACGGTATTCATTCTGGATGGCGACAATCGGGTCATCATGCACTCAGATGCCAGCGGCTTGCAGACCGGCAGCGAAATCAGGACGAAACTGCCCAGTTCGCTCAGAACTGCCGGCGATCCGGTGCTGGCCGGCATGTCCGGCGAGGAAAAGCTTACGGAATTTGAAAAGGCGGCAGACCTTGGTATCGAGGTCTCATTCGTCCAGGTCGGAGACGCCGAATTCATCCTTATGAAGGCCCCGTTATCCGGCTTCAGCCAAAGACCATTTACAATCGGACAGTATTTTCTGGGAGCCACCGTCTCGCGCGAAGTCGAGCGTTTGGCCGGTTCCATGTTCGTCGGATTTGGAGCACTGGTCATCTCGGTTTTGATTGCTTTCTGGATTGGACGCAGGGTTGCGCGACCTTTGCGGACACTGGCCGTTCAGTCGGAGCGTGTCGGAACGCTGTCCTTGAACGAAGTCGAACCGCTTCCGCGGAGCCGGGTCGCCGAATTGGACCAGGTTGCCCTTGCCTTCAACGCCATGGTTGAAGGCCTTA
Source organism: Roseibium sp. JB4-4 (assembly GCF_055693425.1). Classification (NCBI taxonomy): domain Bacteria; kingdom Pseudomonadati; phylum Pseudomonadota; class Alphaproteobacteria; order Hyphomicrobiales; family Stappiaceae; genus Roseibium; species Roseibium sp. JB4-4. The sequence continues at coordinate 1,408,304 of NZ_CM146333.1, read as the reverse complement.
AGGCAATGAACACCTATGTCCCGCGTTCGTTGTTTATCAAACTGATGCGCCTTGGAGGCGGCGAAGCTGCCGAGGCAAGAGAAGCAGAACTCACGATCCTGTTCACCGATATCGTCGGCTTCACTGCGCTTTCCGAGCATCTGAGCGCTGAGGAAACAGCAGGCCTTCTGAACGATCATTTCGCCATTCTTGTGGAGGCGGTTGAAGGTGAAGGGGGAACGGTCGACAAGTTTCTCGGTGACGGCATGCTGGCATTTTGGGGCGCACCCGATGCACGTCATGATCACGCCGAAGCTGCCGTCAGAACGGCGCGCCGGATTGCGTCGGCGTTGCGCGAGGCCAATGCCAGGGCCATGGCGAATGGAAAGCCGGAGATGTGTCTGCGGATAGGTATCCACACAGGGCAGGCCGTTGTCGGCAACGTGGGTGCCCTTGATCGGTGGAACTATACTGTTGTCGGGGACACCGTGAATGCAGCCGAACGTCTGCAGACCCTTGGTAAGGAGGTTCCAGGACATCCGGACGTTACAATTCTGGCGAGCGCGGATACGATTGCCAGGCTTCCGGAAGAAGAAAACCAGCGGGCTGTAGGGGAGCACCACCTGCGCGGACGTAGCGGTCTTATGGAAGTTTATTGGCTCGATCCGTTCCCGGTTGGCACGGTTCAAGCCAAAAACCTCCCCGTCAGTGCGGCAGAATAAGCCCTGTTTCCGGCCTCTCGGCAGGCCAAGATCATGAACCGCAATAAAAAAATTTGAGAATGTGACGAACGTCACAGTCGATTATCAATGAATTCTGCATTGCTATCGACCGGCGAATTTGGTTGTCTTTCTATTGCAATAAGGGCTTAGTAAGCCTCTCGCAGACAATCCTTGCCGGGGAGGAAAAGCGCAGTGAATGTTCTCTCGATTGAGGGACTGACGGTAGACTTTAATACAGCAGAAGGCCGCGTGCGTGCTGTCGATGATGTGTCGTTTGTCGTTCCCGAAAACCGGACTGTCGCGCTGGTAGGGGAATCGGGGTCCGGCAAGACCGTTATTTCGCAGACGATCATGGGCCTGTTGCCTCAGGCAGCTGAGATCTCGTCCGGCAATGTAATCCTTGCAGATCCAACAGGCGAAGAACCGCCGGTGGACATCGCGGCGCTGGAGCGCAAGGGGCCGCAAATGCGGCATCTGCGCGGTAACCGCGTTGCGATTATTTTTCAAGAACCCATGACATCGCTGTCGCCGCTCCACACGATCGGCGACCAGATCGGGGAAGCCGCCCTGTTGCACAGGAATGTATCCAGGGCCGAGGCGAGCGAACTGACCAAGACCATGCTTAGTCTTGTCAAGTTTCCAGATCCTGAGAGAGCTCTTGAAACCTATCCCTTTGAATTGTCCGGTGGCCTGCGCCAGCGCGCCATGATCGCGATGGCGATGATCTGCCGTCCGGCGCTGTTGATTGCCGATGAGCCGACAACAGCTCTCGATGTCACGATCCAGGCGGAAATTCTGAAGCTGATCCGCGAAGTTCAGTCGGAACTGCGCATGTCCGTTTTGATGATCACTCACGATTTCGGTGTTGTTGCCAACATGGCTGACGAGATCGCGGTGATTTATCATGGCCGGATCATGGAAAAAGGCACTGCACAGCAGCTTTTTTCCGATCCGAAGCACGATTATCTGAAGGCGCTTTTGAACGCGGTTCCAAGCTTTCACATGGACAAGGATGAACGGCTGGTGCCGATCCGGCCCATTGTTTTGAAGTCGGAAGAGCTGACGAGCAACAGGCCCCACTGTGATGTGGCTCCGGGTGAGCCTCTGGTTGAAATGCGGGACGTGACCAAGCAGTTCACGCTGCGCAAGGGATCATTCTTCGGGTCCAAGGCCAAGACCCTGACTGCGCTGGACGATATCAGCCTGACCATTCGCCGTGGCGAATGCCTGGGTCTGGTCGGTGAATCCGGATCAGGCAAAACCACAGCTGCAAAGGCAATCTTGAGGGCCATTGGTATTGAAGGTGGTCAGGTTCTCTATAACCGCGGCAACGGTCTGGAAGACATTGCCAATCTGAGCGGCGCGGAACTCATGGATTACCGTCGCCGGGTGCAATTGATATTCCAGGACCCGTTTTCCTCGCTCAACCCGCGCATGACCATCAACGATACGCTGATGGAGCCCATGGAAGTACATGGTGTCGGCACGCCGAAAGAGCGCGCGGAGCGTGCGCGCAATCTCATGAACCTTGTGGGGCTCGATCCGCGCTTCCTGAGGCGTTATCCGCATTCCTTTTCCGGCGGGCAAAGGCAGCGCATCGGCATTGCCAGAGCGCTGACGCTCAACCCGGAATTCATCTTGTGTGACGAACCGACGTCGGCCCTGGATGTATCTGTCCAGGCGCAGATCCTCAATTTGCTTCAGGACCTGAAGCGGGATCTCAATCTCACTTATCTCTTTGTCAGTCACAACCTTGCCGTTGTCGATTATGTTGCCGACAGGATCGCAGTCATGTGCCGCGGTCGACTGGTTGAAATTGGTGAGACCCGAACAGTGGTTGGCAACCCGCTTCATCCTTATACAAAAGCGCTCTTGTCCGCGGTACCGGAACCGGACCTGTCAGCGCCGCTTGATTTTGCCGCTCTGGATGCGAACAACGCGTCAGAGCCGCAACTTTGGCCGGAACCATTCCGCCTTGTGAACGGTCAGGAGCCGTTGCTGGTGGAAATGGAGCCGGATCACTTTGTCTGCGCACCTGGCCTAAAGAACACCGGGGCGCAAGAGGGGACAGCTGCATAATGCTTGTGAACACCGTAAGGGCCGGTCTGTTTGTGACCGCCGTCATGTTCGCGGGGCCTTTGGCCGCGCTTGAACTGAAGGAAACGCCAGGTCTCGACCCGGCACTTCCACCGGTGGCCGAAAGGCTGCCATCCGAACCGCTGGTCGTGGACCTCCAAGCCAAGGGCCGCACCGTCGGCAAGCATGGCGGTGCCATCGACACGCTCATCGGCCGCGCCAAGGATGTGCGTCTGATCAATGTCTGGGGTTATGCGCGCCTCGTCGGCTATAACGAGAAGTTGGAGCTGCTGCCCGACATTCTTGAAAATGTCGAAGTGGAAGACGGACGCATTTTCACGTTTCACACCCGTGAAGGCCACAAATGGTCAGATGGACATCCTTTCGGAGCTGAAGACTTCCGTTACTATTTCGAGGACATTGTCAGCAACGAAAAACTGACCCCCTCCGGTTTGCCGCCGTTTCTCGTTGTGAACGGCAAAGGTCCGAAATTCGAAGTGGTGGATGAGACCACTGTTCGGTTTACCTGGGACGACCCCAATCCGCTGTTCCTGCCGGAACTTGCCAAGGCCCGGCCTCCGTTTATCTATCGCCCTGCGCATTATCTGAAACAGTTTCACGAAAAATATGGCGATCCGGACTTCATCACCAAGGAGGCCGCCAAGGTAAAGGCGCGCAGCTGGGCGCCGCTTCACGCCAAAAAAGATGACATGTACAACGCCCGGAATGTCAGGCTTCCGAGCCTTCAGCCCTGGGTGCGCATGCGTGACGACAGCGATTTGCGGTTCATTCTTGAACGCAATCCATACTATCACCGGGTCGACAGCACCGGACAACAATTGCCCTATGCCGACAACGTCATCATGACAGTTGCGGACGGCAAGCTTATCCCAGCGAAAACTCAGGCTGGCGAAAGCGATCTTCAGGCCAGAAACCTGAGTTTTTCTGATATCACCGTCCTGAAAAAGGGCGAGAAGCAGAACGGTTACGTGACAGCGCTCTGGTCCAATACCAAGGGTTCTGAAATCTCCATTCTTCCGAACTTCACAGTGAAGGATCCCGAGTGGCGCGCGCTTTTCCGTGACAATCGCTTCCGCCACGCATTGTCGCTCGGCATTGACCGCAATCTGATCAATCGTGTTCTGTTCTTCGGTCTCGGTACGCCCGGCAACGACACGATCCTTCCGGCAAGCCCGCTTTATAAGCCCGAATACACGACCAAATGGGCTGAGTATGACCCGGACAAGGCGAACGAACTGCTGGATGAAATCGGTCTGACCAGACGCGATGGAGAAGGCACGCGCCTTCTGCCTGATGGCAGGCCGATCGAAATCATCGTGGAAACAGCAGGCGAAGCCCAGGTGCAGGACGACGCGCTGGAACTGGTGAGCGAGATGTGGGGCGAACTCGGCATCAAACTGTTCGCCAAGCCAAGCCAGCGCGACAACCTGCGCGAACGGGCAATCACCGGCCAGCTGGTAATGTCGGTCTGGTGGGGGCTTGAAAACGGTATTCCAACTTCAGAAATGCCGCCTGAAGACCTGGCGCCGGTTCACGGAGATGTTTTGTCTTGGCATTCCTGGGGCGACTACTACGAAACAAAGGGTGAGGGCGGCGAAAAGCCGGATTGGGCGCCTGCCGAGCGTTTGATGGAACTCTACAATTCCTGGCTCGTTTCCAAGACACCGGAAGAGCGGACCAAAATCTGGGATGAGATGCTCCAGATTCATGCAAACGAGACAATCCGCATTGGACTTGTTTCCGGCGTTCGCCAGCCCGTAGCGATCAAGAATGTGGAGAATGTCCCGCTTGAAGGTATCTATGGCTGGGACCCGGGTGCGCATTTTGGAATTCATCGCATGGATGAGTTCTATCTGACGAACTGAACCCGCACCCGAAAGTGATTTCCGGGGCTCGTACGGAGGAAATATGGCTGACCGGCTGGAGATTACCGCAGAACTTATCGACTATGTTTGCCAGCACGGAACCCGGGAAACCGCATCACTTAAGAAACTTCGCCACCACACTCAAATCCTGCCGGACGCCGAAATGCGCGTCCCGCAGGAGCAGGGCCAGTTGCTGTATTTCCTGATCAAGGCCATGTCCGCCAAAAGGGTTATGGAGCTCGGTGTGTTCACCGGCTACAGCACGCTTTGGATGGCCTCCGCTCTGCCTGATGATGGCCGTGTTGTCGCCATCGACAAGCGCAACAATTGGCAGGAGTTGGCAGAAACCCATTGGCAGGAAGCCGGAGTTCGCCACAAGATCGATTTTCGGATCGGACGGGCGCAAGGGGTTATGCAGGACATGCTCGAGGAAGGTGAGGGAAGTTCATTCGATCTGATTTTCGTAGACGCCGACAAGAAGAGCTACACCGCCTATTACGAGCTTGCCTTGAAACTGCTCAGAACCGGCGGGATGATGGTGTTTGACAATATGCTTCGTCTCGGTGACGTCATCGATCCGGAAATCAAGGACCCGGCTGTAGATGAAATTCGCGCCTTGAATGCACGTTTGCGGGACGACGACCGGGTGGTGATTTCAATGTTGCCGTTTTCAGACGGCCTGACGCTTGCGCTGAAGGCGGGCTGATGCTGGAGTAAAATTCATGTTGTCACTGGTGCAGTGACAGCTCGTATTCAGACGCAGTTGGGGCTTAGGGGGAATAAGTGCTCTACTACATAATACGTCGGATATTGATGATGATCCCGACTTTGCTGGTGATCAGCTTTCTGACGTTTCTCATCATCGAGCTTCCGACTGGAGACTATATTTCCAACCAGATTGCAGCTCTGAAGGCTTCAGGGGAAAGTTCATCTGTTGCCAAGCTGGAGTTCCTGCGCAAGGAGTTTTCGCTCGATCGGCCATTTTTCGAAAGATACCTGATCTGGGTCGGTCTATGGCCAGGACCCCATGGGCTTGATGGTCTGATCCAAGGCAACTGGGGATGGTCTTTCGAGTTCGACAAGCCGGTTGACCAGGTAATCGGCCCGACATTGCCGCTCACGGTGGTCCTGAATTTCGCGACGATCCTCTTTGTCTATGTGGTTTCATTTCCGATCGGCATCTATTCTGCAACCAGGCAGTATTCATGGGGCGATTACGGCATCACCTTTGTCGGCTATATCGGATTGGCCACGCCGAATTTCCTGCTTGCGTTGATCCTTCTATATTTTTTCAATCGCTGGTTCGGTCTTTCCGTGGGCGGGCTAATGGCGCCAGAGTATATCGATCAGCCTTGGAGTTTTGACAAGGCGATGTCGGTGTTGGCGCATTTGATTGTGCCGACGATCGTGATTGGAACTTCTGGAACGGCGGCCATGATCCGCCGTCTGCGAGCCAACCTGCTGGATGAGCTCCACAAGCAATATGTCACCACCGGCAGGGCAAAGGGGCTGAAGGAAAATCAGCTTCTGGTAAAATATCCGCTTCGAATGGCGATCAACCCGTTCATTGCCGATATCGGCAACCTGATCCCGTCGATGGTGTCAGGCTCGGTGATTGTGTCCGTGGTGATGAGCCTTCCAACGGTTGGGCCTGTTCTGGTCTCGGCACTACAGTCTCAAGATCAGTTTCTGTCCGGATTCATTCTGCTCTTCGTCGCCGTCCTGACATTGATCGGCATGCTGATATCCGACTTGCTGCTTGCGGTGCTTGATCCCCGTATTCGTCTCGGCGGGAGGGCTTCGTCATGAGCACGGATACCAACAACGGCGCGCCCGTCCGTGAAGTGGAACACTATGTAGATCCCACGCCGTTCAACCCTACCGTTGCCGAGGAGATGACGCCTGAGCAGGAGCGTTACTACCAGGCTTCCCAGTGGAAGATCATGTGGTGGAAATTCAAGCGCCACAAGGTTGCGGTCTGGTCGGGTGTCATCCTGATCCTGTTTTACCTGACGGTGCCTTTTGCGGAACTGATTGCACCTTATGATGCAAATACGCGCGACAGCTTGCATCTTTATGCACCTCCCCAACCGATCCATCTCTTCCATGACGGCTCTTTTGTCGGGCCCTTCGTCTACGGCATGACATCGGAAATCGACATGGAGACCCTGCAATGGGTGTTCAAGGACGACACGTCGCAAGTCCAGAAACTGAGGTTCTTCTGCAGCGGTGACGACTACGAATTCTGGGGCCTGTTCGACGCGTCTCTCCACCTGGTCTGTCCGGCTGAAGGCGGCACGATGTTCCTGCTGGGGACGGACCGTCTGGGCCGCGATCAGTTCTCCGGTCTTGTCTACGGTGCCCGCCTGTCTCTGACGGTCGGTCTAATAGGCGTTACCATTTCAATCGTCCTCGGCCTCTTCTTCGGTGGCATAGCCGGCTATTTTGGCGGTCTGGCCGACAGCGTGATCCAGCGTGCTATCGAGATCATTCGGTCCTTGCCGGAGTTGCCGCTTTGGATGGCGCTTTCCGCAGCGCTACCGGTTACCTGGAGCCCGGTCTGGATCTATTTCGGCCTCACGATCATTTTGGGGCTTCTGGATTGGCCCGGGCTTGCCAGAGCCGTGCGATCGAAGCTTCTGTCTCTGCGTGAGGAAGAATATGCTAAGGCTGCGGTATTGATGGGCGCCAAACCGAAACGGGTTATCACCCGGCACCTGTTGCCCGGTTTCACCAGCCACATCATCGCATCTGCTTCGCTGTCGATCCCATCGATGATTCTGGGGGAAACGGCGCTGTCATTCCTCAACCTGGGCCTCAGGCGTCCGGCGATTTCCTGGGGGTCCTGCTGAACGAAGCACAGAACATTTCGGTAGTGACAGTTTATCCCTGGCTTATGGCTCCGGTAATCCCCATCATCATCGTGGTGCTGGCGTTCAATTTCCTTGGCGATGGTTTGCGCGACGCGGCAGATCCCTATAAGTGATGCAACACAATTTTGAAAAGACATGGCGGGCCGTTCTGGCCCGTCTTTAGTGTTAGGAAGCGATCCATGTCGAAAAACGCCACAACTGCCGAAGGTTGGGATGAAGAATATGAAGCAGGCCGTTGGGCCTTCTTGCGTTCACTGCCGGAAAGCGGACGCTACGGCATTATCGGCATGTGGCTCAGCCTGACCGGATCCATGGACGAGGTGCTCGACATTGGTTGCGGCGAAGGCCTGCTCTACGAACGCCTGCAGCCCATGGGCATCAAGCGCTATGTGGGCATGGATCTTTCTCCCGCTTCGCTGGAAATTGCCAATGTCGATACGGCTATCGCCAGTTTGCGCGCCAGTGACATGCACACATTCGAGCCGCAGGATGGCGAAACCTTTTCTGCCATCGTTTTCAATGAAGTGCTGCACTTTGCGGACGATCCTGCAGCGCTTGTTGCCCGCTATGTGCCGTTCCTGAAAAAGGACGGGGTCATCGCGCTTTCCATGTATTCGCCGAAACGGCCGGAATCAGGCGCGAACAAGCTGATCAACCGGCTCTGGGAAGCGACGGACAATGAGGCGAACTGGGAAGTTCTGGATGACTATCGTCTTGTCTCGGACAAGAAGGGCGTGACCTGGCGCATGCGCCTTGTGAAGCCGTTGAGTTGAGTTTGATGCTGGCTGCTTTTTTGTCGCTGCCCAACAAAGTCGGATGTAATGCCCAGATGGCTTAATAGCCGGAAATCGCCGAAGGTGTAGCAAAGGCCGACGGAGACAACCAGCCCTGAAATCAGGGCTGGCTCAAACATCAACCCGGCAGCACGATGATGGTCGACTTGCCACCCTTATTGCGCAGTGCATGGATCTCGGCGAGGTCCGGATCCGCGTGCCAGGCCTGAGCTGCCTTCGTATCTGGAAACGAGAGCAGTGCAGCGATGTTCGGGGTATCGATGGCAGCTTCCAGTACCAACGGCTCGGGATCAGCAGCAACCACGCTTCCCCCATGTTTGGCGAGCGCATCGGCAGCCTTCTTACGGTAAGCGCCGAGTGTTTCCTTGTCGGTGACGGTTATCATAGCAAGAGCTTGTATGGTCATCTCAAAACTCCTTTTGAAGAGATGGCGCAACACTGCATCAAGTTTCCATGCGAAAAAATATTCAAATTTGGAATGCTAGTGTGCAAAAATGCACGGCATGGACAACTGGGATGATTTGAAGTTTGTGCTCGCCATTGCAAACGCTGGCAATGTGACCAAGGCGGCAAGGGCACTCGGGGTAACTCACTCCACCGTGTCTCGCAGATTGTCGGCGCTGGAAGACCGCCTCGGGACGAGGCTGTTCGACCGACTGCCTGATGGGCTTAAGCCAACCGTCGCGGGTGAGGAAGCTGTGTCGGCGGCGCGGCGTGTTGAGACAGAAGTGTTCGCGCTCGACACAAGGATCACCGCACAGGATACGGATCTCGAAGGCCCTCTTCGCGTCACTGCCGCACAACTGCTTTTCCAGATTCAGGTCGCGGAGATCATGCAAAAGTTTTCAGAGCGGCATCCCCGCATTGAGCTTGAGATGATCGCGGCCAATGAAAAACTCAGCCTGCATCGGCGCGAAGCGGATGTTGCAATTCGCGTGACCAACAATCCAGATGAAAGTCTATTCGGCAGGCAGGCGACAGGGCAAAACCGGACGTTCTATATGTCCAAGGAATTTGCGCGGCGCAATCGAGAGGCCATGGACGTTAGCCATGACAATGCAGATTTGCCATGTGTTGTCTTTAAATGGTGGGGCCGAGGCGTTCCGAAAGAGATGCGGGCGCGCTACCCCAAAGCCTATGTCAGTCTGGTGTCGGATGACATGATAGCCATGCTGGCAGCTGTTAGAGCTGGGATGGGCATTGGCAGGTTGCCATGCTTCTTGGGCGATCCCGACCCTGAACTGGTCAGGGTGCCCGGCCTGGAGCCGAGCCGATATCTCGATATCTGGGTCCTGACCCATCCCGACCTAAAAAACGTCACCAGAATTCGGACATTTCTGCGGTTCGCAGCCGATGCATTCAAGGCAAGCAGCGATCTTTATCTGGGGCGAACCTGACCCGTCAGACCCAGCGCCGAACCTGGGCTTTGTAGGCAAGGTAATCCTTTCCGAATTTGCGCTTGAGGTGATCTTCCTCAGGCTTGATTTGAAATTCTGTCAGATACCAGATGAAGAGAGGGACGACAGCAGCAACGGTCAACGTTCCGTAGTAGGCCGACAGCGACAAAAGAAGCAGAACATCAGCAACATACATCGGGTTTCGGCTGAACCGATAGAGCCCGTTCGTCACAAGGACATTGACCTTGTCCGGCGTTGTTGGATTGAAGGTTGTATTTGCCATTATGAAACGAAAAAGAGCGTGAAATCCGATTGCAAGACCGGATGCCAGCAGCACGATCGCGAGTGATATCTGACCAGGAAACGCCAGGCTAAAGCTTGGTAGCTGACGGTCACCTAAATAAAGCAGGCCGAGGCCAATCAACACGACGACCGGTGGTGGCACCTTCAGATACATGATGCCGTCACCGATCAAGTTCGATAGGTTGGCCATGAGGCGTCGCCCGGGCCGCTTGGTCCCAGGCTTCCTTTAGGTGGAAAAGCTGGTCCGCTGCGGCCACGCCTTTTTTGGCCAACAGTTTCTCAAATGCATTCAGCCAATGATCGTAGTACCCCTTTGTATCGCCTGAGCCGTCACCATCACCGGCAAGTTCAGCGCCGAGTGTGTCTGCCCACTCGCTCCACGAGAAGACGCCTGCTTCGTGGGCCTGGAGCGTCATGGCAAAGACACGCGCTTCCCAGGGAGCTGAAAAGACCGGACCCCCATCTTCGTCAAGAGGAAGGTGCGGTGTTGAACTCTTATGATCAGGCTGGGACAAGGTATGGCTCCCAAAGGTCAATACGAAGCGTCAGCGTTGGATCGCTGTCTTCGCCCCAGATATCCGGCCCGCGAAAGACCACACCGTAGAGCCAGCAAGGCTGTTCACCCTTGCCATGTGCATTGGCATCCGGAAAGACATGCACGCCGTGGATGGCTTCGATTTTTCCAACAACATCGCGCGCGTATCTAGGCAGGCGTGTGTGATGCTCGGGGTGCATTCTTTTGGTTCGCACAAGGTCTCCAACCTTGAACCGGGCGGCTTCCGACTGAGGCCGGTCAACAGTTGCACCTTTCGCCAGTGTGGTTGCAACGTCAGCCGACTTGAGCACTCTTTTGACCGGTTGGGCCGGGGCCTTCTGATGGCCTTCCGTCAGCTCGTCTTCTGTAACGAGGCCGTATTTGACGACCAGGCGCTCCAGTCCCCTGGCCCAGATTTCGTAGTAGCTGGATGAAAGATAGACATCTGGCGGAAGCGACTCGCGTGAAAAGCGGGAAGCGTCCAGCGTCCATGTTCCGGTAGCGCCCATGGCAAGCGTCACCGCAAAAGCCCGTTTTTCCCAATCGGCATGAAAGTTGGGTTCGTTTTCTTCCAACTCTATGGGGCCGAACCCCATCTGGCCGCCAAGGTCGTGTGCGCCGTTCATGCGCTTTCCTTCGCCTGCTGTGGAGATGCTGCAAGCCCGGTGCCGATCATGCTGTCGCGGGTGACCAGCTCCGCCAGTCGTTCCGCACTCCAGCCATCTGTACCCGCTGGGCGCTCGGGGATGACAAGATAGCGGACCTCAGCTGTGGAATCCCAGACCTTAATTTCTTTGGCCGCTGGCATCGTGATGCCGAATTCCGCCAGCACACCGCGTGGATCACGCACTGCGCGGGAGCGATAAGGCGCGGATTTGTACCAGACAGGCGGCAGTCCGAGCACCGTCCATGGATAACAGGAGCAAAGTGTGCAAACGACCATGTTGTGTGTGTCGGGAGTATTCTCAACCGCCACCATGTGCTCGCCCTGACGGCCGGTAAAGCCGAGCTCGGCGATGGCCGACGTCGCATCCTTCAAGAGCCGGCTTCTATAGTCCGGGTCGGTCCAGACCTTTGCAACCACTTGTGCTCCGTTTTTAGGACCGATCTTGGTCTCATAAGTCTCGATAAGCTCATCCAGGGCAGGCGGATCGACATAACCCTTTTCCGTCAAGAGCGTTTCCAGCGCTCGAACGCGGAGTTCGATGTCGCTCAATTCTGAATGGTCGTGATCGTGGTCGTGACCGGACATGGAATTCTCCTGATTTGTGGCCGGCCTCATTTGAGGTTGGGCCACCCTGACTGTCAATCGTGGACCGAGCTCTGCTCTTGCTGACGCGAGGGTCGACGGCCTTGGAACATCGACAATTTGCTGGATATTGCGTCGCGTGCCTCTCGTAAGTCCTGTAAGTCATTGATCATATAATCATATGTCCAGAGATCCATGCCGTTTGCCACGACGGTGCGAACTCCCCTGGGGGAATCTCTGCCAAGCCATTTTGATTATTTCCCTCCAGAGGTCAAAATGGCATGTATTCGACGGAACTTTGGAGACGTTTCTTGAAAATCGGGCTGGGCGGTGGGTGCCACTGGTGCACCGAAGCCGTCTTTCAGGCAATTGCTGGCATTTCGAAGGTGGAGCAGGGGTTTATCCGCTCTGATCCTCCAGAGGACGCCTGGTCGGAGGCAGTCATCGTGACCTTCGATCCTGAATTGTTGCCTATGGATGTCTTGATCGAAATCCATTTGCGCACCCATTCAAGCACCTCCCGCCACAAGATGCGGGGTAAATACCGCAGCGCCGTCTACGTGTATGATGCAGGAACAGGCGTGAAAGTCGGCCGAATCCTGCGTAAGCTTCAACGTGATTTCGATGAACCCTTGATCACCAATGTCATGACACTCGCCGGTTTCAAGACGTCCGATGAACGTTTTCAGAGCTATTATGAGAAGGATCCCGAGCGTCCTTTTTGCAAGACGTACATTGATCCGAAACTTGCATTCCTCAGAAAGGAATTCTCGAAGGTGTTGAGGGAACAGCGCGTCGAAGCTGCCCAATAGGAATGACAAGTCTTGTGGTTTGAGCTTCAGTCAAACAGGCTTTTCACGCCCGGCCATTCCGCACCTTCATGGTGGGCGGCAATGGCCAGAAACTCTTCCAGAAACTCAAAGCATCCTTCGTCATGCGCCAAATGATGCGTCAGCAGGCCGATCGGTTCGCTACCAGTATTGCGGCGGCGCGTGAGCTGCAGGTCAAAGCGTAACCGAGCACTTTCCCAGCCGATGAAGCGAACCTGTTTTTTCCACTTGATAATGTCGATATGTGACTGAACCTGATGGTCGCGCGGGAAATTGTGCCAAGTGAAGGTGGAAAGACCCGCAAGTCCCATACCAGGCAATCGGCGTGAAATTTCAGGCGCGATCCGGTTCCAGGGAGGCACCATAGCCTTGATGAATTTGGCGGCGAACAACGTCTCGAGCCGCGCTTTGCCGTTGGAAAGCTGCGCCATCAACTCATCCGGGTCGCGCCGGGTTCCAAGCTCCGCAGCCTTTTCGCGCAGATCCTTGCGTTGAAAGTTCTTGTGCTGCCAGCCATGTTGCAGCACCCATGCATGCGGCTCGTTTTGAAGCCGAGCTGCAAGGTCTTCAGTCGCGTTCTTCGGAATAACGGCAAGCGCAACATCAACCTTGTGGCGATTGCAAAGAGCGAGCATCTGCTCAAGTTCTGGCGTCGGTTCTACTGCGTCATCGTCCCGCCACCAGAACCTTACTTTGCGCCCACGTTCTGCAAACCAGTCGAGATGAGCCGTCAGTTCGTCTTTGAAGCGTTGCAGGTCCGTTGTCATGCGGCGCGCTCTTTCAGATCGGCGAGGAGAATTTCGGCGCTTTTGTCAGCACCGCCGAGCAGAACCGCATGATGACTGCGGGGAAGCGCCAGAGCATCATCCGCTGCCACGGCAAGCCGTTCAGGTGTCAAACCCACTTCGGGTGTAACAATTGCCCTTCCATGTCGTGCCAATGCTTCCGCGCGTTGTGTTTGCTCCGTCTCGTTTTGCTGGGCAAACGGCGCAAAGACTGCGGCGACGCCTGCAGTCAGTACATCAAGCACCGTGTTGTAGCCAGCCTGGCTGACGGAGAGCCGGGCGCGTTTCAAGAGGTCGGGAAAGTCACGGCGGGCCCGTTCAACACTGACACCGGTCGACGCGCGTTTCTGGTAGGCAAGAAAGGTGTCATCCGGCACGTCGTGACCCACTAGAACCCGCCAATGGGTGTCTCCGGCACGTCGCGAAAGTGGGCGGGCATCCAGGGCAGCTGTCAGCAGGTTTTCAGCGACCGCACCGCCACCGCAGGAAACGATGACTTCGTCTTCGCCATCAAACCCCCCATAGGCGGTGCGGGCATTCCCTTCGACATAACCAGTATAGCGGATCAGATGTTCTATCCGATCCGCAAATGGAAAGCTGTCGGCAAGTTGGACAAAATCCGGGTCGGAATGGACCAGCACTCGATGATAATTGTTCAGTGCCTGGTCAGCCATCCACTCCTCTTTCCACAGTTCCTTCTTGCGAACCAGAATATCGCGAATGGATGTTGCAATAACAGGAGGACTGGACCGTGCCTTCGCAGCACCGAGGAGGGGGCTCAGTTCAAAGTCCAGTTGGCGCCGCCCAAATGGATAGGTCTCTGTCAAAAGCAGATCGAAGTCTTCCTGCTCGAACGCTTGAATCGATGCCTTAACGCGCGCAGATTTCCATTCATCGTCAATATCTTCATCGTCTAAAGTAACAAGTCGCTTGAACGCAGCATCGGGGCTTTTACAGGCGGGAAGTTCAACGATGTGAAGCGGGCCGGTGTCCAGGGTCGGAGGGATCTTGTTGCCGCTGGCCAGTGTCACATCAACACCTGCGGAGGCCAGCGCCTTGCCAATTGCAGCTGCCCGGACCACATGGCCTGTTCCCAATAGATGTTGCACGTGAATGAAGGCCTTGCGGGTCATATTCCTTGATCTTTCTGGGTCCGCTTATGGTTTTCGACGGCCTTGCGGGCAAACAAGTTCAACCGGGCAGCCCCGGCTTCCAGTGAATGGTTGGCGGAAATGTATGCGCTGGCTGCCATACCCAATCGATCGGCAATGCCTGGGTTTTTGATGACGTTTTCCAGATGTGCGGCAAAGGCCTCAACATCGCCTTCCTGCGAAAGCAATCCGGTTTCGCCTTGCCGGACGATATCGGGAACTCCAAACGTATTACCGGCGACAACGCCCGTACCAGCCGCTTGTGCTTCCATCAACACCAGTCCGAATGCTTCGCGGATTGCAGGCCAGACGACAAGATTGTGTTGAGCATATTGCGCCGGTAATTCCTTCGCCCCGAGAGCGCCGAGATAGGTGATCCTGTCTGCCGGGAAGAGGTCAACCACCTGGGAGCGGACAGGCCCGTCGCCGATCAGGGTCAGATGCCATGGAAGCTGCATCAGGCGGTCAAGGGCTCTGGCAAGAACCTGATAGGAACGAAACTTGTCACCTTCACGCATCATTCCGACAGCAAGAAGCTTCAAGGGCGCAGCTGCGGGAGGTTTGGCTGTTGATGCCGCCTGTTGATAAGGCTCTGCATCCAGAAAAGGCAAAAGAACTTCAAGACGGTCTGCTGGGACGACCTCTCGCAGGCACTCAGCATCAGCGTTGTGAATGGCGGCAACGGCGTCGGCCTGTCGCAGTGCCGTATCGGCTGCAGCAAAGCCGAATGCCCAATTGCCTGTTTTGCGTTTCGGTGCGCGACTTGCCTCGATGATAGCGTAAGGCAGATCAAACCGTTCGGTGAGGGCCGGCCCAATCCAGTCCGGAGCCTTGTGATAAAGATGATACGTCAGGAACAGGTCTGGTTTGCTCCCATCGTATTTCCAGGTGTTGGCAATACGGCTGACCTCCTTGAGAGCTTCGGCCTTCACCTTTGACTGAAGCTCGTCGCTGCCAACCTTGCGCCAGGACCGGAATGTACTGGCAACCTCAATCTCATGCCCTGCTGCCCGGAGGGCTTTTACAATCAGACGTCCCATCGTCCTGTCACCGGATGGGACAGGATGATCAAGGGGTTTCATCGGAGCTGTGAAAGCGATCTTCATGAAAAGTCCTGCTGGCGGATCAAAGCACCTTACGAAACTTCTCTGCCAGCCGGTCAAGGCCTGGGTCAGTTGAAAACTCCTTGCGAACACGGCTTGCAGCGGCAAGTCCAAGCGTGCACCTGCGATCCGGGGCTGCAATCAAGCCGCTCAAGGCATCTGCGAGTTCATCTGGGGCACCCGGTTCCACAAGGACACCCGTTTCACCGTCAACGATAAGCTCCGGTATTGCCGAGACACGGGTTGAAAGACAGCAAAGCCCCATGGATTGAGCTTCCATCAAAACATTTGGCAGTCCATCCCGATCACCGGACTTTGCAAGTTTCGATGGTAAAACGAACAAGTCAGCCTCCGCGCAAGCCGCGATGACTTCCTCCCTCGGTTGGGCACCGCGCCAGGTGATGCGATCTGCAACACCAAGCCGGTCGGCTTCTCGCTTCAGCATTTCAGAGAGATCGCCGCCACCGATATGCGTAAAGCTCCAGTTCAAGTGGCCGGGCAGCCTTGAAAGTGCACTCAGCAGATCGTCATACCCCTTCTTTTCAACCGCACGTCCAACGGATACGAGCCGAACCGGCTTTCCGCTGCCATCGCGCTTTGAAATTTCCTTGGAAGGCTCCGGAAATCCGGAAAAATCGAGCCCATGATAAAGGAGCTCGACCTTGTCGGGTGTCTCGGCAAGTCCCTTGAGGAAAGTGGCATTGACACTCGTGCATGTCACACCCCAGGCCGCGTCGTTGATCTTGGTTCTCAAATCCCATTCCGGACTGGTCCAGATATCTTTCGCATGGGCAGAAAACGACCAGGAACGACCGGACAGGTGCGCTGCATAGCGTGCTGCGGAACAAGGAGTATGCAGATAATGGGTGTAAATCCAGGCGATGTCATCTGGTAATTCGTGAGCAAAAACACAGGCCTGCGACCAGCGGCGTTGCCGGTCCGCATTGGATTGCCGGGCAAAGTCGGCTTCAAAGAGCGCTTTGGCGTTCTCGTAGGTTGGTTGCTTTTCAGCCCAACGCTTGGCCCTGGCAACACGCGCCGGGTCGTCCTTTACATATTCGGGAAGATAGAGAACGTCCGCGGATATCTGTCGGTGCAGGTCGTGAATAAAGGGATCATAGGGTTTGCGCAGCGCAACGATCAAGATGCCTATTCCACGCCGCTCAAGGCCTAGAATTTCCTGTGCAATGAAAGTTTCAGACAGGCGTGGATAGCCTTTGACCACAACGGCAATTCTGGACATTACTTCGATCTTTGAGAGGGTTGGTCGTAGAGCTGCGAATCGCGATAGCGATCAGACTATAGCCAGTTTGACATTGCTATCCGCCGGATACTGCTCATCGAAGATTTCGCCGACACGTCCGGAAATAACTTCCAGTCCGCCAAGCAGATTGTCGACACCTGCGGCCGAGGGTGGCGCGAGGTTTGGAAGCTCCGACAGCGCCGTCGCCATAAGATCGGGATCCGGATAGCAGTCTATCGGCAGGACCTTCAAGAGGCCGCTCTTTTCCGCCCGCTCGGCGCGTATGGCCTGTTCGCGGCGCGGGACGACACGCGGCACCATTAAAGTGGGTTTGTCGAAAGACAGAATTTCACAGAAGGTGTTGTAGCCCCCCATGCCGACAATTGCCGTGGCATTGGCAAGATAGGGTTCGATCTGGGGCGTGAAACGAATAACCTCCACGTCGCGAAGATGCTCTGCCCGTTCGGTAAATTGCGCTGCCGAAGCAGCTGGCATGAAGGGGCCAAGCACAATCAATGCCGGAAAAAGAGGTCGCTGGCGCGCTTCATAGGCCCGCATGACCCAATCCACCATTTCAACGCCGTCACCACCCCCGCCCGGGGTCACCAGAATATAGGGTTCTTCGTCGAACGGGGCAGGAGCGGGGTTCTCCAGTGCAGCATTCGGCATTTCCCTGCGCAGGTAACCCGTGTATCGGAGTTTTTCCTGCACACCTTCCGGCAACTCCATGCCTTCCAGCGGGTTACAGATATCTTCAGGGCCATAGACCCAGATTTCATCGTAGAGTTCTTTCAGCGCCGGGAAGACGTTCTTGCGGTCCCATTCTTCCTTCAGAACGGTTGCGTCATCCATCACGTCTCGCAAGCCCAGTACGAGGCGGGTGTTGGTGCCTTTGAGCGCTTCCAATGTGCCGAGCACTTCGCCTCTCAGGCCAAGCGGTTCCTTGTCGACAATGAAAATATCGGGTTCGAATATCTCGGCCGTATGTTCGATGATCGACGAACGGATCGCCAGTGTCTGATCGATGTTGATGTGCAGCGACAAAGGTGTGTATTCGCCATTGCGCAGCTTGATGACACCCGGAATCCTGACAAAGTCGACACGGGTTCTGAATTCGAAACTGCCAATGATCGGTGAACCTGAGAGGATCAGAACAGAAAGAGTGTCAAAGTCTCCGACCAGAGACTGAGCGATTGCACGGCAGCGCCTTAAGTGGCCTAATCCGAACGAATCATGGCTATAGATCAGTATCTTAGGCGTTCCGGAACTCATACTGCCCCTAAATTTGTAAATTTGCCCCGAGGCACTTATGTCTCAATTGACTGGAGTTTGTCACGTTCCGATCTGTCTTGACAGACATCTTTCGACAAGGAACGGTCAACTGATACTTTCAATACGGTTGTGCCAAATGCTAAACCCGGCTAGCACTTCGAATTCGGATCGTTAATATACCAAATATGATCTGCTTGCACATTTTTGATCCATTTCTGTTTGGATGAGCTGATGGAAAAAAGCCTTTTCCGCTTCATTTGGAAGTATAGTTCGCGCCAGCAGATTTTTATTTTGATGGTCACCGTCCTTACTTACCCGGTGGTCTATTTCCTGCTCGAATTGCCCAAGTTGATTGTCAACGATGCCGTCCAGGGAGATAACTTCCCGCGCGCCGTTCTGGGTTTCGACTTTGACCAGATCCCGTATCTGGTTCTCCTTTGCCTGACATTTCTGGCGCTCGTTGTGGTCTCCAACGGGCTTAAATTTTATCTGAATGTCTATAAGGGCCGCCTGGGTGAGCGCATGTTGCGCCGTCTGCGTTTCGAGCTCTTTCAAAGGGTCTTGAGATTTCGGTTGCCGCATTTCCGGAAAGTGAGTTCCGGCGAGATCATTCCGATGATCACGTCCGAAGTGGAGGATGTTGGCGGTTATATCGGTGAAGCCTTTGCTCTGCCCGCCTACCAGGGCGGTATGCTGATCGTTCAGTTGGGCTTTATCTTCATGCAGGATCCCCTTTTGGGATTGGCCGCGATCAGCTCGTACCCGATCCAGGGCTACATCATCCCGATGCTGCAGAAGAAAGTCATTCTTCTCTCTCGCAAACGGGTGAAGAACGTTCGCTTGATCGCAGACAAGGTCGGCGAGAGCATCACCGGTGTTGCAGAGATCCACGCCAATGATGCTGCAGCCTGGCATTCGGCGGACCTTTCCGACCGTCTCTATGAGAACTTCAAGATCCGATATGAGATCTTTAACCGGAAGTTTCTCATCAAGTTCCTGAACAACTTCATGAACCAGCTGACGCCGTTCTTCTTCTACCTGATCGGCGGGTATCTGGTCATTCAGGGCAACCTGAGTATAGGTGCTTTGCTGGCCGTGATCGCCGCCTACAAGGATCTGGCAGGACCATGGAAGCTGCTGCTGTCCTTCTATCAGATGACGGCTGATGTCAGCGTCAAGTACCAGACCGTTGTCGAGAATTTCGACCCGCCGGACATCTATGACACCGAGCGCCTGACCGATGACGATCAGGTTGAATTGTCGGGTGATGTGAAGTTTGAAAGTGTCAGCTTCTCCGGCGGTGCGGCCGGTCAGGAAGTCATGGATATCTCGCTGACGGTCCCTGCGAACAGCACATGCGCGATTGTCGGGCCCGACGGGTCAGGTCGTTCAGAAGTGCTGCAACTTGCGGCTGGCCTGGTTTCGGCCTCTTCGGGCAAAGTCAGCATCGGCGAGCATGACCTCGACAAATTGACCGATTCGACGCTTGGCCGCGAAATCGCCTATGTCGGCGGTGCTGTTCACGTTTGGACCGGCACGATCCGGGACAATCTTTATTATGGTTTGCGTCACCGTCCTCTTGTGCCGCCCGAGCGGGAAGGGGAAGACCTCAAGAATTACAAGCGTAGGGTCAACGAAGCCAACCAGACGCGCAATCCGGTCTATGACCTAGCAGCAGACTGGGACGACCTGTCCGCAGCTGGCGTTGACGACGAGGAGCAACTCGACGCCAAGGCGCTGCAATTGCTTGAAGCGGTTAAACTCGACAAGGATATTTATCGGCTCGGTTTGCAATCGCGCTTTGATCCTTCCATGAACGACGCCTTTGCAGACAAGATCCTGAATGTGCGCAAAAACCTGGCTGGCCGCATTGCCAGCGAACCCGCGTTGGGTGGTTTGGTCGAGCTCTGGCACAAGGATCGTTTCAACGCCAGCGCAAGTCTGGCCGACAACCTGTTCTTTGCCGTACCTTCAGATCCGGATATCACCATGGACGAGGTGCCCGACCTCGAAGAGGTGAAATCGTTCCTGGCCGACACCGGGTTTGATGTCAAACTGCAGCAGATTGGCCTGAAGATCGCCGAAACCATGCTGGAGCTGTTCTCCAATGTTTCTGGCGACAGTGGTCTTCTGGGGTCCTATTCCTTCATCAATCAGGATGATCTGCCCGAGTTTGAAAGGATTGTGAGGATCGCGAAGTCTGGGCACCAGCGTCCGGGTCTGACAGAAGCGGACAAATCTCGTCTGACCGGATTGGCATTCAAGCTCGTCCCCGCAAGACACCGTCTTGGCGTTATGGACGACAGCTTGAAGGATGAAGTTGTGGCGGCCCGCAAGCGGTTCCTGGAGGGCGTCGTCAAGAACAGCGATGGGTTCGTCGCGTTCGATCCTGACGTTTATTTGCCGCCGCTCACAATCGAAGACAACTTGCTGTTCGGTCGCGCGAGGGTTGACCGCAGGGACGCCCGACGGCGCATCGACGACGTTATCCGTGCCATTGTGGAAGAGACGGGACTGCGCCATCCGATCATATATGCCGGCTTCGGCTACCATGTGGGCGTTTCGGGTTCGCGGCTGTCAGCGGGCCAGCGCAGGCGTATCGCATTGGTTAGAGGTCTACTGAAGAACGCAAAAATCACCATATTGGATGATATTGCTACAGGTATGACAGATGACGACAAAGAATTGCGCAGTGGTTTGCGGGGAATACTAGCCGGGAAAACGTTCTTGTTCGGTACATCGAACATGGATATTGCCGGTGAATTTGAAAAGCGCTTCGTTTTGGATCAGGGACGTATTGCAGACAAAGGGTAGGACAATGGCGGAAAACACGGTAAGGCCGCGAAGCAGCGGCCCAAAATGCCGGGGAGGAGAACATGACACTAGAAACTGAAGTCGAAGCCCTTCGCAAGGTTCCGCTATTCCACGGTATTGACGAGACCAAGCTGCGTCTCCTTGCCTTCATTAGCGATCGGACCGAGTATCCGGAAGGAGAGCGTCTTTGCTCCCAGGGTGAAGAAGGTGACTGCGCCTTTATCATCTTGTCCGGCGACGCGAATGTCCTGGTCCAGACCCC
Source organism: Roseibium sp. JB4-4 (assembly GCF_055693425.1). NCBI lineage: Bacteria > Pseudomonadati > Pseudomonadota > Alphaproteobacteria > Hyphomicrobiales > Stappiaceae > Roseibium > Roseibium sp. JB4-4. The sequence continues at coordinate 1,387,030 of NZ_CM146333.1, read as the reverse complement.
GGAAGGCGAAAAGAAAGTCGCTCAGGTGTCGGAAAACTCCATCGTCGGTGAAATTGCTATTTTGTGTGATGTTCCCAGAACAGCGACACTTGTCGCAGCCAACAACATGGACGTGCTTACTGTCTCAAAAGATGATTTCTTGAAACTCTTGCAAGAATTTCCGGATATATCGCTGGAGGTGATGCGGACGCTTGCGCTTCGTCTTGAGCGCACGACCCGTGACCTTGCGGATGCGCGCAGGGGGTCCTCCGGTGGTTAGGGAGTAACACGTGGCTGAGGAATTTTCGCTTCGATGCTGGGGAGTCAGAGGCTCTACTCCAACGCCGGGTTCGAGCACTCTCCGGTATGGCGGCGAGACGGCGTCTTTCGAAATCCACGCGGGAGACGCGCTCGTCCTCGTTGACTGCGGATCAGGCGCACGAAACCTCGGCATGGAGCTTCTCAAAGGGAAACATCGCCGTTTCGATCTTCTGTTCACGCACACGCATCTCGACCACATCTGCGGTCTGCCGTTTTTCAAGCCTGCTTATGACCCGAGTTTTGAAGTGACTGCCTGGGCCGGCCATTTTCAGGATGAAACAAGCCTTGTCGATATCGTCAGCAGGATCATGTCACCGCCGATCTTTCCGGTCGCAGCCAAGACGCTGAAAGCCGTCGAATTCAAATCGTTCACTGCAGGCGACAACATCCCGCGTGAAGACGATCTGGTCATTCGGACCACGAAACTGAACCATCCGGGCGGTGCCTGCGGCTATCGGTTTGACTATCATGATAAGTCGATCTGTATCATCACGGACCACGAACATGGCGATCCTGAAATCGACGCGGCATTGCCTGATTTCGTGCGTGGCGCCGACATCATGATCTACGATGCCATGTTCACGGATAGTGAATATGTTTCCTTCAAGGGCTGGGGACACTCGACGTGGGAAAAGGCTGTCCAGCTGGCCAAGGACGGTGATGTGAAGACGCCTGTCCTGTTCCATCACGATCCGCGCCGTTCTGATGATGAGCTCGATGAAATCGGGCTTGCTGCACAAAACAGCTATCCAGGTATGCTGGTTGCTAGTGAAGGCATGGTGCTGCGGCCCTAGAGCACATCCATTCAATGATCCAGCACTAGATGGATGTGCTCTGGTTCGCTGCGCCTTGCTTCTTTGAACCGCCAAACTAAAAAGGGCGGCCCAAACGGCCGCCAAAAAAATAATACGTGCTAAACTATTGATCGCCTGCCGACTACAGGAGTGCGGGAATTCCTTGATTGCACCCGGAATTCAGACGCTCTCAACTTCCAAACACGTTGAGAACGAATGACCTTTGCGATCAAAAGTTGTTTACAGGGTGTATACATTAAGTGCATGGTCCATTTGGGCTAAGCGTGCCGGATTTTTTACTGACCGCACGTGAGAAATGCCGAATTGACGTCGCGTATGTGAGAACCTTGGGGGGCAAAGGTGGTCATTTCTGCGGAAAAATTCCTGCATTTGTACAATCTTGCGGTGGCTGCTGCAATGGACCCGGTTTGCTGGCAGTCTTTTCTCGATGAAATGGGAACAGTGCAAGGCACGCGCATCTGCACACAACTGATTGGCTTCGATCAGCTGACCAAGGTTGCACCGCTGGCATTTGCCTCGGGCTATGATCCGGGGATCCTTGAATTATACGAAGCGCACTATTCGGATAAGAACCCTTATGCGGCCCATTTCACCAAATGCGCTGTTGGAGATACCATTTCCTCTGACGAGATGATTGTCCCTTGCGAACTCAAAAGAACATCCTTTTATGCGGATCTTCTGCAGCCCATGGAAGACATTTGGGGCGGTGGGGGTGCCATGCTGGCCAACGACGCCGACCGCATGTTTCTGATCGGCGGCAACATAAGGGAAAAGGATCGGGCGAAGTATGAAAGCGACTGGCTTGAGCTCTGCAGGGATCTGGCGCCGATCATTCGGCAGTCGCTTGAAATCAATCGGACGATCGCAGGCTTGTCGTTTGAGAAGTGGGCCGCCGAACAGCACAGGCTCGGTTCGCGGACTGCCATACTGCTTGTTGATGCCGGCAGAAGGATCCACTACGCGAGCAGCGAAGCTCAGGAACTGCTCTCCGAAGGCAGTGTCATCGAGGCAGCATTTGGCGAGCGGGTCCGGTTTTGCTCAGATGCAATCCAATTTGAATTCAGTCATATGGCCCAACTTCAAGGCAATGGCCGGCAGGCGCCTTTTGGGAGTTGGAACTTTAAGGATCCAAAAGGTCAAGGCTGGACGTGCCGGGCAATGTCTGTGCGGCTTGATGAATTGGACAGAACGCCGTTCAGGGCATTTGTTTCCAAGAACAATCCGGCTCTTCTGGTCGCAATCAAACCTGAAACAGACATGGAAACACTGCAGCGACAGGTTCAAGATTGTTTTGACCTCAGCAAGACTGAAGCAACTGCTGCCGTGATGTTGGCAAATGGACAATCCATCAAGCAGATTGCCACAAACCGGAGCGTCAGCGTTCATACCGTGCGCAATCAGATCAAGGCAGCCTTGTCGAAGTCAGGGTGCCATCGACAGAGCGAACTTGTCTGCAAGATCGAGCATTTGCGCCTGAGTGGCAGTGTGTGACCGGTCCACAGCTCTTCACTTTGACTCACATTCCCGAAGGTCTTATTGCGCGTCGCAGCATATAAGTGGAAACTCCGAGGCCTTGGATTGAAGGGTCAACATGAGCTCACTTTCGGACAAAATGCGATACATATTGCGTGGCGGGCCGCCGGAATCCGGCATTCCTGACCGTGTGCGCGCCGAAATCCGTGCTCATGAAGCCTCCTCGGAGCGCCTGATCAGTTGGGTGCAGCTGGGTCTAGTGCTGTTTTTTTCGACGCTCTACATCATCGCGCCGCGTGCGGAGGGGTCGGCCGGATTTAATTTTGTGCCGATTGCGCTCGGCGCGTACTTCCTGTTCACGATCTTTCGATTGCTGCTGTCGTACCGGTTCGAGCTTCCACAGTGGTATCTGCTGATCTCCATTGGTGTCGACATGGCGCTGCTGGTCGGGCTCATTTTTTCGTTTCACATTCAGTACGACCAGCATCCGGCGTTTTATCTCAAGACGCCGACACTCATGTATGTTTTCATTTTCATTGGTTTGAGAGCTCTTCGTTTTGATCCGCGCTTTGTATTGACCACCGGCCTTGTCGCCGTTTCCGGTTGGCTTGGCCTGGTATTCTATGCCGCCTTTGCAGACATGGACTCCATGCGGGTCACCCGAAACTATGTGGAATACCTGACCGGAAACTCGATCTTGGTGGGCGCGGAGCTGGACAAGACCATGGTGATCTTAGCCGTCACCGTCATCCTGTCGGTTGCGCTCTATCGGGGACGCTCAATGCTGTTCGAGGCAACGCGCGATCACGCTGCGGCCATGGACTTACGGCGTTTCTTCGCGCCTGAAGTTGCCGCGTCTATTACAGATGCCAATACAGAGCTTCAGGCGGGAGAAGGCAACCTGCGTGAGGCGGCGATCCTCTATGCGGACATCCGCGGCTTTACGTCGGTGTCATCTTCTCTTCCTCCAGAAGCGGTTTTAAAGGTGCTTGCCGAATATCAGAACCTGGCGGTTGAAGTGATCAATCAGGCCGGGGGCCGGGTCGACAAATTTTTGGGAGACGGCATTCTGGCGACCTTTGGAGCGGTACAGCCTTCGGAGAGTTTTGCAGCCGATGCACTAGTAGCTGCAACCACGCTTGTGGAAAGCGTCAGGTCAGATCAACAGCGCTTCCGCACCGCGGGCTGGCCTGGAACTCTGACGATTGGCACAGCGGTTGCTGCCGGTCCGGTGACGGTCGGCGTCATTGGTTCAAAAAACAGGTTGGAATTCACCGTTATCGGCGATGCCGTCAACCGCGCGGCAAAGATGGAAGACGCCAACAAGGCGCAATTGACAAAAGCGCTGACAGACAAAAGCACCTGGGAACTGGCACAGAGCCAGGGGTATCAGAGCCCGGATGCGGAAATTCGTTGTGATACCGTCGTATCGGGTGTCTTGAAGCCGCTGGATCTTGTTGTGTTGGCGCGTTGAAGCAAGTCGCGGCGTTCCTGTCTCCTTCATACTGATTGTCCGCGGAAATGCTTGACCGGAGAGCATTTCTCGGTCACTTTGGCGCGTAAATTGACCATATCGTCAATAGAGTAAATTAAATTCATTGTTTTCAATGAATTATGATTTGGGAGAGCAAGGTGAAATTGGATTCCTCACTGGCCGCTGTTGTTACAGGCGGTGCATCCGGGCTCGGTGCCGCGACGGCGCGCATGCTTGCAGCCGAAGGCGTCAAAGTGGCTCTCTTCGATCGCAATACTGAACAAGGCGAGGATATGGCTGCTGATGTTGGCGGCTTGTTCGTCAATGTTGATGTGACGGATCAGGTGAGTGTGGAACAGGGATTTGCAAAAGCCCGTGAAGCACATGGTCAGGAACGTATCCTTGTCAATTGCGCCGGTATTGCTCCGGTCGCCAAGACCACGTCACGTGGTGAGCCGCATCCCATCGACATGTTTGAAAAGGTGATTGGCGTCAATCTGGTCGGTTCTTTCCGCTGTTTGTCTCTGGCAGCCACCGGAATGGCTGATCTGGAGCCTGTGACGCCCGACGGCGGACGCGGTGTGATTGTCTCGACGGCCTCGGTCGCCGCGTTTGACGGTCAGATAGGTCAGGTTGCCTATGCAGCGTCGAAAGCCGGTGTCGCAGGCATGACGCTCCCGGTGGCGCGCGATCTGTCAAAGTCCGGCATTCGCGTGATGACGATAGCTCCCGGCATATTCGAAACGCCGATGCTGCTCGGACTGTCCCAGGAGGTTCAGGACAGCTTGGGTCAGCAGGTGCCGTTTCCCTCGCGGCTTGGCAAGGCGTCGGAATATGCCAAGCTTGTAAAATCGATCTGCGAAAACGACATGCTCAACGGCGAGACCATCCGTCTGGATGGTGCAATTCGCATGGCGCCGCGTTAGGGCGCGAACCTGGAATTTTGTACGATCCTGTCCCTGTCGATCCGAAGGATGCCGATCAGGTCCTGAGTTGCAGCGTCAAAGCCTTTGCGCCATTCAGCAAACATGGCCTGCAGGCTTTTCCCGCAAATCTCCGCCTGATTGACGCCTGAGAGTGTGATTTTAAGGATCCGCACCCTGGACGTGACCTGTGGAAGCGCTTCAGGTTGCGGCTTTCCACTGCAAGATCTTCAGTTGGCTTGTTTTTTTAACACGGTCGGTTCAGTTTCCACTTTAATGTGACGCAGCGTTGCCGGACTTTTCCCGGCGCCCTGGTACGCACGGGAGAAACCAATGGCCGAAAACGCGCACGAATTAGCGCCCCATCACCTACCTTTTTTTATTCCAGCTGCTGACGGTAGCGACCAGATGATGACGAGTGTCCTCATCGGTCTGATCGTCATTGTGGTGCTTCTTGGCACTTTTTACCTGTATCTGCATTCATTGCCTGAACGCCTTGCCCACAAGCACGGCCGCATTCAATTCGAACTTGTTGCGGTGCTTGGGTTGTTGGCGCTGTTCACCCATAACCAGATATTCTGGGTTGCTGCGCTCGTTCTGGCTTTCGTGCAGATGCCTGACTTCATGACACCACTGGAATCGATAGCAAACTCGATGAGCAAACTCGCGAAGCGTTCTGGAAATGGGTCCTGTGAACCAGCACAGGAGAACCCGGAACCATTTGAAACGACCGTTGCGTCTGAGGCAGCGCCTTCTCAACCTGTAACGGATCCCGGACCGGCAATGGCAACACAAGCAGCTGCCGATGCTCCGGTTGTTCAAACAGAAAAGCAGGAGGACAAATAATGTTCGAGACGCTTTTCAGTGCGATGATTACAATTCTTCCTGACTACCTGTTTCGCAGATATGTGCAGGGCAAACGAATTGGTCATGAAATCACACTCTATTCGGTCTGGTATGAGCTGAGATTTGGCATCGTGACATGCCTGATGCTCACGATCACCCTGATCACTTTGATCTTTTACTACCACCCAACAGCAACAAGCGCGGTGTCGACATTCCGCACAATTCCCATCCTGCCGGAAGCGTCCGGTCGGGTCGAAGAGATATTCGTTCCCAACGAACTTGAGACGGAGATCAAGGCTGGTGCACCAATCTTCAAGTTGGACAGCAGTCGGCAGGAAGCCGATGTCGTAACCGCGAAGCAGCAGGTTGAGGAGATCAAGGGTGAAATCGCCCTGGCAGAGGGCGAGCTTGCGGTCGCGTCCGCACAGGTTGACCAGGCTGTAGCTTCATTGAAACAGGCCCAGGACGAGCTTGATACACGACAGGAATTGTTCGAACGCAATGCGAATGTCGTCAGTGAGCGTGACCTGGAAAAGCTGCAGAACACGGTTGATTCCCGCACGGGTGCACTCGAGGCTGCGAAAGCAAACAAGGACCTTGCTGAAACCAAGATCAACGTTGCGCTTCCCGCAAAGCTTTCAAGCGCAGAGGCAAAGCTTGAAGAAGCTGAAGTCGAATTGGGGAAAATGACCGTTTATGCCGGTGTCGACGGCATGGTCACCCAATTCGTGCTGCGTCCCGGCGAGATCGTCAATCCTTTGATGCGCCCGGCGGGAATCCTCATTCCCCACGATTCAGTGCAGGAGCGGATTGTTGCCGGTTTCGGGCAGGTCGAGGCTCAGGTCATCAAACGGGGAATGGTTGCTGAAGCTTTTTGTCCCGCCGTTCCATTCACCATCATCCCGTTGGTCGTGGCTGATGTTCAGTCTGAAATTGCTGCTGGTCAGGTCAGCACGGGTAGCCAGCTTGTGGATGCGACCAAGGCGTCGGAAACATCGACCGTTACAGCGATCCTTGAGCCCTTGTATGAAGGCGGCCTCGACAAGCTGCCACCGGGCGCAAGTTGTGAAGTGAATGCCTATACCAGCAATCACGACAGGCTTCTGGAGGACAAGGACTTGACGACAGCGCAGTATGTTTTCCTGCATGTGGTCGACACTGTTGGACTGGTGCATGCCATCATTTTGCGCAGTCAGGCTATCCAGTACCCGATCAGAACACTTGTACTGTCTGGGCACTAAACAGGCAGTCCGGATCGGGCGGCTCTCGCCGCCCGATCCCGGTCCTGGGCGTCAGCTGGAATAGCTGACGATTTCAAATTCGATACCGTCATCATCGTCGAAATAGAAGCGGCGGCCCGGTTCGTAGTCACCGTGATTGTGGGTCTTGTAACCTCCAGCCTTTATGCGCTCTTCCGTGGCATCCAAGTCGTCCACGACAACGGCAATGTGGTTGAGGCCGCCGTGGCGGGAATAGCTGCTTTCCTTCACCGCCTCTGTCGTGTGCGCAGGTGTATAGGCCGCCACATAACTGGTTTCGTTGCCTATGTGATAGGTGGTGCCACCGTCTTTCGCTGCACCTTTCCAGCGAACTTTCCATCCAAACCACGTTTCAAGCCGCTTTGCGGTCGCTTCCGGATCGCTCACGGTGACGTTCACATGTTCCAAAAAGGGGGTGCTCATCTGGTGTCCTTTCTCAGATTGACTTGATCGGGACACTGGAGATAATTCCTCAAGTTAAGTTGAGGTCAAGAGAGAAAAGAGAAAAATTGAATAGGGTTATGCGAGGAAGTGATCTTCTCAGTATTGGTGAACTTGCGAGCAGAACCGGTCTCTCGGTGTCGGCGATCCGGTTTTACGAGGAAAAGGGACTGGTACATCCCGTGAGAAATGAAGGTGGGCAAAGGCGATTCTTGCGCGCGGATATCCGAAGGCTGTCCTTTGTCCTGGTTGCACAGGAATTCGGTTTTTCAATTGGAGAAATCGCTGGTCAGCTGAAACGGCTACCAGAGGGCAGGGCGCCAACAAAGGCAGATTGGACACGTATCGGAAGGGACTTTCGCCGGCACCTGGATGATCGGATTGAGCGCATGACGACGTTGAGGGACAAGTTGGATGCATGTATCGGATGTGGGTGCCTGTCGATGAAGTCATGCCAGCTTTACAACGCCGGTGATGCCGCGTCCCGACATGGCCGGGGACCGCGTTATCTCCTTGGAGATCTGCCTGATCCCGATGTCATTGAGAGAGCCGCCGGCCTGAACCGACCCGGCCGGCAGAAAAAATAATTTGGCATCAGTGTTTCTCTGGCGGGCTAAAGACATTTCTTTGGCCTTATCAACGCTTTGAGGGGCGGCCATGCTGCGTCCCACAACTCCAAATCACCGTTGTAATCCATCTGTCATCTGCCCGTCATCGCTCTGTCACGTGGACCCATTTAATGCGTGGTGTGCGCAACGATGCGTTTCACTTTAGCCATCCGATGGAGAGCCACTATGGATCATATCAACAAGGACGATCTTTCCTGGGACGAATGGGACGAAATGGTTCGTCCTACCTCTGAAACGACAGATTTCGACAAGGTCGTCGAATCCGGTCTTTCTCGGCGCGGTTTTCTCGGGGGCCTGGTGGCATTCGGGTCCGGCGCCGCCGTCATGGGCCTTGGCACTGGTGCGAGCCTCATGAATTCCACCTCCGCAAGGGCACAGGATGCCGGACGCTTCGCATTCAGCCCGGTTGGCATTGCGACCGACAGCACGGTTCATGTTCCTGAAGGTTACACATGGGACATTCTGGTGAAATGGGGAGACAAGCTCGTTTCTGACGCGCATGATTTCTCGCATGAAGCCGGTGTCCCGATCAGTTCTTCTGACAAGGTTTTCGGTGAAAACACTGATGGCATGGAGCTTTTTGCCATCGGCGACAAGCAGATCATCGCGGTGAACAGCGAGTATGTGAACCCGAAGATCAATCTGCCGCATACCGAAGATGGCACACCGCAAACGGCGGAAGATGTCCGCATGCTTCAAAACTTCCAAGGCGTTACCGTAATGGAAGTGGAAGAAGGCGAAAATGGCTGGCGCGTGGTCGTCGACAGCCCGTTCAACCGCCGCATCACGCACAACACGGAAATGGCGATTTCCGGTCCGGCTGCTGGTCATGATCTATTGAAGACGGAGGCCGATCCGACTGGAACCCGGTCTCTCGGAACCTTCAACAATTGCGGTGCAGGCAAGACGCCGTGGGGCACTTATCTGACCTGCGAGGAAAACTTCAACGGCTATTTCGGGTCCACAGATCCTGAGATTGAGCTTCCCGAAGACTTCAAACGTTATGGTATTGCAGCGGAAAGCCGCTATTCCTACGAGAAGTTCGATGATCGCTTCGACATTTCCAAAAACATCAACGAGCCGCGCCGTGCTGGCTATATCGTCGAAATTGATCCCTCTGATCCGGCATCAACGCCTGTAAAACGCTCGGCGCTTGGACGTTTCAAACACGAAAATGCGGCTTGTGCGCTGGCACCCAACGGTCAGGTCATCGTCTATATGGGAGATGATGAGCGGGGTGAGTTTCTTTACAAGTTTGTCTCCAACGGCACCTACACACCGGGCGTGCCGACAGACGGCCTTTTGGATGATGGTGTCCTGCACGTTGCCAAATTTGCAGATGACGGAACTGGCGAGTGGATGGCCCTGACCCCGGAAACGACCGAAATGAGTCTTGAGGAAATCTCGGTCTTCACCCGGATGGCCGCTTCCAAGGTGGGGGCGACAACAATGGACCGTCCTGAATGGGTTGCCGTCAATCCGGTTGCCGTTGAAGCGTATTGCGCGCTGACCAACAACAAGAACAGGGGCGTGAAGCCGAATGCCGGCGGTGACGACACCGCGGTTAACGGTCCGAACCCGCGTGAGGAGAACAACTTCGGCCAGATCGTCCGTTGGTATCCCGAAAACGATGATCATGCAGATACCAAATTCAAATGGGATCTTTATGTTATGGCCGGGAACCCGGATGTCCATGCCGGAACCCCATATGCCGGCTCGGACAATGTCAACGCGGGTAACATGTTCAACTCGCCGGACGGCATGATGTTCGACTCTTCCGGTCTCTTGTGGATACAGACTGACGGAAACTACAAGAATGAGGGCGACTTTGCCGGCATGGGCAACAACCAGATGCTGGTTGGCGATCCGGTTACCGGCCAGATCGAGCGCTTCATGACTGTTCCTTATGGATCTGAAGTCACTGGAATTACATGGTCGGCCGACCGGCGTACGCTCTTTGTCGGCGTGCAGCACCCAGCAGCACCGTTCCCTGACGGTGAAGGCAAATTGGCTCGCTCGTCCGTCATCGCGGTAAAGCGTGCAGACAATGCGCTGATCGGCTAGCGCCGGACAAACTCAGCGTGAAAAAGAAGCGCGCCGGAAACCGGCGCGCTTTTGTTTCTCGTACCAGAGGTACTCTCCTTATCGATTGTTCAGTTGTGAACGGACACGCTTTAAACCCAGCTGAGTAATACGATATGGTCCACTGTTCTTGGATGCGATAAGGCGCTTGTATTTGAGTTTGCGGAAAAGTCGCAAAGAGCACCCGCCCCAATACCATCCGTCCCGCGTAACCGTTTCCTGATTGAGAATATGACCGTGCTCGTCCTTTCCACGAGAATACAGCCACCTTGAGCCAGCAGGTGAAGAACCCGCTGCTCGGCTTTCGAAATGTCCATTGAAGTGAGAAGCCTGAATTTTGATGCAGTTAGTCAGTCACTGCCGCAAAACGCCTGCAGTGCTGGTGTGCATGACCCCGGCAAAGATCAGCCGGGGATTACCGGGACTCTGAAAATCCGCGCATAAAACCTCTCAATTGGAAGCTTGCGCCTAGCACGCCATGCCGCTCAAGACAATCAGGAGCTCAAGTCGGAATTGAAAGAAGGGCCGGATTTGATGCAGCTGTTGCAAATCAGCAATCAGATCAGCTGCTTTCGGCAGGCCAGTAGCCGCTTTCTGGATCTCTGGAAACGACAACTGCGTTGACTTCTGCCGCTCCGCATTTGGCGCAAGTCAAACCGCTGCTAAGATCGGAGACCTTTTGAGAACCGGAAAATTTTGAGATCTTCAAGTAGCGAAAACGACCGCAATAGTCGCACCGAATGCCAAGCCGCTTGTCAGACTGAGCCAAGGTGTCAATAGTGGGATCGTCGGCGTCGACGGTAGCGCGCAATGCCATGGTAACAAACTTGTCTAGCTGAAAATCTGCATGGGATCGGTAAAAATCCGGATATTCAAGGTAGCACACTGTGTTGGTTTAGAAAAGTTGCCACTTGCTCCACTTTGGTGATCCAAATGGATTACTAATGCAATTTACGTTGGAGTTTGCCCAATATCTGGTCCGGGGTTCATGCGACTATTTGAGTTTTGTTCGGTTCTGCCTCGAAGTCTCCCGGAATCAAGTCTTCTAGCACCGAATAAGGTGTGTTGGGATGTAATGGATGCCTTGACTTGAGGCACGTAAATGATTGCAACTATAACAGGCAAATGCTGTGGGTTCCGAGACGCCATTGATGACCATGCACACTCAGCTCGGCGTTGGACCGGAAGGTTCGTTGTCAGATGAGTGTTGACCAGAATGGATATATTGGTGTGGTGGGAGATCAGCCCTTCCAAACAGACTTCCACTCTTTGTTGCAAGAAGTGCGGGACAGGTTTTCTCCCCAGACCCTTACGTTAGTCCACAGCGTCTATATCTACGGAAGTATTGCGACTGGAAAGGCTGTTGCGGGTCGATCCGATCTGGATCTGACATTGATCCTGAACAAAGCGCCATCGAAGCACGACAGTGACCTAATCGAAAGCAAGAGGCGAAATTATGAGATTGCCAATCCCATTGTAAGTAAAGTCGATTTCGGTATCGGATTTCTTGAGGACATTGTGTCGGCGGATGCAAGTTTGGCGTGGCGTTATTGGCTCAAACAGCATTGTCGGTGCATCGCAGGCGAGGACCTGGCTGAAGACATCCTGCTGTTCCGGCCGTCTCGGTCGCTTGCCCTTGAGGTGAACGGCGATTTTGAACAGGTGCTGGGAAAAAATCACCGCTTGCTCCTTGTCTCTAGACCGGCGTCCAACAACGGCAGGCTCGTGAGAGAGGCCTCGCGCAAATTGATACGTTCAACCAATATCCTCAGGAAAGATCGGGACATCGATTGGCCAGACACGCTTGAGGAGCATGTCGCCCGCTTTCAGGGCCTTTTTCCAGATCATCGCGACGAACTGCAATATTTTTTTCAGCAGGCCCGGGAACCCGTAGCGGAGCCTGAGTATTTTGCAGGACGGCTCGAAGCATTCGTGGGTTGGATGAGTGGTGTTTTGCACAATCGCGCTCAACAACGGCTTTGTAATGCTTGGCCGGGCTACGCGGCAGGTCGCTCAGTTTTTATAAGCGCCTCGTTTAGCGGTCTCGGGTCATATCATCTCAATGGGCACACGACGCCATCCCTGCTTCGATCCTTTCGGCAGTGTTTACCGGCGTTTGGTGTACAAAGAGGTTCTTCGCTCAACCGAGTGAAACTCAACAAATCACGACGGAGTAAGGTCTGTGGGAATCCTGTCGGGATCGTATCTTCGTCCGTAAGTGGCCTGACCAAAGCTTGCCGCGGCAACCAGACCTAACAGCGCGAAAATGATAAGACCGGGGCGCACGAACCATTGTGCATCGGCTCGCATGTTCATCCAGAGAAATACAAAGAGTGCGACATCGATACCAGCGCTGACGGCGAACACCGTCCACCCTTTGGCTGGAGAACCGTTTGCGGTCCCCCGCAAAAACCGGATGTTTCTTTTATGCCCCGGGGCCAGACAACGATGCAGGTGACGCAGGAATTCAAGATATGTCCGAGCGCGGATCGTGTCGGGTGCGCCGGTCGCAAATGCCCCGCTGACCTTTACTGACATGCCGTCAGTAAACTTAATCAGGGCTCGGCCTGCAGGATCGGCGATCTTCGGCTTTTCCGCCCAGAGCCTGATTTCTATGACCTCGGCAAGCGGTCGCGCGTCACGGACCGGGTCCTTGCCCCAGACAAGGCGCATATCATCTGTAATGCGCAATTCCAGATCGCGCGACGTCGGTTCTCCGTCAACTGATGTAAATAATGAATAACAATTCATGGACATGACACTAACCAGCTCTGCGGCAAGGATAAGATCTGTTCAGAAAATTGCGCCAACAAATAGCAAATTAGAAATCTTCGTTACGAACGGCTTTAGCAAAGCACTCGACGAAGGGTGATCTTGGCGGCCCATATTTGCCTTGAGACGCCTGAAACATTGAAGAATGAATGTGTTGCCAGTTTTCGCTTGAAATCCAAGGTCTTTGTATACGAGATGCCTCTCGCTTTTTTTGACAGGCGGAAGTAAGAGGAGCACATGACAATGCTATCAGACACTTGGTTCGACCTGCTCGGTCTGTCAGGCCTGCTTAATCCGTTTGCACTTCTGATTGGAGGGTATCTTGGATGGCGCGCAGATCGCACTGGCAAATTGTGGATCGCTGGTTTTGCCGCCGCAGCACTCTCCTTGATACTTGAGGCCGCAGTCGGAATGCTTCAGATACCGCTGCCGGTCTCGCAGGACGCCGGCGCGCTGGCCATGTTTCCGTTCCGCTTTGTCGGTGGTGCCCTAGCCGGTGCACTCACTTATTGGATCGGCAGGCATCGTCAAAGGAGCTGAGCGGAACTCAGTCGTCCAGCCAGCTGTTGAAAAGATGCGCATTCGGGCATTCGGACAGGGCTTTGTCAGCACCGTCAGTGTGCTTATCCAGCCAGTTTTTGCATTTTTCAGTCTCCGAGCAATTGATACATCGGAATGCAGCAGACCGGATTGCAATTTCGCTCGGGGGGCCAGCGGGTATCTTCTTCATAGCGCCGATGGTTTCCAGCATTCTTCCCATCAGGTCAGCGCGTTCGTTCAAACGGTCCATCCAGTTCACGCTTTTGTCTCCTTCTGCCGGGACTCGTAGCGGACATTTGCCGCTTATTGTTCTTGAGGCCGGGCGGTGGCAGGCGCAGACCGGCAAGTTGGCAAACACTGCCTGATCACCGCCACATAGGCCTTGATCCGTATCAAGGCTGGGCAGGCAACTTGTTTGCGGCCATAATCAGCTCTTGAGAATCTTTTCGGCACACAACACCAGGAGATGGTGTGATGGTTGAAACGGTGAGCGCGCAGACGCTCCCACAAGGTGCAAGCGGTTCATCATCTGCCAAAGGGCTGGAGCCAGGCACCGAGCTGAAAGCCAAAGTCGAGCAGAACATGCCTGGGGGCGTTGTTCGTTTGGCTACGGCAGAAACGAAACTGGACCTTCGTGTGCCGGCTCCGCTTCCTGTTGGTGCGGATGTGACAGTCACAGTTTCCGGCAGCCGTCAGCAACCCTTGATCCAGATATCGACCCTTCCGGAGGGCGGACAGGTTGCGAATTCTACAGGACAACAGCCGACGACGCCGGGCAATGGTGCCTCTGCACCACCGACAGCTCAGGGGGCGGGTGTATCAATCGGAACGGCGCTGCGACCTGCTCCGACAATGGCTCATATGCTGCAATCGGTTGCGCCGCCTGCGCCCCAATCTGAAGCCGGTTCCGCAGCGTTGAGACCCGGTGTACCGCCACTGGCGCAAAGTACCGCTCCTCGAACTCGTCCGTCCATTTCTTCACCGCTTCAGCTGCAACCTTCAGAAAGCGGTGTGAAACCGCCAATGTCGGCATCTGGATCGTTACCAAGCGCGGAACCTCGCGGCAGCACCTCTTCGCAATTCACAACGACGCAATCGGGCACATCATTTCAGGTATCGCCCCGGGTTCCGGGCACCGGTCAATTGACAGGAGCTCAAAATCCCGTAAACGCGCCCACACCCAGTGCCGGGGCACCGGGCTCTTTACAGGTTGGCGGCCGGTCCAGTGTTCAGATTTCCGGTCAATTGGCTGGTCCGGCAAGCGGACAGTTGGCAACGGTTGCCCCGCCGTCTCTACCGGTAAACACAGCACCCGGCAGTGCTCAAAGCCCTGCACAGGTATTCGGTTCCGAACAGGTCATGGGTGCGCCACGACAGTCTTTGAGCGCACCTCAGGCAACAGGTCAACAGTCGGCCAACCCTCAGCAGGTTCAGACGGCAGGCGCAAACCCAGGTGGGCAGGGAACACAAGCGACACCGTCCCAACCGGCTGCCACCGGCAACCAAGGAGTGCCTATCCCCAATGTGGTGGAACCACGACAAACACTGACCGGTCAAACGGTACAAACTCAAACCGCTTCCGCCGCGATAAACTCGGGTCTGTCGTCTGCGCCAAAATTAGGTGCCGGAGGGGTGCTACCCGCGTCGCCTTTGCCAAGCAACACGCCTCAATCGGGACAGGTTGGCCCAACTGTGCCTGCACGCGCGCAGTCCGCCTCTGCTCCCGTCTCAGGAGGACGTGCGCCGGCCCATCCGAATTCAGTCCCGTCACAGGTGGCAACAAGCACCAGCCTTGGAACCAATACGAAAGCAGCAGCATCGCGTACGCCCGCATCGCAAGCCTACGCTACGGCGACGGTCGGATCACCGGCAGGGCAGACCGCTGCCACTCAACAAAGGGTTTTTCAGCAGCCTGTGGTCCAGGCCGCTGCTCAACTGCAAAAACCGCTGACGGAACAACAGGCCAGCTACAGCGCACTGTTCGCGCAAATTGGCAGTCTCATGAGTGCGCAATCGGCGGGCAAAGTTTCCATGCCGGATGCGGTCGTCAAGGCGATGCAACAGATCTTGGGCTTGCGATTGAATGCGGGACAACCGCCGACTGCGCAGTCTTTGCAGCAGGCCGTGAGCCAGTCTGGTCAGTTTCATGAGGCTGGCCTGGCCAGATCCGTCGGTGGAAATATGCCTCTGCCTGATTTGAAATCAGTACTTTTGTCCTTCAAGTCGCTGTTGCGATCTATGGGAGCGGAGGAGCAGATTTCCAGACCTGCCGGACAAGCGGCGCCGCCTGCGCGGCACGGTTCACCGCAGGGGCAGGCACCGCAAGCCGCAAGCGGGTTTTGGGCTGGTGCAGCTGCGCAGAACTTGCAGGCCTTGTTAAAGGATACAGATGCCTCGCTCGCTCGGCTTCGGCTCAACCAGCTGGTCAATTCGGGCCTTGCAGGCGAGGAGGGACCAAGGGCAGCTTCACGCCCGATGGATGTTGTGCTGGAACTGCCGCTCGCACTGGGACAGGAAACGGCCATCATGCAGATGCAAATTGGCAGGGATGGAAATGGTTCGCACCAGGAAGACGACCATGAGCCGGCATGGCGGCTGCGATTTGCGCTGGATTTAACTGCAACCGGACCTTTGGAGGCTGCGATCAGTCTGCGTGGTGGCGGCACCTACGCCAGCTTGTGGGTTGACCGCAAGGAGACCTTCGACAATCTGAATTCGTTGCGGGAGACCATGGAAGCCGCATTTGCCGATGCCGGGCTCGATCTTCAGGAATTCCGGCTTATCCGCGGACTGCCGCCGAGAACTGCTGCCCGCTACGGCGCGTTGATCGATCGTCAGTCTTGAGGATGGCTGTCCGATGAGCGATCAGAGCAAAGATAAAAAGCTGGCAATTGCCCTCCAGTACGAAAATGAGGGTGCGCCCATAGTCACGGCCAAGGGTGCCGGAACGGTTGCCGAGCAAATTGAACAGATCGCGCGGGAGGCAGGCATCCCCATTGAGGAAAACCCGATGATGGCCGAGGCACTCTCGCAGATAGAAATCGACCAGGAAATTCCGATAGAACTATATCAGGCGGTCGCTGTCATGATTGGCTTCATCATGCGCACCGGGCAAGCGCAGAACCCGCCTGAAGAACCCGGACCGTCCTGAAGTCCAACGGGTCTCCTCTTCACCTCGTGACCGACTGTGCGAAAGCGCATGGCTGGAGCAAGGAAAACCTTGCAGCAGAAGCAATTCCCGATTAGGTCAACAAGACAGCTACATATTCGCGCCGCAGCATAGTCTTCCGGGCTGCCTTTCAAAGGGCGCAACCGAAAAACAGGATTCTTGACGAAAATGACGATTGTCGACGTACGCACACCCGATCCGAAGAAATTCATCAAGGGCGCGACCGGCGACTGGGAAATCGTGATCGGCATGGAAGTTCATGCCCAGGTCACGTCCGAAGCCAAGCTTTTTTCCGGTGCCTCTACTGAATTCGGCAAGGATCCCAATAACAACGTCAGCCTCGTTGACGCGGCCATGCCAGGCATGTTGCCGGTCATCAACGAAGAGTGCGTGCGACAGGCGGTCCGCACTGGTCTTGGCTTGAAAGCCGAGATCAATCTGAAATCGGTTTTTGATCGCAAAAACTATTTTTATCCGGATTTGCCGCAAGGCTATCAGATCTCGCAGTTCAAGCAGCCGATCGTGGGCGAAGGGCAAGTCCTGCTGGACATGCCGGAAGAGCAAGTCGAGATTGGTGTTGAGCGCCTTCATCTGGAACAGGATGCCGGCAAGTCGCTGCACGATCAGCATCCCTCCATGTCCTTCGTCGATCTGAACCGATCAGGTGTTGCTTTGATGGAGATCGTGTCCAAACCCGACCTGCGCTCCTCGGATGAAGCCAAGGCCTATCTAACCAAGCTACGCACAATCTTGAGGTATCTCGGCACCTGCGACGGCAACATGGACCAGGGTTCCATGCGCGCTGACGTCAACGTTTCTGTTCGCCGCCCAGGCGGTGAATTCGGTACGCGCTGCGAAATCAAGAATGTCAACTCGATCCGATTTGTTGGTCAGTCCATTGAATATGAAGCCCGCCGCCAGGTCGCGATCCTGGAAGACGGCGGCGAGATCGATCAGGAAACACGCCTGTTTGATGCCGTGAAGGGTGAAACGCGGTCTATGCGTTCCAAAGAGGAAGCGCATGACTATCGCTATTTCCCGGACCCGGATCTGCTGCCGCTGGAATTCACCCAGGGCTTTGTCGATGAACTGGCAGGCCACCTTCCGGAATTGCCGGATGACAAAAAAAGCCGTTTCGTGGCTGACTACGGGCTCACGGCCTATGATGCGGATATTCTTGTCGTCGAGAAGGCATCCGCTGATTTCTTCGAGGACGTTGCCAAGGGACGCGATGCGAAACTGTCCGCCAACTGGGTGATCAACGAGCTATTTGGCCGACTGAACAAGGAAGGCAAGGATCTTTCCGAAAGCCCCGTTTCCGCCGCGCAGCTTGGCGGGATTGTCGATCTGATCAAGGCCGGAACGATTTCGGGCAAGATTGCCAAGGATCTGTTCGAGATCGTGTGGACAGAAGGCGGTGATCCCGCACAGATCGTTGAAGATCGGGGCATGAAGCAGGTTACGGACCTTGGCGCTATCGAAGCGATTGTCGATGAAATCCTCGCCGCGAACCCGGACAAGGTCGAACAGGCCAAGGAAAAGCCGAACCTCGTAGGATGGTTTGTTGGCCAGGTCATGAAAGCCTCGAAAGGCAAGGCCAACCCGCAGGCAGTGAACGATCTGCTGAAGCAGAAAATCGGTCTGGAATAAGCCATGTCCACAGATGCTCCGCAATCGAATGTGGCATTGCCGATTACCGGTTCATGCCACTGCGGTGCCGTCTCTTTTGAAATGAACGCTGTTCCTCGATACGCGGTTGAATGCAACTGTTCGATCTGCAGAAGTCTTGGAACAGTTTGGGGGCACGGGCAGGAGCCCGAAATCACCATTCACGCCGCCCCTGAAGCGACAATCAGATATTTTCGTGGTGAGAAAGAACTGGCTTTCCACACCTGCAGGACTTGCGGTTCGACCACACATTGGGAAGCCGTGAAGGGTGAGGCCTTGGGCCGACTGGCAGTCAACCTGCGCCTTGCAGAACCCGGAACAATCGAAGCCATCGGACATCGCAAATTCGATGGGGCGGAAACCTGGACGTTTCTGGATTGAGCTTTGACGGTTTCACCTGATATCCTTTGTCTTTGATAGTTGAAGCAGGGCACCTGAGTTCTGCCGGTTGTCGCGATTTCCAGGAGCTTCGATGAACGCGGATCTTTCGAGCCTGCTGCTGGCCCTTGGCATATTCGCCGTTGGCTTTGTGAGCATTGGCCCCAACATTCTCGCCATCATCGGCACGTCCATGGAACGTGGGCGCCGGTCGGGTGCCCGTTTGGCGCTGGGCGTTGGTCTGGGGTCCGGCATCTGGGCAACACTCACCGTTGCTGGCCTTACCGCGCTGATTGCCGCCTTTGCCTATGCGATCACCGTTCTGAAAATTCTGGGCGCTGCCTACCTGATCTGGCTTGCTTTCAAAGCGTTCCGTTCTGCCGCCAGTAGAAACGGTCACATCGCCGTCAAAGCAGCCAGAGGTGACCGGCTCCTGTTGCAAGGACTGGCCATTCAGATGACCAACCCCAAAGCAGCCCTGCACTGGATCGCGATTGTTGGCGTCGGTCTGGGACCGAACGCGCCACTCTGGGTCGGGTTCGTGCTCATCGTTAGCTGTACGATCATGTCCGTTCTGGCTCATCTGGCATATGCTGTCACCTTCTCCACGCAGCCGGTCGTTACGCTTTATCGTCGCTCACGCCGTGTGATTGAAGCTGGGCTCGGCGTGTTTTTCACCTTTGCTGCCTTCAAGCTGGCGACCTATCGCGGCTGATCGCTAGGCAACCAAGTCTCAATAGGCTAAACGGCTGACAGTCTTGATCAAACCGCTGAGCCGCATGACCGCTAGTTTCGACAACAGCTCTTCTAAGGCGCCATTCTATGCCACACCCGTGGGCGTGTGGGCTATCGTGGCTCTCTGGGGCTTGTCACACCTGCTGTTGCGCGCGCTGTCGACACCGGTTCTCGGAACGGACGATATGTTCGAGAACGTGCTGGTTCAGACGCTTGAGCCCGGCTACATGCTACGCCAGCCACCACTTTACGAATGGCTTTTGTGGTCGGCACAACAGGTTTTCGGACCGACAATCTGGGCCGCGCTGTTCATCAAGTATGGACTGATATCACTAGCGGCGTTGTTCTTGTTTCTGATCGCGCGCAAAGCGCTCTTTGATCCGAGATTGGCCGCGCTCTGCGCATTTTCCTATTCGCTTTACTATCAATTTGGCTGGAACCTTCATGAGGGTGTGACCCACACTGTCGTTCTGACAACAGCTTGCGCGGCAAGCGCCTTCTTTTTTCTGAAGGCGCTGGAATCTGAAAAGCTGGCCTTTTACCTGCTGTTCGGAGCAGTTGCCGGTGCCGGGCTTTTGGGTAAGCATTCCTATCCGCTATTCGCCCTTGCCCTTGTTCTTGCCGCGTTAAGCGACGCCCATTGGCGCGGACGGTTCCGTTGGGCTGGCTTGTGTCTGGTGCCGGTCGCTGCGGCATTTGTCTACAGCCCCTATGCTCTCTGGATCTTGAGCGAAGGCTTGAAGTTGCTCGCCTCCGTATCCGACACCATGGGGGTAACCGCACAAACGCCGCATATTGCGAGGGCAGGCGAAGGGTTGGGAAAACTCGCCTTCGGACTTGTCGGGTTTTCCGTGCCGCTTGTCCCGCTTCTGATCTTGTTGTTCTGGCCGAGGTATCTGCGGCGTATTCAGCCTGACGGAGCTTCACTCAACGCGGTCGCACGCCTGTGCGGGCGGACTGTGCTGGTGATGATCGTCCTTACAGCTTTGCTGATCGTGGTGACCGGGGCGACCTATGTCAAAGAGCGGCACATGCATCCGCTGTTGCTGCTGTTGCCGATCTATCTGTTTGCCGACCTGGAGCGTTTTGAATTCAAAAGCCGTTGGCGCTGGCTTGCTGTTGTCATGCTGGCCGTGGTGGCTATTGCGTTTCTCGCCCGTGTTCCAGGCCTCATCGCGCCCGACAAGTTCTGGTGCGGCGGCAAGTGCCGGCACATGAAGCCATATGCAGATCTGCAGGCGCCGCTCTCTGAATTGGGTGCAGCTGAAGCGACCTTGATTGCAGACGACGGATATACGGGCGGCAACATGAGAGTGCTTTTCCCTGATGCGAGAATTGTCACCAAAGCCATACCGGCGCGGGTGCCGCCGCGCGGAAAGTGTTTCTATATCTGGGAGGAAGGTGACCGGGAGCCGGAGTTGCCTGCCCAGGACCGTTTCAGCAAAAACGCCTATTGGGATGCGGCGGATCCGAAGTCAGCGCGCTATTTGACCGGCAATTGGCCTCATCTTTGGAAGCGTCAGGGTTGGAGAACAACCTGGTGGGGCGTTGCTGAATTGGACCCGGATCAGCCGATTTGCAGATAGTGACCTGCTACGACCAACTGAAACATGCCCTGGACAGAGAAATCAGTATGAGCTCCACGATCCAAATTGAAAAAGCGTCTCCTGATCACTTGATGGAGATTGTCGAGATCATCAATGCCGGAGCGACTTCCGTTCGCAAGAACAAGGAATTTGGAGAATGGCAAAACTATCGCTCTGCCTTTGATGCTTTAAGGGACGCACCCGAGTGCGACATCTACGTGGCATTGGATGAGGCTGGTGCGGTTGTCGGAACCTATCAAATCCATTTCCTGAAAGGCATTGCCTTCAAGGGTCGGCCACGCGTGGAATTGGAAAGCGTTCATGTGCGCGCCGATCAGCGTGGCAAAGGCGTTGGCCGCACCATGATGAAACATGCGGAGGACCTGGCGCGCTCGGTGGATGCCTGCATCATTCAGCTGACCTCCAACAAGGAGCGTGAAGGCTCTCATCATTTCTACCGTCAGCTCGGCTACGACCAGAGCCACCTCGGTTACAAGAAAATGATGATGTGAGGCCGCTCACAAAGGTGCTCGCTGCCGAAATCGCAATCGCCAGCTGACGGGCTTGCCAGAACAAATCCTAGTTGCTTCACTGCGGTAGCGGTGCCCTCGGCATCTTAAATTCAAACAGGAACTTCCATGACCATATCGCAGGAACAACCGATCGAGCTCTATTTTTGGCCAACGCCGAATGGCTGGAAAGCGAGCATCATGCTAGAGGAGCTCGGGGTTCCCTATAACCTGCACCTGGTCAATATCGGCAAGGGCGATCAGTTCGCCCCCGAATTTCTTGCGATTTCCCCCAACAACCGGATGCCGGCCATTCTTGACCCAGAAGGTCCCGGCGGTGAACCGATATCCGTATTTGAGTCCGGCGCAATTCTTCAATATCTCGGCCGGAAGTTTCAGAAATTCTATCCTGACGACGAACGCAAGCGCGTGGAGACGGAAGAGTGGCTGATGTGGCAGATGGGTGGATTTGGGCCAATGCTGGGACAAAACCACCATTTCCGCCATTATGCGCCGGAAGAAGTGCCTTACGCGATCGAGCGATACTCCAATGAGACCCATCGGCTCTATGGCGTTTTGAACAGGCGGCTGGAAGGACGGGCGTTCATTGCCGCTGACGAATATACCATTGCGGATATTGCAACCTTCGGCTGGGCGCAGCGCTGGCAACGACAGAATATCGACCTGGAAGAGTTTCCCAATGTCAGAGATTGGCGGTTGCGGTTGGAGGCGCGTGATGCCGTTCAACGCGGTCTCGCTGTCGGTGCAGATCAGCAGAAAAAGCTGGTGATTGAGAAGGACAAGGCGGCCCAAAGCGTCCTGTTCGGGCAAAAGGCGCGGTAAGGCTACCTGATCGAATAAAAGTGGTCCTGCCTGTTACTCAATTGACTTTGCGCCAGACTTCCTTTTCGCAAACATTGAATACAACCCGGACGCAGCCTTGAACTTCGAGCGCTGAACCACCCTTCTTGCGTATGGTCGCGTTGGCGCTGAAGCCCCTGCGCGGATCATAGACCCGCCCCTTCCAGGCGTTGGGCTGCGACTTCATCCGCCAGAGCACCTTGAGTCCCAGGATCTTGCGGCCGCGTTTGCTGGCATCCCTGTTTTTCAGATCCGGCGTGTTTTTCATCGTATAGCCCTTGGGCGGCGTGAACCGCACAATTTTCCCGCAAGGCGCACTGCCGCAGGTGCTGATGTTGATGATAGCCCCGGCCGGTGTCTTCCAATTACCTGATATGTCGGGAGCTGCAGTTGCAGGAGGGGCTGCCAGGAAAAACAAAACCGGGATTGCGATCCCGAATGCGGATCTAAATGGAAACCGGAGCAAACTGAAATATGAAAGAGATGTCACGGAAATACCCCGCCGCGATGCCGATGAAGATTGCGCCACAATTTTTTACCAGCAAATGCGACGGGGCAATGGCCAAATCACCAGGATTTGGCAAACAGCACAGTTTTGTCTAATTGGCGCGGGTCCAGGTTTCACCCTTGCAGATCAACCCGCCCATCACGCAGCCTTCAAGTTTCAGCTTGTCGGCTGAGGTCAGTTCAATGAAACCGGTGTATGTCTTGCCGTCTTTAGCGTTGTAAACCTTGCCCTTCCACTGGTTGAATTTGGCCGTGGGTTTCATCGATTTGACGATCTGAGCACCGAGCAAGGGCTGCTCACGCAAAGAAGTATCGGGATTGTTGGTGTCTTTGCGTGGCGTTTTCAGCCAGATCAGTTTGCCGCAAAGAGCGGCACCGCACGAACTGATGCGGATTTTTGAGGCCCCGTTCGGGCGCACCCAGTCTCCCTTCGCGTCTGCGGCAAGAGACAGCGTTGAGGATGCGGCAACAACACCAGCGGCCAAGGCAGCCGCCGCGATCATGGATTTCAGCATTAAGTCCTCCCAATGCGGAATAAGATTCCGTTTACGGAAACGGAATGTATATGCTTTGAAAGCCTGCTGAAAACCCGTGTCCCAACGTCACCTGGCGGACTTTTTCCATCTGCTCACAAATTGTGAACTCAAACCCGGCGCATGTTTTCAATCCATTTCATGCTTTTGGCGGCGATGTCTTCCCAGCCATCTTCGAGCTGCATGTAGTGGCAGCGTCCTTCAATCACTTCGAAGGTTGCCAGGCTCCCATATCGGTCAGCCATGGTGAGGGCGGTGGAGGGGGAACGACTTTGTCTTCACTTCCGGACAAAAACAGCAATGGCGCTTTTGCGTTGGCGAAGTCGACCTTGGTGGTCTGGTTGACATCGTACATCCAGAAAAACAGTTCGAAGAGTACGGCTCCGGACTCCGTACCCAACCGATCGCAAATTTCGTGCTGTTGTCGCTCCGGCATGGTGTTGAGACCATAAGCGGCAAGCAATTCAAAGTCCTGCCCCGGCACCATTTCCCAAAAACGCCCTGCCGACATGAACATCTTGCCAAGTGCCCGCTCCATTTCGGTCGTGGGCAGAGTGCCGTGAATAATGCTGCTGTTTATCAGAACGCCGGCCTCAATTAGTTCGCGTGGGGATAACAGCTGAGCAATCAGTCCTCCGAGAGAGTGACCAATGACAATGGGGCGCTGCTCCATCTCCCGAATGTAGTGGGCAATATCCTCAACATAGTCCGCAATGCTTGCCCCCGTCAGCGTATCATTCCTGACGTCCCCTTCGGGAAGCCCATGCCCACGATAGCTTGGCGTATGGCAATCAAATCCTGCGTTCTCAAAATAAGACTTGAACGTTTCCATGGTCCAGGGCTGGGCATTGGTGCCATGCAGGAGGACGATTGGCGGTTTTGGCATTTTCTTTCACTCCGAAGCAGCGATGGTTTTCCCAAAAATTTCAGCCAAGACTGCACTGAATTTCCCGTTTGGTGAACAGAACGTTGAGAGGTCCTTTCAAATTTTGTGAGAATGTCACTGATATTAAAGAGGAATTCGCAACTGCATGCTTACCGGCAAGTAAATTTCAGAGATATTTAAATTTTTGTTCGCATTACGTTAAACCTGTATCTTAACTGGCCATTTAACTGCTCCTGCTGAAGTACACCTCAAGAAACGAAGGGGAAAGCTACAAGAAAGCTTACGTTTCTTCGGTCGCAATAAAGGAGTGTTTTCGCTCCGGTCCGACCGGCAAACAGGGGGAAGCATCTGGTGTTCCACGGAACCAAGAGAAGCTTCTGGAAAAACAGAGTAGGAAAGGGGAGCATCATGGCTCGTTTTGAAATTCATTCGGCTGATATGGCCATCATGGGCGGCAAGCCCGTTACAGCTGACATTCTGTTTCAGATGGGTCTGGACAGCGCTTGCGGCCGCAACGGCGCGACTGATCTGGTCACCGCACACAAGTGGTTCAACATTGCAGCTCTCAAAGGCAACCGGGATGCGGTTCAGTATCGTAAGGAAATCTCCAGTGAAATGAGCCCATCAGAAATTGCTGAAGCTCAGCGCTCCGCCCGTGAATGGCTGTCAATGCATTGAGCTGGTCAAAGGCTGCCGGCCATACGGCACCTCAACCGCAAACACCCATCTGACGCGGCAGTTGCATTTCAGTCCGCCGCGTCCGGATCTTGGTCGAAATTGTCGTAAGCTCAGCCGGAATGGGGTTAGTGAACTGGCGCTAGCCCATGCTCATCCCAGAGCGATCTTTCGATTTCCGCACCGAGTGCATATTCAAAGCCGATGATTTTTTGACTGCCTTTTTCAAGGCGGCACCGATAGGCAATTTCGTACCAGATACGATTGCTTCTGACGGCACCCGCCGTGACATGAAGCGTATTTCCCTTTGAAAATCCGTTCCTGAAAGCATGCGGTGCAAGTCGCGTCGGACGAAAATCCGGCCTGTCTTGACGGAGTTGTTCCATCGCTTCAAGCGCGCGCACCTGTTCGTGTTTGTCGGCACCCGTCAATGAGGCAAGTGCCACGCGCGCCTGGCTGGACCGGGGGCTTCTTAAGACATCCGCAGCCAGGAAAGATGTGGCGGTAACCCAGCTGTCAGCCAAAGGATTGGCTGGTTCTGTTTGAGGCGTTTCAGGAACGCCTTCTTCGCTTTCACCCGTCAAAGCGCTTCCATTTGGAGGGCCTGCGATGTCCAAGGTTCCTCTGGCCGCTGCTGGCGCTCGAACCAATTGCACTTCCACGGGTTCTTGGGGAGAGGTCTGTTGGGGCGGCCAGTAGCCGGCTCCTGTCAGAAAACTAAACACAGCAAGATGCAACAATACCGCGCAGACCCAGTCGAACCGGGTTGCGATGAGATGAGAGAGTGCAGCAGGGGCAGGTGGACTATAAATGTCACGCTCCGAACCTGACCAAAAGACGTGGCAAGCTCACCAAAGGAGTGCGGCTGAAGTATGGAAGGCTTGGATATCGTGCAACCTTTGTCTGTGCAAAATGTTTGCGTTTCACGAAAAGGCAATAGCGCTCAATTCCAAAAGCTGACGGGCGCCTGCCTTGCCAGCGAGACAAAGACCAATCCGCATTGCCGCGCTCACTTCTGACGGGCTATCCAACATGCAAGCCCATGGTAGCCAATGGGGAAAACGAATGGGCGTTCAAAAAAACGCCTTGAACTCCGAGGTTTTTGTTCGTACACGGAGCTTACCGGAGAGGTGGCCGAGTGGCTGAAGGCGCTCCCCTGCTAAGGGAGTATACCGGGAACGGTATCGAGGGTTCGAATCCCTTCCTCTCCGCCATTTCTTTTTGACAGCTATTTGATTTTTATCGGTGTTTGCGCAGGCCTAGCCGTAGATCTTGTCCAGAGCTCTGAATTTTTTGGGCGAGTAGCCGGTGTAGTGCTTGAATTCCCGTGACATATGAGACGAGCTGCTGAAGCCAAGGTCTTCGGCCAGGATCGATAGTGGCAAGTCTGATGAGTGCAATTCGTTCTTGACCAATGTAATCCGTTTCTTCCGGACATAATCTTGCGGAGAGACGTCGAATGTTGCCTGGAATTTCCGGACAAAATGCGAGCGGCTCATGCCAGCCAGAAGGTGCAGTTCCGAGATTTTCACACCCGTGCGGAGATTGTCTGCGATGTGCCGGAGCACAGGCGCCATGCGCCGGACGTCGCGCTGGCGCTTGAGATCCCGGTGTTTCGCACGGGTTCTGAAATGGGGAGAGAGCAGGGATAGAATCCGGCTGCGGACGAGGATTTGATCCGCAAAGAATTCGCTGGTCAGATTTTCGTCAATCATCGTCATGGACCGAAATGTTTCCGACGCTGATTGCGCTTGAATTTCGAAGCTCCAGGGATAGAGGTCCAGCACGTCAATGCCGCCCTGAACAGTCATTTTAAAACAAACATTTAACAATCTGAGATGCGACGGACACGAATAGTCGAAACGTCGCGTTGTCGGGAAGAGATAAGTCCGCCCCTCTGCAAGCTGGCAATGGTGGCCGTCGTAAGTCACCTCAGCAGAGCCTCCGGCAATGAAATAGAGCCGGTGATAGTCGTCATTCAGACGGGTGCCGTTCCACTCGGTGAGGTAGTCCGAGTTGTCGGAGTGAAACAGCACGATTTCCAGGCCGCTGATATCCAAAGATCTGCTCACATTTGGAATAAAAGAGATCACATCAGTGAATGATAATTGGCTTTAAATAAAGAGATTTTTTCAAAAATGGGAAATAGGTGCAAAAAAATGAAACATTGATGCATAGACAGTGAGGCGTCTCGCAGGCTGTATTTTCCAAGTATTTGAAGGCATCGACGCTCTGGGAGGACCAATGAGGATCGAGAAATTCGAGACCTGGATATGCAAGCGGGGGCACGGGGTGTTCGACGAGGCCCGTGAAGGCGCTGCCCCAATGCCTTGGGACTATGGTGTCGGAAAAATTGTGACAAGCGACGGTGTCGAGGGCCTCGCTACCTTCTGGGCCGCACGCTCCGGCGCTGTTACCGATGCGTACCTGCAGGACGTAATCGCTCCGGTTATTCTCGGTCGCAACATTTCAGACCGCGAACGTATCTGGCACGATTTCTGGAACATCGACCGGCACGGAGCTTTTTTCCCGTCTTCCTGCCGGGGCCCATCGATGTTGCTCTCTGGGATGCGGCGGCAAAGACCGTAGAACTCCCCTTGCACAGGTTTATCGGCAGCTACCGGCAGAAACTTCCCGTTTATGCCAGCAGTCTTTGGCTGGATTCGGTCCAGGCTTACGTGGATGAGGCGCTGAAATACAAATCGAAAGGCTTCAAGGCCTACAAGGTTCATCCTTGCGGTCCGTCCGATATGGACATGGAAATTCACACAGCAGTGCGCGCCGCTGTTGGCGAGGACATGATCCTGATGTCCGACCCGGTGTCCGAATACACCCTCTCCGAAGCGATCAAAGTGGCCAGGCAACTCGAGGATCTCAACTACAGATGGCTCGAGGAGCCATTCCGTGACTACGAGCTCGACAAATACGCCAAGCTTACCCGTGCCACTGATATTGAAATCGTTGGAACCGAAACCACTCGAGGTGGCCCCTGGGGAATTGCTCAAGCAATCAAGTTCGATGCGGTAAACACCGTCCGTGCAGATGTTTCCTGGAAAGCAGGGATCACGGGGACGTTGAAATCCTGTCATCTGGCTGAGGCTCACGGGATGAACTGTGAGCTGCATACAACGACTATGGGACCCATGGACATGGCGAACGTTCATGTCTCTTGCGCGGTTCGAAACTGCGACTTCTTCGAACTCTTTGTTCCAGAAGACATTTTTCAGGCTCCCATGCGCCAGAGCTACTACGACTTCATCGACGAAAATGGCGATATTCATGCTCCTGAGGGGCATGGGCTTGGCGTGGATATCGACTGGGATCTCGTCGATGACAACTGCGTATCTCATCGCAGCTACAGCAACTGATTATCGCCGACGCAGGAGGAAGCGGACGGAATAATCGAAAAGGGAGGAAGTAAACCATGAAACTGATCGCAAAACTCGTAACCGGTGCCGCGCTGAGCGCAATGACCATAGTTTCAGCCGCCGCTGAAGACGCCCGTTACGCTTGGTATGCGTCAACAGTGCATCCTTATTTCGACGAGGTGCAAAAAGGCGTCGACAAATTTTCCGAAGACTTCGGCGTCGAGGTCACAAAGCGCCTCGGTCAGGATTGGACGCAAGACAATCAGAACGAAAACGTTGCTGCCATGGCGGCGCAGGGTTTCAATGCGTTCAGCATTTTTCCGTCGGATGTGTCAGGCGCCAGGGGGCTTTATGAAGAGCTTGCCGAGCAAGGCGTCACCATCGTGGATTTTGGCCAGGCAACCAAGGAGCCTACACCGGCTGCCTTTTACGTCGGGACCCAGTTGAAAGAGGCGGCGATGCTCGCCACTGAAGAGCTGATCAAATCCATGGGCGGCAAGGGCAACATCATCAACGTTCTGGAAGTTCCCGGGGACAACACCCGCTTGCGTCAGGAAGGCGTCGAGGAGGTCGTCGCCAAGTATCCCGACGTCAAGATTATCCAGACTGTCGGTGACCTTTCTTCAATTGAAGACAGTGTCGAGAAGGTCCAAAACGCCATTGCCGCAAATCTTGGCAACATCGATGGTATGATCGCGACCGGTTACACGCCGACCGTTGCAATCGCCCAGTTGCTGACCGAGTACCATGAAAATGGCGGCGAACGCATCCACTTCTACGGTATCGACACGGATGCTGTTGTTCTCGACGCGATCCGGGCCGGCCACATAGATGGCACGATGGCGCAAAACCCATTCGGGCATGGCTACATTCCAATGGTATTGCTGAAAAAGCTGTCCGAAGGCTACAAACCTCGTGAAGGCGTGCATTCAATCGATGCCGGTGTCGTCCCTGTAACCGCTGATAACATCGATACCTATCATGCAGATATCTCTGCACTGACCAAAAACATCATCGACAATCTCGACAGCAAATATCTGACCAACTGATCCAGCTGAAAAACCTCGCGGAGCCGGTCTTCCGGTTCCGCGAGCCATGCTCATATGTCAACGACAGGACCCAGCTGTGTTTCTCACCAGACTAAAGTCGGGAAAGATCATCACGGGAGCAGAGTCAGGCATCATTGGTGCTGCCTTGATCCTGGTGATTTTGTTCACGCTCTCTTCAGACAGTTTTCTGACCCAATACAATCTGTTCAATCTCACGCGTACGCAGTCACTTTACATCTTTGTCGCTCTTTCTCAGGCGGTGATGCTCGCCACCGGTAACATGAACCTTTCAGTAGGGGCGATTGCAGGACTGACTGCGGTGATATTCGGTTATTCCGTCGACACGCTCGATCTCGCATGGCCGCTGGCTCTGCTGATTGCATTGGGCGTTGCCTTGCTCGCAGGTGCCTTTAACGGGTTCGTCATGACCGTTCTCGGTGTGAACTCATTTATCGTGAGCTTGTCGACCCTCTTCATCTTCACCGGGTTCGTCTATGGAATTTCGGAAGGCTATTCCTACCGGGAGATCCCAGCGGACTTTGTAAGGATTGGTCGCGGCAACTTTCTGGGGCTACCCTATCTGTTCTACCTCATGGTCGGGACCTTGATCGCCGTCTGGTACATGTTCCGGTACACTGTTTTCGGGCGGCAGGTGCTTGCGACAGGCAGCAATCTGGAAGCTGCAAAACTCTCCGGCATCAACACCGGCCGCATCATCATGGGAGCCAATCTCCTGTCGGCGTTCTTTGCTGGCGTCGGTGGGTTGCTTTGGGTGTCCCGACTCGGGTCGGCTCAGCCCGCCATCGGCCAGAATTGGCTTCTGATTTCATTTGCAGTCGCGATCATCGGTGGAACAGCGCTTGCTGGTGGCCGTATCACTGCCATCGGTCTCTTCTGTGGCGGCCTGATCATGGTACTGATCAAGAATGGCCTCATCCTGGTACAGGCAAATGTCTACTTCGAACAGGCGTTTTTGGGATCGATCATCCTCCTGACGATATTGCTCGACCGGGCACGTGAGGTCTGGAGCCGCAAGGCTGGAAAGTCATGACGCTCGAGCTCAGAAACATAAGCAAGTCCTTTCCCGGTGTGAGAGCCTTGGACGATGTGTCGGTCACATTCAAACCGGGCGAGGTTCATGCGTTGCTCGGTGAAAACGGCGCGGGCAAGAGTACCTTGATCAAGGCCATCTGCGGCATTCAAAGGGCCGACCAAGGCACGATCTCGTTGGAAGGTGTCCCACTCAACCTGTCGTCCCTGAAGGACGGTATGCGTCACGGCATAACTATCGTGAACCAGGAAATCCAGGTGTTTTCGGAGAGCAGCGTCGCCGAAAATATCATGATCGACAAACTTGAAAAGTACCGCAGTTTTGGCGGGATTTCCTGGAAGCGTCTCAATGCCGATGCCCTGGAATATCTAGAGCTTGTCGGACTTGAGATTAACCCGGAGACACCCATTGGGGGGCTGAGTGCCGCGCAGAAGCAACTTGTACAAATTGCCAAAGCGCTCTCCAGCAAGGCGACTGTCATTTTGTTCGACGAACCGACTTCATCCATTACCGCAAATGAAGTCACCAAACTGTTCGAGGTGATCGAAGACCTCAAGGCCAAGGGCTACACTTTGATCTTTGTGTCCCACAAGCTTGAGGAAGTGCTTGAGATCTGTGATCAGGTAACCGTGCTCCGCGATGGCCGCCATGTCGGGACGCGATGTATCTCGGAGCTGGACAAGGAAACGATCATCGAATTGATGATCGGCCGGAAAATTCAGATCGAAAACTTCGCCAGGCTTGATACCGATCCAGATGATCTGGTCTTGAAGGCAAAAGAATTGTCGTCGAAAGGTCTGTTCGAAAACGCATCGTTCGATCTCCGGCGCGGTGAGATTTTGGGCTTTTACGGATTGGTTGGTTCCGGGCGAACCGAACTTGCCAAGACGATTATCGGCCACTTTCCCGTCAGTACCGGAGCGCTTTCCGTCCATGGGCGCGATGTCAAGATCCGAAGCGTCGCGGACTGCATCAAAGTGCACAACATCGGTTACGTGTCGGAGAACCGCAAGGAAGACGGCCTCTTTCTCGATTTTGATATCGAAACCAATATGACGATGGCGATCTGGAAGAAAATCCAGCATCCCGTAACGCGCGCCATCAACATGACTGAGCAACGCAATGTCGCAAACGGGTTGATGACGGCGCTGGATGTGCGCGCGACGGGCATCGACCAGCGCGTCGGCAATCTGAGCGGTGGCAATCAGCAGAAGATATCGATTGCAAAATGGCTTGCCGCGAATTGCGATATCCTGATCATCGACGAACCGTCGGTTGGCGTCGATATTGGTGCGAAGGCCATGATTCACAAGCTAATTTGGGATCTTGCCAAAGTTGAGAAGAAATCGATTATCCTGATTTCCTCAGACATGCCGGAAATGATTTCACTGGCCAGCCGGATACTAGTTTTCAAGGAAAAGCGCATTACGGGCGTGGTTCCGGGCATCGCTGAGCCCGGGCAGACCTACGACACTTTGAGCCGTGGGATCGGGAGATTGATGGCATGAGGACAATTGAAACGCCCTTCCGCCTGGACGGGAAAGTAGCTTTGATCACGGGTGGGGGAAGCGGATTGGGGTTGGCCATGGCCCGTTGTTATGTTGCTTCCGGTGCCAAGGTCCTGATCGCGGGCAAGACAGAGGCGAAGCTGCAGGCTGCGGTTTCGGAACTTGGCGAATGCGCCTCCTATCATGTTGCCGACATTACCTCAAAAGGTGCGGCACGCGAATTGATCAGCACCTGTGTTGAGCGTTATGGGGGCCTCGACATACTGGTCAACAACGCTGGAAACCACGTCAAGAAACCACTCCTTGAAACGGAAGTGGAGGATATTCAAGCCATTCTGGACACCCATGTTCTGGCGGCATTCGAGTTGAGCCGCAGTGCGGTTCCGGCCATGAGCGCTCGGGGGGCGGCTCCATCCTTTTTATCGCATCGATGGCTTCATATCTCTCCGTACCGCAGGTCATCGGATATACGGTGGCAAAATCCGCCGTTCTCGGGCTTGTCCGGGGAATAGCGGCGGAAATCAGCTTGGAAGGCATCCGCATAAATGGAATTGCGCCAGGATGGATCGAGACGCCCATGACGGCGAAGGCACTGGACAACGATCCGGAACGCAAGAACAAGATTATTTCAAGAACACCGATGAAGACCATGGGCAAGCCGGAAGATATCGGCTGGGCAGCGACTTATCTTGTCTCCGATGCCGCAGCCTTTGTGAACGGTCATGTGCTGGTCGTCGATGGTGGAGCCCTTAGCGGATTTTAAAGAATGAGAGCATTTTACATTGACAGCCCCGGAGTTACCCGCTTCGGGACCGCAACACCGCCTGAGATGAAAGAGAACGAGGTTCTTCTGAAAGTTCAAAGGGTTGGCTTGTGCGGATCAGATCTGAATACATTTCGAGGCCGTAATCCGCTTGTCAGCTATCCGCGCATTCCAGGGCACGAGATCGCCGGTGAGATTGTGAAGGTCGGCACAAAGGTTCCGGGCTCAATTCAACCCGGTCAACTTGTTACTTTGAACCCTTACAAGAATTGTGGTGAGTGCCCGGCATGCCGCAAAGGGCGCATCAATGCCTGCCGAAACAACCAGACCATGGGTGTCCAGCGCGAAGGTGCCTTAACTGAAGTCATCGCGGTTCCCTGGGAGCGGATAATAAAGGCATCCGTCAAGGAGCTAAATCATCTTGCGCTCATCGAGCCGATGGCCGTCGGCTTTCATGCAGTCCGGCGCGGTCGGGCCCGAAAGACGGACAAGGTCATCGTTTTCGGCTGCGGTGCTATTGGGCTTGGGGTTATTGCCGGCTGCGTGCGTGCGGGCGCAGAGGTTGTGGCGGTCGATATTGTCGACCGGAAACTGGAAATTGCACATGCTGTTGGGGCTGCCGCGACAATCAACAGCAGGTCTCAGGATGTCATCGAATTTGCAAAGGATTATACCCGCGGTGACGGGATGGATCTTGCAATCGAGGCCGTGGGCCACCCCCAGACATTTGTTGATTGCGTCGATGTGGCCGCTCCGGCCGGGCGCGTGGTCTATATCGGGTATTCCCAGGCGCCAGTGTCTTACGACACCAAAAAAATCCTGACCAAGGAGCTGGACATTATGGGGTCCCGCGGAGCGTTGCAGCAGGATTTCGAGGACGCGGTAAAATATGTTGAGGCGGGTGGCTATCCAGCTGATGCGACCATTACCAGAGTTTTCGACTTCGAAGATGCCGATACCGCGCTTCAGCTTTGGGAAGACGACCCCAATGCGGTGACAAAGTTCATCATAGCGCAACCCGAAGCATCCAGCCGTGACTGAGGCTGTTCGCGATCTTTCTTTTGGCGCTTCTGCACTCGCGGGACTTTATCGTCCTTGCGACACGGACGCCGCCAACTCAGTGCTCTGGGCGGCCTGGGCACACGGCATCCGTTCGTTTGACACGGCTCCCCACTATGGAAATGGAATGTCCGAGCGGCGCCTTGGTGATTTCCTCAGGCAGAAGGAGGGATGGGTTCTTTCAACAAAAGTCGGCCGTGTCCTGACACCTGCCGCCGATGCAGCCAATGTTGTCAACAGTTTCCACAATCCACTTCCTTTCGACCAGCATTTCGACTTTTCCTACGAGGGCATTATGCGGTCCGTCGAGGCAAGCTTTCACAGGCTGGGCCTGAACCGGATCGATACGCTCTACGTTCACGATATTGGCGATCCAAACGCTGGTACCGACACGGCCGGTCACAAGAAGCAGCTGCTTGACGGAGGGCAGGTGGCTCTTCACGAATTAAAGTCTAGCGGCGTCGTCAAGACTGTTGGACTGGGCGTCAATCACACGGCGATCTGCCGTGAGCTTGTCCCGGAGATGGACCTTGATCAAATTCTGCTTGCGGGCCGATACACTCTGCTGGATCAATCCGCACGGGATGAGCTGTTTCCGACAATTGAAAAGAAAGGCGTCCGTCTGGTTGTTGGCGGTGTGTTCAACTCCGGAATTCTGGCAACGGGTCCGGTAAAGGGCGCGCACTATGACTATGCGCCGGCTTCGGACCGCGTGTTGAAGAAGGTGTCTGAAATCGAAGCTATTTGTAAAAGCCACAATGTTCCGCTTGCTGCGGCCGCACTCCAGTATCCAGCACGCAATCCCCTGGTTGCGTCGACCCTGATCGGGACGGCCAGGACAAGTTCATTGATGAAAAACATCGAGCAATTCAAGACCCCTTTGCCCGAGGCTTTGTGGGGTGATCTGAGGCAGGCCGGTTTCATTGGAGAGAGAGAATGATTGTTGACGCCCATCAGCATTTCTGGTCGCTGGCAAGAGGGGACTACGCCTGGCCGAATGAAAGCGTCGCACCGATCTTCAAGGATTTCTCACCACAAGATCTGGAGCCGTTGCTTGTCGCCGCCGGCGTTGACCGCACAGTTTTGGTCCAGGCGACCGATAGTGTCGATGAAACAAGGTTTCTACTCGATTTGGCAGACAAATCAGATCGCATCGCAGCTGTGGTCGGATGGGTCGACTTTGCGTCGGATAAGGCGGTCAGCACGGTGCAGGAACTTGCGAAGAACCCGCAGCTCAAGGGGCTCAGACCCATGCTGCAGGGAATTGAGCAGGCAGACTGGATTTTGCAAGATCGTGCTGCATCCGTTCTGACGCATATGGCCAGTGTCGGATTGCGGTTTGATGCGTTGATCCAGCCGCGTCATCTGCCGCATCTGCACGAACTGGCAGAGCGCCACCCGGATTTGGCGATTGTAATCGACCATCTGGCCAAACCTGAAATGGGGGAAGGGCGCGAACCTGATCATTTCTGGCGGACGGGCATGGAGCACCTCGCGGCGAGGCCCAATGTCTTTTGCAAACTCTCTGGCATGGTTACGGAAATAGGACCCGACTGGACATTGCAGGACCTGCAGCCATTTGCGCAAACGGTCCTTGATTGCTTTGGGCCTGATCGGGTGATGTTCGGGAGCGATTGGCCGGTCGTAAATCTTGCAAGTGATTATGCATCCTGGGTAATAACTGCCCGTTCCCTCCTGTCAGACCTGCCGGAGCGCGACGTGAACAAGATAATGGGCGATACGGCGCGGAAATTTTACGGGATCGAATAGCCTGATTGCTGCTGTGCAGATCAGAGTTTTCTTGCAAACCGAAGATGTTCCTAAACGATCCCAAGCCGAACTTCGGGCGGGTAATCAGGATACCTGCGGCTTTTCCTGGAAACGTTCGAGGACTGAGTGCCATGCATGCTCGAGATGGCGGCGCATGACAGCCCTGGCCGCACCGCATTCGCGTGCCCGAAGAGCGTCAATGATTTCCAGATGGTCGCTGAGTGCAATAAGCCGCCGTTCCGTGTTGTGCTCGCGCCAGCTTTCGTGGAACCTGAAATAGAATATCAGCGACAAAGCAGCTTCGTTGACCAGTAACAGAATGCTGCTTGAGTACCGCAACAGCAGGCGGTGGAAGGCTGCATCCATCTCGGCAACATTCTGGGACGACTCTTCGGGTGCATCGAGGTAGGACCTGTGCAGCTGTTGCGCTGCGTCCAGATGTTGCCAGAACTCAGAGTCGTCTGGCAACTCGACAAGTTTGTCCAATGCCGACATCTCGCAGTAATACCGAAAATCAAAAAGGGTATCAGCCAGTTCTCTGGTGAAGCCGTGGTAAGTCCAGTTTCTGTGTTGCTCCTTGCTGAGAAACCCGAAACGGCTGAAGCTTACAAAGATTTGGTGGAGTGTCGCGATCGGCACGTTGATCTGAGCGGCGACGTGATTTTCGGCGATCCGGGCTCCTCTCGCGATCTTCTCATCCAAAAGCCAATTGAAAAACCGTGTTTCAGCGACTTCGCGCGTGGGCTTCGTCAAAACGGGTGAAAAAAATCGGAGCCTTTGACAGGTTGTAAGAAATGAACTCCATCATCGCTCCTTTCGATGATTTTGTTTTTTTCCAGGTGAGCCAACACTTTTCGCGCTGTCGTCCGGCTTACTCCCAGAGTTAGGGCGAGACCTTGAATGGTCGATGGAAGTTTTCCTTCCCGGCACAACTTCAGCGATTCATTGTATGACAGCTTAAATGTTTTGTCGGTTCGTGCCATTCCAAGCTCCGCTGCTGGAATTCTGAGTGTTCTTAATATCTGTTTTATATTTTTAAAAACATCTTCTCAAGGGGTGCGTGTCTTTTATAAATTTTGAACATAGAAGTGTGCGGCTGGATGGAGGTCTGGTCGAGGAAGGAGACACAATGTTCAAGAAATCTATGAATCGCCTGTTGGCCACGTCCATAGTCAGCGCAACTGCTGCTTTGGGGGCAAGCGCTGTTCAGGCTCAAGACGTTTTGAAGTTCGGACACGTTTACGAGGCGGCCACTCCGTACCATGAAGCAGCGCTCCGGACCGCAGCCGAATTTGAAAAGGCGACTGACGGCAGGTTCAAAATCGAAGTGTTTCCTGCGTCTCAGCTCGGCAAAGAAGTCGCGTTGAACGAAGGATTGTCTCTCGGTACTGTGGATATTATCTACACCGGCATGGGGTTCATGGGCCAAAGTTACCCGCCAATCTCCATTTCAGACTATCCCTTTACACTGCGTGGATATGACCATTGGAAGGCGTATGCCACTTCGGATTTGTTCCGTGAGCTGGCCGGCGAATATACGAAAGTAACGGGCAATCTGGTTGCCTCTATGACGTATTATGGGGCACGTCACGTCACGTCGAACAAGCCGATCCTGAAGCCTGAAGACATGGCCGGTCTAAAGATCCGTACGCCAAATGCACCTGCTTACCAGTTGTTCCCAAAGGCAACCGGCGCAAATCCGACACCGATGGCATTTTCTGAGGTCTATCTTGCGCTTCAGCAAGGTGTCGTCGACGCTCAGGAAAACCCACTTCCGACGATTCAGTTCAAAAAGTTCTACGAGGTTCAATCGAACATCAACCTGACCGGGCACATCACCAATTCTCTGGCTGTACTGGTCTCGCCGATTACTGCGCAGAAACTCGGTGACGACTATGCGGTTCTTCAAAAGATCCTGGGTGAATCATCAGATTGGGCGTCGGGAAAAATTGTTGAATCGGAGAACAACCTTGCCGGTTGGTTCAGCGAACAGGGTGTAACAGTCAATGAAGTTGACCGGGCGCCCTTTATCGCAGCAGTAGCGCCGCACCTGAAGGGCGATGAAACACCGTTCTCGGCGGAGCTCTACGACAAGCTTCAGGCGATCAAATAACCCAACCGGGATTATGGTAGCGAGTATTGGTTTGCCCCAACTGGGGCAAACCAACTAGCGAAAGGACGGCAAATGGCTGTGGACCCGGCAAGCATTGAAAAGCTGCTACAGGAACAGGAAGCGGAACAGACCAAAGCTGCCGAAGGAAACCGGCTTTCCCTGACGGACTACGTGCTTCTGGCCATTTTCCTAACGCTGTTTGTTGTTGTGTTTCTGCAGTTCTTCACCCGCTATGTCCTCAACGACTCCATAGCCTGGACTGAGGAAGCTGCGCGTTATCTGCTTATCATACTCGGATTTGCGGGAGCATTTAAGTGCCAACAGCTCGACCTCCACATCAGGTTGGAATTCGTCGATCACTGGCTTCCCAGGCAAGCAAAGTATCTGAAGTTTTTTGCACTGATTGCCACGACGGTGTTTTTTGCGTTCTGCGGCTACTCCCTGCTTGAACTGATCGAAAAGACGAGCTTTCAGCACATGGTGTCGCTGCCGTTCCCCAAATACTATCTCTATTACGTTCTTTTGGCGTCAATCGTCGCCATCGTCTGCCTCCAGCTTGTGCAGTTGACAAGGGCTTTTCGGACACTCTTCAAATGACAATCATCCTTTTGTTTGCGAGCCTTTTCGCGTTGATGCTGTTGCGCGTACCGATAGCCGTAGCGCTCGGACTGTCGTCTCTGGGCTACATTCTGGTTGAAGGGCTGCCATCCGTCGTCCTACCGCACAACATGATCGCTGGTATGGACAGTTTTCCCCTTCTGGCCGTTCCATTTTTCATACTCGCCGGGGCTTTGATGAACTCGGCCGGCATCACCTCACGCATATTCGATTTCGCGCGTTCTATTGTCGGATGGATGCATGGTGGCCTTGGCCATGTGAACATCGGCGCGAGCATCATTTTCGCAGGGATGTCAGGCGCCGCCGTTGCCGATGCTGGTGGGCTCGGCGCAATTGAAATCCGCGCGATGCGGGACGCAGGCTACGACGACGACTTTTCCGTTGGTGTGACGGCAGCTTCGTCGACAATCGGCCCGATTATTCCTCCTTCTCTTCCGCTTGTGATCTTTGGCGTGATGGCGTCCGTCTCAATCGGCGAATTGTTTGTTGCAGGCATCGTACCAGGGCTGCTGATGGCGTTGTCGCTGATGGTCATGGTCTGGTTCTATTCGCGCCGTCGGAACTATCCGAGGGATACCGAATTCCGGCTGGGGAATGTCTGGAAAACGTTCAAACGTGCCTTTTTGCCGCTAATGACACCGGTCATTATTGTTGGTGGCATTGTCTCGGGCGCTTTCACGCCAACGGAAGCGGCGGTTTGCGCTGCTGCGTATGCCATGGGACTGGGGCTTTTCGTTTACGGCACACTAAATGCCAAGCGCCTGGCCACGGCCGCGATGGAAACGATCGAAATGACGGCCTCCATCCTCCTGATTGTTGGCGCGGCAAGCGTGTTCGCCTGGATCTTAACAGCCAATCAGGCCGCGGCCCTCTTCGCGCAAGGGCTGTTGTCGCTGACCGAAAACAAATACCTGATTTTGCTATTGATCACTCTGGTCGTCCTGGTGGTCGGCCTGTTCATGGAAACGATTGCAGCTATTTCCATTCTGGTTCCGGTTCTTTTGCCCGTAACACAGCAAATTGGTGTCGACCCTGTGCACCTGGGCATCATTGTAATTTTGAACCTGATGATCGGACTTTTGACACCGCCCGTGGGCATGGTGCTTTTTGTCCTCTCGAAGGTCTCGAACGTACCATTTGAAAGATGTGTCAAAGCAACGGTGCCGTTCCTGGTGCCTTTGATAGGCGTGTTGCTCCTTCTGACCTTCGTGCCTTCGCTGACGCTTTATCTGCCCGAAGTTCTTTACCGGCAGTAGATCTTGGCGTGTCAGAACGCCGGCAGCACCTCAAGAACACCTGTTGAAGGTTCCACTTTTCTAAAGTGGAGCCTTCTTTGAATTTCTCGCGCATTTTTGGCTGCCTTCCGGAAATTCCGCATTAGCATTCTTCAACTGGAAGATGGAGGATCAGACACGGACACGGTGTCCTGCCAAAGTTTGCCAGTTTGAATGCGCCTCTCGAACGCCTGTGCACTTCGTGAACGAGAATGCGGTGCGGAGAGGTGATCGCACCAGCAGCAACATGCAGCTTTGGGATCTCAGTCTTTTCCCCCAATCGCAACAAGTGCCCAATTCCGGCAACGGCACCGACAAAACCTCGCTGAATAGCACTGTCATGCAACGATAACTCCGGTGACGCTCATTTGCAGGATCGCCCAACTCTTCGCCGAGTACCGGTCGTGCTGTGCAATGATTGTCAGAACAAGGCCAAGGAGAATTGCCGCAATTCCAAATCCGAGTATGGGAAAGAGGAACATCGCGCCGTGCATGGCTATGGGCAACGCTGTTATCGGAGCCAGGAGCCTTCCACATCGAACTCGGTTACGTGCCTTGTTAGGGCAAGCCGGAGAAGAGCGAAACAAACGAGCGCTGTCATTGCCATTGCGATCGTTCGGGCGGAACACGGCGGCTTCAGGATTGAGATGCGCCGACTGCTGAAGAGTGAGCAGGGCGATCCCGCCAGCAACTAGAAGCGCAACCAGAAGCGCAATCAGATCGCGCACTATTGCGGGTCTTGCTGCGCGTTCGCGATCATGTGCAGGCCTTACTTCGCATCGGGAGAATATATGCTTCAGACGCGGCAGAAAGGATTAGAAAAATGTGATCAGCGTCAGCGCAATGATCGCCATGGACAATGGACGCCCGAAGAATTGTCCCCAGAGATTGCCAATCATCTGCCAGAACTCCGGAGTTGATGCGAAGACGCCCCGCCGGAGAACCAGCATCGCGCCGATCACACACTCCACGACCGACTGTGTGTTGGCGCCGGTCGCGAGTTTGACGCTGAAGCCTCTCTCTGCACAAGCCTCAAGGTCGATATTCTCCAATCCG
Organism: Roseibium sp. JB4-4; assembly: GCF_055693425.1. Taxonomy (NCBI): domain Bacteria; kingdom Pseudomonadati; phylum Pseudomonadota; class Alphaproteobacteria; order Hyphomicrobiales; family Stappiaceae; genus Roseibium; species Roseibium sp. JB4-4. The sequence continues at coordinate 1,346,340 of NZ_CM146333.1, read as the reverse complement.
ACCCCGAGACGGCCAATGACGCGAAGGCCTGGTGCGGCGTCCGGAAGAGACAGGTCAACCCGCGTTCTATTTCGGACGATCAATGCATCTGCTTGTGCGAGTTCCCGGTGCAGACGCTCGGTATCGTCAACCAACGTCGGGTCATACCAAACGTCAATTGCCGGGCGAAATGCCTCAAGAGCTGCTTCGTGCATGAACTTTGAAATGACGGTCTTTTCTGCCTACTAAGCCCCTCCCACAAGACCGTTCTTCCTCAGATCTGCACTAATCCTGCAGATCCGAGGTGACCATAGCAAGGTAGGCTCATGCCCTGCTTGCAGTCTACGGCTGGGAGGCTCTCAAGCGCACAAACGCGCCCTCCGATTTGTTGAAAGCAAACGTCAGCCGGACTGTTCGGCAATCAAGTCCCGACCCATTTGCTGAAATAGATCGAGGTAGTCCAGCAAGACCCAGTTTTCCATGATCTTTCCATTTGCACAGCGATAAAAATCCATGACGCGGAGGGTGAGGGACCGACCGGAGGCCGCTACGCCCAGATAGTCGCCTTTATGCGTCATCGTCATGGAAGGCCAGCCGCTGACAGCTGCGTAATTGCCATCACCGATCCGGCAATAGTGATCACCGCCAACACGGTCTGGAAAAGCGGTCAGGAAAGATGCCCGGTGGTCTTTTTCAAAGCCGCTCCAGCGATAGTTGGAACCGATTCCACCGGGTCCGTACCAGAGCATGTCGTCATGCCAGTAGCCGTCATCACCTGTCTGACCCTTTGATGTGAAAGTATCAGGGTCGAACGCCTTGAGGTCGGCCAGCATTGCCTCGCACAGGTCCAGCGTTTTTTCTCCGTCAGCCTGTTCGGTGGGCAAAACACCGTCATGCGTGGCCGGGCCCGGGAACAGCATTTCCGTACCCAGCATCTTCGGCAGAGGCAATCCGCCCGACTGGCGCATCAGGTCCAGCAGGTCGATGATTATCTTTGCTTCCGATATTCGTCCGTCAGGCTCCACGCGGTAAAACTCTCCCGCGCGCAGAAAGGCGAGGTGGCCTGACGGTTTGACACCGAAAAGCGGCTCCTCGAAATTGCCGACATAATGCACAACACTTGCCAGCCAATGCCCTCCAGGCGCACGCCTGTTTGGACCTCCAATGAAGATTTCGTCGCGGCGGCGAACATCTTTCAAAGCGTTTGCCAGCGGATCGAAGAAGCCGGCAACAACGGCATCGCGGCCTTTGAGGCGGTTGACCGGAAAGGCGACGTCAAAGACAGCGTCTTCTGCCAGATGACGGTCAAACAGGTCCTTTGCCTGAGAAGCCGAGACGGTATGAACCGCATTCAGAAATTGATACGGGGGTATCCGAAAATCGGGCATTTCCAAACCTTTGAGATGAAGAGCTGAACGTGGCTTGATATCATTTTTGCATTCGTATGCAAAAAATCATTGCCAAAGAATGATAAGTGTGTCTACTTATTTTGCATAGGAATGCAAAATTGAGTTTGCGAACGGTTCGGGAGGGGCGCTGTGGCTGAGATTCAGCTGAAAAACGTGTCAAAACGTTGGGGGGCCTTTGTCGGCGTCGACAACTTCAACTTGACGATCGCGGATCGAGAATTCCTTGTGCTTCTGGGACCCTCCGGTTGCGGCAAAACCACAACGATGCGGATGATCGCCGGCCTTGAGGATGCCTCGGGCGGTGAAATTGTTATTGGTGACCGGGTGGTCAACAATCTCGAGCCCAAGGACCGGGATATCGCCATGGTCTTTCAGTCCTATGGCCTTTACCCGAACATGAATGTCTATGACAATATTCGCTTTCCGCTGAAAGTGCGCAAGGTCGATCCCTCGACGCATGACGAAAGGGTCATGCGCGCTGCCGATATGGTTGAGCTGCGGGAATTTTTACATCGCAAGCCGGCGGAACTTTCAGGCGGTCAGCGTCAGCGCGTCGCGCTTGCCCGCGCCATTGTGCGCGAACCGAATGTCTTCCTGATGGACGAGCCGCTTTCCAACCTTGACGCCAAGTTGCGTGTGTCCACACGGGCACAGATCAAGAACCTGCAGCACGAGCTCCAGGTCACCACGATCTACGTGACACATGACCAGATCGAAGCAATGACGCTTGCCGATCGGGTCGTCGTGATGCAGCGCGGCATCATTCAGCAGGTTGGCACCCCCACTGATATCTACGACAAGCCAGCCAATACGTTCGTGGCGGGATTTATCGGTTCCCCCGCAATGAACCTCATGAACGGCACGTTAAAGGGTGGCACGTTTTCCGGTGAGCATGTCGAAATTGGCGGGTTGAACGGCCCGGACGGACCCGTGACCCTGGGTTTTCGCGCCGAAGATGCAGCCGTTGCTCAGTCCAGCGCTGAAGCAGAGATCAACGCGCCGGTCTACACGATGGAGCTTCTCGGCGACGCCACAATGATCACGGTCAAGGCGGGTGGTGCGCTGGTCTCTGTGAAGGCAAGCAAAGACTATCGAATTGAGATTGATGAGACCGTCGGTCTGCATATCCCACCGGAGATCTGTCACCTTTTTCATCACGAGACAGGCGCGCGTCTCGACGCCTAAAGCCTGTCCATACCCGGCACAGCCGGTTTCCAGAGATGCGTCATCGGCGCAAGGAATAGCAGGAGGACAAATATGCTTGTGAAAAGACTATTGTTGGCAGGTGCCATGTCATTGATGGCAACCGCTGCATATGCTGAATGCGGCGTCGAAAACGGCCGGATCAGTATCATCGGCAACGAATTCCCGGCAATTCAAACCGTTGGAGCGGGCGCTCAGGAATGTGCTTCGGACACGGTTGAAGTCAAATCGAACCTTACAGCCGACCATCAGAAGCTCAATGTTGCTGGCATGAGCGGAAATCCGGCCGAGTACACCACAGCCATCATTGCCAACTCGTCCATCGTCGCCTTGATGAACGATGATCTTATCCGCCCGCTGGACGATCTTGTTGCCAAGCATGGCGACGGGTTGAGCAAGAACCAGCTGATCACAATCGACGGCAAGGTCATGGCAGTTGCCTTCATGGCCAATGCGCAGCACCTGGTTTACCGCAAGGACGTCCTTGATGAACTTGGCGTCGAGCCGCCGAAAACCTATGAAGACATGCTCGGCATCGCGCAAATGATCCGCGAGAAGGGCATCATGGAAAACCCTGTCGGCGGTGCCTATGCCGCGGGTTGGAACCTTGCTCAGGAATTTAACAACATGTTCCTGGGCTTTGGCGGTGAGTTCTTCAAACCGGGCACCGCAGAACCGAACGTCAATTCCGAAGCCGGCGTCAAGGCTCTGGAAATGATGAAGGCACTCAGCGAATACATGAACCCGGACTTTCTGACCCATGATTCAAACGCCACAAATGCCGAATATCGTGCCGGCAACGTTGCGTTGATGAACATGTGGGGGTCGCGCGCAGCTACTTTGACCACAGCGGATGGTGTGCCGCAGGAAGTTGTTGACGGCTTCGCCATTTCCGGTCCGATGACCGTTGGCGGTGGCTCAACGCCGGCTTCGACACTTTGGTGGGACGGCTGGACCGTTGCAAAGAACATTTCCGACGAAGATGCAGAGGCGACTTTCGTTGCAATGAAAAATGCAATCGATCCGTCCATTCTTAATGACGACGGTGTTGCGATCCAGGCCGTATGGCTGATTGACGGCTATGAGCCGACAGCTGCAGCAACCGGTGTTTTCGATGCCGCCAACAAGGGTACGATCCCTTACCCGACTTTCCCATACATGGGCCTGATGCACACAGCTCTTGGCGCTGAATTGACTGACTTCATGCAGGGTAAGGAAAGCGCTGAGCAGGCGCTCAAGGATGTGGAAGCTGCTTACACAGCTGCTGCCAAGGAAAAAGGCTTCCTTTAATCGGGACCGCCTGGAGTGCGTCCAACTGGACGCACTCCACTTTCTCCAATCAACCAGATGATCGGGCAACGGTATGAAACACAGGACCTTCTTTTGGTTTTTTCTACCGACAGCACTTGCAATGCTGATCTTCATCGCAGCGCCAATAGGGTCGGTCGTGATCCAGTCGCTGTTCGTACCTCATGAAGCCGTTCTGGTTGAGACGGAAAACTGCGGTCCCTTCGGCTGCACAAAGAGTGTGGTGATCGACCAGGAAGCAACAGCTGAACTGCGTGAAGCCGAGCCGCTTGGGCGGTTTGCGGGACTTGGGATCTATCTGGATCGCGGGCACCTGGCTTTTGCAGAGGTGGGCGAAGCCTGGACCTCTAGCCAGAGCATCGGCGAGTTCTTTAGCGATGTCGGCGATCTCCCCTTCTATCGGGCAATGGCGTTCACGCTGACTTACACATTTGTTGTGACGCCTCTGCTCATCGCCCTCGGATTTGTGATTGCGCTAGCGGTAAATTCGCTGAACCGCAGAATTCGCGGCTTTGTCATCTTCTTTTCGCTTCTGCCAATGATCGTTACACCGCTGATCGGATCGCTGACCCTTTATTGGATGATCGACAGTCGCGGCGTCATTGGTGAGTTCATCCAATATGTTGCAGGCAGCCCGGATCTTTCGCTGAAGGCCTCGACACCGTTGATGTGGATCGCATTGATGGTTTACGGCATTTGGCACTCGGCACCTTTTGCATTCGTTGTTTTTTACGCCGGACTACAGACCGTGCCGCAAGACACACTGGAAAGCGCGCAGATCGACGGCGCAACACGCTGGCAGCAGACCAGATATGTTGTGCTTCCGCATCTGACGCCGCTCGTGACATTTGTGGCGCTTATCCAGCTCATGGACAATTTCCGCGTGTTTGAGCCGATCATCGGTTTCAATGCCTCCGCTCATGCGACGTCGCTTTCGTGGATCATTTTCAACGATCTAAGCGGAGAGACCAACCAGCTGTCAGCGGCTGCAACCACGTCCGTTCTGACGATTATCGGGGTGGCCATTTTGCTGTCGCCGGTTCTTGTGCGCACTTGGCGCGACTTTAAAGGGAAGGCTTGAGCCATGAGTTCATCTGCCAGGCAGGCACCGGTTTCCCTCAAGGTTGCCTCGACCTTATTCATCGTTTTCTGGCTTGTGCTGGCAGCGTTTCCCTTCTTCTGGACGCTGTGGGGATCCTTCAAGGTCGAACTCGACTTCTTTTCGATCGCCGACTGGACCAATGCCATCACCGGCAAGCTGACCGAAGAAACGCATGGTTCGACCTTTACCGGGGCCGGATACTATGGTGCCTGGGTGCAGGAAGAGTTTTGGCGCGCTGCACTGAACACCGGCATCGTCTGCGTTTTTGTCGTCGTCACCTCATTGACGATTGGCACGCTTGGTGGATACGCGCTCAGCCGCTCCAACTACAATTATGTCTTCTGGCTCCTGATAGCTGCGCTGATTTTCCGCGCCATGCCCCAAATCACACTGGTTTCGGGGTATCTGCCACCGTTTTTTGCCTGGAACCTTTGGGGGTATCTGCCGACGGCGATCATCGTGCTTGTGGCGATCAATCAGCCATTCACCCTGTGGATGCTGCATTCGTTCTTCAAGAAGATCCCGATCGATCTTGATGAAAGCGCGAAGGTTGATGGGTGCACGCAGTTTCAGGCCTTTCGCTATGTCATCATTCCGGTGATGTGGCCCGGTGTAATCACGACCGGATTGTTCAGTTTCCTGCTGGCTTACAACGATTTTGCTGTAACCACGATGCTGCTGAACGAGCAGAACCGGACCATGGTGCCGAAAATCGCGGCGTTCCTTGGAACGACCTATACCGAGGGTAACGTGATGTTCGCTGTTGCAGCTGTTGTGTCCGCCACTGCACCGTTGTTCCTGCTCGTGATGCTGTTCCAGCGTCAGATTGTCTCCGGACTGACCGCCGGAGCGGTGAAGGGCTGATCGGTGAACCAGGTGTCCCCCATACCGGCAAACAAGGCTGCCCTGAAGGCGTATGTGGACGCCTGCAGATTGGGACATGCCGGAGGGGCAGTTGCAGCAACGCATCGTTTTTTCGCTGAAGATGCGGTCATCAATCTTGTGCATCCTTTGAACGAGATAGTCGGACCGGGCAACTATGTCGATCAGTTCCTGGGGCCCCTCAAACAAGCTTTCAGCGGACTTGGGCGGTCCGACTATATCGCTTTCGGTGGAAGCTTTGAGGAGGCAGGCTGGGTAACTTCGACAGGCTACTATTTTGGGAATTTCAAGTCACCCTGGCTTGGCATCAGACCGACGGGAGCGCTGGCTTATCTCCGGTTTGGGGAATTCCACCGAATGGAAAATGGGCGCGCTGTCGAGAGCTACATCTATCTCGATATCCCAGAGCTGATGATTGCGGCCAGTCAATGGCCAATTGCCGTTTCACCGGGAGCAACCCGCGGATATACCGGGTATCTGCCCGGCCCTGTGACCCAGGATGGTTTGCAGTGGCACCACAATGATCCGGCGGTAAGTGCGGTTTCCTTGAAGATGGTTACGCACATGCTGCGCAAGCTCGCGACCAAGGACGAACAGTGGCGGCCGTACTGGCACGAAAACATGCTCTGGTATGGCCCCGCAGCCTTCGGGAGCTTTGCGGGTCTGGAAGGTTTTGCCGGATTTCAGGTGCCTTTCGAGAACACATTCAGTGAATGGATCGGCGGAGCAGTCGAAGGCAGCCGCACCCGGCATTTCACGCGTTTTGGCGACGGCAATTATGTCTGCTCGGGCGGATGGCCGTCACTGAACGCGGTTCAGGCGAAGCCATTTCTGGGGCAGCCGTCCAAAGGAGATCGTCTCTATATGCGCGTGTGCGACTGGTGGCGGCGCGAAGGTGACAAGTTGATGGAGAACTGGGTCTTTGTCGATGTGCCACACGTGCTTTTGCAGATGGGTTTTGATGTTTTTGAAGAAATGAACAGAGGCCGGACATGAAGGGATCTCGTCCTGAACAGGCTGTTTTGAGCCGCGATACGGATATGAGCAAAACCGATGAGACGAAACGTGTCATCGAGACAATGGTAGATGGCCTCAACGACCACCGGATCGCCGACATTGGAGAATTCTTCTCCGAAGGTTTCCGTTGGCTCGGCAACACCGGCTGCGGCACCAAAACCGGACTTAAGGAATTTCAGAACAACTGGCAAAAGCCGTTTCAGGCGGCCTTTTCGGAAAAGGTTTGCGTGGACGAAGCACGGCTCTACATGGGCGAGTGGGCGGCTGCATTCGGGAGGCAGGAAGCAACACATTCCGGTGCATTCATGGGCGTCGAGCCGACCGGAAAACGGGTTGAGATCCGCTATATGGACTTCTGGAAAGTGGTAGACGGCAAGATTGTCGACAACTGGGTCATGGTCGACTTTCCGCATGTCCTGGCTCAGCTCGGAATAGATGTTTTCAACGGGGAAGGGTGGGAGGCCTTCGACCGCGGAGACCGTCAACCCCCGTTCCTGGCAAGGCGGCCTAACCGGGCCGCAGACAACTTCCAGAGCAATCTGAATAAGCGTCTTGATTGTTCTGCATACGTATGCAAATTGAGAATTGACAATTTTGCGCAAGCGGTAGAAGGCCGGAACAAGACCTTCGCCGGCGCTTTGAAAGGGAAGAAACATGGCGATTGAATATCTCAAGCGTGGCAAGCCTGAAGCCGAACGGTCTGAGGATGACGCCAAGGTTCGTTCAATCGTCGAGGGAACGCTGCACGAAATCGAGACACGAGGCGACGCCGCCGTGCGCGAGCTTTCAGAGAAGTTCGATAATTATGCACCACCGTCCTTCCGCCTGTCTCCGTCTGAAATTGAAGCCTTGATGAATCAAGTGTCGCCACGCGACATGGCTGACATCAAATTTGCGCAAGAGCAGGTGCGGAAATTTGCTCAGGCACAACGCGATTCCATGCTCGACATCGAGGTGGAAACGCTGCCCGGTGTCATTCTCGGTCACAAGAACATCCCGGTGCAGTCGGTCGGTTGCTATGTGCCGGGCGGCAAGTTTCCGATGGTCGCTTCAGCGCATATGTCCGTCGCGACCGCATCCGTGGCGAAAGTGCCACGTATCGTTGCCGCGACACCCCCTTCAAAGGAGCGCCTAACCCTGCGGTCATCGCGGCCATGCATCTGGGTGGTGCTCATGAGATCTACGTGCTTGGCGGTATTCAGGCGGTCGGCGCAATGGCGATCGGGACCGAAACCATTGACCCTGTGCATATGCTGGTTGGACCTGGAAATGCATTTGTCGCCGAAGCCAAGAGGCAACTCTTCGGCCGTGTCGGGATCGATCTCTTTGCAGGACCAACAGAAACTATGGTCATTGCGGATGAAACAGTTGATGCGGAAATGTGCGCGACGGATCTCCTGGGGCAGGCAGAGCACGGCTATAATTCCCCGGCTGTCCTCGTCACAAACTCCCGCAAGCTTGCCACAGAGACTTTGGCGGAAATCGACCGCCTCCTTGAGATCTTGCCGACAGCAGAGACTGCAGCGAAATCCTGGGAAGACTATGGCGAGGTTGTCCTGTGCGACAGCTACGAAGAGATGCTGGCGGTCGCTGACGATATTGCCTCCGAACATGTGCAGGTGATGACGGACAGGGACGATTGGTTCCTGGAAAACATGAGTTGTTACGGTGCGCTGTTCCTGGGGGCCCGTACCAACGTTGCAAATGGTGACAAGGTTATCGGAACGAATCATACGCTGCCGACAAAGAAGGCAGGCCGCTACACAGGAGGTCTCTGGGTTGGGAAGTTCCTGAAGACGCACTCCTACCAAAAAGTACTGACGGACGAGGCTGCAGCTGAAATTGGTGCCTATTGTTCCCGTCTTTGCATGCTTGAGGGTTTCGTTGGCCATGCCGAACAGGCCAATATCCGGGTGCGCCGCTATGGAGGCGGCAATGTACCTTATGGAGAAGCAGCAGAATGATAAAAGTCCATGGACGCCTGACATCCGCCAATGTTCAGCCCGTCGTCTGGTGCCTGGAAGAACTGGGCCTTTCTTATGAGCGTCTTGATGTCGGCGGGCCGTTCGGCGGCAACGACACTGCGGAATTTCTTTCAATGAACCCGCTGGGCCTTGTGCCCGTGCTGGAAGATGGTGGCGAAACCCTTTCTGAGGCCATGACCATATTGCGGTACCTGATGCGCAAATATGGCGATCATCCCACCGATCCCATGGCTGCAGCGCAGATCGAGCGCTGGGCGGATATGTCGAGACAGCACATCTATGTGCCGCTCATCCCGACCATTTTCATACAGTTCGTGCGCACCACTGTCGAAGACCGGAACTCAGACGCAATCGCCGCTGCCGAGGCAGCTCTCAAACAAGCCATGACAATTGTCGAACAGTTGATAAAGGGCACTTATATCGGCGGCGATGCGCTCAACCTTGCCGATTTTCAGATCGGCGGTCTGTTGTACCGATACTATGAGCTGGAGTTCGACCGCGCGGACCTGCCGGGGCTCAAGGCTTATTACGACAGACTGTGTGAACGGCCTGCTTATCAGAAGAATGTCATGATCGACTTCTGGCCGATGAAAGTGCCCGGCGCATGACGTTGGACACGCATACGCAGCACAAAGCGCGCATCGCCTCCTTGCGCGAAGCGATGTACGATTTTGAGGAGGTGAGTGTCCGCAAGGCACTCACCGAGCTTTGTTCTCCGGATGCCGTGTTTCGTCTTTGCCATCCAATTGGCGAAACGACAGGAAGCGACGCTTTTTATGACAAGGCCTATGCGGCCTTGTTCAAGGCAATACCTGATCTGGAGCGCCGGGATACCATCGTGATGGCCGGCCCGACACCGGAAGGCAATGACTGGGTCGGATGCGGTGGGTATTACACCGGTTCCTTCGAAAATCCATGGCTCGATATCCCGGCGACCAGGCACCAGGTTGCCATGCGTTTTCATGAGTTTTTTCGTTTTGCCGACGGCAAGGTGGTCGAGTTTCAGGCGCTTTGGGACATTCCGGAAGTCATGATGCAGGCCAGCGCCTGGCCAATGGCTCCAAGCCTTGGTCGAGAGTGGCAAGTGCCGGGCCCTGCCACTGCCGATGGCATCGTACCAGGTCCCTACGACGCAGGTGCCGGCAAAGTCACCTGTCAGCACATTATCGATATGCTCACATACATGAAGCGGCATCCGTCGCAAGGCGGCCATGAAGTCATGGAAATGCCAAGGTTCTGGCACCCTAGGATGAGCTGGTACGGTCCTTCCGGTATCGGGACTGGGCGCGGCATCGAGGGATTTCGCAAATGGCACCAGATCCCCTTCCTGAACGGAATGCCGGACCGTGGACAATACGTGGATCAGGTCCAGTATCACTTCTTTGGCGACAGAAATTATGCCGCCGTGACTGGTTGGCCGAACATGATCCAGACCGTTTCGCACGACGGTTGGATGGGAATTGCCCCATCTGGCAAGAAGATCACCATGCGCAGTCTGGATTTCTGGAGACTGGAGAACGGCCTGATCCGTGAAAACTGGGTGCTGGTCGACCTGCTGGACGCCTATGCGCAGCTCGGTGTTGACGTTTTCCAGAGGCTCCGGGAATTCAACAAGGCCCGCGCCGGTTTTGACCCAGACACCGGAGTGGCCTTTCAATGATCGAGCTTCCTTCCACCCCAAGTTTTTCTCTTGCCGGTAAACGCGTCCTTGTTACAGGTGCTTCCTCCGGTATCGGGCTGGCCTGTGCCACAGCATTGGCGGAAGCTGGCGGCGAGGTTGTCCTGGCTGCCCGGCGTGAGGAAAAGCTGAAAGAGGCAGTCTCAGCGCTCAATGGACGAGGCTGGAAGGCATCTGCCTTGCAGCTCGATATTGCCGATGTGCTGGAAGTGCAGGTGAGCGTGGAAAGACACGGGCCGTTTGACGTGCTTGTAAACAGTGCAGGCCTTGCAAGGCACACCCCGGCGACACAAACCACGCCTGAAGATTTTGACGCGGTGATGAATGTCAATCTCAGGGGGGCCTATTTCATCACGCAGTGTGTCGCCAAGGGGCTGATCGAGGCGGGAAGACCCGGTTCCCTGATCAACATGTCATCTCAGATGGCCCATGTAGGTGGCATCGATCGTGCTGTCTATTGCGCATCGAAGTTTGCAGTTGAAGGGTTCACCAAGGCGATGGCCCTGGAATTCGGTCCGAAACAGGTGCGGGTCAATACTATTTGCCCAACCTTCATACGAACACCTTTTACCGAACAGACCTTCGACAATCCCGAGCGGGTCAAGTGGATCGAACAAAAGATCAAGCTGGGTCGCACTGGTGTTGTGGAAGACATCATGGGCGCAGTGCTTTATCTGGCAAGTGATGCCTCGTCCCTCGTGACCGGAACCTCCCTTCTGGTTGACGGAGGTTGGACGGCAGACTGATGGGCAGCGAAAAAGTCACATCCGTTGAAGTTGCGCGGCATGCCGGTGTCAGCCAGTCGGCGGTCAGCCGTGTCTTCACACCGGGTGCCTCCGTGTCTCCTAAAATGGCGGACAAGGTCCTGAAGGCAGCTGAAGAACTTGGGTATCGGCCAAATGTTCTCGCCCGCTCACTGATCACGGGGCGCTCTCGCATCATCGGCCTCGTTGTGGCCTATCTGGAAAACCAGTTCTACCCGGACGCTCTGGAAAAGCTTTCAAATGCCCTTCAGGCACACGGATATCACATTCTGGTTTTCATGGTGTCGAATGATGATGCTGGTATCGACAAGGTGATGGGTGAATTGCTCGACTACCAGGTCGACGGCATCATCACCGCCTCGGTCGGCATGTCGAACGAGCTTGCCTCACGTTGCTCAAACGCCGGGGTTCCGGTGGTGCTTTTCAACCGTGGACAGGACGACGAGCGCCTTAATCAGGTGACCTCCAACAATTTCGAGGGCGGCCGAAAGATTGCCAAATTCCTTGTGGCCGGTGGTCACAAGCGCATAGCGCATATTGCCGGATGGGCTGGGTCTTCAACGGGGCGAGACCGTGAAGCAGGCTTCCGTGCCGGGTTGGAAGCAGCCGGTCAGGAACTTTTGGCCTGTGTTGACGGAATGTACAGGCGCGAGACCGCTGCCGCTGCAGCGCTCGACATGTTCAAGGGCGGTGATCGCCCTGACGCGGTTTTCGTCGGCAACGATCACATGGCTTTCGCTGTCATGGATGTCCTGCGGTTTGAGTTGAAGCTGGATGTACCGGGCGATGTTTCGGTCGTTGGCTACGATGATGTGCCTCTTTCGTCCTGGCCCGCCTACGACCTGACAACGTTGCGCCAGCCTTCCAACCGGATGGTGGAAGCGACGGTTTCCACGCTGCTTGGCTGGATCGAGGAAGGCAGCAAGGACGTTCAGAAAATCAAGATAGATGGGCCGCTCATGATCCGCGGGTCCGCACGTGTACCGGAAGGATGGCCGAATGAAAGGCTTTGACCCGCGCTGGAAGGACTTTCCCGACTACATTATCGGGATCACCCGGGAGATCTGGGAAGAGCGAAAGATCGCCACGCTTCATCACTACTATTCTGACGATATCGTCGTTCGTTCGCCTGGTTCACTCGTTGTAGGCAACCAGGACGTCATCGGGGCGACAATGGCGACACTTGCCGAATTTCCCAATCGCACGCTTCTGGGCGAAGATGTCATTTGGTCCGGTTCACCTGAAGAAGGCATGCTGTCGTCTCACCGGATCATTTCAACAGCGACCCATCTCGGGGACGGTGTCTACGGCAAGGCGAGCGGCAAGAAACTGCAATACCGGATCATTGCCGACTGCCACGCGATCAACAATCAGATCAATGACGAGTGGCTGATCCGGGACCAGGGTGCGATCGTGCGTCAGATGGGATGGGATCCGGCGGACTATGCGCGAAACCTCATCACTCGCGAGGGTGGCCCAAAGGAATGCGTGCGGCCATTCACGCCTGCCATTGATCAACCGGGCCCATACAAGGGCAAGGGCAATGACAATGAGTGGGGCGCTAAATACGCCGACATTTTGGCCCGCCTTATGAACGCCGACATGTCAGCAATTGAAGCCGAATATGATCGGGCCTGCCAGCTTGCCTATCCAGGTGGTGTTGCCGGTTGTTCCTGGAGTGATGCAGACCGGTTCTGGATGGGGCTGCGTGCAAGCTTTCCGTCCGCAGAATTCAAGATCGAGCATCAGATTGGCCGCGATGACCCGATGATGCCGCCGCGCGCGGCGCTGCGTTGGTCGCTCCACGGCACCCATGACGGCTGGGGTGCCTTCGGCGAACCATCTGGTGCCGACGTCCACGTGATGGGTGCCGCACATGCCGAATTCGGTCCATGGGGTCTGCGCCGGGAATACGTACTTTTTGATGAAACGGCGATCTGGAAACAGATTGTCCTGAAAACAGGCTGATAGCCAGCCGCAACACCAACAGGTTCCGTCATGACCCCTGAACAAATGGAAACACGGATCGTCCGATACGGCGATTTGAAACCCTGCCGTACGGCCTTTATCGATGCTCATACACCCGGGTCCGATCAAAAGGAAAACTTCACGATCATTGGTGGCGGTGTTTCCGAAAGCCCGGACCAGCACGTCCATATCAAGGAGACACCGGGCTTTAACATCGGTGCGGCCGGACAACCGCCAAAATGCCGAAATTCACTTCACTCGCACACAACGGCCGAAGTCTTTTATGTCTTGAAAGGGCGGTGGCGTTTCTTCTGGGGCCGCTGGGGCAAGGCCGGAGAAATGGTGCTTGAAGAAGGCGACATCTTCAATATCCCCACCGGGATTTTCCGAGGCTTTGAAAATATCGGCACGGACTACGGAATGATCATGGCGATCCTGGGTGGTGACGATGCCGGCGGAGGGGTGACATGGGCGCCGCAGGTCATCGAAGACGCCGCAGATCATGGCCTTGTGCTGGGGGAAAACGGCGTCCTTTATGACACAAAAATGGGTCAGTCTCTGCCTGCTGAAGTCAATCCGATGCCGCTCTTGAGTGAAGAAGAGCTGAAGGCGTTTCCGGAACCGCGCAACGACATTGTCGTTCGGGATTATATCGCCCGGTATTGGGACATGATGGCGCTTGCGGCGGGCAATCCTTGCAAGGTGATTGGTGAGAATGCGCTGCTCAAGGACAAGCCAGGTTTTGAAGTCGAATTCCTGACCCGCGGATCGATCCCCGAAACCGCTTACAGGCTGAACTGCCACGAGATCCTGATGGTCATGCGTGGCCATTGGAAACTCAGTTGGACGGGCGGCGAAAAGGTGCTGGCCCCGGGGGACACCTGCGCTGTTCCGCCGGAACTGGAGCATAGTCTGGAACCCTCGATGAGCGGAGAAGCCAGCCTCTTCAGAGTGATGAACACAGACGACCCCGCGGGTCCAACCTGGATTGGCTGACCAAGGGTTTTGAAGGACAGGTCAACCTGTTCCGCAAGGGGGAAATGCACATGAGCAAAATCGAAGTCACGCACGTGGGATCGCTGCCACGCACGCAAAAAGTCGTCGACTACATATTCGCCCGGGAAAATGGTGACGACTATGAAACTGCGGCGTTTGACGCGGCAATGACGGAAGCCGTCAATGAAACCGTGCGCAAACAGGTGGACGCCGGTGTCTCCATTGTGAGCGACGGCGAGACTTCCAAGATATCTTACGCAACTTACGTGAAGGATCGATACACCGGCTTTTCAGGTGACAGTCCGCGCAATGCGCCTGCGGATCTGAAGCTCTATCCGAGCTTCCTGAAACGCATCGCAGAAAGCGGCGGCACTCCAAAATATGCCCGGCCAATGTGCACTGGTGAAGTTCGTTCAAAAGGGCAGGGGGAACTGGAAAAGGACATCGCCAATCTGAAGGCGGCGATGGCAGCCAATGAGGTCGAGCGCGGCTTTATGAATGCAGCGTCTCCTGGTGTGATCTCACTCTTTTTGCAGAATGACTTTTATCCTTCGCGTGAGGCTTACCTTGAAGCCCTGGCCGAGGTCATGAAAGCGGAATACGAGACAATCGTTGGAGCAGGGCTCGATCTGCAGTTGGACTGTCCCGACCTCGCCCTGTCGCGGCACATGCTCTTCACCGACCTGTCCGACGAAGAGTTTATCAAGATTGCCGCAAGCCATATCGAGGCCTTGAACCATGCCCTTCAGAACATTGATCCGGCGAATGTGCGTATTCACATTTGCTGGGGCAACTACGAAGGACCGCACGTGTGCGATATTTCGATGGACAAGGTTTTTTCCACGCTGATGTCCGCACGTGCAAGGTATGTTCTCTTCGAAACGTCGAACCCGCGCCACGCGCATGAATGGAGCGTCTTCCGGGATCGAAAATCAGAAATTCCCGAAGACAAGATCCTTGTGCCGGGTGTTGTCGACACCACGACGAATTTTGTCGAACACCCGGAGGCCGTTGCACAGCGTCTCGACCGGTTTGTCGACATTGTTGGCGCTGACAGGGTGATCGCAGGCTCCGATTGTGGTTTCGGGACATTTGCAGGTTTTGGCGCCGTTGATCCTGAGATTGCGTATGCCAAGCTCGGCGCTCTTGCTGAAGGGGCTGCCATCGCTGGAGAGCGTGCGTGACCCCTTTGGTTCTATTGCCCGGCATGATGTGTGATGCGCGCCTTTATGGGCCGCAAATAGCAGAATTGTCCGGTGAAGTGCCGTTACATCTGGCGCCCGTGACCGGGCACGAGAGCGTTCGCGAGCTTGCGGAAGATCTCCTGCAAAATGCTCCTCCTCGCTTCGCGCTCGCCGGCCTTTCAATGGGTGGCATTGTGGCGATGGAAGTCGTTCGCCAAGCGCCTGAGCGCGTTGTCCGGCTTGCGTTGCTCGACACCAATCCGCGTGCCGAACTTGATGAGGTCAAGAAAGGCCGGGAACCGCAGATAGACAAGGTTCGGGCCGGCAGCCTCAAGGACGTCATGAGAGACGAATTGAAGCCCAACTATCTGGCGAACGGACCGCGCCGTCAGGATGTCCTGGACTTGTGCATGGACATGGCGCTGGATCTTGGTGCTGGTGTGTTCGAGCGTCAGTCGCGGGCATTGCAGACACGGCCCGATCAGCAGGACACTCTGGCTGGGGTCACATGTCCGACCCTCGTTCTCATGGGTGCCGAGGACAGGCTTTGCCCGCTCGATCGACATGAACTGATGCATGACCTCATAAGCGGATCGACATTGACGATCGTGGAGGGCGCTGGGCATCTCCCGACACTTGAACAACCTGACGCTGTCAATGAGGCGTTCAAAACCTGGCTGGAACTCTGATGGACATTGATCTCATCGACCTCCTGAAATCCGTCGACACACCGACTGTCTGCAACGCAATTGAAGTCGCCGAAGGGCGGCGCGGTTTCAATCGTTTCACGCGCGGCACAATGCTGTGTTCCGCACCAGAGGATGGTGCAATGGTCGGGATCGCAAGAACGGCAAAGATCTCCGCCTTGGCGCCGCCAACAGAGCCGGCTGAAGTTATCAAGGCTCGGCGGATGGACTACTACCGCTATATGTCGGAAGGTCCACGCCCGGCGATTACAGTTGTC
Source organism: Roseibium sp. JB4-4 (assembly GCF_055693425.1). Classification (NCBI taxonomy): domain Bacteria; kingdom Pseudomonadati; phylum Pseudomonadota; class Alphaproteobacteria; order Hyphomicrobiales; family Stappiaceae; genus Roseibium; species Roseibium sp. JB4-4. Next base: position 1,329,901 of record NZ_CM146333.1, on the reverse strand, counting down.
GAGGACCTCGACTATCCAAATGCAATTGGAGCCTTCTGGGGCGAGATCAACACGACGGTACACAAGGGGTTTGATCTGGCCGGCACGCTCACCAATGGCGTCATGCGCGACCTCGGTGACTTGCCAGAAGGGTTTCCAGTTGTCGCCGGATCCATTGGCCCCAGCCACGGATATGTGCATGTGAAAGAAATCGACACTCCTGTGAAGATCTTCGGCCTTGAAATTCACGCCGGTGAACTTGTGCACGCAGATCGCCACGGTGCACTTGTGATACCGGACGCGGTCATGCCGAACCTTGCCGGCGCCATCCGAAAGCTCCTTGAGACTGAAATGCTGGTTTTGGGCCCTGCACGCGAACCAGGGTTCAATTTCGAGAAATTTCAAGCAGCATGGACCGCGTTCGAAAAGGCGCGAACGTGAGACTATTGGATTCTCTTCACGGGTCTCGGCTGCCGTTGCTGGTTCAAATCGGCCGAGCGCTCTTAAATCATCGTCTTTGCGCAACTGGTTCCTTGAAAGTGTTTGGCTGAGAAAGCATATCGAGGGGAAACGGACCAAAGCCAGTTCCTTGGGCACTTCAGTGCGGCAGCGTTTTTGTCTGTACAGGTACTCATTGCCGCATTGGACCAAGTGCCGAACATGCACTAAACATCAAGCTGAGCTCATCACGCAGGACTGAACATCCGCCTTCCGCCCCTGATCCCCGAAGACTGAAAGGACACATCACATGTCGCTTCGCATCAACGATATTGTTCCGAATTTCACCGCTGAAACCGACCATGGTCAGATCACTTTCCATGACTGGATCGGCGACACTTGGGCTATCCTCTTCAGTCACCCCAAAGACTTTACCCCGGTGTGCACGACTGAGTTCGGCGCAGTGGCGCAGCTTGCTGCGGAATGGGAAAAGCGTGGCACGAAGGTGATCGGCGTGTCGGTAGACAGCGCAGACGATCATAAGAAGTGGAAAGCCGATATCGAAAAGGTTGGCGGTGCCGCTGCCGGATTTCCGATCATTGCCGATGAGGGGCTGGAAGTTTCAAAGGCCTTCGACATGTTGCCGTCAGAAGCGTATCTGCCGGATGGCCGTACACCTGCGGACAGCGCGACTGTGCGTTCGGTTTTCATTATCGGACCGGACAAGCAGCTGAAACTGTCGATGACATACCCGATGACTGTCGGCCGTAACTTTGCCGAAGTGTTGCGTGCGCTTGATGCACTGCAGACAACAGGCAAGGGTGTTGCAACACCGGCCAACTGGGAAGTTGGCCAGGACGTGATCATCCCGGCGACCGTAAGTGACGAAGATGCCAAGGCAAAGTTCGGTTCTTTCGAGACCGTTCTGCCGTACCTGCGCAAAACCAAGGTTCCGGCCTAACGCCAATTGCCGGAACAGCGCTCAAGAGTGCCGTTCCGGCGTCCGATCGCAGTCTCATCGGCGATTGAATCGTTCGAATGTGTCGGCGATCCATTTTGCCTAACTCAAGCTGTGACGGTCTGGAGATCGCCAAACGTCTGCAAAGAGCAGGTTATGACCTTGATGAGGTCACGCCAGATGCAGACAACTGGAAATATGCGCCTCGCTTTTAATGTGGAGCTCAAAAGCGTCAGTAGCGCATCACTTGGCGAGTGAACTCTGTCGTGATGTCGCAATACCGGAAAATGAAAAACCGCTTATTGTGCCTTGCTGGCGTTTGCCTCGGCGGCCGTGCGCCAGTCACTGGCATAGGTCGCAAGACCTGGAATAGCCGTAGGTTCCACCGGTTTCAGACTGTGTCCAGTTGACAAATTCACGTAACCAGATTTGTGCGGCTGCAAGGTTGAGGAGCCCGGCAAAGGTTTTTGTTTTTGTCATACCGGGTAGCAAATCTTCGGAACTGTTTGACCTTGTAGAACATGAGCTCGATCCGGTTTCTGTCTTTGCAGGCTCGGGAGTTGCAAGGCATCGTTTCCCTGCGGTTTTCCTAAGTCGGGCGAGACTTTCGGCCCCGCTTAGAAGGAAGCAGTGTTTCGATTAAATCTCATTCTAAGTCTGTCAAATCACCACGTGCTGAAACTGCCACCTAAAAGAGAGCCTTGAATTACAGCTCAGCTGATTTGGGAATCCACTTTCTCAACAGGACCTAACAAGTTTCCATTTGCGGCTAAGCACGCGATCCTGTCACTGTTCCTCAATGAAGCGCACTGGTTTTTCATAAATCAGCAGCGCCACACAGCCGTTTTTGCTGCCTGGAGAGTGTCTTGTGCCAGGCGGGCTGATGACAAAGGTGCCTTGCGGATAACTACCAAATTCATCGAACTGGTCTCCTTCGATGACAAATATATGTTCGTAACCGATATGTTCGTGCAGATTGACCCTCGCGCCTGGTTCGTAGCGTAACAATACGGCAGCAGGGCCACCATTTCCCTCATTGTAGAGCCAGTGAGCCGTTACTCCCGGGCGGAAAGCAACCCAATCTTCCGTATCTTTCAACTTCGTTGCGTATTGAATCAGATCAGGAAGTACGGTCACAGAATCCAAATTGGACATGTCTCAGTTCCCTTCTTTTTAAAGGTGTTGAGGGAGGGGCGGCGTCTTGGACATCAGACGCCCCGTTGGCTCAGTCGACATTGAACCATTTGGTTTCGGCCCACCCAAGCAAGAGCAAAAGCCAAGTCGTGAGTACAAAAGGCGCCGAGAGCATCTGGACACCAAAGTCGGTAACGACCGGTATCAGTATTGTTGCAAGCAGCGCACCAAGAATGCTTAGCCGCAGCTTTGCTCCGCAAGTAACGTAGGCTGCCACTGCCGCTAACACGCCATTGAACCCATATAGGCCTAAATTGATACTTACGGGATCCACTTCTCGATAATAGTAGGAAACCACCGTACCAATAAGCGCGCCGATGACCGCGATCACGGCATGCCTCCAATTGCTAGCGAGGATGCCGGCGAGGAAGAGCAATCCTGACAGGATTGTTGGTGAAAACAACGCCTGTCCCAAACTTAGCACTACAGCCACCAATGGTTTGAACTGCGCCGTGGACTCTGCAGGAACAACGACCGGCTCAAGGAATTCGATGTGAGGCGCCGCAGCAGCCAGAAGCCAGAAGATGATCAAAAAAGGCAAGACAAGTATGGGAAAAGGAAGAAGTAAAAGAAGTAATTTGACAAGCAAAACCGCGCAAATCACGCAAAAGACAAGCACGCCCCACATCTCGAAATTTGCCCAGCCGGTCTGGTAGAAGGCGGGCAATGAGATTGCAATCAAAGTCGGATTGAGGCCCGGCAAGCCAGTTTCTAGCGTTTCGCCACGATCGCCGAGAAGCATACGGGCACCGGGTGCGATGGTTGCCGCAGTGAACATGTAAGCTGCGGCGATAGGCGACGCAACGAAAACTGCCGCCAGAAAAAACAAACCGGTTAGCTCGTTGGTTTGAAAGCATAATTGCGAACAACCGCGCAGGACCAAGCGCCAATACGGAACTTGGCCCGGCTCAACTCTCAAAACAACCATGTCAATTGGCTTGATCATTTCTTGGTCCACAACCTCCACAGGAATGCGGTCGTTCGAGAACGGTCTTATCCGCTCAGCGGTCAGAGCCTTATAGTGTTGCGAGATGATCCAGAATCTTGTCAGACGAGCAGGTCCACCCAACGATGCCGCCCTGAGCCACTACAGACTTCAATGTAGCTTCCTTGAATTCAGGGAAAAAACTGTCGGTACCGTCTTCCACCAAAAGGCAGTCATACCCGCGATCGTTTGCACACCTCATCGTGGTCTGCACGCAAACCTCGGTTGTTACGCCCGTGATAATCAAATTGGTGATATTGCGTCTCATAAGGTATTCGTGGAAATTGGTTCCGTAGAAAGTGTCTTTTCCGGGCTTCGCGACGACCAGCTCATGCTCAAGTGGCTGGCAGTCAGGAATGAAGTCAGACCCTTCCTCACCGTCAATTAGAATGCGGCCCATGGGTCCAGGATCGCCAATCTTTATCTTCGGATTACCCCTGTTACGCTTGGCTGTCGGTAGATCAGAAAGATCCGGTTTATGACATTCCTTTGTGTGGATTACTGGAAGGCCGGCTTTGCGGAAGCCCTCCTGGAGCTTAGCGATGACCGGAATGCATGGCTGTATATTGCTAAGATTGTTTCCGAGCGATTCAGCAAATCCTCCCGGCAAGCAAAAGTCTCGTTGCATGTCTATGCAAACCAAAGCGATGTGATCGATATCGAAATGGTACGGAAACGGCTTGGCATCAATTGCTGTCACGAGCCCACTCCTTAATATGGTTTCTCTTAATTTGCCGCCCAAGGCCCGTCACCACGGAGTGTATGCCGAGCGATCAATGGAGGCTTTTTCGATTTTTGGCGAAGCAGTTACTTCCTAGTCACACAAATAGTGTCCATGACACGTGTTAAGTGTGCCCAAACTAAAAGAATAAAAAAATGGACATAAGTCTCAAATTTATTTGTTGAGACGCATCTCCGGCAAGGGGTTTTTATTTATCAATAAACGCCAAACCAATCGTTTAGCTGTGAACTTGCGAAGGATGAACTGCACTGATCTGAGTTTAGAGAATCCGCGCTGGCCTTCGGACGGCCTTTCATTGCAGTGCCAGGTGATACTCCGAATCGCTGGCGGAACAACCGGCTAAAATGTGCTGCATCATTAAATCCAAGCCGGTTGGCTATTTCTTTGACGCGACCGTGTGATGGCGGCGTAGCTATTAGCTGATGGAAAGCACGATCGAGACGACGCGAGTTAATATAGGTCGTCACGCCACCGACATCACAAAAGTCGCGATAGATTGAGGGACGGGACACACCAAACGCCCGCAACAGATCCCCTATCCCAAGGTCTGGGTCCGACAAGTGACTGTCAAGATAGGACCGCATCGCTACACGCCGTTCGATCGCAAATTTCTTTGCCGCCGATGATTGGTCAATCGTTTTTGGGGCGAGAATGCCACGAACAAGGCCAGAAAAGCCCTGCGCCAAAGCCATTCCTTCCTCTTGCTGTAATCCCGGAAGATTGCGCTGAATGCTATCAAAAGCATCTAACAACAAACTACCAATCACGGAACTTCCACAGAACATAATGTGCGGCGGAAATCTTGCCGGATCGTAGCCGACGGCCTCATGTGGAATCGTCACCCCAGAGACCACTGATTTTTCAGCTACAGAATGAAACTCTCTTGAAAAATCAAAAATATGAACCTGGCCAGGCTCCAATGACCACGTTCCATCTGCCGAGATGCCTTTTGAGCTGCCGGAACGATATACTTGCAAGCTCAGATAGTTTGAATCACGCAAATGTTTACCGTGATGGCTAAATGACTGTTTAGAGAATGCAACTTCTGAAAAGATAAGACCGTCCAACAGCCAGCCATCCAAGCGAACTGAATCGCTTGCGTCATCCTCTAGCGGTTCAACGTCATAGACACAGCGAAGCGTTTCACGCCACGCATCAAAGCAGAACTGGCGTCCAATATCTGCACCGTCGAACCGAAACGTGGGAATTGTATTGTTATCCATAGCGCCCACCCCTATCGAACAGCGCTACTTTAATCCGATTCTTAAAAGTTGCGAAATCTACATTGCTACAACCCTGCGCAAGTATTATCCAATCATGGCGCGTGGTTACTCTTTGATTTGGATAGAGTATCCGAACGCATCGCACTCTATCCGTACTGATCCTTTGTCGGCTGTGACACCTCATCTTTTTCAGTAAGCCATGTCTGCAATGACTCAATTGGAGATACGGTGCAGTCTGGCGCCATTCCACGCATGTCAAGCTGTTGAAGGACCGCCGCGCCGCCGAAGCTGGCGACCCGGTTGGCAGATACAACTATGGTCTGGATCTGGTGCGCGGACATGGGGTTGCCAAATACGAAATGATCGGCCGGCAGTATGTCGACCAGGCAGCACAGGACGGCCTGGAAATCGCCAAGCGTCTGCAAAGAGCAGGTTATGAACTCGACGAAGTCACTCCTGATGCAGATAACTGGAAATACGCACCACTCTTTTGAAGTTGCGCTTTAAAGCGTCAGTAGCGCATCACTCGGCTCGTCGGCTCGTCGGCTCGTCGGCTCGTCGGCTCGTCGGCTCGTCGGCTCGTCGGCTCGTCGGCTCTGTCGTGATGGCTGAGAACGTGAAACTGGTTATCGCGCCTCGCTGGCGTTTTCTTCGGCGGCCGTGCGCCAGTCACTGGCATAGGTCGCAAGACCTGGAATAGCCGCAGGTTCCACCGGTTTCAGACTGAGATCAATGGGCTGCCCACCCAATTCTTGTGCTGCCAGGCAAAGCGCACCTATCACGACACCATTTTTTTCTTCTGACAGCTCTGTTTTGTCATCGGGGCGCAGAGCTGCGACCAGTGGCGCATATAAAGGTTCCTTCAAAAAAGTGCCGTCGAGGATCAAGCGGCGACCACCGTCCAGAACATCCGCGCAGTTGACCGTCAGCAGGGCAGCCTGCAACACCGCGAGAGCCGTTCGGTCTGCTGCGGTTTCCGGCATCGGCCCAATAATTTTGCCACGGCCGGCGCTGCCGGGAAACTGACCGTCATTGTTGCTGAAGCTGGGAAGGGCCAAAGTGCCTTGATTCACGATATGGGCGAGCGCCTCAAGCTTCGCGCCGTCGCCGTGCCAGGTGGGGCCGGCAATTGCCGAAAACTCACGTCCTGCCATCACCAGTGCACCGCCAACAGGCATTCCGCTCATGTCGGCGTTAATTGTCGTGCCTCGATCGTGATTGAGTGTTGCCGTGTTGGCTTCCCTCGACATCGCAACGACCCAGGTTCCGGTCGAAACCAGTGTGAAGTCTTCAAGTCCAGCGGCAATGTAACGGTAAAAGTTCGAGCTGGAATCATGAGCACCGGTCAGAACGCCAATGGTGTCTGGCAAGCCGTATCGGCTCTGCAACTCGGGGCGAATATTGCCGAGTTTTGACCATGCCGGCCGGAAGTCGGGCATAAGCCCGCGCCAGCTCTGGGCATCCACGATGGGGCTCCACTGTCGTCGAGGAACATTCCACAGATGCGATTGAGCCCCCATGGCAGAAAATTCCGAAGCGGCGACGCCGGTCAGCCACCATCCCCAGTACTGGGCAATGTTCAAATAGTGGCTTGCCTTTGCAAAGGTTTTTGGATCTGCCCTTTGCATAAGAAGCAGTTGCCGCGCCGCGTGGGTTGAGGCCATCATCACCTGGCTTCCGCGATCCTCGAATGTGCCGCTTATGCCGAGATATTCAGTGTTGATGTCTTCCGGGCAGCTTTCTTCATAGTCAATCATGGGCAGCATCGCGCCCATGTGTTCGGCTGCAGGGTCCCCACCCACAAGAACGCCTCCCGCGCCGTGTCCGACCGGTATCAGGAGCTCGATCGGGTGGTGCAGGCAGATAGCTGCAAGCGTTTCTCCCAACCAATCGCCAAGTGTCTTGAGGTCATGGTGCCGCCAGGGAGGGCCGTCCGATACTTTGTTCGGCGTCGACCGGTTCTCAAGCAAGTGTCCCGCTGGATCCGCTACCCAAAGGTCAACGTTGGTTTTACCAACGTCGAGGACCGCGATTTTGCCCTTGCCGGTCATTCCCGATATCGAATTACGAAGTTGGCTGAAGTTTGATGCTCCCGAACAAGCCGTCCATTTGGCAGATCGTTCTCCTCGACTTTGGCATCGATTTCGGCCTCACTAAGCTGAAAAGCCTGCCAGCGTTCGCTGAGTCTTTTGCGAAGTACGCTTTCAGGAACGTCCAACGATACCGTGACGTCGAAAAAGGGAAGCAGATCTTTCCAAGGAGTTTTGTCCAAAAGAAGGTAGTTTCCTTCTGCCACCAGAATACGAACCGAATTGTCAATCAGGCGCGCTCCGGCACGTGCGATTTCGATCTCCCGATCGAAAACGGGCACTGCCACGTTCGGTTCTTTGTTGTCACGGAGCCGGGCGAGCATGGAAGCAAGCCCGCCGACATCAAAGGTGTCTGGAGCGCCTTTTCGCGGACGCAGGCCAGCCGGCACGAGAAACAGGTCGTCATAGTGAAACCCGTCCATTGGAAACACTTCAGCAATACCGGGCTGGCCTGCGTTCATGCGATCAACAAGGGATTGTGCCAGTGTCGATTTGCCTGACCCGGGTGCACCGGCAACCGCGCAGATGATGCGTTGCCCTGAGGTCATGCCCAGCAGATGGTCTGCCAGGGCGGCTTCTGAGATTTCCACGCTCATATCAAACGATACTGCTTTGCCTTGTTGCGCAGGAAGGGGAGGCCCTTGTCCATCACTTCCTCGAAAGAGTTGGCGACAGGCCTCCAGATAGCAAGGCCGTATCCCACTTGGGGCGGCATGTTGATGAAGCTTTCCATCGCCAATCCTCCCTTGAAGCCGATGGCCGCCAGAGTGGCATAGATTTCATCCCAGTCGCAGGTCCCTTCGCCCGGCGTTCCCCTATCGCTTTCCGAAAGGTGGATGTAACGCAGATGGTCACGCGCATCGAGGATCCCGTTGCCCGCGCCTTTTTCCTCAATGTTCATGTGATACGTGTCGAGGTGAATGAAGATGTTGTCGGCTCCCACCTTCTCAATCATGTCCTTCGCCTGCCAGCCCGTGTTGATCAGGTGGTTTTCATAACGGTTCACCGGTTCGATCCCGAAGTCGATACCAAGGTTCTTGGCATGTTTCGCCGCGGCCTCCAGGGCACGGGCGATATTGTCGTATTCGGTCTGGGTTGGCGGCACGCCGGTGCGCTCGCCTATCCCGCCATAGGTCACTCCAGACAGCGCTTCCGCGCCCATAGCCTTGGTCATGTTCATTGCATCGATCAGATGCTCGATGGCACCGTCCGGGTTCACCGAGGCCCAGTTTTCCTGCGGCAGACCCAGCGAGCAGACGGCCCGCATGTCGTGCTTGGCCAGCAGATCGCGTGTGTGCTGCGCGTCGACGACGCTTGTGTCCAGAAGTGCGATCTCGATGAAATCCATTTTGTAGGCCGCGGCAGCCGGTATTGTTCTTTCTGCGCCCGCGCGGTCCCAATGCATGGTCCACATGCTTGTATGTACGCCGAAACCTTCCACGGTCATGTTCCTTTTCGTTGTCTGCTCCGCCATCGCAACCCGACCCACCTGAGCGCCATAACGCCGATCAGAAACAAGCCCCAGACTGCGGTTGAAAGATGTTGGTTTGCCCCGATCAGGTTCAGGCCCGAAGACAGCGCCTGAAGGATTATCAGGGCAATGGCCACGGGGAGGACGCGGCCGAAGCCACCGAAGGGATCGATGCCCCCCAGAAAACATGCCAGAACCGTAACAAGCAAAAGAGCCTCGCCATGGCCGACACGAACCGAGTTGAAACGTGCCGCCATCACGATCCCGGCAATCGCGCAAATTACGCCCGAGATGGCATAGATCGTGACCAGGGTTTTGCGGGTATGGATGCCGGAATATTCGGAGGCCTTGATGTTCGAGCCGACCATATAGACCGAAAACCCATGCCGCGTGCGCTTCAACATGATGTGCCAGACGATCGCGGCGAGTATGAAGATGATCATTGGAACCGGAATACCGGCAATGCTGCCGTGACCGAGGATGTTCACGAATTCCGGGAACCCTGAAATGTCGCCGCCTCTGGTGAGGAACTCTCCCAGCCCGCGCAGAAAAATCATCATGGCAAGCGAAACAAGAATAGGATGTGCGCCCACATAGGCAACGACTGCCCCCATGACGGCGCCAGACAAGGCGCCGGCAAGTACGGCAAGCGTGACACCAAGGATAAAAGCACCGATGCCCGCATCGGGTCCGCCGAACTGGATCAACGTCCATGCAAGAGCCAGGCCGGAAATGTTGGCCTGGTAGATGATCGCCAGGTTCAGACCGCCTGATAGAATGGGTACCAACATGGCCAGTGTCAGCAGACCCAGCACTGGCATCTGAAATGCCATGGATCTCAGGTTTGCCCCGGTAAGAAACAACGGTGTTGCCAATGAGAATGCCAGGAACACTATTCCGAGAAAAATCAGAAGCGGCAACGTTTCTGCGCCGGCGACGGCATGAATGCGCTCTCTTAGGCTCATGTGGTGTTTTCCTTCAAGCGCGCTTCGGTGTCTCGAGACCTGTTCCAGAGTTTGAAGGACAAGTTTGAAGACGAAATCGCCACCAGGATTGTGGCACCGATGATCATCTGGAACGCGAAGGGAGATATGCCGAGAAGGTTCAATCCATTTTGTGTGATTGCCACGAACATCACACCCAATATACAGCCGACAACCGTTCCACGTCCGCCGCCAAGGCGTGCCCCGCCCAAAACGACCGCCGCCAGTACGTCCAGTTCCCGGCCGTAAAGCGCGTTGGGCACGACTTCCTGGGCGATGTTAACCTGCATTAGTCCGCCAATTCCCGCCATCATGCCGCACCAGCCGAAGGCCACGATCTGCATTTGCCAGATGTTGACGCCGGAGCGTCGCGCCCCTTCAGGATTGTCTCCGAAAGCGTAGAGTTGACGACCGAGTGTTGTCAGCCGGATCAGTGCCCATGTTGCCAGAACGCAAGCGATCATGACCGCAACAGACAGGTTCAGTTCCGACCAGCTTCCATCCGGTGCCTGGCGTTCGAAAATGAAGATGCGGTCAGTCCACCAATCGGGAAGATTGTAAATGTTTCGCCCCTTGGTGAAGAACATCAAGAGGCCGAAAAACGCGTTGAACGTCGCAATGGTGATGACGATGGATATCACCCGGAAACCATGGATTAAAAGAGCGTTGACCATCCCCAGGCCAATCCCCAATGCCGCCGCGACCAAAAAGCCGATGGCCCAACTTCCACCGCCGATCCCCATGAAAATCTGTGCCGCGACGTATTGGACAACCGAGGCAGCGACCGCGAACGAGATGTCGATGCCTCCCGCAACCAGAACCACGAGAAGGCCGGCGGCCCAGATCAGATTGACGGCGTTGTTGTTCAGAAGCGAAGTGATATTGCCGAGTGTCAGGAATGTGTCTGTTGCCAGCGAGAGGCCGAGGATCATCAAAAAAGGACAACCGAAAGGCGGGCTTCAACAGGGTATGTGCGGAAGAGGTCACGCATAGATGAGCGCCTCCAGGTCCTGCACGCTGGTAGCGTGAGGATCGTATTCTCCCACAATCTTACCGTCGGCCATGTGCAAAACGCGGTCTGCGTTGAACATGACTTCGCTCACCTCGTCAGAGATCAACAGTATCGCAAGACCTTCATCTGCGAGCCTTCGAACAATACGAAATATTCCTGCCCGTGCCCCCACATCGACACCGACAGTCGGGCTGTCGAGGATCAGGAGGCGCGGTTCGGTCGCCAGCCATTTGGCGAGTACGACCCGCTGCTGGTTGCCGCCCGATAGGGTCGAGACAGCGTCGTCCGGTTTTCCGATCTTGACGGCCAGCTCGTCGATCCAGTGCCGCACCAGCCGTGATTGTCGCGCTGGAGAGATCAAGCCAAATGCACCGAGAATGCGATCAAGCACCGAAATGACGGTGTTGTCGGCAATTGATTGCGGCTGGATCAGCCCCAGAGACAATCGATCTTCCGATACATAGGCCACACCGCGTGCGATTGCGTCGCGGATCGAGCGGAGGCGGATCGGGGATCCCCCAAGACGGATTTCGCCTTTGTCGGGTGCATTCATACCAATCAGGGCATGTGCCAGTTCGCTCCGACCGGCTCCGATCAACCCTGTGAGGCCGAGCACTTCTCCCTGTCGAATTATAAGATCTATATCCTTGAACTCGTCATGGCGTGAAAGGGCTTTGACTTCCAAAACGGGTAGGGCGGTCGACCGGTCTTGTGCCCGGACGACATTTTCCAACTGAGCTCCGGTCATCAGTTCTCCAAGGCGATACTGGGTCATGCCATCAGTCGGATAAACGCCTACAAGCTTGCCATCGCGCAGGACGGTTACTCTTTCAGAAATGTCGATCACCTCTGCCAACCTGTGACTGACGAAAACCACAGCGACACCTTGCGCGGAAAGCGTACGCACAACTTTCAAAAGCGCGTCGGTCTCGCTTTGCGTCAGGGACGCGGTCGGCTCGTCCATGAAGACAAGCCGGGCATCGCCCATCAATGCTCTGGCAATTGCAACAATTTGGCGTTGTGCAATCGGCAGGTCGCCAAGCCGAGTGTCCAGGTCAAGTGACACATTCAGCCGGTCCAAAACCTTTCTGACGCGGCCCTTGTAGCGCCCACCGAAGGCAAGGCGAGGCGCCACACCCACCATCTCGTCGAACGCAATGTTTTCAGCAACGGTCATGTGCGGAAAAAGGGCAAGGTCTTGCCAGATTACGGCAATCCCGAGGGCTCTGGCCTTGGTTGGCGAGGTTGTGCCGACGCGTTCGCCAAACAGCTCGATTTCGCCGCCCGCATCGGGGGTGTATACACCGGTCACGATCTTGATCAGCGTCGACTTTCCGCAGCCGTTTTCACCGGCAAGGCAGTGGACCTCACCCGCACGCACCTCGAAATCGACAGACTGCAGGGCTTTCACGCCGCCGAAGGTCTTCGAAACGGAACGAAGCCGCAGCGCGTGGGCTGTATCGGAAACTGTTGTCATGATTGTTTTCAGCGCCTGACGGGGAACCCGCTTTGCGCGGGGTCCCCAGGTTCAGCGTCAAAAGGTCTTAAAGACCCTTAGCGGCCAGCTCATCCACGGTGCTCTTGTTGATCTCAAGCAGGTTGTCCGTGATGATGTTGCGGGTTTCCGCGTCGGGCTCAACAACGCCGAGGCCTTCGATTTCGGTGCCACTGGCGATTTCGTCACCGTTGACCAGCATATTGCCCATCGTGACAAACACTCGACCGGCTTCAGCCGGATTCCACATGAAACCGCCTGAGATTACATCGTCCTTGAGGAGTTTCTGGCCCTGGCCGGGCGAGAACGGTCCCATGACATGGACCTTGCCGCCCAGTCGACGCTCCTCGATGGCCCGACCTGCGCCAATGGGCCCCTGGCTGCCAAAGGCAAGGAAGCCACGCAGATCCGGGTTGGCCGCGATCAGGTCGAGTGCCGTCGAGCGGCTGTCATCGACACTTTCAGCCACGCCGTAACGGTCACCGACCGGCTGCAGCTTGTCGGCGCAGTTTTCGGCGATCCACTTGATTCCGGCATCGGCCCAAGCATTGTGGAGGGGGACGGTGAGGGATCCGACATATACTGCGTATGTGCCTGGCTCATTTGTCTTTTCGCACAAGAGTTTGGCATGGGCCTCACCAAAACCGTCTGCCGATGCCAGCTCGAAGTTCCAGTCGACATTGTTCAGGCCGGGTCCCTCATGCGCGACAACCTTGATACCGGCATCCATTGCTTTTTTCAGAACCGGCTCAAGTGCGGCTTCGTCGTTCGGCACCACGCCGATGACATCGACACCCTTGGCGATAAGATCCTCGATAGCACGGACTTGCAGCGCCGGGTCAGCCGAGGTTGGCCCGATCATTTCCGCACTGACACCAAGTTCTGCTGCGCGCTCTTTGATGCCTTCTTCCATTGCGTTGAACCAGGGGATGCCACCGATCTTGACGACGATACCCATCGAAGTTTCTGCATTGGCAGTGCTTGCGCAGGCCACCAAGGCAATCGCTACTGTGACGTACTTTAGTTTGTTCATGTTTTCCTCCCATGCGCGGCACGCGGGTACCGCAAAGTCATCCGGTCCAATCCGATTGGGCCGGAGCTCGACTGGGCAAAAAACAAGTTGCTCAATCGATGTAGCAATGTTAGGCAGAAAGAAAAGTTCAGTCAAGCTGCTCGTGACGCAATAATTGAAGGGCACTGTCGCGTGAAATCCAGGCAGAAGAGCACGATCTACGACATCGCACAGAAAGCCGGCGCCTCTCCGTCAGCGGTGTCTGCAGCTTTGAATGGCAAATGGAAACAGCGACGACTGAAGAAAGAAACAGTCGACAGGATCCAGCGGATCGCGCAGGAAGAGGGCTATATGGCCAACCTTCAGGCGCGCGGGTTGCGGAAAGCGGAGTCCGGGCTTGCCGGCATGGTTTTGCCGGACCATGAAAACCGGTTTTTTGCAGAGCTTAGTCAGCAATTTGCGAAAGAGGCGCATGCGCGCGGTCTATGCCCGGCAATTGTGCATGCGGGACGTGATGCGGACGCTCAGCTCACATCAGTCGAAAGCCTGATTGCCTATTCTGTCGACCTGCTGATGATCGCAGGTGCGACTGAACCTCTGAGCTTGGCCAGTGCCTGCAGCAAGGCACGCATAAGACATGTTTTTGTCGACCATCCCTGCAGCGAAGCGCCCTCCATTGTCACCGACAACACGGGTGGTGCTGCAATGCTCACGAAGACGCTTCTGGATGAGATGGACATGCCATCGGAAACCGATCCGACGACGTGGCTCTATTTTCTCGGTGGTGAATCGAGCCTTCCTGCTTCGGCAGACCGTATCCATGGGTTCCGCCAGCAAGCTGAAGCAGCGAAAGTTCTGTTTGATCCGGGCCAGATTTTGGCCTGCGGCTATGAAAGCGAAAAGGCCGAGGAGGCACTTTCCGATCTCTATTCGAGGCTCGGGCAATTGCCTGCAGGTCTTTTTGTCAATTCGATCGGCTGTTTTGAAGGAGTTCTGCGTTTTCTCTCGCGCTTGCCGGAGGGGGATATCTCTCGATCCACGTTCGGCTGTTTTGACCACGACCCTTTCGCAACACTGTCGCGGTTTCCGCTGCGCATGGTCCGCCAGCGCGCAGACCTTATGGTGGAGGAAGCTTTTCGTCAGTTGGACAAAGGAACTTCCGAAGCGTGTTTGATCCGGGTCGCGCCAGATCTGGTCTGACATCACGCGAACTGTAACCTCTTGGCCGAAATGCAGTTAAGACAAGCGGAAGAGGGGAGCGCCCCAGCGGGTTCCCTGAATTGGTGCAATCTAGTCAAAAAGGTCAGGTCTCGACTGCCTGAGCGGTTCGAGGCGCGCCACAAGATCGCGCAGATGTTTCAGCATCGCGTTGCGGGCCTTTTCAGGGTCTCGTTGCTGTATTGCTTCGATGATCTGACAGTGTTCGTCAAATGCCCGGCGCGAGCGGCCCGGGATCGGCAGCAGCAAGCGGCGTGCGCGATTGACCTGAACCCATCCGGAAGCTGCAATCGCATTCAGTTTCGGATAGCCGGTAAATTCGAAAATCAGATCATGCATCTGCTGGTCTTCCCGGTAAAAACCAGCTTCATCCCTGTCTTCCAGACAAAGTGACTGAAGGTGGAGATTTCTGTTCAGCTCCGAGAGTTGTTCCTCGGTTCGGCTGGTGGCAACGCGCGCAACGGCGGCGAGTTCTATCGCTTCGCGCAGGAATGCACCTTCGCGAATTTCAGGCATGGAAAACCGGGTGACGCGCGAGCCGGATTGGGGCACCACCTCCACCAGCCCTTCACCGGCGAGCCTGGTAATCGCTTCGGTCACAGGTGACCTGGAAACGCCAAGCTGCGCGCAAATTTCCGGTTTTTTCAACAGCGTGTCGGGCGGCAGCTCCATGGCCAGTATGGCAGTGCGCAGGGCTTCATAAACGCGCTGGGCCAATGAACCTCTGAGCTTTCTGATATCGGGCAGGATGTAAGGCGGCAGGTCGCGTTCAGCGTTTGGGGACATGAGAGTTCCGTATTTGAATGCTAACATGTTAGTTGACGCGGCCGCTCTGTCAAGATAACCGTCAAAACCGAAAGGTGTTCACGCCTGAGAAGACTTGGAGAGACAATCGTGGCGCAAGCTCGGCCGAATACGATCCTTTTAAACGCCCAGGACACCGTGGTTGTTGCCCTGCAGGACATTGAAGCCGGGAATTTGGCAACACATGTCGACAAACCGCTGCCTGGTCAGATTCAGCAGGGGCACAAGATTGCCTGCAAGGATATTTCTTCGGGTGACCACATCATCCGCTATGGCCAGATCATCGGGCAGGCAACGCGGGATATCCGAACCGGCGAACATGTACACACCCATAATCTTGGAATGGGTCAGCACAATCGAGACTACCAGCACGCAGAAGCGTCACAGCCGCTCCCAGCCGCAAGCAGCGAGCGGTCGTTCATGGGATACCGGCGCTCGACAGGCAAGGTCGGCACACGCAACTATATTGGCATACTGACATCGGTGAACTGCTCAGGGTCGGTCGCAAGGTTCATAGCCGAGGCGGCCGAAAAGTCCGGATTGCTGGACGCCTACCCGAATGTCGATGGCATCGTGCCGATTGTGCACGGTACCGGTTGTGGCATGTCTTCACGCGATGAAGGCTATGCAACCTTGTTTCGCACCCTTTCTGGCTACGCCCAGCATCCGAATTTCGCGGCAATTCTTTTGATCGGTCTCGGTTGTGAAGTGATGCAGATCGCTGACCTGATCGGTGATCGGAAAATACGGACGGGTGGCGATCTCCGTTACATGACCATTCAACAGAGCGGCGGAACCCGAAAGACCATCGAAGCAGGGCTAGCCGAATTGAAGGTGCTCGCCGGACTTGCCAACGAGGCCGTTCGCTCGCCTGCTCCGATTTCAGAGATAACCGTTGGTATGCAATGCGGTGGATCGGATGGGTATTCCGGCATAACGGCCAACCCGGCACTCGGGCTGGCCTCCGATATGCTGGTGCGCCATGGCGGTACGACGATCTTGTCGGAAACGTCGGAGATTTACGGTGCGGAGCATCTTCTGACGCGTCGGGCCGTCTCCGTCGATGTCGGCGAAAAGCTGATTGAACGCGTGCGCTGGTGGGAAGACTATACAGCCAGAAACGGTGGTGAAATGGACAACAATCCGTCGCCTGGCAACAAACGCGGCGGGCTGACGACCATCCTTGAAAAATCGCTCGGCGCTGCAGCCAAGGGGGAGCAGCCCCTCTGGTCGATGTCTACAAGTTCGGTGAGAACATCGACAAGAAGGGCTTTGTCTTCATGGATAGCCCTGGTTTTGATCCCTGTTCGGTGACGGGGCAAATCGCATCGGGTGCGAACATCATCGTCTTTACCACCGGTCGGGGCTCTGTTTCCGGGTACATGCCCACGCCCTGCATCAAACTGGCGACAAACAGCGAGATGTATGGCCGGATGTCTGAAGACATGGACATCAATTGTGGTGACATCGTTTCTGAAAATGTCAGTCTGGAGACCAAGGGGGACGAGATCTTCGAAACGATCATAAGGGTTGCTTCAGGCGAAAGGTCGAAAAGCGAAGAACTAGGATTTGGTGGTGTCGAATTCGTTCCCTGGCAGATCGGTGCCGTGATGTAGTCACATCACTTGGTATTCCAGGGAAAACCGGGTCAAAGGTTGCTCAATTTCGCTGGATACAAAGTATCTAGCCTGCCGCCTTGTGACTTTGCCTGCCGGAGAATCGGCTGAGAAGGACCGCAACGTTCTTGACCTGAAACTTCTTCAAGAGGCGGGCGCGAACATCTTCGACAGTTCGGGGTGAGAGGCCCAGAACCTGCGCCATTTCCTTGCTCGTCTGACCTTGTGACAGGAGCAGCAGAACGTCGCGTTCCCGTGGCGTCAGCTGTGGTCCGTTTGGTGTGTTGTCGATGAGCGCGAAGCTCAAGACGATGCGGGCGAGAGGGGTCTCCGGTGTCAGTGTTCGGGCACGAAATCGGCACCAGATGGCTGAGCCGTCCGCGCGGCGCATCAATCGCTCATCCGTATAAGGCAGGGACCGGCGCAAGGGTTCAAGCCCGATGTCTCTGATCTGATGAAACTCCTGATCCGTTCCATAAAGCAGACGGAAACTTTGTCCGACCAGATCTGGTTTTTGATAGCCGAACATGTGGGCAAATGTGTCGTTGCATGTGCGGATAACGCGGTGCTCCGTCAAGGCCAGACCCATTGGGGCACAATCGAAGGCGAGTTCATCAAGAAGGTTCATGGTTACCGTGTTCCTACGGTATTGGCACCGTAGTCAGACGATAGCATAGTAAAACTTTACAGGACCAGCAAAGGATGAACCCTGAATGCCGTTGCCGGATCAGCTGAACGCGGAAATCGATGCCAGACGTGAAGATCTGATTGCATTGACCCAGGATCTGCTGCGTATACCGACGCTGAACCCGCCTGGCGAAAACTATCTGGAAATTTGCGAATACCTTTCTAACCGATTGAGAGGTTCTGGATTTACGGTCGAATTGATCCGTGCGCATGGAACTCCAGGCGACAGCGAGAAGTATCCACGCTGGAACATGATTGCGCGTCGCGAGGGGAAGCGTCCTGGCGAATGCGTTCATTTCAACAGCCACATCGATGTCGTGGATGTCGGGCACGGGTGGACCAGAGACCCGTTCG
This sequence comes from Roseibium sp. JB4-4, assembly GCF_055693425.1. Classification (NCBI taxonomy): domain Bacteria; kingdom Pseudomonadati; phylum Pseudomonadota; class Alphaproteobacteria; order Hyphomicrobiales; family Stappiaceae; genus Roseibium; species Roseibium sp. JB4-4. Next base: position 1,311,640 of record NZ_CM146333.1, on the reverse strand, counting down.
GCGGCGAACTCGTCGATGGAAAAATCTACGGGCGTGGAGCCTGCGACATGAAAGGAGGGCTGGCCGCAAGCATTGTTGCGGCGGAGGCTTTCCTGGCAGTTAACCCCGACTTTTCAGGCGCAATTGAAATCAGTGGAACAGCGGATGAAGAATCCGGTGGCTATGGGGGCGTCGCCTATCTGGCTGAAAAGGGATATTTCAGCCCGGAACGCGTCCAGCACGTGATTATTCCAGAGCCGCTCAACAAGGATCGCATTTGCCTTGGGCATCGGGGCGTGTGGTGGGCGGAGATCGAAACGCACGGCGAGATCGCGCATGGATCGATGCCGTTTCTCGGCGACTGTGCCGTCCGGCATATGGGCGCTGTTCTGGAGGAGATGGAAGAGAACCTCTTTCCTGCTCTTGCCCAGAAACGAACCGATATGCCGGTAGTTCCCGAAGGGGCGCGGCAATCGACTCTCAACATAAATTCCATCCATGGTGGTCAGTCAGAAGGTGACGAAGATTTCACGGGCCTTCCGAGCCCATGTGTACCGGACAGTTGCCGCGTGGTGATAGATCGTCGTTTTTTGCTTGAAGAAAATATTGAAGATGTTCAGGCTGAAATCAGAGACCTACTTGAAGGCGTTGAAAAGAAAAGAGAAAACTTTCGATATGACTTGAAAGAGTTGCATCGTGTTCTGCCGACAATGACCGACAAGGACGCACCTGTGGTCAAGACGGTCGCAAAGGCGATCGCGCAGACAATGGGGAAGGAAGCGGAATATGTCGTAAGTCCAGGAACTTACGATCAAAAACACATTGACCGGATCGGCAAACTGAAAAACTGCATTGCCTATGGACCCGGAATATTGGATTTGGCGCACAAGCCGGATGAATATGTAGGCGTGGAAGATATGCTCGATTCAGCAAAGGTTATGGGCCTTTCGCTGTTGGAGCTTCTTGCAAGGCCGTAACGTTGCGGCACTGAAAAAGGGGAGAGCTATGCGTTTGACGAAGTTAGGGAGTGGACTGATCAGCGTCCTGGCATTGGCCGCGGGTATTTCCATGGCACATGCCAAGAGCGACATCGTCGTTGCCATGCAACTGGAGCCGCCGCATCTGGACCCGACCAGTGCTGCTGCCGGAGCAATCGATTCCGTTCTTTATTCCAATGTCTTCGAGGGGCTTACGCGGTTCGGACCGGATGGTACGGTCAACCCGGGGCTGGCGGAAAGCTGGAGCATCTCCGAAGACGGCAAGACCTATACGTTCAAACTTCATGAGGGTGTGAAGTTCCATGACGGGTCCGACTTGACTGCCGAGGATGTCAAATTCAGTCTGGACCGTGCTCGCGGTGAAGACAGTGCAAATGCTCAAAAGGCTCTTTTCGCCGGCATCGAAAGTGTCGAGGCCGTCGACCCGACCACGGTCAAGGTCGCGCTGAAGGAACCGAACGGGAGTTTGCTGTTCAATTTGGCATGGGGTGACGCGGTCATCGTTGCGCCTGAAACCATTGCCGACATCAAGTCCAAGCCGATCGGGACCGGTGCATTCAAGTTTTCCAACTGGGTCCAGGGTGACAGGATCGATCTGGAGAAAAATGCAGACTATTGGGGAACGCCCGCCAAACTGGACAACGTCACCTTCAAGTTTATTTCGGACCCGACAGCAGCTTTCGCAGCCGTCATGGCGGAAGATGTGAATGCGTTTGTGGGTTTCCCGGCGCCTGAAAATTTGCCGCAATTCGAAGCCGATCCAAGGTTTCAGGTGCTGGTGGGTTCGACGGAAGGTGAAACCATTTTGTCGACCAACAACAAGCAACCGCCACTCGACAACCCCAAGGTTCGCAAGGCCATTGCCCACGCAATCGACCGGCAGGCGATCATTGATGGCGCCATGTTCGGCTACGGAACGCCGATCGGCACGCACTTCGCACCCCATAATCCGGACTATGTCGATCTGACAGGCCTGAGCATGTACGATCCGGAGTTGTCTAAAGAGCTTCTGGCGGAGGCGGGACTGGCTGACGGCTTCACCACGACACTCAAGTTGCCGCCGCCTTCCTATGCCCGGCGCGGCGGCGAGATCATCGCCTCTCAATTGCGCGCCGTCGGCATCGAAACCGAAATAAGCAATCTGGAATGGGCCCAGTGGCTGGAACAGGTGTTCAAGGGCAAGGATTTCGGCCTGACCATCGTCAGTCACACGGAGCCGATGGACATCGGCATCTATGCCCGTCCGGACTATTACTTCAATTATGACAATCCGGCATTCAAGGAACTGTTCGAGAAGCTGACCGTTGAAAACGATCCGGACAAACGTTCTGAGCTTTTGAAGGAAGCGCAGAAAATGATCTCCGAAGACTATGTCAACGGTTACCTGTTCCAGCTTGCATTCCCGACTGTTGCCAATGCCAAGATCATGGGACTTTGGAAAAACCAGCCCACGCAGGCAACCGACCTGACGGCAGTCTATTGGGAAGACTGATCTGACCTCGCAACGCGGGCGCTTGCACGACTGTCAAGCGCCCGTTTCCAGACACACTTTATTGCAATCGCCCCGGTTGGATGTCGCCGGTCGGCGTGTGACAGGCTCATGCTGCGGTATTTTCTGAAAAGACTGCTGTCTCTTGCGCTCAGCCTGGTCGCGGCGTCCGTGGTCATATTCCTGGCTTTGGAAGTCGTTCCCGGAGACCCGGCTGCCTACATGCTCGGATTGAATGCCCAGGAAGACACGCTGAACGCGCTTCGCGAGCAGCTTGGCCTGAACGGAACGATCCTGGAACGTTATCTCTCCTGGGCAGGAGGTCTGCTCACAGGCGATTTTGGAATTTCCTACACATATCGAACGCCTGTTTCGGAGATGATCGGAGACCGGCTTTGGGTTTCGCTGCCACTTGCACTTTACGCGCTGACTTTGAGTACGTTGATTGCGTTCCCTGCCGGTATCTGGGCAGCTTCGCGCCGTGGTTCCTACGTTGATACCGGTGTCATGGGAGCAACCCAGCTTGGTGTTGCAATTCCCAATTTCTGGTTCGCCATGCTGATGGTTCTGGTTTTTGCCATCAATTTGCGCTGGTTCTCCGCTGGTGGTTTTGCCGGATGGGAGGCAGGGTTCCTTGCCGGGATGAAATCACTGACGTTGCCGGCGATAGCACTCGCGCTGCCTCAGGCAAGCATCCTGACCCGTGTCATGCGCTCCAGCCTGCTGGACACATTGAGCGAAGACTTTATCCGGACTGCCCGCGCTAAAGGCCTGACCCGTGCTCAGGCTATGTGGCGGCATGCGCTTCGCAATGCACTGATCCCGGTTCTGACCATCATGGGTCTGCAATTCTCGTTCTTACTCGCAGGCGCGATAATTATCGAGAACGTCTTCTATTTGCCGGGCCTGGGACGCCTCGTTTTTCAGGCGATCAGCGCGCGCGATCTTATCGTGGTCGAGAGCGTTGTGATGCTGTTGGTCTTTGCGGTGATTGTTGTGAATTTCGCCGTGGACCTTGCCTATGCGCTTGTTGATCCGCGGTTGCGGAGGCGCCGCTGAATGAGCCTTCTGTTTCACAACCGCTCGTTTTTACCCGGGATCATTCTGACAACCGTCTTTGCAGCGGCAGCGCTCATAAGCTTGGTCTGGGTTCCATACGACACGACAATTCTGAACATTGCCGAAAAACTGAAACCGCCGAACCTGGCCCACCCGCTTGGCACAGATCAGTTCGGGCGTGACATCCTCAGTATGATCATGGTGGGGGCGAGAACGTCGATTGCCGTTGCGTTGGTGGCGGTCGGCATCGGCATGATTGCCGGTGTTCCGCTTGGCCTGGCAGCTGCGGCTCGCAAGGGTGGACTGCTGGATGAAGTCATCATGCGTATGAATGATCTCGTCTTTGCGTTTCCGAGCCTATTGATTGCCGTGATGATCACCGCGGTATTCGGTGCGTCGGCGCTGAATGCCATTATTGCGATCGGTATTTTCAATATCCCGGTTTTTGCGCGGTTGACGCGCGGTGCAGCGCTCACGCTCTGGAACCGGGAATACATTCTGGCAGCCAGGGTCGCCGGAAAGGGACAGGCGCGCATCTCCGTCGAGCACATCCTGCCGAACGTTGCCAACCTTTTGATTGTGCAGGGTACCATCCAGTTTTCGCTGGGCATTCTCGCTGAAGCTGGCCTTAGCTATGTCGGCCTGGGCGCTCAGCCACCGACAGCCAGCTGGGGCCGTATGCTGGCAGACAGCCAGACGATGATATCCTTCGCACCGCATCTGGCCCTGTTTCCCGGACTGGCCATTCTTCTGACCGTGCTGGGATTGAATCTCCTGGGCGACGGCTTGCGTGATTTGCTCGACCCGAAATTGAGGAGGGCAAGAACATGAGCCTCCTTAGGATCGATCGCCTGTCGCTGAAGATCCATGGCACGCCCATCCTGAAGGACGTGTCGTTTGCAGTTGACCCCGGACGCATCCTGGGCGTGATCGGCGAGAGCGGGTCCGGCAAGTCGATGACAGCTTTCAGTGTTCTGCAGCTATTGCCGAACGGGACAGAATGTACCGGCAACATCAGTCTTGCCGGCAAGGATATCCTGACCTGCAGCGAAACAGAACTTTGCAGCATCAGAGGCCGCGAGGTTGGTATGGTGTTCCAGGAGCCAATGACCGCCCTCAATCCACTACAGACCATCGGCGCACAAGTCGCTGAAACGATATTGGTGCATAAGAACGTGTCGAAGGCGGAAGCGATGACACGCGCGGCAAAGGCTTTGCAACGGGCAGAGCTGCCGCAGGAGAAGTTTCCTCTGTCGCGCTACCCGCATGAACTTTCCGGAGGTCAGCGCCAGCGGGTTGTGATTGCTATGGCAATCGCCCTGAGACCAAAGCTGCTGATTGCCGACGAACCCACAACAGCACTCGACGTGACGACACAGGCGCAGATCCTGGATCTGTTGAAGCGTCTGGTCGCGGAAGACGACATGGGCCTGATGCTGATCAGCCATGATCTGGCGGTCGTTGCCGATCTTGCCGATGACCTTGTGATCATGCAGCAGGGAGAGGTGGTGGAGAAAGGTCCCGCCCGGTCTCTCTTCGGTGCCATGCAGCATCCTTATTCGAGAGCGTTGCTGGAAGCGTCGAGCCATGTACCGGACCGGCTGGGCGAAGCGCACAAGACCTCGCTTCTTCAGGTCCGCAATGTCGTGCGCGATTATCAGCAACATGTTCATGGCTGGTGGGGAGCGACAACTCATTTTCGAGCCGTCAATGATGTCAGCTTCGACATACGGCGCGGTGAAAGCCTTGGCCTTGTCGGCGAATCCGGTTGCGGAAAATCCACGCTGACCCGTGCCATTCTCGGTCTGGAAGAGGTGCAAGGCGGGGAGATTCTTTTTGATGGTCAGCCTGTGTTCACACACCATCACGCCAACAAGGATGTGCGGCGAAGGATGCAGGTGGTTTTTCAGGATCCATATGGAAGTTTCAATCCCCGTTGGCGCGTTGAGAAGCTGGTCAGCGAACCGTTTCACCTGCTTCAGACACCTCTTCACGGGCATGAACGGGAAAACGCTGTCGTGGAAGCCTTGGAAAGTGTTGGTCTCGGTGCAGAAGACCGGCACAAGTACATACACGAATTCAGCGGTGGTCAGCGGCAGCGCATCGCGATTGCGCGAGCCTTGATCATCAAGCCGGACCTGATCATCCTGGATGAAGCGGTGTCCGCCCTGGACGTTTCCGTGCGTGCCCAGGTGCTCGACCTTCTTGCTGATCTCGGGGGTCGCTTCAATCTGACTTATCTCTTCATCTCCCATGACTTGAGCGTCGTGCGCTCCATCACCGATCGGGTGCTGGTGATGAAGTCGGGAGAGATCGTGGAGGGCGGACCGACAGATGCGGTCTTCGATCATCCAAACCACGACTATACGAAACAGCTTGTTGCCGCGGCACCGGTTCTGCCGGTTGGTGCCGCGTGAGGGGGAATGATGACTGAAAACCTTAATCTCTGGTTCGATCCTGAAAAGTGCCTGATCGCTGGGAGATGGATCTCCAGCGCGGGCGGCGACAGCCTTCCGCTCATGAACCCCTCAAATGGTGAACGGATAGGGGCAATCGCAAGGGGAGGGGTCCCTGACATCGATGCCGCAGTTGCAGCAGCGCACGAAGCGCGCAACGGCGAATGGGGAAAAACAACAGCCGCTGAACGCGGCCGGTTTCTGTTTCGGCTCGGCAAACTGGTCGAGGCGCGCATTGACGATCTGGCTCGCATTGAAGCACTCGATGTTGGCAAGCCGCTCAAACAGGCGCGCAATGATGCGGTCGCTCTCGCCCGTTATCTTGAGTTTTACGGCGGCGCTGCGGACAAACTCCATGGCGAGACTATCCCATATCTGGATGGCTACACGGTCTACACCTTGCGTGAGCCCTTCGGGGTGACAGGCCATATCGTGCCATGGAATTACCCCATGCAGATCATTGGACGTTCGGTTGGTGCAGCCCTGGCTGTCGGAAATGCCTGTGTCCTGAAACCGGCGGAAGATGCTTGTCTCACGGCCTTGGCTTTTGCCGATCTTGCAAAGGAAGCCGGTCTTCCGGAAGGAGCATTGAATGTGGTGCCCGGTCTTGGGTCTGAGGCCGGAGCCGCGCTTACAGCCCACCCGGGCGTTCAACACATCAGTTTCACAGGATCTGTGGCAACGGGGGTTCATGTCCAGACGGCTGCTGCGCGAAATGTCATACCCGTAACGCTGGAACTTGGCGGTAAATCGCCCCAGATTTTCTTCGATGATGCAGATCTTGAGGCTGCCCTGCCGTTTCTTGTGAATGCAGGGATCCAAAATGCAGGCCAGACCTGTTCAGCATCTTCTCGTATTCTGGTGCATAGATCCCGCCTTGCTGAAGTCGCCGAGCGCATGACCGAAAAATACCGGGTTCTGAAAGTCGGACCGGCATTGGCGGATCTTGATGTCGGTCCTCTGATTTCATCAAGGCAACGAGGCATCGTCTCCAGCTTTCTGGATCGCGGTGCCGATCTGGAGAAGATCGCGGAGGGCCAGTTTCTGGATGCGCCTGAAGAAGGCAATTACGTCAAGCCGACGCTCTTTGCCGGTGTCGATCCCTCTCATGTTTTGGCACGGGACGAAATCTTCGGTCCCGTCCAGGTGATCATTCCCTTCGATAGCGAAGATGAAGCGATAGCGATCGCCAACGGCACGGACTACGGCCTCGTCGCAAGTGTCTGGACACGCGATGGCGCGCGCCAGATGCGTATGGCAAAGAAAATTCGGACCGGTCAGGTGTTCATCAACAACTACGGAGCCGGTGGCGGCGTCGAACTTCCGTTCGGGGGAATGGGCAAGTCCGGCCATGGACGAGAAAAGGGGTTTGAAGCCCTTTATGGCTTCACCTCGCTCAAAACCGTCGCTGCCTACCATGGCTGAAACATGCCCCTGCAGGACATCGAACTGGAAGGAAACGCACATATGAGACTTCAGGGAAAAACGGCAATCGTAACGGGCGGTGCCTCAGGCTTTGGAGCCGGAATTGTGCGAAAATTCACAGCCGAAGGTGCCAGCGTCCTGATTGCAGATTTGAATTTGGCTCTCGCGCAGGACGTCGCAAAAGAAACAGGTTGCAAAGCGGTCAAGGTCGATGTCGCCAGCAACGACAGTGTTCGATCACTTGCCGAAACTGCGTTGGCCGAACTCGGACGGGTCGATATTCTAATCAACAATGCCGGCATCACTCATCTTCCAAAGCCAATGCAGGATGTGACGGAAGACGAGTTCGACCGGGTGCTGGCCGTCAATTGCAAGTCGGTTTATTTGACGGCCCGGCACTTGGTTCCTGCCATGACCGAAGCCGGCAAGGGCGCTATCCTGAATGTGGCTTCGACCGCCGGGCTCAGCCCGCGCCCGAAGCTCAATTGGTACAATGCCTCAAAAGGCTGGATGATTACCGCAACCAAAACAATGGCCGTGGAACTGGCTCCCGCCGGGGTAAGGGTCAATGCGATCTGCCCGGTTGCAGGGGAAACGCCGCTTCTGAAAAGCTTCATGGGCGAGGACACCCCTGAAATTCGCGCCAAGTTCCTGTCGACCATTCCAATTGGCCGCTTTTCGACGCCTGAAGACATGGGCAACGCAGCATGTTTCCTGTGCTCAGATGAAGCCGGCATGGTTACAGGTGTTGCCATGGAAGTCGATGGCGGTCGCTGTATCTGACTTGCCGTTGCTGAACTGGAAAACCTGCCTTCCGCTAACGTCCTGATCCAATTGAATGCTTTGGTCCGCGATGGCGCTGTTTGGTGCCACGACGGATACGTGTGTCCGAATTTCTCCTGATTCTCGCGGATCGTCCCGCTGGACTTGTGTGTGTCTTTTTGCAGTGAAAAGCCGGAAACGTGCGGTTTGTACGCTACTTGAAGTTTCTTTGTCCGACAAAATTTAACAATGTCAGACAAAGAATTTGCAATGTCTGACATAGTTCGTATTATGTCAGACAAAGTTGCGTTGCTTCTAAATGAACGAGAAAAGGCAGCATCGACTCATGTCGGCAGACCCAGAAAAAGTGCACGCTGATATCGACGAAGACGGTCCTCGTGATGTGCCCCGGGCTCTCATCAGATTGATTGAGGACGAAGGGCTGCAGGTTGGAGACAGGTTGCCTCCTGAGCTTGAGCTGGTTCGAAGGCTTGGTTTTGGTCGCTCCACAATCCGTGAAACCCTGAAAACCTGGGAAAGCATGGGAGTTGTCAGCCGAAACAAGGGCGCCGGCACCCGGCTAATTTCCGAGATTTCGAGAAATACGCTCAGGGTCGCTCTGACCATCAAGCACGAAGCTGAAAGCCTTCTGCGCATGCAGCAGGTGCGCCGCCCGCTCGAAATTGAGGCCGTAAGGATCGCGACCCGGCTTGCCACGCCCGAGCAGCGCCGGATCATCAGTGCTCGCGCTGCGGAGCTTATGGCGATTTACGAAGTTGGCGAAGACTGGCGGCCCGCCGACAGCCGTTTTCACAATGCCATTCACGAGGCAACTGGAAATCCGCTCTTCATGCAGTTTATCGAACAAATCCAGAAAGCTTTTCACGACATTTACGAAACGCCCTTTGGTACGCCTCATCTGGGGCAAGAGACCATTCCTCTTCACCGTCCGCTCGCTGACGCGATCATTGCCGGAGATGAGGACAAGGCTGCGGACCTGACGGCGACCATCATCGACATGGTCTGTACTGCAACGCAAAAATTTTCCGAGGCACACAATGGTTGACTCAGTGCCGGAGAATTATTCCATCCAGACACTACTTGCTGCTGCTGCAACCGAGTTTGGTGGGGCCGTGACGCCACCAATCATGCAGACCTCTTTGTTCACATTCGACAATTACCGCGCTTTCGCGGAACGGATGGCCGGGCGCTCCGATGACCCGCTCTACACCCGCGTTCAGAACCCGACAGTCTCCGCATTCGAAAACCTGATCGCCAAGGCGGAAGAGGGGAAGCTGCAGTTGCCTTTGCTTCCGGAATGGCGGCGATTTCTTCTGCCGTAATGGCATTCATAAAACCCGGCGACCGGATTGCATGTGTCGAGCATGTCTATCCGGATGCATACAGGTTCTTTGAAAGGATGCTCCGCCCGTTCGGGGTGGAAGTAACCTATCACTCTGTAACGGCATTCGAGACGGACGAGAACCTGCTTGCAGGTGCACGCATTGCCTACCTGGAGAGCCCGAACACAGTTGTTTTTGAGGCAATGGACCTTCCAGCTGTCGCAGCCCATGCCAAACGTCATCAAACACTCACGATGATCGACAATTCCTGGGCAACACCGCTATTTCAGCAACCGCTGACGCTCGGCATCGACATCGTCTTGCACTCGGCTTCGAAATACCTTTCAGGGCACTCAGATACGGTTGCGGGTGTCGTGGTGGCGAAGCGGGACCTGATCGACCAGATCCGTGAGCTCTCGCTGGCGCTTCTGGGCGGCAAACTGGCACCATTTGAAGCTTTCTTGCTAACGCGTGGACTAAGGACGCTGACAGCGCGGATGCGCCAGCATCAGGCCACTGCAAATCATTTCGTCGACAAGTTGTCCGCACACTCGCTTGTCAAAAGAGTTCTTTCACCTGGCCCGAATGTTGTTCCCGGACTGACCGGCCGCTCGGGGCTGATGTCGGTGGAGCTCGATGAAGCCGTGGACATACCCGCATTCGCAGACACCCTGAAACTGTTCCGTCTCGGGGTGAGCTGGGGTGGATTTGAGAGCTTGGTCCTGCCGACGAAAATCGCACTCGAACAGGCGGGCGAACAAAATTCAATGCAGCGCTTTGGCGTCTCCGACCGAATTGTTCGCCTGAGCCTGGGGTTGGAAGACCCCAATGACCTTTGGGCTGACTTCGAAGCGGCCCTGAGTACAAGCGCCCACCGATAAGCGGCGTGTCTATGACGAAACCCCAAACAGTGGAGTTGATCATGAGGGGATTGATAGGAGCAATTAGCGCACTTGCCATAATGGCGAGCTCAGCGGTGAGCGCGGAAAGTCTGAAACTGGTGGAAGTGATCACCAGCCCGGAGCGAACCAAGGTCCTGCAGCAACAGGTTGAGGCTTTCGAAGCCGCCAATCCTGGAACTGAGGTGGAAATCGTGTCGCTGCCCTGGGGGCAGGCGTTCGAGAAGTTTGCAACCATGGTTGCTGGAGGAGACATTCCTGACGTGGTTGAAATGCCGGATCGCTGGGCCGGTATCTACAAGGACAAGCTGGTCGATCTGAACAGCCGGATTGCCGATTGGGAGCACGGCGAAACGCTGACCCAAAAAACAATCGACATGGGACGGCAGACAGACGGCAAAACCGCGCGAATGATCCCTTACGGTTTCTACCTTCGCGCCCTGTTCTACAACAAAAAGCTACTGGAAGAGGCCGGTGTCGGTGAGCCTCCGAAGACCATGGCGGAATTCATGTCCGCGGCCAAGGCCGTGTCCGAACTTGACGGAAAATACGGATATTGTCTTCGTGGCGGACCGGGTGGTCTGAATGGCTGGATCATGATGGCCGCCACTATGAACGGCAATAACACCTTCTTCGATGAGAACGGCAAGAGCACCCTCAACCAGCCCGGTTCGGTGGAAGGGATCCAATTTCTGATCGATCTTTACCAGAACGGGTATGCTCCAAAAGATGCCGTGAGTTGGGGCTTTAATGAGATTGTGGCCGGTTTCTATTCGGGCACCTGCGCATTCCTCGATCAGGATCCTGATGCTCTGATTGCAGTGGCCGAGCGCATGGAGGCCGACAATTTTGCGGTTGTTCCAATGCCGGTTGGGCCGGCAGGCAAAGCCTTCCCGACAATCGGTTTCGCCGGCTGGGCAATGTTTGACACGACGTCCAATGAGGACCTTTCCTGGAAGCTGATTGCGCATCTGGCCAGCCCAGAGGCAAACAAGGAATGGGCAAAGCGTGTGGGCGTTATCCCGATCCATGAGGGCGCCGAGCAGGATCCTTATTTCAAGACCGAACAGTTCAAGGGCTGGTTCGATACACTGAACGGTGACCAGTATGTGCCGACGGTAATGCCGACCTACCTGGAACAGTTTGGATATTTTGCGGATTCCATCGCCTTGGAAAGCAGTCAGGAAGCTTTGTTGGGCCAAATCAGCGCTCAGGAAGTCGCCGACAAATGGGCTGAATTTCTGACCGAAGAATATGCCCGCTGGAAAGCTGCACAATGATGTCGACTACTAAACCTGCGCCCGGGAAACCCCGGGCGCGGCCTTCTTTCTATTTCCGATACCTGGTCGAACCGTATCTCTATATTTCGCCGGCATTTGTTCTGATCGCACTTGTGATGCTGGTGCCACTGGTTATTGGCGTGTCTTATGCCTTTCAGTCCGTTTCGCTGCTGCGCCCGTTCGACACCGGTTGGGTCGGAACTGAGAATTTTCAGGCGCTTTGGACGGACAGGAAATTCTGGTTGGCGCTTAAAAACACCTTCTGGTGGACCCTTGGTTCGATCTTCTTTCAGTTTTTTCTCGGTTTGGGCCTGGCACTTCTTTTGAATACCCATTTTTACGGCAAACGGCTGGTTCAGGCGCTCGTATTCCTGCCATGGGCTGTTCCAACATTTCTTTCAGCTCTGACCTGGGCCTGGTTGTTCAATCCGACAATTGGGCCGCTGCCGCACTGGCTGGCCGCGCTCGGCATTTTGTCTGAGCCTTACAATATCTTGGGCGATCCGGATCTGGCAATGTGGGGCCCTATCACTGCGAATGTCTGGTTCGGGATTCCGTTTTTTGCCATCACGCTGTTGGCAGCGCTGCAGTCGATCCCTGGCGAACTCTATGAGGCAGCCGAAATCGACGGAGCGACTGCCTGGCAAAGCTTCACCAAAATCACCCTGCCGTTCCTGGCACCGATGATTGCCATCACTGTCATGCTGAGAACGATCTGGATCGCGAATTTCGCCGATCTCATTTTTGTCATGACCGGTGGAGGCCCCGCCAACTCAACGCAGATTCTGTCGACTTACATCTTCACAACGGCATTCCGGAAACTCGATTTCGGCTACGCATCGGCGATTGCGGTCGCCTTGTTGGTACTTTTGCTGATTTACGCTGTCATTCTACTGGTTCTGCGCCGCAGACTGGTCAAGATCTGAGGTTCGTCATGAGTGCGCTTCGCAAGTCCTCACCCTTGGCCGTGACCGGGAAATATCTGGCTCTGGCCTTTTATCTGACCTTTGCGCTGTTCCCGCTTTATTGGCTGGCGAAAATCGCGGTGACACCGGACAAGCTCATTTTCTCGGAAGGAACCGCGATGGTTCCCAGCAGTTTCACTTTCGAGAATTTCAGAACGGTCCTGGTCGCAACGGACTTCCTGTCCTATTTCAAGAACAGCCTGATCGTGTCCCTTGGGACCGCGGCCATCACCACCTGCGTGGCAGCTGCGGCAGGGTATGCATTTTCGCGCTTTGACTTCCGGGGCAAACGCCTTGTCATTGCGTTGATGTTGATCACCCAGATGTTTCCGCTGCTGATGATCATTGCACCGATCTACAAGATCGTGGCTGCCGTCGGATTGCTGAACTCGCTGACAAGCCTGATCATCGTCTATACGGCCTTCAATGTTCCCTTCGCCACATTCCTGATGCAGTCCTTTTTCGACGGCATTCCAAAGGACCTGGAGGAGGCCGGAATGATTGACGGCTGCACGAGGTTTGAAGCGCTGCGAAAGATCATTCTGCCCCTGACCCTGCCTGGACTGGGAGCAACACTTGGTTTCATCTTCACAGCGGCATGGAGCGAATTGCTCTTTGCGCTGATGTTGATCAACTCCAATGACACGATGACATTCCCTGTCGGGCTCTTGACGTTCGTCTCAAAGTTCTCGGTCGACTGGGGACAGATGATGGCCGCCGGTGTCCTGGCGCTTGTGCCATCCTGCCTCTTCTTCATTTTCATTCAGCGCTACCTGGTCCAGGGGCTTACCTCTGGCGCCGTCAAGGGATAGGAGCTCAAAATGGCCCGTATCGAACTGCAAAGCATCGCAAAGTCCTATGGTTCAGTTGAAGTCCTGCGTGACATTAACCTGACGATCGAAGACGGCGAGTTTATCGTGCTGGTCGGTCCGTCCGGCTGCGGCAAGTCTACCTTGTTGCGCATGATCGCCGGATTGGAACCGATTTCGGGCGGTGAATTCACCATCGATGGCAGGCGCATGAACGAGGTTCCGCCCCGCGACCGTGACATGGCCATGGTGTTCCAGTCCTATGCGCTCTATCCGCATATGGACGTTGCTCGAAACATGGGCTTTTCGCTTGAAATACGGAAAGCGGCGGCTGAGGAACGTCAGTCCAAGATACAGGGCGCTGCGAAGACACTGGGTCTGACGGGATTGAAGGAACGCCTGCCAAAACAGCTTTCGGGTGGCCAGCGTCAGCGTGTTGCAATGGGCCGCGCAATCGTTCGGGACCCCAGCGCATTTCTCTTTGATGAACCCTTGTCGAACCTGGATGCGGCCTTGCGTGTTGAGATGCGTCTTGAAATCGCTCGCCTTCACCAGCGCCTTGAAGCGACGATGATCTATGTTACGCACGACCAGGTTGAGGCATTGACCCTGGCTGACAGGATTGTGGTTCTGAATGGAGGCGATATTCAACAAGTCGGAACACCGCTCGACCTTTACGAGCGGCCGGCAAACAAGTTTGTTGCGCAGTTCATCGGGTCTCCGACTATGAATGTGCTGCGGGTCGAAGCCAAAGGCGACAGTATCGCACTTTCCGGTGGCACCAGAATTCAAGTCGAAGGAGACGTGCCTGCCTCCGGTGTGAGCGAGCTTGGAATACGCCCGGAACACATTCACGTGGCAGGATCGGAAGCCGCTCAATTCAGCGGTAGGGCCGAACTGGTCGAACATCTCGGTTCGGACACAAATATCCATGTTCAGGTCGACGGGATCGGACCGTTTCTTGTTCGCGAACATGGACACGTGCCGGTCAACACAGGAGATGAGGTCGGTCTCTTCATCGATCCGGAAAAGGTTCATCTTTTCGCAGAAGACGGGCGGTCATTGCGTTAGTCCAGTTGGGGAAAGACGGCGGTCCTTTTCACCGTTCCGTAGACGAAACTTGTGTCGATCGAGGCAATGCCGCCGATAGGGTGGATGCGTGTTCGAATGAAGGTTTCGTAGGCTTCCAGATCAGAGACCACCACGCGCAACTGATAGTCCATTGCACCGGTCAGGACATGGCACTCCAGGATCTCCGGGATGGTTTGAACGTGCCGCTCGAAACGCTGAACGTCTTCTTCATTGTGGCGCTCCAGCCTGATCCGGACAAAGACGGTGATCGGCAGCCCGTATGCAGACGCGTCCACATCGGCCACAAAACCGCGGATCGCGCCTGAATTCTCCAAATTGCGAAGGCGGCGAAGGCAGGGAGACGGCGATAGATTGACGGTGTCCGCGAGGTCCTGATTGGTCATGCGTCCGTCACCCTGCAGTGCCCGGATGATTTGACGGTCTTTGGCGTCCATGAATGTCTTTTCTGGCAGAAAATGCTAATTTTGTATTCTAAATTAGCATATTTTGAAATCAAATGCCTCTCAATCTTTCCTAAGTTGCTTCAAAGCAATTCGGGAGAACACTATGAGCATGTACAAGGGTTTTGCCAGCCGAGCGATCCACCACGCTTACCGGCCTTCGGACAACGAGGGATCGCTCACGCCGCCGCTGCACTTGAGCTCCACATTTGTCTTTGAAACCGCAGAAGCCGGCGGTGAGATGTTCGCGGGCGAACGGCCCGGGCATATCTATAGCCGCATCTCAAATCCGACCCTTGATCTCCTTGAACGCCGGATTGCCGATCTTGAAGGTGCGGAGGCAGGTTTGGCGCTGTCTTCCGGCATGGGCGCGATTACCGCAACTCTTTGGACACTCGTTTCACCAGGCGACGAAATCATCGTTGATGAGACGCTCTACGGCTGCACATTTGCATTCATGCGCCACGGCTTGACCCGGTTCGGAATTAAGATCTCGCACGTGGATATGACCGATCCGGAGAAACTGCGCGATGCGATCTCGAACAAGACGCGGATTGTCTATTTTGAGACACCGGCGAACCCCAATATGCGTCTCGTCGACATCAAGGAGATTTCCGAAATCGCCCATGAGGCAAGTGCGACCGTGATTGTCGACAACACCTATGCAACCCCTTATCTGACGCGTCCCATCGAACTGGGTGCAGACATCGTTCTGCATTCGGCAACCAAGTATCTGGGCGGTCACGGGGACGTTGTTGCCGGTCTCGTGGTTGGCTCGGAGGAACAGATCCAGGAGATCCGGCTTGTCGGTATGAAGGATATGACGGGTGCGGTCATGGCACCATTCAGCGCACTGCTAATCTTGCGAGGGCTGAAGACGCTGGCTTTACGTATGGATCGGCATTCGTCATCGGCGATGGAAGTGGCCCGTTGGTTGGAGGCTCAGCCCTCAGTATCCAAGGTGTTTTACCCGGGGCTTGAGAGCTTTGAGCAGCATGATCTTGCAAAAACGCAGATGCGGCAGCCCGGTGGCATGATCGCCTTCGAACTGACCGGAGGATTGGATGCCGGCACCAGCATGATGAACGCTCTGAAGATGATCCAGCGGGCAGTGTCGCTGGGGGATGCCGAAACGTTGATCCAGCATCCGGCCTCCATGACGCATTCGACCTATACGCCTGAAGAACGCGCGGCTCATGGCATCAGCGACGGATTGGTTCGTCTTTCGGTTGGGTTGGAAGAGGTTGACGACATTCTGGAGGATTTGCAGCAGGCCCTGCCGAGAGAAACCGTGGCTGACGCCGCCTGACGGTCAAGGTGTCCGGGCAACAGCGGATTTCACCCGGCGAAGCGGGATGGAACTCTCAATGTTCGCCACACCGGGCACACGTGTGAGCTTGCCTGTCAGGAATGTCTCAAAACTGGCCAGGCCGGTGGTTGCAACGCGCAGAAGGTAGTCGCGGTTACCGGTCATCAGCCAGCAATCAACAACTTCGGGAAATCCCTGGATCGCTGTCTCGAAGCGTTCAAGGCTGACATCGACCTGTTTGTCCAGTTGAACCGATACGAACACCGACACTTCGTAGCCCAGTTTCATTTCGTCGATCAGGGCGCAGTATCCGGTGACCACACCATTTTCCTCCAAGTGCCGCAGCCTGCGCGCAACCGGTGTCGGGCTGAGGCCGACTTTCTCGGACAGGTCTTGTATGGAAATTCGCCCGTTCTCGCGTAATTCACGCAGGATCTGGATATCAAATTGATCGAGACTAACTGAAACCACTAGGTTTTCCCGTTTTTGAAGCGAATACATCTATTTTCTAGCCCTGGTGACTATGAAAAAGCAAGAAACCAGCCCGAACTGACCGTTAGGTTGGTCGTCAAAAGAGAATTGGACGAAATCGGCATGACATCGAAAACGGCGCATCTCAAGACGATCGAGCAGCGGCTTTTGTGGCTGTCTCACTGGATGATCCACAACGCCAATCACGTTCGGCCAAAGGCTGATGGCATCAAGGTGGGTGGGCATCAGGCAAGTTCGGCATCGATGGTGTCGATCATGACGGCGCTCTACTTTTCAGCGCTCCGTCCCGAAGACCGCGTTGCAGTCAAGCCGCATGCATCGCCGCTGTTTCACGCGATCCAGTATCTCATGGGCAATCAAGACCTGGAAAAAATGAAGAATTTCCGGGGGTTTCATGGTGTCCAGTCCTATCCTTCCCGCACAAAGGATATCGATGATGTCGATTTTTCAACCGGCTCAGTCGGTTTGGGTGTCGCGATCACGTCGTTTGCCTCTCTCGTTCAGGATTTTATAGCTGCAAAGAACTGGTCAAAGGCCCGGACCTTGGGGCGGATGGTGGCATTGGTTGGGGATGCTGAGCTGGACGAAGGCAATGTCTACGAAGCACTTCAGGAAGGTTGGAAGAACGACCTCAGGAATTGCTGGTGGATCATTGATTACAATCGGCAGTCTTTGGACGGGATTGTCCGGGAAGGATTGTTTGACCGGGTCGAGAAGATCTTCGACGCCTTTGGTTGGGATGTCGTCCGCGTCAAATACGGCGCTCTGCAGCAGGCAGCCTTCGATGAACCTGGTGGTGCCAGTCTGAAGCAATGGATTGATGCGTGTTCCAACCAGGATTATGCGGCCTTGACCTTCATGGGAGGTGCTGTCTGGCGCAAGCGGCTCATGGATGACCTCGGCGACCAGGGCGAAGTGAGCGCTCTCATCGACAGTCGGTCCGATGACGGGCTTGCCGCACTGATGGAAAACCTTGGAGGCAACTGCACCGAGACAATGGCCGCGGCTTTTGACGCGATTGACCACGACCGTCCGACATGTTTCCTCGCCTATACGATCAAGGGTTGGGGCACACCGATTGCCGGTCACAAGGACAACCATGGCGGCTTGATGAACAAGACCCAGATGGCCGCTTGGCAGGCTCATATGGGGGTCGGCGAAGGAGATGAATGGGAGCCCTTTGCAACGGTTGAAGATGTTGCTGCATTCAAGGGATTTTTGAATGAAGTCCCGTTCTTTGCCAAGGGACCAAGGCGTTTCACCGCTGACAGGATCGATGTGCCGCCAATTGAACTCAGTTCAGATCGGGAAATCTCTTCCCAGATGGCATTCGGCAAAGTGCTCGACGATCTGTCGAAAGGTGACAGCGAACTTGCGCAGCGGATCGTGACAACGTCTCCGGACGTGACGGGGACCACCAATCTTGGACCTTGGGTAAACCGGCGCAAACTCTTTGCCCGTACCGCCATGGCCGACGCTTTTATCGAACACCGGATTCCATCGACTGCCAAATGGGAATTTACACCGGAAGGTCAGCATATCGAACTTGGCATTGCCGAGATGAACCTGTTCCTGTTGCTGGGCGCAGCCGGTTTGTCGCATTCGCTCTTTGGTGAGCGGTTGATTCCGATTGGAACGGTCTACGATCCGTTTGTTTGCAGGGGGCTCGATGCACTCAACTATGCCTGCTACCAGGATGCCCGTTTCATGATCGTCGGTACGCCGTCCGGGGTTACTCTGGCCCCGGAAGGGGGCGCACATCAGTCAATCGGAACACCGCTGATCGGTATGAGCCAGGATGGGTTGGCTGCCTTCGAACCGGCTTTTGCCGACGAGCTGGCCGTGATCATGGAATGGTCTTTCGACTATCTGCAGCGGGATGGGGAAGGGGACCCGGACGAGCGTACCTGGCTTCGCGACGAAACCGGCGGTTCGGTCTACCTGAGGCTCTCTACCAATCCGATTGAGCAGCCTGTCAATCGGGCAGACAACGATTTCAGACAAGGTGCAATCGATGGTGCATATTGGCTGCGCAAACCGGGGCCGAACTGTGAAGTGGTAATTGCATACCAGGGTGTCGTTGCGCCCGAGGCCATCAAGGCGGCTGGGTTGCTTGCAGGAAACCGACGCGATGTCGGCGTTCTGAGCGTTACGTCCGCAGATAGGTTGAATGCCGGATGGACAGCAGCGCAGCGAGCTCGGTCTCGCGGCCATGCCGGTGCAAGATCGCACATTGAGATGCTCATGGGCGATTTGCCGGCCCATTGCCGCCTGATCACTGTTATCGACGGGCATCCTGCGACGCTTGCCTGGCTTGGCGGAGTTGCCGGGCATCAGACAATCCCGCTCGGGGTGGAGCATTTTGGTCAGACCGGGACGATCTCCGATCTTTATCGTCATTTTGGCATCGATGCCGCTTCGATTGTCGAAAAGGTAAGCGGTCTGACGCCAGGCCCGGCAATTTAGCCACTTCTGCACACGATAAGCCCTATCGCGTTTGAAGGGCTGGCACGCCCGCACCTGCGCTCAGGTAGAGCGCAGGTCATACGTTGCTTTTCACGGTTCCAGATACAGGCCGCGAAATTCTTTCACCGTGCTGAGGCTAAGCAGCGTTTTCATTTGTGACACTGACGGGATCTGCGAGAGCCTGTTCCGATAGAGCTTCTCGTAAGCAGCGGTGTTTTTCGCGACAAGTCGAATGAGATAGTCGAATTCTCCCGATATCAGATGACATTCGAGAATTTCGGGCATTTTCGCGATCGCGCTTTCAAAGGCTGTGATGTCGTCGGTGCGCGCGCTTGTCAGTTTGACTTCGATAAAGACCTGGATCTCCAGATTCAGCGCACTTCGCTCCAGCCGCACCGTATAGCCTGAAATCACGCCATTTGCTTCCAGCAGTTTGACCCGTCGGTGACAGGCCGAAAGGGACAGGCCAACCTGTTCAGAAAGCCTGGCCATGGAGATGCGGCTGTCAATTTGCAAGGCTGTAAGAATTTTCTGGTCAATGGCATCCATGAGAAATATTCCGAAAACTCCGCTTAATTTCGATAATTATTCATAAAATATCCTAATTTCGCCGAAATTCGAGAACTTTTATGATCGAGTGCTGGCTAAATTTACCTACGGCAAAACGCCGCACGACAGGGGAAAATAATCATGTCTAAGAGGATCGTCGTCGGATATGACGGCAGCGAAAACGCCATGAACGCAGTGGAGTTCGCGGTTGGTTTGGCAAAGGCGGGAGGAGCAGGGCTCGTGTTAGCCCATGTGCTCGAGTGGTCGCCCTATACTTTCCTGACACCTACGGAAATTGAAGAACGGCACGCGAGACGGAACGAGGAACTGGAAAGGGCGCAAACGGCCGTACTGGAACCCGTTCTGACCAAACTGGCCGGTACCGGGCTCGAGGTTGCCTCGGAGCTGCGCTACGGTCACATCGCAGAAACGCTCATCAAGATTGCGGAAGAAGAAGGAGTGGATCACCTCGTGATCGGTCGTACCGGCCACTCCAAACTGTCATCACGCATCTTCGGTTCCGTTGCCGGAAGTCTGGCACAGGCAGCGCCTGTTCCGGTCACCATCGTTCCGTAAGTCTTGGAAGGCGAAATTCAAATGAAAAACATCAGTGCTGCGGTTTTGGCCGCATTCGCCTCGCTTTGCGTATCCGCGCCGGCGATGGCTCAATCGATTGACGAACAGATCAATTCAATTTTTGCAAGTTCCACCGGCTGGTTCGTCAGCTTCATCTTCAGCCCGTTTCCGGGAACGTCCTTTCCCTGGATCGTTGCCTGGCTGGTGATCGCCGCGACAGTTTTTACAATCTACTTCGGCTTCATTCAGTTTCGGGCTTTCCCGCATTCTATAGCCCTCGTCAAAGGCGATTACTCAGACCCGAATGACGCGGGTGAGGTAAGCCACTTTCAGGCACTTGCAACGGCGCTATCCGGCACTGTCGGACTTGGAAACATTGCCGGCGTTGCTGTTGCCGTTGGCATCGGGGGGCCGGGAGCGACTTTTTGGATGATCCTTGCGGGCCTGATGGGAATGGCCTCCAAATTCACCGAGTGTACGCTTGGCGTCAAATACCGGAATGAGTACTCCGACGGCACCGTTTCCGGTGGACCAATGTACTACATGACCAAGGGTTTTGAGGAACGCGGCCTGCCTGCAGGCAAGATCCTGGCTGTTCTGTTCGCGATCTTCTGTATCCTCGGTTCGCTTGGCGGCGGGAACATGTTCCAGGCCAACCAGGCTCATGCTCAGATCGCAAATGTCGTTGGCGACTATCCTGGCTGGATCACCGGTCTGGTGTTTGCAGCAATCGTATTTGCGGTCATCGTCGGCGGACTGAAATCCATTGCATCAGTGACGGAAAAAGTCGTGCCGTTCATGGGCGTTCTTTATGTCATCACTGCTCTGGTTATCATTCTGATGAATGCTGACAAGATCGGTTGGGCGTTCGGTCAGATCTTCGAAGGGGCGTTTACAGGTCTTGGAGTTGCCGGCGGTTTTGTAGGTGCCCTTATTCAGGGTTTCAAACGGGCTGCATTCTCCAACGAAGCCGGCGTCGGCTCCGCGGCGATCGCACACTCCGCGGTTAGGACAAAGGAACCGATCACGGAAGGCTTCGTTTCTCTCCTGGAACCATTCATCGACACCGTTGTGATTTGTACGATGACGGCCCTCGTGATCATCATCACCGGTCAGCTGGTTTCCGATCCGCAAACGGGTCTCTACCTTCTCAACGAGGGCGGAACCGCCATTCAGACTGTTGATGGCAACTCAGGTGTTGCTCTGACATCGGCGGCCTTCTCCGCTTCATTCGGCTGGTTCCAGTACATCCTCGCAATTGCGGTTGTCCTGTTTGCTTTCTCGACGATGATCAGCTGGTCCTACTACGGCCTGAAAGCCTGGACCTTCCTGTTCGGTGAAGGCAAGACCAAAGAGCTCGTGTTCAAGGTCATCTTCTGCATCTTCGTTGTTATCGGAGCAGCAGCAAGCCTGGGCCCGGTGATCGACTTCTCAGACGCAGCGATCTTCGCAATGGCGGTTGTCAACATCATCGCGCTTTATGCGCTGATGCCGATCGTCAAGCGGGAGGTCAACAGCTACCTGAGCCGTCTGAAATCCGGTGAAATCAAGAAGTACGGCTAACTGCGCAGCAGCTCAGCCAAAAAATCCGAAGCCGCCCCTAGTGGGCGGCTTCATGCTGTCTGGAGATCCGTTCTGGCTTCAGCGCTCATCGCTGCTGAGCATATTGGGGGTTTAACCTCATAGGGGCTTGGGGGAACGGATCTCACCTCTTTCTCATGGCGTTCACCGCGCTTGGAGCTGACGCAAGCTCATGTATTGCTGGAAGAGAGAGATTGAGGAGATGCCGAACCTTTATTTGAAAGTCCTTTGTGAAAAAATGTCACCGCTTGCGGGGCACGGGCAAATGTTGAGTGCCGCCCTGGCTGCACTATGCCTTCTTGGAGCTGTCGTTGGACTGCCGGCTTTTGCGACGGCGGCCCCTGGTCAGTTCTGTGCGAGCCACGGCAGCCAGACGATTTGCACGGGGCACACGGGTCCAAGAGGAGACTTGATGTTTGCCCAATATGCTCCAGCCTTGCAGAGCGGGCTTTATTTTGGCGTTTGGAAAGACGGGCGCCCGATGATCGAACGCGTCAATGCTTCCCCAAGCGAGATCGTGATCACACGGATGGCTGGTGGTGACGCGGAAGGCAAGACCTCCCGCTATATCCGCAGTGGTGCCAGCCAGTACAATTCCGCTTCCGGACACAGGATCTTCGTGACCGGTCCGAACTCCTTCACATGGACAAATAGCAGTGGCCAGAACGGAGTGTCGTACACCGGCAATAGAACGCCTGGTTACAGCTCTTTTTCGTCGTGTTGAAACGATCAACCCCGGCTCGTGGCCGGGGTTGTCTGTCTTGAGCGCCTTAGCTGATCTGTGTCAGCAGCTTGTCGAGGCTGGCCTTGGCATCGCCGTAATACATTCGCGTATTGTCTTTGAAGAAGAGCGGGTTTTCGATGCCGGAATACCCGGTGCCCTGGCCGCGTTTGGAAACGAAGACCTGTTTGGCTTTCCAGACTTCCAGCACCGGCATGCCGGCAATCGGTGAGTTCGGGTCGTCCTGTGCCGCCGGATTGACGATGTCGTTGGAGCCGATAACGATGACGACGTCCGTTGATGGGAAGTCATCGTTTATTTCGTCCATTTCCATCACAATGTCATAAGGCACTTTTGCTTCAGCCAGCAGCACGTTCATGTGACCGGGCAAGCGGCCGGCAACCGGGTGGATTGCAAATCGAACTTCTTTGCCCTTGCCACGCAGGCGCTTGGTCAACTCGCTGACCGACTGCTGCGCCTGGGCAACTGCCATGCCGTAACCCGGGACGATGATGACGCTGTCTGCATCGTCCAGCGCCGCGACAACGCCGTCGGAATCGATGGCGATCTGCTCGCCTTCCACTTCCATGGCAGGACCGGTCGTGTTGCCGAAGCCTCCAAGGATAACCGAGATGAAAGAGCGGTTCATCGCCTTGCACATGATGTAGGAGAGGATCGCACCGGACGAGCCGACAAGAGCACCGACGACAATCAGCAGATCATTGCCGAGCGAGAAGCCGATGGCAGCCGCGGCCCAGCCTGAATAGGAGTTCAGCATCGACACCACAACCGGCATATCGGCGCCGCCGATGCCCATGATGAGGTGATATCCGATGAAGAATGCGAGCAATGTCATCAGGATCAGCGTCCAGATGCCGGCACCGTTCAGGAAAAGAAGGAGCAGAATGACGCTGAGAGCAGCCGCGCTCGCATTCAGCATATGACCGCCCGGAAGCTTTTCGGCTTTCGATGTGACTTTGCCTGCCAGCTTGCCGAAGGCAATGACCGAACCTGTAAAGGTCACAGCACCAATAAACACACCCAGGAAAACCTCAACGCGCAGGATTGACTGCTCAATCGGCGTTTTGTGGGCGAGGATGGCGGCAAAACCCTCCAGCGCATGGCGTTCCCCCTCGCTCATGCCGTTGACACGCACGAGTTCGATATAGGCGTTAAAGCCCACAAAGACGGCTGCAAGACCCACCAGCGAGTGCATCGCGGCAACAAGCTGCGGCATCTCTGTCATCTGAACGCGCTGAGCGACATAGTAGCCGATGATGCCGCCTGCAGCGATCAACGCGACCGACAGGAGCCAAAGGCCCGAGCCTGGGCCAATCAGTGTCGCGACAACAGCCAGCGCCATGCCGGCGATGCCGTACCACACAGCGCGTTTCGCACTTTCCTCACCCGAAAGACCGCCAAGAGACAGAATGAAAAGAACAGCCGCGACAACATAGACGGCAGTCGTAAAACCGAATTCCATCGTTCGGCCTCCTTAAGATTTCTGGAACATGGCGAGCATGCGCCGGGTGACGAGGAAACCGCCGAAAATGTTGATCCCCGCCATGAAGATGGAGACGCCGGCAAGCAGGATAACCAGGAAGGATCCAGACCCGATTTGCATCAAGGCCCCAAGAATGATGATCGAGGAAATCGCGTTCGTCACCGCCATGAGCGGTGTGTGTAGTGAATGGCTGACGTTCCAGATAACCTGGAACCCGACAAAGACCGAAAGCACGAAAACGATGAAGTGCTGCATGAAACTTGCCGGCGCGACGAGGCCGACAAGGAGCAGCGCCAGACCGCCGACTGCGAGCAGCGTGACCTGTTGTTTGGTTTGTGCCTTGAATGCCTCAGCCTCCTGCTGACGCTTTTCTTCAGGTGTCAGCTCCTTCGGCTTTTCCTTCGATTTTGCCGCGATCGCCTGAACCTTGGGTGGAGGCGGGGGAAGGTGATCTCCCCTTCGAAGGCAACAGTTGCACCACGGATGACGTCATCTTCCATGTTGTGGGCGATCTGGCCGTCTTTTTCCGGCGTCAGATCTGTCATCATGTGGCGAATATTGGTGGCATAAAGCGTCGAAGACTGGGACGCCATCCTTGAAGGGAAGTCGGTGTAGCCGACAATGGTAACACCGTTGTCCGTAACGACTTTTTCGTCCTTGACGGTTCCTTCGACATTGCCGCCGCGTTCGGCCGCAAGATCGATA
Source organism: Roseibium sp. JB4-4 (assembly GCF_055693425.1). Classification (NCBI taxonomy): domain Bacteria; kingdom Pseudomonadati; phylum Pseudomonadota; class Alphaproteobacteria; order Hyphomicrobiales; family Stappiaceae; genus Roseibium; species Roseibium sp. JB4-4. The sequence continues at coordinate 1,286,741 of NZ_CM146333.1, read as the reverse complement.
ATGACAGAGCCTGGTTTCATGGCCTTGACCATGTCTTCAAGCCAGAGTTTCGGAGCGTCCCGGTTCGGAATCAGCGCAGTTGTGATGACGATGTCCATTTCGGGAGCAAGTTCGCGGAATTTGGCAAGTTGGGCCTCCCGAAACTCCGGCGACGACACGCTGGCATATCCTCCGGTCGCCGCACCATCCTGCTGTTCTTCTTCGAAATCCAGGTAAACGAATTCAGCACCCATGGATTCCACTTGCTCGGCGACTTCCGGACGAACGTCAAAGGCGTAGGTCACTGCACCGAGAGACGTAGAGGTGCCGATCGCTGCAAGCCCAGCCACACCGGCGCCAACAACAAGAACCTTTGCGGGAGGAACCTTGCCCGCCGCCGTGATCTGGCCGGTGAAAAAGCGGCCGAAATTGTTGCCGGCTTCAATAACGGCTCTATACCCGGCGATATTCGCCATGGAGCTGAGCGCGTCCATTTTCTGGGCACGCGAAATGCGCGGCACCATTTCCATGGCAATGACGTTGGCGCCCTTGTCCTTGGCAGCTTCCATCCCGGTTTCGTTTCCGCCCGGATTGAAAAAGGAAATCAGGGTCTTGCCCTTGGTGAGGTAACCAAGTTCCTTGTCATCCGGCTGGCGCACTTTGGAAATGATATCGGATCGTTTCCAAAGGCTTGGTGCGGTCTTGATAACCTCGACACCGGCTTCCTTGTAAGCCTCGTCCGAGAACCCTGCTGCTTTGCCTGCACCACTTTGGATCACGCAAGAATAGCCGAGTTTCTGGAGTTGCTTAGCCGATTCCGGGGTCATTGCCACACGGGCCTCCCCGGGGAAGGTTTCCTTCGGTGTGCCGATTATCAGCGCTTCTGACATATGTCGCTCCAAGATGGTGACCGGGAGAGGCCAATCGAAAATTTACCCACGCGATCAGACGTTGAGGACGTCGACAAACCGGGGGGCATGCATGTGTGCAGCGCATATAGAAACAAAAAAACTACTTATGACAAGGTGCGATTGCCTTAGAATTGGGCGGTATTTCCGCGCAGCTTTATGAAAGGCGCTAAACTTTATCGCACAGCTCGGGTGCGGAAATGAGAAAACGACGTTGCTTGCAACGCAATTCCTTTGCCGAATTACTAAGAATTTCGAATTGATTAGTATTTTTTTGCGCTGCGCAATCTGTGAGACAGTTGGCTCACTACACGGCAATTAATATGACATTTTTCGCCGCGCCCCCGTTTTCAGGGGCCGCGGCGAACTGAGATGCCTACTCCGCTGCTGCCTCGGCAGCCGGTTTTAGATCAAGATCAGAGGCATCGTGGCGCTCCGGAACTTGTTCCGCTTCCTCACCCCAAACACGATTGACCCGGCGTCCGCGATCAACCGCGGGACGCGCATCGATCTTCTCCGCCCAAGCTTTCACGTGTTTGTAGTCATCGACCGCCAGGAACTCCGCGGCGTCATAAAGCCTTCCAAGCACCAGACCGCCATACCAGGGGAAAATGGCCATATCGGCAATCGAATAGTCATTGCCTGCAATAAAGGGTCTTTCAGCGAGCGTCTTGTCGAGCACGTCGAGCTGGCGCTTGGTTTCCATGGTGAAGCGGTCGATCGGGTACTGGAATTTTTCCGGTGCGTAGGCATAAAAGTGACCGAAGCCACCTCCGACATAAGGAGCTGACCCCATCTGCCAGAAGAGCCAGTTCATGGTTTCCGTGCGCGCAGCAGGATCTTTGGGCAGGAACGCACCAAATTTTTCAGCGAGATAGACCAGGATGGCGCCAGATTCAAAAACGCGGGTTGGTGTTCCGGTGCTGTGATCCATGAGGGCAGGGATTTTGGAGTTCGGGTTGGCGCCGACAAATCCGCTGGTGAATTGGTCGCCTTCATTGATGCGAACGAGCCAGGCGTCGTACTCCGCGCCCTTGTGTCCGAGCTCAAGCAACTCTTCCAGCATGACTGTCACCTTCACCCCGTTCGGTGTGGCAAGCGAATACAGCTGCAAGGGGTGTTTGCCGACAGGAAGATCCTTTTCCTGTGTTGCACCCGAAATTGGTCGATTGATGTTGGCGAATTGGCCGCCGCTGGGTTGCTCCCAGGTCCAGACTTTTGGTGGCGTGTATTCGGAAGAGTCGCTCATGTGAAAATGGCCTCCGGAACGGAATTGACGATAGTGTATTCAGATCATCGGACTTCCGCGTGAAAACGGAATCCATCGCAATCTTACGATCAAATAGGGTGTCATGTCGGAGTTGCCTAGAGGGCAATTCAATTTCATTGAGAAAGACGCTGGATAGGTAGCTCCACGCACCGCCATGCCACCGCCCCAGAGCGGTCAATGCGATCCCGGCAGAACACCGGTCCTGACCAGCGGATGCGCAGATGCCCAATTCGGCAGATCGCATATAGCGTCCCGGCTGAAACTGGGTTTGTTCAGATTCAGCCGGAATATACGCTGTGTGAGGTACTACAAATGACTGCCGCCAGGCGCACTACCCTCTTACGACATAGACTGAACAATTGGAGTGCCGGACAACGCGAGCTGCATTCGGACCAAGCAGGAACTCTTTTAAGTCCGGTTTGTGAGCTCCGATCACTATAAGGTCCGAACCGGCCTGACGCGCAGCTTCCAGGATTTCTTCATAGATGGACCCGGCCGCAACAAGATGTCTGACATCCTTGTTGCGCTCCGGTCCGAGAACTCTGCCAACAGTGTCGGTCAATGCCTGGCGTGTTTTGGAGACCATCTCACCCTGGAAATTCTCGTCGAAATAGGAGCTGACGAGAGTCACGCCGAAGTTCGGCACGACAGTGATCACATCAAGCTGCGCTTCGTCGAGGCGCGCGAGTTTGTCTGCGGTTTCCAGAACCTGCATGTCGTCCTGGTGGGAGACATCGATAGCGCACAAAATGGATTTGACGGTCATGCCGGTGCTCCTTCCAGGCGGCCAGCACGTGCGCGCTGGACCAGATAAATCAGGATCAGAAGTGCAAAGCCGGGAATGAAAATCAGTTCCTTCGGCAATTGGGCAACCTCAATCTGTGCAGTGTCGATGATAACGGGTTCATCGGCATAGAAGTCGAAGTTGCTCATGGCTTCGAAAAATGGTGTTCCCGGGAACGGTTCTTCCAGCTTGAGAACGCCGTCTTCCTCCAGAACGGTCAGGCCAAGCGCACTCAGACGCGCGTCGCCGCCATCCTCGCCGCCAGGTGACAGGACAAGGGTCGTTGCCGTTGTCAGACCGGTATCGAAGTCGGGACCGCTGATCTCAACACGAATTTCCTCTCCTGCAGGTGCATTGCCGACAGCCTGAACAAATTCGGTTGGTGGAACCTGCTCAAAAGGAGGCTGGATCCTGTTCATGAAGAAGTCCGGACGGAACAGAACGAACGCAACCAGAACCAGAGCAATGCTCTCGTAGATTTTGTTGCGCGTAATGAAGTGTCCCATGGTCCCGGCCGTGAACACCAGGATCGCTACGGTGGCGACAATGAAGACGATTATGCCCTGTATCCAGCCGACATCGATCAACAGGAGATCGGTGTTGAAGATGAACACGAATGGCAGCGCGACTGTGCGGAGCGAATAGAAGAAAGCCGTAAAGCCCGTCTTTATCGCGTCGCCCCCCGACACCGCTGCCGCGGCAAAGGAGGCAAGTCCCACGGGTGGCGTCACATCCGCCATTATGCCGAAATAGAACACGAACAGGTGCACGGCAATCAGCGGCACAATGAGGCCGGACTGGGCGCCAAGCTCGACCACGACGCCGGCCATCAACGAAGACACGACAATGTAGTTCGCGGTTGTTGGAAGGCCCATGCCAAGCACCAGCGAAAGCACGCCGACAAATACCAGCATCAGCACCAGATTGCCGCCGGAGACGAATTCCACGAGATCTGCCATGACCTGACCGATGCCGGTCAGCGTCACGGTTCCGACGATCACTCCAGCGGTCGCCGTAGCAAGACCGATGCCGATCATGTTACGGGCACCGTCAATCATGCCGTGAACAAGGTCGCTGACGCCTTCCTTGAACGCTTCGACCATTTCATTTTCGCCGCGGAAAATTGCCTTGATCGGACGTTGCGTGAGCAGGATCACGAAGAGCAGCGCAGTAGCCCAGAAGGCTGAGAGGCCCGGTGACTTCTGCTCGATCATCAGGAAGTAGACCAGAACAATGATCGGCAACAGATAGTAGAGGCCGGCCTTGTAGATCTCGGAGATTTCCGGAAGCGTGATCTCCTTGGCATTCGGGTCATCCGGATGCAGGTCGTCAACGCTGGCTGCCAGCTTGAGAAGCGCGAGATATGCAACGAATACCAGCGCTGCGAGTATCCAATTGGCCCCGGCGGGCACCAGTGCGACGATCCAGCCGATCGGGAACTGGATGACGTAACAGAGCACGGCAAACCCGGCGAAGAAGAAGAACATGCCAAGCACGGTGCGGAGCGTCGAAACAGCCTTGTGACCGATTGTCGGCATGTTTCGCTTCACGGCTTCCAAATGCACAATATAGACCAGTGCAATATAGGATATCAGTGCCGGCAGAAACGCGTGTGTGATCACTTCAACATAGGAAATGCCAACATATTCAACCATCAGGAAGGCTGCAGCGCCCATAACTGGTGGCATGATCTGACCGTTGACCGAAGAGGCAACTTCGACGGAACCGGCCTGTTCGGAAGTAAAGCCGACCCGTTTCATCAGAGGAATGGTGAACGTACCTGTCGTGACAACGTTGGCGATGGAGGAACCGGAAATCAGGCCAGTCGCGGCGGAACCTACAACAGCAGCCTTTGCCGGACCGCCCTTAAGGTGGCCAAGTGCGCCGAATGCCATCTTGATGAAGTAGTTGCCTGCGCCCGCCTTATCCAGAAGTGCACCGAACAGCACAAACAGGAATACGAATTTGGTGGAAACGCCGAGCGCAATTCCGAAGACGCCTTCGGATGTGATCCACATGTGGCTCATGGCCTTTTGGAGGGATGCACCCTTCCAGCGGATAACTTCCGGAACCCAGGGTGAGGAACCGAAGAAGACATAAAGCAGAAAGATCGTTGCCACGATCGCCATTGCCGGGCCGAGCGCGCGTCTGGCCGCTTCGAACAGGACAATGACCCCGGCTAGCGCAAACCACTTGTCAGTGTGATCGGCCAGGCCGCCATTGTTGACGATCTTTTCATAGAAGAAGAAGCCGTAGAGCGCGATGAACGCCCCAAACAGGGCAAGGATCCAGTCCTGAATGGGGACATGATGGCGGGGGCTCGACTTCAGCGCCGGATAGGCCATGAAAGCCAGAAACATGGAGAACGCCAGGTGGAACTGACGGCTGTTGTTGATCAGATCCGAAGGCAGAACATTGTAGACAATCGGAGATGCCAGCAGGACCTGAAAGCATGACCATGTCAGAGCAATGCCCGCAATCAGCAGACCGACCGCACCGGCAGGATTTCTCGATCCGGAATCAGAGGCGGCAACTAGTTCTTGAAGTTCTTCTTCAGAAAGGCCTTGCCCCTTTGCCTGCCCGTTCTGTTGGTTCTGCTCTGACATTAAAATTCCCCCGGTCATCCGGCTGATCAACAGCGCCGGCACTGTTCAAATTCAACGATCGGGCAGGACGCAATCCTGCGCCTAGATCAGACTTTTTAGTTCTGGAGAGCGCAAGCGGTCGTGAAGAATTGAAATTGGACCGGCGCTACAGAACGGGCCCGGAAATTCCGGACCCGTATTTTTGAAAGACAGGAGCTTAGTTGATCCAGCCCTGCTCTTTGTAATATTTCGCAGCGCCCGGATGAAGCGGTGCGGACAGGCCGTCCTGAGCCATTTCTTCCGGCTTCAGGTTGGCGAATGCCGGATGCAGCTTCTTGAACGCATCGAAGTTTTCAAAGACTGACTTCACCAGCGTGTAGACTGTGTCTTCCGATACGTCTGCGGAGGTTACGAAGGTTGCGCCAACACCGAAGGTGCCGGTGTCTGCATCGTTGCCGCGATACATGCCGCCTGGAATGGTGGCGGTACGGTAGTAGCTGTTGTCTGCGACCAGTTTGTCGACAGTTTCACCACCCACGTTCACCAGAACGGAATCACATGCAGTCGTGGCTTCCTGGATAGAACCGGACGGGTGACCCACAGTGTAGATCATCGCGTCGATCTGGTTGTCGCAAAGCGCAGCGGACTGCTCAGCAGCCTTCAGCTCAGTAGCCTGCGTGAAATCGTCCGTGGTCCAGCCCATCGCTTCCATCAGAACTTCCATGGTGCCGCGCTGACCGGAACCCGGGTTGCCGATGTTGACGCGCTTGCCTTTCAGGTCTTCGAAGTTCTTGATGCCTGAATCCGCGCGTGCAACAACCGTGAACGGCTCCGGATGCACGGAGAACACGGCACGAAGGCCTTCAAACGGACCTTTTTCTTCAAACTTGGAAGTGCCGTTGTAAGCGTGATACTGCCAATCGGACTGTGCCACACCAAATTCCAGCTCGCCTTCACGAACAGTGTTGATGTTGTAAACAGAACCACCAGTGGATCTCGACCGAACAACGGATCCCATGATCCTTTCGGCCTTTGTTGACCAATCGGCAGATTGCGCCGCCGGTCGGGTAATAAACGCCAGTCACACCACCAGTGCCGATGGTGATGAATTCCTCTGCGGAGGCGGCGCCCGTGAATGCAATGCTGGTCGCCATCACAGCGCCTGCAAGGTTCATTTTCATCATCATTTGACTAGGCTTCCCTCTTAATTCAAGTTTTCTAAGCCTAAAATGGTCGTTGCCACCTTAGACGTTTTCAAATTCGTCGAGTAAGCGGTTGTGCTTCTCGACGTCTTGGATCCGGGCTTCTGCATCGGATCCGGCTCGCGCGACCAACATGCCTGTTATGGTTTCTATAAGCACGAGAGTGGCCGCGTAAGATGAGAAAAAGTGAGGACTTTCAGTGCGTTGTATGAAATGAAAGTCGGCGAATTGTAGTCCCGGAAACGCATGGCTGTCTGTCAGGACGATCACCTTTGCGCCGCTTGCCGCTGCGATCTCTGCCGCACGGACAGAACGATGTGCATAGGGATGTTTTGAGATGACAATCACAGTGTCCTTGGAAGACACTCCGGCAAGCGTACTTCCCAGCGTGGCTCCGTTCCGGCCGGCGACGATCCACCTGTCATCAAACCATTTGGCGAGATAGGCGAAGTAGTCGGTGAACCCTGCCGAGGCGAGAGCGCCGATCAGGATGATCCTGCGTGACCGTTCCAGCTGCTGAACCGTTGCGTCCAGCATGGACGGATCAATGTCATCAACGAGTGCCTTGATGTTGTCAATGCAGGCAGAAACCTGACGCGGCAGCAAAGGCTGGTCCGCGTAGGATTGCAGTTTCCGGGCCTTGTCCTGAAAGGAACCGCTGCCGCGTCGGCTGATTTCCGAGCGGGCCTGTTCTCTGAGAGCCTCGTAGTCGGAAAAACCCAATGCCCGCGCAAGACGGGTGTAACTCGCTGGAGAGACGCCGCTTGCGGACGCAACCGATCGCAGGCTGCGGGTTGCGATTTCAACCTGATTTTCGGCAATATAATCCGCCGCAACACGAAGTGTGTCGCTCAACTCGGCGTAATTCGCCGAGATCGCTGTCCTTATCTGGGGCGGCGAAATAGTTTCCATTTCGTTACTGTTTCATTTGTTTTTTCGAAAGTCAAACCATGAAACAAATGTTTCCTTGCGGAAGCTATTGTTTCTTCTACGGCTGTCAGATCTGCGAAATTTCAAGCCATTCCTGTTCAGTGTTCGAACCACACCAAGGAAGTGCCAACTCGTCAGTTGTCCCTTATCGGCTCTACGGTTCTGCGGCCCATTGAACGCCGCTCTTGACGCCGGTTGCATTCACCGCTGAAGCTTGGACGCACCAGGGGGAACCGGTTGTGATTCCATTCGATGTTCTGACGGTCTTTTTTGCTGCTGCGATCGCGCTTGGCCTTGCGCCAGGGCCTGACAATATTTTTGTCCTCACCCAGTCTGCTCTCTATGGCAGGCTTGCTGGCCTGGTCGTCACACTTGGTCTTTGCACGGGACTTATTGTTCACAGCATTGCAGTTTCGGTGGGTGTGGCCGCAGTATTCGAAACTTCGGTGCTGGCTTTCACATTGCTGAAATTTGTTGGCGCAGCCTACCTGATCTACCTGGCGTTCCAGGCTTTCCGGGCAGGAGGTGCGGAGCTGAAAATGCAAAGCACGCCATCCCTACCGCTGCCCGCACTTTTTCGTCGCGGCATCATCATGAACGTCACCAACCCAAAAGTTGCCATCTTCTTTTTGGCATTCCTGCCGCAGTTTGCCGATCCGGCCAGAGGATCGGTGCCGGTTCAGATCATGTTGTTCGGAGGGTTGTTCATCGTTGCGACGATCCTGGTCTTCGGTGCCGTGGCCCTTGGCGGTGGGCTGATCGGAACCTACTTGAGGCAGTCTCCAAGCGCTCAGACCTGGCTTAATCGCCTTGCGGGCATCGTCTTCGTCGGACTTGCCGTCAGGCTGGCGGTCACCGAGCGCTGACGGCAATATCCTTTTGAAGATGCCGCGTCACAAAGCCTGCATGGTGTAGACCGCGAAATAGCCCTCACGATCGGTATCGGAACTCAAGATCCGCCAGCCGGCCTCATCAGCAATCTCGGCAAACGCGCCTTCACTGTATTTGTGTGAGTTTTCAGTGTGGATTGTCTCGCCTTCCTGGAACGCGAAGGTTACCCCTCCGACGTCGACCGACTGTGTGCATTTGCTGACAAGATGCATTTCGATCCGGCTGTCTTCAGCGTTCCAGACAGCTTTGTGCTTGAAAGTTGAGAGGTCAAACCGACCATTCAGATCGCGATTGATGCGCTGCAGAATATTTTGATTGAAAGCGGCTGTAACCCCCGCTGGGTCATCATAGGCTTCGATCAGGACGTGCTGTGCCTTTGGGCGGTCCACGCCGACAATCATGGTCGCGTTCGGCATTACTGTCCGAATGTTCTTCAAAAGGCTGGCTGCGTCCGCTCTTTCGAAGTTGCCGATGGTTGACCCGGGAAAGAACACCAGAACCGGTAATTCCGGCAACAGCGGCAGCTGACCCAGAGGTTCGGTGAAATCCGCGGCCACAGGAATAACGGCGAGGGACGGAAACGCCCTTCGAACGCGTTCCGCGGCCTCTTTCAGGTGATTGGCCGAAATGTCGATTGGCATATAGACCGACAGATCCGGAAAGGCACCAAGCAGCAAATTGGTCTTTCGGCTTGAACCGCTACCCAGTTCGACCATGGCGCCGCGTGCGCCGGGCAGTCTCCGGTATTTGTCGACATTCTCTTCCAGAATGGTCAATTCCGTGCGCGTGGGATAATAGGCGTCCAGCTCTGTTATGGCTTCGAAGAGATGCGAGCCGACATCATCGTAGAGCCATTTGCTGGAAAGCTGCTTTTGATCTGCGCCAAGGCCCGACAAGACATCGGATCGGAACGCATCATTGTGAGAGACAGGGGGAACGTGTTTGCTCATAGGTCAGCCGCCAGTCTGAGGCCCAGCATTTGCCAACGCTGGTGTGGATAGAAGAAAGTGCGATAAGAGGCGCGCATTTGCTGCTTGGGCGTTGCACAGGAGCCGCCTCGAAGCACCATCTGGTTCACCATGAATTTGCCGTTGTATTCGCCGATTGCACCTTCCGGCGGCCTGAAGCCGGGGTAGGGCGAAAAAGCGCTTGAGGTCCATTGCCAGACATCGCCCCAAAGACCGTCTTTTTGCCCGATCGGCAAAAGCACGCCGTTGTCCAGAAAGTTGCCGTCAACTACCGTCGGCTCCGCGGCCGCTTCCCATTCTGCTTCGGTAGGAAGGCGTTGACCTGCCCAACGGGCAAACGCGTCGGCCTCGTAGTAACTGACATGAACAACGGGTGCAGCCGGATCGACGGGGCGTGAACCCTGCAATGTGTAGGTCCACCATTCACCGTCCTGCCGCCACCAGTAAAGCGGCGTGTCCCAACCGTTCTGTTCCTTGACCGCCCAGCCTTCCATCAGCCAGAGCGTCTGTGTTTCATAGCCGCCGTCTTCCATGAAGGCGATCCACTCGCCGTTGGTTACGGGCCGATTGGCAAGCCTGTACGGATCGAGCCAGACTTTGTGCCGTGGCCCTTCACAGTCGTAGGCAAATCCGTCTCCATTGTGCCCGATTTGCAGAAGACCGCCGTCAAAGTTGGTCCAACTCAAGTCCCGTGCAGCCGTCACTGAGAGCGGCTTCGGTTCGGAATAGGCCGGAAGCAACGGATTATAGGAAAAGGCGTGCAGAAGGTCGGTTACCAGAAGTTCCTGATGCTGCATTTCATGGTGACAACCAAGCGTGACCAGTTCTTCAAGCTTTAGTTCATCAAGGTCGAACGCGTCGGTCATCAGACCGTGACGAACGGCATCTTCGACGTGATTGCGGTAGTTCATCACTTCTTCTGCCGAGGGGCGGGACAAAAGTCCGCGCTTGGAACGTGTGTGCCTGGGGCCGGCCTGCACATAATAAGAGTTGAAGAGCAAGGCGAAGCGATCGTCTATTGGCTGATAGCCAGGGAGCGATGGCTTCAGGATAAATTCTTCGAAAAACCAGGTCGTATGAGCCAGATGCCACTTGGGGGGACTCGCGTCCTCCATCGATTGTAGGCCCATGTCCTCAGCACTCAAAGGAGCGCTCAATTTCAAAGTTTGAGATCTGGTTTGATTGAAGAGATGCAGAATGTCGTCAACCGGTGACGGCTGTATTTGCCCGTCCAAATTTGTCATATCAATTCCTCCACGCGGATCCCGGTCGACTTGCCCCCGACCGAGCCTGTGAATGCCACCAAGCGGTTTGAACGTAAGAGAGCTTTCTGGTTTTCCAATGTCGGGAATTGCACCGCACCGGTGCAAAAATGCGCCGACAATCGGGCTGAGTGCTCATTGTTTAGAAAAATCAACACTGATGAAGTTAGCTCCATATTACGTGAAAAGGTGATTAATATTCCCCATCGCATTGTTTTATCAAAGGCAATTTGTACGACGGAGCCAATAGGCTGGTGCCTGCTGACAGGGAGAAAATAGGGAGACCATCCTGACAACCTGCTGTCAGGATTGCCGATGGGACCTCTTCACATTGGCGTGAGCATTGATGTTCGATTTCCCACTCGGCTCTGAACGCGGTTCGCCAACCAATGAGCCTGAGTGTCGAGTGGTAAAAACTGCGGATGAAAATTCGGACGATCAGGTTCGAGGCTTGACTTATTAGGATGCTTGTCCTAATTGTTAGGTCAATTGTCCTAATGACCCTTTAGGACACGGCAAGTCACCAAATGGGAAAGCAAAGCAATGGCAGCAATCGATACGCGTCAGCAGATTGTCGAGGCAGCTGATGACCTGTTCTACAGCGCAGGATTTGTGCAGACATCCTTTGCCGACATTGCCAAGGCTGTGAACATCTCGCGAGGCAACTTCTACTATCATTTCAAGACCAAAGACGAGATCCTCGATGCGGTGATCGACAAGCGATTGGCTGACCGCGAGACGTTGTTGGCCAAATGGGACGAAACAGCTGACGACCCGGTCCAGCGCATCATTTGTTTCATCCGAATTGTCATCGTGAACCAATCAAAGATCATGGCATATGGCTGCCCGGTCGGCACGATGACGGCTGAACTTGCGAAGCTGAACCATCCTTCAAGGACCAGGGCCAACCAGATCATGGCTCTCTTTCGCAATTGGCTTCAGCGTCAGTTCGGAGCGCTGGGTTTTGGCAAGGACGCTGAGCTGCATGCGCTTCACGTTCTGGGTTGGAGCCAGGGTGTGGCGAGCCTTGCACAAGCGTTTGGTGACGAAGTGTATGTGCGCCGTGAGGTCGAACAGATCACCGACTGGCTGCATGAGATCGCTGTCACAGGTCGCCGAATTCCTTCATCCACCTGAACGAAACAATTATTATTGCGAGGTTAACGACCGATGTTTGTTGTCACATTGAGATTTTCAAAGAATAGGGAGCGGGCAGGTGAGTTTATCGCGGACCATAAAGCCTGGATCCAGAAAGGTTTCGATCAGGGCATGTTTCTGATGGTGGGTAGCCTGCAGCCAAATCAGGGCGGTGGCATCCTTGCACACCGGGTTTCGCGTGAAGAACTGGAGAGATTTGTCTCAAGTGACCCCTTTGTTGCGGAAGAGGTAGTCAGTGCCGACATCCTTGAAATCACACCGGCAAGACTGGATGAGCGGCTGAACTTTTTGGCGGCTTAAATCCGCACAGGCCTGTTTCCGGACACGGCGGGCAATAGATTTGCAGTTGGGAGAGACGTGACCAGCATATTGCACAGGTTGCAATTGCGCACCGTTTAGTGTCACAGCTTCGTTCTTGAAGATGACCAGATACGAAGCGGCGCGAAGACATTTGCTGCAGGCGGGAGACCAGAATGCCGGACTTTAGAGGATCCATTCCTGCTCTTGTGACCCCTTTCAAGAACGGCAAGGTGGACTACGAGACTTTGGAACGCCTTGTTGAGTGGCATGTCGAAGAAGGCAGCCATGGAATTGTCGCTGTGGGCACAACCGGCGAAAGTCCGACAGTTTCAAAGCTGGAACACAAGGAAATCTTGAAACGCGTCGTAGAATTCGCGGCCGGCAGGCTCCCGGTGATCGCGGGAACGGGCTCGAACGCGACCGCTCAGTCGCTGGACATGCTGCAACACGCAGAAAGCGTTGGCGCCGACGCAGCGCTCATTGTTACTCCCTATTACAACAAGCCGAACCAGGCGGGCCTTTTAAGCCACTACCAGGTTCTGCATGACAACAGCAATCTGCCGATCATTCTCTACAACATTCCCGGGCGTTGCGTGATCGATATCTTGCCGGACACAATGGCTCAGATGGCCAGCTGGCCGCGGATTATCGGCGTCAAGGATGCGACTGGCAGCATGGAGCGGGTCAGTCAGCAACGCGCCAAGTGCGGAACTGATTTCATCCAGCTCAGTGCGGAAGACGCAGCGGTTCTCGGCTTCAATGCACATGGCGGAAGCGGGTGCATTTCGGTGACGGCCAATGTTGCTCCGCGCCTGTGTGCCGAATTTCAGGAAGCCTCGCTGGCAGAAGACCTGGGCTGTGCACGTGCGCTTCAAGATCGGCTATTGCCTCTCCATAGCGCTGTGTTCCTTGAGCCGCCGGCAGCATGCGTCAAATATGCCTTGTCCAGGCTCGGCCGCTGCAGCGATGAGGTGCGATTGCCCTTGACACCAGTCACTGACGAGACGAAGCAAGCACTTAATCAGGCAATGGGAGCGGCAGGGCTATTGTAACCGGCAGAAAAAACGCCCCGGTGGGGGCGTTTTACGATGTCTGCATTGCTGTTGCTATTGAACACGCGGGAACAGGGTCTCTATCTCGCCAAGTTCGCCGCCACCTTGAAGCTTGTCCAGTTCAGGCTTCCAGGGCTGTGGAGCTTCAGGTGCGTTAAGCATGTTCAACGCGCGACCGGCGGATGCGGGAATGACCTGTAGCAGGGCTTCCATAACGATGCGCAAGCTGTCCAGCGTCACATAAATCACGGTCTGGCAACGTTCCCTGGTGTCATCATTCTTGATGAGTTCCCAGGGAGCCTGCTCAGCGAAATAGTTGTTCATTTCGTCCGCGACAGTGATGATCGACTGCACTCTTGCAGGAATGTCGGCGAGATCGACCCATTCACCCAAACCAGCTGTGGCGTCCACGACTGCTTTACGAATGGCTTCGTCCTGAGCCGACAGTGGGCCAGGCACAGGTAACGTGCCGTCAAACCGCGCCTTGGAAAACTTGGCGGCGCGTGACAGAAGATTGCCGATCTTGTTACCCAGTTCGCTGTTGTAGGTCTGTGTGATCAGTTCGACTGAAATCTGGCTGTCGCTATCTGCGCGCATATGACGGGCCAGGTACCAGCGCAGTGCATCAATGCCGAGTTTCTCGATCACTTCGATCGGGTCGACAACGTTTCCGATGGATTTTGACATTTTCACGCCTCCAGCCCCAACCCAGTGGCTGTGCACGGAGAGTTTCTTTGGCAACGGTAGGCCAGCGGCCATCAGCATGATCGGCCAGTAGACCCCGTGTGGTTTCAAAATGTCCTTGCCGATCAAATGCTCGCATTCTGCCCACCAGGTTTCATACTTGGCGTCGGGCCAGTCGATGTTGGTCAGATAGTTGGCAAGCGCGTCGAACCAGACATAGGTAACGAACTCGGTGTCGAACGGCAGGTCGACGCCAAGGGTTACGCGGGATTTTGGACGCGAAATGCAAAGATCCTCGAGCGGATCTGACAGCATCTGTTTCAGCTCGTTTCGGAAGGCTTCCGGCTGTACGAAGTCCGGGTTGTCGGCGATGTGCTTCAGCAACCGCTCGCGAAACGGCTCCATCTTCAGAAAGTAGTTTGTTTCTTCCGTATGCTCGACCTTCATGGTCGGGTGCAGAGGGCACTGGCCTTCTTCGGTGAGATCGGATTCCTTCTTGAACTCCTCGCAACCCTTGCAGTAGGTGCCGGTGTAATTCTTCTTGATAATCAGGTCCTTGTCGAAGATCGACTGCTCCATGCCACCGACAGCCACCTTGTGCCCTTCGCGGCTCGTCCGGACAAAATAGTCATACCGGACGTCAAGCTTGTCGAAAACGTCGCGGAATTCCTTGCAGCGCATATCGAGAAACTCTTCGACCGGCATGCCGAGATCGCTCGCTGCTTCCTGATTTTTCTGGCCATGCTCGTCAACGCCGGTGGACAGCATCAGCTCATACCCCAGCGCCTGCCGGTTCCGCTTTAGGATATCAGCCATCACCGACGTGAAGGCATGACCGATATGCGGGGACCCATTGACGTAGTAGATCGGAGTGGTGATGTAGCTTTTCATCCAAACGCTTTCGAAATCTTGGCCTGTAGTGGCAGTCTGTCGACAGTGTTATCGGGCGCAAGCGACCGTCTGTGCCGAATATATGAAGTCGAAGCTATATTTCACACTCATGTGCCCATTGAAAGCCCTGGCTGGTGAAAAGCATGGCAGGCCATTTGATCGGGCAGATGCACCAAAGGACGTTGCTTGAACAATTACTTGTCTATCGGCAAGCCGCTCGGAACGCTTTTCGGAATACCGAACGGGGGATTGGCAACCGAGGCTGTTCCTGTCAGGGCTTTCAGGAAGCTGACCAGATCGGAAATCTCGTCGTCGCTCAAAGCAATGGGGGCAATGTCTCTAAACCTAGCATGCCGTGCCATTTCCCGTTTGTCATTCCAGACGACAAAATCAATTGCCTCCAGCCAGGGCGCATTCGGGAGTGAGGCAGTTTCAGGCCGCCAAGAGGCCAGACTGCCAGCCGGATCCAGGTGATGGCGAACAATGCCTTCAAGTGTTGGATAAGCCCCATTGTGACCATAGGGGCCAGTCAGTTCCACATTGCGCAGCATCGGGGTGCGGAACCTGTAGGCATCTTCCAGCCGGTCACTTTCTCCCATTCGGCCAACATCGCGCACCATGGGATCGAAGCGGCGGGTTCTGCCCGGCCCGAATGGCGGCAGGCCAATAGCATGGAATTTCTGATCGCTGAGCAGACTTCCAGAGTGACAGCTGGAGCACTGCGCCTTTCCATAGAAAAGCTCAAGGCCACGTTCCTGAGCGGGTGAGAGGGCCGCCTTGTCGCCAGCCAGATAATTGTCGAAGGGACTGTCGAAGCTTTCCCACTCCACAGCCTGGAAAGCCGCAAGCGCGTTGGCAACTTCGGCAATTGTGACCTCATCCGGCGTATCTATGTGATCAAACGCTTCGACAAACAGGCGACCATACTCGGGTATGACGCGTACGCGTTTGGCAAGGATTGGCCAGGATGCGTCGATGCGATCGTGTACTGCGCCGGCAACTTCGTTTTCTCTCGGATTTCCCGCCATCTCAAACTGGGCGACAAGCGGAAAGATCGCCTGAGCGGCCAGCAGTGTTTCAAGGCCCTCTGGAAGCCATTCCTCGGCAGGAGAATTGAAGCCGTTTTCGTATGTTTCGGCGATTGACAAACGCCCGTCGTGAAAGAGCGTGTGAAGGCCTTTTGCCCCGAGATTCCAAAGGCCTGGCGCGTTTCGTGGAATCCGCTTCTTAATTCGGTCACCGCCTTTGCCGGCCGTGCGCTCTGTACCTAGACCGGATCCGCCTTCGCCGATGCCAAGCGACAGCCGGTCACCTGTTCCAAGCGTTGGATGATGGCACGTGGCGCAGGCAATATTCCTGTTACCTGACAGGATCTTGTCGTAAAACAGGAGCTGGCCGAGCGCCGCCTGCTTTTGGTCGAAGGCGATGAAATCGTCTGAAGTGAGTGACGCTGGCAATTCCGTGGCATACGCCGGGGCTGACATGAGAAGAACAACGGGGAACGACAAGAGCCGATGACGAAAACCCTGAAAGCCGCCTTGTTGGGGCTTGTGCTGATGAATACACCTGCGCTCGCCGAAATCGAGGAAGCGCGCGACCTCATGGAGGCCAATCGCTACGAAGAGGCGATGAAGGAACTCTGGCCGGCTGCGCGGTCCGGCAACGCGGATGCCGAAGAGCTTATCGGCATCATGTATGCCATGGGGCTTGGCGTTGCACGGGACGATCAGAGGGCGTTTGAATGGTATCTCCGAAGCGCAATGAAGGGGCACCCGGGAGCTCAGTCCGGCGTCGGCTGGTATTATGAAATCGGTCGCGGAATGCCGGCACCCGATCTGGTACGCGCCTATATGTGGTACACCCTTTCCGCGATCGGCGGCGATCCTGATGCGGCGATCTCGCTTGAGGAAGTGGTCAAGAAAATGACGAAGGATGAAATTGAGAAGGCGCATATCCTGGTCGATGACTACAAGGTTTGGATGTATCCGTTCCGATGACGTGGAACCGGCCAAACGCTTTGGCCGGCTTATTTTCCCAGGCAATACCAGAAACTGTCAATTCAAGCATCTGGAAAGCTTCGTAAATGCGGGAGCCCGGCAATGAAATCGCCGGGCTCCCTTTGCGATCCGAAGGATCAGTTCAGGTCTGCGTCGCGCGCACCGTTGATGTCGGTTTCAGCCGCAGCAACAGCTTCTTCCAGCGCACCGAAGATTTCGCCGCCACGGTTCACGTTATCCTTGAACCAGTCGTAGACCGGAGAAGCCGCTTCTTTGAAGGCCGCTTTCTGTTCCGGGGTCGGTACGTAGAGATCGCCGCCACCGGCAACGAAGTCTTCATAAGCCTGGATGGACTTACGCTTCGGAGAGGCGAAGGTCGCCTGCTGCAGGGCATAGAACCCGTCAAGAACAACGCGGCGCATGTCTTCCGGCATGGAGAGGAACTTCTCGTTACTCATCCACCAGAGAGCACCCATGTAGGCATGGCCGTCCAAAGTGACATACTGCAGACCGGCATCCGGGAACTTCATGCCCATGATGTCGGTGATACCGTTCTTGGAGCCTTCAACAACACCGGTCTGGAAGGATGTGAACAGCTCCGGCCACGGAATCGGGGTCGGGGAAGCACCAAGGGCCTTGACCAGTTCCTGCGGAAGGTCGGCGACGACGGTCCGGATTTTCAGGCCTTCCATATCAGCCGGATTTGCAACACGTCGCTTGGTGTTGGCAAAGTTACGCCAGCCGCCGGTGTTGCCTACAGTCATGAGGCGAATGGCGTTCTGGCTGTCTTCCAGTGCCATGGCGCGCATTGTGCGGACAAAGTCGCCGGACAGAACATGCTCGGCAATCCGGTCGTCGGCCATCATGTAAGGCAGGTCGAGAACCTGCACATACGGGAAAATGCCCGAAGCGCCGCCGGACGTCGAAATGTAGATGTCGATCGCACCGCCAGCGACACCCTGGAGGCACTCGGCACCGTTGGAGCAAAGCTGCGTGCCGATGAAGAGTTCAACTTCAATGGCGCCGTTCGAGGCGGACTCCACGAAATTCTTGAACACGATCAGGCCGTCATAGTCCTCATCGTTTTCATTGGAGTTTGCAGTTGCACGCAAAGTGTAATCCGCGGCAACGGCACTCAAGGCCGATCCGGCGAGCATCGCCGCAACGGTGAGCGTTTTCAGTGCAGATTTGAGCATTAGGTACCTCCCTTTAAAAGCTCATAATCAGTTGGCAAATCCGGTCAGACGCGGAATCGTCATGGAAAGTGCCGGGATATAAGTGATCAAGAAGATCACTGCGATCTCTACCGCCAGGAACGGCAGAATTGCTTTGGCGATGGTCTCAACCCGTTCTCGTGAGACCGATGCCGCGACAAAGAGGACAAGGCCCATTGGCGGAGTGGCCAGACCGATGGTCAGGTTTACGCTCATGATAATGGCAAAATGGATCGGATCGACACCCATGGACGTGAAGATGGGTCCGAGGATCGGGCCGAGAATGATGATGGCCGGACCTGCATCCAAAAACATGCCGACGACGAATAGCAGCATGTTGATCAGGAAAAGTAGGATCAACGGGTTCTCAGAGAGGCTGAGAACGAACGCGGCCATCGTTTCCGGGGCATGGCTCAAACTGACGACCGTCTTGAAAGCCATTGCAGCGCCAACCAGCAAAAGCACAACGGCAGACGTAATGCCGGCCCTGTTCAAAACACCCGGGATTTCTTTCATCTTCAGGGAATGAAGAACGAAAAAACCGATCAGAAGTGCATAGGCGACGGCGACAGCCGCTGCTTCGGTTGGCGTGAAGACACCGAGCAAGATACCGCCCAGAATGATGATCGGCGTTTGCAGAGGTGCGACAGCCTTTTTGCACACCACCCGGAAATCACTTGAAACCACCCCGCGCAGGCTGACGAGCAGGAAATGCGCCAGCACCATCATCACGACAAAGAGCAGGAGTGTGACGGTGTAGGAGAAGGGTTCAAATCCGAGCGTGGACGCAATGCCGGTCGCTGTCACGGTTGCAAGACCTGCGACGTTGATCCGGAGAACGGCGAACGAGAACCATTTTTCGACCGGCGCCATGGACTGGCCTGGATTGACGATCCGCTGCGCTTTCGGAAGATCGTATTTATCCGCCATGAAACGCACCATGAGCATCAGGCCGATGCCGACCATGACGCCTGGAACAATACCGGCCAGAAACAGCGCGGCGACGCTTTCACCCATGACATACGCATAGATGATCATGATGCCGGATGGCGGAATGATCGGACCTATAACTGACGAAGCAGCCGTCACCGCAGCTGCGAACTTTCGCGTATAGCCCTGTTTCTCCATCGCCGGGATCAGCATTGACCCGAGCGCTGACGTGTCAGCGACCGCAGAACCGGAAAGCCCGGCGAACAGCATCGAAGACAGGATGTTCACATGGGCAAGACCACCCCGCAGGTGTCCCATCAGCGCCTGCGAAAACTCCACGAGGCGCATGGTGATACCGCCTTTGTTCATCAGCTCGCCTGCGAGCATGAAGAACGGAATCGCCATCAGAGGAAAACTGTCCATACCGTTGTAAACGTTACGGTAGAGAAGGGTGATATCCCGCTCTTGGCCGTTCATCCAAAGCAGGATGCCAGGCGCTGCCAGGAGACCGAAGAAGACCGGCAATCCGATCATCAGGAAAACAAGGAAGACAGGTAGGAACCAGATAAGCATCAGTCTGCCCCCGCCATGTCTGCTTCGGGCATGACCGGCATCCGGTCATCGCCGCCAAGGAGAGAGATAAGATTTCTCAGGATCAGTTCGATATTGACCAGTGTCAGCATGATCACGCCCACGAACATGGACAGCATCATCCAGCTGCGAGGAACCCTGATCCACTCTGTCAGTGAGAAATTGCCCGGAATGTAAAGAGAGGCGGTCGCGAATTTTCCGCCAAACCCGGTCACTTCGAAATATCCGATTTGCACGGAAACGACCAGAACGGCCAGCGAAATGAGCAGCAGGAACAGTGTCAGCACCTTACCCATCATAACAGGAAGGGCCTGCCCCAGCATGTCAATGGCAACAAAGCCACCCCGGCGAAAGGCCGTCGGCGCCATGAGGCCTGCCATCCAGAGCATGCAGAAACGAGCGGCCTCATCAGGCCATGGAAGAGCGTTGTTGAAAACGTAGCGGAATACGACCTGGATCAGGATCGCAACAACCATCAGGGCGACAGCGACGACGCCAATAGCTCGGCCAAGACGCAACAAATACGAATTGACGAAAGCAAACGGTGCTAACACCGCAAGCAAAATGCCCATGAGGGCCCCTCCCAAGTTTTTACTCCCGGCGGGGCTCAGTATCGCCCCGCAGTCCGCCCTTACCGTGGAGCGATTTGCCCGAGCTTGCCCGAGAAAAATGTCAAAGCGTCACCGGTGCGCATTTCCGCCTGCAACACCTGACCCAGAACAATCAGGTGATCGCCTCCCTCATAGGCAGCAAAACGCTTGCACTCGAAACGCGCAAGGCAATTCTCGATCAGCGGTATGCCTTTTTCGTCTATTCTGTGTGGCAGCTGATCGAATGCGTGCGCATTGCGCACAAAGCCATTGCAAACTTCCGCCTGATGGTGGCTGAGGACATGAATGGCGTAATGTTCGGCCTCTTCGAAATACTGAAAACGCCGCGATCCCTTGTCCGGCATCCAGAGCACAAGCGGCGGCTCCAGAGAAACGGACGAAAAACTGTTGGCGGTGATGCCGACAGGACCATCCGCCGAATGCGTGGTCACGACGGTAACCCCGGTGGCGAAACGCCCAAAAGCGTCGCGCAACAGCCGTGTATTGTCTGAATCCGGCTCGAAGGTTACGGGATGATTGGCATTTTGCATGGTCATCAAGGCACCTCGTTGCCAAGAGCGGCTTCATAAAGCCGATACCAGGTTTCACGATCTATCGAGACTTTCAGGGCATCGGAGATTTTTGCTATGCGGTCGGTGTTGTTTGTGCCCATCACCGGCAGTAGTCCGGCCGGATGCGCCAAAAGGAATGCGACTGCCACCGCGGAGCGGTCAACGCCATGTGCGCCTGCAATCTCGTCCATCACTGCTCCAAGCTGGCCAGCTTCGGAAATCAGTGCACCACCACCTAGGGGAGACCAGGCCATGAGCTTTGTACCAAGTCGCTGATGGAATGCCAGGTCGCCGTTTGTGAAGGGAGATATTTCCTTCAGACTGATCTCGACCTGGTTGGTCACCAGCTTGTTTGACATGGCCGATTGCAGCAGCTCCCAGTCCCAGGGCCGGAAGTTGGAGACGCCTGCATTCTTTACTTTGCCGCTTTTGATCAGATCGTCGAGCGTCGCTCCGGTCTCATGGTGATCCATCAGCGGGTCCGGGCGGTGGATCAAAAGAAGATCAATCGTCTCGATACCCATCTCGGAGAGCGAAATGTCGACGGACTTCTCGATATGAGCGCGGCTGGTGTCGTAGTATTTCACCTTGGCATCGGCGTATCGGCCTGCCGGTGCAACGATGTCGCATTTGGTGACGATTTCCATACGCTGGCGCAGCGATGGGTTTGCCTTCAATGCGCCGCCGAGCACCGCTTCTGCAGCATAGCCGCCGTAGATGTCTGCCTGATCGAACGTCGTAATACCTTGATCAAGGCAAATCTGGATTTTCCGCTCGACATGAGCAGGAGAAGTATCTGTGTCGTCACCCAGCCGCCACATGCCGTAGACCAGTTGGGAAAATTCCAGGGTGTCTGTAAGTTTGACGCGGTTCATCAGCGGCGGACTCCGTTGCCGAGTGGTGTTGCCGGTGTTTCTGCAGGTACGCGGCCATAGGCATGGGGCAGCGAGCATGTTTTCAAATTCGGCAATACACGGGCGCCGAAATGTTTTGCTTCTTCAAGGTGCGGGTAACCTGAGAAGATGAAAGCTCGAATGCCCATCTTCTGATAGCCCTCAATCTTCGACATGACCTGATCGGTCGAACCGACCAGTGCCGCGCCGCAGCCTGAGCGGGCGCGTCCAACCCCGGTCCAAAGATTTGGTTCGATGTATCCGAACTCGTCAGCGACCTCGCGGTTCTTTGCCTGGTGGCTGACACCCAGAGACTTGGCGTCGAGCGCACGTTCACGGATTGCCGTCCCCTGTGCATCGTCGAGTTTCGAGACGATGTAGTCGGCGTATTCCTGCGCTTCCTTTTCCGTATCCCGCACGATCATGTGAACCCGCAGGCCATAATCGAGAGTGCGGTTGTACTTCTCAGCAACGGAATTGACCGCTTTCATTCGGCCTTCCAGCTCCCCCATTGTTTCGGGCCACATCAGGTAGACGTCGCAATGCTGGCCGCAAAGCTCCAGTGCTGCCGGCGAGTAGCCGCCGAAATAGAGCAGGGGACCGCCTGTCTGGTAAGGCCGGACCGGATCCGTCGTCAGGTTCTTGAAGTTGTAGATTTCGCCTTCGTAGTTGATTTCGTCCTGTGTCCAGGCCTGTTTCAGGATTTCAACCACTTCACGTGAGCGCTGGTAACGATAACCGCTGTCAGCCTGTTCGCCCGGAAAATCGGACGAAATGATATTCACTGTCAGGCGGCCCTCGAGCATGTGATCGAGCGTCGCGATTGTCCGCGCCAGCATGATCGGCTGCATTTCGCCACAGCGCACGGCTGCCAGGAGATTGATTTTTTCGGTAATCGGTGCGCAGCCAGCAACGAAGCTCAGCGTGTCTTGACCCACCTGATAAGAGGACGGGCACAGAATGTTTCGAAAGCCCTGAGCCTCTGCTGTCTTCACAATTGACGAGCAATGCTTCCACGAAGAGCGCAGGTCGCCCTCCGGTACGCCCAGAAACTGATAGTCGTCGGAGCAAAGTGCGGCAAACCAGGAAACTTCCGCTGCATCAAGGTCCGGCGAAGTGACTGGGACTACGGTCATAAAGTGCCTCCCTGGGACTGACCATTTCAACCCTCTGATACTGCCTTTGACTGGCTGTCGGGGTGTTTTCGTTTGTTTTCGAATGGCTTCATTTTGCCTTCGATTTCTTCTTGCATATCACCCGTTTTGATGTAAATCAATAGTGTATCAATTTTGAAGATCAGGCAACAAAAACATCATGCCAACCGCCTCGCAAACGTCTGGAGCGCTGCCGCTTTATGTGCAGATCAGCGAGCTTTTGATAAGAGATATTGCGGCTGGACGGCTGATCGATGGAGAGCGGCTGCCGCCTGAACGTGACATGGCGGAAGAGCTTGGGATATCCATCGGCACCTTGCGAAAAGCGCTAGCGGACCTTACGGATAAAGGCTTACTTGAGCGAATTCAGGGCTCGGGGAATTACGTACGTCAGGGAGGCACACAGGAAAGCGTCTATGCGATGTTCCGCCTGGAGCTTTTGTCCGGAGGTGGTCTGCCGCGGGCCGACATACTCACTGTGGATCGCCTGCCTAAGCCGGACAAGCTGCCAGCCTTCGGAACAGGCCGGGAAGGCACTCGCATTCGCAGGCTCCGCTACCTGAATGAGGTCATGATCGCTGTGGAGGAAATCTGGCTCGACGGAGACTGTGGCATGGTGCGGCAGGATCTGCTTTCAGATTCTCTGTATCGCTTCTACCAGAAGCATCTTGGGTTTTGGATTGTTCGCGCCGAAGACAGGGTCACAATCGGAAAGGTCCCGGATTGGGCTCCGGACGTATTCTCAAAAACACCTGGAACACTCACCGGATATATAGAGCGTTTCAGCTGGTCCGACAAAGCCAGGCCGGTCGAGTATTCACGGACCTGGTTTGATACGGACAAGGCGCATTACGTACAACGGTTGAAATAGGCGGACGGCAAGAAGCCGCCGGAACTAGGAGAAGGAAATGCCTGCAAAGGTAAGATACGGGGTTGTTGGCTGCGGAATGATGGGCCAGGAGCATTTGCGCAATATCGCCCTGCTTGCCGACACCGAAGTGACCGTGGTGTTTGAGCCGGATGCTGACATGGCCCGTGAGGCAGCAGCGTTTGCACCTGGCGCAAAGTTTGTCGGGTCCGTTGCGGAACTCCTCGAGGTAGACGAGCTTGATTGCATCCTGATTGCGAGCCCCAACCATTGCCATGTGCCGCAGATGGAGGAGATCCGGAAAAAGCGGCCACTGCCTTTGTTGGTCGAAAAACCGCTTTTCACCGACCCGAAAGACCTGGCGGAGTTGGAAACATTCAAGTCGGCTTATCCGGCTCCGGTTTGGGTCGCCATGGAATACCGCTACATGCCACCGATTGCAGCCCTGATAGAACAGGCTGAGGAGGCGACCGGCGGGATCAAGATGCTCACCATTCGGGAACACCGGTTTCCGTTTCTCGACAAGGTTGGCGCTTGGAACAGGTTCAACAAATATTCCGGCGGCACCTTCGTTGAAAAGTGTTGTCACTTTTTCGATCTGATGCGCCTGATCATCAAAAGCGAACCTGTGCGCGTGATGGCCTCCGCCGGTCAGGACGCCAATCACAAGGATGAGACTTATGACGGCGAACAGCCAGACATTTTGGACAACGGCTATGTGATTGTCGATTTCGAAAACGGCTCACGTGCAATGCTTGAACTTTGCATGTTTGCAGAAGGCTCACGTTATCAGGAAGAAGTGGTCGCAATCGGATCTGAAGGCAAGATCGAAGCTTTCGTACCAGGCCCAGGGCGTTTCTGGCCGTCGGATCTCGGCGATCCTCCGGTACCCCAATTGGTCGTGTCCCCGCGGAAACCCAAGGGACCGCGCCAGATTGACATTCCCGTGGACCCGACAATTCTGGATGCTGGAGACCACAACGGCTCGACTTTCTATCAGCATGAAGGCTTCGTTGCCGTGGTACGGGGCGAAAAGCAAGTTCCTGAAGTAACTTTGGAAGACGGTCGCCGCGCGGTGGAAATGGGCCTTGCTGCCCAACAGTCAGCACGCACGGGCCAGGCTGTAATTCTTATGAGCAACAAGCTTTCCTCGGTCGCCTGTTGAATTAAAAGGTGTTTCCTCCGGGGCAACTGCCGGCGTGACACTGTCGCGCCGGCATTTTTATCGATCACCAGCGCGTTGCGGGCAGGTGATCGATGACCGCATTTGTACTGAAGCCGTCCCGTCCCCTGCGCATGTTGAGCGTTCGGATCGGCACCTTGTATTCCCTTCCTGTATCCGTTTGCCGGCATTGCTGCTTGCGATAGGCGATGTTTTCCGGAACATCCTTGGTGTTTTGTACCAACACGCAGAAAAGGTCATATCGGCCGTTGATTGCGATTTCGCGGCGCGCGCCTTGAGCGACAATGATCTGACGATGGCGGGTGAAGGCATTGTCGAACAGAAGAAAATTGCAGTACTTGGCCGAGCCCTTCGGAGTGCGCGTGCTCTGACAAAAGAAGATTTCCGCCTGTGCAGTTGAAGAGGTGAACGGCCAGAATGCGGAGAATCCAAGAACCGTCAGCAGGAGAACCACCGATCTCTTCAGGTTCTGCATGTTGATACACTCCATTCGTTCAGTGAGGTCATGTGTTTGAAACGCATTAATTTTAGCTTTCAGACTATGTTCCGCTTCATTGTGCTGTTGTGACGAGCTGGACATTTGGCTCAAGCGATGTGCAGGATAACTATTGGACCGGGTTGCAAAATCTATATTGGCAACTTTGACAATGTGATGGTGTTTGCCGGCTCCCTTATTTTTCACATTTAGGAGGGCCCTATGCGCAAGTCCTTATCCGTTCTTTTGTCTTCTGCATTGGTTTTTCAGGCAGTTTTTATAAATGGTGTTTTTGCAGCTCCGGCCGTGACCACGGCAAACGTGAACTTCCGTCAGGGCCCTGGAACCAATTTCGGATCGTTGGGAACGTTACCAAATGGCGCGGAGGTTGATCTTCAAAACTGCGACGACACGGGTGCATGGTGTTCGGTAAGTTACAACGGGCAGAACGGCTTTGTCAGCGGGCAATATCTTCAGCTGAGCCAATCTGAAGACACAACAGGGTGGCCAAGATCGTTTCAAACGGACGCCGGCGCAACGTTGGTCCTTTATCAGCCCCAGTTTACCGAGTGGGACAATTTCAAAACCTTAAAAGCACTTGTTGCTGCCGAATACATAAAGGACAAGGATGCAACACCCGTTTTTGGTGTCATCGGCGTAAATGGGGAGACTGTCGCGGACCCTGAAAAGGGTGTCGTCGATGTCAGCAATATTCAGGTTACCCAGCTGGATTTCTCGGCGCTTGATCGCAGCTCGCTCGGTGACCTCTCGCTGCAAATTGGCAAGATCATGCCAACCGGGATGATCACGGTAAAAGAAGATCGCATTACTGCGGGTCTCGCCGAGTATCAGCGCATGGATGATGTTCAGGGGCTGAACTCGGAAGCTCCACCGATTTTCATATCCAAGGAACCGGCCATTCTGGTTCAAACCGAAGGCGAACCCATTTTTGCGCCGGTTAAGGGCGATCAGGGCCTCAGCTTCGTCGTCAACACCAATTGGGATATTTTGAAGATCGATGAGACGAAAGAGCTTTACCTGCGTGATGAAAAATCCTGGTTGAAGACCAAGGACGTTTCAGCCGGATGGGAAGCCGCTTCAGAACTTCCGGAACTGATCAAAGCCCTTCCGGATGACGACAACTGGAAGGAGACGCGTGAAGCCATTCCCGGTGAAGCGTTTGCGGACAACAAGCCGCCAAAGGTAGTCTATTCCGACAAGCCTGCGGAAATGATCGTGTTTGACGGTGAACCGAAACTGGCGCCTGTCGAGGGGACAGATCTTGAATGGGCTTCCAACACCGACAGCGATGTTTTTTTCCTGAAATCCACATCCACCTGGTACATCCTGGTTTCAGGCCGCTGGTTCAAGTCCGCGTCCCTTGATGGGCCTTGGACATTTACAACTCAGGACATGCCTTCCGATTTTCAGAACATTCCGGAAAATGCGCCTTACTACTCAGTACGCTCTTCAATCCCAGGTACTTCGGAAGCCTCCCAGGCACGGCTGAAGGCCAGCATTCCGACAACTGCGCGTGTCGAAGTGGGCTCGGTGAGTGCAGATGTCGCCTATGCGGGAGACCCTGAGTTTGAGCCGATCCAAGGCACATCCATGTCTTATGCGGTCAACACCAACGAACAGGTGATCCAGGTCGGCGCCAAGTATTATGTGCTGCAGAACGGGGTCTGGTTTGTCAGCGACAATCCCGATGGTCCGTTTGTTGTTGCAACGGCCGTTCCGGATGAAATCTACACAATTCCACCTTCCTCGCCGGTCTATAACGTGACTTATGTCCGGGTCTATGAAAGTGAACCCAATGCGGTGTGGTACGGCTACACAATGGGATACCTGACAGGCTTTCTTGCCTGGGGCGTCTTCGTTTATGGAACAGGTTACTACTACCGTCCCTGGTGGCGCCCGGGTGTGCGCCCGATCTACTTCCGGCGACCGGTTACTTATGGAATCGGTGCCTTTTACAATCCGGTACGAGGGACTTTCGGGCGCTATGGTTATGCCTATGGACCGCGCCGCGGCATTGCCGGAGGCGGGATCTACAATCCGCGCACTGGAGGTTATATCAGGGGCGGTGCGATCAGTGGACCACGCGGCAGTGCTGGTTTCATAAGCGCCTACAATCCACGCACCGGCAACCGGATCGTCGCCGGAGGTGCCAGGGGAATTTACGGTTCCTGGGGTGGAGCAGTCGTCTCGGGACCGCAATGGTCCCGGACGCGAGACCTGCAGGCAAACGCAGCCCAGCGTTGGAAGCAGGATGGCAATCTTGGTCGTGTCGCCAGTTTCGACAGGCGTAGCGATGTCTTTGCCGGGCGCGACGGATCGGTCTATCGGCGCGATGGAGAGAATTGGAAGAAATTCGAAGGTGGCCGCTGGGGTGACGTTGCCGCACCTTCACGCGACAACCTTCAGAACAGACTTGGAGACATCGGTGCTGGGGCTGCCATTGGTGCAGGTGCGGGCGCAGCGATAGCGAACCGACCTGCTGGCGACAGAATTCAGAACCGGCCCAATGCGGGCAATCGTCCCAACGTCCAAAGACCTGCCAATCTTCCCGCAGGACAAAGACCGAATGTCCAACGGCCCGCCCAGCAGCCCAATGTCCAAAGGCCGGCCCAAAGACCCAATGTCCAGCGTCCAGCGCAACGGCCTCAGCAGAGACCTGCTACGCGCCCGGCGCAGCGCCCTCAGCAGGCACCGGCGCACCTGAACCGGGACCGCCGGGCGAGAGATGCGGGCAATCGTCAGGTCAATCGCCAACGCAATGTGCAACGGTCGAGACCACAGCAAGCGCGTCCGCAGCAGGCGCGCCCACAGCGCGGCGGCGGCGGCCATCGCCGTGGCGGAGGCGGTCGTCGTCGCTAACGGCAATCCTGATTGAAGTGAAACAGCCGATGTTCCCCGGGGACATCGGCTGTTTGCGTTCGTAACGGCATTACAAAGACTTAATTTGTTTGCATAACTTGGCATGCCTACCTCATGCGCACAGGCAGTTTACTGGGTGCAAGAGAGGAGCAGAGACATGATGGAGCCTGCCAGAGCAACGCACGGCATGATCGACTACGACCTGAATTCCGTCGATCAGATCAAAAACATCGAAGATCACGAAACGCTGATACGAGAATATGCAGGCAGGACACATTCCTTAAACGAAGTGCCTGCCATTGCCGATTTTGGCTGTGGGCCTGGAATGGGGTCTCTCAGAACTGTGCGTCCCGTCATTGATGTTTGGCGTAAATCGGTGCCTAAGCGACGCGTTTCAGCCTGTTTTGCGGATCTACCCGGAAATGACTGGTCGGCCCTGAGAAGCCGATTGTTCGGGCAGGAAGGTATTTATTCCAAACCAAATCCACCACAAGTTCAGCTCGTCGCGCGTGATTTCTACAAGGAGATTTTTCCGAAAAGCTCGCTCTCACTATCGACAGCGTTTTACGCGACCCACTGGCTCAGCCGGCCCGTAACGGCTTTGTCGCCGGGCACGTTGTGGTTTGATGAGTTGCCTGCGCTGGCATATGCAGTTCTGAGACAGAAAGCACTGAACGATTTTGCCCTTTTCGTGAAAAACCGTATGCATGAGCTCGCAACCGGTGGACGTCTGATCGTGTCTACGATGGGGTCTACCGTAGACAAGAACACCAGGAATGGGGTTGCACCTTCACGAAGTATCCTGATGCCCTTCGCAACCGAGACGGCTTACGCCATGGTCAAGGATGGTCTTCTGGAGCGGTCTCTGGTCGATAACTTCGTCGTCGCAGTTTGGTTCTTGACGGCAGATGATGCTCGATTGGCAATTCATCAGACAATTTCGCAGGGAACAGCTTGCGAGGTCGAGTGTCTGGACATCAAGTCCAGCGATGATCAGGAAGCTGACCCTTTGGGTGGTCTTTTGATGACACCGCACCTTTATGCTCGAAAAAAGACCAAGGCAGCTCGCGCCGTGCTTCACAGCGCGCTGAAGACGCACTTGTTCGGGCCGTCTTGCGACACGCCTCTTCAAGCGGCTCAATTGGCGGAGAACTTCTACGAACGCATGGAAAGAGCCATATGGGCCGACGTATGCAGAGGACCAAATCGGCGCCACCTTGAGAAAAAACCATCCTGACGGTCGTCTTGAAGAAAACCGAACACTCCTGACGGTTAGCGAACGACTAAATCGGAAGATCGCGGGCGTCCGCGATCGCTTCCATGGTCATGTAGGATGTCACTGTGTCCAGATCGACCTTTTCGATGAGGCGCTGGTAGATGCGATCAAAGGCGTTCATGTCTTCCGCAACAACTTTCAGCATGTAATCGTAGTCCCCAGCGATGCGATAGAAATCGATCACATTCGGGATCGACGCAACTTCATCGCGGAAGGTTTTAAGCCAATCCTTGGAATGGTGCCGTGTTCGGACCATCACGAACACTGTAAGATTGAGACCGAGCCGGGCAGGGTTCAGGCGCAGGGTATGCCCTTCGATAAGTCCACTCTCGTGCAAGGCCTTCAATCGGCGCCAGCAGGCGTTTTGGGAAAGACCAACCTCGTCAGCAAGTTCCCTTTGCGAAAGACGCGCTTCACGCTGCAGTGCCCTGACGAGCGCACGATCAATCTGATCTATTTTTTTCTCCATATCGGGTCAAATGACACAAAATTGGCAGAAAAACAATCTCATTAGGTGAGGAAGCCAAACCTTGATGGGTCGTATGATCTGAGAAATCGGATTCGGAGCACATAATGACCCAAACAAGCGATACGGCGCTCGATTGCTTCAAGAACGAACTCAAGGGTGACGACCTCATGGATCGGCTTCGGGCAGGTCTGATTGGCGAAGGGACAACCATTGCTGGCCCGTTCGGCGAACGGGAAATGATCTATGCCGACTATGTCGCGTCCGGGCGCGCTTTGCGTCAGATCGAGGATTTCGTCCTTGAAGAGATACTGCCGGTCTACGCCAATTCTCATACAGAAGCGTCGTATTGTGGCAGCGCCATGACACGTATGCGTGGTGCAGCACGCTCTGAAATCGCGAGGATTTGCGGCGCGAATGAACAGTATGCCACCGTTTTTTGCGGTTCTGGTGCAACGGCCGGTTTGAACAGGCTGGTCCATCTTCTCGGCGTGTCGGCTGCGGTCCAAGAAGGTCATCGTCCGCTGGTCGTCATCGGCCCCTATGAACATCACTCAGACATTTTACCTTGGCGCGAAAGCGGAGCTGAGGTGGTCGAGGTTTCTGAAGCTGAAGATGGCGGTCCGGACCTCCATGAGCTGGAAACCTTGCTGAAAAACGCGGGATCGGACCGGTTGATCGTCGGTGCCTTTTCAATGATGTCAAATGTCACCGGTATTGTGACCGATAGCGACGCGGTCACACGTGTCCTAAAGAAATACGGCGCGCTCAGTGTCTGGGACTGCGCAGGTTCAGGACCGTACCTTCCGATCGACGTCAAAGCCGGGCAGGAAACGCAGATAGACGCCGTGGTGGTTTCACCGCATAAATTCATTGGTGGCCCCGCAGCCTCTGGTGTGATGATCGTACGCAAGGCTGCAGTCTCGCTGGGCACGCCTGTTTTTCCAGGTGGCGGTACGGTTCGTTTCGTATCTCCCTGGCAACACGATTACTGCGAGGAAATTGCTGTCCGCGAAGAAGCCGGAACGCCCAATGTGGTGGGAGACATTCGTGCAGCGCTTGCCTTTCTCGTCAAAGAGGCAATCGGGCAGAGCTGCATGGATGAGCGCAATGCGGTGGCGCGCGCGAAAGCGCTTTCGGCCTGGCAGCACAATCCGGCGATTGAAATTCTGGGAAATCCGAACGCGAGGCACGCGCTTCCAATTTTTCCTTCCGCATCAGGGATACCGAACGTGGTGGCTATATCCACCAGCAACTGATTACAAGGATGCTGTCTGATCTTTACGGTATTCAGGCACGTGGAGGCTGCGCCTGTGCCGGACCTTATGCCCACCGCCTCCTGGGCATAGACAGGGACGAGTCGGAAATGCTGAGAGCAGGTATTCTGTCCGGTGAAGAACTTAAAAAGCCGGGCTGGACAAGACTCAACTTTTCCGTGCTGATGAGTGACGAAAAGACTGACGCAATCATCGCAGCAGTTGAGGAACTGGCACTCAATCCTTACCCGGCCGCTGACTCTTATAACTGTGACACGACCACCGCGCGCTTCAACGCTGTGCGGGACGCCGCTTAAAGGAGACCATATGTGCCGCTGGGCCGCTTGGAGTGGAGCTCCCAAATATCTGGAGGAAGTGATTTGCGACCCGCAGCATTCCCTCATCGATCAAAGCCGGAATGCGCTTTCTTGTAAGACGGCGGTCAATGCGGACGGGTTCGGAGTCGCCTGGTATGGT
Organism: Roseibium sp. JB4-4; assembly: GCF_055693425.1. Lineage (NCBI taxonomy): Bacteria > Pseudomonadati > Pseudomonadota > Alphaproteobacteria > Hyphomicrobiales > Stappiaceae > Roseibium > Roseibium sp. JB4-4. The sequence continues at coordinate 1,255,055 of NZ_CM146333.1, read as the reverse complement.
GACCGTGAAACGCCATGTCTCTATAAGGACGTGCGCCCGGCCTGGTCGGATCCGAACCTTCTTCAGATCGCCCGTCACGTTCGCTCCGGACACTTTCTGGCCCATGTGCGCGCGTCGACAGGCACGGCGACCACGCGCGACAATTGCCATCCCTACACCTTTGAGCGCTGGACGTTCATGCACAATGGCCAGGTCGGCGGATACGACACCGTGAGGCGGCGTCTGGACAACATGATCCCCGATGACCTTTACCGCCACAGGGCAGGGGGCACTGACAGCGAAAGCCTGTTTCTGATCGCTTTGGCCTATGGTTTGAAATTGCACCCTCGAGCCGCAATGGCGCGAACAGTGAGCGAAGCTGAAGCGGTTTCCAAATATGCCGGAACCGCTCCGCATATGCGGTTTGCATCCGCCTGGTCGAACGGCGAAACACTCTATGCGGCACGCTATGCATCGGATCGATTTGCCCCGACCCTTTTTTACCGAAAATTCTCGGACGGGGTCATGGTTGTTTCCGAACCACTTGATGAAGCACCAAACTGCTGGGTTGAAGTTCAGCAGGGACACATGATCGAAGTGAAAAATGGAACAGTCACCGAGATGGCGTTCGTGAGCGACGAGGAACTCGCCGAAGTCGCCGCCGGTTAGCTTTCAATCCAATGCCAGGCGATTTCAATTTCATTTCTGTCGAAATGTTTTTCTTCGATCCCGACCAGCTTGGCAAAGGTCGCATCAACGGCAACCAGGGTTGCAAGCAGTTTGCTGTCCGTCACGATGGCGATTTTGTTGAGATGTGCCAGGTGAGTGAGCATCCATTTGATGTCGGCAGCAACTGCCTCAAACGAGGTGCCGACGTGATCACCAAGGGTGACAAGTATGTTGATCTTGTCATGTATCTCGATCAGTTCTTCGGCCTTGGCGATCAGCTCTTTTTCTTGAGCGATGTCTATTTTTCCGGATATCTCGACACCCAGGACAGGGCCCAGGCTGCGGGGCAGGATTGAATACATGTCTTTTTTCTCCGGATGTGAGGGTCAATCGATCCTTTCACATGAGCTTAAGGGGCCACAATCCAGTTGTCCAAGCCCCAGAAATGCTTGGGTTCGCTCGCGAAGACTTCCTGTCCTGCAAAGTCCATTCAGGTATCGGATGCCGGTTTTTGCAGATCTTCCATTATCTGGCGTGTGCCTTTATCCACCAAATCTCGAATTTGCCGGGTGAGCGGAGAAAAATCCGTGCGGTCACGACCGTACGTCAGATTGAATTCATAAAAGATCACGTCTCCCGGGGGCATCAGGAGATGCTGAAGCATGGTCTCCAGCTTGTCGAATGCCTTTGCCAATTGTGCCTCGGTGGTCACTGCTGCCGCATATTCCGACCAAAGTGCCATCAAATGGTCGCGCACGTCTTCCGGTAGCGGCGCACAGAGCGTTTCAAAGTCGCGCCGCTCCCGCTCCTGTCTGTCGTCATCCTGCCTTTGGGACGGGGCTGGCACGTCTCCGGAAATAGCTTCGCCCAGGTCATGGATGAGGCAGAGTTTAAGCAGTCTTTGAAAATCGATCCCTTCAAGCTCTCGCTCGAAAATCAGTATCATGAGTGCGAGCCGCCAGGTGTGTTCCGCTGTGCTTTCAGGTCGTTTCTCTCGCGTGGTGCCTGACCGCAACGTGTCTTTCAATTGCTCTGCGGCCTGGAGAAATGACAGAAGACCCGACAGTCGGTCGGTATCCATCCGGGCAAGACTTGATTTTGTGTTGGCTGTGTTGGTTCGATCGGTCATACCCCACAGTTTAGCGCTGTACACCGGTCCCAACGAGAGCCTGAATAATTTATGCAGCTCTGGCCGTTTCTTCTCTGACAAGCCGCGCGAAACTGCCGTCTGACAACTGAAGCCTAGAAATCCGGATCTTGCTTTCCGGAATGGACATTTCCGGAAATACGGCAGCTTCGGTCCAATAGATGATGTCATCGTTGCGCGGTTCGAACCAGCCAAGGTCGGCCAGTTGGTGCTCAACATCGCGAATTTCATCTGTCGCAAAGCGCCAGAGCGGACGGTGGAGAAACTCCGAGACGGGCGCGCGCCATTCCCGCTCCCGTGCAGGCGACATGGCCAGAAGCCGGTGGGTGAGATCGCAGACAAGGTGGACCGGGTCGCTCGACCGGGACACCAAATGCAGAAGCGCATTGTCGGCCGCGCTGTCCGCTCGAGCGCGCAGAAGCGTTGTAATCCTGAGGCAGTCTTCGTGGTTTGGGTGCGATTTACCGCTTTCCCATCGTGAAATTCGGCTTTGAGAAACACCCAGCTCGTGTGCCAAAACGTCTTGTTTGATGCGGTTCAGCACTCGCCAACGACGCAGCGACAAACCCAAGCTGGAAGGAATAACGGCCGGAACGTTTTTCATGCGGCAAAGGTTACAGGCTATCGGCCAGAAAAGGGAGGCCTACTTGCCTTTGTTCTGGTCCCGGTATGCACGGCTGGATACTTGAACGGAGTTTCCATCCGGATCTTTGGCGTTTGAATACGAATAGCCGTCAGCCTTGTGAACGGGACCGAACTTCAACCCCTTCTTGTTGGCCTCTTTGCGAAAGGCCTGCACGTCTTCGACTTCGAAAACAAGTTTGACAGACGCCTGGCCGAGCTTTTGAGCCTTACCGGCCCGGTGAAGCAGCAAGTGCGCTCCCCCATTTTCCGGCACGAGTTCGGTCAATCGGTCCGTTGGAGTTCTCACAACCTTGAAGCCGAAAAAGAATGAATAAAAGCATGCACTGATATCCACGTCGCGCACATAGAGGATGATACGGTTGAGGCTGGCGCCAACTGTGGTTTGGGTGTGTTGCATTGAACCGGGGTCAAGCTCACTCATTTTCTGAGTTCGCCCTGCGTAAAAGCGATCGAAGGGTCTGACGAGTGCTCGACATTGTCGCCTGGCACCGTAACCCAGGCATGTTTTCGATGCTCGTAAACCGAAAAGCGTGGTGACGGAAACTCGGGATCTGCAAATGCTCCCACCGGAATTGCGATGACGCCGGGCCAGCCTTCAATCACGAACGCAAGTGTGGAACCACATTCGGGGCAGAACCGGTAAGTCGCCACATGCTCACTGTCACATTCCCGCTGCCATTCGGAGTAGTCTCCCGAAAGTAACACTCTATCGTCAGGCCAGCGGGCCTGAACAGCGAACACGCTGCCTGTTCTTTTCTGGCATTCGAGGCAATGGCAAGCCGAGATGCGCACCGGATCACCCTCGCATTCGGCGCGCAATTGCCCGCATCGGCAGGTCGCAGTTCGTGTCGCCATCAAGTGCCTCCAATTCAGTTTGCCGTTCACAAAAGCACCGGCAGGGGAGGCATTCAATATGGTTTTTTTCGAAGAGACCTATCGATATTTTTCAATAAAGGCATCTATTGCCAGCTTTCGGAAATCCGGCAAGCGCTGCTTCAGCGTTTCATGGTTCCAGTCCCACCAGGCAATTTCCATCAGAGCGTCGGCCTGGGTCTCCGAAAAACGTCGTTTAATCGGTTTTGCGGCGACGCCGCCTACCACCGTGTAAGGGGGCACATCCTTGGCGACTACGGCACCCGCCGCAATGATGGCACCGGTGCCAACATGAACGCCGGCCAGAACCGTGGCATTGTGACCGATCCAAACATCATGCCCGATGGTGACCCAGTCGTTCTTTCGCCATTCAAAGAATTCGGCATCGTCCTCGCCAAGTCCGTAAGCTGCCGCGCGATAAGTGAAGTGATGTTGTGAAGCACGCCAGGTCGCATGATTGCCGGGATTGATGCGCACGCGGCGTGCAATGGAGCAAAACTTGCCAATGGTTGTCCAAACGACATCTCCTTCTTGAACGATGTAGGAGTAGTCATACATTTGGCTTTCGCGCATTTCTGTCCGCGCCCCAACTTCCGTCCATATGCCGAGTTCGCAATTGGTGACATTCGCTTCGGGATGAACGTTCGGGGCCTCATTCAGGGACTGTTTCTGGGTGGGAGCGGACATTTTATCTCCATCGGCTCAAGGGTGGTTGAGGACCCGGTTTAGTCTTTGCGCAACAGGTCTTGGTGACGGTTTGATGACATTGCCATGACCCTTTTTGTTTTCCTGCTGGCCGATTTTCAAAACTGGACTGATGTTTGCTCAGGGATTTTTCGCTCCGAGCAAACGGTTTCCCCAAAAAGCAGTCACTCTCCGCCAGCGCTGGCCAAAGCACGAAGGGATTGAGCCTATTACGGGTTTTCAGGGAGTTGCGTGTGATTGAGCGTTGATCGATCATGTATGTCATTGATCTGTCATAAATCTTTGACGTTACAGTCAAACAGCTGTCATCCCTTTGTAATGATCCAGTGGCTCTTGTGCGCCGGGCACCACAGGACAAAACCAACAGGGTCGGCGCGTGATTCAGTTTCAGGAAGTTACCAAGACCTTCGGGTCTCGGACCGCTGTCAACAAGGTCAGCTTTAATATCGATGAGCCGCAAATGGTCGGCATCATTGGTCGCTCCGGTGCGGGGAAATCGACCTTGCTTCGCATGATAAACCGGCTGACCCCGGCAACGTCCGGCCATATTCTGTTTGACGGCCGCGACATCCTTGGCCTTCGGGGCGGCATGATGCGCCGTTGGCAGCGTGATTGCGCCATGGTGTTTCAGCAGTTCAATCTGGTTCCGCGTCTTGATGTCTGCACCAATGTAATGCTGGGCCGCCTTAACGGGCACGGTACTTTGAAAAGCCTGTTCAATGTTTTCAGCGCGAGCGATGTGAATACTGCGCTTGCGGCCCTGGACCGTCTGGGCATCGCCCAGGAGGCGACCAAACGGGCTGAAGAACTGTCCGGTGGTCAGCAGCAGCGCGTCGCCATCGCCAGAGCGCTCATGCAAGACCCGTACATGTTTCTGGCTGATGAGCCGATTGCCTCGCTTGATCCCATGAACGCCAAGATTGTCATGGATGCGCTGCGTGAAATCCATGAACGCGACAACAAGATCGTCCTCTGCAATCTGCACACGCTCGACACAGCACGCACCTATTGCGACCGGGTGATCGGTATGCGTGACGGTTTCATTGTGTTCGACGGCAAGCCGGAAGAGCTCACCACGACCGTTGCACGCGAAATCTACGGCGCGGATGAAAGTTTCAACGAGGCAGCGACCTCCACTGCCATCGATGCCGGTAAAGCCGGCGACAAAGAATCCGCTGGAGCGATGACCCCGGCGGCAGCAGCGGTCTGAACCGGCTGCACACCCTTAAACGTCATCAAGATCGAGAACTCTCGGGGAGTGTCCCACATGAAAATCGTTGCTAAAGTTGCTGCGCTTGCTGCAGTCAGCATGATCGCTCTGAATGCATCTGTCGCAGGTGCTGAAGAAATCACCGAATTCCGTATCGGCATCCTGGGTGGCGAAAACGCCTCTGATCGTCTGCGCGCCTATGAGTGCCTTGAGCAGAAAACCGCTGACCTTCTCGGCGTGCCGGTCAAGCTGTTCGCACCGGCTGACTACAATGGCGTTATCGAAGGCCTGCTCGGCGGCAACCTCGACCTGGCCTGGCTCGGCGCTTCCAGCTACGCAAAAGTCTACCTGACCGATCCGGAAGCTGTTGATCCGGTTCTCATCAAGGTCAACGTTGACGGCGGCTACGGTTACTATTCCATCGGTTTTGCCCGCAACGACAGCGAGATCAATTCGCTCGAAGACATGAAGGGCAAGGTTTTCGGCTTTGGTGATCCGAACTCCACTTCCGGTTATTTGATCCCTTCCATCGCCATTCCGCAGGAAGGCTATCCGATGAAGGCTGGCGAATACTTTGGTGACGTCGTCTTTACCGGTGGTCACGAGCAGACCATCGTTGCTGTTTCCAACGGCGACATCGATGCCGGTGTGACCTGGGCCGACGGCCTCGGTGAGTGGGAAGACGGTTACAACTCCGGCGCTCTGCGCAAGGCTTCCGACGCCGGTCTGGTCGACATGACCGAACTGCGTCAGATCTGGCAGTCCCCGGTGATCCCGGAAGGCCCGATCGTTCTGTCCAAGAAACTGCCGGAAGACGTCAAGATCAAGATGACCGGTCTAATCGCGTCCCTGAACTCTATCGACCCGGATTGCGCCTACAACATCGCTGCCGGTGAGACCAAGGGTTTCATGCCGATCACACACGAAGCTTACGTAAATATTGTCGAAGCTCGTAAGGCCAAGAACAAGAACTAAGCGGTTCTTCTGAACCCGAACGCGGGCCGGTTTCCGGCCCGCGTTTTCTATGACTTCCTCGAAGGATCTTGAAATGGCTGTTGCCGCACTCGAACAGGAAATCCTGACACTGCGCAAACGACGCCAGCTTTACTCCCTGATCGGGCTGCTGCTGGTCGTTGCCGTGCTTATGTCCGGTTACTCGAAATCAAACGAGATGAATTCCGGCGGTTTCCTGCAAGGCCTGACGAAGTTCTTTGACTATCCCGGTGAAATTGTCGTCGAGGCCTGGGAAGCCGGACCTGCATTTTTCGGCCTGATCATTCAATTCATTCCCGCAATGCTAGAAACACTCAACATTGCAGCTGTTGCCACTCTGATTGGTGGCGCTATGGCCGTGGTTCTGGCGATGACCTCGACACGCAATGTCGACAGCTGGGGACCGCTCATACCCGTAGTGCGCCGCATGATGGATATTATGCGCGCCTTTCCCGAACTTATCATCGCGCTCTTTTTGATCTTTGTTCTTGGGTCCAGCCCGGTGCCAGCCATGATCGCGGTCGCCTTTCACACGGCCGGCGCGCTGGGCAAGCTTTTCTCCGAGGTCAATGAAAACATCGACCGCAAGCCGATCGAGGGCCTGTCTGCCTGCGGCGCCAACTGGCTGCAGCGCATTCGCTACGCTGTGATGCCTCAGGTGGCCCCCAACTATCTCAGCTACTTCCTGCTGCGCCTTGAAATCAATGTGCGCGCTTCGGCCATTCTTGGCTTTGTCGGTGCAGGTGGCATCGGACAGGAGTTACGCCGGACAATCGGCTGGGGTAAGGGAGCCGGCGACGAGACAGCAGCCATTTTCGTTCTGCTCTTTTTCACGATCATGATGATTGACCAACTGTCCTCTTACCTTCGCGGCAAGCTTGTCGGCGCAGGCCGGGCGCACTGAGGAGGTTGAAGATGGCTTACGACACGTTCAACGAACCGGTTTTTGATCGCAACACGGTGTTTCAGAATGTCCGCCGAAGGGCATGGATTACAGTCGCCGCTCCTGTCGTCGTCTGTCTTTACCTCGTTTACACTTGGTTTGCGTTCGGTGTCCCGCAACTGTTGTCGAAGGCTCAGCCCGAGCGGGCGGCAATCCTGGCGACTGACTCGGTGGCCTACAAAGTTCACGTCACCAAGCTGCTTCGCCGTGACATCATGGAAGTCTCGATAGAAGGTGAACGACGCGCAACGTATGAAATCAACCAGCTACCCGATTGGGTCGAGGTTGAAGGGACAAATGCTTTCGTTGATTTGGGCGAGGGCTATTCGGTCGCTATCACCGGCAAGGTGATGGAATTCGACGTCCCGGACTATGGCGTCATCAAGGTCACTGCCACCAACAGCGGTGTCAACACCGAGCTACCGTCCGGCCCCGTGCCTGAGTGGCTCAGGGACAATCCGAAAAAGTTCGACGCCCGACCAACCCTCGACCGGCGTGTGCAGGTGACTCGAACCAAGATTGAGGTGCACAATTATTTCGGTGGCTGGGAGAATTTTTGGTTTCCGTTCACATCGGAACTGCATGGCATGCCGTTCAGTCAGCTCTGGGCAATCGCCCTGTCGAACGAGCGTCTCGATCCTGCTCAGTCCAACATGTCGTACATCATGCACGAATTCCTGGACAATCCGGACTGGCAGCATGGTGAAGTGTTTATAGCTCTTTTTGAAACCATCATGATGGCGGTGCTCGGCACCTTGACGGCAGCTTTTTTCGGCTTGCCGCTGGCCTTTCTGGCTGCCCGGAATTTCACGCCCTCCAAGATCCTTCGTTTCGGTACTCGCCGGCTGTTCGACTTCCTGCGAGGTATCGACATGCTGATCTGGTCGCTGATCTTCATTCGCGCTTTTGGCCTTGGTCCACTCACAGGTGCTTTGGCTATTGCGTTTACCGACACCGGCTCTCTTGGAAAGCTTTTCTCAGAAGCGCTTGAGAATATCGACAACAAGCAGGTGGAAGGCGTGCGCGCGACAGGCGCTAGTCAGTTACAGCGCTACCGGTTTGGGGTGATCCCGCAGATCCTGCCGGTTTTCGTTTCACAGGTCCTTTATTACCTGGAATCGAACACCCGTTCGGCAACGGTCATCGGGGCTCTTGGGGCAGGCGGTATCGGGTTGATGCTCGTTGAGACAATGAAAACGTCTCGAGACTGGGAAAATACAAGCTATATCATCATTTTGACCATAGTCGTTGTGATCATCATGGACCAGACATCGAGCTGGCTCCGGCGAAAACTGATCGAAGGAAAATAGTCGGACGCCGGCACAGAAGAACGACAAGTCGGCCAACTGATGACGTTGTTTGCCCTGATTTTGCTTGAAAACTGTTGTTCGCATCTTTTTGCCGCATTTCCGTCGCGCTACCGTGTCAGCGTTCCCTCAAGGAATCAGAGCTGGCGGAGCGGGCGATGCAGCAAGGTTTTTGGAAGACTTGGACAAGCGCGGCTGTTGGGGCCGGAATACTCGTGACGGGCATGACCGTCTCTGCACATGCGATCGAGAGCTGTGTCGCATCCTTGAAAAAGCAGGCTGTTTCAGCTGGCGTTAAACCGGAAATTGCCGACCGTATGCTCTCCGGCGCCAACTACGACGAGAAAGTCATTCGTTTCTCCACGTCACAGCCGGAATACAAGACCGAGATCTGGGACTATATGGCGTTTCTGGTGGACGCCAAGCGGATTGACGACGGAAAGAAAAACCTCAAGAAACACCGCAATACTTTGTCCGCCATTGAGAAAAAATATGGCGTCAACCGTCATGTGGTGCTCGCCGTCTGGGGCATCGAAAGCGACTATGGCCAGTTCAGAGGAGATTTTTATACTCCCCATGCCTTGGCGACACTGGCGTGCGCGGGCAAACGCCGTCAAAAGTATTTCCGTGGTGAGCTGATCAAGACCCTGCAGATCGCGTCTCGCGGGGACGTGCCGATCAACGATTTCAGGGGGTCCTGGGCAGGTGCATTCGGCCAGACACAGTTTATGCCGAGCACATACAACAGCCTGGCTGTGGACTTTGATGGGGATGGCCGCAAGGATCTCGTGAACTCCGTGCCGGACGCATTGGCGTCGACTGCGAATTTCTTGAAGAACGCCGGTTGGCGCGATAGCCGCCCGTGGGGCATTGAAGTGAAGGTGCCGGGCAGCTATTCCGGTCCTTCGGGCCGTAAAAAATATGCGTCGCTGGCAACTTGGAACAAACGCGGTTTAACAAGGATTGATGGTGGCAAACTGTCCGGCAAGCTGGAGGCAGCTCTTATCCGGCCAGCGGGTGCCAAAGGGCCTGGCTTCCTCGTCACAAGGAACTTTCGTGCACTGCGATCTTATAACGCGTCAACGTCATACGGCATGGCGATTGCCCTGCTATCGGAACTCGTTGCTGGTGGTGACCCGTTCAAGACACCTTGGCCGACAAACAATCCGGGATTGTCGAGGGCGCAGCGGCTGGAGCTTCAGAAGCTCTTGAACAAAAACGGCTTTAATGTAGGTGAGGCAGACGGAAAAGTCGGTCCGGCCACCCGCGAAGGCATCCGCAAAGCCGAAGCTAAATACGGTATGCCTGTCACTGGTCGTCCGTCCTGGAACGTCTATTACGCACTTGGCGGGCGCTAGATCGAGGCGTTTGTTCAGCGCTAAATCGAATTGCCTTGTTGCGCTGCAGTATTTTGCAACGCAATATTGAGCCGGAAACTTGGAGGTTCGCCATGTCCGGTCGGATATTGACAGTTGCGCAACAAAAAGGCGGCTCGGGAAAAACCACACTGGCAGCTCACCTGGCCGTTGCTCTGGCAAAACAATCTGGTGAGCCGGTTGCAATTCTGGATGTGGATCCGCAGGGAACTCTCGGAACTTGGTATGAAGCCCGGGAGGAATCTTATGGCGAGGATGAGACCGGTCTGGAGTTTCGCACTGCTTCCGGGTGGGGCGCGCGCCGGGAGGCAAGGTCTCTGGCAAGATCGCATGGCTATGTCATCATCGATACACCTCCGAAAACAGACACGGACGCAAAGCCGGCCATAGACGCCGCTGATTTTGTTATTGTTCCGATACAGCCAACGCCGGTGGACCTGTGGGCGACATCACAGACGATTGAACTGGCAGCCAGAGAAGACACACCGGCACTGCTTGTGCTCAACAGAGTGCCGCCACGAGCTTCGCTGACAGGCGAGATGGCCGAGGCGATTGCGGAATCAGGTTACGACACACTGAGTGCCCGTCTGGGAAACCGGACGGTTTTTGCATCGGCCATGGGCCGGGGGTGTGCCGTAACTGAAGATGCGCCGAGCAGCAAAGCGGCACAAGAAGTTGCTTCATTGATTGAGGAACTCGTGAACAGGATCGGCTGACGCAGGCCTTGTCAGTCGTCACTCTTCAAAAATTTGCCTTGTCCTTGTCACGTTCCGGTGCCTTGATAGAGAAAATTATAGGCCCCGGAGGATTGGCCATGTCTATTTTTTCGCTTGTTTTTAAACATAAACTTCTGAAATCAAACAAAGATACTGCCCGCATCCGCACAGCTGTTTTGGCAACGCTGCTGCTCTTTGGCGGATTGCAGCCGGACGCAGCAAGTGCCCAGGACAAACGCATCGTCACAATCGATGATGCCGACTTCTTCGGCAGCGATTACCGAACGGTCAAGGACGTCGATCTGGACGGATGCAAATCGGCTTGTCTGCAGGACAACCAGTGCCGGGCCTTTACATTCAACACCTCTGCAGGCTGGTGTTTCCTCAAGACAGATTTCGGTGAACTCCAGAGTTTTTCAGGTGCGATCGCCGGGCGTGTGGTGGCGGTGCAGGCGCCGCGAGCCGATATGAGTGCCGATCGTCGGGCGGAACTGAATTTCGTGCCGCAATCTCAACTCGAGAGCGCAAAAACCTATTCGCTGCAGATTGAAAATTCGGTCCGTGGTAATGGCCAGAGCGCTGACGTGAATCGTCGCAACGGACTTGCTGCGCTGAACAACCGAAATGGCGCGTTGGCGGAAAGCGATTTCCTTCAATTGCTTTTGCTGGAGCCGGGTGACTACGAGGGCTGGACCAGCCTGACGACGGCACTTTTGCTGCAGAACCCAGAAGATTGGCAAACAAAGGAAACCAAACAGAAGAATGCCATCTCGGCAGCGATCAATGCGTATCTGCGCTCTGTCAGCACCAATGAAAGGGCGTTCTCGCTCGACATCTTAGGCAGAACATTTGAGCGCCGCAACGAATTCAAAACAGCAATCAAGGCCCTTCGTGCGTCCTTGGCGCTCGAAGAAAACGCTAATCTGCGCCGCCGCTATGATGACCTGATTGCCAAACATGGCTTCCGGATTGTCGATCACGTGGTTGATTCCGACAGCGTGTCACCCAGGATCTGCCTCGTCTTTTCACAAAAGCTGGCTCTCGGCGAAGACATGAGCCCTTATGTCAGCGTCATCGGCGAGGGGACTGCTTCGATTGAAGCAAACGACAATCAGATCTGTGCCGACGGCTTGAAGCACGGTGCAAGATACAAGATTACGGCTCGTAGCGGATTGCCTGCCGCTGACGGAGAAAAGCTGGAAAGATCCGCAGATCTATCCGTTTATGTGAAAGACCGTTCGCCGTCGGTCAATTTCCTCAGCCGCTCCTACGTCCTGCCTGCTGGCGGCAACCCGACGATCCCCATCATTTCGGTCAATACTGCGGAGGTTGAGGCGTCAGTTTACCGGGTCGGGAACAGGACGATCGCGGACATTCTGAGAGACAACAAGTTTTTGCGCCAGCTCGATTCCTATCAAGCCGAGCAGATTGAAGACGAGCTGGGTGAAAAAGTCTGGACCGGAATTGTCGAGACTGAAAACGAACTGAATGTCGATATTACGACTGCCATACCTCTTTCGGAGACCGGAATTGAACTGGAGCCGGGTGTCTACGCAATGACAGCCCGCTCGAAATTGGATCTTCAAAACCGCTGGAGTGCTCTGGCCACACAGTGGTTTCTGGTATCCGATCTCGGGTTGACGGCTTTAAGTGGCGACAATGGTGTGGCCGCAAATATCCGTTCCTTGACCACGGCTGCCGCGCTTGAAGGCGTCAAGGTGCGCCTGCTCGCCGTCAACAACGAAATCCTGGGTGAGGTGGTCACCAACGCCGACGGGTTTGCTGAATTTGAAGCGGGATTGACCCGCGGACGCGGGGGCTGGCACCCGGTGTTCTGGTCGCGGAGACCGACGAAGGGGATTATTCTTTCCTTGATTTGCGCAAACCGGCTTTCGATTTGTCGGACCGCGGCGTTGAAGGTCGGCCTGCGCCAGGGCCATTGGACGTTTTCGCCTGGACAGAACGCGGCATCTACAAAGCCGGTGAAACCGTCCATGCGCAGGCGCTCTTGCGCAATTCCAAAGCCGTCGCGCAGGAAGAATTCCCACTTACCTTTGTCTTCAACCGTCCGGACGGTGTCGAGCATGCTCGCTTTACGGTCAATGACAGCGGATTGGGCGGGCACCTTCAAGACCTGACTTTGAGTGCTTCGGCCCAACAGGGCATCTGGTCTTGGGAGGTTTTTCCGACCCCAAGGCAAGCGCACTGAGCCAGGAGACCTTCCTGGTTGAGGACTACCAGCCCGAAAGGGTCGATTTCGACCTTTCGACTTCGGCAACAGCCTTCAGTCGCACCGAACCGACGGCTGTCTCGCTTGATGCCAAATTCCTTTATGGCTCACCGGCAAGTGGTCAGACGCTGGAAGGCGATGTCATTGTCAAACCGACACGATCGCTCAAGGCTTTCCCCGGGTATCGTTTTGGTTTGGAAGACAGCGAGGTTTACACGCAACGCCGCAGCCTTCCCTCGGGCCTCAAGACCGACGCTGACGGAAAGCTGTCCTTTGATGTGACGCTTCCGGAGTTGGCGGATACCACGCAGTTGTATGACGGCCAACTGGTCGCCAGACTGGTGGAGGCCGGTGGTCGCTATGTGGAGCGCGATCTTGAATTGTCCGTCGCGCTCGATGGACCGCGCATTGGAATCAAGCCCGCCTTCGATGGCGGTGTCGATGAAGGCGGACCTGCGGACTTCACAGTCATCGTGGTCAATGGCGATGGCGCGGAACAAAGCGCGGAAGGTCTCACCTGGACGCTTTCGAAAGTAGATCGTCGATACCAGTGGTACCGTGTTGACGGTCGGTGGAATTATGAGCCGATCACCACGACACGGCGTGTGTCCAGCGGTTATCTTGACGTCCTGGCCGGACAGCCGGCACGGTTGTCGCTCCCGGTTGAGTGGGGTGAGTACAGTCTCGACATCCAGGGCGGTGGTGATTTGCAAACCTCAAGCTCTGTAACGTTCGATGCTGGTTGGTACACAGCAGATGCGACTTCGGAGACACCAGACTATCTGGATGTCGGCCTCGACAAGAGTTCTTACAGGCCCGGCGACACCGCAAAGCTCAGGCTGAAGCCTCAAACGTCAGGGATTGCCGTCATTAATGTGGTTTCCGGCGGGCTTGTATCCAGCCGATCGATTGAAGTCGACGCGGCTGAAACGGAAGTCGAGATACCTGTCAGCGATGACTGGGGTGCTGGCGCCTATGTCACGGCAAGTCTCTATAGGCCCATGGACCTCGATCAGAACCGGATGCCTTCGCGTTCAATGGGCCTGTCCTGGCTGAAAGTCGATCCAGGTGCGCGCGCAATTGATGTAGAGCTTTCAGCGCCCGATAGGATCCTGCCGGAAACGACGTTGGATGTACCGATCAAACTGGCCAATCTTCAGGCAGGTACGCAAGCTTATGTCACTGTCGCGGCGGTGGATGTCGGTATTTTGAACCTGACTGCATTCGAGACGCCGGATCCGGAAAAATGGTATTTCGGCCAACGTCGTCTCGGCACGGATATCAGAGATCTTTATGGTCAGCTTATTGACCGGACTGCCGGCACGCTTGGCCGGGTGAGGTCGGGCGGCGATGCCATGGCCCTGCGCCTGGATGCGCCGCCGCCTGATGATGAACCGGTTGCTTTGTTTTCCGGTCTGGTTGAAGTTGGCGCGGACGGTGAAGTCACTGTTTCGTTCGATGTGCCGGCATTCAACGGTGCCCTCAAACTCATGGCGGTTGCCTGGAGCAAGGACGGCGTTGGCCACGCGGACCAGGAAGTTGAGGTCCGCTCACCGGTCGTGATGACTGCAAGCGCACCGGCATTCCTTGCACCCGGCGATCAATCGCGTCTCGCACTTGAAATTGACAATGTCGACGGCGTGTCCGGCTCCTATGAACTGGACGTTTCCGTTGCCGATGGATTGGCACTTGAAGGCGGCACTGACCGTCAGACACGCACCATTGATCTTGAAACCGGCAAGAAGACACTTTCGCTTCTGCCTGTGTCTGCCGGGTCATCCCCCATCAGATCGGAAATTGTCGCCTCGCTTACGGGGCCCGACGGCAAGGTATATGTCAAACGCCTCGGTCTGGACGTGAAGGATACTCAGCCTGAAGTGGTTCGCAGATCATCGTTTCAGCTGGCGTCCGGTGGCAGTTTGACACTCAGCCCGGACACGTTTGACGGTTTGCGCGCTGACACGGTCGATGTCACGCTGAGTGCCGGCGGCGCTGCAAGCATTGATATTGCAGGATTGCTGGCGGCGCTCGATCGGTATCCCTATGGCTGTACCGAACAGACGACAAGCCGCGCATTGCCCTTGCTCTATCTGAGTGAAGTGGCGGAAGCGGCCGGCCTTGGTGGTGACAGTGCCATCCGGGAACGTGTCGTGAAGGCGATAGCCGCAGTTTTGGCCAACCAATCCGCATCCGGTGATTTCGGGCTTTGGAACAGCTATGGCGACGGCGATACCTGGCTGGATGCCTATGTCACAGATTTCCTGACGCGCGCAAAAGAGAAAGGCTTCCGGGTTCCTGATCTTGCCTTCACGACCGCGCTCGACAATCTGGAGAACCAGTTGGCATATGCTTCCGATTTCCAGGACGGCGGCGAGGGCATTGCTTATTCGCTCTATGTCCTGGCGCGGAACGGACGGGCTTCCATGGGCGACCTTCGCTATTACCTCGATGCGAAGCTGCAAAGCTTCGCCACGCCGCTTGCCAAGGCTCAGGTGGCCGCAAGCCTTGCCCTCTATGGTGAGCAGGAACGGGCTGCGACGGGTTTTCTTGCCGCGATCTCGGCACTTCCGCGCGAGAAGAAGCAGACTTACCGGTCCGACTACGGGTCAATCCTGCGTGACAGTGCAGGTGTCACCGACTACGTGGTCTCGGCCTCGATGGGAGAAAAACTGAAGGAAGATGCATTGGCTGCGCTGAAATCAGCGCAGGCACGAACGGGTGGACGCTCGACCCAGGATATGGCCTGGCTGCTGCTTGCAGCCCAGGCATTGAACCAGTCGGCTGAAGAGGCCCGGATATCCGTTGATGGAAATGAAACGCCCGGCCGATTGGCATGGTCGTTTGCGGGCGACGCCATTTCCAACACTCCCGTCAATGTTACTAACAACGGTGCCGATGAAACAGATCTGCTTGTCTCGGTTGCAGGACAGCCTCTGACGCCGGAACCTGCAGGAGGCACGGACTACGCGGTCGAACGGAAGATCTATGATCTCGACGGCAATGAGATCGATACTTCAGCTGTCCCCGTAAACACCCGTGTTGCCGTCGTCGTCACAGTTCGTGCGCTGACTGATCAGCCGGGCCGGTTGATGGTGGTTGACAGGTTGCCTGCGGGACTGGCGATCGACAATCCCAGACTTGTCCGTTCAGGCGATCTCGGTGGCCTGTCTTTCCTTTCGATGATTGATCGGCCGGAGCACAGTGCTTTTTATAGTGACAGGTTCGAAGTTGCGATCGACCAGACACGGCAAAATGGTCAGGAAATGAGTTTTGCCTATCTGGCGCGCGCGGCAACGCCGGGTGAATTTGCTCACCCGCCGGCGTCCGTTGAGGATATGTACCGGCCGGATCGCCGAGCGGTCACGGCAACAGGCCGCTTCACCGTTCTGGGCCCAACAAGGTGACAAAGTCATTGGCGGCAGGGCGATAGGAACATGCCTGGCTTGCTTAACGTTCGCCATCGACAAACCTGGCGCAAAGCCGGGCAGCGGTTTGTTGCTGCCAGCATCGGTGTTGCGTCACTCGCGATGTGCGGGATTTTGAAAGTCCAGGCCGACTATCGAGCCTTGCCGCCATTGCCGGCAGTGGGTGACCTGCCGCTTTCTGTTGTCGTGCTGGACAGGCAGGACAGGCTTCTGAGGGCCTTTACCAGCCTTGATGACAAATGGCGGCTACCGGTCGAACTTGAAAACCTCGACCCGCTTTACATCAAGATGCTGCTCGCATTCGAAGACCAGCGCTTCCACCGGCACAACGGGATCGACTTCAGGGCGCTGTTGCGCTCGGTACTTGCAAGCTTGCGCCAGGGGCAAATTGTTTCCGGTGGCTCCACGTTGACGATGCAGGTTGCCAGGTTGCTGGACGAAAGACCGACACGGTCGCTGAAGCGCAAATACGAGCAGTTTTTGAAAGCAGTGCAGCTCGAGCAGGCTTATTCAAAAGAAGACATCCTGCACTTTTACGCGCTCAGGGCTCCGTTCGGTGGCAACCTTGAGGGGTGCGGGCTGCAAGCCTGACATGGTTTGGCAAGGAACCTAAGCGGTTGACGCCGGCGCAGGCCGCCCTGCTGGTCGCTCTCCCGCAAAGCCCTGAAGCCCGGCGTCCGGACCGCTTTGCTGACAATGCAATGAAAGCCCGCAACAGAGTGTTGAGGCGAGCGCTTGAGGCAGGCGTCCTAACCAGGGACGAAACGGTGTCGGCGATGGCCGAGCCTGTTCGCGCCAGGCGATACGACATGCCGTTTCTGGCCCCTCACGAGAGCAGGGAAGCACGATCCGGCAATCCGGCCCGGTCCGAGCACAATCTGACCCTGGACAGAGATCTTCAGGCTGCACTTGAAAAACTGGCACGCCGAAAGGTGACGGCATTACCGGCGCCAATTTCGGCGTCGATTATTGTCGCGGATCATCAAAGTGGCGAGATCGTCGCCCGGATCGGTGCTCCGGATATGCTCAACGGCGGGCGTCTCGGGCACGTGGATATGACACGAGCTGTCCGCTCACCAGGCTCGACCCTCAAGCCCTTTATTTACGGACTCGCATTTGAAGAAGGCATCGGATTGCCTCAAAGCCTTATCGTGGACCGGGCAATCGATATCAGCGGCTATCAGCCGACAAACTTCGATCAGGCCTATCAAGGCACCGTCACATTGCGTGAAGCATTACAGCTGTCGCTCAATACTCCGGCCGTTCAGTTGCTCGAGGCGGTCGGTCCGGCACGGTTGATCGCGCGTTTGAAACGTGCAGGTGTTCGTCCTGTGCTGAAGAGGGATGTTGCCCCAGGCCTTGCGATCAGTCTGGGTGGGGTTGGCATCACTCTGAAGGACCTGGCCCAGGCTTATGCAGCGTTGGCAAGGGGAGGAGTTCCCATTGAACTCACGACCTGCCGAACAGATTGCAAGGCTGAAAGCAGTGTTCAGGGAACACAGAGGTTCCTGTCCGGGAAAGCATCCTGGATGGTCAGCGATATTTTGACAGGTCTTCCTCAGACACAAAGCGCCGAGACTTCTCACATCGCCTATAAGACCGGGACGGCTTACGGATACCGGGATGCCTGGGCGGCAGGATTTGACGGTCGTTATGTTGTGGCCGTTTGGGTTGGTCGACCGGATGGCACGCCGGTGCCTGGTCAAACCGGCGCTTCAGCGGCGGTCCCTATCTTGTTTGAGGTCTTTCAGAAGCTGGGGCCTGATAGAGTTCCGATGCGAGATGCCCCGGCAGACGTCGCCCGGCTAGCGCAACGCGAAGTGCCCGTGCCTTTGCGGTATGCGCGATTGCCAGATTCTCAACACCGCGATTCTAGAAACCAAGGTCTTCGCATCGCCTTTCCGCCGGACGGCGCGGAGCTGGACCTGGGCTTAACCAGGAACGGGGTGCCAAGTTTGCAGGTTCAGCCTTTGGTGGTGAAACTGAAAGGGGGCAAGGCACCTTATTCGGTCTTGATCAATGGACGGCCATTGCCGGAAAAAATGCGTCGCCAACAGCTGGTCTGGCAACCGGATGGACCAGGCTTTACCGAGGTGACCGTTCTGGACAGATCAGGTCGCAGTGACAAGGTGACGGTTCTGCTTCGATAGCCGCTGGTGTCACGCGCAACTTATGAACCCGTTCGATCCGAGGACTGCGCGGCTTTCTGATTCTGAGACAGCCAATTGTGTTGCTGCGTGAATCGCTCTGGCTCTGTTCGTGTGGTTCCCGTGGGTGACGATGGCCTGTTTGAAGCGGATTCGATTCCCCGCATTGACCGAAAATCCCGAAACCACCTTAGAAGCCTTGCTCATTGAAAACCCATTTTAGGGGCGGAACCGCGCCTATTTCCTAACAGTTCCTAAATTTCACCACCGATTTTGTGACATTCGCGCAACACCGGTTTTTGAAAACAGGCTCAGAGGGTTGGGGGAACCGCATTCTGTGTTGAACCGCGATGCTGGATGCGTATGGTCACATTTGCGAGCGGCTTCGCGCCGCACTGGTTTGCACACCTCGGACGTCCAACCTCCGGTCGGTAGCAAACACAGACATAATTCGCGGGGACAATGGTGCTTCTGTTTAGTACCGATTGATATGACTGATTGGAGGTCAAAAATGAAACTCTTTAAGGGCATGATGCTCGGCGCTGCTGCAGTTGCAACTGCTGCCACCGCTCAGGCTGCCGATCTTCCGGTTGCTCCGGAGCCGGTCGACTACGTTCGTATCTGTGACGCATACGGCGCACGCTTCTACTACATCCCGGGCACAGAAACCTGCCTGCGTGTTGGTGGCCGTGTTCGTACTCAGTTCATCGTGAACAACGTTCTCGACGATGGTAACTGGGGCACTCGCGACTCTGACGGTTACTCCTGGCGTACACAGGGTTACCTGTACCTCGACGCTCGTACAGCAACCGAGTTCGGTACTCTGCGTGCATATGTTGAGCTGTCTCAGCGTGTAGACAACGACGTCGAAGTATTCGACTTCGGTTCCACTTACATCCAGTGGGGCGGCCTCACAGCTGGTTACCTCGGTTCTAACTTCGACATCTTCACCGGTCAGGCTTTCGTCGGTGTTGTTGGTCGTGACTGGTCCGATGAAACTCTGAACCAGATCGCTTACACAGCAGCTTTCGGCAACGGTTTCTCCGCTACGATCGCTCTTGAAGATCAGGCTGGCCGTCAGGTCGGTTCTTACGGCGGCACCCGCATGCCGGACGTCGTTGCTGCTCTTGGCGTTTCCCAGGGCTGGGGTTCTGCACAGCTGTCCGGTGCTCTGCACCAGGTTTACCCGAGCACAGCTGCTGCTCACCAGACTGGCGCAACCAACAACGGTGCTGACGATCAGCTCGGTTGGGCAATCGGCGCTGGTGTGAAGTTCAACCTGCCGATGATCAACTCCGGTTCGAACATCTACTTCCAGGGCTTCTATGCTGACGGCGCTCTGTCCTACATCGGTGCAGGCAGCACTGAAGGCGGCGTGACTGTTTCTGACTTCGGCGCAACTAGCGGTACTTCCACTGGTTACTCCCTGTCAGCTGGTGCATACGTCCAGGCAACTTCCACTATCGGTCTGGCACTCGACGGTTCTTACATGGACGTCGATCAGGCTAACGGCTTCACCGACTTCTCCCGTTGGGCGATCGATGGTTCCGTACAGTGGGAGCCGGTATCTGGCTTCATCATGGGTGCTGACGTTGGTTACGCCAACACTGACCCGAACACTGGTTCCGATGTTGACGAACTCCTCTTCGGTGTTCGCCTGCAGCGCACCTTCTAATCAACCCTCTCTCGAGGTTTGATGAGAAACCCGGCGGAAACGCCGGGTTTCTTTTTGTTTGAACGTTTGATCAAAACCAGTCTGTGCAGATCTCTTCCAGTCAGATGGCATTGCGTAACAGATCTACGCGAATTTGGTCCTGCCGACCGGAATAGAACTCAGATCGTGCTCAGAAATTCTGCGACGGTCTCGTGAGTGTCCGGTTCCCAGAGAACCGGGGCGTGTCCCTGGCCATTGATCGTTTTGAGCTGAGAGTTGGGGTGCACATCGAGCATGCGTTTGCATGTTTCGGTGCTCAGGAGATCTGAATGCTCACCCCGCAGGATCAAAACTGGTCTGTCTGACAGGTTTTCGTAAAGAGGCCAGAGATCTGGAACCGGAGCGGCATCGTCCAGACTTGCAAACTGGCGTGCGAGTGCCGGATCATAGTCCATAACAAACTCGCCATTGCGTTCGGAGGCCAGTTGCGCCGCCATTTTTAGCCAGTATTCTTTTCCGAACACCGGAAACTGTGGTCCAAGTGTTCGTGCAAGCACATCTGCGATCCCGTCAAGAGTGGCGCTGGTCATGTTGTGACCAAGTGTTGCTGCAATGCGGTGGATTGCGCGCATTTCGATATGAGGTCCAACATCGTTGAAGATGACTGCCGCCATACGATCTGCCGGGTAACGAAGGCCCAAAACGAGCGCATGAAGGCCACCACGAGATGTTCCAAACAACGCAAAACGTTTTAACTTGAGGTGGTCAATGGCGGCGTCGATATCCTTTTCCTCGATCGGAAGAGCATAGTTTTGCCAATCCGGATCCCAATCGCTTTGTCCGCGCCCGCGATAGTCGAGCGCGATAACGCGATGTCCCTTTCTTTGAAGGAAATTGGAAATCTCATTGAAATCACGGGTATTTCTGGAAAGGCCAGGCAGGCAGAGAACAGGTATGGGTGCTTTGTGCATTTCATTCGCGTTGGCAGATGGTGGCCATTCTCTGCCAGCAAGCGTCAAACCATCAGGGCTCTTCCAGAAGAATTCGTCGGGCTGAGGCGCATCATCATTATTCTCGCCATTCAGTGCTTCTTGCGGCACGGAAGCCATGAGCGTCTCCTGCTGGGTTTCCAATTCTGTTTGCCGCGAAAGATAATGACCTTTCAATGAAGTTGCCAGCAGACAAACGAAAGACCAACGATGGGACCGCGCTCTTTTCAGGTGAAATTTGGTTGTGATTTGCGCCTTAACGGGCTGGGGTTTCCATTCATTTGGAAATCGTTCGGAATTTTTTGACCGCCTGATGAGTTGGAAGTATCCAATTGCGGCAAGAAAAGTTGTTTTGCAAGCTGGGAATGGTGCGGCAAGCATTGCTCCTTGACGTGCAGATGAGTATGTTGCGCCTCCATTCAAAACAGTAAGTGTACGATCTGGAAAGTCTGACCAGACCGTTCAAGAGGAAACCGAAATGTTCAAAGGCTCCATTCCAGCATTGATTACGCCGTTCAAGGATGGAGCGCTCGACGAGAAACGGTTCCAGGACTTTGTCGACTGGCAGATTTCGGAAGGTTCCTCCGGTCTTGTTCCTGTCGGCACGACAGGTGAAAGCCCAACGCTCACTCATGAAGAGCACAAGCGTGTGATTGAACTCTGTGTCGAAGCAGCGTCCGGCCGCGTTCCTGTGATGGCCGGGGCTGGGTCAAACAACACCACTGAAGCTATTGATTTTGCACAGCATGCCGAAAAGGCGGGCGCCAATGCAATCCTTGTCGTAACGCCTTACTACAACAAGCCAAATCAAGCCGGTTTGAAAGCGCACTTCAAAGCAGTCAATGATGCGGTCGGTATTCCAATCTTCATCTACAACATCCCGGGTCGCTCCATCATCGACATGGCCCCGGAAACAATGGCTGAGCTCTTCGAAACCTGCCAAAACATCAAAGGTGTCAAAGACGCAACTGCGGACATGGCAAAGGCAAGCCGTCAGCGGCATTTGTGCGGCCCGGAATTCGTTCAGCTTTCCGGCGAAGATATTTCTGCTCTTGCATTCAACGCCCACGGAGGCGTCGGCTGCATATCCGTAACCGCCAATGTTGCTCCGCGTATGTGCGCTGAATTCCAGGCAGCTACGCTCGCAGGCGACTACAAGAAAGCCTTGGAGCTACAAGACCGACTGGCTCCTTTGCATCGCGCGTTGTTCCTCGAACCGAGCCCGGGCGGGTCGAAATACGCATTGTCTCTGCTCGGCAAGATCGATGAGGAACTTCGTTTGCCGCTTGTTCCGATATCGGAAGGCGCAAGGACAGAAGTCAGGGATGCAATGGCACATGCAGGCTTGATCAACTGATCGGAAGTAACAGACAAGGTGCCGCGCACCTGGAAAGAACACAATGGCTCCGAAAAAGGGGGACGTACCGGGACGGACGATTATCTCCGACAACCGGAAAGCCCGTTTCAATTTTGAAATTGAGGACACGCTGGAAGCGGGGATTGAGCTGAAGGGCACGGAAGTGAAATCCCTGCGCAACGGCAAGGCGAATATTGCTGAATCCTACGCGGCTGAATATGGCGGAGAGATCTGGATCTACAACGTCTATATTCCGGAATATCTTCAGGCCAACCGTTTCAATCACGAGCCGCGTCGACCGCGTAAGTTATTGTTGCACAAGCGTGAAATTGGAAAACTCGCAGGAGCGGTTCAAAAGGAAGGTAAGACCATTGTCCCGCTCAAGCTGTATTTCAACGCTCAGGGCCGGGCAAAGCTTGAACTGGCCCTTGCGCGCGGGAAAAAGCTTCATGACAAACGCGAGACTGAGAAAAAGCGTGATTGGCAACGGGAAAAGTCCCGTCTTATGAAGAACTTGGGCTAAGCGATAGTATTTTTCATTTCAATGGACTGGAATGACGCCTGTGCGCAACCTGTTATCAGCTTGAGGATAAGCTGTGAACGGCGTGTGACTTTCCTGTGGTTTGTCCTTTTCTCTTTCAACCGGCAATCCTGTTGAAAGCTTGTGGTCTGTGACAGAATTTCCATAAGTTTTGTGATTGATACCTTTTTAAGCCATCAAACTTGTTAGAATGCCTCGTTTCCGGTGGGAAATTGTCACAGGTCTTCGGCTGTTTCGATCCACCTGAACATGGACGAAACGTCCATGTGCGGCCGTTTCGCTGGCGTCGCCAGAAAACAGACCGACCCTGAAAACCACCGAACTCCCGCCAAGTTTTTCGATTTTGAGACCGGCGGAGACCTCATTGGGGAAGGTGAGCTCGGAAAAATAGTGGCATCCGGTTTCAACGACTAGAAAGATCTCGGAACTGTTTACCGGATCAAGGAGGCCGTTGGCCACGTACCAGCCATTTACAGCTGTGTCGAAGAAGCTCAAATACTGGACATTGTTGACGTGGCCATAGATGTCCACATCCATCCACCTGGTGGGGATTTGTTGAAAAGCTTTGAATTCCGAACGGTTTAATGGGACGGGGCGGGCAGCTTGTGGATGGACACCTGTCATCATAGGGCAGCCATGTAGATCTCAAGAGCGTCTTTTTCAGCAATGTCACGCGGGTTGTTGATCAGAAGCCGAGTCTGTTTCATGGCATCGCGCGCCATTTTGGGAAGATCGTCTTCACCGATGCCGACGTCGCGCAAACTTGTTTGCAGCCCGAGCTTTTCTGAAAGTTTGGCAAGCCTTTCCGCAAACACGTCTGCGCGGTTCGCTGGATCTTCGATACATGAAAGATCCGGAAATAAGATGGGTGCAATTTCAGCGTAAAGCTCTGCCGCAACTGGGTTATTGAACTTCAAAACGTGCGGCAGAACCAGTGCGTTCGAAAGGCCGTGAGGGACGTGAAAAGTTCCGCCGATCGGATAGGCGAGGGCGTGCACGGCGGCCACAGGCGCGTTGGCAAATGCCATGCCTGCGAGCATGGAGCCAAGCAGCATTGCACCTCGTGCGCTCTCATCCTGTGGTGAAAAGACCGCTGTTTCGATGTTTGCTCCCAATAGTCGCAATGCTTCAATTGCAAGAGTTTTGGAAACAGGATTGTTGTTGGCAGATTTCGAGGCATAGGCCTCAATGGCATGCACCATGGCGTCTATGCCCGTGGCTGCTGTCACCGGGCCGGGCAGTTCGAGAGTCAGAAGCGGGTCAAGTACGGCAATGTCTGGCAACAGGATCGGCGAGACGACACCGCGCTTTTCCTCATCGCCAACAGTAATGATTGAGATTGGCGTTACCTCTGAACCTGTCCCGGCCGTCGTGGGTATCAGGATGAGCGGTAGACGCGGTCCCTTGGCGTTTCCAATGCCCCAGGCTTCATCCAAGTTCTCATTGCTGCCGGCAAGAAGCGCAACGAGTTTGGCAACGTCAAGAGATGAGCCGCCGCCAAAGCCTATGATGGAGGTCGCGCGATGCTGTTTCGCCGCTTCCACGGCTTCATCGACAAGCGCTCGCGGCGGATCGGCGGCAACTTTCTCAAAACGGCCGAGATTGCGGCCGGTTTCAACAAGGGCGCGCTCACAAGAACTTTGCAAACCAAGCAACAGGATGCCTGGGTCTGTGACAAGAAACGGGCGCTCACCCAGAAAATCAGCAGCGTGATCCGCCAGCTGAGCTGCCGAGCCGCTTTCAAAGACGATGCGTTGGCTGGTGTTGAACGTGAATGCACCGATCATTGCTTTCCCCATTTGACAGTGGCCTGAAGATTGCCCCTCAAAACGCAATCCGTCGAGGGCCAATGGACCAGACTTTAGATGAAGTCGGTCTGTTCAGGGATGCATGCGAGCTCCTTTTGAGATTTTGTCTGCAATTTTCCTTTCGGTGTGAAAGGCAATGCCGACCACATTGGCGTTGTCTGGAGAAAATTTCGAGAACACTTCCCTGTTGGCGGTATCGTGTCCCGTTGTAAACATCTCTTCGACATAGATACTGGAAGAAACGCCTCGATTGAGCGCTCTCTTCTGTACCTTGGCAAGTGTTTGAGCATCCGCACACAGCACAATGATCGGCTGGACGCTCATTGGATAATAGACATTGTCAGCTGCGTCACGATAGGTTTCACCAATGATCTCGGCCTTTGCTGCGGCAATGCCGGTTGCCAGAAAAGCAGTGACATTCAGTTTTTGCCAAGCAGCAAGGTCATCGCGTACGACCACGACAAATTTGGTTTCGAACATGAGCACAAACTCCACGTTAGGGTATCGAAACAAAAACAACGCGGCGACCCTAGACGCGGAGCTGGGTGCAGGTCTTGAACGTTTGTGCGACGCGCCGGGAGACGGAATAACGTCCGCACCGTCTGAGTCCGGAATTGAGAGGATTGAAGCCCGGTTTCATGGCAATGGTTTTTCTCCGCATCGCCACGACACTTATGCAATCGGTTTGACCATCGACGGTGTGCAAACCTTCACCTATCGGGGGGAAGGGCAAGCGTCCTTGCCAGGTCAGGTGATTGTTATCCATCCTGACGAACTCCACGATGGTGGCGCCGGTGATGAGCAGGGTCTGCGCTATCGAATGATATATGTTCCACCCGAAAAGATATCGGACGCACTCACAGCAGACCGGGACAGCGGACTTCCTTTCGTATCTTCACCAGTGCTGTCCGACATTGAATTTCGAAAGGAACTTGTTGAGGCTCTGACCGATATCGAGTGTGAAATCGGTGATTTCAAACTGGACTGCCTGATTGCAGATCTTGCTGCCTGTCTGAAACGACATGCAGATACCAGCCAGTCAAAACCGGCGGTGCTTGACCTGAGGGCCTTGAAGGAATGCAGCGATTTGATGAAGGAGTGCTGCGATCAGGACGTGAGGATGGCGGACCTTGAAGCGGTCGCGCAAATCGACCGCTATACTTTGGCCCGTCAGTTCCGCCATGCATTCGGGACCAGTCCACATCGGTATCTGGTCATGCGGCGCCTGGACCGGGTCAAGTCGAAATTGCAGAAGGGTGAGAAGCTTGCCGAAACTGCCGTTGGCAGCGGTTTTTCCGATCAGAGCCACATGAGCCGACACTTCAAGCGTGCCTTCGGTATGTCTCCGGGGCAATGGCGGCGCCTGCGCGCCGCTGGAGATCAAACGCTATAGTTTGTTTGGACCGAATTTGTTCGACCGTGGGAAGCCGGTCGGCGGCAAGCGGCCAGCGTTTCCGCGTTCTCCGCACCAGTCCGCCAGTTCATCGAGCGACCGTGTGAAGCTCCTTCCGGAACTGTCTGTCCAGGTCAGACCTTCTTCTGCGCTGAAGACCCGCAAGTCAGAGATGTTTCCGTCCCGGTAGCGTTGCAGCCGGACGCCGCGTCCGCGGCCCATCTGCGGTATCTGCGCCAAGGGGAACACCAGAAGTTTGCGGTTCTCGCCTATGACAGCGACCTGATCGCCTGTTGCTTCGACACACAGCGAAGCCTCGGAAGGTGCAGAAAGGTTCAACACCTGCTTGCCCTTACGCGTGTTGGCAATAACGTCGTCTTCACAGACAACAAATCCGCGCGCTTCGTTGTTGGACAACAGCAGGTTTCGCCCCGCCTTGTGAACAAACGCGGTCACCACATCCTGCGCTTCGTCCATCTCAACCATCAGACGGATGGGTTCACCATGGCCACGTCCACCAGGAAGCCGGTCCGCACCAAGTGTAAAGAACTTGCCGCCCGTTGAGAAAACCAGGATCTTGTCCGTCGTTTCCGCATGGAAAGATAGCTTCAAACTGTCTCCCTGTTTGAAGGACAGGCTCGACATGTCTGTCTGGTGGCCTTTGAGCGCGCGTATCCAGCCCTTCTCAGAAATAATGACAGTAATCGGTTCCTTTTCGATCATTGCCTGCTGGATATCGACAAGGTCGGCTTCCGGAGCTTCGGACTTGTCCGTACGCCGACGGCCGATTTCGGTCTCCGGGCCATATACCTTGGAAATTTCGGAGATTTCCTTGGATATCTTGGTCCACTGGCGAGCGTCTGAACCGAGCAATTTGGTCAGCTGATCTTTTTCATCGGTGAGCTTGTCGTGTTCCTTGCGGATTTCCAGTTCTTCCAGCTTGCGCAAGGACCGCAGGCGCATGTTCAGAATGGCTTCGGCCTGGACATCGGTCAGCTCAAACGTCCTGATCAATTCTGCTTTCGCGTCATCCTCTTCGCGGATAATGCGGATCACTTCATCAAGGTTCAAGTAGGCGATCAGATAGCCGGCAAGGACCTCAAGTCGATGATTTATCTGACCAAGACGGTACTCGGAGCGGCGTATCAGAACGACTTTGCGATGGTCCAGCCATTCGCGAAGGACCTGCTTCAGTCCCATGACCATCGGCACCTTGCCCATGGACAGAACATTCATGTTCAACGAGAAGCGGTTTTCCAGGTCCGTCAGCTTGAACAGGGATTCCATAAGCAGATTGGCATCGACATTACGGGACCGGGGAACCAGCACGACGCGGATGTCTTCCGCTGATTCGTCACGGACATCGTCCAGCAATGGAAGTTTACGTGCTGTCAGCAGCTCGGCAATCTTCTCTATGAGCCGCGATTTTTGGACCTGATAGGGAATTTCAGATACCACAATGACCCATTGGCCACGTCCCAGATCCTCAACTTCCCAACGCGCCCGGATACGGAAACTTCCTCGGCCGGTTGCATAAGCTTCGCGAATTGAGCCTTGGTCCGACACCAGCAGACCGCCTGTCGGAAAATCCGGTCCCTTGATGTAGTCAAGCAGCTCGTCGGCTTCCGCCTTCGGGTTCTTGATCAGGTGTTGGCAGGCCTCGCAAAGCTCAAAGGCATTGTGCGGCGGGATCGATGTGGCCATGCCGACCGCAATGCCGGACGATCCGTTCCCAAGCAGGTTCGGGAACCCGCCGGGCAACACGATCGGCTCCTTGTCTTCGCCATCGTAGGTTTCCCGGAAATCGACAGCGTTTTCGTCCAGGCCATCGAGCAATCTCTTGGCCGTGTCGGTCATTCGGGCTTCGGTGTAACGCATGGCGGCCGCGTTATCGCCGTCGACATTGCCAAAATTGCCCTGACCGTCAATCAGTGGATAGCGCTGCGCAAAATCCTGTGCCAGTCGGACAAGAGCGTCGTAGACAGCCTGGTCACCATGCGGATGGTATTTACCGATAACGTCACCGACGACGCGTGCGCATTTCTTGAAACCGGCGCCCGGGTCGAGCTTCAGAAGCCGCATGGCGTAAAGAAGGCGCCGGTGAACCGGTTTCAAACCGTCGCGCACATCCGGCAATGCCCGGTGCATGATGGTTGAAAGGGCATATGCGAGATAGCGCTCTTCCAGCGCCTCTTTCAGATTGATGCCTTCGATTCCGCCGCTTGGTGGAGGTGTCGTCTCTTTTCCCATATTTGCTTGCTAAACCTTTCCACCAATCGGCGCAATTCGATTGCAGTCTTTTGCAGTCACGAACGGCGGATTTTCAACGGAAATCGAACGTGCTGTGAGCAATTCTCTACAATTTCAGTGGGCCATCCGAATTGGCATGAAGCCAATTGGTCGACCTGACTTCTGTCAGTGTGTCGGACCTGCAGGTCAGATAGCCGCTCGGGGCGGAAACTATGCACTCAACCCGGGAAGAAGGGGGGCAATTGATCCTCTATGGTTGAAATTCTGCCGATACTGAATACATCGAAGTGGTCATGTTGCTCTGTACCCTCGTTCAGGATTTTAGCTCTTGAAATCAAGGATCCAAAATTGACCCGAACCGCGAGAACACTCCTGCTGTCAGGGTTGGTCCTGGGAATTTTAGCGGCGATAACCGCGATTTTTTTCTCAGCAAGTTTCTACTATCTGCGTGCCAAACCATTTGAAACGCCCGCCGGCAGCATGCGCCCCACTCTTCAGCAGGGAGACAGTTTTCTTGTCAGTCAGATCTTTCCAATCATTGGTGAAAGATATGCACCCGAGCGCGGAGACATTGTTGTTTTCCGCCACCCCCAGAACCAAGGCGTTACATATGTAAAGCGTGTCATTGGCCTGCCGGGTGAGCGCATACAGATGAAAAATGGAGAAGTTTATCTGAACGGTCATCCCTTCGAGCGGCAGAAAGCGGAAGCGATCGAGGAAAAATCCAGAAATGGACAGGTTTCGTTGGTTCAGACTTACCGTGAGATCTTGCCAAACGGCAGATCACACGAGGTCATCGACCTCCAGGTTGACAGCAGGTTCGACGAAACACCGGAATTCGAAGTCCCCGAGGGAGATTTGTTTGTGCTGGGTGACAACCGAGACAATTCGATCGACAGCCGTATGCAAGAACATTTTGGATTTGTACCGATCGAAAATGTCACTGGTATCGCCCGTCATATCTATTTCTCAGGCCCTGAAGCCGGATTTGTGTGGCGCTCCCTGGAAGCGAACTAAGACAGTTCAGAGAAATGCCCTATTGAAAATTCCAGGGAAAGTCGGTGCGAAACCGTTTTTCGAGCGCCCCGAGCAGCATGTTCCGCGTGCCGCTGTCTTCACCGTTTCGCTCCATCAGGTGACGGTTCAGGAAAAAGCCTGTCAGTTCAAATCCCTCGGTCACGTCGTTCCAGGTCAGTTCACTTCCCTTCTGGCGTTGCCCATCCAGCAGGAAGGAGGGCAGGGGCAAGAGCTTGTCATGATAAGGCAGACCGGCCTGACGGCTCACTGCGCGAGCTGATTTTGGAGAGACATAGACCAGATCTTCCTGAGAGCCGTTTGCAGCGCAGGAGGTCAGATCCAGGCCAATGCCGAGATCGCGAAGCAACTCGAGCTCGAAACGGATGAGCAGTGCTGCGGCCGCATCCGAACTCTCCAGATGGTCTAGAACAACAGACAACGCTGAGTAAAGCTTCGGATAAGGATGGCGTTCAGGCAGAAGCCTGAGCAGAAAAGCAAGGTGCTGAAGAGCCGTGAGGCCAACCGAATTTGTCATCAGGTCTCCAGCACGCAAGGCGTGCGGCTCAATCTGGAATTGACCTAAATGGTCTGACAGACGCGCTTTCCAGGTCAAATCCAACTCGTTACCTGGTTGCAGCATGGGGCGATGGCGTCTGGCCCGTCCGCCGCGCACCAGACCGAGATGCCGTCCTTGGTCCAGCGTCATGACTTCCAGAATGACGTCGTTTTCGCCATGTTTGCGGGTGGTCAGAACCACGCCGCGTCCGCTCCACTCCACGTCTCAGGTCCTGTGCTTGGATGACAATTAGGTCTGGAACTGTTTCGCCGATTTTGGCGGATTCTGGCCTAAGTGCCAGCTATTTCGGAAACTCGAGTCCCATTTCGCGGTAGCGTTCAGGGTCGTCGGCCCAGTTCTCGCGGACTTTTACAAAAAGGAACAGGTGCACGGGCGCATCAATGATCTCAGAGAGTTCTTCTCGTGCGGCTTGGGAAATTGCCTTGATCGTCTGGCCCCGTTTGCCGAGCACAATGCTTTTCTGGCTGTCACGCTCCACGTAGATCGTTTGTTCGATACGGGCGGAACCGTCCTTTCGAGCTTGCCATTGTTCGGTTTCCACTGTGGAAATATAGGGCAGCTCCTGATGCAGGCGTTCAAACAGCTTTTCGCGCGTGATCTCGGCCGCAAGGATACGCAGCGGCAGGTCAGACGGTTGGTCTTCAGGATAGAGCCACGGTCCTTCAGGGACTTTGGACGAAAAATAGTCCAGTATCGCGTCGGTTCCGTCGCCCGTCAGTGCGGAAACCATGAAGGTTTCTTCAAACTGGATGTATTCGTTGGCCTTCTGTGCAAGGTCGAGCAGTTTTTCCCGCTTGGCAATGTCGGTTTTGTTCAGAATGAGAACCTTCGGAGCCGGCTGGTTCCTCAGTCGTTTTAGTATGTTCTCCACTTCTTCATCGATGCCTTTACGTGCATCGATCAGAAGCGCAATGACGTCTGCGTCCCTCGCACCGCCCCAGGCGGTGTCGACCATTGCGCGGTCAAGCCGCCGCTTGGGTTTGAAAATGCCGGGCGTATCAATGAATACCAGCTGGGCGGACCCATGCATTGCGACACCGCGCACAATGGTACGCGTTGTCTGAACCTTGTGGGTAACGATGGACACCTTGGTGCCGACGAGCTGATTGATCAGGGTTGATTTGCCCGCATTCGGAGCTCCGATCAGTGCAACAAAGCCGGCTTTCGTATCGGCCGGCATATCTGCCAGAGGTTCTGGAAGCGGCATGTCAAAACGACCGCTCGGGGCAACGAACCCGTTGTCGTCATCGTCCGGTTCGCCGTTGGTGTTCTCATCGCTCACGGTGTCATCATTCCTTCCAGACGCCTTCACGGCGCAGAACGGCTTCGGCCGCATTCTGTTCGGCAAGCCTCTTTGAGCCGCCTTTGCCTTCCCCCGGTGCCAGGCCCTGAACGGTTACAGCAACCGTGAAACTGGGTGCATGGTCTGGGCCATCACGGCCTATGACATCATACCGAGGGGTGGGCAGGCTTTTGGATTGTGCCCATTCCTGCAATGTCGTCTTGGCATCTCTTAACGGACCGGACCAAGATAGCATGCGCGGTTCCCAAAGGCGTCTCACGAATTCCTGGGCCGCCTCAAATCCACCGTCCAGATAAATGGCTGCAATCACCGCTTCGCAAATGTCAGCAAGCAAGGCGGTTTTCTTGCGCCCACCAGTCTGTGCCTCTGCAAGTCCGATGCGCATTGCGTCACCGATGCCGAGCTCCTGCGCGATTTCGGCACAGGTCTCGCGCTTGACCATATGATTGAAACGCCGTGCAAGTTCGCCTTCGTCTGCCTTCGGAAAGTGCTGGTGCAGCATGGAGGCAATGGCGAGGCCAAGAACCCGGTCGCCCAAAAACTCCAGTCGCTGATAGCTGCCCGCAACGGTGTCCGAAGGGTTCAGCGCACTTGCGTGCGTCAACGCCACTCTCAGAAGTTCCAGGTCCTTGAAGTCATAAGCAAGAGCCGACTTCAGTGCTGAGATTGGGTTCTTTGGTTTTAGGGTCATGCGTTTGGCCTGATATCCGGACTTAAAGGGTCCGGCCAAGCCGCTCCCAGCGTACACTCCAGGGCCAGGTCCAGATCTGCCAGGCCGGGGTCTTGTCCTTGATGGAGAAGAATAGGATCTCCGCGCGACCCATGAAGTTTTCGATTGGCACGTAGCCGACCTTGCTCAAAACGCGGCTGTCGACAGAATTGTCCCGGTTGTCGCCCATCATGAAGTAATGGCCTTCCGGAACCTTGTATTCGCGCGTGTTGTCCAGCTGACCGTTGGTGGTCAAGTCCAACGTGTCGTAGGAAACGCCATTTGGCAGCGTTTCTCGGAAACGAGGCACCCGGCGTACAGCACCCGATTCAGACTGCTCTATATAGTCGTCGATGCGCTCGCGTTTAACCGGTTCGCCATTGATGTGAACGACACCCTCCAGCACCTGGATCGTGTCGCCAGGTAAGCCGATAACCCGTTTTATGTAATCGATGGACGTGTCGGTCGGCAGTTTGAAAACAGCGACATCGCCACGTTTAGGATCGGCCGACCAAACGCGGCCCGGGATCGGCACCAATCCGAAAGGGAACGAATACCGGGAGTAGCCGTAGCTGTATTTGGACACAAACAGGTAGTCGCCAATCAGCAAGGTGTCCTTCATCGATCCGGATGGAATGTTGAACGGCTGAAACAAAAATGTGCGCACGACAAGGGCAAGCAGAAGCGCCTGGACGATCACCTTTATGGTTTCGCCAACGCCGCTTTCCTTCTCTTTTTTGTTTTCGGTCACGCTCATAATTTCCCTTAAAATACTTTCCGTTGATCCGGAGGGCGACGCTGCAATCCTGCGCGACTTTTAGCTGTTCACGTCTGCGGAAGCAATGCAGGCGAGGGCGCTATGCCCAATGCCTTTCAGTTTGATCCTGGTTGGGGTGGTTCCGGCCAGTCCTGGGGCCATGCGGAAATGACGACGAAGGCCTGCGCCAGCGGAAAATCATCCGTGATCGTGAGATCGATGGTCGTTTTGAAGCCCTCAGGTGTCATCGCCGCAAGCCGTTCGGCAGCCCCTCCTACCAATGCAATTGTAGGCTTTCCCGATGGCAGATTGACCACACCCATTTCCCGCCACGCGACACCCATGCGGATGCCACTTCCCAACGCCTTGGAGCAAGCCTCCTTGGCCGCAAAACGCTTGGCGTAGGAAGCGGCTCTCTCGGCGCGCTTGTCGGATTTGGCTCGTTCAATGTCGGTGAAGACCCGATTGGTGAAGCGTTCGCCAAAACGGTCCAGTGTTTTTTCGATCCGACGAATGTCGATCAGATCGCTACCAATACCCAAAATCATGTTTCTTGAATTCCGTCCCTGAGGGGTATCGGCAAAAGGTGGTGCATGCCGGACCTGGAATCAAGCGCCGCCGTCTTCTTCCAGCGTGCGCCCTGGTGCTGGGAAGAGCTGCTCGCCCCGTTCGGCGAGAATGCGTTTGCGCCGCCGCTGATAGACCTCGACACTCTTATAGACAATCACATAGGACACCGAGCCGATGACCAATCCGAGCGGAAGGCCACCTATGAACATCGGCTTGAGCATTGGCCAGAGAGAATCCATCGATTTTTCCAGAAGTCCGTGCTGAAACTGCTGATGGACATGCGCAGGATCTGCCTTAGGCGCGCGTCCATGCAGGATCCATTGACCGATTTTGAACGTGAATGCCCAGATAAACGGGAAGGTGATCGGGTTCCCGATCGAAGTGCCGAGCGCGGCTGCAATCAAATTGCCGCGAAGCAACCAGGCCAGGCCGAATGCTGTCAGGAAGTGGAACCCGACCAACGGTGTGCATGAAGCAAAGGCACCAGCTGCAAACCCTATGGCAATTGCGTGTGGTGTTGCAGTCAGCCGCAAAACCCGTTTGCCGAAATACTTGGTGGATCGTGACCAGCTGTTCCGTGGCCAGACGGCAACGCGCAATCGCTCAATGCGTGTTGGTATTTGTCTTCGGCGGAACAGCATCGTGTGGGGTTCGTCTCCGTTACTTTTATTTAGCTCAGTCCGCGGCTGCCTGGCTTGACCGCGGGCAGGGCCGCCAGTTCCGGAGGCAGATTGTCCGGTTCGTAAACAGGCACCTTGTATTCCGTCAAGGCAATCAATGGCACGGATGTGTCCGCCTCTCCCGCAGACCGGTCGATCAGGCAAGCCACTGCAACCACTTCAGCACCAAGAGCTTTCAGCGAGGTTACCGTCTCGCGCACTGAAAGGCCTGTTGTGACGATATCTTCGACAATAACCACTTTTGCCCCCTTCGGAAGGTCGAAACGGCGCAGGCGAAACTCGCCATCCTCGCGTTCCACCCACATTGCGGGGACGCCCAGATGGCGTGCGGTCTCATAACCGGGGATAAGGCCGCCAAGCGCAGGGGAAATGATGTAATCGACCTGTCCATGTCCGGAAGACCTGATCTTGTCCGCCAGCGCCTTGCACAGCGTCGCGGTCTTGTCGGGATACATGAATACCCGCGCCTTTTGCAGGTAGACCGGGCTGCGAAGCCCGGAGGTCAGAATGAAATGCCCTTCCATGTAGGCACCGGCTTCGCGAAACAAGGACAAGACTTCGTCGCGTGTCATTTAGCTGGATCCTCGGGTGTGTTGCGCCTCATCCATTTACACGGTTGACGCTTGAAACATTCGGTTTGGAACGCAATTGGTTGATAATCCGGTTCAGGTGTTTCAGATCCCAGACCTCCAGGTCAATGAGCATCTGATGAAAATCGCGTGCACGCTGTACCATCTTGACATTGTCGATATTCCCGCTGTTCTCACCGATTACCTGTGCAATCGTCGCCAGAGACCCTGGTTCGTTGGCAGCAGAGATGTCCAGACGGGCCGGAAACCGTTCCGGATTGTTGAGATCGATATCCCAACGCACATCTACCCAGCGTTCCGTCTGGTCATCAAATTCCTTCAATGCCGGCGACTGTATCGGATAAATGGTCAGTCCTTCCGACGGGGTCAAGATACCAACGATGCGGTCACCCGGAACGGCGCCGCCATCCGGTGCAAAAGTAACGGGAATGTCACCGGATAGACCTCTGATCGGGAGCGCGGGACCTTCGCCTGGATCATCCGACTGTTCAGCGGCATTTTTCTCTGCCTCAAGCGCGTCGGGCGGAATTCGGAATTTCATGCCTTGGCCCTGCTTGAGCCCGAACCAGCCTTCTTCGGTCAACGGTCCTGATATTGCGACCCGTTCATCCTGATAGTCCGGATGCGCAGATTTAAGCACCAATTGTGCGCTGAGGTCCCCTCGACCAACTGAGGCCAGCAGATCGGCAACGCTGGACTGATGATGCTCTGTAAGGACGGCCTCCAGAAGGTCCTCCGAATAGGCCTTGTCGGCGCGTGCAAAAGCCCGTTTCAAAATGTGTTCGCCCAAAGCGCCATATTGTTTGCGAACCGACTCCCGTGTCGCGCGTCGAATGGCAGCCCTTGCCTTTCCCGTGACAGCAATTGCCTCCCAGGCCGGCGGAGGGGTTTGAGCCGGAGAGCGGATTATCTCCACTTCGTCACCGTTTCTGAGCTCGGTGACGAGCGGCATGATCTTGCCGTTCACCTTGCACCCAACGCATGTGTTGCCGATCCCTGTGTGAACGGCATAGGCAAAATCGATAGGGGTGGCACCCCTGGGCAGGGCGATCAGGCGGCCTTTGGGCGAGAAACAGAAGACCTGATCGTGGAACAATTCGAGCTTCGTGTTCTCCAGAAATTCTTCCGGCGTGTCCCCTTGCGCAAGAAGTTCCGTAGTCCGGCGCAGCCACTCGAATGCCCGGCAATCTTCCGTGTGGCGGGCAATGTTGCGGCCACCATACTCGCCGTCTTTATAAAGCGCATGTGCCGCAATACCGTATTCTGCGACCCGGTCCATCGAAATTGTTCGGATCTGAAGTTCGACGCGCTGGCGGGAAGGTCCGACAATGGTGGTGTGGATCGAACGGTAGTCGTTCTGCTTTGGTGTCGAGATGTAATCCTTGAACCGGCCAGGCACCGTTGGCCACGTTGTGTGAATGACGCCAAGCACGCGGTAGCAGGCTTCGACTGTTCCGACGGTGACCCGAAAGCCATGAATGTCGGAAAGTTGCTCAAAGCCGATTGCCTTGCGTTGCATCTTCCGGAAGATCGAATAAGGCCGTTTCTCCCGTCCTCGGACTTCAGCTGCCATGCCCCGTTCGCTCAAGCGTTCGGTCAGTGTGGTTTCGATGTCCTTGATCAGTTCGGCGTTGCGGTCCCGCAGGTCGCTCAACCGACTGGTAATCGTCTCATAAGCTTCCGGGTTGAGGGTATGGAAGGCAATGTCCTCCAGTTCCTCACGCATGTCATGCATGCCCATGCGGCCGGCGAGCGGCGCATAGATTTCCATGGTTTCTTCGGCAATCCGTCCACGTTTGTGTTCCGGCATGTGCTGCAGAGTTCGCATGTTGTGCAAACGGTCTGCAAGTTTGACCAGAAGCACCCGAACGTCATCGGCAATGGCAAGCAGCAGTTTTCGGAAGTTTTCTGCCTGTTTGGCCTTCTGCGAAACAAGGTCAAGTCGCTTGATCTTGGTCAGGCCTTCAACAAGCTTGCCGATTTCCTCTCCAAAGAGAGAGTCGATCTCGGATCGTGTCGCATCCGTGTCCTCGATCGTGTCATGCAACAAGGCAACGGCAATCGTTGCGTCGTCGAGGCGCAGGTCGGTCAGAATGGCGGCGACTTCAAGAGGGTGGGAAAAATAGGGATCGCCCGATGCACGCATCTGGGAGCCATGTTTTTGCATGGCATAGACGTAAGCCTTGTTGAGCAAGGCTTCGTCAGCTTCCGGATTGTAACGCGTAACCCGTTCAACGAGTTCGTATTGACGCATCATGGCCGCAACCGACCTTGGAAACCGGCTGAGACTTCAGCTGGAAAAAGAAAAAACGCTCAAAGCGCGGGCTGCAGCCAGCCGCGCTTCGAACGAGCTTGTGACGTGAAATCAGACGTCGTCGGTCCGCTCTGGCGGAACCAGGCCTTCCAGTCCGCGAAGAAGATCTTCTTCTGACATGCGGTCAAATTCAACAGCACCGTCATCGACGCTGTTCACCTGTGTAACCTGCTGTTGTCCGGGCGCAGGTACCACCGGCACGGCTTCTGCCTCCGGCTCGTCCACTTCCACAAATTTTTGCAGGGAGTGGATCAGGTCTTCTTTCATATCTTCCGGACTGACGGTCTGCTCGGCAATCTCGCGAAGCGCGACAACAGGGTTTTTGTCGTTGTCACGGTCGATGGTCAGCGGCGAACCGCTTGAGATCATGCGAGCCCGGTGCGCAGCCAGCAGCACCAGCTCAAACCGGTTTTCGACCTTGTCGATGCAGTCCTCGACGGTCACGCGCGCCATTCGACGTCTCCATAGGCTTCAGGAACTTGGAGAACCAGCGTATAGTAGTCGCGTTTAGAAAAAGCAACCCCTTGTCAATTCTTGGAAGCGGAAGCTTGTGTTGACGTTACGGACGGTCAATTTTCGCTGATTTTTTGTCGGTTTTTCGAAAGTGGCTCTCGCTTTTGCATTGCGGCACTCCGATATTATAGTGTAGGGCACTGGCAGGCCCTTAACTAAAGAATCAAAAGGCCGGTGGGAAAATAAAACAATAAGCTGTTTGACGTTGCCTTATAAGTAGCATCGCCACAGCAAAGTATGCGCTGATTGATGACGAAAGCTGGTGAATTGTGCCTGGCTGCGGGAAGCCTGGTACTTGAAGACATCTTATTTCTTTGCGCATATGACTTGGAAAGGTTTCAAATAAAATGTTTGACGCTCGTGAAAAGGTTGCCTTGTTCATTGATGGGGCCAACCTGTATTCCACTGCCAAGGCTATCGGCTTCGACATTGACTACAAGCGTTTGCTGAAAGAATTCCAAGGGCAAGCCTATCTGCTGCGCGCATATTACTACACGGCATTGATCGAGGATCAGGAGTATTCTTCAATCCGGCCCTTGATCGATTGGCTGGACTATAACGGATACAAGGTCATTACGAAGCCCGTGAAGGAATTCGTTGACAGCGCTGGCCGTCGCAAAGTCAAAGGCAACATGGATATCGAGCTCGCCGTGGATGCGATGGAACTCGTAGAATCCGTCGATCACGTTGTGCTGTTTTCAGGCGATGGAGACTTTCGTTCGCTCGTCGAGGCGTTGCAACGAAAGGGGCGCAAGGTCAGCGTCGTCTCAACGCTGAAGACGCAGCCACCAATGATCGCCGACGACCTGCGCCGCCAGGCTGACCATTTCATAGACCTCGCCAATCTTGCCAACAAAATCGGCCGTGACCCCTCAGAACGTCCGGTACGCCCGCAAGCTCCTGCGGATCTGGATGACGATGACGAGGAAGACGACTACTGAGTTCAGGTCTGTCTTGACGATGAATTGGAAGAACGAAACTCTCGGGCCGGTCGATCCACCGCTGGATTGCCCGGCCTGTCCGCGTCTGGTGGCACTTCGCGAAGAGCTCAAGACCGCGCATCCAGACTGGCACAACGCACCTGTTGTTTCGTTCACATCGGAAAAGCCCCGCCTGCTGGTCATCGGCCTGGCACCTGGCATGAAAGGCGCCAACTGTACCGGACGGCCTTTCACGGGCGATTACGCCGGTGATCTCCTCTATAAGACAATGCTTGATTATGGCTTCGCCGAAGGCACTTATCTGGCGCGACCCGATGACGGTCTGCAGCTGAAAGACGCCATGATCACCAATGCGGTGCGGTGCCTGCCGCCGCAAAACAAGCCGACAGGTGCGGAAATCAAGACCTGCCGCCCCTACCTGTTGTCGACACTGGCCGCCAATCCTTCCATTCGTGCTGTTCTCGCACTTGGCCGTATTGCCCACGAGACGTTTCTGACGGCGCTTGAGCTGAAACGGTCCGCCTTTCCCTTTGCACATTGCGCCGAACACGACTTGCCTGGCCACGGCATGACGCTTTTCGACAGCTATCACTGCTCACGGTACAACACCAACACAGGCCGACTGACGGAAGACATGTTCAGATCGGTGTTTGACAAGATCCGCAAGGCCGTTCCCTGATCCGATTGAGCAATATTCGTTTGAGGGAGCATAAACGGCAACATCGGGCGAAGTGCCCTGCTGCAAACTTCCGAGCGTAATGCTTACCGGTGCTGGCCAGCATCGTCTTGATCTCGTGTGCCTCAATGAGGTCTGCAATGGAAGAGCGTTGGAACCTCATTCAACGGAATGCGGAGACTTCTTGTAGTCTTCTGCTTCGGCGATTGCCCAACCGTTCGGTCCCAGATGTTCCTGAGGCTTGAAGCGCGCCTTGTAGGCCATCTTTTCAGATCCCTCGACCCAGTACCCAAGGTAAACATAGGGAAGGCGAAGCTTTCTTGCGCGTTCAATATGGTCGAGGATCATATAGGTCCCGAGCGCCGTATCGGCGTAGTCCGGATCATAAAACGAATAGACCATGGAAAGGCCGTCGGAAAGCTGATCGCTGAGCGCAACGCCAAGAAGCGGCCCGTCGCCTGTGCCGGTGATGAAGGAATTCGGGCCTCGCTTTCGATACTCGATCAGCAGCGTGTCCACATGCGTGTCTTCCACCATCATTGCATAGTCGAGAACGCTCATTTCGGTCATTCCGCCATTTTCGTGGCGTTCTTCCAGATAGTCCCGGAATAGATCGTATTGTTCGGCTGAGGGGCTCGGTGGCAGACGTGCTCCGATCAGGTTTGAACCCGACTTCCAGACCCTTCGGAAAGAACGGCTCCACTTGAAGTCGTCAACACGCACGCGCACGGAGACACAGGCCTGACAGCGCTCGCAAGCCGGCCTGTAAGCAATATTCTGGCTGCGACGAAAACCGCCCTGTGTCAGGACTTCATTTAGAGCAGGTGCTCCATGGCCAACAAGGTGGGTGAAGACCTTTCGCTCTTGCTTTCCCTCAAGATAGGGACAGGGCGCAGGCGCTGTAAGATAAAACTGCGGATGATCTGTTGGGTGCCGTGTCACCGTGTTGTCCCGCGATACCTCAAAATATGTCCCTGATCTGTTGCCTTACAATCCATAATACCATGGAGCCACCAAAGAGAAGGTCAACCATAAAATAATAGCCAGCGGCGTACCAGCCCGCACAAAGTCGGCAAAACGGTAATGTCCGGGGCCCATGACGATCAGATTTGTCTGATAACCGACCGGCGTTGCGAACGAGGTGTTCGCGGCAATGATCAAGCAAACGACAAAGGCTTCGGGCGGCTGACCGATCTGCTCGGCCAGATTGATCGCAATCGGCGTAAACAAGACGGCCGCCGCATTGTTTGACAGGAAATTCGTCAAAATCATCACGATGAAAAACAACGCGGACAGCACGACAGATGCCGATGCCCCCTCCAATACATCGACAAGACCGGAAGCAATCGCCACTGCCCCTCCAGTGCCTTCCAAAGCAACGGCTCCGGCAAGAGAAGCTCCGACAAGCATGAATATCCGGCTGTCGATGGCACGCATGGCCTGGCGAATGTTCAGGCAACCTGAAGCGATCATGGCAAAGGTGCCGGCGACTGCTGCGGTCACGATCGGAACGATGCCGGTTGCCGCAAGCGCGACGACGATCGCAAAAATCGCCAGGGCCCGGGGGCATAACGCCTTCGTGGGACCTCGGTTGTTGACCAGTCGAGCAACAGCACATCCCTGTTGCCGCGCAGTCGAGCGATCTCGTCCTCGTTTCCGGCGACCAAAAGGACATCGCCAGCTTCCAGGCGGATATCGTTCATGGCCATGCGGGGCATGCGGCTGCGCCGTTGAATGCCCATCACCAGGCAGCCGGTTTCCGAATAGAAGCCGGATTGGGGCAACGTCCTGCCCATCAGGCGTGACGCTGGAGCGACAACCACCTCCGACAAGCTGATCGACCCTGGCTGCGCAGCCGTGGTTTCGCGCTCAGCACTGCTT
Source organism: Roseibium sp. JB4-4 (assembly GCF_055693425.1). Lineage (NCBI taxonomy): Bacteria > Pseudomonadati > Pseudomonadota > Alphaproteobacteria > Hyphomicrobiales > Stappiaceae > Roseibium > Roseibium sp. JB4-4. The sequence continues at coordinate 1,214,170 of NZ_CM146333.1, read as the reverse complement.
GGGGTTTCGCTCTCGGTCTCCATCAACGGTTGGCGGCGGGCAAGCGCATTTGCGAGCGCTGCACGCGTCGCGGCAACGATCACCGTGTCCCCGGGTGTCAGCACCACATTTTCAAAGGGTGGCAGAATTGGCTTTTGACCGCGTTGAACCAGTCGAACCGTCATGTCCTTGAGCTTGGGAAACATGCCGGACACAGATTCAACCCCAACCAGCGGGTGACCATGGGTGATCTCGATCTGCGCAATGAATTGCTTGCCCGATGTTGCCTGAAACTCTTCAGCCATTGTTTTGCGCGCACGCATGAGATGCGGCATCACGAAGAGAACATAGATGGCACCTGTCCCTGCGACGATCATTCCGATGGGCGTGAAGCTGAAGAAGGTCAGCTTCAGGTCGGATGTTTGAGCCGCATAATTTGCTACCAGTAGGTTGGTTGACGAGCCGATCAATGTCGTCATGCCGCCAAGGATGGCAATGAAGGAAAGCGGCATCAGAACCCGGGCAGGGGATTGGCCGACTGTCGCTGCAACGGCTGTCAATATGGGCAGGAACATCACCACGACCGGCGTGTTGTTCAAAAACGCGCTCAGGACAGCAACAACGATCAGGATTGGAATGGCAGCACGTGCCGAATGGCCCCGGGACATCTGGACGATTATTTTCGCAGGGCCTTCCAGAGCATCTGTCTGGAACAGACCCTGTCCGATGATCAAGAGGCAGATGACCGTGATGAGAGCCGGATTGGCGAAACCGGTCAGAAAGTCTGCCGTCGTAATCGGGTCGCCGTCCGGCGACGTGACCGGAAAGACCGAAAATATTACGATAAACGCGGAAACGGATCCTAGCGCGATTGTTTCAATCGGATAACGTTCAAGGGCGTAAAGAAAGACGGTTGACGCGATCACCAGAAAGGTAAGCGCCATCGCGATATCAACTGAATGCATTCACCTGCCCAAAGCCACAGTGGCCAATCTATTTCAAGGCATAGTTTAAAACAGCCGGTCGGTCGATTGGAAGGGGACGCAAGCCAGAATGCGGTTAAAAGTTGCTGGTTCCGCTAGAAACTGCCCAATCGATGCAATGGAAATATCTAAATCTCAATGTCCGAGGGAATAACCTCAGCTCTGTCCCGTTTCTCTCAATGACCGCGCCAGAGCGGTCTGACCAGAAGAGGAAACGGACATGGAAAATATCTCACCCGCCCGCATTATGGCAGCAAAGCCCTCATATGCCGTGCGCCGCGTCGATCTGCAAGACTGCGCAGCAGTCTCTTCAGCTGACTATAAACCGCAAGCAGGCGACCTTGTTCTGGCTCGTATTTCTGAAATCGGCTCCCACGGCCGTATCGAATTGCCGAACGGCCGCAAGGCCAAGCTTAACATTGGCGACGAAGTTATCCTGGCTTATGGCAACAGATATGCTCCCGACCAATATGAATCCTATGTCCCGGAAAGTCTGGAAACCTGTCACATGGTTGCAGCCGGCGGCATCGCATCAAAGGCCGTTTCCTGGCACAACAGGCTCTCCGGGCCGACTGCAATAGAACCGGTCGGCGTTCTTTGCCAGTCAAATGGCCGTCCAGTGAATTTGAACGCCTACGCGCTTCCAACATTGGCCGGACCAATGCCTTCCGTCGTGCTCGGCGTCTTCGGAACGTCGATGAATTCCGGCAAGACGGCAACAGCGGCGGCGCTCGTCAGAGGCTTTGCGCTGAACGGCTATCGCGTTGGAGCTCTCAAGATCACAGGCACCGCTGCTGGCGGGGATCCCTGGTTGATGCGCGATTCAGGCGCAAGCGAGGTTCTTGATTTCACCGATGCCGGAATGGCAACCACCTTTGGCGTTCCGCTCGACACCCTGGTGGCCTCGACCCGCAATCTTCTAAGGTCTCTCAGCAGATCGAATTGTGATCTTGCTGTGGTGGAAATTGCAGACGGCCTGTTTCAGGACGAAACACGGCAGATTGCGGAAAGCAAGCTGATCCAGTCCGTCTTCGACGGCGTTGTGTTTGCCTCAGGAGACGCATTGGGTGCTGTCGCAGGCGCAAAACAGCTGACCGACCTTGGATATAATGTGCTCGCAATTTCCGGCGCCTTGTTGCGGTCTCCGCTTGCTGCACGGGAAGCCGCTGCAAATCTCGGCCTTCCGGCCTATGACCTGCCGGAATTTCACCAGGCAGAGAAAGTCTCTCAAATCATGGATACCGTGGTATCGCCTCGGTACGCGGCAACCGGATGAGCCAATTTCAACCAAGCACTGGCGAGGGCTTCCCACGATTGTGGAAGCCTCGCCGGACGGTGATGTGCATGGCTCTCGTGGCCGCCGGTATCGCCCAGGCAGTTGGCGCAATCATCCTTTCCCTTAGCGCAAGTTCATTGCTCAGAAAGGACGCGGACCTGTTCGGGCAACCCGTTCTGGCCGTCTTCATATTTGCCGCCATTTCTGCGCTCGGGCTTTTCATCTTTCAAAACAGGCACGCCGAAAGATTCGCGTTGTCTTACGTGCACGAAGTGCGACTGGCCTATGCACGCCACGCCCTTTTGTTACCCTTTGACGGTAAGGCTCCAGGTGTCGGCTTGTCGCTGACCAGGCTTGTCAACGACCTGGGCGCAATCAAGCTGTGGCTTTCCAGAGGGCTTTTGGCACTGATTGCTCTTGTTCCGACGGTTGCGACGCTGGGGACCTGGATTTTCCTGGCGGAACCGACGCTCTTGTTGCCGCTTTGCGCCGTCATTTTCATGTGGGGCATTGCCATTCTGGCAACATTGCGGCCACTCAGACACAGCATTCGCAGGTCAAGGCAAAAACGTGGTGGGATGGCATTGCTTCTTGGCCGGGCGTTGCCTGACCGGTTGCCGTTACTGCTTCATGGCCGGCTTGAACCGCTTCTGAGACGGCTTGCCCGCCGCAGTGAGAAAGTTTGCAGCTATCTAATTCAACGCGCGACATGGTCCGGTGTCCTGAAAGCCTGCAGTCGCGCAACATTTCCGGTCGCGGTTGGCTTGTTTGTGCTCACATCGCTGGACGGCGCGGAAACGATCGTTTTGTTCCTGATGTTGTTTTCGTTCTTGGCAACGCAGCTTGAGACCGGAGCAGCGGGTATTGAATATTATGAAGCCAACAAGGTCGCTCGTGAAAAACTGGCAAGGGTTTTTGGTCTAACGGCTTTGAAACCTCAACCGACTTCCCACGGCAAAAAGGTTGACTGGCAAGCGCCGCTTGTGATTTCCGGCCTGAAGCTGCCATCCGGAGAAAGCGTGTCTGCGCGGATTGAGCCGGGTGTCAGCAACGACATTGTGCTGACTGACCCGGAAGATCGGCATTTTCTTGCGCTTAGCCTGGCCGGTTTGACAGTGCGGGCAGACGAAGGGAGGGTTCTTCTGGGCGAAATCGACTATGCGTCTCTGGGTGCTAAGGAGATCTGGAGGGCTGTTGCCTTGGTTTCCCCGGCGAATGGAATTCCGGAAGAAACGGGCGACAAGCAGGCCGTACAATTAGGCATGAAGTCTGGTGTATCCGATGAGGTGCCGGAGAGCCTAATGGAGATATTCGCACTTCAGTTGGACTGGGACAGCAGGACTGCAACTCGACTGTCCGACGCAGATCGCTTGAACATCAGGCTTGCTCGCGCACTTTTGCGCCGGCCGAAACTCCTCATTATTCAGGACAGTGGAATTTGCCGGACGGATTGCACAGGCAAGAAAACTCGCCAGTTGGCAGAAGACGCTGGAACGACACTTCTGTTTCTCTCAGCGCCCAAGACCGATTGAGCAAGGAAGCCCTAACTGCCACAAAGTGCAGAGACCGAAAGCAGCCCCGAACCAAATATGGGGTCATGGCCGGGTTCACCAAGGTCTTCGGCGTTCGACTTGAGAAGCTCAAACACATCATCGACGGAGAGGTCCGGATTGTTCTGGCGGACAATCGCCGCCGCGGCGGACACAAACGGCACGGCAAATGATGTTCCGGTTCTCCACTTTGCTCCCTTGACCGAGGCCGCCGACCACACGTTAACACCGGGTGCTGCCAGATCGACATAACTGCCGCGATTTGCCCGGCGGTAGATCCGCTTGTTCTTGTCGACCGCAGTTACCGCCAACACGCCAGGAAAAGCTGCGGGATAAGCCGGGTCTGCACTGGGGCCGTTGTTGCCGGCTGCGGAAATCAGCGCGATGCCGCGGTTTTCCTTGATATCATCGACCGCCAGCACAAGGACACGGTTCTCAGGCCCGCTAAGGCTGAGATTGATCACCGAAACCTGTTCTGCGGCGAGCCTGTATAGAGCTTCAACAAGGGTAAAAGCGTCGGCTCTTTCATCCCGCCCACTTCGATAGAATGCATCAACGGCGATCAGCTCGCTGTCAGGCAGAAGACCAGGAGTGCGCGTATCCGGTTGCCCGATCAGGATTGCCGCGACAGCAGTGCCGTGGCTGGCCTTGGAGGCAGGTCGCTCCTGGTCGGCCAATCGCAATACCTTGATCTTGGCACCGCTGAAGGTGGAGTGATTCTCGTTAAGGCCGGTATCGACCATGCCAAGTCGGATCCCGGTTTCACACTTGTTTGCGAGTTCGGCAACCTGACCTGGCCAGTCTATCAGTGTGAAGGCAGCACAGTGCTGTCCGGTGCATGTGTTGTCGCCACGATCCAAGCGGTAGAAGTGATTGAAATCGGCATTTCCGCCTGAAGGCAGCGCCCGCACCGCGTCACGCGCATCTTCCAGGCTGGTATTGGATGGTGGGCTAAGGCGATGAGAGCGAACGGTGCCGCCAGGAACCGAGCGTTCTTCCAAGATACCGAAGCCGTTATCCAGAAGATTTTGCAAATCCTGCGGTGAAATATTGAAAACGATGATTTCCGAAGATGCGAATTGAGGCAGAGGCGCAGTCGGAACTACCCGTCTGGGTGAAGTTTGTTCCTGACGTTGCCTGTTCTGACCACCAAAGAGCCGGCGCAATGGTGAAAGACCTGACGCAGATCCGCTGTTCCGGCCTCCCTGGCTGCTCTGACCGCCTCGTTGGCCTTGGCTGTCATTTCGGTCGTCGTCGTCATTATCATCATCATCGTCGCTATCATCGCTGTCGCTGTCTCCCCCATCGCTATCGCTGTCGCTGTCGTCGTCGTCAGCATAGGCTGACTGTAAAAACAGATACGATGCGCTTTCCTGTCTGAAGGCGTCGGTCAGGGGGAGGAAAAATGGCATTGCGACAAACGCAAAAAACAGCTTCTTCATAGCGTCACCTTTTCATGCATCGGTTGCGGAATAAACCGCCTGCTTGTTTCGTACTCATAGGAAGAACGTGAAAACGGCTCGAATATTCCGCTCCTCAAGCTTTTAAAATGGTACATGCATGACTGACCCGTTTTGTGGATTGTTGATTGAGAAACTGCCGAATTTGAGACGGTATGCTCTGTCACTGTGTCGATCCGGAGACCAAGCTGACGATCTTGTCCAATCAACCGTTGAACGCGCCTTGAAGGCGAGATCCAGTTTTGATCCGGCAAGCAAGATAGAAGCGTGGCTGTTCCGAATTCTGCGAAACGCGTGGATTGATATCATCCGAAAAAACAAAGTTCGGGGCCACGAGCTGGAGTATGACGACGCTCCCGAAATCGCAGACAGTGTGTGTCATCAAGGTGATGCACGCCTGATGGTTTCCAGTGTCATGGCAGCGGTCGAACGACTTCCCGAGGGTCAGCGAGAAGTTCTTTTGTTGGTGAGCGTCGAAGGGCTGAGCTATGCGGAAGTTGCAGAAATACTCGACGTGCCAATGGGAACAATCATGAGCAGGCTTTGCCGTGCCCGCCGCGCACTCGCAACCAAAATTGGACTGTCCTCGGAATAAATCGGGTTTCAAACCGTATTCCGAAAGAGTAGAGGCTAACTATGGACCAGACCGAGATGACCGATGAACTCATTATGGCCTATGCGGATGGCGAATTGACGGCAGACCAGGCCGCAAGGGTTGAAGAAGCCCTGAAAACAGACCAGTCCGCGCAGCGCAAGCTTGCCATGTTTCGAGAGACCGCTGACCAGCTGAAGGCAGCAACAGCTCCGCCTATACCGGATGATCTGGCACGTCGGATCGACGCGTTGATCGGAGATAAGGACGATGAACCCGCACCTGCGGAGGCAGACAATGTGGTGCCGTTCCGTCGCTTTGGACGCTCCGGATTTGTTCCGACCGCAATTGCTGCTTGCCTGGCACTCGCGATCGGTCTTGGAACAGGCTATTCGCTCAATCTGCCTGATCAGGCAGGCGAAGGGTCACCCTTTGGGGTTGCAGCACTTGCGGACCCTGGGATTGAAGGGGCGCTGGCGTCAACGCCTTCTGGCGAAAGCAGCGTGCTGTCGTCGGGGGCGACGCTCAACCTGATCGCATCGTTCATGGATGAAGCCGGGGTGCTTTGCCGCGAATTCGACTATGAAGGGGCAAATGGCCACTCTGTCGTGTCGGTCGCCTGTCGCGATGGTGGCCAGTGGCAACCGAAGATCGCTATTGCGGCCTCCGGAGACGCGGCGAACCACTACGCTCCAGCTTCTTCGCTCGATGCCCTGGAAGCCTGGTTGAAATCGTCCGGTTTGGGAGACCCTCTCGGCGCTGAAGATGAACTGCAGCACTTGGCCGTGAGATAGATCTGCCAGACCTTGAAGGTTTAGCCCTGGTGGTGATCACCGACATGCTGCTGATGATAAGCCGAGTTGATCACCACAACACCCAGGATCAAGTCATGCAGAAGGCGTTTGCGATCCGAAAAGAGCGAAACCAGCAGTACCAGGGGCGTGAGCAGGGATATGGAGAACCAGAAGAGCAAAACATGCACTGCTGCCAGTAGCGGATAGGGCTTTGCGCCATACCACAAGCGCATTTCCAACCCCATGGCACGCATGCCAAGCGTTGAAGCCTGTGGCCCGCCAAGTGTGAAGGCAACATAAAGCAGGGCGACCGCCGCCGGCAGGATCCCGTATAGCAGGAAGCCCAGGCCAAGCGTGAACACTCCAAGAAAGAACACGAGTACGCCGGCACCGAATGTCAAAAGCGCAATCACAATCACGTCTATACAGAACGCGAATATCCGACGGCTGCGAACACCGGCAAAGAGCTCCGGGTTGACCATCGGATCAAAGACATCCTGGCGTGTGTAATCGGCAGTGCTTGCAGCTGACATTTTCAGGCTCCCAAGAATGTGATGAACCAGATGTGGGGATTGAATGCCGACTTCGCAAATCGGACTGCAGACGGCAATGCCTCCGGTGAGGTGCGGGCTCAAAAGAAAAAAGTTCAGAACACTACTCGGAAGTGCCGTGACAGTTTGACATTTGAGGCTGGGTATCAATCCATTCTGTCGCCGATTTCCAGATAGCGCACAACAAACCCACGTTCACGCAAAGCCGCCACAATCCGCTCACCGTGCGGGCGGTCAAAGGCCTCAAAGGTCACATCGAGGGTTGCTCCTTTGGCGGGCACATTCAGGAACAGCCTGTGATGTTCCACGTCGACCACATTGCCCTGCATGTCTCCAATGACGGTGGCAATTTCGCCGAGCGTTCCCGGGCGGTCAGGCGTGTCGATGCGGATTGACACAAGGCGGCCATCGCGGGCGAGCTCGCGCACAACGATCTTGGAGAGAAGGCGTGGGTCGATGTTGCCGCCGCAAAGGACAAGTCCGACCTTTTCACCGGCAAACCTGGCCGGATCGCTCAACAGGGCTGCAAGTCCGGCAGCACCGGCACCTTCTGCAATTGTCCTCTGCAGGGTCAGGTAGGCGTTGATCGCCTGTTCGATGCTGCTCTCTGAAACCAGCAATATGTCATCGACCCGGTCCTTGACAACTTCCGTCGTGAGTTGACCAATGTCCCGTACCGCAATGCCTTCAGCAATGGTTGCCCCTTCGCATCGCACTTCCTTGCCGTAGAAAGCTCCCCACATGCCAGGATAGAGCGTCGTCTCAACGCCGATTACCTTCACTGACGGCTTCAGTGCCTTGGCCGCCGTTGCAATGCCGGAGATCAGGCCGCCACCGCCAACCGGGATCACCAGGACGTCGAGATCGGGTTGCTGCGCCAGCATTTCCAGAGCAATGGTTCCCTGGCCGTGAATGACTTGCGCGTCGTCATATGGATGAACCCAGACAAGATCCTTCTTCTGCGCCAGACGATCGGCCTCTTCCTTGGCCTCGGCAAGCGTGTTGCCGGCCAGGATCACTTCGGCGCCGTATCCACGCGTGGCGGCAATTTTCACGAAAGGTGTCAAGACAGGCATGACGATCGTAGCCGGAATGCCAAGCCGGCCAGCGTGATAGGCAACCCCCTGCGCATGGTTGCCCGCAGAAACGGCGATCACGCCGCGTGATTTCTCGTGCTCGGACAAGCTGGTGAGTTTGACCAGTGCGCCACGTTCCTTGAAAGCGCCGGTAACCTGCATGTTCTCGTATTTGACAAAAATATCCGCACCGGTCAGCTGTGACAGACGCGGGGCAGGCAGGCACGGCGTTTCAAGAACCGCGCCTTTGATGATCTCCGCAGCATTGTGGATTTTATCGACAGTAACTTGCTGCGGGTCGTTGAAAGCCAGTGTCATGAACGCTCAGCCAGCATTCCGGCCACCTTCGGCGCGAAATAGGTCAGAATGCCATCGGCACCGGCGCGCTTGAACGCCAACAGGCTTTCCAGCATGGCCTTGTCGCCATCAAGCCAGCCGTTTGCGGCGGCCGCCTTGATCATCGCGTATTCACCTGAGACCTGATAGGCATAAGTTGGAACCTGAAATTCGTCTTTGAGCCTGCGGACGATATCGAGATAGGGCATGCCTGGCTTCACCATGATCATGTCCGCACCTTCCGAGATGTCGAGTTCGGCTTCGCGCAGGGCTTCGTCCGTGTTGGCGGGATCCATCTGATAGGTGCGCTTGTCTCCCTTCAATGTGCCCGACGACCCGACAGCATCGCGGAACGGCCCGTAAAACGCCGAAGCGTATTTGGCCGAATAGGCCATGATCTGCGTGCCGCGAAACCCTTGGGCGTCAAGCGACTGCCGAATGGCGCCGATACGGCCATCCATCATATCTGAAGGGGCGATCACATCCGACCCCGCTTCGGCCTGAACGAGAGCCTGCCGGCAGAGCTGGTCGACTGTCTCATCGTTGAGAATGGTTTCGCCTTCCATCAGGCCGTCGTGGCCATGGCTGGTGTATGGATCCAGCGCGACGTCCGTCATCAGCCCAGTGTTAAAACCCTCTGCCTTGATGGCGCGCAGGGCGCGGCAGGTCAGATTGTTGGCGTTCAGTGCTTCTGATCCTGTGTCGTCTCGCAGGGAAGGATCCGTATATGGAAAGAGAGCAAGCGCGGGAATGTGGAGATTTGCGGCACGCTCGGCCTCGCGCACGGCTTCATCCACCGACAAGCGGACAACGTCGGGCATGGATGGAACCGGTTGCCGGATACCTTCCCCGTCCACCAGAAAAATCGGCCAGATCAGATCATCGACGGTCAGCGCATTTTCACGCACGAGACGCCGGGACCAGTCGGTCTGGCGATTGCGGCGCATGCGGGTGCCCGCAAGCAGTGTATCCATATGGTCGGATGTGATCTTCGGGAGGGACGTTTTGGACGGCATTTCAGCAGCCTGTATTAGAGGAAAGTTCGTTTTTGCATTCTGCCGGGAGTGAGCCGACAATCTACCACGCAGTTTGACGCAGTCCAACATTCTGTAAAATAACTGAAAATAAAAACAAAAAAGAGATTGTTTGACGTTTGCGTCAAATATGGTTTAGTGCTGCCGCAATTGAAAGCGGCGGGTGTGTCCGGGGAAGGGGCCTGTGTCATCGCCTGCGATGGGAGGACAACGAAGTGGACTTTTCACCGAACGAAGATCAGCGTGCCTTTCAGGATATGGCAGCAAGCTTCTCAAGAGATGAGCTCGCTCCCTTTGCCAAGGAATGGGACGAGGAAAGCCATTTTCCGATCCCAACTTTGCGCAAGGCCGCAGAACTCGGATTTGGTGGCATCTATGTCCGGGAAGACGTTGGCGGCTCTTCGCTCAGCCGTCTTGATGCTGCATTGATCTTCGAAGAGCTGTCCAAGGGATGCACATCGACAGCCGCCTATCTTTCCATTCACAACATGGTGGCCTGGATCATCGACACATTCGCATCGGAGGAGTTGCGCCAAAAATACCTGGCCAGGCTCTGCACGATGGAATTGCTGACAAGCTACTGCTTGACGGAGCCAGGTTCCGGTTCTGATGCCGCGTCCCTAAGGACAAGTGCTAAGGACGATGGTGACCACTACGTTCTGAATGGCTCCAAGGCTTTCATATCGGGCGGTGGGGTCAGCGATCTTTATGCGGTTATGGTGCGCACGGGCGGCGAAGGGCCGTCCGGTGTTTCCTGTCTTCTGGTTGAGAAGGGCACACCAGGCCTCAGCTTCGGTGCCAACGAAATCAAGCTTGGCTGGAAAAGCCAACCGACAGCGCAAGTCAATTTTCAGGATTGCCGTGTGCCAAAGTCCAATCTGATCGGTGAAGAAGGACAGGGTTTCAAGATTGCTATGTCTGCGCTTGACGGGGGACGCCTCAACATAGGCGCCTGCTCTCTAGGGGGCGCACAAGCCTGTCTTGATCTTGCCGTGAATTACATGAAAGAGCGCAAGCAGTTCGGCAAGCCGCTTGCCGAATTCCAGGCGCTGCAATTCCGATTGGCCGACATGGTCACTGAACTGGAAGCCGCCCGCCTTCTGTTGCACAAGGCCGCGACCGCGGTCGATGCCAAGTCTCCAGATGCAACGCGGCTGGCTGCGATGGCGAAGCGGCTCGCAACCGACACCGGGTTCAAGGTCGTCAACGAAGCACTGCAGCTTCACGGCGGCTACGGCTACCTACGGGACTATCCGGTCGAGCGTTTTCTTCGCGACGTCAGGGTGCATCAGATCCTGGAAGGCACGAATGAGATCATGCGCCTGATTATCGCCCGACAGCTCTTGAAAGACTGAGTGAATTCAAGCTGCTTGGAAATTGAAATGACTCCTCTTTCTTGCGAGGCGCCCAGTGAGCGACGAAATTCTGTTTGAAAAGCGCGGCAGGGCCGGCTTTGTTACCCTCAATCGGCCAAAAGCGCTGAACGCACTCAGCCAAGCAATGGTTCGCTTGCTTGAGGAGCAACTCACGCGCTGGGCGGACGATCGGGAAGTCGCGCATGTGGTCATCACCGGTTCGGGTGAAAAGGCTTTTTGCGCCGGTGGCGATATCCGCAGCATCTATGATGCCAGAATGGCCGGGAAGGCAGACGGCCTGGCAGAATTCTTCTGTGAAGAATATCTGCTCAATGCGCACATCAAAGCCTATCCAAAGCCCTATATAGCGTTGATCAACGGCATAGTCATGGGAGGCGGTGTTGGTGTTTCAGTGCATGGAAGCCACCGGATCGGCACGGAAAAGACGCTCTTTTCAATGCCGGAAACCGGGATTGGCTTCTTTCCGGATGTCGGTGGCACGTACTTTCTGCCGCGCATGCCGAAGAAGACAGGCATCTATTGTGCTCTCAGTGCCGGCCGTTTGAAGCAAGCAGATGCATTGGCGACGGGTGTCCTGACCCACGCAATAGAGGAACGAAGTCTGGGCGACGTCGCTCTTGCGCTTGAAAGTGCCGAAGATGTCAACACAGCACTGGCACCATTTCTGGTCACGCCCGAAAAAGGACCGGTCACCGAACAGGCTGATTTGATCGAAAAGCTCTTTTCAGCCTCCAGCGTGAGCGACATTCTTGACAGGCTGGATGGCTCCGGCGACGAGTTCGCCCGAAAAACCGCAAGTGCAATTCGGGCTAAATCGCCGACCAGTGTTCTGGTTGCCTTTGAACAGATGAAGCGCGGAACCGAATTATCCTTTAATGAGTGCATGAAGCTGGAATACCGCATCGTCTCGCGTATCTTGCTGGAAAATGACTTTTTTGAAGGCATCCGGGCAGCCGTTGTCGACAAGGATCAAAACCCTGCGTGGAGCCCTACCCAGTTCAGCCAAGTAGACAGCGCGACGCTGGCATCGTATTTCGAAGAACCGCCTGAGGGCGATTTGCCTCTTTGATACTGACCATTGGACACTCGCTGAATATGATCACCAGCTTTCAGGACCTGATCGACTCGCGCCCGCCCTGGAGCACTTTGCTGATCTGGTATCTGCGTGTCATCGCGATCATTTTGATTGGAGGCGGCGTCATCTACTGGGCGCGGATCATAGGTATTGTCGAGTGGCGGGGACTTTGGTTCTGGGAAATGCCGATTGCCCTTCAGGGAGCAATTGTGTTTTTCGCCGTTCTGGACCTTGTGGCTGCAACCGGGCTTTGGCTGACGGTATCCTGGGGCACAGTCATGTGGCTGTTTCGCTGTTTTTGCCAGATCGTGATGCATACCGCCTTTTCCGACCTATACGGTCGCCGGCCATATGAGATTGCATTTTATCTGCTGACGATCGCGATCTACGTGACACTTCACTATCTGACCATCAAGGAAAACCGGGAGGCTGCGGGTCGACCTGCAGAGTCCAGAACTTGAATCAGTCTTTGAACCGCTTTTCAAAGCGGTTCAGGACAAGCGGTCAACCGATTCAAAATCAACGTAAAAACAGTTTGGGAGGAAACCATGCCAAGCACTATCGGATTCATTGGTCTGGGCAATATGGGCGGACCGATGGCGATCAATCTTGTCAAGGCCGGACACAGGGTTCTTGGATTTGATCTTTCCGAAGCAGCCGTGGCGCTCCTGACCGATGCAGGCGGCGAAAAGGCCGGCAATGTCGCAGACCTTGCTGCGCAAGCGGATGTGGTTGTTACCATGCTGCCGGCGGGCAAACATGTGCGGCAGATCTATCAGGGCGAGGGCGGCATCCTCGACAATGCCAGATCCGGTACATTGTTGATCGACTCTTCCACGATCGATGTCGATAGTGCTCGCGCGGTCAGTAGTGCAGCAGAGGAAAAGGGGATGCTCATGGTCGATGCCCCGGTTTCCGGTGGTGTCGCTGGTGCCGCTGCCGGCACGCTAACTTTCATGGTGGGAGGACCGGACAAGGCCTTTCAGGAAGCCAGAGCCTTCCTCGACATCATGGGCAAGACAATCGTTCACGCAGGGGGGCTGGAAACGGCCAAGCCGCAAAGATCTGCAACAACATGATCCTCGGTATTTCGATGATTGCGGTCTCCGAGGCATTCGTTCTTGCGGAGAAGCTCGGCTTGGACGCGCAAAAGTTGTACGATGTTTCGTCGACTGCGTCGGGTCAGTGCTGGTCGCTGACGTCGTATTGTCCGGTTCCAGGGCCATTGCCGACATCGCCGGCAAACCGTGATTATCAGCCGGGCTTTGCCGCTGCAATGATGCTGAAGGATTTAAAACTCGCCCAAGAAGCAGCAAATTCTGCAGGAGCGGCAACACCGCTTGGCGCTGAAGCTTCGTCTTTGTATGCATTGTACTGCAACTCTGGCGGTAATGAGACGGATTTCTCCGGGATTGTGAACTTCCTCAGGGGGGCAGGGTAAACAAGACATTAATCGGACCCCTAAATGACCCTTCAAAAGTTAACTTATGATTCAGCGTGTCTCTTAAGCGGATTTTAGAATCGCTCGGTTAGATTGCAGGTCAAGGCGGGAAAATATCCGCCGAAAGACAGGTACTATAAGAGGCGCAATCAAATGATCACCGCAAGTAGGGCAGTCGACGCTGTGGCACCAGGTGAAGAGGAAGCAGTGGACATCAAGCCACTCTACCTCGAGGCACTTACGCTCGTCGAGCGACTGCATGAGACGTCTTTTGGACGTTATCAAGGATGAGTTCGATCGCATGGGTCGTTCCGATGTCAACAGTGTGCAGGCTTTGCTGCTGTTCAACATTGGCGATGCTGAATTGACAGCTGGTGAACTGCGGACACGCGGTTACTACCTGGGATCAAACGTTTCCTATAACCTGAAGAAACTGGTTGAAACCGGCTATATTCATCACCAGCGTTCTCGCATGGACCGTCGGTCCGTCCGTGTAAGCCTCACGGACAAGGGCCAGGAAGTGGCAAAGATCGTCAATGATCTTTATGAGCGCCACATTCTGTCTGTCGAACAGGTTGGTGAGATCGGGCCGCAGGATTTTGTTGCTCTGAACAAGTCTCTGCGCCGTCTAGAGCGGTTCTGGACTGACCAGATTCTCTACCGTCTGTAAGTTTTCGCGGTACATTCAGATGACAAGGCACCGCCCTCGGGGCGGTGCCTTTCTTTTGGGCAGATTTTCAAGGGTATTTGCCGCTGCGCGGAGCTCCGAAACCACAAACGCTGCACGCTTTGTCGACCTCACGCAGAATTGCGCTGCCGAATTGTTGATTTCAGCTCAAAAAGCTGATGTCTTCGCCTCAGATAGACCTAGCGGCAAGAAGCTGACATCTTGTGGTCACATTGGAATGGCTTTGTGCGGTATTCCAAACGAAAAGATGGTTAAAAAATCAAGCGATTTGTTAACTCCCTTCCGCTAGGAATTGGTATAGCTGGCTCGGTTTAATTATGGCAAACCGGCCTGAAACACGAAAACATCCGCGCATCGTCGCAGCAACATGGGGTCGGCAATGAACCTTTTATCCGGACCGTTCGGGATAAAGCTTCACGTCAATAAGACGACTGGGAAATCGCTAATGGGCCTTTGCGCGCTCGGTTTGGCGGTGCCGTTTGTATTGGGCGGACCGGCTCCAGCGCAAGGCGGTCAGACCGTTGAATGGGCAGACAATTTCGACATTGCGACCGAAAACATCACGGAAGTGAAGTCGTCGGCACCGACGCTGTCACCCAACACGGCTGACTACAATGCGATTGCGATCAACCGCTATCAGCAAATTGTCCAGGCTGGCGGCTGGGGCACGGTGAGCGGCGGTAGCAAAACCCTTCGCATCGGCTCCCGCGACCCACGTGTCGTGGAATTGCGCCGCCGTCTGATCGCATCAGGTGATCTTGAGCAGCAAGCGGGCCTCAGCGATACATTCGATTCTTATGTCGACGCCGGATTGCGCCGTTTTCAGCTGCGTCATGGCCTGATTCCGGATGGCGTCATGGGCGCAGATACCGTTGCCGCCCTGAACGTTCCGGCACATGTCCGCCTGCGCCAGCTTGAGACCAACATGATCCGCCTGCGGTCCATGTCCGGCTTCAAGGGCGATCGGTACGTGATGGTGAATATCCCGGCAGCCGAGATCGAGGCCGTCGAAAATGGCCGGGTCCGGTCCCGCCATACCGCTGTTGTGGGAAAGATCGATCGTCAGACGCCAATCCTGAACAGCAAGATCTATGAGTTGAACTTCAACCCATACTGGACGGTGCCAAAGTCGATTATCCGCAAGGATCTGATCCCGAAGATGAAAGAGGATCCGCAGTATCTTTCAAAGAACAACATCCGGATCTTTGACTGGAGTAACAACGAACTCAGCTGGCAGCAGATCGACTGGAATACCGACGAAGCGACACAGTACCGCTTCACGCAGGATCCGGGCGCAGAGAACTCGCTTGGCAACGTGCGCATCAACTTCCACAACAAGCACCAGGTTTATCTGCACGATACACCTTCCAAGACGCTGTTCGGTGAAGCCAACCGCTTTCACTCTTCCGGCTGCGTCAGGGTTCAGAACGTGCGTGAGCTGGTAACATGGATGCTGCAGTCATCAAACGCGGATTGGAGCCGGAACAAGGTGGACTCCGTTATTCGTACAGGTGAGCGTGAAGACGTGAAGCTGAAGAAGTCCATTCCGCTTTATCTGACATATGTGACAGCCTGGTCCAATGCCGACGGTGTCGTGCATTTCCGTGAAGACATCTACGACCGGGACGACATTCACGGAACCGGGTCGCAGGCCCGTCTCTGAAGCTGTTTCTCCAGGTTTATGGCAATGTTCATTGGAAACGCCGGCCTTGATCAGGCCGGCGTTTCGTGTCTTCTGGTCCTTGTTGAGCAAGGAGCAGGGCAATGAGTCGCGATCCGCGGCCGGGCGAGATCTATCTGGAATTCAGGCCGGTCGGGAAACAGGTCAAGGTAACCGCCATTGATGCGGCAACCGGTATCGAGGTGTCGACCTTTGGTCCGGCGTCCGTGGCGCAGGAAGACCTGAAGCGGATTGTGGTGCGCAAGCTGCAGCGTCGCATTGAACAAGAAGCCGCGGCCAAAACTACTCGACCAGACCCGACACTGTATTGATAACGGCAGAACCGTCGTTGCGTGACCTTGCGCGACTTGATTGATTTACTTGCGGAACATTTTTGATTTTGCGGAACATTGGTGTCGTTTTCCAAGTGGGTCGCGTCGCTATGACCCTTGGTTCTTGCCGAACGCTGTGTTAATCCCTCGCGTCAAGCTGGCACGGTTGCGATGAAGGTCTGCAAAGGACCGTACCGCTGGTGCCTTCTGCTCCTCGCACAGAATACAAGGATGATGCGATGTCTTTGATGGAAAGCTCTGGTCAATCCCTGCAGTCCGGTTTCTTCACCAGCGGTCTATCAGAGGCTGATCCGGACATTTTCGGCACGATCGAAAAAGAAATGGGTCGTCAGCAGCATGAAATCGAATTGATTGCATCGGAAAACATCGTTTCTCGTGCGGTGCTGGAAGCTCAGGGCTCGATCTTTACCAACAAATATGCGGAAGGTTACCCGGGCAAGCGGTACTACGGCGGGTGTGAATTTGCCGATATTGCCGAAACGCTGGCAATCGAGCGCGCCAAGGAGTTGTTCGGCTGTAACTTTGCCAACGTGCAGCCGAATTCAGGTAGCCAGATGAACCAGGCTGTTTTTCTGGCGCTTCTGCAGCCGGGCGACACATTCATGGGTCTTGACCTGAATTCTGGTGGTCACCTCACACATGGATCTCCAGTCAACATGTCCGGCAAGTGGTTCAATGTCGTTTCCTATGGAGTTCGTCAGGACGATCATCTGCTCGACATGGATGAAGTCGAACGTCTTGCGCATGAGCACAAGCCGAAACTTATCCTGGCTGGCGGCACCGCCTATTCCCGGATCTGGGATTGGAAAAAGTTTCGCGAGATTGCCGACAGCGTCGGTGCCTACCTGATGGTGGACATGGCCCACATTGCCGGTCTCGTGGCCGGTGGCGTCCATCCGTCACCGGTTCCTCATGCTCACGTCGTGACCTCAACCACGCACAAATCCCTGCGTGGCCCGCGTGGCGGGCTTATTCTCAGCAATGACGAAGCGATCGCAAAGAAGATCAATTCCGCCGTGTTCCCCGGACTTCAGGGTGGCCCGCTGATGCATGTGATCGCCGCCAAGGCTGTGGCCTTCAAGGAAGCATTGCAGCCCGAATTCAAAACCTATGCGCGCGCGGTTGCGGAAAATGCCAAGGCATTGTCCGAGGCCCTGAAAGAACAGGGGCTCGATATCGTATCCGGTGGGACCGACAACCACCTGATGCTTGTCGACCTTCGTCCGAAAAACGCGACTGGCAAAGTTGCCGAAAAGGCGCTCGGACGGGCCAACATTACCTGCAACAAGAACGGGATTCCGTTCGATCCGGAAAAACCGTTTGTTACGTCCGGTATCCGTCTTGGAACACCGGCAGCAACGACGCGCGGATTCGGTGTGGCTGAATTCCGCGAAGTTGGTCTCTTGATCACGGAAGTGTTGGACGGTTTGAAGGCCGCAAACAGTGAAGAGGGCAACGCGGCAGTTGAAGCAGCCGTCAAAGCCAAGGTAGAAGCACTGACGGCCCGCTTCCCTATTTACGGGGGCTGACAATCGCGGGCTCGGTCAGGAGCTACAAGAAATGAGATGTCCTTTTTGCGGCGGCGACGAAACCCAGGTCAAGGATTCCCGCCCGACCGAGGACAATACCGCTATACGCCGCCGCAGGATCTGCAACACCTGCGGCGGCCGTTTCACCACATTCGAAAGGGTGCAGCTGCGCGAACTGATGGTGCTGAAACGCTCCAATCGCAGGGTGCCTTTCGATCGGGAAAAGCTCATGCGGTCGGTTCAGATCGCCGTGCGAAAACGGCCTGTTGATCCGGACAAGATCGAACGCATGGTCAGTGGCATTGTTCGCCAGCTGGAAAGTTCGGGCGAAAGCGAAATTACCGCGGAAACAATTGGCAACCACGTCATGGAAGGCCTCAAGGGCATAGACGATGTCGCCTATGTGCGTTTTGCTTCTGTCTACAAGAATTTCCGCGAAGCCAAGGATTTCGAGGCCCTTTTGGACGAACTCAGTGATTCCGATGGGCAGCCTGTAAAAAATACATAATTCCTCCGTATCCGGTTTTTCATGTCAGTAGTATCCGATCTCGATCTCGCGCTTCATGGCTGCCGCAGGACGTCTTGCCAGGCGGGGCCTCGGACGTGTGTGGCCCAACCCCTCGGTGGCAGCTCTGATTGTCAGGCAAGGGGAAGAAGGTCATCGCCTTGTTGGCCGAGGCGTCACTTCCCGGCCGGGAATGGCCCATGCGGAAGTCAATGCTCTGGCCGAAGCCGGTGACAAGGCTCAGGGTGCGACTTGTTATGTGACGCTCGAACCGTGTTCCCACTACGGTCGCACACCACCTTGCGCGCTTGCATTGATTGAGGCTGGTATTGGCCGTGTCGTAATCGGGATGCTCGACCCCAATCCACGTGTTGCCGGGCGGGGTGCCAAAATGCTCGAAGATGCCGGGATTCCCGTGACGATTGGAGTGCACAAATCCGAGATGGAGGATCTCTATCACGGGTTCACTCTGCGTCAGCTCAAGCAACGGCCGCACGTATTTCTGAAATTGGCGGCATCGCAAGACGGGTTCATTGGCCGTTCAGGCGAGGGGCAGGTCAAGATTTCCGGCCCTTTGTCCATGCGCAAGGTGCACGGTTTCAGAGCTGAACACGATGCAATCCTGGTCGGGTCTGGTACAGCGCTTGCTGACGATCCATTGTTGAATTGCCGACTGCCGGGACTGGCGGCAAGGTCTCCTGTCCGCGTTATCATTGATCGCTGTGCGCGCCTCCCGCTGGAATCCAAGCTTGTAAGAACCTGCGTTGACGTTCCCGTCTGGCTGATTTGTGGCAACGATGCTGATGCCGACAAAATCGAGGTTCTGGCAGCTGCGGGAGTTAACGTGATCCGGGTCCCGGCAAGCGACTGCAGCATCAAGCCGGCCGTGATTTTGAGCGCTTTGGCCACTCGCGGCATCACCAGTGTCATGGTGGAAGGCGGGGCAAGAATGGCGTCGTCATTTCTTGCGGACGATCTTGTCGACGATCTGTGCGTGGTGACGGGAAATCTCGTGATTGGTGAAAATGGAATACCGGCCCTGCATGATCTTGATCTTGAGAATGTGCTGACAGACCCCAAGTTTCAGCGGGTCGAGGCCGGTTCCTATGGCGACGACACATTCATTTATCTCAGACGGCGTGGAGCCTGACATGTTTACCGGCATTGTGACCGACCTTGGCGAAATTCTCTCAGTTGAAGATGTTCCAGCCGGCAAGCAGACACGGATACGGACCACATACGACACGCACACGTTTGACATTGGAGCGTCGATATCCTGTTCGGGTGTCTGTCATACGGTGACAGCAAAACAAAACTCTTCAGACGGCAATTGGTTTGAAGTTGTTTCGGCAGCAGAAACTCTTGCGCTTACGAATGTGTCAGCGTGGACCGCTGGCCAGAAGATCAACCTTGAGCGATCGCTGACCCTTGGCGCAGAACTCGGCGGTCATTTGGTGCTGGGTCATGTTGACGGACTTGCAACCGTCACAAAGCGGGAAAATCACCCCGAAAGCGTCTATTTTCAGTTTGAGGCGTCTGGGGAGACCGCGCCATTCATTGCCAAGAAAGGGTCGGTTGCACTTGATGGAACTTCGTTGACTGTCAATGAGGTTGATGGGCTACTGTTTTCAGTATTTCTCATTCCGCATACGCTCGAAGTGACCACTTGGTCCGAACGCCAGGTCGGCGACAAGATCAATCTGGAAGTTGATATGATGGCGCGCTATGCAGCGCGTCTTGCGGAATTCTCCAAGACCGGGTAGGGGACGGACCTAATACCTTCTTAAAAGAACTGTTCTTCCCTGATTGCGAGTGTCCGGCGGCGCAGATTTCGCCAGGTTTTCGCGATCATGCTCGAATGAGACTGGACAAACCGGGGCAGACATGGTTCCTGTCGCGGCCTTATAAAGGATTGTACGACCCATGAGCGCTGCAAAGAAACTTCTGATCATCGAAGCCCGCTTCTACGACGATCTTGCCGATGCGCTCGCCGAGGGTGCCATAAAGACGATTGAGGCGGCTGGTGCCACCTATGACAGGGTTGCGGTTCCAGGTGTCCTGGAAATTCCGGCAGCTCTGTCCATGGCCATGACTGCAATGGAGAACGACGGCGTTCTTTATGACGGTTTCGTGCTTCTTGGCGTGGTGATCCGCGGGGAAACCACACATTATGACATCGTCGCCAATGAATCGAACCGAGTGATCATGGATCTGATCGTCGATGCTGATCTTGCAGTCGGAAACGGGATTTTGACCGTTGAAAACAACGATCAGGCGTGGGCGCGTGCAAAAGTAGACGACAAGAACAAAGGCGGAGCTGCAGCTCAGGCGGCCCTGGACATGATCGCCCTGCGTGAACGCCTCGGAGTATAACGAATGACCGGAAAGGCTGACCCGGAAAACCCGGCTGCCAAAACTGTGCGCCCTGCGAACAAGCGGGGCGTTGCCCGGCTGGCTGCCGTCCAGGCTCTGTACCAGATGGAGGTGGGCGGGGCCCCCCTGACCAGTGTGATCAGCGAGTTCACAGCTTTTCGACTGGGCAAGGAAATTGACGGTGCGCAATACCGTGATGCCGATGAACAATGGTTCAAGCAAATCGTTGCCGGTGTCGTTGAAGACCAGAAGTTCCTCGATCCTTTCATTCATACAGCGCTCACTGAAGACTGGCCGCTGAAACGCATCGACAGCCTTTTACGTGCAATATTGAGATCCGGTTCTTATGAGCTTCTGCGCCGGAAGGATGTGCCGCCGAAGGTGATCATTTCTGAATATATCGACGTTGCCAAAGCCTTTTTCGAGGACGATGAACCGGGTCTCGTCAATGGCGTTCTCGACCGTCTGGCGCATGAGCTGCGAGATGCTGAGTTCGGCGACAAAAAGGCTGATGGTGCCGTCTGACGATGAACGCGGATCGGCCTGGCGAGTTTGATCTCATCAGGGAGTTTTTCGCTCCGCTGGCAAAAGATCCGGGAAGTCTGGGCCTGACCGACGACGCGGCCGTGCTGACACCGCGCGCAGGTTCTGATCTTGTGCTCACCAAAGACATGCTTGCCGCAGATGTTCATTTTTTCTCCGAAGATCCGCCGGAAGCAATTGCTGCAAAGGCATTGAGGGTCAATCTCTCTGATTTGGCCGCGAAAGGGGCAAAACCCCGCGGCTACTTGATGGGTCTTGCTTTGCCGTCCGACTGGTCGACCGACTGGCTGGAACGCTTTTGCAGTGGGCTCGCAGACGACCAGAAGGCTTATGACTTCAAACTCTTAGGGGGCGACACGATCCGCTCTTCCGGTGGATTGCTGGTCTCCATTACCGCACTGGGTGAGGTGCCTTCCGGAAAGGCTGTTCGCCGCACGGGTGCGCATCCGGGTGACCTACTTTTCGTAACCGGCACGATCGGCGATGCGGCGGCAGGACTTCAGGTGCGGCTGGATCCGGCGTTTGGACAAGAACGCCTATTATCGGCTGCTGATAGCCAATATCTGTGCGATCGATATTTGTTGCCGAGGCCGAGAACAGCCCTGGCACCCGTTCTGCTTGAATACGCAAATGCAGCCATGGATGTTTCCGATGGTCTGATTGCCGATTGCGGTCATCTGGGACGAGCGTCCGACGTCGACATTGTGCTCGATTTGGACAAGGTGCCGGTATCGCGGGCGATTGAGAGGATAAAAGCAAACTCGCAAGACGATTTCCTGCGCTGCGTTGACGGGGGCGACGACTACGAAATCCTCGCATGTGTCTCTGAAGAAAATGCCGGGCAGTTTTCAAATCAGGCCGCTGCGGCGAACTGTCCGGTGACATTGATCGGTCGTGCCGGTCCGGGAACAGGAATTGTTACGGTGACAAAAAAGGAAGCCCTCTTCACCTGGATGAACCGGGCGGTTTCCGCCATTTTTGATCCGGTCATCATCTGATCCTGGAAATGTGATCCTGCATATGGCTTTGTGTTCGGCCGCGCTCATGTTACCGGTTGATTCCTGCCTTTTTTGACTATCTGAAACCAGAGACTTGAGCCATGACCGCCGCTCTGACGGAAGCCTTTGTTGATGACCGATTGGCCAAGCGCAACGCTTTGTTGCTTGCCCTTGCACAAGCTGTCGGAGGTGCTTCGGCTTCGATCGTGATCGCCACAGGCCCGCTTGTCGGGTACATGATGCTGGACGAAGACAAGTCCCTGGCAACCTTGCCCGTATCAACCATGGTTCTCGGCACAGCGTTCGGTACCATCCCTGCCGGCATGATCATGCGACGTTACGGGCGCCGTGCGGGTTTTGCAGGCGCTTCTCTTCTTGGTGTCCTTGCAGGCCTGCTGGCCTCATTTGCAGTGTTCAGAGACAGTTTCCTGCTGTTTTCCTTAGCCTGCTGTCTGGGGGCTTTACCGGTGCATTTGTCCAGCAGTACAGGTTCGCGGCCGCAGATACGGCAAGCAATGCATTCAAACCCAAAGCAATATCCTGGGTGTTGGCAGGCGGTGTCCTGGCCGGAATTGTCGGGCCTCAAACTGTCATCGCCACCAAGGACCTTTTCTCACCAATTCTTTTTGCCGGGACCTACCTTGCACAGGCAGGCCTCGCGCTTGTTGCCTTTGTCCTGGTTCTATTCATCAAGATCCCAAAACCGCCCCGGATCAGTCATGCCCAGGCGGGCGGTCGTCCCCTTCTTGAGATCATGGCGCAGCGCCGCTTCATAGTCGCTGCTGCTTGCGGGATTTGTTCTTATGCTCTGATGAGCCTCGTGATGACGGCAACGCCCCTTGCCATGATTGCCTGCGGCCTGACGGAGACCGACGCGGCGCTAGGTATCCAGTGGCACGTGTTGGCGATGTTCGGCCCGAGTTTCTTCACCGGCAGTCTGATCGCGCGCTACGGCAAGGAAAGGGTCGTTTCCATAGGCCTTGCGCTTCTTGCCGGGTGTTCGGTCGTAGCGTTGATGGGTATTGAACTGACGCACTTCTGGACCGCTCTTGTCCTTTTGGGACTGGGCTGGAACTTCGGTTTCATTGGCGCAACAGCAATGCTCACCGAAGCCTATCGGCCCGAAGAACGCAATATGGTGCAGGCCGCAAACGACTTTCTGGTTTTCGGATTCGTAGCTGCGGCGTCGTTTTCTTCCGGTGCACTGCTTAACGCCTTCGGCTGGGGCACCGTCAATATTCTGGTCTTTCCATTTGTGGCACTTTGTCTCGGTTTGCTGGGTTGGCTCGTCTGGGCTGAAAGAAAAGAAGTTACAACCGCTTAAAGTCGTTGCGAAAATTCATTTCGTCATTGCAGCATAAATACCGCACTGCACCAAACAATACCGCAACGGAAGTACCGAATTAAACAATGTGAGAGCTTGACGAAGCGCTCCGCTTTGCTGCTATCGTGTCGATGCTTCACGCTGCGGAAATGGCGTGAATTGCGGTACGGCGAAAAAACAACAAGAAAATCATGCCGCCACAGTCTTGGGAGGAAGTATGATCGAGCTTGTCGTCATCATTTTTTGTGGTCTCTTGTCCATCGCCTATGGCGCTTGGGCCATTCAGTCCGTTATGGCGGCGGACGCGGGAAATGCCCGTATGCAGGAGATCGCGGAAGCGATCCAGGAAGGAGCCAGCGCATATCTCAACAGGCAATACACTACGATCGCGATCGTTGGTGCGGTTGTTTTTGTACTTGTTTGGATACTGCTTTCCGGACCTGCGGCAATCGGGTTTGCCATTGGCGCCATCCTCTCCGGCGCAGCTGGTTACATCGGCATGATGGTTTCCGTGCGGGCGAATGTCCGCACTGCTCAAGCAGCAAGCCAAAGCCTAGGGGCAGGGTTGGAAATTGCGTTCAAGGCCGGTGCTGTCACCGGCCTTTTGGTTGCCGGCCTCGCGCTGCTGGGTGTTGCCGTCTACTTTACAATTCTGACAGGCCCGATGGGCTATGCAGAGTCAGACAGAACCGTGATCGATGCTCTGGTGGCCCTTGGCTTCGGTGCCTCTCTTATCTCGATATTTGCGCGTCTCGGCGGCGGTATCTTCACCAAGGGTGCTGACGTTGGCGGAGACCTCGTTGGTAAGGTAGAAGCCGGAATCCCAGAGGACGATCCCCGCAACCCTGCTACCATTGCGGACAACGTCGGCGACAATGTCGGTGACTGTGCCGGCATGGCTGCTGACTTGTTCGAAACCTATGCGGTTACCGTTGTCGCCACCATGGTTCTGGCGTCGATCTTCTTCACCGGCGCCCAGGCAGTTGAGTTGATGCTGTTGCCGCTCCTTATTGGCGCCAGCTGTGTGGTCACCTCCATCATCGGCACGTTCTTCGTCAAGCTTGGCGAAAACAACTCGATCATGGGGGCCCTCTACAAGGGCTTCATTGCAACTTCGGTCCTGTCGGCAGTCGCACTTGCGGTGATCATTTTTGGCTGGCTTGGTGGCAGCACCGAATACACGACCTCAGGCGGAACAACCTTCTCCGGCTTTGATCTGTTCGTGTGCGGCGTTGTGGGGCTGATTGTTACCGGCCTGATCATCTGGGTGACCGAGTATTATACGGGCACTGAGTATCGCCCGGTGAAATCCATCGCACAGGCTTCGGTTACAGGTCACGGCACCAATGTCATTCAGGGGCTAGCGGTTTCGCTCGAGGCAACAGCCCTTCCGGCAATCATAATTATTGCCGGTATTTTGGTGACCTTCTCCTTTGCCGGATTGTTCGGCATCGCAATCGCGGTGACGACGATGCTTGCTCTGGCAGGCATGGTTGTTGCCCTTGATGCGTTTGGTCCGGTGACTGACAATGCCGGTGGTATTGCTGAAATGGCTGACCTGCCTGCTGAAGTCCGCACAAC
Organism: Roseibium sp. JB4-4; assembly: GCF_055693425.1. NCBI lineage: Bacteria > Pseudomonadati > Pseudomonadota > Alphaproteobacteria > Hyphomicrobiales > Stappiaceae > Roseibium > Roseibium sp. JB4-4. The sequence continues at coordinate 1,189,093 of NZ_CM146333.1, read as the reverse complement.
GACGGATGCGCTCGACGCTGTCGGCAACACCACAAAGGCAGTCACCAAGGGCTACGCAATCGGTTCTGCCGGTCTCGGTGCCCTGGTGTTGTTTGCCGCCTACACGGAAGATTTGAAATTCTTCTCTGCCAATGCGCAAGAAGGATCGATCTTCTACGGCATTGATGTCAGCACGCTGTTCACGCTCTCCAACCCTTATGTCGTCGCCGGTCTTCTGTTCGGTGGACTGCTGCCATATCTCTTCGGTGGCATTTCAATGACGGCTGTGGGCCGGGCTGCCGGGGCAGTTGTGGAAGAGGTCCGCCGTCAGTTCAAGGAAAAGCCGGGTATCATGCAGGGTACGGAGCGGCCGGACTATGGCCGGGCGGTGGATATGCTCACGAAGGCAGCCATTCGGGAAATGATCATTCCCTCGCTGCTTCCCGTGCTGTCACCGATCGTGGTCTTCTTCGTGGTGCGGGCGGTGGCAACCCCGGCGGATGCGTTTGCAGCCCTCGGTGCCATGCTGCTTGGCGTGATTGTCACTGGACTGTTCGTGGCGATATCGATGACCGCCGGTGGCGGTGCATGGGACAACGCGAAGAAGTCGTTTGAAGACGGTTTCACCGACAAGGACGGCGTGACCCACGAAAAGGGCAGTGACGCGCACAAGGCATCGGTAACCGGCGATACAGTTGGTGATCCTTACAAGGACACTGCCGGCCCGGCGGTGAACCCGATGATCAAAATCACCAACATCATGGCACTGTTGCTGTTGGCGATCCTCGCGCATTGAGGATAGCGAAATGAAAAGAGAAAACCCCGGCCTGTCAGGCCGGGGTTTTTGTTTGAGCCACTGAAATAGGTCAGAGACTGAAGTTCGGGTTTGTCGCGCCGCGCAGGATCTGGGTCAGGAAGCCATAGTCGGCACCGCCTGTCCGCGTCTTGCGGGTCACGATATCGACGATCTTGCCGTCTTCGAGGGAGTAGTTGCCCATGTCTTTGACGAAACCGTCCTCATCGAAATAGACCGCCACGACGCGCTGTTCGACGATATCGGGGGCCATGAAGGCCGTGGTCGCGGTCTTCTGGGAAATATAGTAGTAGGCATCGCCCGCAAGGCTCGACGTTGTGGAGGGTGAGCCGAGGACCAGTTCAACCTGTTCACGGCTGGAGCCGACCTGCACCTGGCTCATCATGTCGCTTGTGATGACATGACCATGCGTGTAGGTGGTCGTGAAACATCCGCCGAGAGGCAGTGTTACAAGAAGCGGAAGGATCAGGGCGCCTGCCTTGAAGTTCATTTAAGAAGTCCCATCTTGCCAGATCTGCTGGCTTCCTTGAATTTCGTTGCTTGGCAAATTCACTATCGTGGGATAGGGCACAAGGCAACACTTGGTTTTATGGAGACGTCATGCTTTTTGGGCTGTTCCGCCGCCGTTCCCGCGATGCCGAGCACAAGGTTTATTGTGAAATCGTGGCTCAAGCGCGGCAACCGGTCTTTTATTCAGGGTTACTTGTCCCCGATACTGTGGATGGCCGATTTGACATGATCGTTGCTCATGCAGTGCTGTATTTCCGCCGTATGCGGGGCGAGGGCGCTGATGTGGCGGAATTTGCGCAAAACGTCTTTGATCTGTTTTTTCAGGATATGGATGCGTCTCTGAGAGAGATGGGCGTAAGCGACACACGCGTTCCCAAAAAAGTGAAAGTGATGGGCGAGGCTTTCTATGGCCGGGCGGATGCTTATATCTCCGCCATCGATAGTGGCAATGTTGCCGAACTTGCTGACGCTATCGGGCGCAATATTTTCACAGAAGATGCGCAGCCGGTCGCTCAAAAGAGACTTGCTGCCTATGTTCTGGAGGCTGCGAGGCTGTTAAACGAACAGTCTGCGCAGGATCTTATGCGCACCGATGTTCGCTGGCCAGATCCAAATGCCTTCAAGACCTTGCCAGTCTGAAATCCTGTTTCGAAAAGAAACACAACATAGGCCAAACGCAAAAATTAGAAGAAGAACAATGGCACAGAACAGTTTTCCCTATTCCTTCAAGGTGAATGCAAGCAAGGTGGTCGACAAGGACCAGTCGGTGGTCGTGAAGCCGGATCAGGCTGAGTTGGCCGCCATTGCCAAAACCTATGAACTGGATGGGATTGAAACACTCAAGGCAGATTTCACTCTCAAGCCCTACAGAAAAGCCGGATTGCGGGTGGTCGGGCCAATATCGGCAACTGTGACACAAACCTGTGTGGTAACGCTTGAACCCTTCCAAAGCAGTCTCAAGCTGGACGTGGACCGTACGTTCGAGCCACACTCGACCCGGGCACGCAAGGCTCGAGATCTGAATGACGACGGCGAAATCGAAATAGACTTGGAATCGCTCGATCCACCCGACGTGATCGAGGATGGTGTGCTTGATCTGGGTGGGGTCATCTGCGAGGAGCTTGCCCTGTCACTGGATCCTTTTCCGCGTCGTCCAGGCGTAGAGTTTGAAACCGGGGAGGAGGAGGCCCCAGACGCCGGTGAACAGGCAGAGGAAAAGCCCTCGCCATTTGCCGCCCTTCAGGCACTGAAGGACAACCCGGCCGACAAATGATCGTGCCGTAACTCACGCCGGTCGGTGTGGACCCTCTGGCTGGGTGAGCGGGTTTTCAACGTCAGTTCGGTGCACGTTCATTAAAACGGTTGTCAGTCTTGCCAAAACCGTTATGTTCGCGCCCGTTCTTGGCACTCCTGTCTGGGCCTCTGTCGTGGTGGCAGGACTATGGGGGGCGCCATCCGGTGCTGTTCTTGGTAGCGAAACGTCAAAAGACATTCTAGATGGCGAAAACTATACCGATTTCCCTGGACGCCATGGGCGGCGATAACGGGGCCGAGGTTGTCATTCCCGGCGCCGAGATCGCGCTTGTCCGGCATCCTGATATTCATTTCATCCTGTATGGCAATGAAAAGGTCATCGGTCCGCTCCTCGAAGAGTATCCGCGCGTTCGCGACGCTTCGACTTTTCATCATTGCGACGTTTCCATCGCCATGGACACAAAGCCGAGCCAGGCGCTGCGCCAAGGCCGCTGGAGGTCTTCCATGTGGCGGTCGATCGAGGCTGTCAAACAGGGCGAAGCCTCAGTTGCCGTGTCTGCCGGCAATACCGGTGCATTGATGGCAATGTCCAAATTTTGCCTGCGTACGATGGCAAACATCGAGCGGCCCGCAATTGCGGCGATATGGCCGACGACACGCGGTGAGTCCGTTGTGCTGGATGTGGGGGCCACGATTGGCGCTGATGCTCAACAGCTCATTGATTTCGCCATTTTGGGCGGTGCGATGGCGCGTGCCCTGTTCGGGGTGCAACGCCCCAGCGTTGGCCTTCTCAATATAGGTGTTGAAGAGGTGAAGGGGCTCGAAGAGGTCCGCACCGCAGGACGTCTGTTGCGGGAAACGCCTCTGCGCTCACTCGAATACGCTGGCTTCGTCGAGGGTGATGACCTCGGTAAAGGGACCGTGGATGTCGTCGTGACGGAAGGCTTTGCCGGCAACATCGCATTGAAGACAGCAGAAGGTACGGCCAAACAGATCGGCAGTTACTTGCGTTCGGCTATGAATCGGACCTTTATGTCCAAAATTGGTTATCTCTTCGCCAAAGGCGCCTTTGACCTGCTGCGCGAGAAAATGGATCCGCGCAAGGTCAATGGTGGTGTGTTCCTGGGATTGAACGGCATTGTGATCAAAAGCCATGGCGGCACGGATGCCGAGGGCTATGCCTCGGCGATCGATCTGGCCTATGACATGGTTAAAAATGAACTGACTCACAAGATCGCTCAGGATCTTGTGCACTACCATCGGGGTCGCTTCGCTGAAGACGGGCCCACATCGGAAGGTGATTTGTGAGCGTTATCCGTTCGACCGTGACCGGCTGTGGCAGTTTCCTGCCGGAAAAGATCCTGACCAACGACGACCTTTCAAAGATGGTCGATACCTCAGACGATTGGATCGTACAGCGTACCGGCATCAAACAACGGCACGTAGCGGCCGAAGGGCAGGTGACGTCCGACCTTGCACTCGGTGCTGCAAAAAGAGCCCTTGAGCATGCAGGTCTTGATGCACAGGACATCGACACGATCATTCTTGCCACGGCAACGCCCGACAACACGTTTCCTGCAACGGCGGTGACCGTTCAAAGCGGTCTTGGCATTTACCACGGTGCTGCCTTTGATATTCATGCTGTCTGCTCGGGTTTTGTCTATGCCCTCACGACAGCTGATGCCTATATCCGGTCCGGATTGGCAAAGCGGTGTCTTGTGATCGGTGCGGAAACTTTTTCCAGGATACTTGATTGGACCGATCGCACCACCTGCGTGCTTTTTGGCGACGGGGCAGGTGCTGTCGTGGTCGAAGCTGAAGAGTGCGCCGGAACCAATGCAGACCGTGGAATTCTCACGTCGCATCTGCGCTCGGATGGGCGTCACAAGGAAAAGCTGTTTGTCGATGGAGGTCCTTCGGCAACGCAAACGGTTGGACACTTGCGCATGGAAGGCCGCGAAGTCTTCAAACATGCGGTTGGCATGATCACCGATGTGATTGAGGACGCTTACAAGGCGACAGGATTGTCCTCTGATGATCTGGATTGGTTCATACCGCACCAGGCCAACAAACGCATCATTGATGCCAGTGCGAAGAAACTGAATATCGCGCCTGAGAAAGTGGTGACAACGGTACAGCTGCACGGCAACACGTCTGCCGCATCCATACCTTTGGCCTTGGATACGGCCGTTCGGGACGGACGTGTCAAAAAGAACGATCTTTTGATGTTGGAGGCGATGGGCGGCGGTTTTACCTGGGGTTCGGTCCTGCTGCGCTGGTAGTCGGTCTTCATTCAAAAAACGACAAATGCGATCTTGTTAAGGAGTTCCGGTTGACCGGCTCGCCTTGAGGCCGTACCGTATGGCCTTGCATCGAAGTTCTCTTGCAAAATCAGCCAGATCACTGGCGTCCTTGAGGAGGGGTTATGGGCAACCGGACTATTACCCGCGCGGATTTGTGCGAAGCCGTTTATCAAAAAGTCGGGCTTTCGCGCACCGAATCTTCTGAATTGGTCGAACGTGTACTTTCTGAAATTTCTGACTGTCTTGTGACGGGAGAATCGGTAAAATTATCAAGCTTCGGGTCATTTGTGGTCCGCTCCAAAGGGGAGCGTATCGGCCGCAATCCGAAGACTGGCGAGGAAGTACCGATTTCACCGCGCCGAGTGATGGTGTTTAAACCGTCCAATGTATTGAAGCAGCGGATCAATGATGCGCTGACAGGACAGGCCAGTAAATAACCAAAAAAGACCGGATGAGCTCGCAGGATAAAAGCCCAGACGCTTTTCGTACCATTAGCGAAGTCGCAGAAGACCTTGATTTGCCGCAGCATGTGCTGCGCTTTTGGGAGACCCGATTCTCGCAGATCAAGCCGCTAAAACGAGGTGGTGGGCGCCGCTATTACCGGCCTGACGATGTGGAGCTCTTAAAAGGCATCCGGCATCTGCTCTATGGCGAGGGGTACACCATCAAAGGTGTCCAGCGCATTTTGAAGGAGCAGGGACCGCGTTTCGTTATGCAGGCCTGGCAGGAAGACATCGCGCAGATCCATATGGAACCGGAGGCTGTTGAACCTGTCTCTGCAGCGCCTGAGGCGTCTTCGTCACCGACGCCTGAGTACACTGACAATGGGTATGGACCTCAGGAGAAGTTGCCGAGCGGTCTGTTGCCGGATGATGCCCCCGAAACGGATACGGGTTCACAATCCGGCGGTCTGAACATTCTGGGTCGACTGCGAGGCGAAAAGCCTGCTGCAAGTGCCCCGGCCGGCAAAGCTTCCGTCACCAAAGAGGACATCAGGCGCCTGCAGGCAACGCTCTTTGAACTGCTGGAATGCAAGCGCACGCTCGATCAGGCGCGATAAGTCTTAGCGTTCCGCATAGGTCTAAGACTTCTGAAACTTGCCCAGAAATTTTTGCAAAAAACTTGTTTTTTGGAACCTTTCCGGCTCACCGGCAACTTGAGCTTGGCGGGCAAATTCTCTGAGTTCACTCATTGACGGGCGCGATGAAGGAGGCACCCTCTTACGAGGGGTTCCGGTTAGGCCGGTCTCGCGAACATCGTCACGCCATGCCGTCTCGTCAGAGGATTGCACGGCAGTTTTGTCGTGGTGTTTTTGTTCCGGCTCGGACGCACCCGCACTATCTGGGTTTTGCGGAGAAGATTTTTTGACTTCATACAGGCGCTGTAAGATCGCAGCGTCTACCGGATCGTCAGGATCCAGGTCGCTGACGTCGACATCGCTGATTTTTGACGACTGGATTTCGCCGCTTTCATCGTATTGATTCTGGATCGTTGGACGATCACCGCCTGAGATGCCAAGTTCGGCACTGGATTGCACACATAGGACAATGCGGTCCGGGAAATCTTCGTCTGTTTTTTCGTAAGTGATTCTGATCTTTTCATCAGCGGTCATGCCAAAGACGTCGCCATCGGGGAAGACTTCTTCGCGCTGATAGCAAAATCCAACGAATGCGAGAAGGTTGGAGACCATGTATTCCGGCGGCAGGGTGCACGGATCGAATTGCAGCTGATAGCCGATCAGATATTCAGAACCCGCTGCAGCGACCCCGATAGCCCTTTTGTCTGACACGGACTGAATCGGAGAATAGAAATGAGAGCGGATGAATAGAGTGGTCGGATTGTCATCGGTCGCGAAATTGCAGAAGGTCTTTACCGGTAACAAATAGCTGTTTGGTCCCCAAAACACACCCTTGCACGGCGTTTTCAAGCCTATCTGAGCTGCGAGCATTTTGGTCAGGTCCATGGCGAACCTGGTCTTTTTGCTGTCGCAGAAAGCCTCGAAATCAGGCCCCATCACTTTGGCAATGTTTTCGGGCAGGTCGACGCCGCCCATACCAAACTTGCGTACGGAAATGCTCGTGACGGCGTGGCATTGCTCAATGACCTCGGGAGCGTCTGAAAAGACGTTTTGGGTCATCAGATCACTTGTTGAACCGGTAAGGTGGGTCTTCTGGGTAAGCGGCAAACTTTGCGTGACCATGATCTGCATGTCACCGAACAACATGTAGATGTCCGCCTCCGTGCTGGTCACCATAAGCCGGCAAGCAACCGGGTCGAGCCCGAAATGCCCGATCGTCTTCCTAATGAGCGTTTGAACCGCGTCGCTGTCGAGCGGTGCATAAGTTTCATACAGCAGCTGACAATCGACACTGCGCAACGGATGGGTTTTCAAGGCCGCCCCCAATTGAATTGCTACGGGGTTAGGTCTAACGACAAACGGTAAACGCGGCCTTGCAACGCAAAATTGAATTTGCCCTATCTGCGCATTTAGTTGAGACCCATGCAGGATGCGTAGAAACTGGTGGTTGCTGGCCAATCCGAGAAGATACCCTTCACGCCAACATCCTTTGCCAGAACATCCACGACTTCCAGCATGTCACCGTCTGACTTGATCACGTCGCTGACGGTCTGATAGTACCACCCGCCGCCCGTGTTCAGCGGTCCTGAACGCTCCAGCGTCCAGGTGATGAGGTCCAATCCGGCGTCTTTTGCGGCTTTCGCATAAGCTGATGGAACTATTTTGCCGTCTTCGACGCTCATAAGCACAAAGAGCGGCGGTGCGATGTAGTTCACGCCCTTGTCCTTCAGTTCCTGCATCGAGGGAGAAAATGTCGACGGATCCTGTGGATTGACGTCGCGCCGGCCATCCAGGAACACCGCCTGTTTGCCGAATTCCGGTTCGTTTTCGATCCAGTAAAGCACGTCATCGAGACGGAAGGACTGTGCAAAGACATCTTCGGGTGGAACACCAGCTTCCTTGTAGTCGTCGATCAGCTTCTGTGCGTAGTCTGCTTGTGAAAAACCGTCATGGGGCATGTCAATCTTCGGCGACTTCAGTTCCGGCGTGAATTTGACACCGAGGTCCTTGAATAGGGCGATGGATTCAGCGTGGGTCATCAATGTGCCGGTCGCCCCGTAAAGCTCCGTCCTCCACGAAGCCGTGCCGTTCATGTAGTCTTCAACCGACTGTGCCTGCTTGTCGGCACTGTCCATTTTCCCCTTCAGGGACTTGAATTCAGCTAAACTGATATCCGAAGTTCTGCATTCGGCGGACGCGGGATCGCCGCCGCTGGCCGGTTCAAATCCAGAGGTGCACTTGGCTGCAAGGTTCGTCGCAAGAATGTTGGTCGTGGTATGCAAATCGTTCTGGGAGTGACGGCAAACCAATTCCTTGTCTGCGGTAAAGGTCACGTCGCATTCCAGCACACCCGCGCCCATCAGCGCAGCGGCTCGGTATCCTTCTTCGGTGTGCTCGGGAAATTGCAGCGGTGCGCCTCGGTGACTGATGGAAAAGAGCGACGGCTTTGCAGGTTTGCCGATGCAGGCGGCGAGCTTGTCTTTCAACGGGCCGGCGTTCATTTGAGAAACGAGATAGGCAGGTCGTGGTCCCAGATCGACACCTTCAGCAAATGCTGTCGCGCCAAAGCCGAAGCCGAGAAGGATCGAAAGTGAGAGACTGATACGCATGGTCTTTATCCCGGTTCTTGAATCAAATTCTTAAGTGGCTTCAGAAGATATTTTAGGTCAGTAGGTTATCAGGAAAAGGTCAAGCTGGCTTCCAGGCAACTTTGAGAGCCTGCGGACCCCGGACGGACAGTCCGCGTTTGTATTTGGGTGCCTCTTCTGCCAGCTCAACGGATCGAAAACGTTTCAACAGCGTTGAAAAGATGATGTCCATATCCAGCCGCGCCAGATGATTGCCCAGACAAAAATGTGCACCTCTGCCAAAAGCGGTGTGCCAGTTGGGGGAGCGTCCGACGTCGAAGATGTCTGCATTCGGAAATTGTCGCGGATCTCTGTTGGCAGCACCGTAAAGCACACCGAACTTCGTACCCCGGGGATACGTGCTGCCGCACACATTCATCTCCTTGGTCGAATAGCGATGAAAGAAGGGCAGGGGCGATTCATACCGGAACATTTCCTGCACAGCCGTCTTCATGATGCCGGGCTCCTTGCGCATGCGCTGCATTTCCGTTGGAAATTTCAAAAGCGCATGCAAGCCGGAACCGAGTACATCAATTGTCGATCCGTGGCCTGCCATCAGGATCAGCATGGCAGTGGAAAAGAACTCGTCGTGGTTCATGTGCCCTTCGCGTTCAGCCTGTATCATCACGGACAGCAGATCGTCCCTGGGCACCGCCTCACGTTCAGTTTTCAGCTTCAGCAGGTACTCGTAAAACTCGGTCGTATTGCGTTCCGCGAGTTCCTTGCGTTCATCGGACCGTTCAATATCGAAAAACTGCACGATGTTTTCCGACCAGATCCGCAGTTGCGGGCAGTCCTCGTCGGGAACTCCGATGATCCGTCCAATCACATGGCCGGGCACATGGGCGGCAAGATCGGCAACAAAGTCGACTTCGCTGTGATCCTGTAACCCGTCGTAGAGGCTGTCCACATAGGCCTGTATCTCATCCCGCAGCTTGCCCACCATGACAGGTGTAAACAGCTTGAACACCTGCTTGCGCAATCTGTCATGAATTTCACCGTCACTGTCCAGCAACGAGAATTGCACGAAACGGGAATGATGGGGCATGTCGTGCCAGTTACCGGCTCGCTTTTGCGCCGATATCTCTTCCGGACTGGCAACATGCTCCATGGATCGGACCATATCGTCATGCATGACGATTTCCATGACATCTTCAAAACGTGCGGCAAGCCAGACATCAAAGTCTTCGTAATAGGTCAAACCCTCGCTTTCACGCAGAGCCTCGTAGGTCGGATAGGGGTCTTGCGCAAAGGCGTCTGACAGTGGCTCAAAGGAAAGGTCTGTGGACGGGGGCATCAGGCACTCATGAGAAGCCGCTCATTGCGGTAAAATTGTGATTCTTGGCAGGGTCGAAGATTTGGCTGGCCAAGTGCAAGCAAAATCCGCTGTCAGTCTGCCGATATCAGCAAATTTCAGCGATTTTCAGCAATTGGTGCTTGAGGCTTGGGGATAGCGAGGAAAGGGCAAAACTGACGATACCCGCCTGAGGGCCGGGTTCTTAACGATTGTGAAATCGCGAAATGGCGGCAGACGCTTTTGGAAGGCCCCATTGCAAGCTGGAGTGCGTGAGATCGACATGAAAGTGCCGAAGGCGTTCATCAACGAGTATCAGACCTTCTTGAAGGAGACCGGGTTCGACAATCAGAACCCGCAGGCGCTCTTGATGGAACTCGCCTCGCTCAGCATGGAAGTCTACCTGAAGGAAATAGCCTGGCTGTCGGATTTCATAGGCCGGATCAGGAAAGCCAATCGCGAGGCTGCTTGAACAACAGCGCGCCAACGCCAGCGCAAAAGTTCACTTCTTATCATAGCGACGCCAACTGCTCTCGTTTCGCCGAACTTCTAGGGAAACGGCATGAGATTGCTATCGACGTATTCTGATGCTTCTCATGTCTGAATTCGAGTTGTATAGATCGCAGTTATAAGGGCCGCGCTTACCAAGCGCTCATTGACACGCTCACGCGATGCTGTGTGAGGTCCTGAGAAACGCTCCGGTCTCTGCCGCAAACGTCTTTGGTTTTCTGCATTCAAAATCTATTGGTTTTGGCACGAGTGTTGACTTGATCGAGAAAATTCATAACCATATTGTTATGGATTCGAAAAACCTTGATCTCGTATTTTCAGCGCTCTCTGACGCGACACGCCGGGGAATTCTGGCCAGTCTGGCTTCGGGAGAGCGGACAGTGCACGAACTGACATCCGACTTCGACATTTCGCAGCCCGCAGTGTCTCGGCACCTGCGCGTGCTGGATAGCGCGGGGCTTGTCAGGCGAGAAAAGCGGGGACGAGAGACCATTGTTACGGCCGCCACGGAAACTGCAGCTGAAGCTGCGCACTGGCTGACGGATTACGTGGATTTCTGGACCGCGCATTTTGATCACATGGACGTCATTCTGACAAAGCAAAGGGAGCGACCAGATGGCCGTTGAAACAAGCTTTTCCGACAACATACTGACGATTACCAAGGAGTTTCCTCAACCGATCGAGGCAGTCTTCGATGCTTGGATTGACGCGGCAAAAACAACGCATTGGTGGGGTTGTGCAAATACGACCAGGGTTGTTTCCACAGTCGAGCCCAAAGTGGAAGGCGCTTATCGGCACACAATGTCCATTGAAGGCGTCGGAGATCATACGATCGAAGGCACACTGATCGACTATGATCCGCCAAACAAATTGGCATACACAATCCCGGCAAATGACTTTGCGCCCGAAATGCTTGTCTCGGTGAGTTTTGAACAGACCGGAAAGGGGACGCGGGTCGTTCTCAAGCAGTCGGAAATTGGCGGTGGCCTGAAAGACGTGGTCGCAGCCGGATGGACGGCATCGTTTGAGAGGCTTGAAGCTTTTTTCGAGGGTCAACGGCGGGTGGCGTGACTGTGTCTCACCCTACCGAATGCGCAAAAGAATGGTCTTTTGTCTATACCAATCTGGTCTGTTTGAGGTCAGGATACACGCACATTTGCCGTTGGAAATGGAATGATTTGCCAAATGGGCCTAAGGGCTTTCCGCAGTGAACCTGGAATGGATCGGCAGGGTTGCCGCTCCGTAGGCAAGCGCATTCGGCCCAAACTGGCTTCCAGTTACCGATAGATCGTCCGAGACCTTCAGTTTCAAATCAGACACCAGCACATCGGTGATCGATTTTGGCACCGGGGCCGACACAATCAATTCAGAGACCTTTGCGAACGTGCCGAGGCTCTGAACGAGACTGCCCAGCTTTTCGACGACTGTACCACGCCACTGGCTGACAGCCGGATCGTCGTCTTGCGCGCCAGACGCGATTGCGTCATGCGTCAATTGCCAAGCTTTGCTGTCGCAAATGGAAATCTGCGGAGTTGCGCCTGTATAGATGCGGCCACCAAGAATTAGCCGAGGTTTCAGGTCCTCACAGACGTAACAGAAAAGCAGATCGTCAATCCGTTTGGCCTGACCGAACAAGGTCTCCGCACTGGCGGTCGCGGTTATGTCGTTCTGGATGAACACCTCAAAACCAGTATGCGCGCGCAAATCTTCTTCAAAGTCATGTGCAAGAACTGCTTGTTCCTCAGGTCCGCCGGCCTCAAAACGCCCGGGAAGTGTGAGGCCAACTCCTGCAATAAGCGCTCTTTGCTCAGCACCCAGTTCCGACAACAAAGCGTCGACTGTTCCGGTCAGCGTGTCTTGCACCGTCTGTACATCAAGCACAGCTAAGGGGCTGCGGCTTTGAGCGACCGGCTCACCGACGAAGTTTATGATGGTCGCCTCGATTGCATGACGGTCAACATGAAGCCCGATTGAAAAAGCCCCATTTGGGTTCAAGCTGATTGGCGTGGTCGGAGGCCCGATCCGTCCGCGGACCGCTTCGCCTTTACTGACCAGATTGTCACGTTCAAGAGCTCTGACGATGACAGATATCGTCTGCGCGGACAGCCCACTTTCCTGTCCGAGCTGGAGCCGAGTCATGCCCTCATGCTGCAAGAGAAGGGACATGATCAATCGTTCGTTGAAGCTGCGCGCCAAAACCTGATTCATACCGCCTGGGTGTTCTGCGACACGAACAGTTGGTGGCGGGGCAAAACGCATATCCGGCAAAAGTACAGCCTCCGGCTTTCAAGTCAGGGTCAGCGATGCTCACCTCGTGTTCGAGGCACGGCTTCACGTTATGGGTTATCACGTTTGGGCGTCGGGAACCGGATGCGTATATCTTGTCCGGAAATTAATTCCTCATGGTTTAGTCATTTTGCTCCGGCCAGCCAATGGCCGCGATCTCTTCAGCAATGGCGTGGCCCAAGTCCTTGTGGGCCTGAACGTCGAGATGAAAGCCGTCCTCATCACTTGAGTTGACGACAAGACCCGCATTGAAGAAATGCACTTCATGTGCTTCGGCAATACGTTCATATTCACGTGCCAGCGCACGCGATTTTTCCTGTGCACCGAGAAACACATCCGACCATTCTTTCAGATCAAGGGCTGTTGGCGGCGGTGCGACAATCAGTATTTCAGGGATCTTCCCATCGACACCGGCAGGCATGGATTTGATGTCGCTGACCAACGCTCCGACACCCATGGCGATTTCACCCGGGGTCTTGTTGAAGCGCACCTTCAGGTCGTTGGTGCCGAGCATGATGATGATCAGATCAAGTGGCTTGTGGCTCATGATGCAAGGCCGAAGATAGGTTCGGCCATTCTTCTCAGAGCCCTCAATCTCGTCATCACTGACGGTGGTTCTGCCACTCAAACCTTCTTCGATTACAAGCCACTCGTTGCCGATGAGGCCGCGTAGAACTCCCGGCCACCTGACATCATGCGGATATCGGTCATCTGGTTTGTTCGCGGTCGTTTGTCCGTACGTGTTGGAATCTCCGTAACACAACACTGATCGCATACAACCTCCACAAGGTGTCTTTATTTTCAACAAGATAGGCAGTCAGATCGTGAGTGCCAACGTGATCCAGCCTAGAAGCGGATCTTCCAATGGTCAATAGTAATTCATCGTGAATAATTATTGACAAGGGCGTATTTTCCGTGCTCATCATGATGAACAGACACACGGATCCGGTCAAAAATGCCTTGTTCGTGTCGTCAGATCACGGGAGGATCAAATGAAACTCATGAAATCAGTTCTGGCGGCTGCCGCTGTCACTTTGGGCCTTGGTGCCGCTTCGCCTGCATTGTCCAATGAAGAGGGGCCGATCCTGGTCGTAAGCGGGCCGTTGTCCTGGCCGTTTTTCGCCGCGGTGAAGAAGGGCTTCGACGATGCTGCGGAAATTTTCGATGTCGACTACCAGTATATCGCGGTCACGGACACCTCGAATATGACGAGCGATTACCCGCGGCTTTTGCAGCAAGCGATCAGCCGTGAGCCCAGAATGCTTCTCGTTGGTGAATTCTTTCCAGACGGCATGGACCCGTTGATCAAGGAGGCGACGGCTGCCGGTATTCCTGTCCTCATTCACAATTCCGGCCAGACCCTTTGGGAGGGCAACGGATCAATCGGATTTGTCGGCGAAGACCCTTATCAGATGGGGTACAAAGCGGGGCAGATCCAGGCGGACGCCGGTGTGACCACAGGTCTTTGCTTTAACCAGGTGCCCGGCAATCCGACTGTTGAAGAACGGTGCAATGGCTATGTCGCTGCCATGAAGGAAGCCGGAAAAGAAACGATCTATCAGACCATCGGTACGGGGGATGCGACAAACCCACAGGCGATGACGCAGGCAATCAAGGGCAGCCTGCAGGCCAATCCCCAGATCGACGGGATCTATACATTGAATGCGGTTCCCGCAATGTCCGCATTGCGCGCGGTGGATGAGGTCGGACGTAAAGGCGATATCATGGTCGGAACGGCAGACTTGTCGAATGAAGCCCTCCTTGCGATCAAGAATGGTGACCTTGCATTTGCCATGGATCAGCAGCCTTATCTGCAAGGGTTCATGTCTATTCAGATCGCTCACCAATACCTGAATTACGGTCTGCATCCGATTGGGCATGTCAAAACCGGACCATTGGTGATCGACAGTTCCAATGTCGAAGAAACACTGAAGGTCAACAAGGAACACGCAGGAGTTCGCGGCGCCTCCTAGGAGCCGCAAGGCCCGGTCCGTGTATCCAACCTAGCTTGCCTGGAGAATGACGTGCTCAGGAATTTCATGAAGCGGCCCGAAGCGGGCGCTTTCGCGGCTTTTGTCATCACTTACCTTTTCTTTGCCTTGGCCACACAGGGAACCGGATTTATCTCAGTGAACGGGACTGCCGGATGGCTCAATCTGGCCGCTGAACTGGGAATTGTCGCGATTCCGGTAGGTCTTTTGATGATTTCAGGTGAGTTCGACCTTTCGATTGGTTCGACAGTTGGGGCTTCGTCCATGATCCTGGCGCTTGGAACCAACCAATACGGATTGCCGATCTGGCCTATGGTTTTTCTGGCACTGGCCGCAGGCGCCACGATTGGTCTGGCGAACGGACTTGCTGTCGTAAAGACCAAACTGCCCTCTTTCATAGTCACCCTGGCAACCAACTTCATCGTGATCGGCGCAACCATGGGCATTTCGCGTCTGGTTGCCAATGTCACATCAAGTTCGATTGTTGCCTCCGACAGTGCAAAATTCGTGTTCGCGGCGCGCTGGGGCCAGGCCAATATTTCCATCCTCTGGTGGTTGCTCGTTGCATTCATCGGTTATCGGATTTTGAGCCGCAGCATCTTCGGTAACTGGATTTATGCAACCGGTGGCAATCTGGATGCTGCCCGAGGGGCAGGCGTGCCGGTGCAGCAGGTCAAGATCAGCCTGTTCATAGCGACCGGACTCGCCGCCGCCCTTGTCGGCATCCTCCAGGGCGTCCAATGGAATTCAGGCAACGCGACCTACGGTATGGGCTTTGTGTTCCAGGCTCCGATTGTCGTTGTCATTGGCGGCGTTCTGCTAACCGGCGGGTATGGCAGTGTCACCGGTATTGTACTCGGCACGGCGCTGTTCGGTGTCATATCAAGCGGAATTTTCTATACCGGCTGGAACACGGACTGGATCCAGTTGTTCCTTGGGCTTTTGCTTGCGGCAGCCGTTCTTGCCAACAACTACGTTCGCCGGTTGGCTCTCTCAAGCAAATAGGATCCGTCATGTCTCAGCCCCTTATGGAATTGCGCGACGTCGACAAGTTTTTCGGGTCCACCAAAGCGCTCAAACACGTGTCCATGCAGGTCGAACCAGGCAAGATCCTTTGCCTGCTCGGCGACAATGGAGCCGGCAAGTCAACCCTGATCAAGGTCCTTTCCGGGTATCACCAGCCAACATCAGGAACGGTGTTTTTCGAGGGCAGGCCAACCAGATTTGCAACGCCACGCGAAGCACGTCAGCGCGGTATTGCAACAGTTCATCAGGACATTGGCTCTATCCCGTTGATGAGCGTTGGCCGCAATTTCTTTCTGGGCGCTGAACCTGCCAAGGGCCGTTGGCCGTTTCGAAGCATCGACACACGTCTCGCCAACGAGGTCGCTGTGGAACAGATGCAGAAATTCGGGCTTACCCGGGTGACCAGCGGAGATCAGCTTGTTGGAACGATGTCCGGCGGTGAACGCCAGGTTCTGGCAATAGGACGGGCAATGTATTTCGGTGCCAAGATGCTGATCCTCGACGAACCGACATCCGCCCTGGGCGTCAAGGAAGCGTCGATGGTTCTCAAAATGATGAGAATCGCCCGGCAGAACGGTGCGGGCATTGTCTTCATAACGCATAATGCACGCCACGCCATGAGCGTTGGCGACACATTTGTAGTCCTGATTCAGGGAGAGGTCGCAGCGTCATTCAAGCGGGGCGAGAAGTCTCGTGAGGAAGTTCTCAATCTCATGGCCGGAGGCGAAGACATGAGCGAGCTTGAAGATGACCTTGAACAGATTGATTGACCGATGAGCCTGTTTCTAGCGGTGGATGTTGGAACCGGCAGTGTGCGTGCAGGTGTTTTCAGCCAGGACGGGCAGCTGCTGGCGCAGGCCAGTCAAGAAATCAGAACCTGGCACCCAAGGCCCCATTTTGCACAACAGTCCAGTGCTGACATATGGGGTGCGGTGTGCGCTTCCGTGCAGTCCGCAATGAGCCAGGCCTCCGTCGCACCGGAGGACGTCGCAGGACTGGGGTTCGACGCGACCTGTTCCCTTGTTGTGGCCGACGGACAGGGCGAACCACTCAGCATTTCGCCCGATGGTGAAAGAGAGCAGGACATTGTTTTGTGGGCGGATCACCGGGCGATCGCAGAAGCTTCCCGGATCGATGAAACCGGTCACCAGAGACTGAGTATTTCAGGTGGCAAGATATCTCCTGAAATGCAATTGCCGAAGCTGCTCTGGATAAAGGAGAATCTTCCTTCCATCTGGGAGGCGGCCGGGCACTTCTTTGACCTTCCGGACTGGCTGACATGGCGGGCCACGGGAAACCTGACGCGATCCTTGTGCAGCTCGGTATGCAAATGGACCTATCAGGGCGAAGCCGGCACGACCGGTGAAGGCTGGGATGCCGAATTCTTTGCACTTGCAGGACTTAAAGACCTCGCAGACGAGGGGTTCGGGCGCATTGGAACTAAATGTTTGAGCCCCGCAGCCCCCTTGGCCAGTTGAGCGAAAAGGCGGCGCAAGAGCTCGGGTTGACGTCGTCGACCCTTGTTGCAGCAAGTATGATTGACGCCCATGCAGGTGCCATGGGAACGCTCGGAGTTACGGCTGAAGCTGTCGGTCCGGATCGTATGGCTTTAATAGCCGGCACCTCCGCGTGTCATATCACTGTTGCACAGCAGGCGGCCTTCGTGCCGGGTGTCTGGGGACCCTATTATGGTGCTGTATTGCCTGACCTTTGGGCAAATGAAGCCGGTCAATCCATGGCCGGCGCAGCAATCGACACGGTTCTGCAGAGACACAGCGCTTTTGAAGACGCAAAAGCGATGGCCACAGAGCAAGGCAAGAACGTCTATGACTTCCTGGATGATTTCCTGTCCGGTCTTTCGGCCAATGAGCCTCCATCATTTCTGTCTGTCGACCGTCACATTATTCCGGATTTCAACGGGAACAGGGCGCCACTCGCCGACCCACGACGATTGGGTGTGACCTGGGGACAGACCGCGGTTTCCGACATTGAGGATCTCGCGCGCGATTATCTCGCCTGTATCCAGTCACTGGCCTATGGGACAAGGCATATTCTCGACCAGTTGGCCGAGAACGGCGTTCGACCGGATGCGATTGTTGTCAGCGGCGGCCTTGGACGCAACTGTCTCTATTGCCAAACTCATGCAGACGTCACCGGATTGCCGGTGCTTTTGCCTGATCAGGAAGAGCCTGTTCTGCTTGGAACCGCAATGTTAGCGGCTGTGGGGTCCGGTAAATTTGAAAGCCTGCGCAGCGCTATGGACGCAATGAGCGGACCTGCAAAAGTTCTGCGGTCGGACACCAGGACAAGGGCCTTCCACGACAGGAAGTACCGTGTCTTCCGCGCCATGCACGACGACTTTGAAACCTACCGAAAAATCATGTCCGACTAAGGCCCGATAACATGTCCGAGAACTCTGTTTATCTGTTTGCCAGCGGTGACAGCCGGGAAAGTGCGAACCGAACCTGCTGGCCGGCCCAGGAAGTCATGGAAAGGGCGTTTGCCCGAGAATGCAGGGCATTCGGATTTGATGTCAATCGTGCGCACCCGGTCGATCCGGACAAAGGACATGGATTCCTGTCCTCGCAGCGCGACGGCATGGATGCTGTTGCGTCTGTTCCGAGCGATGCAAAGATCGTGGTCGCGGAGGCCGTCTGGCAGTATTCGCACCACATACTTCCCGGCCTTACCAGTCACAAGGGCCCCATTCTCACACTGGCAAACTGGTCCGGGCAATGGCCCGGTCTTGTGGGGATGCTCAATCTCAATGGCTCCCTCTCAAAGGCAGGGGTCTCCTATTCGACCCTTTGGAGCGCTGATTTTGATGACGGGTTTTTTCGCGATCATCTAAAGGCATGGCTGTCCACCGGCAAAATCAGCCACGATGATAGCCACGTCGCGGACTATGACCCTGATTTGACCCCGGATCCCGACAAGGTAACCGCTGGCCGAATTGCAGCGGATCTACGGAAGAACAAATCCATCATGGGTGTCTTCGATGAAGGCTGCATGGGCATGTATAACGCGATCATTCCTGATGAATTGCTGATGCCTCTGGGAGTGTTCAAGGAACGCCTTTCGCAATCGGCCCTCTACCACGAAACGCTTCAGATATCCGAAGGCGAGGCCCGGGCCGTTTACGACTGGATGCGGGCGAGGGGTATGACTTTCCATCTCGGCCGCGACGAGGCGACGGAACTGACTGAAGACCAGGTCCTGATGCAATGCCGGATGTATGTCGCAGCCGTGCGGATGGCGGATGCATTTGATTGCGAAACTATCGGAATACAATACCAACAGGGCCTCAAGGATCTGCTGCCGGCCTCCGATCTGGTGGAAGGAATGCTGAACAACGCCGACCGTCCGGACGTCGTACGTGCGAATGGCAGCGTGATCAGGCCCGGCCAGCCGGTTATCCATTTCAATGAAGTGGATGAATGTGCCGGTTTGGATGCTTTGCTGATTAACAGAACACATTCGGCACTTGGCGAACCCCTGGAAACAACACTCCACGATATCCGATGGGGTGATCTGGATGCTAGCGGAACGACGGACCAATTTGTCTGGGTTTTTGAAATCTCCGGTGCTGCTCCACCAGCTCACCATCTCGGTGGCTGGACGGGCAGCGAAAGTCTGCGCCAGCCGGCAATGTATTTTCCCTCAGGCGGTGGCACACTCAGCGGTGTCGCCAAACCGGGTGAGATAATCTGGTCGCGCATTTATGTGCAGGAAAGTGCGTTGCATATGGACATCGGTCGTGGACGATGCATTGAGCTTCCTGAAAGTGAGACGGAGCGGCGGCGGCGTAGCACAACGCCGGAATGGCCGATCATGCACGGGGTTCTTGATGGCGTCAGTCGCGACCAGCTTATGGGACGCCACAAAGCCAACCACATCCAGGTCGTCTACGCGAATTCTGCATCCGGCGCAGATCGAGCTCTTTGGACGCGCGCGCATCTGGGGCACGAGTTGAACATCAAGGTCAATATCATTGGAGACGTTGCCGGATCAGGGTGAGCCCCACCCGCATGGTTCGGGGTGTGCCGATCCTGTCATCCAAAGATACCCCTCAGGCCCTCTGTGGCCTTGGGGCACCTGATGGGGGATGACCGCTTCCAGCCCTTGTCTTAGATCAAGGCAGGCAAGCCGCATATCCGTCAACCTAGGGTCTTGCAATTAAGGGAGGCCAGTCATGGCTCAATCCATCTTAATTCCCGTTGATCTTGCCCATAAAGACGCTTTGTCAAAAGCTGTTTCCGTGGCAGGAGAACTGGCGAAACTCGGTGTTGGCACTAAACTCACTCTGATCGGCGTTACAAGTTCTGCGGTGACTGAAGCTGCACACAATCCCGCCGAGTTTGAAAAGAACCTGGATGCCTATGCGCGCGACGTTGCGCAAGAAATCGGACATCCAGTTGAGACCCGTTCGATGATCGACAACGACGTCGCTGTTGACCTTGGCAATGTGCTTATCAAGGCTGCAGAAGACATGGGCGTCGATCTGATCGTGATGGCGTCTCATATCCCCGGCTTCCTGGATCACATCTTTTCCTCCAACGCAGGGTACGTCGCCAGCCACGCAAAGTGCTCGGTTTACGTGGTGCGCTAGAAAAGGCCTGAATTGGTGCAACAGAAGTTCAGGCTGACCTCAAGCTTGGCTGCCGATTTGTGCCGAGCGCATTAAAGACGCCGAGACGTAGTGCTTTGGACAGAAGACTTGGGAGTTCTCACGTGGTCTCCGAACGATCGGTCGCTGGAGACGGCGTGCGGGAAAGAGCCGCGATTTCTTTGCGCACTTCTGGTGTCATCTCGATGTGAATGGACCGCAGCGCAGGGTCAAGCTGACGTGTGTTTCGAGCACCGATGATCGGGCAGGTTATGCCTTCGTGTGCACCGGCCCAGGCAACAGCAAGACTGACCGGGTCATACCCACCTTCACGTGCAAAAGCTGTGAACGCTTCGGCTACATCGTAGACCCAGTCATCACCATATCGGGACGCGTACATGTCATTGTCCTTCAGGCGTCCGGCACTCTTTGACGACGCACCGGAATACTTGCCTGTCAGGAGACCACCGCCAAGCGGGCTATAGGAGATGACGGCCATCTCCTCTGATTGTGCCAAGGGTAGAATTTCGACCTCGGCCTGCCGTTTCACAAGATTATACATCGGTTGAATGACCTCAAAACGAGACCATCCTTTGTTTGCGCTCAAGCCGAGCGCCTTGGCGATTTGCCAGGCTGCATAATTGCTGACGCCGAGGTAAAGCACTTTGCCCGATCGTACGAGGTCCTCGAGCCCGCGCAGGGTTTCTTCAAGCGCCGTATCTTCGTCCCATCGATGAACGAAATAGACATCCAGACGGTCGGTGTTCAATCGCTTCAAGCTCGCTTCAACGGCTTTTGTCACGTGTCTGCGATTGGTGCCTCCGTCATTGACACCTTCTCCCATTTTTCCGAACACCTTCGAGGTGATCACAAGATCGTCGCGCTCATGAGAGATCAACTTGCCAAGAATTTCCTCGGCAAGGCCATTGCTGTAGACATCCGCACAATCGAAAAAATTGATGCCCGCGTCGCGAGTCGCCTTGTAAAGCTCCGCAGAAGTAGCTTCGTCCGCATCGCCGCCGAATGACATGGTTCCAAAGCAGAGTTGCGAGACTTTGACGCCTGTGCGGCCGAGTGTTTTGTACTGCATCTTTTAACATCCTCGAATCCAGGATCCGCATTTGCTCATGACTGGAAAACATCACACAGCATCGCCGGATGGCATCGGTGTTTGAGTGAAAAACAAGAAAATTGGGCACACCGCGATTGTGCTGGGCGTGCTTGTGAAGGGGGCGCAAGAATAGCGTTCCGTATCGGATTTATCAAATCAGGAAAGCCGATGTCAGGCCATTAGCCAAGTTTCGCTGATGTGCAAAAGCACCCAGGGCTGTCTCTCTATCGATGGGAGAATGATGACGTCTTGCAGGCCGCCATATTTTGAGCAACTGCAAGTTCAGCACGTTTTCAAAAAGGGGTAGGAGGGGACAAGTCCAGACGGCATTGACGCGGGGGTTTTGCGCTCTCTTTGCAGCGCCGGCTGGTGTCGTTTCGAAAATGGTGTTCTTGTTAGAGCAAGGTGGCCGACTTCGGCCACCTTGAAAGAACGCACATGGACTATTGCGCCGTTGGAGCGGATGACTGGGTGGTGTCCGTATCGCCGACGGCCGGCGCGCCGTCGCTTGGGGCAGAGCTCTGGGGAGCAACACTCTCATTCCCTTGTGAAGCCCCATCGGGTTGATTGGAATTTTCGCCATTGCAAGCGGCTAGTCCAAGTAGTGACGCAGCAACAACAACCATGAACGCGCTTTTCATCTGGAATATCTTTCCTTAAGTCTGCGCTTACAAGTATTTATCCCTGTAAGCGCGTTCGTTGAGAGTTCCCGCCCCGTCTTTGTTATTATGGTTGGGAGTCTAGGATTTGAATTCGTCGATAAGTTGAAAATTTAGAGCTAAAATTGTGGAATTAATTTAGATCTATTTTCAGCTTGCTTTGTGTCTGCTTGTCTTGTGTCAAATAAGCCAGGCGTTGAGCGCTTTGCCCTAAGGTCCTGTTTTGAGGGCTGTTTGGACGGTGATGGAATCTGTCGTCTTTGTCCTGCCCGGTGTGTTTGATAGTTGCCGGGTCGGGCACAAAGTGTCCATTCTTTGGCACGAAACGGAATTCAGCCGATCATCGATTCCGGCTCGGCCGGCTGTCGTTTGGGTCTTGCGGCTGCCGGGGTGACCAACAGATAATTTTCCCGCCAGGCGATTACCGGCTGACAGTGTGATTGATGTTCGTCGGTGTAACGCTCTGGCCCGCAGGTGTTGCCGCTAGAGCTTTTGGACCGGTCGCAGCACGTGCTCAAATCCTGGAAAGACTCCTCGACCGCTTTTTTCTCAATCCAGAATTTTGATTAATCGATTAACTTAAGCGTTGACTTGAGGTCAGCTAACTTGCTTAATCGTTAAAGCAAGGGGGCATGATGGTCAGCATCAAGCAAATTGCCAATGACATGGGCGTGTCGACCGCAACGATTTCGAACGCGTTGACCGGCAAGGGACGGGTTTCGCAGGAATTGACTGCGCGTATCCGGACAAGAGCGGACGAACTTGGATATCGTCCCAGCACGGCGGCCCGCGCCCTCAAGACCGGGCAGACCGGCATTCTCGGTCTTGTCATGCCCGACCTGACCAACCCGCTTTTTCCACGCATCGCCCAGACGCTCTCGATGGAAGCAGACAAACGGAAGCTTGGTATTCTGATTGCGGATTCACGGGGCAGCGCGGACGAGCAGACCGAAGCATTGCGGAGACTGATGGATCGGGGCGTGGATGGCCTTATCGTTGTACCGCAAAAGGGAACGACGCCCGACCCGGTGCCCGTGCCGATTGCGGTTTTGAACACGGCTTCTGACCCGGGAAATTCAGTCTCTGCGGATCACGCAGGCGGCGGCGCTCTGGTTGCACGGCATATCCTGGATATAGGACATCGCAAGCTCGTGATCCTTGGAGGGGACAAGGTTTCCGAGGTGCAGCGTGATCGCATTGCCGGAATGCGTGGTGCCCTGCCTTTGGACATTGAAGTCGATGTGTTTTGGGGCGAAGCAGGCGTTGAGCTGGCGGCCGCCAAGGTGCAGGCGGGTGCGACAGCGATCATGACCACGTCAGACCTGATTGCGCTGCAGGTGCGCACCGAATTGATGCGCAGGCAGATTTCCGTCCCGGATCAAGTCAGTCTGACGGGCTTCGACAACATGTCCTTTTCTTCAATCATGCATCCGGCGCTTACGACGGTTGCCCAGAATGTCGACGAAATCGCCAGCCGCGCGATTGACATCATCTCAGCCAAAATCAGCGGCGATACACCGGCTCAAGAAGGGGAAACCGTACCGATGCGATTGGTGGTGCGGCAATCAACATCCATCCCGAGCCAGCTTTTAACAAGGAGACGACCTCAATGACCAAGTACATATCCATCCTTGCGCTGAGTGCAGCTCTCACTGCGACCGGTGCGGCAGCACAAGACAAGCTTACCATCTCGGTCTATTCCTTCGCTCAGGACGCTTACAAGGAAGCGCTGTACGATCCTTTTGAGGAGATCTGCGGATGTGAACTGGTGATTGAAACCGGCAACTCCGTGGAGCGCATGGCCAAGATCGAGGCAAATGCTGCGGATCCAGTGATCGATATGGCGGTGATTTCTTCCCACGACGCGCTAAGCCTCGCGCGTAAGGGTCTTCTTCAGCCAATTGATACTTCAAAGCTTCAAAGCTTCGACAAACTCTACCCGGCGGCCCAGGATCCGATTGGCGACAGCATGGCTGTTGGCTACACTTTCTATGCGAGTTCAATCGTTTATCGTGAAGACCTGGTGAGCATTGAGAGCTGGAACGACCTGCTGGGCGAAAAGCTGGCAGGCAATGTTTCCTTACCGAATATTACCGGCACACAAGGGCCGCTCACCCTGATGATGCTCAACAAGGCCGAAGGAGGCGCTCCGGGTGAATTTGGCGCAACGATTTCGGAAATCGGCAAACACGCCGATGACATCGTGACCTTCTACTCCCGGTCTTCGGAGCTTGCGCAGCTCATGAACCAGGAAGAAGTCATTGCAGCACCTGTCGGCCGCTTCGCCTGGAGCCGCTTCAAGAGTTCTCCGCTTCCGTTTGCATGGGCCGATCCGAAAGAAGGCCAGGCAGGCGGCATGAATGTGATGATCATGACCGCTAACAACGGCAATGAAGAACTGGCCTACAAGCTCATGGACTATTGGCTTTCGACAGAAGTTCAGACCCGGGTTGCCGAAGCGCTGATCGACAGCCCGGCCAATATGGACGTCAAAGTCAGCGATGAAGTGGCGGAAAACCTGACCTACGGGGCCGAGCTCATCAATTCGCTCAACATTCTTGACCCAGCCGTCATCATCGCCAATCGCGATGCATGGGTAAACCAGTGGAACAATGAGGTCATCCGTTAAAGACGACCGGGGGCGGTCAGACCGGCCGCCCTCCCACGCCCATTCGCCCGGAGCTTCCTCATGTTTCTCAACCGCGCAGAAGGACTGGCGCTTGCCCTGCCTGCCGCGCTTTTCACCTTTCTTGTGTTCCTGGTGCCGGTTGGCATCCTGCTCTCGGTTGCCTTTCAGGCCGAGAGCGGGGCCTGGAGCCTGCAGGGCTATGTTGATTTCTTCTCCGAGCCTTTGAACCAAAGCGTCTTTTTCCGCACGCTCAAACTCGGAATTCTGGTCGCCGGGACCTCCGCTGTGATCGGCTATGCAGCAGCGTTCTGCATCGTAAATCTGCCGACAACATCGCGTGGGCGCATATTCGGCCTCGTTGTACTGCCACTGATGATTTCTCCGGTTGCCCGGACTTATGCCTGGATAGTCATTCTGGGCAGGACCGGCATCGTCAACGATGTGATTGTGGGGCTCGGCCTGTCGGAACTGCCCATCCGCCTGCTGTTCACCGAAACGGCTGTCTTCATCGGTCTTTTGCAACTGTTCCTTCCGCTCATGATCATTTCCCTGGTTTCCGCCATGGAGAACATCCCCCGCGATGTTGTTCCGGCAGCCCGTGTGCTGGGCGCCAGCTGGTTCCAGGTGTTTTTCCGGGTGATCCTGCCGCTGACCAAGGAGGGCCTGGTGATCGGCGGTACGCTGGTCTTTACCGGAGCGCTTACGGCCTACATCACGCCGGCCATTCTTGGAGGGTCGAAGGTCCTTATGCTTGAAACATTGCTCTACCAAAAGGTCAATGTTTCAAACGACTTCGTGTCGGCAAGCGTGATCGCCATGATCCTGATCGTCATGTGTTTCTCGGCCAATCTGGTCCTGAAGCGCATTGCCTCGGTGAGGAGGTAGACCGTGTCCCGTTTAACTGTCTGGCTTATTCTGGGCGCAACGCTCACTTTCCTGATCGGCCCGTTCCTGATCGTTATTCTGGCTGGCGCTTCGGCTGGAGAGGCTTTGTCTTTTCCCCCTCAGGGCCTGTCGCTCAAATGGTATGCCAAGGTCTTCACTGTGGAGAGCTTCCGGGCCAGCTTTGCTCTTTCAATGTTCCTTGCGATCTTTGGCACGTTGGCAGCGCTGTTGATCGGCATCCCGGCTGCCTACGCGCTCGACCGCTACGATCTGCCCGGTGCAGAGACCATCCGAACGATTGTTGCCGCACCCATCATCGTGCCCGGCATCATCGTTGGGCTGGCACTTCTGCGATACTTCGTGGTGCCGCTTGATGTCACAATCACCATGGCGCTTTTTGTGACACACACCGCTCTGGTGCTGCCCTATGCGGTGCGTGTTGTGTCTTCGAGCCTGAACAATCTGCGTGCCGATATGGAAGAGGCTGCGGTCATCCTCGGCTGCACCCGGCTGCAGGCCTTCACCAAGGTCGTTCTGCCCAACATCAGGGGCGGTATTCTCGCTGCCTTCATTCTGGGTTTCGTCACCAGCTTCAACGAGGTTCCGGCCTCATTGTTCTTGTCCGGACCTGGCGTGCGCACGCTGCCGATCGACATGCTGTCCTATATGGAAATCACATTCGACCCGTCGGTCGCAGCGCTGTCGGCTCTCCTGGCCTTCATGTCGGTCGCCATTGTTTTTGCCGCCGAACGACTTCTGGGGTTCTCTCGTTATGTCTAACGCATTCGTTTCATTGTCGGATTTGACGCTCTCTTACGGGCAGACGGTCGCTGTGCCGGATCTCAATCTGGATATCCGAAAGGGCGAACTGATCGCGCTGCTGGGCCCGTCGGGCTGCGGCAAGACAACCACCATGCGCGCCATCGCCGGGCTTTTGACACCGACCAGCGGCAAAATCATGATCGACGGTGCGGACGTGACCCGGACACCGGCAAACAAGCGGGGCATCGGTCTTGTATTCCAGTCCTATGCACTCTTTCCCCATCTCAGTGCCTTTGAGAACGTCGCGTTCGGGCTCCGGCTTCGCAAGTTGCCGGATGCTCAGGTGCGGGCCAAGACGGAAGCCGGAATGGCAACTGTCGGCCTTAAGGGCTTCGAGACGCGCAAGCCCGCCGAAATGTCCGGCGGGCAGCAGCAGCGATTGGCGCTCGCCAGGTCTCTTGTGATGGAGCCCAAGGTCCTCCTGCTTGATGAACCGCTGTCCAACCTGGATGCACGGCTTCGGCTGGAGATGCGCAACGAATTGCAGCGGGTGCAAAAGGACACCGGAATTACGATGGTTTTTGTGACGCACGACCAATCCGAGGCCCTGGCCCTGGCTGATCGGGTCGTGTTGATGAAGGATGGCAGGATTGAGCAACTGGGATCGCCGGCAGAGCTTTACGCCGAACCCAGCACAGCGTTTGCCGCAAACTTCATGGGATTTGAGAATATCTTCCGGATGGAGGGAACGGATCTCGTCTCTGACCAAGGCCGACTGCCGCTTGGCTCTGAAGTTACCGCCCCCATGCTCGCCTGGCGCCCAAGCGGTGTCGCGGTCGGGAAGGGGCCACACACCGGCCGGGTGATCGCAAGCAGTTTTGCCGGCGAACACCGGGAATATGTGATCGACAGTCCGCTGGGGCAGATCAAGGCCGATGCCTCGATTGAGCTTCCCGAAGTGCCGCTTGGCGAGCAGGTTGCTTTTGATCTTCCCCAGGCAACCGCACGGCAATTGGCACTGTGACAGCAATTTGGGTCGATACGGATTTCGGGTTTGACGACCTGTGGGCGCTTCTCGTGCTGAGGCACTTTGGGCGGAATGTGGCTGGCGTCTCCCTTGTTGCGGGAAACGCACCGCTTGCTCAGGTCACGGCCAACGCAATGGGCGCCAAGACTGCTTACGGGTTCGACTGGCCGGTATGGCAGGGAGCAGCCAAGCCCCTGAAGCGCCCGTTGGAAACCGCTGAGCGCATTTTGGGCCCAACGGGCATGCGAACCAGAGGAATGGTGCTACCAAAGCCGGATACGAACGCGCCTTCTGAAGGCGCGGTGCAAGCTCTTGGAAACTGGCTTTCAGAGGGCACAGGTGCTGAGCGCGAGGTTTTGGCGCTTGGGCCACTGACCAATATGGCTTTGCTCCTAATGCAGTCGCCAGAATTGGCTGATCGGATAACGCGGCTGATCTGGATGGGGGAAGCGCGGACAGGGGAAACCACACGCCCCTGGCAGAGTACAATGCCTTTGCGGACGCAGACGCATTGGCCTATGTGCTTTCAACCGGCATTCGGATCGACATTGTCGATCTGTCATTTTGCCGAAAAGTGACCTTTGGAGCAAAGGACATGCCCCTGACGGACCAGCTGACCGGTGACCTTCTTGGAGGTTACCTCGATATTGCCTTGGAGCGCGGGCGGTCCACAATGGCGATCTACGATCCTCTCGCAGCGCTGGCTGTGGCGCAGTCGGACTGCATAGGCTTTTCGCCATGTGCCGTTGAGGTGTCGACCAAATCTGACGAGAGCTATGGCGCAACGAACGTCTCGCACGTCGCAGCGTCCAAAGTGAGACTTGCAACAACTGCCGGAGCCGATCTTGCCCGGCTCTGTCTGAGTGCATTGAAACGGGAGGCCATGGATGGCCCAAGATAGCAACATCAACGCGCCGGAACTGCGGGCCCGCGCTGTGAGAGCTGCCCAGGGCCTGGAACCGTTCGATCTCCTCATATCGAACGCGCGCCTGCTGGACATGGTCACGGGCCGGGAACGGGACGCCGATATTGGCATTGTCGGCGGGCTCATCGCCAGCGTTCGAAAAGCAGGCTCAAAGCCCGATGCAATTGCAAGCCTCGATGCCGGAGGCCGCTACGTGGTGCCCGGTTTTATCGACACGCACATGCATGTTGAAAGCTCGATGGTGACACCAGCTGAATATGCTGCGGCCGTGGTTCCGCGCGGCGTGACCACCATTGTCTGGGATCCGCATGAATTCGCCAACGCCTGCGGTCTTGCCGGGGTTGATTATGCGATTGCGGCCGGCAAGGAGGTGCCGCTGCGCTTGCTTACCCTTGCGCCCACATGCGTTCCCTCCGCACCCGGGTTCGAGGCCAGCGGAGGCGACTTTGACCCGGATCTGCTGACAGAGCTTCTGGCAAGACCCGACATCCATGGCGCTGCGGAGTTGATGACCATGCAGCCGCTGTTGAACGGCAGCGACAGGGTTCAGGGCATCGTGAATGCCGGTCTGGCAAGCGGCAAACGTGTGTGCGGACACGCACGCGGTCTGAACGACGGCGCATTGTCGGCCTATGCCGCAGCCGGTGTTGAGACAGACCATGAACTGTCTTCAGCCGAAGATCTGATTGCACGCCTTGAAGCCGGTATGACCGTTGAATTGCGCGGTTCGCACGAACATCTCTTGCCGGAATTTGCCAAGGCCATTCTCGACCTGGGCCATCTTCCGCAAACGCTCACACTCTGCACCGACGACGTCTTCCCGGACGATCTTCAGCGCCAGGGCGGTCTCGACAACGTCATCCGTCTCATGATCCGTTTCGGACTTCCTCCGGAGTGGGCCTACCGCGCGGCAACTCTCAACGCGGCAACGCGCATACGGCGACCCGACCTTGGCCTGATCGCGCCGGGCAAACGTGCCGACATCGTTCTCCTTGACGATCTTGCGCAGGTGAAGCCGAGCCTTGTTGTTGCGGATGGCAAAACTGTCTCTGAAGATGGCAATCTGACAACGCCCTGCCGCAGCACCGAACCGCCGGCTGCGCTGCGCAATTCCGTGTCCGTCGCCGAATTTCAGGCTGATGACTTTGAAATTCAGGCTTCCGGCTCCAGCGCACAGATCGCGGTTCTTTCAAAACCGCGTTTTCCGGTTTGGGGGTCAAGAACGGTCGATGTGGAGGCGGGCAAGCTGATCCTCCCCGACGACATGATCCGCATGGCCGTTGCGAACCGCTACGGGCAAAATGCGCCCGTCCGGGTCGCCTTTCTGGAAAAGTGGGGCAGGTGGCGCGGCGCCTTTGCAACAACCGTCTCCCACGACAGCCACAACCTGACAGTCTTCGGCCGTGATCCTTCAGACATGGCTCTGGCTGCCAACACCGTCCGGTCTTCAAAAGGCGGAATGTGTGTGGTTGCCAATGGCGAAGTCGTTGAAAAAATTGAACTTCCATTGGCGGGCCTGGTGAGCGAAGCCCCGCTCTCGGAGATCGCCGTGCGCTTCGCCGCTCTGCGCAATGCTCTCGATGCCCTGGTCGACTGGGAGCCGCCCTATCTGGTGTTCAAGGCGCTTTTCGGAGCATCTTTGGTCTGCAATGCGGGGCCACGCCTGAGCGATGTCGGCATCGTCGATGTCTTCAAGGGACGCGTTCTCGAGACGCCGGTTTTGTCTTTGGAAAGCACAACTGAATGAGCGGTCGGCCCTTAGACATGACTGCATTGCGGCAACATGAATTTCCTTTGGCTCCTGAGCCTCTTTCTCGAACGTTGCCCGCATCGTCGGAGAATGCGACCCTGAATGGGTGCTCTGCGAAAACGTCGCGGGACATCTGGACCTTCAACCCGGATTTTTCGGACTGAATGATGGACTGGCCAATCGGGTGGAGCGATCCTGTACAGCCGGTAACGGGGTTGTCCCGCTGGTCGCAGCATATGCGTGGCGAACTCTCAAGGCTGCGTTCGTTTAAAGAAAAATGACAGCTTTGGGCAGGAAGCGGTCGTTCGTTGCGGGTTGAACGATGGTCTGCATTGCGAGATAAATTGCCATTAGTGGAGTGGAAAAGTGAAGCAAACCAGTCGTATGAATATGGCACAGGCGGTTACTATGTGCTTCCTTAGTCGCAGGACATACCAGCATGGTCAATAGACTGAGAAAACATAGCAATGCCCAGGGTACCCGACCTGAGAGAAACTGTACAACCACCTGAGGAGGTCATTCAAGCCGGTCTTGACGGCAACCTAGTTTTGTTTGTGGGGGCAGGAGCATCTCGCTTGCTTGGTCTTCCTTCTTGGGCTGGACTCGCAAATTTTGCCTTGCAGGATTTGCGCGAAGCCGGATTGCTGAATTATGCAGAAATCGAGCAGCTCAAGACGTTGGATCCTAAGAAGCAACTTTCTATCGCAACACTCATCGCATCAGAGAATAAGATTGACCTGAACATAGGAAGGCATCTGACTAAAGAAACTCAAGGTGACAACATCTATAGAGCGATAAATGAAATTGGATGCTCTTGCGTCACCACGAACTATGACGAGTTACTATCTCCCCGCATGTTCAAAGCCAAGGACGGCTCCGAAACAGCGAGTGTTACAAGTCGAACTGCCAATAGAGATCAGCTATTTTCAAATTTATTGAATGAGCCTGGAGCCGTCATTCATCTTCACGGCTGCATCAGTCAACCTGAAACGATGATCGTAACGACAAAAGACTACCTTGAGCATTATGATAATCAGAATGTGCAAGAGTTCTTGGGCGAGATGTTTGCCAGAAAAACCGTTGTTTTTCTTGGGTACGGCTTGGAAGAAGCGGAAATTCTTGAGCACATTCTTCGCCGTGGCGGTGCAAAGGAGTCGCAGGAAAAACGCAGATTCACGATACAGGGCTTCTTTAATAGCGAAAAGCCGTTGTATGAAAAACTTTATGATTACTATGAAAAGTCTTTCGGGGTGCACATCCTTGGCTTTATTCGAGATCACGAAAACTATGCCGGTTTGGAACACACGATAAAGTCATGGGTCAATCGGATTGAAGTTCGAGAACCCCCGCTCGCTGAGGACCTCAGATTGATGGATGAGGTCTTAAGTGATGGATAACCTTGACCCTAAAGAACTAGACCTGCTTGAACGCATTGGAAAGAAGCCAGAACTTCAGCCGCTCTTTTTTCGAAGAGTGTCCGGTCTAAAGTGGTTTCGCCCGCTCGATGAGGCCGGCTACTTCGACTTCTCTAAACTTCCCGAGCCAACATCAGCAAAAAAAGAAGGTTATATTACGATCCCTTATTGGCCGATCTTAAGTTATCTTCAAAAATGCGCCGAAGAAATAACCGATGAAACCGATAACTATTTTGGAACGCGAATTTCAGAGATTGTGACGGGCGCAACCGACTTTGCCAAGGCCAAAGATTTCGGCAACTATCATGCTTGGAGAGTATTTGCAGAAATACTGCACCTGCTACCATCGAAATTTCTAAGCAATGATGCAGTAGCAGCAATAGATTATTGGCTGAGTGACAAGTATGAATCTTCCCTTGTTTCAGGCGAAATAGGAAGAAATCTAGTACCGAAGCTACTCGCTGAGGACGCTTCTGAATCACATGATATTGCCCTCCAGATTTGTGGTGTTCTCTTCGATCCAGTTTTCGTTACAGAAAGCCGCGCTGGCAAGGACCACACCGATGTAAAGTTGCGCCTCGACGCGCATGATGCCGAGAAAATTACAGGAAAGGTCGGGATTGCTCTCGGCCGTGTTTTAGGGCAACAAGGCGTTGCTGTTTTCGAAGTGAAGCTTATTGAAACTCTTTGCAAACTAGGAAATGATTCTTGGTCATCGATTTGGCAGCCTGCGATTGAGGACCACGAGCAAAACAAATACAGAGATGATGCGGAGAACATTCTCGTCAGGGGCTATAGAGAAGCAATTAGCGGCTTCATTGAAACAGATCCCCAAGCTGCTGCCGTTTACTTGGATAGCATTCTAGACTCTAAACACGGAACTTTGGTTCGTGTGGCTATCCATGCAATTGGAGAGTATTTTGAATTCTTCACGGATCGATTAGGGAAATTGCGGAGCGAGCACTTCTTCGGTGTGAATTATCACCATGAGATGTGGCATTTTCTGAACCAGCGATACACGTTTCTGGTTGCAACGCAACGACAAAGTTTCTTAGAGATCATTGGCGACCTAAGGGTCTTGGACGATGACGGCAACGTTCGAGAGGGCGCTACAGCATTTCAACGTGCAAGGTGGCTAGCCGCAATTAAAGAGTTCGGAGAAAAGGAACTTAATCTGTATCAGGATGCAGTAACCAAAGCAGGCACAGAGCCGGAGCACCCAGATTTCTTGAGATACACTTCATCTGGTTTTGTTGTTGATGTATCGCCATATGAAATTGATGAGCTTCAATCTTGGAGTGTATCCGAACTCGTCAAGAAGCTTATAGAATTCGTGCCGAGTAAGAGGTGGAACGAACCAGGAATAAGAGGCCTTTCTACCTCTTTGAAAAAGGCGATTAAGGTAAACCCAATAAAATATTCGGACGATCTCAAGGAGTTCTTGGAGCTCGATCTAGCCTACGTTCACAGTGTGATCGAGGCATTCAGGGAGCTATGGAGCGAAAAAGCACAGTTGCCTTGGAGCGAGATTTGGTCGTCCCTGTTCAAGTTTATATTGTCTCTCATCAAAGAAGATGATTTTTGGTCAGATGCAAATGCCAAGAGCCGCGAAGAGTTCACAGCAAATAGTCATTGGGTTGTCGGCTCGCTTGCAACATTAATTGAAGCAGGCTGCAAGTCGGACAAACATACGTTTCCCATGGAGTTCAATGGCCTTGCAGAAGAGATACTGGCCATTCTTCTTGCTAGGGAACCTGGAGAGGAATTTAGTACCGATAGCGACGCAGTTTCAGTTGCCATCAACAGTCCTAGAGGAAAATGTCTAGAGGCTCTAATAAATCTAACACTTCGTGCCTGTAGGCTGGAAAATAATGCGAACGCTGGTTCACACGATCGGACGTGGAATCATTTTCAAGGCTACTATGAAGCCGAGTTGGTTCGCTCGTCGGCCAATGAATACGAGTTTGCAACGCTCGTTACAAACTATCTCCCCAACTTTCTCTATATGTCGCGGGAGTGGGTAATCAAAAACTTGCCGCGGATTTTTGAACAGGACGACTATCTACGCTGGCTTTGCGCCATGCAGGGATACTCATACGTAGGATCCGTGTATCAAGAAATTTATGCGTTCTTGAGAGACCACGGTGATTTGTTGAGAGCCTTAGACGACAGCAATCTTAAGCTGAGAATTGAAGATCGTGTGGTTCAACAAATAGTGGTCGCTTACATCAACGACTTCGAAGCATTGGAAGAAGAAGGCAGTCTTTTGCAACTTCTTATCGACCGCAAGGACTTCGAAGAATTGAAGCAGCTCGTTTGGTTCTTTTGGACACTTCGAAAAGGCGACGACGCAAACCTCAAGCAGAAAGCGTTGGTACTTTGGCCGGTTTTGCTGAACAGCGCAGATACGCGCACGATTGAAGGACGGCAGCTAGTATCGACTCTCGCTCAATGGATAGTGTTCATAGATAAGATTGATGCAATTAGCGACCCTCTTTTGCGCGCAGTCGCTCCGTTTGCTGACGAGAGTTACAACTCTTACCACCTGCTTGAAGGTCTTGCGCGACTCAGCGACGAGCAGCCATTTGAAGTAAATGCCATCTGGCAGGAAATGCTAGCGGAGAACACGCCTGATTACCCTGAGGAGGCAGTACGTCAAATACTGTCAAACTTGGTAGAAAAGGGACGAGAAGGCATAAGGGAGGCGAGACAAACCGTAAGCATGTATCTTTCCAATGGCGTTGAACGTCCTGCGAAGCTCCTTAATGAGCTTTTTGACCTGGTGACTGAATGAGATTGCAAAAGAACCGATCGAACAGGGTGGCTTCGTTTGACTATTGTCAGATCCTCAATTCGCAACGTTTTCCGCACTTGGGCATTGAGAAAGTGACAGTGACAGTCTGTGGTGGCTGACGCTTCTTCAAGTTCGAACCGGCGCGTGGGCGGGTTCCGGTCACTCGTTGCGCTGGAAACCAATGGCGGAAATGCGGGACAAAATTGCTAACACCGACGTAATTTAAGGCGCGTTCCATGTCGATAGATCCAATTTGCCATTGGCAGAAATGAATTTCGCGCTTCTTGCTCTGACCACGTCAAAACCAGGGATGCTTTGGCCTTCTTCTTGCGTTGGGTTGGGGCCCTGGTAGATTACGCCCGCAAGCGTCCATGACCTAAGGCCAGAGCTCTCAATCACAGAGAGCATTGGACCGCCACTAATGCCGCCAAAGTCGTATCCCTCCGGAGGCAACCCGCGCCCCACAACGTCGATCCACCGGCTGCGGTCAAACAAGGTACAAATATCCGTATCGCTGATGGTGTCGGCTATACCTGCCATTGATATTGAGCCGAATGACACTTCGGTAGCGGACCGCACCAGAGTTTCGTGTCCAGAAAATCCAGCAAAATAGATCCCTTTACGGCTTTCAGGGCGGGGCGGGGGCCAAGTCTTTTGCGAGCCTGTCAAAACGGTCTTAGAAAGTGCAGTAATTTCGGCTTCTGAAACCCGAAACGTTGCAATATCAACTTCGAGATTTCGATCAATTACCGCATGCTGTCGACCAAGCTCTAGTTTGAGATCGTGCCCAAGCTGAACACCTATAACATTGTGGTCTTTCTGGTCATGCTCAAGTCCCGCAATTACATGCTCCGCCGTTACAGCAAAAGCCCCTTTTCCAGCATTGAGAAAGAATGCTGTGCCGTTGCGGACCCGAATATGGTCGTTTGGTTCCCGGATTATCCAGTACAAAGGCGCACAAATTGACGTCACAAACTCAAGTTCAGCGCGACCCAATCCGGACGCCACAATACTCCGTGCTTCGCTCTCGTCCATTCGGGATCCGTACTTGCAAAATGGTGAGGGTGGCTCTTCCGAGATAATAGGAACATTGTCCAGTGAACGCTACTCCCAAGGCCCGGTTTGGGCTCTGAACGGTCTTTCGCTGTGGAATGTGCCAAGGTCCGCAAAGGGCCGAAAGCGCATTTGGTTCACCCTCAAACTGGATGCAAAGTGAAGTTGCGCGAAATGCCAAATGAAGTTGCGCGCTACACCACGATCCAAATCTAAGCGTCAATCATCGGCCTTTCGCTCGGCAACCGAGCCAAAGGTCTCAACATCATCCATGTCTTTGAAAAATGGTCGGGCAGGCCGGATTTGAACCGACGACCCCTTCACCCCCAGTGAAGTGCGCTACCAGGCTGCGCTACTGCCCGAACGGACCCTACCTAGCTTGTTCGCCTTGCAAGCGCAAGCAGCTTGTTGCGCTCGTCCTGTGAGATTTTTGAAACCGGTCAAGGGGACT
Source organism: Roseibium sp. JB4-4 (assembly GCF_055693425.1). Lineage (NCBI taxonomy): Bacteria > Pseudomonadati > Pseudomonadota > Alphaproteobacteria > Hyphomicrobiales > Stappiaceae > Roseibium > Roseibium sp. JB4-4. Next base: position 1,153,354 of record NZ_CM146333.1, on the reverse strand, counting down.
TTATGCAGCTGCCAGTCTTTGTCTGCGTGCGCGCTTTTGCTCGATCTTGTCCGTCGCAATCATGCCCCAGGCAAGGCCATAGAGCATGTACATGTGGCGCCAGTGATCGGTGTCGATAATCACCGACAGGATCAGGTGCGCCACGAAGACCGCAAAGACACATTGGGTGAACGCTGTCCAGGGACGGGACTTGAACAGGAGCGGCACCAGGGCACAGACCGTCCAGAGCGCCATCGCGATATAGACGAACCCGCCGAGCCAGCCATAGGTGGTGAAACCTTTCAGGTAGACGTTGTGTTCGTCTTCTGGAAAGTACTTGTTGAACTCCAGCGGACCGAGGCCGAGCGGGTATTCCATCACCATCTGGAAACCGAGCGCGTAACGCGCAAAGCGTCCGAGGCGGGCTCCGTCATATTCCTGAACGAGTCGCGCGCGCTGGGAAAACATGTCTGACACGGTGTCGATGGAAAGGGCTGCGGCAAGCAGACCGGCACAGGCCAGAATGCCGGCAAAGCCGAGGAACACCAGGCGCGCGCGCCGGCGGTTGCTCTGCTCCGTTACGAGCGCAAGGAAATAGACCACCAGAACGGCTGCCACCAGAACGCCCCAGGCACCGCGTGAGAAGCTGAGAAAGATGCCGAGCAGGAGGATGGCAAGCGGCAACAACAGTGCAAAGTTCCTGATGACGGACTCGCGCAACAGCTTCTGGATGATCAGCATGGTCGGCAGCACCAGAAACGGTCCGAAGACGTTCGGGTCCTGAAACGTGCCGCGTGCCCGGCTGTAAAGCGTGAAATACTCAGCGCCCGGAAACAGGTTGAAATAGCCGGCAATCCCGATCATCGCCACAAAGACCGCGCTGATCGTGTAACCGCTCTGAATGACGCGAAACCGGTCCGGTTCATCGGCAAGAATGGCTGCATAGAAGATCGCGGTTATCGCCAGGAAGCCCGAGACGGCGATATACATCACCGCATCGCCGAACTCCTGCGCCATCGGGATCGAGGCGACACCACCGGCGACATAAAGCATCATGCAGATGATCAGAGGGCCGAATTCCGGGCGCAGCTTCAGTCCGAATGCCAGCCAGATGACCGACAACAGCACCATGTAGAGTTCGTAAGGGGCCGGTTCCTCAATAACGAAACCTGACAGGAAAGCTGCAAGCCACAGTGCCGCATTTCCCAGGCTTTTAGCCGGGAGGCCGACAGACGCGCGCACCAGAGGTGAGCCGCCATGTGTGCCAGCCATGACGCTCAATAGGCATTCTCCGTGTTGAGCAGGCGGAACGGTGTCAGAAACAGGATCTGCAGATCGAAAAGCAGGGACCAGTTTTCAATATAGTAGACATCGCACTCGACACGGTTCTGAATTTTCTCCGGCGTGTCGACTTCACCACGCCAGCCGTTGATCTGTGCCCAGCCCGTGACGCCCGGCTTGACCTTGTGACGGGCGAAGTAGCCGTCGACGACGTCATCCCAGGTCTTGTTGTCCGTATGGGCGTTGACCGCATGCGGACGCGGACCGACCAGCGACAGGCTGCCCGCCAGAACGTTGAACAGCTGCGGCAGCTCGTCGATGGAGGTTTTTCTGATGAAGCGTCCGACACTGGTGACACGCGGATCGCCCTTGGTCACGACGGTCTTTGCATCGGGATCCTCCATGTCGGTGTACATCGACCGGAACTTCAGGACGTCGATGACCTCGTTATTGAAGCCGTACCGCTTCTGACGGAAAAGGACCGGTCCCTTGCTGTTGAGTTTGATCGCGATGGCCGCTGCTATCATCACCGGGAAGAGGGTGACGATGGCAAGTGTTGCAAACACCAGATCGAAGATCCGCTTGGCGACCATGTCCCAGTCGGCAATCGGCTTGGCGACAACATCCACAAAGGGAACCGTGCCGATAAAGGACGCTGCGCGATTGCGGAAACGGACCTTGTCCGTGTGGGCCGACAGGCGAATGTCGACGGGCAGAACCCAGAGTTTTCTGAGAAGTTCCAGCACGCGCTTTTCCGCGCGCAAGGGGATGCACACAATCAGCATGTCGATGCGGGCAAGCCGGGCAAATTCCACAAGCGCACTGATGTTGCCAAGCTTCTGATAGCCCGCCACCACCGGTGGCGAGCGATCATTTGACCTGTCATCGAAGATGCCGCAAATGCGGATATCGTTTCCCGGCTGGGCTTCAAGTTCGTGTATCAGCTCCGCGGCAGCCGTACCGCCTCCCACGATAATCGCCCGCCGTTCCAACCGGCCAGACGTCATCCAGCGGCGCACAAGTTGTGAGATGATGACGCGGGAAAGGCAGAGCCCTGTCAGTCCAAACACAAACCACGAGCCGATCCATGCCTCCGCCAGCCCAATGCCGACGCCGGTCGTGGAGCGCAGCAGAGCGAACATCGCAAAAACAAGGGTCCAGCCGGCAGCGACACGGCCAAGCTGTGAAAGGCCCTGGCGCATGACCTGGACCTGATAAACATCCGCAGCCTGAAAAAAAGCCAACGTAAAGAGCAGTGCAGCCGCGATCGCAAAAACGTTTTCAAGGCCGAAACCGGAAGGCTCCTGACCTGCAACTGCCGCGACCAAAGCCGAACCGGCGACCAGCAGAATGTCGGTGAGGCGCACAAACCCTGACAACACGGGCGCAGAAAGCCCCTTGCCACCAAGGCCTTGTGCAATTTCAGCTGCTTCCACGCTCAAGCTGGAGCCATTCCCGGACAGTTTCTGATTGTTGTCGGGGTCGGTGATGCCCTGAAGAGAATCCCGGAATTGCTTTTCCAGCCGGTCGTCCAGGTCGTCAGCACGCGAACCGGCCCCAGCCTTTGCAGCAAATGCCTTGGGCTCGATCGGCTCCGTCGGTTTTAGGGCGTGGCTGCTCATGATCTGTTGCTCGACCTCGCCAGCGCAGTTTGTGCACGCGCAACGCCGGAAAGACCGTTTGCCGGAGCAGCAACAGACTGATCAGCCGGTTTGATGCCTTTCAGCTCCTGGTAAAGCGTTGTGATGCGATCATTCATCAGCTCGGTCGAGAAAGTCTCGGCAAGACAGCTGCGAAGTTCCTTTGCTCCGCTTGCCATCTGCTCGGGGCTTTCAAGTGCCGATTCCATCGCAACGGTCAGCTTGCCAATGTGGCCCGGTTCAATCAGTCGATTGGAATATCTGCCGAAGATCTCCGGAATTCCGCCGACGCGAGTCGCAATCAGCGGGCGTTCCGCGGCAACAGTTTCCAAAATGATGTAAGGCATTGCCTCCGCCCGGGACGGGACAACCACATTTCGTGCAAGCTTGAATGCTTCGCGGGCGGGCAGGGCACCGTGGAACGTGACGGCACGCTCCAGGTCGAACCTTTTGACCATGTTGCGGTAGCGTTCTTCATCAGGGCCTTCGCCGACGATATGCGCACGTGGGGCATGACCGGTCCTCAAGCGAATATTGTGGAGCGCTTCAATGAAGAGATCCGGTCCCTTCAAATCACGCAGCATACCGATATAGAGGAAATCGGCAGCGCTCTCGTCAACGCTGACCGGTGCAAATTCGGCGGGCGTCAGACCGTTATAGACAATCCGGGACAACGCGCGCGGTTGACCGACCTTGCTCTCGTAAGCCGCAGCTTCGTAATCCGAGACAAAAACCAGGCCGTCAGTCAGACGTCCAAGCATGCCTTCAATTGTATGATAGACCCGGCCTTCTAACCGGTTCGGATCGTAGTGAAGGCTGCCGCCATGCGGACAGTAAACGCGGGACACCTTCTGACCGCGGAGCTTCAAGATGCTGCCGATCAGGCGCACATATGCGCCGCCCTTGGCGCCATGGCCGTGCAGGATATCCGGTTTCAGGTCCCGGATATGACGATAGAGCGATAGCGTTGCCGTGAGATCCTTAAAGGTCAGCTGACGCTGCATTGGAAAGCGAGCCAGGCCGAGAGCCAGCTTTGGTTCAAGCTCTTCCACGCCTCGGTTGTCGAAAGCGCTGCCCGTAGTGCTATCGCAAATTAAGCCGACATCGTGTCCCGCTTCCGCCTGGGCTGTTGCCAGATCGCGGATATGACGGAAGATCCCGCCGATAGGCGAGCGAACACAATGCACGATCCGCATGGGAGTCGTTGTCATGGTGCAGTTTCCCTGTTCTCGCCCCCGGGTTTCTTATTGAACCTGTGGAGCTCTGAAACTGCACACTAGCAAAGGGAGGTGAGTCCGCGGTTAACTTCGTGGATCTCTAGAAATAGCGTTCGCGGACGTAAATTGTGTCTCCAGGGCGGACAGGGTCCGAAATGGGCACACGTCCGTTTAGGATTTCACCGTTGATCTGACGGGTGACATCGACGTTCGATTGCTGTGCCCTGGCAGAAAATCCACCGGCAGTGGCAATGGCATTTTGCACTGTCATGCCGGCCACATAGTTATACTGGCCTGCATTTTGCACCTCTCCCATCAAGAAGATCGGACGATAGGTGTCGATCTCCACGGAGACATCCGGGTCGCGGATAAAACCTTGCCGCAATTTGCCGGCAATCTCTGAGGCAAGCCCTTGCTGGGTCTTGCCGCGAGCCGCAACGCTTCCAACCAGTGGAAAGGAAATATATCCAGCTTGATCAACGACATAGGTATTGGACAGGTCATCCTGACCAAACACGATGATGCGCAGCCTGTCGCTTGAATCCAAGAGATAGGGCTGTGTCAGTGTTTCATGAAATGCTGTCGGCGGCTGCCTGTACCCGCTGCAAGCAGCAAGGCCCAGGCAGATGCCCAGGACAAGTAGCGCTCTCATTCGCATCAACGACTCTCCTACAATTCGGAGATAGCATCGCGTGTTATGGTTAATTGAGGGTGAAGAGAAAAAACACTCAAAGGAGGGATGAATGAATCCCCCGGAAAAAAATTAACAGCAGATCTGACCGGATTTGGGACAGTTTAACTGATCGCTTACCCTAATTCGACATAGTTTGCCGGAACCTTGGAGTTTCTAACGATGAATGCTGAGCGGCAGACCCTTCCTGACGACGACATGGCGCTGGACCTGGGCGGTCTATTGCGTGCCATTGGACGGTCACTGAGCTGGCTCTTGCCGCTGACACTGATCGTTGCCGCTGCGGTCTTCCTGGGACTTCAGTTCGTTGCGCCTAAATACAAAGGCGAGGCGCGGATCATTATTGAGAGCACGGACAACAATTTTCCGGGTGCCTCACGTGGTGTGGAAGAAGAAAGAGCTCTGCTTGACGCAGAAGGCGTCGCCAGCCAGGCGCAGCTTCTCATGTCCGCTGATCTGGCTCGCCGTGTCGCAAGCAAACTCAATCTGGCCGCAATACCTGAATTCGAAGCCCAACGGTCGGGCGGCCTGGTAAAAGGTCTCCTGTCGATGATTGGTCTGGGCAGCACCTCTGCCGGCAACAGCGAAGAGGAGAGGGTGCTCAAACACTATTATGAGAACCTGGACATCTATCGTCTCGACGGGTCACGTGTCATCGCCGTTGATTACACAGCTGAAAACCCGGTGCTCGCGGCAAAAGTAGCCAACACTATCGTCGATCAGTACCTCCTGCTTCAATCAAACGCAAAGCGCCAGACCACAGAACAGGCGTCAGCCGCGCTTGAGCCCCAGATCCTGGAGCTGCGCAAGGAAGTGCAGGCGGCAAGGCAGGCGGTTGCCGATTTCAGGGCACGCGCGGATCTGCTCATTGGTGCCGACAACATTCCGTTGAACCAGCAGCAGCTTGGCGAAACCAGCAGCGATTATTCCGCAGCCCAGGCTGTCAAGGCAGAATCGCAGGCCAAGGCAGATCTCATCCGTGAGCTTTTGAACTCAGGCGGGTCGCTCGAAACCGCCAGCGACGTTCTCAATTCTCCCCTGATCCAGCGTTTGCGTGAACGGCAGGTGGAAATTCAGTCCAATATCGCCGAGCTGTCCATCACTCTGTTGCCAAGCCACCCGCAGCTAAAGGCGCTTAAGTCGCAGCTGGGCGACTATGACAGGCAGATCATATCGGAAGCACGCAAGATCCTTCAGGGACTGGAAAACGATGCCAAGGTTGCAGAGCAGCAGGCCAAGGCACTGGAAACGCGTTTGGACAATCTGAAAACGGCTGCCGCAAAATCCAATGCGGATCAGGCCCGTCTGGCTGAACTGGAGCGCGAGGCCAATGCCAAGGCGATGCAGCTTGATCAACTGTTGCTAAGCTATCAGGAAGCGGATCTCGCGGTTGAGGGCACTGGTGCAGCCTGCTGACGCGAGGGTCATTTCCCAGGCGGCCATCCCGGTGGAGCCTGATTCTCCGAAAATCATGTCCAGCACGATTATCGCAACGCTTGTCACATTCATTCTTGGTTGCGCCTTTGTCCTGATGCGCGAGTTTTTGAGCGGCAATGCCCTATACCGCATGAACCAGGTCGACCCGGCATTTGCCGGTGCATCGCAGGATCAATCTGGCGAGCGCGTCGCTTATGCGTCACCGGAAACCGGCCGTTCGAGAAACATCGGTCCAGGACCAGACGACAGTTTGGGTTGGGAGCGAGGGTATAGCCAAACCATTTCCAACTATCGGATGGACACCGGTTTCCGTGAAGCTGAGCGACCCGGCGCACTCGGTGACAATGACGACCACACTGTAGCCGAGGCCAGAAAAGGCCGGTTCGAAGACACACTTGAAAAATCGACTCGGTCAGGCACCGAGCATGGGCGCAAGAAGCGCAGCCTGCGTGACCGCAACAGCTATGATCACGACGTTGCACCCGACTGGATCGGGAGCATGCGCGGCAAGGAGGCGAATGAAGTACCGGAACCGGTCACTGACGATGGCTCTGCGCGCGAGACAAAGACTGCTTTCGACGCGGCGAAGGGAGCGATGGCTGCCGCGGCGCTAGGGAAAAAGCGCCGCTTGAAAAACGAAGAAGACGACTTTCCGGCAACTTATGCCGACGAGGTTGAACCAAGTGGCCGCATTGTCGTTCTGAGTGTCGATGACGACGCTCTGTCTCACGACCTGGCGTTTGATCTCGTTCGCAAGGCCGCAGGCTCGAGCCGGTCCGCGTTGATTATGGAAGTCTTTCCGGAACAGTCCAATCCGAAGGCTGCTGAAGGCTTCGCCGATATTGTTGCAGGCCACGCGGCCTTCGCAAAGGTCGTCTACCGTGACGCAGGATCAAAGGCCCATATTATTGAAGCAGGGCGTGAAGCCATTACCGACGACATGGTCAACGCTGAGCGGTTCAAGCTTGCCTTGGAAGCGATTGATTCAACTTATGAAACCATCGTCGTCGATTTGGGCGCCATCGATGGGACCCTGGCCAGCGCCCGTATGTTGAGCTTTGCGGACAGGGTTCTGATTGCCGCCAGTGCGCCTGACCAGGGACATGAACTGCAAAGCGCGGCCAATCTCCTGGCGCACAATACCGGAGCAAAGGTGGAAGTGGTGATTGCAGGTGGCAAGGGACCCCGTCGTAACGGAGATGGCCACGCGGCTTGAAGATGAAGTCGTTCCAGCGGATTGTCCTATCCGCGACTGCTCACGCCGGCTTTCAATTTCCTTAGGCGCCGGACCAGAGGCCAGAGAACGTCCGAGTTACGGATGCCCGCTTTGATCTGCAGTCGGAACGCATCCTTCTTTTTCTGCAAGATCCCTTTCCAGGTAAACGCCATTGCAAGGTCTTTGAGCGGGACTGCCTTGGTCCAGGCTGTTTTGTATCGTTCCTCTCCGAGGCCGAGGTCGAGAACGTTTAATTGCTCAGAACCGCAGGCGTATTCGACGATTTCCTTGATCAGCACCAGGCCAGGGCTGTTCGGCAACATGTCGTCATGTGCAACGCTGTTGCTATAGGCGTAAAGCGTGCCGTCCTGTTCCACGCACAGATAGGTCGCGCGAATGGCGCCCCCGGTTTCCAGGAACCAGATATCCATCGACTTTGTGTGTTCACCCGAAACGGATGGTATCAATCCTAGGAGCCGCGCCAGAAACCCCTGAGCTTCGGGGCTTGAAAATGCATTGGGAATTCCGGCCTCTTCAGCCCGCTTTTCGCGCTGGTCCAAAAAAGCTTGGAAGGCATGATCCACCTCCTCAGGCTCGACAGCCCTTCCAACGCGATAGTCGCCGGTTGCCTGCAGGTGTCTTTGCTTGCGCAGCAGGTTCTTGCGTGATGACTTGCTGTGCGTTTCCCGAAAGAATGCGTCGAAGGCCTCAGGAAGATCCTGAACGAAGATGGGACTTGGACTTTGTGTCGCAGATGCGTTCAGCAAAGGGTGCGGCCGGCCGCGCCAGTGTTCAGGAATGTTCGATAGACTGACTACGTCCGCTCCAGTCTGGATCTGAACGTCTCGCATAATGTCCGCGATCTGTGTTCTGGTCACTTCGCTATAAAAGCTTGGATCCCATAGACCGGTGTTTTGGTTGCCATTTTGATGGCCAAGAAACGTAAGGGTGCTGGCAAGTCCTCTGCGCTCCAGCGCAAACGGCAGGATTGCGGCAGGCTTTCCCTCGACCTGGATCACGACGATGGCGGCCTTGATCTTGCGTTCTTTTCCAATGGTTTCAATCCATGATGAAAGCCATTCGGAAGACTGGTACGGGTTTCTACAATCTGCAGTTCTTAATTGTTGCCAGTATGGTAGCGCTTCGCTAAGGCTATTGAGAACGGTGAGGTGCCAAGGGCTGGAAGTTGAGGTCACAGACTTTTCCTCGACCTCATCAAAGATCGTTTGAACACGATTGTTACACTCGGATAAACCATTTTGAACGATCATGGGGCTTAGACCGTATCGCACGCTAGAAGATCAGATTAAGTCTCGATAGATTTAGCAATAATTGTTAAAGAAACGGTGCCTAATTGGCACCTTCTTCACAAATGGGCATCACGCCAGATGAAAGTTCGGCACAAGTCAGTTTCACGCGCTTTCCGGGTCCTGAAAGGGACCGGACTCGATCGCGTTCTGGCGCCGTTTACGCAAGGGTGTGGTGCAGTCTTCATGATGCACCACGTCAGGCCGGCCCGTACAAGCGCGTTTCAACCAAATCGTCATCTGGAGATCACCCCTGAGTTTCTGCGCCTGGCCGTGGAACGGATCAGGGCCAACGGGTACGAGATCATCGCGCTGGACGAGGCCGTCGATCTGTTGAAATCAGGATACGGCAATCATCGCTACGCCGTTCTGACATTTGATGATGGGTACAAGGACAATCTTGAGGTTGCCTATCCGATCCTGAAAGAGCTCGAAGCACCGTTTACTGTTTTCATCACCAGCGGCCTGATCGACCGGACATGCGAGTTATGGTGGCTGGCGCTGGAAAAGATCATTGCTGAAAACGATGAGGTGATTTTCACCCAGGCCGGTGAGGCCAGCGGTCTTCCCTGCGCAAGTCTAGATGACAAGATCGCCTGTTTCGACAAGATCGTTGATTACCTGACCCTGGAAATAGGTGAATACGACCAGCGGAAAATCATTCGTGCCCTTTCTGAGAAATACGGATTGGACCTTGCCGCGATGGCGGACGAACTGATGATGACGTGGGATCAGGTGCGAGAACTCTCTTCCGATCCATTGGTTTCGATCGGCGCTCACACACATGAACACTATGCGATGGCCCGGCTTGAGGCCTCTGTAGCTCGCGCTGATGTTCTCAAAGGTCTGGGGCGGCTTGAAGAAGAGCTTGGCCGGCGTCCAAAGCACTTTGCCTACCCTTATGGGAAGTCGCACGCTGTCAGTCTGCGGGACGCTGAAATCGTCAGGGAAATTGGCTTTGCCTCTTCTGTGACAACGTTGCCGGGGGTTCTTCAGTCCGCCAACGCACGCGACCCCATGATGCTGCCACGGGTGTCGCTCAACGGCCGGTTCCAGGATCCCGGTATCGTTGATCAGTATCTGACGGGAGCACCTTTCGCGCTTTACCGGGCAGCTCGGTGGGCTGCCTCTGGATTTGGGGTCAGGTCCGGCTTTTCCCGCCTTTTTCCATCCACCAGATAATTGCACCGGCCGGAACCACCCAGACCAGGCCGGCAATTGCAAAATAGATCAGTCGTACGATGGATGAGGCCCCCTGCAGTGTGATGTCACCTATCACCATCGCTGTGAGCGCATAAATCACTACGAACACGACCAGCAGCACCATGCCAACGAATTTTCTGAACGAGGGGACCATTTGCAAGGGTTTCCATTATCTTTCGATGGATTGTGATGGCTGTCACAGACACGCTCCGCGAGTGTCCCGTAAATCTTGCTTCATAACGGAAGACATCCGGCGCAGCTTATAGCCCGGATCTGCTTTTTGCGGCAAGCGGCCCGAACTGTTTGACCGGTTCGTTCGTCGCCAGATTGAGACATTTGAAATTTCTGACTTGGCGCAGGGTTATTTTTGGGCCCGAGCGAGCTGACCCGTATAACGTTTTCGAAGGGGCAGAAGCGCTTTCATGTGCGTGGAAGAGCGTTGGTCATTTGATTTTGGCCTTGCGACCCGGATCAAGTCATCAACGGCAAGGTGTTTGACATGATCAATTCTTCAATAGGCATTACAGGTTCTGTCGGGCGATGGGGAAAAAACGACCAACTCGATGTCGTCGCGGTGCAAACGCGGCTGAATGAACTCATGGGTGGTTCGCGCACAAACCTTGTTCCTGATGGTATCAGCGGAAGGAAGACGCGCGGAATGATCGCTGACTTTCAGATCAGCGTGGTCGGATTCCGGCATCCTGATTCCCGTGTTGATCCAGCAGGGCGCACAATAATTGCTATGAATGATCCGAATTCGGCGTCGGTGTGGCAAAGGATGAGCATTCCCGATCTGCCGGACGACAACGGCCCGTCAGGTGGTGGATCATCGGAAAAGCCGAAAGAGGAGCCAAAACCGGCAACGCGCCCGACAATGGTACCGCGTGCGTTGACTGACAAGGAAATTGCCGCGACCAAGCCTGGTGGGTTTTTAAGGTTCGCAGATGCGGCCTCGCCGGGTGGGTTTGCCACCGTCAAGGCTGGCGAAACTTGGCTTGCGCCTGAAGGCAAACGCCTGATCATCCATGCCATCGAGTATGAAACGCGGGAAGGCGGCAAACTCAAACCCAACGGCATCATCACCTACCAGCAGATCACATCCGACATTGCAACGGCAAAAGAGGGGGTGATCTATCGGCAAAACAGGGAGGGCTTTGTCACAGATATTCTTTACGCAGGGATTGCGCATGCGGGGAAGAAACTAAAGTCCACGCAAGTCCTGATCGAGATGGAAATGGAGTTTTTGCTTGCGGTCGCTTCTGCCAATCCGTTCGTCTTTGCCGCCGATACCGGGCTCAAGGTTGCCGAGTGGACAGCCAAGAACAAAGACAACTTTCCCAAATGGGCAAAGGCCGTCAGCCTTGTTCTTGCTGCGCGAAAGACGCTGAAAACGTATGCTCCGACCCTGTGGGACAAGATCGTGGACGCTGCCCTTTTTGCGGCATGGAAAGGAACAAAGGCAGCTGTTGCCATGTTCGGAGAAGATGTGGCTCGCAATATTCCGGAGGCGATGGCAGGGGACACCAAAAAGATCACCAAACTTGCAGGATCTCTTTTGGGCTCCATCGGCAAGAGCGGCTTCAACGCGCGCATGACGGCACTTCGTCTGGTTTGGACCATTTTGTCGAGTGTTGTCATGAAGGCACTGACTTCTGTTCCGGCGGCGGTAAAAATCACGGCGACCGAAAAGAAAAAGGCTGCTCTGGATCTGGTCTCGTCCCTCAAGAAAGCAGGAGTTGCCCTCACTGAAGGTGATGCTGCGACAATCGTCGAAGAGGTGGTTAAGAACGCCGATGAGGTGAACGGCGCAATCAAGAAGCTCAAAGCGGGCTACGATGCCATTCGCTAGAGGCTGGTGGGCCTTTCGGCAGGCGTGAATAGCTCTGAATTGCGGTGGGTTCGAAGCGCGCGTCCCGGTTGCGCGTCAGGCCTGAACCGCACGATATGTCATTGGAATTGGCACAAAGTGTCTCAGGCTCCTTGCCGACATGCTGCAGCCCCTATATTTCGGCATCCAAGGGATTTATTGGAAACGTGACAGGGCCGGGGCTGGTTTATGAACGTCATCGCAGACAGCGCTAAGGAAAGCACAGGTCAATTGATTCCAGCCAGAAGACAAAGGATCCAGCAAAGCCGGGCGATGATCCGCTGGTGGCTCTATATGGTGTGCGCTTTGATCCTGGCGATGGTTGTTGTCGGCGGGGCAACCCGTCTTACGGAATCGGGCCTGTCCATCACCGAGTGGAAGCCCATTCATGGCGTCATTCCGCCTTTGAGTGAAGCTGAATGGGAAGAAGAGTTGGAAAAATACCGACAGATTCCCGAGTATCAGCTCATCAACAAGGGAATGAGCCTGGAAGAATTCAAGTTCATCTTCTGGTGGGAATGGGGACACCGGCTGTTGGGCCGGTTCATTGGGGTTGCCTTCTTCGTCCCAATGGTTGCGTTCTGGGCAGCGGGAAGGATTGAACCGTGGCTGAAGCCGAGGCTCCTGTTGGGACTTGCTCTGGGCGGATTGCAGGGTTTTGTCGGCTGGTGGATGGTGGCTTCGGGTCTGGTTGAGCGTGTTGATGTCAGTCAGTACAGGCTGGCAGTGCACTTGACGTTGGCCTTGATAATCTTTGCCTATCTATTCCGGATTGCGCGACGTTTGACCCCACTTTCGGAGCCAACCGAAACAGAAACGGCGCGACTATCAGGACTGAGTAAACTCGTATTTGCATTTGTTTTCCTGCAAATATTCCTGGGTGGTTTGGTTGCCGGCCTGAATGCCGGGCTGACATTCAACACCTGGCCACTCATGGACGGTCAGGTGATCCCGAAGGGGCTTTTCGTTATGGACCCGATCTGGCTCAACTTTTTTGAGAATGTCATGACGGTCCAGTTCCAGCACCGGATTACCGCTTATATTCTGGTGTTTATCGGCCTGGCGCTAACGGTCGCTACCTTCCGTGTCAGCAGCCGTCCAGCGTTGCGCCGGGCTGGCGCACATGTCGGCGGTTTCATTTTGCTTCAGGCAATCTTCGGGATCTTGACGCTGATGTGGCATGTTCCGCTTTCAATTGCATTGGTTCACCAAGGGTTTGCAGTGATTGTCCTGGCGGCTGCCGTGGATCACTTGGCCCTGTTGAAGGGGCCTTACCCGTTGCAAATCAAGGCCTAGTCTGCAAAGAGTGGATCTTCGGCGCTGACGGTTCGACAATCATTTGCAGCGCAATCCGCTCTCGCCCATCAAAGAGGAGTGCTCCGACAGTGATCAAGTAAAGGCCAACTGAAAAATCGCCTTCGGGCCAATTGGACTTACTTGCGGAGCACATCATGCAACCCATCATCTATGACGTGGCTGTCTCAGTTGACGGCTTTATTGCCGGTGCGGACGACGACATCACGAAATTTGCCCATGAGGGCCCCGTTGTTGAGGACTATTTTGAGCGCCTCAGCACATACGCCATCGCAGTCATGGGACGGAACACCTACGAATTTGGCTACCGATTTGGGCTTGAGCCGGGAGCCAACCCGTATCAGAACATGAGGACCTATGTTTTTTCCCGTTCGCTGGAGCTTCCGGAAGAAAGTGACGTGGAAGTGGTTGGAATAGACGAACTCCCAAAGATCAAAGAGCTGAAGGCGAAGGCAGCGGGGCCAATTTACCTTTGCGGGGAGGGGAGTTCGCAGGCCACCTCCTGAGCAATCGCCTGATTGACACCCTTCGTTTGAAGCGAGCCCCGATCCTTCTGGGCAGGGGCGTCAAGCTGTTTGGTGGCGTTGGTGACGGTTGCGAGATGGTCAACACAACAACGCGCACCTACGATGGGGGCTATATGTTTCAGGAGTTTCAAGTCCAACCCTAGACAGAAGAAAGCCCGCCAAATCGGCGGGCTTTTTAATGATCCGGTTGGGAAGTCTACCCCGAAAGGGCTTGGTCCAGATCGGCGATGATGTCATTGACGTCTTCCAGTCCCACAGAAATGCGAACCACATCGGGTCCGGCCCCTGCTGCGACTTTCTGATCGTCGGAGAGCTGACGGTGCGTTGTCGAAGCCGGGTGGATGATCAGGCTGCGTGTATCGCCAATATTGGCCAGGTGCGAGAAAAGCTCCACCTTGGATACGAGATTGACGCCCGCATCATAGCCGCCCTCAACGCCGAAGGTGAACACGGCACCGGCGCCTTTGGGCAGATATTTCTGCTGCAAAGAGTGGTGCGTGTCTTCGGGCAAGGCGGCATAGGACACCCAACTGACCTTATCGTGACCCGACAGATGAAGAGCAACCTTCTTGGCGTTGTCGCAGTGTCGCTGCATGCGCAGCGGCAACGTTTCGATGCCAGTCAGGATCATGAACGCGTTGAACGGCGAAATCGCAGGGCCGAGATCACGCAGGCCAAGGACGCGGCAAGCGATGGCAAAAGCGAAGTTGCCGAACGTCTCGTGCAGCACGATGCCCTGGTATTCCGGTCGAGGCTGCGAGAGCAATGGATAGTTACCACTGGCAGACCAATCAAAGCTGCCGCCATCCACGATAATGCCGCCCATGGAGTTGCCGTGACCGCCCATAAACTTGGTCAGGGAGTGCAGCACAATATCTGCACCGTGCTCGATCGGGCGGCAGAGATAGGGACTAGCCATTGTATTGTCGACGACAAGCGGAATGCCTTTGGCCTTTGCAAGGGCCGCAATGGCTTCGATATCAACGACGATACCTCCCGGATTGGCCAGGCTTTCGATGAAGATCGCCCGGGTCCGATCGTCAATTGCCGCTTCGAACGAGTTGATGTCTGCAGGATCGGCCCACTTTACACCCCAGCCGAAGCTTTTGAAGGAGTGGTTGAGCTGATTGATGGAACCGCCATAAAGCTTGTTGGCCGCAACGATATTGTCGCCGGGCTGCATCAGCGAGTGAAAGCACAGAAGCTGAGCGGAGTGGCCGGATGCTGTTGCCAGGGCGGCAGTACCGCCTTCAAGAGCAGCAACACGTTCCTCAAGCACAGCAGTGGTCGGATTGGTGATGCGCGTATAGATGTTGCCGAAGGCCTGCAAACCGAACAGGGAGGCCGCATGGTCAACATCGTCGAATACAAAAGATGTTGTCTGGTAAATTGGTGTTGCCCTGGCACCGCTCGATGGATCAGGCGCAGCGCCGGCATGGATGGCAAGCGTGGAAAAGCCCGGAATGTTTTCGCTCATTAATTAACCTCCCTTTTGGATTGGCGGCCAGTTTGACCGAAGGCCTCGGGCAGGTCAAAGCAGGATTTTCCGATTTCCGGACGGGAGTAAAAATTGAAGTTCCGAAAACGCGATCAAGGCGCAAAACGGACTACTGATTGGAGATATCGTCTCCCTGGTTCAGTCTCATTAGAAAATAGACACCGAGCACCAGGGCGATCGCCAGAATGGGCAGGCACAGTGCCAAGAGGACCGTGTCACTTACCAAGGGAAACATGAGCACCTCCTGTGCTTATGAATTGCGGACCTGCAACCACGAGTGTTGACCCGCCAATATGGACAAACAGGAAAATTTGTTCTTTGCATTTGTGCAAAGATCAAGGAAACATCGCGTCAAACAAGCCTAAATCTTTAAGCGCGTTTGGTTTGCGATGAACGCCTTTCCGACCCTTTGACCTGCCGATGGAACCCATTTTCGGTCCAGCTTTCGTCGCGGTTGGCGAAAGGTGACCCAGGTTTTGCGCGGTTTGAGATCACAAACAAAACGAATGACACCAGGCCGGCCATCGCCATCAAAACCAGTTCAAACGCCGTAAATAGGGTCGGTTCCTGCATTCTGTCCCCTCTTCGAACATGTTTCCGGACTTGATGTCCGGTTGAAAGGGTTTGGTCGACAAGACGTCATCCAAACCAGTTACATGCAGTGTCGAAGCTGGCAGCATTTTTCTAACCGTCTTTGTCCCCGGACAGTCCTCGGTGCTGGAACCCGGATTTCAGGGAAGGGCGTTTCGAAGACAAAGTCCTTGAGTTGACGCCCGCCCAACCGATCTCACCGGACAACCGACCATATTCGATCTTGGGACAGCGGTTCATAACCACCTTTATTCCGGCATCTTCGGCTCGTTTTGCGGCCTCATCATGGCGAACCGTCAATTGCATCCAGATTACTTTCGGCAACTTCTGGTTCGAAATGACCTGGTCGACAATTTGTCCCGCGGCTTCTGAATTTCTGAAAATGTCGATCATATCGGGAATGGCCGGCAGATCTTCCAGCGACGCATATACTTTCTGGCCAAGAATTTCCTTTCCAGCCTGACCGGGGTTGATGGGCCAAACGTCATAACCTTTTGAAAGCAGATACTTGAGTACAAAAAAGGACGGACGAACTGAGTTCGCGCTTGCGCCGACCATGGCAACAGTTCTGACCTCATCCAGGATGCCTTTGATGTAGGCATCGGAATATCCGTCGTGATTCATCGTCAAAGTATCCCTTTTCTATATCGCGCCATCCAATGCGAAACCGGGGGATGCTGCAAGGGCGACAGAGTGCACATAAGGTCAAATTTTCGAAAAAGCGCACGCGCGGTCAGGCAGCTCGGTTCGAAGCAGTCTAGACAAGGTGAGCCAAAGACAAGGTACAGGCTTGGGAAACTTGGATGAAGGCAATCAAAAAGCGTTTTGAGGACACGTTGAAGGAGATCGATACAACACTCGATAGGCCCTTGAATATTGCTGTATTGGCGGCCAATGCAGCCTATTCCAAGTTCCACTTTCAGCGGTTGTTCTCTGCGTTTTTCGGTATGGGAGTTGTCGATTATCAGCGCCTTATGCGGTTTCGGCGCGCCGGTATTCAACTCGCGTTCCGACTTGAGACACCTATCACCGAGGTTGCCTTCAACACCCATTACGAAAACCTGGAGAGCTTTTCCCGCGCCTTCAAGCGCGTCTTCGGTCAGAGCCCGAGCGCGTTTCGAAAGTCGCCCGATTGGTCGAGCTGGCAAAGTGTCTATCAACCGATGTTGGATTTGAAAGGAGAATTCATGTCGAGCGTTGAACTCAGTGCCGAACAGGTGCGCATCATAGCCTTTGAAGAAACACTGGTCGCAGTTCTGGAGCACCGTGGACCGCCTGCGCAAGTTCCTGCGTCCGTTCGAAAATTTGTTGCCTGGCGCAAGGATTTTGGTACGCCACCTTCAAGGAGTGCGACCTATAACCTTTGTTACGATGATCCAAAGACAACGCCAGCCGAGGCCTTTCGATTCGGCATTTGCTGCCAGGTCGACAAGCCAGTTGAGAAAAACACTTTTGGGGTCGAAACCGGTCGTATTCCCGGTGGGCGCTGTGCGGTTTTCCGGCACAAGGGTCCGCTGGAAAACGCTGACAACGCAATCCGCGAACTCTATGGGAAGTGGCTTCCGTCTAGCGGCGAAGACCTTCGGGACTTTCCACTTTTTGTCGAACGGGTCAGCTTTTTTCCGGACGTGGCCGAGCACGAGGCAATCACGGATATTTATTTGCCGCTTCAGCAGTGATGTAGACTCTCAAGCATTCAGGAGAGGTTTTCTGCCTGTTGAGCGCGCAGTTCCTTTCGGATAACCAACTTTAATCCCGACCAGGTTGCATCTACGGCGCAGACCTTTACGTCGACAAGGCCGATTGGCAAGCAGATATCACGAATGACGTCTTCGGTGACGGTTGTCGGCACCTTGCTGGCTTTTTTGGGCCAGGAGATCCAGATCATGCCGTCAGGAGCCAGACTTTCTCTGAGCTGTGAAAGTTGAGTTTCCAGATCCTCGCGCTCGGTTATGAAGACATGGGCACATTCCAGACCCGGTTCAGCGCTTGTGAGCAGCATCAGGGCTGGCTCCTGCACCGTCAGTAGCTCGGCGATTTCCTGTGGCATTCCCTGTCGCCAGCAAGTCATCCCGGGTTTCAGTCCGAGCTTTGCCGCAAGGGGGCGGCCGGAATAGCCAGCTTGTGTCATGGTCATTCCCAGTTCACTGAAACACCGGTCACCTTAAGTGTCGGTCCACTCAGGTTTGCGCTTTTGCAGAAAGGCTGAAATCCCTTCCTCGGCATCCTTGGCCATCATGTTTTCCACCATGGTCTCGGCGGCAAAGTCGTATGCCTCGGCAAGCGGCATTTCCAGCTGACGGTAGAAGGCCTCTTTCCCGATCTTGAGAGTTTTTGCTGACTTGGATGCAATGACTTCGGCGTATTTCTGGACGACCTGCTCCAGATAGTCACCAGGAACGATGCGGTTGATCAGACCGAAGTCCTTGGCGGTCGATGCGTCTATGCTTTCTCCGGTCAAAAGCATTTCCATTGCCTGTTTCGGAGCCACATTTCTCGACAGGGCAACCATTGGTGTAGAGCAGAATAGACCGATATTGACACCCGGTGTGCAGAAGGTTGCCGTATCCGTTGCAATCGCAAGATCACACGATGCAACCAGCTGACATCCGGCTGCCGTCGCAACGCCTGTCACCACAGCTATCACGGGCTTCGGGTGCCGGACGATCTGCTGCATCAGGTCCGAACACTGCCGCATGATTGCCTGGTAAGTTTCTTTTCCTCCGTCGCTTTCGGCCCGCGCGGCGGTCAGTTCCTTCAAATCGTGACCGGCACAGAACACCTTGCCTTCCGCACCCAGCAGAATGACACGCGCATTCGGATCGGTTTCTGCCTTTGTCAGTTCATTCGACAGCGCGCTCATCATCTCTCGTGAAAGCGCATTCATGCGTTCCGGACGTTGCATAACGATGCGGTAAACGCCTTCGTGAAGAAGCGTGGAAAGCAAGGGCTTTTGGGCGTCGTCATTCGCTGCGGCTTCGGACATGGGGCACTCCGTGAACAGATCCTTTGTTGGTCTTATACCTGATCCGATCCTGGCTTCCATAGCAGTGTGTTCGATTGGAACACCC
Source organism: Roseibium sp. JB4-4 (assembly GCF_055693425.1). Lineage (NCBI taxonomy): Bacteria > Pseudomonadati > Pseudomonadota > Alphaproteobacteria > Hyphomicrobiales > Stappiaceae > Roseibium > Roseibium sp. JB4-4. The sequence continues at coordinate 1,134,515 of NZ_CM146333.1, read as the reverse complement.
TGTAAAGTTTCCGATCACAGATCCTTTATCAGGCCTTTGAAGCGGGCAGCTGACGGGTTGCGCCGGATCAGTTATCCTTGCTTGATGTGGAAGATTGCCCCATTCCGGTCCTGGACCGGCGCATTGCTGGGACTTCTTGCCCTTCTTGCTCCTGCTGCAGGGCAGGAAAAAGTCGATGTTGCGCTTGTTTTGGCGGTCGACGTCTCCCGCTCCATGTCACCGGAAGAACTTGACATTCAGCGCAAAGGCTACGCCGCGGCAATCTCAAGCCCTGAGGTCGTCCGCGCGATCGAGCTGGGTGCGCACGGTCGGATTGCACTGATGATGTTCGAATGGGCCAACGAAAACCACGCCCGCGAGATCGTCGGCTGGTCTGTTATCGAAACTCAGGAAGACGCGTTGGTTTTCGCCGACAAGGTTCTGAAGGACAGATCATTCGGACAACGCCGTACGTCCATATCGGGCGCTATCCGGCATGCAGCCGCCATACTTGCCGAGGTGCCTTTCGAAACGGATCGCAAAGTCATCGATATTTCAGGTGATGGACCGAATAATCAGGGGTTGCCGGTGACGCCTGTGAGAGATGCCGCACTGGAGGAGGGGCTTGTTATCAACGGGCTTCCATTGATGACCAAGGGCGGCATTGGATTTCAGTTCAATATTCCTGACCTAGATGAATACTATCGCCGGTGCGTGACCGGTGGCCCGGCGAGTTTTGTGATCCCTGTAATCGAGTGGGCTCAATTTCCAGATGCGGTGCGCCGCAAGCTGATCCTGGAAATCGGTGGACGGGTGCCGGCTGAAGTGCCGAAGGTCCTCAAGGCGCAAATCCGCTTTGGGGAGCCCTATGATTGTCTGATTGGTGAGAAAATCTGGCGGCGGCTGCGCCAACAGTATTTTGGGATCCGTGAAGACCGGTTTCTACACGAACACGGCGAAATACTTCACAATTGATGCGCTGAGACTTGGCTTCATTATTCGCAAGTCGCTGGCTGGCAGTTCTTGCTTTCCATTTGTTTACCATAACGGAAACTCGACCCTCATTTCTAGCGAGGGTTGTGCTATGTAGGCATAAAAGGGGTCTGGCAGGTCGTTTTGGTTTTAGGGGGAAGGGTGTCGCTCGACATCGAAAAAATATTGACCAGAGAAGCGTCCAATGTGCTTGGGCGCATTGTCATGTCTGGCGAAGACCTCAATGATCATTTCAACATCAACAAAGTTCTGAAATTCATTCAAGGTGTCTACAAGAGCACCGGCATAGAACTCGACGTGAATTGTTTTTATGTCTGGCCGAACATTCAGTCTCTCGCCGAGGCCATTCGGCAAAGGCAGTACCAGGACATTCCAAAACTGATTTTGCTCAAGGAAGGGGACGAAAGCTTGCCGCTTTTTGTCTTCGCCGGAGGGGCAAGCTGCTTTCTTGAATTAAAAAATATCCTGGCGGGCCTCGATTTCAGAGGTGCTGTCTATGGTGTCCGCCAGACTCAATTCGGAAGGCATCATCTGGAGCCTGCGATTGTTGCAGACGAAGTTGAGGCCTGCCGTCACATCATTGAACAAAGGTTAAAAGACGTGCCGGTGCGGTTACTCGGCTATTCGTTTGGCGGCGTTGTTGCTCTTGAGCTTGCCCGGAAGCTGAGGGCTGCGGGTTCGGAAGTCTGTTTTCTGGGATTGATCGACACGCATCAAAGCGAACATGCGTGGCCACTCAGGGTCTGGGCTCGCGTAGTCGGCAAGAGAATTCTCAGCCGTCTGGGAAAAATCAAGGCCGCTATGACGACAGGTCAGTGCAAAACGGGTCTGACCGTTTCCAAATCGGTGTCATTGCCCAGAAAAGTCCTGGCGCGGCGGCTGAGCCCCATACTTTTCAGGTTTTACAGGCCCACATCTCTCAAGTATCCGGAAATGGCTCCGGAGTGGGTCTACGGGCACACACCAAGATACGAAAACGCTGGAAAGCAATTGCTGCGTATGCGCGGTCTTTATCAGCCAAGAGCCTATGGTGAGCATCTCGTCTTCTACAGGGCAAGTGGCCTTAAGCCGCAAAGCTGCGATCCATGGGATACTTGGCATCGGTTTTTGCCGAAGGCAGAGTGGTCGAGCGTACGGGGCAATCATCTGAGTGCAGTTGCTGGCAAAAACGGCTTAGCTATTGGCAAGGACGTTGCCGATCGCCTGAACATGACGATGACGGAGGCACCAGCCTGGGACCTCCGTTTGGCAGGCGCGGGATAGTCAGGTTCCAACACTCGTTGCCGGTTATCCTCTCCGACGGCGCCTGCGCCGCTCACCGGTGCCGGTATCTGGAGATGATGTTTGCTGACGCGCCGGCAGTTCGACGGCAGCGCGCAGGTTCGGGAAGGGATCTGCCTTGTTCGGCAATGCCATTGCGTTGACGAAATGCTCCTGAAACTTCGGTTCAAGCGCTGTTTCGATTTTTTCGATATCACGCACTGTCTGTTCGATTTCCCGGCGGAAACCACGATTGAGCAATGCCATGCGTGCCCCAGTGCCTGCGGCATTGCCGACGCCGGTCACACCTTCAAGGGGGCAATCGGGTATCAGTCCGAGGACCATCGCATATTTGGGATCGATGTAGCTGCCGAAAGCACCGGCCAGACGAATACGGTCAAGCTGATAGGTGCCGAGTTTGTCCTGCAACAACTTCACTCCGGCATATAGAGCACCCTTGGCAAGCTGTATTGCGCGAATGTCGGTCTGCAGGATTGAGATCTCCACCCCGTCTTCGGCGATCGAATAGGAAAAGGTTCGGCCTTGTGACCGGATGCGTGGTGTTCGTGTGGCCATATTGCCGTTGATGACACCGTCTTCCGTGATCAGCCCGGCAAGGAACATTTCCGCGACGGCCTCGATGATGCCCGACCCGCAAATTCCTGTGACACCGACGCTGTCGATTTTCTCAGCAAACCCTTCCTCGTCCGACCACTCGTCGACGCCAATGACCTTGAAGCGGGGTTCCAGCGTCTGCTTGTCGATCCGAATGCGCTCGATCGCGCCGGGAGCTGCGCGCTGTCCAGAAGAGATTTCTGCACCTTCAAAGGCCGGTCCTGTCGGGGAGGAGGCTGCAAGCAGTCGATCCTTGTTACCAAGAACGATTTCCGCATTGGTTCCAACGTCAACCAGCAAAGTGATTTCGTCGTGTGAATATGGGCTTTCAGACAAGGTTGCTGCCGCTGCATCAGCGCCAACGTGCCCGGCTATACATGGCAGCATGTAGACACGTGCTCCTGGATTGAGCTCCAGGTTCAGATCACGCGCAACCAGATTCATTGCATCGGAGGCGGCAAGTGCGAACGGTGCGCCACCAAGTTCCACGGGATCAATGCCGAGAAACAGATGATGCATCACCGGGTTGCCGACAAAGGTCGCATCGAGCACGTCTGAGCGTTCAGCGCCGACATCGCCGACAAGTTTACCGACAAGGGCATTGATTGCCTCCCGAACCGCCTTGGTCAGGTCGGGAAGTTTGGCCGGGTTCATCTGCACATAGGACACCCGGGACATCAGATCCTCACCGAACCGGATTTGCGGGTTCGATGTGCCGGCCGAAGCGACCGTTCGACCGTTTTGCAGGTTGCACAAATGTGCCGCAATGGTCGTGGAACCGATGTCGACCGCAAGTCCGTAGACGGCTTTCTTTTCTCCCGGCCAAAGCGCAATCAGCGTTGGCAACGATCCTGGATCCTGGTGAATGGCGGCTGTCACGTTCCAGCCTGCCTTGCGCAACAGAACCTGAACGCCGGGAAGCAGGGCGGGATCAAAGACGAGGTCTGCAAGACCAGTTACGGCGACCAGTGCTTCGCGAAGGCGGTCGATGTCACCTCGTGGTGTTTCCATGTCCGGTTCGTCAATGGAAACACTCACCAGCGAAATTGCGCTATCTGCCTCGATCTGCTTGGCTTCCGCGCGTTTCCGGACCACCTGACGGTTGGTTTGCGCGTCGGTCGGGATATCAATCACCAGGTCCCCGAGAATTTTCGCCTGGCAGGAAAGACGGCGATCTTCGGGCAGTTTGCGCAAGGTTGCATAGCGTGTTTCGGCCTCGGTCGCACCTTCCAGGTGGTTTGCCGAGCTTATGACGTTTTCCTTGGCGAATTTCCCCTCGGACACAGCAACCTGGCACCGTCCGCATATGCCACGTCCGCCGCAAACCGATTCCACATAGACGCCAAGTGAGCGAGCGGCATCAAGCAGTGGGGTGCCAACGGGAAAGGTGCCACGTCGCCCACTGGGTTGAAAAACAACTTTGGCGTTCTGGGGTGTGTCGGTCATGGCTTTGGTTCAGTCACCATATGGATTTTTCAATTTTCGACAAAAGCTTGTTCTATCCGTTGACCGCGGGAGAAGGAATGCACATTGGCAACAACAAACCTCCTGTGGGGTCTGGAGAGACCAGATGCTTATTCCTGCGCCCCCGTGATGCACAAAACCCCTCCCGAAAACGGGAGGGGAATGAAGCAGCGCTTCGATCTTGTCACCGAACCTGTCTGATCATTCGGAGACGTCAGCCTGCGGACCGCCGCGCGGCGCGACCGCCGCGGCGACGTCCGCCGCCGGCAGACGCTCCGCCATCCGCCGGAGCCGCGGATGCAGCGCTCGCTGCTGCCGGCTGGTGGTCTCTGTAGGTCATGATCCATTCCTGGCAGTTCGGGTCCGTTCCATTCAGAACATTGGCAGCTCGCACGGCTTCCATTTCCTGCGGGCGGCAGGGGTTCATGATCGCCGAAGTCATGCCTGCGCCGATCACCATCGGAATGAAACCCGCATTGATGCCGTGCCTGTGCGGCAGGCCAAAGGAAATGTTGGAAAGACCGCAGGTCGTGTTCACTTTCAGCTCGTCGCGCAAGCGGCGCACAAGTTTGAAGACCTGCAAGCCGGCAGTTCCCATCGCACCGATCGGCATGACCAGAGGGTCGACGACAATGTCATGTGACGGGATGCCGAAATCGGCCGCCCGTTCCACGATCTTCTTGGCAACGGCAAAGCGCACATCCGGGTCTTCCGATATCCCGCTTTCGTCGTTTGAGATCGCAACTACCGGAACGTTATACTTCTTGATAAGCGGCAGGATCGCTTCAAGCTTTTCTTCTTCGCCCGTAACCGAATTCACAAGCGGACGGCCCTTGGCGACTTCCAGCCCGGCTTCAATGGCCGCAGTGACAGATGAATCAATTGACAAAGGAACGTCCGTAAGTTCTTGAACAATCTCAAGAGTTTTAACCAGAAGCGGAGGTTCGGTCTCGTTCGGATTAACCGCGGTAACGCCTGCATTGATATCCAGCATCGTAGCGCCGGCCGCGACCTGCGCCAATGCATCGGCCTTGACGGTTTCGAAATTGCCTTCGTTCATTTCCGCGGCCAGTTTCTTGCGGCCGGTCGGGTTGATCCGTTCACCGATCACACAAAACGGCTGGTCGAAGCCGATGATGATTTCCTTGGTGGCGGAGGCGACAACAGTGCGGGTCATTTAGGCGCTTTCGTTGACTGTCAGTGTGGAAGAGGGGGATTGAAAGGACCAGCTCCCGCGGTTGTGGAGCCAATCCGCTGTTTTCTGGACCCCGCCAAACGGATAAACGTGGATTTGAACGAGCTGGCAGGACGGCTGACTGACAACACGGTTTTCAAGCGGCTCAACCATGGTGTCCGGGTCATAGCCGGCAAGCATTGAGACGACTGCTCCACCGCGCTTTTTCAGGAAATTGAGCGAGTTCTCGACGCCGGCAAAGGCGGCATATTTCAAGAGCGTCGTCATCTTTGCAGGACCAGCCACCCCGATATGCACCGGAAAGAGGTTGCCCCAGTCTCGCAACTCGTCAAGCCAGAGGCTGACCCGGTGAGGGTCGAAGCCGAACTGGGTGACAATGCGGAATTCCGCATCACTTTGGGCCGCCAGTTCATGCTTGCGGTTCAAAAATTCCCTGATGACGTCAGGTGAAATGTCGGGAGCGCCCTCCGGGTGACCTGCAACTGCAATCTTTTGAATACCAAGCTTGTTGAAAAGACCGGTTTCCAAAAGGGCGACAGACGAGGTCAATGGACCGGATCTTTCAGCTTCACCCGCTATTGCCAGAACTTCGGTGACGCCTGCCTCTTGCGTGAGCCGGTGGATACGCCGCTCAAACGCTTCATAGGACGTGTACCGGCGCGCTGCCATATGCGGCACCGGCGTCAGCTTGTGGTTGGTCAGTGTGCGGGCAGCGGCAACAATGGTATCTTCCGAAGCATTGCCGAGATCTGTAACATAGACCTGCGTTCCGGCGGGAATGTTGGCAAGCAATTCCGTTTTTTCGATCACCTGTTTGGGTGACATTTCCGTCGAGGCGGGAAGCCGCCCATTCGCCAAAAGACGCTGTTCAGTCATTCTCGCTGCCTCCACTTGCCAACAGGGTTTTCAGACGGTCCTTCGGATAGGCCGTCACGAGCTCACTCAACGCCGTTTCCGCCTCAGTTTCCAGATCGTCGGAAACCTCAATCGGGTCTGCACGGCGCCACTCGGCCATATAGGCTTCGCTGTCCTTTGCACCGACCCTCATGGCGCAGGCGTCGATTGCCTCCATGAACATGGCAGGCAGTTCCCTCCGGGCTGATTTCCGTCCCTTTTTCACAAGGATCTGTGCCGGAATATCCCGCCAAAATACGATGATCTTCTGCGCCATGGCCTCTTTCTCCACCTGACAAACTATCTTTGAAGGAAGGGCTGATCTTCAGGTCGCCTGATAGCGGCATCAGCACGTGAAAAACCGACTTATCCCACGGTGGGAACGGCGGAATTCACTTTGGCGGTTCGCTGCCGACAAAGGGCGCCAGCATTCCATACCCGGTCTTTTTGATTTCGAAAGGAAGTTTCAGTCGATCTGCGGCGCGTCTCGCGGCTGCTTCGAGGTCCGGATCGTCGGTCTGTGCAAGGTAAAGCAAGCGCGTATAGTGCGCGAAATACATGTCTCGCAGATGCGGGTGCCAGTCGAGTCCGAGCGGCTCGATAACCATGGTCTGGAAGTGCCTTGCCAGAAAGTCAGTCAGGTAGAATGTGCCCAACTGGTCCTCTTCCATGTCGTCAAATGTGTCCAGTCCGGAAAAGAAAGCATAGCAATGCGCGCCTTCGATACGGCGGGCACCCGTTTCCTGGAGAACCTTGTCCAACAGCCCGCCGGTACCGCAATCGCCATAGGCGACCAGAATCTCGGAATAGACATCGTTGTTCATGAGGATAGTTCGGCGAACTTCCTCAGGAATCTTGTCGGGCGTATTGTGAAGCTTTGCCGGCAGGCAGGTGAGGTCGATATGATCGAGTTTGTTCTGTTCTCTGATCGCGATGATTTCACGTGCCAGGGCACCGCAGGCGATCACAAGCACGCGGCCGATCTTGTTGGCCGCGTCGCCTTCCGTTTCGATTGGAAAGAGAGGCTCGCCCGCCTGCATATCGGCAGCCTCCTTGAACATGTCTCAGCCTCAGCCTTTGGCCAGCTGGTTGTGACGCCGGGCAATCAGGTCCTTTGCCATTTCCACGGCAACGGCCGCATCCCGGCAATAGCCGTCAGCCCCGACAGCCTCGCCGAATTCCTCATTGAGAGGCGCACCGCCGACGAGCACGATGTAATCGTCCCGAATGCCTTTTTCCTTCATCTCGTCGATGACGACTTTCATGTAGGGCATCGTGGTTGTCAGCAGCGCCGACATGCCGAGAATGTCCGGTTGATGCTCTTCGATGGCAGCCAGGTAGTTTTCGACCGGATTGTTGATGCCGATATCGATCACCTCAAAACCAGCGCCTTCCATCATCATGGAAACAAGGTTCTTTCCGATGTCGTGGATGTCGCCTTTCACCGTGCCGATCACCATCTTGCCGACCTTTGGCGCGCCAGTTTCGGCAAGCAGAGGACGCAAGATTACCATGCCGGCCTTCATGGCGTTGGCTGACAACAGCACTTCCGGCACAAAGAGGATGCCATCGCGGAAGTCGATGCCGACGATACGCATGCCTTCAACGAGGGCTTTGGTCAGGACGTCATAAGGTGTCCAGCCGCGTCCAAGAAGGATGTTCACCCCTTCTTCGATTTCTTCCTGCAGACCGTCATAGAGATCATCATGCATCTGTTCGACGAGTTCGTCGTCGGACAGGGAGGCGAGATCGATATCGTCTTCATCGGACATAAGGCAGCTCCACCGGGCGCGCATACAGGGCGCGAAAGGCCAACAGATTAAGAAAAAACCTTATGCCTCAAGCTTGAAACCTGGATATCTCCAATGCGACACGGCAAGTCGTTTACGCGACAGCAGTGCCGGGAAGGGCGCGTCTCGCAGTGTTTGGTATGCCGGATTAGCGTTTTGAAACCGCGATTTACCCGATTTGCTACCTGAAAAAGAAAAAGGCGGATCGAGTGATCCGCCTCCAGTTTGTCGTTCCGATCCGGACGCGGTCAGAACAACCCTTCAATCTGTCCGTTGTCGTCAAGACGGATATGGTTGGCAGAGGGCACGCGCGGCAAGCCCGGCATGGTCATGATCTCACCGCAGATGACAACAATGAAGCCGGCACCTGCTGACAGGCGAACCTCACGAACCGGCAGGCTGTGGCCGGTCGGTGCGCCGCGCATTTGCGGGTCCGTTGTGAACGAATATTGCGTCTTGGCCATACAGACCGGGAGGTCGCCGAAACCGTCGGCCTCCCAGCGCTTCAACTGGTCGCGCACGGACTTGTCTGCCAGCACCTCATCGGCGCGGTAAATCCGCTTGGCGATGGTCTCGATTTTTTCAAACAGCGACAGGTTGTCGTCATAAAGCGGAGCAAACTGTGCTGCGCCGCTTTCAGCCAGTTCAACCACGCGGTTTGCCAGTTCTTCCGTTCCAGCAGAACCATTGGCCCAGTGCGTAGCTAGGATGGCATCGACGCCGAGATCGGCGCAGTAGTCTCTGACGGCCTGAACTTCTGCATCTGTGTCCGCTGTGAAGTGGTTGATCGCAACAACGGCCGGAACTCCGAACTGCTTGACGTTTTCGATGTGACGGCCAAGATCTCGCACAGCCTTTGGTGACGGCATCGACATTTTCAGCGCCGAGATCATCTTTGGCGACGCCGCCATTCATTTTCAGGGCCTTGATCGTGGCAACGATGACAACTGCATCAGGCGACAGACCAGCCTTGCGGCATTTGATGTCGAAGAATTTTTCCGCGCCGAGATCCGCACCGAAACCGGCCTCGGTCACAACATAATCAGAAAGTTTCAGAGCTGTCTGTGTGGCGACAACAGAGTTACAGCCATGCGCGATATTGGCGAATGGACCGCCATGGATGAAGGCCGGGTTGTTTTCCAGTGTCTGAACCAGGTTCGGCTGCATCGCCTCTTTCAGCAGCACGGTCATGGCACCGTCCGCTTCCAGGTCGCGTGCTCTGATTGCCGTACGGTCACGGCGATAAGCCACGATGATGTCACCAAGACGCTTTTGAAGGTCATCCAGATCCGTTGCCAGGCAAAGGATCGCCATGATCTCCGAAGCAACGGTGATGTCGAAACCACCTTCCCGAGGGAAGCCGTTGGCAACGCCGCCGAGCGAACAGACAATGGAGCGCAGCGCACGGTCGTTCATGTCGAGCACCCGGCGCCATGTGACCCGGCGCTGGTCGATACCAAGTTCGTTGCCCCAGTAGATATGGTTTTCAATCAACGCAGCCAGCAGGTTGTGAGCGGAGGTGATGGCGTGAAAGTCACCTGTGAAATGCAGGTTGATGTCTTCCATCGGTACGACCTGTGCGTAACCACCGCCCGCAGCGCCGCCTTTCATGCCGAAGCATGGGCCGAGAGAAGGTTCGCGCAGGCAGATCATGGCGTTCTTGCCGATCCGGTTCAGACCGTCGCCAAGACCAACAGTCGTCGTCGTCTTGCCTTCGCCTGCTGGTGTCGGGTTGATGGCTGTGACCAGGATCAGCTTGCCGCTGTTGCGCCCATCGAGACTTTCAATGTAGTCAGCTGCGATCTTGGCCTTCGTGCGGCCATAGGGCAGCAGGGATTCTTCTGGAATGCTCAGCCACTCGCCGATGTCCTGAATAGGTTTCATCTTGGCTGCGCGGGCAATCTCAATATCGCTGGCCATCTTCATGTCTCCGGGCGTGTCAAATATTGCGGTTTATTCAAGCAGGCATTTGCCGCTCAAGTCGTTGAGGGAACGCTATTTGAGAGCGCGGTACTTGAACTGTTCCGAATACGACAGGATGCGCCCCGGAAACGACGACGCATTCAGTCCCCGTGAGCTTGGGGACGCGAGGGCGAAAAAGCAGCAGAAACTGAACAGCGATTGGTAATATTCGCCTTGCTCCGGTTAATCGAGCTGCTGACGCCTGGTATTGACTGTGAAAATTCGAGCGCCAAGTCTTGACTAACAACTGAGCGAAAAGATGTGTGGTGTTATCCTGTCGACGCGTACAAGGAGCCACGGATCGAGGCGGTTGGCGTATCTACTTATTGAAGGGCCTTTGGTGTGCAAAGGGTGGACATCATTCCTGATGAAAGCGCGGCTTTCACGACAGATTTCGGCCCCTATATGCTGCTCGCTGATGTCGATCTCAAAATATTTTCTGTGTTTGATGATCTGAAATACGACCGCTCCGACGCCGAAATAATGAGTCCCGCGATGCGGCGTCATGCCGTATCAAAACTCGCAAGTCTGGGGTTCAGACAGACGTCTGGTTCTGTGTTGTACAACACGGCAACCGACGTTACTTGCTACATTCCAAAGCCTCAGGTGCTCGGGGCATCTCCCTTTGATGTGACGCGCTATACTCCCAAACGGGACAAGGATTACTATATTCTCACACCAACACAGACAGCCTGCCAGTTCATCGACGCCTATCCTTATGACCTTGCTGTTGAAAAGGTTATTTCGCTTATCCAGAAACAACCGATCAATCTCTACAGAATTCTTGACTATCTGGAACACAAGCCGGCTCACGAGGCCATACGTCCGGCATTGGGATTCCTTAAGTCAGCCCAGCGAAAGGCGGTCCAGTCCGAACCCTTGTGCCGAATGCGGGCGCTTGGGTAGAGGAGATGCGCAGGTACACAATAGACTGCCTATGGATGCAGTGGGGTCAATGCAAGCTCAGCAGAACTTCTATGTCTCTTTGAGAGAGTGGCTCCAGCAAGGCCTTTTCCTCGGCGTTCAACTTGGCATCGCCTTTGAGGTATTCTTTTATCTGAAGCGCGATTGTGCTCGTTGATTGATAGTATAGATCACCCTGCGAGCGGCTGATCTCTTGCAGCAGTCGTTCGATCAGCTTCTTGCGTTTGACTGAATCGAGGTCAATCCGCTTGTCTCGTAGCACCTGCTGCCCGTCCGGTCTGTTTACGTGAAAACGCGTTCATTCACGTAGGTAGGACAGAAGCGCTTCACTTCCATAGGTAAAGCTTGTTCAATCGCGCCGTTCGCTAACACCGGACGTGACAAGCGGGAATTTTCCGTAGATCCTTTCAGCGTCATGACTGATTCAGAAATTCTCTCACGTTTGCCAGAGCGCTTGAAAAAAGCGCGCCGTGCCCAGGGCCTTTCGCTGGAGGCAGTTGAAAAGATTTCCGGTGTGTCTCGATCCATGGTCAGTCAAATTGAACGCGGGGAATCAAATCCAACCGTTGCGACATTGCTCAACCTGACAAGGGCCTTGAATGTCGATTTTGCAGGGCTCCTGGGCGAGGACACGCCAGAAGACCGGGTGGAAATTCTGCATGAGCATCAGACGCCCGCGCTTGATAGGGCAGGAGACGGGTGCAAGATCCGTATTCTGTCACCGCCACAGGACACCGGCCGGTTTGAAGTCTATGAGCTTATTTTCGCCAAAGGCGGCAAACTGGAGAGCAAACCTCACGAACGCGGAACCCGCGAGCAGTTGATCGCGGAAGAAGGACGGCTGGAGGTGACATCGGGTGTTGCCAAGGGCGTCATCGACAAGGGCGATACTGCACGCTATGCCGCTGACGTGCCCCATTGCATAGAAGCGATATCAGGTCCGGCTCGTGCTATCTTGATGGTCGTGAAGTTCTGAGGCTTGCTGGGCAGCGTCCTAGAGGCGTGTTGACCTTTCACTGATGGCACTGTTCAAGCTCCAAAATGCCTTTCTATAAAACGCTGCCAACGTATCACCATCCCGGGCGAAGATGTTCACATGACTTAACTTCGGCTAATGCATGACGAACCGAAACGCCCTCTCTAAAATTTGCACTTTCTGGGACCGCAATAGCAGCCTTGTCAGCATAGAGTTTCAAACAAGACATACACATGTTCTGTCGAGGCCACTCTAATCTTTTGGCATCGGGACGTCTGGCCATTCTTCGGTCACTTCGGCCTGAACAGGACGGTCCAGATATGTTGTCAACACAACGTAGCTCCGCGTCGCCCGGACGCCGGGCAGGGCATAGACCTGGGCCAGGAAGTTTTCCATTGCGTCTGCGTTGGCTGTTCTGACCTTTAAGATCACGCAAGTATCGCCCGTAACGGAGTGGAGCTCTTCGACTTCCGGAAAGTCCCTGAGACGCATCATCCTCTCGCTCTTGCCCCAGCCGCTTGCATCGACATGAACAAAGGCCAGGAAAGGCTTGCCGACCGCCATCGCGTCAATGTCAGCGTTTGTGCCTTTGATAACTCCTGAAGCGGTCATGCGTTTGACCCGTTCATGCACTGCCGGTGCCGAAAGGCCGACTTCCTCGCCGATTTCGGCATAGGTCTGGCGGGCGTTGCCTACCAGTTTGCCTAATATCTTTCGGTCGAATGCATCCAGCGGCCTCTTCGACAGCCTGTTTTTCTGAACGTCTTCTCTATTTGATGTCATTCGGCCTCTTCCGCATTGATCAAAATTTTATTCAGCTTCATGCTCTCACGGAAGAAGAAATTCAGCAAGCGAGGTTGAGGCATGAACGAAAGGATGATCAATCCCGTATCCGGGATATACCCGGCGACACCGGACTACATTCATGCGCTGGAAATTCAGGGCCCCGGTCGCATGCTTTTTGTCAGTGGCACGATGGGTCTCGACGCAAAGGGCCGCGCTCCGGATGGACTGGACGAGCAGCTTGAACTGATTTGGAACAATCTTCGGTGCATCCTGAACGCCGCCGATATGACGTGCGATAATATCGTGCGCGTTACGAGCTATCTGACAAGCGCCGACCTTGCAGAAAAGAACCAGAACGCAAGGGTCAGGGCTCTTGGAGACCGACGGGTGCCGACAACTGCCATCGTCGTCAGGACGCTCACACCCGATTGGCTGGTTGAGATCGAAATCGTGGCAGCTGCCTGACGGCACCCAATACGCTTTCTCTTGCAGAAATTGGAGATCGGAATGCAATTCGATGTCTTTTTGGTTTTCCTCATCACCACTGCCGTGGTCGTTTTCACACCAGGCGCTGCAGCGGTCGCCGTCGCTGCGCAAGGGGCGGCAAACGGCGGCAAACGAGCGCTTGCCGGTGTTTTTGGGATTGCGTTTGCCAATGCAATTTATTTCGTGTTTTCGGCGACAGGAATCGCATCTTTGCTCGTCGCGTCCAATCTCGTGTTTTCAATCATCAAATGGGCCGGGGTTACATATCTGGTCTGGCTCGGACTGACGTCGCTTCTGGCACCGGCCGGTGCTCTCAGCGTAAAGCGCGACAAACAGTTGTCGAGTTTGAAGAGCCTGTTTGCAAAGGGCTTTGTCATCGAGTTCGCCAATCCGAAAGCGCTCTTGTATTTTGCAGCGATACTGCCGCAGTTTCTGAACGTCGAGCAACCCATTCTGCCCCAGATCCTGATCATGGGTGGCGTGACCTTCCTGATAGACCTGACATCCTACACGGCCTACGCTTTCCTGGGAGACAGGCTGACCAGGGGAGGGGTCAAAAACTGGATCGTCTCCTTGTTCAACAAATGCGCCGGTGGTGCATTGCTTTACGCTGGTATTCGAATGGCAGGGGTAACCATGCCCCGATGACGTGAAAAATTCGCGCAGGTGTCAAAAAATCCGTGATACCGGAAATCTTCTCTTCTATTGCGAGTGAAAATCCGGCATAGTGGATGAAATATCCATTTTGCCGGAGAAATGCCGTGTCCGAGGCCTTCCTGTCACATATCCACGAGACCCTGAAAGAGATCGAAGCGGAAGGGCTTTACAAGCGCGAACGCCAGATTACGTCGCCACAAGGCGGTCTGATAACGGTTGGTGGACGTGACGTGATCAATCTATGCGCCAACAACTACCTAGGCCTGGCTGATCATCCAGCGCTCGAGGAAGCAGCGAGAAAAGCGCTTGAACCCAAGGGTTATGGCATGGCTTCGGTGCGCTTTATCTGCGGAACACAGGACATCCACCGTCAACTCGAGCAACGTTTGGCAGGTTTTCTGGGCAAGGATGATGCCATTTTGTTTGCTGCCTGTTTTGACGCGAATGGCGGCTTGTTTGAACCTCTTCTCGGACCTGAGGACGCGATCATATCGGACGCGCTCAATCACGCGTCTATCATCGACGGCATCCGTCTTTGCAAGGCCAGACGCTTCCGATATGCCAATTCCGATATGACGGATCTGGAGGCAAAGCTTCAGGAGGCACGTGATGGCGGTGCCCGGCACATGATGATCGCCACAGACGGTGTCTTCTCCATGGATGGTTATCTGGCCAAGCTCCCCGAGATCACTGCCTTGGCTGAGAAATATGGCGCCGTCGTCATGGTGGACGATTGCCATGCGACAGGCTTCATGGGTCCAAGGGGCGAAGGCACACCAGCGCATTTCGGTGTAAACGTCGACATTCTGACAGGGACACTGGGAAAGGCGCTGGGTGGTGGCATAGGTGGGTATATTGCCGGACCGCAACCCGTTGTCGACCTGTTACGCCAGCGGGCGCGGCCCTATTTGTTTTCCAATTCGTTGCCGCCTGCAGTCGTGATGAGCGGACTTGAAGCCATCCGCCTCGTCGAAGAAGGGGATGATCTTCGCCAGGCCCTTTTCGACAATACCGGTTACTGGCGAACGGGCCTGGAAAGCCTCGGCTTTAAGCTGCTGCCAGGCGAACATCCAATCGTGCCGGTCATGCTGGGTGACGCGAAACTCGCTCAGGCAATGGCAGCCGAGCTCTTTGAAGAGGGTGTCTTTGTTTCTGGCTTTTTCTTTCCCGTTGTACCACGGGGACAGGCACGTATCAGAACCCAAATGAACGCTGCTTTGTCCCGCTCCGACCTTGATCGGGCGTTGGATGCCTTTGCCAAGGCCGGCAAGGCAACAGGGGTTTTGTTATGAGCAGCAATCAGATGAAGGCGCTGTGCAAGGCAGAACCAAGGCAAGGGCTCTGGATGACCCGGGCACCCGTTCCCGAAATAGGCCCGGACGACGTTCTGATCCGTATCAACAAGACGGGTATTTGCGGAACCGACATCCACATCTGGAACTGGGATGAATGGGCATCGAAGACAGTTCCCGTGCCTCTGATAACCGGGCACGAATTTGCCGGTGAAATCGTCGAGATCGGCAGTGGAGTAACGGATCTCGAAATTGGTCAACGCTGTTCAGGTGAGGGGCACCTGATCGGCAAGCACTCTCGTCAATCGCGCGCAGGCAAGTTTCACCTTGATCCCGAAACCCGCGGCATTGGGGTCAACGAACAGGGTGCTTTTGCCGAATATTTGCGTCTGCCGGCTTTCAACGTGGTGCCGCTTCCTGATGAGATAGACGATGAAATTGGTGCCATATTGGATCCGCTTGGAAATGCAGTGCATACAGCGCTGAGTTTCGACCTTGTCGGCGAAGACGTACTCATCACAGGAGCAGGTCCGATTGGCATCATGGCAGCTGCCGTTGCGCGCCATGTAGGTGCCCGCAATGTGGTCATCACGGATGTCAATCAAGCGCGCCTGGACCTTGCAACACGGGTCGCCGATGTTGTTCCGGTCAATGTCGCCGAGGAAGACCTCAAAGGTACTGAGCAAAAACTAGGTATGAAAGAGGGTTTCGATGTCGGTCTGGAAATGTCCGGCAACCAGATTGCCCTCGACCAGATGGTGGAAAACCTTGTGATGGGTGGGCGCATTGCACTTCTGGGAATTCCGCCGGGAAAATCTCCGGTGGACTGGTCTCGCATTGTCTTTAAGGCGATCACGATCAAGGGCGTTTACGGCCGCGAGATTTTCGAGACCTGGTACAAAATGATCGCCATGCTTCAAAACGGCCTGGACGTCAGGAATGTCATCACGCACCGGTTTGCGGTTGATGACTTTCAGCAAGGCTTTGCAGCAATGAAGTCGGGGGAGGCCGGGAAAGTCGTCTTGAGCTGGACCTAAGCCGCACCTCTCTTCGCTACTTGTCTGGAAACTTGGTCAGAAACCGTTGCTCCTGAGTCATTCTTCATTAAATTTCTCAAAATCTCTTGAATATGCTCAAATTGAGCATTAATATCTCTTCAGTCGAGGAGTTCGACTGACCATCCATCAATTCGAGGGAGACTCGAATGTCACAGTTTGACTACGGCGTATTCATCGGCCGTTTTCAGCCGCTGCATATCGGTCATGAGGCCGTGATCCGATCAGCGCTTGAAAAGGTCCATACTTTGATCGTGCTGATCGGTTCTGCACGGCAGGCACGCACCCCCCGCAATCCCTTCACATTTTCCGAGCGCGAGGACATGTTCGCGAAGGTCTTCAAGCACGAATTGACGACCGGACGACTGGTGTTGAAACCCGTTCAGGATCACCCCTATTCAGACACAGCGTGGTGTACAGAGGTGCAGCGCGTGGTCAACGAAACCGTTCTTGAGCACTACAACAAGGGCGGGGTCGTATTGCACGGATTGCAGGACTTGCGGATTGCCTTGGCTGGCTACGGCAAGGATCGGAGCAGCTACTACCTGAAGCTCTTTCCCGAGTGGGGAAATGTTCAGCTCGCGAGCCAATACGGAACATTTTCCTCGACAGATGTCAGGAAACAGTTCTTCCAGCGCATTCCTGTGATTTCGCAATCGGTCCTTTCGAACGAAGTATCCGAATGGCTCAAGGCTTTCGCTCTATCGGACCCATTTCGGGGGCTTCTGGAAGAGGCTGAGTTTCTCGACGCCTACCCTGATAAATGGGGACGCGGTCCCTTTGTGACCGTCGATGCGGTGGTCATTCAGTCTGGCAATATTCTGCTGGTGGAGCGCGGAGAAGCGCCGGGCAAAGGGTTGTTGGCATTGCCGGGTGGTTTTCTCAACCCGCAAGAAAGCATTCGCGATGCGGCCATTCGGGAGTTGAAGGAAGAAACCAGGA
This sequence comes from Roseibium sp. JB4-4, assembly GCF_055693425.1. Taxonomy (NCBI): domain Bacteria; kingdom Pseudomonadati; phylum Pseudomonadota; class Alphaproteobacteria; order Hyphomicrobiales; family Stappiaceae; genus Roseibium; species Roseibium sp. JB4-4. The sequence goes on along the minus strand of NZ_CM146333.1, from coordinate 1,117,245 downwards.
TCAGCGACCACAAGGGCGAGATACCTCCTGCGATGCTGGCATCTTTCATCGATGGCGCGAAAACACGGGTTTTCGATCATCCCGAGAGGTCTTTGCGTGGCCGCATCATCACACATGCCTACCTTTTCAGGCTCCCGGAGCGGCGTGAGCTGTTCTCGGTCACCGGCGGAGATGATGCCAGATCGGCGAACTGGCATCGGCTGGGGGATCTGAAACCCGAGCAGTTCTTCGAAGATCACTGGTCCATCATCGATCTGATGGCAGATCTGTGATGCTGGATCGTTCACTCGCCTGAGGGGGAGCCCCTCTGGCACGTTCACCTTGTCGCGTGAGGAGTTCACAATGACAAATCCACTATTGGCAACAGATAGCTACAAGCAATCTCACTACAGGCAATACCCGCCCGAGGCTCGGCAGATCTCGGCCTATGTCGAGGCACGCGCCAATCCATTTTCGGGCAACGTGTTGTTCTTCGGCCTTCAGGCCTATCTGAAAAAGGCGCTTCAACGGCCGATAACGGTCAAGGACATTGAGCGGGCTGCTCAAATCTGCTTGGCACACGGCGTCCCGTTCAACCGGGAAGGCTGGCAGCAGATTGTTGACGAACACGCTGGCCTGCTGCCATTGGAAATCAAGGCGCTGCCCGAAGGCTCGCTGGTGCCAAGTGGCGTGCCGCTGGTCCAGCTGGAAAACACCGATGACCGCATGCCCTGGTTGACCACGTGGGTCGAAACCGCGCTGCTGCGCGCGGTCTGGTATCCCTCAACGGTCGCCACAATGTCCTTCAAATGCAAACAGGTTATCTATCGCGGATTGCTGGCAACCTCTGATGAACCGGACCAGCAAATTCCGTTCAAGCTGCACGATTTTGGCGCACGCGGTGTTTCTTCGTCGGAGAGCGCTGCTCTCGGAGGCATGGCGCACCTTGTGAACTTTGCTGGCACCGACACGATGGAGGCTCTGGAAGCTGCCACGGAATTCTATGATGCCGACATTGCCGGTTTTTCCATTCCAGCTGCAGAACACTCGACAATGACAAGCTGGGGCCCGGAGCGCGAGACGGCTGCCTACGCCAACATGCTCGATCAGTTCGCACAAAAGGACGCGTTGGTTGCGGTTGTCTCGGACAGTTATGACATCCACAACGCCGTGAAGAACATCTGGTGCGGTGCCCTGAAGGACCAGGTACTGTCATCTGGTGCAACGGTTGTCATCAGACCGGATTCCGGAAGCCCAGTTGAGACCCCCTGAAGGCTCTTGAGACGCTTTGGCAAAGCTACGGTGGTGCGGAAAACGCCAAGGGAGCACGGGTGCTCAATCCGGCCGTCAGGGTCATTCAGGGTGATGGAATGACGCTTGCGACCATCAGGCAACTTGTCGATGAAATGGTGCGGCAACGCTGGTCACTGGACAATATCGCCTTTGGCATGGGGGGCGGCCTGCTGCAGCACGTCAATCGGGACACGATGCGTTTTGCGATGAAGGCAAATGCGATGAGAACCGGGGACGGCCAATGGAAGGACGTTTTCAAGATGCCTGTTTCCGACCCGAACAAGGCATCCAAGGCGGGCCGTCAGGCGGTCGTTGTCAAAAACGGTCAATTGGTTGCTAGAAAATTCGACGAGGTGGACCCGTCGGATGACCAATTGAAAGTGGTCTATCGAAACGGGAAGCTGCTTGAAACATCAAGTTTTGATGATGTGCGTGCACGCGCAATTGCCGGTCTCAAACAAAGTCTGGCATCCGGGTAGCTGAAACGGGCCGAAGACCAGCACTGGGCGAGCGACTTTGCAACCCGGGAGCTGGCACACAGCCTGAGGAGACGCCGATTTGTGGCGTCTCCTGTGTTTTTTATGAAAGCGAAGACGCCTGGCTTTTCAGCACCGTGAAGCTACGCGTTCTCCTGAAGATCAGTTGCGCAATTTTCCGAAGAACACCTCTCTTGGTGCAGACAGCAAGTCAGAAACCCTGAAACCTGCACCACCTGCGTAGCGGACCAGGACCAATGAGGCTGCCAGGAAGGCAAACTCACGCTTGATGGCATTCAGATTGTCCCAAAGTGTCTTGTCCAAACTGATTTTGCCGGCACAATAAATCACAAGGATCAGGAAGGCAGCCACCGCCGCGATCCTGACCCCGTGTCCTGAGGCGAGTGTCAAGCCGACAAGAATGAGCAGCAGGGGAAATCCGGACCAGCTTTTGACATGATCGAGTCCGTAGAAAAATCCACCAGCCAGAAAGGCAACGGCGACCGAAAGGCGCAGCAGCAGGCCAAGAGCCGACCAGTCCGCCGTTTGTGCGCCGGCTCCGCGTCCGGTCAAACGTTCATCGAGGCTCATGCTGCCTGATCCGAGAACTGCAAGTGTAAAGCACATTCCGGACAGACCGATGTCGCGGATCTGGACAATCATCGCCGGCGTGAAGAAGGTGCTGGCTGATGTGTCGTGACCAGGCACAGTTGAAACGGGGAGGGCAGCAACGAACGACCACATCAGCAGGCCAAAGACAATTGCAAGCGGCCGGACAAGAAGACCGGCTACGAGCGCTATACCTGCGACAAGCTCGAAGGCTGAGAGTGCCGTCAGGAAGCCCCAAGCGGACAACCAGTCGCCACGGAACAGATACGACTGGAAAAAATCATTTATGTAGCCGTTTGAAGCCGTGTATTTTTCAACGAGTTCGCTCGCTCTGCCGGCGTCGATTGCCCGTTGGAGCTTCCACCAGCCGCCGACGACAAAGACGGACCCAAGTCCAAGCCGCAGGAGCAAAGCGACCTGGTCACTCTGGCGGACGGTCAGACGGTCGGGTCCGGGGGAAAAGGTACGTTCGATTTGCGCGGCAAAACCGCTTGAATGCAAAGAATTGGAAGACATTCGTCTTACTCCGAAGATGACAAAACAAGGTCCCGGTTTGGCCGGGTTGCGGAGTTAGATGAAGGTTTTGGGAGGTGCAGGGTCGACGGGCACTTCAACACCGTCAAGCACATCCGGCTTCGCCCTGCCAGCGCGCTGAATTCTCCAATCGCGCGCCCTCTCGGCCGGGGCCATGGCCAATGTCGCTGAACAGTGGCTTGAACAAAAGTCAGCATCGGAGAAACAGGTCAGAAAGCAGGATCTTTGACCTTGCTGTTCCGCAGTTCCTGATGGTGCGTTCCTTGTGGAAGCTTCAATAGGTTCAGCGGAGTTTGGCACCGTCTCGACAGTTGAATAGGCGAGAGTTGCGTTGCCGACCGAAAACGCGAAAGAAACAGTTTGGGCCAATGTCCAGAACGCCAGCAGGGCGACGACAAGCACAGGAAGGTGGCTGTTGAAGAAACGGAACATGTCTCGACTCGATCGATTTTTTGCGATGCAGCATGAAGCTCACGTTAAAGATGATCAAGGAAAAAATGCAATCTAAAGTAAATGTGTTCTCTTATCAAAACCGCTCGAGAATGGTGCGTGGGTGACTTGCGTTTCTGTAGCCGCAGATAATGCAGCTTTCCCTAGGCCATAACCGATTTACGGAAGAAATTGGACTTTTCTGGGTCTTTCAATGTGTTGAAAAACAGTTCAATCACAGGTTCTGAAACTTTGATCGGCGAAGGGCCATAAGTCTCGTATTTGTCCGACAGAGCTTTGTTCACGGCATTTGAAAAGTTCACGAAATCAATATGTTCTGATGGGAACTGCTTTGAAACGCGGCCAACGATTGCTCTGATGGACTTGTCGTTGGCAATCGTTATGGCCGTAATCTCGTTACCGTGTGATTTGGCAAGTTTGCGATAGGCTTCAGACAGTTCGTCAATGAACTGAGCATCCGACGTTCGGCAGATATAAGCTGCGAAAGCTTGAAGAAATTCGATTTCCCAGGATGGGTCCGCACGTTTGATCTGCGGTTCGAAGACTTTTCTCACAACATCAAAACACAGGAATCTTAGGACCGACATTGCGAAGAAGTCCTTGTTGGCCCCTACGAAGGGCTGCTTCTTGTGGATGCGGCCGCAGGCCTCGTAATTGGAGCGATAGATGTCGAAGAGGTCCTGAGAGGCGGACAGGAAGTCAAAAACAGCCTCGATGTCGGCTTTGCTGAGTTTGCCGTCCCGCAGCTCTGCGGCGCTTATCAGGCTCTTGCGTGCAAGATCCATCGCCCTTTGTCCAGCCCCCACACATATGTGTGGTCCGCTGAGTTTGGGCCATGTCACAGCCGGTTTCTTGTTTGACAGACGCATCATCAACCTCGTGGCTCGATAGCAAATGATGCGCTTGATTGGTTAGTTTATTTTTAACTTTTTTGTCAGGGAAAATACTGAAAAAGCAATGAGTAAGAGGCACAAACTGAGATTGGCTCAGGAGAGGCGAGCGAGCGATTGCATTGCGACGAGCCGTTAGCGCGTCCTTTGCCAATCGGGTTCATAGCTGACTTCCGAACACCCCGCAAAGCGGGCCATGCGGTTGAGTTCCGACGCAAGTTTTGCCGTTCGCGCTTTTGACGCGCGAACACTTTTTCCGGCCAATAGGCACGCACATGCAGCCTGTCCTCATTCCGAAGCGCCTTCATGTCAATGCGACCGATGAGGCGAGCACCTTCGAGCACCGGAAAGACGTAATACCCATATTCGCGCTTGGCTTCCGGAACGAATATTTCAATCCTGTAGCTGAAGCCGAATAGCCGTTCGCTTCTTTTCCGGTCTCTGAGCGCTGGATCAAAAGGTGATAGGACCCGCACACGCGAAGGCGGTGTTTCGACGGTGTCGAGGGTCTCGACCGTTTCAGGAAAGGCATACACCCGGCGAAATGACCCATCAGCACATTCGATTTCAACTTCTGTCAGTACGCCTCTGCCATGTGCCACCTGACACCAGTCCTTGGCTTCCTTCGGGGTAATCAGGTCCCAGAAAGCCGCAATTTCACCCGAGGTCGCAAACCCGAGACGTTCCATGGCCGAGCGCGCAGCCCAGTCGATCGTTTCCTCGGCATCAAAACGGGTGTTCAGTTTCTCATGTGGTATGACGCGTTCGGTCAGGTCGTAGACCTTTTGGAAGCCAGCGCGGTGACAGACGGAAAGCTCACCCGTTCGCCAGAGAAACTCCAGAGCGGTTTTGGAAGGGTGCCACTCCCACCATCCGCCACTGCTGCGTTTTTCGTCCTCGCCGACAGTTGCCGACGTTGCCGGACCGTGATCGCTGATCTGCTTGAGAACGTTCTCGATCTTGGCTTCAAATCCATTGTCATGCCAGTTGCGCCAACGCCCGGTAAGGGCTTCCCGGTCCCGTTGAAAGCGCAAACGCCAGTGCGGAAAGAATTGAGTTGGAATAACCGATGCATCATGGGTCCAATGTTCAAAGACAAGTCTGTCCCGCTCCAGCAAAAGCTTGAGGTTCTTCTCCTTGTAGGCGGGTCTGCGCGCTGCCAGGATCATGTGATGCGCACGCGCCACGGTGTTGATGCTGTCGACCTGGGTAAACCCGAGTTTCGTGATCAACGTAGCCAGATCTTCGCCCTTGCCACTGCCTCTCGGTGTTTCGCTAAGGCCATGTTTTTGCAGGAAGAGATGTCGAGCCACTGTGTTCGGCATCTTGAAAATCGAGGAAGACGTCATGACCAAGTGTTAGCATCTCAATGCGCAGCCTGACCAGACATGGGGGTTTGAATTGGTGTTTATGACAATGGTTTTTATGCAATCCAGTCATGCATTGCGATTTGGTTGGGCAATAGGGTCGGCATCTACGGCTTTTTCATTGACCGGAGAACCGCTAGACGCTTGATTGGTTGGTATGTTTAAGGGTGAATTTTTCAGAGTTGCGATCGAATGTGTCTGAATTTTTGCAGCAGAGCTGCTGTTTATTTGTCGTTGGTTTTGGTTTCGGGCATGGCGGCCATGCCGAACGGTTTTGCAGGTACGGGAAGCTGCGATCAAATCAAGATAAACGGGTCAAATGTCTGGTTCCCGATCTCGATCAGGCACAAGGACGCTGAAGATTTGAGCGGTGTCTTTCCGGACCTTGCGCAAGAAATCTTTCAATCGATGAAGGTTGATGTCGCGTTTGGTGCCAAAGTGCCCTGGAAACGCGTGTTTGTTCAGCTCGAGAGCGGTGAGATCGATATGGTCGCCGGCGCTTACCATACCAAGGATCGGGCTCGGAACTACGTGCTTAGCTCACCTGTTATCAAGGAGCCGGTAGCGATTTTTGTGCGCGCCGGCATGTCAGACCGCCCTGGGTCGCTTGAAGATTTGATAGGTTTGCAAGGGTTAGCACCCTTTGGTGCGACTTTCGGTGAAGAGTTCGACGATTTCGCGAACAAACACCTGACCATCAGTCGTCAGTCCTTCGATGATTTCTCGACCAATATGGAACTTCTTGTGGATGGCAAGGCCGATTATCTGGTCATCGCGCGTCAGGCCGGTGAGATGATGCTGAAAGATCTTGGCGCTGAAGGTCAGGTTGAAGCGCTGCCCTGGCCAGCACTCGAAAACTCCTTGCACTACATGTTTTCGAAGAAGTCGCCTTGCCTGAAACACATCAGTGCCTTTCAAAATGAGCTGGAAAAGCGCGTTGAGGCGGGCGAAGCCAACAACATGATGAAGGCTTTCAACGCGTCGGCAAGCGGGCAGGAATGATACCGGGAGATTTATCTTGACCGGACTGGTGAATGCAGGCCCGGAATTGATACTGATCTCAATCACGGCATTTCTGGTTGCCGGTTTTGTCAAAGGGCTTGTTGGGTTTGGCCTGCCGACAATCGGGTTGGGCCTGTTGACTGTTTTTGTCGGCGTGGAAAAGGCGATGGTGCTGGTCCTGTGGCCGGCATTTTTAACCAACCTCTGGCAGGGGCTTCTGGGTGGTCACCTGAAAGTCTTGCTGCGACGCCTGTGGCCGTTTTTGAGTGCCGCCGTCCTTGTCCTCGGTGCGGGCACGTTGGTTCTGACACGCCTCCCGGTTGGAGCGGCCGATCTGGTGCTGGGTATCTTGATGGTGGCTTATGCCGTGCCGCTGCTGGCAGGAGTTGTTCTGGCAATACCAGCGCGTATTGAAGTGCCGCTCGGTGTTGGGCTAGGCTTGGTCAACGGGCTTTTCTCGGGACTGACCGGATCTTACACGGTACCGGGCGTCATGTTTCTTCAGGCGATCGGTTTGCCGAGAGATCAGCTAATTCAGGCTATGGGGCTCTTGTTTCTGTTCTCAACGGTTGCGCTCGGCATCTCTCTGGGCAGCTTCGGGCTCGTAAGCGGGCGCGAAACCTTGGCCTCCATCATACTCGTGATCCCGACATTGCTTGCAGTTTGGACAGGCCAGAAAATGCGCAAAAGGGTTTCAGAAGCTGCATTCAGGCGTTTGATCCTGGCGGCCATACTGGCGCTTGGCCTTTATCTGATCCCGCTTGGTGTCTGGCGGCTGGCGCAGTAGCAAGGAACGCCGCGATCACGCGGCGTTCTTGAAAAGACCAACACAGCACATCAGGACTTTGCGACGAGCCTCATAGGCGTTGCAGTCCCGACACCGGACGTGGATTTGGTATTGGCCCATTGGTAAGACTGCCGCTCTTCCGTCGGCGTACACAGGAAACGTTCCCGATAGCACTTGGTGAAATGAGACGTGGAGGCAAAGCCGCAGGCTAGAGCAACGTCCAGCACCGGACGGCTTGTCCGGCGCAGAAGATCCCGCGCGGTTTCAAGCCGCAGACGCAGGTAATACTGGCCCGGTGTGCAATTGAAATGACGACGGAACAGACGCTCAAGCTGACGTGGGGACAGGTTCACGGTCATCGCCAGTTGCTGGCAACTGAGCGGATCTTCAATGTGCAGATCCATGATGCGAATGGCATCGAGGATCTTGGCATTGGAGATACCGGTCCGGGCCTCAATGTCATGACGCTGAGCAGATCTCGCCTGAGCGCATGTTCTGGTAAAGCGCGACCTCGGCGACCTCGTGCGCAAGATATGCTCCATGCTGGATGGCAATCAGCCGCAGGATCATGTCGAGCGACGCCATGCCGCCTGCGCAGGTGATGCAATTGCGGTCAATTGCAAAGATATCAGAGGTCACTTCAACGTCCGGAAACTCTTCACGCAGTGACCGCAGGTTCTCCCAATGAATGGTGCAGCGTCTGCCATCGAGCAGATTGTATCTGGCCAGGAGATAGGCGCCCGTGCAGATGGCGCCAAATGTGCGGCCCATGGCATTTAAACGCCTGAGCTTGTTGCCGAGATCCGGATTGAGCGGCAAGCGTTCCACATCAATGCCAGTACACAACAGTGTAATGTCAGCGTCGTGAAGCTCACGAATAGACTTTTTTACTGCAACCTCGCATCCGTTGCTTGCTATGACTGAATTCCCGTCAAGGGAATAAGTCGTCCATGCGTAATACTCCCGGCCGAGCAGCCGATTTGCTATACGCAGTGGTTCAATGACGCTTGCGAATGCGTTCATGGAGAACCGGTCCAACAGAACGAATGCTATCGTCTGGCCTGTTTCTTCGTGTGTGCGTCCGGACATTTACTTCACCTCGTTGGAAGGTATTATTGAGGTTTGTCTTTGTTTATCTACAGATTTTTCAATTTGTCTTGGTCTGTCAAATAAAAAGCGACATAGACTGTCGAATTCTTTGAATTGTCACAAATGATTGCAAATTGTGAGCGAATGCGTGATCGCCATTCGGCGATGCCAATGACAATATTTTCCGGTTTCAGTTGTTAGAAATCACCGGCCGCAACGGGTCGGGAGTAGGGCTTTTGATAACCTGGTTCTGCCCTTTGAATGAACTTCACTTTATGCGTTGAGAAATGGCTGGCACGGGCTCGAATGGACGCATCTCTTCGAAATGGGGACATGGACCCTGAAAGTTGACCGAAATTAGAATGTTTTTTTTGAAATTCGGTTGTTTCGTGGATGCGGGTTGCTTCAAGTCAATGTAGGAGTGGTGCTACATGGGGCACAAATCCACCAGTGCGATGACCTACGGACCTCAACTCAAATGAATGTACTTGCCAAACCCGCTGATCTTGAAGCTGCCGCGCCGGCAGGTGTCTTCGTCGAGGAAGTGAAAACTGTACAACATTACACGGATCGGCTGTTCCGGTTCCGCATGACCCGCCCGGCGAGCTTTCGCTTCCGTTCCGGCGAGTTCGTCATGATCGGTCTCATGATCGACGGCAAACCGCTTTACCGTGCCTACTCGATTGCCAGCCCAGCCTGGGACGAGGAACTGGAGTTCTTCTCCATCAAGGTTCCGGACGGTCCGCTGACTTCGCATCTCCAGAAGATCCAGCCGGGCGATGCGGTTTTGATGAAAAAGAAGCCGACCGGGACGCTCGTCAACGACGCGCTCGTGCCCGGCAAAAGGGTCTATATGTTTTCAACCGGTACAGGGATCGCACCTTTCGCGAGCCTGATCCGGGATCCTGATACCTATGAAAAGTTCGATCAGGTCATCCTGACCCACACCTGCCGCGAGGTGGCAGAGCTGAAATACGGCGAAGAACTGGTTCAGGAAACAATCAACGATCCGCTGATCGGGGAGTATGCGAAAGACAAACTGGTGCATTATACGTCTGTCACCCGTGAAGACTTTCCACGCCAGGGCCGCATTACCGATTTGATCCAGTCAGGCAAACTGTTTGAGGATCTCGGCGTACCTCCACTCGACCCTGCGGTCGACCGCGGCATGATCTGCGGCTCCATGGACATGATCCGAGACACCAAACAACTGCTAGAAGCCGCTGGCCTCAACGAGGGCGCAAACAACAAACCCGCCGAGTTCGTCGTTGAACGGGCATTCGTGGGTTAAAAATATTTGGAAAGTTAGAGAGTCTTCTAAGGGTCGGTTTGTCCGACCCTTTTTTTCTAGAAGCAAATAAGCGGTGATCGTGCAAGTCGGCTCTGAAAAAGCTGGAAAATCAAGCAATGACTTTCGCATATCTGTGGAAGGCAGCGTCGAAGTACGTTGTAAGAATTTCAACTGCCGACACCATGCAATACTCTTAGAACCTAAACCGATAGGTTCTGGCCCGATTGCTGGACCCTTCCGCAATTGGGTTCCACCTCATGAAAGTTATTGCTGAACTAGGTATAAATCACCGCGGTTCAACCGAAGTCGCAGAACAACTGATCAAGATTGCCAGCGAAGCAGGCGCATGGGGAGCGAAATTCCAATATCGCAGCAAACATGGATTCTATCAGGCCACAGACGAGATCGGCGACGAGATCCTTAGTCGAGAAATTGACGAATGTTATATACCGCCTTCAGTTGTTCTTGAACTCAGTGCAGGAATAAAAAGTAGTGGTATGACCGCGGGAATAAGTTTTTTTAAATTCGAAGATACAATTGATTTTGGCGATAATATTAATGAGTTTGATTTCTTCAAAGTTCCTTCTGCAGAACTACTCAACAAAACTTGATCAAATCGCTAGCCGCACTAGGCAAACCGCTCATCTTGAGTACTGGTGGCCATAGCGAAGAGGACATTTTTCGTGCAGTCGATGCAACGAAAAACATCCCGGGCATCATTTATCTGCACTGTATTTCCAACTATCCGGTATTGCTGGGAAACCAGCAAATGGCATTTATCAAAAGCTTGAAGGAAAGATCGAATTCGGTCGTAGGCTACTCTAGCCATGACTTGGATTGGGAAGTGTGCCTCGTAGCTGCAGCAAATGGTGCAACAGTATTTGAGCGCCATTTGACCCTGGACAAAAGGGGACGCGGCATAGATGACAGTTCAAGTTCTGATCCTGATGAGTTTGCTAGGTTTTGTCGTTTATTGAACTCGTTCAAAGCTGTGCAGGGGGAAGGGGAACGCGAATTGAACCAGGGTGAACGCATAAACATGCAAAACCTGGGATCATCGCTATATGCTTCCCGCACGATCGAAGTAGGCGAAAAATTGAGTTTACAGAATACGGTCACGAGAGCACCCCGCAAAGGTCTGACCTGGGACAGCGTGAATCAGAAGAATCTTGGCGAAGTCAAAAGATCTATTGCTGCCGGTAGCGCAATTGCGGAGCAGCATTTCACTGAATTAAAGCCTCCGCTTCAAAAAGATCTTGTTTTGTTTTGCGACGAAAAACAACTTTCGATCCCATTGAGACTGCACGATGCGAGAGCTCTGCAGGAGCGCTTTCCAATCAAGAACAATGAGCTGCATCTCTCTTATGAAGAAGTCGAGAGGTTCCGAGTTTCGATGGCAGATGGCCTGTCGAAACTCGATTTGGCCAAGCACTATTCCATTCATATACCCGACTATATCGACAGCAAAACACTGATCGATCCACTCAGCGGAGATGAAAGAATTCGGAAGGGAAGCCGGTCTGTCATCGATACTTGCGTTGATCTTGCATTAGAGTTGGCAAATCGGACGGGCGCAGAGGTGCCGATCGTCGGTAGCTTTTCTCGATTGAGGCCTGAAGGAAAATTCCAGACATACGAAATGTTGCAAACATTTCTGTTCAATACAGGCCAGAATCGCGGCGCTCCAATTTTCCCGCAATGGCTGCCAAAAATTGCATGGTATTTTGGTGGCGCAGACGTTCTGGATATGTTTTGCGATGAAGGCGACATAGCGACACTGCAAGAAACTGGCATGGAGTTGTGCCTTGATCTGTCCCATCTGATTTTATCAGCGAACTACGCCAAGGCCAATTGGCGAGACTGGTACGAAAACTTATCCCACTTGCCAGGCATATTCATATTGCGGACGCGACCGGAATAGATGGGGAGGGAATAGAGTTTGGTCATGGTGATCTGGGAGATCCAACTTCTTTTATCAATGGTCCAGGACGCAAAGTACTTGAAGTCTGGCAGGGCCATTTGTCGGAAGGAGACGGATTTGAAAATGCTATTCGGCAGCTAGGAGAGAAGCATGGCTAAAGTGCTAATCACCGGAATATCTGGTCAGGACGGGGCTTTTTTGGCTCGTTCTCTGTTGAACCGGGGTGATGAAGTTTGGGGGGCAATGCGTCGAGGAAGCACCTCAAAGACCGGTCGTCTAAAGGAACTGGGAATAAGGGATAAAATCAAATTCTGTACCTTGGAGGTGACAGAATTTGCCAATGTCCAGAATATCTTAAATGAAATTCGGCCCGAATTGATTTTCAATTTGGCTGCACAGAGTTTTGTCGCTGATAGCTTTCAGTTCCCGCACTATACTTCCGACGTGAACTATATGGGCGTACTAAATATCCTGGAAGCCATGCGCCTCTTGAAACTAGACGCTAGACTCTATCAGGCTTCGACATCCGAAATGTATGGGGATGTCCTTGAGAAACCCCAAACCGAAAAAACGCCCTTTAACCCATTAAGCCCATACGCGGTGTCAAAACTCGCTGCGCATTCTATCGTCGTGAATTATCGGCAAGCCTATGATATGTTTGCGACTTCTGGGATACTTTTCAACCATGAGTCTGAGCTGCGCGGATACGAGTTCGTGACGTGCAAGATCACCAGTTGGCTCGCTCGTATCAAAGTTCAGAACGCGGAAGCCATGCCACTAGGCAATCTGAGCAGTGTGCGGGATTGGGGATATGCGCCGGAATATACCGACATGATGGTTAAGATGCTTGATCACGATAGTCCTGATGATTTCGTGATCTCAACAAATACCGAATACACTGTCAGGGAGTTTCTATTCCTGGCAGCTCAGGAATTCGGCTTCGATCTCTACTCAGAAGGAGAAGGCATTGAAGAGAAATGCTACGATCGCAAGACCGGCAAGATGATAGCCTTTGTCGATCAGAGATACTTCAGGGCGTCTGACGTTGTCTACTTGCGTGGCGACAATTCGAAAGCGCAGGAAGTTCTTGGTTGGAAACCCGAAGTCCTAGCGCCTGAAATTGCAAGACGCATGGCAATCTACGACTTGAAAAAGGCGGCAGTGAATACGCAAGGTTTTTAGAACTGTTCACATGAAAACCTTTTGAAGAATATAGGGAACGTTATGAAGCGTGCTGTCGCAATAATTCCGGCTCGTGGCGGTTCCAAAGGAATTCCGGGAAAAAACATAAAGCTTTTTCTTGGTGAGCCCCTAATAGCGCACACCATTCGTGCAGCGATGAAGGCGCAATCAATCTCCGATGTCATCGTTTCAAGCGACGACGATGTTATCTTGTCGATCGCTGAGAAATACGGTGCAAGAACCGTGCAAAGGCCGGCTGAGATTTCGGGCGATGAGGCTTCATCTGAATCAGCGCTATTGCATGCAATTCAGTCACAGGAATCGTGCGCCAACGCAGAGACAGTAGTGTTTCTTCAGTGTACCTCGCCGCTAACAACTTCTGCAGAAATAGACAAAGTTGTAAGTGAACGAAGTAAACTTAACGCTGATACGGCATTTTCCGTTGTTGAAGTCCATGCGTTTCTTTGGAAAATCAACCCAGACGGGACGGGTGTAGGTGTAAATCATGACGCCTCCAAGCCGCGTCAGCGGCGCCAGGATCGTTCGAAGGAATACAGGGAGACGGGGGCTATCTATGCGCTCGACATGAACGGGTTTCTGAGCTCTGGGCAACGGTTTTTCGGCAAAAGCGTTCCGGTTGTTTTGCCAGATGCAACGGAAATCGATTTGGACACGCCAAGGGATTGGCTCACGCTAGAAACTTATGCCAATGCCGTTGAAAACGGGCCCAGTACGCACAATTAATTTCAACGGCAGATGTCAAATTCAGGTAGGCGTGTCATGACGGCAGGTATTTTCCAAACCCTCAGTAATATTGGTGTTGCCAGCGAGGCTAATAGAGAGGTTTTTGCTCACGGTACAAGGGACCGAAGCGACCTTACGGTCTATAGGGACCGGCACTCTGGCGTGATCTACATAGATAATTTTTATGGTGGCGACGAGATCTACGAAGAAGGGCAGTACAGGTCCGTAAATCTAGCGGCATCAGGAAATCGCGATTTTGAGGTCTCGCGGGACGCGAGGCGCCGTTCTGAAGCATACAGAAAATATATCTGCGGGCGCGACATAGTAGACTTTGGATGCGGCGATGGCGCATTTTTGAGACGCGTTGAACATGAAGCAGCATCAGTCGCAGGTGTGGAACTCCAAAAGAATTATGTAGAGGCGCTGAATGACGAAGGGATCCCGTGCCAGAGGTCATTGGAGTTCTTCTCCGAAAACAGCATAGACACATTAGTCAGCTTTCATGTTTTGGAACATCTGCCAGAGCCAGCGTTGGTTCTGAATGACATTTTTCGGATGTTAAAACCTGGAGGACTTGTCGTTGTCGAAGTTCCACATGCGCGGGATTTTCTCCTAGAAGATCTGCAAAATGAGGCGTTTCAGTCATTTACCCTCTGGAGCCAACACCTCGTTCTTCACACTCGCGAAAGTCTCAAGAGGTTGCTGGCGTATTCTGGGTTCGTCGATATCACCGTCGAAGGCGTGCAGAGGTATCCAATTTCAAACCACCTCGCTTGGTTGTCTTTTGGAAAGCCAGGAGGGCACAAGTCTCCATTGGCGCTAATTGATACGCCAGAGCTCTCGGCGACTTATGAGGCTGCATTAAACCGGATCGACAGAACGGACACTCTGGTTGCGATCGCTCGAACACCCGGCTGAGTTAAATTCCATTGATAGGCCATGGAGTTGCGTTATAGGCCAAGCCGAGCATTTCTAGGGTCTGGCGACCAGTCTTCCAGGTGTTTGTTCATCGCAGCAACAATTTCCGGCACAAATTCCGCACATGGTCGATCCAGAAATGGGTGCATGTATGTCACGGATGGGTACCATGGAGGATTCTGCTGTCCAAGGAGCAAGCTGGCTTCTTGTTGTCCAAAACGAATACATGGAACGTTCAAAAGACCTGCCATATCAGCAACACTTGTGTTCGCGGAAACAACCAGATCGCAGCACGCAGTCAATGCTGCAGCACCGAGAAGGTCATTGAACAGGTCTACATCTTCCAGGTTGTGAAACTTGTCTCCGAACTTGCTTCGAAAAAACTCAAGTTCCTTTGCCACTGGAAGGTATTGCAAGTTGACGAAAATCGCGTCACGAGACTCCATAATCGGCGCAATCCCTGGCGCTGACAAATAAAACCGAGCACGATTTACAGCAAGGTTTTTCGACCTCCAGGAGAACCCGATTATAGGTTTATTTTCATGATCTTGTAGTCTTTCCAGGTAGCCAAGCGCACGCTCTTTCTCAAAAGAATAAACTGGACACTGTGCGTTTGTGAATGAATTCAAATCCGGTCGGAAAAACTCGACCAGATCACTGATATTGGTATGCACATCGAAATCAGACGCAGTGGCATTCAGGTCTTTATCCACCTGAGCTACCCGACAAACGGTGCTCGGAAAAGAATATTTGAAAAACTTAGCGGCTTTCTCGGAGAGTTCAATGATCACTTTACCAGACTTTTCAATGAGTTCTGGCAGCATAGTTCCTGCTCTTAGTGCATCTCCAAGACCCTGATCAGCCCAGACCAATACAGTCTTGTTTGAGATGTCTTCTCCAGTCCATTCCGGTACCTCGAATTTCCGGTCTGCTACCTGTAGCGACGGGTCACCAAATCTAGCTTTGTGAAGAGCCCATCCATTTTCAAGATCTCCGTTTGCCAGATACGCCAGCGAAAGGTTCCACTCGATTGTTTTGTTTCCCTGAGGTCCCAATCTTTGTGCCATTTTCATTGTCTCAAGAGACTCTTTTTCTTCTCCGAGCATCAAAAGGCTCACGCCTAACGTAATGGCCTTGTGATAGTTTTTCGGGTCAGAACCGAGTGAATTGCGGGCATATTCAACGCTTCTCCGAGACTCGTTCATGCAAAACAATAGCCTCGCAGCTTCATGCTCAACTTCACTATCCCCCGGAAACCTTTCGAGAGCTTCGGAAAGTTCCAGCTGTGAGGGTTCATATTGTTTCAATTTCATTCGGCATCTGGAGCGTTGAATGAAATTATTCGAATTGTCAGGATCCAGTAAGCAAGCTTTCGTGAAAAAATTGATGGCGTGTTCTGCTTTGTCAGCCTCCATCAATAAGTTCCCAAAATTGTGATAGACGTCGGAAAAATTGGGATACTCAACTACTAGCTCCTGAAAGATCATTTCGGCTTCGTTGAAGTCTTTGAGCTGAGTGAGTGCAATACCTTTTATATTGCGCGCTTCGCGTTCCTTGGGATTTATCAACAAAGCCTTGTTGCATACCGCCAGAAGGCTTTCAGGGTCCGTGCCAATGTCCATCATTGCCCGAGCCAGGTTGGCGTAAAATGGAGCCTGGTTGCCATTCGCTTTGATGGCTTTTTGAATGTATTCAACCGCTCGCTTTGGATAGCCCAGCTGTCGATATGTCACACCGAGCAAATGCAGGGCGTCCGGATGGTTTGGAGATCTTTTCAGAACCTGCTTGTAACAGCGTTGCGCTTTCTCGATTTCACCCGATTTCTGGTAGGACAAACCTTTCAGCATCTTTTCCCGAGCTGGATTGTTTGCGGTTTGTGTAGCCATATTTTTCCCACCAGATTGGAATCACCAACTGACAATACCAGACAGGCTCCGTCGGAAAAAATTCAACGGCTCTTTTTAAGAAATGGCTTGGGGACGGCTGAACAAACTGGTCGGAAAGGCGAGAGCATATCGGTTCTGGTCGTGATTGTTCAAAGCGACAATGCTGATTGAGGCACAGACTTACTGCCTCACGAATCCCTGGTTCTGGAATTGCTGGCGGCGATACTGCTGAGGTCGGTTGCGGACGCGGCGGTATTGCTGGGAGCGGTATTGCTGGCGCTGGTAGTTTTGACGGTTCTGTGCGGCCCGGCCTTGCCTTTGTTGCAGCTCACGCTGCTGCAGGCTTTGCTCGCGGGCCCTCTGGCTGGCCCGCTGTTGTTCAAGGCGGCGCCGTTCCTGCTGTATCCACTGGCGCTGCAATTCAAGCAGCTCCTTTTGCCGCTCGAGCTCCGTGCTTTGTGCAACTCTCAAGGGTGCGTCAGCCGATGAGCGGCTCGGCCAAGCGAGCATGAGTTGACGAGGGTTTTTGACAGGCGCAGTGTCCGTTGAAGTCACGTCAACGTTTTGACGGGCTTGGGTGGGACAAACAACAGCGAGCGCTGTTATCAGGCATGTTGCCAGAGTGGTGGATTTGAGGAAGGTGATGAACATGTGCTGCCGGTTCTTGGCCGGTGACTGTGAAAGGCACTTCGCCATTCACTCAACTCTACCGGTAACTGAGTCGTTCTTCCTGTAAGCTCCAACTTAACAGATTGCTTACAGTCGCGGTCTTTCTTAAGGATTTGATTAAGAAATTATGCCCAGTTTTCTTGAAATCCGAGAAACCTTCGATCGATGTTCTGCGGCTCTGTTTCGATTGTGCATACGCCGCCAATGGTTATGTCGACATGATGTCACCAAGTTCCCTCGATTTTGTTTTCCGCAATGGAGTTGAGCAGGAACTGGCGCATATCACCCTGAAACTGAATGCTTCCATTGAGCGTGATGCCGTTCACCAGACCGTTCTGCTGGCAACTAACGAAACTCTGCGCACCGTGAGATCGACGGAGCCGCTGTCAGTGACTTTGGCAGCGGTATCTATAGAATCTTTGAATCCGGTTCCGGAAGGCTGACAGTTTTCAACGAGCAGTGATTTCACATCCCCCTGATCATGAAGCGGTATTCTCCAGTTGCGCAAATACAAAACGCTCCCCACCTGCGTTGACCGCTTGAAAACTTTTGTTTGGGCTGCGCGCTGTCCATGGCAGTGTTCAATCTTTGGCAAGTGCAAATTGGTGATGTAGGGCACATGGAATTCCCACAATGGCCGTATTGTTTGCCTACCGATTTGCCTCTTGCCGTCTGATCGGAGTTTTTCAATCATGTTGCCTCGACTTACTTCAACTTTCGCTTTTTTTATTAGTATTCCCGCTGCTGTCCTTGCCGCAGAAAACGGTCCAATAACCAGCATTACACTGTCTTCTGGTGGTCTTGCGGAGGTCGTTCGCAAGGCGGATATCGATAGCACCGGTCTTATCAACATGACGGTGCCGCTCGATCAGGTGAACGATGTCTTGAAAAGCATTGTTGTCTTCGATGAAAAGGGTGTTGTCGAGGGCATCACGCTTCCTGGCCCCAACCCACTGGCGGAGACGTTCAAGAACCTTCCCTTTTCGGTTGATGACCTTCAGTCACCGGCCCGTTTGTTGGCCGCCCTGCAAGGGACCAATGTGCTCATCGAAAAGGCCGGTTCCAGCGTTGAAGGTTTGGTGCTGGGCGTTTCCGTACGTGACGAAGGAGACAGCGGACAACGCAACGTCGTCTCTGTCCTGAGCGCAAGCGGCATCAAAAGCGTCGATCTGACCGCCGATACGGAAATTCAGTTTCTGGACGAAGATATTCAGCAGAAAGTTGCCAAGGCGCTCGGAGCCGTCGGCAGAGGCAAGTCTGACGGCGCGCGCAGTGTGGCGCTGAAGGTTGCGGGCGAGGGAGCTCGCGAAGTGGCAGTTTCCTATGTGGTGCCAACTCCCATTTGGAAGACTGCCTACCGTGTTGTGACGCTCGCTGACGACACGGCCCGTCTTCAGGCCTGGGCGGTTCTGGAAAACGCCAGTGGAGAGGATTGGCGGGATGTCACGGTGACCTTGTCTTCAGGTGCGCCGGTAACACTCAAACAACGCTTGCATGATCTTTATTGGAAACAGCGGCGCGAAGTTCCGATCGACGTCTCCGCCGGTTATGTGCCCCCGGCGGACACGGGCGCTGAACCTAGATTTGAGGTGGCGGAAAGCGAAGCCATGTTCGACGGCCGTTCAAGGATCGCCGCATTGTCGGCAGCGGCTCCTGCACCGGCACCCATGGCGCGCAAGATGGCAAATGCCAATGTCAGCGAGGCAAGTGAAGGAGCTGTGACAGCCTCCTTCACGTTGCCCTGGCCTGTAAGCCTTGAGAGTGGTGAAACACTGTCGGCTCCAATTGTCGATAAGGTCGTTTCCGCAGAAACTGTTTCCGTTTATCGGCCCGAAAGCGGCTTGGCGCATCCGATCGCGGCGATCTTGATCAAGAATGAAACCGACACAAGCCTGCCGAGGGGCATCCTGACGGTCTATGACGAAAGCGAAGGGTATGTCGGCGACGCGCAGATCAATGGCATGCCATCAGGCGAAAGCCGTATGGCGAGCTTTGCAACCGACAAGAAGGTCAGAATTGCGCAATCGGCCGAATCTGACAATGAAATCACGACGATCAAGGTGGCAAACGGCCTTTTGACGGCCTCTGTCCGCCAGCGCGCTGAAACACGCTACGCGATCAAAGGCGCGCCTGATGATGCGCGGACGGTTGTCATTGAACACCCCAAACGGCCGGGCTGGGAGTTTTCCTCATCGGAACATATGGACGATACGGCCACGCACAATCGACTGAAAATTGAAGTTCTGGAAGGCGCAACTGAAACTGCGGCCGTGCTCGAACAACGTACGCTTTCAGAAACATATTCGCTGATCACGACCGATGCGCAAACCCTGGTCAGTCTGGCTTCACGCGCCCCTGAAAGGCAGACAGCTACCAAATTGAGGGAACTGGCGAAGCTGCAGTCCGAGATCACCCAGGTAGAACGTCAGATCAATCTGCTGCGTGCCCGCAAGAATGAGGAGACGTCAGACCAGGATCGGCTTCGAGCCAACTTGTCTGCCGTTCAAACCGGTGCCGATCTCTATAAACGAACGGCCCGCAAGCTTGCCGAGTCTGAGACCCGCATCGAAGCGATCGACACTGAGATTGCCGCTATGAAGGAGCGTAGCGAAGAAATCAGAGCAACGCTTGGCGAGGCTATCAGGACGTTTTAGAGGGCGCATCGGCCAAGGCCGTCACTGCGCCCGCCAACTCGTCAAAATGGGAAATGATCCTGTCGGGTCCGAGCTGCTCGACAGGGACAGGTGTGTAGCCGAAATCAACGGCAATGACCGGAATTCCGGCATTGCGGGCTGCATTGATGTCCGTAACGCTGTCTCCGATCATGATAGAGCCGGTCACCGTGCCTCCCGCCTGGTTGATCGCACCGTGCACCGGTGCGGCATCCGGCTTTGAAACGGGAAATGTATCCCCACTGATGACAGCGTCGAAATATTGAGACAAGTCCAGCTCCGTCAGCAGCGGAAGCGTCAGGCGCTCTGCCTTGTTGGTGCAGACCGCCAGCTTCCAGCCTTCCTCTCGAAATGCCTTGAGTGCGTCGACGACACCATCGAAGGGGCGCGTGTGCACCGCGATGTTCGCGGCATAATGTTCCAGGAAGTGCTCAAAGAGCGGCTCGATGTCTGCGTCCGTCCAGTCAATGCCATTGAACTCCAGACCTCTTTGGATCAGCACCTTTGCACCCATTCCCACCATATGTGCGACGTCGTCTTGGGGTATGGCCGAATGGCCGGCTGCTGTCATGACAACATTGAGCGTTGCAACAAGATCTTCCATGGAAGACACCAGGGTGCCGTCCAAATCAAACACCAGAACAGACATGAGACCCTCAGCTGAGTTGCAGAACGTCAATGCCTATCTGCATCACGCAAATGCTGCAAGCCAATCAATCGCCATGGGTGACAGAGTGTTGGAACTCAATGTTGTCAGAGCTTATAGGCAGTGCGGAAACCGCCCCAATGCCGGCCTTGCACGATAATGGGTGCATCGACTTCCTTCATCCAGACGATGTTGCCGCCACCCATATCCCTTGCGTAGGACTGGATCAGGAAAGGACGGGTGTTACGCGCGGCGCTCAGGCCCGCACGATCGTCGAAAATTCGTTTGTTTCTGCAGTTGGCCGCGTTCCAGACGGGGTCGTCCGGGTTTTGGGGCTTCGAATAAACAAGGTTGTGAACCGGCAAGTAGCCATTCCGGTCAACGGTTGCGCAAAAAGCCAGTCCATTGCAGTTCTCAAGAATGTCTTCCTGGATCTCGGGCAACATGTCTTCCAGTTTGGCAAGCGCGCGCGTTGAGACCTGTTGCGGATTGGTTCCGGCAATCGGCTTGTAGACCGTGTCAAAAAGATCGTCTTGAGTAAGTGCGTTCGCAGCAAGCAGGTTTTCCATTGCGGCAGCGATCCTCGCGGCACCGGACTGCGCGCGTTCGACTTCTTCTGCATGACTTTCGTGTATGGCCGCGATCTTTCGCTCCAACCCAGCTTTGAATGCGTCATTTGGATCACTGAAGGCGCAATGACAGCCGTTCTCCGAAACTGCGACGATTTTCATTTCGGCCTGGCCAATGCCATTCAGGTCCAAAAGTAGCGTGAAGCCTTTGGAGAAATTACTGTTTTCATCCGGCTTGAACAGCAGTCCACCTTTGGAAATATCAAGGGTTTCAATGCGGACGCTTTTTGAACCGCTCGAGACCGTACCTGGAATCTTGACGGGCAGTCTGTCCGATTGTCGGCGGTCACCCATCCCGGTTTGACGGATCATCATTGTGAAACGAGATTGCAGGGACCGGGTTGCAGCACTCATTTCAGCGCCGGTCTCGCGCGCCAGCGTGCCACCTTCCTCGGCCTTCGCAGCGGAATTGGTGATGGATTGGGCCGTGTGGACAACTTCCTGCACGAAGTCGGCGGTTTTGTGCGCCTGACCACCGATAACGTTCGTTGTTTCGATCTGGGTCTGAACAGCTTCCTCGACGGCTGCAAAGCTCGGGCGAATTTTGCCGATCACGTCGATGATCTGTCCGACTGACCCCAGGCTTTGCTCTGCAGACTGATTGAGCCGATCGATATTGGCAACAATTTGCTCGGTCGCCGATTGTGTTTCGACGGAGAGGGCTTTGACTTCACTTGCCACAACCGAGAAGCCTTTTCCTGCTTCACCGGCCCGGGCTGCCTCGATCGTCGCATTGAGCGCCAGGAGGTTGGTTTGCTTGGCGATGTCGGAGATCAGGCTGACAACATTTGCAATGTCATCAATCGCCTGCTTCAGATCCATAACGCCCTGATTGACCTCGTCGGCAACATCCCGCGCTTCGTTGGCAAGCTCGTTGGAAACGCCGACCTGATTGCCGATCTCTCCGCTGGATGCCGTCAGCTCCTCGATGGAAGCCGCAAGTCCGGTGGCATTTTCCTCGGCAATGGCTGACTGATCGGCGAGCGACTGGCTGCCGCTTCGAATTGACGCGAGCGTTTCCATTTGGCTGTCGAGTCGGCTCTGCACTTTTTGTGCTGATGAATCGATCGACTTTGCTGCGACCTGTAAATCGTCCTCAAGGCTGTCGAGCACAAAACCCATCTGGTCGGCATGGGAAGGGTCATCCGTTTCGGCCGGAAGTTCAATTTCAGTGGTCTCGTCGCGAACCAAGTCGTCCGACAAAGCATTATTGTGCCGATCGCGCCGCGGCTTCAGTCG
Source organism: Roseibium sp. JB4-4 (assembly GCF_055693425.1). Taxonomy (NCBI): domain Bacteria; kingdom Pseudomonadati; phylum Pseudomonadota; class Alphaproteobacteria; order Hyphomicrobiales; family Stappiaceae; genus Roseibium; species Roseibium sp. JB4-4. The sequence goes on along the minus strand of NZ_CM146333.1, from coordinate 1,094,972 downwards.
AAAGATGTTCATCTGATTCTGTGCTTTCCGAACACTGAATAATTTCAAGTATTATCGAGGGTCTGTCTAAAATGATGGTTAACAAATTAACCATGCGGCACCGTAAGTGTCTTGCGGCAGTTCCCCCGTGAAAAGGGGAATGTCACTGGACCGGTGGAGGCTGGCCATGTTAAGCACCCGGCGGCCAGAAAAGAGACGGCCGGTCAACATGCACGTCAATGGGCGTTGACCGGAGGAATGGGTAATGAGCGATCAGTTTAAACAGGAAGCAGCGGAACGCGCGGCAGAAGACGTCACCGAAGGAATGCGGCTTGGCATTGGAACGGGTTCAACGGCCGAGTTCTTCGTGCATGCACTTGCCAAGCGTGTGGCAGCAGGCCTGAACATTGTAGGTGTGCCGACGTCCGAACGCACACGAGACCTGGCGACCGGGCTGGGCATAAAACTGACCACCCTGGATGAATTGCCGCAGCTCGATCTGACCGTCGACGGTGCTGACGAATTCGATCCTCAACTCGCTCTTATCAAGGGTGGGGGAGGTGCTTTGCTGCGTGAGAAAATCGTGGCGGCGGCCTCCGAGCGAATGATCGTGATTGCCGATGGCAGCAAGGAAGTTGACGCACTTGGGCGGTTTCCATTGCCGATAGAAGTGGTCCCGTTTGGACTGGAAGCAACGCGACGGGCAATCGTCACGGTGCTGAGCGATCTGGGGCTTCCGCAGGCATTGGTGTTGCGAGGCGGGGCCTCACAACCATTCGTGACCGACGGCGGGCATTTTATCCTGGATGCGCACCTTGAAAAAATCTCCGATGTGAAAGCTCTTGCCGCGCGATTGGTTGCCATACCGGGCGTGGTCGAACATGGTCTTTTCATCGAACTTGCAACAAAAGCTTACGTGGCAGGCACAGATGGGGTAAAGACCGTCTTGCCCATCTAAGTAGTATGGATATGGCTTTCCAGGCTAATGAGGAAGCCGCCTAGGAGTAAAAAATGAAGCTAATCAAATCATTCCCGCGGGCAGCTGTTCTGGGCGCAGTCATGATGGCTACCGGTTGCCTGTCGACAGCCGCACTTGCACAGGATGGTCCTTCAGAGAGCCATCTGGCAGCGGCAAAAAAGGTGACAATCGCAACGAGAATGCTGGAACCGTTTGATGACATCCTGCCGTTGTTGGCGGAACAGACACGGACTGCCTTCATTCAGGCGCAGCCGACCCGTGCAGAAGACGTCATCGACGTGACCCAGAAGATTGCGCTCCAACTGGCACCGAAACGCGCGCTGTTGAACGAGAGAGTTTATACGCTGTGGGCCGAAAGCTTTACGGAAGAAGAACTTGATCAGCTTGCTGAGTTCTACAGCACTGACCTTGGACAAAAGCTGACCCGCTCGATCCCGGTTGTCACTTCCAAGTCGGTTGCGTCTGCCCGCGAGTGGCAGGATGCCCTGTCTACCGAAATGGTGACACTGGTCCAGCAGGAGCTTGAGCGCATCGACAGCGCCCAGTGATCCTGAGTACCCTGGAAGGCCGGTTGGCATCAGGTGTACACATGAAAAACACGATGATTTGACGACGGCCCTCTGGCTGACGTGAAGGGCCGCGAACGCGGCCCAAATCGTTTGGGTTAGCGGGCAACTCTCTTTTTTGGCATTTGTCCGTTTTCGCGCAGGGGCTTGTTTGAAAAACACGACCGCTTATCTGCGCACCGAATGAAACAAAAGAGCAAAAGCCGGCAAGGCTGAGAATGAAGAGGCTGTGATGACTGAGTACAACTACGATCTGTTTGTCATCGGGGGCGGGTCCGGCGGCGTGCGCGCGGCGCGCATCGCGGCGACCCATGGTGCCCGTGTCGGGATCGCAGAAGAGTATCGCTACGGTGGCACATGCGTTATCCGCGGCTGTGTCCCGAAGAAACTCTTTGTCTATGCCTCAAAGTTCTCTGAGGAGTTTGAAGACGCGGAGGGGTTCGGCTGGTCGGTCGGCGAGCGCAGTTTTGACTGGACCAAGTTGATTGCGGCCAAGGACCAGGAAATTTCCCGACTTGAAGGCATTTATCGGCGCAATCTTGAACGAACCGACGTGGACATACATGACAGCCGCGCGGTTGTCGAAGACGCTCATACGGTTCGTCTGCTCTCCACCGGCCAGACCATCACGGCCAAATACATTCTGATCGCCGTTGGGGCGTCACCTAATGTTGATACCAGTCTTCCGGGTGTGGAACATGTCATCACGTCCAATGAAGCCTTTCACCTGAGTGAATTGCCGGACCAGATCGTGGTTGCGGGCGGTGGCTATATTGCGGTCGAATTCGCCGGCATTTTCAATGGTCTCGGTGTCGACACCACACTGATCTACCGCGGCGAGGAGATCCTTCGCGGGTTTGATCGTGACCTGAGAACGACTGTTCGTGAAGAGATGGAAAAGAAGGGTATCAACGTCATTTTAAATGACACTTTTTCCAAGATCGAAAAACAGGCTGATGGCTCGCTGGTCGGTGCGACCAAGGGCGGGCGCAGTCTCCAGGCCGGTCAGATCATGTTTGCAATCGGACGTCGTCCCCACACCAGCGATCTAGGCCTGGAAAAGGCTGGCGTTGAAATGGACAAGATCGGCGCCATCAAGGTGAGTGATGACTCTCAGACAAGTGTCCCGTCGATCTACGCGGTCGGCGACGTCACCAACCGGGCCAACTTGACGCCGGTCGCTATCCGGGAAGGTCATGCTTTTGCAGACACGATATTCGGTGGCAAGGCCTGGACGGTCGACCATAGCCTGATTGCGACAGCCGTGTTCTCCCAACCTGAAATGGGAACAGTCGGCCTGACACAGGAACAGGCGCTCGAGAAAACGCCGAATCTTGATATCTACAAATCCAGTTTCCGGCCGATGAAGCACACTTTGTCCGGGCGCGACGAGAAAATGCTTATGAAGATGATCGTCGATGCGAAGACGCAGAAAGTGCTGGGTGTGCATGTTGTTGGGCCGGACGCCGGAGAACTGGCTCAAATTCTCGGCGTTACACTGCAAATGGGGGCAACAAAGGCAGATTTCGATCGGACTATTGCCGTACATCCAACCGCAGCGGAAGAGTTGGTCACCATGCGTGAGCCAACAGAACAGCTGCGGGGCTGATCGCGTTCGGTCATAGCCACCAAAAATGTGAAGTCCCGGCGGTCTTTACGCTGCCGGGCCGGTTCCGGATTTTCGAACCGGACGGCGTGCGTGCTCCTGACCGGTCGCTTGACTGGTTTCTTCTTCCTGGAAGAAGGTTTCTTCAAAGAACGAGTATCTGCCACGCCCCAGTTTCTTGGAATGATAAAGTGCGGCATCGGACCTTGCCACGAGCTGCTCAAATGTCGCGCCATCATCAGGCGCAATCGCAATCCCAACACTCATGCCGATCTGAGCAGATGTTGTTGCGTCCAGGGAGATCGGCTCATTTCCGGCTCTGATCATTGCCTTCGCACAGCGCGTCAACTCGGCGCGAGTGGGCGTGCCCTTGTAGAGCAACATAAACTCGTCTCCCCCGATGCGGCAGGCAAGCCCACGTTCTGCTATGATGTCCTGCAGACGCTCTGCAATGGTTCTGATGACCTTGTCACCTGCGGCATGACCAAAGGTGTCGTTGACTGCCTTGAACTTGTCGAGGTCGCAATGGACAACGGCAAAGGGCTGATCCGGTAAGGCCTCGACGGACGCTTCAAGCGACCGGTTGAACTGCAGCCTGTTCCCAAGCCCGGTCAAGGTGTCATGCAAGGCCAGATACCGGTTTTGCTGTTCACTGGCTTGAAGGGAACTTGTCAGCTGTCCGATGCGCCACGCAATTCCGAATGCAAGTGCGGCTAGAGCAACACTCAGAACAGCAATCACCGGAATGACCGTTGGCCAAATGGACGTTCCTTCGGTCTTGCTTGCCCAATTGAAGGTGCCCACCGGTTCCCCGTTAGGGTCTGAGACCAGATGAAAAGGTTCCCGAGCGCCCGGGCCGATGCCTTCAATGAAGGAAAAGGCGTCAAAGCGGAGCTGGGCATTGAGCTGTTTTAACAGCAAACTGTCCAGATAGCGGGCGGAGAAGAGGATCGTTGGAGGTCCATCCGGCAGGGTTTGGGCATGTTTGTCCGGAACGATGGGCATTGCTCCGAAAATGGCCGGCTTGCCGTCGATCCGTGTGAAACCCATCAGCGCATATTCGCTCGGGTCAACGCCTTGCAAGGATCTGTGTCCGAAACCGCCAGGGACACGGACACGGTTTCGCTGATAAATCAGTTTCAGCTTTTCATGAACAGTTTGGAGTTCGGGCGTTTCAGCGACAGGTCGCCGGATAATGTGGATGTAGTCATCAAAGGACTCTGCCAGAACCTCGCCACCACCGGAGATCAGCACCACCTTATTGTGCCGATAGTCGGTCCACAGCGTATCGAAGCTGAGCTGAACATGAACCGGGTCCAGAGCGTTGACGAGACGCGCCACAGCTTCGTCCGATGAGGCAACACCAATTTGTTCCCGTACAATTGTCCGCATTTGGTAGGCTAGAGCGCCGTCGAACAATTGCTGCTCATTTGCTATAGCCTGCCGGTTCGATGCGTGAGAAGCGACCAGCCCCACAAAGATGAGCGACGCCGCAGTTACGGCGATAAGCAGCCCGGCCAGCAGGAAGGCCAGTCGCGATATCTGCTGCCGCGGAACTTTCCAGGTCCGGTCGCTGTATCTTTTGCCAGGCTCGCTCACACCTTGATCCTGTTCGGCATCATCTACCAAGATGAACGCCATGGGTTACTGCATGTGATGAAATTCTAAGCAGAGATTGCTTAATAAGATGTACGAAAAATTGAAATTTATGAGTAGTATCAATGAGTTTATGCAATTTTCGGTGCTGTGCACATTGCCAGTATTACGGATAAAAATGGAAAGATTGAACTTAGTGCAACTTTGATTGGGTGGTGAAGCCCGAAATGTCTTCCGCGTGGGACGCGGATGGTGCCATGGCGAATTCAAAGGCATTCCGGCCATTATCTTTCGCGCGATAAAGTGCCATGTCCGCGAGGCGGATCAGGTCCTTTTCCGTAGTGCCACAGTCTGGCGCAGTTGCAATTCCGATGGAAATGCCAATTTCCACGCGCTGTCCATTGCCGATGTCGATCGGCTGTGCAATGGCGGATCTGAGCTGGTCTGCCAAAAGGTGCAGCGGATGGTTGTCAGAGAGGCTCGTCACCAGAATGATAAATTCATCACCGCCAATCCGGCTGACAACACCTTTGTCTGCGACGAGACCTTGCAGTCGGTCTGCAACGGCACAGATCACTGTGTCGCCGGCCTCATGGCCGTAAGTGTCATTGACCGGTTTGAAACGGTCCAAATCGCATGTGAGTATCGCAAATGGACAGTCGGGCAGGTTGTCCAGAGCGAAGGCAAGGCAATCGGAAAAGTGATGCCTGTTGGGCAGGCCGGTCAAGGCGTCATGCCTGGCAAAATAGTGGTTTTTCCGCTCGCTCTCTTCCAGCGATCGCGACAATCGGCTGATCTTGCTTGCCACGGCGAAAGCAACGACCGCGATCAGCGTCGCGAGGACGAAAATCAGGGGCAGGGCGGCGACCCAGATTTCACGGCCCGGCTTGGCATGAGTCCATCGAAAATATCCGAATACCGAGCCGTCGGAAGACATGACCAGGTGATTGCTCGCATCTTCCTGTGCAGGTGCCCCCAGCTGAAAACGCAAATCCTTGAACGAGAGCTGGTCGTTTATTTCTGCGACCCACTCTTCATCGAGATAGGCGGCATTTACGAGTACGTGTGGATAGTCTTCATTCAACTGTACCTGGCCGTCGTCTGGCAGAATGGGCATGGTACTCAAGAACGCAGGCGTACCGTCAACAACGGCAAATGTTGCAGCAGAAAGGTCAAGAAGAACCGATTGTGGCATGTGCCAGTTTGAAAAATCAGAGCCGGAAACACCACGCTTGGTCTCAAAGGCAGCTCGCGTTTGATCTGCCAGTTCTCTTATCAGATTGTCGGGCGGCAGCTGTTTGGGCCCGAATCTGGTTTTGCCTTCGACAGCCTCAGCAACCAATGTGCCGTCCTTTCGGACAATGAAAGTCCGATCCAGCACATAGTCTTCCCAGAGGTATTCGACGAGCTCGTCTTCGATGAATTCCTTGTCGAGAGGCGCCTGCACGGCATTGAAGGTTTTGTCCCATTGGGCCAAGGACAGTTGGTCGCGCCCGATCTGCCAGTGAATGTCCTTGAGCATTGCGTCCATACGCATTTGCTCGCTTTCCAGCGCTTTGCGGTCGGCTTCTCGCCATGCCATGTGGGCAATAAATGTCAGCGAGGCCGCGGACAGCACGATGAGCAGTGCCGCAAGCCCATAAATCCAGACAGTTATTTTCCGCCCGGCATTTAGACCGGTGGAGGAAAGGCTGTGCGGAACGCCATCATTTTCGCGTTTGCCAAGCAAAGGCTGGTCACCAGTTACGTTAAAAACGCAACTACACTAGCCTCTAAGACTTAAAACTGTCTGCCCGTAGCGTGATTATCTGGGAGACTTCTCCCCAATTCTTCGAAGAGCCTTAACAAAGAGTTCGATTTCATCTTCAGTATTATATGCATGCAAGGAGGCGCGCACGACCGAGTCCAGCCCTCGTTCGGGGAGATCTATGCGTGCCGAACTTGCGGTGCTGACCGAGACATTGATCGATGAGTCAGACAATCGGGATTTGGTTTGCTCCGCTTGTTCTCCATCAAGCGTGAAGGTCACGATACCGCCCTTCCTGGCGCCTTTGTCATGCAGGTTTGACCCAGCGATGCCTTTAAGTTCAGAGCGCAATTGTGCGCCTAGTGCACAAATGCGATTTCCGATGCGCTCCATGCCGAACCCTATGGCATATGTGGTGGCAACTCCCAGACCGATTTGCCCTGCAACATATCTTTCCCAGGTTTCAAACCTTCGAGCACCGGGAACGAGCCGGTACGTTTTTTCGTCGATCCATTCAGCCGACTGCAGATCAACGAATGGTGGGTCGAGTTGATCAAGTACCCGGTCGCTTACGTAAAGAAAACCGGTTCCACGAGGCCCTCGCAGATACTTTCGACCGGTGCCGGACAACATCTGGCATCCGATTTCGTTGACGCTGAGTGGAATCTGGCCGGCTGACTGGCAAGCGTCCAACAAATATAGAATGCCTGCCTTGCGAGCGATTTCGCCAACGTCTTCGGCAGGATTGATCAAGCCGGAAAAGGTCGGGATATGCGTCAAAGCGATCAGCCGGGTTCTCGGCGTGATGGTAGACTGAAGCTGCTTCAGGTCAATCTGCCCATCTGCGTCATCCTCGACGATGTCGATCTCGATGCCTTTGCGGCGCTGCATCTGAAGAAAAGCGACATAGTTGGATACATATTCCGCACGCCCGGTCACGATGCGGTCACCTTCGCGGAAGTCGATGGCATAAAAGGCCATATCCCAGGCACGTGTGGCGTTTTCGATGTAGGCGATTTCATGCGGTTTGCTGCCGATGAGTGCGGCCAGTGCTGTATAGAAACCGTCGAGGTCAGCCATTGCGGCGGCTGCTGCCTCATAACCTCCGATCTTGGCTTCAAGATCAAGATGCTGTTTGACAGCATTCAGAGAAGGTTGCAGGGCCAGACCCGTGCCGGCATTGTTAAAGTGGATCCGCTGGCCTACACCGGGTGTGTCTGCCCGCAAGAGCTCGACGTCTTGTTGAGACAGGGAAGGGACAATCATGGCAACCCTCAAGCGGCATCAAGAGTTATCTGGAGACTCAAGACCGGTTCATCATGACAATCACTTATTTTGGTTATGGCTCTCTCGTCAATGTCGACACCATTCCCGCTGCAATGGAGGTAACCCCCGGCCGTCTGAGCGGGTGGGTCCGTGAGTGGCGTGTTTGCGGTATTGGTGAGGACGGTCAAGGTCGGTGTGCCTTGAGTGTTAGAAAAAAGCAAGGAAGCGAAATCTGGGGTGTGATGGCGCGCGAGGCAAAAGAGGGGCTTGCCCAACTGGAGCATCGTGAAAGGCGCTATGAAAAGGTTGAAGCCATCGGAACCGCTTTTGCCTGCGAGGCAAAGAACGAGCCTGGGCCTGCCGATCTCTTTCTCTTCAAGGCGGCGACGGATCACCTTAGATGGGGAAACGACGCACATCCCATTCTGCAAAGCTATCTGGATTGTGTTCTGGCAGGCTACTTCGGGATCTGGGGAGAAGACGGGATCGACCACTTTCTGGAAACAACGGACGGATGGCATGCCCCGGTTCTTTCTGACCGGCACAAGCCGCATTATCCGCGCAGTATCAGGCTTGAGAGAGACCTTGCGCTTCTTGTGGATGAAAAGCTGACCAACAAGGGCATCGAATACATGCAGCCTTGAGATGGGTCGATTGAACAACTTGTGCACTTAGCCAAGCCAGGTTTGCAGACCGTGTCCGGCGAGGTAAGCGATGCCAGCTGCCAGCATGCCGATGGCCATTGTTTCCACTCCGCAGGACATCCAGTGTCTTTGAGACCACTTTGCACGGAAGGACCCGATCGCGAAGAAAGCTATGGCCGTCAAAATCGTTGCCGTTGCCGCATCGGCTGGAAGCGGCAGGATGAAGGGAACCAGCGGGATCGCGCCGAAAAGCACAAACGCTGCAAAAGTATAAAGGGCTGCCTTTAGCGGATTGCGCATACCGTCCGACATTCCGTATTCGGCCTGCATCATGGTCTCGATCCATGTTGTCCGATTTGAGGAGATAAGTCGCACGATGTCCTCAAGGTCGTCACCAGAGAACCCCTTGCCGGCAAAGATCTGACGGAGTTCTTCCCGTTCTCCGTCCGGTTCGATCTCGATGTGTTTTTCTTCGATCGCTCTCAAGCGCTGAAAGTCCTCGTTTTCGGACTTGGAACCGCTGTAATTGGCGGCGGCCATTGAAAATCCGTCTGCAAGCAGATTTGCAATTCCAAGGATGAGGATGACTTTAGTGGAGAGGTTCGCGCCAACGGACCCGGCAACGATTGCGAAGGTTGTTACGGCACCGTCAATCCCGCCATAGATCCAGTCCCGCAAGTAGCTGGTGTCCGGACCTGCTGCGAGGCGGACGGAAATATCGTGGGGCCGGTGGCTGTGTTCGAGACGTGGCTGCGGCATAGAAAAATCCTGAATTTTGCTCAGGTTCTGCGCTATTTGGGTTCTGTGCCATGATCCGTCTCAAGGCTCGCAACAATTCAGGGTTTGATTTCTTGGAAATCAGAACCGGATTTCAGTCGAAATTTGGCGGAATGCCCTGTGGCATAATCGGCACTTGGCGTGTATAAGGCCGCACGTTTGCACGATTTGGGCAAATAAAATCGGACGAATTTGTCGTGGACTGCGCGGTTGGCCAAATGGAACCAACCTGCAGGTCCAATGAGGAGTAGGAATGATGGCGGAGAAGTGGAGCCCGGACAGCTGGAGATCGAAACCGATCTTGCAGGTGCCGGAATACCCGGATCAAGAGGCTTTGGCGGATGTTGAACAGCGCCTGTCGACTTATCCGCCGCTCGTTTTTGCAGGTGAAGCGCGTGCTCTGAAGCAACAGCTCGCTGATGTCGCGGCCGGCAATGGTTTCCTTCTCCAGGGTGGAGACTGTGCAGAGAGTTTTGCCGAGCACCATCCAGATCACATCCGTGACTTTTTCCGCGTTTTTCTGCAGATGGCAGTTGTCCTGACCTACGCAGCCGCTCAGCCTGTCGTGAAGGTTGGACGTATTGCCGGACAGTTCGCAAAGCCGCGCTCTTCGAATATTGAAAAGAAGAACGACGTTGAGTTGCCGAGCTACCGCGGAGATATCATCAACGATATCAACTTCACGTCTGAAAGCCGGATCCCGGACCCGACGCGAATGGCCATGGCCTACCGGCAGTCAGCGGCAACACTGAACTTGCTACGCGCCTTTGCGCAAGGTGGTTTCGCCAACCTGGATCAGGTGCATCAGTGGACGCTGGGCTTTGTCTCCGACAGTCCGCAAGGGCACCGTTACAAGGAACTGGCTGACCGGATCGCGGAATCGCTCGCCTTCATTCGGGCTTGCGGTATCAGCGGCGATACGGTTCCGCAGATGCGCGGGACGGATTTCTTCACCAGCCATGAGGCCCTGCTGCTTGGTTATGAAGAAGCATTGACCCGTGTCGATTCAACATCTGGCGACTGGTACGCAACATCCGGACACATGATCTGGATTGGCGACAGGACCCGCCAGCCGGACCACGCCCATGTGGAATTCTTCCGCGGTATCGAAAACCCGATTGGCCTGAAATGCGGACCGTCCTTGACGGCGGACGGATTGCTGGAACTGATCGACGTTCTGAACCCGGACAACGAGCCTGGCCGTCTGACGCTGATCGCCCGCTTCGGTGCGGACAAGGTGTTTGACCATCTGCCGCAGTTGGTGCGCGCAGTGGAACGCGAAGGCAAATCTGTTGTCTGGTCCTGCGATCCGATGCACGGCAACACAGTTTCCGCTGGCGGCTATAAGACCCGCCCGTTCGATCGTATTCTGAAAGAGGTGGAAGCATTCTTTGCCGTTCACCGTGCTGAAGGCACCCATGCAGGCGGTGTGCATGTCGAAATGACCGGCCGGAATGTGACCGAGTGTACCGGCGGTGCAAGAGCGTTGACCGAAGAACAGCTTGGCGATCGCTATCACACGCATTGTGATCCGCGGCTGAACGCCGACCAGGCACTGGAATTGGCTTTCCTGATTGCGGAAAATCTGAAGAAGGAACGTGACGACAAGCAAGCCGAACCGTTGGCGGCAAGCGCCTGATCGGATCTGTTGCTTAACGCAGCGTTATCAAAAGGCGGCCTCGGCCGCCTTTTTTCGTTTCCAAAGCGCAAAATCACATCGGGGCAGAGATTTGGTAAGCCTCATTTAACGCTCCTGGCGCATACCTGCATCGGAGGCTTTTCTTCTGTTGCCACGTTTCGGCGAGAGGATGGAACGTTTGAGAGTTTGAGTACGACCGGACGGCTATGAGTTGCCGGTCGCGTTGATTGTCGAGTTGCTGGGGGAGTGGACTTTGCGCGACCGGTGGGATCTTTCAAAGAATTCCTGTCTGATTGCTGAGGACAATGCCCACATGCGCGCAATAATGCGTTCAATCCTGACCGGGTTTGGAATTCGCTCTACGTTCGAGGCAAGCGACGGCGCGGAAGCATTGGAACTGGTCGTGGACCGGAAACCCGACATTGTTCTGTGCGATTGGGTCATGTGTCCTTTTGGTGGCAATGAATTTTTGCGCATACTCAGAGGCGACAGAGATCCGCTTATCAGCACGACGCCGGTTTTGATCGTGACCGCCCACGCCAAACGCGCCACGATCCTGGAGGCGGTTGGCATTGGCATCCATGGATTTGTTGCCAAGCCGGTTTCACCAGCCGTTCTCTATAATCACATAGGCGAAACACTGGAGCGTCAGGATCTGCACGGTCGGTCCAAAGGGGTACTTGGACCGGGCCACCAAAAACTCCACCGAAATCTTAATCCGTCAGAGGCACCTGAACTTGAAGTGCCATCAGCGCAGCCGTATGACGATTTTGACGCCTCGGGGTTGGCGCTGCTTTAGACCGAAACCCGATTTTTATTTTGCGAACAAAGTTGTTCGTTTCCCCTCAAAGCGAAGCGCGACGGTCTGCATGCAATTGCATTCCATTGGCTTTAGGAATTCTGCCCCGAACCAACAGCCGGTCTTGTGTTGAGTTCAGGAAATTTACATCGCAATGAAGCACTTGCGGCGCGGTAGGCTCGGTAAAAGAGGAAGGTAGATGGCAAGGTCAACTTATCACACCGGGGGCTGCCTCTGCGGCCACATTCGTTTCGAAGCCACAGGTCCGGCCTTGAACCCACACACCTGTTCTTGCCAGATGTGTCGCAAACACACAGGGGCGCTCACTGCGGCCTGGGCCGAGTTTTCAAGTGACGCTATTGCTTGGACTGGACCGGGCGGCCAACCGGCCACTTTCCGATCATCTGAAAATTCCAGCCGGGCCTTTTGTGGGCGGTGCGGAAGTACAATAGGTGCAATCGACGACGCACCGACTATCGCGCTCCTTCTTGGAACCTTTGACAAGCCTGCCAAAAAGGACCTCATGCCAACCGCACATTCGTTTCGAAGCAGCCGGCCGAAATGGTGGCACGTGGATATCAAGGCCGATTAGGCGTGACCGGTTCTGGCAGAGAGGCGCGGAGAGGAACGATGTTTTGCGCAACAAGCGCGGCAGGGCAGGACCAAAACTCTTTGCCGCCAATCGCGCAAGGAATAGACTGAACCTTTGAGCGCATGCGTGAGAGCGGTTTTCTGGTTTGACGTTTCGAGACCAAAGAACACATGAAGGTTCGCGAGATCAGATAGACAGGTGGCGTTCTTCAGGCTACATCTTGGAAGAATGACACTTCCTGGCATTGCTCCCATGATATCTGATCGTTTTAGACTGGCTGTCGCGCAGCTGAACCCGACCGTTGGCGATGTGGCCGGCAATAAGGACCTCGTTAGAAAGGCCCGTGCCGAAGCCGCCGCAAAGAAGGCGGATATCGTTCTGACTTCAGAACTGGTGCTCTCCGGCTATTTGCCCGAAGACCTTGTTCTGAAACCGGCATTTGTCAGCCGGTGCATGGAATGTGTGGAAGCGCTGGCAAAGGAAACGGCCGATGCTGGGCCTGCACTGGTGGTTGGCACGCCTTGGAGAGCTGACGACGGTCAGGTCTACAATGCAGTCGTGTTGCTTGACGCTGGCGAAATAAAAGCGGTCCGTTACAAATACGATCTACCTAACTATAGCGTTTTTGACGAAAAACGGGTCTTTGCAGCAGGCCCGTTGCCCGGTCCGGTCGATTTCAGAGGTGTTCGCATCGGTTTGCCGATCTGTGAAGACATCTGGAATGACGAAGTCTGCGAATGCCTTGAAGAAACAGGCGCTGAACTTTTGATGGTGCCAAACGGGTCTCCCTATTGGGAGAACCGTGCCGAAGAACGCATGCAAGTGGTTGTCGCCCGGGTTGTTGAGACAGATTTGCCTCTGATCTACTGCAATCAACTTGGTGGGCAGGACGAGCTCGTCTTCGATGGCGGATCCTTTGCTTTGGCAGCGGACAGAAGCCTCGCGTTTCAGATGCCACAATTTGAGCCCGGCATCGGTATAAGCGACTGGACGAGGTCCGGTGAAACCTGGGTCTGTGAAAATGGCGAATTCGCTAAACTTCCGGACCTTGACGAGGCCAATTGGCGTGCCTGCGTCATGGGACTTGGTGACTATGTCAACAAGAACGGATTTCCGGGTGTCGTTCTGGGTCTGTCTGGGGGGATCGATTCCGCCATTTGTGCCGCCATGGCGGTGGATGCGCTGGGTGCCGACAGGGTGCATGCGATCATGCTGCCTTTTCGGTATACGTCTGAGGAAAGCATCGAGGACGCAGCTGCGTGCGCCAATGCTCTTGGCATCCGCTATGACACGGTTCCGATTGCAGAGCCCGTGGAAGGGTTCACTTCCGCTCTTTCCGCTCTATTCAGTGGAACCCAGGAAGACACGACAGAAGAAAACCTGCAGTCACGGGCCCGTGGTGTCATCTTGATGGCCGTCTCCAACAAATTCGGCAAAATGGTTATGACGACTGGCAACAAGTCGGAAATGTCGGTCGGGTATGCGACCCTTTATGGCGACATGAACGGCGGCTACAATCCCATCAAGGACCTATATAAGACACAGGTTTATCATTTGGCAGCCTGGCGTAACGCACATCTGCCCAACGGGCTGCTTGGGCCGGACGGAGAGGTTATTCCCTCCAATATCATCACCAAAGTTCCGACTGCCGAACTTCGCGAAAATCAGACGGATCAGGATTCGTTGCCTCCCTATGATGTTCTCGATGACATTCTGGAGTGTCTGGTAGAAGAGGAAATGTCCGTTAGTGACATCGAAAAACGCGGCCATGACAGAGCGTTGATCCATCGTATCGAGCACTTGCTTTATGTCGCCGAATACAAACGACGTCAGGCGCCTCCCGGCGTCAAGATCACGGAGCGGAATTTCGGCAAAGACCGCCGCTACCCAATTACCAACAGGTTCCGGGACCGCACCTGACGCCGGTTCTATATCTTTCTGCCTGGCAGGCTACATGAGCTATTTCAGTTTTCTGCGTGACAACGCGCGTTGGCTCTCGGCTTCCTATTTGATGGCTGTGTTTTCCGGTTTTGGGCAGACGTTTTTCATTTCCCTGTCCGCCGGCTCCTTGCGGGCCGAATTCAGTCTCAGTCACGGTGACATCGGCCTTTTATACATGTTCGCAACCTTGGGCAGTGCTCTGACGCTGCCCTATGTGGGCAAGAGCCTGGATCATTTTCCGGTGCAGCGGATTGCTGCCGTCGTGATGGTCGGTCTTGCGCTGTTTTGTGTCTTGATGGCGAACACAACGTCTGTCTGGATGATCTTTGTTGCCTTTTACGGTCTTCGCCTTTGCGGGCAGGGAATGATGACGCACACGGCGATCACTGCGTCAGGACGCTGGTTCTCCGCACAAAGGGGCAGGGCAGTTTCAATCGCCACGATGGGATTCCCGACGGCGGAGGCTCTGTTTCCGATCTGTTTTGTTGCCTTGAGCGGTCTGTTCGGCTGGCGCGGGGCATGGACTGTTTCTGCACTCGTGCTGATTGTTGTGTCCATGCCAGTGATATTGACGCTGCTTGCAAAAGACAGAGTGCCGAGCGCGAAGGAAGTTGCGGAAAAGGGGCCAGAGGGACGCCAATGGACACGGCCGGAGGTCCTGCGGGATCCCAGGTTCTGGTTGGTTTCCTTCGGCGTCAACGCACCGGCGTTTATTGGTACTGCGATCTTCTTTCACCAGGTCTATCTGGTGGAGCTGCGAGGTTGGTCGCTCGAAGTGTTCGCCAGCGCGTTTGTCATCATGGCTCTGGGCGTTGTCTGTGCAGCGCTTGTCATCGGTCCGCTGATAGATCGGTATTCCGCTCGCCAGCTTCTGCCATTCACTCTTTTGCCCCTGACAATTGCCTGTGCTGTGCTTGCGTTCTTTCACGCCCCTGCCGCGGCCTTTGTTTTTTTGGGTCTTGTCGGGATCTCAAACGGTTTCAACGGCACGTTGGTTGGGGCTTTGTGGCCCGAGGTCTACGGAACCACCAATATGGGAGCGATCAGATCGGTGGCGTTTGCCTTTATGGTGTTCGCATCGGCAGCCGGCCCAGGCCTGATGGGGTGGCTGATTGATCTGGGAATTTCCTTCGATTTGCAAATCATGGCGGCGGGGCTCTACTGCATTGCCTTTTGTGGCGTTCTCGCCATCATGGCCAAGGCTTATCGGCCGGAGCACGCGGCAAATTGAATGCTTCGGGACCAAAAAACTCAAGCGCCTTCTGAACTGGACCTTTGATCAGTTCGACAAAGGAAAGCTTGCCCGATACTCACCGAATTGGTTGCCACCCGACGATGCCGCAAAGGTCTCATTTATGTGGCTTGCACCAGTTAGGGGTTGCCGCAGGGAAGCTGCCAAGCTAACTCAGTCGGCATGACTGTAACTGTTCGTTTTGCGCCGTCACCGACTGGCCACATCCACATCGGCAACAGCCGTCCCGCCCTCTACAATTGGCTCTTCGCTCAAAAGATGGGTGGCCAGTTCATATTGCGCTTTGACGATACCGACACGGTGCGATCGAAGCAGGAATATGCGCAGTCGATTGAAAAGGACCTGAGGTGGCTCGGCATAGATCCAGACCGCATTGAGCGACAGTCTGATCGCCTGGCGACTTACGATGTATCTGCTCAAAGGCTGAAGGATGCCGGCCTCCTTTATCCCTGTTACGAAACGCCGGACGAACTGGAACGCAGGCGTTCACGGCAACGCGCACTCGGCAGGCCACCAGTTTATGACCGGTCTGGACTGAAACTGAGCGCTGAAGAACGCGCAGCCCTGGAAGCCGAAGGGCGCAAGGCGCATTGGCGTTTCCTGTTGCCGAACTTCGATGGTGACCCGTTCTCAACCAGGCGGACCGATGTTGCATGGTCAGACCTGTGCAGAGGTGATCAGGCTGTTGACCTTGCTTCCATGTCCGACCCGGTTCTGATCCGCGCAGACGGCTCTTACCTTTATACGTTCACATCCATCGTCGACGATATCGATATGGGCGTCTCCCACATTCTCAGAGGCGAAGACCATATTTCGAACACTGCTGTGCAGATTGCAATTTTCAAGGCATTGAATGCCGAACCTCCGATATTCGGTCACCATAATCTGTTGACCACACAGGATGGTGAAGGCCTGTCGAAGCGAAAAGGCGCTCTGTCAATCGGTTCACTGCGGGAGGAAGGCCTGGAACCGATGGCCGTTGCGTCTCTTGCAGTCCTGACCGGCACCAGCCAGGCAGTTGAGCCAGTCCCGACAATGGCAGCGCTTGTTGCGAAGTTCGATCTCACCAGCGTGTCGAAGTCTTCCGCGAAATTCGATCCGGAGGAGCTGAAGGGCCTGAATGCCAGACTGGTCCATGAACTGCCGTTTGAGGCTGTGAAGGACCGATTGGCCAACCTGGGTATTCGCCCAAGTGCAGATTTTTGGGAAACTGTGCGCGGAAACTGTGAAACAGTCGGGGATGCCCGCCACTATTGGCAGGTCGTTGTCGGTCCTGTCGAAAGCCGGGTTGAAGATGATGATGTTGACTTCATTGCGAAGGCAAAAGAGTTCCTGCCTGACGGCGACATCACGCAAGACAGCTGGGGTGCATGGACGTCAGCCTTGAAAGCGGAAACAGGCAGGAAGGGACGTGGACTTTTCATGCCGCTCCGCCGCGTGCTGACAGGGATGGATCACGGTCCAGACATGAAGGCTTTGCTGCCGCTTATTGGGCGACAAAATATTCTGGACCGACTACCCTAACGGCATCCTTGCGACTGTCCTGAGCCGGTCGGAAACCGTCGTCATGTGTTCTGAACACTGGCGAAGAGCTGTCGCCTTCATCGTCTTCGCCGAGACGCGCGCGTATGGAGAGTACAGGCAGCCCGTCCTTGCTTTGGGTGGCCTTGGCCAACTCGTTGCCAGCCGCACCTTTTGTATCAGACAGACGACCAAGTGAAACGGTAACATCAAAACCCTTTTCCAGATTGAAAAGAGTGTCCGGATCTTCATAGCGTGGCAGGTGCGCGCGACGCAGTGGTGTGCGGGCAAACGGAGAGGGAGCGTTCTCGTCTTCCTCAAAGGTTCCGCCACGGCTCGGCTGTAAGGTGCGGCGCGGAAGACCCGCACTGATGTCCGACAAAAATATGCGATTGCCGGACCCGCTGGACAATTCTGTCCAGGACGAGGGCGTTTTGGCTTGTCCGGCCGCGCGGCAACTGCAGCCCTCGACATATTCCGACTTGTATCGGTGCGCGAAGGGCTGATCGGCATAAAGATCGCCTGCCAATGACATCATTTGCGCCTGGTCACCGCCCGGATTTCGATAAACGTAAAGTTCCGTTTCAGCGGCAGGACAGATCTCAGAGCAGCGTGCCTGATCATTCACAAACTGGTTCTTTCCTGTCGAAAAGCTGACCGGAAAGAAATACCCGTCGCAGGTTCGAACACACAACGTGCGGAATGTGCCGCCTGTTGGAAAGTGCGTGCGTCTCTGGTTGGTGCTCGTCTTGCGGCGTACGGCGCGGATGTCGCGGTCGCCAGAATGGGCCGCAACAGGTTCGGCTCTTGTCTGCGGGTTGAACAAGCGCGAAAACAGGTTGCGGGGTTTGTCTTCGCCGCTATTCGTGTTTCTGTTGGCTTCGCGAGAATTGGTGGGTCGATTGCACTTGGCGAGTGAGGCCTTGATTTGCCGAATGCGAATCGTGTTCTTCGCCGAACCTCCGCCAGACCTGGCAAGTTGCCTGTCGATCTTGGCCAGATTGGCCTTCATGCGCTTGATCTTGCTGTTCAAACCAGCGCAGTTGGGGTTGTTGCCTCGAGCACAGTTGAAATAACGCGCGTCGCGTTCGGCTGCGGAAATCGCATTTTGCTGCTGTTGCTTCGCAGCGCTCCATTTCCGTGCTGTGGCGCTCTGGTTGCCCGAGCCGGACTCCAGCCGGCGCAGCTCTGATTTCAAGCTGGCGCAGCTCGCCGCTATTGCATCGTGTGCGGGCAGGACAAAGGCTGCGCACACAATAAGCGTGCGCAAAATACTTCCGGACTTGGCGTTTCGGCAAAGTCTCATGACCCATCCCCAGCAGCGTTCAACACCACGCCGTGTCGGCTATTGCCTAAGGCAACACTATCACTGCAACATCAATCAATAGCAACGAAAGCTCTCACGTTAGGTTAATGCTGGCGACGGTTTTTGACCGATCTTCAGTCCATAGAAGTTGGGTCAGCGGCGCGCGCGAGCCGGTCGAGAATATCTTCCAGCATGGCCTGCTGGTCTTCAGTCAACGCATCGAGAAGATCTTCTGAATAGGAAAGTGCCTTGGGGACGATGTCTTCATAAAGAGCCAACCCATCTTTGCTCAGATGCAACGATTGTTCCCTTTGATCATCAAGGCTTCTGTTGCGCTCCAGAAACCCCTTCTCAGCGAGCGAAGAAACGGCCCTGCTGACCTTGGTCTTGTGCATTGAGGTTTCGCGGCCGATATCCCGGGCTGCCATGGACCCGTGTTCGCCAAGTGTGGCAAGCACGCGCCACTCCGGAATCCCGATCCCATACTTGTCCGCATAAATCTTTGAAAAAGATCGGCTAACCGTCTCGGCAAGGTGATTGAGACGATAGGGCATGAAGTGCCGCAACTTCAGGACCCGGTGTTCCGCGCCATCCGGGCCTGGATCATGCTGGGGTTGCTTCGATTGTTCTGACATGATCGCGATATCGTCCTGCGAATTTCGTTAAGCCTGTTTCGCGGCCAGAATTGGTCTGCCGTGATCCGGCCATTTTCTGTGTCTAGCAAGTATAATCAATTGAAGTTTTCGGCAAAGACACTCGAAGCTTCTTCAGAAAATTACAAGTTGCGTAAGCAAGTGTGGCGGAGAGCTTGCGCAATCGAAGTGAAATTGCGGCAAATGCGTGGAGCTATCTGTTGATAAAGAGGGAATAGTTAAGGATTTGGTGGGGGCGAAATTGCGAATCAGAGACGTAAGCTGAGACGCTACAGTCAATAGTTAAAGCGCAAGATCGGATGCGGGAAATCCGCAAGCGCCGACACTCAGCTGGCAGGAAAGCGAGGCCGCTATGGTGGAAATCAGGAACCCTTCCGAGACTGTTCCGGGAAAAAATGTCCGGTTCGAGGAACTGGGAAAAGGCTGCTATGCTTTTAGCGCTGACGGTTGTTCCAACACAGGTGTGATCATTGGTGAACGCGGCGTTCTTGTCGTGGATCCACAGGCAACACCTGCTCTTGCCGAAAAAGTACTCCAGAAAATACGGGAACTGACGGACAAGCCTATTAAGCAGGTTGTTCTGACCCATTTTCATGCCGATAGCACACTTGGGGCAACGGCTTTCGAGCCCGCGGATGTCATTGCATCTGACCTGACAAGACGGATGATCGATACGCGTGGATCCGATGATATCCGTGTGTTGTGTGACCGCGATTCGGCGCTTTTTTCAGACCTTCCAGCAGACAGCACTGTCATTCAGCCCAGTATGACGATTGCGTCTTCAATGATGATCGACCTCGGCGGAATGGAAGTTCGTCTTATGCACCTTGGCCGAGGTCACACCATGGGCGATATGGTTGTCTGGGTACCGCAGAGTTCAGTCATATTTGCGGGCGATTTGGTACAAAAAACAAGTGTTCCCTATTGCGGGGATGCTCATCTGACGGACTGGCCGCGTGCGCTCGATCGTGTGACCGCATTTCGTCCGAACGCTCTGATGCCCGGACGTGGAAAGTCTGCCAAGGGTGGTCCGGCAGTTGCGACCGCCGTAGAAATGACGAGGGATTACGTCATTACTCTTCGAGATGCAGCGTCTGCCTGTGTGGAGCAGAGCCTCGGTCTTCGGGACACTTATCTCGCCGTCAAGGACGCACTGGAGCCTCAGTTCGGGTCGCGCGAGAACTTTGAGTTTCACCTGCCTTTCAATGTCGCACGCGCCTATGATGAGGCGCTTGGGCTCGATCAACCACAAATCTGGACCCTTGAGCGTTGTGCGGATTTGGCTGATGCTTTGGGGGATCTCAATCGACGCCGGACGACGCAGCTTCCGATGAACAGGTGGCAGTTGCAGCGCAGTCCGATGAGGCCGACGGGGATCAGACAGTCGAAGACAGTCAGTCTGAGCTTGTCACCGACACCGATTTTGCCGCTTCGCTGGTCTCCGGACCAGAGCAAGATGACGAAGGTGAAGATCTGGACCTTACTGCAGAGGATATCGCCGACGATGGCGATGAAACAACCGTCGCATCGCGGCAAGGTGATGGTGAAAACCAGGAAAAGGTTCTGGAAGGAGTTCGCTGATTTCAGCGAGAGATATGGTCTTCTTGAGTTTGACGCGCGCTTGACCAGCGCGCGTTTTCTCTGTCTAGCGCTTGATCATGATTGTAAGGCCCCCACATGTGAGGCGTTCCTAAGATCTGGAGAATATCAATGCGTTTTTTGACAGCCGTCGCTTTTGCACTGGCCGTTTGTGTTCACGGTGCGGGCCTGGCGTTCGCTGACGACGACCCCGATTTGATTTTCAAGAAATCGACCGTCTGGAAATTCTTGACCCCGGATCACAAGCTGGCAACCTATGCAATCGACGATCCACTGGTCGATGGCGTTGCCTGCCATTTCACGGTTCCGGAGAAGGGGGCGTGTCAGGCTGGCTGGGTGTTGCGGAAGAGGTTTCCGATGTTTCGCTGGCCTGTCGCCAGGTCGGGCCGGTAACGATCAAGGAAAACTTCGAGCAGGGCGAGGAAATGTTTCGTCAGCGTCGATCGTTCATGTTCAAGAAGATGCGTATCGTGCGGGGGTGCGACACAAAGCGAAATGTTCTGGTCTACCTGGTCTACTCAGACAAGCTGATTGAAGGCAGCCCGAAGAATTCCACTTCGACGGTGCCGCTGATGCCCTGGGGTGATCAAATGCCGCCAAACTGCGGTGACTACCTGAGCGACTGATTTTGATTACAATTGGCCTTGGCGCGGGTCAGTCCGCGTCAAGCGTTTCGAGATGCTTGGCGACCGGAAGATCGGCATCGGCGCAAAAATGCTTGTACAGCATGGCCATGATGTCTTTGACCGGTTCGCTTGCCAGTCGATAGTAAATCGTTGTTCCTTCGCGCCGCGTTGTCACCAATCCTTGTGCGCGCAATAAGGCCAACTGCTGTGAAACCGTAGGCATACGCAACCCGGTTTTTTCAGCCAAATCGCTGACGCAGCGTTCCTCTTCCAGGACCAGACACATCAGCAGCAGGCGCGGCGCGGATGCCATCATCTTTAGAAATTCCGCCGCAGATTCCGCTTTTTCTTCTAGTGCCTTGTATTCCATGAGGTAACCTTGCCAAACAAAGGATCGCACTGCAAGTGAGGCGCTTGGCCAAAGCAGTGCAGGCGCTTTTTATATACGGCTGGCGACCGTGACAATGATGTTGCCGTTTCCGCAACCTGTGCCCGTCATCCAGCACATGCTTTTCTGTTGCATTTCCTGACCGAAAGCTTTGGTGCCGTCGGTGATGACGACGATGGCTGCAAATGGGCCGCCAAAAACAATGGCCAGAAAGACTATGACAAAGAGGCGGTTCAACATGGGTATCTCCTGATGGCAATCCGTATCGATTGACTGGAGATTAGGCTTGTGGCCTTGAACCCATGCTGAGTGTCACATTCAGCTACCGTTCAGTTTCGTAAACGCTGAATTAATCTTTTGTTTTCAGATGTTTACTCATTTAGAGGTTCTTTGTCATCGCTGTTCGCAGCGCTTTCAGAAGAACCTTGTCCCGCTCATAGATGTCCTTTCTGAAATGCGTTGACCCGTCCTTGTTCATCCATGCTGTCAGATAGGTCAGATGCACTTCTATGGGCACCTTGGGCTTGATGACAGTTCGTTTTTCACTGTCTCTGACTGTTTCCCAGTGTCCCGGATTCACGGCACTATCGACAAGAAGCACGTCGGCTAACCCAAACGGGTTGGAGACCCGGATGCAACCGTGGCTGAACGCGCGCTCCGACCGAGAGAACAAGGATTTGGAGGGCGTGTCGTGGATATAGATATTGAACCGGTTCGGGAACATGAACTTGATCCGGCCGAGAGCATTTCCATCGCCTGGGTCCTGGCGCAGCCGGAACGGAAAATTGCCGCGCGAATAGCCGTTCCAGGCAATTTGCGTCGGGGCAATTTCAGTTCCATCCCGGAATATCCTGATTTTCTTGCTGGTCAGGGCTGAGGGGTTCTGCTTCAGCTTGGGGAGGTATTCCTTCGTTGCGATGGAGTAGGGCACATTCCAGAAAGGGTTGATCTCGACATATTCCAGCTGGTCGGAAAAGACAGGAGTGGCGTGATAAGGCTTGCCCACGACAACTCTGGCGGTGTGGATCGTCTTTCCGTTGCGCACCACCTTCAGGTTCTGGTCCGCTAGATTTGAAAACACATAGAACTCGCCAAGATCGTCCCGCATCCAGCGGCGGCGCTCCATGTTGAGTTCCATCTGGATCAGTTTTTCCTGGATAGGGGTGTTGAGGTTGGCTAGCGTGCTCTTGCCGATGACCCCATCCATATCAAGTCCGTGATACTCCTGAAAGGTTCTGACCGCCTCCACCAGCGCGCCTTCGTATAGATCTCCGGTGTGATTTTCAGCGCCTGGAATATCCTCTTCGATCAACCTTTGCTGAAGGGCTTCGAGACGAAGATCCTGCATCCCCGGTTTCAGCACGGCACCATCCGGGATCTGTGTGAAACCGCCACTTGCGGCCTTTTCCCGATATTGGGCGAGCCGCCGTTTCAAGCGGGCATAGTTGTCGGACTGGGGCGCAAGGCCTTCAAGAAAAGCGCTGAAGTCGACTGCCTTCTCGGCATTCTCAAAAAGGTTTTTGGCATCCGGTTTGTCTGGAAACAGGTTCAGCGCCTTGTTGATTGCATTGGGCTGCACCCTTCCGGAAGACAAGTGGGTGGCGTATCGCAGAAACTGGCGGGATAGGTCCAAATCGAACGCGGCCCATTCATCAGCTGTCTGGGCGGTTTCAGATCGTTCGATGAATTCTATTGGGCCGTAATTGTTTGGATTGAGCGCATGGTCATTGGCCTCGGCCATAGCAGCGATGACGAGATGCGCATTCTCGGTCAGCCCGTTTTCCGTGAACCAGACGGGAGCGAATGCACGTTCGCCGTAATAGAAAAACAGGCCGCCTTCGTCATCATCTGACATTGCGGACTGGATCGCCTTGGCAATCGGCGTTTGAGGATCGAGCACCTGAGGCTGCGGGACGATCTGCGTCTCTTCGACAGCCGGTGCCTCGGTCTTTGCAAGAACCTCTTGACCGCCGTGCGGCAAGCTAAGAGCCAGAACTAATATCAGGACTTTGAAGACAAAACGAAATGATGAAAAGCTTTCCAAAGGAATACCCCCTCTGATTCCCGGTTCGCTCAGTTTAAGACAAGTCAGGTGATGCGCCAACGTTACGGTATTCACGTTTTGGCGGGCCACCTCATTTGCTGCCTTGACCGGCTCGCGATTTCCGGTCCATAAAGCTGGCCATGATGACGGCCACACGGAACATCATTTCGATCACCATTATTTGCAGCTAGCGACACCGCTGGCTGTGGCCGTCCCCTCTTGGCAAAAATTCCTCTGAGACGGATCGCCCGGCCAGCCGGCCAGGAGACCGTTTGACATGAGCGCCGCTGAAACAGCGAAATCCGGCACTTTCAAGGGCTTGAAGCTCACCAATACATTGACGCGCCAGAAGGAAGACTTCCGGGCGATCGATGACGGCAACGTGCGGCTCTATGTCTGCGGCCCGACGGTTTACGATTTCGCTCATATCGGCAATGCACGTCCGGCCATTGTTTTTGACGCGCTTTATCGTCTGCTGCGCCACCTCTACGGCGAGAGCCACGTAACATATGTCCGCAACATCACCGACGTGGACGACAAGATCAATGCAAGGGCTCTGCGGGACTATCCCGATTTGCCTTTGAACGAAGCCATCGCGAAGGTGACCAAGAAAACTACGGATCAATATCACAAGGACATCGATGCGCTCGGCGTTCTTGAACCCACGTTCGAGCCTCGTGCGACCCAGCATATCGACGGAATGGTCGAAATGATTGGCGTTCTGATCGACAAGGGGCATGCCTATCAGGCTGGTGGTGAAGTCCTCTTTGATACCTCTTCAACGGACAGCTACGGCGGTCTTTCCAAGCGCAAGCTGGACGAACAAATGGCCGGTGCCCGCATCGCCGTTGATGCGCACAAGAAGAACCCGGGGGATTTTGTTCTCTGGAAGCTGTCCAGTGAGGAAGAGCCGGGTTGGGAGAGCCCTTGGGGCAGGGGACGGCCTGGCTGGCATATCGAATGCTCGGTCATGAGCGAACATCACCTGGGCAAGGTTTTCGACATTCACGGTGGCGGTCTCGATCTGATCTTCCCGCACCATGAAAACGAGATTGCACAGTCATGCTGCGCACATGGCACTGACCTGATGGCCAATTACTGGATGCACAACGGGTTCCTGCAGGTCGAAGGCCGCAAGATGTCCAAATCGGAGGGAAACTTTTTCACAATCCAGGAGCTTCTGGAAACGGAAAGTTTTGGCGGCCGGAGCTGGCCGGGTGAAGTCTTGCGCCTCGCCATGCTGATGACCAACTACCGTGAGCCGATCGACTTCTCGCAGCGCAAGCTCGAAGAGGCTGAGAACCTGTTGTCAAAATGGCCGGAGCCCCTTGAAACCGATGCGCCGCCTGCCGACGAGGTCGTCGATGCACTGCTGGACGATCTGAACACGGCCTCGGCCATTCAGGCACTTCATTTGCTTGCGCAGGAAGCCTCAAGGAACCCCGACAAGCTGCAGGCCTATTCCGCCTCCGCGATCTTGCTTGGTGTTTCACCAGTCAAGGTCGATCTCTCGGGATTTGATGAAACTTCAATCCTGTCATCCATAAATCGCCGTTTGGAGGCACTGAAGGCCAAGAACTGGGCCGAAGCCGATCTGATCCGCGATGAACTGACGTCTCAGGGAATTCTTCTAAAGGATTCAAAAGACTCAGAAACCGGCGAGCGGGTTACGACATGGGAGGTCAAGCGGTGAGCGTAGTTGAAAATCAGTCACTCAGCGGCGGATGCCAGTGCGGCGCGGTGCGCTACCGGGTCACCGGAAAAACCGACTATCCGCATCTGTGCCACTGCCGGATGTGCCAAAAAGCGTCGGGTAATTTCTTTTTGCCGTTGATAGGGACAGAGAAAAAGGATTTCGAGTGGACCAGGGGAGAACCGACCTGGTTTCATTCTTCCAAGCCTGTCCGGCGCGCCTTTTGCAATGTCTGTGGCACTCCACTGGCGTTCGACACAGTGGGAGACACGGTCATTTCCTTCACCCATGGCAGCCTGGACGATGTCGGAGCCGTCACACCGGTTGAGCAATCCGGCGTGGAGGGGCGCGTTTCTTTCTATGACAAACTCTTCTCGCTCCCTGAAACGGTGTCAAATCGCGACGACCTGCCAGGGGGCACAAGTGATGTTTCATCGACCAATTGCCAGCACCCGGATCATGACACAACAACCTGGCCGGAGGGACATCGATGACCGGGTTTAGCGGCGGTTGCCAATGCGGCGCTGTTCGCTTTCGCGTTGCCGGCGAGCTGGGAATGGCGTCCATTTGTCATTGCCGTATGTGTCAAAAGGCTTTCGGAGGGCTCTACGGTCCGCTCGTCAGCGTGCTGGACGAAAAGGATCTCAGCTGGACACGCCAGGAACCGAAACGGTTCCAGAGCTCGAACGCGGTGAAACGCGGGTTTTGTGGTGAATGCGGCACACCTTTGACCTATGAAGCCCCGGATGGGGTAGCGTTGGCCATAGGCGCATTTGACGACCCGGGAGCGATAGCACCCGTTATTCAATATGGGGTCGAGGGCAAATTGCCCTTCACTGACCGCATGGCGGACATTCCGGCACGCACGACCGAAGACGATTTTGAGGCACTCGCCTTTCTGGCCTCGATCGTGTCGAACCAGCACCCTGATCACGACACCGAAACCTGGCCGCCGGTTAAGTCAGTTCATACGGAAAACATATAAAAAGCAGCGAACGCGCTGGGTAGGAAACGCATATGACCAAGGATCGCCTTTATCTATTCGACACAACGCTGCGCGACGGAGCGCAGACGAGCGGGATTGATTTTTCGGTCAACGAAAAGATTGTGATTGCCGGACTTCTTGAGCGCCTCGGTGTCGACTATCTGGAAGGCGGTTATCCGGGAGCCAATCCGACCGACACGGAATTCTTTCGCGAAAAGCGTACGGAAAAGGCGATTTTCACTGCGTTCGGCATGACCAAACGGGCAGGGCGTTCTGCCGCCAATGATCCTGGTCTACAGCAGATTCTGACGTCGAAATCGGATGCGTGCTGTTTTGTTGCCAAGGCCTGGGACTATCACGTCAAGGTCGCGCTTGGGTGCACCAATGAGGAAAACCTGGATTCGATCCACGAAACAGTGACCGCTGCCGTGGCCGCAGGAAAAGAGGCCATGATCGATTGCGAGCATTTTTTCGATGGATACAAGTCCAACCCGGACTACGCCATCGATTGCGCCCGCACGGCTTATCAGGCCGGTGCCCGTTGGATAGTACTCTGTGACACCAATGGCGGAACCCTGCCGGATGAGGTCTATCATATCGTGGCGCGCGTCCAGGATGTCGTGCCTGGCTCACATCTCGGCATCCACACCCACGATGATACGGGTCACGCGGTTGCCAATTCGCTGGCAGCTGTTGATGCGGGCGTTCGTCAGGTTCAGGGCACGCTCAACGGACTCGGAGAGCGCTGCGGCAACGCAAACCTGATCACTCTGATCCCGACATTGAAGCTCAAGCCGGCATTCAATGAGCGTTTCGAACTGGGTGTCGGCGATGAGCAGCTGAAAGACATCACAGCCATCTCTCATGCCTTTGATGAGATCCTGAACCGGTCCCCGGATCGACAGGCTCCTTATGTCGGCGAAACGGCTTTTGCCACCAAGGCCGGTATCCATGCGTCCGCGATTTTGAAAGATCCGCAGACCTATGAACATGTTGCGCCTGAAAACGTCGGTAACCAGCGCCGCGTTCTGGTGTCCGACCAGGCCGGTAAAAGCAATCTTCTGGGAGAACTCAACCGGGTCGGCATTGAAGTCGACAAAGCCGATCCGAAGCTCGACCGGCTGCTTGCTCTGGTCAAGGAACGGGAAGCGGAGGGGTATGCCTACGAGGCCGCCGACGCTTCCTTTGAACTGCTGGCCCGGCGTGAATTGGGGGAAGTCCCGCGTTTTTTTGACGTGAACTCCTTCCGGGTGATGGTCGAGCGCCGTTTCAACGCGATCGGTGATCTGGTCACCGTGTCTGAGGCGGTCGTCAAAGTGGATGTTGAAGGCGAAACCCGCATGTCGGTTGCCGAAGGAAACGGTCCGGTCAATGCGCTGGACATGGCTCTGCGCAAAGATCTCGGCAAGTATCAGTCGGACATTGCGGGCCTGGAGTTGATTGATTACAAGGTGAGGATTCTCAATGGTGGAACGGGCGCTGTAACGCGCGTTCTCATTGAAAGCCATGATACCAAATCCCACCGCCGCTGGTTCACGATCGGTGTCTCTTCAAATATTGTCGATGCCTCGTTCCAGGCACTTGTCGACTCCATCACATTCGCGCTTTTAAAGGCAAACGGGTCTGACTAAGGTCCGTCGCTGGCAAGGCGCCAGAAAGGCAATCTGATGTCGCAGACGGTGTCTGACGCCGAAGCGCATGCGGAGTTCCGCAGGGGACTGATGTTCGGTTTTGCGGCTTACGGTATGTGGGGCTTCTTTCCCGCTTACTACAAGCTGACCGACACGGTTCCTGCCGACATTGTCGTCTCCCATCGTATCCTTTGGTCGGTGCTGTTTGTCGGATTGTATCTGTACCTGCGGGGCCGCTGGCCTGAAGTGCGCGAGGTTTTCAGACAACCCAATGTGCTGAAGGGCCTGTGCGCTTCGGCAAGTTTTATTGCGGTCAACTGGCTCGTGTTCGTCTGGGCGATTGCCAACGAGCAGGTTCTCGACGTTTCCCTCGGGTATTTCATAAATCCCCTTGTGAGCATAGTCGTCGGTCTGGTTGTGCTTCATGAGCGCCTCTCGATAGGACAAGGCATTGCCGTTGGAATTGCAGCTCTGGCGGTGTTGATGCAGGCGGTGCTTGCTGGCGGATTGCCCTGGGTGTCGCTGGTTTTGGCTTTTTCCTTCGCCGGTTATGGCTATGTCCGCAAAGTGACGCCTGTGAAGGCTACGCCGGGGATGTTCGTGGAAACGCTTTTGCTGATGCCGCTGGCGAGCCTCTATGTTCTCTTGAGCCTCAGCTGGGGTGAAGATGCCTTGGTGCTGAACGATCTGCCGGTTCTCGCAGCACTCGCAGGGACCGGTATCGTCACCGCTCTGCCGCTCATCTTCTTTTCATCTGCGGCTCGGCGTTTGCCGCTCTTCATGTTGGGTTTGATGCAGTATATGGCGCCGTCCATGCACTTTCTGATGGCAGTCTATGTTTGGGGCGAACCACTCGACCCGACAAAGCTGATGGCTTTTGCGCTCATCTGGGTGGCGCTAGTGGTCTTTACCTTTGACAGTTGGCATCGTTACCGAAAGGCGCATTGAGATCAGGTCAAGCTTGTTGTTGCTCAGTCTGCGGCTACCAGCTGGCCGCGACCGGTTCTCTTGGCCGTATAGAGCCTCAGATCAGCGGTTTTGAGAGCGGTGTCGAACTTGTCGTCTTCAAGCACCGACGCTCCGATGCTTGTTTGAATATTGTGTTCCTGACCGTCGAATTTGACGGGCGCGATTTGTAAGGTTTGAAGCAATCCCTGTAAACTTTGAGCGACTTCATCCCTCGACCTGTCGCAAAAGACTATGCAGAACTCATCGCCCCCCAGCCGGGCAACAATGTCGTTTTCATTGGTAAGTTCGGCGAGGTGACCTGCAAAGCGCTTTAGGACCGCGTCCCCGAAATCGTGGCCGAGGGTATCATTGATGTCTTTGAAGGAGTCCAGATCCAGCAGGGCCAGCCAGTGGTTGCGGCCCTCGGTCACGGCCCACCCCTTGATGACTTTGGCTGTTTCGTCGAGCAGGTAGCGTCGGTTGTATAGCCCGGTCAGCGCATCGCGCATCGCCATGTTGTTCAGTTCTTCAATGCGATAGATGTAGTCCAGATTTTGCGACACTCTGAGAAGCAGTTCCTCCGGAGAACAGTTCTTGTCGACAAAGTCAGCAGCGCCATACTTCAAAAATCGAACCCGATTGTCCGGATTTGCAAATGAGGACATGCCGATGACGCCGACTTTTTCAGCATCATGCAGCCGCCTGCAGGCTTTCAAAAAGCAAATCCGTCTTTGTCCGGCATGAAATAGTCGGCCAAGACCAGCTTGATGTCCGGATTGGCCGCCAGGCACTCCAGGGCTTCATCCGTGGAGCCGGCCTGATAGACCTTGTAAAGATGTTTGGAGACTATCTTGGAAATTGCATCGCGTTCGACCGCAGCATCATCGAGAACCAGGATGCCGATGCTCGGGTTCTTCGCAAGTTTGCGGATCAGATCGGCAACGTAGTTCAAACTGCCCGGTGAATCCTTCAACACATAGTCGATCACACCCTTTTCCAGCATTTTGCTCCGGGTTTTGGCATCGAAACGGCTGGTGAAGACGATCGTCGGAATTTTCCATTTTTCGCAAAGATCGACGATCTCGCCATCAGGTGCATCGGGCAACGTCAGATCGACCAGGGCAAGGTCCGGCTCGCCGATGGGCAGATTGAGGCAGCTTTCAGCTTCCGCATAGTTTCGGGCCACCATGATCTGGTTTCTGCCGACCTCGTGCAGTTTTTTAACGATCGCTTTTTCAAAAAACGAAGCGTCTTCAACCAAAAGGGTCGTTTGCATGGAAGGACCTATTGCTAGCGAATCTTTCGGGACGGTACTATTCAATGACACCAACCGCAATTTATACGGTTGTTGTTTTTCCGATCACCTCAGGAGAAAGAACTTTCTACCTGACTACTTTGTTCACAACTCTCTGACGTCGGCCAGGTGATCTGATACCTGGTGCGAGGTGCCGGAAACTTGTTGGCGCAGCAACGGCAAGATGTCCTCTATCTTCTTGGCGACCAGATAAGGGACTTCGGTTTCTGGACGGATGTAGCCCTGAGCACGCATGTGGTCCAGCAGTTCCAGAAGTGGTGACCAGAAACCGTTGATATTCGCAAGGACGACGGGTTTGCGGTGCTGACCAAGCTGGGCCCAGGTCATCATTTCCACGGCTTCTTCCAAGGTGCCGATCCCACCTGGTAGCGCAATGAACGCATCCGATTTTTCGAACATCAAATGCTTGCGCTCGTGCATGTCACTGGTGATGACAAGGTCTTCCAGCGTGTCCAGCATCACTTCGCGTTTTTCCAGGAACTTTGGAATAATCCCGGTAACGTCGCCGCCGGACTCCAGCGCAGATTTTGCAACCGTGCCCATCAGGCCGACCGAGCCGCCGCCGTAGACCAGACGCAGCCCCGCGTCGGCGATGAGCTGACCAAGACGGGTTGCCGCTGCTTCGTGAGTCGGGTCCGAACCAAAGCTGGAACCACAATAAACGCAGACGCTCTTAAGCTGATTTTGAGAAACCGTATTCATGACGCAAAGATGTGGCATTCAGATTGCCATGTGGTCAAGCATTCTGTTTGAAAGGCCTTGGTTCTGAAGCGGGATTTCTTGCCGCGCTTTGAAAGAACAGCTATGCATGGACCCTGACAGGACTTTTCTGACTGTGGCTGAAGCCGCAGGGCCTGATGCAGGGAACAGACACGGAATTGCCGCGGACAAGAATTCGCGCTTCCGACAGGAAAAAAATGAACAAGCTGACATTGATCTGGACTTTGATTGTGGGTGTACCGGTCGGGGTTGCCGCAGTCGTGACCGGGTACACTTACAACCAGACCGGCCGGTTGCCGTTTCAGCAGCCTGCAGAAGTTGTTTCTGCACCTGCCACGCAAGAAACGGACGAGCAATCTGTCTCATCGCTTCAGCAATCATCTGGCTCAGACGGTCCGGTTGAGACCAAGGCTGCCGAAAAGAGTGTGGACGTCGAAAGTGGGACACCGCCAAAGGGGCCAAGCTTTGATGTTGTTGGTGTTGAGCCGACCGGCGAAACGGTTGTTGCAGGTCGTTCCGATGCCGGTGCAATTGTTGCTCTCCTGGCCAATGGCAAGGTCGTCGGTACAAGCATTGCCAACGAGGCCGGCGAGTGGACAATTATTCTTGATGAACCGCTCAAGCCGGGCGACTATGATGTTGGCCTAGAGGTTCATGACGAAAAGGGCCAGCCCGTCGAGCAATCGACTGAAAGGTTGGCTGTGTCCATTCCCGAAGGCGGAAACGAACAGCCACTGGTCGTCTTGAATACGCCCGATGGTCCTTCAGACGTTCTCCAAAAACCAGCAACAGAAACCGTGATCGCCGCCGCGCCGCAGACCAGCACGAGCGCGCAGGTTACCGGAAAAGATTCAGTGGCCGATGCGGGTCAAACGCCATCGGTTGAGGCAGAAACAGCTGCCAATGAAACGGCTGGCGAAGACGTTTCAGCCAAGTCCTCTGAAGCTTCAAATCCATCGGCGGAAGTTGCCGTTTCAGCGTCAGCTGCACCGGAGACCTCATCGCAGGCCACGGAAGAACAGACGGCTGCAGCATCGCAAGAAACAGCTCCTGCTACAGAAGATGGAAAAGCGCAGGTTGCTGCCCAAAGCGCAGATGCGCCGAGTGGAGAAACAACGGCTGTCGCTGAAAGCGGCGATCACGCAACTCCCGAGGTGAAAGCGGAGGAAACGCAAACAGCAGCTGCATCTTCTCAGCAAGACAGCCAGGGCGCGGTCACGGCGGAAACGCAAAGTACGATTGCGGGCAAATCGGAAAAAGCACCAGCAGAAACAAGTGTTGCTGCTTCAGCGGCAACCGAGACGCCGACCGAAGCAGCTCCAACGGTAACTGTGGAAGCTGTGGAATCTGAAAAGGACACGGTTTATGTCGCAGGCACCGGCGAACCAGGGTCTTCAGTCCGCGTGTATGTTGGCGACGAATTCCAGGGTGAAGCCCAGGTCAATTCCAGTGGAAAATGGCTGGTGCAGGGCAGCAAGAACATCGCCGAGGGTGACGTGGAAGTTCGGGCGGACCTGATTGCCGGCGACGGCAGTTCTGTTGACGCCCGCGCTGCGGTGACCTTCGAAAAGGAAGAAGACAAGCAGATCGTCCTGACAAAGGTTGTGGCCACCGGAAGTGGCGATACTGGTGACGGGCAGGGTGCTCAAGTGAAAAAGTCGCTGCCTGTGGTCATCATCCGCAAAGGGGATAACCTTTGGCGGATCTCGCGCAGGCTCTATGGTGATGGTGTTCGCTACACCACGATTTACAAGGCGAACACCGACCAGATCCGCAATCCCGACCTCATTTATCCTGGCCAGGTCTTCCTGACGCCTGAGGGCGATCTCAATTGGTCCGATGGATCGGATGACGACGGGCGCAACGGATAGGTGATCCAGCCCTGAAGCAAACGTAATAAGAGGCGGGAGAGGAAAGCATTCTCCTGCCTTTTTTCGTTTCCTGCCTTGTTTTTGAATACATTCATCGCATATTCACGATGGAACACGCGGATGTGAGCCGGGATATGCTCGATGAGCGAAACGGAAGTGAAAACCAAAACTTGCCTTGAAGCATCGCGCGCGTGCTTGCAAAGCTGCGAGGACCTTGCCGGAATTTTTCGCGCGCTGGGGCATCCCGCGCGCCTTGCGATTATCAAGCAGCTTGCCGTTCGAAATGAAGCCTGTTGTGGCGAGATCGTGGATCATCTGCCGCTGGCTCAGTCCACCGTTTCACAGCATTTGCAGGTCCTGAAGGATGTTGGCCTGCTGACATGCGACACCCGTGGCAGAAACTGTCATTACATCTTGAATTGGGACAAGCTCGCGCAGGCCGAGAGGTGCTCACAAGACTTCTGGACCTGTCTTAATGCGGTTCAGTCCGATCAGGCGCCCGCGACCAAGGACCCGGCGAGCTCCGCCGGCGAATAAATAAAGAACGGTCGCAACCGCGACCCGGAGAAAATTTGTGACAGATCAATCAGCCACCTCGCCGCACAAGTCATCTGGTGCGGCTGCAGGCAGCCAGTCAGACCAGCCCAAAATCCGCAAGGCGGTCAATGCCGATGAGGGCAGCACGCTTACAACACTGGCCAATCTCTGGCCCTTTATCTGGCCTTCAGACCGGCCTGATCTGAAAAAGCGCGTTTTACTGGCGGTCTTTGCGCTGATCATCGCAAAATTCGTTACTGTGCTATCTCCCTATTTCTTCGCCTGGGCAACCGACGCACTGACAGGGGAGGTGGCGGATCTTCCGGCATTTCTTGTTGCGCCGGTCATGCTTGTTCTTGCCTATAATGCTGCGAGAATTCTATCTGTTGCCTTTAACCAGCTTCGGGACGCCTTGTTTGCGCGGGTTGGTCAGCACGCCGTGCGAGAGCTTGCGAATCTGACGTTCCGCCATTTGCACCAGCTTTCGCTGCGGTATCACCTTTCGCGCAGGACAGGCGGGCTCAGCCGCGTCATTGAGCGCGGGGTGAAGGGGATTGAGTCCATAGTTCGTTTCACGATCTTGAACGGACTGCCGACCATCCTTGAATTCGCGATTATGGCAGCGGTGATCTGGTACCAGTTCGGCTTTTTCTATGTTGTCGTTGTGGCAGTCATGATCGCAGCCTATGTCTGGTTCACGGTCAAATGTACCAACTGGCGTATCGGCATTCGCCGCGAAATGAACGAAAGCGACACGGAAGCCAATTCCAAGGCGATCGACAGTCTCTTGAATTTCGAAACAGTCAAGTATTTCGGAAATGAGAAGATGGAGTCCGAACGCTTTGATGTTTCCATGGCCAGATACGAAGCGGCGGCAACCAAGACCTGGACATCACTTGCCTGGCTCAACCTCGGACAAGCCGTCATCCTTGGTATCGGTATGGCGGTCTGCATGGCGCTCTCGGCGCAGGCCGTTCTGGCCGGCGAACAGAACATAGGTGACTTTGTTCTTATCAACGCCCTGTTGATGCAAATTTCCATTCCGCTCAATTTCATAGGCTTCCTCTATCGCGAAATTCGACAGGGACTGGCGGATATCGAAACCATGTTCGATCTTCTTCTTGTTCCGGCTGAAATCAGGGATCAGCCTGACGCTGCACCGCTCTCGGCAGTTGAGGGCAAAATTGTCTTCAAGGACGTCAGGTTCCACTACGATGCCGACCGCCCGATCCTGAAGGGTATTGATTTCGAAGTTCCTGCCGGCAAGAGCGTGGCTATCGTCGGACCTTCCGGAGCAGGTAAGTCGACAATTTCCAGGTTGTTGTTCCGTTTTTATGACGTGACCGGTGGCTCTGTTGAGATTGACGGGCAAGACGTTCGCAATGTCACTCAGGAAAGTGTCCGCCATGCGATCGGCATGGTTCCTCAGGACACCGTGCTTTTCAACGATACGAT
This sequence comes from Roseibium sp. JB4-4, assembly GCF_055693425.1. Classification (NCBI taxonomy): domain Bacteria; kingdom Pseudomonadati; phylum Pseudomonadota; class Alphaproteobacteria; order Hyphomicrobiales; family Stappiaceae; genus Roseibium; species Roseibium sp. JB4-4. The sequence goes on along the minus strand of NZ_CM146333.1, from coordinate 1,060,297 downwards.
TGCCTACAACATTCGATACGGCAGGCCGGGCGCGAGTGAAGAGGATGTCAAGGAGGCTGCCCGCATGGCGCAGATCCATGACTTCATCGAGAAACTGCCGAAAGGGTATGACTCGGAGGTTGGCGAGCGGGGACTGAAACTGTCTGGCGGAGAAAAACAACGTGTTGCCATCGCCCGCACAATTCTGAAGTCACCGCCAATTCTGATCCTGGATGAGGCGACCTCTGCGCTGGACACCCACACGGAACGGGAAATCCAGTCGGCATTGGATCAGGTTTCCAAAAACAGAACCACGCTTGTGATTGCGCACCGTTTGTCGACGGTCGTCAATGCCGATCAGATTATTGTGCTTGAGGCCGGTGAGATTGCAGAGCGTGGCACCCACATGGAGCTTCTGGAAAAGGGCGGTCTCTACGCTTCCATGTGGGCACGTCAGAGAGAGGCGGATGAAGCTGAGGAGCGGCTGCGCGCTGCGCGGGAGCAAGACGATCTTGGTGTCGTGACCCGGGGCAAGACTGCGGACTACATTCCAGCGAAATAGAGATATGGCGGCAATGCATCGCAGGGGCAGCCGCGCAGCAATTAGGCTGCGCGGTGGATTTCCACATTGAGGTCGTTTGCGCCTTGCAAACCTTCGAAGCGCTTTTGGGCGTGTTTCGAAGAAGTGGACCGGAACAAGAAGCGCGAGACAACACCTGCCAAACGACGCAGTTCCTGATTGCGGATCGAACGCGCGCGGAGTTCGTAACTATCGCCTGTGTGCAACATGATGGTCTCCTTTGTGTGTCGGTTACCCTGTATTTCACATTGAGAAAGTTGGGAGAATTGGGCTTCTCTGGAAGGTTTTGTTCCAGAAGATCGAATAATTGATTGGGGCACCCGGCTAGCGGTGCGCATATTCAAGTATCGAGCATGCGTTGGTTTTAGTGCTTCTTCCGCCTGGTCGGTTGCACCGAAACTGGCCGTTTAATGTCGGAGCGAAGCCAATTTCATGCGCTTACGCCGCGCGCTTGAACTCGAATACGCTGTCATTCGCATTCTCCAAATTCAGTGATGTGCCGGCTCTGTTTGTTTTCTTGCCTTTTGCACGAACGAGAAAACCGGTCAGAGCAATCGCCAACTGACGCAGTCCTTCATTCCGGGCAGCGCGTGCCCTGATTTCGTAGATATCGCCTGTGTGCAACATGGTGGTCTCCTTCGTGTTGATGAGACTGTTATTTCATGTTGCGATCTTTGGAAGAATATGGCTTGAATAGAAATTATTATTCTATAAAGTCGAATAATGAGACTGGAAGATCTGAAATTCTTTATTCGCATTGCTGAGCTTGGCAGCATGGCCAGTGCAGGCCGGGAAATCGGACTGTCACCATCTGCGGCCAGCACAAGGCTGACCGGGCTTGAAAAAGTCTTTGGTGCTCAGTTGTTTGCAAGAACAACGCGAAAGACAACTTTAACAGAAGCGGGCCGCGTGTTGTTGGAACATGCGCGCGCGGCTGTTGGAGAAATCGATCAGGCCAAGACGATACTTGAGGCTTCCAATGAAGCGCCTCGCGGGTCGCTGCGGATCTCCTGCAATACCTTTTTCGGCAGAAAACATATCCTGCCTCATCTGGTGGAGTTTCGGTCGCTATATCCGGACATCCAACTCGAAATGGACATTTCGGACCGTATGGTGAATGTCGTCGACGAAGGCTACGACATTGCGGTTCGCGGGGCACCACTTGCCGATTCTTCCCTTCTTGCACGACGCCTCGGCGGCAATCCGAGGGCTCTTTGCGCCTCGCCAGACTATCTGGCCCGCAAGGGCGTCCCCAGCACACCGGAAGATCTTGCCAATCACGACTGTATCAGCATGGCATCCGTACCCATCTGGTATTTCAACGGCCCTGAAGGCGAAATGGCGTTCGAGTTGAAAAAGCCGGTGATCAAGGGGGATAGCGGAGACCTGACCTATGATGCCGCTATCCACGGACTTGGCCTCAGTCTGAAATCACTTGCGCACGTTTGGGAAGACTTGCGCGATGGACGGCTGGTTGCTGTCATGGAAGACTACTCGATCGCCCGAACGGGCGCGATCTGGGCGGTCTATCCACCCAGTCAGTTTGTTCCGCCGAAAGTGACGGCTTTTGTGGACTTCCTGATCGGAAAATATGGCAAACCGCCTTATTGGGAGACTGATTACAAGCTTCCGTCAGCCGCAAGTCTTGGGGAGAGACCGGCAAGATTCGAATGAATAACGGGATTTGCCGGTTCTCTTGGTAGAAAAAAGCCTCTAGAAGCGGGGAAAGAGAAGCGCAACAGGTGCATATCAATAGGGGATGAGTTGCCGATAAAGCCAGGTCCCGAAAAGCCTGTTCAGTGAAGCGGATGTAAAATGTCGATTGTAGATAGCGTTACCAAGTCCATGGTTCCGATCCACCGCGAAGGGTGGCCGTTCGTTGCCATTGCACTGGTCGCAACTCTGGTTGTTGGATGGTTTATCGATCCGCTGTTCTGGATCGGGCTCTTTTTCACAGGATGGGTTTGCTACTTTTTCCGCGATCCCAAGCGGGTCACGCCGGTGCGCGAGGGGTTGGTCATTTCCCCGGCTGACGGGGTGGTGAGCCTTGTCGGTTTGGTGCGCCCGCCGGCTGAGCTGGAGCTCGGCAACGAACCCCTGATGCGCGTCTCCATTTTCATGAATGTTTTCAACTGCCATGTGAACCGCGCGCCTATCGGTGGCAAGATCACCCGAGTGGCCTACCGGGCAGGTAAGTTTTTAAATGCCGAGTTGGACAAAGCCAGTGAAGACAACGAGAGAAACGGGCTGGTCATTGAGACCGGAAACACCCGTATTGGCGTGGTCCAGATTGCTGGACTTGTTGCTCGCCGGATCGTGTGTTTCGTGCGGGAAGGGGAAACGCTCAACACGGGTGAGCGTTTTGGACTGATCCGCTTCGGATCCCGTCTGGATGTTTATTTCCCGGCGGACACGCAGCCGAAAGTGGCGCTCGGACAAACGATGATAGCCGGTGAAACGGTTCTGGCGGACCTAAGTGTTCCGCAAGAAGCCGCACAAACGCTGACCAGAGTAAACTGAGGCCAGACGTGACCGAGGCCCCCGAAACAGACACCGACCAGAACCGCTCTGCGCCGCGTTTCCGCCGCGTTCCATTGCGTCTGATTGTGCCGAACATGGTGACGCTGCTCGCACTGTGTTCCGGACTGACGGCTGTGCGTATGGCTTTCGAAGGTCGTTGGGAGTTCGCGGTCGGGGCCGTGCTGGTGGCAGCGGTGCTTGATGGGCTGGACGGACGCGTCGCGCGCATGATGAAGGGAACCAGCCGGTTTGGCGCGGAACTGGATTCTCTGTCGGATTTCGTCAATTTCGGCGTAACGCCTGCGCTGATGCTCTATCTTTGGATACTCAAAGACGCGGGAAACCTCGGCTGGATTTCTGCGCTTATCTTCGCGATTTCAGCTGCCCTTCGCCTGGCAAGGTTCAACGTCGCGCTTGACGATCCCGACAAGCCAGCCTGGGCATCGCGTTTTTTTACCGGTGTTCCAGCGCCGGCAGGGGCGTTGACGGTTCTCCTGCCTCTTTATCTGGACTTTCTCGGACTGTTTCCGCACTGGTTTGCCGACGCTGCGTTCGTCGCCGCTTATACAATCTGCATTGGGTTTTTGCTGATCAGCAGACTGCCGACCTATTCGGGCAAAACGCTCGGAACACGCGTCCGCCGTGACTACGTTTTGCCCCTGTTTGTTTTCGCCGTCCTGATCGTGGCCCTGACAGTCAGCTATCCATTCCGCATGCTTGCCGGCGGGGCGGTTCTTTATCTCCTCACGATCCCGTTTTCCTGGCGCGCACACAGAAAGCTGGTTCTTGCGGATGCATCGATGCACCTCGTTGACGATGGTGATGAGTGCGATACCGACCTCGACAATATAGCAGACCGGGACAAGGATCACGGTGGCTGACCACCAATAGTCAGCGGCCGGTTTCGGATCTCGCAAATCGGGTTTCAACGTCTTAAAAACCAGTTCACTTAAAGCGCCTCGTTCAAATGAGGAGCTAAAAAATGTTGCATGAAAAAACAATACTGATCACAGGTGCCAGCAGCGGAATTGGCGCTGCAGCAGCGGGTTTGTTTGCCGCGTCTGGCGCAAATCTGGTTCTAACGGCGCGTCGCAAGCAGAAGTTGGAAGAGGTGAGGACGTCGATACCAGATGCCGCCGGCAAGGTGGAAATATTGGCTGGTGATGTGTCTGACCCGGATTTTGCATCAGCGGCGGTGTCAATGGCCGTCGAAAAGTTCGGTGGTCTGGACGGTGCCTTTAATAATGCCGGAATGCTTGGCGACATGGGCCCCGTTCCGGAAATGAGCCTCACCAGCTGGCAGCAGGTGATGGACACAAATCTCACCAGCGCCTTCCTGCTCGCCAAGCATCAGATACCGGCCTTGAAGACCCGCGGTGGCGGCGCAATTGTCTTTACCTCATCCTTTGTGGGCCACACGATTGGATTGCCGGGCATGGCTGCCTACGCAGCATCAAAAGCCGGATTGGTCGGGTTGACGCAGGTCTTGAGCGTGGAACATGGCCCCGACAATATCAGGGTCAACGCGCTTCTACCCGGCGGAACACGCACCGAAATGGCAGGGGATGATCCGGCATTTCATGACTATGTCGCCGGATTGCACGCGCTGAAACGCATGGCGAAGCCTGAAGAGATTGCCAATGCGGCCCTGTTCCTGCTTTCCGATGCCGGTTCGTTCGTAACCGGCTCCGCAATGCTTTGTGACGGCGGTAACTCGATCACCAAGGCATAAGGGAAATTGGCAACGGGCTGGCGATGAAGACAAGGTTGTGCTGAGGCTCTCTGTGGTGCTCAGCATGACCAAAATCGAGAAACAGGCGTGACCGTTGCCATCTCTGACGGGTAGGGCTGTAGGATTCCTCAGGAAAGCTTTCGAATGAATTTTTGCTCGGTGACGGCCTTGCCCCATTGGTCGCCGACATATTCCTCAGCAAGGTCGAAGCCGTTCGCTTCATAAAGTGCCCGTGCAGCTTCCAGTCCCTTGAGTGTCCAGAGATGTATTTCACGAAAGGCGTGACGATCACAATGATCCAGCGCGCTTTTCAAAAGTGATTTTCCAAGCCCTTTGCCTCGCAGGCGTTCAGACAAAATGAACCAGCGCAGATGTGCAATGTTGTTTCCAAGATGCTCTCCATCAATGCTGATGGAACCAATCACTTCGCTGCCGTCGAGCACGCTCCAGCTGTTGTTAAGCGGGTTCGCGATCCTGGGCATAAACTCGGCCATTGCCGCTGATACAACGCTTTCGAACCTTGCTCCCATGCCAACTATCGGACCGTGAGTCCGAGCATGCATTGCCGCGATGTCTCCGATCATTCCGGTCTGGTAGCCATCCACAATCGGATACTTGGTTCTCAGCGCCTCATTGCCTGCGTCTGATCCTTTCAATGCATCAGCGTACAAAGACATGGCTTTTGCGACATCTTCGGGGTTTTCCCCATCAAGACGGGAAAGGGCGCCGTGTGCCTGATTGTTTCCGAAACGGTCAATCGCAGCATAGGTGGCCTGGCCCTGTTCAGTGAGGCTCAGACCAAAGGCCCTGCCATCGCTCACTGAGCGTGTCTGTTCAATGTCTCCACGTCGTTCCAATGATTTGAGAAGCCTGCTGATCGTGGACTTTTCAAGTTTGAGCAGGGCAGAAAGGTCCTTTGCGGTGAGTCCCGGGGTCAATCCGATCTCAAGGATCGCATGGACGCCGGACCCCGATAGGTCTGTTCCGGCGATTGCCTTGTCCAGGAAACCAAATTCCCGCACGAGCTGACGGGAAGCGGAGCGAACGGTCTGAACAACGGACGGAGAAACGGCTGTCATCTGTAAAATCCAATATAGTTGTATTAAGCAACTATATTGGATTGGCTAAGGACAGCAAGCGGTTTTTGGTTTTGCGTTTCAAAAAGGAAAGGCCGCCAAAGTGGCGGCCTTTCGTCTTGCTTGGAGGTTACTCGGCCGCGTGCGGCAGTTCCTCTTGCGGGGGGACTTTTGGTGGTGCCGGTTTGGGCATTGACACGACCTTGGCTGCTGGCCGTTCTTTTTCCTGTTGCGGATCTGTCCATTCGACATCCTGATCCGCTTCCGTTTCCACCTCAACCGATTGCTGAAGCTCCTTGCGCTCTCTGCGGCGAGCTGCATTTTCTGCAGGCCAGAACCAGACAGCTTTGGCGGAGCGGACAAATGTGCTCGGCAAGGCGATCATCACCGGAATCATGACCAGTGTCAGGATCGTCGAGAACGCGAGGCCTGAAATGACCGCTGTCGAGAGCTGGATCCACCAGATAGCCGTAATGCCGCCAACTGCGACAGTCTGCGTGAAGAAGTCGAGATTGACCGCTGTCGCCATCGGAATGAGGCCGACAATCGTTGTCACAGTCGTCAACAGGATCGGACGCAGACGTTGGCTGGAGGTCTTCAAGATCGCATCCAGCGGTTCAAACCCGTCGTGTCTGAAGCGGTTATAGGTGTCTATGAGAACAATCGCGTTGTTCACCACGATACCTGCAAGCGCGACAATTCCGGTCCCGGTCATGATGATCGAGAATTTCTGGCCTGTCAGCATCATGCCCAGCAGAACACCCATCACCGACATGACAACCGTGGAGAGCGTCAGGAAGGTCTGGTAGAACGAATTGAACTGCGTCAGCAGAATGAGGAACATGAGGAAGAGCGAAGCAACCATCGCCTTCATCAGAAATTCACCCGATTCCTTCTGGTCTTCATCTGCCCCGCGGAATTGCAGGTAGACGTTGTCCGGGAAGGTCTGTGCGTCAATCCACTCACTCAGCTCCTGAACCTTGGCGTCAACCGTCACCGGCTTGCCTTCCGCATCCAGCGCTGTCTGGTCGACAGTAGCCTTCAGCATCATGGAATAAAGACCGTCCCTGCGTGTGATCGCAGAAACTTTTTGTTCCGGTGCCCGGTCTATGAAATTGGCAATCGGGACAAGACCGAGATTGGTCTGCAGACGCAATTGGTCAAACCGGTCGAGCGTGCGCTCGTCAGCTGGCAATCGAACACGAATATCAACTTCGTCTTCGGAATCTGTCGGACGGTAATTGCCGATCAGAACACCGTTGGTCACGAGCTGAACCATGTTGCCGACTGAGCCGATACCAGCCTGGTAGCGCCCTGCCTGCTCGCGGTCGATGGTAATCTGCCATTCGATGCCCGGCAGAGGGCGACCATCTTCCTGATCAAGCAGATTATCCATCTGGTCAAGTTGAGCCCGGATGCGGGCAACCTGTTCAACCATTGTGTCGTATTCGGTTGATTTGACTTCCAGCTGGAGGTCCTTGCCGGTTGGTGGGCCGCCTTCGATCTTGCGGGTTTCAACCTTGATACCCGGGATGGAAGCAGTGCGCTGACGGATCTCCTCAAAGATCTCGGCAGCATTGCGCCGACAGCAGTATTTTGCCAGTTCCAGCGACATTTCACCGATCACGTCAGCAGGTTTGTCCTGCACCCCGCCAATGAATTGCGGGCCACTGCCGCCACCCGGAGGGAAGGCGGAGGTGATGACATTCTGGATACCGGCCGTCTGCAGAACTTCAGCCTCGACCTGCTGGACAATGGCAAGGGATTCGGCGGCGGACATGTTGCCGCGAGCCGAAACCATGACAACAGCCTGATCGGGTTCTTCGTCAACGAAGAATTCGACGCCGGTCGGGTTGGAAGAAAAGGACGTGAAGATAAGTCCACACGTTCCGAGAACGACCACAATCGTCAAAATGTTGCCGATCGGGTTTCCTGCCAGAAGTTTCAAATGGCGAACGTAAAGACCGGTGAGGCCCTTGACCGTCGTTGCGTCAAATGTGAGTTCCGCCGGTTTTTCGCTCTGGCCGCCGCCATTGCGTGTGCCGAAACCCAGACGCTTGCGCACTCCGTCAAACACCCACTCAAGGAAGTGGACGAGCGGGGAGATTGTTTTGTATCCGGCCCAGATGGCAACAAACGCTAGACCGCAAACCGTAAGGTAGAACCCGACATCAAGGGCAATCGGATGCGAGAAGATTGCAAGCGGCTGAGCCAGCCCGGAGAGATATGTGAAGATCCCGCCGATAGATCCGGTTATGATTTCAGGCCTTGTTGTGACCAGGAAGTAGGCAAAATACGCCGCGAATCCGACAGCCACTATCTCAAACATCAAAGAGACAAAAGTGACAGTCCGGAAGCTTTTGGACGGTTTTTCGTTTTCAAGCTCGACCTGCTTTGCAGCGCGCTGCCGGCGCCAGCGAACGAAGGGGCGCAAAACCAGGAAAGACAGCACACCCACGACGAAGAAGGACAGGATTGCCGCTGGAACAGCTAGCGGAGCTTCTGCAATTCGCGCGGCAAAATCGGGAGAACCGATCATGGCACCGAACGTGGCAAGAGCAGATACGGCCGCGATGACGCCGAAAAGGAATGAAAGCACAAGGGCTGCGTTACGCTCAACCCAGTGCGTGGTAATCGCAAAGACGCCGCCGGTCACAGGCAGGAAGACCATTGCCGTCAGCAGAGCTGCGGTCAGAACGATGATGACCATGATCGGCAGGTAGCTCATGAATTCGCCGGCAACGCCCGGCCAGAGCAACATCGGCAGAAAGGCCACCAGCGTCGTGGCGGTCGAGGAAACGATCGGCCAGAACATCAGTCTGGCAGCACGGATGTAAGCCTCCCGGTCCTCCATGCCTTCGTGAACTTTGCGGTCTGCATATTCGACCATGACGATGGCGCCGTCGACGAGCATACCAACTGTCAGCACAAGGCCGAACATCACCATGATGTTCACCGTGTATCCCAGGCCGGACAAGATCAGGAAGCCGACCATGAAGGAGGTCGGGATAGCGAGACCAACGAGGAGGGCGGACCGCAACCCAAGAGCCGCCAGAACCAGGATCATCACGAGGAAGATCGCTGTCAGGATCGAAGACTGCAGTGAGCCCAGCACTTCGAAAATATTCGAAGACATGTCGAGCATGTAGTCGACCTGGATCGTCTCGGGCCAGTCTTTGGTGGCTTCATCAACAACAGCCCGGATCGCCAGATTGTTCTCGATGATGTTGGTGCCGATCCGCTTGGTCACATCCAGGGCGATGGCAGGCTTGCCGTTTACACGCGTATAGGAGTCCGCGTCCTTGAAGGTGCGGCGGATTTCGGCGAGATCGCTGAGTGTAACAACGCCTTCTCCAGACTGCTTGATCGGCAGAGAATAAACATCGAGGGAGTTTTCGATCAGGCCTGGAACCTTGACGTTGAAGCGGCCCTGTCCGCCATCAATGTACCCGGCAGGGACAAGCTGGTTATTGTTGGACAGCGACGTCAGGAGTTCCTGCTGTGTGACCGAATAGGATTCCAGTTTCTCTGAATCGATCAGGACTTCCAGGAGTTCTTCTCTGTGGCCTTTCAAGTCGGCAGAGCGAACTGTGTCGATTGCTTCGACTTGATCCTTCAGGCGCCGCGCATGCTGATACAGAGTGCGTTCCGGCACGTTTCCAGACAAGGCGATTGTAATCGTCGGGATAAGCGCAAAGTTGGTTTCGGAGATCGTCGGCTCTTCAGCATCGGCAGGCAATTCACCCTTTGCGGCATCAACCTTGTCGCGAACATCCGCAAGCGCTTCGTCCTTGTCGAAGGAGATATCGAATTCCAGGACGATACCGGCATGGCCTTCGGACGCAATTGCCGTGATTTCCTTGAGCCCATCCAGGCCGCGAAGCTCTGTTTCCATGGGCCTGACGAGCAGGCGTTCCGCGTCCTCAGGTGAAATGCCCTGTTGCGCGATTGAGACATAGAATACCGGGACATCGATGTCCGGACTGTCTTCCTTCGGAATGCTGATATAGCTGAATACCCCTGCAACAAGCAGGGCGACCATCAGTACGAAAACCGTTTTAGGACGTCGGAGGACGCCTTCGAGCATGTCAATCACTGGCTGACCTCCGCAGTTTCAAACACCGGTTGAACGGTTTCACCGTCACCCACATATTCCTGTCCGACGACAATCACCGTAACGTTCTCGGGCAAGCCGCCGACCCAAAGGCCGTCAGATTCGCCGCCCAGAACTTTGACTGGGTAGAATGCAGTCTTGTTGTCTTCGCCAACAGTACGCACACCGACCTGCCCATCGTCGTTGAGGGTCAGGATTGCAGGTGAAATCTTGTGTGCTTTTTCCACCGGGAGAGGAAGACGGCTGACTGCAGTGACACCGTCACGGGCCTTGCCGTCTTTGTTTGGCAGCTCAATCTCGATGCGGAAAGTCCGGGTGTCAGGATCCGCAGAAGGAGAGATATAGCGCACGACACCGTTGATCGTTCCGCCGGTAACCAACTCCACCTCGGCTTCCATATTGACGGAAATCTTGCCGATGTTGACTTCCGAAACCTGACCGATTGCGATCATAGGGTCGGAATTTACAACGGTGGCACAGATGCTGCCGCTTTCAAGTTGAGCACCAACTTCGGCCATAGGGCTTTCGATCACGCCGTCGATTGGTGAACGGATGATCGTGCGCTCCAGCTCCAGCTTGGCTTCCTTCAGTCTTGCGGTCGCTGCGTCCTGGAGGGCCTGTGTTGCTGCAGCGCGGGTCTGCGCCGTAAACCCTTTTGTGGCCAATTGTGTCGCTGCGCTGTGGTCCAGTTCTGCCTGAGTGAGTGCAGCTTTGGCTTCAAGCACGCGTGCTTCGCGTGTGCCACTGTCCAGTTCACACAAAATGTCGCCGGCTGAAACTCTCGCACCTTCGCGTGCAGGCCGTTTGACAACATCGTCCGTTGTCGCCGACATGACAGCAACCTTGGCTTCAGCCTCGGTCCGGCCACGGACTTCCAGCACGGCCTGTCGGTCTTGAGCTTTCAGCCGAGCGACCTGAACACGGAATGTGTCGCCGGTTTTGGCTGCAACTCTCTCGGCGGGGGCTGGTGTCGCGTTTTCACCGTCGCCGACGCCTCCAACCACTACAGAGCCACTCGACATCCAGAACCCGATACCAGCCGCCAATGCAACTGCAAGGATGTATGAAAGCTTCACACGCATTCTTAAAACTCCGCGATATTCGCTTACTCGGCAGCTGCAAGCTGCTCGGCGCTGTCTTCAGCTATCTTGATCAAGGCCCCGCCGTGCTCTTCCAGGTAGGCGAGGGTGAAATTCATGCAGGCAATGCCGTAGTTCCGGGTCCAATCAGAACCAGGATGGCGGCATTCCTCGTTTTCGCTCTCCGTCAAAAGCCTCAGCTCTTCCTGCACCTGGGCCTTACGGCGCACCAGCGCGCGACGAATAACCTCCGGAGGCAGCTGTGCTGCGTTGAGGGCAATGAGGAGAAACGGCGATTTGAAAGTGTCTGCGGCTTGCGGTTCACATAGGGAATTGATGAACTCGGTCCGGCCAGCTTGCGTAATTGAGTACACTTTACGGGCCGGTTTGCCAGCTTGAGGTTCTTCTCGAACAGTCACGAGGCCATCGGTTTCAAGCCGGGCAAGTGCCGGATAAATCGAACCGAAACTCGCATCGTCAAAATAGCTAAACCGCCCCTCGGTCGATTCCTTCCGGATCTCATATCCGGTGGCATCGCCAAACGACAGAATCGCAAGACAGAGGCTGCGCACACTCATTGACTTCTCCGTATCCGGAAGCGTCCTCCCGGTCTGACGGTTGTGAGACGAACGACCACATTACGTCAGACAGGGCATTCCGGATGACTGACCGTAGCCTGTAAAAAGTAACATATGCCGGTTCGATATATCGACTAGTTATATATCAATTCGAAACTAATCAAGAGTGCGGCGCACAATTTTTTAAAGCGATTAAGCGCTACTCGAACCAGATACGCCCGGCTTGGCGGAATTGACACCTTGTTGACACAAGCAGGGGCGACATAACGTTAGTATCTCGTCGCTGCTTTTCGAAAGGGTCTGGCATGACCGGCAAATATTTTCGGTACTTCAAGCTGCCCAAAGATCCGTTGTTTCGTTTGCTTGTAATCAACGGTGCTGCCGGTCTTGGTATTGCTGCTCTCGTTCTGGGAGGGATCTTCGTCGCGAACATCGGAAATCTTAGAGAGCTTGTGCTTGCCGCCGACGACCCATTCCTGCCGGTGATCATGCTTGCATTTGGCCTGATAATTACCCTTGTATCGGTGGTGATGGGGTCCGCGATCATGCTCCTCGGCGACAAACCGCGAGAGGGCGGTGGAGGTGGGAAGAGGGAGGCCTTGCGCTTCACCGCTGAATTGACGCCCATTGCGGTGACTGCGGCGGGGCCGGGCGCGCACAAAACCCACAACTGATGCCGAAATCATAACTGATAGCCTGATAGGTTAAACGCTATCTGTGCACGCCATAGAAAGAGCTTTCAGCCTGTGCACCGCCGGAAGGGCGGGGCCCGAAATCGGCGAACAGGGTCATGGCGGCAGCAGCAAGAAGAAGCAGCAATCCTGCAGATGAAAGCCTCATCTCTCCGGTCCTGTCGATCATTGCGCCCTCCCAATTCTCAACCGTCTTATAGGCACCCAGCATCTAAGGTCCCGGTAACAGGTCCTCTAAAATTTTATTGGAACTGATTTTGGGTCAGGAAAGTCCTGTTTGAATGGCCAGGCCGCGGCCGGTTTCATGCATTCAAGACACAAAACCTGATTGTCTCGAACCGTGAGAACGGCAGTTCGCACCCATTAACTATGATCGTTAAAATACAACTTAAAACTGAATGCATCAGGTTGCACCCCAAGGTTTTGGCAGCTACGAGTGAAGTAAGTTAACAATTTGTTAATGAGTGCTCGGGGTTGCAATGCGATATTTCATCAAAAATCTGCATATATTTGTTTTTACGTTCTTATCTGTCTTTGCAGCGCTCTGGGTAGCTCAAAATACGGATCGGACAACAGCAGAAATTCGACCCCTGATTGAGGATGCTGTTGAGTTGGGCAACCTCGCAAAAGAGGTGCACAAAGAGTTCAGGTCGGTCAGTTTGAGCGAAATAACAGACGAATTTGTCTCGATATATGTCGAAACGATGAGGTTGCCGACATCGCTGTTTGAAAGATTGTCGGACCGTCTTGGCGAAGTGGAGGCAGATCTCAAGCGCAAACGCGCATCAAGGCGGACCGAAGCGAACGAGATCCGTGGTCGAAACCGAGTACTTGTCCCGCCCCCATCCGATCGAGTGGGACGCGTCATACCGAGGCAAGGGAAAGCGCAATTCCCTGACCGACACCGATGCACATGGTGGCCAGCGCCAGTTTGCCACCCCGCTTACGCAACTCTAGCGCAGCTGATCCGACAATTCTTGCGCCCGACATACCCAAAGGATGGCCAAGAGCAATAGCGCCACCATTCGGGTTCAATACGTCACTGTCTTCGGGAAGGCCAAGGTCACGCATCACTGCAATTGCTTGAGCCGCAAATGCTTCGTTCAGCTCGATAACGTCAAACTCAGAAAGCGAAAGTCCAAGCCGGGCGCAAAGTTTGCGGGTGGCTGGGGCTGGGCCAATTCCCATGATCCTCGGCGGTACACCTGCCGTTGTACCACCGACAATGCGAGCAACCGGGGTTAGTTTGTGCTTGGTAACGGCAGCTTCTGATGCAATCAGAAGCGCCGCAGCCCCGTCGTTCACTCCCGAAGCATTTCCAGCGGTCACCGTACCCCCGTCACGGAAAGGCGCTTTGAGTGCCGACAGCGACTCGAGCGTCGTTCCAGCTCGCGGATGCTCGTCGGTATCTACAAGGACAGGGTCGCCTTTGCGCTGGGGGATCATGACCGGAACGATTTCCTCTGCGAAGCGGCCCGACAACTTGGCGGCTTCGGCCCGCTGTTGGCTTCGCAACGCAAACGCATCCTGGTCGTGCCGAGAGATGCGGAAGTCTTCGGCAACGTTTTCGGCAGTTTCCGGCATGGAATCGATGCCGTACTGGCTTTTCATCAACGGATTTACGAATCGCCAGCCAATGGTCGTATCGTAGATTTCGGCATTCCGAGAATAGGCACTTTCCGCTTTTGGCATCACGAAAGGTGCCCTGGACATGCTTTCGACACCACCGGCAATCGCAAGATCCATCTCACCAGACTTGATGGCCCGGGCAGCTGTCATGACCGCGTCCATGCCTGAACCGCAGAGCCTGTTCAACGTCATTCCCGGGACGGTCTCGGGAAGGCCCGCCAGCAAAGCGGACATCCGAGCAACATTGCGATTGTCTTCGCCGGCCTGGTTGGCGCACCCGAAAAAAACGTCGTCGACTTCTGTCCAGTCCGTTTCCGAATTTCTTTCCATTAGGGCCTGTATCGGGATTGCGCCAAGATTGTCGGCACGAACCGAGGACAGCATTCCACCAAACCGACCGATCGGTGTCCTAACGAAATCACAGAGATAGACATGATGCATAGGCAAGTTCCCAACGTGTCGCTTTCTAGGCGCACAGTGATTGGAAAGTGCGCGATGGACTACGTGAAGTCTTGCCGGATTTCAGCACCGAAGGCAAGAAAGCATCACAGAAAAGTCCGAAATACTATTAGATGCGTGATGCTTTATCGTAGCGAATTATGTCATCCTCGCTGAGATAAGTTCCGGACTGCACTTCGATCATCCGCACCGGAATTTTACCCGGATTTGTGAGCGTGTGACGAGCGCCAAGCGGGACATAGGCGGACTGGTTTTCTGTCAAAAGACGTGTTTCGCCATCGATCGTGACTTCCACAGTGCCAGAAACAACAACCCAATGCTCAGCTCTGTGCAGATGGCTCTGCAGGCTGAGTTGTTTGCCGGGCTTGATGAGCATGGATTGTACGGAAAACCTGTCTCCCGCACTGATCCGCTCCGTGTAACCCCAAGGCTTGTAGGCGCGAGGATGCTTTTCGGCTTCTTCACGGCCTTCGGACTTCAGCTGTTCGACCACATCCTTGACATCTTGTGCCCGGTCCTTGTGTGCAACAAGCACGCTGTCGGCCGTGGCAATCACCATCACATTTTCAAGTCCGATAACCGAAACCAGGCCTTTATCGGCAAAGGCAAGGCAGTCCTTGGATCCGAGAAACCGGGCATCGCCCAAAGCGGAGTTGCCGTCTCCGTCCTTGTCCAGAACCGTCCAGATGGCCGACCACGAACCCAAATCATCCCATTGCGGTGCAACAGGAGCGCAAACGACATTGCTGGCCTTTTCCATAATCGCGTAGTCGATCGAAATGTTGTCGAGCTTTTCGAAGGTTTCGGTGTCCAGGCGGGTGAAGTCGAGGTCGGCATGCCGCGTTTTCATTACCGCGCTGACATCTTCAAAAAGCTTCGGTTGCAGCGATTTGAACGCGGCAATCATCGTCTTGGCCGAATAGAGAAAGATGCCTGCGTTCCAGAAATAGTCGCCGGCCCGCAAGAATTCTTCCGCGCGGGCGTGGTCGGGCTTTTCCACGAATGCATCCACCGGTCGTACCGGGTCACTGCCCGAGACGACTTTAATGTAGCCGTAACCGGTATTAGGTTCCGTCGGAGTAATCCCGAAAGTAACGATTGCGCCGTTTCTGGCGGCACCCTCGGCGTTCAGAACGGAAGCAATGAATTCATCTTCCTTTCGGATCAGGTGATCAGAGGGCAAAAGAAGGACAAGGGCATCCGGGTCGGTCTCAACCGCCGTCATCGCCGCCATCAGGGCAGGGGGAGCTGTGTTGCGGCCGACTGGTTCAAGCAGAATGGACTGCGCATCGATGCCAAGCTCCGCAAGCTGTTCTCCAATCAGGAAGCGGTGATTGTTGCTCCCGATCACGATCGGGTCCGCGAACCCGGAGGCCTGAACACGCTTGCAGGTTTTCTGAAACAGGCTGTCACCATCGAAAATCGTCAAAAACTGTTTGGGTCTGTCCTTGCGCGACAAGGGCCACAGGCGCGTTCCAACGCCTCCCGACAAAATGCATGGAAATATCATTGGTTGATCCTGAAGCTGGCTGTGCCTTGGCTAGTCACTGCAAAACGTCAATTTGACTGGATTGTTAAACAGCGGAGGTTGAAGTTGCAAGCAATGGGGTTGACGGGTATTTGTGTTATAAAGTAACGCCCTCGGACGACGCACATATTGAGCAGAACTGGCCTTCAAAACATGACAAAATCAGAAACCAGTCTGGTGAAGCTCGACCGGGCAGGGATTCAGAAAGGCACCGATTGGCTGGTAAGGGGTGTCGATCTGTCTGTTGAGGCAGGTGAAATCGTGACCCTGATCGGGCCCAACGGGTCAGGCAAGTCGACGACAGCGAAAATGGCGCTCGGCATCATGAAGCCGAACGAAGGCAGTGCCGTGAGAAGCCGGGGCCTCACAGTGGGTTATGTTCCCCAGAAGCTTTCAATTGACTGGACTCTGCCGTTGAGTGTTCGGCGTTTTCTACGCCTGACGAACCCATTGACTGATGCTGAATGCGTTGAGGCTCTTGAAAAAACAGGAGCGAAACGGCTCATTGATGCAGAGATGCGCTCATTGTCCGGCGGTGAGTTGCAACGCGTAATGCTGGCCCGCGCCATCGCCCGGGCTCCTGGGCTGCTTGTGCTCGATGAACCGGTACAGGGCGTTGACTATGCCGGTGAAATCGCAATCTACGATCTGATTTCCGAAATCCGGGGAACCCTGGGCTGCGGTATCTTGATGATCTCTCACGACCTCCATGTGGTCATGGCGGCGGCGGATCAGGTCATTTGTCTGAACGGGCATGTCTGTTGCCGCGGAACGCCTTCCGATGTCAGTCAGAATGTCAATTATCAGGCTCTTTTCGGCGCGCGTTCCGGAACGGCGCTGGCCGTTTACGAACATCATCATGATCACGTTCATCTACCCGGTGGGAAAGTGCAGCACTCCGACGGCTCTCTTTGTTCGGATTGTCTGGGCGAGCACCATGAGCACGATGATGGCGCTGAAGTGCAGTTGGAGCGCCAAAATGCTCGATGACTTTTTCACAAGAGCGCTTGTCGCCGGAATAGGGGTGGCGCTTGTTGCCGGTCCGCTTGGCTGTTTCATCGTCTGGCGTCGAATGGCCTATTTCGGTGATACACTTTCGCATGCTGCACTTCTGGGCGTGGCCTTGTCTTTATTGCTCAGTATCAACACGACACTTGCAGTTGGAGCCGTTTCGGTTGTGATTGCAATGCTTTTGGTTCTGTTGCGCCGGAATGACACCCTGTCGTCGGACGCCCTGCTGGGGTTGCTTTCACATTCAGCCCTGGCACTCGGACTGGTTTGCCTTGCATTCATGACCTGGGTCCGCGTCGACCTGCTCGGACTGCTGTTTGGCGATATTCTGGCTGTTACACGCATCGACATTGCGCTGATCTATGCTGGGGGCGGAATTGTGCTCATGGTTCTGGCACTCATCTGGCGGCAGCTTTTTGCTGCAACAGTAAGTCCTGATCTTGCCGCCGGAGAGGGACTGCGGCCTGAGCGCACAGAATTGATCTTCATGATTCTGACAGCGATTGTTATCGCAATTTCTCTCAAGATCATCGGAGCGTTGCTGATTACGGCACTTTTGATCATTCCCGCCGCAGCGGCGCGCAGGCTCTCTGCCACGCCGGAGCAAATGGCGGTACTTGCGGCCATTATCGGAAGTGCATCGGTGGTCGGGGGGCTCTATGCCTCGCTCAATTATGATACACCTTCCGGCCCTTCAATCGTCGTGGCTGCAGTGGTCCTGTTCACGCTGAGCCTTGTTCCCGGTGGGCTTTTGGTAAAGTGGATGAGAACAAACAGAAGTGGAGACCGGCCGTGAGCGCTGAAACGCATCCTGAATTGACCAAGAATCAGGCGCTGGTCTTTGGTTCTCTATCGGGCGCAGGTGGTCCGCTGACAGCTTACGCTATTCTGGATCAGTTGCGCGACGACGGGTTCCGCGCCCCTCTTCAGGTCTATAGAGCATTGGACAAGCTGGTCGAATACGGCATGGTGCACAGGCTGGAAAGCCTGAACGCTTTTGTGGCCTGTGCTCATACAGGTTGCGCGGCCCACGGCGCCGCTGCTTTCGCCATTTGCGAAAGATGCGGTGATGTGTCTGAATTCACACCGGAAAAAGCAATCGACTTGCTGCGTAATTGGACAGAGCAGCAGGGGTTTCGATTGTCTCGCACCACAATTGAACTGCGGGGTACCTGCAAGGCATGTGTATCCAGTAACTGAACCGCCAATTCGATCTTCTACCGGTAGTGCCATCAACCAGAACAGTCGAATATACAACTTAAGCGCTTGATGTGTGTCAGATGCACCGCCTATTGTTTTCCGCGACAGCCAATCGCGGAATATGGGAGGCGCCTGTGACTGACCGAATGGGCATTGGCATCATCGGCTGCGGAAATATCTCAAAAACCTATTTCGATCTGGCCCCAGCATTTACCGGATTAGAAATACGGGCATGTGCTGATCTGAGTAGGGAGGCGGCTGAGATTAAGGCGGATTATTATGGTATTCGCGCCTTGACGGTACATGACTTGTTACTGGCCGAGGACATCGACCTGATAGTCAATCTGACCGTGCCTGATGCGCACTACCTTGTCTCTCATGAGATCCTGGCCCACGACAAACACGTTTATTCTGAAAAGCCCCTGGCGCTGTCCATTAAGGATGGCATGGCCTTGGGTGACCTGGCCAAGAAAAAAGGCCTGAAAGTCGGATGTGCACCGGACACATTTCTCGGTGGCGCGCAACAGACAGCCAGAACGGCTCTGGACGGCGGGTTGATCGGAGATGTGATTGGAGGCACTTGTCATGTTCTCAGTCACGGGATGGAAAGCTGGCATCCAAATCCTGACTTTTTCTATAAATCAGGTGGTGGACCGATTTTCGATCTGGGCCCCTATTACATCGCAGCTCTGGTCAATCTCATCGGTCCAGTTAAGCGTGTAGGGGCACTTTCGTCCTCCGCCTTCAAAGAGCGAACCATCGAAAGCGGGTCGAGATCTGGCGAACGCATTCGGGTTGAAACGCCGACCACTATCCAATCGCTGCTCGAATTTGAAAATGAAGCTTCCGTGACACTTTCAGCCAGTTGGGATGTCTGGGCCCATCGTCATGCTCCTATGGAAATATACGGCACAAAAGGTTCGCTCTTTCTGCCGGATCCGAACTTTTTTGGCGGTGAAGTGGAATGGGCGGGACCCGATGGCCGGATCAGGCGTCTGGATCAATCCGGACATCCCTTTGCTGTAGCCAATGTGAAGGAAACCGAAACCGCTCATGCCAACTATCGATCAGCTGGCCTTGCCGATATGGTTCAATCCATTCTTCTTGGCGGTGATTTCCGTTGCTCATTAGACCGTGCTCTGCACGCGGTCGATGTCATGGCTTCAATCCTGAAATCCGGGGAAACAGGCACTTTTGTTGGCATTGAGCACTCTGCCGAGCGTCCTGATCCCTTGTCTGCCGTCGCCGCAAACCAACTCTTGCAATAGCGGCGGTTGCAGTGGCTTTGTGGGGCTCTTATGTTCCGCCTGAGGTCCTGTCACTTTTGCTGATCGGACCTGCCAATTGCCGGTGGTTCGAGGGAGAGAATTCATGGCGATCTTGATAACAGGACTAGTCCTGTTTTTCGCAATACACGTTTTGCCAATGGTCCCTGCCACGCGGGCGGGATTGATCTCGAAAATCGGTGAAAATGCCTACAAGGGCGTATTTGCGCTGGTCTCGATTGCCGGTTTCGCTCTGATAATTTACGGCTACGGTGTCGCAAGGTTTGAAGGGCCGCCGCTGTTATATGATCCGCCGCTTTGGCTGCGTCATGTGACCATGTTGCTCATGGTGCCGGTTTTTATCTTTCTCGTGGCAGCGTACGTGCCGTGCAGGATCAGACGCGCTCTGAAGCATCCGATGCTTGTCGCGATCAAACTTTGGGCGCTCTCGCACTTGTTGGCAAACGGTGATCTTGCCTCCGTTCTTTTGTTTGGCACTTTCTTTCTCTGGGCAGTTGCAGATCGGATTTCCGTCAAACGGCGTGGACCTGGAGCAGGACAAATTGCCGGTGCGACGGCCGAACCGGGAAGACATACCGACATTGTGGTGATTCTGATCGGCATTGTTCTCTATGGACTATTTGTCTGGAAGTTGCATGGTTGGCTTTTCGGCGTCCCGATAGTCTGATACACGCGGGCAGCTGATGAAAAACCTCTGCGGATTTGTCAATTCATCGAGGTTTGCCCCACTTGCGCCACGAAAAGAATGTTAAGCGCGTCCTGGGAATTGCCCGAGACGGATCAAATGGATAATGTGCGCCCCGCGCAATGGGGTGTTGATCCGGTCATGGCGACGGGCCGGTAGAGTGAATGCAGGAACACGACACGTATGTCTGATATTTTTCGTGAAGTCGATGAAGATATCCGCCAGGAGAAATACCGTCGGCTTTGGGATCGGTTTGGCCCATGGGTAATCGGTGTCGCGGTTCTGATCGTTATTGGTACTGGTGGCTATCGCGGTTGGCTCTATTGGCAGGAAACGCAGGCCCAAAGCGCTGGCGACAAGTTTTTTGAAGCTGTTCGGCTTTCTGAGGCTGAAAACTACCAGGAAGCCGCGGCGCTTTATGGAGAACTGGAATCGGCTCTTGGCGGATATCCGGCTCTCGCAAAGCTGCGCAAGGCGACCGACCTGGCAAATTCCGGCGAGGCTGCTGATGCTCTTGCGCAGTTTGATGCGCTTTCGCGAGATGCCAGCCTTACCGATGCCTTGAAAGATGTTGCTGCCCTTCGCGCCGGTTACCTGGCGGTCGACAGCGAAGATTATACCGGTGTGGCCGATAGGGTCGAGAGATTGACATCCGACACAGGTCCATTTCGGGCAGCCGCGCGTGAACTACTCGCGCTAAGCGCTTGGAAAAGCGGCGAGGTTGAAACGGCACAACAATGGATTTCCGCGCTTGAGGACGACCCGGAGACGCCTGCTGAAGTCAGTCAGCGCGTCTCGCTGTTGAGCGATGTCATTCGTGCCAGCGGTGGCGCTGCATCTCCTGAAAGCGAAGGAACTGGCCAGTGACACGAGCAGTCGTTTCTTCATTGGGGCGCGGGCCGCTGGTTGTTATTGCACTGTCTCTTGCGTTGACAGGATGCGGTTCAGTTAGCGATTTCACGCAGAACGTAAACCCGTTCAACCGCGAGAAAATTCTGTCTGGCGACCGCCAGCCCGTCTTTGACGGCGCGGATCCTGCGTCTGAAGCTCTTGGACAATCTGCGAAAGTCGGTCCTGCGACCGGCGGGCAGAGCTGGACCACTGCCGGAGGCGGACTGACAAATGATCCGGGCAACATCGCGATTTCCGTATCAGGCAACAGAGCCTGGCGGACGCAGATCGGTACATCCGGTCGCGGGCTCACGACATCTGCTCTCAGGATCTCCTCAAGACCTGTGAGCGACGGCAGCAGGATCTATCTTTACAAGCCGAATGGCGAGGTCGTGGCGCTCTCAACCGGAGGCGGTCGGCAGTGGACTGCAAATCTGCGTCCGGAAGGTGAACGCGATGTTGGTCCCGGTGGCGGCGTAACGGTTGCCAGCGGCATTGTTTATGCCGCAACGAGCTACCGCCAGCTGGTCGCACTGGAAGCCGGATCTGGACGTGAAATCTGGCGCGCGGATCTGGACACCCCGCGCGTGGAGCCCCTGTTGCAGGGGCAGGGCACGTCTTTGTCGTTTCCCAGTCAAACGAAGTCTATGCACTGTCTCAGTCTGACGGCTCGGTGGCATGGAGCTATGCCGGCGTTGAAGAAACCGCAGGCTTGCTGTCTGCAGCCAATCCGGCAATCTCCGGAAACAAGGTCATCGTTCCGTTCTCATCGGGCGAGATCATGGCTATTGATATCAAGAGCGGTGAACCTGAGTGGATCGATGGAGTTTCCCGAGGCTTCAGGACGCTTGCCTTGTCCGGCCTTGCCGATGTTTCGGCGAGCCCGGTAATCGCAGGCAACACGGTTTATGCGACTGGGGTTGCCGGACGCACGGTGGCTGTTGACGCTCGCTCAGGACAGCGCCGCTGGGAGCAGGACCTGGGCAGCGTGCATACACCTGTCGTTTCGGGCAACGCGCTCTTCATGGTGGACCTGGATGACCGGATGGTCGCGCTCGACCTGAAGACCGGCGAGCCGCTTTGGGCGACGTCGCTTCCACGTCCGGAGAAAAAGAAGCGCCGCCGTAACTGGGCAGGGCCAATTCTTGCAAATGGTGCGCTTGTGGCGTTTTCCAGCGATGGTCAGATTGCCGTTGTTGATGCGGCGTCCGGCAACACGATGCTGACCCAACGCACAAATGCGGATGTCTACGTGACACCAATCGTTGCAGGCGGCCGCGTTGTGGTGCTGACCGGGAATGATGGCGTAGCCGCTTACAACTAGCAATCAGGGGCTGGGCTCACGAAGAGGCCCACCCGTCAGGAGTTACTGCTGTGGGCGCAACTGTCGCCATCATCGGACGGCCGAATGTCGGTAAGTCCACGCTATTCAATCGTCTGGTCGGCAAGCGCCTGGCGCTGGTCGACGACACGCCCGGTGTCACGCGCGACCGACGTCCCGGCGATGCGCGGCTCGGCGATTTGCGCTTTACAATCGTTGATACGGCCGGATTGGAAGATGCCGATCGGCGTTCGCTTGAAGGACGCATGCGTCATCAGACGGAAGAAGCGATCGAAACCGCGGATGCCGTGCTTTTCGTCATAGATGCCAGAGCTGGGATTACACCGCTCGATTCCCATTTTGCCGAAGTTGCCCGCAAGACCACTCGGCCAGTTATTCTTCTGGCTAACAAGGCGGAAGGCAGAGCTGGGGAAAGCGGACTTTATGAGTCCTTTTCGCTCGGCCTGGGGGATCCCATCGCGATTTCCGCCGAGCACGGCGAAGGCCTTGCTGATCTTTATGACGCGCTGAAACCTCATGTCGATCGGGTCACCGAGGAAGAGGAAACCCGGCGCGAGGAAGCCGTCACCAACGTCGATGTCGACGAGGACGGTGAAATCATCGACGAGGAAGACCCTGTCGGCACAATCGAGCGACCCCTTCGGGTTGCCATTGTGGGGAGGCCAAATGCCGGCAAATCCACGCTGATAAACAAGATGCTTGGTGAAGACCGGATGTTGACCGGACCTGAGGCCGGCATCACGCGGGATTCCATCTCTGTTGACTGGACTTGGCGTGACCGGCACATCAAGTTGTTTGACACAGCTGGAATTCGTAAGAAGGCACGTGTTCAGGAGAAACTCGAAAAACTCTCCGTTGCTGACGCGCTTCGTGCCATCAAATTCGCTGAAGTGGTCGTTGTGACGCTTGATGCAACAATGTCCTTTGAAAAGCAGGATCTGCAGATCATCGATCTGGTCGCGAGAGAGGGCCGGGCCCTCGTCATCGCAATCAACAAGTGGGACCTGGTGGAGGATCGTGAAGCAGCGTGGAAAAAGATCCGCGACGCCAATGAGCGATACTTCAATCAGATCCGTGGCGTACAGATTGCGACACTCTCAGGACTGCAGGGGCAGGGCATCGATCGGTTGGTAGAGAGCGTCTTTACCGCTTATGAGGCCTGGAACTCGCGCGTGTCGACATCCATGCTGAACCGCTGGCTTGACCGGGTAACGATCAATCATCCGCCTCCTGCCGTTGCAGGGCGACGCGTTCGGTTGCGTTACATGACGCAACCAAAAACCAGGCCGCCGCATTTCATCGCTTTTTGTTCGCGGCCCGAACAGCTTCCCGAAAGCTACACCCGGTATCTGGTGAACTCGCTTCGTGAAAAGTTCAACATTCACGGCACGCCTATTCGCCTGTCCTACCGCAAGGGCGAAAACCCTTACGCGACCAAGAAAAAACGAAAGATACAGTAGCCGGGGAGTGCTCCGGCCATTTCCTGCAGGTCGCGCCTTTGTGATCAAGGACCGGCGTGGTGCCTTATTTTTTGAAGGAGACGTGTTGATGTCGAATGAGCGGCTTGATTTTGCCGTGGCGCTTGCTGAGAAGGCTGGTGTCCTGGGGCTGGATTATTTTCGCAAGCTGGACACTCTGACGATTACTCAGAAAGGGCACCAGGACCTCGTTTCCGAGGCTGACCGGAATGTGGAAACGCTTATCCGTGAGGAACTTGCAAAGGCGTATCCCGATGACGCCATTCTGGGTGAAGAGCACGGCATGGAAGACGGCTCGTCCGGATACACCTGGGTGACGGATCCGATTGATGGAACTGCGAATTTTGTGACCGGTATCCCGCAATGGTGCGTCATCATTGCCTGTGTGTATCAGGGCAAGGTGATCGTGGGCGTCATTCACGACCCAGTGGCGAAAGAAACATTCAAAGCTGCCGCAGGCGGCGGCGCTTTTTTGAATGACAAGCCGATCAAGATCTCCGACAGCCAGAGCCTCTCGGTTGGCTCTGTCGGGGTTGGTTTCAATGGCCGAACCGCAATTACAGATGCAGTCAATGTTGTTGGCGCCGTTGTTTCCAACGGAGGCGTTTTCTTTCGCAATGCCTCAGGCGGCTTGATGCTTGCCTACGCTGCTTCAGGGCGGCTGATCGGATATGTGGAATCGCACATGAATGCCTGGGACTGCCTCGCAGGCATGCTCCTGACAGTTGAAGCTGGCGGTGTTGTCATGGAGCAGGACGTCAACCATGCGCTCCATCACGGTGCTCGTGTTGTTGTCGGAGCTCCTGGGGTCTTCGAAGAATTGCGGGCAATCGCTGAAAGCTCATTCGCCCCGCTGGAAGCAGCATAGCAGCTGCTTAAAAACCGGAGACGGCATGCTTCGCCACATGCCGTCATCTCCAACTTTCATTAGCACAGCAAGTCTCATTCAAACGTGCTGATCGACAAGCACGGGGTTTCCATCCGGATCGACAAGGGTAAAACTGGCCGGGCCTGACGTCGTCTCATCTGCTTCAGTGACAAAGGCGTAGCCCTTGCCTTTGAGATCCTTTTGAAGTTCGCGGATATCCTGAAAACTGCCCAGCTTCTGCGCGTTCTGGTCCCAGCCGGGATTGAATGTCAAAATGTTCTTGTCGAACATGCCTTGAAACAGACCGATGACAGTGTCACCGTTTTTCATGATGAGCCAGTTGTCGTCACCGGATCCACCAAGATCTGAAAACCCAAGCCCTTCATAAAAAGCTTTCGACTTTTTGATGTCCTTCACGGTCAGGCTGATTGAAAATGCACCAAGTTTCATGCGCTCGTCCTCCTAGCCCGGTTTTCAGGGCAGCCGTGATGCTGTCAAAGGCCGAGACAGGTTGCAAGACCTGATCGTGTTGCATCTGTAAAGTGATAGGCATGCCAGCCGAGCGCTTTTGCAGCTGCCACGTTGGCCGCACTGTCGTCGATAAGAAGCAACTGCTGCGGCGCGAGGTCGAGTGAGTTGCTGACGTACTCGAAAAACGCTGTTTCCGGTTTGGCGTGACCGATACGTCCGGATGAAAAGATCTCACTGACGCGATCGCCAAAACCGGATACATGCTCAATATAGCTGGCCCGGTGATGTTCGTTGTTGGTTGCGATCACTTGTTGCACCCCTTGAAGGTTCATTCTGACCAGCAAATCGCAGGTATAAGGGTCTTTCAGATCGTCTTTCCGGAACCAGTATTCCAGAAGCGCCCCGACGCTGAGTTTGTGATTGCTTGCCTGCAGCCAGCGCTGAACATGAATTTTCAGATCGATCTTGCCTGAAATCACATCCAGGAACGTGTCGTCAAAAATGCCCTTCTGAAGATCACGCAACGAAATGCCAAGGTCGTCTTGAAGGCTATCGGCCCAGACGAAGCGGCCATTCACGATGTTTCGGTTCAAAACACCGTCGAAGTCCCAGGCAATCGCTTTGAGCTTTTGATGCATTGTTTCAAAGTTCGATGATCTGCTGGGAGAAAGGCTTTCACGGCCTGGTGGATGTGAACGGATCTATGCAGCCAGACTACACCCACTCTCGACTGACACGATCGAAAAGCCTGCCTGTTTCCAGGACATCTGGTTTGACCAGTTCAAGGAGGTCTTCCGCGACAAGCTCAGGTGTTGCGAGGTTGTCGGGAATTTCTCCCGGCATTGCCTTGGCTCGCAATCCCGTGCGTGTCGGGCCTGGGTCCGCGATGTTGATCTTCATCGGAGTTTGCAGGCTTTCATTGGCCCAGGTCTTTGTCATGGCTTCAACGGAGGCCTTGCTTATAGCGTGAAGACCCCAGAATGCGGTGCAGGTCTGGGCCTGTACCGCCGTCAGGAAAAGCGCACGGCCGGCATCAGACTGACGCAGTAGCGGGTCCAGCGATCTGATCAACCGCCAGTTCGCGGTGACGTTCACTGACATGACCTTTTCAAAGTCCTTGGGACTGATATGCCCGATTGGAGACAAGACACCCAGCATGCCCGCATTGCCGATCAGAATGTCGAGCTTCTTCCAGCGTTCAAACACGGCTGCACCAAGCCTGTCGAGAGCGTCGAAATCCATCAGGTCGAGCGGCACGAGTGTCGTCTGTCCACCGGCTGATTTGATTTCGTCGTCCAGATCCTCCAGGCCACCCACCGTGCGGGCAAGAGCAATCACGTGAGCTCCGCGTTCACCCAGCTTCTTTGCGATTTGATAGCCAATACCGCGGGATGCGCCGGTTACAAGCGCGACCCGGCCGTCAAAGTCTTTTTCCATAATGTGCTCTTAGCCGACTTCTACCAGGCGAGGGGGTGACACGAAGTCCTGGTCTTCGGACAGGTCTGTCAGGGGTGTCGGATAGTCTCCGGTGAAGCAATGGTCGGTGAATTGCGGGCTGGCGTCGTTTCGTCCATCAAAGCCCATGGACCTGTAGATGCCGTCGACTGACAGGAAGGCCAGGCTGTCTGCACCGATATACGCGCGCATTTCCTCAAGACCATATTTGGCGGCCAGCAGTTTTTCGCGAACAGGTGTGTCGATCCCGTAGTAGTCCGAGTATTTGATAGGTGGACTTGCAAGACGGAAATGCACTTCACGAGCGCCGGCTTCACGGATCATCTGAACGATTTTGACCGAGGTGGTGCCGCGTACAAGGCTGTCATCAACCAGCACGACCCGCTTCCCTTCGATCTGGGAGCGGTTGGCGGAGTGTTTCATTTTCACGCCAAGTGCCCGGATCTGTTGGGTCGGTTCGATGAATGTGCGCCCGACATAGTGGTTGCGGATAATTCCAAGCTCGAACGGGATACCGCTTTCCTGGCTGTAGCCGATCGCCGCCGGTACACCACTGTCGGGAACGGGAACAATCACATCCGCATCGGCCGGTGTTTCTTTGGCGAGTTGTTTGCCCATTTCCCGGCGAACGTCATAAACGCTGCGCCCGCCAACCACCGAATCCGGCCGTGAGAAATAAATGTATTCAAAGATGCAGGGACGGGCCGGACATTTGCCGAAGGGAAAGTAGGATTGGATTCCGGTGGATGTGCAAACAATCACTTCGCCGTTTTCGACTTCACGAATGAATTTGGCACCGATGATGTCAAGCGCACATGTTTCCGACGCCAGAATTGGCGCACCGTTGAGGTCACCTAGAACGAGTGGGCGAATGCCAAGAGGGTCGCGCGCACCAATCAGTTTTTTGGATGTCAGGGCGACGAGAGAATAAGCGCCTTCCATTTGTGTGATTGCTTCGATGAAACGATCGACGATCTTTCCTTTGCGGGACCGGGCAACCAGCTGCAGCACAACTTCCGAGTCAGACGTGGACTGACAAATCGCCCCGTCGCGGATCAGTTGAGCGCGCAAGGTGAGGGCGTTGGTGAAGTTGCCGTTGTGACAGACCGCAATGCCGCCGCCATCGAGTTCGGCAAAGAGCGGCTGCACGTTACGAAGGATGGTTTCGCCGGTCGTTGAGTAGCGGACGTGACCAATGGCAGCCTTGCCGGTCAACCGTCCGATCGTGTCCGCATCGGAAAAGTGGTCACCGACAAGACCCAGATGCCGTTCCGCCCGGAACTGGTCATTGTCGAAGGTGACGATGCCAGCCGCTTCCTGTCCGCGGTGCTGGAGGGCATGAAGGCCAAGGGCCGTCAGTGCGCTGGCATCCTCATGTCCCAAAATGCCAAACACACCGCACTCTTCGCGCAGTGTGTCGTCATTGATGTCAAACGGCTCGTGAATCTCAGTTCCGCCAGTCATGGCGAACTCTCCTTGAGTTCGGCCGGTTTGTTGAAACCGGTCCGTCTATGGTCAAGATCGGCGCCGTCCGGCGGCGTCAGTTATTACTGTCCGTAGTCAGCTGTTCGAGGCCTTGGGTCTCGGATTCACTGTAAGTCGGTTCTTCGGCAGGCGTGCTGGCATTGCCTCCGCCACTCAGATTGTTCTCGCGGATTTTATCGAGAATTGCCTTTTCGGGGTCTTCCGGAAGCACGGCTACCAGCCGTTCTCCGATCGACAAGAGAATAGGTCTCGATTTCGCGTCAAGCACCCATTGCGGTTGCTGGTCAGGCTGGACAAACCAGTTGAAGAACATCATGGCGACGACAACCAGCAACAAGCCGCGAACAGCACCAAAGACAAAGCCAAGCGTGCGGTCGAGGGCGCCGATGCGGCTGTCCAGAACAAAGTCCGAAATCCGCATCGTAATGTAGCTTACAACAAGAAGTGTCACGAGGAAGACAGCGGCCGCGGAAACACCCATGGCGACGATGTCATGGGAGATATACTGCTTGGCGTAAGGCACGACCCGCTCATAAAGCAGGAATGCCGCTGCTGCGGCTGCGACCCAGGATACGATGGAAAGAACTTCCCGAACAAATCCGCGGATCATCGCGAGGATCGCCGAAATGAACATGATGGCCAAAAGCAGTCCGTCCAGCAGCGTTATCGGCATGATCCTTGAAATTCCTCTGTCTGGCGCTCTGGCAAGAGCCTAAACCTTTTTCAAACCCGGCGCATAATGCGTCAGGTCCGCCCTGAAGCACTAGCCTCCGCCGAAAGTTTGGCAACAAAGTCCCCAAGTTCCGGCAGCCCTGTGGCTTTGAAAGCCGATGCGGCGCCGTCCTTCAGGTTCCCTTCCGGACAATAGGCCTGATCGAAGCCGAGTTTTTCCGCTTCTTTCAGCCTGGATTGGGCCTGGGCGACTGGCCGGATGGCACCTGACAGGCTGACTTCGCCGAAATAGACGCAATTGGACGGAAGGGCAAGCCCGCTGAGTGAAGAGACCAGGGCAGCCGCAACAGCAAGATCGGCGCCGGGCTCATTGATTTTCAATCCACCCGCGACATTCAGATAGACATCATGTTGCGAAAAACGCACGCCGCATCGTGCTTCCAGCACGGCAAGTATCATCGACAAACGAGCGCTGTCCCAACCGATAACCGCGCGGCGTGGTGTTCCGAGTGAAGATTGGGCAACAAGCGCCTGAATTTCGATCAGCAGAGGCCGTGAGCCTTCCAGACCGGCAAAAACCGCGGCCCCCGGTGCGGAGGTATTGCGATCTCCCAGGAACAACGCAGAAGGATTTGGCACTTCCACCAGTCCTTTGCCGGTCATTTCGAAGACACCTATTTCATCGGTGGCGCCGAAGCGGTTCTTCACAGAGCGCAATATCCGGTACTGGTGCGCGCCATCGCCTTCGAAATAGAGGACTGCATCGACCATGTGTTCCACGACCCTGGGGCCTGCAATCTGGCCGTCTTTGGTCACGTGACCGACCAGAACCAGCGTGGTTCCATTCTTTTTGGCATACCGGACCATCGCCTGAGCCGATGCACGCACCTGCGTGACAGCACCGGGGGAGAATCGACCTGGTCGGTCCAGAGCGTTTGCACTGAATCGAGAATCAGAAGTGCAGGAGCGGTATCGGCCTCAAGCGTTGCAAGAATATCTTCCACACTGGTCTCTGCCGCCAGAGCAACAGGGGCATCGGCCAGGCCAAGCCTTTCGGCCCTGAGCCGTACCTGGCCAATGGCTTCTTCGCCCGAAATATAAATCGTCTTGTGACCGAGATGAGCCAGCTGGGCAGCTGCCTGGATTAGGAGTGTCGATTTTCCGATGCCTGGGTCACCACCGACAAGCAATGCCGAACCGCGCACAAATCCGCCACCTGTGACCCGATCGAGTTCGGCGACCTTTGTCTCGCATCGCGGTGCTTCCTTGCTGTCTCCTGTCAGACCGACCAGCGGTACAACCCGTCCCTTGCTGCGGGAGGCACGGCTAGGGCCGCCGCCCACACCGCCACCGGTCTGTTCTTCGACAATCGTGTTCCAGTCGCCGCAGGATTCGCAGCGGCCGACCCACTTTGCGGAAACTGCGCCGCAGGATTGGCAAACAAAGGAAGTCGAGCGCCGCGCCATTGCCGTTTATCAAGCTCCGATCAGGAGAGGGGCCCGTAGACGCGTTCAAAACGACGCCCGAGGCTGGTCAGGTATTCATAGTCGATGGTCTCCGCATAAGCCGCAATCTCCGCCGCCGCAACATTTGGTCCGAGCATTTCCACAAACGCACCGCGTTGAAGAAGGTGCTCGGGCACGTCCGTGACGTCCAGCGTAATCATGTCCATGGAAATACGTCCGAGGATCGGTGTCTTGTGGCCACCGATCATGCCGAACCCACCTGGCTGATCATCGCTGGAGCTGGCGCGCCGCAACATGCCGTCCGCATATCCTGCCGCTATGACAGCATTCCGGAGCGGGCGACGGGCCGTCTGCTTTGCCCCGTAACCGATTGTGTCGCCTTCGGGCACGTCGCGCACGATCATGATCCGTGCCTCAACCTTGGCAACAGGCTTCATCGGATTGGGAGCTGTCTCTATCGCCTGACCACCGTAAAGTGCGATACCGGGCCGGACCAGATCGAAGTGGTATTCCGGCCCCATCAAGATCCCTGCTGAGTTTGCCAACGACTTCGGAATGGACGGGAAGGGCGCGGTGAGTTCACGAAACCGATCGAGCTGTTCCCGGTTCATGGGATGGTCGGGAACAGAGCCGCAGGCCAGATGGCTCATGATAAGCGGCGGT
This sequence comes from Roseibium sp. JB4-4, assembly GCF_055693425.1. Taxonomy (NCBI): domain Bacteria; kingdom Pseudomonadati; phylum Pseudomonadota; class Alphaproteobacteria; order Hyphomicrobiales; family Stappiaceae; genus Roseibium; species Roseibium sp. JB4-4. Next base: position 1,029,358 of record NZ_CM146333.1, on the reverse strand, counting down.
TTGAAGGGACCAAGCAGATCCTTGTCCTGCATGGAGGTTCGAAACTCTTCCGGCGAGAGCCCAAGGCGATGAATGCCGGTGTCAACGTGAACTGCAGCATCAAGATTTTTGCCAGCGGACCTGCAGACCCCGGCCCATTCTTCCAATTCTTCAAGAGAGCCCAGAACGGGTCGAATATTCTGGTCAAGAAAGTGTTCGGCGGTCCCGGGAAGCAAGCCGTCAAGGACGTAAATTGTTGCCTCAGGCAAGATCCGCCGAAGTTCAACAGCTTCCGTCGGAACGGCTGTAAAAAAGGTCCGGCAGCCTGCTTCGAAAAGGCAAGGGGCAACTTTGTCCTGACCGGTGCCATAAGCGTCGGCCTTGATGGCGGCCGCGCATTCAGTTTCGCCGATGAGCCTGTTGTTGAGATCTGACCAGTTTGCCGCAATGGCGTTCAAATCGATAGTCAACCGGCCACCATAAAGTTCGGCAGGGAATGATGAATGGTGATACGGCGACACGATGCGCTTTGGTCTCCAGCCAGAATCAGTGAATGCTCAATAGACGAGAGTTTAGCGCATCAGAGACTGGGAATGCCATTGCTGAGATCTGCAAGATGGCGAAATGGACATCAATCCATGTAGAGGAATTCGACCCCGGTCTCGCCACTTCGAATCCACCGAATTTCGGCGTAAAAACGCAGTCTGCGGCTTTCAACTTCAATTGTGACACGTTGCCCGGGCTCAAGCCCCTTGGTATTCGTGGCAAGGCGGCATCCACCCACGCTGATATCTTCCACAACGCAAGGACGGTGCGCTCCTTCCTGCTTGAGCAACCCGGGCCACTTGCACCTTTTGCGGGGGAAAATCCTCGCTTCTTCCAGGAGTTTTTGTTTCGAAGAATACAAGTGGTTTCGCCTGAAATGCACTGTGGGAAATAATCAGCAACGAACCATATCTATAGTTGTTTAACAGCGCTTTAAGTTTGCAATTCGCGCTTTCTAGTTGCGGATGTTTTCAGGTGAGGCCTGACTGCCCCTGTCTCTTGTTGCAATGGCAGTTGTTTCCAACTGCCATCTGTCCTGTCGACTTTTGCATTTGCGGCAAAGCTATTCATACCTCTGCGGCAAGTGGTCGTCCTCTGCAAGGTCGGAGAAACGGGTGAATTCGCCCTGGAAGTGCAGGTTGGCTGAGCCTGTCGGTCCGTGACGTTGCTTGGCGATGATTACCTCTGCCTTGCCTTTGGCTGCATCGTGCTTGGCTTCCCAGGCTGCATATTCAGGTGATCCGACCTCTGGTTCGGTCTTCGACAGATAGTATTCTTCACGATACACGAACAGCACCACATCGGCGTCCTGCTCGATGGAACCGGATTCACGCAGATCCGACATCATCGGACGTTTGTCGTCTCGCGATTCAACCTGACGGGAAAGCTGTGACAGCGCGATGATCGGTACGTTGAGTTCCTTTGCCAACGCTTTCAATCCGGTGGTGATCTCGGTGATTTCCTGAACGCGGTTGCCGGAGTTCTTGGCTGAACCGGAAAGAAGCTGGATATAGTCGACTACCAAAAGATCCAGGCCGCGCTGGCGTTTCAAGCGCCGTGCCTTGGCGACAAGCGACGCGATGGAGATACCGCCGGTCTGGTCGACATGAAGTGGCACGGCTTGCATGGTCTGAGCGCAAGCTGCGAGTTTTTCAAACTCCGCTTCCGTAATGTCTCCGCGGCGGATTTTGGAAGACGATATCTCGGCCTGCTCGGAGATAATACGTGTTGCGAGCTGTTCGGCTGACATCTCGAGGGAGAAGAACCCGACCACACCGCCATTCACGGTTTTTATCGAACCGTCCTGCTGCTCTTCCGACTTGTAGGACTGAGCGATGTTATAGGCGATGTTGGTGGCAAGCGATGTCTTGCCCATTGCGGGTCGGCCGGCAAGGACAATAAGATCCGAATGCTGCAATCCGCCCATCAGTCTGTCGAGTTCTCGTAAGCCGGTGGAGATGCCCGAGAGCGCCCCCTCACGATTATAGGCCGCATGCGCCATTTCGATGGTTTCAGACAACGCATCGCCAAAGGCAACGAACCCGCCTTCGGAGCGTCCGGTCTCCGCCAATTCGAACAACCGGCGCTCGGCATCGTCGATCTGCTGTCCCGGCGGTACGTCGATCGGGGCGTCAAATGCGATGTTGACCATGTCTTCGCCGATCCGGATCAGGTTCCGGCGAATGGCGAGGTCATAGATCGCGCGGCCATAGTCTTCGGCGTTGATGATGGAGGCTGCGTCTCCAGCAAGCCTCAGCAAGAACTGTGTGGCCGACAGATCTGCGATTTTGGCGTCTGCAGGGTAGAAGGTCTTGAGCGTTATCGGAGAGGCGGTTTTGCCTGCTCTGATAAGATGGCCGATCTTTTCGTAGATGTCCTGATGTGAAGGAACAAAGAAGTGGTGCGGTTCCAGAAAATCGGAAACCCTGTAAAAGGTTTCGTTGTTCACCAGAATTGCGCCCAGAAGCTGCCGTTCGGCTTCCGCGTTATGCGGCGCCAGGCGTTGGATGTCTTCTTCCGTTTCGACCTTCTGCAACGTGCCCTTCATTTCGTCCCCCGATGACCCAAGTTCATTCGGAATACTCTCTGTTGAGGGGCCGCTCAAGCACCAAAAAGAGCAGTTTTTGATTCTTCATGAGATCCACAGATCAACGGGGAAAGAGTCGAATCCTGCTTGACTCTAAAGTCGATTGAAGACTCAAGGCTGTAGCTCTTAGTGTTTGAAATCAAACAATTTTTTGAAAAAGTAAATGGAAAGTTAACAATTTTGCCATGAGTTTCAAGGCGTTGAATGAGACTTTGAATTCACAAAATGAAGCGGCTTGTAGATGATCGGAAATAAACTGCTGGCAAAAGAAAAACGGCGCTGAAAACAGCGCCGTTGATCTTTAGCCGGTGAAGTTGAATTAAAGCCCTCAGGCTTCTTCTTCAGCTGAAACTTCTTCGGTTGCTTCAGCGCCTTCTTCGGCGCCTTCCTCTTCTGCTTCTTCGTCCTCTTCGAATTCGAAGACATCCTGTTCAGGTGTGGTGAGGTCTTCACCAGCAGCCTGACGGACAGCTTCGTCTTCCGAACGGGCGACATTGACAGAGATGCTGACCTCGACTTCCGGATGAAGCTGGATCAGAACCGAGTGCAGGCCGATGGTTTTGATCGGTGTCCGCAGTTCAACCTGATTGCGGGCAACGCTGAAGCCGCTTTCGGTAAGGCCATCAGCGATGTCGCGTGTAGATACGGAACCGTAGAGCTGTCCGGTCTCGCCCGCTGAACGGATCATGACCAGGGATTCGCCGTCGAGCTTGGAAGCAACTGCTTCTGCCTCAGACTTACGCTCAAGGTTGCGTGCTTCAAGCTGGGTGCGTTCACGCTCAAAACGCTCAAGATTGGCTTTGTTGGCGCGCAGTGCCTTGCCTTGCGGCAGAAGGTAGTTACGAGCATAGCCGTCGCGCACACGGACTTTGTCGCCCATTTGGCCAAGCTTGGCGATACGCTCAAGAAGGATAACTTGCATGTCTATCTCCTACTGTCCCATTGGAAGATCCAATGGTTAGAGACCGTTTTCCCGCGGTCCCAATTCGGGTCTCCCGGGAAAACCCGGGAGAACAGCATTTCTGATGGCCAGAAACGCTTAGCTGATCACGAAGGGCAGCAGGCCGAGAAGGCGAGCGCGTTTGATTGCGCGGGCCAGCTCACGCTGTTTCTTCGCCGAAACCGCGGTGATGCGGCTCGGGACAATCTTGCCGCGCTCGGAAATGTAGCGTTGCAGCAAACGGATGTCTTTGTAGTCGATCTTCGGTGCGTTCGAACCGGAGAACGGGCAAGTCTTCCGGCGACGGAAGAAGGGACGGCGGCTCGGAAGCTGTGCAACATCAACCATTGTCTCTTACTCCTCTTCGGTCCGGCGCGGTGGACGGCTACCACCAGGACGCTCGCCACGGTCACCACGGTCGCCACGTCCACCACCACGGCGGTCGTCACGGTCGCGTTTCTGCATCATTGCAGAAGGCTCTTCGTCCAGCTCGTCGACACGGAAAGTCATGTGACGCAGGACGTCTTCGCTCAGACCCATCTGGCGTTCCATCTCGGCAACAGCTGCATGCGGTGCTTCGATGTTCATCAGGGTGTAGTGAGCCTTGCGGTTTTTCTTGATGCGGTAAGTGAGAGTACGAAGACCCCAGTTTTCGATTTTTCCGACTTTTCCGCCGGCGCCTTCGATCAGGCCCTTGTACTGTTCGACAAGTTGTTCGACCTGTTGGGCCGAAACGTCCTGGCGCGCCAGGAACACGTGCTCATAAAGAGGCATGGAAACAAGCCTTTCCTCAAGTTGACAACACGAGATCTGGCGCAGAGCCTCCTCGCAACCCCGGAAAGGCACGAGAAATCTAACGAGAGCGGGAACACGGGAAGTCGGACCTTTTGAGAAAATCCTGGCTAGCGCCCTTCCGTTCAGCCCCCGGCCAAACCTCGGATGAAGCGGGCTCTATACTCCTTTCGGGGGAAAATGCAAGTCTTGCTGAAAGAAAACTGCGGACCATTGATCCCCTGCATCTCGAGGCGCACGTTCGCGATGATCTCACCGACTTCCGGCTTGTCGGGAATGCAAAGTTGGGTCGCTCATGTGTAAAGGACTAACAAATCGCGCAAAACCGACTGAAATTGAGAAATCATGGCACAAGGCCTTGACAGTGTGGTCAAGAGCGTATCATAGCCTCGCGCCAAGTTCGACTTCAGCCCATCCCCGGGTTGGTATGCCGCTTTCTTATTAAAGCCGGGCGCAGAACGCGAAAGCATTCCGGTCCCGTGCACGTGTCTCGGAGGCGATTTCAAATGACGATTGCATTCACATTCCCCGGCCAGGGCAGCCAGAGTGTTGGCATGGGCAAGGCGCTTGCGGATGCTTTTCCGGAAGCAAAAGCGGTTTTTGAGGAAGTCGATGAGGCTCTCGGCCAGAAACTGTCCGATATAATGTGGAGCGGTCCCGAGGATGCTCTGACGCTTACTGCAAACGCCCAGCCGGCGCTGATGGCGGTCAGTCTGGCAACGATGCGCGTTCTGGAAGCAAAAGGTCTCGAACTCAAATCTACAGCCGCGTTTGTCGCAGGTCATTCGCTTGGAGAATATTCGGCGCTTGCGGCTGCCGGCAGCCTCGACGTTGCCACCGCAGCAAGGCTTTTGCGGGTGAGAGGCGATGCCATGCAAAACGCCGTTCCTGTCGGTCAGGGAGCGATGGCGGCTCTTCTTGGTCTTGATTTTGAAACTGCACAGGAAGTCGCTGAAGATGCCGCCCAGGGTGAAGTCTGCCAGACTGCCAATGACAATGCGCCAGGACAAGTGGTCGTCTCAGGCCACCTGGCAGCCGTTGAGCGCGCGGTAGAGATTGCCAAGGCCAAGGGCGCGCGCCGTGCGGTGATGTTGCCGGTCAGTGCGCCGTTTCACTGTTCCCTCATGGAACCCGCCGCCGATGCTATGGCAGCGGCGCTTGCGGGCGCCGATATCAAGGCACCGTCAGTTCCTCTTGTGGCTAACGTTCTTGCTGCGCCGATTTCAGATCCGGCTGAAATTCGTGGTCGTCTTGTTGAACAGGTTACCGGAACCGTGCGTTGGCGTGAAAGCATCACCTGGCTTTCTGAAAACGGAGTTGAGACCTTTGTGGAAGCCGGAACCGGCAAGGTTCTGACCGGCATGGTCAGACGGATTGCCAAAGAGGCTACCGGTATAGCCGTCAATACTCCTGAAGACATCGACGTGCTTTTGGAAAAGCTTTCCGGATAGGCCGCTTTTTCTGTAGGTTTCACCATCAAGTGCCCCAAGCGGGGCAAGGACCGACGAGGGAAGGACCCCTAATGTTCAGTTTGGAAGGGAAAAACGCACTCGTTACTGGTGCGACCGGTGGCATCGGCGAAGCAATTGCCCGTGCATTGCATGCACAAGGTGCGACGGTTTCTCTGTCTGGAACACGGGCCGAAAAACTGGAGGCGCTCGCCGCCGACCTCGGCGAACGTGCGTTCGTAACGCCTGCCAACCTTTCTGATCGCGGGGCAGTCGATGCTCTTCTACCGCTTGCGGAAGAAAAGATGGGCTCGGTAGATGTTCTGGTCAACAACGCGGGTATCACCCGGGACAATATCTTCATGCGAATGAAGGATGATGAGTGGGACCAGGTGCTGGAAGTGAACTTGACCTCCGGTTTCCGTCTCTGTCGTGCGGCGATCAAGGGCATGATGAAGCGTCGTTCTGGGCGCATTGTTGGCATTACGTCGGTTGTCGGTGTCACGGGAAATCCGGGCCAGGTTAATTACTCCGCGGCAAAGGCCGGCATGATTGGCATGTACAAGTCTCTGGCCCGTGAAGTGGCAAGCCGGAACATCACCGTTAATACGATTGCGCCAGGTTTCATCGAAACTGCGATGACCGATGCGCTGAATGACAAGCAAAAAGAATCGATTTTGACCAGTGTCCCTGCCGGGCGTCTGGGCACTTCGGCTGAAATCGCTTCAGCCGCTCTTTATCTTGCCAGCGACGAAGCCGCCTATGTGACAGGGCAGACCCTGCATGTAAATGGTGGCATGGCAATGATTTAAAAGGAAAAATTGCCGAGAAGGCGAAATGAATCCGGGCCGCCGACAAGCGTTCTGGACCGGCTGGTAAAGGTCAACAAAGTGTGTTACCAACCCGCCGATTGTTACGAAATGCGCATTCAAGTCCGGTTTTCCGGTTTGGATGCGTATTGGCATCTTGAAGACCGCGATGTCGCGCCTCCGCTTTTTGGAAAACCGGTCAGGGGCAGGTCGCGAGATATGTTTAGAAGAAAACTAAGGAAGTGAAAGATGAGCGATATCGCGGATCGGGTAAAGAAAATCGTCGTTGAGCACCTCGGTGTTGACGCAGAAAAAGTTGTAGAAGGCGCAAGCTTCATCGACGACCTGGGTGCGGACAGCCTTGACACCGTTGAGCTGGTCATGGCCTTCGAAGAAGAATTCGGCGTAGAAATCCCGGATACAGCAGCAGAAACCATTCTCACTGTGGGCGATGCTGTCAAATTCCTGGAAGCCAACAAGTAAGGGCATTGCCCTTCTTTTTGTGAATGTATGAAGATCGGGCCGGCGGGGATATGCTCCGCCAGGCCCTTCAACAGTAAGTGCGGGTGTATGAGGCGAGTAGTCGTAACTGGGTTGGGCATGGTCACGCCGCTTGGCAGCGGTGTCGATGTCACTTGGAAAAAGATCCTCGAAGGTAAGAGCGGGGCCAACAAGGTCGACAATTTCAAGGTTGACGACCTGGCCTGTCAGATTGCCTGTCAGATACCGCGCGATACTGCTGAAGAAGGCGCGTTCAATCCTGATGACTGGATGGACGTCAAGGAACAGCGCAAAGTCGACGACTTCATCGTCTACGCAATGGCAGCTGCCGATCAAGCCATGGCGGATTCCGGTTTCAAGGCTGAAACTTATGATCAGCAAGCCAGATCAGGCGTACTGATCGGGTCCGGTATCGGCGGGCTTCAGGGGATTGAACAAGGTGCTCATCTGCTGGCTGAAAAAGGGCCGCGCAGGGTAAGCCCGTTTTTTATTCCTGGTCGTCTGATCAACTTGGCCGGTGGTTACGTTTCAATTCGCCACAGCCTGAAGGGCCCGAACCATGCGGTTGTGACTGCTTGCTCGACGGGCGCACATGCTATTGGCGACGCTTCCCGGCTGATTGCGTTCGGCGATGCCGATGTGATGGTTGCTGGCGGCACTGAGTCTCCGGTCTGCCGACTGGCTCTTGCCGGATTTGCAGCTTGTCGTGCGTTGTCCACCGCATTTAACGACACACCGGAAAAGGGCTCACGGCCGTATGACGTCGCTCGTGACGGGTTCGTCATGGGTGAGGGGGCCGGTGTTGTCGTGCTGGAAGAATACGAACATGCGGTCAAGCGCGGTGCAAACATCTATGCTGAGGTCATCGGATACGGCCTCTCGGGAGACGCCTACCATATCACGGCTCCTTCCTCTGACGGCGATGGTGCATACCGCTGCATGGCAGCCGCATTAAAGCGTGCTGAAGTTACTCCCGCGGATATCGACTATGTGAACGCGCATGGAACTTCAACGCCGCTCGGTGATGAGATTGAGCTCGGTGCTGTCACACGCCTTGCTGGCGAACATGCTTCAGGTCTGACCATGTCATCGACCAAGTCTTCGATTGGCCATTTGCTTGGGGCCGCCGGCGCCGTGGAATCCATATTCTCCGTCCTGGCAATTCGTGACGGTATGGCCCCGCCGACGATCAATCTTGACAATCCGTCCGTTGAAACGGAAATCGATCTGGTTGCGCACAAGCCGAAGAAGATGGACATCGACGTGGCCTTGTCGAACTCATTCGGCTTTGGTGGCACAAATGCTTCGCTCGTCTTCCGCAAAGTTGCCGCATAACCCATTCAAATTCTCCCCAGCCGGGTACGATTCGTCAAAATCCCGGCTCGGGAAATTGATTGTGACAACTGATCCGATTGAGCTCATTATCCCGGATGTGAGGCTCGATCCTGGAGGTGCCGCTAAACATGCGCATTAAGCCTAAAAGCCCGCGTGAAGCCCTGCAGCCTGAACCTGCGCCAGAGCCGCCGCAGCGGTCGAGGCATGTCCGCAACCCCCTTGTAATTTTGATCAATCTTGTGATCACGCTGGCGGTCTTCGGTCTCGCGGCGGTTGGCGGTGCCCTGTACTTTGGGAAAGAGAAGTTCGAAGAGGGCGGTCCGCTTCAACAGGACGCCACGGTCGTCATATCCTCCGGCGCGGGCCTTACGGGCATCACCAATCGGCTTTCCGGGCAAGGTGTCATCGGCGACAGCCTGATCGATGAATGGATCTTCAATCTTGGAATCCGGTTCTACAAGAACGCGACCAAATTGAAGGCCGGAGAATATGCGTTTGCGCCTGGCGTTTCGATGCAGCAGGTAATGACCGATCTTGTCGAAGGCAACGCAGTTGTCCACTCGGTGACAATTCCTGAGGGCTGGACCACGGCACAGATCCTCGAGCGCGTGCGTGAGCACCCGATCCTCACCGGTGAAATCACGGAAGTTCCCGTTGAAGGTGAATTGCTTCCCAATACCTATACTTTTGCCCGCGGCGCTGCCCGTCAGGATGTACTGAACCAGATGAAGGCAGCACAGGAAAAATTGCTTGCCGAGGTTTGGGAACGCAGAACCGAGGGCCTTCCTGTTGAGACGCCTGAAGAATTGGTGATCCTTGCGTCAATCGTTGAAAAGGAAACGGCGTTGGCGGATGAACGTCCGCGCGTGGCAGGTGTTTTCGTCAATCGCTTGAACAAAAACATGCGTTTGCAGTCCGATCCAACCATACTTTATGGCCTTTATGGTGGTGAGGCTTGGTTGAAGGATCGTTCGGCTATCAAGCAATCAGAACTGCGTGCCGAAAACGACTACAACACTTATCAGATCGACGGTCTGCCGCCTGGTCCGATAGGCAATCCCGGTCGAGCGGCTATGGAAGCGGTGGCAAACCCGTCGCGAACGCAGGATCTGTTTTTTGTCGCAGACGGCACCGGTGGGCATGTTTTCGCCGAGACGTATGAACAGCATCAGGCGAATGTTCGCAAATGGCGCGAGATCGAACGTGAACGCCGGCAGGCAGAACAAGAACAGACGACCCAGCCGGACACATCGAATTAGTCGGGGCTGCGAGCCCGATCACAACAAATCCGGAGGGGGCAATGGCGCTAGCCAGCATGACAGGGTTTGCGAGGTCGATTGGAGAATCCGGTCCGGTACGCTGGACCTGGGAACTCAGATCGGTCAACGGCAAATCTCTTGATCTTCGTATTAGAATCCCGACCGGCCTCGAAACCCTTGAACCCAAGATCAGAGAACGTTGCGCAAAGGTGCTGAGGCGAGGCAACGTCTCGATCGGCCTTTCGATGAACCGGGACCAGTCTGAGCAACAGTTTCAGGTGAACGAATCTGCGCTGGAAGCGGTTTTGACTACAATCGAGCTTCTGAAAAATCGTGTTCCTGAGCTTGCACCTCCGTCAGTCGACGGAATTCTGTCTCAAAAAGGTGTCTTCGAACTCAAGGAACCAGAGGACGACGAGGTTGCGCAATTGGCTCTGCATAATGCGCTCTTAACGTCACTGGACGCTGCCCTGATCGACCTTGTGGACATGCGGCACACCGAAGGCAGGGCAATCGGGTCAGTTGTTCGCGACCAGATCGACAGGATTGCCGACTTGACGCACGCCGCCGAAGGTCTGCCGGCACGCAAGCCCGAGGCAATCAAGGCAAGACTGAAAAAGCAGCTGACCGAATTGCTGGATGCGGCCGAGGGGCAACTGGATCCTCAGCGACTTCATCAAGAAGCGGTATTTCTTGCGACCAAGGCGGACATTCGCGAGGAACTCGATAGATTGCATGCTCATGTCGCTGCCGTCAGAGAATTGATGGATAGTGGCGGTGCAATTGGCAGACGCCTGGACTTCCTGGCGCAGGAATTTAACCGCGAAGCGAACACTTTGTGTTCCAAGTCCAATGATGTTGATCTGACTGCGATCGGGCTGGACTTGAAGGCGGTCATCGATCAAATGCGCGAGCAGATACAAAACCTGGAGTGAGCCAAATGACCGACGCAGCTGTTGGGACGACCGCCGGGACCACCGTCAGTGCTGAACAGGCTGAGCAACAGCGCCGGGGCCTGATGCTTGTTTTGTCGTCTCCTTCCGGCGCAGGCAAATCGACGATTGCCCGCCTGCTTCTGGAAAAGGAGGACAATCTGGCGTTGTCGATTTCCGTGACGACGCGCGCGCGTCGTTCAAGCGAAGTTGATGGTGTCCATTACCATTTTCTGGACGGCAAGCGCTTTGAGCAAATGCGCGATTCAGACGAGCTGCTTGAATGGGCCGAGGTACACGGAAACTACTACGCGACGCCCAGAGGGCCGGTTGAAAACGCGATCGAAAACGGGCGCGATATTCTCTTCGACATTGATATTCAAGGAACGTTTCAGCTGTTCGACAAGATGCGTGACGATGTCGTGTCTGTTTTCATTCTGCCGCCATCGATTGCCGAGATGAAGTCGCGACTGAAACGGCGTGCGGAAGATTCTGACGAGATTATCGCAAAACGCATGAAAACTGCGGTCGGAGAAATGCGCCACTGGTCGAAATACGACTATGTGGTTGTCAATGACGATCTGGAGCGGGCCTATGAGAATGTCCGCGCCATTTTGAAGGCAGAAAGACTGAAACAGTTCCGGTCACCTAAAATCGGCCCGCTCATCCAGGGGATGGTCGACGATTTGGAGACAGAGCTCGGAGAAGTCAAAGCCTGAAGGCCAGAGTGCTCTTTCATTTTGGATTGTTGGGCCTTTGAAGGCTTTGAGATGTTTCGGCATAGCGTTGCCGATAGAGAGCTGCGATCCGGTCTTTGACCTTGGCAAGATCCGGGTGCAGCCGCAGCCTTTCATGGAAGCTCATCCAGGAGTTTCCAAGCCCAAGTGGCTTTGCGTTCAAACGATGCAAATCTTCACTTTCGCCGATCCAGTCCGGCAAGATTCCCATGGCTTCGCCTGTTCGCAGAATGTCCAACAAGGCTCGAGAATTGTTGACGGCATATCTGCTGGGCTTTCCGTCCAATATGTCAGCGAGCAACCGGGAAGAGCGCAGCTTGGCTCTTGCGCCGCAATAACCTGCCCAAACCTGGTTTGACCAGGATGCGGGATCGTAGGCGTCCGCGTGTTTTCTGAGATAGGCGGAAGATGCGTAGGCGTAAAAGCCGCGTTCACCGAGTTTTTGCGCTATCAGGTGCGATTGCGTAGGAGGCAGGTTTCCTACCGCGATATCTGCCGAGTTTCGAGTGAGATCCCAAAAAGTGTCATCTGCATAAAGTTCGATACGGATGTTTCCGAGCCCTTCAACGAGCACCGGGACATGACGGGACAGAAAGTGTTGGCCCCATTCTCCCAAAGTGATCCGGCAAACTTGCTCAACATGTCCGGCTTTTTCAAAATCAACGGCTCGTTTGAAGTCGGCGGCACCACGCGCCATGGACCTTGCAACTTTGATAAGTCGTATGCCGCCTTCCGTCAGCACATAACCTGTTTGCCGTCTGTCAAACAATTGCACGCCGAGACGGTCTTCCAGTCGCGCAATATGCCGCCCAACGGTTGGTTGCGACAAGGCAAGCGTTTCTGCGGCGCGGCTGAGGCTCTCGTTCTCCGCGACTGCCAGAAACACACGAATGGTATCCCAATCGAAATCTATGTCATTCATAAATGAATAATAGCATGCAATTTCATTCAATTACATCGGCTTCGTTGTCTGACATTTTGCCACTGTCGCAAGGGAGGCAGATTATGATTTTCACCTGGCTCGAAACGCTCAAGCGTCAGCAGACCCGGAGACATCGCGCGTCGATTGCGCTGCGTAGCTTCCGTCAGGGTCTATCAGCCCATTTGCAGAAAGATATTGGCTTGAACGACCCCGAAACGCTCAGAAAGCGGCTTGAAAACAGTGCTCACGAGCGTGCCGTCAACCGGTTATCGACTTTCAGGTCGACTTGCTGGTTCATCAAAAGGCGGCGGCGTCCTTGAAGACATTGCCGAGTGCAACGAAACCTTCGATGTCGATTTCTTCGGCGCGAGCCGTTGGCCTCAGGCCCGTTTCTTCGATCAGGCTTTCAGCGTTTGGAGCAAGAGGCTTGAGGCTGGCACGCAGCATTTTCCGCCTCTGTCCGAATGCGGCCGCAGTTATTCGCTGCAGGGAATTCAGATCGCAGGGTAGAGGACTGCAGTTTGGTGTGAGATGCACAACCGCCGACGTCACCTTTGGTGGAGGTGTAAAAGCTTTGGGGCTGATGTCAAAGAGGATACCACCCTTGCAGCGCCAACCTGCCAACACGCCAAGCCGACCATAAGCCTTGGATCCGGGGGCGGCGGCAATCCGTTCTCCCACTTCCTTTTGAAACATCAAAGTCAGTGAAGACCAGAAGGGTGGCCAAGTTTCCGTGGTGATCCAGTTGATCAAGAGTTGAGTGCCGACATTATAGGGCAAATTGGCAGCAATGCGGACCTTGTCGCCTCCGGTTATTGAAACCGGGTCAATTTGAAGTGCGTCCCCTTCAATCACCTCAAGACGCCCGGGATAATGATCGGCAATCTGCGCAAGCGCCGGCAGGCAGCGGCTGTCTTTTTCGACCGCAACAACCTTTTTGGCCCCTGACGCCAGCAGTGCCCTTGTCAGTCCACCGGGGCCGGGACCAATCTCAAGAACCGTGCAGTCCTCAAGGCTCCCTGCTGAACGCGCAATTCGTGATGTAAGATTGAGATCGAGCAAAAAGTTCTGACCCAATGACTTTTTGGCATTGAGGCTGTGGTTCGCAATCACCTCACGAAGCGGCGGCAGGTCGTCGATTTGGGCCATCAGGTCCTGTCTGCGGTTTAAAGGCGTTCTGGATTGGCAAGCACTGATGCCATGCGCAGCGAGGCGGCAAAGCTGTCAATCCGCACGGACCCCGTGCCTGCAAGGCTGTAGGCAGTGCCGTGGTCCGGAGACGTCCGTACGAAAGGCAGACCAAGCGTGATATTGACGCTGTCATCAAAGCCAATTGTCTTGGCGGGAACGAGTACCTGATCGTGATACATACCCAGGACACAGTCATAAGTCTTGCGTGCTGCTGCGTGAAACAGGGTGTCCGCAGGATGGGGCCCAGTGGCGGTGATGCCCATGTCTACGAGCTTAGCAATTGCCGGTGCGACCACATCGCGATCTTCCGTTCCCATTGTCGCGTTTTCACCCGCATGTGGATTGAGGCCACAAATCGCCAGATGCGGGTCTGAATAGCCGAACCGGGTCTTGAGGTCACCAGCAGTGATGCGCGCAGTTTCGACGATCAGGTCGATTTCGAGTTTCTCCGGAACGTCTTTCAATGGGATATGAATGGTGACCGGGACCACCATTAGTTCCGGTCCCGCAATCATCATAACAGGATTTGCAGGTTGATCCGGCCAGTGTTTCTTTGCCAGATCACCCAGAAATTCGGTGTGACCGGGAAAACTGAAGCCGGTCTTATAGAGCGCTGCCTTGTTGATCGGGTTGGTAACAACTGCTGCTGCCAGACCATTTGCAGTGTCTTCCACACAGCGCTCGATTGATGTCACGATCGAATGTGCCGTTTCTTCCTGCTCTTCACCGGGCTTGTCTTCAATTGCAGGGCCCGTCTGCACAATTGGAAGGGACTTGGAGAAAGCGTGTCCAGCCTCCGCAGGACTGGCATCGTCCATACGCACATTCAGTCCAAGTCGAGCCGCACGGCTCTCGAAAAGAGCACGGTCACCGCGAACATAGAAGGGTGGCAACTGAAGCGATTTGCGGTTTTTCCAGGCAAGAAGAACCAAATCCGGGCCGATGCCAGCCGGTTCACCCATGCTGACCGCAAGCGGCAGAGGAGTGGGTTTCATATCAGATCAACGATAAATGATTGTCGCGCGGCGACGGACTTCAAGCAGATACCGACGGGACTGACGTTGGCTTTCTTCGCTGCGAATTTCGTTTTCAAGCTTGGTTCTGACGGCAATGTCGGAAGCTATTTCCCGTTTCCCGCAGACCGCAATCATTTCGTAGCCGACAGGAGAGTTGGACGGTTTGGTCAGTTTTCCCGGCTTCAGAGCAGAGATTTCTTCCATGAGGCCTTCCGGCAATTCTGTTTCCAACCTGCGGCCAATGGGTTGTACGACGACTTCGCTGTATTTTCCGAGCAGGGCTCCGGCATTATCGCAGCCGTCGAACGATGCACGGATCTGGTTGCTTTCGCTCTTGCGTTTCGATTTGAATCCACCGGAAGAATTTTTCGGGACTACAACGATGACACGCTTGAGATCATATTCGACAGACGTCCTGCGTTCTTCCTCATCTGTTTTCTGGAGCGCTGCGATGATGTCGGATTCGTCGACTTCGACACGACCGCTGAACTTTCGCCGCAACAACTGATTCCAGGCCAATTGAGCCTTAAGGCGTTTTTTCAGTGTGTCGGGTTGAACGCCACCCTGGCGCAGAGCCGAAGACAGCTTCGATGGTGTCATTTTGACACCGCGGGCAATGTTGTTGAATGCACCGTCGACTTCGCTTTGCGTCACTTCGATGCCGACACGATCCGCTTCAGCCAGTTTGATTTGATCATCTACGAGCTCTTCAGAGGCTTGACGCCGAGCGACTGAAGCTGATTTCCGCTGTGTGAGCGTGATCAGGCGCGCACGCTGCGTTATGTCGTAATCGGTAATCGGAACGTCGTTGACGATCACCTTGATAGCCGCGTGAGCCGGCATCGCCAACGGCGCTGCCAGGATCAGACCCAGGCTGAGGAAAATTGGGGCAAGACGAAGTCGCATTGATGAACCATCCGTGCTGGCCTTTGGCCGAACCGAAGTTTTAAGCATTTCGGTGGATTTTAGAAACCACCTGTCGCTTTGTTTTCTAGTGCCATGATGTTTCGCACATCATGGCCTTAATTTCAAAATTTCAGCAAATGTGGTGACAATTCGTGGCGGTAAGATGACCCAACGCATTTGTGATGGTCAAAACTCAACCGTTTCTAGCGGTAAACGTGTATCAGTTAAGAGCACCGCTTGATACTTGTGTATTGCCGATGGTTCTCAACCCGATCCGGAAATAAAGTGTTCTGTTCACTTCATCGCCATCATTCCGGCTGCGGTCTTCAGCGTAGGAAACGGAGAAGGAGAACCCTTCGTCGTCATAGCCGATACCGAATCCATCCTGCACGATATTGCTGTTTTGAAGGTCATAGCGCATTGAGCCGAAAACGCGCCAGTTTTCTTCAAGACGCAGGCTTGCCGATCCGAGCAATTCTTCACGAGGGTCGTCAATGCCGATATCGGGCTGTGCGTTCAGAAAGGCGTAGGCCATAGACGAAACAACCGGACCGTAGATCGCGCTTGCCTGGGCCTGTACACGGTTGACAGTCAGGTCTTCCTTGTCAAGCCGCGCCTGAGCGCCGACCTTCACGCCATAGCGGGTATCGATGTAGAGACTGCCTACATAGTCAGAGAGGTCTGTCTCTAGGCCGGAATCCTGCGTTGCACCGAGGATGTCGGGTGTCGCATATGAGTTTTCGCCCGCAATATGATAGGACCGGCCGAACAGACCGCTAACATAATAACCGCTATCAAGTTGCAGTTTGTAATTCAGGCCAACATTCAGCCGCGTTCCGCCTTCTGCACGGTCAAAGCCTGAGAATTTGTCGTAGTCGAACAAAGTTGTGGTGTCGAAGACGATGCTTTGCGCATCATCGTTCGGCAATTCACCGATCCGCTGTTCATTCGGACGGGCGACGATCTGGGCGACCGGCTCAAGTATCTGGTTGCCGCCGTTAAAGGTGGCGACAAATGGATAGCGGTATTCCATGCCGACCGCCGGCATGGCGCGTCCGACGAAACTCTCGCCGCTCAGCGCTGTCACATCCGCATCAGGCGAGGCAAGGAAGAACAGGTCGCCGCGCATATAGGCGAACGGTGTAAAGGTCTGCCCCAGGGGGTCAATGAACGTTTTGCGCCAGTTTCCTTTCAAGGAGAGACGCGAGAATGTTCCGTCAACACCTCGGAATTTGGGCGTTGTACCACCGTCAACCGAGAATGCATCGGTCTCATCGCGCGTCAGCGAGGTGAAGTTCGCAGTGAGTGCCAGTTCACCTGCAAGAACCGGATCGGCGAAAACATAATCATAATCGATCACCGGAAGGACAAGTGGCTGTTTGTCCTGAAGCGAGCTGCCGACAGAGGAGAAGCCATTCGCATTGAACTCACTGTCGGTGTAGTCCTCCTGGGAGATTTGATAGGCATAGCCCCTGACCGTCAGCGCATTGCTGTCCGTTCTGCCTTCCAGATAGATCTCCGAGGTGTCACCGTTTCCGCTGAAGCTTGTGAAGGAATAATCCTGGAAGAACTGGCGATCGCTTTTGTAGGTCACGTTCCAGCCTAGCGTCCAATCTTTTGCAAGACTGAAAGAACCCTTCGAATTGATGGCACCGCGCCAGCGTTCGTCAGCACGTGACGTTGTGAAGTTGTTCGGCTGCGCCTGATAAAGACCGGCACCCGAAAGGCTGATCTGACCTGACGAAAACCGATAGCGTGCCTCGACGTCACCAAAGACACCCTGTTTGGTCAAAGGGGTCAAAATGGTGGTGACATCATAGTTCGGGGCGAGGGCCCAATAGTAGGGAATCGTGACGCCATAGCCGAGCTTGTCGTTAATGACACCTTCGGGCATCAGGAAGCCCGACTTTCTCTTGACCGTCGGGTCCGGCATCGACAGGTAAGGCAGATAGGCAATCGGTTGCCCATAGACCTCAAAGGCTGCGTTCTCGAACCGGATCACCTTTTCCTGCTGGTTATGGATGATCTTTTCAGCTCTCACGCGCCAAAGCGGTGGTTTGTTCGGCGGGTTGGTCGGTTTCGTATAGACCGTATAGAGGCCATTATCGATCGTGGTGACATTGCTGCCTTCGCGCCGCGCCTGTTCGGCAATGAAACGCGTGCGCTTGGTCGTGTCGATCTGGAGCGCTTTGGCAAAGCCCTCGGAGAAGTCTTCTGACAACACCATTTCTTCAGTGCGTACAACAGTGCCGTTTGCTTCGATAAAAATGACATTGCCGGCTGCGCGCAGTTGCTGACTTTTGCGATCGAACACAATCTGCTGCGCCTGAACGGTGTTGCCGTCGTAGTAAACCTGCACATTGCCGGTCGCGACGATCAGGTCCCGGTCGAAGTCGTAGGTGATTTCTCTGGATTCAAGCAGAAGGTTCGCATCCGGATTTACGTCGTCGGCGAGGCCGGACACGAGATCCTGAGCTTTGGCGGTATCAGTTCCCGGAAAACAGACGGCAACGGTTATGGCGACTGCGCTTACCGCCGCCAGCAGGTTGCCCTTCTTGGACCAAATCTCTGTGTTCAGGAATGCTGCAAAAGACATCGCTTTAGCCATCTTCCTGATGCAAGAGAATAGTCAACCCCATAAGTACTCCAAATATTCCAGGCGCCCACGCAGCAACAAGCGGCGGGACGATTCCCGCACCTCCAAAGTCTTTCGCAAGCTCGGTTAGAACGTAAAGCACGAACCCGGACAGGATTCCACCCAGAATCATACTTCCCAATCCACCAAACCGCGAAACTTTAAGGGAAACTGCCGCTGCAATCAGAATCATAGCGACAAGAAGAAGCGGGCGAGCGAGCAGAGTCTGGTACTGCAAATTGTACCGATAGGCCGGCAATCCCGCATTTCTTGCCAATTCGATGAAGCGCGGCAAATTCCAGAACGAAATTGATTCGGGTGAGCCGATGCTTTCACGAACCTCGGTGGCGGTCAGGAAGGTGCTGACTTCGTAACGTCCATAAGTCTGCGGATCCTGTTCGGTGGTGTAGACGATTGCATCGCTCAAATACCAGATTTCATCACCAAGACGAGCCTCTTCCGCCTCGATCCGCTCTCTAAATGTGCCGTCCTTGTCAAAGGTGAAAATCGTAACGCCTACGAGGAATGTGCCGCCTTCAAGAAGCTTTTTGGCCAAGAGCACAGACTCTCCGTCAAGCCCGTCCTGGCGGACCCAGACGTCTGAAGAGGTTTGCAAAAGAAAGTTCTGTTCAGAGCCGAAAAGGCCCGTAGCGACTTCATCGGACTTTTGCTGAAACCAGACGGCTGCCGGATTGTAGACCGTGATGGAAAGAATGCCGAGCACGATGCCCACGACAATCGCAGGCATCGAAAACTGCCAGACACTGATACCCGAAGCGCGGGCAACAACCAGTTCAAGCGCGCGGCTCAACGTCACGAAGGCAGCAATTGCGCCGAACAGAACGGTGAAGGGGATAACCTGTTCAAGCAGGAGCGGCACGCGCAGAAGCGAAATCAAGGCAACCCGCAGGACGGAAAAGCCTTCCCGGTCGCCACCGCGCCGGACCAGTTCCAAAACGTCGAACAGAAAGATCAGAACTGCAGCAAACAGGAAAAGACCAAGAATGGCCTTCAGGAACCTGCCTGAAAAATAGAGTGTTAGAGTTTGGCCCAGGATCACGCTGCGCCTCCAGTCCGCCGGCCGTTGAGGCGGTCGCTAAGGCCATCGATCAGATCCTGGATCTTCAGCTGCAGTTTGGTGAGCCATTTCGGTTCTGCCAAACTCCGTTCCCTGAAGATCGATACCAAAGCAAGAGCAGCGCCCGTTATCGGCACAACATAGAGCAGCGCTAGAACTGCTGATGAAGCGCCCGCAATTGCCGTGACACCAAATCCAGTTGTTCTGAGCAGCACGCAAGAACAGATGGCACCAAGCACAGCCGCACCGCGACCTTGTCGCGTGGTGCGTGCCTTACCGAGGAATGCGAACACAATCAGACCAAAGGCGATGCAGTAGAGCGGCTGGCTGAAACGTTCGTGCAGTTCCTGGGCCAGCTTATCTGGATTTTTAAGCGCATATGCGTCGTTTCGGCCAGGCACCATCAAGTTGGCCGTTGTGCGCTCGCTTGCCTTGAATACCGGTTCGCCAGCTTCCGGAATCAGATTGGATAGATCGAACGCGTATGACTGAAAGCGGACGATGGAAATGTCACCGTCCTGTTTCGGACGCCGCTGAATAGTGCCGTTCTGCATCACCAGAAGGGTCCGCTCGGACGCTTCCACGATCTGTCCCGTTTCGGCCTGGTAGGTAAATGAGGTTTCTTCATCGCGCGTGTCATGAAGAAGAAGGCCATCCAGGGTGCCATTGCCCGAACGGTTTCGTATGTGGAATGTGAGCCCATCTTCAACGGTAATGAAACGGCCCGGTTTGACGATGTTGGCCACAAGGTCGGCGCGAACACGGGTAATTTCCGTTCTGAGTTGGGCCAGCCCCAGAGGTGCGACGTAGAGCGCCATCGTGCCTGTCAGCGCCATAACAATGACGGAAAAAATCATGACGGGCTTGAGCACAAGAAACCGCGAGCCACCGCTTGCATCGATCACGATCAGTTCACTGTCGCCCGAAAGCGCGTTGAGAACGAGGATCAGCGCGATCATGAGAGCAAAGGGAGCAACGATCACGATCAGGAAGGGCAGGGCCAGCATGGTGATGCCGATAAACTGCACGATGGTCTGGCCTTTGGACGTGACGAGATCCAACTGACGCAACGCCTGCGTTGCCCAGACAACACCTGTCATGGCCGCAATGGTCAGGGTGAATGCATAGACCGTCCGGCGGATAATGTACCGTTCAAGCGTCTTCATAGCTGCAGGAGCTTGTCCCTTGTAAAATTGACGATCTTCCAGCCCACGTCCGAATAACACGAAATGTGGTGAACGGCCCATGAAGAAGAATGGTAAATATACATTAATTTTTGCAGCTCTTGCCGAAAAGCTGTTGAAACCCCATGATTTGGAAGGAAATCAGCAATCCAGGGACTAGTCTGCCTCCAGTCAATGGCAACTCAAGATATGCCTTCTAATCAATCAGCAGCAGTACAAATTTTTACAGGACCGTCGCATGAGCAAACTTGCAAAAATCACCTTTACGAAAGCAGCCGCGCCAAAAGGCGGTGTGGCGGTTGTCCTCGCCGGCGAAGATCTGAGCTTCGGACAGATAGCCGGTGAACACCTGTCCGGGCTTGAGGGAGGCTTTTCACGTGTCGCGGAGATAGCCGGCTTTGAAGGGAAGAAAAAAACCACGTTGGATCTTGTCGCTCCAGCCGGCCTCGCCGTTGATCGGCTGATCGTCCTCGGTATCGGCAAACCTGATGACCTGACCCGGGATGATTGGCGTGCATTCGGTGGCACGGTTCTGGCCAGCCTTCGAGCTGCGAAAGCGAGCGCTGCGACCGTACTTTTGGATGCGCCGGAAGACAGTGACCTTACAGCAGATCTGGAAGCTGAGTTTGCCATGGGCGCAAAACTGCGTGCCTATGAGTTCGACGCCTATAAGACCGTCAAAAAAGACGGCGAAAAGACGAAAGACTTGAAGCTTACACTGTCAGTTGCTGATCAGAAGGCCGCCAAAAAAGCCTGGGCGGCGTCCGAAGCAATTGCCGATGGTGTGATCCTCGCCCGTAATCTCGTCAATGAGCCTGCAAACGTGCTTGGGCCGGTGGAATTCGCCAAGAAGGCCCAAGAGCTTGAAAAGCTCGGCGTTGAAGTTGATGTCCTCGGCGAAAAGGAAATGAAAAAGCTGAAGATGGGAGCCCTTCTTGGTGTTGCTCAGGGCTCAGTCCGTCCTCCGCAACTGGCCGTGATGCGCTGGAATGGCGGCAAGAAGGGTGTTGCACCGGTTGCCTTGATCGGGAAGGGCGTTGTTTTCGATACTGGTGGTATTTCGATCAAGCCGGCAGGCGGCATGGAAGATATGAAGGGCGATATGGGCGGAGCTGCTGCTGTCGTCGGTGCGATGCATGCCATTGCAGGCCGGAAAGCCAAGGCAAATGTGATCGGTGTGATCGGTCTTGTTGAGAATATGCCCGATGGCAACGCTCAGCGGCCAGGTGATATCGTTACAGCCATGTCCGGCACCACGATCGAAGTCCTGAACACGGATGCAGAAGGGCGCTTGGTGCTGGCCGATGCGCTTTGGTACACGCAGGAAAAATACAAGCCTTCGATCATGATCGACCTTGCGACACTGACTGGTGCTGTTCTGGTCGCACTGGGCAATCTGAATGCAGGTCTGTTTTCCAACAACGATGAGCTTGCAGACAATCTCTTGGCAGCTGGAAAGGCGAGTGGTGAGCCGCTCTGGCGCCTGCCACTTTCCAAAGGCTACGACAAGATGATCGATACGCCCAATGCGGACGTTAAAAATATTGGCGGCCGCTGGGCAGGCTCTATTACCGCTGCGCAGTTTTTGCAGCGCTTTGCCAATGATGTGCCCTGGGCGCACCTGGACATTGCTGGCACGGCATTTGGCGCCCCAAAAGACGAAATCTGTCAAAGTTGGGCCTCAGGCTACGGTGTTCGGCTTCTGAACCAGCTGGTGGCCGATCACTACGAAAACTGAGCGTGCTGTTTAGAAAAAGAAAAACCCGCCAATCGGCGGGTTTTTTATGTCCCTGGCGTTTGGTTCAGCAGGTCTTGTAGGCCTGACAGGCTGTCGCCGGTTCAACCAAAAGCCCCATTCCAACGGTGGCACCTGCTACAACTGCTACCAACGCAAAAAACACAACTACTCGTGCAAGCATTCACCAAACCCCTATGTGAGCTGGTTCGGGAATACCGTTCACCAGCCAAATAAAAATGATCATTGGATCGTCCCCGGGGACGAACCCTAGTCAATCGACATTTGCGAAGGGTTAATGATACGAGTCTTGTGGCCTGTCTATGCCGGTTTTGTTGTCCTGGCCATTTGAAGGCGCTGCTGTTGCAAGCCTGCATCACTCGTGCGACGGCAATGCGCTGGTTCGCTGGAGCATCAGCCGTGCAATCAATGAGGCGTAGTAGTGGAATGCACGATGAGCGTTGAAGTTGTCTTCTATCACCTATTGCACAAGCCGCTTGAAGTGGCCTTGCCGCAATTGCTTCTGAAATGCCTGGAGCGAGACTGGAAAGTTGTGGTGCAAACCGGAAGCGATGAACGCTGCAACGCACTTGATGCCCATTTGTGGACGTTCACCGACGACAGCTTTCTTCCGCATGGAACGAAGGGTGATGGGAATGCTGAACACCAGCCGATCTATCTGACTTCGGGACAGGACAATCCGAACGAAGCAGATGTTCGTTTCCTGGTCGATAGAGCGGAACCGCCTTCACTGAGCGCCTATAAACGCGCAATCTTCATGTTTGACGGCAATGATCAGGAGGCCGTGCAGGAAGCCCGAAACCGTTGGAAAGAAGCCAAGGCAGAGGGTTTTGAAATTGCCTATTGGCAACAAACCCAGGCTGGAGGATGGGAACGTAAAGCTTAGGCGCGCGTTTCTGGTGCTGGCGCGACAACCTTCAAATCAGGCAAGCCTTGCCAAAAGCAAGGGTACCTTTCCGATATGATCGAGCCGATGGTATCGATCATTTCCAAGAGGTGCTTCTGCTTCCTCAAGAGCCCAGGTGACGTGGTAAGGCACATGGACACCATAGGAGCCTGCTTCCAGTGCCGGCACAACGTCCGATTTCAGTGAGTTGCCGATCATCATGGCCTTTTCGGGACCTGAGCCGTGACGGGCAAAGAGTGTGCGGTAGGTCGCCGCCGATTTTTCCGATACGATTTCGATGGCATCGAAAAAGACATCCAGTCCGGAGGCAGTAACTTTGCGCTCCTGATCGAACAGGTCACCCTTTGTGATCAGCACCAGCCGATATTGGTCTTTCAGTGCCTTCAACATTTCTTCGACATGAGGCAACGGCTCCAAGGGATGCTTCAGCATATCCCTGCCGGCCTCAAGGATTTCAGAGATCACATCGGCATGGACCCGTCCATTGGTGACTTCGATAGCTGTTTCGATCATGGACAACGTGAAGCCTTTCACGCCGTAACCATAGTGCAGCACATTGCGTCGTTCGGCAGCCAGTAAGCGGTCGGAGAGGTGGGTCTTTTCGGTAAACTCGGCAAGCAGCGAAGCGAAGCGGTCTTGTGTCAAACGAAAAACGCGTTCGTTGTGCCAAAGCGTGTCGTCGGCGTCAAAGCCGAGCGTGGTGATGCCGGCCATCAGCTTGCTTCCTCAAACTCCGCGGAAAGTTCCAACCAGTCTTCTTCAGTCTTGACCAGCTTTTTTTCGCAGTAGGCACGCTCCTTGGCGAATTTGGCGGCCCGCTCGGGCTCGTTTGCAAAGAATGACGGGTCGGCAAGAGCTTCATCCAGCTTTCCGATTTTGTCCTGCAGCCTTGCCATCTCCTTTTCAGCAGCATCGATTTTCTGCTTGAGCGGTTTCAACTGGCTGCGTTTTTGAGCTGCCTCCCGCCGTTTGTCTTGTGCGGACGCTTTTTCGGCTTCGGAAGCTATTGCCCTGTCCCTGGCTTTCTGTGCTGCCTCCGGGCTCTGCAGAATGAGGCGGCGATAATCATCCATATCACCGTCATAGGGTTCCACCTTGCCGCCGGCGACGAGCCACAGCCGGTCGGCGCAAGCTTCAATCAGGTGTCGGTCGTGACTGATCAGCACCACAGCACCCTGGAAGTCATTCAATGCCATCACCAATGCTTCGCGGCTGTCGATGTCCAGGTGGTTGGTCGGTTCATCGAGAATAAGCAGGTGCGGGCCGTCGAACGTCGCCAGCCCAAGCAGCAGGCGAGCCTTCTCGCCGCCGGACAGGTCCTTGGCCGGTGTGTCCATTCGATCGGTAGGCAATCCGAATCTGGCTACTCTTGCCCGCACTTTAGCCTCGGGAGCGTCCGGCATCAGCGTGCGCACATGCGCGACGGCGTTCTCGGCCGGTTTCAACTCATCCAGCTGATGCTGCGCAAAAAAGGCAATCTTCAACTTTGAGGCCTTGGCCATGTCACCGGCCATGGCTGCCAGCCGCCCTGAAATCAGTTTCGCAAATGTAGACTTGCCATTGCCGTTCGCACCAAGGAGCGCGATCCTGTCGTCTGTGTCGATGTTCAGCGTCAGATGCTGGAGGATTTTGGTTTCACCATAGCCCGTCGCAACATTTTCAAGTTTGAGGATCGGAGGAGCCAACTGGTTTTCCGGATCAGGAAAATGGATCGGCCTGCCGCTTTCCTCCGTCAAGGCGGCGATGGGCTGCATCTTTTCAAGCATTTTCAGCCGCGATTGGGCCTGCCGTGCCTTGCTTGCCTTGTAGCGGAACCGGTCGACGAACGCCTGCATGTGCTTTAGCTGTGCGTCCTGTTTTTCCTTCGCCTTTTCGGCAAGGATCATGGCCTCGCGCCGCTGACGGTCAAAACTGTCGTAGCCGCCTGAATAAAAGGTCAGCTTGCCGCGGTCCAAGTGCACGATGCTGTCGACTGAATTGTTGAGAAGGTCCCGGTCATGGGAAATCAGGAGAACCTGATGAGGATACCTGGAGACATAATTTTCCAGCCACAAAGTGCCTTCCAGATCGAGATAGTTGGTCGGTTCGTCTAGCAGCAACAAGTCCGGTTCGGAAAATAGAACGGCTGCAAGTGCTACGCGCATACGCCATCCGCCGGAAAAGGATGAGCACGGCCTCAGTTGCGCGTCCGCATCGAAGCCAAGACCAGACAAGATGGCACCAGCGCGTGCTTCTGCTGTGTGTGCACCGATATCCGCGAGCCTGGTATGAATTTCGGCGATCTTTTCCGGCGACGTTTCGATCTCGGCATCTTGGAGCAACTTCGTGCGCTCGGTGTCGGCCGCAAGCACGACTTCCATCAAAGTGTCTTCGGTCCCGGGTGCTTCCTGCGCCACTTGGCCGATCCGGGTTCGCTTGGGAACCTGCACATGGCCTGTCTCGGTGGAAAGGTCTCCGGTAATGATCTTGAAGAGCGTTGATTTGCCCGCGCCATTGCGCCCGACGAGGCCGGTCTTGGCCTTGCCGGGCAGGGTAACGCTGGCCTTGTCGATCAGGAGACGGTCCCCAATCCGGTAAGTTAGATCAGAAATTTGCAACATGGGCCGGATGTTTGGCGAACCTGTGCCCCGGATGCAAGGAGAAAGCGAGCCTCCAGATCAACGATTATCCGCCTGTGGCAGAGATGCACATGGCAAGCAGGCCCAGGCCGATCATTGTTCAAGAAAGTGGACAATTTCCCGGACAATGCGTCGATGTTGCTCTTCCCGCTCGGCTCCGCCATTGATGCACACCATTTCATCGCCGGGTTCATGTTCTTTCAAAATGGCAAATCCCGCCGATTTGCAGACGCCCATGAAGTCGAAATGACCGGCATCCTCCAGTTCCACATGACGATGAGAGTTCTCCGGCAGTGCTGATGAAAGGGCGCGCGATTCAATTGTCTGATCGAGCATGTCCGCTCTACCGGAACCAAGGACCAGAACGGGCTTGTCGATGGCCGCGAGGCTGCTGCGCGAAAAGACGGGTGTTCCTCCAAGGTCCAGGCTGATGAATTTGGAGATACGTTTGTCTTCGCGCCGCGTTTCCATTTCCTCCTGGTCTCGTTGTGTCTCCGCAACTGACCACCCTTTCAGGACACTGCAGGCAACGGGCGTCGCGTCGTCGGTACAGACTGAACGGTATCGGTCCGTATCGAACTGAGCGCCTGCGAGAAGCATGGTGGTGAAGCCGCCAAGTGAGTGGCCGGCCGCATAGATTCGTTCAGGATCGATGCGTGTCTTGTAGGGGCTGGTTCCAACCAGATAACTGATCAACCGGCTCAGGTCGACGGGACGCTCCCAAAGCTCTCTTGCCTGGTCGGCGTCGCGTTTGAATGTGCTGGTTCCAGGATGATTGACTAAGGC
This sequence comes from Roseibium sp. JB4-4, assembly GCF_055693425.1. Lineage (NCBI taxonomy): Bacteria > Pseudomonadati > Pseudomonadota > Alphaproteobacteria > Hyphomicrobiales > Stappiaceae > Roseibium > Roseibium sp. JB4-4. The sequence goes on along the minus strand of NZ_CM146333.1, from coordinate 1,002,995 downwards.
GACAATATAGCCCCGCCGAGCCATCTCTGATGCCAGCCAGGCCTGATTGAATGTATTGCCGTACATTCCGTGGGAAATGACGAGGAGGGGGAAGGTGCCTTCCGCGGGCTCGCCTTCCGGATCAGCATCAGCCATTTGCCAGACTTTGCTTTTGTCTGCGCGCTGAAAGATGCCCGGGGTCCCGGTCGGGTACCAGAGATCGCCTTCGAGCTTGCGATCAACTCGATTGTCTTGAACCACCAACTTGGTGACGCCAGGTCCGAACGGTAGTTGGGATGCCGTTTCGGATTGCGACAAGGCTGGAGTGGTAACCAAAAGCGCAACTGCCGCGAAGGCTGAAGAAAGAAGGCCTTTGACTGTCTTTCGTGGATCGGGTTTGGGCTGGAGCATCTGACTTCCGCTGGTTGATTGCAATAGCAGTCAATTGGCGCTGATCCATACGTGTTGACAATCGGTACGGGGCACGTGTCCTGTCCTTGATCGTGATAAAGGACAGGATCAACGCCGTGAACTGCCGTCTAGGGTTCCCATGATCAGCATTCCCATCTCGTTTTTGCTTGCCAGTGTTTTTCTCGGCCTGGGTGTCCTGGTTTTTCCCGGAAAGTTCTTCCAATGCGTACCAGGTGCCTTTTCCTTGCGCTTTTTTGCGTGATGTCCCTGGAGGCTGTGCTGGTCGGCCTGCGGTTTGCATTTGCAAACTATTCCTTCCTGCCGCTGCAGCGAGTTCTCCCGGTCTGGATAGCGCCCCTGGTTTTCCTGTCTTTCACCTCGCTGACAGTCTCACCTGCAGGGCTTGGCAAGTGGTTTCTGGTCAATGGCGTGATTTCGGTTGGCTTGTCCGTTGCGCTGTTTTTCCCAGTCCCTTTCATCGGCTACATCGATGCAGTGATTGCGGCGAGCTTCAGTGTCTATTCCGTGGCTTTGATACGTCTGTGGAGCCAGGGAAGGGACGTCTTCTCCCAATCACCGATAGAACTTGGAGCGTTGCTTTCGAAGTTTCTTTTGGCAGCAATCGCCGTGATGATCGCGACGCTAATCATCGATGGACTGATTGCGATCCTTTTTGCCCAAAACAGACCGGACGCGGCGGCCTTGGCGATTTCGTTCGCCAGTCTTTTCTTTTTGATTGCTGCTGTTGCGCTGATTGCTGCCAGTACAAAGTGGAAACCGGGACGATCAAAGACGCCCGAATCTTATGCTACCGATGAGGGAAAAAGCCGTGCTCTTGTTGATGAAGCACGCACATTGCTTAAGGACCGCGGGTTCGCGAAGGACCCGCAGTTGTCGCTGACACGCCTTGCCAGGCGATTGAGTGTTCCGGAGCGGGATCTCTCTCAAGCGGTCAATCGCATACTTGGCATGAATGTAAGTCAGTTCGTCAACAGTATCAGACTGGAAGAAGCTGCCGAACGCTTGAAGGTATCAGATGAGCCTGTGTCCTCCATACTGGAAGAGGTCGGTTTTTTGACGCGCTCCAATTTCTACCGCGAATTTCAAAACCAGTACGGTGAAGCTCCAGGGACATATCGAAAGAAGGTTCAGTCCGAGCTTTCGAGGTCAGCCCGATCTTCTTCATAGGCAAGATCGGCGAGATAAACGGCCGCAAATCCCGCGACCAGCTCGTGACAAAGGATGACTTCCCGGTTGCCCGGATCCCAGAAGGCGTTTTCCTCTTCACAGACATCAGCCCGAAACGTCACTTTTTCAGGGAGTTCGTAGAGGCTGTCGAGTTCTTTTGCGACCCTCTCCATCAACTCGGTTTCTTTCAGAAAAAGCGCAAACGGCTTCAATTCATCAGGGGCCTTTTCATGAACGACCGAGATTTTACCGCCGGGGCCTGCATTTTCGTCGCGCCAAAATGGTTCGGTCGAATACTCCCAGGAATCGGCAACTTGCTCATATTCGTCGACGCAGTTTTCAACACGGTCTTCAGGCATACCAAGATCGTTGGCGAGTTCCAGGAACGTTTCTTCATCCGCTCCAACCATTAGGCAAAGCATCTGATAGCCACGTTGAACGTTGAGATCGTGTTCATCGTAGAAAACCATGCTCTCAACATCTTGCTCCGCGATCATGAACCAACCGACCATCGCACTTATCAGCAAAATGTCGGTGTCTTCGGTGTCGTCCGCCAGCATGGAGACCGTGGCGAGATTGTCGACCGCGTTCTCTTCCTGCGCAAGAACGGGCAGCTCGAGTTCGGAAACGAGCATGTGACCACCCTCGTGGTACAGCGTATGAAGGACATTGCCCGCTACGAAGACGAACAATTCTTCCCGATCCTCGGGGGAAAGGGCTGCAATTTCCTGTTCAAGGGAGCTAGCGGCCACATCGCTGACACTTTGGGGAGCGGGGACATCTCCCAGGAATACACCGAAACCGAAGGCGGCAATGGCAGTGCTCAAAAGGGAAGGCAGGGCAGCGGCCGCTGATGCGATGAATGACATTCTAAAATAGCCTTTGCCGGGTCCCTGGACAGCCGTTGATTTCCTTGAACTGCGCAGAATAAGCTTGAACAAAGTGCTTTTCCAGCGTCTTTCGCGCTGCGGCAAGTGTTTGACTTGGAAATGTCATACACCCGCCCCCTTGCAGGCGAGGCAGCGCCCCGTTATTAAGGCCGCGAAATTCAGATATTCGGGACCTGGCATTTTGCCGGTCTGTAATTGAACAAGAAAGACGACACAATGGCGATTGAACGCACGTTTTCCATGATCAAACCGGACGCCACCAAGCGCAACCTGACCGGTGCCATCACCGCCAAGCTGGAAGAAGCTGGCCTGCGTGTGGTTGCTTCCCGTCGCGTCTGGATGTCCCTGCGCGAAGCTGAGGCCTTCTACGCCGTTCACAAAGAGCGTCCCTTCTTTGGTGAATTGACAGAGTTCATGTCGTCCGGCCCGACCGTTGTTCAGGTTCTTGAAGGTGAAGGCGCTATTGCGAAGAACCGTGAAGTCATGGGTGCGACCAACCCTGCTGAAGCGGCCGAAGGCACCATCCGCAAGGAATTTGCGCTTTCCATCGGCGAAAACTCTGTACACGGTTCTGACGCACCTGAAACAGCTGCTGAGGAAATTGCCTACTGGTTTTCCGGCACTGAAATTGTTGGCTGAACAGACCGATAAATCTCGTTGAGATCTGAAAGGGCCGGCTCTTTGAGCCGGTCCTTTTTTACGTCTGCCGGGGCATTTGATACATCCCGTTACACATTCTTACGAAGTGAAGACAGCGTTCAAAGCACGAATGACTCATAGTTGTCCTGTCTGGGCGACAACTTGGAGACAAACATGCGACTATGTCTTGCGTTGGCCGTTGTGCTGATAACCGTGCCAGCAACCGCCCATGACAGCACCGAGCGGCTTCACGGTGAAGAAGCAGTTGAACACACCCACATTGGCGATGAGATCTGGGACCTGCTGTTGCCTGAAGCCGAAGCGCAGGCGGACATCACGATCGACGGTGCCTATCGGCACATTCGTGCGAACGGTTATCCTGACAAAGCTCCAGGCCAGTTTCCAAATCGCAACAATCCGCATTCGATTTCAAAAAAGAATTACAATCTGAAAATTCCTGTCAAACCGCATGCGACGGGAAAGGCAACGTCTGCTCAGGGAGCTGTCTTCGGCATTGCCATCAACGGTGTTGTTATGGATCCGGGCACAGCAGAATATTGGCAAAATGATCGGAACTCGGGTTGGAATTATGAAGCGCTGGGCGGCGCGTGCAAGCTTGGCCTGGATCGTTACAACGCGCATGTTCAACCCAACGGGACATACCACTACCACGGCATACCTACTGGTGTATTGGCTGCCAATGGCGGTGACACTGTTCCGGCCATGATCGGTTACGCTGCGGATGGTTTTCCGGTCTACGGGCCATTTGGATATTCTGATCCCGGTGAAAAATCTGCAGTCCGCAAATTGAAGTCCAGCTATCGTATTAAAAACGGATCAAGACCGGACGGTCCGGGCGGGCGTCACAATGGCAAATTTACGCAGGATAGGGCGTTTGTATCAGGTTCAGGCGACCTCGACCAGTGCAACGGGCGATTTGCGATGACGCCGGAATACCCGGAAGGTATCTACCACTATGTCCTCACGGACGAATTTCCATTTATTCCCCGCTGCTGGATGGGAACACCTGATGGCAGTTTCTTGCGCCTGAAAGGGCGGCGCGGTGATGTGGATACGCAAGGGCTGGAGTCGACGGTCGATTTTGCAGCGATGATTGACAATTCCGACGCGGCGTTGACGCTTATTCAGGCTCAGGGCGGACATCCGCCCCGATTGCGCCGTGGTGGACGAACGTCACCTCCCGGTCTCGGCCCGCGGCAAGGGCGGGGGCCGCGCCAGGGCGGAATGCCACCACCAGGTGGGCAGCCCGGTGGCAGGGGACCTTGCAGCGGCAGCTGATCAGAAGGGCTTCGATTCCAGGAAGAGGCGCTTGACGGCGCCTCTTTTTGTTTTTCATAAGGCTAATTCGCCTTTGCGAAACCTGCGCTCCAAATGGGTCGATATGAACCAGCAACCACCCAAAAGCACTTACTCCGTCTGTCCGCACGATTGCCCGTCAACATGTGCGCTGGACGTTCATTTTTCTCCGCATGGCGATGTGCGAAGACTGAACGGCGCCAGAGACAACGCCTATACCGCGGGTGTAATCTGCGCCAAGGTCGCCCGTTATGCAGAGCGGCTTTATCACCCAGAGCGCCTGACCAAACCATTGCTGCGCGTCGGCAAGAAGGGGGAAGGCCGTTTTACGGAAGTGTCCTGGGAAGAAGCGCTTGATCTGACCGCCGAACGGTTTCTCAAGGCAGAAGCCGAGTTCGGAGCACAAAGTGTCTGGCCGTATCATTATGCGGGCACCATGGGCCTGGTTCAGCGGGACAGTATTCATCGCCTCCGGCACGCAAAAGGGTATTCACGCCAATTCGACACCTTCTGCACCAACATGGCCTGGACGGGATATGTTGCCGGAACCGGTCGTCTGGCCGGACCGGATCCGCGCGAGATGGCCGTGTCTGATCAGGTTGTCATCTGGGGGACGAACCCGGTCGCCACGCAGGTTAACGTGATGACCCACGCCATAGCTGCTCGTAAGAAACGTGGCGCGCGCATCGTTGTTGTGGACGTCTATGAGACGGAAACGATGAAGCAGGCGGACTTGGGTTTGATCCTGAAGCCCGGAACAGATGCGGCGTTGGCTTGCGCAATTATGCATGTGCTCTTTCGCGATGGCCTTGCCGATCGGGCATATCTGGAAAAATACACCGACTGTCCGGACGAACTGGAAGCACATCTCAAAGACAGATCACCGGAATGGGCGGCAGGCGTCACGGGTCTCAAAACAGCGCAGATCGAAGAAGTCGCCCAACTGATTGGACAGGTGAAAAGAACCTACTTTCGCCTTGGTTACGGCTTTACCCGCTCGCGGAACGGCGTTGTTGGAATGCATGCCGCATGCTCGATTGCATCGGTGACGGGTGCCTGGCAGCTGGAAGGCGGCGGCGCTTTTCACAACAACGGTGCAATTTATGAGCTCAACAAGGAAATGATCGAAGCCGGGTCATTGAAGGATCCTTCGGTTCGCGTGCTCGACCAAAGCCTGATTGGTCGTATTCTGACGGGCGATCAAGACGCGCTGCAAGGAGGCCCGCCTGTCAAGGCCATGCTTGTTCAAAACACCAACCCGGTGTCGGTGGCACCTGAACAAGAACTGGTGAAGCAAGGCTTCGCGCGCGAAGATCTGTTCACCGTCGTTCACGAGCAGTTTTTGACCGAAACAGCCCGGATGGCGGATATCGTCCTGCCGGCCACACAGTTTCTGGAACATGATGATATCTATAAAGGCGGTGGCCATCAGTATCTCATGTTTGGTCCGAAGGCGGTTGAACCGCCCGCGGGATCAAGAGAAAATCTCTTTGTTATCAGCGAGATCGCAAAGCGCGTTGACTCAAAACCTCATGTCGGCTTCGACATGAGCGCACGCGACCATATTGACTGGATGCTGCAGCAGTCAGGCTACGGCACCTTGAATGAACTTGAAGCTGGAAAGTGGCGGGACTTGCAGCCGGATTTTGAAACCGCTCATTATCTGAACGGGTTTGCGTATGCGGACGGAAAGTTCCGTTTCAAACCCGATTGGGGCCGATTTGCAGCACCGAACAAACCGGATGGGGACACGGTTTTCGGTCCGGTGGCAGAAATGCCTGTATTGCCTGATCAGTGGGACATCATCGAGCGAGCCGATGAAGAACATCCTTTGCGTCTTGTGACCGCTCCGGCAAGGTCTTTCCTGAATTCGACCTTCAACGAAACCGACAGTTCGCGCAAAAAAGAAGGGCGGCCGGAAGTCTGGCTAAGATCGGACGACGCAGCAAGGTTCGGGATCGAGGATGGCGCTAAGGTGAAGATGGGAAATCGCCGAGGTGAGGTTATGCTTCACGCCCGCCTGAAAGACAGCATTGCACCCGGCACAATTGTCTCGGAAGGTCTTTGGCCCAACGATGCCTTTGAAGACGGCAGAGGCATTAACACACTGACCAGTGCAGACCCGGTCGCCCCCTATGGCGGAGCAGCCTTTCACGACACGGCGGTCTGGGTGAAGGTGGCCTAAAAGAAAAGCGGCGCATCGATCTCGCGATGGCGCCGCCCTCTTGCAAAAAGCCGAACCCAAGTCAGGTTTGGGGCTCCCGGTATTCAGGTCTGGCTTTCTGAACTCGTGGTTTCCGGCGTCACAAGCCTGCCTTCTTCAGCTTTGTAGAAGTACTGGCTGGCGACCAGCCACCCTTTCAACGGCCGCAAAATGGGTATGCAGGTCAAAAGGATCAGGGGCAGGGTGGTCACAAGGTGAACCCAATAGGGGGCGGTAAAGGCGATTTCCAGCCAGATGGCAAAGGCAACAGCCGGAACGCAGCCAAAGCAGATGACAAAGAATGCCGGGCCATCGGCCGGGTCCGCGAAACTGTAGTCAAGGCCACAATGCGTACAGCCACTTTTCAGCTTCAGGAAGCCGTCGAAAATGCTGCCTTCGCCGCATCGCGGGCATCTGCCCCTGATGCCGGTCTGGATCGGGGGAAGTTTTGGCCAACTTTCTGACGTGTTCATCGGGTGCTCTTTCTGCAGGTGCATCCTTGTGCGTATCTGTCCTGCGACTAAAACCAGTCACTTTGTAATTTTGACTGCAAGTGAATGCAGTCAAAGATAGGCCAATTTTTCACGATTGCAAGAAGTTTGCCTGCGACGGATTGCCATGGGAGGCGGGTTAGAAATAGGTCGCGACGTCTTGGGGCGCATTGGACAGCGTTTCGGCAATGACGCTGAGTGCGGTATCGACTTGTGAACGCTTGTGCGGACCGCCCAGGCAAAGCCGCACAGCTTCAGGCGACTGGCCCGATACGACGAAGGCATCGCTCTCTGCCAGCCCGATCGACTGGTTTCTGACCTGGCTTACAAAGGCGGTGGAGGTCCAGCCATTGCCGAGTTGCAGCCATAAGTGAAACCCGTCCGGGTCGGCTCGGAAGGTCTGGTCTTTCAGATGTTGCGCAGCAAGTTTCTGGCGGGCCGCGCTCTCGTTTCGGATATGCCAAAGCATTTCATTGGCAGTGCCGTCTTCGATCCAGCGGCTCGCAAGTGCCATCATGATTGGTGAGACCATAACGCTTTGTGAGCGCAGGACCCGCGCCAAGCGCATAGACGCGTTTCGCTCCGGTGCAACAACATGGGCAAGGCGAAGGCCGGCGCCGACGCATTTGGAAAGAGAACCGACATACCATGTCGTCTCCGGAGCAAGTACTGCAAAGGGTTGCGGCTTTGTTTGGCAAAGTTGACCGTAAGCATCGTCTTCAAGAATGGGGACACCATGCCGTGCAGAAATCTCAGCAAGCTCCTTCCGCCGTTGCAGCGACAGGGTGCGTGTTGTCGGATTGTGAAGTGTCGGGTTGAGATAAAGCGCGTTGATCATTCTGCCTTTGCATGCAGCTTCAAAGGCTGCGGGATCCAGCCCATGATCATCTTCTTCAAGCCCCATGAGGCCAAGATTGAGCTGGCTGCAAAGCGAGCGGATGCCAGGGTAAGTCAGGGCTTCACACGCGATCATGTCGCCCGGTGATGCGAGCACGGACAAGATGCCTGCGAGCGCCGCCTGTGCACCGGATGCGAACTGAACTCGGTCCGCTGCCGGTCTCAGTCCGACACCTTTGAGCCAGCGCAACGCCATCTCCTGATCAGGACCGTCTGTGGGAAAGGTCTGGTAGCGCAACAAGGACAAAAGATCTTGTGATAAGGCTTCAGTGCCGGCGCGCATGCGGCCCATCAGGGCCTCATCATCGGGTTCCGGCGGCAGGTTCATTGAAAAGTCAGCCGGGCCGTTACGTCGCGTGTCCGACTTTACCTGCTTTGGATGCTCGTTACTTCCAGGATCCATGACATAGGTGCCGCTTCCGACTTGAGAAGCCAGAAGACCGCGCCGCTGTGCTTCTGCATATCCCCTGGCGACGGTGGTGAAATCAAGCCCAAGTTCACCTGCGAGCCGGCGCTGCGCCGGCAACCGGTCTCCCGGTGTCAGCCGGCCTGCGGCAAGATCGGCTGCAATAGCGTCCGCAATGGCCATGTAGCGTGGTGTGTTTGTCGTCGAAAGGTCTGGAATCCAGCTTGTCACGGTCGTGTACTTTTCAAATGACTGTATATTGACTGTATATACGATCCGATAAATATAGTCATTCGGTAAATGGACTTTCCTCAGTGTTTTGCGCCTGGGCTTCGATCGGCAATCATGAATGTATTCCGAGCGCGCTCAACTTGATCACCTCAACCGGTGCGCCTAGGCTTGTAGCGTGAGGTATCGACAGGTGAGGAACTGACCATGATCTGTGGACGTAGACATGTATTGACCGCATCGCTGGCCGCCCTGTTTCTCAGGCCAAAAGACGTGTCAGCCTCAAGCCGGGAAATTAAAGTGACGTCGGCAGGCGACCTCACGACTGAGGCAAGGGATCGCCACGAGCATTACATGCAAATGGCTATAGACGCTCTGGGCGGCGGAGCGCCTTTCGGCGCTGTCATTGTCGATGAGGAAAGCGGTGAGGTGATGTGTCAGGGCGTAAACCGGGGCAGAGTCAACCGGATATATCACGGCGAAATGGACGCCATGATCAACTGCTCGAACCAGCATCCGGACATAGACTGGTCTAAGTTGGCGCTCTATACGACCGGTGAACCTTGCCCGATGTGCATGAGCGCAATCGTGTGGAACCGCATTCCCAAAGTGGTCTATGCGACATCGATCAGGAAACTGAAAAACATCGGCCTGAACCAGATTGGTCTGGAATCCCCGACGGTTGCCGGTGCAGCGCCGTTTTACAGCGGTGAAATCATCAGCGGTGTTCTGGAAGACCACACCAACTTAATGTTCGAAAAATGGTGGGCAGCACGACAGGCGCGTTTTCAAAGTGAGCAGAAAACGGCCAATTGAAGAATTAAGGTTCGACACTTTCGATCCTTGGCGAAAGGATCAGGTACGGTCCATCACTTCGACGGACAAAACCGTCGGCAAATGCCTTGCGATTTCCAGCCAGCTCTCACCTTCATCAAGGCTAGCAAAGATCGAGCCTGTATTCGTGCCAAAATAGAGACCGGCCGGATCTCTGTCGTCACCTGCCATGGCTTGTCTGAGAACGGTGAAAAAGCACGCCTCTTGCGGCAATCCCTGACGCTTTGCTTGCCAGCTCTTGCCACCATCCATGGACTTCCAGACGGCAGCAGCTGCATCGGGTGGATAGCGGCCACCGGCGTCGCTATTGAGCGGCAATGTCCAGATTGTGTCGGGATCGCGTGGATGAACGCGGATCGGAAAGCCAAAAGTGGAGGGCAGACCTTCGTTGATATCGTCCCAGCTGCGCCCACCGTCGGATGACCGCCACACGCCGTGGTGGTTTTGCTGATAAAGCACATCGCCGCTGCCAGGGGCCAGCATCATGTTATGCACGCAGTGTCCGGTTTCCCCATCGCGCGGCGCGGCCGGGTGAGGGTGGTCCTCACAGGTGGCCGCGTTTGACAACCTGTTTCTGCGCTCCCAGGTCTTGCCGCCATTTTCACTGGCAAAGACACCAGCAGCGGAAATCCCGATCCAGAGCTTTCGCGGATCCGCTGGATCGGAAACGATCGTGTGCAGTACAAGTCCTGCGGCACCGGGCGACCAGTCCTTCGCGGACGGGTGGTTCGATATACCCTCGAGATGCTCAAAGCTGTCGCCATCATCCGTACTTCTGAGGAGCCTTGCTGGCTTGGTTCCTGCATAGAGCACGCCATGTGCGAAACCCAGCGACCAGATCTGGGTAAAATCTTCTTCGAATGGGGCGCTTTGTGGTGTCCAGTTGAAGAACTGCGCCGTATCCGGATCGTTTGCCGCCCACTCGTCTACCGTGCCCTTCGTCAGCTTGGTACAGGACCACGTTTCACCCCCGTCCTGTGATTTCCAAACACCAGCTCCGGTCCAGTCTCCTCCACCGCCTGCCCAGATAGTACCGGTATCCGCCCGGCCGACCACATGGTTGATGGGCCAGCCATCGCAATAGGGGCCTTTGACCGACCAGCCGGATCTGGCCGAGCCCCCGTTCAATAGAAACGCCCCCTTTGTTGTCCCAACCAGAACAGTCAATTCGTTCGTCGTCATCGCGCGACCTCCCTGGTTTATAGGCAATCTTACCACGCAAAGGACGTGAATTGGGCGCGTGGAGTGGAGAAGAAGACAGCTATCTCAAAAGTGGTGAAGTGAAAAAGATAAACAATAAATTGCAGAAGAATGACCTCAAGTGTTAAATGGCCAGGCAAAACTGATTTCACCTCAAAGGTGCATCGGTGGTTTTTTGGAGGGGCAAATGCGCAAGACAGTTTCTATGATCGACCGGACCGCCATCAGTGGCTATCCGACATATTGTGACGGGTATGCCCGCCCGGGAAACAGCGGCAATGGGTATGTCTCGGTTGTAAAGGTCGCTACAGGCGTCGTTGAAAAAACAGACGATTTTCTTCTGGACGGGATCGTCGCTTATGATCGCGCCGAGGCCAATGATGCCTATATCGGCCAGATCAACATGGAAACGGCATCCTCGTTTTGCGGCATTGCGGGCAATGTCTGGGGGTATGACCTTGCATATAATTCAGCCATCGACACGCTTCAGCCGATGTTCAATGCGCAGCAATATGACGGATCTGACCTGCCGGTCTACAATGCCGGCCCTCTGATTGACGCTGGAATTGCACTCTTCGGCACCGAGCAATCGAGGCGCTTTCCACCGGCGCCAGGTGCGCATGTGATCTGTGCCAACAAAAGCACAACAAACCTTCGCCCCAGGGCCGGTGTGCCGGACCCGGCCAAAGGCGAAGCTTACGGCGTCTGGTGTTACATCGCGTTGTCGATTACGCGGGACAGAGAGAACTCAGCTGACCTTTTCATCGAAGATGCCGGAACCTGGACAGAAAATGACAATCCGCAGGATCTTCAGGCATTTCTTGATCAGCACCAGAGATCGGTCGCCTGGAGCATCGTAGCCTGCGGCAAGGACCAGTCAGTGCTCTATGACCGGACCTTCATGGCCTATGCCTACACAATCATGGAGCCAGGTTTTGTCGGCACGGCTCTGACGGTTGCTCCTTATGTGACACTTGCCCAGAGAGCTGTGCCTCAGGCGGGCTTTAACGCCCTCTACGACGTGACGCTTTCCGAGTGGGAGCGCTCTGTTGGCTGAAAAAGATGCAGACGTGGCATCAGCGGTTTCTCAGTGGCAGTGCCTGTGCAAGGCGCACCGCTGACGCAACACCGTCGATGACCGGTATCTGAAACTTTCTGGAGAGATCATCCGCCAGATCAGCCATGCCTGCGCATCCCAGGGCAACGGCGCCAATGCCGTCTTCCAGCAAAGCTGTTGCAATCTCATTTTCTATTTTGTGACGCGCGTTGCTTTTCGGATCCTCAAGCTCCAACACCGGCACGTCTGATGCACGAACCTTGGCACATCGCGGCGCAAGGCCATTCAGGATCAAATTGTGTTCCAGTACAGGCACAGAAACAGACAATGTCGTAACCACCGAAAATTTTGGAGCTGCGACCGACGCGATATGATAAGCGGCTTCGCCTATGCCAATCACCGGTACCGGTGATCTTTCCTTCAGCTCAAACAGGCCCGTATCGTCAAAGCAGGCGATGATGACCGCGTCGATGCTCGGATCGTTTTGAATGTGCTGATCAAACACTTTGAAAAGACCGGGCAGCGCCGCTGTGCCATCTTCGGGACCCTGGATGGCGGCAGGCCCGTCTTCAGGATTTACGGCCGTTATCCGGCTTGCGGCACCACCTGCCTGTCTTGCTGCTATCGCGGTCTTCTCCGTCATGGAGGCTGTCGAATTTGGATTGATGACGAGAAAATGCGCGTCTGTCATATCCGCCTCAAACGAGACCCTGTCCGGCATCCGACCCATGTTTGGAGCGACGCCGGTTCAGCGTGATGACGATTGCCAGAAAGAGACCGATAATCAGAAAGGAAAATGCGGTTGTCAGGGTTCCAAGTGCGAAGATGACCGGCGTCGTGACATTCGTGGTCATGCCGTAAATCTCAAGGGGCAGGGTGTTGTAGCTGCCGGACGTCAGAAGCGTGCGCGCGAATTCGTCATAGGACAAGGTGAAGCCGAAAAGGGCAACGCCGATCAGCATGGGTGCAATAATCGGCAAGACGACATATCGGATGGTCTGCCAGGCGCTCGCTCCCTGGTCGCGCGCGGCTTCTTCATAGGATTTATCGAAGCGGTTGAAGACGGCGAACATGATCAACAGGCCGAAGGGAAGGGTCCAGGTCAGCTGCGCACCAAAGCCTGACGTCGACCAGTGTACCGCAAGGCTCGATTGCGAAAATATCAGTCCGACACCAAGCGATATCAGGATCGATGGGATCACGAGTGACGTGATGATCAGGTAAAAGATCACACTTGAGCCGGGAAACCGTTTGCGGAACGCCAGACCGCCCATCACGGACACGATGACAGTTGTGACCATCACCATCAGACCGAGCGTGAGCGAGCGGGCAAAACTCCCCCAAATGTCGCCGACAGCCTGTTGCCGGAAAAGATCCTCAAACCAATGCACCGAAACACCGCGCATCGGAAAGGTCAGCCCGCCCTGTGGCCCCTGGAAGGAGAGGATCGCTATCGTGATGGTCGGCCCATAGAGGAATACCAGAAAAAGCGCGAAGATTGTCGCAAGCACGTAAAAGGCTCGTGAGCGTTTTTCCATCTCTTCAAAGCTCCTTCCGAATGTCGACGAACCGCAAGAGAATTGCGATCACAAGTATCACCGTGACCAGCAGGATCACGGCTGTTGCTGCGGCTGAGGGATACTGAAGCAGCGCGATATCGTTCGATATCAAGCGCCCGACATTGGCTTTCTGACTGCCGGACATGAAGCGCACAGTTATGAAGTCACCCATGACAAGGGTGACCACGAAGATCGACCCGATCATGATGCCCGGTTTGGTCAGCGGGATGATCACATTGGTGAGTGTTTGAAATCCGCTTGCGCCATTGTCATAGGCTGCTTCGATCAAGGACTTGTCGATTCGCATCATCGTGTTGAAAATCGGCACCACCATGAAAAGCGTGTAAAGGTGCACGAAAGCCAGGATTACCGAGAAATCGGAAAACAACAGCCATTCAAGGGGTTCATCGATAACACCCATTGAAATCAGCGTGGAATTCGCAATGCCATTCCGGCCCAGAAACGGGATCCAGGAGATCATGCGAATAATGTTGGATGTCCAAAAAGGGATCGTGCAGAGCAGAAACAACACAATTTGCCATGTCAAAGAACGGACATGAAAGGCCAGGAAATAGGCTACCGTGAACCCCAAAACCAGTGTTATGGCCCAGGTGATCAGAGCGTATTTCACGGTGTTCAGGAAAACCTGATAGGTGACAGGCGAGGTCAGCAGAAACTCGTAATTGTCAAACAGGAAGGCCGGGTAGATTGAAAACTCGGTGGCACCCCAAAAACTGACAACCACGATCATCGCAATAGGCAGGACAAGGAAAAACAGAAGCACCAGCGCAAGCGGCAAGGACAACAGCCAGCTGGATACCGCGTCAGGCAGGCCCTTTTGCCGGCGGGTGCCCCTGGACAACTTCTTGTCGGTTTTTTCAACGGGAATGAAGAGATGCGTCTGGTCTGTCATTAAGCCCAGGTCCGATTGAGGGAGATTGCGCCGGGGCCGTGGCCCCGAGCGCATTTGCCGGTCGAAAGTCAAGCCGCGATGAATTCGTTCCACTTGCGAACCATGTACTGGTTCTCGTCCATGACAGCATTCCAGCAGGCAACCGCCCCCATACGCTCCAGGAAGGAACCGCCGTCGCGGGTTTCGCCGGCCTTTGCCAGGACATCGCCGAACGGATTGGTGATGTCGCCAGTGGCTTCCTTGCCCTCGAACCAGTAACCCCACTCGTTCTCGTCCATGTGGTTCTTGGACGTTTCCGGGACAGCGGAATAATAGCCTTGGCGCATGAGGAAGCCGCCAACCCAGCCATCAAGGTACCAGTTGATGTATTCATAGGCGGCTTCCAGCTCGAGGCCGGACAAGCTCTTCGACAATCCGATGCCGCCGCCCCAGGAACGGTAGCCTTCTTTCAGCGGTTGGTAGACACACGGAATACCGCGAGATTTCACGGCTGTAATTGCAGGCGACCACATGGATTGAATGATCACTTCGCCAGACGCCATCAGGTTGACGCTCTCATCGAATGTTTTCCAGAAAGCGCGGAACTGACCGTTTTTCTTGGCTTCGGTGAAGATCGCCATGGTCTTGTCGATCTCTTCACGCGTCATGTTGCCCTTGTCGCCATACTGGATTTCGCCCATGGCTTCGCAAACCATTGCAGCGTCCATTATGCCGATGGACGAGATGTCCAGGATCGATGCTTTACCCTTGAACTCCGGGTTGAGCAGTTCTGTCCAGCTACCGATTGGGCGTCCGATCAGATCGGGACGAATGCCAAGCGTATCGGCATTGTAGATCGTTGGAATGAGGGTCATCCAACCTGTTTCTTCGGTAGCAAAGGTGTTGCCGTCCGGACCATCGACAAAGCCAACCGTATGCGGCGCGGTGCCTTGTGCAATAGTCGATTCCGGTGTCAGTTTGCCACTTTTGAAGATACCGACAATCTTGTCGTAATTCTTGATCTTGGTGGTATCCATGGCCTGAAGGTTGCCGGTCGGCCACACCTTTTTACAGATCCAATATTCGATATCGGCAATATCGAAGCTGTCCGGCTGAGTAGCTGCGCGCTGTGTGACCGCGTCAGAATCGAGCGCCGTCATTTCCAGGGTGAAGCCGAGATCTTCCTTCACCTTCTGAGCAACCTCGTTGAGGTTGGAGACCCCGGTGCCGAACTGGCGCAGTGTCACGTCTTTGATGTTTTGTGCCCAGATGGTTGGAAAGCCCGTGATGGCTCCGGATCCAAGAGCTACACCGGTCGCGGCGGCACCACCTTTCAAAATGTTGCGCCGGCTAATACCTTTTTCAGTCAGTTTCTTAGTCATCAGTCCTACTCCTGTTCCCCTCTGGAGTTTTGTTCGGCTCCGACGAAAAGAGCCGTGATTGGTGGCTTTACGCCGCCAGCTCGTGAGCATCTTCCGGCTTCCAGGTCAGAAAGACGGTTGTGCCGATTTCGATTGGATCATTGAAAAATGCGTCGTCGGTCAGAGCCGCGGTCAGCTCACCCGCACCGCCTGCATCCAGAGCCAGATTTACGCTTGAACCGAGGTACTCGACATCCTTGACAAATGCGCTGAGAAGGGTGCTCTCGCTCTCTGCCGACTTGTTTACCAGCAACCTGTCAGCGCGCAGGGCAATCGGTTTGCCCTGCTGTTTCAGAACGTTGTGACCACCGATAAAGCGCGCGACAAACTCGGTCGCCGGTGTATTGAAAACGACCTGAGGCGGTCCGGCTTGTTCAATCTTGCCGCCGTTCATCACGATGATATCGTCGGCAAGTGCCAATGCTTCATCCTGGCTGTGTGTCACATGAATGAACGAAATATTCAGTTCACGTTGAAGCCGTTTGAGTTCAAGGCGCATCCTGATGCGCAAGAATGGATCGAGCGCGGAGAGCGGTTCATCAAGCAGCAATACCGTCGGCTCGGTTATGAGGGCGCGGGCAAGTGCGACACGCTGCTGTTGCCCGCCTGATAGTTGCGAGGGCAGACGCTCCGCATAGGCGTCCATATCCACCAGCTCAAGCAATTCACGCGCCTTTTTGAGCCGCACCGGCTTGTCGACCCCTTTCATCTTCTGGGAAAAAGCAACGTTGTCGATGACGCTGAGATGCGGAAACAGCGCGTAGTTCTGAAACATCATCGCTGTGCCGCGGCGCGCCGGCGGCAAGTCGGTGATATTGGTGCCGGCCAAAAGAATGTCACCTGACGAGACACTTTCATGCCCGGCAATCATGCGCAGTGTGGAGGATTTGCCGCAGCCGGAAGGACCAAGCAGACAGGAATATGACCCAGCTACGAACTTGTGGTCGAGGGCGTCGACTGCAACCGTTTCCCCATACTGTTTGGTTGCTGCCACAAGTTCCAGATCAAGGGGTGTTGCCATGTCCGGGCTTCTCCGCGTGAATGTCGTGTTCGGACAGGAAGTCAGCAAGCGTCGTGCCAATCTCAAAGAGCGGCGGAATTCAGCCAAAAAAGAGGGGTAAGAGACAGGCACACTCACGAGTGATGAATTTGAGTGCACAATAAATTAGCAAATCGAATACATATTGCTCAAAAATTGTATACGATATTTCGTTGTGGTGAATGTGCATGAAGAGTAGGATCGGTTCATTGCTTGATCCTTCCTGCCAATCAAACAACGACAAAGATCATGACCAACGCCGCTCTCAGCGATAGCAGCCATTTGCACGAGGTGATCGCCCTGCCGCCGGGGCGCGCGCTGGAAATTTGCCGCAGCCTGCATTCGGCAATCCTGGAGCACAAGTTGGTGCCGGGTTTGAAGTTGTCGGAAGACGAGGTTGGGGAGATCTATGGCGCCAGCCGTACTGTCGTCAGGGCGGCGCTTCAGGCGTTGGCCCATTCGGGTTTGGTCAGTATCGAAAAGAACCGGGGCGCCTTTGTGGCAAAACCCTCGGTCCAGGAGGCGCACGAAGTATTTCAGGCGCGTGCCCTGATCGAACCTGCGGTTGCCCGCTTGGCCGCAGACATGATCACTGATGCACAGATCAAGCGCCTTTACGCGCATCTGGAAGCAGAGCACCAAGCGCTTCATGACGGAGACATGGGAAAGGCTTTGTCACTTTCCGGCAGCTTTCATACAGAAATCGCGGATGTCGCCGATCACAGGGTTTTTGCCGGCATGGTCAGGTCCCTGATTTCACGTTCTTCGCTTGTGATTGCGCTCTACTGGAAACGATCTGACACTGCGTGTGAAAGTCACTCCCACCATGCGCTGATGGATGCTCTGGAAAAACGGGATGCGGGAGCCGCTGAAAGTATTCAGAAAAGTCACATCATCGACCTGCATTCGGGCCTGGATCTCAGGTCAAAGTCAGACCGGGGTCTATCGCTCAGTCAGGCGCTGCAAGACGACTAGCTCTTCACAGAGCCGCATTCCTGATCGAATGGACACCGAGCGCGCATCCCTGTCCATCTTTGCATCGATTGGCTGACAGGTGCTCTGGACCCAGTCCAGAACGGTCACCGGGCCACCGACGCAGTTTGCAACAGCATGAAATTCGTCAATGAATTTAGACCTTTGCAGGTTTTTGAAGAGCTTGAAAACCGGCAGAATGATCTTGTCTGTGACCGGGATCAGCGCCAGGCCGAGCGCAAGGCCGAAAACGCCGTCGAGTGCAGCCGTAACCGCCCAGGTCACGAATCCTTGCGCAACCTGAACTGCATGGGCTGCGCCATGGCTGATATTGTGGATGATATGGTAAAGCCCTCCGACCCCGAGGACCTCGGTGCCATGCAGCACGATAGAACCTCCGACCCACAACATGGCGGCAGTGCCAACCACCATAAGTATTTTCATGAAGCCGGGCATGGCTTTGACAATGCCGAGACCAATGGCCCGGGTAAGGGCCAGGCTGCCTTCTTTGGACATGTGAAGCCCGACATCGTCAGCCTTTACGATCAGAGCGACGGAACCATAGACGAGCACTGTGATGCCGATGGCGACGACGGCAAGTGTCGCGGCTTCCATCCAGATATTGCTGTCCGGGATTTCTGACAGTGCAATCGTCATGATCTCAGCAGAAAGGATGAAATCTGTCTTGATTGCGCCTGACACCTTCTGTTCTTCCAGATGGACGGGATCAGGTACATATCCTTCCGGCTCATCTGCATCGTGGTGCTTGGGCTGGAACAGGTGATAGACCTTTTCCGCTCCCTCAAAACACAAATACGCTCCGCCAATCATCAAAAGGGGTGTGATGATCCATGGCAGGAAAGTGTTGAGCAGCAAGCCAACGGGCAGAAGAAAAATCAATTTGTTCTTCATCGATCCCTTGGCAATGCGCCAGACGATCGGGAGTTCGCGGGCCGGAGAAAACCCTGCCACATATTTCGGCGTAACCGCTGCGTCGTCAATGACCGCGCCTGCTGCCTTTGCTCCGGCCTTGGCTGCCTGGCCGACAACGTCATCAACCGATGCTGCGGCAACTTTGGCAATTCCGGCAACGTCATCCAGAAGGGCAAGCAATCCGCTCATGACAGCTCCAAATGTGCAATTAAAAAATGTTCGTACTAGATACCGTGTTTAGCAGCATTTAACCGCCAGCTTGAATTTTTTCCACAAGACCTGCGCTTCAAACAAGAAAAAGATGAAGCGCATCGTACGCACCTACTGGTCTTCGTCACATGATAGAAACTTCTGTAACGTGACCTTGGATGGTCTTTGTGTTTACGCTGGACCTCCCGTAGCACCGATGCACGAAAGTTGAGCTGATGTGTCTGAAACTGATCCGCAATATTCTCCCGGCTTTCGGCTTGCTTGCATTCATGTTCGCCTATAGCCCGCTCGTGCGGGCCGATGAGCCCATCGGGGATGCCGTCAATGAACTCCCGCTTTTTGACGCGCACATGCATTACAAGGAACCTGCATGGGAGCGATATCCGGTTGAAAGCGTGATCGAATTGATGGACGAAAACGATGTCGCAATGGCTCTGGTTTCTTCAACGCCTGACGAGGGCACGATCATGCTCTGGGAACATGCGCCTAACCGCATTGTGCCGGAGTTAAGGCCCTATCACGGCAGCGCCGGGTCCGGAAATTGGACCAAAATGCAAGGCATGGATACCTATCTTCAACGCCGGCTGGAACAGTACCCGCATGAAGGGATCGGCGAGTTTCACATCCATCGGCTGGATACCTCTGATGAAGCGCTCTTTCGGAAAGTCATCGAAATGGCGCGGGAGCGGGACATTTACCTGCATGTTCACTCAGGAGCCGAACCGGTGCGGTGGCTTTATTCGCTCGATCCGGATGTGAAGATTATCTGGGCACACGCGGGCCTTAGTACTCCGGCGCCCGATGTGCACAAGTTGATGTCGGACTTTCCGACATTGCTTGCAGACACATCCTTGCGTGAATGGGAAATTGCAGGTTCAGGCAGCAGTCTTGACCCTGAATGGGCGGAAATCGTTTTTGATTTTCAAGACCGTTTGATGATTGGAAGCGACACTTGGGTCAACGCCCAATGGGACAAATATTCCGACATCATGGCATCCAATCGACGCTGGCTTGCGATGCTCCCAAGGTCGGTTGCGGAAAAGATCGCCTATAAAAATGCCGAACGCATTTTCGGGCGGGAAGTGACACCCGATCTTGTCGGAACGCGTTGAGGGTTGGACTGGTCTCGCCCTGCCTTCAAAGGATTTTGTTGAGCAGGGCCGCCCAGAGCAATCCTATTCGCTCAAGTGGATGAAGTGTTCCAGAAAGACGCGTCGTAAATGTCAGAATAGGTCGGCACGGTTACAAACTGCATGCCGAGGCGCTCAAAAAATGGACGCCGGTGCTTGTTGCTTGCATTTTCAACATCAATGAACCAGGCGGGCTGACGGAGACTTTCATCCATACGATGAAACCGGGCGCGTTCCAGAAATAGCCACCTGATGAAATTTTCGTCCTTGCCGAATCCGAATCCAAATATGAGCAGCGGCGAATGAAATAGAATATCGAGCCAGGTGTCTGCACCGCGCCAAGTTGATGTTTGGTCTTTGGCACTGCGCCGTAATCCGTTCCCCGAATAGACCCAGTGGCGCGCACGTTGAACCGCGCCCATGTAGTGTGTCAGACCGAGGCGAATGCTTCGGCGATACCGCATCATCCCGTGAGCATGCCAAATCGCGAAACTGTTTCGGGGGTGTCGATTGCCTGGTCCGAGAAATAGGAACTCCAGGGATAGTAGTCGGTGAATCCCGCATTCGACCGAATGAATTTGGCGTCGACCGACCTGGATAGGTTTTCATCGAAATTGACGGTAATGATGGGTGCACACTTGGCTTTCGCCCAGGCCACAATCTTTGCATGATGCGCGCTAGGTCGCCAATCCGTCATCAGGTCACAAAACGTCTTTTGCAACGACACCTTTTCTTCAAGCGGTCTGCTGAGGTCCAGGATGTCGAAAAACTCGGTGTTTGACATCTCCCTCATCTCGTCTTCGGTCAGGGAAAGTCCCTGTTGACCGGAGAGTTTCTTCAACAGGCCTTCCCAGCTAGCGTCTTGCGAACCGCCATATCGGTTTATGCCGTTGCCGATCAACAAGGCCGGTTTCAAGTCGTTCACAAGTGCGTCTTCAAGCAATGGCAATGTCCGCCTCCCGTGGTTAAAGGCCTAGCGCTTAATTCAAAGACCACCGGTCTTTCGAAACCAGTTCGCTTTCAAACGTATGTCGATCAACCGATGTCTTGAAAGACAGGAAACGCAAAACTTTAGATTGTGAAGAGCAGAAGATCAGCCGACCTTTGAACCGGACAGGGAAATCCGGCCAAAACGCTGTTGAGATTCAACGAACCGAAGACACATTAACGCCACGAGAATTGGCCGGGAAAGCGTTTATGGCCAGACCAGCTTGTCGGTCTGCGAACCGTCCGTGCTTCCAGTCGTGACGCGGGCGCCTGCGACCTTCGCTTTTCCGGAAGCCACGAGTTCCAGTGCTTTCGGATAAATCCGGTGCTCGACTTCCAGAACACGTGCGGCAAGCGCATCAGGAGTGTCGTCATCGAGGACTGGGACGGCGCCTTGTGCAATGATTGGCCCGTCATCCATTTCTGCCGAAACATAATGCACCGTTGCGCCGTGAAGTTTGACGCCTTCCTCCAATGCACGTTCGTGGGTTGCAAGTCCTTTGAAGGACGGCAGAAGCGCTGGATGTATGTTGATCATGCGGTTCGACCAGGCATTGACCAGAAAGGGAGTGAGGATCCGCATGAAGCCTGCCAGAGCGACGAGCTCAATCTTGTGATCCTTCAAAACCGCATCGATGTCTCTTTCAAAGGCTTCCCGGTCTCCTGAAAAGTCCTTGTGATCGACTACCGCTGTCGCAATACCTAGTTCGCTTGCGTGCTGCAGCCCCTTGGCTTCGGGGCGATTGGATAAGACCAGTGCGATTTCCGCCGGATAGTCCGGCGCCATTGCCGCCGAAATCAAGGCGCTCATATTGCTGCCACGACCGGAAATCAAAACGGCTGTCTTTTTGCGGGTCATGCAGAAAAGCCCAGGCTGCCTTCGAATTCGACCGGTGCGCTGCCTGCCGCTTCTATGCCGCCGATCCGCACAACCTGTTCACCTTCGCTCTGCAGAACGCGCGTAATCTCGTCCGCTTCGTTTTCGGCCACAACAACAATCATGCCTATCCCGCAATTGAACGTGCGCAGCATTTCCTTTTCGGCCACACCACCGGTGTCGGCCAACCATTTGAAAACGGCAGGAGCGTTGATGGCTGAAAGATCGATGCGCGCCGAAGAATTGTCAGGCAGGACGCGCGGAAGGTTCTCTGGCAATCCACCACCTGTAATATGAGCCAGAGCCTTTATGCCAGTCGTGGCTTTTAAGGCTGACAACAGCGGTTTGACGTAGATCTTTGTGGGTTCCATCAGCGTTTCGCCAAGGGTATTGCCTGCAGCAAATGGGGCAGCGTCTGACCAGGTAAGACCAGCGAGTTCGATGATTTTTCGCACCATGCTGAACCCGTTGGAGTGGACACCGGAGGAGGTCAATCCAAGAAGAACATCTCCTGTGGCAACATCCTTGCGTGGGAGGATCGCGTCTCGTTCAACCGCTCCCACCGAAAAACCCGCAAGATCATAGTCGCCTTCGACATACATGCCGGGCATTTCCGCCGTCTCACCGCCGATCAAAGCGGCACCGGCCAGCTTGCAGCCATCCGCGATGCCGGCAACGACATCACTTGCGGTTTCAACATCAAGTGCACCTGTTGCGAAATAGTCGAGAAAGAAAAGTGGTTCGGCACCCTGCACAACAAGATCGTTGACGCACATGGCAACCAGGTCGATGCCGACTGTGCGATGTTGCCCGGTTTCAATGGCGATCTTGAGTTTCGTGCCGACACCGTCATTGGCCGCAACGAGTATCGGATCTGTAAATCCAGCGCCTTTCAGGTCAAACAGGCCGCCGAAGCCACCAATGTCGCTGTCCGCGCCTGGTCGGGAAGTCGCTTTGACCAAGGGCTTGATGCGGTTCACCAGTTCGTTTCCGGCGTCGATATCGACCCCGGCATCGGCATAGGTCAGACCGTTGGACCCAGAGGATTGGCTCATAAGGCGCTCCAAGACATTTCAGGCAGGTGGCTATGCCAACGCGGCTTACCCTCTGGCGCTGCGGAACACAAGAGGTGAGGGGGCATTGCTCCACGCTTTGCCCAAACGCTTGGGTTCGATTACGCGAACGGAGCGTCTGGTCTCGCCACTGGACTTGACCGTTGCCGGCGTATAATCCCATCTGAGTTGGCTTTGATCCGTTTCTAGTGTGCCGTTTGAGGAGCGCCATTCATGACCCTTCGCCGTCAGGTTCAGTTCTGGTTGATATCCCTCGCTGTATTCTGCCTGTTTCTCTATGTCTTTTCAGGTGTGTTGCTGCCGTTCGTGGCAGGAATGGCGGTAGCCTACTTGCTGGATCCGGTGTGCGACCGGCTCGAGAAGCTGGGCATGGCCAGGATGTGGGCCACCTTGACGATCTTGTTCGCGTTCGTCTTCCTTCTGGTGCTTTTCTTCATTTTGATCTTGCCCTTGCTCGGCAATCAGCTCGCACTTTTTCTGGAACGGTTTCCTGATCTTGTGCGCAAATTGCAGACATTGCTGTCGGAGTATTTTCCAGCTGATTTGGCAACCGTGGCCGGAATCAATCCGGAAGATTTGCAGTCTTCCATGTCGGATCTCATCGGGCAGGGCGCGAGTTTTGTCGGCAAATTGGCACAATCTCTGTGGAGCGGTGGTCAGGCTTTGCTGTCGATCCTCTCGCTTTTTGTCATCACGCCTGTGGTCGCGTTTTATCTTCTTCTCGACTGGGACCGAATGGTGGAGCGCATTGATGGGTGGATACCGCGAGATCATCTGGATGAAATCCGCGGTCTTGCGGCAGAAATGGATGGCGCGGTTGCCGGGTTCGTCAGGGGTCAGGTGTCGGTCTGCCTTATCCTCGGCGCTTTTTATGCGATCGCTCTTGCCGTTGTCGGCCTTAACTTCGGCCTCTTGATTGGCATGGCCGCAGGTCTCGTGAGCTTCATACCTTTTGTCGGGGCGGGCCTGGGTCTTGTGCTTTCCATTGGTGTTGCGCTGGTACAGTTCTGGCCGGACTGGCCATGGATCATCGCAGTTGCCGCAATCTTCGGGGTCGGACAGTTTCTGGAAGGCAATATCTTGCAACCGAAGTTGGTGGGCGACAGCACTGGATTGCATCCTGTCACGCTGATGTTTGCGCTTTTTGCCTTTGGATATCTCTTTGGATTTGTGGGGATGCTGGTTGCAGTCCCTGCAGCAGCAATGATCGGTGTGCTTGCGCGCTTCGGATTGAAGCAGTATCTCGCTAGCCCGGTGTACAAAGGCATCGGCCGGGCGACCCCGGTTGGTGACGACAAGGTATCAGAGTAACCGAACATGGCGGAACCTCCGCGCCAGCTGCCGCTGGACCTGCCGCATGAAGCAGCCTTGAGCCGCGACGACTATCTGGTCGGCGGCTCAAACAGAGCTGCGTTCGAGCTTTTGGAGCGCTGGCCCGACTGGCCATCGCCTGTTGTCGTTTTGGCTGGCCCGGTCGGTGCTGGCAAAACCCACCTGGTCAATGCCTTTCGGGACGAGACGGGCGCTGCTGTCATTCAGGCGCTTGATCTGAAGGAAGACGATGTGGAATGGCTTGCGTTCGCGCCTGCAGCGGTCGTTGAAGATGCACATCTGGGTGTCGACAACACCGCACTTTTTCATCTTCTCAATGCAGCCAGGCAGGCGGAGAACTCTGTTCTGATCACCAGCCGGACATGGCCAGCGAGCTGGAAAATCGGGTTGCCTGATCTCCTTTCCCGTCTGCGTGCTGCAACACCCGTTGAAATTCAGGAACCTGATGATGATTTGCTTCGCAGGGTCCTTGTGAAATTGTTTGCCGACCGTCAGATCACGGTGGAAATCAGCGTGATCGACTATCTGGTTGTCCGAATGGAGCGGTCGCTTGAAGTGGCCTTGCGCGCTGTCGAGGCTATTGATCGGGAAGCGTTGGCGGGACGGGTGAAGATCACGAAGCCGCTCGCGGGCAGGGTTTTGGAAAATGTGCATAAAGGCCATTAATCTGCGGGCAGCACAAAGAACTGTCATTTGCGAGCGGAGCAGTCCATGTTAGTCACGGCTACGAGAGGCAAGCACCCCGTGTTGGATGTGGGTGTCGCAATGCCTTACGATGGAAAGTGACATGAACGAAGCCACGGATCTTTCGGACATTTTGCCTTCGTCTCAAGTCGTTCCCGATCCGCGTATTAAGTCGGACGGTGCAGGCAGCGGACAAGATCTCGCGCTTTCTCCAAAAAGGTTTATGAACCGCGAGTTATCCTGGCTGCAGTTCAACCTGAGGGTTCTTGAAGAAGCCATGAATCCCAATCACCCGTTGCTTGAACGGGTTCGGTTTCTGTCGATTTCAGCCAATAATCTCGATGAATTTTTCATGGTGCGTGTCGCCGGTCTGCGTGGACAGCAAAGGGCGGAAGTTACCAACCTGTCCGATGACGGCCTGACACCGACCGAACAACTGGAAAAAATTAGCGAAGCTGTTCGCGAACTCCAGGCATCGCAGCAAAAGATCTGGGGTGAACTGGGCCGGGAGATTGCCGAAAAAGGGATCGAAATTATTCAGCGTGATACGCTCGGTGAAAGCGAGCGGGTCTGGCTGCAGGACTATTTCCTGAAATTTGTGTTTCCGGTTCTCACACCTCTGGCCATCGACCCGGCGCACCCGTTTCCGTTCATTCCCAATCTCGGCTTCTCCATCGTCTTCGAGCTGGTTCCTGTGTCCGGTGGCCGCAGCATGATCGCGCTTCTCAGAATTCCCAACCAGGTGGACAGGTTTGTCAAGCTGCCAGGAGGCGAGGACGGCGCCGCCCGGTTTATCGCTATCGAAAAAGTGGTCAGCCTTTTCATTGGAAGGCTTTTTCCAGGTTATGAAATTCGCGGCAAGGGGGCCTTCCGCGTCATTCGTGACAGCGACCTTGAGATTGAGGAAGAAGCGGAAGATCTGGTGCGGCTTTTCGAAAGCGCCCTGAAGCGGCGCCGCCGTGGATCTGTGATCCGGCTTGAGATCCAAGAGACAACCCCGCCGGCTTTGCGCGAGTTTGTAGCCGATGCCCTTGATGTCGGTAAAAGCGAAATCTTTCTTGCCAATGGTTTGCTCGCACTGAACAACCTGTCACAGATCGTCGACCTGGAACGCTCTGACCTTAAATTTCAGCCTTATACGGCGCGTTTTCCTGAACGTATCCGGGAACATGGCGGTGATTGTCTTGCTGCCATCCATCAGAAGGACATCATCGTTCACCACCCCTATGAGTCCTTTGACGTGGTTGTGCAATATTTGCGTCAGGCCGCGCGGGACCCGGATGTGGTCGCCATCAAGCAGACGCTTTACCGAACTTCCAACAATTCGCCGATTGTCAAAGCTCTGGCAGAGGCGGCCGAGGCCGGAAAGTCCGTCACAGCGCTGGTGGAACTGAAGGCGCGTTTTGACGAAGCGGCCAACATCAAATGGGCGCGGGACCTGGAACGGGCAGGCGTGCAGGTCGTGTTCGGCTTTATCGAGCTGAAGACACACTCGAAGCTCTCAATGGTCATCAAGCGGGAACACGGACAGCTCAAGACCTACTGCCATATCGGGACCGGCAATTATCATCCGATCACCGCGCGCATATACGAGGATTTGTCGTTCTTCACTGACGATCCCGGCATTGCCGAGGACGCGGCAAGAGTTTTCAATTTCATTACAGGCTATGCTCAGCCGGCCGAATTGAACCATCTGATGGTCTCGCCCGTGAATTTACGCCAGCGCATGCTGGAAATGACCGAGGCGGAAATTGAACACGCCAAAGCCGGTCGTCCTGCGCAGATCTGGATGAAGATGAATTCTCTGGTAGATCCGGAAATCATCGATGCCCTCTACCGGGCAAGCCAGGCGGGTGTTCAAATCGACCTGATCATCCGGGGTATCTGCTGCCTGCGGCCGGGCATTGAGGGCCTGTCTGAAAATATCCGGGTCAAATCTATCGTCGGGCGCTTTTTGGAGCATTCGCGGATTTTCTGCTTCGGCAACGGACAGGGACTGCCTTCGCCGGAAGCACATGTCTATATCGGTTCAGCTGATCTCATGCCGCGCAATATCGACCGTCGTGTCGAAGTGCTGACGCCTTTGTTGACGGCAACCGTTCATGAACAAGTGCTTGACCAGATCATGGTCGCCAATCTGAAAGACAACCAGCAGAGCTGGCGAATTCTTTCGAACGGACGGCACGAGCGCATCGTACCGGGCGCAAATGAAGACCCGTTCAATGCCCATCAGTATTTCATGACGAATCCGTCCCTGTCTGGGCGCGGTAAGTCGTTGAAGAGCGATCGTCCAAAGCCGTTCAATGAACGGCAAAAACGAGGATAGTATGAACGCCCAGTTTCAGCCGGCACGAGGTCGGCTCAACGGGTCCGGACCGATCGCGGTTGTGGACATCGGCTCAAATTCCGTGCGTCTCGTGATTTACGAACGCAAGGCCCGCACTCCCACCATGCTTTTCAACGAAAAGCTGCTTGCCGGGTTGGGGCGGGGGTTGCTGCAACAGGGCGCTTGGCGGACGATTCCGTGAACCTGGCCTTGAACGAACTGGCCCGCTTCAAAGCATTGATCGAGCACACTGGGTGTCAGGAGACCTACGTCGTTGCAACTGCCGCGGCGCGGGATGCGGCCAATGGCGCTGAGTTTGTGAGCGAAGTTGAAGCCTTCCTGAAATCGCCGGTCCGTATTCTTGACGGAAATGAAGAGGCCTACTACTCGGCCCTCGGCGTGATCGCAGGCTTCTGGCAGCCTCGGGGACTTGTCGGCGATATGGGTGGCGGCAGCCTGGAACTCGTTGAGATCGACAAGAACCTGCCGGGGAAAGGGTCCACTTTCCCGCTTGGCGGATTACGTCTTTCCGAAGAAGCCGATGGCAAGATACCCAAAGCAGTGAAGATTGCCGAAGCAGCATTGAGCGAATACAACTGGCCGGATCTTGCCCCCGGTGAACGCACCTTTTACGCGGTTGGTGGAACTTGGCGATCTTTGGGGCGGCTGCATTTGATGCAGAATGACTATCCCTTGCACGTGATGCACAATTACGAGATTGGTGCGGAAGAGGCGATCGAGTTCTGCCGCAAGGTTGCAGTACCTAATCTGGACGGCGTCGACAAAGGGGAAGTCATCTCCAAACAGCGCCGACCGCTTGTTCCGATCGGTGCAGTGGTACTGGAACAGGTGTTGACGGCCATGAAGGCCGAGCGGGTGATTTTCTCGGCCACCGGAGTGCGCGAAGGTCTCCTGCACGAAACCTTGCCTGCAGACATGCAGTCCCAGGATCCTGTCATCGAGGCAGCACGTGAACTTTGTGTCTTGCGTGCCCGATCGCCAGAGCATGCAGAGGAGCTGATTGCCTGGACCGACAAGCTGTTCAAAGTTCTGGAGATCGAGGAAACCGCCAACGAGACACGCTTGCGTCATGCCGCCTGCCTTTTGTCCGACATCGGCTGGCGCGCGCATCCGGACTATCGTGGCGAGCAGAGTTTGAACATTATTTCCAACGCCTCGTTTGTCGGGCTGGATCATGCGAGCCGGGCGTATCTGGCGGCAGCTGTCTTTTACCGGCACCAGGGCTTGAGAGAAGGAGCCCTGTCTTCTGTGATCCGGCAGCTGTTCACGGACCGACTGCGTATTCGAGCCAAGGTGCTGGGTGCAACGCTGCGTGTTGCATCGCTCCTGAGCGCCTCCATGGCTGGCACGCTACCGCAAGTGGGTATCTCATCCATCGCGGGAGGCATTTCGCTCGACCTTGGCAAGAAACTAGCGGATCTAGAGGGCGAACGCCTGCGAAAGCGGGCAGCTCAACTTGGCAAGGCAATCAGCGCCACAGTTGAGATTAATACCGGCCTAAACAAATAGGAACGCACTTTCATGTCGCGGCCTCAGGTAGTTTTTCAGGTCCACCGGACTGCGTCACGCCGCTTGACCGGCCAACCAGGTCGATCTGCGCGCCACTCCTTGCCGGCGAACCCGAAAATCCATCGAATAGGTTCTATTTTGCTGAGGTTGGTATAGGCCGTCTAGGTCTTGTGCCGTTTGTAGGACGGCACAGCGTTCGGCGGCTTATTCCGCCGCTTGCCTTTTGGGCTCAGCCGGAGCTGGTTGATCGAGAGCGACAATCTGACGGTTCTGGAACGCAAGGGCGACTTCGCCGCGCTTAAGTTTCAAAGCGGTCTCTCCGAACAACTCCCGGCGCCACCCTTTCATCGCAGCGACGTCCGCAGCATCGTCCGCCGCGATCTTCTCAAGATCATCGACTGTTGCGATCACCTTGGCGGCAACGCCATTGGCCTCGCTGACAAGCTTTAAAAGGACTTTCAAAAGGTCGACCGCCGCCGCAGATCCGTCAGGCGCTTGGCGACCCTTGGGCAGTGTTGGCAATTTTTCTTTTGGAAGGGCAAGTGCTTTGCGAACGGACTTCAGGATCTCGTCGGCCGATTTGGAACGCTCAAAACCTCGGGGAATGGTTCTCAAACGGCCGAGCGCTTCAGTGTCCTGTGGCTGCTGTGCAGCAAGCTCGTAGATTGCATCGTCCTTCACAACCCGGCTGCGCGGCACATTTCGGGACTGGGCTTCCCGTTCACGCCAGGCTGCAACTTCCATCATAACGGCCAATTCGATGGGCTTGCGCACCCGAAGCTTCAGCCGTTTCCATGCCTGTTCTGGAACGGTTCTGTAGGTGGTGACAGACGTCAGCACCTCCATTTCGTCCTGAACCCAGTGACTGCGGTTTTGTTCGGCCAGGTTCGCCTTCAGGAACTGATAGGCGTCCCGTAGATGGGTGACGTCGGCAAGTGCATAGTCAAGCTGCTTGTTTGTAAGAGGACGCCGGGCCCAGTCAGTGAAACGGGAGGACTTGTCAATCCGGGCACCGGTAACCTTGTAGATAAGTTGATCGTATGAAATTGAGTCGCCAAAGCCACACACCATCGCTGCGACCTGAGTGTCGAACAGAGGGGCCGGGATGAGTTCGCCCAGGTGGTAGATGATTTCAATATCCTGACGCGCCGCGTGGAACACCTTGGTCACGCTTGCATCACGCATGAGCTCGAAAAAGGGTTCCAGATCAAGCCCTTCGGAAAGCGCATCGACTATGAAGGCCATATCTGGTCCAGCCATCTGAATAACGCAGAGCTTGGGCCAGAAAGTGGTTTCACGGAGAAATTCCGTGTCTACCGTAACGTAGTCATTTGCTGCAAGGCGCTGGCAGGCAGCGGCGAGGTCTTTTGTTTTTGTAATCACATGCATGGTGACGTTCAGCTATACCTGAGTTCTGCCGCTTTGTCGCCACGAAATGGCATTTTTGGACAGCACTCTACTTGAAAAGGCGCAAAATGTGCGCCTATGTTGACATGAGCTGAAGCAAAACCTGTCGGGACTGGGAAGTGTATATGCGCAAGATACTTGTGGTGAATTCCAAAGGGGGCTGCGGGAAGACAACCGTCGCCACGAATCTCGCCGTTGCACTCGCCGCCTGCGGCGAAGATGTAGCGCTCGCCGATGCGGATCGTCAGAAATCCGCATTGGCATGGGTGAAGCGCCGTCCCAAGCATCTCAACAAGATTGAAGCTTTGAATTGGACAAAAGAAAGCGCGATTGGAGAAAAGGACAAGAACCTGGATGCGATTGTGATCGACGGGCCGGGAGGCCTGAGATCTGAACTTGCCAAGAACCTGATTGCCGAAGCAACCGACATTGTGGTCCCGGTTCTGGCAAGCGCGTTTGACTGGAATGCAACACTGAAATTCCTCGACGGAATTTCGGATATCAAACGTGTTCGGAAAGGCAAAGCTGAGATTCTCGTGGTGGCCAATCGAATCAACAGGCGGTCAACACAGGTCGCCGACCTTGAACAGACCCTCTCAAAGAAGGGCTACCCGCTGTTGGCCAGAATTTCCGATCGTGTTCTTTATGCGCGTCACGCAGCCGCGGGGACAGGTGTCTTTGATGTGATGGACAACAAGTCCCATGAAATCCGTGGCCAATGGCATCCACTTCTTCAGGCGGTGGATACGTAGGGCTTTCTGGTTTTGCCGCGTAGTCATCTGACCGCTGGGTCGCGGAAAGCGATTTCGATTGTATCTGAAATGCCTTGGTGCTCATCGCAATCCCGGTAGGAGCGGCGATGAATTTAACAGAGCTGCGAGCCTATCAGCCTGGAGCTTTCCAAGCTGAACGTGTCGTCTTCCTTTTGTGACAGCCGCCGCGTTTTTCGCATGGATGTAAGGCATGACAGCATTGCCCCGGAAAAATCCGGGGCAAGTGTGATCCTGGGCGACAAACCGCAAAACGTGTGTGAACAAGTTTGCGGATTACGTCATGCGTGCTGTTCAGCCTCCCATTTGAGTTGTGCATTGACCGAGACTCCGTACTTGAACATGTCGAACGTGAAATCGCGAAGTGGCGCACCTGATGCAATCTTTTTCGGAAGGTCTGGGTTAAGCATAGCCGACTTGCCGATGGACACAAAGTCCGCGAGCTGGTCTTCAATGATTTGGTTCGCCAAACCAATTTCCTGAAGCCCGCCATTGGCAATGACAGGCAGGCCCGTCAAGCTGCGTGCAAAGGCCGTGAGGTTCTCACCTGTCTTTGCTGTACTGTGATAGGTGTATCCGCCTTTTTCGCTTGCAAGGTGAATGTAGTCCGCTCCAGCTTCAGCAACCTCGCTGAATATCACGCGGGCATCTTCGAGGCCGTTCGGCCAGAAATAGTCCTGAACGGTTGCCTTGGCCTGGGACAAGCGCACACCGACGATAAAGTCCGGCGAGGTTCTTTGTTGAGCCATCGATAAAATGTCGGTTGTCAGTCGCAGCCGATTTTCAAGCTTCCCGCCATAAGTATCGCTGCGAAGATTTGTTTCCGGTGTGAGGAACTGATCAAGGAGGTATCCGTTCGCGCAGTGGATCTCCACGCCATCGAAGCCTGCGGCTTCTGCCCGCATGGTTGCCTCAACGAAGGCGGAACCTATTGAAAGAATGTCATTCACCGACAGCTCACGGGGCACATCATAGTGTCCTTGACGGGGCCCATACCCTTGCAGCATTTGACCCCTGGGGCGCACAGGCGAAGGCGCAAAGGCCGTCTCTACGGATTGCGACACCGCACCGGCATGAATGAGCTGCAGTATGATCTTGCCATTTTCCCGTTTGACAGCTTCGACAACGGTCCGCCAGCCAGCCTCATGACTGTCAGTTACAAGGCCGGGCTGATTGCCGTAACATTGCGAACATATGTCGTCCACGAAAGCTCCTTCAGCGATCAGTAAACCAAACCCACCGCGCGAAAAGTCAGCGTAGTAGTTGGCCATTTCACGCGTTGGAGTACCATCCGGTTTAGCGGATGCGCGTGACATGGGAGCAAGCACCAGTCGGTTTGAAAATGATTTTGTCCCGATAGTTGCCGGACTCAGGAGTGCAGATTGGTCGGACATGATTTTTCCATCTGTTGAGCGTGATGCTCAAGAGGTAGAAAGCGCATGATTTTCTGACAAGTACGCAATATTTTGGCATATACATACAAAAAGGTAACTATTGGGACTTGTTATGGGAACGCTGATCGATCCGATGTTTTGCCCGACCGAAACTGCACTTGGCGTTATCGGCGGGAAGTGGAAGGGCATGATCCTCTGGTGCATTTGCCGGAAAACCATTCGTTTCAACGAGTTGCACAGGATGATTCCATCGATTTCACAACGCATGCTCACCAAGCAGCTGCGGGAACTCGAAGAGAGCGGTATTATCGAACGGAAAGTCTATGCTCAGGTTCCGCCCAAGGTGGAATACAGCCTGAGTTCACATGGCAGAAGGCTGAAGCCAATTCTGGACCTGTTGGAAGACTGGTCCCGTGAATACCTGGAACAGCGTCAGCAAGAGTGAGAAGACGGGAATAGACTTAGCAGCGAGAGAGCTGTGAGGTAAACGATCAGGAACTCCCGGAGGCCACGGCCGTGTCTCCCTTGACTTTCGCTCCGCAACATGGCTTGTGCAGCCCGACACGGCCTGCCTCTGGCGGGCCGTAATGATTTTCTATGCCAAGAAGAATGTTGAGGAACAAGAATGCACCCCTACCGTAGTCACACGTGCGGTGATCTCCGTCTGACCGACGAAGGCCAGACCATCCGTCTTTCCGGCTGGGTCCACCGGGTCCGAGATCATGGCGGGGTGCTGTTCATCGATTTGCGCGATCATTACGGCATGACACAGTGCGTCGTTGACCCTGATTCGGACGCCTTTGGACTTGCTGAGACGGTTCGCTCCGAATGGTGCATCCGCATCGACGGCAATGTTAAGAAGCGGACAGACGAAACCATCAATTCCGAGCTGCCGACAGGTGAAATCGAAGTCTTCATCCGCGAAATGGAAGTACTCGGTTCAGCCAAGGAACTGCCGCTGCCCGTCTTTGGTGAGCTGGACTACCCGGAAGAAGTTCGTCTGAAGTACCGGTTCCTCGATTTGCGCCGCGAAAAGCTGCACGACAACATGATCCTGCGGTCAAACGTGGTGCGTGATCTTCGGGATCGCATGTGGGATATCGGCTTCAACGAATTCCAGACACCGATTATCACGGCTTCTTCGCCGGAAGGTGCGCGTGACTTTCTGGTGCCGTCTCGTCTGCATCCGGGAAAGTTCTACGCGCTCCCGCAAGCTCCTCAGCAGTTCAAGCAACTGCTGATGGTTTCCGGCTTTGACAAATACTTCCAGATTGCCCCGTGTTTCCGGGACGAGGACCCGCGTGCTGATCGGTCGCCGACCGATTTTTATCAGCTCGACATGGAAATGTCTTTCGTTACCCAGCAGGAAGTCTTCGACACAATCGAGCCGGTGATTGCAGGATGTTTCGAGCGTTTCGGAAAGGGACGACCGGTCAACCGCAACTGGCCGCAGATTTCCTACAAGGATTCCGCACTCTGGTACGGCACAGACAAGCCGGACCTCAGAAACCCGATCAAGATGCAGATTGTATCTGAGCATTTCGCCGGATCGGGCTTTGCAATCTTTGCAAATCTCCTGGAGCAGCCGGGCACCGAAATTCGTGCCATTCCGGCACCGAAAGGCGGCAGCCGCAAGTTCTGCGACCGCATGAACAAGTTCGCGCAGGGCGAAGGCCTTCCTGGCATGGGATACATCTTCTGGCGCAAGGCCGAAGACGGATCCATGGAGGCCGCTGGTCCGCTTGCCAAGAACATTGGTCCGGAGCGCACGGAAGCCATTCGTGTTCAGCTAGGTCTTGAGGTCGGCGACGCGGCCTTTTTCCTGGGCGGCAAGCCGAAGCAGTTCACCGCCGTTGCCGCGAAAGCGCGTGTCATCATCGGTGAGGAACTCGGTCATACCGACAAGGAGCGATTTGAGTTTGCCTGGATTGTCGACTTCCCAATCTATGAACGGGATGAGGAAACCGGCGAGATCGACTTTGAGCACAACCCGTTCTCCATGCCGCAAGGCGGCATGGAAGCGCTGGCAGGCGACCCGCTGGAAGTTCTTGGCTGGCAATACGATCTGTCCTGCAACGGTCACGAACTCGTTTCCGGTGCCATCCGGAACCACAAGCCGGAAATCATGTACAAAGCGTTCGAGATTGCTGGATATCCTGCTGAGGAAGTCAACAACCGGTTCGGCGGCATGGTCAACGCGTTCCAGTATGGTGCTCCGCCGCACGGAGGTTGCGCAGCCGGTATCGACCGCATGGTGATGCTGCTTGCGGATGAAGCCAATATCCGCGAAGTCATGCTCTTCCCGATGAACCAGAAAGCGGAAGATCTGATGATGAGTGCGCCAAGCGATGCGACGCCTGCGCAGCTCCGAGATTTGCATTTGCGCCTTAACTTGCCAGAAGCTTAGGTAAAGGGGCGACTTGCAGGAAACCGCACTTTAAGAGTACCCCTCTAGCAACGAGAGGGACTGCGGGGCCGGTAGGGACGGCCCCGCTTCAGTCGGGCTAGAGCCCCATGAAAAGGCAAAGCGGCGTGCGAAACCCGTTTAAATCGAAGACCTGGACGGACCCGAACGGCACGGTTCAGCTGATCAAGCGGCTGTTCAGCGAGAATTTCAGAACATATATCCCGAAATATCTCGTTGCCTTCGTATTCATGGCCATGATCGCGGCGACAACGGCGGCAAGCGCCTGGATCATGCGTGACGTCGTCAACGAAGTCTTTGTCAACAAAGACTCCACCATGGTCTACGTCATCGCTCTGGCTGTCCTTCTCATATTTACGCTCAAAGGTGCCTCGACATTCGGTCAGATGGTCGTCCTCGCGCGTGTCGGGAACGCCATCGTTGCAGACCTTCAAAGGCGGATGTTCGACCATCTGGTACGCCAGGATCAGACCTATTTCGACAAGATGTCGCTCGCGGAAATCGGTGTGCGGGTCGCTCAGGGTGTCGGTGCCGCCAGAACCACGCTCGATCTGATTATCGTTACGCTTGGCAGGGATATTCTGACCTTGATCGGACTGGTGTTCGTGATGATTGTGCAGAACCCGCTGCTCAGCGTTTTCGCTCTTGTCATCATGCCGCCAGCCGTCGTTGGCGTTGCTGTGCTGGTGAGGCGGGTCAAGCTCTATGTCAAGCGTCAGGTTGTCTCAAGCGCGAAGATCCAGGCTACCTTGCAGGAAACGGTTCTTGGCGTGCGTATCGTCAAGGCCTTTGGCATGGAACCTGCGATGCGTAAGCGCATGGAAGTCGGCGTCCTTGAAGTCCAAAGACAATCGAACAAGATCGCATCGTTGACCGCAAGGACGTCGCCGCTGATGGATACACTTGGCGGTTTTGCGATAGCTTTGGTGATCTTCTACGGCGGTTATTCAGTTATTGAGCTCGATCAGGATCCAGGCGCGCTGTTCTCTTTCATCACGGCACTTCTGCTCGCCTATGATCCGGCTCGGCGTCTTGCCAGGTTGAATGTCAACCTGGGCAAGCAGATCGTCGGACTTCGGCTCATGTATGAGCTCGTTGACCGCGAACCCGCAATGAAAGACACCGAAGCGTCCCGGGACCTTGAGGTAAGCGGCGGCCGGATCGAATTGAAGGATGTTGTCTTCACCTATGGTGAAAGTGCCGCGCTTTCCGGAACAAGCTTTGTTGCCGAGCCGGGCAAAATGACGGCTCTTGTTGGCGCTTCAGGTGCCGGCAAGTCGACCGTCTTTGCGCTGATTGAACGTTTTTACGATCCGGCGTCTGGTGCCATTCATGTTGATGGCGTTGATATCAGATCCTTCAAGATTGCCTCTTTGCGCTCTCAGATTGCCTATGTCGGTCAAGATTCCTTCCTGTTTAATATCAGCGTTCGCGAGAACATTGCTGTCGGCAAAGCCGGGGCAACGGAGGAGGAAATTGAGGCGGCAGCACGTTCAGCGAACGCGCATGAATTCATAACGCGATTGCCGGAAGGGTATGAAACGCGCTGCGGCGAAGGAGGCAGCAATCTGTCGGGTGGTCAGCGCCAGCGTATTGCAATCGCACGAGCCATGCTTCGTGACGCGCCTATCTTGCTGCTCGATGAAGCAACTTCAGCTCTCGATGCGGAATCTGAGGCAAAAATTCAAGCGGCTCTTGAAACTCTGATGCAGGGCCGGACCACCCTGGTCATTGCCCATCGCCTCAGCACGGTGCGCCATGCCTACAAGATCCATGTCATGGACCAGGGTAAAGTCATCGAAAGCGGTACACACGATGAGCTTTATGAGCACGATGGTACCTATCGGCGACTTTGCGAGTTACAGTTCCAGAGCCGAAACCAGGCAGCTGAATAAATCGGAGCTTCCCTGATACAACAATGGCCGGAAATTTGTCCGGCCATTGTTGTTCTTGTTCATCCGATTACCGGCTTCACTGATTGGCGGTGATGCCGACCGAAAGGATCTGCGGGATCATTTGCGGTGCCAGCATCGCGGTTCCCATGATCTGTGATACCGGTACAGGGGCGCCAGGCGTCGCGGTGACTTCGAGCGAACCAGGTGTCGTCAGGTATTCAGTTACGGCCTCGGTAACCTGTGCTTCAAGTTCCTTGTTCTGAAGCATCCCGAGCATGAGCGGCAATGTACCGGTCAGGCCGGCAACGTATTGCGGGGTCTCGACACCGGCCTTCTGTGCTTCCTGATTGAGAATGCGTCCGGTCAGCGAGGCATCGTCCAGACGGACCTTGGCATTTTCTATTGTCACATTCTGCAGAAGCGCCATTGCTTCTTCCGGCTTGTCAGATGTTTCATCCAGCTGATTGACGACATCGCGTGTGACACCGCCAAGAGACAGGGAAAGCGAGAGGCTTGCCGCATCCTTGGCGTCGATCTTGAGTTCAGGGATCACGAGTGTTGCCGCGTCCGGATCCCACTTACCCTGGCCAGAGATATCCATGGAAAGTGTCTCATAGCCGAGATCAGCCAGTGCCTTGGTTTCCTTGGCTTCCAGCTGTTTGACGTCGATTGTCGCTCCCGTGACCGCGAAACTGCCGCTTGTGGGAAGGTCTCCGTCCATTCCGTCAATGGATGACGCAATTTTGGTTATGTCGGCGATCTTTCCGTCTTCATCGCGTATCTCAATCGTGTTGGCTTCGAAGGTCTTGTAGCCTGGGCCAACAGGCGGTGTACCGGCTTTGACTTCATCAGGAGACGGCAAAAGAAGGTCTGTAACGGTAAGTGAGCTCAGAGACATGCCACCGTCATCAGCCGTGAGTTCCAGATTTTCCAGATCAAGACCTGACAGCTTCAGCCGTCCGTCTCCCTGAACGGTGCCACCGGCAAGCGTTGTTGCGCCGATGGTCGCCTTTGCGTTTTCATCCGCGTCATTGGAAACGACTATGTCTTTGATCACGACCGTATCGCCTGAAACGTCAACAGAACCGTAGCTTTCAACGGTTCCTTCTTCTGAATCAATCAGTGTCAGAAAGGCGTCGGCAACGTCGTTGCCGGTTGGATCGAATGCGAGTGCAGGAGCAGCCTGCAGGGCAATAAGGCTAACCGCTGTCGACAGACCGACAGCCAAACGGTTTGAACGCGAAAACATCTTTTTATACTCCACCAAACTAGGGCGGCCTCACTCTGCTCCAAGTTCCGTCATGAAACAAGGCGTAAGCAGATCTGACGATGGTTCACATTTGCCCGTACAGACTTGTTTGCCTTCAGGCGGCAGCCTTTTCCTGAAAAGTTCCGTTGGCGCGTTCGATATCTTCAATTGTCGGCAAGCTGGCTTCATTGCCAAGATGTTGGATGGCGTGTGTCGATGCGCCGCGTGCAAACCTGAAATGCTGGTCCCAGCTGTTTTCCGGCCAACGCAGATAGGAGGCGATGTAGGCACCGTGGAAAACATCGCCGGCACCATTGGAATCAACCACTTTGTCCAGAGGTACAGCGAGGGCAGGCAGGACCTTGTCCGGACCACCCGCTTCATACCAGACCGTGCCATGTTCGCCGAGAGTGACTGCGCCAACGGGACAGTTCTTGGATCTCAGGTATTGCAGTGTCTCGCCGGTCGTCTTTCCGAGTTGCTGGCAGAAACGCTCTGAAACGACAGGCACATCGATATACTCCAGCAGCTCATCGGTGTTCTCTCGAACAGCGCCTCCATCAAGAGATGTCAGTATGCCGAGGCCTTTGCAGGTCTTGGCATAGTGCAAGGCGGCATCAGGCATGTGGCCGTCCAGATGAAGAGCCTTCATCCCAGTGAGTGTCAGTGGCGGGAAGGGGTGCAGAAATTCATTGTCGCGACAGCGAACAATCGCACGCTTTCCACCGTGGGGCATGATGAAGGAAAGGGAGGATTCGCGCACTTTCCGACCGTGAATGGAGATCCCGTAGGCCGCTGCCATATCCAGAAACATCCGTGCCAGCCAATCGTCGGCCTGGGAACACAGCACATCCGGTTTTCCACCCAACTTCGCGCAACAAAATGCTGCCGTCACTGCATTGCCGCCAAAACTGATGGCATAATCTTCGGC
Organism: Roseibium sp. JB4-4; assembly: GCF_055693425.1. NCBI lineage: Bacteria > Pseudomonadati > Pseudomonadota > Alphaproteobacteria > Hyphomicrobiales > Stappiaceae > Roseibium > Roseibium sp. JB4-4. The sequence continues at coordinate 964,219 of NZ_CM146333.1, read as the reverse complement.
GATTGCTTTTTCGTCGCCGGTCGGCAGACAGTCGGTCAGAAAAGTGACGTCGATATAGGCCTGTCCAATAAACAACGCCTGCATGCAAACCTCCATTCATCAGGTTCCGCGTTCAAACCGCACCTAAACACAACAGCCTGGCGGACAGCTTTGATCTGGATGAAATTCCATCACATTCAGTCCTTGTTTACCCAGATCAGCGATTGTCAGAAAGAGTTTATTCGCGAACGGGTTCCAGCGTTGTCCTTCCGGTATATGGGTTTTGCAAAGACGGTGATGATCGCCCTCGCGTTGGCGACCGCTCCGCTGTTTGCAGGCAACATCATACTGGATCAATACGCCGAACGCCGCGCCATCACCGAAATGGAGGCGATGGGCAAAGCTTCGATCCAGCGGGCAGAAGAAGTCATCAGTGCAACCGTCGCCGTGTTGCAGAGGCTTGACCGGGACAAGATCGAGACTTGCAGCGCTGAAGACCGTGTCATCTTTGAAAAGCAGATTGTCGAGCACGGCATGATTGATGCCATCGGTCTAGTAGATGCCATCGGTCAGCGCATGTGCATCATTCCGGACCGGGATCTGGCGGGCAAAGTCGTTCTCCCGCCGCTGCGGGTGGATGGCCCGCTGGTCGGCATCGGCATGCTGGATCGCGCCTATCTCGGCGCGCGCGCTGCTGTGATCAGCTGGGACCTGAAAAACCAGACACGGCTATTTGCTGAAGTGACGCCGGCCGTTATCGCGCTCGACCCGGGACCTGAATACCTGCGGTCCTATCGGCGAACGGAGCTGCGTTTGGGCGATAATCTGCTCTGGTATGACGTCGGTGGCTATAATTCCGAAGCAACAACCCCGGAAGAACAGCTCAATGTCGAGGTGGCATCCGAGTTGTATCCGCTTGTTGCGACTGTGACTGCACCAGTGTCGGCTGCTGCATTTGTGGTTCAGGATCTTAAAGTTATTGCAGCCGCGGCATGTGCAGGCATTGCAGTGCTTTTTGTCGCGATTGGTGTCTGGCTGTCTTGGCGGCCCGAGAGTGAAGCCAACGATGAGTTTGTTGCGGCAATTCGCAATGGTGAGTTCATTCCGTATTACCAGCCGGTCATGGACATCGAGAGTGGCCGTCTGCGTGGCTGTGAGATCCTGATGCGTTGGCGCCGTCCGAACGGCAATATCGTCTCGCCGGGCCAGTTCATGGCCTATGCCGAGAACAACGGACATATCTTCGACATGACGCGTCAGATGATGCGCATCTCATCTGAAGAAGTTGGCGACCTTTACGGCGAGAACCCGGATCTGAAAATGTCCGTCAATCTGTTTGCCGGCCACTTCCTTGATCGTGAGATCATTTCAGACATTCGGTCAATCTTTGAAAATTCCAAGATTTCCTATCAGCAGATTGTTGTTGAAGTGACCGAGCGCCACCCGCTTGAGGACATGGAACTGGCTCGCAAGATCATGGCCGAACTGCAGGCTCTTGGCGTACGCGTGGCACTGGACGATGTTGGAACGGGCCATGGCGGCATGGCTTATCTGCAAAAGCTCGGTGTTGATATTATCAAGATCGACAAGATGTTCATCGACACGATCGGCTCCGATGACAATTCAACGACGATTGTCGACTCGATGGTCGAACTTGCCGATAATCTTGGCATGGGCATCATTGCGGAAGGCGTTGAGCAGGAAGAGCAGATCGAGCGTCTTCTCGAACTTGGAGTGACAGCGGCGCAGGGCTATTTCTTTGCGCAGCCCATGTCGGCCGAAGACTTTATTGCCTTCGCAGAAAAGACCGAGGAAGAAGCCCGCGAGCGCGCACGCCTGGCTGCTGAAGCAGCTGCGGCGGAGCAAGCCGCATCGGAAGCGGCGATGACCGCATCTGCTGCCTAAAATTTCCCCAATGGAAATTACTGTTGTTTCCCCAAGCCTTTAGTTGCTGAGGTTCGGGGTTGCCTGCGCGTGCTTAGTTGAAATCTCTTGTCTGTACCGACTGGACGGTTTATATGCGCCATTCAACTGTACTGACTGGACGGTATAAAATGGCGGCTCGCGCTATAAGGCATGCACAGGACTCAAAGTCCGAAATTCTGCAGGCGGCACTTGATCTCATTCGGCAATCTGGCGCAGCCAGCCTGACGATTGATGCTGTCGCGGAAAGGAGCGGTTTCTCCAAGGGAGGAGTGCTCTATAATTTTCCGACCAAAGACGCTTTGATCATAGGGATGGTCGAGTTCCTGGCGGGCCAATTCGAGACAGAGGTCAGTACTGCACGGACTTCGCACGAAACCTCGAAAGCACCGACTTTGTACGCCATGATCGACGTGACTGAAGGCTGGCTACTCGCCAACCGCGACGTCGCACGTGCCATGCTGGCAACCAAGGCCGACAGGCCGGAACTCGCCGAGCCCTTCATGGTCGTAAAAAAGCGCCTGAAAAATGCAATCACACAGGAAACGGATGAGCTCGCAAAAGCCTGGGCAATCTGGGCGAGTCTGGAGGGCCTTCACTTTTCAGAGGCTCACGGCGTGTCGATCCTCTCTGATGATGAGCGGGCTGCGGTCCTTGCTGAGCTTCGCCGGCGCCTGGATGAAAACTAAGGTTTGGAGCGAACAAAAAATGTTGGTGTTTCCAAAAATCTCACACGTTCGTTGGGCAGCCATTTTGATGCTGGCCGGCATTGTTTCTGCTTGCCAGGACGATGCAATGGATCCTATCGCGCAGGCCGAAGCGGAACTGCATGCCGCGCCAAGACCTGCAAAGATCTTCACGATCACCGATCAGATAGGTTTGCTTGAGCGTCGGTTTGCCGGTCGGGTTGCAGCGGTCCAGACGGTCGATTTGTCTTTCCAGGTTCGCGGCAAATTGCTCGAATTGCCGGTGCTTGAAAGCCAGCAGGTCAAGAAGGGGGACTTGATCGCCAGGCTTGATACCGCCGACTACGACAGGGCTGTCCGTGAGGCGACCATCAATGCTGAGCAGGAAAAACGAGAGCTGGATCGCCTGAAGACGCTGTTGGACCGATCGGTCATTTCTCAGTCAGCATTGGACGAACAGCAAAACACCTATGATTTGGCTGTCGAACGCTTGAAAGAGGCAAAACAGAACCTCGAATACACGTCGCTCGAAGCCCCGTTTGATGGTGTTGTCTCTGTCAGGCTGGTCGACAACTTCACGACGGTCAATGTCGGCACACCCGTCGTGCGTATGCACGACGTTTCAGAGGTTCAGGTCGATATCAATGTTGCAGAGGCGCTGTTTGGACGGGTCACCGAATCTGAAGTCGCATCCATCGAAGCGAAATTTCCCGCATATAGCGACAAGGTCTTCCCGCTGACCTACCGTGAACACTCCAGCCAGGTTGATGATGTTGCGCAAACCTACCGGATAACGCTTGCGATGCCGAGGGAAGGGGCCGAACAGCTTTTCCCAGGCATGACGGCTTCGGTCATCGTCAAGTTTCTGCCTCAGGGACTAGAGCTGGGCGAACAATTTCTGGTGCCTACCGGAGCAGTCGCCGTTGACGGTGATGGCAACTCCTTTGTCTGGAAATTCGATGACGGCACAGAGGCAGTATCAAAACAGATGATCGAAGTGGGTACCGTCATGGGCGACTTCATGCCTGTCAGCCAAGGTCTTGCGGCAGGAGACGAAATTGTGTCCGCGGGCGTAGCCTACTTGAGTGACGGACAGGTCGTGCGCCGGTTGCGCTGATCCGAACGGGTGCAGGAAAAGGATCAGACACTTGGATATCGCACGCTATTCCATACAAAAGCCGGTCAACACCTGGATGATCGTCATCATGGCTTTCCTGGGAGGATTGTGGGGCCTTTCCACCGTCGGTAGGCTGGAGGACCCGGCCTTCACGATCAAGGAAGCGCAGGTAATTACGGGCTATCCCGGGGCAACTGCGGCCGAAGTTGAAAACGAGGTTACGGAAATCCTGGAAACGGCGATCCAGCAGATGCCTCAGCTGGATCTGATCAAGTCTGTCTCCGAGCCCGGGTTGTCGCGCATCGGCGTTGAAATCAAACCAACATATGACGGCAGCGAGTTGCCGCAGGTTTGGGACGAATTGAGACGCAAGGTTTCTGACGAAGTCCGAAACTTGCCGGCTGGGGCCGGAACGCCGCTTGTCTATGACGATTTTGGAGACGTCTACGGACTTTTTTATGCCTTCACAGCGGACGGTTACACCAATCGCGACATTCGCGACACGGTGAAACGCATTCGGCGGGAGCTGTTGACTGTGCCCGGTGTCGGCAAGGTAGAGGTCGCGGGAGAGCCCGAGGACGTCATTTATCTGAATGTCGACCAGGACAAGATGGCAGGTCTGGGCATATCCATGACCGATATCATAGGTGTTCTGGATGCGGAAAACCGAATTCAGTCCAATGGGTCCGGTGTGTCGGGTCAAAAGCGCATCCGATTGATGACGGCATCCGCTTTCGATGACTTCAGAGGCATTCAGGATCTGGTGATAGGCCGGCCGGGTTCAACGGCCATGATCCGCTTGTCCGATATTGCGACGCTGGAACTGGGAGACCCTGAACGCCCTGATCGCCTGATCCGCCATGACGGTCATGAGGCGGTGACAATCGGGGTTTCTCAGGTCGACGGCACCAACATCGTTGAAGTTGGCACAGGCGTCATTGAGAAACTGGCGCAGATCGAAAAGCAACTGCCTGTCGGTATGCAAATCCACCCGATCTATGAACAGAATGTGGTCGTCGATGATTCCGTCAACGGCTTCATTTTGAACCTCGCTGCCTCAGTGGTGATCGTGATTGGCGTCCTGGCTCTGTTCATGGGCTGGCGCGCAGCCCTCGTAGTCGGGACGGTTTTGCTGCTCACGGTCATGGCAACCGTTCTGTTCATGCGCATATTTACGATCGAGATGGAGCGTATATCCCTCGGTGCGTTGATCATCGCGATGGGCATGCTGGTGGACAATGCCATCGTTGTCGCCGAAGGCATGATGATCAATATGCAGCGCGGCCAAAAAGCGATTGATGCTGCCAGCAAGGTTGTCAGGCAGACCATGTGGCCGCTGCTTGGTGCGACCGTGATCGGCATCATGGCGTTTTCAGGCATCGGTCTGTCGCCGGACGCAACTGGTGAGTTCCTGTTCTCGCTGTTTGCCGTGATCGGTATTTCCCTGATCCTTTCCTGGGTATTCGCGATTACGGTCACACCGCTCTTCGGCAAATACTTCTTTCGGACAGCAAGCGGAAATCTGGACGATCATGATCCTTACAAGGGTTTGATCTATACAATCTATCGTCGCTTCCTTGTTGGCACGCTGCATTTTCGTTTGCTGACCGTGGCCGCTCTTTTGGGAATTACAGTGGCCTGCGTCATGGCCTTCGGAAATGTGAAGCAGGCCTTCTTTCCGGACAGCAACACTCCCATTTTCTATGTCCATTATTGGGCTCCGCAAGGCACTGATATCCGGGCAACGGAAGCGGACCTGACCGAGATGGAAAAGGTTGTTCTGGATGACGAAAGGGTTGAAGCCGTTACGAGTTTTGCCGGCGGCGGTGCGACACGGTTCATGCTCACCTATTCTCCGGAGGATGCAAATCCGGCTTATGGGCACATGATTGTCCGCACCACGGACCGGGAAGTCATCGACGAGCTGGCTTTGGATCTGCGGCGACAGTTTGCCGAGAGCTTTCCGGCAGCCCAGGTGATTACCAAACGGCTCGTGTTCGGTCCGGGAGGCGGAGCAAAGATCGAGGCCCGGTTTACCGGCCCGGATGCAAACGTGCTCAAGCGCCTTGGAGATGAGGCGCAGACCATTTTCAATCTGCCGGACAACGGGCTGGCTGACGTTAATACGGATTGGCGCCAGCGGGAGCTCGTGGTCAGACCGATTTTCGACGAAGACCGCGCTCGGATTTCCGGTGCGACTCGTGAAGAGCTGTCGCTTTCTCTACAATTCGCGACGGAAGGTGTGCGGGTGGGCGCTTACCGGGATGTTGATGAATCAATACCGATCGTCGCGCGAAAAGCCGGCCCCGATGGTATTTCGGTCAATGAAAGCGTTTCGGATTCGCTGATCTGGAGCAGCAGTCAACGCCGCTATATCCCCATTGATCAGGTGGTTCAGGAGTTCCTGATGGAACCACAGGACACGGTGATCCACCGCCGCGACAGAGTTCGCACGCTCACGGTCAAAGCGGAAACGACTGCCGGTGAAACAGCCTCGGCAGCACTGGCCCGGGTTCGCCCCCAGATCGAGGCCATGGCCTTGCCTCCCGGCTACAGTCTGGAGTGGGGCGGCGAATATGAGAGCACCAACGATGCCCAGGCGTCTCTGGGTGCTCAACTGCCGCTTGGCTTTCTGGTCATGCTTATCATCTCGATCCTTCTCTTCGGATCGGTCCGTCAGCCTCTGATCATCTGGTTGATGGTGCCAATGTCGATCAATGGCGTTGCCATCGCGCTTTTGGCAACAGATACGCCCTTTGGCTTCATGTCGCTGCTTGGATGCCTGTCCCTGTCGGGCATGCTGATCAAGAACGCAATCGTGTTGCTGGAAGAGATCGATCTTTTGATCCGCGAGGGCAAGGAGAAATACACGGCAATCGTTGAGGCCAGTGTCTCCCGTATGCGCCCGGTCATGCTGGCGGCCATCACAACCATTCTGGGAATGGCTCCGTTGTTGTCGGACGCCTTTTTCAGGGGCATGGCGGTTACGATCATGGGGGGGCTGGCATTTGCAACGATCCTGACCCTTATCGCTGCTCCAGTCCTTTATGCACTGTTCTTCGGTATAAAGCCGACAAGGGAAGCGCCGAAAGGAGCTTTGCCAGGCAAGGATACGGTTCACGCGACGATAGACGCACAGCCTGCAGAATAGCATGAAACGCATCTTTACTAAGGCGGAGAAATTCGCCTTAGTATATATCTTTCAATGAGTTGTGCCGAAAAACAGACTCAATTCCTCAACGAAATGCGGTCGGAAAAATCGTCGCTTTTTGAAAAAGGAAGCTCTGGTTTGAGCCGAAGATTGGCGGTTGAGCTGAATAATTTTGGTTCAGCTTGCGTACGGATCGGCAAATAAAAACCCGCCCGCGAGGCCGGTGCGGGCGGGTTGGTCCAGCTGTTGGGGCGCTCTTTCCGGACCGCGGAAGTCCGGAGGGGCTTTAGGTGCGTGAGGCCATCTCGCGCTGGACTTCAGACCGTGCGGTCTTGATGTTGTCGAGCACCTGGGGGCATGAGGTGCCCGACGCCTGCTTTTCCGAAAGGAAGGACGTCATCCGAGCGTTGAGGTCCTGCAACCGACTCTGTCTGGAGAGAGGCGGTTGCGTTGCAGGTAAAGTCATGAACGGCCAGAACGGGTTCATCGTCGTATTTCCTTGAAAGTGATGCAGCTACTGCAAACTAGTAAACGAGGCGGCTTGCGCTGAGAGCGCCCTCGATACGGCTAATCTCGTCACGCAGGCGAAGCTTGAATTTCTTCAATGATCGAATGTGCTGAGTGTCCGGATAGGGGTGCAACTCTTCGCGGCGGATCAGGGAATCAAGAGTGTTGTGCTGGCTGCGCAAGGATTTCAACCGGTTGTACATCGCCTATCTCTCCATTTCGCTTCGGTTGCTTCGTTGACAACAATGATATGGTGACAAGACGGAATAGAAGAAATACATTGTTTGTATTAAATCAATAGAAAAAAACTATAGAATGCGAGGACCAGATGAGCTTCCGCCCATCACCGCGTCAATTGGAGTATTTCATCGCGCTTGCAGAGACGATGCATTTCGGCAAAGCGGCAGAGAAGTGCAATGTCTCTCAGCCGACTTTATCGTCACAATTCAAGCTCTTGGAGGATCAGCTTGGGGCAATCTTGCTGGAACGGGGAGGAGGCAATATCAGCCTAACGGCTGCGGGAGAGAACCTCCTGCCTCTTGCCCGGCAGGCCTTGGAGAACCTAGACGAAATTGTGACGGCGGCACAGGCCGGACGGTCCAACCTTGGTGGATTGATCCGCTTGGGAGTGTCTCCCACTTTCGGTCCTTACTTCATGCCCCACTTCCTGCCGATTCTAAAACGCGACTACCCGGGGCTTGAACTCTATATTCGCGAGGACAGACCCAACCTGTTGGAAGAGGGGATCGCCTCTGGTGCACTTGATTGCGTCATCACGCCGGACATATCGCCCAGCAATCAACTGGTGGAACGGGTCCTTTGTCACGAGGACGTTTCGCTGGCGGTTCCAAAATCGCATCCACTGGCCGGTCTTGATGTTGTTCCGACTGCAATGCTGCGTGATGAAAAGCTGCTGTCTCTCAGCCAAGGGTTCCGTCTCCATGACGATGTTCAGGCGCTTGCACGTGCTGCCGGGGCGGATTTTCGGCAAGAATACGAGGGAACGAGCCTCGATGCCTTGAGGCAAATGACGTCAATGGGGATGGGCCTGGCGCTGTTTCCGGCAGCCTACATTGCTTCGGAATTCGGTAAGGAGCCCGATTTGCTTCTGAAGAAAGTCGAGGATCTTCCCATGCTCAGGCACATGTATCTCGTCTGGCGGCGCGGCAGCTCGAGAACGGCTCATTTCGAAACTCTGCTGGAGCTTGCGCTCATGGCGGTTGAGGCAATGAATGTGAAAGGGGTGGAGGTGCCGGGCAAATAACGTTCTCCTTGTTGCCGGACCATCCAAAACATGCCAGCCTTTTCGGCGACGCGAATACGGGAGAAGAACGATGCCAGAGATTTCAAGTGGCAAGGACTGCCAGACCGTGATCACCACGTTTGAAATGACGCCGGGAACTTGTTTCGATCTTCTGGACGAGTTGAAGGAAGCCTACGAGAATTTCATCCGTCACCAACCGGGCTTCATTGGCGCCGGTCTTCATGTCAATGATGCTCAAACACGTATTGCCAACTACTCCCAATGGCGCAAACGAGAAGACTTTCTCGCCATGCTGCGCACGCAGGAAATGCGGGAGCGCAACCGTAGAATAAGCGCACTTTGCAAGAGCTTTGAGCCGGTCATGTATGACGTTGCAGAAAGCTTCGACTAGGACAAGAAGCGACCCGAATTGCCTTCTGCGTAAGCGGAAAACCAACGCCTTAATCAACGCAAACAGCGCTGTGACTGGATTCAAGGATCAATTCAGTCAATTGGAACGGCTCTTTGAGAACAAAGTGCATTGGCCTTGCGCGCGAGTTGTAGGGCTCGAAGGGGCCGGATATCTCGCATCATTGCCACGTCGTCGAACTGAATTCCGCAATCATGGACCGTTTTTAAGGGCACCAGTCACACAAAATGTCACTTGAAATTTCCAACTGCGCCGGCATTGAGCCGACCCTGCTTTGCGAGGCCATGAACATGGCGTTTTCCGACTATGTCGTCCCGCTTCATCTGAGTGTTGAAAAGTTCACAGATTTTCAAAAACAACGCGGATTTTCATCCAGACACTCTTTTATCGCAAGGACGAATGGTGAAATCGCAGCGTTCTGGTTTTCATCCGCCCCGAACCCGGATTTGGGAGGTGGCGCCTATACGCTATCCGTTGGAACACAGCCACAATATCGGCGCAAAGGTCTGTTCGCACAGCTTCTAAAAGTGGTTTCCGGTCAGCTTGCCGCGGAGGGTGCGTCCGGTATGCAGCTTGAAGTAATCAGCACCAACGACAAGGCGGTCGCAGCCTATGAAAACGCGGGTTTTCAAACCGGAAGAAGACTTCGTGTTTGCAAGCTTTCAACAGCGGGGATTGAGGTTTCATCTGCTGGCTGGGACTTGCGGCCGATTGAGATCACTGCGCTTCCCTCCGAGGAAACCGCCTTTTTCGATTGGCAGCCGACACCGCAAAACAGCAAGAAAGCCCTGAGTGCGTTGGCCGGAAAGAGCAAGGCAATTTCCGCCCGTGCCAACGGAGAGGTCTTGGGTTGGGTCGCTTTTTATCGTGACGGCTCGGTTGCGCAGCTCGTTGTCAGGAAAGACCAGCGCAGAAAAGGTGTCGGTGGGGCCTTGCTCGCAGCTGCTGCAGAAGCTGTCGACAATGAACAGCTTGTGTTCGTCAATGTAGACAGGTCGGACATGGCAACAAATGCCCTGCTGGACAGGGCCGGTGCTGAAGACCTTCTGGAACAGCTGGAAATGCGCCTGACATTCTGATGGGGGACTGAGCCGTTGCTTGTTTCTCTTCAGGTCACTTCGCGGTTCTTAAACGGGGCGGTTCTTAAACGGGGCATGGTCAGCAAGCGCTTCGTTTTCCCGCTCGACGGCACGGCGTTCATGTTCCAGGAAATCTGCGACGGCATCATGAAGACCTTCATGCGCGATCCAGTGCGCCGAATAGGTCGTTGCCGGAAGATAGCCGCGCGCGAGCTTGTGCGCGCCTTGCGCCCCGGCCTCGACCCGTTTCAGGCCCTTGGCGATGGCGAAGTCGATGGCCTGATAGTAGCAGAGTTCGAAATGCAGGAAGGGATGATGCTCCGTGCATCCCCAGTGTCTTCCAAACAAGGTTTCAGAGCCAATGAAATTCAGTGCACCTGCAACATATCGACCGTGCCGCTTTGCAAGAACCAGCAGCGTGCGCTCTGCCAGCCGTTCGTTAATCAGTGAAAAAAAGTCTCGGTTGAGGTAGGGCCGGCCCCATTTTCGAGACCCGGTATCCAGGTAGAATTCGTAAAATGCGTCCCAATGGGCTTCGGTGAGGTCCGACCCTGTGACCCATTCCACTTCAATGCCATCAGCGCAAAGAGCTTCCTTGCGCTCCTTTTTGATCGCCTTGCGTTTGCGCGATGCCAGGTCTGCAAGGAAGCTTTCAAAGCCTTCGTATCCGTGATTTTCCCAGTGAAACTGCTGGTCGGTGCGACGAAGATAGCCAAGGTCACCCAAAGTGTCCCATTCTCCCTTGGAGAGGAAGGTCGCATGAACGGACGATGCGCCGGTTTTCTGGCAAACCTGAACCAGACCTGCTGCCAGGGCCTGAAGCCCGGCTTCCCGGTTGACACCCGGTCCGGTCAAAAACCGTCTTCCTGTTGCTGGAGTGAAGGGAACAGAAATCTGGAGCTTGGGATAGTAGTCGCCACCAGCCCGGTAAAAAGCATCCGCCCAACCGTGGTCGAACACATATTCACCTTGTGAATGGCTCTTCAGATAAGCCGGCACTGCGCCAAGCACAGTCTCGTTTTCATCTTGAAGCAACATGTGCCGGGGCATCCAGCCGGTCGCATTTGTGGCACATCCTGAACTTTCAAGCGCTTCAAGAAAATCGTAAGAAAGAAAAGGATTAAACGACGTTTCTTCAGAAGTTGGTTCAAACTCCCTGGCCAACACGCCGGACAGATCCTTGAGTGATTTGCAGTCGTCGTCTGTCGTCAGGGACCCGCGTCCTGAAAGCTTCCAGCCTGGATTTGCAACCCGGTCCCAAGACTCTCGAGAAACATCCTTCAAAGAAGACAAGATGCGCAAGGTAATGGCTTGTCCGGCATCTGCAGGACTGTCGCCGCCTTGGGTGGAGGTGGAGCTCATACGTTAAAAAAAACCACAGTTTGAAACCTTGATCAAAATGTAGCGCTGCCTTTTTGCGGTGCAAGAGCTTAAGTCAGTTTGAAGTCAAATCCCGAGGCTTTTGTCCGGGTCGAACCCCTCGAAGACAACTTGATCTGCATAGCGCGCTGCGATCTCGCGTTGTTCGCGTGTGCGCACGGTCCAGCACATGAGCGGAAGTTTGAAAACAGACCGCAATAGGCTGGGGCCCGCTTTCGGAAGGTCTTTGACACCATAGGATATGAAATCCGGGCGTGTGCGCGGCGCGTGAAGAAGATGACGCAGAATAAACCGGTCAACACGGCTGTAGCTCACATAAGTGCGTCCCGGTTCCGCACCGTCGGCGACAATGCCACGTAGAACCTGCCGATTGTGGTTTCGTGCTATCGAAAGCATGTCCGGGTCGAAGGTTTTTATGCAAACCGGCCCGTTGTAGGCCGCAACCTGATCAACAACGTGGCGCACAAAATTGCCCTGAGCATCACGGCGCATCAGCGATTTGATTTCGACAACAATCGGAACTTTGCCTTCGACGAGCGAAAAAAGATCCTGAAGCAGCCAAAGCTTGTCGGTCCCCGTTTTCATATGGATCTTTTCGAGTGCCTTCGAACTGAAGTCGACGACTTTTCCAGATCCTTCGGCCAGCCGATCCAGTGTGTAGTCGTGAAAAACCAGCGCTTCGCCGTCAGCGGTCTCCTGAATATCGACTTCAATGCCGAAGGACCTGTCCATTGCCTCCCGCACCGCAGAGGGTGAGTTTTCCATAATGCCGTTATCCACATCGTGAAAGCCACGATGGGCGATTGGACGGGCGAAAATAGCCTCAAGATCGGGAGACATGAATTGAAATACCGCTTCGGCGTTTGGGCGTGAACTGAGACTTAGTCGACAATCTCGAAGATGGCTTCGATCTCGACGGCAGCGCCAAAGGGCAGGGAGGCGGCACTAACCGCGGAGCGGGCGTGGCGGCCCTTGTCACCCATGGCTTCCACCAGGAAATCCGAAGCACCGTTGATGACCTGTGGCTGGTCTGCAAACTCGCCGGTCGAATTGACGAACCCGACGATCTTGACAAGACGGGCGACCTTCTCAAGATCACCGGTGGCCGCTTTTGCCTGAGCAAGCAAATTGATGGCGCAAAGTTTTGCAGCATGCTTGCCTTCGTCAACACCCAGTCCGTCTCCCAGCTTGCCGGTGACTTCGATCTTGCCTGCACTCATCGGCAACTGCCCGGACACAAACAGCTGATTGCCCGTTTTTACGAAAGGCACATAGTTGGCGGCAGGCGCAGCTGCTTCTGGAAGTGTTACGCCAAGGTCCGCGAGCCGTGTTTCAATGGTGCTGCTCATGAAATGTCTCCGCAGGATTTCGATCCGGTTGTTTGTCGCGGTGTCTTCGCTCAATTTGCCGACCGGCACAAGATCAAAATTCCACGATGTGAATGGTGGCAAATTGCAAGGAAACAAACTGCAATTGCAGTGCTGCAACGGATCAAAACGCTAAGAACCGAATGTGCAGCACACAAGTTTCGTGCAGATTTGTGCATTCACTATAGCGAAATGCACCGTTTCCCGAATATGATGGAGCAAACGCACTGGCGGCCAGCGAACCGTCGGTGAAACATGAGGTTCTTGATGCAGACTGTCGTGAATTTTTCGTCCAGAGCCGCCACTTTGCTGCTCCTTTCCGGGATCCTTGGTGCGACACCTGTAGCTGCTGCCGGTGCGGCGCCAGTCGGGACAAAACTGGTCCCTCACAGGGCCGTCTACGACATGAAACTTGGAGACACGGAAGAGCAGTCTGGTATCGCCGGGCTCTCGGGCCGCATGGTCTATGACTTTTCAGGAAATGCCTGTGAAGGCTATAGCGTCAATTTCCGGTTTGTGACCGAGTTTCAAGACACCAGCGGCGGATCTCAGATCACCGATCTGCAAACCACCTCCTTTGAAGAACCGGAAGCGGAGAGCTACCAGTTTCTGTCCAAGACATATGTCGACCAGAAACTCGTCGAGGAAACGCGGGGCACCGCACATGCCGGAGCGGATGCGAAAAAGGTTGAGCTGAAACAACCCGCCGAAAAGTCCCTAGAAATAAGCAACGAAGTACTGTTCCCGACCGAGCACCTCCTGTCGGTCATGAAGTCTGCGAAGGACGGCATCCGTTTCGTCGCTGCCGATATTTATGATGGCGCGGAAACAGGCGAAAAGGTCTATGCCACGACGTCTGTGATCGGCACAAAAGCGGTCAATTCGGTCAAATCGAATTCCAGTAGTGCCGATGCTCCGCTGTCCGGTATGAATTATTGGCCGGTGACAGTTGCCTATTTCGACCCCAGTACGGACGATGCATCCGGCGAACTTCTTCCGGTCTACCAGCTTTCCTTCTGGCTTTATGAGAACGGTATCAGTGGCCATCTGAAACTGGACTACGGCGACTTCACAATTCAGGGCACGATGACGTCTCTGGAACTCTATGACGAGACGGAGTGCCAATAGGCGCGCGAGGTCGCAGTCCTCAGGCTATTTGCCTTCCTTGGAAGCCTTGGCCGCGTGCGTCAGTCCGAGTTCAACAGCCGAATTGCCGAATTTGTCCCTGAGCCGGTCGACGGCACGTTCAGCGCTTTTGCGCCGTTCGGCCGACTCGTCCAGCAGGTCCTGAGGGTCAGCCCTGTCGGCTGTTTCCAGATCGCTGACACCAATGCCGATCAGGCGGAAACGCCTGCCGTCCGTCTCGTTTTCGAGCAACGAAACACCGGCAGAGAAGATCCTGTCTGCCAGCTGGGTCGGGTCTGTCAGATGGCGGGCCCTAGTGATCGTCTTGAAGTCCGCCGTCTTGAGCTTCAAAGTTATGCCTCGCCCGGATAAATCCGATTTCTTGAGACGTGCCGAGACCTTTTCAGAAAGATCGCGCAAAATCGGGCGAAGGGTCTCAAAGCTGGAAATGTCCGTTCTGAAAGTGGTTTCGGTCGATACGCTTTTGGCTCCCCGCTGGGGCTTCACCAATCTGCTGTCGTCGCCCTGAGACAAATGAGCCAGACGCAATCCTATGGAGCCGTACTTACGCGCGAGATCGGCAGAATCCATCGTTTGCAGTTGACCGATTGTCCGAATGCCATCCTTTTCAAGTTTCTTTTGAAAAACTTTGCCGACACCCCAGATCCGGCCCACTGGCATGTCTGACAGCACGGATTTGGCCTCCACCGCGCCGATCACCGAAAATCCGCGCGGTTTCTCAAGGTCCGAGGCAAGTTTCGCCAGAAACTTGTTCGGTGCCAGACCCACTGAGGCACTGATACCGATATCTTCTTCAATTTCCCGAATGAACTTGGCGAGCGTTTCTGCAGGTGTTGCCCGATGCAAGCGCTCCGTTCCGGTAAGGTCGAGAAAGGCTTCATCGATGGACAGCGGCTCGACCAACGGGGTGAGGGCACGCATGCGCTCTCGCATTTCCTTTCCGATCTTGGAGTACTTTTCCATATTCGGTTTTATGACGACTGCATCCGGACAGGCTTCCAGGGCCTTGAACATCGGCATGGCTGAACGCACACCGTATATCCGCGCAATGTAACAACAGGTCGAAACAACACCGCGTTGACCGCCGCCCACGATCACCGGCTTGTCAAGAAGTTCCGGGTTATCACGCTTTTCGATGGAAGCATAAAAGGCATCACAATCAATGTGAGCAATGGACAGCAGGTCAAGCTCGCAATGCTTGACGAGCCTCGGACTTCCACAAGTCGGGCACCGGTTCACATCCGCAGACGGACGGGTGCCGCAGTCTCTGCAAAGAGCGGGAGCCTCGGTGGTTGATCGAGTGACGTCCGTCGACATGGATATCTCTGGTGCGGAAGCTGTGGGCCAAGCTATCTGGTTTTCGCCGGCTACAGAATACCGCTGATAAAGCTTTCCGTCTCCTGCCAATCCCCTGTCAGCAGATCAACATGCTCTTCGCGTGTCATTGAGGTCAGGAACCTCGGGTCGGCGATAAACTGGATCTGAATGGACGAGGGCAGGGAGGCGTTCACGGAACTATGGTTGGTTGGGCTGTCGTCGATGAAGACAATGGGAGAAGGTCGGCCCGCGGCGAGGGCCGCGACCGCGCCGCCCTTGGGTCCTGAGTTCGTTAACACCGGATAAGTAAGTCCCTTGGCGGCCAGCAGGTTCTCTCTAACCGGCTTGTTGTGCGCGCCTGGAAGATTTGTCAGTAACACAACGTCCCAATCGTTGGACAGTTTCTGGAGCGCCATGTCAGCGCCCGGTACCATGTCCTGATGTGGGCTGATTTCGTCGAAAAATCTCAACAGCAGTTGCTTGACCTCTGCCGCACTCAGTGATGTGCCGGTTTTCTTGTCGCCGATGTTTCCGGTCAGTCGGTATTCGTACTTCAAGAACATCAGACCGTTGGAATGAAGATAGTCCTCCAAATGGGTCGTCAGATGCAAAATGACTTCATCGACATCACAGACAATCAGCGGTCTACCAGACGCTGGCAAGGCGCGGATCTGACCCAAAACTTCGGGTAAAACCGGTGTCGGTTCAGGCATGGTCTTCCACACCTCCGCTCAAGGCATATCGGGCGGCGGCGATCATGGTCGGTCGGATGCTGGCATTTTCACAAAAGGCAAGCAAAAGAGCTTCGTCCATCATGTAGAACTCCAGAACGCCAGCAAGAAATCCTGGCTCTCCTGCTGCTTCCCGAATCATTTCTGGGCCAATACCTGAAAAAGCCAGAAAACGACCTATCTGTTCTGGCTCCCGGCTCAACTGCAGCAGTGCTTCAGTGGCAATTCCTTGTGCTTCTTCAACGGATAATGACTTTCCGTGTATATTTTTCATTGTGTTTTTTTGCCTTTCTGAAACGATTCCGGGTTAGAAGAAACCTAATGCGGACCGGGGAAGGGTTCCATAGCGGATCAGAATTGCCGCAAATTGAAAGATGGGACCGGCTCCGAGCCGGGTGAAGGGCCGGACTTATGGCAAAATCGGTGTTAATCGTCGAAGACAACGAGCTGAACATGAAATTATTTCATGATCTGCTTGAGGCGCACGGTTACGACACCTTGCAGACCCGGACCGGAATTGAAGCTCTCAAGCTTGCGCGGGAACATCACCCGGACCTTATCCTGATGGACATCCAGCTCCCGGAAGTTTCCGGGTTAGAGGTTACAAAGTGGATCAAGGAAGACGAGGACATTTCGTCTATTCCCGTAATTGCGGTGACAGCATTTGCCATGAAGGGTGATGAAGAGCGCATTCGGCAGGGTGGATGCGAGGCCTATATCTCGAAGCCCATTTCAGTCGCCAAGTTTCTGGAGACGGTGCGCGCCTATCTCGGTGAAGCTTGACCGGCGTGCCGGAAAATACTGCGCCAGTGAAAGATTTCGCAAAGACTTCGAGCAATCACGAGTTGTCGTAACTCGTTCATGAGCTGCGACTCTGGTCAATGAAAACGAATTTCAAGCTCACATTAAGGTTACGAATTTACTAAAACCGCATTGTTTCTGTGTATATTTCGCGGAATTTATTGCAATCAGGCAACAATAAGGTACTGTGGCCGAAGATTAGGGTTTTCCCTGATGGCCTTGTTGACGCGGTTGTGATTGCCGCGACGTTAATCTGGTATTTAGTTTCCCCTCGGAGTGCTCAGGTCCGCCGCATCTCCTGGGTCCGTGGGGCAGGTCGGTTGGGAACCGGCCGATGAGTGGCCTCCTCGAATGCCGTGTTCCCGCCGACCACAAATTCTCTCTGAACATCACACTTTTGACTTCTCGCGTCTAAAGCCAAGCGCGAGGTCACGTCAAAAAAACAAAACCCGCCGAAATGGCGGGTTCCGATCGTTGCTTCATTCAAAACCAGATTACTTGATCTTGGCTTCCTTGAACTCGACGTGCTTTTTGGCAACCGGGTCGTATTTCTTTTTGACCATTTTTTCGGTCATCGTGCGGGAGTTCTTCTTGGTGACATAGAAGAAGCCGGTGTCCGCCGTGGAGAGGAGCTTGATTTTGATTGTTGTCGCCTTGGCCATGGCCTTGGATCCTGTTCTCTTGTGTCGGGCAAAGAATTCTCGCGGCCAGATTGGCTGGCGGTGACTCTACCCCAATGTCTGAAATCAGCGCGCAAAGTACTCATCAGGTTGTCAAAGTCAAGCGTTGCGTGCGGTCCTGGACGATTTTTAACGGGTATCGGCAATGTGCGCGAACCAGCGTGTAGGGGAGTGAGCGGCCAAGACTGACAAACCTACTCGGATTTCGGTACGCGGTTGGCAACCGCCTTGATTTCGATCACAGCCCCGTCCCGCACAAATCCGGCCACTTCAATGGCAGTCCAGGCGGGATAGGGTTCCTCGACAAACTCTGCGCGTATCTTCTTGAAAAGCTCAAGATGGTCTTTCAGGCCAATGTGATAGGTCGTCATTTCCACAAGAGCATTATAGCTCAGGCCCGCTTTGGCAAGCACCAGCCCCACCTTTCGGAAGGCCATGCGAGATCTGTGTTTCAGGATCACCGGACAGGTTTCCGTCTGCGTCAGCACCGGTAAATCCTGAAAAGAACAGGAAATCTCCGCAAGCCAGCCCTGGCGACATTTTCCAGTCGCTGTAACACCCCTCCAACTCGTCAGGAATGATAGCGCGGTCTTTCATGGAACAAGGCTCCATCTGTTGCAGCTGTTCAACTATAGCATCGCAGCAGGCGATACGGTGCGCTGAATTCCGAACAGCTACAAAAAGTCCCGCACAAACGCACCGTTGCGAAAATAATAGTAAGGAACGGCAGTACCTGGAGACAGGTCCGGGTCCGTTTCCAGTCGGCTTTCCAGGTCGGCCAATATCTTTGTCGTGATCAACGGCAGCTCTTTTTCTCGCGCCTCTTCAAGCGTGAGCCAGGCACAGTCTTCCAATTCCCCGGAAGGACCTTTCCCATCCGGCAGCCTATCGGCAATCGCATCGGCCCAGACCGAAAAGAAACGGGTATCGAAGCGGCGAGGGCGTTTCGTCGGGGTAACCGCCCTGGCGATCATGCGCAGCCCGCCAAGGTCAGGCTGAATGCCGCGTTCCATGAAAGCCTCGAAGCCTGTGCCGAGCCGTTGAGGGGTTCCGCTGTCCTTCTTGCCGATGAAAAGCCCGGCTTCTTCATAGGTCTCTCGGATTGCCGCAAGTGCGAAAGCACGGACACGTGCTTCGGTCTTGACCTTTTTCAATCCCTTTGAAAGACGCGCCTGAACGTCCGGGTGATAGGGAAGCACATTTGCTACTCTGGAGTCTGCCGGATCGACCCGTCCGCCGGGGAAAACGAATTTTCCGGGCATAAACGTGTGGCGCATGTGCCGACGGCCCATCAGCATTCTGACGTCACCCGATCCGTCCCTGTCGAGGATGAGCAGCGTGGCAGCGTCCTTGGGCCGGATATAGGGGTAGTCGCCGGCCTTTTCGTCTTTCGCCAACTGCTTTTCGAATGAACCGGTCATGGGGTGCCTTCGTGCCCCGCCGACATGTCGATAACGGGCATGTCGTCTTCGGCTTCGGGATCGAAACCGTGCATGTAGAGGGCCCATTGCAGACCGACCAATGCCCCCTTTACGGGCCGCATGAGAGCGAGTGCCAGGAAAACGGTGAGTGGCAGCCAGATCGACATGTGGATCCAGATTGCCGGGCGCCACATGACCTCGACAACCAGCAGGGCTGGAATGATGATGTGGCCGACAATGGTGATCGTGAAATAGGGCGGTGCATCGTCCGCGCGATGATGATGAAACTCTTCACCGCAATTCGAACAGGCATGGCGTGTTTTCAGAAAGCCGTCAAAGACCTTTCCTTCGCCGCAGGCCATGCAGCGATTGAATGCGCCCCGCAACATTGCCGGCATGACTGCTCGGCGCGGTTTGGCTGCTTTCTCGGGCGGCGCAGCAAGGTTTTCATTCAACTCATAGCGAACCGTCACAAGGCCCTCCTTCGGCTTTGTTTCCGTGTGGAGGTCTTGTTGCGTCCGCCTTTGGGCGGACCGCGCCGCGCCTTGGGAGTTGCTTTGCGAATACGTTTCCCTGCCATCCGTCCATGGCTGAGAATCTCGAATTTGAGAGCTCCGGCAAATGGCGCAGCTTCAACAAGCCTGACTTCCACCTGGTCACCAAGTTGATAAGTCTCGCCGGTTTTGTCACCTATCAAGGCATGCGACCCTTCGTCGTAGCGATAGTAGTCGACACCAATCGTCGATGCGGGAACGAAGCCATCAGCACCGGTGTCTTCAAGGCGCACGAAAAGTCCGGACTTTACGACACCCGCAATTCGTCCCTGAAACGTCGCGCCGATCTGGTCGCTCATCCAAAGCGCGATCAGGCGGTCGATGGTATCGCGCTCCGCCAGCATCGCCCGGCGTTCGGCAGAAGATATTTCTGCGCCGATAGCTTCGAGTTTGGCCTCAATTCCGTCTTGCAGACCATCATTGCCAAGGCCCAGGGCCGATATGAGGCCGCGATGGACAATCAAATCCGCGTATCGGCGGATGGGTGATGTGAAATGAGCATACCGCCGCAGGTTCAGTCCGAAGTGGCCGATATTTTGCGGCGTATATTCTGCTTGTGCCTGACTGCGCAGGATCACCTCGTTGACCAGATGCGCCTGCGGCGTGTCTTTGACCTTGGCCAATATTCCGTTGAACACCGCGGGCCTCAATCCACCGGATGATGGAAGCTTCATGGACAATGTCGACAGAAACTCCTTGAGGCTTTCAAGTTTTTCCGGGGTAGATGCATCGTGAACCCGGTAGAGCAGGGGCGACTTCTTTTTTCCAGTGTTTCCGCTGCTGCGACATTCGCCTGGATCATGAACTCTTCGATGAGTTTGTGTGCATCGAGGCGCTCAGGAACGTAGACATGATCAACAGTGCCGTCGGGCTTCAATTTGATCTTTCGTTCAGGCAGGTCAAGCTCCAGAGGTTCCCTGGCCGAGCGCCCCTTCTTCAAGACCTCGTAAGCTGCCCACAGTGGCTTCAGAACGCCCTCAAGGAGCGTTTCTGTCCTTTCGTCGGTTACACCGTCTATGGCTTTTTGAGCTTGCAGGTAGGACAGCTTGGCGGCCGAGCGCATCAGAACCCGGTGAAAGGTGTGATTGACCTTGCGTCCGGTCTTGTCAAAGACCATGCGCGCACCCATCGCAGGCTTGTCTTCTTTTTCCTCAAGGAGCAGAGCTGGTTTGAAATGCGCTCCGGCAACATGGGAATGACGCGATCCGGGAAATAGACCGAGTTTCCCCGCAAGTGTGCTTCGCGATCCATCGGCGATCCGGGCGTGACATAATGGGCCACATCGGCGATCGCGACATATACGACATATCCGCCTTCATTTTGCGGATCGTTGTCCGGTTCCGCATAGACGGCGTCGTCGTGATCCTTGGCATCGGGTGGGTCGATAGTGATCAGCGGAACCTGACGCCAGTCTTCGCGCTTACCCAGTTTTTCAACGGGCTTGGCGCTGTCAGCCTGCTGCACAACTGCGGACGGAAAGACATGCGGAATGCCAAGCGACTGAAGTGCAATCTCCGAAACAGCCTTTTCCGAGTTCATGGAGCCGAACCGCTCCACGATGGATGCGCGCGGGTGGCCATATCGACCGGATCTCGTCACCTGGACACTGACGAGGTCGCCGTCGTCAGCTTCCTTCATCTCTGCCGGGTCAACATCCAGTTCCCGTTGCTTTCGGTCTATCGGCTCCAGATAAGCCGGTCGGTTTCCGTCGCGTTTGCGAAGGATGCCGAGGATAGCGCCTTGCCGTTTTTCTAGAACTCTGATGACACGGCCGACATGTTCCGCTTCCGGGCCGGTCTCTGCTTCAGTCAGGCGGATGAGCGCTCTGTCTCCGACCCCGGCCTGGGTATTCTTGGTCTTGCCGGTAAGAACTAGAATTTTCGGTGGTGCACCTGCTTCCTCGTCCCAATCGACCGGAGTTCCCAGGAGCTCGCCATCCCTGTCGCGGGCGTTCAAGCTGACGATAAAGACGGACGGCAAGTCGCCTGGCCGGATCATACGCTTGTTGCGCTTTTCAATCAGACCGTCATCCGCCAGGTCCTTGAGCATTTTCTTGAGCTGAATGCGCGCGCCGCCGATGATCCCGAAGTGGCGTGCGATTTCCCGCTTGCCCGCACGCCCGGGATTGTCAGCTACAAATGCGAGAATATCCTCACGGGAGGGCATTTCGCCGGGTACCTTGGCGTGTTTTCGGTTTGTATGTTTGCGCGTGTTAATGCGTTTTGCGCTCAAGAGGCGTCATCCCAGGGTACCTCGTCCGACGAAGCATCCACTTTGGCCTTGGTGGAAGTCTTTTTTGTGGTGGCCTTCTTGGTCGTTGTCTTTTTCGCCGTGCTTTTCTTGGCAGTTGCCTTTTTCTTTCCGCCGCCCTTGGCGGCCTTTGCGGCGATCAATTCAAGCGCTTGTTCCAACGTGACGGCCTTTGGATCCGAATCCTTTGGCAGAGTGGCGTTGATTTTGCCGTGTTTGACATAAGGCCCGTAGCGCCCTTCATAGACATTGATGGGACCACCCTCGTCGGGGTGGTCGCCGAGTTCCTTCAACGGTGTGGCCGCAGCACCGCGCCGACCACCGCCTTTGGCACGCTTTTCGGCAAGCGCGTCAACGGCACGATTGATGCCGACGGAGAAGACCTCATCCGGCGTGGACAGATTGGCGTAGGTGCCTTCATGAAGAACGAAAGGTCCATAGCGGCCAATACCGGCGCTTATCATCTTGCCGTCTTCAGGGTGAGGTCCGACCTCGCGAGGCAAAGATAGAAGCTGAAGAGCCTTGTCCAGGTCCATATCAGACGCGGACCACCCCTTGGGCAGAGAGGCGCGTTTTGGCTTGGCTTCTGCGCCAAGCTGAACATATGGACCGAAACGACCGGTTCTTAGCGATACTTCCTGTCCGGTTTCCGGGTCGACACCGAGCACCTTGGGGCCTTCATCCGCGTCGCCATCTTCGCCGCTCGGTTTGCCCAGTTGGCGGGTGAACCCGCATTCGGGATAGTTGGAACAGCCGATAAAGGCGCCCCAGCGGCTGACTTTCAGTGAAAGTTGTCCAGTGTCGCATGACGGACATTTGCGCGGTTCGGTACCGTCTTCCTTGGGCGGGAAGATATGCGGACCAAGCAGCTCGTTCAGCGCGTCAATTACTTGTGCAACGCGCAGATCCTTGATTTCATCGACCGCACCGGAAAAACCGGTCCAGAAGTCCCGCAGAACGTCGAGCCAGGAAAGCTCGCCAGCTGAAATCTTGTCGAGTTTCTCTTCAAGACTCGCTGTGAAATCGAACTCAACATAGCGCTGAAAGAAGCTTTCAAGGAACGCAATAACGATTCGGCCCTTGTCCTGCGGTACCAGCTGCTTCTTGTCGAGCTCGACATAGTCGCGGTCGCGAAGCGTTTGTAGCGTCGATGCGTAGGTTGACGGACGGCCGATGCCGAGTTCTTCCATCTTCTTGACGAGACTAGCCTCGGTGTAACGGGGCGGAGGTGTCGTAAAGTGCTGGCTTGATTCAATCGCTTCCGTCGATCCGTCGACGGAAGTCGCGCTCAATGAAGCGCCCTGATCGACCAGAGGCAGACGCTTTGAGTTTTCGTCGTCGTCGTCGTCGCGGCCTTCCTGGTAAAGAGCCAGGAAACCATCGAAGCGCACCACGGACCCTGTTGCGCGCAAGTTGGCACGCTTGCCCGAGCCATCGGCGACAATTTCGATAGTCGTACGCTCCAGCACAGCCGATTCCATCTGCGACGCCATGGTGCGCTTCCATACCAGCTCGTAAAGTCTGGCCTGGTCCGGATCGAGGAACTGGGCAACATCCTTGGGACGGCGGGAAAGGTCGGTCGGTCGGATCGCCTCGTGTGCTTCCTGGGCATTCTTTGCCTTCGAGGAATATACACGCGGTTTTTCAGGTACGTATTTGTCGCCGAAGTCCTTGCCGATCACCGAGCGGGCCGCAGCAATTGCTTCACCGGCAATTTGCACGCCGTCTGTACGCATGTAGGTGATCAGACCGGATGTCTCACCACCTATGGAAATGCCTTCATAAAGCTTCTGCGCAACTTGCATGGTACGGGACGCGGCAAATCCGAGTTTGCGAGAGGCTTCCTGTTGCAGGGTGGAAGTTGTGAATGGCGCAGCCGGATTGCGTTTGGCGGGCTTGGAAGCAACGCTGTCTACGCTGAAACTGGCGCTTTCCAGCATGGTCTTGATCGTGGTGGCTTCCGTCTCGTTCTTGATGTCGAGACGGCCGATTTTCTTGCCGTCGAATCCGGTCACTCCTGCCTGAAACATATCGCCGGCAGGCGTCTTCATATTGGCGAAGATCGACCAGTATTCCTGAGATTCAAAGGTTTCAATCTCCATTTCCCGGTCGCAAATCAGCCTCAGGGCAACGGACTGAACACGCCCGGCCGAGCGCGCGCCCGGCAGTTTGCGCCACAAGACTGGAGAGAGGGTGAAGCCAACCAGATAATCGAGCGCGCGGCGGGCAAGATAGGCATCGACAAGCGGGGCATCCAACTCGCGTGGATTGTCCATCGCTTCCAGGATTGCCTTCTTGGTGATCGCATTAAAGACCACACGTTCCACCTGCTTGTCCTTCAGGACACGCTTTTTCTGCAACACTTCAAGCACATGCCATGAGATGGCTTCGCCTTCACGGTCGGGATCGGTTGCCAGAATGAGACGGTCGGCTTCCTTGACTGCATTTGCAATCTCGGTCAGACGCTTTTGGGACTTGGAGTCCACTTGCCAGCTCATGGAAAAATTGTCGTCCGGCAGCACCGAGCCGTCTTTCGCCGGCAAGTCGCGCACGTGGCCATAGGAAGCCAGAACAGTGTAATCGGAGCCTAGATATTTGTTGATCGTCTTGGCTTTCGCCGGCGATTCCACAATGACGACGTTCATTCTTACCCAAATAATTTTTGCCGGAAACGGGGCTGCCGACCGGTGGAGAAGGAGATCTTTCAGATACTGCGTTGGCGCAGACGATCAAGGATCGCGCGCCGCCTGTCAAATGGACCTTTGAGACACATCGGTCAAGTTATTCGCTGCTGATACGGGTTATCCACTGAGATTCAAGAGATTTCTTCCTATCACATCAGGAGTGAGATTTTGTTGCCCGGATGCCGTTCAAGACGTCCGCCAAGCTCCAACTCGAGAAGCAGGACGTGAAGTGTGCGGGCATCGACTTCGGCAAAGCGGATGAGTTCGTCGACATCGACTGGTGTTGGACCGAGTGCCGAAAGAAGCTTGTCCCTAAGCTTTCCACTTGGCTCTTCCCGGGCTGGGGACGGTCTGCCGGGTTCCAGCAGTTTTGGCTGAAGCGGCAGGACGGGCTCAAGTCGTCCCGACAAGCCCTCCAGGATGTCCTCAACACAAGTAATAAGAGCTGCACCTTGCCGGATCAATCCGTTCGTTCCGGCTGATCGCGGGTCGAGAGGGGAGCCGGGAACGGCGAAAATGTCACGGTTCTGTTCCAGGGCGTAGCGCGCCGTATGAAGCGAGCCGGAGGCTTTGGCCGCTTCGATCACGATGACACCCAGGGAAACCCCTGAAATTAGTCTGTTTCGCCGCGGAAAATCGCGCCCGCGCGGTTTCCAGCCCAGAGGCATTTCACTGATCGCGGTTCCGCCAGCATCCAATATGCCGGCAAGCAAACGGTCATGTTCGGGTGGATAGAGAATGTCGATACCACCTGCAAAGGCGGCAATCGTGCCGGACGGGGTCGCAGCTTCGTGGGCTGCTGCGTCAATGCCTCTGGCGAGCCCCGAAGCGATGACAAATCCTTCTTCACCAAGTTCCTTTGCAAACCTTGCTGCCAGCTTGCGGCCTGAAAGCGAAGCGTTTCGAGCGCCGACTATTGCAAGCATGCGAGATTGACCGAGTGCGTTTCCACCTTTCACAGACAAAATTGGAGGAGGAGCGTCAATATGCATCAAATGCTGCGGATAGTCCTGTTCGCCATAAGCGACAAGCCGGGCACCTTTGGAGCGGTGGGAAGAAAATTCGGCTTCAGCTTCTTCGAGTGAACAGATCTTGATCGCCTTCTTGCCGCCGCGACGGGACAGTGCCGGTAGCATCTCCAAGGCATTTACGGCAGATCCTGCATGATCCATCAGATCGTGGAACGTTGCCGGACCGATGTTCTCAGATCGTATTAGCCGAAGCCATGCAAGTTTCTCGGCCTCTGCGAGGCTCTTGCTTTTATATTGAGCTGAGCTGCTCACGAGCCTCCGTTGTCCGGCTCGGGTGCCGTTTCTACTGCTGGTTTGGAAGTCGAGCCGATCTTGCTCTCTTGTCCTTTGAGAAGACGGCCAATGTTTTCATTGTGTTTTAGCCAGAGCAGGACCGAAAGCAGCAGGAAGAGTTCCGCAAACTGCGCTTGCTGGAAAGCCACAAAGAGCAGGATTGGCGTCAAAAGGGTCATGGTCAAAGCTGACATGGACGAATAGCGGAAAACGACAGCCATCGCGACCCAGATTGCGGCAGCCAAAAGAAACATCGGCCAATAAAGACCAAGCAGAATGCCCAGATAAGTGGCGACGCCTTTTCCACCTTTAAATTTCAGCCAGACAGGGAAAAGGTGTCCGAGAAACGCGCCCAAGCCGGCAACAACCGCCATATCCTGACCATAGAACGAACCCGCGACCAGCACCGCGACAGTTCCCTTCAGCCCATCACCCAGCAGTGTGGCCGCTGCAACGGCCTTGTTGCCCGTACGCAGAACGTTGGTTGTCCCGATGTTGCCGGAGCCGATCTTGCGAATGTCTCCAAGGCCCGCCATGCGCGTGAAGATCAGGCCAAACGGTATCGAACCGAGCAGATAGCCGAAGACAAGCGCAGCAACAAAATATGGCCAGGCGAATTCCCAGCTTATCGGATCAGGCACGCTCTTTTCCTTCAGGTAGTGCACAAGGCAATTTGCACCGGCACTGTAACGGTATCGCTTATCGGATCAAGGAGATCGTGGTCAAAACGGCTTGCCTGGTGGAATAGGGTGTTGATCACCAACAGAAATCAGGCACCACATTTAATCTGACAGTTTGTACTTTTCAGCTTCGACCACCAGGGAGCCGAAGGGAAGCGAAATGGCCGCCCGGAGAGGCACCAGATAGGGTTTGCTGCCAACGGGTGCGAGCCAGACCTCCATGGATTTGTTGGCAGCGAGCTCCTGAATGGCTTTGCGCTTCGGCCGGTGACCTGAAACAGGCTCATAACGTACCCGGCAGACGATTACCTTGCCCTTGAAACGCCGGTCAGCCGTTTTTGTGGTCCGCGTGCTTTTGTAGCTCAGGTGCGCATCATATCGCTCCTTGCCATCGTAGATATGCAGCGTTCGGTTGCAGCTTTCCTTCTTCAGTCCGTTCGGTGCAGGTAGGATGGCGGCTGACAGGGGATCAAGGACGTTCTTCAGGTGACCGGCTGTTACCTTTATCCGCTCTTTCATTCGATCCTGAGGAGGATCGACTGCAACCTTTTTGACGTCCCTGGAGCGAATTGTCATTGCGACCGAACCGCTGTCATCCTCACTCTTGATGTCAAGTGAATAGGCTTCAGGCTGTAAATTGCGATCTCGCACACCGCCGCGCACTTCGGCTGAACCTCTGCCGTCGGAAACGAGTCGCCCGAATGCTGCTGTCTGGCCTTTTGCACTCAGCGAATAGCTTTCGTCGTTCACATTCAGCAGCAGGACGCCTGACCCGACGGGCAGCCCAAGCGCATAGAGCTTGTATTTCAAGTAGAGATCCGCTCCTGCCGCCGGTGCGAGGCTTATCAGTTGGAGCGAAAAGAAAAATGCCAACAAGCGCATAGAGCGGTCCAATCCGGTTCATCGTCGCGAACAAGATCCCGGAGAATTGTGGCACCAAACAGGACGCCGGAACATCTTGGCCCTGCTTGCAGTCTGGTCTGGATGCCATAGCAACAAACTCACAATAGCCGACGGTACACTTGTTTTCGCCAGCGAACACTGCGGGACGCAAAGGCAACAACAGAGCTTGAGTGCACCTGGGTTGGTTCGGTTCGGTGCACTGGCTAGGCGGGTAACCGCTTGCGCTGGAAAAAACACACCTAGATGTCAATGACGTTCAAAAGGAGCCTGTGAGGATGCGAAAGTCGATTTTCATTGGGATGATCTCGGCTTTGATCCTGTTTTTGAGCCCCAATGTCCTTTTGGCTCAGTCCGAACTTCCAAACCCTGGCCGTGTGCTGGAGGTCGAAGTGCCAGCGCCCGCACTGAAAGGTAATCTGGTCGGGACAAACAGCATCCAGAAAGCCGCCATTTATCTGCCTCCCGGCTATGATCTTTCAGAGGACCGTCGCTACCCGGTCATCTATCTTCTGCATGGCATCTTTGATGATTACGGCGTCTGGGTTGAAAACTTTGAAGTCCCGAAGATCCTGGACCGATTGATTGCACGTGACGAGATCCCGGATCTGATCGTTGTGATGCCAAATGGCGGTAACAGATTTGGTGGAGGCTTTTACCGAAATTCACCCGTGATAGGAAACTGGGCTGACTACATCGCAGAAAACTTGGTGGACTTTGTTGACAATGAATTTCGTACCGTGGCGAACACCGCAGGCCGCGCGGTAGTGGGCCATTCCATGGGCGGTTACGGCGCACTGAACCTGGCGATAACACGGCCAGATGTTTTTTCGGTCATATGGGCGCTCAGCCCTTGTTGTCTTGTGCCCGAAGAAGATCTGAGTTTCGGCAACGATGCCTGGCGGCGTGCAGCGGCAGTTGAAAAAATCGAAGACCTTCAAGAGCTGCTTGAGGCCGGAGACTTTTATCCGATCGCTCTCCTGGGTATTGTGACTGCTTTCAGTCCCGATCTTCATGCCGCCCCGTTATACGGTGACTTTCCATTTGATATCGTTCGCGGCGAAATAGTGCTCGACGATGAGGCTCTCGACCGGTACCTGGATCAGTTCCCGGTTCGCCAGATAAGGAATGCACGCGAAAGTCTCCGCAGCCTTCACGGGTTAGGTATGAGTGTCGGGCTGGATGACCAGTTCCTTCACATCCCTTCAGGGACGCTAAAATTTTCACAGGAGCTGGGCAAAGAACGGGTTCCGCACAGGCTGGATGTTTATGACGGAGACCATCGCGAACTCGTCGGAGAACGTCTGGAAAGCACGGCATTCCCTTGGGTGGCTGAGCGACTGACGTCAACCAAATAGGGTTTAGGCAGAGCGTGGCTCTAAGGATTTACCGGCCCACAATCGTGCTGAAAGGGCTGGCATTTTCCCCACTATCGGCCTCAGGAGTAGCGATACACTGTTTTGCCCGCTACAACAGTGGTCAGAACCCGGCCTGAAAACCTTGCATCTTCAAAAGGTGAATTCTTTGAGCGGGATCTGATGGCGCTTTTTTCCAGCACCCAGGGCCGTTCCGGGTCAAAAACCGTGACATCCGCCGGTGCGCCCTTGGTCAGTCGGCCTGTTTCAAGACCCAGTCTGTCGGCGGGGCGGCACGTCATCGTCTTTAAAAGCGTTTTCAGATCAACCTGCTCTGTATGATAGAGCCGCAGTGCCGCCGCAAGAAGGGTTTCCAGGCCAATCGCTCCATCTTCTGCTTCTGCCCACGGATGACGCTTCGTTTCCACGTCCTGGGGGTCGTGATTTGAACAGATGATATCGATGGTTCCATCCGCGACAGCTTCGATCATCGCCTGCCGGTCGTCTTCATCCCTGAGTGGCGGGGACATCTTGAAGAAGGTCCTGTAGTCTCCAATGTCGTTCTCGTTGTGGGTGAGATTGTTGATCGAAATGCCCGCAGTTATGTCCAAGCCCCGCTTTTTGCCTGTGCGAATGACATCAGCGCTGTCAGAAGTCGAAATCAGGTTCGCGTGATATTTGCCTTTCGACATACCGACCAGGCGCAAATCCCGTTCCAGCATGATGATTTCCGCCTCGCGGGGAATGCCCGAAAGGCCTTTCCAGCTCGCATTGAGACCGGCATTCATAACACCGCCTGCCAGGTCGGGATCTTCGGTGTGATGGATAACAAGAGCGTCGAAATCGCGGGCATAGGTCATGATACGCCGCATGACCTGGGCGTTTTTGAGGGAAATGTGCCCGTTTGTAAAAGCAACGGCACCGGCTTCCTTGAGCAGACCGATTTCGGCCATTTCCTTGCCGTTGAGCCCCTTGGTTAGCGCAGCAAGCGGATGAACGTTGACGATCGCGGTGTCGCGGGCGCGTCTCAAGATAAAGTCGACCAGTGCCGGATCATCGATTACCGGATCCGTATCGGGCATGGTACAAATCGTGGTAACCCCGCCCGCCGCTGCCGCCTGTGACGCGCTGGCAAGGGTTTCGCGATGCTCAGCGCCCGGTTCTCCGACAGAAACGCACATGTCAATCAGGCCGGGGCAGGCGATAGCGCCTTTGCAATCGATGATTTCGGCCCCGTAAGGTGTTCCTTGGTTGGCGGCTTCCGGCCCGGCAGCCAGGATTGTGCCGTCGGCAATGATGACCGAGCCCGGTGCGTCCAGCTCGCGTACTGGATCGATCACTCTGGCGTTGGAAAGAACCAGAGGTTTTGGTGTGTCGAGTGCCACGGTGTCTGTCCCCGGTTCAGTTGTTCGGTAAATTGGCGGCGAGTGCTTCAAGAACAGCCATGCGGACGGCCACACCCATTTCGACCTGTTCCCGGATCAGGCTTTGAGCGCCATCTGCAATGGAGGCATCGATTTCGACACCGCGGTTCATCGGTCCAGGATGCATAACCAGCGCGTCGTCACGCGCAAAGCCAAGCTTCTCTGCATCAAGGCCGTAGTAGCGATAGTACTCGCGAACAGAAGGAATGAAGGCCCCATTCATGCGCTCGCGTTGAAGGCGCAGCATCATGACGATGTCAGCGCCCTTGAGGCCTTCGCGCATGTCGTTGAAAACCTCGACACCCATCTTGGCGATGCCTGAAGGCAGCAATGTCGACGGTGCGATTGCCCGGACCCGCGCGCCGAGAGCATTCAGCAAGATGATGTTTGAACGGGCGACACGCGAGTGGGCAATATCGCCGCAAATAGCAACGGTGAGCCGGGCGATTTTCCCCTTATGCCGCCGGATTGTCAGAGCGTCGAGAAGAGCCTGTGTCGGGTGTTCATGCGGGCCGTCTCCCGCATTGACAACAGAGCATCCAACTTTTCGCGCCAGCAAATGAACAGCGCCTGCAGCGTGATGGCGCACAACCAGGAGATCCGGATGCATCGCATTCAGCGTGGCCGCCGTATCGATCAGCGTTTCGCCTTTCTTCACCGAGGATTGAGAGACCGCCATGTTCATGACGTCTGCCCCAAGCCGCTTGCCAGCCAGCTCAAAAGAGCTTTGGGTGCGGGTTGAGTTCTCGAAGAAGAGATTGATCTGGGTTCGCCCCGCCAGCACATGCTTGCGTTTGTGGATCTGCCGGGAAACTTCAACAGCTTCTTCAGCTCTGTCCAGTAGGCCCAGAATTTCGTGGGGGTGAAGACCCTCTATGCCCAGCAAATGTCGATGGGGATAGGGGTTGTCTCGATGGGAGTCTTTCGCGGTCATCGAGACCATCCCTATATGGGGAATCGCACGCCTGTACAAGAAACAATTCGCATCGTGCCCGCTGTCCACATGTCAGCTAAGGATTTGAACAATTGGACAAATATTGAAAGCGTTCCGGGTTCTTGTCTGACATGTCATGTGAAGATCAGCAGAGCGACAGGAATAGTCACGGTGGCGGCCAGTGTCTGCAACGTGATGATCTCCGCCATGAGTTTTGCATCGCCGCCAAGTTGCTTTGCCAGAAGGTAAGAATTGCTAGCGCATGGCACGGAACAGGCGATGATGACGACGGTCATCGCCGGACCCGAAACGCCGAACAACATGGCGCAACCAAAGCCCAAGAGCGGCATCAAGACCGGTCTTAGGAATGTTCCCATCGTCAGGGCCGGGCCGGGTCTTCTAAGCGAACTCAGATCGAGACCGGCGCCGACGCAAATAATGCCGATCGGCAGGGCTGCCCTGGAAAAGATTTCAAGCGTGTCGCTGACAACGAATGGCAGGCTCAAGCCGCTGAAGTTGAAGACAATACCTGCGCCGATGGAGATGATGAAAGGATTCGAATAGAGATCCCTGAGAACCTTGGCAGCGCTGGGAGCAGGGCCGCTTGCGTAGCGTGACAGCACTATGATGCTCATGATGTTCAATGGCAGGATCATGAACACCATTGCAACTGCCATCAGTGCAAGTCCGGTGTCGCCCAGAATATTGTCCGCGATTGCGAGCGCTATCATGACGTTCCATCGCAGAGTGCCTTGAAAAATCGACGTGAAGCGCGTCGCGGCTATGCCCCAGATGCGCTCGATGACCGGCTGAAGCAGTAGCAACACACCTGCCATGACAAGGATCGCGGCAAGCAGTGCGAGGCCGAGATCCAGCGTTGGAAAACTAGCAAAATCTGCCTGTGAAATCGTCCGGAAGAGAACGGCTGGAAAGAGCGCATAGAAGGCAAGCTTCTCAACACCGCGCCATTGTTCACCCGTAATCAGGCCAATGCGTGCAAGAAGGTACCCGGAGGCAATAACAAGAATAACCGGCGTCAGCGCGGCAAGGGTCGTCAGCATAGTGTGATGGTCGCGAATTGGATAAGCCCGGCTCGCCCGATAGCGGGAAAGCCACTTAACAGACGGCAGGGCAGGTTGTCAGCTATCTAATCCCATAAATCCCAACCGGTCCAGAAATCCCTGAAGAATGAAGGCTGCGGCCATTTTATCGACTACTTCAGCTCTTTTTGCACGGCTGGAATCGGCTTCCAGAAGCGTGCGCGTCACAGCGGCGGTGGAAAGGCGCTCGTCCCAATAGGTAATCGGAAGATCGGTTTTCTGCGAAAGGTTGCGTGCAAACGCGCGTGTCGCCTGCGCCCGCGGACCTTCGCTGCCATCCATGTTCAAAGGAAGACCGAGCACGATACCAGCGACATCCTGACTGGCGCATAGGCTCAGCAGGTGCTCCGCATCGATAGTGAACTTTTTGCGCTTTATTGTCTCCATTGGCGTTGCGATGCCGCGGCCAAGGTCAGAAAGTGCAAGTCCGATGGTCTTGGTGCCGAGATCGAGGCCGATCAACCTGGTATTGGCAGGAAGCGTGGCCACAAAGTCTTCAAGTGAAAGCGCGGGATCATTTGCCATGCGGTGCCTTTAACAGGCCCAATGGCTCTGATCCAGCGTGAAAACGCTCTTCAAAGCCCAAAGTCTTGCCGGAGACGACATTGCCTCCGGTCATCCCATTGGGAACAAAATCGAGTGGTTCCATTGCGCAACAGGCTTTCAAAATCCGTTGACCTGACATTGTGCAATCGCGTCAAAAGAAGTTTCATGCGAGTTAAGAGTAACGCTCCCGGTGCTCAATTGGAGTGCTCGGAATAGGAGCAGACAAAGAGGCGGCACAAATGAAATTGACGTGGTACGGCCATTCCGCATTCAAGGTCGAGGTCGATGGTGCATCCATCCTCATAGACCCTTTCCTGACAGGCAATCCTTCGTTCCCGGAAACACATTCGGTTGATCAGGTTTGTGAGGGTGTGAACCACGTTATTCTGACACATGGTCACGACGATCATATCGGAGACGCGGTCGAGATCCTCAAAAAGACCGGAGCGCTGTTGACGACAAACTTCGAGATTTGCATGTGGGCCGGCCGACAAGGTGTTGAGAACATCAACCCGATGAATAGTGGCGGAATGGTTGATACCGGCAAGTTCAAGGTGGCGCTGACGTCGGCTTTGCATTCCTCTTCCAAACAAGGCGACGGCGAAGCCATATATCTTGGAAATCCGCATGGCGTGATCATCGAAGCGCCTGATGAACCGGTTCTCTATCATATGGGCGATACGGATATCTTTTCCGACATGTCACTGATCAACGAGATTTACCAGCCGAAGATCGGTCTTGTGCCCATTGGTGACCGGTTCACCATGGGCGGTAAAGTGGCCGCAATGGCTTGTAAGAGATTTTTTGAATTCGACACCATTGTTCCCTGCCACTATGGCACCTTTCCGATTATTGATCAGACGGCAGAGACATTTGTTTCGGCTCTCGGGGCCGACTCAGGCAAGGTAAAGAGCATGGAGCCCGGTTCCGGGATAAGCATCTAACCGGTATTTGGAGACAAGTGAAAGTGAACATCTCTGTGAAGTCGCTGCTGGCATTGCCGGTATGTTTGTGTTTGTCGCTGGCACTTGTTGCAAATCCGGTTTTTGCGGCGGACAAATCCATTACACCGGACGGAAAGCCAGCCCCGTCGCAGCCTCTGGCAAAGCCTGGCTCCAAGGCAGCGGTCGAGGCTGAAAGCGCCGCCAAGACACCGTATGAAAAGGTCCAGGAAGTGTTCTCCGGTGATCTCACGGTCGCAGGTGAGAAAGTCGCATTTCCGCAGGACAATCCATCAGTGAAGTCTTTGATCGTCACGATGGAACCGGGAGACGTGACAGGTTGGCATCAACACCATGCGCCTTTGTTCGCGTATATCCTGGAAGGCGAAATAACGGTGACCTACGAGGAAATTGGCAAGAAGGTCTATCGGGAAGGTGAGGGCATTCTCGAAGCTATGAATGTGACACATCGCAGTGAAAACACCGGAAGCGGGCCTGCGAAGATTCTGGCTGTCTTTTTGCTGGGCGATGATGGCAAAGCGACGGTCGATCAAGCCGCACCCGGTGCTAACGGGGCCAAGGTCGAGTGAGTGTTCAACGCCGGGTAGTTGTCATGTAGCTGCACCGCAGGTGGCAGCGATCGCGGGCGAGATCGGACCAAGATAGAAGTAGTTGTCCAGCCCAAGCGCAAACACAGAAACGCCGATCAGACTGTGTTCCAGCCACACGGCTGCGAGAGATTTGTATTTCCGGTATGTCCGGTAAAAGAAAAGACCTGCGACAGCGGCAAGAACGACCGACACCCAGGTGCCGAAGATGATGTGTACCCAGCCGAAAAGAGCCGCAGATACCAGTAAGGCCGGCAGATAGGTGAGATTGAAGGCGTCCATCCGCCAGGAAGCATACGCCCGGAAGGCAATTTCCTGAGGAAGAACGGAAACAAACCCGTAGAAGACCACAATCGATGCCATCATAAGAGGCGCCGCGCGTGGAATACAAAATAGTCTGTCCGGATTGAGGACAAGAACGACAAGCGCAATCGCTCCAGTGCCAAGGAGCCATCTGGCAAAAATGCCAGGTAACGCCTTGACGCAGCCTGCCCAGTTGACCGCGAGATAACTCGTCTCGACGCCATTGGCTTTTAAGCGCCAGAAACAGTAACCGGCGACAAGGAAGATTGTTGAGAATCTGAGGAATCGAACGCTCAGACCTGTCAGGACAATTGGACCGACGACAATCGCTAAAAGCTCAAGAACAAGCAGGGCCTTCCCAGTGCCGGGCTTGGTTCGGCTCAAATTGCCGGAACTTTGGATCCCTTTCTGCAACGCAATACTGCCGTTTCAAGGCGTGTGCCACATCATCACCACTGGCAACGCGTGTCGTGTCTCACAAATGGCAGGACGACCGGCAGTTCTCTTATTTTAATCGCGCGACACGCGCGTTTATCATAGACGATTGAGCAATGCCGGTGTGGGCCACGCATCAGCTGGCAAGCCGAGGCGCTCCTGGACCGCCTGAACGGCGGCGCGGGTCCCGGAGCCGAGAATACCGTCGATCTTGCCGACATCAAAACCCATGCTCTGAAGTTTGGTTTGCAGCTGTTTCATCTGAGCGTCGTTCAGGCCCGGGTCCGGATTGCCCGCAGTATAACGCGGAGCTCCGGCAAGCCGGGTTGCGAAATAGGCCGCTGTTGTCGTGTAGATGAAGGACTGGTTCCATTCCAGATAAATGTTGTAGTTCGGATAGGCGAGAAACGCCGGACCTTTGCGACCTTGTGGCAGCAGGAGTGAAGCCGGCAGGTTGCTGGAGATTTGCCCCCAACGGGACTGGACACCGAGTGCTGCCCACTGCGCTCCGGTCTTGGTTTTTCCAAGCCCGGTCTCGGCCCAGTTGAGGTTCTGCGGCACCGCGACTTCCTGAAGCCAGGGTTCACCGCGTCTCCAGCCAAGATGCTGAATGAAGGCACCTGCTGTCAGGATTGCATCTTCCGCGCTCTGCTTCAGGCGCACATGACCGTCGCCATTTCCGTCCTTGCCGAATTTGATGATGTCTTCAGGCAGCATCTGGACCATGCCGATTTCACCTGCCCAGGCCCCGGTTGTGCGCTGTGGGTCTAGGTCGCCATGCTGGACCATTTCGATAGCAGCGATAAGTTGCGGCCGAAAGAGCTCGGGCCGCCGGCAATCATGTGCAAGCGTCGCGAGTGCGTTGACCGTATTGAAATCGCCCTGGACCGCGCCGAAATCGGTCTCCAATGCCCAGAATGCCGTGATGACCGGTGCCGGAGCGCCATATTCCTGCTCTGTACGCTGAAAGATAGCGGCATATTTCTTCATATTGGCCGCGCCGTTCTTCATGCGGTAGTTGGAGATGACCCTCTTGGAAAAGTCCAAAAATGTCATCTTGAAAACACCCTGCGCCCGATCTCGGGAAAGGACCTTTCTGTCGATCTGGGCACCTGCCAGTGTCTTGTCGGCCGCGTTGGCGGAAAGGCCCTTGGCGACGGCTTCCTGCTTCACGCCCGCCAGGAACTGACGGAAGTCTCCGCCACATTGCTGTGCGAGACCCGGTGCAGTTGTCAGGCAAAGTCCTGCAAGGGCAGCGAGGGTGAGTTTGGAAGTGAATTTGGCACGGCGGTTCATGAACAGTCCTGTCGTATTCTGGCGCAATGGAAACGGCGGAGCCTAAAAAATCCGCCCTAGTTGACTGTGCTTCGCAGGCAAGGTCAACAGGTCAAGCGTGCTGATACGTGTCGCACACAGGAATTCGGGTGCTTGAGCGGGTTACCGGCAGTTGCCGAAATCTGACCCTGCCATAATGGTGCCATCGGGTGAGCGCTTCAGGTGACCATTGACGGTCGCTGAGGAGCGGCAGTCGGAGCGTGGACCTGCCAAGCCAGACTGCGGGTAGCTGTCGGTATTCACGCCGGAAGTCTGCTGCTGGCACATCTGGTAGGCCATGTCATAAAGCGCTTCCCAACCACCGGGCATCGATCCGAGATTGTCCAACACGCCAAGTGCTCCGCCTACGCGTGCACCACGACGCGCGCCGCTCGGGCCGCGCCATTCGCCTCCGACAACCGCTCCCGCCATGCCTCCGGAAACGGCGTCGCCCACGACGTCGCCGCTTCCCACATGCGCATTGGCATAGTCGGTGGCATAGACGACGCAGTCTGTCCCGTCAGCGAGTGCTGCTTGGCCGACATTCAGGCCGGACATGGCAAACACTGCGGCGGCAAATGCGAACGATTGGCGGTAAGCCATGATCCGTCTCCGTAGCTGCTTCAGGCCAGTTTAATCATCCACCGGAGCCATTCCAGTGTGTCAGGGACAGCCCATCAAGAAGACGTGGGATGTGCCCAAGAGAAGGATACGGGGCAGGGTTTAACAAGCCTCTACCTGAACAGGTGACTCATTCGCCCGAAGCTGTTCGTTCGATAAACTTCTTGCCGACAAAACCAGTCTGCCCATCGAAGTCGACGCCGCACCACCACGTGCCGCAGGTATTAAAACTGATTTCAGTACCGGCAGGAATTACAGCAAGGATCGTTCCGTCCTTGTCTTCCGATTTCCTGAGATTGACCGATGCGGTGATGGTCCCCTTGTTGGGATAGTCGGTGCCAGCGGCACCAGGGTCAGCCGTCGTTTTGGGCGTCACGCTGGCTGTTTCCGTCAACTCAACAGGGGTTGTTTGTAAAGTTGGGTCACTCTGCAACGGTGTTTCGGGTTGAGGTGCAGGTTCTGCGAGAGATGGCGCGATAGTTGCCGTTGTACCGGCAGCAACCTGTTGTGCATTATTCCCGGCGATAGCATCAACACCAATCGCTTTGTCACCCAAGTCGAGCGTCGGCTGCTCTGAACCTGAAGGCCTCGTGTCGTTTGTCTGCGGGTAAAGAGGCGCAACTTGCGGTGTCGTCAAGGTGCCTCGCTCTGCAAATGCCAGGCGTATGCGCTCCTTGGCGTTTTCAATTTGTGCAGTTGTTGCTCCGCTGGAATGAACGGCGGTTGCGCTGACAGGGGACGCAGCGTCTTCGGCGATGAGCCCTTCGATGGTCGGTTCGGCGGAGATCGCTTCTGTTGTCACCAGTCGGGCATCTTCCTCAACCGGTTTGTTGGCAGCAGCCATGCCAATGGCAAAACCCGCGGATCCGATCACGGCAATCAGCAGCCCGCTGATCAGGAACATTTTGGATTTCGGATCCTGTAGGCCGGATTTTGCTTTTTGTTTTATGGCTTGAGGCAGGGGAACCACGGCCGGTTTCGGGGGCGTTGTTTCAGAACTGTCTCGCGGCCGGCGGAACACGCCGGGGATTTCCAGATCCGGTTCCTCATGGCCATCGAGCAGTTTCGGTTTCCGTGCTTCCTTGATGGCTGCTTCCTCAGTGGTTGCATGCATGTGCAAGATCTTTGCTGCAATTTTGCTGGCATCCAGCGGTTCGGGATCTTGAAGAGCAAGTGCAGCCGTATCGGTTGTATGAACGAGTTTGAGGTCTTTTTTGGGTGGTTTTGCTGTTACATTGTCCGGTCTGTAGCTGGTGCTGATATCGCAAGAGTTGGCAGGCGCGATTACGGAATACATTTGGCCCTCCCGGGTTTGCGCTACGGGTACGCTCAGAGCGGTGACATTGGTCCCGGTCGGTATTTTTTGCTGAACACTCTTGTGCCTGCCGTTCCTCAACATGTTCAAAACGACATCGGGCACTGACCACGACCTGAAGCATTAACCTTTGATAATGCGTCGGTTCACAGGCCGGATTGGGGCAGCACTGGGGAATTTCACGGAAAATGTGACGGGCTTGTGGTGAATGACGGGCAGGTTGGCCTTGTTTGCAAATGCCTAACGAGTCTCGTTCACAATATGTCCGAGTCGAGCGTTCGGATGCGAAATGTGGGTCGCACCGGCGTTTAGAAAAATGGGCAAGTGAAAACTATGGCGCGCTGGTTATCTCAACTCTTCATCAAGTCGATGGGAATTGCAGTTGTATTGATCTATGCAACGAATGTTTCTGTCGCTCAAGAAGCCAAGGAACTGAAGGTCGGGCTCTTGGCAACCTTGTCAGGACCGGCAGCGATCTTCGGCGAACATATGCGGGACGGCTTCATGCTGGCAGTCGCGCAATCAAATGGAGCTCTTGGTGGTCTTGCGACGAACGTGCTGGTCGTTGACGACAAGCTCGATCCTGAACATGCGGTCAAGCAGGTCACCAAACTGATAGATGAAAATGGTGTCGACGTTCTCGTTGGTGTCAATTTCTCAAGAGTGATGCTGGCGGTTCACGATCCCGTCGTGCGATCCAAGACGCTGTTCATTGGAACAAATTCCGGGCCCGCTCCCATCGCAGGCGGCAAGTGTAACCGCTTCTTTTTCTCCACTGCATCCCAGGACGACCAGGTTCACGAAACCATGGGGCGATACGCGAGTCTCAAGGGATATCAGCAGGTTGTGACAATAGCACCTGACTACGAAGCCGCGCGGGATGCGGTTACGGCATTCAGACGACACTTTAAGGGGCAGATTGCACGAGAGCTTTTCCCGAGACTCGGTCAGACCGATTTTGCCGAGGAATTCAACCAGATCGCTGAGATTGAACCGGATGCCATTTATGCCTTCATGCCGGGTGGCATGGGTGTCGAACTGGTCAAGCAGTTTCACACATCCGGACTGAAGGGCATTGTCCCATTTCTGTCATCGAACACGATCAATGCCATCACGCTTCCAATAACGTCGGAGATGGGTGAGGGGCTTTTTTCAGCATCTCATTGGGCCCCAAATCTCGACAATCCCGCAAACAAAAGGTTCGTTCGGGAGTTTTCCCGAAAGTACAAATATGCGCCGTCAGTCTATGCCGCGCAGGGGTATGATGCAGCCAAGCTCATCCACTTTGCACTCGAACTGACAGGCGGGGTGAAAGAGCAGGAAGCTCTTATTTCGGCAATTAGCGCGGCCCCGTTCGAAAGTGTTCGCGGAGACTTCCGGTTCAATTCGAACCAGTTTCCAATTCAGGATTTTTATCTCGTCGAAGGTGTTCGCAGAACCAGCAGGCTCTATGAAATGGAAGCTATTGCGCGGGTATTTGACGATGTCGGCGACGCGTATGCCGGTTCTTGCCGCATGTAACTACGCTCAATTCGACGTTGCACTGCGTGAGTATTGAATTGGTCAGTCCAAAAAACGTCCGCTGCCATCTTGTATTCTGAACTGGCCAGTCCATATCAGTGTCATGAGCCACACTGCAAGCAAAACAACCATCGAGGAAAAACGGGCTTCAGGGCCTGGGCGTCCTCGTGCGTTTGATGAAGCGGCTGCGCTTGAAGCAGCGATGAACGTCTTCTGGCAGAATGGTTTCGAGTCAACCTCTCTTGATGATCTGACCGGCGCCATGGGGTTAAGCCGATCAAGTTTTTATGCTACATTCGGCAGCAAGCAGGATCTGTTTCTGAGGGCAATTGGATATTATTCCCGCAATGGGATACGCGGTCTTGCGGAAACGGCGAGAGCAGCTGAGGCGAGCGACGCAAATGTCGTTGATGCCATGATGAAGGCCTTGTCAGACCCCAAGGGTGGGCCGCGCGGGTGCCTTCTCATCAACTGCATAACAGAGCTTGCCCCACACGATGAGAAAGTTGCCGAACTCGGCCGGCGTCATCTTGAAAGCATTGAGGATCTGTTTGCCAAGGCACTCGATCCCGCGAATCCAGATGCCGTCCGTGACAAGGCCAGTGCCTATTCGTCGCTGGCCATAGGCACGCTGGCACTCAGAAAAGCCGGAATTCCTGCCGAACGGATCACCCGAACGATTCAACAGGCAAAAGAGGTGCTTTCACCTTAAGTCGACCTGAACTCTATTCCAACAATACGTTTCGCGAATAATATTGGACTGATCGTTCCAATTTTATGCCAACCCGACCAAAGGACTGCAAAGGATAGTAAGATGTCGGACAGCAAGCTTTTCCAGGCCTCACAAGCAGGTGCAATTGAACTCAAGAACCGCGTGGTCATGGCACCGCTGACGCGGAACCGCGCCCGTGCCGAGGACGATGCCCCAACAGAATTGCAAGCTGAATATTATGGACAGCGAGCAGGGGCGGGCCTGATCATTACCGAGGCCTCTCAAATATCGCCGCAAGGCAAGGGTTATGCATGGACACCTGGTATTTACTCCAGGGCGCAGGTTGATGGATGGAAAAAGGTAACCAGCGCGGTTCATGCCAAGGGTGGCAAGATTGTTCTTCAACTCTGGCATGTCGGCCGGATCTCGCATCCAGTCTTGCAGCCGGAAGGTGTTGATCCTGTTGCACCGAGCGCGATTGCCGCTCAATCGAAGACCTTCGACGGCGCGCAATTTGTGGACACGCCGACACCAAGAGCACTTGAAGCAAGTGAAATTCCGCAGATTGTCGAAGACTACCGCAAAGCCGCGGCAAATGCCCTTGATGCAGGCTTTGACGGGGTCGAAGTGCATGCGGCCAATGGCTATCTGATCGACCAGTTCCTGCGGGATGGGTCTAACAAGCGAGAGGACGCTTATGGCGGATCTATCGAGAACCGGTCTCGGTTCTTGAAGGAAGTCATGGATGCGGTCGTAGGTGTCTGGGGTGGCGAAAGGGTGGGGATCCGCCTTAGTCCGTTCTCAAACGCAAACGACATTTCTGACAGCGATCCGCAACAGACCTTCTCTCACGCGATACGTTTGCTGAACAAATACGACCTTGCCTACCTACATCTGGTCGAAGGCCAGACCGGCGGACCGCGCGATATC
This sequence comes from Roseibium sp. JB4-4, assembly GCF_055693425.1. Taxonomy (NCBI): domain Bacteria; kingdom Pseudomonadati; phylum Pseudomonadota; class Alphaproteobacteria; order Hyphomicrobiales; family Stappiaceae; genus Roseibium; species Roseibium sp. JB4-4. Next base: position 922,830 of record NZ_CM146333.1, on the reverse strand, counting down.
CCCGAAGGTGGCGATCTTGCTGCGCTATATGCGCTCTTCAACGGCGTCAGAATGGGCAACAACGGTTATGACCGCGCTACGGCAATCGAGGCGGTTGAGAGTGGCACGCTTGACCTCGTGGCGTTTGGCAGGCCGTTCATTTCCAACCCCGATCTGGTGGAGCGTCTCAAAGTCGACGCTGTGTTGAACCAGCTCGATCCCGATACACTCTACGGCGGCACTGAAAAGGGATACATCGATTATCCCTCCTTGAGTGAAGCGACAATTGCGGCCGAATAGGCATGAAAAGATTCAGGCTGTCTGACATCCACCCCTTCTGAGGCGGCCTGAAGCTTGGCCGGTGCGGCGTAATTGCCAGCACCGGCTTCTTTTTAGCCTGCGTGCTGCGCTGGCTCGCGCACATTGACCACAATGAGGGCGCACCACAAGCCAAGAGCAAGCTCTATTGCCAGGGCCGCAAGAAGTGACGCAGGCGGTATTCCGTCCATCGGCAAGCTGATCAGGCGTCCAACCGCATAAGACAGCAGAAGCACGGCCGACAGGATGAGAGCTGGTGTTACAAGTCTATCGTCTTTCAAGCCGGCGATTGCCAGGATGCATCCAGCGAGGATCGGCACTCCAGGAGCTCTGATTTCGCTCATCATAGCAGCGGACGGGTCAAGAGCGATATTGTTCAAACCATACAAAAATGCGGGCGCAAAGACTACGAGAATGCCGACGATACCTAATGTCAAAGCAGACAAGGATAGGGCGATTTTTGTTTGAATGCTGGCCATTCCAATTCTCCGGTCGTGGTTTGATCTGATTTCAAGGTGACGGTCGAAGTCTGGATTTTCCATGCTTGAAAGTGTTAAAAAGTCAGCAGATCGTCCAGAAGTAGGCTCAGACACACATCCTTGTCCGATATCGTTGCAGAAGAAAATCATCCCACGCCTGTCAAAGTCGACAGGCATGATCCATTGAATGAAGCGCTTCACCTGCTCAATCTCAGCGGGACATTTTATTGCGTACCGGAACTGACAGCGCCTTGGGGCATTGCAGTTCCGGAGCTTGCAAAGCGACTGGTTTTGATTGTCGTGACCGAAGGCAAGTGTGTCTTGGATCTCAAGAACGGAGACGTGCTTGAGTTGGGGCAGGGCCAATTGGCGCTGCTGCCTCATGGAGGGGCAGTTGATCTGCGTGATCACCCATGCAGTCCACTGACACCCCTTTTTGATATTCCTGCCAAAAGACACAGTGCAAATTTCGAGACCATGAGTTTTGGTGGTGGCGGTGTCATGACACGTATGACCTGCGGTGTACTGAAGGTGGATCATGCAGCAGCCGAAAGGCTGATCGAGCTTTTGCCACCGGTGATCTTGCTGGACGAATTTGATTTGCTAGCAGGAAGGTGGGTTGAAGGTACACTTCAATATCTTGCAGAAGAGGCCCGGAACCCTCAGCCTGGCGGTGAAACGGTCCTCACGCGACTCACGGACATTTTGGTTGTTCAGGCCATTCGAAGTTGGTTGAAGCGCGCGCCGGATCAGCAAACCGGTTGGCTTGCAGCGCTCCGTGATGCGAAAGTCGGTAAAGCCCTGCAGATATTTCACAAAGAGCCTGAAGCCTCCTGGACGATAGAGCGTCTTGCCCAGCATGCCGGCATGTCCAGATCAGCATTCGCTGCGCGGTTTAAGGAACTGACCGGTGAAGGGGTGATGAATTATGTGACCCGATGGAGGATGCAGCTTGCTTGCAGCGAATTGAAAAACAGCGGCAGTTCGCTGGCCGGGATTGCCTCAGCTGTCGGGTACGAATCCGAGGCAGCATTTGCCCGTGCTTTTAAGCGTGTCGTTGGTCAGACGCCTGCTTCATTCCGCAAACTCTGAAGCCTACTTTTCTGCAATCGATTGGTCGATTTCCTCCAGCGAAATCCCGCGTGTCTCAGGTGCATATGCCCAGGAAAACCAAAGCCCGAACGCTCAGAAAAACGCGGACAACGTGATTTTTTAGATTTTTGAACCCGGCAAAAAGACATTGCGCTTGTCACGACCGGATGCAAGCCCTGAATGGGATGGATCTTTCATGCAATCATGTGTCGATTGTGCGCAATGATGAAATAGAATTCATCAACCGTACCGGAGCGTACTCTTTTTTGAGGATCTGTCCTTTTACGGATTTTGAAAACCTGTCACACCTCCGGTCAACGACAAATGGGCATTAATCTGGATCCGATGTAGCGGGTTTCAGCCGCTGAGGCGGTAAAGATGCCCGCAATCAAGACGGATAAGTGACATGCCTCCCTATCGTTCAAGAACCTCAACCCATGGCCGCAACATGGCCGGCGCACGTGGCCTTTGGCGCGCTACAGGGATGAAGGACGACGATTTCGGCAAGCCGATCATCGCGATCGCCAATTCGTTCACTCAATTTGTGCCGGGTCATGTTCATTTGAAGGATCTTGGCCAGTTGGTGGCCCGTGAAGTGGAAAAGGCGGGTGGCGTTGCCAAGGAATTCAATACGATTGCAGTTGATGACGGCATCGCCATGGGGCATGACGGCATGCTCTATTCGCTTCCTTCACGAGAAGTGATTTCCGATGCCATTGAATACATGGTCAACGGTCACTGCGCGGACGCGATCGTCTGCATTTCCAATTGCGACAAGATCACACCAGGAATGTTGAATGCCGTCATGCGGCTGAACATTCCTGCTGTTTTTGTTTCTGGCGGGCCCATGGAGGCCGGCAAGGTTGTGCTCGAAAACGGGGTTGAGAAGGCGATCGACCTCATTGATGCAATGGTTGCATCGGCAGACGAAAACATGTCCGACGCGGACGTTTTGTCTATGGAACAAAATGCCTGTCCAACCTGTGGTTCGTGTTCGGGAATGTTCACCGCCAACTCCATGAATTGTCTGACGGAAGCGTTGGGGTTGTCACTGCCCGGGAACGGTTCAACCCTTGCCACGCATGCAGATCGGGAGCGCCTTTTTGTCGAGGCCGGACATTTGATTGTTGATCTTGCCAAAAGGTACTACGAACAGGACGACGAGAGCGTGCTTCCGCGCAACATCGCCAATTTCCAGGCCTTTGAAAACGCGATGAGTCTCGACATATCAATGGGGGGATCCACCAACACCATTCTGCACCTGTTGGCGGCATCATATGAAGGTGAAATCGGCTTCACCATGGACGATATCGATCGCTTGTCCAGAAAGGTACCGGTGCTCTGCAAGGTCGCGCCGGCGGTTGAAAACATCCATATGGAAGATGTCCATCGGGCAGGGGGCATAATGGGGATCCTGGGCGAGCTCGATCGGGCAGGATTGCTGCACTCGGAGATTCCGACGGTTCACTCTTCAAGCATGAAAAAGGCGCTCGCCAGGTGGGACATCTGCCAGACGAACTCTGAAAGCGTGCATGAGTTTTACAAAGCTGCCCCAGGCGGTGTGCCGACCCAGACAGCCTTCAGCCAGGAACGTCGTTGGGACGATCTCGACCTTGATCGACAGTCAGGGGTCATTCGCGAGCTGGATCATGCCTACAGCACGGATGGCGGACTTGCCGTGCTTTACGGCAATATTGCTGAAGACGGCTGCGTTGTGAAAACAGCTGGTGTGGACGATAGCATCCTGAAATTTGTTGGCCCGGCCCGTATTTTTGAAAGCCAGGACAGCGCCGTTTCCGCAATTCTCACCAACAAGATTAAAGCCGGCGACGTCGTTTTGATCCGCTATGAAGGTCCGCGCGGTGGCCCTGGCATGCAGGAAATGCTTTATCCGACCAGCTATTTGAAGTCGAAAGGGCTTGGCAAGGAGTGTGCGCTGATCACGGATGGGCGTTTTTCGGGTGGTACATCAGGCCTCTCAATCGGTCATATGTCGCCGGAAGCTGCTGAGGGCGGGGCAATAGGCCTTGTGGAAGAAGGCGACACAATTGTCATCGACATTCCGAACCGCGTCTTGCGAGTTGACCTCACAGACGAAGAACTTGCGGGTCGTCGTGCTGCCATGAATGCCAAAGGTGAGGAAGTCTGGAGACCTCTTGAAAAGCGCAAGCGCAAGATCACCAAAGCGCTCAAGGCTTACGCTAAAATGACGACGAGCGCCGCCAAAGGTGCCATCCGAGAAGTGGATTGATACGACACATCAGCTGGAAAGAGACGGAAAACTTCCGCCTTTTTCAATTTCTGACCATTGTCTTCTGCCGTTGTGTGCCTCACATAGACGGCTAGCTTTTTCGTTTCTTACCCACCGGTTGCTTTCATGGATTCTCTGACACAATTTGCTCTTGGCGCGGTCGTTTCTACTGCTTGTCTGGGGAGCAAGGTGGGGCCGCGCAGGGCGGTGCTCATTGGAGGCGTGCTGGGTACGTTGCCGGATCTGGATGTTTTCATCCCCTTTGACGATCCAATCGACAGCTTTGTTTATCATCGCGGCTGGACGCATTCGATTTTTGTTCACGCACTTGCTGCGCCATTGATCGGGGAAGTCCTGCTGCGATTGTTCAAGGGATTGAGAGAAAACCGCTGGCTTGTTTGGGCCACTGTTTTTCTGTGCTTGTCGACCCACGCGGTCATCGATGCGATGACCGTCTACGGAACCAGAATTTTCTGGCCGCTTTACCCCGATCCTGTTGGGGTTGGTTCTGTGTTCATCATCGATCCAACATATTCGCTTCCGTTGCTCGCCATTGTGATTTGGGCGCTTTTCAAGAAGTCCTGGACAACACGTTTTCGAAACGGCGTAGCTGCAGCCCTGATCTTTTCGACGGGATATCTGGGGCTCTCGATGGTCGTCCAGAAATATGTTGAAGGCAAAGCCGGGCAGTTGTTTGCCGAAGTGGGCACTCCTCCTGATACGATTTATGCCATTGCCGCGCCGTTCAACATTCTTCTCTGGAAGGTTATTGGCCTCAGGGACGATCAATACCAAAACCTCTATGTTTCCCTTTTTGATGGGGATGGAGATCCGGAAATCTATGCGCATCCGCGTCACCCGGAACTCGTGGCCTGCCTTGAGGAAACACCCGCATTCAACAAACTGAAGTGGTTCAGTAGAGGCTTTTACAAAGCTGATCTGGTCGACGGCAAAGTTGTTGTGTCGGACCTGCGCATGGGATTGACACCGGGGTATGCCTTTCGCTTTGCCATCGCTGAGAAAATGGCTGACAAGCTGGAACCGATCGAGCCGGAACGCGTTGTGGACCAGGCTCGCGTGGAAGAAGACGACTGGGCATGGCTGGGCGCGCGGCTACAAGGTGAGCCGCGTGAACGAACGGCGGAAGCCCGGCTCGTGAAGCCGATTGAAATGGCAGCGCAAAGCCTTTGCGGCCAGCATATCACTCCTGCCGGTTAGGTGGCGTCTTCAGAGAACTCCTTCGAGGTTTAATTTCTCGCGAACCGTGCATTTCAGTGTTGCACGGTCAGCTCTCCGGCAGTGGGGCCAAGAGCGTTTGGCTCAGCAGGCTGTCCGGATCGTGGACTTCAGGTACTTGTGTACAATCGGGTGAGTGATCGCTGTCTGTGCCCTGATGCTCCTTCAAGGAAGCGCAAATCGGAATTGCCGCTTGTCTCGTACCTTGAGAGGCGGCGGTCATCACATCCAGGAGTGTTCCCTCGGTTTCGCCCAGAGCCAGGGACAAGTGCTTGGCGAACAGGGAAATCGTGCGGTCGGCGCTATAATTGGCCATCTGACCCCGGCCGGATGATGTGACGAGGGCTTCCGGTCGATTGTCATGATCGACTGAATGTTCATCCAGCAGATCCAGATTAACTGCATAGGAATTGTTGGTGTCGAGGATCAGAACAACTTCACCGGCGCGAATGGCGTGTATCATTGCGGCAAAGGCCGGCGCGGACATCCAGACGCCTTCAGCAATGGCTTCGCTGGCAGTTTCGGGGGACTGATCAGCCCAGAGTTCCAAGACATGGCCGACGGCCGTGTCCGTGTCTGCCACCTCTGCGCTGCTCAAGGGAAGGTTCGCGTAGATGATCAGGCGGTCATCCGGGCCGAGATTGTTGGAAAGTTCGGTTGCTTTCAACTTCAGGGCCGATGCGCTTGCTCCTTCGTTGACGAGCAAATGCGTCCGCCCGGGACTTGCATCAAGCCGGGGCGCGAGTGCGGAAATAACTTTGTCCAGGCTGTTTTTGCACATTTCCGGCGACTGGGGGTTCCAGGGCGGGCATATGCCAATTCCGAGAATATGGTTTTGAACACCCTGGTTCTCCGCGTTCCCGGTTTCTTGTGCACTTGCGACGACGGTAGATCCGCTGGCCAAAACTACGGCACAGATTGGCATCAGAGATGACCGCAGGAATTGTGAAACTATCCGGCGGAAGGTCTCGAACATGTTTACTCCCTGGTGCCCGTTCTCGCAGTTTCTGACGCTAGTGGCATCTTCCATTGAAGGTCAGCGCGTGACTGAATGCAAAGAGAATGACTTTAGCGGCCAACCGTGTCTGTTCCCAATTATAGCTTATGTTTTAAGGGATTAAACATTGAATTGGCTGGTCTCCTATCAATCGAAAAACGCCTTCGCCAAACTCTTCCTTTGAGCTGATGAACCTAGATGCTTCCTTGTCAGTTCAGGAGTTGCTTCAACCGCTCGATCACCTGCTGTGTGTCATCGGTCAAAGTTCCTGTGTCGGCGCGCCCGACCGCGTTCACCATCTGCATCATGTCTGGAATTGTATCTCGTCCGCCAAGCTTTACGGTTCGTATGATCAGTCTGCGGATCATGTCATCCTGATTGCTGCTCTGGCTGGCCATCCATTTGGCAAAAACATACAGCTCTTTGGAATCCGCTTCAGAGAGTTCAAAGACTTTCCGTAACTGTTCCTCGATGCTCTTTTTTCCGCCCTGGAAATGCCGCCATCGATTTCCGCAACCAATATCAGCAACGCAGCGCCCGTCACACGCGGATCGTCAACGCTTTCTGTGGGGTGTTGGTTCAGGAGCGCTTTGTATCCAAACCGATTGGCTGCCGCCTTGACGTCCTGAGGCGCCTCAAGGACTGCACCCGGGGTGTGTGTGGTCTGGCCGGTTCGAAAGATCCAGTAAGCAATGATGGCGACAAGTGCGAGCGCTGCGAGCAGGATTTGCAAAGGAAACCTCTTTTATATGCAGTGGCAAGCAGCACACGGCGATTGGTCTAGAACCGCCGTGATGAGCATCAAGATGCCGCCGCGACGTCCTGCGCTTTTGCAGACACCAGCCGATTGACGACATTCTCAATAATCTTGTGCCCTGCATCCTGGTCAAGAGACATAATAGATTCAGGGTGGAACTGTACCGCCGCGATAGGTTCTTTTTGGTGCTCAACAGCCATGACCACCCCGTCCTCCGTTTCTGCTGTCACGCGTAGATCGGTAGGCAGTGTGTGGCGGTTGGCGAAAAGTGAATGGTAACGCCCGACTGTGACCGGGGCCTCCAGACCATCAAACAACAGCGAGTTGCCGGAAAAGCTGACAGGCGAAGGTTTGCCGTGCATCGGTGTTTCCAACTGCCCGAGTTCTGCACCGAAGTATTCTGAAAGTGCCTGTAGACCAAGGCAGACGCCAAAGATTGGCAGGGCACGTGAACGAGCACGGCCGATGGTTGCTGCGCAGTCAAAGTCTTTGGGGTTTCCGGGGCCGGGAGAAAGAACAACCAGATCCGGTGCCACGTCATGGAAAACATGGTCCGCAACCGGGGTCCGGTAGGTAACAACGTCAGCACCTGTCTGGCGGAAATAGTTCGCCAAAGTATGTACGAAACTGTCCTCGTGGTCGACGAGCAGGATTTTCATGCCCTTGCCGGGTTTTGCTTCTTCTGGTTTTTCTGCCGATTTGGAAGCAAGGCCTGCTTCCCTGACCGCAGCGCGCATGGCTTCCGCCTTCAGTTCCGTCTCGGCTTCTTCATCTTCAGGGACACTGTCATAGAGCAGGGTCGCTCCGGCACGAATCTGGGCCATGCCGTCCTTGATGCGCACTGTGCGCAGCGTCAGGCCGGTGTTCATATCACCGTTGAAGAGAACCGCTCCGATCGCGCCGCCATACCAGGCACGTGAGGACTTTTCGTGGTCCTCGATAAACTGCATGGCCCACCGTTTTGGTGCCCCGGTGACGGTAACAGCCCAGGTATGAGACAGGAACGCATCAAGGGCATCCATGTCTTCGCGAAGAATGCCTTCAATGTGGTCCACCGTATGAATGAGCCGCGAGTACATTTCGATCTGACGGCGACCGATCACCTTGACGGATCCAGGCACACACACTCGGCTCTTGTCGTTCCGGTCGACATCGGAACACATTGTGAGTTCCGCTTCGTCCTTTTCGGAATTCAGAAGTTTGCGGATCTGCGCCTCGTCTTCAATTGCGTTTTTCCCGCGTCTGATCGTGCCGGAGATCGGGCAGGTCTCCACGCGGCGCCCACCGGTTACACGCACGTACATTTCCGGTGAAGCACCGACCAGATACTCGTTGTTGCCGAGATTGAAGAAAAAGGAATAAGGCGACGGGTTTATCTGCGCCAAACGTCTTGAAACGGCTGATGGCGGATTGGCGCAGGGTTCATAAAATGTCTGGCCGGGCACTGTTTCAAACAGGTCGCCGCGCCGGAAATAGTCCTTGGCCTTCTCAACAAGTTTCGAATACTCGCCCGGTTCGTGATCGCCGCGTCCAGGGTCTATGTTTGCCGGTGTATACTGGCGCTTTTCACCGGTACGTTCCAAGCCCTTGGTGCTGCGTCCGTTCACGACGAAATCATATTCCAGAACATAAGCCCGCTTGCCGTGGTGATCGACGATCAGGATTTCGTCAGGCAAAAAAAGAACCACGTCACGCTGGTCATCGGGCCGTTGCAGTTTCAGGTCGATCGGCTCGAACTGAAAGGCAACGTCATAGCCGAAAGCGCCATACAAACCGAGCTGGTCGTCATCGCAGGCAAAGAGATTTTTCAACTCCCGAACAATCGAGAATGTCGATGGCTGGCGGGATCTTTCTTCTTCGTTGAACAAGCGATCCGGCGTCTTGACAGTCAGCTCGATCTTGGTGTCGCTGGCCTCGAAAGTGTCAACGTCCGGATGAGATTTCAGAAGATCGCGAATGGCAGGAAGAATAACCATACCGCGCTCGTTGAGCGTTCGGATTTCGACTTTACGGTCGGCAGCTTCCATCACCAACGGCGGGTTGACCAGAGCCATGTCCCAACGGGTGTATCTGCCCGGATATTCATAGGACGAGGCCAGGACAGCTCCCAACTCAGAATCCAACCTGTCAATCCAGTCCGAAGTGCCTGTCTCATAGTCAGAAGGACGGGAGGTGCGCAGGATCGTGATCCCGCCTTTGGTTTCATAGGTTTGATCTGCCAGCGCCGGCATTGGTCTGTTCCCGTGTTGGTGGCTGCCTGAAACTTCCGGCAGCCCATTAATGCACCAAGGCCGCCAGCGGTGTCCCGCGGCGGCCTTGGTGAAAATATGATCCGTTCAGAGCATGAGTGATCGTCGGCCGCCTATTTTGCGCCGCGCCACCACCAAGCTGCTTTCAGGTTCATCAACATGCAGACAGCCATAGCGGAAGGTGCAGAGGTTGGCAACGGCTTTGTTGCCCCGCCGGTATGATGAAAACAAGCTTGCTCTGAAACGTAGCCGTTTGCATGTGTGTATTGTCGCAATCTGACAAAGAGCTGGTCCGGATCGTCAACCAGCCAGGGCCCAAATTCTTCAATTTTGCTCAACTGACAAATAGATCGGCAACAAAGCGAACCGTAACGTAACGAACACTCAATTCACGACTTTCCGCTATCCGATCTTGACGCATTCTTGCAGATGCCGTTGTTGCGCTGCAATGTGTGGTGGGAAGCGGCAATGAGGGGCACAATGGACAAGTATGATCTTATCGTGATCGGCAGCGGACCTGCTGGACGCAGGGCGGCGATCCAGGCGGCAAAATTTGGCCGCGACGTTATGGTCGTCGAACGCGGTCGCAGGGTCGGCGGCGTCTCTGTGCATACGGGCACAATTCCCTCCAAGACCTTGCGAGAAACTGTGCTCAATCTGACAGGTTGGAGGGAACGCGGCTTTTACGGTCGCTCCTACCGTGTGAAAGAGGATCTGACTGCCGATGATCTCCGGGCCAGACTTCACATCACGCTCGATCATGAAGTTGAAGTTCTGGAGCATCAGTTTGCCCGCAACAAAGTCGATACGATCGGCGGTGAGGCACGCTTCCTCGGGCCGCACACAATCGAGGTCACGGGCGAGGCCGGAGAAGTCCACACCTTTGAGGCCGAAAAATTCATCATCGCGGTAGGTACCAAGCCATTTCGACCGGACTACGTGCCCTTCGACGGTGAGTATGTGCTCGATAGTGACGAAATTCTTGAACTGAATGAGCTGCCGAGATCGATAGCAGTTATCGGTGCAGGTGTGATCGGTGTTGAATACGCGTCGATTTTCTCGGCCCTGGATGTGCATGTCACCCTTGTGGAACCCCGGGACACAATGCTCGATTTCCTGGACAAGGAACTCGTCGCCGACTTCACGCATCAGCTACGTGACCGCGGTATCGCGTTGCGCTTTGGGGCGACTGTTCAAAAGATTGAAAAGCACGGCACTGCGGACTGTGAGATCACCTTGGAAGGTGGCCGCAGCATACGATCTAATGTCATTTTGTTTGCAGCCGGCCGAATGGGAGCGACACCGGCATTGTCTCTCGATACGTGTGGACTAGAAACCGACCACAGAGGCCGACTGAAAGTCGACCCGATGACATTTCAGACATCGGTACCGCATATCTTTGCTGCCGGCGATGTCATCGGCTTTCCGAGCCTTGCGTCAACGTCCATGGAGCAGGGGCGCATTGCCGCCTGTCACGCACTGGGCGAAACCGCCTACGATCCACCGGAATACTTCCCCTATGGCATTTATGCTGTCCCGGAAATCTCGACAGTGGGCATGACTGAGGAAGAAATACGAGAGCGTGGCATTGCTTATGAGTGCGGGGTAGCACGGTTCAGGGAAACGTCTCGCGGGCACATCATGGGCCTGGATACCGGTATGTTGAAGTTGATTTTCTCGCTCAAGACCCGGCGATTGCTTGGTTGTCACATCGTCGGGGAAGGTGCAACCGAGCTTGTACACATTGGCCAGGCAGTGCTGAACCTGCGCGGTACTTTGGAATATTTCGTTGAAAACACTTTCAACTATCCAACCCTTGCCGAAGCCTACAAGATAGCCGCGCTGGATGCCTGGAACCGCATGCCTCCGCTTGAGGAGTAGGAAGCACCTCGAAAAGCGTGTGACCGTCGCAATTTCATCAATAGCTTTAGACCGGCTGGACAAATAAGCTGTACGTAATTGTACGACAACAACGATTCGATCCGGTCGCTCTTCATGGTCCGAACACTGCTTTTGAAAAATGCCGACATGCTCGTCACAATGGACGCAGAGCGCCGTGAAATTAAGGGCGCTGGCCTGTATGCAGAAGATGGCATTCTGAAAGCTGTCGGTCCGACCGAAGACCTTCCAGAAACAGCGGACAAGGTTATTGATGCGACCGGTCAAATCGTCTTGCCCGGTTTTGTGAATACACATCATCATCTCAACCAGACGCTGACGCGCAATCTTCCAGCGGCTCAAAACAACAATTTGTTTCCCTGGCTTCAGGCGCATTACCGGATTTGGGCGAAAACAGATCCGGAGGCTTCACGCACCAGTACGTTGGTCGGCCTGGCGGAGTTGGCTTTGTCGGGGTGCACGACTGTGTTCGACCACACCTATCTTTTTCAAAGCGGCAACAAAGTTGACTACCAGATTGAAGCAGCCAACGATCTTGGTGTGCGTTTCCATGCCAGTCGAGGGTCTATGTCGCTGGGGGAGAGCCAGGGCGGACTTCCGCCAGATGATTGCGTTGAGAATGAAGACGAAATCCTTGCCGACACGGTTCGGGTAATCGACAGGTATCATGATGCGTCACATGGTGCGATGACACGCATTGTTGTGGCTCCGTGTTCACCATTTTCCGTTTCTGAAAATCTATTGCGCGAAAGTGCCCGCCTTGCCAGAGACAAAGGCGTGATGTTGCACACTCACCTTTGTGAGACGCTGGATGAAGAGCGTTACACGCTCGAACGCTTCGGCAAACGTCCCGTGGAATGGATGGAGGGACTTGATTGGACCGGACCGGATGTCTGGTTCGCGCATGCCATTCACGTGGACGATGATGAAATACGGCTATTTGCGACGACAGGGTGTGGAGCTGCTCATTGCCCTTGTTCCAATATGCGCCTTGCTTCCGGAATAGCGCCTGTCAAGAAGTACATGGCCGCCGGGGTCCGGGTTGGGCTTGGGGTCGACGGATCTGCAAGTAATGACGGATCCAATATGTTGATGGAAGTTCGCCAGGCCATGCTTCTGGCGCGGCTGCAGCTGGGCCTGATGCCACCGGAAGGGCCGCGCAAGCACGCTCTGTTACCGGTTGCGCATCCCCTGCGTGAGAATGAGTGGATGACTGCGCGCGAAGCACTCGAACTTGCGACCATTGGTGGCGCTTCCGTTCTGGGGAGGAATGATATCGGCTCGTTGGAGGTTGGGAAATGCGCGGATTTCTTCACTCTGGATTTGAATTCCTTACATTTTGCCGGTGCTCTGCATGACCCGGTTGCAGCAGTCGTCTTCTGTGCTCCGCAGTCGGCAAAAACTACGGTTGTCAATGGTAGAATTGTGGTGGAAGACGGTGCAATCGTCACCATGGACATGGTGCCCATCATCAATCAGCACAATCGCCTCAGCCTTGAGCTGGCATCAGACCTATGATCTGGGTCAGCGTATGAACAAGAATGATTGTTCGTCAAAGGTCGGCAGTGTTCAACAACGAATGTTTCTAATCGATCACTGACAGAAGAGCACTTTAGGTCAGTCAGCAGAGCCAGCAATTGTCCGGCATGGAGGCCTGCGTAACTTCACCGCCTTGATCGATCCAGCTCAAGATGCCGTCTTTTACATTGGCGACCTTTGTAAAGCCGGCTTGACCACTCAGATATTCAGACAGCACCTGACTGCGCCGGCCAGTGCGGCAAATGAAAACGACTTCCTCCGAAGGTCCGGCAACCAGTTTTTGAAGCTCTGCTCCAAAAGCCGGGTTCACGTTGCCACTTGCATCGAAAAACGTCAGCAAATGACTTCCGGGAATGACGCCCGTTTGCTGCCACTCCTCTGGCCTGCGGATATCAATGACCGTGGTTCCAGCGGCCAGTTTGCCTTTCAGATCTTCATTGTTGAGATCGGAAAATTTCTTGGCTTTGACTTCAAGCAGTTCGATTTCAAATTTCAAAGTCGCATTTGGCGGAATGACACCACCAGCACCTTGTGCGCCATAGCCCATTTCGGGTGGAATGATCAGCTCTCGCTTGCCGCCGACCTGCATACCTTCCACACCCTTTTCCCATCCAGGGATCACTCGCCGTTCGCCTAGGGTGAAGGAAAAGGGGGTGCCTCGGTCGAGACTGGAATCGAACTTTGTACCGTCCATGAGCCAACCGGTGTAGTGTACCACCACCGTCTCTCCGACATTTGCCTCTTCGCCAGTTCCCTTTTCGATATCACGAATCTGAATTTCTTCCTGTGCTGTTGCTGGGAAGACCAGTAACATTGAGGTCAGAATACCGGCGAGCCATTTTACCATTTTCGTTTCCATTCATCCGGGAATTGAAGATCATGAAAGTCGGTGATTGGAGTCAGAATTGCAATTCAACGGTTCTTGAATTCAATTGTAGTTGCTCATCTAACTGACAGAACGATTTATTGCTCTGTGAGTTTGTGTCGCTGAAAGACAGGTCAGGGCGCTTTCTTTTCGTTTGCGGTCCGAATGAGTTTTTCAAGCAACCCCGAAAGCTGTTGCTGCTCTTGTTTCGTCAGACCATCTACAGCCTGAGTTTGCATGTCGACATAGTCGGGTATCTTGCCTTTGATCAAGTTGAGGCCTTTTTCCGTCAGACAGACCGTAAGAGCGCGCCTGTCTTCCGGGTGAGGGCACCTTTCAACTAGGCCCCCTTTTTCCAACTTGTCTATTCGAGCGGTCATGCCGCCAGAGCTCATCATGGTGGTGCGGTAGAGTTCCGTTGGTGTCAGTTTGTATGGCGGGCCGGAGCGCACCAGGGTTGCCAGAACGTCAAACTCGCCGGTTTTGAGGCCAATATCTGCATAGGCGGGCGCGAGATAGTTTTGGCTCATGAGCTGCGCGGATTCGCTGAGTCTGCCAAGCAGCACCATCGGTGACAAGCGGTCTGCGACTTCAGGCATCTCCTTCTGCCATTGTTTTTGGGCACGCTCTGCCCTGTCGACCAAGAGATCTGCAGGATCGCCAAACAAGTGAGAACTCGATTTTGACGGTGTGTCGGATTGAGACGTCATCAGAAGAACCTTGTCTGGCGGACTATTTTGATATCGGCGCTCGAGTGAACAAAACTCATAGGCAGTGCGTTGGGCCGTATCGTCAGGTTGAAATTCTCCAGTGTTATCAGGGTGAAGTCAACAAACGCCAAGAATCTTGAAATCAAGTATCTTGAAATAAAGATAAAAAATGCTACTTCTTGTTCGTGCAGCAGACGTGTCTGCAGCAAGTGAACAAGAATGGAATTCCAGATGAAAAAGGTACTGAGACCTGAGCCGATCTCGGCCGAGCCAAATGTCGAAGAAAACGAATGGCCTTTTGGACGCTTGCGGATCAAAAGTCCCGAGCAACCTCTCGTGCTGCTATTGATCGTCGGAAGCTTTCTTGCAGTTTCGACAATCATTGCAAAGGCGGCACCAGAGTTTGGTTGGCATCCTTTGGCACTACTGCAATGGTCGATTCTTGGTGGAGCCATCGGTCTTTTCACGTTGACCAGAGTGTTTGCAACCGACAGGCCAGGTTCTGAGCACGCAGGAAATGGTGCTGCGTTCTCTCAGTTGGCGCCATATCTCCTTGTAAGCGGGATATTGTTCATCATTCCGAACATGATCGCGGTGGTGGCGGCACCCAAGGTAGGCGCTGGTTTTGTATCCCTGAGTTTTGCCTTTCCTCTCGTACTGACTTACGCATTCGCCGTAGTTCTGCGGATTGAAAAATTCCAGAAGCTGAGGGGGACCGGTGTTCTGTTTGGTTTGGCTGGTGGTATTCTTCTGGCAGTGTCTGGCAAAAATCTGACTGTCGAAGCGTCCTTTTGGTCTCTATTTGCGTTGACCATTCCGATCTTTCTGGCAACCGGTAACATTTACAGAACGCTGAAGTGGCCTGCCGGGGCCAAACCGGTCGACCTTGCGCTCGGCATGATGGCGGTCGGTTTTGTTGCGCTGGCGGTTTTCAACCTCTTTTTCGGCGTTCCATTTGCACCTGGAAGCTGGAGTGAAAATGCAGGTGTGCTACTGGCAGCCCAGGCCGCCATCTTTTCGCTTCAATACGGGCTTTATTTCCGGCTACAGCAGACCGCAGGACCTGTCTATCTCAGCCAGATCGGATCTGTTGCAGCCGTTGTAGGACTCGGTCTTGGATTTCTCGTCTTTGGAGAAATTCCGAACGCCGAAAAGCTGGCTGCTGTAGTCGCCGTTGGAGTTGGGATTGTGCTTGTCACAATTGGTCGAAACAGACACTGAAAAGCCACAACTGTTGCGTTGTGGCCGCAATTGTCAAAGCAGGATAGAAGCGCCATCTAGGTTGACAGGCGCTTCTATCCTCAGATACCAGCAGCCCCCTTCCACCAGCCAAGAGCCGCGGTAAATGCTTTTTGATATCAACAAGACGAACTACAAGTTCCGGGAAGAATTCAACGAATTCCCCGACATCGAAAAGCATACATTCGAGTTCACGAAATGCATCTGTGGCAGCAGTGAATCCATAGTGATCTCGACTGTTTCCAGGCATCGAAATTTCCTGCCGATCGTGGCTTGCTCCAGATGCGGTACGTTGCGCGCGAACCCCTATTTCACACGCGAAACAGCGGCTTATTACTATGGCCAGGTTTATGGAGACGTGAAGCGCAGCGACAAGAGGCCCGAGCAGCTTTTCAATGATCAGAACGACAGAACCATTGTACCCTTTTTTGCAGACCTGATGCCGGAATTCGAAACTGTCCTCGATTTTGGTGGCGGGGCAGGCGGCCGCACTGTCGGTTTCCTTGAAAAGGGCAAGGTGGTTTCACTGCATGAGGTAGAGGGAAAGTATAGCCAATTTGCCTATGACAATGGCATTCTTCCGTATGACAAGGCGAACCAATACGATCTCGTAGTTGTCTCACACGTGATTGAACATATGATCGACCCGGTTGCTGAGATGAAGGAAATCATTCAGGACTGCTGTAGGCCCGGTGGTCTGCTATACGTTGCGACGCCCATCATCGACCGGCAGCGCGCGCGCCAATGGTTGCAGCACTTCCACATCGCGCACAAATACTATTTCACGCACGATTCCTTTATAGGTTTGATGGCGGGTCTCGGCTGTGAACTCGTCAAACACAACAGCAGTGATGGCTACCTGTTCAAAGTCGGTAGTAAGATCGACCAGGATCTCATCGAGAAACACTTCAGCGACAGTTCCAAGAACGTACAGGAAGCCATCGAAAAGGAACTACGGCCGACAAAATCCAAGATCATGCAGTTGCTGCGGTTCTGGCGGCCTCAACCCCACAACCAGGCGGCACCCCGAACACCTGAACTGTCTCCGTGAACCGCTTTGCGGATTGGAGTGTCGAAAGTGTCGGAAAAGATGTAGGGCGCGATCGCCGGCGGCAGATCCTCATAGAGTTCGCTGATATTGGACATGCCACCTCCGAGAACAAATACATCCGGATCCAGTAAATTGGCGGACATGGCAAGGCTCCGCGCCAGGCGACTGACATAGTCGGCATAGACAACGCACGCGGTCTCGTCACCCTGGCGCTTCAAATCCATGATTTCGTGACCCTTGAGGCCTTTCCCGGATTTTTCCTTGTAATCGAGTTGAAAACCGGTTCCCGAACACCAGCGGTCTATAACGCCCTTATGCCCGATCCAGCTATCCGGCCCCGGGAACTCGTCTGGTTTCAGCCAGGGAACCGTGATGCCACCCCATTCACCTCCAATACCGTTTGCGCCGCGATGGGCTGTTCGGTCAATGGCGATACCAGAGCCACAACCTGTTCCGATGATAATGGCGTGCACAACATGTGCTCCAGCGCCGGCGCCATCGGTTGCCTCGGAAACTGCGAGGCAATTGGCGTCGTTCTGAATGCGGACTTTTCGTCCGAGATGGCGCTCAAGATCCTTGTCCAGCGGCATGCCGTTCATCCAGGTAGAGTTGGCGTTCTTTACCAGACCCGTCTTTGGAGAGAGGGAACCAGGTATGCCAAGACCAAGAGTGCCCGTCTGGCCGGTTTCACCCTCGGCTGCATCAACCAAAAATTTTACAGCGTCAAGGCACCCCTGATAGTCATCGCGAGGTGTGTCGACACGCTTGCGGAATATCTCGTCGCCTTCATTGGAAAGGGCGATGATTTCGATTTTTGTGCCACCCCAGTCGATCCCAAGCCGCATGTCAATCCGTCCGTTTCGGTAGTTCGAAAGCGGCCATTTAGCCAACTTTCATTTCATTTTTCTATTTGCCGTTGCTCTTATGCTTGAACACCGGCTTAGCTGTTTCCGATATGCATTGGTGGAATGCGTCACCAAAAAACCGGAATTGATGCGTGCACTGACATCGCTGGAAGTTCCATTTGTCAATTCCAGTCATTTGAGTGGCTTGTTGGTTGCAAATGTCTCATGACGCGGTTCATGCTCTTCGTCTGAAAGGGACTGCATTTTGTCTCGTTGCATCGGTTTGATGGTTGGATTGCCGGTCCAGCGTGGAGATTGCGAATGCAAAATCTTGAAGTTGGATCCTAAATGACAGGGATCAGGTTTTGTTTTCAAGGCTTTGGTTCAATAAAAGCTCGGTTTTGTGCCGGTTTTGTAGTGGATGACACGCGCGGGATTGAATGTCTGGCTTTGGAAACAAGATAAGGCAACTTTTGAGTAGCCAGGCGATCCGCCAAAAGGTCCGACCAAAAAACGCATCGGGACGAGGTGGGTTTCAAGGTGCGACGGGACCGCGATGGGCTGAACCTGCCAGTAATCTTTTTGAAAAAGAAAAATCTGCTCAGAATCGCAAACAGGGATCAAGGCAAACACATCGACCTTTTGTTACGCCTTACTATGTCTGGGGGACGTTGGCCGTTTTAACCGCCGGGTTCGCGGTCGGCGCGCTGTTTTTGAGTTCCAGCGATCGCCAGGTCATTGAACTGAATGAACATGCGCTAGCGTTCGGCGATCCGCTCCAGCCGTTTGACCCAGACATGAGGTCTGTTTTGCTCAACAGATCTCCAGAACTAGCCGCGGAATTGAAAAGAAGTTTTCTCGGCAAGCCGGATGCCCTCTGTGCGGAATTGAAGACGCTGGGCCTAGAAAATCCAGGCTGGAAAAAAGCTCCGTTTCAGTGGGGGCGATGGCAATGCGCATCCGACCTCGTTCCCTTGACCACACCCAGCGTGGATTTCGGATCAACGACACTATTTTTCCTGTTGCGAGGCCCCTCCGAGGAGCAGATCGACTATCTGCGCCTCAAACTCGTAGTCGAAGATCCAAAACAGAAGCAAATAGGTCTGGATGCGGTCTGGTTGGTGATTGATGCTCTGTCCAGTCGCTACGGATGGACCGTGCCCCGCGCTTTCAGGCAAGCGATAGCAGACTTCGGCCAGATAGAGACGACACATCGCGGAGTTCAGCTTTCTGTCGCGCCGGAAGACCCGAACCTCACAGGCGATCCCATGGCCGATCAGCGTCTGAACATAATTATGAATTTCGGTGAGCCGGATCTGATCCGGCCCGCCGATCGCTTTGAGCAGGCTCCGCCATTGGAAAGCGGTTGGAGCGTCAGGGGCCCGGACGATCCGGAAGCGGAATGAATTCTTCCGCATCGCCCGGCACTGTGTCGAAACGCCCAAGCCGCCAATCTTCTTTTGCCAGTTCAATTCTTTCCTTGGACGACGAGACGAAGTTCCACCAGATGTAGCGGCGTCCATCCATGGGCTCTCCACCAAGAACGACAAATCGGGCAGGGACATTCGAGTTGTTTTCAACTACGAGATGGTCACCAGCTTTGAAAACCAGAAGCTGTGCCGGGTCGAAGGTTTGACCGGTGATCGAAATCTGCCCGGCGACAGTATAAATTCCGCGTTCTTCCCATCCGGCATCGAGCGGAATTTTGGCACCCGGTTCCAACGAAATGTCGGCGTAGAACATGTCTGATGCGGTCTTTACAGGTGCCTTGTGACCATAGAGCTCTCCTGCAATCAGCTTTACAGAAGCTCCCTTATCCGCGAACTCCGGCTGTTCGGTGCTGCCAAAGTGCTGAAAGTCGGGATCGCTTTCTTCTGAATTCTTTGGCAAGGCCACCCAGCTTTGCAATCCAAACAAAGGACGCTTTTGCTGAAGTCGTTCCGGACGCTCACGTTCTGAATGCACGATACCCTTGCCGGCGCTCATCCAATTCAATGCGCCCGGAGAAATGGCGATCTCCGTCCCCAGGCTGTCGCGATGATACATTTCGCCTTCGAATAGGTAAGTCACTGTCGCCAAACCGATATGCGGATGAGGACGAACATCAATACCGCCACCCACAAGAAGTTCTGCCGGCCCCATCTGATCGAAGAAGATAAAGGGGCCGACCATGCGGCGTTTGGCTGAAGGCAGGGCACGTCGAACAGAGAAGCCGCCTAGGTCCGATGTCCGGGGAACGATGATGGTGTCAATCGGATCGCAGCTTGCGCTTTCACCGGGAATGGGGTCAGGGCAGTTCAACCAGCTCATATTCCTCTCCTCAGGTCTGGAAAATTTGTCTGAGGCTTAGATAGGGTTGCGACGGCAAAAGTGTCCATTGAACAGTCTGTTTCGCAGTTTCAATCTCCGGCGCAATGTGTATAACCACTGGCTCTCCAGAGCTCAGCAGGTGCACGCATGAAACGCGTCATGATTGTCGGTGGACCCGGTTCGGGCAAAAGTACTCTTGCCCGGCTGTTGGGTGAAAAGACCGGACTTCCTGTCTTCCACATGGATCACATTCATTGGAAACCAGGATGGATAGAGCGCTCACGAGAGGAGAAAGATGTTCTGTCTCATCAGGTGCATGCGGCTGATACATGGATCTTCGAAGGCGGTCATTCCAGAACGTATTCGGAACGGGTGGCGCGCGCAGATACATTCATCTGGCTGGATGTGCCCGTCGGCTTAAGACTGTTCAGGGTACTGAAGCGCTCTGTCATCTATTTTGGCCGCAGCCGACCGGACCTGCCCGAAGGCTGCCCCGAACAGTTCAACGCCCAAACCGCAGAGTTCTTGCAGTACATTTGGCGCACTCGAAAAACTGCGCGCGCCAAACTGGAAGCTGTCTACAATCGACCGCCTACTCATCTGAAAGTCATCAGATTGACTTCGTTGCCAGAAACCAACGCGTTCTTGGAGAAAATTGAAACAACCGAGTGAGCTTGCTGTTTGCTGGCCCAATCTGCATATCGGCGCTAAGCAAAGGTCTGTTCAATCCAGCTCTTCGACGCTATTGAAAAAAGTCCCAGTCACTTAGGCAATTTCCATGAAGCTCGATCCATTTTATCTCATTGTCGACAGTTCCAGTTGGATCGCCCGTTTGGTTCCATTGGGCGTGAAACTTGTTCAGCTCAGGATCAAGTGCGAAGACCAGGACCTACTGCGGTCTGAAATTGCTCGCTCCAAGGCGGTATGCGCCGAACATGGATGTCAATTGATCGTCAACGACCATTGGCGACTTGCGATCGAAGAGGGCTGTGACTTCGTACATCTCGGGCAGGAGGATCTGGCGGCTGCTGATCTTATTGCCATTCGCAATGCCGGATTGCGTCTCGGGGTGTCCACTCATGACGGCGCAGAGCTCGACACTGCGCTTGCGGTTAAGCCCGATTACATCGCCCTGGGTCCCGTTTTTCCAACTGCCACGAAAGAGTTGAAATGGGCACCTCAGGGCTTAGAGAAAATTGCCGGCTGGAAGCGCCAGATCGGTGGTCTACCATTGGTAGCTATTGGTGGCATTTCGCTTGAGCGTTTGCCCGGTGTCTTTGAAAAGGGTGCCGATAGTGCAGCGGTGATCACCGATATTACGAGAAGCCCGGATCCGGAAACCCGTGCACGCGATTGGATTGCTGGAACAGCAAGCTGGCGGACCTAAGGTTTGCCGCGCAACCCGCCTCGTGGCTATCCGAAAATATTTTTATCGCGGGCGACCTGATCGCGCAAAAAACTCTGGACGGCTGCGATATGGCGCAATGGCCGTGAACTCTCGTGAGTGACCATCCAGTATGCTCGGCGGAGCTTCAGTTCTGGTAAAACCGGTACCAAACCAGGGTCTGCACGTGCGATAAAGTCGTGCAGTATACCAATGCCCGCTCCTGCCTTAACCGCTTCGGTTTGCCCGAGCGCTGAAGCGATTTCAAAACGAGATGTCCAGTCGCCGGAGAATTCAGAGCCGTAGTTAAGCGACGGTGTGTAGAGCAGGTCTTCCACATATCCGATTAAATCGTGAGCGATCAAATCGGCAGGCGAGCAGGGGAGTTTGTTGATCTTTGCGTAAGCCTGCGACGCATAAAGGCCCAATGCGTAGTCGACTAGTTTGCTCGCGACGAGACGGCCGGTTTCCGGTCTGTCAATCGTAACGGCGATATCAGCTTCTCTTCTTGAAAGTGAAAATGAACGTGGCACGGGAACCAGTTGAATGGTCAGACCGGGATGCTTTTCTGTGAGTTTGCCAAGGCGAGGAGCAAGAAAGGCAACGCCGAACCCGTCCGGCGCCCCGATGCGGACTGTGCCGTTGATCTCAGGAGTGTTGTTTTCAATGTCGGCCTGCGCTGACAAAGCTTCAGCTTCCATCCGTTCAGCTTTTTCAAAGAAGCGGCTGCCGGCATCGGTCAGTGCACAGCCGGATGTCGAACGGTCGAACATGCGGACACCGAGACTTTCTTCAAGAGCGGACAGTCGGCGTGCCACTGTTGCGTGGTTCAATCCAAGCCGGCGTGCGGCAGCGAGAATTTGACCTGTACGGGCAACGCTGAGGAATATGCGAATGTCGTCCCAATTCATGTGTCACTAGGTCCTTGCCGGTTCTGTGGTCTGGCAGCGAAGTGATGCAAACAAAACTTTGCAACGTGCCGACTTTCCTCTCGGTGCCGATGAACGCTTGGGTATTGAAGGCGGCACGAGCTTCGTGATGACAATCAATGTTCGATGGGCCTATCCTCTCTAACGTGTGGTCGAGAAAATACGGCTGAACGGCGTAACTATAATTTTCGCACAACAGATACGCTAAACTGGATCTTGTTTGTTGCAAAAATAAAAGTCAAAAGAAACCTAAGCGCCGGTTCCTTGGAATGCCACCGGCACCATTCAGGCCAATTTGGGAGAAACGCAAATGGAAAAGATCGGTCATTTTATCGGCGGCAAGCGGGTCGAAGGAACCTCGGGCCGATACGCGGATGTCTACAATCCCGCGACCGGTGAAGTTCAGGCCCAGGTGGCGCTCGCAAGCCAAGACGAAATGGACGCGGCGATAGCCAATGCTGCCGCAGCTCAACCGGCATGGGCGGCGACCAATCCGCAGCGCCGCGCTCGCGTCATGATGAAATTTGTCGATCTGCTCAATCGTGACATGGACAAGCTCGCAGAAGCATTGTCGCGTGAACATGGCAAGACCTTACCCGATGCAAAGGGTGATGTCATTCGCGGACTCGAAGTTGCGGAATTCTGCATTGGTGCACCCCACCTCTTGAAAGGCGAATTTACCGAAGGCGCAGGGCCGGGCATCGACATGTATTCCATGCGTCAGCCGCTGGGTGTTGTTGCCGGTATCACTCCTTTCAACTTTCCCGCCATGATCCCAATGTGGAAATTCTGTCCTGCGCTCGCATGCGGCAATGCTTTCATATTGAAGCCTTCCGAACGAGACCCATCCGTTCCGATCATGCTGGCCGAACTGATGATTGAAGCAGGATTGCCTGAGGGCGTTTTGAATGTTGTCAATGGCGATAAGTCTGCCGTTGACGCAATCCTGGATGATGAGACGATCCAGGCCGTCGGCTTTGTGGGGTCCACGCCTATCGCTCAATATGTTTATTCACGCGCAACCGCAGCAGGCAAACGTGCCCAGTGCTTCGGCGGAGCGAAAAACCACATGATCATAATGCCGGACGCCGATCTCGACCAGGCTGCCGACGCACTTGTCGGTGCTGGCTACGGTGCGGCAGGAGAGCGCTGCATGGCGGTCTCGGTTGCTGTACCGGTCGGGGAAAGCACTGCCAACGCCTTGATCGAAAAACTGGCGCCAAAGGTCGAAGCGCTCAAGATTGGACCCTACACCGCCGGTGACGACGTTGATTTTGGTCCGCTTGTCACCAAGGAAGCTCTGACGCGTGTCAAGGGTCTGGTGGATCAGGGTGTCAAGGAAGGTGCAAACCTCGTCGTTGATGGACGCGGCTTCTCCATGCAGGGCTATGAAGACGGTTTCTTCATGGGCGGCTGCCTGTTCGACAATGTTACCAAGGACATGGATATCTACAAGACCGAAATCTTCGGACCGGTTCTTTCTGTTGTGCGTGCTGAATCTTATGAAGAAGCGCTCGACCTGCCGCTCAGCCATGAATACGGCAACGGCACCGCGATCTTCACTCGTGATGGTGATACCGCGCGCGATTTTGCATCACGCATCAATATCGGCATGGTTGGCATCAACGTGCCGATCCCGGTGCCGCTTGCCTACCACACGTTTGGCGGTTGGAAGAAATCCGGGTTTGGCGATCTGAACCAGCATGGTCCGGACGGGTTCAAGTTTTACACCCGCACGAAAACGGTCACCTCTCGCTGGCCGTCAGGTCTGAAGGATGGTGCGGAGTTTGTTATTCCCACCATGAAATAGGCGTATCCATATCGGACAGAACCAGACCACCCCCGAGCTTCGGGGGTGGTTTTTCTTTGCCACGAACAGGCGTCAGGCAGCTTCAGACAGGGTGTCGACCGTACGGTCGAGGCGAAAGTGAGCCATAGATACCAGTCCGTCCATTTCCGCCATGATGGCGGCAAAACCGGGCTCTTTGACAATCTGTTCTGCAGCCGCTTTGGCGGCTTCCAGGTCGCGCCACATGACGACATCTGCAAAGAGGTTTTGTTCATCATGAGCTTCGTAGGCAGACCACGAAATGAAACCGTCATATTGTTTCACGACGTCTTGTGCCACGCGTCTGGCTGCTCGTGCCTTTTCGGGATCCTTGATTTTGAAAACAACGAGTTCGAGGCAAGGTTCTGACATTTCAGGTCTCCGTCGTCTGATAGGGAGGTTCAACACGCCTCTACATGACACAGGCCTCCTGACACCCTGGCGTCAGGATGTTTCAGGATTGGAAAAAAACCATGTCCGCAGTTGGAGAAAGAGCATGTGGTATTCCGTCAAAAGTACCTTTACCTATGAGGTCAAAACCGGCGCGCAGATGTTGTCCTGAGCCAGAATTGCACTAGTCCTAAGATCGGTCGGTCAAATGATGGCCAATGAATAAGGCATTGGATGGGGAGGCTGTAATAAACTCGGAGATCAAACCCGGTATCGGACAATCGACAACTCAGAAAAACAACCTCCTGCGGAGAGCCGGGCTTTTGCTGGTGCTGTCCGATGCGCTCTGGATTGTGCAGGCAGGTCTGATCGCGAGTGCGCTCGCTTCAGCATTGTCTTCTCTCAGTGTTGCAAACGGGCGGGAGGTTCAGCTTGCCTTCAGTTATCTCACGCTCATGGCTTTGTTGGTTGGCTTGGTTGCGATTGTCCGCGTATTGCTTCAGGTCACAGCACAAAAAAGGTCTCGCTTCGTCGCACGCCAAATCAAGAGCCGGACACGGAACGAATTGCTAAACGTTGCGGTTTCACGCTCACCGGCATTGCCGTTTCCCACTTCAGGGGCCTTTGCGGTTCATATTGGCGAACAGGTAGATCTGCTCGGACCTTATTACCAAAACTATGTTCCACAGGTGATGCGGTTGAAATTCGTGCCTGTGGCAATCGTTCTTGTGACGCTATGGTTCAGTTGGTTGGCCGCATTGATCCTGATTGTCAGCGGCCCGATGATTCCGATTTTCATGGCACTGATAGGCTCTCGCGCAAAGGCGGCAAGTGCCGACAGGCAAGAAGAACTAACCCGGATGAGTGGTACTTTGCTCGATCGTATCAAAGGCATGGAAACGCTCAGACTTTTCGGTGCTGTTGATCGAACGCGGGAAGATATTCGCCGGGCAGGGGATGCGTTCCGACTTGGCACGATGCGCGTCCTGAAAATCGCTTTTCTGTCGTCGACGGTTCTGGAGCTGTTTTCAGCGCTCGGGATTGCGTTTTGTGCGGTCTATGTAGGGTTTTCTTTACTGGGCGAGTTTCAAGTAGGCACATGGGGGGCTCCGTTGAGCTATGCACAGGGCCTTTTTGTGTTGTTGTTGGCGCCGGAGTTTTTTGCGCCGCTCAGAGCATTTGCCGTCGCGTATCATGACCGGGCCGCAGGCTTGGCGGCACAGCAAAAGCTGGCTGACCTTATCGATGAAACTGGCGAAAATGTTGCGTGTTCTTCGGCAAGGTCATTGAAAAAGCGGCGACCCGACCCGTTCTTTTTTCGCCGCCAACTGTTCGCTTTGTTGAGGTTTCGGTGAACCACTCCGACCACCCGATATTCGTGGATCTGAGCCTAGAAATCCTCGCAGGCGAGACACTTTTTCTCACAGGTGACAGCGGAAGCGGGAAAACGACCTTGCTTGATTGCGTTCTGGGTTTTCATCAACCCGCCAAGGGAGAAATCCGGATTGGGGACCATCGCCTAGCAGACGCCGTGGTTCCGTTGCGCGAAAGTGTGATGTGGCTAAGCCAGTCACCCCGTCTGTTCCACGGTTCCTTGAAGGCCAATCTGATCAAAGGCATCCGGAACAGGGAGGGGGTCAGTGACGAAGAAATCCATGCTGCCTTGCGTCTGGCCGGAGCAGGAGAGTTGGTCAAGCGACTGCCGCATGGTTTGGCGACTCAATTGGGTGAGGATGGGTTCGGCCTGTCTGTTGGTGAAATTCGGCGCGTTGCGCTTGCAAGGGCGGCAATGCGCAAGGATGCAGTATTGCTCTTGGCCGACGAGCCGACGGCTGGACTTGACCCGCAAACCGCGGCCGATGTCATCAACGGACTGGCAACACTTTCTAAAGAACGAACCAGCCTGATCGCGACGCATGATCCAACGGTGCTTCGTTTGCCGGGCAGGAAGGTTGATGTTGCAAAGTTGTGCTATCGAGCTGAGTTGGCCGCAACATGAAAACGGTGTGGCAGATAATCCTTGAGCAATACAGATACAGCCGGTTTCATTTTGCTGTCGGAATTCTGGTCGCTCTGTTGCCGGCTCTTGCGGGAGCTTTGCTGCTCGGGGTCTCAGGTTGGTTCATCACTGCAGCAGCAATCGCAGGAACAACCGGAGCGTTCCTCAACATCTTTGTTCCAAGTGCCATCATTCGCGCGCTTGCGATCATCAGAACTGCGGGCAGATATGGCGAGCGCGTTCTGACACACGATGCGACATTCCGGTTTTTGACCGGTTTGCGAGATCGTGTCTTTTCAGCAATCGCTCATAGCAACGAACGCGGTCAACGTTCAGGTTTGGTGCTCAACAGGCTTACTCTGGATATCGCCGCTCTGGATACGGTTTATTTGCGTCTTGTCGTTCCATTGCTGGTTGCCGCCATTTTGGCACTGTTGTTGGCCCTCATCTGGTGGACGCTTTCGTTTCAGCTCTTTCTGGTCGGTTCTGTCTTTCTGTCGAGTTGGGCAGTGCTCGCTTGGATTTCTTTTGCTAAGGCTGATCGCAAAAATGCGCGCCGGGAGGATGCTGCCTCTGATGCCATTGGACTGCGTGCTGCAGACTTGATTGCAGGGCGGCGGGATCTTGCAATTTATGGTGGTTTGAACGAGGCAGCGCGCGGAGTATCCATCGCTGACGATCGTCAAGCCAAGGCGCATGAAGCTCTTGAAGAGCGTTCAACTTGGCTTTCAGCGGCTTCAACCTTGATTGGACAGCTGTTCCTGGCGGCCGTGTTGATGGCCGCGGTGCTAGGCGCAGCATCAGGTGGATTCGGAATTGCGACAGCCGTTGGACTGGTTCTCGTCGTCATGGCGCTTCCGGAGATCTTCTCGATGATGCTCCCGGGCCTTGCCGGTCTGCCGCGAATTGCTTTGGCTGCCAGGAGAACCGTCAATCGGGTATGGGCAGGAAATGCGGTTCAGTCGGTTGACCAAGTGCAGGAAATCGACGCGGCGCTGGAGGTTGGTACTGACGCAATTGCCTTCGAAAAGGTCTCCTTTCGGTATCCGGGTGCTACGGGCAACGTCATTGATGACGTTTCCTTCCAAATACGCGCGGGAGAGGTAGTCGCGCTCTCTGGCCGAAGCGGATGCGGCAAGAGCACCGTCGCTGCCCTTGCTTCACGATTGGTGACACCGGACCGCGGGCGAATATGCCTGGCAGGCCGCTCGCTCGATAGTCTTCCTGAAGAAACGCTGCGCCAGTCCGTCACAGTTCTGTCCCAGCGAGCCTATCTTTTCAATGACACGGTTGCAGCAAACTTGCGTATCGCAGCGCCTCTTGCCAGCGACGGGGAACTTTGGGCTGCGCTTGAGAAGGCCGCACTGGGTGAACGTATGTCCCGAAATGCCGAGGGTCTTCAGGCAATTCTGGGCGAAGGAGGTGTTGGCCTTTCCGGCGGCGAGCAACGAAGGCTCGCACTGGCACGGGCGTTTCTGACCCGCCCTGATTTGTTCATTCTCGACGAGATGACCGAGGGACTGGACGAAGGGACATCCAAGGAAGTGCTGGATCGCTTCAATTCTCACCGCGGCTCAGCAGCCGTTCTGATTGTTGCACATAAAAAATGCGAACTTGATTTGGCGGATCGCATTGTCAACCTGCGTGCACTTCAGGCCGCATCGGGCGAAGAGGTGAGATAATTCTTTCCAAAAATCAAAGGATTATCTTCCGCTTTTCTGCTATTTCAGGTTGTTGTTTACGATCTGTCGCATTGACCTTGCAAGATGGCCGGGGCACGATTGCTTCATGTGAAGACTCATTTGACAAGTCGGTTCTTTGACGGGATTGGCAGGCGCGATTTCATTCGTCTTCGACAGGGAAGCCTTGCCGCACCGGCTTGTGACGTGAGTTTTCATCCTAAGCTTCGTGCTCGGGCCGCTAAGGCCCGATAAGGGGGAATACGATGGAACTAAGCGTCGTTGACCTGTCCCGGCTTCAGTTTGCCATGACAGCGCTCTACCACTTCTTGTTCGTTCCTTTGACGATTGGCCTATCCATCCTGCTCGCAACTATGGAAACGGTCTATGTCATGACCGGGCGCGAGATCTGGAAACGCATGGTCAAGTTCTGGGGAACGCTCTTCGGAATCAATTTTGTGCTTGGTGTTGCAACCGGCCTGACAATGGAATTCCAGTTTGGAATGAACTGGGCCTATTTCAGTCAGTATGTTGGAGATGTTTTCGGCGCACCGCTCGCAATTGAAGGGCTGATGGCTTTCTTCATGGAGGCGACATTCGTCGGCCTGTTCTTCTTTGGCTGGGACAGGCTCTCCAAGCGCCAACACCTTGCCGCCACCTGGGCAGTCGCTTTTGGGACGAACTTTTCGGCGCTTTGGATCTTGATCGCCAACGGCTGGATGCAACATCCGGTCGGTGCGATCTTCAATCCAGATACCATGCGCATGGAGGTCAGCAGTTTCTTCGACGTGCTGTTCAACCCCGTTGCACAAGCCAAGTTCGTTCACACGGTTTCGGCCGGCTATGTGACCGCTGCCATGTTCATGATCGGCATTTCATGCTGGTACATGCTCAAAGGACGGCACCTGCAGATCGCCAAACGCTCATTGGCTATTGCCTCTGCCTTCGGCTTTGCCTCCGCATTGTCGGTCGTCGTCCTGGGTGACGAGAGCGGCTATGAGGCCAATCTGAACCAGCAGATGAAACTCGCAACCATTGAGGCCATGTGGGAAACAGAGCCGGCTCCCGCAGCATTCAATGTGATTGCCTGGCCTGACATGGAAAAGCGGGAGAATATTTTCGCGATCGAAGTGCCTTATGTGATGGGTCTGATTGCGACGCGTTCGCTCGACACTGTCATTCCAGGTATCAACGATCTGGTGGATCGGTCCAAGGACCGGATTCGGCAGGGAGCGATCGCCTGGGATGCGCTCCAGAAGATCCGGGAAAACCCGGTTGAGGCGAGTGAAGAACTGCGCGAAACCTTCAGTCAAAACGCAAACTCCCTTGGTTATGCCTATTTGCTCCTTCCTTTCACGGACAATCCGATGGAGGCAACAACGGAGCAGGTTGACGCTGCTGCCTGGTCGACGGTGCCGAACGTGCTGCCGATGTTCTATGCCTTCCGGATAATGGTTGCTTGCGGCTTTTTCTTCATCTTGCTGACGACCGTGTTCTTCTACTATTCGTCCTCCGGAAAACTGGATACGTTGCGTGAGAAACGCCGCTGGCTGCTTCATGTTGCCGTATGGTCGATCCCGCTACCCTGGATCGCGTGCGAAATGGGCTGGTTTGTAGCCGAATATGGCCGCCAACCCTGGATCATCGAAAGTATGCTGCCGACGTCCGCAGCTGTTTCCAATCTCTCTGTAACCGAGGTCCTTCTCACTTTGGCGGGGTTTGTCCTCCTCTACACGACACTTCTGGTGATCGAGGTCAGCCTGATGATCAAATACATCAAGATTGGACCGGAAGACGGGGAGGAAGCTGTGGCCCCGCCGCCATCCATGCAGCCGGTTCCATCTTCAGCCACCGTCCCTGCGGAGTAAGACACGATGATCCTCTACGAATTGATCGATTACTCAGTGTTGAAAATGATCTGGTGGCTGCTTCTCGGTATTCTGCTGATCGGCTTTGCCGTCACTGATGGCTTTGACATGGGTGTCGGAGCGCTGCTGCCGTTTGTAGCTGAAACCGACATTGAACGGCGTGTTGTCATCAACACCATCGGCCCGACCTGGGAAGGCAATCAGGTCTGGTTCATTCTGGGAGGTGGCGCGATCTTTGCGGCCTGGCCGCCACTCTATGCGATCAGCTTCTCAGGTTTTTACCTGGCGATGTTCATCGTGCTTGCAGCCATGATCCTCAGGCCTGTCGCCTTCAAATACCGGTCGAAAAGGCCGGATCCATCCTGGCGCACTGCCTGGGATTGGGCACTATTCACCGGCTCCTTTGTGCCCGCACTGGTCTTCGGCGTTGCAGTCGGCAACGTGTTGCTCGGTGTTCCCTTCAGTCTCGATTCCGACCTGCGGATGACTTATGAAGGGTCGTTCTTTGGCCTGTTTTCACCATTCTCGCTTCTTTGTGGTTTGTTGTCTGTCGCAATGCTTGTGATGCACGGTTCGGTTTGGCTTGTCATGCGTGCCTCGGGCGATATCGCGGCACGGGCTCGGCGGTTCGGCACGCTTGCATCTGCTCTGGGTATCGTTCTGTTCGCGATCGGTGGTTATCTAGTTGCCAGCGGCTATGTCGAAGGCTTCAGGATTACCTCGGAAGTTGACCCGAATATGCAGGCCAACCCACTGGCCAAACAGGCTGTCACCGAAAGTGGCGCATGGATGATCAATTATGCGGCTCACCCCATCCTCTGGCTTGCACCAGGGCTCGGGTTTGTTGGAATGCTGGGCACAATGTTGCTCCTGCAGACCCGGCTCGAAATGACGATTTTTTTGTTTTCCAAGTCCGCGGTCTTCGGGATCATTTCCACCGTTGGCGTGTCCATGTTCCCCTTCATTCTGCCGTCTTCGGTTCAGCCCGAAGCCAGCCTGACGGTCTGGGACGCATCGTCAACGCATCGAACGCTGTTCAATATGTTGGTCGTGACCTTGATCTTCCTGCCGATAATTCTCGTTTACACGGCCTGGGTCTACAAGGTCCTGTGGGGCAAGGTGGATGAGGAAACCATCGAGCGCGACAATCACACGGCATACTGAGGAGATGAACTGATGTGGTATTTTGCCTGGATCCTTGGGATGCCGTTAGCGTGTTGCCTGGCAATCCTGAACGCCATGTGGCTGGAACTGCGCAGTGAAGACGAGCGTCGGCGGCTGGAAGACACAAGTCGATAGACAAAGAAAAGCCCCGGATCTCTCAATCCGGGGCTTTCCACAAGCAGACAATAGCCAGTTCCGATCTATGCGGCTTTGACTTTGTCAGTGCGCAATGATTCAAGAATGTTTTGCGGGGAAGACAGGCCGTAGGGGTCGCTTTCACAATTGTCGGAGAAACCTTCTTCTTCAAACCATTGTTCGACAACACCATCATTGACAACAGCGCCATAACGCCACGAACGCATTCCAAAGCCGAGATTGTCTTTGGCGACAAGCATGCCCATCTTGCGCGTGAACTCTCCCGATCCATCAGGAATGACTTTGACGCTGTTCACGCCCTGCGCCTTGGCCCAGGCATTCATAACGAACGCGTCGTTCACTGAAACACAGTAGATTTCGTCGACACCTTCGGCTTGGAAGTCGGCGTAGAGTTTCTCGAAATCCGGGAGCTGAAATGTAGAGCAGGTTGGCGTGAACGCTCCCGGCAGTGAAAACAGGACAACCCTTTTGCCCTTGAAATAGTCATCGCTGGTTTTGTCTTCCCAACGGAAGGGGTTCGGACCATCGATTGAAACGTCACGGACACGGGTGCGAAAAGTAACGAAGGGAACTTTTTTGCCGAGCATTGAAGGACTCCTGAATGAATTCAAAAACCGGAAGACGCCGGATTTCCGCAGGGAGGAAGCCACTTCACTCCAGGAGGAGGAAGGAGAAAGCGACAACGCGGTCCTGCCAGCGTCTAGCAAAGGCGGGTATCGCAATTGCTGCGTTGCGACAAGGCATGAAGGTGCATTAGCAGCGGTCAAAGCTGTGGAAACTGGGTATGATGAACTCCGGTAAGAATATGAATTATTGGTGAAAAGTTTTCTGACTGCATGAGTTCATATCCCCTGGATGCCCACGCATGGTCTCGAGTGACAAAGCAATTTGTGCGGTGCAAAGGTCTTGCTGCTAATTGTCGAACACAAAATCAGCCGGGCGATTGACGAACTGCGACGTCGGTTTCTGACGAAACTGCATGAGCCTGAACCGGGCGTGGTTTATGGAGCTGCCGGTTTATGGAAAATAGGAATTGGCAGCGTGCTCTAACTTTATGGCAAGGGGGCCGATTTTCGTCTGGGGGTTATCGTGGCTGCGAAGTCAAATGCTTCTATACATGACCAATTCAGCCGACTAATCTGCACCCGGTCTGGGCGCCGCTTCAGATGCGACAATTGGGTACGCTGTTGGACGGAAGTTGTTGGAACGGACTTTTGATGCAAGGGATCTTCAATACCGTCCGATGGATTTGCATGGTGCTCACAGCGATTGTTTTTCTGGGACAATTGCTGATCGTCCTAATGCGCTATCTCCTGGGTTTCGGCTTTTTGGAGATACAAGATGCTGTCAACTATGCCTTTGCCTCTCTGGTGGCCCTGTCTGTGATCGTCGCGTTTGACGGGGGAAATCACGTGCGTGTCGATGTCTTTCGTCAAAAATGGAACGACACAATCAATCGACGCATAGACTGGTTGGGAGATCTTCTTCTTGCGCTTCCGGTTTTCGGCATCATGCTTTGGGCGGCATTTCCACTCGTGAAGAGCTCGTGGGTCATCCTGGAAGGCTCTCCGGAGACAGGTGGACTCCCGGGACTGTTCCTGGTCAAGACCTGTTTGCTGATCTTGCCGGCCCTGGTGATCCTCCATTGCCTTCAACGGCTGATCGGTGTTGTCCGGCAGGCCTTCAAATGAGCATGGATGTTGTCTGGTTGCTGGTAATGGCCATGGCCGTCTTCGGCTGCATTCTCTCCGGTGTCCCGGTACTTCTGGCAATCGCCGGAGCACCCACCCTTGTTGCATTGCTCGCGGCAAGTTTTGGCCACTTCGATCTCGTCTTTTTCAAGCTGCGCCGCAGCGTGTCTTCGGGGTCATGTCCAATCCTCTGCTGCTGGCCGTGCCGCTTTTCGTGTTTATGGGCCTCTTGTTGGAGAAATCGCGGCAGGCCGAGAAGATGCTCAAAAGCCTGACAGACGCTTTGGGCGGCAATCAGGGATCGCTTGCCCTTGCTGTCATTTTGGTGAGCGCCTTGATCGCGGCGTCAACGGGCATCATCGGCGCTACCATCGTCATGCTGGGAACGATAACGCTCCCGGCGCTTCTTTCGTCAGGCATCAACAAGCACATGAGCGCCGGGCTGATCTGCGCCAGCGGCACGTTGGGCCAGATCATTCCACCCTCAATCGTCCTCATTTTGCTGGGTGACCAGATATCCAACGCCTATTTCGAGGCACAACAGGAAGCCGGAAATTTTGCCCCGGATCCGGTCACGGTCGGGGATCTGTTCGCCGGTGCGTTGTTGCCCGGACTACTGCTTGTCCTGCTTTATGCCGCCTATGTGCTTTTTCGCCTGCGCGGTGCTCCTGCGGCGGACCGGTTGGATGCAGACGAGAACAAGGTCTCGGTTCTTGAGCTGATTGGGAGCATTGCTCCGACCCTCGGATTGATCGTCGCTGTTCTGGGCAGCATTCTCCTCGGTGTTGCAACACCGACTGAGGCAGCATCGGTCGGGGTGGCAGGTGCTGTCCTGATTGCCGCTTCGGGCCGGGGAGGTTCTGGCGCACGTCTGGCGATTGCGTGCGCGATACTGGCTGTATTGCTCTTGGTTCTGCGCAGGGCAGGGGTCTTCGGGCTTGAATTTGCCGGCGGCAAGATCGTTTGGTCGGGCGCGACAATCGTTTCCGTCTCCTTGACGATGACGGCTTTCTGTTTCTTGTTGGCGGCTGCAAATTCGCTGCTGAAAAAAGACGTTCTGATACCTGCGCTGCGCGAAACGGTGTCGATTACGGGGATGATCTTCGGCATTGTGATCGCTGCCAGCATTTTGTCGCTTGTCTTTCGCGGTTTTGACGGAGATGAGCATGTCGCCGAAGTTTTGCAGGCGCTGCCTGGCGGCGCTTATGGAATGCTCGTTTTGACGCTTCTGGTCATCTTTCTGCTGGGATTTATCCTGGAATTTGTCGAAATCATCTTCATTGTGGTGCCAATCGTTGGGCCGATCATCCTGCAATCGGACATAAGTCCGGTTTGGTTTGCAGTGCTGATTGCGCTCAACTTGCAAACATCCTTCTTGACGCCGCCCTTTGGTTTTGCGCTCTTTTACTTTCGATCTGTGGCCCCGGCGGAAATCCGGACGTCCGACATTTACGTTGCGGTCATCCCGTTTGTCGCAATTCAATTGCTGGCGCTTGCCGTGGTCATTGCGTTTCCGGTGCTTGCCACCTGGTTGCCCGCTGTTTTGTTTTGAGGAGAAGTTGAAATGAAAAGACGCGATTTCCTGAAAGTCGGCGCAGTTGCTGCGCCCGCAACCATGCTGGCCGCCCCGGCAATTGCGCAGGGCAAGGTCGAGTGGAAACTGCCGACCTCCTTTCCTGCAAAGGCCCCCGGTGTTGGTACCAATGTGACGTCTTTCGCTGAACGCGTCGCTGCAATGTCAGATGGTCAGCTCACCTTGAAGGTTTTTTCCGGCGGCGAATTGGTGCCGCCGTTCGGTGTTGAGGACGCGGTGGAGCAGGGGACCGCTGAAATCGGCCATTCAACGCCTTATTATGCGGCCTCCAAAAACTCCGCCTTGCACTTCTTCTCCGCGGTGCCTTTCGGTATGACCGCAGTGGAAACCACTGCATGGCTGCGTTACGGCGGCGGTCAGGATCTTTGGGACAGCATCTACTCTGAGCGTGGTCTGAAACCGTTCTATTCCGGCAGTTCCGGCGTACAGGCCGCAGGCTGGTTCAAGAACCCGGTGGAAAGCCTCGACGATCTCGCAGGTCTCAACATGCGCATCGCCGGTCTCGGCGGTGAGGCCATGCGCAAGCTTGGTGTCAATGCGGTGCTCTTGCCGCCTCCGGAAATCTTTCCGTCTTTCCAGTCGGGAGCAATTGATGCGGCAGAATGGGTCGGGCCCATGCTCGATCAGGCCTTTGGTCTGCAGAAGGTTGCAAAGTATTGTTACGTTCCGGCTTTCCACGAACCCTCTGCTGCATTGGAAATCGTGGTCAACAAAGATGCCTATGACGGTCTGCCGGCACATCTGCAGGCAGTGATTGCCAACGCGGCAGAGGCTGTCTCGGTCGAAACCACGGCTCAGTTTGACTATTTCAACGCTGTCGCCATGAAGAAACTGAAGGACGAAGGTGTGACCTTTGCCGCATTCCCAGACGATGTGATGGCAGCGCTTAAACCGGCTGTTTCGGAAGTCATGGCTGAAAATGCCGCGGCCAACCCGAAATTTGCCGAAGTGCAAAAAAGCTATGATGCGTTCCTTGCGCTCGCGAAGGACTACGCAATCGAAGTCAAGGCTGCGACCTTTACTCAAAGAGTTTGATTAACTCGTTCCTGAAGGCAGCGATCCCGCGATATTGACGCGTGGGATCGCTTACCCAGGATACAGAATTCAGTTTGTTTTTGAATTCACTACAGCTCGACAGAAGGGTCAATCAGGCCCTCGCGCAGGGCATAGGCAATCAGCTGCGCGACAGAATGTACATCAAGTTTCTTCATGAGATTGGTGCGATGGCGGTCGACTGTTTTAGCGCTGATGCCAAGTGTTTCAGCAATTTCCTTGTTGGACCGGCCGGAGACAATCAGATTGAGAGTCTGTCTTTCGCGATCAGACAGTATCGGCACATCCGAAGCATCTTCGAGCATGGTTTCAAAACGCGCTGCAATGTGGCGATGCCCGCGCAAGATATTCGGCAGTCTGCGGATCAGCTCATCATGGTCTTCGCTTTTTGAGAAAAGACCATCAACGCCACTGGCGACCAATTCACCAATCTTGCCGATGGACGAAACGCCGGTCAACACGACGACCTTTGTCTCCGGCGACCATCTTCTTGCCTCCACCAGAACCTCCAACCCGCCTGCATGGGGCATCTGGACGTCCAGAATGAGCAACGTAGGACGGTGCTGGCGTAGGGCAGCAATTGCCTGCAGTCCGTCGCTGGCTTCAGCCACGACTTCTATGCCGTCCGGTTCGACTGTACCCGGGGTTTCCAAAGCGCTGCGCAATCCGGCGCGGACAATTGCATGATCATCAGCAATTACGGCATGAAAGCGGGACTGCGACAATGTATGCTCGACCAAAAAGGTGAAGGGGACGGCGTGAGAGCAGTCATAGCATATTTCCTTGTCTGCTTGAGTGTTGTTTTCGCAACCGTTGCAGCGTCAGCTGCACCGCAAACACTACAACTCAAACACAACCGGCCTGTCGAAAATGTCGGTGAATCCATGAGCTTTGCGGAAGACAGGAAGCAGGCGCTTGCTGAGCTTGCAGCCCAATTCAAAGATAGCGGTTTGTCGGACAGCTTCGAAGGAGTTGCAGCGAAGGTCGTTCCTTATCAGGGGATCTGGGGACTGCTTGCCATAAAGGGCCCTGAACCTATCCCTGCTCAGACCCATTCCGGATGGTTCCTGGCGTCCGATATCTACGGCCTGATTGCACTCGACGTATTCCTCATCAGGTCGGATGGTACAGTCGAACAACTTCTCAATCACGACATACGCCGCGCGTTCAATCCTGACGATTACAGCATGTCTCGCCTTCGCAGCGCATCGATTGTGCTCGGTTCTGGCGAAGAAGCGATTGTCGCCACGCGAATGGTTCACGGCGCAATTGAAGAAGTCGATTTCGCCTTGGAGCCGCCAGCCGTACATCAGGAAAATGCATTCGCGAGTGGACTGAAACTAGCCGGCTTTTATGCCTTTCTCGGCTCTTGCCTGATATTCTTTTTCGCCTTCAGCATCGCGATGAAAAGCATCGTGGAGTTTTCCTATGCGCTGCTCTTGATGCTGGGGCTCGGATTTGTCTCCTATCTGGATAATTTTCCTTTCCGTTGGCTCTATCCCGATCTGCCTGACATTCATTTGTCGGTCGGGCTTGTCCTTCTGCTACTGGTGATCGCGCAGGGCTATTTTTGCGCAGGGCTGTCTCTGCGGCGGTATGCAAGCCGGCAGCGTTTTCATATGCAGTTGTTCTGGGCGAGCGCCGGAGCACTGGGTGCGATTGTTTTTGTCTTCTTCCTGCCTGCCGAATTCATGGCCCCGTTCAGCTACGTTCTCCTTGCCGGCATGCTGCTTGCTCAGGTCTATGCCGTTTTTCAGTGGGATGCATTCAACGGTGCGCGCAAGCGGGTGGTTCGCTGGGTCACGGCCATTACAATAACGGGTTTCACCCTGGTGATTGTTCTGGCGATTTTCCGCATGGGTATCGAGGAAATCTCCATTCCCTGGTTCATCAAGGGTGTTTACGCGACACTGGCATTTGGCGTCATGGCGGGTCTTTCCACCGGGCTCGTCGAATTGCGGCGCGAACATGCAAGAGCGCTGAACAGGGAAATTGAAGCGGTGCGCAAGGAGGCGGATGTCGCTAGGGAACTTCTGAGAGCCGAGCAGAATTATTCGCGTGTTCGCGAGTTGGCTGAGAAGCGTCAGCTCCAATTGGCGACAATGTCACACGATATCAAGCAACCCTTGAGCGCGCTTCGTATGACCGTGGAGGCAATGACGCGCGACGAGACAGGTGCAACGCGCGCGCGCTTGCACGAGGCTTTCGACTATATCCAGAACCTTGCCTTGGAGCATCTTGAAGACGCTCGCCCGGATATGGCGGATGAGAGCACGGATAACGACCTCGATCGGGATCAGTCCGATCCGCAACCATACGGAATTTCGTTAATCCTTGAGACCGTTGGTCAGATGTTTCGGGATGAGGCCACTTCAAAGGACCTCAACCTCGTAATCGTCGAATCCAGCGTCCAGATTTCAGTTCAGCCTTTGGCGTTGATGCGCATTGCCTCGAACCTGGTGTCGAACGCAATCAAGTATACCGAAAAGGGCAAAGTGCTTGCCGGTGTCAGACGTCGGGGTGATAACGTACTGCTGCAGGTCATCGACACGGGCCCCGGCATGAGCGAGGCCGAACTGACACAATTCAGAAAGGCCTGGAAATCGGGAAAGGACAGCGAAGGCCATGGCCTGGGTCTTGCCATATGCATGGACCTGGCCTCGCAAAATGGACTATTGCTTGATGTTTCATCCGAACCGGGGCGTGGAACACTCTTTTCACTGAGAATTCCAACAGCGTTCTCAGGCTGACAGTGGAATTGTGCAGCAACTGCACAAGAAGTCGCCAGCATCTGGGGCGTTTGTGATCGTGGTGCGCTTGAGCTTTGTCGGCGCGAAATCCAAATGCGTTGGGCACGAATGGGGGATCTACCCCATACCGGGTAGTTCCCGCCGATCTTAGCTTTCTGACAACGGAAACGCTGTCAGGAGCTGAGACAATGGCCCAATTGCAACCTACCCCGGAAGTGACGTTCGCCATGCTTGGCGAGGCGACAGCCCTAATGGCTGAAAGCGCCTTGCACAAGGACCGCACCATTGCCGAAGTCGGTGGCCTCATCTTGCCGCCGCTCATGCTTGGTCAGGTTCGCATCTGGCGGCGCGGCGGATTGCCCGTTGCGCTCGCAACCTGGGCCTGGCTCGACGAGAAAACGGAACGGGCTGTTCTTCACGAAAATCACGTCCCAGCCCCTGAGGAATGGAACAACGGTTCCAACCCGGTGGTGATCGATTTCATCGCGCCCTTTGGCGACGGTTTTGCGACCGCGCGAGATCTGAAACGGACCGTATTTCCCGAACGTGCGCTTCGTTCGGTCCGGCGTGATGCAAAAGGCCGCGTTCTGCGCATCGTCCAGCATCCCGGACTAGATCAAAACGGCCGTTCTGTAAAAGCCCGCGCCTTTGCGGCGTGATCCATTCATTTCTCTATTTTAAGGAACTTTCAAAATGGGCTCTTCTTCAAAAAGCATTCATCAGACATACAAATTGTACGGTCTTTACGGCAACAAGGACGGCGGCTCCGGCAATGACAAGCTTTATGGATACTCAGCTATCCGCAACAAGCTTTATGGCGGTTCCGGCAATGACTACATCGAAGGCTGGGCGCCACTGAATTATCTCTATGGCGGTTCCGGAACCGACAAGATCAAGGCCTACGGCGCAACAAATTACCTTTATGGCGGAAGCGGCACCGACAAGCTTTATGGCTATGGCGGCTACAATGGCATGTATGGCGGAACCGGTACGGATTATCTCTACGGTTATGGCGCTAAGAACGTCATGCGCGGCGAATCCGGCACGGACTATATGTACGGCCGCGGCATCTGGAACGATATGGACGGGGGCAGCTACAACGACCGTCTTTATGGATATGGCGCAACCAACATCATGAAAGGCGGCTCTGGCCACGACGGCCTCTACGGTTACGGCGCTTCTAACAAGATGTATGGCGGAACCGGCAATGACACCATGAAGGGTTACGGAGCCTCCAACGTGATGAAAGGGGAGGACGGCAACGACCATATGGAAGGCCGTGGCGCTTCCAATGTCATGTATGGCGGCGCTCATGATGACAAGATGTACGGTTACGGTGCTTCGAACGTCATGCACGGCGACAGCGGCGATGACCACATGGAAGGCCATGGTCTTTCAAATGTGATGCACGGCGAAACCGGCAACGACGACATGTTTGGCTATGGCGCTTCCAATGTCATGAACGGAAATGACGGTGAAGACCATATGGAAGGCCGCGGTGCATCGAATGAAATGCGCGGAGGCAATCACGACGATGACATGTACGGTTACGGCGCTTCGAACATCATGCACGGCGACAGCGGCGATGACCACATTGAAGGCCACGGTCTTTCAAATGTGATGCACGGTGGAACCGGCAACGACGACATGTTTGGCTATGGCGCTTCCAATGTCATGAACGGAAATGACGGCGAAGATCATATGGAAGGCCGAGGCGCATCGAACATCATGCGCGGAGGCAATCACGACGATGAGATGTTTGGTTATGGCGCCTCCAATGTGATGCATGGTGACGCTGGCAATGATCATATGGAAGGTCATGGCGCCTCGAATGTCATGCATGGCGGCGACGGTGCTGACGTCATGGAGGGCAAAGGCCTTTCCAATGTCATGCGCGGCGGTGACGGTAACGATGAAGTATATGGTCGCGGTGCATCCAATGTCATGCACGGTGAAGATGGCGAAGACCATATGGAAGGTCGCGGTGCTTCGAATGTCATGTATGGCGGAGCGGATGATGACGCCATCTATGGATATGGTGTCTCCAATGTCATTCATGGCGATGCCGGCAATGATTTGATCGAAGCCGTGGGAGGCGCAACCGTTGCCAATGGCGGCACCGGGAACGACACAATCAAGGCTGCCGGTGGTGTCAACGTTCTTCACGGTGATGACGGCAACGATACAATTACCGCGATCGGTGGTGTGAATGTCGTTCACGGCGGTGCCGGTGAAGATGACTTGTTCGCGCTTGGCGGCGTCAACACAATGTTTGGTGGAGCCGGTGATGACAAGCTGAAAGCGCTCGGTGCGGCGAACATCCAGTTTGGTGGCGAAGGTGAAGACCTTTTGGCTGCAGCTGGTGCCGGCAATCTGCAGTTCGGCGATGGCGGCAATGACAAGATGTTCGGTCTTGGAACA
Source organism: Roseibium sp. JB4-4 (assembly GCF_055693425.1). Lineage (NCBI taxonomy): Bacteria > Pseudomonadati > Pseudomonadota > Alphaproteobacteria > Hyphomicrobiales > Stappiaceae > Roseibium > Roseibium sp. JB4-4. Next base: position 882,108 of record NZ_CM146333.1, on the reverse strand, counting down.
AATGTCGGACAGTTTGGCGGTGACGGCGAAGATATCCTTGTCGGTGTAGCAGGCCTGAACCTGCAACACGGGGGTGCCGGCGATGATGCTCTGTTTGCGGTTGGCGGTGCGAATATCCAGATCGGCGGTTCCGGCCATGACTTCTTGATGGCTGGCGGCGCGAACAACATTCAGTTTGGAGACCATTTGTGGAGCGCGATCCCCTCAGATCTCGGATTTGACGATGGCAAGTTCGCTGAAGTTATCGAGAATTTCGATGAACATTTCGAAACAGAAGGTGGCGGCACCAACGTTCTGATCGGCGGTGGTACCAACAATCTCCAATTCGGCGGATCCGGCAAGGATTTTGCCTTTGGCGCCGGCGCCCTGACGACGCAGGTCATGGGTCAAGGCAATGATGTCATGATCGGCGGCGGTGTTGGTGTTCTTCAATATGCCGATGCTGGCAATGATATCATCGTTGGTGGCGGTCAGGGCGTGGCACAGTTCGGTGGCGACGGGTCAGATGTCATGGTGGCAGCAGCCACTGTTATTGCACCACAATTTAAGGGGGCTGTCTCCTTCCAGTATGGCGGCGCAGGAACCGACATAATGCTTGGCGTTTCCCTGGGTGACGAAGCTGCGGCGACACTCGAGTTCAGCAACGACAAGGATGCGAACGGCAACCGCAAGGCCAGCGTGACCGGTGCCTTGCCGGACGAGTTGGTCGTGACCGCACAGCTTGGTGGCGACGGAGCAGATTTGATGATCGCAGGTGGTCCCGGCACGATAGTCCATGGCGGCGACGACAACGATATCGCCTTTGCGACAGCCGATACCAACTCCCTGGTAATGGGAGGTGCCGGCGACGATTTGATCCTCACAGGCGAGAGCCTCGATGATCTGATTGACTCCCTGGAGTTGAACGAAGAAGTCAATGATGGCGACCCTGTCGAGATTGCAGCCATTAGTGCCGGCAACTTGTATTCCGGTGGTTCTGGATCGGACGTTATTCTCGATGTGGTCGATTTCACAAAGATCATGATCCACGACATGCTTTCTGATGTGCCGCTGGTTCAGGATTTCCGGTCCGCACTCACAAGCACGGTAAGCGCTATAAAGGACATCACAGAACCGGTTTCAGGCGTGCTCGACGTGGCTGCCGCCTTTAGCCCGGAATTTGGTGTTAACGGCTTCGGTTCTTATGAAGTCAAAGCCAATGTCACCTTGGGCGGTGCTGGCGATGACGTTCTTGGCGGCACGGGTTTCCTTTCAGGTGAAGCTGGAGACGATGTCTATGCGATTTGGGCAGATGGCGAAGCAAAGATTGCCGAACGCGCAACCGATGGTGTCCAGTCCTTCCTGGAATCCTTCGGTGTCGACATTCCGCAAATCGATGAAATCAGCCAGGCACCTGATGGCAATGACGTCATCGAATTGCGCAGCTTCACACTCCTGGGATTTGAAGAGGATACGTTCAGCTTCACGAAAACGGCCGACAAACTGGCAATCCATGTTGAGGACAAGACGGTTGCCACTGTCTATGGCATGGACGATGACACGACCGCCGTTGAGTGGTTGAAAGTTGTTCAGGGAGCTGACAGTTTCGCCTTTGACCTGAAGGCGATCTACGATCAGCCGGACTGGGACGATGGTGTTTCTGTAAGCGCCGAAAGCGTTTCCATCGGTTCAGATGTGTTTGCATCTGCAGACATCATGAACCTCCTTGACGGAGCTGCCGACACTCTCGGTTCCTTCGGGGGTGCTGAAGGTGATGCTGTTGCGTCTGACCTGACAACTGCACTTGCTCATGGCACAAGCGCGGTCCAGGTATCAGTTCCGGACACGGATTTTATCTGATCCATATTGGCAGTGAACACACAAACAGGGACGGTCAATCGATCGTCCCTGTTTGTTTGTGCCCGGATAGTTCCGTCAGCAACAGTTCAGGTTATGCTTCCGCTTGCCGCTCGCGCAAGACGATATAGATGCCGCTGGCAATGATGATGACAGCACCAACATAGGTCGCAACATCAGGTATCTCCTCCCAGAGCAACCATCCAAGCAGCGTTGCCCAGAGAAGGGCCGTGTAGTCAAACGGTGCAACAACCGCTGCCGGTGCGAACCGGAATGCTTGTGTCATCAAAGTGATACCGGCAGTGCCGAACAAAGCGATCCCCAGGAACAGCCAGATATCCTCAAGACGCGGAGGCACCCATACAAAAGGAAGGAGCAGTGCACTCAGCAGCGCACCGGCACCGACCAGATAAAGCATCAGCGTCCAGACGCTTTCGCGCGGATCGACCCAGCGGGCGCTCAACATCAGCAAGGCATAGAAGAATGCGGTTGTGAGCGGCAGCAGCGAGGCCATTTGAAATGTTCCGAAACCCGGCCTGATGACGACCAGGACCCCAAAAAAACCGGCAAGAACCGCTGACCATCGGCGCCATCCAACTTGCTCCTTGAGCAGCAATGCGGAAATAGCGGTCACAAATACCGGCATTGCAAATATGAGTGTCGTCGCTTCCGCAAGGCCAAGGTAAATGAAACTGGTAAAAAAGAGCCCGGCGGCAAGAAGCCAGAGCACACCACGCAACAGATGAGCAATCGGTCGGTGAGACACGAGCGCGGAGCGGCCGCCCAGCCGCAAAGCGATGAGCGTTGCGAAGGGAAGTGCAATGAAATTCCGGATAAAAATGATCTGGATAGGGGAATAGTCTGCCGTGAGAGCCTTCGCGATTGCGTCGCTGACACAAAGGCTTGCAACCCCGACGCTCATCATCAAGATGCCGGTGGTGACCTGCGATTGGGAGTGTGTTGTGACCGTTGACATGGGCTGTCCTCAGACTGAGTAGGCAACTAATCACCCCCAACGAACCTCAACAAGGCCACTTTGCACCTGAAGCGTCTGTTCATCATAAGCAGAGAAGACAGCGGACCTGTTTCTATTCAGCAAGAAACCTGTAAATAATTGGGAATTAGTAGAAAAATCGAACTTCTTTGATCCATGCAACCTGTTTTATCTCATTGCTGGTTTGAACGGTTTTCATGTTATATTTTTATCTGACTGTCGAAAGCGGGACATCTTTGAAAGGCAGAACTCTGCCAGTCAATCCAACTCACTCCCAAGCCTTCGTTGACAACACAAGGTACACGCTGAGCGAGATTTTTTTCTGACACAGCATTGCCCAAAGCTTCCGTAATCCTGCGGTTCTTTTGCCAGATTTCGCCATGAGCCTGCGGCCCGTTATGTGAAATGGGAAAGGGTAGATCATGGCCGACAATCCGGTGAACAAATTGAGTTCAAGCGAACAGCTTATTTTGGAACTCGTGAACAAGGAACGACTGGCAGCTGGCCTCGAGCCACTTGCATCCGAAGCACAGCTCAATTCGGCAGCGCAAAAACACTCCGACTGGATGGCATCCGGCCGCGTTCTCGATCATACGGGCGCTGGTGGGTCAGAGCCCTGGGACAGAATGAAGGCAGAGGGTTGGACGGAGTACCCAATGGGCGAAAACATCGCCTATAACCCCTTTAACCAGTCCAAGCCAATATCCGGCGAGTATGTGCCTCAGAAGATCATTGAAGACATGCATGAAGGCTGGATGAATTCATCCGGCCACAGAGCCAACATTCTCAGCGCGAATTATTCAGTGCTGGGCGTTGGTGATGCCATTGGTGGCCACCCGAACTCGCCAGACCATTCTACAAGCTACGCCACGCAAAACTTTGCAGGGACAGAGAAAAACTACGTGACGGGCGTTGTCTTTGACGACGCTGACAGCGACAAGTCCTACGATCTGGGTGAGGGGCTCGGTTCCGTTACAGTCACGATCGTCAATTCCTCTGGCGCGACTGTTGCCTCGCGAGCGACTGATCCCGGCGGCGGATACAGTATTGCGCTGGCAGATGGTTCCTACACGGCCAAATTTACCGGTACCGGCATTGATGGAACAATTGAAAAAACGGTCTCGGTTTCGGGCAAGAACGTCAAACTGGACGTAAAGGATGGCTCTGAAGGCGGTGGCACAACTCCTCCGCCGGTCGGAACCAACGGCAACGACACGATCTACTATTCAAACGGCGACGACTTTTGGACGAATGGCGTTCCAAAGGACATCGGCGGTACAGGCATCGACACGCTGATCGTCAACAAGGGCTCGGTCTTCAACACTTCGGGCCTGTCCTGGTATGGTTTTGAAAGGTTCGTTGGCGCAGAGAAGAATGATCGCGTCATCGGCAACGAGAGTGATGTCGACTATCGGCTTGTCGGTGGTGCTGGAGACGACATACTTCGCGGAAATTCCGGCAATGACTACATCAGGGGTGGTGCAGGCCGTGACGATGTTGCCGGTGGTGCCGGAAATGACATCATCTACTATGGCAGCGGCGACAAGTTCTGGGACAATGGCGCGCCGAAAGACATTGGTGGCGCTGGAATTGACACGCTTGTTGTGGAGACCGGATCGAAATTCAACACCGCAGCGCTCTCCAAATACGGATTTGAGAGATTTCAGGGCGCAGACAAGGATGACCGCGTTGTCGGGGATGATGCCAAGGTTGCCTATTTCCTGAATGGTGGCGGCGGCAACGATATTCTCAAGGGCAATGCCGGAAACGACACGCTCAACGGTGGCTCGGGCAACGACACATTGGAGCCTGGAGCGTCCTCAGGGGGCTTGCAAAAGCTTATGGGTGGTTCAGGAAACGACACATATGTCGTCACATCCAAGGGCGGAAAAATGGAGATCATCGAAATGGCGGGAAATGGCGCGGACAAGCTGGTCTTCAAAGATCTCAACCGCTCCGACATCGAAGCTTCGCGTGACAGCGACAACAACATGGTCCTGTCATGGGACAGCAGCCCCGGCGAAATCACCATCAATGACGCAGGCGCGGATCTCGAGCAGTTCGTCTTTGCCGACGGCACTGTTCTGCAACCTGACGATTTTGCGATCGTCTGACCTTCTTCAGAACTCGCTCCTAGGGGAGCGGGTTCTGTCACATCAGATGTTCCAGGACTGAAAAAACGCGCATCAGGCTAGACTTTAATTCTGCCACTTGCCAAATCCACTTGAGCGTTTGGTGAAGGCCTGCAAGCGTGCAATGAACCTGACTGCGATATTGTGAAAGCGGTCAGCACAACCTAACTTTCAGTGGAGACCTGCAACACTAGGTGTATCCATTGAAACGATCCCTCGGACCTCAAGAAACACTATTTTCTGAACTGATACGTCGAAGCAATTGCGGAATACAGCTGGTAGCGATGGCGAAGTTTGGCGTCTCTCCAACAGTTTCGGAGCTTCGATCGGCGCTGAAACGGATCCACAACCGTCACCCCATGATGCGTGCTCGAATAGAGGGGAAAGCTTCCCGCGACTGGGTTGTGGATGTTCCATTTGAACAAATCGAAATCGCGGTCCACACCGCAGGAGAAGCGTTTGACGTCGAAGCGTTCTATTCCGAAATTGCCAAACCGGTCCTGGACATTTCAACCGTTTCCTGGCGTGCCTATCTGGTGACCGGTCAAAGCGATGAGGTTATCTGGATTGCTTTGGTGACCAATCACGGGGGGATCGATGGACGCTCGGCGCTGGTCATTCTCAATGACCTTGATCGCTTGCTGAACGAACCGGAAACCTGGCAATCGGCAACGTTGCCGATGACTGCGCCCGTGGAGAAAGGACTGGCCGCGAGAGGTTTTTCCGGGGATCGGTCCATACTCTCGTCCTGGCCGAAAGAAACCAATTGGCCCGTCAACCAGCCCGCCGTCAGCAGTCGACGCATACCGCATGGCTTTTTACGTGTCCTGGAACCTAGGACCTTGGGTGCACTTCATGCCCGCTTGAAACAAAACGGGTTGCATCTTGCTTCGGCTTTTGGCGCAGCTGCAGTCAAGGCGGCGTCGGTTTTGCCTGGGGGGACGGGTTGGACCGGCATCGTTGCCCCAACGGACGTTCGCGACGATAGCCTCCCGGCCATTTCGCATGATGCAGTCGGGGAATATGTAGCCGGTATCAATCTGCTCCTGGGACCGGAATATCGTGAAGCAGATACACTTGAGATTGCTCGTGCACTGCAGACCCAGTTCACGGAGCATCGTCTACCGTCCCTGTTGATGGATGCAGAAGTGCCTCTTGCCGTCACTCTGGCAACGGTCGACCAGATGTCGGCAGCAAACAATGCCTTTGTTGGCGGGATTTGCGTCACCGATGTGGGCGACCTTGAACAGCTTTCCAGTCGTGCGGTGGGCTATTCCGAACTTCTGTTAATGCCATCGCAGAACCATGGCATTCATCCAGTGCTGGTTGCCATTGTCTCGACGGCTGCCGGGGTATGTTTGTCCTTCGGCTACTCGGAACCTTTGCAGACGCGTGAAACTGCACATGCCTTTGCTAACAGCTACGTCAAAGTTCTGGAAGCGCTCGCAGCCTGAGACGCTTGGTAGACTATTCTTCGGTGCCTTTGAGGACATCGTTGCTGCAAGAGGTGAGGCCAAGGAAATAGATCTGTCTGTCATGATAAGCCCAGTCGCAATCGGAGAACAATCATGCTGCCAAGAGGGATGACACTCCTTGCCGTCTTTTTCTTCTCAACCCAGCCAAGTGCTGCATTCCACGACTATATTGATCGCAACTCCAATACCGTAACGACGACACATCAGGCAGCCTATCGGGTCAGCATCATCGAAAGCTTTGAACCGCTTGGGGAATTACATCATCGCCAGGAGAGCAATGGACGGATGTTCAAGGTTTCCTTTGCAGCCTTTTCAAAGGGTTCGGACATTGTCCTGATCCACGCTGAAACGCTCGAGGAGCCAACCGGCATCCTGGACTACGGGCATCTCGATCAGGTGAAGATGGATGGTGTTGCAGTTTCAATCAGGGAGCAGTGCGTTCCCGCAGAAGCGGAAGCGGCATTGGCTGACAATCCGGAAGCGAATTTTGTCAAAGACAATGGCTTTGACCTCCGGCTACCGTTCCTGCTGACACAACACTTGATAACGTCTGATGATGGAAACGCAGAAGTCGTCATCTCATATGGCAGAGGCGTCGAGGATTGCGACGTGATCTCTGAAAGTATCAGGAAAGACATCGGGTTGCGTGTAGAAAACTCAATCACATTGGAGCGTTTAACGGATTAGTTGGTGTTTCGAATTGTTGCCAGGGGAACGTATGACGTTCCTCCTGTCTTTGATGGATATGAGTTCCGGTCCAGCAACGAAAGCCTGCCTGCGGTGAGCTCGCCAAGTCATCGTTTCTCTTAGCGAAAAGACCCTGTTTAATTTGGCGCCGGGCAGCGGTTCAATGGACCATTTTTTACCGGAAAATCCCACCGGAGTGTGAGTTCGTCCTTATCCAGTTTCAAGCCCAGAAAATATTGTCGAACGCTGTCTTCTCCGCAACGCGCATGGGCAGCTGAAAAGAGCCCATTTTCACGCCTTTCAACCGGCCCCCAGCTGAGCATGCACCACAACTGGCCCTGCCTGAGCCACTCAGATCCGATCTCAAAGGGCTCTGAGAGCACGGTTCCACCAGGCTTTAGCGGCACACGCGCGCATTGTTTTGCAGTTCCCCAGGTCCCGAAAAGCTTCCGTGTTCCCCAGCACCAGCGGGCAACACAAGCATTGTCAGTAAAGCGATCAGAAGAGCCGTGCGCATGGAAACTGAATAGCCGCAAGAAACTTCAGCCACCAATCACTTCGGTTTGATCAGGCCGCTGAAACTCCAACGAAGTCAAACACAAGGCCTGAAGAACGGTTGAAGCTCACAGCTCCCTAATGTGTTTGTGATTGGCAGGTCACTGCAACAGAGCTCTACCGTGTTTCAAGAGTTGAACGATCCATCGCATGCGGTTGCGCTGTAGGCGTGGGTAACTTGGGAAAGGCGACAGAATGGCAGTGGCGATCAGCTTTCGGTCCCGTTTGAAACTCGCAGCCTTCATGGCGGTGCTGGTGTGTCTCTTCTGTATGGAAGACTTGCGGGCACAAGACGCCGGCAAGCTGCCGGATTATGTGATTGAGACCTATGGCGAACGCCCGGCGGTGCCGGATGGCCCGCTTTCAGAAGAGCTTCAAAAAGCTATCCGATCGGCGTTCGTCGACAGTGTCACACAATCAGCCTGGGGTAGGGACCAGGTGGTTGCCTTGTCGGAAATCGCAGCGTCGAAGGACCCGCGCATTGCCTGGATCATTGGCGATCTGATGCGTTTCATAACATCGCCTCAGCTGAATGTGGCTCTCTCAACGGCGGCCTCGGATCTTTTGGGCAAGGATCTGCGCCGACAAAACGCCTGGGGTGTCCTGACGGATCATCTCATTGCCTGGGACATTCCTGCACCTCCCGGGTATCTGGAGGTCAAGCGCGAGATTTTTACAAGCGTCATCCCGGGCTGGGACAAGATCTTTATCGAGGGCGATATCGATTGGCGAATGGTGTCCTGGGGCGGTGTTCTGATTGACAATCGGCCACACGACAAAACCGATGAGCTGTGCAACTGCATACCGGCGGCCGACAACCCGGAAGTGATCAGTGCTCAAGAGGCAACCTGGCTCAAGGACGATGACATTGTTTTCGGAGTCACGGTAAACGGCGAGTCCCGTGCTTACCCACGCCGCATCATGGAAGTGCGCGAAATGGTCAACGACACACTCGGCGGCCGTGATCTGGGCATTCCCTATTGCACCTTGTGCGGAGCGGCCCAGGCATACTTCACCGATCGCTTGCCGGACGGCATTGACCGTCCGATCCTGCGCACCTCAGGTCTTCTGATCCGGTCCAACAAGGTGATGTACGACCTCAACACCTATTCAGTCTTTGATACATTTCTGGGTCATGCGGTGACGGGCCCGCTTGCGGAAAAGAACCTGCAACTGGACCAGGCAACGGTGGTGACGACCGACTGGGGCCGGTGGAAAAAGGAGCATCCCGAGACCACAGTGCTGAAAGAGCGTTATGCCCTCGGCCGTGATCCGGATTTCCGCAATACCCGCGACGCAAATGGGCCGATTTTCCCCATCGGTGACATTGATCCGCGCTTGCCCGTTCATGAGGACATCATCGGCGCGTTGACTGCTTCAGGCAAACCGGTTGCATTTCAGCGCAGCAAGGCGATGGCCGCGCTTCAAAGCGGAGAAGAAATCGCATTTGAAAACGTGCGTCTCAAACTGGACGCCGGAGGCATCCGCGCACAAGACGCCGATGGCTCCGATCTCGGCAGTCACCAGGCCTTCTGGTTCGCCTGGTCGCAGTTCCATCCCGGCACGGCGCTTTGGCCGGAGTAACGGATCAAGGACACAGTACCTGTTGCTTGTATATTCAGGCCCGGTTCATGGCTTGAAATCCAAACAACTTAGCCATCTGTTTCGGAATGCTTGTGGCGGCGTGGCCAAGTATTGCATCGCTGATAGACCTCAGATCGCATCTTTCCGCGCTGCGCAAGTCTTGGTACATGCAACTCATCGAATTAGCAGTCATGGTATTATTCGGTAGATAAATTATCTTGAGATGTCAGTTAAGTATTATGGACTGCTGTTAAGGGGACAGGCTAGGCTTCGGATCCTTAAAGTGGGTATGCCAATCAGTTGAAATCTGATTCAAATTCCTGAACAGGAGTCTGTAGAGGTCCAATGGGTTATTCTGGCGCAGCGATGAGCAGATTTCACGGTTGCAGCCGCTTTTGCCGACTGATACGCGGGGCAAGGCACGTATTGATGATCGGCGAGTGATCAGCAGGATCATTCGTGTCCTGAAGTCGAGCGGTCGCTGGATCGATGCGCCGGTTGTCTTTGAACCAAAGAAATCCTTGTACAATCGCTTTGTCCATTGGTTCGGGAAAGGAGTCTGGACACAGGTCTTCGATACGCTGTTGCACGCTGCCGGTCCTGTCCTTGATTAGATGATCGCCTCTCGGTGATGCTCGCATCACCTGCCAGCCAACGCACAGCACCGCTGTTCGGGCACAAGGGGGGATCAAGCACCTAGAGCGCCAGGACGAGAGCTGATTTGGCTGTTTGGGAAAGGTCCAGTTTCTTCCGTTCGACCGTTGCAGTAAATGGCAACTTTATACTGCGCCGGAACACGTTGAATTGCCGGTAACCCAGCTTTTCCAAAACTGCGATCAGTTGCATTCCGCTGACATCGTTCAATACCTCAAACAGCAACGGAATACCTGAATTGACAAGAGTTTTTTCTGCTCCATCAATGACGTTTTTCTCGTGGCCTTCCACATCGATCTTGATCAAACCAATTCGACGCGGGTCGATGCCCTCGTCTGCGACAAATGCATCCAACTGCATGCAAGTGATCGTTGTTCGATCAACGGGAACCGTATGGTGATCACCATTGAGGGTGGCCCAGCCGAGATTGCCATTTTGAGGAACATAGAATGGCACTTCACCACTTTGGTTGGAAAGGGCGAGGTTGACTGGTTTGGCATTGGCAACATTGGCCAACACAATATTGGCGTTGAGAATATCATACGTAACCGGATTGGGTTCGAACGTGTAGATTTTCGAGAAGTAGTCGCGCAGCAAAATAGAATAAACACCGATATTTCCACCCACATCGAGGAAAATGGCATCCTTTTCCGGTGGGTTCTCATCGAGATAGTCCAGAACACCGTCGAGTTGGGTCTGTTCAAAACTGCCAGTACTAAACAGACGCATGCCGATCACATCGTCCATTGGAACGCAGATGTGAGTGAAGCGGTGCTTTTGGACTGCGCGTTTGCGCATAAATTCGGCAAGACTATTCAGCCCACGATCAAACAGAAGGCTCGGTAAGCTTGTTTTACGCAACATATGGGAAGACCTGAAAATACGTCGTTTAAATCGCTATCTTCAAACTATGCAGAAAGGATTTACACGTAATTAAAGGTTGAATTGTTTCTTTTGTTTTGGGGCTTGCGTTTAGGCAAGGATTTGTTTCCAAGGATGTCTTTAACTTCAATGAGATGCCGTGGTAATCATACTCGTCATTACCCAAATTGCATGCTCCATATTTGGATACTTGGGACGACTAGGTGTAAGTTCTGAGAAGGTTGATGCATTGCGGACATGCTTTCTAAGAACGCTTTCGCCGCGGTCGATGCGACACTTGGTGTCTAAGGCTCACCGTTCGGCATTTTTGCGTCGTCGATATGCATCTGAATTATAGACACCATTGCGACGAACTATGGCCTGCCAATTGCCAGATGAAAGCTTTTGAAAGTTGGCCAAGTTTGCTATCCAGCGTTTACACTTTGTACGGACAGAGAGATCCAAAGAGGGGTAAACGTGCGCAGTTTTGTCCAATTTTAGGTGTGCGTATTCGCTTTAAGAAAATGAACAAATGACGAAATATCAAGAGTATAAGTTTGCTGTCGCACCCATGATGGAATGGACTGATCGGCACTGTCGTGCGTTTCACCGGCAGCTGACAGCGCGTGGTTTGCTCTATACCGAAATGGTGACGACGGGTGCGGTGATCCACGGGGATCGGGAACACCTGATTGGGTTCACCGAGATTGAACACCCAATTGCCTGCCAACTGGGCGGATCCGATCCGGATGAAATGGCAAAGGCGTCGAAAATTGTTGCCGACTTCGGGTATGACGAAGTCAATATCAATGTCGGTTGTCCATCCGACCGGGTACAGTCCGGCCGCTTCGGCGCCTGCTTGATGCAGGAGCCGGATCTTGTCGCCAGTTGCGTGTCGGCGATGAAAGATGCGGTCGATATTCCGGTGACCGTCAAGTGCCGGCTGGGTGTTGATGAACAGGACACTGAGAGCGCGCTTGATGACATGGCCGACAAAGTCTTTGCGGCCGGTGCGGATGCACTCTGGGTGCACGCCCGAAAGGCATGGCTTCAAGGCCTCAGTCCCAAGGAAAACCGGGACATTCCGCCGCTCGACTATGACCGCGTTATCCGATTGAAAGAGCGCATGCCGGACAGGTTCATCGGCCTGAACGGCGGATTGCAATCGCTCGATCAGGCGGAGCCCTTTCTGGAAGATCTTGATGGCCTGATGTTCGGGCGCGCTGCCTATCATACGCCTCAGCTCCTCGGCGAAGTCGACCGCAGGCTCTATGGCAGCCAGGAGGGTGATGTCTCACCCTGGGATGCTGTGCGGGCGCATATGACCTATCTTGAAGACCAGCTCGGCAAGGGCGTCAAACTCGCGCGCATGACCCGCCACATGTTGGGGCTCTTTCACGGACGGCCTGGCGCGCGGTCCTGGCGGCGCATTCTGACGGTCGAGGCGATCAAGCCGGGGGCAGGGCTCGACGTTGTCGAGAAGGCACTCGCTGCCGTCAGCCCGACGGACTATGACGTTGAGGCTGCCGAATAGCGTTGCTGCAAGTTCAAGGGGTCATGATCAGACGGTCGCCTTCGATCCGCCAGCTTCTCAATCGGTCCAGTGCCGTCATTCCAAAAAGGCTTGCTTCAAGATTGCCTTGTCTTCCTACGAACGCACGAACATTGCGCAAGGTATGATCGCCGATAGTCAGGCTTTCTATCCGCACGGGCGCGACCAGAGTTCTTCCATTGGCTGTTGAAACCGGGACTGTGAATGAAAGATCCCGATCCTCAAAGCCTGCGCGGAGGGCGTCCTGATAGCTCAGAACAACTGCGCTGGCGCCAGTATCCAGCAGGAAACTGGTCCGTGTACCGTTGACACGGCCATCAAGGACAAAATGGCCCCCGGCATCACGCACAATCAAGAGAGATCCATCAGGTTGGCTGACGGCAAGACCCGGCGACAATGCCCCCAGCACCCGGTAGCCCGCCTGCACAAGATCTGTGCGAAAGGTGTAACCGATCACAAGAAGAGCGCAAAGACCGCCCCAGAACAGTGTTCCCTGGATGATTTCCCGCACCTTCGGTTGGCCGAAAATGAAGCTGGCGATGAAAACAAACGCCAGTGCCGACAAGGCCACGACACGCGGGCCCCTGTCATCGAAGTTGGCGTTGGCCGGGTCCGTCGGATCACCGAATACGGCGTAGAAAACGGCGATGCCAGCGACCACGATCAGGACGGCGACGATGAGGCCGCGCAGTTGCTTCGGGCCACCCATCAGCGCGCTCCGGAAATGCCGCCACCACGCGTTTCGTGTGCGGCCTTGCGGCTATCCAGCCCGGACATGATCTGGGATCGGATTTCTGCGCTATAGCTCGACCAGCCGGCAATTTCGTCGAGTGAGCGCCAGCATCCCGTACAAAGGCCACTGTTTCGGTCGATCTGGCAGATTTTTATACATGGCGAATTCATGTGGCGCATATGGCGCTGGAATATGGCTTTGCCAAGACGTCATGCCTCATTCAATTGCGGTGATCCATCAAGTTCCACCGCCTGCATAGTTGAACGGGGCTGCAATGATGCGAACGGGCAGCGCAATTGTGTTGCCGACCAAATTGCCCAGATCATCGCCAACTGTCCCGGCGTTTCCCCGGTTTACCGACCTGGTCAAGCTCGATTGCCCGAGAGTTTTGCGCAATTGCGGTTGAAACTGAGCCAATTGAGCGAATTTCGAGTGATGAGACCCGTCCTGGGCATCCAATTCCGTTAGATCCACGACGACGGCACCAAGCTCGGTCAGCTCCTTGTCATCGGAAAAAGCACCAACACGTTCCTTGCCACCGGCTATGGCCCGTGACAGGCGCAATGCCCGGTCGTCACGAGAAACAATGACGATATATGGTTTGGGTGGGCGGCCGAGTTTTTTCAGCTGTGCCTTGAAGAGGTCGATGTCGATATCGGGTGCTGCAAGTATGACCTCGTCAATCTTGCGTGTCATTTTGCGCCTGTCATTCGGAGATGCCTGCACCGCCGTTTCCATCAACAGCCAATTGCCCATGGAATGCGCAAGAATTGTGATCTTCTCTGCGCGTGTGTTTGACAGCTGGATAAGCGTCTGCTCCAGGGCCTGCCGCGCAATCGCAGCGCTGTTCAGGTCATAGACATAGTCCTGAACCTTACCTCTTGAAGCCCATGTGAAGAGAACCGGAACGCCTGAAAACTCTGAATCGTGAATGATCTGCGTGAACCGGTAAAGGGCTTCGGGAAAGCGGGTATTGTAGCCGTGAATGAAGACAAATATTTCACGTTCGTCGCGCGGTTTGGCAGCCAGCCGACGATTTATCTCGTTCGTGAAGGAAGCCTTGTCGGCGATATAACCGGCCTTTCGTGTCACAAAGTTCTTTTCAGGGTCCCCCGGGAAACTGTTTGGCCATTCAATTTGTCCCGGTTCATGGTCCGGAGGAACGGAGATGGACGCTTCCGCATAGCCGATGGCCTGTCCGCGTTCACCGCCGAAATAGGTGTCGGGGGTCGCATCCTTGTCACGTGTCGTGACAATCATGATGTCGGTGACCCGCGCTCCCGGGGCCGGTGCGTCGTTCAACGCCAGGGCGCCAAGGTCAGGTCGCTCGCCGCAGGCAGCAAGACCGAGACACAAAAAAACAATCGTGAAAGCCCTGAGGCATGCTGCCTGGTGCTTGAAGAACGGATCGCGCGGGAAAGTGGCGGTCATCTGTTTGGCAGCCTTTACTCGGTAACTCAGGGCACCATAAGCATCCCAAGCAAAAAACCAAGTGCGCAAATTTGCTGAATTGCGCCCAGAACATCGCCTGATACACCACCAATCTTTTGGTTGGCGAGGTGTCCGATGCCAAATGCCAGGGCTGCCGGTATCAGGCAGGCAAGCAGTAATCCCGGCAACGTGAGCAGGAAGACTGCAGGCAGGAGGAACGGAGCCGTGAACAAAAACGCCTGTCGGACGCAGTTTTTGTCAGGTTTTCCGAACCGGGCCGCCAGGCCGTCTGGGCGGGCGAGGGGGCGTTGCTGCCACTGCCAGACAATAAAGGCGCGACTGGCCGCTTCTCCACCAAGGAAAAGCAGGGCAGCATCGGCCGGATCGAAACGCTGCCAAAGAGCGGCAAGGAGCGCAATCCTCAAGATCACTGATAGTACCAGTGCCAAAGCCCCGAAGGCTCCGATGCGGCTGTCCTTCATGATATCCAGCCGTTTTTGGCGGGTTGAGCCGCCAAAGAAACCGTCTGCAACATCGCTGAGACCGTCTTCATGAAGGGCACCTGTTGTGACAGCCAGCATGGTGGCAATCAGCGCCGCAATGGCAAGAACCGGAAGAGCTGTATAGCCCAGAAGCATGCCAAGTCCGGCGGCCGGCAAGGCAACGGCCACACCGGCAATGGGGGCGGCCCGGCTGATCTTTTCAAAGTCCGGTACAGCAGCCGGATCGTCTTGAACGTTGACTTTTTCCAGGGGCAGACGAGAGAAGAATCGAACACAGGCTGCAGTGTCGGCTATCAGTGCCAGGAAACTTCTTCTGAGCCGATTGAATTGATCCCAGGTTTTGTCGGTTCCGGTTTTTGCACCTGAATCAGCAGGTTGGTCGGTTTCAGGGCTCATCAGGCCGGTCCTGTGCTTGAGTTTTGCGTGTGCGCCGTTATAGATCAGCGCCTTAGCGAGACCAAGTGGCTGGCATGTACCGGCCGAAGAACCGGAACCTGAAATCCATGTCCCTTTCCGAGACCGCGCTTCCTTTTGACGACATCCGCAACCTGGTAAAATCCATGCCCGGGCCGGATGATGAAGCGGTTCGCAAGGTGAAGGAGCGGGACGCGCAATTGACTAAACCCGCCGGTTCGCTCGGTCAGCTGGAAGAGATTGCAGAGTGGCTGGCAGCGTGGTCCGGCAATGCGCCGCCCAAGGTCACGCGGCCACTTGTTGCGATCTTCGCAACAGCGCATGGCGTAGCAGATGAAGGCGTTTCTGCGTTTCCAAGCGCGGTCAACCGGCAAATGGTCGAAAACTTCGCAGCAGGTGGTGCCGCGATCAATCAGATCTGCCGTGCGTATGATGTCGGATTGAAGGTGTTTGACCTTGCTGTCGACATGCCAACACCCAGCATCACGCAGGAAGATGCCCTCGATGAAGCCAATTGCGCAGCCACTATGGCCTACGGCATGGAAGCGCTGGCCGGTGGTATCGACCTGATTTGTCTTGGCGAAATGGGGATCGGCAACACGACGGTTGCTGCCGCGGTCATCAATGGTCTTTTTGGCGGCAAGGCAGAGGATTGGATCGGACGTGGCACTGGTGTCGATGACGAAGGTCTGAAACGCAAGCGTGACGCAGTTGAGAAAGCCGTTGCCCGCCTTGGTGGTGAAAGGGATCCGTTGGAGGTCCTGCGCAAGGTTGGTGGGCGTGAGATTGCGGCGATGGCCGGGCTGATCATTGCTGCGCGATTGCAAAGGGTTCCCGTCATTGTCGATGGATTTGTCACGACTGCCGCAGCAGCCGTTGTTTATGCAATGGACCCGGATGGGCTTGACCATTGCCTGTTCGCCCATCTTTCCGCAGAACAGGCACATGCCAAAACCCTTGAGCATATGGGCAAGGAAGCCTTGTTCGATTTTGGAATGCGGCTTGGTGAAGGATCGGGTGCAGCGCTGGCTGCAGGTATTGCAAAGGCAGCTGCTGAAATGCATTCCGGCATGGCGACTTTCGCGGATGCAGGCGTTTCGGAAAAATCAGACGACGAGGAAATCTGAAACGCTTGAGTGCGGCATCGATCAGGCCGATTTGGCGCCAATGTCCTTGTTGTTCCCAGGGCCCCACTGCACTTCCGGCGAATAGTTCATGATACGTGTGCGGGGCAGCGTAACTGTCACCTCGGTGCCATTGCCAGGGCTCGATTTCAGTGAAAAATTGCCGTCATGCATGCCGATAAGAGCTTGTACGATCGACAGTCCCAGGCCTGTACCGGGTTCCGCGCTCTTGATTGCATGAGACCCTTGGCCGAATGCTTCCAGAACAGTGGGGATTTCATCTTCGGGAATACCGGGGCCGCTGTCCTTGATGGAAACGTACTGGCCGCCTTCTGCAGTCGGCCCGACCACAATCCTGACCTCGCCGCCAACCGGCGTAAACTTCAAGGCGTTGGACAATAGATTCAGAACCACCTGGCGCAAGGCACGTTCGTCCGCCCACACAGTTGGCAGGTTTGGTTCGTGTGCATGGTAGATCGAGATCGATTTCGCTTTGGCCCGCACCTTCATCATGGTGCCGCATTCTTCAACGACATCATCGAGCAACAAAGGAGCCTCGTGCAATTCGTGCCGTCCGGCCTCGATGCGCGACAGATCCAGAATTTCATTGATCAGGTTGAGTAGGTGCTGACCGGACCCGTGAATATCCTCTGAATAGGACCGATAGGTCTTGTTGTGCATCTCGCCCAACACTTCATCCTTCATGATTTCAGAAAATCCGAGGATCGCATTGAGCGGTGTGCGCAGCTCATGGCTCATCGTTGCCAGGAAACGTGACTTGGCCATGTTGGCCGCCTCGGCTCGGCGCCGCGCTTCGTCCGACATTGCGTTTGCTGTTTCAAGTTCCGCAATCAGATGATCCTTGTCTGCGCGGTATTCCAGCATTGTATTGGCGTTCTTCAGGAGCTGGTTGCCGAGGATCAGAAAGAACCCTTGAGCGCCGATCGCCATCGCAGCCAGCGTATAGTGGATCGGATCGACTTTTTGCAGAAAGCTGATCGTGACCACCAGCGTGATTGGCATGGTGCTGACCAACAGACACTTGGGCAGCGTAGCGGCCTGCATCGTGTTCATGGCCACAACGATCAAAAGGGCCGCAAACTGAAAAATGACAAAACCTTCGCCGGCACCGTTCTTCAGCGGCAATATGAAAAACAGGGCCCAGCTGCAGCCATAAATGAGTTCACCGATGGTGAAACGGAGACGCCAGATGGACCGTACTTTCTGGTCCGACGGTGCTCTTTCATATGAATGGCTGGTTACGACCATCAAAAGATGGGTGCACAGGACAACTGCGAACCATGCGCCAATCGAAACAGGTTCGACCCAAAGAACCGATATGGCGGCAACAATGAGTGCCAGTAACGGAACCGCATAAGCGGCATTGATACGGGTATCGGCAAAAAGATGCTGCCGCTCAAGATCGAAAGTTGTGTGCAGACCGGTTGGTGTGCCCAGTTTGCTGCGCACATTGTTCATCGTGCGTGCCAGCTCGCGGCGGCGTTTTGCCCGCTGCTGGTTGATGGCGACTTTTTCGTCGCCTGTTTCTGGCGCAAGGATGCCCATTTGCCGCCCGCACGGTTTTGATTTGGTTATTTGGATACTGCGTGTTTATTGAAAGTGACTCACCATTCCTTAAGATCGTCCTCAGGAGCGTGGTAAGAGAAGTGTTAACCGGCTGTGCCAAGGTGCAACTCATTGTCTGAAAAGAAGATTTCTGAAAGCTTGAAGTCCATTGCAGCTGACATTCGTGCATGCCGTATATGCATTGAAAATCCAGAGAAATCTGCGCTGCCACACGCGCCGCGTCCGGTCCTTCAAGTGTCGTCCTCTGCAAGGCTGTGTATTTGTGGTCAGGCACCTGGAACCAGGGTTCACAAAAGCGGCAGACCATTCACGGATCCCTCCGGAGACCGTCTCAGAAACTGGATGGGGATCGGGGAGGATGTGTTTTATGACGCGGACCGACTTGCCATTATTCCTATGGGGTTCTGTTTTCCAGGATTGGACGCAAAGGGAGGCGATTTACCGCCGCGCAGCGAGTGCCGGAAAACCTGGCATGATAAGCTTTTTGCGGCGATGCCTCAGTTGGAACTTGTTCTGGTAATTGGACAATACGCACAGGCCTATCATCTAGGCAGCCGCCGTGGAAAAACGCTTACCGAAACCGTATCCAGGTGGAACAGCTATCTTGAGGAAATGCCGGGGAAGGATCAGCCCAAAGTGTTGCCTTTGCCCCATCCGTCCTGGCGAAACAATACGTGGCTCAAGAAAAACCCGTGGTTCGACAAAGATCTGGTGCCTGTTCTGCGAAGCGAAGTCGCACGCCTGACTTCCCGCTAGAAGGCTGAACAGCGTTTTCGAATTTTTTCTCAATTGGGGCGCATTTGACATTCATGTTGAAATTCCGTTACGAGGATTGGCTTGGAATTGAAATCATTTACCAAGATCTGAGCGACCTGCCACAGTTAGACGAAACGAAAAACAATGATTGACCGTATCGACCGCCGAATTCTTTCAATCCTGCAGGAGGACTGCACTGTGCCGGTTGCTGAAATCGGTCGCCGTGTCGGATTGTCGACCACACCTTGCTGGCGGCGCATTCAGAAGATGGAAGAAGACGGCGTCATCACAGGCCGTGTCGCCTTGCTTGATCCGACGAAGGTCAATGCAAAGGTAACTGCGTTTGTCGCCATAACGACGAGCCAGCATTCTGAGGACTGGCTGAAGAAGTTTGCCGATGTAATCCAGGAATTTCCGGAGGTGGTGGAATTCTACCGGATGGCCGGGCAGGTTGACTACCTTTTGCGTGTGGCCGTTCCGGACATTGAAGCCTATGACGCTTTTTATAAAAAGCTGATTGCCAAAATCGAGATATCGGATGTGTCGACGACATTCGCTATGGAACAGATCAAGAATACGACGGCATTGCCGTTGGCATATGTTGCTGCTGAAAAGCCCCGCGCGGACAACTAGACCGGATTTGCGCTTACCGATTGGTGCCCGGCTGAGTGCCTGGCGAGAAAACGTGAACACTCAGCTTCAGTTACGTGCTGCCCGCTGAAAATCTCGGCGTAATGGGGCATGCGTTCAAGTCGCGGTAGAAACGGCTCGGACGGCCTGTCCTTCATCATGGAGATGTAGCCGATCTGGGTCTGATAAACAGTATTGGCCCGAATGTTTGCATAAAGAGTGTCAAAGCCGTACCGCTCAAACATGACTTGGAGGGCACCCACCCGGATCTTGTCGGCCTCTTCAAGCTGCCTGGCCAGGACTGTGTCAACATGAGCCCAATTTCGGACTGCAAACTCAAGTCGTGAATCGAATAGATCCGGCATCAGCCAGAGGTCGAAAACGTTGAAAACGGCTTCGTTGATTGTTTCGGCATAAGCTTCTGACCGCTCGATCAAGTTGCCGGTATTTTTTGATTGCCAAAGCGTGATCAAAGCGCCCAGCAATTCATTTCGATCCGAGAAGTGACCGTAAAAACTGGTGCGAGACAGCTTCAAACGGTCAGCAAGAGGCATGACCTTTACGCCATCGATCCCCTGTTCAAGCAAGGCATGATAGGCAGCGTCGATCCAGATCGCCCGGCTGCCGCGCCAGCCGGATGTTTTTTCAATCAGATGTTCCATCGTTCATTCTCGATAGCAGCGATAGATCGCGCTGCCAAACAAAATTGACACCTATGTTTTCAAAAACGACATAGATGTCGTTTTTACGTCTTTTCACATGTAGTCACGCGCAATTAGTCTCGCTGATGCCGACACTGAATAGTGCGCTTGAGAGGAAGGCTGATGTCCAAAGATCCGCTGTTACAGCCCTATCGGCTCAAACACCTGACGCTGAAAAATCGGATCATGATCACCTCGCACGAGCCGGCTTACCCTGAAGATGGGATGCCGAAGGATCGGTACCGCGCTTACCACGAAGTGCGCGCAAAAGCCGGTGTCGCGATGACCATGACAGCAGGTTCAGCGGCTGTGTCGCGCAATTCTCCCCGGTCTTCAACAATATCCTGGCTTATAAGGATGAAGTCGTTCCCTGGGTGAAGCGGTTGACCGACGCGTGTCATGATCATGGCTGCGCGGTGATGATCCAGTTGACGCATCTTGGACGTCGTACCCACTGGAACAAAGGGGACTGGTTGCCTGCCGTTTCCGCCGGGCATGAACGGGAAGCAGCTCACCGTGCATTTCCCAAACAGGTGGAAGACTGGGACATTCAGAGGATCGTCCAGGACTATGCCGATGCTGCCGAGCGCATGCAGGCAGGTGGAATGGACGGGATCGAATTACAGGCCTATGGCCATCTTATGGACCAGTTCTGGTCTCCTGCCACCAACACGCTCGACGGTCCATATGGCGGCTCCCTGGACAACAGGATGCGTTTCTCGCTGGAAGTGATAAGCGCAGTCCGTGAACGCGTTGGAACGGACTTCATTGTCGGGATCCGCTTCACCGCGGACGAAGATCTGGAAGGCGGCCTGTCGGCAGAAGAGGGGTTGAAAATAGCCAAACGCCTGAAGGAAACGGGTCAGATCGATTTTCTCAATGTCATCCGCGGGCATATTGACACCGATCCTGGCCTGACGGACGTCATTCCTGTTCAGGGCATGCCGAATGCACCCCATCTCGACTTTGCGGGAATGATCCGCAAGGAGGTTGGCTTGCCGACGTTTCATGCGGCCAAGATCCCGGACGTAGCTACCGCCCGCCATGCCATCGCGGAAGGTTTGCTGGACATGGTCGGGATGACCCGCGCGCATATGGCCGATCCACTGCTTGTAAAGAAAATTGCCGAAAAGCGGGAAGAAGACATCCGTCCCTGCGTCGGTGCAACCTATTGTCTCGACCGGATCTACCAGGCAGGCGATGCCCTTTGCATTCACAATGCGGCGACAGGCCGAGAACTGACCATGCCGCATGAAATCGATGCTGCAACAAACAAAAAGAAGGTCGCCGTCATTGGAGCCGGGCCTGCGGGAATGGAAGCCGCCCGGGTAGCTGCTGAACGCGGGCACGATGTGATTGTCTTCGAAGCAGCTCCGGATGCAGGCGGTCAGGTTCGGCTCACCGCACGATCAGAACGGCGGCGAGAGATGATGTCGATCATCGACTGGCGCATGGAGCAGTGCCTGAAGCGGAATGTCGTCTTCCGTTTCAATTCCTTTGCAGCGGCAGACGATATCTGCGTTGAAAACCCCGACGTCGTTGTTGTCGCAACTGGCGGGCTGCCACATACCGACGTTTTGCACGAAGGCAACGACCTTGCCGTTTCTTCCTGGGACATCATCGCAGGTGACGTGAAGCCGGGACGGCGCGTTCTTGTCTATGATGATGCAGGTGATCACGCTGCGTTGCAGGCTGCTGAAATTGCAGCAAAAACCGGTGCTCATGTGGAAATCATGACCCCTGACAGATCGTTTGCGCCGGATGTCATGGCAATGAACCTCGTGCCTTATTTGAGGGCACTACAGGACAGGGACGTTCGTTTCACCGTGACATACCGTCTGAAAGCCGCGAAGCGGTCGGGCAACATGATAACCGCAGTAATCGGCACTGATTATTCAAACCACACGGAAACGCGTGAGTTTGATCAGATAGTCGTCAACCATGGAACAATTCCCATGGATGAGCTCTATTTTGAACTCAAGCCCAAATCAAAGAACCTTGGTGCCATCAATCAGGAAGCGTTGATCTTTGGTCGTCCGCAGCCGCTCGGAGCCAATCCGGATGGGCAGTTTGCACTTTTCAGGATCGGCGATGCTGTGTCGGCACGAAATACTCATGCGGCGATCTACGACGCGTTGCGGTTGCTGAAAGACATATGACGGTCACGCAGACTGTGAAGTTTTTGCCGTGTCTCAACTGAATAAGCGTGTGCCGCTTTTGCACTACGGGAAATGCAAAAAAAGCCTCTAAGTTCATCAGGAACACGGATCGATGATGCCGATTGGAAAGGACCAATCAATATGTACAGCGATGCGGACATACTTTCTTTGTTGATGAGCCGCAGGCCGGGATATTCCCTGCCGCAGGCATTCTATACCGACGAGGATGTTTTTCAGGCGGATATGAAGAACATCTGGCACAAGGAATGGGTTTTCGCCGTGCCAAGCGCCGAGCTGCCAAAGTCTGGCAACTATGTCACGCTGCAGATCGGGGATTACTCAATTGTTGTCGTACGAGGTTCGGACGGCAGGATCAGGGCATTTCACAACTCCTGCCGCCATCGGGGCAGCCGCATATGTTCAGCCGCACGGGGCTCGGCACCGAAGCTTGTCTGCCCGTATCATCAATGGACTTATGAACTCGACGGCAAATTGCTCTGGGCGCGCGATATGGGGCCGGATTTCGACCCAAAACAGCATGGCCTCAAGTCTGTCCATTGTATTGATGTTTCCGGCATGATTTTCATCTGCCTTGCCGATGCCGCGCCTGATACGTCTGCTTTGGAAAAGCAGGCATCGCGGTATCTTGGGCCACATGACCTGACAAATCTGAAGGTTGCCCACCAGTCATCCATTGTTGAAAAAGGCAATTGGAAACTGGTGCTTGAGAACAATCGTGAGTGCTATCACTGTTCGGGGTCGCATCCTTCGCTATGCCGGACATTTCCGGATAATCCGAACCTTTTTGGTGGTGACGATACAAAAACAACCAATGAAGCCAGGCAACATATTTCGCGGTGCGAAAGCGCCGGTCTGGCATCCAGGTATGTCATCTCACAAAATGAGCAGTGGCGCTTTGTTCGCATACCGATCCTCGGAGAAGCGGTCAGCTATACGATGGATGGAAAGGCTGCAGTTTCCAGGCGGACCGGAACAATTCCATTCGACCACGCAGGCGCATGCCTCTTCTTTCACTATCCGAACACCTGGAACCATTTCCTGTCAGATCATGTTCTGATGTTCCGTGTCTTGCCGATTGGGCCAATGGAGGCGGAGGTCACAACATTCTGGCTGGTTCACAAGGATGCAAATGAAGGTGTCGACTACGATCTCAACCGCCTGACCGAAGTGTGGATCCATACCAATAATGAAGATCGCCAGATCATTGAAGAAAATCAGCGAGGCATCAGATCGCCGGCCTATGAGCCTGGACCATATTCACCGGTGCAGGAAAGCGGGGTGATACAGTTCGTTGAATGGTACGCCCGGACGCTGGAAGCCGGTCTGCTAGGCCGTTTCCGAGTGGCCGCGGAGTAAGATCATGATCCCGATGCCTGCGCGCGACACGCCGGTGTGGTCCGATGAGGAACTGCTGGAATGCGTGATGGTGGTGCCGGAAGCACCGGACGTGAAGACCTTCTCGTTTCGCCCGCCGTCAGGAGCTGGTTTCGTTTATCGGGCCGGTCAGTTCATCACGCTGGACTTGCCTGTCCCAGGGGGTAATCTTCAAAGAACCTACACGCTGTCTTCGTCACCGGTCTCCAACGCCTACATAACCGTGACCGTGAAGGCGCAGGAGGGCAGTGTCGGCACGCGGTGGATGCTCGATCATCTCAGGCCAGGCATGCGCCTGAAAGCGTTTGGCCCGGCGGGGCTTTTTCACCTGCCTGCGGTCCCTGATGGAAGGTATCTCTTCATTTCGGCCGGTTCCGGCGTGACACCGGTGATGTCCATGGCGCAGACGCTCTTTGAAAGAGGGGAAGACCCTGACATTTGCTTCATCCAATGCGCGCACCGACCGGTGGAACTGATCTTCAGGCAGAAACTGGAATATATGGCAAGCCGGGTCACAGGATTGCAGCTGCATTTTGTTGTCAATCAAAGCGATCCATACGAAGTCTGGACCGGCTATCGAGGCCGGTTGAATCAATTGATGCTCGGGCTCATGTGCAGCGACTATCTGGAGCGTGATGTGTTCTGTTGTGGCCCGTCTGGATTCATGGAAAGCGTGCGCGAAATCCTGAATGCGCTTGGGTATGACATGGAGCGGTATCATCAGGAGAGTTTTCAGGCTCCGGCAGAAACGAGGGATGAACTCACCGATTTCGATGACCTGGTGCCCCAGGAGGATCAACAGGCACAAGTCGTCTTCACCAACTCGAATGTTTCGGCCTGGTGCTCTCAGACGGACACCGTCCTTGCTGTTGCCAAAGAAGCTGGTCTCAACATTCCTTCGGGTTGCACCTTCGGTGTTTGTGGAACATGCAAGGTCAGGAAGGGTGCCGGCGAGGTTCACATGATCCATTCCGGTGGTATCAGTGATGAGGATATCGAGGCAGGATTTATACTGGCTTGTTGTTCCAACCCGATTGGAACTGTAGAGGTTGAGGCCTGATCGGTCGGCCTGAGCATTTTCAAAAACAAAGATCGCGGCAGCAGAATTTGTTGAGGTTGGTATAAGCTCAGGGAAGGCCGAGACGGGTTCTCACCTTCTCTGAATCCAGTTCCTTGACCGCTTCCTTGCCGATCCGACGTGCAATTCTGTCGTCCGAAGCTTGAAGTTCAAGGGCAAGGGCGAGGGCTGGGCCGTGCAGGTCAGTGGAGCGTTTGCCTATCTGGCGCAATGCCCAGTGAACGGCCTTCCAGACAAAGTTTCGTCCGTCGCTCGAAGCTTCCCGGATCAGCTGCAGGTGCTCAAGGAACTCAGCATCAGGTGCTTTCTTGGCATGAACCGCGCGCCATGCGATCAGGGCAAAGGCAGCCCGTTTGACGAACTCTCGCTCATCAAGGGCCAATTTCGTAACCAATGCGTTCGAATCTGCACGCCGCGCCAGAACGTTTGTCAGCTGGTCGCACAAATCCCAGGAGCCGATGTCTTCCAGCCAAGTCAGTGCCTGCTCTGGTGTCATGTCCTTCGCAGGTGTCAACAAGATCGCAAGAAGTCGTGCTTCATGAAAGCCCGTTTCCCAGAGATCTCGAGCCAGTTCGGGCGATCTGCCGATCTTTTTTGCAAAGGGACGCAATACTGACATCGGCACACCAAATGCCTGGTCGATCTCGATGCCAAACCGCGCCATTCCAGCGCGGTTTGTGTCCGAACCGGAACACCGGAGTTCGGCCAGGACATCATCGACGGTCCAGTGGTCGTCATCTCGCACTTTCATGTCAGCCGACTTTATTTCTTGTCGGCATTTTCAAGTCGCGCAATCAGGCTGGACGTGTCCCAACGATTGCCACCCATTGCCTGAACTTCGGCATAGAACTGGTCGACAAGAGCGGTTACCGGTAGACGTGCACCAGTTTCATTGGCGGTGCTTAGGCAGATGCCAAGGTCTTTGCGCATCCAGTCAACTGCGAAACCAAATTCGAATTCGCTGGCATTCATGGTTTGCCAGCGATTTTCCATCTGCCAGGACTGTGCGGCACCGCCGCGGATCGCCGAGATGACCTTTTCGACGTCAAGGTCGGCCTTTTTGGCGAAATGAATAGCTTCGGAGAGCCCCTGAACAAGCCCTGCGATACAGATCTGGTTGACCATCTTGGTCAGTTGACCTGCGCCGCTGTCACCCATGAGACCAACGGACTTTGCAAAACAGTCAATAACCGGTTTGGCTTTGTCGAACACGTCCTGATCACCACCGCACATCACCGTCAGGACACCATTTTCTGCGCCTGCCTGACCACCGGAAACCGGTGCATCGATAAATCCGCACCCTTTTTCCTTTGCAGCAGCATAGAGTTCGCGGGCGACATCGGCCGAAGCAGTTGTGTTGTCGATAAAAACAGCCCCGGTTTTAAGACTGTGAAAAGCACCATCCGGTCCGGTTGTTACCGACCTTAGATCTTCATCATTGCCGACACAGGCAAAAACGAAATCGCACCCTTCGGCTGCTTCCATGGGCGTGTGTGCGACGCTTCCGCCAAATTCCGCAGCCCACTTTTCGGCCTTTGCTGTTGTGCGGTTGAAGACCGTGACCTCATGGCCTCCCTTGGTTTTCAGGAAACCGGCCATAGGATAGCCCATGACCCCGAGACCAATGAATGCAACCTTTGCCATGAAGACGTTCCTTTTGCATGAGAAGGCCCGGCAAATCTGCCGGGCCTTGCTGTATTTAAAGTCGTCATGGTTTTAGGCCATTTGCGGCCGGCTGTCAGCTAACAGCACGCATCAGAGCCAGTAAGGCCTGCGCTTCCAGAGCTTTGCGGGTATCCCATGCCTAGCTGCCGTAAGGTCAAGGTGTTGCTGGGTTCTCGGGTCGGGACGCGTGAAGGATGTGAAGCGACTGGCATCGAGAAACTTCTGAATTTGAAGACTTAACATCTGCTTACAACTCCTCATCGGTGTGTCTGGTTGAAAAGTGATGCTTTTTCGCCCAAATTACCAATCAGGAAGATTTTTAATATGTAAGGAAAAATTACATATGGATTGGCGCTCGCTTCCGCCCCTCAATGCGCTGAAGGCTTTTACCGCGGTTGCGGGACGAAAAAGTCTTTCAGCAGCAGGTCGAGATCTGAATGTCACGCACGCGGCGATCAGTCAGCAAGTTCGTAGTCTTGAAACCTTCATGGGTCAGCAATTGGTTGTCCGGGAAGGCCGCGGCATCGCACTGACGCCGGAAGGGGAATTGCTTTTCAACGGCCTGAAACGCGGCTTTGAGGCAATTCAGGAAACGGTGGATGAGCTCCTTGAAGACGATGCGGCAAGGCCTTTGCACATAACGACCACACCGTCCTTTGCAGTCAGCTGGCTAATGCCCCGGATCAATGATTTTCGCCTGAAACATCCCGAAATTGAATTGATGCTCAATCCAACGCCTGAAGTTGTCGAATTGACACCAGGAGGTGCTGATCTGGCGATCCGGTATGGCGATGGAGACTGGCCAGGGATTGAGGCTGAACTCTTTATGGAGACCCATTTCGCGGTCGTCGGCGCAAGTTGTCTGGTCAAGGATCGAAAGATTGAGAAACCCGAAGACATTCTGGATTTCCCCTGGCTGCAGGAATACGGCAGCAACGAATTGAAACTCTGGTTGGAAAAACAGGGGAAGGTGCCTTGTGGCAAACTGAATGTCACCCACATGCCCGGCTACATGGTCCTGGAGGGTTTGCGGCGTGGCGACGGCATTTCCGCTGTCGCGACGGCCTTTGTCGAGCCTGATCTTGAGACAGGAAATCTGGTCATTTTGATTGAGGGCAGCATCTATGAGGGGACAGGATACTACATAGCATCGAGACCGGGCGTAAAACGTCCCCCCTTAAAAGCCTTCATGAGTTGGCTCAGAACCATGCGAGCTGAACAGGAACACAAATCCAAAAGCATATGCTAGAGCATCGGCCTAAAGTGCCGCCAGTGCCTGATCGAGGTCGGAAATCAAATCATCCGCGTGTTCTATTCCGACTGACAGGCGAAGCAGGTTCTCCGGAATGCCGGAACCTGGGCCTTCAATTGTAAATCGATGCTCAACGAGGCTTTCCGTACCACCAAGTGAAGTTGCCCGTTGGAAGAGATCCAGCGCGCCTGCCACATTCAGGGCCGCCTCACTGCCGCCCTTGACCTGCAAGGATAAAAGAGACCCGAATCCTGCCTGCATTTGTGTTTTGGCAAGATCGTGCTGAGGATGGTTCTTGAGGCCGGGATAGAGGACCGCTTCAATCCGCGGATGGTTTTCCAGAAAACCTGCAACTGCCATGGCGTTCTTGTTCATGCGTTCCACCCGCAGGGACAGCGTTCTGAGGCCACGCAGGAGCAGCCATGTCTCGAACGAGCCGAGAACGGCACCGGCGAGTTTTCGTTCCTCGCAGATCAAGTCCCAGCTTTCTGAAGCTGCGTCCTTTGCCGTTACGACGCCGCCGAGCAGATCAGAATGGCCATTCAGTGCCTTCGTTGCTGAGTGCATTACAAGATCGGCACCCAATTCCAGCGGTTTGAGGATCAATGGGGTTGCCGCAGTCGCATCAACCGCCAGGATGGCACCTGTCTGGCTACACTGTTGCGCTATGCTTCTGATGTCCGCGACCTTCAAAAACGGATTGCTTGGAACCTCAAGCCAGACAAGATCCGGCTTGGTTATGGAGAGTTCCTCGTTGAATGCTTGCAGGTCCGCAGCGTCTGCTTCAATCAATGCCACTTTGTTGCGGGCGCACAGCTTGCGCAAGAACAGCGTGGTTCCCCAGTAAATGTTCGACTGGACCAGCAGCGTGCCACCCGGTTTGACGAGACGGGCCACCGCGGCCACTGCCGCCATTCCGGAAGCGAACAATCGGCTCTGGGATCCGCCTTCCAGAGCAGTGATCAAACCTTCAGTCTTTTGGTAGAGCTGATTGTCGTCCCGGCTGTAGATGTGACCGGGGCTGACAGGTTCATAGTCTTCGTCACGGACAAAGGTGGTCGCCATCTGGATTGGCGGTACCACTGCACCAGTCGCCTGATCGAAGCCACCTCCGGCATGTGCCAACAGGCTGTCTGGGTGCAGGCCTTGAGCCTTGGGCAGGGTTGCGGACATAGCGAGGTATCCTCATGGAAAAGGGGCGTTGGAACCGGTAAATGTGCTGACAATCAGCGTTTCAGGTGGCGGGTGAGGCGATCTTCGATCTTGTCCCAGATGCGCCGCAAAGTCTCGACGATCATCAGATAGATCACCGCAGCCCAAATGTAGGCCTGGAAATCGTAAGAGCGGGAATAGGCGCGCCGGGTTTCGCCCATAATGTCGTAGATGGTTACGATGGACGCAATCGCTGACCCCTTGATCATCAAGATGATTTCGTTGCCGTAAGGGCGCAGGGCCACCATCAAAGCCTGAGGCAGGATAATTTTGAAAAAGGTCACGGGTTTCGAGAGGCCAAGCGCAGCAGCACCTTCCCATTGACCTTTAGCCACATTTTGGACTGAACCACGAAGAATTTCGGCCTGATAGGCAGACGTATTCAGCGAGAAAGCGAAGATCACGCAGTTGAACGCTTCACGGAAAAATCCCCAAAGTCCGACCGCTTCAAGTTCAGGCCTGAAGGAACCAGCGCCGTAATAAATCAGGAAAGTCTGCGCCAGAAGTGGTGTGCCGCGGAAGAAGTAGACGAATGCATAAGCGGGCGCAGAGAATATTTTCCAACTGGAGGAGCGCGCGAAGGCCACAGGCACACTCAGGATCATTCCAAGGACCAAAGACAAACTGACGATTTGCAGGGTTACCAGAAACCCATCGATATATTTTGGCCAGTATTTCTGGAAGAAGGGGCTCGCAACGCTGGTGCCCAGATACCAGACCAGCGACACACCTGCGACGATCCAGAGAGCCATCAGTGCGTTGCCAAAAATCCGTGTATTTGTCCAGGGACGCGGAGGGATTGGAGGGCGTTTGGCTCCGGTTTCAGGGCTGGCAGCAATCATCTTGAAGCCTCTCCCCGTTTGGACCAACGTTCAACACGGCTCAGCCCTGCAGATGAGATCATCGCCAAAACGAGATAAATGAGGCAGGCGAGCCCGAAGAACAGGAATGGTTCTTTTGTGACCCTTGCCGCGATGCCCGATTCACGGATCAGGTCGGCAAGTCCGATGACTGATACGAGCGAGGTTTCTTTCAAAAGGATCAGCCACAGATTGCTGAGCGCTGGGAGAGCGAGTCGGATGAGCTGAGGCAGAATAACAAGCGTCATTGTTTGATAACGGGACAGGCCTAGCGCATAGCCCCCTTCATACTGGCCTTGCGGTATGCCTCGAAATGCGGAGAGAAATGCCTCGGACGCGTAAGACGAAAACACCAGTGCCAACGCGACCATGCCGGCGACGAACGAATTCACTTCGAAATAGACATCGAAGCCGAGCAGTTTAAGTCCTTGCTGAATGCCAATCTGGACACCGAAATAGACAAGAAAGAGCGTCAGAAGTTCCGGTAAGCCGCGAAATATAGTCGTGTAGATATTGGCGGCGAGCTTGAGACTGGGTTCTGTGGAGTTTTTTGCCAGAGCAATCAAAAACCCGAGGATGAGGCCAAAAGGCAGGGTGCAGATTGCCAGTGCGACCGTTATCATGACGCCGAGCGCGATAGTGTCGCCCCAGCCTTGTTCCCCAAACGATAGCAGCGTCAAAGCTTCATTCATGAGCCGGCGCTTCTTTCTGTCTTGTTGTTGTTGTTGGCCGCCCCTCCGGCCTTCTGCGGGCTATTACCCTACAGCAAAGCGCGGCACGCAAGCGCGCCGCGCTTATTTAGCGATCAATCCAGAATAAAATCAGCCGCCATACACGTCGAACGTGAAGTACTTGTCGTTGATTTCCTGGTACTTGCCGTTCGCTAGAATGGCTTCGATGGCCTGGTTGAACATTTCCTTCAACTCGCCATCATCCTTGCGGATTGCAATGCCGGCGCCTTCGCCGTTGATCACAGGATCCGGCGTCAGCGTGCCGAGGATCTTGCAGCAAGCACCATCGTCGGTCGCAAGCCAGTCTGAAAGCACGACAACGTCGTCAATCACTGCATCGATACGGCCGCTGGCAACATCGAGCTTGTACTCGTCCGGCGTCGGGTAAAGCTTCAGCTCCGCAGAACCGAGCTTTTCCTCGGCATAGTTGGAGTGCGTTGTAGAAGACTGTGCACCAAGCGCTACGCCTTTAAGATCCGCATCGCTTGTACCAGCGATTGCAGAATCTTTCGGTACGGCAATTGCCGGTGGAGTGTTGTAATACTTGTTGGTGAAGTCGACTTTCTGCTTGCGCTCTTCCGTGATCGACATAGACGCAATGACGGCATCGAATTTACCGGCCTGCAGAGCGGGGATCATTCCGTCCCAGTCCTGAGTGACGAATTCGCATTCGACTTTCATTTCTTCGCAAAGAGCCTTGGCGATATCGACGTCGAAACCGATAAGTTGTCCGTCAGCGGTCAGCGAGTTGAACGGAGGGTAAGCGCCTTCGGTGCCGATGCGCACCTTGGACCAGTCTTTCGCCTCAGCGCCACCGACAACAGCCAGAACTGCAACGGCGGCCGCAGCCATACGCAATACACGCATATTAAGTTCCCCTAATCATTTTTCGCGGCGCAGACAGGTTCTTCCTGTCTTTTTGCCCGATGGCCCTATTCCATACACTTCGGACTGAATTTCAAGCATGTGCGCGAAAAAAACACAGTGTTAGCGTGCCTTTTTCGCATTCCCAGCTTGTATTCCGGTAGGGAAGGCAGCGTCTGGCTGTGGAAAATTGTTGCGCCTTGGATGTCTTCCTGAGTGAAAGTTCGCAGCTTTTTTGGGAACTGCGGAAAGCATGTTGCTGCAATCAACCGATCTTGGAACTCTTTTAATCGGGCGTAAAAGCTCGTGCGCGTTAAGTAAATTATGATGATTTGTAGTTTAATTTACGGAAATACTATAAGTATTATGATGAAAATTTGCATTTCCGCAGTTTATTTTCAGTTTCGGATAATAGATCAATAATTTTCATCGAATTCATGAACTTCTTGAATTTGTATATCCCGATTCAGCATCGTACGAACTTCATCCAGCTCAGTGATGTAACTTGCTGATAGGCTGTGTGATCGACGAACTTTAAAGGAAATCCAAATGGCAGAGATTGAATTGTTCATTGGAAACAAGAACTATTCCTCATGGTCTTTCAGGCCCTGGATTGCCCTGAAACAAAAAGATGTTCCTTTTCGCGAAACCCTGGTTCCCTTTGATTTCGACAATGGCAATCCCGAATTCGCTGCCTTTTCGCCAAGCATGAAAGTTCCGGTGCTGAGGGATGGTGATCTGACCGTTTGGGACAGCCTCGCGATCATGGAATACGCAGCAGAGCTTTATCCGGAAAAGGAATTGTGGCCCGCGGATCGGGCAGACCGCGCGAAGGCGCGCGCAATTTCATCGGAAATGCATTCAGGGTTTTCAGCTTTGCGCGGAGCGTGCCCCATGAACATGCGCCGCCCGGTTGAAGCATTGAATGTCGATGACGCTGTTAAGGCGGATGTCGCGCGCATTGTCGATATCTGGAGCGAATGCCTCAATGCTTCCAATGGGCCTTTTTTGTTCGGAAGTTTTTCGATAGCAGACGCCATGTATGCACCAGTGGTCAGCCGGTTTGCCACGTATGGCTTGTCCGAAGATCCAATCGTTCGTCGCTACACGGAAGCATTGACCCAGACCAAGGCCTGGAAGGAATGGGAAACCGAGGCTCTGAAGGAGACTTGGTATGTCGCCGTCGACGAAATCTGAACAGGAATAGCGTCGGCTCTATCTGTGTGCCACCTGCAAGCCATTGTTGAACGCGCCGTGGTGATCAAAGAAGGTTTGCAGGCTGTCCACAAACCGGCGAACCTTCAAGGGGATGAACCGGTTCGACGGATAAACGGCATGAATGGGATGCGGCGGATACTGCCAGTCTGGAAGGACCAGTTCCAGCTCGCCTGATCGTAGAAGCGGGTCGATAAGCCACCGGTTCGCAAGGGTTATGCCAAGGCCGGCGAGGGCGGCTTGCCGCAACGTGGCCGTGTTGTTGACGATCATGGACGGGACAATGCGCACGGATAGCCGCTCGCCGATCGTACTGATAAACGGTACCCGGTCGCCGGTCGAGATATTGCGATAAAGCAGATAGTCATGATCCGGCAGATCGGCGGGATGTTGGGGACGTCCGCGCCTATCAAGATAATCCGGTGAAGCAATCAGACACCTTTGTGCCGTTCCCAGCTTTCGGACAATCAATCGATCGTCGCTTATTTCTCCCATGCGTATAGCCAGATCCAATCGTTCCTGAATAACATCGACAAAGATGTCGGACAGCGACACATCAAGTAGAATTGACGGGTGGTTCTGCTTGAAGCGGATCAGAAAGTCCGACAGCACACTTTCAGAAAACCCCAAAGGCAGGCCGATCGATAGCGGGCCTGACATCTGTGCTTCATCGCTTTGAACAGAACGGTCGGCTTCGGCAATGCGGTCGAGAATATCGCGGGCATAGGCGTAGTAGCGTTCTCCCGCTTCCGTCAGTCTCAATTGTCGCGTGGTTCGGTTCAGCAATCTGGTGCCAAGGTGGTCTTCCAGGCCACGAATCTGTTGGCTGACGGCCGGTTGTGAAATGCCAAGGTGTTTTGCAGCGGCTGAAAAACTCCCCAGTTTGACAGAATGAACGAACCCGGACAGCGCACTGATTTTTTCCATCGATCAAGGTTCCCAATAGCTCTAGGCGGTCAAGGCTTCTTATATAACTTTTGCTTATGAGTTTTATAAGATCTCGGGGACTTCAAAAACCATGCGAATGAAACACTTATGGAACAGCCCGGTTGCTCCTACCATTCCGGGTGTTCATCCTACTGCAATCACTTAAGGTCGAGCCTGGAGGCGTTCATGCCAAATTCTCGTTTTTCTCTCTCCAGACGTTCACTTCTTGGGGCCACGGCCGGAGCTGGAGCTCTTGCAGCGGCCGGGGGAATGTCAGTTCTGTCGGCGCCGGCAAGCGCCGCAGCTCCCAAAGCCGGAGCGCCAATGGCCGGTGCACTTCGATACAAGGTCGGAGACTTCGAAATCACTGCTCTGCTTGACGGCTACCTCGATGTTACCCCGGAGTTGGTCGTCGGCTACGATGCCGGTGAGGGCGAGAGACTTCGCGGCGACGCAATGATTGAAGGAGAGGCATTGCGTATCCCCGTAAACGCGTTTCTGGTCAATACCGGCGATCGGCTGGTTTTGGTCGATGCAGGCACGTCGGACGCGCTCGGTCCAACCATGGGACGGTTGCCCAATGCACTTGAGGCGGCCGGTGTCACACCTGATCAGATCGACGCATTGCTGATCACGCATATGCATCCGGATCACTTGTTCGGAGCAATTGACGGAGACGGCAAACCCGTCTTTTCCAATGCCGAGCTGATCCTGCCTGAAGTCGACAATGCCTTCTGGTTTGACGACGGGGCCATGAACGGCGCACCTGAACAGTTCAAGCCTTTCTTCTTGGGCGCCCGGCGTGTTGCCGAGGCCTACAAGGACAATCAAACGCTTGTTTCGGGTGACAAGGAAATTCTACCGGGAATTCAGGCGATGGCCTTGCCGGGTCACACGCCCGGTCACTCGGGTTATGTATTCGACAGCAACGGTGAAACACTGGTGATAGCCGGCGACATCATTCACATGACCGTTTATCAATTCGCAAAGCCGGATTGGGGCATCGGATTTGATATCGATTCAGGTCAAGCTGCTGAAACCCGGAAAAAATTCTTTGATCAGGCAGCGAGCGAAAAGCTCTTCTTCGCCGGCGCCCATATTCCGTTTCCGGGGATGGGCCATGTCGCACGAGAAGGCGACGGCTACCGGTTCGTCGCCGCTAGCTGGCCCTACGCCTACTAAACTTCGACTGATGGACCCGGCGCGCTGCGCCGGGTCCGGTTCTTACGCGCGAACTAACGAATGCCAAATTCCGAAAAGGGCAGAAACCGAACCAGGTCCCCCATTCGAATTTCCGTGGTTTCTTCCGGTATTTCAATCAATCCGTCGGCTTCTCTCAAGCCAGAAATCAACCCCGAACCATCACGCTGAAATTTTTGCGCCACGGGATTGCCATCGGGGTCTTTTTCCAGCCAACCGCGATAGAATTCGCGTCTGTCCGGTTTCTTCTTTGGCACCTCGAAAGCAGCTGGTACCTGATATCCTTGTGGCTCCAGGAACCTGCCGCCAGCCAGCACATTGATAACCGGACGTGCATAGAGCAGAAAGCAGACCATGGCGGCGACCGGATTGCCGGGCAGACCGAGAAAGGCGCAAGACCCGATGTTGCCGAACATCATTGGTCGGCCCGGTTTGATCGCCAGTTGCCACATGTATCGCTGACCCAATTTGTCGAGCAAACGCAGAATGTGGTCTTCTTCTCCAAGGCTCGCGCCCCCGGTTGTCAGCACAAGGTCAAATCGGTCCGCTGTTTCCTTCAATTTGGTCTCGATAAGCGTCGCATCGTCTTTGAGAATGCCGAGATCTTCAATCACGACCGGAAGCCCTGCACACAGCCCTCGTAACAGGAAATGATTGGCGTCATAGACATCGCCAACAGAAATGAGATCGCCGGGTCGGCGAAGCTCGTCACCCGTTGAGACCAGTGCAACCTTGAGCGTACGAAAGGCTTTGATCTCTGCCTGACCTGTTGAGGCGATGGCCGCCAGATCCTGTGGTCTTAGCCGGTGCCCTGCAGCCAGGAGCGCTGTTCCCTCCTTGACGTCCTCACCAGCTTTCCGGCAATTGGCGCCTTTCTTGAGGCCCTGAGGAACGATGACAAAGTCTTTCCCGTCCTGCCGGTGCGTCTCGCAGTCCTCTTGCATGGCGACAGTGTCCGCACCGGGCGGCATGACTGCGCCGGTGAAAATGCGGCCTGCTGCCCACGGACCTAGAGTGGCATCGCTTGCATGACCGGCGGCAATACGCTGCTGAATCTGAAAAAAACCTCCAGCTTCTTCAAAATCCGAATGACGGAAGGCATAGCCGTCAACCGCTGAATTGTCGGCGAGCGGAATGTTTCGTGGGGCGGTGATGTCTTCAGCGAGAATGCGTTCAAGCGCATTTTCGAGGCGCACCGTTTCAGTTTCTACAATTGTCGTAACTTGCTCTCTCAGGATATTCAGAGCTTCGTGATGACGCAGCCGTTGCTTGTCGTGCAAAAAACAGTCGTTAAGGACGGATTTGTCGCTCATGTGGCCGGCCTTTTCAGACCTGAATGGGATTCGATGAAATCCGCCATGGAACTAACATCGTTGAGGTCGAACACAGGCAGGGTTTCGTCTGGCTGAGCGTGATCCGCTGCAACAGCCAGAATGTTCGGATCTGCAGGCGCGAGGCGCCCGCGATCGCGAGTCTCGGTCCGTCTGGCTTCAATTTTGGCGTGGTTTTCCCGCTTGTATCCCTCGATCAGAATGAGGTCACACGGAGCAAGCCGGGAAAGAATTTCATCAAGCGGTGGTTCTTCTTCGCCCCGAAGCTCATGCATCAGTGCCCATCGGCGTCCGGACACAAGAGCGACTTCGCTGGCGCCGGCCTCCCGGTGCCGGTAGCTGTCGGCGCCTGGCCGGTCGATATCGAAATTGTGGTGCGCGTGCTTGACGGTAGACACTTTGAACCCACGCGCGGTGAATTCGCCAACAAGGCTGGTAACAAGTTGTGTTTTGCCGGAGTTTTTCCAGCCGGTGATGCCGAAAACAGGGGTTTTTGTCATGTAAGCGCTTTGCGGACGGTGTTCAGGTCTTCGGGCCGATTGGCGTTGAAAAACGGATCCAGACCGGTGGTCGCGTCGGTGTTGAAGGAAACTTCGACACTGTCGTGCCTGTCGACAAACGCGAGTACCTTGCCGCTCTGTCCGGTGGCCAGCCAGGTATGAAGGTCCGAACACAGACTGACCGGCCAGAGGCCAAAGACGGGATGCAACTTGTCTGACGATGTGGCGAGCGCGATCACGGGTTTTTCTGATGGAACCGAAGAGCAGAGATCTTTGACGAGAGTTGCCGGAAAAAGGGTGTGTCGCCGGCAACCGAAACAACATGGGTTACGTCCGGTCTGTGTTCTTTGACATAAGTTAACCCGGCAAGAATGCCCGCCAGAGGTCCGGCGAAACCACCGATAGGGTCCGGAACAACACTCAGCCCGAATTGTTCGAAACGGCTCGGATCTCCGTTGGCATTCAAGACAATGCTGTCCACTTGAGACGACAGGCGGGCGAGGATCAACTCGAGCATTGTCTTGCCGCCGATATCCAGAAGGCTCTTGTCGCCACCTCCCATGCGCCGGGACTGACCTCCGGCCAGAACGCAGCCGAGTACATTTTCAATCGGCACAGTCTTGCTCATAGCGTTCATTCCGCTGGCACGCTCCCTTTGCGTTTCACTTTGTCGGGTTCCTCGCTTGCCAGCGACGGGTCCATGTCAAACTCGATCCTTTCGGCTCCCGAAAGGGCGACGAAGCGTTTTCCCTTGGCGCGGCCAATCAAGGTCAGACCGGCCTTGCGTGCAAGCTCGACACCCCACGCGGTAAAACCGGACCGCGATACGAGTATCGGAATGCCCATCATTACGGTCTTGATGACCATTTCGGATGTCAGCCGGCCCGTGGTGTAGAAAATCTTGTCATGGGATGGCACGTCATTCAGGACCATCCAGCCCGCAATTTTGTCGACTGCGTTGTGGCGACCGACATCTTCCATGTAGACCAGCGCGTTGTCTTGCTTGCACAAGACGCATCCATGGATAGCGCCTGCCTCAAGATAAAGGGACGGGGTCGTATTGATGGTCTTGGACAGCGCATAAAGCCAGGATGTTTTCAAACGCGCTTCCTTTGGCAAGGCAACGGTTTCAAAACCTTCCATGATGTCGCCAAATACGGTGCCCTGGGCGCAGCCCGATGTACGCACCTTTTTCTTCAGCTTTTCCTCAAAATCAGTCTCACGCTGTGTGCGCACGACAACGACCTCAAGATCATCATCGTATTCGATCTCCGTGATGACATCATCGTCGGCGAGCATGTTCTGGTTCTTAAGGTAACCCACGGCAAGAAGATCGGGATGATCACCGATTGTCATCATCGTGACCACTTCTTGCCTGTTCAGGAAAAGCGTTAGGGGTTTTTCCGTTACGACCCGTGTCTCGACCGCTTCACCGTTTTGGTCAATTCCTTGAACGGAGGTGGAGAGTTTCGGATCAAGAGGGTTGGGTTTTAGAACATATTGGCCTGTCACAGCCTGGCGACTCCGCATGTGATTGTTTCGCAAACACTATGGGAGCATGACGACAAAGGGCAAGGCGTCAGGTGGACCAACGCGGTAGATTTTTTGAGAAGACTTGATTGCCCGTAGTCGAAAGTCTGTGGAGACATCCGGCTCTGAAGGCTGCCGAACAGTTTGGGACACGAGGCAGCAGCCCAGAGCAGGCGCGTCAGATGCTTGAGAAGTGGAACGTCGTCAGATCCGTGCCACTCAGATCATAAGCATGTCGTTGGTCAGGCGACCTTCTTGCAGCTCTTTGGCAAAATGTCCGAAAGCTGCATAGGCTTCTTCACGTGTCACATCACCTGGATGATCGAGCAACGGGCGCAGGACGTCATGCTGTGATGCTGCTATGCCGTCACTCAAGTCCCGGAAGAACATCAGTGAATTCGGGAACATGCGGAAGTCCGCCGGTTCATGAATGATGCCTTCAATGGAGTGCAGCCGAGGATCGTTCATGACACAATAAACGGTGTCGAGCACTTGACCGGTTTGCCCTTCCAGAACCTGAACAATGTGCTGATCAACGAGAAGAAGAGCCCCGGTCACACCGGCCTTTCGATTGATACGCCGTATGCGCAGAAGGGTTTTGTCGATTTCGTCGGGCAGCGGCAGATGCATTTTGTTCCATCTGATCTGGCTGCGGTAACAAGCGCGATAGAGTTCCATGGCGTGTCCCATCTTTTTTGCCGATGAGATCAGCGTGCGCCTCAATTCCTCACATTTGCTTAAAATTTGGAACAAATCCGAAGAAGAGCTGAAAATCACGTGGATGTGTTGGCTAGTGTTCCCAGGCCTTGTGCTTCAAGGGTCTGTGCGCAGTATTAGAAGACTGCGTAAAACAACGCAGCCTCTTCTTTATGTGGAAAAGTGCACTAGCGGTCTTCGGCAAGCTTGAATTCCAATCCGGCTCTCACGGTTGGCCATTCATGAGGAAGAATCGAATAAACGGCGGTGTCTCTCAAGGAACCATCCGTGGTCCTCATGTGGGATCGCAGGACGCCATCGAGTTTCGCACCGAGACGCTCGATAGCTGCGCGACTTTGCCGGTTCATGAAATGCGTCCTGAATTCAACGGCGATACATTGCAGTTCCTCAAACGCATGCGTAAGCAACATGCGCTTGCATTCCGTATTCAGTCGCGTTCGCTGGACGGCTTTGCGGTACCATGTCGAACCGATTTCAACCCGCTTGTACGTCGCGTCGATGTTCATGTAGGTGGTCATGCCGACCGCCTTGCCGTTGGGCGTCAGGACAGCAAAGGGAAGCATTGAGCCACTTTTTTGCAAGCCGAGCCGACGGTCGATTTCAGCCGGTATTTCACTTGGTTTCGGCACCGTGGTGTACCAGGCTTTCCACAAATCGCCTTCATTGGCCGCCTCGGCAAGGTCAGCTGCGTGCTCTTGTGACAAGGGCGCAAGCGTTGCGTATTGGCCGGTTAGCGTGACGGGAAGGGGCCATGTCATAGTGCGACTCCTGAGTAACCTTACAATGGGACTAAAAGGGGCGTTCTTCACCCGTCCATTTGAAAAATTTACCGGTCTCTGCAATTGAAAGTCTGTCAGCGATATCCAAGATACCGTCCGCGACGTCCTTCGGGCAATTGTCGGCTGAAGGGCCGCCCATATCCGTGCGAACCCAACCGGGGTCGATCAGGGCAACCGGGATGCCTTCCGCTTCAAGCTCGGTGGCAAGGCCTTGCATGACCTTGTTCACGGCGGCCTTCGAAGCGCGATAGGCAAGAGTGTCCGACTTGCGATACCCCATCCAGGACATTTGGCTTGAGATTGTCAGTAGCCTGCCGGCGCCGGATCGTCGCAGGTGCGGAAGGAAGGCATGTGAGACCGCGAGCGGAGCGATAGTGTTGATGGCAATCGTTTCGCTAAATCCGGCCATGTCCATATCGAGCGGAGATTGCCGCTGAGGGCCTATGACACCGGCATTGTTGATCAGCAAGTCGACCTTGTCGGAAAGCAAATCCGCCGAATTCTGGACGCTGTCATGGTCTGTCACGTCGAAAACCAGGGGAACGAATCCTTCGCCAAGGGACTTGGCGGTTTCATCTGCGGCGGCATTTGTGCGCGCAGATCCGAAGACGGTCCAGCCTCTGGCAAGTGCTGTTCGCGCCAATTCATATCCAATCCCGCGGTTGGTCGCGGTGATAAGGCAAGCCGGCATGGCAAAGTCCTGTAGTTTGATTGCTTCGAGGGAATCCTGAACGGACCTCTGTGCGAAGACTAACTTCGGACTTTCGCACTGCAAGGCAAATATTGTCCTCATGGTTTCATCGGGACAATCGGCCGAACGTCCAGTTTTCGAACCAAAATCGACACAGGTTGTTGCCTTGGCCGCGCTTCAAGGCTCCAAAAAAGTCGCCGGTTTCAAGATTGAAGGTTTGAATTTGCGGCAATGGGCAATACCTAGGGTTTGGACAGTTTTGGGGCGCAGGACTCATATGTGCAGCATTTTGACAGATTGCTTTTGATGTCAGGAAAACTAGGGTTCCCTAGGTTTTTGCCCCAAAGGGCAGCAGAAGTCGGATCAGTCGACAGGACAAGTGAATGAACGAGAGCATTAAATCAGCGGTCATGGAGCGCCTCAGGCAGATTAAAGGGCCGGATCTTGAAGGAGATATCGTTTCTCTGGGACTTGTCTCCGATGTGTTTGTCTCCGATGGCCGGGTGGCCTTTTCCATAACAGTGCCGGCAGAGCGCGCACAGGAGCTGGAACCCCTTCGCCAAGCAGCCGAGAAGGTCGTCAAGGAAGTTGATGGCGTTCAAAATGCAATGGTCGCGCTGACCGCAGAACGTGCACCCGGTGCCGCCAGAAACGCACCGCAACCGACTGCGCCGGCACCCCGGGCCCAACCGGCCCGGGAGGAGCAAGCGCCTGCCAAGCCAGGTGTTCCCGGTATTCGGCACATTGTTGCGGTTGCTTCCGGCAAAGGCGGCGTCGGCAAATCGACAACAACAGCCAATCTCGCGCTCGCGATGGCAGCAAACGGACTGAGGGTAGGGGTCCTTGATGCCGACATCTACGGGCCATCCGTTCCCAGGCTCTTCAATGTATCAGGGAGACCGGAAGCCGATTCTGGACGTGTGCTGAAGCCGTTGGTCGGATACGGCATCAAGGTCATGTCCATGGGCTTTATGGTCGAAGAGGAAACACCCATGATCTGGCGCGGACCGATGGTGATTTCCGCCCTGACCCAGATGCTTCGAGAAGTCGCCTGGGGAGATCTGGACGTTTTGGTTGTCGACATGCCACCTGGAACCGGTGATGCGCAGCTGACCATGGCCCAGCAGGTCCCCCTTGCTGGTGCGGTAATCGTGTCGACGCCTCAGGATTTGGCGTTGATCGATGCACGCAAAGGCCTGAACATGTTCAAACGCGTTGATGTTCCTGTGCTCGGCATCGTGGAAAATATGAGCTACTTCCTCTGTCCTGATTGTGGCGGACGGCATGACATCTTTGGTCACGGCGGTGCGAGGGCGGAAGCTGAACGCTTGTCTGTGCCATTCCTGGGTGAGATCCCACTCACGATGAAGATCCGTGAAACGTCTGACGCAGGAACACCGATCGTCGTGTCCGATCCGGAAGGTGCTATGGCCGAAATCTACAAGGACATTGCAACCAAGGTTGTGGCTGGCATTCAACGTGCTGAGAGTTCGCCGGAACGGGGAACTCCCAAGATCGTCTTTGACTGAGAGCAGTCACTTTCGAATTTGCAGACAAGCCGGCGGCACATTGTGAGTTGCCGGCTTTTTTATGGGTGAAAGCTGCGTTTTGCGCGGAAGTCGGCAGAAGCGGTATACGATCGTGAAACAGTCATTCAGGTTGTGTTTGATGCGACTCGAAAATCTGAATCAATTTTCCAGAAAGGTAAGTTTTTTCATCCAGTTGAAAACTGCCTGGTTGTATCAATCGCGCTTTTCACAACCGGATCACGCCGGTCACTTATGGTAGCCCTATCCTAAGCTGTTTTCGGCAAAGGAAAAATAACAAGGGTTCCTTCCTGGGCATGAAATCCGGCCAAAGACACGCGACAGAAAAGGCTGCAAGGCCTTCTTTAGCTGTACTGATAGCGGTTTCGACCGTCAATCCGCTTGCAATGCAGATTTATCTGCCCTCGCTTGCGGGAATGATGATTGTTTTTTCCGCAACTGCTGGCGAAATCCAGTTGTCAATGTCCGCATTCTTTGTTGCCGTTGCCGTGTCGCAACTGATTTGGGGGCCGCTGTCTGATCAATATGGCCGTCGTCCGGTGATCATTGTCGGCATGGCACTGTTCGTGATCGGCAGCGTCCTGTGCCTTTTTGCACCTACGATCGAAGCTCTGATCTTTGCCCGCATCCTGCAGGCCGCCGGTGGTTGCACCGGAATGGTTCTCGGCAGAGCCATCGTGAGGGACCTATATGGTCCAAATCAAGCTGCCAGTATGATCGGGTTTGTCACTATGGGCATGGCCGTTATGCCCACGATCGGCCCTGCCATAGGCGGTTTGCTCGATGAGTTTTTCGGCTGGC
Source organism: Roseibium sp. JB4-4 (assembly GCF_055693425.1). Lineage (NCBI taxonomy): Bacteria > Pseudomonadati > Pseudomonadota > Alphaproteobacteria > Hyphomicrobiales > Stappiaceae > Roseibium > Roseibium sp. JB4-4. Next base: position 839,445 of record NZ_CM146333.1, on the reverse strand, counting down.
AGGGTGGTTTTGTGTTGATGCTATTCCTCGGTATCGGGGCTTTGTGGGCAAGCATCTACAAATTGCCGGAAACGCATACAGAAAGAACCAAAGTCGGGCCGCGGCAAGTTGTGAAATCCTATACGGAACTGTGCAGGGAACCTCTGTTTTGGAGCTATGCACTGACGGCTGCTTTTTCCGCGCTGACCTATTTCGCCTATCTCGGGGGCGCGCCCTATATCGCCGCCGGAATGTTGTCACTCAGCGCTGCTGAAATGGGGTTCTACTTCATGTTCGTGGCGCTTGGTTACATAGCCGGAAATTTCGTATCAGGAAAATTTGCCGAACGGGTTGGTCTGATGCCAATGATCATGGCAGGTACGCTGATCGGAATTCTCTCGGTCTCGATCATCGCGACCTTCACTTATTTCAATGGTTTGTCGGCGCAGATCCTATTTTTGCCAATGTTCTTGCTTGGGCTGGGGAACGGCGTTTGCCTGCCAAGCGCGCTGTCAGGCGCCGTCAGCGTCCGGCCTGAACTTGCTGGCTCAGCTTCTGGATTAACTGCATCGCTGCAAGTCGGCGCTGGTGCGATCACCGGTTCATTTGTCACCTGGCTTTACACCGGCAGTGCCATCGCGGGTTCGCCTTGGGGCATGATCATTGTTATGGCTGTCGGAATGCTTCTTAGTCTCGGAGCAGCACTTTCGGTGCGCCATCTTTCGGCGCGGCATTCATTCGTGCCCGCCGAATAGCACAAATGTTCGTCTGAAAAACTCTGGATCTGGCAATCAGCCGCCGGTGACGCTCATATGCCGCGAAACAGCCGGCTGGTTGCGATCTCTGTCAATGACAAAGTCATGGCCTTTCGGTTTTCTGCCGATCGCTTCGTCAATGGCATCGTTCAGCAGTTCATTGCCTTCTGAAGCGCGCAAAGGCGCGCGCAGATCAGCCATGTCGTCCTGACCAAGGCACATGTATAACTGTCCGGTGCAGGTAACCCTGACGCGGTTGCAGCTTTCACAGAAATTGTGAGTCAGCGGAGTAATGAAGCCAAGTTTACCACCTGTTTCCTCGATGGTGACATAACGCGCAGGACCACCGGTCTTATAAGGAATGTCAGTGAGCGTGAAACGTTCGGCAAGACGGGACCTGACTGTCGACAGCGGGAGATACTGGTCGGTGCGGTCGCCGTCGATTTCCCCCAGAGGCATTGTCTCAATGAGTGTCAGGTCGTGACCTTCGCCGTGACACCACTCCAGCATGGGTTCAATTTCGTGCTCATTTACATCCTTGAGCGCCACCATATTGATCTTTGTCTTCAAGCCGGCCGCAGTTGCAGCCCGGACCCCGTCCAGAACTTTGTCGAGGTCACCCCATCTGGTCACGGTCTTGAATTTCTGAGGATCGAGCGTGTCGATTGAAACATTGATCCGCCGGACGCCACAGTCATAGAGTTCATTCGCGAAGCGCGATAACTGCGAACCGTTCGTCGTGATCGTCAGTTCCTCCAAAGCCCCACTATCAAGATGACGGCCAAGGTTTCTGATCAGGCTCATGATGTTTTTTCGCACCAGCGGCTCGCCGCCGGTCAGACGCAACTTGCGTACACCTTTTTCGATAAAGGCCGTGCAAAGACGGTCCAGTTCTTCAAGGCTGAGCACTTCGCGCTTCGGCAGGAACGTCATGTCCTCGGCCATGCAATAGACACAGCGGAAATCACACCGGTCGGTCACAGAGACGCGCAGATAGGTAACGGCACGTCCAAACGGATCAATCATGGGACCTGATATCGGTGCTGCACCGGTATCCGGCTGAGCCGGAACCACAATCTTGCCATCTGTCACGAACGTTCTCCCTCGTACTTTTGTTCCCGATCATATGGCGCGTAAGCGGGCAAGATCAATTCAAACCGGACTTTTCGTTTCCGGTTTGTCTTAGCAGGTAAACTTATCAGTGTATTTTTGTCAATCGACCCCTTTTGCCGATGTCACGCGCCAAAGGTCTCAGGGGTCCCGATATGCGTCCATGAAGGATCTTATTTCAGCCAGGAGTGGAAGCATCTGTTCCACCTTCTGTTTTGGGAAAGCTGCCTGCAGTGCATCGATGTCCGGGTCGCTTGACTGGATCGCAGCCGCGCGAAATGTCCGCCCCGCATCCGTCAGCCAAACAGTTTTGCTGCGCCCGTCTTTCGGGTTTGGCCGCATTTCGACCAAGCCATGCTCAAGCAAGCCGGACAAAGTGTGCGTCATGGTTGTTTTGGGAACCTGAAAGGCCCTGGCCAGGGTCAGCGGCGTTTGTCCATCGCGTACCCTGATCAAATGATTGATGACGCTGAAATGGGGCAGAGTAAGCCCTTTCGGCAACCGGGCTTCCATGGCGGCTCGGCTGAGCTGGGCAATGATGCCAATCTCATTGAAAAATGTAAAATAGACGTGCCGTGTGTCGTTATCCATTCAATATCCGTGTTTCGAGCGGCCAGCGCGGCGTCCGTGGAATTGTCGGGCCGTAACCCAAACGTCCTAGCATCTGAACGGTTTCACCCGGATTGGCAAGTATGCGATGAGCTTCGGCATAGTGTGCGTTCATTTCCTCATATTCCTGAAGCGCTTGACTGACGGGGAGAAGAGCCAGCCCCAAGGCGGTCGTTTCAAGGTTCAGCCTCAGCCATCGGCGACCCGCTTCAATCTGGTCTGCGCGCCCATTTCCTTGAGTTGTTATCGCGATATAGGCTGGAGTTGCTGCAAGCATCTCCTGATAGATCTTCACGCCTTCCTGAAACCCGCTTGAGCCTGGATCAAGCTGGCCCTCACGGGTCAAAATGCCCGCAAGCATGAGACTTTCGAGGAACGGCCCGCCGAGATCAATGCCATCCGGGTTTGCGTTGATTTCCGATTTGCCGAAACGCATGAGATCAACACTCTCCTTGAGGGCGCGATACGTATTTACTTCAGTGAGCCACGCGTCCCAGGTGAGTTTCTTCAGGGCCGCAACGGAGTCATCGTCCTGAATCACCTGTCCATAAGAAGCGAGTTTTTGCGCGATGTCTTTCGGAACCGGAGTAGCCTCAAATGGTTCCTTGCAGGAGCGCCGGTGCATTATGTGGTCTGAAAGCGGGTCGATGGAACCTCCGTCCCGCAATTGAACAAAGGCTATCGGCCCGTCCGGGCCATCCGGAAACAGCTCGATTTCGGCACTTCTATGCTGAAGCGTGGCTGCAACAGCCATCAACTCAATGAAGCAGCCAAGCCCGACGAATATCTGTCTCAGGAACGGATCTGTATGCGGCAAGGCCCGGGTCTTGTCTCTATGCAGAAGAAAGCTTTTGCCTTCTGTGAGTTCAACCAGCCAGGGTTGTCTGTTGTGCGGGTTTGGTGCCAGCAGCGCATAGGAGAGTGCGAACAAGCGCGGGTCTTCATAGCTTCCTGCGGCTTCCCAGGGAGAAAGAGCCTTCTCAGGGGTTCGTGTGGCAAGAAACGTTCCTGCCGACGCGGAAGCGGCAACAACAATACCTCCACCGATCAGAGCGAGCGTTCTTCGACGTGAAAAGTGCATGATGATTTCTCCAATAAGTACGATATCGTACTAAATAGTACGAAATCGAACTAAAATCAATCACTGAGAAATTCGATAAGAGAAAAGTTTTTGGAATGACTTGTAATAACACTAAAAGGTGTCATATAAATAACACCAAATGGTGTTATAAGGAGATTGAAATGAACATCGGAAAACTTGTTTGTGCAGCGGCAGTGTCGATCTCGGTTGCGAGCCTGACACTCTCGGCTCAAGCCGGGGACATTAAACTGGCGATTCAAACTGATCTCACATGGGAGACGACACCGGAGGGCGTCGCTTTTGCGGCACTTAAGGGCAATCGCTTTAATGAAAGCTACATGGCGATGGTTCGGCTTCCGGCGGGACTTGTCAGCCCGGTTCACACCAAGAGCTCGGCCATGTTCGGCCTAATCGTTTCTGGAGAAATGGTGCATCTGTCCGAAGATGGGGTCGGTGGCAAGGAAGTCGTCCTGAAGCCGGGGGACTACTATGAGATCCCTGCGCACCTTCCGCACCTGAGCAAATGTGTGTCTGAAGCAGAATGTGTCACCTTCCTCTATCAAGATGGACCATTTGACTTTGTCTCGGTTGGGGAGGGGCAAAAATGAACTCCGGACCTCAAAGTGTTTTCCGGGCTCTGTCCGATCCGACGCGTCGCCAAATTCTTATTCATCTGGCCCAAGAGAACCTTGCCATTTCAGACATTGCAGCGCGTTTCGATATCACCCGGACCGCAATCAACAAACATCTGACCATTCTTGAGGAAGGCGGCCTTATTCAGACCGAAGTGATCGGACGGGAGCGCCGCAACCGGCTGTCGCCGGAGCCATTGCGATCAGCGTTCGAGTGGCTCGGATTTTTTGAGCAGTTCTGGGACAGCAAGCTTGCAGATTTGCAGCGTGAAATCGCCAAAGACATGCAGAATAGAAAGGAAACAGGAAAATGAATACGACAACCATCACAAAGACAATCTTTCTGGACGCGCCACGCGATATCGTTTGGTCGTTTTTGACCCAAAAGACAAGCTCGCCCGCTGGTTTCATCCGGCCGAGGAAGACTTGAAGGAAGGCGCGGACTACACCTTGCTCGATCAGCACGGCGACATGTCACGTATCTGTTGGGGGCAGGTCCTGGAAATGCGTCCGCATGACAGCTTGGTCTACACATTCACCGTCAAACCGCTGAACGGTGCGATGACCACAGTGCGCTGGACACTTGAAGATGCAGCAGGTGGAACGCGTCTGACGCTTGCGCATGAAGGGATTGAGCAGGCAGCAGGAGAGGCGGCCTTCATGATGTTAAGCGCACTTGACGCAGGATGGGACCAGCACTTTGGACGCTTGCGTCAAGAGGCGAAGGCTCTCGTCGAAGCCTGACTTGGCCCGGTTTCTGCCAACAGCCGGTCCAATTGGGCCGGCTGCTGCGTTGATCTGTTCGGAACCTTTTGCGTATGTCTCATCAAGAACACCTCAGAGGCATCATGACAACACTCGTTTGGTTCCGCCAAGATCTGCGAACACAAGACAATCCCGCACTATTCGAAGCAGCACGGAAAGGGGCGGTGCTTCCGGTTTTCATTCTTGAATCGCCGGCGCAATCTGGCGAAACGCACCCAATGGGCGGGGCCAGTCGCTGGTGGCTGCATCACAGTCTTGCAAGGTTGAAAGCATCATTGCCGGGACTGGTGTTTCTGCGCGGCGATGCCCGGCATCTCATTCCGCATCTGGTATCCGAACATCAGCTGAATACCGTCTATTGGAACCGCTGTTACGAGCCACACGCCATTGAGAGAGACACTGACATCAAGGCGGGTCTGAAAGATGCCGGCATTGAGACCAGGAGTTTCAAGGCCTCCTTGTTGTTCGAGCCATGGGAACTCGAAACCAAGTCGGGCGGGCCTTTCAAGGTTTATTCGCCTTTCTGGAAATCGGCACAGCAAAAGCCAATTGGATTGCCCTTGGCTGCACCAAAAAACGTTCAATTCGTGAAAACCGATGCAGGTGAGGACCTGGAGAGTTTTGGACTGTTGCCGCAAAAGCCCGACTGGGCATCTGGGTGGGGAAACATCTGGCAACCGGGCGAAGAGGGCGCAAGGAGGCGTTTGACAGAGTTTCTTGATGAAGGCCTTCAAGGTTATGGCAGTTTGCGCAATCGGCCGGACCTGCCCAATGTATCGCGCCTGTCACCTGCATTGCATTTCGGTGAGATCTCTCCCCGGACAATCTGGCATGAAACGCAAAAACACATGACTTCAGAAGAGTCCGCCACGTCGGACGGGTTGAAATTTCTGTCCGAGATTGCCTGGCGGGAGTTTGCCTATCATCTGCTCTATCACTTCCCGCACTTGCCTACCGACAACTGGAAACCGGCATTCGACGCCTATCCCTGGCGTGAGGCTCCAGGTGATCTGAAGAGATGGCAAAAGGGCCAGACAGGTTATCCGATCGTCGATGCAGGGATGCGCGAACTCTGGCAAACCGGTTACATGCACAATCGCGTGCGGATGATTGTCGCAAGCTTCCTGATAAAGCACTTGCGAATTCATTGGAAACACGGCGAAGCCTGGTTCCGCGACACGTTGCTGGATGCCGATCTTGCGAACAATTCGGCCAGCTGGCAATGGGTCGCCGGTTCCGGTGCCGACGCAGCGCCGTATTTTCGAATATTCAATCCGATTACTCAGGGCGAGAAGTTCGATCCGGAAGGCCATTACACCAGGCGGTGGCTACCGGAACTTGAAAACCTGGCAACGCAACACTTGTTTGCGCCCTTTGCTGCACCGACGGAAGCTTTGCAGCAGGCAGGCATTGAATTGGGAAAGATCTATCCGAAGCCGATTGTCGATCATAGCCAGGCAAGGCAGGCAGCGCTCGCCGGTTACAACGCCGTCAAAGAGGCGGGACAAAACGCGGCTTGACGGTAGAGGCCTGGGCGCTATCGTCCGCCTCAACCTGCTGAAATGATTTCCGATCAAGGATCCGACCATGACCGATGACACTGCTCCCTGGCCGACGGAACTGCGCGTTTCCAAGGACAGAAAAGTGCTGACAGTTGCCTTCAATACCGGCGATCGGCACGAATTGTCCGCCGAGTATCTTCGGGTTTGTTCCCCCTCGGCTGAGGTGAAAGGACACAGCCCCTCACAGAAGCAAACGGTTCCAGGCAAACGAAACGTTGAAATCATCAAAATCGAGCCGGTTGGCAACTATGCCGTCCGTATTCATTTCGACGACATGCACAGTTCCGGTATCTACACCTGGACCTATTTCATGGACCTTGGAACACGACGCGATGTTCATTGGGCCGGCTATTTGAAGGAACTGGAGGACAAGGGGCTCGGACGGGATCGATAAGCCTTCAAGATCATTCTGACCCTCTGGGCAGCGAGGGTGCGAATCTGGTATCCAAAAGACGGTGCTGCCCGCGCCATCCCCCTCCGAACGGAGCAGCAGCTGACCTGCAGGGCTGAATGGTCTTGAACCGCTTGTCACGTGCGCGCACAAGGAGGGACTGCGGCTTTTGCACGTTGCCGAGAGGTCGCATATGAGACTTAAAGCACCCATCTTTCGACTGAAGCGACAAGCTAGAGTGCTGTCGCGCGAGTCGGGAATACCTCTTCACAAAGCGCTCGATGAGATCGCGACCACAATGGGGTACAGGTCCTGGAGCCAGCTTGCCAAGATTGAGCGCTCATACGACCGGCCGGCCGCAAGAATACTCTCCACTTTGAAACCTGGCACACTTGTGACCCTGTCGGCGCGCCCGGGTCACGGGAAGACAGTGCTTGGCCTGGAGATCTTAAAAGAGGCGGCATCAAGCGGTCGATCTGCAGGTTTTGTTTCTTCCGAGTTTTCGCTTCGCGACGTCCGGAACAAAGTGCCGGGCTGTGAAATTGAAACCTCAAAAACGGAAGAACAACTGAAGCTTCATTTGTCGGACCGCATTGCCGCAAGTTATGTCGTCAAACAGTATTCGAACGCCGCTGCCGGGGCTGTGGTGGTCATCGATTTTCTGCAGGTTATGGATCAGCATCGCAGCGATCCACCGATAGGCGAACAAGTCCGGCAATTGAAGCAATTTGCATCAGACAAGCAAATGAGCATTGTCTTTCTGTCGCAAATTCATCGCTCGTTTAACCCTGAAGAACGGTCTGTGCCTGACTTTCGGGACATGCGAAAAACCAATCCGCTCGACTTGGGTCTGTTCGATGTGGGGTTTTTCCTGCATGAGGGCGTGTTGCAGGCGCAGTCTGTCAGTGAAAGACCAGTCCGGTAAACTCGCAGCCGAACGGGTTTTATTCGGCTCGCTATCCGATGGTGAAATCAAAAAAAGCCGGGCACGTCGGCCCGGCTTTTCAAACGTATCGTCTAAAAGGTCAGCGCTTGACGATAATCTTGGCACCAACCTGTACATTTTTGTAGAGGTGAATGACGTCTTCATTGGCAAGCCGAATGCAGCCGGAGGATACTGCTGATCCGATCGTCCATGGCTCAGTCGTACCGTGGATGCGATAAAGCGTAGAGCCAATGTAGAGCGCGCGTGCACCCATCGGATTGTTCGGGCCGCCCGGCATGTAAGTCGGCAGGATGCGGCCTTTACGGCGCTCGCGTGCACGCATCTGTGCAGGCGGTGTCCAGCTCGGCCACTCTGCCTTACGGGTGACGCGGTGTGTGCCCGCCCACTGGAAACCGTCTTTGCCGACACCAACGCCGTATTTCATCGCCTTGCCATTTGGCAGAACGTGATAGAGACGACGCTCGGACGTATCGATGACAATGGTACCTGGCGAATAGGGACCGTCGTAGCTAACACGCTTGCGCTTCACAGGCGATTTGCCACCGGGATGATATTTCGGTGTCACCCAGGTGTTTGTGCTGTGATCGAAGTATCCAAAACGCGGTGCAGCCTGTGCAGTGAGTGCAAAGACCCCCGCCATAAGCGCCACCATAACGAAGTAAAATCTGTTCATTCTAATTCCCCCATCAGCGCTCGCTCCACCTTAGGAGCGCTTCATGTCGAAGGTTACGTTAGGAAAAGGTCCTTGCCGCACTATTAACAATCATGACCTAAAAAGGGCGAAAATGGAATCTCACGTTGATGTGAGGTGCCCTTGCTGTGATCAATTGTGCTGAAATTGCAACTCGTCTTCCGGATTTGGCGGTGTGTCACGGTTCAAAAATCGCGTCAAGGTTGTTTATTGTGTCTTTTCAAGAACAAGACGCCGGTGATTTTTAATTAAGTCGATTGACGAACAAGAGTCGAATGCCTGTTTCGCTGCCCCGAATTTTCAGGTCGATTCGATCTTTACCCACTTTTGAGTAGCCTTGCCCGGTGCCGGATGACGCCACTGAGCGGCCAAGGTTCGACTGCTCTGCGTGTGAAGTCGTGGTCGGAAGCTGGCTGCAGGGCAGCGATTGCTGCCCCAGCGCCAATCGTCAACTCAGGTTGAGCTCCTTGAAGAAGTCGTTGCCCTTGTCATCGACCACGATGAAGGCAGGGAAGTCCTCGACTTCAATCTTCCAGACAGCTTCCATTCCGAGCTCTTCGAATTCGACGACCTCAACTTTTTTGATGCAATCCTGCGCCAGTCGAGCAGCCGGTCCTCCAATTGAACCGAGATAGAACCCTCCATGGGCTTGGCAGGCCCGGCGAACCTGAGCCGAGCGATTGCCTTTTGCCAGCATAACCATAGAACCGCCTGCCGCCTGGAATTGATCGACATAGGCATCCATCCGTCCCGCGGTTGTTGGGCCAAAGGAGCCCGACGGCATGCCTTCCGGCGTTTTGGCAGGACCTGCATAATAGATCGGGTGGTTCTTGAAATAGTCCGGCAACGGTTCGCCGCTTTCCAGGCGATCGCGCAGCTTGGAATGTGCCAGGTCACGCGCAACGATCAGCGGCCCTGAAAGGGACAGCCGGGTTTTAATCGGATGCCTGGAGAGTTCACCAAGAATTTCGGACATTGGCCGAGTCAGATCGATCTTGACCACGTGATCCGACAAGTTGTCATCCGTGACTTCAGGCAAATATTTTTCAGGATGCATCTCAAGCTGCTCCAGAAAAATACCGTCCTTGGTGATTTTTCCGACAGCCTGCCGGTCCGCCGAACAGGAAACGGCGAGGCCGATCGGCAATGAGGCTCCGTGCCTGGGCAGCCGGATAACACGCACATCATGGCAGAAGTATTTTCCGCCGAACTGAGCGCCGACACCGGTGGCCTGGGTCAGTTTGTGGATTTCGTTTTCCATTTCGAGGTCGCGGAAGGCGTGGCCGAGATCAGAGCCCTGTGTTGGCAAGCCGTCCAGATACCGCGCGGATGCATATTTGGCCGTCTTGAGGTTCATCTCTGCCGACGTGCCACCGATGACGATTGCAAGGTGATAGGGAGGGCAGGCCGCCGTGCCGAGCGTCAGGATTTTTTCCTTCAGGAATTCGATCATGCGGTCGTGGGTCAAGAGAGACGGAGTGCCTTGAAAAAGGAAGGTCTTGTTGGCTGAGCCACCGCCCTTTGCCATGAACAGGAATTTGTACGCATCTTCGCCATCGGCATAGAGCTCGATCTGCGCCGGCATGTTGTTCTTGGTATTTTTTTCCTCGAACATAGAGATCGGCGCCAACTGCGAATAACGCAGGTTTTTCTTGTAATAGGCGTCGCGGGCGCCTTCGCCGAGCGCGGATTCGTCGGATCCGTTCGTCCAAACGCGCCTGCCCTTCTTGCCCATCACTATGGCAGTGCCTGTGTCCTGGCACATGGGCAGGACGCCGTGGGAGGAAATGTTGGCATTTTTCAATAGGTCGAAGGCAACGAACTTGTCGTTCTCAGTTGCTTCAGGGTCGTCCAATATTCTACGCAATTGTTCCAGGTGGCCTGGACGCAGATAGTGGTTGATATCCTTGAATGCCTCTTCAGCCAGCAGCCTCATCCCTTCCGCTTCGACAACCAGAACCTCTTCGCCATTGAATTCTGCTGTCTTGACATGGTCCGAAGTGAGCTTGCGATAGGGGGTCTTGTCTTCTCCTTGAGGGAAAAGTGCGCTGTGCTGGTAGTCGGGAGGGGTGACGGGAGCGTTCATAGGACGGTTTCCTGATCTGGCTGCTACTGCGGTCTTGCTCAACCGGAAGCGCTGGAACTAAAGTCGCCCTGTCTTACGGCAAAAAGGCCGCGCACGCCAAGTGCTGCGGCCTTCCCAATTCGTCTGAAGTTTCGGTTCGTGCCCTACCGGGCTGCAGTCAGATCAAGCGTAACGGATACAATGTCGCCAACGGTGTCGGTTCCAACCCCAGCACCAAGCGCGTAGGAAAGTCGATTGACTGTCGCTGTCCCTGTTGCCTTGGCAGTGTCTCCATTGATCTCAAGCGTGAAATCCAGTTCAACGGGATGTTCCATGCCTTTGATCGTCAAGGTCCCGTCAGCCCGGTAGCTATTGCCCTCGACAAGCGTCACCGCAGTCGACTGAAATGTCGCTGCCGGAAAGGCGCTAACGTCAAACCAGTCCTGGTTGGGCAGGGTGCCGTCGAACTGGGCATTGCCGGTGGTTGCAGTGGCCGGATTGATCTCTGCCGAAATTTTAGCGGCTTCCGGTGCTGCGGGGTCGAAATCAATACTGGCTTTCCAGATGCCAAAGAGGCCGGTCAATTTGCCGCTTCCCTGTTGGACTTCAAATCCCAGTTTGCTGTTTTCCTGATCGACCGTCCAAGTGTCAGCAAGACCGGGTGAAACAAGGCCAAGCGAAACAACAGCACCAAGTGACAAAATCATATTTTTCAGTTGCATAAAGATAAGTCCTAAAGCTGTTTCTCTGAATTCGCGGAGGCTGTCGAAACCATCCTTTTCAACGTGTCGTCTCTGGCGATGAAATGGTGTTTCAATGCTGCTGCGACATGGACGACAATCAATGCAATCAGCAGGAAAGCTCCATATTCGTGCAGTACCTTGAAGAAGGTTTCAGCGTCCTCCTGACTGCCAAGCGCGGCAGGAACCGGTAGATGCGGAATTGGCAGGACGTTGAAGGCGATTGTCGGAATGTTCCAGGGCGACGCTGACACCATGAACCAGCCCGTGATCGGCATGGCAAAGATGAGTACATAGAGCCCGACATGGCCAAGGTGTGCCGCGACTTTTTCAAGCGGGTGCATTCCCTCTGGCAATTTCGGAGTGGGATTGAACAACCGCCACACAAGCCGCATCGCAGCGAGAGCCAATACAACGAACCCTATGGACTTGTGCAACTGGTAGAGCTGAAACGTCGACTGCTCGGTTTGCGGCAATCCATCCAGGTAAAGGCCGAATGCGAGCATGCCCAGGATCAGGAGCGCCATTGTCCAGTGAAAGAAGATGGCAATGAGACCGTACCCGGTGGAGGAATTGCGCAGCATGAGCGGCTCCAGTGAAGCTGAGACCGGCATTCACCAGTCTCAGCCGAGGGATATTAGTTCGTTGCTTCGGCCTTAAGCACTTCAGCGTGGAACGTCACCGTGATGTCATCACCCACATAAGGCACGAACTTGTCCATGCCAAAGTCGGAGCGCTTGACAACTGTCGAGACGGCAAAACCGGCCGCTGGTTTCTTTGCCATTGGATGTTCCCCGATTGAAGTTACGTCAACAGTCAGCGTGACTGGTTTCGTGATGCCTCGGACGGTCAGATCACCTGTGACGGCCAGTTGTTTTTCGCCGGTCTGCTCGACGTTGGTGCTTTTGAAAGTAGCTTCCGGAAATTTTTCTGCGTCGAAGAAATCGGCACTCTTCAGGTGTGTATCACGGTCAGCCCAGAACGTGTCCATGCTGGCAATATCGATGGTGAATTCGATGGATGAATTTGCCGGCGTTTCCTTGTCGATCAACAGAACGCCATTCCAGGACCCGAAGCGGCCTTCGGTCGTGGAATACCCGAGGTGGTCGTAGGAGAAGGTGAGGTTCGCGTGGGATTTATCAAAGTCATAGGCGACAGGTTCGGCGACGGCGGTGCCGGCCAGAAGGGACAAAGCAAACGCAGACGCAGCAAAACGGATCATGTTCAAACCTCTTGAATGGTGTTTCCTTGAGCGTTCGGCTGTGAACGCTTAGGGGTTGAGATAGTCATTGCTGCGCTGCATGCAATTTGACTGACCGTTCGAGCTGAATGAACAATTCGTTATCCCTTGGGTCTCAGAAGCAATGCACGGCGGTAAAGGGGATTGGCTGTTTCCTTTTGCAAGCGAACGATTGACAATCGTGCCAGCTCGAATCGAGGGCTCCTTGTGAAGTTGATTGCAGAGAAAGGTTGTTGCAATCCAGAATAGATTTGATGGGTTAGCTATTGAAAACAAAGGAAGACTTGATCTGTCATCAATTCATCAAGGAATTCAGGCACCTCTTTGACGGTCGTCACAAGCGGACGGCGGCAATAACCGGCAAGTTCCAGATCCATGATCCGAGAGCGCAGGAGAACTAGACATGAAACGAGCAGTCATTGTGTCCCATAGAGGCGCTTGTTTGGTGGCTCCGGAGAACACTTTCGCGTCTCTGGAAAAGGCCATCGATCTCGGAGCGGACGTTGTCGAATTCGATGTTCGTCCCTCTAGCGATGGTATTTTTTATGTGATGCACGATGCGACCGTTGACCGGACGACGAACGGCAGTGGCCGCTTTGCTGAAATGACGTCTGCCGAAATAGATCAGCTTGATGCAGGCAGTTGGTTCGGTTCCGAATTCGCGGGAGAACGGGTTCCGCGATTGGACGCTTTTCTTGATGCTTGTAAGGGGCGCATTGGGACTTACGTGGAAATCAAGGAAGGTGATCCTGCAGAAGTGCGAGACATGCTGGCTGCACGCGGCATGCTTGAGCACGCATGGACCTTTTCCTTCGATCAATCGATCCTGGCTGAGGCTCGTGCCAAGGTGCCGGACCTCAGGCGCATGGTTCTCTTTGGGCACGTCGGATCTGTTGAGCGCGCTGTTGCCCAGGGCGCATCCATTCTTGAGTTTCACGAAGATTGCCTGATCGCAGACTCTGTCGAGGAAGCGCGGGAAGCAGGTCTTACGACCCAAATGTTCTATGCGGGTCAGGATCGATCCGTATTCGAGCAGGCCGTCCGCCTCGGTATTGAACAGATGAATATCGATCACATAGAGATTTTTCGCGAAGTTGAGAGAGAAGTTCTTGAGTCTGTCTAGCTGTGAGAGAATGATTAGCGAATTCTTAAGTGGAGCTAACTCAAAATTGAGATGATGCTATCCGTTTAATTTGCGGTTGTGGGTTTGGTTATTTGCATTAGTGAATAAGCTATGAATACACAAGATTCATCGACTGTTTTCATCTTAGATTAAGTGGATTATTGTTACGGTCTGGCCATCGCCAATTCAGCAAATGGCCAAAGATGACTGACTGTACACACATCGAAGACCGAAGCAGGAAAACGAATTCTCGAAATTTTACTTTCGATGCCGTTTTCAAGGAACTGTCTCGTATCTTGGCTGTGGCGACCTTTGTCGTCAGCATATTAATGGTCGGCGAGGCGAACGCTCAGGGTTGGGTTGTTAAGCGTGTCTCCGGAATAGCTTATTTTGTTGCTCCCGGTGTGCAGGCCTTTCGGGTGAAACGCGGAATGGTCTTTGAAAAAGGATACACAATTGGCACGCGGCCAGGTGCGCGAGCCCTCATTGCGCGTGGGAGCGAGACAATTTCTGTCGGTCCGAACACGACATTTGCAATCTCAAAACATCGAAGCCGGGGTGCCAAGACAACTCTTCTCCAACGCAAGGGCAATATTGAAGTCGACGTGAAAACGCGGCAACGGAATCACTTTACCGTGGAAACCCCGTTTCTTGCCGCAGTTGTAAAGGGCACAAAATTCGGCGTTTCGGTGAATACCAAACGCGCAAGGGTCTCCGTCCAGCGCGGGTTGGTCGGCGTTGAGGATTTTGCATCCGGTGACCGGGCGGACGTTGGCGCAGGACAGTCTGCATCCAGTGCGCCGGCTACAAAAGTAGGGCTTCAGGTCGGTGGCAGGACAAAGCCTACTATTCGACCAGGGCGCAAGCGGGCACCTTCATTCCAGACCCCCAAAACCAAGAATGTTCCTTCGGCTGATGTCTCTCCAAATAATGGAGGAGGCTTCTTGAGTAATTTCTTCAGCGGAAATGGAAATTCCGGTAACAGCGGCAACGGGAACGGCAACGGCAACGGAAATTCCAGCGACAGCGGCAACGGGAATGGCAACAGCAATGGCAATTCCGGTAACAGCGGCAACGGGAACGGCAACAGCAACGGCAATTCCGGTAACAGCGGCAACGGGAATGGCAACAGCAATGGCAATTCCGGTAACAGCGGCAACGGGAATGGCAACAGCAATGGTAATTCCGGTAACAGCGGCAACGGGAATGGCAACAGCAATGGCAATTCCGGTAATAGCGGCAACGGGAATGGCAACAGCAATGGCAATTCCGGTAACAGCGGCAACGGGAATGGCAACAGCAATGGCAATTCCAGTAATAGCGGCAATGGGAATGGCAACAGCAATGGCAATTCCGGTAACAGCAACGGAAATGGCAATGGCAACAGCAACGGCAACGGCAAAAAATAGAAAAAGAGATTGATCGGGCAGGGATGAGATTGGCCGTCATTCGAAAACGGCGTTGCAAATTGTGGGCGGTAACAAAGGTAATATGTGGTCAGAAAAGACAAAGCGTTTCGGGAACGCCTGTCTCATCGCGATCCTGGTGATCGCGGCGACCGCGTTCGTGCGCTATGCAGGATTTTCCGGCTCTATTGATCGTTTCCTTTGGGAAACAAAGTTCAGCCATGACAAACGTCCGGTGACCGGACAGATCGTCCTCATCGATATTGATGCCAAGAGTTTGAATGAGCTCGGTGTCTGGCCGCTGCCGCGCCGTCTTTTTGCAGAATTGACGGACGTTGTCGCAGGTTCTGGTGCTTCAGATATCCTTTTTGACATTGACTTCAGCGCAGTTTCCAGTGCCGAAGACGACCGTCTCTTCGCAAAAGCAATTGAAAATGCCGGCAATGTCAGCCTAGCAATGTTTCGTCAGGCCGCTTCAGCCGGTGTCAACCAAAGTGAGGTGATCAACCGGCCCATCGGTGAGTTTCTTCAATCTGCCTGGCCCGTCGTTGTCATGGTGCCCGTTGAAGACGACAGCCGTATATGGAGAAACATCTATGGCTATGACATCTCCGGTACAGCAGAATTGTCGGCGTCAGCGTTTCTGGGCGAATATTCCGGGGAAGCGCTTGGTGCTTTTGGATTGGATTTCGGGATTGCCATCGATGAATTGCCGACGGTTTCGCTGGTGGATGTGCTCAACCGGTCAGTCGACCCAGAGTTTTTTCTAGGAAAGAAAGTCGTCATTGGAGCGAGTGCTCAAGAATTGAGAGATCTCTTTCCTGTACCGGTTTACGGCATTCTGCCTGGAAGCGTGATTCAGGCGCTCGGCGCTGAGAGTTTGCTCCAAAACCGTGCCATGCGTATTGAAGGGGAGATGGCAGCCCTCGCATTTGCCATCGTTGTTTTTCTCCTGCTCTTGATGACCAAAATTGAGGGCTGGGCGATCAAAGCCCTGATACTTGCGCTTGCGGCGGGGACCGTCGAGCTGGCCGCATTTCTTTTGCAGAAGAACATGCCGCTTCTTGTCCCGACAGCAAGTGCGCAATTCCTTTTGCTTTTCGCGGCAACAGGCATCGTTCTGAGGGAGCTTGGCTTTCACAAATTGATCTCGCACGTGGCCACGATCGGAAAGCACAACAGCGACCGGATGCTCGGTCTTGTTTTTGAAGACAGCTTCGATGCTATCGTCGTCATACAGAAGGATGGCTGCATTTCAGCGGCCAGCCGTTCAGCCAGGTTGCTTTTTCACCGCAAGAAGCTGATTGGAAGCAAGGCACATGAAGTCTTGCCGAGCGAGCTTGTTGAAGAGGCTCAAGAGGTTCTTCTCAGTTCCGCAGATCAGATGCCAATCTCCAAAACACTGGCGATGCCGTTTGAAAATGGGGATCTGCGTTACGTTGAATATGTTGTCACTCGCTCCGAAAGAACGCTTGCGAGCACAGGCAACAGCGGCGACGACACGTCTGAGGCTGTTGCCTGTCTGACATGCCGTGATGTCACGGAAGAACGCGAATCCGCAATTCGTCTCGAATACCTTGCCAAATACGACCCTATAACGGGGCTACTCAATCGAAACGGGTTTGAAGAAGAGCTGACTATGCAGGCTCTGTTGGTGGAAAGCCGAGGTGAGAACCTTGGTCTCCTTCAGTTTGCGGTTGTCAATCTCGATCAGATTGTTGCGTCTCTCGGTTTTTCCTTTGGCGACATTGTCCGCAAAACGATAGCGACCCGGCTGAAAAAGCATTTGTCCGATGGAATCACCTGGTCAGCGCTGGCCAGCGACACATTTGCTGCTGCCTTCGCATGCAGGCACGCAGGAGGCGACGAAACGCAGTTGATTGAACGTATCCGGGACCTCATCGGTGAAGACTATTCCATCGACGGCGCAAGGATCTCGGTCCAACTCAAATTCGGTTACGCAGTGTCCGACGCAGCAGAACCTCCCGAATCCCAACTGAAACGGTCTGGAAACGCGCTTGCCAGGGTTCGGCGTGACATTCAGCAGGAGATTTTGGCCTTCGATCCTGGCATGGACGCAGCACTGATGCGCCGGCGTGAGCTGGAGACCGAGCTGTTCAAGGCGATTGTGCGCGACGAACTCCAAATGGCATATCAGCCACTCGTTACTCTCGATGACGGAACGATGTTTGGGGTTGAGGCGTTGCTACGCTGGGAGCACCGAGAGCTTGGACCAGTTTCGCCTGCCGAGTTTGTACCGATAGCCGAAGAAAATGGTTACATTGTCGAACTCGGCGCCTGGGCGTTGAACCGTGCCATGAAGGAATGCTTGTCGTGGCCAGTACCTGTTCGATTGTCGATCAATCTGTCGGCAATCCAGTTCAGCCGCGGCAATTTGGTTGCAACGATCCTGGAGGCACTCCAGCGCACAGGCTTTCCAGCTGAGCGCCTCGATCTTGAAATAACAGAATCGCTGTTCATCGAAGAAGGTCTCGACCTTAGGTTTCTGATGGAGGAGATCAGGTCGTTCGGATGCAGTTTCTCGCTTGATGATTTCGGTACGGGCTACTCATCCTTAAGCTACCTACCGAACTATCCCTTCTCGAAAATCAAACTCGATAGGACTTTCGTCCGGCAATCCCTGAGCGACAAGAAGGACGTTGCTCTGATCGAGGCGGTGCTCCATCTCGTGAAAGGTCATGACATGGAGCTAATTGTCGAGGGTATCGAAACACCGGAACAGGCTGCCAAGTTGAATCAACTCGGCTGCCAATTGGGTCAGGGATACCTGTTCGGCAAACCCATGAACGCTATTCAATTGGCCGGCATGCTCCCAAAAGCTGCCTAGGCGGACAGGCCCCCGATACAGCTGTATTTGACGTTCAGATAGTCATCCAAACCGTATTTTGAGCCTTCGTTGCCCATGCCGCTGTCTTTGAAACCGCCGAAGGGAGCCACCTCGGTGGTGATCACTCCCTCGTTTACGCCAACAAGGCCATATTGAAGCTGTTCCATCACCCGGAAAGTTCGGCCAAGGTCCTTGGTGTAGAAATAGCAGGCAAGTCCATATTCGGTGTCGTTTGCCAGCTTTATTACCTCATCTTCTGTATCAAAGCTGAAGAGCGCGGCGAGCGGGCCAAAGGTCTCTTCGCTGGCCACCTTCATGTCCTGGGTTGCGCCAGTAATCAGGGTCGGTTCGAAGAATACCCCGGGACCATTGCTGCGCTTTCCTCCCGACAACAGCGTGCCGCCCTTCGACAATGCGTCCTGAACATGTGTGGCGACTTTTTCAAGTGCTGCTTCGCTGATCAGCGGACCTTGTGTTGTGCCGCTTTCAAGGCCGTCACCGACTTTCAGTTGAGCGGACATTGCTGCCTTGAGCTTTTCGGCAAATGCGTTGTAAACGCCTGCTTGCACATAAATCCGGTTGGCGCAGACACAGGTCTGTCCGGAGTTGCGAAACTTGCTGGCGATAGCACCTTCCACGGCGCTATCGAGATCGGCATCGTCGAAGACAATGAACGGCGCGTTTCCGCCAAGTTCCATTGAAATCTTCTTCATGTGTTTGCCGGCATTGGAGGCCAGGAGTTTTCCGACCCGGGTCGAGCCAGTGAACGTCAATTTGCGAAGAACTGGATTTTCACACATTTCGGCACCGATTGCCGGCGCGTCACCAGTGAGGATGTTGATCACGCCGGACGGCAATCCGGCTTTCTCTGCCATAACGCCGTAGATGAGTGCGGAGTAGGGCGTCAGCTCTGCTGGCTTCAACACCATGGTGCACCCGGCCGCGAGCGCGGCGCCGAGTTTGCGGGCGATCATGGAATTCGGAAAATTCCACGGTGTGATAGAACCGACCACACCGACAGGCTCCTTCGTCACAAGAATGCGCCGATCTGCCCAGGGAGAAGGGACCGTATCGCCATAAATGCGCTTTCCTTCTTCAGCGAAGAAACGGATGTATTTCACACCAAGAGCGATTTCGCCTTTGGCTTCGGCAAGCGGTTTGCCCATTTCAGTTGTCAGCAGTACTGCCAGATCCTCGTGGTGATCCATGATGGCATCGCAAAGAGAGTGCATCAGCGTCGCGCGGGCATCAGCAGTTAGCGCTTTCCATGCAGGCAGCGCTGCGTTGGCCGCCTCGATTGCCCGTGCTGTTTCAGCACGTCCGCAATAAGGCACGCTGCCAAGCGTCTCACCTGTCGCCGGATTGACCACATCAAGCGTTTCGCCGCTGTCGGCGTCAGACCACGCTCCTGCAATAAAAACCTGTTGTTTCAAAAGCGTGGCATTTACCGACATGAAAGTCTCCCTGAAAATGATGTCTGCCTGTTCGGAACGGCAGGCTAGGCTTTTACAGTCATAGGGGGTAATCGCGTGTCTGGCAAGCGCGATTTGAACGGGCCCGGGTTAGCGTCGGTGCCGAAAAAATCCACACGATTCCGAGCAACCAGTCGTCACTTGAGAAAACGAAAAACGCGCCCCAATGGAGCGCGTCTAAGGCATTGCATTTGAAAGTTCGTACTGGAAATCTGTCTGCAGAAATCAGCCGTTCAAGCGTTCCTGCAGCACTGCAATTTCGTCCGCGAGCGCTTGAGCCTGACGCTGGACGCGATCGAGAGCGACCCGCATGCTATCGAGGTCAGCAGCTGCCGGTTCTTCGGAAAAGGGCGGGGTACCCCGGCCGACGAGAAGCCAGGTTGGGCTGACATTCAAAACACCTGCAAGCAACACCAGTTTGTTGGACCGCGGTTCTGAACGGTCGCTCTCCCAGCTTTGAAGTGTTGCTGTTTTGATACCTAGACGTCTTGCGAGCTGTGCAGTCGACAGGCCAGCCGCATCACGCGCCTTGCACACGCGTTCACCAAGTGTGTAGTCGATGTTGTTGGTGGACATGGGCATGCTCTCGTCATTTTCAGCCGAATCTGCCGCCAGATAGACGGTTGTCTCCGCTTGGGAGGGTAAATTTCTATTATATACTTGGGTCATGGGCGGCACACTTGCACGACAGGTATGTGCGCCGCAACAGCAAGCGGTCGATTTGTCGCATACTGGGTGAGCAAGGGCGGGATCAGGCCGAGGGCCTGTTAAAAATGACGGGATTGCAGGATTTCATCAGTACTCCCGTTCGAAGAAAATTCCGGCCTTGGAAGATCCGTCTGCGCCGACTTCGCCGCGTACCTTCAGTCCACGGTCGAGATCGATATCTACCTTGACACGACTGGACCCAGAGCCGGTTCCTTGTTCGACGCCGACATAGATGTTGTCGTTGATGTACTTGCCGACAGCAACAGACGGTCCATCGTCTCCATCGGTGTTGATGTCGATGGCATCCAGGCCCAAGGATTTGCGTATTGTGGCGAGGGGGCCGGTGTCGCTTCCACCGGTCAGGGTCGCGATGGCGGCGGCAAGACGAGCCACTTGCGTCGCCGAGAGGTTGCCGACGCTCTTTCCAAACAGCAGCAAGGCCAACACTTCGTCTTGAGGCAATTCTGGAGATGAACTGAACTCTATGACAGGGTCGTCCGCATCGCCGCTAACCGAAACTGTAATGGACGTGTCGTTGACGGTCGTGGTTGCGGCAAAATCGATTACAGGTGTCAGTGACCCTTCAAACGTGGCAGTTCCGCGCGAGAAAACAAGCCGTCTGGTGAGGATGTCCAATTGACCGCGCTTCAGCGAAAAGGCTCCGATTGCCTGCGGGTTTGCGGTAGTTCCGACAACTTTGAGATTTCCCTGAAGCTCGGCATCCAAGCCGCGCCCCCGGATAAAGATGCGCCCCGGAGCGGAAACAAGAATGTCCAGTCGAGGCGGGACGGACTTTTGTTGCGTCTGGTTCTGTTTCGGCCCGCCTCCTATTTGGGCAACTTGTTCCATGATCGCCTTGGACGCATGAATATGTTGCACGTCGACGGGCGGGATTGCGCCGGGCAGGTACTCCGGAATTGAAATATCTGCCTTGTTGATCGTGACGCTTCCGCCGAAAAGAGCAGACGAAGTGGAAGAGGCAAGGGGGCCGGTGATCTTGAGATCAGCATCCACTTCAGCTGTTACCAACCCTGGGTCTACATAGCGGCCGTTGTCGAGATTTATCGAAAGGTCCGCCGGAAACCCGTTGTTCATGCCGACCGTTCCGGACGCTGAGAGCGATCCGCCGGTTACGATCTCTCCTGTTACACCGTTGATCGAAGCCTGGTTCTGGTTGACCGATGCATTGCCGCCGATGTTTCGGACGGTAAGGCCGGTAGAAAGGCTTGTCACCTTCAAGTCCGCAGGGGTCGCGGTGATCTGGTAGGTGGGCGCACTGGCAGATCCGCCAACGCTACCTTCCACAGCGATTGCGCCTTCGCTTCTGATGCCTGCTTCCAGCAATGGTCTTCTGAGTGCCGATGTCGGGATCGTGCCATTCAGCTTTATGGAGAGCGGATTGGGCTGCGCCAGTCCGATTGTCCCGGTCGAGGCAAAGTTGAGACCACTTGCATTGTTGAGCTTTGTCGATTGATTGATCTGGTTGTCCTTGAGCGTGCCTGTGGTGGTCATGCTGAAGTCTGTCAGACCGTTTTTCCGGAGTTCCGCTGCGGTTAGTCCGCTGCCTGTGATCGACCATTTGGCTTCAGGCTCGGCTGCGCTTCCGCTCGCTGTCGCATTCCCGGAGAGCGTGCCACCAAGCCCGAGCGAAGGGACAAATGCATTTGCAAGGTTCAACGGAACAGATTTCAGTTCAGCGCTCATATCAAGCGTTTGGCCAGCCTTGCCCGCCAGCGAGAGCGAACCGTTGCCAAGCGAGAGTTCCATGGGCGTGATCGTGACACCGCCATTTTGGTAGGTGATCTGAGAAGGCTGGTTTAACTGGCTTTTCAGCCCCTGGTAGCGCAGTCCCAGTTCCGACAAGGCCACAAGGTAGGCGCCGGTCTCGGGCTCGCTGACATGCGCTGTCAGTGTGAGGCCGTCTCTTTGCCCTTTGTCCATATCCGCCTCGGCGGTAATTGCGGTGCCACCATCCTGGGGCTTTGCCAGGACTTTCACCCGGTGAATAGGTGTTGCGTCTGTTATCAGCTCCGTAATTTCTATGTCTGCGGAGACTGATTCAGGGGCGTATGGGGCAGCAAGATTGGCTTTCAGTTTCAGTGAACCGACGCTGACTGCGGGCACGTCAATGTCACTTCCGGTGACGTTCAGAACAAGGATTTTGTTTTCCGGATCAGCTGATACGGTTCCTTCGATACGCCCGCCGATCTCGGTGAGAAGGAGTGGCGAAAGCGATGCCAGATCGGGGGCATCGATCTTCAGCTGCCCGGCGAGTGTTTCCAAAGGCTTCGTCAGATCACCAATCGCAAGATTGCCATTGACCGAATTCCCTGCAAGCTTGATCGACAATGGATTTATGTCGGCTCCGCCATCCCGGCTTGACAATTCCACGTCAACGGAGATTGGCTGATTGTTGAGTTTTGCGGAACTTTTGATGGTCGCGGTGGGGGCAGTGGGGTCAGCAACTGCCTCTGTTTCGAACCTCAGGTCATCCAAAGGTGTCCCGGCCAGAAGAATTTGATCGGAACTGGCCTCCGCCTCGACATTTAGAGCATTCGCCGGGCCGGACGTTTTTGCACTGAATTCCAGACTTCCGGAAAGTTGGGTATCAACCTTCGACAAGTCGGCAAGTTTCGCTGTGAGCTCTGAGGTCAGGGAGCGGTTTTCGTATTGCGCATTGCCATTTGCCGACAGCGCGCTGTTTTTCAACGCCAGGCTTTTCAGCGTAATGCTGTCTTGCCCGTCCAGATCGAGTGTCAGGTCAATCTGAGTGTCGTCTGCCAGAAGCGCATCGGCTTGGGCTACACCAGTCTGAAGATCCTTTGTAATCAGTGACAGGGCGGCCACGCCTGACAGCGAACTGGGGTTCAGATCGGCGGAAAATGAACTGGTGATGCCTCCACCGAGCGTTCGGCCCGCCACCTCTGAAAAAATCTCAAGGTTACCAAAGGACATGCGCCCCTGTGCTTTGACTTCATTTTGCGAAAGCAGGCTGTCATTTAGTGCAAGGCTTGCCGCAGGAGAGGACAGGTCAAATGATTGGAAAAACAGACTTTGTGATTGGGCGTCCACCGAACCAGTGGCATTCAATTCAAGTTCACCTGAAGCCGGCTTTGTTTCAGGTGTTAAACCCACCAATTGCCTTACGCTCAGCTTCAGATCAAAAGGTGTACTCAGTGCGTCGGGCGCAAAGTTGGCACCTGAGCCAGAGACACTGAGCGTCAAAGGTCCTGTACGAGCCTCCGTGGTTTGTACAGAGGCGAGGCCAGCGTTGAGCGACCACTTTGCGGCAGTTTGCTCTCCAGACACGGTGAAATCGACGTTCGTCGACCCGAAGGCAATGCGTCTATTTCCGAGATCAATCGCAATCAGCGCATTATCACCCGCACTGACAATGAGATTGCCCGATGCGTTCAGGCTCTCTGATCCAAGTTCTGCCTTTGCGCTTAGCGCAACGGTTTGTGTCTTTAGGGAAAGGTTTCCCGAAAGCGGCGAAAACTCGGGAGAAAAATGCGCGTTCCCCTTGATGTCCGTGGATCCGAGCAGAAATGCCTGAGCGGCCGGCGGCGCGAGAGGCTCAAGATCGCCGTCCAGATCAAATTCCAGGTCTCGTCCCTCTGAGGACTTCGAAATTTGAGCCGATCCGGTTACGGTTTTGCGACCATCCAGCGCGACTTCGAGATTGGCGGCCCAATCAGTGAGCGGTCCATCACCTTTCAAGGTTAGAAGTAGCGCCGGTAGATCCGGGACTTCAAGCAATCGCGCTGCTAGTCCGCCACGTGGTTCGGACACAGAAACGTCGAATGCAAGCGTTTCAGCTGATGGTTCAAACTGAGCATTCGCGGAAAGCGAGGCGTCGACCCCATCGATCCTGTGCACATCGAGGTCAGCAGTTATGAGTGCCGGATCAAGAGCAAATGCACCAGACCCGGAGGCGGCAAGAGAAACGGGGGCTCCGAATAGAGCTTCACCGAGATTGATTTCAGCAACCGAGAGTTTCTTTAAGGAAATGTCGACGGGAAGTGCGATCCCGCCGGACCCGGAAGATTCCCCCTCGGCAGTGGAGGTTTCGTTCTCTGAACTAAGCGGCGCTCTGGTCACATCGATCAGCGAAACCGAAACCTGATCAATGTTCAGATCACCGGTAATCAACCCCAGTGGTCTCCAGTCGAAGGCTACGCCTTCGGCTTCAAGCCAGGTTCCCTGAGTGTCCGCCAGTTTGATGTTGTCCAGCGCGGCGTTTAGGCCGAAGCTGATGTAGAGCCCTTCGAGCGTGACCGTTTGGGTATCACTGGATGCAAGGGAACTGGCGACATTTGAAAGGAATGTTCGGCCTGCCGACAGCTGAAGAGCTCCGATGGCAAGCACCGGCAGCGCGATCGCAAGCGCGATCAGGAATCCGAAGATCCGCAGGGACAATCTTAAAAAACGCATATGCGTTAAAACGCCTGGCTCAAACCGACATAAAGAGCGAAGTCTGGGTCACCTGGACCAGGATCAAGCGGAACCGCCGCATCGATTCGTAGTGGCCCAATGGGAGTAAAATAGCGCAATCCAGCGCCAACGCCCACCTTTAGGCTCTCTGAAAAGTCCGGAATGCTGTCTTCATAAGCATTGCCCGCATCTACAAATCCCACAACACCGATTGTGTCGGTGACTTTCACCCTGATTTCACCAGACAATTCAAGGAGTGAACGTCCCCCCGTAACTTCGTCATTTATACGGGGGCCGACATTTCGATAGGCATAGCCACGGATAGATCCTCCACCACCTGCAATGAACCGCCGGCTGGCCGGAACGGCTTCAACCGAGGGCGCAAATATTGACCCTGCAGATACACGGCCGGCCAGAATAAAGCGCTTTGCTTCATCCAGTGCGTAGTAGCTGGATACGGTGCCTTTAACAAAACCCATCGCATTGGAGTTCAGCGTGTCGTAGGCAGGTTCGGCAAAAACTGCGGCAAAGAAACCTTTCGACGGATTGAGTTTGTCGTCCCTGTTGTCGAATGTCAGGTCGGCGGGGAGGCCGAACAACAGGTAGTCGTCGTCTCCAAATGCGTCTTCTTCATTTGCATAAAAGATTTCTGCGCCCGCGCGGCCTTTGAGAGTGTCCGAAAACTCTCTGTTCAGATAGGCATCAAACGTTAGAGTGCGGCTCTTATAGGCATCAGGGTTTTCCTGCCGCGCCTCGAGACTGGTTGAAAAACTCGTCAAAGGTCCGAATACGCCGGGCTTTTCGAAAGCGACTCTTGCTGAATACTCTTGATCCTCGATGCTTTCTGTACCAATGCGGCCGATAGAACCTTCAACAGATAGCAACTCACCACGTCCGAATAGATTGCGCCGTCGCCAGTAACTTTCAACTCCAAAACCTTCAGTGCTTGACCAGGAAGCACCGGCTCCGATGACGTGCCGCTTTCGTTCGCTGACTTCAATTGTGATCGGCAGACTTCCGTCTGGGCCCTCAATATGCCCTTCAACCAGTCTTATGGATGAAAAGATACCAAGTTCATTCAGGCGCTTGCGTGCACGCGCGAGATCTTCCGGTGAATAAACCTTGCCTTCGGGCAGCATGGCCTGCTGAACGACAAAGTCCGGATCTGTGATCTCAGTACCGCTTACTGAGACCTTTCCGAAGCGCGCCTGCTCACCGGCGTCGGCGACGAGGGTCACATCCAAAGTGTCTGTGCTGTGGTCGGCAGTTATGCGCCGCTCCGCAATTGAGGCTTTTGGATAGCCGCGAGCGCGAAGGTCAGCCACCATACGTTTTTCAGCTGTCAGGATCTTGCCCGAGGCGGCGACATCACCCGCCTTGAGACCCCAATAACCCGGGTCTGATGTCAGATCGCCACCGCGCGAGACAACAACAACTTTGCCGAACGTGAATACCGGACCCGGATTTGCGACGATGGATACGTTGACCGGCCGCGTATCGGGAAGGTCGCTTTGTTCCAGGGCTGTTTCCAGCGGTACTCCAGACAGTGTGATGTCGACGGTGCCGCCATAGCGGCCGTCCGCATAGAGCTTGGCGATCAGTCTTTCCCGGTCGGAAAGTGCTCTTGCGATCAGACCCGCTTCGCCAGAAGGCGGTTTATCCTGTTGTTGGATGAGAAGCGATGCGCCTTCAAGCTCCTCTTTTAGGTGATCACCTCCGCTCGATATGCTCAAGTCTGTTTTGTAAGGCAGGGGGTCCGGAACGGTCGCAGCTTCATCTTCGCCCGACTCAAAAACTTCCACCCGAACACTTCGAAGGATTTAGCCGGCAGCGGAAGTGCAACCAGTGTTCCAAGGATGACAAGTCCGGCCAGACTGCGTTTGTCAACGCAAAGAGCACCGGCAACTTTCAGCGCTGCCAGTGCGGAATGAACGTTGAAACGCGTGTCCGCTCGAGAACCGGACACGCAGGACGGAAGACCCTTCACTTACTGCCGCCTGTCGGATTGGCTTGGTTTCTTGCAAAGAAACAGTCTTGTGCAATTCAACCAGCTGCATATGCAGCCCCTACGTCACCCACGTTAAGGAGCCATGGTTAAAGTAATACAAACACGATAGACCATGGCGCAGGTATCAACGCAAGAGTGAAGGTTCCTCAAGAGCTTGATCGCCTGAATTGGGTGTCAAATACTCCAATGGTGATCAGAACAGCGCTTGATCTTCTGGTAAATTCATCAAACGACGGGCGGCGGTCAAAGTATTGGCCATAAGCATGGCAATTGTCATGGGACCAACACCGCCAGGCACAGGTGTGATTGCACCGGCATGGTCGACAGCCTCGTCGAAAGCAACATCACCAACAAGCCGCGTCTTTCCTTCACCTCTTTCGGGGGCCGGAATTCGATTGATGCCGACATCGATAACGGTTGCGCCTGGCTTGATCCAGTCGCCTTTCACCATTTCAGGCCTCCCAACCGCTGCGACGACAATGTCCGCAGCCTTGACAATCGCCGGGAGGTCCTTGGTCCGGCTGTGAGCGATGGTGACCGTACAACTTTCTTGCAGCAACAGGCTCGCCATAGGTTTGCCGACGATGTTTGAACGACCGACAACGACCGCGTTCAGTCCTGATAAGGTGTCACCCAGGGTCCGTTTCAAAAGCACGAGACTGCCGGCAGGTGTACACGGCACAAGCGCGCTGCCGCGCTCCCCGGCTGTCAAAAGGCCGACATTGACCGGATGAAATCCGTCAACATCCTTTTCCGGCCGAATCAGGCGGAGGACCTTGCTTTCGTCAATGTGAGCAGGCAATGGCAATTGCACGAGAATACCGTGAATCTCCTCGTCATCATTCAACTGCGCCACAAGCGCAAGCACATCAGCTTCGTTCGTATCGGCCGGAAGTGTATGTTTCACTGAATGAAAGCCGCAAGCTTCAGCCGCTCGGTCTTTGTTGCGGACGTAGACTTGGCTCGCCGGGTCCTCACCGACAAGGACAACCGCCAGCCCTGGCCGTTTTCCAGTTGCTTCTAACAACTGCGCTGCACGATTGGTGATTTCATCGCAAACTGAATTTGCGATTTCCTTACCGTCAATTATCTGCGCCTGGGGCATTCAGCCTCCTCATACATCTGCAATTGCAACATCTGATTTCTGAGGAACCTATAGAACCGCAGTCGAGTTTCCAAAAGACGGTTTGCGTCTTTTCCTTTTCTGGTTGCGTCACCAAATGCATGCGTTCCCGAAAGCTTTACCGACCAGCCGCAAACCGGTTCAGTTCGGAAATGGCGCAGACAATATGATAAAGAGAACTGGCTGGTGCGGGCTCGTCTTCGAAATCTCCATCCGGGCTCATCTTGTCCCGCCAAAGGCCATCAGGTGCCGAAGCGAAAAATACGCGCATCGCGTTTGCTGCGTCCGGTATGTCAGACAGATAAGCGTCGCGCTCCGGCCCCTGGGAAATTTCAGCAAGTGCGATTGCAGCCTTTAACCATTCGGTTTGACCCCACAACCGCGCTGTCGGGTCGCGAACACTGAAGTCGTCGTTCAACGCCATGAACGTGACACTGCGGGTCTCGTCAATCCCATACGTCCAAGCGATATCATAGAGGCGCCTTGCGGCTATCAATGCACCGGCATCGCAGCGAGAACGGCCCCATCGTGCCAAAAGCCAGGCCCATTCAAATTGGTGTCCCGGCTCCATGACGCGGCCGTTGTCACCTTTGAAGGGAGACCAATCCAGTTCAAAGAATTCGCGCAATCCACCGGTCACGGGGTCTATAAAGCGGTTCAATGCCAGCTCGGCGATTTCGTCTGAAAGCTCCTGCCATGCCGGATCGGCGGAGATTGCTTCCCAAGCCAGACATGCTTCAAACATGTGCATGTGCGGGTTCGAGCAAAGCGGCAACTTGTTGGGATTGGCTTCGCGAAACCCGCCTTGCGGGTTGCGATAGTTTTCAATCAGATAGTTCAATAAATTGGACGCGTGTTCTTCAGCGTCCTGCCGTAACTCCGGCATATTGCCTGCAATTTGCGCGAATGCGAACAAAGCAAAGGCCTGGTTGTAGAGATCGAAGGATTGATCCGTTACTTGGTTTTCAACGTCGACCGATGAAATGAAGTAGCCTTCGTCTGAACGATATGCACTGAGAAACCATTTATACAGTCCTGAGGCGAGGTCTTCGGCTTGGCCGGTCCAACCAAGTTTTGCGCCTTCCAGGAAGGAGTAGATCTGTCGTGGCACAACTCTGGCACGCCGGGTGACGAAAAGTGGTTTCTGAGTTGCCAAATCGATCGATTCATAACACTCGCCTTTACCAAGGTCCGCCCCCACAGCCGCCCAGATCGGCAGAGCTCTATTGTTAAGCCATGCTGTCATTTCTGCGGATTGGTGTTGCACCATTTCTCCGACTTGATTTTTGTCAATTGTTGTCATCAGAAACCCCGCTACGAGCATAATTCCGCCGGACTCAACCTGGACACTAGTGGCCTTGGCGCTAAGAACTGAAGACGATAAATCAGAAATTAATCAATTCACTAGGAAAAACGGTCTACTGTTACAGCAAAGTCACAGATGGGATGTTTCTCCGGGGGAAAGGACCGTTGTGTCTTGGACAATCCCGGTAGGGAATGCTACCAGACTGGCAACCAATGGGTGGATCGGGTTCTAATGCGTTTTATTTCTGTTTTGGTGGCTGCGGCGGCTTTGTTCGGGTGTTCCGCACTGCCCGGCGATGGGCCGGCTGCCATTAACATTACTTCCCAGGATGTTGAATCGAGCGCCGAAGACGGTGACTTCACCGTCGTCGTGATCGATCCGGTCAACATAGAAGCGATCCGAGCTTACAGACCTTTGTCTTTCGCCAATCAATTCCGCGGTGTCGGACGAGGCGGTTCACCAACACTCCTGGGTGTTGGCGACACGCTTGTTGTGACAATCTGGGAAGCATCGCCAGATGGGCTGTTTTCCAGTGGCGAGAGCGGGTCGAGCCAAATTCCGTCTGTCGTTGATGAGAACGGCTTTATCTTCGTGCCATATGCAGGAAGGGTTCGTGCCGCTGGACTGAGCATTGAAGGTCTTCGTCAAGCGGTCCAGAAAAAACTCATCGGCAAGGCCGTTGAACCACAAGTCCTGATTTCTTTGAAAGACAAACTCAGTTCAACGGCCGTTGTTGTTGGTGATGTCATGAAACCGGGCGTTTACCCGCTCCCGTTGCGGAATACGCGGCTGCTAGATCTCGTAGCGCAGGCGGGCGGTGCTCGAGAGGCGACATACGAAACTGTCGTTACTCTGAAGCGAGGCAGCAGGGCAGGGACGACACGCCTCGAAGACCTGATCGATTTCCCTGATAATAACGTCCTTATTTCTCCAAGCGACAACATTCTCTTGTCTCATCGTCCGAGAACATTCTCAGCGTTTGGTGCCGTTAAATCCAACCAGCTAGTACCTTTCCGCACAAAGAGTGTCTCAATGGCCGAAGCTTTGGCCACGGTCGGGGGGCTGAGAGACGAAAGAGCAGACGCCAATGGTGTGTTCTTGTTTAGGTACGAAGACGCCGCGTTGATCCGGCAGCTCAAGCCGGAACTTGCGGATAAACTCGCCGGTAAAAAGACAGCTCCGCTGGTATACAAAGTGAGCTTGCGCGACCCGAAAGGGTTCTTCATGACGCAGCACTTTGAAATGCGAGACAAAGATATTCTATATATCGCGAACCATCCGACGGCAGAACTTGGCAAGTTCCTCCAGATTATTGCGCCGTTGATCAGTAACTATTCTGTGGTACAGGGTATTGCCGACTAACAGTCGTGGGCCAAATATGATGACGGTTCAGAAAGTTGGGTGAACCGTCATTGCCAGCAGGTTGGCACAACACATGAGTTCAGTCAGCTGCAAGGTCGTTCTCTTTTTGCAAGGACCTCCAGGAGTGTTTGCTCGCACAATTGCGGACAGCCTGGAGAAACGCGGCGTTAAAACCCTTCGAGTGAATTTATCTGCAGGTGATTGGCTGGGTTGGCACGATCGAAGATGCACTTCTTATCGCGGTAGCCTTGAGAACTGGCCCAACTGGCTCAAAGCCTATTGCCAGGAAAATCAAGTCACTCACATCGTATACTATGCCGACAGGGTTCCCTATCACGTTGCCGCAGCCGAGATCGGTGCGGAGCTTGGCATTTGCTGTATGACATTTGAAAATGGCTATTTGCGGCCAGACTGGATTACGCTTGAACATGTCGGCATGTCTGCACACTCTCGTTTCCCGGAAAATGCTGAGCACATTATAAAAGCTGCTGAAACACTGCCTGATGTGGATCGCGAGGCTCGTTACAAATACCCGTTCATCAATGAAGCCGTGAACGAAGTGACCTACAACATGGCCAATGTAATTTTCGCCTTGGCATTTCCAGGTTACGTGCGTGATAAGTTGTATCACCCGTTACTAGACTACCTGAGCAACATTCCCCGCTTTTCATTTGCCAAAGGGCGAAACCGTCGTGCCTTGCACGTCATAGACGACATCATTGCTACCGGGCTTCCTTACTACGTATTTCCATTGCAGCTTCAAAGTGATTATCAACTGCGCTTCAACTCTCAATATGACCACATCGCTGAGGCTGCGGAAGAAGTCATTCGCTCATTCTCGCAACATGCTCCTGCTGCTGCACGGCTTGTTTTCAAGGTACATCCACTCGACAACGGGATTGAACCTTGGCCTCGTATTTTGAAGTCAATCTCGAAAAAGTATGGGGTAAAGAAAAGAGTTTTGCTGGTCGACGGTGGCAATCTTGATCAATTGCTTATGCATGCAGCAGGCTCGCTTACCATCAACAGTACAACTGGACTGCACTCACTTCGTGTTGGCTGCCCGACAAAAGTTCTCGGTATTGCGCTCTACGATATCGACGGATTGACGTGTCAAAAATCACTGGATGAATTCTGGCGTAAAGGAAGCGAACCAGACGTCGAGCTCAGAGACGCGCTGGAGCGTTTGTTGGCGGCGAGTATCCAGGTAAAGGGATGTTTTTATACAAAGGAAGGTCGCGAGGCCGCAGCTGAGTTGATGGCTGAGCGCATGATTGCCGGCACAGTCAATCTACCGGACGCTCATTGTCAAACCCCGCCACGATTGGAAAAAGCTCGAGCACGTGGAATTGCGACGACATTTGCCGAGCAGTTGAAAACACGTGGCCGCACGGAACGCTGGTCTCATGTCTGGCGCGGCTGACGACCCTGGTTGCGAGACCTCTCTTCCACCATCCGGAAGAGCGATCCTCTTTCTACAAGGCCCGTTGTCGCCTTTTTACCGACAGGCAGGAGAGACCTTGAGGAAAAAGGGGTTCCGGGTTCACAGACTGAACTTTTGCGCCGGTGATTGGCTTCACTGGCATGGCGAGGGAAGCGCCAGCTTCAAGTCTGACAAGCGACATTGGCCGGACTTCATATCCGAGTATTTGCGCAAAAACCAAATTACTGATCTGGTTCTCCACGGTGATCAGCGTCTTTATCATCGAATCGCGATCGAAGAAGCATTGAAAACAGGCGTCTTCGTTGCAGTGACTGAACTGGGAGCTCTGCGCCCGGGTTGGATGACATTGGAACGAAACGGCCTTTCGACCTTAAGTCATTTTCCTGTAAACGCTGACGAGATTAGCGAGGTCGCCAAGAGGGCAGGCGACGTGGATTTAAGCCCACTTTATCCAAGTTCATTCTGGCTGCAGACTGGACCTGACGTGGCCTATAACCTGACCAATGTCTTCCTAAAGGCTCTCTACCCGAACTACCAGCGACACACGATATATCCTCCTGTCATAGAATATCTAAGAGGCGCATTGAGGCTGATTTCGCAAGGAAAACGCGACAGGGCTGTACAGCGTGATATTGACGCCCTAAGACGGTCCGGAAAATCCTATTTCTTGCTGCCCTTGCAGTTGGAAGGGGATTTCCAGCTTCGAAGGCATTCACCCTACGACAGCTTTGCTGATGTCATCGATGTTGTTTTCAGGTCTTTTGCAAAAAAAGGATCTCAAGATGACTGGCTCGTTTTGAAGACACACCCGCTCGACGTTGGATTTGAAAACTGGCGAGAAACGAGCTTGTCGCTTGCTGCGCAACATGGCCTGTCAGCAAGAGTGCTGTTCCTCGACGGTGGGAAATTGTCTGATCTTTTCGCAGCAGCGCAAGGCGTAGTGACATTAAATTCGACCGCAGGTGTAGAAGCGTTGCAGGCAGGCCTACCTGTTAAAACGCTGGTGCCGGCACATTACGACATTGATGGATTGACGCATCAGGACGAGCTTGAAAGTTTCTGGCAATCGCCGCAAAAGCCCGATCCGGAACTCTTGGACTGTTACATCCGGGCTTTGGCTGCAACAACACAAATTCGCGGATCGATCCACAATCGTGAAGGAACGCGAATTGCCGCAGAAAATCTCGCCACTCGTATTGCAAACAGAAAGATAAATCCGCTAGGCGCATTCGTTGACCCTCCGCCGAGGCTCAAAAGAGCGCGAGAGCTTGGAGTACCCCTGTGATCAATTGGCTTCAATCAAGAGAACGAAAGAAGCTGGTGGTAACGCCCGATTTACAGGACATCAAACCCAAGCTTTTAGCGGCTATGAGCACCGGCTTTCTGCAGTGGCCGGAATTGACAAGTCCGGTCTATGCAGTCTCGACGAATTCCTTGTTGGGAAACAATTCGAGTGACCAGGACGTAAAAGCACCTCACTTCCTTGTTGTTGCGGGTCCCACACCACTGCAAGCCAAGCGAGTGCCTGGAAGTCTGATCATTTTGCCATTCGAGCGCCATTGGCTTCTGGAGGATGACGTTTTTTCCAAGATCGCTCTCGGTCTCGTGAAAGGCTGTTCCGCCGGGTTTCGGGAAAAGGAGATGCAATTTGAGTTCGTTGGCAACTGGCGCGCCAAGCACCTGGCTTGCGAATTTGCCGGTGAAACCGCTGCTACCGAATGCGAAAGCATTGAATGTGAAAGTTTGCTTTCAGGTCGCATCGGTTCTGTTGACCGAGTTGGTTTTGGAAAGCTCTGGCGAGCGCCTGTCTGACAGAGGCAGTGCCGTTGGACAAAGTCTTGGACTGGATCTTTATTCGTTACACCGCTTGGTTTTCGCCCTATTCGGGAGCCCCCATATCATCTCGTGAAGCTTTTGAAATATTTGCGTTGGTCCAATCGAACTGGCAAAAAAATGCGAAACCGGTTCATGCCTTCGGTGCGCAATACTGGAACCACCCCTCTATTGCAGCAACTTTCTCTGGGAAAGGCGGGCCGGTAGAATTTCACGAAGCCAAAGAAGAGGCGATTTCCGCAGCTGTTGCCACTGGGGGAGAAATCGTGTCTTGGGCAGGCAGAACTGACAAAGAGTTTGAAGCCGAATGTGAGAGAAAAAACATTCCGCTTTCGAGGATTGAGGACGGCTTTCTGCGGTCGGTAGGTTTGGGAGCAGGACTTGCCCGCGGCGCGATGTTGGCCGTTGATGATCTTGGAATCTACTACGATCCGTCTCGACCAAGCCGTCTTGAGGACTTGCTGAAAAACTACGATCTGACCGTAACCGAATTGGCACGCGGCCGTGATCTGGTCTCCTTGATCAAGGCTTCGCGCGTCTCAAAATATAACTTTGGAAAATCCAAGCAGTTCCTGTTTCCGAAGGATCGAAAGACAATTCTGATCCCAGGCCAGGTCGCTGATGACGCCGCAATCCGTAAATCCCGGTCCGCAACGATCGATTGTGCCAAAACACCAAATGTCAATCTGGATTTGCTCAAGCTAACGCGAGAGCGCAATCCGGACGCCTATCTAGTATTCAAGCCGCATCCTGATGTGGAAACCGGGCTTCGCAAAGGGCGTGTACCGAAGAATGTCGCACTTCAGTATGCCGACGAAGTTGCCGAAGCTGCCAACATTGTTGATTTGATAGAAGCTGTCGATGCATTGGAGACGTTCTCTTCCCTTTCAGGTTTCGAAGCCCTGTTAAGAAGCAAGGAAGTGATTGTTCACGGCGCGCCATTCTACGCAGGGTGGGGCCTTACCAAAGATCTGACGGAAATCGAGGGACGGGGCCGGAACCGGTCCATGCCCGAATTGGTTTTTTTGGCGATCGTACGCTATTCACGAACCATCGACCCAGTTTCGCTACTGCCCTGCACGCCAGAATATTTGGTATCAAGACTCTCCGAACAACGGCTAGATCGTCGACATCTAATCGTAACTGCAGTTAAGCGGCACTCATCCTGGCTTGGGCGTAAGCTTGGTATCTAAGCAACTCAATCCTGAAAGGACTTTGAAGCATGACAACAAAGGATGCCAGGGTCATCGTCTTGACAGGCGCAAGTGGTGGCATAGGGCAAGCACTTGCGCGTGAATTCGCCAAGGAAAACGTCTATCTCGCTCTGATCGCAAGGGAAAAGTCGCGATTGCATCCGCTATTGCAAGAAATACGCGCACTCGGCTCGGACGGTGAAATTGCTGCGATTGATATTCGTGATCGCCAGGTATTGCATGGCTTTCTGAATGACCTGGATGAGCGTCATCCAATCGATCTTGTCATTGCAAACGCAGGCGTGACTGCAGGTCTTGGCCCCAACAGAACGAGAGAAAGTGACCAGGATAGCGATCGGCAAATCGACGTGAATTACAGGGGCGTTGTCAACACTGTAACGGGCGTGGTTGGCGCGTTGCAGAAGCGTGGAAAAGGTCAGATTGTGCTGATGTCGTCACTTGCAGGTATGCGCGCGCTACCAGACATGCCTTCTTACAGCGCTACCAAGGCAGCCGTCATTGCATACGGCCATGCGCTGCGCGGTTGGCTGAAGCCATTCGGTGTTTCTGTAACGATTGTCTGTCCAGGATTTGTGACCTCACCAATGTCCGCGCGTCACAAAGGGTCGAAACCATTTGAAGTATCAGCTGAAAAGGCAGCTCAACTCATGCGGCGCGCCATAAATCGCCGGCAGGCATTTTTTGCGTTTCCATTCATTTTGGCTATGGGGATCCGCTTGCAAAACCTGTTGCCGGCAAAGATCGGTGACTTGTTCCTTGGTGGTTTTGAAGCCGAGATTGAACAAGATCCGAGATATCTCAACCAAAAGGGCTCTTAGCGATCGAGCCCGAAATTTATCAAGAGCTGCGGGTTGAAGTGGATCAATCTGTTATCTGGTTGCTTTGATGAGCCTGTCGACAGCGGTGCCATCTGAACGCATGGCGTCAAGTTCTTCGACAGTTGCTTGAACCGCTCGCTCAATTTGTTCAGACGTATGCTCGCTCGTAATGAAAAAACGAATGCGCGCTGACTTTTCCGGAACCGCTGGGAAGATGATCGGAAGTGCGTTTATTCCCCTTGCTAGCAATCGGTTGGATAGCGTTGCTGCGCTCGCAGAATCGCCGACGATCACAGGTACCACGGCATAGCCGGCACTCGGCCCGGTGTTGAGGCCCGCTTCTTTTGCAAGTTTTAAGAAAAGTGACCCGTTTTTCTGAAGTTTTGTTACGCGCTCAGGCTCCTGAAGCATCAATTCGGCTGAAGCGATTGCAGCTCCTGCCAGTGCAGCCGACATTCCGACTGAAAAAACAAAACCGGGTGCTGAGACTTTCAGATAGTCGCAAAGGACTTTCGAGCCAGCAATGTATCCGCCGCAAGACGAAAAAGTTTTGCTAAGCGTTCCCATCCAGATTTCGACTTCATTCGGGTCGATGTCAAAATGCTCTGAAATGCCTCTGCCGGTTTTTCCTAAAACACCGATAGAATGGGCCTCATCGACCATAAGCCAAGCATCATACGCCTGTTTCAGCGCAATGACGCGTTTGAGGTCCGGAAAGTCTCCATCCATTGAATAAAGGCCTTCGACGATCACCAGCACTTTGTCGAATTTGTGCCTGTGATCAGCCAAAAGTTTTTCCAACGCATCAAGGTTGTCATGCGGGAAATTCATACGCGTGGCGCCGGAGAGCCTGGCGCCTTCGGAAATCGAGTTGTGCACGAAGGAGTCTGTCAAGATCAGGTCGCCCTTGTGCATCAGGTGACCGATCGTGGTTACATTGGTTGCGTGGCCCGACACCATCACCACCGAAGATTCAACACCGTGAATGCGTGCAAGAATAGCTTCGAGTTCAGCGTGGAATGGTCGCTCGCCAGCAACGATCCGGCTGGCTGAAACACTCGTTCCAAAGTGTGCAACTGCCGCGGTCGCAGCCGCATTCACCTTTGGATGACCGTTCAAACCGATGTAATTGTAAGAGGCAAAGTTATCATAGTTGTTGCCTTCAATTAAGCTGGTGCCGGACGCCAATCCGTCGTGCGGTCTGAAAAAGGGGTTTTCAATGCCCATCATGTCAGCTGCTGCCTTGTGCATCTGCAGCTGCTTGATCTGCGGCATTTCCTTAAAGTCGTAAACCTTGCGCTTTGGTGCCACCGGCTTCTTGTGGGCCGGGGCGTCTGAGGCGCGTCCCCTTGCGGAGCGTCGGTTTGCTTTCAAGCTATCCATTAGCTTGGCACGATCGTCTGCGCCCATTCCGGTATTCCTTAATATTGCCGGTTAAAGGAAAGAACCAAGTTCCCGGCTTTTGTTTTCAACTTCTGCTGCAACGTCTGAAAGATCTTCTGTTTCCGGTCGTTCGTCGTCCATGTGCAGGCTTGCAAGCTGTTGGGTCTCGTCTGAGATGCCAGTTGTATTTTCTTCGCCGAGTACCCGGTTGGCAACCCGACCGGACAGATCTATGAGCGTAGCACCGTTGGCAAGAGACATAAGTGGAATATCGATACCTAATTGCCGTTCAGCGCTCATGCGCAGCTCCAGCGCCATCAATGAATCCATTCCGATATCAGACAGGGGCTTATGGGGATCAATCTCTTCAGGTGCAATCCTCAAGATTTTCCCGATTTCAGCCGAAAGCAACTTGGCGACGGTCTGCGCGGCGGTGACTTGATCCATGCCTTCAAGCATTTCTGCCAGATTGATCACCCCATCAGCACCGGCGTCGTCTTCGTCGCCAAGTCCAAGTAGGCTGACCAGCGGTGTTCCGACCAGCGTTAGGTCTTTGCGCGCAGCTTGCCAATCAATCCGCGCAAAACCGAGAGAAGCCTGTGCGACGTCATCGGTCGCTGACTGGGCAAGCAAAGACATAAGGCCGTCAAGTGCCTCCTTGGCAGTCAGTGCATGACGGCCGAGTTTGCGAGACAGCATCTCGTTGACGTCTTCATTTCGAGCCAGATACCCTGCGTCGGATATTGCGCCCCAGGCTACCGCCAGCCCGGGCCTGCCTTCTGCACGTCTGCGACGTGCCAAACCTTCCAAATAACCGTTTGCAGCGACATAATTCGCCTGTCCTGGATTTCCGACAAGCGTTGTTGCAGAAGAATACAGGACAAAATGGTCAAGAGGATCGTCTGCTGTAAACCGGTCAAGAAGCTCGGCGCCGCGAATTTTGGGTGCGAGGACGCGTGTAAGACCGTCATGATCCATGTTTGCGAGCAAGACGTCGTTAAGTACCATCGCGGTGTGGAAGACGCCTTTGATTTGTTTTCCGCCAGTACGGACTTCTCGGAGAGCAGCCCTGACAGTATCCTCATCGGTGATGTCGCAAGCAATTCCATGAATGGAAACGTTGCGATCCTCAAGTTCACCAATAACTGCCTTGGCATCATCACTGGTCGCGCCGCGGCGGCTAAGAACGACGAGATTTTTGGCGCCATGATCTGCAAGTCGGTGCAAAAGGGCCGCACCGAAGCCACCGAAACCCCCAGCAATTAGGTAAACAGCGTCGCTGTCAAACTCAACGACAGATTGGGAGGGGACAGCCTCTGGAACCTGCGGAGGACGGATCACGATTTTTCCGATATGCCCGGCCTGTTGCATGAGACGGAATGCGTCGACTGCGTCTGATGCTTCGAATACGCGGTGAGGGAGCGGCTTGAGAACCCCATCTTCGAACAACTCGACCAATTTCACAAAAAGGTCGACTGCCAATTGAGGTTGCCGTGTCAGAAGCTGGTCGGCGTCAATGCCAAAGTAGGTCAGGTTCTGCCTGAACGGCCGAAGGCCGATGCGCGTGTTACTGTAATAGTCTCGTTTTCCAAGTTCCAGAAAACGTCCAAACGGTTTCAAGACTTCGATGCTGCGTTCCATCGCTTCACCGAAGAGAGAATTCAGAACGACATCAACGCCTTCGCCTCGCGTTTCCTCCATCACTGCATCAACGAATGCCAGGCTGCGCGAGTCAAGCACAACATCTGCACCGAGAAGAGCCAGGGTGTTACGCTTGTCTTCAGATCCTGCAGTTGCGATGATTTTGGCACCGCGCCACTTTGCGATCTGAAGTGCTGCCAGACCGACGCCACCCGCACCACCATGTATCAGGACAGTGTCGTCCTCTGACAATTCAGCGAGATGAACCAGTGCATAATATGCAGTCAGGAAGGTAACTGGGATTGTAGCTGCTTCTTCAGCCGAAACCGTGCGAGGCATGGGCGCGCATCCTGCTTCCGCGACTGTAACATGTGTCGCAAAACAGGCTGGTGCAAAGGTGATTACTTTGTCGCCGGGTTTGAAACGTGTCACGTCCGGCCCGCAACCGACAACATGCCCACAGCACTCCATTCCGAGTGTTGGTCCCGCAAATCCATCTTCAAGCGCTTCTTCAGGCAGCAATCCGAGCGCCCACATCACGTCACGGAAATTCAAACCGCTGGCGTCAACTGCAATTTCGACGTCGTTGCCTTGCAAGGGCCTGCGTTCGACGGCTTGCCATTTGAGTTGATCCAGCGATCCTTGCCTCTGGATATCAAGTCTCATTGACGGTCTGGCACCATCAGGAAGAGTTATTTCTGGAAGAACGCCACCTCTGAGGATGCGAATACCCGACCGAGTTTCGCTGTTTAGGACGATTTCTCTTTCGCAGTTCTCGATCAGAATTTCGTCGGCAACGCGTGCCGCAGCGATCCCCGGTTCCAGATCAGGTGAGACATCGATCAGCTTCAGATTGGCATCCGGGTACTCGTTCATAACCACTCGGCCAAATGCCCAGATACCTGCCTGACTTGGCACTGCGGCCTTACCGCCTGCAATATCCTGCGCACCAGCCGGCGAAACCAGCGTAAACTCGCCGCTATTCGGCCCAAGCGCCTTGAGCAGCGCCATGAGGCTATAAGCTCTTGTGTCAACAGACTTCAGCGCATCGGTGTCGTCGGCGTATGCACCCAGCAAATGAACGACGCGACCTTGATGATCGGAGAGCAGCTTGTTCAACGCGGCGTCAGCCGATGCACTCAACTTGTCTGCGTCGAGTGACGCACTCCAAATGTCCTCTCCAAGTTCTTCCGTGATTTCGCCTGGAACCAATAGAGTTGCCTTGTGGCCATTGCGCTCCAGGCAAGACTTCAGGCCTTCGGCAAGCCGATGTGACGTGCCATCCGCATCGGTCAGCAGCAGGTAAGATTTCTGAAAATCTTGAGTGTCCGAAGCCGCCGCGTCATTTTCGGTCACTTCATCTGAACCAGTCGAAGGCGCTCGGGCAGCAATCAAATCAGCTTCGATCTGTGTGCTTTTTAACGGTACACTTTCAACCATCCGGAAACCCGCTGCTTCCAGCGGTTTGGCCCAATCGTTCAGTTGCTTGGTAACCGGGAATTCCGCCGTTGCAGTATCGTCCCACCAGGAGCTTCCAACACCCATGATCAAATCAGTCAGGGGCTGTGGCAAAGCTTCGGCGGCTAGGACTACGCCGTTGGTCAATGCTGACCGCGCAAAAAGCTTTAACGTTTCAGAGTCGATGTCAGCAAGAGACGTGTCGAAAAGTATGAGGTCGAAATGGTTGTCAAACTTGAAATCCGCTTCCGAGGGTTCGACAAATTCAGTCGTGGGTGAGCCTTGCCAGAGACGTTCGCCGCGCCCGACTTGTGCTGTGGTCGCATCGGTCACAGTCAGGGCCATATGAGTCGGATCAAGAACCGTATCGAGATTCGCGGCAAGAGCACCAGTCGCACCAACAAGCAGAATACGAAGCACTTGGTCTTTTGGCCAAGTCTCCACGAACTTCAGCGCGCTCACTTGAAGTGCGGCTGTCAAAGCGCGTTTTCCAGGGGAAGAAGCTTTGTAAGCTTCAAAAAGACTGGAGGAATAGAGTTTGCTGGCAGTGTCTTCCAGACCATCGGAAAGGATCGTTTCCAGTCCTGTCCAAAGGCGTGCAAGTAGCGCGGCCTCAGCTATGTGTTCGCCGCCACCGTCTGTCAGGGCCTGCAGCAGTTCCGCAGGTGATGGGTATTCTTCGGGATTCTTTAGGTTAAAACCGCTTTCGGTTTCGTTGCAAAGCTCGCTTTCACAGAGCCATAGAAACAATGTGCAAGCAAGCGGACCCGAGGTTTCATGCAACTCGCCGGAAGCCATCAAGTCCGGAACGCGGACAATTCGACTGCCGAACTTATTGAAAAGAGTTTGATGAGCAATCGTTCTGCCGAACGCTTCAATGAGCACGCGACTATCATCGAGTTCTTCATCATCCGAACCTGCAAGTCCAAGGTCCGCCGCCAGCGCCGAGATACCCTTGAACGTCTGTTCAAGCGGTGAAGTTCGATCACTCTCCGGAAGTATTGATGCAATTTGCCGGTAGACTAGATCGTCTGGTTGAATGTCCTGACCCAATGTGACGGCTTTGAATCGAGATTTAATCAGGCGAGCGACAGTCAGGCCGTCGGCGTCGAGAAACTCGAAACTTGCCTCGATGGATCGAGGTGAGGCTTTGGTAACCTCAATTCGAACAGAGGTCGGCTTGCTGTCCGGCGCCAACAGACGAAGCGTACCCAACCTGATCGGCAGGAAAGAGGTGTTTTGAGGGATGTCTTCAACGCCGTCCAACAACGCGAAGAGGCCGTGGAAACCGGCATCGACTAGTGTCGGACAAAGAGCGAATGAAAGCGGCTCGACAGTGGCATCCTGACCAAGCAGAGAGACAGTCGCAGTTTTGTCGCTATGCTTTATGACTTTGTCGGCGCGGCGGAATGCAGGCCCGTAATTCAGGCCGAAGGTTTCCGTTATCTTGTAAAGTTCGTCATGGCCCAATTGCGAAATCGATTGCTCGCCTGTCTTTAGCCAAGGGGTTCGGGAAGACGTAGACGGGGTGATAAAGGTTCCCCGGGCATTCAGGGACCAGTCATTGTCGGAAAGTCTTGGCCTCGACAGAATTTCAACAACACTGTCGTCAGACGATATCCTGACTTGTGTCTCCCAAACTTCGTCACCTTCAATTACCAGCGGGCGAACAATGTCGAAATCTCGCAGTTCAATTATTTCGCCCTTTGTCCAGCGCAGGGCGGCGCGAAGGCTCATTTCTATATAACCGGCAGCGGGAAAGACGACACTGTCCTCAACCTTGTGATCCTGAAGAAAAGGAAGGGAGCCGCTGTCGATATGGTTGAACCATTCCGCGGTATCTTTGCGGAGCCTGTGTCCGAGCAGGGGCCAGTTCTGGCCAAACATGAAATCAATATGCTCGGGACTATTTTCGGGCCGATAGTCCGAGTTTTGCCAAGGATAGGAGGGCAGCGGGCGCATACGAGCCGGTTTCGGCCCGACATATTTTTCCAGTACGGTGACGCCACCATTTGCAAGGATTGAAGCGGCGATGCGGTCAATTGGATTGGTCTCGCGTGCTTCAGAACTCTTGGACGGCTCCTTCAACGTTTCCAGGAACTTGGCTTTCTTGCCTTTCGCACGCAGGACGTCATTCACATACGTCCCCAACACGGCCTTGGGTCCAATTTCAACCAAAACGGAAAAATCGTCAGCCGCCATGTTTTCGATTGCAGTTGCAAACTTCACGGGCTGACGAACATTTTTCCACCAGTACTCGGCGGAAACCTTGGTATCGGGCAATTCCGGGGTGACTGTCGAATAGAAAGGTAGAGCAGCGGGCGAGGGTTTCAGGCCCTTCAGTGCTGCCAGCAGTGGTTTTTCAATCGGGTCAACAAGTGCGCTGTGGAAGGGATATGCCAGATTGAGCTTCCGCATGGCCCATTTCTTTTTCCGCGCGAACTTGGCAAACGCGTCGAGGCTCTCACTATCACCTGAAATGGTGACACTGCGAGGACTGTTGTCTGCAGCAAGCTCCAGACGGGGCAGGCCGCTCTCTTTAATCGCTTCGACAGCTTTTTCCGCCGGAAGCAGCAGTGCCCCCATGGAACCAAGGTCCCGGACAACTTCCTGTTCGCTGGATCGGGCTCTTATGACCTTGACCGCTTGCTTAAGGTCAAGAGCACCAGCACACCAGGCGGCTGCAACCTCGCCAACGGAATGTCCAGTCGTGCCTGAAGCTTCGATGCCTCTGTCCCGCAAGGCTTCGACGATGGCGACTTGAATTGCAAACAAAAGAGGTTGCGCAACCTCGGATCTTTCCAGATCGCTTTCCAAATCTTCCGCAAAGAGTGTGGTGACAAGGGACCAGCCACTAAGTCCCATGAAGATCTTGTCGACTTTGTCGAAGGAATTCCGGAAGGAAACATCTGCCTGATAGGCCTCTTGGCCCATCCCAGCCCATTGGGACCCATTGCCAGAAAACACAAATCCAACCTTGGCATCTGGTTTGATGATGCTTCCGGCAATCAGGTTATCGTTCTCGTTTCCGTCTTCAGCAAATGCACGAAGGGCGTCAACCTTCTCCGATTTTGTTTTTCCTAGAACGACCAACCGTTCTGAAAGAAGATCGCGGGCGTGGACGCTGGTGGAAATGAGGTCTTCAACACTCTCATTCGGTTCGCTTGCCAGATAGTCCAGGTACCTGCCGGCAAGTTGCTGGAGCGCTTCCTTGGATCGTGCGCTAACTACAAGCGGAGCTTCAGCCGCAGGTGTTTGCTTTGATTTCTTTTTGCCTTTGCCAGGAAGCGGGTCCGCATCGCCAATGACGGCATGCGCGTTGGTGCCGCCAAATCCGAAGGAATTGATCCCGGCCAGTCGGCGTTTCCCATTGCGCTCAAGCGAAATCGCCTCTCCCGCAACCTTCAGATTCAGTTCATCAAACGGGATATCGGGATTGGGAGTGTTGAAATGCAAGGACTTTGGAAAGAGATCTTCCCGAAGCGCCATGACGGATTTTAAAAATCCAATCAGGCCAGATACCGGTTCAAGGTGGCCAACATTTGTCTTCACCGAGCCGATCGGAAGCACATCACTTCGTTTTTGGCCAATAACCTTGCCAAGTGCATCTGCTTCGGCTGGATCGCCAAC
The DNA here is from genome assembly GCF_055693425.1 of Roseibium sp. JB4-4. NCBI lineage: Bacteria > Pseudomonadati > Pseudomonadota > Alphaproteobacteria > Hyphomicrobiales > Stappiaceae > Roseibium > Roseibium sp. JB4-4. Next base: position 795,668 of record NZ_CM146333.1, on the reverse strand, counting down.
ACGCGTCCCAGTCCCGTGTGCTTCGACAAAGGCAAGTTCTGACGGGTCTATTTCCAATCCTTCATAAATCTCCCGAAGCAGATCTGCTTGGGCGTAAGGCGAGGGCAGAGAAAGACCCACTGTTCTTCCGTCAGCGTTGATCCCTGTCGCCAACAGTTTTCCGTGGCTCTTTGCACCTTCCGGTATTCCTGCGCGGTCAGCACGCAGAACAAGTACCGCGCCGCCTTCCGAACGCACATATCCATCTCCGTTGGCGTCAAAGGCCTGACAGAGGCCGGTTGGCGAGAGCATTGTTGCCCTAGAGAAACCGACAAATGCAAAGGGACTGAGAAGCAGGCTGACGCCGCAAACGATTGCGGTGTCGATCTGCCCGCTTTCAATGGCTGAAACAGCCTCATGCAAGGCGACGATGGAGGAAGAACAAGCGGTGTCGACGGTAAAGCTTGGGCCCCGGAGATCGTAGATATAGGAAATTCGGTTTGAGACAATGGACAGCGTGTTGCCGGTCATGAATTGCATGTCGGCCATGGCAGGATCCACCAGAAAACGATGGTGGTAGTCTAAAGAGGATGCGCCTACATAAACTCCAGTATTTGAACCTGCCAGATCGCTCGGACGCATATTCGCATGTTCAAGCGCTTCCCAGACCAGCTGAAGGAGCAATCTTTGCTGCGGGTCCATTTGGACTGCTTCACGCGGGGAAATGCCAAAAAATGATGGGTCAAATCCCCAGACATCATCGAGTTGCCCGGCTGCAAAGGTATACGTCTTTCCGGAAGTAGATTGCGAAGGATGTGAAAAACGAGTCAGCGGCCAGCGTTCCGGCGACACGGAACTCACGGCGCATTCGCCATTCTTCAGAAGAGACCAGAATTCGCCAGAATCATTGGCACCTGGGAGACGCGTAGAATAACCGAGAATGTTTATGTTTGAGGTAAGAGACGCCACAGAACAACCTGTTTTATTTATCGGGATCGGTCAAGTCATTGAGGTATTTAATAAAATAATGGTCAGCGAATTCGCATCTCAAACAGCTCCCTCAAGCTCTAAACCTGCTTGGCACAACCGATCCCCGAATACTTGTGCGCAAGCTTATCGCATGCTTCTGAGCGTTTCCAGCGTCAGAAACCCGCAATGATTGGGAACCTTTAACTCAAGCTGGAAACTTCTGGAAGACTTTATGCAAAAAATCCGCTGGTCTTCCTTCAGTTATTGCTAACGTGCATCAGTTTTTCGCAGCAAGCACTATGAAATTGCTCAAAAAAAGACGCCCTGCTATCTGCAGGGCGCCCAATGTCGATGGCGAAAGGTCGTTCAAACGTTGCTGTCGGGAAAAGATGCCTTACGTTTGGCCATGAAATCCAACAAGGCATCGTCGATGCCAGGGTCAAGATCAGGTCCCGAATAGGCCCTTAACTGTTCCTTCCATCGCGAATTCGCACGCATTGCAGCATCCAGTTCGCCGTCTGCGAGCCATTGCTCATATGAGTTGTTGTCGGCGATCGCTGAGCGATAGAAAGCGCTCTCGAAATTGCGCTGCGTGTGCGAGGCGCCTAGGAAATGGCCCCCGGGTCCAACTTCTTCCAAGGCATCCATTGCCAGGCTCTCATCGGAGATATCTATGCCCTTTGCGAGCACGTGCATCATGCCAAGCTGATCGGCATCCATGACAAATTTCTCGTAAGAAGAGCAAAGACCGCCTTCCAGCCAACCTGCGGAATGGAGAGCGAAGTTCACACCTGACTGAACGGTCGCAAGGATTGTTTGCGCAGATTCTTGCGCGGACTGTGCGTCAGGGCTCTTCGACGCGGTAAATGATCCTCCCGAACGGAAGGGAAGATTGAGCCTTCTGGCCAGTTTCGCAGCTCCGTTGAGCAGCAATGACCCTTCCGGGCTGCCGAATGTTGGGGCTCCGGACTGCATGGATATGGAGCTGACAAAGGCTCCGAAGACAACGGGGGCGCCAGGCCGCACAAGTTGTGTCAGAGAGCAACCGGCCATTGCTTCGGCCAAAACTTGAGCGAGTGTACCGGCAACGGTGACCGGGCTCATGGCGCCCGCCAGAATGAACGGTGAAACGATGCATGCCTGATTGTGCCGGGCGTAGACTTTAAGCGCTCCAAGCATTGTGGCATCGTAGACAAGCGGCGAGTTCGCGTTGATAAGCTGGATCATGACACATTTCTGGTCGACGAAGTCTTCGCCGAACACGATTTGCGCCATCTTCACCGAGTCTTCCGCACGTTCAGGAGCCGTTACAGAGCCCATAAAGGGTTTGTCGGAATACTTGATGTGTGCATACACCATATCGAAGTGGCGTTTGTTGACCGGTAGGTCGACAGGCTCACAAACGGTGCCGCCGGAGTGGTGCAGCCAAGGCGACATATAGGCAAGCTTCACGAAATTCCTGAAATCTTCAATGGTACCGTAGCGGCGGCCCTGGTCGAGATCAGTTACAAATGGGGGGCCATAAACCGGCGCAAAAACAAGGTTATTGCCGCCGATTTCAACATTTCGGGCAGGATTGCGCGCGTGCTGGGTGAATTGCGAGGGTGCTGATTTGAGGATTTCACGCAACATACCTTTCGGAAAACGAACGCGTTCGCCGTCGACCTCAGCGCCGGCGGATCTCCAGATTTCGAGAACTTCGGGATCCTCTCGGAACTCCAGTCCGATCTCAGCAAGAATCCTGTCTGTGTTCGCCTCAATCCGGGCGGCCCCTTCATCGGTCAGGACTTCATAGTTGGGAATGTTTCGTGAGATAAATGGAACAGCTATTGCGCCGGGGCCGGCTTGGCGCCTTTCTCTACGAGCATTCCTACCGCGTCGGCCAGATGGGGCGGCGTCAGACATTTCGTGTCTCCCAGTACAAATTTTAGTTGGCGTAGTCTCAATCAGGCGCATTTATAACCGGGCATCAGATGCGTCGCACAATGCCGTAAATGCGTCATGTAGCTTTGTTGCTGTGCTTTCACCAGTTTGTCCATTGACATTCTTGGTTCAAAAGGGAAAACAGCGATCGCAATGCAAGGCCTGCTTTGCTGACAGAGAGCTTGCGGACCTTCCCGAAAAATTTGAAAAGAAAGACAGCTGAATGTCCAAGCTGGAAAGCCTTTTGTCCCGACGCGGAGCGCTTCTTGCCGATGGAGCCATCGGTACCAATCTGTTTGACATGGGGCTTGTCTCAGGTGATGCGCCAGAGCTTTGGAATACGGACGAGCCAGAAAAGATCAAGGCCTTGCACAGGTCCTTCGTTGACGCTGGTGCTGATATCATCCTGACGAACACGTTTGGATGCAACCGTCACCGTCTCAAGCTACATGCGGCTCAGGATCGCGTGAACGAACTCAACAGTATTGGTGTACAGCTGGCACGCGAGGTCGCCGAGGAGACCGATCGTGAAATCCTCATCGCCGGTTCCATTGGCCCCACTGGCGAGCTGTTTCAACCTCTTGGCGCCTTGAGCTACCAAGAAGGCGTCGAGGCATTCAGGGAACAGATCGAGGGTCTGAAGGACGGCGGTGCAGATGTTCTCTGGGTAGAAACAATGTCAGCTGTAGAGGAGATGAAGGCGGCTGCTGAAGCAGCGAGCGAGTTTGATCTGCCACTTGTGATAACCGCAAGTTTTGATACTGCTGGCAAGACCATGATGGGCCTTGCTCCTGCAAGCCTTGGTGAGTTGCAAACCCAGTTTGCGTGTACACCGGTCGCGATCGGTTCCAACTGCGGTGTCGGAGCGTCGGACCTACTGGCGGCCATCATGGAAATTACTGAGGCGTATCCTGATGCGATTGTTGTCGCCAAGGCCAATTGCGGCATACCGCAAATTCAAGGCGACGAAGTCGTCTATACTGGCACACCCGAATTGATGGCGAAGTATGCTCACATGGCGATGGATGTCGGAGCGCGCATAATTGGGGGCTGTTGCGGAACGTCGCCAAGTCATCTTGCAGCCATGAGAAGTGCATTGGACAATCATAAGGCCGGGCCACGTCCAACGCTTGAAACAATGATTTCCGAGATTGGTCCGCTGGTTTCTCCGCCGAATAAGAAAGCAGATGCGGCGCGTGCAGAAGGTGAGGCTGCAGGAGCCGGCCGCCGCAGAGGACGGCGCCGTGGTTGAGACTCGATCTACATCATAAACTTTGGTTCTAAAAGGCGCTCAATGAGCGCCTTTTTTGTCTGCCAGCCCTTCACTCCTATTGCGATCTTCAAAGTGAAACCCTAACGAATCCAAAGCTCGGACGACCGCATCGACGTTGTGGCCACAAATGGAAATCTAAAAGTGCGCTTGATTGGTTTCATCCTCGTTTTCATCGCATCGACTTTACCGCTTCTTTGGTACTGGCCATTGCTTTTATCCAGCGATCCGATTGCGATTTTCAGTCAATACCTCGGATCCACCGCACTCATTCTGATGGGAATTAACCAGTTCATCGCCACCCGTATGCCGGGGCTGGAATTCGTTTTCGGGCCACTTGATCGAGTTTACGTCTTGCACAAGTGGTTAGGTATCACCGCGATGGTGTGTCTCGGCCTGCACGACATCATTGACGCAGAAATCGATGGACTGCGAGGAGGGCCTTTGTCAGGAATCGCGGAAGACATCGGGGAGGTCGGTCTCTACGGCTTACTCATATTGACCATTGCTTCCGTGATCACCTTCATTCCATACCATCTTTGGAAATGGAGCCACAGGCTGATTGGAATTTTCTTCTTTTTCGGGGCGTTTCATTTTTTCTTTATCGAAAAACCATTTTCAAATCTGGAGCCGCTTGGTCTCTATGTTTCCAGCTTTTGCCTCATCGGCATATTGAGTTACCTCTGGATGGCGGTTCTCCGCCCTGTAGCAAGGCTAGGGCATGCTTATAAAGTTGCATCCGTCAGGCATCTCGGCGATTTGACGGAAGTAATCCTTCACCCTCAGGGGCAGGGCCTGAGACATGAACCCGGGCAGTTTGCATTTCTTTCAGTTAACGCAGTTGGTCTTTCCGAAGAACATCCTTTCACATTGAGTGCGGCGCAGACCCAAGATCGAGCATTGCGGTTTTCAATCAAGGAACTTGGGGACTACTCACGGCGCCTTCGTAGAGAGCTAAAGGTTGGAATGTCCGCCAGAATTACGGGCCCCTACGGTCACTTTACCATGCCAAAGGGAAGTGGTCCCCAGGTTTGGATTGGGGCTGGGGTTGGGATCACACCATTTCTTGCATTCACGGAAAGCGTGAAAACTCGAGAGAGCGGCCACGTGAAACTCTATTACTGCGTGCGAGAGCGTGGCGATATTCCCTATGCGCGCGAGTTGGAAGAGATTGCAATGAAGGCTGACAATCTCGAACTCATCATTATCAACTCAAACGAAGGCGTTCGTCTTTCAGCAGAACGTATCGTCGACGATCTCAGTGGACGGCTCTCGCAAGCACATGTTTTCTTTTGTGGGCCTGTTGAGATGCGCAAGGGCTTGAAGAGAAAATTGGTTTTGGAAGGGCTACCTGTCGGTCGATTTCATTTTGAAGAATTTGAGATGCGAACAGGTGTTGGCTTGAAACGATTGGCGATCTGGCTTTGGAACTATGGAGCTCAGGCGTATGAAAAGCGCAGACCCAAACAGGCAAGTCCGGCAGAATAGTCAATTCCTTCGGCTCGTCTCACTGGGACATTGTCGCCACCCACGAAGCGTTTGATAGTCTTTCACAGCTCTTGTCGCCAAATCGCCGCTTGCATTTCGCGCTTATTGACGTTTACGTAAATGATGGAGAATTTTTCCACAATTTTGAATGAGATATGAGGTGCAGATGAAGCCGGTCATGACAGCTGTGGACGTAATGGCTTTGCTGGACAAGGAGTTCCCGCAGATACATGCAGGTGGCCGGGTGTACTCGATCGACGGTGTTTCATCTGGTGTGGCAGTTGTGCGATTGAGTGCAAACGAAATGCACTTGAGGCCAGGGGGAACGGTATCCGGTCCATCAATGATGTCGCTGGCCGACTTAGCAGCTTACGTGGTCATACTTGCACATATTGGCCCTGAGGCTCTCGCGGTGACAACCAATCTAAATATCAATTTTCTCCGCAAACCGAACCGGGGAGATCTTCTGGGCACTTGCCGTCTCTTGAAGCTCGGCAAGAGGTTGGCTGTTGTGGAGTGCACGATCGCAGGTGAGGGTGAAGAAGCGCCGGTTGCACATGCAACGGCGACCTATTCAATACCACCGAGATGATTCATCTGAGTATTTGGATGTCACGCGGATTGCCTTGAACTTTCCTGGTCAAACAGTCCCTCCAATTTGGGCGTGTATTCGACCACCTGACCTCGGCCCGAGCGTTTGGCAGCATAAACAGCGAGGTCGGCCTTGTGCAGTGCCGACTTTTCCGTGTCCCGGGTGTTCGTAAGATATGCTCCAACGCTCAGGCTCGGAACGAATTCAATGTCTTTGTGCCTGTAGGGCGCTTGCGATGCCTCCAGAATAAGCGAACACCGTTCTCGAAACAGGCCCCTGGAAACATCTGGCATCAGAATTACAAATTCATCGCCCCCATAGCGACCTATCAAATCGGTTTCCGTTCTGATGCAGTCATTCAGGACGGAAGCTATGTGTTGAAGCAGTTTGTCTCCCGCTGCATGACCATACTGATCGTTCACTTGTTTGAAATAGTCGACGTCCACAAAAAGAATGCCAAGATTTCCACCTGCCTCCGGCGATGCGAAAAACCGTGCCAGATATGTCGAAACAGTGTCTCTGTTATAGATGCCCGTTAGCTTGTCGTAACGAGTCAGTTCAAGCAGCTGCTTGTCCTTTCGCATGATTTGGCGTGTTGTTCGGATATAGGCAGCTGCTGGGAACAAGCCGATGAGCAATGTCCCCAGAATGAGATATCCGCTGATTTGTTGAAAAACCTCTTCCAACTCATCTTCGAATTTCGTCACGTCTACATAGACCTCAATCGCGCCTATGGCCTCACCTGAAGGAAGGACAGCGGGTAGGTAGACCTCAACATAAGTTTCAAGCTGCGAGGTTTCTGTTTCATGGTCTTCTTTTTCGTGAACAAAAACGAGCGGAAGACCGCTTTCATACACACGGACTGCGGTGGCATTTACGGCAGTCGAGGGTTCCAGGACACCCTTGTCGGAAAGAAGTGTTCGCACACCCTCCCGATTGAACATCTCAAAACGGATAACGTCGACCAAGGCAAACGAACTTTCCAGTCGGTCGAGTTCGGAAGGTGTGGCAACTCCCTTTTCGACCATCCGGCGCGAACTCGGCGTCGTTGCGAAGAAGTTTTCGGCCCAGTTGAGTGCACGCACTTCAGCGTTCTTGCGAATGGCAACCTGGACTTGCCAGTCAATAAGTTCGTCAAGTGCTGCTGCCACAAGCACCACAACGGCAATCGTGCCCGACAACGCGAATAGGATCGGCTTACGGTTTTCCCTGATCAGGCCGGCCAAACCCATGATATCGCCTCCGGTCATTTGCGGAAATACCTTAGGGGGCAACGCTTAAGCGCGAGTAAAACCGCTCAGCCTTTGTCGAATTATCGCGAAGAAGGGGCCTACGATTTGAAACATGAATTTTGTGGTATTATAATACCGTTTTTCTAAGTTATTGAAAAATATGAGAAAAATTCAAAGAATGTTCATTTTTTGTAATTGACGGTAATAGTCTGTCGGCGTATAAGCGCACTCGAACGAATTCAAGGTCCGTTCGCAGGCTTTCTCTTAAGTCGCGCGGACCTTTTCTTTAACCGACCAATTATGGATCAAACCCATGAAGACCTACTCTGCCAAGCCGGCTGAGGTCGAGAAAAAGTGGATCTTGATTGACGCAGAAGGCATGGTCGTCGGCCGTTTGGCTGCCTACATCGCCAACCACCTGCGCGGCAAGCATCTGCCGACCTTTACACCTCACATTGACACCGGTGACAACATCATCGTCATCAATGCTGACAAGGTGGTGCTCACAGGCCGTAAGTACGACAACAAGAAATACTACTGGCACACTGGCCACCCGGGTGGCATCAAGGAACGTACAGCTCGTGCGATCCTGGAAGGCCGTTTCCCTGAGCGCGTTCTGGAAAAAGCTGTCCAGCGCATGATGCCAGGCGGTCCTTTGTCCAACAAGCAGCTGAAGAACCTCAAGGTTTATGCTGGTCCGAACCACCCGCACGAAGCTCAGTCGCCGGAACTCGTCGACGTTAAGGGCCTTAATGCAAAGAATGACGGCAAGAGGGCTTAACGATGGCTGAGCTGCAATCCCTGGAAGAATTGGGCGGCGCGGTCGAAACCGCAGCCCCTGAAGCACCGGTCCATGTTCAGAAATTGGACGCACAAGGCCGTGCATATGCGACCGGCAAGCGTAAAGACGCAATCGCGCGCGTCTGGATCAAGCCAGGTACTGGCAAGATCGTGATCAACAAGAAGGACTACACTGAGTATTTTGCTCGCCCTGTTCTTCAGATGATCCTTCAGCAGCCGGTCATGTTGACGGACCGTGCCGGCCAGTATGACGTCATCGCGACTGTTACTGGCGGTGGACTTTCCGGTCAGGCTGGTGCTGTGCGTCATGGTCTGTCCAAGGCCTTGACCCATTACGAGCCGGAACTTCGCGGTGTTTTGAAGAAAAACGGCTTCCTTACGCGTGACAGCCGTGTTGTTGAACGTAAGAAGTTCGGTAAGCGCAAAGCGCGCCGGTCGTTCCAGTTCTCCAAGCGTTAATCGCTCAAAAGACTGTTGCACCAAATATCTTCAAAGCCTGCCGGCTTCCTCCGGCAGGCTTTTTTGTTTCTGCGACTTTGGGCTTAGGCCCTTTTGTCTTTTCCTGTTTAATGGGCAATTCGGATCGACCTTGTATTTGGCAAATGACATCCGACACCCATCGGGTTTTGCGACCGAACCGTCCTAAGGCGTCATGAACCAGGCCAAATTTCTCACCGGAAGCTTATTCCGCCACATCACGGTGATGTCTTTGACCTCTTCGGTCGGCCTCATGGCGATTTTTGCGGTCGATTTTGTCGACATGATTTTCATCTCAATGCTTGGCAAAGCCGAATTGGCGGCCGCAGTCGGGTATGCCGGGGCTATTCTCTTTTTCACCACATCGTTCAACATAGGCGTCGCCATTGCCGCTGGTGCGCTCGTTGCCAGGGCACTGGGAGCCGGAGACAGAGAGCAGGCACGTCAACAGGCGGCCAACGCTTTGACGGTTGGCGTAATCTTCTGCAGCGTGTTTGCTGTCGCTGTCTGGTTTTTGTTGGACGAACTCGTGTCGCTTATCGGCGCACGTGAACAAACTCACGAGCTTGCCGTTCATTACCTTGCGATCATTGTGCCCACATTGCCCTTGCTTCTTCTGGGCATGGCGGGCGGCGCAATCTTGCGAGCCCATGGCGATGCCAAAAGAGCGATGATGTCGACGATTGCCGGCGGCCTGGTCAACGCCGTTCTAGATCCTATTTTGATTTTCGGATTGGATCTCGAATTGACCGGCGCCGCACTTGCAAGTGCGGCATCTCGCGTTGCAATTGCCTTTTTCGCGGTTGCACCGATAATCCGCTACCACGGCGGATTGAGCCTGCCCAATCCGAAAAAGCTGCTAATCGATCTTCCTCCCATTTCAGCGATCGCCTTTCCAGCCATCCTAACTCAACTCGCGACACCCGTTGGACAAGCCTGGGTTACCCGATCCATGGCCGAATTCGGGGAGGAGGCCGTTGCCGGCATGGCCGTGGTGGCCCGCATGTCACCGCTTGCCTTTGCGACAATATTTGCCTTATCCGGGGCAATCGGGCCGATTGTCGGTCAGAACTACGGTGCTGCGAAGTATGACCGGGTTCGTGGTGCTCTGAGAGAATCGCTGTTGTTTACCGCTATCGTTGTCGGGACGGCAGCTCTTGCGCTCTATTTTCTGCGCGGTCCGATTGCCCATTTGTTTGACGCCAGCGGTTTGGCACTCACATTGATCTATTTGTTTTGTGGTCCGCTCGCGCTCGCGTTCTTTTTCAACGGAGCGCTCTTTGTGTCCAACGCGTTTTTTAACAACCTTGGCAAGCCTTTTTACTCCACCTGGATGAACTGGGGCAGGCACACGCTTGGAACAATCCCGTTCGTTTGGATCGGGGGCGCTCTTTTCGGGGCACCCGGTGTGTTGATCGGTCAGGCCGCTGGAGGGATCGTCTTCGGGATAGCCTCATTGATCCTTGTGCGCCATGTGATCCGCAACGTGGAAATCCGACAGGAGGAAGTCAGCGGTCCAGGACTGTTTCAACGCCAGGCCCGGCAAGTTGTATTGTTCTTTTCACGAAGGTGAAGATGACTTGGAGCGTGACCAGGCTGGTGTCATAGGTGACGTTCCATGTGACTTTTTGCTGCTGATACGCAGCAGCTTCTGAAAATTGGGGCACTCCATATGGGACGGGGCAGGGCACTCGGCGACGTGACGGATCATGTCGCGCAATGAGCTCAGTCGCTGGATCTGCCGGTCCAGTTCATCCACGCGCACGTGAAGTTTTTGACGGGAAAGCGCAGGGCGGCCATCCGGGCCAAACATTGCTTTTATCTCGTCGAGTGAAAATCCGCCGGCTTTGCCAAGGTTGATCAGTGCAAGCTGATCAATGACTTCCGGCGTGAAAAGACGCTTCATGCCTCTGCGCCCGATGGAGGTGATCAGGCCTTTGTCTTCATAGTGGCGAAGGGCAGACGCAGCGATGCCCGTAGACTTCGATATTTCAGAAATATCCAATAATTTCATCTCTTGACCTCAAGTCGACTTGAGCTTGTAGGGTTGCGCAATTCCGATAGAAGTTCAAGGACAACGAACGTGCCCACGAATGCGCAAACCTCACTTCCTCCTCTCTGGTTACAAAGAACCACGATCGCTTTGCTTTTGGTAGCGACCCTCAAAATCATGGCAAACGCGACCATCAGTCCAGCATTGCCCGGACTTGAGGATATATTTTCCGACAATGCCCAGGCCGCCTATCTCACGCGCTTTCTTGTGGCAGCACCATCACTAACGGTGGTTCTGATTGCACCAATTGCCGGGGTGGTCGCGGACCGGTTTGGTCGTGCACCCATTCTGGTTGCAGGTGTCGTGCTGTTTGCGTTGAGCGGCAGTGCGGGCGCTTATCTGCCCGATCTGACGTCCGTTCTGGTCAGCCGACTTATTCTTGGGGTTGCCGTTGCCTTGACCATGACGGCTCAAATTGCCCTGGTTGGCGATCTTTTTGAAGGCAATCGCCGCAGCGCATTCATGGGCTTGCAAACAGCGGCCATTAATTTCAGCGGTTTCTTGTATATTGGGTTCGCTGGTTTCCTGGCAGGTTATTCGCCTCGCTGGCCATTCTTGATCTACGCTTTGCCGTTTTTGCTCTTGCCGCTTCTGTTGCCTTTGCTGCATCGGGAAAGACTGGATGCGGCTAATCGGGAACTGCCGGTCGAAGGTCAAAATGCAACGACTGAAGGAAATTGGTTCTTGCGTGCATCAGCCTTGTCGGTACTCACAATGGCAACAGTGATGCTTTTCTTTTTGATGCCAAGTCAGCTGCCATTCTTTCTAACTGAGAACGGATTGGATGGAGCATCTGGTACGGCTTATGGTTTAGGCGCACTGACGTTGACAGGCGGCTGTGTGGCCGTCGTGTTCAAGCGTATTAGCGGTGTCATGGGGCTGTGCGCAACATTTTCAATCGGCTTTGCTCTCATGGGCACAGGATTTGCGACACTTTCCCTGGATGCAAGCTGGCCAACAGTTCTGGGTGGAGCTGTGCAGATTGGCGCAGGCTACGCGCTGGTACAACCGGCTCTCTTTCTGGTCGCATTAAATGTTGCGCCCCAAAGCAAGCGTGGCAGAGTTTCAGGAATGGTTACGACTGCTATGTTCTTGGGCCAAGTCATATCACCTTTGTTACTGACACCGCTGCTTCAAGGGTTCGGGTTCGGACAGGTCTTCTTATTGTCGTCGATAGCGCTCTTTGCATTTGCTTTCACAGCTCTTTGCACCCTTGTATTTCAGGCAATCGCGCTTCGGATATCTTTGCGGCCCCAGCCAGACCGGCAATAGGTCGGATGACAGACCGGCTGACCTCATGTCTTAGATGGCGACCCGGAGACGTATGTCTCAACAATGGAGCGATCATCGCCCAAAGTCTGCAGCACGAACAGTTCTTCTGAAAGTGTTTCGACGGTTTCCATGCGCAAAGCCATCGGAGGAGTAGCATGGGCATTCAACACCACGACGTCTGCATCCGTTCCTGGTTCCAGTGTTCCGATCTTGTCGGACAGAGAAAGAGCTTCGGCATTTCCCAGTGTCATCCAATAGAAACTGGTGAGCGGATGCATGCGTTGGCGTTGAAGTTGCAGAACTTTGTAGCCCTCGTCCAGTGTCCGAAGCATTGAATAGTTCGTACCGCCACCGACATCGGTTGCGATTGCCGTCCTGATGCCAGCACTTTCCATACCTGACTTGTCAAAAAGGCCGCTACCCAGAAAAAGGTTTGAGGTTGGACAAAAGACCGCAATCGATCTGGTTTCCCGCATCACCTGGAGTTCGTGACCTGTCATGTGGATGCAGTGGCCGAGCAGTGTTTTGGAGCCGAGCAGTCCAAAGCTCTCATAGACGCCGAGATAATGAGCCGCATCTGGATAGAGCTCCTGCGTATAGGCAATTTCATTGTGGTTCTCGTTGATATGCGTCTGTAAATGGCACTCAGGGTGTTCTTTCAAAAGTGTTCCGGCTGCTTCCAGCTGTTCCGATGTAGAGGTGATGGCAAATCGAGGAGTGATGACGTAATGAGCTCTGCCGCGTCCATGCCACTTTGAAAGAAGGGCTTTGCTGTCGTCATAAGAGCTTTGCGCCGTATCACACAGTTCGGGTGGCGCATTCCGGTCCATCATGGTCTTACCGCCAAGCATTAGCATGCCGCGTGCTTCTGCCTCCTCGAAATAGGCATCGACCGAATTTGGATGACTGGAGCAATAGGCAACGGCTGTCGTCGTGCCGTTGGCAAGGAGCGCGTTGTAGAACTCGCCGGCGATCCGCGTGCCATGGTCCTTGTTCGCAAAGCGAATTTCCGCTGGAAACGTGTAGTCGTTGAGCCAGTCGAGAAGCTGATCCGCCCAGGAGGCGATTACCTGAGCTTGAGGAAAGTGGATATGCGTGTCGATGAACCCAGGGATAATCAGGTGCGGCCGGTGATCCACAACTTGCGTATCGTCCGGTGCATTTGAGAAAACTTCCGAGTACGTGCCGCGTTCCAGGATTTTGCCGTCCGAAATCAGCAACGCACCATCCGGTTCATAAGAATAGGAGTTGCTGTCGTCCGCTCCCTGAGGAGACGCCTGGAAAGTGAGCAGCCTGCCGCGCAGGATTTTGATGCTTTGATCAGCCAAATAAATGAGGGCCTTGTCCCGATAAGGATTGGAAATGGATTCGCCAACACACGAGTTTAGTCGTGTGGCCGAACTGGAACAACGATAACTGAAGGCGATCACTGAGATCAGCGCGAACAGCCCAACATCTGTGTGGTCAGGCGGTTGGCAATGTCACCACTTTTTTGGTGTCAGCAACTTTTGCTGCAGGCTGTTAAAAAAACCTGTCGGCTTGTTGTATATTTGGCGTACTTCGCTGTCGCTCGCAGTGCGTGGAGCACGCGTTGTCGTCGTCGAATATGAGTTGAGCGCTTCTTTGTTGATCTGAGATTGCGCAAATGACGGGACGGCCTTTGTCAGCAACAGAGTGTTTGATCGGAAGGGGCCGCTGCCATTCACGCCTACGTAGCTTGATCGCTCTCCGCCGACTTGGATGAAAAACTCTCCATTGATTTGACCCTGCGAAGCCTTCGCAGAAAACTCGAATATCGCTGTTTTCCCCGCGGCAATAGCCTGCATCTGTTCGTAGGGTCGGCGGGTGTTGCGATCGAAAAACGAGACTTTGACCTCAACCGGGATCGCCAGATCGTTCTTAACAGGAACAATCGCAAGGTCGACAATTTCCATTGCGATCATTAGTCCTCCAACATCCGAAGAGGCCAATTGGATGGCATTGCCGGAGGGCAAAATGAGACTGTTCTCTTGACTGCTGTCGGGTGTCGTGGGCAAGCCCGATTTGAGAGGTTGATAAGGCGTAACAGTCATGATCGAGGCAATGACGCCGGCCCCAACGGCAAATCCTGCCCTTCGGTTGTTTGGCTGGAAAACGAAGCACAGCAAAACGCCAAGAACGACAACAATTGCAAAGACATAGAGCGGGGGAACTGCCAGATCGAGATGACGGGCCGAAACGGAAGTCATCTTGAGAACCGCTGAAGCTTGTTCCTTCTGTACGATATCGGCAATGGCCGTGATGGTTCCTCCGATCGCAGCACACAGATAGACGGTCATCATTGTGACCGGACTTACCGACCCGGAACGACTTTCCTGATTGGACTTCTTCTTTCCCTTGACCGGTGCTTGCGCCGAGGTTTCCTGAGTATCAGACATCCTGCGCCTCCAAAAATACTAAAAATAACGTAGCGTAAAGTGTGAGTTACTTCAATCCAGAAGACACTTGGATGCGATGCTCATCTTTAAGTTGATGATGGAAGTGTAGTGGTCTCCAGTCTTGGCCGTGATGAGAGCGAGGATCATTTGGCTTGCGTCGTCGGTTACCTCATCAGGGCCATTCGCATTTTAGGCACTGAAATTCGCAGACCTATGGAATGTCCCCACAAATGGGAGATGCAGTAAACGGGTTTGACGAAAGGCTGTCGCTGCCTGTGAAATTCCGAAGTTCGAACCGACCGATTTTATCCTATGCGCAATCAGACGGTTATGACAGAAATACGATCTGGCTCACCTCCAAAAGCGCGCTCGACGCCCCAGGATAAAGACATGACATCGGATTTGCCTCGCCCGACCGACAACGCATTCTTGGGAAAGAACGTCAAAGGAGGCTCGCACGAACCGACTTATGCCGGTGCGCTGTCGTTCATGCGGCGTCGATACAGCAGGGATTTGTCTGATGTCGATCTGGCGGTATGGGGCATTCCTTTTGATGCTTCGGTTTCGAACAGACCCGGAGCGCGTTTCGGCCCGCAGGGCGTTCGCCGGGCCTCCGCAATTTTTGATGGCGACCCTCAATACCCTTTTCAAATGGACCCCTTTGAAAACCTCGCCTGCGTAGACTATGGCGACTGCGTTTTCGACTATGGAAAAAATGCAGACATTCCGGGGCATATCCAGGCACAGGCGTCCGAGATTCTATCGAGCAACACGCATCTGTTTTCTATCGGAGGCGATCATTTTGTCACCTATTCGCTTTTGAAAGCGCATGTGGCAAAGCACGGACCGCTTGCACTCGTTCAATTCGATGCGCATCAGGACACCTGGTCAGACGAAGGCGACCGAATTGATCATGGCACCTTTACAGGACGTGCGGTGCGGGAAGGCCTGATTGATCCGGAGCGTTCCATTCAAGTTGGTATACGTACCCACGCCCCCGAGACTTGCGGCCTGGAGATTGTCTACGGTCACGAGATGGATGATCTGGGTATCAAGGGTGTCGTTGAGAGGATCAAGGATCGGGTCGGGGGAGGAACAGCATACATGACGTTCGATATCGACTGCCTGGATCCGGCTTTTGCACCTGGTACGGGGACACCGGTGTCTGGTGGACTTTCCTCACGAGAGGCTTTGTCCATCTTACGTGAGCTCGGAACACTGAATTTTGTTGGGGGCGATGTGGTGGAGGTTGCACCGGCGTATGACCATGCGGATATCACCTCAATTGCAGGTGCGAGTGTTGCCTTGACCTATATCGGGCTCCTGGCAGAGCGGAAGGCCAAAGAAACCTGATTAACCGTCATGACCGGATTAGAGACCCTGAGACTATCTCAGGCGCTTTGCAGTCCGGACCTGGAATTGTCGTTCACTGCTTCGATAGACCAGAACCGGTAAAGGGCGGTTTTGTCCTGCATGATGCTGTGAAGATGGATCAACTTGCGGAAACAAACAAACTGTGTGGCATAGGCGATCGTAAGGCCTGAAAGCGCGAGCAGTAGGGACGCTGTGAAGCCGCCTGTCATCGCCACAAGTGTTCCGGTCCAAAACACGAGGTAAAGGGTGGTGATCCTGAAATTCAGATTTTGTGGGATTGGAACCACCATTCGGTTGAGCCAGACCCTTTCTCCAAAGCTGACCCTGCGTGCCCACCCACTGCGCTTTTCGGTCGCAATGAACAGACGTGAAAGAGCCAGAAACCCTGCCATTACCGCGACCGCGATCAAAATAGACCCAAAAGAGCCGAGCCACACATGCGTCCACAAGGCTGCGGTGAGCGCACAAGGTGCAACGATTTTGATATAGGTGACCATTGCAGAAGCCGGCCTTGCCATGGCTCCATGAGCACGCAGTTGCAGCGTTGGCTGCACCGGTGTGCGCGTCATGTGCTCATTGGCAATAGAAAGGCTTGGACGTTGTGTGGTTTGCATCTCTGGTACTTGCTGGTCCCGCTGGCGTGATCATAGCCGGGATATGACATGATAGGCAAATAACATCCGCTTCAAAATTGACCAGGAGGAGTTCCGAGTTTTCAGGGTATTCAAAGGAAATATATTGTAAAAAATAACAGTAACTTTAGTTTTGCAGTCGTGGAACCTAAACGTTTCTAGAACAGGTATATATTTATCAAAATAACTGTCAGTTTTACGGGGGTAAAGCTGTGTTTTGTTTCGTATTCATTGTTTTTTAGTTCCGGCTAAGCGAATATCGATTGCAGTTCAGATGCAACCGGCAGGGTGAATGAATGGACTTGCCTGAGAGCAAGCATGTCGAGAACGTTGCGAATGCAGATGATCTCGTCTCATTGGCAACCGAGCTTGCCCGGCTCAACAAGATCAGCCATCTCGGCAGAAACGATGAGCTCCGGCCAAATGGGGCCTGGCTGACTACGCTCGTTAACCGGGTGGCCGACTATATTTTCGTAAAGGACCGCCACAGCCGTTTTGTCATGGCTAACCGTCAGATCGCTCTCGACATCGGTTGCGAGGCCAGTTCGGACCTGATTGGTAAAACGGATCTGGATCTCCATTCCCAATCCATAGGCAATGCCTTTCTTTCTGCCGAAGATGAAATCATGTCGTCTCAAGAGGCGAAATACGATTTCGAAGAACTCCTCATCCTACCGAACGGCAGACGAAAGTGGTTTTCGTCTTCCAAGTTTCCCGTGATCGACGGGGAAGGGGCAACCGTCGGCATTGTCGGTATTTGCCGAGACATTACTGCGCGCAAAAATGCAGAACTATTGCAGCAAGGTCAAAATCAAGTCCTTCAAAAAATAGCGACCGGAGCGCCGTTGAGCGATGTGCTGGATACTCTGGTCTTGGCAATAGAAAGTCAGACCGAAGGGATCGTGGGGTCGGTGATGCTGCTTGACGAGAGTGGTCAACACTTGCTCAGCAGTGCTGGACCTTCTTTGCCAAAGGCTTACCTCGAAGCTGCCAATGGTGTTCCTATCGGGCCAAAGGCCGGTTCGTGCGGGACAGCGGCTTTTCGACAAGAGTGCGTTATTGTTAAAGACATATTGAACGATCCCCTGTGGGAAGACTTCATCGAGATCGTGTCACAGTTTGATATGCGTTCCTGCTGGTCGATGCCATTTTTCGGGCAGGACACGAAGCTCCTCGGTACATTCGGCCTCTATTCAAATGAGGTGCGGGCACCCAGTGACTATGAACAGAACCTGGCACGGGAAGCTGCGCGCCTGGCTTCCATCGCCGTTGAAAGGGACAAGGCCGAAAGCCGGATTCGCTATCTTGCAAATCATGATGTTCTGACAGGCCTTCCCAACCGGCATGAATTCAAGGCCAAGCTTGAACAGAAAATTGCTACCTGCCACGAAACCGGCGGTCCAGTTGCAGTTGTTTTTGTCGACCTGGATAATTTTAAGATCGTAAATGACAGTTTCGGACACGCCATTGGCGATCAGGTGCTGATGATTGTCGCCGAGCGTATCATGTCTTTGCACGGTCACGAGCATGAAGCCATCCGTTTCGGCGGCGACGAGTTCGTTTTGATTTTGGATCGCGATGCAGCGCAAAAGGGTGAACTGGCCAGTTTCATGGGCCGATTGCGTGATGAGATCATCAAAACAATTCGTATTGGAGATCTTTCCTTCCATATCACCTGCAGCATCGGGGCTGCTTGCTATCCTGAGGACGCTGCAGATGCCGCCGAACTGTTGCGGAACGCAGACAAGGCTATGTTTGAGGCCAAGTCGTCGGGGCGGGATGGTTTCAAGGTATTTGAACAGACACGTCCAGAAAAGTCGCTGAACCGTTTGACCTTGCTTGAAGAGATGCGCACCGGAATTGAAAACGGTGAATTTTTCCTCGAGTACCAGCCGCAATACAATCTGGAAAGCGGACGTATCGTTGGCGCCGAAGCTCTCGTTCGTTGGCAGCATACCGCGCTGGGCCGCTTAATGCCGGCAGAGTTCATTACTCTTGCAGAGGACAGTGGTCTGATCGTGCCGCTCGGCCGGTGGGTAATGCATGAAGCTTGCCGCCAGAACAAGGAATGGCAGGACAAGGGCCTCGCACCTATCTCTGTCGGCGTTAACGTATCCGCAAGGCAATTCCGGGAGACGGGTCTCATCTCAGATGTCTCGGCAGTTCTTGCAGATACTGGCCTGCCAGCACAGTTTCTGGAACTCGAATTGACCGAAAGCCTGTTGATTCAGAATGCCGAGCAGGCTGTGCAGTTGATGGAGAGTTTTCGGCACATCGGATTGAACCTGGCTATTGACGATTTTGGCACAGGCTATTCCAGTCTGGCATCATTGAAGAAATTCCCGCTGACGAGGCTCAAAATCGATCAGAGTTTCATCCGGGATCTCGACTTCGATGAAAGCGACCGCAGTATTGCACGCGCGATTATTTCGCTCGGGCGGGAGCTGGGGCTTTGCGTGGTTGCCGAGGGCGTGGAGACGGCAAAGCAGCAGGCGTTTCTCGCAAGCTGCCGGTGTGAAATCGTCCAAGGGTACCATTTCGGCCGTCCGATGAGTGCGGACAAATTCGGCAAACTGCTGTCGATGACCTTAGTTTCGCTCGATGCCCGTTCGGGTCGATGAGTAACAGATTTGGGCGTTTGTTAAGGTCCTAAACCTTTGTCATCACATAGGAACCCGGCGCTTCTTCCAGGATCTTGGTGCGATTGGCACCTGGTTTGCGTGCCTTTGCCAAAGTATCATCGTTTGAGCGGATCCATTGATCCCAGTAGGGCCACCAGGAGCCAGGATGTTCCTTGGCTTTTTTCAGCCAGTTTTCAAGCGTGCCCCGGGGTTCTCTTCCGGTCCAATACTGGTACTTCTTCTTGGCGGGCGGATTGACCACCCCGGCAATATGCCCTGACCCGGCAAGGACGTATTCAACTGGTCCGCCGAAACACCCAGACCCCACAAAGACGGACTTGGGAGGGGCGATGTGATCTTCTCGCGTTGCCAGATTGAAAATTGGGATCTTGACATCCTGCAGATCCAACGTCTCTCCGGCAATTTCCATTTCGCCCTTGGAGAGTTTGTTGTCGAGATAGCAATTGCGCAGGTAGAACGAATGATTGGCAGCCGGCATACGGGTGGAATCTGAATTCCAGTAGAGCAGGTCAAACGGGAATGGCTCTTTTCCCTTCAGATAGTTATTGACCACATAGGACCAGATAAGGTCATTTGACCGCAGCATGTTGAAGGCCGAGGACATTTTGGAGCCGTCCAGATACCCGTGTTCCTCCATGCGCTTTTCCAAAATGGAAATCTGTTCTTCGTCGACAAAAACTTTCAGATCACCGGCAAAGGTGAAATCGACCTGGGTCGTGAAAAAAGTCGAGGTCTTGATGCGATTATCGCCGGTACGGGCCATATAGGCGAGTGTGACGGCCAGCAACGTTCCGCCAACACAATATCCGATTGAGTTTACTTCCGATTGGCGTGTGGCTTTCTTGATGACGTCGAGCGTGTTGAGAATGCCTTCCTTCATATAGTGCTCAAAACTCTTCTGAGCCTGACGCTCGTCAGGGTTCACCCAGGAAATCACAAACACCGTATGTCCCTGGTCGACAGCCCATTTGATGAAGGATTTTTCGGGATTGAGATCGAGGATATAGAACTTGTTGATCCAGGGCGGAACAATCAGGAGAGGGCGCTTGAGGACCTCGGTTGTGGTCGGCGTGTACTGAACGACCTGACAGACGTCATTTTGGGAAATCACTTTGCCGGGCGTGTTGCCCAGATTATCACCGAGTTTGAATTTCGAGGGGTCTGTTTGCCTGATCTTCAGTTCGCCTTCACCGGTCTTCAGGTCCTCAACCAGGTGCTGCATGCCTTTGACCAGGTTTTCGCCGTTGCTCTCCATTGTCAGGCGCAGCAACTCGGGATTGGTCAAGACGAAGTTTGACGGCGAAACGGCGTTTGCGATTTGGGTAACGTAGAATTCTGCCTTGTGGCGCGTGTGTTCATCAAGCCCATGGGCGTCATGGACCATGTCCTCGGCCCATTTGCTCGTGATCAGATAGAGCTGCTTGATGAAATCGAAAAACTGATTGTTTTCCCAATCAGGATCGGCAAAACGCTTATCTCGCGGCGGTGTTTCGACTGCCGGTTCCGAGGCTTCTCCCATCATCCTCTTCAGCGATGAATTCCAGAGGTCGATGTAACCGCTCCAGAGGCGCGATTGCGCCTCGAATGCGCGCTGCGGATCGGATGTCCAGTATTCGCCCACCTGGGCCAAAGTTTTGACGACACCAGTCAACTCATCGGTCGACTCGTTTTTAATCTTGCCCTGTTCCCGAGGCTCGATATAGGCGGCGAGAGCTTTGCCGGCCTGTTCCAGTGTTTTTGCCAGATTTTGGGCAAAAGCTTCAGGATTGTTGATTATGTATTGCAACATCGGGTGCTGGCGATCGTCAGCCATTGGCAGAGGTTCCTCCGGTTTTTCGCGCCTCATCCGGTCTCCAATCCTGGCTCTCGAGACCGCGCGCGCTCAAATGCGTTATCTTGTTATAATCTTGCTGGTATTTTGAACTATCAGGTATCTATGACACAAGGGTGTGTTTCCGTCGATTGGATAAAAGCGGGGACCAAACAGCAGTTGTTGTCAGGCTCACTGGCCTGGATGAGCCATTGAAATCACATTCAGACTGAAAACGGTTGCCTTCTCTTGTGGAATCGCCTGAAAGCAGGATCAATTAATCGGACATTGCGACGGCCGCATGTTCGGCGGAGCGCACACCCGGAAAGGGCTAGGTGAAAATGCGAAACAGATGCGCAAACGTACTGGCATTGACGTTGCTGCTGGCGCTTGCCTCATGCGCAGTCGGGCCCGGAACGCCATTGGTTGACGCGCTTAAAACCGATCCCGGTCCGCGGAATACCAATGTACCCGCCCCCAAAGGCTATGGCGCCATTGTCAATGCAGGTGAGCCAAGAGGATTGATCAATCCCGAAGATCGAAAGCAGACGGAAGCTTATCTGGAATCGCTTGCAGGCGAATGAGACCGCACATCTGCGGTGTTGCATTTGCCTTGATCACGTCACGAAAGGACGTTTCTCGGCCGAAAGTGCAAGCGAGTTTCTTTCACGCATGACGGCGTACCAAAAAATCGCTCTAAATTGCCAGCATTTTAAAAGAAGGTATCGCGATGATAGGCTTTACCAAGTGGTTGGTTCCAGTCATGCGATCAGCACGCCTTTGAATTAAATCGGTTCATATTTTTCAGAGACCTCGTGCAGCCAAATTCCATCCAAATTTTAGATGATTTGGGACGCAAAGACGGGTGCGCAATCTGATCCGGCCTGCTAAAAGACCCCCGCCGCGTCCGCGTCAGGCCTCCCGCATTGGCGTCGACAGTAATGATATCTCGCAAGGAACCGCGCCATGGAGGAATTCCACAAGATCAAACGGCTGCCGCCGTATGTGTTCGAGCAAGTCAACCGTCTGAAAGCAAAGGCGCGCGGGGCGGGAGCGGACATTATTGATCTTGGCATGGGCAATCCGGATCTGGCGACACCGCAACACATCGTCGACAAGCTGACGGAAGTTGTCCAGGATCCTCGGACACACCGATATTCAGCTTCCAAAGGCATCAACGGATTGCGTAAGGCGCAAGCCGCTTATTATGAGCGCCGTTTTGGTGTGAAGCTCGATCCCGACACCCAGGTGATTGCGACGCTTGGCTCCAAGGAAGGCTTTGCCAATATGGCTCAAGCCATTTCCGCTCCTGGCGATGTGATCCTGAGCCCCAATCCCAGTTACCCGATCCACACGTTCGGCTTCCTGATGGCAGGAGCCTCCATCCGCAACATTCCAGCCGAGCCAGGCCCTTCGTTCTTTGAAGCCCTCGAAAGGGCGGTCATTCATTCGGTTCCGAAGCCAATTGCGATCATCCTATGCTATCCGGCCAACCCGACTGCATTTTGCGCTGATCTTGACTTCTATCGGGACGTGGTCGCATTTGCGCGCAAGCACAATATCTTCATTCTTTCAGATCTGGCCTATTCGGAAATCTACTTTGGCGACACGCCACCACCTTCGGTACTTCAGGTGCCCGGTGCGATGGATGTCACTGTTGAATTCACCTCGCTGTCCAAAACCTTTTCAATGCCGGGATGGCGCATGGGTTTTGCTGTCGGCAATGAAAGGCTTGTCGGTGCTTTATCGAGGGTAAAGTCCTACCTCGATTATGGTGCTTTCACTCCAATTCAGGTCGCCGCAGCTGCTGCCCTTAACGGTCCGGAGGACTGCATAAGGGAAACGCGGGAGACCTATAAGCGTCGGCGTGACGTGGTCGTGGAAAGCTTTGGCAGAGCTGGCTGGGACATTCCGGCACCGGAAGCAAGCATGTTTTGCTGGGCACCGATCCCGGCCAGTTTCCGGTCGCTCGGCAGTCTGGAGTTCTCGAAGCTTCTGCTGGAACGCGCAGAGGTCGCAGTCGCACCGGGAATCGGGTTTGGAGAACATGGCGACGACTATGTTCGCATCGGTCTGGTGGAAAACGAGCAGAGACTTCGTCAGGCCGCGAGAAATGTCCGCCGCTTCCTTGAAACCGCGGAGCAAAAGCTGCACAACGTCATCCCGCTCGATACCTCTGGTTAAACGGAACTGGATCCATTTCTCATATGTCTGAAACATTGAAAGTCGGCGTCGCTGGTCTGGGCACGGTAGGTGCGTCAGTCTTGCGCCTCTTGGCAAAACACGGGGGGCAAATTGCCCGCAAAACGGGGCGCGCGGTTTCCGTAACCGCTGTTAGCGCCCGCGACCGTAACAAGGATCGCGGTTTCGATGTTTCCGGATTCGAGTGGTTTACCGATCCCGTCGAAATGGCCGAACAAGGCGATATCGATATCTTTGTCGAATTGATTGGCGGAGACAGCGGTCCGGCGGAGGACAGTGTCCGGGCTGCCCTCGCGCGTGGCATTCATGTCGTGACGGCCAACAAGGCCTTGCTGGCCCGTCATGGTGTAGCTCTTGCCGAGATTGCAGAGGCCAATAGCGCTTGTCTTAACTATGAGGCGGCTGTCGCCGGTGGAATTCCGATCGTCAAGACTTTGCGGGAATCGATGTCAGGCAATGGCATAAGCCGCGTCTATGGAATTTTGAACGGCACGTGCAACTACATTCTGACACGGATGGAAGCCGATGGCATCAGCTTTGAAGATTGCCTGTCTGACGCTCAGCGGCTCGGATACGCCGAAGCTGATCCGACCTTCGACATCGAAGGCAACGACACTGCCCACAAGCTCGCCATTTTGACCAGCCTTGCATTCGGTACCAGGATTGCCAGTGATGATATCTATCTGGAAGGCATCACGTCCATTACGACGGAAGATATCCAGGCGGCGGATGAATTGGGTTACCGCATCAAGCTGCTCGGCGTTGCCCAACAGACCGAAACAGGCATAGAGCAACGTGTGCATCCGACAATGGTTCCGAAAAACTCGGCCATTGCGCAGGTCGATGGTGTTTTGAACGCCGTCGCGGTTGATGGAGACTTTGTCGGAGAAATCGTGCTGGCTGGTCCGGGCGCTGGCGGTGACGCGACCGCGTCGGCCGTCGTTGCGGATGTGGCGGATGTTGCCCGGGGTGACCGGACACCGGTGCTTGGCATGCCGGCTGTGGATCTCAAAGACTATCAGCGGGCACGGATGCGTTTGCATGAAGGCGGATACTACATTCGGCTTTCGGTCTATGACCGGCCCGGAGCCTTCGCAGAAATCGCTCATTGTATGGGCAATGCCGGCATTTCTCTGGAATCGATCGTTCAGAAACGGCACGCCGGCAGCGAGGCGCCTGGAAAATACGACGAAGACGCGCCTCAACCTGTCATACTGATCACTTATGAAACCACAGAAGTCGCCATCAAGGAGGCTCTGGAGGTGATCATGTCGAAAGGGGTTGTGGCCGAACAACCGCAAATGATTCGGATCGAAAACCTGAACTGATGTGTGTGTTCCCGCACAGGTGTCTTGCGGGCAAAGAGACTGGAGATGTTGATGTCCGAAACTGAAAATCAGCCGGCAAGTGGACTTGACCGAATTCTGACGTTGGAACTGGCGCGAGTCAGTGAAAGAGCGGCTGTTTCGGCTGCGCGTCTGCGTGGTCATGGCGATGAGATGGCGGCTGACCAGGCAGCAGTGGACGCAATGCGCCGGGAACTCAACCGGCTCCCGATCGACGGTACAGTGGTGATTGGCGAGGGCGAGCGCGACGAAGCTCCCATGCTGTATATCGGAGAAAATGTCGGAACCAAGCAAGGGCCGAAAGTCGATATCGCGCTGGATCCTTTGGAAGGCACGACTATTTGTGCCAAAAACCTGCCAAACTCACTGGCCGTCATTGCCTTGGCACCTGAAAATGATCTCCTCAATGCACCTGACAGCTATATGGACAAGATCGCGATTGGTCCCGGTTATCCCAAAGGTCTGATCGATCTTGATGCGCCAATTGCCGAGAACTTGGCGGCCGTCGCGAAAGAAAAAGGCGTCAAGATAGAAGAGATCACGGCCTGTGTTCTTGACCGTCCGCGTCATGCCAGGCTGATTGAGGAAATACGCGCCACTGGTGCTGCCATACGCCTTATCGGCGATGGCGATGTCGCAGGGGTCATTCATACAACTGATTCTGATGAAACCGGCATCGACATTTACGCTGGGATCGGAGGAGCGCCAGAAGGTGTTCTGGCAGCCGCTGCGCTTCGCTGTATCGGCGGCCAGATGCAATCCCGGCTCGTCATCACGCGTGATGAACAGGTTGAACGCGCGCACCGTATGGGTATTGAAGACATCAAGAAGAAATACACGCTTGAGGAAATGGCGGGGCCAGACGTGTTGTTTGCGGCGACTGGCGTAACTGACGGAAATTTCCTTCAAGGTGTTCGTTTTGGCCGAAACCATATCACCACACATACCGTGGTTATGCGCTCGTCCACAGGCACCGTTCGCTACATTAAGGCCCAGCACACGGATCTTGAAAAATTCCATTTGGATTAAGCCGGGACTGAATGATCGGGTTGACCGGAGATGAGGAACGGCGGCTTGTACTTGGGGTCGCCAAATCCGCAAATGACAACGCCTGGCGGGAACGGCTAAGTGCTGCCCAGGCCCGTTCCGCCATGGCCATATCCCAGCTGCATGGATTGCCCGATGTTTTGGCAAGAGTAATGGCGGCGAGGGACGTCGAGCCAGCAGACGCGAGCCAGTTTCTCGAACCTTCACTCAAAACACTGATGCCAGACCCGTCGACGCTGGTTGACCTTGACGCTGCCGTTCAAAGAGTTGCCGATGCGGTGAGCGCAGGCAAGAAAATAGCGATATTTGGCGACTATGATGTTGACGGTGCGACTTCGTCTGCAGTGTTCGCAAAATATCTGCAGTGGCTTGGCCTCGAACCCGTCATTCATATTCCCGACCGGATTATTGAGGGATATGGACCGAATGGGCCTGCCATTGAGGCGCTTCGCGCAGATGGGGCCGAACTGCTGGTCACGCTAGATTGCGGCAGCACGTCGTTCGAAGCTTTTGAAACTGCGGAAAATCTCGACCTTGATGTTGTTGTGATCGATCACCACCAGGTAGGTGAGACGTTGCCGTCCGTGGCTGCGCTGGTTAATCCCAATCGACAGGATGACCTGTCAAATCAAGGACACCTTGCAGCTGTTGGCGTAACGTTTCTTTTTCTGGTTGGTCTGAATAGGGAGATGAGACAGCGCGGTGCCTTTCAGGGGCGCAAAGAGCCTGACCTCATGGCATTGTTGGATCTTGTTGCGCTTGGCACTGTGTGTGACGTGGTGCCGCTCGTTGGCTTGAACCGTGCCTATGTCACACGCGGGTTGGCTGTGATGCATCAAAGGCGCAACTACGGTTTGACTGCTCTGTCGGATACCGCACGCGTCAGCGGCAAACCCGCGCCATATCACCTAGGTTTTTTGATCGGTCCACGCATCAATGCCGGCGGACGCATCGGCGATGCCGCGCTTGGGGCGAGGTTATTGACAACCGAAGATCCAATGGAAGCTCGTGCGATTGCTGAACGGCTCGATCAGCTCAATACGGAACGACAGGCGATGGAAGCGGTAATGCTGGAACAGGCCGGAGCGGAGGCCGTTTTGGCGATGGAAGAACGCGATCCGGCGGTTCTCCTGACCGGTTCTGAAGACTGGCATCCTGGTATCGTTGGCCTGATTGCATCGCGCCTGAAAGAAAGTCACCGACGTCCAGCCTTTGCTGTTGCCTATGACGAGACTGGCAAAGGAACGGGCTCCGGCCGCTCGATACCGGGCGTTGATTTGGGCAAGACCGTCCGCAAGGCCGTTGAAGACGGGTTGCTTGAAAAGGGAGGCGGGCACGCCATGGCTGCCGGATTGACGGTCCGTCGTGAGAATGCGGCCGAGTTGGAAGCATTCTTCAATGACGAATTGAAATCGGACGTCGAAGCTGCAACAGCGCATCGCAGTTTGAAGGTCGATGCGGCTTTGACCGGGACCGGTGCAACGCTCGACCTGCTGGAACTTCTCGAGCGGGCCGGCCCATACGGCGCTGGACATTCAGAGCCGGTATTCGCGTTTCCGGCACACCGGGTTTCTTTTGCTGACGTTGTTGGCAATGGTCACGTACGCGCGACGCTTGCCTCAGGTGACGGGACCGCGTTGAAAGCCATTTGTTTCAAGGCAGAAGACAAGCCGCACGGTCGTATGTTGCTTGAAAATCGAGGCCGAAACTTGCATGTCGCCGGCTCGCTCTCAATCGATACATGGCAAGGCACACCCAAGGTTCAACTTCGTATCCTGGACGTGGC
This sequence comes from Roseibium sp. JB4-4, assembly GCF_055693425.1. Classification (NCBI taxonomy): domain Bacteria; kingdom Pseudomonadati; phylum Pseudomonadota; class Alphaproteobacteria; order Hyphomicrobiales; family Stappiaceae; genus Roseibium; species Roseibium sp. JB4-4. The sequence goes on along the minus strand of NZ_CM146333.1, from coordinate 768,356 downwards.
CGATCCGCAGAAGACCCGCGTTTGATCTATTTCTCCTGAAGCGCCAGGCGAACCCCCATCGAGATGAATATCAATCCGACCACCTTGTTCTGCCATTTCACAACGGCCGGGTTCTTTTTCAGATAGTCTCCAAGAACACCGGCACTAACCGCAAAAACGACTGTGCTGATCAGGCCAAACGCAACGAAAATGAGTCCAAGAATGATCAGCTGTAGAAAGACCATTCCGTTTTCGGGTTGCACAAACTGAGGCAGAAACGAAAGGAAAAATAATGCTGTCTTCGGATTGAGTAACTCCGCGTAGACAGCTTGTCTAAATGCAGTGCCGGGCGTTACTGCAGGTATCTTAATGTCGGTTAGATTGTTGGATCGTGCCATGAGCGCCTTAACGCCCAAGTAGATCAGGTAGGCGGCACCAAGATACTTAATTACGTTGAAGAGAACCGCAGATGTTGCGATGATCGCCGATAGGCCGAGAACAGCCAAAAGTGTGTGGATCACATCACCAACCGCTATTCCTGCTCCTGTCGCAATCCCGGCTTTCGCACCCGATGTTGTTGCCCGGGTAACGGTAAGCAGCGTGGCAGGACCCGGTATGAAAACAAATCCTAGAACGATGATCACGTATGTCAGCAATATGGTGGGTTCGATCATGTTTGTTTGTCCTTGCGTGAGATGCCTGGATCCTATCAGGTCTTTTTGCGTTCGCCACAGGTGGCGGTAATGCCACATTAACCAAGCTCTAACGTCGCTGTCTTATGGTTGTGCTCACGAAGGAATCGTGAGGATCAGGCATGCGTGCTCAGAATGAGCTATCTCCGTATTTTGCGGAAATTGACCAGCGTACGACCCGCGCCCTGAAAGGGATACGCGAAGTGAGACGATCGGCCAAACTCAAAGCACTGCCGAAGGAACCCAAAGGGGTAATGATCGGGACAGGCTTTCTTGTTTTCCTGGCTGCCTTCATTGGATTGTTTTTGGATTAAAGCAATCAATCCCTGCGTCCGACCTGATACAATTGCGCCTGGATTACTAAATACGGTTTTCGGCAATCTTTTTTCTGGGTGCCATGACAGATTTTTCTATCGCGCTGTGGTCTTTCAATCTGAGCCGTGCACCTGGGTCTGTTGAAGAATTCTCTTCAATGATCGAAGAGGGTATGGCGCGTGCGGCGAATGCCGGTGCAGATCTTCTGGTGATGCCCGAATATGCCATTGAGTGCTGTCTTGCCTTCAAGCCTGAAGGGTTGGAGCCAAGAGAGGAAATGGCATTTCTTGCATCGATTGGCCGCCAGTTGCTACCTCACTTGTCCGCGCTTTCCAAGAAGTATGATCTTTCGCTTCTTGCCGGGAGCATGCCGGCCGAAACAAGGCTCGGCCTGACAAACACCGCATTCTTGCTTTCGCCCGATGGAAAGGTGCGTCACCAGGACAAATTGAGTCTGACACCATTTGAGCAGAGCCCGGATACCTGGCATCTGGTTCCGGGCAGCGATCTCAATATTTTTGAGATTAAAGGTGCAAGGGTTGCGGTATTGATCTGTTTGGACGTGGAAATGCCGGCGCTAAGCTGCTTGCTTGCAAAGCACAATCCGGATTTGATCCTTGTTCCTTCCATGACTGAAAAACTGTCCGGCTATCATCGAGTCTTTGGGTGCGCCAGGGCGAGAGCGGTGGAATTGATGTGCGCGGTCGCAGCTTGCGGCACCGTTGGGCGATCAGAGGGGACAACGCAAAACGAGACCAATGTCTCAGGGGCTGCGCTTTATTTGCCCTGTGAAGAAGAGTTTGGATTTACAGGAATAGGTGCAGAAACTCCGGCGACTGACGGCATAGATAAAAGCGAGCCCTTCCTGATCGTAAATGCTCCACTTAAGCAGCTTCGCAGTCTCAGGTCTGGGAATGCGGAAGTCTGGCCGGGAAACTGGACGGCAGACCATATTAAGACAGTCACCTGACAAAGCGGCGGCTGTAATTTTATCCCCGGGATCATGCGCACCAAGTGCACTTTTGTCTGGACGGACGCAGCGGAAATCTCTATATAGCGCGCAATCAAACGATTAGGTATGGAGATGGCGGACGCCAAAGCAATTTCGACTCAGGATCTCGTCCTGGCTGCAGGGTCTGGCAGGTTTGTTTTTCAAACCAGCCCGTCTGCAGATTGCTGCGCTGTGCGTCCGACCAGGAGAAAGTGAACCTGAAATTCTGCTGGTGTCCACCAGAGATACCGGGCGCATGATCTTGCCTAAAGGTTGGCCGGAAACCGACAAATCCGCCAGTGAAACCGCGAGCATTGAAGCTTATGAAGAAGCGGGTGTCATGGGTTTGGCTGATACAAGACCATTGGGGAGTTTTCGCTCGTTCAAAGGCTTGGCAAGCGGTTTGAAAATTCGAACCAAGGTGTTGGTTTTCAAAGTGCGATTCGAAAAACAGCTAAAGGATTTTCCTGAAATCGGACAAAGAAAATGTGTCTGGTCACCGGTTTCTGAGGCCATGAAACTGGCTGATGAAGCTTCGTTGCGGCGTTTTCTGCGTCGTCACAGATCCGAAATTTCCTGATCCTGACATCAGACAAATTGTTTCAGGTATAGCTGCAGTTTGGTCTGAAAATGCGGGTCATTGGTAATACGGCTGAAGACTGGCCACTCGATAAACGTTGCCGTCTCGCGCGCTATGAGCGCACATCGGCGCATCAGGATTGCACTAATTGCTGACACGCAAGGACGCCAGACAGAAAGCACTCGACAAGGATCTCGACAGATTGGGATTCGTCGGAGATGCAGCTGAAGCCATGGGGCGCCGGCTAAGCGGTCCAGGGCTGGCGATAGTATTCGTGGCCCTCTGCGCAGCCGTGGCTGGTACACAAGTCATTTCCGCAACCTATTCCGATGTTTTTATCCTCGTCGCCGCAAGTGCAATTGGCGGCTACATGGCTTTGAACATCGGTGCGAATGACGTTGCCAACAATGTTGGCCCAGCTGTTGGTGCGCGCGTCGTCAGCTTGACGAGTGCATTGATCATCGCCGCGATTTGTGAAAGTGCAGGGGCCTTGCTTGCCGGTAATGAAGTCATGTCGACCGTTTCGAGCGAAATACTCAGTCCGAACGACGTCACGGACAACTTCGACTTTATGAAAGCAATGTTGACTGCCATGGCCGCCGCTGCGTTGTGGATCAATTTTGCAACGTTGATCGGAGCACCCGTGTCGACAACTCACTCAATTATCGGAGGCATTGTTGGTGCGGGCATTGCCGCCAGTGGATTTTCGGCGATCAATTGGACCACGATTTCGACGATTGCAGTCACCTGGATTTTCTCGCCGGTTCTGGGCGGGCTGATTGGTGCCGGACTGATGGCATTCATCAATGCGCGAGTGGTTTATTCCAAGAACCGGATAGAAGCGGCAAGGTTTTGGTTGCCGCTGCTGCTTGGTGCCATGGGAGCAACGTTTTGTGCCTATTTGACGCTCAAGGTGTCCGGCCGATTGGTCGAATTGCCTGTGTGGCTCACGATCTTTCTTCCGGCGTCCACCGGGATACTTGTCTGGCGCATCTACAAGGCCGTTGTTTTTACACAAACGGAAAGCATGGAGGTATTTGCCCATAGTGGTGCCAGCGCCCTGAAGGGTCTTTTTGCAATTCCGTTGATGGTGACCGCAGCGCTCTTGTCATTTGCTCATGGCGCCAATGACGTAGCAAATGCAATCGGCCCGCTTGCCGCGATCGTTCTCAGCCAATCAAAGGAGTTCACTGATTTGAGCTTCTGGTTCATGGGAACCCTGAACCCTGTAATCCCGATTTGGGTGAGTGCAGTAGGCGCATTCGGTATCTCGGCGGGTCTGCTTTTGTTTGGACGAAGGCTGATTACGGTTGTCGGAAAAAAGATCACAAAACTCAGCCCGATCAGGGCCTTTTGTGTAACTCTGGCAACTGCAGCGACCGTTTTGGCCGCGTCCGCGTTCGGTCTACCGGTGTCTTCCACCCATATAGCAGTTGGCGCTGTATTTGGTGTTGGGTTTTACCGGGAATGGTACCGAAACCGCTATGTCGCCGATGACGGCATCATGAAACCGAGAAAACAGCTGCAAAACAGGGAAGAGCGTCAGCGCCGCCTTTTGGTTCGTCGTGCGAATCTGATGACGATTGTTGCAGCCTGGACCGTGACTGTCCCAGCGGCCGCGATGTTGGCAGCGGCTCTTTTTGGATTTCTCAAGATGATAATTTCTTGATGTGTTGATAAGACAATTCACTCCGAGGTGGCCTCAACACCTTTTGCAAGGTGAGCTGCGGGTTCCAGGGTGAGATTGGCCCAAACAGGCAAGTGGTCGGATGCAACACGGGCTGTCTTGGATTTGTGAACACCTGCTTGCGTAACTGTAAATTCCGGGCTCGTGATGATCCGATCCAGGCTGCCGACGGGCATTGGACTGGGGAAGCTTCGTCCAGGGGTCGTCACTTCGTAGTGTTTCTCGAATAACTTGATGCTTCCGGAAGTATCACGCCATTCGTTCAGATCACCGATCAGTACCGTGGGCAGGTAGTCCAAATGCTCGTGCAGCTGATGCATGAGCGACGTAATCTGTTTTTTCCGGAAATGCCCGACAAGACTGAGATGCATGGCCGCAATCCGGAATTTCTTGCCAGCGACCATCAGGTCGGCAGTGACCGCGCCTCGCGGTTCAAGTTTCGGCAGATCAATCCTTTGATAGCTCAAGACACTTATGTTGTTGCGAACGAGGAGTGCGTTCCCGTGCCAGCCAAGGCTCTTCTCACTGGTTCCGAATGGAACTGGACGATAATCGGTTTCCGCAACAATGCTGCTTCTGTCCAAGGTGCTCTCTCTTGGTCCGAAGCGTTTATCGGCTTCTTGAAGCGCTAGTATATCGCAATCCAGTTCTCGGATAACTTTCAGCGTCCGGTCCGGTCTTCGCCGTGCATCCACGCCAATTGCTTTTTGTATGTTGTAGGAACCGATTTTCAGCATCCCAGCAATTGGCTGGGTTTTGCTCTATTTTGCAAGTGGTTGGGCAAGGAATTCAGCAAAATTGGTCTGTTCTCGCGGGGGGAACCGCGAATACAGGGTCTTCATTGCCGGAAGTTTGTTCAGGCTGCATTCAATTCTGAGGCCGATTGCACAAGCAGTCCGGACACATAGTCCATGAACGACACCCAGGCTTCAACGACAAAGGCTTCGTCACCTATGCGCCATACCATCACTGGAGACTTGTGAAATATCGTCCTTGATACGGTCCCGACGGGAAACGCATCAATCGAAAAATCGACGAAAATCCCGGTGTTCAGCAACCAGGCTGCCCTTTGTCCACTCACGATAATTGCCTCGGAACGTTCTGAGACATCAACGAGCGAGTGAGGTTCGGCTCCGAGTTTCCCTTCAATATCGGAAACTACAGACTGAGAAGTGTTCTCCGGTGCGAATAGCGTCCATTCATCAGGGCCCATCCAAAGGGCTGCGCGTTTGTCCGCGGTAGCAGAACTCAAAGGCAGGACCGGAAGGTCAACACCAAAGGCAGATCCGGCGGCCTTTAGCGATGCTTCCCGCAAGCGGAGCGATAACCGCGTGAGCGGGGCCGCCTTGAGAATCGAAACCTCATTGATACTGAGCAGGGGAGGTTCTCCGGCGTCCGGCGTGATGAGGTCGCTTGCCATTAGGTCAGACATTGAGCCGTGCTCCTTCCTTGTCATAGAACACCGGTCCGGTGACTTCTACCGGTATGCTGCCGTCTGGCATGGGCACGTAAAGGGTTTTGCCTTCGAGGGCATGACCGTTTTTGACAATCGCAAGTGCAATGCTTCTGTCGAGCGCTGGACTGAAATAAGAGGAGGTTACGTGACCCTCGGCCGGTGTCCCGATTGCCGGGTTCTCGGCTGTGGTAATTTGAGCCCCTTCTTCGAGCTTAACTTTGGGATCCTTGGTCAAAAGGCCGACAAACTGCTTGCGATTGTCAGCAACAAGGTCGGGTCTATCAAGACCGCGCTTGCCGACGAAGTCTGCTTTTTTCTTGCCGATTGCCCAGCTCATACCGGCATCTCGTGGTGTCACGGTACCGTCTGTGTCCTGACCGACGATAATATAGCCCTTTTCTGCACGAAGAACGTGCATGCTTTCGGTTCCGTATGCCGTGCCGCCAAATTTCTCGATTTCCTTGGCCAGTGTTTCCCACATCATTTTGCCATGGCGTCGGGAAACGTTGATTTCAAAGCCGAGTTCTCCAGTGAATGAAATTCGGAACAAACGACAAGGAACGCCGCAGAATGTTGCCTCTTTAACGCTCATATGAGGCAGGGCATCCGCAGAAAGGTCAACACCCTCCATAAAAGGTGCTAGGACGTCGCGCGCTTTTGGTCCTTGCAAAGCTGCAACAGCGTATTGCTCAGTGGTGGAGGTGATCCACACATCCAGTTCCGGCCATTCTGTCTGCAGATAGTCTTCCATTGTGGCAAACACGCTTGGCGCTCCGCCAGTCGTCGTGGTGACGTGAAAACGATCTTCCGCCAGACGGCCAATGACACCGTCATCTGTAATGAAACCGGCATCATTCAACAACAGACCGTAGCGGCAACGTCCGGGCGCCAGTTTCTTCCAGGGATTGGTATACATCCGCTCCAGGAACTCGGCTGCATCCGGACCGACCACCTCGATCTTGCCGAGGGTTGATGCATCAAAGAGGCCAACGCTTTCGCGAACCGTTTTGCATTCACGTGCGACGGCTGCGTGCATTTCTTCACCATTTTTGGGGAAGTACCAGGTGCGTTTCCACTGGCCAACATCTTCAAAAACGCCGCCATTCTCAACCACCCAATCGTGCGACGGTGTCTTGCGAACTGGATCGAAATAGTCACCGCGTGCAACACCTGCAAAAAGGCCGAAAGTCGTCGGCGTGTATGGCAGGCGGAATGTTGTCAAACCTACATCAGTTACGGATCGGTCCAGCGAATCCGACGCAATTTGCAACGCATTCATGTTGGACAAACGACCCTGGTCGGTCGCCATGCCGGTTGTCGTGTAGCGTTTGATATGTTCGATGGATTGCATGCCTTCACGCACGGCTAGCTTAACGTCCTTTGCCGTAACGTCGTTTTGATAGTCGACAAATGCCTTGACGCGCGACGCATTTCGATCGTGAGGGAGCGCTCCGAGCGTTCCACCCGTTCCGGCTTCACCCCCGGTCGCGGTTGCATAAGACACCTTTGCGGATTTGCCAATGGCGGCCTTGGCAGCTTCCTCTCCGGCAGCATATCCGTCTTCCAGAACCGCTTGAAGGCCATAAAGTCCCTTGGAAGCACCCGCTGAGCGTTCTCGTTGAACTGAAGCCCCTGGAATGTAGGCACCTTTGTCTGAATCCCAGACCACCTTACCGCGAGACTGTGAGTAGAGACTGACAGTTGGTGTCCAGCCACCGGACATCAGCAAGGCGTCACAGGAAATCTGACCTCCGGAGGCGACATTTCCCGATGTCATCATGCGCCCGAGCAACGCTGCCTTGACCCGTTTCCGGCCAAGTGTGCCGGTTACCATGCATCCCGCCTCGACGCGAATTCCTCGCGCTTTGGCAATTGCCATCAGGTTCTCAGGTGGGGTTTCGCGCAAGTCCACGATGCCGGCAACTTCAACGCCATGGTCAGCGAGATCGAAAGCGGTTTGCCAGGCTGTGTCGCAAGCTGCCGCCACCAGAACCTTGTGCCCAACCTTGACGCCATACCGGTTCAGGTAGGTTCGTCCGGCTTCCGCGAGCATGATGCCCGGTCGATCATTTTCAGGAAAGATCATGGGGCGCTCGATCGCACCCGAAGCGATCACCACTTCCTTGGCGCGTACCTGCCACAGGCGTTCACGCGGCAGTTTGGGATCAGGATTGGGCAGGTGCTCCGTGACGCGTTCTGCAAGGGCCAGATAATTATGGGCGAAGTAGCCGAAAGCTGTCGTGCGCGGCAGGAGCGTGACATTGTCCATCTGCCCAAGCTTGCCGATTGTTTCAGCTATCCACTCCAACGGGTCCTTTCCGTCGATGCTTGCACTGACTTCGCTGAGCAGTGACCCGCCAAATTCGGATTGCTCATCACAGAGGATGACTTTAGCGCCTGTCTCAGAGGCAGCAAGTGCTGCGGCAAGACCGGCTGGACCGGATCCGGCGATCAAAACATCACAATGGGCGTAAATGTTGCCGTAAGTGTCCTGGTCAGGCGTCTTTGGTGGTTTGCCAAGACCGGCCGCGGCGCGGATGACAGGCTCATAAACGCGATCCCAGAACGCCTTCGGCCACATAAAGGTCTTGTAGTAGAAGCCAGCCGGGAAAAGTGGCGATAGCAGGTCGTTTACGGCTCCCACGTCAAAGCCGAGTGATGGAAACCGGTTCTGAGAGATGGCCTCCAGACCCTGATAGAGTTCCACCTGGGTCGCTCGCAGGTTCGGCGTCTGGTCTCCGTGCCGGTAAATGCCGACCAAAGCATTCGGTTCCTCCGAGCCGGACGTCACGATGCCGCGTGGCCGGTGATATTTGAAGGAACGGCCAACCAGGTGCACACCGTTGGCAAGAAGCGCCGAAGCGAGCGTATCGCCCTGGTGCCCCTGCAGTTCCTCACCGTCAAAGGTAAAGGTCAATTGTTCGGTCCGGTTTATCCGGCCACCTTTTTCCGTACGGAAGGGCTGGCTCATTTGCCGGCCTCCTTGGCAAGAGCTTCAAGGTCCGGCATCGGTTCACCGGCCTTGTAAAATTTAAGAAAATTGTCGCTGACAGTATCTCGCACGGCGTTGAAAAATCGGCCGCATCCGTGAATATGCCGCCAACGTTCGGCATATATGCCTTTGGTGTTGGAGCGCATGTAGAGGTAGTGGACCCAGTCTTCGTCACTGGTCTGCGAAGGGTCGGACGGACGGGCGATATGGGCTTCCCCGCGACAGGAAAACTCCGTTTCCGCGCGTTCCACTTTGCAATAGGGGCAGTAAACCAGCAGCATCTCGAAAATCCCCTTAGTGCGCCACGGCAGCCGCAGCCGCCTCGTCAATCAGGCGGCCGGTACGGAAACGGTCAATCGTGAAGGCCGCGTTGATCGGATGCGGCTCGTCCTTGGCAATGGTGTGCGCAAAGACATGCCCTGAGCCGGGCGTTGCCTTGAAGCCGCCGGTGCCCCAGCCGCAGTTCACATAAAGCCCGGGAACTGGTGTCTTGGACAGAATTGGGGAACGGTCGGGCGTGACATCAACAATACCGCCCCAATTCCGGAGCATGCGCATACGCCTGAAGTGCGGAAACAGTTCGCAGATCGCGTCGATCGTATGATTGCTTATGTGGATACCGCCCGTCTGCGAATAGGAAATGAATTGATCGGTTCCGGCGCCGATCACGAGCTCTCCCTTGTCTGACTGAGATATATACGCATGGATGGTGTTGGACATTACAACGCACGGGAAAGCCGGCTTTACCGGTTCAGAGACCAGGGCCTGTAGGGGGTAGGATTCGAGCGGAAGTCGAACGCCTGCCATTTCCATGACAACCGATGTGTGCCCTGCCGCGACGACGCCAACTTTCTTGGCTTTGATAAATCCCTTTGCTGTTTCCACGCCTTCAACCGCACCGTTTTGGTCACGTCGAATACCGGTTACTGCGCAGTTCTGAAGGATGTCGACACCAAGTGCATCCGCACCGCGTGCATAGCCCCAGGCAACGGCATCGTGCCGGGCGGTGCCGCCAACCCGCTGAAGCGCCGCACCCATCACCGGATAGCGGATGTTTTTGGATATATTGAGAGGCGGGCAGTATTCCTTGGCAGCTTCGGGCGACAGCCATTCATTTTGGACACCGGCCAACCGGTTTGCATGAATGTGTCTTTGGGAGACCTGCACATCGTGAACCGTGTGTGCCAGCATCATGACGCCGCGGGCTGAATACATCACGTTGTAGTTCAGTTCCTGCGACAAACCCTGCCATAGGTCAATTGCATGGTTATAGAGACCGGCGCTTTCTTCCCACAGATAGTTGGAACGCACGATTGTGGTGTTACGACCGGTATTTCCGCCACCAAGCCAGCCTTTTTCGACAACTGCGATGTTGCGAACACCATGTTCCTTGGCCAGGTAGTACGCAGTTGCAAGACCATGTCCACCAGCTCCGACAATGACGACGTCATATTCGGATTTGGGTTCCGGATTGCGCCACTGCCGGCCCCAGTTCTGATGCGCGGAAAAGGCGTTCTTTGCCAATTCCAGGAAGGAATAACGCTTCATAAAACAGCGGCTCCGCACGTTGCGGCCGACATGCCTGTTCAGGCAGATACCAGCCCATTGTTTCAAACGCTTAAGGGTCGCAAAGCCCAAATCGGCTCGACCCACCCGTTGAGGGGCATATTCGCGATTGCGCTCTCACTTGCGTATAAGGTTTCGGTCGCAAGCTTGTCAGAAAGCGACATAGGTGTCGCATGCCTTGTAAGCAATTGCGAGCGGTGCGCAAAAACCTTCAAGTTTCTTGCCTTAAAGCCCAAGTCTCTATCGCTTTCCATAATCGTTTTTCTGACTGTTGATGCGCAATCAAAACATCTGATGCCGCATCGGTCCTTGCAATTGGGGCCTTGGAAGGTAACTCTCGCTTCAAATTATTGAAGTTAGGGAGTGCCATTCATGGAAGTTCGCGCAGCAGTCGCCGTTGGGGCCGGTAAACCTCTTGAAGTCACAACTGTGAATCTGGAGGGACCGCGCGCCTTCGAAGTGTTGGTTGAAGTGAAAGCCACCGGTATTTGCCACACGGACGAGTTCACGCTGTCAGGCGCTGATCCGGAAGGCTTGTTTCCTGCCATCTTGGGCCATGAAGGGGCTGGCGTCGTTGTCGAGGTCGGGCCTGGTGTGACCACCTTGAAACCGGGTGATCATGTGATCCCGCTTTATACGCCCGAGTGCCGGAGTTGCGAATACTGCCTCAATCCGAAAACCAATCTTTGTCAGGCAATTCGTTCTACACAGGGGCAGGGCCTCATGCCTGACGGCTCGTCTCGCTTCAAGACGCTCGATGGTGATCCGATCCTTCACTATATGGGCACGTCCACATTCGCTAACTACACGGTTGTGCCAGAGATCGCGCTTGCGAAAATCCGCCCTGACGCACCATTCGACAAGGTTTGCTATATCGGCTGCGGTGTCACGACCGGTATCGGCGCGGTCATCAACACGGCAAAGGTGGAAATAGGCTCACGAGCAATTGTGTTCGGTCTGGGTGGCATCGGTCTAAATGTCATTCAAGGTCTTCGCCTTGCGGGTGCCGATCAGATTGTCGGTGTCGATCTGAACGCTGAGAAAAAGGAAATGGCGGAACGATTCGGAATGACCGATTTCGTTAATCCGAGCGAGGTCGAAGAAGATCTTGTTCCTTATCTCGTCAATCTCACCAAGGGTGGTGCGGATTATACATTCGATGCAACAGGCAACGTGCAGGTCATGCGAACGGCGCTGGAAGCTGCGCACAAAGGCTGGGGCGAAAGCATTATCATCGGGGTGGCTCCGGCGGGGGCTGAAATATCAACCCGTCCGTTCCAACTGGTCACAGGCCGTGTTTGGAAGGGAACCGCGTTTGGCGGTGCTCGCGGGCGAACCGATGTTCCGAAGATCGTTGATTGGTACATGGACGGAAAAATCGAAATCGATCCAATGATCACGCACACAATGCCGCTTGACGACATCAACAAGGGCTTTGACCTGATGCATGCAGGGGAATCTATTCGTTCAGTCGTGATCTATTGATCCACGAAAAACTGAAAGCGGGTGTTGGCGCAAACGTTTCCTGGAGTGAGCAGCCGACGGAAACACGGAGACCTGTCTCTGCAATGCCAACAGCTGCTTGCTCTACGCAAGATGTGTGACCGTTGCCTTCTGCCAGGTAGAAGGAACAAGTACGGATTTAAGTGTCTCGATGAAAACCATCTCTGAAAACAAGTCATTTGGCGGTGTGCAGGGCGTTTACAGCCACACGTCCGAAGCCACTGGCTGCGATATGACATTTGCTGTCTACATGCCACCTCAAGCTGAAAGAGGTCCTGTACCCTGTCTTTGGTATCTCTCCGGTCTGACCTGCACCCATGAAAATGCAATGACCAAGGCTGGCCTGCAGGCGCATGCTGCCGAATTTGGTCTGGCGATTGTTTTTCCTGATACCAGCCCACGTGGCGATGATATCGCAAACGACGATGCTTACGATCTGGGGCAGGGGGCCGGCTTTTATGTAAACGCAAGCGAAACGCCCTGGAGCCCGCATTTCCAGATGGAAAAATATGTGGCGAGCGAATTACGGGACCTGGTCACCGAGCAATTCGGGATTTCGGTACACCATGGGATCACCGGGCATTCCATGGGCGGACACGGGGCTCTCACACTGGCAATGAAATACCCAGGTCACTTCCAGTCCGTTTCAGCATTCTCACCGATTGCAAATCCGACGCAATCAGAATGGGGGCGCAAGCAGTTGGACGCATATCTTGGCTCTGATGAAAGTCTCTGGGCTGCGCACGACGCAACCTTACTGCTCAAAGACACCGGTTGGAACAGTGATGTTCTGATCGATCAAGGTGGGGAGGACCAGTTCTTCGACCTTTTGAAACCGGATGCGTTGGTCAAAGCCTTGGTGGAAACCAAAACGGCACATCAGTATCGCCTTCAGGCCGGCTACGATCACTCGTATTATTTCGTGTCGACATTTGCACGGGATCACGTGGCTTGGCATGCCGAAAGGCTGACCAGCTAGGTCAAACGGCTGGTTTTGTGCCTTTCGGCATTTCCTTTTGCAAGCTCTTGCGCAAATGGTGTGCGCTCAAATGACTTTGGCAGTCTGAGTTCTCCCAACATGTACCATTCTTCGATGTTCTCCAGCACAATGGGTTCGAAGATGTCGTTGAGAGCTTGGACTGTGCTTCGAATGTCGTAGGCTTCTTCAGTTCCGATCCGTTCGATCGGCGGCAGTATGACCAATTTAAAGCGGGCAGGGCCTAACCTTGTCAGGTAGACCGGTACGATGGTTCCGCCACAGGAATTGGCGATCTTTGTTGCAACGACGGCATTGCCCTTTTCGGGTGGCTTGCGACCAAAAAACGGCAGATGAATCTGGTTCTCGCGCACCTCATCGATGAAGATTGTCATGGAGAACAGGCCGCTTCCCATCAATCTGTGCAGACGGTACGCGCTTCGTTGACCTGGCGGAAACAGGTATTGATTGCGTTCCTTGCGGATTGCGTGAACGATCTTGTTTTTAAAGCGGTTGGGCTCGGGCTGAAATGGTCCGATGCTTGGTCCGGACAGACCCTCATGGATTGCAGCAAAGACGGCTTCCCAGGTCGAAAGGTGCACCGATGTGAAGATCAATGGTCCGCCATGAGAACGGGCGGCTTCGAGATTTTCCACTCCTTCAACCTGAATGCGAGAGTTTTTCCATAACTTATTGACAATGCAAAATTCAGAGATCGTTCTGCCAATATTGATCCACCAGCGTTTCAAGCCAACTTGCCGTTGCCCGTCATTGGTCCACCGTCCATCGGTCAGAGCCGAGAAATTCCGCGCAATTCGTTGTGAAAAGATTTTGTGTCGATAGACCCAGCGAGACAATGGAACGAGCGACTGCCCAAAGCGAGAAACAAAGCCCGGCGGACAATGCTTGAGACATGCGTGAAAAGCATTGTTGAGACAGCCGTCAAAGGTATGCCGGAACCAGTAGAGCCTTGCGGTGGACCGCAAATCCGCTCTAGCGGCCGCAACGTCGCCAAATCGTGGTGCTTCCGGTTCCTTGCCAAGCGTTTCCGAAAATGGAATGTCTTCCAGCCGGACGGGCTTCATCATGACGATCGCGGATGCAGCGTCATGGGCAGGTTTTCACCAGGGCGAAGTGTCAGCCTTGCAACGGGCTGAACGTCGACACCTTCCTGAAGGCTCAGCGAAAAGTGCTGAGCCAAAATCGCAAGGCTCAAAATGGCTTCGGTCATCCCAAACTGAAGGCCTGCGCAGATCCTCGGTCCGATGCTGAAGGGCACGTAGCCGTATTTGTTAGGCTTCTTGGCTTTCGGATCAATGAACCTGTCAGGATCAAACACATCCGGTTTCGACCAGAGAACAGGGCTCCGATGCATGAGCCAAGGAACAACCATGACCAGAGAACCCTTTGGAATAGGCTTGCCGCCAATGCTCGTGTCGGCCATTGCTTCGCGGGCAAGGATTGGAACCGGCGGATAAAGACGCAGCGTCTCCTCGATCACGGCCTTGGTATAGGGAAGGCTTGAAACATCCTGAAATGTCGGCGTGCGGCCAGCAAGAACAGTGTCGAGTTCCTTATGCAGCTTGTCTTGCACAGAAGGACATTGGGAGAGCAGATACCAGGCCCAGGCCAGTGTGTTTGCCGTCGTCTCGTGTCCCGCCATGAATATCACGGCAGCTTCACTGCGAATGGCGTCCCGGCTTAGCGGTTTTCCATCGTCGTCACGCGCTTCCAACAGGCCGCCGATGACGGAAGTTTCTCCTTTTTCCTTCAAAGCTTCGTAACTGTCGATGATTTCGTCCAACACGGACATGATGCGTTCGATCGGCTTTTTGATCGCCCGCCCGCGCCGCCGCGGAAGCCATTCGGGGAGCCCGAACAATGAGAAAAGATCAATCTGATCGATGTGCCGCTGATAATCCGAAAATCCTTGAACAACCTCGGATGCATAACTCTTGCCGAGCTGACGTCCGAATATGGTCCTGCAAATGATTTCAGCCGTGAGATGCGCCATATCGGCGAGAGCGTCGATTTGCGCGCCGTCACCGGCTTTTTTCCATTCGTCGGACTTTTCCGTGATCGTGTCGATCATGATCGGCGCGAAACCTTTGACGCGGGACCCGTGTATGATGGGTGCCACGATTTTTCGGCGTTTCTTCCAGGTTTCGGTATCGCTGATGAAAAGGCCATCGCCGAGAAGAGGCTCAAGAGCGTGTCGCATCTGCGGGCTCTTGCGCTGCAAGACTTCGTGATTGCTTTGAAACGCTTCCCTGACGACGTCAGGCCTATTGCACACGACCAACTCTCTTGTGAAAATCTTTTTGCTTCGCAGCCTCCCTTGAAAGTCTTCAACGCCCCAGATCGAGAGGAAATTCCGCTTGGCCATGCCAATAAGTTTCCAGACCGGCGGCATTTTTTCGAAACGGAGCGGGTAGGGCGGAACAAAGTCTTCGGCCTGCGTTGCCTTGTTGGAAGGGGCAGCCTTTTGTTGGGCAGTCAATTGAGCAGTGGCGGTCACAAAACAGTCCCGGTTTCAGTCATCTAAAGTGCAATAACTTAACTTGAGGCTTTTAATCAGTTGGGCTGAACACGTAAAGCGCTGAGCGCAAGCACAAGCCAACCGAAGAGGAGTGACATACCGCCGATTGGTGCTGCCATGTGAAACAATTTTTGTTCCATGAAAACACGCAATACAAGGTCTCCGCAGAACAACGAGAGACCGATGGCCATGAGCGCCACTGCTAAGGGTAGCAGCGGTGCTCTCCTGATCTGCGTCAATATGCCAGCGCCAAGAATGATGGGGGCATGTGCAAGGAGCATCTGTGCTGCTGTCTGCAGAAGACTGGATTTAGCCGGCATGGACACGGCTTCGGCGTGCGCGGCCAAAGCCAGACACGCGACGCCCAAGCCACCTGCAATTCCACTGAAGACCAGACACAACCGTAACAAAAACTTTGTTGGGCCTCCATCCCGGAAGAGTGATCGTTCCCTCATGTTGTCAGCAGCCAAACTGAATACAGTGCGAGGATATGTGTGTGTTGTCGGTCAAGCTGCGAATCCACGTTTTTCCAAAAGGGCGTCTATTTTGGGTGTCCGGCCCCTGAAGGCAACATAAGCATCGGCAGGGTCTTGTTTGCCGCCCGAGGAATAGATGAACGACAGAAGCTTCCGCGAGACTTCCGGATCAAAAATATCTCCCGTCTCCTTAAAAGCGTCGAATGCGTCCGCGTCCATGACCTCAGACCACATGTAGCTGTAGTAGCCTGCCGAGTATCCATCTCCCGAGAAGACGTGTTGGAAATGCGGAATGCGGTGCCGCATCGTTATCGCTCTTGGCATGCCGATTTTTGCAAGCCCGTCGGCTTCGAAGGACGAGGTTTCGACATCCTTTGGGTCTTCAACGAGATGGAGTTCAAGGTCCATCAGCGCAGATGCGGTATATTCAACTGTCGCAAAGCCTTGGTTGAAATTTGAAGCTGCCAATAGTTTGTCGAGAAGGTCCTTCGGCATTGCTTCACCGGTTTTGTAATGGACTGCGTATTTCGACAAGATTTCGGGCTCGGACAACCAGTGCTCGTAGAGTTGCGACGGCAATTCGACAAAATCTCGCGCGACGCTGGTTCCGGAAATCATCGGGTAGGTGACATCGGACAGCAGGCCGTGAAGGGCATGGCCGAATTCGTGGAAAAGTGTTCTGGCATCGTCAAAGGTGAGCAGAGATGCCTCATCCGCCGCACCTTTGGAAAAATTCATGACGTTGACGATGATGGGCGCAATGTCGCCACCGAGCTTTTGTTGCTTGCGGAACGCGCTCATCCAGGCACCGGATCGTTTCGTAGGACGCGCAAAATAGTCACCAAGAAACAATCCCGCATGCTTGCCGTTGCGATCCAACACTTCAAACACTCTGACGTCAGGATGATAGACCGGCAGTCCTGACAGCTCCCTGAAGGAAAGGCCGAACAATCGTTCCGCGGTCGCGAAAGCTGCCTGGATCATGTTTTCCAGTTGCAGATATGGTTTTAGAATCGCCTCATCGAGGTCGTGCTCGGCTTTGCGCACCTTCTCGGTATAAAAGCGCCAGTCCCATGCTTCTATTTCGTGATTGTTGCCCGTGCTTCGCGCCATTTCGGCCAGCTTTGCTTCCTCTTCGCGTGCCTGCGAAACAGCTGGTTCCCAGACCTTCGTCAGCAACTCACGGACATTTTCCGGTGTCTTTGCCATCGTGTCATCCAGTTTGAAGGCTGCAAAGTTTTCGTAGCCCAGCATGCGGGCTTTTTCCGCCCTCAATGCAAGCGTTTCCTTGATGATGTCCCGGTTGTCGGTCTGACCACCGTTCTCTCCGCGTGACGTCCATCCTTTGAAAGCCTCTTCACGAAGGCGTCTGTTGGTTGAAAACTGCAAGAACGGTTCGATTGAAGAGCGGGAAAGCGTGATGACGTGCTTGCCGTCGAGGCTTCTTTCCTTTGCCGCTTCTGCAGCTGCGTTCAACAGAAAGTCAGGTAAGCCTGCTCTGTCTTCCTCGCTCTCCAGGACGAGTTGAAAATCAGTTTCGTCTTTGAGAACATTTTGAGAGAACCCGGTTCCCAGTGTCGCCAACCGTTGAGAGATTTCGGCCATACGCTCCTTGCCGGGTTCATCCAGTCCGGCACCGGCTCTCTGGAACATCGTTCGATAACGTTCCAGAACTCTCGCGTCTTCGGCATTCAGGTCAAGTGTTGTCCGCTGATCCCAAAGTAAGGCGATTCGATTGTAAAGCTTAGCGTTCAAAAGGGTTTCAGAGCTGTGTTTGGCAAGCTTTGGAGCAACGTCGCGTTCGATGGCCTGAATGTCTTTGTTTGTGTGTGCACCGGTGAGGTTGAAAAACGTCTGAGCAACCCTTGTGAGGTCCTTGCCGGCCTGTTCCAGAGCAACAATCGTATTTTCGAATGTCGGAGGCGCCTCCTGATCGGCAATCGTTTTGACTTCGATTGTCGCTTGCGCCATTGCGTGATCGAAGGCCTCTTTGAAATGTTCGGGCTTGATGTCACCGAAAGGCGGCAGTTTGAATGGAGTGTTCCAATCGGCAATCAGCGGGTTATCGGTCATTGATTTCCTCAAAGGGGCAATTGGTGTGGCCTGATCGAGATATGGCGCAGAAAATGCAACCTTCCAAGTGTTTATCAGAGGAATAGAAGCTGATGCATCAGTCGTCCCGGCAGCATGGCAAAGACGCCAGCGACCAGAAGAGCGCCCGAATAGAGAACAATCACGGGCTTTCTATGCCGGGCAACTTCCTTGCGCCGAGCCTCTGTGACGCCAACGTAAAGTCCAACTAGTGCCGGTACAGATAGCAAATGAATGGGACTGAAGGATCCCCGTAGACGAATGTCATAGATAAGAAAGCCTGAAAGAGCCGTCCAATGCATGAGCGCGCACCACAGATGGCCAAGCTGTTTGGGACGCAGTGTGAGCTTGGGCGCGCAAGTTTGGACAGTGCCGATAGCAAAGGCAGCATTTGTAGCCAATGCATAACATCCAATGAGCCAACCTGCATCCAGAATGGGAGGGATGTTCAGCGTGAACAGGACTTACCACATGCTTCGTGACGCTCGCACAGGCCACTCTGCATCGTATTTCGTGCCATCGAATGAGTGCCTGATCTCCTGCATGATCTGGCCCGGAGTAGGCAACTGATCTTTGGGAATGCTGACATCAGGGTTCCAAAGATCCGCACGCATAATGGCCCGTGCACACTGGAAATAAACCGTTTCGATGGTCACAACAATCACCGACCGCGGTTGTTTGTTCGCCTTTTCAAAGGAAGCCAAAAGGGTGGCTTCAACCGAGATGGCGGCCTGTCCGTTTACGCGAAGTACATTGTTCCAACCGGGTATCATGAACATCAGCGAGATCCGGGGGTCGCGTATGATATTGCGAAGGGAATCGATGCGATTGTTGCCGCGGCGGTCAGGCAAATGCAGTGTTTTCTCATTCTCGACCCGAACAACACTTCCTTCATCTCCGCGCGGTGAACAATCCAGGCCTTCAGGACCACAGGTGGTCAGGGCGCAAAAGGGCGAGGCTTCGATGATCTGTCGGTAGGCCGGACTTAGGTGATCGATTTCTTTGATAGTTGATGCTTCTCCCACGGTTCCATAGTGCTCGTGAAGCGCGTCCAGAGACGTCAGAAGGGTCATCTTGAGGGTGTCCAGATAGGTAGATTCGAAAAATGCGGTGTGCGTGCGAACCTTATCGATTGAGTGCCTTTTCCGTCAAATGCCTGTTGTCAGTCCTGAACTTGGTTTTGCATCTAAAACTTTGGTCTAACTGATTGAGTAGATAAAGAGATTGACCATTACGTCAAAGTAATATTGCGGTGCCATATAGTTCTTTAGAAAACCGCTGGGTTTGCTAGGTGAAAACGATGCTGCAGTGCGATATATTTAGTGGTGCTTTCCAGTACTTTTCCGCGAATACTTCGAAAGTCTAATGACTTAACTGATGGGCACGCGTCGATAGTCGTATTGCTGACCGGTATTGGACTTTTCTACAGTTGCCACAGCTTGCAGTTTTGGCGCAGAGGATCCGGAACTCCGGACGGGGAACGGGCCAGGATTGCTTGCCGCTGTACAGCTATTCGCAGGCGTATCCGAGGTGGGTGCGCCGTGCCTTTCTGGGAGGAAAGTATGAGTTTTATTCGTAAACCGCTTAACCGCCGTTCTATCCTGCGCGCAGGCGCATTGGGTGGTGCTGCGTTGGCAACCCCGACCATTTTTACAAGCAGGGCTTGGTCCGCCGGCTATCTGAACGAGCCGACCGGTTCAACTGTCACACTTGGTTTCAACGTCCCGCAGACCGGCCCATATGCAGATGAGGGCGCGGATGAACTGCGGGCCTATCAGTTGGCCGTCGAGCATCTGAACGGTGAAGGTGATGGCGGAATGCTGTCCACGTTCTCGTCCAAGGCTCTTAAAGGCAATGGTATTCTTGGCAAAAAGGTGGAATTCGTCACCGGGGACACGCAGACCAAGTCTGATGCTGCTCGCGCGTCGGCGAAATCAATGATCGAAAAAGACGGCGCCATCATGATTACGGGTGGGTCCTCTTCCGGCGTGGCCGTTGCCGTTCAGGCACTGTGTCAGGAAGCTGGTGTTATTTTCATGGCTGGCCTGACCCACTCGAACGACACGACGGGTAAGGACAAGCGGGCAAACGGTTTCCGCCACTTCTTCAACTCCTACATGTCCGGCGCGGCACTGGCTCCGGTGTTGAAGAATGCCTATGGCGCTGACCGTAAGGCCTATCACCTGACGGCTGACTATAACTGGGGTTACACCACAGAACAGGCCGTGAAAGAATCGACCGAAGCTCTGGGTTGGGAAACGGTTGAAACCGTCAAAACACCATTGGCTGCGACCGATTTCTCCGCCTACATCACTCCGGTTCTTCAGTCCGATGCTGACGTGCTCGTGTTGAACCACTACGGCGGCAACATGGTGAACTCGCTGACCAACGCGGTTCAGTTCGGCCTTCGCGACAAACTCGTCAACGGAAAGAACTTTGAAATCATCGTTCCGTTGTATTCACGTCTGATGGCTAAAGGCGCGGGCGCGAACGTTAAAGGGATCTTCGGTTCCACAAACTGGCACTGGTCACTTCAGGATGAAGGCTCCAAGGCGTTCGTTAAATCCTTCGGCCAGAAATACGGCTTCCCACCAAGCCAGGCAGCACACACGACTTACGTGCAGGCGATTCTTTATGCCGATGCATGTGAGCGTGCTGGAACGTTCAATCCTTGCGGCGTTGTCGAAGCTCTGGAAGGCTTTGAGTTCGACGGCCTTGGAAACGGTAAAACTCTTTACCGTGCAGAAGACCATCAGTGCTTCAAAGACGTTCTCGTCGTGAAGGGTAAGGAAAACCCAACTTCAGAGTTCGACCTTCTTGAAATCGTCGAAGTTACTCCGGTTGAGCAGGTCACTTACGCACCTGATCATCCGCAGTTCGCGGGCGGTGCTCTCGGCACTTGTAACCCGGGCGCTTAATACACCTAAAACTGACAGGCAGGGCGGTGAACCGCCCTGCCTGATCCTTTAAACACCGCGCGGTTGGGGGCAGGTCCACACGCGCTTAGGATCCGAGCGAAGAGCGATGGACGCGATACTTCTTCAAATTCTGAACGGGCTCGACAAAGGCTCTGCCTATGCGCTGATTGCGCTGGGGCTGACACTGATTTTCGGCACACTTGGCGTGGTCAATTTTGCGCATGGTGCCCTTTTCATGATCGGGGCCTTCTGTGCTGTCACACTCAACCGTCTGCTGAGCCTTTCGTTCACGACCATCGATCCGGAAAGAACCGATTTTCTCGGTAATCCGCTGAAAGTGGAAACGCCCTACGTCGAAACCTGGTTCGGACCCGAAACCGGGGCTGCCATCATTGACTGGTCGGTACCACTGGCAATCCTCTTCTCCATACCGATCATGGCACTGGTCGGGCTGTTCATGGAACGGGGGCTGATCAAGTATTTCTACAAACGTCCGCACGCTGACCAGATCCTCGTGACCTTCGGTCTTGCGATCGTTCTTCAGGAAATCATCAAGTATTTCTATGGCGCAAACCCGATCCCAACTCCGGCTCCAGACGCCTTTTCTGGCAGCTTCGACTTCGGTGTCTTGCTCGGCCTCGATCCCAATCTGATCATTTATCCCTATTGGCGGATCGTCTATTTCCTCTTCGCTGCCGGTATCATCAGTGCTGTTTTTGCCTTTTTGCAGTTCACGACGTTCGGAATGGTTGTCAGGGCAGGGATGGCAGACCGTCAGACAGTTGGCCTTCTGGGGATCAATATCGATAAGCGCTTTACTTTCATGTTTGCGCTGGCTGCGGTTGTCGCCGGCCTTGCGGGCGTCATGTACGCCCCGATCAATTCGCCCAACTACCACATGGGCATGGACTTCCTGGTCCTGAGTTTTGTCGTGGTTGTTGTCGGAGGCATGGGGTCGCTGCCTGGCGCTGTTCTGGCTGGTTTCCTCCTCGGCATTCTGGAGAGCTTTGCGTCAATGGCTCAGGTCGTCGCGCTGCTGCCAGGCATCAACCAGATCATCATCTATCTCGTCGCCATCGTAATCCTTCTGACCCGTCCTCGCGGTCTGATGGGGCGCAAAGGCGTCATGGAGAGCTAAGTCATGTTGGGATTGAATAAAAAAGACACCTACATGTTCCTGCTTGTCCTGGCTCTCGTGGTTTTTGCACCTTTCTTGCTGAACCCGTTTCCAGAGAACTCGGAACTGGCCCAATTTAATGCCGGGTATCCGGATCTGATGCAGCGTTTCCTGATCTTCGGGATCTTCGCAATCGGCTTCAACATTCTCTTCGGTCTGACCGGCTATCTCAGCTTTGGCCATGCAGCATTCCTCGGCGTCGGCTCTTATGCTGGTGTGTGGATGATGAAACTGCTCACGATGAACGTCATTCCGGCAATCTTCATGTCGGTTGTCTTTGCCGGTCTGTTCTCTTTGCTGGTTGGTTACATCTCGCTTCGGCGTTCAGGGATCTATTTCTCGATCTTGACGCTGGCATTCGCGCAGATGTCGTTCTCGTTGGCTTATTCCGTGTTGACGCCGATTACGAACGGCGAAACCGGCCTCCAGCTGGCGCTGGACGACCCCCGGGTCATTGGCGTCAGTCAGGTCGACGGCTCTATTCCGCCTGCGAACTTTTTCGGTATGCCGATGCGGGAAAGCTTCGAAATGTCGATGGGTGGATGGCTCTTCACATTCAACGCTGGTTATTACCTGTGCGCCGTGGTCATGATGATTGCCTTCTACATCGCAATCCGGATCTTCCGTTCTCCGTTTGGCATGATGCTGCGAGCGGTGAAGTCCAACCAACAACGGATGAATTTCACCGGTTTGAACAGCAAGCCTTACACTCTGGCAGCGTTCGTGATTTCAGGCATGTATGCAGGATTGGCCGGCGGTTTGATGGTCGCGATGGATCCACTCGCAGGCGCAGAACGCATGCAATGGACGGCCTCGGGTGAAGTTGTACTTATGACGATCCTGGGAGGCGCAGGTACCCTGATCGGGCCCGTACTTGGAGCCGGTTTCATCAAGTATTGTGAAAACATCTTCTCCAAGATCAACGACAACATCCTCTATGACTGGTTTGCAGCGTTGCCGGACGGACTGGCAGATGCTCTGGTGTTCATCATCCATCCGTTCATTGGTAAGGGCTGGCACCTGACCCTCGGCATCATGTTCATGCTGATCGTGATTTTTCTGCCGGGTGGCATCATGGAAGGCATGGAGCGGATCGGACGTCTTTTCAAGCGGCGCAAGCCGCCTTCCCAAGACAAGTCTGCGCCTCAGGCATCCGCAGCCCCTGCAGAATAAGGTGAACTGATATGGAAATCCTACGCGTCGAGGGTGTGAACAAGTCGTTCGGCGGACTGCGGGCCCTCAACAATGTGAACTTCTCTGTTGAAGAAGGGACGGTTCACGCCATTATCGGCCCGAATGGAGCCGGCAAGTCGACCTTTCTGAACTGTATGATTGGCCGGCTGGCCCCGGACACCGGAACCGTGATGTTCGGCGACATATCACTAACCGGTATGAAGCCTCACGAAATCAATCAGATCGGAGTTTCACGTGTTTTTCAGACGCCGGAAATTTTCGATGATCTGACTTTGCTTGAAAACATCATGATCCCGGCGCTGGCAAAGCGCGACGGCGAATTTGCCCTTCATGCATTCGCCCGCGTCGATCAGGACGCGGAAATTCATGACAGGGCGATGCACATGCTTGAAGATGTCGGCCTTGAAGACAAAAGGGCAGTGACTGCGAGTTCGTTGTCACGCGGTGACAAACGCCGCCTGGAATTGGCGATGTGTCTTTCCCAGGATCCAAAGCTACTTCTGCTTGACGAGCCGACAGCGGGTATGTCACGCGCAGACACCAACAACACCATTGATCTTCTCAAACGCATCGGCGACCGCGGCATCACCAAGGTAGTGATCGAGCACGACATGCACGTTGTGTTTTCGCTCGCAGAAAAGGTAACTGTACTTGCTCAGGGCACTATTATTGCTGAAGGCAAGCCAGAAGACATCAAGGGCGATCCGCGCGTTCAGGAAGCCTATCTCGGAGGAGCGCATCTGTGACCCTACTTGACGATCAGTTTGCCGGAAAACAAGCGCCTGGCATCAAGCCCAAGAAGGCGACAGGTGCTGCACCGGCATATTTCTCTGCGTGGGACTTGCACGCCTATTACGGTGAGAGCTACATCGTGCAAGGTGTGGGGTTTGATGTCCGCGAAGGCGAGATCCTGGCGCTTCTCGGCCGCAACGGTGCCGGAAAAACGTCTACACTGCGGACAATTGCCCGCATGGACGATCCACAACTGACCCATGGCGAGGTTTGGCTCGATCATAAACCGCTGCACGAAATGAAAAGCTTTGAGGCAGCACGTTGTGGTGTCGGGCTTGTGCCGGAAGATCGGCGCATCATTCCCGGTTTGACCGTTCAGGAAAATCTGGAACTGTCCCAGATCGCCGAACCCAAAGGTTGGTCTATCGAGCGCATTTACGAACACTTCCCGCGTCTGGCCGAGCGGCGGTCGCAGGAGGCCGTAACAATGTCGGGCGGTGAGCAGCAAATGCTTGCTGTGGCCCGTATTCTTGCCCGGGACATCAAGTTGCTGCTTCTTGATGAACCTTACGAAGGGTTGGCGCCGGTGATCGTTCAGGAGATTGAGCGGATCCTGGAGGGCGTGAAAGAGCTTGGCATGACGACCATTATCGTCGAGCAAAACGCAATTGCGGCTCTTCACCTTGCAGACCGTGCCGTCATTCTTGATATGGGCGAAGTGGTGTTCGACGGGTCTGCACAGGAAGTGCTCGACAACGCAGAACTGCGACAGGAATACCTCGCCATTTAATGGCAACATCATCGAACTGCCAAACCGGCGCTTTGCGCCGGTTTTTTTGTATGAAGATTAGCCACTCGGCCTTGCGTATTGCAGCTGACATTGCGAGCAGCCTATAGTCGACTGCTGTTTCCAATCTCTGGTCCCGGGGGCGTGACCTTGCTGAAGTCCGAAATGCCAAGTCTGGCCGGGTTTCTCCTTTTTGCTGCATTTGCGTATCTGGGAGGTTTCTTGAAACCCGACGACATCGGCGTTGGTCCGTCGCTGTTGCTGCTGGCTCTGATCTTTGTCGTGGTCATGTGGTGCGCGTTTTCTGTTGTACGGCATGCCGAATGCCTTGCCACGTTGCTGGGAGAGCCCTACGGAACACTCATACTGACCCTGGCTGTTATCGGCATTGAGGTGGCCCTTATCGTCGCGATCATGTTGTCGGGCGATGCGGCGCCGACCATGGCTCGAGACACAATGTTCTCGGTCGTGATGATCGTTATGAACGGATTGATAGGGATTTGCCTTCTGGTGGGCGGATTGCAACACAAGAACCAGTCCTACAATCTTGAAGGCGCGAAGGCGTTTTTGTCGGTTCTTGTTCCACTTGCCATATTTGCGCTTGTCCTGCCACGCTTTACGCACTCGGCTCCGGGCGGCGAGCTTTCTCCGCTCCAGGCAGGGTTTGAGGTGGTCATGTCATTGATGTTGTATGGCGTGTTTCTGGCGATCCAGACCGTCACTCACAGCGACATTTTTCGTCAACCGGACGCATTAGAGGATGGTGATCACGGCCATCATGGGATCGTGGTTCGCTCGATGCCGTTTCATATCGTCGGTCTTCTAGGGGCTTTGCTGCCGATTATCTTGCTGTCCAAGAAGCTGGCGCTCTATGTCGAATTCGGGATTGACGGCCTTGGTGCACCAATCGCGCTGAGCGGATTTATTGTTGCTGCCCTCGTGTTGATGCCGGAAGGCCTAAGTGCACTACAGGCGGCAAAAGAGAACATGCTGCAAAGAGCAGTCAATATCTGTCTCGGCTCTGCTGTGGCGACCATCGGACTGACTGTCCCCGCGGTTCTTTTTGTCGGCTACTACACTGGTCACACCGTCGAGCTCGGCCTGGAGTCGGCCGAAATCGTACTCCTCTCACTGACACTGTTCGTCAGCTTGCTGACATTCGGCAGTCGAACCACCAACTATCTACTCGGGGCGGTTCATCTTGCGCTCTTTGCAGCATATGTGATGATGATCTTCGATTTATCGTGAGAGTATTCTGCTTTTGTCTTTGAAAAGATAGTTCTTGGTCCGGGTCGGCGAATATGTTTTGTTCCTCTAGGTATTAACCACACTATTGATTGACAACAGATGCTGCTGCTGAACGAAGACCAGACGCGTGATGCGCTTCCATTTCCGGATTTGATAGACGCCCTTGCAGAGATTTTTCGAACCGGGTGCAAGATGCCGACCAGGCATCATCACGACATGGAAATACCGGGTGAGCCTGATGCGACTCTCTTGCTGATGCCAGCCTGGCTGCCGGGCAAATATGCAGGGGTGAAAGTCGCGACCGTTGTTCCGGGTAACTCCGAGCGGTCGCTGCCTGCGGTTTCCGCACAGTATCTGCTTTCCGATGCAGGGACGGGTGAAATGCTGGCCCTGATCGATGGTGGTGAGCTCACCGCGCGTCGAACGGCGGCTGCTTCCGCGTTGGCAGCGCGCTATCTGGCACGTTCAGACGCACGTCACCTGCTTTTGCTTGGGACGGGACGGCTTGTTCCCAATTTGATCGCAGCTCACATGGCCATCCGCTCGATAGAGGAAGTTACGATCTGGGGGCGCTCGAAGGCGAAAGCGAGTGAGCTTGCAACGGAACTGCAATCAACCTTTCCCATCAGGATAAACGCAGCAGATAGTCTGACTGAAGCGCTTGGGCAGGCTGATATCATCAGTGCGGCAACCCTTTCTTCAGAACCCTTGATAAAGGGAAAGGCCCTGAAACCCGGCGCGCATGTTGATCTGGTCGGGGCTTTCAAGCCAACCATGCGGGAAAGCGATGACGATCTAATCAAAAGAGCGGAAATTTTTGTCGACACAAGGGACGGGTGTTTGACTGAAGGTGGCGACATTGTCCAACCGCTCAAGGCCGGACTGATATCGCGTGATGACATTCGTGCGGATCTTTATGATCTTTGTAGAACCGATCATCCGGGTCGGCAATCAGACGACGCGATCACGATGTTCAAATCGGTTGGCGCGGCATTGGAAGATTTGGCCGGCGCCATGCTTGCCTATCGAAATGTCGAGCACTGAGTTCGGGCTCAATGCTCCAAGAGACTATTAGCCAAGTTCGAAGGTGGTTATTCCGAACATTTGGTCCAATGGCAGCTCCGGCGCTTTTCCCCGATACATCCGAAAGGTTTCGAATTCTGGAGACAACTCGTATTTTTCCGCGAGCAGAAGAGCAGCAGCATTCGGTTCGGGCGTATCCAGTATGACGAGTTGTCCTTTAACCTGGCCTGCCAGAGCCCTGAACAAAGTGTCCGCAATCTCCGGTGTATCAGCGAACAGAGGACCGATTTTGAAGCCTTCGTGGCATTGACGGATAACGCCATAGCCCATCACGATACCGTCTTCCACAAAAGCGAAACCTATTCGAGTCTCGCTCATGGGATCTGTCCAGCGCTTCAGAAAGTCTTCGCGTTCGGCCGGAAAAAAGCGTTGGTCGTAGTCCCGGATCGATGAAAAAACACCACGACCGAGAGGTGCAATACGCGGATCCATGGGAGTGTCACAAGTGGATGTCCCTATTTGGCGGATGTTCCGGTAGATGGATTTGAACCCGTGTTCTGCGTAGCTTGCGGTCTGTTCATTGACAGCATCAAGCCCTATTACGCGGGCACCCAGATATGACACTGCATGATGCCAGATTTGATGGCCGTAGCCTTTTGTCCTGAATTCACGTTTGCAAATGTAAAGGCCAATAAAACCATACCCGGTTCCGTATCGAACGCCGGAGATAACGTTGACGAGCTTGCCGTCGATTTCGCCAACGAAATAGCCAGTCGGGTCTGCGGAAAAGAACGCCGGTCCGTCTTCCAAGCCAGGGTTCCAGCCTTCCTCCATGGCCATTGTGAGGGGGATTTGGATCTCGTTTTCGGTCAATTGGCGGACTTGGAGTTCAGTGGTCATGGAAAATCCGGATGTCCTTATTTGTGATTTGTCACAACCTAGAATGACTCGGTTTGAATGAAAATCATCAGGTCAACAATTGAAATGGAAAAATGAAAACTGCTTTTGCACCCAAGGCTTGGCTTGCTTCCGAGCGGCAAGTGTGCATCACTTTACGCAAGGGCATACAGTCGTGGGGCGCTGATCGTATCGGCAAGATCGATCTCCTTGTGAGGTTTGTCACAGTCTGACATCTGCTTGAGCGCTAAAGTATCGTCGAGGTTACAGCGCTGAGGACGTAATGCAAAATCGGAAATCGCATCCAATCGTGCTCCGGTCCGCCGGACCAAAAGCTCCAAAACCACTTGCCAGGCTTCGCAGGGCTGTTCGGATCGGATTGATCAGCCTTCCGCTTGGGCTTGCTTTGCCCGGGCAATACGCACTTGCTGCACCTACGCCCGAAGATGGCCGAAGGGTTGCGCTGGTCATCGGCAACCAGGACTATGAGTATGTCGAGCCGCTGGTGAACCCGATCAATGACACGCTCGCAATTTCAAAGGTGCTGCGTGAGGCCGATTTCGATGTCACGATCGGCAAGAATCTCAACAAGAAAGAGCTTGAGAAAGTCGTTCGGAGGTTTCTGCGTGAGCTGAAAGACGGCGATACGGCGCTGTTTTACTATTCCGGCCACGCGCTTCAGGTTGGCGAATCCAACTTCATTTTGCCGATCGATGCAAAACTCACTTCCGAATATGATTTGGAGTTTGAGAGTCTGAAGGTTTCGCATCTGCTAGATTACATGAAGGCGGCTTCAAGCCTGCAAATCGTGATGCTGGATGCCTGCCGTGACAATCCGTTTGAAATCGGTAGCCTGTTTTGGGGTGAAGAGGAGTATTCCCTCGGCAAGACGCGTGGGCTTAGGCGTATTCCCAACAAGCTTGGCGCATTCATTTCATACGCAACGCGTCCCGGTCAGGTTGCCTTTGACGGCGAGGGGCCCATGAGCCCTTTCACCACGTCTGTGGTTGGGCATGCCCTCAATCCCGCTCTGGAGATCAAGGATCTCATGACCAAGGTGCGGGATGAGGTCGTCAAAAAGACCGGTGGCCAGCAGATCCCTTACGAGGATTCTACGCTTGTCACGAATTTCTACTTCGTACCGCCAAAGCCGGAGCCCATCGTAACGGCGCATCACCGGGTAACGGTTTCTGCGGGCAAGGAGGCGGTTCCGTTGAGGATACCGGAACCAGTGCAACCCGAAGGCGGTAGTCTGCAGGCGACCTTGACACTCTCTCCAGAGAAGGGCGAATTGCGATTGCCTGGTGGCGCAGTCGTGTCTGAAGGAGACGTTATTGGCGCATCTGAATTGGCCAGTCTGGAATTTGTGCCCGCGCAGTCTGGTGCAGGTGACGTTGAACTGATCGGATATGAGGTCAAAGACCAGTGGGGCGGCACAGCCAACGCAATTGCCTCCATTACGGTTGCCCAGGCGATAGAGCCCGTAGACGACAATAAGGACCAGGAAGAACGCGCCGAGCGTCTGCGGGACTTGTTGGCCTGGCTGACGGATCAGGCAACGTCCGGTGCCGTCGATGCGGATATCGGAGTTGGACCGGTTAACATCTATCCGGAAGCCCCGGCAGATGGTCTGCCGGCAACCAGCGATTGGTTGAAAGTCGTTTCCGTTGATCCGGACCTGCAGCTTTCATCAGAAGGAAGGCTCCTTCAAAGCGGTGACAGATTTCCCGTTTCAGCCCTGCCAACGCTGACCGTGCGCCCACAGATTGGCAGTGAGACCGAGGCCGGAAAGTTTTCCTTAGAACTTCCTGCCGCCACCGGTCAGGCGACAACAATCACTCAGATTGTTCAACCGCGTGTCACTCAGTGCGATCAGTTGGCGACACAACCTTTCGATCTGCAGGCCGTTACAGAGGGCCGATTGGCCAACGATCTGGATCCGGATGCGGTGGACAAAGCCTGCGCCGCCGCGATGGCATCCTATCCTGAATTCGGTCGGTTTGTATTCCAGCGCGGGCGCGGCGCATTTGCTGCCGGAAACCTTGAACAGGCGAGCGCTTATTTTGAGCAGGCCTATCAAATGGGCCACGTACGAGCAGGCCAGGTTCTTGGACGCATGTATTATCTTGGTGCCGGTATTGACCGAAACCGGGAAAAGGCGGTCGAGCTCTATCGCAAGGCTGCGGAACGTGGTGATGCCTATGCGCTTCATTCTCTCGGCATGGCCGAGATCAGAGGCGAAGGAACAGCCCAGAATGAAGAAGCTGGACTGGAAAAACTTCTGCAGTCCGTGGAAGCCGGGCATACTTTTTCATACAACGCTATCGGCGGATTTTATCTACGCGGCCAGCACGTTGGCGAAAATGTTGACAGGGCTGTCTACTATTACAACAGATCTGCATCTCGAGATGACATCTACGGCTTCCTGAACATGGGGACCCTTTACCGAGACGGAAAAGGTGTTCCGCAGGACTTTGAAGCCTCTCTCGGGTGGTTCATGAAGGCGCACGACGGCGGTCACCCGGCAGCAGGCACTGCAATTGGGCTTCTTTACTTCAACGGCCAAGGCGTTGAAAAAAGTCCGGAGGAGGCGACCAAGTGGTTCCGGGAAAGTGCCCAACGTGGCGATGCCTGGGGTGCATTCAATACCGCTTTCATGCTTGGCAAGCTGTCCGGTGAGGCTGCCGCACGCGATCGCATCAGGATGCTTGCCATGGCAGTTGCAGTCGATCCTTCGTCGCAGGCAGCAGACAAAGCCAATGGATCGCTAAAAGATGCGGACAAGAGGTTGAAAGCCAAAGTTTTGCAGCAAGCATTGACGGATTTGGGTTTTGAACCTGGGCCCGTGGATGGTCAGCCAGGCAGGAAAACCCGAGAAGCGCTGGCAGAATTTTTTGAGGCGAGTGGTCGTGAGCCTGTTCAGGGTGACGAGGCCGTCATTTCATTGGTCAAGCATCAGTGGGAACAGAGCCGTCCACGCTACGATCTCTTTTAAATTTTCGATTTTCCCGAACCTGTTCGGGAAGGTCTTTGGGTTGATCGACGTTTTTGAGTTGGAGCATTCGGTCAGTTTTGCCGGAGTAAAATTTCCGGGGGCTAAGGAGAAAGACAATGAATTCACTACTGCGTTTAATACCTCTGGCTGGGATGGCCGCGTTTCTGGTCGCGGGCTGCCAGACGCAGCAGAACCCAAATCCAAACGCTGTTGCACAACCAGCTGCAGCTAACGCCTCCACTACAACAAGATCGACCACGCGTCCGGTCGTTGATCCCATCAACGATCCGTCACTTCGCGACAGTTCCAACGACAACGGTGGCGGCGGCGGTGGAAACGATAGCGGTGGCGGAAACGATAGCGGCGGCGGCAATGACAGTCCTGGCGGCGGCGGCGGCGGCTCTTGGGGCTAACGCGGTCCATTCGCGAGTTTGACATGAGATCAGCGATCCGACATTTGGGCCGGTTGGGGTTCCAACACATGGCCGCAGCTATGCTCTGTCTGTTTGCACTTGCTGCAACAGCTTCAGCAGGCGAATGGCGGGCGCTGGTAATCGGCATTGATGCCTATCGTCACGTTTCACCGCTCAAGGGAGCGGTGAACGACGCCAAGGACATTGCCGAAACGCTGACAGCCGCAGGCGTTCAGGATCTGACGACGCTTTTCGATGATGAAGCGTCGCGTGTCGCCATTCTCACAGCCTGGCAGGAATTGGTTGCCCGTTCCGGACCCGATGATGTGCTGGTGTTGTCTTATGCAGGCCACGGTGCTCAGGAAGCGGAGTGGCTCGCGGGCTCTGAAGAGGATGGGCTGGACGAGGTCTTTTTGCTCGCCGGCTTTGACGTTGCTGCACCTGGCAATGGTGAGCGTCTCAGGGACGACGACATCGCGGCAATGTTGCGAGCTGCCGGCCAGCGCAGCGTCATGGTGATCGCAGATAGCTGCCACTCCGGCACAATGACCCGCTCGATTGACCCGCGTGTCACACGGCTCGGGACAAGACTTATCGGTTTGCCGCCATTCGAGAACGACGTTTTGCGCTCTGCACCTGTCCATCCCGTGCTGGCGAAGGCCAATTCTGAAGATCTTCAGGAACTTCCGAATGTCATCTATGTTGGGGCGACTGTAGACGGACAAGTCATTCCTGAATTGATGATTGGCGGCGAACCGCGAGGAGCTTTGAGCTGGGCTTTCGCACGCGGCGTTGAAGGACGCGCCGATCTGGACCGGGATGGCGGCATTTCGATGGCCGAGTTGAGCCGGTTCTTGCAGGAGACGGTTCGTGTGGCTACCGAAGGCAGGCAGTCACCCAGCCTCAGTGTTGGCGGGGACAGCCGTGCAGCTGTACTGCCGCGCGTGGAAGATACCTTTCTGGACGGCCGCGTATACGAGCTGACACTGTCAGCCAGCGCCGATGCCGCACGTCCGATCCTAGAGAACCTGACAACGCTGCACTCTGGCAGACTGAAGATTGCCGGCAGTGAAAATGCGGATCTTTTCTGGGATGTGGAAGAAGGAGACGTTCTGACCAAGTTTGGCGACATTGTTCTTCGCGGTCAGGCACAGAATGCAGATCGATTTGCTGATGTGGTCACCAAATGGGTCTTGCTGTCCGATCTTTATGCGCTTTCAAGGGATGTTCAACCCATTGAAGGAAAACTGCAGCCTTCCGTCGGTCATATTCCGGAAGGAGCCGCGTTCAAGGTCGGGCTGACGTCAGACCAAAGTGGTTACATGACGGTTTTCGCTCTGGAAGCCGATGGGACCTTGAGGTTGCTGGCGCCGGACAAGAGAGCCGATCCTTTGGGCAAGGATACGCTTCTCGATGCCGACAAACCCTATGGCCTCAACTTGCGCGCAGCTTTGCCCTTTGGTGCAGATCACATTGTTCTGGTTCGCTCGAACAAACCAATGGTGCAACTTGTCGGCGTTTTGTCCGCGCTCGATGGAAAGGCACTCAGTCCCGAGCTCCTGCCAAGTCTCCTGAAGCTGATCAGGACTGCTGCAAGCGGTATCGGGATCGCGGGTGTCTATACCCAGCCTGCTGGATAAATGCGTGCCATTTACACGGTGTTTGCTTGTCTGGGCTCGAAAAACTCCTTTGTGTGACCATAGCCACACTCAAATCGCCACACTCTGCTATAACTTGTTTCACAAGAACGGCTTTGGCACTTTGTCGCCGACTGCCGAACAGCACTTAACTTGGGAGACCGAGATGACGAGTTCATTCAAGAACATTCCTATGGGACGATGTATGAAGGCTGCAACTATCGGATCCGTGTTTTCTGTCGGGCTTGCCGCTGCTGTGAGCACCGCTTTCGCTGAGCCTGTCGCGCTTGTTCTGGACAAGTCAGAAGGCATTGGCGTTTCTGCATTTGAAGAACTGATGCCTGGCGACGTGATTGACCTCGGCAAGTCCGGGCATATCGATTTGCTCAGCTACGGTGCCTGTCAGGAAGTTCGCCTGATGGCTGGTGTCGTGAATGTTTCTTCAAACGGCTACACACTCGAAGGCGGAGAAGAAAAGCTGCTGAGAGCCGGCAATTGCCTACAGGCCGAAAGTGGCTCGGAGGATGAGAAGGCCGACAAGGGCTTGACCGTGACCCTCCGGGGCCTGACCCTTGAGAACAAGAAGGCGGCGTCCTTGATGCTGCGTTTCGACAACAAGCTGCGTGAAGAATACGACAAGGTTTTTGTTTCTTTCGGCGGCGGTGCCCCGAAGCGATTTGACGTGCTCGACAACATCCTGACTGAAATGCCGGACCGCGTTGAAGAAGACGAATCCGTCGAAGTTGAGCTGTTTCTGCAGGGCAAGGCGCCGGACTACGGTGTTGTCATGCGCAAGATCACCATTGATCCCGTTCAGGTTGGACGAGAAACTGCGGTAGTCATCGTGAAATGACCTTTACGGGCCGGATTGCAGACGCAGCATTCGGCCGGAAACAGCTCATCGTGCTCATTGCATGTGTTGCGATGGGCATCGGTGGTATCGCCGGCTTGTCTGCGAAAAAGGCGATTTGGGAAGGTTGGTTTACCGACCGGCTTTTTCAGATCCGGGCCATTGTGGGTGGTGCGCAGCCTTCCGCATCTGCGCCTGTTGCCGTGATCGGGCTGGATCAGATGGCTCTCGATTCAGACAGGCTTTCACCTTATCCGCGCGTCTTGATGACGCCTGTACTGGCTGAAACCGGTCAGGCGATACTCGACGCCGGAGCCGTAGCGCTCGGCTTTGATTTTGTTTTCGCTTACAGCGCGGACTCCTTTGTGTATCCCGAGACTGGAGAAGAAAGCCTCCGGGGCTTTGATCTCCCATTTCAGCGCTTTCTTTTTGCCAATCGTGGCAGAGTATTTATTGCTCATACCGAAGTCGGTGTTCCGCACAGACGGTTCACTGCTGCAGCTGGCAGTGGCGGCGTGCGCTCAGTGATAATTTCTACTGACAGCGATGGTGTCGTGCGCAGCCACACGCCGCAGCTGCCGCTCGCTCAGTCGCCATATCTGATTGACGCGTTGTTGGGGGCCGCAAGGTCG
This sequence comes from Roseibium sp. JB4-4, assembly GCF_055693425.1. NCBI lineage: Bacteria > Pseudomonadati > Pseudomonadota > Alphaproteobacteria > Hyphomicrobiales > Stappiaceae > Roseibium > Roseibium sp. JB4-4. The sequence goes on along the minus strand of NZ_CM146333.1, from coordinate 734,010 downwards.
TCGTTGTCGGAAAATTACACGGCAATTCCTGACGCCCGTTTGTCATCCTCAATACCCTATCTTTCCATGATCGATGTGCTGACCATGATGGAAAGCGAAGAGGGGCGCGAGAAGCTCAAGGAGTTCGCGCGCGGACGCATCATTCTGATTGGCAGTTTGATCCCGTTCGAAGATGAGCATCTTTATTCGGACCGTTTCTTGCCTGTCGCTTCAGCCGGCCAGGTGGAAACAGGGCAGAGCGGGCGACCCAGAGTACAGGCGCAGACGGCAGGTGTGTTCATCCTGGCCGATCTTGTTGGCGCTGCTTTGACCGGCCGTGTCGCTCTTGAACCTCCAGCTGGTCTGCTTTGGGGGCTTGCCATCGCTTTTGCGATCGCAGGAGCATTCGCTGGCCTCATGTTACCCTTGATGACCTTGCCGCTGATCGCCATTGGAGGGATCGCCGCCGCGCTGGGGATCAGCCTGGTGGGGCTGGAGTTCGGCTTTCTGATCGCGCCAGGCGTAGCGCCGGTCGCCTGCATCGTGGCGATGGTTGTCTCCGCATCCGGAAAGGTTGCGGTACTGCAGCGCAAACAGAGATCTCTGGTCAGGCTTTTCAGCCACTATCTGGCGCCAGACGTTATTCGCCAGATGGCGCATTCAGAGCAATTGCCGGAACTAGGCGGGGACACAAGAACAGTTGTTGTTGCCTTTATTGATATTGCTGGCTTCACCAAGATGTCCGACAGTCTTGCCGACGGGGAAGTGGTCAAGATGGTCAATACGTGTTTCGACGAGATCGGACGCGTGATAACCGCGCATCACGGCTACATCGACAAGTATATTGGTGATGCAATTATGGCAGTCTGGAACGCACCCAACACGGTCGCCAATCCTGAACAGGCTGCTGTCGACGCGTCGCGTGAGATCGTCGGCCTGCTTGAAGTCCTCCGCCGGAAAACCGGCCAGCCTATTCTCGATCTAAGGGTAGCGTTGAATGCTGGTCCTGTTCTGGTCGGAGATATCGGCGGTGAGTTCCGCCGTTCATTTACTGTCATGGGTACGACGGTCAACACAGCCAGCCGAATAGAATCTGTAGCAAAGGACAAGAAGGTTCGCTTGGCCTTTAGCCAATCGGTAGCTCAAAATCTGACGAACACATATCCGGTTAAAGAAATCTGGACAGGCCAGTTGCGCGGCTTGAGCAAGGACATTTCTGTGTTCACCCTGGACAGCGCTGAAATGTACATGGAAGACGGTTACGCGGCGAAAGACAAATCCAAGCAGCAACAGCCGAAATTGCTTAAGTTCCCGCGTTAACACCAATTTTCTGCGTTTTCTGCCTTTGCATCCAAACTTCCGATCCTGCATGATCAACCTGATCAGACCTACAGGTGCGAAGGGCGCCCTGAGGAAGCAAGGAAGGCGGTATGGCTCAATGGCCTGACAATCGGAATCAGGGTGTCAACAGGCCCGAGTTCGACCGGACCATTATCCGGCCGTCTGGAAAGCCGCAGCCTGCGCCGACGGCAGAACCCGCGAAAGCCACGCGGGAAACACCGATCAGGAAGACGCCGCCAGAGCAGAAAAAGTCCTCACCCAAACTTGTCTACGCCGGGCTTGCGATTGGCTTTCTCCTATTCGGGGGAGCTGCAGGAGGTCTGGCGCATTTGTTTAGCTCGGGGTCCATCTCGTTCTCGCCTCCAGAAAATTTGCCGGGAAGCGATGTTGCGGTCCAAACGGACGGCGATGACGCACCAGTCGAAGGCGACGCAGACGGCCAAGATGTTCAAGTGGCGGACACGGATGACCAACCATTGGAATTGGCCGACACTGAAGCCGTGGTTGCCAGTGACGATGATCTGGATATTCCAGCGGATCCGTTTTTCGATATGGCCTTGTCCGCTGTTATTCCGCTTGCAGGAGATCCTGTGTTGCTTGGCAGTGGTGCTTCGAGCAGGCGCATTGAACTCTCTGAACGGCCTGTCCCAACAAATGCGAATTCCGGCAATACAGCCGTCCCCACGCTGACGGCCTTTGTTCTTGACAGTCAGATGCTTGATGCTGACGGGAATCTCGTGATCCGTGCACCAGGCAGTGAAGCTGACTTCCAGTTTGGCAATTTCGGTGGTGGCGACGATACGGAGGGCCTGGTTGTCGAAGAAGACCAGGCAAGCGATGGCGGCACTGACCTTCCAGTATTCTTGAAGCCACCGACCGACACTCTGGACCTCTTTTTGACGGAGCGACCAATCGGGCAGGGGCCGAGCAGAATTGAGGTCAGAGAACGGATCGAAAAGGCGACGTCACTGACGGATTATCTGAAGGCCAAGGGGTTCGACGTAGATGTCTTGAAACCCTTACAGGAATTTGCACGAAACGAATTCAAGAAGGGTGATCTGGTCGCAGGCGATACAATCGCTGTGCGTGGTGTTCGTATGCCAAATAAAGTCGGCCGGATCGGTGACTATTATCGTCCTGTACAGATTTCCTTTCATTCCAAGGATGGATATCTTGGGAGTGCCGCGTATTCCTTGAGCCGCGATGGAGACAGCTATGTTCACGGTGCTGACCCTTGGTTTGGAAAAACCATCGTTGAGGAAAAGATCGTGGGCGATAAAAGCGCTGGCGATGGCAGCGCGGCAAACGATAAGACGCATCGATTGATCGATGGACTTTATGCAACAGCTGTTCGCAATGCGGTGCCGGCTTCAATTGTGGGTGAAGCCATTGCTTATCTGGCACCAACGACCGACCTGAAGCGGGCGATCAAACCGGATGAACGCTTTACCCTCGTGTTCACTGACGCACCAAGAGACGAAAAACGAGGTGGTGGCCGGGTTCTGTTTGCCGGCGTAAGGCGAGGTGACGACTGGTCAGTGCGTTGCTACGTGCTCAAAGCCCCTGGCAACAGAGGCTTTGCTTGCGTTAGTGAAGGCGGAAAAGTTAGCCTTTCAGGCGCAATGCTTGTTCCGGTTAAAGGGGTTTTGACCTCAAAATTCGGCATGCGTTTTCACCCAATTAAAAAGACGGAACGGCTGCATGCGGGTGTTGATTGGGCTGCACCAACGGGAACACCCATTCGAGCCGCGTTTTCTGGAAAGGTGACTTACCGAGATGTGCGAGGAGGGTACGGCAATTTCATCGAGCTCACACACAAGGATGGGATTACGACCAGATATGCTCATATGCACGAGTACGGTGATGGCATTGAAAAAGGGACGGTGGTCCAAGCCGGTGACCTGATCGGCTATGTTGGTACAACGGGGCTGTCAACCGGTCCGCACCTGCATTTTGAAATCCGGCAACGGGGTGAGCCAACCGACCCGCTGGCCTTTGAAATGGAAACCGGTTCCGACGCACCGCAATCCGTTGCGAGCAAGGATCTCAAGGACTATCGCTCGGTCGTCGGCGAAATCTTGAGTGTGCAGTAGGCAGGTACCCAGTCTGTTTTTGGAAAGCCAAAGAACTCATCACGTTTGCCGTGGCTTAAGTTTCCGGAAGCGTAGATGGGATAGCTCGGCAACGTTTTCCCAAACGCAGGTCTCGTTGAGACGCTGGCTCAGAAAACGGCTGCCGTCCAAACGTGGGTTTTAAAGGCTCTGCGATCGAAGCAAGGATGGTGTTGGCCGTAGCACCGGGCAATCCGGCTTGCCTTCTTATATTTATGGCCGCCAGGGACATGCGAAACGAAGTTTCCCGTGTCTCGCATATCCCGGAGTTATTAGTCTCGGCACTGGTCGCCAGAAGATAGAGAGCAGCGCGCCGGTCGAACCACCGTCCTTGGTTCAACTCAATCTGTCGTGACGCTCAGCTCACCATCAGATGCGTGGACCGTTGCTGTCTTGATCTCCTCACCATTCATTTGGGCTGTCAGGAAGGCTCTGGAGAGTTTCGGCAACAGGTCGTTGGTCAGAATGTTGTCGATCATACGCCCACCGCTGTCAGGATCGCGGCAGAGCGACACAATATGCGCAACGACGTCGTCTCCATAGACCAGTTCCGCATTTTGGTTTTGTTTGACCCGTTTTACGACGCGGTTGAGTTGCAATCGGATGATGAAACCGAGCACGGATGGCGACAGCGGGAAATAGGGGATCGTGACAATACGACCGAGCAGAGCAGGTGGGAAAACGTCCAGCAAAGCGGGTCGAAGGTCTTCTGCAAGTTTTTCCGGATCAGGTGCATTTGGGTCGACTGCCGCAACCGTCGGATCATCGGATATAGGCTGGTCGAGTATGTGGCCTGCAGCATCCATGATCTGATCCGTACCCACGTTTGAGGTCAACAGGATCAGTGTGTTGCGGAAGTCGATCTTCCGGCCCATTCCATCTTCCATCCAGCCCTTGTCGAAGACCTGGAAGAAGATTTCATGCACGTCCGGGTGTGCTTTTTCCACTTCGTCCAATAGAACCACGGAATAGGGTTTCCGGCGTACGGCTTCGGTCAGTCGGCCTCCTTCACCATACCCAACATAGCCGGGAGGAGCTCCTTTCAGGCCGGATACGGAATGCGCTTCCTGAAATTCCGACATGTTGATTGTGATCAGGTTGTCTTCACCGCCGTAGAGTGCCTCGGCGAGTGCAATCGCCGTTTCGGTCTTGCCGACGCCGGAAGGGCCGCAAAGCATGAAGACGCCGATCGGCTTGTCCGGGTTGCCCAGTTGGGCTCGGCTCGTCTCTATCCTTTTTGAGATCATGCCAAGTCCATGCGCCTGACCAATCACGCGCTTGTTCAGCGTGTCGGAAAGGCTGAGAATTGTCGCCATTTCATCCTGAACCATGCGACCAACGGGAATACCGGTCCAGTCGGCTATGATCGTGGCAACTGCGTCGTCATCGACGTAGGCGAAGACCATCCGATCTTCTTCAGGGATCTCCGCCAGTGCCTCACGGTTCTCCTTAAGGGCCATCCGGATCGCTTCCTCGTCCTCAAGATCTACATCCAGGTCGAGATCCAGATCGTCGATCGGAACAAGGGAGGGTTTGTCGGCGTTCTCAACTTCTTCGGGCGCACTTTCCGGCATCGGTGCGGCTTCACCATTCCTGAGCCGGGCAAGCGCGGCATTCAGGCTGCGAATGCCGGCTACCAGCTTGCGCTCTTTCTCCCATGCTTCCTGAACATCTTCTATTGCGGTTTCCGTGTTTGCAATCGCTTCATCGATCGCCTCGAGTTGCTCCGCACTGTCATGGCCAAGTTCGGCATCGTTCAAAAGGGCCTGTTTTTCGGTTTCCAGAAAGCCTTTTTTTGCGACGAGGTCAGAAAGGCGAGCAGGATGAGCTGCTTGCGAAATGTTGACTTTGGCCGAGGCCGTATCCAGGACGCTGACTGCTTTGTCGGGCAGTTGCCGTGCAGGAATGTAGCGGCGGGACAGGGAAACTGCAGCCTTTACCGCACTGTCTAGAATGCGCACCTGGTGATGGTCTTCCATCGGGCCGAGAAGGCCACGCACCATTGTGAAACATTTTTCTTCGTCTGGCTCATCCACCTGTACCGGCTGAAAGCGACGTGTAAGTGCGGGGTCTTTTTCAAAATGCTGCCTGTATTCGGACCAGGTGGTGGCCGCCACGGTTCGCAGCGTCCCGCGGGCAAGTGCGGGCTTCAATAGGTTGGCTGCATCGCCGGTGCCTGCAGCGCCGCCTGCACCAACTAGTGTATGCGCTTCGTCAATGAAGAGGATGGTCGGCACTATGGAGGCATGAACAGCGTCGATGACAGCGCGCAGGCGTTTTTCGAATTCACCCTTCATAGAGGCTCCGGCCTGCAACAAGCCGAGATCAAGAGCGCACAGCCTTGTACCGAGCAAGGCGGGCGGGACATCACCCGACACGATCTTCTGGGCGAAGCCTTCAACAATTGCCGTTTTACCAACACCGGCCTCGCCGGTGAGAATTGGATTGTTCTGGCGGCGGCGCATCAGAACGTCGATAACCTGCCGGATTTCCTCATCACGACCAACAATGGGGTCAAATTCGTTGGCTCGCGCACGCGCCGTGAAATCGACCGTGAACTGGGTGAGCGCATCCTCACCCATACCGCTGCCCGGGGATGCTTCAGTCGCTTCGCCAGGTGCTGCACCAGGAGCGGCCTTCGGGCCGGACCCATCGATCGGCCGAGCACCCGTTTCGGACGACGCGCCGGCAATGGATTCAAACTCCCGGATGATTTCATCCTTGTTGAGTGTTTCCAAAGTGGAGGAGTACCTGCAAAGCTGACGCCAGGAGCTTTTGTCGCCCATGACCGCAAGCAGCACGTAGGCTGAACGGATCTTGTAGTCGCCAAAGCGCAGTGTCCCTTCGAACCAGGCACGCTCCAGTGCTTCCTGAAACGGAGCCGACATGGAGGGCAATTCGGTCTGGTTGATTTTGAGATCCGAAATGGCCTGCTGGAGGTCCGCGTGAACGGTTCCAAGATCGATCCCGTAGTGCCGGAGAATATGCGTCAGATCCGTATTCTCGTCCCGGATCAGATAATAGAGCCAATGCAGGATTTCCAAGTGCCGATGACCGGAACTTTTGGTGAGCCGCATGGCCTTTTCCAGGCACTCATAACTTACCGTGGTAAGTTTGTTGGCAACAGTTTCAACCAGAATGTCACTCATAACATCGGCCTTTCAAATTGGAGACCTATTGATAGACGGTAGTATGGCGGCGCACAGGCCGGAAACGGGTGTCGGTCAGCATCTCTTCATCTTCAAATTCGAACTCTTCCTCTTCCGGTTCATCCGAAGGAGGGGGCTTCAGCCAGCCAATATGCCCAAGAGTTGCAGAGCTGCTGCTGTTCATCTGAACGGCGGAAGCACAGCGTCTGGGCAGGGCCAATTCGATCTCGTATTCAATTTCCAGACCGAGATAGAAATCGATCAGATCAAAGAGCTTTTCGGTCCAAAGGTTTGGCTTTGTCCGGGTAGGTGGCAAAAACTTGCGGTATTCTTCCAGGGAGCTGGTGAAGATCCTTATGCGGATCTTGTCGCTGACACTGTAGACCTTGGCACCAACGATCGTGTCCGCCCCCAATTGGCCAGCGCCCCCGGACCGAAACCGCCGAGGCTGAGTTGGTCGTCCTTGTCCAGGTGCAGCCAGGTGCCAACACATTGGTCGATTTCGACGTCAACGCCAAAAACGCCAGTAATCAGAGCCTTTAGCCGCGCAGCGCTTTTTGTCTTGGAAGACGTAAGGCCTGCATAGAGAAGCTTGAGGCGATCATCGATGTGGTCGAGGTCGCGGAATATGGGGGAACCGATCCCGATCGGCGCTCCAAGATAGGCCAGGAAGCGGTCGTCGTCTGGCCGGTCGTGCTGCACAATCGGTCGCGCGTCAGCCCACGCGCGGTAAAACAGCTGAACAAAGCGGTTGTTGAAGACATCGAGGAAGCGCGGAAAGCTGTCCTCGCCGCGCAGGCCGCGCATGATGGCTTCGTCAGTATAGGCAGCCGGCAGTGCACCGTGAGGCCCCAGCATTCCCAGGAAGCGTTCCAGCAGCACAAGTCCACCATCTGCATCACGGGTTGCGCGTTCAATCGTGGACGGTGCGTATTCGCTGGATGGGTCTTGCCCGAAACGGACAATATCTTCCATCGACCGGCGGCTTTTTCCAATTCGGGGTGGGGCGGGTTCATCCACCTTCTTCTTTGGATCCATACCGGCTGGAGCTTGCGCGCCAGGCGCGGTTTGTCCCTCCAGCATGCGCAGCACCGCCAGGAGGTCATGTCCACCCGGATGTTTTTCGATACGGGCACTCAATGCAGCCAGTAGAGATGCATATTGCTGCTGAACGGGAACCTCTATCCTCGGTTCTTCGTTCGGTAGAGGTTCTGTTTCCAGGTCAGACTTTGCGTCTGGTGTTGCCTCGAACGGTTCCGCAGTCTCGGCCTTGATTATGTCCGGCAGATCTTCCGAAGTGGCCTGCTTCTCCGGTTCGCGATCTTCTTCCCGATGCTCAGGAACATCTGGGAACTTGGCATTTACGACGGTTTTGTCCGGCTCATTGAACACAGGCTCTTCAGCTGAGTCACTTGGCATTTCGGTCTCTTCCGGAAAAACACCTTCGTCCTGAGCAGGGCCTGTATCAGGCCAGGGTGTTTCCAGATCCGCAGGTTCAAGCGCAAGCGTTTTGACACCTTCATGCTGAACGTCGGTACTCTCGGTGGTTGCTTGCCAATCAGCCGGCTTTTGCGCGCCGATTTGAACAACCGTCTTGTCGGCGGCGGCCTTGCGGTCCGGCTTGTTCTTTTTCCCGCGCGCGCGCTTGTCGTCCTTGCCGCTCATAGGATCCCCTTTGCGCCGATCCTCGGTGGCCATTTCATAATCGTTCCACGTTCCGTGGTGGCAATAACGCATTGGGTGAAGTGATTGATGGATGCATATTCTGCAAGAAACCGATCCAGCACAGCTCCCATCAGAAAGGCGCTGGCGCCTTCGAATGCCTTGTCGTCCAGTGTAATGGTGATTTCCAGACCTCGGGCCACACCGGTGCCGGACTTTTGCTGAAGTCTTCGAACGACCGGACGGGTTGAAACTGAGCGAACCGACTGTGCCTGACGATCAGATGCGTTGTCCGACAATGGCGCGAAGACGCTCAGGAGATCGCGGAAAGAGCGTCCGTCTTCTCCGGCCGCATCGTGCACAAGTCCGGTGTGGTTGAGCGCCAGAATATTGATAAGCCTCCAGGCGATCGCTCCGGTATGGCCTTCTTCACCCAGCCGTTCATTGTAGGAAAGCAAAGGTGGTCTTGGCGCGGTCGGTCCAGCGACACAGTCGACTTTGAGACTGACGTCTTCGAGAATACGGAAATCGCCGACCGACGCCTTGTCCGGATTGGTCCCGACCGGAAGATCTGCCGCAAGCGAACGGTTCGATGCCATCACCTTCAGCGACAGTTCCGCCAACCGTTTGTCACCACTTTGCAATAGGGCCGTGGCCTGTGCACCACTGGAAATGGAAATGAATGTCTCGGTCCCGATATATGGGCTTGGTTGCATACGCCGCAGTTCCGATGAGGACTGCCTGCGAGGCAAACGGCGTATGGTGTAGAACCACTCATGCCCTGCCTTTTCGGTGTCGGGAGCAACACTGTAAAGCGGATCCACAGCCCGTTTCTGTCCGCCCGAGAAGTGGGCATTTACTTCCGTAACCGCGTGCACCTCATAATCCAGGGGGCGGGTTCTGTCCGCAATAACCGCGAATTCATGCTGGCCTTTCTTGATCGGAACGCGATCGGTTTGACGTTCGAACAGATTGACGGCTGGTGAGGCGTGCAGAGCAAAAATCTTGTGCTCGACATGTGCAGGCAGACGGGTTTCCGCTTCGTCGAACACGAATATGAGTTCAAAGGATTTCGCATTGATCCTGTCGAGATAGCGACGCAGGCCGGTTAGGCGAAAGCCAAGGAAACTGCGAGGAAAGTTGAAGTAGTCGCGAATGTGGTCGAAGCCGACAAAAAGACGCCGGTCATTGTGCAGGAGCGCGTCTTCTTCATCAAACCCGAGTTGCTCGATCGCACTGACGGGGACGCGGTGAAGGGTTGCCTGACCGTAGGAATCTTCTGTTCTCAGATAGAGCGCAATTGTGTGCCCGAAGATCTGCTCATAAACCTTTGCGGCAAGATCCATTGGACCGATGAGGCGGATAGGCAGTTCATTTATCCTGCAGCCCGCAACCTGATACTCGGGCTTCTTCTGCGCTTCTTCCGCGGAGACCTCATTTTCAGGGTCCTCCGCCATGCGGTGGGTGAGGGTGATCGAAAGGCCTGCACGCGCACGTTTGTCTTCGGCCATTTCGGCGCCGAGACCAGAGATTTGGGCCGCGGAACTCAGATATTTGGCATCTGTCAGTTCAAGAGGGGTCATCGTGATCGGCGCGCACAGCGTAAAACGGCACCGGACCTCACCCCTCCGCTCCCGGAATACAGCTTCCATGGGAGCATGGCGCGCGATCTTGATACCGTTGCGCAGATTGGCATCGCCATATTTTGGTGTCACTCGGGCGAGGACCATTGATGGTATCGGTGCTAGTGCGGTTGGATAGAGCTGTTCAAAAAGATTGGATGTGAACTCTGAAAACTCGTGTTTCATCTTCAGTTGGACGCGTGCAGCCAGGAATGCGGTTCCCTCCAGCAAACCTGAAAGCATCGGATCGGATCTGTCTTCCAGAAGGCCACCAAGCCTTTCTGCAACAGCCGGATATGCCTCTGCAAAAGCGACACCCTGTTCACGCAGATAGGTGAGCTCCTGATTGTAGAGATCTAGAAATTCCCGGTTCATCCAGCCGCCCCAACTATCTTAATTCGACCGAAGGCAGGGTCGACATCCGCGACGAATTCACTGCCCACGCGCACCGGATCACACCGGATTTCTGCCTTGATCAGAAAGCGAACCTTGAAGGTTTCGCCGCTGTCGCTGTCGTCGCGCACAACTTGAAGCGTGCGCGGGTCCATTCGAGGCTCAAAACGAACGAGTGCCTGTCGAATGTCCTCGGCAAGTTGGTTGATCCTGATTGTGTCGACCACATGGACGGACAAATCGGGCAAACCATAGTTCAAAATGGAGTTTTCGACTTCCGGGTACTCCGAAAGGTCCTGGGTCGAATTCAGATTGACAGTGTTCAAAAGCGCTTGAAGGTCACGGCGGACTTCGGCGAGCAAAGTATTTTCAGAAACACCGTAGGAACGTGAAAGCCGTCGGCCGGATTTAAGATTTCGGCCCTTTTCAGCTTCCTTCTGCTTCGCCTGAGCAGCCTTGAAGTCCGGGTCGTCCATGGCCCGAAAAGCCCACATCAGCGGGGAGTGCATTTTCACGGTCGATTTAGCCATTGGCTATGCCCACGCTGGAGGCCCAAATACATCTACTGTTGAACAAAGTTGCCGCGCTGTTGGAATGGAAACGATTGTCACATCGCGGCAAAAAAGGACCGGCTGCCGCACCAGAAGGGCGGCAGCCGGTTCGGCGAAATGCCTTACTTCTTTTCGTTTGCAGCGATGTCCCATGCAAACTCTGGAGCAGCGCCCTTGGAGCCATCAGCTTTCTGCTCGGTGTAGATGAATTTGTATTCACCAAAGTTGAGCGTCGCGCTTTCCGTAATCCGGTCGTCGGAACCACTGCCACCTGTCGAGACGTTGGTGACGATGATGTCCTTCATTTCCAGCTTGATGTATTCCAGCGGGTTATCGCCGGCCGCTTTGCGGACGTACATCGTACCCTTGGCAATGTGCTTGCCGGTGGACACATGCTGAAGCAGTACCGGTGTCGATTTGTCGACATATTTGGTAATACTCAGATCCTGGAAGAAAGCTTTACCTGAGCCGGAGCCACCACCCATATGCGTGGTACCGGACTGGGAAGCACCCCAGGACCAGGACAGAACATCAATTTCGTCCTTGTGGGACTTGTCCTGAGATTCACCATTGATTCCATCAAGTTTCAGAAAAAAATCGACAGCCATTTTAAAAGATCCTCTTGGTTGTTGACGGCCAGAAAAAAATGCCTGGCATTGCGTCTACTAATCTTGACAACTACCTCGGACCATACGGTCCAAACCCCTAGGCGCGTTCGCGTCTCGTTTGCACCTCCACCCGGTGAAACCGGGTTGCATCCGATTGGGATGCCTGCCGGAAGAACGGGCCAACGCCCTTCCGGCAATTCTTGTCAATCAGCTCGCGTCTTGTGGAATGCGGGACGCCAGGCTCATGCCAATGTCCATGCCTTCCAGCTGATAGTGTGGACGCAGGAAGAACTGAGCTCTGTAGTAGCCCGGGTTTTCCTCGTCGGCGACGATAGTGACCTTGGCTTCCCTCAGCGGTTTGCGCGCTTTGGTTTCCTCGGTCGAATTGTCCGGATCACCATCGACATAATCCATGATCCAGTCGTTCAGCCAACGCTGCAGCTGAGCTGCTTCCTTGGTCGAACCGATCTTGTTGCGCACCATAACTTTGAGGTAATGGGCAAAACGCGTGGTCGCAAACATGTAGGGCAGACGCGCAGACAGATTGTCCGATGCGGTTGCATCCTTGCCGTCCGGACCCGAGAACTGACGCGGCTTGAATACGGACTGTGCACCCAGGAAGGCGGCCTGGTCCGTGTTCTTGCGGTGGATCAGCGGGATCAGTCCCAAACGGGAAATCTCGTGTTCACGGCGATCGGAAATCGCAACTTCAGCCGGGCATTTCTGGTCGACACCACCGTCATCGGTCTCAAAGACGTGTGTTGGAAGGTCTTCCACAAGGCCGCCGCTTTCCACGCCGCGAATACGAACGGTCCAGCCGTATTCCTTGTAGGCACGGTTGACATTGACTGCCATCGCATAGGCCGAGTTCATCCAGGCGTAATTCTGGTGTGTGTCTTCACCGAACTCTTCCTCGAATGCGAATTCTTCAACAGGGTCTGACTTGGCTCCATAAGGCTGCCGCGCCAGGACGCGAGGCATGGTCAGGCCCAGATACCGGGCATCTTCCGATTCCCGCAATGTCCGCCATTGTGCGTGGATCTCCGTGTCAAAGATCTTCGAAAGATCCCGTTTTGCCGGAAGTTCAGTCCAGTCGTCCATTTGCATCAGTTGCGGATTGGCTGCTGCAAGGAACGGCGCGTGAGCCGCCGATGCAATTTTTGCCATGCCGCGCAATATGGTGATGTCCTGGGGCTCGTAGGAGAACTCGTAGTCACCGACAAGGCATCCATAGGGTTGACCGCCAAGCTGACCGAACTCAGCCTCATAGATCTGCTTGAACAGCGGGCTCTGGTCCCACTTGGCGCCGCGGTAACTCTTGAAGACACCTGCCAGTTCCCTTTTAGAGATGTTCAGGAACTGCAGTTTCAGCGTCGCATCCGTCTCGGACTGGTGAACGAGATAGTCAAGCCCACGCCAGGCACTCTCAAGCGTCTGGAATTCAGGTGCGTGAATGATTTCATTCACCTGTTCCGTCAGCTTCTCGTCCAGCTTGGCGATCATCTCATCGATGGTGTCATAGACATCATCCTTGATAAGCGCCTGGTCGGTAAGTGCCTCCGAAAGGAAGGTCGACATTGCATTGTCGACGAGTTCGTTGGCGGTATCATTCTCGTTCTTGATGCGAAAATTCTGCTTCAAGATAGAGGCAAATTCTTCGGGACTTTTTTCACCCGCGACTTCGCCCGCCGCTGCGCCGCTTGTTTGGGCGCTAGTATCAGTGTTGCTCATTTACGCCTCCTCCGTATCGTCGCCTTTGTCTGCACCGTCTGTCGACATTGCCTTGTCGGCTTCGATTTTCTGAGCAAGGGCCTGCATAAGTGCCGGGTCCCGTGTCAGTTCTTCCAGCTGAGAGATGGCCTGAACACGTCCATCCATCATGGTACGCAGCGCTGCAAGACTGCGACGCGCTTCCAGAAGCTTGTTGAGCGCCGGAACCTGTTCGGCAACTTTGCCCGGTGTAAAATCGTCCATGCTCTTGAAGCGGAGTTGAACGCTCATCTTGGAATTTTCTTCACCTGACAATTTGTCTTTCACGGTGAAGGACGTTCCTGGTTCGATGGCTTCCATGCGCTTGGTGAAGTTATCCATGTCGATGTCGAGAAGTTTGCGATCATCGATATCCGGTTTTTCGACACCTGGGTTATCGCCAGACAGGTCAGCCATAACGCCCATTACGAAAGGAAGTTCCACTTTCTCTTCAGCATCAAAGGGATCTTCGTAAAAAATATGGACCCGGGGAGGTCTATTGCGCTTAATAAAGCTTTGCCCGCTACTCTTTGCCATTGTACTTGCCTTTCACGTTTCTGACCGAATAGTCCTTGGCCAAATCTAGTCAAATACTAACGCAGGGCGTCTTCTTATTGATTCGTTGTTTGGGTCTGCGTTGTGTCTTGTTGATCCTTATGTACTTCGATTGCCGGGTTCAGGAAGTGATCACAGTCACATGATCGCCGGTTTACAAGTTTTCTTTCAAATATTGAGGACCTGTTGAGCTGTTGAGTCAAGGAAGAAGCTGAAAACGCAGGGGTAGTTGCGCCGAAACGATTCGCGTTTCCGTCAATCGTCTTCCGGCCGCAGGAACAGGTTTAGCAATCCGGCAAAGGATCCCGCGCTCATATTCTGCGCTTCGTCCAACAACAATGGGATCGGGCTCGTCGGTTCGTGAGACGTATAATATCCCTTGACCGCGGCAATGCCCTTCATTGCGTCGTTCCTGTTTTCAATGACCAGAACGGAAAAGTCCTCGATATCACCCAGCTCATGGTCGCTCCCGTCATTCAGATCGATCAACCGATCGTTAGACAACTGCAGCCCGCTTGTACCAAGAATAAGAGAAACCTCGTCAAATCGGCGGGGCATCAGGATCTTCAGCGCGTCAAGATAGGATTTGCCGACGAGCCCACGCGCTTCCCGGACGAGAAAAAGGGCAGGGTGGGACGGCTCACGCGCTGCAAAATACTCTTCCACCGCATCCAATATCAATTTTGCCTGAGCTGCGTTCTTAATGTCGGCAGGTCCGGAGGAAACCGGATCCTGGACGGCTTCCTGGCCGTCAGCTTCCTGCGCATCCTCGCTCGCCGCATCTTCAGGAGAAATTTTTCCGAGGCGGACATTCAACTCCCGACCTATGTCGCGAATGAGTGTGATCAGCTTTTCATAAGCCGGAGGACTGGCCTTTGCTTCGCTTTCCTTCAGCTTCTCCGTGCAAGCGTCCGCAATGCCTTGAAGATCGTCCGGCAATTCAGCCAGGTCAGTCAGAACTTCGTCAATGACATCCTGTTCCAGCTCTCCGGATGTAAGTGCGGCGTCGATTGCGCCGAGAGAAATTGTGTGTTCGTCCGCTCTTGCTGTCTCTTCGCCCAAAGCAATCTGAATGGCGCGATAGCTGATCGGTCCGCTGCGACGCGTTTTCAAAAGCGGAGCGGCTTCAAGAGGAAGTATCACGGTTGGCCGATTGTTGAGGGCTTCAAGAGCTCCAAGGCGTTCCATGTGATCGAAGTCCGCATCGTCAGGGTTGACTTGCGTCCAATGGTTCTCAACCAGTTTTCGGATGATCCGCACTGCATTTGCAAAAACGTGAAGTTGCCCGTTGAGCAGGCCCAGTTGGCCCATCATCACCAACAGGCGCAGATCACGGGATTGCTTCAGAAAGCCATCCATCTGTTTGAAGAGATCGGTGAAGTCAATTTCTGAACGGTCGAATTCGCTGAACCGTTCAGGGAGCATTTCTTCGCAGGAATCCATGAGCGCAGCAAAGGCCGGCTCTGTATCGTAAAGGTCGGGTCCACAGCCGGCGCCGGGTGATACTTCGGTGCCGTAGACTTCCGGATCAAAATTCATGTGCGCTTCCCGGCCCAGACTTTTTGTTTTGGTCCGGCCGGATGTTGCGCCGGCCGGAAAAAGCTATTCTGCAAGTTTTTATTCGAGAACGAGCTTGCTCTCTACACGACGGTTGGCCGGGTCGTTGATATCGGCAACCTTCGGGCGCGATTCGCCATAAGCCACTGTCTTCAGGCGATTCTGGCTTACGCCGAGCGAAATCAGGAATTGCGTGACAGCCTGAGCCCGATCTTCAGAGAGCCGTTGATTGTAGGATATGGAGCCTATGCCGTCGGTGTGGCCTTCGATAACAAACTTTGCACCTTCCAGATCCGCAACATTTATGCCCTTGGCAAACTCGCGCAAGTTGGCCTTGGCAGCGTTGCTGAGACGCGCTGAAGCGTATTCAAAGGAGACAAGCAGATTGAACGCGTCATCGATTGCCTGTGTTTCCGGATCAACGACCAGCGTCTCTGCCGCATCTGTTTCGCCGGATCCTTCAGGTGACACCGCAACCTGACCGCCACCTTCACTGGAAGCATTCGGATTGCATTCATCACGGGTGCCGATACACAACGCGCGCGTAGCACCGGTCGGTTTCAAGGAGCGGGTTTTCAGCTGCTTGAAGTGTTTGCTGACTTCCTCTGCCGAATAAGTCGCGTCCTGAGCGACGGCGGGTTGGATGCCGCCCGGCAGAGGGATTAAGGCAAGTGCGAGCACACCTGCACATAAAGAATGTCTCAAGCCACCGCTCAGAAGCGCGTGGTTCAGCGATTGATTAGATTTCTGGGTCACGATTTCAATCCTCCCTTGTGGAGTGTTCGAACACAATTTCAAAATGGGCTTCGAATGGCATCGTGCCTTAACTTAAAGAATATGAGTGTGGCGAAAGTCACTAAAGTGCGGTTTGATGTCAGTATGTCTTTTTATCGTGATTTATCAAGAGCAGAGGTGAAATCTAAGCGTATTGAGCCGGATAAATAACAGTGATGAGCCTCGCCTAAGTTAGTAGACAATTGGGTAAGCCAGTCTAAAACGTTTGGGAACGCGGGGCGCTGTTTTTTGTATTTGCAACAATTGTGTTGTTGAGCACATTATTTTCGGCCGAAACGCCATAATTATCTGACGAACGGTGGCTCTACTGCTGCCTTAGTCAGGAACTTCTGTATTTCGAAGGAGAACTTCGTGGCCCAGGGACAACTAAAACAAGCGAATCGAATGGCCGAATTGAAATCGGTCTTCGGTCAAGACGAGCTTTCCGTTGTTACCGTTGAGTGCGACGAGGGCCTGAGCGATGATTTTGTGATCCGCCTGGAAGTGGTCAGCCAGGAGGAAGATCTGGATTTCGACAAAGCCATTGCCACGCATATGACCGTCAAGGTGGTCACCAACAATGGCGACACGCGCCACTTTGACGGACTTCTGACCGATGCCAAATGGCTTGGTCACCGCGACTCATATTATCGCTACAGGCTGACGTTGCGTCCCTGGTTCTGGCTTTTGACAAAAAATGCCAACTGCCGGATTTTCAAGGATAAATCAGCACCTGACATCATTTCAGAAGTGCTTGGTGAGCACGATTTCGCAGATCACCGAAAGAATCTGACCGAAAGCTACGACCCGATCCACTACTGCGTACAGTACCGGGAATCGGACTACGATTTCTGCTGCCGACTGATGGAAGAGTTTGGCATTTCCTATTTCTTTGAACATGAGGATGGCAAACACACCATGATCCTGGCTGACGCGAAATCGTCATACAGCCCGATCACAGGTGACAGCAGTATTCCGTTCATTCCGCTTGGTGGTGACAGTCAACGAGACAAGGAACACCTTTACCATTGGGTTCCGAGCCGTCGCTTTCGCACCGGCAAATTCGCGGTGAACGACTATGATTTTGAAAAACCGAGCGCCTCGCTCGAAGCAGATCGCGACGCGGGGTCTTCCTATAGAGCTGGGTCGCTTGAAAGCTATGATTATCCTGGTCGATATACCGAGAAGGACAAAGGCGGCACCTTCAGCAACATTCGCCTGGAAGCCGAGCAAGCTGCAGACAAGCGTATTGAAACAGCTGGGGAGGTTCCCCGCCTCTTCGCAGGCGGATTGTTCACTTTGCAGGATCATCCACACGGCCCGCAGAACCGCGAATACCTGGTTATCAGGGCCAGTCACCAGATCATTACAGAACAGTACCGTTCGGGCGGCGGCGGCTCTCAGGGTGAAGCCTATACGGGCACCTATGATGTGCTGTCGACAGATATTCCTTTCCGAACTCCGGCTGTTACTCCGAAGCCGCGTATTCCCGGACCGCAAACTGCCAAGGTCGTGGGTCAGGGCGAAATCGATGTCGACGAGTACGGTCAGATCATGGTCGAGTTTCATTGGGATCGAGATAAGACACAGTCAAGACGCGTGCGCGTGGCGCAGGTCTGGTCCGGAAAGAACTGGGGTGGCATCTATATCCCGCGTGTAGACCAGGAAGTGATCGTGCAGTTCCTGGAAGGCGATCCAGACCAGCCGATCGTAATCGGCACCGTCTATAACGCCGACAACATGCCCCCGTATTCCTTGCCTGGCGAAAAGAACAAGGCCGGCATCAAGTCAGACTCGACAATGGGCGGAGGCGGCTACAACGAGTTTGTGCTCGATGATTCCAAAGGACAGGAAGAGATCGGAATTCATGCGCAAAAAGACATGAATACCGTCATTGAGAACAACGAAACTCTTCACGTCAAAAACTGCCGTGACACCAAGATCGATGTCAACAGAACCGAAAAGGTCGGCATGAACACGACCGAAGAGATCGGTATGGTCTGGAAGGCAAAAGCCGGAATGATGATCGAGTTTGAAGTCGGTGCGAGCAAGATCACGATGACCCCGGCAATGATCAACATCAAGTCTCCGATGATCAATATCGAGGCCGATGCGATGTTGAACGCCAAAGGCACTTTGACCACGGTCACCGGAAGCGCATTCTTGACGCTGATAGGTGGACTTGTTCTGATCAATTAATGCCATTGAACGCACAACGGGAAAAGAAACGGAGTTGGGCTGATGGGATCTCGTATCCGCTTCACGAAAGCCAAGCAGGTATTTGAAACTTATCCTGGATTGTCCGATAATGTTGTCGAACCAACATCGGATGTCGCGCCGCAGGACTATGTGCGAGCATTGCAGGAAAGCGAAAGCCCGCTCACGTCAATCTGCTATTTTGCGCATACTTTGCCGAAACGAGAGTCCGTCTGGTGGGGAATGAAATGCGTTTCAGGCCTCGGTGCGGTCAAGACTGACGCCGACAGGCACATATTGGAGCTATGTGAACACTGGGTTCGTGAAGGCGACGAAGAAGCCCGATCGGCGGTCCAAGCAGCTGCGGAAGCTGCAAAGCCTGACAGTGCCGCAGTATGGATCGGAATGGCCGCTGGATGGTCCGGTGGATCACTGTCGCCAAATCCCGATCACCGGGTTGATATGCCGGCTGATCTGACGGCCAAGGCGGTGAATGCTGGCATCATGATCGCTATGGGATTCGTCGAGCCGTCGAATCGCGATAATGCTCTCGATACCTGCATTTCTGCGGGACTGTCGTTTGCCGAGGGCGGGGCGATGCCAGCAGTCAGCCTGCGTGAACCGGCAGCATTGTAAATTATATTGGAAGGTCCGGTGGGCATGCGTATCACGCTGCAGATTGAGAATGTTGATCGGCTGGAAACCGGGGGGCAGGTATCCTATAGCTGCGCGGACCGCGGTTTCGATATCGGCCGACACGAACATCTTGATTGGAGCTTGCCCGATCCTCAACGCGTCATCTCCGGAAGACATTGTGAAGTACGATATGAGGGCGGACAATATGTTCTTTACGATGTGTCAACCAACGGTACGTTCTTGAACGGCAGTCCAAACCGCATGGACAAGGAACACGTCCTGCGCCCTGGCGACAAAGTAATGATTGGCGACTACATCATTGTTGTGTCGCTTGATGTTGATGAGAGCCATGGAAGCATGGCGAGTGTTTCACCAAATCCGGCCCCACCACAATGGCAAGCTCCACAGCCCGCAGCACCTGCAATGCCGGATCCGGCCTGGCCATCGGCCCCGCCGGCCCACCAGCATGCGCCTTATCCGGTCGAGCAACAAGGTGGCCCGTGGGCGTCCAGCCCGGCTGGTATGGAGGGACGACACGCTCCGCCGTCTTCCGCGCCAGGCATAGGCACACCGGCCGATGACGTTTGGAGCCGACAGGGGCACGGCTGGGGAAGCGCCGACCCATCTCTCTATGATCCACACGCAAGAGCGCCCGAACCAGAGCAGGTGCGGCCTGCACTTGCCGATCCTATGGATCACCTGGCCGATCAACCGCATTTGAACCGACCGGAAATGGCCGCCGCCACTCCCGCCTTTCCGCAGCAGGATGCGCCACAATCGGATCTCGGCAGTTCGCCCTTTCCAGCTCTGAGCGACGGAGAAGCTGGAGCTGAAGGCGAAAAACCGCTTTTCAACATGCCAGATCTCGGGCGATCTGATGCTGAAGTAGAAACGCCTCAGGCGCCACCTCCGCCACAGCCTGAACCCCAAACGGACGCACCTTTTCCAGAAGCTCCGGATTGGGCGGCTGCGCAAATCGTTGAAAAAGCCGCCAGCGCAGAAGAAACAGCGCCCGAAACAATTCCAGATCCACCGAAGGCTGATATGCCGGTTGCCCCGGCAGAGCAGCCGGAGGAAACTGTTTCAGAGCCGATTGTTGACAAATCTGCGCTGCGCGCAGCACCCGAAGTTTCGGTCAATTTTATCAAGGCCTTCGCAGAAGGGGCTGGCATTCCTGAAGACGCTCTGCAGGGCAGGGACCAGGAAGCATTTGCCCGAGAGCTCGGTGTCATCATGCAAGGCATTACGAGCGACCTGATGGGGCTGCTGCAAGCACGCAGTCAGGTCAAAGCCATGACGCGCAATGCCAATCGAACCCTGATCAGTCGGAGCGGCAACAACGCGTTGAAGTTTTCGCCGACACCTCAGATGGCGCTGCAGACAATGCTGTCTCAAGGCGCTGAGGAGAACGGGTATTTGCCGATGGACCGCGCGATGACTGCCGCGTTCAAGGACATTCAGAAGCATCATGTTTGGACCTACGCCGCGATGCAAAAGGCCGCGGCAAGATTTGATGAAACGCTTTCGCCCAAGGCCATCGAAGCTGAAGGTCAGGTGGCCAAAAGTACTTTTGGAAATCAAAAGGTGAAACTCTGGGAGCGCATGCAGGAGCGCTGGACCTCTTTGTCCGGTGCTTACGACGATGGTTTGGTCGGTGTGTTCACCCAGTATTTCACTGAGAGCTATGAAGAACTGACAAGTGAAGATCCGGAACAAAATTCCGGACTGTGATTGAATTGATTTTTTGCTTTGCGTTCAATGAGTATGAGCGCTGAAAGAGTTAAGGGAGCAGAGCCTTAATGTCGTGGTATAGCAAGGTTGCATGGACCGAAGGCTTGTTTTTGCGGCCGCACCACCTTCAGCAGAGCGACCGTTACGGGGAGCATCTGCTTGATGAACGGGTTCGGCTGGCGTCCCCTTATCCCTGGGGTTTCTCGGAGATCGAAATTGACCAGGATGTCGGGCAGCAATGCCGCTTTGCTCTTCGATACGGACGCGGGATATTCCCCGATGGTACGGTTTTCAACTTTCCAGCAGACGGAACACCGCCACCGGCGATAGACGTCCCGGAAGATGCGGCGGGACAGATCGTCTGGCTCGGAATTCCTGAGACAACAGTCAATGCGGTTGAAGTTGCAAGTGGCCGTGACGATGCCGCCACGCGCTACATCCAGGGCCGCGAGACTATCATCGATTCCACATCTGCTATCCGGCAGGAGGAAGAGATAGATGTTGCGCATCCAAGGTTGATGTATTCGATCAGATCAACTCCCCATCCAGGACATGTCTGCCTGCCGGTTGCACGGATCACGGAGATCAAGGATCGTATCGTCATAACCGACGGCACATTTGCGCCGCCCGTACTGGCTTGTCATGTGCATCCCGCGGTTACGGGGTGGATCGATTCCGTGATTGGTTGGGTTGAGCGTAAATTGAGCGAACTCGCTCGTTATGCAGCGGATACGTCAGCTGGTGGCGGATTGCAGAATTTCGACTATCTGACCTTGCAGATGCTGAACAGGATCCATCCGATGCTGATGCATCTGCGTAAGTCGGCCTATATCCATCCGGAGCGGCTTTATGCGGAGTTCCTCCAGATTGCTGGCGAACTCGCAACCTTCGCGACGGAGGAGCGCCGAGCCCGCAACTATCCCGTTTACGACCACGACAAGCTGCATGAAATCTTCAAACCGGTGTTGTCTGATATCCAGGCGTTCCTGTCGGCAGGTTACGATCGCCGTGCGATCAGGCTTCCTCTGGAACAATTGGCTCCGAACGCCTTCAAGTCGACGATCGTCGATCGAAACCTGTTCTCGCAGGCGAGTTTTGTCATCGAAGTGGCTGCCCGTCGTCCGCTCACCGAGATCCAGAGCGAGTTTCCGAAACTGTTCAAGGTAGGCCCCTTCGGCCAGATGCGGCAGATTGTTTATTCCAACTTGCCGGGCATTCCGCTAATTCACATGCCGGTTCCACCTGCACAGATCCGGGCGTTGACGGATCGCGTCTATTTCAGGCTCGATAAGACGACGCCACTTTGGCGTGAGTTCAGCCAGGATTCGGCAATCGGTCTGCAATTCTCGGGCAACTGGCCGGATTTGCAGCTTGAATTCTATGCCATTCGGGAGGGCCGTTGATGGCGGATAACGACGATCCCTTTGGCGTTTCCAAACGAAAGGGAAAAACCATCGTCCGGCCCAATCCCGGGGGACGATGGAGTGAGACACAGCAAGGTAGCCCACCCGGGCAGCCGGGCCAGCCACCACAAGCGCCTCCAGGCCAGGTGCCGCCGCAGGCGCCGCCACAAGCGCGTCCGGGCGGCGCTCCTGATCCTTGGCAGGGAGGTCCAGGTTCCGGGCCAGATCCCTATGCACCGACACCAACCGGCTATGAATACGGGCAACAACAGGCTCCGGACATCCGGACACCTCCACCCCAACAACCTCAGCATCCGGTGCCGCCGCAACAACCGGCTCCCCCGCCGGCTGGAACGCCGGCGCCCGGAGCCGTCCAGTTAGAACACACTCCCGACATCAATGAGATCCGTGTTGCGAACCGCAACCCGATTTCAAGGGCTGCAGCCCCGCTGCTTTTGTTGCTGGGACGCTTGCATCTGACTATGACGGACGCCCAGTTCGATGCATTGATGCGCGATGTCTACAATTCCATCAAGACGTTCGAGAAGGACCTCAGAAACGCCGGCATAACGGACGATCAGATCCAGTCCGCAGCCTACGCCTTGTGTGCGACATCCGACGACATTGTCCAAAACCTACCCTCTGCCGGCCGGCATCAATGGACGCAGTATTCCATGCTGACCCAGTTTTTCGGTCAGGCCACCGGTGGTGTCGAATTCTTCCAGCTTTTGGAAAAGGCAAAGCAGGACCCGGGCCGAAACTTTGGCGTTCTTGAGGTCATGCATTCATGCTTGTCCCTCGGTTTTTACGGAAAGTATCGGGCAATCCAGGGCGGTCAGCAGGGCCTTGAGCGTGAACGCCGGGATCTGCATGAAATATTGCGGCGTGTGAGACCACGACCTGGTGACGACCTGTCTCCACATTGGCGTGGGCTTGAACTGCTTCAAAGGCGCACGGGTTTTTCCATCCCGATCTGGTCGGTTGCAGCTGTTGCCGGCGCGTTGCTGCTTGGAGGATATGTGACGCTCATGCTGCTGTTGGCAAGCGGCAGCGAAGTGATCGCAAGTCGCGCAACGGCGCTCTACCCAACAGGACCTGTTGAACTCGCCCGCGAGGGCTATCAACCGAAGCCACCGCCTGCACCGGAGCCACCGGCAGATTCGACCATAGACACGGTCTCGGAACAATTGGCCGGTTTGGAGGGCGTCGAAATTCAGCAAGCGGGTCCAGCGATCATGTTGCGCATGCGTGCTCAGTTTGACGTGGCGGCGGCCACGTTACGACCCGAGTTTCAGCTGTTGGTCGAGCAGGTCAGTCAGACGCTAGATGGTGTCGATGGTGAGATTCTCGTTGTCGGGCACACGGACAGCGATCCGATCCGGAACAATCCGAGATTTCCGACAAATTGGCACCTTTCGGTGGAGCGGGCCAAATCCGTTGCTGCAGTCATGCAATCCATTTTGCAGCAGCCCGACAGGGTGGCAGTGGAAGGGCGGGGCGCAGATGAACCGATTGCGCCCAACACAAGCCGTGACGGCAAGGCTCTCAACCGCAGGGTGGAAGTTTTCCTGAAACCGCCGACCAAAGGTCTGGTGATCAACAATTAGTCTCCGGGGCAACCGAATAACAAGGCTGTATAAATGAAATTCTGGCTCGGTATTACGGCAATTTTTATAGGCATTCTTGCCTTGATCGCCCTGATCTGGTTTGGCGGCCCGTTTTTGGCAATTGCAGGTGTTCGCCCCTTCGAACCACTGTGGGTACGACTGCTCCTAGCCTCGATCATATTGCTGACAATCGGTGGCTGGCAGGTTTACCGGATCTACAAACGTGTTGCGGCCAATCGCGCACTTGAGCAGGAAATCCTTCAACCCAAGGCGAGCGACGAAGACATTCAGATCATGTCTGAACGCATGAAGGATGCCCTCAAGACGCTTAAGTCTGCCAGTGGTAACACGCGCACCTACCTTTACGACTTGCCCTGGTACTTGATGATCGGACCGCCCGGCTCAGGCAAAACCACTGCCTTGATGCATTCCGGCTTGAAATTCGCCAACTCTCGCGGCAAGGGCGAAGCGCAAAAGCTCGAAGGACTGGGGGGAACACGCTACTGCGACTGGTGGTTCGCTGAAAATGCGGTTCTGATTGATACCGCAGGACGATACACAACACAGGATTCCGACGAAGAGCATGATCGGGATGCCTGGTTGGGCTTCTTGAAGATCCTGCGGAAGGCGCGCCCGCGGCAACCGGTCAATGGCGTGATGGTGTCGATCAGTCTGGAAGACCTGATGACGCTGTCCGAAGCGGAGCTCAAACTTCACACGGACGCCATCAGAACCCGTCTGATCGAGCTTTACAAGACGCTGAAAATCGACTTTCCGGTCTATGTGATTTTCACAAAAGCCGATACCGTTGCCGGTTTCATGGAGTTCTTTGGCTCTTACCCGGAAAGCAGGCGCTCACTTGTCTGGGGCGCAACGTTCCAGACGCGCGAAAAGAACAAGAACATGGTCGCCGAAACGCCGGCGGAATTCGATCTTCTGATCGAGCGTTTGAACGAGGAAATGGCGGATCGCCTGCAGGAAGAACCCGACCCGCGTGCCCGCCTGATGCTCTATGGCTTTCCGACTCAGGTGGCCGCGCTCAAGGACCGCATCACAGGCTTCCTCAATGCCATTTTCGAGCCGAGCCGGTATTATCCGAACGCCGTCCTGCGAGGCTTCTATTTTACATCTGGCACCCAGACCGGCACGGCAATCGACCGCGTGATTGGCTCAATGAGTCAGGCGTTTGGCACTGCGTATCAGCAGGCTGCTCTATCAGGTCAGGGAAAAAGTTATTTCCTGCGAGACCTGCTGACGAAGGTTATCATCGGTGAAGCTGGCTGGGTTACCCACAATCGACAAGTGGTGCGGTGGGCAACAGCTACCAGGATTGCCGCTTATTCTGTGATCGTACTGGCAACTCTAGGTCTCGGCAGTATTTGGACAATTAGCTATTTCAACAACAAGGCTCTTATAGATGAGACTGCCAAGGCGGTCGCAGCTGTGCGGGCGGAAGGCGAGGGCGTCCTCGATCAACGTATCGTGCGCGATGATAGCCTGCGCGATACAGCTTATATCCTTTCTCTCTTGAGAGGGTTGCCGGCTGGCTACGACACCCGGGATGACCCGACACCGATGATGGAAAAGTTCGGTCTCAGTCAGCGGGAGAGACTGCAAGCTGCTGGTATCACATCCTATCGAAGCGGATTGGAAAGGCTGCTCCGGCCACGTCTGTTGCTGCGAATTGAAGAACAGATGACCGATGTCCTGGACAACCGAACGGCTCCGGGCGGTGAAGCCATTGATCAGCTTTATAATCTGACCAAGCTTTACCGGATGGTTGCGGGCGATGCGCCTGAGATTGACAAAGACCAGATCAAAAACTCCTTCCGCGCAGACTTCCTGCAAAGTTTCCCTGGTCCGCAAGGTGAAGTGCTGCGCAACGAACTCAACACTCACGTCACTGCGATGTTGGATTTGGATTTCGGTGGCAACGTCATGACGGACCAGTTGGACGGTGTGCTGGTGGCCGAAGTGCAACGTGAATTGGCGCGCGTCAGCCTCGCTGAACGCGGCTATGCGTTGCTGAAGTCACGTGCGAAAGGCCTGGCCAGCGACAATTGGGTTGCCGAGCAGCGCGGCGGACCGGACATGGTGACAGTGTTTGAAACCGTCAACGGAGACACTTTGGACACCGTCGCTGTCGACAAGTTTTTCACTTACCCAGGTTTTCATCTTTCCGTGTTGCCTAACCTGGCCGGAATTCGGGAAGAACTGGAACGAGACAAGTGGGTCTTTGGCGACATCAGTGAGGCGAATGCCTTCTCCGACCAATATCAATCGCTTCCCAGTGAAATTCTTGGTCTCTACACCAAGGACTTCATCGAAGCCTGGGAAGAAGCCCTAGGAAATCTTAAGTTCAAGTCAATGCGGGCTGACAAGCCGCTTTATACGACATTGCAGGCAGTCTCCGCGCCAACCTCTCCTGTCGTCCAACTCCTCGAAAGCATACGAAACGAAACGTCGCTGACACAGGACCTAGCCAGTCAATCTCTCGCAGATGCGGTGTCCAGCGGCAACGCAGCGGATGCGGGAGCGGATGCGGCGCAAAAAGTGTTCCAGCGTTACGTATTCGATGCGGCTGGCGGATTGAAGCGCATCGGAATTGAGGCAGGGTTGAAGGTCCTTGCCCCCGGCGGCATCGCAAATGCCGTGGGCGGGTCAGGTGGCAACAGTGGTCCGACTATCATTCCGGGCAAGGCCATCGAAGATCATTTCCGACCTTATCACGTGCTCGTTGAAGGTGAAAACAGCCGCAAGATCGATGCCTTGTTGCTGAATTTTAAAAATATTCTGGACAATCTCCTGGTCGTTGCCAACAACCCGCTTCAAAGCGAAACCGCAAACTCAAATGTCCAGATTCAGGCATCGCTGCTTCGGAGCAATGCCACGCGTTTCCCCAATCCGTTTGATCAATTGATCCTGCAGTCGGCCAAGGAATTTGATGAGGAGTTCAAGGAAACGTCGATTACCCAACTGAATGAAAAACTGAAGTCGCAAGTCGTTGAACAGTGTCGGCAGATCGTTGGCAGAAACTATCCGTTCTCCAATGGCCGCTCCGAGGTGCCGATGACGGAATTTGCAAAGCTGTTCTCACCGTCAGGCATTATGCAGCGGTTTTTCGACGAAAACCTGAAACCGCTGATAGACACCACTTCGAGACCATGGAACTGGAAACCGGAGGTCTCGCAGGCAGACCGGCTTTCCAATGCGACGCTGCGCCAATTCGAACGGGCAGACCTCATCAAGCAGGCCTTCTTCCCGACTGGCAACGCATTCCCTTCAGTTGGTCTTCAGGTTGTTCCAAGGGCATTGTCGCAACAGGCTGATGCTGCCAGTTTGGAGGTAAATGGCAACCTTGTGCTGGTTACGCGCGGCCCAGGGTTCAATGCAGATATTGAGCCGCTTCCAGCCAGCTTCGATTGGCCGAGCAACACGGCGACGCCAAGAGTTGTTCTGGTGATACAGCCTGAAGTGCCAGGGTATCGCTCACGGCAGGAAATCCACGGGGATTGGGCGTTTTACCGCTTTGTGAGGGCCAATCGGGTCAGTTCAGGTCAGAACAAGTTTGTCATTCGGAAAACGCTCGGTGGCCGCCAGGTAGCCTTTACGGTGACGCTGCGCTCCAAGCCCAATCCTTTCTTTTTGTCTGCTGTTGGAGACTTCAGCTGCCCCACGAGCTTCTAAGCGAATGGGGGCCGGGTATTTTGGAAAACTGGCAGCAAGGGCGGACTTTGTGACCGCAAACTGCCCTGCCGGTTTCATGAGACTGTGGGAGCCCTTTCTGATGAAGGGGCTGGCGCAGTCACGGCTTGATTTAATAGAAGCCTGGGAGGAGGCCTATATGACCATGCCGGTCTGGCGGTTCTGGTTGACGCCGGCTCAGGGAGGCAGAGAACTGGGCATTGCCGTTGCCGGCGCGTTCATGCCGAGCATTGACAAGGTTGGGCGCGAGTTTCCACTTACCGTGGTCGCCCCGGCCGGAACCGGTTTGAATGGATCTCCCAATAGCGATTGGTATGACAAAGTCGAGGATCTTCTCCTAAAGACCCTGGAAGAAGAGGCGACTCTTGAAGCGTTTCAATCTGGCGTCAAGAAGCTTGAAGCACCGGTCGATCTGAACAACGTTTTCCATGGGGTGGACCAGGTTGCACTCGATGCAGCGCCAGACACCGGAGAACATCTGTTGTCGCAGTTTCGCTGTCAGGCCGGAGACCGGCCCATTGAGTTCAGCTGTCGGGGACTGCCGGACGCAGGCGCATTCCGATGGCTCATTTTGCCGGAGCAGCACAAGGTTGAAAGTGGGCAAGAAAAAGCGGCGGGGGAAAATCATGGGCGATATCATCCGGAGGATCATCGAACATGACCGAAAAAACACAAGGAGCCCTTAGAAGCTTCGCGGTCGGACAGACACATGTAGGACGGGTGCGGGAGGAAAACGAGGACGCTTATCTGGTTGATGAAGGGAAGGGTGTCTTCGCCGTAATGGACGGGGCCGGGGGCATGCATTGCGGTGCCATGGCATCTGGTCTGGTGAAGGAAGCACTCACAAGTATCACGCTTCCGCGCAGCGCTGAGGACCTTCTTGAACAATTCGAAGGCCGGTTGATTGTTGCAAAGGACAGAATAGAGCGGGCCTCAGCCAAAGCCGACGGTGCTGCGATGGGGACGACCATTGTCGCTCTATTGACCTATGCGGGTGCATTTGCCTGTCTTTGGGCGGGTGACAGTCGGGTCTATCGATTTCGAAACGGAATGCTGGAGCAGCTGACGACAGATCATACTGAGGTTCAGGAGCTCGTCGATCAGAATGTTCTGACCGTAGAAGAGGCTCGAAACTTTTCTCGGCGCCATGTCATTACGCGTGCGATTGGGTCCGGCCTTGAACTGGAACTGGAATTGGTATCTGGAAATCTGAGACCCGGTGACCGTTTTCTGCTTTGTTCCGACGGCTTGACCGGTCATCTTGATGATGCGGTGATCAAGACAATGTTGATGAACGGTGCACCTGACATGACGGCTAGAAGCCTGATCAATGGCGCACTTGAGGGTGGCGGAAGCGACAATGTGACCGTCGTAATCGTGGATTTTGACCGCAATGTAGCGGTTTGAGGAGCAGCTGCTGATGAACCCGGCCGACAATTTGCTGCCGCAAGGAACGCGTCTCAACAATCTCTATGAGATTGAGGAGCACATTGCCGACGGCGGTATCGGAACGGTTTATCGCGCACGCGACGTGGAGAGCGGGGACCCCGTCGCGATCAAGGTTCTGCTTGCAAGCTTTTCCCGGGACACAATGATTGTCGACCTCTTCAAGAGGGAAGCCAAAATCCTCCGGAACCTCAAGCACGACGCTCTGACGCAATACTATGTCTTCGCCAAAGAACCGACATTGGGCGTTTATTATCTGGCCATGGAGTTTGTCAGCGGTCCTTCGCTGCACTCGCGCCTGGAGTCCGGGCCACTTGAACCTGAAGCGGTTTACAGGCTTGTCCAGCGGCTGGCATCAGCGCTGCAGGCAGTTCACGACAAGGAAGTCATTCACCGCGATCTGTCTCCCGACAATATAATTTTGCAAAACAGTGATGTCGGGCAGGCGAAGATTATCGACTTCGGCATATCACGTGCCAATACCGGAGGACCAACGATCATTGGCGATGGCTTCGCCGGAAAGGTCAATTACGTCTCGCCGGAACAAGTTGGCATATTCGACGGCAAGGTCACTGCACGCAGCGATATTTATTCCCTCGGTCTTGTGATTGCCGAGGCCTTGACGGGCAAGCAGATTGATATGGGAGGCACGCAGGCGCAGATCGTTGAGAAGCGCCGGATTGTTCCGTCGCTAGATGGCATCGACAATCGTTTCCGACCGCTTCTTGAAGCCATGCTGCAGCCTGACCCGGCAAACCGTCCTGCCAGCATGGCTGAGATCGCGGATTGGACACTGGGGGCGCCCATGGGCCGCCAGATGCCCGACAAGACGGTGATAAGGACTTCGGCTCCGCCGCCGGAACAGTCCGCACTTGATCACGAAGCACCGCCAGTGAACTGGGGACGGCGTATTCTCGTCGCTTTGTCACTGCTTGGTTTTGCCGGACTTGGAGCAGGCGGTGTCTATTTCATCGTTGGGCAGTCGGTGCCCGATCAGGATCAAAAACCGGTTCTGGTTGCTCCGCCTCGCGACAACGCGCCAGCAGCGCCAACTTTGCCGACAAACCTGACACCAGATGATGGATCGTCTGGCGAAACCTCTGTGGAGGATCCATCGCCAACCACAAATGACGAAAAAAATACGGTTCCGGACATTCCCATACCTGAAAAACAAGACCTGCGCCCCTCGGTGAATGGCAATGAAACAGACAACAAATTACCGCCTCCGATCACGCCACAACAGGATCAGCCGCAAGAGACTTTGAAACCCGAAGACAGAATTCGGAGCTTTGTCAGCAGTTACCAGGCAGGTGATTGCATGTATCTCCAGCCAGTCGAGATTGCGAGCCGCTCGGCAGAAATTGAAGGTTTTGCCTCACGGACACCGCCGTTTATCGCTTTTGACAGCGATTTCACGCAGTCCCAAGGATTTGAGGCCAAAATTCAGGTTAACTTGATCAGCGATGATCAGTGCCCTGCCGTGGCATTCCTCAGAGGCACGCCTGAGGGCAACGCCCAAACAGAACTTCATCTGGACATGCAGCGCACCGTCATTCCGAACGGAAGCAATATGGCAGGCCGAATTTCAGGCTATGATCCGGCGACCGGGGAACTCGGTTTGCTCTATGTCGGCAGCAAGGGCGAAGTGGTAAACCTGTCGCCATTCCTCCAGACGGACAATGGCGGGGCAGGGTTTGTTGTTCCTTTGAGCTTGAAAAGCGCAGTTGAAGAAACCGGCCTGGTGATTGCAATGGTCGGGCCCGATGTTGCGCAGTCGCTTTCAAATCGATCCGAGAAACAGGCCTCAGCCTTCTTTGACAACCTCATGCAGGAGGTTGCGGTCTTGCGTGCAACTGCAACGACGGTCAAGGTGGTTCCGTAAGGGACTGTCGCTGATGAGTGTGAAGCTGTCGTGAAGCGCTATACAAAACCGATACATCTTCAGGAACTGATCCCCCAGCGGAGAGCCGATTCTTCGTTGGCGCTTATAAATGTTGTCTTTCTTTTGCTGTTGTTTTTGCTGGTAGCCGGCACACTTCGCCCACCTTTGCCTGATGACTTTCAATGGGCCGAGACCGTAAATGACGAAGGGACCGGGAGCATACAAGGCAGCCTTGCTCTCGATAAATCGGGGGAGATCTGGCTCGACGGCAACAAACTGGAAGGGGACGAGCTAGCTCAATTTTTGAAGAGCAGGGTGGACGTATCCGACAAATTGACCCTGCAAATCGATCGACGCACCAAAATGGGCGATCTGACCGCACTTGCTGAAGAACTGAAAGCAGGCGGAATTCGAAAGATTACTCTTGTCACTATTGAGGCGGATGGCTCGTGACGACGGTCCTCTATAATCAGGATGGGCAATGGAGCATTCCGGGCTATATCTGGCCTGCCGTTTTGGGCACATCGCTGGCGGCACATGTTTCAATTGTTCTGTTTGGGTTGGAGGACTTTTCCTGGCAAGTTCAGGAACCGCCAGTTCCGCCCGAAGCCGAAATTGTGCTTGAAAGCGGTGGTCTGGATTTTGAGGCTATTTCAGGCGTCACAATAGCCCCGCAAGACGTGATCGCCGCTGACAATGTGTCGGTCGTTCAACCGACGGAAATATCGCAACCTGTACTTCAACAGCCGCCTTCAATCATTTCACAGCCTGTTGAGAGTGCAGCTCTCAAGCCGGTTCAAACGCTGGCAGTGTCAGTACCCAGTTCATCCGCAGTATCCATCGCCACGGTTGACCCAAGCAACACGATTGTTGTTGAAGCTCAAGAAAGCATCGCACCAGAAGCTGCTACGCAGCCGGACGCCCAGACTAAACCAACAACGATTGAAAAAATCGATCCCAGTGTTGACGTTGTTGCAACCACAGTTCCTTCGACCGTCACCGAAGCTGTGGTACCAACGTCCCCAACAAGCACCGTGGTCTCGCTTGCACCTGTTACCGCAACGGATGTTGTTACACCGGCCTTAGTACCGTCACCCGTGAGTTCGGGGGCAAACGCAGCCACTGTCAATTCTGCGCCCGTTGCCGCACCGACTGGCGTTGTTACGCCTGTGACGGCGAATACAGTCGAGACAGAGGACGATGATGTCGTTGTGTCTACCGGGACCGGGCCTTCGGTAGAGTTAACGGCACCTGTCACGGCTGTTACTCCTTCTCAAAGTGAAGCAATTGCCGTCACTTCAGCTGAAGCGCCTTCAACGCAAGCTGTGTCACCGCAAGTGTCTTCAGCCCAAGAAGGGGCAGCAAGCAGCACTGTTGTTCCCAGTTCGGTCACTGTCGCGACGCCTACGTCTTCAGTTCAAACAGTACGACCGGCGGAACAACAATTCGCAGCCATTCGTCCTTCCGAAACGGAGCTTGCGGCAATTGCGCCAACCGAACCCCAGCAGTCTGCAATATCCGCATCGCCGCAGTCCTCAGATCCAACACCAAGTGTTCCGCCAGTTGAACTTGCCAGTATCGATCCGCTGGCTAAGGTCACGAATTATGTCGCTGATTACGATGCTGGAGAGTGCGCTCATCTTTCAGTGATGTCTGCAGGTACTGACACGGCGTCGGTAACTGCCTTCGGCGCAGGCATCGCGCCATTTGCAGTCTTCGACAAGAGTTTCGCGGCAAGTCAGGGTTATGAAGCCAATATCGAGTTGCGGCTCGTAACACGGCCCCAATGCGCTCTGCTGGATGCTATTGGATTTTCCCGAGGTATTGAGGCGGCGGGGCTTGTTGAACTTGAAAGGACCGTCGTCAAAAGCGGATCCAGTGTTTCCGGGCTGATTCAGCGCGACTTGCCGATCGAGCGGATTGCAGCTGCCGAAACTGCTGGCTTGGAACTGAATGGCAAGGGACCACCAGAAATCTACCTGATTGATGACGCCGGGAGCATTCATGACGGCCGAGAGTTCATACTGCCGGCTTCGAACGCTGCAACAGCTGGTGGCTGGCGGTTTGCCATTCCTGTTACGTTGATCTCCAGGGTCAATGAAGAAACGGCCTTGTTGCTGGCGATCTGGAACCGACCTAAAGACCGGCAGCCTGGCCGTTTCAGCAAACTTGGCGCAAACAGGATTGCCGAGGTGCTTGAAGCGCCGGGGGTTTACTCCTTGTCTGCCTTCAAGGTTTTACGTTGAAGCAACGGTTGAAAAACTGCCAGCGGTAAAGACGCCAGTCAAAAGCACTTCAAGAGCTGCCCGTTCCTTTTCCAACCGGGTCTCGAACCATGTCACCGCGACGGAAACTGGTATGGCGACCGCTAGCCCGCAAGCGGTGGTCAATAGGGCAACCCATATCCCACCGGCGAGTGTCGCCGGATTTGCCGCAGCCCCGGATTCCTGAAGCGTTTGAAAGGTATCGATCATGCCCAGAACTGTGCCGAACAGTCCCAGGAGCGGCGCAATCTGAGTGACCAAGTCCAGCGCTTTCAACCAGCTGGCCAGTGCGAAAAGGCGGTCCGCGGCACGCGCCGATATCTCTTCCCGCAAGCGTTCCTCGCGAATGTCCCGTTCTTGTGAGGCGAGTGGCTGCTGATCGAGCATCTGGATGGCATCCATCGCGTTGCGCACCAGGGCGGCTGACAGCGAGCGATCCTTTATAAGGTTTTGAGCTGCCGTATTTCGCTCACCTGACCGCCACTGGGTCACAGCCTGGCGAACCATCCCGTGACGTCCTACGCGCGCGTTGGAAAACTGGAACACTTTTGCCAGAATTACGGCGAGCGCAGCGATTGAAATGGCCAGTAGTATGAGGACTACCGGTCCACCCAGCTCAAAAAGAGAAGAAAATGTATCACCCATAAAATGGTCGGGTCCCGTTATCGGCAGACAATCGCTCAGTCACCGAATTCAATCTCGGTGCGGTTTTTCAAGTCCAGCAAGTCCGGACAATAAACATCAGTAATCGCCGACGGAACGCAATTCAGAACATCGTTTATGTGCAGCCTGGAAAGACTGTCACAGGCCTTGCCGGCAAGGTCGAATTGAAGAACCTTTGTTTTCCCGGCCGAAATACGAGTGAAATCAAGGCGCAGGAACTGATCGACTAGTCCATCTTTGTTGAAGGCAACCATTTCCAGGCCCAGTTGGTTCATCGGTCTTTCCAAACCATTGGTCGCGATTATGGAGAGACGGCACCCGCCATCCGCTGTCGGCTGCGTGTGGTTGAGCTCCAAGCCTATCTTTCCGCCGGTTTCCTGGGCATGAACAGGGCTGGCGAGGGCTGCCCCCAATAGAATCAACACGGCAGTCCGAACAGTTTTTTGCATATACATACACCCCCAAAATGACGCCCCGGTAAAACAGCCTGACCGGGTCTTTAAATCTTCAGATCCCATTCAGTCATAAGACAGCAGAACGGTCCAGTCTTCGGCTCCTCCGGTTTCGATCTGAAAAAAATCAGCTTCGATCAAACCGCGTTGCCAGCATTGGTCACCATCATACACAACGAATTTTTCTTCACGAATGCAAAGAGTAATGTCGCCGACAAGCCTGCCTTCACCGAAACCGTCTGCCACGTGAAGATAGTATCCGGCACTCTTGAGCGGTTCCTGCAGAACCTGACTGCAGGCGTTCGAGGTGATCGTCCACCAGCCTTCCGTTCTTATGCCTTCATCAGTTTCATAGCCGATCGCTACATTCACAAGGTCGACTGAGCCATTGCACACTCGCAAGCCTGCTTCCGCCGACCGAGGCAGAGCAAAGCACGCCAGACAGGCGAGCAAGCCGAGCAGAGTGTATTTGCGTAAGTAGGATCGATCGCAATGTTCTGAGTTTTGTGCCTGCGACATCAAACGGTTACCAAGTTGCTTCTTCCAAGAACAACGCTACGGAAATGCATGAACGGGGTCAAATCTGGGATTAGGATTGTACATTTTAAAAAGAATACGAGACATTGGTGCTTCAAGTGCCAACGAAGCTTGTAGAAATGCTGTTCATACAGACCCCGCTTGCTAAACGCAGGCGTATTCCGCTGACGCCTTTGATCGACGTGATCTTTATTTTGATCATGTTCTTCCTGCTGTCTTCCACTTTTGGCGTCTGGCGACCGCTGGACGTTGGTATTGGTAGCAGCACGGCAGAAAAGACAAATGATCAACTGATAAACACCGGCGCGCCTTCTGTTTTGATTCAAATCGGGCAAGGGGCTAGCGCCGAAGGAATGACAATTGTCGTCAATGGCAGCTCTCTGGAGCTTATGGAGCTGTCGGCCGAATTGAACCGCTTGGCGGGGCTTGGAGCAGAAAGCGCAATTCTGCTTCCTGCAAAAGGTACCGAATTTCAGAGCGTGATCGAGATACTCGACGAAGCGCGCACATCCAATCTCAAGCGGATCAGTCTTAAATTGAACTGACGCAGATCTTTCAGAACCAACCCTGAAATGAATAGAGCCCGGCGTTCGAAGAAGCCGGGCTCTTTTGTCTTGGAGGACGCTTTATCAGCGGCCGATCGCGCCACCGATAATGCCGCCGACAACGCCGCCGATAAACGCCGCGCCAGCCGGGTTTACACCGCCACCGTTGTTGCTGCGTCGTGTGGTCGTGGTGTTGTTGGTCCGACGGGTCGTTGTCGACCTGCTGGTGCTGCTTCGCGAAGCTGCTGCGGCTTGTTGCTTCTGCCGCACTTCTGCTTGATATGCAGCATATTGAGCAGCGGTCTGGGTCGTCAGCAACGCATATTGCGCCGGTGTAAAGAAGCCGGTCGGAACAATGCCGTTGGCTGTCTGCCATCCAGCGACACCTGCGCGGGTTTTCGGACCGAAGGCGCCGTCCGGACGGCCCACGTCAAATCCTACAAGGTTGAGACGGGTTTGCACTTCACGACGAGCAGTCCGGTTCCAACCAAGCGAAGACTCTGTAACCTGCGTGCCTGGAATTGCTTTCTGCGGGTCGGGCATGGTTGCGACACCACCTGCTTGACCTGGAACAGCCGTAGCACCTGGGTTGACCGCAGCTACCTGACTTCCGGATTGCAAACGCTTGATGCTGTTGCGGGCAAAGTTTGTGAACGTGCCATTCGGATAAGCTTCTAGGTACGACTGGTAGTCGTCGACCGTGTTGCTGGCCTTGGCCGTTTCCCAGATCAGCTTTTCACGCTCCCAGTCAATAGTGGACTGGGTGGTTGCAGCAACTGCTGATGTTGTTGCGACCGGCTGAGGCGTTGTCGTAGGCGTCGTGCCGAGAGATGCAACTTCAGTTGTCGGACCACTTGCCACCGGTGCCTGCTTGTTGAGAAACACTTCGCCAATCAGGGAAGCATTGACCCAAGGACGCTGACGCTTTTCCGTTTCCTGATAAACGTCTCCGGTAACGCGAGTCATGACGGTCTGGATCGACGCGTTCGGGGTGTCGATATGCCGGATCAAAGCAGACGTAAACGGCGAGTTTGCGCCTTCACCGTCAAGAGCCACATCGCCGGGGCTGGTTGCAAAGGCGATAACCGAACCTTCACCACCGGTTTCTTCCATCTTGATTTCCGCAAGACCTTGGCCAACGCTGCCTGAGCGGGTCGGTCCCATGCGCCGAGAAAGCGTGCGTGCGAGCGGGTTGTCGCGACAGGCGTCAAGGAACACCATCTGCACTTTCACGTCCTTGGACATCTGGCGCATGATGAAGTCGACCGTGATGGTTTCGAAATCCAGTGAGGTTTCGTCTTCAATCGTCGCGTCAATTGGAACAAGGTGGTTTTGGCCGCCCACCTGCAGGCCATGCCCTGCATAAAACAGGATCGCGATCTCTGCGCCATAAGCCTTCTTTGCGAAGTTCATGACGGATCTGCGCATGTCGGTGTAGGTCTGATCCTGACCCGCAACGACATCAAATCCCAGGCTGCGCAGTTTGGCAGCCATCTGCTCTGCATCATTGGCTGGATTGGGTAGGGGTACTGTGTGTTCGTATGCGCCGTTGCCAAGAACCAGGGCAACACGCTTCGCGAGTGCCGGAGCTGTCCCTGCGATCAGTATTGCCAGCACGGCGATCATTCGTGTGAACATTTCAATGTCCTCTCGTCGATCTTAGGTTGCCTGTCGGGTGAGCCGATCTTGTTTTCGAGGTCTTCGTCCTCTTGAAAGAAGACGTACCCCCTTTGGCAATTCAATTCTGTAATAAACGTCACAGGAACTGGCATTCCGAGTTCCCCAACCCCTGCACGCGGGAGCCTGCTTGTTTCAAATGGAAAAGCTCCCTGGAATCCAGGAACGACTATAGACAATCAAGTTGGAGAACGCCACGATTGCACGCACAATTTACCAGCAAAATTTGCAATGGGTTAAGCTGGGTACCCCGAGGGCAGGGGGTTGCGCCAAGGAGACGTTGCCAGAGCCGGGTCTTAAGTCGCCATCAAGAAGGCTGACCGCCGATTTGTGACTGCTGTCACGTTATTGGCTTGGGAAGCTCTGTTAGCCTTAATATCATTGCAACTGTTCCGTCCGGCTGGCTCTGACGACGAGCCTGCAAGATAGGGAGACCGTTTTATGGCTGGAAGTGCTGATATCCTCAAACACATGCTTGAAGAGCATGTCGAAGTGTTTCGCGAAGCAGCAATGCTTTATGAAGCTGCGATTTTGGTTCGGCGCACAAACACGGCAACGCTCCAACATATCGGCAAGGACTACGCGTCGCCCAAGCGTCTCGACTGCAAGGCGAAGACCGCCGATTTCGATGTACTGCCAATAGGCAGCAAACCATCGGCGGCAAAACGTGGCTGTATTGCCGGTCTGGTGGTTGATCCGACGATTTTCGGACCGTCTGCTTATAAGGAGGGCCGCTACGCCAAAGCTGTTGGAGAATGGAACAATTTCAAAGCCAAGCTTCGACCGGAGATGGACAGTTTCTTTCAACAGCAAACGCTGACCTATATTCCCCATGGCGGGCTCTATTTCGTCGAGCTTAACCCTAAAGATCCGTACTACGGCTGCGTGAAATTCGCCTCGAACTCTCTTATTCGCGCGGGAAAGTGCATCCACGGGGATTTCGACCTGTATGGCATCGTGGACATGAAAGCACCGGAGAGGCTGTTGCGCGTGAAGGAGGAGCGTTTGGGCATGGAGCATGCACGGTCGCCGAAATTCTTCGATGTGCAGCACTATGTGAACAACAAAATTGGCGTCACCATGGTTCTTCACGGCTCACAGGAAACATACGCCAGCGAACATGAAGATGATGAACTGGATATTTTCTTTCCAAATGGCCGGATTGCTTTTGCAGGGCCGACGGGCGCTGATATCGCCGAGTTCTATCAGACCGAGTTTCCGGGAAGAACGTTGTTCAGAAAAGATGATCCGGCCATTGAGATCAAAAGAAGGTACGTTTCCCCAGGTGAGTTTTGACACCACACCAGGCAATAACGGCTCGAAATTTCCTAGAGAAAAATGGCACGCCCAACGGGACTCGAACCCGTGTTTCCGCCGTGAAAGGGCGGCGTCCTAGACCGCTAGACGATGGGCGCGCGGTCGACACAGCTGCGTCGTGGGGAGGCTTATAGGCGGGAATGCTCACGCCCGCAAGAGCCTTTGCGACAATTTTTTGCAAGCCCGGGAAACCGGGCTTGCATATGTTGAAAACCGACGTGAATTACCACTCGCCGGTATTTGTCATTGAGGCCCAAGGCTCTTTGATTTCAAGGGCTTCGCCTTTTTGCAGCAATTCAATTGAAATGTTGTCCGGCGAACGAACAAATGCCATGCGGCCATCGCGCGGCGGCCGGTTGATCGTAACGCCCTGTTTTTGAAGGTTGTCGCAGAAATCGTAAATATCATCGACTTCGAATGCGAGATGACCGAAGTTTCGCCCGCCGTCATAGTCCTCCGGATCCCAATTGTAAGTGAGTTCCAAAAGAGGTGCGGCGTTGGCCTTGCCGGCTTCAATATCTTCAGAGCCGGCTAGAAAGATTAGAGTGAAACGACCCTTTTCACTTTCATGGCGGCGCAGTTCTTTCATCCCCATTTTGTTGCAGTAAAAATCAAGGGAATCGTCAACATTGGTGACCCGAACCATTGTGTGCAAATAACGCATATCCTACCCTTTTCCCAATCGAATGAGGTTGTCTGAAAGGCGAGTGACCGACCCATGAAGACCATCACAGGACTGGCCGAAGCTCGCAACTATGTCGCACAATTCAAGCGCGGTGCCTACCACCGGATAGTCGCTCTGACTGGTGCAGGCATTTCGACAGAATCCGGCATTCCGGATTTTCGTTCGCCTGGCGGGATATGGTCCAAACGACAGCCGGTTCAATACCAGGATTTTGTAAGGTCGGAAGAAAGTCGGCTGGAAGACTGGGACCGTCGTTTCGAGA
This sequence comes from Roseibium sp. JB4-4, assembly GCF_055693425.1. Taxonomy (NCBI): domain Bacteria; kingdom Pseudomonadati; phylum Pseudomonadota; class Alphaproteobacteria; order Hyphomicrobiales; family Stappiaceae; genus Roseibium; species Roseibium sp. JB4-4. The sequence goes on along the minus strand of NZ_CM146333.1, from coordinate 694,951 downwards.
TGCAGGATTACTTTCAGAAAGCTTCGCCGAATGCGGCACACCTGGCACTGAGTTCATTGGCTAAAGACGGGTGTCTACAGCGTCTGGTGACGCAAAATGTCGACGGACTTCATCAGAAAGCAGGATTTCCTGACGAAAGGCTGATTGAGATTCACGGGAACTCCACATTTGCCTCATGCCTTTCCTGTGGGGTGCGTGCGGCACTGGAAGACCAACGAGATACAGTTGAAATCGGCCGCAGCCCTGTTTGTGCGAGATGTGGCGGGTTGTTGAAGGCTGCAGTTATCAGCTTCGGTCAACGGATGCCGGAGGCGGCTTTGCAAAACGCGGCGGCAGCTGCACAGGAATGCGATCTCTTTCTGGTCCTCGGATCATCTTTGGTCGTACACCCGGCAGCTCAACTTCCGGCATTGGCTGTAGAGACCGGTGCAGAACTGGTGATTCTCAACGGAGAAGAAACGCCGCTCGATTCTTATGCTTCAACAGTCATTCGCACACCTTTGGCACAGACTTTTGCCGAATTTGATGAAGAATAACGGAAAATCGAGCAAATGGTCTGTGGTTAGTTCGACAATTTCCCTTCTCGACACAAAGCACAATGTTATCCTTTTGTTAGGAATCAGCTATCGGGCGAGTCGATTTTTTGCCTTTAGCTGAATGATGCGGACCAGAGACGGGACAAATGGCTATGGGGGTTAAAACCGCAGGGGAACCCCGCGCACTCGATACAATGACGGAAGATGTTGCCGTTGATGTTTTCGAGATCGCCGGAACGATTAAATGGTTCGATGTCGGTAAAGGCTACGGCTTCATTGTGCCGGACAGCGGTGAAAGCGACATCCTGCTCCACGTTACCTGCCTCAGGCGGGATGGTTATCAGACCGCCTATGAAGGCGCACGAGTTGTATGCGAGGTGCTTGACCGGCCTCGAGGACTTCAGGCGTTTCGCATCCTTTCCATGGATGAAACGTCGGCAACACATCCCTCGCAGCTCCCTCCGTCCAGAACGCATGTTCAGGTCGTACCGGAAGGCGGTTTTGAAAAGGCGACCGTCAAATGGTTCAACCGTGTGAAGGGGTTCGGCTTTCTAACCCAAGGCGAGGGGTCTGAGGACATCTTCATTCACATGGAAACGCTTCGCCGCTTTGGAATTACCGAGTTGCGGCCTGGACAGGACGTTCTCGTCAGGTTCGGGAATGGACCCAAGGGTCGTATGGCAGCTGAAATTCGGCCAATGGGTGCAGGAACTCACATCCCGGCGTCTCATTGACGACAAGTCAGCTTACCTGAATTCAAGGGCCGGACATGTTCCGGCCTTTTTGTTTGGCAACGGTCTCGTTGTGTATTCCAGAAGCGCTGCAATTTCCGGCGAACGGAGCTCAAACGTATGATTTTCCCCCTGCGGCTCGCTCGGTCGTCTTATCGTTTTTAGTTTTGTTTGTGGTGATTGGGATCTCGCCTGCAAAGTCTCAGGAAGACGTTGCTCCCTTGCCGACAGAAACACTGATCGTTCGCTCCGGCGACAACGAGCACACATTCATAGTAGAGGTCGCATCCACGGATCGGCAGAGAGCCCGAGGCCTCATGTTCCGCGAAGAGATGGCCGCCGATCATGGAATGCTGTTTGTTTTCGAAGGTGAGGGTGAGCGATTTTTCTGGATGAAGAACACTCCGCTGCCACTCGATATTATCTACATCGATGCCAAAGGGTGGATTGTGTCGATCGCAGCTGACACGACCCCGTTTTCTGAAGACGTCATTCCTTCGCGCGAGCCTGCCAAATATGTGCTTGAGCTCAATGCAGGTCTTTCCGCCAAGCTGGGGTTTGAACCTGGAGACGGCGTTTCCAGCCCTTCTATGATGACTGAATAGTTTCTTCTGGAAACGGTAGACAAGGTGAGCAGCGGAAATTTAACGCGTATCGCTGCTTGAGCGTTACTTTGACGCTTACGGAGCGTATTGCTTTAGGTCGTTTTGCCTTGTGAATTTTCCGAATTGGAACCAGGTCAGTCTTCAGACCTCGGCATCAGGAAATTTGTGATTTCAATCACCATTTTATTCGACCTTGCAATGCTACGTTCGCCGTGTTGATCGACAGATTGTTGGTCACGCCGTTGGCGGCACCTTACCCATGGAACAATTATCGAATGCCAGCTTAAGCAGGCAAGTTCCTGGCTGGCAAAACACCTGGCTTTCCGCGCATGAATTGAAGTCGCGAACGTTTAGATGATTTTGAGAAACAGCTCTTCTTTCTGGTGCTGATTTCGACCGACTTTTTTGTATTTGAGAGTAAGCAACATGAGTTCCATTTTTCCCGGTGCCGCCCGTAGCCCTGCGCCCGGCGTGCCCAAGATGAAAAAACCGAAATCCTTGATCTCAACCTGGCCGCCGAAAGACGCCGCTGCTGCCAGATGGGCAACCGACGGAAATTTCTGGACGCATGCGCGCGCCGTTGGACGCCAGAACCCCTGGGACTTGATCATTTTCAACTTCCAGACCCAGGACCCGCTCGAAGTGAATTGGTACCTACAAAACGCGGTCGGATGCTGGCGCCTTGACCCCAGCGGGAATTTCAAGTTCGACAGTTCTCTAACAGCTGATGGCAAGGACGGAATAATATACGTCCCATCATCTAGTTGGGTCCCACCTGCACATTTCAGCAAAGGGTCGGGCGCAGCAACTTTCATGGCAGGTGTAAACAATTCCGCCGCAACGATTCTTAGGGATTTATCCCGAAGAATGCCCACGATCAGTCATGGTGCGACAACCATGCGTGCACAGGACTATCGCAAGATTGCTGAACTGATTGAAACCAATGCAATTACAATTGACGTCGATCCTGACCTGGGAGGACGCGGGGGATACCTGGACGATGAAAAAGCGATCAAGTTGCGATTTATGCCGAGGATAGGCAATGCGCGTCATGCCAGTACACTCGCAAACGAAGCTGTCCACGCAGCGACCCATTATCACGAAATACCGCACAACATGTTGAAAAACGAATACGTCTCAACTGTTGCCGGTGCGGTTGCAATGGGCGTAACAAGTGAGCGTGTCTTGCGGCGTTACATCAATCCTCGGCACTTCAAGAACTGGGGTTACTACTATTCAGGTTGGGTCTGGCTCAACGACTTCAAACCTCGTGGCGGCTGGTCGATTACCCTCGATGACCTGGACCATCAGTTCGAGCACCCATATTTGTCAACCACAGCCAACCCGGTGAGCGAGCTCAGGGTTTCGATGGCAGGCAGCTATGGTTGGAAGGGGAAAGTGGAAATCATACCTGAGTGGGACTGACCATCTGCCGAAGATGGCAGGACACTTTACGGTTGGGGCCTCTTGTGTGGTCAAACACAGAATTCGACGCGGAACCCGATCTAGCTCCAAGAAGCTTGATGCTTGGTCGGTTATGAAGGCATCAGGTTAGAGCAGTTTCCTGCGCGGTCTCTCGGAATATTAGATCGAGAGATGAGGGAACGAGCGTTCGATGCAGCCCAGAGTTCGATTGGCCTGTTGGACTTCTTTCCACAAGCCTTGGATTGCTCTTAAATTCTTCGCCCTTGACGCCAACGCCGAACGCGGATACACCCCTCGAAATCAACGGATCGGGGTATAGCGCAGCCTGGTAGCGCATCTGGTTTGGGACCAGAGGGTCGCAAGTTCGAATCTTGCTGCCCCGACCATTTTTCCCAAAATATTGGTTTGAACACAGGACTGCGCCATCGTGGTGTCGGGACTTCTGGCTTGTGTTTGTTGACGCGATTCTTTCTTTGCACGGGTTGGGCGCAACGGCGCATGCATTGCTGCTGCTATTCATAGGGCAATCATTGATAATGCCGGGATAACTTGGCGCGCTCACACAAGCGACCTTGTGCATCGCCCTTCAGAAGAACACTCTGGCACTCCGACAAATTTGATCCTTCAGGGAGGCGCCTTCACAAGCTGGACGGCGCCAGGCAGGGCAGATGGGACCGGACCCGGACGAGCAGGGCACGCTGGAGATATCCGCGGCCATTGCCGCCATTCAAACCAGAATTCATAAAACCGGGCTGTCCTTGAAGGAGAGCGCGGATTTTGGGCTATTTGAAAAAACGATCCGATCCACCGAAGACAAATACCTAATGGAGGATTTCTCGCCCAGGTTCTTCGATCTCCACGGGGCAACTGCATTCTGGATCGGTGCATACAACAGCAGTGGCAACATAGTTTCCGTCCAGGCAGCCAAGGTGGAGGACCTTAAGGACAGGAGCCTGGCCGATCATTGGCAACAGCAGCAGCGCCGGATGTTCGTCGACCCGAACCCGCAGGTTCGTTTTGGCAGTGAGCATGCGCACGACGCCTATTTCATGCGCGGCCGGATCGTCTATCACGGAAACCTATGGCTGAGAGGTGACATTCGGGGCAAGGGACTTGCTGAGCCTCTCACGCAGCTTGGTTTCCTGGTCTCTTTGCTGAAGTGGTCGCCCGACTACCTTTACGGCCTTATGGCTTCCAAGGCTGCTGAAAAGGGCTTTGGCGTCCGGGTGGGATATCGCAGGTTCGTTCCGAGGGGAACACATTGGCATATCGCGCCTGGCCACATCAGACCGGATGATTGGCTCGTGTATTCGACCAGGAGCGACTTGTTCGGCTTGGCGAAATTAATCATCAGGACTTTGGCTGAAGATCCTGAATGATGCCGAGATAGGCGCAGATCCGATAGTTGGCTCTGATGTGAGGGCGCACGGCGATAATCAGTCGCTCGAACGCAATCTCATATTCTTGTCCATCGACGGAAATGGGTGTTCTGGCGTAGCCATAGTAGGGCTTGCCCGAGAGAGCGTTGCGATAGCCCTCGGCTGACGCTCTTTCAAGATCGGCATCAGGCGTGCGAAGAGCTGCGTTGGAACGCGTCGAAGTTGCCCAATCGTCTCCAAAAAGCTGACGTTGCCCGCTTTCCTTGCCAACGTAAAAGATAGGCGGCGGCGCAAATTCCGTGACCTTGTCCGAACACAGGCTGAGGTGCGGTAGAAAAGGTTGCATGGTCTGTCTGAAGCTGCCGTCAGCGGAAGTCATGACCGCCTCGTAGAAGGCGGACAGCAGCGGGTCCGCAAGGCCATTTTCTATGGCCTCGATCCCGAGTTCCGTAAAGACTGTCTTTGGGCGGTTCAGCAATTAAATTCCGTTGTCAGTTCAGAGTTACCGATTGAAGGCTTTTAGAAGCAGGGACATGACATTAAGGAACTCATCCTGCTTTTCCGGGCTAAGGTCAGCGACTTCGGACACACCATAGTCCAGCGTGAGGATCATGTCCCACATTTCAGTCAAGTTTGCCTTGTCGATCGCTGACTTCAAATTGACTGGTTTGGAGGCGGCCGGCTGAATGTGCTCCGGTACTGAGGCGCCCAGGTTTTTGAGAAACGGGTAATGCATAAGCCATCCTGTTGTGTTGTTCTTTTTGGTCTCGGCATACCTTGGTGACAAGACCGGCTGTATCACGCATCTGTTTGTGCATTTGTCTAAGACGTTCCCTTTTGATTGTTGTGGTTTTTTCAAAAGGTCACGTTAGGAAAGTTGATAGCACAAGTTGCAGCTTTCGTCATCTCACGTCGCGTCACAATCCAACGAGTGGTAAACGTCAAATTGGCAATTCGGTTTGTTTTTGGGGTGTCGACAACAGGCTAAGTGTTGACTTCCTTCCAAAAGGCAGGAAAAAGCTTCTGAAGAGAAGTGATACTCTGCGAAATCGTTTAAGGGCACACTCACATGGTTGCGCGCATCTACCGTCCGGCGAAAACCGCCATGCAATCGGGCAAGGCAAAAACCCATCGTTGGGTGCTGGACTATGAGCCGGAAGCCGCCAAATCTGTAGAGCCGCTTATGGGCTATACTTCTTCATCTGACATGAAACAGCAGATCCGGCTCTATTTTGAGAGCCAGGAAGAAGCCGTTGCTTACGCCAAACGTCATGGAATTCCATATCGGGTGGAGAAAGCTCAAGAGCGCAAAGTGCGTGGCGCTGCCTATTCAGACAATTTCAAATTCAACCGGGTAGCTCCCTGGACGCATTGAGGTGTCACAGGCTTCTGGACATGGGTTGATGTAGCCTAGTTCCGGATTGTTTGTTGAAATTGGCCATGCCTATTCAATTCCGACGTTGTTTTCAGTCGCACAGTGAATTATCAGCTGCAACAGAACAGGTAACATGGCCCCGTAGCTCAGCTGGATAGAGCGCTCGCCTTCTAAGCGAATGGTCGCAGGTTCGAATCCTGCCGGGGTCGCCACTTTTTTCATTCTACTTTTAAGGGACATGCCAGGCGGTATTCCGCTCCGGTCCCAATCTTTGTTCTTAGAACAACTTTACCAAAAAAATGCCGCACGCCGAAAAGGCGCGCGGCAAGATGTTGCTGCTTCCAAGGTGGACCCGTCAGGCGTTTTCCGACTTGGACGTTTCCACACTTTGTTGCCCCACCATAAGCGGTGTGATCTTCGTCTTCAGGAGGCTGTCGAGATCCTCAGTTCCATCTTCCAGCGACTGCAGAGCCATGTCGAGGAAGTAGGAGCAGAAAGTCCGCCCGTCCTTGTCCGATTCCTTCTTGGTGTACCGGATCATGCGTTTAATCGCTTCAACTGCCGGTTCCTGTTGGGATTCGGTAAGGTCCGGTTTGCTGACTGTCTTTGACATTTTACTACCCACCAGTATTCGATTCGCCGTTTGCAGCTTCGCGCTGCGGTGACCATCCATATAAATCATGCTGTTGCGGCGTGAAATAAGCGTGATAAGCTATTACTGTGTTTGCGGTTGCGTATTATCCGCGGTTGCGTGGCCACGACAAAACCGATGCTGATGTTCAAATACGGGGAATTGATGGCAAAGGCGTATTGTTTCGCTTGCCTAGGACGGCCCTTGCTGATGAGCAAGGACTTGGAGCCGGTTGCAGTCAAGACCCGTAAAGCCTTGGCAATCATGGCTTACCTGAGCCGAATGAGTGGCCTCACTGCACCCCGTGAAACCCTGGCCGATCTGTTGTGGAGTGGCACCGACAGGCACAAGGCCATGCAGTCCATGCGCCAGGCGCTGAGACAGCTCAAAACCGCTGAGGAAGCCGCAGGCGTCGATGTTGTGCGCTCTTCGCCTGGGCATGTTCAGCTTGAGCCTTCCGCTTTCTACACCGATTTGGATGAAGTCATGGGCCTGCTCGAAAAGGGGCGCGCTTCTGATTTTCGTGAAGCCACAGATTTGTGGCGAGGCGAGTTTCTGGCAGGTTTTGAGGACATTGATCCGGAACTTAACGACTGGATCCAGGTTGAACGCGAACGTGTTCGTTCTGAAGTTTCGACAGCCGCTTTTCGGCATCTCGACGAGTTGTCCGTTGACGACGGTGGACAGAAAATCGAGGCTGGAGGCAAGTTCCTCCTTACCATAGACCCTGCGTTTGAAGCTGCCCACCGTTTGCTCATCCGGCTGTACAAGAAGCTCGGACAGCCTGAACGCGCAGAACAGCAGTTCAAGACCTGCGAACGCGAAATGCGCCTTCATCTAGATGCGGAGCCGGACGAAGAAACCAGAGCGCTTTTGGTCGCGGAAGAACCCGATGGTCAAAGAGCCGGATTTTCGCACCGTCCTGGGGACGTAGGCGCGACCCATAGCGTACTCTCGAACAACGAAGAGATCGTCAGGCTTCCAGAGATCTCAATCATTTCCTCATCGCTTCATAAAAAGGGTCTGAACGACGCAGTTCATCTTCGCGAAGAGGTTGTTTCTGGCTTGTCCTCCTTCAAGTCTTTCGACCTTTATGAATCAGAGTATTTCGGCGAAGAAAACTTTCCAAAGCCTACACTGGTTCGTGGTCATGAATTGGGCAGTTATCTACTGCGCTTCAGACATGACGAACGCAGTGGAAAAGTTGCAATCCAGTTCGAAGATCGCGGCAATGGCCAGATAGTCTTCAATGAAATCATAGACCTCGGTCTCTGGGACGGCATCGCTCCGGCTGCAAGTCAGGTTGTAAGTCGGATCCACTCTTTTGCAACTTCCCGACTTAGAAACCCTGCTAACACATCCACATTTGCGCGTTGGTGCCAAGCCGAAGCATTGTTATGGGATTTCACTCCTCAGTCCGATGAGAAAGCAATGCGGTTGCTTAATGATTTGGAGCTCACCAATAGTTCGTTTTCGATGATCTATTCAGGTAAAGCGTCGATCATTATGAAGCAGGAACTGCATTTTCCTCTTCATGATAGGACAACCAAAGATGGCATGGGCACCCTGCTGAATATGGCTGAAAAAGCTATTATTCTTGATCCTTGGCAAGCAACAAACCAACGTGTCTATGGATGGGCTCTTATACTGTCCAATTTGCCGGACGAAGCGCGGCGTGCATTTCAAAATGCGGGAAGGCTGAGCTCGTCAGATCCAGCCAATCTCATGTCAGTGGCAGAGGGTCTGGCATTTTCTGGTGACGTGGACGAGGCGCGCGCGACAGCGGAAAGAGCCTTTAACTTGTTTTCATTCGTTCCGCGGGTCTTCTATGAGTATCTAGCTAACATCTACTTTGCGTCGGATGATTATGAAAGCGCAATCACGCAAATTGAGCGCGGTGCTGGATTAAGTGTCGGTGGTTTGACGACCCGTGTTGCAGCGTTGATGTGTTCCGGAAGGGAAGACGAAGCGTTGCAAACACTTCATCGTTTCACAGACCAGCGAACCGCCCTGCTGGACAGTGCGCCCGAATTTACAGCGGACCCAGTTACCTGGCGAACAAGAGTAAATTTTTTCCAGGACAAAACTGTTCGCCAAAATTTTGATAAGGGGGCGGCTCTTGTCCAAAAATTTCTATTTGAAGGAACAGGGTAGAACCGTAGAACCACCTACTGCAGCAATCTGCCCAGGTCAGAAAGATATTGAGGATTGGATTGCGCCAGTTTTTTGCCGTTTAATCTGAAAGGCAGCGCAATCGTCGGCAGGCCTGCTTCGGCTTCCACAGCTTTGAAGTTTAGAAGTTCAGTTGCTAGTGCAGGAAGCCCGATTTCCGAAAGCACTTTGTTTGGATTTTCAAATAATTTTTTTGAGAGTTGGGTCCAGGGACGCCTTTGCAAGCAACTCTCCCAAAGCTTTCGCATTTCTTTTATAGTATGGAAACCTGGCCATTTGACTAACCTTTTGGCAGCAGCCACCCGGGCACTATTGCCCGGGTAACAGTGCTGTTGGACTAAATATTACTCAGGCAGATCTTCGTAAAAGCAGCTGCCCAACGCAGCTTTGCCGAGCTCTTCGAAATAGGTTTCGTCGCCTGCAGCAACTCGGGCGGCATCGATTTCAGCCGGAATGACCAGGTGAACCGTGTCTGCGGTGTCCGCAAACAGCTGCACGTCTGAAGCGGCACCCAGTTCGCTAAGAACGGCCTTCGGATCATCAATCAACTTGGCACGTTCATCAGCATTTTGAATGATTGCACCAAGTTTAGCACCGAATTCCAGGTCTTTGTGAAAAGTAGTTTTGGCGTGCATAGTGAGCCTCCTGAAGTTAAAATTGCACCGCGTTTCGTTAAATGGTGGGATGGTCACGCGGCTATTTGAAAATCAGTCAAACTTTAGTAAAAGTTGGTGGGTAGTTTAACTTTACTAACGCTTGACTGATTTCGAGAATTACTAAATTCGATTTTAAGAAATGGCTCAATAGTAACTCAAATAATCTACAAGTGCTGCAATTATAGGGTGAAGCAAAGTATCCTTCGGATACTTAAATTTGGATGGTGGGTGTGTATGGAAGGAAAGTTGGACGGGTCCAAAAACCCGCCTGAGTGGCGAGACATGCCGGAGGAAATTCTCTCCGGTCTCCTGCGGGTCGGGTTGTTGCGTCTCGGGTCTGGTGCTGAAAATGCCGATTTCCAAATTGCCAACCAAAGCCTCTCCCTATTCTTTCCGTTTCTGATTTCTCACGACGTCAAAATCGTCCCGATGGACATAGGGTCCTGTCCTGTAGCGTTCTGCACAGGACTGTTGAATTTGATTGATCATGTTGAAGGTGAGGAGAAGGCGGCATCTCTAGCTCTCCCCGGTGGCGGTCAAGGCTGGACGCATCAAGATGCAGCCATGGGTTGCATTGGTGAATTGGCTGAAAGGGTAAGTCTTTGGACTCGTGGGTATAAAGACGGAAGAGTATTTTTAGGAGATGAAGAGCAACCAAAAGTAGCGTTTGCGGACGTGATCGGCCTCAGTGACCGTCAGGAGCGTGCGGCGAGGGAGCGGCTGCAGATGGAGGAGCGGGGTTCGACGCATGACGCAATGTGCTGGGAAGGTCTGTCTCGGAGGCGTGTATCGCTTAGAAACCTTACAAACAACGACACATTTCCGTTCCCCAGTATCGGAATATTGTTCAAGGAATTGGAACAAATAACTGGTTTCAGCTTGTCCTTCGCTTCCAGCGCTGGCTGCGCTGTGTGGCCGACTTTGAAAGGCGCCCGCGAAAGGGCTTTGAAGGAGTTGGTGGAAAGAGATGCTATCGCTCAGGCTTGGTACAACCGCCTGGGGATAACTCTCTTGAGAGAAGGTTTTTGAGTGAGATTTTGCGTGGTTCGTTGCTCGAATTTTTAAACCAAAGATCACGGCATTGGTGTGTTTTTTCGGTTGAAACCGACTTGGAGGTCCACGTCGCCTTGGCCGTTTCGCACAATGGTTCGGGTGAGCACTGCGTGATTGGTTCTGCAGCAGCTGGTACGCTTCTCGAAGCCAGCGAAAGCGCGCTGCAGGAAATGCTCCAAGCCGAGAATTCACTTGCCCTGATGGATAGGGCTTATCCAGTTCAACCAGAAAAAATCGGCTCGGCTTCGCGAGTGCCCCGCCAATTGGCCTATGCCCGCAATCGGTCGATCTTCAACGATCTGCCCCTGGAAAGTGCAGCGATAGCAGATGAGAGCCAGGCCGTTTTAAGTTTTTCCAGCGACGACCTGTTGCAAAGCTGCTTTGACCGTAATCTGCGTATCTTCGAATTCGATGCCACGCGTGAGGACCTGAAAATTCCCTGTGTGAAGCTCGTTTCGCCAGACCTGTGTACGTGGGAACCACGATTTGGCAAAAGGCGCCTCTTTGAAGGCGTTGTTGAGCGTGGTCTGCGGGCAGTGCCGGCAACTGAAGCAGAGTTCGCCTCGCGACCTTTTCCGTTTTAAACCGACTTGAGATACTCGATTGACAGGGCAGTGCACTGAGGATATTTAAAATATGACATTTGCACTCAGGTTTAGTGCGGCGTCAGGGCGGCTTCTAAGTTGTCCAATCTCTGGAAGAAACTCATGGTGGGGGTAACCCCGCCATTTTTTCTTTCATGGATTAGGGTTCAGGGTCTTGAATCCTAACGTGCCGTTGGTCGGCCATCCTCATTTGGGCGTGACAGTGTCATGACCCAGAAATTTCGCCATTTCCCGGTGTTGCGATTGGTTCGCGCAATGCCGACACGGGTCACATATGGATTGAGCAAGTTCTTGTTGTGCCCCTCAGACCCTTGCCATCCGCGGAAGGCGGCATTCAGATCCGCATATCCAGCGCCGAGATTTTCTGCCCCCGCATAATTGGCGTATCCGGCTTTATCCAGTCTTTGAGACAGGCCGAAAGCACTGTGTGCCCATGTGTCCATGCTGTCGCGCTCGGCAATGTGGCGCGCCATGGCCTGTGAAACGGAATCAAGTTCCGGATCGTGACGCAGTGGAGGGCGTCCGTTCTGTTGCCGGTAGGCATTTATCATCGACAGCATCTGAGATTTGTCGACAGCCTGATCGGTTAGAACGGTCTTGTCTTCAAGTTCGTTGCCGCCTGGCAAAGCGCCGCATGCCGTCAGAACAAAAGCCAGAACGATGAACATGCCGGGCAACAGGCTGTTTTTTTCGCACGGGCATTTCTCATCATGTTTCGTCACCCGGCCATACGACACCCTCATCGGCAAAGAAATGATGGGGCCCGGGGAACGCTTCAACATAGGCCATGTGAGAAACCACGCCCGTCGCTTCAGAATGGTAGTGAAGAAAATAGGCCGGGGGTTCGAAATTGAACAAGGCGGGCCCGTTTTCTGTCAGGTCGAGGACAACTTGATGGCCGGTACTGGGGGCAAGCGTCATCACCTTGCCGGCGAAACTGGCAATGATTGGCCGGTGAAGGTGACCACAGATGATTCTTTCAACATGTGCATGTGGCGCTATGACCTCCGCCAGAGCGTCCGCGTCAACCAGACCCATGTTGTCCATGTGAGCGATACCGGAAAGTGCGGGCGGGTGGTGCAGGGCAAGCAGTGTCGGAACCTGTGCTTCCTTCAATCGGGAATCCAGCCATGCCAGTTGCCAGGGGCCGAGCTCACCTTTCGGGCTGCCAGGCAAATGACTGTCCAGCGCGATCAGTTGAACATCTCCAACTTTTGCCGTGTAGCAAATTTTGCCGTCACCTGTTTCGGAAATACCCGGAAAATTGCTCATTTCGCGCCGCATACCGCTGGTGCTGTCATGATTTCCGGGCAACAGGAAGACCGGCATGTCGAGACGCGAAAGGAGCTCCCGTGCAACGGCATATTCCCGAGGGTCGCTGCGGTCGGTCAGGTCCCCGGTGATGACGAGAGCATCCGGTTGCGGGTCAAGAGATTTCAAGGCTCTTATGGCACGCTCGGCAAACATGTTCGTATCTGAAACCCGATAGCAAGCCAGGCCTCTTGGCCTCAGGTGCAGGTCGGTCATATGGGCAATCAAAGTCATGGGAAACCTTGGAACTCAGGTGAGAAAAAAACAAAAGGACGATAGCGAACGCACCGCTCAGAGCAAGCTCTTGTTTCCCTTTTTGAAAAGCTCATGTAGGAGAAGCTCTATGGCAACGGGCAGGCGGGCATGGCTTGAGAGAGACATCGGAATTGAAACCAGATGGCAGATGAAACTGTAAAGCCGAAGGACCAGGACGAGGCCTCCTCTGACGGGCAAGATGTGTCGTCTGGACACCCGCCAGTGAACGAGAACCTGGAAAAAGACACTCAAACCACGCTTCAAAAACCGAAGAAGCCAGTTTGGCTGCACATTTTCGGTCACGATATCACCGCGCCATTTCTGCTTCTTTTTCTGTCTCTCGTGCTTTTTGTCCCTGGCCAGTGGACGGTGCCGCCGCTTGATCGTGACGAGCCGCGCTTTACTCAGGCAACAAAGCAGATGCTTGAGACCGAAGACTATATCGATATTCGCTTTCAGGAGCAGGCCCGCCACAAGAAACCTGTTGGCATCTACTGGTTACAGGCCGCTGCTGCAAAGATTTCCGGACAGGATGCCGAAGCCCCGCTGTGGGTCTATCGTTTGCCGTCGATTATCGGTTCGACGATGAGCGTTCTCGCTGCCTTTTGGCTTGCACGGGCTTTCATGGGACCAGCCGGCGCATTGCTCGTTGGAGGGTTTACAGCTCTTGCCATTATTGTGGGCGTTGAAGCCAGGCTGGCGAAGACCGACGCTGTGCTGCTCGCAACGGTCATTATCGCGCAAGGGGCTCTTGCCCGGATTTGGCTGAAGCAGCAGAATGAACGGCTGTGGACCTTGAGTTTCGTATTCTGGACTGCATTTGCCGGCAGCATCTTGATCAAGGGGCCTGTCGGCCCGATGGTCGTCGGGCTCACGGTTGTAGGTCTCATGGCCATGAAGCGTCAGGTCGCCTGGTTCAAGGCTGCTTCTCCACTTGTCGGCATTGTATGGACCATCTTGCTCGTCTCACCCTGGTTGGTTGCCATCTGGATGGCGACAGACGGGGCGTTCTTTACCGAAGCGATCGGCAAGGACCTTCTCGGCAAGGTTCGTGAAGGACAGGAAAGCCACGGAGCGCCACCGCTAACACATCTTGGCGCGATGTTGGGCGTGTTTTGGCCCTTGCCCGCGTTCTTTTTGATTGCACTGCCCTTGATCTGGCAGGAACGGAAAAGCCCGCTGGTTGTATTTGCAATCGCATGGTTTTTGCCAAGCTGGGTGATCTTCGAGCTGGTTGCGACAAAACTGCCTCACTACACGATGCCACTCTTGCCGGCACTTGCCCTGCCGGTTGCCGCAGCCTTGATTGAGGGGGCTGGGACGAATTCCAGGAAAACCGTCCGCTGGATTGCGGCGGTACTGCTTGCAGCACCCGCGATCGGTTTGGCAGTTGCCGCATTTGCTGGACCTTTCGTGCTTGGTACCTGGCCGTCGCCACCTGGCGCTGTGATTGTCACTCTTGGCGCAATGTTCGCTTTGGCAGCGGCTTCGAGGATCCTTCGTGGTCCTGCGCTCTATTCTTTGCCGGCGGTCACAATGGCTGGTGTGTGTGCGGCCATCGGTGTTTGGGGTTTCGTAGGTCCGGCACTCACTCCGATCTGGGTGAGCCCGCGTCTTGTGGCAGCGCTTGACGAGATTCCGGGCTGCGCAGACGCTTCTCGCCGACAGGTGGTCACTTCTGGCTTCCACGAACCAAGTTTCATCTTCCTTGAGGGTACCGGGACACAGATCATTTCGCCCAAAAGTGCAGCGGAGTTTTTGAATGAAACAGCCTCTGCCGAAAAGGGATCTTGTCGGATCGCAGTCATAGAAAGCCGGGAAGAAGCAACGTTTTTGGCGGCTTCCAAGGAGATTGGTCTTGTGCCCGAGGTTCGAAAAAGGGTAGACGGCCTCAATATCAATGGTGGCGATGACGTCGATATCGCGCTTTATCAGAATGTCAAAGCGGTCACAGGTGTAGAAGAAAGCGATGCAGAACAGCAGTAACCATGTCCGGCATATTCTTGCGCGTATGCGGGGGAACATGCGTCGGGCTGCGATCCTGCTTTCCGGTCGAAAGGGCCGGGCGATGCAGAACCGCGACCCCTTGCCACCAGGACAAAGGCCTCAGGATATATTGGCCGTTTTGCTGCTGACCGTCGGGATCGCAGTGGTGGCGTTTGATATTCCGACCTATCCCTGGCTTCAATCTCTGCCGGGAGAATACAGATCTGCATTCCGCGCTGTTACCGACTTCGGCAAAGCAGACTGGATCCTGATCAGCACTGGCGTGACGTGTCTGTTACTCCTGGCTCTGGAAGCCGGTCGCTACGCCTTCCGGCTACGAATGGCGATCGGGTCGATTTTCACCTACAGCGCCTTCATATTTTATTCTGTTGCCGCAACCGGCCTATTGGCGATTGCCTTCAAATGGTCGCTCGGACGGGCAAGACCAAAGCTTTATGAGGAAGTTGGGCCGGTCCGGTTTGATTTCCTGGCGTTCGATGGAACCTTCACGAGTTTTCCTTCCGGTCATTCGACCACGGTCGCAGCTCTTGCAACCTCATTGGCTTTCATTTTTCCAGCCTATCGCTGGTTGATCATTGCTGCGGCCTTCTGGCTCGCTTTCAGCCGTGTCATGGTTGGCGCTCACTATCCAAGCGATGTTATTGCGGGAACCTTGCTCGGCATGACGTTCACATTTTTCACCGTCCGGGCCTTGGCGCGGCGCAGGATTGGCTTTCATCTGTCTGCTGCCGGAAAAATTGAGCCGAACATGAATGTAAGGTCTGCCAAGGCTTGCGTGCGGGCGGTGTGGCAGGTTCTGCGCGGTCAACGCGGAGCTGATCGCGTTCTGATGGAGCAGCCGGCGGCAGAACAGACGGAACGGACAAACGCATGACACAGAGTTATCTGGAAGCCGTCGCCGCCAACAAGGGGGCGCTGGCCGTTACGGTGGTGGTGCCTGCCAAGGACGAAGCCGAGAACCTGCCGATCCTGTTAAATGAAATCGAAGCGGCCTTGTCTGGCCATTCATTTGAGGTGATCGTCATCGACGACGGATCGTCCGACGGCACAGACATTGTTCTACAGGATTATGCAGCGACCCATGATTGGCTGCGGCCCGTTCGGCACGAAACGTCCTGCGGTCAAAGCTGTGCCGTCCGCACGGGCGTGTTGCATGCACGCGGAGATGTCGTCGCCACTATTGATGGCGATGGTGAAAACAATCCGGCCTATATTCCTGACCTTCTGGATGCCTTGAAAAAAGCAGGCCCAACCGTTGCTCTTGCAGCCGGACAAAGACTTGGCCGCAAGGCAAGTCTTGCCAAGCGCTACGCATCAAAGTTTGCGAACAAGCTGCGTGGAGGCATTCTGAAGGACAACACACGCGACAGCGGGTGCGGCCTCAAGGCTCTGCGCCGGGAAGTCTTCCTGCAGCTTCCATATTTTGACAGTTGGCACCGTTTCCTGCCGGCCCTCGTGATCCGTGAAGGTTATGGGGTCACGCATATCGATGTTCAGGACCGAGAACGTCGTCATGGAACTTCAAAATATGGAATTTTCGATCGCGCTCTGGTCGGTGTTCTGGACCTCTTTGGCGTTTGGTGGTTGCGCCGCCGCAGGAAAAAATTCCTCAAGTCCGACCCCTGACCTGATCCTCACCGCATTCTGGCTTCAAATAGACCAAGTTGCCGGGCAATCGGCATGAAGAACCTGACTGGACCCGCCTCATGAACGCTCTTGTTGACTGGTTAAATGCCGTTTTTGTCGAGCAATTCGATTTCTGGATCGTGCTGGGTTTTGTTGCCCAGTTCATGTTCATGATGCGCTTTGTCATCCAATGGATCGCATCCGAGCGGGTAGGGAGATCCATCGTGCCGGTCGCGTTCTGGTTCTTTTCCATTTCGGGTGGTTCCTTGCTCCTGGTCTACGCCATACAGCGTGAGGACCCGGTCTTCATTGCGGGGCAAGGGCTGGGCTTGCTGATCTATTTCCGAAATCTCTGGCTTATCTTCAAAGAAAAACGCAACGACCCAACGATTTGAAGCACGAATGCATCAGCGGTGCTTCTGCGCGTGTCCAGTGAAGGCAAAATATTGCGAAAACACCGTGAGCACTTGCTCACGGCGTCTTTGACATTTGGTCAATGCAAATGATCAGGCAAATGCCTGGGTCAAAGCCTGTTCCAGGTCTTTGATGAGATCTTCCGGGTCTTCCAATCCGATATGCAGACGAACCGATTGAAGGTTCGGATCAAACGAAGCAACGGTTCTTTGACCTTTCAATCGAACCGGAATGGCCAGGCTTTCAAATCCGCCCCAGGAAAACCCGAGGCCGAACAGTGTTAGCGTGTCCAGAAACTTGAACGCCTGCTCTTCACTGGTGCCTGTTACGAAATCAAAGGCGCAAAGTCCTGAACTGCCGCTGAAATCCCGGCGCCAGATTTCGTGACCTGGATCGCTCGCAAGGGCAGGGTATTTGAGAACGCCTATCTCAGGCCGTCCATCCAACCAATTCAATATTTCCATCGTGTTGCGCTGATGGCGCTCAAGCCGCACTGAAAGCGTACGAAGTCCGCGAAGACCAAGGAAAACGTCGTCTGGTGCCGCGTGGCAGCCCATGGCTCCATATAGAGTGTGGAGCTTGTCCCATGCACGCTCGTTTGCAGCCACAGTGCCCAACATGACATCAGAGTGACCGACGATATATTTGGTGCCTGCCTGGATCGACAGGTCGACACCGAGCGACAAGGGCTGGCAAAACAGTGGACTTGCCCAGGTGTTGTCCATCAGGACAGTTGCATCGATCGTCCTTGCCGCGGCGACGAGAACTGGAACGTCCTGCATTTCGAAGGTCAGTGAACCGGGAGCCTCTGTAAAGATCGCTGTTGTTTCCGCTCGAAACAGAGAGCTAATTTCTTCACCCACCGAAGGGTCATAGTATTCGACGGTGACGCCGAGCCCGGGGAGTACAGTGTCTGCAAAATGCCGTGTCGGTCCATAAGCGGTGTCGGCAATAAGGATATGATCACCGGCCTTCACGCAGGAAAGAATCGCAAGCGCGATGGCATTCAGCCCGGAGTTGGCAATTTTTACGCCCGCAGCTCCCTCGATCTCCGCGAGTGCACTTTCAAGGGCATCTGTCGTCGGATTTCCTCTTCGAGCGTAGGAATAGGTCTGTTGTCCTGTTACAAGAGTTTTGGCGTCGGGATAAAGAACGGTCGAAGCATGAACCACTGGGGGATTGACGAACCCGTGAAATGCTAGGGGGTCTCGACCGGCATGGGCAAGTTTGGTGTCGGCTTTAAGGGCCGAAGCGAATTTGTGCGATGACATGGATTCTCTTGAATGCTGTTCTGGGTAACGCCACAACCCGGTGGTGGGCGTGAAGTGACACTTTAGTCATTCGCCCTTCGCCTGCAACCGGGTTACGCACTCCAGAGTAGTAGGTGCGACTGACAAAACTCAAACTAAAGTTAACGGTGACGCTAGGGGAATTAAATGGATTGAACTCTTTTTGGGCATTGAATGATTTCGTTTTAGACATGTTCGTGTTTTGTGCAGCTGTTTCGGTGGCAATTGTTCCAAGGCACTAGAATTTTGAAGAGATAACTGCAGCAAGTACTTGACCCGAACGGCTAAATGCCATCGTATGGGGTCGTTGGGTTGGGACGGAAGACTTCTGGAGGAAACAGTCAGCAAGGCTGCATACTGTCCGGAAAGCGAGACAGGGAAGACGTCTTCCGAATAAGCCCGACAAGACAAAGTATGGGTAACAAATAAAGGCTGCATATCCATGTCCAATAAAATCCTTCCGCTCGTACTCGGCGCTGCCATGGGAGTCGCCGCAACGACGGCTGCAGGTGCAACGACGCTGGAAGACGTCAAGGCAAAAGGTTTCATTCAGTGTGGCGTGAGCCAGGGCCTGCCGGGTTTCTCTAACCCGGATTCACAGGGGAACTGGACCGGACTTGACGTTGACCTTTGCCGCGCAATGGCTGCTGCGGTATTCGGTGACGCATCCGCTGTTAAATTCACTCCGCTGTCCGCTAAAGAGCGTTTCACCGCTCTGCAGTCCGGCGAAGTTGACGTTCTGTCCCGTAACACCACGTGGACTATGTCCCGCGATACTCAGCTGGGCTTGAACTTCGCTGGTGTGAACTACTATGACGGTCAGGGCTTCATGGTTCGCAAGGACCTTGGCGTCACGTCCGCTCTGGAGCTCTCCGGCGCTTCCGTGTGCACCAACACCGGTACGACGACTGAGCTGAACGTTGCAGACTACTTCCGTGCGAACAACATGCCGTACGAAATCGTCGCTTTCGAAAAAGCCGACGAAGTTGTTGCTGCATATGACGCTGGTCGTTGCGACGTTTACACCACGGATGCTTCCGGTCTGTACGCTCAGCGTCTTAAGCTGGCCAACCCGGGCGACCATATGGTTCTGCCGGAGATCATCTCCAAAGAGCCTCTGGGTCCGGTTGTTCGTCAGGGCGACGATGAGTGGTTCAACATCGCGAAGTGGACCCTCAACGCAATGCTGAATGCTGAAGAGCTCGGTGTTACGTCCGAAAATGTTGATGAAATGAAGGCCTCCGACAACCCGTCTATCAAGCGTATGCTTGGTGCAGAAGGCGCGTTCGGTGAAGCTATCGGCCTGTCCAATGACTGGGCTTACAACATCATCAAGAACGTCGGTAACTATGAAGAGTCCTTCAACGCAAATGTTGGTCCGGACACTCCGCTCGGCATCTCCCGTGGTGTTAACGCACTGTGGAACGCCGGTGGCTTCATGTACGCTCCGCCGATCCGCTAATCCTCTTATGATTTGAGGATTTTAGGGGTTCCGGCGGTTTGCTGCCGGAACCCTCAATAAATTCCGCGCATCAAAACTGGAATAATCCAGTAACGCGTGGGGGAACAATCTGCTTTCGCCGACTGGGGAGCGCAACAGCGCAAGACGTGAAGCAGATATGGACACGTTGGAGGTGAGGCTTCGCGCCGGGCTCTTTCGTGACAACTTGGGCGAGGTTCTATGTCAGTAATGGAGCAGGACTCGGCGGGGGCGCCGGCGCGTGCTTCGCTGTTGAACGATCCCAAAGCCCGTGGCCTTTTTTACCAATTGGTATTGATCGTCGCGTTGGTGACTTTGGGATACGTCATCGTTACGAACACGATAGCCAACCTGGAACGGCAAAACATTGCCTCGGGTTGGGGATTTCTGGAAAACACTGCCGGTTTCGGCATTATTCAGTCTTTGTTTCCCTATTCGGAAACATCAAGTTACGGCACGGCCCTTCTGGTCGGTCTCTTCAACACTATTCTTGTCGCCGTTGTCGGCATCTTCTTCGCCACGATCTTTGGTTTTGTCATCGGGATTGCACGGCTCTCCAACAACTGGGTCATCAACCGGTTGGCATATTGCTATGTTGAGCTTGTCAGAAATGTCCCTCTGCTGCTGCAGATCTTTTTTGGTACTTCGCGGTTTTGCGCGCTGTTCCAGGAAAGCGGGAAAAGTGGTCGCTGTTTGACACCTTTCACCTGAATATTGGTGGCATGAGATTGCCAAAGCCGATCTGGGAAACTGGTTCCCATATGATCGGTATTGCGCTGATCGTGGCCATCATCGCATCAGTTGTCGTTTCCAACTGGGCCCGCAAGCGTCAGGAAGCCACTGGGCAGCAGTTTCCGATGTTCTGGACTGCTGTTGGCCTCATCGTCGGTCTGCCGTTCATAGCATATCTGGTTATGGGCATGCCGATGTATTGGGAGCATCCCAACTTCGTTGAAACCGGGCCGATCCTGCGTCGCGGTTTTGAGTTGAACGTCGGCATCAATGTCATTCCGGAGTTTCTGGCTCTGACGGCAGCTCTTGCAATCTACACCGCCGCCTTTATCGCCGAGATCGTGCGTGCCGGCATTCAGGCGGTCTCGCATGGCCAGACGGAAGCTGCTCATGCACTGGGGCTGCGCAATGGTCCGACCTTGCGTCTGGTCGTCATCCCGCAGGCAATGCGCGTGATCATTCCGCCGCTGACCAGTCAGTATCTGAACCTGACCAAGAACTCTTCTCTGGCGGTTGCCATTGCCTTCCCGGACCTCGTGTCCGTCGGCGGCACGGTTCTGAACCAGACAGGTCAGGCAATCGAAATCATCGGTATCTGGATGGCAGTTTACCTATCGCTCAGCTTGCTCACATCCGCCTTCATGAACTGGTACAACCAGCGCATGGCGCTCGTGGAACGTTAAGGAGCGCTTGATCATGTCAGACACAAAAATGTTCCATATAAGGACAGAGGAGGCGCCGCTGTTGCCGGCGCCGGTCTCGACCACCGGTGTTATCGGATGGATGCGGCAGAACCTGTTCTCATCCATAAGCAACACCATTTTGACGGTCATCGGCATTCTGATTGCCTATTCGATCGTGGCGCCCTTCATCCAGTTTGCGATTGTCGACGCAGTCTGGAACGGTGAAAACCGCGAGGCGTGCCTTCCGCAGGATGGTGCGCATGGCGGTGCCTGTTGGGCCTACGTTAAGGCCTATTTTCCGCAGTTTATCTACGGTCGGTATCCGACAGACGAAATCTGGCGGGTTAATGTCGTCTACGCGTTGTTCGTTCTGCTTCTGGTGCCGCTTGCCTGGCCGAGCGCTCCGTTCAAGCGTACCAATGCGATCCTGTTTCTGGTGGTCTTCCCGATCGTGGCCTACTTCCTGTTGACCGGTCTGGTCATTGGTGGTTCCGTGATCTTGCCGATCGTTGAAACAGCCCGTTGGGGAGGGTTGCTCGTTACGCTCGTCATCGCGGTGACGGGTATCGTTGCCTCGCTGCCCCTCGGGATTGCGCTCGCGCTCGGTCGTCGGTCAAAAATGCCGATCATCAAGATGGTCTCCATCATCTTCATCGAGTTCTGGCGCGGTGTCCCGCTCATCACGGTTTTGTTCATGTCTTCCGTGATGCTGCCACTGTTCCTGCCGGAAGGTGTAACCTTCGACAAGTTGTTGCGCGTTCTGATCGGCGTGACATTGTTCTCTGCAGCTTACATGGCAGAAGTGGTTCGCGGTGGTCTGCAGGCTATTCCCAAGGGGCAGTATGAAGGTGCGATGGCACTAGGACTGCGGTTCTGGCCGATGATGTATCTCATCGTTTTGCCACAGGCCTTGAAACTGGTGATCCCGGGCATCGTGAACACGTTTATCGGTCTGTTCAAAGACACCACGCTGGTCTTGATCGTCGGCATGTTCGATCTTCTTGGTCAGATCCAGTCGTCCTTCACGGATCCGACCTGGTCGACACCAAGCCAGGGCCATACCGGCTATCTCTTTGCAGCCATTGTGTTCTTCATATTCTGCTTCGGCATGTCGCGGTACTCCATCTTTATGGAGAACAAACTGCACACAGGACACAAACGCTAGGACCGAGTTTCCGGGGCGCGCGCCAGACCGCAGCGCCCCGGCCAAAAGACACTCATGGAGTAAAGTCTCATGACTGAGAATGCAGTAAACCCGGAAGAGATCGCCGCCGATCGTTCCAAGATGCAGATTTCCGAAACGGATGTCGCAATCGAAATCAAGAACATGAACAAGTGGTATGGTGACTTCCACGTTCTGCGTGACATTCATCTGAAGGTGATGCGCGGCGAGCGGATTGTCATTTGCGGGCCTTCTGGCTCAGGCAAGTCGACCATGATCCGTTGCATCAACCGTTTGGAGGAGCACCAGGCCGGGCAAATTATTGTCGATGGCATTGAGCTGACGGACGATCTCAAGAAGATCGACGAAATTCGTCGGGAAGTCGGCATGTGTTTCCAGCACTTCAACCTGTTTCCTCACCTGACCATCCTTGAAAACTGCACGCTGGCTCCGATCTGGGTGCGTAAGATGCCGAAGAAGGAAGCTGAAGACATCGCGATGCACTACCTGGAACGCGTCAAGATCCCTGAACAGGCCTTGAAGTATCCAGGGCAGTTGTCAGGTGGTCAGCAGCAGCGCGTGGCTATTGCGCGATCCTTGTGTATGAACCCGAAGATCATGCTTTTTGATGAGCCGACGTCTGCTCTCGATCCGGAAATGATCAAGGAAGTGTTGGACGTGATGGTCGGTCTTGCCGAAGAAGGTATGACGATGCTTTGTGTGACCCACGAAATGGGCTTTGCACGGAAAGTCGCAAACCGCGTGATTTTCATGGACGCGGGCCAGATTGTTGAGCAGAACGAACCTGAAGACTTCTTCACCAATCCGCAGCATGAGCGGACGAAACTGTTCCTGAGCCAGATCCTGCACCACTGATATGGGCTGGAATTGGGAAGAATGTCTTTACTGATCAGGCGTGCCATCGGAGGTCTATGCCTGGTTTGCATTCTACTGGTAATACTGATGGGTCTCGGAACGCTTGTTCCGAGACCCTTTTTGAGTCAATCCAGACAGAGGCCCGTGACCCGGATAAGAAACGGACAATTCTGGTGCTGTCCAATCCGATCCATACAGACATTGCTCTGCCTGCCGACCCGGATGTTCTTGAGGCCTTTTCATTCGTTTCCGACGCTGGGTTGGCGCTCGATTTTCAGGGTGTTTTCTGGGTTGTCTTCGGTTGGGGAGGGCGATCTTTCTATGTTGAGACACCAACCTGGGGGCATCTCAAGCCTGGCCCGGTGATCGATGCGCTGACCTGGGACAAGTCAGTCATGCATGTAAGGAGAACAGGGCCCATATCGGTTGAGTTGGAAAGCGTCCGCGAGGTGCATCTTTCAGAAATCGAATTTGACCGGTTGCTGGACAGCATCAGGTTGAGTTTCGAGTTAGATAAAAACGGCGATCCGATACCCATACCGAACGCTGCATATGATGCACACGATATTTTTTCTCCGCCAAGGGCGGTTTTAACGCTTTGCTTGGCTGCAATACCTGGACCGCCAGGGTTCTTCGAACAGCGGGTCTGCAAACGGGAACCTGGACACCCCTTCCGATGACCCTGAATTGGTCACTGGACTTGCACAATCATTTTTAGGGGTGGCGGTCTTCATCAGAAAAAGCTGAGGCCTGGGCGGATATCAGCCTGTCGACGGCGCTGGAAGACAATCGCTTCAATTTTTCAGGGTTCTCTCCAGCACGCGCGCGGATCGACAGTCCGTGGAGTACCAGCGCCAGGTGTTGCGCAATTTCTTTCGCATGAGCTTCACGCACCGCGCCTTTGGATTCTCGCAAAATCAGGCGCGCAAAACCGGTGTCCATACGCAGAAGAACATTTCCAAGCGCCAACTGAAAATCCGAGTCCTGCAATGCTTCCGAAGGGAGCGTGGATATTGCAAGGCATCCATGGGCGGCACCGGTAAGGTCACTCTTCCCGGTGTAAAGATCCACTGCAGCCGCCATGATGTCTTTCATGCGTGCATTGACGCCAGTCGCTTGAGAGCCTGCATCACGCAGATGGGCTTCCATACGATCTGCGAAGCGCTCAATCGATTTCAGAAACATGTCTTTCTTGGTGCCGAATGCAGCGTAGAGACTGGGTCTGTTCAGTCCCGTTGCCTCGGCGATCTGGTCAAGGCTGGTTGCCGAATATCCATGTTGCCAGAAGACCTGCATGATCAGATCAAGGGTTTGTTCTTCATCAAATTTTCGCGGACGGCCGCGTTTGGTGAGTGTTTTCATTTTTTACTGTTTCGCACAAAAAGTTCGACATGTCTATTTATATGCGATACGGTACAAAAAAGGAGAGCCGCATGAACATAAACTGTGAACCCGCAATATCGAACGACCATATGGGCACCGTTTCGTGGGGTAAACGCCTTGGTGATTTCAGTCATGGGCGTCTCACGCGCCTGGAAAAAATTCAGGTTTTGGGTAATCTCGGCCGGATGGCTTTGCTCGAGACCGTTGATGCTCTCAAGGAGCGGGCAGGGCTACTAAGTGCGTTTGGAATGGATCTCGATGGTCTGCAGCCACCAGACACAGCACTCACCCGAGATGCATTTGATTTCGCAGATGATGTCCAGGGCATGGAACTAATGCGTCACAGCTGGCGCACTTACTATTGGGCGGTGTTGTTTGGAAATCGTGCGGGGTTTGATACGGACCTTGAGTTGCTGTTTTCGGCGGCCATTCTGCACGATGTTGGGCTTGCAAGAGACAGGGCATCGGAACCGGGTGATTGTTGTTTCGTGGTTTATGGAGCGGATCGCTGCAAAGAGCATTTGGTGGGCAAAGGACATGATCGGGCGAAAATCAGGAAAATCGCCGATGCTATCGGCTTGCATTTGAATGGCTACGTCAGCAAACGGTTACACGGCGTCGAAGCGCATTTGCTTTCACGTGGCGCCATGTGTGATGTTTTCGGCCTTGGGCGCCGGAGGCTGTCGAGTCTCACCCAAAAACAGATTTTTGCTGAGCAGCCAAAGGGAAACCTGATCGACGACCTTGAAATTTGGCCTGGTCATCATCTTGCGGGAACGCGAGCGGACTTTCTCATTCGGCTCAACCACAAAGACAAGAGCACGTCCCAGCACCGTAGAAAAATGCAACCAAAGGAAGTTTAGGCAGCTGGTGGAAATTGCGAGCGCTAGCTATATGAAATCGGTTATTTGTTGTCCGGAAAGCTTCATCTAAAACGAATCGAAAGCGCAGAAAACTGCCAAAACGAGTGAGTAGAATCTGGTTGTGTCAAGGTAGTATCTAAATTCTTGATAACGAAAATTGACAGTCATGAATTGATGTTTTGCTGCGAAACTATTGTGAAAAATATCCATTAAAAATACAATTTATGGTTTATTCAATTTTGCACGGTGAAGTTGTGTTGGTTAGAGGGGTTATCCAACATGCAATCCGTGACAGACGAATTTGCGATCCGACTAGAATTTGCACAGATCGACCAAAGCACGATCAGAACTCTTCAAAAAATTTGGCCGGTGATAAGGCCGGCATTGGATTCGATCCTGGATGATTTTTATGTGCATCTGAAGGGACAGCCAAAACTGGCTGAACTGGTAGGAGACATGCAACCGCGCCTGGTCTCGGCTCAAAAGAGCCATTGGGAAAAGCTTTTCTTGTCGGGCTTTGACCAGGACTACCAAGACAGCATCAACAAAATAGGCCATGTGCATTGTCGTATTGGATTGGAACCCAGGTGGTACATTGCCGGCTATAGATTTGTTCTGACGCGCCTTCACGCGGGGCTTATTAAAAAATATCGCCACGGGTTCAGCGATGTGAACCATTTGCTGGATGCCGTGACAACGGCCGTGATGCTCGATATGGAATTGGCAATCTCGACTTACGAGGAACGGTTGCTGCAAATTCGGGAAGCACAAACCGCTCGGTTGAACGAAGCGATTGAAAGCTTTCAAGGTAAAGTGCAAACGCCGCTGGAGGACGCTGACGAGGGTGCTCGGATCGTCGCCGGTCAAGCGGAAGAATTGACATCTGTGTCGGCGTCCGCATTGGACCAGGTTTCTGCAGCGGAAGCGGCGGCAAAAAACACCAGCTTAAGCGTCCAAACCGTCGCAAGTGCCACGGAAGAACTTTCCAGTTCGATACAGGAAATAGCCAAGCAAATAACGGGTGCATCTGAGATCGCTAGTCAAGCAGCAGGCGGAACCGAGCAATCCAGTCTCAAGGTATCAAGTCTTGCAGGTGCAGCTCAGAAAATTGGTGATGTCGTGGGTCTCATCCAGGCCATCGCCGAACAGACAAACCTTCTCGCTCTCAATGCGACGATTGAAGCTGCTCGAGCTGGAGATGCAGGACGCGGATTTGCAGTTGTGGCAAGTGAGGTGAAGACGTTGGCAGAACAAACCGCGAAGGCGACTGAGGAGATCAGCCAACAAGTTGCGGAAATCCAATCATCGACAGAAAGTTCCGTTGCTTCAATTCATTCGATTTCGGAAGTCGTCAGGCAGTTGGACGAAATGACCGCGTCAATCGCTGCTGCTGTCGAGGAGCAGGGGGCGGCAACCAGGGAGATATCCGAAAGCATACAGTCGGTGTCTTCGGGGGCTAAGGAACTCGACGAAAATATATCGGGCGTCGGCATGGCCATTGGAACGTCCGACAAGGCGGCCGCCCAGTTTTTGCAAGCGGCTGAAAAGGTCAACACCAGTGCCAGTTCAATTTCATTGGAAATCAGAGCCTTCTTCGAGGAGCTGAAAGCGGACACGGGAACTTGAGAAGCAAACTTGCCGCAATCAGTCCGTATTGGTGGCAACGTCAACGTCTTCACGGCTTCCCCATTCCGCCCAGGAGCCGTCATAGAGAGCTAGGTCCCGTGTTCCCAAAATAGAAAGTGCCAGGGTCAATATTGCAGCAGTTACACCTGAACCACACGTCGTCGTCACGGGTTTTTCCAGGTCTATGCCAGCATTTTGAAAGGCCGTTTCGAGGCTGGCTCGGTCATTGAAAGTACCATCTTCACTGATCAATTGGGTGAAAGGCAGATTGAATGCCCCTGGCATGTGGCCAGAACGCAGCCCAATACGGGGTTCCGGGGCCCTGCCATTGAAGCGGTCGAAAGACCGGGCATCGAGAACCTGCCTGGAACCTGTTTCAAGGGCAGCTTTGATGCCGGCAAGATCTGCCACCGCACCGTGGTTCAGACGCGATGTGAAATGGCTCTGAACCCGCCGTTGTTCCTTGTCTTCTTCGGCACGTCCTTCTGCCCGCCATTTTGGAAAACCGCCGTCCAGCACGAAGACCCGTTCTGCGCCCATTGTTCGCAAGGTCCACCAGACGCGAGGGGCAGAATAAAATCCGAAATCATCATAAACGACCAAGGTTTGGCCATCACCAATTCCCAGCTTCCGCATCGCGGATGAAAAGACATGCGGGGCGGGCAGCATGTGCGGAAGCTCGGAATTCTTGTCGCAGATTTCGTTGACATCGAAGAAGACCGATCCCGGAATATGGGCGTTCGGATAGACCGGTGGCGCATCAGGGTGGGTAACCGGCGGCATCCAGGCGTTGACCACTACCAAATCGGGTGAAGTAAGGTTGTCGGCAAGCCATTGGGTTGAAACAAGCGGGTGTTCGGTCATGAGTGCATCTCAGTCTTCGTAAAGGCCGTGGGATTTGTGCCAGTCTTCAATCGAGAGGTCTGGATAACGCTGAAAGTGCACATGTCCGGGACCGTCTGGCACAACAATCCAGTCAGCTTTGAATTCAAGCATCATGTGCAAGGTTTCAGGCGGAGTTGGCAATGGTGTGTCTATGGCCCCAGCATGAGGGTGGATCAGATCCGGCCAGCGTGGATCCCAAAGCCAAAGATGCGAGCCACAGGACTTGCAAAAATGTCGCTCTGCGGGGCTCGCCTTGCCATCGACAACAGCGCTGTAGACACCCTTTGCATCAGCCCCAAGTATTTCCAGGCTGTTGGCCTCTGCCAAGAGGTTTATAGCATAGCCCCCACTGCCACCGACCTTCCGGCAGATGGAACAGTAACAGCGCATATAGGGGTAAGGCGTTTTGCTCTCCATCTCAAATCTGATGGAGCCGCATTGACAGCTGCCTGATAGTTTCATGTTGCTATCCAATCAGGGTGATCAGTCCACCAGACGAATTCGTACACGTCTGTTCTGCTTGCCCTTGTTCTCAATCTTTCCGAGCGCCAGCTCACCAATCTCCGAAGTTCGGCTGACATGCGTTCCCCCACAGGGTTGCAGGTCTATATCAGAACCGATCCTGACCAGACGCACTTTGCCCGAGCCCTTGGGAGGTTTCACAGACATCGTTTTGACGAGGCCAGGATTGGCTTCGAGTTCAGCATCTGTGATCCATTCACTTGTCACCGTGTGATCACGTCCCGCCAGATTGTTCAGTGCTTCCAAAAGCGTGTCCTTGTCGATGGTTTCAGTGCCCATGTCGAAATCAAGCCGACCTTCAGTGTCGCCAATCTGCCCACCTGTAACAGGAAAAGGTAGAGCCACTGAAAGAAGATGCAACGCGGTGTGCATTCGCATGAGGCGATAGCGCCTGGGCCAGTCTATGTGTGCTGTCACGATCGATCCTTCAGGAGGGACAGCCTGATCTGCATTCGGCACGTGGACGATTGTCGTCCGGTCATCGTCAAAAACTGTTGTGGCAATGTCGATCCGGTTGCCATCGTCAAGCTCCAGGTATCCGCAATCGCCAGGCTGGCCTCCGCCTGTGGCATAAAATACGGAGCGGTCCAGCAAAATGCCGCCCCGCTCATTTATGCCGGTAACCTTGGCTTCGCATGTTCGTAGATAGGCGTCGTCACGAAACAAAGGTGTCGTCATGTGTGTATCCCGATATTCCCGACTAGTAGATCATCAGATGCCGGATGGTGTGGCAATTGGATTCGGATAGAGTTGCCCGTGGCGCGAGCGTGGCTCAGGCTACTGCATGTCATTTTTGAAACTTAGATCCATAACAATGGCCGCTGCTGCCATGTTTCCCATATGCAACGCTGTTGGCGTATTCTGGTGACCGGCATAAATCATGTCTCCGGCCGCATAGATGCCGGCCACGGAAGTTCTGTAACCATCATCGACACCAGCATAGCCGTCAGGTGTGAGCTGCAAATCCAGCGCTTTGACCACATCCGTCTGTCTCTGAAAAGGATATACCAGCATGCAGTCGATAGCGATTTTGTGCCCATCGGAAAATACCGCTTCAATCAGCGATCCGTCTTTGCCTTTGACCGTATCTGGGAGCGTGTCACATATAATGATGCCGAGACCTTCAAACTGAGCACGACGCTCTGCCGTCAGATGCAGCGAAGGGTCTATAAAATATGTCAAATCAGTTGACCAATGCCGATAAACTTCGGCTGCATCGAGCACCTCCTGACGATCGGCGTAGATGCCCCATCGCTTGTTTCTCCATTCATATCCATGGCAAAACGGGCAGTTGATTATGCTGGATCCCCAATAGTCGGCCAGGTTGGCAACTTCTGGAAAGATGTCGATCATCCCGGTCGCGAGCAGGACTTTTTCGGCAATAACAGAGGAACCGTCCACAAGGTTGAGTTTAAATCCGGTTTCGTGGATCTGAATTGCAGTTGCATCGCTATCTATAAAACGGGCGAACGGATAGGAAAGAATGTCTTCGCGTATTGAGGCGCGAACGTCTGCAGGAGAGTTGCGGTCCATGCCGGGCAGGGCAGCGACAAAAGGAGAGGCAGTGTTTCGAGGCGGTGTGTCTTCCGAAGAAATGACAGTCGTGTCCACCATTGACCGGGAGAGCGTTAGCGCACAGGCGAGCCCGGAAGGTCCGGAGCCCAGTATGGCAACTGTCGTTGTTTCTGTTTTGGAGAAAGGCATCAGTTATTTGTCTTTGCAATCAGGAGTTTGATTGCAAAACTGCCCATGATTCCGGCGAACGCCCAGTCGAAAAAGCGCATCGCTTTTGGAGATGACTTCAAAAAGCCAGCGAATGTACCGGCACCGAGCACCATCAGTGTACAAATTGGCATTCCGAGCAAAACAAAATAAGCGCCGAGAAACAGTAATTTTCCCACGGCATTCGGATCACTTGCGCTTATGAATTGGGGCAGGAAAGTCACAAAAAACAATACGATCTTCGGATTGAGTATGTTGACGCCAAGACCTTGCAGCCAGATCTGCAAAAAAGGTTGCGTCTTTGCTCCGGCAGACTCGATTGCGAGCGATGAGCCATGGCGAAGTGTTCGGTAGGCAAGCCAGATGAGATAGGCGGCTCCCACAATCTTCAAAAGAGTAAAGGCAAGCTGGGAAGCAGCTAGCAATGCCGAAACGCCCACTGCGGCTAGAATAGTATGGATGACAAGGCCGACGGTAACACCGAAAACGGCGATTAGGCCCGCGCGGCGACCCTGTGTGAGCGTTTTGCTCATGAACAGGGTCATGTCTGGCCCGGGCGTTATGGTCAAGATCAATGCCGCAGCCGAAAAGGCGAGCAAAGTGGTCGTGTCCGGTACAAAAGTCATGGTTTTACCTGCGGTGCAACGGTTGCAACCCCGCCAACGTATCAGACAATAGGGGACGCTTGCACCTGCTGACCCTCTTACCTTTGCATCAGCCAGTCACGAACACGGACGGTGTTGCTCCGAACTTTCATCGACGCTTTCCGAATTGGGTTCGACGGGCAGCATGTGTTGGTGGCGGCGCTGCTGAAGGAACCTGGTAATCAGGGCTGGGCAGTGGCGGCACTGGTGTCCTTGATCGAGATTTTGTACCAACCAGACTTCTGATGAGCACAATCAGTGCGAAGAGCGGAAGAGCGACCGCCGTTGCGATGCGGTTAAAGAGGTAGTCTTGCCCGACGTCCGAGGTAATTCCGCCCGTCGAGATCTCCGCGCATCAGTGTCACGGTCTCGGGTGCTCCAAACGAAAGAAAGAAGTATTGCTGATCCAACTCTTCTTGCTGAAAGACATAGTTGTAGCTGCAATGATGAAAGATGAACATACTAGACCTGCATCGCCGATTTTCAGTCGGTATGTAAGCAGGAGAGAGTGTTTCCGTTTTTAATTTCAAATCCTTGACGATGGATCCGTCCGTGAAAAAGAAAAACGGCCCTGCAAGCATTAGGGCGAGGAAAGATAAAAATACTCTCATGAAAACCTCAATCAAAAATGGATTGTGCAACCTGAATACAACCCATTTAAAATTGAATGAATCTGGTCTCACAGATTCCGTTAACGCGTCAGTTTTTATGCCGGTCGGGGTGAAAATTACAAAATTGGCGACAGGAGACGTGCGCCCTGAGCCAGTACCTGAAAAACGTAACTGCGAGACTGAAAGGCGTCAGGCCAGGTCAGTCGGGCATTTTGAAAATCAGTTTCGAGCATGCTCTCTACGTTTCGAATTGTTCGTTCATGGGTGAACCAGAGCGTGAGTTCAAAATTGATCTGAAATGAACGATTGTCGAAATTTACTGTGCCAATTGAAACCAGGTCTTCGTCCATCAAAGTTACCTTCTGATGCAGGAAGCCCTCCGAATAGCGATACACCTTGACGCCGCGTTGCACGAGGATGTGCTCGTATGCATGGCTTGCCAGCCACACCGTCCAGTGGTCACGCTTTTCAGGCAGCAATATGCGAACATCAACGCCGCGCATGGCCGCGGAACATAGCGCTGTTTGGACATCAAGCGACGGCACGAGATAGGGTGTTGTGATCCAAAATCGTTGTTTCGCCTGCGCGGCAGCCTCGACAAATGCGATGGCGCACTCTTCCAGTTTGTCGGCCGGCCCGGTCGGCATGACAAGAACGGATTCGTCTCCAGGCATAGGTATTTCGGTGACTTGGGGCAACTCGATGCGTTCACCGCTTGCCCAAAGCCAGTCTTCGACGAAGGACAGGGCGCAGGCAACCGCAGCAGGACCTTCAACGCTGACATGTGTGTCGCGCCAATGGCCAAACCATTTGCTTCGCCCGACATACTGGTCCGCAACATTGTGTCCGCCGACGAAGGCAACCCTGAAATCGGTAACAACCAGTTTTCGGTGGTTGCGATAGTTCAGGCGCATCGGTCCAAGTAGGCGCAAAAAACGGTGATTTTCGTTGAACCCGCAAACCTTGACCCCAGCCTCTTGCAGGCGAACGATGAATTCGTTCGAAAGAGAATGGCTTCCCACATCGTCGTAAAGAAAACAGACTTTCAATCCGTCCTTCGCACGAGCAATCAAAGCGTCGGCCATCTCCCGGCCGAGCTCATCGTCATGAATGGCAAAAAATTGGAAAAAGATACTATGGTTGGCCTCTTCGATGGCCTGTTTGATCGCCGAAAACGTAGCTGTTCCATCAATCAGGAGCCTTGTCTTATTGCCCGCCAGAAATGGAACACCGGCAACACGAGAAAGAACGGGCCAGTCCCTTGTTTCTTCGTGGTCTGTCAATCCAAGTTCGTCGGCGCGACGCGCGCGTTCAGCACGACCAAGCGTTGCCTGGATCTTCGCGTAGTCTGCAAAGGAGCGCCAACCAAAAACGAAATAGAGCGGCACAGTAATATAGGGAATGAAAAACAGGGACAGAAGCCAGGCGACGGATCCTTGGGATGTCCTTGAGTTCATGACCTCTCGAACGGCGCAAATACCTGCCGTTATATAGATCAAAGCGACAAAAGCTGCGACCAGTCCAAGGTTGTTGGCAACCACATCCAGAATGCTGATATCCGTTACAGCATCCTGGATGACAGTCTCGGCCGCAGCTCCATCCCTATCCAGCGCTTGGGGTTCCGGCTCCATTTGTCGTCAATCTCAAAAGTGCAAGCTCGTCATGCAAACGGTGGGGTGATGTCAATGGTTCGATCTAGCCAATCGGGGACAGGCAGGTTCTTCGATCTCAAGAACTCAGGGTTATAGAGTTTTGACTGATACCGTGTTCCGTGATCGCACAAGATGGTCACAATAGTTTTTCCTGGTCCCATTTCCTTGGCCAGGCGCCGCGCACCGGCAAGATTGATGGCACTTGAGCCGCCAAGAAGTAGGCCTTCTTTCTCGGCAACATCGAACACCAGGGGCATCGCTTCCTCGTCAGGAATTGTATAGGCGTGGTCGATCTTGAGATCGCCGACGATTACCGTCTTGCGGCCAAGACCAATTCCCTCGGAGATTGAACCTCCCTCGGAAGCAACGGCCTCACCGGTTGTGAAAAGAGATTGCATTGCCGCACCACGCGGATCTGCACAACCGATGACGATGCCAGGCTTGTTTTCCTGAAGAAACTTCGAAACGCCGCCCAAGGTTCCGCCGGAACCAACGGCGCAAATGAACCCGTCTACCTTGCCGTCCGTTTGGGAAAGAATTTCAGGGCCGGTTGTCAAATAGTGGGCTTTGCGATTGTCCAGGTTGTTCCACTGGTCCGCGAAGATCACCCCATTTGGCTCGCTCTTTGCCATGTCCTCAGCCAGACGGCGGGCGACATGCTGATAGTTGTTAGGGTCCTTGAATGGCTTTGCAGGAACTTCGACGAGCTCTGCTCCGCAAAGGCGGAGCATGTCTTTCTTCTCCTGGCTCTGCGTTTCAGGAATAACGATGACCGATCGGTATCCTCTCGCACTCGCAACGAGCGCAAGACCGATTCCGGTGTTGCCGGCAGTGCCCTCGACGATCACACCTCCCGGTTTAAGGTCTCCGCGAGCCTCTGCCTCCAAAATCATCTGACGCGCGGGACGATCCTTGACCGACTGCCCGGGGTTCATAAATTCAGCTTTGCCAAGAATTTCGCAGCCCGTCTCATCTGAAAGGGCCTTGAGTCGGATAAGAGGCGTGTTGCCGATCGCATCAACAACTGAAACGGACACAGACATTTAATACTATTCCTGGCTGAATTGGGCAGTTCGAATGAACCGGCCAATAGTCTTGCGGTGAGCTTCGGACGCTAAAGCTCCTGAGGAGCTTGTTCAAGATTCTATGTAAGACTTTGGGCGTGGAATGCCACAAATGGCGGGAAATTCTCAGTCAAAATTTTCCGGAATGATTGAAAGTCGCCGCCGAGTTGTTCTCATGCCCATCTAGATCAAGATTTTGAATCGGGTATTTATGGTGTAGACAATGATCTAGGAAAGGTTGTTGCGCGTATTGGACACAAAGCAACCTGGGCTCGCGGAAATATATGAGAGCGGTAATGGAAAAAAATGTGACTGGGATGGATGAGCTGCTAGCCGGATATGCGGCTGGAAGTCTGTCCTATCCAGCACAAGCCCTCGTCGGCGCGCACTTGGAATTGAGCGACCGCAATCGTGGCTATGTTTCATCCCTGGAAACCCTTGCCGGGGTCGGGCTTGACGATGCCGCGCCGATCGATCTTTCAAATCGCGACGCGGCTTTGTCTGCAATTTTCAGTGGTGATGACACGCTGCTGAATGACAACGCCCCACTTTCGGGCGTGCATTCGGAAGACGCGGGTGATGTTCCCGAATCGCTCCTGTCTATTGTCGGAACTTCCATGGACAAGCTTCCTTGGAAAACACTCCTTCCTGGCGTCAAGGAATGCAAGTTTGGTGAAATCGACGGCTGTGTGAGCAGTCTTCTGTGGGTGCGTGCCGGGCGCGCAATGCCCTCGCATACACACCATGGAACCGAATTGACCCTTGTGCTCAAAGGCGGGTTCAGGGACGAGGACGGCCATTATGTTTCTGGCGATGTTGCCTTTGCTGACGGCGATGTCGACCACAAGCCCATCGCCGATGAAGGCGAAGACTGCATTTGCTTTGCTGTGACCGCTGGTCGGCTGGAGCTTACCGGACCTGTGGGCCGCTGGTTCGCACCTTTCATGCGATAATTTCACATATTCAGATCCACTCGCCAGGCGTTTTGCGTAAACAGTGTAAACGCTTGGAGAGTTCAACTTGAGAAATCAAAACTACGTTGCGAAACCGGATGACGGCTGTGCGTGGGTTACGGGCGCAAGTTCGGGCATCGGTAAAGAGCTCGCGCTTGATCTGGCCCGGTCCGGATGGACAGTGGCGGTCACTGCCAGATCTTCGAAAGAACTTGATGCACTTTCCGTCCAGGCGCAGAACTTGCCTGGTTCCATCCACCCTTATCCCGGTGATGTCTCTGATACGCAATCAATGTCCGACATCTGTAAATCGATCCTGGCCGGTTTCGGAAAAATAGCCTTGATGATTGCCAATGCCGGCGTCTATCTGCCCCAAGATGGTCTGAAGGCGGAAGCATCTGCTTTCAAGAAGAGTTTCGACATCAATCTGATGGGCACAGTCAATGTCCTGTTGCCTGTGATTGAAGCGATGAAGTCGGAGGGAAGGGGGCAGATCGCCGTCGTTTCGTCTGTTGCCGGTTATAACGGCCTACCGACCTCCGCGGCCTATGGGGCCACCAAAGCAGGACTGATAAACCTCGCGGAGTCCCTGAAATTCGATCTTGATCGGGCTGGTATTCGCATTCAAGTCGTCAACCCGGGTTTTGTCGACACTCCGGCAACACGTTCAAACCCTTTCCCGATGCCGCATCTCATTACGGTTGAACAGGCGGTACAGAAAATTAGGGAAGGTCTGCAAAACAGCAAACGCTTTGAAATAGCGTTTCCTTCGATCTTTGTATTTCAGCTCAAGTTTTTGAAACTTTTGCCTTATCGGCTCTATTTTGCCTTTATGTCGCGCGCGACGGGTTGGAACAAAAAAGAGGCCGGGTAAGACCCGGCCTTTTCATTTTTCCTGTGGGATATTGGTCAGGACGCTTTCACGTAAACCATCTGGCGTACATCGATGTTGCCTGACCTGAACCCGGCCTCACAATAGTGAAGATAGAACTCCCACAAACGCTTGAAACGCTCGTCGAAGCCAAGAGGGCGGATTTTTGGCCAGGCCTGGCGGAAACTGTAGCGCCACTCGGCCAGTGTGCGTGCATAGTCCTGACCGAAAATCGTCTGGTCTTCGAGATCGAGCCCGAGTGACTTGCCGATTTCTCTCAGTCTGCCAGGGGGGCAACATTCCGCCAGGGAAAATGTAGCGCTGAATGAAGTCGGTTCCGCGTCTGTAATCCTCAAACATCTTGTCTTGAATGGTAATGATCTGCAGACCTGCTTTGCCACCGGGCTTCAGACACTTGGAAAGCTGTTCGAAATAGGTCGGCCAGTATTTTTCGCCAACGGCTTCAAACATTTCGATTGAAGCTATCCGGTCGTAGACGCCGCGTTCATCCCGATAATCCTGGAATACGACATCGACTTTCTCATTGAGGCCTGCCTTGTAGATACGTTCGCGCGCATAGTCGAACTGTTGTTGCGAAATGGTCAGAGCCTTTACGTGGGCTCCAACGGTTTTTGCGACGTGTTCCGCAAAACCTCCCCAGCCGCACCCGATCTCCAGGACCTGGTGCTCCGGACGAATGCCCGTTTGCCGAACAAGCGAGGCATATTTTTCTGCCTGCGCTTGCTCCAGATTGTTGGTTTCATTGCTATAAATTGCCGAGGAATAGGTCATCGAAGGGTCGAGCCATTCCTTGTAGAACGCGTTTCCAAGATCGTAATGCGCGGAAATATTCCGTTTCGATCCACGTTTCGTATTGGCGTTCAGCCAATGACGAAGAGAAAGCAGGAAGCGTGAGAACGGCCGACCTTGCAGGGCTTCCAGGGTGGATTCCTGATTGATGCAAAAAACCTCGAGAAAGGTCGTTACATCGGGTGACGACCAGTAACCGGCCATGAAGGCCTCACCGACCCCGACATCGCCAGCTTGCACGACCATTCTGAAAAAACGCCAGTTATGGATCTTCAAGACGCCGTGCGGCCCGGTTTCACGGCCCTCAATCAGATAACGGCGACCATCGGGAAACTGAACTTCCAAAGAACCATAGCGGATCTTGACTGCAAGATTTGCTGCCATTCGAGCGAGGCGGGGAGTGCCCTTCAACTCGCTGCGAAGGTTTTCTTGTGTCAGGACAATAGGCTCACTACTCATCGCAGAACCTCTTGAAATGTTATTCATTTGATGCCAGCGAGGCGTGGCGGTTGTGCCGGTCCGGCCCCCCATCCAATGCATCTTGCGCGGGCCGAGAGTGAAATGGTACACGCTTCCGCCAAATTTTAAAGGCTTCCCAATGGATGGCGGCCATGATTTTGAACGTCAGAAATGGAACCCGCAGGCATTCTCCAAGTATGGAAGCTGTCGTGAACTTCTTTCTTTCTCCGGAAAATGTTGCCGAAAGAATTGGACCTTTGGTGTCCTTTTCCAGAATGCGAACGCGAACGCTCTCGCCCGGAGGAAGCATCCTGAAGAAATAGAACTGCTGCATGCTCAAGAAGGGAGACACATAAAATTCTTTACGCTGGGTCTGCCGAACGCCGGCGTCGGACATCTGGCCCGTTTCCACGGGCAGAGCATAAGTGTGCAGACCTCCAAACGTGTTGCGCACTTCATAGACCACACCGGTCAGCGTCTCGTCTTCGTCGTAGGCGTAGTAGACACTCAAGGGGTTGAAGCCGTAACCAAACAGACGAGGATATGCCAGAAGCAATATCCTTTTGGGAGCGGCGATGCCCTGATCTGCCAAGAGGTTTTCTATGTGCCGTCTAAGACAGCTTCCATCACGCGGACCGTGGTCTTTCCGGTGAAACGACAGCAAGTTGAATTTGTCGACTGAAAAGAGCCAGCTGCGTCGCGACGCTTCCTCCAACCGGTCCAGGTCCAACAACATCGAGAAGACACGATAGTTGAACCTGTGCACCTTCGGTTTCATACGATGATGCATTACCGAACCAGGGTAGAGCGAGACGGCGCTCTCAGGCGCAGGCCCATTGTCGCGTAACCGATTGTTCCGCGATGAGGTCATTCGGCGGCTTCCAGAAACTTGTCACTGTCCTGACGTTCCCAGGGCAATTGTGCTCCAAGCGATCTGGCGACGCGCAGGCCCGACGAGAGCCCATCTTCATGGAAGCCATGGCCACCCCAGGCACCACAATACCAAGTGTTCCTGACGCCTTGGATGTCTCCCAGACGTTTTTTTGCCGCCAACGCAGACGCATCGAATTGTGGGTGATCATAAATGTACTTGGCAAACGTCTTGTCTTCGTCCGGAGCTTCGAACGGGTTGAGCGTCACAAACACCGGCTTGCTCCGGTCAATGTTCTGAAGTCGGTTCATCCAATAGCTCACCGTTACGTCGCGTGTTTCTCCCGCTTCACGGTCTGACATGTAGTTCCACGACGCCCACACGCGTTTGTTCTTGGGCATCAGGGCCTCATCGCGGTGCAGGTAGACTTCATTCGGACGATACCGGATTGATCCAAGTATTTCGCGTTCTTCCGGGCTTGGGTCGCCGAGCATTTCCAGGCTTTGATCCGTGTGGCTCGCAAGAATCACATGATCAAACACATCCGTATGGCCGGTGGTATCTGTGACGACAACTTGCCCGTCTTTCCGAAGGATCTTGGTGACAGGAGTTCCCAACCGGATTTTCCCAGCCAGGGGCGCGATCAGGCGGCTGACATAATTCCGGCTGCCGCCGGAAATCGTGCGCCAGAGCGGCCTGTCGGTGGAAAGCAGCCGATGATTGTCGAAGAAGGCGACAAAGCTTTCTGCAGGATAGGCGCGCATTTCATTGATCGGCGTCGACCAGATAGCTGCCCCCATCGCGAGCAGATAGTCATTGATGAAGCCGCTCGAATATCGTTCTTCTTCCAGATAGCCGCCGAGGGTCTTTCCAGAAAGGCGTCCGGCTTTCAAGTCTTCAACCGAAGCCTTGTTGAAACGAAATATGTCACGCAACATGCTCAAAAAGCGAGGGGAGAAGAGGTTCTTGCGCTGCGCAAATATGGAATTGATAGAGTCGCCTGACCATTCCAGTTGGCCGTTGTCAGCGGACAGAGCAAAGCTCATATCGCTGATTTCACTGGCTACACCAAGATGATCAAGTAAGGCTGTGAAATTGGGGTAGTTAAGCTCGTTGTAGACAATAAAACCTGTGTCGACGGACATCTTGGTCCCGTCATAGTCAATGTCTTCTGTCGCGCTGTGCCCCCCAGGGCGGGTCCGCTTCTCATACAAAACTACATCGTGCCTATCGCTTAGTGCCCAAGCTGCGCTGTTTCCGGAAATACCGGAGCCGATGACGGCAATCCGCATGTTTGTTCCTTTTTGTGACTGGGCAGGCCTCTGAAGGTTCTCGCCATGGTGAAACTGTTTTTGTTTTCTTACCCACTTACGGCTCTCAAAGAAGCGCGGATCACGCAGGCCAATGAATTTTAATATATTTTTGTGATTGAGTTTGAACAACAAGGTTGCATGGGGGATCGACGTAAGGGTCGGCCTGACAACAAAAAACGCCCGATCAAAATTTGATCGGGCGATCTTTTTACCGGGTCAGCAAGCCAGACTTTCTCAGGCGGCTTGAGTAATGTGTTCGGCTATCAAGCCTGGATCGTATCCACAATCCAGTTCCAGGCAACCTCAACGCGGACCTTGGCGGCATCGAAGAATGCGACCACCTTGTTCCACACCATTTGTCCGAAGTCGGCAACATGAAGCATGGGGCCTGTTTTCGGATCCGGCTCCTCGCCGGTCTCGATCAATTCGACCGTGGTGGCATCCAGCCCGTCATTGACGACACGGCGGGTCACGGTCAACGCCCCTTCGTTCACGAGCCTTGATTCATCTTTGCCGGCTACGACGGTATTCTGGTCCATCGCGCGAACAACAACAGCGCGTCCGTCAGGAAGCAGGTGTGTCTCGTTCGTGCTGACTTCTGAATCGTATATGACCTCGCCGTAAGAATCGATCAGTTCGACCCAAACCGCCTTACGGCCGTCAAGTTCGATTTCGCCAACCCAGATCGTGAGCTCACTTTCAAGTGGGTCCATTTGATCCAGTGAGGCCGACGCTACTGTGACCGCCAGACGGTCTTCAGGCAAATTTATCGTTTCCTGAGGTAACGGTGCCGCGGCTGCGCTTCCCGCCAATGCGAGGATGAGTCCAAGCGCAAATGTTCCTGCTCTGGTATTCCGTTGCATGTTCGCCTCCCAAGGCAAATACAACTCTATTTCACCGTGCCTGAGACTTTGTTTTGGTCCTTTTGGACTCTTCAGCCTTTTCGGCAATTCCGTCTGTTGCGGATGCGCCCCAATCGCACGGTCACGATTTAGCCATTATCGCACCACAATCTCGCAATTAAGTGTAATAAAGATCACAAAATCGGTCGATTCCAGTTACTTTCAGTTAATAAGTGTGGTCCGAAGGGGTCAATTCAAGATGCGTCACGGGTTTGTGAGCTAAATTGACCTGTAAAAAATGACAATATACGTAGCGTAATCTTCTTGACTGTGACCAATTTACAATGGTCGATGACAGTAAGTTTTACGCAATTACGGGTCAGTTATCTTTACCTAATTTGCCACGGCTGTCTCAGTGCGGAGGCACTTCTTTGCCCGAGCAAAGGGCATGCTAGTGAGCACCATAGAAATCAAAAGTCTTCAAATGAAAACTCCGCCGGAAAGGGCCGGCGGAGCTGTCGCGGGAACACAAGATCGATGGGGTGACGTGTCGTGATCCCGTTTGACCCTCTAAACCTGAGTTGCGGCGTTATTATTTCGGAGCCGCTTGAGTGTTCAGGCCGAAGGCGAAGTATCGATTTCGAAACGAATTTTTAGGTGTGTGGAGAAGAGAACCCACCTGCCAAATTTGTTCTACAAATTCAACAGAAATGAGTGCTCAGTCACATTCAACCCTGTCAGAACTAACAATGAAAAATCGGATGTGGATTTTTTGTGTCCATAATCTGGCAACTAAATCACGGAAAACAAAGAGGAATGAGATATTTGTTCAATGCTGTTGCATTTTTTTGCGGCCTTAATTAATTGCGCCGGAAAGTTAGGCGAAACTGAATTGTTTGCAGTTTTGTTGCATTTCAAGTCTTCAAAATCTAAGTCATTGCCCGTTTTCAAAACACCGGCCGGATTCCCTTGCAAGAATCTACACGGACAGATTGCAAAAGACATTTATCTCGTTCCTGAGAGCAAGGCGGCGCCTAAAGGAATTTGAAGGTGCAGTCTCAGCGAATGCGCTTTTTGGTCGTCATAGCTACTTACGAGCAATTTTTGCGCAGATTCGTATGACTTCTTGCGCTTCATCCGTGGACAAGCCGGTACGTTCAAATACGTCCAATGAAACTTCACAGCACTTGGCCCAGGCGCTATGGCCTTCGTCTGTCAGTGCAATGATTTTCTGGCGTTCGTTTCCTTCTTGAATCTCGCGGGTCAGGAGGCCTTTGACCTCCAGTCTACGAAGCATCGGTGTCATAGTAGCCTTTGACACTTCCAAGCGACTGGCAAGCTCAGAAATCG
Source organism: Roseibium sp. JB4-4 (assembly GCF_055693425.1). NCBI lineage: Bacteria > Pseudomonadati > Pseudomonadota > Alphaproteobacteria > Hyphomicrobiales > Stappiaceae > Roseibium > Roseibium sp. JB4-4. The sequence continues at coordinate 653,507 of NZ_CM146333.1, read as the reverse complement.
AGATTCCATCTTCTTCTGCCAATGCCATCAAAACCAGATATTGCGAGTAGGTAATGTCATGGGCCTTGAGGAGTGTCTGGTAATGCTGTCCGACTGTGTTCGAGGCCGTGTAAAGGGCGAAGCACAATTGGTTGTCTAATCTGATCTTCGGTCTTTCATTCGATTTGGCTCGATTGGACAATGGGTTCAGGCCCTTGGTTTGGTGTGAAACCAAATTGGTAACACCGCGGGAGATTCTTGCAAAACAATTTTATTGCTAAAAGTTAGGTAGCATATTATTAGAAGACATACAAATACAAGGATGCTTAGGTCAGTGAGAATGTTCCGGTCGCCGGCATGTTGCTGTTGCCGGACTTCCGGCCTTTCGTTGAAAGCTAATTTGATGCTGAAAAAGGGAAGCGCCTGACCTGAACCGCTATCGCATCGCCATTGAACAACACAAATCAATCATGAACCGAGGGAGATATTCATGAGCTGGCTACCGAGTTTGAAAACGGCCACACCAGAAGAGGGCTACAGCCTTGCAATAAAGATGTCGCGAATGGCGGTCAAAATGACCCAACCGGATGACGAGATCAGAAACAGGCTTCGCGCCGATTACGCCAACAGTGCTGACAGCTTGACTATGGTATCTCAGGTTGTTGCGACAAATTTTCAAACCGTCGCCCAGGCAAACAACTACTGGAGCCAGTCCTGAACAAGGGCGTTGCAAAAGAGCGGACGGTTGTTCCATGACCGTCCGTTGAGTGTTTTGGTTTCAAGGCTTGAGCCCAAGCGCTTGTTTCAAAGAACACTTTGCTGAAGTAAACGCTCTACCGGTGCCAGCGCGCATAAGCGAAGGTCAGCGGACAAGATGACGAACCCAGCACGTTCGTGAGCTTACGGGGTCTTGTGACCAGCCCTTGCTGACAGCTTCGCAGTCGGCAGCCAATCGAAGTCTTGTTGAAACGGAAAGGACGGTGACCGACGCCATTCGTTTTGTAGGGCGCGAATGTCTTGATTTACGGCTCCGTCAGTCAGGGCCATTCGTGGCGGACAGGCAATCGGCGCCAACTCGGGTGAAAGATATCCCGATTTGACAATCAGGAATTTGGCGCTGGCGGGGTCGATGCCGAAAGCCTTGAAATCATCCAGCTTGTGGAATGGGCGGCGGTACTCGGACAGGATGACGAGGTTGTTGGCAACCTCAAGCAGCACTTCTCGCGTCTTTTTGTCAGGATCGCCGCGCTTCAGTTGCACCTTCGCTTGGCATTCCACAGTTGGGCAAGAACTTCCGTGAGCTCCTCCAATTGTTATCTCAAACTTGGCACCAGTTTCGGACTGCCAAGCTGCATCAACTGCTGCTGGGTCAGCAATACCGGCGAACACGCCACCTTCCATTCCCTTTTCAAGCCAGAGGTGAAGGATGTCGGTCCTGTCACCGACACCACCACCTGTCGGGTTGTCGCCGCTGTCAGCGAGTATAAAGGGATGGGTTTTGCAGGCCGAGGCGTCCATCAGGCAGTCCTCAAGCGGTTTCGTTGGGACGCCGAATTGGCAATTCTCCCGATTGTTCCAGTAACCGGCCGCAATGAGCTCGGCAGCTTGCTTGGCTGCCGCTGGATCTGTACCCGTCACAACGGCGGAAGCTGTCGCTCTTTCCGTATCTGCCCAAACGTATCCCACCATCAAATTGGAGTCGTCGACACCATCTGATGCGTCGAACAACGGCAAGCCTGTGTAAAGAGACTTCATTGGCTCGTCTTCGGTGCTCGTTCGTTCCCCAGGATGAAGAACAGGCACAGAAACCCAGGCAACACACCGCTTGGAGCCACCAGAGAGTTGGTCTATCAACAGATCCGCTGCGCGCTGGTGGGTTTCCTGAACGTCAATATGGGGAGCTGTCCGGTAAGCGCAGAAAATATCGATCTGGTCGACGATATTTTGGGTAACGTTGCCATGTAGGTCATAGCTGACTGCGATCGGCAGCTTTGGCCCGATGACTTTCCGAACAGCTGCAATCCAGTCGCCTTCGGCGTCGCCCAGGCCAACCACATGCATTGCGCCGTGCATGATCAGGAGCACACCGTCGACAGGAAGACTGTCCTCAAGCTGTTTCAGGAAGTCACCTTTGAAGGATTGATAGCAAGTCTCTTCAACAGGTCCGCCTGGGACAGAACGCGCATGAAAAAGAGGCTGAAAGGCGATCTCGGCATACCGGCTGTCCGCCAGGCCTGCCTCTCTGACAAGGTCTTCACCGCGAACAATCGTAAAGTCATCAGCGGTCTGGATCAGGGGAGAATAAGTGCTGCATTCCGTGTGGATACCGCCAACCGCTATTTTCATTGTTCGCCTGTCGTCTCGTTTCATAGGGATGGGAAGTACATGCTTGATGCAGCAAAGCGTTGCCAGTTTTTCTGTGCTGGTGACGTCCAGCCTGCCTCCGCAACAACGTAAACTCTCGGGAAGACCATGTGATTGAAAAGCGCTTTGTCGGTAAGGTGCTCGCTCCAAATGCAGGCTTGAACACCTTTCAACTGGTCCAGTTTGGCCTCATGCAGGCCTTCCGAGGGCTCATAGGCGTAAGATGCTTCGGGCGTTGAAACACCCGCCCAGCTTGCGCCAGGTTCCTTCCAGCCGGAGGCCTGAACCATGTCGAGGTAATAGTGCTGCCCGGGCGTACTGACGACGTCGTAGCCTTGGTCAATCAACTCCTTTGTAACCTCGCGCTTTTGCCACGCCATCAGGAGGACACCGTCCGGATCGATGCCGCCGCCGTGCGATACTTCATCCCATCCGGCAAGTTTCTTGCCGTGTTTCGCGAGGATCTCGCGCACTCTTCCCATGAAATGAGCTTGCAATTCCAGTGTTCCGGAGAGGTTCTTCTCACTCATTAATCGCTGAGCTTTGGGTGATTCCAGCCAGGAGTGAACATCAACCTCGTCCCCGCCGATGTGAATGTATTCGCTTGGAAACAGGCTTGCGACTTCCGCAAATACCTTCTCAAGAAAGTCATATGTTTCGTCCATCGCTGGGTTGAGCGCGTTGTTGGGATAACCCTGGATGGAGTGATAACTGTTGTCGGGCTCGGCCTGATCGGCGAATTTGGGATAGGTTTTCAGGACTGCAGTTGAATGACCCGGCACATCTATTTCCGGGACGATATCTATGTTGAGGTCAAGGGCGTGGGAAACGATGTCACTGATATCGTCCTGAGAGTAAAAACCCTCGTAAATTTGGGACGAAAACCCGAGTTGCCCAACCTGTTGGCAACCAGGGCCGCGTTTGGCTCCGCTGCTTGTGAGTTCGGGGTAAGCCTTGATCTCAAGGCGCCAGCCTTCGTCGTCTGTCAGATGCCATTGCAGAACATTCATACGGCCCCAGGCCAGAATGTCGAGAAGGCGCAGCACTTCATGCTTCTGCCTGAAGTGACGTGAAACATCCAGATGCGTTCCTCTCCAGCCAAAGCGTGGGGAGTCAGCGATTAAGCCCAGGACAGGAAAGCGGTAGGTGTCTGGCGCGACATAAGCGCCGTAGGCAATTTGCGCCAACACAGTCAAGCCATAGTCGCGGCCCTGTTGGCCCCCATACCTGAGCAGTGCATGTTCATTCGCGAACTCGATACCATAGGCTTCGTCTGCCAGGGTTTCGTCATGCCTCAAGGCAAGACCGCAAGTTGTCGACGAAGCTGAAAATCGGAACGGATAGGGGGTCTCAGGAAAGAGGCGTTTTGAAAGGCCGTTTATTTTTCCGGCTGCCGCTTTTTCGTCAGGAGTTCCTTCAGACAAATGGATTGCAGAAATTCTGTCCGTCCACGCCGAGACATTGATCGTTTGGGGCCAGGGCACAATATGGATCGGCAGGTCGACCACGCCAGGAGACACACTTCTGCGCTCACCGGTATCTGCGTCATCCGGGGCATCAAGATCATTGCACAGGACCTCAACAATTTGGCCGTATGTGGTGATGTAGGCCGACTTTGGTCCGTCAAGCCGGTGGCGGGCCGGATTGACGAGGCCTTGAACAGCGAATGTCCAGCTCTCTCCTGGCTCAAGCTTCAGGCCAGGAGGTGGAGAGAGTTCATGAAAATTGGCAATGCGCGTTAGGTTTTGCGCATTTTCCAAAGATGCATTTCCAGCTGCACGGGTCATTGCGGAATAAGCGAGCGTGAAGGACTGTAGCGTCTTCTTGCCGGTATTGGTCAGGGCAAATTCGAGGCGCGCCTCTGCAAGGTTTTCTGAGGGACGATAGAAACAGTCGAGGACAACATCGGTCATGAATTCAGGTTCCGTCAAAGTCGGGCGATTGCGTAAATGTTCTGGGCAGGGCGGGGGAACCAGCTGACAGGCCGCTGTCGACCGGAAGACAGACACCGGTGATGCATCTGGCTGCCGGGCTCAACAAAAAAGCAACAGCCTGGGCGATATCGGCCGGTTCTGGAAGAGCCTTGAATGGGTACCAGCGAAGGGCTTCTTCAAATACTTGCGGATTTTCCGACTGCCTTAATTTCCAGGCTTGCGTCTTGACCGTTCCGGGAGCAACAGCATTCGCCCTTAATCCATATTTGCCGTATTCGACAGCAAGAGCCTTTGTCGCGTGTATCAACCCTGCCTTGGCTGCGCTGTAAGCGGGGTGGCCGTAGGTTCCGAGACCATTTACCGAGGCGATGTTGACGACGCTGGCGTGCCCACAGGCAATCAGATCATCTTCAAACATCTTGAAACAGTTGAGCGCAGCTTCCAGGTTTAGCCCTACGTCCTTTGCAAGATTTTCTCGGGTCATTTGATGGAGTGAGCGCGCGCTTGCTGCTCCAGCGTTGTTGATCAATACCTCAATGGGGCCAAGAGACCGGGCGGAAGCAGCCAATTCGCAAAGACTGTCGGCATTAGTCAGATCAAACGGAAGTGCCGTCGCCTTCATGCCTTTTTCTTGAAGAGATCCAACAGCTTTCTCAAGGCTGTCCTGGTCCATGTCGACAGCAGCTATGGTGTAGGTCTCTGCCAGTTGTTCCCCAATGGCGGCACCTATGTCACCTGCGGCACCTGTTACGACGGCGACCGGTTTTGAAGTCTGTTCAGTCACCCAGTGCCTCCTTGTCGTCCTGATCGCGGGTATTGGTAAGCTGATGTTTGACCCGGCGCAGGGTTTCGCGAGCTTCATCTCCGCGTCTCACTGCTATCAAAGTTGAAAGCAAATCGACGACAAACAGAAACGCGTAACGGCTGCAACTTGGTCTTAGGATGTTTTCCCCTTCCGGCAGATCGATCCCGATTGTGATATCGGCGAGGGCTGCCACAGGACGCTCGGGCCGGGTGAGCGCAATTATCGTCGCGCCATACGTTCTGGCAGCCTCGAGCGCGCGCGCCATCTGGACATTGCGTCCCGAGACGGAAGAGGCCACGACAACATCTCCTGGCCGCAATGTTGCCGCGTGCATAAGCTGCATGGCGTGATCGGTTATGCTGACAGTGCGCAAACCAAGACGGAAAAAGCGGTTCTGTATCTCGTCCGCAACCATCGACGAAGTGCCACCAGCGCCATAGGCAGCAACGAGACCAGCGTTGCTGAGCAGGTCTGCAGCATGCTGGACCGTGTCCATGTCTAACGCAGACCTGGTATTTGCGGCCGTTTCCTGCAGCTGAACCATAAGACTGTCGGCAATGTCTTGCGGAGCCTCGGAAGCAGCATTGGTCGCTAGATAGCGGGTGCCTGCAAAGGTGACCTGAGCAACCTGCACCTTGAAGGCCGTAAAGCTTTCACATCCAAGTCTTCGACAGAAACGGGTCACCGTTGGTGGCGATACGCCAGCGCGTTCAGCAACCTCGGTAATGCCCGCGTTGACAATGAAGTCTGCATCTTTGCGCAAGATCGCCGCCAGAACGCGTTCCGACTTTGATAAATCAGGTTCAACACCCTGCAACACCGACAGAATGTCCCGCATAACCGATCAATCCGGTTTCTTGTAGGCGATACAGTCGATTTCAACCTTGCAGTCGACCATCATGGTCGCCTGGACGCAAGCGCGCGCAGGAGGGTGTTCGCCAAAATAGGATTTATAGACCCCGTTGAAAGACCAGAAGTCTCGAGGGTCATCTAGCCAAACGCCAACACGAACCACGTGTTCAAGTCCGTATCCGGCTTCTTCCAGAATGGCGATGACGTTCTTGATGGTCAGGTGCGTTTCTTCAACGATGCTACCGTTCACTATCTCTCCATCTTTCATTGGGACCTGTCCGGAAACATGAAGCCATCCGTCAGCTTCTACAGCGCGTGCAAAGGGAAGATTTTGACCGCCGGCTCCTGATTTGTCGGCTCCATATCGTGTGATGCTCATTTCAAGCTCCAAAATGAAAATGATTTACATAGTGGTTTGACATTGGTTTCATTTCACTCCTATATTTTTTAAAAATCAACCGTACAAATGAAAATGGTTTCCGAAATGCGGGATAAGTCTGAAAATCAAATCAATCCATTCTCGGGTCGGGATCCCGATCGTGCGGAAATCTGGGATATGCTCGTTGATAGGGACATAACGGCATTTCTCGCCGCTGACTGGGGCCTTGTATCAAACGATTTTGAGGAAGATGCGTTTTTCGGGGTCGACGGCGGGAAGGTGGCCAACCCGGACGAATGGCAACTCGGCTTTCCCGATCTGGCGACTTACAAGAACGAATGGCTGCGTCAGGCAGAAGAGTTTTCCAAGACCGATTTTGCGGAAGACGCAAGAGCCGCGATCTTCAATGCGACGCGTCTGACAGATATCGAAATCAATGGCTCCCGGGCTATCGCTCGGAAGAAATTCGACGGTCGGATCAAAAAGGCTGATGGCAGCGAGGATCGTTTGCTTTGGCAGACGCTTTATTATTGCGTCAAGAAGAGCGGGCGCTGGAAGATCTGCAGTTTCACCGGTTACTTGCCAAATCCACTCGGCGCTGCAAACTGAAGATGACCCAGCGACGTGCTTTCACAGCTGTATTGGCAACAGAAACCAACACCTTTTCACCAATTCGCATAGACATCGATGCATTTGAGGCGTCCTTGTTGGCGCGGCCAGGCGAGCATCCCGGCACACCAACACTGTGTTCTGCCGTAGTGACCGTGGGACGGCAATTTGCCAAGGACAATGATTGGCAACTCGTCGAGGGTACATCCGCATGGGCAGATCCGGCTGGACTGGTCTCGCGTCAGTGTTATGAGCTGCTTCGGGACGAAATTCTTGGGCAACTGAAAAAGAGCGGTCCTTTTGATGTCATTGTCCTTGGCCTGCACGGTGCGATGGTTGCTGCAGGGTATGATGATCCGGAGGGCGATTTTCTGACAAGAGCCCGGGAGATAGTTGGGCCCACCGTGCCCATTGTTGCGACCATGGATCCGCATAGTCATCTGACGCGCAAGCGGATCACGGCGGCCGATGCGTTGATTGCCTTCAAGGAGTTTCCTCACACCGACTTTGTTGAGAGAGCTGAAGATGCCTGGCACCTTGCCGGGGAGACAGTTGCCGGTCGCGCGCGGCCAGTCATCAGTGTCTTCGATCCCAAGATGATCGATGTGTTTCCGACAAGCAAAGAACCAATGCGCGGTTTCGTCGATGACATGATTGAGCTCGAAAGAGGAACGCCCAACATTCTTTCGCTTTCTGTTATTCATGGGTTCATGGCGGGCGACGTACCGGAAATGGGTACGAAGATCCTTGCCGTCACCAATGATGATCACCCGTTGGGTGAACGGGTTGCAAGGGAGCTCGGAGAGAAGCTCTATGGCTTGCGCGGCAAGGTCCGCAGCCCCGAACTGACCCCAAGCGAAGCATTCGACAAAGCGGTTGGCTCTTCTGGAGGTCCGGTCACCATTGCCGATATGTGGGACAATCCGGGCGGGGGGACGGCAGGCGACTCGACGATACTTCTGACTGAGGCCCTGAAGCGCCAGCTCACCAAGACCGCATTCGGCAGCATCTGGGACCCGATTGCTGTCAAACTCTGTCATGCTGCGGGCGAGGGCGCTTCGTTGAAGCTTCGTTTCGGTGCCAAATCTGCTCCGGAAACCGGATTGCCCATAGACGCCGAAGTGGTCGTCATCCGCAACGTGAAGAATGCGACGCAGGTTTTTGGTGACAGCATTGTCCCGATCGGCGATGCCACGTGGATCAAGGTAAGTGGAATCGACGTTATCTTGAACTCAACGCGGGCCCAGTGCTTCGATACAAGTCTTTTCACCAATTTTGGCATAGACCTTGCGGACCTCAAGATTGTGGTCGTCAAATCGACCAATCACTTTTACCGGTCCTTTGCTGAAATCAGTCAGCTCATACTGTACTGCTCAGCCGGGCGGCCTTATCCGAACGATCCAAGAAAGACGCCTTACAAAAAGGCACCATGCGATATCTGGCCGATCTCGGACTATGCGTTGACGTTAGATGAAGAAGCGCAGGAAACCTTGAAAGCTACCGGCCGTTCAGGAGGCAAATCATGAGTGTCGGATACTCCATAAACGACTTGCTTACGCCAGTTGTCGTGATCGACGAGGCGGTCATGGTATCCAACATCAACGTCGCACAACAGTATTTCAATCGGATCGGTCGAAACTTCAGGCCTCACATCAAGACCCACAAAATTCCCGCGCTTGCCTCGTTGCAGGTCGCAGCTGGAGCAAAGGGTATCAACTGCCAAAAAATCAGTGAGGCAGAGGTATTTGCTGACGCAGGTTTCACCGACATCCTTATCACCTTCAACATGCTCGGTGATGCGCGCCTGGATCGGCTTAAGGAGTTGAATGCTAGGGTGGACCTGCAGGTGGTTGCGGACAACGATTTTGTGGTTGATGGCCTTGCAACCCGCTTTGGCGAAAGTACCCCTTTGAAGGTTTTGGTCGAGTGCGATACCGGCTCGGGTCGAAATGGTGTCCAGACACCGGAAGAGGCAGTAGTCCTCGCCAGGCAGATTGACCAAAAACCCGGCCTTACATTCCATGGATTGCTGACTTATCCCAAGCCGTCGAGCGAGGCTGACGTTGAAACGTTCTTTGCAAAGACCATTGATCTCTTGAAACGTGAAGGACTTGATTGTCCCGTAGTGTCTCACGGTGGATCGCCCAGTCTTTTTGATTCTGATCTGGTCAAGTGCGCGACAGAACACAGGGCAGGCACATATATCTTCAATGATCGCTCGATGGTGCGCGCCGGTATGTGCGACTATGAGGATTGCGCCATGCATGTGATCGCCACCGTCGTGTCCAGGCCCACCGAGAACAGGGCTGTGCTCGATGCCGGTTCCAAGGCACTTACCTCCGATTTACTCGGCTTTGCCGATCATGGCCGGATGATCGGTTATCCTGAAGCTTCGATTGCGAATTTGAGCGAAGAACATGCCGTTGTCGATCTGAGCAGGTCGGAAAACAAACCGCAAGTTGGTGAGCGTGTGCGGATCATACCCAATCACACCTGTGTGGTTTCCAACCTGTTCGACAAACTGGTCTTTCACAGAGACGGAGTGGTGACGCGCATTGAGCCCGTCTCTGCTCGTGGGCAAGTCGTCTAGGGCGTTTTTCGGGAGAAAAGTTGCTCTGTCCTCCAGACGGCTTGCCCGGCAAATCCACCTAGAAAAGGGTGCAATTTGCCGGCCTTCACTGCGTCATATTTGCATTTTGGCAGGGTCGAGGTCGGACAAGGCGACCCTGCGTTCAAACGCAGCGCCATTTTCTTCAAATAGATGGCAGTCAGCACCGTTTAGCCCCATTGCGACGGACACGCCGACCCTGGCAGGTGCAGAGCCAGGCAACAAAGAGCAAAACGTATCTGTCGCACCGTCCACCACACTATAAGTCACTGTGTGGATGCCGAGATGTTCGACCACATTCGGGACAACTTCGATAGTAGCGTCTGCTGCGTCCAAGGTGAGGTCTTCCGGTCTGATGCCGAGAGTGAGTGACCTGCCTGCAATGTCGCCGTTGGTCGATACGCCGGTCGCTATCTCTTGCCCATTGGGCAGGGTCACTCTGGCGCCTTTTTCGTCGGCATCTATCCCGGTCACTTTCAAGAAGTTCATTTTCGGGTTGCCGATGAAACCGGCCACGAAAAGGTTTTGCGGTTTGTGATAAAGATCGAGTGGTGTGCCGACCTGTGAAATCACGCCATGTTCCAGAACGACGATCCGATCAGCCATTGTCATGGCTTCGACCTGATCATGCGTCACATATATCATGGTGGCATCGAGCTCATTGTGGAGCTTTGCCAATTCCACACGCATTTCCGCCCGCAAAGCTGCGTCCAGGTTGGAAAGAGGTTCGTCGAACAGGAACACCGATGGTTCCCGAACAATAGCACGGCCGATCGCAACTCGCTGTCGCTGGCCGCCTGAGAGTTGGCCAGGACGGTGCTTTAGCCGCTCTTCCAGTTTGAGAATACGTGCGGCCTGGTGAACCTTCTGCTCGACCAGATCATTGGAAAGCTTTTCAACCCTGAGCGGAAACGCAATGTTTTCATAAACGGACATATGCGGATAAAGCGCATAGGACTGAAAAACCATGGCGATGCCGCGTTCGACCGGAGGCAGGTTGTTGACTGTCTTGCCACTGATCTCTGCGGTGCCGCCGCTGATTTCCTCCAGCCCGGCGATCATGCGAAGCAACGTGGATTTGCCACATCCCGAAGGTCCGACGAACACAACAAATTCGCCATGACTGATGTCCAGTGAAACGCCCTTGATCACTTCCAGATTGCCGAAGGATTTGCGGACGTCATCGAGGCGTAGTTCGCCCATCGGAATTCCTCATATGTCTGAAAAGGTCCGGGCCCTCATGAAAGAGGGTCCGGACGAGTTTGCGGGAGGTTTATTTGAATTCTTCCAGTTCCTCGGCGGCGAATTCCACCGCTTCGGACGGATCGACATCGCCGGAAACGACGCCTTGAACAGCTTCGTTGATCGTGTCCTGAAAGCCGACATAATCGGTGAGGAACGGCTCCGGTCCGCCCGTCGGGATGGCATCAAGGAACGCAGCCCAGGTCGGGTCTTTTTCAACGAGGCCTTTAACTTCAGGCAAATCACGCAGCGGTGTGAAGCCTTCAGCCAATTCGAAAGCAATCTGGTTTTCCGGATTGGTCAGCAGTTTTGCAAGTGACAGTGCCTGTTCTTCGACACCGCTTCCTTTAAAGACAGCAAGCGAATCCGTGATCAACAGCGTACCGGGCTTCCCACTCGGTCCTACCGGGATCGGGGCAACACCCCAGTTGACGGCGTCGCCAACCTGTGAGCGTTCCCACGGGCCGGAAATGAACATGCCGATTTTTCCTTCGGAAAAAAGCGGACGCAATTTGGCCCGGTCATAGGCGATGGGACCAGGTTGTGAGACGCCGGCCATCTTGCCATAAAAGGCGAGCGCTTCAACGTTGTTCGGTGAATTGAAGACAATTTCACCATCGCTGTTAATGACCTCACCACCGTTCGTATAAACGTAGTTCATGAACTGGTGCATGGTGTTGTCAAAGGACGCGGCAGCAAGACCGAACCCGTCAGCGTCTGTTTTTTCCTTGATAGCCGCAGCAGCGTCATACATTTCGTCCCAGGTTTTGGGCGCCGCTTCCGGATCAAGTCCAGCTTCTTTGAAAAGGTCTTTGTTCCAGTAAAGGGCCTTTGTTGAAAACGCGCGCGGCAACCCCCACTGCTGACCATTGGCGGTTATCGTACCGAGGATCGGCGGTGCGTAGGTCGCCTTCTCATCTTCGGTCATGTCCACCGGAATGATCAGATCGTTGGCGGCGAGCTGCTTAAGCGTGCGGGAGCCCATATAGGCGATTGCAGGCGGGTTGCCCGCGCTTGCAAGCGTTGTGGATTTTTCCTGACACTGACCCCAGGGAACGAATTCCACTGTGACATCATATCCAGGATTGGCAGACTTCCATTCCTCGATCAGCTGCGCCTGGAGCGGGATGCCCGCACCTGTGTCGTCGCCGCAGTTGATCATGTTGATCATCTTGTCTTCCGCAGCGGCTGCGCCGGTCAGACCGACTGCAAACACGCTTGCCATCAAAATGGACTTCATAGTCATTTTCCACCTCCGGTTATTGTGTGTGGGTTGCTATGCGGGACTTACTCCTTCACGGCACCGGCGGTCAGGCCCGCGACGATGTAGCGTTGGAGGAAGACGTAGAGGAGCAGCACTGGAAGGATGCCGACCAAACTTGCAGCCATCAGTTCGTTCCACACAACCGTTTGACGGCCGAAGAACTGGAACAGTCCGACTGGGAGAGGGTTGAACTCGTTCACCGAGTTGAAGGTGAGTGCAAAGATGAATTGTTGAGCGTATGCCGCAATGAATGTTGCGATGGCGACGACCATGATGCCGGGCAGGGCGATCGGCAGAATGACCCGTATCATGGTGTAGAGTTTGCCGGCTCCATCCACCCAGGCAGCTTCCTCGAGCTCACGTGGTATCTTCATAAGGTAGGAGCGCAGCAACCAGATGCCTGTCGGGATCACGAATGCAGTGCCTGGAACAATCATCGCGAAATAGGTGTTCAGAACACCAAGTTGCTGCATCACCTTGTAAAGCGGGATGATCAGGACCGCGCCGGAGACCATGTTCACGGCAAGAAAACCTGCGAGGAGCCCTGTGCGCCCGGAAAACTCAAATCGCGCAAATGCATAGGCGGCCGGAACGATGGCCAACAACCCGCAAATGGTGATCGCACTGGAGATAAAAATCGAGTTGATCATGTAGCGCGCCAGCAAGGGAACGCTGCTCCACATTTCCCAATAGGCCTCGAACGTCATGTTGTCCGACAGAAACCGGTATGGGATTGAAAACAGCGACTGCATGGGCCGCAACGACACCGTGAAAGCGGTGATGAACGGTGCGAGAATGAAGGTCAAAAACAGGGCAAGCCCAGCATAGATCAATACAAACTCGTACCAGCGATACTTGTTGATCATACCTCTTTGTCCTTCTTTGATAGCCTGGAAATCATCAGGAAGTAGAACGTGGAGAACAGCGACAGGAAGATCACGATCATGACGGCACGCGCTGCACCTTCGCCGTACTTGAAGCGGCTGATCGCAGTCTTGTAGGTGTCGATAATCATCGTTGTGGTCGCGTTGCGGGGACCGCCTTCTGTCAGGATCCAGATGATGTCGAAGGAGTTGAAAGTCCAGATGGCGGACAACAACGACATCGTCGCGATGGCCGGCATGATGAGCGGCAGGGTTATCCGGCGAAAACGATAGAACCTGGAAGCACCGTCGACCCAGGCCGCCTCATGCAGGTCAGGCGAAATGGCCTGCATTGCCGCCAGCAGATAGACAGTTACAAGAGGAGTTCCGATCCAGACATCCGTGACAATGGTCGAAAAGAAGGCAGAAGACTTGAAGGCCAGGAATTCGAACGGCCCTTCAAGCAGTCCAATGGATTGACCAATGCCGGAAATCATTCCGAACTGCCCATTGTACATCCAGCCCCAGATGAAGACGCCAATTGGGATCGGGATGATCCAGGGCGGCATCACCAATACGCGCATAAGAGTTTTACCGGGAATAGCTGCGTTTAGCAGCACCGCACCGAGCGTTCCGACGACAATTTTGAAAATGACTGACAGGGCCATCCAATAGAATGTTCGTGCTATTACTTCCGGAAATCGCCGGGAGAACATCTTTTCGTAATTGGCAAAGCCAACATAGTTTTCGACGGGGCGCAGCGAGGCATCTGTGAAGGATAGACGGATAGTCTCCACCAGAGGCCATGCGACTACGATCAACGTCACAACTGTTGCCGGTATCAGCAATAGGTACGGGAAATAGTCAGTTTTTCGAGTGTTGAACGCCATTGTCCCCTCTAAGCCAACCCATAGCTGTCAAATTGGTCCCAGGTATCTTTCAAGTCGATAACGGAGCGCGCATGACGCGCTTCATCGAGTTTGATTGCAGTCAGCCCTGCTTCAAGCGCATCGAGAACACCGACCGGCAACCCGCCGCCGTTTTTGAAGTAGTGAACGAGATCCTTGGCCATCGCTTCGTCAGCGCCGTAGTGACCGTCACGCGCTTCAGCGAGCTGTGGTTTGTCGACAAGTCGCTTCGAAGTCAGTGCATCGTGCACACGGAAATAGTTCCGGATGAAGTCACCTTCGGCCATGCCCTTCGTGCCCATGATCGCAAAGCGCCGGAATTCATCGGGCACATACATGTTCGTGTGAAAACAAAGGTTCGCGCCGTCCTCATATTCAATCAGCGCGGTCTGGTAGTCGATGATGTCACCATCTGAATCGAAATCTGCGTTTCCGCCACCCCATCGGGGCGTGAATGGGTCGACACGCCCCGAGATTTCAGGGGCCGGGAAGCTATGATCCTGTTCGGGACGGTTCTCCGGAACGAAGCTTTTCCGGCCACCGAAACTGGAAACATATCTTGGACGGCAGCCGACAACGCCCTGATAGAGGTCGAGATCATGGCAGCATTTCTCAAGCATGAAGCCACCGGAATTTTTCTCGTAGCGTCGCCAGTCCCGCATAAAGAAGGAGCCATGATAGGGACCGATATGCTCTGCAGCCTCGATTGAAACGATTTTGCCGATCTGCCCGTTGTCCAGGCTGCGCCTTAATTCGGTGTAGAGCGGCGAATAACGCAAGACCAATCCGACGAGTACTCTTTTCGCTCCGTCATTTGCTTTCATCAAAGACAGCAGCTCAAAGGTTTCCTCTTCGCTGACGACAACAGGTTTCTCGCAGAAAATATAAGGAACGTCGGATTGGAGAGCGGCCCGGAGGTGATCAAGATGCATGAAGTTTGGAGAACCGATCATCAGGAGATCAAGGTTTTCCTTTGCCAGCATATCAATTGGATCTGAATAGCTTCTCAGGCGTTGCCCGGATTTCTGTTCAACATGTTTCAGACCGGCAGGTGTCGGGTCCACATAGACTGCTGGTTCCAGTTCCGTTGACACGCCCTGAAGGCAATTGCTGACATTTGCAATTCGGGCGCCGAGGCCGAGGTAACCGGTCTTCATGCTGCGGCCTCCAAATATTTGTCCATAGCATCCCTCAATGCTCGCACGAGCTTTGCATCCGTTGATCTGACGCCGGTTTCACCAACAAAGCCGAGTTTGCTTTCAAGGGCATCGGGCGAAGGGGCATCAACATAGGAGCCACAGGATGCGTGGAGTTCATGGACGCCTGCGTGCGCCAGAAGGCTCTGAGCATTCGCGGCTGAAACGCCTGAACCTGCCATGATCGAAATTCGGCCTGCTGCTTGTTTTACGGCACTTGCGAGTGCTTCCCGGCCTAGATCTGCTGTCGTGGCCTGGCCGGAAGACAGAATGCGTTCAAACCCAAGTTCGATCGCGGTTTCCACCGCAGATGCATAGTCTTTCACCGTATCGATGGCGCGATGCAGGGTCACAGATAGCGATGTGTTCTCGATGGCCGCAGCCAGAAAGTCTCGATCCAATTCGCGCTGTTCGGTTACAGCACCGATGACAACTCCCTCCAGGCCCGCGTTTTCGGCCATCTGGATGTCGCGTAGCATCACTGCTTTTTCTGCGTCCGAATAGTAGAAGTCGCCCGCACGTGGTCGGATCATTGCATAAACGTCAACAGGCAATTTTGAAGCCGCAGACATCATCCCGGCCGATGGTGTCAGTCCGCCGACGTCAAGTGCAGCGCAAAGCTCAATGCGACCGGCTCCGCATTCGGCAGCTGTCCAGGCACCTTCCAGGGTGTCGACACAAATCTCGAGGATGAGGGTGTCGCTTGAGGGGGTAATCTCATGCAGCCCACTCCCTGAACGACATTCGGGCTACGATACCTGCACCTTGGAGGCCACCATTTTCCGCAAAATGGCCCTTCAAAACCAATGCCTGCTCATATTTGGCCAACACGATCTGACGCGTTTTACGATCAATCAGATCAAGCAATGCAATGTCGTTGGAAAGTCCTCCGCTAACCGGAATAACGTCGGGTCCAAGCGTATTGACCAGGACTGAAAGAGCACGGGACAGGAGGGTTGAATAAGCCTCTATGGTTGAAGAAGCTTTCACATCTTCCTGGTGCCAGGCCTGGGTGATTTCCTCGCTGGAAGAAGTAATGCCGTGAAGTGACTGGTGGATCCGTTCCAGCCCGCGGGCAGAACAGATTGCGTCAATGCACCCGATTTGTCCGCAGCCGCAAGCATAGTGACCGATACCCGACAATTGGCCACCAGCGCTGGGGTCAAGCACCGGTCCATGCCCCCATTCACCGGCGATGCCGCCAAAACCCGTCACCAGCTTGCCATCAATGACGAGACCGCCGCCAACGCCTGAGCCGAGAATAATACCGAACACAACGGATTTGCCCTTGCCGGTGCCGTCAACGGCTTCCGCAAGCGCGAAAGCATTGGCGTCATTTGTTATGACAACGGGGCGTCCCAGAGCTTTTTCCAGATCGGTCAACACGGGACGTTTGTGAAGGCAGGGTATGTTGGCAACGTCAGCTACTCCGGACCGGTCATCGAATGCGCCTGCAAGCGAGATCGAAATGGGAGTGCTTGAACTTCCGGCACACGAATTAATGGCGCTTACAAACGCGTCCCAGTCGGCGCCGGGCGTCGCGACGCGGCCGTTTTCTGTGACGGATCCATCTTCACTCAGCGTTCCGTGCCGGATGAAGGAACCCCCAATATCGAAACAGGTGATCATCGCCTGTGATTACGCCTCTGGATCTATTTGTTTGCGTCCATTTATAATACCAATATGCAACCAATTGCGGAGTTAGTAAACCAAAAAAATAATTGGCCTGACTTTTTTAACGATTATGGCAGTTTGGCTGAGCCGGTATGAAGCGCGGCAATCTGTCAAAGAATAGCTGAAACATGACTGTACGCACATGCGGAACAGACAGCCTGAAAGGTAAAGAGCTAACTATAGTCTTGCTGAATTGGATCAGAGTAGCGGGCGCAGATTGCCGTCGTATTTTTTCAGGATGTCTTCCGCTTTGTTGGCGTTGACGCCCTCGCGAATCATGACAGTTGCTACTTTTACGCGTCCGTTCGCTTGAATTAGTGCGTTTGCTGCGGTTTCTTCAGCGCAGCCGGTCAGGTCCTGAAGCATTCTTTGGGCACGGGACCGCAGCTTTTCATTGTCGGCGACCAGGTTGACCATATGACCGCGTACAGCGTGGCCGAGCCTGAGAGCAACCAGAGTTGAAATCATGTTGAGCGCGGCCTTTTGCGCGCTTGCTGCTCCCATGCGTGTGGAGCCTGCAATGATTTCCACGGGTGTGTTCAAGAATACCGGGAAGTTTGAATGCTCTTGGAGTGGTGTGCCGGGATTGTTTACAATTGCGATTGTCACGGTGCCTGCTTTTGCGGCGGCTTTGAAGGTGCCGAGCGTATAAGGCGTTGTTCCGCTTGCAGAAACGCCGATCAGAACGTCACCTTCGCCCAGGCCGCTTTGGTCAAAATCACGAATGCCCAGTGCAATATCATCTTCGTGCGTGCCTGCAAGGTGAAGAAGATTTTCGACACCTCCGGCGTATAGCATGCACATCCGATCGGCAGGAAAGCCGAAAGTTCCTGGCAGTTCCAGGCAATCTGAAAGCGCGGTTAGACCTGCACTTCCGGCTCCTGAATATCCGATCTTGTTTCCGGCCTGCGCTGCCTTTTGAAGAGCCGTTGCTGCGTTGACAAGCTGCGGTAACGCGGGGCCAACAGCTCTCAACGCTTCCATCTGCCGCTCAAGCAGCAATGATAGAACTTCTTCGTCAGATCTGTTTGAAAGACCGATGGAGAGTGGGTCTCGATCTTCTGTGGTCGGCAGCGTCATGTTCCGGGCTCAGGTCGTTTAAGCGGACGTTTGGCGATCAATTCCGGGCTATCGGCGTGATCTTGCTCGCATATCTCCGTTCAAAGGGCAGTCCCAAAGGTTAATGAAGAACCTTTTAGCACTTGATTTTCGGTTTCGATAGAGTTTAAATTGGTATCTGAAAGGTATTATTATTCTCGCCCAAGGCATCTCGTTTTATGACAGACTTCATCTCCATGCTGGAAAACGATGACTGGATGGCCAGTTCGAGTGGGCCACGCTATCTCCAGCTGCGTCGCCGCATTCAACAGGCGATTGATGATGGTGTGCTGAAGGAGAACGAGCCGTTGCCTTCGGAGCGTGAAATCGCTTCCATTACCGAATTGTCGCGCGTGACAGTGCGCAAGGCGGTTGCCGGTCTTGTGGAAGACCAGATCGTTGTTCAAAAACGCGGTAGCGGTTCCTTTGTCGCGCCCAAGGTTCACAAGGTCGAGCAACGTCTTTCAAGTTTGACTTCCTTCAGTGAAGACATGGCGCGGCGCGGTCTTACAGCCAGCAGCGAGTGGCTGCGCCGCGGGGTCTTTCCTGCTTCGCCGGAGGAAATTTTTACGCTTGGTCTGACTTCTGGCCAGCGTGTCGCGCGCGTCGACCGTTTGCGCAAGGCTGACGGAACTCCAATGGCAATCGAACGGGCCTCACTGTCGGAAAAGGTTCTGCCCAATCCAGAACGCGTTTCAACGTCTCTTTACGCAGTGTTGCGATCGACAGGGCTGCAGCCTGTGCGCGCCATTCAACGTATTTCGGCGCGCAATCTTGAATCGATGGATGCCGAAATTCTCAACGTTCCTGTCGGTTCAGCCGGACTTAAGATCGAGCGTGTATCCTACCTTGCTTCCGGACATGTCGTTGAGTTTACCCGCTCTGTCTATCGCGGCGATGCCTACGATTTCATTGCTGAACTGCAAATGTCGGATGACTGACTTCATGAGTAAACCAATGAACCCTTTTGCCCAGACACACATGAGGCAGGAGATCGAAGAGATCCCGTTAGTCGCGAACAGGCTGTTGACCGACGGTCGCGCTCACATTCGTGATGTTGCGGCACGCGCTGGCGCTCCCGTTTTTCTGGCGAGTGTGGCACGCGGGTCTTCAGACCATGCCGCGACGTTTTTGAAATACGCTTCGGAGATATATCTCGGTCTTGCCATGGCTTCACTCGGACCGTCAGTGTCT
The DNA here is from genome assembly GCF_055693425.1 of Roseibium sp. JB4-4. Lineage (NCBI taxonomy): Bacteria > Pseudomonadati > Pseudomonadota > Alphaproteobacteria > Hyphomicrobiales > Stappiaceae > Roseibium > Roseibium sp. JB4-4. Next base: position 634,538 of record NZ_CM146333.1, on the reverse strand, counting down.
TCAATTTACGGTGGCAAGGTGCGGCTTGATCAGGCCCTGGTGATCGCTATCTCTCAGTCCGGTGCAAGTCCGGACATTCTGTCGGTGGTGCAAAGCGCGAAAGAGCAGGGGGCCTTCACAGTTGGTCTGACCAATACAGCCGACAGCAAACTGGCGGATTTTTCCAGCGCGGCACTGGACATTGGAGCTGGTCCTGAGCGCAGTGTTGCTGCAACGAAAACCTTCGTGAATTCCGTTGTTGCCGGATTGGTGCTGCTTGCTGAAATAGGAGGCGATGAAAAACTCCTGGACGCGCTTGCAAAGTTGCCTGGTGCATTTGAGGATGCAATTGGTATCGATTGGCAGGAACTTGCAGAACCGATTGAAAAACGAGGCTCGCTTTATGTAATCGGCCGTGGCCCTGGGCTCGCGATCGCCAACGAAGCGGCCTTGAAATTCAAGGAAACATGCCAGGTGCATGCAGAAGCCTATTCGTCGGCGGAAGTGATGCACGGACCTGTTTCGATTGTCGAAGGCGGGTATCCGATACTGGCGCTCGGGGTTAGGGATGCCGCCGAGGCCGGGCTTGCCGAGGCTGCTGATCTCATGTCCGCCCAGGGCGGAAGTGTCTACGCAACCACGAAGCTGGTCGAGCGCGCTCACAGGCTGCCCTTTGTCTCGACCGACCATCCGATCACTGACGCACTTACTCAGATTGTCTCCTTTTATGCATTTATCGAGTGGTTTTCGCGGCAACGCGGGTTCAACCCGGATGTGCCAAAACATCTGAAAAAGGTGACGCAGACAGTATGACCGGCCTATCTGCCTACACCTGCAGCAGAATTTTTGACGGCGACAACTTTCATAAAGATGCTGCGCTTCTTGTGGAAGGTGGACGCGTCAAGGACATTGTGCCCCTTGGAGCGCTTCAGGCAGACCAGGTGAGAACCGACCTTGGCAACAGCACGCTGGTGCCGGGTTTTGTGGACCTTCAGGTCAATGGTGGCGGCGGTCTGATGCTGGGTGACGTGGACTGTGTGGAGGATATTGCGCGCATTTGTCAGGCTCATCTGCAACTCGGAACAACCTCGCTGACCCCAACCTTGATCACTGACAGTCCTGAGGTCACACGCAGAGTTCTCAAGCTTGGAATAGAGGCGTGGGCGGAAGGTGTTCGTGGCTTCCATGGGCTGCATTTGGAAGGCCCTCATCTTTATGCGGGCAGAAAAGGGGCACATGACGCCTCTCTGATCAGGCCGATAGAAGATGACGACATGGATCTCTATCTTTATGCGGCCAGCCAATTGCCCTCTCTGATGATCACGGTCGCGCCGGAAACCGTACGCCCCGAACAGATTAGCCGATTGGCCGGTGCTGGCATTCACGTCAGTCTGGGACATAGCGGCGCTTCTTATAAAGAGTGCTCAACAGCAGCAGAGGCTGGTGCAGCCTGTGTGACGCATCTGTTTAATGCCATGAGTCCGCTTCAGCATCGTGAACCTGGGCTCGTCGGTGCCGCGCTTGATCTCGGCAGCTTGAGCGCGGGGCTGATAGCCGACGGTGTTCACGTTGATCCGGCAGCGATCAGAATAGCGCTTGAAGCCAAATCCGGACCGGGCCGCATTTTCCTTGTAACAGATGCCATGTCTCAAACAGGCACCGACGTGACCTCGTTTCATCTCGGAGGGCGTGAAATCTTCAGGCAAGACGGCAGACTAACGCTCTCCGACGGAACGTTGGCAGGTGCCGATATCGATCTCCCAACTTCGGTTGCTTATCTCGTGGAAAGCGTTGGCGTAGATATTGAGACAGCGCTTTCCATGGCAACCAGCTTCCCGGCTGACATTGTTGGCCGCCCCCTCGGACGGCTCAAGGTTGGGTGTCAGGCAGATTTTGTATGCCTCGACGACGACTTCAAGATTGTCGGTGTCTGGCTTTCCGGTCATGCTCTAGGCGAGTGACCGCCGCAGGCGTCCCAAGGCAGGCGACTGTGACAAAAGATCGTTCGTCTGTCTTCCAACCCACCACGTTTCAGCAAACCACGATTCAATTCTGGGTTTCAGGCGACAGCCTTTGAAACGATTGAGACATGTCAATGTTGACAGTCGCCCGCCTTTGTACCCTCCCAATCGTTGCCTGCCGACCGGTGGTCGCCAGTGTGTTCCAATCGGGGGAAAGGTCTTGTTCCAGGTACGATTTCATGGCCGGGGCGGCCAGGGCGTGGTTACCGCCGCCGAACTCCTGTCCATCGCAGCATTCAATGAGGGTAAGCACGCGCAGGCGTTTCCGAGCTTCGGATCGGAGCGAATGGGTGCGCCTGTCGTTTCCTACTGCCGAATTGCAAACACGGAAATACGGTCACGCGAACCCGTATCCCAACCTGATGCTCTCGTTATACAGGACCCGACACTTATTCACTCAGTTGACTTGTTCGCGGGTCTCAATGGTCAAGGCTATGTCTTGATTAACTCCCAGCAATCCTTCGAAGAGTTGGGAATTGACGATTTTGCCTCCGGGTTTCCGCACAACCACTTTCGGGATGTTGGAGCCAGCGAGATTGCCCGGAAACATATCGGACGACCACTTCCCAACGCAGCGCTGCTAGGCAGCCTCGCAGCGATGAGCGGTGAGGTGTCTATTGAAGCCGTCGAACAGGCAATTTCCCAAAAGTTTCCAGGGCAGGTTGGTGCCGCCAATATCGCGGCCGCACGCGAGGCCTACGACGTCGCCGTTGGATAGGAGAGGGTGATATGCTCAAACAGATTGAAGGATCCGCCGCTGTTGCACAGGCCGTTGCGCTTTGTCGCCCGGAGGTTGTCTGCGCCTATCCGATTACGCCACAGACCCACATAGTTGAAGGTGTCGGAGAGCTTGTTAAATCCGGGGAACTGAAAAACTGTGAATACATAAATGTTGAATCTGAATTCGCCGCGCTCTCCGTCGCAATAGGCGCATCAGCAGCTGGTGCGCGGGCCTATACCGCGACCGCCAGCCAGGGACTATTGTTCATGGCAGAGGCTGTCTACAACGCTTCTGGTCTTGGTTTGCCAATCGTTATGACACTCGGCAACCGCGCCATCGGTGCACCGATAAACATCTGGAACGATCACACAGACGCGATGTCAATGAAGGATGCAGGCTGGATCCAGCTATTTGCAGAAACCAACCAGGAAGCGGCTGACCTGCACATTCAGGCTTTCAGGCTGGCGGAAGAACTCAGCTGTCCGGTGATGGTCTGCATGGACGGATTTATCCTGACCCATGCCTATGAGCGCGTTGATATTCCGACCCAGAAAGAGGTCGACGCTTTCCTTCCGCCCTACGAACCCGTGCAAGTTCTTGACCCCGCAGATCCTTATTCGATCGGTGCCATGGTTGGGCCGGAGGCTTTTACGGAAGTTCGCTACCTGGCACATCGCAAGCAAATGCAGGCGCTCGATCTCATTCCGCAGATTGGAACCATTTTCAAGGAAGTGTTTGGCCGGGCGTCCGGCGGCCTGTTGCATTCCTATAGGGCAGAGGACGCGGAGACCATTTTTGTGGCAATGGGGTCGGTCAATGGAACTATCAAGGAGGTCGTCGATGCCGAACGGGAGACCGGTTCGAGCGTCGGATCGGTGTCAATCTGTTCGTTCCGCCCGTTCCCGCTTGAGGAGCTGAAGAATGCGCTGCAAAGCGCTAAGCGGGTCGTCGTGATCGAAAAGAGCCTGGCTCCCGGCCTTGGTGGCGTACTCGCATCAAACGTCCGCATGGCGCTCAGAGAAGTTCCACTTCCGGTGCAAACTGTCATTGCCGGGCTCGGAGGCAGGGCGATCACCATGAAAGGCATTTCTGAAGTGTTGCGGGCTGCCGAGAACGGATCTCTGCCAGATGTGACTTTCCTGGGCCTGGAGCAAGCTGTCATCGACCGGGAAATTGCACGGTCCGCGGAGATGAGACATGCCGGGCCGACGGCTGAAGGAATACTGAAAGCCATTCAAAATCGCCCGGCTGCAGAGCGGAGTAGAGCGTCATGAGCGAAGAAACAGCCCTGCAACGGGTGAAATTCTACCAGACCGGGACACATACCGTCGGCAATCGCTTGATGGATGAGGACAAGCGAAGCGTACAATCCTCAATCGACCGCTCGAACGCGATAACGTCCGGACACCGGGCCTGCCAGGGATGCGGCGAAGCTCTGGGCGCGCGTTTTGCCCTGGATGCAGCCATGCGTTCCTGCGACGGCAATATGGTAGCGGTAAATGCCACCGGATGCCTGGAAGTGTTCACGACACCTTATCCCGAAACCTCGTGGCAGATCCCCTGGATCCACTCCCTGTTCGGCAATGCACCTGCGGTCGCAACAGGTGTTGCAGCTGCCATGCGGCGGAAGGGCAGAGCCAAGACCAAAGTGATTGCGCAAGGCGGAGACGGTGGAACGACGGATATCGGCTTTGGCTGCCTGTCGGGAATGTTCGAGCGAAATGATGATGTGCTCTACATTTGTTACGACAATCAGGCCTACATGAACACCGGAGTACAGCGATCGTCGGCGACGCCGCCAACGGCACGAACGGCAACGACGCCCGCTGTCGGGGATGCTCCGGGCAATGTGTTCGGTACAGGCAAGAATTTGCCCTTGATCGCGATGGCACACAACATTCCCTATGTGGCAACCGCTACAGTTGCAGATCTGCACGACCTTGAAACCAAGGTGACACGTGCCATGAATATGTCCGGGTCGCGATACATCCATGTGCTTGTGACATGCCCGCTCGGCTGGGGATCTGCGACGAACCATACGATATTGCTTGCGAGACTTGCCGTTGAAAGCGGTTTGTTTCCGCTTTTCGAGGCAGAAAACGGGGCTGTCGTTAGAACGCAAAAGATCCGCAAGAAGGTCCCGGTTGAAGACTACTTGAAACTCCAGAAACGGTTCGCGCATCTGTTTAAGAAAGACCATGAAGATGTTGACCGAATAGCCGCAATACAGCGAATGGCTGACGCAAACATCGACCGTTTCAATCTGTTGGGGGAAAGGACGGCGCCATGACACACGAGCTGCCATTTGCCATAACACTTGATCCGAGCACCAGCCTGGCCAACAAGACAGGCTCCTGGCGAACCGAGCGCCCCGTCTATCTGGATCGGCTTCCGCCGTGCAATCACACATGCCCGGCAGGCGAGAATATTCAAAAGTGGTTGTTTCATGCTGAAGAAGGCGATTATGAACAAGCCTTTCAGGTGATCATGGAAGACAACCCCATGCCTGGTGTTATGGGGCGGGTCTGCTACCACACCTGCGAAACGGCCTGTAACCGCGGGCAGCTGGACGAACCCGTTGCAATTCACGCCATAGAGAGATTTCTCGGTCGCATGGCCTTTGAAAAGGGGTGGATGCCCAGGTTTTCGGCGCCGGATACAGGAAAGAAGGTTCTTGTCGTTGGCGCGGGACCGAGCGGGTTGAGTGCAGCTTATCATCTGCGTCGTTTCGGCCATGACGTGACGATCCGTGAGGCTGGTCCGATGGCGGGTGGCATGATGCGGTTCGGAATTCCCAAATATCGCTTGCCACGAGATGTTTTGGATTATGAGATCCAGCGAATTCTGAATACCGGCGTCCAATTGGAGCTCAACAAGAAGGTGGAAGACATCGAAGCGGCCTTCGAGAACGAGGGCTTTGATGCGGTATTCGTGGCCGTCGGTGCGCATCTGGCAAAACGAATTGATATTCCCGCACACGCAGCCGGAAAGATCCTGGATGCGGTCAGCGTTTTGAAGGAAATGGAGACGGGTGGCGAGCCCCCGAAACTTGGGCGACGCGTGATCGTCTATGGTGGCGGTAACACTGCGATGGATGTCGCTCGAACTGCCAAGCGACTTGGTGTTGACGAAAGCATGATTGTTTACAGGCGTTCTCGCAAGGAAATGCCCGCGCATGACTTTGAGGCCACGGAGGCCGAGGACGAAGGCGTGCTGATGCACTGGTTGCGAACGATCAAAGAGGTTGATGGCACCAGCGTTACGGTCGAAAAGATGGAGATTGACGAAAACGGCCGTCCCCAACCGACAGGTGAATTTGAAACCATCGAAGCCGACACTCTCATTTTGGCGCTCGGCCAGGATGTCGATACTAGCTTTCTGGAGAGAGTTGAGGGTGTTGAGATCGCCAGAGATGGCGTTGTAACGGTCAATGCCCAGATGATGACGGGTCGAGCAGGTCTCTTTGCAGGCGGTGACATGGTGCCGGCCGAACGGACCGTGACGGTTGGTGTGGGACACGGAAAAAAAGCTGCCCGCGATATCGATGCCTGGCTTCGCGGAAAGATCTACCAATCTCCTTTGAAGGCTGAGCTCGCCGGATTTGAGAACATCAATCCGTGGTATTATGACGATGCGCCGCAAAGCAAACAGGAGCAGCTTGATCCTGTACGCAGGCAAACCGGCTTTGAGGAAGTACTGAAAGGTCTGACCGAAGACAATGCGCTTTACGAGGCGCGGCGGTGTCTGTCTTGTGGCAATTGCTTCGAGTGTGACAATTGCTACGGCATCTGTCCCGACAACGCGGTCGTGAAACTCGGGCCAGGCAATCGGTTCGAATTTAACTACGACTATTGCAAGGGCTGCGGTATGTGCGCCTTTGAATGCCCATGCGGGGCCATCAAAATGGTGCAGGAAGGCAGTTAGACAGCGACAATCGCGACCGGCAGGCGCACGGCTTGAAAGGCATATAGCTATATTGGATTGCACGTGTCGCGACGGATTGGGTCTTGCGCACAAGGTGCTAAGGTTGTTCCCTCGCAATCGTGCGGGGTATTTCCGCCACGCAGACACTGCTCCGGAGCATGCTGATGCCACGCTGTTTTTCTCATGCTGTTTACATTTTGGTTCTGTGCTTTGCCGGCCTCATTGCCGAGCAGGTGAAGGCATCACCTGACAAAGCACTCGAACATGTTGTCTCGGTGTTGCCCGTGTGGCCTGGACACGACCAGGGCGGGCAGGGTGCACGACCTGGCCAAGCGCCTGAAGGCAGTGGGGTGGTTCTGCGTGAGGGTGTGATTGCAACGGCCTGGCATGTCGTGGAACCGGCCCGACGCATCGATGTCCGATTGCACGACGGTCGCATAATCCCTGCGCAGCTTATGGCGCATGATGCTTCCACTGACATAGCGCTTTTGAAAGTTGAAGAGACGCTGCAGCCAATTGCAACCGCGCCGCCACCTAACTTGGTTCAACCGGTTTGCGCGATTGGTAACGCCTTCGGTCTGGGACTGTCGTTCACATGCGGCGTTGTCTCCGCCAAGGGTATCAGCAATGCTGGTTTCAACGAAATCGAAGACTTTGTGCAAACGGACGCGACTGCAAATCCAGGCTCTTCTGGTGGCGCGCTTGTTGACACCGACGGCAGGTTGGTCGGAATGATGTCAGCGATTTTCGCTTCAGGTTCCGACACGAACATCGGTATGAACTTTGCCATTTCGACAGAGCTTTTGTTGCGTGTTGCAGATGCTTTGATTGATACGGGTCAGGTTGGGTTTCAGGATGCTGGCTGGCAGCTTGCAAGAACGGACCGCACCGCTGCTGCGTTGGTTGCCGCACCTGTCGTTCGCATTGTTCGATCGGATGGAGCTGCCAAACTGGCCGGGATAGAGGTCGGCGATTTAATCCTGGAAATTGGCAATCGCAGGGTTCGGACACCTCGCGATGCGAAGACAGCTGTTGCTTTAATTCCCAACGTGCAACGAAAGGTCCAGGTACGGTATCGCCGGGGCGACGATGACCATGTCGCGACACTTTCGTTTGAGACCCCAGACCCGCCTAAGGTTTCCAACGTTGATACAGAGCCTTCACACGACGTTGACTGTCCGCATCCTTCGGATGTTTGCAAGTTGAGACAAGCAGTATTTCCGATCTCAAGCTTTGACCCGGTCGGCAGCGCCACACGCATCGCTGAAGATCTGCTGGTGACCAACCGGCACGTGGTAGGAGATCAAACCGAGGCAATTGTTCACACGCCGAATGGACCACTGAATGCCAAGCTTGTACCTTCTGCATATGAAGGTGATCTCGTTCTTCTTGAAGTGGAGAACCTTCCGGATACGGGTGTCATTCCAAATCTCGACGTTCAATCCGAAACCACAAGCCAGTACTTGGTGGTCGGTGCCGATATTGCCCGAAAGGAAGTGCGGGTTTTCGAACCTGGTGATCTCATCGCGAGGCCTGAGGAAAACGCGAAACTGGGCCGGCTTCATGTTCGCGCTCATATGCAGCCAGGTGTAAGCGGCGGTGCTCTCGTCACCGCAACCGGTGCTTTGGCTGGTATCGCCGTGGGCGGAGGAGACGGACGCTTTGAAGCCATACCACTGGCAGATGTTCATAAACTCTTGGCTCTCAGGGACGACAGAGACGCGATCCGATTGACAGAAAGCCTTGGTGCCGACTTTGTGGCGTGCGAAGAAGCGATGGAAAGTGCAGTCGCTCAAACTGTCCAAGACGCTGTTCTGACGACCGTAGCAGACACCTGTTCAAACTCCACCAACCACGGACAAATGTTGAAAGCCGGCCGGATCCTCGCGCAATCCGGCGCTTTTGAGCAAGCAATACGCCTTCATGGCGAAGCCGCCGAACAAGTGCCGAATTCGATAAATTCCAGAATGTCACTCCTGGTATCGCTGCAATTGGCAGGACGTTTTGAAGACATGACTGAACATGCGCGGCGTTTGATGGAATTGGCCCCCGATGATCCTCAGGCTCTAAGGTTTTCCATTCAGTCAGGGGTCTGGGGCAATGAACCGGAACTGGCCGAGGAAGGCTATCAGGCGTTGTTGAAGGCTGACCCTAGGCAGGCACAGGCTGCGCGGCGGTTTATTGACAATGCTCCGCCGGCGCCGCAGCGCCGCTGACTTTAATCAAGGGTGGGGTCAGGTATCCACCCGGCTGAGACAGCGTTGCGGGTTTCGAAGGGCGAAGGCGTTGCAAGTGCCATTATGCGGGCCTTTAGGTCTTTGGCCGATAATTCTGGATCTTTTCGAAGCAGTCTTGCGGCCAGAGCAGCAAGTCTTGGAACGGCATAGCTCGACCCGGATGAAACACCGGAAGCACCGCGAAAGTCTGTTACCGTCAGGTTCTCGGCGGGAAGCATTATATCGACAGTGTTGCGGCCCCAGTTTGAACCTGACGCCAACCTACCAAAGTTGTCAGCTGACGTGACGGTTATGATGTTCTCAAGCGGAAGTGCTGCTGGATAGACCGGCGCTTGATCGATGTTTCTCCCATTGTTTCCAGCCGATACGATGGCGAGAATGTTCTGGTCTTTCAACGCGTTGGCAAAGCCGTTCCAGTCGTCCGGATTGTTGCTCCCGAGGGGCATGGCCAGAATTCTGATTTGGTCATTTGCAGCTCTTTGCACGATATCAGCCATACGGTTCATATCCGGCCTTGGATACCGATAAGGCACGAGCGCTGCAAAAGGTGCTTCTTGCGCCAGGATCGAGGCAACGGCTGTTCCGTGGCGGATGGGCAAGAATGCACCCCTGGAGGTGTCCCCGTCGTAAGGCCAGGGGTCCAGGTCCCAAAAGTCGTAACCAATCGGAACACCGTTCAAATCGCGCGCAAGTCGGTCGCGAAACAGGGGCAGGTCATAGGCCAGTCCTGAATCGACAAGGGCAACCCGAACTCCGCCTGGATCAGACCCTGAAGGCCAGGGAGCCTGGAGCGTTTCACTCCATCTCAGTGTTTCCAGATCGCCGTCCAGCTGATCGAGAAAGATCCATGGGTTGGCGCCGTGACGAATTGCGCGTCCTGATTGAATGACGCAATTGCCGTCAGCAATTGCCAGTAGGCGCGGCTGTAACTTAGCACCATCTGCTTTGGAGTAGCTGGCGCGAAACTGTCGGGTCAGACCGTTTATCAGGCGAGACTCCAGTTTAAGCTCATCGCCTTCTGGTAAAGCCAAACGGATCGTTATTCGCACTGGGGAATGGCTGTTCGGCTGTCGTTTTTCCTCCAACAGCCAGCTTTGCGGTACAATTTCCTGAATTTCCAACCCGCTCAGCTGCGGTTTGCCGCAGACTTTCGCAACAGCTTGTCGAACCCAGTCGACGGGCCTGAGCTGTTCTCGTTCTGTAGTTTGTGCAGAGACGGACGAGCAAACACTCATATAAACGGCAACCAGGAACCCAACGCCTGTAGTGCCAACTCCATTCATGTGTTGCCCGTGTTTCACGCTGGACCTTTGGAAACTGAAAGCCTCGCTCCATAAATAGATCAGCTGGCTCTGCTATCAAAACCAGACTTCGTTGGTGCACTTCTAGAGGCCGGGAAGCCAAAGTGCGAGCTCGGGAAACGCGACGAGAAGAACCACGAGCAAAAGTGAGCAACCGATAAACGGGAAGGCGGATGTATAAATCGTGCGCATGGTCGTTCCAGGCGGCGCAACACCTTTCATGACAAACAGCAATAGCCCGAAGGGAGGTGTCGTAAAGCTGATCTCAAGCGCCAGCAACATGATCAGGCCAAACCAAATCGGATCAAAGCCAAGGTTCATGGCCAGAGGAAAGAAGATCGGGACAGTCAAAAGCATGATGGAAATCTGTTCCATGAACATGCCCAGTAGCAGCAACACAGCAAACATGACCATCAGCATGGCAATCGGTGCCAACTCAAAGGAAATTGCCCAATTCACCAGACCGCGCGATGCTCCGGAAAAAGCAAGAAGCTGGCTGAATGTCGCAGACCCGAAAACGATCAGGTAAGCCATCAGCGTGACCTTCAAGGCACCCGTAACGGACTTACGCATCGCGTCCCATGTCAGGCACCTGAAAACTGCGGCAAGGATGATCACGCCGAGAGCGCCGAAAGCAGCCGCTTCGGAAGGGGTCACGAACCCGTTGATCATCAATATGATGATGATGACCATAACGCCCACCATCGGGACGACTTCGCGCAGCAGCAGGGTGACCTTGCTCATGAAAGACAAGGGTTCAACGTCGTACGCGGGGGCTGCATTTGGATCCAGTCGCGTTTGAAGCCAGATCGTCCCGATATAGAAAACCGCCAGAATCAAACCGGGGATGACCCCGGCGATCAGCAATGCCCCGACATCAATTTGCGCCAGCGTGGCCAGCAGAACAGCGAGAGCGGAGGGCGGGATGATAATTGCAAGTCCGCCGGTGCCAAGGATCGGACCGATGCTCATGTGAGGCTTGTATCCGCGCCTGTTCATCTCCGGCACCATGAGTGAGCCGAGCAGGGCAGTGGAGCCCATCGACGATCCCGACAATGTCGAGAAAGCTGTCCCTCCCAGGACTGTGACATAGCTTAGCCGGCCGGACAGGCGGCCCAGCAACCTGTCGATCGCATTGAACATCCGCCCGCCAAGACCTGTATGAAAAAAGATCTCTCCCATCAGCAGAAACAAAGGAATTGGAACGAGGGCAAACTTCGTCAGCGAGCCGAGGCCATTGTTGAGCAGCTGTCCAATACCGCGTTCACCACCCATGAATACCCACGCGCCAATGATGTTCGCAGCAAGAAACGCCAACGCTACCGGCATACCCATGGCCATGAGAAATACGATTACCCCAATCAACAGGGCCAATGCTTCGTACCATTCCATTATTCGTGGATCCCCGCTTCGCCGGTGTGCATGAGATCAGAGCCTGTAACAAAGCGGGAAAATTCAATTGCCATAAGTCCGAAGCTTACTGGGAATGCGACTGTCAGCAGCCAGCGTGGATAGTAGTAGGCACGGGTGTCGTAGTCGCCGCGTTCAATGTTTTTCAAAAACAGTTCCAGCCCTTTCCAGGCAAGAATAACGCAAACAACCACACAGGCGAACGCGACCAGACGGCTGACGATACGACGGGCGTTCTCAGGCAAGATGGAAGTCACGAGTTCAATGTGAACATGCCCCTTTTCACGCACCAGCCAGGGTGCACCGAGCATGGTCATATAGAGCAGCCCATATTCGGAAGACGTGAAAAGCCAGGCGAATGGTTGAAGGCCAAGGTTGCGCATGAGAACCGAAATCACGACCGATACCATCAGCCAAACAAGCGTCGCTCCGGCGACAAATGCCATGGCATCGATCAGCAACCTGTAGGACCTGAAAAAACCGCTCATAAACAATACCTGGATGCCAGTTGATCAGGCCCGCCGGGAAGCGGGCCTGTGGTTCACTTATTTGGCTGAATTCAGATCGTAGAATAGTTCGATCAGCCGGTCATAGTTTCCGGTGCCTCCAGGCTGTTCAGCCATGAGACCCTTCATCCGCTCCCAGGTCTTTTCACGCGCGGCGGCGAGATAGTTGGCTTTGGCTTCTCCTTCCAGGGATATGGCTGTCATGCCCGCAGCGTCGAGCGCAGCAAAGTCTTCGTCGCGTTTGGCACGAAGGGCTTCAACGCTATCCTTTTCGTGCTGGATGGCGACGTCCTGAAGGATCTTCTTTGACTCGTCGGAAAGGGAGTTCCACTTCTCAAGATTGACGATGACGCCAAGGTCTGTGGAGAAGAAGCAAGGCTCGATGCGATAGTTCAAGAATTCATTCCATTTCAGATCGATGAGACCGATCTGGGTCCACCCGGTCGCATCGACAACGCCGCGTTGAAGGGCGGAATAGACTTCACCAGTTGGCAGATCGATAACCTGAGCGCCAAGGTAGTTGGTAAAGAACGCATTGTAGACGTTGTTGCCGCGAAGCTTCAGGCCTTCAACTTCAAGGTTGCCGTCCTTGTCAAAGGTTGGTTCGTCGCGTGTCCAAAGATTGTAGCAGACCCCGCTGTCGAACCAGCCCAGATACTTGAGTCCCATCTTTTCCTGGTGGATCTGATCGATAAGCTCAATACCGCCGTTTTCACGGGTCTCGACTGCAGTCAGGTTGGACGCGACCATGGCATCTTTTTCGGGAAGTGCGCCGCCATAAAACGAACCAGGCGTATAGACCATGTCGACAATGCCGTCGCGAACCGCGTCAGGCTGCTGGAACATACCGATGGCCTCTGGGCCCCCACGGACTTCAATTTGCACCACACCCTTTCCGGCTTCGTTCACTTTGTCGACGAAGGACAGGAAGCTTTTGGTGTAGATCAACGTTTCTGGAAATGCGTGTACTGCCGTGATTTTGTCTTCCGCCAGTGCTGAGGCAGAGAACAGAGCCGAGCCGGCGACAAGACCGGCAAGTATTAGTCTTTTCATAGTCTCACTCCACTTTAGGGGCGGCTTTATGCCTTATCCCTCTGGTTCTCGGGCAATGCCCTGATGCTTAAGATTTTGGTTGGATCAAGATCGTTGTCGATTTGCCGCGGGAAGGGCCCATGGCGCCGATTGCTCCAGATTTTTCTTGTGTTTTTTGATGTCTTCACCGTGCTGCATGGTCAGATCGATGTCATCCCAGCCATTGATCAGTTTTGTCCGCCATGTCGGGTCGAGTTCAAAAGCTATTGAGCAATCACCAATGCTGATGTGATTTTTCTCCAGACAAATCTGTGCGAGCATTGAAGTATCATCCAGTAAGCTGAGTAAGGTGATGTGGTCTTCTGGAGATATTTGCGCGGGAAGCATCCCGTTGTTGATTGCATTGCTGGAGAATATGTCACCAAAACTCGGGGCTAGTACCGCCCTGATGCCGGCATCAACCAAGGCGTAAACCGCAGCCTCCCGGGAGGATCCGCTGCCAAAATTGCGCCCGGTGACAAGTATGCTGGCGTTTCGAAAACGGTTCAGCGGGAAGTGCTTGTGTTCGTTCCCATCGGCATCCCGGCGAAGATCATGCAGCAGGAACTTTCCATAGCCCTCATCGCGAGGCGTTGACATGAACCTGGATGGGATCAACTGGTCCGTATCCACATTGTGAGCTGGCAAAGCAATCGCGTGGCCCTCATGTTGTGTCCACCCAAAGGTCATGCCAACCGCCCTTTCAAAAGTGGTCGAACGTCGGTGATTTCTCCTGTTACCGCTGCGGCGGCCACCATTGCAGGCGACATCAGGTGTGTCAGTGAACCTGGTCCCTGACGGCCTCGAAAATTGCGATTGGTGGACGAGGCACATCTTTTGCCAGGTTGGACAAGGTCTCCGTTCATACCGACACACATCGAACATCCAGGTGAAGCCCATTCAAGCCCGGCGTCGATGAAAACCTTGTCCAGGCCTTCCTGTTCCGCTTGTGTCTTGACCTGTGCTGATCCTGGAGAAACGAGCCCCGGGACCTTGGCTTTTCGACCTGCGAGGACAGCAGCGGCAATGCGCAGATCCTCAATTCGTCCATTGGTGCAGGAGCCAACAAATACCTGATCAATCGGCGTGCCTTCGATCGGGCGGCCTGCGGGCAGTTTCATGTATTCAAGCGCATCCTCGACCGACCTTGCCTTGCCGTTAAAAAGTAACTTCGGATCCGGTATTGCCGCGGTCACCGGAATAGCCTGCTCGGGGCTGGTGCCCCAGGTGACCGTTGGTGCTATGTCACTGCCGTTCAGCCGAACTTCTTGGTCAAAGCGGGCGTCGTCATCGGTGCGGAGCCCGGTCCAGGCTTCCACGGCAGCTTCCCATTGTGAACCTGTCGGGGCGAAAGGCCGTCCTTTCAAGTAGTCGAATGTTGTCCGGTCTGGTGCGATCAAACCAAGGCGCGCGCCCCCTTCAATGGAGAGGTTGCACAAGGTCATGCGGCCTTCCATCGTCAGATTTCGGATGGCGCTGCCGCCATATTCGATCGCGTGACCACGTGCTCCGTCGGCACCAAGAGCAGCAATCCAGTTCAGAGCTATGTCTTTTGCGCTGACGCCTGGACCGAGCTGACCATCAATCCATATGCGCATGACAGCCGGTTTCTTTTGCCAGATCGTTTGCGTTGCAAGCACGTGGGCGACTTCGGTGGCGCCGATCCCGAAGGCAAGTGCACCGAATGCTCCATGCGTGGACGTATGGCTATCTCCGCAATTGATCAGAAGGCCAGGCAGTGTCAGACCCTGTTCAGGCCCAACAACGTGCACGATGCCTTGACGCGGATCATCAAGGTCGAACAGTTTCAAATGGTGTTTGCTTGCGTTTTTCCGCAGAGTCTCAATCATGTCGCGGATCTGAGGGTTCGAAATCCGTTCGCGATGACGTGTAGGCGCATAGTGATCTACAACAGCAAATGTCAGATCCGGTTCGGCGACGGCAATCTCGCGATCCGCAAGCTTGCCAAAGGCATGATGAGATCCTTCGTGAACCAGGTGACGGTCGACCCACAGGAGCGAAGCACCGTCATCTCGCAGCACGATTTCATGCGCGGCCCAAAGCTTGTCGAGAAGCGTGCGCGCGGAAGTCATGGCTGCTCACCGGAAGGTTTGCCGATTGCCGGCTCCCAATGGCGCGCACTTTCCTCTCCGACACGCGTGAGAGGCATTTCAAGCCGAAACATATCAGGGCGATAAAGACCTGAAAGAAATTCAACTCCATTGTCATTTACATCGCGCACGACGCGTCGAAGCGAAAGCAAAGCAGACCCAACTGCTATGCCCAGCGCTTCGGCGACTTCAGGCCCGGCCAAAGTTGCGGAAACAGATTGGTGAGCATCCTTGATATGGACACCGCTTAGCTCAAGAAGTTTGAAGAGGGGCGTTGTTGCGAGATCGTTTTCAGAATAGTTGCTTGCAATTGCGGCCGGTACATAGGTCGTCAGGTGTGAGAAGGGTATTTCATCAGCGCTCCGCACACGAGTTGCAATTTGAACCTGTTCCTTCGGATCCAGTCTGAGAGCAGTGGCAACGAATTCTGGTGCGGCGCCATACGAAAAAGACAACAAACGCGCCGTTGTAGATTGTCCCATTTCGACGAGCTGGGGCATCAACGTCGCCAGGTTCATGGCCATCGGTTTTCCCGATTTGCCGGATGTGCTGACCGTCGTTCCGCTACCAGCGCGCCGGACGATCAGTCCGGCTGCGGCCAATGCATCAAGTGCTCTTCGAATTGTTACCCGTGAAACGGCATAAATCTGGGCTAGCTTTTGCTCAGGGGGCAGGTTTTCGCCATCTTCAAGGCGGCCGTCCGCGATTTGATCGCGCAGCGACAAATAGACCTGACGCGCTTTGGCTCCGTCTGGAAGCAGCGATTTTTCAGGTTTGTTCACGCCCTAAAGTCCTCCTTGCAACGCATTTAATGTGACAGCAGATTTTAAAAAGATCAAGCTTCTGTACGTTCGGAGAGAAAATTTCTGTATTAACAAGAGAAAAAAATCTGTATTATAGATAGTACAAATTAGTTGTGGAGGCAGTATGCCAATTGTCGAGCTGCATGTCCTGGAAGGTTACGGTCCTGACGAAAAGCGTCGGTTGCACGAGGCATTGACCGACGCTGTTCGGCTCGTTGTTCCAGCCGATCCCGATGCCATCACCGTTATGATCCACGAATTGACCCCTGCGAACTATTCACGTGGCGGCAAACATCGAAAGGGTGCGCCTGCACTTGGTGATGCGGGGGAGATTGTCAGAGCGTTCCTTCAAGCAATGGAAGCCCGTGAAATTGAAACCGCCAGGGCGTTTCTGGCAGAACAATTTGCCATGTATTTCCCTGGTGCTCAGCCGATGTTTGACCTTGAAGCGCTGATAGAGTGGGCAAAGCAACGCTACCGTTTTGTCAAAAAAACTTATCTGGGCTTCGATGTAATGCAGAGTTCCGGACCTGAAGTCCTGGTCTATTGCCGCGGGACGCTCTCTGGGGAATGGCTCGGCGGAACGTCGTTTGAAAGCATTCGTTTTATTGATCGGTTCGAGCTGGTGGAAGGCAAAATCTACCGCCAGGACGTTTGGAATGACATTGCTGAAGTGAAGGCAGGTTTATGAGTGAGATTGACCCCATCACCTTGTCGGTTCTGGCTGGGCGCATGGAACAGATTGCTGACGAAATGGACGCAACGCTGTTCAGAGCGGCTTTCAACCCGATTATTGCCGAGGCACATGATGCAAGTCATGGCCTCTACCATTCCGTCACTGGCGACACATTGGTTCAAGGAAAGTCGGGTTTGCCGATTTTTGTTGGTGTGATGTCCTTCGCAGTCAAGGCGGTCATCGAAAAAGCGGCCGATGAGGGGGACTTGCAGGACGGGGACATTTTCATCTTCAATGATGCGCATATCGGTGGAACACATCTTTCTGATATGCGTCTCGTCCGGCCGTATTTCCGGGACGGTGAGTTGTTTTGTTATCTAGCTTCGGTCGGCCACTGGCATGACGTCGGAGGTGCCGTGCCAGGCAACTACAACCCTGCGGCCACCGAGGTATTTCAAGAAGCCTTCGTGCTTCCTCCGGTTCGGCTTGCTCGTGCTGGTGTCGTCAACCAGGACATCATAGACATCCTTCTTCGCAATACCCGCCTACCTCAATCCGCAATGGGCGATTTGAACGGCCAGCTCAGTGCGCTTGATCTCGGCATCAAACGCATGGATGAACTGATGGGAGAATATGGTGCCGAGACAGTTGGTTCGGCGCTTGATGCCCTGGGTCATCGCGCAGAAGCGCTCATGCGGGCTGAATTGAAGGAGTTGCCAAACGGGTGCTGGGAAGCTGAAGACTATCTCGACAATGATGGCATTACGGATGAGCCGCTGGCTATTCGTGTTGCGCTTCAGATCAGCGACGACAGAATGACGCTCGATTTCACTGGTTCAGCGGACAAGTGCGCGGGACCGGTGAACATTGCGTTGCCAACCACTGTTGCGACTGCCTATGTCGCGATCAAGCATATTTTTCCAGAACTGCCGGCAAACGCAGGGGTGATGCGGCCCATCGACGTGATCGTTCCAGAAGGGTCGCTGCTTTCAGCCGAGTTCCCCAGCCCGACGGGTGGATATACCGAAACAATCCTGAGAATGATTGATGTCATTTTCTCGGCCTTTGCAAAGGCTGCGCCGGACCGTGTTGTCGCTAATGCCTATGGCACTATCAATGCCCTGTCGATCGCCGGAAAGAGAAGCAATGGACAGCCTTGGGTCATGTTCAGCTTTTACGGAGGGGGACACGGCGGGTCGCCGGAGGGTGATGGTCTCAATCATGGCAATGCACCAATTTCGACCGCGACCATCCCACCGATGGAAATCCTTGAAGCCGCTTACCCGGTGATGTTTCGAAAGTGGGCACTGCGACCGGACAGCTCCGGGGCTGGCAAACACAGAGGTGGTATGGGGGCTGTCTATGAGATCGAAGTCCTGGAAGAAAACGGCGCAGAGGCTTTTCTGTTTGGCGAAAGGGGACGTTTTGCGCCCAAAGGAATAGCCGATGGCCAAGACGGAGCATTGAACAGGTTTTCCTTCGAGCAGGATCACGGCTGGGACACACCGCCTTTGGCATCCAAGATGCGTGGCATCAAATTGCGCCAGGGCCAGGGCGTTCGCCTGGAAACCCCGGGCGGTGGGGGTTACGGAAATGCCTCGGAGCGCGCTGCGGAAAATGTCGCACGTGATGTTGCCCGTGGCCTTGTGAATGCAGAAGCAGCCGACCGTGTCTACGGAGTTGCCTGGCGGGAGATCTCCCTATGAGCGCACGCATGATAGGCGTCGATGTTGGCGGGACCTTTACAGACGTTTTCGTCTTGAACGAAACGGATGGCAGTGCATCTGTTGCCAAGGTGCCGACAACGCGTCCGGATCAGTCTGGTGGTTTTCTGGACGGTATCGCCCGTCAGGTTACAGACCTTGCCGGGATATCTGTCGTGGTTCACGGTACAACGGCAGGGACAAATGCCTTGCTCGAGCGTAAGGGCGCAACGACTGGGGTCATATGTACCGAAGGTCTCCGGGATGTTCTGGAAATGCGTCGCCGAGACCGACCCCGTACCTGGGGTTTGCGTGGAGATTTCGAACCTGTTGTGGATCGGCGCAACCGATTGGAAGTGCCGGAAAGGACGCTGGCCGACGGTTCAATTCGCACATCGGTTGATCTTGATGCGGTCAGAGCCGCTGCGAAGCAACTGAAGGAACAGGGGTGTGAAGCGGTTGCCATCCTGTTTGCCAATGCATATGCAAATCCGCAAAATGAAACCGCCGCAGTCAACGCCGTTCGCGAAATCTGGCCGAACCCGCACGTCTCGGCATCTTCGGAAATTCTACCCGAGATCCGCGAATTCGAGCGGTTTTCAACGACTGCCTTGAATGCCTATCTTCAGCCCGAAGTCTCCGGGTATCTGGATCGCCTGGAGAGTGCGCTCAAGTCAGGTGGTTTCGACGGCGAGTTCATGATTGTGCAATCCAATGGCGGGGTCATGGCGGTGGATACAGCTTGCCGTCTGCCGGTGCGCACCGCTCTGTCGGGTCCTGCTGCAGGAGTGATCGCGGCTGGCTACATTGCGTCTTCAGCCGGGTTTGACAATGTGATCACGGGAGATATGGGCGGAACCAGTTTCGATGTGTCCCTGATCTCACAAGGCCAATCAATGCTGTCACCGCAAACCGCCATTGATTTCGGGATGGTGGTCCGCACTCCGATGATCGAAATTACGACCATCGGCGCAGGTGGGGGGTCGATTGCCTGGGTCGATAAAGGAGGGTTGCTCAATATCGGGCCGGAAAGCGCAGGCTCTGACCCTGGACCGGTCGCCTATGGCTTGGGAAACACGCGGCCAACGGTAACGGATGCTAACGTCGTTCTTGGGCGGATCGACCCTCAAAATCCAATTGGCGGCAAGCTTGCCAGGCTTGATGTAGACGCGGCGGAAAAGGCCATCGACAAACATGTCGGAAAGCCGCTTGGCCTTGACACACTCGCGGCTGCCGAAGCCATTCTTCGCGTCGCCAATTCGCGCATGGCGGGCGCCATCCGGTTGGTGAGCATCGAACGGGGTTTTGATCCGAAACACTTCGCATTTATGCCATTTGGCGGTGGCGGGGCGTTGCATGCAGGAGCAATGCTCGCCGATGTCGGGATCGCCAAAGCCATTGTGCCCCGGTATCCGGGGGTGACGTCGGCCATGGGGTGCGTCATTGCGGATATGCGCCAGGACTTTGTTCAGACAATTAACTCCCTGGTTTCAGCGCTGGACGAGGATGCGCTCGGCCAGTTCATGCAGGCGCATTCCGACCGCGGACTGGCAATGCTTGAAGCGGCACGCACCAAATTCGAGGCCCGAGAATTCAACTTTGAGCTGGATATGGCTTATGTCGGCCAAACACACACGGTCTCTGTGCCGCTGGACGTTCAAGTCAAAAACGGTGTAATCACGCCGCCAACGCGGCTTGAAATTGAGTCAGCTTTCGATCGCGCTTATGCAGCCACCTTCGGAAGATTGTTGAAGAACGGTGTTCGCCGGATTCTCAACCTGCGCAGCGCAATCACAGGCAAGCGCCCCAAGTTCGACCTGAAAACGCTCGCTCCGCCAGCTGAAGGGGCCGTTTCTCCCAAAAGCAGCCGGCAAGTTCACTTTAACGACGCGTGGCATGACACGCAGATTTACGATCGACTTGCGCTTCCCGTTGGTGCCGTGGTCCATGGACCAGCCATTTTGGAGCAGCCCGACACAACAGTTTTGGTTGAGCCAAACCTTCAGGCCCGCGTCGATGCATTTGGAAACACCATTATCGAACCTACGGAGTCCCAATCGTGAATGAGCCGACAAACTGGGATCCGGTCAGAACGGCAATCCTGACGATTGATCTGCAGAACGACTTTCTTCATCCGGAAGGCGCTTATGGTCGTGCCGGTCAACGAGCGGACGCCATCGCCGCGCTTCCGGCGCGTATTGCCCCACTGGTCAAAGCATTGCGCGCGCGTGGAGGGCACTATATCTCGGCGCAGTTCACTCTTGTGCCTGATGCGCACGGCGAACCGCTCATCGCACCTCACTTGAAGAAACTGCGTCCTTTCCTCGGCAAAGCAGATTTTGCGCCGGGCAGTTTTGGCAACACCTTAGTAGACGAGCTCTTCCCAGCAGATTTCGTCGTGGAGAAGGTGGCTTACTCGGCATTTTATCAAACCAGGCTTGAGTACATCATGCGAGCTGTCGGTATCGATAACCTTATTGTCGGCGGTATTGTTACCAACGGAGGCGTTGCTTCCACTTTGCGAGATGCGCATTTGCGCAATATCGACACGGTTCTTCTGACCGATGGAAGTGCGGCATTCAAGGATGACGTACACCAGGCAACGCTCTTGTCGCTTGAAACTGTCACGAGTCAGATGAGCTGCAAAGATGCGTTGGCTTGGTTGGAGGCATTGTCATGAGCCTCAAAACCCGACTGCAGCAAAGCAATATCCTCGTCGCTCCCGGCGTCTATGACGGTCTCACGGCTTCCCTGGCGGCCGCCGCAGGCTTTGAAGCGCTTTATTTGAGCGGTGCTGCTGTTTCCTATACCCGTCTCGGTCGACCGGATATCGGTCTGACGGCAGTCACTGAAATGGCTGACACCATGGCGTTGATCGCCGACCGGACGGAATTGCCGGTGATCATCGATGCGGACACCGGTTTTGGGAATGCGTTGAATGCGCAACGCACCATGCGCCTTTATGAGCGTGCCGGGGCGTCCGCGCTGCAGGTAGAGGACCAGACATACCCGAAACGGTGTGGCCACTTGGCAGACAAATCCCTGATACCGGCGGATGAGATGGCGGGTAAGGTGAGGGCGATGGCGGATGCCCGCAGCTCTCAAGAGACGCTCATAATTGCGCGTACCGATGCAATTGCAGTTGAGGGTTTCCAGGCGGCGATCGATCGCGCTGAAGAGTACCTTGAGTCCGGCGCGGATGTGCTTTTCATCGAGGCTCCGCAATCACAGGAACAGCTGACGGAAATCGCACGGATCTTTGCTGATCGCGTTCCCTTGCTTGCCAACATGGTAGAAGGCGGAGCAACGCCGATCACCGGAGCTGACGATCTGGAAGCGAAAGGCTATTCGATCGTGATTTTTCCGGGGGGTATCGTACGCGCGATTGGCCGGACGGCAGTTGAGTACTATGAAAGTCTTCGACAAAACGGCAGCAACCGGCCCTTTGCGGACAGGATGTTCGATTTCAACGGGTTGAATGACGTGATCGGCACGGCTGACATGCTTGCAAAGGGTGTGGCCTATGACCGAAATGACAGTTGATGTCACCGCAGCGCCTGACGTCCTCGACCTTGCCTGCGAGACCTTGATTGTCGGTGCTGGTGCAGGTGGATTGATCGCTGCTCTCGCAGCACATGAAACCGGACAATCGGTTTTGGTTGTCGAAGCCGACGTTGTGCCCAGCGGTTCAACGGCGCTTTCCGCAGGTCTCGTTCCAGCCGCTGGTACCAAGGCACAAGCGTCCGAAGGGATAGACGATGATGCAGGGCTTTTTGCGTCCGACATTCAAACCAAGGCGAAACATCAGAATGAGCAGCAATTGGTTGAGCTGCTCACACAAAACGCAGGGCCCGCTATCGACTGGCTGAGTGAAAAATATCATTTACCGTTTTCAGTCATAACCAACTTTGATTATCCCGGACACAGCCGTCGCCGCATGCACGGGTTGCCGACACGATCCGGAGCAGAATTGATCGACGCTTTGAGGTCAACCTGCGAAGACAGCGAAATCGATATTATCTGCGAGCGCCGGGCAACGCGTCTTTTCTATGAAAACGGAAAGATTCAAGGCATTGCGATCACACGTCCCGATGGCGGGACAGAAACAATCGGCTGCGAAAAGCTGATCCTTGCGTGCAATGGTTTCGGCGGAAATCGGGACCTGGTTCAACGGTTTCTGCCAGATATTGAGAGCGGACTTTGGTTCGGCCATGACGGAAACCGTGGGGAAGCGCTCCTTTGGGGGCAGGCAATCGGCGCTGAGCTAAACCACCTGGGAGCTTATCAGGGACACGGCAATGTTGCCCACCCGCATGGCATTTTGATCACGTGGGCTGTGATTACCCAGGGCGGGATCCAGGTCAATCGCGGTGGTTCGCGGTTCTGGAATGAGGCGCAAGGCTACTCTGAAGCTGCTCGTGCGGTACTGGCGCAGCCGGAAGGAATTGCCTTCACGATATTTGACGGTCGTATTGCTTCAATTGCCAGGCAGTTTGAAGATTTCAAGCAAGCAGAGGGTGTTGGAGCGATCAAGGTAAGCGAAACGCTGGAAGGACTTGCACAAGATCTTGGTTTGCCCGTTGAGCCGTTTTTGCAAACGTTGGCGGCACTTCCTGCAAGTGGGAAGGACGAATTCGATCGTGAATTCGCATCACAAAAACTTTCCGCGCCATTTTGCGGAGTACGGGTCACAGGTGCCTTGTTTCATACACAGGGAGGCCTGCGAACGGATGACGACGCACGTGTATACCGGACCAATGGAACAGTGTTTCCCAACCTTTATGCCTGTGGTGGCGCGGCCTGTGGTGTTTCCGGCCAGTCTGACAGTGGCTACCTTTCTGGAAACGGATTGTTGAGCGCTGTTGTTCTCGGTCGGCTCGCGGGGCAATCAGTCAGACACCGACTTTGAATCGACTAGCACGGCTTCGGCTTCAATTTCGACCCTGTGATCTCCAATAAGACCGGCAACAACGACGAGCGTATTGGCAGGTTTGATATCGGAAAACACACGGCCGTGTGCTTTTGATATGTCGAGGACATCGTCCTCGTCGACGATGTAGATACGGGTGCGGACAACGTCTTTTGCAGACGCCCCCAATGCTGAAAGAGCAGCAAGGATCTTGTCGAGAATATAGGTCGCTTGAGCTGCCGCGTCGCCAGGTGCAACTGCACGAGACAAGCCTGCAACAGCCGTGGTGCCAGAAACCAGAATCCGATCTCCGACCTTGTGCGCGCGGCAATAGCCAGCAATTTCCTCCCAGTCCGATCCGGTTAGAACGCGGATTGCACCGGGCCGGTGGTCAACGGGAGCTGCATCATGTGCCAATGGCATTTCCGCCAAATGATGGCTCAGATCACCTGACGCCGTTAAGAAAGGCGGGCGTCGGTATTCATCGCCACAATCGCCGGGAACGTTCTGAGTGGTCCTGAATGCCTGATCGAGACGCTTTTGGTCTTCCACGTCCAGCGAGAAGGAAAACAGTTTGGCGTTGTCGGCAATGTGTTCACTTTCGCCAAGTCGGGCACCAACAATTACGCCTGCGACCGCGGGCTGCTCAAGTACCCAACGTGTGGCGACGTTTGCTAATGAAACTTGGTGTTTGCTTGCAACTTCTGCAGCGGCATCAAGAATACATTGGAAACCGGCCCAGCCCCCGGTGGCGTCGATGAACCGTTTGTATTTCATCTTCGACCAATCCGTCAGATCCCGAGGTTCTTCCTTCCCTAGCCAGCGATCTGACAGGAAACCACCGCACAAGGTGCCGTAAGCCAGGAGCTTTACGTCTGAAGAAGCACAAAGTTCCGAAAGCTGGCCCAGCGCACGGCGATCGACCATCGAGAAGGAAACCTGATTTGTCGCGAGCGGGATGCCGTCAGCCAGAGCAAGTCGCAAATGTGCTGCGTCGAAATTCGTAACGCCGAGGGACCTTATCAAGCCTTCTTCTTTTAACCTGGTCATTTCGTGAAGCGCATCGAGCCATGCGGGGTGTTCGAAACTCCACCAGTGAAACTGCAACAGATCCACACAATCCGTTCCAAGCCGATCAAGCCGTTCCTGAACGCCTGTGCGAACGATTTCCGCGGTCATCGGACCGGGTTCCGGACACCATTTTGTGCAAATCTGCGGTCTGCGAGCGTTCTGGTGGCGGGCGAGCAGGCGGCCCGATATAATTTCCGCACTGCCGTAATGATCGGCCATGTCGAAAGTCGAAAACCCAGCATTCAAATACGTATCGAGGTGGTCGGCAGCTTTTTCCGGATCCAGCAGCTCACCGTCCTTTTCGATATCGGCGACTTGCCACAGCCCGGTCACAAGACGGCTGATTTCCAGTTCATTCGAAATGGCATGGCGCAGCGGCGCAGCAGTCATTGAAATTCCTTTAGTTTTCCGGAAGCAGCAATTTGAAGCTTCGTTCAATATCCAGGGCGAGGGCCTTCTGTGCTGCCTTGCGGTCATTTTTGCGCAGGGCGGCAATGATCTCTTCGTGATGAATGTGTTCCGGTATCTCGTTGGCGGCCTTTTCCTTTACCACCAGGTTCAGGAAGGCTCCGTATTGCAGCCACAGTGCTTCGACCAGCGGCAGGATCACTCTTGACCCGGATTGTCGGTAGAGGCTGAAATGAAAGTCATAGTTTTGCTTTAGATCTGGCATGTCATCTGCTGATCTTGGAGCAACAAGAATGCGTTCAAGCGCGTCGATGGCGTCGTCGTTCAGGCGGTCCATTGCTTCTTCCAGCAAAAGAGCCTCTAGCGCCAAGCGTGCCGATTTGAGTTCGCGCATTCTGGCTGCGTCAAAGGGGGAACCTCCAGGGTCCGGCTTGGCGTATCAACGAGTGCGCCTTCGGCAACCAGGCGGCGGACAGCTTCACGAACCGGCGTCATGGAGGTGCCCAGTTGATCGGCAAGCGTTCTCAGACTCACCGTTTCCCCGGGTGCAAAAGCGCCACGCGTGAAGGCTTCGTGCAAGGCTTCATAAGCGCTTTCCCTCAGCTTCGATTGATCGATCCGCGCGATTTTGGGTTGGCTCATCCCTGTTCCTTCGACCCTTGACGAGTTTCTTACCTTGACAACTTTGATTTGAGATATGGTATAAAATATCACAGATCACACGCAAGATGCCAAAACAAAAAAGTGAGGGGCGCGGTGACGGACGAAGGCGCCGACAAAAACGAATTGAAGACTGGTGGTGAGGCCGGCTTTTGGCTTTATGACCTGAAAGTCGAAACAGTTCTCGACGGTCGCACACCTGTCTGTCGTCATATTGAAGGCGAGAGTTTCAGCGTTGAGGGGGAGGCGCTCGTATTTTCAGAAGGGCAACGCGTTTCCATGTACGCGCTTGCCGCCGTCCTCCCGCTTCTGCCAGCCAAGCAACGTGAAACTGATGCCAACGATTGGATGAGCACCGACGCAGAGGTGGCTTGCCCCGACCCACATTGTGGCGGCCGTTTTCGGATCAGCCGGACAAATAGAAGGTGGTTTAGCCATTCCGGAACCACGGGATTGCCGGATAGCCGCAGCACGCCGTATTGGCAAAAGGACAAGGCCAAATGACGGTCGAAACTGCAGAACTTCGTCCAGGTTACTCTATCTCGCGCGTCATCAAGGGCGGATGGCAACTGGCTGGAGATCATGGACCTGTTGTGACTACCTCGGCTGTCGCAGACATGGAAGCTTTTCTCGACAACGGCATAACAAGTTTTGACTGCGCAGATATCTACACTGGCGTGGAAGAAATGATTGGATCTTTCATCGCTGATGTGCGTCGACGCCGAGGGTTGGATGTTGCCGATCTTGTCCATGTGCATACGAAGTTGGTTCCGGATCTAGAAAAACTGGCAAGTCTTGCCCCCCATGAGATCGAAGCAATCGTCGATAGGTCACTCCAGAGACTGCAAATAGAATGCCTGCATTTGGTGCAATTCTATTGGTGGGACAGGAGCCTCGGGTCGCCGGTGCAGGCGATGGAGGTTCTGAAGCGTTGCCAGGAAAAGGGCAAGATTGCTCATCTCGGCGTCACCAATTGGGATGTTGAAGAAACAAGCCCTTACCTTGACGCTGGTATCGATATTGTATCGACACAGGTCCAGTATTCCCTGCTTGACCGGCGGCCCTCAGTTGAGCTGGTTCCCTGGTGTGCCGCGCACGATATTAAACTCTTGTGTTACGGAACACTGGCAGGCGGGTTCCTGACCGATCGATGGCTTGGAGAGCCAGATCCCGGCTTCTCATTTGAAAACAGATCCCTGGTCAAATATCGCCTGATTATCGATGAATTTGGATCCTGGTCGACGTTTCAGAAGCTCCTTGGCTTGTTGAAGGACATTGGTGAGCGTCATGACACAACCATCAGCTCGGTGGCCACGCGGTGGGTCCTGCAGCAGCCACAGGTCGCCGCAGCGATTGTTGGTGCCCGATATGCACGGCATTTGCCGCAAACGCTTGATGTGTTTCGATTCAAATTGGATGACGAGGATCTGAAGAGACTTTCGGAATTTCTTCTACAGGCGCCAGGTCCGCAAGGCCCGGTATTTGCCCTCGAGCGCGATCGAAACGGAAGGCACGGTCGCATCATGAAATACAATCTCAATCATCGACCGAATGACGCTGTGATGGGTGCCGCAAATGGCTGAAGCAATTTTAAGCCTAGCGGAGATCAGTCGTTCCTTCGGCGACTTCAAGGCAGTTGATAACGTTACGCTCAAAATTGAGACCGGATCCATCACTGGATTGATTGGTCCGAACGGTGCCGGAAAATCGACACTGTTCAATGTTGTTGCAGGAGAACTGACCCCGACTTCCGGTTCGATCGAGTTGTTCGGGAAGGATGTTACCAGACTGCACCCTGATCAACGTTTTGCGCTCGGCCTTGGGCGAACCTTCCAGATCCCCAGACCTTTCAAACGAATGAGCGTTCTGGAGAACGTCATGCTTGCACCGACAGGGCAGACAGGTGAAACGCTTTGGGGGGCAGTATTCGCCCGCGGCCGCATCCAGACGCAAGAGCAACGCATTCGCAAAAAGGCGCTGGAAGTCTTGGATTTTCTGACGCTCAGACACTTGGCAGATCAGCCGGCAGGGAAGATTTCTGGTGGCCAGATGAAACTGCTTGAGCTGGCGCGGGTTCTGATGGGAGACCCGAAATTGATCCTGCTGGATGAGCCTGCAGCAGGTGTCAATCCCGTACTGACCGAAACGCTGATTGAAAAGATCGAAGAGCTGAACCGGGGCGGCAAGACCTTTCTCATCATTGAGCACGACATGGACTTTGTCATGCGCCACTGTGATCCGGTCGTTGCCATGGCCGAAGGAAAGATCGTCTTCAAAGGTACATCTTCCGAGGCGCAGACCAATCCGGTACTTCTCGATGCTTATCTGGGAGCGCCTGTCGATGCCTGAGGCTCTCCTGGATATCACTGCTGTGACCGCAGGTTACGTACCGGATCTGCCGATACTGAGAGAGGTGTCTCTTCGAGCTCACGAGGGCAAGCTGACAGTGATCATTGGACCAAATGGTGCAGGGAAATCGACCCTTATCAAAGCGGTTGCCGGATTGCTGAATGTGGACACCGGACGAATTTGCTTCGAGGGCAGGGACGTTACGGGCTTGTCGCCGGACCAGCTCACACGAAACGGCATCGCCTATGTGCCCCAGACGGACAACGTCTTTCGCACAATGACCATTCAACAAAATCTTGAGCTTGCGTTGTCAGCGCATCGCGACCCATTGGAAAGGGTTACAGTTTTGTTCGACCGCTTTCCTGTACTCAAGGACAAAAGGCGCGAAAAGGCGGGATCATTGTCCGGCGGTCAACGTCAATTCCTTGCGGTTGCCATGGCGCTTGCCGTTGAGCCGCGTTTGATCCTTATGGACGAGCCTTCCGCCGGATTGTCTCCCAAGGCTTCAGAAGAAGTGCTGGATCACGTAAAGGGACTTACCCAACAAGGAGTTTCGGTACTGCTTGTCGAACAGAATGTGAAACAGGCATTGAAACGCGGCGATCATTGTTACGTTCTGGCGGAAGGGCGCAACCAGATAGATGGACCTGCCCAAGATCTTCTTGAAGATCCGGCTCTTGGACGGATCTACCTTGGCGGTGAAAGGAGAGGGGCGGCATGATTCAGCATCTTGTCGACGGCATCCTGGTGGGTTCATTTCTTTCCCTGGGCGCCATTGGCCTGACCATGGTTATGCACATCTTGCGCTTCGCGAACTTTTCGCACGCAGAGTTACTGTCGATCGGTGCCTATTGTGCGCTTGTTTTCGACAAACTTTTCGAAAGTCTGTCGCCTTTTTTGGCCGCCAAAATCGGCCCACTTTCGATGACAGCAGCGCTGGCTCTGTCGATCCTTGTTTCCATGGCATTGACTGGATTGAGTGCTGTCGTCATTGACCGTCTTGTCTTCAGACGTGTTCGAGAAAAGGGCGGCGAACTCTCCATGGTGTTTGCGTCCTTCGGCATGTCGCTTGTTATTCGAAACGTCATCGGGTTGATCTTCGGACTGTCCAGCGAGCTCTATTCACGTGACATCGCGTTTGCGATGGTGATTTCACGCGACCCATTGTTGTTGGTGAAACCAGATCAGGTTTTTGTCCTGATCGCGGCGCTGCTCATCATGTTCGCGCTTTATCTGGTTCTGTCGAGAACGAGGTTCGGCTTCGCCTTGCGCGCTATTGCCGAAAACCCGAACCTTGCACAGGTGCATGGTGTGAACCTCAAACGCATGATCGTTGCGGTTTGGCTCATCGGTGGTTCGCTTGGTGCGATCGCGGGTGTATTCTATGGCCTCAGCTATCAAATCACGCCCGTGATGGGGCGTGATCTGGTGTTGCCTATTTTCGCCGCGACAATTGTTGGTGGAATTGGCAGTGTTTATGGCGCAGTGCTTGGCGGGTTCATCGTCGGCGTCGCGTCAAACCTGGCGCTCGTTATACTTCCCTCCGGGTACAGCCCCTCAGTTCCGTTCCTGATGATATTGCTTGTGCTTCTGATCCGTCCAAATGGTCTTTTTGGGGAGGCGCGCGCGTGATCGGTGTTGTTTCCTATCTTGTTTTTTTCACAACGGTAGCCGCCATTTTGGGCATTGCGGTCATGGGCTTGAATTTGCAGTGGGGCAACACGGGCCTGTTCAACGGCGGGGTCGTCGCGTCTTTCGGAGCAGGCGCATACGCGACGCTTATGCTTGGTGGTCCGCCGCAAGATGGGCATGTCGGAGGATTCGGCCTTATCTATCCGCTTGCTCTGGCTGGTGGCATGCTTTCTGCTGGCATACTTGCCTGGATTGTCGGCAAGTTGACCTTGCGACTGCGCCACGACTATCTGGCGATTGCGACCTTCGGCGTAGCGGTAGCATTTGAAAACGTGATGCGAAATGCGACCACGATCACCGGTGGGGCGCAGGGCATACGTGGTTTCGAACGCCCTTTGCGGGCGATGCTTGGCGACGGTTTTACCTACAATGTGGTGTTCCTGGTGGGCGTGCTTGTCACGCTTGTTCTGGTCTATGTGTTTTTAGAGCGATTGACCGTGTCACCCTTCGGACGAATGTTGCGTGCAATTCGTGAAGATGAGACTGCCGCGAGGTCCCTCGGCAAGGCACCGGACCGTATCCGTCTGATTTCATTTGTGACTGGTTCGGTGATCATCGGGCTTTCAGGAGGGCTCTATGGCACCTTTTACGCTTTTGTCAGTCCACAGGATGTTCTTCCCATTCTGACTTTCCAAATTTGGGCAATGCTGATCGTGGGTGGTGCGGGAAACACCAAAGGGGCATTGGCCGGAGCGTTCATAATTTGGGGTGCTTGGACATTTTCTGGCTGGGCGTTGTCGCGCTTCGCACCCATCGAGGCACAGCTTTACACCGGATCGATCCAGTTTGTGCTGATCGGCCTGGTTATCGTCGGCATGCTGCTCTGGAGACCACAAGGTCTCTTCCCCGAGCGGCTGGTCGTTTCTCAACCCGGTCAGAACCGGGAAAAGACACAAGCAGAGGGGTTCACATGAAAAAGCTACTAACCTTAGCGGCGTTCGCGGCCGGCATGTCGGGTCTGAGTGTCAGTGCTCATGCACAGGACTGCACAACCAAGGTCGGTGCGGTGCTGCCGACTTCGGTTGATTGGGGACGACCCATTGCCGAAGTGGCACAATTTGCGGTCGACCAGGTCAATGAAGCCGGTGGAGCCGCCGGCTGCAAGATCGAGATGGTGTTGCGCGACACCCAGGTCGACCCGAAAGTCGGCGTGGACGCTGCCAAGGCCCTTGTCGACCTTGAAGGCGTGAATGTTTTGCTTGGCGCCGTTTCCTCCGGCGTTTCCATGCCGATCCTGACGTCTGTGACAGCCCCTGGTGGCGTCATGCAAATGTCCTGTTGCTCCTCCTCCACTGCTTTCACCAAGCTCTCGGAAGAAGGCAAGACAAACGGCCTTTGGTTTCGGACCTTTGCAACTACCGCGGTCCAGTCCGCCATGGGGGCGAAGGTTGCTTCCGACAAAGGCTACAAGTCAGTCGCTATTCTTTATAAGAACGATGACTGGGGACAGGATATGGCACGATTGATCGCCGCTGATTTTGCAGCTGCCGGCATCGAAGTCACCGGGTCCGTTGCGATCAACGACGCTCAACCCTCTTATCGGGCTGAAGTTACCGAAGCCCTGGGTGGTACTCCGGATGCTATTTATCTGGCTCTCTATCCGAACGAAGGTACTTCAGCGGTTCGTGAATGGATTTCGCTCGGCGGAACTCAAAACATGGTCCTGGCGAATTCACTGAAATCGGATGAATTCAGGGACAATGTCGGGCTGCAATATCTTGAAAACGCACTTGGAACCGACACGGCATCGCCACGTGTAGCCAGCGCAGATGCTTTCAAGGCTGCTTATGTCGAAAAGTTCGGCTCCGAACCTAATGGGCCTGGCCTTGCAAATAGCTTTGATGCCGCGATGATCGCGCTTCTCGCCATGGAAGCAGCTGGTGCCAATGCATCAGGTGCTGATATTGCCGCAGCTGTGGCAAAGGTCACGGACCCCGATGGCGCACCCATAACGGCTGACGTTGCCGGCTTTACAGCGGCTAAGGAGACGCTTGCAGGCGGTGGAACGGTGAAATACCAGGGTGCAACGGGTGACGTCAGGTTCGATGCAAACGGTGACGTGTCTGCTCCTGCCGTAATCTGGAAGTTTACCGACAGTGGCACCGACGAGGTGGAATACCTCTCTCTTGGCGAAGTAGACTCTTTCATAGCATCGTTGAAAAAATAGAAAACGCGGCAGAACGCCCGGCGGATTGACGCCGGGTATTCTCTGTCCGGGTTTCGCTGGCAATTTCGAACTTGTCTTACAAAAAAGAACCCGGCCATCAGGCCGGGTTTCAGTTGGCTGCTACAATAAGCAGCTTCCGGTTGGGGAGGAAGATCGCAAGAGAGCTAGTGAGTAAGTACTTGCTCCAGAAACAGTTTCGTTCTCGGATTTGTGGGATTTTCGAAGAATGAAATCGGATCGGCTTCTTCAACAATCTGTCCCGCATCCATGAAGATAACGCGGTCCGCGACACGCTTGGCAAAGCCCATTTCGTGTGTCACGCAGATCATGGTCATGCCCTCTTTTGCAAGAGTTTCCATGACATCCAGAACTTCGCCGATCATTTCGGGATCAAGCGCAGAAGTGGGTTCGTCGAACAAGAGAATGTCCGGCTTCATGCAAAGGGCTCTTGCGATTGCAACACGCTGCTGTTGCCCCCCGGACAACTGACCGGGGTACTTTTGAGCCTGATCCGCTATCCGCACTTTTTCAAGATATTGCATGGCATGTGCTTCTGCCTCAGCTTGACTTTCTTTGCGCGCAAGTACCGGAGCTAGCGTGCAGTTTTCAAGAATGGTCATGTGCGGAAACAGATTGAAATGCTGGAAAACCATGCCGACGTCACGGCGGAGCAATTCAATGTTGTGTGCGTCTGCGTATATCTCGTCGCCATGGATCAGGATCTCTCCCGATTGATGCTCTTCGAGCTGATTGATCGTTCTGATCATTGTCGATTTGCCAGAGCCGGACGGGCCGCAAACAACAATCTTTTCGCCTTTCGTGACCGATAGGTCGATATCTTTCAAGGCATGGAAACTTCCGTAGTATTTGTTCACATGTCGGAGTTCGACTGCAGGCATTTCCATTTTACGATTCCTCCTTGATGGCGGCGGTCACGATGATTTCGACTTTCAATACGTCCCTGGCAAGACGTGCTTCTCCGCATGCTCGAGCTGGTGCATGGCCTTCCGGCACCCATTCGTCCCAAACCGCGTTCATTTCCGAAAAGTCGGCCATATCTGCGAGCCAGACGATGGCTTGCAGGATGTGCTGCCGATCCGACCCTGCTTCGATGAGCAGGGCGTCGACTCGAGACAGACAATCACGTGTCTGTTCAGCAACCGTTTCGCCGGCACCGACCTGTCCGCACAGATAGGCAACACCGTTGTGCTTGACGATCTTGCTCATGCGCACGCCCGTATGAAGCCGTTCAATCATGTAGAAGCCTTTCTGTATCCGCGATTGGCGAGGACACCTGAAATTTCGTCCAGGATAGCTGGATCATCGATCGCCGCCGGCATCTTGAATGCCTCATTGTCGGCAAGCTTCTGCATGGTTCCACGCAAAACTTTGCCCGATCGGGTTTTCGGCAATCGTTCGACTTCCATTGCCGTCTTGAAGGCCGCAACCGCCCCGATCTTTTCCCTGACAAGAGCGACGAGCTCTCGCTCCAGCTCTCCGGGATCTCTGCCCGCACCATCGTTTTGGACAAAGAAGCCGATAGGCAGTTGCCCTTTGAGCGTGTCGGCTGCTCCAACGACAGCGCACTCTGCGATGTCTTTGTGAGCGGCGATGACTTCCTCCATTGCACCCGTCGAGAGGCGGTGGCCGGCGACATTGATGATGTCGTCTGTGCGAGCCATGATGAAAACGTATCCGTCTTCATCGACAATTCCGGCATCCGAGGTGGCGTAGTAGCCCGGAAAGTCTTCCAGATAAGCTTTGTGGAAACGCTCTTCCGCATTCCAAAGAGTTGGAGTTCCTGATGGAGGCAACGGCAGTTTGCAGACAATGTTGCCAAGCATTCCAGCTGGTAACTGGCGTCCCTCATCATCCAGAACTTCAATTTTGTAACCGGGCATGGGGACGCCGGGTGAACCGGGTTTGACGGGAAGGGTGCCGAGGCCGACTGGATTGCCGGACATGGGCCAGCCAGTTTCCGTCTGCCACCAATGGTCGATTACGGGACGGCTCAATTTCTGCTGTGCCCATTCGATTGTTGCCGGATCTGAGCGTTCACCGGCAAGAAACAGGGTGCGGAAATGACTGAGATCGTATCGGTCAATCAGCGCACCGGAAGGGTCTTCTTTGCGTATCGCCCGAAAGGCTGTCGGCGCGGTAAAAAGAGCGACGACCTTGTGATCCTCAATAACCCTCCAGAAGGCTCCAGCGTCAGGTGTTCCAACCGGTTTTCCTTCATAGACAACCGTTGCACACCCATGGAGGAGAGGGGCGTAACAAATATAGGAGTGACCTACGACCCAACCGACATCCGATGCAGCCCAGAACACTTCGCCCGGTTTTACGTCGTAGTGGTGTTCCATGGACCATTTCATCGCGACCATATGGCCGCCGGTGTCGCGAACAACGCCTTTGGGTTGTCCAGTGGTGCCGGATGTATAGAGAATATAGGCAGGGTCGGTTGCCTGGACCGGAACGCACTCCGGCAACGTACCTATTGTTGCACGAACTTCCGTTGAATAGTCGAGGTCCCGCCCATCAATCATATCGGCGGCCAACGCATCACGCTGCAATATGATGCATTTTTCAGGCTTGTCTTCGGACATCGCAATGGCGACGTCAAGAAGTGGTTTGTAGGCAACGATCCGGTTTGGTTCTATGCCGCAAGAGGCCGAGATCATAACCTTGGGCTTCGCGTCTTCGATCCGCGTTGCCAATTCGGCAGCTGCAAATCCGCCGAAAACGACAGAGTGAATTGCACCCAGTCGCGCGCACGCTAGCATCGAAAAGATGGCTTCCGGAACCATCGGCATATAGATGATGACCCTGTCACCTTTTTCGACGCCGGCTGCCCGAAGAACTTCAGCTAGCGCTCCAATCTCTGCCTGAAGCTCAAGAAAAGTAAAACGCTTTACGGTTTGCGTGACGGGACTGTCATAGACCAAAGCAAGCCGATCACCGTGTCCGGCGGCAACATGCCTGTCGACCGCGTTCCAGCAGGTGTTGCAGACACCATCCGGAAACCAGCGGCCGTAGGCTCCCATTTCCGGGTCAAACGCCGTTTCAGGTGCCTTTATCCAGTCGATGTTCTGTGCCGCATTCATCCAGAAACTTTCCGGATTGGTGGACCAGTCAGCGTAGGTTTGCTTGTAACGGCTCATGAGATCAGACCGTATAGTTCAAGCCAAGGCGACCACCGTCGACATAGATTGTCTCCCCGGTGATGTAGCTTGCTTTGTCAGATGCAAGGAATGCGACAGTGTCGCCAATTTCACGAGCTGTACCGACACGGCCAATCGGCGTTCGAGACATGACCTTTGCGAGCGCTTCAGGATTGGCGTTTACACCGGCCATCATTTCAGTATCGATCGATCCTGGACCGACAGCGTTGACCCTGATGCCATGCGGCGCGAGGGAAAGCGCGGCAGCCTTGGTCAATTGCATGACGCCGCCCTTGGAGGCGCAATAAGCCGGAATTGCGGGGATTGCTACCTGTGCGTTGATAGAGGACATGTTCACGATTGCGCCCCGAAGGCCTTTGTCGACCATCGTCTTTGCAGCACGTTGCATTGCGTAGAACACGCCGACAAGATTGACGTCGATGACCTTGTTGAAGTCCTCGAGAGTGTATTTCAGAAAATCTCCAGGAAGCGCTATTCCAGCGTTGTTGACCAGCACCGAAATCGGTCCAACCTCGGCTTCTATTTTGTCGAACATGGCAGCAATCTGGGATGTGTCTCCCATGTCGCAGAGGCGGCCGTGGCCGCCAAGTTTGGCGGCAGCTTCATGCACGCTTTCCTGGATGTCGGCCAGCACCACCTTGCAACCGTCTTCTGCCAACGCCTCAGCGCAGGCAAAACCGATGCCCTGTGCCGCGCCAGTGATGAGGGCGATCTTCTCGCTCATGAATTTTCTCCAGAATATCCGTAGTCTTGCTTGGCCTGCGCTGCGGAAATCATTTCCGCTTCAACGTCGGCCGCAATTTGTGCTTTGTCCCGTTTTGAGGGATCGCCGTAACCGCCGCCACCTGGCAAACTGAGGCGCAGCCGTTGCCCGTTTCGGACTAGCTGTCTGCCTTTGGATTGCAGCTGGGTGCCATCTGTCAGCTCCACGCGACCGGCTGCGCCCGGTTGGCCGCCGTCGCGTCCCCGCGCTGGATTTTTGACGCGGTCAAACATGGCATTGAACCAGAAGTCATAACCCTCGCGCGCTTCGATCTCGATAACCTGACCGAGGCCGCCACGGGTTGCGCCGGCGCCACCTGAATCTTCTCGAAGATCCTTGCGCCAGACCGTAATTGGACCGACATGCTCTGTTGCCTCGACGCTCATTGTCGAAACACCGGACGGGAATGCTGTCGCCGACAGGCCATCCACCTTGGGACGGGCGCCTGTTCCACCAGAATTGAACATCAGGATTTCGGAGTTTTCCAAGCCACTTTCCGGATTGGAAGAACGCGCTGAAATCTGAATGTTCCAAAGCGCCGAAGCACCTTCGGATGGCACCACTCCGGGCATTGCCTGATGAAGGGCTCCCAAAACGACGTCGGGTACGAGATGTCCCAGAACGTGCCTTACCGAAACCGGGGCAGGGCGTTTTGCTGCCAAAATGCAGCCTTCAGGAGCAGATATTTCAAAAGGCTCCAGAGACCCGGTATTGTTGGGTACGGCAGGAGCGATCGCACACTTTAACCCATAGCAGGCATAGGCTCTGGTATAGACTTCAGGAACGTTGACACCGAAGGCGCTCATACCGCTTGTTCCGGAGAAGTCAGCGGTAAGTCGATCTCCCTCAACCTTGAGCGTCACAACCATCTCTACCGGATTGTCATAACCGTCGACGGTCATGGCGTGTTGATAGGTGCCATCGGGGACTTTCTCGATGGCCTCTCTGGTCGCTTTTCGGCTTGCCTCCATCAGGAATTCGGACAATCCGTCAAGATCATCGATCGCAAACTCGTCAAGCATTGCCTGCAGGCGTCTGTCGCCAGCCTCATTGCATGCGGCCAGAGAATACATGTCCCCGACCGTTTGGTCCGGCGTGCGTACATTGGCTCTGATGAGCGAAATCAGAAGCGGATTGACTGTGCCGCGCTCGGCAAACTTCGTGATCGGTATGAGAAGACCCTCTTCAAAGACTTCTCCGGCATCCGGGCCGAAGCCACGCCCGCCAATGTCGACAACATGCGCCGTGCAGGCAAAAAAACCAATGTGAAGACCCTTTCGAAACACCGGTGTCACAACCGTGATGTCATGAAGATGACCTGTCCCGAGCCATGGGTCGTTGGTAATGAAGACATCTCCTTCGAAGATGTTTTGCATGCCGATTTCCCGAACGAAATGTGTAACGCTTTCCGCCATGGCGTTAACGTGTCCAGGCGTACCTGTGACCGCCTGTGCCATCATTCGTCCGTGGCGGTCGAACAACCCGGCCGAAAGGTCACCAGCCTCGCGAACGGAGGTTGAGAAAGCCGTCCTGATGAGCGTGGTGGCCTGTTCTTCGACAACTGCGATCAGGCGATTCCACATGATCTGATAGTCAATTGCGCTCGGCATTATTTGACATCCTTCCGGATCAACAAGAGACAGCCGTCGGATTGACCAACAGCCCTATAGGCCGAGGTCACAATCGTTGAAGTCTCCGCTTCGATGATGACTGCGGGCCCTTCCACTATGTGTCCCGTACTCATCGCGGTCCGTTTGACTTCTTTGGCCTCGACATCCTTGCGCAACGCGGCGTCAAATATCGTCCGTGTCCGAGAAATGTCCGCTTGAGCAGAACCCTCTTGCCGATGAACGGCATCAGGTTCAGGCAAGAGGGATTCAACAATCAGTGACCAGTTGGTAATTTCCGGGGCAAGACCGTCGATTGTACGGCCGAAAAGCGTGCGGTAGGCATCTTCAAAAGCGGCGAGGATTGCCGGTTCATCGCCCGCGGCGAATGGCTTGTGCGGCAACGGCACCGGTATTTCCCACCCCTGACCCGAATAGCGCATGAAAGCTGTCAGTTTGGTCGTTGTTCGTCCGCCCTGAATTCCGGCCTCTACAAAGTCCCTGGCTTCAACTTCCATGGCACTCAGTGCAGTGTTGACAGCTTCGGCATCGAACTCGGACATTGTTTGAAACAGGCCGCGCGTTGCCTCATAGCTGAACGGCGCACGCAAGAACCCGATCGCGGAGCCGACACCGGCTCCGGGCGGAACCAGCAAGGCTCTGATGCCGAGTTTTTCGCAAAGCCGGCAGGCATGCAGAGGCGCGCCGCCGCCAAAGGCAATCATTGTGAAATGCTCAATGTCACGCCCGTTCTCAACCGTATGAACACGTGCGGCGTTGGCCATGTTTTCATCGACCATTTCCGTTACACCGAAGGCTGCTTCGGCAACCGAAATACCCTGTGAACCGGCAATACGGTCAAAAAGTGCATTTTGGGCATTGGACAATGACAGAGGAATTGCGCCGCCCGCGAAATTGTCGGGATCCAACCTGCCGAGGACGAGGTTTGAATCCGTCACGGTTGGCTCAACTCCACCGCGCTGATAGCAGGCGGGACCAGGTTCGGAGGCAGCCGAACGTGGGCCCACCTGAATGCGTCCCATTGTGTCGATGGAAGCGATTGAGCCGCCTCCCGCACCAATTTCGACCATTTCCACCACGGGAGTGGATACGGTCATGCCGGAGCCCTTCTTGAAACGATAGGTGCGCGCCACTTCGAATGTGTTTGCCGTTTTCGGGGAGCCGTCTTCAATGAGACAGATCTTTGCGGTTGTCCCGCCCATGTCGAACGACATGACTTTGTCGATCCCATGGGCGCGCGCGAACTCGGCGGCAAAGATTGCTCCGCCTGCAGGACCAGACTCCAAAAGCCGAACGGGTTGCTCCGAAGCGGTCTCGACGGAAATCAGACCACCGCCGGAATGCAGCATGAACACTGGAGCTTCTATACTGCTGGCCCGTAACTTTGAGACAAGCCGGTTCAGATATGCGGACACCTGAGGCTGGACGTAAGCATTTGCAATGACAGTGTTGAAACGGGGCAATTCGCGCATCTGCGGTGAAATGACAGACGACAGCGAGATGGATAGATCCGGCGCAAGCTCTTCAAGGGCTTCAGCCATCATGGTTTCGTGAGAATTGTTGGCGTAAGCGTGCATGAGACCCACGGCAACGGCCTCAAAACCACCGGCAACAATCCGTTCCGCCATTGCTCTGGCTTCCAGGCGATCGAGTGCCAGCAGGACTTCTCCCTGAGGTCCCAACCGTTCGTTCAATGTGAAACGATGTTTTCGGGGCACAAGAGGTTTGGGCAGCTCAAGGTTCAGGTCGTATTGCTCGAAACGGTTTTCTGAACGCATCTCGATGACATCGCGGAACCCTTCGGTGGTTATAAAGGCTGTCTTAGCACCGCGGCGTTCGATCAACGCATTGGTGACCAGTGTGGTCCCGTGAATAACCTGACCGATGTCTGACAGCGCGACGTTCGCCTTTTGCGCGGCAGTCTCGATACCTTGTAAAATCGCGCGTTCGGGTTCGGCGTAGTCGGTCAACACCTTACAGGTGGCCATGCCCCCGGCATGGTCGAGAGCGACATCGGTGAACGTACCGCCGATGTCCACGCCAACGCGAATGTCGGACATGTTCATACTATTCAGAACCCTTTGATGAATTGGTTGGCCGTGAAGGCAATATTGTAAAAGCGCGACATCAGTGGCGCGCTTGTAACCGCTGCAACATCAGTCATTGGAAGGGGCAGCTCCGCCGGGTCCATCCCAGTCAACAAGCCTGCAATGCCTTGTCCAAAGATGGTGCCTGTTGTAATTCCGCGGCCGTTGTATCCGATGGGGGTGTAAAGCCCTTCGTCAAGCACGTGAATTCTTGGCAGGTGGTCCGGGGTCATGGCAATCTGGCCATGCCAGGCTTCGACGAATTTGATGTCGCCAAGATCAGGAAAAAGCCGAGACAACTGCTTTCTCGCCCATCGCTGGGAAAGACCGCTGGACTTGTCGCCAAGGACTTTCCCCATCGACCCGATGATCAATCGGTCCTCATTGTCTTTTCTGAGTGAGAACATAACGGGCGCCGTGTCCCACAGGCCTTGCCGTTCCGGCAAAATGTGCGCCGCGCGCTCACCAAGAGGTTCGCTTGCCAGTTGGAAGTAGTGGATCATCGTGAAGGTTTGCTTCAAACCGGGCCACAGATCGTCTGTGTAGGCGTTGGTGCCTAGAACCACGGCTTTGGCGTGCAGGTTTCCCTTGTCGGTCAGAACGCTCCATCCGCCGTCGGATTTTGCAAGCGATGTTACTTTGACACCTGTAGATATCGTCGCGCCTGCTGCGGTGGCGGCCCGTGCAAGGCCACGGCAGTATCCCATCGGGTTGACCGTACCTGCACGATGATCGACAAGGCCGCCGTGAAATACGTGTGTTCCGATTTTTTCCGAGATTTCTTCCCGGCCTAGCAAATCGACCGGTTCACCCAATGAATTCCATTCTTTCCACCTGGCTTCCAGATCGCGAAAACCGGATGGCGCGTGTGCTGCGTGAATGGTGCCGTTGCGTGTTGCTTCACACCGTATTTGATATTTTTCGATCAGGTCGAAAACCATTGAAGGACCATCGCCAAACCGCTGCAAGAAGCGTGGTCCATAGGTTGCGCCAAGCTTTTCGCGCACTTGCGTCGGAGGCAGCCAGATGCCGGCATTGACGAGACCAACATTGCGTCCCGACCCGCCGAAGCCAACATGATTGGCCTCGATAACACAGGCGGACAGTCCAGCCTCAGCACAATGAAGCGCTGTTGAGAGCCCGGTGAATCCACCCCCTACAATGACAACATCGAATGTTTCGCCGTCCGGCAGGCGGCCTTCCAGGTCGCGCTCCTCGGCAGATACATCCCAAAGGGAAATCGGCATTGTCCGTGTCACAGCAATCGTCTCCTGTTTACGGCGACACAAAAATTTGCGCCTATAGGATTACTTGCAAACAACAATGCCGCGTGTCAATATAAGAAATAAATGTTTTATATACCGGAACAGTGAGTGAGATGAAAAAGCTTTCCAAAAATTCCGCCAGCATGGTCGCCGAAGCCCGTTCCCGCATTGAAGAAATCGAAATTCAAGACCTGATCAACATGCTGGACGACCCAAATGTCGTGGTGGTCGACATACGCGATGTGCGTGAGCGCCAACGGTCTGGATTCATTCCCGGAAGTGTACATGCACCCAGAGGAATGGTCGAATTCTGGGTCGATCCGGAAAGCCCGTATTTCAAGGAAGTTTTTGGAGAGGACAAGAAATTTGTCTTCCATTGTGCCTCCGGTTGGCGGTCAGCGCTGACAGTCGCCACGCTTCAGGACATGGGATTTGAAGCATCTCATTTGCGGGAAGGCTTCTCACAATGGGTAAAGCAAGAAGGTCCCGTCGAAATGCCTGAACCCAAATCTTGAATTGAAATTCAATTCGGACTTTCAAATTCGACGGAATAGGGCAGCGACCGACAAAATGTCGGTCTCCTGTTCACAGGGTAGGCTTTAAAGAAACTTAAACTGTCAGACGCGCGTGAGCTTGCGAGAAACGGCCTCGGCAGCGTGTGCTGAAAGAGCGCCAAAGCGTTCCTCACCGTCATCGGGAAGATTGACGTTTGGTACCGAAATACCGATTGCAGCCACCGCTTCGCCATCGGGCAGTTTGATTGCGGCCCCGAAACTTAAGATCCGGTCACGAAATTCTCCGGTATCATAAGCATAGCCGCGCATTCTCGTTGCTTCGATGTCTTCGTCCAGCTGGCTCAGGGTTGTCATCGTTCGACCGGTGAAGCCGGGCAGTGGCTCGGACAGCTTTTCTCGCAATCTTTCATAGTTGGCAGCCAGAATAGCTTTGCCTGTGCCAACGCAATGGATTGGCGCAGAACCGCCAATCGGATTCCAGGAGCGTATCGGCTTCTTGCTTTCAATCTTGTCGATGTAGACGACATTGAACTGTTCAGGCACGGCGAGATAGATGGTTTCACCGGTTTCATCGGCGAGATAGGCCATCTCCGGCGCGGCGAGTTCTCTAAGATTGAGACTGTCGACGGTCGAACGTCCGACTTGCCACATCTTGAGTGTGACAGCATACGCTCCGTCCTCTCTTTGAGTGACGTAGCCGAGCCGTGAAAGCGTCTGTAGAAGTCGAAAAGTGTTCGACTTGGTCAAATCCAGCGAACGTGAGATTTCAGTAACGCCGAGTGCGCTACGGGCTTCTGCCAGCTTTTCAAGTATCGCCAAGCCTTTGGAAAGTGTGGAATCTACTTTTGCTTCAGTCGCTTTTTTTCTGACATTTTCACGTTTCGCTGGTCATTTTCGGCACTGTAGCCGACGCATCTGCAAAGGTAAATCGCGGTGGAGCGTGTGCTTCAACGTCAGGTGCCTGTCCTTCAATTGGCATGATTTCGACATATGCGGAGTGAGCAGCAGGGCTTTGAGTGAGTGAGGACGTCCTAAGATCATGGGTGAGGACATTGGGATTGCCGTGGCGGTCGCGATGGTGTGGGTGTTTGAACTCCGGATCATACCAGGCGCCAGTCCACAGGAAGGCGCAGCCCCGTCGAATGTCATCCGTGATCCTGGCCCCGGCCAGACACTGCCCACGGTCATTTCGCAATTCGACAATGTCTCCATCCTTGATTTGCCGCTTTGCAGCGTCTTCCGGATGAAGCAGGACCGGCTCGCGGCCATCTATTTTTGCTGCAAGGCTGGTCGCGCCGTTGTCAAGCTGGCTATGCAGCCGCGTGCCAGGTTGACCGGAAAGGAGTGATAGCGGGTAGCGTTCGTTCAATCCCACTTCTTTGTCTCTTGGTTCAAACCAGCTGGCGTGACCAGGACAATCCGGCAAATTCATTTCAGCAATTGCGTGTGAATACAACTCAATCAGACCTGATGGCGTCGGCAGTGCATTGTCTTGAGGGTTCTCGCGAAACTCTGCCAGAAAAACCTGCTCGGGTGACGGGTCCGGCAATGTAACGATATCTCCGTCCAGAAAAGTGTTCCAGTCGGGTAGGTCAATGCCATTCTCAGTAGCTGCTTTTCTGGTTTCGTCCCAAAGACGCATCAGCCATCCTGCTTCATCAAGCCCCTCGGAAAAGTTCTGGTGATTTCCCAGCCGTTTTGAAAGGGCGCAAAAGATCTCATATTCAGTGAGAGCTTCTCCTGGCGGCGAAACAGCTGCCGGCATTGGAATTAGGGCATTGTCAGATTTGCCCGCACCGAAGTCGTTTCTTTCCTGAGGTGCTGCAACTGGTAAAACGATGTCCGCATGCCGGGCCGTCGCAGTCCAGTTCATCTCATTGACGATTACTGTCTCAGGTCGTGAAAAGGCCTTGCGGAGCCTGTTGAGATCCTGGTGGTGGTGGAATGGGTTGCCGCCGGCCCACCAAACCAGTTTGATATCCGGGAATGTCCGCGTTTCGCCAAGGTACTTATACTGCCCAAGTGGATTGAGAAGCATTTCCGATATCATGGCGACCGGAATGCAGTCTGACACCGCGGATCTTCCCTGCGGCAGGGCACCCGGTCGAAAGGGGCGTTCCATATTGCCTATATTGCCGTTCACGCCATATCCGATTGTGAAACCTCCGCCCGGCAGTCCAATCTGTCCAAGCATCGCCGCCAGAGAAATTGTCATCCAAAGCGGTTGTTCTCCAAAATCGGCACGCTGCAAGCTTGCAGCGCAAGAAATCA
Source organism: Roseibium sp. JB4-4 (assembly GCF_055693425.1). Lineage (NCBI taxonomy): Bacteria > Pseudomonadati > Pseudomonadota > Alphaproteobacteria > Hyphomicrobiales > Stappiaceae > Roseibium > Roseibium sp. JB4-4. Next base: position 591,108 of record NZ_CM146333.1, on the reverse strand, counting down.
TGGTGCGTTTCGAAGCCATCTCTCGAGCAAGGTCGCGCAAGCTTTCAGATGGAATGCCTGAAATGCCCGCAGCCCAACTAGCCGACTTTGCAACGCCATCCATTTCTCCAACCAGGTAGGCTGCGAGCCTGTCAAAGCCAGTTGTGTATGTGTCGAGGAATTCCCTGTCGTGAAGGTTTTCAGTCAAAAGCGTATGGGCAATTCCCATCATGACCGCGACATCTGTTCCTGGAAGCGGAGCGAGCCACTCGGCGGGAATGTCTGACGAAAGATCACTGCGTATCGGGCTGAAATTCACAAATCGGACACCTGCATCTGCACAGGACTTAAGGTTTGTCTTTATCCGGTGTCGGGATATGCCGCCGTCGCTGACTTGCGTGTTGCGCGTTGCGAGGCCACCGAACAGCACCACAAGTTCGCTGTGTTTTGCCACAACGGTCCAACGCGTCGCCTGGGCGACGTGTTTGCGATAGTCGCCCAAAATAAACGGCATCAAGCCCAACGCAGCATTATAGCTGTAGTTGCCTTCGGATCGGACAAAACCGCCTAGCGTGTTCAGGAACCGCTTCAATTGGCTTTGCGCATGATGGAACCGGCCAGCGCTCGACCAGCCATATGAACCGGCAAAAATGGCATTGTTGCCATAGGTGCTTTTAACCCGACTGATCTCACCTGCCAGCAGGTCAATCATTTCGGGCCAGGAGAGTTCGACAAAGGCATCTTCGCCGCGCGCTGCGGAGCCTGGGCCATTCTCTAGCCAGCCTTTTCGCACAGCAGGTTTCAGCACACGCGCGCGACCGTTCAGGCTTTGGGCGATGTTTCCGGAAATTTGAGAAGGATTCGGATCGTCGGGGTGAGGAAGAACCGAGACAATGCGGCCGTCGGCGACATTAACGTAGCCTGGACCCCAATGATTTGACGTCAATTTCATATTGTTTCGCTAATCAGAACGAATTTTCCGTATATTGACACACATAATGCCGAGTGTCATCATTTCAACACGACACAATTTCTGGAGCCACCCAAAATGACTAAAACAAACCTGGCGGATGCCCTGGTGCATGGCGCTCGGCCAGGCGGGCCCGTCGGAAAACAGGTGAACTGGCCGGTCGAACTCGGTTCAACGGTGGTTTTCAGCACTCTTGAGGAATTTGAGATTGCAAAGGAGGCGCGATATGAAAACGGGACACCCTATTACGGCCGATACGGAAATAATGCCACGTTTTCGCTTGAGCGCCTACTCGCCGAGTTGGACGAGGCTCATGGGGCAACGCTGACGTCATCAGGCGTCTCGGCCATCACGTCGACACTGCTTGCTCTCGCCAGGCCCGGGGATCACCTCCTGGTGGCAGAAAATCTCTATGGCAATACACGAGCGTTCTGCGACGGCTTGTTGAGGTCAATGAACATTGACATCGAACCCTTTGATCCGATGGAAGCTATTGGTGAGAAGATCCGGCCCGGTACCTGCGCCATCATGGCTGAGGCTCCAGGTTCTGGAACTTTCGAAGTCTGCGATCTGCCGGAGATCGGGCGTCAGGCCAAAGCAAGAGGGGTACCGGTTGTCTTTGACAACACCTGGGGATCGCCGGTTTTCTGCAATCCGCTAACCCTCGGTGCGGATGTCGTTGTCTATTCCGGGTCGAAACACCTTTGTGGACATTCTGACGCGATGCTCGGTGTTATCGCGGCCACGGAGAAATACCACAGCAGAATACGCCGAACAGTCATGTCGCTCGGGGACAAGCCCGGCGCACAGGAGGTTTTCCTGGCGCTTAGAGGGCTGAGAACGCTCAAGATGCGTATGGAACATCAAAACAAAGCCGGCATTGAGATGGCTTCATGGCTTGCCGGTTTGCCAGAAGTGGATCGCTTACTGCACCCGGCTTTTGAGAGCTGCCCCGGTCATCGGATCTGGAAAAGAGACTTTTCTGGTGCTGCGGGACTGTTTTCGGTCATTTTCAGGCCGTGTCCGGAAGTCCGGTTCCGTGCCTTTGTCGACGCGTTGACATGTTTCGGGATAGGCGTCAGCTGGGGCGGATATGAAAGCCTCGTTCTTCCCATGACAAGCGAACGTAGCCGCAAACTGGGGCAGGGTCCTCTGCTGCGGTTCAATATTGGTTTCGATGATCTTGAAACCCTGAAGGCAGATGTCACTCAGGCTTTAAAATTTCTCCAAGGATAGTTTAAAATATGCAAAACAAAATCGACCATATCGCTATTGGGTGCAAAGACCTCGACAGCGGCGCGGCTGCGATGGAGACCATCCTCGATGTTGCGGTGCCGCTTGGCGGAAAACATGCGGCCATGAGTACGCACAACCGCGTTATGCAAGCAGGCAATGAAAGCTTTTTTGAGCTGATTTCAATCGACCCTGAGGCGCCAGAACCTGGACGTGTTCGCTGGTTTTCGCTGGGCGACGCGAACACACAGCGCAGGTTGAACGAACGTCCACGTGCATTGACCTGGGTTGTGAACACCAGCGACCTTGATGCCGTCGTTGCAGACAGTCCGGTCGATCTTGGTGACGTCGTCGACTTTGCCCGGGGCGACAGAACCTGGCGCTTAACGGTTCCAGAAGATGGAAGCTTGCCGGGAGAAGGGCTGCTACCTGCCTTTATCGAATGGTCTCCCGGACCGCATCCATCGACCGGGCAGCAGGATCTTGGAGTTCGGCTTCAATCCGTCAGACTGTCACACCCCGAGCCCGAACAGTTGGTGTCTCTGCTAAAGGCGCTGAATATTGATCATCTTGCTGAGGTGGTCAAAGGAGAGCCGGGCCTCTCATTCGTTCTGAAAACACCCAATGGTACCGCCGAGCTGGACTAGATCCAGACTCGGACACAGCAACTTATCCATAATTCAAGTTTTGGGTGGGGCGCTCGCCCGCCTAAAGCTCGTTGATTGGAACCTTCAAAAAAGTACGGCCGGTGTCGTCCGAAGGCGGCAATTGTCCGGCGCGCATGTTGACCTGCAAAGATGGAATGATCAGTTTTGGCATCGCCAACTGGGCGTCCCGTTCGGTCCGGAACTTGACGAACTCTTCTTTGCTTTTGCCGCCGCCGACATGGATGTTGTGTTCTTTTTCCTCGCCGACAGTCGTCTCCCACTGGATCTCGCGGCCGTTCTGTCCATAGTCGTGGCACATGAAGAGGCGCATATCATCCGGAAGGGCAAGAACCTTCTGAATTGAATCATAGAGGGTTGCCGCATCCCCTCCGGGAAAGTCAGCCCGGGCGGACCCGCTGTCGGGCATAAATAGCGTGTCACCTGTAAAAGTGGCGTTCCCCATGACGTGAACCATGCAAGCGGGTGTGTGACCGGGTGTGCACATGACCATGGCGGTCATCTCACCGATCTTATAGGTGTCACCGTCCTTGAAAAGCATGTCAAACTGACTGCCATCGCGCTGAAACTCCGTACCTTCATTGAAGATCTTGCCAAAAGTTTCCTGGATGACGGTGATCTTTTCGCCAATGCCAAGTTTGCCGCCGAGCTGTTTTTGAATGTATGGCGCACCTGAAAGGTGGTCGGCATGGACATGGGTCTCGATCAGCCATTCTAGCTCGAGCTCGTTGTCGCGGATGTGGGCAATGATCTCATCGGCATGATCATATGTTATGCGTCCTGCCGCGTAGTCTATGTCCATGACACTGTCGACCACGGCACAGGCTGAAGACGAGGGGTCCTTGACGACATAACTGATTGTATTCGTCGCCGGATCAAAGAAGGCTTTCACCTCTGGTTTGACGCTCAAGTCGACCGGGTAATTTGAACCGCTCATTCATGTCTCCTCATATGCCATTGCGCCAAGTGTGCGTTCCGGAACCCGCAGCTATCAAGTCTTGAACACGCGGAAATTCCAAATTTCTTTAGGGGCCCGATTTGCCTTCACCGCTTTCGGCGGTCATTCGATCACACCCTAAATCGGGTGGCCTGGATCAGTTTCAACCGCCCCTGCATGCCTAGTAATCATGCGTTCGTTCCAATATTTGCTCATTTCCCCGCCAGTTTCGCAGAATTTCGATCAGTTTTTCCGCGATTTGGAGAATTCACTTGACTCATTTTTGAGTGTTCGTAACCTACTAAATGGAACAAGTGTTCCGATATATAAAACAGGGAACAGCTAAAATGGCAACCAGTATTGCAAAAATCGCCTGCGCGGTTGCGTTCGCAGCAGGTGTTGCAGCCCCGGTTACGGCGTTTTCGAAAAGCGCGACGGTGACGGAGATCGAAGAGCGGGGCACGCTCCTGTGCAGCGGCCACAACGGCAGCTACTTCGGGTTTGTGGAGGTGAACGACAAAAACGAATGGAAAGGGCTGGACATCGACATGTGCCGAGCCCTCACGACAGCGATCCTGGGGGATCCTGACAAGGCTCAAATCGTTCCCTTGAGCTGGGCCCAAAGGTTCCCCGCGCTGCAATCCGGGGATGTCGACGTCATCATCAAGGCAACCGGCTGGACCATGGGTCGCGACACTGAAGTCGGCTTGCAGTTCAGTTTGCCGTACTTCTTCGGTGGCACACAATTCATGGCACATGGCGACCTTGGCATAACCGAGGCCAAGGAACTTGACGGCGGGACGATCTGCGTTGAAGCCGGCACCACTATTGAAAGGCTCGCAGGCAACTATCTGAAAACCATCGGTGTCGAACACACTATGGTGTCCTACGAAAAGGCATCGGAACTGCGCGCAGCTTACCTCGCAAACCGCTGCGACGCCTTTGCTGCCTGGGGTCCGTTCCTGGCTGTTTTGCGTGCAACTGAGCTGGAAAAGCCCGATGCACACATCATCTTGTCAGACCAGCTCTCCAACGAACCGATTGCTGCTGCAATGCGCCAGGGCGACGAGGAATTCGTCGACATGGTCAACTGGATGATCGCAGCATTGCTGATTGCCGAAGAAGAAGGGGTGACTTCCGCCAATGTGGAAGAAATGGCTGCCAATCCGCCGAACCCGAAAATCGCACGGCTTTTGGGCGTCGACCCTGGCATGGGCGAACGTCTCGGCATCCGGGATACCTGGGCACGTGAAATGATTGCAGCCACAGGAAACTTTGGAGAAATCTACGATCGCAACCTGGGTGAGGGATCTCCTTACAAACTTGACCGTGGCCTGAACAACCTCTGGAGCCATGGCGGCGTACTTTACGCGCCTATTCTCGACTGATCCGTGTTCGCAAGGCGGCAAGGCATTTTGTCTTGCCGCCTTTCTATTGTGTTGCGGCAAGGAGGATCCCGGAATGGATGCTGCGGCTCTCAAGACCAGGCGGAAACGCCGTGAACTTATTTTGCAGACCTTGCTGGTCGTTGCAGTTGCCCTGATCGTATGGGCCGCGATTTCAACGGCTCAGACGAAGCTGGACGAGCTCAACATGACGAGCGGCTTCGGATTTCTGGAGCGGGCAACTGGTTGGGCTTACTCGTTTTCACTGATCGACCGATCAATTGACGACAGTTACTCCAGAACGCTGTTGATTGGTTTCATGAACACATTGTTCCTCGGACTGATTTGCATCGTGCTGTCCACCATCCTCGGGTTTGCCATCGGCACTGCCAGGGACGCGCGGCAACTGGGCCTCAACGCGGTCGCAACCGTCTATATTCAGCTCTTCCGAAACTTGCCGCTGATATTGCAGCTTGTCTTTTGGTACGCGGTACTGATCCATATGCCGGGACCTCGGCAGGCATATTCGCTGGGTGACGCGTTATTTCTCTCAAACAGGGGAATGATGCTGCCTGCACTGAATGTTTCGCCGTTAGTGGTCCTCGGAATTTTCGCCTGCCTGGTTCTGCTTGGGTTCGTCATCTTTCGAATAAAGAGCCTTCAATTCCTTCACAAGCTTGGTCTCTGGCTGGTCGCCAGTATTGGTCTGACGTTGACCCTTGCATCCATGTTTGCACCGGCGGAATCTTCCATGTTCTCCCTTCCGGTGCAGAAGGGCCTGAGATTTCAGGGGGTGACCGTTTCAATTGAACTTGTCGCAATGATCCTTGCGATCACGCTTTACGGGTCTGCCTATATTGCCGAAGTGGTTCGTGGAGGACTGCACGAAGTGCCGAGCGGATTGACCGAAGCCGGCAAGGCTCTCGGCCTCTCGTCTCGCTCTATCTGGTTTCACATCAAGATTCCGATGGCGTTGCGCACGATCATGCCCCCGCTCGGCAATCAGTGGATCTTCATCATGAAGGCGACGACGCTCGGTGTCGCAATTGGGTTCAGTGATCTCTTCTATATCGTGTCGACGTCAATCACCCAGTCCGGACAAACGCTTGAGCTGATGGGGTTGTTGATGCTGTCCTTCCTGCTAATCAACTATTCACTGGCTCAGATCGTCAACTTCATCAATGCGCGCCTTGCGCTGAAAGGGCACTGACATGGCGATTGCGAGCGAATACACCGGTTCTTCGGACAGGTGGGGCCAACTTGCCAAAACTCTGAAGAAGCGAGCGTTTCGAAGCCCAAGCGACACGTTGACCAGCGTCTTCATTTTCGGGCTGATGCTTTATATGGCCTGGATGCTGGTTGACTGGGCACTCTTCAGTGCTGTCTGGCGGGCTGAAGACGTTGAGCACTGTGCCGAAGCAGGCGGAGCGTGTTGGTCGGTTATTGCCGCGCGTCACCGATTGATACTGTTTGGACTTTATCCCTATGACCTTCATTGGCGCTCAACGCTGGCATGCATAGCAATCGTGGCAACGGTTGTTCTGTCTTGCCTGCCACACTTCTGGAGCACCAGCAAACTGGTTACCCTCTGGATTGTCGGTTTTGGAACCTACGTCCTGCTGATGGATGGCAGCCTTCTGGGCCAGGCTCAGGTTACCACCGATCAATGGGGCGGGTTGGCACTCACCCTTTTCATGTTTTCTGCAGTTGTTCTGCTTGGCATGCCGATGGGGCTTTTGCTGGCGCTTGCAAGGCGATCTCGATTGCCGGCTGTCAAGGGAGCGGCTTCTCTGCTGATCGATTTCATTCGCTCGCTGCCTTTGCTGACAACTCTTTTTGCTGCTGCCGTCGTGATACCACTTCTTCTGCCCGACTGGCTGAACGGCGACAAGATCTGGCGGGTCATCGTCGGTTTCGCGTTGTTTTTCGCGTGTTATCAGGCTGAGGTGTTTCGCGGTGGCTTCCAGGCGATCCCAAAAGGGCAATTTGAGGCAGGTAGAGCGCTGGGGCTGACATCGTTCCAGATCCTGTCCCGCATCGTGATGCCGCAAGTATTCCGGCATGCTTTGCCGTCAACGATCAACATGGTTGTGGTCACGTTCAAAGAGACTGCGATCGTGATCATCATCGGTTTCTTTGATGTTCTCGCTTCCGCGAATGCCGCGTTCGGTACCGTAGAGTGGGCACCGTATTACATCGAGGTTTATGCGTTCGTCGGCGCGATCTACTGGATCTTCATCTTTTCGCTCAGCCAGTATGGCGAGTATTTGAAAGGGCGCATGTCAGTCGCAAAGCGTTAGTTCGGGACGCGGCATTGTTCCAATTGCGGACCGCAAACAGGCAGGGGCCGGTCAATCGACCCTTGCCGTTTCAGCCTGAACATACTCGCGCTTATGTGTACCGCTCTGACTGTGTTCGATGCGTGCATCAGAGCAGGAACTCTGGTTCGCACGGCAATCATAGTGGGCGTCCAGACGCCCTTCGACGTCGCAAGATTGGAAGAGACCCATGCACTCGTCGCGCATGTTGCGTAGATCTGCCTGAATTGGCGTTAAGGGGATCCCAGCGATTTCAAGAAGAGTGACACCAAGAAACTGCAGGTCCAGGCGTTCGAAAGACGGCACTGGTGCGGCAAGGTCCGTCTTGAGGGGCTGAACTTGGAAGGACGTCATGTAAGCGCCGGACTCTTTGTTGGCGAGCGGGGCCGGACCTTCGCGGCGACGCCAGTAATCCAAGGTCAGACCGGGTTGATGATCGCCGAATTCAAGAACGACCGTTGGTTGGCTGAGGGCTGCCACCTGGTTGGTGAATTCTTCCAGATCTTCACGGCTTATGGCAAGGCGTCTGAAATACTCATTGATTTCGCTGTCCGTGCTGAAAGGCTCTCCGGCGACTGTCCGGTCCGGCTCCATCCTGTAGTTCCAGGGCGAGTGGGCGGACATGGTTAGTACGAACATGAAGACCGGGCGGTCGTCGTTTTGCCGATGTTCCTTAAGAACGCTAAGCGCATTGTTATAGTAAAATGAGTCGGATTCTTGCGTCGACGGTGCCTTCATATCGTGCTGATCGATAAATGTTTCAAAGCCGATCGACTCCATAAAACGACCTTCATTGACGAAGGAGTAATGGAGTGGTGACAGGAAAACCGTGTGGTATCCGCAGTCGGAAAGATACTGTACTAAAGACTGCCGGATTCGCCCTTCCAGAATGAAGTTTGAGTAGCTGGTCAACCAGCCAAGATCCGCTATCGGCAAGCCGGAAACGAAACCAGCTGTCGTAATCCAGGTTCCACCTGAAAACGTCTCGACTTTAAGGGGCCTAAGCGTCTCGTCTGGACCATTGAACGCTCCCTCTAATTCTTTGGGAATTTCTCCATCGTAGAAAATTTCAGGCGGAACAATCGATTCTGCCTGAACAACGAGAATATCGGGCTTCGACACGAGTTGTTTGCAAACTCCGTGCGTTTCCACTTCGCCATCCAAGGAGGCAACTTCCCGGTCTAGAAGTTCCAGAAGCGGAATAGGGTCTCTCAGATTTGCCAGGTGCTTCATCGATGTGAACACGGAGGTGATGTAGCGGAAGCGCATCAGGTCTTCGACACCGCTGAACGTGCGCGGTTGAAATGCAATTGCAAGCGCGACGCACAAGGGGAATGCAATGAGTGCTTTCCGTCTGCTTTTCGAAGACGGTGTTTCGTACCAGCCAAAAACGAAAAGCGCTGCCAACGCCCCCAGAAACAACGCGATCACGCCGACTACAAGAGGCAGGAAACCATCGAGTAGGAACGCCAATGTCCCGGGATTAAATGCAAAATAATAGATGTCCACGATGTTCGGAGCGACCGACATCCACTTGACTTTTGCATAAGAGACAAACGCGATCAGCGCTACGACGGCCAGGCCGAAATAGATTGAAGTCTTGATCCGCCCAGTCAGTACCACCGAAAAGGCGATTACGGCAAATGTGATGAAATACGCCATCGGCAGGGTTACGACCATGCGTTCCGCCAACGCAACGCCTGCGATCCCGAGGAGCAACGTAAGACCAATAACTCTTCGGTCAAAAAAGAAATCTACCAGCCGCCGCATCTCATCCTCTGCAGGTGTTTTTCGTTGTTTTGTTAGCCTGCTAATCGCAAGCCTTGACTTATCTTGATTGGTTGGTTTTTCAATGCCTGCGTCGGCTCAATGTTTCCTTAAGGTTAACCGCAGCACCTCGGCTTAATCGCCTGCCAAGTGCTTCACATACCAATTTATTCGATAAAAAGTCTACGTGATATATGTATTAAATTTCGTTAATTAAGAACTCGTCAAAACAGAAAACAAAAAAAGATCAGTAAGATTTCGACAGATGGGAATTATTACTTTGAACTAACCAATAAATATATTCTGAGAACTGTCTCTGAAGAACACAAACACAGCGTTTTCGCAACTTAAACGCATCTAATGGCACAGGTCCTGTTTTCCGGTTTTCCTGTCATGTTTGAATAGAACGGCATCTAAGCAACGAAATTTTTTTCCGAGCGGCAAGATGTACCCATCGGCAGGCATGTCTGCATCCAAATAAGTCGGAAACAACTGCTGAGTGAATGATCGCAAATCTGCCTTTGCGCGAGGTGGCACAACTTTAATGCCATCCGTCCCCGTCGCATGCTGCGAGGCAAAATCAAATATTTTCAGGAAGAAGGTGGATGGCTCCCCAGGCCGGACTCGAACCAGCGACCCAGCGATTAACAGTCGCTTGCTCTACCAACTGAGCTACTGGGGATCACCACGCTCGGGGCCAGCAGTGCTGCCCCGTCGATGGAGAAGCGTATATCAAAGGCTTGCTCCGTTTGCCAAGCCCAAAAGGCCTATTTTTTCATCGAGCCGTCAGTTTTTTGTTTCTGGTGTGGAAAACTTCATATTTATCAGATGAGTAGTCGCAATAGCCACTTTTGACATTCCAGCCATTGACTGCCTGGCATCGTCATATTGGTTCTGCAAGGCCAACGATTTTCACGAAGGCTGAGATATATGATGTCACGCCGGCTGGATTTGCTCATTTTGCGGAAGCGCCAACACCAGTGCTTGTGCCTTGAACAGGATAAGGCTAGGAAGGATCTGACGGTTCCGGAGAAGGTCAGGCCTGATCCGGATGAAACGGGAATCCGGTGCCGGCTATCTGCCTTAAACCGGAGCTGCCCCCGCAACTGTAAGCGGTGAGCGTTAGCGCGAAGATCCACTGGTGAAGAGACCGGGAAGGGGCGCAAACGCGTTTAACCGCGAGCCAGGAGACCGGCCGTCAATGCTGCAACCCTTTGGCGCTGTCGGGCGGACGGCTGGGAGACTGGATTGACGAACAAAAGTATTTCCCGGGCCACCCTTGTCCTTGGCGGAGCACGCTCCGGAAAAAGCCGGTTTGCCGAGCAACTGGTTGCCGGAACCGGCATGGATAAGGTTTACATCGCAACCGGGGCAGCGTTCGATGCTGAAATGGAAAACCGGATCGCTGCCCATCGTGATCAGCGCGGACCATTGTGGAGGACGATAGAAGAACAAACGGATCTGACGTCCGTGCTTCAACGCGAAAGCCTGGCGAACACGGTTGTCCTCGTGGATTGTCTGACGCTTTGGCTTTCCAACCTCTATTTCGCTGAAAAAGACATTGTCGCCGAAACAGCATGTTTGTGCGAAGCCGTCGCGTCGCTGCAGGGACCGTGCGTTTTTGTGTCAAACGAAGTTGGCATGGGAATTGTGCCGGAGAACCGACTTTCCAGGTCGTTTCGCGATGCACAGGGACGTCTTAATCAGGATATTGCGAAAGTCTGTGAAAAGGTCGTTTTCGTAGCGGCCGGCCTGCCAATGGTATTGAAACCCAACTCTCAACCGGACATCAAACTATGACCACTTCCTTTGGAACTCCGGGCGCAAAAATCCCGGCCACAATCGTCACCGGGTTTCTGGGGGCCGGGAAAACCACGCTTATTCGAAATCTGTTGCAGAACGCCGGAGGCAAGCGAATTGCACTGATCGTCAATGAGTTTGGCGACATGGGTTTTGACGGTTCGCTGGTGAATGGCTGTGCGGATCCTGAATGCGCGGCTGATGAAGTGGTTGAACTGACCAATGGATGTATTTGCTGCACAGTTGCAGACGACTTCCTGCCCACAATGGAAATGTTGCTTGCGCGGGAAACGCCGCCCGAGCACATCGTCATTGAAACTTCCGGCCTGGCGTTGCCTCAACCGCTGGTGCGGGCGTTTTCCTGGCCAAGCGTCAAACCAAAGGTGACCGTCGACGGTGTTGTCACAGTGCTTGATGCTGCGGCCCTGGCAGAAGGACGAATCTCGCTTGACGAAGAAGCTCTGGAGGCGCAGCGCGCGGCTGACGAGGCCCTGGATCACGAGAGCCCGGTTGAAGAACTCTTTCATGATCAGTTGCGTTGCGCAGATCTGGTTGTGCTCAACAAGGCCGACCTTGTTTCTGAAACTGCACTGAACGACGTGCTTGATCGAATTTCGGAAGACGTGCGCCCGGCGGTTCACATCGTATCGTCTGAGAAAGGAACTCTTCCGATTGAAGTTCTTCTTGGACGTGGATCTGCTGCCGAAGATGACATGTCAGACAGGCATGAGCATCACCACCACCACGACCACGACGACCATGACCATGACCATGAAGATGAGGATCACCATCATCACGATCATCACCACCATGATGATTTCGAAAGTCATGTCCTGTCGGTATCCACGTTCGGCAGTTTGAAGCAAGCTGAAGACCGAGTTTTGGAAGCAATGTCGCTGAAGGGGGTTCTCAGGATCAAAGGTGCCGTCGCAATTGAGGGCAAAGCAGCACCTGCCATGGTTCAAGCCGTGGGACCGAGGGTTGAAACCTGGTTCGCTGCTGGAGCCGAGAGTTCCGGGCGCCTTGTCGTGATCGGCCTGAAGGGGTTGGACTTTGATGCTGTTAGATCTGTTCTCGGCGGTTTGAAGGCCGCCGCTTAAGAGCCAAGAAAGTACGGGCCAGCCAAAAGAAATGCATATCCTAGCCAGCCAGACGCGCCGGATTGACGACGGTGGAGACGCGGTCGACCTTGGTCAGTCTCCAGCCGATATTCTTTTTCTTTCCGCGGCGGACACGGAATTGGGCAGTTTTGCTGCCGCTCATGCGCAGCTAAGTGCCGACAGGGCGACACTGAGGCTGGCGAACCTGATGGCGCTGTCGCATCCGTATTCGGTTGACCTATATGCGGAACAAACAGTGCGCGGGGCGCGCCTGGTCGTCTTGCGGGTTTTAGGCGGTGTCGAATACTGGCGCTACGGCCTTGAAAGATTTGAGGAAGAAACACGCTCGAGCGGCATAGAATTGATTGTCGTTCCCGGTGATGACAAGTGGGATGCCGATCTCAGCGGGCGGTCAACAAGACCTGTCGAGGACGTTTATCGGTTTTGGCGCTACTGCGTTGAGGGTGGTTCTGAGAACTATGCCAATGCCCTCCGCTATTGTGCGTTTCTCATTGGAAGGGCTGAGGAACCTGCGCAGCCGGTTCCTCTTCCGCGTGCCGGTCTCTATCTTCCAGGACACGCAACCCCGGACTTAGGCACCTTGAAGTCAACCTGGCATGATCAGGCCAGACCGTTGGCAGCCATTACTTTCTATCGCGCCCTTGTTCAGGGCGCTCAGACCGCTCCGGTTGATGCCTTGGTTGATGCTCTGGACAAAGCGGGCCTCAACGCGATGCCGGTTTTCGTTTCGAGCCTCAAGGAAGCGGAGTCCGTTGCTGTACTGGGCAGCCTGTTCAGTGAAGGGCGACCGGACGTTGTTCTAAATGGAACTGCTTTCGCAGTTTCGAAGGCTGGTGCTGCACATCAGTCCACGCCATTGGATCAACCTGGCAAGCCTGTCTTGCAGGTTGTTTTCTCGTCTTCTTCAAAGGAGGGATGGGATGAAAGCGATCAGGGTCTTTCAATACGTGATCTCGCCATGCATGTGGTTTTGCCGGAAATAGATGGACGCATCCTGAGCCGCGCTGTGTCTTTCAAGGAAGAAGGCATTTTCGACGAGGCGACGCAATCCACACCTGTCAAGTTCACACCTGTGTCCGATCGCATGACCTTTGTTGCAAACCTGGCAGCAAATTGGGCGAAGCTTGGCAAAATACCTGAAGCGGCGAAAAAGACCGCGCTGATCCTGGCAAACTATCCCAACAAGGACGGACGGCTTGCTAATGGCGTTGGCCTCGACACACCTGCGTCTTGCGTCACGGTTTTGGAAGCACTGAACATCGCTGGGTTTGATACAGGCAAAGCCCCAAAAAGCTCTGCTGCCCTTATGGAGACGCTGACGAGCGGGGTCACGAATTCGCTTGATAAACGTTCTGAAAAGGCAGGATTTCAGGAATTCGACCTGAGCAACTACCAATCGGCCTTCGCGGGGCTGCCTGATGACGTGAGGCGTTCAGTTCTGGACCGTTGGGGGCAGCCTGAAGACGACCCGCATGTAATTGACGGCAAGTTTCGTTTGGGCTTGCACAGGTTCGGCAACCAGGTTGTCGGCATTCAACCGGCGCGCGGTTACAACATTGACCCAAAGGAAACCTATCACGATCCGGATCTTGTTCCACCGCATCACTATTTCGCTTTTTACTTCTGGCTGCGTTGCTCTTTTGGAGCTGATGCCGTTATTCATCTGGGCAAACACGGAAACCTGGAATGGCTGCCTGGAAAGGCGCTTGCCCTCTCGGAAAATTGCTTTCCTGAGGCTGTGCTTGGGCCGGTTCCAAACATCTATCCTTTCATTGTCAACGATCCGGGTGAGGGCGCGCAAGCAAAGAGGCGGACATCTGCGGTCATTGTCGATCATTTGACACCACCTCTGACCCGGGCTGAAAGCCATGGCGCCGCGGAAGAGATGGAGACACTTCTTGATGAGTACTATCTCGCCAGTGGTGTGGATCCGCGTCGCTTGAAAGCGCTGACTGGAGACATTCTGGATGCCGCTGCGCGCCACGGTCTGGACAAGGACATCGGCCTTACCGACGAAATGGACGAAGAAACTCGTTTGGCGCGTTTAGACGCGCATTTGTGCGACATGAAAGAGCTGCAAATCCGTGACGGGCTTCACATTCTCGGGGTGAGCCCAGATGGAGAACAGTTAACGGATCTCCTGGCAGCTCTCGCCAGGGTTCCCCGCGGCACCAGCCCTGCCGATGAGAGCCTTCAGCGTGCCATCGCCAAAGACCTCGGGTTTGGTAACTTCGATCCGCTTGATTGCGATTTTTCAGAAACCTGGAACGACAAAAAGCCCAATCTCCTGCAAGAATTGCAAGCATCTGCCTGGCGTTCCAACGGCGATACTGTCGAACGGATTGAGCTGCTTGCCCAACGCTTGATTTCCGGCGGTTCGGATGTGCCGGAAGACTGGACATCTACGCGCGCAGCTCTTCTTGAGGTCAACGAAACCCTTCGACCTTCTGTTTGCGGGTCTGGCAAAGCCGAAATTGCCGCTGTGTTAACGTCGCTCTCTGGAGGTTTCGTGGAGCCTGGGCCGTCTGGTGCTCCTTCAAGAGGTCGGCCGGACGTTTTGCCGACAGGCAGAAACTTTTATTCTGTTGATGTCCGCGCCGTGCCGACCGAAACGGCTTGGCGTCTTGGTCAGAAGTCCGCTCATCTGATTGCGGAACGGTATTTTCAGGAAGAAGGCGATTGGCCCACATCCATGGTGCTGACCTGTTGGGGCACCGCGAACATGCGCACCGGTGGAGACGACATCGCACAGGCACTGGCATTGATTGGTGCAAGACCTGTGTGGGAAACTGGGTCGGGTCGCGTAACTGGATTTGAAATTTTGAAACTGTCAGAGCTCGGGCGTCCGCGTATCGATGTGACGTTAAGAGTTTCGGGCTTCTTTCGAGACGCGTTTCCGCACCAGATGGATCTGTTTGACAGTGCGGTTCGTGCTGTTGGTGCGCTCAATGAACCAGAGACCGCGAACCCAATCGCTTTGCGCATGAAGGATGAGACCAGACGCCTCCTTGAAGAAGGCCTCGACGAAGGAGCGGCGGCTCAAAGAGCGGGCTTCAGAGTGTTCGGGTCCAAACCAGGGGCCTATGGTGCTGGCCTTCAGGCACTGATTGATGAAGGCATCTGGCAGGAACGCGCAGATTTCGCAGACGTGTTTCTGAGCTGGGGTGGCTATGCTTATGGCGGCGGGGCGGAAGGAACAGGCGCACGCAAAGATTTGGAAAAGCGCCTGCGATCCGTTGATGCCGTTCTTCACAATCAAGACAACCGGGAACACGATCTGCTCGACAGCGATGATTACTATCAGTTCGAAGGTGGCCTGGCAGCGACGGTTGAAACGCTTTCTGAAAAAGACCCCAAGATCTATCACAACGATCATTCGCGGCCCGAACGTCCGGTGGTTCGTTCATTGACGGAAGAATTGGGCCGTGTCGTGCGGGCCCGTGCCGCAAACCCGAAATGGATCCGCGGTGTCATGCGCCATGGCTACAAAGGGGCATTTGAGATGGTTGCCACGCTCGACTATCTCTTCGCGTTCGCAGCCACAACACATGCTGTTGGGGATCATCATTTTGATCAGCTTTACGACGCATACCTAGACGACGAAACCGTTCGAGATTTCCTTAAAGACGCCAATCCTGCAGGTTTCAATGAAATGCTCGACCGTTTTCAGGATGCAATTGAGCGCGGCCTCTGGACGCCGCGGCGCAATTCGACCCATTCTGCCTTGAGCGACATGAAATCCAATCTCGTGGAGACACCAGCACCGTGACTGAAGAAAACGACAAGCCAGGTCTGACTGAAGAAGAACTGAATGCCCGTCACGCCGAAAAGATGCGCAAGAAGAAGGCGGCGCGCGACAAGATCATGGCGACCAAGACCATCGAAAAGGGTCTGCTGATCGTGCATACAGGCAAGGGAAAAGGCAAATCCACCGCAGGTTTCGGTATGGTTTTTCGCTCGCTTGGTCATGGTCACAAAGTTGGCGTTGTGCAGTTTGTCAAGGGACGTATCGAAACCGGTGAACGTGCAGCACTCGAGCGATTTTCAGATCTGGTGACCATAAAGCGCATGGGCGAAGGTTTTACCTGGGAAACACAAGACAGACAGCGCGACATAGACGCCGCCCAACAAGCCTGGGATGCGGCCAAAGAGATGATCACATCCAGTGATTTCCGGCTGATCCTTTGCGACGAACTCAACATCGTTCTGCGCTACGATTATCTCGACATTGCTGAAGTGGTCGATTTTCTGAAAAACCAGAAGCCGGCTGATGTGCACGTTGTCATCACTGGTCGAAATGCCAAAGACGAACTGATTGAGATTGCCGATCTTGTGACCGAGATGACACAAATCAAGCATCCGTTCCGCTCAGGCGTGAAACCACAAGAGGGCATCGAGTTCTAAAGGTGAGTTCGGGTGCAGGGTTCATGTGTCGTGACATCGGCTCAAGCTGCTGATGCTGAAGAGATTGCAGAGGTTCTGAGACGTTCAATCGCGGAACTCTGTGTTGCCGATCATTTCGGAGAAGCTTCGAAACTCGAACCGTGGCTGGCCAACAAAACGGCGAGGAATGTGCTTCTATGGATTGAAGGACCGGACCTGGTCGTGACCGCTCACCGACAATCAAAAAACGCCAGTTTCATAGCTGGTGTCGGGATGGCATCGGCGACAGGCGAGGTTTTGTTGAATTATGTGCATCCGGACGCCCGGCTGACTGGTGTTAGCAAGGTGATCATGCTTTCGCTGGAGGACCATCTTAGAAAGCTCGGTCTTGCGAAGGCGCGATTGACGAGCACGGTTACCGCTGAACGGTTTTATAGATCGATTGGCTATATCGAGACTGGCGATGCCAGGTCGCACAGGGGTGTCGTCGTGCGGGATTTTGAGAAGGTGTTTTGATGATGAGCAGGCTCTTTGACCATTCGTTGCGGTCAGCCTCGGCAGATCACGCCGAGATTGTTCGCAAATATGAACTTTATCGAACCATTGTTGAATTCCTGGCGGCGGTGTTGTTCGTCATTGGCAGCATTTTTTTCTTCTATGAGCGTCTTGTATTTGCAGGCACCTGGTTGTTCCTGATCGGTTCAGTGTTCTTCGCTGTCCGTCCCACCATTCGGCTGCTGCTCGAACTTCGGCTTGCGAATCTTCCGGTACCAAAGGAATTCCGACCTTATGGAGCTGTTCCAGTGTCGGAAGAAACCTCGCCATGATTGAATCCAAGGTCGCCAGGAATTGCCCGGCGATAATGGTGCAGGGAACGGGCTCCAATGTGGGCAAAAGCCTGATCGTGGCAGGCTTATGCCGTTTGTTCGCCAATCGAGGTATTTCCGTAAACCCGTTCAAACCGCAAAACATGTCCAACAATGCGGCTGTGACCGTCGATGGCGGCGAAATCGGCAGGGCGCAAGCTCTTCAGGCTTTGGGAAGCCGGGTACCACCGACAGTGCACATGAACCCCGTACTGCTTAAACCCGAAACCGACACCGGCGCACAGGTCATCGTACAGGGAACCAGATACGGCACGATGCGGGCACGTGAATATGGAAAGCAAAAAGCACACTTTTACCGAAGGTTATAGAGAGTTTCGAAAAAATTACTTCAATTTCTGACCTTGTCATCATTGAGGGAGCCGGTAGCCCGGCGGAAATCAACCTGAGGGCTGGAGACATCGCCAATATGGGGTTCGCGGAAGCTGCGGACCTGCCGGTCATCTTGTGCGCAGACATTGACCGTGGCGGCGTCATAGCATCGGTGGTTGGGACCCACGCGGTGCTTCTTCCTGAGGAGAGAGACCGTATCAAAGGGTTTTTCATAAACCGCTTCAGAGGGGATCCGAGCCTGTTTGAAGAAGGCATGCGCGAGATTGAAAGTCGCACGGCCTGGCGTGGCCTTGGTGTGGTACCCTGGTTTGCAGACGCGGCGAAATTGCCAGCGGAGGATGCCCTTGGGCTCGCAGATGGTTTCGGTGCAGGCAAAGTTAAAATTGTGGTTCCTGTTATTTCCAGGATCGCAAATTTCGATGACCTGGATCCCTTGCGGCTGGAACAGGACGTCACCCTTGAACTGGTTCAACCAGGCGTGCCGTTACCGGCCGACGCGGATGTCGTTCTACTTCCAGGCTCCAAATCAACTATCGGCGATCTTGCGTTTTTTAGGGCACAGGGTTGGGACGTCGATTTGAAAGCACACCATCGTCGTGGTGGGCATATTCTTGGCGTCTGTGGGGGATACCAGATGCTCGGCAAGACGATATCCGATCCGGAAGGCATTGAAGGGACGCCCGGTACAGTAGAAGGGTTGGGATTTCTGGATGTATCGACGACACTGACACCGCAAAAATCAACCGTTTCTGTATCTGGAAGCCACATTGCCAGCGGTGCCGCTGTGAAGGGGTATGAAATCCATATCGGGATCACATCGGGTCCGGATTGCGAGCGGCCGATGATGCTGCTGGAAAGCCACAAGCCTGATGGTGCTATCTCGGCAGATGGGCGCGTCTATGGAACCTACGTGCATGGGCTTTTTACGGGCGATGCCTTCCGAGCGGCCTATCTCGATGCTTTTGATGCCCGAGCTCTGGTTGCGTATGACAGGCGCATCGATGAAATTCTGGATGATCTCGCACTTCATCTGGATGAAGTGATGGATGTCGAAACGATCTTGGACATTGCCCAGCGCAGATAACAAGGGCTGGCGGTCATGCGCGACTAAACCACAACAAGTACGGCCAAGGTGACAACCAGAGCAGCTTGAAGCCAGCATGCACCGATCAGCAAGACGAGTGCCTTCGCAATATCGTCGCCTGATGCTTGCTTGCGTCCTGTATCGTTCAAATAGCTGTCCTGAGCAGTGTATTCGGCATAGATCCTGGGCCCGGCCAGTGCCAGATCGAGCGCGCCAGCCATGGCAGCCTCCGGCCAGCCCGCGTTTGGCGAGCGGTGTTTGTTTGCGTCTGTGCGAATGCACCTGAGGCTATCGGCAACTTTTCCCTTTGCCATTGGTGCAGCAAAGGCGATGAAGAGACCGGAAAGGCGCGAGGCTGGCAGATTGATCAGGTCGTCAAACCTTGCCGACGCCCAGCCGAACGCGGCGTATTTTTCGTTTTTGTGACCGATCATGCTGTCGGCGGTGTTGACGGCCTTGTAGGCCAGCAATCCGGGAAGTCCCAGCACGGCAAACCAGAACGCGGGAGCAACGACGCCGTCTGAGAAATTTTCAGCGCAGGATTCAATTGCAGCGCGCGAAACACCGGCTTCATCGAGCTTGTCCGGATCGCGACCGACGATCATTGACACTGCTTTGCGCCCGCCGTGAAGACCATGATTTTTGAACCCGTCCCGAACCGCGGCAACATGCCGGTACAGGCTGTTTTGTGCCAAGAATACAGCGGCTATGACAATCGTGAGTGCGTCGCCATACGGCAATCTCTCCGCAAGTGCCTGGAGGCAAAATCCTGTGATAGATGACAGCACGACGAGCGTGATCAGCACCAGGACGCCATTTTGCTTGCGCGCGCCATTCGACAATGTTGTTTTGTTGAAACGTTGATCGAAAGCCGCAATCAGTTTGCCGAGCCAAACGACAGGATGCGGCAGACGGCGCCACAGCCAGTCGGGGTCACCAACAACTGCATCAAGCAAAAGTGCTGCCACAAGCAGCCATAATGCATTTTCCAGCACCAGCATCGTTTCAGATCAACTCTCGGCCTGAATTTCAGCGAGCGCACCTGAAAGACGTTCCAGATTGTCTGCGCTTCCTGGCAGTCCGAACCGGATCCAGGTTGGAGCATAGTCAAAAATGCGCGTCCAGATATGTCGCCGCGCCAGCGCTTGATGCAACTGTGAAGCGTTACGCAGTCCAGCAAGTGCATAAAGCGGCGTTCCGCCAAATACGCTCAAGCTGTGCTGCGAGAGACAGAGTGTCAGATCGGCCATCTCGTCTGCCAACTGACCTGACATTTTTTTCTGCCAGTCGATGTCTTTGAGCGCGGTCGCGCCGATTTCAAGCGCCGGACCGCTCAGGCTCCAGCTTTCCAGGATCGAGGACATTGTATCGGTGATGGTCTTAGGTCCCGCAAGAAATCCGAGACGAAGTCCAGCCAGTCCGAAAAACTTGCCGAATGATCTAAGCACCACAACGTTTTCGCCACCAATGTGAGGCAAAATGCTGGAACCGGGCACCACATCGGCAAAGGCTTCATCCACGACCAGGAATCCGCCCCTGTCTGTGAGCGATCTCGAGATTTCCAGCAAACTCTTCACATCAGTCAGTTGCCCGTCGGGATTGTTCGGATTGACCAACACCACAATTTGAGCGCTTTCCGGAACTGCATAGATGCTGGACAACTCGACCAAATCGCATTTTTCGCGAACCCAGACGGCTCTGTGGCTGGTGTAACTGGGGGAGGTGAGCGCAACCGGTCCGCCCGGTAGGACGGATGGCAAGAGGGATATGAGAAGTTGCGTGCCAGGTGCTGCAACAACACCCAGATGATCCGGAATGGCATAAGCGCGCCGCGCGGCCGTTGTCAGTCTTTCCTGTCCTGCCTTGGCCGGTAGATCCGTCCATGTCGTTTTGGCGATAGAGCCAGGCAATGGATAGGAATGGGGATTGATGCCGGTTGATAGATCCAGCCAGTCGGCACGTTTGCCGCCATACTGTTCCATCGCGCGTGTAAGGTCCCCACCGTGTTCCATCAAATCGTCCCTCGCCAATTGCTCCGGAATTGAGCATCCGAGCCAAACGCGTAGCCGATTTGCAGCGACAGGTCACCGCCGGAAACGACATGCCCTTGTCAAAAGCACAGATTGACAGTGAGAACACCCGGCAGATAAAAAGAACAAAAAGGGAACAATTACACATTCACGTCCGGAGAGTTTTATGACAACAGGCCGTCGCAGCCAATCGAAAGCCAATGAAATTGACCGAGAAGCCCTTTTGTCAGCGCTTTCGGTTGCCAGAGCATCCCTGATCGAAGCGCAGCGCTGCATGCGTCCAAGATCCGGTTTGGCCAGATCTGCAAAAGCGGTCATTTCGGAAATTGACGAGTTTGCTTTTGTCCTTACGGGGACGGAGAACTACTTTTACACCAAGGCCCACGGCACGCCGCCTAGAAGTGTTTCAACACGGTGAAGTGCTTCTTTGGATCGCGCGCAGCCTGTTGAGCTAGGTGAGACCTGCCTGGGTTTCTGCAATCAGATGATCGACCATCCTGTCCAGAGTCTCTTGAGGCAACTGACTGTCTTCCGAGATTTCTCCGGCAAGCGCCAGCTGGCTATCGGCAGACGTTCCTCTGGTCGCTATTTCCCGAATGTGCATGAGGTCGGTCTCGCAACCGAAATACTCTGCGTCCGGCCAGACCAGTTCAATCATTTCGTCAATGAGATCAATGAATGGCATGGTTTCATTGCGCCCGAAATCGATCAGTCGGACAGCCGTTCCGTGACGTTGGGCCTGCCAACGGTTCTCCGACAAAAGAAAACGCGAATATCTGCGCCAGCTCTGGTTGGCACGACGCAGCCTAAACAGCATTCTGCACAAACAGCGATAAAGCGCAGCGATGGCAATGGCATCGTCCAGGCGCGGGCAGACATCCGTTACGCGCATCTCCAGTGTGGGAAACCGGTCTGACGGGCGAAGATCCCACCAGATCTTGGTTGCATCCTCGATAACGCCGGCGTTCGTCAGAATATCAACCGTATGCCGGTATTCGTAGTTGCTCTCAAAACGTGGCGGCAGACCGGTCCTGGGCAACTCGTTGAAAACGGACAGCCGGTAGGATTTCAAACCTGTCCTGCGTCCACGCCAAAAGGGCGAGGAGGTGCTGAGCGCAAGCAGATGCGGCAGAAAATAGGAAAGTTGATTGAACAGTTCGATCCGGAGCTCTTCATCCTCTATCCCGACATGCACGTGCATGCCGCAAATCAACATCCGTTTGGCGACCACCTGCATGGTCCTGGCGATTTCGTTGTAGCGTTCCTTGTTGGTGTGCGGTTGATCCGTCCATTCCGCAAACGGGTGCGTGGAAGCGGCGATCGGAGCCAGATTGAATTGGGACGCCTCCCGGGTGATCGTCTTTCGGAAATAGGAAAGTTCAGCACGAACTTCGGTCAATGTCATGCAAACGGGGGTTCCGACCTCGATCTGGCAGCGCAGGAATTCCGGACTGACCCGTCCCTCCAGTGCACTCTCACACGCCTGAAAGAGCTCTGGTGGCGGACTGCTCGCCAGTTTGCGGCTCGACTTGTCAACGAGAAGATATTCTTCTTCGACACCAATGCTGAAACTTGGTTCTTTCATCAAGGAACCTTCCGAATATTTGTCTTGCCTCATCAAGGCAGAAAAAGTGCCTATTTGGCAAACAAAGTTTCAGTTTCGGATAACCCTCGTCTTGCCTGAGGGCTACCAGATGTTTCCCGCTCCAGGCGTGTAGGCAGCTCCCATGACCGTGTTGGCCTTGAGGACGTCGCATTCTACGATACCGGTAAATTTGGCGATAGCAGTGCTGCTTTCCGAAATTGACGCCGCGAATTTGAGTTTGCTTCCAGCTGAAATTTCGACGGTATCCAGGCCCTGTATGAGAACGCTTTTCGGTGCGCTGATGATCACGTCCTGATTTTGCAGCGTGATGACGCTTTCAAGCTCGGCCAGCCTGGCTTCAAGATCATTGACCCGCTGACGAAGAGCCTCAACAACCTGATCGCTGCTGCTGGATTGCGATACGACCTGCGGGGTTTTTCTGGGGCGGGGGGCTCCACGCGTTTCATGGTCGACGTTGAGACAGCTCGAGCCGGTTTTTTCATAGCGGATGCTGGATTGGAAGGCGGTTTCATTGGCTTTCCTCAATGTGTGGTAACAGAGGAAAAACGCTAGCATGCCGTCAGGGAAATACACAAACAGCCACACTGCAGAAGCATTTGCGGTTGGTAGGTCGAAGAATGAGAAAAATGGAGGCCCCGACCGGAATCGAACCGGTGTACACGGATTTGCAATCCGCTGCGTCACCACTCCGCCACAGGGCCTCTTGGTGGTGTGCCGCGCCTTATCAAACAGTTGCACGCATTGGTCAAGTCCTGAATTCCGGCGGCCGAAAATATCCACCGGTCGCCGATTTGAATTCCCGAAGAAAAATGTCCACCATGAGAAAAGCACGCAAAACCTGGAAATGGCAGGGCATCCGCAGTTTCTGATACTTGTCAGCGCGCTTCCGCATCGCTAATGAACGACACTTGAGAGGCGCCGGACGCTCGGCGAGTCAAATATGAGGGCCGATATGACGGACTTTAGCCAGTCGCGCCGCAAAATGGTGGACAACCAGCTGCGCACAAACGATGTGACCGACCATCGAATCCTTGACGCGATGGAATTGGTCCCTCGGGAGCGCTTTGTTCCGGCCTCCAGGAAAGCCGTCGCCTACATCGATGAAGATCTGCCCGTAGGTGCAACAGACAGTGGCCGGGTCATCATGAAGCCGCACATTTTCGGAAAACTGGTGCAGCTGGCGGAAATCCGGGAAGACAATGTCGTTCTGGTGGTGGGCGCAGGAACAGGCTACAGCGCTGCGGTTGTTTCCAAGCTTGCAGCTTCAGTTGTTGCGCTGGAAGAAAACGAAGAACTTGCGAAAACCGCGACGGAAATTCTCGTTGAACTTGGGATCGAGAACGCCGTGGTGGTTGAAGGCGCGCTGAACAAAGGGTTTGCGTCCGAAGGGCCTTACGATGTCATACTGATTGATGGTGCTGTTGAGGTACTGCCCGATGAACTGACCAAACAGCTTAAGCCCGGTGGACGGCTGGCGGTTGTCGAAGGACAGGGCGGTTCAGGAACTGCCAAGCTCTATCGAAATTCCGACGGTGTTATTGGCAGCGTGTTCGGCTTCAACGCTTCGGTCAGCCTGCTACCCGGATTTGAAAAAACGGAAGAATTTGTATTCTAGTGTTTTATGCGCTTTTTTACGAAATTGGCCCGCCTCATTTGGCGGGCTTTTTTTTCAGAACGAATTGGTCAGTCGCTGGACGTCCGACTTGTTGCACCAATGCCTCACTCCTCGAAAAACGGATTTTCTTGATCGCAAACAGTTGAAGAATAACACCCATCAGTTTACTCAACACTGTCGAGTAGGGTGACCCGGAAGGAGTACGGCGTGTCTGGTCGTTCAACACTGAAAGCAGTGGCCATAACTGTTGGGCTTATGGCGAGCGTATCCAGCGGATCCTTTGTGGGGGGTATGCCTGAAGCGCAGGCAGAAACGATTCGCGAGTCTTTAGCGCTAGCTTATTCCAACAATCCGACGCTGAACGCCGCACGTGCGCAGCTTCGTGGTGTGGATGAAAATGTGCCTCAGGCACTGTCGGGGTGGCGCCCGACTGTTACCGCGTCCGGTTCTGCCGGACGCCTTGCAAATGGATCAGATGGCAACATCGACTACCGTAACAATGCCTCGATTTCTCTGACGATCAGTCAGACATTGTTTCGCGGGTTCCGGACAATCAATTCCACACGCCAGGCCGAGGCCGTTGTGCGGGCACAGCGCGAAAGCCTGAGTTCAACAGAGCAGGACACGCTTTTGAGCGCTGCTACCGCTTATGTTGACGTGATCCGTGATACGGCGCTCGTGTCGCTTCAACGCAGTGACCTTGCCTTCCTTCAGGAACAGGTGCGCGCGGCGCGTGACCGTTTTGACGTGGGTGAGGGAACTCGTACCGATGTCAGCCAGGCAGAAGCGCGGGCGGCGGAAGCGCGCGCAAGCCTGAATACGGCACTGGCCAATTTGAACACCAGCCGGGCCATCTATCGTCAGGTCATCGGGATCGAAGCACGCAGTTTGTCAGCGGACACTTCGATCAACAGTGTTGTTCCGAAGTCGCTTGACCAGGCCATGCAGCTCAGTGAAACGCATCAGCCTCTGATCCGGCAGGCCCAGCATCTGGTTGATGCTGCGCTATTCAACATCAAGGCGATCGAAGGTGAGTTGCTGCCGACTGTGACGTTGGACGGCAGCATTTCGAGGACGTGGAATCCGTCAGCATTTGCTGATGAGAGCAACAATGCGCAGATATTCGGAAATGTCAGTATCCCAATTTATCAGGGCGGCGGAGTTTCGTCTCGCGTGCGTCAGGCGAAGGAAGAATTGGGACAAACCCGCCTTCAGTTGGATGTGACACGTGACCAGGTGCGCGCAAATGTGATTTCGGCCTGGGGTGTCTATCAGGCTGCCGAAGCGTCGATTGTTGCGGCGCAAGCCGCAGTGGAAGCGCAGCAGTTGGCACTTGAAGGCGTCATCGAAGAACAGCGTGTGGGTCAGCGGACGACATTGGACGTCCTGGATGCACAGCGTGAACTTGTGACTCAGCAATCGAACCTGGTGACGGCGCAGCGCAACCGGATCATCGGCGGATACCAGCTTGTTTCAGCTGTCGGACGCCTTGATGCGGACAGCCTCGGGCTGAGTGTTGCCCGGTATAATCCCAAGCAGCACTACAAGGCCGTTCGCGATCAGTGGATTGGCCTGCGCACACCTGACGGTCGCTAGGTTTTTCGGCAAACCTCATTGAAAACGCAGTGAAAGCTGCAGGACGATTAAGGCGTATGGGCGTACCGCACATGCGCCTTACCTCTCTGAATTGACGAATTCCGGATACGAAGTTGTCGGGAAATGGTCCCTCAAAACGCCTAAATCCGACTTAAGAGGGGAAAAGGCGTTGGTAATGGATGCGCTTGCTTTGCGCGTTTCTTATTGGCCCGCATAATTTCGATTAACGAATCATTCAGTAATGACTGTGTGTTCGGTAGCGTAGCCGGCAAGTACGGGGGAAGGCATGGCACAGGCGAAAAAGGCTGACGAGCCGTCGATGGAGGAAATCCTCGCATCGATCCGCCGTATTATATCCGATGAGGATTCCCAAGGTGCTGACTCTGGTGAAGCCGATGCAAGTGAAGAAGTCGAAACCCCAGTAGCAGAAGAGGCGGCGGACGATATGGGCGATGCCTCCGAAATGTCCCAGGACGATCTCGACAAGCTGTTCGATATGAGCAGTGATGACGATGATATTGAAAGTGACGAAGAAGCTGGCGGTGAAGACGCCGACGACATGGCTGCGGCCATGGAAGCAGACGCGGCGGAAGACGATGACGAAGACATTCTTGAACTGACTGAGGAACTGGCGGTTCCCGACGAAATGGAGATGGTCGAGGGACTAGCCGAAGACCTGGAAGGTGCTGAAGGTGACCTTTCCTTCGCAGAAGCACCCGTTGAAGACACCGAGCCTGAGCCGGAAGATTTTCCAGAGCCGGAAATGGCAATGGACATGCCGATACCGGATGAGCTTCCAACGGTTGCCGATGACGCGCCTTTGACATCCAACAACACCGGTGAAGCCGTTCACGCTGCGTTCGATAACTTGTCGAACATGTTCGTAGGTTCACAAGCTCAGACCGTGGAGGAGCTTGTCAAAGAGATGCTGCGTCCAATGCTCAAGGCCTGGCTTGATCAACATCTGCCTGGGATGGTCGAACAGATGGTGCAGAAGGAAATCCAGCGCGTGACGCGCCGTCGATAGGGTTGCTGCACAGTTATGACAATCAATCAGGGGCGCCAGATGGCACCCCCTGAATTTTTTGATGCGATGTTGGAACACAGTTCATGCCACTCGCAGCCTTCGCACCCTGCACGAATGGCACCGTTTGCGAAGGCAGCCCTCAGTGCGAGGACCTGCGACGTCGTAAGACGCAACGCCATGTTGGCGACAAGGCTGGTCTTGAGAACAGCGCTAATTTGGCGCGCTGCCATTTCGTCTCGAACTCGGACGCTGTCATTGTGACAATGGCAACCGGCTTCCGCCAACATTGGTGCACAGATATCGTCCGGCCCGGTAACGAGACTCAAAGCTTCGCCTTTGTTCAGCCGTTGGATGATTTGATCATAATTCTTGACGAAATCGGGAGTGTACCCCCGACCAAGATAGGTCAGCATGCACAAGAGGTGATGCGGTCGGATTGAGACGGTCATGCATCGGTTATGGCAGGAAATAGCCGCCTGCCCAAGGCGACTTCTTTCAGCTGTTGCCAATCGGCTTGAAATGCCCGCCTTTGGACATTGTTTCGCATCCATAGGCTGTTGACTTGCGGCTGAGCATCAGATTTACACGGGTGCTCACGAATTTAGACATTTATCCTCCCAACGAGTGACCCTGATGCTGGATAAAACTTACGATGCGGCCAGCGTTGAGCCGCGGATTTACGAAACCTGGGAAAAGGCCGAGGCATTCAAGGCCGGAGCCGGTGCCAAAGATGGTGCTAATGCCTTTTCCATCGTAATTCCGCCGCCCAATGTGACGGGTTCTCTTCACATGGGACACGCACTCAACAACACACTCCAGGATATTCTCATCCGCTGGAAGCGTATGCAGGGCTTCGATGTCCTTTGGCAACCAGGGACCGACCATGCCGGCATTGCGACGCAGATGGTTGTCGAGCGTGAGCTGATGGAAACCCAACAGCCTGGACGGCGCGAAATGGGCCGAGAGGCGTTCGTAGAGCGCGTCTGGGAGCAAAAGCGAAAATCCGAAGGGACGATTCTCGGTCAGCTGAAGCGGTTGGGCGCTTCGTGTGATTGGAGCCGCACCGAATTCACGATGTCGCCGAACCTGTCAGCTGCGGTACTGAAAGTGTTTGTCGACCTTTACAATGAAGGGCTGATTTACAAGTCCAAGCGGCTTGTAAACTGGGACCCGAAATTCGAAACGGCAATTTCGGACCTTGAAGTTGAGAACATCGAAACCGATGGCCACATGTGGCACTTCAAGTATCCGCTGGCCAGCGGTGAAACGTATGAGTATGTCGAAAAGGACGAGGAGGGGAATGTCACCCTTCGCGAGAACCGCGACTACATCTCTATAGCGACCACGCGCCCGGAAACCATGCTAGGTGATGGCGCGGTTGCCGTTCACCCCGACGATGAGCGCTACAAGCCGATTGTCGGAAAGCTTTGTGAAATTCCGGTAGGGCCGAAAGAGCACCGGCGCCTGATACCAATCATCACGGACGATTATCCGGATCCTGACTTCGGCTCGGGTGCGGTCAAGATTACCGGCGCGCATGACTTCAACGATAATGGCGTTGCACAGCGCAACAAGATCCCGATGTACCGCCTGATGGACACCAAAGGCGCCATGCGTTCCGACGGGGCACTTTATGTTGAAGAAGCTGCGAAAGCGCAGGCAATCATTGATGGTGCCGAGATGTCCATCAACGAAGTCGATCTCATCAACATTGTTCCTGACGACCTGCGTGGTCTGGATCGTTTCGAGGCGCGCAAGCGGGTCGTTGAACAGATCACGGCCGAAGGTTTGGCCGTCATGGTGCCAAGCGATCACCCTGAGGTCGCCTGGATGAAAGGTCAGGCGCCGGACTGGCATCCACTTGGCAGGGCAATCGTTCGCCCGCTTCAGGATGGCGACGAAGTGCCGGCTGAGCTGCCTATGGTAGAGTCCAAAAAGATCATGCAGCCTTTCGGTGATCGGTCGAAAGTTGTGATCGAACCCATGCTGACCGATCAATGGTTTGTGGATGCCAAGACCTTGGCGGCTCCCGCGCTGAAGGCGGTCGAAAACGGCACGACCAGATTTGTTCCGGAAAATTGGGACAAGACCTATTTCAACTGGTTAAACGACATCCAGCCCTGGTGCATTTCACGTCAGCTTTGGTGGGGACATCAGATCCCTGTCTGGTACGATGCCGAAGGCACGGAATACTGCGCCCAAACCGAATCTGAAGCAGTTGAGATGGCGGGCGGAAAACCGTTGACGAGAGATCCTGACGTTCTAGACACCTGGTTTTCTTCCGCGCTTTGGCCTTTCTCAACACTCGGCTGGCCAAACAAGACCCCGGAACTGGAGCGCTATTACAAGACAGACGTGCTGGTGACCGGTTTTGACATCATCTTTTTCTGGGTCGCCAGAATGATGATGCAGGGCATCCATTTCATGGACGAAGTTCCGTTCCACACGGTCTATATCAATTCAATCGTTGTCGATAAGAACGGTAAGAAAATGTCGAAATCACTCGGCAACGTTCTCGACCCGTTGGAGCTGATCGACACCTATGGTGCGGATGCCACGCGCTTTGCGCTGGCAAGTCAGGAAGTTCAGGCACGCCGCACATTGCGTATGTCGGATCAGGCAGCAGAAGGCGGGCAGCGCTTCGCCACCAAGCTCTGGAATGCGTCCAGATTTGCAGAAATGAATGGCTGTGCTCGTGTTGAAGGGTTCGACCCTGAAGCCACCCGACATACTTTGAACCGCTGGATCGCAACCGAAATGGGCCGCTGTACGGCTGAAGTGACAGCCGCTCTTGAGGACTACCGGTTCAACGACGCCACTGGGGCCGTGTATCGATTCACCTGGAATACCTTCTGTGACTGGTATCTGGAGCTTGCCAAACCGATCTTCAACGGTGAGGACGAAGCGGCAAAGACAGAGACCCGTGCAACAACAGCCTGGGCGATCGACGAGATTTTGAAGGTTCTCCATCCCTTCATGCCGTTCCTGACGGAAGAACTGTGGGAACGCCTGGGCGATGAAGGTGTCAGGGCCGACGATCTGCTGATGCTGACGTCGTGGCCAAATACACAGGTTTCAGACAGCGATGCTGCAGCCGAAATCAATTGGCTGGTGACATTCATTTCTGAAATTCGCTCGGTTCGCGCTGAGATGAACGTTCCCGCAGGGGCAAAGGTCAACATCGTCGTTGCCGGCGCAAGCGATCAGACGAAATCTCGGCTGTCTATGCATGAAGCCGCCATATTGCGTCTTGCCCGCGGTGAAAGCGTGGAGCTTGCGGATGTCGCACCGTCCGGATCGGCTCAGATTATTGTCGGCGAGGCAACGGTAAGCCTGCCACTTGCCGGGGTCATTGACCTTGGCGCGGAAAAAGCGCGGCTTGAAAAAGAAATCGGAAAACTCGAGGGCGAGATATCCAAGATCGAGAAGAAGCTCGGAAATCCGAAGTTCGTTGAAAAAGCGCCGGAAGAAGTTGTTGAAGGCGAGCGGGAAAAGGTGGCCGAATCCTCTGAAAAGCTGGAAAAGGTTCAGATAGCCCTGAAACGACTTTCGGAAATTGGCTAAATGATCTGCGGTCCGGTCAAGTGTCGTCTTTTCCGGGCCGTAATTCGGTGCTAGCGCGGCTGAAGAAAACTTCGGTATGCTGGTCCAAGGGATTCGAATAGAAGCAGATGGTCACCTTGATTGACGCATTGAAAGCGGCGAAACATCTTCTGGCTGGTCTTGCGGTCGCTTCTTTGGCCATGTCTGCGTCAGGTGCCGCGGCTCAATCGGAAAAGATTGAAAACCCCGTCGCGGTGTTCTCTGGTCTCGACAAGATTACGGGCCGGATTATCTCATTCGATGTCTATATTGGCGAAACGGTCCAGTTCGGCGCTCTGCAGGTGACGCCGCGTGTCTGTCATACGCGGCCACAAACCGAGTCACCCCTGACGACAGGTTTCGTGCAGGTCGACGAGATTACGCTGAACAACGAGGTGCGGCGGATCTTTTCCGGTTGGATGTATGCTGCAAGTCCCGGGCTCCACGCCGTTGAACATCCCGTCTATGACATCTGGCTGACCAACTGCAAATTGGCCTCGACCGTGCCGCCGCCAGAAGACTATGACGGACCGCCAATCAAAGGTGTTGTTGCAGAGGGCGAAGATCCCTTGGCCGGGCCGGATGATGGCGTCCAAAGCGGTCCTGGTGTCCCCAGACCGAAGCCATTTCAGGGCTGATTGTTTCCTATGGAACGCCAGTATCAGGTGATTTCGCGCTTGGGATACCCGTTTGCTCTCAGTTCAAAACCTTTTTTTGAGGTCTTGAAACCGAGGCTCTCATAGAACTTGTGGGCCTCGGTATTTTCGGACCCTGACATCAGCATGATCTTGAAACAACCAGCCTGCCATCCCAGGCGGATCGCCTCTGCCAGGACCTTCTTGCCAACTCCCTGACCACGCCAGTCTTCACGTGTGACGACATTTTCGATCAGGGCGTATGAGGCACAGCCACGCGTCATGTTAGGAACCACGACAAGTGTGCATGAGCCGACCGGGACGGCACCCTTCCAGGCAACAAGAACAGTCAGGCCTGGATGTTTCACAAGCTGTTCGAAGGTCTTTCGTTTCAGCAAGTCGTCTGCGGCAATATCTTTCGGATTGAGGTGATGGAACAGCTCGGCAACGGCGTCAAAGTCGCTGACATCAGCCGTGCGGATTGTCAGGTTGCTGTCGCTTGAAACCATCTCAACACCTGAAAAAAAGCCCGCCGAATGGCGGGCTTTACGAAACGAAATCAGTCGATGTCTACATAATCGGCGGGTGTCAGGCCAAGCCGCCCGTCAACATATGTCCCACATCGATCCATCAGGTCATCCATATCATTTTCAAAGAAGTGATTGGCGCCTGGAATTGTTTCGTGATCGATCACAATACCTTTTTGGGTCTTCAGCTTGTCGACAAGCGTTTGAACGTCTTTTTGGGGCACCACCTTGTCGTTGTCGCCGTGGACGATCAGGCCGGAAGACGGGCAGGGGGCCAGGAACGAAAAGTCGTGCAGGTTCGCCGGTGGCGCGACTGAAATGAAACCTTCCACTTCCGGGCGCCGCATCAGCAGCTGCATGCCGATCCACGCACCGAAGGAGAACCCGGCGATCCAGCAGGCTCGTGCGTCGGTGTGGACCGTCTGCACCCAGTCAAGCGCTGCGGCAGCATCGGAAAGTTCACCCTGTCCGTGATCGAAAGTTCCCTGTGACCGTCCAACACCTCTGAAATTGAACCGAAGTACCGCAAAGCCGCGCCGGGCGAACATGTAGTACATCTGGTAGACAATCTGATTGTTCATCGTCCCGCCAAACTGCGGGTGAAGATGCAAAACCAGCGCGATAGGTGCGTTGCGTTTTCTCGCGGGGTGGAACCGGCCCTCGAGCCGGCCGGCGGGACCGTTAAAGATCACCTCAGGCATGAAGTGCGATGTCCTTGTCATTTGGCGCGCATTTTATGCTGCTGCGCGGATTGGGGTCAGATACGTGATTACCCGTAAGTCTAAACTTGACTCTTAGCCTCCGAGTTTCTAGAACCTTGTTTAGAATTATTCGAAACTTCGCACCACCAACCAGCGGCGACAATGCTCGGGTCATCCGATTGGGGGGTGTTATCGTCACCGCAGCGAAAAATATCAAGGTTTTTCGCACATCTATCTGACGATAAAGCGAAAAATCGAACACGCAAGAATGCTGATTCAGGCTCTAGAGGTGTCATGCCGCGTCTTTCAGACCCAATCTATCTCGATCACAACGCAGGCGCTCCCATGCGTCCGGCGGTGCGCGAGGCCATGATTGAGGTCATGGGGGAGGTCGGCAACGGATCATCCGTTCACAGTCATGGTCGCAAGGCGCGGGGCCGAATTGAGGACGCCCGTGAAAAAGTCGCGCAACTTTGCAACGCCAAAACACGCGCTGTGACATTCGTGTCTGGCGGTACTGAAGCCAACATGACTGCACTCGCGCCTTCCTGGCAGGACCAGGGTGTACCTGTCTATTTGGACAAGGTGTTCATGAGCGCGGTCGAACACCCATCTGTCATGACCGGCGGGCGCTTTGCTGTGGCAGATCAGATGATTGTTCCGGTCAAGTCCAATGGTCAGGTCGATCTTGAGAGGCTTGAGGAACTCGTTTCCGGCGCAGAACCCGGTCTGGTTTCCGTCATGGCCGCCAACAACGAGACAGGTGTCATTCAACCGCTCCCGGAAGTGGGGCGGATCGCGCGTGAATACGGACACTTTTTTCATGTTGATGCCGTACAGGCGGCAGGTAGACTGGAAATAGACCTCGACGCCTGGCAGGCAGATGCCGTTACGCTGTCGGCCCACAAATTCGGTGGGCCTCAGGGCGTTGGGGCCGTTGTCGTGCGCACGACCGGGCGGGTTCCATCACCGCTGATGGTTGGTGGTGGCCAGGAAAACTGGCGCCGCGGTGGCACAGAAAATGTAGCTGCAATCGTCGGATTCGGAATTGCCGCGACTGAAGCCCTTGAAGACCTCGCACAAGTGCGCCATTTCGCAGAAATGAAGACGCGTCTTGAGGCGGGTTTGCGGGCCACATGTCCGAAAACGGTGTTCTTCGGTGACCAGGCTAAGCGTCTGGCAAACACAAGTTGTTTTGCTGTTCCAGGCATTTCAGCTGAAACAGCTTTGATCGCTTTTGATTTGGAGCGCGTATCTCTTTCGTCGGGCTCGGCCTGTTCGTCTGGAAAAGTGTCTGTTTCCCATGTGCTGACGGCAATGGGCGTGGATGAACATCTGGCCCGTTGCGCGCTTCGCGTCAGCTTGGGATGGAACACCAGCGAAGCTGACATTGATCGATTTTTGGCACTTTGGCCGAAAATCATCGACAGGCTGGACCCGCAAGCCCGGCATCGGGCGGCATGAAGTGAGAATTCGGGCCGTTGCCCGGCAAGTGAGATGCGGTTCAGGGATCCTGTCCTGAACTGCAGTGAAAATTGTAATGAGCAGACACAGGGTCTGCTAAATGGAGGCGCAGTATGCCAGCTGTACAGGAAACCATCGAACAGGTGAAAGCCATCGATGTTGACCAGTATAAATACGGCTTTGTTACGGACATTGAGTCAGAGAAGGGCGCAAAGGGTCTTTCTGAAGAGACTGTCCGCTTTCTGTCGGCCAAAAAGAACGAGCCGCAGTGGATGACCGACTGGCGGCTGGATGCGCTGCGTCGCTTTCAGCAGATGGATGAACCGGATTGGGCGCGCGTTTCCTATCCGAAGATCGACTTTGACGATCTTTATTACTGGGCTGCGCCAAAGTCCGTCGAAGGACCGAAGAGCCTGGACGAAGTTGATCCGGAATTGCTTGCGACCTACGCGAAACTTGGCATTCCCCTGGCGGAGCAGGAAATTCTCGCTGGTGTTGAGCCGAAGAACCGGGTCGCGGTTGATGCGGTATTCGATTCCGTTTCCGTCGTGACGACCTTCAAGGAAGAACTGAAAAAGGCTGGCGTCATTTTTTGCTCCATTTCCGAGGCCGTGCGCGAATATCCGGATCTGGTCAAAAAGTATCTCGGTTCAGTTGTTCCAATCACCGACAACTACTATGCAACACTCAATTCCGCCGTGTTCTCTGACGGATCGTTTGTCTACATTCCCGAAGGCGTCCGCTGCCCGATGGAACTGTCGACCTATTTCCGTATCAACGAACAGAACACAGGTCAGTTCGAACGCACCCTGATCATTGCCGAAAAGGGATCTTACGTCTCCTATCTGGAGGGGTGTACAGCGCCGCAACGCGATGAAAATCAGTTGCACGCGGCCGTGGTTGAACTTGTGGCGCTGGACGACGCGGAGATCAAATACTCCACCGTTCAGAACTGGTACCCGGGTGACAAGGACGGCAAGGGCGGCATCTACAACTTCGTCACCAAACGTGGCGATTGCCGCGGCAAGAACTCCAAGATCTCATGGACACAGGTCGAAACGGGCTCTGCGATCACCTGGAAGTACCCATCCTGCATTCTTCGCGGAGAGAATTCGCGCGGAGAGTTCTATTCGATTGCGGTTTCCAACGGACATCAGCAGATCGACAGTGGCACCAAGATGATCCATTTGGGCAAGAACACCTCCAGTCGGGTGATCTCAAAGGGTATCTCCGCCGGCAAGTCGGAAAACACATACCGTGGTTTGATCTCAGCACACCGCAAAGCGTCGAACGCGAGGAACTTCACTCAGTGTGATTCACTGCTGATCGGACAGGATTGCGGTGCGCACACCGTGCCCTACATCGAAAGCAAGAATGCGTCGGCACAGTTCGAGCACGAGGCGACAACATCAAAGATTTCCGATGATCAGATGTTCTACTGCCTGCAGCGCGGACTGTCTGAAGAAGAAGCCGTTGCCTTGATCGTCAACGGCTTCGTCAAGGACGTGATCCAGCAGTTGCCGATGGAATTCGCGGTAGAAGCGCAAAAGCTTATCTCCATCAGTCTTGAAGGATCGGTGGGCTAACGAACCGCTTTCGAATTGAATATGGAATTTGGGGCTCTGTGCCCGTGAGTTACGAGGAAACATCTCAATGCTTGAGATCAAAAACCTGCATGCCCGCATTGCGGAAGATGAAACTGAAATCCTTCGGGGTGTCGACCTGACAGTCAACGCCGGTGAAGTTCACGCCATCATGGGGCCAAACGGTTCCGGAAAATCCACACTGTCCTACGTGCTGGCCGGTAAGGACGACTATGAGATCACAGAAGGGGAAGTCCTCTTCAATGGTGAGAACATGCTCGATATGGATCCTGACGAGCGCGCAGCCGCTGGCATGTTCCTGGCATTTCAGTATCCGATTGAGATTCCTGGCGTCGCCACGATGGAATTCTTGAAAACTGCCATGAATGCGCAGCGCAAGGCGCGTGGTGAAGACGTTCTGTCAATTCCCGATTTCATGAAGCGCGTCAAGGCAGCAGCATCACATCTCAATGTTTCAATGGACATGCTGAAGCGTCCGTTGAATGTCGGCTTTTCAGGCGGCGAGAAGAAGCGAGCTGAAATCCTGCAGATGTCTCTGCTTGAACCGAAGCTCTGCGTATTGGATGAAACAGATTCGGGCCTCGATATCGATGCGTTGCGCGTCGTATCCGACGGCGTCAACAAGCTTCGCTCGCCGGAACGGGCAATGGTCGTCATAACGCACTATCAGCGTTTGCTGGATCATATCGTACCGGATGTCGTCCATGTTCTTTCCAATGGCAAGATCGTCAAAACTGGCGACAAGGATCTTGCGCTTGATCTGGAGAAGCATGGCTACGCCGAATACATCGATACAGCCGCTTGAGGGAGCAGGGCGATATGAACGCGACGGCACTCATCAAACACACGCAGGCCGAAAGCAACCTGTTGGATCGATACCAGAGCTCGAAAGACGGTCTGGCAGGATCCATCGCAGTATCTGCGCTGAGGGAAGCTGCGGTAGAACAGATCCGCGACAGGGGTCTGCCTCATCGCCGGGTCGAGGAATATAAATACTCGGATCTGCGTGCCTTTATGAAGTCCGCAGCGCCTCTTGCGGCTGCCGCCGATGAAGCCGTCGCCAAGGCGATTTTGGCAGATCAGAACAGCTACGGCGATCTTGAAAGATACCAGGTTGTCACCATCAACGGCGTATTTGCTCCCGATCTCTCTGATGTGGATGGGCTCACAGGCGAAGGTGTTGTTATTTCCGATTTCAACTCAGCGCTGAAGGGCGAGGCCGGTGCACAGTTGCTTCGCTCTCCGAAGTCCGCTGCAAATGATGGCGTCATTGCGCTCAACACTGCCTTCGTACAGGGCGGCGTCGTTATATCGCTGGCAGCCGGTGTTGAAGTCTCAAAGCCGGTCGAACTGGTGCAGATTGCAACATCTGAAGGCGCGCAGGTCAGCCGAACCAAAGTAACGCTCGGCGAAGGCTCTAAGCTGCGCCTGCTGGAAACATTTGCCGGTGAAACCGGAAACGGAGAATTGAACGCCGTTTTCGACTATGACATTGCCGACAAGGCGTCGTTGGCGACGACCCGTCTGATAGCCGGCAAGGTTGACGCGGCAAGGCTCTTCACAACGATTGCCACGATCGCAGGTGAGGCTGAGTTTAAGTCGCTCGGATTTATGGCGGGGCCGAAGTTTGCGAGAAATCAGCAGTTTATCGAGTTTACCGGCGAATACTCCGAGGCGAAAATCTATGGCGTGACAATGGCTGGTGGTGAAGATCTGGCTGACCAGACGCTTATCGTTGATCACGCGGTTCCCAACTGTAACAGCCGCGAGTTCTTCAAGACTGTCCTCGATGGCCGGGCGAAGGGTGTTTATCAGGGCCGGATCAATGTTGCGCAACATGCCCAGAAAACCGACGGTGAGATGATGACACAGGCTCTGCTTCTTTCAGAAGAAGCAGAAATGGCCAACAAGCCTGAGCTTGAGATCTTTGCCGATGACGTGATCTGTGCGCATGGTGCGACCAGCGGGCAGATTGACGAGGACCTGCTTTTTTACTTACGAGCCCGGGGCATACCTGAAGACGAAGCGCGAACCCTGTTGGTTTTGGCTTTCCTTTCAGAAGCTATCGAAGAATACGGCGAAGATGATGTGACCGATGGGCTTGAGGAACGCGTGCGTGACTGGCTGGCCGGGCACTGACATCGGTTATGCTGAGTGGAACAAGGAGCAGCGGCGTATGACGGTCGCAACCGCAGAAACGATCATTGAAGATGTTGGATACGACGTCGATGTTATTCGCCGGGACTTTCCGATCCTGTCACGGGAAGTCTATGGCAAACCTCTTGTTTACCTGGACAACGGTGCATCTGCGCAAAAACCTCAGGCGGTGATCGATGCTGTGACAAAGGCGTACTCTGAAGAATACGCCAACGTCCATCGCGGCCTGCACTTCCTTTCCAATACAGCGACTGACAACTACGAAGCCGCACGTGAAAAGGTGCGCCACTTTCTGAATGCAAAATCGGTCGACGAGATCGTTTTCACCAAGTCGACAACCGAGGCAATAAATCTCGTTTCCTATGGATTGGGACCAGATTTCTTCGGTGAAGGTGACGAAATCGTTCTTTCGATCATGGAGCATCACTCAAACATTGTTCCCTGGCATTTCCATAGGGAACGCAATGGCGCCAAATTGAAATGGGTTTACGTCCGCGAAGACGGCAGTTTCGATCTGGATGCGTTTGCAGATACGTTGACAGACAGAACAAAACTGGTCGCGATTACGCAGATGTCCAATGTTCTGGGCACCGTCGTGCCGATAAAGGAGATCTGCCGGATAGCGCATGAGCGCGGTATTCAGGTACTGGTCGATGGCAGCCAGTCTGCAGTGCATTTGCCGGTCGACGTTCAGGATCTCGATTGTGACTACTTCGTATTCACCGGGCACAAGGTCTACGGACCTTCGGGCATCGGTGTGCTTTGGGGAAAATCAGAGCGGTTGAACGCGCTCAGGCCTTTTAACGGCGGAGGAGAAATGATCCTTGATGTCACCGAAGACATGGTGACGTACAACGATCCTCCGCATCGTTTCGAGGCAGGTACTCCACCCATCGTACAGGCCATTGGTCTAGGCGCTGCGCTGGACTACATGGATGGGATTGGCCGAGAGAACATTGCGAGACACGAGGCTGATCTAAGGTCTTACGCTCACCAGAAACTGAAAGAAATCAACTCGTTGAGGATCTTCGGCGAGGCGCCCGGCAAGGGAGCAATCGTTTCCTTTGAGATTAAGGGTGCTCACGCCCATGATGTGGCGACGATCATTGATCGTGCAGGCGTTGCGGTAAGAGCAGGAACACATTGTGCGCAACCGCTCTTGGCAAAATATGGTGTGACGTCTACATGTCGAGCGAGTTTCGGTCTCTATAACACGCGTGCGGAGGTGGACGCGCTCTATGAGGCCTTGTTGAAAGCACAGAGCTTTTTCGGGTAAGGACGGACCCAAAAATGGAAAATGCGACCACAATCGACACCAATGCGGATGGTGAAGCCCTACAGGCCGAAGTCTCCGCAAAGAGTGCTATTTCATCGGATGAACTGGATCGACTGACTACCGACATCGTCGGTGCCTTGAAGTCTGTCTACGACCCGGAAATTCCGTGTGATATCTATGAACTTGGCCTGATCTACAAGGTCGATATCGACGATGACAGATCAATCAACATTGACATGACCCTGACAGCGCCTGGTTGCCCGGTTGCTGGTGAAATGCCGGGGTGGGTGGAAAACGCAGTTTCAGCGGTCGCAGGCGTCGGGCCCGTCAATGTCGACATGGTCTTCGACCCTCCCTGGACACCTGAACGTATGTCCGATGAAGCGAAAGTCGCGCTGAACTGGTATTGAAGCTACACGGCGTAGTGACAAATACGACTACAGCTAGAACCTTTTTTCTTATAAGCTGAGACCTTATATCAGGTTTTGGACCGCCGGAACTGAATGAGGACAATATGGCCGCCGCCGCAAAATTTCAGGTCATTTCGCTGACCGACGACGCTGCCGATAGAGTGAAAAGCCTTGTCGAGAATTCAGACAAGGATGCCATCGGGTTGCGTGTGGGCATCAAGAAAGGCGGGTGTGCGGGCATGGAATACACCATGGACCTCGTGGAAGAGGCAAACGCTGGGGACGACGTCGTGGAAGACAAAGGAGCCAAGCTTTTTGTCGATCCCTCTGCGGTTCTCTTTTTGCTTGGCACGGAAATGGACTACGAAGTGACCAAATTCCGTTCTGGGTTCGTGTTCAAAAATCCGAATGAAGTTTCAGCGTGTGGCTGCGGTGAATCCGTTTCACTTCAGGAAGCAGATCTTAGTGCCTTTGCGCGCTGAGATGACTTCTGAATTTCCATATATTTCCAAGTAAGCGAATTTCATGAAACTGTTTGAGCGGCTCAAGGCCGATGCGGCGCCGCAGTGGGCCGATTACACACACCATGACTTTGTCCAGCAGTTGGGAGAGGGCACACTCCCCTTGGACTGCTTTAAACACTATCTCGTTCAGGACTATCTGTTCCTGATACAGTTTGCGCGGGCCTATGCCCTTGGGATCTACAAGAGCCCAAGGGTCGCAGATATGCGAATGTCGCTTGAGGGTGTGAAGGCTATCCTCGATGTGGAGTTGGACCTGCATATCGAGCTGTGCGGGAAGTGGGGCATGTCCCGCGATGAGATTGAACAAGCGCCAGAAGACACGCCAACCATGGCTTATACGCGGTTTGTTTTGGATGCGGGGATGTCAGGGGATTTGCTTGACCTTCAGGCTTCGCTTGCTCCCTGTATCATCGGCTACGCCGAAATTGGTCGACAACTCAGCGCAAAGGGGTGCGGCAACGATGCCAACCCTTATCAGCGATGGATTCAGGAATACGCGAGCGAGGCTTACCAGGGCCTTGCAAATGACTTTTCCAACTGGATGGACAGTACTGCTGACGAAGTGATCACAGAACGTCGCTATCCAAGGGTCCTGTCGCTTTTTGAAAAAGCCTGCCGGTTGGAAAGTGATTTCTGGCTGATGGGCCTGAGGGCAAAGGTCTGAAGTTCTATTTCATCGACCACTTGAGGACCAGCAGGTCTTATTCGTAAGCCCAAAATCGGTTTAGGCGACGCTTTCCTGGCTCTCTGAAGACAAGTCCAACTCGGTCTTTACGAGATTACGGCCTGCATTTTTTGCTGCATAGAGCGCTTCATCGGCACGGGCAACGATTGAATGTCCGCTGTCGTCGGGTCGGAACGTTGCAATTCCGACGGAAATGGTCACACGACCGAGATTTTCGCCCGTAGAGCGTTTCACAAGTTCCTTGGACATAACGGCATTGCGGATCCGCTCGCCAATCTCCGAAGCCTCCTCGAGGCTGGAATGGGGCAGGATGATACCGAATTCTTCTCCTCCGTAGCGACAGGCAATGTCCTGTGCCTTGATATTCTGTTTAACGGATAAAGCGACAAGCCTCAGAACCTGATCCCCGGTCTGGTGACCAAAGGTGTCATTGAACTTTTTGAAGTGGTCAATATCAGTCATCAGAAGAGCAAATCCACGCCTGCTTTCCTTGGACTGTTCGATCACACGTTCGATGGAGTTCTCAAAGTGTTTGCGGTTGTTGAGCGTTGTAAGCTCATCCGTGAGTGACTCGTATCGGATTGCTTCCAGAGAAGATTGAAGATTTTCAATGTGCTTTTTTGATTCCAGCAGTTGGCTTTCTAGCTTTCTGTTGGTGGTGACAGCGTTCTGGGTCGATTTCACGAGGTGGGTAATGTAGATCTGCAGCTTTTCCGCGTCTTTGACGGATTTGATCTTTTCGCCAGCCTGTTCCAGAGCGCTGCCATAATCTGACGTGGCGTCTGCGCTCAGCTTGAGCGTGTCGACAAGCTCTTCAACTTCTCGGGAAACCTTGGATCCGACTTCATCAAGGCGATCGCCGAGTCGTGTGGGGGACAGGAAACGGCCATAAAGCGTCAGCATCTCGTCCGTGCTAACGCGACCGCTCGCTTTGATCGTGTCGTTGATAGCCCGGTTAAGGCCTTGATTGTAGCCAGCTGAATATGTGTACCAAAGTTCATAGGACCTCGGGTACGCTGGCAGAACGTTCTTCTTGATGTAACTGATCGCGGACTCTCCATACTGGATTGTCCGCTTATGGTCGTCTTCATCCGCCATCAAGATTCTCTCACTACACACTCGCGAATCCGC
This sequence comes from Roseibium sp. JB4-4, assembly GCF_055693425.1. NCBI lineage: Bacteria > Pseudomonadati > Pseudomonadota > Alphaproteobacteria > Hyphomicrobiales > Stappiaceae > Roseibium > Roseibium sp. JB4-4. Next base: position 549,679 of record NZ_CM146333.1, on the reverse strand, counting down.
CCCACACGGACGCAAGTTCTAGGATCAAACTCGGATGTAAGATTTAAGGAGGCGTTAAGGTTATGAGGAATCTCACACGAACTTGACGTTAGGACGCTTTTTTTGGTCTGGGTTCGCGCAAAAGGAAAGCAGGAATGTGAACGCCGGCCCCAAACGCAGGTTCCATTTTGTCGCTGCGAGTCTTTTTCCCGCTTGATTTGTGCGGAATGCTGGAAATTGGCAAGGTGTTCAAGGCGTCCTGTTGCTCCTCATTTCGATTGTCGCCGCCGTCTCGATTTTTTTGCTGTGACCGACGCCGGGAATTGGCTGGCTTTGGTTGATCTGCCTCGTTGTCGTTGCTCGACGCTGCAGTCTTGGCAGACTTCCCAGCCTTCCGACGTGCTTTCCGCTCTTTTGCAACGGCCTCGAAATCAATCGAGTCACCTGTCCAGTCGATCGACATCTTGATCAAAGCCTCAATGGCGTCCAGGTATTTCTGGTCTTCGCCGGTCACCAAGGTATAGGCAGTTCCTGAGCGACCCGCACGACCTGTACGTCCGATCCGGTGGACGTAGTCTTCCGCATTGCTCGGAACATCATAATTGAAGACATGACTGACTTCAGGAATGTCTAGGCCACGAGCTGCGACATCGCTGGCAACCAACAGCTTGATATTACCCTTTCGGAAATTGTCGAGCATCATCATGCGGGTTCGTTGATCCATGTCACCATGCAAGGTGCCGACATTGTATTCATGTCGCTCAAGAGAGCGGAACAAGGTCGAGACGTCTCGTTTTCTGTTGCAGAAGACGATCGCGTTCTTGAGGTCTTCAGCACCTTCGAGAAGCTCACGAAGCGCTGCGCGTTTTTCGTAATCCTTGGAAGACGAGGCCTTGAGAAGCTGTGTGACGTTTTCTGCAGTGGACGACGTCGGTGCGACTTCAATACGTGCGGGGTTCTGAAGGAATGTTTCTGTCAGTCGCTGAATTTCCGGAGGCATGGTTGCGGAAAAGAACAGCGTCTGCCGCGTAAACGGGATCAGTTTGCAGATCCGTTCAATGTCCGGAATGAAGCCCATGTCGAGCATCCGGTCGGCTTCATCGATCACCAAGATCTCGACACCCTGCAAAAGAAGCTTGCCGCGTTCGAAATGGTCTAGCAAACGGCCGGGCGTCGCAATCAGGACATCGGTGCCACGGTCGAGCTTTTTGTCCTGCTCTGCGAAAGATACACCGCCAATGAGGAGTGCCACATTGAGCTTGTGATTAGCGCCGTACCTTTCGAAGTTTTCTTCGACCTGCGCTGCAAGTTCACGTGTCGGCTCGAGAATGAGCGTCCTTGGCATACGCGCACGGGCGCGTCCCTTTTCGAGCAGGGTCAACATCGGCAGCGTAAAACTTGCTGTTTTACCGGTGCCCGTTTGGGCAATGCCAAGAATGTCGCGCCGCTCCAGAACCTGAGGTATGGCACCCGCCTGGATTGCCGTTGGTTCTTTATAACCTGCTGCATCAACTGCAGAGAGGACCTTCTCGCTTAAACCGAGAGTATCAAATGCCATGGAGCGGTGTGCCCGAATGTTGTGATGGTTAGCAAACAGCGCCTTGGACGGACCACGCGCCGATTTGGCGCACACCCTACATTTATGCGCTCAGGTGTCAATGCGTCGTTGAGGTAATTTGCAAAGAAACTCGAGTATTTCCATTAAAGTTTTGCCATCTCAGTTAATAAAGGAAATGGACGTGTCCGCGATTTCTGTTGCATTGAGCAGTTAGAATTACTCGGATTGAACGTTTTGACAGCAGTCAATGCGTCTTCAGGTCGACACATGCGAGCTGAAATCGAGGAATGAAATCAAGCAGAGGATGTCAGGCGTAGGCTGCTTCTTCGGCATAAAAGAGATCATAGTCGGCGTGGTAGCGCCGTTGCAATTTCCGGCGAATGCCTTCGTCTTCAAACGAGCATAAAGTGCTGTCGGAGACGAAATCAGAAATACGATACCGTGATCTCGGCACGTTTCGTATCGCAACCGTGCTTTCAGAGAGGAAAGCGGCGAGCGAACGTTCAAACTGCTCTACCTGCAAGACAACGTCTGCTGTCAGCGTACCTTTGTGTGTCAGAGCTGCCGACTGGCTGCGGAAAAGGTTGTCAGCTTCCAGATCCGAAATTGACGAAATGTGATCGACGAATTCTTGTGGAGACATAAGCTGATCAAAGCCGCTTTCGCTGTAGTAGGACGGCAACGCATTTGGAGACAGAATGACACGCTCATAACAGTAGGAAACACGTTGAACCGGATCCTGGACCCAGGCGATGACCTTCGTGTCGGGGTATCTTCGCTTGAGTTCACGGGCCGTCAGCAATTCGACGTCGCCATGAAATAGAAGTTGCTCGTTGCGTTCACTCAAATGTGGATCATGTCGGATTGACCGTAGCGAACGGTTGTTGCCCGCCAGATGATTGAGAACTCCACCAAGGGCCTGAAAAGCAGGCTCTGCAACGCGAGCGTAAGCGATGTCGTGTCCTGGAAATACAAGATAAACGTGATTGCGCAACGGTCGTAGCCGCCGATCGAAAACTGAATAAACCCGGTTTAACATTATACTTGTCCGGCACCTGAAAACGGTTGCTATGCAAAAAGGCCCAGCCTTCCAAGCAGCCCCCGACTAAAAAACTGTCTTAAACTATCCGTTTTCGGCCCTAAATATCAAGGTCCTCTGCAAATTCTGCATTGTCTTGAATAAAACGGAACCTGGCTTCGGGTTTATTGCCCATAAGCCTTTCGACGGCATCATTGGTATCCCCGATTTCGCTCTCATCGACGTCCACTTTCAGGAGCGAACGCTTCGAAGGATCCATCGTGGTTTCTTTCAACTGGGCTGGAAGCATTTCTCCAAGCCCTTTAAAACGGCCGATTTCGACCTTGGATTTGCCTTTGAATGCTGTCTCAAGAAGCTCGTCTTTGTGCGCGTCGTCGCGGGCATACAGTGTTTTGCCCCCTTGGCTGAGACGATATAGAGGCGGAACTGCAAGATAAAGGTGACCGCCGCGAATGAGTTCCGGCATTTCCCGGTAAAAGAACGTAATCAAAAGTGAAGCGATGTGCGCGCCATCCACATCGGCATCGGTCATGATCACAATCTTCTCGTAGCGAAGATCTGTCTCGCGATATTGAGACCTGCTGCCGCATCCAAGTGCTTGAATGAGATCTGCCAGTTGCTGATTGGCCACGAGTTTGTCACGGCCAGCATTGGCAACGTTCAGAATTTTTCCACGCAACGGCAATATGGCCTGGTTGGATCTGTTGCGCGCCTGCTTAGCGGAGCCGCCCGCCGAGTCGCCCTCGACGATAAAAAGTTCGGTGCCTTCTGCCTGGTTCGCAGAACAATCTGCAAGTTTGCCAGGAAGCCGGAGTTTTCGGACGGCGGTTTTGCGGGCGACGTCTTTTTCTTGCCTGCGGCGAAGGCGCTCTTCCGCACGGTCGATGACCCATTCAAGCAGTTTGTTGGCCTGATTGGGCGAAGCTGTCAGCCAATGGTCAAACGCATCACGCACCGCCGCTTCTGCAATTCGAGTTGCTTCATTGGACGCGAGCTTGTCCTTGGTCTGGCCGACAAACTCAGGTTCCCGGATGAAGACGGAGAGCATGCCACCTGCTGACGTGAGCACATCATCGCCAGTGATGATGGAAGCCTTTTTGTTGCTGGTCAGTTCCCCGTAGGCTTTCAATCCGCGAAGCAGCGCATAGCGGAAACCTGCCTCATGCGTCCCACCTTCGGGTGTCGGCACCGTATTGCAATAGGAATTGATGAAACCGTCACCGGCAAACCAGCTTACAGCCCATTCCACGGAGCCATGTTTACCAGCATTGTCTGTTCGGCCGGAGAAAACCTCGTCAACTACTCTGCGTTCCTTGGTCAACCGTTCGGCGAGAAAGTCCTTCAAGCCACCAGGAAAGTGGAAAACGGCCTCTGCAGGCGTTTCATCCTTGTCGAACAAGAGGTTGGGTGCACAGTGCCAGCGGATCTCTACGCCACCAAACAAGTAGGCCTTTGACCGCGCCATCTTAAGCAGCCGTGCCGGTTGGAATTTTGCGCCTTTTCCGAAAATCTGGGCATCGGGTTTGAAGCGCACTTGTGTTCCACGGCGGTTTTGGGTGTCGCCAACCAGCTCCAGTGGACCGTCCGCCTTCCCACGACGAAAGGTCTGACGATAAAGCTTTCGACTGCGTGCAACTTCGACGACCAGTTCCTCTGACAAAGCGTTGACGACAGAAATACCAACGCCATGGAGACCGCCGGATGTTTCATAGACTTTGCTGTCGAATTTTCCGCCCGCATGCAGCGTGGTCATGATGACTTCCAGCGCGGACTTGTCCTTGAATTTCGGATGGGGGTCTACCGGAATGCCTCGGCCATTATCCGTGATCGTCAGGTAGCCGTCGTCCGCAAGCGTCACATCGATCCATGTTGCGTGTCCGGCGACCGCTTCATCCATGGAATTGTCGATAACCTCAGCGAAAAGATGGTGTAATGCCTTTTCATCCGTTCCGCCGATATACATGCCTGGCCGGCGGCGCACCGGTTCCAGACCTTCAAGAACTTCAATGTCAGCTGCAGAATATTCATCGGAAACGGCGGCAACAGCAGGCATGGAGCGCGGTTTCTGCGGTGCGCGAGATCGCGTTTCCTGCTCCACTGGAGAGGAAACCGCGGCATTGCCGGCAAATAAATCGTCTTTCGCACTCATTCCATATCGCCTGGTTGGTTTTAGATCTTCGTCGATTGTGTCTTAGCGGGCTTTACCTACACCGAATCGCTTTCCAGTTTGAAGGACAAACATAGAACGGCAAGGCGATTTGGCCAAAAGCCCCCGTTTTCAACAGTTGCGCAAGGCGCCGCATGCGCTGGAAACACATCATCAACCAGACTGTGCGCATTATTGTTCAGCGTGTGGGACGGGGTGAGGGGTCAAATTGTGCCAATTTCGCAACACTTGAACATAGAGTGGCAACCGGGTTGCTCGAATGAAGACATTGCCCACGTTCGGCCATGTTTGCCATTCAACCGTTGCGTTACTATCAGCCAACAAGCCGGTTGTACTTCGTGACGGCTATGAGGCGGATTGCGACACAAATAATCTGCAAATGGTCTTAATTGGGCGGCAAACGGCCCAACTTAGGCCGAATTGATTGGCCATTTTTGGCCATATCAAACAACGGGGTCCGGCGAGCGCTTCTCGACAGGACACAGTGAAATCAAATGCGCATGGCGCGGATAAAAAACAAGACCGTCCGTCGGAAAAATAAATTCTGTCCGGCGGATAATAGTGTGAATGGGATGCAAAAGAAGAGTTCATTGATTCAACGCCTAGGAAAAACCGGAACTGTGCTCGGTGCGTTGATGATTGCGGTCATGGCAGGCGAGGCGCTGGCGTTTGATGGACAGCCGGCGGCCCCGAGAACTATTGGCCCGCAGGATCTTTCTCCCAGCGAAGCTTTGCGCGCTGGAGCGCGTCAATATTATTCCGGCGACAAGGCAGCCGCGCTCAGCTCTCTACAATATGCTGCGGAAAACGGTCAGCCTATGGCGGCTTGGAAACTTGGCGAGATGTACGCCAAGGGCGACGGCGTCAAGGAAGACGACCTGAAGGCTTTCGAGTATTACAGCCAGATCGTTCGTGAGCACGGTGAAGATAGACCTGACGCACCAGACGCGCCATTTGTTTCCAGCGCATTTGTCGCACTCGGCTCATACTACCTGACCGGAATAGACGGTGCGGTTCCGCAAAGTGAAAGCCGTGCGCGTCAGATCTTTACACACGCTGCATCCTATTTTGGTGACGCAGCCGCTCAATACCAGCTTGGTCGAATGTACCAGAACAACAACAGCCGCATGGCCGTTCGTTGGTACAATCTGGCGGCGCTCAAGGGACATGTCGGAGCTCAGGCGCGCCTTGGCGAAACACTTTACGAGATCGGCAACTCCGAAAAGAAAAAGGCCCGCGGGTTGATGTGGATGACGGTGGCACGTGCGCAGGCCTCAGGCGGCGATGCGAGCTGGATCAACGCCATGCACGAACAGTATTTTGCGGTTTCTCCGGAAACCGTGCGCCAGCAAGCGCGTTCTCTCGCCGACGGTTGGATTGAACAGAACCGTCCGGACATCCTGGCCTCGCAGCAGGTACCCTCTCAGTAATCCAGCGTTACGAGTGATGTCGGCCCGACAAGGGGGGGATCGCACCGGCTGCTTTTCCGTTTCCGGTGTTTTCGGAGTCATAAGCTTCGAAAGCGGGCAAGGGGCACTGCTGAAATTCCATGACGTATTGTTGAGAACCATCTGGCATGTGGCCATTCGCATGCCATCGGGGCTTTTCAAGCATATCGATCTCGCCGACGCCATAGTCTTCACCTTTGTACCGGCAGGTGCAGGAGATGGATTGTGAGTATGAGGGCGCTATGTTCATCAAAAGAAAGACAACGAAAACCGTTGTGACAGGCATCAAACGTGCGCGTCCGGCCATTCTGCTCATCGCCGGAATGAAAGGTCCGCAATTTTGAAATGCGGACGGATATGTTTGGTCCGTTACCCCATGACCTCAAAAGACTAGCACGGCTTTGGAACACTGCAAGTCCCGACGTCAACCGCATTGCTTTCGGCCCAGTTCAACTGGCCGAAACACGAAAGCTGTGTGGATTATGAAAGAGAATCAGGCTGCGAGATCCACCCAGACCGGAACATGGTCCGACGGTTTCTCCCAACCGCGAACGTGTTTGTCGATGCCACATCCGGTCATCCGATCGGTTGCCTGCGCTGACATAAGTATATGGTCAATGCGGATGCCATTGTTCTTCTGCCATGCACCAGCCTGATAGTCCCAGAAAGTGAAGGTCTCAGGAGCTTCTGTACAGGAACGGACTGCTTCCGTAAGGCCGAGGTTTAAAAGTGTTCTGAAGCGCCGTCGGCTTTCCGGCTGATAAAGCGCATCTTCAAGCCATCCCTCGGGGTTTTTCGCGTCAACGGGGTCTGGAATGACGTTGTAGTCGCCAAGCAGCAAGAACGGGGTTTCGTCTTTCAGCCGTTCTTTGGCGTGCGCAATAAGTCGGTCCATCCATTCTATTTTATATGGGAACTTTTCGGTGCCCAAAGGATTGCCGTTGGGAAGATAAAGGCAGCCGAAACGAATGGCGCCGCTTTCCGTTGATACGCTTGCCTCAATGTAACGTGCTTGTTCGTCAGCATCGTTTCCGGGAAGCCCCCGTTGAACGTCTTCCAGCGGCGATTTGGAAAGCAGGGCAACACCATTAAAACCCTTTTGCCCATGGGTCTCTACATTGTAACCGAGGTCCTCAAAGGGCTGGCGTGGAAAATTCTCATCAACCGATTTGATTTCCTGAAAGCAGGCAATATCGGGATTTGTTTCTTTCAGCCAATCCTGGACCGTATCAATGCGCGCCTTAACTCCATTGATATTCCAGGTCGCAATTTTCATGGCTGAGTTGCCTCCGTTTCGAAAGGGTCGGGGCAACAGCCCAGTTAGAGTGCCTTGCGGGTTCTAGATGGTGAAGCTGGTACCGCAGCCGCAGCCAGCCACCGCATTTGGGTTGTTGATTTGAAAGGACTGACCAATCAGATCGTCAACGAAATCAATCTCCGACCCACCCATATACTGCAGGGATATCGTATCGATCAAAACCGTCGCGCCCGGGTTCTCAATGACGAAATCGTCGTCTTCGCTTTCGCCGACAACGTCGTATTTGTACTGCAAACCGGAACAACCGCCGCCTTCCACACTGACCCGAAGCATACTGCCCGCAGGTTCATTTGATAAAATGGACGCAATTCGCTTGGCTGCGCGCTCGCTGACTGTTACTCGATTTTCAAGTGTCTCGGTCATGTGTAGCCGACTCGCTGAGTTCTTGGAGCATTCAAGAGCATTAAACCTGATGTATCGAGATAAGTATGTTTTGAAGTAGCCCACGTCAATGGAGTGGGTATCTCGCAGCTTCGGGAGATGGTACGGGACAACGCAGTGAGCGAAGGTTGGCAACTGATGAATGCGGATATCGGATTTGGAGCGCAATCGCGAGCGGTTTACGCGGAAAACCCGTTTCGCAGCCGCGGTCGTCTGTTTCCAGAAGCCGAGAGTCCGACCAGAACACCATTTCAACGGGACCGGGACAGGATAATTCATTCTTCGGCCTTCCGGCGCTTGAAGCACAAGACCCAAGTCTTTGTGTATCATGAAGGCGATCACTTCCGCACGAGGCTGACGCACACGATTGAAGTTTCGCAGATTGCGCGATCACTGGCCCGCGCACTGCGTCTGGATGAGGATCTGGCAGAGTGCCTGGCGCTGTCGCACGACCTCGGACACACCCCATTCGGGCATGAAGGTGAAGATGTCATGCATGAATGCATGGCACCATTTGATGGTTTCGACCACAACGCGCAGTCCTTGCGCGTCGTGACGCACCTGGAACAGAGATATGCTGACTTTGACGGATTAAATCTCGCCTGGGAAACTCTCGAGGGCCTCGTTAAACACAATGGTCCTTTGGTGGGCTCGGACGGAAAACCGATCGGGAAGTTTCAGGGCTCAGTATTGCCTTTCGCGATAAGGGACTATGCGGATAAACAGGACCTTCTGCTCGACACCTGGCCCGGCGGAGAGGCGCAGGCCGCGGCAATTGCGGACGACATTGCCTATGACGCACACGACCTGGATGACGGATTGAGGGCGGGTTTGTTTGCGATTGAAGATATGCGCGACGTTCCGTTTCTGGCAAATATTCTAGCCGAAGTTGACGCCAAGTACCCGGGTCTTGAAGAAAGCCGGCGCATTCATGAAATCGTTCGCAGATCAATAACAAGAATGGTGGAAGACGTCATACGGGAAGCGGTGCGCAATTTGTCGGAACTGGATCCTCAGAACGCGCAGGACATCCGCATGGCCGGTAAATGTCTGGTCGGGTTCTCAACCGGAATGACCCAAGCGGAAGGCGAAGTGAAGGATTTTCTGTTTGCACGTGTATATCGGCATGAGGATGTTCTTGCCGTTCGAAAGCTTGTGGCCCGCGTCGTTCGGGACCTGTTTGGCAAATTCCATTCGGACCCAGGGCTGATGCCCGAACCCTGGAACATCGGCATGAATGAATTGAGCGATGCAGAAATTGCGCGGCGAATTTGCGACTACATCGCAGGTATGACCGATCGATATGCAATTGAAGAACATCGCAGATTGTTTGACGATACTCCTGATTTGGGGTAGGCGCTGAGGCAGTCTAAGAGCCGGTGACGCCGGAGGTGAAATTCTCTGCAGCGCGACGGTGCTTGGAAACCAAAATTCGAAACCAGATCGGTGCTCTATGAACATCTTCGCTGACTTTACGCAGCGCGTTAAAAAAATAATTCAAACATTTGACCTTAAAGACGCAAATGGGAATGAGCCGAACCTTTCTCGAGTCGTCGTGGAGGCTCCGCGTGATCCTGCCCACGGTGATCTGGCGACAAACGCCGCAATGGTTCTGGCAAAGCCTCTTGGTTTGAAGCCCAGAGATCTTGCAGAGCAACTTGTTGAAAAGTTGAGCGCTGATCCGGACATCGTCGAAGCGACGATTGCGGGGCCAGGATTTATAAATTTGCGGGTGGCACCGGTCGTATGGCAGCGCGTGCTTGGCAGTGTGCTGGAATTCGGCAAGAAATATGGAAGTATCCATCCGGCCGAAAATCGAAAAGTAAACGTGGAATATGTGTCAGCCAATCCCACCGGCCCGATGCATGTCGGGCATATCCGCGGTGCGGTTCTCGGCGACGCCCTGGCCAATCTTCTGGCTTTCGCCGGGTGTGAAATCGTCAAAGAATACTACATCAATGACGCCGGATCTCAGATCGATACGCTCGCCCGCAGTGCCTATTTGCGGTATTGCGAGGCGCTCGGCGAGAACATTGGAGACATTCCGGCCGGATTGTATCCTGGCGACTACCTGAAACCGATCGGCGCTCAGCTAAAGGACGAATTCGGCGACAGGTTGAAAACGATGAATGAAAGCGAGTGGCTTCCGCTCGTGAAAGAGCGTGCAATGGCTGCAATGCTCGAACTTATCCGGTCCGATTTGGCTGCGTTAGGTGTTGAACACGAGATCTTCTTCTCCGAAAAGACCCTGCACGAGCGGGAAGGGACCAACGCTTCAAAAATTGACTTCATGCTCGACACCCTGCGTGAAAAGGGGCTTGTTTACGAAGGGACGTTGCCACCTCCCAAAGGACAGGTGCCGGACGATTGGGAGGATCGGGAACAGACCTTGTTCCGTGCCAGTGACTTTGGCGATGACACAGACCGAGCGTTGAAGAAGTCAGACGGTTCCTACACATATTTCGCGGCAGACGTTGCCTACTTCCAGGACAAATTCTTGCGGGGTTTTCAAGAGACGATCTACGTGTTGGGCGCTGATCATGGCGGCTATGCCAAGCGGCTTCAGGCCGTTGGAAAGGCTGTTTCTGACGGCAAAACGGACGTGGTGGTCAGGTTCTGCCAGCTTGTAAAGCTCATGCGCGATGGTGAGCCGGTCAAGATGTCAAAACGCTCCGGTGAGTTCATCACGCTCCGAGAAGTCGTCGATGAAGTTGGCCCGGACCCAATTCGGTTCATGATGCTATTCCGCAAGAATGATGCACCGCTTGATTTTGATTTCAAGAAAGTCACGGAACAATCGAAAGACAATCCGGTCTTTTATGTTCAGTACGGCCACGCTCGTTGTTGCTCGGTGCTAAGGCAGGCGACCGAAGAACTCAAGGGTCTCGATATTGGCGACGACGCTCTTTCAGCAGCCGACTATGCACTCCTTGATGATGTTGGTGAGCTGGAACTGATCGCGAAGATGGCAGAATGGCCAAAAGTGATAGAAGCGGCTGCCGAAACACATGAGCCACACAGAATCGCTTTTTACCTGCATGAGTTGGCGAGTTCACTGCATGGTCACTGGAATAGAGGCAAGGAAATGCCGCATTTACGCTTTATTGACACTGGTAACGCCAAATTAACCCTAGCACGTCTTGCATTGGTTCGTGCAATATCTTTGGTGCTTGCTTCAGGATTGTCGATTCTCGGCGTAAATGCCCCTGAAGAAATGCGCTAGATTCTTTCTTGGCCGCTTGACACACAGTGTTGGCATCGTAGCGGCACAACTGGACCGGTTTTCGTAAGGCTCATGTCAGAAGATTACGAACCAAAGCGAACAGACTTGCATGCGGCCGGGCAGAGTGCGGACGCAGAGCGTCCGGCTGCGGAGGATCCGCTGCTCGAGCTGGCTCGCATTGTCCAGAAAAACAAGCAATCGGGGGCAGATGTGAGTAGTGGTCGTGTTGGTAGTACCGACTATTTTGCAGGATTGAACGATTTCGCCGAGGATCCACAGGAAGAAGTGCCGACTTCTCAGTCCTCCGGTCGCATCGAGCCCTCATTTGTAGCTGTACAGCCCGTTGCGGACAATCAGAACCAGGGTGGAGACGCGTCGCCACTGGGAGATCAGCCAGGTGTTGCTTCGGTTTCGCAAGCTGCAGCGCCAGAGCCGGCCGTCTTTTCTAGTGCTGCTCAGTCGCCGACCGAAACCGTGCCTTCAACACATGTTTCTTCCTTGTGGCCCAAAGTTCCGGAAAGCGAACCGTCGGAAGAGGTGGCATCAGTCGTTCCGGCACAGGAAAGAATTGCCCCTGTTCTGCAGAGATCTGTCGAACCTCAAGCTTCAACGTTCGATCAGCCGTCAAACCAAGCGCTCGCAACGCAGGAACCAGAAACGCCCGCGTCTTTGACACCCACGGTGGCATTGGATCTGGAACAAAATCTAACAGCGGAACTTGAAGACGAATTGATCGGTGCGCTTCGGCAATCAGTAGATGATACGCCGGAGCCAAGTGTTCCGCCGGTAACCGTTGATCCAGCAATGACCGCGGCGATCGAGACACCAACCAAGGATTTCGCAGTTCCACGCGTTGATCCGATTTCGCAGACTGAGGCCGTCGTCAGACCGAAGGTTCGGGACCTCGATTTCGAACAGGCAATCGCAGTTGATCCGGAACCCGTTCGCGCGCCGGACGTTGAAGCTCAGCCGGCACCTTCGGTAAAAGGTTACAACAGGGACGATTTTTCGGTGAACCTGTCTGTAAACCCGGCACGGGAAGCAGAGCAGAAAGTTGCACAGCAAGAACCAGACTTCGGCACGCCTGCTGTCAGCGCGCAATTCGATGATGATAGGCGGCCAAGGATCGACGAAAGCGATCTTTTTGCAGCTCTTAACCCGGCTGAGGCAGAGCCGGCTCCTGTTGTCAGGCCCGCAGGTTCTGCCGCACTAAGCGATGCAGAAGGCATCGAAGCGCTGTTTGCCGACCTTGAATTTCCTGATCCCGCTGAACGTAAGGCGCAAATTTCTGCTGACGAAGCAGCAAAGGAAGTTCAGAGCGCTGCTAACGAGCGTGCCTCTACGGCAGACATTGACGAAATGAGCTGGCCGGCTGCTGCTGGTTCTGTCCCTCGTCTTGAAGATGATGAAACCCCGCCGCCACCTGAGGGATATGATCTCGACGCGGTTGCAAGGGCCATGCAGGAAAGTGACCCAAGCCTGAGCGGTGAGGGCGTGTTGCCGCCACATCCGGCAGCGGAAAAGCAAGCTGTACCACAGGCTCAAGAGCGGTCGCGCCGGGGACTGTTTGTGGCCGGTGGTATTCTCGGTGTTGCGGTTTTGGGAGCTGCCGGATTTTTCCTGATGGACGGAAGCTCGGTGCAGGTGCCAAGCGGACCGCCGCCGATTATCAGCGGCTTGCAGGAACCACTGAAGATTTACCCGGAGCAAAGTCAGGCACCAACTGACAATCAGTCGGCCAAGCTTATCTACGATAGAATTGATGGAACGGGGGAAACCGGTCCAGATCAATTGGTGAGGCCCGAGAGCCCGCAACCGGCTGAGTTGCCTCCCGCACCGGCTGGAGCCAATGGCAATGCCGATCTTCTGCCGGGAGCGCCAAAACGGGTTCGCACACTTGTTGTGCGTCCGGACGGCTCAATCATATCCGGAGGTGAAGCAGGGGCACCCCCGGTTGCCACGCCAGAACCGACTGTTGCCGCAGTTGAACAGCCCGTTGTTCCTGCGCCTGCAGCACCTACGCCTGCGCCAGCCGCGCCTTCGGTTGCTGCCAATAGCGAAACTCCAAGGGTCGTCTCAACAACTCCTGTCGTCCCTGGATCTGTTTCTGAAACACCTGTTGCAGCTGCTCCCGCTTCGTCACCGGCACAAGCCACTCAGGCAGAGACACCGGTTGCCGCCACGCCAGATGCCGCAGCGCCGACAACACCTGCGATTGTTGCCGGAACTGAAACGCCGGCTGCGGTTGAACCGGTCCAGCCTGTCCCGACCGTGTTGCCGCGCAAGAAACCGGCCGCACCCGTTCAAGTGGCACGTGCGCCAGCCGCGGCAACAACTCCGGCACCTGCCAGTCAAAACGATGGGCCGCTTAATCTGGGTCAGCAAAACGCAGCGGCACCGGCGCCTGCAACAACTGCTCCTGCAGCAGCCCCGGCAACCAATTCTGGAAGCATCCCTGCTGGAACCTATATAGTTCAGGTGACCTCTCAACGTTCTGAGCAGGCTGCCAGCAACGCCTATTCAGGCTTGCAGCGTCAGTTCCCGGGTATTCTTGGAAATCGCGATGCAGTAATTGTGTCTGCAAATGTTCAGGACCGAGGTGTTTTCTACCGTGCCCGTATCCCCACAGGCTCCCGTGAAGAAGCGATTTCACTCTGCGAAAGCCTCAAAGGCGCGGGCGGTGACTGTTTTGTACGCAGGCAGTAAGAATTTAGAGTTTGAGAGATTTTGATTGGTTTGAATGCCGGGCATGGACCGGCGTTCATTCCGCAGCAATAACGACGGTGTCCTCATCGGCACCTTCCAGCCGGCAGGCCATTGATTTATAGACAGCAGCAATTGCGTCAATCGCCTGGCGAACAGCAGGTTCGCGGCGCAAGTCCCGGTGCACGATTATGTGCTCAGGGTTCGTTAGCTCCGGAATGGGTTTTGTAAGCCGGACAAGGTCCTGATGGTCATCACCCATGAACACCGGCAACAATGATAATCCAGCGCCGGCAGCAGTCATATTCATGAGCGTTGTCATTGTGTTGGTGCGAAGTAAAGGCGGTTTGGCGAGGCGTTCCTCCAACCATCTGGCATGGGCTGGATACCAAAGATCGTCAGGCGTGAAACCCAGCCAGGAGCAGGATGAATAGGCAAGTGGGTCGAGGGCTGACGGATTGTTCGCGACAAAAGACTTGGATCCGTAAACCGCATAGGCAAGTTCGCCTACCTTTCGCGCGATCAGTGTATCGGTTTCAGGAAGGCAATTGCGGATTTGAAGTTCAATGCTTCGGCTCTGATGGTTGACGGACTGGTGGCTGGAAATCAATTCAAGTTCTACACCGTCGAGCATTGCAGTGAGGTCACCAAATTGATCTGTGAGCACACGAGCGCGAACTTCATCAACGGCCACTCTTACAACTTTGAGCGTTGAGCCTGACAAATCAGGCAAAATGCGGCATGCGGCCTCGGCCTTCTTTCTCATATCCTCGGCAAGCGGTATCAGGCGCAATCCGGCTTCTGTGGGTTTCAATCCCGCCGGCGTTCTGTCGAACAGGCGGGCGCCCACTCTGTCCTCAAAGCTCTTGAGCCTCCGGCTCAATTGAGGTTGGCTGATATCAAGCGCTTTGGCAGCGCCGGACAGAGAACGCATGCGCGCTGCGGCATCAACTAGTTTCAGGTCATCCCAATTCATTTTGGAAGTATACAGTTTCGCACAGGAGGCAGCAATGCGATGCAAATATGAATACCCGCCATGGCAATTTAGGGCCTGACAATCTGCTGATGGGCCTCTTATGTCTGGTTGGTGAAGTTTGGGATTGAAAACGGTGTATACAGCTTACCGAAGAGAACAGCATACGGGACTGGCGTTTGTCCTGGCTATTGCCGGGATGTCTGCATTTACTCCGATTTTTGCTGCCGGCAAGATTGCAGATGGTCTGCTTCCGGTGATTGTTCTTGTCTGGCTACGATACCTCGGCGGAGCCATGACTATCCTCGGGGTATCCGTTGTAAAGCGCGTGTCTCTCACCGGTGGGTTAAGCCCATTGTGGAAATTGCATGTCCTGCGTGCGTGTTGCGGCATCGGTGGCCTTGGATGCTCGATTTATGCCGCCAGTGTCCTGCCACTGGCTGATGCGACGGCGATCGGTCTTACAAAGGGTATCATCGCGATCGGGCTGGCCGGTTTGATCCTGAAGGAGATTATCACCGGAAAGCACTGGATCGCAGGCGCATTTTGTGCCTTCGGAGCCTTGCTTGTGGTGCGTTCCACGGAAACGGTTGGCACTTACGATGGTCTGGCAGTTGCAGGCGTCGGCGCTGCCTTGTTGGGAGCGGTTTTCATGGCGCTGGAAACACTCATTATCCGCTATATTTCCCAACGTGAGAACACGGTAACAATCCTGGCCTACGTAAATGTGCTCGCGGCGTGCGTTCTGACAGGGCCGGTTGTCTGGCTGATCGTGAATGAAGGGATTTCTCTGGAATCACTCATGCTTTTTGTTTGGATGGGCCCGCTTGCAATCATAGGCCAGTCTCTCAACGTCTCAGCATACAGACGTGCAGGGGCAGCAACGTTGGCGCCAATCTATTACGGAACGGTTCTGTTGTCCGCGCTGTTCGGTTTCGCGGTCTGGGGAGAGATCCCGACACCCATCGCAGCGCTTGGTGCTTTGTTGATTATCATAGGTGGTGCGGTTTTGACGCTGCCGCAGTCATTTTCAATCAGACGTCGTCCCTAGGAACTGGACCTCTAAACAGGCATCAAACACGGCAGCAGCTTCTAACACCTGCGAGCGTTCGACAAATCGGGTCTTCGCTACAAGGGACCTACGGCCGCTTCTTGCAAAGCTGCGGGGGCATTTCACCCGCAGCAATGCGTGATCAGGCTTCGATGATCGCCAGAAGATCTACATTCAGGAGATCAGGATGGGAAGCGAAGAACCCGTGGGACAAGTCTTCATATGTCTTCAGCGTGCATTACCAGAACCGGCAGGTCGATTGCCTCGAGGTCTTCCGTCTGATCATTCTCAGAAAAGACCTTTATGCACTGATAGTGAGCCGATGCACTGCCCATCATACCCTGACGCTACCTGTTTTGAAACTGGCCCTCGTTCACCTCCGCACCTTCTCGATTGAAACCGAAGAAAGGGTCCGTCGGCACATCAAGATAGAACTGAGCACGGTTTGCTAAAGCCCTTGGCGGCGAAGAACAGCATCTGGTTGTCGCAATCGTCGCTGGACAGCGGCCAACCGTGACGAAACACAATGGGCTGCGCGTTTTTTTAGACCCCAGTCCTTGAAGAAGGTCTCGGTTCCGTCTGTGGTTGCGAAGGTAGACAATTCTCTTCGTCCTTTAAATTCGCTTTGCGGTTGAGCGGAAGCAACGCGCGTCAGTAGGGCAACAGATGAAGCGGCGGCAGCCGCTAGCAGCAATTCGCGCCGGTTTGGCCCTGCTTGGGAAGAGATGGCAGGTTTCATACGTATGACTTTTGTTGGGGGCGGTCAGGAGGCGACCTGCACCACCATTTCTACCTCGATCTGTAGGTCCGGCCCTGCCAGAGCCGCTACGCCGATACCGGTGAGGCTTGGCTGTGCGCCATTGAGGAAGCGCGTGAGTTCGGTCATGGCGATCTCTTGCGTCTCAGCCTGCAGGTCGGTCATATAGACGCGCATCTGAACGATGTCGTCAGTCGTCGCCTGAAGCGCATCAAGGGCGCCTTGCAGGTTCCCGGTGACGATAGCAGCCTGCTCGGCAAGCGATGCCGGAGCAGGTGTTCCGTTGGCGCACCACGCCACCTGGCCCGACACAAAGGCCAATGGGCCAGGGTGGACAATCGATATTTGTGAATAGCCGACCTTGCCGGCATCCGGCAGAGCTGAGGGGTTCATACGATCAATTGAAGCGGACATGTCTGTTTCCATTGCTGAGTGTCACGGCTACAGACTTAGAGGCTCGTAATAACGATTTGTGTTCGCTTCAGTCCCGATCCATTTGCTACAATTGGGTATGATTGGTTCGAAGGTGAACGACATCCTCCTGTTTCTCTCGGTTGTTGAGACCGGGAGCTTTGTTGCTGCGGGTAAGATATTCGGTCTTTCCCGTTCTACGGCTGGCAAAGCCATCGCACGATTGGAGGAAGGCTATGGCGCTCGGCTTTTGAACCGAAGTACGCGCGCACTGGACCTGACAGAGGAGGGAAAGCGCCTCTACGAGCACGGGTTGGCCATCCGTGAAGCGATTGAAGCCGCTGACAACAGCATCGCAAATGACAGCGGTGTCCCCCGCGGCGTCCTCCGCATCACGGCGCCAGATGCCTTGGGGCGCAGATTGTTGCTACCCACCGTGCGCCGGTATCTGAATGCATGGCCCGAGACCCAGATCGAGATGTCGCTGTCGGACCGCATCGACAACATCATCGAGAAGGGCTTCGATCTTGCCATCCGTATCGGCGTGAGTGCGCCGGATCAGGGTTTCATCGCACGAACACTCTTGCGGGACGAAGCGATCTTGTGTGCAGCCCCAGCCTATTTTGACGGGCGTGAAAGACCTCTGAATATAGAACAGCTCACGCGCCACGACCTAATTCAGTTCGCAAGCCGCAGTGAACGACAAGGATGGCATTTGCAAGAGGAAGATGGCAGCTGGGTTCGTGCCCAAGGTGAGGTTCGTCTGCGCTTTGACAGCGCTGAAGCGTTGCGGGCAACGGCATTGGATGGCCTCGGTATAGTCTTGCTACCGGGGCTACTGGTCAGTGCTGATATTGCGGAGGGACGGCTCGAGAGGGTGTTGCCGCGGCTCACTCATGGGCAAGTTCCGATCCTCGCGCTTTACCCCCATAAGCGTTTGCTGGAACCGCGCGTTCGCCGCTTCATTGATATGTTGAGCGAAGATCTTACGGCGCTACGTTCTGGCAAAGCAAAATAAAGCAGGCGTTGGGGACCTTCGATGCAATACATTGTTGAGGAATTCTCGGCTCGTAACAAACCTTTGACGGAATTTGTCGAATGAAAGGTTTGTCCCAGGATGCAGGTATCATCCGTTTGTTTCCCTTGAAGGCACCAACGTGGCTCAAGGGCAGCGGAAAGTTCGTCTACGCCGCATCTGTTATGGTTTGACCCGAGCGTCTCGAACACATCAAGCAACTGTTTCTGAAGCCGCGCCAGATGCTCTTCAACCGAAGCCCAGATGGGCATCATCGCGAATGACGTCAAAATTCATCTTTCCCGCCACAAGATTGAGAACAGGTATGGTCGACTGAAAAACTGGTGCTGTGTCACTGGCCGCCACAACACGCGCCCTGTTGTGTTCTTGTCTAATATCGTCCTCGCAACAACAGTGTTGTTCTGATTATGAGTCCGCAGCCTCGTTGATTGACGCAAATCCTATGACGTCAATCCAGCAGACTGTTCACAAGAAACGGCAAGCTTTCATCCATTCGGTAGTCGATGGACGAGTGTGTATCGTTGAACTCCTGATACACATGGTCAATTCCGGCGGCTTCGAGCTTCCTGTGAAAGCGGCGTGCACCGTAGACAAGATTGTACTGATCAATATCTCCACACTCGATCCAAAGACCCTTCATGGACCTTAGAGCGTCGGCATGATCCTCAACGATTTGGACAGGATCCCATTTCAGCCAAGCGGCCCATCGTTCCTCGATGATTTCACACGTATCCGGGTCTACCGGAAGCCTGATACCGCAAAAGACCTCCGGATCCGGGTCGGGGTCATAGGTGGCAGCCATCGCAAATGTCATCAAGTCATGAAGAGCGTTTCCCGGAAATTTCGGTCCTTTTTCGAAGTTTTTTACGAAGGCTTCAATCGAACCGGCCTTTGCTATCGCGCGAAGCGCGCTCGGCATTTCCGGAAGGTAACAAAGCTCGAAAGCCATATCGCCGGAATGACAGGCCGCAGCGGACCAGACATCCGGATACTTCATTGCGTGAATGATAGCGCCGTAACCGCCGGACGACTTTCCGAAAAGGCCTCTTTTGCCTTTGCCGCCGCAGTGAAAGCGGTTTTCGACTTCTTCCAGCATCTCTGTCGTGAGCCAGGTGCCCCAAGGGCCCATGGCTGAGCTGTCAATATACTGGTTGCCTCCAAGGCGGGTGAAACAGTCGGGAAAGGCGACGACAACCGGCTTGAGAGCACCGTCGAAAATGAGTCTGTCCAGGCGCTCAGGAACGTTTTCTCCGAAGTTTTTCCAGTTGACATGTGCTGGACCGCCCGCTGTGAAGCCAACGATATCCACCAAAAGCGGAAGGTCGCTTCCGTCATGTCCATGCGGCGTATAGACAATGATGTCTCGCGTTGCGGTGTCGCCAAGCCGGTTGCTGCCAAGAATTTCAGATCTATGGGAAATCCGGTGCAGCTGGCCGGCTGGAATATCAAGTCGCGCGCGCATGCGTGGCTCCAATCTTGGCGGTGTGGGTCGGCACAGTTTGCAAGTTCGTCGATCTGGTGCAAGAGCCACGAACAGCCTTTCTTGACGGACTTGAGGTGGACCGCTAATCCGGTTCCATGACCAAAGCCTTTGTTTCCGGCTGTTCTGGGCCGACGCTCACACCAGAAGAAATGTCTTTCTTCAGAAAAGAAAACCCCTGGGGATTGATATTATTCGCCCGAAACATCGAAACACCGGATCAGGTGCGCGCCTTGACGTCTGCCTTTCGAGAGGCGACGGGCAGAAAAGCGGCACCGGTCCTTATCGATCAGGAGGGGGGCGTGTACAGCGCATGAGGCCCCCGCATTGGCCGAAATACCCAGCCCCCAAACTATTCGGAGACTTGTTTCAGACCAACGAAAAGGCCGCAACCAGAGCAGCCTGGCTTGGGGCAAGACTGATTGCCTACGACCTGGAAGCTGTCGGCATTACCATTGGCTGTTTGCCATGCCTCGATATTCGTTTTCCGGAAACCGTTGATGCAATCGGTGACAGGGCAATTTCAGGCGACCCCGAAGTTGTTGCTAAACTTGGAAACGAGATGGTCAAGGGAGCAGTTGCGGGAGGCATTCTCCCTGTCATAAAGCATATACCTGGACACGGCAGGGCTCAGGTTGACAGTCACTTTGAGCTTCCGAGGGTAACAGCAAGCAAATCTTCGTTGGAAAGCGTGGATTTTCGCCCGTTTGGGGCACTTTCCCACGTGTCATTGGGAATGACAGCTCATATTGTATACGAAGGCATTGATGCTGAGAGGGCGGGAACCCAAAGTGCGGCGGTTGTTCAGGATGTCATCCGCAAGGAGCTTGGATTCAATGGGTGCTTGATGAGCGACGACCTATCGATGAAAGCGCTTGGCGGTGATTATGAATCTCGGTCACGGAAGGTCATTGAGGCAGGTTGCGACATTGTTCTTCATTGCAACGGAGACATGGAAGAGATGCTTGCTGTTGCCAAGGCGGTTCCCGAACTGGCAGGCGAAGCCAGAAACCGGTGCGAGACAGCACTGAATGGCTTGAAAGCGCCGGAACCCGGGTTTGACCGGGACAAAGCCTTGAATGAGTTTGTGGAACTGACCGGCTGGCAGGCCGTTTGACCGGAGCGGAAATGGCGGAATTGGAAACTACGGAAAAGATCGCCGAAGATGGCTCATATGATCTTCTGAGTTCGGTCCATTCCGCCGAAGAGCGAGCCACGTCGGATCCGCAGCTGGTGGTGGATGTAGAAGGTTTCGAGGGACCTCTCGATTTGCTATTGGGTCTGGCCCGAACTCAAAAAGTGGATCTGGCACGGATTTCGATCCTTGAACTTGTCGAGCAATATCTGGAATTCGTGGCTGAAGCACGCCGGATGCGTCTTGAACTGGCTGCCGACTACCTTGTCATGGCCGCCTGGTTGGCGTTCCTGAAGTCCAAACTGTTGCTCCCCGAACAGCGCGATGAAGACGAACCCACTGGCGAAGAGCTTGCCGCTGCACTTGCCTTCAGGCTCCGCCGGCTTGAAGCCATGCGAGACGTCTCGGAAAAGCTGATGATCCGCGACCGCCAAGGGCGGGAAGTGTTTCATCGGGGCGCACCGGAGACAATGTCTGTTCAGCAAAACAGCATCTGGGAAGCATCTGTTTATGATCTCCTGTCTGCCTATGCGACGCAGCGGCAACGACAGTCCGTCACGTCGGTCAGGGTCCTGCGGCGCTCGGTCTGGTCATTGCAAGAAGCCAGGGAGTTGCTGACCAAGCTTGTCGGCAGGATAAGTGAATGGGCGCCGCTGAACAGTTACCTGCGTGAGTATCTATACGACAACAAGGACTGGGCAACGATTGTCGCCAGCACATTCTCCGCCAGTCTTGAGATGGTGCGCGAAGGAAAAGTTGAGATCCGTCAGGGTGAACCATTTTCACCTGTCTATATCCGCTCGGTTGCCAAGGAACCCGAGCATGACATTTGAGCCGGACAGACTGGATCTTGAACCCCCGGTGCAAAAGGGGAAGAGTGCCTCAACTGACCTTGCTGGCCTGCGCATGGTTGAAGCACTTCTATTTGCCTCGTCGGAACCACTATCGCTGGAAGAGTTGACGCTCCGGTTGCCGGAAGGAGCCGATGTTTTGTCCCTTCTGGAGGACCTTCAGCAGACCTATGCTTCTCGTGGCGTCAATCTGGTACGTGTGGCAGGAAAGTGGTGTTTCAGAACTGCAGAAGATCTGGCCTATCTGATGCACCGAAATGTCGAGGAACAACGCAAGCTCTCGCGCGCTGCCTTGGAAACACTCGCGATTATTGCCTATCACCAACCGGTCACTCGGGCAGAAATTGAAGAAATCCGGGGTGTGTCCACCTCAAAAGGAACTCTCGATGTACTTCTTGAAACCACCTGGATCCGCATGCGCGGGAGGCGGCGCACACCGGGCAGGCCTGTGACATATGGAACCACAGAGCAGTTCTTGATTCATTTCGGCCTAGAGAATGTCAAGGATCTGCCTGGACTTGAAGAACTTAAAGGGGCCGGTCTTCTTGACAGCGCGGTTCCCGCGTCGTTCATGGTGCCGACACCCAATGATGATGCGGCATTGATGGAGGACGAAGATCCTCTTGAAGACGGTTCGCTCTTTGACGGAGATACGGACGAAACCGCCGAAACCTGATGTCTCGACAAGATCCAACTCTATTTGAAAATGGCCGTCCGCGAAATTGGGGAGCGCCGGGAACGGCTGGCGCAACGATTGCGGCTGGTCTCGTGTTTGAAAATGTGTCTCACGACTATGACGGTGTCGTCTCGGTGAGAGACATGAACCTGTCGATAGCTCCCGGGGAAATTCTGTGTCTTCTCGGCCACTCAGGCTGCGGCAAAACCACTTTGATGCGCATTGCTGCCGGCGTAGAACGTCAAAGCCATGGCAAGGTGCTTATCAACGGGCATGAGATTGCCGGCGACACAACGTTCCTTCCGCCGGAAAAGCGCGGTGTCGGTTTGATGTTCCAGGATTACGCGCTTTTTCCGCATATGAGCATTCTCGCCAATGTCATGTTCGGATTGACGCAATTGCCGAAATCCGAGGGCAAGACCGCCGCCTTGAGCGCATTGGGCCGCGTCGGCCTCGCTGATTATGCCGAAGACTATCCGCACGCCCTGTCGGGTGGTGAACAACAGCGGGTTGCTCTTGCAAGAGCACTTGTTCCGCGCCCGGGCATCTTGCTTATGGACGAGCCCTTTTCCGGGCTCGACAAGCGGCTGAGGGACAGTGTCCGTGATGAAACCTTGGCGGTGATCCGGGAAACGCGGGCAACATGCATCATTGTTACCCATGACCCGGAGGAAGCGATGCGCATGGGAGACAAGATTGCGTTGATGCGGCAAGGAAGGTTGATACAGCACGGCACGGCAGCTGATCTTTACAAGAGCCCCGCCGATCTTTTTGCGGCGCGGTTTTTTTCGGAATTGAACCAGCTTCAGGGGCTCGTCACATCATCCGGTGTGGAAACACCGCTTGGAATTCTGCCTTCAGAGGAATTGGAAACAGGACAGAAAGTCGATGTTTGTGTCAGGCCGCAGGGTGTCATCTTGAGCACTGCCGGACTATGCGGAGTACCTGGACGCATCCGTTCAAAACGATTCGTCGGAGAAGTGGATTTGCTGTCCGTTGTCGTTGAAGGCATCGACCAGCCGCTTCAGGCGCGCGTGCGTGCGGGCAGCAAGTGGGAGACGGGCATGGACGTGGCAGTAACCACTGATCCGAAAGACGTGCTTGTTTTTCCACGGCCTGCGCCCCAAGTCTAGGGAATGAGTATCCGATTAATCATTGTGTCTAAGTGCATTAAATGATCATGTCGGACATATTGCAGGGAGGTGGCCCTTTTTGTAAGAAGGGCCCAAGGGCTTTAAAGCCGGTTATCAGGAGTTTGGCGTATGGGCATTAGTATTTGGCAGATCTTGATCATAGCAGTGGTCGTGGTTCTGCTGTTCGGACGTGGAAAGATTTCCGAACTCATGGGCGATGTTGCCAAGGGGATCAAGAGCTTCAAAAAAGGCATGGCTGAAGACGATACAGCCGATACCCCTAAGACCATCGACCATCAGAACAGCGAAGCGGCTCCAGCCGCCAAAGCTGAAGATCAGACCAAAGCGAGCTGATCTTAATCTGCATCGCGTCTCCTTAAGGGACGAGACATCTCATGTTCGATATCGGCTGGACCGAACTCTTGGTGATTGCCAGCGTGGCAATCATCGTTGTGGGGCCAAAAGACCTGCCGCGCATGCTGCGCACGCTCGGGCAGACGATGGGCAAAATGCGCCGCATGTCGCGCGAATTCCAGTCCACGTTCAACGATGCACTGCGTGAGGCCGAACAGCAGGCCGATATCGCGGACATGAAAAAACAGGTCGAGGACGTCGCCAACTTCAATCCTTTGGGTGACTTGAAGAAGTCCATCGAAGAGGACGCCACAAAGGCAACCGGCAAATCAAAAGACGCTGAACCTTCTGAAAAAGCCGAAGCCGAGCCACCCAAGGCCGAGGTTGAAGCACCAACCAAACCTGCAGAGACGACCAGCAATGCTCCTGTCGCTGAGGCAACAGCCAAGTCGGACAGTAAGCCCGCGACGGAAGATGTGAAGGCATGAGCCAGGAAGATATCGACGACTCCAAAGCGCCGCTGATTGAGCACCTGATCGAATTGCGCCAAAGATTGATGTGGTCAATCGGTGCGATTCTGGTGATGTTCGTAATCTGCTTCTACTTTGCGACAGACATATACAACATCCTGACCATTCCCTATATCCGCGCAGCGGGAGATGGGCATCCGGTTGAGATGATCTTCACCGCACCTCAGGAATGGTTCTTCACGCAATTGAAGCTCGCGCTCTTCGGCGCTTTGTTTCTCGCGTTTCCTGTCGTTGCCAGCCAGATTTACATGTTTGTGGCACCAGGCCTTTACAAAAACGAGCGCGGCGCGTTTCTGCCGTTCCTGATCGCGACACCAATCCTGTTTCTGATTGGTGCCTGTCTGGTCTATTTCCTCATCATGCCAATGGCGATGGGTTTTTTCCTCTCGCAGGAACAATTGGCTCGCGAGGGGCAGGTTGCCATTCAGCATCTTGCCAAGGTCAGTGAGTATCTTGGCTTGATCATGATCTTGATCTTTGCGTTTGGTCTGGTCTTTCAGCTGCCGGTGGTACTGACGCTGCTTGGCAGGGCAGGGCTGGTTTCATCTGCCTCGCTGAAAACGAAACGCAAATACGCGATTGTTGGTGCGTTCGCTGCGGCTGCAATTCTGACGCCTCCTGACCCGATCTCGCAGATCGGTCTTGCGCTGCCAACGTTGCTTCTCTACGAAGTCTCCATTCTGTCAGTCAGGCTTGTGGAGAAACAGCGCGCTCAGCGTGAGGCGGAACGAGAAGCGGAAACCGCCTAACCTTCGTTCCCGATATTCAAGCCTTTCCGACGGAATGAGTGTACAACGACCGTCGTTCGGAAAGTGAAGATGTTTGATATCAAGTGGATCAGGGAAAACGCAGACGCATTTGACAAGGCTTTGGCAAAAAGGGGTTATGAGGCCTCCGCTGCCAAGCTGATCGCGCTGGATGATTCCCGCCGTTCCCATATCACCAAGCTTCAGGAAGCCCAGGAACGACGCAACGCTGCTTCAAAAGAGGTCGGCAAGGCCAAGGGTTCAGGCAATGAGGCCCGGGCGCAAGAGTTGATCGACGAAGTGGCCCAGATCAAAGCGTTCATCCAGTCTGGTGAAGAAGAAGAGCGCACACTTGTCGGTAATCTGGAAGCTGCCATGGCGGTTATTCCAAATCTGCCGCATGAAGATGTGCCCGTTGGGTCAGACGAGAAAGACAACGTTCTCCTCAAGACCCACGGTGAACGCCCAACCTTCACCTTCAATGAAGCTCCGAAAGAACATTACGAACTGGGCGAAGCTCTCGGAGACATGGATTTTGCCGCGGCAGCGAAGCTCTCAGGCTCTCGCTTTGTGGTGTTGAAGGGACAAATTGCGCGCCTGGAGCGGGCTCTTGGCCAATTCATGATCGATCTGCACACGCAAGAGAACGGATACACGGAAGTATCCCCGCCGCTCCTCGTCAATGCGGACCCACTCTATGGAACCGGCCAACTCCCCAAGTTTGAAGAAGATCTCTTCAAATCGACCACGGATCACTATCTGATCCCGACAGCTGAGGTTCCGCTGACGAACCTGGTTGCGGGTGAAATCCTGAGCGATGACCAGCTGCCGGTGCGTGTTACGGCTCTTACCTATTGTTTCCGGTCAGAAGCTGGATCAGCAGGGCGCGACACAAGAGGCATGCTCAGGCAGCACCAGTTCCTCAAGTGCGAGTTGGTTTCCGTTACCCGGCCTGAAGAGTCTCTGGATGAGTTGGACCGGATGCTGGGCTGTGCGGAACTGATCCTGCAAAAACTTGGTCTGCATTACCGCGTCATGACCTTGTGCACGGGAGACATGGGATTTGGCGCCCGAAAAACCTACGATATCGAAGTGTGGCTTCCGGGTCAGGACGCTTACCGAGAAATTTCTTCCTGTTCGGTCTGCGGGGACTTTCAGGCGCGCCGAATGAACGCAAGGTATCGGCCGGCCGATTCCAAACAGCCGCTTCATGTTCACACTCTGAACGGATCTGGTATTGCTGTCGGGCGCGCATTGATTGCAGTGCTTGAGAACTACCAGAACGGCGACGGATCCATCACGGTTCCCGAAGTGTTGCGTCCTTATATGGGTGGCCTTGAAAAGCTCGGCTAGCATCGCGCATGAACTGAACGGTTTGGGTTCGGTACACGACGATTTCATTTCCGGCCGGCATCCCCCGGGGTGTCGACCGGGATATTTTTGCGGCCGAAATTGACCTGAATGGAGTAGGGCGGAAATGCGGATTTTGATCACCAATGACGATGGCATACTGTCTGAAGGCCTGACGTCACTTGAGAGAATTGCCAGGACCTTGTCTGATGATGTCTGGGTGATCGCTCCGGAAACGGATCAAAGTGGTGTCGCCCATTCGCTGACACTCAATGATCCTCTGCGACTTCGCCAAATTGATGAGCGTCGGTTTGCCCTAAAAGGAACACCGACCGATTGCGTGATCATGGGTGTTCGTCAAGTTCTGCCGGAAGCACCGGATCTTGTGCTTTCTGGCATCAACAGGGGCCAGAACCTTGCAGAGGACGTGACTTACTCGGGGACTGTTGCTGGTGCAATGGAAGCTGCCATCCTGGGCATTCGTTCCATTGCTGTTTCACAGGCCTATGATTGGGGTTTTTCTTCTCAAATTTCGTTTGCAACGGCGGAAGCCCATGCGCCGGCGTTGTTCAGGAAACTGATCGACTTTGACCTGCCGCCATATTCTCTACTTAACGTCAATTTTCCGTCATGCGATGCTGACTCGGTCAAAGGTGTAAAGGTGACCGTGCAAGGCCATCATGAACAGAGCGGACTTTCGATAGATGCGCGTACAGATACGCGCGGCGCCCCATACTACTGGTTACGGTTTCAGGACAGGGGTAACTCGGTTCTTGATAATTCCGACCTGCAGGCAATTGCCGATGGATATGTTTCCGTTTCACCGTTACGCATAGATTTGACAGCCCACGACTTGGTGAGTCGCCTGGCTGGGGCACTTCAGTAATCCCGTATCGGGGAGCAATGCATGGCCGGACATCCGACCGGCGGAGAAGCAACGTCAGGGTCAAGGGCGCTACCGGACGAGTCAGAGGCTCGCGCAGCGCTGGCCCTCGCTTTGAGACGGCGCGGTATCAGCGCAACAAACGTTCTTGCTGCCATCGAGAGAGTGCCGCGCCGTTTGTTTCTGTCAGCACGGCATCACAGTCTTGCATACGAAGATGCTGCCCTGCCAATAGAATGCGGTCAGACCGTTTCAGCTCCTTCGCTGGTTGCCTTGATCATGCAGGCTCTTGACCTTTCCCAAGAACACGCAGTCCTGGAAATCGGGACGGGGTCAGGATACCAAGCTGCAATCCTGTCTCATCTTGTTGGCCGTGTCGAAACTCTGGACCGCTTTTCAACGCTTATCGACCTCGCAACACGCCGCTTTGCCGCCTTGAAACTTGCAAATGTCAAAGCGCGTCATGAAGACGGTTTCGAGGGACTTCAAAAACAGGGGCCCTTCGATCGCATCGTGGTCAATGCTGCAATCGAAGCCGTACCTGATCCCTGGATACAGCAATTGAAACCGGGTGGCATATTGATTGCGCCCGTCGGCAAGACTAAGCAGCCGCAGCCTCTGATCAGGTTCCAAAAGACGGACAACGTGATGACTGCTGAAACACTCACCACTATCCGCACAGTGATGTTGCAGCATGGGTTGGCCAAGAAGCTTTAAGAGAATGGAATCAGAAGGCCTCCTGGCCATCCTGAATTGCAGATCTTGGAACAGCTTTTGGCTCAGATTTACTATGTCAGCGCGATTTGAGTTTTTATGTACAGCTCGAAATACTGAAGAAACAGCGTTTTCCGCGACCTTTCTGCCCGGTCTTTAGCCTTTATAAACCTTACTGCCTTCTACTCTTAACCATAACAGTCATTGTTAGCAGTCAGAGTTTAGGCGATGAAAAAGCGGATGCGTACCCTCCGCGGGGATCTTTTGAGCAAGGTAGCGACGGCATCACTCCTTGCTGCCGTATTGGCGGGATGTTCCGGCGCGGTTGAGCGGTTTGGTGAACCTCCGTTTTATACCGGAAACACACAGAATCAGCGGAACATTCTGAACGGTGGCCAAAAGCAGCCTACCTATCAGGATATCGCCAATGGTCCGGGGGAACGAGTGCGGGGCTGCCACAGTCAAACACAGCTCCCGTGACGACGGGTTCCGTGACTAAGAGCACGTCGCAGATAAGCTCGGCGCCTTTGCCTGCACCTGCGCAGTCTGGATCTCTTCCGATCAAACCATCACCGATCGCGGTAAAACCTGCCCCTGAAATTTCGAGTGCCCCGGTTGTAGCTGCTGCTGCAGGGCAGGCGAAAAGCTGGAAAGGCTGGACCTCTACGGGTGGTACCAGAGTGCAGGTTCGTCAGGGCGATAGTGTGCAGTCCATGGCCCGTCGATTTGGTGTTCCGGAAAAAGCAATTCTGGCTGTCAACGGGATCAGTAACCCGAGCCAGGTGCGTCCCGGACAGAGCATTATCATTCCGACTTATGTTTATTCGGAGCGGAATGGGTCGACCAGCGTTGCCGCAGACAAGGTGCAATTGCCAAAGGCAGTCGCAAATGAGCGCGTTGTTACGGGATCTGTGCCAACTTCAGCTGCTGGGATGCCAAAGCCTGACAGGAAGCCCTTTAGTCAGCCGACTTTTGCCGATATCAGCCAAGGCGAAACCGTTGTTGAAGAAGTTGAAATCATTCGTGTAAGCACTTTGCCCAAAAAGAAGCCTTCAGGCTTTGGTCAATCGCTTACGACAGCTTCGATCAAGAGCAATTCAACAGACGGAGTGCCATCACCGCGGCGCCAGCCTGGCGATGCGGCGGTCAATCCAACGGCGGTTGCAGCAGCACCTTCCGGTGCAGTGGACAAAAACAGCTTACCAGCACCGGCTTTGACCGAAGAGGCAAGGCCGACGGCACCGATCAAGACACCGACCCAGGTTGCCAGCGTTCGTCCTGACGCCAACGCTTCTACAGAAAAGTTTCGGTGGCCGGTACGCGGCCGGATCATTTCCGATTTCGGCAGCAAACCTGGTGGTGGCAAGAACGAGGGTGTGAATCTGGCGGTTCCAGAAGGTACACCGGTAAAAGCCGCAGACGGTGGAACCGTTATCTACTCAGGTAACGAACTTAAAGGGTACGGAAATCTTGTACTCGTAAGACACGACGAAGGCTGGGTTTCCGCCTACGCGCACAATAGCGAACTGAAGGTCAAGCGCGGCGATACTGTC
Organism: Roseibium sp. JB4-4; assembly: GCF_055693425.1. Classification (NCBI taxonomy): domain Bacteria; kingdom Pseudomonadati; phylum Pseudomonadota; class Alphaproteobacteria; order Hyphomicrobiales; family Stappiaceae; genus Roseibium; species Roseibium sp. JB4-4. The sequence goes on along the minus strand of NZ_CM146333.1, from coordinate 520,230 downwards.
CGCCGCGGTGATGTTGTCGGCCTTGCCGGTAAGACGGGTTCGGTGAACCAACCGCAAGTTCATTTTGAATTGCGCAAAGGCAACAAGCCTGTCGACCCGCTTAATCACTTGCCTCGCAGATAACTTCTCGATTGCGGAAAAAAGCCCGGCAAATTGACCGGGCTTTTTTGTTAGTTGAGCGACTTGCCGAGCCGTCCGGCCAGATCCTGGATGAACTGATAAGCGACGCGGCCAGAGCGGCTGCCACGTGTCGTTGCCCATTCCAGGGCCTCCGAACGCATACGGTCTTCAGCAATTTCCAACCCATAGTGTGTTGCATAGCCACGCACCATGTCCAAATAGTCGTCCTGGCTGCACTTGTGGAAACCTAGCCAGAGGCCAAACCGGTCTGAGAGTGACACTTTTTCCTCTACGGCTTCGGCCGGATTAATGGCTGTAGATCGTTCGTTTTCGATCATGTCACGAGGAAGCAGATGCCGGCGATTTGATGTCGCGTAGAAGATAACATTGTCTGGCCGGCCTTCTATCCCGCCTTCCAGGACGGCTTTCAACGATTTATAGGACGTGTCATCATTGTCGAAACTCAGATCGTCACAAAAGACGATGAATCTGAGAGGGGACTTTCGGATTTCTGTCATGAGTTTGGGAAGTGATTCTATATCTTCTCGATGAATTTCTATGAGTTTCAGAGATGACGAACCGTTTTCAGCGTTGACGGACGCATGTGCAGCCTTGACCAGCGAAGATTTCCCCATGCCCCTTGCGCCCCAAAGCAACGCATTGTTGGCCGGCAGTCCGTTTGCAAACCGTCTTGTATTTTCCAACAACAGGTCACGGACATGTGAAACGGCGCAAAGAAGTTCGATATCGACTCGATTGACCGCCTTTACGGGCTGCAGTTCACCGGGTTCTGGAACCCAGACAAAGGCGTCAGCAGAGTTCCAGTCGGGTTGGCTGGCTTTTGCCGGGACCGCTCTGGCGATGAGCTCAATAAGGGAATCGAGTTTGGCACTAAGCGCGGCGATGTCGTTTTGCGTGTTCATTCTTCTTGCAAGCCCTGTCAAAAAGGCCCATGTGAGGCCCTGAAAGTACCGGCGGTTGGAGTAACACGCAGACTGAAACACGAAAACGTCAGTTATTCCCATACCGGTACGCCGGAAACTGCTTGGAAAGCTTGAAAAGAAGCGCGCCACCGTTATAGTCCGCGCCACCAGAATGAGAGCGTTTTTGCCGGGGGTAGGGTTTTCCCGGGCAATGAATAGCGCCACCTTAGGAGAATTGAATGTTCATCACCCCAGCCTATGCGCAGACCGCCGGAGCAGGTGGAATGGAGTCCCTTCTTTACGGTCCGATTCCAATGATGGTCGCGCTGTTTGCGATCATGTACTTTCTGATCATTCGCCCGCAACGGCAACGTATGAAACAGCACCAGGAATTGGTCTCGAACCTGCGTCGCGGCGACACGGTCGTTACCACGGGCGGTTTGATCGGCAAGGTGGCAAAGGTCGTTGACGACGGCGAAATTCAGCTGGAGCTGTCTGAAGGTGTGAAAGTACGCGTTGTTCGCGGCATGGTTCAGGAAGTTCGCTCAAAGACTGAGCCTGTCAAAGACAACGGCTAGGATCCCGTTCCGCCGTTCAGAATATTATTGCCGGGCCGGTCTGATGTCGGCCCGGGCGCTTTTAAGGCTTGACTATGCTCTATTTCGCTCGCTGGAAAATCGCGCTGATCGTGATTGTGGTTGCTGCAGGCATCCTGACCACGCTGCCGAATTTCTTTTCCCAAAAACAGCTTGATAGCTGGCCAGATTTCCTGCCGAAGAGCCAGATGGTTCTGGGGCTTGATCTTCGAGGAGGTGCATATCTCCTCTATGAAGTCGATCAGCAGGATTACATCCAAAAGCGCATGAAAGCGCTTGTCAGCGATATCCGGGCAACGTTGAGGGAAAACCCCAGAATTGGCTACACCGGTCTTGGTGTGCAAGGGGAAACGGCCCAGGTCCGAATTCGCGATCTGACCCGCCTCGGCGAGGCGGAAGAGCGGCTTGAACCTCTGGTCAATCCTCTAGTATCCAACCTTTTTGGCGGTCAACCGGTCAATGAATTCGCGATGGCTGTCTCCGACGACGGTCTGGTTCGGTTCACCTACACCGAACAGGGTCTTGAAGACCGCATGACCAACATTGTTCAACAATCCATTGAAGTCATTCGGCGACGCGTTGACGAACTCGGCACAACGGAACCGAGCATTCAGCGACAAGGTGCGGACCGCATTCTGGTCGAGGCTCCCGGCGAAGATGATCCCGAGCGCCTGAAAGACGTGATCGGAACGACCGCGCAATTGACGTTCCATATGGTCGACACATCCATGTCCGGCGATCAGGCGCTTCAGAACCGCCCTCCAGTCGGAACCATTGTGCTGATGTCGGTGGACGACCCTCCGATACCTTATTTGCTTGAAGAAGTACCGCTGCTCGCCGGCGAGGACCTGGTGGATGCGCAGGTCAGCTTTGATCAACGCAACAACGAACCTGTGGTCAACTTCCGCTTCAATCAGTCTGGTGCGCGTGAATTCGCCCGAATTTCAACGCAGAACGTGAACAGAGCGTTCGCAATCGTACTCGACAATGAAGTCATTTCAGCGCCGGTCATTCGGGAGCCGATCACTGGAGGTTCGGGTCAGATTTCCGGGAACTTTACCGTCGATAGCGCCAACAATCTTGCCGTTCTGCTGCGTGCTGGTGCGCTTCCGGCTCAGTTGACCGTCATCGAGGAGCGATCCATCGGTCCTGGTCTTGGTGCGGATTCGGTTGAAGCTGGCCGGATCGCCTCAATCATCGCTGGAGCTGCTGTGATCGTCTTCATGATCCTGGCTTACGGCCGGTTCGGTGTGATCGCCGACCTCGCTCTAACGGCCAATATATTCCTGATTTTCGGTGCGCTCACATTTCTGCAGGCAACGCTAACCTTGCCGGGGATTGCCGGGATCGTTTTGACAATCGGTATGGCTGTGGACGCCAACGTGCTGATTTTTGAGCGAATACGAGAGGAAGCACGAGCTGGACGATCCGTCATATCAGCCATTGATGCCGGATATAGTCGGGCACTCGGCACAATTCTTGATGCCAACATCACCACGCTTATCGCAGCCGTTATCCTGTTCCAGCTCGGATCTGGACCCGTGCGCGGTTTCGCAGTGACGCTGGCGATCGGGATTTTCACGACCGTCTTCTCAGCTTTCACCTTCAGTCGGCTATTGGTGGCTCTTTGGATCCGCCAGCGTCGTCCGTCGAAATTGCCGATCTGATCCGGGAGAAATACCATGTTGCTGAGACTTGTTCCGGACAACACAAACATCAAATTTATGTGGCTGCGGAAAGCCAGCTTCCCGCTGTCCATCGTTCTCGTCATAGCCTCACTGGCCGGGTTTTTCCTCGTTGGTATGAACTACGGCATCGACTTCAAAGGCGGAACAATTATCGAGATCAAGACCGATGGTCCGGCAGATATCGGTGCAATTCGTTCTGAGCTGGGTGAGCTTAACCTGGGCGACGTTCAGGTACAGGAGTTCGGTGCGTCCGACGACATCCTGATCCGCGTGGAAGAACAGCCTGGCGGCGAACTGGCGCAGCAATCCGTTGTCCAGCGCATCCGTACTATTTTTGAGGACGACAATGTCGACTTCCGCCGGGTGGAAGTCGTGGGTCCGCGTGTATCCGGAGAACTGGCACAGGCAGGTGCGATCGCCGTGATCGCTTCCTTGCTGGCCATCATGTTCTATATCTGGTTCCGCTTCGAATGGCATTTTGCCATTGGTGCAATCCTGACCACGGCCAATGACGTTGTGATTACCATTGGCTTGTTCGTGCTGCTACAGCTGGATTTCTCATTGTCGAGTATCGCGGCGGTCCTGACCATTATCGGTTATTCGCTCAACGATACCGTCGTGGTCTATGACCGGATTCGCGAGAACCTTCGAAAATACAAGAAGCGTCCGCTGGCAGATATTCTCGACCAGTCCATCAACGAGACGTTGTCCAGGACGACCATGACTTCCGTGACGACCCTTTTGGCTCTGATATCGCTCTATGTCTTTGGCGGCGAGGTCATTCAGTCCTTCACGCTTGCCATGATTTTCGGCATTGTCATCGGAACCTATTCGTCCATCTTCCTGGCGGCGCCGTTCCTGATCCTGCTGAACCTGCGGCCGGACGCGCTGTCGTCTAAGGATGATGATGGCAAAAAGGGTTCGGATGCCGAGGCGACCGCATAAGGCCGGCTGGTGATGGAAATCCGGGACGCGCATTTTCCGGGGCGGGCGCCGCTGGATGCCTATGGCGAAGGCGGCTTTCGCTTTGCCGAGATGTCTCATCGCGGATCACTGCTGTGTGTCCCGAGCGGAATATACGGCTGGAATGTCTGCGAACCTGAGAGCTTCTCCCAAATCGCATTCGACAGAGTGTTCCAGGAACAGGACGATATTGAAGTTCTGCTGATCGGTACAGGGAGAGAACTGCGTCCTTTGCCACAAGACCTCAAGGTTTTGTTTCGCGAGGCTGGCATTCTGGCGGACCCGATGTCGACAGGCGCCGCCGTGCGCACCTTTAATGTTCTTTTGTCGGAAGACAGAGCAGTTGCCGCGGCGCTACTGGCGGTGGACTGACAACCGAACCGGACCATATGTGCAGATATGACCACTGACTTTGATCACGCGGCCGATATCGCACGCCAATTCGACAAGGATCGCTATCTAAGCGCTCTGCTTGCGCCAGAGAAATCTCGCCCAGGGCTTATGGCACTCTATGCCTTCAGCGCTGAACTTGGTCGAATTCGCGAGTTGGTTTCCGAGCCATTGCCAGGGGAAGTTCGGTTGCAATGGTGGCGAGACCTTCTTGAGGACAACGAACATGGTGCAGCCGCCTCCAATCCCGTCGCAAATGCACTCCTGGAAACGATTGCTCAGTATCAATTGCCAAGGCAAAGTCTCATCGCCATGACAGAGGCTCGAATTTTCGACCTCTACAACGATCAGATGCCATCTCTGAATGATCTTGAAGGTTACGCGGGCGAAACCGTCTCCGGTCTCATTCAATTGGCTTGCCTGGTCCTCAATGACGGCAAGGACCCGGGGACGGCAATCGCTGCAGGTCACGCCGGAGTTGCCTACGCGCTGACGGGCTTGATGCGAGCATTGCCCTGGCACGCCGCTCGTCAGCAAATGTACCTGCCCAAAGATCTGCAGGCGCGACACAATCTTGATCCGGCAACTGTATTCAAAGGCGAAACGACGCCGGAACTGCGCGCGGTTCTCACAGAACTTCGTGCGCATGTACGACATCATCTAGAGCGGGTGCGGTCTGCATCCGTGGAGGTGCCAAGTTGCTGCACTCCAGCATTCCTGCCGCTTGTTTTGGTTGAACCCTTCTTGAAAAAACTGGAAGCAACTGGTTTTGATCCGCTGAAGCAGAGCGCCGACCTGTCGCAAGTGAAGCGTCAATGGATCATGTGGCGTGCCAGTCGAAACCTTTTTGATAAGCTCTAAGCGGGTTGGAAAGATCCCTGCAAGCGACTATTCCGCTGCTGTTTGTTCCAGATCCAGACCCGATTTCCAGGCAAGAAAGTCGACTTTTGCACGGTCGGTCAGGGCCCTTTTTTCGCCCTGGTCTTGTCTTTGCCCTTCAGACGTTTGCCGTTCTCATCTTTTGTCGGCGGTTCAATGGGTGGAAAGAGGCCAAAATTGACATTCATCGGCTGGAATGAACTTGGTTTTCCCGCTCCGTCCTCTCTGCTGATGTGGCCGCCGGTAATGTGTCCGAGCAGGGCACCCATTGCCGTGGTGTCAGGCGGCGTGAGAATGTCTTGGCCGCGCACCTCTCGAACTGCAAACAGCCCGGCCATGCAGCCGACGCTTGCCGATTCAACATAGCCTTCACAGCCTGTTATCTGACCGGCAAACCGCATGCGCGGATCCGCCTTGAGACGTAGCGTCTCGTCGAGAACCTTCGGAGAGTTCAGAAAGGTATTGCGGTGCAGGCCACCCAGTCGGGCAAATTGCGCATCTTCAAGACCGGGTATCATTTTGAAAATGTCAGCCTGTGCACCGTATTTAAGTTTGGTCTGAAAACCGACCATGTTGTACAGCGTGCCCAGGGCATTATCCTGCCTCAGCTGAACCACAGCATAGGCTTTGACGTCAGGATTGTGAGCATTGGTCAGCCCCATTGGCTTCATAGGGCCGTGCCGAAGTGTTTCACGCCCTCGTGCAGCCATGACTTCGATTGGCAGACAACCGTCGAAATAGGGCGTGTTGGCTTCCCATTCCTTGAAATCGGCGGTATCCCCGGCAATCAGTGCATCAATGAACGCCTCATACTGGTCTTTGTCCAATGGACAATTGAGATAGTCTTTGCCCGTGCCACCCGGTCCAACCTTGTCATATCGCGATTGGAACCAGGCCTTGGAAAGATCGACTGAGTCAAAGTGAACGATTGGGGCAATAGCGTCGAAAAACGCCAATGAATCCTCACCGCTGAGGCCCAGTACTGCCTGCGACAGGGCTGGGGAGGTGAGCGGACCAGTTGCGACAATCACTTTTTCCCAGTCTTCGGGTGGAAGTCCGTCGATTTCGGCGCGGTCGATTGTAATTCTTGGATGACCTTCGAGCGCAGTTGTCACCGCGTTCGAGAAACCGTTGCGATCGACAGCCAACGCGCTGCCTGCAGGTACCTGATTGGCATCCGCTGATGCCATGATCAGTGAACCGAGTTGACGAAGTTCATGATGTATCAGGCCAACGGCATTCTGTTCGTTGTCGTCGGAACGGAAAGAGTTGGAGCAGACGAGTTCCGCCAACCCATCGGTCTGGTGCGCGTCTGTTTTTCTGACCGGACGCATCTCGTGCAACACAACATCAATTCCGGCCTGAGCGATCTGCCATGCGGCTTCCGAGCCGGCAAGGCCGCCGCCAATTACGTGAATGGGGCTCATTTGTCTTCCCTGGGGGCAATGCCGGCAAATACAGGCTATTATGCACCTGTCTCCGGTTCGAACATTTAGGTAGTGATTATCCACATTCAGCGCCAATCGCAATTGTTTCCCGACAAGCCTAAGGTCTTTCCGAAGCGTGGATGTGTTGGCTATCCGTCGGGCTTGATTGCAATGTCTTGGTCTTAATTGCAGCTTTCGCGCGTCAAGGTCCGAATATCGTTTCTGTCGATCAAAGGAGAAAACAATGTATAGGGGCTCTTGTCACTGTGGTCGGGTCAGCTTTCTTGTCGATGCAAAAATCGATCACGCTCGGCAATGCGATTGTTCAATTTGCAGCAAACGAGGGCTCTTGACGTTCAGAGTGCCTAAAGCGGCACTCAACCTGAAAGGCGATTTGGAGGACTTGATCCAATATCGCTGGGGAACGAGGACTGCTGTCGACTACTTTTGCCCCACATGCGGAGTTTTGCCGTTTCGGCGTCCCAGTCAACCGACGCCTGAAGAGCAGGAAGCCGGTCTGGATTCGTTCGACGGCTGGTCCATAAATCTCAGGTGCCTTGATAATTTCAATTTCGACGATCTACCGAAGCGCCGGATATTTGGCAGTCGCCTGCAAATCCGAAGCAGACCAGCGTAGCCTGGGTTGAGAACCGCAAGCAGTCACTCGTCCGAACCTGCCGGCTGCGAATTCGGCAAGGCGTCGTCGATTGAATTGGAGTTTCCGTCTCGAAAAGAGACACAAAAAAACGCCAGCCGGTGGGAGGAGGATCCGGCAGGCGTTTTTTTATACCTGCGCTGTTGGCGCAGGGCAGCAATCAGGAACTTGGGAGGAGGATAGTTCCAAACTGCGTATTCTTATTTTGCGGACATACGCGCGTAGTGGCTGATGTCAGCACGAGCAATACCAAGGTCATTCAGTTCCCGGTTGCTCAAGTTGGACAGCTCGTCGTAAGTCTGACGGAAGCGTTTCCAGTTGTTGTATTTGCGAACAACGTTATCGATCATTTTTAAGGCCTTTCGCTATATCTGTGGCCATGGCACCGCGGATCGGCGTCTGGCCCGTTCATCTCTTACGGTTTTGAAGATAGTGTTATTGTGCACTGCGAGGTAGAGGTGAAATCGCGTAACAGGTATGCGATTTTTGCAAGGCAAATTGCCTTTTAACCATTTGAATACCCGGCGTGCGCCCAGTTCACGCATGGCTCTCGTCGCCTTATTTCGCAGTTGCGAAGAAGCGAGGAGTGAGTGTTTTTATGAGTGTGCGGGATACAGGGTGCCAAGCAAACGAACGCCCGCCAGCGGGAGGAGGTGCTGGCGGGCGTCGTTTCGACGTGACAGGGCTGGGAGGAGGATGCCCTGCGTGTCACACGTCCGTTGGCTGGGAGGAGGATGCCTCGGGACGCGATTCTAAATTGTGTTAGCCGTAGTTGCGGCGAGCGACGAATTTGATGTCGCTACGGCTGATGCCGAGGTCGGTAAGTTCGCGGTTGGATAGACGAGACAGCTCATCCACCGCACGGCGGTAACTCACCCAGTTGCTGTACTTCTGTCGCACAGTGTCAAACATCTTCTTGTTCCTTATTCGGCGAGAAGCCTGAACCGCTCGCTCCGTTGTTGATCCATGATATAATTCACCGAGTAAAATAAAAGAAGTGCAATCTCTGCATGACAGGCATGCGTTTGATGCAATGCAGCAAATTCTACTCGAAGAATTCAGTGTGATCTAAAAAACACACTGCAAATCAACAAATTAAAACATAAGGTGCAGTGCACACTTTTCAAGAGTGCGCAGCGCAAATCTTCTAATTGGGTATTATTCAGCTGCGTCGGAGGTCTGCTGTGGGCGCCGATGCAGCAATTCGCGCAAAAACTGCCCGGTGTAGCTTTGTTCAGCTTCTGCCACATCCTCGGGTCGGCCGGTCGCCACAATTGTGCCACCTCCGTCTCCACCTTCCGGCCCCAGATCGATGATCCAGTCCGCAGTCTTGATGACTTCCAGATTGTGCTCGATCACAAGCACCGTGTTCCCCTGGTCGACCAACTCATGCAAAACATCCAAAAGCTTGGCGACATCATGGAAATGCAAACCGGTTGTCGGCTCATCCAATATATAGAGCGTGCGGCCTGTGGAACGTTTCGAGAGCTCCTTCGCAAGCTTTACGCGTTGCGCTTCGCCGCCAGATAGCGTGGTTGCCTGCTGACCAACCTTTATATAGCCAAGCCCGACCCTTGCCAGTGTTTCCATTTTATCTCGTACAGCGGGTACGGCCGCAAAAAACTCTGCCGCCTCTTCAACGGTCATATCGAGCACATCGGCTATGGATTTGCCCTTGAATTCGACTTCCAGCGTTTCGCGATTGTACCGCTTGCCTTGGCAAACGTCACAGGTGACATAAACATCTGGCAGGAAGTGCATTTCAATTTTGATGACACCATCGCCCTGACAGGCCTCGCAGCGGCCACCCTTGACATTGAACGAAAACCGACCGGGTTGATAGCCGCGCGCTTTTGCTTCGGGCATGCCCGCAAACCATTCCCGTATGGGTGTAAATGCGCCGGTATAGGTGGCCGGGTTCGATCGTGGTGTTCTTCCGATTGGCGATTGATCGATATCGATCACCTTGTCCAGCACCTCCAGCCCCTCAATCCGGTCATGTGGGGCAGGGTTGTCACGTGCACCATTCAGGCGACGGGCAGCGGCCTTATACAAGGTGTCTATCAAGAAGGTCGATTTTCCACCTCCAGATACACCCGTGACGCATGTGAATGTGCTGAGCGGCACGTCCACATTGACGTCCTTCAAATTGTTCCCACGTGCGCCTTTGACCGAAAGTTGCCGCTTCTTGTTTATCTTGCGCCGTCCATCAGCTCTGGAAATCATGCGCGCGCCAGACAAATACTCACCGGTAAGAGACTTCGGATTCGCCATGACCTCGGCAGGCGTGCCCTTTGCGACCACCTGGCCGCCATGAACACCAGCACCCGGTCCGACATCAACCACGTAGTCCGCTGTAAGGACAGCGTCTTCATCGTGTTCAACCACGATTACGGTATTGCCAAGGTCACGCAGATGTTTCAGCGTTTCCAGAAGTCTGGCATTGTCTCGCTGGTGCAGACCGATGGAGGGCTCATCCAGCACGTAAAGAACACCCGTAAGCCCAGAACCAATTTGTGAAGCGAGCCGGATGCGCTGGCTCTCGCCGCCGGAAAGGGTGCCGGAAGCGCGGGAAAGTGTCAGATATTCCAATCCGACATCATTCAGAAACTTCAGTCTCTCACGGATTTCCTTCAGGATTCGACCGGCAATTTCGTTCTGTTTTTCATTCAATTGTTCTGGAAGTTTTTCATACCATTCGCTTGCAAGCCGAATGGAGTTTTCGGTTATTTCACCAATGTGCTTTCCGGCGATCTTGACCGCCAATGCCTCAGGTTTCAGGCGAAATCCACTGCATGCCGGACACGCATGGTCTGACTGAAAACGGCTCAGTTCCTCACGTACCCACGTGCTCTCGGTTTCGCGCCAACGTCGTTCGATATTGCCAATTACGCCTTCGAAGGTCTTTTCGGTCCGGTAGCTTCGCACACCATCGTCATAGACAAATTCGATCGCATTCTTTCCCGTCCCGTGAAGAATAGCGTCCTGCACCTCGGAAGGGAGGTCTTTCCAGGGGGTCGCCATTGAAACTTTGAAGTGCCCGCAAAGTGCCTCAAGCGTCTGAGTGTAATAAGGCGACGTCGATCCTGTCTTTGCCCAAGGCAAGACAGCACCTTCTCGCAGCGAAAGAGAGTGATCGGGAACAACCAGGTCTTCCTCGAACGCCAGTGTGGTGCCAAGACCGTCGCAGGTCGGGCAGGCGCCGAAAGGGTTGTTAAAGGAGAAGAGGCGCGGTTCGATTTCCGAAATGGTGAAGCCGGACACCGGGCAGGCAAATTTTTCAGAAAAGATCAGCCGCTTTGCATCACCATTATCTTCAACCTGATCGGCGAATTCCGCGATTGCGATGCCGTCGGCGAGTTTCAGCGCGGTCTCCAGAGAATCGGCAAGTCGCCCCGCGATATCATCGCGCACGACTATACGGTCCACGACAACATCGATGTCGTGTTTGAATTTCTTGTCGAGAGCCGGGGCGTCTGCAATTTCATAAAAGGTGCCGTCAATTTTGACGCGCTGAAACCCCTTTTTCATAAGCTCAGCCAGATCTTTACGGTATTCACCCTTTCTGCCGCGCACCATCGGCGCAAGCAGATAAAGTCTCGCGCCTTCCTCAAGATCCATGACCCTGTCGACCATCTGGCTGACGGTTTGACTTTCGATGGGAAGACCGGTCGCCGGCGAATAGGGCACCCCAACTCGCGCGAACAACAGTCGCATGTAGTCGTAGATTTCCGTGACCGTACCAACGGTCGAACGCGGGTTACGGCTCGTTGTCTTTTGCTCGATCGAGATGGCAGGTGAAAGACCGTCAATCTGGTCCACGTCGGGCTTCTGCATCATTTCCAGGAACTGGCGTGCATAGGCGGACAAGCTTTCGACGTAGCGCCGCTGTCCTTCAGCATAAATCGTATCGAATGCAAGCGACGACTTGCCTGATCCCGATAGACCGGTCATGACGATCAGCCTGTCACGAGGCAAGTCCAGGTCTACGCCTTTTAGATTGTGCTCACGGGCACCCTTGACGCTGATCACCTTGGTCGGGTCATTTTTCCAGCTATTGTCCGACTTGGGTGTCTTGGGCTTGGTCATTCTCGTGTTTCCTGAAGGTCTGCACAGGCGATGATATTGGCAAGTGCAGGGAACTTTGATGTCGGTGTGGCAAATCTTGCCTGCCCGGATATAACAGTTTCCGCCGGTGCTTCCAGTGGGCCAAAGTCACGTTGCTAAAAGACCGGCAACTTTCTTGGGTGTTCGATTGAATCGGTTTTACAGAAATGATAAGAACAAAACAAGTACATGAAATTGGCTACGTCAGGAAGCTTGCGCTGTTTTGGCCTAAATCCAGATGGGTGCAAATGTATCTTCCTGACAGTCTTTGGCGTATTCGATGGCCACAATGCGCCGTGCGGTCAGGTCTCCTGCTTTTAAAGTCCGCTGGGGCGATAAGGCAGATGAACAAGAACGCATCCATGCCACGTTAACCGGGGTTGGCCTGTGGAAAATGAGTGCTTGTGCGGGAAAAAGCGCGCGAAGCTGTTGGCAGGCCGTTAGGGTTCTGGTTCAAGCCGCGGAGCCGGTAGCACGGTTGGACATCAACAAGTTTGCCGACGAGCGAACCGACTGGTGAAGTCGAACCGCAGAATGAAAAACAGGAGAGCAGAATGGCGGGCAGCGTCAACAAGGTAATTTTGGTTGGAAATCTGGGGGCAGATCCGGAAATCCGCCGGACTCAGGACGGTCGGCCGATTGCCAATCTGCGGATCGCAACTTCGGAATCCTGGAGAGATCGAAGCAGTGGTGAGCGTCGGGAGAAAACCGAGTGGCACCGGGTTGTCATCTTCAACGAAGGTTTGTGCAAGGTGGCAGAACAGTATCTGCGTAAAGGATCCAAGATCTATCTTGAAGGCCAATTGCAGACCCGCAAATGGCAAGATCAGTCCGGTCAGGACCGCTATTCCACCGAAGTCGTGCTGCAAGGCTTTAATTCAAACCTGACAATGCTCGACGGGCGCGGCGAGGGCGGTGGGCAACCAGGTGGACTGCCTGACTACGGAAATGACCAGGGCGGTGGCTTCGGCGGCGGTTCAAGTGGCGGTGGCGGCTATGGCGGCGGTCAGAGCGGCGGCGGTTTCAGTGGTCCTTCGAGCGGTGGCGGTGGTGCTGGCCCGATGGATGATGAAATTCCATTCTAGTCAAACGACAAAGGCACGAGAGGCCCTGTTTAGACAGGGGTCTCGTGTGTCATTTTGTTATCCGCCGACATGCGGATCATACGGTGTGCTTGGATCGTCAACGCCGTCATAATATTCTTTCGCAGTTCCCAGACCGCAATGATATACGGCCTCTTCCGCGCGTGTATCTCCACCCGTGATTGGCGCGCCGTTGTGGTGTGCCATTTCGTGAATAATGGTCGCCAAAACCATCCAGCGCCCCGTGTTGAACGCCCGATCACCGATAGCGATTTCGCCGGTCGGCACATGGATCTCTCCATGCAATGGAGAAATCGTAGGACCATAATTTACCCAGATCGAGCTGTCGCTGATCATGTCCGACAAGCTGCGGCCTTTGGGCAGGGTACGGAAATAGGCGTTGCAGGATGGATTGTTTTTTACCATCCGGAACAATTTGCTCCTTGCCCATTTGCACTTCGAGTACTGAGAAGAATCGAAGCTTGTGTATTTCCAGATCGGCGAGGAATGGTCACCGACATTGAATTGGAACGGCATTAGGCCTTCTCCCTTTTGCTCACTTTTTCGTGAGTTCTTATAGGAGAGAGCCGGATTAGATATCGTGATAGCCATCACGCAAGAGCTGAATGCATCGGTTAGCGCACCCATAAAGAGAGTATGGTTTTAGCTGCATCTTCTGGTGGGTGAAATCGAGGCAATAACGTCACACTGAATTGAATTCAAAATCTGTGTACGACGCGTGCTCTTAACCATCTTCAGAAGCCTGATATAGTATCAACGGATTGAAATGAGGTGATTTGCAAAGGCTGTGCAGCGAAAAATGCCCTGCTTTTGCCCGCAGATCACACCAAACGCGACATAATTTCCCGGCAGAACGAACCGGGTGGCGTTTTTCCTTGGCAGGGAATGAGAACATCCGGTCTCCGTGGGCGCGTTGCCGGACCAAAATAAATTTAGTTTTCGGGTTGGAACAATGCGAACAGACACATCAACAAGCAGCAAGCAGGTTAGCGCCAAAGGCAAGGACTCAATTAGGAGCCGCGCCGGAACCTTTTTCGGCACATCCTTGAAAACCGGCCTTATGGCGTCAGTGCTTGCTACAGGCTTTGCCATTGCGCCTGTGGAACCGGCGTCCGCCCAGAATTTCTTTCAGCGCATCTTCAATCCGGAGCATCAGCGACGCGAGCAGGAGCGGCTTCGTCAGGAAGAGCTCCGAAAGAAAGTGTCGAAAGTTCGGGTCTCTGCTCCTCGCTATTTGAACTACCGGCCCGATGACTGGAAACAGCTGCCGCTCGGTGAATTGTCTGAAAAGAAAACCGCAGAGGTTCGGCCAGCGACCCAGAGTGTCGAAGCCGGCGACGCAGCAACTCTGGACGCTGAACCAGCCTCCGTTGCCCCTGTTGTCCTCACTGCCTTTGACGAAGCGCGCCCCGCCTTGAAAGACATGACCATGATGGGGCTTCCCCAGGTTGGGGAAGCGCTTGTTGCCTTCTATCGTGAGCACCCCGATTTTGTCTGGACTGAGGACGGACAACCGACTGCCAAGGCGAGGCAACTTCGCGATGCACTCGAAAAAGCCGGTGACTTCGCCCTCAATCCGGCAGACTATTTTGTGCCGCTTCCGGCAGCAACAGGCGCGGAAGAGGTTGAGCAGGACGCCGCGACAATGCGGTTTGAGATGGCGCTCAGCGCTGCCGCGCTGACATATGTTCTGGATGCCAGGCGTGGCCGCATCGACCCTAACCGAATTTCCCAATACCACGATCTGCCTCGCCATGAAGTTGATCTGGTTGCTGCGCTCGAAGAATTGAAATCTGCAGCGAACGTCGCAGAGAGCCTTCAATCAAACCAGCCGCAGAATGTACATTTCAAAGAGTTGACGGCTGAACTTGCACGTTTGAAGGCTGAAGACGAAGCAACCGATCAAATCGTGATTGCACCTGGAACATTCCTCAAGGCAGGAAAATCCAGTCCGGAAATGAAAAACATCGTTGCTGCGATCCAGAAGAACGGATCGGAGGAACTGAAGACTGTCCACTCAGAAACACTCGAGACGTATGAAGGTGACGACCTTTATTCTCCTGAACTTGTCGCGTTGGTCAAAGCCTTTCAAAAGGAAAACAAGCTGACGCCTGACGGTATCGTCGGCAAGAACTCCATCAATGCTATGGTCGGTGAGACCAATGCCGCCAAGATTGCCAAGGTTGAACTGGCAATGGAACGCAGCCGTTGGATGCCGGAAGAGCTTGGTGAGCGGAAGGTCTTCATCAACCAGCCTGCATTTACCGCAACCTACACAGCCCCCGGGGAAGATCCCTTGTCGATGCGGGTCGTGGTTGGCAAGAAGTCAAACCAGACCAATTTCTTCTACGACAAGATTGAGATCGTGGAATACAACCCTTACTGGGGCGTGCCGTATTCAATCATCGTCAACGAAATGCTGCCGAAACTGGCAAAAGATCCAAGTTATCTGGATCGCTCAGGATACGAAGTAACCACGGCCGGAGGACGGAAAGTATCGTCTTCGTCCGTAAACTGGTATGCCGTTGCTTCAAAACAGCAAACGATCAATGTTCGACAGTATCCCGGTCGGTCGAATGCGCTTGGTGAGGTGAAGATACTCTTCCCGAACAAGCACCATATTTACATGCACGACACGCCATCCAAGAGCCTCTTTAACAAGGACGTACGGGCATTCAGTCATGGCTGTATTCGCCTTCATGACCCGAAAGCCATGGCGGCTGCGGTGCTGGGAAAATCGAAGGATTATGTCAGCTCACGTATTTCAGCCGGACAGAATGAACAGGAGAAAGTGACCGGGGACCTGCCTGTTTACGTTTCCTATTTTACGGCCTGGCCGGAACTTGATGGAACAGTCGCCTATTACTCCGATATCTATGACCGTGACCGGCATCTCTTGAAGGCACTTGAGAAAACGGAAACGGTGCGGGCGAAAGCGCGCGCGTCTTAAGCGCTACGACGTCATGAAACAAAGGCCGCCGGATCGATGCCCGGCGGCCTTTTTACATAGAATGGAAAATTTATTGCTGGCGTCAGGACTGACTTTTCAGACAATCCGACAAGGAATTTGCCAGATTTTGCAGAAGGCTCGGGTAAAGGTCCGGACCGTTTTTGAGATCGGTGCCGAGCGGGTCAAGCGTGCCCTTTTGCGCGCTGCTGCCTTCTATGACGACATTGACGAGTTTGGCATCGAATTGCGGTTCTTGAAAAACGCAAGTCACTTCAAGATCACGAATACGCCCCTGGATATCTGAGACGCGGTCTGCGCTGGACAGCGCTTCCGGCGAGAGCGTGATCGACCCACTTGCTTCGATATCGAAGTGATGTTCGAAATGATGATAGGCATCGTGGAACACGACGAACTTCTTGCCTTCAACCGGGTGAAGTTGTTCCTCGATTTTGCCTTCAAGTGCTTCGATCTTCGCTTGGAAAGCACTCGCATTCTCTCGATATTTTCCCGCGTTTGACGGATCTACCTCAGCGAGCTTTTCAGCCATTGCGCCGGCAATTGCGATGCCGTTGTCTGGGTTCAGCCAGATATGCGGGTCTCCAGCGTGGTCTGAATGGTCATGCCCTGCATGTTCTTCGTGCTTGTCATGCTCTTCTTCCGCGTGAGCATGTTCCTCATGATCGTCATGTTTCTCCTTGTCATGATCGTCATGGGCATGTTCGTCGTGGCTTTCGCCGTGCTCGTGCTCATCTTCGGCATGCGCATGTTCTTCATGCTTGTCGTGATCATGGTCATCATGAGCATGTTCGTCATGATGGTCTTCGTCTTCATGCTCCTCATGGGAAGCTTCTTCAGCTCCATGGTCATGATCATGTGAATCGAAGTCCTTGCCTTCCCGAATGCCAAGGTGATTTACACCCTTAACATCCATGAAACTGAGCACTTCGGCATCACTTGTCATCGAACTGATGGGTTTTTCCAAAGACGGTGTCAGTTGCGGGCCAACCCAGAAGACAACATCTGCGCCTTCCAATAGGGATGCCTGAGATGGCTTCAGTGCAAAGCCGTGTGGTGAGGCTGCCCCATCGATCAGAATGTGCGGTGTTCCAACACCGTCCATAACGGCGGCCGCGATAGAGTGGATCGGCTTGATGGTGGTGACGACGTTCGGGCCATCAGCAAATGCAGTCGAGCTAAGCAACGCACTTGCAGCAACGCTCGCAAGCGCGGTCGCAACGAATGTCTTGCGGCCTCGAGTGGTTGCACCTTTGGTATCGGATTTGTCAATCATGCGGGGAGTACTCGATTTGATGTAACACTATAACGCGTAACTTTATAACGTTTGTGTATTGGCTTCGCAAGTGATCTAGATCCGATAGTCTCTAAAGACAGTTCGAGTAGACTTGGATTGAATTCATCTGGCGGTTAAGGTCGAAAAAAACAATCGGATCAAATGTTTCATGCAGGAAAGTTCCGCATTCCGAGCCGAGAGGTTCCTGAAATCCTATCCACCGAAAGCTGCCCAATTGATCGTGACTATTTACGGCGACATCGTCGAACCTCGTGGTGGCGTATTGTGGATGGGCAACCTGATCAGCTTGTGCAGTGGTTTTGGCGTCAATGAATCCTTGGTCCGCACAGCCGTTTCACGTCTCGTATCAAAAGGTCAGCTGAGCGGTGAACGCGATGGGCGTCGCAGCTTTTATGCTCTGACGGAAGAGGCGCGAAATGAATATCATCTGGCAGCTGATCTGTTTTTTGGGCCAAGTGACAGTGATTGCGACTGGATCATATCCGTGAGTTCTGTTCCTGCCGAACAGGACAAGCTTCTGCGAGCGGGTTTTGTGAATTTGGGAGGAAATGTTTTCATCGCGGCAGACCGACATGACCGCCCGCTCAACGACGTCTCGTTCCGCTCCTCGGCAGAAGATCCGAACAGCAAGTCATTTCGAACACTGCTGAGATCTTCCTTCAAGCTTGATGAATTGAGCGACGAGTACATGGAATTCACGAAGCGGTATCAGCCGATGGACGCTGTGTTGGAGAAAACGCTTTCCGACCGGGAAGCGTTGTTGTGTCGGCTTGCTCTTGTCCATGACTACCGTGCCATTCGCTTTCGAGACCCCAGACTGCCGCCTGGAGCACTCCCCGTTGACTGGCCGGGACATGACGCTCACAGGCTCTTTGCGGTCCTCTATGCGGGTCTTTCTGAAGCTGCGGACAATTTCATTGGGCAGCACCTGATGAACCAGGCCGGTCTGTTGGGCGCTACTCCTGCACCCATCAAATCAAGGCTAGAAACGATCTCCAAGAGAATTTGACACCAAGAATTTAGCAGAAAACTGTTGCCTGATCTAAAAGCATCACAATTTTTTAAAAAATGAACTTTTTCTGTGATGCATTGTGCGCTATCCTGACGCATCTTCAACATGACGGAAGGAGGCGTCATGTATGCGCAGATGGTGAAAACCGACACGACGAAGGTCCGTGACTTATCGGAAATGTCGGCACAAGAGCGAGCGTTTCAGGAACGCATCGATCGCGGTGAAAAGATTGAACCAACGGATTGGATGCCGGATGGTTATCGCAAGACCCTGATACGTCAGATCGGTCAACATGCGCATTCCGAGATTGTTGGTCAGCTTCCCGAAGGCAACTGGATCACGCGTGCACCCACGTTGGAGCGCAAGGCGATCTTGCTTGCAAAGGTTCAGGATGAGGCTGGACACGGTCTTTATCTCTACTGCGCAGCTGAAACTCTCGGCGTCAGTAGAGATGAACTGATTGAACTCCTCCACGCCGGAAAGATGAAATACTCTTCTATTTTCAACTACCCGACGTTGACGTGGGCCGATATCGGGGCCGTCGGGTGGTTGGTGGACGGCGCAGCAATCATGAACCAGGTTCCGCTACAGCGCACCTCCTTCGGACCCTATTCACGCGCAATGATCCGTATTTGCAAAGAGGAAAGTTTTCATCAGCGGCAAGGCTACGACATCATGATGAAGATGGCGGGCGGAAACGAGGCACAACGGCGCATGGCGCAGGATGCTCTGGACCGGTTTTGGTATCCTTCCTTGATGATGTTCGGTCCGTCGGACAAAGAGTCCGTTCACTCTGCACAGTCCATGGCCTGGAAAATCAAGATCAACACCAACGATGAGCTTCGGCAAAAGTTTGTCGATCAGACGGTCCCGCAGGCCCAGTATCTGGGCCTCACGGTTCCTGACGAGCACTTGAAGTGGAACGAGGACAAGGGCAGCTACGACTTTTCCGAACCTGACTGGAAAGAGTTCTTTGAAGTGCTCAAAGGCAACGGGCCGTGTAACCGGGAGCGAATGGAAGCTCGGGTAAAGGCCTGGGAAGATGGCGAATGGGTCCGCGACGCATTGATGGCTCACGCCGATAAGCGTGAAGCTTCAAGAACAGCCGCGGAGTGAGCCGAATGACTGATTTCAACATCGCGGAATTGAATGTTGCCAGGTTGAAACACGACATCAACGACCCGCGCATTTCTGATTTCGTTCGAAACCTGAATCGGATCAATTTCGCTGCCGAACGCAGCGAAGGTTTCGTCTGGCGGCTCAAGGATGAGGCGGGCTCGTCTGTTGCGATGTCCGCAGAAAATGACCCGATGGTTATTCCGAACCTATCCGTTTGGACTGACGTCAAGTCATTGGAAAATTTTGTCTTCAAGACGGTTCACAAACGGTTTTACGAAAGACGCGCTGAGTGGTTCAGTGTGATGGAAAAAATGCACTTTGTTATGTGGATGGTGCCAGAAGGACATCAGCCGTCGCTCGAAGAAGCCTGGGATCGGCTGAACCACCTCAACTCGCATGGCGCTTCCGATCACGCGTTCGGTTGGGAGCATGTTGACGGTGCCAATCTTTGGCGAACCGCAAGGTGCAAAACGCCCGCGGCCTGAGTGAAGTTCCAAGGAGACGTAAGCATGAAAAAAGAATGGCCGCTCTGGGAAGTGTTCATTCGAGGACAGCATGGCCTCAATCACCGCCATGTCGGTTCGCTCCACGCGCCAGATGCTGAAATGGCGATAAAAAATGCGCGCGACGTTTATACGCGGCGCAAGGAAGGTGTCAGTATTTGGGTCGTTCCTTCCGCTCAAATCACAGCCTCCGATCCAGGTTCCAAAGATGCCTTGTTCGAACCGTCCGTCGACAAGATTTACAGGCACCCGAGCTTTTATGACATTCCTGATGACGTCGGAAAAATGTGATGACTGAGCCCGGCGATAAAATCGCGAACGATGTATTTTTCGACTGGCTCTTGAGGCGCGGTGACACGGCTCTCGTGCTAGGTCACAGGGTATCGGAATGGTGTGGCCATTCTCCGGTGCTGGAAGAAGATATCGCACTCGCGAATATCGCACTCGATTTAATCGGGCAGGCAAGGCTTTGGCTATCTTTGGCGGGAGAGGTTGAAGGCAAGGGCCGCGGCGAAAACGAACTTGCCTATTTGCGAGATGCCTGGGACTTCCGAAATCTGTTGTTGGCCGAACAGCCAAATGGCGACTTCGGCCAAACTATGATGCGCCAATTCCTCATCGACGCTTATCAGTCGCAATTGCTGAAAGCTCTTGCAACGTCCGCAGATAACCGGGTCGCTGAAATCGCGGTGAAAGCCGGCAAGGAGGTTGACTATCATCTCGACAGGTCCGCAGACCTGGTAATCGAGACTTGGTGATGGTACCAGTGAGAGCAGGCAGCGGATGCAAGCGGCGCTGGAGAGCCTATGGCCTTATTCGGGCGAAATGTTCAAAGGTGACGCCGTCGACCAGGCCGTCGTTGCGGCGAAAATCGCACCTTCACCCGAAGAGCTCCGGACAGAATGGTTGTCGACCGTTGATGCCGTTTTCACTGAAGCGACATTATCAAAACCAGAAACGGATTTTGCTCACACCGGAGGTCTGACGGGTCGACACACAGAGCATCTTGGACACATTTTGGCAGACATGCAGTTTCTGCAAAGAGCCTATCCGGGTGCTACCTGGTAAGCCTATGAAAGTTCCCACGCAAACAATTTGGAGCTGGCTGTCTGAAGTTCCGGACCCTGAAATCCCGGTCCTGTCCCTAACTGATCTCGGGGTTATTCGAGACATCCGATGGGAGGAGGGCATGTTGGTCGTTACCGTAACGCCGACATATACAGGGTGTCCCGCGACAGCCGTGATCAATCTCGATATCGAAACCAAGTTACGGTCCAACGGTATTGAAAATCTGCGACTGGAACAGCGCATCAGTCCGGCCTGGACAACGGCCTGGCTTAGCCAGGAAGGACGTGAAAAACTCCGAAAATATGGCATTGCGCCGCCAGTGGAAGGCACATCGAAAACCGGACGGATCTCGAGACTTTCCAGCAATGAGGCGTTGGTTGTTGCATGTCCGCGCTGTGGTTCTGACAAAACAGAAAAAGTCAGCCAGTTCGGTTCCACACCTTGCAAAGCGGCTTACAGATGCCGGTCCTGCCTGGAACCCTTCGACTATTTCAAATGCCACTAGACCGATACGCCGCCTTTGCCGGTCAACCCGGCCCATATGCATCACAACTTCAGGGAGGAACTAGATGTCGAGGTTTCACGCCCTCACGGTAACCGAAGTCGCACCAGAAACACGGGACGCGGTCGTTGTCACCCTGAGGCCTCAAACCGGGGATGAAGAGGTTTTCCAGTTTTCTCAAGGTCAATACTTGACGTTCCGGCGAGACTTTAATGGTCACGAGGTGCGCCGTTGCTACTCGATATGTACCGGCACGGAAGATGGTAGTCTGAAGGTCGGCATCAAGCGTGTCGACGGCGGCGCTTTTTCGTGTTGGGCAAATGAAGATTTGAAACCCGGCGATACAATAGAAGCGATGCCACCCCGCGGCAGTTTCAATTCCGAGATTAATCCCGGTGGATCGAAATTCTATTTCGGCTTTGCCGGCGGTTCCGGGATCACACCGATACTGTCGATTATGAAAACTGTCCTGGCCCGTGAACCAGAAGCGCAATTCACACTGGTTTACGCCAATCGTCAGGTTTCTTCGATCATGTTTCGGGAAGACCTCGAAGACTTGAAAAACCGCTATCTCGGCAGGCTTCAGATCATTCACGTTCTCAAGAATGACGGTCAGGATACCGAGTTGTTCTCGGGTCGCATCGACAAGGAAAAGCTCGAAGACTTGTTCCAGAACATGGTTGATCCTCAGGATATCGACCAGGTGTTCCTGTGCGGTCCCCATGGAATGATGGAAACAGTAAATGATGCCTTGAAAAGTCACGGTGTTGCAGACAGACGGATCAAGCAGGAACTCTTCAAATCCGATCAACCCGGACGCTTGCCTGCCAAACAAAGACCCGCGCTTACCGGAAACAAGGCCAAAGAGGCGGATCTGAAGCTGACGCTGGATGGCACCACCCGTATCCTTCACATGGAGCCCGGGGAAACCATTTTGGAAGCTGCCCATAGAAACAGCATTGACGCTCCTTATTCATGTTGCGCAGGCGTCTGTTCTACTTGCCGCGGAAAGCTTCTGGAGGGCGAGGTCGAGATGGCTGCCAACCATGCTCTTGAGGACGACGAAATCCGGGACGGATACGTTTTGACCTGTCAATCCAGACCTTTGTCAAAACGTTTGGTGCTCACATACGACGCCTGATCCGCGGCTAATGTCGGCAAGACGGCCGTGATACGGCACAACCTTCAAAGAACTGGAAGAAATTTCATGACGGTGGTTTCTCAAAAAGTCCGCGGCCTTGAGAGCTTTCTCAGCGGTTCCTGGCGAAGTGGAAAAGGCGAGGGCAAACTGCTTCTTGATGCCGCGACCGGTCAGCCCGTTGCAAACATCAATGCCGATGGTCTCGATTTGTCCGGGGCGCTGGCCTACGGGCGCAGCAAGGGCGGCACTGCTTTGCGTAAAATGACCTTCCATGAGAGAGCGCTGATGCTTAAAAGCCTGGCGCAAACGCTCATGGAGAAAAAAGAAATATTCTACCAAGAGAGTTTTGCAACAGGCGCAACCCGCAAGGACAGCTGGATTGATATCGAAGGCGGTATCGGAACGCTGTTTGCCTATTCTTCGAAGGCGCGTCGGGAAATGCCGAATACCCGTGTCTTTACCGAGGGAGCAATTGAGCCTCTCTCGCGCGATAACTCGTTTTCAGGACAGCATATCCTGTCGCCATTGCAAGGGATTGCTGTCCACATCAACGCCTATAATTTTCCCTGCTGGGGTATGTTGGAAAAGATTGCACCGTCTCTGATCGCCGGTGTGCCTTGTCTTGTAAAACCGGCCAGTCAGACCGCCTACCTCACGGAACTCATGGTCAGGCATATTCTGGCCGCCGATATACTTCCTGAAGGGGCTCTTCAACTGCTCTGCGGTTCTGCAGGCGACCTCGTGGATCATGTGACGGGACAAGATGTCGTTACATTCACTGGATCTGCCGCCACCGGCCAGATGCTGCGCCAGAACCCGTCCATGGTTCGAAATTCGACGCGGTTTTCGATGGAGGCCGACAGTCTCAATGCCGCCGTGCTTGGACCGGACGCAAAACAAGGGGAACCCGAGTTCGACCTGTTCGTTAGGGAAGTGGCTCGGGAGATGACTGTCAAAGCGGGACAAAAATGCACCGCCATCCGTCGGATTATTGTTCCACGCGACACGGCTGAGGCTGTTAGGGACGCCTTGAAGGCCCGATTTGAGAAACTGAGGATAGGAGACCCACGAGATGACACGGTCACCATGGGGCCTCTTGCTTCTGCAGGGCAAAAAGACGAGGTGCAATCGCGCGTCGAGGAATTGAAGACGGAGGCTGAAACTATCTATGGCGGTTCGGGTAATGTGCCGGAAAGAGGTGCTTTCGAAGCGCCGGTCCTGCTTTATTGCGACCGCCCCTTGGGGTCCGAAACCATCCATGCCGTTGAGGCTTTTGGGCCAGTGGCAACGCTCATGCCGTACGACTCTCTTGAAGACGCTATCGCGCTCACCCACAAGGGCAAGGGATCGCTTGTCGCTTCACTTTTTACAAATGACCGCTTGGTTGCTGAAGAAACGGTGCTCGGCATGGCACCATTTCACGGTCGGGTGCTGATCGGAAATCGTCAAAGCGCCAAAACTTCAACCGGTCACGGTTCACCTTTGCCAATGCTCGTTCACGGCGGCCCGGGCCGTGCTGGAGGGGGAGAAGAGCTTGGTGGCCTGAGATCCGTCAAACACTTTATGCAAAGAACCGCCATTCAAGGTGCACCCAGTCTTCTTGGCGCCGTAACCGGACGATGGGTTGCCGGGGAGCAAGGCAGAGACGATAGCCGCCATCCATTCAGGAAGTCGCTGGCAGAACTTAAAATAGGAGATCAGCTCGTAACCAGGGAGCGGACGGTCTCTCTTGAAGATATTGAACACTTCGCGGAGTTTACGGGAGATACCTTCTATGCCCACATGAATGAGGCCGCGGCACAACGCAATCCATTTTTTGAAGGCCGCGTTGCGCATGGTTATCTGATTGTCTCATTTGCGGCCGGTCTGTTTGTTGAACCGGAAGAAGGGCCTGTTCTTGCAAATTATGGTGTCGACAACCTGCGTTTCCTTACACCCGTCAACGCTGGCGATGCCTTGAAAGTTCAGTTGACGGCCAAGGAGATATCGCCGCGTATTTCAGCAGATTATGGCGAAGTTCGCTGGGATTGCCTCGTCTCAAATCAAAACGACGAGCCTGTAGCGCAATATGATGTCCTCACTTTGGTCGCCAAGGAGTGGCCGATTGCGTCGTCGTAGCAGATACGCGACCTTTCGATCGCTCGCTTTCCTGGCGGGCGATCGTTTGATTTTCTAGTCTATCGGCCGATTGTCGACCACTCGTTTTGCCTTGCCGGCAGACCGTTCGACCTTGCCTGGTTCCGTTACATCGATAAGGGCGGACACGCCAATAACGCTCTTGATATGATGGCCAAGTTCCTTGGCAGAAGCGCGTCTTTGATCTGAAGATGCAGCGCCAGGAAGGGCCTCGACATGTACTGTCATGACATCGAGACGGTTGTCCTTTGTAAGTTCAATCTGAAAATGCGGCGACAGCCCCTCGCATTTCAGCAACTGTTCTTCGATCTGTGTCGGAAAGACGTTGACGCCTCTGAGGATGATCATGTCGTCGGAACGGCCCGTGACCTTTTCCATTCTACGCATGGAACGCGCGGTGCCAGGAAGGAGCCGGGTTAAATCCCGTGTCCGGTAACGAACCATCGGCAAACCTTCCTTGGTCAGGGTGGTGAACACCAATTCACCGATTTCACCGTCAGGAAGGTTGTCGCCGGTAACAGGATCGATGATCTCCGGGTAGAAGTGGTCTTCCCAGATGTGAAGCCCGTCCTTTGTCTCTACACATTCATTGGCAACGCCGGGCCCGAGTATCTCCGACAAACCGTAGATGTCGACGGCGTGCATGTCGAAGGCATCCTGGATCTCCAGCCGCATGGCATTTGTCCAGGGCTCGGCTCCGAAAATGCCCACAGCAAGCGAACTGTCTCTTGGATCGATGCCTTCGCGGCGAAATTCATCCAGGATGGACAGAAGGTACGAAGGCGTCACCATGATGATCCGAGGTTTGAAATCCTGGATCAAGGTCACCTGGCGTTCGGTCATGCCACCTGAGACGGGAACGACCGTGCACCCCATTTTTTCCGCCCCGTAATGCGCGCCGAGTCCACCGGTGAAAAGACCGTACCCGTAGGCAATATGGATTATGTCTCCCGGACGCCCGCCGGAGGCTCTGATGGAACGCGCGACAAGTTGCGCCCACATCTCGATATCGTTGGCAGTGTACCCTACGACCGTCGGTTTGCCGGTCGTGCCTGAGGATGCGTGAATGCGCGAAATCTTTTCCCGGGGCACTGCAAAAAGACCAAACGGATAATTGTCCCTGAGGTCCGATTTGGTCGTGAAGGGAAACTTCGACAAATCATCAAGTTGTTTGAGATCGGAAGGATGCACGCCCTTTGCATCAAACCTTTGTTTGAACAGCGGTACATTCTCGTACGCATGAGCCACAGACCATTGCAGCCGTTTCAGTTGCAGCGCGGATATTTCGTCTCTTGATGCCGTTTCGATGGGCTCAAGGTCGCCAGGGTGTGGGGCCAGGTTTTCCATGATTGTCTCCCTTGGAACGCTTAGAAATCTGCGTTCGCATTATTCTGGCAAGATGGTGCCTTTTGTCGTTCTTGAGTTGCCGCGAAATTCCGCAATGACATCACCGTGTTGGTTTCGAACTGTCACGTCATATAGCCCTGATCGGCCGGAACGTGATCTTTCGACTGCGCTTGCGGTCAATCGATCTCCCAGGCGTGCAGGCGCAAGAAAGGTAACGTCGCAGTGTTGGGCAACAGTCACCTGATTGTATGTATTGCAGGCAAAAGCAAATGCGCTGTCGGCGAGCGTGAAAATGTAACCACCATGGCAAATACCATGTCCGTTGGTCATGGTTTCCGTGACCGACATGGTAAGCACCGACTTTCCTTGACCTACGCTATCGAGAGCCATGCCCAGACTTTGCGAGGCCGTATCTTGCGACCACATGCGATCAGCGCACGCTTGTGCGAGTTCTTCGGGGGACATACGCATCTCCGGCTGTTAGCTCATGATCCTGAAAAACGGGCAGGGCGCTTTTCAAGAAAGGCAGATACGCCTTCGCGATAATCTGCGGTCCTGCCGGCTTGTCTTTGTGCATCCCGCTCAGCGTCCAGTTGCCGATCCAGGGTCTGACCCGCAGCATCTTGTATAAGTTTCTTGGTCAGCGCCAATCCCTTGGTCGCACCTGCTGCCAGATGTGCAGCCAGCTTTCCGGCTTCCGGTAGCAGTTCAGTGTCCGGATAGGTTTTCCAAATGAGGCCCCATTCTTCAGCAGTTTCCGCATTGAGCGGCTCACCCGTCATTGCAAGGGCCTTGGCTCTGGCTTCGCCGATCAGCCTGGGTAGCAACCAGGTGCCACCAGAATCGGGCACGAGACCTATTTTCGCAAATGCCTGGATGAACCGCGCCGATCGCGCCGCGAGCACAATATCGCATGCCAACGCTATGTTGGCACCAGCGCCCGCCGCGACCCCGTTTACCGCACACACAATCGGTTTCGGCATTGATCGGATTTCGCGGATGAGTGGATTATACAAAGTATCGAGCGTTAGGCCGAGATCAGGAGCTTCGCTTCCGTCGCGCATGTCTCTGTCGGAAAGATCCTGACCCGCGCAAAACCCGCGACCGGCTCCTGTCAAGAGAATGCACCTTACCTCGTCATTTTGACGTGCGGTCTTCAGATGCCGAAACAAACTATTGTGCATTCCTTCATTGAAGGCGTTCAATCGGTCAGGCCGATTTAGTGTGAGCAAAAGTGCGCCGTCCCGCTCTTCCGCGATCACCGTTTCTGTTTCTGCCATGCGCCCTCCCAAAGCGTCACATGTTTTTGCGAAATGGACAGATACTTGTGACATTAATGCACGGAGTGACGCTTCGGTCAAAGCCTGAATCGGTGTTTTTTATCGTCTGCCAGCGCACAGAAACTCAAAATCAACGCACGAATTGCGGAAACTTACCCGGCGATAGGAACTCAATCTAAGAAATTGATTCAGTGGATGTTTACTTTAGTCGCCAATAGTTGGCCGCAAAGTACGGGTCAGCGTCACAACCTCATGTTTAATCGTAAAACCACCGCTGAAGAAATAGCTCTCGACATTCCGTTGGAACTCGAGGAAGGCCCACCGCCGGTTGCCTACAAACGCGTTCTTCAGACCCTTTCTATCAGTGCTGCAGCATTTTTAGCCTGGGCTGCAATTGGACAGGTGCGCGAAGTCGCCAAAGCCAACGGTGAAATTGCGCCTGCCGGTAAAGTCCAGACCGTCGGCCATCTCGAGGGTGGTATCGTTGCTGAAGTTCTGGTGCAGGAGGGGCAGTTGGTTGATGAAGGAACACCATTGGTGCGTCTTTTGGAAACCGCAACATCCAGCGATCTCGAAAGAGTGCAGACAAGATTGCGTTTTCTGGCAACCGAAGAACAACGTCTCGCAGCCAACACCACTCGGGAGCAATCCTCGGGTCTGCGTTTGGGCAATGGCATAACCTTTTCTGAGGCACAGCAGGCAGCTTTTGTCGCGCAACAAAGAGCGTTTGAGCAGGAACAACAAGCACTGATGGCCCGTATCAGTGAAAAGGAAGCCGAGCTCTCTAGTGTTGTAGAACGGATCGGGCTGCAAGAGACACAAATTGAAATTGAACAGGAAAAGTTTGAGATCCAACAATCGCTTTTTGATCAGGGTTACACGTCCAAGCGGCGCTATCTCGATGCCAAGTCGTCGCTGCAAAAGGCACAGAGCTCGCTCAGTGAGTTGAGCGGTATGAAAGGCCGCGTCGAAGCACAATTGAGAGAAGCTCAGGCAGGGCTGCAAAGATCGGCCGCCGTCGCCGAAGAAGAGCTGGCAGAGGAACGAAGCCGCGTTGTCCAGGAACGCAACGAGCTTTCATTCGAAGCGGAAAAACAACAAGACCGTTTCGAGCGTTTGTTTGTCCGTGC
Organism: Roseibium sp. JB4-4; assembly: GCF_055693425.1. NCBI lineage: Bacteria > Pseudomonadati > Pseudomonadota > Alphaproteobacteria > Hyphomicrobiales > Stappiaceae > Roseibium > Roseibium sp. JB4-4. The sequence goes on along the minus strand of NZ_CM146333.1, from coordinate 491,879 downwards.
TCCAGCCTCCGGACACATCAAGGCACTCTATCTGAAAGGTCCAGGCAGCGTTCTGGCGCCAGGTGATGTGGTAGCGGAAATAGTCCCGAGCGACAGCGAGCTTGTCGCCGATGTGCGTATTTCTCCGCGCGATATCGGCCATGTTGAAGTCGGCGATGAGGCGGAAATTGCCGTCACGACTTTCGATCCAAATATTCAGGGGACCTTGAAAGGAGAGGTGTCTGTTATCTCGGCCTCTAGCTTCCGGGATGAATATGGAAACTATTTTTTCAAGGCGACGATACCCCTGACATCCAATCAGATCGGGGAAGGTTCGCGCGCAGAGACGATTTCGCCTGGAATGGTGGTCGATGCGAAAATCGTGACAGGATCCAAATCCGTTCTTCAATACATGCTGAAACCCGTCACGCGTGCAATTGGCGATCCGCTCAGCGAACGGTAATATCCCTCAGCGCCGATTGCGTACAATAGACCTGTAAACAAGAAAAGAGCCCCGCCGTTTCCGGGGGGGCTTTTGTCAGTTTCCGCAGTCCGGTAACATCAGCTACCACCGGATCTCTTCAACGTCGTTAAAGGTAACGCGGCTTCCGTCCGAGAAATCGATATAGCCGTCTGCATCCTGGGAAAGATCAATTTTCCCGGTATCCAAATCTGTGCTTTCTATTGACCCGCTGGTGACCGTCACTGTCCAGTCGGTACCGTATTCACCGGCCGATACCACGCCTGGGCCTCCGCCCAGGTCGATGACATCGGTCCAGGCTGCACCTTGTCCTGCAGAGATAGTATCGCTTCCATCGCCAAGCCCGTGCATGAAGAGGTCGGACCCGTCTTCTCCAAGAATGTTGTCGTCTCCGGCACCTCCGATAATGACATCGTCTCCTGCACCGGCGTAAATATTGTCCGCGCCGCCGTCTCCAAAGATCAAATCACGCCCACCGCCGGCAGACAGGATGTCGTTCCCGTCCACGGAGCCACCTTCAAGGCGATCATTGTAATCACCGGTATAAATCTGATCATCGCCGCCAATGCCGTCTATGGACACTGACTGGGTTGTTTCGCTGAAATAGCCGTTTGCCAGCCCTCCAACTGCCTCATAATCATAGTCTCCAGCGACGGAGATACTGAAGGTTTCGCTGGATTGCGATCCGTCTGCCGACGTAGCAGTCACGGTAAGATCGATCGAGCTTTCGGCTTGGCTGTCAAAAAACGCATGGTTTGCAACGGTAATTATCCCATCAGCACTGACCTCGAACCGGTCGTCATTGAGCGCGTAGCTCACGCTGTCTCCGTCAGGATCGCTCGCAGCTGCTGTGACACCAACAAGAGTGCCACCGCCATCTGTTTCGTGGATGGTATTCGCAGAACTGTCGTTGTCCGTGACAGCGCCAACATCTGAATTTGTTAAATCGCCAGCAAGAACGTCGCCATCGGCGAACCGGAAATTTTCAACGTTCGAGACTGTGTCCGTGCCATCAGGACCACCTGTTCGAAGGTCTGTGATTGTGTAACTGCCGTCGACATTTTCGGAAATATCATAGTCGGTGAAACTGCCGGAATAGATGGCGGTGTCGGTTCCGTCACCTCCGTCGAGTTCGTCATTGCCTGATCCGCCAGTTACTGTATCGCTTCCGGCATCCAGCGAGATTTTATCATCACTGGACGAGCCGACTATGGTGTCGCCGTTTGTCGTTCCGATGATCTCGTCAACACCAGTCAATGTAACATTTGAGAAGTCGAAATTTGCTCGAGTGTCTTTCGTTCCCAGTTGATCGCCGGTTGCGGTCGAACCATCAATCACCTCAATGCCCGACTCTGCTGAGAAGTCACCTTGAACCCGGTAGGTACCGCCCCCTGAGTTCAGCATGATCGTATCTGTACCGGACGCACCGGTGTCAACGATTGTGTTGGTTCTCCCGCCGTCACTGTCATCCAGATAAATTGTGTCGGAACCGTCACCACCATCCACAGTGTCGGCGCCGGAACCGGTATAAATCGTGTCCGAGCCGGCACCGCCGGTCAGGATATCCGCACCAGCGCCCCCGGAGATTGTTCCACCATCATCATGTGCGGTGATCGTGTCATCGCCGATTCCGCCCGTGATACTCGTTTCAGCAACACCTGTGTCTGTGAACGTTATGCCTTCATCTGCCAGTTGCTGGTTTTCTGCGACGTCTGCAACATCCAGTGTGAAACTTTGATTGGAGGTCGATCCATCCGTTGAAGTTGCCGTCACTGTTATTGTGATTTGCGGTTCGTTTTCATAGTCAAAGGTTGCACCGGTTGCGACTTTAACTGTGCCATCGGCCTCTACAGTAAAACGACTATCGTCGACGCTGTAGGAGACGGTATCGGATGTGTTTCCGTCTTCAGCGAAAGCAGCAATGCCCACTGTCGTGCCCGCAACGGCATTTTCAGAAAAGGTGTTGGCAGTCGTATCTGCATCCCTGACGGTCCCGATGTCCTCGGCAACAAGGTCACCGGCCAGAACATCTCCGTCGGCAAACCGGAAAGTTTCGACGTTGTGAACCGTATCTGTTCCATCCGGTGAGCCTGAGCGATTGTCAGCAACCGTATAGGAGCCGTCATCGTTCTTGCTGATGGTATAGTCTGCAAAGGAGCCTGAGAAAACAGCAATGTCGTTATCACCACCACCATCCAGGTAGTCGTTGCCTGAGCCGCCTTCTAGAACATCGTCGCCGGCACCTCCGTATAGGTTGTCACTTCCGGCATCGCCTTGCAGCGTATCATTGTCATTTTCACCGGAAAGAAAGTCTGAACCTTCACCACCGATCAGCGTGTCGTCACCGCCACCGCCGTAAATCGTGTCGTTGCCGCCCTGACCGTCAAGGTAGTTGGCGTCCATGTTGGGTTGCGTTCCCACTTCATCATCAATGAAGTCGTTGCCGTCGCCGCCATAGACAGTATCGGCACCTTCGCCGAACATGATGTGATCGGCACTATCACCGCCATAAATCGTGTCGTCTCCGCCACCACTGTAAATGGTTGCCCCGTCGTCGTGGCCGGTAATCGTCTCGGCTGCATCAGTGCCGGTAATGGATGTTTCAGCCACGCCATCATCGGTAAACGTCGTTTGGCCATCTTGAAGCTGATAGGCCTCCGCGACATCCGCCACTGAAACCTCGAAGGTTTCCTGCGAGGTGGAGCCGTCGTCTGACGTCGCAGTAACCGTCAAATAGATCGTCGGTTCATTCTCGTAGTCAAAGTTGGCGTCTTCAGCGACTGTAACAAGCCCGTCTGCGTCGACGGTAAATCGGTTGTCTGAAACAGTATAGGAGACGCCGTCGGTAATGTCCGCATCACTTGCTTGTGCAGATACGCCAATTTGCGTTCCGGCCGCGGCGTCTTCTGAAACAGCATCGGCAGATACATTTGCGTCGGTAACCGAGGATATGTCGAATTCATCAATATCCGACACAGTGACTGTGAAGGTTTCCTGAGAGGACGATCCATCAGTCGATGTTGCCGTGACGGTGATATTAATAGAGCCTTCGGTCTCAGCATCGAAAGCAGCTCCGGAGGCAACTGTGACAACACCATTGCCGTCAACGGAAAACCGGCTGTCATCGACAGAATAGGAAACCGTGTCGGTAGCGTCGGCATCCGAAGCCAGTGCCGTGATACCGACTTGAGTGCCCGCGCTTGCGTTTTCCGCGATAGCGTTTGCGGCTGTGTCGGTATCAGAAACCGATGCGACATCTGCCTCGTCTACATCGGATATGGCAATCGTAACTTCCTCGGTGTGGGACGCCCCCTTTTCATCAGTTGTTGTCACATTGACCGTGATCGAGTTTTCACTTTCGCGATCCACGCTTACACCGTCTTTGAGTTTGAGTTGGCCCGAGACCACTTCAAATCGGCTATCGTCGACACTGTAGGTGTGGGTGTCACCGGAATCAGCGTCAACGGTGGTAAGCGATGCGATTACGGCACCCGCATCATTTTCCGCCAAAGTGTGTGTCGTTGCGTCAGCAGCAGCACCATCAAGCAAAACCGCGCTAGGGGCGTTGTTGTAGCCCTCGACACTGATTTTCAGTATTGCGGTATCCGCCAATCCACCACCATCGGTCACCGTGTAGGTAAACAGTTCTTCTGCCGTTTCACCTTCTGCCAGGCCTTTGGTTTCGGTTTTCGTCTCGTCAAGGCTGTAGGTATAGGTCCCGTCAGTATTGATCGTAATGGTTCCGTAGGTACCTTGAATTTCAGTGCCCGGAACATAATCGGTGCCGTCAAAACGAATGTTGGTGACAGACATGTTGCCTTCAGGGTCCAGATCGTTCGAGAGCACATTGCCTTCGACCTGGCTTGAGACATCCTCCGAGGATGAGCTGGTTGCGGCTGCGCCCCAACCCCCGTCGCTCATGGAGTAGTTGTCCGGTGTCGAGATTGTCCCAGTCTCCGGGTCAATCTGATAAACCATCTTGTCATCGGTAAGAGCATAAAGATTGCCGGCCGCATCCCCAACAAGACCAAATGCACTCGTTGACGGTAGAGTTGTCACGACGCTGACAGTGTCACCAGTCGCCGGATCAATTTCGACCACGTCACCAGTTGAGGTTGCAAGATACAGAGATCCACCTGCAAAGGCCAAATCACCTGCGGATCCATAATCCATGTTGCCAATCAGTGTTGCGACACCAGTATCAGCATCAATCGTATAAAGGTCACCTGAACCACCAGCAGCATAGAGCGTCCCGTCGGGCCCAAATTCAAGTGCATTTACGGAACTTGGGAAGGAGCTTGTCGAAATTTGTGTAGCGGCACCAGTTTGCGGGTCAACGCTGTAAAGCTGACTAAAGCTGACACCATAAAGGTTGCCATCTGGATCGAGAGCAATGTCGGTGAGAGGCCCGACACCGGTTGACCCGATAACAGCATCGCTGCCATCGGCTCCAATCAGGTGAATTTCTCCGTCATCGTCGCTGTAGTAGAAAGTCGTTGCAGTACCGCCAACCGAGGCACCGTCGTCATTTGCAACGACTTGCTCGTTGATGTCGGTGACGGAGACTGTAAAGGTCTCCTGCGATGCGGAACCATCGGTTGAGGTTGCCGTGACGGTGACATCGACTGAGCTTTCGGTTTCTGCGTCAAAGGTTGCACCCGACGCCACGGTCACAACGCCATTGCTGTTGACCGAGAAGCGTGCATCATCGACGGTATAACTCACGGAATCAGACACATCGGCATCTGTGGCGAGAGCAGTAATGCCAACCTGCGTACCTTCACCGGCGTTCTCGGCAATCGAATTAGCAGAAGCATCTGTATCCGAGACGGCAGAGACATCCACTTCATCGACGTCGGACACCGCGATCGTGAACGTCTCCTGAGACGTTGAACCGTCCGTTGAAGTCGCTGTCACGGTAACGTCGATGGAGCCTTCAGACTCAGCATCAAAGGAAGAGCCCGACGCAACGGTTACGACCCCATCGTCATCCACAGTGAACCGGTTGTCGTCGACGGAATAGGAGACTGTGTCGGACACATCGGCATCGGTGGCGAGAGCAGTAATGCCAACCTGCGTACCTTCACCGGCGTTCTCGGCAATCGAATTCGCAGAAGAATCTGTGTCAGAGACGGCAGAGACATCCACTTCATCGACGTCGGACACCGCGATCGTGAACGTCTCCTGCGATGCGGAACCATCGGTTGAGGTTGCCGTGACGGTGACATCGACTGAGCTTTCGGTTTCTGCGTCAAAAGTGGCACCCGACGCCACGGTCACAACGCCATTGCTGTCGACCGAGAAGCGTGCATCATCGACGGTATAACTCACGGAATCAGACACATCGGCATCTGTGGCAAGAGCAGTAATGCCGACCTGCGTACCTTCACTGGCATTTTCGGCAATCGAATTCGCAGAAGCATCTGTGTCCGAGACGGCAGAGACATCCACTTCATCGACGTCGGACACCGCGATCGTGAACGTCTCCTGAGACGTCGAACCGTCCGTTGAAGTCGCTGTCACAGTAACGTTGATGGAACCTTCGGTTTCTGCGTCGAAGGACGCACCGGAAGCAACAGTCACGACACCGTTGCCATCCACAGTGAACCGGCTGTCGTCAACGGAATAGGAAACGGAATCAGACACATCGGCATCTGTGGCGAGAGCAGTAATGCCAACCTGCGTACCTTCACCGGCGTTCTCGGCAATCGAATTCGCAGAAGCATCTGTATCGGCGATGGCGGAAACATCAGTCTCATCAACGTCGGACACAGCGATCGTGAACGTCTCCTGTGACGTCGAACCGTCCGTTGAAGTCGCTGTTACAGTAACGTCGATGGAGCCTTCAGTCTCAGCATCAAAGGAAGAGCCCGACGCAACGGTCACGACCCCGTCGTCATCCACAGTGAACCGGTTGTCGTCGACGGAATAGGAGACTGTGTCGGACACATCGGCATCTGTGGCGAGAGCAGTAATGCCAACCTGCGTACCTTCACCGGCGTTCTCGGCAATCGAATTCGCAGAAGCATCTGTATCGGCGATGGCGGAAACATCAGTCTCATCAACGTCGGACACAGCGATCGTGAACGTCTCCTGTGACGTCGAACCGTCCGTTGAAGTCGCTGTTACAGTAACGTCGATGGAACCTTCAGTCTCAGCATCAAAGGAAGAGCCCGACGCAACGGTTACGACCCCGTCGTCATCCACAGTGAATCGGCTGTCGTCGACGGAATAGCTGACGGAATCAGAACCATCCGCATCGGTGGCGAAAGCGGTAATGCCGACCTGCATGCCTTCACCGGCGTCCTCGGCAATCGAATTCGCAGAAGCATCTGCATCTGAAACGGCAGACACGTCTGACTCGTTAACATCGGATACCGTCAAGTTGAAGGTTTCCGAAGATGACGAACCATCCGTGGATGTCGCTGTGATTGTTATTGAGACACTGCCTTCGTTTTCCGCATCGAATACGGCATCTTCAGCTATCGTTACAATTCCGTTTTCATCGATTTCAAATCTATGATCGTCGACCGAATAGGAAACCTTGTCCGTGGCATCGCGATCGGATGCTGACGCGGTGATACCTACCTGGGAACCTTCGCTGGCATCCTCTGTGAGGGCATTGACCGATAGGTCCGTGTCGGAAACTGACGAAGTGTCGCTCTCGTTCACGTCACGAATAGAAATTGTGAACACTTCAGACCGTGTTGCACCGTCCGGTGCAGTGGCGACCACAGTAATTTGATGACTGGCTGCTGTTTCAGCATCCAATTGACCGGCAACCGAAACGATCCCTGTTTCTGGGTCTATAGAAAACAGGCCATTTGCATCATCTAACAAACTGTAGGCAACAACAGCATCCTGGCCAGCGGTCGCCGAAGCCTGAATTCCTGTTGACGTTCCAATCGCTGAGTTTTCGTCCAGGGCATTGGCAGACGCATCAACATCAATGACTTCAGACAAGGACGAGTTTTGGGTTGTTTCATCCTGTGTAAGTGTTTCCGCTCTTTCCTCACGAGACCGTCCATCCGAAATTGTCCGATTGTCAGGCTTGTCTGCTCCCTCGGCGCGGTCTGTTTCAGGAACATCGAATTGAAGCGGCTCACGCGTCAATATGGCCGTCGGATCGGATGTAGCGGACCCGCTGGCGCCGGCCTCGTGACCGAACTTTTCATCAGCGATCTCCGCAGGGAATGCAACGGCAATTGAGGCGTCACTCTCAGCAGGAGTGAGATCCAAGGAATTGGACTGTAGAAGCTCGACAGTCGGATCTGCTGCTACTTCACCAATGGATTGATGTTCGCTTTGCTCGTTGTAAACGGGCTCCGGCGTCCGACTTCCAAGATGCAGGTTTGCGTTTACCTGCTCCATGGAGTCGCCCATATCTTGGTCGAGATGAAAATCGTGCGCTTTGTCGAGATGTTTGTCGCGAGGATCGAGCATACCCGAATGCAGCATGCTGTCAGAATTTACTGTTGTCCTGCTTTCACCTGACCCAGCATTTGAAGACTCGCTGTGTTTCGGGTCCCGGTTTTCAGTGTCGCTTGCCATAACGGTCGCACATCCGCACAATTTCCGATTATGGCAATCAACTTGAAGCGTCTTAAAAAACAGCAAAAATCGCCCTAAAATCTTCAAGTTAGCGCCGATCTTGCTTGTTAAAAAGCGCCTTAAGGTAAACGCTTTTTAAACCTGATCAGCACAGTTTGAATGTGTAGCTACTCGACCCGCGTCAAACCAATGCTGAAATCTGTGTTCTCATCGTTCTTTTTGCCCCGGCTAAGGGTGAAACATTCCCCAACCGGCAAATGGATTTCCTCGCCCGGATTGCCGAGGGAAGTCGTCGTTGCGTCGATTTTTGCGAATATATTTGGGCTGGCGATGCCGCTGGCAATCCTGCAGGTATATGACCGGGTACTTCCAAACGCTTCCACCGATACGCTGCTGGTGCTTATGCTTGGCGTTTCTGGCGTCCTGATAGTCGATGCCTTTTTCAAGATCGCACGCGCAGCAGTCGTCGGCCGTCTTGGAGCAGGTTTCAACCATCAGGCACACACAGAACTGTTCCGCCGCGTCCTCGATGCGGACCCAGCCGATTTCTCAAAGACGCCCGTATCGGTGCAAGTTCATAAGCTTAGGTCTCTCCAGTCTATCGCGGACCATTACGGTGATCAGGGAAGGTTGCTTGCAATTGATTTGCCCGCTGGCGGAATTTTTCTTGCAGTACTCGTGTTTATCGGTGGCCCGCTGGCGCTCGTGCCTGTCACGTTACTCGGGCTTTTTTTGCTCTTTGCGTTGAAGCGGAACAAATATCTGCAACAAGTTGTTGCCGAAAGGGCAGAACAGGACGATCGAAAGTCAGACTTTGTCCTGGAAGTACTTTCCGGCGCTAAAACCGTGAAGTCACAAGCCATGGAAGCGCTGATCATGCGCCGGTTTGAACGGCTACAGCGCGCAACTGCCAATCTCAGTGCCAAATATATGCGGCTTTCTGGACAGGCGAGGGATGCCTCGGCTCTCTTCGGCACCTTGACCACAGTTTTGGTCGTGATCTTTGGAGCCTTGATGGTCATCCATGGCACTTTCAGCATCGGTGGTGTTGCCGCCAGCACTCTGCTGTCTGGCCAGTTCATACAACCGTTTATGAGGGCGATTAATCAACTCACCGACATGCAGCGTCTGAAACATGACTATTCCCAGGTGCATGAGTTGTTTTCGTTGTCCGAAGTCAAGATACAAGAAGCGATCAGCAGTGAAACCGACGGATCGATCAATCTGGTCAATGTCGACGTCGACAAGGGCGATACCGGACGTCAGGTCTTCTCCAAATTGAACCTGACGGTCGAAACGGGCCAGTTCGTCGGGTTTCGCGGTGCGGACGGAAGCGGCAAATCTACACTGATGAAGATTCTGACGGGCGAGCTGAAACCCACTTCAGGTCACGTTCTGATTGGAGGCCTTGACTATGACGGTCCCTATGAGCACGCGCTTCGTCGGACCGTGGCATATGTCGACAATCAATCGGCGATCTTCAACGGCACAATACTTGAAAACATCACCATGTTCGGAGCTGTTGCCGACATCGCTCATGCTCGCATGGCGGCAAAGCTGATTGGTCTGGAAAAGGAAATCCACCTTCTGCCGAAGGGCTATGAAACACTGTTGGGATCAGATCTTGGCGGGAAGGTTCCAACGTCGACACTTCAGCGCATCTGTATTGCACGTGCATTGGCGGGTGAACCCAAAATTCTGATCCTGGATGAGGCCAATGCCCAATTGGATCAACTCGCTGAAAAAAGTCTCATCAAGGCCCTGATGCGTCTGAAAGGTTATTTGACGGTTGTCATTATCAGTCACCGGCCATCCATGCTTGCAGTAGCTGATCATCAGTTCGAGTTGAGAGACGGGCAGATCCATGCATTGGAAGCTTCGTTTGACGCTGATCGTCAGCTGGCGGAGGGCCGCCCGGCATGAGTAGAAACCTATTTGACCTTGACGACATTGAGTTCACGGACAACGCGGTTCACCGGCAATGGCAGGACCTTTCCGCCGAACTGTCTTCAGCCACGAAGCAGGAATACCAATCCGGTTCAACGCGAAAAGGTGCTCCAGCCGCTGAAAACTGCCTGGTTCCATTGCTTCGCGAGATGCGCTGGCAAGGCAATGATCGATTGCTCTTCGAGGCGTTACCGCATTTCGACAAGATTGAAACCATCCAGGATTTGCGGGTGGTTTTGAACCGGTTGAACGTCAACACCGTCCTTTACAAGGGCAGCGCCAAAGATCTGTCCCAATCCCAGTTTCCCTGTTTGCTGGTAACTTCAGGCGATGTTCTGGTAATTGTCGGTTGTGCAGACACAGGTGCCTTTCGAGCTTACTCCGGCACAAATGCCTCAGCCGTTGAAATCGCGCCGGATGCAATCCAGAAAGACACTATCTATCTGATCAGCGAAGACGATACAGCAGATCAGACGTCTGGCAACAGGACCTGGTTTTCAGGGGTCTCAAAACGATTCCGTACGAGCATTGTTGCCATCTTGGCTCTCGGCTTCGTTTTAAACCTGCTGGCTCTGGGGCCGCCACTTTTCATCATGGCCATTTACGACAAGGCTATGGGCGCCAAATCGGTCAATGTGCTTCTGACCATGGCCGTTGGTATTGCAATCATTTTGCTGAGTGAAGTTGCGCTCAGAAAAACAAAGACTTGGCTCCAATCCTATCTTGGTGGCCGTATAGACGCGATCGTGGGAAACAAGACTTTTGAGCGCATCCTGCATCTTCCTTATTCGATGTTGTCCGAGGCGCCGATTGGGACGCAGGTCATGCGTCTACGATATTTCGACAGTGTACGGGACATTTTTCAAAGCTCGCTCTTTAACGCGATGGTGGATATTCCTTTCAGTCTGATATTCATTACAGCCATCTTCCTGATTGGCGGACCTGTTGCGTTGCCACCACTGGCACTGTTTGTGATCTATGGTCTCCTGGCGGTCTATGTTCTCCCAAAGGTCCAGCGTGAAGTTGCGTCAGTTGGCGACCAAAAGTCCAAGCTGAACAGTTTCATGATCGAAACCTTCCGCAATCAGAGGGCCTTGCGCAATCTGTCCGTGGAAGACATCTGGCTTGATCGGTTTTCAACCATGTCCACGGCGTTCAACAAGTTGAACCTGCATGCTCGAACTCTGACCCTGGTTCTTCAGACCGTTTCGCAGACCTTGATGACCATCTGCGGAGTGCTTGTGCTTGGAATTGGTGCCATGCAAGTCATGAACGGCGATATGAGCATGGGTGCACTTATCGCAACAATGGCATTAGCCTGGCGAGTGCTAAATCCCATGAACCAGGCATTCCTGAGTATCACTCAGCTGGCTCAAAGCCGCACCGTGATTGAACAGATCAACAACTTGATGCAGGTACCCCTCGAGCGGGAACCCGGTCATCTACCCAAGATCACTCGCGACATACGCGGTGATTTGAAAATTGCGTCTCTGGTTCTGAGATATCCAGGTGCCACAGAAGCCGCGTTGAAAGGAATGGAACTGACTGTAAAGCAGGGCGAGATGATCGCTTTTACTGGTCCCAGCGGATCCGGCAAAACGGCTCTTTTTCAGTCCATTACCGGATTGTTCCAACCTCAGGTCGGCTCGATTTTGTTTGATGGTCTGGATGTTCGGCAGCTTGATGCGGCGGAATGGCGCTCTGCCATCGGCTATGCTCCGGACGATCTTGACTTCTTTTATGGCACGGTAAAGCAGAACCTGCTTCTTTCAGATCCGGGTGCCAGCGATCAGAGACTGTTTGAAATTACTGATGATTTGGGACTGTTGTCTTTCCTTGAAGAAAACTTTGAAGGCCTTGAAACCAGGTTGAACAATGAAAGCCTGGCTCAGATCCCGGACAACATGAAACAGCGGATTGTCCTTGCACGTGCCCTGGTCAAATCGGTGCCGCTTTATCTCTTCGACAATCCGGGAACGCATCTCGATTTTGAAGGTGACAAGAAGTTTATGGCGATGATTGCAGACCTCAAGGGCAAGGCAACGGTCCTCGTCAACACTCAACGCCCGAGCCACATGAAAATGGCGGATCGTGTGGTGGTCATGAAATCGGGACAAATTGCCATGATGGGAACACCCGACAAAGTTGTGCCCGTGCTTATGGGGCAAACCGCGAAGGCCAGTTGAACAACGTATCAGGTGGGGTTTAAAGCCTTTAAGGAAGACCCAAGCTTCTTCCTTTGCTCGATGCGCGCTTGCTGCCTGAGTTTTGAAACGGAATTCAACACCGATTTCCAGGCTTCATTTTCCCGATTTGAACCATGGTTTGAACTGTTTTCGAACTGTGACTTGCCGAGTGCAAAAAGAGTGTCGTCAACGCTGGTCATATCAAGCGATGCACAATGTCGACCAATCCTTTCCTTCCAGCCGGCAACTGCCATTAGTGTGCCCGGATAATCACGGCTGCGAACCGAGTGCCTGAGCATTCGATAAGCATGAAACTCAGAGAGTTTGTATCCGTTTAGACGGTTTTTGATCCACCTCAGTAAGGGGTGTCCGTACACCTTGATGAAGAGAACAAAAAAGGCTGCAACAACCATAATCGCCAACACTCCAGAAAGAAGTGATCTGGTGTTGAAACTCTCCGATACCGGTTCATTGGCAGGTATGGTTCCAGCGACGTCAAACTCAATCGCCGGAACAGTACTCGTCTCGAATTTGCCGCTTTCAAGATTGTACCAGGACATCGAGAATTCACCGATCCGGTAGCTTCCGGCATTCTCCAGCATCACGGTTACTTCTTCTGACCTTATGCCCTCGACAATGCCCCGGTTTTCACCCTCTTCCAGAACAGGTTCTTTGGGATAGAAGACCAGCCCAGAAACGGTTTCGTCTGGAGTAAGCGGGGGAACGAACATGGGCAAAACACCGCTTACGCTGACAGAGGTGCTAAGCGAAAGCGAATCTCCGGCTCTGAGTTCGTTTGTGACTCCGTCAATAGTTCGGTCTAGTGTCAGTTTACGTGCTGCTAGAAACGGTTTCAGGGTATCCGCGCCTTCCGGAAACTTGCCGATTATCTCAAAAGCCTCGGTTTGCGCGTCGACGACGACTGGCTGGCTGGTTTGCGGGTCGGCATAGGTGACTGTCAACAGTCCAGCCGGTATTTCAAATCGGCCAGCCGTCATGGGATACAGTCGATAGGACCGGGCAACACCTGACCAGGTTTCTCCATCGATCGTATCACTGATCGGTCCACTGGCTCTTGAAGGCAAACGGACTGCGACATTTGGCACTTCAATACTCGGAAACACCGGAGGCGAGGGCAACCAGGTGGGTACAAGTACACTGATGCGATAGATCAGCGGTTGCCCGGGTATTGCCGTATTTTGTTCAAGCGATGATCGCACGATCGGTGACGTGTCGTCTTGTGCGAGCACTGGGCCTGCAAAGATAAAAATGAGCAGCGTCAGCCAATGTCTCATTGAGCGCCCCTTGCAGCTTCCAATGCAAAGCGGGTCTTCAGAAAATCTCCCGTTCGCGTATCAACTGTTCGCATCCATTGCTCGGCTGTTTCAGGCAGAGCTTCACCGGTTGGCTGTTGCGTTTGGGTGCCGCGCCCCGCCTCGTTGTCAAAGGCAACATCGTCTGCGCCGATCCCACTTTTACCGGTATCGGATTGTTCGCGTGTTGTTTCGACATATTCAAGTATGTACCGCGCAAGCTCCAGATTGTGCTGCGCAGCCTTGTTGTTGGGATCGCGAGCAACAGCCTTTTCAAACGCTGCAATTGCTGGTCTGTAGGCCCGTGATCGGAGCAATGACATGCCTTCACCCATGGCAGCGTCCGCGCTTTCCTGCCAGGAGTACAGCTCAGCAGCATCTTCATATTTTCCGAGCCTGTAGAGTGAAAAGGCCCTCCACATCGGGTTTTGAAACAAATCTGCGGCCTTTTCATATTGCTTGTCTTCAAAGGCCATTCGCCCCAGTTGATCGGGTGTGAAAAACCAGTCTTTCCACCCGTCAGCACGCACTTCGGAAGACTGCAGAAAAACCCCGGCTGATAGCAGTACAACAGCCCACTGCATCGTCCATCCTCTGCGGAACCAAAAGAGCATGATCAATACCGCCGGAAATGCCAAGAAGCGCCCCTGGTCTCTCCATTTCTGACGTTCATCATTCGCGAGAGCTGCTTCATATACCGCGTTGATGTTTCGAGATACTTGAACAACGTCTTTGCTGTCCGGTGTCATTTCGACCACCTGGTACCCTGACAAAGCGCTCAGTTTTGACTTCGACTCTTGATCACGGGAGGAAAACCAGAACAAAACAGGCGAATTGGCACCTTGAGCATGTTGTGACAAAACCGCTGTATCCGCATCCGCGATCTCATCGGCCATGAACAGGATTGCACCGGGAACATCCTGCGAAGACAAAATGTCCTGAGCCAGTTTGAGAGCGGCCTGCAAGCTGGTGCCATTCTTCGGCATGATCGACGGATCCAACCCTTCCAGAAACGGTTTCAGGACGGCCGGATCTTCCGTTAGCGGCACAACCTGGTGTGCGGTTCCGGCATATGCGACCAGTGCGGTCTTTGCACCGGATCTTTCAGTCAAAAGATCAAGGACCTTTTGTTTCGAGCGCTCAAGTCGGCTTGGAGCTATGTCGACTTGCATCATCGACTTTGTGACCTTCAGCGCGACAACAAGAGGGGCAGTGTCCGAAACAAGTGGGTTTGGAATTCGTGACCAGGTTGGTCCGGCAGCTGCCAACACGAGAAGTGAAAGAACAAGAACCGCGCTATCAACCGGTCGAATGCTTTGCTTGCTTTGTGAACCCACCTGTAGTGCCCTTGCCAGGTGCGGCGCAATTGAAGATGGAATTGATGCAGACCGACCAGCAGCACCCCGAACCAACCACCACAGCATTCCGACTGGAAGCAAAAACAAGAGCCACCAAGGACGGATAAAATGAAACACGGAAAGGCTGTCGAAAAATCCGTCCGGTATCATGCAAGCCTCCGGCGTTCTTTTAGAACATGCAGAAGAAGCAAGGCGAAAAAACCTGTAGATGCTGCAAGCGCCAGCAGGACATATCCGAGACTTTCTCTCGGCCGGTATGTTGACGTCTCGACCGCGCGAGGCTCTTGAGCGTCGATACGCTTGTAAATGTCGGAAAGTGCAGCCTCGTCTCCAGCAAAGTAATAGGATCCATTAGCCTGTTCAGCGATATCTTTCAGACTTGCCTCGTCGAGCTTTTGTTCACCGCTTCCTGCCGGATCACCGACACCGATCGTTATGATGTCAATTCCGTCCTTTGCTGCGATCGCCGCTGCATTGATTGGTGTCATTCGGCTGCCGGTGTCCGCACCGTCGCTCAACACTATCAACAACTTGTCGGCAATCTCACTTCCTTGAAACGTCTTGATTGCCAGACCGATAGAATCGCCGAGTACGGTGTGCGGTCCTGCCATGCCAACCTCGGTTTGATCAAGAAGCGCTCGCACACTCTCCAGGTCTTCGGTGAAGGGGGCTTGCACAAACGCTTTTGCGCCAAACACGATCAACGCAATGCGATCGCCATCCCGCTCAGCAACAAAACTTCCAACCACCCGTTGGACAGCCTCCAGTCTTTGCGTCTTCTCCCCATTGGATGCCACAAAGTCTCTCTGATCCATCGAGCCGGAAATGTCTATTGCGAGCATTACATCCCGCGCTGCCTTTTCGAGTACGACGGGGTCTCCGACTTTTTCAGGGCCGGCAAGGGCACAAACTGCAAACGTCCAGACCAGCCCGGCAGCAACAACTTGAACGACCGATCGTGAAAAAACGACTGAGCCAGGTTTGGGCTCTTTCCCCACAGCAGCTGCCAGTCGCCTGAAGAATGGCAGGCGCAGGGCCGACACTCTTTCACGGTGCGCGGGAACCAGGAAATAGACGGCAAAAGGCAGAGGCAGAAGCAGAAGCAAAATGGGCGCGTTGAACTCGATCATGACAAATTCGCCTGATGCGTAGAGATCCAGGTCCGCGCAACATCATAAAGATCGGAGGATGTGTCTTGCTGTTTGTATGGTGCGTGCGCGATTTGCCGCCCGGGGCCTGCAGAAAACCCAGATCCATTATAGCTTCGGTCCAAAAACGCAAGCCAGTCGGCACCATGAAGAGAAGCAACTTCGGTGCGCGGATAGGCGGTGAGGGCTGTCCGTCTCACGATTTCCGCAATCCGTGCCGCGTCATTCGAAAACGTCTCAAGCTCTCTAAGTGCCTGTTTGCGATAGGCGTTTTTGCGACGGTGTCTGATCGCCATCCAGACAGATGCAAGCACAATCGCCAGAAGAAGCAATCCGAGCAATATCCAGCCGGCCGTTTGAGGCGCCATTGAAACTGGTTGGGGGACCGGCACTGGCTCCAGCAACTCGAAAAGCTCAGGTAGCGTAAGGCCTTTCCAGTTTTCTTTCAAAGATCAGTCCCCCGGTTTTCAGGTGCTCCGCCGGTGAGTATTCGCAGTTGAGAAAGTGTGTCTTTTCCTGCGCTCAGTGGAAGGACAACCAAACCGAGACGTTTTTGCCAATGAAGCAGATCAGCAAGTCGGCCTTTGGAAAACGTTTCAAGGCGCTTTCGCACTTCGCCGTGAGTTGTGTCGAGTTCGACCTGTAACTCGCCATCGGAAACGACGATTTTCAAGTCGTTTGGAATCTCCTGGGATATGGGATCCGTGATCGGGCACAGAATTACGTCGTTTCGGCGTGCAATACCGGCAATCAAGGTCTCGGTACGGCCGTCGATACCATCGAAGTCGCTCAAGATGACAACCAGATGATCCCGTCTTGCGCTACGCGCGACCAAAGAAAGCGGTTGGTTGAGACCCATCGGTTTCTGATCGGATGGTGCATACGCATTTAACATCCGGTTAGCGCGTTCCAGCGCGGAAAGGAGACGATGGCAAGCTTTTCTGCTGTTTCTCGGTCTCACTTCACTCAGCAACTCATCTCCGAAGACAATACCTCCGATACGATCGCCCTGATCCAGCACTCTGAAAACAATAAGGGCAGCAGCTTCTGCAGCCGTTACGGATTTCATAGCGTGCCGGGTTCCAAAGAACATGGACATGCGTTGATCAACAACAACAAGAGTGGGGCGGTCACGCTCTTCGCTGTAAACCCGAACATGAGGCTCGCCCGTTCTCGCGGTCACTTTCCAATCGATTGTGCGCGGGTCATCTCCGGGCAGATATCCGCGTAATTCTTCGAAATTCAGCCCCCTTCCGCGAAGGCGCGATGCATGTCGACCGTTCAAGACACTCGAGGATGGTTGATTTGAGGGAAGAAGCCTCAATGACCTGACACGTCCCTCCAGGGATTTCAGGTGATCCAAAGTGACATGGATGCGCAGGTCGCCCTGGTTCGACTTGGCCGGGCTTGACCTGACCAGTCCCGTTCGAACTCTTGCGGCGCGATCCCTCATGTGGATTGGTCCTGCCTTGTTGAAGCACGCCTATGACAAGGCAACGTTCTTGATGATCTCTTTCACGACTTCGTCTGGCGTCACGCCATCTCCCTCAGCTTCAAAGCTGATGGTCAATCGGTGTCGAAGCACATCGTAAGCGATAGCTTGGACATCCAGAGGATCAACATAGTCGCGACCGGCGAGCCAGGCATGTGTACGCCCGCACTTGTCGAGCGCAATCGATGCACGCGGACTGGCTCCCAGTTCGATCCAATTAGCCAGGTCGTTTGAAAACCTGTCCGGATTGCGCGTTGCGTGGACGAGATCGGCCATATAACGCTCAATTGCCGGCGACACCGCGATGGCTCCGATTTCCGCACGTGCCGAAAAGACGGTTTCCAGAGAGACCTGAGTATTTTGTTCCTCGCGAGGCAACTTTGTTTTGTCGTTTTGGCTCGCAGCGACAGCCTTTTTTTCTTCGTCTCGCACCAATTGGACGACTTTCACCTCATCTTCGACAGGAGGGTAACTGATCAGCACATGCATCAAGAACCTGTCCATCTGGGCCTCTGGCAGTGGATAGGTGCCTTCCTGCTCAACAGGGTTCTGAGTGGCCATAACCATGAAAAGAGGCGCCATTTCATGCGTTTTACCCGAAACGGTTACTTGCCGTTCTTCCATGGCTTCCAACAATGCTGCCTGCACTTTGGCTGGAGCGCGATTGATCTCGTCTGCCAGTACTATGTTTGCGAAAATGGGGCCCTTCTCGAAGCGAAATGTTCCCGCACCACCCGACTGGTGATAAACCTCCGTCCCGGTCACGTCCGAAGGAAGAAGATCCGGTGTAAACTGGATACGACTGAAGTCAGCTTGCAAGTTTTTCGCGAGCGCCTTGATCGCCCTTGTCTTCGCCAGACCAGGCAGGCCTTCGATCAGCAGGTTTCCATTCGCAAGCAGTCCGATAATCAAGCGATCAATGACATCGACTTGACCGACTATCGACTGTTGCATTCGTTCTTTCAGCTCATTGATCTGATCTCGGGTGCCGCACATGAAGGTTTCCAGTCGAACAAAGAGGCAAGGAATTATGGCTAATAGGCCTCAATTTGGAGAGCCGCTCCACACACGGTTCCAGTCTTTCGCCATATCAACAAGCAACCAACCGCGATCCGGTCCCTCATCCAGTCCTCTGACAAGCTTGCCAACATGACTGTTCCGGTCATAAGCCCATTCACGTTCTGCATCCGTGTGATGAACGATGAGCCCAAAC
Source organism: Roseibium sp. JB4-4 (assembly GCF_055693425.1). Lineage (NCBI taxonomy): Bacteria > Pseudomonadati > Pseudomonadota > Alphaproteobacteria > Hyphomicrobiales > Stappiaceae > Roseibium > Roseibium sp. JB4-4. The sequence goes on along the minus strand of NZ_CM146333.1, from coordinate 473,211 downwards.
CTGGGACCGTCGCCTGACGTCGCCCATTCCAGCATCTCAAAATCGCCGTCCGAATTGCCGCCCACGAAAATCGGTTTTTTACCGATCTTGTTGTCGATCCCCACCGGTTTGCCGGCCTTGTCATCGATAAACGCAATTCCGGGATCCTTTAAAATCGTCGGAACGCCCTCAACCACGGCGTATCGTGTCACTCCTGCACTGCCGATTACTTTTTCCGGAGGAATGCCATAAGCCCTTTCGACGAAAGCCCGCATGAAATGGATGCCACCGCCGGACACAATATACGTGTCAAAGCCTTCGTCCCTGAGGAAACGCAACAACTCCAGCATCGGCTGATAAGTCATGTCTGTATAAGGCACATTTTTTGTAGGGTGTTTTGCGCTCTCTATCCAGTTGGCAACGTCTTGTGTGAATTCATCTACTGAAAGCCCGGCATGGGACGCCATGACTATTTCCAGCAGGCCCTCTTCACCTGACTTTGCCACTGCCTCCATATCGCCAGCCGCCGCAGCTTCCAACGTTGCACTGGTCAATATTTCAGGATTGGCGGCCGCCTTTTGTTTCAGTTTGTCGAGGGCGTAAAGCAGTTGGAAATAGACAGGTTTTTCGGCCCAAAGTGTCCCGTCATTGTCGAATACAGCGATCCTGTGGCTCTGGGTAACGTATTCAGGTGAGGCAGGGTCGGTAACAGACCCGACGAAATCAATAATCTGTGCCTTAGCTGCTCCATCGTTCCACGAGGGCAGGGGATCGGCGAGTGCACTTCCCGTTACCATCAGAACAACAGCAATCGAACAGAACAGGCGCATGTGAGCCTCCCGAAAATTTCTAAAGTGCAATGAAAAACCGCGATGGCCCCTGAAGTCCACCGCGGTTGTACAAACAGCTTTTACTGCGCGCCGCCTGGCGTGCTGAGTTTATCCATGACCTGGTCGAGGGAGAAACTCGCAGCTTTCTGGCGCGGCGGAAATTCTTGGAAAGTGGCAAGGAAATTCCCGACATACTGCTGCGCGGGTACAAGCATATAGGCCCGGTCGATCAACCAATCGTAATAGGTATTGGAAGTCTGATAGGACCGCTCGTAGGGATCGCGGCGCAGATTGAAGATAAGCGGAAGACGCAGAACCGTGAAGGGTTCGATCCATGCCCGCAAAGTCTTGTATTGTTTCTGCTCCATGAAGATCAATTTCCAGTCGTTCCAGCGCAATGCCGTCAGATCGCCGTCATCAGAGAAATAAAAGATCTCCGCTCTTGGTCCGGTGTCTTCTTCACCCAGAAGTACCGGCAGGAAGTTGTAGCCGTCGAGATGAACTTTGTATTCGCGCCCAATCGCTTGAACGCCACCGTCTTTCAGTTGTTCCTTTATTTCCGGAGCGCCAGCGGCAGCCAGGTAAGTCGGCAACCAGTCCATGTGATGCATGATCTCATTGGAAACAGCGCCTGCTTCAATCTTGCCAGGCCAACGGACCATCGACGGAACACGCCATCCACCTTCATAGTTGGTGTTCTTCTCACCAAAAAACGGTGTCGAAGCAGCGTCAGGCCAGGTGTTGTAGTGCGGGCCGTTATCCGTTGAGTAATGGACGATTGTATTGTCAGCTATGCCAAGCTCATCGATCAAATCAAGAAGCTGGCCGACATGCAGATCATGCTCGAGCATGCCTGCTGAATATTCATCAAGATTTCTGCCGGCGAGCTCATTTGCTCTTTCGCGCATTTCCGGCTTCACGTGGGTTCGGAAATGCATCCGGGTACCATTCCACCAGACATAAAAGGGTTGCCCCTGATCATTTGCCCGTTTGATGAAGTCGATAGCGGCGGTTACCGTCTCGTCATCGACAGTTTCCATACGTTTTTTAGTGAGAGGGCCTGTGTCTTCAATCGTACCATCAGCGGAAGACTTGATGACGCCACGAGGACCGAACGCCTCACGGAAAGTTCTGCCGTCTGCCAGCGTCATGTTTCCGGGATAGTCCTCGTTCTCTGGCTCTTCCTCGGCATTCAGGTGATAAAGATTGCCAAAAAACTCGTCGAACCCATGATTGGTCGGGAGATGTTCATCCTTGTCGCCGAGATGGTTTTTACCAAACTGTCCGGTCACATACCCTTGTGCTTTCAGGAGACCGGCAATTGTCGGGTCTTCCTCCTGCATGCCGAGATCAGCACCTGGCAAACCAACTTTCGACAGGCCCGTTCTGAAAACGCTTTGTCCAGTGATGTAGGAAGACCGGCCTGCTGTGCATGACTGCTCGCCATAATAGTCGGTGAACATCATGCCTTCTTTGGCAATCCGGTCGATATTAGGCGTGTTGTATCCCATTAAACCGAATGTATAGGCAGATATGTTGGATTGTCCGACATCGTCACCCCAGATGACGAGAATGTTGGGCTTACCTTCTGATTGTGCCAGCGCAGCCCCCTCCGGCGAGACTGAAGGCTCCAATGGCACAGGCCGCAAACATTGCGGCTCTGAAGTTATACTGAAATGGCATGTTTGATAATCCTCCCATGTACACTGGTACTGACTAAAATTGTTATTAGTACCAATGCGTTGGACGTCGGTTCATCAATCAGATGTCGAATTTTCCCTTGCGTCAATACAGAAAGCGAAATTTAATTTTCTAAAGGTCATAAGCCTCGTAAAGAATGCCTAGGCCCATTCATTCTTCGACCCGAAAATACAGCTAAAAGTGGAAATTCGGCGCCAGTCGACTGGTCAACGGCCTTGAAAAAGACGCTCAAAGTCAGCGAGCCTCGTGTCATCCGGGATCAGTTTTTTCGCTCGTTGAAGGGTCATTTGTGCATTGGTGTAGTCTTGAAGCGCCATAAAAAGACGGATCTGCATAATCCAGGCATCTGCCAATTGCGGATCGAGCTGCGTGGCTTCTTGAAACGCCCTGATGGCGGCCTTCGGATTTCGCAAAGTCAGGGCCGTACCCGCGATAACCATATGTGTTTCTGGATAATCCAGCTTGGAAGAAAGGGCGGCACGCCACTCGTCGTTAGCATTCTGGGCGGCACGTTGAGTTCTTTGGTCTTCCACCCCTATTGAGGCTCCCAGAAGCTGCCTAGCTGCGGCAATACGAACAGACTTCAGAGGGTCTTCCAACAATTTGGACAGCAGCTGAACCTGAGTGCTGGCCGGCTGAGAAGCCGTCAACGAAACGGCTGCGGCCCGCACAAGAGGGTCGGAGTCGCTCAAGAGCGAAAATGTCTCACTTTGTGCATCGGGTCTTGAGTGTTGTGCGTACAAATTGATTGCCGAAGCGCGCACGATTCCGGGCAGCGTCTCTTGCCGTGCAATATTAAGCAATTGTTCTCCAAGTCCCGTCACACCTCCGCGTGCCGGGGCAAATACTGAAGCAAAATGAGGTGAACGATGGTCACTATCAGGAAAACGCGCTTTTAATTCTTCCGCAGCCCAGGACGCTGGCTTGTCCGTGTGACAATCCGTGCAGGCATTCGGCGTTCCAAGAGACGCACTGAGATCCGGCCGCGGAACCCTGAAGGAATGGTCGCGGCGGCCGTCAATTCCCATATAGGTGCGTTCGATCATGTGACAGGAAACGCATTGCGCTCCTGCGGTTCCTGTTTCGTGGAAGTGATGGTCGGAGCTGTCATACCTTTTAAGCGTCAATGAGGAGAACTTGTTGTTACCCGCTTCAGAGTGACATTGAGTGCAAACCCCGTTTCCCGCGGCCTTTAGTTGGCCGGAGTGGGGCTCATGACAGTCCGAGCATCGGACACCTTCAGCATACATTTTTGATTGAAGAAAAGACCCGTAGACATAGACCTCATCCCGGATCTGACCGTCAGCGTGATAAAGTCCATCCCGCAGCAGCGCCAAGCGATAGCTGTCGTGAAAGGGCGTGCCGGGAAGCGGATTGCCGTCTTGATTCGGCTCTCGCCTTGAATGGCAAGCCGCACACTGTTCGATTTCCGTATGCGCAAATGCGTCTTTGAAATTGACGCTAAGGCCTTGATCGTCTGTTCCTTCAAAGACGGAAAGTTCTGACGAAGAAGCACCATTCGCCCAAGCAACGTGTGCTTCCCCCGGCCCATGACAAGCTTCACATCCTACACCGATCTCAGACTGAGTACTGGAGTAGCGTCGCGTTCTTGGATCATAGTTCTTTTGAAACCCGGTTGCGTGGCATTCTGCGCAGCGCGAATTCCAGTTCTTGTATGGTCCGGACCAATGATAACCATCATTGGGTGCCAGCACCTGATCCGGGTAAAGGTGATACCAGCGTTCGTTTTCCTGGTCCCACGCGATATCTAGTGATTGCAAGCGCCCTGGTTCAGTCTCAATCAGGTATTGCTGCAAGGGTGTGATGCCGGCAACCCCTTTGACTTCAAGGACTTTATTACCTCCAAGAATGTCGGATGTCTCGATGAAGTAACGATCACCGTCCTTAAAGAACCGCGTCTTGCGACCTCGATGCTCAAATGCGGAATTGTTGAAGTCGCCATCAACGTTCTCATCATCAACGGAGAGCCAGGCCAAGGCATGATGACTGGATTTCCAGTCTTGATAAGCCCCTTCGTGGCACGACTGACAAATGGCGCTGCCTTGATATCCAGGAGTTCTTTCGTTTGCACTCGCATGCACTTGGAAAAGCATGAAAGAAATCATGGACCAGCATAGAAAAGACCCAATCTGCATCTGGCCCCACAGGTTCACCAGCTTGCCAAAGAAGAATTCGAAACAAGCAATCGCTTCAGAGCTTAACGAGGCACCGGCAACCCAACAAGTGATGGAACTGACGATGATATCCTTTAGGTCACAGTTCGAAAGACGCTTTGCCTAGGGAAAAATACAGCTGGAAAAAATGGAGTCCCAGCCAGAATACGTAAGCCTCTTGCAACAAACGAAGATTGACCTTCAATACACCCTTCCAAGAATGGTTCGTGGCCAAGTTTCGGAAGTCAGTCTGGATAGGCTCAGGAAACACCAGTTCTGACCAGATCGAACCGAGGCAACCGGCATGGTTTAAACGACCAGGAAGCCATGTCCGGTGGTTCTAGGTGTTCTGCAAGCAAAACGGCAGCAAGGAAAAAGCGCTATCATTGCCGGGCATTCGCTCACAGTTTGCTGTGATGAATCCGCGCCCCGGTTTGACAATCCGATAAAGATTGGTGATTGGCGACTTTGGAGTGACACCGAGGATGGAAACTCAGGTCCTGCGCCGTTCTTTTTCTGGCTGCGCTCCCCCTAAAGCATTCCGGAGCTTCGTGGAAAGGACCGTAAGTGTCTCTGCCTGATCGTCACCGAGTGCCGAGGTGATCAGGAACGTTGCCTCTTGCCAGACGATCCACACTTTCTCCAGAACGTCGCGGCCGTCAGGTGTCAGGTCAAGAATATCACTGCGGCGGTTTTCGGGGTTTGTGTTTTGCGTGATGAACCCGAGCGCTACCAGCCGTTCCGTCATCGAACTCATGCTGCCCGCCGAGATATCGAACTGTTTTGCCAGGTGCCTCTGTGAGGTCGGTCCGATCTGCGCCAAGGCATCCAGGATGAGCGCCTGTCGGTGACGGATCCCAGTTGGTCTTAGCAGGACTTCAATCCGCTTTTCCAACAAGGTGGCTGAATGCAAAACGGGGTGGATGGATATCAGTGCCTGTTTCATGACCTGACAACGCTATCGAACAAATTCATGATCCTGGCACATTACGGTCACAAAGTTCTGATGTAAATTGTTTGTATTAGAACAATTGGGTGGCAGCGAATTGCGCCATCAAAGGCATTCAAGGGGTAACATCATGAAATTGATCACCGGGATAGCGCTGGCATTCCTTGGCCTGGCCACGCTGGCCTTACCAGCCAAATCAGCTGGAAACCTGGTTGAAGTCCAGTTGACTGACAGGCTGGACGACGCGCGCGGCTACTGCCTTGATATCGCTGGCGGGCGGGGCAAGAACGCGCCGCTGGACAAGGGTCTTCAGGCTCACACTTGCTACAACTACACGGGAGATATCCTGGAAGATCAGGGCTTTGATGAGGAGCTCATCGGCAAGGGAGAGTTTCGCATTCCTTATTTTGACGTCTGTATGACTGTCCCGTCTGTTGAAACCGGTGCGCCGATTATGCTCGACCAATGCGGTGACACCGACACACAGAAGTTCACGTTGAATGACAATGGTCAGTTGGTCGCCCAAGCCGATCCGAAGTTATGCGTAACAGTGAGCAGTACGGAGAAGCGGGAAGGGCGCGGCGGCTCTCCAATCCATGTGATGCGGCCCCTGTCCCTCCAGCCCTGCGAAGAAGCCAGAAAATCCTACCAGACCTGGACACTTTTTGAATTGTAGGAGCATTGGATGAGTGCCAACCTCTCGAGAACAGCCTCATATGATGGCATTTCGCGGTTCAATCACTGGATCATCGCTGCTGCAATAATCGGGATGATCTGCTTCGGTTTTTACCTGTCGGAATTCGTTGAAAGTGGTCCAGGCAAAGGACAAATGATTGGAATTCACAAGGCAGTCGGAGTGCTCATCCTCATTTTTGGGCTGTGGCGCGTTGGCTACCGGTTGAAGCAAGGTTTTCTGGACGAAGCTTCCGTAATGCCTGACTGGCAGCGTCTCACGGCCAAGCTGGTCCACATCGTCCTGCTTGCTGGGATCATAGTTATGCCGATCTCAGGCATAATCGGATCCTACTTTGGCGGCAGAACTACCAACGTGTTTGGCCTGTTCACAATACCTGCTGGCAGGGAAATAGAAGCGCTCTCCGGAATGGGGCACTGGCTCCACGGCGCCTACGGCTGGCTAATGGTAGGTGCACTGGCGCTGCATGTTGCCGGCGCGTTGAAGCACCATCTTGTTGACAATGACTCAACTTTGACCCGCATGATACGCCAGCAATAAGTGACCGGTGTGCCGTATGTGGGATGCAAACAACCGAAAAAGAAATTCAATTGCCAGGAATGCCGAGATCAGCCGATCCGGGAGACGATCGAACGGCTCAAAATCATTGATCCAGTGAAGGGTTGGCTGGGGAACCTGGATTCGAACCAGGACTAACGGAGTCAGAGTCCGTGGGTCTACCGTTAACCTATTCCCCAATCGGGCTCACTTTGTGAGCAACCAATGTTTCGAGTGGAACACGTTTCCACCTCGAACAGGTGAGCCGCATATACATCCATCATATTCTTTATTGCAAGGCCCGTTTTTGACTTTTTTGAAAATTCGACCGGACCGTGGTCTCGGAGACATTCCGATAGGTTCCGGTCTCGTAAGTGCTTTTCCATCCGCCATCAACCTGTTACAGTTTTTGCAACGAAAGATACGGTTGCGAACTGCGCCCATGGAAACCATGTCGGCTGCGGCGGCGACCTGAAAGGCAAAAAGTGACTCAGTCAGGTCAGGAACCGCCCGATTCCGGGCGTGGTATCCCTGATGAGTCCGGGAACAGCGGAGCTTCGTCGGAGCTCCGGACCACGGGTAGAAGGCGTCGAAAGCGCCGTTCTGGCAGTGGTGCAAAAGGCTCTCCCGTCACACAAAACGGTGTGGCGGCTGCGTCATTTGAAGGGAAGGGACAAAACCCGACCCTTGCTGTCTCCGGATCCATCAGTACATCGCATGACAATCAGGCGCGGCCATCGACCGATGGTGAAGACTCGGCATCGACACAAAAACGGCGCAGAAAGCGTCGACGCGGTCGTGCAAAATCTCAAACCGAACAGGCCTCCGGCACACACCAGCAACAACACGCTCTCAACCCGCATTCTTCGTCGCAACCGCAACCTGGTGCGGAAGGGGTCACCAGTCCAAAAGGCAAGAAAGCGGCGAGGCGGCGTGGCCGTAAACGGTGGCAGGCGCGCAACAATCAAGGTGTTGAGCAACAGGCAGTCAGCGGCAATCGTGCCAGCAACGTAACCTCGCAAAATGTCTCAGGTCCAACCGAGGAAAGTCTGAAGCCACAATCAAGGCAGAGATCTGAGGCAAAATCCGACAATTGGGCCACATCGGCAACCGGTGAGTTTCAGAAACCCAAAAGGCCTCAGGGATATCGTCCCAAAGCACCTCATGGACAAAACAGCAGCCCTCTTTATGCAGCGCTGGATCTCGGCACAAACAATTGTCGGCTCTTGATTGCCAGGCCGGAAGAACGTGGATTTCGTGTTGTCGATGCCTATTCAAGAATAGTTCGACTGGGTGAAGGCGTCGATTCGCAGAAGCGACTGAGCGATGCGGCGATGGACCGGGCAATTGAGGCACTCGCGAATTGTCATCGCAAACTCTCTGACCGCGGTGTTGCACGCTCAAGATTGATTGCCACTGAGGCGTGCCGGGCGGCAGAAAACGGATCCGAATTCATTGACCGGGTGAAGACCGAAACCGGCCTTGCTCTGGAGGTGGTCAACAGGGAAACGGAGGCGCGTCTGGCAGTTGCCGGATGTGCGTCGCTTGTCGACCATGAGGCCGATGGTGTCATCTTGTTCGATATCGGAGGAGGATCTTCCGAAATTGTCTGGCTCGATCTTCGCAATCGGTGCGGTGCTCGTGGCTATGCGCTGACACGGTTCATCCGGTCCTGGATTTCACTACCGGTTGGAGTGGTGAATTTGGCGGAACGGCACGGTGGTGTTCATGTCACGCCAGATATATTCGAAGCGATGGTTGAAGACGCAGCCGACCACCTTGCTGCGTTCAATCTTGCTAACAATCTCACTGAAGCAATCGCTTCCGGCCGTGTTCATATGCTCGGCACCTCTGGCACGGTGACGACGCTGGCCGGTGTCCATCTCGGGCTCAAACGCTATGACCGGCGCCGGGTCGACGGAACGTGGCTCGATGACAGTGATGTTTCCAGAATGATTGATGAGCTGCGCGACATGCCTTATGAGGCGCGCATGGAGAACCCTTGCATCGGTGCAGATCGCGCAGATCTTGTGCTGGCAGGCTGTGCAATTTTAGAAGCAATTCGACGTCGTTGGACCTGCCCGAGGCTCCGAGTTGCCGACCGGGGCCTGCGCGAAGGTATCCTGACCGAGTTGATGGCGGCCGACGGAGTTTGGGCGCGTCGCAGATCGAGGTCGCGTTTCGACCGTGGCCGCCAAGGAAACAGAGCATGAGCCGTTCAAAAAAGGATCCGGAGATCGCGGGCTCCACGTCAAGGTGAAAACCGCAGCTGGCCGTCGGGAGTCGTCCACGCGCTGGTTGGAGCGTCAATTGAACGATCCCTACGTTCGTCGCGCCAAGATCGACGGCTACAGATCCCGAGCTGCCTATAAGCTGATTGAAATTGACGATAAACATAAGCTGCTTAAGCCTGGATACCGCGTCGTTGACCTTGGGTCTGCGCCTGGAGGCTGGTGTCAAGTTGCGGCTCAGCGGGTGCAATCAAGCATCGAGGCTCCCAAAGTCGTTGGGATCGATTACCTGGACATGGACCATGTTCGCGGCGCGACGTTCCTGAAGAAAGACTTCCTGGATGATGATGCACCGGCAGTGCTCATGGAAGCTCTTGGGGGGCAAAAACCCGATGTCGTTCTTTCGGATATGGCAGCTCCGACAACAGGTCACAAGCAAACCGATCACCTGCGTACAACACACCTGTTCGAGATCGCTGTCGATTTTGCGAGGCAAAATCTGGTTCCAGGGGATCATTTCTGGCGAAAGTGTTCAGGGGCGGTACTGAAAATGCGCTCCTGCGAGATCTGAAAAGAGACTTCAAGACCGTCGCGCATTTGAAACCACCTGCTAGCCGCAAGGAAAGTCCGGAGCTTTATGTGATTGCAAAAGGATTTAGGGGCACAGAGCCCGAGCCCGAATCTTGATGCGTTGCTTAGAATGACCGAATTTTGAAGCGCTGATAGGCCTAGCTTGATTGCTTGTAAGGGGTTCATATCAATGGCAAATACAGAGGACTTCAAAAGGGCCCTTCAAAAGTCATGGAGCCTTGAATCCAGTACCCTCTGGTCAGTGGATGTGCCTGCCGCCGGTCAATGTGGTGTTACGGCCCTTGTTGCAAATGACATCTTGAACGCCCGGATTGTCAAAACCCGCTTTGGCCTCTCTTGGCACTTTTACAACTTGATCGACGGGCACCGATACGACTTTACGCGAAGCCAGTTCGAGTATCCGATCGTCTATGATGACATTCCAGCCTCGAGGGAAGAGGCTCTGGCTGACACGAACGCCCAGCAGTATGATTATTTGCGCGAGGCAGTGATTGCTGCCCTTTTGACAGAACTGGATGGGGATAATTCTTCGGATCCAGTATGACCCTTTTCATTCTGTCACCTGCGTGTTATTGACCCGCGCCAACTTCTCCGGCACAGCCGAAGCGACTCAACCGATGCTGGCGTTCAACGAGAACGGCCGGTGTTTCAGCTATTTTTCATAAAGGGGAATTGGCCATGGCATCATTCTTTGTCCCGTCGACCGGACAGCAAGCCCTGACATTCGACGATGTTTTGCTGATACCCGGCCACTCTGAAGTCATGCCTGGTGATGTGGACCTTCGAACCAAGGTTACACGTGATCTGGAACTGAATATTCCAATTCTTTCGTCCGCAATGGACACCGTCACTGAAGGCCGGCTGGCAATCGCCATGGCGCAGGCCGGCGGCATCGGTGTCGTTCACCGCAACTTGTCTCTTGATCGGCAGGCTGAAGAAGTCCGCATGGTCAAGAAGTTCGAATCCGGCATGGTCGTCAATCCGCTTGTGATCGGGCCTGACGCTTCGTTGCAGGAAGCGCTGGATCTGATGAAACGTTTCGGGATATCGGGTGTCCCGGTTGTTGAAAACGGGGGCTCTGGCGGTCAGTCCACCGGCAAACTTGTGGGAATTCTAACGAACAGGGACGTCCGGTTCGCTTCAAATCCGAACCAGAAGATCCACGAATTGATGACAAGCGAAAACCTGGTCACTGTCAGCGACAACGTCAGTCAGGAAGACGCCAAGCGTTTGTTGCATCAAAACAGGATTGAAAAGCTTCTCGTTGTTGACGACAACCGCAATTGCATAGGACTGATCACCGTCAAAGACATGGAAAAGGCGCAGCTCAACCCCAATGCGTCGAAGGATGATCAGGGGCGGCTGAGGGTTGCTGCTGCAACAAGCGTTGGCGAAGAAGGTTTTGCACGTGCAGAACGTTTGGTCGACGCAGGCGTTGACATGCTTGTGGTGGACACGGCTCACGGTCATTCCCAGAAGGTTCTGGATATGGTTGGACAGGTCAAGAAACTGTCCAACTCCGTTCAGGTTCTTGCGGGTAATGTCGCGACTTCGGAAGCAACCCGAGCGTTGATCGACGCCGGTGCTGATGCGGTGAAAGTCGGTATTGGCCCGGGCTCAATCTGCACGACTAGGATTGTTGCCGGTGTGGGCGTTCCACAATTGACCGCAATCATGGAATCCGTCGAGGAAGCCAGCAAACAAGGCGTCCCGGTCGTCGCAGACGGCGGCATTAAGTTCTCTGGGGATCTTGCAAAAGCCATTGCTGCCGGCGCGGGCTCAGTCATGGTTGGGTCACTTCTGGCCGGAACAGAAGAAAGCCCGGGTGAAGTCTACTTGCATCAGGGCAGATCCTATAAATCTTACCGCGGCATGGGATCCGTTGGTGCGATGGCGCGTGGCTCGGCCGACCGCTATTTCCAGGCTGAAGTCCGTGACAGTCTGAAACTGGTACCTGAAGGAATTGAGGGGCAGGTTCCATATAAGGGAATGCTCGGTAGCGTGCTGCATCAATTGGCTGGCGGCTTGCGCGCTGCCATGGGTTATGTTGGCGGCAAGGACATTCTTGATTTTCAGGAAAAGGCCAGATTTGTGCAGATTTCCGGAGCCGGTTTGCGGGAAAGCCATGCACATGATGTTACGATCACGCGGGAAAGCCCGAATTATCCTTCAAATGTCTGAGCGAGCCTATCAGCTCGATAAGAGTTTTAAGAACTACAAAGGATTTGCATGAAAGACGGTGGACGCCTGGCGGCTGCAATTGAAGTGTTGCAGGAAGTCGAAACGCGGCATCGTCCCGTTCAAGCCGCACTAAGAGACTGGGGAACAGCCCACAGGTTTGCGGGGTCTGGAGACCGTACGGTGATCGGGAACCTTGTTTTTGACGCGTTACGCAACAAGGCGTCGCTCAGCGCCGTGATGCAATCAGGCGACCCGCGAGGGCTTGTCCTGGCAACCTATGTCAAATCCTGGGAAAAAGGAGTTGTCGCTCTCGAAGAGGCACTTGCCCAGGACAGACACGCGCCCGAGCCTTTGTCGGAACCTGAAAAACAACGGCTTTCAGAAGATGCAGAATTGAGCTTGTCACCTGCCGAAGCTGCAGACATACCAAATTGGTTGTGGTCCCGGTTTGAGGACAGCCTAGGTGAAAATGCCATTGCTGAAGGAAAGGCATTGGCGAGACGCGCTCCTGTCGATCTTCGCGTCAACACATTGAAATCGAACCGCGACAAGCTTCTGAAGCGTTTGGCCCATACGGGTGCAAAATCCTCGTCTTTGTCACCACTTGGCATCCGAATTGAAGCAAAACCCGGTCTTGGCCGTATGCCGCATGTCCAGGCTGAGGAAGGCTATCAAAAAGGGTGGTTTGAGTTGCAGGACGAGGCCAGCCAACTGGCCGCGTATTTGGCGAAGGCAGCGCCCGGCGAACAGGTTCTTGACTATTGTGCAGGTGGCGGCGGCAAGACGCTCGCCTTGGCTGCGAGTATGCAGAACAAGGGTCAACTCTACGCTTTTGACGCTGATCGGCTTCGGCTCGCCCCAATACATGAACGGTTGAAGCGGGCAGGCGTACACAATATCCAGGTCAGAGATCCCGCGAGCACGGATTTGACTGATCTTGAAGACCTAATGGATCTTGTGTTTATAGATGCCCCTTGCACCGGAACAGGCGTTTGGCGCAGGCGCCCTGATTCAAAATGGAAATTGTCGGAAAGAGCACTTGAAGACCGCATAAAAGATCAGCGGCATGTGCTTGAAAACGCAAAGAAATATGTCAAAACTGGCGGCCGGTTGGTATATGCGACTTGTTCTGTTCTACGCGAGGAAAATCAGTCTCAATCGGAGTGGTTCCTGAAACAGAACCCCGAATTTCAGCCTGTTTCAGCGCTCGAAATCTGGAAAGAGCTGTTGCCGGAAAAGGCCTTGCCAGACCACGTGTCTGAAACCGGATCACTCTTGCTGTCACCGCATTCGACAGGTACCGACGGTTTTTTCATTTCCGTGTTTCAGAAGCGAGCCTAGGTTCGCAACTGGGGCGCCCAAGGTTATCATGATCGATCCTGCCGATTGAGGCCAAGAACATTTGGCATTCCATCGCCGACCGGGTTCAAGCGCGAAGTCTCTGAATTCTGCGGAGTATCGCGGCTCATATCAACGCTTTTGCTAGGAAGCCCGGATTGAGTTGCAGAGTTTTCCCGCGAAGTCTCGGGAACAACTTTTTCGGCGATCAAAGTTTCAATCAACTGCCGAACACCTGGTTCCAGCTGTTTGTTCGAGGCGTGACCGGTCAACACCGATCTTGCTTCCGTTGCGTATTTTAGCGAGGCAAGTGCTGATCCCAATGCATTGAGGGGCTCTGCTGCGTCTGTATCCTCGTCATGTGCTGCCAGTGCGTAACGAAGTGCGGCAACGGGATCTCCGAGCTTTCGCGAAAGCACGCTCAGTTGCACCATGACTGGGAAGGAATGCGGATCCAGGTCCAATGCCGCTTCCGAGGCTTCTCTTGCGTCCTCGAGGGCTCCTTTTCCGGAAAGCGCATCAGAAAGCACCGATAAAGGATAGGCATCGGTTTTGGAAAGCTGACTGGCCCGAACGGCTAGTTCAATGACTTCATCATAACGCTTTCTGAGCAGGAGGGTCTCCGATAGGCCGATCAATGCGGGCACATGTTCCGGATCGACCTTCAAAGCTTTGCGATAGGCCGCGATAGACGCAGGGATGTGGCCGGTTTTGCCTTGGGTCTCAGCAAAAAGGGTCAAAACAGCTGGCGTGTCAGGCAACAGTTCAACAAGCTTTCTCGCAAGTCCCTCTGCTTCCGCGGCCCGGCCTTCTTTCAACAACACCGTGGCCAGACCAAAAAGTGCGTTTCGATTGTCATGGGCCTGTTCAAGTACGTCACGAAAATTCTGTTGTGCGTTTTCAAGATCACCCTGCAAAAGCTGGCAACTTCCAAGGCTGCCGCGCGCACCTAAATGCTCCGGTTCGGCAAACACAATTCTGCGAAGTTGTGATTGCGCTTCTTCCAGATATCCGGCTTGCAAGAGCGCAGAGGCTGTTCGATATGCGATTTCAGTATCTTGCGGCGCAAGTTCCTGTGCCTTGAGATAAGATACAAGAGCCTTGTCCAGGTTTCCAGATTGTTCAAGAGCAACAGCGTCATCAAACGCTTTACGGGCAGCTGCGGTCATATGGGTCCGGCATCCTTGCGCACCGTTTCACCACCCGGCATTGGACAGTTATGGCACGATCACTGTCCAGACTAAGTAGCCAACAGACAGGCGTCAAAACCGAATTTCAGCCGTACACAGCTTGTAGGAAGACATCGAACTTGACCTCAGGCGAAAACTCCGGCGCAGCTGTTGACGGAGGCGTCAAAAAAATACTGTGAGGGATCATTTCATCCGCCGAATACGGGTTCATTTTGGAGAAAAGACCGGTTAGAAGCTGGCCATGACCCATCATCACGACCGCCTCCTCATAATCGACTTCGGTTCTCAGGTGACCCAGCTTATTGCGCGGCGCTTGCGTGAACTCAGCGTTTATTGCGAAATTCACCCTTATCAGAATGTAAGCGAGAGCTTTCTTGAGGAATTTCGCCCGAAGGCAGTGATCTTCTCCGGGGGCCGGATTCAGTGGTAAGGGAAGGGGCTCCCCGACCACCAAGCGCGGTCTATGAGCTTGGTGTCCCGATCCTGGGCATCTGTTACGGCCAACAGGTCATGATGCAGGACCTTGGCGGCAAGGTCGAAGGTGGCAAGATTTCAGGAGGTGGCGGCACCGCTGAATTTGGTCGCGCCTTTGTCACGCCCACAAGCAGTCCACTGCCAATCCTGAAAGGCTGGTTTGCCAGTGGAAAAGAACAGGTGTGGATGAGCCACGGCGATCACGTCAGTGAACTGGCCCCAGGCTTTGAAGTGTTTGGTGTCTCGCCAAATGCGCCATTTGCCGTGACCGCCGATCAGAACCGCAACTTCTTTGCCGTGCAATTTCATCCGGAAGTTCATCACACGCCCAACGGCAAAACGCTTTATGAGAACTTCGTTCGCCTGGCAGGGTTTACCGGCGACTGGACGATGGGCGCTTACAAAGACGATGCCATCGACAAAATTCGTGAACAGGTCGGGGATAAAAAGGTCATTTGTGGGCTGTCGGGCGGTGTAGACAGTTCTGTGGCAGCAGTTCTCATTCATGAGGCGATCGGGGACCAGCTGACATGCGTCTTTGTCGACCACGGGCTCTTGCGCCAGAACGAAGCGGACGAAGTCGTTTCCATGTTCCGCGATCATTACAACATACCGCTCATACATGCAGACGAAACCGAATTGTTCCTGGGTGAGCTGGATGGCGTTTCCGATCCGGAAACAAAACGCAAAATCATTGGCAAGCTGTTCATCGATGTTTTTCAAAAACACGCCAACGAGATTGAGGGCGCTGACTTTCTTGCGCAAGGGACCCTATATCCGGATGTCATCGAAAGTGTGAGTTTTTCCGGAGGCCCATCGGTCACCATCAAGTCCCATCACAATGTCGGTGGCTTACCTGAAAAAATGGGTCTTAAACTCGTTGAGCCTTTGCGCGAACTTTTCAAGGATGAGGTGAGGGAACTCGGTCGCGAACTTGGACTTCCTGAAAGTTTTATCGGGCGTCACCCCTTCCCGGGACCAGGACTTGCAATCCGTTGCCCCGGTGAAATCACGCGCGAAAAACTGGAAATCCTGCGGAAGGCTGATGCAGTTTACATCGATCAAATCAGAAAACACGGGCTCTATGACGAAATCTGGCAGGCGTTTGTTGCCATTCTGCCGGTGCGCACAGTCGGTGTCATGGGCGACGGTCGAACCTACGATTATGCCTGTGCGCTTCGGGCCGTAACGTCGGTCGACGGAATGACGGCAGACTACTACCCGTTTGAGCATGAATTCCTTGGTGAAACCGCAACCCGTATCATCAATGAAGTCCAGGGCATAAATCGCGTAACCTATGACATCACATCGAAGCCTCCCGGAACGATCGAGTGGGAGTAGCGTGCCTCAAAGCATTGAGCTGTGCATGACGGCTCTCCAAAGGCCCTGAAACCCTGAAAGCAAAGTCTTGGCGTCAAGTTGCCCGAACAGTGTTGATCAAATTGACCTCAATCCCGATTGCTCAGCTTGTGCTGCTCTTTGCTGTGTTGTGTTTGCATTCGATAAATCCGAATCCTTTGCAATAGACAAGGCCGCCGGAGAAGAGTGTCCCAACCTCGGCACCCAAGACAAATGCAGGATTTTCGACAGCAGGACAAAGCTCGGATTTGCCGGTTGTGTCTCCTACAACTGTTTTGGTGCCGGTCAGCGTGTCACCCAGGAAATCTTCAATGGAAAGTCGTGGCGGGAAAATAGCCAGTTGAAACAACAGATGGGGTCAGCTCTTTCCGTTTTGCGTCGTATCCACGAACAGCTCTCACTATTGCGCTCCTCAAAGACGCTTCCGCTTAGCTTGGAAGAACGCAGCTCAGTAGAGGCTTTGGAAAATGAGCTTTCTCGAAACGAAAAATGGACTGAGGAAGACCTGCATCTTTTTCCCATTGAGCAAAGAGAAAAGGAAGTCTTCGCTTTTTTGAGCGGGCTTCGACGTCATGTCGTTTAACTGGCGCATTTGATGCAAAACGCTGCCGCTGGATCAACCGCAAGTCGCTTGGGCGCAATGTCTTCGCCGCATTCAACACAGAACCCGTAGTCGCCAACGTCCAAACGATGCAGCGCGGCGTCGATACTTTGTATTTGCGCACGCCGCTGACGCTCGGAAGCCTGCGCCATTGCTTGTCCCTGAAGTGCATCCATGCGCGACAACCGGCCAACTGACTGTTGATCCAATGTTACCGGCGCACGTGCCTCTTCTGAGATTTCGCTAAGTGCTTCCAGTTCAGCTTTCAGCGACTGCAGTTTGGCACGCACGGCGCTTTCATCAATCGGCATCGTCATCCTCCGCAAATGAGGATGACGAATGCGATTGTTGTTCGCAAGGTCGAAGGGGCGTTGTCAGAAATCTTCGAGAACGATTTTACCAACGGTCTTTTGGCTCTCGATCTGTTGATGCGCTTTCCGCAAATTTTCTGCACTAATTGGTGAAACAGCGTCTGACAAAGTGGTGCGAACACGTCCCTGATCGACAAGATCAGCAACTTTGGTCAGCAACTTCCCTTGTGCATCCATGTCCGCCGTCTGAAACATTGACCGTGTAAACATGAACTCCCAATGGATCGAAACCGCCTTTTGCTTGAAGGGCATAATGCTGAACGTCTCCGGATCGTCTATCAGCAGGAACCTGCCTTGTGGAGCAATCGTTTCAGCGAGATCTTCAAGATGTTGCTCAGTGTGCGTTGTTGAAAAAACCAGGCCAGGTGCATCTAGTCCCAACTCTTCAAACTGAGGCGCCAGTTTCTGAGAATGGTCTAAGACGTTATGTGCGCCCAGTGTCTTGACCCAGGATTGGCTTGCTGAACGTGAAGCTGTTGCGATCACGTTCAAGTCCGTTAACTGGCGCGCGAGCTGGATTGCGATTGATCCGACGCCACCAGCACCGCCTACAATAAGGAGACTTCCTGCGCCATTGCCGACTTTATCCTGCACCTTAAGGCGATCGAACAAGGCTTCCCACGCAGTAATGGTCGTTAATGGCAAAGCCGCCGCTTCGGCAAAGCCAAGAGACTTCGGCTTTCTGCCAACGATCCGCTCGTCAACGAGATGAAACTCCGAATTTGTGCCCGGCCGTGTAATATCACCAGCGTAGTAGACCTCGTCACCGGGCGAAAAGTCATTAACGTCCGAACCGACTTCGGCAACCACACCTGCAGCGTCGTAACCCAACACGATCGGTTCACCGTTTTCAGATTGCCGCCGCATACGCACTTTGGTGTCGACAGGGTTGATTGCGACAGCCCTGATTTCGACCAGCAAATCTCGTCCTTGGGCAGTTGGTTTTGGCAGATTGAATTCTTCCAATGACTTTTGATCATTCACTGGCAGCGAAGTTGTGTAGCCGATGGCACGCATCTCGTTTTCTCCATAATTGCGTACCGGTCAAATTGGACATAATCTAAAATCGCGCAAGTATGTACAATTTGGACACATACTGACCAGAACAGTAGATAGTGACGTAATGGATACTATTAACAAGCCGAAAGATAATGGGTCGAAAGGCAGCTATGACTGCCATCCGGGATGTGCAGTCGAGGCAGCACTTAGCCTCATCGACGGAAAGTGGAAAGGTGTGATCCTTTTCCTGCTGCTTGATCGGGACGTCATGCGTTTCAACGAATTCCAAAAGGCATTGCCAAACATCACGCAAAGAGTACTGACATCGCAACTGCGAAGCATGGAGGCAGATGGTCTGATCGATCGTACGGTCTACCCGGTGGTGCCGCCAAAGGTAGAGTACCGCCTGACCGAACTCGGCCTGTCGCTTGAACCTGTTGTCAAATCACTCGCGGAATGGGGGAACGGTCACAAAGAGCTTTGGCCATTGGGGTTCAAGCGCGACAGCCATTTGCAAAACACGAGATAATTTTTCTGAATATGCAGGTTTGAACATATCGCACGAGCTTTCGTGCCGAAGAATTTGGGAGCCACTGAGGGGCTCACACTTCAACATCGCCTATGACGCAATCTTTATTTTGTCTCAGCGAAAAACCGTTGCAAGGATGGCGGTCAAAGATCTGTTTTCGGAGTGCAAAAACATGCAAAAAAGCTTGAAACGACTGTCATGTGCGGCACTTGTGCTTGCATCCTTGATGATTGGCAATGCTGTTGCAGGTGACGTGAAGATCGTTGGAGCTGAAGCAAGGGCGTCGGGTGACAGCTGGACCTTTTCCGTCACACTAGAGCATGATGACACGGGCTGGGATCACTATGCCGATCTTTGGCAGGTACTCACACCGGACGGCGACCTTCTGGGAGAACGTATTCTCCATCATCCCCATGTGGATGAGCAACCCTTCACCAGATCATTGTCAGGTGTCAAAGTCCCTGAGGGTATCAACGAAGTCGTCATCAAAGCGAGGGATAGCGTTCATGGTGTTTCAGCTCAGGAATTCAGGATCACGCTCAAGCAGTGAACCGTCTGACTGCTAACCCTGAATAAATGCGAGAATACCGTCGGCAACGAATTGAACGGACAATGCGGCAAGCAATACCCCGAGCAGCCGTGTGATAACCAACTGTGCGGTGTCCCCTAAAAGGCGTTCAATTTTGTCAGCCAGCAGGAAAGCGCCCAGACAGCTCAACAATATAATGGCTATGACACCGCCAAGGCCTGCATAAGTCAGTGTGTCCGGTGCCTGGCTGGACAACAAAATAATCGCAGATATTGCAGCAGGTCCGGCAATCAGTGGTATGGCAAGCGGAAAAATTGCCAGCTCGTGGATGGAACCCTGATGCGTATCTGCCTCCATGGCCTTTTCGGCCGTTTCCGATTTGCGCTGCTGCCTTTTGCCAAAAATCATCTCAATTGCGATCAGGAACAACAAGATACCGCCTGCAACGCGGAATGCGGAAACTGAAATGCCAAGTACATTGAGAACAGTTTGACCTGACGCATAAAACACCAGCAGAATTGCTGCCGCGGTAAGTGTCGCTCTGATGGCAACCCTGCGCCTGTCCGCTTGGCTCATACCGGCAGTGATTGCCAGAAACATCGGGGCCAAACCTACCGGGTCAATGGTGACGAACAAGGTCGCAAAAGCATTGATATAATAGTCCATCATTCCCCATTCCCCGGACATTCAATCTGGCCTGATTTCTGTCTTACTACAGGGGATTGGTGACCGCGACGACCCACATCGGCGAAATCATTTTTCGACCCTGTGTATACTGTCTATAAGTAACTGTTTTTGTTGCTTTTTAACTCTGACGCAAAACAGTCATTTATTTGGTTCTGATGATTGAATCGGATATAAAAGACGCAGCAATAACAATTAAATGAGTGTCTTCCTTGGCCGACCAGGACAACAGCACCCCTTCGGACGGATTTTCGTCCGATATCAAACCGGTTTCCATTGTCGACGAAATGAAGAGCAGCTACCTCGATTACGCGATGAGCGTGATCGTATCGCGTGCGCTTCCTGATGTCAGAGACGGACTCAAGCCGGTGCATCGGCGCATCCTCTATTCGATGCACGAGAATGGCTATGAGTGGAACAAGCCATACCGCAAGTCGGCGCGCGTGGTCGGTGACGTCATGGGTAAATATCACCCACATGGCGACAGCGCGATTTACGATGCATTGGTTCGCATGGCGCAGAATTTTTCTCTGCGCCTGCCGTTGATAGACGGACAAGGCAACTTCGGATCGATTGACGGCGACCCGGCGGCAGCTATGCGCTACACGGAGTGCCGGCTGGAAAAGGTAGCCCACAGACTCCTTGACGATATCGACAAGGAAACCGTCGACTTTCAGGAAAACTATGACAATTCCGAAAGCGAACCGGTTGTCCTGCCGGCAAAATTTCCAAACCTTCTTGTCAACGGTGCCGGCGGTATTGCAGTCGGCATGGCCACGAACATTCCACCGCACAACCTGGGAGAAGTCATCGACGCTGCCATTGCCATAATGGAAAATCCGGCGATGTCGCTGGAGGAGTTGATGCAGATCGTGCCCGGCCCGGACTTCCCGACTGGCGGTATGATTCTTGGGCGTTCAGGTATCCGCAATGCCTATGAAAGTGGGCGCGGCTCTGTCGTCATGCGGGCAAAGGTGGATATCGAGGAGGTCCGCAAGGACCGCAACGCTTTGATCGTCACGGAAATTCCGTATCAGGTCAACAAATCGACCATGATCGAGAAGATTGCTGAGCTCGTGCGCGACAAGCGCATTGAGGGCATTTCCGATATTCGGGACGAAAGCGACCGCTCCGGCATGCGGGTCGTTATTGAACTCAAGCGAGATGCGGTCCCGGATGTTGTCCTGAACCAGCTCTATCGCTTCAGTCAGCTGCAAACGTCCTTTGGCGCCAATATGGTGGCACTCAATGGCGGCAAGCCGGAGCAGATGAACCTGTCCGACATGTTGCATGCCTTCGTCGCTTTCCGCGAAGAGGTCATACAGCGCAGGACGCGTTATCTCCTCAAGAAAGCGCGCGATCGTGCGCATATCTTGGTTGGTCTGGGTATCGCTGTTGAAAACATCGACGAGGTCATCAAGCTGATCCGGGCTGCCCCCGATCCGGCGACTGCTCGGGCCCAGTTGATGGAACGAAACTGGCCGGCACGTGACGTGGAAGCGTTGATCCGCTTGATCGATGATCCCCGCCACATGGTTCAGGAAGATGGCACCTACAAACTGTCTGAAGAACAGGCCAGAGCCATTCTCGAGCTCAGACTCCAGCGCCTGACGGCAATGGGCCGCGACGAAATTGAGGAAGAGCTGAACAAGATTGGTGCAGAAATTTCCGATTTTCTCGACATCCTGCGCTCGCGTGCGCGTATTCAGGACATTGTCAGAACGGAAATGCTTGAGATCAAGGAAGAATTCGCGACGCCGCGACGGACGGAAATTGTCGAAGGCGGCGCGGATTTCGACGACGAAGACCTGATCCAACGCGAAGATATGGTCGTGACCGTTTCTCACAGCGGATATATCAAGCGGGTTCCTTTGGCCACCTATCGTGCACAACGACGCGGCGGCAAAGGCCGGTCCGGAATGGCAACAAAGGAAGAGGATTTCGTCACCCGTCTTTTCGTTGCGAACACCCATACACCGGTGCTCTTCTTCTCGTCACGTGGCATTTGTTACAAGATGAAGGTCTGGCGACTACCTCTTGGAAGCCCAACCTCGCGAGGCAAGGCACTCGTCAATATGCTGCCTCTCGCGCAGGGCGAACAGATTACGTCGATACTTCCGTTGCCAGAGGACGAAGACAGCTGGGCCAATCTTGATGTTATGTTTGCAACGGTGCGAGGCACCGTCCGGCGTAACAAGCTTTCTGACTTCGTCAACATCAACCGAAATGGCAAGATTGCCATGAAGCTGGAGGAAGGCGACGGTATTGTAGGTGTCGACACCTGTTCCGAACACGACGATGTCATGCTGACCACCAATTATGGCCAGTGCATCCGTTTCCCGGCTACCGACGTGCGCGTCTTTGCCGGCAGAAACTCAGTTGGTGTTCGAGGCATCAGGCTTGCGGATGGCGACTGCGTCATATCAATGCAGATCCTGCACCATATCGATGTCGATGCGGAAGAGCGCGCCGCCTATCTCAAGCTTTCTCGCGCTATGCGCGGTGAAGCGGACGAAAATGCGAATGGAGCGGATGAGGACGGTGTTGTCGCCGGTGAACTGCCTCAAGAACGGTACGCTCAAATGAGCGCAGCTGAACAGATCATTCTAACCATTTCCGAAAACGGCTACGGCAAACGGACTTCGTCATTTGAATACCGCGTTACCGGCCGTGGCGGTAAGGGCATCACGGCGATGGCCGTCAACAACAGAAACGGTGGATTGATCGCATCCTTCCCGGTGGAGGAAAGCCATCAGATAATGCTTGTCACAGATGGCGGTCAGTTGATCCGGTGTCCTGTAGATGGCATTCGCATCGCGGGCAGGGCAACACAAGGTGTCATTGTCTTCAAGACCGCTGATGATGAAAAGGTAGTGGCTGTTGAAGGGATTTCGGAAGTCGATGAAGAAGACGTCATCGAAGAAGAAGTAGAAGGCGCCGAAAACGGAGAAAACAGCGAAGACAGTGTTAAGTCCGCGGACACTGATGACAGCTCTCCAGATCCGGAAGGAACTCCGCCGGAAAACTGATAGAGCCAAACAATCGCCTAGAACGACAACAGCGGCCAGGGTGGAACCTGAGCCGCTGTTTGCCGTTGGGGAGGGAGGTCTTTGGTAAGACTTAGTTTGCCGTCGGGTAACGGGCCAAAATTGTTTCGTTTACGGATGGGGTCTGTTTCTCAACAGTAACGAAAGAAACGTTGCGGACCTTGCTTGCGCCGGTCAATTCCGCCGCGCAGTCTTCTGTCCAGGCACCCCATGCCTGAGTTTCACAGCCATTGGCTGATTGGGTAATTGCTGCACGATCACCTTTCGTGGCCATCATGCCTTGGGTTGCCAGGCTGTTCAGGTCCTGAGCCTGCGAGGCATTGCTCGGGTGCATCGTCATTACGCCCGCTGCAATCATCGTCAGCAACGCCAGCGTAAAGATGGCAACCATCTTGAAGTTGGCCACCGGATCAACGGCCCTGGCCTGAATGATAAATGACTTTGCCGCGCTTTGGTCTGCGGTTCGGTCAATTGTTTCGTAGCTCCTCATTGTCTTGGCTCCTGCTCACGCCATCTGTTTTCGATGAAGCCACTTTGCCTTATAGAAGAAAAGACGGATGTGATGACCGTCACAAAATGTCAGTTGCCCGCAAAAATTCGAATGTACTGGGGCTTTGGCTTGTGAGCGGAGTATTGGCGGAGTATTGAAGATGCCATGACTCGTATAGCGCTTTATCCCGGTTCGTTTGATCCGGTCACAAACGGCCACATGGATATTCTACGCCAGGCACTCGCCTTGGCCGACAAGGTGGTGGTGGCTATTGGGATCCATCCCGGCAAAACCCCTCTTTTCTCTTTCGAGGAACGCGTTGAGCTGCTCCATGCGTCTGCAAGAGTTGAATTCAGTCCCGAGGAAACGGCGCGGATTGAAGTGATTTCATTTTCCGATCTGGTGATTAACACTGCAAGAACGCAAGGCGCGGCCTATCTTGTGCGTGGTCTTCGAGACGGGACCGACCTTGACTATGAGATGCAAATGGCAGGCATGAACGGCACGCTTGAGCCGGGGATCAAGACGGTCTTTTTGCCTGCATCACCGGCAGTGCGCCACATCACGGCCACGTTAGTGCGTCAAATCGCAAAAATGGGCGGAGAAATCTCCGCGTTTGTACCGGAGCCTGTTGCCGAGCCTCTCAGACATCGGGCATTACCCGGTTCATGATTGAAATTTCTCTGACCTGAACCTTAGGAGTCTCCAGTGTCACGATTGTTTACAGTTTTCGCCGTTCTGGCGTCGTTTCTGATCCTGCCGGTTTTCGGTGCCCAGGCGGCAGATCCCGAGAACACCCTTTACCTCGACCTGAAAGATGGACGGGTTACGATCGAGCTTCGGCCGGACGTTGCCCCCAACCACGTTGAGCGCATCAAGCAATTGACACGCGATGGTTTCTACGACGGCATCGTCTTTCACAGGGTGATTGATGGGTTCATGGCCCAAACCGGTGATCCGACTGGAACCGGAAGTGGGGGATCGAATCTTCCCGACATAGCAGCTGAATTCAGCAATGCATCTTTCAAACGCGGCACGCTTGGCATGGCTCGTGCCTCAGATCCAAACAGCGCCAACTCGCAATTCTTCATCATGTTCAACGATGGCGACTGGTTGAACGGACAATACACCGTATTCGGTGAAGTCGTTGATGGCATGGATGTCGTTGACAAGATCACTCGCGGCGAACCGCCCGCAAACCCGGACAAAATCATCAAAATGCAGGTCGCCGCTGACGCCGGCTAGCCTTCTCAACAACGCCTTTTTAGGACTCAAGGAGCGAATTAAATGGCTGAAATCAAAGATGCCGAAAACACGTTGATCATGGAAACCAACCAGGGTCAGGTTGTTATAGAACTGAAACCCGACCTTGCACCGACACATGTCGCTCGGATCAAGGAACTTGTCCGCGAAGGCTTTTATGACGGTATCGTGTTTCACCGTGTCATTGATGGTTTCATGGCCCAGACCGGTTGTCCGCAAGGAACAGGAACTGGCGGTTCAGGTCAAAAACTGAAGGCCGAGTTCAGCCAGGAAAAACACATCCGCGGCACATGTTCCATGGCACGTGCTATGGATCCCAACTCCGGCGACAGCCAGTTTTTCATCTGCTTTACCGACGCACCTTGGCTTGATGGTCAGTACACGGTTTGGGGTGTCGTGATCGACGGTATGGACAATGTCGACAAGATCAAGCGCGGCGAACCTGTGGTCGATCCCGACAATATCGTTTCTTTGAAGGTCGCGGCCGACGCGGCCTGACTCAAAATTTTCCAGGTATAGCGATCGAAACGGCGCGGCAAAATTTGTCGCGCCGTTTTGGGTGGTGCCGTATTTTGGCTCCTTGAGTTGACCGGATCCCGATCGCCCTTTATGAGCCGCTGACCTGATCTTGTCCCGTTCACTTCAATCAGAGCTGTTCTCGTATTTCGGCAGCTTAATACCAGCGAAAAACCTGAGCGTTATGCTTGTTGATACTTTTGATTTTGACCTCCCAAACGAGCGGATCGCATTGCGCCCGGCAAGGCCACGCGATTCAGCGCGTATGCTCGTAGTCAAGCCAGGTGAGTACGATCCGCTAACCGACAAGAGTGTAAGGGATCTGACCAGTATTTTGGAGCCCGGTGATGCCCTCGTGTTCAACGATACCCGGGTCATTCCTGCGCAACTTGAAGGAACGCGCTTGCGTGGTGATATCAGCGCTGGAGTGGGTGCAACGCTTCACATGCGGACCGGTTCAAGCAGCTGGAAGGCTTTTGTCCGTCCTGCAAAGAAGCTTCAAGTTGGCGACACCGTCCTTTTCGAAGGATTTGGAGCAAGACTGACTGCTGAAGTCGCTGAAAAATCTGATGGTGGCGAAGTTCTTCTGGTTTTTGACCAAGATGGCCCCGCACTTGATGCGGCAATCGCAGCTGTCGGGCACATT
This sequence comes from Roseibium sp. JB4-4, assembly GCF_055693425.1. Lineage (NCBI taxonomy): Bacteria > Pseudomonadati > Pseudomonadota > Alphaproteobacteria > Hyphomicrobiales > Stappiaceae > Roseibium > Roseibium sp. JB4-4. The sequence goes on along the minus strand of NZ_CM146333.1, from coordinate 447,308 downwards.
CCTCTTCCACCTTACATCGCCCAAAAACGTGGCGAAGACGAACAGGATCGCAAAGACTACCAGACAATTTTTGCCGAAAAGGATGGCGCCGTTGCGGCCCCGACGGCCGGCCTGCATTTTACTTCGGACCTTCTTCAGGCTTTGACACAGCATGGGGTGGAACAGCACTGCGTAACGCTGCATGTCGGTGCAGGAACGTTTCTTCCAGTTAAGGCAGAGGACACCAACGACCACAAGATGCACGCCGAGTGGGGAGAAATCTCAGAAGATACCGCAGAGGCGCTAAGGGCGGTGAGAGCACGCGGCAACAAGGTCGTAAGTGTCGGAACAACGTCACTGCGGATTCTGGAGAGCTCTGCTCAAATCACTGGTGAAATCACGGCGTTTGCCGGCGAAACAGCAATCTTTATCACTCCGGGTTATCGCTTCCTCGCAATTGATGCTCTCATGACCAATTTCCATCTTCCGCGCTCCACGTTGTTCATGCTTGTGTCAGCGTTTTCTGGACTTGAGACAATGCGCGCTGCATATCAACACGCGATCGAACAGGAATACCGCTTCTATAGCTATGGCGACGCCTCACTGCTGTTCCCACAGCACGGCGCGGTTTAGGAAAATCATGACCGAGCAGAACAAAAAGTTTGGTTTCAAGCTGATTTCAACCGACGGGATGGCACGCCGGGGAGAAATAACAACGCCCCATGGAGTGGTTCGCACGCCCGCCTTTATGCCGGTTGGCACACAGGCAACGGTGAAGGCAATGTATCCTGAACAGGTTCGCGAAACCGGTTCGGATGTTGTTCTTGGCAACACCTATCACTTGATGCTTCGACCAACAGCCGAGCGGGTCGAAAGACTTGGTGGATTGCACAAGTTCATGAACTGGCCGCACACCATCCTGACAGACAGTGGCGGATTTCAGGTGATGTCTCTCGCACAATTGCGCAAACTGGATGAGGATGGTGTCCGATTTCAAAGCCACATTGATGGTTCCAGGCATCACCTGACACCGGAGCGCTCAGTCGAGATACAGGGCTTGCTTGGTTCAGATATTCAGATGCAGCTCGATGAGTGCATCAAGCTTCCAAGCCCGAAAGAAGAAGTTCAGCGCGCCATGGAACTGTCTCTGAGATGGGCAGAACGTTCTCGCAGGCAATTTGAAGACATGAGCGGTCCTCAAAAGGGGCAAGGGCTGTACGGGATCGTGCAAGGTGGTGACCAACCTGACCTGCGTATCCAATCCGCGCAGGAACTGGGAAAAATACCGTTTGAAGGGTTTTCCGTTGGCGGACTTGCTGTAGGAGAGCCACAAGAAGTCATGTTGAGCATGCTCGACATTACAACACCAGTCATGCCGATTGATAAGCCTCGGTACCTCATGGGTGTGGGCACGCCCGATGATCTTCTTGAAAGTGTCAAACGCGGTATCGATCAGTTCGATTGCGTCATGCCAACGCGGGCAGGCCGACATGGCTTGGCCTATACCCGTTTCGGCAAGGTCAATCTGAAAAACGCGCGTCACCAAGACGACCCGAGACCCCTAGATGAAGAAAGCAGCTGTCCTGCATCAAGCACTTACAGCAGGGCCTATCTGCATCACCTTGTTCGCTCGGGCGAGGGGCTCGCGGGCATGCTGTTGACCTGGAACAACATTGCTTACTACCAACAGCTTATGCAGGGCATGCGCGATGCCATTGAATCTGGACGTTTTGACGACTTTTATTCAAAAACCAAAGAGGACTGGGCACGGGGAGATATTCGCGCACTCTAGAGCGGCGTTTTTGGAACGACAGTAAAGCGCTTTTATCAAACGTGGCTAAGCCGAAATACCGTCAGATTTGGTCAGGTAGCAGCCGGATATGCGCCAAGAGCCGTCATCCTGTTTTTCGAAACTATACAGCGCTAGCCAGTTTTTGCCCTTGGGCCCAGTTACATAGACCTCCTGGGTCGGTCCCAACTTCGTCATCTTGGATTGTCCGAAAGTAACACTCTTGGGTCGATACACCGGTTGATATCCCTGACGTACCATTTCCATGAAAAATTCAGGTGTCTGGAATTGTTGCTGAAGGGAATTTGTCGCGAAAGAGAACGCCGCCTTGGCATTTCCGGAGGCAAAGGCTGTCATCTGGTTCTTGATGATTTTTTGCAATATGCCACTGTCTGGGGCTTCCTCGGCCTGCGCGCCACCCAGACACAAAAAAACGCCAAGACCCGCAGCTGCAACTGTCTTCCAGAAATGAGTTTGAGCCATGATCGGTGTCTCCTTTTCTGAACCCGATCAGTATACGGCGCATTTGTTTAACCAGATCGCAAAATGAGAGTAATCCCCGACGTCAACAGGCAGACTTCTTTTGCCAAAAACGAAACAATAATCATGCAGGTGTCAATAAATTACAGATTTTACTCAGTTTTTGATCTAAAAAAGCTTGAAAAATCAAAGACGCCACAGCGTGACGTTGTCGGGCACGGTTTCGCGATCAAGAACAGCCGGTATGTCCGCTACAAGGCCACTGCCGTTCATAAGAACAGAAGTGGCCATTTGCCAGCTGCCATCACCTTGTAAAAATTGACTATGCGGAACTGCCAGAACCACCACGTGTGATTCTCGTAACTGCTCAAGATCGCTCAAGTTGATCCCATACTCCTCTTTGACCTGATCATGGTCGGCAAGCGGATCGTGGACGAGGACCTCGGCGCCGAACTTCTCAAACTCGTGGATCAAGTCGACCACCTTTGAGTTTCGAGTATCTGGAACATCAGCCTTGTAGGTAATTCCGAGAACGGCAATTTTCAGCGGCATTGGCTGACCAAGTTTAACGCTTTCCTGAATAACTTTCCCGGCAACAAATCCAGGCATCGCTTCATTGGTGCCTCGGCCGGCCAGGATCACTTGCGGTGTCATGCCGATTTCATGTGCTTTGTGGGTCAGGTAATAAGGGTCAACCCCAATACAGTGACCACCGACCAGTCCAGGCTGAAACGGCAGAAAGTTCCATTTCGTTGCGGACCCAGCCAACACATCTCGAGTGTCGATCCCTATCTGGTGAAACATCATCGACAATTCATTCATCAATGCGATGTTCAAATCGCGCTGAGTGTTTTCGATCACCTTTGATGCTTCGGCCACCTTGATGGAAGGAGCTTTGTGAATGCCGGCGCTGACGACGCTGCCATAGAGGTCGGCAAGCAGCTCTGTCGCTGCTTCTGAAGATGCGGAAACGATCTTGGTTATGTCAGCAAATCCACGCTGGCCGTCTCCGGGGTTTATTCGTTCGGGAGAATAACCAACTTCAAATCCGTCACGCACTGTCAGCTTTGAAACGCGTTCGAGCAGTGGCACGGCAACCTCTTCGGTTGCTCCAGGAAAAACTGTCGATTCAAAAACGACTATTGAGCCGCGTTTCATGTTGCGACCGACCGTTTCCGCTGCACTCTTGAAAGGTGTCAAATCCGGTCGTTTTGCGTCATCCACCGGTGTGGGGACTGCAACAATGAAGACTTCGCAGTGTTTCAGTGAATTCTCGTCTGAGGAAAAAGACAGGCAGTCTTGATTGAGTTCTTCTGCAGAAACCGAGGCTGTACTGTCGTGTCCGGCTATCAACTCATCAAGCCTGCTCTGGCTGATATCAAATCCAAGAACATCATAGCCTTTCCCAGCAAAGGCAACTGCCACCGGTAGGCCGACATATCCGAGACCGATCACGGCTATCTTGAGCTGGGAAAGATTACTACTGGTCATGGAGGTTCCTGAACAAGGGAAGAGCCGAACCACCTGTTGGTGATCCGGCTCTGTCCTAATCCGTTCTTCGAAGTCTTTTCAAGCCCACTGGCAATCAGGAAGCTATTATTCGGCGGCCAGAGGTTGCTGGATCATTTCCTTCATGAATGGAACCAACTCTTCCGCAAGAGCCGGGTCGTCCATTCCGAAGGCGATGTTAGCCGACAGAAAGCCGGGTTTGCTGCCGCAATCGTAGCTGCGGCCTTCAAACTTCAGCGAAGCAAAGGACTGCTCTTTCATCATTGAAAGCATACTATCTGTCAGCTGAATCTCGCCACCAGCACCTTTGGTCTGATTTGACAAGAGTTCAAATATCTCAGGCTGCAGAATGTATCTTCCGGTGATCATCAGGTTTGAAGGTGCGGTACCTGGTGCCGGTTTTTCAACCATGTTCGAGATCTTGCTGGCATTGTCGTTGATTTTTGCGGCGAGCTCGACAATTCCGTATTGATGGGTCTGATCATCCGGCACTTCTTCAACGGCAATGACGTTGCCGCCCGTCTGATCGTAGAGATCAACCATCTGCCTGAGGCAACTGACTTGCGATTTGATGATTACGTCAGGCAACAGGATCGCAAACGGCTCATCACCGATAATATCTCGTGCGCACCAAATCGCATGCCCCAGACCGAGTGGCGCTTGCTGGCGGGTGAAACTTGTAGAACCGGGCTCAGGCCGGTGCTTTTCCAAAAGTTCGAGCGCAGCATCCTTGTTACGGGACCGGAGAGTATCTTCAAGCTCGTATGCCACGTCGAAATGATCTTCGATGACATGCTTGTTGCGACCAGTCACAAAAACAATGTGCTCAATTCCAGCCGCCCTTGCTTCATCGACAACGTACTGGATGATCGGCCGGTCAACAATTGTGAGCATTTCCTTCGGCACGGCTTTCGTAGCCGGCAGAAATCTTGTCCCGAGTCCGGCCACAGGCAGCACGGCCTTGCGAATTGGCTTTTTCATTTTTGCCTTCCAATGCTTTGCGTCAGCTGTTTTTGAAGTGGAGAGGCCGGTGCGCGACCCCATTGTTCAAACTACGGATCTAAAATCGCTAACAAAGGGTTATCTACTGAATGTCGATCTTTGCGATTAAGAGAATATGACCGCATGAGACATTTGTCGATTTCATTTTGTGCAACGCAATATTTTCGCTGGTTGTAAATTTGTCCGCAGGCTTAGAAATGTCGGCATTGCCGGGTTCTCGTTTCATTAGATCTTCCAGGCGTTGGCATGTGCGAACCGCAGTTGCAGCAGACGCAAAAGAAGGCTATGCAATGCCGGAATCCTGTCCGAGGCCAACGTTTGCTAAGACAGGCGCGACCCGCGCCTTCTTATGCTAAAAAATGGTGATTGATGTCCGAGCCTAATCGCGAAGTATCTGTTGGAAACGTAACTTTCAGCAATTCTGCTCCATTCAGTCTGATTGCCGGGCCATGTGCAATGGAAAGCCGTGATCACGCCATGGAATGTGCAGAGGCAATCAAAGGAATTGCCGATGGCCTCGGTATTGGACTGGTCTATAAGAGTTCCTTTGACAAAGCCAACAGGACCTCACTCTCTGGAGGTAGAGGCGTCGGACTGAAAGACGCTTTGCCAATCTTTGCTGAAGTCAAAGAGAAATTTGGGCTTCCTGTCATTACAGACGTTCATTCCGCCGATCAATGCGCTTCAGTCGCTGAGGTGATCGACGTGCTTCAGATCCCAGCGTTCCTATGCCGGCAAACGGATCTTCTGGTTGCAGCAGCCAAGACCGGTAAGGCCGTCAATGTTAAGAAGGGGCAGTTTCTCGCGCCCTGGGACATGAAAAATGTCCTAGCCAAGGTCACAGGCTCGGGCAATCCCAATGTTCTCCTGACCGAACGGGGTGCCAGTTTCGGATACAACACTCTTGTAACCGACATGAGGTCCCTGCCGATCATGGCGCAGACAGGGGCGCCCGTCGTATTCGATGCCACTCACTCAGTGCAGCAACCGGGCGGGCAGGGAGCATCCACTGGTGGCGACAGAACAATGGTTCCCGTTCTCGCCCGTGCAGCGGTTGCCGTTGGCGTTGGCGGCTTGTTCATTGAAACGCATCCCGATCCGGACAAGGCCCCATCAGACGGACCGAACATGGTGCCGATCGACAAGTTGGAAGCGTTGTTAAAACAACTGCAGGCGATTGATGCCGTCGTGAAATCCCAGGCTGATGCAGCCGAGTAATGTTTGGGCCGCACCGAAAAGTGCGGCCTTATCTTTGGAGCGTCGTTCCGACCCTTAAGCCTTTTAACAGGCGTCCAGCAGTGCCGGTTAAAAGACCTGGCCCAGTATCAATTCAAGTCCATTCCGACAAGGAGTTCTATCCATGACCGCCATTATCGATGTTGTCGGCCGTCAGATCTTTGACAGCCGCGGCAACCCAACCGTAGAAGTCGATGTCTTTCTTGAAGACGGCTCCTTTGGCCGCGCTGCTGTGCCTTCCGGCGCATCGACCGGCGCTCACGAAGCAGTAGAACTTCGGGACGGTGGAAGCCGTTTCATGGGAAAGGGCGTGCAGAAAGCTGTTGATGCGGTCAACGGCGAAATCTTTGAAACAATCGGTGGTCTGGAAGCAGAAGACCAGCTTCAAATCGATCAGGCTATGATCGATCTCGACGGCACTCCGAACAAAGCGCGTCTTGGCGCAAACGCCATCCTTGGTGTGTCATTGGCAACAGCGCGCGCAGCTGCTCAGGCATCCGGCCTGCCTCTCTATCGTTATGTTGGTGGTACATCTGCGCGTATCTTGCCCGTTCCGATGATGAATATCATCAACGGCGGCGCTCATGCGGACAATCCTATCGATTTCCAGGAATTCATGATCATGCCGGTTGGAGCTGAAAGCCTCAGCGACGCTGTACGCATGGGTTCGGAGATTTTTCATACACTGAAGAAAGCTCTCAACGCTGCCGGCCACAACACAAATGTCGGCGACGAAGGGGGCTTTGCTCCAAATCTGGAATCGACCGACGCCGCCATCGGCTTCGTAATGAAGGCAATTGAAACGGCCGGTTACAAGCCAGGCGAAGATGTTTATCTCGCTCTCGATGCAGCCTCGACTGAATTTTTCAAGGACGGAAAATACGTTCTGGAAGGTGAGGGCAAATCTCTCGCCCCCGAAGAGATGGCCAAATATCTGGATGATCTTGTATCGCGTTACCCGATCATCTCAATCGAAGATGGTTTGGCAGAAGACGACTGGGAGGGCTGGAAGGCGACGACAGATCTCGCCGGCAACAAGTGTCAGCTTGTGGGCGACGACCTTTTCGTGACCAACTCGGAACGCTTGCGCAAAGGCATCGACATGGGTGTCGCGAACTCGATCCTGATCAAGGTCAACCAGATCGGAACTTTGTCCGAGACACTAGACGCGGTAGAGACGGCACATAAAGCGGCTTACACTGCCGTCATGTCACACCGCTCAGGTGAGACAGAAGATTCGACCATCGCAGACCTGGCAGTGGCCACCAATTGCGGCCAGATCAAAACGGGCTCATTGGCTCGTTCTGACAGGTTGGCAAAATACAACCAGCTTATCCGCATCGAAGAAGAGCTTGGTCTTCAGGCACAATACGCAGGTCGTTCGATCCTGCGAGGATAGGCCAATTAGGCCAGTTACGAACTCAAGAAACAAAAAGCCCCGCTTGATCGCGGGGCTTTTTACGTCTTGCCGTAGATCAGTTTACCGTTTCGGTTTCCGGAAACGTGCGGGTTTCTTCCGCATGCTTCAACGCTGCGGCAATCGTTTCAGCCTTTTCTGCCCCGGCCAACACGAACCGCCCATCAATGATGAAACACGGAACGCCTGTAATCCCGGACTCTTGCGCCTTGCCGATTTGAGCGATGGTCTTGTCGAGATCGGAATCCGTTTCAAACAGCTGTTCAACCAGATCAGATTCCATACCTGCCTCGTCGGAAATCCTAACGAGAGTTTCGGATTTCGTTAGATCTTCTCCATCAAGGAAATAAGCTTTGAAAAGCCGCTCGACGACTTCGTCCTGCAGATCATCCGCTCTCGACCAGAGAATGAGTCGATGGCAGTCCAGTGTATTTGGCGACAATTTGATGGCATCGAACGCAAAGTCGATGCCTTCCTCAAGGCCAGCTGCCTTGATCTGGCTGTAAAAGGCATTTGCCTGGTCCAGGCTCCCAAACTTGTCACTAAGGTACTGTTGCCGGTCTTTTCCAGTCTTGGGAAGCGTGGCGTCGAGTTGAAACGGATGCCAGCGAACCAATACATCAAGATCCGGGACTGATCTGATCGCTGCCTCCAACCGTCTCTTGCCGATATAGCACCAGGGGCACATCACATCGGAGACCACATCGACGGTCAAAGGGGCAACATCGGTCATTCATCCATCCATCATGAGTGTCATTCACAAAGCCTAACGCCTTAATCGGATATGCCAACCCCAATTTCGGGGCAATCTTGTGGCAAAAGAGCTTCAAAGAACGGTATGACTCAAGATCGAGTTAATACGTTTTTGAAGCCTCTCCGTCCCTGCCTCATTTTTCAAGACGGCCACCGGGCCGAAATCTCGAACCAGACAAACCAGGTCCTCGTCCCGACTTGTTGCATCAGCAACCGACAGAAGGGTCGCATTGATCTCTTCAAGATTGAAATCACTGGACACGGTCAAACCGAAATTTTCCGGCTGAAGTCTCATTTCCCATAGATCAAGACCTCGAACGGCCAAAGCGTTGCTACAGGATTCAAGATAATTGGTGTAATCCTCAACACCGAGACCACCGTGATTGACCTGCTGCCTCAACCAGACGTGGCTTTCCGCGAGAACACGGTCAGCAAGACGGCGCCGTTTTCCAAACCGGATGGCAGCTTTCAGTCTCCTACTCAGGGTTTCCTTACGGTTCTCTCCCGCAAGCACATCCGACGCACCGTTTCGGAACAAAAGGACAAAGTCTTCTTCACGCTCACAAACGGCCAAGACAGGCAGACCTGCAAAACGGGAATCTCTTCGAATTTGCTGCATGTAGTCGATCGCATCATCAAAGGGAGCATCCACTACAACCGCATCAAATGCACGTTGAGACATAAATTCCACAGCCATATTGCCGTCAAAGGCTCCGACAACTTCAACTTTGTCGTCACTGGCGTCCTGCCATTCCAGAAAACGGCCGCTGAGACCGACAACCATAAGGCTGCTCGTTCCGCTATGGTGCGGGGCGGTTCCAAATCCTGGGATGCGGCCAAATACTCTTCTTCGTAGCTGAGCTTCTTCAGACCGCAGGATTGCGCGTTGATGAATGCAGATCAACATGATCAGTACGTCATCGGGCACAACCCGATCAATAATCGCGGTTGCCGGCAGGTCCTCGGGTAAAACATCTTCGCTGCCGGTCAGAACATAAAAGGGAACTTCGCACGGCAACTTGGCAATTTCATTTAGAAGCCAACTGAAAAACGGACCGCGTTCCGTGTCATCAAAACCAGCGATATCCACCACGATGGCGGCGGGTAGGGCTGTCGGTAGGGCATTGCCGCGTGCAAACATGTCGTGAAGGGACACATCCAGATCTTCCGGATCGTCCCCGACACTGGTTCGCCTTGGACGCCGCCCCGCATACCAATAGGGACCACGCCAGGAAAGCGAAGTTTCAACGTCCATTCCCACTCCCTATGCCACGGCAGCCGGCAGTCGCTGCGTCCGCATGGTCAGCCTATCCCTGCAAAGCGTGCCATCGGCATTTCGAGGCAAAGACTGCAAGATCAGTACGCGATGGGGGATCTTGGCCAGGTCGACGCCCTCAGCATCAAGATACGCGAAAAAGGCGCCCGCATCAGGCACATTTCCCGGTTCTGGTACGAGCGCCGCATACATTTTGGCCCCCAAAACACTGTCTTCGACGACGAAAGCAGCAGCTTCCCTGATGCCTGGATACCTTGAATAGATCACGTCGATCGTTTCGAGATTTCCGGTTCCAAGCGCATACTGTCCCGGAATGCCGAATCCGGAGATGCCACCTTCTGACATTTCGACCTTGATATTGGTATTCAGATAGCCGGTTCCTTCCCACCGCACACGTCGCAGCTCACTGTTGATCGTGCGCCAACCTATCTCGGGAACCATGGCCCCTTTTACCAAAAGCGTGGGTGTCTGATCTTCCACTTCGTCATTCACAGAGACTTCAAGGAGGGCTGGCCCGCTTTCGCACCCGTTCGACCCGCTATACTTTCCCAGCGCGGTCGCCTTCATTTTGGCAGACGGCCCTCGAGCCTTGGCCACAAGTGCAAACTCATCTGCAACATGAAGATCAACAAGCCTGCGACGTGCCACAAATGTGGTTGGATGCGGCGCAGCTATGTTCCAGGCTGCGAGTACCGACGTGTTGTTGTTTTCAAGCTTCCGGTCCAAAGTTTGCGCAAGTGGACCAGGTGTCATGACAACATCAGCACCAACTTCATTCGCATGTGCCGCAAGGTTTGCCAGAGATGTCGGGTGGTGCAAATGCAACGTTCCGCCAGTCTGCAGCCAGGGAACGAGGCCGCCTCCAAGTCCGGTCAGCCCACTGAGAGAGTAGGGCACGAGGATGTTGCTGGCTTCCTTGATATGAGCTTCTTGAACGACCATCTGGCCAGCGGCCATCCAATGGTTGTGGCACCTGCTCACAGGAACATTTTCTTCGCCGCTTCTGCTCCAGCAGATCGTGGCAGTATGATCGGCCGGATCCGGGCGCTCGCTGGACGAAAACTCAAGGTCGTCTGCCATATCACGCAGCAACGGCCCGAGTTCAATCAGTCCATCCGGAACGTCCTTGCCGAGCCCGAAAACGAAACGCAATGAAAAGAGGTCGGCGGCAACATCGCGGGCCGCGACACCAACATCTCTGGTTTCAACACGATCAGCCGCAACGAAGCCTTTTGCTCCTATTGAATTCAACGCCTCCAGTACATTCTTTTGGCGCCAATGCAGAGGCAATGGGGATACGATGAGGTTGGCCCTGAACGCTGCCAAAAGAGCAATCACCGTATCGACCGTGTTGGGCGACTGAACGCCGATAACATGATCGGCGGACAAACCAACAGTACTGTAAAACGCAGCCAGCCGGTCGACTTCACGATCGGCTTCAGCATAAGTCAGCGATCTTGGACCGCCTCCTGTCCAATCGGCCCGGTCGGGCGCGTCCACAAGGGCCAGTCTGTCTGGATGTTCGGAGGCTGTTTTCTTAAGGAGAACGTCAAGCGGCACATCGGACCAGGCTCCGCTTTCGTGGTACTCCTTTGCAAGGCTTTCTTGAGTGACTTTCATATTATCTTTCGTCCATAGGTCCGATCATTGAGCGGTGGCTGACCACCAAGTGTCGAATTCATGCCCGTAAAGGGAGTGCGACTGCGGTGGGATGACCTTTTTCCAATGGGCAACCCAGTCATCTGAAACGTGATACAACGGAACGGCGTAAGCTCCTGAGATGAGCACACGGTCGAAGGCTCTGACGGCATCGACGAAATGCTCGCGGCTGCGTGCTCCAACGATCTCATTGATCAATGCATCAATTGCCGGCTCCCGAGCACCCACAAAATTGAAGGAACCTTCCTGATCCGCTGCTTTCGTCGACCAGCGTCCATATTGTTCTGCACCCGGTGACAGCGATGCCCTCCAGGTGTTGAAAACCATATCGAACTCGCGCTTGGTCCGTCGGTCTTCAAACTGCGCCGGATCAACACTTCGCACAGTTGCTTCAATGCCTAGAAGTTCGAGTGTGCGGATATAGGCCAGTGCAAGCTTTTCTTCGTCTTCGTTCTTTGCGAGGATCTCAAACGATAGCGGCTTTCCGGTCGCCTTGTTCACGAGTTTCCGGTTATCCAGGCTATACCCTGCCTCGCCAAACGTTTCGAGCGCTTCACGCAGGACTTTCCTGTCCCGTCCGGAACCGTCCGCATCTGCGGGCCTCCAGGTACCGGCCATGACTTCCGGGTCCACCGCATCAGGGAAGGGCGCCAGCAATTCCTTTTCGCGCTCGCTTGCAGGCCTTCCAATAGAAGACAGATCTGAATTGTCCCAATACCCGGCAGTGCGTTGATAGAGCCCGTAGTAGAGGTTCGCGTTCACCCACTTGAAATCGAAGAGCATGCTGAGGGCTTTGCGGACGTTTTTGTCCGTAAATTGCTCACGCCTGGTGTTAAACGCAATGCCTTGCATTTTGGCAGGGATACCGAATGGAATAGCGAGCTTCTCAACATCACCGTTTTCAGCCGCCGGAAAGTCAAATCCGGTCGCCCAACGTGCCGGGTCGCGGAACTGGAGCGCATTCACAAGGCCTTTCTTGAAGGCCTCCTGGAGTGTCGTTTCATCTCTGAAATATTCGACCCGGATCTCGTTGAAATTGTCGAAACCGGCTTTGACCGGCAGATCTTTCGCCCAGTAGTCAGGATTCTTTTCATACACGACCAATCGACCCGCTTCGATCGTCTTGAAAGTATATGGGCCAGACCCGACTGGCGGGTTAAGTGAGGACTTGTCGAAATTCTCGGCATCTGTGTGTTTTTTGGAGAAGATCGGTGCCAGCGCAATGAGCAGAGGCAATTCGCGATTGTCTCCATTTTCAAACACAAGCTTTAGACGGTTTGGGGCGGTAACCTGCTTTTCCTTGATGGCTGCGTACCAGTTACGATAGGGCGGCCGCCCCTTTTCTTCGATGATTTCGAGCGAAAAAATGATGTCGTCAACGGTTAAGGGTGTGCCGTCGGAAAACTTGGCGTTCGGGTTCAGCTCGAACTCGATCCATTCGCGGCTATCGGGCATGCGAACGCGCTGTGCGACGAGCCCATAAAGCGAAAAAGGTTCCGCATAGGAGCGAACGAGAAGGCTCTCCAGGATGTTGTTGCCAAACTGGCGTTCGCGCATACCTCTGGCAGACGTCCAACCGCCTTGAACAATGAAAGAATTCATGCTGTCGAAGGTTCCCTGAACACCAAGTGTCAGGGTGCCGCCTTGAGGAGCATCAGGATTGGCGTAGGGAAAGGGTTCATCGGGTCCAAGAGCAGGGGCTCCATGCATTGAAATGCCATGAACCCAAGGCACGTCTTCATCATCGGCTAAAGCTGCCGAAACCGAGAAAGGCGCTATAGAAAGGGATAGCGCGAGCGCAACCCCAAGGACACCGTTCTTCAGAAATGAATTCACAGCACTATCAATAAAACCCATGACAACCGCCCGAGATACCGTTGATTCTCACCCTTTATCGTAACACATGGAATGTTGGGACGCCCCCGGCGCAAGAAATAAACACCAAGATATTCAGATTTGAATCCAGGACAGGGCCTACGTTGCAAATCGGCCACCCTCTTGCCCTAATTAAGTGCCTTACCATGTTTTCAAGGATCAAATGTTCTATCAGGTCTTGCGGTTACATCCGGAATGCCTCAGAACAACGCGAAAGTTTCGCACACGCACGATTGAGGACGTTTCGATGAAGAGTGTTTTGAAAAGAGGCTTGTTTGGATGCGCTGCAGGAGCGTTCCTGGCTGTGTCTTCTTTTGCAGGTGCTCCCGCAATCGCCCAGGAAGAAAATAGCCCTTGGACGAAGGCGTGTAACACCAATCCGAAGACGCAGAAGGAAATCTGCTTCATCTCGATTGAACTGCGCACCAACACAGGCCAATTCCTGAGCAACATCGCTATTCAGGAAACGGAAGGCGAAGCACGCAAGAAACTGCTTGTTGCCGTTCCGACAGGTGTTCTTATTCAGCCGGGCTTGCGCATTCAAATTGACGACAGCAAGCCCGTGCAAGGCAAATACAGCATCTGTGCACCCAACGCCTGCTATGCTGAACTTGCTATCGATGAGACTTTCATCAACGCCATGAAGCAGGGCGGCGAAATGAGGGTTGCACCTTACAACCAGCAGGCCAAGGAAATCGTCTTCAAAATGACGCTGATCGGTTTCACCAAGGTCTATGACGGTGATCCGATGAACATTGCAGAACTGCAAGAACGTCAGGAAGAATTGCAAAGCGAGCTGCAAAAACGCGCTGACGAGGCACGTCAGAAGCTGATTGACGCTCAAAAAGCCAGCGAATAGCCACAAGCTTCTGCATGAATGCACAAAGGCCGGAACAATCGTTCCGGCCTTTTTCTTGTCATTTCACAATGACATAAATCTGTTTAGTGGATCTCGACGCTTCGCGGCAAATAGGAACCGTCGGTCTGTTCCTCAAATATCTCTTCCACCTGAGGGTGCCGCACCGGTTCACCGGTCATGTCAGGTTCGAGATTTTGCTCGCTCACATAGGCGACGTATTCAGTCTCTTCGTTCTCAGCAAGCAGGTGATAGAACGGCTGGTCGCGCTGCGGACGCACGTCCTCTGGAATTGCGTTCCACCATTCTTCCGTGTTGCTGAACGTTGGGTCGACATCGAATATTACGCCCCTGAAGGGATAGATCCGGTGTCGAACGACCTGTCCAATTCTGAATTTTGCCGTCCGCATGGTTACTCGTCCGCCTACTGCATGCAATGCCGGGATACCGTGTCAGCAGCCTGCTTGCAAGCGTTGTGACATTAAACCTTAGACATCGAGCCTTGCGAAAGTCTAAAGACCATAGATTTCAGCAAGCTCACTGTCCTTCGATGACACAAGTTCCGCCAAATCTACAATCACCTTTGCTTGTTTCCATGTGGCATCGTCTTGCATCTTACCATCAATCATGACCGCACCCGTGCCGTCTGGCATCGCATCTAGAATCTTCTTTGCAAATGCGACTTCAGCCGGATCGGGAGAGAACACCTTCTTGGCAATATCAATCTGGGACGGGTGAAGGGACCAAGCGCCCAAACATCCCATCAGGAATGCATTTCGAAACTGGCTTTCGCAGGCTTGAGCATCGGAGAAATCGCCGAAGGGGCCATAGAAGGGTTTCAATCCATAGGACAGGCAGGCATCGACCATCTTGCCAACAGTGTAGTGCCACAAATCCTGCTGGTAGGCTGTCCGTGAATTGCCCGTTTCCTCTGGATCGGCCAGGACCGCATAATCGGGATGACCGCCACCGACACGCGTTGTTTTCATACCGCGTGAAGCCGCCAGATCTGCCGGACCCAGGCTCATGCCATGCATTCTCGGGCTGGCAGCGGCAATTGCCTCAACGTTTTTTACGCCTTCTGCCGTCTCGAGAATGGCATGGATCATGATTGGCCTGGCAAGACCGGACTTTGCTTCGAGCTGAGCCAGCAGCTGATCCAGATAGTGGACGTCCCAAGGGCCTTCGACCTTAGGCAGCATAACGACATCAAGCTTATCGCCAACGGCAGGAACAATTTCCAAAAGGTCGTCCAAAAACCATGGGCTGTTCAGACAATTGACACGCGTCCATAACCCCGTTGAACCGAAGTCGTTGTCTTTCGCGAGCTGTATGAAGCCATTGCGGGCATCAGTTTTAGCGTCCGCAGGGATGGCATCTTCCAAATTCCCAAGTACGACATCGACCTTGTTGATCAAGTCAGGAACTTTCGCACGCATCTTTTCAACGTGCGGCGGGACGAAGTGTATCATTCGCTCAAGGCTGATTGGCAATTCTCTGAACGGCAACGGCGCGCCAATTGCAAGCGGTTGATAAAATGCGCTTGGGGTCTTCATGTGTCGGCATCCTCCACCTGTTTGGGTGATAGCTATAACGCCAATGCTGCGCTGCAACCATCCCCCGAAAGGCGAAAGGCTCAATCAGACGATCAACCCATATCGAGCTTGGCAATCGCAGCTTTGCGCGCCTGTTTTTGAGCAGAGGTTTTGCCGGGAGGCGCCCATTTCTTGTGGATCCACATCCACTGATCGGGATATTCGCGAATCCAATCCTCAAATACCGCATGGATCTGTGCGGTTGCTGCCTCGATATCGGCCTGCCGGTTGTCAGTAACCGGGACATGTATAGCCCGACCTTCGACACGAAAGTGAACGCCCTTCTTTCGGACAACTCTTCCAAGGACGATTGGAACATTGCAGGAGCGTGCAAGCGATGCCGGAACAGGATTGGCATAAGCCAATTGTCCGAAAAACGGCACTTGTATGCCTCTTGTTTCCCGCAAATCTCCCATCATGGCGACGACACCACCCGATTTGAGCGTTGCAAGTATTTTACGCGCTGTCTGGTGGCTTTTGGAAAGCAGGCCTCCTTTATAGAGGTCCCGTCTGAGGGCCCGCAACGCCTTGTCAGCCTCCGGATTTCGGAGAGCCTGATAAATTCCCGTAATTGAAAGTCCATTTTGGACAGCAGGCTGGACACACAGCTCCCAGTTTGCGCTGTGAAGCGAAACGAACATACATGCCTTGCCGCCTTTCAGCAGCTCTTGCGTCTCGTCGTCGGCGTCCGCTTCAAACCGGTTTTTCTTGCGCAAAAGCCGGTCGATATGGAACGTTTCTGCCGCGACCCGTCCTAGGTTTTCCCACATGCCACGAACAATTCTTTCACGCTCTTCTGGCGACATTTCCGGAAACGCCTTTTCCAGATGCCGAAGCGCACGCTTATGCCTTGCATTCAAAGGAGCGAGCCGGCGCCAGGCCGTGCCCATAACGAAAGACGCAACATCGACCGGAATGAGTCGAAACACCCAAATCGCGGCATGAAGGGCGAGACCTTCGACCCAATTCTGAAAAGCCGTCAGCTTGGGATGATTGCGCTGTCTTTTCTTCCGTGACATTTCGGACAAGTGCTCTCGTTTTTTGCACCTCTTTAATTGGAAGAGGGCTTGTCCCAATCAGGTCCGCTTGAATGTGACCTTGCGATGTGGTTTCAGACCTGATTGGAATGCGGGTCAACGTATTGACCTTTAAGTCACGCGTCCTAGCCAAGCCAGGCGCAAGATGCAAGCGCCTTCCGACTATTGCCCAGTATGAACCGTCACAGTCTATCGAACTCTGGAAGTTGAATGCAGGACGTCGTTTCACTTGCCTTGCCGTTTTTCGGTCTGATTCTCCTTGGTTTCGGCGCAGGCAAGTTGCGCAACTTGCCCGAAGCTGGGTTGAGCTGGATGAATTTTTTCGTCGTCTATCTCGCCTTGCCCGCCTTGTTTTTTCGTCTTTTGTCGGAGACACCTTTCGAACAGTTGGCAAACGTCTCATTCGTCGCTGCCACAACCTTCACAACCTACATCGTCTTCGCAATTTCGTTCTGTATTGGCGTATTGGCAACTCGCGGAAATATTGGCGAATCCACCATTCTCGGCATCGCCGGAGCGTATTCGAACGTGGGTTACATGGGGCCGGGCCTGACACTTGCCGTTCTTGGTGAACAGGCAACCGTGCCTACAGCACTGATATTGGCATTCGACAATGCTCTGATGTTCATCTTGGCCCCGCTCCTGATGGCACTTGCAGGCACCGAAAACGACAGTTTTCTGGGAACACTGAAGCAAATCGGCACACGCATTTTCACCCATCCGTTCATTCTGGCCACCATCGCTGGCGTGTTGGCCGCAGCGTTGGAATTTCGCCCTCCTCAAGCGGTTGATACACTGTTGCGATACCTCAGTAATGCGGCAGCACCCTGCGCATTGTTCGCAATGGGGGTGAGCATTGCGCTTCGCCCAGTTGGCAGAATTCCGCTGGAATTGCCGGTTGTATTGGCCATAAAACTGGTTTTGCATCCGGTTCTGATTTTCTTGCTGCTGAGTTTTCTGGGTGGCTTCGACCCGAGCTGGGTTGCCACAGCTGTGCTCATGTCGTGCCTGCCGCCAGCAACGAATGTTTTCGTGATTGCGCAACAATATGGAACCTATGTTCAAAGAGCCTCCAGTTTCGTACTGATAGGAACCGCAATTTCCATTGTGACCGTCACTTTCTTCATTTGGGCGATTACGACGGGACTTTTGCCAACTTGATCAAGCTGGACAACATCGGTGAATGAAATGAAAGACAACCCGGATGTCCTGGCGGTCATAGATCGCTATCCAGAAGAGGTGAGGGCTGCAATTCTGAGATTGAGAGCCCTCATTGCCGAAACCGCCAAGTCCAGCGAAGCCGTCGGTACGCTCGAAGAAACACTGAAATGGGGACAGCCCAGCTATCTGACAGTTCGTCCGAAGTCAGGAACCACTGTTCGTATCGACCGGGATACTTCGGATTCAGGTGACTACGCACTTTATGTCAATTGCCAGTCTTCACTTGTATCGGAATGGCGCGGGCTCTTTCCAAACATGACGTTCGGCGGAAATCGCAGCGTTCATTTTCGACTGGATGCTAAGATGCCGGAAGACGAACTTCGGCAGATGATGCTTATGGCACTCACATACCACGCCAGCAAAAACAAACGGAAAGCACCTTCGCCGTGATCGGTTTGACTTCTGCTAACGACCGAACCTGAAGGCAGATCCTGGCGCTAGCCCCTCTCGCATGAGCATGCGGCGGAATGGTCCAACACGTTCGGCCAAATGCATACTTACACTTCGTGCAGCCTGAACTGGCAGGAAATCCGTTAAAAGAGATCGGTTCAGTGCATCAACTGCACTGGTGCGCGAACGAATATCTCTGACACGCTTTGTTTCATATGCCTTGAGCACCGCATCGCGTCCAAGATCCTGATGTTTCATGCGTGCAGACAAGAGGACACCGGAAAGGTCCATGACGTCCCGCAGCGAAAGGTTTAGGCCTTGCGCCCCAATCGGCGGGAAGACATGCGCTGTTTCTCCAACAAGCGCCAGTCTGTCTTTGACCAATGTCTGCGCCGTAAGTCCGGACAAAGGAAAGCTCTGCGGTTTCGAAGCCAAGGTGAAACGTCCCAGGATGGAGTGCGCGCGCCGCTCCAGCTCAAGCTCCAACTCATGGGTATCAAGTGAAAGAAGGGTTTCAGCTCCTTCCGCCGTTTCGACGCAAACGAGCGAGGATTGCCTGCCAGGCAGTGGAACAAGCGTGTATGGACCGGTTGATGTATGAAATTCAGTTGAAATGTGCTGATGCGGCAAACGGTGCTCTAGGTTCAACACAACGGCGACCTGAGGATAAGACCACCGGCGAACCTGGATCCCGGCGGTTTCTCTAAGGACGGAATTCCGCCCGTCTGCAGCGACAACCAACTTTGCCTCAATGGCTTGCCTGGAGTTTGTAGTCAAAAGTGCAGTTTCGTCTCCGTATTCAACTTGAGCAACGCTGTCATCCAATTCGGCAACGTTGCTGTGCGCTTCACATTGTTTCTCAAGAACATTGTTAAGTTCGTGGTTCAAGATATTGAAACCAAAGACTTCCATTCCGAGTTCAGCACTGTCAAATACAACTTCCGGCGCACGAATGAGCCGACCTGTGTCGTCAATCATACGCATCTTTTTAAGCTCGCAAGCAGTGTCGGCAAGCTCGTGCCAGACACCGATTTCTTGCAACAACTCGATGGACTTTTGCCAAAGAGCGGTTGTGCGCCCATCCTTTTGCGTTGATCGTGGAGCTACAAGAGCGCATGAAAAGCCATTTTGCGCCAATGTCAGCGCAGCAATCCGTCCTGACGGTCCACCGCCTACAATCGCTATGTCAAAGATCTGGGACAAATTTGTTTTCGGCATGATCCAGGCTCGCGTGAAAAGGGTTGGCTTAAGATCGACCGCAGACAAAAGAAATTCAACGGGACGAAGTTACGCAGGCTGTTTGATACCGCGAACCGAGTTTTCAGCATATGTTGTCCTTGTGAGCGAAATCAAATTCTTCGCATCAAAGTGCTGCTATCCATTCTGACCAAGCAGGTGGCAAATTAGCAGGCTTGCGGCAAGGCAAGATCAGCGGATTAAAGGAAGTGACAGTGCCATTGACCACGGCCAGCTACACTCAGATGGACAGTGGATTTCCGCGCGGCTGGCCAATGGTTTTGTTGTTCGTTGCGCTTCTAACGCTATCCGGTTGGGCATATCTGGTTGCCATGGTTGCTGACATGGTCCCCGTGATGGACATGACCGAAGCTGGTCCCGGAATGGGATTGCTGAACCAATTCAATCTGTTCAAGGGTCTGTCTGCAGACGCAAGAGCCGCTCTCGCTGTCCTTTGTCTACCAGCGGGCGCCACGTTCGGAATGCCAGGCCCCGCGATGGCTGCAGTAGACGTTCTGAAGATCTTCGTAATGTGGGCCATGATGGCGCTCGCAATGATGTTGCCAAGTGCAATTCCCATGCTGAGGGCCTATCACTTCAAGTTGGGCCAAGAAACAAACTTTAAGACCAATCCGGCTCCTGCCGTCATCAGTGCATCGATAGGCTATGTGCTTGTCTGGCTCGGCTATGCGGCATTGGCAACGTCAGCCCAATTGTTGCTATTCAAGATAGGTGCAGTCAGTGACATGATGGCACCGGCGACGCTTGCGTTGACCACAAGCGTCCTTTTCGCCGCAGGGCTCTACCAATTCACACCTGCCAAAAAGGCGTGCCTCGTGCGTTGCTGGTATCCACGCTGGGTCTTTGCTGAGTCGACTGTGGGCAACCGCATTGCAACCGGCATGAAAGAGGGCGTTGCCCAGGGCTGGGCCTGCCTTGGTTGTTGCTGGGCGGTGATGACAGTGATGTTTGCGGTCGGCCTTATGAACGTCATATGGATCGCAGTGCTGGGTGCGGTGATGGCCTTGGAAAAAACATTCCCGAACCGCGTCTTTCCATATCTTCTGGGTGTTTTCTTCCTGGTGTGGGCAGCATTCTTGACCACCGCCATCCTTCTTGGAGGCAAAGCTGCCTGAAACCAAAACCTTTGACGACATCAAGATTGGCAATGAAAGTGAGCTGGGGCTGTTTTTTCGGTTCACACTGTCATACGATTGCAATAAAGGTTTCCAACCGCTCCAGCGTAGTGACAGGTTATTCCAACAATTGATCCAGTCCGACCGCTGTCAGCCTAATTCACCCTGGATTGGAGTGAGGACTTCGCGTGACGGACATTCCGACAGGTAAAGACAGAGCCGAACCGGCCCTGTTTCTGATTCATATCCTGACGGCGTCCGGTGCGCCCATTGCCCTGGTAGCACTCTTGGCCGGGGCCCAGGGAAACTGGGCGGAAATGTTCGCATGGCTGGGCTTGGCCTTCTTTATCGACGGGATCGATGGCCCACTCGCTCGTCGATTTAACATAGCTGAAAAGCTGCCCCGCTGGTCTGGCGCTTCCCTTGATTTTGTCATCGATTACGCAACCTACGTTTTTCTGCCTGCGTTCGCGCTCTCCTGGAGCTTGATGTTGTCGCAGCCCTGGAACTGGATTTGCGGCGGTTTGATCGTCTTCACAGGAGCGCTTTATTTCGCTGACAACGGAATGAAAACGCCGGATGGATCCTTCAAAGGGTTCCCTGCCGGATGGAACATGGTCATCTTCGGGTTGATGGTTCTCTCTCCGTCAGAAGGCTTCACCATCGGATTTATCTTGCTTTGCTGCGCTTTGACATTCGCGCCGGTCCGTTTCGTTCATCCGGTACGTGTGCGACGCTGGCGTGCGCTGACGCTCCCGGTGACACTCCTGTGGATGGGTCTGGCGGCGCTTGCCATTTTGGACAACATGACCTTGAACGCCCCGATGGCAATGCTTTTTACTGCTGCCAGCATTTACCTGTTCTTCGTTTCCGCAGTTCAGCAGGTGCTCGACCGGGTCGATTGAACTGTTCAGGATGAGCACTTGTTGTTCGTCTATCAATTGATCCGTTCGCAAATCTTACTGGCCGGCAAAACGCCGATCAGTTGCTATGTGCCTAAGGTCTTTCCCGATACCATCCCAGTCACTAAGGTTCCCCAAAAAGACAACCGCCGCGATGCCAACTGTGCTGACCGGCCTGAACGCTGAGGTTCTAAAATGGTTCAAGCGATCTGCATTCACGAAACAGGTGGTCCCGAAGTCATGCGCTGGGAACATGTCGAGGTCGGAGAACCGGGAGCTGGAGAGGCCCGCATCAGACAGACTGCAATTGGCTTGAATTTCATCGATACATATTTCCGGTCAGGTCTTTATCCATCGCCTGATGGAACACCGTTCAGTCCGGGCAATGAAGGTGCGGGGATCGTTCAAAGCGTTGGCGAAGGCGTAAACCATCTCCGTCCCGGTGATCGTGTGGCCTATGTCGGTCCAATTGGCGCCTATGCACAGGAAAGAGTGTTGCCCGCAGACAAGCTGGTTGTCCTGCCGGAAGGCATTGATGAGAAGACAGCCGCCGGAATGATGCTCAAGGGCATGACGGCGCAGTATCTTTTGCGCCAGACCTTTAAGGTTGACAGCAACACGGTACTTCTTTTCCACGCAGCCGCAGGCGGCGTCGGCCTGATCGCCGGGCAATGGGCTGCCCACCTTGGTGCAACCGTCATAGGGACTGCAGGGTCGGACGAAAAGATCGCACTGGCCAAAGATCATGGCTACCAGCACATGATCAACTACCGCACTCAGAATTTTGTTGAACGTGTTCAGGAGATCACTGACGGGAAGGGCTGTGATGTTGTCTACGATTCTGTGGGCAAGGACACGTATCCCGGCTCTCTTGACTGTTTGAAGTCGCGCGGGCTGTGGGTCAGCTTTGGACAGTCTTCCGGTCCGATTACAGATTTCAATCTTGGTCTATTGGCTCAAAAGGGCTCGCTTTTCGCAACAAGGCCGACGCTCTTTAACTACATCGCTACCCGAGAAGCCTTGGAAGCGACGGCAGGTGAGCTTTTTGAAGTGGTTCAAAAAGGTATCGTCAAGATAAACGTCAACCAGGAATATCGGCTTGCTGACGCGGTCCAGGCCCATCAGGATCTGGAAGGCAGAAAAACCACCGGGACCACCGTTCTGGTCCCTTGAGGCATATCAGCATTCATGCGATCGGTTAGGGCACAAGATCTATCCAGGAACCTATACAGTCCGGCGATGCGCTACTTTTTGGCGGTCGCCGAAGCTGGCTCCATGCGGGCGGCGTCACGGGAACTCAATGTCGCTTCTTCGGCGGTCAATCGGCAAATTCTCTGGCTTGAAGAAGCGCTAGGATTGCAGCTGTTCGACCGGGTCGGTCGACGATTGAAACTGTCTCAGGCAGGCGAAGTTCTTCTGGCCCACATTCGCCGCACCTATTCGGACTTCGAAGGAACCGTTGCCGAACTTGATGCCTTGAAGGGTCTGCGGCGCGGCACCGTTTCCATAGCAAGCGTTGAAAGCGTTGCTGAAAAACTGCTGCCCGCGCTGATCAGCAGTTTCCGAAAGAGCTATCCGGGAATTCATGTAAACGTATCCGTATCGTCTTCTCACGAGGCTGCCAGGAAAGTCGAGGCCGCGGAAGCGGACGTCGGTTTCACATTCGATCCGCCGGAAACATCCGCACTCTCTATCGCATTCCAACATGATCTGGGAATTGGCGCGTTGATGACGCCCGATCACCCGCTTGCTAAGTCAAAATCCCTCAGTTTGCAGGAGTGCCTGAAATATCCTGTCGCATTGCCGGCACAAGGGCTTTCACTGCGCACGCGAATAGATCTTGTCAGAAACAGGATACCCGGCGCTTCAAGAACTTATGTCGAAGCCAATTCTTTGCGGTTGATGAGAGCTCTTGCGCGTGAAGAGCAGGTTATCGGGTTCCAAACCCTGATCGGTTGTGAAGATGACTTGGCGTCAGGGATTCTCGTGTTCAAACCCCTGTCGGATGCACCGCTTCAGGCTGACCGGCTTTGTGTGATAACCTCTTCCCTGCGCGCACTTGCCTTGGCACCCGGGATGTTCTTCGATCACGCTGTGCTCACACTGAAGGATCATTTGCCTACTATTGATGCCAAATAGGCATCATAAAGCTCTCAAATGAGCGCTTTGGTTCGGTGCATTTTTAAGGCACATTTTTTCTTGATGGATTTTGCGGCATTTTACCGCAGACAGGAGAGGTTTAGATGGGGCGCCTGACTACGCATGTTCTGGACACAGCTCTGGGCAAACCAGCAAATGGTTTGAAAATCGAACTTTGGACAGCGGAAGACACACCCCGCCATATCTCGACGCACGAAACAAACAATGACGGGCGAGTAGACGCTCCGATTCTTGAAGGAGCGGCGTTCAAGACCGGTTCGTATGAATTGCGGTTTCATGCAGGCGCGTATTTGAAATCCACGACACAGCAGCTCGCCGACCCGCTCTTCCTCGACGTTATTCCAATCCGCTTCGGTATGGCGGAACCCGATGGCCACTACCATGTGCCGCTTCTTTTATCGCCGTTTGGTTATTCGACTTACAGGGGAAGCTGAACCATGCGCGACACCATTCGCTTCCTAAAAGGTGGACAAGTCGTCGAACTAGCCGATGTCGGGCCGAGCGAGACGTTGTTGGATTATCTCCGTCTGCGGCGTATGGAAACCGGCACTAAAGAAGGGTGCGGTGAGGGGGACTGTGGTGCCTGCACCGTGGCTCTCGGTCGTTTGCAGGGTGGACGTATTGTCTACCAACCGGTCAACAGCTGTATTCAGCTTTTGGGAATGATAGATGGAGCGGAGCTGGTAACCGTCGAAGACCTGATCGAAGACAAACGTCTGCATCCGGTTCAGAGGGCCATGGTTGACTTGCACGGATCGCAATGCGGCTTCTGCACACCCGGTTTTATCATGACACTTTTCACGCTTTACCATGCTGAGGGTGAACACAAGTCTCGTAAAACCGTTACGGAGTGGCTGGCCGGAAATCTTTGCCGCTGTACAGGGTACCGCCCGATCATCGATGCGGCCCTTCAAGCATGCTTCGAAGCGGCAGACGACGCATTTACCTGGCGTTCCAAGCAAACGCGCGAAAACCTCCAGATGCTCGCTGACAGCCGGGATGTTTTCCTGGGCGACAGCAATCAGTTCTTCTCATCACCCGCAACGCTTGACGGCCTTGCCGCGCTATTCGGCCAGCATCCGGACGCGACCATTGTTTCCGGTGCAACAGACGTTGGCCTTTGGATTACCAAACAACTGCGCGACCTGAAAAAAATGATCTGGCTTGGCAGGATTGAAGGTCTCGATCGGGTTGAGGAGAGCCCTTCAGGCGTACTGATCGGCGCTACAGCAACCTACCAGGCGACTGAAAGCGCGTTGAATGCTCTTTCACCAAATCTTGGCGAGCTCTGGAGGAGAATTGGTTCCAAACAGGTTCGCGCCTCCGGCACTGTTGGTGGCAACATCGCCAATGGTTCTCCGATCGGTGACACGCCGCCAGCCTTGATCGCACTCGGGACCACTTTGGAACTTCACTCCGCGGAAGGTTCGCGCGCATTGCCACTGGAAGATTTCTTCATCGACTACGGCAAACAGGACCGGCGGCCCGGAGAATTTGTAACTGGCCTGTTCGTACCGCGCCTTTCGGCCAATCAGGCATTCCGTTGCTACAAGATTTCCAAACGATTTGATCAGGACATCTCGTCAGTCATGGGGGCATTCAGACTAACAGTTGCACCCGATGCCACTATCATTGAAGCACGCGTAGCCTATGGCGGGATGGCTGGTACGCCGAAAAGAGCCTTTGACACAGAAGCCGCTCTTGTGGGTGTGTCCCTCGAGGACCCGTCAACCTGGGGCACAGCAATGCAATCACTCTTGTCCGACTTCACACCTCTGACCGACATGAGGGCAAGTGCTGAATACCGGATGGAAACAGCAAGAGCATTGTTGGCAAAAGCGCTGATGGAAATCAGCGGAACTGCACCGGAAGACATTCGCGTTCTTGCAAGACGGGAGGCTGGTCATGACCGCGCCGCTTGACCAGACCAGCCTGGAGCAGCCGCTGAAACAAGTTCGCAGAGCGTTGCCGCACGACAGCGCCGAAAAGCATGTCTCTGGTACCGCCACCTATATCGACGACATGCCGGAAGCGGCCGGAACACTGCATGTCGTTCCTGGATGGGAAAGGGGAGCAACACGGGCGCGCATCCAGTCGATTGACCTGGAAGACGTTCGAAACGCCCCCGGCGTGGTTGCGGTACTGACGGCGGATGATGTTCCGGGGACAAACGACTGCTCCTCCGCATTTGGCGATGATCCCGTTCTGGCATCGGGTGAGGTGCTGTTCTTTGGTCAGGTTATTTTTGCGGTTGTGGCCACGACACGGGAAGCAGCGCGCCGGGCAACACTACTGGCCAAGATCGAAATTTCGCCTATCACGCCAATTTTGACGGTTGAAGATGCCGAAGACGCCGACACCACCGTCTTGCCGGACTATCAGTTTCGCAGAGGGTCTCCGGAAACAGGCATGACGGCATCAGCGTCGCTTCTGGACGGATCCATGCGCATTGGCGGTCAGGAACACTTCTATCTGGAAGGCCAGGTGGCGATGGCCCTGCCGCAGGAAGATGGCGGCATGCTGGTCTACTCCTCTACGCAGCACCCGACCGAAATCCAGCACACAGTAGCAAAGGTTCTTGGTGTACCGGATGCACGTGTTACCGCTGAGGTGCGCCGTATGGGCGGCGGTTTTGGAGGTAAGGAATCACAGGCCAACCAATGGGCAGCGCTCGCGTCGATCGCAGCTCAAAAACCGGAAAGGCCTGCAAGCTTCGGCTCGACCGGGACGACGACATGATCATGACCGGAAAACGTCACGATTTCCGGGTCGACTGGAAGGTCGGACACGACGGCACCGGCAAGATCCGGGCCGTTGAAATGGAATTCTTGTCGCGCTGTGGCTATTCGGTTGACCTGTCGCTTGGTGTCAACGACCGCACGCTGTTTCACGCGGATTCGAGCTACTTTTACCCAGACGCGCAGATCAGGTCGCGCCGGCTTCGTACCGACACGTGCTCCAATACGGCCTTCCGCGGCTTCGGCGGACCACAAGGCATGTTGGCGGCAGAACGCATGATCGATGCCATCGCGATCAGTGTCGGAAAAGATCCCTTGGAAATTCGAAAGCTGAATTTCTATGACGGTGAGCACAATCTGACACCGTTTGGCATGCCGGTCGAAGAATTCGAGGTCATGCATGATCTCATTTCGCAGCTCGAAGAAAGCTCCAACTACTGGGATCGGCGGGAGGTTATCACGGCTTTCAATGCCGAAAACGCGGTCCTTAAAAAAGGCCTTGCGCTGACCCCCGTCAAGTTCGGCATTTCATTTACGCTCAAACACCTCAATCAGGCCGGAGCCTTGGTGCATCTTTATACCGACGGTTCAATTCATCTGAACCACGGCGGCACGGAAATGGGTCAGGGTCTCTATCAGAAAGTCGCTCAGGTCGTTGCCGAAGAATTTGGTGTCACTCTCGATAAGGTTCACATCACGGCAACCAACACATCCAAGGTTCCCAATACCGGTCCAACGGCAGCGTCTTCGGGCACGGACCTGAATGCCATGGCGGCAAAACTGGCAGCCAAGGAAATCAGGAACCGGCTCACCACATTCTTGTGTGAGCAACATCAGTGCGGCCAGGAAGCGATACATTTCGGAGACAACAAGGTTCTGGTCGGAGATCAGAGCTTCCCATTGGCAGACGTTGCCAAACAGGCCCATATGGCCAGAATCCAGATGTCTCATGCAGGCTTTTATGCAACGCCCGGAATCACTTGGGACAGAGACAGCGCAACGGGCCGGCCTTTCTATTATTTTGCATTTGGCGGAGCATGTGCCGAGGTTACGATCGACACCATGACCGGTGAAATGACCGTAGACCGGGTCGATATACTTCACGACGTCGGTCATTCTCTCAATCCGGCCATAGACCTTGGTCAGATTGAAGGTGGGTTCGTGCAAGGAATGGGTTGGCTGACCACGGAGGAGCTGATCTGGGACGAGGCCGGTCGCCTTAGAACTCATGCGCCTTCAACATACAAGATCCCGACAGCTTCCGACATTCCCGAAGACTTCACAGTCAACCTCTATCAAGGGTCGGGAAATCCTCAGTCAACCGTGTACCGTTCCAAGGCGGTCGGAGAACCTCCGGTGATGCTGGCAAACGCGGTTTTCTGTGCCATCACAGATGCGGTTGCAAGTCTCAATCCGGGTGAAGTTCCGGCTCTCGATGCACCCGCAACGCCGGAAGCGATCATGAAAGCCGTCCAGGACATGCGCCGGAGAAGGGCAACTTGATGAAAACCTGGGCACAGATTGCCAGTTTCCTGAAAGAAGGCGATGCCTGTGCCCTCGTTACCGTGTCCCGCGTTGACGGTTCCGCACCAAGGGAAGCTGGGGCAAGAATGGTTGTTGCCCCCGATATGAGGTTTTCCGGAACAATTGGAGGAGGCACGCTCGAATTCGAGACAATTCGGAATGCGGCCATGGCCGCTCGGGCAGGTATGGCCGTTTTCCGCCAGCAAAACGTGTCTCTGGGGCCTGATCTTGGCCAATGTTGTGGCGGCCGAGCACAGATCACGATTGAAGTTCTGACCAAAGAAAGCTTGGGCTTGTCCGAAACACTTGCAGCCCAGGAAACTGAACTGGGCATGATTGCAACCCGGGCACCTCTTGACGACGAGAGCGTTGGTAATCGGCGGGTATCGCACCAATCACCTGAGTATCCTTTTGCCATTGAAACAGACGCGGATGGCAGTCAGCAGCTTGTCGAAGTCTTTGGGCAGGTTCGGCGTCCTATTGTGCTCTTCGGCGCAGGCCACGTTGGAAAGGCGCTTGTGCTCGCGCTGGCACCGCTTCCCTTCGAAGTCTCATGGATTGACGGCCGTCCAGATCAGTTCCCGGGCGCTGTTCCGGCGAATGTCCGGAAAATCGCCATGACCGATCCGGCAAATGCATTGGAAAATGCCAGGGATGGCGCGTTTGTTCTGGCGATGACGCACTCGCACGCACTTGATGAAGAGATCATGGCACGTGCTTTGCTTCATCAACGCTTCGGCTATTGTGGTGTCATCGGATCCAGAACCAAGAAAGTGCGGTTTCAAAAGAGGCTTAAATCCAGAGGGATTGCCCCGTCGCTGATATCGCACATGGTCTGCCCGATCGGCAGCACGACAATAAAGTCTAAAGCCCCAGCTACCATCGCCGCCGGTATTGCCGCCGACCTGCTGGAACGGGACGAGGCACTTCATCAACAGGCCGCTGCAGGCGAGGGGCTTGCACAAAATATACCACATGGTCAATAAAGCGGCATTCGCCTGGGGGACAGCGTGTCAGATAACAGCCTTTCAAAGAACGGCAACAGCATGGTTCAGCAACCAAGATCCGGAAAGGACACCTTGTTGGACGCTCGCGGGCTTACGAAACGGTTTGGCGATATCCTGGCCAATGACCGCGTGGACCTTGTCATAAACAAGGGGGAGATCCACGCTCTTCTTGGCGAAAACGGTGCTGGAAAGTCGACACTCGTCAAGATGTTCTACGGGTCATTGGAACCCGACGGTGGCGACATTCTTTGGCAAGGCACACCAGTCACCATCGGCAACCCGGCCGCGGCACGCGAATTGGGTATCGGTATGGTGTTCCAACACTTTTCACTATTTGAAGCCCTGAGTGTCGTTGAAAACATTGCGCTCGCATTGCCGAACCCTGGACGGATGACCGAACTTGCCAAACAGATCGAAAACGTTTCCCGGGACTACGGTCTGCCGCTCAACCCGGCAGACATTGTTGCCGACCTCCCGGTCGGTATTCGACAACGGATCGAGATTGTCCGCTGCCTTCTTCAGGAACCCCAGCTCATTATCATGGATGAGCCAACTTCTGTGTTGACGCCCCAAGAGGCCGACCAGCTTTTCTTGACGCTTGATCGTCTGGCGAACGAAGGCTGTGCGGTCCTTTACATCAGCCACCGCCTGGAAGAAGTGAAGCGCATTTGCCATCACGCGACTATTCTGCGCCACGGCCAGGTGGTGCGTGAGTGCGACCCAACCAAAGAAACACCTGCATCACTTGCCAGCATGATGGTGGGTGCGGACGTTGCGTCGGTCAGCGCGAGTGAACAGAAGCCACAAGTCGGAGACGTACGCTTGGGGCTGAACGGTCTTTCCGCGAAGGCTGCAACACCATTTGCCACTGCGCTCAACAGCATTTCACTTGATCTGCGGGCAGGCGAGGTAGTTGCGATTGCCGGCGTTGCCGGGAACGGTCAGGGAGAACTCTTTGACGCGATTTCAGGTGAAATGCCGGTCGAGGCCTCAATGGTCCAGATCGATGGGAAAGCTTGCGGCAAGAAAAATATCACCTGGCGGCGACGGCAGAACGCCGCGTTTGTTCCCGAAGAACGGCTGGGACATGGCGCTGTTCCAGGCATGAAGCTTTCACAGAACATCGTGCTGACAAGGCATTCGACTGGAGACAAACTGGTTGGCAACGGCTTCGTCTCGAATGCTCAGGCCGGGGAAATGGAAAAACGGATCAAGCAAAATTTTGATGTCCGCATGTCGCATGACGACCCTGAAGCGCGTTCACTCTCCGGCGGAAACCTTCAGAAATTTGTGGTCGGGCGTGAGCTTGACCGCAAACCCGGTGTGCTTGTGGTCAACCAGCCGACATGGGGGGTGGATGCCGGTGCAGCTGCCCTTATTCGCCAGGCCCTTATCGACTTGGCCCGTGAAGGTTCCGCGGTCCTCGTGATCAGCCAGGATCTTGATGAAATCTTTGAAATTGCGGATCGGATTGCAGTGATCTCAAGAGGCTTTTTGTCTGAAGCAGAACCGGCAGAGGACATGACCCGCGAGAGGGTCGGACTTCTGATGGCAGGCGGCGCGGAAGCCCAAGGGGAGGTGGCATGATGCGTATTGAGCTGGTCAAACGCAAAGAACACAGCCAGCTAATGGCTATGCTGTCCCCTCTCATTGCAGTGGCGCTAACCGCACTTGCCGCCGGAATCATTTTCTCAATTTCCGGTCACAACCCGTTGGTTGCTCTCTATAAATTCTTTATTGAGCCTTTAACACAGCAATGGTCATTTGAAGCCACCATCGACAAGGCGACACCGCTCATCCTGATCGCTTGCGGACTATCGGTCTGCTACCTTTCCAACAATTGGAACATCGGGGCAGAAGGTCAGTTCGTGATCGGAGCCCTGTTCGGCTCGATCTTGCCTGTGCTCTTTCCTTCGTTCGAAAACGCAGCAACGTTACCGCTCATGCTCATCTTCGGTGCGATTGGCGGTGCTCTCTGGGCGCTTGTTCCGGCACTCTTGAAGACGCGCTTCAATACGAATGAAATTCTCACCAGCCTCATGCTCGTTTATGTCGCTAGCCTCATACTCGACTATCTTGTGCGCGGGCCCTGGCGTGACCCCGACGGATACAACTTTCCTGAATCCAGAATTTTCTCCGATGCGGCAACCTTGCCGGAGGTTTTTGGCGGCGCGATGAGCCTGTCAGCTCCCATCACCGTCCTGATTGCGATCATCTTGGCGATTGTTCTGGCGAAAACGCTTAAGGGTTTTGAAATTCGCGTTATGGGTGAAAGCCCGCGTGCGGGCGGTTTTGCGGGCTTTTCCGCCAAAGGGTTGACGCTCTTTTCCTTTGCGCTGGCCGGAGCCCTTGCCGGTCTCGCGGGTACGATGGAAGTGTCGGGCGCCTTGAACCAGTTGCTGCCCTCCATTTCACCCGGATATGGGTTCACGGCGATCATCGTTGCCTTTCTGGGCCGTTTGAATCCCATCGGGATCATCATTGCCGGATTTGTTTTGGCACTCTCCTATATCGGCGGAGAAGGCGTTCAGTCTGCCATGGGAGTGACCAATGAAATAGCGAGCGTTATCCAGGGATTGCTGTTGTTCTTCGTTCTCGCATGCGACACGCTCATTCTCTATCGGATCCGCTTCGTCTCCCGCCATGGTTCACAAGGGGAGGCGTCCCATGTTTGAAGCCGTTCTTTTGACTGTCATCACCGCTGCAACACCGCTCCTGATTGCAGCTCTCGGCGAATTAGTCGTCGAAAGATCAGGAGTTCTCAATCTTGGCGTTGAGGGCATGATGATCATGGGTGCGGTTGTCGG
The DNA here is from genome assembly GCF_055693425.1 of Roseibium sp. JB4-4. Lineage (NCBI taxonomy): Bacteria > Pseudomonadati > Pseudomonadota > Alphaproteobacteria > Hyphomicrobiales > Stappiaceae > Roseibium > Roseibium sp. JB4-4. The sequence continues at coordinate 415,724 of NZ_CM146333.1, read as the reverse complement.
TTTTGCCGTCGCAAACCAAACAGGATCGGGCTTTCTGGGTGTGGTTGCGGCAGTTGCTGCCGGTATGGCCATGTCCGCGCTGTTCGGCTTTCTGGTGTTGGTCCTGGTCACCAATCAGGTTGCAACAGGCCTGGCGCTGACAATTCTTGGTATCGGGTTTTCCGGCATGATCGGTGAAGCTTTTATCGGCGTCCCTGGTTTGAAGATACCGGAACTCTATATTCCGATCCTGTCGGAGATACCCTTCTTCGGTCCGGTCTTTTTCCAGCAGGATGCGATTGTCTATATAAGTTTCGCACTCGTTGCTGCCGTTGCCTATTTCCTGTTTCGGACAAGGCTCGGTTTGGTGCTGCGTGCGGTCGGTGACAATCACGGCTCCGCCCATGCCCTTGGATACTCTGTCATTCGCATCCGCTTCTCCGCCGTGCTATTCGGCGGCGCCTGCGCAGGCCTTGCCGGAGCCTATATGTCGCTTGCCTACACGCCACAATGGGTAGAAAACATGACAGCGGGCAGGGGCTGGATAGCTTTGGCCCTGGTTGTTTTCTCATCCTGGCTGCCCTTGCGCGTTGTCGTCGGCGCCTACCTTTTCGGAGCAGTGAGCGTCCTGAACCTTCACGCGCAAGCCGTCGAGCTGGACATCCCGTCCCAGCTGCTGTCGAGCTTGCCTTATCTTGCGACTATTTTGGTGCTTGTGCTCATATCCGCAAACCGCAGACTGACACTTGTCAACACACCAGCTTGTCTGGGCAAACCATTCGTTCCAGACCGGTAGCTCTGCCATCCGGTCTCCGGGATCCAACGCGATCGGAACCCAATCCAATCAACAAGATCGCAAAACAGAGAGATCAAACAAGAGGGGAATGAACCACATGAAGTCTCTATTGAAAGCAACCGTGGCAGCCCTTGCCTTTGCCGCAGCCGGATCAACGGCTCAAGCGGCCGATGTCAAGGCTTGCTTCATCTATGTCGGTCCAGTCGGTGATTTCGGCTGGTCTTATCAGCACGATCAGGGCCGGTTGGCCGTGGAAGAACATTTCGGTGACAAGGTCGAAACCGCCTATCTTGAAAGTGTGCCGGAGGGTCCTGATGCGGAACGCGCCATCGAGCGTTTCGCGCGGGAAGGCTGCAACGTCATCTTCACGACCTCTTTCGGCTACATGAACCCGACCATCAAAGTGGCCAAGAAATTTCCGGACGTGAAATTCGAACACGCCACGGGTTACAAGACCGCCGATAACGTTGCGACCTATAATTCAAAATTCCACCAGGGCCGCTACATCATTGGTCAGATCGCCGCAAAGCAGTCCAAGTCCGGTGTTGCAGGCTACATCGCTTCGTTCCCGATCCCTGAAGTCGTATCCGGTATCAACGCCTTCCTTCTGGGCGCTCAGTCCGTCAACCCTGATTTCAAACTGAAGGTAGTTTGGGTGAACACCTGGTTTGACCCGGGCAAGGAAGCCGACGCCGCAAAAGCACTGATTGACCAGGGTGCTGACATCATCACCCAGCACACTGATTCCACAGCACCGCTTCAAGTGGCTCAGGAACGCGGAGTTCACGGCTTCGGTCAGGCGTCCGACATGGTCAACTTCGCCAAGGACGCGCAATACACCGCCATCATCGATGACTGGGCACCTTACTACATTCACCGCGTACAAGACGTTCTTGATGGAAAGTGGGAAAGCGGCAGCTCCTGGGAAGGCCTTGCGGAAGGCCACGTCGTAATGGCGCCTTACACAAACCTTCCAGCGGACGTTGTCGAAATGGCAAAAGCCACAGAGGCGAAAATCAAAGACGGCTGGGAACCATTTACGGGCCCAATCACCAAGCAGGATGGCAGCGTCGCAGCTGAAGACGGCGTCAGGCTGGACGACGGCGCGATCCTCGGCATGAACTGGTATGTCCAGGGTATCGACGACAAACTGCCTCAGTAAGACAACAGCGATCGGGCCGGAGGATATCTTCCGGCCCGTTTTTTTAAAAACGATTGACCTTCTCCGGTATCTCGGCACGCTGTTCGCTGCAAGTAATTCACTTGCTGAGCACAATCATACTGCTAAAAAGCAACCGGTGACCCCATGATCCAGAGAAGAGATTTGATGCTAGCCGCTGTCTCGGCGGGAACCGGCACATTGACGGGCATCGGAGCAGCGACAGCTGAAAGCTCATCTCGAACCACCGAAAAGATCCATCGAAAGTCCGAAGCCTTTGCGCTTGCTCTGGGTGGAGGTGCAGCCAAAGCTTTCGCCCATATTCCAATCCTTGAAGCGATGGATGAACTTGGCGTTCAGCCCGTCGAAATCGCCGGCACCTCCATGGGAGCAATTCTGGGCGGATTTTATGCCAGCGGAATGAGCGGTAAGGAAGTCAGGGAAATCACCGTCGACCTCTTCACGCGCAAGGCCCAACTGTTTCAGAAACTGTTCCTGAAGGACGGCCGGACTTGGTCTTCGTTGTTCAATGTCGTCCGTCCCGCCATCATTGACCCAATTGTGCTTTTTGAAACGGTGTTTCCGACAGGCCTTGCCTCGGAATTTGAGGATCTTCAAATTCCGCTGAAGATCATTGCCACTGACTTCTATACCCAGTCCCAGGTCGTGTTGAGCGAAGGCGCTCTTCTTCCTGCAATTGCGGCGTCTTCAGCATTGCCGATGTTGCTGACCCCAGTCGAAATCGATGGAAGAGTTTTGATAGACGGCGGGTTCGTGAACCCGACTCCATTTGATGTGCTGGAAGCGGACGGGTTTCTCACCGTCGCAATAGATGTCACCGGCAGTGAGTTCGATCAGGGCAAGGGGTTACCGAGCGGAATTGAGACCTGGATCGGCTCCTTTTCGATCACGCTGCATTCACTGGTCGCGGCAAAACTGGCTTGTTCGAAACCTGATCTATTGATCGAGCCACCGATAGGTCGTTTCAAGACCATGGATTTCTTCAAGATCGAAGACCTGTTGCAGGCTGCAGAGCCTGCCAAAGACGACTTCAAACGCGGATTGTCTGCATTGCTTGATGCCAACTGAATTCACACTGGTTCATTTTCAGAAAGGTGCAGGGCGGCGAGAAAAGATCTCCTTCAGTTCAGCTGCCCGGTCTTGTGACCAACCTTCGGGTTCGAGAACCGCGGCCCATCCGTCAATATAGTCCGGGGCAACGTAGTAATGACCAAACCTCTCGATATCGAGCGCGAACATGGAATCCAAGACCAACTGCAACATGGTGACAATCGGGAACCAGGAGAGCTTGTCTGAAACATCCGGTGCCCTCGGCTCCGCAAGCCATGCAGGCGCGCGGATAGCGCTGTCAAAGGTGAAATTGACGATCGGGTCGCTGCCGTAATTCAAGAACACCGCCCGGATCGGGCCCCAAGGCAGGAAATCGCCTTCAAGACCGCCATATTGGTTCATGACCCGGATCAATGACCCATTGCCATAGTCGGGCCTCCAGGCAGGGCTTCCGGGGTTTCGTTGATCTCTGACCTCAGCCCAGTACCTGGAAAAGAAAGGAGACCCTGCCCAGAAAGCCCCATGAATCGGATCGCGGAGCATGTCCAGAAGAGGTAGGGTCGCCTGAGAGTTGAACGCCCCCTGACTGAGGCCGTGTACATAAAATCTAGGCCTTTGATCCTTGGGCAACGTTGTCCAATGGTCATAGATGGCATTGAACAAGGCCCGGGCCTGATCGACGCCGTCATCCGGATGTGCAACAAGCGCCAGCATACTGCTCAAATAGGAATATTGAACCGCGACCGTGGCCACATCGCCGGCAAGTATGAAGTCCAGAGTGTCCTGAGCCCCAGGATCCATCCAGCCAGTACCTACGGGAACCATTACCACCAGCACCGACCGCTCGAAGCCACCGACACGGATCATTTCCTCCAGCGCCAGCTCAGCGCGGTCTTCCGCAGTGTCAGCAGATCTGCGTCCGACATAAACCCGAATGGGATCCTGGACTGGTCCTTTCTGAAACTCCGAGATCTCCTTGACCGTGGGCGCAGTAGCAATGAACTGTCGTCCACGTCTCCCGATTTCGGTCCACTTGACCAGGGAAGCCGAACTGCCTGTTTTCAAGGGGTCTTCGGGTTGAACAACGTCTGGTTCCATCAGGATGTCGGCAGCAAGAAAAGACGCATCAGCAGCCTTGAACAGGGTTCTGACCAAAGCTCCATCGACCAACGCCCACAAGAGCCAACCAACAATCGCAACTGACAACGCCACGCCTAGACGGCGCGGTATCATTCGCTCCAACTGCAAGGCAACAAATTGGCGAAGAACGCCCGCCAACCGGAACAGCAGCCACAAGCCAAGGGCAATAATGGAGCCCACAAGAAAGATATAGACAGGTGCCGCACTTTCCAGCGGCATCATGCCGATAGCTGCACGCGTCGCATCCTGCCAACTTGCTGCCTTGGTCAAAGAATATGCGATGATGGTCAGGCTTGAAGTTAGAGCCGCCCAATTCCACCAGGCAGCCGGTCTGCCGACAATTTCCGGCAATTCCAGATAGCGCCACACAGCACGAACCAGAAGCACTGTTTCATACCCAAGAGCCGCTGCGAAACCACATAGCGCCGCCTGAACCAACGGGTCTCTTGGCATCAGGGAAGGGGTCAGGGCTGCCCCAAAGAAACTGACAGCAAGCACCAGTGCAAAAGCCGACCATCCAGCCTTGGCAGTCTCCCAGATCTTCATGAGTGCCGCTCCAAAAATTTCTACCGACTTTATCTTCCGGTCAGCCATCGAGCAAAAAACTCATTTCAGTCAGAGCCTTGCAGGATGAGGACGCCAATTCAACGCAATTTTCAACCAAAAACTGTTGGGTTTCCAAGTCTACAATTTAGACGGTTTTAACGGTTCCCCACCTAAATGCTGTGTTTGTGACGCATGTGATTATTCTCAAGTGCGCGACGCTGAACTTCAACAGCTTCCATTCATACCTCATCGGTGAACAGGACCGTTCCGATGGTGAATAGGCAGCAGAGGATCAGAAGATCTCATACCCGAATTTTTGATCGGGCTGAGTAGTCTTTATGAGACCAACCGGGGGGCGCCGGTTAGTCCGACATTCGACTTTCAACCGGCGATATCAACCGCGCATTTCCGAGCGATCGGAGATGCTCAATTGACCATGCGGGTGAACCGAGCGGTATGTTTGTTTTTCTGGAACGTTGGGGCCCCTTACTGTGCATTGTTGTTGCACTGCTTTCCCTCTTGGCCAGCGGATTGGCTAACCCGTCGACTTACCTCCTACCTGTTTTGTGTTTGGTTATTCTATGCCTGTTTTTGCTGGTTCAAACAAAAAACAACTACTTCCGCAGTACAAGAGAAACTCTGGAGAGACAGTCTGATCGCCTGCACCTGCTCAACACTCGAGACCTGAACACCGGACTGCTGAACCGTCAACAATTCATACAGCTTGTTAAGAAGGCCGCGTGTCGGTTGAATGAGACCCAGACCCTCGCAGTCCTCAGGTTAAGGTTTAAACCAACGAATACGGAAGTTCTTGTGGTGGAGAAATCGGCGGAAGATGCCATCCAGGCCGCTGCTGCAGATTTGCTTCGCCACTATACTCTTGGATCTGAGTTTGAGACATATCTCGCGCACTTGAAGGGAAACGACCTCGTGCTCGGCGTCGCTCTAATCGAAAACCATGAACAAGCTGCGTTGGAGATCGCAAAGCAAATATCAGATCTTTTCCGCCCGCCATTTTTAACCACTTCAGGGTCGTTAGGGACAAATCTCGCAATTGGAGTGGCGTTTGCTGATCCTTCCGATTGGAACCCGGAACTCATTCTAAAGAACGCAGAATTGGCGGTGGAAGACGCTTGCGAGAAGGAACTTCGCCAGATCTCCCTCTTTGTACCGTCAATGCGAGCAAAATACGAACATCGGCAAAGGATCCGGTCATCTTTGACTGCGGCCTTTGAGAACGACGAATTCGTTCCGCATTTTCAACCTCAGTTCAATCTTAAGACGGGCAAAATCATCGGCATCGAAGCGCTTGCAAGATGGAAGCACAGTGAATTTGGCTGGATCAGTCCTACCGAATTCATTTCAGCAGCCGAAAGCACGGGCGACATCACCAGGCTGGGCCGCTCCATTCTTGAAAAATCGTGCAAGCAAATGCGGAGACTGCCTGATGAAATGACGTTGTCCGTTAATCTCACTTTGTCTCAGATCCTGGACGAGAGCCTGCCCGAAATGCTGCTCGAGTGCCTCACCGACACCGGCATTAAGGGGTATCGGTTGAAGATCGAGATTTCCGAAACGCAGCTATCCAAGAATCTGGACAAGATCTGGCGCGTACTTTCCGAAATTCAGGAATGTGGTATCGCCGTTTCATTGGACGATTTCGGCACGAAGTTCGCTGCCTTGCGCCATTTGACTGAATTTGATTGGGATGAAATCAAGATCGACGGGAGTTATGTGGACCGGGCCTTCAACAATGAAAAACATGCGGAAATGCTTCTCGCCACCCTAAATTTGATCGCTAATATGGGGATCAGCACAGTAATTGAGGGGGTCGAAACCGTAGAACAACGCGACGCACTCGTCGAACTTGGCTGCGATCTTGGCCAGGGCTATTTGTTCAGCGGTCCAATGGATATCGATGACTTGATCACGCTGTTTTTTTCACGTCCCCAGCTGGAAGAACTCGTGAGTGTATAAATTTCCGTTTCAAAAAGATCTTGTGAAAGAACAACGCCGCCGGACGCGTTATAAAAATGCCGGCGGCGTATTGGTTCAATCCTGTGTCTTACGAGCGAAGAACAGGTAAAGCACTGCGGCAAATACCGAAAGAACGATACCTGCAAACAATGCTGTATGGAATGGAGAGTCCAGGAGGTGGCGAACATAGGCGCTCAGACCATGCACATCATGGTGAGAGCCGGGATGCGCCAACGCAGATGATGTCAGCAGGCTGAAAAACAGCGCAGTCAGTAGGTGTCTCATTCGGCAATGTCCCCTTGTTTTAGGCGGTCGGTCAGAATTTCGATTAGATCAACATCAGAGCGCTCGGTCAGCGACACGTATGTGAAAACCATCGTCTCCCGTGCCTGCACCATGGAGCCGGGAAAAGGCAGATAAGCCAGCTCCCGGGATGCGAAGGCAGGAGAGGCGGTTCCGATTTGCCAGTTGCTTTCTATTTTCGCATCAACGAGATGCTGCACCAGCCCGTCGGCACCGTGTCTGTGAAACGACACTCCTGCAAGGCGGAGATAGCTTGTCTTGTCTTCGGCAGACCGAAACCCGTCAATGAAGCTTGAACTAAGCGCTTGCAATTCATCAACTTTGTCCGCGTCAGAAATGCCGTGGACATGTGAATGCAGATGATCGTGACCACCGTGATTGTGTCCATGCATGTGAGCATGCACATGCTCGTGGTCATGATGATGAGAATGAGAATGAACGTGATCCGTATCCATACTGTCACTCCACTTCCGGACCAGCAGGAATGGATACCGGCTTGTCTATGATCGACCGGTGAGAACCCATTTTGCCATGTGAAACCAGCGTTCCTAAAACATCGACAATCACGCGGGTTGCAAGCAGTGCGGTGATGTCTGAACAGTCGTAAGGCGGTGACACTTCGACCACTTCCAGACCGCAGATACCTTCTTTGGCGACCAGCGACACAAGTTCAAGCGCCTCGCGTGGCAGGAAGCCACCCGGTTCCGGCCAGCCTGTGCCAGGTACGAAACCGCAGTCGACACTGTCGATGTCGAAGGAGATGTAAACCGCATCGGCATCTTTCCAGGCCAGCTCCAGGGCGCGTGCCGCTGTTTCAGCCAGACCAAGCTCTTCAACATCACGCATCGTGAAGATGTTGGTATTACGCTCGCGGGCAACTTCCACCCCTTCGCGCGGGACCTGCCAGCCGCCAATGCCGATCTGAACAAGATTGACCGCCGGGACATTCACCAAATCCGTCGCATGGAACCACGGTGTTGTGTGCATGCGCTCGTCGAGGTCTTTCTCCTGAATGTCTATGTGCCGATCGAAATGCACGATACCGATACGTTTGGATGTGCATTGCGCAATGCCGCGAACACACGGGAAACCGATAGAATGATCACCACCGATCATGATCGGCAAGGCGCCAGAAGACGCGACATGTGAAACGGCCCGCGTTATCTGGTCGAACGTCTTTTCGATATTTGCTGGAATTGTGAAAATGTCTCCGACATCGCAAAGCGTCATCTGTTCGCGAAGGTCGACACCCATTTCATAGTTGTAGGGCGTGTAAAGCGCTGAAATGCGGCGCACACCCTGAGGCCCGAAGCGGGTGCCCGGACGATAAGTCGTTCCCCCATCGAAAGGAATTCCGATTACGGCAGCGTCATACGCGCCAACTTTCGTGACGTCTTCGATATAGGGAGCCTTCAGGAACGTGTTGATGCCAGCATAGTGGGGCAACTCACCGCGCGCGAATGTCGGGATAGACTTGTCAGTAAGGCTATCAGAACCGGTCAACCCCATTCTGAGAGCCCATGCCTTTTCTTTCTCCCAGGCCGCGCTTGGCAAAGCGCTTTCCTTTTCAGCGGACTTCCAGCCGCGCAACTGAAGCTTGTCGAAATCCGGATGGTGTTGCCTTGTCGTGGGGTCTCGCCGGACCGGACCTGCTGCTCTTTGCAGCGTTGCCGGGACAGATCGATCGAACAGGCTCATGGGCGTTCCTCGTACGTTTTGGGTGTTTGAGTTTTTTGGGGGTGTTTTGCTCAGGCTGACGGATCGCGCCTGCGATATCCTCCGGCAGTTTTTCCGGTGCGGTTTCCGGGGACGACAATGGCAGGTCGTAGGTGATGGTCGCACCATAGGCATCCGGAGCCTGAGGATCGTGACGAACCTTGTCGAATACCAGCAGACGGGTGCCAAGTTTGAAGGCTTCATGGATGTCGTGTGTGACCATGAAGATGGTCATGCCCAGGTCTTTCCAAAGCCCCAAAAGCAACTCGTGCATATCAACGCGGATGCCTGGATCCAGCGCGCCGAAAGGTTCATCGAGCAACAGGATATTGGGCTTCTTGATCAGCGCCTGTGCAATCGCCAGCCGTTGCTGCATACCTCCTGACAATTGCACAGGATAACGGTCTGCAGCTGCCTTCAGGCCAATACGATCCAGAATTTCATCAATGTCATCCTTCGCTCGACGGCGGGACTTGCCGAAAAGCCGGCCCGACAATGGAGCACCCGCGAATTCCGCTGCGAGGATAAGGTTCTCCGCGACGGTCAGATGTGAAAACACTGAATACTTTTGAAAAACGATCCCTCTGTCCGGTGTCGGTTCATCGGGAAGGGGGCACCGTCAAGGAGAATTTGTCCGCGTGTGGGCAACTCCTGCGACAACAGCATGCGCAGGAACGTGGATTTGCCACAGCCGGATGCGCCGACGATCGTGCAGAACGATCCGTCTTCGACCAGAAGGTCAACACGTTCCAGCACAGGTGTCCCGTCATATGACTTGGTAAGCCCTTGAACTGAAAGTTTGGGAGTTGAGACAATGCTCATAGCGCGTCACTCCCAAGATGGTTCCAGCGGAATGCTCGTCGTGACAGCAAAAGAAGCAGGCGGTCGAGCAGGAAAGCCAGAAGAGTAATCCACACGACATACGGGAGGATCACATCCATCGCCAAATACCTTCTGACGAGAAAGATCCGGTATCCGAGGCCGGTGGTCGACGCGATCGCCTCAGCTGAAATCAAAAAAATCCAGGCGGGCACCAGCCCCAGTCGCAGCGCAGTGATGAGTTTTGGCAATACCTGAGGCAAAACCAGCCGTGTCACCATCTGCCATACGGATGCCCCGAGCGTTTCGGCCTTGATGATCATTTCCCTTGGAATGTCGAGAACAGCTTGCGCGGTCGAGCGCACCATGATCGGTGCCGTACCGATAACAATCAGGGCAATCTTCGAAACTTCTCCAAGTCCGAAGGTAATAAAGAGAATGGGCAGGATCGTAATCGGCGGAATTAGCGAAAATGTTGCGATATAGGGAGCTAGCGCGCTTCGAATGTGCGGTATGAACCCGATTGATATTCCGAGAATGAGTGCCAGGAGCGTTGAAACAGCCATACCGGTGCCCAATCGCCAAAGGCTGTCAAATGTATCCACCCACAAAAGAAGATCACCGGAACGCCTGTCCGGGACAGCTGCCATGCGCCAGAACGCCTGACCCATGCTGTCCAGGGACGGCAGCAATTTGTCGGCTGGATTTTCAAGCCGACGATAGTGGCTCGCCACGGCATAGACGAGAATTGTCGCGATGAAGGGCACAAGCCCGAGGGCAAGGGTAAGGAGCCTAGAAGGCCTCCGGTTGATAATGCGCATGAAACGCCCCGCCTGATCCTGGAAGAAGGACCGGCACCAAAACGCCGGCCCACAAATGCAAAATCGGGAGTTTAGAGAGCGCCTTCAGCGGCCATCGCCATAAAACTCGGATCAAACCGGAGTTTCACGTTGTTCTGGTCGCCATAGACAGAACCATCGGCAAATGCGACACCGACGAATTCAGGACTTGGGGCACCTTCGCCAAGTATCCCCTTGTCGAACAGAAACTCTGCGACGAATTTCATCGTGCTCGGGAGTTCTGCCGATTTCGTGAATTCAACGGCATCAGCCGGTGTGAAGAACATCTTTGTTGTGGCAAGCTGAGCATCATATCCGGCAAGATCCGTGCCCGAGGCTTCAGCCATGGCAGTACGTGCTGCAATGCCTTCGTCGCTGTCGGTCGACATAATCCCCATGAGTTCATACCAGGCGCCGACGAGCGCCTTGCCGAAGTCTGGATTGTCAGCCAGCGTTTCGGTATTCACCATCATCACATCAATGATCTCTCCTGGAATTCCGGAGCTGTCGAAGACCTTGGTGGCATTCGGCTGAGCTTCGATTTCAGACAGAAGAGGGTTCCATGTGACCACAGACGTCACATCAGGTGTTGCATAGGCTGCAATCATATCCGCATCAGATGTGTTGACGACTGTCAGGTCCCTTTCACTGAGGCCCACAGTGTCAAGAGCGCGCGCCAGCAGATAGTGGGAAACCGACAGCTCAACCAGGTTGACCGTCTGCCCTTTGATGTCCGCAAGACCAGTCTTGTCTTTCAAGATGATCCCGTCATTTCCGTTGGAATAGTCGCCGACAATCAGCGCCGTTGTATCAACACCGCCACCTGCAGGAATCGACAAGGCATCCATGTTGGTCATGGAACAGCCGTCATACGCGCCGGCCGTATACTGGTTGATCGATTCCACGTAATCGTTGATCTGAACAATTTCGACATTGATGTCGTATTTGTCGGCCCATTTTTTCATGATGCCGCTGTCTTGAAGGTATCCCCAGGGCATCCAACCGACATAGATGGACCAGCAGACTTTAAAGTCGGTTTTCTCCTCCGCATGTGCGGAAAAGGATAGTGGCAGCGATAGTGCGGCTGCTAGGAGTGAAGCTCTAGCGAAGGATTTCAACATCTGTGCGCGTCTCCTTAATTTCCCCCGACAGGGAAGTCCAATCGGGCGACCATCATTGAGGTTTGCGCACGTCCGGGAGCAGGTTCGCGCGCGCGAAACCTCGTGCAGTTGTCTCCCGGGCTTTTGTCCCGCCGTGTCACCGGATTATGTCGGCGGAAGCGCCAAATCATCCGGCTTGCACCTCTCGGTCCTGCGTCTTGTCAGACCGGATCCCTAGGCGCGCTGCACTGGTTAGGTATTAGCAAGGTTGGTGCCAGTCTCTGACACAGAGTGATTTTTAATTATAATTCAATTACTTATTAAAAATACCAATCCAGGCGCAGAATGACACAGTTTGAAAGAAAGCTGAAAATGACTAAAAAAGCGGCAGGCCTGAACAGTTCGCAACCACATTTTGCAAGGCCTGTCCGGCAGGCATGCTCATCTTCATCACCTTGAGGATAGGAGAAAGGTGCGGGTTTTCAAAAGGACTGGAAACCGTATCTCAAAACGCTTGTAATCTTGCGAGCGCCAAAAAAACGCAAGGCGCTCGCCATTTGTCGGCGAAGTCAATCCTGTGTCAGCCTGCAAAGGAGCAAATCTGCAAAAGTGGCGCAAGGTGTTGATCGACCAGGCCAATGCAACAGGAATGGGCAACCAGCAGAAACGCTGTCAGCAGTGATCCTGTCCCGAGTGCCATCAGAAGAGACGGGTCCCGGGACAACTCTTGAAGACAGGTTTCTTCGCGAAGTTCAGCATTGGTCATCTCAATTCCTCCTGCTTACTTGTTTGAGCCTAGGCTCATTCGGCCGCATTTTCGAGCTTGTCTTCATCGGTCTGTTGTTTTTTCTTGCCGCCGAACAGACCCCCAAGCCATCCCTTTTTCTCTTCACCCGCAGATGGGTCTTGCGAAGCGTCTCCTAGAGTTTGATCTACCTCGTGAGAGGAAGCAGCCTCTGTTTCGGGGCTCGGAGCCACTTGCTGTGCAAAGGCAGCAAAGAACTCTCCAGCAAGTCTCTTTGATGTTGAATCGATCAGCCTGGCACCGAGTTGGGCGAGCTTGCCACCCACTTTCGCATCAACGTCGTAGTGAAGGATCGTTGCATCCGGCCCGTCTTCTTCCAATCGAACAGTCGCACCGCCGCGCGCAAAACCTGCAACACCGCCAGATCCTTCTCCTTCGATTTTGTAGCCGTTAGGCGGGTCGAGGTCGTTCAGAGTGACTTTTCCCCCAAACGTTGCCTTGACCGGCCCAACCTTGAGCTTGACCTTCGCTTCCAGCTCCGTGTCAGAGTGTTTGATGAGTTCTTCACAGCCTGGGATCGAAGCTTTGAGAACGTCCGCGTCGTTGAGTGCTTCCCAGACTTTTTCACGCGAAGCTTCAATCCGCTGGCTATCTGTCATTTGCATGAATTCGTCTCCATTCCTGGTCTTAAACGTGTTGTATTCGGGACAGCCGTTGGTTCTTGCGACGGACCATCAAAAGTTCAGCGAGGATCGAAAGGGCGATCTCTTCAGGAGTGATTGCACCGAGATCCAGTCCTGCCGGGCCCTTGATGCGCTCCAGAGCGTCGAAACTGACGCCCTGATCCTTCAGCTTTGATTTCAGGGCTTCGATTTTCCGTCGGCTTCCAACAAAACCCACATGCCGTGCATTTGTTTTGACAGCAGCTTCCAGTGCCGCCAGGTCGCCTCGACCTTGTGTGGAGACGACGATATATGTGTCTGCACTGTTTGAAGTGATGATATTGAAACCGTTGTTCCTGCGCATTTCAGCAGGAAAACCATCTAAATCTTCAAGAGGCCCGCAAATGGTGACATCAAACCCTATTGTGGGCCCTTGATTTGCAAGAGCCAGAGCAACTGGACTGGCTCCGAAGACGACAAGTTGTGGGCGAGGAAAAATTGGCTCGATAAATATGTCCATGGTGCCCTGGCTGGGGCACATGTTTTTGGCAAACTGTACACCTTCGCGTTCTTCGCCAGGCTCAACACCGAGTTCAGACAAGAGATCTGCCGGCTGAATGGATATCAGCCGGGCTTCACCATCATCAAATGCCGTCTTTGCTGCCTTGATCACTGCCGATTTTGCACAACCGCCACCGATCCATCCGCCGACAATCTCACCCTCGCTGGAAATGACCGCCTTGGCGCCTGCCTTTGCAGCCGTGACTGAGATTGTTCGGACCACAGTTGCCAGCACGAAGGGTTCCTTGCTGGATTGCATGTGGTGGATCAAATCCACCAGATCACCCGTCAAATCTTGTCCGGCTCTTGAACCTGAAATTGTGCCTGTATGCTTCATTGGTGCATCCCCCATGGATCAAAGCCCGGCCAGGTAAGGTTCAAGCGCTGCAAGACTTTCAAGATTATGCGCAGGCGCAAAGAGATCGACATGCGGCAATGCTGCCTGCATACCGCCCGCTGAGGGCTCATAGCCCTCCCAACCGATAAGCGGGTTGAGCCAGACGATCCGTCGACAACGGCGTCTGAGACGCGCCATTTCTTCTCCCAGAACATCGGGAGCGCCCGTGTCGTATCCATCCGACAAGATCATCACGCAAGTTCGCGAATGAATAACCCGCGCAGCGTGCCAACGATTGAAGTCAGCCAATGCTTCACCGATTTTGGTACCACCGCCCACGCCTTGCGCCATCAGCCCCAGGCGATCCAACGCCCGACCGGCATCTCGCTCTGAAAGCGCAGACGAGACATGGACGAGGCGAGTGTGAAACAGGAATGCTTCGGCTTCGCGAAAATTGTCTAGGATACCGTGCACGAAACGGGTGAAGACGCCTGTATAGTTGTTCATGGATCCGGACGCATCCAACAGGACCACAAGCCTGAGCTGCTGCTGGCGCGGTCCTTTTCGGATCAGTTCGAGAGGCGTACCGCCATGAGCGATGGAATGGCGGATCGTCCGGCGCAAATCCAGGCGACGCGCCTTTCGTTTCTGACGGTCTCTCCGCGTGAGCCGCACACGCATGGACCGCGACAGTCTTTCCGCAAGTTCATGAGCCTGTTTCAAGGCTTCGGGATCTTCTATCTTCCTGAAGTCTATTTGCCCGAGATTTTCAGCGACGCTTGCACCTTCTCTCCGGCCAGAAGGCGTTTCACCGGTTTCTTCATCTTCCTCGCCGGGTTGACGTTCGACATCTCCAGCGATTGTGTCCTGCCGACAGCCTTCCACATCAACCATCTCTCGGATGGTTTTCATACCTTTGCGCGGGCTGGAGCCACTGATTTTCACACCGGATTTCACGCCTCTGCCAACCCAGTATGCGTCGAACAATTCGTCGAACTTTTTCCAATCCGAAAGACGTCCGCAAAAAAGTGTGCGGAACGATGATTTCAACCTGTCTTGCCGGTGCACGAAAGGTGTCTGAAGAAGATGCAATGCGTCACTTGTTTCGGCCAATCCCACCTTGAAGCCGCTGTCGCGCAACGACCGGACAAACCCCGCAAGCCGTGCACGCAAAACAGCTCCAACGTCTTCACGTGTTTCAAGGCGCAGAGCGTTCATCACTCAAGCCACCTTTCCAAGCAGCCTGTCGGTAACTTCAACTGTCACCCGAGACTTGTCCTCACGGGTTTTCAAGACACAGGTCAAGGTGTCGAAAACCAGCTCTCTGTTTTTGTGCAGGTCTTTCGCTCCCAGTCCCAGAAGCGCCGCCGCCCAATCGATCGTTTCCGCAACGCCGGGGATCTTGACCAGATCTTCCTTGCGCAGTTTGCCCATGAGTTCAGAAATCTGAAGTGCCAACCGGGCATCGAGGCCGTCGACCCTTGAAAGCAGAATTCGCGCTTCGCGGTCGGGCGTCGGATAGTCGACATAGTGATAAAGACATCTGCGCCGCAGCGCATCTGACAATTCCCGCGTTCCATTTGAAGTCAGCACAACACGCGGGATCGTGACGGCCTCGACCGTTCCCAATTCGGGTATCGAGACCTGATAATCCGAAAGAATTTCAAGAAGAAACGCTTCGAACTCTTCGTCAGCCCGATCTATTTCGTCGATCAGCAGAACAGGCGGTTCAGCCTGTCTTATCGCCGAAAGGAGAGGGCGTTCCAGAAGATATTTTTCTGAAAAAACAGCTTCCTCGACACTGTTGGCGTCATCTCCAGATCCTTCCCTTGCCTTTATTGCAAGGAGCTGTCGCTGGTAGTTCCATTCGTAAATGGCATCGGACCGGTCGAGGCCTTCGTAACACTGCAGACGGATAAGGTCTGTTTCCTCCAGACTTGCCAGCGCCTTGGCGACCTCCGTTTTCCCGACGCCGGCTTCCCCTTCAAGAAGCAAGGGGCGACCCAGCATTTCAGTCAAAACAAGAGCAGTCGCCAGTCCCTCATCGGCAACATAGCCCGTTTTTGCCAATGCCTCTGCAATTTGGTCTTTGGTCTTACTCATCCGATTGCACTTCGTTCGAGTTGAGGAGATGAGGAGCAGACTTCACTGTCCTCGAGATCTTCCGGACAGTGAACTTGGTCGGAGGTTCGATCGGCAATATCCGATAAAAGCCTTCTTGGGCCGCATTCTTGCGATGCGGCCCAAGGCGTCAGCAACCTCAGCCGTGAGCGCCGAGTTCCTTGGCAGCCTGCCAGATCCGCCACGCATCGTGCGGCATCTGGATATGGGTGCTCCCAAGAAACTGAAAGGCGTCGTTCACGGCGTTCGAGAACGCCGGCACACCGCCGACATTGGGGCTTTCACCCACGCCCTTTGCGCCGATCGGATGATGCGGGCTGGGCGTTACCGTATGGTCGGTTTCCCAATGAGGTGTTTCAACAGCCGTTGGAATGAAGAAGTCCATGAAAGACGCCCCCATAACATTGCCGGTTTCGTCGTAGCGGATCTCCTGACCCATTGCGATCGCGAATGCCTCTGTCAGTCCGCCATGCACCTGGCCCTCGATAATCATCGGATTGATGCGCGTGCCGCAATCATCGAGTGCGTAGAAACGCCGGGTCTTGGCCACGCCTGTATCAACGTCGATATCCATGACGCAGAAGTAAGCGCCAAACGGATAGGTCATGTTGGGCGGATCATAGTAGCTGACCGCTTCGAGACCCGGCTCAATTCCCTGAGGGGGTGCATGATAAGCAGCCCAGGCGATTTCCTTCATGGACTTACGGGCTTGCGGATTGCCTTTTACCTGAAAACCGTCGACATCCCATTCCAGATCATACTCGGACACTTCCAACATGTGCGCCGCGATCATTTGAGCCTTGTTGCGGATCTTGCGCGCTGCAAGAGCAATTGCCGCACCCGCAACAGGTGTCGACCGGGAGCCGTATGTTCCAAGGCCATAAGGTGCCGTGTCGGTGTCACCTTCTTCGACCATGATGTCATCAGCCGGAATGCCGATTTCCGTCGCGATGATCTGGGCCCAAGTTGTCTCATGACCTTGACCCTGCGACTTGGTCCCCATTCGCGAAATCACCGACCCCGTCGGGTGGACACGAATTTCTGCGCTGTCGAACATGGCAACGCCCAGAATATCGCAATTCTTGGATGGTCCAGCGCCGACTATCTCCGTGAAGAAAGATACGCCAATCCCCATGATTTCCCGGGTCTCGCCGCGTTTGAACGCTTCTTGCTTAGCCTTCTGTTCCGCGCGCAATTCTCGATAGCCGATCGTATCCATCGCCTTGTGCATGGCGGTATGATAATCGCCGCTGTCGTATTCCCAGCCGAGCGCCGACTGATAGGGGAACTGTTCCGGTTTGACGAAATTCTTGATCCGAAGGTCAGCAGGATCCATACCGAGCTTCTGGGCCAGAATATCCATGCCCCGTTCAATACAATAGGCTGCTTCCGTCACACGGAACGAGCACCGATAGGCAACGCCACCCGGTGCCTTGTTGGTATAGACCCCATCAACTTCAAGATGAGCTGTTGGAAAGTCATAGGACCCTGTGACGATGTTGAAGAAACCTGCCGGCCATTTGGACGGATCGGCACACGCATCGAAACCGCCGTGATCGGCAAGAACATGAACTTTCAGACCGGTCACCGTACCGTCGTTCTTTGCCGCGATTTCCGTTGTCATATGATAATCGCGGGCAAACGAGGTCGTGGAGAGGTTCTCCATTCGATCCTCGACCCATTTGACCGGAACGCCCGTTACGATTGAGGCAACGATCGAGCAGATGTAGCCAGGATAGGCGCCAACCTTGTTACCAAACCCCCCACCAATGTCCGGTGCAATCACGTGGATCTTGTGCTCAGGTATGGTGGACAGCAGCGACGCGACCGTTCGAATGACGTGCGGTGCCTGGAACGTCCCCCAGACCGTCAATTCGCCCTTCACCTTGTCCATGGAGGCGACACACTGACAGGTCTCAAGCGGAGAGGGGTGCGTACGGTGATAGGAAATCATTTCCTTGACCGTGACATCCGCTTCCGTAAACGCTTTTGACGTTTCGTCCTTATCGCCGACTTCCCACGTAAAGATATGGTTGTGATGTTTGCGCGGTCCGTGCGCACCTTCCATCTTGCCGTCCAGGTCCGGTCTGAGGACCGGCGCGTCTTCATCCAAGGACTTGAATGGATCGGTCAGTACGGGAAGTTCCTCGTATTCGACTTCAACCAACTGTATTGCGTCATCCGCAATGTAACGGTTTTCAGCCACGACAAAGGCAACTTCCTGGTTCTGATAAAGCACCTTGCCGTCTGCCAGCACCATCTGAACGTCACCGGCAAGCGTCGGCATCCAGGCCAGGTTGACACCCTTAAGGTCTTCAGCCGTTAGAACAGCAATGACGCCGGGCAATTTCAGAGCCTCGGACGCGTCGATCTTGGTGACCTTCGCGTGGGCATAGGGAGAACGAACGAAATCGCCAAACACCATGCCGGGGAGTTTCAGATCGTCCACATACTGGCCTTTGCCTTGTGTGAACCGGATGTCTTCTACGCGTTTGCGTTTGCAGCCCATGCCTTCAAGTGCTGCTTCACGCTGTTCCCGTGTCGGGGTCATGTCGTTCATTCTGCAGCCTCCTGAATGTCAGTGCCGTTCAGCTTTGCTGCGGCGTACTGGATGGCCTTGACGATGTTCTGATATCCGGTGCAACGGCATAGGTTGCCGGAAATTCCCATACGGATTTCGTCTTCCGTCGGGTTGGGATTTTCCTTCAAAAGCGTGTGGGCGCGCATAATCATTCCAGGGGTGCAAAAACCGCACTGAAGACCATGCATCTGGCGGAACCCTTCCTGGAGCGCAGAAAGCGTTCCATCCGGGTTGGCCATGCCTTCGATCGTGGTTAGCTCTGCACCATTTGCCTGGACGGCAAAAACAGTACAGGTCTTCACCGACATGCCGTTCATCTCCACAGTGCAGGCACCGCAATGGGATGTTTCACAGCCGATATGCGGCCCCGTCAGATTTAGATCTTCGCGCAAAAAATGGATAAGAAGCGTGCGTGGCTCCACAAAGCGTTGCACTTTCTTGCCGTTCACGGTCAAGCTGACCGGGACCTGTTCAATATCACTCATTTGTCTCTCCCAAAATCCTGATCAGCCCTGAGCCCGCTCGGCCGCACGTGCGAGCGCGCGCTCCAGCATGACACCAGCCATCTTGGTTCGATATTCGGCAGGTCCACGGCCATCTGAGGCCGGTTCCGTGATGGCTTCCGCGGCTGCGACCGCACGCTTGATTGTGTCGCTGTCAAGCGATGAACCCGTCAGTATTTCGCCAGCTTCCTTCGCAAGAAGGGGCGTGTCGGCGACGTTGGTGAGCGCAACCGAACAAGTGCTTACTGCCCCGCCAGACATTGTAAGTACGACTGCAGCGGCAGCGGTCGCATAGTCTCCGACTTTCCGCTTGAGTTTCTCGTAGGCATAACCATGTCCGGACGGTGGTACCGGGATCCTGATGGATGTCAGGATCTCTTCGGGTGCAAGAGCGGTGAAATAGGCGGCTTCATAAAAATCCCGAGCCGGAACGCGCCTGTCCCCGTCTGGACCCGTCAATACGTAATCGGCGTTGAGGCACTGCATGAGTGCCGGCATGTCGTTACCCGGATCTCCATTGGCGACATTGCCGCCAAGCGTACCAAGATACCTGATTTGCGGATCGGCGATCAGTTCCGACGTCTCGCAGACAATCGGCAGTTTCGCAGCGAGCAACTCTGAGGCGATCAAGTCGCTCTGGGTGGTCATCGCCCCGATGGTGATCGTGTCGCCGTCTTCAGCAACACCTTTCAGATCAGCGATCCCGCCAAGATCGACAAGATGTTCAGGAGCAGCCATCCGGAGCTTCATCATCGGAATGAGGCTATGCCCACCGGACAGCGGCCTTGCTTCATCTCCATGACTAACCAGGATTGCAACTGCTTCGGCCACCGATGATGGCCGGTGATAGGTGAATTCACCAGGTATCACGTCCGTTTCCTCCCTCAACCGGTTCTGAACGAGAACCGAAGCCGAACACCTCAACGCGTTAACAAACGCCTGGGCCGGCCAGACCGTGCACCGCCTCCAGGAGTGGTGGCAGATTGTCACATGCTTGAAGGTTGGGAAAAGGTGCACCGCACACTCAAGGCACCATGCATTAACAGCACCAGCTTATGCACAAACGACGCAATCACTTGCACGAAATACGGCAATAACTCTTACGCATTTCATAGACCCGGAAATCTAATTTCCCGCGAAAGTGACATAAAATCTGATCTTTTACGCAAGGAATACTATTCCTATAAACGATTGAGGAATTGACCATCCGTTCGTGCAGGCCTGCACGAACGGCGACAATTTCGAGGGAAATTGCACTGCACAAATGTAGGCGATATCTGAGGATTGACGAGTTACTGAGCGACCGCAGTGTGTTCTGTTGCGGCTTCCGCCAATGAAGACAGGCGGGCTTTGACACGTCCCCAACGAGAACGGCTCACGGGCACAGTTTGTGCATCTTCTCCATCCAGAACAAGAACGCCACCATCGCCAGCGCGTTTGTAACTCGCCACACGGCTGATGTTGACAATATGACTTCTGTGGACCCGGTTGAAGGTTTTGGGATCGAGCTGTTGTTCGGCTTCGCTGATGGACAGAGGACAGAAGAATTCGCGAGACCCGTCATAGAGCCGCGTGTAGTGCGCATCAGCATGAATGGCGTAGATTTCCTTTATGCCGATCTGGCTCTTCTGTCCGTCTTTCTCGATCGGGATCGTTCGTTTTGCCAGTGCAGACTGGGCCCGCGCCGCAACTGTTGCAGATTGTAATCCGGCAGCGCTCCTTCGAACAAGTTGCGACTTTTGTGATGAAGGCTCTTCAGAAAACTGCGCATTCGCAATCTCGGTTTCGTCTGGCAGAGAGGTATCTTGAACTGTCTCCACTTCCTCAAGTGAGGGTTCAGCACCCTGCGCCGGAACCAGGGCAAGCAAAAAGAGACCCGAAACGAGAAACGCTACACAGCACACGACAATCGCCAGAACACCTGGACTGAAAGAAGGCCCGACGGTTCCGGCCAACGTCTGCTTCATTTCATAAGTCAGACCGGTCATCGCAGTGTAGTGCATGGCGGAAATTGCAAGCGCGAGCACAGCAGCTGAAAAGACGATCGGCGGACGGCGTCCAAGGCCGAATAGAAGCCACATCGCCAGACCTGCTGCGTTAAAGGCGACCAGAAAACTTGCAAGCACATAGGCCGGTTCGTGAGCCATGTTGAGCGATTCATGAAGGGCATACATACCCAGGTAATGCATCGTACAAATGCCGCTTCCCATCACGAAAGCAGCAAGTCCAAGCCTAAGGGAGTCAGCCGCGAATTGCTGGCTGCAAAGACCGCAATTCCAACCACAAGCACACAAACAAGAAACGAAAGCAGCGTTGGCAGCACGAGGAAGTCGACGGCTATCGGCAATCGCGCCGCAAGCATGCCGACAAAGTGCATGGACCAGATGGCCAGGGCGAGTGTGAGTGCCGCTCCGGCCAAAAGAAACCGCCGACGCGGATCGACAGCGTTCCTGACTTGAACCGCCAGGCTTAGTCCGACAAAGCTTCCCTGAAAGGCCATCACAAGGGATAGCGCCACGAGCCAGGGCTCGTGCGTCACCGGCATGTTGCTCTGAACCTCCCATAACATCCGGCGTTGAATCGCGCCGGTCTCCTCATAGACGGGATGATATGCCAAAGGAGCGGGTGCGGCAAATAGTCAAGGCAGCAAGGTCCAATGCCGAACTCACGCAAGGTCTTCAAATTGCGGACTCATTGGGATTCACTAACACTGCGCGCAATAGGTTCATCATAACTTCGGCAGGCTCGCTGATTGAAACACCAGCTCTTGTCAAAAGACCGATCGCGCGTCTGACGTCGAAATCCGCGATCGATTTGAAAGTCAGGTCCTGACCCATATGAGACCGGATGGTCGATTGCGGCAACAACCCAACGCCAAGCCCACCAAGAACCAGCTCCATAGCCGTCGTTGACCGTCCCACCTCGAAGGTCCACTGAGCGGACAAGCGTCGACTGGCCAAAGCTTCATCGATCAACACCCGGTTTCCCGTGCCGCGTGCCGGAAGGATGAACCTTTCCGTTGCAATATCCCGCCACCGGATGACTTCCCGCTCCGCGAGGTGATGATTTTCGGGCAGGGCAAGCACAATGGCGTCGTCGAGTAGAGGGTCAAAATTCGTGTTTGGGTCCAGCGCGCCTATGGAACAGACCCCAAAGTCCGCATCACCTTGAGAGACAGCTTCCGAGACTTCGTTGGCCGCCGCGTCAAAGATGCGAAATCGCGGCGAAAAGCCTTGTTCCTCAAACGCTCGAATGGCAGGCAGTACAAAATTCGGGATCACAGTCGGGATGGCGGCAACCGTTATCAACGTGCTGCGCTGATGAGCAAAGGCAACGCTCTCATCGCGCATTGCACGGGTGGTATCCGCTGCTGTAACCAGCATATCCGCGGCTCTAGCCTGCAACCTCTTGGCAGCAAGTGTCGGCCGCACCGCCCGGGTCGTGCGTTCAAAAAGCACTGACCCAAGTGCCTTTTCCAACTTTTGAACCCGTCGGGTAACTGCTGATTGTGAAAGGTTCAATCGATCAGCCGCATGATGGAATGAGCCAGTTTCCAAAACCGCCAGAAAAACTTCAAGATCGCTGAAGTCGAATTTAATGCGCATTACGCAACAATTATTCAAAAATGATCATTGGTCAAATCAATAGGGTGCCTGATAGACGACACTCGAGAGGAAGCACCCCATGACATCTGACATCGACATCGTCGTAATAGGCGGCGGCAACGCAGCTCTCTGCGCAGCGATGACTGCGGCGGAACAAGGGGCAAGTGTCTTTGTCCTTGAGACTGCACCCAAGTCTTATCGTGGTGGCAACTCCAGGCACACACGAAATTTTCGCTGTATGCACAAAGGGCCCCACGGGCCTCTTGTCGACGACTATTGCGAAGAAGAGTATTTCAACGATCTTTTGAAGGTCACCGGAGGCAAGACGGATGAGGGATTGGCCCGTCTTACCATCCGAACCTCACAAGAGTGCCTGACCTGGATGCAGGATCATGGCGTGCACTTTCAGCCTTCACTCTCCGGCACCCTTTCGCTTGGCCGGACAAATGCGTTTTTCATGGGAGGAGGAAAATCCCTCGTCAACGCCTACTACCGCAGGGCTGAGAGTTTGGGCGTGAAAGTCTACTATGAGGCCCATGTCACTCATCTTGAACTGGTTGACGACAGGATCGAGTATGTGGACTTCACGCATGAGGGAGAAGAAAAAAGGCTGGAGCCGAAAGCAGTCGTCGTCGCTTCTGGCGGGTTTCAGGCGGATACCGACTGGCTGACCCGCGCCTGGGGGCCGCCGGCGAAAAACTTCCTGATCCGCGGAACACCTTATAACCGAGGTGTCGTCCTCGCAGACCTTCTGGACCAGGGGGTCAGCTCCGTCGGCGATCCAACTCAGTGCCATGCCGTCGCCATCGATGGACGCTCACCAAAATTCGATGGTGGCATCGTGACCCGATTGGACTGTGTGCCGTTCTCCATTGTGGTCAATAGAGATGCGGAGCGTTTTTTTGACGAGGGGGAAGACGTCTGGCCCAAGCGTTATGCAATCTGGGGCAGGTTGATTGCTCAACAGCCTGATCAGGTCGGGTATGTCATCATCGATGCCAAATCGCTTGAGCTCTTCATGCCATCGGTTTTCCCGCCGATCAAAGCCGACAGTTTGGAAGAACTTGCAGAACAAATGGATCTGCCACCGGGCAAACTTCTGCACACGGTTGCAAATTTCAACCAGGCTTGTGGAAACACCTCACGTTTCCACCCGACCGAACTTGATGGTGTCGCAACTTCCGGTCTGACCCCCGCCAAAACCAACTGGGCACGCCCGATAGATGAACCACCGTTCTATGGGTACAGCCTGAGAACCGGCGTGACTTTTACCTATCTCGGTTTGAAGGTGGATGAAAACGCCCAATGCAGCACCAGGCAGGGGCCTATTCACAATTTGTGGGCAGCTGGAGAAACAATGGCCGGCTCAATTTTGGGACAAGGCTATCTTGCTGGGTTTGGCATGACCATTGGAACCGTCTTTGGCCGGATCGCGGGCAGGGAGGCAGCAAATTATGCAAACTGATTTCTTACAGGAAGCCCGGCGCCAGGCCGAGATTTGCAACGCCTGCCGCTATTGCGAAGGCTATTGCTCCGTCTTTCCTGCACTTCACAGCGAACGTTTTTTCAGTGACGGCAACCTCACCCAATTGGCCAATCTGTGTCACAACTGCCGCGGTTGTTACTACGCTTGTCAGTATACGTCCCCGCACGAATTTGATCTGAACCTACCCAAGGCCCTGGCAGAGGTGCGTCAGGACAGCTGGGATCGCTTCGCGTGGCCCAGGGCGTTCGCGAAACATTTCCAAAACAGCGGTTTGATGATTGCCCTTGCGTCCGTTCTTTGCTTCGCCGTCCTTTTTCTGACTATACGCGCGCTTGGATCGGCTGACGGTGAAGGGTTCTATGCTGTCCTGTCCCATTCGGCCATGGTCTCGATCTTTCTTCCTGCCTTCCTGTTTCCCCTTTTCAGCCTCGCCATCAGCATGCGCCGATACTGGCGCGCAACGGACGGAGAACCTGTGCAGTTCTCGCATATCGTCGAGGCTTTTGGTTCAGCCGGTAGAATGAAAAATCTGGCAGGCGGTCACGGCGATGGATGCAATTTTGAAGAGGAAGACAGGTTCAGCCAATCCCGCCGATTTGCCCACCAGGCAATCATGTACGGTTTTCTGCTCTGCTTCGCCTCAACTTCGGTCGCGACCATCCTGCACTACGTATTTGATGTACCCGCACCTTATCCGATCTGGTCCCTACCGAAACTTCTTGGAATACCCGGCGGTATTTTCATGGTCGCGGGATCCCTTTGGCTGATGGGCTTGAAGTTGAAAGCGGATAGGAACCTGGGTGCACCTTCCGCATGGGGTGGAGAAATGGCTTTTGTCGCCCTTCTATTTCTGGTCGCGTTGAGCGGACTGCTGCTCTACGCTCTGGGTAGCACAAGTCTGATGCCGCTGCTCCTCGCAGTTCACTTGGGTTCCGTTCTGAGTTTCTTCCTCCTCACGCCATATACAAAGATGGTCCACGGGTTCTATCGATTGGCTGCACTGATCAGGGATGCGCAGCGCAAGCCAGCCATGTAAGGGCTCAAACTATCTTTTGCCGGAAGGGCTGGCTGGCAGCGAAATTTGAGCCGTTAGTCCTGGCTGTCTCGCTGTCAGTTCCAATGATCCGCCATGCCGTTCAGCAACCCGCGACACAATTGGCAACCCAAGGCCGCTGCCGTCACTATTTGCAGACACCTGACCGAAGCGCTGCAACGCGGTCTGGATTTCTTCCGGGTTCAATCCTCTGCCATCGTCCTCGACAAAGATAGAAAGGAAACCTTCGTTCCTTTCGCAAGAAACCGATATCTTTGAGAGTTTTGGCCCGCCATGCTTCAACGCATTGTTAATCAGATTGGCAACCGCTTCCCGCACCATCGTCCTGTCTGCGGTGATTTCCAGGATTTCGTTGCCTGGTGAAGCTTCTAACTCAACGCCCCGATGCGGCATTGATTGAAATTCCGAGACAAGTTCGGCGATCAGGTCCCGCAATGAAAAGTGCTCCTTTTCCGAAGCCGGGCTGATCGACTTCGTACGCTCGTAGGTCAGGAGTTTTTGCGCAAGCTGGCTTGTTTCCTTGGCCGCCTTTACGAGATCGTCAGCCCGCTCCCGCATGGCAACTTCTGATCTTGCCGAGCGGACCGACTCGGCCAGCGCGAGCACGCCGGCCAGGGGATTTCGAAGTTGATGGGCCGCATTTGAAATGAATTCACCTTGCGTCGCCATGGCATCGGAAACCTGCCCAAGCAGCCGGTTAAGTGTCCAAACAATACCCTTAACTTCCACTGGAACCGCGCGTTGGATAGGTTTCAGCTCATCGCCGGATCTAAGGTCAATTGCTTGTTGCAAATCGTTCAAAGGCCGCAGCCCGATCCTGACGCCGAACCAAACGATAAGAGTAAGCGACAGAATAATCGACGAAATGACAATCAGGGACCTTAAAATCAGCGCACGAACAAAGGTGGAGCGGATCTTGACATCCTGCCAGACGGTCGTAGTGAAGATCCCGCTAAAGCCATCCACTTGCATATGAGTACGCATGCGATAACCGCGGACTTCACGCCCCAGATAAACGCCGTTGAAATAAACGGCATTGAGATCTCCGTCTGCCGCGCTCGGAATGCCTGCTGGTGGTGTCGCATATCCGGCTACGATGACGCCGTCGGGTGCATAGACATGATAGTAAACGCGCCCACCGGACGTGTCGGCAAGGATCTTGCGCGTTTCGATCCCAAGCGCATCACCGCTGGAAAGAGCAACGTCATTGGATACGGCAAGAGCAGCCGATTGCAAGCTACGGTCGAAAACATCCCCGGCGGTAAGGCGTGCGTTGTTCAACTGCCAGAAACTCGCTGCACCGGCAACGAAGAGGAGGGGAATGAGAATGATAAGGGTTAGGCGGATGCGAAGAGAATAAGACCTCTTCATGATGTGGTCCTGTTCAGGGAATAGCCGATACCTCTGTGAACGTGGATATTGACACCGTGCGGGCTCAGCCTTTTGCGAAGTCTTGAAACATAAACCTCGATGACCTTTTCATCGGTTTCGCTTCCGGCTCCATAAAGCTGGTCGAGCAGGCTGGCTTTAGAGACGGTGCGGCCATTGGCGTTCAGGAGCGCGGCAAGTAACGCAAGCTCTCTTCTCGGAACTTCCAGAACCTCGTCCCGATCGAAGAGCTGCATTGAGCCTATATCGAACTTGAGCGTACCGATATTTGCCAGTTGCCGAG
Organism: Roseibium sp. JB4-4; assembly: GCF_055693425.1. Classification (NCBI taxonomy): domain Bacteria; kingdom Pseudomonadati; phylum Pseudomonadota; class Alphaproteobacteria; order Hyphomicrobiales; family Stappiaceae; genus Roseibium; species Roseibium sp. JB4-4. Next base: position 388,952 of record NZ_CM146333.1, on the reverse strand, counting down.
GCGCCGTTGCTTTGCGCCGGCCAAGCGCGCGAATGCGGGCAGCGAGCTCTTCCATCTCAAATGGCTTGACGAGATAGTCATCCGCGCCCGCGTCAAGCCCCAGGACCCTGTCCTGTGTTTCAGAACGTGCAGTCAACAGGATGACGGGACGGGGGTCTTCCCGCTCTCGAAGTTCAGCCAGGAGCTCTAGTCCGCTCTTGCCTGGCAAATTGATATCAAGAATGATCAAGTCTCCATCTTCCTGTTTCAGGAAGAACTCGGCATCCTCTCCATCATGGAGAATGTCCACAGAGTGCCCCGCATCCCTTAATTGGTAGGCTATGCCTTTGGCGAGGCTCACATTATCTTCGACCAACGCGATCCGCATATTTTTTCTTTTCGATGAAAGCTTGCTGCAAGCTTCGCAGGGAAATCTGGATGCATCAAGCCGCCTTTAGGGCGGTCTGAACGCGCAGCAGTTCAAACCAGATTGACTGCGCCATTGGGAGGAGAAAATGGTTCTTAAAAATCTAGCGCGCAAGCTCGCGCTGAGTGTCATGTGCGCAGCTGGTACTATGGTGCCAGCGCAAGCAATTGCCGAAGATCTTGATCTGTCAGGGAAAACTGTAGAATGGGTAATCCCGTTCTCCGAGACAGGAGGATCGGCAAAATGGGCAAACTTCTACGCCCCCTTGTTGAGTGAAGCGCTGCCAGGCACCCCGACGGTCGTTGTCAAATTTATGCCGGGTGCCGGTTCCACAAAGGGTGCCAACTGGTTCCAGAACCAGAAATTCGGCGACAGCGAAGGCACTGTGATTTTCGGATCCTCCGGTTCGACGCAATTTCCCTATCTGCTCGGTGACCCCCGGGTCCGCTACGAGTACAAGGATTGGAACGTTGTCCTTGCATCAGGAACGGGCGGTGTAGCCTATCTCCCCCCGGACCTAGCCGATAAAATGAATGGCAACGATGCCGGTGCGCTTCGTGAAACGGACTTCATCTACGGCTCTCAGGGAGCAACGCGGCTTGATCTTGTGCCTTTGCTGGCGTGGGAAATGCTCGGTTTGAACGTGGAGCCTGTCTTCGGCATCAAAGGCCGAGGCGACGGACGGCTTATGTTTGAACGCGGTGAAGCGAATATCGACTACCAGACGTCTTCTTCCTATCTGAAAGGCGTTACACCATTGGTTGAAGCCGGAACTGCTGTCCCGATGATGAGCTGGGGTGCATTGGACGCAGAAGGCAACATTGTCCGCGATCCAACTTTTCCGGATATGCCGACTTTCAAGGAAGTCTGTGAAGCGACAGATGGTTGCGAAACGTCTGGTGCCAAGTGGGATGCCTGGAAAGCCTTCTTCATTGCTGGCTTCCCGGCTCAGAAAATGGTGTTTCTTCCAAACGGCGCTTCTCAGGACGCCATCGACACCTATTCAAAAGCCTTCGAAGCCGTCAAGGCACGTGGAGATTTCGCTGAAATATCGTCGGGTCGCCTCGGAAAATATCCGCAAATGACCGGTGCAGAAGCGGACGGGGCTCTGAAGAGCGCGACGGAAGTTCCAGATAGCGCCAAGGAATTTGTCGTTGGCTGGTTGCAAGAGCGCTACGGCGTCTCGCTGAAATAGGCCGAACGGACCCTCGGCCCGCCCGGACTTGACCGGACGGGCACTCCAGAATTTCTTTCAAATCAGAGACGATCCAGTGGACATTCTCGGTACCGCTATGCCGGCGCTCGCCCAGGCCTCAGCGATGATCTTTCAGCCAGCAGTTCTCGGATACCTCGCCCTTGGCGTGGTAATGGGCTTATGCATCGGTGTCTTTCCTGGGCTGGGGGGCATTGCCGGCTTGTCGCTGCTGCTGCCCTTCATGTTCGGCATGGACCCAGTTCTTGGCCTTGCGCTGATGATTGGCATGGTCGCGGTTGTGCCGACATCCGATACGTTTGCCTCCGTGCTTATGGGCATCCCCGGATCTTCTGCGTCTCAGGCAACAGTCCTTGACGGTTTTCCACTTGCGAAAAAGGGCGAAGCAGCGCGCGCCCTGTCTGCAGCCTTTGCATCGTCCCTGTTCGGCGGTCTGGTTGGCGCCGCGTTCCTCACGGTTTTCATTCTGGTTGCAAGGCCCATTGTGCTTGAATTTCGCACACCTGAGTTGTTGATGATCACATTGTTTGGTCTGTCGATGGTCGGCATTCTGGCCGGACAGGTTGCCATCAAAGGCATCGTCGCCGCTGGCCTAGGTTTGATGGTTGGCACGATCGGCGAAGGCGACAGCGCCGGTGCCCTGCGCATGGCCACGTATGACATGCCCTATCTCACTGATGGCCTGAAACTCGTCATCGTTGGCCTCGGTATTTTCGCCATCCCGGAAATTGTTGCTCTTCTTCGCCAGGACCGCGCGATTTCCGAGCGCTCAATGCTCGGCGGCGGCTGGCTGCACGGCGTGCGTGACTGGTTTGCCAATATCTGGCTCAGCGTGCGCTGCTCTCTCATAGGCGTCACGGTCGGCGTCATCCCGGGGCTCGGCGGTTCCGTGGTTGATTGGATCGCCTATGGCCACACCGTCCAGACGTCCAAAGACAAATCAAAATTCGGCAACGGTGATGTGAGGGGGGTCATCGGACCGGAAAGCTCCAACAACGCCAAGGAAGGCGGCGGTCTGGTGCCGACATTGCTCTTCGGAATACCCGGATCGGGATCAATGGCGGTTTTCATCGGTGCCGTTGCATTGCTCGGCTCAGGTCAGATCGAGGTAGGCCCCTCGATGCTGAAGAACAATCTTGACGTCACCTACGCGATTGTCTGGCTTCTGGCTCTGGCAAATGTAGTCGGCACGGTCATCTGCATTCTGGGATCCGGTGGCATAGCACGATTGACCACCATTCCCTTCGCTTTGCTTGCCCCATTCCTGTTCATGATCATTTCGTTCGCCGCGTTCCAGTCAGGTCAGAACCTGATGGATCTGGTCGCGCTTTTCGCCATAGGTCTTCTCGGCATCCTGATGCGGCGTTTCGACTGGTCACGGCCGGCGTTCCTGATTGGCTTTGTGCTCTCCAACCCTGCGGAAACCTATGCCAACCAGGCAGTGCAAATTGCCAGTTCGAGGTTCCGCAAAGGGTTTGCGGAAGGCATGGAATATATATTCTCGCCCATCGTGATCATTCTTATTCTGGTGACGATCGTGTCCGTCGTGGTCGGATTGCGCCAATCGAAGAATATCCGCGCCGAAGGTGATGTTGCGACTGGCACGAAGCGCGCGCCTCTTATCTTCCTGATGGCCATCCTTGGTTATCTCGCATTTGCCTTCACCAATGCATCGCTGATCCCGGATTACGCGTCAGCAGACAGGGTATTCCCGCAATTCATCGGGCTGGTCTCAATCCTCGGATGCATCATTTTGCTGTTTCAGATGCGCGGTGCGAGCGAAAGTCACGCGCTCTTCTGCGACAGTGAAGCAGGCAATTCGGAAGACAACCGACACGGGCTTTGGAGCACGCTGGCATGGTTCGCCGGCCTGCTGATCCTGACTTCCCTCATTGGTTTCATTCTCGCACTTGCCGTTTTCCTGGTTGCCTTCATCCACTATCGCGCAAAACGCAGCTTTGCTTACGCCGCCACCTACGGCGCCTGCGGCATTGCATTCATGTGCTGCATGGCCTGGCTTTTAAACCGCGATTTCCCGCCGGGCCTATTGCAGTCCTTCGCAAAACTTCCATGGCCACTGACGTGAAGACGACCAGTCGACACTCCGGTGCAACCGGCCAATGCAGTTGATCTGATCAGGGAGACGGCCGAATGATCCAGACATCTACCCCTTTCATTTTCATGCGCGGCGGTTCTTCGCGCGGGCCTTACCTCAAGCGAAGCGACCTGCCACAGGATCTGGATGTCCTGTCGAAAGTGCTGACCTCAATTGTTGGGTCCGGACACCCATTCAACATCGATGGGATTGGAGGAGGCACGGCCGTCACGACCAAGGTTGCCATGCTGTCAAAATCCGAGGACGATTGGGCAGATGTCGACTATTTTTTCGCACAGGTTGGTGTTGAAGAAGAGCTGGTCGATTTCAGACCCTCCTGCGGAAATATTCTGGTGGGTGTCGGCCCTGCAGCAATCGAAATGGGCCTGGTGGATCCGAGTGGCGACGTGACAGAAGTAAAGATCAGAGCCGTCAATACAGGAATGCTTGTTTCCGAAATCGTGCAAACCCCCGGTGGCGTCGTTCAGTACGACGGCGATGCTGCAATCGACGGTGTTCCGGGTACCGCAGCTCCGATCCAGCTTCAATTCATGAAGGTGGAAGGAAGCCTGACCGGAGCCTTGTTCCCGACAGGGCATACACAGGAAATCATCAATGAGGTCCCGGTAACTTGCATGGATGTTGCCATGCCTATGGTCATCGGTCTCGCCCGTGACTTCGGCCTGACCGGCGAAGAAAGCGCGGAAGATATCGACAAGAACACTGGCCTTTTTGAGAAGATGGAAGCCGTCCGGCTGATTGCCGGGGAGCGCATGGGTCTTGGAGATGTCCGAAAATCCGTGACGCCGAAATTCGGATTGCTGTCGGAACCAAAGCACGGCGGAACGGCATCAGTACGCTACTTCATGCCCTGGAACTGCCACCCCACTTTGGCTGTCACCGGATCCCAGTGCCTGGCTTCCTGTCTGTTAGCTCCCGGCACGGTCGGCGAAAGGCTCCTCACTGAACGACCGGCCACACCAGCAACATTGCAGCTTGAGCATCCGATGGGCAAAATGGAAGTGCTGATAGACTACGAAATTCAGCAGGGGCGATTCAACGTCAAGTCGGCGGGATTGCTCAGAACCGCGCGCAAACTGGCGACAGGTGAGGTGTTTGTGCCGGCAACTGTCTGGTCGCGAAACTGACGAAATTGCCAATCATCGAGTTCCTCAAACGGGTGCACAACATGAAGACCGAATACGATGCACATATCGAGGCTGCAACACTTGAACTTCAGATCGCGCGACAACAGATTACCGATGAAATCAAGAACTACCCAACGCCTGTTGCCGGTTGCGACCTTCAGTACAACGTTCTTTTGTCCAAACGAATGCAGGTGACAAGAGCGCTGCATGCCATGAGCTCCGAGGTGTTTGTTCCCACTCCAAGAACCCTTGTTGCAGGAGGCGGCGTGGAAAGTCGATGAAAGTACATATTCTTGATGACTGGTTTGACACACTGAGCAGCTTGCCCTGTTTTGACAAACTTGACGGCCATGACGTCACTGTCTGGACCGATCATGTTGAAAACGCCTCAATCCTCGCTGACCGTCTTCAAGAGGCTGACTGTCTAGTGCTCTTCCGCGAGAGAACCAGGATTACCGAGGAGCTTCTAAACAAGCTCCCGAACTTGAAACTAATCTCCCAGCGAAGCGTTTACCCACATATCGATGTCTCCGCATGCACACAAAATGGCGTGCTTCTTTGCTCCAACATGCATTCAGACACCCCGTCTTATGCCGCGGCGGAACTGACGTTGGCCGTGATGCTTTCAAGCTTTCGCCAAATTCCGGAACAGGTTGCTTCCATACGCCGTGGAAACTGGCAAATGGGCGTTGGTCGAACCCTGCGCGGTCGCACGCTTGGGCTTTATGGGTATGGGCGTATAGCAAAGGCGGTCGCCACTTATGCGCAAGCCATTGGCATGAATGTTCAATGGTGGTCGTCCGAGAATGGCAGAGAGCGGGCTAGGACTGACGGTGTTCAACTCGCAGAAAGTCGGGAAATCTTTTTTTCAACGTCGGATATCGTTAGCCTGCATGTCAGGCTGAAACCTGAAACACGCGGGATCATTACAGAGCAAGATCTGGCATCCATGAAACCGCGCTCGCTTCTGGTCAACACGTCCAGATCAGGCCTTATCGCACCGGGCAATCTGGAAACCGAGATTGCCAAAGGCCGCATCTTTGCGGCAGTTGACGTCTTTGACAATGAACCGCTGACGGATATCGGCAATCCGCTTTTGACCTCACCAAACGTATTGCCAACGCCACATATAGGCTACGTCACCGAAGATGAATTCAACCTTCAGTTTTCTGATATTTTCGATCAGATCGTCGCATATGCGGAAAACAAGCCCATTCACATGATCAACCCGGAAGTTTGGATATCCTGATGGTGTAAACGAGACCTCATTGGCCTCGAATTCCAATTCACAACCTTCGATATTGGTCTCTTGCTGGATACATGGCTTAAGATATCCCGTCCTGATTGCGGTACCCGAGGACTTTAGGCAAAATTCAAATCTGCGGACTCGACTGATATTTATTTTGAACCGGTTCGATTGCAGCAACTTGGTATGACCTGAGCAGAGGGCTTCCTGTGGAGTTTTTAGTAAACGCGAGCGGCCGCGAAAGCGACATTTGCAAACTCTTCGGCAACGTTTTTGCAGAAGCAGAAGGGGCTGAAGAAGGCGAACTGATCGGGCGACTGTCGCGTGATCTCATGCAGGAAACTGCCTCGGATGACCTCCATACGTTCTATGCCGTTCACAAAGAAGAAGTCGTCGCTGCTATCATGTTCTCCCGGATGGTCTTCGACCAGGATGAGCGCGATGTATTCGTGCTAGGGCCTGTCGCGGTTGCAACCGCACACCAAGGTGAGGGGATTGGTCAAAGTCTCATAAGCTTTGGTCTAGAAACACTCGCACAAGCCGGTGTTGAGGTTGCTTTGACCTACGGTGATCCGAAATTCTATTCTCGGGTCGGCTTCGAACCGATTACCGAAGAGGATGTGGCTGCGCCATTCAAGCTGCAATATCCATTCGGTTGGCTTGGGCAATCCCTGACGGAAACACCTCTGACGTCCATCAAGGGATCTTCTCGGTGCGTTTCAGCGATTGGAAAGCCGATCTATTGGTGAATCCCGGTCATTGAAGAGCGGTCCTGACCAATTGGACCTCGTGAAACCGCAAGCCAATGTGATGACAGCTTTGCCAGGCGCTTGGCCTGGCAAAGAGTATCCGCTCCCTTTCTTAGGTGGGCGATGGGGCGAAAGGGAGCGGATGGGAGTGTGCGGTCCTACCAACCAATTCCCGTGTAATTGGAAGAGGCAGGGAGCGGAGCTGAAATGCGGACAAGGTCCACAATCACCGCGTCGTCTTTTTTGGACTCCAGCACACTCCGAAGACCTGGAATTTTTTGCGATACGATGATCGCATCAGCTTGTTCGACTGCTTCTGCGGCAGCCTCTTTCAAGAATTTCGGCAGGTCTTCAACGACGTCCTTAAGGTGAGGAGCTGCATATTGCATGTAGTCGAATTGCTGCTTGATATGCGGTCCCGGCTGAATTGCAGGATCAAAAGCAGTGACTTCGACGCCTCTGTTCTTGAGTTCCGCAATTACCTCAAGTGCCGGGCTTTCCCTCAGGTCGTCAGTGCCCGGCTTGAAAGCAACGCCCAGGATCGCAACCTTTTTCGCACCGCTTCGTTCAACAAGATCCACCGCTTGGTCGATTTGTTTCTGGTTGGACGGCATCAACGCATCAATCATTGGCAGGTCGACTCCAAGTTTGTCGGCCAGGTGACTGACTGCCCGGACCTCCTTGGGAAGGCAGGAACCGCCAAAAGCAAATCCCGGCTTCAGGTAGTAAGGAGAAAGGTTGAGCTTCGTATCCTGAACGAAAATGTCCATGACGGCGTGACTGTCGATGCCCATTGGTTTGCAAAGCCGGCCAACTTCGTTTGCGAAACAGACTTTTGCAGCATGCCAGACGTTGTCGACGTATTTCACCAGCTCGGCGACTTCAACGGTTGTCACAATAGGGGACGTGTCGACCGGCTCGTAGATTTTCGAAAGAACCTCTGCGGTCTTGGTATCCGTAACCCCAATCACAGTTTTGGGCGGCTCATGAAAGTCTGCGACTGCCGTGCCTTCCCGCAAGAACTCCGGATTGAATCCTATTCCAAAGTCAATGCCGGCAACCTTGCCTGAATGCCGTTCGATGATCGGCTTCATGATGTCCAGTGTGGTGCCAGGTGGAACCGAACACCGAAGAACCACCACATGAAACGCGGTTTTGTCAGCGAGTGCTTCACCAATCCCTTTTGCAACTGCCTCGATCGCTCGCGTATCACAGCCACCGTCCTTGCTGGTCGGCGTGCCAACGGACACGAAGGTTACATCCGTTTCACGAACAGCTCTTTGAAGGTTGGTCGTTGCAGACAGGAGGTCTTCAGAAACACCGCGCGTCAAGAGTTCGGAGAGGCGGTCTTCATGAATTGGGCTATTGCCCCAGGCTATTGAGTCGACTTTCTTCTGGTCGATATCGGCACCAACAACACGGTGTCCGAGAGAGCTGAGACAGGCGAGGGATACCGCACCGACATAACCAAGCCCAATTACACTGATCGAAGCTTTTGGCTCTGCAATGCTGAAAGGGAGGGTGTCGATTTTCTGAGCTGTGTTGAGGTTGCCGATATACATGTTCATCTGTTTTCTCCTGGAAACATCGTTCTGGGATACAGAGAACAAGGACCGTGCCAATTCGAGCGAATCCTATTTTCATTATTAAAAACAGATAGTTATATTTTTTCAAGATGATTGAATTAATGTTGGCACTTCCGAAAATCAAAAAATACGAATTCGATTTTGCGCAAATTGAAAACTTTTAAGGGCAGCCGAGTTCAGACGTCAGTACCGATCGATAAATCGGTCTTGTTCCACAGCCGCCATACACACGCGTATTTATAAAGAGCACCGCAAATGCATGCAGGCAGTTCGTGCTTTGCAAATTCAGATGACGCAATTGCCGTTTCGCAAAGTCAAAAGTCATACGACCATAATAGACAAATGCCAAGTACAGCTTACCTAATTGTTTTTATTTAGCTTTTGGGAATATTTTTTCCAATCCAATAACTGGCGAAGTCCTTGCAACTGCTTCAACAAACCCTTTCTAGAGGAGAAGCAAACATGTTTCCGAAACCAGTATTCGCCCCAGTCGGCCGTGTGTCCGGACCGGTCACAGGCACCGCAAACCGACTGAATGATGTCTTTCTTTTGGATTTGGACGCGCTGGTAAGAAACGATCAAGCGCACTTAGAGTACGGCCTGGCAAACTATCTCGATGATTTCGCAAAGTTGCGTCCTTGTTATCTGCTGAGCCGATCCAGCTACAACGATGTTTTGCTGCGCTTACCTGAAAGGCTTATCAGGTCATTGACCGGCGTCTTTGCCAACTCCGGCGCGGAACTCTGGTCTCAAAACGAAGTCATGATCAGGCATGAGCATGACTTTTCCGACGATCTCTTCGAATTCGTTGCGAAAGTTGTGCAGCAAAGCAATTATCCAGCCAAGAGAACGCCAACAATAGAATGCGGTCCGGCATCACTCCGTATTTGCCTTGCGGGCACCAACAGCACTGCCAGGCAAATCGAGAATTACAGGATCTGGGAAAGCGAGCGCGGTGAACTGACGGTCATTTTGGACGAGTTCAGTGCCCGTTTCCCGAACTATGAAGTCTATAGGGATACAGACCACAGCCTATTGATCATGCCGGGCACATTCAACAGCTCGATCGTTCGCAATCATCTCATCAAGCGGCACAAATCAGCGCGATTGATTGCTTATCTCAAGCATCGCTCCGTCAGCAGCTTTGCCCGGCCATTGCACAGCTCATTTTCCGGTGCAGACATCAGCACGGTCGTTGGTGGTCCCTGCGACGTCAGTCAACTTTTGAGCTACGAAAAACGCTGTATGTCCGGACACGAATACCTCTGCAAGCTACCGACTTCCATTCTCGAGGAGGCCTGAGATGCGTGCCTTGCAGTCCAAAACCCGCGACATGACCGGTTGGTCGATACTGGACAGCCGAAAGGTCTTTGAAGCCGGCGACCGCCTTCGCGTGCTACGCCAGACGATCAGTCTGCCGGACAGCCGCATCGTGGACGACTACTATCAGATCGATCTGCCGTCGTTTGCCAGCATCTATGCTGTCACGGAACAAAATGAAGTACTCATCCTGAAGCAGTACAAACACGGAGTGGGGGAGACATGTCTCACTTTGCCTGGCGGTCAAATTGATGCCTGTGAAGACCCTGAATTTTCGGCGCGACGGGAATTGCTTGAAGAGACTGGTTACGGTGGAGGAAAATGGGTTGCGGCCCCCACAATGGTGCTCCACGGCAATCAGAAGATCGCCAAATCGCATGTCTTCATTGCCAGTCACGTAATCAAATTGAGTGAGGCAAACTCGGGAGATCTGGAAACGTCGACATTGCTGACTGTTCCTCGCAAAGAAGTCAAACGGTCGATGCTGAGCGGAAAAACTCCAATTGCCTCACACGTCGCTGCAATCGGTCTGGCGGAAATGTATCTTGAAGACTAGCAATCAACGGCTAAACGGGAACTGACAGTCAACCGACAGTCAGTTCTCCATTTCCTGGGAGACTGAACCTTCGCCATCATTTGCAAGGGACTGAGTTTCCTCATCTTCCTGAGCTGCCCATATTTCCTTCTTCCTGTAGAGCGTTGACGGACTGACCTCAAGAACTCGAGCCGTTTTCGGCAAACTACCGCCACAAGCATCAATTGTTGCTTCTATAAGCTGCCGCTCAAGAGTTTCGTAGGACTGCCCGAGCAAAAGCGTGATATTCGGCCAATCGCCGGTTACGCCGTTTTCTGCAGTAAAGGACCGGTTTAGCAATTGTGGTGCCTGACGAGGAACGACGACAGTCTCACGAGCAGTATTGGGAACGCGGCCAGCCAACGTAGACAACATATCGGCTTCGACGATCGGTCCCTCGTTCAAAACAACGAGGTTGCGTATCGTGTTCTGCATTTCTCGAACATTCCCGGGCCAGGAATGACCCATGAGCATTTCTTCCGCTTCGACCGAAAATCCCTCGAATGCCTTCTGTTCTTCCTTGCCAAACTGCAGCAGGAAATGACGAGCGAGTTCCAATATGTCTGCGCCTCTTGCACGAAGCGGAGGCAGACCGATCGGCAACACGTGAAGCCGGTAGTAAAGATCTTCACGAAAGCGGCCTGCTTCGACCTCTTCCAATGGATCTCTGTTTGTTGCACAGACAATCCGCACATCAACCTTCTTCAGCGTGTCGCTACCGACTTTCTGCACCGTACCGCTCTGTAAGAACCGAAGAAGTTTCGCCTGGAGGTTCAGTTCCAGCTCGCAGATTTCATCCAGAAACAACGTTCCGCCATCAGCCCTTGCCGCGGCACCATCCCGGTCTGAGGTCGCGCCGGTGAACGCCCCTTTAACATGGCCGAAAATCTCGGACTCGATAAGATCCTTGGGAATTGCAGCGCAATTGAGTGGTACGAAAGGCCTTTTGGAACGTGGGCTGGACTTGTGGATGGCCTCGGCACAAACTTCCTTGCCAGTTCCGCTTTCACCGGTGATGAAAACAGATGCGTTTGAGCGGGCAACACTCTCGATCATCTTGTAGACAGCCGTCATGGGCAGGGATGAGCCGACAAACCCGTGATTGGTTTTCTGGGTCGTTGGCTTCCGGACTTCTTCGACGACTTCGGTTAGCGTTTCACGCTCAAGCGCATTGCGTGTCGTCGTTACCAATCTTTCTTCGGCGACGGGTTTGACCAAAAAGTCGTAGGCTCCAGCCTGCATCGCCTCGACAGCCGTCTTGATCGAGCCTGAACTGGTCACGACAACCACTGTGACGGGCAATTGTTCGTCACCAATCATAGTCAGGACATCATGTCCGTTCATGTCCGGTAACTGCAGATCCAGAAGGACAACGCTGATACCGCCCTTGCGCAATCGGTCTATGGCATCCCGACCGGTTTCGACATGTAGCGTGTCAATACCGGCTCGAGACAGTTGATGGCCATAGACAGTGGCCAACGGGAGTGCATCTTCTACGATCAGAACTTTCAACTCACACTCCTCCGGGCGAACGGGACACAAATAGCTTTCAAATGGATAAAGTGATGCCCATTTCGTCAGCTAAAGCTTTCACTTCCCCTAACGTTCTGTCACATGTTTCTTCCAGTTCATCCAACCTGGACATGGCAGCTGATGACTTGTTGTCTCGTGCGAGGGTGTTGATTGCCGCGGCAATGTTTGTCAGATCGCCTGCACCAAAGGTTCCAGCAACACTCTTGAGCGCGTGGGTCGCGCGTTCAAGTTTCTCCAAATCATCATTCTCGACAGCCAGTTTCGCAGCTTCACGTCGCTTGGAAGTATCCTCTATGAATTGGGTGAGAAGCTTCTTTTGCAGTTCTTCAGGCATGGTGCTCAGAATTTCACGGGCAGCCGACAGACTACTTTCATCGTTGCCTTGAATATCATCAGCTCCCTGATCTCCACGCGGACCGACATTTGATGAAATGCAGGCGAGCAAGTCTTCTTTCTCGACGGGCTTGGCCAGAAAGTCCGTCATCCCGGCCGCTATGAACCGCTCGCGATCACCCCTGAGAGAATAAGCGGTCAAGGCAACGATGGGGGTGTTGGCGTTTCGGCGCCCGCTCTTGATCAGTTTGCTTGCTTCCAGACCATCCATTTCGGGCATCGAGATATCCATCAAGATGCAGTCATAGTCCCGTTTTTGTGCGGCTTGCACGGCTTCCTTGCCGTTGTTGGCAATGTCTATGTCGCACCCTGCATTTTCCAGCGTGTGACTGACAACAATCTGATTTGTCGCATTGTCTTCTGCCAGCAGTATGACCAGCCCCTCGGGAAAGTCTGTTTCTGGATTTTCATAAGAAGTCTCGTCAATGGCCGTCTGATCATCAGCAAGTTCTATTGGAATAGCGAAGTGGAAAGTGCTGCCGGCCCCCGGCAGACTTTCTAACGTCAATTCACCGCCCATCAACTGGGTAATCTGATTGCAGATCGCCAACCCTAGGCCCGTGCCACCCTGTTTTTTGGTATAGCTGCTGTCGACGGTGACAAATTCAGCAAAGAGGCTTTCGTGCTTGTCTTTCGGAATTCCGATGCCTGTGTCTTTGACAGAAAAGCGGAAAGTCGGGCGACGCACATCGTCTGAAGCAATTTCGACAGTCACCTCAACTGAACCTATTTCGGTAAACTTGATCGCATTCGAGACGAGGTTCAAAACAACCTGCCGAAGGCGGCCAGCGTCGCCAACCACAAGAACCGGCACATCTTCTGGATAGTTCAGGAACAGTCCCAATCCCTTGTCCTGAGCAATCGGTTTGAAAAGATCCATAACGCTCTTGACCAACGTGTTCAGGCGGAAGGGGGCATGCTCCAGTTCCATGCGTCCGGCTTCAAGCTTGGAGAAGTCGAGAATATCGTTGATGAGCTCCAGCAGTGAGCGCCCAGATTCTCTTGCGGTTTTGACATAGGTTTTCTGTGACGGATCAAGATCGGTATCCCGCAACAAGCTCAAAATACCGAGCACTCCGTTCATGGGTGTGCGAATCTCATGGCTCATCATGGCCAGGAACTTCGCTTTAGCCTCATTCGCAGCCTCGGCCTTTTCCTTGGCGTCCCTCAAAGCGGCATCGGCAGCCTTTCGTTCGGTGATGTCGCGCACATATCCCAGGAACAAAGGCCCTTCGGCTCCTTTGGTATTGCGTATGGCCAGTTCCACGATGATTTCGTGACCCTCTTTGTGAAGTCCTTCAATTTCGATTCTTTTGCCGAGAACCGGGCCTTCTCCTGTCTCCAGAAAACGTTCCAGTCCGGAATCATGCATCTGTCTGTATTTTTCTGGAATGATGTAGTCGGACATCTTTTGACCAATGATGTCATTAGCCGACCAACCGAATACGTCCTCGGCTGCCGGACTGAAATCCAGGACAATGCCTTCGCCGTTCATGACGATCACGCCATCGAAGGAAGCATCCACGACGTTGCGCAGAAGGTCCTGACTGCGCCTTAGTTCTTCTTCGCGTTTTTTGAGTTCTGTTATGTCGACACGAAATCCGACAAGACCACCTTCGCTGGTACGCGATTCAATCACGCGAAGCCATCGTCCATCATCCAGATGCTGCTCCATGGGTGCGCCAGGGTTACGATGACGTTCCATGCGCAAGGCAACCCATTCCTCTAGCACATGGTCGGACACTTGATATTGACCGCGCTTCGCGCCGCCTCGGATAATGTCTTCGAACTTCTTGCCTGGCTCGATCAGATCCGCGCTTCTGTTGTAGAATTCCTTGTATTTGCTGTTGCACAAAACAAGGAGATCATCGGCATCATAGAGAACGAAGCCATCTGGAAGAGACTCGATTGCATCGACGAGCCGGGTTTCAGCCTGCTTCAGCTTCTCGGCTGCTGCCTTTTGAGCCGTCAGGTCTCTGAGGATTGCCGTGTAGATGTTCGCAGAACCGGATCTGGACTTGGTAAGAGACAACTCTACCGGCGTTTCGCGCCCGTCCATGCGTTTGCCAATTGATTCAAAACGCATTCCGGCTGCAGCAATCTCAAGGGGCTGTGTGCCCTTGTTGCAGCATTCAAATGGAAGGTCGGAGTTTTCGGTGTCGGGTAGAAGATCGCAGATTTTCAGGTCGACAAGTTCCGCAGGTTGCTTTGCTCCGAACATCTCACAGGCCGCCGGGTTTACACTCAGGATCTTGCCATCGGTCCCGATAGAAAGAACGCCTTCCAGCATGGTCTCAAGAATTGCACTGACCTGTGCTTCACCGGCCTCTGCACGACGGGTAGCCGCAACGAGGGCTTCGTTTTTCTCCTTTCTGCGGTCGCCATGTCCGAAAGACGCTTGGTTGCCCGCTGTCGTTGATTTGAGAGCACAAGTGTCAACGCGACGGCGGCAACAAATGCAACTGCAAGCATGAACATCAAATTGTTGATGGACGTGAAACCTGTTCCAAATAGAGCGCTCGCCGGTATGACGACTTCCTGTAATCCTCGAATGTCATCAATTTCCCAGTCCTGTTTGGGCGATTGAGGATGTGTGTTGTGACAGGCAACGCAGCTTCCTTCCATGCGCACTGCCGTGGCACTCCGGAAAACTGCGCCGAAGTCCCTCTGTTCGAGCCGTTGAAAGGGTTGATCCGGATTTTCCTGCAGCGCCTTCAGCGCTTCTCTTTCAAAATCATCCAGTTGACGTCCGGTGCGCCAGGGCCACGGATATTCGGAGAGCATCCTTATTGTGCTTTCCGACCCCTGGCGGCTGAGCTCCTCCTCAAGGGCCAGTGTCATGGACACCGGGGCAGGTATCGTCAGTTCCTTGTCGTGATACTCATGACTGACGCTGACGTCAGATGAATAGAGTTTGTCGATGACTTCCCGGGAATAAAACGACCGGGTTGCGGTCAGAAGATCAGACTGTGCCTTTGCCGCCGCTGACAGGTCCGCTGTTCGCGTCTTTTGCCCGAAATCAACCGCAAGCACGTAAGCCGCGATGGCGGAAGCGGAGATGAAGATCAGAACCAGCCAGAATGTTGCATCTTGGCTCATCTGTTTAATCCAGGTGCGCATGGTTTTCGTCCTTCGCTCCGCCGTCTTCGAGCCCGCAACCTTGGGAGGGCTCTGGGGATCATGCCTGCTCATGGTTTATAAAAATTCGATTTTTTGAAAAATTCCCCAGGCGTGATTTCACTTTCACTCCGTGCCTCTGATTGTCGAAGTTGAAAGAAGGGATTCTCGGTCAGATAAGACTGCCAACTCTCATAGGTAAGTTGCCGTTCCCGCCGGCAAATATCGGCACAAACGAAGATGTCCACTGTCAGGTGAAACGGCTCATCAGGGTCGAAAAGCGCCACATAAGCGTAGAGAGCGTCGGCGGAGCGCGCGCCAGGCACCGGGCTCTTCATCGCTGCCTTGAAACGGTCGGTTGCAAAGTTCGCCCAACCACCGGATGGAAACCATCGACCGGAGCGCGGGCCTTTGCCGTCAAGGTCGCGAGGCGTGTCCGTGCCGAATGACAGCAGATAATCAAGACGATCTCCGACCGAGCCTTTACCGTCTATCAGATCTTGATCCACAAGCCGGCCAAGGCTCAGCAGACTAATGCCGGCATGGCCGGTGTCTTCAAACCGTTGTTTTCGAAATTGCTCATCATCCAAGCCCTTTTCCCGATAATAGGCATCAGGCCAATATCGCCATAACGCCCCGTTCGAGGTGGATTTCCAGGAATTCAGGTACAGCATCGCGATCTCATGGGCGCGCAATTGCAGGGCATCATCGTTGATACGGTCCAGAACCTCGGCAAAGGCAATTTGCCAATTCCAGGGTGCGACGGAACCTGCAAAACGGAACCCGTCATTCTCGTCGATCCTGTAAAGGCCGGTTTCTGCGTCCATTTGAGGTTCGAAGTGTTTTACGAGGCACATGGAAGCTGCGGTTATCCGGTAAGCAAGATGTGTTGGACAGGCAGACCCAAGTAGGTCGCAGCTGGCAGAAAGAGCATTTGAAATCATGGCCTGATTGATCATGAGACTGAGCCGTTTACCCGGCTCTGAGCCATAAATCGTTGAACTCCAGCCGCAAGAAGGATTGTTGGATCCTGCGCGCCCGGTCTTGCCGTCGCTTGCTGAAAGGCTCAAGCGGATCGACTTGCGAGCCAAGTCGGAAAAAACAGATGCACCTGTCTTGGCATAAAGGGTCGCCAACGCTCTCAGCCGATAACTTTGATTCCAGCTTTGCAGGCCTTCCGCATCAGACGAACACGCTCTCACTTCGCCTGTTTGCGAAAGCAGGAGGCCATTCAGAGCAAAGTGAAAGTATTTGGCAGCAGATGTACCATCTACGACAGCGACAGTTTCCCCCTCGCTCAGCTTGAATGCCTTGGGCATCGTTACAAAGTCCGCATCGGGATCGGAAATTACTGGCAATCCAATCTCGCCTGATTGCAGCGAAATTCGGTAGATGCCTTTGCGATCGTCACCATCACAGTCAAGCCAGGACCAAAGAATATTGTCCTTGAGACGCAATCGACCGGGCTTGCAACTCCCGAAGTCCACAAGCTCTTCCCGGTCGGTCGTAATGTCACCGTTTGAGTTCCGGCGATATCGGAAAAGTTTCGTCGCCTGGTCTGTCCGCTCTTCAAGAACAGCCACATCTCCGGTCCGGACCTGGAGCAACTTGACTGCAGAGCCACGTTTCCAGGTCAGCACAACCTGACCGTCTTGCAGCAACTCCGTCTGCTTATCACCGGTTTTCCATTTGCGAAGTGCAAACAGAGAGCCGCCTCTTGAAAGCTTGAGGCTGCCCAATCGGGCCTCGCCAGCAACGGTGCTGATCCATGTGACGGGGATCTTGTTCAACGTGACTGCCGGCGCATCATCACCAGGCATTTTCTCAGCAACCAGTTGATGGTGACCTGCTTGTGACACTTGTTCAAGACACTGGCCGGAGACGCCTTTTCTCGATACCTCTCCAGACTTCAGGTCAACGCTTATCCCTTGAGCGGGGAGGACGAGCTTGTCGGCTGCTGAACCCTTATAAGGTTCTGCTGCCCAAGTAGGACAACAGAACATCAGGATCAACGGGAACAATAAGCAAATTCGCATGTCTTGCTCCATCAGAAGTTGAAGTAGATGAATTCGGTCATTTCAGCCAAACGATAGGTCTGGATGAGAGCAACACCGAACAGAATGGAGACCGCAGCAGCCCACCCGGCGTTTGGTTGCCAGCGCACCGGAAAAAACCCTTCGCTGCGTCGCTGAGCGGCAAACTTCTTGAGGCCGAGAATAGGGTTGTACTTTTCCGTGAATTCGATGGAATTCGGGAGCAGAAACACTATCGCTGCGAGACAGATCAGACCGGCCCAAATCGGTGCAGTTCCTGTTACCAGACCTTCCCACAGCTTGGGTTCGTAGACCGTCGACAACCCGGTCATACCGTGAAGAATATTCGTGGCACCTGCAAAGCTTTCCGCACGGAAGAACACCCAGGCGACGACAACGGCCAGCAAGGTAAGCGCTCGGGAAAGAAAGAGACCGACTGGCCGAGGCAGCACATTCGGTACATAGCCCTTTTCTGACAGTGCAGACCAGCCGTGATTGATAGCAAGATAGGCTCCGTGAAGGCCGCCCCAGAAGACAAATGTCCAGCTGGCACCGTGCCACAGTCCGCCAAGCAGCATAGTGATCATGAGATTGGCATAACGACGCACCGGACCAGAACGGTTTCCGCCAAGTGGAATATAGAGGTAATCCCGCAGGAAATGGGAAAGCGTGATGTGCCAACGACGCCAGAAGTCGGAGATGCTGGTCGCCTTGTAAGGGGAGTTGAAATTCACCGGGAGACGAATCCCGAACATTCTGGCAAGGCCCAGTGCCATGTCGCAATATCCCGAAAAATCGAAATAGAGCTGGAACGTATAGGCCAGTGCACCGATCCAGGCCGCTTCGAAGGGCACACCGCCGGTTGTTTCCGCAAGGTTGAATACGCCATTGGCGTAAGGTGCAATGCCGTCTGCAAGAACAATCTTCTTGAACAACCCAATAGCGAACAGCGTGCCGCCAACCGCGAGGTTCAAGACCAGTTTGTTGCGGAAGACCGGCAGTTTGAACTGCGGGATCGTTTCCTTCTGCATGACGATCGGACCGGCGATCAGCTGTGGAAAGAAAACGACAAACAGCATGTAGCGTGGAAAGTCACATTCAGAGATTTCGCCCTTGTAGGTATCAACCAGAAAGGAAATCTGCTGGAAGGTGAAGAACGAAATCGCGAGCGGCAGCGCAAGATGCAACAGTGGAATATCCGCGCCGGACATCAAGTTCGCATTGCCGATAAAGAAGTCGGCATATTTGAACACCGCGATGAGTGCCAGGTTGAAACAAATGCCGGCAATCAGGATGAACTTGTCGCGGATCTGCCTCAGGATGCGGTGAAATCCGTAGTTGATGACCACGGACCCCAGAAGGAGGGGCAGGTATATGGGTGTCCACCACGCATAAAACACGAGTGATGCGATGGTAAGCCACCATACGATGCCGTTTTCCCAACCCCAATGCCGCAGCAAAAGGTAGCCGACAAGAACCGGCGGCATGAACAGATACATGAATTCCAATGAACTGAAGACCATGACTTAGCCCTCCGTCTTGCTTTGATTGGGTTGAGTTGAACGCTCGATAACCGTGAGATTTGCCTCATCGGTTTTTTGAATTTCCTTCAGGAGACGAGCGCTGCCTTGATGTCCTCGGTCCGCACCTTTGCCTGCGAGTTCCAGGGCTTTCGTCCGGTCTTGCGGAACATGTTGCCCAACGGCGTAAAGCCTGCCGAGTTCTTCCATTGCACCTGGATGTCCGACATCAACACCACGCTCGAAAAAGTCGACTGCCTCTTGGCTGGGCAATCCGTAGACTTCCCTCAAATGCAGTCTGCCAAGCGCGGTAAGTGCTCCGCCATGCTCAGCCTTTGCTGCTAACCGCAACCAATTGAGGGCGTTTTGAATGCTGTCCTCATCAGGGTCGCTAGCCAGGATCATCTGGCCCAAGTCGTGCATTGCGCCTGCATCCCCGAGATCGGCAGACCTCAAGAACCAGTCTTTCGCCTGTGAAAGATCCGCCGGCAAAAATTCTCCGTCACGGAAGATGCGGCCAAGCGTCTTGGCTGAGCTAGCAGATCCGTCCCGAGCTTTCTTTTCCAGACCCTCGATTGCTCTGCTCGCCCAAAAGGCGGCTCTTTCCGGGTCGGCAATGGTGCCGTATCTGCCAGTCAACAAAATACGAGCATAGTTGATGGTGGAAGACGGATAACCGTGAATGGCAGCCTGTTCGTAGTGGTCAAACGCTGCAGGAAGGTTTCGCTCGGTGCCGATGCCACGCTCATAATGCTTGGCAAGCTGTACATGCGCCTTGGGATAGTCCCAGACCAACGCCTTTTTGAACCACTGCAGGGCTATCTCCGCACAGCGCTCCCCTGAGGAACGCTGAAAAAGGCGCCCCAGCTCATAAGCGGTTTCACCCCTGAAGCTGAAGGAATACCGAACTGCTTCCATAAAGATCAACCGAGCCTGTGCAAGGTCCGCGTCAACGCCCCAGCCGTTTTTGTAAGCCCGGCCCAAGTGATAGAGCGCAACTGGGTGTCCATCATTGGCAAGCTGCGTAAGCAGGTCCGCTGCAGCGTCCCATCGTCCGACTTTCTGCAGTCCACGCGCTTGCTTGATCATTTCTTCTATTGTCGGGTCGATACGCTCGGACTTGACCTTCGCCGGTACAACATCGCCGGAAAGGGCAATCGCACCTGAAACGCCGAAAACTGTACCAAGCAGCATCAGTTTCCAGATCGACAATCTCTTGGCGGTCCTGGTCATTTTTGCATCTCCGGATCAACAAAGCGGTCAAAGTTTCCGGTGCAGGACTGGCACGACATTGCGTTTGATCTGTCGAAAAGCCATTCGACTTTTTCTGGCACCAGGTGGTCATCGTTTTGACCGGCAACGAGAAATGAAACAGTTGCGGCTCCGATCATGAAGCCGGTGAAACCGAACATCAGATCGCTCATGAGATTGAGTTTTTTACCCATTTTTCCGCCTCCAGATCCGGCAGGAGCTACCTTCCAGAAGCGTCAGGGTTCCTTCGCTGTGGCTGTTCTTGACGTCATTGCTGGAGACGGGACACGCCAGACCCTTGCGGCGCCCGATCGCTTCGGCCTTGTGCTCGCTGTTACTGCTCGTCAACAGAACAAGCTCGCCGACAATCTTGCGCGCGGGATCAGAACCGAAATGATAAGCGTCGGTGAAATTGTTCAACTCCCGCGTGAATGGGGCGTCGAAATCAAAGTCGACAACCATGGCCAGTTCGGACAACCTCTCCCTGAACTTGTGGTTTGCTGTCGACAGTCCGAAATCGGAAATCCTGCGCTGCATTTCAGCAATGGTCGGAGGGATCAAAAAAATGAGTTCGACGTCATTTTCGGTGCTCCAACGAGCGATTTCCTCAACCTTCTCCCAGAGATCGTCCGATTGCTTGAAACGCCTCCAATCAGCGGCTCCGTTGGTTCCGACCTGTTTTGCAAAGAGCTGAGGAAGATCACGATCGATGGTGATCTCCGGCCAGTATCTGGCCCAGTGTCCAAACCCGAGGCCGCCATGGCGATGGATCGCCGGCAGAACGAGTGTTCCGTTCGGTGTGGTGAGAACGCATTCGTCACAGAGCGCTGGATCAAGCAAGGCTTCGACACTCAGCATGTCACGCCCGCCGAACTCGGCAGCGTTCGCGCTTTGGACAGGCCAAAGGGAAATGTCGTTCAATGACGTGAAGACAGAAGGATATCTGTCCTTCAGAAGCGTCCAGCCGGTTTTGGCGACAAACCAGTTCGTGTAGTAGGCGAATGGATTGTTCGCTATCGAAATCGCTTCTGGAACACGGTTCATGCCACCTTTGAAACGCGCATCCATGCTGCGCAGGGGCAGGCTGACAATCAGTGTTTCGAGTTCGACGTTGTTCCGCAGGTAGTCGAAAGTGTCGTAGATTTCGTAGACGGTCGCACCGCCATAGGCAAAATTGTAGACATCGTTGCGCCCCAGCTCTTGCCAATAGCGGTCTTGCAGTGCTCGAGCGCGGCTGTCGCCCAGGACAACCGTTGAGGCCTTGATGCGTGGATACTCGATCATTTTGTAAAGTGGGTAGTGCGCCTTGACGCTGATTTCCTGCTTGTCGAGCCCCAGGTCGAACGTTCTGTTGTGATCATAGGCGTCAACAACCGTATTGAACGCAACGGGACCAAGGGCAATGATGCCGGTTAGTGCCAATGCTGCGGTGTAGACTTTCGGTCTCAGTTTCATCTGAAGGCCTCCGAATTAAGTTGCTGCCACTACAGAAACAAAACTCAGGCCACTTTCGAGCGAGGCAAAAAGGTATTATTATTCAGAATGTTATTGGATTGTTTGCAATTTGCAGCCCTGTTTCGCTTTCGGATTTGAAAAGGGCAATTTGCATTTTGGGAAACGTCAGGACATCGGTTGAGGCGATGAAAACCCGAGCACGTTCGTGACCATGCCACTGCTTGGTGGATCGATGAGCCCGGCCATCAGACAAACGCCGACAAACAGCATTGTGACGTAAAGCACCGTCAGATAACTCGCCATCAGGTTCTGCAATCTAGCGATCAGCCCATCTCCTTCACCGGCGCGTTGGTCACCCCGATTGGACCAGCGCTGCTTCGACAGGCGGAAGATGCAGTAGACCTTAACGGAGGCATTGATGAGCTGGTTGAAATAGAGAATGAACGGATAGCTGAGGTCTACCTTTCGTGCGTAGCCATAAAGGAAAAGCGACAAGAGCATGCGCGTGATGCAGATGAAGACGACATAGCCGAAAATGTAATAGGGGTCGTACAGTACCGATGTGCAAATCGCCAACACCGGACTGACAAGCATCGTCCACATGGAAACCCTCTGGTCCAGAAGGCACCACCAGATGAAAAAAGGCATCCTGTGCGGGCCGAGGGCGAGGGCGCGCGCACCGTTGCGCAGCATGTTACCTGACCAGCGGCGGAAGTTCTGCACCATCCGGTCCATACCGGAACCTTCAATGACCTCAACGGTGTATCCCATCGCATCGGGCACGTAGAGCATGCGGCATCCTGATTGAAGCATGTAGTACCAGGTGCTCTTGTCATCTCCGGACAGAAATCTGAACTTCCCCCAGAGCCAATGCTCGAGATGGTCCGCCTCCAAAAGCCGGATAAACTTGAGTTTCAAAAGATGATTGGCACGAAAGACCGACATGCGGCCGGTCAGTGTCAAGACGCGGCCGGACAGCGAGTGTGACTGCATGGCCAGACGCCTTTGGGCAAAACGCATGGTCAGCCAGTTGGCAATCCACCTCGGCCCAATGCAAAGCACTTCTTCATCCGTCGTACATGCCTGCAAATCCGGATAGAGCTTGAACAAGGGCAGACAGGCGCCGACTGCGTTTTTGGCGAGAATGAAATCTCCGTCCATGAAGATGATCAGATCATCCGCTTGAACATCGCCGCGGCTCATCGCTCTCAAGACCAGACCGATGGCCAGTCGTTTGCCGGGTTGGTTCTGTCTCACGACGTGCAGGGTTACATCCAGATCAGACCACTCTCGCTCTAACAGTTCAGAGATCAGTTCCTCGTCGAAACGGTCTCCCGACCCGAGCCAGATGGTACCTGGAACACCCGCATCGCGAATTTCCCGACAGATGGATCTGATAACCTTTTCAGTGATGTCCCGATGTTCCTTGTAGGTTGTCATCATGAAATGAAGGTGCCGTGGCCGCCAACCATCATCCCAGACCTTTCGACCGGCATCCCTCATGGAAGGATAGACAAAGCGACCATAGATCCATGCCCTGACGGCGTGGGTGAACCACCAGCCGTACCGCCAGATGCCGAGCAGCCCGATGACGAAAGTTATTTCCTGGGTCGCCGGACTGAAAAAGACATTTTCAAAGGTTGTCAGACCGATGAAACAAAGTCCGAAATAGAGCGTGATCTGAAAAATCGAGAAGGGTGTCCACTTCGCCCAGCCTCTGGGACGGTGCGTGATTTCATCGACGTCGTAAGGGTTTGTGATCTCGCGACTGTCCATCAGATCGCCTCGAGGATCTGTTGCGCCGTGCGAAACACCAGATTGTTTCTGTATCTTTGAAAATAGACGGTCGCCGGCGTTCCGCTGGCGGGCAGGTCACCGGAGACCTGGGAAAGGGTCACCTTTGCCGACCGGGCGTCCGGCGCACGGAAACGATGCGTTTCCGTGACCTCATCGACAAAACCCGCTGTTCTGTCAATCGCAGCAACTTCCACAGCGATCCATCTGTTTTCTGTCGGCAGAAAAAGATTGGCGGAGCTGCCGATGCGAACCTGTGCCGCTTCTTCCTGCGTCAGAAATGCCGTTACGGTTTCTGCGCCGGTTTCTTCGAACACCAGCAGCGGTTCGCCTTGTTTTAGGATATTTCCCGAGGCAGCCAGGGTCTCGACAACGCGTCCGTTGAAAGGAGCCACGATTTTCTGATCGGTGTCCTTTCCGGACAGCTCTGTTTCCAGATGTGCATAGTGCCCCTGAAGCGCCGTCAAACGGGCCACCTTCGCCTTCAATTCAGCGGTTCGCCCGGCAAAACTGTTCCCCGTAAACAGGCGGACACTTGCGCCGCCGTCAATCAGCTCCTTGAGCTCCTCAATGTGTATCTTCTTACGCTCAAGGTCCGAAACCACCGATTTGACTTCAAGTTCAGCTGCCTCAACATCATCGGTGCGCACAAGACCTTTTGCGGCCAATCCCTGGACACGCTCCAACTTGAGCAACGCGTTGTCTCTTGCAAGCGCCAATCCGGACAATTGAGATTCTGCCTGGCGAACATTGTTCCTCGCCACCAGCTCATACCCCTTTGACCGACGCTCTTCTTCTTCGAGCATGACCGTTGTTTCAGCAAGTTCGGCTCGGGTTTTAGCCAGATCCGATCTGACACGTTGTAAGTTGGCGTTGTGACCCGTATCCGCCATGACGGCCATCAGAGCACCGGCTGCGGCCTGCGCACCCTGACGATGGCTCAGCTCCAGGAGACGTCCGTTGAAAGGAGCAGAAATCTCGATCCGCTGCGCACTGATAACGGCAGACTGAATTTCAAGGCGGAAGAGCGTCGCAAACACATATATGCCGACATAGCCGAAAACCACTGCACCGAGCACAAGGTAAAAGCAGGACATGACTATTTGCCTTGTCGGCCAGCGTCGAACGGGAATATCGTTTGCGGGATTTGGGTCGGGTTTGACAGGAACAGGCGTTACCGGTGTGTCGATGCGCACGATTGTATCAGCAACATCGGTCATCTTGCCGCGTACCAGGTCTTCGACAAAATGCTGCATCAAAGCAGTTTCACGCTCTCCCAGCTCCGTGAAACGAAATGCCAACTGATTTGCATCCTCGTGACGGCGCACGACTTCGGCTTCAGCTTTCAGAGTGATATTGAAACCCTGAAACGGCAATGTGCAGAAAAGCGTGTGGTGAGAACCGATAGCCGGCTGGTCACCAGAAAGACCGGAGATCCGGCATCCACCAAGACCCCAATCAACAGCATCAACAGTCTGCTCGCCAAGTGTCACGCGCATCGGCGCTGTCACCCGGTAATGCAGCCTCTGGCTGGGTCTTTCGTGAATAATCTCCAACTGAACAGTTCCCATTGGTTTTCCGATGACCGTTACAACGCAAAAGGAATGCCAATTGGCTTCGTGGAGATGTGAGTATTGAATTAGGTTTAGGAAATTTATATAAGATACTGTTTTTGCTTTGTTTTAGATTGGAAGTGAAAATCCATGTTCTTGTCGGTTTTGCAAAATTGAAATTCGTTGCGGCCGATGGTTGTTTCTCGTTTTTCAATTTTGCAAATGAACAGACAATCTGAACAAGAAGGAAACCGGATCGCATTTGCCAAAATGCAATCCGGTTCAATCACCTTTAGAAGATGAAGCAGTTGCTATCGAACAGGGACGTGACCGACTGATTGTCGACATTGTTCAATGTGCAAATGTCCTGGTAGGTCCCGTTGTCCTGAAGATCCACCGAAAGGGTCGTATCTCCATCAGCACTCGTGGATTGCAAACGTGCCAGGAAGGTCTGGTCATCATCCCGACCGGCGAGGTGGCTGAAATCCAGAAAGTCGAGACCGATGGTGAAGTCCGTGATCTCATCAACACCGACCAGGTCATAAGTTCTGAACACGAACGTATCTGCTCCGTCGCCACCCGTCAGCGAGTCACTGCCTCTGAGCGAACGGATCTGGTCGTTGCCTGCGCCGCCGTCAATCGTGTTCACGCCGGACGTTCCCTTCAGGATGTCATTGCCGCCACCTGAGACAATATTGTCGATAAAGTTCAGGCTGTCGGTTCCGATCTCCTGTCCATGGGCCCGCTTGTTGTGCAGCAGGATCGACAGATCGACGTCAAAGTCGGAATAGTCGACCGTGTCATTGCCGCGACCGCCATGGATGTAGTCATTGCCGGCATCACCGTAAAAGACATCGTCATCATGACCGCCGTAAAGCTTGTCGTCCTGATGCCCGCCTCGCAGCTCATCGTTCCCGGCGCCGCCTTTCAATATGTCTTCACCATAGCCTCCGATAAGTACATCGTCGCCGGATCCGCCAATCAGACTGTCGTCGCCGGTACCGCCATCAAGACTGTCATTGCCGGTTCCGCCATTCAGATCGTCGTTTCCGGTTTCGCCATAGAGCGTGTCGTCTCCATTGTTGCCGTTGAGGTCATCGTCATGCTGGCCTCCGTAGAGGACATCATCTCCAGAATTCCCATAGAGGCTGTCGTTGCCGGAACCGCCGTCGAGCACATCGTTTCCGCTGCCTCCGTGAAGGGAATCATGACCATTGTTGCCATAGAGTTGATCGTCGCCTGAACGGCCGTGAAGTTCGTCCGCTCCGGAGCCACCATGCAAGACGTCATTGTCGGTCCGTTCAATCACGACCGGCTGGTCGCCGCCATTGCCTTCAGGGTCTGTCCCGCCATTTTCCTGCTGATAATGCGCGTTGAGCAGCAAGGCGTTAGCCAGACCGATATCAACCGTAAAGACGCTGTCGTCAAAGTCACGGTCGCCGCCATTGAAGAGATCTTCAAAGCCAAGCGTGATCGTGCCTTTGTCCGTCTTCAATACACCGGTCGTGTGCAAGATGTTGTCCGGATTGAGCCCGACCGTGTCACCATGGGCGGCTGTGTGGTAGGGATCATATTTGATAAGGGTCTGAGTACCGTTCTGATCAAGGTGATAGAGCCGCGGACTGTTGCTGTTCAGCGTTGCCGCTGACCCGTCGGCATTCAGGAAATGCAGTGACCCGTTTTCCAAATCGAGACCGCTGTAACCGTTGTTGCGGCCATATCCGTTTGAAACGATGAAGAAGGCAATCTTATCGCCCGCTTGCACATTCAGATATTCCCGGGACTGTCCCTGGATCAGACTGCCGCCGCTGCCCTGCAAGGACGCGTTCGGCCAGACAAATTCCACATCATAAATGGTCCCGTCGTCGGCGACCTTGTAATAGCCGAATGTGTTCCGGTAGCCGGCGGTTTCACCTTCAAACACAACTGACACCGGATAATCATCGGTGATTTCCATACTGGTGACCTGAACCAGGTTCGGACCGCCGGATCCATAAAGGATGTCGTTGCCGTTGTTGCCGTAGAGCGTATCGTCGCCGGTACCACCCCAAATCTCGTCATTGCCACCTTGGCCGGTCATGAGATCGTCGCCAAAGCGTCCGGACATTACGTCCGAATGCCTGGTTCCGTTCAGCACATCATTTTCATTGGTCCCGATCATGGGACGCGTTGCGGGCAAACTTGCCATTTTTCTCTCCTTTGTCTGACTCGCCGAAGCGATGGTCAACGAAGGAGTTGCAGGCACCGGGCCAACCGGACGGAAACAGGAATCTCTATTTTAACAAGTAAAAACAGATAGATAGAGATCTGTCATTTTAACCTTGTTGAACAGATTCGCGAATTGGAAAGTTCAATTTTCAATTTGGAAAAAGACGGAGCACAAACCAGACGATCACTCGACAGCAGTTTGTTTGCACTTCAAACATGACCCGAAAGGACAGGTGTTCAATTCAACATTTATAAGAAAAATGGCGGTGAGGGTGGGATTCGAACCCACGGTACGCTCTCACGCACGGCGGTTTTCAAGACCGCTGCCTTAAACCACTCGGCCACCTCACCATTTGCAGCTACGAACCATGTTGGATGCGCGGTTGCTAATTCCCTTTCGTCGGTATTGAACGGAAAGTCAAGGCCGTGTTTCAGCTTGAATCTGCTGAAAGCCGAAATTCGTGTGGAAGGAGCGCTGAGGAGAACGGAGATCCTTGGCATGTTCCGGTCCCGTCGCTTTCAGGGGTAGGGGCAGGACGTGCGACCGGCACCGGAACATAACCAAGATAGAGGCCGCCGGTCCGGTGTCGTGGGCAGGGTTTTGAACCGGCGGCCGAAGCTGGAGGTGGGGTCCAGCACTGCTGTGACAGGGCGGTCATCAGCAATGAGTTCAACCTAGGCGGATTTGACAGGGGTGGATGTGATGCACATCACAAACTGAGTGTTTGACATTTTTTCCGTCACTGTGCCTGGGGCGCAACACACATAACCTTCGGAAATCCCGAGATTTTTCCCATATATTACAATATGTTACAAAAGCGCCGCGAAGGCTCTGCAACCATATTGGCAATTTATGCGGTGCAAAGGCAGATTTCACGGCGAAAACTCCCTCGACTGAGGGTTTACTTTGAAGTAACACGTTTGAGGTTTAAAAGGGCATTCGTGGGACGTGCAGCGGGGGCAGTGTGTCATCACGGGGACTGATCGACGAGATCAATCAATATGCTTCAAAACCGGCACAGCTGATAAGCGCCGGGTAAAGCGCGTGAGTTGCGGGGCCGCCAACGCGTCAGTGAGTAGGACGGCAGTATGCAAGGGACAGGCGAAATGACCTGCAAATCAGCGGGATCGTCTTTAGGGGTACCTGAAAAGGATGACCGTCCGGCCAGATCAATCTGGTCTCAGGTTTGCGCCGGGTTGGTGACCCTGGCAGCTGTATCGGCTCTGGCCGCCTGTAGTTCTGCCCCAACCGAACAAAAAGCAAAGTTCAGCCCCAAGAAATATGGTGTGAAAGCCAGCCCGCGGA
This sequence comes from Roseibium sp. JB4-4, assembly GCF_055693425.1. Taxonomy (NCBI): domain Bacteria; kingdom Pseudomonadati; phylum Pseudomonadota; class Alphaproteobacteria; order Hyphomicrobiales; family Stappiaceae; genus Roseibium; species Roseibium sp. JB4-4. The sequence goes on along the minus strand of NZ_CM146333.1, from coordinate 360,452 downwards.
TGGTTGCGCAAGGCAAGCCAGTACCAAAGGGCGGTGGACGCTATGTTGTCGGCAAGAAATACAAGATTGCCGGAAAATGGTATTATCCGAAAGAAGATCCCAACTATAGGAAAACCGGACTTGCCTCTTGGTATGGCCCGACTTTTCACGGCCGCAAGACGGCCAATGGTGAAATCTTCGACAGGAATGCCCTTACGGCCGCGCACACGACGATGCCGCTTCCTTCTTATGCCCGCGTAACGAATGTCGCCAATGGGCGGTCAATGATTGTTCGTGTCAACGATCGCGGACCTTTCCACGGAAACCGCGTTATTGACCTTTCCGAACGTGTCGCAACCATGCTCGACACCAAAACGTCCGGCGTTGGCAAGGTGAAGGTCGAATATGTCGGCCGTGCACCGCTCCATGGGCAGGATGAAGAATACCTGATGGCGAGCTATCAGGGTCCAGGTGCTGTACAACCAGGTGCAACACGGCCAGGCACCTTGCTTGCACTTGCTGAACCTCAGGCAACGCAGCCGGTCGTTTTCAGTGGAAGCGTTCCGGCGCCAGGTCCAAGACCTTATCTCGCCCCCACAACCGTCACGGCTTCACGCACCTTCTCGGCACAGCGGGTTGCCGTCGCCTTTGATCCTGCAATTGCTTTTGAATCCGGCAATCAGACGATCAAAGTTGCGTCTAACAACAGCTTTAAGCCTGTTGAATCTGCATATTCGCCATCAGGTGCACCTGCAGCCGGTACGCTCGGCGTCTTGCGTGTGCCGGCACCCGCACAGCCGACAGGTCTCGTTGGCGGCAGTGCAATTTCTTCATTTGCTGCAAACAAGCGGATTTCAGACGCGCACGCAGCACTGACGCATGTATCAGGTCAAGGTCTGACCATGCGCCAACTGGCAGCCAATACTCGAAACGGCAACTAGCTAGGACACCCGGCTGGTGTGTCATCAGCCGTATTCCGCTTGAGACCGTTTTGTCCAAAAAGAGCAAACGGAATCATGTTGCTTAGGCTCATCCAGACCTGTTTCCCGAAGCCGATACGCTTTCCCTTTCAAACACTTGTACTTGCATTGCTAGGAATCCTGACTGGTTTTCCGGGCACTGTAAGTGCGGCTGAAACGATCGTCACGAAGGCGCCGATGGCGTTTTTGTTCGAGCCCGGATCCGGAACAATTCTCTTTGCAAAGGAACCGGACAAGCCTTTTGCGCCTGGAGCGCTGGTCAAAGTCATGACAGCTGCAACAGTCTTTAAAGCGCTGAAGGACGATGAGCTCAAATTAGAACAAACGTGCAAGGTCAGCGAACACGCCTGGCGCAGCGGGGGCGCTCCGTCCGGACGCGGCGCAACCATGTTCGCAGCCATCAAGTCGGAAATCTCGATAGAAGACCTTCTGAAAGGTCTTCTGGTCCACAATGGCAACGATTCGGCGATTGTTCTGGCTGAGTGCCTTGACGGCTCCGAAGATGCCTTTGCGAAGCGCATGACCGATCTGGCTCAATCGATAGGAATGACGAACAGCAAATTCGCCAATCCCACCGGTTATCCCGAAGTACCGAGCCAGACCACGGTGCGCGATCAAGCGCGCCTTGGAGAATACATCGTCGAAGAGCACGATGACCTTTACCCCCTGTTTGCGATACCGGAATTCACCTGGAACAAGATCTTTCAACGCAACAAAAACCCGCTTCTGGGCGAAATTCGCAATCTCGATGGACTGGGCGGAGGTAACGATCCCAATGACGGCTATTCCGGCCTTGGGTCGGTTGACAGAAACGGCCGGCGTGTCATTGCGTCCGTCGCAGGTCTGACTTCTGACAAACACAGACTTCAGACTTTGAAAGAAGTCCTTGAAGGTGCCTGGGACTATTTCATCATCAAAACGGTGTTCACCGCCGGTGAAACGATTGCCGACGGCCGTGTCCATGGCGGTGTGGAGAACACTGTTCCGCTTGTGTCTACCAGCGACATCGATGTTCTGTTGCCAAATGGCGAAACACTCGAATATCGCATTCGTGTCGTCTACGAAGGACCTCTGCAAGCACCCGTGGAAAAAGGAACCCGGGCGGGCGAAATCAGGGTTATCGGCAAAGACGGTATTGTCTATCGCGCTCCGGTCGTGACCGGGCAATCTGTTGCTGAAGGCACGCTTTTCTCTCGTGCTATAGACGGATTGCAGGAGTTGCTGTTCGGCTGGATCGGATAATTTCAGCCGACCCGTCCACACACTTCAGATTTGCTGTTAAAAGACCACCGAAGAATATTTCAGATCGACACAGTCTGCGGAGCCGGAGCCAAGGTGGCAGGACACTTTATTACATTCGAGGGCGGTGAAGGGGCTGGCAAGTCAACTCAGATTGCCCGTCTGAAGACCTTCCTGGAAAGCTACGGAACAAAGGTTGTGGTGACCCGGGAACCAGGGGGATCTCCGGGTGCGGAGAAAATCCGCGCACTTCTGCTTTCCGGCGAAGCCAGGGAACTCGGCCCCAGAGGTGAAGCCATGCTCTTCGCGGCCGCCCGTGCAGATCACGTCGATACGACCATAAGACCTGCCTTGGAGCAGGGAACCTGGGTGTTGTGTGACCGTTATGCCGATTCAACGCGGGTTTATCAGGGGGAAGCCGGTGTTGACCCTGACTATCTCAAATTGTTGGAAACCGCGGCTGTTGCAGGTGTTTATCCCGAATTGACGATCCTGATCGATGTCCCTGCTGAAGTGGGCCTCAAAAGGGTTGTCCAACGCTCTGAGACGGACGCCAGTGGCGGACCTGACCGTTTTGAAGGCGAAGCGCTCACGGTGCATGAACGCAGGCGGCAGCTTTTTTTGGCCCTTGCAAGGGAAGAAGACTACCGATTTGCGGTTATTGATGGTCAGCAAGATGCCGATCAGGTGGAAACAGCTATCCGAGGCGCCGTTCTGAACGCTTTCCAGCATGAACTTGAGCAAACCGCAACGGCCGCCGATACGGCGGAGGCGGCTTTCTGATGGCGCGTAGAAACGAACCGTTAGAATTGCCTGAAGTTGATGCGATCTCAGGGTATCCTTTGCCCCATGAACGAGATCGGCTGATCGGGCACTCCAAGACCGAAACTGCCCTCCTGGAGGCCTATAGGTCCGAGCGTTTACACCATGCCTGGATCCTCGGCGGACCAAAAGGGATCGGTAAAGCCACACTGGCTTTTCGGTTTGCCCGTTTCGTCATTGCAAATCCTGACCGTTTCGGACCGTCGGTAATATCCGCAAAAGATCTGTCTGTGCCAGAGGACAATCCTGTTTCCAGGCAATTGGCGGCAGGCGGCCACCCGAACATCCTTCATTTGCGCAGGCCCTGGGACGAAAAGGGAAAACGGTTCAAATCCGACCTTCCCGTTGACGAAGTCAGGCGAACCGTTTCGTTTTTCGGCACCACTGCCTCTGCAAAGGCCTGGCGCATTTGTATTGTTGACGCGGCCGACGACATGAACATGAGTTCTGCCAACGCCTTGCTGAAGATACTGGAAGAGCCACCGGCGCAATGCCTGTTTCTGGTTCTAAGTCATGCGCCGGGTCGTTTGCTGCCGACAATCCGTTCGCGCTGCCGCAGGCTGGACCTCGCAGCACTGTCTCCAGAAGAAATTAGAAGTGGCCTGGAGGACCTTTCACCTGATCTTGTTCCATCGTCGGGCGAGGATCTGGCAGAACTGGCCGCGGCTGCCGACGGAAGCCTGAGGTCGGCGATTACGCTTTTGTCCGGCGACGGACTTGCGATCGCCAAGGGCATGAAGAAACTCGCAAATCAGGGTGCTCAGATCGATCTCGCGGCCGTTCACGCCTTGGCTGACGTCGTGGCAGCACGCGGGCAGGCCGACAATTGGGAGAGTTTCCAGCACATTGCTCTTGCTTGGCTTCACGAGCGCATGCGCCAGGATCTCAGCTCCAACGTTCGAAACGCATATGGATTTGTTGAACTCAGCGAGAAAACAAACCAGGCAATACGAGATGCAGACGCACTCAATCTCGACCGGAAACAGGTCGTTCTGGATTTCTTTCTTTCTCTAAGGGCGGCATCTGGCTAACGAAATACGTCCTCATCTTGCCGTTTGCAGCGCCAAGTATCGTTCGTAACCATTGCCAATTCTGCCTCTTGGGATCTTGCCTGTTTCCCTGTATCAAGGCCTGCTGAAACACCGTGTTGCGACTTCTAAAACAACCCTTCTTGGAATTTTCATGCTTGTTGACAGCCATTGCCATCTCGACTTTCCCGACTTTGACGGTGAACGCGCCGAACTGATCACGCGGGCAAAGGCCGCAGGCGTCGAATTGATGGTCACAATCTGCACCCACGTGCGGAAATTTGATCAGGTGCGCGCCATTGCCGAAGAGTTTGACAATGTCTACTGCTCCGTCGGCACACACCCTCACAACGCTGGCACCGAACGCGGCATTCCGGTTGATGAAATTGTGAGCCTTGCAGCTCACCCAAAGGTGGTCGCGATCGGAGAGGCAGGTCTCGACTACTTCTATGACAAGGCGCCGCGAGACGCTCAGGCTGAGGGACTGCGCATCCATATCGAAGCTGCGCGGCAAACAGGGCTGCCGTTGGTCATTCACGCAAGAGATGCTGATGAAGACATGGCCGGTATCTTGCGTGAAGAAATGGGGAAGGGGCATTTCCTGCACTTCTTCACTGTTTTTCGTCCGGGCGCGACCTCGCCCTCACCGGAATTGAACTTGGACTTTACGTTTCTTTCTCCGGTATCCTTACATTCAAACGATCAGAAGAATTGCGCGATATCGCGCGCGATTTGCCAGCAAACCGGTTACTCGTTGAGACCGACGCGCCTTATCTGGCGCCGCAACCCAAGCGCGGAAAGCGTAACGAACCGGCTTACACTGCAATGACCGCCGCTGTTTTGGCCGAAACCCGAGGTGTTTCTGAAGCCGAAATTGCACGCCAAACGACCGAAAACTTCTTTCGTCTGTTCAAAAAGGTCCCGAATCCTGCAAAACTCACCCAAGTAGCCGCTCAATGACGGTGACAGCAACCATCTTGGGATGCGGGTCATCCGGCGGCGTGCCGCGCGTTGGCAACGACTGGGGTGACTGCGATCCTGGCGAGCCGAAAAATCAGCGTTTGCGCTGTGCAATGCTTGTGGAAAAGCGTGTGGACGACAAGTGTACAACCGTGTTGATTGACACTGGACCGGACCTGAGACAACAGCTCCTGGCAGCCAATGTTCAGAACATCGATGCAGTCCTCTACACCCACGCTCATGCCGATCACGTGCACGGAATTGACGACCTGCGCGGATTCTGGGTCAGAAACGGAAAAAAACTAACGTTTTCATGGACTTGGAAACGTACGAAAGAGTATATTCTGCGTTTTCTTATTGCTTTGAAACGCCCAAGGGCTCCAATTACCCACCCATACTTGAGCATCAGCCCATTAAAATCGGGACACCAATAGAAATTACCGGCGCTGGTGGAACTCTAAACTTTGAGCCAATTGAAGTCATTCACGGCGAAATCAATGCCCTGGGTTTCAAGACGTCCGGCCTTGCATACGTCCCGGATGTCTCTGACATCCCTGAAAATAGCGAGAAGGCCTTGAAAGATCAGAACATTCTGGTGCTTGATTGTCTGCGCAGGCGGCCGCACCCAAGCCATTTCTGCCTTCAGGACTCGCTTGAATGGACTGATCGACTGGCTCCAAAAAGGGCTGTTTTCACCAATCTACACAATGACTTGGACTACGCGACATTGCGCGCTGAGCTGCCGGCAACCATAGAACCGGCATATGACGGTCTGCAGCTGGTTTTGGAAGAGACCCACGACGACATCGTGCTCTCGGACTATGCAAGCTAGTCGGCGCTATAAAAAACCGACCGAAGAACGGCTGAAGCGTTCAGCGCTTCATTATCTGGAACGTTACGCGTCATCCGCAGCCAATCTTCAAAAGGTTCTTCAAAGGAAGGTCTTCAAGGCCTGCCATAGTCTTGAGTTGGATCCGGAAGACTACGACCCGATGATTGACCGCGTTGTTGCACTGTGTGTCGAGACTGGCTTGATCAATGATCTACACTACGCTGAGACCAAGGCTGCCAGCATGCGACGGCGCGGCGGATCCAAACGCAAAATTGAGGCTAAGCTGATTGCCAAGGGTGTCGACCGAGACACTCTGCAAAACGTGCTTGAAAGTGACGATGAAGTCGAGCTTGACGCAGCTATTGCATTTGCGCGTCGACGACGTCTCGGTCCGTATCGCAAATCTTCAGATCGTGAGCTACGCCGGGAAAAAGATCTGGCTGCGATGTGCCGTGCTGGATTTGCGTTTGAAGTCGCGCGACAGGTCATAGACACGTCGGATGAGATCGAGCACAGTCTAAGTGGCTTTTCTGATTGATCGTGATGCGTTGCAGGGATCGTTGTGTCGCTGGCAACAATAAGCCCTTGGTTTCATGACTATTCCTGATCAGATAAAAAAGTTCCATAATATTGATTATGCGAATTTAGCATGCGGCCATCCATTTGCTGCTCTACCTACGGGTGTCGGTCTTTTCAAGAATGTCTGACTTCCCGCTTTGTTGGGCCCTAGGAGATTGCGTATTAGATGGGTATCGATGAACGAGCATGTCTGAAAGTGGATTGAAGTTTTTGCCCTTGTCGATGACGGCGATACCAGCGCATCGACCGTACCTATCTCATGAACATGTCCAGACGGCATATCTGCCGTCTGGTGAACCGGTTCCGGTTCAAAGACCAGGCCAAGGTCCCCGGGCTCGTGGACGCCCGAACAACGCCATCCTTTGAGAGCCTGGATCTCGCTTAGACCTATCTGTGATCTGTCCAAAAGTCCCTAAATACAGTCATTAGGTAATCTTGAAATCGACAACCTCTCGACCGCGTATGATGCATTGCGCGCTTCTGGATGAATACGAAGTTCCCGGTTCGTCTAGTTCAAAACTTACCCGTATCGTTTGTCTGTATCCGCCACTGATGTTATGCACGGTTTGATTTCTGATGACCGGATACGGCATTCTTTTCCTGGCGAATTCGATACAAATTTCATTGGCCAGGCTTGCACTGATAGTGTCGCGTTTCTCCTGTTCCTTTTGGCGTTCCTTTTCTAGGTCTTCAGCAGTTTTGCGCGCGATTTTGGCCGTCGCCAGGCATTGTGAAAACTCAAGCGTCCCCGGAACAAAGCCTGACTCAATACAAATCAGCTGGTCCTTGCTCGGTCGAGTTGAAGCTGGAGTATCATCCGTAACGCATCCACCGAGCGCAAGAAATGGCAATAAACAAAGAACTTTTTTCATTTCCGCCTCATAGAAACTGCAGGAGCCTGATTTGTCCTGAAAAGTGAACAAGATGCTTTATTGAATTATTGCAACTTTTAGGTGAGGCAAATGGATATCCTACGGCGATTTGTGTCAATGCCTTTCTTGTTCTGCCTTCCTCTGAGACCGACACATAAGTGAAAAACGATCAATGGTTATGACGGCCGCTCTGTAACGCGAATACGCAAAATAGGACTGCAAATGTTGTCCCAGAAAATCGAAATAGAAAGTTGGAATGCCCAATGGCAGATGGACTTTCGGCAGAAGGCTACAGCAATACGTAATGTACTCGGCGAGCGTGCACTGCGAGATCGATCATATTGGCTCCACATCAGTTGAGCGCCTTGCTGCCAAGCCTATAATCGACATTCAAATTTCCGTTCTTGAATTTGAGCCGTTTGATCCCATTGTGTCGGCAATGGCTGGAATAGGATATTGCTGGAGACCCAAAAACCCAGACCTTTCAAAGCGTTATTTTCGAGAAGACCCGGGAAATGAACGCACCCACATACATATGCGCCATGCCGGAAGCTGGCACGAACAGTGGGCTCTCTTGTTCCGAGACTACATGCGAACACACCCTAAAGAACATCAAGCGTATGTAGATCTTAAACGGGCACTGGCCAACGAGCACCACGACAACCGACTAGCCTATACACAAGGCAAAGACGACTACTTCTGGCAGATAATACGACGGGCGGATCGTTGGGCATCAGACACCGGCTGGCTGGCTGCCTTTTCTGACGCGTGACGTGCTCAGACTTCAATTTCTTCTCGAAGCACCTTGCAGGACGTCCCTGCCCTGTCTCAACCCTGCCTTTGCCCTTTCTGAATGAGTCAATTCGTGGCCATACTCGCTAGTGACAACGTGACCTGTAAGGCAAACGAAGAAGTTCGCCAGACGCAAGTCAGACGGAACTCAGCAAAATCGATGTTTCGCTGTTTGTGATCCCGTCAACCCCTCGGACATCTCTGAGCACACGGTCAAAATCCGTGAGATTGACGGCGGTCAATTGCGCGACGAGATCCCATTTGCCGTTGGTCGAATGAAGTTGTCGCAGTTCCGGCAGACCGCGCAACTTTCGAATGACGCTGGTTGTCGACTTGCCTGAAACTTCGATCATCATGATTGCGTGCACGCCATCTGGACCGTGGTCTTCTCTTGCGCGAATGGTAAAGCCCAGAACGGAACCGCTGTCCAATAGCCTGTCGAGCCGGTTTTGCACCGTCGCCCTGGAGACGTTGAGGATCGTGGCAAGCTTGGCGACGGGTGCCCGCCCGTCCTCTCTCAAAATCGCAATCAGCTGGCGATCGAGTTCGTCAAAAACATGCATTGCATTTTGCTCGTCAAAGGATAGCATTTTGCTCAGATGTAGCTGACATAATGTATAACTTGGCTATAACATTTGCAAATTTGAAGGCTTATCGTTGCGCAGGCACCTGAAGTCGCCGGAGAGCTAGATGCACAACATTTCGATACAAGCGCCAAAATCGGTGGTTATGATCAGGCCTCATCGTTTCACACCAAACGTCCAGACAGCCAAAGACAATACGTTTCAGGGACAGGCTGCCGGCAGCACGGCGGAACAGATCGCTTCGCAAGCTCATAGTGAGGTGACACAAGCTGTCAGCGCGCTGTCAGATGCCGGTATCAGGGTACATCTATTTGAGGATAAAAGCGCCGCAACGCCGGATTCAGTCTTTCCAAACAACTGGTTTTCCACGCATTCAGGCGGCCATGTTGCCGTCTATCCAATGTACTCGCCCAACCGACGCTCAGAACGCCGGCACGACGTGCTGGAGCTGCTGAAACAGAGATTTCGAGTTCAGGACATCAGGGATTATTCCGGTCTGGAACAAGACAGCCTCTTTCTGGAAGGCACGGGTGCCATGGTCATCGACCATCTTGAACGTGTCGCCTATGCGGCCCGGTCCAGACGAACCAGCGAAGTCTTGCTGGAGCGCTTTTGCGCGCACTTCGACTACGAACCAATGGTTTTCGATGCTTTCGATTTGTCAGGAACACCTATCTATCACACCAACGTTTTGATGTGCATTGGAACCGGATTTGCGATGATAGGAAGCAATTGCATTTCAGACAGGGTACGCCGAAAGGAAGTCCTTGACCGTATCCATGGCGGACACCGCGAAGTCATCGAACTTTCGCAGCAGCAGATCGCTGATTTTGCGGGAAATGCAATTGAATTATCCGGCTCAGATGGCCCGGTACTGGCCTTGTCTCAACGAGCCCTGGAATCGCTGAATGCGAGCCAGAAAGCACTTCTTGAAGCTCATGTTTCACTGTTGCCGCTCAACATCCCGACCATAGAGCTTGCCGGTGGCTCCGTCCGTTGCATGATCGCAGGCATTCATTTGAGTGAAAGGCCCTGAGTGGTTTGAACACCTGATCTATCTCAGTCTTTCTGTGCCTGATTGCAGCGTTCATCGGTCCATGAGCGCCAGGGATCCTGAGAAACCGGTCAGTGAAAGTTCCATTTTTGCACTTTGGTTTCCGACGCTGACAACCCCAATCCGCATCACCTGCCCCGACTTCATTTCTGCAATCATTCTGGTTGGCAGTGCAACCCGCACGTAAGCGCCGTGTTTGTCGGCTGTCCTAAACGGGTATCGAGTTGCCGTTCCGTCATCAATCGAGACTGCTACACCTGAGGTCAAATCGAGACCATGAGGAAGCAATAGCCCCATGGCCCAGGCCCCGCTATCCTTTACAATAGTAGCGCTGACAATCCGTTTTCGCGAATGAGTTTCAAGAATAGTCTGTGACATGGTACAAAATCTGGTCGCCTGCCCGCTCTGATTGCCGCAATTCACAATCCAGTTTGAGCCGTTTTTTCCAGCTTCTGTGTTGGCTTTCGTTTGCGCCAAAGCAGGTGGAGTACAGGCAATTGTCACCGCGATCAAACTTGACGGAAGGAGAGCCCACGCTGAACGGTGGCTAAGCTGGTTCATAGTCAAACTCCTTTTTAGATTGGAAAGGCTGGATTGACGGCGAGGCCGCGTTAGAATTTCAGCGAAGCTTTGATGAAACCTCCATGCTGGCGCGTACCAGGTGACAAGCGGCCCTGATAGCCGAATTCGAGAGATGTGTTGCCGGCCGACAGCAACGTCACGCCGGCTTCCACATCGGCAAGAACGTTGTCTACGTCAGACGTGCTCTCAAAGCCCGGCGCGCTGGCCGGAGCACCTGCAAAATGGGCGTTCAGAGAGTTCTGGTCCTGCGAAGAAAGCGTGACACCGGCCTTGAGGCGCATGCGGGCTGTCCAGCCATTGGGCAGCGCATGCTCGCTTCCGATTTCAATCGCGGGCGTGACCGAAAAATACGTCTCTTGGGAGCTGTCCACACTGAGAGCTGTCGCAGAGTTGCCGGTCTCTGCGAAGCCGTCACGGTCAAGATAGGCAAGATACAGATCCACCTGCGGCTTGGCGAAAAAACCGCCGTCTTCCAGCAGATAGGCAGCACGCATCTGGGCACCTGCATAGGAGATGTCGTAGCCGCCTTTGTTGACCGCACCAAGACCGCCGAAGTTGACACTTCTGGTGGTTTCATAAGCGCCGATGCCACCGGAGACAGCCCCTGCGATCAACAGAGCACCATGCTGGTACTTCAGCGTGCCCCCGAGATGAAAGCGGTCACTCTGGGCACTGGCACTGGCGTTGCTGTCCAGGGTGCCCTGCTCGTATCCAAGCCCGAACCCTGTGTACCAGTCTGTCCAGACTTGATACTGCCCGCCAACGGAAATGCCGGCAACGCGTTCTTCAAAGCCGATCCGTTCCGCTGTTTCGTCAACACTCAGAAGACGCCCCTGCGGGCGTAGCCAAAGGCAATCGCCCTCGCGTATGAACGCATGGGCCCCGCCTTCAACGGGACACGAAAACAGACTGTTCGTAAAATTAGCCGCGGAGAACAAAGAGGCCGTCTCGGTGTTGAGCGCGATCTCCGGAGAAAGCTGATTGAGGGCTGTCCTCATTTGCTCGACAGATCCCAGATTGAACAATCCCTGGATTATCGGGCCAGTCTCGCCGGTATCGCCGCTGTTGATCGCGTTGAGCGTGGTCAGGGTGTTTGTCTGGTTCGAGTTGAAAGTGCCTGCCTCGGCAGTGAAGCTGAAGTTGAGCGCCACATCGTTCGCGTTTGGGTAGACCAGTTGAACCTCGGTCAGCGGATTGGTGAAGGTCTGCATGGTGCCGAGCGCAAGCCCGTTGTCGGTGACCCCTCCCCCTGCACTGACGATCGTAAAGAGCCCGACAGGATCAGCGCCTATCAGATTGAGATCGACGGTACCGGCCAGATCTGCCGTGCCGGTGACCGTTACACGATCATTGGTGCTGCTTGCCCCGTCCACATCGACAACAAGAGATCCATCGGCCGTCTGTACGAGATTGCCGTTGATGGTGACCGCTGCAATAGCCCCGCTGCCGCCTGTCGAAATGACACCCCCGTTGGTAAAAGCACCGTTGATCGTGCCCGTCGCATTGAGGGTGCCCCTGTTGGTCACCGCCCCATTCAACGTCCCAGTGGTCGTGAGCGTCGCGCCAGTCGCGTTGGTCAAGCCGCTGGCCGCGGTCAGCGTTCCCGCATTGGAAAGCATCGCGCCTGTGCTGTTGACGATCGTATCGGCCGACAGCAGCCGCCCTTCTCCAACCGAGACACCGGACGTGGCTGTGGAGGTGTTGGTCAGCACGCCGATGCCGGTCATGTCACCGCCAGCGACATCGAGCTGTCCGCTGCCCTGATTGGTGAGATTGCCGGTCACCAGAACATCGCCGTCAACGACATTGATGGTGCCGTCATTGAAGATAGAACCGGTTGTTGTTGAGGCAAATGTGGCTGTGCCGCCGGGGCCGTTGAAGTTGATAAAGCCATTGGCCAGATTGTTGATCGCTCCGGCATCGCTCACCGTGCCATTCGTGGCAACATCAATGAGAGAACTGTTATTCAGTGTATTGCCGGTGCCCTGAAGCGTCGCATTTTCACGAACTCGGATCGTGCCGCTGGAATTGGTGATGACGGCTGCGGAAAGCGTGTTGCCCGCGCCAATTGCCACCGTCCCCGCATTGATCAGTGTGTTGATCGTCTCATCACCCTCAAGCTGAAAGGTTCCGCTATTCACCTGAACACCGGCCGTGGCCGCAAGCGATCCGCCATCGGTGGACAGCGTTCCGCCGTTGACGGTGACGCTGGCAGACGAAAGTGTACCCGTCCCATTCACATTCAGCTGTCCACTGCTGACAGTCGTGTTGCCGACAAGCGTTCCGCCTGCGTTCTGGTTGAACACACCGCCCGAGACGACAAGCGCGCCGCCAATCGCCCCGGTGTTGGTTGTCGTGCCGTCGCTGTTGGAGGCGCCTGCGGCAATCGTTCCCGTGTTGGTGAAAGTGCCACCGGTGTTGATCAGAGACGCAATCGTGCCAGCATTCGATCCGGTGCCGGCACTGGTTACCGCCCCCGTCGTGGCCCCGGCCTGATTGGTGAAACTTGCGTTATTGACAACAGCCCCGGCTATTGTGCCCTGGTTGACGAGCGTGCCCGACGTCACCGTCGTGCCGCCGGTGTAGGTGTTGGTGCCTGTGAAAACCAGCGTACCGCTTCCCGCCTGGGAGACTCCCCTGAGCCGGATATGACTTCGGAAAATGTGACGACATCAGAGCGATTGAAGCTCAGTGTAGCGTTGCTGATGATACCACCGATGACGCTACCGATTGTCCCGCCGTCGCCAAGCTGCAGGGTTCCCCCATTTACCGTTGTGCCGCCGGTATAGGTATTGTCGCCCGCCAGCACCAATGTACCGGTGCCTGACTTTGAAATCGCCCCGGTTCCAGCAATCGCATCGGAGCCAGCCAACGCCCGGGTACCAGAATTGACTTCCAGAGTCGTCGTTCCCGCACCATCAAGATAAAAAATCCGGCCCAGCTCCTGACCAGCTGTCGCGCTGCCAGTGCCGCCGGTGCTGCCTGCCGTTACATTGTAGGTACCGGAAAAGTCGGTGTCAGCGATCGTCAGGCTGCCGCCATCGCGCACGAACACTGCACCGCCCAGGGCCGCACCGCCGCCCCCATCAGCGCCCGTACCGACTCCACCTCGCCCGGCAAAGCGTCCTGCCAGGCCAATGCGGTCACCACCGCCACCGCCACCGCCGAAGCCTCCGTCTCCCCCACCGCCCATTGACCCATCTGTATTTGAACCGCCGCCGCCGCCGCCAAAACCTCCGTTCCCTGCGTTAAAACCACCGCCGCCGCCGCCAAAGTCACCACCATCGCCCCTGTTCGACGCGGCAACAAGACTTCCACCACCGCCGCCGCCACCGCCAACACCGCCAATACCGCCAGAAAACAGTTCTGTACCACCACCGCCGCCACCGGAAAACGCGCCATTACCTCCTGTTTCATTTCCTCCTCCTCCACCGCCACCGAACGCGGCTGCGTCTTCGCCCGAACTGAAGTCACCGCCATCGCCACCTTCAGCTCCACCGCCTAGGCCGGCTGAAACACTAGCGTTCATTCCGTTCGCAGTCGCTCCGCCACCGCCGCCGCCAGTTTTGAATGCACCGTCGCCGCCATTGCCTTGTTGACCACCACCGCCGCCACCACCGTCACTGCCCAAACCAGTACCACCGTTGCCACCGTTGCCAAATTCACCGCCACCGCCACCGCTACCGTCACCTAGGAACCCACCGTCCCCACCATTCCCTTCGTAACCACCACCGCCGCCGCCGACACCACCAAAGCCGCTTGCAGCCAGACTACCTTGTCCCCCATTTCCGCCAATTCCTCCGCCGCCTCCTCCGCCGCTGTTGTCATTGACACCACCATTTCCACCAGCTCCACCTGTTGCCGAGGCATCGCCGACGTTGACACCTGAGATTGTTACGACAGCGCCAGTGTTCACAAAGACAGCTGCACCGGCACCAAGCCCGCCGCCGCCAGCGCCTGCGTCACCATTCCCGCCAGCACCGCCCTGAGCAACGGCGTTGTTCACCGTCACGTTGCTGATTGAAACCGTACCAGCCTGGACGAAAAAAACGCGGCCATTGCCGTTGGCATCAATAGTGTTGCCGTTCCCATTGATTGTCAGATCACCAGTGATCATCGGAAGCGACTGAGTCAGTGCGTTTGACCCGGCAAGATTTCCAGACAGGTTGATCGTATTGTCCGCTTCACCATTGGTGTTGGCAGCAAAGATCGCTCCACGCAGTTCCGCCTCGGTTGACACATTGAAATCCGCCGACACGCTTGGCGCGGCTGAAACACCGAGTAGAATTGCTGCGCCTAAAATGATCTTAGCCCGGCACCTGCACGCAGTCGCGAATTCCGGCAACGGCAGCGCTGCCGCCGTTATTGTCAACACCGAGAGATGTCTCGTGCGATGTCCAAACATATAGAAGGTCAAATCAAGCCGCTTCATTGTCACAAAGTCATGTTGAGTGCCCGCTGAATGATGCTGAATGCAGCAGCGGGTCCGGAGCAGTCAGGCTTTGTGACAAGCACGTGCAATGTTTGGAATATGACATCCGTATTTTGACGGATATGCGCTTGCATTTGTCCGATATGCGCGCGAATGTGCAAGCTGCCGGTCAGATCGAAGTTCAGAGGTTCATGAAGAGATATAAACTGCGAACTGCGCTTGTGTTCGCCACACTATTCTTGATCTTCATAGCGACTGTTAAGTCAAAAGCTGAAGATCCCGGAAACACATGCGCGACCGGTTTTATCAATGGACTTGAAAACACTCTTTCGGAAAATCAAAGCGATCAACTGCGCTCACTGAACGCGGAATACTATATTGATCTCTCAGACTCTCTGAAGACCGGTGAGATTACCCAAAAGGAGTTTACCAGACTTCCCTGTGCCACGGCGCTGCAAGCGCCTTTGCCCGGCCAAACCCTATGGCTCCGCTTTGCTGTAAACAACGACCATGAAACAAGAAAACACTGGCTGGTCGCATTTGCTGAAACCATTTTCGATGACGTAATTATTTATGAACAAACCCGAGAAGAATTAGTCTTCATAGCTCGAGATGGCCGCACCGTTCCTCAATTGGAAAGAGCATCTCGTTCCATGAAGCCCGGCCTGCCTCTTGTTGTGGGGCCAGACGAGAGAAAAGTTTTCTATCTTCGTGTTGCCGGAACCGTTGAACCGACTTTGAAACCGGTCATCATCACGCCGGACCTGTTTGCAGACTGGTCCACCGGCATGATGATATTGAATGCATTGTTTTTGAGCTATGTGTTATCAATCACGATCTTCAGCCTGATCATTTTTCGTCAGATAGAAACCCGTTTTTACAAATATTATTCGCTCTATCTCGTCAGTCAGTTTTTGTTCTCGTTTCTCTATGATGGGTGGCTTCATAAAATTCTGGGCATCACCCTGCCCGTATCGGTGATGTCGCCGGTCATGTTCTTTTTCACCGGGGTCGCGGCCTTTGCAAATGTCCAATACTGCAGAATTTTGCTCGAGGTTGATGCAGGCCAGAAACGCCTGAGGGTTTTGTTTTCCGTCTTGTCTGTGACCACCATTATCTCAACTGTTCTTGCGGTCCTGGATCCATGGACACTGGCAGTGCCATTGCATGTTATTTACTTCTTCTGCCCCTTGGTTCTGTTGATCGTCGCTCTGCACAAAATCAGAGAAGGATTGCCACAGGCAATGCCGATTGCTCTTTCGTTATTGTTCTTTACCAGCGGCCTGGTTGTCGCGGTCTACTTTTTCTCTTTCCCACTTGAAATTACCAACGCCACCTACGCCTACGAACTCATCATTCGCTACCCAATTTCCTGGGGCTATTACATTGCGATCGTTGGGGAAACGACATTCATGCTAATTGCGATTTCTGTCATGGTCAAAACCATGCAGAGCCAAAAGCATGCTGCGATCATGGAAGCCAACCTATTGCGGAGCGATGTAACCGTGCAGGCAGCGGCCCTTAAAGACACCGGTGCACGTATAGACGCATTGGAAACGATTTTGACGGAGGATCCGAACAACAATCTGCTGGCGCCTGCGGAAAAACGATTTCTCGAACAGGCTACAGATTGTGTTCAGGATCATATCAAAGACGAGAATTTCGGCGTCAAAGAACTGGCAGCGGCTCTGGCTACGAGTGAAAAGACACTGGGCAGGCGAATAAAGAAGGTCAACGGTTTGACATCAGCAGCCTTCATTCGATCGGTACGTTTAAAACAAGCTCGGGATCTGATCCTTATGCGTCAACACAACACAATAGCGGAAATCGCCCATGCATCCGGATTTTCGAGCGTCAGCCATTTTTCGAAAATGTATCGTCAGGCGTTCAACGAATCTCCCGGTGACGCGCTGAAAAATGCAACGGCCGATCCTCAAAAATGACCGTCGACCTGTCAGATCTCCAAATCGAAATAATTGTTTGAAAAGCGCTTTGCTCCCAGCTGCATTGCGATCAAGCGTGACGAGGTAACTGAAGCGATGAGCAGACTGAACACTTAGTCATCCTGCCGTCCAGCCCGGCCCCGCATCTTCTTGATATTGCCCCGTTGTTTCTTTGCTTCCAGGCGGCGCTTCTTGGACGCCAGGGTTGGCCTGGTCGCCTTGCGCGGCTTTTGCCTTTCGGTCGATTTTCGCAACAATTCCAGCAGGCGCTCCAAAGCGTCTTCACGATTGCGCTCCCGGGTTCTGTATCTGTCTGCCCGCAGCACGATTTCGCCACTTAGTGTCAGACGGCTCCCGGCCAACCTTGCAGCGCGCGATTTGATATCCTGCGGCAGTGTCTCGTTTCCAGCCAGGTCAAAGCGCAGCTGCACAGCGGTCGATACCTTGTTGACATTCTGACCACCGGGCCCAGAGGCCCTGATGAAATCCTCCGACAGATCTTCCTTCAATATATGGTATCGACTTGTCACAGCGATCCGTGAACTGTCGGGCAGATCTGAAGGTTCATCTGTCATTGGCTTTGATCGTTTGCATCCGGCAAGGCCAACCCGACACCGTTCAGGATCAGAGTTGTAACGGCCTGAACCGTTTCCATATGAAATTCGGGATCGCTCAAGTCTTTGCCGGTCAACGCTCTGATCTGAACGGAAAAATCCGCATAGTGTTGAGTGGTTGCCCAGATAGTGAAAATCAGGTGAAGCGGATTGACCTTTCGCATTTTTCCGGCAGAAATCCAGTTCTCGATCACCTGGCTCTTTTCTTCCACAAGACGCTTCAAATCCGTTTCCAGAATTGGGAGGATCTGTGGGGCGCCCTGCATCACTTCATTGGCAAAGAGTCGCGAAGCCTCTGGAAATCTCGCCGACATTTCAATTTTTTGCCGAATATAGTCGGCAAGTTCCGAAGCAGGTTCACCATCAGGTTTCAACGTCTTCAGCGGTGCGAGCCACACTTCCAGAATATGTGCCAATGTCGCGCTGTAGATCGCTTCCTTAGAAGAAAAATAATAAAGAAGGTTGGATTTGGACATGCCCGCTTCCGCTGCAATTCGCTCCACGGTAGCGCCCGAAAACCCTTTTCTGGAAAACTCACTGAGCGCAGCTTCCAGTATCAATGTTCTGTTCTTTTCCTGAATGCGGCTCATGCCACCCGGTTTCAGTGATGCCGTATCCTGCCCGCTCAGACCTGTCATCAAATTCGTCCGTTTCGGCCCTTGTGGGCGCTCTTCTAGATATCCGCAAAGTAAGCTGATTCCTCACTTGGAAGCAGCCTGTATGGACCTGGTGCTGCGCCTCGCATCGGCATGTGACCACAAATTGGTCATGTCGAATGGATTTGCATCTTGACCATTTGGTCAAATCCCTCCTAGGGTAAATTGACCAGATGGTCAGAAGGCTAGTCGATCACAAAAGCGCCCGCAATGGGCAACTCTTGAACGTTCGGCAGCATCTGACCATCATGGTCGTGATCCGGCGGCAAGCCGTGACTGGCCATGGGCCATCCAGAAAGAAGGATCGTCAGGAAGAGGCAAGAGCCCGCCCGAGGATCTTGAGGGACAGTGTGGGGAGAGGATCTGATCGGCGTTGCATTGCCACAAATGCGCCGTTGCTCATCATCCTTTCTTTTTGAGATCAACAGTCGACCTTGAGCGCAGCAATGGGTCGCAAGGAGGACGCATGTCATCACCGGCATCTCCGGCAGCATCGAGCCACGCTGCCACAAACAATCTTGAAGCATTCTGGATGCCGTTCACGGCAAATCGTCAGTTCAAGCAAACGCCGCGCATGTTCGTTTCGGCCAAGGATATGCACTATACGACCGCAGAAGGACGTCAGGTGCTTGACGGTACTGCCGGTCTTTGGTGCTGCAACGCAGGCCACTCACGACCCAGGGTCGTTGAAGCCGTGCAAAAACAAATTGCGACACTCGACTATGCGCCTGCCTTTCAGATGGGCCATCCGAAAGCATTTGAGCTTGCTGCCCGCTTGGCCGCGATGATGCTCTCCCCCTCGATCACGTCTTTTTCACGAACTCCGGCTCGGAGAGCGTCGACACAGCACTGAAGATCGCCTTGGCCTACCAGCGTTCCATCGGTCAGGGCACGCGAACACGTCTGATCGGGCGTGAGCGCGGCTATCACGGTGTGGGCTTTGGCGGCATCTCCGTTGGTGGCATCGTCGCGAACCGTAAGACATTTGGCACCATGCTGGCGGGTGTCGATCATATGCGCCACACGCACGACCCGGACCGCAACGCATTTTCACGGGGAATGCCTGAAAATGGCGCGGAATACGCGGAGGATCTCATCCGCATCATTCAGTTACACGACCCGTCCACGATTGCGGCCGTGATCGTTGAACCCGTGGCGGGTTCAACAGGAGTACTGATACCGCCTAAGGGCTATCTGGAACGGCTTCGCGAAATATGTACCCAACATGGCATTTTGCTGATTTTTGACGAAGTTATCACCGGATTCGGCAGGCTTGGCTCTCCCTTCGCGACAGACTTTTTCGGGGTAACACCTGATCTGGTCACGACCGCCAAGGGTCTGACCTCAGGTGTTGTGCCCATGGGCGCTGTATTCTGCTCTGCAGATATCTACAACGCTTTCATGACGGGCCCGGAACACATGATCGAACTGTTCCATGGCTACACATATTCCGCTCACCCGGTCGCCTGCGCTGCGGCTCTTGCGACCCTTGACACATATGAAGAAGAAGGCCTTCTGACGCGTGCAGCGGAGCTTGCCCAGCACTGGGAAGACGGATTGCATGCATTAAGGGACTGCCCGCATGTCATCGACATCCGCAGTCTTGGTCTGATTGGCGCAGTTGAACTTGAACCGATTGCCGGAGAGCCAACCAAAAGAGCATTCTCAGCTTTCCTGAAGGCGTATGACGACGGTATCCTGATCCGCACCACCGGCGATATCATTGCCCTGTCACCACCCTTGATCATCTCCAAGGGCCAGATAGACGAGTTGTTCAGCAAATTGCGCAGCGTTTTGAATGTGATAGACTGAACGGCAGGCAGTGAACGCGACACCGATATATTTCTAGGAGGCATGCATATGGCCGCTCCAGGCGAAAATTTGAAGATCAATCCGGACAGGCTCTGGGACAGCTTGATGGAGATGGCAAAGATCGGTCCGGGTGTTGCTGGCGGAAACAACCGGCAAACGTTGACCGATGAAGATTCGGAAGGCCGGAAACTTTTTCAGAAATGGTGTGAAGAGGCCGGACTTTCCATGGCCGTTGATACTATGGGCAACATGTTTATGACCCGGCCAGGAACGGATCCCGATGCTCTGCCGGTCTATGTAGGCTCTCACCTCGATACCCAGCCCACCGGAGGTAAATACGACGGTATCCTCGGAGTTCTGGGCGGGTTGGAACTTGTGCGCACTATGAACGACCTTGGTCTCAAGACCAAACATCCGATCGTCGTCACCAACTGGACCAACGAGGAAGGCACGCGTTTTGCGCCTGCCATGTTAGCTTCCGGTGTCTTTGCAGGTGTTCACACCCAGAACTGGGCCTATGACCGCGAAGATGCGGAAGGCAAGAAGTTCGGTGATGAATTGAAGCGCATCGGATGGGTGGGCGACGAAGAAGTCGGCGCTCGCAAGGACAAGATGCACGCCATGTTCGAACTTCACATTGAGCAGGGTCCGATCCTCGAAGCTGAAGGCAAGGACATCGGCGTTGTGACACACGGTCAGGGCCTTTCCTGGACGCAAGTGACCGTAACCGGAAAAGACAGCCACACCGGCTCGACTCCGATGCCGATGCGCAAGAATGCAGGCCTTGCCATGGCGCACATTTTGGAATTGGTCGACGAAATCGCCTGGTCTCACGCTCCTCATGCTGTCGGCGCGGCCGGGCACATCGACGTCTATCCGAACTCACGCAACGTGATCCCCGGCAAAGCGGTGTTCACCATCGATTTCCGGTCACCTGATATCGCCGTCATCAAGGATATGGAAGATCGCCTGAAAATCGGCGGCAAGAAAATCTGCGACGAGATGGGACTTGAAGTCGAGTTTGAAAAAGTCGGCGGTTTTGATCCGGTTGAGTTCGATCAAGGCTGTGTCGACGCAGTCAGAAACGCCGCCGAACGGCTTGGCTATTCTCACCAGAACATCATTTCCGGCGCTGGACATGATGCTTGCTGGATCAACAAAGTCGCTCCGACAGCAATGATCATGTGTCCTTGTGTTGATGGATTGTCGCACAATGAAGCTGAAGAGATCTCCAAGGACTGGGCAAAAGCTGGTGCGGATGTTCTTTTCCATGCCGTGGTCGAAACGGCGGAGATCGTCGAATAATGCGATTTTTGGAAAAGCAATGGCACTGGCAGGCAGCGTTCTCATGCTGTCCCTGCCTGCCTTCGGCTTTTCCGCCGGCGACAGCTGGGATTGGCAGTTGACGGAACCGGCTGATCTCAACAGGCCCGTCAAGGTGCTGGATCTGCATCCGTCAATCGTATCGCCTGAAGACTTGGCCGCTCTGAAATCCAAAGGCATCAAGACGATTTGCTATGTCAGTGTCGGTACGCTTGAAAGAACATCACCCGACAGAGCAAATTTTCCGTCGGAAATCATCGGCAACACTTATGACGACTGGCCCGATGAACGCTTTCTCGACATTCGTCGGCTCGATGTCCTGTTGCCGCTGATGGCAGCTCGCTTTGAAAGTTGCAAGGCTATGGGTTTCGATGCGATTGAGCCGGACAACATGGATGTCCATGACAATGACAGCGGGTTCCCGATTACAGAGGAACACACGGTGGCCTATATTCGCTTGCTTGCCGGCACGGCACGCGGTCTCGGCTTGAAAATCGGACAGAAAAATGTGCCAGACCTGACTGAGAAACTGATTGACGTGCTCGACTTTGCCATCGCGGAAAGCTGTTATCAGGACCGAACTTGCAAGGCTTACGCAGCCTACAATGACGCCGGCAAAGCCATCTTTGATGCGGAATACATCGACAAGCCGATACACTTCACCAAAGCGTGCGTCATTGCCGAAAAATACGGTATCTCGATGGTCCTCAAAGACCGCGACCTGACGGCCCCGGCACTTTGGTGCCCTGAAACCAATTGAATGACCAACCAGGCAAACTTGCCGGTGAAACGGATGTGAACGAGAGGGAAACGACGATGGCAAGCAAAGTGATCAAAGGTGGCACGGTTGTCACTGCCGACCTGTCCTATGAAGCCGACGTGAAGATCGAAGACGGCCGTATTGCCGAAATAGGCCCGAACCTTTCTGGAGACGAAACTCTGGACGCGATCGGTTGCTACATCATGCCGGGCGGCATTGACCCGCACACGCATCTGGAAATGCCCTTCATGGGTACCTTCTCATCAGACAATTTCGACAGTGGAACCCGGGCGGCCCTTTCCGGCGGTACGACAATGGTCGTCGACTTCGCCCTGCCCTCACCTGGTCAGTCGCTGCTCGAAGCGCTGCAGATGTGGGACAACAAGTCCACAATGGCGCATTGCGACTATTCCTTCCACATGGCCATCACCTGGTGGGGTGAGCAGGTCTTCAATGACATGCAGGAAGTGGTCCAGAAAAAGGGCATCAACACGTTCAAGCACTTCATGGCGTACAAAGGCGCTCTGATGGTGAACGATGATGAAATGTTCGCCTCCTTCCAACGCTGTGCGGAACTTGGCGCACTGCCGCTGGTCCATGCCGAAAACGGCGACGTGGTCGCAACGCTTCAGCAAAAACTGCTGGCGGAAGGCAACAACGGACCGGAAGCGCATGCCTACTCACGTCCACCTGAAGTGGAAGGCGAAGCAACCAATCGCGCCATCATGATCGCCGACATGGCGGGCGTACCCGTCTATATCGTGCACACCTCCTCAGAGCAGGCGCACGAAGCGATCCGCAGGGCGCGTCAGAACGGCATTCGCGCTTATGGTGAACCGCTGATCCAGCACCTGACCCTTGATGATGGCGAATACAAGCACGCAGACTGGGATCACGCCGCGCGGCGCGTCATGTCGCCACCGTTCCGCGACAAGAAGCACCAGGACAGCCTTTGGGCGGGCTTGGCCTCCGGGTCCCTTCAAGTTGTTGCGACCGACCACTGCGCTTTTACAACCGACCAGAAACGAACCGGCGTAGGTGATTTCACAAAGATCCCGAACGGGACCGGCGGCTTGGAAGACCGCATGCCAATGCTTTGGACTTACGGCGTTGGAACCGGGCGTTTGACTCCAAACGAATTTGTCGCGGTAACTTCAACCAATATTGCAAAAATCCTGAATATCTATCCGAAAAAAGGCGCAGTTTTGGTAGGAGCAGACGCTGACCTTGTGGTTTGGGATCCGAACAAGGCAAAAACAATCACGGCTGCCAACCAGCAGTCGGCCATTGACTACAATGTCTTTGAAGGCAAGGCCGTCAAAGGGCTTCCGCGTTACACTCTCACACGTGGACGTGTTGCGGTCGAAGACGGCACGGTCAACCACAAGCAGGGTCATGGTGAATTTGTTGCCCGCGAACCATTCCAGGCTGTGAACAAAGCACTTTCCACGTGGAAAGAACTTACCGCTCCGCGCAAAGTGGAACGCACGGGCATTCCGGCCAGCGGTGTTTGACTGAAGACTTTCCCTCCCCGATTGGGGAGGGAGCCGGGATAGGGGAAAGCCGGTTTTCCGGCAAATTGCCCAATGGCTCGTAAGCGAGGAAATGAATGACTGCTCTTGCCAGCGCAAAGGACACCGGAACGGTGGAACAGACGACCAGCGCCAGCCCGAAACGCGTTATCGACATCGACAATCTGTCGCTTACGTTCGAAACCAATGACGGGCCGGTTCACGCCCTTGCCGACATCGACCTCAAAATCGATGAAGGCGATTTCGTTTCGTTTATCGGTCCATCCGGTTGCGGCAAGACCACGTTGTTGCGCGTGATCGCCGATCTTGAACGACCAACGGCAGGATCAATCACAGTCAACGGCGTTTCACCGGAAGAGGCGCGCTTGAACCGCGCCTATGGCTATGTCTTTCAGGCCGCAGCTCTCTATCCCTGGCGCACGATCGCCAAGAATGTCGCTCTGCCTCTTGAAATCATGGGACTGCCCAAAGCCGAGCAGCAGGAGCGCATCGCCCGGAACATGGATCTGGTGAACCTTTCCGGATTTGAAAAGAAGTTTCCCTGGCAACTCTCCGGCGGAATGCAACAGCGTGCCTCCATTGCACGCGCATTGGCCGTTGAACCTGATCTGCTCCTTATGGACGAGCCATTCGGTGCCCTGGATGAGATCGTGCGCGATCACCTGAATGAACAATTGCTTCAGTTGTGGGCTAAAACCAACAAGACAGTCGTTTTTGTGACTCACTCAATCCCGGAAGCCGTTTTTCTCTCGAGCAAAATCGTCGTGCTCTGCCCCCGCCCCGGCCGCATCTATGACGTTATAGACAGTGATTTGCCGCGCGAAAGAAATCTGGACATTCGCGAAACGCCCGAATTCCTGAAGATCGCTCACCGGGTGCGCGACGGCCTACGTGCCGGTCATTCCTATGAAGACTGAAGCAACCATGGCTGACGAGACAATAGGCACGCTTGAAGAAGACATGACCGCCTGCGGAGCGAACCAATGACCGACGTGTCTCTTCCTACCACCCGCAGCAGCAACCCCTTTGCCGGCCTGATGTCCGGAACCGTTGGCCCTGTTGTAGTTGTCGTCTCTGCTATTCTAGCGATCTGGTACATGGCCGCCGTGGCACTCAACACGCCCTTTCAGCAAGAGATCTATGAGCGCGCAAGCCAGACTGATGTTCCTCTCAGTCAGCTGGTCACCGACACGCTTGCCCAGGAACGGCCTGTACTGCCTGCGCCTCACCAGGTTGTCGTTGAAATCTGGAACACGACAGTCGAAAAAAAGATCACGTCCAAACGATCCCTGATCTTTCACAGTGGCATCACTCTTTCTTCGACCCTGTTGGGCTTTCTGATCGGAACGACTCTCGGCATTTTGCTTGCGATCGGCATCGTTCATTCCCGGGTTCTCGACAAATCTCTGATGCCCTGGATCATATCTTCGCAAACAATTCCGATCCTTGCCATCGCACCGATGATCATCGTCGTTTTGAATGCCGTCGGGATATCCGGATTGCTGCCCAAGGCTCTTATCTCAACCTACCTGTCCTTCTTTCCTGTCGCAGTCGGCATGGTGAAGGGGTTGCGGTCACCTGAAGTGATCCACATGGATCTGATGCACACCTATTCTGCCTCCCGCGTTCAGGCCTTCTGGAAGCTCCGCCTTCCCTATGCAGTGCCGTTCCTTTTCACGTCCATGAAGATCGGCATGGCTGCTTCACTGGTTGGAGCCATCGTTGGTGAACTGCCGACCGGCGCTGTTGCAGGGCTTGGGGCAAGACTTCTTGCTGGTTCCTACTACGGCCAAACCATTCAGATTTGGTCCGCCTTGCTCATGGCGGCCTTCCTTGCCGGTTCTCTTGTCGCGCTGATCGGCGTTCTGGAAAAACAAACCCTCAAGCGCATGGGGATGGTAAGATGAGCACACAAACGGCCGCCAAGCGCAGAATTGATATGCCAGCCCTTCTTGCCTGGTTTGTTGTGCTCATGGTGATTGTCGGGCTTTTCAGCCCCATATTCGGCCCTGACTACGGTGTCATGGACGTTCCGAGCCTGGCTGTTTGCCTCGTGATCCTTGCGATTGCCGGTGTCCGGTATGAACTCGGCTTCATGCGCAACTTGATAGGAGATCTCATACTCGGGCTGGTCGCGGCGACTTCAGCCTGGCTATTGGTTTCAACGGTGTCGCAACATGTCGGGGAAGCAAAACTGGGTTTTTGGGCGCTGGTTGTCGCGACCTGGGCCGCCTCCTGGCTTTTTGTAGAAAGACTGGCGCTCTGGAAAAGCCGCTCGCAGAGCTTGGCCCGTATAGTGAATTTGGCGATACCAGCCATTTTCGGCATTACGCTACTAGTTCTTTGGCAACTCGTGGTAACTGGTGCAGGCGTGCCGAAAGTGCTGTTGCCTGCTCCATCTGAAATCTGGTTGCGGCTCATCAATTCAGTGCCAACGCTATGGGCCGATTTCCAGCAAACCTTCCTGAAAGCGGTTCTCGCAGGCTACATCATCGGCTGCGGCTCAGCGTTCCTGATTGCAATCCTCGTTGACCGGGTTCCGTTTCTTAGAAGGGGTCTCTTGCCCATTGGCAATCTGGTATCGGCCCTTCCTATCATCGGTGTTGCACCGATCATGGTGATGTGGTTCGGCTTCGACTGGCCATCCAAGGCCGCCGTCGTCATCATCATGACGTTCTTCCCAATGCTCGTGAACACGGTAGCAGGCCTTGCTGCGTCGGATGCCATGCAGCGGGACTTGATGCGCACCTATGCCTCCAACTACTGGCAAACTCTCTTCAAACTGCGCCTGCCCATGGCTATGCCGTTCATCTTCAACGCGTTGAAGATCAATTCGACCCTTGCCTTGATCGGAGCAATCGTGGCCGAATTTTTCGGCACACCGATCGTTGGCATGGGGTTCCGGATCTCAACGGAAGTCGGCCGCATGAATGTTGATATGGTGTGGGCGGAAATCGCCGTTGCCGCTCTTGCAGGATCTTTGTTCTACGGCGCTGTGGCTCTGATAGAGCGGGCCGTAACGTTCTGGCATCCGTCCATAAGGGGTTAAGTCCTTGTGAGCCGGCTTTAAGTGTGCAAATCAGAGGCACCTATTTTGGTGCCTCTCATTGTTTATAGGTTTGCCAATGACACCCAGCCGCAACATTTCCCGCCTCATCGAAATCATGGCGGCCCTGAGAACGCCCGTAACCGGATGTCCCTGGGATCTGGAGCAAAACTTTTCGACTATTGCTCCCTATACGCTCGAAGAGGCTTACGAAGTTGCAGATGCAATCGCAAAAAATGACCTTCTGGAATTGCGAGAAGAGCTCGGCGACTTGTTGCTCCAAGTGGTCTATCACGCGCGCATGGCCGAGGAAGACGAGCACTTTGATTTCGGCGACGTCGTTGAAGGCATCACCAAAAAACTGATCCGTCGCCATCCTCATGTTTTCGGCGATGAAAACGGTGAAAAGGCGGAACACGTCAAAGGTATCTGGGAGCGGATCAAAGCAGAAGAGCGGGCTGAAAAGCAGGCCGAACGCGAAGCTCGCGGACTTGCTGAGCCGAGCAAAGGCTATCTTGACGATGTTCCAACCGCTTTTCCAGCCCTACAGGAAGCCGACAAACTGCAGCGCCGGGCCTCCAAAGTCGGTTTCGACTGGAATGATGCCAGGCTCGTGCTGGACAAAATCCGGGAAGAAACGCACGAGCTGGATGCAGAACTTGCCAAAGGTGACCCTGATAAGGACCGCATGAGCGACGAACTTGGTGACACCCTGTTTGCACTCGCCAACCTCGCTCGTCACCTCGACATTGATCCCGAAGAAGCCTTGCGCCGGACAAACAGAAAATTCCGTACCCGGTTTGCCGCAATTGAAGACGTGGCAAGCCGAACTGGCACCACGCTTCAGGACATGACACTCGAAGAAATGGAAGCGGCTTGGCAAGAAGCAAAGCAGAGACAGTCATGAACTTTAGAACCCCAGGATGGTCTCCTATTCAGCTTGGCTAACCTGGTTCTTGAAATTCGAATTGCTTTTTTCCGTGCCGACGACAAGATATCCTTCAATTGTAAGACGTGATTTTCGATCCGGAGCTTGTGACAATTGGCCGTCATTGCATCTTCAGCGGAAAGACGAACTTTGTCTTTGCTGGCCGGGCAAACAAGTCTGGCACAAACAGCCTGGACAATGGCGAGCCCGTCGATTGTCATCACGTTTCTGGCGGTATCAGTCGGAATGCCAGTCTTTTTGGTTGGTGCCCTCGTGTCTGTTCGACAACTTGCCAGCTCGCTGACCGACATCTTTCTTTTTGAGAGAATTGCCAAGATCAGAAATCGAAAGTTGGCGTTGTCTCTGTGTGACATGATCTTAGCGCTCTGCTTTGGCGCTACGATTGTCTCTGTGCTTTTCGGAACTCAGACCCAGACAAGTATCGTCTTTGTTGTCTGCATTTTCACAATGGGAGTCGCCGACGAATTTCAGCATTTGCTGATGACTGACTTTCTGGCAGACAACTTGCAATCAAAATCGCGTTTGTTGCTTCAATACACGCAGATGGCGATTGGTGGCGGATTTGGCGTTGCCTTGGCCTGGATCGCGCATGAGCTCACACTGGAATTGCCCCCACTTAGTCGGCACTCCATTGTGGTTACGATCGGCATCGCCTGTTTCGCTCTATCAGCACTTACAATATTGGCCGTGGAAGACAGTGCTCCAACCAACGCAGCACGGCCATCGGCAACGCGGTCTCCGCTTAGATTGGCCAGAAACTACTATCTCAACGTGCTGGCCATGATGAATCAATCATGGTTTCGCCAGTATGTGGTCATCACGACAGTGTTTTCAGCTGTGATACTCGCCGTTCCGTTCTTCGCCCTTATTGCTGCAGAGACCCACCACACGACGAGCAAGGGGCTGACGGCAATGGTCACCTCCTATGCCTTAGGCTACATCGTGGCAGGTCCGCTTTGGGGTACCTTGAATAACGTTTCACACCGGATGGTAATGATAACCTGTTCACTTCTGGTCGGCTTTTGCGGTTCCATTCTGGCAACACTTCATATGTTGAACCTGCAACACGATTTGAGAATACATGCCATCGCAATCTTCGTGGTCACTTTGGCAGTCCGCGGAATAGTAGCGGTCTTGCAAGTCTATTTTATGGAAATTGCGCCAAAGGGTCAGCGCGTCAAAGGAATTGCGGTGGCAAGATCGTTTAGCAGACTTACGATGATTTGCCTTTCAGCGCTTTTGGCAGCCGTTGTCCACCTGCAGGAAACCGTTTGGGCAATCTTCTTCATTGCCTTTGTGAGCTTCGTAACGGCCACAATTAGCTACTTCTTCGCCAGGAAATTCGAAAATTAGCTTAGACTCGATGCGCACAATCAAGCGATCTTCCACACAGGTGCCATTTTGGAAACGTCAGTCTTCGGAGCCCGTGTCCAACTGGCCAGCGAGATCGACAAGATATTCCGAAAACAAGTCCCGGAAGGGCCCACGTTGTTTGTCGGAAACACGCACCTCAGCCGTCACGAAGTCTTCCGCATCTGAGCGTTCCAGCACTTCAGACATCTGGTAAAGCTTTGCCAGAAGAGCGCCTTCCGCAACCGGTATCTGAATGGAGAAGATATCGTCGTGCTTTGCCATGAACGCGTCGATGCGATCAGACAAGCCATCGATACCCTCACCCGTCAAAGCCGACAGAGAAACAGGCCCATCATGGCCGACATCCTCGAGTAATTTTTCCCGAAGCGCCGGATCAAGGCAGTCGATCTTGTTCCATACTTCAACGACCGGAGCGCCGTTTTGGGCGTCAACGCCGAGATCGTTCAAGGTCTTTTTGACATCCTCCGCCTGCGCATCCGTATCCGGGTGCGAAATATCACGGACGTGCAGAATAAGGTCGGCCTCCAGCACCTCTTCCAGTGTTGCCCGGAAAGCAGCAACAAGATGGGTCGGCAAATCGGAAATGAAGCCAACCGTATCCGACAGGATAACTTCCCTGCCATGTGGCAGCTTTATCTTGCGCAACGTCGGGTCAAGAGTTGCAAACAAGAGATCTTTGGCAAAGACATCTGCCTCGGTCAACCGATTGAAAAGTGTAGACTTTCCGGCGTTGGTGTAGCCGACAAGCGCCACAACAGGCTGCGGTATCTTCTTGCGTTTCTTACGGTGGAGATCACGTGTTCGACGGACGCTTTCCAGCTGCTTCTGCAGCGCAATGATGCGCTCTTGTATCTGGCGACGGTCTGCCTCGATCTGCGTTTCACCCGGCCCCCCCATAAAGCCGGCACCGCCCCGCTGCCGCTCTAGGTGGGTCCAGGACCTGACCAATCGGCTCTTTTGCCATGTAAGATGTGCAAGATCGACCTGCAACTTGCCTTCCTTGGTCCGTGCCCGGTCGCCAAAGATTTCCAGAATGAGTCCGGTACGATCAATCACCTTTGTCTTAAGGCGTCGTTCAAGATTACGTTGCTGAACAGGCGTCAATGGATGGTCGATGACGACAAGGTCGAGATCTTCGCTGGCAACAATACCCGCAAGTTCGGCTACCTTGCCTTCACCAAAGAGCGTCGCTGGCTTGGGATTGTTGACCCGAACAACGCCTGAGTGAACGATGTCGAGGTTAATGGCAGCGCTTAGGCCAACAGCTTCTCCAAGCCGTGCCTCAGGGCTTCTATTGCCACGCAGTTCGCCGGAACCCTCCGCCCGCAATTGGAGGACTGGCTCTAGGATGATCGCACGAAAAGGCTGAGGCAGACGATCTACCCCAGTGTCTTTCACGCGAAGTGATTTCTGGCCCGGCTCTTCAGTACCGTTTGATTTTGAAAAATCGTCTGCCCGAGACTTCGGTTTCAATCAGCTTGCCTTTTCAGCGTTTTCCTCTGCCTGATCGAACAACTGAACAGGCCCGTTTGGCATAATTGTGGAAATCGCGTGCTTGTAGACAAGCTGAGAATGCCCGTCGCGACGAAGCAGGACACAGAAATTGTCGAACCAGGTTACGACACCCTGCAATTTTACACCGTTGATCAGGAAAATTGTCAGAGGAGTTTTTTGCTTGCGAACGTGATTGAGGAAAGTGTCTTGGAGATTTTGTGCGCGCTCAGCCATCAGTCTTTTTATCCTATTTGTCCCGGATGCGGCCGAGCATCCGGCGTTCCACAGCAGCTTACCGTCAAAAGACGTTCAAGTTCAAACGCTAAGGTTTGACAACCGCTCGCTTTTTGCATTGCCCACCAGAAGAGCTGTCTGCCCCAGCTCTATATTGTTTCGAATTCGCCGCCCAACAAGGCCAATCGAATCATACCGCCTGCAAATCAGTAGCAGTATGGAACAATTCGCGCAATCGGGTTGCAACAGATCCCGGATGGCCATTTCCGATAACCCGGCCATCAAGACGTGTCACAGGCATCACCACAGTGGTTGCCGCGGTGACAAAAGCCTCCTTGGCCTCGAATGCCTCTTCCAGACTAAATGGCCTTTCTTCAAAGGTCATCCCGTCTTTTTGAACAAGTTCCAGTACGACAGCTCGGGTTATACCACGCAATATGCCGCTTTCCGCCGGCCGGGTAACCAGAACGCCCTGCTTGGTGACAATCCAGGCATTCGTCGACCCACCCTCGGTCACGTTGCCGTCCTTGTCGATATACCAGGCTTCTTTACCGCCGTGTTCCTTGGCGTTCTGTTTGGCCAGAACATTGGGAAGCAACGCAACCGTCTTGATGTCCACTCTTGGCCAACGGTTTTCAGGATAGCTGACGACGCCGATACCCTCGTCGACCGAAGTTTGTGCAGCAGCAGGATCACTGGAGCGGGCCGTCACGACAATGGATGGTGCGACGTCTTCGGGTGGGAAAAAGTGATCCCGTTTGGCAACGCCGCGTGTGACCTGAATATAGACGAGGCCATTGCGTACTTTGTTGCGCCTGACAACCTGATGAAGCACAAATTGGACAGCGTTGCGCGCCATTGGCCAATCAATGCGCAGCTCGTTCAAGGAGCGGTCGAGCCGGTCAAGATGACGAGGAACATCGACTATCTTGCCTTGCCAGACCTCGCAGACCTCATATACGCCGTCAGCGAACTGGTACCCACGATCCTCCACATGGACCGCAGCGTCCGCATGACGGACATATTGACCGTTGACATAGGCAATTCGGCTCATGCTTCCTCCGTTCGGGGACCGGATCTATTCAAACCAATCGGTATTGAGGTCATTTTTGACCTTTCGGTCAGGCAATTGCAAGACTAGAAAATCGGCAGTCGATCAGAAGAAGTCGAGACTGACTCGGAACATTTGTTCCACCTGGCGCACTCTGTTGGCGACGGCGAAGATCACGATGCGGTCCTGCGCCTGGATCTGCAGATCGCCATTTGGTGTCAGGACCTTACCCTCACGGAAAACTGCACCGACGCGGATACCTGATGGCAGATCAATCACCCTCAGAGGTTTGCCGACAAGAGGTGAAGTATCCAGTGCCTCAGCCTCGACAATCTCGGCAGCACCGTTTTGCAGAGAGTGAACCCCTCTGATACGGCCGCGCCGGACGTGCTGTAGAATGCGCGAGATCGTCACCGCTCTCGGATTGATGAAAGCGTCGATGCCGAGCGCATTGGCAAAGGCGGGATAACTCGGATTGTTCAACAAGGACAATGATCGCTTGCAACCGAGCTTTTTGGCCATCACCGACGACAGGATATTGACCTCGTCCTCATTGGTCAGAGCGACCATGGTGTCGGCGTCGCCTGCGTCCGCTTCATTGAGGATCTTTTGATCGAGTGCACTACCATGAAGAATGACCGATCTCTTAAGGTCATCCGCCACGGTAATCGCACGTTCTCGCGAGGCTTCAATCAGTTTGATTTTTGTTCCGGACTGGCGCTGTTCCAGTGCCTTGGCGACATAAAGACCAATGTTCCCGCCTCCGGCAATAATTACCTTGGCCGCTTCCGGCTCCTCATGTCCGAAAATGCTGAGTGTGCGCCTGACCTGATCCCTGCGGGCAACCACATAGGCAAGATCACCGGTCAGAATAGAGTCGCTGCTCTTTGGCACAAAAAGGCGATTGTTTCGATAGAGCCCGACCACAACGGCCCCGAGATCTGGAAATAGCTCGGTTAGCTGACGCAGCGGCGTGTCGATGACCGGGCAATCATCTTCGCACATGATGCCGACGACGACTATTTGATCATCGGCGAACCGCACCGTTTCAACAGCACCGGGCAATGCCAGGCGTCGCAGCACCATTTCGCCGACTTCGATTTCCGGCGAAATGATCACGTCGATCGGCATGTTGTCGCGCGAAAAAAGATTGCGCCAACGGCCCTGCAGATAGGACTGCGCGCGGATCCGGGCCACCTTTGTCGGCACGTTGAACAGCGAATGCGCAACCTGACAGGCCACCATGTTGACTTCGTCATAGAGCGTGACGGCGACAATCATGTCGGCTTCCTCAGCGCCGGCCTGCGCGAGAACATCCGGATGCGCACCATGGCCGACAAAGCCGCGGACATCGAGCTGATCGCCAATGGCATTGATCAACTCTGGCGCGGAGTCGATCACGGACACATCGTTCTGTTCGGCGGCCAATCGTTCGGCAATGCCGTACCCGACCTGACCTGCGCCGCAAATCACGATTTTCATGGAAAGAACCCTTCCCTACTCTGCTGACTAGTTCCGATGTTCACCGGGCGTCAGGTCATACCCAGGGTCTTCAGTTTCCGGTGAAGCGCAGACCGTTCCATACCGACAAATTCTGCAGTCCGCGAGATGTTCCCGTCAAATCTCTTGATTTGAGCCTGGAGATATTCACGCTCGAAAATCTCTCGCGCTTCGCGCAACGGAACGGACATGAGATGCTCCCCCGTTCCTGAGCTCGGCAGGCTCGGCAAGGTTTCGCCAATTTCGGCAGGCAACAAATCCGCTGTGATAGTGCTGTCCGGATCGCCACGGCTAAGGATCATCAGTCGCTCAACATTGTTTCGCAGCTGGCGAACATTGCCTGGCCAGTCATGAGTTTGCAGGACCGCCATCGCATCGTCGCCAATCGGGCGAAGCGGTATACCCGAGGCACCGGAAATCTGCTCCATGAAATGGTGTACGAGAACCGGGATGTCTTCACGCCTTTCAGCGAGCCCTGGCACCCTGAGAGGGACAACGCTCAACCGGTGATAAAGATCCTGTCTGAAGAGTCCGGAAGCGATATGCTCTTCAAGGTTCTTCGACGTTGAAGACAGGATACGGATATCAACTTGTACTTTCTGCGTTCCGCCGACACGTGAAAAGCTCTGCTCGACAAGCACCCTTAGGATCTTGCCTTGAGTTTCAGCAGGCATATCGGCAACTTCATCGAGATACAGTGTGCCGCCATGGGCTTCCTCAAGCGCACCGATCTTGCGCAGATTTCCGTTCTCGTCCTCGATACCGAACAGCTCTTCTTCCATTCGCGCAGGCGTGATGGTGGCCGCATTGAGCACCACGAACGGGCTTTTGATCCGGGGCGACAAATCATGAATCATTCGGGCCGCACGTTCCTTGCCGGCCCCCGAAGGACCGACGATCAGGATACGGCTATTGGTACCGGCAATCTTCTGAATGGTCTGTCTGAGACCATGTGCTGCAGAAGAGTTTCCGATGATATCACTGGTTTCGCCGCTACGTTGCTTGAGATCCCGGATCTCACGTTTAAGACTAGAGGCTTCCAGTGCACGTTCTACGATGTGAATAAGGCGATCTGCCTTGAATGGTTTCTCAATGTAGTCATATGCGCCGCGCTTGATTGCCGAGACAGCCGTTTCGATGTTGCCATGACCGGATATGATGACAACCGGCATGTCCGGGTTGGATTCCTTGAACAGATCCAGAAGCGCCAAACCGTCAAGCCGGCTTCCCTGCAGCCAGATGTCGAGAATGACAAGCGACGGTTTACGCTCTTTCACCGCAGCGAGAGCGCTGTCTGAATCGTGCGCTGTCCTGGTACCGTAACCATCATCGTCCAGAATACCGGCAATCATTTCACGAATGTCGGTTTCATCGTCTATAACTAAAATATCATGTGCCATGAGCAGTCGCTGCTTCTTGTTGTTGCTCGGGTTCCAGCTCAATCTCGGCTTTGGCGGCCAAAGTCAGTCGAACAAGAGTTCCCGTGTCTGAAGGATCGTCTTTGGGCGCGTCGAGCAATTCAATACCGCCCCCGTGGTCTTCCAAAATCTTGCGTACGATTGCGAGACCCAAACCGGTCCCCTTCTCACGCGTTGTCATATAAGGCTCCAGCAAGCGGCTGCGATTTTGCTCAGGCAAGCCAACTCCGTTGTCGATCACATCGATGACGATGCGGCCCGATTGGTCCGGCCCTTCTCCTGACAGACGAACCTCGACTGTGCCCTTCGGCGCGTCTTCACCTTCGCGGGCTGATACGGCTTCGGTCGCGTTCTTGACGACATTGGTCAACGCCTGCCCGATAAGCCTCGCGTCAAACACAGCCTTGACCGGAGTGTCAGGAACATCTGCTGTTACGCTGATATCCGGATTGGCAACAGACTGCATGAAGGCGGCATCTCTCACGGCTTCCCGAAGATCTCCCGATGACTTGTTGGGCTTGCGCATACGGGCAAAGGACGAGAACTCATCAACCATCTGACCAATATCGCCCACCTGCCGGACGATCGTATCGATGCATTGGTCGAAAACCTGACGATCTTCCTCAATCCGTTTGCCATATCGTCTCCGGATTCGTTCTGCCGACAGCTGGATCGGTGTCAGAGGATTCTTGATTTCATGAGCAATTCTGCGTGCAACGTCCGCCCAGGCCGAATTGCGCTGGGCCGACACAAGATCCGTGATGTCGTCCAGGGTCACCACAAATCCGTGTTCGCGGCGGGTCGACTGTTCGGTCGTGATGCGAACGTTGATTGTCCTGAGACGGCCGCCGCGCGCAATCTCAATCTGTCGCTCAGGCAGCCGGTCACCATCATTTTCCAGGAGCTCGCCGATACACTCGTCCAGTTCTGGAACAACCTCCATCAAGGGCTTGTTCAGGATCTGAATCTCATCAAGCTGCAGAAGCTCCAACGCAGACCGGTTGATCAACATGATGGACGCTTCATCGTCTATCCCGATCACACCCGTTGAGACCCCAGACAAAACGGCCTCATTAAACCGCCGTCGCCGGTCGATCTGTTCATTGGCCGCAAGCAAGGCATCGCGCTGGCCGAGCAATTGCCCGGTCATCTTGTTAAAGGTGGTCCCTAGATTTGCGAGGTCTCCCCCGACTTTTCCGTTCGAACCTTCACTGCGAGGTTGCCTTTGGCAACTTCGTCAGCAGCCGAAATCAAGGTTCTGATTGGCGACACAAGCCGATTGGCGAAACCAAAACCTATCCAGATAGCTGACAAGAGAAGAACCAGCGCCACGCCAAGATAAACAAGAGCAAAGGCGACCTGTACTCCGAACCTGCTGCTTTCCATCTGCTGGTATTGGGAGGCCCCAGTCTCCGCCAGGCGCAAGTACTCAACAACACGGGGATCGATGGCACGTACAGCGTAAAGATAGAAATTATCGTATGCGGACAACTTCATGATGCCGCCGACGATGTTGGAACTGCCGGGTGCAATCAGGATCGGATCGCCGGACTTTGCCTTGAAAAAACTGTCAGCCGGTGGCAGCGGAACATCGGCGTTTGGATCCAGCACGACACGCGTCACCACCTTGCCTTCGCTATCCAGAATAAACGCGGCCAGAATCCCGCGCAAAGAGACCTGGGTAGCGAAAAACTGGTCGAATCGTGTGGGTTCGAAGTCGTAAACGGCCTTGGCGCGATCGATATCATTTGTCATGGCGATCAGATCGCCACGCAACACGCGCGCATGTTCCTGCAGATAGGCCTGCGCGACCGTGAGAGCATTATCGATGATCTGGCGCGTTCGCTCTTCAAACCAGCGATCAAGGCCCCGGTCCAGCGTAATAGCTGCAAGAATAGCCATGAGGATCGCTGGTACGGCTGCAACGACACTGAAAAGGGCAACGACGCGAACGTGAAGACGCGCCGCGGCACGGCCGCGCCTTCGCGCCTGCCAGAGCTTCAGAATTTCAACGGAAATGACACCGAGCAATACTGCG
Organism: Roseibium sp. JB4-4; assembly: GCF_055693425.1. Taxonomy (NCBI): domain Bacteria; kingdom Pseudomonadati; phylum Pseudomonadota; class Alphaproteobacteria; order Hyphomicrobiales; family Stappiaceae; genus Roseibium; species Roseibium sp. JB4-4. Next base: position 323,973 of record NZ_CM146333.1, on the reverse strand, counting down.
GCGAGCGCGCCATTGATCGTCATTGCGGTGACAATGACTTCCCGGGTCGGGTCGATGGCCGTCAGGCCCATCAGAATGGCAAATGTCACGCCAATCGAAATCAGGGCGACAACCATGATCGCGAGGCCTGCGCGGCGCCAGAGTTTCCCTGCCGCACTCGACTGCGCTGCCGATCGCTGTTCCGCTTCCAGTATCATTAAGCCTCAGCACGGCGGCCACAATATTCCGGCCGCATCCAGTATTGTTTTATGCGGCAAACTTATCACACAATGTTGCGAAATTGCGACAGGGTGGAAGCATCACTGAAAAAATGCGGTGGAAGACTGCATGAACAGGCTTAGACACTTGTTTTATATAACTTTATTCAAGATCAAGTCTTTGTCAAACGTTCAATCGCAGTGCACATCGGACCCCTTATTCGGGCCGGCGACAGATCTGAGTGTACAAATATGCTCCCGCGCCGCACTCAGGGCGCGGGGTCTCATTGTTCCGTCATCAAAGGATAATCTGACAAGACAGCGACAAACGCTCACCGGCAATCAACGAACCGAACGCATAACCTGAATGTCCAGATCCCGGATCTTCTTCCTCAAAGTGTTTCGATTGACGCCGAGGAGTTCTGCCGCCTTGATCTGATTGCCGCGCGTTGCTGCCAATGCGGCACTGATCAGTGGATATTCGACTTCACGCAGAATGCGATGATAAAGCCCTGGAGGCGGCAACGCGTCTCCGAAAGTATCGAAGTAGCCCGCCAGATAGCGTTCAACAGAGCCGCCGAGATTGATGTTCTCAGTTGTTTCCTCTTCAACCGATGCAACAGAAGGATGGCTGAGCTCCTGCTCCAGCAAGTTTTCACTTATGACATCCTGAGGATAAAGTGCTGCCAGTCGGCGAACGAGATTTTCAAGCTCGCGAACGTTCCCCGGCCAGCGATACCGTCGCAGAAGATTGAGCGCTTCCTGGTCGATCTGTTTGGCCGGCAAACCCTCCTTCTCAACCAGTGAGAAGAAGTGTCTAACGAGATCCGGAATGTCTTCGATCCGTTCGCGAAGCGGTGGCAATCTTATAGGCACCACGTTGAGACGGAAATAGAGGTCCTCGCGGAAAAGCCCTTGATTGATCAGGTGCCTGAGATCCTTGTTGGTGGCGGCAATAATGCGGACATCCGTCTTGATCGGAGTTCGCCCACCAACCGTCGTGTATTCGCCTTGTTGCAAAACCCTCAACAGACGGGTCTGTGCTTCCATGGGCATGTCGCCAATTTCATCTAGAAAGAGCGTACCGCCGTCGGCCTGCTCGAACCGGCCAGAACTGCGATTTTGAGCGCCTGTAAACGCTCCTTTTCGTGGCCGAAGAGTTCGGCTTCGATCAAGTCTCTCGGGATGGCAGCCATGTTGATTGCAACAAAAGGTCCATTCCGCCTTTTGCCGTAGTCATGAAGGGCTCGGGCAACGAGTTCCTTGCCCGTTCCCGACTCGCCGTTGATCATGACTGTCAGGTCGGTTTGCATAAGACGCGCCAGAACGCGGTAGATCTCCTGCATCGCCGGGGACCGGCCGACAAGAGGCATTCCCTCGCCGGCATCATCCAGATCCAGGGAAGGCCGCTTTTTCGGCTCTTCCAATGCACGTTGAACAATGCTGGTCAGCTCTTTGAGGTCAAACGGCTTGGGAAGATATTCATAAGCGCCTTTCTCGGACGCCTTGATCGCCGTCATGAATGTGTTCTGGGCACTCATGACAAGAACTGGCAACTCGGGACGCATTTTTTTCATGCGTGGCAGCACGTCAAAAATATTCTCGTCCGGCATCACAACATCAGTGATAACCAGATCTCCGTCGCCTGAAGATACCCAACGCCACAAGGTCGAAGCGTTGGAGGTCAGCCGGACAGTGTACCCGGCCCTGGAAAGGGCCTGATTGAGAACTGTGCGAATGGCCGCGTCGTCGTCTGCAACTAGGATCGTGCCGGTCGGCATGGTCAGCTATTCCCTTCGTTCGGCTTTTGGGAGTGGGAGGCTCCTTCGCCGGAAAAAGCGGGCATGAGGATACGGAAGACTGTTTTGTGTCGCTGACTGTCGCATTCAATCACACCGCCGTGGTCGCCGATGATCTTTGCAACCAGCGCAAGTCCAAGTCCGGATCCGTTGGTTTTCGTCGTTATGAATGGTTCGAATAGGTGCGGTAACAGGTCGTCTGGAACACCGGGCCCATTGTCCTGAACACAAAATTCGAGCGGTAGGCTCACCTTTTCATCCGTTCCTGGCACAGACAGTCTGACACCGGGCCTGAAGGCCGTGGAAACACGAATTTCTCCATCGGGGTCATCGCCTATAGCTTCACTGGCGTTCTTGATGAGGTTCAGGAACACCTGAATGAGCTGGTCCTTATTTGCATAAACGGGTGGCAAAGACGGGTCGTAAATCTCAACAATACGCTTGTCTCTTGCAAAACCGCTGTCGGAAAGACGTTTCACATGGTCCAGCACCACGTGGATGTTGACAGGCTCGCGCTCGATTGGGCGCTCATCGGAAAAGACTTCCATCCTGTCGACCAGTTTCACGATCCGGTCAGTCTCATCCATAATCAGCCTGGCAAGGGCCCGGTCTTCGCTAGGTACAGATTGTTCCATCAGCTGGGCTGCGCCGCGTATGCCGGAGAGAGGGTTCTTGATCTCATGAGCCAGCATGGCTGCAAGACCCGTGACCGTGCGTGCCGCGCCGCGCGACGTCAGCTGGCGGTCGATCTTTTCAGCCATCGTGCGTTCCTGAAACATCAACACCACGGCACCTGGCCGATCGGAGACGGGAGCCGCATTTATGTCCACAACCCTGGGAGCACCAATTCGAGGCGAGCCAATGTCGACCTTGTACTCATTGACCGGTGCCGCACGCTCTCGCACTTGATCGATAAGTGTCAGAAGTGGGCTGCCGAAAGGTACAAATTCGCTGATTGGATGTCGGCGCAGTACAGATACGCTAGATCGCATAAAAATTTCTGCGGCCATATTTGCAGACTCGATCACTCCGTCCGGAGCCACGAGCAAAACAGGATGCGGCAATGCATCCAGTATAATCGGTCCATCGCTGGCCAAAGCGGCCGTTCGTCCCGTTTCAGACTTGAGATCGCTCACGCAGCTGTCCGTTCATTTGCTGAAGAGATCCAGTCATAAGCAATGCGGGTCACTTCTTTGGGATTTTGGGATGACATAAGACTTGATTTGAGCGCAGCAGGCATTGGCATTGCCCCGAGCGCTACGGATTGTTCCAGATACCAGCCGACATGTTTTCTGGCGATACGAACACCCTTGCCTTCGCCATAGTGGCTCAGAATGCTCTCATAGTGTTCGATCACCAGATCCGCGAGGTCGTTCCCCGCTGGCTCAGGCAGCCGCTCACCGGTCGCAAGATAGTGTCCGACGAAACCCGGAAGCCACGGTCGGCCATAAGCTCCCCGTCCGATCATGACCGCGTCGGCCCCAGAGGCTTCAAGCATGTTCAGTGCATCGGCACTGCTTTTACAGTCACCGTTTGCGACCAATGGAAGAGAAGTGGCTGCTCTCACCCGCGAAATAGCCGACCAGTTGGCTGCACCCTTATAGAATTGGTTCCGGGTTCGACCATGAACCGTGATGAGTTTCACACCGGCAGCTTCGGCACGTCGGGCAAGCTCAGGTGCATTGATAGACTGCTCGTCCCACCCGAGACGCATTTTCAAGGTCACCGGCACATCAACAGCTGCGACGGTTGCGTCGATCAGCATCAATGCGTGATCAAGATCGCGCATGAGAGCAGAGCCGGAATAGCCTGAGGTGACCTTCTTCGCTGGGCACCCCATGTTTATATCGATTATATCAGCACCAAGATCGGCTATGACCTTGGCCGCCTCCCCCATCCAGCGGACTTCTCGCCCTGCAAGCTGGACGACGTGCAAGCCCTGGTCATGGGCCTCGGCACGCATCTGCGTTTCCGCGTCACCCTTTACAAAGGACTCGCTTGCGACCATTTCACTGACAACCATACCTGCACCAAAACGCGCTGCGATCCGCCGAAAAGGCAGATCGGTTACGCCGGACATCGGTGCAAGCACAGCCCTGTTGGGCACTTCGTGCTTGCCAATCTTAAGTGTCTTCACCACAGGTAACACGCGATTCTCATTTTTGCTTAATGCCTGTGCACTTTCTTATTTGCCTATATTGTAGACAATTAATGCAATGCAACAAGACATAATTTGCGGTCTGAACAGGTTCTTAGTTAAAGACGGCCTGTCAGTTTGAATTTTTTGGAAAGCCTGGAGAAAGCGATCATGGCAAAATCCGCGGCAGCCCTGATCGTTGCCGCTGGGCGTGGAACGCGCCTGGCAGACGCAACCGACGCCCGGCCGAAGCAGTATAAGCTCCTCGCGAACAGTCCTGTTCTGAGCCATACACTGAACGCTTTGGGAAATCATCCGCGGATCACACATATCGTGACCGTCATTCACCCAGACGATGCGGATCTCTATTCAGAGGCGATATCCGCGATCGAAAAGCCGATCAAACAAAAGCTTTGCAGGGCTGTTTTAGGTGGCGCGACAAGGCAAAAATCGGTTTTTGAGGGACTGAAGGCGCTTGAGGAGTTGTCGTGCGACTACGTCCTCATTCACGATGCCGCACGTCCTTTTGTCGACACGGGTATCGTTGACCGGTTGCTTCAAAAGCTTGACCAGGGTGTTGAGGGAGCACTGGCCGCAGTTCCAGTTGCCGACACGCTCAAGAAGGCAGGTCAATCTGACGGCAGTCTGGAAACCGTTGACAGAACTGGCCTGTGGGCGGCCCAGACCCCCCAGGGATTTCCGTTCAACAAGATCCTCGCAGCTCACAAACGGGCGCAAGATGCGGGAGAAACATCCTTCACGGACGACACAGGTCTTGCGGAGTGGAATGGCATGACCATTTCCCTTTCTGACGGCGATCCGGCCAATTTCAAGATCACAACCGGCGCCGACCTAGAGCGCGCTGCAAAACAGGCAACTTATTCAAAGATGACAGCTGAAACCGCAGCACTGATCCCACTTAGCAAATTGACAGACGTTCGGGTGGGCATCGGCTATGACGTTCATGCCTTTGAAGCCGGTGAAGCAGTCATTCTCGGAGGCGTATCGATACCTTATTCCAAGCGTCTGAAAGGACACTCGGATGCCGATGTTGCGCTTCATGCCATTACCGACGCAACACTTGGCGCTATTGGAGACGGAGACATCGGTCAGCATTTCCCGCCATCTGACCCTGAGTGGAAAGGAGCGTCTTCGGATCAGTTCCAGCAATACGCCGTCAGGAGACTTGCCGCCCTTGGGGGCCGCATAGCACATATCGACCTGACGATAGTTTGTGAGGAACCCAAAGTCGGACCCCACCGTGACAAAGTTCGTGCATCTGTTGCACGTATCTGCGAACTCCCGCTTGCACGCGTCTCTGTGAAGGCGACGACGTCAGAGAAACTGGGGTTTACTGGCCGAAAAGAAGGTATTGCAGCGCTTGCAAGTGTTACTGTGCGCCTCCCCTTCAATGACGACGAGTAAAAAGTTCAGCCCCGATGAAAACCCAAATGAGCAGCTCTGCACCACGCAATCTGGACGATCTCATTCCACTGGCGACCGACGTGTTGGATGCCATGAAAGCCAAGGGCTTGATGCTCGCGACAGCGGAATCGTGTACAGGCGGCCTGATCAGCGGTGTTTTGACTGAAATTGCCGGGTCCTCGGCCGTCGTTGATCGTTCGTTTGTCACTTACTCCAATGAAGCCAAGGCCGAAATGCTTGGCGTTTCGCGGGATCTCATTCAAAAGGTCGGTGCCGTCAGCAAGGAGGTTGCGATGGCAATGGCGGAAGGCGCATTGAAAAACTCCAACGCGGATGTAACCGTCTCCGTGACAGGTATTGCCGGCCCCGACGGCGGCAGTGAAGACAAGCCTGTTGGGACAGTTCATGTTGCCGTCGCGGTGCGGGGAGGAACAACGCAGCATATGCATTGCTGGTTCGCGGACCGTGGCCGCCAGTCGATCAGACTTGAAACCGTGCAGACCGCCTTAACGTCTATTCTAAATGCGGTCGCCTGAGTAAATAGGTGTCAAGGCAGGTCCAAATCCAGGCTGGCTGAACGTACACTGGTTGTGGTCCAAGTCGTTGAACCCTCTTGAGCGATAATTCCGGTCACCATGAAACGAACTTCAGTGTTAATCACCTCGTAGGTCATTCTCGCAAGTGCAACTCTTGTGGAGAGTACTGTGCCGCATGCCGGCCCTTCCTGTTTTCACGTGACACTTTTGGCTTGTTCGGTTGTTGTCACGTTTTGTTTCTCAAAAGGCTGCGTCCTTGAGAAGGTTCCTATTGTGATCGGACCTAGATCGTGCGGAGCCACTCAGTTGCCAGAGCAGAGGTTGAAACCGGTTGTGGCGACACTGTTCGTCTTGAATACAATTTCAGTTTTGGCAGGCGCAATATTTGCGATGAACCAGCGCATCAGGTGACACTCATACCTCTTGGGATCGCAGAATGTGTCGAAAATGATCTTGCCCGGCTTATTCCTGGCAACAATCCTCAAAGCCGTCTGTCAACTATATCCGCAGGCTACAAACCGAGGCGGCCCTCAAGCATATGAGCAAGTTCTAACCCGGGGTATCAGACCGAATTCCTGTATCCCTAGTCTAGAAAACACAGTCATTCACCAAAGATCATCTGACCTCTAAATTTTTAATCAACTTCAATTGTCGGTAGCAACTGGTTTTACAACCACTTCCCTTATGGTCACGCTCGGCAAGAACCAAGACGCAATCAAAATTGCGAAACGGGAAAGAGTAAATGACTGTCGCACATATGCTTCTTGCAGCTGGAATACTGGTTGCAAGCGAAGCAATTGCAAAAGCGGATGGCGAACTTCAATCTGTCGGAGACACCTATATCGTGTCACGCGACGACTATAGTGCGTTTCGTGGATCTCACCGCATCTACAGCAGGATGTCGGACGGACTGGTTCAAGTCGAGTATTGCGGACGCAAGTACTGGGTTCGCTACGCGACGGTGGCCTGGACCGAACTAGAAGTGGAACAAAACTACATTGTCCGCGTTGAGTACAACTGGGGCAAAGGCTGGCGGCCGATCTGCGCGCATCCTGAAGAGCAAGTCACCCTGGAAGACTTGGGGATTTACGACGATCCCCGCGTGATTGTTCAAAACGACGGGTCAACTGTGAAATCGGTAAACAGGTTCGCGGCAATTAGAGAATCTTTCCGCCCAACCACGGTCGAGGATGCTGCGAACACGCTGCGAGGCAACTAGTGTGACAAACGAGCTGCCAATGGTAAGGCTCGGGTAACAACAATACAGGTAGACTTAGACGTTGCAGGCAATAAGGGGGCCGAGCAAAAAGGATTAACCGCATGAAACGCACCCTTGCGTTCCTGACGTTATCAACGATATCCGCTGTCTACATGGCGGGAGCTGCGTATGCGCAGGGTGATTTCTATATCCGTTCCGACCATTCGAACGGCGGGTTCAACGGATCCCACGAAATCCTCACACTACCCAAAAAAGGCTATCACGAAGCCCGCTATTGCGACCGTACCTTCTGGGTGTCGTCCGGGACAGTTGTCTGGACGGAAGAAGAAGTTGCGGCAGGCCGAAGCCTCATAGTTGAAGAAAACATCGGCGCAGAGCGCCGTGTGGTCTGCTCCGACTATTCTGCATTTGCAACTCTTGAAGATTTAGGTTTGAGGAAGCGGGAGATCGAACAGATCAGGCGCAGAAACGAACCACTCGACATGAAATCGAGCCGTTTGCGGACAATCAGGGATGCGTTCAGCCAGTTCAAGTAGGCATTGTCAGGCACCGTAGACCTGGTCCGCCCGCGCTTCGAACGCGTTGGAAAACTTCCGGAACGCCTTGTCGAACATGACGCCCATGAGCGAACCGAGCGTGCGGCTACGGAATTCGTAGGAGATAAAGAACCCAACCTTGCTCTTGCCCTCACCTGTGTCCTCAAAGGTCCACGTGTTCTCCAGGTGCTTGAAAGGTCCATCCAGGTATTCAACCAGTATTGTCCGTTCTTCGGGGCGAAGTTCGACACGGCTGGTAAATGTCTCCTTGAACAATTTATAGGCGACAGTCATATCGGCAACCAGAACCGTGTTGCCATTTTCAAGTTCCTTGCGACCGCGCACATGCAGCCCCTGGCAGAGCGGCACGAATTGCGGGTATTTTTCCACATCTGCGACGAGGCGGAACATGTCGTCCGCCTTGTGATTGACCGTGTGATTGGAAGTAAAACTCGGCATTCGGCTCAACAGATCCAGTTCAGGTCCGGCTCAGTGACCGAGCTTTGCTTTTCGCGCAGCCCTGAGATCAGCGAAGTCCTCGCCTGCATGGTGGGAAGATCGCGTCAATGGCGTTGCGGACACCTTCAGGAAACCTTTGGCATAGGCAATGCGCTCATAGCCCTTGAATTCCTCCGGCGTGACAAACGAAATCACTGGGTGGTGCTTCTTTGACGGCTGCAGATATTGCCCGATCGTCAGGAAATCCACATCGGCAGCGCGCAGATCGTCCATTAACTGAAGAACTTCATTTCTCTCTTCGCCGAGCCCAACCATGATGCCTGACTTAGTGAACATCTCGGCATCGAGCTCTTTCACCTTTTGCAATAGACGAATGGAGTGGAAATAGCGCGCGCCCGGACGCACCGTCAGATACTTGGAGGGGACAGTCTCCAGATTGTGATTGAACACGTCGGGTTTTGCATCAACCACGATTTCCGCGGCACCGTCTTTTCTCAGAAAGTCCGGTGTCAGCACTTCGACCGTTGTTGTTGGTGATGTTTTGCGGATTGCGTTGATAACGTCGGCAAAATGCCGAGCACCGCCATCCTCCAGATCATCGCGATCAACAGATGTGATGACCACATGCTCCAGCCCCATAGCAGCGACCGCATCTGCAACACCCTGAGGTTCCTTGGGGTCGATCGGGCCCGGCATTCCCGTGCGCACATTGCAGAAGGCGCATGCCCGCGTGCACGTGTCGCCAAGGATCATGAAACTTGCGTGTTTTTTGGACCAGCATTCACCTATGTTCGGACACCCGGCCTCCTCGCACACGGTCACCAGATTGTTGTCGCGCACAACATTCTGCGTCTCGCGATAAATCGGTGAAGTTGGTGCCTTGACGCGGATCCATTTGGGTTTCCGCTGGACCGGATTGTCGGGACGATGAGCCTTCTCCGGATGACGCGGACGCGCATCGGATTTTTCATTCGGGCGGTTTAGCGTGTCGACGATCGTAACCATGAGCCTTAAGTGTCGTTTTTCCCTTGAAAGGTCAATATGGAAAGCTGTTGAGCCAGCTATGTGTTTAGCGCAGGACTGGTCAGTTTCTCCAGCTTTTGCCGGGTTTCTTCTGTGAGCGGATGAGATTTACGTGTCGTTTCATTCATCTGAACGATTACCGTGACCGCCTTTGCCACAGGTTCACCATTCTGGAAAACCAACTGAAAAAGGCGGAAAGAGCTGCGCCCGATATCCTGGACAGACGTCCCGATTTCCACTTCACCCGGCCAATTCACTTCCGACAGAAAATCCAATTCAAGGCGTGCAATGACGAATGATGCATCTGCATCTGTCAGCTCTTGACCAAAAATGACTTCTACCCTTCCCGTTTCCAGGAATGTGGCAAAAACCGCATTGTTGACGTGACCCTGCCGATCGGTATCCGCGTAGCGAAGTTTGTCAATCGCACGAAGGGGGAAATCACTGATCGTTGGTCTCATCAATTCGGCATTCCTTGAGCATCTCCACATGCCTTCACTTAAATGGATTTCTGCACCGAGCCCAGAGCTGGCCCCGCTACGGCCTCAGCACGCCAGCATCCACTTCACTCAAATGGATCCAATCAGCCAGCTTCCCATGGCCAAGTAAAAACGATCCGTAGCTCGGCGATACTCAATCGACGCCGCGCTCGTCACGAAGCATCAGGCTACCTCAGACAATTCAGCTGCGTATTTTTCGCCAAAGAAACAGGAACAGGATAGAGCCGAGTACAGCTATGATCAGGCGATCGAGAATGCCTCCCGTCAAATTGAGATCTAATATCGACGCAAGCTCGCCACCGATCAACGCGCCTATCAAACCGACAATGAGGCTTCCGAGAAATCCTCCCCGGCTATTGAGCACCCGGTGTGCGACAGCACCCGCGATCAGACCGATAATGATTGTTATGATCCATCCCATCGCGGGTCTCCTACTTCCCTTGCTACGAGATCAGGCGTGCAAGCAACACGACCACGACGGCACCGATCGCAGCAACAACGATCTCGTTGACGAAAGTGTTCCCCAGATTGAGATTGATGCCGGCTACCTTGAACAGAAACCCTCCGACAAATGCTCCAATCAATCCGGTAATCAGATAGCGGATCAGACCACCACCACCAACCACGATGCTCGCCAGCCAACCAGCAAGAATACCGATAGCAACCCAGATCAAAATTGCCTTCATATCCATTTTTGCGCACTCGCCTTAAGTTTGATTTCTGTCAGAACCGTGCTCGGCTCGATCGATAACAGCAGTGTAACCAAACGAACCATCATCACAACTTGCCGATATCACATCGACACACACCTGCCTGAAAAAGCTGCTTGGTTTGGAAAACTCCAAACCGAACACGAGCCCGTCATGAAGCACCAATTTGCCTGAAGTTTTCCGGTCTCCTGCTTGTAGTTTTACGCTGATAAACTGATCGCCAGTTGAATAGTTGCCGGTCAAGCGGGAAAGGCTATTTTCTGCGTAATAGCGGAAACAGGGAATGCGGCCATCGGACTGTCTTTCGACAAAAAAACGCTGACCAAGCTGCTTCGTCGCCAACGTTCTCTGGTCATCAGGCAGTACCGCCAGAGCAGCAATAACCGTTTTTTCTTCATGAGGTTTGAGAGACCAGCTTCCCTCCCGAAACAAAAACCTCAATCCGTCAGAAAGATAGGCAAGCATAACGGCCTCTTTGCCTGCATCTGGGTGGCTCCGGCCGCTTGTCCGGCCGGAGACTTCGCGGTCAGGCGTTGAGAACTTTGCCGTAAGCGTCGAGCACCGCTTCCTTCATCATTTCCGACAGTGTCGGATGTGGGAAAATCGTATGCATCAGCTCTTCTTCGGTCGTCTCAAGGTTCATCGCTACAATGAAACCCTGGATAAGCTCGGTTACTTCCGCACCACACATATGTGCGCCCAGAAGCTCGCCCGTTTTCTTGTCGAAAATGACCTTGATCATGCCGTTGTCTTCGCCAAGAGCGATGGCCTTACCGTTCGCATTGAACATGTAACGACCGACGCGGATGTCGCGTCCCAGCTCCTTGGCCTTGGCCTCGGTCAGTCCAACGGAAGCGACCTGCGGGTTACAATAGGTACAACCCGGAATCTTGCGGTGATCCATCGGGTGAACTCCCGGAACCCCGGCAATCTTTTCAATGCAGATCACACCTTCATGTTCTGCTTTGTGGGCTAGCATCGGCGGACCGGCAACGTCGCCGATGGCGTAGACACCCGGAACACTGGTCCGGCCATATTCGTCAATGACAACACAGCCTCGATCGGTTTTCACGCCAAGTGCCTCAAGGCCGATATTCTCGATATTGCCTTGGACCCCAACTGCGGAAATAAGATGATCAGCTGTGATCTGGCTGACTTTTCCGTCTTTGGTTTCAACATGTGCAGTAACGGAGTTCGCTGCTTTGTCGACTTTCGTTACCTTGGCTTCGGTAATGATCTTCAGTCCACGTTTTTCCAGGGCTTTGCGCGCAAATTTAGAGATTTCCTCGTCCTCTACGGGCATCACGTTGGCCATCAGTTCGACAACCGTCACATCGACACCCATCGAAAGATAAAAAGAGGCAAACTCAATGCCAATCGCGCCAGATCCCATGACGACCAGCGATTTTGGCATCTTGGCCGGCTTCATGGCCTCGAAATAGGTCCAGATGAGTTTTCCATCCGGTTCGATGCCGGGCAGAGCACGCGGACGAGCGCCCGTGGCGACGATGATGTGCTTGGCATTATATGTGCCCTCACCTTTTACGCCTTTTGGCACGGGATTCTGCGGTTCAACAACCGGTTTGGTTGATTTTCCGACGACGATCTGCCCGGGTTTTGTAAGTTTTGCTTCACCCCAGATCACATCGATCTTGTTTTTCTTCATCAGAAAGCCGACACCGCCATTCAAACGAGCCGAAACACCGCGCGAACGGGCAACAACGTCCTTCACGTCTGCTTTCATTGAACCTTCAAGCGTCAAACCAAAGCTTTTGGCATGGTTGGCATGATCGAGAATTTCTGCAGTACGCAGCAGGGCCTTGGTCGGGATGCAACCCCAGTTTAGGCAGATGCCGCCAAGATGTTCCCGTTCGACGATTGCGGTCTTCAAACCCAATTGGGCGGACCGAATAGCAGTGACGTATCCACCTGGCCCGGAGCCGATGATGATGACGTCGTAGTTGGTATCAGCCATGGTGTTTTCCCCGGCAAATGAAACTTCATTTGAAAAACGGCGCGGCGTTGCCGCCGCGCCGGAGCTGAGGCCTTAAACCAGCATGCTCATTGGATTTTCGATGTAGCCCTTGAAGGCTGCCAGCAGCTCGGCACCGAGTGCACCGTCCACACAACGGTGGTCAGTGGACAGCGTCACGCTCATCACCGTGGCAACTGCAAGTTCACCATCCTTGACAACAGGGCGTTTTTCACCTGCCCCAACCGCAAGAATGGTGGCATGCGGAGGGTTCACGACCGCAGAGAAGTTCTTGACGCCCATCATGCCCATGTTGGACACAGCCGTCGTCCCGCCCTGATATTCTTCAGGCTTCAACTTGCGTTCTTTTGCCCGCTTGCCAAGGTCCTTCATCTGATTGGAGATGACGGACAGCGACTTCTCTTCAGCGCTACGGATGATCGGGGTAATCAGACCACCGGGGATGGACACCGCGACCCCCACATCAGCATGCTTGTGCATGACCATGTTGTCGTCGGTCCAGGACACATTCGCATCCGGCACGTCACGAAGGGCCAGAGCAAGCGCTTTGATCGTCATATCGTTGACCGAAAGCTTGTAGGCCGGCTTGCCGTCCTTGTCTTTTGAAGCGGAGCCATTGAGCTGCGCACGCAATGCCAGCAGTGCATCCAATTCCACGTCGACAGACACATAGAAGTGCGGAATCGTCTGTTTGGATTCGGTTAGCCGCTTTGCGATCGTCTTGCGCATGCCATCATGCGGCACCAGCTCGTAGCTGTCGTCATCGAAGAGTTTCAGCACCTGATCGGCGGAAGGTCCGGTTGCCGGAGCTGCAGCAGCTGCTTTGGTCGCTTCTGCGGCAGGAGCAACCTTGCCGGTCCCAGCTTCAAGAGCTGCCTCAATGTCGCGCTTCACAACGCGGCCGTGAGGTCCGGTTCCCTTCAGGGCGTTAAGATCAAGCGAATTTAGTTTGGCAAGCCGCCTTGCGAGCGGTGAAGCAAAAAGGCGCGTTCCATCAGAAGCAACTGGAGCTGGTCCTGCAGGAGCTGCAGCGGGTGCTGCTGCGGCCGGAGCCGGGTCAGCCGCAGGTGCCGGTTCGCCAACAGCCGCAGCCGGAGCAGCAGCACCTGAGGTGTCGATAGAACTTGCGTCTTCTCCTTCTTCCAGCAAAACAGCGATCAACTCGTTGACCTTTACGCCTTGCGAGCCCTCGGCAACCAGGATTTTGCCGACCGTACCTTCATCAACGGCTTCCACTTCCATGGTTGCCTTGTCTGTTTCAATTTCCGCGATGACGTCGCCCGCGGATACCGTGTCGCCTTCCTTGACCAACCATTTGGCAAGGTTGCCCTCTTCCATCGTCGGAGAGAGGGCCGGCATGGTGATATTAATTGGCATGTCCGTCTCCCCCGCCTCAGGCTGTGTAGGTCACGGCTTTCACCGCTTCGATAACTTCAGAAACAGTCGGCAATGCGAGTTTTTCCAGGTTTGCGGCATAAGGCATCGGAACGTCCTTGCCGGTCACCCGAGTTATCGGCGCATCGAGATAGTCGAACGCCTGTTCCTGAACCTGATAAGCGATTTCCGATGATACGGAGCACATCGGGAATGCTTCCTCGATGGTCACCACGCGCCCTGTCTTGCGAACTGATGCAAGCACTGTGTCAATGTCCAGGGGACGGATCGTACGCAGGTTGATGACTTCAGCTGAAATTCCCATCCCGGCAAGTTCATCAGCAGCCTTGAGCGTATAGGTCATGCCGATACCCCAGGAAACAAGGGTCACATCGGTTCCGCCACGCTCCACCTTGGCCTTTCCAATCGGAAGCACGAAGTCGTCAACATCCGGGATTTCAAACGAATGACCATAGAGGATTTCGTTTTCCAGGAAAATGACCGGGTTGGGATCACGGATGGCAGCCTTCAAAAGGCCTTTCGCGTCAGCCGCAGAGTAAGGTTGGATAACCTTCAAACCAGGAACATGCGCATACCAGGAGGCATAGTCCTGAGAGTGCTGTGCACCAACACGCGCCGCAGCACCATTAGGCCCGCGGAAAACAATCGGGGCACCCATTTGGCCGCCGGACATATACAGCGTCTTGGCCGCAGAGTTGATGATCTGGTCAATACCCTGCATGGCGAAATTGAACGTCATGAATTCAACAATGGGCTTCAGCCCTGCCATTGCCGCCCCAACGCCGAGGCCGGCAAAGCCGTGCTCAGTGATCGGAGTATCGATAACGCGCTTTTCTGAGAACTCATCCAGCAAGCCCTGAGTGATCTTGTAGGCACCCTGGTATTCGGCCACCTCTTCACCCATGACAAAAACGTCCGGATCCCGGCGCATTTCCTCGGCCATGGCATCGCGCAATGCTTCGCGCACCGTCGATGATTTCATCGGTGTTCCGGCAGGAACTTCCGGATCCTCGGCGGCTTCTGCGACCGGCGCTTGCGGTGCGGCGGCAACTGCCGGTGCACTCGGTTTTTCGGCGGCCGCAGGTGCCGCAGCAGGAGCGGGTGCAGCTGCAGCCGCATCGATCGCGCTGGCATCTTCACCTTCGCCAAGCAAAACGGCGATTTTCTCGTTGACCTTCACATTGTCGGTTCCCTCGGCAACAAGGATCTTGCCAAGTGTTCCTTCATCAACGGCTTCCACTTCCATGGTTGCCTTGTCTGTTTCAATTTCCGCGATGACGTCGCCCGCGGATACCGTGTCGCCTTCGGCTTTGAGCCACTTGGCGAGCTTACCCTCTTCCATTGTCGGCGAGAGCGCCGGCATCAAAATGTCGATCGGCATGTTTTCCCCCGGCGTTAAAGCAGAATGTCAGTGTATAGTTCAGACACATCCGGCTCCGGATCAGTCTGAGCAAATTCAGCAGCTTCGGCGACCCGTGCGCGGACATCCTTGTCGATGCCCTTGAGGTCGTCCTCGCTCGCCCACTTGTTTTCCAGAAGGCGGGCACGAACCTGCTCAATCGGATCGTGTTCGGTCCGCATTTTCTGCACTTCGTCCTTGGAGCGGTATTTCGCCGGGTCGGACATGGAATGACCGCGATAGCGATAAGTGATCATTTCCAGGATAAACGGGCCCTTGCCTTCACGGCACCAAGTCAATGCCTTTTCAGAGGCTGCCTTGACTGCACGGACATCCATGCCGTCCACTTGTTCGCCCGGGATGCCGAAGGAGGCACCACGCTGGGAGAGGTCGGTCATTGCGGATGCGCGCGCAACGCTTGTACCCATGCCGTATTTGTTGTTTTCGATCACGTAAACAACGGGGAGCTTCCAAAGCTCGGCCATGTTGAAGCTTTCGTAGACCTGCCCCTGATTGGAGGCACCATCACCGAAGAAAGCCATCGCAACATTGCCGTTGTCCCGATATTTGTTGGCAAAGCCCAGGCCCGTTCCAAGCGACACCTGTGCGCCAACAATCCCGTGGCCTCCATAGAAATGCTTTTCCTTGGAGAACATGTGCATTGAACCGCCCTTGCCTTTCGACAAGCCGCCGCGGCGTCCGGTAAGTTCCGCCATCACGCCCCTGGGGTCGAGGTCCATGGCCAGCATGTGCCCGTGATCACGGTAGCCGGTGATCATCTGATCGCCGTCTCTCTTGGCCATCTGCATACCGACGACGACAGCTTCCTGCCCGATGTACAAATGGCAAAACCCGCCGATGAAACCCATGCCGTACAGCTGTCCGGCTTTTTCTTCGAATCGGCGAATGAGTAGCATTTCGCGGTAAGCGTGGAGTTCTTCGTCCTTGTCGAACTCGGCGATCGCAGGCTTCGCCTTTTTGGCGGAGCTGCGGGTCCGGCTTGTGCTCTTTGAGCTAGCGGAAGTGGTTTTTCTTGCTGCGGCCATAACCCTCTTCTCGGCGTGACGTTTCCCCTAAGACAGGTAGGAGCAACTTATCCGCTCCCTTCTGTCAATCCAATCCATCGTTTTCTGATTCTTGAATTGATTTAAATAATTGCTTTGGAAGAGAAAAATAACACTTAACTGAAATTTGATTAATCAAGAACAATAAACCAATTTTTAGTTCACATCGTATCGATGCCCAGGACGAAGCACAACCAACTCGGTTTCGTGAACCAGATTAAGATTGAGACGCGCGCGCTCATCAAGCATATCGGGATCAAGGCTCTCAGGCCGAAGCAGGCTGACCCTTGCCACAAGCTCTTGACGCTCTGCGGACAAGTCGGCCAACTCTGCCTCAAGTTCTGAAACTTGCCGCTCGATCATGGCTCTGCCAACCAGCCCGAGCTCGCCGCTCATGGCATGAAAGCCAAAATAGCCAAGCGCTGCGATTGCGATCGCTGGCGTTATCAGGCGACGAAGAAAGGATTGCTTACGCTGACGGGTAGCTGCTCGGGGCACTCTTTGGACCTTAACGCTTCAACTCTGGTCTCTTTGTCTGAGTACTATGAGGCGTTAGGTTTAATAGAATCTTGAGACGCGACAAAAATGCTCGTCTTCGTTGTGAAAGACTGGAGCCACACATATGGCCCCCTTTGATGCAGAACGTGACGAAATGGTTCTGATCCAGCTGGAGAGGCGTGGGGTCAAAGACCCCAGAGTACTCGATGCAATGCGGTCTGTCCCCAGACACCTTTTTGTACCTATTGAGCAACGCCACGTCGCTTACAGGGACGGACCTTTGTCAATCGGACACTGCCAAACCATTTCTCAACCCTACATCGTCGCGCTGATGGCAGAACTATTGCAGTTGAAAGCAGATGGTATTTGCCTGGATGTCGGAACTGGGTCCGGTTATGCGGCAGCCGTATTGGCCAAGCTCTGTGCCCATGTCTCCAGTGTCGAGCGTCTTCCCGAGCTCGTGGGTACTGCGAGAAACAACCTCATCGCGGCTGGATCCAGAAATATTGACATTGTCTGCGGAGACGGCAGCCTCGGATATCCCGAGGGAGCCCCTTACGATGCAATTGCGGTCGCTGCCGGAGCCCCCTTTGTTCCTGAACCGCTCAAGGAGCAACTGAAGCCTGGTGGTCGCCTCGTGGTTCCTGTCGGTCCATCCCGAAGGCTTCAGGAGCTGATCGTCGTCCGCCGCATTTCTGATGGAGCTTATGAAACGGAAAACGTGGGTGGCGTCGCGTTTGTTCCCTTTGTCGGCGCTCATGCCTGGCCAGAAAACTAACGGCTCACGCAGCAGCCAGGCGCGCAAGTTTGGTTAAGACAGTCGCTGTTCCCTTCAGACGGGTATCCGTGTTTTCCCAATCCCGTGTGAGCACAATTTTCTGATCGGGACGGATTTTGGCCAGGACACCCTGTTCAGCAATGTAAGACACGAGACCTGGTGGATTTGCGAACTCGGAATTGCGGAAACTGACAACTATGCCCTTCGGCCCCGCATCGACTTTCTCAACATTGGCCTTACGGCAAAGCCCTTTGATGAAAACAATCTTGAGAAGGTGTTGAACTTCGTCCGGCAACGGTCCGAACCGGTCGATCATTTCAGCACCAAACGCATCGATTTCTTCCGCTTCGGTTACATCGCCAAGTCGGCGATAGAGCTGCAGACGGAGCTGAAGGTCGGCGACATAATCTTCGGGAATAAGAACGGGTGTACCGATGTTGATCTGAGGAGACCATTGTTCGTCACCAAAATCAGCGCCGCCGTCTTTCAATTGCGCCACGGCTTCTTCCAGCATCTGCTGGTAGAGTTCAAATCCGACCTCTTTGACGTGACCCGATTGCTCTTCTCCCAACAGATTCCCTGCCCCACGAATGTCCAGATCGTGGCTGGCCAACTGGAAACCGGCTCCAAGCGTCTCCAGAGATTGAAGCACCTTGAGCCGCCGCTCAGCCGTCGCAGTCAACGTCTTGTTTGCAGGCACAGTGAAAAGCGCATAGGCACGCGTTTTGGATCTGCCCACGCGGCCGCGCAGCTGGTAAAGTTGTGAAAGTCCGAACATGTCGGCTCTGTGCACGATCAGCGTATTCGCTGTTGGAATATCGAGGCCAGATTCCACAATCGTTGTCGACAGAAGCACATTGTACTTGCCCTCATAGAAGGCATTCATGACGTCTTCCAGTTCGCCGGACGGCATTTGACCGTGAGCGACCGCAACCTTCAGTTCAGGAACTTGCTCTTCCATAAAGGCCATGCGCTCTGCAAGGTCGGACAAACGCGGACAGACATAAAAGCTCTGCCCGCCCCGATAGTGCTCACGCAACAAGGCTTCGCGAACCACCAGAGGGTCATAGGGGGAAACAAATGTTCTCACCGCCAATCGGTCAACAGGCGGTGTTGCGATGAGGGAAAGTTCCCGAACACCTGTCAACGCAAGCTGCAATGTTCTCGGAATCGGCGTCGCAGAAAGCGTGAGAACGTGGACATCCGATTTCAGTTCCTTTAGCCGCTCCTTGTGCTTCACACCGAAATGCTGCTCTTCATCGATGACGAGCAACCCGAGGTCACGGAATTGAACGGATTTACCGAGCAACGCATGCGTTCCGACGACAATATCTATCGAACCGTCTGCAAGCCCCTTTTTTGTTTGTGTCAGCTGACGGGTTGGTACGAGTCGCGACGCGTGAGCGACATTGATCGGCAAACCATGGAAGCGATCCGTGAAGGTCTTGAAGTGTTGGCGTGCCAGCAACGTGGTTGGCACCACAACTGCAACCTGGCGCCCTGACATGGCTGCAATAAAGGCTGCCCGCAGAGCAACCTCTGTTTTTCCAAATCCAACGTCGCCGCAAACAAGCCGGTCCATCGGTCGGCCAGAAGAAAGGTCCTCGAACACGGAGTCGATTGCCGTCAACTGGTCGTCTGTTTCCTCGTAGGGAAAGCGCGTTGCAAATTCGTCGTAGACGCCTTCCGGCGTTTCGACGACTGGCGCTGTTTTCAAAGCGCGCTGTGCCGCCGTCTTGATCAATCCATCGGCAATTTCGAGGATGCGTTTCTTGAGTTTTGCCTTACGGGCCTGCCAGGCTCCTCCACCCAGCTTGTCCAGTTGTGCATCCTGGTCCTCCGAGCCGTATCGAGACAACAGCTCGATGTTTTCAACCGGCAAATAAAGTTTGTCTCCACCTGCATATTTCAGTTCGAGACAATCGTGTGGAGCGCCAACGGCTTCAATGGTTTTCAGACCGATGAAGCGACCTATGCCATGCTCGACGTGAACGACAAGGTCACCTTCAGAAAGGCCAGTTGCTTCTGTAATGACATTGGCACCCTTGGCTTTTCGGCGTGATTTACGCACCAGACGGTCGCCAAGAATGTCCTGTTCGCCGATAAAGGCGATGTTCTGAAGCTCGAAGCCATGCTCAATACCAAGAACGCAGAGCGCTGAAGTCTTCACTTGCAGAGATTGTGTCTGTTCGAAAGAATCGACTTCCTGAACCGAACCAAGTCCATGGTCAGCCAGGATCTGTCCGAGGCGGTCACGAGAGCCATCCGACCAGCAGGCAATAACCGTGCGCTTTCCAGAGGCCTGCAACTCCCGCACATGAGCTGTGAGTGCATCGAAGATGTTTACATCTCCGGCGGCCCGCTCTGCGGCAAAGCTGCGACCTTGCCTGCCGCCAAGCGCAATGACCGTTTTGCCGCTTCCCGGTGGCGGCGTAAATGCATCCAGCGCGGCGCTCGCCCTGTCGGCGATGGCAGTGGTCCACTCTTGTTCTGAAATATAGAGGCGGTTTGGTTCGATAGGCATATAGGGTACGGTTCCTGCACCGGCCCCCATCTCACGCGCTTCCTGACGGGCTCTATAATGTTCGCTGATCTGTTCGGCCCGTTCACGCACCGCATCGGCAGTGTTGGTGTCAAGTACAATGGGAGCATCCCCGACATAGTCGAAAATCGTTTCAAGACTGTCGTGGAACAGCGGCAACCAATGTTCCATACCAGCATAACGCCTACCGTCACTGATCGACTGGTAAAGAACATCTTCGCGACTGGCTGCGCCAAAGCTTGCCAAATACGATTTCCTGAACCGTGAAATCGCCTCGTCCGACAAGACAACCTCGCTCATTGGCACAAGGTCTAGGCGCTTTAGCTGTTTGGACGTGCGTTGTGTTTCAGCATTGAAGGATCGAATGGATTCAAGCGTATCTCCAAAGAAATCAAGGCGAACCGGCTCTTCTGAACCCGGCGCAAACAAGTCTACAATTCCGCCTCGGACTGCGTATTCACCTGTTTCCCGCACTGTTGGCGTACGCGAAAACCCATTCATCTCCAGCCAATTGGAAATCGCGGACATGTCGACCTGATTTCCTGGTGCCATTGAAAAGGTTTGTTCGGCCATGAACGAACGCTCCGGCACACGCTGGAGAGCAGCATTGAGCGTCGTGAGCAGGATCGTTTTCTGCCTGGTCTGAATACCGTGTGCGAGCTGACCCAATGCGAGCAAACGCCTGGCACTGATGGCTGTATTTGGTGAGACGCGATCGTAAGGCAGGCAATCCCATGCGGGCAGCTGAACGATGTTTGCTGAAGGGTCAAAGAAGGCCAACGCTTCACTGACCATTGCCATGCGTGTTGCGTCACGCGCGACAAAGACAAGCGAAAGTCCTTCGGTTTCACACTCGGAAAGGAGCTTTGCAAGCGCATAGCTTTCAGCGCCGTCGGGTACACCGGCCAACGTGACATTGGCCCGGTCTTTCAGAAGGCTGTCAAACACAGCATTTGTCCTTAGAAGTCTATTTCGAAAAGCCGGCCGGACCGGCTTTTTTGTGATAAGCGATTATTCGGCGATAAAGTGGTCCATTCCACTCCTGAGGCAGAGGTTTGCGACCAGTCATCCAGGCGTAGAGGTCTTGATCATGTGCTGTAAGCAAATGTTCCAGTTCCAGCATTTCTTTTTCGTTGAGACCGTCTATCTCAGCGTCCGCAAAGCCTCCGAGTAGCAGATCCATCTCTTTCATACCGCGGTGCCAGCAGCGAAATAGAACCTTCTTGCGGCGGGCATCTCTGACTACACCTTTCGCAGGGCTCTGAGATCCGGGAGTGCTGGAAGCGTCTGTCATGGCTGGCCTTCAAGATAATGATCCGTGCTGCGGACCGTGTTGCATCGCAGATCTGCTGAATTGCATCGGGCTGAAGAAATTGGTCGCGGATATATAACGTTGGTGGGGCGACTTGTCAGCGCCTGAGTTCTCAGAATGTTCTATTTGTTGCGAAACAGTCGCCCTTCATGCCAGAACAGTCGTCAGGTCGCGAAAAGACCGACTGCAAACGAGGTATTTGACCAATAAAATGCGCCCTCCGGTTCTCGACCCACTATTTGCACCAGTTTCCACATTGCCTGGCATCGGACCGAAAATCGCAAAGCTTTTGTCCGGATTGGTCGGATCACAGCCGGATCGCGATGCGACCGTTGCAGACCTCCTGTTTCACATACCTCACAGCTTGATAGACAGACGCCACAGGCCCGGAATCGCCTATTCCGAAAATGGAGATATCGTTACGCTGGACGTCACTATCGGCAGGCATGCAGCACCGCCCCGTCATTCCAAGGCACCATACAAGATCACAGCATTCGACGCGACAGGGCAAATCAGCTTCGTCTTCTTTCATCCCCGAAGAGACTGGTTGGAAAAGAACTATCCCGAAGGCGAAAGACGGATCGTATCCGGAAAGGTCGAGTGGTTTCAGGACAAGCCACAGATGGTCCACCCCGACTATTCTCTGGCACCTGACGAAGCCGAACAGATGCCTCCCATTGAGCCAGTCTATCCTTTAACAGCCGGGGTCGCCGCGAAAACGCTTCAAAAAGCAATGAAGGCCGCAACAGACAAGGTCCCGCACCTGCCAGAATGGCTTGACCAAGCCTATTTGCAAAAAACCGGCTGGCCGGACTTTAATGATGCGCTCAGGGCTCTTCACGCACCTGAAGAGCGGCAGGATCTGGACCCGCAGTCAGCTTATATGCAAAGGCTTGCCTATGACGAGCTTCTGGCCAGCCAGCTCGCGCTCGCTATGGTTCGCAAGCACATGCGTACGCTCGGCGGCGTCTCACGAATGCCAGAAGGAAGATTGCAGGCCGCCGTCATTGGTTCTTTGCCTTTCCGACTAACCGACAGCCAGGAACAGGCTATCAAGGAAATCAACGCCGACCTTTCAGAACCCATAAGAATGCTTCGTCTCCTTCAAGGTGATGTCGGTGCCGGCAAGACTGTAGTGGCCTTGGCAGCTTTGGCTCAGGTTATCGAAACGGGTGCGCAAGGTGCTCTCATGGCGCCAACTGAAATCCTGGCACGGCAGCATCTCAGTTCAATGGCCCCATTGTGTGAGAAATCCGGGATCCGACTTGCACTGATAACCGGCAAGGACAGTCAGAAAGAAAGACGTCTGAGACAGGAACAACTGGACCGGGGAGAAATCGATCTTGTTGTCGGCACCCATGCCCTTTTCCAGGGTAACGTTACCTTCAAAGACCTTGGAATGGTCGTGGTTGATGAACAACACCGCTTTGGAGTTCATCAGCGACTAGCCCTGTCAGCCAAGGGCCAAGGCGTAGATGTACTCGTCATGACCGCGACACCCATTCCGAGAACTCTCGTACTCACCGGCTTCGGTGACATGGATGTCTCAAGACTGACGGACAAACCAGCAGGCCGAAAACCGGTCAAAACCGTGTCTGTCTCTCTGGATCGCCTTGATGAAATCATTGGCCGCGTCGGCGCTGCTGTGTCTGAAGGCCAAAAAGTCTATTGGGTCTGTCCGCTTGTTGAAGAATCCGAGAAAATCGACCTGGCTGCCGTAGAAGACAGGCACCGTGTTCTGGAGGATTTTCTGAATCAACGCGTGTCGCTCGTCCACGGCCGCATGACAGCGGATGAGAAAGACGCTGCAATGACGGATTTCAAATCCGGTGCAACCAAAATACTCGTGGCAACCACTGTCATAGAGGTTGGGGTCGATGTCCCCGATGCCACGATTATCGTCATTGAACATGCCGAGCGTTTCGGGCTTGCTCAATTGCACCAGCTCAGAGGTCGCGTCGGCCGCGGAGACAAAGCCTCCTCATGTGTACTTCTCTATAAAGGTCCGCTCGGTGAAACCGCAGGTGCACGGCTCAACATCATGCGGGAAACCAACGATGGTTTCCTAATCGCTGAAGAAGACCTGAAGCTACGCGGTGGTGGAGAAATCCTCGGCACAAGGCAATCCGGAACGCCTGGCTTCCGGATCGCCAGAGCTGACGAGCATGCAGATTTGATGGAAGTCGCTCGAGACGACGCGAGACTAATTCTTGAAATGGATCCCGAGCTTGAGACCACGCGTGGCCAAGCCTTGCGTGCCCTGCTCTACCTTTTTGGAAGGGACGCGGCAATCCGGCTTTTGAGAGCCGGCTAGTCAGGCATCCTCCCGTTCCCGGATCTGCTTCAACTTTTCAGGGTCTGCAATGACGTCTTCCAGAATTTCAGGATAGTCGGGGCTGACAAGACCGGCTGATATCACCAGTTTGGCGGCCTCCTCGACACTCATGGACAGCTCGACAATGTCTTCCTTTGGAACGAAAAGCAGAAAACCGGACGTCGGATTGGGCGTTGTCGGCAAGAAGACTGACATTGTGTCGGCCTTGCCTTTCAACCGCCTTTCAACTTCACCCTTGGTTTCCGTGGAAATAAACGCGATCGCCCATAGTCCCTTACGTGGATATTCGATCAAAGCCGCCTTGGTAAAACTATTTCCACGCTCATCAAGTACTGTCTCAAAAATTTGCTTTAACCCGCTGTAAATATTGCGAACCAACGGCATTCGGCCCAGCAGACTTTCACCGACTGAGATCAAACTGCGCCCAAGAAAATTGGCAGCCAGAAAGCCAACAATAGTCAAGACGAAAATCGCAACAATGAGGCCAAACCCGGGAACAGGAAACGGCAGATATGTTTCAGGATTGTAGATCCTGGGCACAAACGGCTTTACCCAGCCGTCGACCCATTTGATGAAGGTCCAGGTCAACCATAGCGTGATACCAATCGGTCCTGTAATAACCAGGCCTGTCAGGAAGTAGTTTCGCAGGCGAGTTGCCGCACCTGGTCTATGACCTATCTTGTGCGGATCATCTGAATTATCTTTGTGCCTGGTCATGAATAAAACCGACTGACTTTCCTTTTGTGCTCGCCATTCCGTGTGACGTCACTTAGATAAGCATCATTATCGCAAGGCGGTATGCTTCGCTTGATTTATTTTTCGGCGATATACGCCAAAATTGCCGAATTCGGAGGCAGCGTTGCGGCGAGCCACGTTCAAACTTTTGGGAACCGGTTGTGTTGGCCTCGGAATTGTCGGTGCATTTCTGCCGCTCCTTCCAAGCACGATCTTCTTTATTCTTGCGGCTGCCTGTTTTGCACGGTCCTCTCCCGCGCTTGAAACCAGGATCTTAAGTCATCCGGTTTTCGGCCCGCCGGTGGTTGCCTGGCGGGAACATGGCGCTATAGGCCGTAAATCCAAGGCGATTGCCGTTGCAGGCATGAGTTTTGGCTATGGCATGTTTTTCTACACCGCCCAGCCATCGGCCTGGCTGGCAATCCTGGTCGGCCTCTTCATGATCGGTTGCGCGGCCTATGTGCTAAGCCGACCTTCGGGCCCAAAACCACAGCAGGTTGAAGAGCAGTCAGAAGCATGAATGAAATCAATTGTCTGGAATGAGCCGCTTTCCGAGCGGAACTGCCTTATCTTCAATATATCCAAGTTTCTCATAAAACTTCAGGACATGCTCGTTTCCTCGGCGCACGAACAGATTGATTTTCGGGCATCCAAGTGCTTCCAAAAACGCTTCGCAATGTTCCATCAGCAATTTGCCGAGACCAGAGGATTGATGACCCGGCTCCACGCTTAGGTAATAGATTGAGCCTCGATGACCATCGTAACTGGCCATCACGGAACCGATGACCTGATCACCCAAAAGCATCACGAAAAATGCGCCATTCCGGTCAGACAGCTTCCGGTCGATATCTTTGTCGGGGTCATTCCAGGCCCTCGTCAGCCCGCACTTCTCCCAAAGGCTGATGACCTCTTGCCGAAAACGCTCCTCGAAATGGGTTATTTTTGGTTCTTGAGATGAAGACATTGGCTATTCCACGGTCACAGATTTTGCGAGGTTTCGAGGTTGGTCGACATCCGTGCCCATGAAAACCGCGGTGTGATAGGCAATAAGCTGAACAGGCAAGGCATAAATGATTGGTGCAACAATATCCGACATATCCGGAAGAACGACAGTGTTTTGGGCCGCGTTCCCGCATTCCCGTGCGCCGCGTTGGTCTGTGAGGAGCACAATATTGCCGCCCCGCGCGGCAACTTCCTGCATGTTGGAGACCGTTTTCTCGTAAATTCCGTCATAGGGAGCAATGACGAAGACAGGCATATTCTCGTCGATCAACGCGATCGGTCCATGCTTCAATTCACCTGCCGCGTAGCCTTCAGCGTGGATATACGAGAGCTCCTTGAGTTTGAGCGCGCCTTCCAGCGCAAGAGGGAAATTCGTGGCCCGGCCGAGATAGAGCGCGTTGTTGGCTTTCGACAGAGGTTGCGAGAGCTTCTCAATATCGGCTTCCAAACCAAGCGCCTTCAGTGCCAGGCTTGGCACCTCCGTCAGTTCAGCAACAAGTGAACGTTCACGTTCGGCTGAAAGCACCCCTCGCTCACGGCCAGCCTGAAGTGCGAGCGCGGCAAGAACTGCAAGTTGGCAGGTGAAGGCCTTTGTCGACGCCACGCCAATTTCCGGACCTGCGATTGTCGGGAAAACCATGTCAGCCTCACGCGCGATCGTGCTTTCAGGAACATTGACGATTGCACCGATTGCTGCCCCGTGCTCTTTGCAATAACGCAGCGATGCCAACGTGTCGGCCGTTTCACCGGATTGCGAGATGAAGAGTGCTGTATCCATCGCACCAACGGGCGTTTCCCGGTATCGAAACTCACTCGCGATATCGATTTCAACTGGAAGACGTGCGTATTTCTCAAACCAGTATTTGGCAACAAGTCCAGCCAGATATGCGGTCCCGCAAGCCGTAACAATGAGCCTGGAAAGATCCTTGAAATTGAGTGCTTGCGAACCGTCAACTTTCGCCGCGTTTGCGGAATAATCAAAGTACCGAGACAATGTGTGACCAAGCACTTCTGGCTGTTCGTGAATTTCCTTAGCCATAAAATGCTTGTAATTTCCCTTGTCCATAAGGCTGGACGTCACTGAAGACCTGGCTTCAGGGCGAACAACTTTGTGGTTGTCCTGGTCATAAATCTCGGCACCGGAACGGGTTACAACCGCCCAGTCACCCTCTTCCAGATAAGTGATGCGATCTGTGAAGGGTGAAAGCGCAATCGCGTCGGACCCTAAAAACATTTCCCCTTCACCATGGCCAATGGCCAATGGCGATCCTTTGCGCGCACCAATCATAAGGTTCCCTTCACCTTCAAAAAGAAGTGCGAGGGCAAAGGCTCCCTTCAATCTTGGCAGCATGCCAGCAACGGCGTCTTGGGGAGACAGTCCTTTCGCCATTGCAATATTGATAAGGTGGGCGACGACTTCCGTGTCGGTTTCAGTATCCAGAATGGCTCCGGCGCCAACTATTTCGTCCCTCAAGTCGAAATAGTTTTCAATAATGCCATTGTGCACAACGGTGACAGAACCTGCCTGATGGGGATGAGCATTTGAGACGGTTGGCGCTCCATGTGTTGCCCAACGCGTGTGCCCTATCCCGGACGTACCAGATAGAGGCGCGTTTTCGAGAGAGCTTTCCAAATTGCGCAGCTTTCCTTCTGCACGGCGCCGCACGATCTTGCCATCGACCAGCGTCGCCACACCGGCAGAATCATAGCCGCGATATTCAAGCCTTTTCAGGGAATCAATGATCCTGGGAGCAGCTTCAATATTACCCAAAACGCCGACAATGCCACACATGAAGAATGCCTTAAAAACCTGATTTGTCTGATCGCATTGCTTTAGACGACAGAGCCTTGGGGACTGAAATCAAACCCTGTTTCAGAACGTGACAAGATTTTGCCCAAAGCCTGGAAAACGTCAGGCTTTTGAGTCCTTCTCAGCCTGCAATTTTTCTCGAAGCTTCTTCGCTCGTCCGGTCTTCTCGATTTGCTTCGACCGTCCGAAGACAAGCGAATCTCTCGAAACATCGTTGGTGATCACGCTTCCAGCCGACACAAAAGCTCCGTTACCGAGTTTGATTGGTGCAACAAGTGTTGAGTTGGATCCGACAAAACTGCCAGCACCAACTTCGGTTCTGTGTTTGAGGTAACCATCGTAGTTACACGTTATTGTACCAGCGCCTATATTTGACTTTGATCCGACACTGGCATCCCCGATGTAACTGAGGTGATTTGCCTTTGCGCCGGAACCGAATGTTGCGTTCTTCACTTCAACAAAATTTCCGACACGCGTATCTGATCCAAGCACAGCTCCGGGACGCAGGCGAGCATAGGGCCCGACAATGCTGTCAGCTCCCACGGTGGCACCTTCCAGATGACTGAATGCCCTGATTTTCGCGCCTTTCGCCACTTTTACACCGGCGGCAAAAACGACATTCTGTTCCACCGTGACCCCAGGTTCGAGGTTCGTGTCGTGTGAAAAGAACACTGTGTGTGGCGCAACGAGCGTGCACCCCTTTTCGAGCGCGTCCATGCGCATTCTCTTCTGAAAGTCGGCTTCGCAAGATGCTAGTTGAAGACGCGTGTTGATCCCTTGTGTTTCTGTTTCTGAACCAGTCACCGCCACAACTTTCAAACCGCGCGCGTTTGCAACTTCAACCGCGTCTGTGAGGTAAAACTCGTTTTTTGCATTTTCGTTTCCGATAGCTTCCATCAGAGACAAGGCATGCTGACCTGCAAAACCCATTATGCCTGAGTTACATACCGTGATCTTTCGCTCTTCCTCACTCGCGTCCTTTTCCTCGCGAATGGCAGTCAACTGCCCGTCTTTGATGAGCAAACGGCCATATCCAAATGGATTTGCAGACCTGAAGCCGAGAACGGCGACATCTGCGCCTGATTGCAGAGCCTGACGGACTTTCATGATCGTCGAAGCTGTCACCAGTGGTGTGTCGCCGAATACGACCACTACATCGTCGGCCTCGATCTCCAATGCAGGCTTTGCCGATAAGGCAGCATGTGCCGTTCCAAGCCTGTCATGTTGAACATAACAACGCGCTGTCGGCGCAAGTCGGTAAACAAGCTCCTCAAGCTGCGGCATGTCAGGGCCGGTGACCACCGAAATTCTGTCCGAGCCGGCTTGTTTCAACACCTTCAAGACATGTCCAACCATCGGCAGGCCGCCGATCTCATGCATCACTTTTGGCAGATCGGACTTCATGCGTGTACCAAGGCCGGCGGCAAGGACAATTGAAAGGCAGCTGCGCGTTGTCATGGAAGTTCCATTTTCGAAAGCATGTGTCGATCAGGTGGAATCGGTCTTTATATGCCCCGATCCACAGAACATTGAAAGATCTGACTTAAGCCCCATTTCCGTTTGCCGTCCGTTAACCATAATTAGCACCTGATACGCTATCTTCTGTGAGATTCGATATTCGCGATCGGGAAACCGGGTAATTGGCAAAGCCTCAGGAACAAAAAACACTCAGGGATACCATCCGTGAAACCTTCACGCCTTCTCGTGTTGGGCTGCTTTCCTGGGCTTTTATTGCAGTTATCATGGGAACAATTGGAGTTGCGTCCTACCAATTCGGTGGCGACACTCCAAATCGTTCTTCGGGTTCACTGGTAACTTCCGGCCTGGTTTTGCCGCCCGCGGGTGATATCGAGACGACTGCGTCGACCCCTGCAACTGGACGCATCCCCGTCGAAATCCTCCAAGTACCGCACAACAGACTGGATTTTGATGCGGTCAATCTGAACCAAAGCCAGATTGAAGTTCTTCAACGCGAAATTGTTGGGCTGCGCCGAAGGCTCAGTGCATTGACCGAACAGAATGTGGCCTATTCTCGCCGAATAGCGGCTCTAGAGAAGCAGGTGGCGGTCGCAAAGCTGTCGGACGCAGCAAACCCAATAACGCGAGGTGACGCGAGCATTGAACCCGCACCGGGTGTGGTGATTACCAGAGCGAAACCTGACCGGCAAAACTCAATTGCGTCCCAGACAGCGGTCGCAGACGATCCGAGTGTCACCCAACAAATCAATACCGGAATAGAAATGTTGGCCGGGAACAAACGGGACACTACACAGAAAAACGTCCCGCCGCGTAGAATCGCCATCTACACCCCCAAAGGCAAAACGCCCGGCGAATTTGTCACAGATGAAGCAAACCAGGAACCTGTACGAGATCGTGCAATTGCCTCAGGTCGGCCCTGACCCAATCGTGACGGGTTCAATACCAGCGCAAGCCGTTGACACACTGCCGGAGCAAATAACGCCTCCGGCTGAGCCATTCGACGCAAACCCGACCCAAACTCGAGCCAAACCTGCGGTCATTTCTCCCTCCAGTGCAGCGGGACGGTTGCGTGGAGGTGGAGAAAATCAGATCAAACGCAGTGATTTTGGGGCCGTGATCGGTCACTACAGAAACATCGCTTCTGCTGCCAAGGCCTGGGCCGATTTCAAGGAACAGAACGAAGAACGCATGCGTGATCTTCGCCCGCTTCTCATGAACAGGCAAGGCACTGAGGGTGGTATCGCCCTTCTCGTCGGACCCTTTGGAAATGCTGCCGACGCAGCTGTTGCCTGCCTGCATCTGCTGGACGTGACCAGCCTGTGCCACCCTGCCCTTTATGCAGGCGAACCCTTGATTGCTGCGGCTGAATTCAGGGACACCGCATTCTAAAGACTGCAGGTGTGCTTTGTGCCTCGGCAAGTACCGGTCTCGGTTTGACGGCTTCGCTAACTCAGTTCCAATGCTTTGCCTTGCTATCCAATATACTGGAACGCTGGAAATGTCTCCAGCAGCCAATATGAGAATACGGCCATTTGCCCGGTCAAAAACAGCACCCCGGTCAAAACAAGCACACCACCCATGGTTTTTTCCACCGCCCCCATGTGCTTGCGGAAACGTTTCATGAAATTCAGGAACGGACCCGCGAAAAGGGCTGCAATCAGAAACGGAACGCCCAGCCCGACCGCATAAGCACTCAGCAGAAGCGCACCTTGACCGACGGTATCCTCAGTGCCTGCCACAAACAGGATCGCAGCAAGGATCGGACCGACACACGGCGTCCAGCCAAATCCGAAAGCAAGGCCGATGACATAAGCGCCCAACGGACCTGCGGGCTTCCTGTCGACGTGGACTCGCGCTTCTCGATAAAGAAGACCTATTCGAAACACCCCGAGAAAGTGGAGACCCATGATGATGATCGCAACGCCAGCGATGTACCCGAGATAGTCAAGATAGGCCCGGATGAACTGGCCAAGAAAACTTGCCGTTGCACCCAGCAAGACAAATACGGTTGAAAACCCCAGCACGAAAATCAACGCGCTGAAGAATACGCGCCGGGTAGCAGCATGCTTGTCGTCGTCCTCGCCTGTGAGTTCTTCAAGCGAAACGCCAGCAAGAAAACCGAGATAAGGAGGCACCAGAGGCAGCACGCATGGAGAGACGAATGACAGGACACCTGCCAATGCGGCGCCAACAATTGTCACATCCTGGATCATCTAAATTTCCGGCTTAGTTTGGATTGAGGTCCGACCGTAGCCGGGTTGTTGTCTACAAACCTGTTTAACTGCACTGACTGCTTGCAAAAAGACAAAAGCCGCTCACCTTTTAGCGAGGTGCCTCATCTCAGTCAGCCGATGTCAATTTTCAAGGCAATAAGCCCTGTTCCTGAAAAAAGCGCAATGCGCCAGGATGTAGCGGTGCCGCTGCGCCAAAGTCAGTCATATTGCCAGAACTCAAGGCACCAAGTGCCGGGTGCAACTCCTTGAAACCTTCAAAGTTCTCGTAAACCGCCTTCACAAGAGTTTCAACGATTTCATCCGGCATCTTTGCCGATGTCATAAAGGTCGCAACAACGCCGAACGATTCGATCGCAGTTTCATTGCCATAGGTATCAGCAGGTATGTCGGCCCTTCTGTAATATGGAGACTGTTGAAGGATCGCATCGACTGCAGAACTCTCAATACCGAGTAGCCTGACGCCGCATTGCTGCTGCGTTTCTTCAATCAACGCTGCCGGATGACCGATAAGTACGAAATATGCATCGATGGTGTCAGAACAGAGCGCGTCGGCCAGTTGGGATGTCTTCAGGTTTGAAAGATTGCCTTGGTCTTCATCTGTCCAACCGATCCTGCGAATAATGGCAGACCAGGAAGCCGCGGAACCGGATCCGCTGCTTCCGACATTGATCCGGGCGCCCTTTAGATCATCGAACTTCTCGTACCCTGAACTTCGCTTCACAACGACAGTGGCGACTTCCGGATGCAGCGAGAAAACGGTCCGGAGATCATCGAAAGGTACCGATGACGCGAAGATGGAACTCCCGTGATAGGCGTGGTGTGCCCAATCCGATTGAACGTAGCCAAAATCAAGGTTCCCTTCCCTCAACTGATCAATGTTGGAGATAGACCCAAGCGTGGTTTCAGCCGAGCACCTGACACCATGATCGTGTCGGCCCAGATTGACAATCCTGCAAGTCGCTCCACCAGAAGGGTAGTAGACCCCAGTTACTCCGGCCGTGCCGATCGTGACGAAATACTGATCGTCGCTCAAGGCGGAGCTAGTGGCCGTGCTTAAAGCAAGCGCGAGTGTAACAACGGCAAGACAAGATGACCGGAATCCCGTTCCTGACCCAGATTTTGAAGAAATAAAAAAATAAACCCATCTCCTCGACATGCTCGCACCGTATTGCCGGGCAACGAATACCAAATCAAAAGGTTTCTGACCAGTTCACCTTGCCTGGTTCCGCTGGACAGAAGCAGTTTGTCACAGACAACAAAAAAGGCGCTCAAGCGCCCGTTTGAACTCAGACTTCTGCCTGAATGAACATGCTCCGGCCCCCAACCCAAGGCCGGTCATATCCACACGTCTAGTTTGCCTTCCCTCCGTTTATGACTTCGAACAGCTGTCCTTCCAGGGTCTCCTGATCGGCACCGTCCCTCAAACCCTGGCGCCACTGATCAAGTATCAGTCTCAAACCCAGCGTCTCACGGCTATGTGGAAGATCACCCACGAAGGATGCGAAAAACGCATCCAGCTGTTGCCTGTCTATCAAGCCCTGATCAATCAGTCCGTGAATGAGGGTCATCGTTGCCGCGATGTGCCCTTTCACGAAATCGAACTCCACCGAGCTCGTGTGTGTGTCCATCGTTGTTGATTGCATGTAACCTCTCAAGTGCCCAAAGACGTTACCCCACAAAGCTTTATTGCGCCACCTGACAGTTTTTGCAGGAGAATGATCATTATTTTCTTAAATTTGAATCTATTTGATTAGCATTTAAAATGTATTTGAAATGAATAGCTGTATATTCAATTTTTCATCGCTACTAATAGATTTTTTTATTTGATTTTTCTTTCACGCTTGAGTTCTCATGGGCGTTTATTCAGCGTTCAAACAGCATTCGTTATGTTTTTTTCGAGGCTGTTGAAAAAATCGAAATTGCCTCTTGCAATGTCCTCTTTGTCGGCCTAAACACACGCCACCAACGCGGTGGCGACCATAGCGAACCGTGTTGTTGCACCGGAAATTGGTGAGAGCCGATAGCTCAGCTGGTAGAGCAACTGACTTTTAATCAGTAGGTCCAGGGTTCGAACCCCTGTCGGCTCACCAATATTTCCAAAGGCTTAGCGATACATCCAAAATCTTGAGCGAGATTTATCTGCGTGGCGATTGAACGCTGACGCGATGCCTTTTGCGGTTTGTTGAACGCAAATGAAAAAGAGCCGACCCTTTAACAAGCGCCGGCCCTCATCACTCTCAATAACCCTTAAGAACCGACCCATTTGCTAGGTCATTTCCAGGTATTGGCTGCTTAAGACTTCGATAAGCAAGAAAGCTGAAATTCGGCCCTAACCGACCGGGTTTTCTTTCTGAATGTGCGTTTCGCCACCTAAAAGGCCTTTCACCTTCTCGCGGAGCGTCTGAAGGCTCACATAAAGAATTGGGATCAGGAGAACACCAATCGAGGTTGCGAACAGCATGCCTCCGAATACGGCAAAGCCAATGGCTTTCTGACTGGCTGCACCGGCGCTCGAAGCTGTCATCAACGGTACAACGCCCAGCAGGAATGACAATGCGGTCATCATGACGGCGCGGAAACGCAAGTGCGCTGCTTCAACAGCCGCGTCGCGAATACCTTTGCCGCTGTCACGCTGTTCCATAGCAAACTCGACAATCAGAATCGCGTTCTTGGCCCCCATGCCCACGAGCATGATCATTCCGATCTGTGTATAGAGATTGACATCCCCCCCGTCACAAAAACCGCAACCAGGGCACCCAGAATTGCGAACGAAACAGACATCAAAATGGCGACCGGCATGGTCCAGCTCTCGTACTGAGCAACCAGGAACAAATAGGTGAAAAGCACCGACAACATGAGAATGAACATCACAATGTTGCCCGACCCCAGCTGCTGAAGTGCAGTGCCCGTCCACTCGTAGGTATATCCGGGCGGCAAGGCTTCCTGTGCGGCTGTCTGTACCTCGTTGATGACGACGCCCGTCGATGCACCGGGGGCCGGGTCAGCCATTACGGCAGCCGAGCGGAACATATTGTATCGTGTCAGGATCTGCGGTCCGAGGACGTTCTCAGTGGTCAGGATGCTGCGCATTGGCACCATCGTTCCATCGTCGGTCCGGACATAGAGAGCGCCAATGTCTTCAACACGATCCCGAAACTGTCCCTCAGCCTGAATCATAACCTTGTAAACACGGCCGAATATGTTGAAATCGTTGATATAGTAGGAGCCAAGATAGGCCTGCAAGGTCGTAAAGACATCGGAGACGTTGACCCCGAGGGTCTTGGCCTTCTGCCGGTCCAGGTCAACAAACACCTGAGGAACGTTCGCCCTGAAGGTCGAATAGGCACGTGCGATCTCTGCACTTTGGTTGGCAGAGTAGACCATGGAGCCCACTGCTGACGCGAGATCCTGCGGAGTTCCGTCCGCAGTCTGTTGCAGCATCAATTGGACGCCGCCTGTTGTGCCAAGGCCGGGAATCGGCGGCGGGTTGAAGGCAATGATATTTGCGCCCGGGATTGTTGAAAACTCCGCCCAGAACTTTCCAAGGATCGCATCGATCTTGAGGTCCGGCTGCTGGCGGTCTTCCCAATTGCTCATTGTTGCAATCACAAGCGCCGCATTCGAAGAAGTGGCACCGTTCAGAATAGAAAACCCGTTCACAATAACGACGTTCTCAACACCAGGGGTGTTTGAAGTCAGCTCGACAACACGCTCTGTGACGCTCTCGGTCCTCTGGAGCGAGGCACCGTCAGGCAACTGCACGTCGACCATGAGGTAACCCTGGTCCTCGGAAGGCAGAAAGCCCTGAGGCAAAGTCCCACCGAGTGTCACAATCACAGCTATGACACCGGCAACAATTGCAACGCCGACAAATGCAACACGTACAAGTCTGCGCACGACTGCGGTATAGCCATCCCTGATCGATGTAATGCCGCGATCAAACATTCCCATGATGCCGCGCGGCGGGCCAGAACGCGCTTTTAGGATTAGGCCGCAAAGCGCTGGAGACAGGGTCAAGGCGTTGATTGAGGAGATCACCACCGACACGGAAATCGTCACCGCAAACTGCGAATAGAGCCGCCCAGTAATGCCTGGCATGAAGATTGTCGGTACAAAAACAGCAAGCAGAACCAGGGTGGTGGCTATCACCGGACTGGTGATCTGTTCCATGGCTTTCGCAGTTGCTTCTTTGGGCGGCAATCCTTCATCTGCAATGATGCGTTCCACGTTCTCAACAACGACGATCGCATCATCGACCACGATACCAATCGCTAGGACGAGAGCAAAAAGCGAAATGGTATTGAGTGACATGCCGAGTGCAAGCAGGACAGCAAACGTTCCGATCAACGAGACCGGGATGGCGACGGTGGGAATGATCGTGGCCCGCCAATTGCCAAGGAACACAAACACGACCGAGACAACCAGCAGAAAGGTCAGGAAGAGCGTTGCAATCACGTCATCCAGCGATGCCTGAACAAAGTCGGTAGTGTTGAACGGCACGCCATAGGCCATGTCGGGAGGAAACGTCTCTGACAGGCTGTCCAGACGTTTCAAGACATCCTCGGCCACTTGCAAGGCGTTTGCGCCTGGGGCCTGGTAGATCGCTAGGACGGTTGACGGCTGTCCGTTGAACTCGCCGGATGCATTATAAAACTGCGCACCGAGCTCGACCCGGGCGACATCACCAATCGTGACTGTGGCCCCATCACTTCCGGTTCGAAGTACAATCTCTTCAAACTCTTCGGGTGTCGACAACCGGCCCTTGGCTTTGATTGTGTACTGGAACTGTTGTCCATCAGGGACCGGCGGTGCCCCGATCTGGCCCGCGGCAACCTGAATGTTCTGATCACGAACCGCGTTGATAAAGTCCGTTGGAGTCATTCCAAGGCTTGTCAGCTTATCCGGATCGAGCCAGATCCGCATGCCGTAAGCGAAATCGGTCATGACATCGGCGCGGCCAACACCTTGAACGCGCGCGAGCGCATCCTTCAGGTTGATCGAGGCATAGTTCGACAGAAAAACTTCGTCATAGGTGCCTTTCGGCGAATAAAGCGTGACAACCAGAAGCATGTTGGTGCTGGCCTTTTGGACCGTCACGCCATTTGCGGTGACTTCACTCGGCAGCTGGCTGGTCGCCTGGCTCACACGGTTCTGGGTATTGACCGTCGCAATGTCAGGATCCGTTCCGACATTGAATGTCACGTTCAAGGAATAGTTGCCGCTGTCATTGCTCGTCGACTGCATGTAGATCATGTCGTCGACGCCATTGACCTGCCCCTCAATCGGAGCAGCTACTGTTTCTTCCAGGACTTCAGCGTTCGCTCCGGTATAAGTTGCAGATACGTTGACGACAGGCGGCGTAATATTTGGAAACTGCTCAACAGGAAGCGCCAGGTAACCCAGGATCCCTGCGATCGTAATCACAATAGAAATAACCAGCGCAAATTTTGGCCGGTAGATGAAAAATTTTGAAAACATTTAGCTTTGCTCCGCCGGCTTGGCTGCAAGATCGGGGGTTACTTCGACACCAGGCCTGACTTTCTGCAAGCCTTCGATAATAACCTCATCGCCTTCCGCCAGTCCTTTGGTCACCACAAAATTCGTTTCGATTTGCTGTCCGAGTTCGACATATTTTTGCTCGACCTTCTTGTCGGAGGTAACCGCGAGCGCAAAAGCTCCCTGCTGGTCGCGCTGAATGGCAGCTTGCGGGACAACAAGCGCCGTTTCAGTTTTGGGAGCCTCAAGCACAACGGTGACATAGGTACCCGCCAACAGGCGCACATCCTTGTTTTGGAATTGGCCTCTAAAGGATATTGTGCCCGTGGTTGGATCTACCTGATTGTCGATATAGACAATTTTGCCCTTCTCTCCGTATGCCTCCCCATTCGGGAGAATCAGATTGATGTCGGGTGACTCTTCCGGACTGATGTCTGCCGGTTTGATGCCATGTGTTTTCACCGCGTCCAGATACTGCGCTTCTGAAACCGAGAAATTTACATAGACAGGCGCAAGCCGGATAAGCTTTGCGAGCGGCTGTGTGCTCGGACCAACGACTTCCCCAACGCTGTAGGTCGATTTACCGATTTGGCCAGGAAACGGTGCAGACACATCGGTATAGCTCAGGTTGAGTTCAGCCTGCTGAAGAGCGGATTGCGCAGCCTCGACAGAAGCTTCGGCCTGCTGCTTTTGCGCGAGTGTTGCCTCATAAGCGGCTTCAGAGACGTGTCCTTTTTCCAGCAAATCCTTGTCGCGCTTTTCATCGGCCGCCTTCAGCGCCGAATCAGCCTTTGCGCTCGCGACATCAGCTTTTGCCTTTGTCAGTTCTGCTTCATATTGCGCTTTTTCGATCGTGAAAAGCAGATCGTCCTGTTTCACAACGGAACCGTCCGGGACAGCTTTGTCCTCCAGAAATCCACTGACCCGTGCAATCAGATCCACCTGGTCGACAGCTTCGATTTGTCCGACAAATCGCGCACTATCGCGAACATCCTGTGACGTGACCTTTGCAACAGTCACCGCGGGCGGCGGTGGCGCGGGTGCTTCCGTCTGTTGAGAGCTGTCCGAGCAAGCAGCCAGAAATACGGCAGATACTCCGGCAATTACAATTGAACGGTGAAAAGAGGAAAAGTGAAAAATGGACATTCATGAAGCTCCGCTGTCAGACCCTTGAGGCCGAGGCGCACGATTGAACTTCACTATAAAAGGACTTGTTGATTCAACAAGAGATTATTCTGCCCGCGCCTGACCGGGCGGGCGACAAAATAAGTTACTTTTTCAACTCTGAGAACTGCGCATGTGCGCTACTGACAAGACATCAAGAGGCTTTACGTGCGTTCTTTGGCCGGAGTGAGGACGATAGTGAGACCGAAAAGTTCGTTGGCAGGAACGATCCTGGTCGTGTTTAAGCCTTCACATTCGATTTCCAAAGCCGC
Source organism: Roseibium sp. JB4-4 (assembly GCF_055693425.1). NCBI lineage: Bacteria > Pseudomonadati > Pseudomonadota > Alphaproteobacteria > Hyphomicrobiales > Stappiaceae > Roseibium > Roseibium sp. JB4-4. The sequence continues at coordinate 285,924 of NZ_CM146333.1, read as the reverse complement.
CAGAATCGGCAGATCATCCGCAACGGCGTTTGCAGCGGCCTCTCCAAGAAGCGATCTGTAGCCTGCCGGGCTAAGCACGAATACCTTTCCACGAGGCGTTTCGAGTTCCAGTCCAAGACTGGTGGCCCGCATCTCACGCTGTCCTGTGAAAGCCCCCAGAAATTCATGGTGATCCGACGGATCTTCGGCAAGCATATAGACGGTTTGCACTGCCCTCGCACCATTTGAATGGGTCTGAAAATCGGGTTTCCAGAAATTCTCGGGGTACTTGTTGAAACACGTAAAATAACCGATCTGCGGAGAGAGCGGATTATTCAAAATCGTCAAATCGAAGGCAACAGATGTCGTGGATCCATCTGACAGATGCGCTGTCCGTTCAAAGGAAAACGGTTCATAGACGTCCAGCCCGGACTTCAAAAACGCCTCACGGTCTTCAGAAGCACCTTTGCTTTCCAGGACCAGCATGCTGGCCCCTTCCCCGCACGCCAAAAAGTCCCGATTGAAAGCGCCGAAGGAAAACTGTTTTCCCGCAGGCTCCGCAATGAGGTTCGCGTCAGCCACACTTAATAGCTCGATAAAAAAGCCATCAAACTGAATCAGTCGATTTGCCGTTCCCCAAGGGTGTCTGTTCTCAGGTGTTACCGTGAAGCCAAGCTCGGAATAAGCGCGACCGGCCGCATCTAGATCTTTTACTGCGACGACGACGTGATCAAGACCGCGCACCATGGCCATTCCTTCAGGTTTAACGCTCAATCAGACCAAACGGCTTTGCTGCATAGCTGCACCAACAAACGATGCAAAAAGCGGATGAGGTTCGAAAGGTCGAGACTTGAGTTCCGGATGATATTGCACACCGATGAACCAAGGATGCTCAGCGATCTCAACGGTCTCCGGAAGTACACCATCTGGGGATGTCCCGGCAAAAATCAAACCGCAGTCCTCAAGGCGTTCGCGGTAGCCGATATTGACCTCATACCGATGGCGGTGCCGTTCTGAAATAGCGGTCGTTTCATAAATCTCGGCAATTTTCGACCCTGCTTTCAAAGCAGCCGGATAAGCACCAAGACGCATCGTACCGCCAAGGTCACCGTCGGCAACACGGGTTTCTTTTTCATTGCCCTTGGTCCACTCCGTCATCAAACCAACGACGGGTTCCTTTGCGGGTCCGAATTCAGTGGAATTGGCGTTCTTGATACCGGCAAGATTGCGGGCGGCTTCCAATACGGCCATCTGCATCCCGAAACAGATACCGAAATAAGGAATGTTTCGCGTCCGGGCGTAGTTTGCAGCCGCTATCTTACCTTCAGCGCCGCGCTCACCGAAACCACCGGGAACCAGAATGCCATGGACGCCTTCCAGATAAGGACTTGGGTCCTCTTTCTCGAATATCTCCGATTCGATCCATTCGAGTTCCACTTTGACGCGATTGGCTATTCCGCCGTGAACAAGAGCCTCGATCAGAGATTTGTAGGCGTCTTTCAACACGGTGTATTTGCCAACGATCGCTATTTTGACCTCGCCCTCGGGGTTTGCGACGGCCTCAGAGATACGTTCCCAACGATCAAGCACAGGAGCTGGGGCGCCTTTCAAGCCAAAGGCTGCCAGCACTTCGCTGTCCAGGCCTTCCTTGTGATACGCAATCGGAACATCATAGATCGATTTCACGTCATAGGCAGGAATGACCGCGCTTTCGCGGACATTACAGAACAGGGAGAGCTTGCGTTTTTCTGTCTCTGGAATGGGTCGATCACAGCGAATCATCAAGATATCGGGCTGAATGCCGATTGACCGCAATTCTTTCACAGAGTGCTGCGTCGGCTTGGTTTTCATTTCACCGGCACTCGGGATGTAAGGCATCAAAGTGAGGTGGACATAAACAACATCGCCGCGAGGCAGGTCGTTACCAAGTTGTCGGATTGCTTCAAAGAACGGCAATCCCTCGATGTCTCCAACGGTGCCGCCGATTTCGACCAGAACGAAATCGTAGTCTTCATTGCCGGTTAAGACGAAGTTTTTGATGGCATCGGTGACATGCGGGATCACTTGTACCGTGCCGCCCAGATAGTCGCCGCGGCGTTCCTTGGCAATTATGTCCTGATATATTCGCCCCGTGGTGATGTTGTCCTGCTGATTGGCAGGACGCCCGGTAAAGCGTTCATAGTGACCGAGATCGAGATCCGTCTCCGCCCCGTCATCGGTCACGAAGCACTCGCCGTGCTGATACGGGCTCATCGTACCGGGGTCAACATTGAGATAAGGGTCGAGTTTACGAAGACGTACCTTATACCCGCGGGCCTGGAGCAATGCGCCCAGTGCCGCCGATGCAAGACCTTTTCCAAGCGAGGAAACCACGCCGCCAGTGATGAAGATGTATCGCGCCATGGATCAATACCATATCCTTGCCGAGGGCGGTTTGGCCACTCGGGAGTTGCGTTCTTAACACATAAAAATGCCCTGCGAGATCAGCCGCAGGGCACTTGTTGGACGAAAGGCCGATGAGCCTTCAGAACCGCCTTATTGCGCGGTCGGCACCTGTGGGCCTGATGGTGGGCTTAGGCCTTGAAGATCATCAAGAATACCGCCTGACCCATTTTGGGTGTCCCCATCTTGAGCAGCTGGTGCGCCGTCGATCGTGGCCGGAGCGGCATCGAGAATGGACGCCGGGCTGTCTTCGTTTTTTGCAATCAGGCTAAGCGTCAGGGACGTTGCGAAAAATGCCACTGCAAGGATCGCAGTCGCCCTGGTCAATATGTTTGCCGTGCCGCGGCTTGACATCAAGCCGCCACCGCCGCCGCCGCCGCCAATACCAAGTGCACCACCTTCAGAGCGCTGAAGGAGGACAACAAGCACCAGGGCCAGCACGACCATAAGGTGTATTACGATGACTACGGTTTCCATCGAATGCCATTCTGTATTGATTTCAAGTTTGGCGGCCTTCTACACCAGACCGCGGTTGCTTTCTACCCTTCAATTGCGTCTTGAACACAGAAGCTTCAAGACCCTAGTGATCAGGAGTAGGCGGCCAGGATACCCAACAAGTCATCGGCTTTGAGGCTTGCGCCCCCTACCAGTGCTCCATTCACATTGTCGACAGACATGAGTTCTCTTGCGTTTGCCGGTTTGACTGAACCGCCGTAAAGCAGACGCATCCTCTGTCCTTCGCTTCCCAGCCGTCCTTCCAAATTGACCCGCATAGCCTTGTGCATTTCTTCCACATCCGCGGCGGTCGGGGTCAACCCGGTACCGATCGCCCAGACCGGTTCATAGGCAACGACAGTGTTTTCAGCCGTCGCACCATCCGGGATCGATGCATTAAGCTGGCCTTCAACTATCGAAACCGCGTTCCCGGCTTTTCGCTCCGTCTCAGTCTCTCCCACGCATATGATTGCGATCAAACCGGCACGCCAGGCCGCCTGTGCCTTGGCATTTACGATTGCATCGGTTTCACCATGATCAGTGCGGCGCTCAGAATGTCCGACAATCACGGCGCTCGCACCGGCATCGGCCAGCATTTCAGCAGAAATGTCGCCGGTATGAGCGCCAGAGGCAGCAGTGTGACAATCCTGTCCGCCGATTGCGAGCGGTCCCTTACCGGCTTTCTCAGCCAACAGGGCTGTGAGCGTCGACGGGGCGCAAATCATCGCGTCAACGGTGTCGGCGACCTCGTCGGAGATGCCAACCACCATTTTATAGAACTCGGCCTGACTGGCCTTCAGGCCATTCATTTTCCAGTTTCCCGCCACCAGCGGCTTGATCGCAGCGCTCATAGTGTTTTGCTCCCACGTCATGTCAAGAATTTGCCGCCTATAGAGCAGAAGCTTCCCAATGTTGCAATCCGCACCTGCCCTTCAAAATCAAATCTGCGTTGAAGTTAGGCCACACCGCCTTGCGGCGGCGACATGACCTCATTATGATCCGCCCGCTCCGGCTGAAGCCGGTCCCATAATCAGCCTGCTGTTCGGCTGCTGGAATGACAAGAATACGGGAGACGTCATGCTCGACGCGCTGCGCAAGGGCGCTGGCACATGGATTGCCAAAATATTCATCGCCTTGCTGATCTTTAGCTTCGCCATCTGGGGTGTTACTGACTTCCTGCAGGGCTTCGGCCAAAACACTGCGGCAAGAGTTGGTGACACAGAAGTCTCCCTCCTCGATTTCGATCGCACATACCGTCAGGATCTCAACCGTTTCGGTCAACAGCTTGGCCGTCCGCTGACACCGAGCGAAGGAGCTGCACTCGGCATTCCTCAGCAGTCTCTCGGACGGCTTGTTGCCGAAGCTGCCATGAACAATGCAGCGAACGAATTGAAATTGAGCGTATCAGACGAACGTCTTGCGACCATCATTCAGTCCGATCCGGCATTCCAAAGCTCAAGCGGACGTTATGATCGCACACGCCTGCAACAGGTGCTTCAAAGCAACGGGTATACAGAAGACGAATATGTCGTCCAACGCCGTCACATTGCTGAACGCAGTCAGCTCGCCGAAGGCATCGCCGGAAGCATGAAGGCGCCTGTTGCCTATCTTGAGGCTTTGAACGCTTATCAGAGCGAAAGCCGCAACGCCGAGTATCTTTTGATTACCGCCGACTATATCGGCGAGATTGAAGATCCTGCCGACGGGGATCTCTCGACCTACTTTGAAGACACCAAGGCAAATTTCAAAGCACCTGAATATCGCGAAATCAAAGTGCTTGAGTTGACGCCTGGGGCGCTTTCCAGACCAGGCGACATTGTCGAAGAAGATGCCCTTGCAGAGTATGAGCGCCGGAAAGAAGACTTTTCGCAACCTGAACGCCGACGGGTCCGACAAATGTCGTTCCCTTCTCAGGAAGCAGCTGAAGAAGCAGCGGCAGAACTGCAGAGCGGCAAGACCTTTGACGATCTCATGACTGAGCGCAATCTGACGAGCAACGACGTTTCCCTCGGTGTAATGGCAAGAGCGGATTTTCTGGATGACACGCTGGGAGATGCTGCCTTTTCACTTGCAGAAGGAGAAACGAGTGGCGCTGTCGACGGTCGTTTCTCGACAGTTGTCCTGAATGTTGAAGAAATTCTGCCGGAAGACGTGCAGCCCTTCGAGGAGGTGCGTGACACAATCGTAACGGAGCTGGCAGCGGAACAGGCCGAACGCGAAATACTTGATCTGCTTGATGAAATCGAGGATGCCCGTGCAGGCGGTGCCCTTCTTGACGAAGTCGGAGAGCGCTTCTCACTTCAGGTGAAATCCCCTGAAGCTTTCGATGCCAGTGGCCTGTCAATGTCGGGTTCAGCGGTTGAATTGACTGAAGCTGACGGCCTCGTGTCCGGTGTTTTCGACAGTGACATCGGCATTGAAAATGATGTTATCCAGCTCGGAAACCAGGGTTTCCTTTGGTACGAGGTCACAAAAGTGATCCCGTCGCGCGACAGAACCCTTGACGAGGTCCGCGACGATGCCATCGCCAGCTGGAAACAGGATGAGATGGCAAAGCAGCTTGGTGAAGCTGCCGAAGCGTCTCTGGCAAAAGCTGAAAGTGGAACACCGCTCGCGAATCTTGCCACGGAAATGGGGCTTGAGGTCAAAACGGCCGAAGATCTGAAACGAAACAACCCGTTGGGGGATCTGGGGCAGGAAGCAATCACGGCTGTTTTCAATGGACCAGAAGGAAACGTTGCAACCACAGCTGCCGCGGATGGCAATAGCCGTGTCGTCCTGAAGGTCACTGCAACGTCTCGTCCGGAACTTGAGGCCGATTCACCGGAAGCCGCGGCGATTGGCTCTCAACTGTCACAGCAGATCCAGGAAACGCTGTTAGGTCAGTTCATCTCCGATCAGGAAAGAAAGTCAGGCGTTGAGATCAACAATGCCGGTATTTCCCAGGTGATCGGACTGACACAGCAGCAGCACTGACATTCGGCACTGGCGGATTTGACGACATGACCAATTTCAAGGACATCATCGCAAGCGTGGCCGACGGCGAAACCTTGAGCCCAAAAGACGCTCGCGAGGCCTTTGAAGTCATCCTCTCCGGATCCGCCACACCTTCCCAGCTGGGCGGGTTTTTGATGGCTCTGCGCGTACGCGGTGAAAGCATCGCCGAAGTTACGGGCGCTGTTGCAACAATGCGTGCCAAAATGCTTCCTGTCGATGCGCCAGACGATGCCATAGATATCGTCGGTACAGGCGGCGACAGTTCCGGAAGTTACAATATCTCAACTTGCACAGCGATTGTCGTAGCTGGTTGCGGCGTGCCGGTTGCCAAGCACGGAAACCGATCCCTTTCCTCCAAGTCCGGTGCCGCTGAAGCGCTTTCAGAGCTCGGTGTGAATATCGACGTCGCACCTGAAAAGATTTCAGAGTGCATTCACAAGGCAGGAATTGGCTTCATGTTCGCGCCGCTTCATCATGCGGCGATGAAACATGTGGGCCCTACCCGCATGGAGCTTGGAACCAGAACGATCTTCAACCTTCTCGGTCCCTTGTCGAACCCGGCAGGTGTCAATCGGCAGATGGTCGGTGTGTTCGCACACAAGTGGGTTGAACCTGTAGCGCAATCCTTGAACGAACTGGGTTCGGAAAGGGCATGGGTCGTTCATGGTTCCGACGGGATGGATGAAATCACCACCACCGGCAAGACATTTGTCAGTGAACTCAAGGATGGAAGTGTCCGGTCTTTTGAAATCTCACCGGAAGATGCAGGCTTGCCTATTTCAAGGATGGAAGATCTCAAGGGAGGGCTACCAGCCGAAAACGCCAAGGCTCTACGTCAGGTGCTGTCAGGTGCCGAAAACGCTTATCGCGACATTGTTCTTTTCAACGCTGCTGCGTCCTTGATGGTTGCTGACAAGGTCGACAATCTCAAAACGGGTGTCGAAATGGCAGCAGAATCCATCGACAGCGGCAAAGCAGCCGACACTCTTGAAAAGCTGGTTGCCGCTTCAAACGGGTAAATGATGGCCGATATCCTGCAAAAAATTGAAGCCTACAAGCGCGAAGAAATCGCAGCTGCCAAGGCGCGTGTCTCTCTTGCCGATCTTAAGGCACACTGTGCTGACAACGACGGCCCCAGAGGATTTTTGAAGGCTATCGAGGCCAAGCATTCAGTTGGCGAATACGCCCTGATTGCAGAGATAAAGAAGGCCAGTCCCTCCAAGGGCCTCATCCGGGCGGACTTTGACCCGCCTGCACTTGCAAAAGCATATGAAGATGGCGGAGCAGCCTGTCTTTCGGTCCTGACTGACACGCCGTCTTTTCAGGGAAAACCTGAGTTTTTGACTGCAGCACGCTCGGCTGTTTCCCTGCCTGCATTGCGCAAGGACTTTTTATACGACACCTACCAGGTCTACGAAGCCCGCGCCTGGGGTGGTGATTGTATTCTTGTCATTCTGGCGTCAGTCGATGACGATACCGCAAAAGCGCTCGAGGACACCGCATTCGAACTTGGCATGGATGTTCTTCTGGAAGTGCACAATGCCGAGGAAATGGAACGCGCGCTTAAACTCACTTCCCGTCTGGTCGGTATCAACAACAGAAACCTCAAGACCTTCGAGACGAAACTTGAGACCAGTGAAGTTTTGGCACCTCAGGTCCCGGACGACCGGATCGTGGTTGGCGAATCCGGATTGTTCACTCCTGATGATCTCGCCCGTATGAACAAGGTTTCAATTTCAACGTTCCTGATTGGCGAAAGCCTGATGCGCCAGAATGACGTAAGCAAAGCGACAAAAGACCTCCTGCAACATCCACCCATGTCAAAAGCGGTTTAGTCCGGCCATGAGCAATCACGATCCGAAACTGACGCACCTTGACGAGGCCGGTGCAGCCAACATGGTGGATGTTTCGACCAAGGAAAGTACCCATAGAATCGCTGTAGCGCGTGGGAGCGTGACCATGCGCGCCGATACGCTTGCGCTCATTCGGTCTGGCAATGCCAAAAAAGGTGACGTGATTGGGACTGCTCGCGTCGCCGGGATCATGGCGGCGAAAAAGACCCACGAGCTCGTTCCGCTTTGTCATCCCCTGATGTTATCGAAGGTCGCCGTTGATATCGAAGTCGATGAGGAACTGCCCGGTCTTATTGTAACAGCGACAACAAAGGTCAGCGGACAAACCGGCGTCGAAATGGAAGCCCTGACTGCATGCTCGGTCACCTGCCTGACCATTTACGACATGGCCAAAGCCGTCGACCGGGGAATGGTTATCGGCGACATCAAACTGGTGGAAAAGGCCGGTGGCAAGTCAGGTCATTGGACGCTGGATAAAGATGGCAGCGAAGGTGGCACCTGATGAGCCTCATGCCGGTCTCAGAGGCCCTTGAAAACCTGCTTGAAGGTGTTGAACCAAGAGAGACTGTTCAGGCACCACTCGACAAGGCAAATGGTCGTTTTCTTGCCGAACCACTTACATCCACGCGCAATCAGCCCCCTTTTGCCGCTTCCGCCATGGATGGATACGCCATCCGTCACAGCGACCTCACCGGCGACACAACCGTCCTAGAGGTGATCGGAGAAGCCCCCGCCGGACACGGCTTTGCGGGCAAGGTGCAGAACGGCCAGGCTGTGCGGATTTTTACCGGCGCCCCGGTTCCTGACGGAACCGACACTATTCTTATTCAGGAAAACGCGGAAAGAACAGGCGACAGCATCACTGTGCTTGAACAACCGCAGAAGGCTGCATTTGTTCGGCCGGCAGGCCTCGATTTTTCGAAGGGCGAGATCTTGTTGTCTCCTCCTTTGAGCCTCACATACCGGCATCTTGCGCTCGCAGCGGCGATGAACCACGAAAAGGTGCCTGTCATCCGCAAACCCGTCGTTGCGATACTGGCAACAGGCGATGAACTGGTTCGCCCGGGCCAGGACCCCGGTCCGGATCAGATCATCGCTTCCAATCACGCTGGCATCGCTGCTCTGGTTGAAGACTGCGGCGGTTTACCGCTGGATCTCGGCATTTCGCGCGACGATCCGATTGAACTCGCGACACATGTGCGCAAGGCACTCGATGCCAAAGCCGACATTCTCGTCACACTGGGCGGGGCATCGGTCGGGGACCATGACCTGGTGCAGGATGTTCTTGGCCAGGAAGGCATGGACCTTGCCTTTTGGCGCATTGCCATGCGTCCCGGAAAACCATTGATGGCCGGGCGTCTCGGCAAAACCAAAGTCCTCGGATTGCCTGGCAATCCCGTTTCAAGCCTGGTGTGTGGTCTTTTGTTCCTGAAACCTTTGCTGAAGGCAATGCTCGGCCAGAGACCGGATCAAGCAAGACCGCAACACGCAATACTTGGCGCAGACCTACCAGAGAACGACCGAAGGCAGGATTATGTACGCGCAGCCTTGAAAGAGGATGACAATGGCCGCCAGGTTGTTACGCCTTTTGCCAAGCAGGACAGCTCTATGTTGAACCTGCTGGCAATGTCAGGCGCATTGATAATCCGGCCGCCACATGCTCCTGGCGAGAAAGCCGGAACAACGGTTCCGATCCTGATACTCTGAAGCGCCGGACTAGCGTTCCCTCATTGCGTGAGCAATCTGATCCGTAATCGGCTTCACCAGATAGCTCAACACTGTCCGATCCCCGGTTTGCAGAAAGGTCTCGACCGGCATGCCCGGCACCAGCGTCTGGGTGCCGAGTTTTTGCAGTTCCTTGTCGTCGATCACCATCCGTGCAACGTAGTAGCTGTTGCCCGTGCGTTCATCTTCCGTCAGGTCGGCAGACACGGTCAGAAGCTCGGCATTCAGCTCCGGCGTGGTTCTCTGGTCAAAGCTCGGGAACCGAACTCTCGCACTTTGTCCAGGGGCCATCTGGTCAATATCAACCGGGCGAACCTGTGCTTCAACGAGCAATTGATCTCCTCTCGGCACGATCTGCATGACGGTTTCGCCCGGCGCGATCACGCCGCCGATTGTATGGACAGACAGCTGGTGCACGAATCCGTTGATCGGCGCCAGGATTGCAACGCGGGTCAGCTCGTCTTCTGCCGCGATCTTCTGTTCTTCCAGCTGCGCTATACGCGAACGGACTTCCTGAAGCTGCTCCAGAACCTCGGCGCGATACGATTCCTCGATCTGCAGGATCTGGATACGGCGCTCGCTTATGGACTCCTTCGTCCTTGCGATTTGCGCGATCAGGTCTCCATATTCGCCTGCTAGACGGGCCTTTTCCCTTCGAAGCGCTGTCACCCGGCTTTTCGAGACAAGTTGCTTGTTCAAGAGACCATCCAGGTCTCCCAATTCCTCATCGATCAGCTCAATTTCCGAATCCTTGGCCGTAACCTGGGCTTCCAACCCCTGGGTTTGCTTGTTGAATTGCCGGATCTGCTCTTCAAGCTGGTTTTTGCGGCCTTCCTTGGAATTCTGCCTGGCTTGCAGCAGCAGCTGCTGTCCACGCTCAATATCGCCGATTTTGTCCTTGCGTTCCTCAGGCCAGTCGATTGTGGTTTGATCGTCGCGCTCAGCCTCAAGGCGCAACTCCTGTGCAGTCAATTCCGTCAGCTGTTTGGTGATCACTGCCAGATTGGCGCGGGTAACGGTGTCGTCCAGCCTGAGAAGAAGTTCGCCGGCCTCGACCAAGTCGCCATCCTTGACCGTAATCTGATGGACGATCCCACCCTCACGGTGCTGGACTTGCTTGGAATTGCTCTCAACAACTATGGTCCCCGAGGAAACAACCGCTCCGGATATTTCAGTAAAGGTGGCCCAGGCTCCGATGCCGCCCACCACGAAGATCGCAACGAACAAGGCAAACAACAAATGATTGCGGACTGTCTTGCGCAACATGTCGTCCGCGTTGCTTGTTTGGGCGTGTCCGGTTGTTTGATTGATTTTCTGCTTAGCCATTGATCACCGTCCCGGAGCCATTCCGGTCTGCACGCGCGGAACCGGTTGAACAACTTGTTTAAGTACGTCTTCCTTAGGGCCGAATCCGACCATCTTGCCTTCCTTGAGACACAGGATCTTGTCGACTGTTGCGATGGCGCTCGGACGGTGCGCGATGACAACAACAATCGAGCCCTTGTCACGCATCGCCTTGATGGCGTTGGTCAGGGCGCCCTCACCCTCAGCGTCAAGATTTGAATTCGGCTCGTCCAGCACCACAAGGAAGGGATTTCCGTAAAGTGCCCTGGCAAGCGCAATGCGCTGTCTCTGCCCGGCAGAAAGCAAACGTCCGCTGCGACCGATAACGGTATTATAGCCATCAGGCAGGCTCACGATCAGATCGTGCACGTCGGCCAGTTTGGCTGCCTCGATTATCTTCTCAGAAGAAGCCTCTGCATTGAAGCGCGCGATGTTTTCCGCAATCGTTCCGTCAAAAAGCTGAAGATCTTGAGGCAAATAGCCGATGAAATCGCCTCGCTTCGCACTCGGCCATTGGCCGAGTTCCGATCCGTCAAAGCGAACAACACCCTTGAGGGATGGTGTCGCACCTACGAGAGCGCGTGCAAATGTCGATTTGCCTGAGCCCGAAGGTCCAATGATCCCCAGGCCGTCACCTGCCGACAGTTCAAGCGAAATATTCTGAACAAACGGCATGGCTTCGCCAAACGGGCCGCAGAAGACTTGTTCAGCCTTGAGGTTTTGTGTCGGGATCGGCAAATCCATCTTTTCTGGTTCGTCATCTGCAATCAGCAATACTTCGCGCAGACGTTTCAGCGCTTGCCTGCTTGCGACGAAACCACGCCATTGAGCAACCGCCTGCTCAATCGGCGACAACGCGCGAGATGTCATGATTGACGCCGCAATCATAACGCCCGGAGTGATTTCCTGCTGAATCGCAAGCCAGGCGCCGACGCCCAAAATCGCAGACTGCAGAACAAATCTGATTGTCTTGATCGCCGTACCAAAAACACCTGTACGATCTGCAGCGCGGCGCTGAGTCGAGAGATATTCGTTGTTCTGGTCATCCCACTTCGATGTCAGGGCGCTCTGCATCCCCATCGCCGTCACGACTTCGGAATTCCGCTGACCTATTTCAACTTCAGCCGAACGCTTGCCGGCCTGACCGGCCGCGTCCTCAGATGGGCCACGTGACATGAGCTCATTCAAGCCAATCAAAATGGTGATGATCAGCGCACCGGCAGCTCCGACAATACCCAGAAGCGGGTGAAAGAGAAAAACGATCCCCAGATACAATGGCAACCAGGGAATGTCGAAAATCGCAGCCGGACCTGGACCGGACAGAAACTGCCGAACGGTATCCAGATCCTGAACGGGGCGAAGTTTGGCCGCCTTTTTTCCTAGTCTCACCGGAAGTGAATTGGAAACTCTGTAGACAATCCCGCTCAAGCGCGCATCGACACGTTGGCCAAGACGCGACAGAATTCGGCTTCGAACGCCCTCCAAGAGGCCATAAAAGAGGTAGAGCACGATGGCCAGAACACCGATCACCACAAGCGTCGGAACGGAGCCACTCGCCAGAACACGGTCATAAACCTGAAGCATGAACACCGGTCCGGTGAGCATCAGGATGTTTATGACGAAGCTGACAATCGCAACTCCCCAAAAGGCCGATCTGACGGGACGAAATGCTTTTGTCACCGGATTGTCCCGGCCAACTATCGCTTTCGCGTTGCTCTGTTTTGCACCCACCATTTAGCCCTCGGAAACGTTGCTTTTGATCGGGAATTCACATTCAAGCATCGATATGGCCCACCTTGCCGGCAAAACATGCAAGGCGGGATGTAACCATTACCGGATTGCTAGAATCTATAGCCCTCTTGAGTCGAATTATTCCTCAACAATATTGGCATCCGGATGGCACGAATAAGGTGTTCCATATCACACAATGTTTGTCGGCTCCGCAAATAAAACGAAGTTAACTTTCTCTAAAAATTTAAATATTTGTAACTAGGCCCGACTGTATTAAAGCCGGGCCTAAGCATTTATTCCAACTTCTATTCGTTCACTGCGCTGCATTCACGGCGCGTTTTGCCATGACTGTTACGAGGTTTGCTCTGTAGTTTGCGGATCCGTGGAGGTCTGAGAGCATATCTGCAGGCGCAGGGGCAATTCCTGCGACAGCGTCCGGTGACCAGTTGCCGGCCAGGGCCGCTTCCATGTCGCTCATCCGGAAGACGCCGTTCTGCCCGGCGCCTGTCACGGCCACCGTCACCGACCCGTCTGCGCCCTTGGCGACAAACACGCCCGCCATGGCATAGCGCGAGGCAGGGTTCGGATATTTGGCATAAGCCGACTTTGCCGCCAGCGGGAAGGCCACCGACACAACCACCTCATCTTCATCAAGGGCCGTGTCGAACATGCCGGTGAAGAAGTCCCCGGCCGCAAGGGTCCGTTTGCTGGTCGTCACGACCGCACCGAGCCCGAGCAAGGCCGCCGGATAGTCCGCCGCCGGATCGTTGTTGGCAATCGAGCCCCCAAGCGTGCCCATGTGACGGACCGCCGGGTCGCCGATGCCCCCGGCAAGGGCCGCAAGACCAGGCAGCTTCTGCCGCACAAGATCCGATGCCGCCACCTCCGCGTGGGTCGTTGCCGCCCCGATCACGATGGTTCCCTCGCCTTCGCAAATGCCCTGCATCTCCGCAATCTTCGTCACGTCAACAAGGTCCGACGGCGCCGCAAGACGCTGCTTCATCGTCGGCAGAAGCGTCTGGCCGCCACCCAGGATCTTGCCGTCCTCTGCTGCCGCCATCTTCTCGGCAGCCTCCGATACGGAACCGGCACGGTGATAGGTTGTCTCATACATGTTGGGTCTCCCCCAAATCTCAAGTGTCCAATGACATCAGGTCCAATGCGGGCGGTCACACCGCCCGCTCATCGTCTCAAGTCCTATTCGGCAGCCTGCCTCAGGCCCGCCTGGCAAAGCGCCCACACCTTCTCAGGAGAAGCCGGCATCGACACAGCGTTGCTGCCGATCGCATCCGTGATCGCATTGATCACCGCAGGCGGAGACCCGATCGCTCCGGCCTCCCCGCAGCCCTTCATGCCGAGCGGGTTGCCAGGGCACGCCGTCACATGGGTCGACAGCTGATAGGACGGAACATCATCCGCACGCGGCATCGTGTAGTCCATGTAGGAGGCCGTCAGAAGCTGACCGCTCTCGTCATAGGCCGCATTCTCAAGCAGCGCCTGGCCAATGCCCTGCGTGATGCCGCCATGTACCTGACCTTCCACGATCATCGGGTTGATGATGTTACCAAAGTCATCTGCAGCCACAAAGCTCACAACCTCCGTCTGACCCGTCTCCGGGTCCACCTCGACCTCGCACACATAGGTCCCCGCCGGGAAGGTGAAGTTGGTCGGGTCGTAGAACGCCCCCTCCTTCAGACCCGGCTCCATGCCCTCAGGCAGATTGTGCGCCGTATAGGCCGCAAGCGCCACCTCGGTGAAGCTCAGCTTCTTGTCTGTGCCGGCCACTTTCAACTCGCCGCCCTCGATCTGGATGTCCCCTTCCGAGGCCTCCATCAAGTGTGCCGCGATCTTCTTCGCCTTCGCCTCGACCTTGTCCAGCGCCTTCACAACAGCCGACATGCCGACCGCGCCCGAGCGGGACCCGTAGGTGCCCATGCCGAACTGGACCTTGTCCGTATCCCCGTGCACGATCGCAACCGCATCGCTGTCAAGGCCGAAGCGCTCGCTGATCAGCTGTGCGAAGGTCGTCTCATGGCCCTGGCCATGACTGTGGGAACCGGTCAGAACCTCAACCGTCCCCACCGGGTTCACACGAACCTCGGCAGATTCCCAAAGACCCACACCGGCACCAAGAGATCCGACCGCCGCTGACGGCGCAATCCCGCAGGCTTCGATGTAACAGGACAGGCCGATCCCGCGCAGCTTGCCACGCGAGGCCGCTTCCGCCTTGCGCGCGGCAAACCCGTCATAATCGGCCGCCTTCAGCGCCGCATCCAGCGTCGCATCATAATCGCCCGCGTCATAGCACATGATCACCGGTGTCTGATGCGGGAACGACCGGATGAAGTTCTTGCGCCGGAACTCGGCCGGCGACAGGCCGACCTCGCGCGCCGCCGTCTCCATGATCCGCTCAAGCAGATAGGTCGCCTCAGGACGTCCGGCGCCGCGATAGGCATCCACAGGCGTCGTGTTGGTATAGACCGTCTTCACATTCGCATGGATCGCCGGGATGTCGTATTGCCCCGACAGCAGCGTTGCATAGAGATAGGTCGGAACCGACGACGAGAACAGCGACATGTAGGCGCCCAGATTGGCAACCGTCTTCACCCGCAGGCCGATGATCTTGTTGTCCGCATCCAGCGCAAGCTCGGCTTCCGAGCGGTGATCGCGGCCATGGGCATCCGTCAGGAACGCTTCCGTGCGGTCCGATACCCACTTCACAGGCCGGCCGACGCGCTTCGACGCCCAAAGGCACACCATCTCTTCCGGATAGATATAGATCTTCGAGCCGAAGCCGCCGCCCACATCAGGGGCAATCACGCGCAGCTTGTGTTCCGGTGCGATGTTGTAGAACGCCGACAGGACCAGACGCGCCACATGCGGGTTCTGGGAAGTCGTATAGAGCGTATAATGCTCCTCGGCCGCATCATAGCCGGCAAGCGCGGCCCGCGGCTCCATCGCGTTCGGAACAAGGCGGTTGTTGTGGATCTCCATCCGCGTCACATGCGCGGCACGGCCAAACGCCTCGTCGGTCGCTCCCGCATCACCGATTTCCCAGTCGTAGATCAGATTGCCTTCCGCTTCCGGATGGATCTGCGGCGCGCCCGCCTCAAGGGCTGCAAGCGGATCAACAACCGCAGGAAGCTCCTCATAGTCGACAACCACCGCATCGGCAGCGTCCCGAGCCTCGGCCTGCGTGTCGGCAATGACAACCGCAACAGCCTGGCCCACATGGCGCACAACCTCAGGCTCAAGCGCCCGCCAGCCGCCCATCTTCATCGGCGTGCCGTCCTTGGAGTGGATCATCCATCCGCAGATCAGATTGCCGACACCGTCGCCCACAAGCTGATCGCCCGTCAGAACCGCATCCACTCCCGGCATCGAAAGAGCCGCACTGGCATCGATCCCCGTGACCTTCGCATGGGCATGCGGCGAGCGCACAAAGGCCGCATAGCCCATGCCCGGCATCGCCATGTCATCCGTATAACGGCCACGGCCCGTGATGAAGCGCTTGTCCTCCTTGCGCAGAGCCCGGGCGCCAATCCCTTCAACTGCCATCATCTCTCTCCCAAATACTGCTCCGGATCAAAAAACTCCGGATGGTCTCCTCCGACCGGTCTGCCCGGCCCGCGTCTTCTCAAAGGTCGGTTCCAGACCGCCACTGCCGGCTCCCTCCGGCAGATCAAAGGCGTCCCGCCTGACCCATAAATCCGTCGTGTTCCTAAAACCGGGCCCTCACTCGGCCGCCTGCGCCATGCCAGCCATCTGGTCGGACGCCGCCTTGATCGCCTTGACGATGTTCTGATACCCCGTGCAGCGGCAGATGTTGCCTTCCAGCTCGTGCCGGATCGTTGCCTCATCAAGATTGCCCGCACCGTGACGGTTGATCATGTCAACCGCGCTCATGATCATCCCCGGCGTGCAAAATCCGCACTGAAGACCGTGATGCTCCCGGAACGCCGCCTGCACAGGATGAAGCGCATCCGCGCTGCCAATCCCCTCAAGCGTCACCACCTCACTGCCATCCGCCTGCGCCGCCAGCATCGTGCAGGACTTCACCGCCTTGCCGTCAACATGAACAACACACGCGCCGCATTGCGACGTGTCACAACCAACATGCGTTCCCGTCAGACCCCGAACATCCCGGATCAAAGACACAAGCAACGTCCGGTCCTCGACCTCGGACGAAACGGTCTTCCCGTTCAATACCAAAGATACTTTCGACATAAATCTCTCTCCCTCATGGAACCTCTCGGGCCAAAGCCCAAATTGCCGGTTTAACACCGTGTTCTGTGGGTCCTGACAGCAAACGCCACCAGAACCGGATCATTCCAAATCTGTCGCCAAAGGGTCAACTGGCAAGCGCAAGAACAACAATCAGCGCGCCAAGCAGCAAAAGACCCCACACCATCGGTCCGCCAAACGCATTCCGACCCGCAGCATCCTCCAAATTCTCCTCTGCCTTGTGAAGACCCTCCTCAACCTTGTGCTCGGCCTCGCCAATCGCATGAAGAACCTCGCCCGGCGCCTCCTCAAGCGCGATCCGCTTGGCCTCCTCGGCAACACCTTCATCAAGATCAGCCGCAAGATCCGTGTCCGAAGACACCGAAGACCCCTCGGACACCGCCGCCGCAGAGCCCCCGACCTGCTCGCTAAACCGCGAGAAAAACTCCTCGGCCATCTTGCGCGCCGTGGAATCAATCAAACGGCTGCCAAGCTGCGCCAACTTGCCACCAACCTGAGCCTTCGCCTCGTAACTCAAAACCGTCGCATCACCATCTTCAACCAGACGGATGTCAGCCGACCCCTTGGCAAAACCGGCAACACCGCCCTTGCCCTCGCCAACAATCGTGTAACTCTCCGGCGCAACAACATTCTCAAACGTAACAGAACCTTTGAACTTCGCCTTGACAGGACCAATCTTCGACGTAACCGAAGCCGACATCTCATCATCCGAAACACGCTCAAGAACTTCACAACCAGGTATGCACAAACGCAAAACATCAGCGTCATTCAACGCTGACCAAACAGAAGAACGCGTGGCTGGTATCCGATGAGATCCGCTCATATCCATCTGATTTCTCCTCAGGTTGCGCTTAAGTTCTTACTATGCCGGTGCGTATGGAACGTTTCACGAAGCGACAAGGCGCAGCGCCCTCGCACTTCTGGTATCAGAGCGTGTTTCACCCGAACTTTCAATCGCTTATGTTTAAAATGTTGAAGAACTTCCGCTCTCACACGCTCACAACGAGAAAGCAGCGGCTGCCACAAAGGCCAGGTATCAACTGCTCCAGAGCAGAATTCTCGGCGCACA
Source organism: Roseibium sp. JB4-4 (assembly GCF_055693425.1). Lineage (NCBI taxonomy): Bacteria > Pseudomonadati > Pseudomonadota > Alphaproteobacteria > Hyphomicrobiales > Stappiaceae > Roseibium > Roseibium sp. JB4-4. Next base: position 268,044 of record NZ_CM146333.1, on the reverse strand, counting down.
CACCCAAACTGCGAGCAAACTTGAACTTAGGCCTTACGATTGAAAAGTGCTGCCGGAGACAGAAGATTGCTGAACGAACTTCATGAGATCATCGCAGCTCTGAGGCTTTGAATAAAGAAAACCCTGCAGGTAGTCACATTGGAGTTCTTGCATGATTTTACGCTGCCCGGTGGTTTCGACACCTTCGGCAGTAACTTCCAAATTCATTGCTTTCGCAACAGCAATAATCGATTTCACCACAGCCAGGGCGTCAGCATCCTGGTCCATGTTGGAAATGAAACTCCGGTCGATCTTGATGCCGTCGACAGGCAGTTTGCGCAAATAGCTGAACGAAGAATATCCCGTTCCGAAATCGTCAATGACGACCTTGGCCCCCTTGTTCCGCAGCCACGTCAAAAGTGACAGCGTAACCTGATCGTTGCTTAAAAAGAGGCCTTCGGTCACCTCGAAGACCAATCGATGCAACTGTAGTTCAGCAGCCGAAGCAGCGTCCTCTATATCCTTGTAAATTCTGTTTGTTTGAACCTGTCTGGGCGACAAATTGACATTCAGACGAACATCATTTCCGGCCACGGACAGTTTCCGGAATTCGGAGAATGCCGACTTGAACATCCAGGCACCGATTTCGGTTATCAGACCACTGGCTTCGGCTGCTTCGATCATCCGAGCGGTGTTCAGAAAATTTCCTGCCGGCGTCTTGAAGCGCATCAGCGCTTCGAATGACGCAATGCTGTCGTCCCCGGATCGCATGATTGGCTGGTAATGAAGATGAAATTCTGTCTGATTGGCGCTGCCCGTCAGCATGGAAGCCAGGCGCAAACGCTCAAAGGCAGCTTCCTGCATCAACGGATGGAAAACGGAATGATTGGTCATGCCCTTCTGGCGGACATCATTGAGCGCGATTGAGGCAAAGCGCACCAACTCTTCGGCGCCATGAGCACTGTCCTCGCTTGAGGCAAACCCAAGACGCATGCGCAGATTAATCTGGTTGTCATCCAGAGTAATGGGTTCCTGAAACGCATCCTCCACCCGAGTCACAATGCTCTGGATATCGTTGGCCTCGCCACCTTTGAGAAGAACAAGAAACTCGTCTTTCTCCTTACGCGCGATCGTCAGGGCATCGGGGAAAATCTGAGACAGTCGATGGCCGGTACGTTTCAGAACCCCGCCCGCCCTTTCATCGCCAATGCCATCCACAACCACTCGAAAACGCTGGATGTCACAATGGACCACGAGAAGCGGTATCTGATTGGAGGCATGTCGTTGAAAGGTCTCAATGAAGCCGGAAAACGTTGAAAGTCCCGTGACCCGGTCGACAAAGGCCAGATTCCGGATGTGCTCGAGCAACCCGGTTTTCTCGTAACCGAGTGCGACATTGGAGACAAAGAGCTGCATAAGCTCCGTTCCAACAATCTCCTCAAGCTCTACATTGCTCATGGCAAGGTAGAGCGCGCCGGTCATACCGTTACGCGTAATGAGGGGCATAGCGAGACCATTCGGTCCCGAGACAGGTTCTCTTGTTTCGATGCATGAATTGACCGCTCTGCGGACGGCATCCTCCCCCAGGACTTCTATGGGAAGATCCGTTTTTTCCTGAAGTCCACCCGTTGCAGCGAGAACGCGTATGTTGGATCTGTCGTTTTTTTCTCCGACAAAGTATCTTGACCGCAAAGCAGCAGATCGACGGGATGGTCCAGAAGATCGGTCAACTGTCGCAATACAGCCGTTGCAAATTCACTCAGCGCGTTTTTCTGAACAATTTCAGCAAAATGACCGTTCAGCTGCTTGAGTTTTCGCCTATTGGTTTCAAGCGACATAACAAGCTTGTAGCCGCGCAGGGCCGTGATTATTGCCGTGAGCAATTTTGTCCGAGACAACTCTGCCTTTTCTGCATATCCGTCGATGTCGAACTTCATGATCACATCAGTTTGCGGCGCATAACCGGGCTGGCCTGTCCGAAGGATCAAACGGGTAAAGTGATTTCCAAGTTCAGACCGTATCCAGCTGACCAATCCAAGGCCGGCGGTGTCGCTTTCCATGACGACATCAACAAGCGCAACAGCGATGTCGTCGCTGGATTTGAGTATTTCTTGCGCCTCCTGCGCCGAAAGAGCATGCAGCAAATCAAACGATCGCCCATCGAAAATGCACCCAGCAACTGCAATTTTTGTCACTTCATGTACATCTGGATCATCGTCAACGATAAGAATTTTCCAGGGAGCCTTCGTACTCTTGATGGCTTCAGGTTTAGAAGGAGCAAGAAAATCCATCACCATCTCACTGCACCTTGCTTCTAGCAGGTTGCTTGGTTTCGGCAGGAGCGACGACCGGGAATTCGATAGTAAACTCAGTTCCCGACCCCACTTTGGATACGACCGAGATCGTCCCGCTAAGGGCTTCCGTCACCAGTTGATAGCAAATGGCCATCCCCAACCCGGATCCACCCTTGCCGAACTTGGTCGTAAAGAATGGTTCGAAGACCTTTTTCAGATTCTTTTCAGGTATCCCGACGCCATCGTCTTTGCATTTGAAAACAATCTTCATCTGGCCGGGTTTACCGCCGGAAATTGGCGGGACGGTTTCCAAACGCGAAGACAGCCTGATAACCCCCTGAGTGTGATCCTCGTATCCATGTTTCAGAGCGTTTTCGACCAGATTGGAAACCAGCTGGCTGACGGCACCGGGGTAACTGTCGATCACGCCATCTGCATTCAGATCAAGTTGGACCTCAAACGGCGTCTTTTTCAAAGTCGGCTGAAGCGTTGCAAGTGTTTCGCGAACTATATGATCGAAACTGAAGGTGCGTTTCTTTTCGCTTTGCCGGTCGACGGCGACCTGTCGAAAGTTACCGACCAGATCCCGCGCCCGTCCAAGTGTCTTTTCAATAATGTCCGCCGTATCGGAAATCCGGCCAATTTCATTTTCAAGAGCTTCTTTGCTCAGGCTCTGTTGGTCAAGTTCGGTGGTCAGGAGCTGTGTTGAGTCTTTGATCGTGGTAGCCGCCATCAGCGCGTTGCCAAGCGGTGTATTCAATTCGTGAGAAACCCCGGCAACAAGCGCCCCGAGCGCAGCCAGATTATCGGCCTGAATAAGCTCTTCCTGAACCAATTTCAGCTGCTCCGTGCGATGCGCCACCAAGTCTTCGAGATTGGTCTGATATTCTTGAATTTTCTGCAAATCCATGTGTCGCCGTTGCACCATCGATTGTAGGCTTGCGGACAGAATTCCAATCTCGTCAGCCCTGCCTGGCATGAGTTCCGCCTTGGGCGGATCTTCGATCAAACGCGGTGTAGAAAGATAACTGACGATGTCTGACAAGGGTTGACCGATCAGCCGTTTGAAGACTGTCCGGATCACGATCGCCAGCAGCAGAATATAGACAACGATCGCCGTAACGATGAAGCCGACCGTCGAGGCAATTTCGTAGGAGATCGTGCTACGGTCGATCAGGATAAAGACCTGCCCGATTGCATCCTTGTGCAGAATAGTACTGGGTGAATTGAGGGTGTAGCTGAGAGCTTCATCCGCCCGCGGGCCCGTCAACGGCTCACCGAAATTGCCGGTATCGGGTGTTTCGACCCATACCTTTTCGATGACTTCAAGGCTTTCCAAGCCACGTATCAGCTGAAGGGTCGCATCTGCATTGACTGTCCAGATTGCGCGTTCAAAGGGCCGTTTGGTTGCTTGAAAAAAGGCTTCCGTGACACGGATGGCGCGTGCGTGCGACGAATCCCAGGTTATCTTCGTCAAGATGCCGATGAACAGCACACCCAGAAGAGCGAACAATCCAAGTGTATAAAAAATGAAAGTGCGAGACAGACTTGCACGGCCCATCTCCTTGGGAGTGTATGGCAACGTCGAACTGCCGCTCAAACTCAAAATGCCCACCTCACCTATCGGCACCAGATCTTGTCCAATCAACACAGATCAAACAACACCCGAAGTCGATTGCCCCTTTTCAAAAAGAGGAGAAAAACCCAACCCGTTTCCCCGTTACTTGCTACTTGTCCCCAATCACACCACTGGTTGCCACATTGAAAACACAGGTGAAGCGATTGAAAGCCAGACACAAGTACCGAAATATCACCTTGGGCGATTCTCCTAAATATTCCATAAAAATCAATTGTAAATAAAAACAGCCCACTCATGATTATGATAAATTCGAGGCAATATTTATAACTGCAAGATCTCTCTTGAATGCCTCAAGTGAAATTCTCAGTTCTTGACTTTCCTAAAGCTTCATTTCGCTGCATTTGCTGTAAAGCCAATATCGACTTGACGCGACCGTCGCACTTCTGTCGGCCATGCATTTGAATGTCGTCGACTTCGGAACATTTTTTGAGCTGCGTGGCAGCGGAAATACTATTGTTTGCAACAATTTTAGCTGCAAAAAGCTACAAATAAAATCTCAATTATCGACGAAATAGTCTGGAATTGTCGACTATCCATAAAAAATCTGTCCTACAATCAGGTTATTTTACAATGCCTCACCCTAAACAACGTGAGAATACGCAAGTTATCGGTTAATTTTATTTTTTGGTGCCATATTAATCCTTGATAATTCTAGTTTTTCTCGAGAATCCCCTGTAAAACATAAATGTAAGACGTCGGCAGCCCAACGAGTTCTACTTCCGGTTCTGGCACCACGACCACTTGAGTTGATACGATGAACAAAGCAACCCATCTTTCCTTCACCCTGCCTGACAAGGTTCTGACTTCATTGCCGACTGGTGCTGTGAAGGACACGGTGGAACATTTGGGCAAACGTATTGCGCGCGGTTACTATAAGACCGGCGCAGTCCTGCCTAAAGAAGATGAGCTGGTAGATTCGCTTGGCGTTTCAAGAACTGTTGTGAGAGAAGCCATCAAGGTCTTGTGCGGCAAAGGCCTTGTTCGAACGGCACGCCGCTACGGGTCGCGGGTGTGTCCTTTCGAAGACTGGAACCTGTTGGATCCCGATGTCATTCGCTGGCACGATCCCGAAAGCCCGTTGACTGCGCGCATCTTTGCTGAAGCAACGGAGCTGCGTCTCATTTTCGAACCTGAAGCGGCTGCCCTGGCAGCTGAAAATGCCAGTCCGGAACAGCGGGGCAGGATACTGGCTGCTGCGCAAAGCCTGACTCAAATGAACGACGAAACGAACGTCATCGGCGCGGACTACGCGTTTCACGCGACCATCCTTCAGGCCAGCGGCAACATGATGTTGGCTCAGCTTCAAAATCTGATTTATGCCGTCTTGATTTTTTCGTATTCGGCGGGTCGCAAGGTTGAGCGGAAGGAACACCTCTCCATGCATGACCACATTGGAGTAGCTGAAGCAATCAAGTCAGGCCAGACAGAGCTTTCGCGGGTCCGCATGCGCGACATGCTTATGCAAAACAAACTGACTGCGGAGAGATTTATCTCTGCTTGACACCGGGCAACATGACCAAATCACCGGGTCGTGACACTCGCTGACAAGCACCGCGATAATCTGCTTTAAGACCGGTTACAACGATGGACCGAGCATTTTTGTAGGGTCGACAACGTTATCGAATTCTTCCTCCAGCACAAAGCCCAGCGCCAAACAGGCTTCCTTCAACGTGATGTCATTTTCAAAGGCGTGGTGAGCCGCATGGCTGGCCTTGTCATAACCGATAACAGGGCTCAATGCTGTTACCAGCATCAAGGACTGTTCAAGGTACTCTCGAATTCGTTTTTCGTTTGGCTCCATGCCTTCAACGAGGAAACTAGAGAAGTTGCTACAGCCATCCCCCATAATCCGGATTGATTGCAGAATCGCGTTGATCATCAGCGGCTTGTAGACATTCATTTCCAGATACCCGCTTGCACCGCCAATTCCCGTGGCAACGTCATTTGCCATAGCCTGGACCGCTACCATGGCCAGGGCCTCACATTGTGTCGGATTGACCTTCCCCGGCATGATGGAAGAGCCTGGTTCATTTGCTGGAATGATCAGTTCATAAAAACCGCATCGCGGACCACAGGAAAGCAGTCGAATGTCGTTTGCAATCTTGAACAGCGAGACTGCCAGTGTGCGCAGAGCACCGCTCAGCATAACCAGTGCATCATGACTGCCCTGAACCGCAAACTTGTTCGGCGCGGTATAAAAAGGAAGTCCAGTCAATTCTGCAATCTTTGCAGCTGACATGACCGCGAAGTCTGGGTGAGTATTGATCCCCGTTCCGACAGCCGTTCCGCCAAGCGCGAGCCCATAGACGTTTTGAAGCGAAAATTCTATGCGTTCGATATCCTGCTTCAACAGTTCTGCGTAACCTGAAAACTCCTGACCAAGCGTCAATGGCGTTGCATCCTGCATATGCGTGCGCCCGATTTTGATGATTGTATCCCAAGCTGCCGACTTGGCCTTGAGACTGTCGTGAAGGCGTCTCACACCGGGCAGCAAACGTTGTTTCACTTGTAGGGCGGTCGCCATGTGCATCGCAGCCGGAAAAGTGTCATTTGATGACTGGGACATGTTGACATGGTCGTTGGGGTGGACCGGGTCCTTTGTCCCAAGAACTCCACCCGCAATTGCGATGGCGCGGTTGGAAATGACTTCATTCACATTCATGTTTGTCTGCGTACCGCTGCCAGTCATCCAGACATGCAAGGGAAAGTGGACATCCAGCTTTCCCTCTATCACTTCGTCCGCGGCCCGGACGATGAGGTCAGCCAGATCTTCTCGCAGAAGTCCTAGATCCGCGTTGGTGAGCGCAGCAGCCTTCTTTAAATAGCCGTAGGCGTGAACCAACTCAATTGGCATGAGGTCGGTTCCAATCGAAAAATACTCTATGGAGCGCTGTGTCTGAGCACCCCAGTATTTGTCTTCCGGTACATCGATTTCCCCAAGACTGTCGCTTTCTCTGCGCATTCGGCATTCCCCGCTTACCAGGTCAGTCCTTCAACAGAGCGGACACCAGCCCGCTATTCGGATCGATCAGGTCTTCAATCACGTCAAAATGGTGCCGGCCAGGTTCTGTATGACAAGTCGCGGTTGGCCAAGCCTGAGCCAGCAAGGTCGACTGGCGTACAAATTCAGGGCGCTCGTCTTCTCCAACCCACGCGACGACGGGGCATTCCCTGAGAGGCTCTGCAAGAGCCGGGCTCTCCCTTGCTGCGTCATCTTCCGACAAATTAAAAGATGCATTCATGGCGGTCTTCCTGAGCGGACGAAGGTCGTGAAGTCCGCTAATGGAGACCACTTTCTCAATTCTTCCAAGGAAGGTTGGCGAAATCGGTGTATCCGCACAAAGCATCCGTGTCACCAGATGACCGCCCGCAGAATGACCAGCAAGACGTATAGGCCCGTCCAAACGGTCACCGGCTGTATTGATGGCTTCTCCAATCTGCAAGGTGATATCTTCAATCCTGACCGAAGGTGCCAGCTCATACGAAGGCAGGCAAACGGTCCAGTTCTGGTTCAGGCAACCGGCAGCAAGGTGCGACCAGCTGGATTTGTCGAAACGCAGCCAATAGCCACCATGCACGAAAACCATCAGACCACGTGATGGCCCGTCAGGACTGAAAATATCAAATCTTTGGCGTTCACTATCACCATAGACGACATCGATTTCTTTTATGGGCCAGGTATCCCGGAACGCACTGGCTTCCTTTTCCCAGCGCGGCGGAAAGCTCGCAGCATCTTGAATGTGCGCAGCATTTGCATATGCATCGTCCCAATCGAAAGTCTCTTGCTCGTTCATTTCCCGCTCAAAGTCTCTTATTGCGAAACACAACAGGTATCCTTGCACGGATATTTGTGTCTGGGGAACGTTTCATTCCTTGCCAGCTTGTCAAGCTTATGATGCTCAGCCTAGGTTTCTGGACTTTCCGGGTGGGATGAAGGGAACTTAGCCAATGATAGAGCGTAGCTCGAACCGGGTCGCCAACTTGGCACACTTCTTGACCAAAAACGCGGCCCGGTGGCCTAACCGCGCGGCAATCATCTGGGAAGACAACACCTGGACCTGGCAGGAACTCGACAGGCGCGTCTCAGCGCTCGCGGCAGCCCTAAGCGATAGATTCGGCATCACCAAGGGTGACAGCCTTCTCGTTCAGGCGCAAAACTCCAATCAAATGACCGAAATCATGCTTGCTGCCTTTCGTCTTGGTGCGATCTGGGTACCCTGCAACTTTCGACAAGCCCCTGCGGAGACTGCCTACACTTGCGAGAAATCAAAAGCCAAGGTGATGCTCTGCGACGCAGACTTCGAAGAACAGGCACAAGCCGTCAAGGCTGCCAATCCGGACGTGCGCGGTATCGTTAGCATTGGAGAAAGCGCCTTTGGCGTTTCCTATGAAACCTTGTTAACCAGCCACATGGGAACACAATTTCCAAATGCACCGGTCGACTACACTGATCCCTGCTGGTTGTTCTTCACATCCGGATCCACCGGCCGGCCAAAAGCGGTGGTCCTGTCGCATGGCCAAATCGGCTTCGTTGCAGTCAACTACATGACAGACCTGATGCCAGGAACAAACGAAGAAGATGCATCGCTCGTGATAGCACCTCTCTCGCATGGCGCAGGTCTCCAGCAAATCGCGCAGCTTTCCGCAGGAACGGCACATGTCCTGATGCCAAGAACTGGCTTTAACCCCACAGTCGCTTTCGAACTGATCGAAAAGCACAAGGTCAGCAACATGTTCACGGTTCCCACTATTGTGAAACGCCTCGTCGAAGACCCGGCTGTCGAGCGCTACGATCATTCGAGCCTTCGTCATGTGATTTATGCCGGAGCTCCGATGTACCGCGAAGATCAGAAGCTGGCTCTCGAGAAGCTGGGCTCTGTTTTGGTCCAGTACTACGGACTTGGTGAAGTGACAGGCAACATAACCGTCCTGCGCCCTCAGGATCACGTGCAAGAAGACGGCCCTGAGGCGCGCATCGGCACTTGCGGCACCGAACGGACCGGAATTGAAGTTTCGATACAGGATGAAACTGGTGCCTTGTTGCCACCTGGAACAACAGGTGAGGTCTGCGTCATCGGGGCTGCGGTCTGCGCTGGTTACCTGGAAGACGATGCCGCCAATGAAAACGCGTTTCGCGACGGTTGGTTTCGAACCGGGGACATCGGTCATATGGACGAAGACAGGTATCTCTATCTAACCGGTCGCGCGTCAGACATGTATATTTCAGGCGGGTCGAATGTGTACCCAAAGGAAGTGGAGGAAGTTTTGTTGGCACATCCTTCCTTGTCGGAGGTTGCAATTCTTGGCATTCCAGACCCTCAATGGGGAGAAGTCGGACTTGCGGTGTGTGTGGCCTCAACCAATTCTGAACCGGAACCGGAAGCGGCAGAATTGAGCGAATTTCTTGCCGGAAAGATCGCCCGATACAAGAGACCGCATCGATATTTGTTTATTCAAGCAATGCCCACCAGCGCTTACGGAAAGATCACGAAAAAGCTGGTACGTGAATTTCTGATCGAAAAAGGCTTGATATGAGACGCGGAGTTCCACGGACACTTGATGATATCAAGCACCCTGGACCAATTGCATCTCAACGCAGACCCTCTCTCCCATGCCATGCTGAACCGGTTGCGCTGTCCTTGTCCGATGGAGGTGGTCTGCTGGAAAAGCTTGGCCAGTGGATCGAAGCGTCAGGCTATCAATCCGCGATACTTGATCTCGGTGGCGTGGAACTCAACGCCTTTGACTATGTCATGCCGGATCGTGCGATCGACGACAGGCATGCCGCCTGGTATAGCGACAAACAGGCCTCCGAAGGATCAACACTCATCGAAGCCGTTGCCATTCTGGGCCTCCGGGACGGCAAGTGGTTTGCGCATATTCACGCCTACTGGCTTGAAAACGGCAATGTCCATCTCGGCCACCTCCTTCCGGACAGCGTGTCCCTCGCAAGGAAAGCGGATCTGACCGGATATGGCTTAACGGGAGCTGGTTTCGAAGCCGAATACGACCTCGAAACTGAGTTTACGCTTTTCCGCATCAAGCCATCGCAAACCATCGTCGCCCCCTCCACTCCGCCGAACGCTCTCATCACAACGCTGGCACCATTTGAGGATCTTCACGACAGTATCTGCGATCTCGCTTCGACTATTGGGGCCAACACCTTCAAGGTTGTCGGTCTCGGCAGTCTCGCAGGTGCTGAATTCACATCGTCGCCGCCCATGACAGGCCTTATCTCTGAAATCCTCTTGCAATCAGGTAGTGGCTGCGAACCCAATCAAGGCCAACGGATTCAGATACGCTGCATAGATCTCGACGGAAATCTCCATCAAGGGGTTGCACAGCCCGGCGGGTGCCCGACCCTCGTAACCTGCGAATTGCTGCTGATTTCAACTGACTGAAACACGTTCTAAAGCCGTAATTGATGAACTCCGTTCAATTCCGTGAAAACGGCGGCAATAGAACAGTAAGAGAACATTTACCCTTGCAGAACACAATAGGAACAGCTAAGGTGTTCTCGATTTGTACCAGTCCGATTCTAGGTCAGGGGTAACCGTTATGTTGACGCGCAAGCAGTACGAACTGCTCATGTTCATTCATGAAAGACTGAAGGAAACTGGTGTTCCACCGTCCTTCGATGAAATGAAGGACGCGCTGGACCTGCGTTCCAAGTCTGGTATCCATCGGCTCATTACGGCTCTTGAGGAACGCGGCTTTATTCGTCGCTTGCCAAACAGGGCCAGAGCCATGGAAGTTGTCCGCCTTCCGGACTCAATTGCTCCCGGCCTTGGGGCTCCACGACCACGTGGAAGTTTCTCACCCGAAGTCATCGAGGGCTCTCTTGGCAAGGGAGAAGGCGCCAAGTCTCCTTCTCCTGCTCCATCTGTTCCTGAAGTCGCAGGCACAGAAATACCTGTTATGGGCCGGATCGCCGCCGGTGTTCCGATTGAAGCAATTCAGAACCACAGTCATTCAATCACTGTCCCTCAAGAGCTTCTCGGCAAGGGCGAACACTACGCACTGGAAGTGCGCGGTGACTCTATGATCGAAGCCGGCATTCTTGATGGTGACACGGTCCTTATTCGTCGGACAGATTCAGCTGACAGCGGTGACATTGTCGTTGCACTGGTTGACGATGAGGAAGCAACATTGAAGCGACTTCGCAAAAAAGGTGCGTCCATTGCACTCGAAGCCGCAAATCCAGCTTATGAGACCCGAATTTTCGGACCGGGGCGTGTTCGTGTTCAAGGACGTCTCGTTGCTTTGTTTCGCCAGTATTAGATCGTACGGTCGTTACTAACGGCTTCACTTGGCTTTCGAGGTCAGGTTTGCGCGCGTCATTTCTCCTATTTGGTGCCAGGGTCTTGGTGCCTCTGGAATTGCGAAAATCATTTTTGAGACGATGGTGGTTGCGGCTTGGGTGTCACGCCTGTCAGTGCCATCAATCTTTTGATTTCCGGTTTCAGCGGTGTGCTGCTGCTTGTCAGGCAATTTGTCGTCGCGCGCCGTTGCTTGCGCAGACAGCCAAATAGACACCGCCCCTCGCCTGGCTCTCGTTTCTGCATCAATAACAATGGCTGCTCGGCAACCATCTGGAACGATTAAATCGGTCACGATCAGATCGGCAAATTGGCAATCCTGAAATAAAGCGTCCGCATGCCGAGGAAATGCAATTGAAACAGGCACTTCGACGTTTTGACCGTTCGGCAATTGATCGACTGGCGCATGCGCTCTGATCACACATCCTGATTGATCGCAGTTCCGCTGGGGCGATTTCATCTTGCGCGATTTAATCGCAGACACGGAAACCCCTTCTTTTTGAAGCCAGAGTTCTGTCACGAAGGAAGAACGGTTGACTGATAGGTTCAAGAAACCGTTTTCGTCGCGAGCCGCAACTCTCGAACCCGAAGACGCGATTTGAATATCGGGAGGCCGAGACAAGAAAATCAGGAGTATCGCCAGGGCAAATGGCGCTGCTGAAAACAAACGCCACCGCCCCGGCACCAGAAGAACCAGAAACAGCGCACTTATCAAAAACAGGGTAGGCAACGCGGAGAGATTGCCGACGGTCCCTGTATCGCCCCCCAGAGCTGCGGTGAATTCTGAAATATCAAGCAACCAGGAAATGCCAATCGACATAAAGGCAAGAGGAATTGCGGCCAGTCCGAATGGCATTAGGATGAGCGCAAGAACACCCATAGGCATGACCAGCAATGAAAAGACAGGCATTCCGAGCATATTGCCAACCACGCCAAAGGGCGCAATCCGGCCGAAATGGTGTGCCCCGACAATCCCCGTTGCAAGTCCGGCAACAACTGCCGTTACAAGCAGACCGAATGACCACTTTCCCAAAGAAGCAAAGATCCTTGGCAGCAAGCCAACACGAACGTCTTTCTTCCAGCTCTCTTTGTCTCGACTGCGCCAAAGCTCATAGACGGCGACAAGGCAAATGACAGCTGAGAAGGACATTTGGAACCCGGGAAAAAACAAGCGTTCTGGTGAAATCAACAGAAGCAGAAATCCGGCAAGAGCAACGCTTCTAAGCGTCAAACCACGACGGCCTACCAAAACCCCAAGAAAGACAAGTCCGATCATCACAAATGAGCGCTGAGTTGCGACGGCCGCGCCGGAAATGAGCAAATAACCAACCGCGGCGCATAGCGCAGTTGCCGCCGCCCATTTGTGAATGGGCCATCTGAGTGCAAGCGGTTGAAACAGCGAAAGCAACAACAAAACCGCGCCAAATGCACCCCCTGCGAAAAGAGCCATATGCAATCCGGAAATTGCCAGGATGTGAGCCAATCCTGCTGCGCGAAGTGCTTCCTCTTGCACCTCGGTGATACCGCTTCGGTCCCCCACAAGGAGGGCAACAACAAGGGCAGTTTCCGGGCCCTGCCCCATCACAGTTCTAATCTTGTCTGCAATACCTTCGCGCAGGTTCTGAACCAGTGCTCTGGCTTGGATCGTCAGTGGCGTATTGTCAGATGCCAAGACCATTGAAGGCCCATAGCCAAACCCCGTCGCACCAATTTGGGAATAGAAGGCTCGATAAGAAAAATCATAGCCCCCAGGCATCACTGGTCCTGCCGGAGGAAAAGCCTCCCCCGCAGTTCGACCATTTGCCCCGGTCTGGCAATGTCGCCTGCCGGCACCCGCATCCGAACCTTTTTGGGAAATCCCAGGTCCGATCGCGTTCGATCATTGACGGTTTCAACTTGCAGCAGCAGCCGAACACCGCGCGCATTGACCTGTCGCTCAAGAACAAACCCGGTCAGCGTGACATTCATCATTTCAGAGAGTTTTGGGGCCGCGACCGTGGCTGTCCTGACGCTGGCGACAGTCAAACCGGAAACCAGCGCCAGAAGGAGCAGAACAAACCTGCTTAAAGACCCTCGCCGGGAAATTCGGTAAACAGCACCCATTGCAAAAAGCGTAAGCGCAGTGAGCAAGATCCTATTGGGCTCAGCCGGCAAAATCTTGTAGATCGCAATTCCTGCAGAAAATGCGAAGCAGCACCACAAAAGCCCCTGATCTTCCCAGATGCGGCTCTGAACAACGCCGGACTTTTTTGACGTGAGCGCCGCCAGAACCGCCCAGGCGGACTGAGCCTTGTCCATCCGGCCCCTGCGGTATTGGTGAGGTTCGTTTTCGAGTAATTGGGTTTGAGATGCAGGATGCGAAGCCGCTGAATTGCGGCTCTGTTTTTTTCGGGCGGTGTTTGCTGCTGCACCACCTGCTGATCCTTCCATCTCCTAAAGAAACGGGCAAGTGCCTATTTAGCCTTGCCAATGCCTGTGCTAAGACCGCGCCACCTTCAAAGGCGCAACCTGCGCCGTTATCTTGACAGAGACTTTTAATTAGCACCATGGCACAAGACATCGTCACGCGTTTTGCTCCTTCGCCGACCGGCTTTCTACACATCGGCGGCGCTCGCACCGCATTGTTCAACTGGCTGTTTGCCAAGCATTTTGGCGGAAAAATGCTGCTACGGATCGAGGATACCGACCGTGCCCGCTCCACGGATGAAGCCGTTGACGCCTTGATTGACGGTCTCGGATGGTTGGGCCTTGACTGGGACGGAGATCCCATTTCTCAGTTTTCCCGCGTTGGACGTCACGGCGAAATCGTCGAACAGATGGTGGCAAACGGTTCAGCCTATCGCTGCTATTGTTCGCCGGAAGAGGTTGATGCCATGCGCGAAAAGGCGCGGGCTGAAGGTCGTCCGCCCCGCTACGATGGCACCTGGCGCGATCGTGATCCATTAGAAGCGCCAAAGGACATCGCACCGGTCGTTCGCCTCAAAGCGCCACAGTCCGGCGAGACCGTCGTCGAGGATTTGGTCCAGGGCCGAGTTGTCATTCCAAACAAGGATTTGGACGATTTTGTCATCATGCGATCGGATGGCACACCGACATATATGCTTGCCGTGGTCGTCGACGATCATGATATGGGAATCACGCATATCATCCGCGGTGTCGATCACCTGACAAATGCCGCCAGGCAAACTCTGATTTTCCAAGCGCTTGATTGGGAAGTCCCTGCCATGGCGCATATTCCACTTATTCACGGGCCTGATGGCGCGAAACTGTCAAAACGCCATGGAGCAACCGGAGCCGAAGCCTATCGTGCCATGGGTTATCTCCCGCAGGCTATGCGCAACTATCTTGCGCGTCTTGGCTGGAGTCATGGCGACGAAGAAATCATGTCGCTCGACGACATGATAAAGTGGTTTGGCTTGGATGCTGTTGGCCAGTCCGCCGCCCGCTTCGACTTCAAGAAACTCGAGAATCTCAACGGGCACTACATGCGCGCAACACCGGACCAGGAGTTGCTGGAGCATTGGAAAATCTATCTTCAGCATGCTGAAGACGGCGCTGCAGTATTGAATTGGCTTGCTTCACCAGACAAGGAAAGCGTAGCGCTCGCGGCTCTACCAGGTCTAAAGGAACGGGCCAAAACGCTGGTTGAGCTCACCTCAAGCGCTTCTTATCTTTGGCGCCAGCGCCCTCTCGATTTTGACGAAAAGGCGCAGAAAATCCTCAGCGATGAAGCAAAGAGCATCTTGAAAGACCTTCACGGTGTTTTGACGGCAGCCAATGAATGGAGCGCTGAGCATCTCGAAACCTCCGTAAAAGCCTATGCAGAGCATAAGGAACTGAAACTCGGAAAGGTCGCACAGCCGCTGCGTGCAGCCCTCACCGGCCGCGGGACTTCACCGGGAATTTATGATGTCCTTGTTGCACTGGGCCGTGATGAATCGCTGGCCAGAATTCAGGATCAGACGGTCTAATTGACGCAGTAATACGGATTGGGGTCGCCCAAAGCGGTTTAACGGCGGCTCCGGCATTCCCGGCAAATTGGTCTTTGACCAAAGGGTTATGCCGGCCAACTTGCGGCAGTGCAGTAAATGGGCTACGCAGGACGCGAAAATTTCTCCAGTGCCGCTCGGCAGCAGGAACCGATCTCGTCGGTTTGCTAGCCATTCACTAGAGTTGCACACCCGGACAACGCAAAGGGGTTTTCTGTATGGCCGACAACAACGCCAAGCTAAACGTCGGTGGTAATAGCCACGATTTCGACGTCCTTGACGGATCCATCGGGCCGTCGGTAGTGAACATCGCGTCCTTGTACAAGGACACAGGCATGTTCACCTACGACCCGGGCTTCACTTCAACCGCATCTTGCGAGTCAAAAATCACCTACATCGACGGTGATGAAGGCACGTTGCTTTACCGTGGCTATCCAATCGAGCAACTCGCCGACCATGGCGACTTTCTGGAATCCTGCTACCTTCTGCTCTACGGCGAACTGCCGACCAAGGCGCAGAAAGACGACTTTGTGCACCGTGTGACCTACCACACGATGATCCATGAGCAGATGAACCGCTTCTTCTCCGGTTTCCGCCGCGACGCCCACCCCATGGCAATCATGGTTGGTACCGTCGGTGCGTTGGCAGCGTTTTATCATGACTCCACAGACATCACAGATCCGCACCAGCGCATGGTTGCGTCGCTGCGCATGATCGCCAAGATGCCGACAATCGCGGCAATGGCCCACAAATACCACGTGGGACAACCATTTGTTTATCCGCGCAACGATCTCGGTTACTCGGCAAATTTCCTGCACATGTGTTTCGCCGTACCTTGTGAAGAATACAAGGTGAACCCGGTCCTCGCGCGGGCAATGGACAGGATCTTTATCCTTCACGCAGATCACGAACAAAACGCATCTACTTCCACCGTGCGCCTCGCCGGATCTTCAGGTGCGAACCCGTTTGCATGCATTGCCGCAGGTATTGCATGTCTTTGGGGCCCTGCGCACGGTGGCGCGAATGAAGCCGCGCTCAACATGCTTTCCGAAATCGGGTCGGTAGATCGCATTCCGGAATTCGTAGCGCGCGCAAAGGACAAGAATGATCCTTTCAGACTGATGGGCTTCGGTCACCGTGTCTATAAGAACTATGATCCCCGGGCACGGATAATGCAGAAGACGACCCATGAAGTTCTGGGCGAATTGGGCATTAAGGACGACCCGCTGCTCGACGTAGCGATGGAACTGGAAAAAATAGCGCTGAACGACGAATATTTCGTCGAAAAGAAGCTCTATCCGAACATCGACTTCTATTCCGGTATTACGCTTCGCGCGCTCGGCTTCCCGACAAACATGTTCACTGTGCTCTTTGCGCTCGCGCGTACTGTTGGCTGGATCGCACAGTGGAAGGAAATGGTCGAGGACCCGTCCCAGCGTATCGGCCGTCCGCGGCAGCTCTACACAGGCGCAACGAAACGCGACTACCTGCCAATTGATCAACGTCGCTAAGACGACCTGAGAATCGCCGTTGTGCCAACGCACAATGAGGCCATCAAACAGGGTGTTTCCGATCTCCGGAAACACCCATTTTTCTGAGCTTCTCCCAAAGGAAAGAAACTGTCTGCAAGAAATAGTTTTTCACCTGGGAATGTTGAAACAAGTGAAAATTTCATACGACAGCTTTTCGCACCCGTTGCTCAAGACATATCGACACTAAATCGACACCCCGAAAACAGACCCCTGTTATTTTCCAAAAATATTCTTTTACTAATTTGTTAGTATTATGCTTTACTGAAACAACATTAGTATTTTTCTATACTAAAAGTAGTATCTTTAGAAATCATTCTACATTTACAAATAATAAGGAAACACAGACTAGCTTTCTTGAAAGTAAGTTTGCGCAATTCGCGCTGAGGACTTCAAGGGGTTGAAATGCATTTCCTGAAATTCGCTTCCGATCTTAAATTTGGTATCAAAGTTGGCGGTAGTTTTGCCGCAGTTATTGCACTGACCGGAATTGTGGGCGGTGTGGGCGCATACAGTGTGATGACCCTCTCGGAAAGAATGGAAGTTGCCAAACAATCCACGTCAACAATTGCACAGCTTCAAAATCTTGCCTCTAAACGCGAGAAATTTCTTACGACGCAGGACATTCAGTCTGCAGAAGCAACCCTGCTCGATATTGGAGCGCTCAGCGAGAATTTGCAGACCCTCGAAAATCAATTGAAGGGAGATCCACAGGCGCAGGTTCCTGTCGCTGAAGCTGCAACCGCAGTGACAAAGTTCAAGAACGCCTTTGAAAAGGTGGTCGGACTGACCCAAACCCAGGGTGAGAAGCAATCTCAGCTGGAGGGCGCTGTTGAACATCTGGAGAAGACCGCCTCACAGATCCTCGGCAAGGCGCTGATGGCACGCGATGGCGTCAGTATGGACGAAAGCAACGCTCGCAAGACGCTGGTTTTGGCGAACAAGGTCGGCCAGGCCGCAGCAGGCTTTCAGGAAGAAGCGCTGACTTTGCAGAACCTGTTCAATGCGGCTGCCAACAACGCCAAGCAACTGGCAGAAATTTCAGATCGCGTCTCTGCAATGGTTCCCACCGCCAAAGAAATGGCTGCCAACAGTTTCGACGGCGTCGATCCGTCCAAGTTTCAGGACCTTGCTGCCATAACGGAAGAGATCAAGCAAACGCTTGGGGAACTCTCCGAAACCAAAGACTACATAAAGATATTTGATCTGACGGATGCCGCCAAAGATGGTTTTGGACAGCTTGTTGCGAGCGTGAAGGAAATTCGAACCCAAGCGAATGTGGCCATTGACAACGTTTATGCGCAGGCAGACGAAATCAATAAGCGCTTTTATGTGGCCGACAGTGTTGCCGACACAGTCATGCAAATCGAGGCTGATGCCAACGCAGTCAAAGCGGCGGCTTTCTATTTCTTGCTGACACCAAACGAGACCACACAGGCATCGGTGACCGACGGAATCGCGGGACTGTCCAAGCTTGCCTCTAGGCTGGAAAAAAGCGCCAAGGACTTCCCTTCGATCGCCGACCAGGTTCCGGCCGTCAAAACATCGGTAGAGACCTTTGGATCGAGCTTCACCGAATTGGCGACGAACCAGTTTCAGCTGGCCGGTCAGATCGCGACTTTGAAGGAACTTTCGCACACTGTTCAAACTCAGATATCGACGATATCAGCCGACCAGAGCGCTGCGGCACAGGCATCAAGCACAAGCGCCTTGGGCGTCATCAGCCTGGCTCTTCTAGCCGCGGTTCTTGCCGGAGTGGGAATGGCGATCGCGCTGAACTTTGCGGTCACAAGACCGCTTCGTCGTACCACAATGACCATGTCCAGACTCGCGGAAGGCGACACGGATGTCGAAATCGACGGCATTGGACGCGGTGACGAAATTGGCGATATGACGCGTACCTTGCAGATCTTCCGCGACAATGCTGTTGAGCGTGTCCGCTTGCAGTCGGAGACCGAACAGGAACAGCACCTGCGCGCAGAACGTCAGGCTCGGGTTGAAGAACTCATCTCCGGGTTTCGGGACAAGGCAACGGAAGTTCTGGAATCCGTCGCAGATACCGCACAAACGCTTGACGGCACCGCTCAAGATCTCAGCTCGATCGCAGGTCAAAACTCCAGTCTTGCCGACAGCACATATGGCGTAACCGATGAAGCAACTCAAAATGTGCAAACGGTCGCCAGCGCCGCTGAAGAACTTGCAGCCTCGATCGGGGAGATCTCCCGTCAAGTTAGCCAGACGACCCAGGTTGTAGAACGGGCGACGGAAGGCACACAAGTCACGAACGAAAAGGTCCAGGGACTGTCTACGGCAGCTACCAAGATCGGCGAAGTTGTCAGCCTCATTCAGGCAATTGCTGAGCAGACCAATCTTCTCGCTCTCAATGCCACCATTGAAGCCGCGCGTGCCGGAGAGGCCGGCAAAGGCTTTGCAGTCGTTGCAGCCGAGGTGAAAGAACTTGCGACACAGACATCAAAGGCGACTGAAGAAATAAGTTCACAGATATCCGAAATTCAGAACGCCACCAAAGATGCCGTCACTGCTATTGCTGCCATTACGGAAACAATGGACGAGGTCAATGAATACACGTCCACAATCGCAACCGCAGTTGAACAGCAGGGCGCTGCCACGAACGAGATTTCGGTCAATGTTCAGCGGGCAGCCCAAGGTACAGGTTCCGTCAAGACAAACATGTCGGATCTGTCACAAGCAGTCGCGCAAACAAGCCAGAACGCCAATCTCGTGCTTGGCGCATCAAGTGAACTTTCCAACAAGACCGATGTTCTAAAGCAGGAAGTTGGACATTTCCTCGACAACGTCGCCAGTGCCTAACCCATCAAGGCTCGACAGAACGAAATGATCGCAGAAACGTCCCGGGCTTTTTGCCCGGGATTGTATTGAAGAACGGTCGGTCGGACGGACATTCACCAAACAACCAATTATCTCTTCATCAGGTTGACCACTACGTCTGCAGCCGCAGCGCTTTGGCTATACCCTTCCGGCAGACGCATTGCATCGTCCAAGCATGTAAGGCTGGCAATCTGAGCCTTCCTGTCGTCACCATCCTGTAAAAGCGCACATAAATGCTGTGCTAAAACGCTTGGTTGAACCTCATCATCCAGAAACTCGGGAATGGCTTTTTTCTCTAAAATGATATTTGGCAACACGAAGGACTCAACGCTTGAGAATTTGAATATTTTGTTGAGTTCCTTGAGGCGCCTGAAGAACCAGTCGACCTTGTAGGCTACCACCATGGGCACACCGGCAAGAGCAAGTTCAAGAGAGACCGTGCCGGAAGCAGCCAATGCCGCATGTCCCTTTCGGAAAGCTGCATTCTTGGCAGCAATACCCGTCACGATCTCGGGCGCAACCGGCCACTCTGCAACCCCTTCCCGGATCCTTTGTTCCAAATGAGAGACTGCGGGCAGCACCACCTTCAGATCGGGAAATTCTTGCTTTACCAGAGCAACTGTCTCGCCGAAATCTTTCAGCAACCTGTCTATCTCGCTGCCCCGGCTCCCGGGAAGCACCAGCAACACTCTGCCTGGCCGATCGAGTGCCTCGCGCTCACCGTCTGATGGGCGGAGTTCATTGGCATTTTCACTCAGTGGATGGCCAACATAGTGTGTTGTTGGTCCGCCCAGCTTGTTGTGAACTTCAGGCTCAAACGGCAATAGCGCCAGGAGATCATCCACATAGACGCTCATTTTCTTGGCTCGACCGGGCCGCCATGCCCATACCGAAGGCGACACATAACCAACTATCGGGATATGAGGAGCACGTTTCCTCACGCGTTTGGCAACGCTATGAGTAAATTCAGGGCTATCGATGATCACCAGAACATCTGGATTTGAAGCGATCACGGCATCGACCGTCTGATAGACCCTCTTCACGATCAGCGGCAACCGCGCCAGCACAGCCGTCAACCCCATCACCGAGACGTCGCTCATGTCGAAAAAGCTGGTCAAGCCAAGCGATGACATGCGCTCTCCGCCAACGCCGCAATATCGTACGCCGGTTCCAAGTTTGGCATTCAACGCTTTCATCAACTCTGATCCGAGCTGATCGCCAGATTCTTCACCGGCGACAAGGCAGACGATTGGCATGGTGCCAGTCATGGATCGAGAATCTCGCTGCATTGACCACCATCAAACCCGACAAGGAAGACACCTTCGGCATCTGCTTTCTTCAGCGTGTCGTCCTTTTCCGCAATCAATGCCCCTTCAGCTTCTACAGCGATGCCGGAAAGTCCTGCTGCCGCGGCCAATTCGATCGTTTTTGGGCCAATTGTTGGCAAATCGACACGAAGGTCCTGACCAGGTTTAGCTGATTTGACCAGAACACCGGACTGACCACGGCCTCTGATCCGGCCGTTGCGTTTCAAGTCAGCGCAACGTTCCAGCATTGAATCTGTGCCTTCCGCGCCTTCAAGCGCCACAACACGCCCGCCGACAGCAACAGCCGCCTGTCCGACATCGAGTTCGCCAAGTTTACGTGTGGCTTTCAGCGCAAGCTCGAGATCCCGCCAATCCTCGTCCGTTGGCTCCCGGCTCCCGAGGACACCGCTTGCAGCGAGCAGCTGTGGTGCCACATCCTTGATCCCCACGACGCGATACCCCTCAACTTCAAACAGCCGGATAACCTTTGTCAAAAGACTGTCATCACCACCTGCAAGTGCGCGAATAATAGTCGGCAAGCGCTTCAACGTTCCAAAATCGCCAAGAATTGACGCGAAATCCGGTCTCTTGGAAACGCCTCCAATCAACAATATTTCTCTGCATCCATTGGATTTGAGAAACTTGTACAGGCGCCCGATTTCACCCCAGCCAAGTTCGACTTGCGCGCGCTCACGCGTTTTTTGATCGGCCTCGCCTTTGATCGCGACAATCCGGAATTCCCGCCCAGTCTGCTGAAGCGCATCTGCTATCTGGCAAGGCAGGCTGCCGTTTCCGGCAATCAGAGCCAATCTCGCCGCGTTCTGGTTGGCACCTCCACTCATTGGATCAGTCATCGCTGCGCGGTGTACAGAACCTGCGGTCTTCCTTTTCCAGGATGAAATCTGTGACGACCTTGACCAATGGCTGGTCGGGCTGTCCCGCAGCCAGGCCCTCGGCCCGACCGCGAAGCGTGCCTTCTTCGCTCTCAAACAGTTCACGATAAGCCGCCCTCAGCGCATGGATCTGTTCGCGCGGAAAACCCTTTCGTTTCAATCCAATGAGGTTCAATCCAGCAAGTCTGGCACGGTCTCCAATCACAGAGCCGAAGGGAATGACATCAAACTCGACGCCCGTCATGCCGCCGACGATGGCACCTGTACCGATCCGCGACCACTGCCGAACCGCACTCAACCCGCCCAGGATCACATGATCCGCCAGTTCCACATGACCCGCCAGCGTGGCATTGTTTGCCAGGATCGCGTAATCGCCGACGATACAGTCATGCCCAACGTGGGTACCCATCATGAAAAGACAATTGTTGCCGACACGTGTAACACCGCCGCCACCTTCCGTGCCCGGGCTCATGGTCGCGTGTTCTCGGATCTGGTTGTTGGCGCCGATCTCCAAATGAGTGATTTCACCGGAAAATTTCAGATCCTGGGGCTTATGCCCGATGCTTGCAAAAGGAAAGATATGCGAATTCGGACCTACGCTCGTATGCCCGGTTACAACGACATGCGACTCGAGCGTCACGCCCTCGGCGAGTTTCACATTCGAACCAACTGTTGAGTAAGGTCCGATGCGAACATCTTCGCCGATTTCAGCACCGTCTTCGACGATCGCCGTCGGATGAATATCAGTCATATATCCTCACGCATCTATCAGCATTGCGCTGACTTCAGCTTCTGCCACTTTTGCACCGTCGACCATGGCAACGGCATCGAATTTCCAGATGTTCGAGCGCTGCTTGATTTTCTTCACGTGGAAATGGACCTGATCACCAGGCTCGACCGGCTTCCGAAACTTGGCCTTGTCGATCGTCATGAAATAAACCAGCTGCGGCGGCGCATCGTCTCCACGTGCATGTACGCAAAGGGCTCCTGCTGTCTGCGCCATCGCTTCGATAAGAAGCACGCCTGGAAAGACCGGTCGTTCTGGGAAATGACCGGAGAAATGCGGTTCGTTGATGGTAACGTTCTTGATGCCCGTACCGCTGTTGTCACCATCCATATCGACGATTTTGTCAATCAACAGAAAGGGATAACGGTGCGGCAGAAGTTTCATGATTTTCATGATATCTGCGCTGACAAGTGTTTTGTTTTCCGCGTTTTCCATAATAGCCCCTCGGCGCCTTAATGCCGCAAAGTCCTTGATGATTTTACCGTTTACGATCCACTGCCGCGCTCTGCAAGTTTTCTGACTGCAGCCACTTCGCGGAACCATTGTTTGACGGGTTTGGCAGGTGTGCCTCCATATCGACCACCAGGCGCCAAATCTTCGCTGACGACGCTGACTGCTGCGACCTGAGCTCCCATGCCAATTCTAACGTGGCCACGAACACCTGTCTGGCCGCCAATAGCGACGAAGTCTTCCAGCGTGCAGCTCCCCGAAAGACCTACTTGGGAAACAAGAACACAGTGTCGGCCGACCACCACGTTGTGACCAATCTGCACCTGATTGTCGATCTTGGTTCCTTCGCCGATCATCGTGTCACGATTTGCACCACGATCTATCGTCGTACAGGCACCGATCTCAACGTCATCTTGAATTATAACCCGCCCGACTTGAGGAACCTTCAGATGTCCCTGAGGTCCCATGGCATAGCCGAAGCCATCCTGACCACAGCACACACCAGGATGCAGGTAAACACGATTTCCCAGTACGGAGTGCTGGACGGTCGCATTCGGGCCGATCACGCAGTCCCGGCCAATTTTAACGTCGCTGCCAATCACCGCGTTGGCCCTGATCACTGTTCCTGAACCTATTTCAGCGCCCTTGCCGATAACGGCTCCAGGCTCAATCGTGACACCCTCTTCCAGGAGCGCTTCCGGGTCGACAACAGCTCGGTCGGAGACAAAGACATTGTTCCGATCGGCCGGAACCATAGCATCGGGATAAAGTCTGGCCAGTACCATCGCCCAAGAGCGATAAGGATCGGCACACACAAGAACAGCAACGCCTTCCGGAACCTTTCCCTTGTGGCGCTTGCCAATGAGACAGGCTGCGGCGCTGGTTGTTTCCAGCTGTTTCAAATATGCGGTGTTATCGAAGAAAACCAGGCTTCCGGGCGAGGCATCCTCAAGGGGCGCGACACCAGTTACTTCCAGTGTTTCACTGCCCGCTTCAATTTCGGCATTTGCCCAGGTCGCGATATCACCCAGGGAAACGGGATCTGGAGCCCTGAAAAACTTTGGCTCGGACATCATTTTATCCTTGTTGCCAGCCAACAAAAACGGCCGCCGATGTGATCGGCGGCCGATATCTAACCTAATTGACCGCGATTTAGAAGCGCGTACCACCACTCAGGCGGAATACCTGGGTTTTATCCGCATCGTCTTTAGCAATCGGATAAGCGAAGTCAGCACGGAGCGGACCAAATGGTGACTGCCAGCGGATACCTGCACCGACCGATGCGCGAACCGAGAATTCGTTGGAGTCGATCCGACCGCCATTGTTCTCAACCAAACTCACGAGATCGCTGTCGGCATCCCAAAGAGAACCAGCATCTGCAAAGACTGCACCTGACAGACCGAACTCTTTCGGAAGTACCGGGAACGGGAACCTTGTCTCGGCCGTCGCCGCGAAGAAGAAGCGTCCACCGATGGAGTCTTCTGTCGTTGCATCGCGTGGGCCGATACCCTGATTCTCAAAGCCGCGAACCAGTGTGCCGCCGAGCATGAACTGTTCGGAGACCCGCAGACGCTCGCTGCCGATCGCCATGATGTTACCACCACGAATGGAAAGGCTACCAACCAGGCCGTAGTCCGCCAGGATTTCCTTGTAGGCGCGAGCCTGTGCTTCAGTGCGGATGTAGTAGCTGTCGCCACCGAGACCTGCGAATTCCTGACCGAACGAAGCATAGACACCGTCGGTCGGGTCAATAAGGCGGTCCAGAGTGTTGTAGCGCAACTCGTAACCGACCAGTGAAGTCAGGTAGGTGCCGAGAGAGTCACAAACGGCGAGCGACAAATTGGCCGTGTTACAGTTATTGATGTTGGTCGACTGGTTGTCCGGGTCCGAGTTCTTCTCCTGGAAGATGCTGTAGAACAGCCGAACCGTCAGCTCTTCTTCACGCAGTGGCAGCGTAAAGCCGAAACCGCCACCGGTCTTCTTCTGGTCGAAGGAACGGTAGTCGTTGGCATCGTCAACCTTGCGGTAAAGATCCAAGTCCAGTGCGACACGCCGGCCCATGAAGAAAGGCTCGACAAAACGGAACTCATAAGACTGCGTGTCTGTGCCACCGCCTACAGCGATCTTCACAAACTGACCGCGGCCAAGGAAGTTTTTCTCGGTCAGCGAGATGTCGCCAACCACACCATCGACGGTGGAGTAACCGACACCGAAGGAAATTTCCCCTGTGGGCTTCTCTTCAACACGAACGTTGACGATCACGCGGTCAGCTGCACTGCCCTGCTGGGTCGTAATTGAAACGCGCTCGAAGTACCCGAGGTTTTTCAACCGGCGTTCCGCCTTGTCGACGAGCGCCCTGTTGAAAGCATCGCCTTCTGCGAGATCAAATTCACGACGGATAACGAACTCACGCGTCCGGTCGTTGCCAATGATGTTGATACGCTCAACATACGCCCGAGGACCTTCTTCGATGTAGTAGATCAGCGAAATCGTGTTGTTGTCGTAATCACGTGCACCACGTGGCCGAACACGGGCGAAGGCATAACCTTCCTCGGAAACGCGCAGTGTGATGTCTTCAACTGTCTGCTCAACACGCAGGGAATTGAAAGTCTGACCGCTGCGGGTGCGCACCAGGCGGCGCAGCTCTTCGGGATCGACATCGGAAATCGTTGAGACGATTTCGACATCGCCGATTTCGTACTTCTCACCCTCATCCACCGTGAAGGTGACGTAGAAGATATTCTGCTCACGGTCCAGATCAGCGCTAACCGAAACGATCCGGAAGTCAGCGTAACCCTTCTTGTTATAGTACTGACGCAGCAACTCTTCGTCTGCAGCGAGACGGTCCGGGTCATAAGTGTCAGTGCTGCGTAACCAGCTCAGAAGACCGCTTTCACGGGTTCTGATAACGTCGCGCAGACGACCATCGCTGAAAGACTGGTTTCCGATGAAGCTGATCCGCTCAACACCGGTCTTGGCGCCTTCGTTGATTTCGAAAACGAGATCAACGCGATTCTGTCCGCGATCAATGATCTGAGGATCGACGGAAGCACCATACCTGCCGGAGCGGCGATAGGCTTCCAGAATGTTCTGCACGTCGGCCTGAACCTTGGCGCGAGAAAGCATGGAGCGAGGCTGCGAGCGAACGGCTGTCGCAAGCGCATCGTCCTTGATTTTCCTGTTACCCTCAAAGGAAACGCGATTGATAATCGGGTTTTCCGTGACGGTTACAACAACCAGGCTGCCACGCGGGGTGATCTCAACGGTGGCAAACAAACCAGTCGCGTAAAGTGCCTTTAACGACTCATCGACATCGAAAGCGCTGTAATTGCGCCCGGGAACGATGGTCATGTAACTGATAACGGTTTCATCCTCGACGCGGGTATTACCCCGAACGTCGATGCTCCGGGCAACCGCTGCCTGAGCTTCTGAAACAAACAACTTCAACCCTGTAGATTGCGGCAAAACTGACCCAATCGACAGTACGGCAACCGCAAACAGAACGGCCCGTGTAAGTTTCTGCAATCGCTGCATTATTGCGCTATGCCTTTTTTAAATACCCCTTTCCGGAATCCACATCACCCCTGTAGATTCTCGGAACCGACGAACGTTTTATAGGTTTTTGCCGATAACGCAACATCCCTTCCCGCCTGAAAGCGATTTAGTCTGAAGACGTTGCGTCAATGTCACGGCAATCAGGAATTGGTGGTTACGAGCCGCATGATATCCTTCCATGTAACGAAGACCATCAGCATAAGTACCAAGCCTAAACCGATCCTGAATCCCACATCCTGAACTCTTTCGCTGAGCGGCTTTCCGCGTAACGCCTCCGCAGCGTAAAAAACCAGGTGCCCTCCATCGAGAATTGGCACAGGAGCCAGATTTATGAGCCCGATGCTGACCGAAAGAACTGCGGTGAGAGATATCAGGGGCAAGATTCCGAGATCGGCAACCTGTCCTGAGATTTGAGCAACGCGGATCGGTCCACCGAGCTGATCTGCAGACTGGCGCTGTGTTATGACGCCCCAGATGTAGCTGACGGTGCCTTCCATGATCCGGTAGGTCTCACGCGTGCCTTCAGCGAGAGCACCCAAGGGACTGTACTTTATCCGCACCAGATATTCCGGGTTAGCTGTGCCGCGCAGGCCAATATCACCCGCCACCTGGCGTTCGCCGAAGAAGACTTCCTTCTCCCGCGCGTCCGGTGTAACCGTCAGCACGACCGGTGTACCGTAGCGATCAACTTCAAAGACCAGCGGAGTGTTGGCATTCATGAGAACAATCTGGCGCAATTCTCCGAAGGTCTCGATCTTGCGGCCATCGATTTCAGTGATCATGTCACCGGCCTGAAGCCCGGCGCGCGCTGCAGCGCGATCTGGAAAAACCTCTTCGATCAAGGGTTGAGTACCCTGTTTGCCGATCGCCATGAACAGGGCTCCGAAAATGACGATGGCAAGAATAAAATTGGCAATCGGACCGGCAGCAACAATTGCGGCTCGTTGCCAGACTGGCTTTGCAATGAACGCCGTTTTGCGCTCTTCTTCACTCAATTGTGCAATCAGTTCACGATTTGGAACACTTGCGGCATTCTCGTCGCCTGCAAACTTCACATAGCCACCCAGCGGGATCATGCAGAGTTTCCATCTGGTGCCCTTCTGATCGGTTCTGCCAAAAATCTCCCGCCCGAAGCCGACGGAAAACGCGTCAACCTTGACGTTGCACCAGCGTGCAACGGCGAAGTGGCCAAGTTCGTGAAAGAACACCACAACAGTCAGGACAAACAAGAAGGGAATGATCGTTCCGACCAAGAGTGAATACGCGGAAAAAAGTAAGTCCATCAAGGGTTCCGATCCTGCACGGCTGCAAATGCGTCAGCGCACTGTACTAAAAGGAAAATTACGGCGTGTTAATGGTCGAAGAAAATTTTCCGCAGCTATGATTCAGCCTGTCAAAGCCTTAGTTGCTCCGGGCCTTGACCCATTCTTTCGTCTTTATCCTGGCAGCGTCGTCCAACTGTAGCACATCTTGAACGCAGGACGCTGACTGCAAGGCTCCTTCCGCAGTTAGATTGTCCAGAACAGTCTCAATTGCGGCCGGGATATCAAGAAATCCAATTTGCCCCAACAAGAACGCTTCTACCGCCACCTCGTCAGCTGCATTCAGAGCTGCCGGCGCGCCTCCGCCGGCCTCCATTGCCTCAAGCGCGAGACGCAATGCAGGAAATCTCGCCAAATCCGGCTCTTCAAAGCTCAATGTTCCAATCGCAGCAAGATCGAGCCTTTTCACCGGAACGTCCATCCGCCTTGGAAAAGCAAGGCAATGGGCAATCGGTGTGCGCATATCCGGGCTGCCGAGTTGGGCAAGAAGCGACCCGTCCTTGTACTGAACGAGCCCGTGTACAGCCGATTGGGGGTGCACCAACACAGCCAACTGATCATGTTGAATCGGGAAAAGGTGTGAAGCTTCAATAACCTCAAAACCTTTGTTCATCATGGTTGCACTGTCGATTGTGATGCGTGCACCCATATCCCAGTTCGGGTGTTTCAAAGCTTGAGTTGGCGAAACGGTTTTCATCTCTTCTTTCGAAAATGTCCTGAAAGGACCGCCCGAAGCAGTCAGAATGACCTTTTCGATCAAATCGGCCTGTGCCGTTTCGAATACCTGGAAGATGGCATTGTGTTCGCTGTCAACAGGAAGCAGCTCGGCGTTGTGCTCCCGAATACGGGCCATGAAGAGATCGCCAGCACAGACGAGACACTCTTTATTTGCAAGCGCAATCCGGCGTCCCGGTTGAATTGCCGCCATCGTTGGTTCAAGTCCGGCAGCGCCAACGACAGCACCTACCACAAGGTCGGTCGGACGGTCGACCGCCTCCAAAACGGCCCTTGGTCCCGCTGATGCTTCGATGCCGCTGCCCTGTAGCGCTTCGACCAAAGCATCATATTTGCTAGCGTCCGCAAGAACCGCAGAGCCTGCATCGAGCCGCTTTGCCAGATCACTCAGCGCAGATACGTTGCGGTTGGCAACCAGAGCCACGACATCAAATTGTGTCGGATTTCTCTCAATAATGTCGGCAAGGCTTTGACCGACAGATCCTGTCGCGCCGAGAACAGTGATACGGATCGGCGCAGCACTTTTTGCTGCATCAACATTGGCCGACATCGAATTCCTCACGCTCAACCAAATCCAAATCCCGAAATCGGGTCCGCGAGCGCACCGCCGCTTATCCATCCAGCGATCACGGCAAAGATCGCCGCCGCTACCAGGCCGTCAATGCGGTCCATGATGCCGCCATGTCCGGGAATGAGACGGCTGGAGTCCTTCACGTCAAATCGTCTTTTGATGGCCGATTCAAGCAGGTCGCCTGCCTGGGAAACGACCGAAAGCAAAGCAGCCAATAAGCACCAGAGCACAAGGTCGCGCTCACCCGCCCAATAGACAACGCCGACACCAAAGATGCAGGCAAACACCAGACCTCCGATTGCTCCCGACCATGTCTTTTTGGGCGAGACCCTCTGCCACAATTTGGGACCACCCAGAGCCCGTCCCGTGAAATAGGCAAAGATATCGGTCGCCCAAACGACAAACAGCAGGAAAAACGCGAAAAGAAGCCCGACGGTTCCCTCACGAAGAACCAGAAGCGAAAACAGGGACAGACCGCTGTAAAGCACGCCCTCCCCGGCCCACCTGCCATCTTTTGAAAAGCCGTCCGCAGCAAAAACGACAAAGGCCGCGATCATCAACAGTCCAAGTCCTGCTGCAGCCAGACCCAAATAGACCAGAACCGACAATCCAACCAGACTTGCGAAGCCGATCAACGCGGGCACCGAGCGATGTTTTGCGCCAGTGATCGAAAACCACTCCCACAAGAATAGCGTTGCCGCCAGGCACATCAGCAAAACAAAGGCGACGCCACCCAAATAAGTGATCAGGAGAACGAGCGGTCCAAGAACAAGTGCGGAAACCAGTCGGAGCCCAAGGTCGGAGAGTTTTTTTCCGGAGGTTTCAGGATTTGCCATGTTTTGCGCCAGACGTCACAGCGACGCCTTGGCGTCAAGTCCGCCATAGCGGCGTTGGCGGCTGCCAAAACAGGCAAGAGCTTCGTCGAAATCGGCTTCCGAGAACTCCGGCCAATTCTTGTCACAAAAATAGAATTCAGAATAAGCTGCCTGCCACAGCAGAAAATTTGAAAGGCGCATTTCGCCGCTGGTTCTAATGATGAGATCGGGATCCGGCAGGCCCGCAGTGTCCATTGCATCCGTCAGAGCGTTTTCTGATATGTCGCTCGCCTGGAGCTCACCCTGGGCAATTTTTTCAGCAAGGCTCTGTGCTGCCCTCACGATTTCCGCCCTGGATCCATAGTTGAATGCAACCACCAGATTGAGCCCGGTGTTTTCTTTTGTCAGTTCCTCGGCCTCGTTCAAAAGCGCAAGAATGCCTGGTTCGAGATCTGCCCGATTGCCGATAATGCGTATGCGAACGTTGGACTTGTGCAGTTCGCTCAGATCCCGCTGAACAAAACGGCGTAACAGACCCATCAGGAAAGAAACTTCCGCCTCGGGCCGGCTCCAGTTCTCTGAAGAAAAACTATAGATCGTCACCACTTCGATGCCGACCCGTCCCGCGTGACGAATAACACTGCGCAAGGTCTCCAGACCCTGCCTGTGTCCTTCGGTTCGAGGCAGGCTTCTCGCAGTCGCCCATCGCCCGTTGCCGTCCATGATGAACGCAACATGGCGCGGCAGATTTTCGCTGGAACCATCCGCTGAAACATTCTGCGGAGTATGGTCCGGACTGACGCTCATGGGAGTCCTCACCTCACAGGTCAGGCCAATCAGACCTGAGAGATTTCCTGTTCTTTCTTTTCAAGCATCGCATCCACTTCACCGATCATCGTATCGGTCAGTTTTTGCACTTCATCCGAAGCGACCCGGCTGTCATCTTGAGAGATCGCACCGTCTTTTTCAGCTTTTTTCGCGTCGTCCATCCCGTCCCGGCGCACATGGCGGATCGCAACCTTTGCATTTTCCGCGTATTTGTGTGCGACCTTGATCAGTTCCTGACGTCGCTCCTGGTTCAGCTCGGGAATTGGCAAACGCAGCAACTGGCCGTCGACAACCGGGTTAAGCCCAAGATTCGATTCACGAATTGCTCTTTCAACAGCGGCAACCATGCTCTTGTCCCAGACCTGAACCGCGACCATACGTGGCTCCGGAACAGAAACGGTTGCGACCTGGTTGATCGGCATCGCCTGGCCATAGGCGTCAACGGAGATCGGGTCCATCATGGAAGCAGATGCGCGGCCAGTTCTAAGGCCAGCGAATTCGGTCTTCAGCACCGAAAGAGCTCCTTGCATGCGGCGCTTCAAATCATCCAGATCGACACCTTCTACCGACATTTTGTCCTCACTATTGTTTTCATCTTGGCTGAATAGAGTCTCGGCGCGCGTCAACATGGCATAAACGCGCTGAAACACAAGAGCTTGGCTCGGGAAAGAGATTAAATCTTTCAGTCACCCACGACTGTGTAGGTGCCGGTCTCCTGGAGCACGCTGACCAGAGCACCAGGTGAGTGAATGGAAAACACAATCACCGGAATGGAATTGTCACGCGCGAGCGCTATCGCGGTCGTATCCATGACCTTCAGATTGCGCGAGATGACCTCTTCGTAGCCAAGCGTTTCATAGCGTTCTGCTTCGGGATTGACCTTGGGGTCTTCCGAATAGACACCATCAACCTGCGTCCCCTTCAGGAAGGCGTCGCATTTCATTTCCGCAGCTCTGAGTGCCGCGCCGCTGTCAGTTGTGAAAAACGGGTTGCCTGTGCCGCCAGCAAAAATGATGACATCACCATCTTCCATGTAGCGGTCTGCCACACGCTGTGAAAACGTCTCGCAGATGGATGGAACTGCAACGGCCGACAGAACACGCGCATTCACTTTGAGACGTCGCAGGGCATCGGCCAGGGTCAAGCTGTTCATGATCGTTGCCAGCATTCCCATGTGGTCGCCGGTTACCCGGTTCCCACCCTTTGCGGCAACTGCAACACCACGGAAGATATTCCCGCCCCCGACAACAACGCCAACCTGGGCCCCGAGGGCTACCGCATCAGCAATTTCCTTGGCGATCCTTTGCACAATGGCCGGGTCAATTCCAAAAGCCTGGGAGCCCATAAGCGCTTCACCAGAGAGTTTCAGAAGGATCCGTTTCCAACGCAAAGAATTCGTCATGGGTGCCCCCGTCTAGAAAATTGTCTTCCTAAAAAAAAGCGCCGGTCTTGCCGGCGCTTTTCCTTGAGCTTACTGCCCGGTGGCTGCCGCCACCTCTGCGGCAAAGTCTTGCTCTTCCTTCTCGATCCCTTCGCCAAGTGCGAAGCGGACGAAACCGGAAAGCTTGACGTCAGTGCCGAGTTCCTTTGCAAGCGCCTCAACAGCCTGCTCAACCGTTTGATCCGGGTTGATAACGAAGGCTTGTTTCACGAGGGTAACTTCCTCGTAGAATTTGCGCAAACGGCCTTCCACCATTTTTTCAATGATGTTTTCAGGCTTGCCGGATTCACGCGCCTGCTCGGAGAACACTGTTCTTTCGCGTTCAACAACAGCCGGGTCCAACTCGTCTGTGCTCAAGGCCAGCGGGCTTGTTGCGGCAACATGCATGGCAACCTGACGGCCAAGAGCATTCAGCTTGTCCTTGTCGCCGGAAGATTCCAGCGCGACGAGGACACCGATCTTGCCCAGGCCTTCAGAAACCTGACCGTGCACATAGGTGGACACCGCGCCTTCGTTCACACTCAGAACGGCGGAACGACGCAATGTCATGTTCTCACCGATCGTCGCGATCGCTTCAGTGACGGAATCTGCAACAGATTTTCCGTCAAGGTCAGCAGCACCAAGTGCTTCAACCGAACCGTCGGTGCCGATGGCAACCTTGGCGACCTTGGCGACAAGCTCCTGGAAGCCTTCGTTGCGGGCGACAAAGTCGGTTTCGGAATTCAGTTCAATCACTGCAGCCTTTTTGCCGTCAGTAGCAACGCCGACCAGGCCTTCAGCAGCCACACGGCCAGCCTTCTTGGCCGCCTTGGCCAAGCCCTTCGTGCGCAGCCAGTCAACAGCCGCTTCCATGTCACCGCCAGATTCAGTCAAAGCGGTCTTGCAGTCCATCATGCCAGCGCCGGATTTCTCGCGGAGCTCTTTTACCATCGCAGCGGTAATGCTCATCGATTGCCTCGTGGATGGGGGTTTCAGAATAAGACGCGGTCTAACCCATGGCCAACCGCGCCTTTATGACGGGACCGCGAAAAATCGCGGACCGTCTTGCGAATTCAACAAGTTTTCGCCGCTAACCCGCGGCGAAATTCTGCTTAAGCTTCAGTAGAAGCCTTTTCGGTTGCAGCTGCTTCTTCTGCCGGTGCAGCTTCAGCCGGAGCTTCTTCTGCTGCTGCGGCCTCAGCTGGAGCCTCTTCAACCGGAGCCTCTTCAGCTGCAAGAACTTCCTCGACCGGAGCTTCTTCGGCTTCGCCGATATCCATGCCGGAAGCACCCTGCGCACGGGAAATACCATCGATAGCTGCACGAGCGATGAGATCGCAATAAAGCGAAATCGCACGGCCTGCATCGTCGTTGCCCGGCACCGGATAGGTAATGCCATCCGGACTGCAATTGGAATCAAGGATTGCGGCAACAGGAATACCCAGACGACGGGCTTCCTGGATGGCAATGGATTCGCGGTTGGTATCGATCACGAAAATCAGATCCGGGATACCGCCCATATCCTTGATACCGCCAAGGTTCCGCTCAAGCTTTTCGCGCTCGCGATCCATGAACAAACGCTCTTTCTTCGTCAATGCGTTTGCGGCATCGGAAGAAAGGGTTTCTTCCAGCTTGCGCAGACGCTGAATCGACTGAGAGATCGTTTTCCAGTTGGTCAGCATGCCGCCGAGCCAACGTGCATTCACGAAGTACTGTGCGGAATTGCGTGCCGAAGTGGCAACGGCGTCCTGTGCCTGACGTTTGGTGCCGACGATCAAAACGCGGCCACCGCCGGCAACTGTGTCGGACACAGCTTTCAGAGCCTGGTGGAGAAGCGGAACGGTCTGAGACAGATCCATGATGTGAACATCGTTGCGCACACCAAAGATGTACTGACCCATGCGTGGGTTCCAACGGTGCTTCTGGTGACCAAAGTGCACACCTGCCTCAAGCAGCTGGCGCATGGTGAAATCGGGCAAAGACATGGCCCTTAAACTCCTGAGTTTTCCGGTTTAACCTCCGCAAGAGGGTTTGGGCCGAAGGAAATTTTCCCTCAACCACCGGATGGACACCGATAAGCTCGGTTTCCGCCCCTTGCGTGTGGAATGGGCGCCTTATAGTTGGGAAGAAATATTATTTCAAGGCCTAAGCGCCGGATTTCTTTGGCTTCGAGGCTATGATTGTGCAATTTCAAACTGGACCTGATGCATCACTTAGGTAGAACACCAGCCCGGGTCGCAAACATTGACCCACGACAAAGGTATTTCTAACAAGAAACCTGAAACAAACCAGCGGATGAGATCCATTGACAACGCAAGGCATAAATCATTTGGGTCTGACGGTTCTGGACCTTTCAAGCACGACCAATTTTTTTACGAAAGGACTCGGTTGGTCGCTGTTGGCCAAAGACGAAAGCTACCCCCGCACGACTGTTTCAGACGGTGCCTGCCGATTGACTCTCTGGCAGGCGGATACTTCCAAACCCGTGACGGCCTTTGACCGCAAGTCCAATATTGGCTTGCACCACGTTGCCTTCGAAGTTTCGACCAAGGAAATGCTTTTTGCTCTTGCAGACAAAATTCGCAGTTGGCCTGGCGTCCGCATGGAATTCGAACCGGAGTTGCTTTCAGGTGGGCCGCGCATGCATATGATGTGTCTTGAGCCGGGAGGCATTCGTGTCGAAATCATTTGGCCCGCGAGCTAGCTGTTCCGGCGAATAGCAAACCAAGAGCTCTTCTGTCTCGTCTGGAACAATCCGGAGTCCCTTAATGGATGAAAGTGAAGACCCAGCAGGAATTGCCGCGACCGAAACAGAACGACTGAACCGGAAGACCCATTCCTTCAGTTTCGGCATCTTGTTTTTCCTCTTCGGAATCGCCGCTGGCTTTTTCCTGGCCTTTTCAGGCTTTGACCTGTTTGAAGTCTATTTCACCCACGTGCTTGCCGGATTTGTGGTTCTGGTAACCCTCATTGTTTTGACGGGTCTTGGCCTTTACGTGTTCCGCGGCAAGCTGATGGCAAGCTTGTTTGGTATTGCGGAATCCCGGCTCGACATGTTTGCCGAACCCTTGTCCCGCGTTACTCAGAAGGCCATCGATAGAGATCCGGAAGGCGCAACCCACGCAGCCCGCGAACTGGTTCAGCTGACGCTGGCCCGGTACAGTTGGATCACTGCGCGACGCTGGATCATTGCTTCGCTGACCGGGCTGATTGCGTCTTTGGCAGCGCTCGCCGGCACAGCTCTCCTATTTAGGCAGAATGAATTGATTGCGAGCCAGAATGTCCGCATTGAGGAACAAACAGCATTGCTGACCCAGCAAGTCGAACTTGCAGAAGCCGCCCGAAATGCAGCGATTGCCGTCGAAATCACCCGAATCGCCGCGCTGCTTGGCACTGTGATGGACAAGGTTGCTACACAGTCAGACGGAGCAGATGCTCCAACAGGCGATGTCGCCGCTGACAAGATACCGGTGATTGATCCCGCCAAAGACCTCGACCAAAGCCTCATCATGCGGATCGTCGCATCTTCGCAAGCCTCCAAGCCATATAGATACCTGGACGCCGGTGATGACTTCGGAAGTGTACAAAGCGCGATTAAGGACGCCATGCGAAGGCGGCGTGAAGAACTGCCGACTTCATTTGCACGCATGGCTCGCCTTGGAAACTGGCAAGAGGCTCCCGAGGCCCGGGCACTGGTGGCACGCAGCTACAGCCCTGAACGTGGTCAGCTGCTGGACACGCTTGTGCGCTCTGGCATCAGATCGTTCGAATTCCTGAATTTTTATGGACTTGATCTGTCGCACGCCGCATTGCGCGACTTTTTCTTCGGTCCGTTCAGCTTTCAAAATGGCAAGATGGCGTATGCTGACCTTGCAAGAGGCCATTTTACGGAAGTCGACTTCCAGGGAGCAAATCTTGAAAACGCGATCTTGCGGGAAGCACGTATAGAATCGGCACGGTTTTCTTCGCTTGAACCAGAACTCGCTGTTCCTCCTGTCGTTACAACCTCTCAACCTCTGACTTCCCGCTTAACCGGCCTTGATCTCACCGACGCCTTTCTGCAGTTCGTTTGGTTCGAAAACGCACGGCTCACAGCAGCAAACTTCGATCGGGCAACGCTCATGGGGACAGACTTTAGCGGAGCAGATCTGAGCGGATCAACCTTCAGGGGTACTGTGTTGGGACATGCAGAGTTTAACGGGGCGATCCTGGCATCGGTCGATTTCGATGGAGCTTATGTTTTTGCCCAAGATTTCCTGGATCGGATTGGCGAAAAAGCGTACCCGGGAAGTTTCAAACGAAGCCGTTTTGTTCAAGAGGCATCGTCTATCGAAGCCGTGATGGAAACCTACTCCACATTTTCACAGCTGGAGGCAGGCGACTTCAAGGAACTGCTCGGATCCGACAGCGTCTGGCGTATCAAGCGCGTCGAACCGTTCGAGCAATAGGCTCCTTTTGGTCTTTACTGGCACGAATCACAGCCAACAAATTTCAACTCAATCCGGACCTTTTTAGGACAGCTTCACACAGAAGGACTGTGTCGTAAGAACCACCGCCGAGACAGGTCCAATTGACCTTGTGCTTCGGCGGGGTCAGCTTTGCTGTTATAGTGCCATCGGGATTGGTGGATTGCCGGTAAGCCCCACCCCTTCACGGACTTCAGCCGCATTTGCAGCCGTTCCGAGGAAGTTGTTCATAGCGGCTTGATATTGCCCCATATGTTCGCTGAGAATCCGCCCGATATGCTGCCCGTTTATTTGCGTATTGGCCGATAATTCGGCGAGAACGGCAACCCAGGTTGTTACAATCGCACCCGCAGCCGCCAGTCGGGTCATCGTAACCTGTTGTATGAAGGGATTGAAATCCGCGCTTGCATCCATGACCACATAAGTCTCGTACCCTTCCCGTAGCGCCGCAATTGCAGGGAAAGCGGCACAAACTTCAGTCGCCAATCCGGAAATAACCAGTTTTTTTCGCCCGGTTGCGCGGACAGCCTCCCGTGAGGCCTGATCGTTCCAGAAATTGACAAATGGCCGGTCAATCACGTCAATCTCCGGAAACAATGCCTTTAACTCGGGCATGGTCGGGCCATTCGGGCCCTGAGGCCAACTTGTTCCCATCACGACCGGAATGTTCATTGCCCTGGCGGTTTTCGCATGACCAAGGATGTTGTTCTTGAGCAGCATCGGATCAATCGAAGACAGAAACTGCATGAGCCCGACCTGATGGTCGATCATCAGGAAAACGCAATTGTCAGGCGTGAGTTCGGATGTTGGAAGGGTCATTCACTATTTCCTGTGTTTTGACGAGTGAAAGGCCAGCAACCTGGCCATACTCCGTTTGAGACAGAGCTAGGCCAAGAGAAGCTTTACGCGTTGAGTCCTGAGCTCAAAACGCGATATAGACAATTGCACTCATGCGACTAGCTGCAGCAAATGCATCTCAATAGTGACGAAAATGGAATGATTATCGAAGACCTCATCGACGCCCGGATTTTGGTCGAGTTGCATAACAGATTGAGTTTTGCGGCAGCCGCCAAGGCACTCGGAATGCCGCCAGCGACGGTTAGCCGCCGCGTCATGCGCATGGAAGACAGAGCTTGCTTGCGGCTTTTTGACAGAACCACGCGTTCGGTATGCCCCACGGAAGCCGGAACGTTGGCTGTCAATCATGCACAGCGAATGATCTCGGAGGTGGAGGCCGTTGAAACCTCATTGTCTTCAATGCGTGATGCACCTGTCGGTACGATCAGGATCACTACGCCGACTATCTTTGGACAAGCGCTGCTGAGTCCGATTGTCAGCCTGTTCCTTGCTCAATACCCGGATTGCGACCTTCATATCGACCTGGCCGACGGTCACATCAACCTTGCCGAAGAGGGCTATGACGCTGCAATACGGGTCGGACCGATCGTAGACGACACGCTCGTTGCAAGAACACTCGGAATAGTTCGCGCAGCCCTCTACCGCCGTGGTGGAGCACCGAAGGTTTCTCTGAATGACCTCAGCGACCTGCCCGTAGCACTCCTTCACAAGGGTATGAAAGCTGATCCCACACTACAACTTCATTCCGCCAATGGCGAAAACCGGTCTTTCGTCGTCAAGCCGCGCCTAATATGCATGAATCCGTGGTTGCTGCTCGACGCTGCCCTGGCAAGCGACGTCATCGCCGTCTTGCCTGAGTTGATTGCAGCCCCCGCTGTTAAAAGCAATCAGCTGATCAGAGTGGGCCCCGGCTGGTTTGCCCGCCATGTGCCAGTTCATCTTGTCTATCAGCCTCAGCGGCTTATGCGCCCAGCTGTGAGGGCGTTTGTCGACCTTGCAGCCGACCAAATTCCGCAACTGATCGCCAGTGATGAAGGCAACGGGCCCCTAAGCCGGTAATCAATGATCTCGCAGGGTCGGCTGAATTGTTTCAGGCGTCGTTGTCACGCGATTTGCACATCCATTACGCCTGGAACAGCCTTCAGCGCACCTGCGATTTCCGGAGATAATCTGAACCTTCCGGGAAGCTTGACTTCTACTTCGCGCGCGCCGTTTTCAAGTAGCACGATCACTGTCACATCCCCTTCCCCACGGACCTTAAGCTGATTGGCGAGGCTTCTGATGGGACGCTCGTCACGAACGAAGACACGCATACTTTTTTGAAGGCGTGCAGCCACCTTGTCGATCGGGTCCACCTGTTCAACCCTCAGCGAGGGTTCATCGTCACGCATGTCGGCACCAACCAGCACCACAACGGACCTGCCGGACTGAAGGACATCTCGGAATTGTTCCAGCTTTTCCCTGAACAGCAAGGCTTCATATTGACCGGTTGCATCTGACAACCTTGCGATACCCATGCGTGTTCCGGTTTTTGTTTTGCGCTCCTGCATCGAGACAACCGTGCCCGCAAGTCGACCCGCCGAAGCGCCCTTTTTGACTGCTTCAGCGAATTGTGTCCAAGGCTGAACCCTCATTTTCTCCAGGATTGATGCATATTCGTCGATGGGATGCGCTGAAAGGTAAAACCCGATGGCGGAGTGTTCCCGCTGAAGTTTTTCTTCGTTGGCCCATCCATGCACTTCGTCCAGTTGCAAAGGCTCTTCGCTGTCGCTGGCGCCAAAAAGTTCATCCTGTCCAAGCGTCTTGTTTTCTTCGGTTCGTTGCGCCAAGCCCATGACACGATCCAGCCCTTCAAAAACCTTTGCCCGGTTCGGCTCAAGTTCATCGAACGCGCCAGCTGCAACAAGGTTCTCAAGCGTCCGTTTGTTAAGTGCTCGTGGTGAAATTCGTCTGGCGAAGTCGCCAACACTCCTGAACGGAGCTTCGCCACGCACTTTCACAATGTGCTCAACGGCTTGCTCACCTACACCCTTGATCGCTCCCATCGCATAAAGAATTCTACCATCGGCAACATCGAAAAAGACCTGTGACCGGTTGATGGACGGCTGCACAATTTCGATACCCATGCGGCGCGCTTCCTGACGGAAATCTCCAAGCTTGTCGGTGTTGCCCATATCCAGTGTCATGGAAGCCGCCATAAACTCGACAGGGTGGTTCGCTTTCAGCCAGGCGGTATGGTAGGAGACCAGCGCATAGGCTGCAGCGTGGGATTTGTTAAATCCGTAGTTCGCAAACTTCGCCACCAGATCGAATATCGTTCCGGCCTGCGATTTGTTGATGCCGCGTTCGACTGCACCGTCGACAAAACGCGCACGTTGAACTTCCATCTCGGCAGCAATTTTCTTACCCATTGCCCGTCGCAGAAGGTCCGCCTCGCCGAGTGAGTACCCCGAAAGCACCTGCGCAATCTGCATCACCTGCTCCTGGTAGACGATGATGCCGTTGGTTTCCATCAGGATCGGTTCAAGCAACGGGTGCAGGCAGTCCGGGTCCTGCTCGCCGTGTTTTACCGCGTTATAGACCGGAATGTTTTCCATGGGCCCCGGCCGGTAAAGCGCCACCAGTGCAATAATGTCTTCAAACCGGTCTGGCTTCATGCCGGCGATTGCACGGCGCATGCCCTGACTTTCAAGCTGGAACACGCCGAATGTTTCGCCGCGGGCAAGCATTTCGTAAGTCTTGATGTCATCAATCGGCAGTCCGGCCACGTCCACGTTCACCCCGCGCCGGCCAATCAACTCTACGGCAGTGTCGATAACGGTAAGCGTTTTCAGACCCAGAAAGTCGAACTTAACGAGGCCGGCGTCTTCAACCATCTTCATGTTGAACTGAGCAACCGGCATGTCGGAACGAGGGTCACGGTAGAGCGGCACCAGCTTTTCAAGTGGTCTGTCGCCGATCACCACACCAGCAGCATGTGTGGATGCATGCCGGTAAAGTCCCTCAAGCTTCTGCGCCATGCCCAGCAGGCGCTCGACAATCTCTTCTTCCTTTGCGGCTTCCCGAAGACGTGGCTCGTCTTCGATTGCCTGGGCGAGCGTTACCGGATTGGCCGGGTTGGCAGGCACAAGCTTGCAAAGGCGGTCAACCTGACCGTATGGCATCTGCAGCACCCGCCCGACATCCCGCAAGACCGCGCGTGCCTGCAGCGAACCAAAGGTGATGATCTGCGCGACCTGTTTGCGGCCGTATTTTTCCTGAACGTAGCGAATGACCTCTTCACGGCGCGTCTGGCAAAAGTCGATGTCAAAATCCGGCATCGAGACACGTTCCGGATTGAGGAACCGCTCAAAGAGAAGCGAAAAGCGCATCGGGTCGAGGTCGGTAATCGTCAGCGACCAGGCAACAAGCGAACCGGCACCGGACCCACGGCCGGGCCCGACGGGAATGTCATTGCCTTTGGCCCATTTGATGAAGTCGGCGACGATGAGGAAGTAACCGGGAA
The DNA here is from genome assembly GCF_055693425.1 of Roseibium sp. JB4-4. NCBI lineage: Bacteria > Pseudomonadati > Pseudomonadota > Alphaproteobacteria > Hyphomicrobiales > Stappiaceae > Roseibium > Roseibium sp. JB4-4. The sequence goes on along the minus strand of NZ_CM146333.1, from coordinate 226,933 downwards.
ACTTCATACGCTCAATGATTCCGGTCTCGTAATCGAGCCGGTCCCAATAGTCTTTCTCCTCAAGACCGGGGGCAAGGCCGTGGGCATCAAGCCGAGCCTGCAGGCCTTCCCGGGCCTGCCTTTTGAGCTCTTCCGCTTCTGCGTGTTCTGCTTCTTCCGGGTCTGCATCCGCACCGGCAAATCGCGGCAGGATCGGGTCCCGTTTCATCGGCCGGAAACTGCAGCGACGCGCAATTTCGACTGTCGATGAGAGCGCCTCGGGTAGATCGGCAAACAGCGCCCACATTTCTGTGCGGCTTTTGAAATAGTGTTCGGGTGTCAGGCGTCTGCGGTCGTCCTCGATAAGCACGCGCCCTTCGGAAATGCAGATCAGCGCATCATGAGCTTCATAGTCTTCCCGTTTCGGAAAAAAAGCCTCGTTTGTCGCGACCAGAGGAAGATCCAGCTCATAAGCAAGATCCAAAAACGCATCTTCAGTCTTGCGCTCAACTTCCATGCCATGCCGTTGCAACTCGACGTAACAACGTCCGGGAAAGCCATCAGACACTTGCCTCAGCCGCGCTTTCGCCAGGTCCTTGCGGCCTGCGAGAAGCGCGGCTCCAATCGGCCCAAATGCACCGCCTGTAAGGACTATGAGGTCATCGGATTTTGCAAGGAGATACTCTAGCGAAACATGCGGCCGCAAACCGGTTTCCGTATCAAGAAAGGCCCGCGACGACAATTCCATGAGATTGCCATATCCGGTCTCCGTCATGGCAATCAGAACAAGATCCGCAAGGGCTGGCTCTCCGCGTCTGCCGCTCTCAAGCCCGTCTTCAAATGCAATTGACAATTGGCAGGCGGTAATCGGCTGAATACCGGCTCCCCATGCCTTTGAGGAGAACTCCTGCGCACCAAAGAGATTGTTGGTGTCCGCTACAGCCAATGCCGGCTGCTCGTCTGCCTTCGCAAGATCCAGAAGCTTCTTGATAGGCAGAGCCCCTTCAAGAAGGGAAAGCGCGGAGTGAACCCTTAGGTGCACAAACCCTGGGCCAGAGGCTACTCCAACACTCGATTTTGAGCCCTGAGGTGAGGTTCCGTAATCCGTCATTGATGCACTCGCACGCCCGTTCAGAATCAGCACACAAGTGAAACGCTTCGGGACAGCTCTGTCGAGCCATCAACCTGGTTGTTACCGCTGTTCTTTCAGTTTGCGAAAGGCACAAGCCTCAACTGGACGTCATTGTCCGAGACTTTGAAATTTTTGCGCGAACGGACAACCGCGCGCATTTGCTGATTTTAACCTGCAGAGAAAAGAACATCACCCCAAACAGCAAGTGTCGTGCAGAAGCAAACAAGCGAACCAAAAGCTGCAAAGTCACGAGCGATATAGAACATTTCATTCTCCAAACCTGACCTAACGTTGAAGAGATAATGTTCCATTTTTGTTCCTCATGCAAGCCCTTTTTGTTCCTCTTGTCAGCAGGCAAATCAAATTCGCTTAAAACCCAAGGTTTTTGCTTTGTTCCAAACACGGTGAAGCAACACCGATAGCGTCAGTTCCCGTCGCGTCCTAATAAGTTGACTATGCTGGTTTTGAAGAACTGAACCGGCTAAAGGCTTTTTACCTGACCATCCGCCAGCGTGATAGCCCGATCCATACGTCCGGCAAGCTCAAGATTATGCGTGGCAAAGAGCGTGGCGACACCCGACGCACGGACCAGTGCGGAAAGCGCCTCGAATACATAACTGGCCGTTTTTGGGTCAAGGTTCCCGGTCGGCTCATCAAGAAGAAGAATGCGCGGAGCATTCGCCACAGCCCGGGCGACAGCAACACGCTGTTGTTCCCCCTGAGAGTTCTGACGGTCGGTGACTGCCGCGATCACCCAACCTCATATATTTGAGCAGTTCGTCGGCTCTCTTGGCAGCCTCTTTGCGAGGCAAACCGCGTATCATTTGCGGCATCATCACATTTTCAAGGGCGGTGAATTCAGGCAGCAGATGATGAAACTGGTAGACGAATCCGATGTCGTTCCGTCGGATTGCCGTTCTCTCCACGTCGGAGAGTTCGGAGCAGTTGACGGGACCGAGAAAGACGTCGCCCTCATCTGGACGCTCCAGAAGTCCCGCGATGTGCAACAGTGTCGATTTGCCTGTTCCCGACGCGGCGACAAGTGCCACCATTTCTCCGGGTTCAATCCTAAGATTAGCGCCCCGAAGGATGTGCAATTGCCGATCGCCTTCTTCGAAGCTGCGCGTGATCCCGGACAGTTCAAGCGCGGCCGGAGCAATGCCGGGCGTCTGACGTGGGTCGACCGCCATGTTCATCTCCCCGCTCCTACTCATACCTGAGCGCTTCAACCGGATCGAGGCGAGCTGCACGCCATGCCGGATAAACTGTTGCCAGCAGGGACAGGAGCAACGCCATCAACAAAACTGTCGTCGTCTCTCCGCTATCGATCTCGGCAGGCAGCTTCGACAGGAAATAGAGCTCGGGCGAGAACAGTTCGGTGGTCGTCAGCCAGGATACGAATTGACGAATGCTTTCAATGTTCAGACACACGACCAATCCCAGAACAAACCCCGCAAGCGTTCCCACACAGCCGATACTTGCTCCTGTTATCAGAAAGATGCGCATGATTGCGCCGCGTGAAGCGCCCATCGTACGCAAGATGGCAATATCCTTGCCCTTGTCTTTCACCAGCATGATCATGCCGGAAATAATGTTCAGCGCAGCGACCAGAACAATCAGCGTCAAGATAATGAACATCACGTTGCGCTCCACTTCCAGTGCGGAGAAAAAAGTGATGTTGCGTTGACGCCAGTCCGTTACGAATGCCGGTCGATCTGCCGCCTCTTCGATCGCAGCCTTCATGGTCCCGACCCGATCCGGGTCAAGCACATAAACCTCAACACCTGTCGCTTTGTTGTCCATGTTGAAATAGGCCTGAGCTTCATTCAACGGCATGAATAGGAACGTAGCATCGTATTCGCTCATCCCGATTTCAAAAATTGCCGAAACCGGATAAGCCTTGACCCTTGGCGTCACGCCCATCGGTGTGACGCTCCCGCGTGGTGAAATAATGGTGACATTGTCGCCGACCGTAATGCCGAGCTGCTGCGCCATCCGCGAACCGATGGCAACGCCCTCACCTTCGTCAAATCCATCCAAGGTACCGCCACGTACCGTGTTTGCGATAAGCGGAACGCGTCTCAGATCACTTTCGTAGATACCGCGCACCAGCGCTCCGAAGTTACCGGCAGGACCGGACACAAGTGCCTGGCCTTCGGTAAAGGGAATTGCGCTAACAACTTCAGGCACACCCTCAAGCCGCGATGCAACTGCATCATAATCAGTCAAAGGAAGATCGATTGGCTGGACAAGCATATGCCCATTGATACCCAGGATTTTGCCCAGGAGTTCGGTGCGAAATCCGTTCATTACAGCCATGACGATAATCAACGTCGCCACGCCAAGCATGATGCCCGCAAAGGAAAAGCCGGCAATAACGGAAATAAATGTCTCGCGCCGGCGTGAACGCAAGTAGCGGCCGGCAATCATCCATTCGAAGGGGGAAAACGGGCGTGTGGAGGCGGCTTGTTTCTCGTCACGCTCAATGTCCGCAGTGTCTGCCGCTGTCATTGTCCATCCACTTCAGCAACGCCCCAGAGCTATCGAAAAAGCCCGTCTAGCCGCAGCGAACCGCAGCCGAATCCCCACCACGGAGGATCACCGGACTTAATCAGTCCGTCAATGCCGCCGTCAGCTTGTTCAAGGCCGCTTCGGGGGAAAGCATCTCCTTTTCCCCAGTTGCGCGGTCCTTGACCTCCAAAAGACCGTCTTTCAGGCCACGAGGACCGGCAACGACCTGATACGGTAAGCCGATCAAATCCATGGTTGCGAATTTCGCACCAGCGCGCGTGTCCCTATCGTCGTAGAGAACTTCAATGCCAGCCGCCTCAAGCTTGGCATAGAGATCTTCCGACGCCGTGTCCGTCACTGAATCGCCCGGCTTAAGGTTCACCAGCCCGACATGGAACGGCGCGACAGACTTTGGCCAAATGATTCCATTCTCGTCATGATTGGCTTCGATCAAGGCGCCAAGAAGGCGGGAAACGCCAACACCATAGGATCCCATATGCACGGGAACTTCCGTCCCTTCCGCAGTGGCAACCTTCGCCCCCATCGCCTCGGAATACTTGGTGCCGAAATAGAAGATGTGACCGACTTCAATCCCGCGTGCTGATACTTTCGCGTCGTCGGGCAATGCATCGAAAGCGGCAGCATCATGCATTTCGTCGGTTGCCGCGTAAGGTGTCGTCCAACCGGTTACCAAGGGGGTCAGGTCTGAATAGAAGTCCGTGTCTTCTGAGGGTATCGGCATTTCAAGCAGCGACTTGTCGCAGAAGACTTCGCTTTCGCCGGTGTCTGCCAGAATGATGAATTCGTGGCTCATATCGCCACCGATCGGCCCCGTGTCCGCTTTCATCGGGATCGCCTTCAGGCCCATGCGATCGAATGTGCGCAAATAAGCGACGAACATGCGGTTATAGGCGTGCCGGGCCCCTTCCTTGTCCAGATCAAAGGAATAAGCATCTTTCATCAGAAATTCACGGCCGCGCATCACGCCAAATCGCGGACGAACCTCGTCACGGAATTTCCACTGAATATGGTAGAGGTTCAGCGGCAGATCCTTGTAGGAACGCACGTATCCGCGGAAGATATCGGTAATCATTTCCTCATTGGTTGGCCCGAAAAGCATATCCCGCTCGTGACGGTCGGTAATGCGCAGCATTTCCTTGCCATAGGCGTCATAGCGCCCGCTTTCGCGCCACAGATCAGCGGACTGGATTGTCGGCATCAGCAGTTGAACCGCCCCGGCCCGCGCCTGTTCTTCTTCGACAATTCGCTCAATCTTGCGCAAAACCTTGTGGCCGAGTGGCAGCCAGGAATAGATCCCTGCGGATTGCTGTCGAATCATGCCCGCGCGCAACATCAGCCTGTGGGACACGATTTCTGCTTCCTTGGGCGTTTCCTTCAGGATGGGCAGGAAATAACGGGAAAGACGCATGAAAGTTCTCTCAATTTCTGGCAGTGCCTGTTTGGTGCGCAGTCAAAGCGCATGCGGAAGGCAAAAACAAGCCCTTTACTTGGGCACCGACGGCTTTCGCATTTTTTCGCCCGAAAATCATCAAAATTGACTGAATACCAGCAGTTTTGCCGGCTTAGTTTTGCGCCTTGAAAATCCTGACCAAATGTTCAAATACAAGGTTCAAAAATAGACAAGCAAAAATATTCATCTCCGCACGACAAATAGGTGACAAACTGCAAACAATGGGCTACGTTCCGTTCCCATAACAAAAAGATGCCTCGGCAGAAATGCTAAGAAGCTCAAGGACATCGCGGTCTGAGTCTTGGGAGGAAGGACCCTCAGGCGCGCCATTCGGTACGCAGCCACCCAACCAGGTTGTTATCCCAACCGGTAAGGGAAAAGGGTCAGTTTAGACGCGGAACTTTTTTAAGGCAGAGCTTGGCTCTGCCTTTTTTCTTTTATTCAGGCCATTTCCAAATTTTCAGCGGCCAAGGTTTTGTCATCAAATTGCCTAGCTCCAAATTAGGTAGAACTAATACCAACCTCAACAGATAAGAACCTTTTCGAATGGGTTCACATTTGTTGAGGTTGGTATAAGGCGCTGATCAGCTGCCCGGCTGGCTGTAGCTGGCTCCCGGTGGCTTGAAAAACGGAATATCGTCCAATCCGAAACCTTGGGCCCGCAATGAGACGTAAGCCGAAAATACAAGCGTGGTGATAACCGTCGTTAGAACGATCACCTTGAGGAACTTCGGTCTGTCCGGGGCACTTGGCTCAGAACCTGGAACCACATCCCCTGCTTCTTCTTGCGTGCGGTGCAATCCAAAAGGCAGGATTGCAAACAGAATGATCCACCACAGCATGAAAAACACTGCCATGCCAAACGCCACGGACATCGCCTTACGCCTCTTCCAGTTCCGTTAAAGTTCCAAGGAAGTCCTTTGGGTGCAGAAACAACACAGGCTTCCCGTGGGCCCCAATCTTTGGTTCCCCATCACCCAGTACACGGGCCCCGTCCGCCAACAGCTTGTCACGCGCTGCAATGATGTCGTCCACCTCGTAGCAAACATGATGAATGCCACCGGACGCATTCTTTTCGAGAAATTTCGCAATCGGAGAATTGTCCCCGAGCGGTTCGAGCAGTTCGATCTTCGTGTTCGGCAGGTTGATGAACACCGTGCTGACACCATGATCAGGCTGTTCTTCTTTCGCAGAGACCTCAGCACCAAGCGTGTCCCGATAAACCGCAGTCGCGGCATCAATGTCCGAAACCGCGATGGCGACATGGTTGAGCCGACCAATCATTCGAATTCCTTCCCAAATAGAAACGGCCCTGTATGGCCGCCAATGACTATAGTTGGGTCACCACCACCTTGCAGAGCGTCTTTTTGCCCCAGACATCCAGGATCTGAGAGCGTGCGGCTTTTCGAGCTGCCTCGCCTACCAGATCCTTGTCTTTGCGCCTTCCCTTCGGGATGCTCGTCACGGCACCAATGATCGCCTTGGCGACGATGTCCTCCATCGGCTCTCCGTCGTCATCCGTGTCCGGCAACCCCAGAAGGGTGATATGCGGATCGTCCAAGAGGTCACCTGATCGGTTCACAACAAGGGCAATAACGGCAGCGCCAGCGTAAGACAGTTTGCGCCTCTCGCGCACACCGGTAACTTCCGGATCATCCAGTATGGTACCGTCCTTCACCAGGATACCGGATGGTGCTTCGTCGATTACCGCTGCTTTTCCTGCAACAAGGCGGATGATGTCCCCGTTCTTGCCGCGCACGACTTCCGGAACGCCCTGTTCCTTTGCAAACGCGGCATGCGCTGCAAGATGCAACGGTTCACCATGCACGGGAAGCACGACTTTCGGCTTTATCATCTTGTAGAGTTGCTCAAGCTCACCACGTCGCGGATGTCCCGAGACATGCACAAGCGCGTCTCTGTCGGTGACGATCTCGACATCCTTGTCTGCAAGATTGTTCATTACCTCGCCGACCGCCTTCTCGTTGCCTGGTATCGTTCGTGAAGAAAAGATCACCGTGTCTCCCTTGGACAAGGCAATATTGCGATGATCACCTGAGGCAATCCGGGCAAGCGCAGCTCGGCTCTCCCCTTGTGAGCCGGTGCACAGAAGCACGACTTTTTCACGCGGCAAATAGCCATATGCTTCCTCATCATGAAAGGGTTTCAGGCCTTCCAGATATCCCAGTTCACCGGCAACATCGATCACCCGGTGCATGGAACGGCCGACAACGACGACATCGCGATCGTTTGCAGCTGCTGCTTCGGAAACTGCACGAATACGGGCAACATTCGAAGCGAATGTAGTGACCGCAATCCGCTTGCCAGCCTTCGCCATCACCGTTTTCAATTCTTCAGCGACATCGGCTTCGCTTGGGCTGACCCCGTCCCGGACCGCATTTGTGCTGTCACAGACAATAGCCATGACCCCCTCACGTCCAAGCTCAGCCAACCGATCCATGTCGATCGGAAGTCCAACGCCGGGCGTCGGGTCTATTTTCCAATCGCCTGTATGTAGAACGAGGCCGGCAGGTGTTCGGATTGCCAGAGCACACGGCTCAGGGATTGAGTGCGCCATCGCGACGAATTCAACGTCGAACGGTCCGATCTTGTGCCGCTCACCTTGTTTGACGACGGTCACCGGAACTTCTTCTTCAAGCGTTTCGCTTTCCGACTTGGCAGCAAGCAACCCCGCGGTGAAGGCCGTCGCATAGACCGGCACCTTCAGGTAGGGCCAAAGGTGCAGGATAGCTCCATAGTGATCTTCGTGCGCATGGGTGATCACCATGCCGGCAATGTTGTCGACCTCGTCCTCCAGGAATTTGATATCCGGTACGACAACGTCAATTCCAGGCAAATCAGGCCCGGCAAAACTGACGCCGCAGTCGACAATCAGCCACGTCCGGTCACCATCCGGACCAAAGCCGTAAAGGCCGAGATTCATTCCAATTTCGCCGACACCACCAAGTGGCAGAAAAACGATTTCATTTTCATTCAAATTGGCCGAAGCCATTGAGTGCTCCTTCAGAACTTGCTGCCGGCTGACGTCATTCGGCTCTCAGCCGGGTAAAAACACGTCACCCGCAAAAATGGTGCGCTGGCGACCATCATCCTGGCGAAGAACCAGGTGACCGCGCGCATCCAAATCGGCAAAAATGCCGGTAATTTCTTCCTGGCCCAGTTTGACCGTGATCCGATTGCCCAGATGCGCAGCGCGCTTCAGCCACGCCCTGCGAATGGTTTCAAAACCGCCAGTCTGCCGCCAATGCGCCAATTGATCCGCCATGGCGCTCGTCAGCGTTTCAAACAGCCTCTCAGCTGAGACTTGAAAGCCCAGACTTCGCAAATCCGTCGCCTGATATAGCGATAGTGGCGGATGGGAAACACAGTTCACACCAAAGCCGAGTACAACTGCCTGTCGACCGTCGCTTAGTGTTTCCGCCTCCAGCAGAATGCCAGATAGTTTTGCCCCTTCGACCAAGAGATCATTTGGCCATTTCAGTTTTACCAGTTGCAGCGTACCGGCAGCTTTGTCAACGGCTTCCGCCAGAGCAACCGCTGCTGCGAGTGGCAATTCTCCAATCCTTGCTGCAGGCTCAGGATTTATCAGCAAAAGACTGGCAAATAGGTTGCCGCCCGGTGATGCCCAATCCCGTCCGCGTCGGCCTCTGCCTTCCGTCTGGATTTCCGATCTGATCCAAAGGTTTCCAGGACTTCCTGAACGTGCCCGCTCAAAACAAAGACTGTTTGTCGACCCGACGCTTTCATGGGCTTCAAAGCGAAAATCCGGCACACCTGGCGCCGGATGTTCCATTCTCGAATTGCTCATATGTCCGATCAGAACAGCGACTGTGCCGCAGCACTTGCCGCGTTGACGACCTGACCTGGTGCCAGCCAGAAGAAGATAACGAAGATGCTGGACAGACCAAGCACCACACGAAGCTCCATCGGCATCGCTTCAAAGCGTTCCACGGGTTCGTCAAAGAACATAACTTTGACGATACGAAGGTAATAGTAAGCACCGACAACCGACATCAGAACGCCGATCACCGCCAAAGGATAAAGCCCTGCTTCAACGGCAGCCACGAAGACATACCACTTGCCGAAAAACCCGACGAGCGGGGGAATCCCTGCCAGGGAGAACATTAGCAAGCCAAGCAAGATCGCCATTGGCAGATTGGTCTGGGAAAGACCCGAAAGATCATCGATTTCTTCAACCATGCCGTCCCTGCGGCGCATGGACAAGATGCAGGCAAAAACACCAAGGGTCATGCCAAGGTAGGCCATCATATAGAAGATCACACCCTCTACGCCGGTCTGTGTACCTGCTGCCAGTCCCACAAGGGCATAGCCCATATGGCCGATTGAGGAATATGCCATCAGTCGTTTCAGGTTGCGTTGCCCGATCGCCGCAAATGCCCCGAGCGCCATCGACGCAATCGATACGAAGACGATCACTTGTTGCCAGTCGCTGGTGACCGGATGGAATGCCTCGATCACGATCCGCACCAGCATACCCATGGCAGCAACCTTGGGAGCTGCGGCAAGGAAAGCGGTGACCGGCGTCGGCGCACCTTCGTAGACGTCCGGCGTCCACATGTGGAACGGAACGGCTGAAATCTTGAACGCGAGTCCAGCAAGAATAAACGTCAGACCGATGACAAGGCCGATGGATGCGCCTTCATGGGTCAAGGCTTCCGCAATGCCTGCGAACGACACTTGCCCGGTGAAACCGTAAACGAGCGACATCCCGTAAAGCAACATGCCGGAGGACAACGCGCCGAGGACAAAATACTTAAGACCGGCTTCCGTGGAGCGAACGCTGTCACGATTGATCGCTGCGACGACATAGAGCGACAAACTCTGAAGCTCGAGGCCGAGGTAAAGTGCGATCATGTCGTTTGCCGACAGCATCAGCATCATGCCGAGCGTCGCCATGACGATCAGGATTGGATACTCGAAATGGTCGAACGACTGGCTTTTGGCATAAGCCCAGGACATCGCAATTGCAAAGAACGATCCCGCCATGACCAGAAGCTTGAGCAGATGCGCGAATTCGTCCAGAACGAATGAGCCGCCGAAGGTTTCTCCGAAGGACGGCACCAGCAAAAGCACCAGGAAGGCACCGCCGAGCAAGCCCATGGCACCGCCGAATATGGCGTAGCTGACACCTTTGCCGCCAAAGGCACCGATCATCAAAAGCACCATTGCTCCGAGGGCCAGGATGATCTCCGGCAGGACCGGCATGAGATCTGGCAGTTGGGTCACGTCTGACATAGCTCTGTCTCGTCCTCGAAACCTTAGTGGGCAACCGCAGCGGCCGCTGCGTGCTGGGTGACGCCGGCAGCATCAAGTGCAGCGCTATACTGATTGATGAGATTATCGACCGCGCCCTGGGTAACATCCAGGATGGCCATCGGGTAGAAGCCGAAGAAGATCGTCAGGACAACCATCGGGATCAGGATTGCCTTTTCCCGAAGGTTGAGATCAAGCATCGACTTGAGGCTCTCCTTCTCGAGCGCGCCGAACACAACGCGCCGATAGAGGTAAAGCGCATAGACCGCCGACAGGATCACGCCTGTTGTGGCAAACATCGCTACCCAGGTGTTGACCTGGAAGGCTCCCATCAAGGTCAGTATCTCACCGACAAAGCCCGATGTTCCGGGAAGGCCCACATTGGCCATCGTGAAGATCAGGAAAGCGACCGCATATTTCGGCATCCGGTTGACCAGACCGCCATAGGCGGAGATCTCACGCGTGTGCATCCGGTCGTAGATCACGCCGACGCACAGGAAAAGCGCGCCCGAGACAATGCCGTGCGAAAGCATCTGGAAGATGCCGCCTTGAACGCCTTGCTCAGTCATCGTGAAAATTCCCATGGTCACGTAGCCCATGTGAGCGACGGACGAATAGGCAATCAGCTTCTTGATGTCTTCCTGGGCCAAGGCCACCAGCGACGTATAAATGATCGCGACCACTGAAAGCGTGTAGATCATCGGTGCAAACATGTCCGAGGCGATCGGGAACATCGGCAGCGAGAAGCGCAGAAAGCCGTAACCGCCAAGCTTCAGCAGAATGCCGGCCAGGATCACGGACCCGGCCGTCGGGGCCTCCACGTGTGCGTCGGGCAACCAGGTATGCACCGGCCACATCGGCATCTTCACGGCAAAACTTGCAAAGAATGCCAACCAGAGCCAGGTCTGCATATGTGCGGGGAACTTGGACGTTGTGAGCAGTTCCTCGATGCTCGACGTGCCGGCCGTCCAGTACATCGCCATGATCGCGACCAGCATCAGGACAGATCCGAGCAATGTGTAGAGGAAGAACTTGTAGGAAGCGTAGACCCTGCGCGCGCCGCCCCAGACCCCGATGATCAGGAACATCGGGATAAGACCAGCTTCGAAGAACACGTAGAAAACCACCAGATCCAACGCACAGAAAACGCCGATCATAAGTGTTTCCAGCACCAGGAAGGCGATCATGTATTCCTTGACGCGCTTTTGAATGCTTTCCCAGGAGGCCAGAACACAAAATGGCATCAGGAAGGTGGTCAGGATTACGAAAAGCACGGAGATGCCGTCAACACCCATCCGGTAGTTGATGCCACCGCCCAACCAGTCACGGTGTTCCACAAACTGGAAACCGGGATTGTCGTAATCGAAATTCGCCCAGATGAAGAGAGACAACAGGAAGGTGACACCTGTCGTTACCAGCGCGACCATGCGGATGTTTTTCTTGCTGCCTTCATCATCGCCAGAAACCAGCAGGATGAAAAGCACGCCAAGCAGCGGCAAGAATGTTGTGAGTGACAGAATTGGCCAGTCAATCATTAGTGTGCACCCCCGCCGGTGCCAGCACCGGTGAACATCGACCAGGTGATCAGTGCAGCCACCCCGATCAGCATCGCAAATGCATAGTGATAGAGATATCCGGTCTGCAGTCTGACGACCCATGCGGTCACGTTCTGAACCCGGGAGGCAACACCGTTCGGGCCAAACCCGTCAATCACGGTGCCATCACCCTTCTTCCACAGAACGCGGCCAAGCCACATCGCAGGACGGACAAAGAGAAAATCGTAAAGCTCGTCGAAGTACCACTTGTTCAGCAGGAACTTGTAGAGGCCGGAATGACGTTCCGCCAGCTGCTTCGGCATCTCCGGCTTGCGGATATAGAACTGATAGGCAACCAGCAGGCCGAGCACCATCATCACGAACGGTGAAACACGCACCCAGGCAGGCACTTCATGCATGGCATGCAGAACATGGCTGTCGGCAAAGGCCGGCAGCGAACCGTCCCAGAAGGCGTTGTAGGCTTCTTCTGAATAGAAGAACGATCCGTAGAAGACCATGCCGGCCAGAACGGCACCAATCGACAGGATGAACAGCGGAACAGTCATCACGAGCGGCGATTCATGAACGTGCTTCATCACATCGACAGGCGCGCGCGGCTTGCCATGGAATGTCATGAACGTCAGACGCCAGGAATAGAATGATGTGAGCGCTGCAGCGATCACGGTCAGCCAAAAGCCGTAAAGCGCCATCGGATTGGCATGTTCCCCGCCGGACGCTGCAAATGCAGCCTCGATGATGCCATCCTTGGAGACAAACCCGGCAAAACCCAGATGGGTGAAGGGAATTCCGACACCCGTGAGCGCCAGAGTTCCAATCATCATCGTCCAATAGGTGATCGGAATGTGCTTCCGAAGTCCGCCCATCTTGCGCATATCCTGCTCATCGCTGACGGCGTGGATCACCGAACCGGCGCAAAGGAACAATAGCGCCTTGAAAAAAGCGTGTGTGAACAGATGGAAGATACCGATGGAATAAGCCCCGACACCAAGCGCAACAAACATGTATCCAAGTTGCGAACAGGTCGAATAGGCAATCACGCGCTTGATATCGTTCTGGACAAGACCAACCGTTGCGGCAAAGAAAGCCGTCGTCGCGCCGAAGAACACAATCACCATCAACGCGGTGTCAGACAGTTCCATCAGTGGAGACAGGCGCGCCACCATGAAGACACCTGCCGTTACCATGGTCGCAGCGTGAATAAGCGCGGAAACCGGTGTCGGGCCTTCCATCGCATCCGGTAGCCATGTGTGAAGCAGAAACTGCGCGGACTTGCCCATAGCGCCCATGAACAGCAGCAGGCAGATCACGGTCATCGCAGCTTGCGCATCAAGATGATAACCGAGGAATGACATGACCTCGCCTTGCCCCTCGATAAAGGACGGCGCGTCATTGAAGATCGTTGTGAAGTCGATGCTCTGAAAAATGTAGAAGACACCGAAGATACCAAGCGCAAAACCGAAGTCGCCGACACGGTTGACGACGAAAGCCTTGATGGCGGCAGCATTGGCAGAAGGTTTTTTGTACCAGAACCCAATCAGCAGATAAGATGCAAGACCCACGCCTTCCCAACCGAAGAACATCTGCAGCAGATTGTCCGCTGTCACCAGCGACAGCATGGCAAAGGTAAAGAGCGACAAGTAGGCGAAAAACCGCGGCCGATGCGGATCATGATGCATGTAGCCGATGGAATAGACATGCACCAGGGCCGAGACCGTGGTCACCACAACCAACATGACCGCAGTCAGCGTATCCACTCTGATGGACCAGGATACTTTCAGATCACCGGCGTTGATCCAGCGGAAAAGCTCGACGATTTCCAGTTGCGCGCCGCCAAGCCAAAAACCGAAAAAGACGATCCATGACAGCAGTGCCGCGATTATCAGAAAACCGCTGGTAATGTACTCGCTGGCTTTTGCGCCGATTGCGCGGCCGAAGAGACCGGCGATCAGGAAGCCGAGCAGCGGCAGGAACAGAATTGCGGAATACATCGGTTCCTAACCTTTCATCACGTTGACGTCTTCCACGGCGATAGAGCCGCGGTTCCGGTGGAAGACCACCAGGATCGCCAGACCGATTGCCGCTTCGGCAGCAGCCACGGTGAGAACCAGCATAGTAAAGACCTGCCCCATCATGTCGCCGAGGAACGACGAAAAGGCGACAAAGTTGATGTTCACCGACAGCAGCAGCAGCTCGATGGACATCAAGATGACAATCACGTTTTTCCTGTTCAGGAAGATCCCGAAAATCCCGATTGTGAACAGGATCGCCGCGACCGACAGATAGTGCGACAGACCGATTTCCATGGGCGCCTCGCCGTGCTCCCCTCGATTACCCCAACCAGAAACCGCACGGAGGAGCGTGCTGGTTTCCGGACATTCTCTTGTGACGCGAGTTACGCGTCAGATGCCTTTGCCAGGCTCAACTTTCCGTACCTCAATGGCGGTTTCTCGGTTCCGCGCCACCTGATCCGGAATGCTCTGGCGTTTGACATTTGGCTTGTGACGCAATGTCAGAACGATTGCCCCGATCATTGCCACAAGCAGGACCAGGCCCGCGACCTGGAAGAAATAGATGTACTTCGTGTAAAGCACCGAGCCGAGTGCTTCGATATTGCTCATTTGGCTCAAGGCAGGGGTCGGCTCGGATCCGTGCCCCAAAATCTCGGGCGCGATGATCCATGCACCCACACCCATCAGAAGCTCAACCATCAGGATAAGTCCGACCAGCGCCCCGACGGGCAGATACTGCAGGAAACCCTGGCGCAACTCGACGAAGTCGACATCGAGCATCATCACAACGAAGAGGAACAGAACTGCGACCGCCCCCACATAGACAACCACCAGCAGCAACGCCAGATATTCAGCGCCCAGCAAAATGAACAGACCAGCAGAATTCACAAAGGCCAGGATCAGAAACAGAACCGACGTCACCGGATTTCGGGACGCGATCACCATGAATGCTGACGCCACTGTGACGCCGGCAAACAGGTAGAAAAAGAGGGCTTTCAGGATCATTTCAAAGACCTGCCTGTGGTGTGGCCTTTCGGCCGGAAATGCGGAGCCCGGCCGGATTGCCGGGCGAATAACGGTATGTGCGGTTAGCTCCTAGCGGTAAGGAGCGTCCATTTCAATGTTGCGAGCGATTTCGCGCTCCCAACGGTCACCGTTGGCGAGAAGCTTTTCCTTGTCATAGTAGAGCTCTTCGCGCGTTTCCGTTGCGAATTCGAAATTCGGTCCTTCGACGATCGCATCCACCGGACAGGCTTCCTGGCAGAAGCCACAATAGATACACTTGACCATGTCGATGTCGTAACGCGTCGTCCGGCGCGTTCCGTCGTTGCGACGCGGACCCGCTTCGATCGTTATGGCCTGAGCCGGGCAGATCGCTTCACAAAGTTTGCAGGCAATGCACCGTTCCTCGCCATTCGGATATCGGCGCAGAGCGTGCTCCCCTCGGAAACGCGGGCTGATTGGCCCCTTCTCGAAAGGGTAATTGATCGTCGGCTTCGGCTTGAAGAAGTAACGCATTGCCAGAATGAAGGCAGACACGAACTCCTGCAGAAACAGCGATTTGACGGATTGACTAAGTCCCATCGCTTTTTGCCTCTCTTTCCTCAACCTGCCAGCGCGCTGGCGGCCCAATACCCGACGATCGGGAAGCCGATCACCGGAACACCAAAAATCAGAGCGCCCAAAAGCGCCTTGTACTTTGCAACAGCGCCACCGTCGCCGCCGGCTTGTCTGTTTTTCGTCTCGCTCGCCTGAAGTATGCCCTTCAGGATCTTCCAATCGAGCCAGCCGATGTAAAGTCCAACAGCGGCACCGACAAGGCCGGCGATCGAGATACTCACGCTGCGCCCGGTGCCCAGCCCATGACCATCAATACAGCGGCGACAACAACAACCATCGCCAAAGACAGCGGCAGGAACACTTTCCAACCCAGACGCATCAACTGGTCATAGCGGTAACGCGGCACCATTGCCTTCACCATAGCGAACATGAAGAAGCCCAGCAGACACTTCAAAATGAACCAGACGACGCCTGGTACCCACGTGAACGGGGCAAAATCCAACGGCGGAAGCCAGCCCCCCATGAAGAAGATGGTCATCAAAGCGCACATCAGACAGATCGCGACATATTCACCAAGCATGAACATCATGTACGGGGTGGAGCCATATTCAACCATGAAGCCGGCAACAAGCTCCGATTCTGCTTCAGCAAGATCGAACGGAGGCCGGTTGGTTTCAGCAAGGGCGGAGATGAAGAAGACGACGAACATCGGGAACAGCGGCAGCCAATACCAGTTCAGGAAAGACAGCCAAGGCACGCCCAGCATGGTCGCCAGGCCAGTCTCCTGTGCATGAACGATACCAGACAGGTTCAACGTTCCGGCGCACAAGAGGACGGTGACAATGACAAAGCCGATAGAAACTTCGTATGAGACCATTTGCGCGGCCGAGCGCAGCGCAGACAGGAATGGATACTTGGAGTTGGATGCCCACCCGCCAATGATAACGCCGTAAACCTCAAGTGAAGACACGGCAAAGACGAATAGCACGCCAATATTGATGTTGGCGATTACCCACCCATCGGCCACCGGTATCACCGACCAGGCGGCAAGTGCCAGAAGTACGGAAACGAGCGGTGCCAGCAGAAACAGAATCTTGTTCGATCCTGCCGGAATAACCGGCTCCTTCAGCACGAATTTGAGAAGGTCGGCGAAACTCTGAAACAGTCCCCAGGGTCCGACAACATTCGGACCGCGGCGAATTTGCACGGCTGCCCAGATTTTCCGGTCCGCGTATAGAACGTAGGCAACAATCACCAGAAGCACGACCATCAGCAGAACGCTCTGGAATGCCATCCAGAGGAACGGCCAACCGTAGGTCGTCATGAACT
This sequence comes from Roseibium sp. JB4-4, assembly GCF_055693425.1. NCBI lineage: Bacteria > Pseudomonadati > Pseudomonadota > Alphaproteobacteria > Hyphomicrobiales > Stappiaceae > Roseibium > Roseibium sp. JB4-4. Next base: position 210,094 of record NZ_CM146333.1, on the reverse strand, counting down.
CAGCCATATCGGTCCCCTGCCCCTTATTCAGCAGCTTCTGCCGCTCGCGTTATTGCGAGCGCCGAACACTCGGCCATCACCTTGGAGGCACGCGCGATCGGGTTGGTCAGATAAAAGTCCCGGATCTGATTGGCAAATCCGGCACCATCCATTTTGGCCTTGGCGTTGGCCAGCTTCTGAAGACCGGCGGCATCGCCTTCTTCAATCGTGTCGATACTCGCCATATGCGGCACAGCCTCAAACAGTTTTGCGCGCAATTCGCTCAGCGAATCGAACTCAAGCGTCTGGCCAAGATGCCCGGAAAGCGCCCGCAGTATCGCCCAGTCTTCTCGTGCATCACCGGGAGGGAATGCGGCTCTATCGGCGAGCTGAACACGTCCTTCGGTATTCACATAGATCGCGGACTTTTCAGTATAGGCCGCGCCAGGCAGGATCACGTCCGCACGATGCGCTCCGCGGTCGCCATGTGTGCCCTGATAGACAACGAATGCACCTTCGGGAACTTCAACTTCGTCGACACCCAGCAGGAACAGAACATCCATCGCGTCCTGCTCGAGCATTCCACCCGTATCCTTGCCACCTTCTCCAGGAACAAAACCAAGATCCAATGCGCCGACCTGGGAGGCTTCAGTGTGCAAGATATTGAGGCCGTTCCAGCCGTCCTTGATCACACCGAGCGACTTGGCGGCAGCAACGATGTTGGCAAAGACAGCCTCGCCGTCCGGCCGATTGAGAGCGCCCTGTCCAACAATGAAAATCGGGCGTTCAGCATTTGCTGGCGCATGATCGACGAATTGTTTCAGGCTTTCGGGTCCCGCACCAAGATAGGTCACCGGGTAGGTCAGATCCGCATTTTCGCCGATCAACCCGATATTGACGTTGCCCTGGGACCAACGCTTGCGGATGCGGGCGTTCAGAACCGGTGCTTCCTGACGCGGATTGGTGCCGATCAGCATGATCGCATCAGCTTCTTCAATCCCCTGAATCGTGGAATTGAAAATATAGCTGGCTCGTCCGTTCTTTGGATGCAGCGGTGACCCCGGGAAACGGCTGTCGATATTGGCTACACCAAGCTTTTCCATCAGGCTTTTCAGGGCAAACATGTCTTCAACGCCTGCCAGCTGCCCAGCCAGCGATCCAATCCTGTCGGCTGAGGTTGCCTTCACCTTTTCAGCAATGATCTGGAAAGCTTCATTCCAGGAAACCGGCTGCAGTTTGCCGTCCACCTTGGCGTAGGGCCGGTCGAGACGTTGTGTTTTCAAGCCGTCCCAGATGTAGCGCGCCTTGTCGGAAATCCACTCTTCGTTGATCTCTTCGTTCAGGCGCGGCATCACCCGCATGACTTCCTTGCCCCGGGTGTCGACCCGAATGGCCGAGCCGACCGCGTCCATGACGTCGACACTTTCCGTCTTCGTCAATTCCCACGGACGGGCATGAAACTCGTAAGGCTTGTGCGTAAGCGCTCCAACCGGACAGAGATCGGCAACATTGCCCTGCATCTCAGACGAAAGGGCCGCTTCGAGATATGTGGTGATTTCCGCATCCTCGCCGCGGCCAATCAGGCCCATATCCGTTACGCCGCACACCTCGGTCGTGTAACGAACGCAGCGAGTGCAATGGATGCACCGGGTCATGATCGTCTTGATCAGTGGCCCGATTTCCTTGTTCTCAACTGCGCGTTTGTTTTCATGGAAACGGGAGCCATCGACCCCGTAGGCCATCGCCTGATCCTGCAAGTCGCACTCACCGCCCTGGTCGCAGATCGGGCAATCGAGTGGGTGATTGATAAGGAGAAACTCCATCACCCCTTCGCGTGCCTTCTTGACCATTTCCGATTTGGTGTCGACCACAGGGGGCTCGCCGTTCGGACCGGGGCGCAGATCCTTCACGCCCATGGCGCAGGATGCTGTCGGCTTGGGCGGTCCACCCTTCACTTCCACCAGGCACATGCGGCAGTTGCCCGCGATCGACAATCGATCATGGTAACAAAAGCGCGGAACCTCGGCGCCCGCCTCTTCACAGGCCTGAAGCAGCGTGTAGTCCGCCGGGACTTCCACTTCCTTGCCGTCGATGATGAGCTTCGTCATCCGTTGCTCTCCAAATCCCGTTCCGCTTACTCAGCCGCCACCATGGTCGAAGACGACGTCGACTTGGCGACATAGTCGTCGATACGCTGTTCGATGACCGGCCGGAAATTCTTGATCAAACCCTGGATCGGCCACGCGGCCGCATCCCCGAGGGCACAAATGGTGTGGCCTTCGACCTGCTTGGTCACTTTGAACAGCATGTCGATCTCCTCATAGGAAGATTCGCCCTTCACCATGCGTTCCATGACGCGCCACATCCACCCCGTTCCTTCACGGCACGGAGTGCACTGTCCGCAACTCTCATGCTTGTAGAAGTAGGACAGCCTTGCGATCGCCTTGATGATGTCGGTGGACTTGTCCATGACGATCACTGCGGCAGTGCCAAGCCCCGATCCCATGCCACGCAAGGTATCGAAGTCCATGGGCGCTTCCTTGATCTGTTCAGCCGTACAGCACGGCACCGAAGACCCGCCCGGAATGACTGCCAACAGATTATCCCAGCCGCCGCGAATGCCTCCGCAATGCTTGTCGATCATCTCGTCAAAGGGAACGCCAAGTTCTTCTTCGAAAGTCGCCGGTTTATTGACGTGACCGGACACACAGAAAAGCTTGGTGCCAGTGTTGTTCGGACGTCCGAGTGCTGAAAACCAGGCGGCGCCGCGACGCAGGATCGTCGGGGCAACTGCTATCGATTCCACATTGTTCACCGTTGTCGGGCAGCCATAGAGCCCAACATTGGCCGGAAATGGCGGTTTCAGCCTTGGTTGGCCTTTCTTGCCCTCAAGGCTCTCCAGCAGAGCAGTCTCTTCACCACAAATATAGGCGCCGGCCCCATGGTGAACGTAGATATCAAAATCATATCCGTTCTTGTTGTTTTTGCCGATCAGGCCATCGTCATACGCCTGATCGATGGCGGCCTGTAGACGCTCACGTTCCCGGATGAACTCACCGCGCACATAGATGTAAGCGGCAATGGCACCCATTGCGAAACCGGCAACAAGGCAGCCCTCAACAAGAGTATGCGGATCATGCCGGAGTATTTCGCGGTCTTTGCAGGTTCCAGGTTCCGATTCGTCTGCGTTCACAACAAGATAAGCCGGACGTCCATCGGACTCCTTCGGCATGAAGGACCACTTCAATCCGGTTGGGAAACCCGCACCGCCACGACCGCGCAGACCCGAATCTTTCATTTCCTGCACGATCCAGTCACGACCCTTGTCGAGCAGAGCCTTGGTATTGTCCCATTGGCCCCGCTTTTTCGCACCTTGCAGGCCCCAGTCGTGCAAACCGTAGATATTGGTGAAGATCCGATCCTGATCTTTCAGCATCTCGACCCCCTAGTCTTCGCTCTTGGAGGAGGCCACATCACCGGCTTCCACGCGCTTGGAAAATTCTGTGTCTTCACCGGACGCCAGGATCTTGGCCTGTTCAATCCAGCCGTCGCGTTCGATACGCCCCTTGAACTTCAATCTGCTATCCACCCATGCGACTTCAGCAGGTCCCCAGTTCGCAACCTGGTCGAAATGGAAGAACCCGAGATCATGCAGCGTTGCTTCCAGTTTCGGTCCGACGCCCTTCAATTTCTTCAGATCGTCAGGTTTACCGCCACGGGCCTCGGTCAGCGTCTCCGGCGCTTTCTCTTCAACCGCAGCCGCCTCCTTCTCCGCCTTCGGTTTTACGGCGGACTTTGGTGCAGCTGCTTTGCTGGCCGGCTTCTCTGCCTTCTCAATTTCTTTCGTTTCGGCTTTCTTCTCAGCAGGAGCTGCTGATTTCTTTGCCTCGGGAGCCGCTGCCGGTGTGTCAGGCTTTTTCTCTGCCTTAGCGGCAAATGCTGCCCTCACTTTGGCAACCGCATCTTCAGCAGGCGTTGGCACGCCATCATAGTCGTTTCCGCCGACGTTGATCGCAGCGCCGGCGAAGTCGTGGGATGCCTTCTCAGCTCCATCAACGACATGAGCAACGGGCAATGCCCCCTTACTCGTGTCCTCAATGTCGGTTAGAGACGTCTGCTCACCTTCAGCCATTGCAAAACGCCGGCCGTTCTGCGGTCCGGGCGTGACTTCATGCCCTTCGGAAATATCATCAAGCAACTTGTTGAAACTGTCGGGCGTCAGATCCTCATAAGTGTCCTTGAAGATCTGAACCATGGGGGCGTTTACGCAAGCACCAAGACACTCGACTTCTTCCCAAGAGAACATGCCGTCCTCTGAAATCTCGTGCATATGCTTGGCAATGCGGGACTTGCAAATCTTGATTAAGTCTTCTGAACCGCGCAGCTGACAGGGCGTGGTACCGCAAACCTGGATATGGGCTTTCTTTCCGACCGGCTGCAGCTGGAACATCGTGTAGAATGTGGCGACTTCCAGAACACGGATCTTGGGCATGTCGAGCAGCTCCGCAATATAGCGAATAGCCGGCTCACTCACCCAACCGTCATTTTGCTCCTGTGCACGCCACAAAACCGGAATGACCGCGGAGGCCTGACGTCCGGCCGGGTAGCGGTCGATAAGCTTATTGGCCCACGCGAGATTTTTCTCGGTGAACACAAAGCTTTCTGGTTGTTCCGCGGCAAGTCGGCGAACTGCCATGGTGTTATCCCCGTTTACTGCGCGATGGCCACACTACCGTCTCCGGTTTGCGCCTGACCGGCCACCAGGCCGGCGAGACGATCCATCCAGAATCGGCTTTGTGTCGCGAAAAAATCATAACCTTTACGGCGGTCGCGCTTCAGGCCGTCAAGCTCCAAAACCGCGCCCAATTCGAAGAAACGATCAGCATTGTAGCCAAACAGCCGCATGCCACATTCCTCGGAAAGGTACTTGGAAACCGAATGACTCCGATCGGCGCCATGGTCTTCGTAGATTATCAGAACGTCTTTCTGCAGCAGATTGCTTGCTCCTTTCAGAGCTTCAATCTCGCTTCCTTCAACGTCGAGCTTCAAGACTATCGTCGAGTGATCCTCAAGCCCGGCTTCTTCAAGTATTTTGTCCAGAGTTATCGTCTCGACGTCACCAAGCGCGTGTCCTGAAACCTGCTGATCGACCAGCGATCTGGCCTCATGCTTGCGGCCGAAGAAATTCAGGACTTCTCCGTCCTTGTCGAACACCGCCCGATTGATGCAAATGAACCGGTTATCGTTCAGAACGGCATTCTCGCACAGCCGTTCAAAATTAACCGGATCGAGCTCAACAGCAGCAGTCTGGCGCTTGCCAAACCGTCTGCTGGTAACCTTTGCCGACCAATACCCGTAGTTCGCACCGCAATCGATGAACGCGTAGTCAAGATCGCTAAATGTCAGCAGGAGCGCTTCGATTTCCTCTTCATAGAGGCTCAAGGGCTTCAAAAGGCGGCTCCAATAAGCATCCCCATAAGGGAACGCGAACTCTAGGTCCTCGTCCAGCACGAGGCGGATGTCTTTTTGACTGGGCAGAGCTTTGCTGACCAGTTTGGCCACATAGGAAATGCCACGACTGTTAAGAGGCGCAAGTGCCCTGGCCGCAATGCTCATCGCAGTAAGGCCGGCGCGCTCGACCGACGATGCGTTTGAAATCGCACCGGTGCGCCAATCAACAACAATGGAGTTTCCGGTCAGGGTCATGATCTAGCGGTCTACCTCGCCGAACACGATGTCCATGGAACCGAGAACCGCAGAAACGTCGGCAAGCATATGGCCCTTGCAAAGGAAATCCATCGCCTGCAAGTGCGCATATCCCGGCGCCTTGATCTTGCAGCGGTAAGGTTTGTTCGTTCCATCAGCGACAAGATAGACACCGAATTCACCCTTGGGCGCTTCCACGGCGGCGTAAACTTCGCCGGCGGGAACGTGGTAACCTTCGGTATAGAGCTTGAAGTGGTGTATGAGCGCTTCCATCGACCGCTTCATTTCCCCCCGTTTAGGAGGAACGATCTTACCGTCGGTCGACGACACGGGACCTGTTTCAACGGTCAGCTTCTCAAGACACTGCTTCATGATGCGAACCGACTGGCGCATTTCTTCCATGCGGATCAGATAGCGGTCATAGCAATCGCCGTTCTTTCCGATGGGGATATCGAAGTCGAGTTCGGAATAGCACTCATAAGGTTGAGATTTGCGCAAATCCCAAGGAGCACCCGAGCCCCGCACCATGACACCGGAGAACCCCCAGGCCCACGCGTCGTCCAGATCCACGACACCAATGTCAACGTTCCGTTGCTTGAAAATACGGTTGTCGGTCAACAGTCCTTCGATGTCATCGCAGGTCTGCAAAAACGGATCGCAAAAGTCCCAGATATCATCCAGCAGATCCCGTGGCAGGTCCTGGTGAACACCGCCAGGCCGCACATAGGCTGCATGCATGCGGGCCCCGCAGGCACGCTCGTAAAAAACCATAAGCTCTTCGCGCGGTTCAAATCCCCAAAGTGGCGGCGTCAGAGCGCCGACATCGAGAGCTTGCGTCGTAACGTTCAAAAGGTGGGACAGCAAGCGTCCGATTTCCGAATAAAGAACCCGGATAAGCTGTCCGCGTTTTGGAACCTCGATGCCAAGAAGCTTCTCGACACCCAATGCAAAGGCGTGCTCCTGGTTCATCGGCGCTACGTAGTCGAGACGGTCGAAATACGGAATTGCCTGCAGATAGGTCTTCTGTTCGATCAGCTTTTCGGTGCCCCGGTGGAGAAGCCCGATATGCGGATCGACACGTGTCACAACCTCGCCGTCCAGCTCCAGAACCAGACGCAAAACGCCGTGGGCTGCCGGGTGCTGGGGCCCGAAATTGATGTTGAAGTTACGGACCTGAGCCTCAGCCATTTTGAGGTTCCTGCATTTGCTGCGTGTAGTACGCAAATACTTCAGGGCCGGTCATTTTGCGCGTCTCGTTTGCAAACGCGTAGTTGGCCGGCTGTTCGTCCACGAAGATCTCCGTGGTGAATTTGAATTGAGACGGGTCGTCAAAGGCTTGCGCAGAAAAACTGACATGGGAGCCATCCGCCATGCGCCACATCAATGTCGAACCACATTTCGAGCAAAACACCCGTTCAGCATAGTCTGACGCTTTATAGATGCTGAGAGCGTCTCCGCCTTCAATTTCAACGCTGCTCATGGGGCCGCAGCCAACGGCCATGAATGACCCGCCTGTCCAGCGCCGACACATGCCGCAATGGCAAACGCCCATTTCGCCGTTGTCGGGCTGCGCACTGAACCGCACTGCCCCGCAAAGACATCCACCAGAAAGCCGCTCGCTCATCCCCGCCCCGCCGATCAGTTGGTTGTCGCTTTCTCATCGCCGGGCAGCACATAGTCGGTACCTTCCCAAGGCGAGAGAAAATCAAAGGAACGCATTTCCTGGTTCAGTCGAACAGGTTCATAGACGACACGTTTTTTCTGGTCGTCATAGCGAACTTCAACGAAGCCGGTCACAGGGAAATCCTTGCGTAGCGGATGCCCGTCAAAGCCGTAATCGGTTAGGATGCGCCGCAGATCCGGATGGCCAGAGAAAAGAATTCCATACATGTCGTAAGCTTCGCGCTCGAACCATTCCGCTCCTGGAAAAAGCGATGTCAGTGAAGCCACGGCTGTTGTCTCGTCGGTCGCGATTTTCACGCGGATGCGCTGGTTCTGAACCGGTGACAGGAAGTGATAGACAACATCAAAGCGTTTCTCACGCTCCGGATAGTCGACGCCGCAAATGTCGGTCAGATTGACGAATTTGCACGAGGCGTTGTCACGCAAAAAGCGAACCACATCCAGAATGTCGGTCGCATTCACGCTCAGCGTCAATTCACCGAATTCCGCCTTCCAGGACACGAGAGACTCGCCAAGACCAAGCTCAACGTGCTCAGCGAGTTCCTTCAAAGTCTCGTCCATGGTGTTCGCCCTCACTCCCTCGGAGCCTTCCTTTTAACGCGCCCGCAAGCGCCAATCCTTTGAATTCTCCGCCGTTTCAGGCGGTAAAACCCTTATCTCTCGATAGTGCCCGTACGGCGAATTTTCTTTTGCAGCAGCATCACACCGTAAAGAAGCGCTTCTGCCGTCGGCGGGCACCCTGGAACGTAAATGTCGACCGGCACGACCCGGTCACATCCGCGAACCACTGAATAGGAATAGTGGTAGTAGCCGCCACCGTTCGCACATGAGCCCATCGAAATCACGTATCGCGGCTCAGGCATCTGATCGTAGACCTTGCGAAGCGCAGGAGCCATTTTGTTGGTCAACGTTCCGGCCACAATCATCACGTCTGACTGGCGCGGAGAAGCACGCGGAGCAAATCCGAAACGTTCCGCGTCGTAGCGCGGCATGGACATCTGCATCATTTCAACAGCGCAGCACGCAAGACCAAAGGTCATCCACATCAAAGAGCCCGTGCGGGCCCACTGAATAAGGTTGTCCGTCGACGTTACGAGGAAGCCCTTGTCGGCCAGCTCATTGTTGACCTCAAGGAAAAACGCGTCGTCCTCACCGATCGGTTTACCGGTGTTCGGGTCAATAATGCCCTTGGGTTTGGGAGCGACGAGCGGATCGGTAGTGGTCAATCCCATTCCAGCGCTCCTTTTTTCCATTCGTAGATAAATCCGACAGTCAGGACGCCGAGAAAGACCATCATCGACCAAAACCCGTACCAGCCGAGGTCACCGAATACGACAGCCCAGGGAAACAGGAAGGCAACTTCAAGATCGAAAATGATGAAGAGGATCGAGACCAGATAGAAACGCACGTCGAATTTCATGCGCGCATCGTCGAACGCGTTGAAACCGCACTCATAGGCCGACAATTTTTCCGGATCCGGGTTTTTGTAGGCCAGTAGAAACGGTGAAATCAGCAAGGCAAGGCCGATCACCAGTGCAATGCCGATGAACACGACGATCGGGACATATTCCCGCAAGAGTTCTTCCATGTCTTTCGCGTCCTTGCATATGGAGGCGGATCGAGAGGCGATCCGGAGCCGGGGCTGCACCTCTTGGCCTCATAAAGCCGGCTGGTCGCGCAGAGCCCGTCAGCTTAATGAAACCAACATGCGAGCGCACGCTTAACTTACGGCTTGGTGCAACGCAAGACCCCCTGCGGGTCAAACTCTTGCCACATATGAGCCAATTTCCAAACGACCCCTGCCAACTCCTTTGTTTCAGCCAGTTTGTGCAACCGCAAAATCTTTACACAGGCTGCGCGGGATTATGACGCACCCGAGCCGGATTTCCACCCCTTGAATAGAATCGCAATTCAAAAACAAGGGAAGACCCAAAACCGTAACAATTTGAAGAAGCTGACGCTGTCGATTACTTTTATGCGAACCTATACGCAACATTCAGGCCCAACCGACAAAAATCGGGCCGTGTCCGGTTGGCCGCATGCGCGGTCAATCCATTCGTCATTTATCAACTTGGGAACAAGTTCGGGAACCGTGAGTGGCGCGAGTGACGGGGCTCGAACCCGCGACCTCCGGCGTGACAGGCCGGCACTCTAACCAACTGAGCTACACCCGCACAATCACGGTATATTTGCGCCTCTTCTTTCAAGATACACTCTTGCATCTTAGTGAGAAGTGGCGCGAGTGACGGGGCTCGAACCCGCGACCTCCGGCGTGACAGGCCGGCACTCTAACCAACTGAGCTACACCCGCTTCGCGCGGCAACGCAGTGTTGCCGTGAAGTGGCGCTGATGTACGGCGGCTGGAAAGCGAAGTCAAGCGCACTGACGCATCCAAATTGCCTTTTTTGACAAAGCCGCAGACAACTCGGTTTTTCCGCATCAAAGAAGCCGTCCTTCAGTGTGGATAACTCGTCCCCGATCAACAAGTCGACACGGTATAGGAACTACACCGGCAAAATGAATTTGGAACCTGACGCCTTCGCCATGCTGCGTCGGCAACTAGCGCGAATTGAACCAGTCTTATCAACAAGGTGGCTTTATTCCGCAGGGACTAGACGGCTGTCCCTCAATTGTCCCTCCAAAGCCAGGATCGGTACTGCCACAGTGGCATAGAGCGAATTGATTTCCTTGAGGCTGCGCACGACTTCCATGTGGACGTTGCTTGAATCGATGCTTTCCGGCGTCCTCGATTTCAACCTGCCCAGATGTCGATCATGACATTCCCGCTCCAATTGACGCATCCTGTCTTTCTCGGCGATCAGTTCGCGCGCTGAAGCAACATCACTGGAAACAAGCACGTTAAGCGCCAGCTGCATGTTGGCCAAGACACGGTCATGCAAGTTTTCAAGCTCAACCCGCCCATCCCTGGAAAATTTGATCCCTTTTTCCTTCAGCTCAACCGCCCGTTCCAAAAGGTTTTTTGACACCAGGTCGCCGGCACGTTCCAAATTAATAGCAAAACTTGCCAGCTCCATGCTCCGCTCCGCCTCCTCCGAGGTCAATGCACCGCGGTTAACCTCCGCAATATAGAGCTTGATGTCGGAGTGTATCCTGTTGACGTTCTCATCCATCGCCTGAAGACGCTTGATTTCCTGTTGATCGCCATTTTCAAGCATCATCATCACTGGCCGGGTCATGAACTCAACCAGCTCCCCCATGCGCAACAGCTCCCGGGTCGCACTGGCAAGTGCCAGCCTGGGGACATGGACAACCCGCTGATCCAGAGCACTTTTGACGACGGTCTCGTTGGTGCCGGCTCCCAGCTCTTTCGAGAGCATCAACCGCTCGGTCAGTCTGGCAACTGGCCCGGTCAACGGCAGACAGGTCAGAACCAGTAGGAGATTGAACAAGATATGCACCGCTACGATCTGTTGCGCTGGATCACTGCTCAGCGTTTCCAAAGGCAGGGGGATGGATGCGACCAACAGCATGGCAATCAAGGCGCCGCCGGCCCTGAAGATCAGATTTCCAAGCGGAATCAGCAGGGCTTTTCGATCCATACCGCGCGTCAACCAGAGTGCCACACCCCCTGCTCCGACGTTCGCGCCAAGAACCAGCGGTACGGCCGCCTCCAACGGCAAACCTGCATTTTGAACGAAGGCGGCAATCATCAATACCGCAGCCACACTGGAATGAATCAGAAACGCAAGCACCGCTCCAAGCACCAATGCTGTTGAAGCATCACCGGCCAGATATTCGGCAACATGCGGCATGAACTGAGCTTCTTTCAAAGGCGCCGTCGATTCCCCAATCATCTGAAGCGAGATCAACACAAGTGCTATGCCGATCAGGATCCGTCCTGCATGTTTTGTGGTTCGAGACTCAACTTTCAGGAACAACCACCCCCCGATCGCCAATAGCAGTGGAACCAGCCAGCTGAGGTCAAATACCAGGAACTGCACGACGAGAGACGATCCGAGATCGGCACCAAGCAGGACCGCTAGCCCTGCAGCCGTAGAAAGGATGCCGGAAGTTGCAAAGCTCGCCGCGAGTACCGCAACCGCCGTTGCACTTTGCAGCAGGATTGCCACCGCCATCCCGGACAGGGCCCCGGCTGCCCGGCCAGATGCGGCTTTGATAATGGTGCGCTTGAGTGCGGGGCCAGACACCCGTTCAAAACCGGTCCTCACCATGCGCACCGCATAAAGGAGCAGCATAACTGATCCCAAAATCTTGATAAAAAGGACTATCGCCATCTAATTAAACTTCTAATTTTTCGATGTTTTTTTTGTTAGCCGGTAAAATTTATAGAAACCAAACACGGCGAAAAACAAGCAAAAAAGTGCACTCAGTGCTTATATTGCATCCGAAGTAGGTGCTGGACTGCAGCCAAGTCCTTGAAGCTGCAATCAGAAGCTCAATCGAGTCTCATTCAATTTTTTTGTTAGCGCAGTTTTACAAGATCGCATCTGTTCGCGAAAAATCAGGCAGTCCCTGCCCCGACCAGAAATTGGGTCACTGAACAAAAAACGAATGAAGAACCGAAACGCGAAGCATCACGGCACAAGGCAAAGTCTTTGAATTTGGGAAAGAAAATGGTGGGCGATGAGAGACTCGAACTCCCGACATCTTCGGTGTAAACGAAGCGCTCTACCAACTGAGCTAATCGCCCTCAACGAGGTGAGACGCCTTTTAGGTTGTCGCCACTTTCTTGGCAAGTCCTAATTCTAAGAAATTCGCAATCCCCGCCATACTTGTGGATGACCGCTTCAACCCCGCTTTGTCGAACCTGTGCAGATATCACGACACCAGAGGCGCTAAACCGCCAGACAAGGCAAGCGGTTTCAGGAGTTTTGAGTTCCGGCAGACGCAGCGTCTCAACTGAACGGGATGAAGATCGGCTAACGAAACCGGTAGGCAAACTGCAACATATCCGTCAGGCCGCGCTGAGGATTGTCGGCAGCAAGGCCGTTTCGATTGAAGAATTGCACAAGCCTCGCGATTCCCTGTTGATCGTTCGGACCCTTTGGCGGTGGTTGATTCATTAGTTTGGCGGCAATGATCCACGACATTGTCCGCCTGAGCCTGTTTTGATTTGCCGAAAACTCCGGGTTGCTCGCTGCGCGCTCAAACAGACCTCCCCAGGCCTGATTGACCGCATCGTTGATTGCCTCAATACGAATGAACCCTGCCTTGTTGGGGCTTCGCGCCTTGTTCAGCAAATGATCGATGTTGTAACCCGCAAGGTCGGCGCTGGTGGCTTTGATACCGTAGACCTGATTCACGAATGCCAGCCATGCCTTCTGATAGGAAGAATATCCAGCCCTGACCCAGACACATGCGTTTTCATCCGGGTTTCCCGGCTTGCGGACGATGGCCACATTCTTCAGGCTCCTGCGCCCTGCCCGCTCAGGTTCGATGCTGTCATCATATTCATCAAGAAAGACAAGGCGACCTAACCATTCAGGATGCTCCACCTGCACCTGGACAAGCGGATTGCGAACCCAGGCATCAAATAATGCACGTTGACGGCGGCTTATCAGTGCTTGGAGTGTCATGGCTCCCTCCGTGTGAGGAGTTCCGCTTCGCCGGGGAAATGGTAGATCTAAACAGGCAATTCAAAGAGAAACACTCATAGATTGATATTATTGCCACAAAAAACCCCGGCCCTGCAATCGCAAGCCCGGGGTCAATTGAAATCGGTCTGGAACGACTAGGAGTTCACAGCGTCTTTCAGGCCTTTACCAGCCTTGAACTTCGGCGTCTTAGAAGCCGGGATCTGGATCGTTTCGCCAGTCCGCGGGTTCCGGCCTTCGGTTGCAGCACGAGCAGAAACCGTGAAGTTACCAAAGCCGATGATGCGGACTTCGTCACCGCTTTTCAGCGTTTCTGTGACTGCATCAAAAGTTGCGTCAACTGCTTCGCCTGCCTGCGCTTTGGTGAGGCCAGTCTTTTCTGCAACAGCTGCGATCAGATCGTTCTTATTCATAGCAGATACCTTTCTAAGAAACGGCAGAGTGCCGACGATTCCTGTCAGCGCCGTTGCGCGAAATTCGTGCGATTTGACGCGAAACGCAAGAGGTTTTTTCGCAGAAAACAGCCATTTCTACCGATTATTCAAAAGAAAAGCCCCGGTTGACCCGGGGCTAGACGTTTTGTGCGGTGCAAAATGGCTCTTAGTGAGCCAAAATTCCGGACGCGTCTTCTTCTTTTTCACTCGCCTTGGCTGCAGCGTTTGCAGCTGTCTCATCCCATTCGATGGGCTCCGGAAGTCGAGTCAGAGCATTTTTCAACACTTCCTCCATTCCGGAAACCGGGATGATTTCAAGCGAGTTTTTGACCGAGTCTGGAATGTCAGCCAAGTCTTTGGCGTTGTCTTCCGGGATCATGACAAGCTTGATACCGCCACGCAGTGCAGCGAGCAGTTTTTCCTTCAGGCCGCCGATCGGCAGGATCCGTCCACGAAGCGTGATCTCACCGGTCATGGCAACATCGCGGCGAACCGGAATTCCAGTCATTGTGGAAATTACGGCTGTCGCCATCCCGATGCCGGCGGAAGGACCATCTTTCGGTGTCGCACCTTCAGGCACGTGAACGTGAATGTCCTTCTTGTCGAAGGTCGGCGGTTCAATACCGTAATCGATCGCACGGGAACGGACATAGGACGCCGCCGCTGAAATCGATTCCTTCATCACCTCTTTCAGATTGCCGGTTACGGTCATCTTGCCTTTGCCCGGCATCATCACGCCTTCGATGGTAAGCAGCTCACCGCCGACTTCTGTCCAGGCCAGACCAGTGACAACACCAACCTGATCTTCCAGTTCGACTTCGCCATAGCGGAACCGTGGAACACCGAGATAGTCTTCGACGACCTCAGGCGTAACGGTGACGCTTTCCTTGTCACTCATCAGGATGTCCTTGACCGCCTTACGGGCAAGGGTCGCCATTTCGCGCTCAAGGTTACGTACACCAGCTTCCCGCGTATAACGACGCACGACGAACTGCAAAGCATCGTCCTCGATGGAGAACTCACCGTCCCTCAGGCCGTGATCCTTTTCCGCCTTAGGAATGAGGTGACGGCGGCAGATTTCCACCTTCTCCTCTTCCGTGTAGCCGGCAATACGGATGATCTCCATACGGTCCATCAGCGGACCGGGAATGTTCAGCGTATTGGCCGTGGTCACGAACATCACATCAGAAAGATCGTATTCAACCTCAAGATAGTGATCCATGAACGAAGAGTTTTGCTCCGGATCAAGAACCTCGAGCAAAGCTGAAGACGGGTCGCCGCGGAAGTCCATACCCATCTTGTCGATCTCGTCGAGAAGGAACAGTGGATTGGACTTCTTTGCCTTCTTCATCGACTGGATGACCTTGCCGGGCATCGAGCCGATATAGGTGCGACGGTGACCCCGAATTTCGGCTTCATCACGAACGCCACCAAGCGACATGCGAACGAATTCACGTCCAGTTGCCTTGGCAATAGACTTGCCCAGAGACGTTTTACCAACGCCTGGAGGACCCACCAGGCACAAGATCGGACCACGCAACTTGTTGGCCCGGCTCTGTACCGCAAGATATTCAACGATCCGCTCTTTGACCTTGTCGAGACCGTAGTGGTCGGTGTCGAGCACCTTTTCGGCAAGCGCCAGGTCGTGTTTGACCTTGGATTTCTTGTTCCAGGGAATGCCGATCAGCCAGTCGAGATAGTTGCGCACGACCGTCGCTTCAGCGGACATCGGGCTCATCTGCTTGAGTTTCTTGATCTCGGCAGCAGCCCGCTCACGCGCTTCCTTGGTGAGCTTCGTCTTCTTGATCTTTTCCTCAAGTTCGGCAACCTCGTCGCGGCCGTCCTCGCTGTCGCCAAGTTCCTTCTGAATGGCTTTCATCTGCTCATTCAGATAGTACTCGCGCTGTGTCTTCTCCATCTGCCGCTTGACCCGCGAACGGATGCGCTTTTCGACCTGAAGAACGGAAATTTCGCTTTCCATCATGCCAAGAACGCGTTCAAGGCGCTCTGCGACGGAAACAACAGCGAGAATTTCCTGCTTTTCAGGAATCTTGATAGCCAGATGCGACGCAATGGTGTCGGCCAGCTTTGAATAGTCGTCGATCTGATTGACCGCACCCAGCACTTCCGGCGAAACCTTTTTGTTCAGCTTCACATAGTTCTCGAACTCGGAAACAACTGAACGAGCAAGAGCTTCGACTTCGATGTTCTCGCCATCGCGCTCCGGCAGCACTGTTGCGGTTGCCTCGAAATAGTCCGTGCGATCAGAATAGTCTCCGATCTGCGCGCGAGCACCGCCTTCAACAAGCACCTTGACGGTGTTGTCAGGCAGTTTCAGCAATTGGAGCACGGTTGCGAGCGTACCGACATTGTAGATCTGATCCGGATTCGGATCGTCATCAGCTGCATTCATCTGGGTCGCCAGCAGAATGTGCTTGTCGGTGGTCATAACCTCTTCGAGCGCCTTGATCGACTTCTCGCGGCCGACAAACAGCGGCACGATCATATGCGGGAAGACGACAATGTCGCGCAGGGGCAGGACTGGATAGACAGCCGTGCTGTCCGGATCTGTAGCGCGGATTTCTGCGTCGCTCATTTTTTCCTTTCTCAGCGTGTCCCGGCCCCACTCATTAAAAGGCAGCCAAAACACTGGAAAACGGCTTTCGGATCCAACAAGAACCGAGTGGCCTGACCCCGGCACCCCTGCTGGGCGCACCGATGGTCAGCGCGAGCCATTCTTTAGCCCTATTAGGTGGACACCAGACCCGCCGGTGTCAAGGCAATCAGGCCGATTGCAGAAGCCTTGTCTGTTGACGACTCACACCTACGGTGGAAAACACGTTTCGCCAACAAATTCGGTGAGAAAAATCAAAATGCCGCCCCAATGGAGCGGCATTTATTCACTTTTATTTTCAACTGACCGTCAAAGGTATCAGGCGCTTGTGGCGGAGCTTTCTTCACGGTCCTCGTAGATATAGAGCGGACGCGCCTCTCCTTTTACGACTTCCGGTGAAATCACCACTTCCTTGACCCCTTTGAGACCCGGCAGCTCGTACATCGTGTCGAGCAGGATCGACTCCAGAATTGATCTCAGACCACGCGCACCGGTCTTGCGGTCGATCGCCTTGCGGGCAATCGCCTTGAGCGCGTCTTCGTGGAAAGACAGCTCGACCTGCTCCATTTCGAACAGGCGCTGATACTGCTTGACCAGAGCGTTCTTAGGCTCCGTCAGGATCGTCACCAGCGCATCTTCGTCCAGATCTTCCAGCGTTGCGATCACCGGCAAGCGACCGACAAATTCCGGAATGAGACCGAATTTCAACAGGTCTTCCGGTTCCAGCTCGGCAAAGAGCTCACCGATACGACGGTCTTCAGGTGCGTGAACCTGCGCCTGGAAACCTATCGACGACTGGGTGCCCCTGTCGGAGATAATCTTGTCGAGACCAGCGAACGCACCACCGCAGATGAACAGGATGTTGGTGGTATCCACTTGCAGGAATTCCTGCTGCGGATGTTTGCGCCCACCTTGCGGCGGAACGGAAGCCACCGTGCCTTCCATGATCTTCAAAAGCGCCTGCTGGACACCTTCGCCTGACACGTCCCGCGTAATCGAAGGATTGTCCGCTTTCCGGCTTATCTTGTCGACTTCATCGATATAGACAATGCCGCGCTGCGCACGCTCGACGTTGTAGTCAGCAGACTGCAGCAACTTCAGAATGATGTTTTCAACATCTTCACCGACATAGCCGGCTTCGGTAAGTGTCGTTGCATCCGCCATGGTGAACGGCACGTCCAGAATACGGGCAAGCGTTTGCGCTAGCAGCGTCTTGCCGCACCCAGTCGGGCCAACCAGAAGGATATTTGATTTCGCCAGTTCCACATCATTGCTTTTGGATGCGTGATTCAGGCGCTTGTAGTGATTGTGAACGGCGACCGACAGTACCTTTTTGGCACTGCCCTGTCCGATGACATAGTCATCCAGAACGTCGCGGATCTCTTGAGGGGTCGGGATCCCGTCCCGAGACTTCACCAGCGAGGATTTGTTCTCCTCACGGATGATATCCATGCACAGCTCGACACATTCATCGCAAATGAAAACAGTCGGGCCGGCGATCAGCTTGCGAACCTCATGCTGGCTTTTGCCGCAAAAGGAGCAGTAAAGCGTATTCTTGGAATCGCTGCCGCTGGCCTTGGTCATGTAGTCAACCTCGCGTTTGTGGGGCGTTTCCCCTATTCAGCCGGTCAGGTCCAACCGGACCTACCGGTACCGAAGAGACGCCGAAGCACCCCTTCTTTAAGTCCGATGTCACCATGCTTCGCCATTAAAAATCAATATAGGTTTAAGGCGAAGATGAAAACCCGGCATCAATTGGGGTTTTCCCGGTCTCAATCAAAGAAATTCAATCTTTGCTTAAGACCAGGTAAGCCCATTATTCGGTCTCTTCGCCACCAAGACCTGAACGGTCCGTGATGACATTATCTACGATACCGAATTCTTTAGCCTTTTCAGCAGTCATGAAGTTGTCACGCTCAAGCGCTTCTTCAACCTGATCGAGGCTTTGTCCGGTGTGCTTCACGTAGATTTCATTCAACCGGTGCTTCATAGCCAGGATTTCCTGTGCATGAAGCATGATATCCGCCGCCTGCCCACGGAAACCGCCTGAAGGCTGATGAACCATCACGCGGGCATTGGGCAGAATAGAACGCAAGTCCTTGTGGCCGGCTGCCAACAGCAAAGACCCCATAGAGGCCGCTTGGCCAATGCAAAGGGTCGATACCGCAGGGCGGATAAACTGCATTGTGTCGTAAATCGCAAGACCAGATGTCACCAGGCCACCTGGTGAGTTGATGTAAATTGCGATTTCCTTACTCGGATTCTCCGCTTCCAGATAAAGAAGCTGCGCACTGACCAGGGTTGCCATGTGATCCTCGACCGGGCCGGTCAGGAATATGATGCGCTCTTTGAGCAGGCGCGAGAAGATATCGAAGGCCCGCTCGCCCCGGTTTGTCTGCTCGACAACCATTGGCACGAGTGTGTTCATGTAGATATCGACAGGATCCTTCATACCTCATCCATATGCTTGAGATGATGCCGGGATGATTCCTGGCTTGAAACAGGCCGTGAAGCGCATCGATTCATGGCCTGACTCGAAAAAAGCGACATCCCGTATATATGAGATGTCGCCCTCAACGCAAAGTCATGACAGATGCGGCATGAAAGCAAAGTTAAAACCGCTGCCGCATCTGGGGATATGGGGGAAAAAGCTTACGCGTCTTCCTCGTCGTCGGCGACAAGCTTTTCGAGCTCTTCCTTGGTCACCGTTTTGTCGCTTACCTTGGCAAGCTCCAGCATGTAGTCGACGACTTTTTCTTCGTAGATTGGAGCACGAAGGCTTGCCAGGGCCTGCTGGTTGTTCTTGTAGAACTCAAACACCTGCTGTTCTTGACCCGGGAACTGGCGCACGCGGTCATAGAGCGCGCGCTGCAGCTCTTCGTCAGTGACCTGAATGCCGTTCTTTTCGCCAATCTCGGACAGGACCAGACCTAGGCGCACGCGGCGCTCGGCGATCTTGCGATACTCAGCCTTCGCCTCTTCTTCCGTCGTGTCTTCGTCTTCGAAGGTCTTTTCGTTGCGCTTCATGTCTTCTTCGACCTGGCGCCAGACGACATCGAATTCACTGTCGAGCAGTTTTTCCGGGAGTTCGAAAGAATAGTGCTCGTCAAGCTTGTCGAGAAGCTGACGCTTCACGCGCTGACGGGTCATCTGGCCGAACTGACCTTCAATCTGACCACGAACAATTTCTTTCAGGTTCTCAAGTGATTCGAGACCAAGGCCCTTGGCAAACTCATCGTCGATGGCTGCTTCACCCGGCGCACCAACTTCCTTGACGGTTACGTCGAAAGCCGCAGCTTTTCCGGCAAGGTGGGCTGCTGGGTAGTCCTCTGGGAAGGACACTTCAACAACCTTTTCATCGCCAGCCTTGGCGCCGATCAATTGATCTTCAAAGCCTGGAATAAACTGACCGGAACCCAGTACCAGCTGACCGTTCTCGTCTGCACCGCCTTCAAACGGCTCACCGTCGATCTTGCCGAGGTAAGACATTGTGACCCGGTCGCCATTTTCAGCAGCACCGTCCTTGGTATCGAACGGAGTGTTGTTCTTTGCGATTTCGGCAATCTGTTCGTCGACTTCACCGTTTTCGATCTCAACGACCGGGCGCTCGATTTCGATGCCGGCAAAATCGACAATGTCAAAATCGGGCAGAACGTCGTAGGTCATTTTGAATGACAGATCGGCGTCGCCAGCCATAATCTTTTCAGCATCTTCTTCCGGAAGATCAATTTCCGGTGTCAGTGCCGGGCGCTCGGAGCGCTCCTCTACGGCTTTCTGCGTGGTTTCCTGAATGGTGTTGGACAGGATTTCCGCCATGGCCTGACGGCCATACATTTTCTTCAGGTGTCCAAGCGGCACTTTGCCCGGACGAAAGCCCTTGATGTTGGCCTTGGATTTCATATCGGCCATGTAGTCTTCCAGCTTGGCGGCAAGATCACCAGCCGGAATGTCGATTTTCAGCTCTCGCTTGAGGCCCTCAGAGAGGGTTTCGGTTACCTGCATGGGTTTAGTCGTCCTCAATCCCGAGCGGCAATCCGCCCCGGAGGTTTTGTTTTAAAATTCCGTGTGCCGCACTGCCGGTACTTCCCTTTTTCCGGAAGCGTTCAAACAGCAGCGCATCGCCTTGGACGGAGTCCGAGACGCACGATGGGAGCGCGATACTGCTTGGGGTCCGAAGTGTCAAGGGGATACAGGGAAATCGCAGCGATATGACATGCGGAATTTCGTTCTGGGAGTAAGAAGGTTCCGGATCTCTCAGACCGTCAGCAAATCACTGACCTCTAGACACATGTTTCGACTTTGGGTCGAATTTCCTCAATCGGTGAAAGTTTCCTCAGTCCGCCAATTTCTCGTCAATCGTTTCTGCGGCACGTAAACCGCTCAGGTAAGCACCATGCGTTGTACCGTGAAAGGCAAAGTCCGTATGTTCGCCTGCGAAAAGAAGTGTATCGGCGACAGGCTCCTGTAGTCCGTCAAAATCCCGCGGTGAACTGCCCACTTTCGAATAGGAATAAGCGCCGCCGGTCCAAGGGTCTTGCGACCATCTGGTCGCAATATGCGCGACAGGCTCCGGCGCTCTGGTTCCGAACATGGCACGGATGGCTGCCATGCAGTCGGCCACCATTTCGGTGTTTGGAAGCTTTTCAACCGCCAGAGGATAAGCGCCGACACTAACGCCCAAAAGGATGTTTTCGTTACTGAACGTGCAGTAGTTCAGGAAGTAATTCCATCGCCCTCTTGGTTCGCCCATATAGCCAAAATACTGAATGTCCAGCGGCCAAAATGGGTCTTCAAACTTGAGAGCGAGCTTTGTGACATTTCCAAAGCCCAGATTGCCGATATGTGTCAGATGCTTTTTTGGCAAGGGTGGATCAAAGCTAATACGTTGCTGCTTGAGCATGCCAAGTGGAACGGAACAAACCACGTAATCGGCTTCGAACACTCCGCCGGCGCTCAGAACGGTAGCTCCCTCGCCTTCTTCATATTCGACAGCTTCCACGGGAGCATTGAAACGAATGTCCAATCCTTCCGCCAATGTCTTGGGTATTTTATCATAGCCTTCAGGGAGGATGACATCGTCACCTTCGAGGACATCGTCTTCATCAAAATAGTAGGCAGACAATGTTTCAAGGGAACTTCCGTTCGAGAACTCTGTGTAGGCGCTCGCCATCCAGTTCAAAATAGGGTCTTCCAAGCCGTTGCCAGGCAACGAACGAAGTGCAGCTTCAAGTGATTGACCGGCACCTACACGCGCATCAATTATCTGATAGAGCTCCGTAAGGTCTTCATAGGCATCATAAATTCGCTGACTTGCTTGCCGTTCTCCCGTTTGTGAATAGACCTCGAAACTGTCATCTTTAGTCACAAAGGTGGGTGCCCCTATGCTGGCTGCGAGACCTGATATCGGGTTCCTGTGCGGGCCATGTATCCAACCGGCACCAACTTCAAAGGGTGCGCCCAACCGCCAGTCAGTTCTGATCCGGCCACCAACCTTGTTCGTTGCCTCCAAAACGACGACGGAATATCCGAGTTCGGTGAGCTTGCCTGCCGCAGCAAGGCCCGCAATTCCCGCCCCAATCACAATCACGTCGAAACTCGTCTGTGCGGCCTGCGCATAGCGCGGCATCAAAGTGGACGTTGCCATCACAGACCCGGCTGAAAGCATCAACAAGTGCCGTCTGCTTATCCGTTGCATCATAAAGGTTTTGCCACTCTGATCGTTGTGTCCTCTAATCATTAAACTGACTGCAACGCCAATTCGGCCGTAGTTGGTCGATACTTTCAAGTAGGCTCAGCCACTTGACTGGGCATACCGCCCAAACTCACACAAACTTGGCAGGCTAGATTTGCCTCCGCATGGTCGCAAACACCCAGCGTTCTGGAGATTTTGCTTGAAGCAACCTGCTCGAAAACACCTCTTGCTACTGCTCTCAGGTTTGTTTTCGACCGCTGTTTTTTCGCTTTTGATGACCTCTGTCTTCGCGCAAGGCAAGCTACCGAATTCTGAACGCCTGGAAAACGTCGAGGCAAAAGTGCTGCCAAGGCTGGAAGAAGAGTTTGCTGAAAAGGGTCTGAGGCTTGGCGCACCCGTCTTTGTCCGGGTCTTCAAGGCTACCAGCGAGCTTGAGCTCTGGGTGGCAACCATCAGTGGCTACAAGCGCTTCAGAACATATCCCATTTGCAACTATTCAGGTGAGCTCGGACCAAAGCTAAAGGAAGGTGACAGGCAAAGCCCAGAGGGTTTCTACAAGGTCACGCGCGAGCTCATGAACCCGAACAGCCGCTATCACCTTTCCTTCAATTTGGGATTTCCCAACGCTTATGACCGCGCTCTTGACCGGACCGGCAGCTTCTTGATGATTCATGGAAGCTGTGTCTCAATCGGCTGCTATGCGATAACGGACGCGGGCATTGAAGAGATCTATTTGGCTGCAAATGAAGCTTTCAAAGGCGGAGAGGAAGCCTTTGATGTGCATGTATTTCCATTCCGAATGACAGACGAAAGTATTAACCTGCACAAATCCTCTGAGTGGTCTGACTTTTGGCAGAATTTGAAAGAGGGGCATGACGCCTTTGAAAAGACAGGCATGCCACCGTCAATCGAGGTTGCAAACAAGCGTTATCTCATTGTGGAAACGCCGAATTTTGGTAAAGCCGCCAATCACCTGTTCCGCCAAAAGCCACAGCAAAACGGGGCCGATTGAGCAGATCGCCGTATTCGATTGCATTTGGTGGGGCCTCATTCGATCTACGCTGCATTCAGCCAGGTCAAAGGACAGGAACGCGTAGAATTTTTGGTGCGGATGGAGGGACTGAAGCTGAACACAAAATCTATATTTTTCAATACCTTATAAGATTTTCAAATTTAAGATGTACATCATTCTGTACATCAAAATGTACACCAAAACGGTGCGGCAGTTTTCCGTAATTTGTCGTAATTCAAGAAGCCTACTGTTTCAAAATCTCTACCCAACATCCAGGGTGAGGTGCAGGATCGCCTGACAATTTTCGATCTATGCAAACAAGGGAAATTTTGTTCCAACATTTAGGGAACGATCTCCCTGACGGTATTTCTCATCAGCAAGGTCTGCCTTAACAAGCGAGACGATTTCCCGTTCCTGGTGTCTGTTGACAATCCGTCTTTCGACTATCGTTTCCAACTCTTTGAGCCTGCGAAAAATCTCGTGACGTGCAGCAATTGTGAATGGTCCTGGTCCGCGTTTCCCGTTGCGCCTAAATTCACAACGGTTCTCGGGCTGACTTCTGAAATCGGCTAGCCAGCTTCGGAATTCAAGGTAAGGCAACAGCTCCTGATGTCCGGAGTTAACGAGGTTCTCCGCTGATTTGTCTCTTCGAACCACGGTGCATGTCCAACAACCAAATCTCGCCTTACTACAAGGTTTGTCCTGAAAGTCACGAATTGCGGGACACTCACCGCCACCATCTTTGTAGAGGCTTGATAACCTAAAAGCATCGATCGACTCTGGGCCGGGGAAGTCACAAAGTAATTCCCACACATCGCTAGTACTGTAATCAATAATGGGCGTTAACAGCTTCGTGTCTCTCCCGCCATCGCGTTGTTTTTGGACAAATTGATGAGAGCTGTGTTGATCTTGATGCCTGTTTAATGAACGGTCCCGCTGCGCGCTTTCTCCAAACCTTGTGCCAATCGCGACCCAGGGTTCCGAATTGCGATTTCGTAGATATGATTGAAAGGGCCTTATTCGAATATCTTTCGTACACCAGCGAAAGCTATTGGTTGGAGTTGGGTAGCCCCTCCCAATAACTCTTACAAAGTAGCCACGATGGATTTCAGGCCTAATTATTTGACAGTCTAGATTTATTCCTACCGTGTTTGCCTCACGCCGAAGCTCGCCAAGGGTGGATTTCACGTGAATGTCTATGATTGGGTTTTCTACTTCGGTATCGCAGTAAACAACACTCAAATGGGGGCAGTCACTCCCGAGTCTTTGAGCGCATGCCCATAATATTTTAACTACTGCGCTACTGTCTTTTCCACCGCTGAACCCAATAGTAATCGGCGAGCCAATTTCTAAGAGCAAATCTGAAATTTGTTCAACGCGCTTAAAGTGATCAATTTCTACTCCGGACAATCTCTAAGAGTCCTTGTTCCAAATCGGCTTTTTTGTGCATCAGGATGTAATCACATTGATCCAACACCAATTCTCGTTGCTTATTTGTAAGCACCCATGAGATTGGCAAGGAGATTACGAACCCTAACGCGAATACTAGCGCACTAATTTTCAAGCTACCTTGGTCGAAACCACTATACACGTCAAGATTTGACGCCACCGCGAACGCAACCGAAACAAGAAACCCAATTAACGATACAGCTCTCAAGTCTGCTGCACTCGTCCAAAGAGTTCCGTTGAACCTTATGTTTTCCGATCGAAGTTTTAGTGTCTGATCGTTGTCTATCAAAGGATAAAAAACATCCTTAAAGCTGTTCCAGCTAATGTTCTTTAGTTCTTTGTAATCTCCAACGAATGGATTAGTCAGCGTATCTTTTATACCGACATTTACGCTAAACAGATGTGGTTTATTCGATATACGCCTGAACGGCGATATATGGTAAAAAAAGACAATAGAAATACTATTGTTAGCTTCAATACTTCATCGAAATTTGTTGGAAGACCAATATTACAAAAATCGCAACCAAGGCAAATAAAGTAAATTGCCAAATATCCGAACAATCCCGGGATAATAAATCGCAGATACTTTTGCGTTGTGTTGCTCATGCTCTGAACCGCTCGTGAATCAGTGGTCAAATTTATTCTGGTTGAAACACTGAATGCAACCGGTCAGACGCAACAAGACTGTTTGCTCGAAAAGAAAGAAAACATGAGAAGCTTCTTTTGAAAAAAGGTCACTTTCTCACGCGTAAAAACTGTAATCTCAGGCAACGATGTACATCAATTTGTACATACTGATGTACATTTTTGAGTCTGACACAAAAAATAACTCAATAAAATCAATAATTTATAAGATTTTAATGGTGCGGATGGAGGGACTTGAACCCCCACGCCTTGCGGCACCAGAACCTAAATCTGGCGTGTCTGCCAATTTCACCACATCCGCACTGCAGAAGCCTTGTCGCTCTGCCGATGAAGCGGGGCCTCTATAGCACCACTGACTTTTCCGTCAAAGGAAAAACGAGGCTGTCGCCCTACCCCTCACCCAATTTGTCCACAAGCGCTGGCAGCACATCTTTGAGCGCCGGGGCAAGGTCTTCAGCAATCAGTCCTGGCCCGACAATGTTCCCAGCTTCTCCATGGAGCCAAACCGCCTGACAGGCAGCTTCAAAGCCTGACACGCCTTGTGCAAGCAGACCGGTCAAGATACCTGCAAGAACGTCACCGGAACCCGCAGTGGCGAGCCATGGCGGTGCATTGCGGTTGATCGCAGCCCGGCCATCAGGTGAAGCGATGACGGTATCCGCCCCCTTCAATATGAGCGTCGCGCCTGAAAGCCTTGCTGCCAAACGTGCACGCGCGAGCTTGTCACCTTCGGCCTGTGGGAAAAGCCTGGCGAACTCGCCCTCGTGAGGTGTCAGAACAACCGGCGCGTCACTTAGCCTTATAAGGGAAAAAAGAGTGTCGGGGCTTTCAGAGAAACTGGTCAAGGCGTCCGCATCAAGAACGGTTGCTCGACTGGCGCAAAGAATGGCCTCGACTGAAGAGCAAGTCTCAGCATCAATGCCAAATCCGGGACCAATCAGAACCGATGAAAACCGCTTGTCAGAAAGCAAATTCTGGACAGCCGTTTCGCCAACCAGTTTTTTCAGCATGACAGCGGTCAAATGGCAGGCGTTGACCATCATCGCATCTGGTGGCGATGCCAGCGTTACAAGCCCGGCCCCGGCACGCAGTGCTGCGGCAGCGCCCAGTCTGGCAGCGCCGGTTGAAGACACCGGGCCGCTGAATACGACGGCGTGCCCTCTGGTGTATTTGTGGCCCTGCCGACCTGCCATCGGCCAGGCATGTCTCCAAAGCTCCGGCGAATTTTCAAAGACTTGCGGCTTGATGCCATCAAGCACTTCTGGCCGGATGCCGATTTGTGCCACAACAACGGCCCCACAAAGTGCCCGCCCAGGAAAAAGTATATGGCCGGGTTTTTCGCGAAAAAAGGTGACTGTCTTTTGCGCTCTGACAGCAGATCCGAGTTCCTCGCCGCTGACACCGTTGACACCAGACGGAAGGTCAATGGCCAGCACTGGCATGCCGCTGCCATTCACCGCATCAACAACATGCCTGATCTTTCCCTCAAGCGGCCGGTCGAGTCCGGCGCCGAATAGACCGTCGATGATCAGGTCCGCTCTGCCCAAACGCGTGGACAGAAGTTTTTGCCCCTCTTTGCCTTCATCGATGAGTTCGGCAGGCGAACCCATCCTCTCAAAGGCCATAAGAGCGTCTCCTTTGAGCCTGTCAGCCGTGTGGGTCAAAAGCACGTCGATACCGTACCCCATCGCGGCAAGGCATCGTGCTGCAATAAAACCGTCACCACCATTGTTTCCGGGCCCGCAAAGGATCACGATCCGCGCTCCCGCGGATACCATTTCGAAGGCGGCACGCGCCACCGCCTGCCCAGCCCGCTCCATCAGCTCAATGCCTGCGACACCACTTTCGATAGTCAGCCTGTCGGCCTGTCCCATTTCGGTGGGCGACAGCAATATAGGAAGTGTTGAGCGCAAGTCTGTTGTCATTGGTTCGAACCTCGATATCCTGCCACCCCACCTTTGCAAGCGAGGATCAGTTTTGTCGAGATCCAACCTTTTGATGATGGAAGCAACACAATTTCCGCCTATTAATTAGGCGATTTGCCTAGTATGTAGTCAATCCCATGATGGGCCGCGTGTGTTCTCCGAAACTGCACTGCTTGAATTGCTGTTTTTTTTGGCGGAATTCCCGGCCCTTCAAAATTTTGCACATGCACAACTTGGGTTGGCACACATCATGCTTTGATGCGGTCAACGGTCCCTCCGGGCCCGTAGGGTCTGCTTGTCTCTACGAGAACCGGAAAACTAACGACCAGCCGAGCACTCACGGCCTGACAAGTGGAGAGAGACACAAGGTGATGAAAAAGATCGAAGCGATCATCAAGCCCTTCAAATTGGACGAGGTTAAAGAAGCTCTGCAGGAAGTCGGCCTTCAGGGCATCACTGTGACCGAGGCCAAGGGCTTTGGTCGCCAGAAGGGCCACACGGAGCTTTATCGCGGCGCTGAGTATGTCGTGGATTTTCTCCCCAAGGTGAAAGTCGAAATCGTGCTTGGTGACGAAATGGTCGAGAAAGCCGTTGACGCGATCCGATCCGCCGCGCAAACAGGTCGCATTGGTGACGGCAAGATTTTCGTGTCTAACATCGAGGAAGCTGTTCGCATCAGAACCGGCGAGTCCGGCACTGACGCCATCTAACCCACCTAATTCCGGCATTCGCCGGCTATCCGAATTCCGGTCCAGCGTCTGAAAGAGCTCGATCTGAACCTCAGCAGGGCCGGAACAATACCCAACCGTTCACATGATAATTAAGGGATGGACACTATGACCACTGCCGCTGAAGTCCTGAAGGAAATTCAGGAAAAGGACGTGAAATTCGTCGACCTGCGTTTTACCGACCCGCGCGGTAAAATGCAGCACGTCACGATGGATGTTGCTCTTGTCGATGAAGACATGTTTGCCGAAGGCGTTGCTTTCGACGGATCGTCCATTGCTGGCTGGAAGGCCATCAACGAGTCTGACATGATGCTGATCCTGGATCCGGAATCAGCTCACATCGATCCGTTCTTCGCACAGTCCACAATGGCGATCTTCTGCGACATCGTCGACCCGATCACCGGTGAAGGTTACAACCGCGACCCGCGCATGACCGCCAAAAAGGCAGAAGCATACGTCAAGTCCGGCGGTTTCGGTGACACGATCTATGTTGGTCCGGAAGCCGAATTCTTCATGTTCGACGACGTCCGTTTCAATGCCGACCCTTACAACACCGGCTTTATTCTGGACAGCACAGAACTGCCGTCCAACATGGGTTCCGAATACGAGACAGGCAACCTCGGACACCGCCCGCGCACCAAGGGTGGCTACTTTCCGGTCCCGCCAGTTGACAGCGCACAGGACATCCGCTCCGAAATGCTGTCCGTGATGGGCGAAATGGGTGTTCCGACTGAGAAGCATCACCACGAAGTGGCTGCAGCTCAGCACGAACTCGGCATGAAGTTCGACGCTCTGACCACTTGCGCCGACAACATGCAGGTCTACAAATACGTTGTCCATCAGGTTGCACATGCTTACGGCAAGTCCGCAACCTTCATGCCGAAGCCGGTCTTCGGCGACAACGGCACCGGCATGCACTGTCACCTGTCAATCTGGAAAGACGGTGAGCCAACATTCGCCGGCAACCAGTACGCAGACCTTTCCGAAACCTGCCTCTACTTCATTGGCGGTATTCTGAAGCACGCCAAGGCCCTCAACGCCTTCACCAACCCGTCCACCAACTCCTACAAGCGTCTGGTTCCGGGTTATGAGGCTCCTGTTCTGCTGGCATATTCCTCGCGCAACCGGTCCGCATCTTGCCGTATTCCATTCACGGCGTCTCCGAAGGCCAAGCGCGTCGAAGTCCGTTTCCCGGATCCGACTGCCAACCCGTACCTTTGCTTCTCCGCACTGCTGATGGCTGGTCTCGACGGCATCAAGAACAAGATCCATCCCGGTGATGCGATGGACAAGAACCTCTACGATCTGCCTGCAGAAGAGCTTGCAGAAATCCCGACAGTTTGTGGCTCGCTGCGTGAGGCTCTGGAAGCTGTCGATGCTGACCGTGAGTTCCTGAAAGCCGGCGGTGTATTCGATGACGACCAGATCGACGCTTACATCGAACTGAAGATGGAAGAAGTCGAGCGTTACGAAATGACGCCGCATCCGGTCGAATTCGACCTGTACTACTCCGTCTGATCGGATCGTACCTTGCAACATGGAAAACCCCGGCGGTACCGCCGGGGTTTTTTATTGGATCCGTGCCTTAAAGCTCGTTCAATGTGTCTTGAAGCCAATCAGCCAGTGATGGCCTCTCATGCCGATTTCTGCCCTTCATCGCAGGCGACGCGATCATCGCATTCAAGACAGCCTCTTGTGTTGTTTCCGCAGCCGCTCTGAAGAGGATATCAATCCGGTCTTCGTTCAGGCACCGGCGATCAACAAAATCTCTCTCTTCCTGATGAAGAACTTTTTGAGCAGTGGAAAATGCCAGCGCGATATCTCCGCTGCCATTTCCATAAAACGCACCGAGACGGGCAAGGCCCGCCCCTGCCCGCTTCGCAACACGTTTCAACTGCCGGCTCTCAAGCGGCACGTCGGTCGCAAGCACCACAATAACCGAACCGCGTTCTTCCGAAGACTGGAGTTCCTTCGGATCCGGACGTCGACCGTCCGGCAAGATCAGGTCACCTGAGCGGCCAAAATTGGCCAGAACAAGAGACCCCAGCACAAATCGACCGCCATCCAGTTCGAACACCCTGGAAGCCGATCCAAGACCGCCTTTGAAGCCAAATGCGCTCATGCCTGCCCCTGCGCCGACACTGCCTTGTTCGACTTCCGGCGAAGCCGCGTCGAGCGCTGCAATTGCATCGGATTCGGTAAGAGACATGGCCTGAATGTCGCTCAAATACCCGTCATTGCATTCCAGAACCACCGGGTTCACTGTGCCTGTCGTGCGACCCACCTCCGGATTTTTCATGATTGTTTGGCGGATCAATGCGTTGACGCCACTGCCAACCGCAAATGTGTTTGTCAGGAGGATCGGCGTCTCAAGCGTCCCGAGCTCGTCAACCTGAATCAGTCCCGCGCTTTTTCCAAAGCCATTTATAATTTCGACACCTGCAGAAAGCTTCTCTTGGAAGACATTCCCGGGATGCGGCAACAGGGCAGTGAACCCTGTGTTCACCTCCCCGCGCCGCATTGTCTTGTGTCCAACGGACACGCCGTTGACATCAGAGATCGAATTGGTGGGTCCCGGCTCAAGCGAGCCACAGATCAGACCAAAGCGGCGTGACGGTGAAAGCGGGTAAGAAGACATGGAACACCGGGCAAGATTCGCGGGTTCCGTATTTGAAAGTGAAACGACACACTTCACAACACGAAAAAGCCTCCCGGAGGAGGCAATTCGCAAGCGGAAAGATCTTGAAAAATCTTAGTAGCAAACTTGACGATGACCTACGACAACGTAACGGCCATAATAAGCATCCCAGCGGGTAATCGGCCGATAGCTGCAGCGAACCGGCGGCTGGTAACGCGGGCGAGCCTGGGATGCGATAATTGCACCTGCTGCAAGGCCGAAGATCGCTCCGGCGGCAACGGCACCGGCACGGTTCTTTGCATGAGCTTCGCTCGGTGTCATGGAAACGGCGGCAGTTGCGACGGTGGCAACAGTAACGGCGGCGATTGCGAACTTACGAAACATGTCAGGTCCTCTCTTTTGATCCTGGCGCAATTCGCTGCGCCGATGAGAAGAACATAGACTTGCCGCAATTGTTTGACTGTGACTGTCATCACGTCGGGTTAGTTTGACATGATCAGCGGCGGCTTTGTTACATTTTATGATGTAAATCACAAAAGAAAGGTGATTCTGTATGTGGGCTATTCTTGCAGTTTCCATCCAAATGCTGACCGGTCCGAATGTGTGGCCCGTAAGTGACGAAGGCACTTTTGAAACCGAGGCTGAATGCCAGGCAGTGTTGGATGAACTAGTACCTCGAACCTTGAGCGAAGAGTTACGCATCGCCTGGGAAGAAGGCCAATTGAAGTATGTGTGCCTGAAGGTTCGTCCTTTGGGACGCACTCCCAACTGATCTTTACCGGTCAAGCTGCAACTACGTCCCGTTTTCCCTTGTGCTGCAATTTACATCGCAGGCAGCACGCGCTAGAGCACGTCCAACAGTGCGCTTAAGGGCGCAGAAGATGACTACGGACGGACAGGCAGGCATGAGCGAGTTCAAATCGGACTTTCTAAACGTTCTTTCAGAACGCGGTTTTATTCACCAGATCTCCGATCCAGACGGGCTCGACGCGCTCTGTGCCAAAGAGACCGTAACCGCCTATATCGGTTTTGATTGCACTGCGCCGAGCCTACATGCGGGCTCACTTGTCCCGATCATGATGCTCCACTGGTTTCAAAAGACCGGGCACCGTCCGATCGCCTTGATGGGCGGCGGCACAACCCGTGTCGGCGATCCATCTGGCAAGGACGAAACCCGCCGGATGCTGACCGAGCAAGATATTGAAGAGAACAAGGCCGGCATCAAAAAAGTCTTCGAAAAGCTTCTGACTTTTGGAAACGGTCCGACCGATGCACTCATGCTGGACAATGCCGACTGGCTCCTTAAGTTGAATTATGTCGACTTCCTGAGGGATATTGGCCGGCATTTCTCGGTCAATCAGATGATCCAACGTGACTCGGTCCGTCTTCGCCTTGAGCGTGAACAGCATCTGTCTTTCCTGGAATTCAACTACATGCTCTTGCAGGGGTATGACTATCTGGAGCTTTTCCGCAGGACCGGTTGCCGGCTGCAGATGGGTGGCTCGGACCAATGGGGCAATATCCTTTCCGGAACAGACCTTGTACGCCGCCTTGGTGAAGCGGAAGCATATGCTCTGACGTCCCCGTTGTTGACCACTGCCTCAGGCGCCAAGATGGGCAAGACCGCAGCCGGAGCCGTCTGGCTGAATGAGGAACAGCTTTCCGCCTATGACTATTGGCAATATTGGCGCAACACAGAAGATGCCGATGTCGAGCGTTTTCTGAAACTCTTCACCGTGCTGCCTATGGATGAAGTCGCGAGACTGGCTGGGCTTCAGGGAGCGGAAGTCAACGAAGCCAAGAAAATTCTCGCAACTGAGGCAACTGCACTGATCCACGGTCGCGATAAAGCCGAGACCGCAGCTGAAACGGCCCGCAAGGCCTTCGAGGAAGGCCAGTCTGCCGAGGGCTTGCCCACAGTCGAAATCTCCAAGGCCGACCTTGAAGCAGGCCTTGGCGTATTGTCTGCGTTTGTTACCGCCGGACTGTGTGCCTCTAACGGTGATGTCCGGCGCAACATCAAGGGCGGCGCGGTCAAGATCAACGACAAGGGCGAGCAGAATGACCGCCGGCAACTGTCCCTGGACGATGTCACCGAAGACGGAATCGTCAAACTGTCACTTGGAAAGAAAAAGCACGTGCTCTTGAAGCCTGTCTGAACAATCGCGAAAATCTGTCAAAAGGCCGGTTTATTTTGACCGGCCTTTTTTGTTGGTCAATTTGCCTGAAACTCAAACATCTTTCGGAAGATGCCAGGCGCAATTGCTGAAATCGGATTGACGGACAGCACCGGATCCGAAACCGACCCGGACAGTTTGTAGGTGACGCCAATCAGCCCTTCCCCGGAATTGCCACCAAGCGCAAACCCAAGCAACGGTATTTTTGCAAAGAAATTGTTCAGCGCATAAATCGGTACGAATGTTCCGGTCAGGTTGAGTGTCTGCTGATCCAAATCGACAGTGCCGCTGACCGTGCCACCAAGCGCAGCCCCCTGCAGGGCCCCTTTGGTGATTGTCATCAAGTCACCATCACGCTTGAAACTGATGTCAAGTGTGTCGAAACTTGCCGTACCATCAACTTCCCGCCGATTGGCAACCGAACCATCTGGATTCAATCCGTTTCGGTCACGCTCCCGGATTCGTTTGATAGCGGGGTCTTCGGTGATCTTCAGCTTTCGGACATTAAAGTCCCCAACCCAACTGTCTTCGTCGGCCATGGCAACATTCACGGTTCCCTTGCCGCCTTGCATACGTTCGTAAAGGTCCAGAAAGCGAAGTGTTGCCCCGGTATCGGCAAAGTTCCCGATGGCTGACTGCGATCCGTTCTGCGGTGTCACGGAGAATTCGAAACTGGAATTTCCATTCATCAACCCACCCAGATCAGCCGACATCAGACCTTTGCTGCCGGTCTCGATCTGCCCGGCGAAATCTGAGATACTTTGCCCGTTGAAGCCCGTGACACGATCAATCGTAGCTGAAATTCTCGCTCCGTCTTCAAAGTCGCCCGCTCCCTTGCTTCCACCGGGACTGCGAATGCTGCGAATTAGTCCACGACCGTCGAACGCAGCTCCTGCAAAAATAATGTCGTATCGACCACCTAAAGCGCGCTGTATGTCGACTTCTACATCGTCTCCCGGACGAAGCTGAAAAGTATCAAACGAAGCTGTGACAAGGTCACCATCAGCCGACAGGTTCATTCTCCCGGCGACATTGACACCTTCCGACGTAAGCTTGAAGTTCTCGATCTTGCGTGAAGTATCCGTCTCCACGAGCCTGAAGGAGGCAGTTGCCGGAACCCCATTGGCCTTGTGCCATCCAAGGGCCAGCAAGCGCACATCTGTAGGTTTCAGATCGATAACAAAGTCCTGTGCATCCTCTGCCCGTGTGACGTTCAGCGTCATGGGCCCGTCCAGAAACGCCGTCAGATCGATCCCCTTGTCTCTCAGCTGTGCGGCAGTGGTGGTGACAATAACGTCTTGCTTGCCGGCAACTCCGTTTTCACCAAGAGGAACGACAAGATCGATATCAGCCTGCAAGCCGTCCAGTTTGCCCCGTCCCGTTATCGCGACCTGCTGCTTGTTCGCATCTATTGAGACATCTGCATCTGCAACGGTGTGTCCCAAA
This sequence comes from Roseibium sp. JB4-4, assembly GCF_055693425.1. Lineage (NCBI taxonomy): Bacteria > Pseudomonadati > Pseudomonadota > Alphaproteobacteria > Hyphomicrobiales > Stappiaceae > Roseibium > Roseibium sp. JB4-4. The sequence goes on along the minus strand of NZ_CM146333.1, from coordinate 176,390 downwards.
ATCGGGTTTGCATCGGTAAAATTCTGCAATTCGCCAGTTGCCCGCCAATCGAGATCGACAATGTCGACAGGTTCTCCGAGCGGAAAGGTTGCCGTTACATCGAGTTCGCCCTGACCGCTGACACCGTCGTTTTTCAATCCGGCGCGCTCAAGTACTCTGAAGGGAGCGCTGTCGACGACCTCTCCCAGATCCTTTGCCTCGCCTTGCAACTTCGTCGTGATCTGGGCAGTCTTTCCATGCCGGTGCGGCAAGTTGAATATATTGAAGACCCCCACTGGCAAAACGATCTCGCCACCATCAGGGGCCGTCACATAGCCGTCGGTTGCCGAGACGGTGAGCGTTTCGTCTTGAACAGTCAGCGTCCCAGACAACCCCTTTATCTCTGGTACTTCTCCGATGGGCGTGACGGATCCATCAGAAAAGGTCATGTCCAGACGCATGTCGTCGCCGGACCACCCCGGATCCGGATCACGATGATTGAATGCCGGTGGACGGATAGCACCGGTGTAGGAAACCGTTTCTATTGTTCCACCTGTTATTCTGTCGATGATCCATCGCCGCGCAGGTGGAACGAGTGTTATTGGCCAAAGCTGTTTGGCCACGGCGATCGGGATCTTCTCCCCCTCCGCGGCAAGAGCCAGATAAGGGCCATCGGACGTTAACTCGAGTTCGGCCACACCGTGAACAACCGCTTTGCCGGAACGCGCGGTAAAACGATCGATCGACAAAAGCCGATCTTGCGTGTCAAAACGCGCTCTAACCTGGACCCCATCAAGCATATGGGGCGCTTCTCGAATATCGGCCGAACCGAATTGCGGATATTCCGCGTCCAGCTTGATGCCCCATTCTCGTCCACCGTCGAGACCGGGCTCCAAAGCTCCTGTGAAGAAGATTCGGCTGTTACCTCGAATGATATGAGATTTCGTTATTTCAATAGGTTGACCGGTTTTTTTAAAGAGAAGAGACAAAGCTGCATCGTCAAATGCAACCAATGTCCTTCCCATTTGAAACCAGCCATTTCGGACCCGGGCAACTGCGTTTGCTGAAAGAAACACACCTTCCGCATCCAGCCTGCTTTCAATTTTTGCCGAAGCCGGCAACCCAAAGCCCTTGCCGTATTGCGGCGTGGCCTCGGGGCCAAGCAATTCGGCGAGAGTGATACCGTTGACCACAACGCCAATGCTTTTCTCAGCGCCGCCTTCGGGTGCGCTGCGTGCAAGCTCCACCCGCCAGGTGGAAACACCGCCCGATATTTTTGCAAAAGCGCGGATCGCACGTTTGCTTCCCCTGAAGACATTAGCGTCTATGCCCGCAAACCGTCGCTCGGTTGCTCCGGACAATTCAACCGAAGCATCCTTGACGCTGACAAACTTCAGAGCTCTGCGTGCAAATTGATCATCGACTACATCGCTGACCCGATCGACTGCTTCCATAAGCGGGCCAATTTCAGGGATCTTGGTCGGGCCGCCTTTCAGCTCGATTTCGACGTGCGGTTGATCAAGAATGAGCGAGGAGAAATGGACTTTGCCAGAGAAAAGCGCGTCCCTGTTAAGAGGTGCGGTCAGCTTGGGAAGGCGCAAAGTGACTGCCGAGGGGCCACTGATATTGGCCTTCGCACCTTCAAGTATGATGTTGATGCCGTCACGCGCAGTAAAGTCAAGGCTTGCGCCGTCTACGGAAAGGGTGACCGGGCCGCGGGTTCCTTGCATTGCCAGAAGACTTCCCAGCATAGGCACGCGAACTGGCCCGGAGGCAAATACAGCGATTGTCGCCGCGATCAAACAGACGAGAAGGAAAGCGACGAAGTATCGTAACCGCTTTCGCTTGGGCCTGGCTTTGCCCGGCTCCTTCTGCTCTGTTGCTCCGCCTTTGGTTGGCAACTCCACAAATCCATTCTAAAGCCTGTGCGTATCTGTCAGGCAATCCGATTTTCCTGAAACAAGACTTCGCTTGTTCCCGCGCAGCATTGAACGAGTCGCCGAGCGACCTATGATACTGCGAACTCTTTGACAAAAGCGACAGTCGCGATCCCGCGAACTGGCGGATTCGGGCATTAACGCACAAACTTTGACGGAAGGAAGGCAATATGGGTGATTTGACCATTGGCGATGCAGCACCTGAGTTTGATCTGGAGAGCGATGGTGGCGGTCGGGTCTCGCTGAGTTCCCTTAGAGGGAAACCCGTGGTGGTCTATTTTTATCCCAAGGACAACACACCAGGCTGCACGAAAGAAGCAATTGCCTTCTCTGAGAACATGGAGGCTTTCAAGAAACTCGGAATCACCATCGTCGGAATTTCTCCCGATTCTGCCAAAAAACACGACAACTTCATTGCCAAACACAATCTCGCGGTCAGACTTGGTGCTGATACGGATACACAAACAGCGGAAAGCTATGGTGTCTGGGTGGAGAAATCCATGTACGGCAAGAAATACATGGGTGTGGAGCGCGCTACATTTTTGATAGACGCGGAAGGGAAAATCGCCCAAATCTGGCGAAAAGTGAAAGTTCCCGGGCATGCCGAAGCAGTGTTTGAAGCAGCAGGTGCACTCTAGCCCACTTGAATACAAGGCGCGCATGCTGACGACGGAAAAATCAGAGATCCCCGAAAGCCTGGTTGCCGGTGCACGCGCAATTGTCGCGGCTCCCGAGACCAGCGAAAAGGTTCGGCTCGCTTACGGCGTTTCCAAAGCATGGTTTCAAAGAAGCCTGGCTTTGGGCTCGCTATCAAAAAACGGTCACATGCCGGATCGGCCGGGCCGCCCGCCGAAGCCCACGCTTCTCGCGCCGCGCGACATGCCCAAACGAAGCCTCACCGGCAAAGCGGGTAGACTTGCGCTCATCCATTCGCTTGCGCATATCGAGTTGAATGCCGTTGATCTGACCTGGGACCTTATCGGACGTTTTGCTTACGTCCGATTGCCAAGATCCTACTATGACGACTGGGTTCGCGTCGGGCTGGAAGAAGCCAAGCATTTTGCAATGCTACAAGACAGGCTTTCACAGTTGGGCGCTACTTACGGCGACTTGCCGGCTCACGATGGTCTTTGGCAGGCCGCGCAGGACACAGGACACGATCTGGCAGCCAGGCTCGCCATTATTCCCCTTGTCCTGGAGGCTCGGGGCCTCGATATCACGCCCCCAATGATAGAAAAGGCCCGTCAGATCGATGACAAAGAAACGGCAAAGTGCCTGGATATCATTTACCGGGACGAAAAGAATCACGTCGCATTTGGTGCCAAATGGTTCCGATTCTTGTGCGATCGACAGGGAATCAGAGCTGAACCGGCTTTCCACGCCTATGTCCGGCGACACTTCCGCGGAGCTCTGAAGCCGCCCTTTAACGATCGTGCACGCTCTGAAGCTGGCCTAACCCCTGGGTTTTACAAGCCATTGGCTCCTCTTGTCGGGTAATTTCACCCCCTTTGAAGACGATTTATTAACCTTACCAAATTCTAATCACACTCAGTTCCTTTGCAGAATGCAGGCAGTGACTGAGTGAACATGCAACAGCGCCGAGAAAAGACGCGGATATACCCAAATCAAAGGGTGGCAGCACATCATGCGCCCTTGGGGAAAAACGCCAAAACAACCACATATACTGTGCGTCCCGCTCACCTTGTCTGCGGCGCCATCGCCTGTGTGACCGCCACACTCGCAGTGGTTGGGACTGTCGGGTACTATCTCATGCGCAACGATATGATGGCGGAAGCAAGCGCTGAGCGCACCGAACTGGTTTTGGAGTATCAGGATCACATCGATCGCCTGCGTGCCGAAATTGAAAACCTGAACAGCCGCCAGATGGTTGATCGGGAGTCTGTCGAAATCCAGGTCATGGACGTGCTGCGCAGGCAGCAGGACCTCAACCAGCGTCATGCTATTGTCGCCGACCTTGTTGCACGGGCGGAAAACGCAGGCATCTATCTCAGCAGCGACAAGCCACTGCCTCCACAAAAACCCAGCCTGGATGGCCGTGGACTTGCAGCGATTGATAGGCAGGACAAATCAGCGATTGGTGGCGAAACGGAGCTGATTCACGAGCCGGTCAAAGCACTCGGTCTTCGCGATGGCACAAGCAGGAGCGTCGATCCGCTCACAATCCTGCAACAACCGGCCGATGACGCTAACGCCGACCTGCTCGACAAAAAAACTCTAAGAAACAAACTGCTCTCGATGCGGTGAAGGCCGACATTTCGGCGATGGACGTCGAAAGTACCGCAGCCATTGATGCCATCACGGTGGCAACTGAGGGCCGGATTGACGATATCCTTGACATCACCCGAAAGATAGCACCGTCTGTTAATACGGCGCTGCGCAAGAAGACATCCGTCGGCGGCCCATTTCTGCCGATAACCGATGAAAACTTCCCTCAGAGAATCGAACGCGCCAGCAATGCGCTCAATGCGTTACGGCGAATAAAATTCACTGCCTTGCGGCTCCCCGTCAAACGCCCGATCAAAAACGGGTCGGTTTCCAGCAGTTATGGACCTCGTGTCGATCCGTTCCTTGGCCGTCTTGCCATGCACACCGGCACAGACTTCAAGGCGCCATATGGAGCACGTGTCTATTCGACTGCTCCCGGAACGATCCTGAGCGCCAAATGGCAAGGTGGATACGGCAAGATGGTGGAGATCCGCCACGCCAATGGGTTTGTAACGCGTTACGCACATCTCAGCCGCATTCGCGTATCTGTTGGCGATCATGTGCTGGCAGGTGACCTGATTGGAAATGTCGGTTCCACTGGCCGATCAACTGGCCCTCATCTTCATTACGAGATCCGTCGCAATGAAAAGCCCAGCAATCCGGCTTCTTTCCTGGCCGCAGGCGAAAAACTCGCCGCGCTGTCACTCTAAGAAAAACGGGGCCAGTGAGGCCCCGTCTGTTTCGACAGTGTTTTGAGACTATTCTACGTCCTCTACCTCAACCGGTTCGCCACCGAAGACACGCTGCGCCAATGCCGCTTCCATAAACCGGTCAAGGTCTCCATCCAAGACATCGCCAGGTGAAGTGCTTTCAACACCAGTGCGAAGATCCTTCACCAGCTGATAGGGCTGAAGAACGTAGGATCTGATCTGGTGACCCCAGCCAATGTCCGTCTTGGACGCAGCTTCGGCACTCGCCGCTTCTTCGCGTTTTTTCAGCTCTGCCTCATAAAGGCGTGCCTTGAGCATGCCCCAAGCCGTTGCCCGGTTCTTGTGCTGCGAACGCTCTGACTGGCATTGAACGACAATCCCGGTCGGCTGGTGCGTAATGCGGACAGCCGAGTCTGTTGTGTTGACGTGCTGTCCACCCGCACCTGAAGCCCGGTAGGTATCGATGCGGCAATCGCTTTCATTTACATCGATTTCGATGGAATCATCGATCACCGGGTAGACCCAGGCACTCGAAAAGCTTGTGTGGCGACGCGCATTGCTGTCATAGGGCGAGATACGAACCAGTCGGTGAACACCAGACTCCGTCTTCATCCAGCCATAGGCATTCTCACCCTTGATGAGGAGCGTCGCGGATTTGATGCCGGCCTCCTCACCATCATGGTATTCAAGTACTTCAACCTTGAAACCGTGTTTTTCCGCCCATCGTCTGTACATCCTCAGCAACATGGACGCCCAGTCCTGGCTTTCCGTGCCACCTGCCCCGGAATTGATCTCCAGATAGGTGTCGTTGGCGTCAGCTTCACCGGACAGCAATGATTGCAGCTGCAGTTCGTTGACCTTGTCTTTCAGGCCACGCAGCGCGTCCTCGGCATCCTCAACGACGGACTTGTCTTCTTCCATCTCTCCGAGTTCGATGAACTCGACATTGTCGGCCAGATCCTGCTCAAGTCCCTTGACGCCGTTGATACCGTCGTCGAGCTGCTGCCTTTCCCGCATGAGCTTTTGCGCCCGGCTCGGATCGTTCCACAGTTCCGGGTCTTCAGAAAGAGCGTTCAGTTCTTCCAGGCGGACAAGTGCATTGTCCCAGTCAAAGATGCCTCCTCAGCAGGCTTATGGCCTGCTTGATTTCATCGACGATCGCTTCCATTTCGGCGCGCATCGGGTACCTCGCGTCATTTTATGTGAAGCGGCCCGGTCTCCACGAGGAGACACGGGCCGGGAATTGGAGCGGGACATTACCCGCGAGACCAGCTGCTGTAAACCGCACTGACTGGTCTCAGTTGTCCTATCGCGACCAAAGGAGTTTTTGGCCGGTTAGTAGAGGCCACCCGTGCCGCCGGCAACCGCATCCAGAGCTTCCTGCGAAACATTGGCCGGAACGCCCATGGAGTCCTGGAAATCGATCACGGAGAAGCTGTCATTTGGTGCCATACCCGGTTTGAAGGCTTCCAGGATTGCGCCTGGTGTTCCTGCCGCCGCACTCAACCCCGTCCTGCGGTTGATTGCGATCAGTTGCAGTCCTTTGGGCACCCTGAATTCTACTGGCGGTTTGTCGGCTAGCGCCTTTTTCACGAAATCCGTGAAGATCGGTGCCGAAACCTGGCCACCTGTCGCTCCGCGGCCCATGGGTTTCGGATTGTCGAATCCGACAAAGACGCCGACCGCGAGGTCGGGCGTGAAGCCCATGAACCAGGCGTCTTTTTCGTCGTTTGTCGTCCCTGTTTTTCCGGCAACCGGACGACCGACAGCGCGTACAGAAGTTGCTGTACCACGTTGAACAACACCTTCCATCATGGAAGTTATCTGGAAAGCGGTCATTGGGTCCAGAACCTGCTCGCGATCATCGATAAGTGCCGGTTCACCCTGCCCTTCCCAATTGTCCTGCGTGCAGCCATCACAGATCCGGCTGTCGTGTTTGTAGATGGTACGGCCGTAGCGGTCCTGAATGCGGTCAATAAGGGTCGGACGCACTTTCCGTCCACCATTTGCAATCGTTGCGTAGGCGGTCGTCAGGCGCAACACGGTGGTTTCCCCGGCGCCCAATGACATCGACAGAACCGGAAGCATGTTGTCATAGATGCCAAACCGCTTGGAGTATTCGGCAACGAGGGGCATGCCCATGTCTTGCGCCAAACGCACGGTCATGACGTTTCTGGACAGTTCAATACCCGTACGCAAAGTAGACGGGCCGTAGAATTTACCACCGTAGTTTTGTGGCCGCCATGTGCCGAGCCCCGGTCCCTGGCTGATCTCCAGCGGGGCATCCATGATCACGGATGACGGTGTGTAGCCATTGTCGAGCGCCGCGGCGTATAGGAACGGCTTGAACGAGGATCCAGGCTGGCGATAAGCCTGAGTTGCCCTGTTAAATTCACTTTGTGCGAAGCTGAACCCGCCCACCATGGCAAGAACACGACCCGTATAGGGGTCCATGGCCACAAGTGCACCGGATACCTTCGGGATCTGACGAAGCTCAAAAGTTCCCGGTGCAACCGGGCTTTCCTGAACGTAGACGACATCCCCAGGCGTCAGCACATCCGAAACCGCGGCTGGTGCCCGGCCGGATACCCGTGCCCATTTCATCGTTTCCAGGAAAAGCTGTCCGGTTTGGCGTTCTTCGTCGAGACTGCCACTTACCAGCCGCTTTGGCTGGAGGCCGACTCGCGCTTCATCGCCACCGCTTTCCAGAACGACTGCGAGCTGCCATTCCGGAATGTCGCTCAAAGCTTCCACCTTGGACAGGTCGACACCCCAATCGGCATCAAGCGCGATCTTCTCAACCGGTCCGCCCCAACTGCCTCGCTTGCGGTCAAAGTCGATCAAACCATCCATGAGAGACTTGCGCGCCATCTTCTGAAGCTCGGGATCCAGTGTGGATCTGACCGAGAGCCCGCCCTCGTAAAGACGCTTGTCTCCGAATATTTCCGCGACTTCTCGCCTGACTTCTTCTGTGAAATACTCTGCGGCAAACAGGAAAGATCCACGTTCGCGGGGTTTGACAACAATCGATTTCTTCTTGGCTTCTTCGCCTTCCGCGGTCGAAATGTAGCCATCAGCCATCATGCGATCGAGCACATAGTTGCGGCGGGCGATGGCCGCTTCTGTCTTGCGATACGGATGATAGTTGCTGGGCCCCTTCGGAAGTGCGGCCATATAGGCGATCTCTTCCAAATTGAGCTCGTGCACGGATTTGTCGAAATAGATCAGTGAGGCTGCAGCGACACCGTACGCTCCAAACCCAAAATAGATCTCGTTGAGATAGAGCTCGAGAATCTCGTCCTTGGTAAAGGCCTGTTCAATGCGCAGTGAGAGGATGGCTTCCTTGACTTTGCGCTCATAGGCTGCCGAGCGGCGACGGCGTTCTTCGCTGACAAGATCGGACAACAGAAAGTTCTTTGCCACCTGTTGCGTGATCGTTGAGGCCCCTTCCGGGCGCCGGCCGGAACCGTAATTTTGAACGAAACGCACGCCGGCGCGGGCGATGCCTTCCGGGTCGACGCCGATATGGGAATAGAAATTCTTGTCTTCCGCGGCGATAAAAGCCTGTTTCACACGATCCGGAATGGCCTGGATCGGCAAGAACATGCGGCGCTGCGTGGCGTATTCAGCCATAAGGCTACCATCCGCCGCGTGAACGCGTGTCATCACAGGCGGTTCGTAGTTCTGCAACGCTGTATAGTCAGGCAGATCTTCCGACAGGGACTCCAGATACATCCAGACACCTGCCGCTATCAACAGCGCAAATACTGCACCGATCCCGAAAAGATAGCCAAAAAACTTCACCAAAAATTTCATACTGCGGGCTCGTCTTTCCCCGTCATTAACGCGTCAGGCTTTTTAACACGGAAACCTTAATACAGCACCCTTTGGTGCCGACTGTCACACACACTTGTCAGCCTTCCTCGTGCACCAATATGGCGATGCTGAGGCAACGGCCTGACAAGACCTTCAATTTTCGAGACAATTCAGGCCTTTTACTGAGATGGCGTTGCCTGCTGCCGGGCCAACCTTGGCCGGAAAAACCCGTGAATAGCTTCGCTCATTGCGCCGGCCATGCGCTCACGCCATTCCGCAGATATCAGGAGCTTTTCGTCATGCTCGTTCGAGAGATAGCCCAGCTCGACCAGAACTGAGGGCACATCATGCGCTTTCAATACTCGAAAACCCGCAGACCTGTGCGGATTGTTGATCAGTCGAACAGCGCTTTTAAGCTCGCTTACGAGCGTTCTGGCGAAATAGACTGAAAACGACCTTGTTTCCCGCCGAGCCAGATCCAGCAGAATATCGGTCACCTCAGTCGGCTCGTCCTGCAATTCCACACCGGCGATAATGTCGGACATATTTTCGGTTTCCGCCAAGTCTTCTGCAAGTTGGTCAGAGGCTTTGTCTGAAAGAGTATAAACCGTTGCTCCCCTTGCGTATTTCTGACCTCTTCTGACCGAATCAGCATGAATGGAAATGAACAGGTCCGCTTCGAGATCGTGTCCGATCTGGACCCGCTTCGCGAGCGGAATAAACGTGTCTTCCTCGCGCGTCATATGCACATTATAGAGACCGCTTTCCTCCAGTTTTTCCTTCAGCAGCTTGGCGAAATCCAAAACAATGGCCTTCTCCAGCGTACCGGCAACGCCTGTTGCGCCGGTGTCGATGCCACCATGGCCCGGGTCCAGAACAATAAGAGGCTTGTCGCTGTCACTTCCGGTCGCAAGCCGGTCGCTCTTGGTATCTGTTTTCTTGTCTGCAGTGGACCGATTGGGGCGCGAGGCTTCCACAAAGGCCGAGAATTCTTCCGCCGACGTGCTGACCAGATCCACAACAAGGCGTGCCGGCTGGTCATCAATTGCGGGCAAAAAGAAAGTCTTATCCACACTTACTGGGCCGGTCAGGTCCAGAACAATCCGGGATTTACCGACGGCGAACAAACCGAATCGCCAGTCGGAAACGAGACCTCGCCCGCTCTCGCCGGCATCCTCGGGCACCTTGAAGACCATCTCTGGGAGATCGATGATCAGTCGATAGGGATTGCGCAAGCCGGAAATCGCCGGCGTCACTTGCCGGTCCATGTCCAAAACGATTCGCGTTCGAGCGTCGTCGCCCGCCACTCTGGCGCCCAAAACCGTCGGCTTTTGGGCTTCCGCGTGCGCGTCAACCGATACCGTATTGAGTCCAAACAGCAAAAGGCACAATACGATACCAACGGTCGTCAGCATCTGAGCTATGACAGTCGGCACGATGCCTACCAACGGTTTTATCCAGTGTTTCACTTCAATTATTCCGGCCATTTTGCTTGCAATTTGCCTGCACACGGGCCCCAGCCAACCCTGTCATACGCGATCCGGTACTCAAGGAAAATGCCTTATGCATTTCACATTGCTTGCAAAGCGAAGCATCGGATCGTAAAAGTACCTTACGGATTTCGGTTCAAGACCGATACCTTCCCTGGTGACGAACAAGGGTTTCTATCCACAACGTCATCACCCGCCAGGACATGGAAATGGCAGAACAGAGGCCGTTCTACCAGTGAAAAGTTCCACTTGGCAGTCAGCGGATAAGGTATTGGCACATCTTTGAAACCGCCCCGCCTCGCAATGTGATGCCCATAACCAATGGCAGATTTTCCGGCGAGGACCGCGGCGGCTCTTCTAGACGAACACAGTCCGGAACCGGTGCAGACCGAGCGTTCACGCCAAGCTGTAAACCGGAAAAGGTACAACGACTTAACTAAAGGGCTTGCGTTGCCCCGAAGGACCCGCGCGATGCACATGGAGAACAACATACAGCAAGGCCCCGCATTTGCGGCCGCTTGTGTTGATGACCCGACCGCGCCGGGCGCAGACGCCCTTTCTCATCTTAGCAAAACAAATACGGCAGCCATCCTCCTTTCGGGCGATGCGCGTTTTGCATACGCGCCCATGAGCGCTGCCGTGGAGAAGTTTCATAATGGCAAACAAAATGCTGATCGACGCGGGCCACCCGGAAGAGACCCGGGTCGTCGTCGTGCGTGGCAATCGGGTTGAAGAATTCGACTTTGAAGCGGCAAACAGAAAGCAGCTTCGCGGGAATATTTACTTAGCAAAGGTAACAAGGGTCGAACCCTCGCTTCAGGCGGCCTTCGTGGAATATGGAGGAAACCGTCACGGTTTCCTCGCTTTCAGTGAAATTCACCCGGACTACTATCAAATTCCCGTTGCGGACCGTGAGGCGTTGCTTGCAGCCGAAGCTGCCGAGCGCCAGCGTGACGACACAGAAAACGAAGAAAAGCCAAAGCGCCGTCGGAAATCTCGAGCAGCCAAGAACGAGGCGAGCGAGACAGTCGCCAGTGAGAAAGTGGCAGCTCAATCCGAAGACGAGGCGAGCGCGGCAGAAGACGGCGAAACCGTCGAGGAGAGCCCAAGCCAGGCTCCTGAGGGAGATGAAGAGCTGACTGTAGCTGCCTCCGAACAGGATGCAGCTCTGGACGAGGCACCTGGAACGGACGCAGGCGACACAGCTTCTGAGGAAGTATCGGCCAAGGCGCCACAGCAGGACTCTGAGGACGAGACGTCTGACAGAGAAGCTCCCGAGGCAGATACTGGAGAAGACGACTCCGAGGAATCCGAAGAAGACGTTACCGACACCGCCGAAACGGACGAAGAAGAAGAAAAAGACCGGCCCGCGGACGTCGCGGCCGCCGCCGTCGGAATGACGACGACGACGATGCCGATTCGGATGAAGACGCCATTGAATCCGTTGGCGCGGAAGACGCTATGGAGGAAGTTCCTGAGCGGTCCGTTCCGGTACGCAAGCAGTACAAGATCCAGGAAGTTATCAAGCGCCGCCAAATCATCCTGGTCCAGGTCGTCAAGGAAGAACGCGGCAACAAGGGCGCTGCCCTGACCACTTACTTGTCGTTGGCTGGCCGGTATTCGGTTCTTATGCCTAACACGGCACGAGGTGGCGGTATCTCTCGCAAGATCACGCAGCCAACTGACCGCAAGCGCCTGAAAAAGATTGCGTCCGAGCTCGATGTGCCGGAAGGCATGGGCGTAATCTTGCGCACAGCCGGCGCAAGCAGGACCAAGGCCGAGATCAAGCGCGACTTTGAATATCTCATGCGGCTTTGGGAAAATGTCCGGGAGTTAACACTGAAATCCAGTGCGCCCAGCCTCGTTTACGAGGAAGGCAGTCTCGTAAAGCGCTCAATTCGTGATCTATACAACAAGGACATAAACGAAGTTCTGGTTTCCGGTGACGAGGGCTACCGGGAAGCCAAGGATTTCATGCGCATGCTCATGCCGAGCCACGCAAAGAATGTTCAGCCCTATCGCGACCCCTCGCCGCTTTTCATAAGGTACGGAGTGGAACCGCAGCTTGATGCGATGTTCTCACCGCAAGTGACCTTGAAATCGGGGGGATACATCGTCATCAACCAGACCGAAGCTCTGGTGTCTATCGATGTGAACTCAGGCAAATCCACGCGCGAACACAATATCGAAGACACAGCTCTCCAAACCAACCTGGAGGCAGCCGAAGAGGTTACACGTCAGCTAAGGCTCAGAGACCTCGCCGGTCTCGTTGTTATCGACTTCATCGATATGGAGGAATCGAAAAACAACCGTGCCGTCGAACGAAAGCTGAAAGATTGCTTGAAAAACGATCGGGCGCGTATCCAGGTTGGACGCATCTCCCATTTCGGCCTGCTGGAAATGTCCCGTCAGCGGATCCGGACAGGCGTTCTGGAAAGTTCGACAACACCCTGCCCTCACTGCCAGGGCACAGGCATGATCCGGTCCGTGGAATCGGTTGCGCTTCACGTGCTCAGGTCTATCGAGGACAACCTGCTCAAGGGTGCCTCACACAACCTGATCATTCGCACGACCACACAAGTCGCGCTCTATATTCTGAACCAGAAGCGCTCCAACCTCTTTGATTTAGAGACCCGCTTCGGTGTCGAAATCGAGGTGCACGCTGACGACATGGTCAATGGTCAACTCTACGTGCTTGAGCGTGGAGCCCCGGTTGACAGGGATCGAATTCCGGCACCGGTTCCGATCGTTCAGCCCGATACCGTCGAGATCATCGACGAGTCAACTGAACAGCCGGTTGTCGAAGAGGAAGCGCAGGAAGAAGACGGCGAAGGTCGTCGTCGCAAACGTCGGCGCAAGCGCCGCAGAGGCGGGTCCGATCAGCAGGGTGACGAAAACGAAACTCGCCAGACCTCGGGAGAAAGTGACGAGCAGACTGAAGACGAAGATGCGTCTCAGGAGGCACGTTCGGAAGACAGTGACGGTGAAGATGAGCCTCGGCGCAAACGCCGCCGTGGTCGTCGCGGAGGACGTAGAGGGCGTCGCAACGGCGATGAATTGCGTGCTGACGGAGACGATGACGAGAACACTGAAGCGCCGAACAGTGCGAACGGTGAAGCTCAGGACGGCTTTGACGCTCAGGAGAGCTCAGAGACAGCTGCGACATCTGAGGAAGCCGCTGAGGCCGCGAACAGTGATGACAGCGACGCAGCACCTGTAGAAGTGTCAGAAACCGATACGGTTGTTGAGGCAATTGACGAAAACGTTGCCCCAGAAACGGAAGGCACTTCAACGCAAGACACGCCCGAATCCGATGGTGTTGTTGCTGCCGAAGTTGTCGAGACAGTTGTCTCGGAAGAAACAATCGTGGTGGAAACTCCAACCTCCGAACAGCCCGTTGCTGCAGACGCGCCTGAAGAGGACGCAGAGGTCAAACCTGCCGCTCCAGCTGAACCGGTGGTCACAAGCGAAACGTCGCAGGACGAAAAGGAAGACAAACCAAAACGTGTCGGCTGGTGGCAGCGAGGACGATCGTTCTTCTGATTTCAAATTGCAGTTGTAGCTACAAGGCGGCCAATTTGGCCGCCTTTTCTTTATGATGCGGTCTTCAAATCTTTCCTAGAAAACCTGAAAGCCGTTCCAATGCAGATTTCATATCCTCATGGGCTCCGGCAAAGGAAAAACGCAGAAATTCATGACCGTGGACCGGGTCGAAATCGACACCGGGTGTCGCTGCGACCCCCGCTTCATGGAGTATACGCTTGGCAAACTCGAGACTGTTTGAACTGAATCTGCTGATGTCGGCGTAGATGTAAAACGCTCCGTCCACCGGCAACAACTTGTCGAAACCGATTGCCGGCAATCCATCCAGCAGCAAAGTCCGATTGGCTGCATAACCCGCCTTGACTGCTTCAAGTTCCTGAACCGCGTCAAGTGCGGACGCGGCCGCGATCTGGGAGAGTTCGGGCGGTGAGATGTATAGGCTTTGCGCAATACGTTCGGTCGGACGGATGAGTTGCTCTGGCAAGACCATCCAGCCGATCCGCCAGCCAGTCATACAATAGTATTTTGAAAAACTATTGATAATTATAGCGTTTTCAGAAGTTTGCAGGGCGGTCTTCTGCTCCCCGGCATAGTCGAGGCCATGGTAGATTTCATCGGAAATGAACCAGATCCCCTCATGGTCGCAATAGTTTATGAGGTTGTCCAACGCTTCAGCACTCATCATGGTGCCAGTCGGATTGGCGGGGCTGGCAACCAGAACACCTCTGATTGGACCTTCACGCCTGGCAGCTTCCAGATGGTCCGGCGTCAGGCACCAGCGGGTGTCTGAACCGACTTCCACTTCAATGGGGATTAACCCGAGCGCTTTCATGATGTTGCGGTATGCCGGGTATCCAGGTGCGGTCAACACGACACGGTCACCAGGATCGAATGCTGACAGGAACGCCAGATTGAAACCTGCAGAAGAACCGGTTGTCGCCATGATCCGCTCCGCGGGTACGTTCACGCCATAAGTGTGCCGGTAGTGCGCAGAAAGCGCAGTCCTCAGCGACTTGATGCCGAGCGCTTCAGTATAGCCGAGACGGCCATGCTTCAGCGCCTCTGCAGCGGCTGCAAGCGCTGGCTTTGGTGCTGGCGCTGAAGGTTGACCAACTTCCATATGAACGATTGATCGCCCCTGTGCTTCCAGTTTGGCTGCCTCGGACAAAACGTCCATGGCGATAAAGGGGGCAACCTCGCTTCGCTTGGAAGGCGAAAAGACTGGTGTGTTCATAAGGGTAGCGTTTCCGGTCGTGCTTCGAAGGCACCCGGTATCGCGGATTTTAGGAAGTGATGCAACGCATCCACCAGAATTCCAGCAGCGGACAGTCTCAATCCTTACTTATTTGTCATTCGGCTTTTCTTGACCCTGACGCGACACCTCCATACCTTCGCCACACAAATATGTGCGTGGAATGGGTGTGCTGCCCCAAAACACATCAAAGAGCGAGAAGACCTTCGTGCCCGTTCAAGCCTTGCCGACGCTGAAGTCCGGTAGTCGATTGATAAAAAAAGCCGTTGCCATCGCCTGCTCGGCTGCAATCCTTTTGCCAATGGCGATTGTCCCCGCACAGGCGCAACGCGGAAAACTGCCGCTGGTCCGCGACGCTGAAGTGGAAGCGCTGCTGAAGGACTACGCCAAGCCCATCTACAAGGTGGCTGGCATTTCCAATTCAGAACCGCAGATCATTCTCGTCAACGACAAGAGTTTCAACGCCTTCGTTCCAGATTCCCGGCGCATGTTCATCAATATCGGCGTCATCATGGAAGCTGAGGCGCCAGGCGAAGTTATCGGCGTAATAGCGCATGAAACGGGTCATATCGCCGGACGGCATCTGGTGCGTCTGAGATCTGCAGCTGCAAACGCTCAAATCGTTTCCGTGATCGGACTGATACTGGGGGCTGGAGCTGCCGCAGCCGGTGCAGCCGCAGGTTCAGGGGATGCCGCATCGGGAGGTGCCGCTGCTGCTCTTGGCGCAGGCTCCGTCGGCAAACGAACGTTGTTGAACTATCAGCGCGGCGAAGAAGCCGCAGCTGACAGAGCCGCACTCAGATACCTGAATGCAACGGGACAGAGCGCGCGCGGCATGTTGAAAACCTTTCAGCGCATGTCGGAACAGCAAATGTTCTCGCGGAAATTTGCCGACCCATACGCGCAAAGTCATCCAATGGCGCAGGAGCGCTTCAACGGCCTTTTAAATGAGGCTCAAAAATCCAAATACTTCAATCAACCGGAAGACTATGTGCTGCAGTACAGGCACGATCAGGCGCGCGCCAAACTCTTTGCCTTTACCAGTCATCCATCAGCGACGCTGAGAGCCTATCCCAGGAGCGATAAAAGCCCGGCTGCACAATATGCCAGAGCCATCGCAGCCATGCAAAGCCGCGGCAAAGGCGCCGTCAAGGAAATCGATGCCCTGATCCGCACACAGCCCAACAATCCCTACTACTACGAATTGAAGGGTCAGGCTCTCCTGGAAGGTGGCGACCCAAAACGCGCCATTGCGCCGTTTCGAAAGGCACTCTCCTTCAAACCAAACGAACCACAGTTTCTGGTTTGGCTCGGCTACGCGCTTGTCGGTGCCAATGAGCAGTCCTATCTGCCTGAGGCCGAGAAAGTCTTGAAACGGGCCATTCAAATGGACGAAAATTCAGGCATTGCCTATAGCCAGCTTGCCATTGCACATGGCCGCCAGGGCGAACGCGCAGAGGCTGATTTGGCCACTGCGAAGGGTTTGATGGTTCGCGGAGATTTCGAGGCAGCAAAGCGCTATGCGGCGCGTGCTCAAAAAGTTTGAAGCGCGGATCGCCGGCATGGCTTCAAGCGGACGATATAGTAGCGTACAAGACACCCAAACTACCGCGAAACCGCTGACCTGTGACACATAAGGCGGGGAGACCGGCCAAGATCCGGATCTGCCGCCAAAGGAGCCCTGAATGACCCACGTATTCCAATTCTCCCGGCGCCTGTGCCCGCCTGTGCTGTTGAGGATCTTCTCCGCGAGCGCGTTGTGTCTTGCGCTAATCGCAGGGTCCGCAACAGCTCAGGATATTGACCGCGGCGAGATCGAGAAGATCGTGCGCGAGTATATCTTGCAGAACCCGGAGATCATCGCAGAAGCGCTGACCGAATTGGATCGACGTGAACGGGAAGCTGCAGAGGCTGCGCGCTTGCAGGCACTCAATGACAGCGCCGACGTCCTGTTCAATTCCACGCGTCAGGTTGTCATGGGCAATCCCGAAGGCTCGGTGACGCTGGTCGAATTCTTCGACTACAATTGCGGCTACTGCAAACGGGCCTACGGTGACATGATGAAACTCATCGAGGGCGACCCGGACCTGAAGGTCGTACTGAAGGAATTTCCTGTTCTGGGTCAGGGTTCCGTTGAAGCGGCACAAGTCGCGGTCGCGGTCAATTCCGTTGCGCCGGACAAATACGGTGAATTCCACGAGACCCTGCTTCTCAGCCGTGGTCAGGCAAATCGGGCAAGCGCACTCAAGGCAGCTTTGGAGACTGGTATCGAAGAAGACAAGCTTCTCGCAGCCATGGAAACCGAGGAAGCCGGGCTGACGATTGAAGAAGTCTATACCATCGCCAACCGTCTGGGCCTTACCGGAACGCCGTCCTATGTGGTCGGCAACGAAGTCGTAATGGGGGCTGTTGGTTACGACCAATTGCGCAACAAACTGGATGCGATGAAGAACTGTGGTCAAACGACCTGCTAAAAAACCTTCATACGACACGACTTTTCCTCGATTTCGATGATCTGTCGGGGTTTTCCTGTTACAATTGAATGCCTATAAGGGTCGTAATCCGCTTTCTGATCGGAAGCGGGATACGACCTAAAATGCTTTGATAATGCGGGGCAAATTGCACAGAACGAAGCGGAGTTGACGGAATTCAAATCCCCGAAAACCGGCAGGTATTGGACCAGCCACCGACAGAGGTGGAGCTGACAGTGGCCGGAATATGTTTGTGCCAATTGCGGACCGAGTACGAGAGCCAAACCACATGATGCGTAACGATAACAAGAAATTCGACACTGCCCTGATCCGGGATCTCGCAGTTTTACTTGACGAGACCAATCTTTCCGAGATCGAGCTGGAACAGGGCGACACCCGCATTCGCGTTGCCCGTCAGATGTCGATCAGCGCCCCGGTAAGCATGGCTGCCGCACCTGCAGTCGCACCTGTCGCAACCGCAGCGCCAGCCGCACCGTCCGCACCCGCTGCTGAGACGGCTGCGAGCGCCGGTTCAACAGTAACCTCTCCGATGGTCGGAACCGCTTATTTGTCTCCAGAACCAGGAGCTGCCGCCTTTATCCAGGTCGGTGACAAGGTAACGGAGGGTCAGTCGATCCTGATCATCGAAGCCATGAAGACAATGAACCACATTCCCTCCACCAAAACCGGTGTCGTCAAGGAAATCCTTGTGGAAGATGCTCAGCCGGTGGAATTCGGCGAACCGCTCATTATCGTCGAATAAGGAGCCTCTTTGGCTATGTTCTCGAAAATCCTAATTGCCAACCGAGGCGAAATCGCCCTGCGCATTCTGCGCGCATGCAAAGAGCTTGGCATTCCAACAGTTGCCGTTCACTCAACCGCAGACGCTGATGCAATGCATGTGCGTCTTGCCGATGAAAGTGTTTGTATCGGACCTCCGGCAGCGCGTGAGAGTTATCTCAACATTCCGCAGCTTTTGGCAGCCTGTGAAATTACCGGGGCCGACGCAGTTCACCCCGGCTATGGTTTTCTTTCGGAAAACGCACGGTTTGCCGAAATACTCGAAGCACACAATATCGAGTTTATCGGTCCAACCGCTGAACATATCCGCATTATGGGCGACAAGATCCAGGCCAAGCAAACAGCCAGGGATTTGGGCATTCCTGTTGTGCCGGGATCTGACGGAGCAGTCACGTCTTCCGATGACGCCCATGCGATAGCGCGTGAAATTGGCTATCCAGTGCTGGTCAAGGCCGCTTCCGGCGGCGGTGGCCGAGGCATGAAGGTCGCAAAATCCGAGGCTGATCTGGACACAGCACTTTCAACGGCGCGGAGCGAGGCTGCCGCAGCCTTTGGTGACGACGCCCTCTACATGGAAAAGTATCTCGGAAAGCCGAGGCATATCGAAATCCAGGTTCTGGGTGATGGCAAGGGAAATGCGGTCCATCTTGGGGAGCGCGACTGTTCTCTTCAGCGCCGACATCAAAAGGTTTTGGAGGAGGCTCCCTCCCCGAGCCTCAATGCAGAGCAGCGCAGCCAGATCGGCGAAATTGTTGCCAGTGCCATGCGCAAGCTCAAGTATCGCGGTGTCGGGACCGTCGAATTCCTTTATGAAAATGGCGAGTTCTATTTCATTGAAATGAACACGCGCCTTCAGGTGGAGCACCCGGTGACTGAAATGATCACCGGCATCGATCTGGTGAACGAACAGATCCGGATTGCAGCCGGTGGCTCGCTTGACATGACCCAGGAAGACATTCGCTTTGAAGGGCACGCAATCGAGTGCCGTATCAATGCCGAAGACCCGGTCAACTTCACGCCGTCCCCGGGGACGATTACCTATTATCATCCACCTGGCGGCTTGGGCGTTCGCGTCGATTCAGGCGTCTATCAGGGCTACAAGATCCCGCCCTACTACGACAGTCTGATTGGCAAACTGATCGTGCACGGACGTAATCGAGTGGAATGCATGATGCGCCTGCGCCGGTGCCTTGATGAATTTGTCGTTGACGAAATCAAGTCGACTATTCCGCTTTTCCGCGATTTGGTGGACAATCAGGACATAGCCAACGGTCAGTACGACATTCACTGGCTCGAGAAGCACCTGGAGAATAAGTCCAGCTGACCGACCAGGCGGCGAGCCAGCATCGCCGCCACAGGGACAGTGAGGTCTTATGGCAGGTTACAAAGACGACATCGTTATGGAAATTACGCCGCAGGTGTTGCTGAAGGCATATGCCTGCGGTCTGTTTCCCATGGCTGAATCGGCTGATGATCCCGGCCTCTTCTGGCTCGAGCCGGAGCGGCGTGGAATCTTGCCCCTGGACAGTTTCCATCTGCCGAAACGCTTGCGCAGAACCATCCGAAACGACGTTTTCGAAATTCGCGTCAGTACGGATTTCCAAGGCATTATTGACGGCTGTGCAACACCTCAGCCAAACCGAGACAAGACCTGGATCAATCGGGAAATTCGAAGACTTTACGGCGAACTGTTTGAAATGGGGTATTGCCACACGGTCGAGGCCTGGCAGGAAGGCAAACTCGTTGGCGGGCTCTATGGCGTAAGCCTGAACGGTGCTTTTTTCGGCGAGAGCATGTTTACCTTCAAGTCTGACGCTTCAAAGGTCTGTCTCGCGCATTTGGTCGCCCGTCTGATTGTTGGCGGCTACTCTCTGCTCGACACACAGTTTGTAACCGACCATCTGAACAAATTTGGTACGCAGGAAGTATCGCAGGCCGACTACAATCAACGCCTTGCCGACGCTCTCAAACTTGAGACCGACTATTACGCCTTGTCTCCGCAAGCCTCGGGACAAGACGTCTTGAGTGTGCTGGACACCTGAATTCTCTTTGAAGGCCAACGCCAGGCGCGAAGTGGCCTGTATCTGCCAACGCCCAAACGTGCAGCAACCCTGACGCGCATATCGGTTGCAATTGCCGCCATCACCTATCTTTGCTAGCATTCCGTTGCGTAACAAAGAAAAGTCAGGAAGTTGCATGGCTGGGGATGTCAAAGACAAGACCGACGCACGACTGATGCGTGAGCAAGCAGTCCGCAAACGCAAGGAACTGGGTGACGAGGCCTTTTCACAGGGCTCGGCTCCACCGGCACCAACGACGCCCTCATCCTTGAAGCCGGACACTCTTTCATCGTCAACATCGACCAAGCCCGGCACGGCCGCCCACTTGAGTACGGAACTCCAAAAGGCCAAGCAGACCATGACGGATTTTGCCGCCTCGGTCTGGAACAGCGGAGCCACGGATCCGAGCAACACAATCCTGGATACCAAGTTCAACAAGGATCTGGAAACACTGCGGGGCTTGCACTCGTTTTTGATACGCGAGGCGACATCGCTTCCGGAGAACTTCTCGCTTGGTATTCTCAATCACCTGCAAGCCGGGGGGCCTGGCGACAAAGGTCGCACTCCCACAGATGCGGAGTGGCAGGCGATTGAACAAAAGACCCAAGCTCTCTTCAGTCAGTTGTCAGACGCCAATCGCAAAAGGTTTCTGGCATCTCAAATGCCAAACTTTCTGCCGAAGCTGGCAGTTTGGCTGGTTGTTGTCTCGATCGGCTCCATGATCATGTCCGTGGTCCTGTCAGAAGTGCCGATATTCGGCACAGGAATGAACGGTGCCGCAATGGTCCTCTTTTTCCTTGTCTGGCTGATGTCCCTGGGAGCAATCGGATCGGCTGCATTTATCGGCTTCAATGCCATTTCGGTCACAAGCGACATAACTTTCGATATTTCAGATTCGCGCCTGATCGTTCAAAGAATCGTTCTGGGAGCCCTATTTGCTTTGTTTTTCACGTTGCCCTTCGGGTTTCATGAATTTCTGAGTTTCGTGAAAAGCCTGAGTTCTGCTGCACTGAACAAGACAACCGTGCCTACGAAGTCGGAACTTGCCTTCACCAACCAGTCCATGCTGCTGATCATGCCGTTTGTGCTGGGCTACAGCACATCCCTGGTTATTCTGGTCCTCAACAGGCTGATTTCTTCCGCCAGCACATTGTTTGGCGCACAGCAGGCATCTGCAAAGGCAAGCCAGAAACCCGGTTGAACGGGCGGCTCGCCCGGCAGACAGTCGAAACAAAAAAGCCCCGCTTTTCAGCGGGGCCTTTTTTGGTCCTGAGGGGTTCAGCTGCCCGGTGTCCAGGCTTCATAGTCACCGCTCACTTCAGGCCGTTTTTCCGGCGTCAGGATAGAACCGTGCGGTCGATAGGCGTCGGGTGTCCCGGTACCATTGGCGCGATGCGACTGCTGCCAATGCTTCGGGTGATAGGTTTCGTCAGACGGTGGTGTGTCGACCCGGTGGTGCATCCAGCCGTGCCAGCCTGGTGGTATCGTTGAGGCTTCTGCCAGGCCGTTGTAGATCACCCAGCGCTTCTTGCCCGCACGTTCCTTATAGTATTTGTTGCCGAGTTCGTCTTCGCCGACAAACTCACCCTTGCGCCAGGTGAAGAAACGGGTGCCCATTGTCTGGCCGTTCCACCATGTGAAGAGTTCAAGCAGCAGAGTTTTCATGGCCCTCTGGGGTCCCTCAAAGTCAATTCGCCTGTGTTCCGCGCAGCTGTATTCGGACAACTACCGGATTTTGGCGGACTATGGCGGCAACGCTCGCGTCTGTCTATAGGTCGCAGATACAAAATATCGGCATTCGCACCGTTCCGGCAATCATGCCGCAGATGCAGTATCAAATGCCGCTGGACCTCCGCACGAGATCAGTGCGGCTTGAAACCCTTGAGGCCGGTAAAGCCCGCGGTGCGGATGTGTCTTGCCGCTGCAGAAAACTTCTTTTTGATATCCTTGTCCTTGCTGACGCTCCGTTTCTTGACACCAGCAAAGATCGGTTTGGGCACTTCAGGCTTCTCAAATGCTTCTTCAACGGCGTCTTCGACCTCAGCCCGCTTCTTCACAGCAGTCCGGTGATGCAGTCTGGCCCCGGCCAATGACTGCATTTTCTCCGCCTGTTCATCCATTGTCTTTTGGATGCCATAGATATTGTAGAAGCCCGAGTGCTCGAGAATCATGGGCCGGTCATCGTTCAACAGCCAATGCAGCCGTTTGAAGAGTGTCGAGGGTGAAACGGGCTTCACCAGAACATGATGCGCGCCGGCTCTCAGTGCCTTGTCGACCAACGGGCGGGTTCCGTGAGCCGTAATGAAGAGAATCGGTACATAGCAGAGCGGTTCCATGTGGCGATGTCGAACGAGCCGCAAGAACTGGTATCCGGAGGTCGGCGCCATCCGCCAGTCGGTGAGAATCACATTGGGTGGCTCTGCAAGACTGGCCTCGAGCGCTTCATCGACCGAATCGAAAACGCGCACACGCGACACTTTAAAACTGAGGAGAATCGATCTGAGAATCGTTTGCATCGGCTTGCTGTCTTCCACGACAACAGCGTCGATGTCCTCCATTGCGAGCCCGAAAGCGGCATGATGCTTCATATTGTGCGGGTCCCTATCCCTGTCGTTCCCACACTAAAGCAGACGCGGCTTAAACCCGGTTGAAGGTGACACGCGCCATTTACTTCAAATTTTCATAAAAAACGTGCCCATACTCATCCACAGCTTCGTTGATCGAGCGCTACCGGCACTTCTTCGCCGGGAAAGCAAGCGCTTTTTCCTTGAGTTTGCGCGCTCCCCACTCCCCTCCCCAATATCCACATGGACACACAAGATTTTGCGTTTGTACGTTTTTTGAGCACTAGCTGTTGTCACTCACGCCTTGACCTTAAGATTTCATTTACCTTAGATTTCCTATCATTGCGATGTGCGTAGTCGGGAGCTTTTCCAGGCAACCCGGTCATCCAAAACCACCAGTATCCGCGTTTGCGTCTCAGGTTTTCTTTCAAAACCGGAGGAAGGGATTTTGTGTGCCTAATCCATTGGCGCATATCGTGACAAAGCTGTTGATGAACACTATATATAGTGGATCGTTAACCTCTATACGCTACATACAGACACAGACCTAGTGTAGGCAGGACAACATCCGGGACGAGAGGCAGGCGAAACGCCAATTCCGGATGAAATGCGGGACAAGGCTGGTTTCATGAACCGGCAAGGGATTAAAAGGGGTAACTGAGAATGCGGATCGAGCGGCGCTACACCAAGGAAGGCCAATCGCCTTACGCCGGCATAGACTTTCGGACAGCTAACAGTGAGATCCGCAATCCGGACGGATCGGTGGTATTCCGTCTGGAAAACATCCAGGTACCGACTCAGTTCTCCCAGGTTGCCTCCGACATTCTGGCGCAGAAATATTTCCGCAAGGCTGGTGTGCCCGCCAAACTGAAACCTGTTGAAGAAAACACCGTCCCATCCTGGCTGTGGCGTCACGAGGCCGACGAAACCGCGCTTGAAAAAATTGACGAAGACGACCGCTACGGCTCTGAAACCGACGGGCGTCAGGTTTTCGACCGTCTTGCCGGTACGTGGACCTATTGGGGCTGGAAAGGCGGCTATTTCGACAAGGAATCAGACGCGCAGGCGTTCTACGACGAGCTGCGCTACATGCTGGCCACCCAGAAGGTCGCACCGAACTCTCCGCAGTGGTTCAACACCGGCCTGCATTGGGCCTATGGCATCGACGGACCGAGCCAGGGCCATTTCTATGTAGACTTCCAGACAGGCCGCCTGACCAAATCTAAAACCGCTTATGAGCATCCTCAGCCCCACGCTTGCTTCATTCAGTCGGTTGGCGACGACCTTGTGAATGAAGGTGGCATCATGGACCTCTGGGTCCGCGAAGCCCGCCTTTTCAAATACGGCTCCGGCACCGGCTCCAACTTCTCGCATGTCCGGGCAGCTGGCGAAAAGCTGTCAGGTGGCGGCAAGTCCTCCGGCCTGATGAGCTTCCTGAAAATCGGCGACCGTGCAGCGGGCGCAATCAAGTCCGGCGGCACGACGCGCCGTGCAGCAAAGATGGTTGTTGTGGATGTCGACCATCCCGACATTGAGGAATACGTCAACTGGAAGGTTCGCGAAGAACAGAAAGTGGCCGCTCTCGTCACCGGATCCAAGATCTGCCAGAAGCACCTTTCCGCCATCATGCGCGCCTGCATCAACTGCGAAGCGGACAATGGCGACTGCTTCGACCCGGCCAAGAACCCGGCATTGAAACGCGAAATCCGTGCAGCGAAGAAAATGATGGTGCCGGAAAACTACATCCAGCGCGTCATCCAGTTTGCACGTCAGGGCTTCACGAAAGTCGAGTTTCCAACCTACAACACAGATTGGGATTCAGAAGCCTATCTGACAGTTGCCGGCCAGAACTCGAACAACTCCGTCCGCGTGACCGATGGCTTCCTGAACGCTGTTATCGAAGAAGGCGAATGGGACCTGACCGCGCGCAAGTCCGGCGGCGTTCTGAAGACGGTAAAAGCCAAGGAATTGTGGGAACAGATCGGTTATGCCGCCTGGGCGTCTGCCGATCCGGGCCTGCAATATCACACGACCATCAACGATTGGCACACCTGCCTGGCCGATGGTGAAATCCGGGCCTCCAACCCCTGCTCGGAATATATGTTCCTGGATGACACCGCCTGTAACCTGGCATCCCTGAACCTGATGCAGTTCCGCAAGGAAGACGGTTCGTTTGCCATCGACAACTACGAACACGCCGTGCGGCTGTGGACCATTGTCCTCGAAGTGTCCGTGTTGATGGCGCAGTTTCCGTCGAAGGAAATCGCGGAACTTTCCTACAAATTCCGTACGCTCGGCCTTGGCTATGCCAACATTGGTGGTCTGCTGATGACCTCCGGCATCCCCTATGACAGCGTCGAAGGCCGCGCGATCTGCGGTGCGCTTACTGCTGTCATGACCGGGGTATCCTATGCGACTTCAGCCGAAATGGCCGGAGAGCTCGGTTCTTTCCCGGGATACAAGAAAAACGCCAAGCATATGCTCAAGGTGATGCGCAACCATCGCCGCGCGGCCTATGGCGAAGCCGACGGCTATGAAGGCCTTCAGACCAACCCGGTCCCGCTCGACCATGCTTCCTGCCCGGAGCCGATCCTGATCGACCGTGCCAAGAAGGCCTGGGACCGCGCGCTGGAACTTGGCGAGAAAAACGGCTACCGCAACGCCCAGTCGACGGTGATTGCACCGACCGGGACTATCGGTCTCGTCATGGACTGCGACACCACCGGCATCGAACCGGATTTCGCATTGGTGAAATTCAAAAGCTCGCCGGTGGCGGCTACTTCAAGATTATCAACCGTGCCGTTCCTGAAGCATTGCGTGCACTCGGTTACTCCGAAAGCGAGATCGGCGAGATCGAAGCTTATGCCGTCGGCCACGGCACGATCGATCAGGCGCCGGGGATCAATCCCTCCTCCCTGAAAACCAAGGGTTTCAGTGATGAAAGCCTGGCGAAGCTGAAAGACGGCATGAAGTCGGCCTTCGACATCAAGTTCGTCTTCAATCGCTGGACTCTCGGCGACGAACAATTGAAGGCGCTTGGTGTTTCTGACGAACAGCTTGAAGATCCGGAATTCGAACTGCTGTCTTTCCTTGGCTTTTCCAAGGCCGACATCGAGGCTGCCAACACTCATGTCTGCGGTGCCATGACGCTCGAAGGCGCTCCTTTCCTGAAGGAAGAGCACTATCCGGTGTTTGACTGCGCCAACCCGTGTGGCCGTATCGGCAAGCGCTTCCTGTCGGTGGAAAGCCACATCCGCATGATGGCGGCAGCTCAGCCCTTCATCTCCGGCGCGATCTCCAAGACGATCAACATGCCGAACGATGCAACGGTCGAAGACTGCATGGAAGCCTACATGCTGTCCTGGAAACTGGCCCTTAAAGCCAATGCGCTTTATCGCGACGGCTCCAAACTGTCTCAGCCTCTCAATTCTCAGCTTCTGGCTGACGATGAAGACGACCAGGAAGATGCCATCGAGGAACTCGCTGCCAAGCCGCAGGCCGCCAAGGCCGAAATGGTTGCAGAGCGGATTGTCGAGCGGATCGTTGAGCGTGTTGTCCGTGAGCAGGAAAAGCTGCCGGCCCGTCGCAAGGGCTACACCCAGAAGGCCAAGATCGGCGGCCACACCGTGTTCCTGCGAACCGGCGAATATGACGACGGCCGTCTTGGTGAGATCTTCCTTGACATGAACAAGGAAGGCTCGGCTCTTCGGGCCTTCATCAACAACTTCGCGATCTCCGTTTCGCTCGGCCTGCAATACGGCGTGCCGCTTGAGGAGTATGTCGACGCCTTTACCTTCACCAAGTTCGAGCCGGCCGGCATGGTTCAGGGCAACGATGCGATCAAAAACGCAACGTCTATCCTGGACTACGTGTTCCGCGAACTGGCGGTTTCCTATCTCGGCCGTCACGACCTTGCCCATGTCCCGCCGGAAGCCTTCAGCGGCCCGGTTGACGCAGGCGCGGTCAAGAATATGGATAAGAGCGACCCTGGCGTCGTGTCGCACGGCCTTGTCCGTGGCCAGACGGAACGTTTCCGCCTTGTCTCCGGCTCTGAACCTGCAGGCGAAATCACCGAAACGGTGAAAGTGGAACTCGCGGGAACCGTCGCTGCGCAGGCGTCGGCTGTGGCGACTGCCTTTGCCCGCGGCGAAAGCGTTGCTGCGGCTGTTGAGGTCACAACAGCCCCTGCCCCTCAGGCCAGCACCGCATCACAGCAGATCGCTCAGGCCCGCATGAAGGGCTATGAAGGCGAAAGCTGCGCCGAATGCGGCAACTTCACCATGGTGCGCAACGGCACCTGCCTGAAATGCGACACATGCGGCAGCACAAGCGGCTGCAGCTAAGCGCTTAGCCGGGAGTTCGCCTGACGCGTCAGCGTTTCTCGCTCTGCGTCCGGACAAATAGCTCAAACGGCGCTCGAAAGCTGCTCACCTGCCGTTAAAGTGCTGAAATTTGGTGCCATGGCCATTGAAGCAAGAGAACCCGCCCATCGGAGACGATCGGGCGGGTTTTCTTTTCACGAAGCCACCAATGTAAGCTCTTGATCCTCTGAGAACTGTCGCCGCGTGTCTAAACAGTGATTAAACTTGGTCGAACGCTGATGGAAGTTTATCGGCGACGCACCTTCGAAGGCCGCGGAACAAGGCAGCTGAAAGTTTCAGGGTCTCCGCTCGAGCCCCAAAAAAGAAAGTCCATAGCCATCTAATTCCAGGGGGATGAAATGCCAAAACGCACAGTGGTTGATGACGGCACTTCGACCAAAGCCCACCGTGCAACTCTCGAGTTGATGCTTGGTATCGGATCTTATTTCTCGGAAGGCGATGAGCAAATGAATGAGATCATTTTTGTACCGATGGCGATTACGGCCCGAATCATAAGGTTACACGAAGCGATCGCGACGCTGCTCAAAGAAGGGTATATCTCCGAAGCGGCCATCCTTTCGCTTACAGTATTTGAGCTCCGCATCGATCTACTAGATACTGCAAGTGACATCAAACGGGCTACCGCTTGGGTCGAGCATGACAACCCAAAACGAAAACTTGAGGGAATGAAGCCGAGTCTCATGCGCCTTTTCTCCGAAGCACGCGCAAATCGAATGTACGAGATTTTTCGTATCCTTTCCGGCATCAAACACGGCAACCCGCTTTTTTCGGACCTGGCATTTCCGGTCACCAAACGTCGAAATAAAATGACAGTGACGACCGGTCCTATCGAAAACGTTTCAACAAAAGCATTCACTCGCGCGGTGTTCGCGTACTCGACCTACCAATTGATCTGGTCCGCACAAGTTCTCAACAATTTGGTAGCCAAATATACGAAAATTGAACGTCCCACCCGCCAAAACGTGCACGACCTCTACATGTCGCTGCGCAAGGTGGAGACTGAGTTCTACACACATTGCCGCCGGAAAGTCACATCGAAAGAAACATTCTTCGACTTAAAGAAAAAACATCGTCCGAGGAGTAACTCCCCGAAAAATTAACAGATCAATTAAAGCTACATGACAGAAAGTCAGACAAGAAAATCGGGATTTATTACGTGGACTATCTGATCATTGACCGTATTCTTCGGCCAATTTGCGGAGCTCACTCACAGCTACGCTTTCTTCAGCCTTATTTCCGAGACCCTGAACAGCATCGAAACTGTCGACCTCCAACTCCTGAAGGTTAAAAAACTCGTACGCATATGCGGCTTTCTCGCTGCCACTACTCATTATCTTGACTAAGTTTTTTGCATTCACCTGATATGCAATCCGGGTCAAGTGATCATCCCACAAATCAAAATTAGGATGGACGAAGCGGTAGTTGTCGCTTGAAAGGAGTGCGTCGGGATCGTCACCGTTAATCACGAAGCCGTCGCCGCTCCGCTTGAACTGCATGTTGCAGCGCTTGCAGGCAGCGGCAAGATTCCAAAGCGTGTAACTCAGAGCCTTATAAGCCGCTTTGCCTTTCGGTAGAATGTGTTCTCGGTCGGTCATAAAGGGACCAGCCCCCGTGAGGTTGGTTCGGCAATAACAACAGTTCCAGCCATGGCGCTCTAAATGAAAGTTCAGTATCTTTTCTTTTGCGCTCTTGAGCAGCTCTTTCTCCTCTTGGCTTTCTGGCACAAAATCCCAAGGTTTATCGTTGGCGAGCGCTTTTTCGATCACTGCCATTTCCGCTGCATCAAACGCAAACTCAGCTAGTGGGGGCACATACGGATCAGTCATAGCTTCTCTGCCTGCCGCGCTCCGCTTCTACTTTGACGATAAGCTTGCGCACCCCGTCAAAAAACTCTCGCTGCTGCGAATCAAAGCTCTTTTCATCCATCTCCTCGACGCGCGCGAGCGCCGCATCGACACCAATTGCACCTTTTTCCAATTGACTGACGATGCCGACGAGTTCTTCGCTGATGAAGTGGTTGGCCGGGGTAATCACGTCGAACGCCCGCCAAAGTATCTCTTCAATACTTTCGGACGAACTTTTGGAACCTCTTAGTTCGATTTGTTCAACTTCGCCCCGGGCTACCTGGAACACAGATACTAGATCGTGCGTTTCAGCGAGAGCACCCGTCACAATCAATGGTGCATGAGTAGCTATAATCACTTGAGCGCCTCGATATTCGAGTGCACTCAATAACCTGTCTACATATTCACGCTGCCACCGGGGATGAAGACTGTTTTCTGGCTCATCGACCAAGACTAGAGGATCCTGGTCATGGTTTGCGATGAGGAATAACAAAGACGAAATCAAAGCAAGCTCACCCGAGCTTGCCTTCAATAACTCGATGACGGGTCCTTCTGACCGTTTGAGATAAACTTGGATATCCCCTAAGAACCCACTCTTCCTCAGTGCTTTTTCCAGTCGGAGGACGCTGGCGAACTCAAGGCCTTGTGTGTAATCAAGCAAACTCCCCCGCTCATTTACCCATAATATTTCCCGCGTATCAAATCGACGCAGGAAACCGATAGCCAGCTCGATGTCCCGTGGATCTGCGCCTTCTTCAGAAAACATTTCCGGTTCAAAAAATTTGCGTTGGCTCTTCATGCCAACCTTAAAGCCAATAGTCCCCTGGTAGCCGCAATACTCAAGGATCTTGGCCATTTGGTAAAAGCGACTGTCATCGCCATCCAGCGTATGCGCAACAGCAAGTTTGACCGTGTTTTTTGGCGACTGTGCACCTTGGCTCGCAGAGAGACGTTTAACGCCGCGCATCCCGGAAAAACGATCATGGGAAGTATTACAGATAACAGCAATATTTCGGGTATTTCGACATTCCAAAGCGAGATCGCGCAGAAAATTGCTTTTGCCAGAACCATTCGGTCCAACCAAAATTGCAATCTTATACCCTCGACCAGAAGCAGGGTCGCCAAGGCCCAACAACTCAAGCATTTTTTCCAGGCCTCCCATAAAAATCATCCCCGAATGCCGATTTAGAAAAGCTCTCGTGTAAGTTCACCTATCTGCTTGCAGAACCTTCCAAAGGAGAAAGGTGGCGACTTGCGCTAGCGAATATTCAGAATTCTGTAATTGAGCCCTAAATCAGGTTCGTGGAGGAGTACTCCAAATCCTCCAGAAACTCCGACCCAGGTTCCACTCCGGTTACTAGCAAACGATCTCTCGCCCGGGTGCAAGCCACATAAAACAGATGGCGTTCGGTATCGAAGACCTCTTCTAGTTCCGTTTCATCGCCAACCGTCTCAATTCGGGCCTGTTGCGGTAGAATTTCATCGTCACATGCCATGACCGCAACGCCTTTGAACTCAAGCCCTTTTGCGAGGTGCATTGTTCCGATGGAAACACGACCCGCTGGATCTTCAACCCGTTCGGAAAGCTCCAAAGCCTCCAATCCGGCAGATTGCACAGCGGCTCTCGCTCGGTGAAGTTCGGCTTCACTGCGGACAAACACGCCTATTTCCTCCGGGGCAGTTCCATCTGAAATCAGCGACTGAAGCCAACTGGATATGACGTTCTTCTCGGCTTCAGTAGTATGTACAAGCTGGACTTCTGGGAGAGGGCCGTTGAAGACAGATACAGTTCCAGTCCGTTCTTCCTCATTGCCATCCACATCGCGCAAAGATGTTGGCAGGAGCCTGTCGACAGTCTCCCGGATTTGATGGGACGTACGATAATTCACCTTCAGGGTATTCGAGCGCCCCCGTATATCGATCCCAAGTTTCATCCAGGAAAAAGGCTCCTGGAAGATCCGCTGACCAAGATC
Source organism: Roseibium sp. JB4-4 (assembly GCF_055693425.1). Taxonomy (NCBI): domain Bacteria; kingdom Pseudomonadati; phylum Pseudomonadota; class Alphaproteobacteria; order Hyphomicrobiales; family Stappiaceae; genus Roseibium; species Roseibium sp. JB4-4. The sequence continues at coordinate 145,342 of NZ_CM146333.1, read as the reverse complement.
ACCTGCAAAAAACAAACGGTTGGCACCCTGTTCGGAGATTGCGGCGAGCATTCTCAATTCCGGCACACCAAGATCCTGGGCTTCATCGACAACGATGTGCGTGAACGGCTTTCTGTCCTGTTTGGCGTAGTGGCTTTCCACCATGCCAAACACCATTGGCCAGGTCAGACGCCCCTGGGTCTCCAGCTGTCTTCGTGTCGCTTCAAAAATCGGCCACAGCCTCTCCCGCTGTTTTGATCCGAGACGGTTCTTTCGACCAAGCCTCGGAACCGTCTTGTAGTCTTCAAGGCTCGCCAACTGCCAGGCATCGATCACATTGTTCCATTCCGACATCAGGAACCGCTCGGTATAGGGTCCACCTTCAACCCCGTCTGCTGCCGCTTTCAGGGCTGCCCTGACATGATCTTGCGATGCCGGCCGCGGGTCATGTCCTTTGATCAAGGTGAAGAGGTCTTTTGCGACACCTTTGAAGGAGAGTGTGGTCGCATGGTGGGAGGTTGTATCCTGCCCACTCATAAGCATTCCAAGCTTGTGTTCCAGGCTGTTTGAAAGCGGCTCAGAAAACGTAGTCAGCAACAGACGAGCGCCGTCGTCTTCTTGCAATACCCGCATTGCTCGATGGAGTGCGACCACGGTCTTGCCAGTACCCGCGGATCCGGACACCCTTGCAGGGCCATTGAAGTCCCGGTCAACAACACCTTGCTGAGCCGGATGGAGATAAAGGATCCATTTCTCCCAGGGGTATTCCAGTGCCCTTTGCAGCTCCTCGACATTTTCCATGATCCGGAAACGTCGTTGCGCATCAGGGTGCTCGAAAGGTGTCCCGGTAAACGAAGCTCTTTCAAGCTGAGGCACAAGACCCGTTGAAATGTACTCCAGGAGTGCTTCAGAAGCTTCACCAGGTAGATGAACAGCCAGCTCCAGGAAGCGATCCTCAGTCGCCCCTTTGATGTCTTCAACCCAGTCCTGAGGCACGCCAAGTTGGAGGATGTCTTCGACATTCAGAGATTCGAAAGGGAAAGTCGCGGGTTTGCCCGGAAGCGGCAGTGACACTTGCTCTTCAGCAAACCCAGGCACGGATTCGAACACCGGAATTTCTTCGACCCGTTCGCGAACCTCGACGATCTGTGCCGCTCCGGTTCGCGGATGGGTGTCGATTCGGCGCCGCTCAGCCCAGGCATAGGCATCGTCGTGATGGTCGACATAGCAAACCAGGAAGCTCCCCGCCGTCTTGTGAACGATGATGCGGATATCCCGGTTGACCCGGATCGACCAGAAATTCTGGTCCTTCGATTTGTCGACCCGGTGAAACTTGAGCCCGGGAGAAGCCGGGTCTTGTTGAAGGTCGAAAACGGTGATCTTCACCGCCTTCTGTTCCTGGGCCGTCAGCTTGGAAAGGGCATTGGAAAAACTATCGGCAATGAGGAACTGCATTACATTCCCCGCTCCATCAAGGTTTGCAGACGCCCCCTCAATTGCTCAGAAAGAGCTCGTCGCCCCTCTTCATTGTTGAGGTATGGGATGTGACGATGATGACGGAGGTCAAACGGAACATCATTAACTCGCTGAACGATTGGCACCACAGGCTTACCAAGAGTGTGTGCAATCCCCGCTTCATAGAACACATTTGGATTTCGATCGCTGAAGTCACATATTACTATGGCCGATCGATATATAAGCGAGAAAATATCTTGGATAATTTCCGAATCTTCCCAGACTTGATTTGCATTAAGCACCTGTAATCCCAAGCCTTCTCCAGTGTTGGAGATCGTTTCATAAACTGTCATAAATTGGGGTGAAAAAGGAATCATAACCGAGACCAAGTTGGCTTGGATTGGCTGATCTGGAATCCGGAAAATTGTCGGTTGAACCGCAATTGGAAGACCGGGAGGGGCTTCGTCAAACAGCCCTCTATACTCTTGTGGTAGCTGGCGAATTTGTTCTCCAGTTAACAAACCAGCACGCAGCGATTCACTGGCAAGGTCAACATCTTTTACTGCCCAATGTGTTCTATTGAGCTCCCATTCTTCGATGTCTAATTCCCACGAGAGAGCAGCAAGTTGTTCAGGACTTATCTCCGGGAGCCCGTGGATGATTGTATATTCGATACGAATCTCATTGCCCCGAAGCCTGACTCGATCAATTTTTCCCAACCTGGCATTCCGGCCGACAGGATTTTCATATCCAAACACCGTCGGCATTCCATAAAGCTCGTCCAACTGCTGTTGACCAAGCTCTTCCAACCTTTGCCTATGTACAGGATCTGTGTATTCGAATGCCCGGTTTCGTTGAAGCACCCACGGCTCTCCATGAAATCTGTCTTCATTTCCGCTGATAAGAAGATTGAACATTTGAGCCACCTACACCCCAAACACTTTCATCACTTCGTCCCCGAAGTGATTGATCACCTTGACGGCGAACCGTCCCGATGCCGGGCGTTTGAATGGTCGTGACGTATCCCGGTAAAGGGTCGCCCAGGCTTCCTGGTCGATCTCGGCCTTGAGCGCTGTTTTCAGGGACTTGTAGGGATCATTTGCGCCCATGAAATAGGCATGGCGGACGAAGAAGCTCTCCTCGTCGTAATCCGTGTCGATGAACCAGGCGGCAATGTCATTCTTTCCGGAGGCGCGGACTTCGCCCGTCTTGGGATCGAAAACGTCGATGCCGAGCACCTCGACAACAATCTCGCCATTGTAGTCGAACTTCCATTCGATGTCCGGCTCACCGAAGACGACGAAGAGGTTGCCCGCCCCAGTGTTCTTCAGTTCCTCGGACATGTGCAGGTCCGGGTTCATCTTCGCCTTCAGGATCGGCAAGGGCCCCAGCTTGTTGAACTCGGAGGTATGGGCGTCGAAGTTGAAGCCGCAGGCAATCAGCACGTCGAAGCGGGCATCATAGGCTTCCCGAGCAGCGGCGGTCAGATCGGCACGAGTGATCGACCCGAATTCGGGACCGATAAAAATACCAGCGCGTTTCTGGGTTTCGCCCTCCATGTAGCGACCATCGGCACAGATATAGTTGCCCGGCCATGGGTCAATCGCAGCGAAAGTAATCCGATCTTCCTTGGCCGTCTGGTGGACACCCGCCGACTTGAGGTTCTCCAAGATCATCTGGGCGAAGTCTTGCTCCGGGGCGGGTATGTCGCGAGCATGACGTGGCACGGCTTGCGGATCGTTTACGTCCAGCAATGCCTGTAGCTGACCATCATCCTCGTCGGCGGGGATCACCCGGTGCGGCGACAGACTTTCGACGGTGAAAGGTCCTGCCACGCGCACCTTGGATTTATCCTCGTATGGACGGTCGTACAGCATCTCCACGTCGGCCTTCTGGGCGATCGACGTGTCGATTTCCTTCTGCCGAGCGAAGCGAGCATCCCACCATGCTATATGCAAGCCCTTGATGTTTTCCGACCAGGTTTCCGCTACTTCGCGCGGGATCTCCCATTCCTCGAAACTGGTCCCAAGAGCGTCGTTCAACTCCAGCCGTAATGGCTCAAGGGTTTCCTGCCATTTCTCCCAAATCACTTCGATCTCAGCATTGTTGGCGATGGATTTCAGGGTGATATGCGGCGCACGTTCATAGACAAACCCTTGGCGAATATCGCTATTGGTCGGCGCATCTGGCTGGATCTTACCGGAGACCTTTTGTTCCTGCGCCCGGCCTTCGGCGCTGTCAGCCAGATGGTAATAGGGATATCGGGCGGACATCAGTCGCGTGCGAGCAAGCGCCAGCGCCACGCGCGATGTGTCAATGGTAATCCAGCGGCGCCCCCATTGTTCGGCGACCGTTGCGGTCGTGCCGGAACCGCAGGTGGGGTCGAGAACAAGGTCGCCAGGGTCGGTGGCCATCAAGATGCAGCGTTGAATAACCTTTTGAACGGTTTGAACGACATAGTAGCGATCATCGCCAAATCCGCCCGTCCTGGTATCGTCCCAAACATTGAAATGTGGGCGTACGGGGAAGTCATCAAAGTACCTCAAAAAATTGAGCGACTTTCCAACTTTTAGCAATCGATCTGCTTTTCGGAGTTGGTCTAAACCGTGCTTGTTAGTCTTGAAAGTGCCTGCACCGGGGGTGAATTTTTGCCCCGCGAAAGTGTATTCGCGAAGGTCTGCACCTTGCGCTATTCGCGCGCTTGTAAGAGGATTTGGACGATAAATCTTAGCTCCGTCAGGTAGATCTGTTTTTCTAAGAAATTCATCCCTCGACATTGCTCGACGGGTCCCATCGTCCAATTCGATGAATCGAAGATTGACCTCTTCTTCGGGCTTCCTCGCTTCTAATTGCTGTCGATACTTAACTTTGGTTTTTTGTTTTGAGTACCAAAGTATGTAGTCACATGAATTGTCGAGCAATCCACTCCCAGTCCCAGTAGTTTTTAAGAATATGATTTGTGATACGGCATTCTCCTCACCAAACACTTCATCTAACAAGGCCCGAACGCGGTGAACGTTCTCATCGCCAATCTGGACAAAAATTGACCCCGACTCAGTTAACAGGTCCCGCATCACAGTCAGGCGATCCCGCAGGTAGGTCAGATAGGAGTGGATGCCGTCCTTCCAGGTATCGCGGAAAGCTTTGACTTGTTCCGGTTCCCGGGTGATCTGGTCCTGCTTGCCGTCCTTCACGTCCCGCGACTGGGTGGACACCTGCCAGTTGGAATTGAACTTGATGCCGTAGGGCGGGTCGAAATAGATGCATTGCACTTGGCCACGCAATTGTTCGCGTTCGGCCAGACTAGCCATAACCTGAAGACTGTCCCCCAAGATCATCCGGTTCGACCAGTGCTGGTCGTGCTGGTAGAATTCTGTCTTTGCCTCCGGATCGATGCCGTTGAAATCGCCGAAGAGATCGAACGTGTCCGATTGCGCGTCCGTCCGTTCCTTGGTCTGCCGCTTCAGATCATCAATGATCGCCTTGGGGTGAACCTTCTCCTGGATGTAAAGCGGCGGAGCAGTGACGACGAGATCGGACCAGTCCTGAGTGTCCTTGCCGCGCCAGACGAGCTGAGAATCGCCCAGTTCTATCTTGCCAGTCTCCGCCAGCTGTTCCACCTGCTCCTTGGTCAGGGAAATCGTCACTCCGTTCCAGACGATTTGCGGATCCAGATCCCCGTCGCGTTCGCGCATGGCCCCTTCGGCCAATGGTCTTGCTCGAGGATAATGGACAGGCGCAAACGGATCCTGTTCCTCCATCCTCTGGGCCACCGACTGGAGCTCCGCCGTCGGGATGTTCTTCCGCGTCGCCTCATCGTGGGTGAGTGTTTCGACCAGTTTGGGGGATTTGGGCTTTTTTGCCATTAGTTTGTTTCCTCAAACGGTGGCTTCACTGTCATCATATAAAGTTGCATCTGAATCACTCGGCTGCCTCGGCCGCAGCATGCTCATCCAGCACCTGTTGCAGGTCCTTGCCAAAATCGAAGACACCCTGAAATTCACGGAAAGCCCAGCGGCCATAAGCCCCGAGATTGTTCACCCCCGGAATCCACTGGGTCTTCATGGTCTCAGATTTCAGCTTCACGTTTTCCGCCCGGTACCCCTTTACCTCACCTACCAGATACAGGGGATCATCTGCACCGCGGCCGTCGTCCATGACCACGATGAAATCGGGGAGATACGTTCGCGCGTTAGAGCCGTCCTTGTAGGGCACTTCCAGGTTCAGGCCCTGGTTCTTGACGTAGGACAGAACCTTGGGGTGATCCTCAACAACCCGGGCAAACTCCGCTTCCCAATCGCTGTCGAGCACCACATGGTTGATGTGGCACCTGCGCGCATCGGTGGTCCAGAGATCCTTGGTGGAATTGAAGGAAACATGCCGTGTTGAACCTTTCGGATTGTAGGGGTCCAATACTGCCTTGACGAGGTTCCTGTCGCCGATGGAACTGACTATGGCGTTGTAGATCCGCTCGGAGGCCTGGTCGGCAATGCTGCGATATTCCAGCATCCATTTGCCAGTTTCTCCCTTGCAGACGAGATATCCGCCATCGATCCACTGCCGGGAAATCTTCTTGAGCTGGCCAAAGAGATGGAGCTTCGGCTCCCCATTTTCGTCCCGGAAGTACTTCCGCATCAAATAGGCAGCAAGGTCGAAGGCGATGGTGCTTGGGCGCTTCGCCTTGGCATCAGCGACAGTAATGGTCACCCCTTCGCCGACAATACCTTCCAGACGTGTTTCCCCGGGGCCGACCATATCCGGTGTCAGGACAAGGCTGGAATCGTCTGTAAAGTTGGCGGTGAGGCGTTCCTCGGGGAGTTCGATCCGGTATCCAGCAACTCGAGGGAACTGGATCTCCAGATCAGCGCGCTCCTTCACAGCATGGACATGCGTGGTCTTTTTGGGCGCCTTCGGCGATGCCACGACAGGCTTGGCCGTAAAATCGAACGGGATGCCCATGATGTCGGAATATTCGACATCGAACAGGCCTTCCGAATTCAGATCGTACGAGTAACGGCGAAGACCGCGGCCAACGACCTGTTCGCAGAGCAACTGCGTACCAAAAGCACGCACGCCAAGAATATGGGTAACGGTGTTGGTATCCCAGCCTTCAGTCAACATGGAAACGGAAACCACGCAGCGCACTTTCTCGCCAAGCTTGTCCTTCTTGCCGACCGTATTCATCACTTCGCGGAGCAGATCGGAATCTGAAATGTCACCAACATCACCAGCGCCGGACCGTTGCGCCAATTCCCGCTTGAACTGCTCGATTTCCGCTTCCGCCATCTTGCGGAAGTCCTTGTCGAGCGCCTCACCCGATTCAAGCTGAGCACTATCGATCAGAAGCGTGTTGGGGCGTGGCAGGCGGTTGCCGTGCTCATCATAATTGCGGAAGAGTTCCAGAAACCCCTGATGCTCGAAGACACTGTCGCCGTCTTCGTTGACCCGTTCCCAGCCCGCAATCCATTCATAAACAAGCTTAGACGTAGCCGTGTTGTTGCAAACAACAATGAAAACCGGGGGAACCGTGATACCAGCCCGTTTCCAAGCATCGTCCGTTTCGACGTAGTGCTTGTAGAGAGCATTCAGAGCGGTCTTGAGCTTGTCCGGCAGGTCTTCCGGATCCGCATCCGCGCCGCCTGCGCCGCGCCCCTTTTTGGGCATTTCCTTGCCGATGTGGGTCCATAGATCTCGGAAGATTGGCACATCAGCTCCCGGGATATTATCGGCGACTGGAACACGCGGAAGCTTCACGATGCCGCATTCGATCGCGTCCATCAGAGAGAAGTCGCTGACCACCCAGGGAAACAACGTTCCTTCCGCATATCCTGAGCCAGCGAGGAAGAACGGTGTTGCAGACAAATCGTAGACGGCGCTCACGCCCAATTTTCGTTTGACTGCCTCCAGGCCATTGATCCAGAGCCGCGCGTATTCATTTTGCTGCTTGGCTTCTTTTTTTGCGTCACCTTTAAGGTCATCAAGATCGTCGTTCCCAGGCTTTTCGCGATAACAATGGTGGGCTTCATCGTTGATAACGACGACATTCTTGAATCCCATGAGGTCCTTCGCTACGCGGCGGACCATCTGCCCCTCAGTTTCCTTGGTTCGAACTTCCTCACCGCGCCCCTGCAACAAGGATCTCCCGACCTTATTGGTTTCCAGCGTCTCCTTGAGTTGGAAGGCGTGATAGTTGGTGATGACGATCTTGGCCTTGTTGATGTCATCCAACATGTCCGCAGGCACGATTTCCCGCGATTTGTAATAGCTTTCCGTGTCGCTGGGCAGGAGGACACGAAGTCTGTCCCTGATGGTTATCCCGGGGGCGACAATGAGAAATCCGCGTGTGAACAGCTTGCTGTTCGGATTCCGTACCGCATTGATCGTTTGCCAGGCGATCAGCATGGCCATTACGGTGGTCTTGCCTGCGCCAGTCGCCATCTTCATGGCAAGCCGAAGTAGCTCGGGATTGGCCTGCTCGTTAGCCCCAAGGATATGATCCCAGTACTTCTTGTAAGCTGGATTTTTCCGGGCGACTTCCATAAGCCAGATGACGGTTTCAACGGCCTCAACCTGACAGAAGAACGGCCGAATTCCCTGAAATTGATGGTGCCGCCAATGGTTCAGGAGACGCGCGGTTGGCGGCTCCACCTTCCAGTCGCGTTCGTTTGGAAGGTTCCGCCACGAGGCAACGTGCTGCCGTATCTCATTGATGATCGGCGACGGATTGTATTCCTGGGCTTCGGAAGAAGTCCCGGTATCATCCTCAAACGTCATCGTCTGCTGTTCAGCAGCTTTCCGTTGCCTTTTCTTCCTGGGCTTTGGAACAGGGGTCAGAAATTCAGAACGGCGGCGCCCATTTATCGGGGGCTGATCCAAAGGTTGCCCGTCCTCATCAAGTGCGTGATGAAGCATGGGTTCTTCATACGGAGAGTTGAGGATCGGTTGTTCGTAAAACGATGGCGTTGACATGCAAGACGAGACTCAATTTATTGAATATCAAGAGTTGCATGAGTCAACACGCTTGAGCAACTACCAATACAACTGTCGCGCAGCGAAGTATCAAAATTTTCAACACTCTGCTGCCATACTTCCCAAATCCTCTTTCGCTGTAAACTACAACCGTTGCGGCTCTCCAATGTCCCTTGTGGTCATGCCCCAAGACCGAATTGGCCAAACTCCTTCATCCCCAACCTCAACGGTGAAATGAAAGTCCTTTGGCAGACCTCGGTCGAATGCTAACAGCATGTCAGAAAACTGAGGTCGCGTGACATTCAGGGACATGTTCACCATGGGGATGCCATCTACTTCATGTAAGTAGCCAGCATCGCATTCAGCAGTCTTCATGACGGTTGGTGCAATAAGCATAATCGTAGCTGGCCAAAGAATATCGTCGCCTTCGCGTTTCACCGAGGCAGACAAGATGACGTATGAAAACTCTACTGATTGCCTGGGTGGTCCATCCTGAACTTCCTGCCCGAAGTGGACGGAGCCGATACCGACAATCTCACCCAGCCAGTTTCCAGCTAAAATTGTGCGACGAGATTGTTGTTTCTTCTTTCTGGAGGCTCTTTTTTCCATGTCAGCGATCCGCTCAATTGTAATTTTTTACAATTTCATCGATCTCGTTAACCTTTTGTCCGGATTAATCCGGAAAAACCGGTCCCGTCGAGTCGCAGGAGACCGGAATGAGCACGTCAAAAATACGCTATCTTCTTGATACATCTATAATAAGCGAATTCGCAAAGGACTCGTGCGAGCAGCACGCAGGCCTCCGAAATTGGTTAACTCGTGTTCCGGAACATACCCTGCACCTGCCGTACGGGGCCGCGCTGGAGATCCAGCGGGGCATCGTCCGATTGCACCGGACAAATCCTTCAAAAGCCCATCATCTGGATCTCTGGTTCGATGATTTGCAATCGAAACTCCCGTTCATTCCGATGACTCTCGAGGCTTCCCGGATACATGCCAAGATGACATCCGAGAGCGCGTTGAAAAACCTTTGGATCAACGATCCACGAACAAAGACCCCTGGACCCCGCCAGGCTCTGGCTATTGCTGCTTCGGCAATCGCTTCTGGATCGTGTTTGGTTACCCGGAACACGTCGACCTACGAACAGATCGATCGGCATTTCCCCCTCCCCGGTCTGATCAATCCGATCGACCACGAACCACCCACATCGTCTCTTTCAGCAACAACAATCCACTGACGAGAAAGGAAAACGAAATGACCCGCCATCACGCAATAAGTTCAGCCGAAATATCGAAGATAGAAGGGCTGATAATAGCCAGACATCACTGCTCTTTCTTCGATCCAGCAAGGCCAGGCAGCCCTGCTTCGGCACTCAGGCTCAATCAGCTGACATTACGGAAAACCCATCGTCATGACATTTCAACAACGTCACACTGCCACTTGTAATCTCGCCTTCAGCTCAGAAACCCTTACGGTCATTGCTCAAAACCTCACAGCATTAAAACCCAGCGGTAAAAACGCGGAGCTGGAACATTCCGAATTTCCGCTTGTAAGGGACTGGAGCAAGACGCTTGTCCCCTTCCCCGCGATCATCGGGTCGATTGACTCCAGGTCAATTCTCGAACCCGCCTTTGCATTCTCCGAAGATCATTCGATGGCCCTTCTTCCTGGCGGCTGGTTTCGGCTCGACGGCCACGTCGACATGCACCTTTCGTCAGGTCGGCGAATACGAGGCTGAAGTCCCAAGAACTGATCGCCGGGTTATGCCCGGTCCTCGACTTCGCTGATCATCGGCCCAAGACGGCCTCACAATCCCAGCATCAACATTGTCAACGTGCGGAAAACGCTCCCGCGCGGACAGGATGCGTTTGTCTATGAGAATGCAAATGAAACGTTCGAATCTTTCACCAAAGGCCCTTAACTCAGTCGGCACATTGGTTGCACGCATGGCTGTCCGCAAGGCACTTCGGCAATCTCCCGAGTATTGGTCCCGCTCCTCTTACATTATTGGTGCCAACATTCCCGATGACACTGATACAGACATCTATGAAGATGCTTTGGCAAAAGAATTAGGCTGGCAGGTGCCCGCCCGTTGGAAACCGGAAGACTTGCCGAACTTCCACTATTTTATCGATGATGACGGCAGTTCAAATTATCGCAGGAAAAGGCCGTTTGAGGCTTACTCACTGGCCAGGGATGTTGCTGACCACCAGCGCCTGATCGGCGTAGGCACCCCAAAACATCCAATGAGCTCACCCTTCGAAGGGATTGCGGAAGTAGTCTTAGGAATTCAACCTGAACCGGAACACATCGCTGCCGCGTTGTATCTGGCCCGAGGTTTTGTTGTCACCAAACAGCAAGCCAGCGAACTGCTTTCAGACAAACTCGTCAATCTGAACACCGCGTTTCGTGGTGACCGATCGTTTACTGCCGCGATCAATGTGCTTGAAGCTCTGAGGAACACCGAGGACACGGTTATCCATGCATCAACGAGCGGGAACCAAATCACTCCTTTGAGCGACATGGTTGGCTATGGGAAAGCCAAGTGTTGGGGATTGGAGCTGGCGCGCGATCTCAAAGACTGGAAACAAGCCAAAATTTCCTGGTCAGATGTAGACCGTGGCATCCTTTTGGTTGGCAAACCCGGAACCGGAAAAACTGTCTACGCCCGCTCGCTCGCAAAAACCTGCAATGCGCATTTTGTCGAGTGCTCGCTCTCAAAAATGCAGGGCCTGGGACACCTCGGCGACATGTTGAAGGGAATTGGTCGAGTTTTCCGAGAAGCGCGCAAAAACTCACCGACAATTTTGTTTATCGATGAATTCGATGACGTTGGAAATCGTGCGACACTTTCATCACACGCGCCCGAATATGCAACCAAAGTAATCACCGGGCTCTTGCAGTTGATGGACGGCACAGAAAACCGTGATGGAGTCGTCATTGTAGCCGCATGCAATTGGCTGGAGACCATTGACCCAGCTTTCCTGAGACCCGGGAGGCTGGAACGGATCATCGAAATCCCTCTACCAGATCAGCAGGCAAGGAAGACCATTTTCAGCCAACACGTGAATTCCGATCTCCCCGGGACTGTACTTAGGGAGGTTGGGCACCTGACTGACGGCTGGAGCGGCGCAGACCTGGAAAAGTTAGCGCGCGATTGCCGACGAGCAGCTAGGCGAACAGGCGGCACCCTGGAAGGAAGGCATGTTCTCGACATGCTTTCTGAGAAATTCGCAAATGTTCCTCCTTCAGAATTGGAACGATTTGCGGTGCACGAGACAGGGCACGTCGTGGCCGCCTACGCGTTCCAAGGTATCATTGCCACGGAAGTCGTTGTTCGGGACTGTTTTCAGACAGACAAGGACGAACAGTTCGAAAGTGGTGGTCACACGGCGTTTCCAGCCGATCAGTCTGGTTGCCGGGTCTTAAGCGACTATCAGGACAAAATCGCGGTCCTCCTTGCTGGATATGCGGCGGAAAGGCTCATCTTTGGTGAAGCGTCTGATAGTTCTGGATTGGTATCCGGATCGGATTTGGAACACGCAACGTTAGATGCGGCACGACTGATTGCGTCCTCCGGCCTGTCAGGAGAATTGGTTTTTAGATCTGAGCTGACCGTGTCCAAACTGAAAAGGCTGGTGCAGTCCGACACCCAATTCGCCAATGCCTGCGACCTCATTTTGAAGACACAGATGAGCCGAGTGCGGGATGTTTTGGAGCAAAACAAGAAACTGGTGCAAACAATCGCAGAGGATCTTCGAAATTTCGGCCGACTTGATCAAGACGACCTGATTGCCCGCTTAAAAGGGGAAACGCCAGGAAAAGCGCCATCCGTAGATTCAACACTATTAAAATGGAGCGGACAGTCTTGACCGGACATTACCCAAGTTTAGATCCCGCGGCCCATCACAGCTTCCCAATTCGGAATGTTTTTGTTAGACACCGGGCTCTCGATTTTCGGAGGTGCACTCGCCCTTTGAAGATCGAATTCGGCTTCACCCCCAGCTCTGGCTGGCAGGAAAAAAAGGAGGCAGCCGACCATGACATACTTGCAAATCAAATCGGCTCTCCGCGAAGCCGCTCAAGATCTCCCAATACAAAACGCCTGAGTTGAGCACACAGTAACTGTGCGCGGCATTTTGCGTGTCGCTCGCGTTCTAGAGCTCAAAATCGTTTTCGTGATGCCCTGACTGGTCATTGCGATTTTCGATGGGGTTTCGCGTCATCTGCTTCGCAACGTGATCGTTGTTGCAGCTGCCGCACCTCGCTGCCTCAAGTGTTTGGAATTTAACCCGCCTTTGCGCGGGAACGGGAGACCTGTGCCATGTGGAATGACATTGTTAAACGCCCATTGCCTGCCTGCGCAGTCGTCGTCGCAGAAGGCCAACTCGCCAGTCGAATATCCGCCGCATTCAGACCGGGAACGGTCCCTGACGGCAAGCAAGAAGGATTTCGACATGCGCAAGAAAGTAAAAATCGACTGCTCCATTCCCCGGTTCACTTTGCCGGACGAATGCCGACCAGGCTGGCTCAGGAACGCAGTAGTTACCCGTCCACGGGAGGGCAACGGCGAGACCGCCGAAAGGAGCTCACACATAACGGGCACTCGAGCGGTGACAAATCCTGGACACCGCCCGAGCCAAGCCGTGCATCAAGATCGTTCGCTCTGCGTTCGCTTTGGTCATATCGGGGCTCGGTTTGGGACCCCATTCGCAACAGGTTGTTCAACTACGAGAGCAAGCCTGAGTACGGGCTAACTCTCATCTCCTTGGCTGACAAGGAGACAGCTGAATACCACGAGCAACCACACGCCGTGGAGTTCCTTTGGCCCGATGGGCGCATTGGAAGGCACACATTTGATGCGCTTCGAGTGGACAAAAATGGGCTGCGCGTTGCCATCGACGTGAAGCTGAAAAATCGGGTCGTCAGCTCCGGAATTGAAGAGGTTCAGCAGCTGATCAAAGAGCAGGTCGGAACCGACTTCGCCGACGTTTATGTGATCCGGACTGAGGAGCACATTCACGAGGACGACGTGGCCGATGCCGAACTTGCCCTGCGCGCCCTTCAGTTCAGCTGCGCAACTTCAGACGCAGTGATCGCAGGGCTTATTGCCAGCCTCCACGGATTGTGCCGCGTACGCGATCTCGTTGCGGCGGCGGGTATGGGGGCAAACGGATACTACGCCGCGGTCAGACTGATCCGCGAGGGTGCGCTCGAAGTTCGAGATGACGCCCGGATCTCGTTTCAGTGTTTCGTCAGGCGCCCCCGCGCCTGACACCAAATTAGAAAGGACAAACAAATGAATATTTTTAATGGCGAACTTTACCGAACCTCCGTTCGCACGACGTTTGGGTTGCCAAAGAATTATGTCTTCGCAATCAACGACCCAGAGGAAGTTCTCTACAAGTACGAAGGCCAAAATAAAGAATGGGTATTTGCAAGGCCTATCGCAAATCCGGAATTGCTCCAGACGTTTGAGCACGACGAATTCCGACAGCTGATTGAGGGCGGCAAACTCAACCCCGTCTCCGGGAAAACCGCGCGCAAAACCAACCGCGTCTCTCCCGTTTTCCGGAGTTTCTTTCGTCGATTGATCTTCCCGACGATGAAAGGGAAGAACTCGACTTCTATTGGCTTCTCTGCCGACACATCACTCAGATGCATGCTGACGGCGAAACCAGCCTTACGGACCGCGCGCTCGAGGGTGCAATCCGGAAAGTAATGTCACGACTGGTCTTTGGGGTGGGCGACGAAGAAGAAACCTATGGACGCGGTCGCAACCAAACCAAAACTAAGGAGCCCCGCGACAGGAAAATTCTGGCGCGAAAGAAGAAATCCAGCTTCAAAGTGCCTTCACCGTCAACAGTGCGACGTTGGATCCGCCTCCTTGAACAAAACGAGTGGAACGTGCTCGCGTTGCGGGATCACCGTAAAGGGCGTGTCGGTTTTCGGGCGCCCAAGATCACCAATCCCCAATCCGCTTCATTGATGAATGACTGGGTACGCGAGTACCTTGATCGGAGCCGACCCACCATCGCTATTGTCTACCAGCTCATGGTGGGTTCCAGGACGCTGGAAGAGGAAAACAAACAGCGCGATTACCAAGGTAAAGTGCAGCTGCAAGCCAAAGAATGCCCTTCTTTTGCAGCCGTCAATGCTCAACGTGCCAAAGACGGCTTGCCCCCTTGCCAGTCCCTTCCAAGAGCACGTTTGAGCGCGCAATTCGGAAACTCGACAAATTTGAGATTGATTACGCCCGTAAAGGCCCTGCCTACGCTCGCCGCAAGTACCGAGTGGGAGGGCGCTCTGTATCGGCTCGCTATCCGGGTCAACGCGTAGTCGTGGACTGCTGGAGCACCCAACTCATGACGCTGAAACTCCCTCATGAATTCTGGGTGGGGATGGACGATAAGCTGATTGATAAGGTCGGCAAGCTTCGTTTGACACTCTGCGTGGCTATCGATGAGGCAACTAAGGTCGTTCTTGGCGCAAAGATGTCGGTGAACGCGAGTGCACAAGTCGCACTAAACACTCTAGAGCTGGTCTGCCGCGACAAAACGGAAATTTCCCAGGCAGCAGGTTGCGAACGCGCATGGAATCACACTTGTACGCCTACAACGGTGGCAACAGATTCCGGCTCTGAATTCATCAACGAACGCTTCCGCTGCGCTGTTGGTGACATTAATTCCGGCAACGAAATCGGCCCGGCAGGTCATCCGGATGCACGAGGTGTCATTGAACGGTTTTTCCGTACCCTCGACAGCCAATTCATGCAGTTCTTTCAGGGGCGCACGTTCTCCGACATTTCAGACAAGGGTGACTATGACCCTGGCGCTGTTGCGAATGTCCTTGTGGAGACCCTTAGTCGACAATTGGTGCAATACATCGTCGATATCTATCACAACACTGGGCATGGTGGCCTTGGCAATCAAACGCCAAACGACGCCTGGAACGAACGTTCCGAGATTGACCTTGTGTTACCCCTCCTCCGGCTGAGGTCGTGGGCACGGTATTCGGCTTTGCAGACAACAGGCGGATTCAGAATCGTGGTGTTCGTTTCCTTGGCTTGTTTTATCGATCCGAGGAGCTTGCAAAGCTGCGCAGAAAAATCGACCAGAAGGACATTCGGATGCGGGCCGATCTCGAAAACATCGGGACGATCTGGGTATCAGAGAATAATCCAGGAGCTAAATGGTTTGCTCTGAATTGTGACATCGACATGGAGGGTGTTCCGGCAGCCATTTGGATGGAAGCACTGGCGCTTTTGAAGAGACACCACGCTGACGCGACCAAATTCAGCAAGCATATTGTTGTCGGCGCTCTAAATCGCGTGCGAGAAACCGGACGTTTGTCCGCGGCCGCCCAAGGCATTGGTCCCTCGACGGTTTCTGATGAGGAAATCAAGAATTACGAACAAAAGCAGACTGAGCAGTTCAACTACACCGTCGCCGAGGAACGAGGCCAAACGTTTGAAGGCATGGTAGCTCCAACATTACCAGAAGATCACGACGAAAAGCACGAGTCGGAGCTGCCGGAATCCACTCCCGAACAATCAATGGGGAGTGATGAAACCCCCTCAACCCAACCACCCTCGACCAAACGGCGGCGGCGAGCCCTGGGTGCTGACTTTTTGAGAAAGGATCAAAAATGAAAATGATGAAAAGTTCACTGGCGGCAAGCAAGTCTGCCGCATTCATTGACCGCATTCTTGCCAACCAAAGTGACGAGCGTTGTGCGGCTAACGAAGCATTGGCTGACGTGCTTGATGCTTACCTCCCAACGGCCTACGAGGCACAGCTCGACGAGCAGATCAACTGGCTTTTCGATTCAATGCTGCGGGAACTTGGTGGTCAGCCCGGTGTGGCCGCCCCTAAAACCCAGATCCGTGGTGGTCGTGCCCTGCTGGTTACCGGAAAGGCTGGAGCAGGCAAGAGCCGTGCTCTGACGCATGCCTTTACAAACAGGCCCGAATTTGAAGGCTTCGGGAAGGAAGGAGAATGGTGCCCTTTGCTTTCGGTCGTTGCACCTTCTCCTTTTACTCTTGGTGCGCTCGGAAACGTAATCGTCAGGGCGCTAGGCTATGTCGGAGACCGGGAAATCAAGCACAGCCAGGTATGGCCCATGGTGCTTGAGCTCATGGCAGAAAGCGGGATCCGTATTCTCCATATCGACGAAGCGCAGCATGGCGACGAAATTGCCAACGACACCATGGCGCAAGAGATCGAAAATACCTTCAAGCGAATGATGCAAGAGGTCGATTGGCCTGTATGGCTGATCCTGTCCGGTCTGCCCAACCTTGCACGATTTTGCCAGGACGACGCATCCATGAGGCGCCGTGTCCGCGTTCTTAATTTCGAACCGCTGTCTTTCGCGCATCACGCCGCAGCGGTACTCGATACGATGAAAACGTTGGTCGACCTCTGCAAGCCAGTCGAATGCAGCAACCTCACGAGCGAAGCGTTTGCACACCGTCTCTTACACGCAGGAACATACCAATTCGGCATCATCGTGGAATACATCCAGGACGCGATCGCAGAATGTCTCGCGGTGGAAGGTGGAGGCGAACTCACCATTGGGCACTTCGCGGATGTCTATACCATCCGAACCGGAGTTTCAGACGATGAGCTGAACCCGTTTCTTGCATCAGACTGGACGGCTATCCCCGTTGAGGTCGCTCTTTATGAGGATGAGCTGGACAACAGCGGCAATCCAATCGGGGTCACCAAACCGAAAAAGCGGCACACGAAAGGAGCATGAACTTGAATCTGTCTCTCACATTGGAAGTCGGTGAAAACGAAACACCACCGGACTTCACCTCAAGGCTCGCCACGAGGGTCTTCAGAAACGACTTGCGTGAATTTTGCCGAGATTTCAGCATCGATCCGCAAGGTGTCATCGACGGCAGCGCTGAAGCTGTCGGCGCTCTTTCAAAATTGGCCGGCGTAAGTTCCAGGCCCCTTTTGAGGGAGGCGTTTACTTGTGCGGATCACAAACGGCGGTTCCGTCACAAGGGGCAAGATTTGCGAAGAGAGAGCCTCACACGGAACCGCATCCGAATGTGCCCCGCATGCATGGCGGAGGACATCGATCGACTTGATTGTCGCATTCACGCCCGCCCACATCGACGCAGCATGTGGCTAATTCGAGGGGTACGGACCTGCGACCGGCACGGTATGGCCCTGACGGAGATCGGTAAACTCAACGAAACCTCAAATCTGCATGACACTTCACGGGTAATTGCCAACGCAGTGCCTCTTCTACAGTCGCTTCAAGACACGGCAGTGCTTCGTCCACCGTCAAAATTCGAACTGTACATTGCAGCTCGGTTGGCTGGAAAGGAAACGGGTTCCTGGCTCGATACCTTACCCCTCTATGCCGCCCTGCAACTTGCATTTGTAACAGGCGCTGTTGCGATTTACGGCCCTCGTGTGTTTCTTGAGCAACTAAGCGATGAAGAGGCTTGGAAATGTGAAGCTGAAGGTTTTGCAATTGTCGATACGGGCGACGTAGGTATCAGAGCCTTGCTTGACGAACTCCAGGCAAACTTCAAGGACAAACGCTCCACTCAAGGTCTTCGGACCATGTATGGACGTCTGTATGAATGGCTCGCTCATTGGTCCAAAGACGAGGTCTTGGATCCGGTTCGAGAGATTATTACAGAGCACGCCATGGACACGCTTCCGCTCGGACCTGGAAAAGTGCTTTTTGGCAAGGAACTCCCAGAAAGACGCATGCACTCGGCGTATTCCGCATCCAATGAGTTCGGCCTCCATCCCAAACGCATGCGCCGAGTTTTGAAGCAGGCCAATATCACTCAGCCGAGCGCTGAAAATCCTGCCGACAATAAGGTCACATTCGCAAGCGTAGAAGCCAATGCCTTCTTGTCAGACCTTTCAAAGTCCATGAGCTTGGTCAGGGCTCGTGAATACCTCAATGTGCCGCGTCCACATGATCGCGGATTGCTTGAAAGAGGCCTCATCAAACCAATCGTAGCCGGAGGAACGCGCAAGGGTGCGCATGCGTTCCTCAAAAGCGATCTCGACGAGCTGTTGGCGATGCTCATGCGGGACGCGGATACTGGGCTGCAAAACGAGCCGAATATGGTTCCGTTCACGAAAGCCGCCAAACGCTCGTGTTGTGCGGTCATGGACATCGTTGAGCTGGTTCTCGCAGGCAAGCTTGCACGGGTCAGTCGTGATCCCCGCAAAGAAGGCTTCGCTTCGATTCTGGTTGACACCGTAGAGGTTCGAACGCTGGTAGCTGGGCCCAACCAAGATGGCCACAGCCTGAGAGAAGTCGAACGACTTCTGCCCGCCAGCACGAAGGCGGTGAAGGCACTTGTCAAACATGGTTTCTTGAAAGTCGAGACCATTCAGAATCCGGTCACAAAATGGATGCAGCCGATCGTTCGAAACGACGAAATCAGGCGTTTCAAAAACGAATATGTTTCGCTGTTCGCCCTATCTCAAGAAACGGGAGAGCATCATCGCAATGTTAAGAGAGGACTGGTGGAGGCTGGAGTTCAACCCGTCGCTGATCCGGACGTCATCTTTCAATCGCTCTACCGGAGGTCCGAACTTCCCTAAGCCAATCCATCAACTGCTCGATGTTTCATCGCCCCCGGCCTTCTGGTCCGGGGTTTTCTTTTGTCTGCCATCATTCCAGAACCAGACACCAGCATTCTGAGCAGTCTTTGTGCGCGCAACTCATGAGCACCCGTGACGCGTCAATTTTTAACCCATTGAATAAATGACGTTTTTTGAATGGTCTGAGCGAGAATTAATGACGCGTCAGGCCCAGGCCGGTTTTACCACTGGCCAAGCGCGGCTCCCGGCGCCCAGACGAAGGAACCCGCCCATCGGAGACGATTGGGCGGGTTTTACTATATCCGAGGGTGTTGATGACGGTTCTGGAGCCGAGGGCGGACTGGCAGAAAGAACCCAATTTGCCTTTTTTGTCGTGCATCCTGATCAGGGCGCAGCCGAATTTCGTCATGACAACCTTGCAACCGCCCAGTCCCGTACGCAAATGCATCACATGTTACGCACTCTAGCAAAGACATTGCTTGTCACCTTTGGGATCGACAGTGCGCATGCAGATGACTTTGAAAGCTTGTCCAGGCAGGCCGCATCGGAAGCGCCGCGCTATGCTCTGGGTGTGGGCTACGCGAAAACTGGCGAGCCACCAGTCACGATGACCTTTGGTCCCATTCACAAAGACACCAGTAGACCTGTGGCTGCTGATGCCCAGTGGCATATCGGATCGATCACGAAATCCTTCACCGCCGCCCTGGTAATGCGGTTCGTGGATCGCCAAATCCTCTCGCTTGACGAACCAATCGAGGCCTATCTGCCGACAGATAAGGGGCAAATGCATGCGCATTGGAGAGGACTCACCCTTCGGCAACTGCTGTCGCACACATCCGGCTTGCAGGCAAATGCGCCGATGGCAGACTTTACCAAGCGATCAGATGAGAACCTCCACAGCCTGAGACGGGCTGTCCTTGCTCCCTTATGGACCAGTCCGCTTCCCAATCCATCGGATGCGTATCTTTATTCCAATCTTGGATACGTGCTCGCAGGCTTCATCGTGGAAGAAGTGAGCGGACGATCGTGGGAAGAGCTTGTGCTGGAGGAATTGGCGTCACCACTCGGTCTCAAGTCGCTTGGGTTTGGGGCTCCTTCCGAAGAAGGCGCACCCTGGGGACATCGCGATCTTTTTCTGTTCAAGCGCAAGATCTCGCCACAGGGGGAGATAACGGACAATCCTCCATGGCTTGGTCCTGCAGGAACAATCCACCTGAACCTGAAGGATCTGCTACGTTGGGGCCAAGCCCAAATCGCGGCGTGCAAAGGAGAACCCAACAGCCTCTTGACCGCCGCAAGTTGCCAGGAAATGCGGAAGGTCGTGGCGGAAAACTACAGTCTCGGTTGGGTCATTGGGACCGACAAAGAAACACCATACATCTGGCACAACGGCTCAAATTCAATGTGGTATGCCAAACTGGTTATCCTTACAGAACACGATCTTGTTCTGGTGGCAGCAACAAACGTCTTTGATGCCAAGGGAATAGATGAACTTGTCGACAAGTTGAGGTTGACCAACCCGGTAACAGACCAATCAGATTAGTGAATTTGCAATTCGCCTTGATTAGATAGAGCTGTCCGACAGCGACTATCTGAAGCGTTTCCAGCTCAACCCCGATGCGTGTTTTCCATCATGTAATCAAGATACGCGTCGTTTGCTTGGTCAATTTCGATCGAGAGTATGCTCGGCGCTTCATATGGATGAATGCGGCAGATCGCGTCGGCGACTCTTGGAAAGAGATCTTTTCTCGACTTCAGCAGCAGCGGTATTTCCCGTGCGGTTATGATTTCTCCTTTCCAAACATATCGGCTGGTGATCGCGGCATAGCGGTTCGCAGCGCCAATCAGGCGCCGCTCAAGAAGCTGTTCCGCAATTTCGTCCGCGAGGTCTTCCGAAGGACAGTTAACCCAAATCTTGATTATCATTGTAGCTGCTCCAATGCTTCCAACCCACAATGGCAGCCTAACAGCCGCCTATTTTAGCGATCAAAAGAGAACTGGCACTTTACTGGAGGACCCAATGTTTGATCATGTCGAGTACACTGTTGGCGATTTCTCAGCGGCCCACCGGTTCTATGTTCCAATTTTCGAAGCAATCGGTGCGCATGTGGCCTTCCTCGACGAGGAGATCGGCGAACTTGGAATAGAAAGTGAAGGTATCGTTCGTTTTTTGATTACTAAGGGCGCGCCGACTCAACCCAAAATTCATATTTGTTTCAGAGCGCCGGATAAAGAAGCCGTTCAGAAAGCCTATGACGGCGCAATTGCCGCGGGCGGCATCTGTAACGGTAAGCCCGGCTATCGGGACCACTATGCACCTGGCTACTACGCCGCGTTTGTGTTTGACCCAGATGGGCACAATGTTGAAGTTCTCTTTCGAGAGGCTTTACCCATAGCATCGTAACGGACAATCGCGACGTCTGGGACATTGTTGAAGATATTTTCTACGAAGGTTTCCTGGAAGCATTCGTGCGCTATCTCGAACGGGTGAAACACTGCTGATCGAGGATCCGATCACGATGAAGGTCGAGTAAGACGGTATCATCGTTGAAGCGGGCGTTTGCATCATTTGCATCATTTGCAGCAAACAGCCACTCTGATCCCAAAGTTCCAAGTGTTGTGCTTTGCACCTATACTGGCATTTCAGATGCTTCAGCCAGCCAGCATTAGTTTTACAGTCGCAAAATGGCCCGGCGCTGCGTTTGACGTCGCGCAGAGCGTAATGCGTGATCTTGCTGCTAGCCGCATACGTCGAAGATCAATGACATAGGGAAACCTCTCTTCTTTGTGCCATCTTATGAGATCACTCGGGCACCAACCAACTCCAGTTTGTACCAAGTATTCATCATCATGGATCAATGCATTGCAGAATCGAAGTGCGGTGTCTTTGTATAAGCCTGACTTGGCGACCTTGTGCGTGAAAAGGAGGACGCTTGCCCGACGTAACCATCTGTCATTGCCGGTATCCCTAGCGGTTCAACGACGAGAGAATTGAGCGAGAAACCAGGTTCAGGCAGCAACAGATAGCTTTAGTCCTGCGGCAGGCCTTTGGTGGACTGAGCGTTGAAGAATTCTGCTGTAAGGTCGACTTCTTACAGCAGACCCAAGACCGTTGGTGCGGTCGTCTTCCGCATCTCACTTACACTTTAGCGTCGCGCGAGCGTGTGCAGGCCGGCCCGTACCCTGTCTTAGTTCGCCTCGGCTGCACGGTGGCTGTTCGTCCAGTCAAGGCAGGAACGCAGAAGCTGAAGGTATTGCTTCGGCGTGTAGCTTTCGTGAGTCGCGCCGGGATAGCCGACAAGATGGGCCTCGGCACCTGCGCGTTTGAGCGCGCGGTAGAACTCCTCAAGCTGAGTATAGGGCACGTTGTCGTCCAAAAGCCCGCCCTGGATCAGGATCGGGGTTGTCACGTTCTTGACATGAAAGATCGGCGAGCGTTCGATGAACATCTGCAGGTTGTCGATAAAACTGCCGCCCAGATACCAGCTGGTCTGGAAAAAGCCGTTGGTGCCTTCGAGGCTGATATAATCCGTCTCTCCCGCGATCGAGCAGGCGGATTTGAAGCGTTCGGTCTTGGTCACGATCCAGTTCGTCAGGGTACCACCATTGCTCTGCCCGACCACAAACAGCTGATCGGGATCGGCTATGCCCAGATCGACGACATGGTCGAGCCCGGTCATAATATCCTCGTAGTCTGGACCGCCGAAATTGCCGATCAAATCCTCGCGGAACGCGCGCCCATAGCCGAGGGTACCGCGATAGTTCACCCGAAGCACGACGTAGCCCGCCGCAGTGTAATTCGCAGTAGCGAAGTACTTAATCACAGGCAGATATTCGTTGAAATCGACCGCATTCGGCCCGCCGTGGATCTGCACGACCATCGGGTAACTCTGCCCCTCTTGGTAGTCCGGCGGATAGCTCAGGATGGCCTCAACCTCGGTGCCGTCCAGCGATGTCCACTGAATAAGTTCCGATGTCCCAAGCGGCACCTCCAGATAGGGATCGTTGGCAGTGCTGATTTTTTCCGGCGAGAAATCATCCACGTCGCTGAGATAGATCGCGGGTGGCGTGCTAGAGGTTTGGCCGATATAGGCCAGTTGGGTATTGTCCGGGCTGACATGGATGTAGGGCGACGTAAGATATGTGTTCAGGCCAGGGGCATCGATGTCCTCGGGCGCGCCAAAGATCTTGGTGAAGTCGCTGCCATCAATGGGCATCTCATAGAAGGAATAGCTCACCCGGTCGTTTTCGAGGTAGTAGACACTCTGACTGTCCGCTGCCCATTGCCAGATGAAAGGCAGCCGATTTTTGGTCCGTGCCAGCTCGACCAGATCACCGCCTTCGACGGGCAAGAGTTTGATGTCCCAGAGGAAGGACCACATAAACTCGCCCGGCGCGTTCAGGAAGGCGATGTATTTACCGTCCGGGGACCAGCGCGGGAAGTATTGCCAATGATCGTTGTCCAGCGCCATCGGAGTCACGGTTTGTGTCGCGACCTCGGTGATGGAGAGGCGCGCTTCAGTCATGTAGTCTAGCCCGGGGCGTTCTTGATGGGCAAAGACTATGGCCGAGCCATCCGGCGCCCAATCATAGGTCCAGTTGCCCGTCCAGCCGCTGATGGAGAAGTCGGCATCTGGGGTCAGATTTATCGCAGCGCCGTCCGGAGCACCATCGGAGAGGCGCACCATCCAAAGCTGGTTCTTGGCATAGTCGTCAGCATTGTTCAACGGCGGCGGCACATAGCTGGGATCTTCTATGACGAAGGCGATGGCATTGCCGTCAGGTGCCCATTTGAAGCTCTGTACATCAGTCGTCTGGTCGGTGAGAGCCTGCCCGGTGCCGCCCTCTGCTGGGATGACCCATATGTTGCTGACCCCGGAGGCCGAGGACAGATAGGCAACCAGGGCCCCATCGGGCGACCATTGCGGCCAAGAGTTATCCGGCGACGCAGGCAAAAGCGTTCGGACGGAGGCGCCGTTCAGATCGGAGATCACATATTCGGTCAGATACTGGTCGTTATCGAGGTCGATGCTCTGGATTCCGAAGAGCAGTCCGGTACCGTCGGGGGTGAAGGAGACATCCGACAGGTGCTTGACCGTGAGACTACGCTCTGGCGTCCAGCCCTCCTGCGCCAGTACTGGCAACGTCAGAAACCAACCGGCAAGCACTCCCAGACCAATATGTTTCAATTTAGCCATAAGATGTTTCCCGTGCGCAATTTCCACGGGTCTGCCGCCATATTTCGGTCAAACCGTCGTCACGCGATAGCTAACACGCCGCAATGCGGCGCGTCAAAGCTGGGACGCTCAAAGCTCTTATAAATGGTCTTTTTGACTGCGGCTGTCCTGGAAAGGAGCCATTGGCGCTACCGCAGCGAATTGGCATCTAGTCCGCATACCGGTCATTTGCCACCGCCGTTTTGATGGTCTGGAATAGAGAGCAAGCCTCAACCCGCAGCGAAAAAGCATTGCTGCCTGCTAGAGCACACCCTCCGGGAGTTGTGCCTTTTGGCTCCAGCGTTTGGGAGACTGGCCATACATGCGTTTGAACTCCCGGCTGAATTGCGAGGAACTGACGTAACCGACTTCCCAGGCCGCTTCGCTCACATTCATCCCGCCTGCGATCTTCATCGCAGCGTGGTTCAATCGCATGGATTTTGCGAATTGGATCGGTGACAGTGTGGTCGCTTGTTTGAACTTGCGATGGAACACGGCCCGGCTCATGCCCGCTTGCGCCGCCATGTCGTCGATGGTGACCGGTTCATTCAAGTGCGCTGACAGGAACTGGATAGTTCGGGCAATCTCGTTGCCGATGCCAAAGGCACGGCGCGCGGAGACGCTGGCATCTCCCTTCAAGACAGCATAGTAGACCTCTCGCAGCCGGCACTCTCCAAGGACTGCCGTAGCTGTGGGGTCATCACCAAGTTGCACGAGCCTGTGCAAGGCGTCGGTAAAGGAAGCATCCCACCGCGCCAATGTCAGACCTGCCTGGGGCGTGTCACTTGCAGATCTGCGGAGTGGCGCAGCACTTTCCAGCTCGATAGACAGCTCGGTCATTGCGCGCGTATCGAGGGAAATTATGACACCGAGGAGCGGGTTGTCCGGACCGGCAGTTGGCGTGCCCGCCTCGACCGGCATCGACATGGGGCAACAAAGATACCGGTCACGATCGTAGACATAGTGCTGACCATCAAGAATGGCCTCCTTGGTCCCGCTCACGATGGCGACAACAGTCGGTTCATAAACCGCAGGCGCACAGGCCACCGGTTCGGTGACGCGAAAGAGCTGCACACCCCGGACCCCGGTCTCAGCCATTCCGGCAACCGGCAATCGGCGGTCGATAATTTGCCTGATCAGATCTTTGCTCATGCCTTCAACCTGCCTCGAGAGGCCTAGACTTACAATACGGTTGATACAATCAGGCAAAAAATTGCGATCAATTCGCCTGTTTCAGCTCATACAAGAGAGTTATCTCTTATTTCAAGTTGGTGGAAACACTTCTCGAAATGCCCTGCCATCGCAGGAAGAAATGCGAGTTGAAAATGAGATTTGGACCAAGAGGATGGACGCCGGAACGTCTCGGCTCCCTGAAAGGAAAAACCTACGTCATTACAGGGGCAAACGGGGGTGCAGGTTTCGAGGCGGCGCGGATACTAATCTCCAAAGGCGCACGTGTGGTGATGATGAACCGCAGCGCTGAGAAGTCAGCCGTCGCGATCGAAAGTTTGAAACAAGAGTTCGGGCCGCAAACCGACGTCAGTTTTGTTCGTATGGACCTTGCTGTACTGGCAAGCGTTCGGGACGCTGCAGCAGAGCTTCTGGAAACCGTCCCCCAAATAGATGCCCTCATTTGCAACGCCGCCATCGCGCAGATCGCCACGCAGCAACTCACCGTGGACGGCTTCGAAAGCCAGCTCGGCGTGAACCACTACGGCCATTTCCTTCTGTGTGGACTGCTCTTTGAACGTATCGAGGAAACGTCAGGACGGATCGTTGTCGTCGGAAGCAATGGCTACAAGATGGGCGACAAACGCATTCGTTTCGAGGATCTGAACTTTGACAACAACTATTCGGCATGGAACGCCTACGCTCAAAGCAAGCTGGCGCAAATGGTTTTTGCCTATGAACTTCAACGCAGGGTGCAGAAAGCCGGCAAGACCGTTCAGGTCCACGTTTGTCACCCGGGTGCATCAAGGACCGGTTTGATCCGGGACACGGCCGACCTGAAGACCCGCATTCTTGCCACTCTGCTGCTGGCATTTGCGCAATCTGCCGCGCGAGGCTCCTGGCCCGAAGTCATGTGCGCCACGGAGAAAGGTCTGGAAGCCGAAAAATATTACGGCCCGACCAGGTTTGAAATGGTCGGACCTGTCGGCGAGTGCGCCCTGGAGGCATTCGCTCTGGAACCGGACCAGGCTGCCAAGCTTTGGACGCTCTCCGAGCAGAAGACCGCTTTGAGCTGGACGCCTTAGGCAGCTGGACGCTCTGGTCCCTGCGACAAACAATCTGCCGCTTAAGCCAAAGCTTTCTTGGTCACCACGGTCATTGTGGAATGTAGACGAACCTTCCGCGTTCGCATCAAAAGTGTATTCCAGTTTGTTTTCTGCCAGGAATTTTTGCAGCAGACCTCAGATTGCGACCATCAGTGCGGCCAGAACGCCGAACCAATAGTGCATCAGGATCACGCCAGCGAGGTTCTTCTGATAGAGATAGACATAGCCGAAAATGATGCTGGCAAAGAAGGTTATGACGACAGCATCAACGCCGAAAGTCAGGTGAAGCGAAGCAAATATCGTACTGGTCAGCAGGACTGCCCTGTGGCCCTTGGTATCGGCCAGGAACTTCTGGAAGAGCCCCTGCATCAGGCCCCTTGATCCGATTTCCTGAAACACGGTGTGAAACAGGTATTGCGTCAGAAAAAGCAGATCGACCTTGACGCCGCCTGCCGTTGGCGCTTCTGCCTGCTTGAAGAAGATCAGGTATATTCCGATAGGGATCGACAGAACCAGGCAGATACCGAACGACTGCGCAAGTGATTTTGCCAATCCCTCCCGGCGCAACCCGAGTTGAGCCGGCGGTATCTTCATGGCCTTGATGATGATCAGGCAGGGAATCGCGAACAGCAGGATCGTTTGCCAGGAGAATCCGGGATCATAGACATCCTTCACGTAACGCTCGGCGACGAGATAGAAGAGCGAAGTCGAGATCAAAAACAGCGCAATGGTGAAAACTAGGAAATAACCGAACTGGTTCTGCAGGGTCTTGGCTGCGAGTTGTTCTCGCAGCGCGGACAGCATTTCGTCACTCAAGCTACGTGCCCGTTTTACGACGACACCAGCCAGCGCGCCCTTCAACTCTCCCGTGACCATCGCGCCGTCAGGCAAGGCTCTTAAGGCATCGACTGGTATCTTGATGAGTTGGCAAGGCGTTTCCGCAACAACCGAGGCAGATCTGGGCGCCCCGTCCAGGAAGGCCAGTTCACCGACGCATTCACCGGTCCTGATGATGTTCAGTTTGATGTCTCCACCACCCGGGTCTCGCCTGACGGCGCGCGCCTCCCCCTCAATCAGCAGATAAAGATCAGAGGTCTCCTCGCCCTCCCGCACAATGAACTGATGCTCAGGAACATCGATTGCCTTCGAGACCGAACAGATGCTCTCAAGTATGGAGTCGTTCAGATGCGCAAAAGCATCGTGTTTCCTGAAGTGTTCGATCATTTCCATGAAATGGCGGTCGGCTGCGTTTACGGGTGAAAACAGATCATTTTGAACCGGATCGTTAGCATCAAGATGTTCATAAAATGCTACTTGTCCTTTGAGTGGGAAGACTATTCCACGCCGATGTGCAAGGCTTTCGCTCAAACTTGCCACAAGACCAATACAAGCCAGAAGTGCGACAATCGGAGACAGCATGAAAGCGGGCCGCAAGAGCCGAATTCTGATCGTCAATGCTTACTTCGACCCGTGGAGATCGGCAACGCCGACACGCCTGTTCGTGCCACGGGCGATGGCGCCCTACTACCTTGCGGGTTACTTCAACCCCGCTCTCGCCGAGGTTCGCGTGTGGGACGAAGTGTATCACGGCGCACTTCTCGAACGGCGTCAGTTCGAATGGCCGGATATGGTGGTCTTCACAGGCCTGACGGCAGCCTTCGACAGAGCGCGGCAACTATTGGCTTATTGCAGGCATTTCAATCCGAGCGTGGTCGGCGTGATTGGCGGCCCGATTGCGCGAGCACTTCCTGCAATCTGCGACGAGGTATTTGACTATACCTGCCAGGGAGATGTCGAAGAAGTTGCCTCTGTCATCGAAACCGTGCTTTCCAGAGATCATGTTTCAGACGCGGCCGCTCCCAGATTTGACCTGACATCGCCGAGCATGGGCATCGCCTATCTGGAAACAACAAAGAATTGCAATTTTGCCTGTTCCTTTTGCTCTCTTTCCGGAGAGGGTCGCGCATATACAGCTCATTCCGAGCACTCGATCGACAGTCAGCTTGATGCAATTGGCAAGGCTGTCTGTGTCATGGTCCTCGACAACAATTTCTATGGCAACAACCGTGGCAGCTTTGAGTGGCGGGTAAAGAAGATCGGCGAGAGATGGCGTCGGGGACAATTTCGAGGATGGGGTGCACTGGTTACCGGGGACTTTTTCAAACGCCCCGAAAATCTCAAGCTTTTGGCTGAAAATGGCTGCAAGGGCATATTTTCAGGTGTCGAGACTTTGGATCCGGCGCTTCTACGGACCTTCAACAAGAAGCAAAGCCTTTCCTCCGATCCGCTTACCTTGACCCAAGCCTGTGCGGAAAATGGTATCTTCTTCGACTACGGCATGATCATCGACTTTGCACAGCAGACTGTCGCCGAAGTCGACGACCAGTTGTCCGGCCTCCTGTCGGACCACCGGGTACCACTTCCCGGTCTTTTGTCGATGACCATCCCGATTGCAGGAACCCCATATTTCGACAAGGCTGCGCGCGAAGGCCGCTTGATGCCGAATGTCCTACTCAGTGATATGGACGGTCAAAAACTTGTCGAGTGGCCAAAAGAGCCCATTGAAAAAGTCGTGCCTTTTCTCAGGGACCTTTTGAAATTTCGAGGACGTAAAAAAGCTCTGACACGCCACACTTTCGGGCATGCCTGGCATTGGCGTAAGCACTTTGATCTTGAACAGACGATACTTGCTGCCGTCCGGCCATTACACCGCTTCGGCTGGAACGCAGGCATCGGCAGCCCACGCCAGATGTATCAATCCTTCAAAGAGCCTTCGCTGACCTACTGTGCCATGACAGATAAGCTCAGATCGGCTTACCGGCCTCAACATCGTCTTCCAAGTCGCTTCAAAAATGATTTTGAACCACTGAAGGTGACAGACGAAAACGGCGTGCTGACGGATCAATTCCAATCGGCCCGCATCGCGCCCTCTTCGCTCGCAGTTTGATATCAGAAACGCCAGCTCATGGAATATCAGGCAGCTCTCCCGGATCGGGCTGCCGAATGGACTTTTTCTGCGGTCTCTATATTCGCCAACAGCTGCTCGGTGCATTTCGACCAGCTCTGCTCAAGCGCGGCTCGTCGACAGTTCTCCCGCGGGACCTTGAGTGCATCGAGTGCGGCCTCTTTCAAATCGTCGGATAGAACCCCGACACCACTGTTTCCAATCACGTCAAGAGGCCCCATCACGGGATAGGCGGCAACGGGTGTGCCACATGCCAGGGCTTCCAGAAGAACGAGACCGAATGTGTCCGTCTTGGATGGAAAGACAAAGACATCCGCGCTCGCGTAGTGTCTTGCAAGGTCCTCACCATTCTTCGTGCCGGTGAATAAAACCTGCGGGTAGGCCTTCTTGAGGCTTGCCAACTGAGGGCCGTCGCCAACCACAACCTTTGAGCCGGGCAGCTCAAGGTCCAGAAATGCCTTGATATTCTTTTCGACTGCCACTCGTCCGATATTCAAGAAAATGGGCCGCGGCAACTCCGCCGGAAAAATCGAGCCGTCGTAGGGCTTGAACAGGTCCGTATCCACGCCGCGTGCCCAACGCATCAGGTTCTTGAATTTCCGCTTTCGCAGGCTGTCTTCCAGAAGCGATGTGGCGACCATGCAGCCTGACCCTGAATTGTGGAACCGGCGAAACCAGGCATAAAAGGGTGCGGTCGGCAACGGCAATCTGGCAGCTACATATTCAGGAAAACGTGTGTGATAGCTTGTCGTAAAAGGCAGTTTTTCGCGTTTGCATGCGCTTGCGGCCAGCAACCCAAGAGGCCCTTCCGTCGCGATATGCACATGATCGCAACCAACATCGTTCAGCATTTTTCGAACGCTGCCTCTTGTTGTCAGCGAAAGGCGAATTTCCGGATAGGTCGGGCATGGCACTGTTCGAAACCCCTGCGGGGTCATGAACTCGACGCGCACCCCGCGTCGTTCCAGTTCGCGTGCCGTGTATTCAAGTGTTCTGACAACACCATTGATTTGCGGATACCAAGCATCGGTTACAAAAAGCACGGATTTCATGCAGCAACATTCGTCTCTGTGTCTTTGGCTGCCCGGGCAAAGATCTGTTCAGCACCTTGCCACCGGATGACCTCGAGCGATCCATCCAAGTTTTCACCAATCGCAGTGCAGCTCTCTACCCAATCACCCGTGTTGAGATAGTGAATACCGTTCACCTCCCGGTCCGCTGCATGATGGATATGACCGCAAATGATGCCGTCGAGCTCTCTTTTGTCTATCTCGGCAAAAATAGTGTCTTCGAATTGGCCGATAAAATTGACGAATTGCTTCACATGCTGCTTCGCGAATGACCCAAGCGACCAATAGTTCAAGCCCAGCCGGTGCCTGATGATGTTCAGCCAAGTGTTGAGCGCCAAAGCGGTGGCATAAAAGCGATCTCCAAGAAATGCGAGCCACT
Source organism: Roseibium sp. JB4-4 (assembly GCF_055693425.1). Lineage (NCBI taxonomy): Bacteria > Pseudomonadati > Pseudomonadota > Alphaproteobacteria > Hyphomicrobiales > Stappiaceae > Roseibium > Roseibium sp. JB4-4. The sequence continues at coordinate 114,446 of NZ_CM146333.1, read as the reverse complement.
TGGCGTTTTGCATGACAACATCGAACTGGTCGCCATGAATGACCAGGTATCGTCGCCCCTCAGCTGTCAGGTGCTCTACGCTGTCGGCAAACCGAATGCAGCCAAATCTGGTTCTGGTGTGCTTTCTCAGAAACTCATCATGATTTCCAGGAATGTAAGTGAGTTCAACACCGCGGCGACCGCGCTCCAGGATCTGGTTCATGACCTCTTGATGAGACGCAGGCCAGAAGCGCTTTTTCCGAAGACGCCAACCGTCGATAATATCACCGACCAGGTAGATCCTCTGGGCATCGTGGTGATTTAGAAAGTCGAGAAGCAACTCTGCCTGGCAACCGCGCGTGCCTAAATGAATATCGGATAGAAAAAGTGACCTGAGGTGTCTGACGTGACCATTGCCGGATTTGATCGTTTCGTGAATGACAAATGCTCCCGATTCTAAAGGACATCAGGATTATTTTCCCGAAACGAAAAGCATGCAACCCAGCAGCGAACATCTCGATCGAAGATTAATGGGTGTTTCCAAATACTGCCTTCATCGCGCGGCTAAAAACGGGACTTTCCCGATCAAAGAAAGGCCTTTAGCTGCAGCGCAAGCTGTTCCGTTTCGGTCAAGTCTTTCCCGCCCACAAGGATGTAGCGAAAGGATCCGTCGTGCCAGGCGGTTGTCGCCAGACCATGAAGGATTTCAGACGAGGCAACATCCGGACTGCCGGCCCCGGTGCCCGTCGTAATGCAAAGCGCAAACGGTCGTCCATCGTCGGCCTGATAGACAATCTGGATCAAGGGTTCTTCGTCAAGGCCAAGCACCTGAACGCGTGCCAGACTGAGCGAAGCAGGTGCATCAAGGCCTTGCCGCTCCAACGGGCGGCCGAGCGTATCGACAGCCGCATCGAGTTGTCGTTTGAGCGTTTCAGCAGACGCGGTGGTGAGCCGCACCGTTTCGGCGACATAAAGTGACTGGTATTGCGCAATGCGGCTTCTCCAGTCTTCAGGGGCCGGCCCGCCGAACCACATCACGCCACTTCCCAGAAGCACGCCCAATAAGAGCACAGCTGCCAACCTGGACCATTGCAACGAGCTTGCCTTCGCCTGGAGTGTAAAGGGAGCAGATCGCTTCAAGTCCAGTAGAACATGATCGCCAGGAACAGCCTTCATGGCATTTCGAACCGGTGTGGCGACAGGGTCCAGATCCATCACACGCGCCTCCAGATCCTGATCGATGCGCATGGTTTGCTCGATCTCGGCAGAACGTTTTTCATCTAGCCGGCCATCCAGAAAGGCCAGCAATTCCTGATCTGAATAGGTCATCGCTTCTCCTTCCTTTGATCAAAACTCGGCGTTTGCGTGAACTTTTTCAGGGCTTTGCGCGCGGCGTGCAAACGGCTCATGATCGTGCCGATCGGAACATCCAGGATCGTCGCGGCTTCCGAATAGGTGAATTCCTGTACAAAGACCAATTCCACCGCACTGCGCTGAGCGTCCGGCAGCGCCATCACCCGCTCGATGATTTCCTTGGCGAAAAGATTGTGTTCAACGCCCGGAGCAATATCAGGAATCAGATCCGCGTCGATCGTTGCAAAGACCTTGTCTTGCCGTGTCGCTCGACTGCGCAATTCATTCAGCCAGATCGAACGACAGATTTGCAAACACCAGCCTTCGAAACTTCCGGAAAATCGAAACTGATCTGCCTTTTCCACCGCACGCAAACAGGTCGACTGCGCAAGGTCGTTCGTCATGTCGACGTCACCGGTCAGACTCAATGCAAACCGCCAGATTGATGGCAGTGCATTTGGCAACAAGTCCCTGACTTCTTTTGGCTTCATCCGCTCTCCCAACACGCCGGCGGTTTGGAGACCGCCGGCAGGTCGGTGATCCCTACTCTACGGTAATCTTGATGACATCAGAATAGACCGGAGGATTGTGCGGAATGTGATTGAGGTCGCCAAGCACGAGTTGCAATGTATGTTCGCCCGGCGCGAGTTCCAGCACCGTTTCAGTCTGACCACCGCCATAGTGAATATGGTTCTCATCGGCTGGAATGTTGTAGACGAACTCGTCTTCGCCATCTTCACCCTGACCAATCGGTGCTCTGTTGATCAGCAGATGATGGTGACCGGTGTTGTCTTTTTCGATGCCGGCCGGCGCAATACCCATGCCCGACAATCCGAACACAACTTTGACAGGACCCTCTATCGTGGCGCCGTCTTCAATGTTTACAAAATAAACCTTCGCGTCCGGACTGGACGGGGTTTCTCCTGCAAGGGCTTGGGTGCAAGCCAGGCTCAAGGCAATGGCAGCGGATGCAAAAACAGTCTTCATGGCGCTTCTCCCTTTGAAAATTTACATCACGTAGACACACGACGATCGAAATTATTCATTGTGCTTCAGAAAAAAGTTTGAGGGCTTTACGATATCGTGAATCTGAGCAACCTGAATTGGACGGTCCGGTGCAATCAGTAAGCGCTCAGGCCGCCCGAGTGAAGCGACAGGAGCAAAGCCCTTTCGGGCCAGGTTTCCCGCCCGCCTCTGGCTCTTATCTCTTTCAGTTGCTGACGCGCGCCTTCAATGTCGCCGCGTTTTGCAAGTCCCATTCCATAGTAGGAGCGCGCAAGCAGATTGTTCGGGTCCGCAACAAGTGCAGCAGCATAGTATGACTTGGCGCTGTTCCAGTCTCCGGTCTTGCGGGCGATAAATCCCCGATATGTCAGCACCCTTGCGTCGGACTGATCGGTCATTGCATCCAGTGCTCTTTGAGCGCTCTCAAGTCTGCCTGCGTAAGCCAATTCACGCGCTGCCCTGAACCGATCGAGGTCGCTGAAGAGACTTGCTTTCATCTCGGCGCAGCTTTCAGACCCTTCGTCCCAGGCAGTCCCGTCAGGACATTTTGTTGAAGTCGGCGTCGGTTTCGGAGGCTTCTCTTCGTCTTCAGGCAAGACCGCAAATGCAGGATTTGCAATCGTGGTCAAGGCAATTGCGATGGCAGCAAGCTTCTTCATTTCATACTCCAGGCTTTATCGATATAACGCCTTGCAAGAACCCGGCAACAACGCCAGCCTTGTTTCCCTTGGCATCTCCTGGCCAAAAGCACAGGCCGACTTGTGTTCCTTGCGTCATTTTGCTGAATGGCTCAGATCATTCGATCTCTGCTCTCGGAATCGCTCTCACCTTGCCTATATGCTTGTTTCAGAGTTTCCGCCGTTTCTTGATCAACAGGCAATCATGACTGCAAAACCACCGCTTTTCCACTTTGACAACTCTTATGCCCGCGAACTTGAAGGGTTTTACGTAGCCTGGAAAGGAGCCCAGGTCCCCTCACCCAAGCTGGTTTTGTTCAATGACCGTCTGGCAACCGAACTCGGCCTCAGCCCCAACGAGCTCAAGGGCCCTACGGGTGCCGCGATATTTGCGGGAGCCGACAGTCCCGAAGGCGCAAGCCCGTTGGCTCAGGTTTATGCAGGCCATCAGTTTGGGGGCTTTTCTCCTCAACTTGGTGACGGCCGCGCACTGCTTCTGGGCGAACTGGTCGACCGAGAAGGCAGAAGACGGGACATGCAGTTGAAAGGCTCCGGCCCGACACCCTTCTCGCGCGGGGGGACGGCAAGGCGGTCATTGGCCCGGTATTGAGAGAATACATCATGGGCGAAGCAATGCACGCACTCGCCATTCCAACGACGCGCGCTCTTGCAGCCGTAACCACAGGCGAAACAATATTCCGCGATGGTCCCAAACCCGGCGCTGTTTTAACACGCGTTGCCGCCAGCCATTTGCGCGTCGGCACGTTTCAGTATTTTGCCGCAAGAGGCGAAACCGAAAAGGTTCGTCAGCTCGCAGACTATGCAATATCCCGACACGATCCGGATCTGAGGGATGCAGAGGACAAGTACCTGAAGCTTTTCCGGCGTGTCGTAGAACGGCAAGCCAGCCTGATCGCGCACTGGGTTCTGGTCGGATTCGTGCATGGGGTCATGAACACAGACAACACCACCATTTCCGGTGAGACCATCGACTACGGCCCATGCGCTTTTATCGATGCCTATGATCCCGCTGCGGTGTTCAGTTCCATTGACCACGGCGGCCGCTACGCCTTTGGAAGGCAACCAGTCATTGCCCAGTGGAACCTCGCCCGGCTGGCAGAGGCGATTCTGGCGCTGATTGAGCCCGATGACCTCGACAAGGCCGTCACGCTTGCAGCCGACGAACTCGCTCGCTTTCCGGACATCTACGGAAAATTATGGCTTTCAGGCATGCGGTCAAAGCTTGGGTTGGTAAAGGACGCGGAAGACGATCAGGACCTGATTGAAGAACTGCTAAGCCTGATGAAAGACCAATCCGTCGACTACACTGTGTTCTTCCGCCGGCTCGCCGAGACCGCCGAGGGGAAGGCAGATCCAGCGGCGGCACTTTTTGAAAACACCGGCGCGTTTGTCACATGGCACAACAAATGGCTGAGGCGATTACAGTTGGAGGACGCGCAAACTGCCGGCCTCAAGGACCGGATGAATGCGGTCAATCCTATCTATATTGCTCGCAACCACATGGTCGAAGCGGCTCTCTCGGCAGCCGAAAGCGGCAACTATGACCAGGTTGAGCTGTTGCTTGACCTTCTCTCAAGACCATTTGAGGAGCGTCCGGGATTTGAAGCCAATGCGTTGCCTGCACCTGAGGACTTTGGTCCTTACCAGACATTTTGCGGTACGTAGTCTCATGAGCGCTGAAGAAATTACATCCCAGAAACGCGCTCAACCAGATACATCATCTCGCGGTCCATCTCTTCTCCACTGAGGCCGACAAATCGAGCTTCCAGACCGATGGTGACGAGCCCGTGAACTGCAGCGAAGCAGGTACGGGTTCTTGCCGCAAGAACATCGCCTTCAAGCTCCGGATTAAGTGCCTTGAGCGGGACAGCGATGAATTCCAGCAGTGCGATGTTTTCAAGAATATGCTCTTCCGGAACCGCTTTGCCCTCCGGCAGCCGGTGCGCAAAAAGCGTCGTCCATAGATTTCGGTTCTCACGCGCAAAATCGAGGTAGGTCTGCGCCAGAACCTTCATTTGAAACATCGGATCAACCGAGCCCTCGAGCGCTTCCGACATCCTCTCTCGAATGCGTCCGAGCGTAACGGAATTGACCGCGAGCAGGAGTTCGTCCTGATCGGCATAGTGTTTGTAAACCGAGCCAACCGAATAGCCTGCTTCCGCGGCGATCTTCCTTATGTTCACAGCATCCAGGCCGCCAGCCTCGACGGCGCTGATGGCAGCTTCCAAAACGCGGCGATGCGTTTCTTCGCTCTTTGCTTTTTGCAATCCGGCCACTGTGAGTTTTCTCCGCAAAAGTGAACTTAGTTCATTTTCTTCTTGACTTAACCGAGTCTCTGTGGCTTTGTCAAATAATGAACAATGTTCACTTTTATGGAGGCAGCATGTTTGAGGCGCTAATATTGCAAATGAGAGCACTCTTCACGGCAAGTGCTCAGGTCGCTCTGACCCTGAACAACCGCGAAGAAGCCGCAAAATTGCGCAACCGGCTGGAACACGCAAAATCCGAAAAACTGCTGATCAACATCAATCAGCCCGAGCAATCCTAACCAACATTCGTTCAAGTGGGGTGCCGCAAACAGCCGCCCCGCAGGAGAAGATAATGCAAAAGCCATTGATGACTTCCCGGCGGTTTGCGCCGCTCTTTTGGACCCAGTTCGTTGCAGCGTTCAACGACAACTTCCTAAAAAACGCACTCGTGTTTCTGATCCTGTTCAATGTCGCCGGTTCGTCTGCAGGCAACTCGGGTGCCCTGATTGCCTTGGCCGGCGCAGTCTTCATCGCTCCGTTTCTGGCGTTCTCCGCAATTGGCGGTGAACTGGCCGACCGATATGACAAGTCCAGGATCGCCCGCATCACCAAGCTGGTGGAAATTGGCGGCGCAGGACTTGCCGTCACAGGCATGGCCCTGAGCTCTCTTCCGATCCTGTTTTCAGCTCTCTTCGTTTTCGGGGCAATGTCCGCCCTCTTCAGCCCCGTCAAGTACGGGCTTTTGCCGGATCACCTTCCAGCAACCGAGCTGCCACGAGCAAACGCCTGGATAGAAGCTGGAACCTTTCTGGCCATTCTCGGCGGAACCATATCGGCCGGTCTTGTCTTCGCAACGGGTGCGCCCGTCATGTTGTTCGCACCGGTCATGATCGCATTGGCCGTAGCCTGTTATGGTTTGAGCCGCCTGATACCATCAACACCGGCAGCAGCTCCCGATCTCAAGATCGACTGGAACGTTGCCACGTCTACCTGGCGTGTCCTTGCAGACCTTGTCGCTGACAAGCGTCTTATCCGCGTCGCACTTATGAATGCCTGGTTCTGGCTGATCGGTGCCTTGATCCTGGCCATCCTGCCGCTGATGGTAAAATCTTTGCTTGGTGGCGGTGAAGTTGCGGTCACCTATTTTCTGGCCGTATTTGCAGTTTCCATCGGAATTGGTTCAGCCATCGCCGCCTGGCTGCTTGCCGGACGCGTCGTGCTGCTGCCGGTTCCGGTCGGCACACTCCTGTTGGCTGTTTTTTGCCTGGATACGGCACTTACCTTGAACGGAGTGTCTCATTCGCTGCCGGCCGCAACACTGGGCGAATTCATTGCTCGCGAAGGCGTCTTGCGCCTGTCCATTGATATGGCAGGCCTTGCCATCTCTGGAGCATTCCTTGCGGTTCCAACTTTCACCGCACTGCAGACCTGGTCTGATCCGGACTGCCGGGCACGCAGAATTGCAGGTACCAATGCGCTGGGCGCGGCGATCATGACGCTTGGCGGCCTGACGCTTGCCGGTGCGCAGTATTTTGGCGCCTCTGTGCCGACGATCCTTCTTTCCCTGTCTGCGCTCAACTTGTTCGCCGCAATTGCTATGCTGATGTTCCTGCCGACCAACCCGATGCGGGATGCGGTTTCGATACTCTATCGTTCAGTATTTCGTGTGGAGATTTCCGGCCTCGAGAACCTTGAAAAAGCAGGGCCGGCTCCCGTTCTTGCCCTCAATCACGTCAGCCTTCTCGACGCCGGCCTTGCATTGACCCTGAGCGACAAGACCCCAACATTCGCTATCGACTACGACATCGCCAAGCGCTGGTGGGTGCGGCCCTTCTTGCGGCTAGCCAACGCATTGCCGATCAACCCGTCAAAACCGATGGCGACACGGGCGCTGATCAGAACCGTTCAGTCAGGCGAGCCACTTGTGATCTTTCCGGAAGGCCGCCTGACGGTCACCGGCTCCCTGATGAAGGTTTACGACGGAGCCGCAATGGTAGCCGACAAGACGGGGGCGATGATTGTGCCCATCCGCATAGAAGGCCTTGAGAAAACTCCTTTCTCCTATCTGAAACCCGACCAGATCCGCAAACGACTGTTTCCGAAAGTGAAGGTGACGATCATGGAACCGAAACGCCTTGAACTGTCCGAAGACCTGAAGGGCCGCAAACGCCGTGCAGCGGCAGGTGCTGAACTCTATCAGGTGATGTCAGGTCTAATGTTCGAAACCAGTCTGTCGCAAGACAGCACGATCCTTGACCGGGTCATCGAAACCGCCAGAGAGCGCGGATATTCTCAACTTGCCGTCGAGGATCCGCTGAGCGGCAAGCTCAGCTACGGCAAACTCCTGACGGGCGTTTCCGTTCTGGCGCGAAAGATTGCAAAGCTGACACGAGGCGAGACCACAGTCGGGATCATGTTGCCAAATGCCAACGGTTCGGCCGTGACCTTTCTTGCTGCTCAATCGGCCGGCAAGGTCCCGGCAATGATCAATTTCACCGCTGGACCGAGCAACGTTTTGTCGGCGTGCCGGACAGCAAACGTCAAAACCATTCTTTGTTCGCGCACTTTTGTTACTCAGGCGAGATTGGAAAACCTCGTTGAGCAGCTCTCTCCTCATGTCCGCTTCATCTGGCTTGACGAAGTCAGGAAAGAGATCACGCTCCTCGACAAAGTCAGAGGTCTCGTCACGAAGACCCGTCCTGTGGTCACACGGCACGCCAACGATACAGCCGTTATTCTGTTCACATCCGGTTCGGAAGGAGAACCGAAGGGCGTGGTGCTGACGCACAGAAACATTCTGGCCAATGCGACACAGGCTGCCGCCAGGATTGATTTCACCCCGTCCGACAAGGTTTTCAATGTCTTGCCGATGTTTCACTCATTCGGCCTGACCGCCGGCACAATTCTGCCGTTGATCTCGGGAGTACCGGCATATCTTTACCCGTCTCCCCTGCACTACCGCATCATTCCGGAGCTTATCTACGGCTCAAACGCAACGATCCTCTTTGGGACCGATACCTTCCTGAACGGTTATGCCCGGACTGCCCACGCCTATGACTTCCGTTCGCTGCGCTATTGCTTTGCAGGTGCGGAGCCAGTCAAGCCATCGACACGCGAGACCTATCTTGAGCGCTTCGGCTTGCGCGTTCTGGAGGGCTATGGTGTTACGGAAACCGCACCTGTCATTGCGATCAACACGCCCATGTTCAACAAACCGGGCACGGTTGGCAAGCTGATGCCGGGCATGACTGCAAGGCTTGAGCCAGTACCAGGTGTTGAAAGTGGTGGGCGCCTGCTCGTATCGGGCCCAAACGTGATGGTTGGATATCTGAGATCTGACAACCCCGGCGTGATCGAACCGCTCGTCGATGGATGGCACGACACCGGAGACATCGTCGACATCGATCAGGACGGTTTCATTACCATCAAAGGACGCGCAAAACGCTTTGCCAAGATTGGCGGTGAAATGGTCTCTCTCGCCGCCGTTGAAGCGCTGGCTGGAAAGATCTGGCCGGATCATCTGTCGGCTGTTGCAGCAATCAAGGATCCCCGCAAAGGAGAGAAGCTGATATTGGTGACCGAAAACCCCGACGCAACTAGGTCCGCTTTTATCGAAGTTGCCAAGTCAAACGGAGCTCAGGATCTGATGATACCGGCGGAAGTTCGTGTGGTATCGAGAGTTCCGGTTCTGGGGTCAGGCAAACTGGATTTTGCCGGTGTTTCAAAGCTCGTTGCAGACGGTTCAAACGCATCCAAGGCCGCCTGATCGATACAGCATCCCGTCAAACGGCGGGATGCTTGCCGACCTACCGGAAGTTCGCGCTTACTTCCTGGAAACTCAAATCATTTCGCCCTTGCTCCGATCCGGTTCAAACGACTAGTCTCGCAGCTGTCTGCTCCAGGTTCGGAGCGCTGTTGTCGATTTGAGGAATGAGATTGCCATGTCCACACCCGCTTATGACGATCAAAACGTCTTTGCAAAGATCCTTCGAGGTGAATTGCCAAGTCACAAGGTCTATGAGGACGATAAGACGCTGGTGATCATGGACATCATGCCCCGTGGTGACGGCCATATTCTGGTGATCCCGAAGAGCCCGTCACGCAACATTTTCGACATCGCAGAAGAAGACCTGAACGCTGTCATGGCAACGGTTCAGAAAATGGCGCGCATTGTGATCAAGGCATTTGGTGCGGATGGAACCACAATCCAGCAATTTTCCGAACCCGCAGGCGGTCAAGTAGTCTTTCACACACATGTCCACGTAATCCCGCGTTTCGAAGGCGTCTCCTTACGACCCCACACCGGCGATATGGCGGACAATGACGTTCTTGCTGCTCAGGCGGAGAAAATCAGGGCAGCGCTCTCCTGATTGCCCACTCAGCCAACGGGGCTTCAACGGGTTTTGCCCGCCTTTTCACCTTTCAGCGCACTGAAGTTCTGCCTCTTCTCAACAGGGATGGTACCTATGTACCCTCCTGGACCGGAATTCAAACGCCGCCCCAATACAGGCTAGCCTACGAGTATGCAGCCAAGCACATGAAAGAACATGGCTTGTGCGACGGCCGGACACCACCAGTCTGGACCTTTGAATCCCGGGAGGACGATCTTGAGTTGCTGGCGGCAAGCCTCCTCTCAGAGCACGAGTTCAACGAATTTGAATACGTGACGTTGGAGCTGGTTGTCCCGGAGAACCAGCTCCTACGTTCTTCCTATGGCCATTGGTGCGAACTTCTATTTCAATCCATAGAGACGGGACAGATCGAGGATGACGGCTCCTGGCTTTGTGTGAACGGGCAACTAGACGATCAATCACCAGGTTCCATCCAGACGTTGATCCCTCACATCAGGAAAGAGTGGATCAGAAAAGTCGAACCATTGGAAATCAACCCGGAAATGTATTAGCGAATTCGTTTCTGCCAATCAGGCATCGATCAGTCCAAGCCCGCCTGGACCGCTGCATCTTCCTGTTCTTTAGCGAGGTTCTGATCCTCCTGAAGCACCTTGACGGGTGCGGGACGCTCGAAATAGCGTTGCGTGAAGTCTTTGAATTCATCAAATTCAGGAACAATACCGAACATCATTCCCCAGCGCAGTCCCACAGCCCAAAGCACATCGACCGCTGTCATGCGTTCGCCAAGCACATATGGGCCTTTCGCGAGCTGCGCCCTCATGTTCTCCATCACCGTATCGAAACTGCCATAGGGTGACATGACCTGTGGCGGCTCTTCCCGTTTGAGTGCGCGGTCCACCAGGGCGGGCTCAAAACAGGAAGCCATGTGAACGAACCATCTTAAGTAAGGACCACGGCGCCGATCATCCAGCGCCGGAGTTAATCCCTTCTCCGGAAACAGATCGGCCGCATAGATGTAGATCGCAACCTGTTCTGTGATCACTGCGTCACCACTGCGCAAAGCAGGGACTTTGCCGGATGGATTCACTGCCAGATAACTGGGCTGGCGGTTCTCACCAAGTTTGAAGTTCAGAACATTCAGCTTGTAAGGTGCGCCCAGTTCCTCAAGGAGCACACGCACCCCGGTCGCCCGGGTTTGTGGTGCATAGAAGAGTTCCACTTGGTCGGCCATTCCGGTGTTCTCCTTCTTGCTGAAACACGGAGTGTGCCCAACCTATGGTATCAAGCTCCATGAGCAGCTACAGCAAAAAAGTGTGCGAAACCGGTAGCTAGAAAAGATCGAGTGCTGTCCACCCCACGAGCAGAAAAGCCTCTGCCACCAGAACTCCCACGACCACGCGATGACGGGAAATGAGAAAGGCGGTAAAGCCGAAAACTGTTGCCGCGAGGCGCAGCCACATCGGAGTCTCAGCGAGAATACCTTGCGGAAAAAGGATCAGTTTGGAGATGAGCCCGGCAACGAGCGCCGTCGCGACACACCTCACCCAAATCAGAAGCTCACCATCTTCACGCAATCGTCCGCCGGCGAAAACACCGAGCCAGCGCCACACGTCCGTTGCAAGCCAACCTGCGACCAGGATCATGAGAAAAGGCCACCACCAGGTATCCGCATAAGCTCCGCTGCTCATGAGACCGTCCATCACGACAGTCCCCGTCGCCAGAAACGTGTGGCCAGATACGCCAACGTGCCACCCATCAATCCGGTCCAAAGAAGATCAAGCCCTGGCAGGGATATGAAAAAACCGGACCGAGCACCAGACCGGCCACCATGGCCGCCTTGTCTGCGTTCAATCTTGCAGCGCCCCAGAGCGAGCACAGAAAGTAGACTGGCGTCAATAAAAACAAGGCCCCGGCCACAACGTCCGGAAGCCGCTCGACCAGCAAATAGGCAATGCCCGTCAACACAAAGACAAAGGTGGAAATCGAGCTGCCGAAGCCAACGAAGAAAGGCAGTCTCGCCTCTCTTGGGAGTTCCGGCAGGTGTTTCATGGCATAGACCCAGGCCGTGACCGCAACGAAGTGTGATGCGATCAGAAGCTGCCAGTTCTTGGTTTTACCTTGGACTTTGATGATCGGCATCAGCGCCATTGTCATCGGCATCAGCCGAACGGAAGCAAGCGCCACGGCAATGCCTGCCGGGACAATACCCATGCCGGAAGACAGGGCGCCGGTCAAAACCACCACAGATGGCAACGCCCAGATAAAACCAGTCATTGCAAGGGTTTCCAGCAATGTGAGGCCCGTCTCGCGGGCCAGTCCGGCATATCCGACAAATGCTGCCGTCAATATGAACGCAGGTATGGAGATTGCTGCACGCGCACCACGGGCAAACCATTTCCTCGAGGATATGGCTTCACTTTGCTCAGACTGTTTTTCAGAAGCGCCGTTTGGCGAGGACATGAACGTAGACCAAAACGAAATTCGTAAGGAGACCTTATTTTCTGATCCTCTTCCTGCGAAATGTCAACGCGCCGCCACAACCGGCTCTGTTCGATATTGACATGTTCCTGACAAGCAATTTCTCTGGTTCAACAATTGGCAAATTACTTTGTCTGGACTGAGCTTGATGTCAGACCTCTCAAAAGACTTCTGGTTAAATCGGTGGCTAAAAGGGTTGCGTCTCGCCGACCACGTTTACAACGACGCATCAATCAGATGGGGAGAGTTGATTGAACCCAGCGTTGATCCAAGGCCGCATCCGTTTAACGACACTCTGCGCATCGCCGTAATCGCAAGCTTGCCAGTCGGTTTTCTGACGCTCAAGACACTGCTGACCTATGCGCGCCATTTTCCAGCACAGCTGCACATTTCATGCCTTTTGACGGATGACCCACTAAACCAGGATGCCAGAATCAGTGCACGCAAGCGCATTTGGCACCTATATCCTCAAGACCTGCAACGCGAGCTTGAGAGAGCTACGATCAAAACCGCCCTGACAGCAGGTATACCTGTTTATACCGGCGACATAAAACAAGACTGGTTTCGTGAAACACTGCGAGACCTGAAGCCCGATGCGGTTCTGTGCTGCGGCTTCGGCCAGTTGATCGACAAACCTTTCCTGCGCATACCGAACCTCGGTGTCTACAACTTTCACCCGTCTGACCTCGCCAGCGGACACGGTGCCGGTCCAGCGCCACATGAAGATGTAAAACAACGAAATGCACACACGACACGTTGGACGGTCCATTTGATGAACGAGGAAATCGATGCCGGGCACATTATTGGCACCTCTCCTCCAATCAACATTCGTCGAAGCGACGGAGAGTTTCCGGACGATCCTATAGATTTTTACAGCAAACTCACGGACGGGCTCGACCACCTAGTTTATCACACAGTCAAATGCCTCATCGAATGGCATGCGCACGGGCAGACAAAGCCTATGAGATCAATCAACTTTGAGCAGCGCTTCACGCCGGAAATCAAGGCGCGCATGATGAAGCCGATCGCTGACTTTCCGGATGTTGTGTTCCCAGATCCGACTTTGTTTGCCGAAGTCTGACCAGCGCAGCATCCAACACGCCGTGCATCTTGAGTTCGATGGCCTTTGGTCAAAAAGAGAGCCCCAGCAGTTGCCGGGGCTCTTCAAGCTTGGAAAAGGTTGATCAGTCCGCCAACGGCACCTTGGGCACCAGGCTCTTCTTCGAAGAACCACCTTTGCCGGACGACGACGCCTTGCTGTCCTTGCTGGTACCCGCCGATTTGGCCGGAGCTTTGCGCTTGCGCTTAGGGCGCGGCTTGGGCTCGGTCTTGGCTTTGCTCTTCGGCGGTGTCGCTCGCTCCTCGACGCTTTCAAGGAGCAGACCCTTGCCGTCTTCCGATACCGACACTTTGACCATGCCGCCTTTTTTCAATTTGCCGAACAGCACCTCATCGGCCAGCGGTCGTTTGATATGCTCCTGGATAATTCGACCCAGAGGTCGAGCTCCCATCCGGTCGTCATATCCTTTAGTCGCCAGCCATTTCACGGCCTCGTCTGTCAACTCGAACGTCACGTTGCGATCTGCGAGCTGGACTTCCAGCTGCATGACGAACTTTTCGACAACTTTGTGGACGACCTCGATCGGCAAGTTGCCAAACGGTATGATCGCGTCCAGGCGATTTCGGAACTCAGGCGTGAACAGCTTGTTGATCGCCTCAGTGTCATCTCCTTCTCGCTTCACGCGATTGAAGCCGACAGGCATCTTGGCCATGTCCGCGGCACCCGCATTCGTCGTCATGATCAAGATGACATTGCGGAAATCGACCTGTTTGCCATTGTGGTCGGTCAATTTGCCGTGGTCCATGACCTGCAGCAGAATGTTGAAAAGATCCGGGTGGGCTTTCTCGATCTCATCCAGCAGCAGCACGCAATGCGGATGCTGATCGACACCATCGGTCAGCAGACCGCCCTGATCGAAACCGACATAGCCTGGCGGTGCACCGATCAAACGGGAAACCGTATGCCGTTCCATATACTCCGACATATCGAAACGGATCAGCTCAACCCCAAGCGATGATGCCAGTTGTCGAGCGACTTCCGTCTTGCCGACACCCGTCGGTCCGGAGAACAAGTAACTTCCGATCGGTTTGTCCGGTTCGCGAAGCCCCGCTCTAGCCAGTTTGATCGCCGAAGCCAGGGTTTCAATCGCATCATCCTGCCCATAGACGACGCGTTTCAGGTCCTTGCCGAGATTCTCAAGAACTTCAGCATCATCCTTGGAAACGGACTTTGGCGGGATCCTTGCCATTGTGGCGATGGTGTTTTCGATTTCCTTCACACCAATGGTTTTGCGCCGCCGCGCTTCCGGCACGAGCATTTGAGACGCGCCTGTCTCGTCCAGAACATCGATGGCCTTATCAGGAAGCTTGCGATCGGAGATGTATTTTGCTGAAAGCTCAACAGCCGTCTTGATGGCATCGTTGGTGTAGCGAACCTTATGGAAATCCTCGAAATAAGGCTTCAAACCCCTAAGAATATCGATTGCGTCGGGTATCGACGGTTCGTTGACATCGATCTTCTGGAACCGCCGCACAAGTGCCCTGTCCTTTTCGAAGAACTGGCGATACTCCTTATAGGTCGTTGACCCAATGCAACGGATCGCCCCGGATGCGAGTGCCGGCTTGAGAAGGTTGGACGCATCCATGGCCCCTCCGGATGTGGCACCTGCCCCAATCACCGTATGGATTTCGTCAATGAACATGACGGCGCCCGGATAATCCTCGATTTCCTTGACCACTTGCTTCAGGCGTTCCTCGAAATCGCCGCGATAGCGCGTTCCGGCAAGAAGCGAGCCCATATCCAGTGAAAAGATAGTCGCGTCCTTAAGAACATCGGGCACATCACCATTGACGATACGATGGGCCAATCCTTCCGCGATCGCGGTTTTGCCGACACCGGGATCTCCCACAAACAGCGGATTGTTCTTGGATCGCCGGCACAATATCTGGATCGTGCGTTGAATTTCGCTGTCTCGTCCTATCAGCGGATCGATTTTGCCACCGGTTGCCTTGTCATTGAGATTAACGCAATAAGCTTCAAGCGCATCGGTTTTCTGGCTCGATTTCTTGTCCGTTTCCGCGCCCGGCAACACATCTTCTTCTTCCGCACCTTCCACAGGTCTGGCTTCGGACATTCCGGGGCGTTTCGCGATACCATGTGAGATATAATTCACCGCATCGTAACGCGTCATATCCTGATCTTGCAGGAAATAAGCCGCGTGGCTTTCCCGTTCCGCAAATATTGCGACCAACACATTTGCGCCCGTGACTTCTTCGCGTCCAGAAGACTGCACGTGTATCACGGCACGCTGAATGACCCTCTGAAAACCAGCGGTCGGTTTGGAATCATCGTCACTGTCAGTGACGAGATTGTCCAATTCAGTTTCGATATATTCCAGGAGGTTCCTGCGAATCGTATCCAGGTCGACATTGCAGGCCCGCATGACGGCCGCAGCATCCTGGTCATCGAGCAACGCCAGAAGGAGATGCTCGAGCGTCGCATATTCCTGCTGGCGCTCGTTCGCGAATGCCAGAGCCTGGTGAAGGGCTTTTTCAAGACTGCGTGAGAAGGAAGGCACGTGCGTTGGTCCTCACTTTTTTCCATGACGCATTGCAAGGGATGTTGGTGCTTTCGCGCAAAATCCATCACCTGTGTCACTTTTGTTTCCGCGACTTCGTAAGAAAATATCCCGCATTCTCCGACGCCGTGGTGGTGAACATGAAGCATGATGCGAGTCGCCTCTTCGCGGTTTTTTTGGAAGAAGTTCTCCACAACGTGAATGACGAACTCCATCGGCGTGTAGTCGTCATTCAGCAGCAGCACACGATACAGATTTGGCCGCTTGGTAACTGTTTTTGTCCGGGTGACAACGACTGTTCCGGCGTCGTCACCGTCATTGTCATAATCAGAGCCTGCCGACATTGCCCAGTCTATCGCCTTATTCACTCCGGCCATCACTCATTTCATACTAACGGGCATTGACTAACCCTGGAAAGCCTGCCCGTAACCTGGACCGCCGCTTTGAAAAGAGTTCACGGTCGCTTTGCTTCTACGGTAATCCTGCCGCGCAAGCCGCCCTTGCGCAATGGTCGATTTCATCAACAAACCGGTGAACTGCACAAATCGGCATAAAGTGCAGCCGGTGATGCTGAATGTAGGTCTCTCAAAAGAGATTAAAAGATGGGGAGGTAGCGCATTTCCAATCCGTGAAGACGATGTGTTCAACACCGGCAAAGGACTGGGCAAAACTGTGCATATACGAAAAAACCCGGCTCAGATAAGCCGGGTTTCGATCAATTCATTGCCTCGAAGAGGCAGAAATTGGTAATTACTTGGCCAATTTGCTCATCACGCCTTCGTAAGGCTTGTAAGCGTCTTTGGACATGTCGGTGAACATTTCACCGAGCTTGGTCATCTCACCGACGAAGCCTTCGTAAGCGCTCTTGGCGTAGTCAGCCTGAGCTTCAAAAGCTTTATCCAGAGACTTGGAAGAAACGAGCTTCTCGACTGCAGCAGTGCCTTCATCAAAGGACTTTTTCTGATAGTCAGCAACTTCGGCTGCGATTGCCTGCATGCCTTTGCTCATCGTGCCGAACGACTCCATGGCCATATCCATGTTGTCTTTGCTCATCTTCTGGATCTCATCTAAGTTATTCATCATCTAACTGCCCTCATCCGGCGAACCGGTCTTTGTGGCCTCGTGGTTGCTCCATTCGGCAGCCGGTGCGCTAATCGCGTTACCTAATGAACATCACATAATGCACTGCACAAAAAGTGTCAAGGTGATTTTGCACCGCAACAACAACCATTACGAGAAATTAACAATGCGATAAAACCAAAAGGCACGTGCCCGATGAGGTGAAAATAGCAATTGAATAAAAACTCGATCTCCAGGAATGCCCCAAAGGCATTTCAAGTTATTTCTCTATAAATTCCAATATGCAACAACATTCCACAAAAAAGAAAGACATTTTTAAGAAAATATTCTTGCCATTCTCACTTGTTAACTTAACCCGCAATAGAAATATCAAGAAATATTGTAATTAACTATTGATTAACTCTATTCAAAATCAAATTTTTTAAGTGTTTTTTGCGCAAACTATTTACACATTCGTAACCGTGTTTCCATCAAATACACACGTAGTCGACGGGGTAGCCGGATTGAATCGCACGGGGGTTCAAGATCCAGTCCAGGCAACTTCAAACACTGACCGCGTGACCCTGAATGGGATAGTTATTGTGTTTGGTATGCGTTTTCTTCGCAATGCGAGAATGGTTGCCCGTGCAGGCAAGATTTTGGTCCTAGGCGCTCTCTTGCTGAGCGTTCCGTCTATAGCGATAGCCAACCCGAAATATGCTGGCATCGTTGTCGACGCAAAAACCGGCAAGACCCTTTACGCATCTTCGGCAGACGCCTATCGCTTTCCAGCTTCGCTGACAAAGATCATGACCCTTTACGTGGTCTTTGAAGAGCTTGAGGCTGGTCGGCTTTCACTTGATTCCAAATTGACCGTTTCCAAGTATGCCGCCGGCCGGCCACCTTCGAAGATAGGCGTCAAGGCAGGTCGTACGATCAGGGTCAAGGATGCCATCCTGGCGCTTGTTACCAAGTCAGCCAATGATGTTGCAACAGTCGTAGCGGAAAATATCGGCGGTTCTGAGAAAAGGTTTGCGGAACGCATGACCAGGACTGCGCGTCAGCTCGGCATGTCCAAAACGACCTTCCGCAATCCCCACGGTCTGCCAAACTCCAAGCAACGGACAACTGCAAGAGACATGGCGCGGCTTGGACGGGCAATTCAGGAGCGCTTTCCGCAGTATTACGGGTACTTCAAAACCCGCTCTTACAAGTACAAAGGCCGTACCTACGGCAACCACAACAAGCTGCTCGGTCGGGTCAAGGGCGTAGATGGCATCAAGACGGGCTACATTCGCGCGTCCGGCTTCAATCTGGTCACTTCCGTTAATCGCGACGGACGCCACATAGTGGCAGTTGTCATGGGCGGCAGGTCTGGAAAATCCAGAAACGCCCATATGACCAACCTCATCAGCCGTTACCTTCGCAAAGCCAGCCGCGGACCAAAAACCGTGCCGGCAATCGCAAAGAGCAATGTTCAGCCGACATTCGTTGCAGCAAACTTGAAAAACCCGCCATTGCCGAATTCAAAACCCGGCAGCAAACCTGAACCTGCAAGCGGTGCTCCGATGGTACTGGCATTTTCTGCGCCCAAACAGGCTGGCGTCGTCCCTGCCCCGCAGCCGGCCACCGTTCCAGGTTTTGGTGAAGCTGTGCCATTGCCGCCGCGCCTTGTGAAGCAGCGTTTCGACAGTACCTTTGCGGTTGCAACTGCGCTGCCACCCATCCCGCCGGAAAGCCCGGACGGTTCGTTGAGCACGAATTCCATCTCCAAAACTGCACTGCTTCAGGCCGCTCAAGCCCGTTCCGGCGGAACCTCGCAACAGCAACTGGCTCTTTCGAATGCTCCCGCGACCCGGTCCGTTCAAGTTGAAACAATCCAACTGAATACGGTGCCCGTAGCGACGATCAGTGCAAAGCAGGCAGTCGCGCAACAGCCGGACACCAGGATAGCAGCTTTGGCGCCGATCGAGCCTGAAACAGCCGACGATACGGTCACTGTGGCGACCAGCGACAGCAAGGATATCGAGCCGGGCTGGCAGGTCCAGATTGCAGCAACAGAAACCGAAGGCCAGGCAATCCGTATGCTGAAGAACGCCAAGGCCAAAACCGGTAGCGCCCTGCGTGGCCGCTCACCCTATACCGAACCGGTCGATTCCGGCGGACAGACCCTCTACCGAGCAAGGTTTGTCGGCTTCGACAACAAATCTGCAGCCAAAAGGGCCTGCAGAACACTCAAAAAGCAAAATATGCTTGCTTCGCCATCTATCAGTAACCGCGTAACGGATGCCGTCAATGTCTTCTGAGAAGCGTGTCTTTAGCCTCGTTGATTTTCGCCGCGAGGAAACCGGAACCTCCCTGGTCGGGATGAACCCGCATCATAAGCCTGCGATGCGCGGCTCGAATTTCCGCGTCCCCGGCTTCGGGCGTAAGCCCCAGGATCTGGTAGGCCTCCTCATCTGTCATGGGGCCCGCGCCCGGCGAGCTTCCCTGCCGCTCTGTTCCATCCGTCTGGAAGTGTTCACGCCATCCGGCAAGCCGGCGGTCGAGATAAGCTTCGACTAGCTTCTGGCTTTGCTCATCCTGGCCAGCTTCGCGCCAGAATGCTTCAAGTTCTTGCTCGTTGAGTTCGTCAAGCCCGCGGCCCTGAAAGCCGCCGGCCAATATGGTCCCGGTCATGGCCCCGCTGTCATGATCCAGTTCCATTTCAACCATTGCCGTCCGCACACGGGATCTCTGCCCGGATGACTTCTGTGGCTTGTAGCCACCAGATAGGCCTGAAAAAACATGTTGTCGAAGCAACATCACGCCAAGGCCAAATGCCGGTAGCGCAAACGCGAAGCGCCCCGTGACGGCGAAAAACCCGGCAAGTGCAATCATGAAGACACCGGCGAAAGTACGCAGTTGCCTGGCGAGCGCGGCCGGGTTGGCGTGCACAAATTGCCTGGCAAGCGTCAAAACGGCGACAAGAAGAACAATTCCGATCAGAAGGTAGAACATTCGGTCCCTTGGGACTGGATTGACAAAAACAACATCGGGCGGCTCCACACCGCCACGAACTTCCTGCCATCAAAATGGGGCTTTCCAAAGCACTTTTGAAGGAACGTCGTTATCAGGCTTCTTGGGGCTTCATGTCACGACTTTGGCGGAAGCTGCTGCAAAAGCAACCGCGCTCCCTGCCCGCCCTTTCTTTCCAGCGCTTGTAGGGCCGATCGGCCGCCACTGGCAAATACAGCGACCGCCTTCAAAAGCTCCGCTAATTGTCGCGCCGCTCCTGCATCAAATGGACAATAGGCCCCCTTTGTCAGGCGCGCCATTTCCCGGAAAGCTCTTTCCGCTACCGAATCGCGGCCTTCCTGAAACAAGAACATCGGCACCCCAAGCAATCCGAGTTGGCCCGCCTTGTCGCAGAGCAGGTCGACATCTTCTTCCATGCAGTCTCCGACATAGACCAATGCTGCAATCTTTTCCCTGTCGGCCGCTTCAAGTGCGGCTGTCAGAACCTTGCGGATTTGTGTGCGGCCGCCCTGACATGATATTCGGCTCATCGCACGAGCCAAATCATCGCTGGAATTGAACCATCGCGACGCCCGGCATTCGCCGAAGCCCCGAAAATAGACAAGCTTGATGTTCAGCCCGCCAATGCTCCCGGCTTCCTGAAACATTTCGGCTTGAATATGACAGGCCTGGTCCCACGTCGGTTGTCGGCTCATTGTGGCATCAAGCGCAAAAATCAAACGGCCGTCACTCCCCGGTTGCGGCTTGATGTTTCGCGCCTTTTCCAGAAAAGCCGAGACATCGGCATCCGCTGACGGAAGTTCTGATTTTTGCCGGACAAGCGCTTCCTTCATGCGTTCGTCGGTCTTACCCATGCTTGCCTCGTCCTAGTGGCTGTCTCTGACAATCAACTTGGAGCGCTTGGATGACTTTGGCAAGTTCAGGTGCTCAAGGGAGTTGAGTGCCGCAGGCGGTATTCTTGTCGAGCCTGTTTACGTGGTTCGAAGTTTCAAGGAGTGCACCCGGCGAAGATAGAGCTCCACCAAGACCGCGTTCGGCACCCAGCACGCCCAGCTTATGATGGGGTAAGCAATGGCAAAGTCTGCACCCAAGGCCATAGAAGACCCCAGATAAACCCTTAAAGTGACAGCGGCAAAGGTCAGTGCCGCCGACCGAAGCATCCAGCGTCTGTGCCGCTCGATCTGACGGGACACCGCGAAATAGAAGGCCGCACCTGTCGTTCCGAGCCAAATGAATGCCAACAAGGCAAACCCAAGTGTGGCAAAGGCTCCGGTGGTTGTGTGGAATGCAAGCTGAAGACCTGCAAGACCTGACACCAGGATGGCTGCCACGTAGACCCGGCCACTCCAACGGTGCAGAGCTGGCCAGCGTCGCCGCACGCCAGACATGAATTGAAACGGCATCAGGGCGAGCGCGATCGGTGCGACCCCGATGTGTGCATAAAGTGCAAGGGCGTTGCCGTCCAGGTTATGGGCAACGAACTCCATTCCCTGCTGAACACCCAAGGGTATGAAGCGATAAGACACGACAGCAACCAAGACCGAAGTTATCGTGGCCAGCCAAAACCCTGAGCTGCCCGCAAGCCTTGAAATCCGTTCCATCTCGTCTCTCTCCTCATAACTTGACAGTGTCAAGATAAGATCGAACTTGACAGTGTCAAGCCAATCACGGATGAAACCTTCATGATGAATGCCCCCAAAAGTCGCCCTAGGGACGGCACGCTTCGAACCAAACTGGTTGATGCCGGCGTCCAACTGTTGAGAGACCGGGGACCTGATGGTTTGTCACTGAGGGAATGCGCTGCGATGGCGGGCGTCTCTCATGCGGCACCAGGCTATCATTTCAAAAACCTGATGGGGCTCTCAACGGCCATCGCCGCCAGAGGGTATCGGCTCTTTTGCAATGCCATGCTTGCAAGACGAGACAAGGCAGGCCCGGCCCCTTTTGAACGCCTCAGCGCGATCTGTCACGGCTATCTGGATTATGCAGCGGGGCATCCTGAATTGTTTCTGTTCATCTTTTCAGGGCAGAAATTCAACGAGAACGACCAAGACTTCTGCGTGGCCTCTTCAGAGGCATACGGTATCTTGCGAGAAACGTGCGCACCTTTGGTTCCTCCAGGCACAGAAATTGAAGAAACCGAGATCCTTGTCTGGTCACTCGTTCACGGCTACGCCCATTTGGCCATGACCCGAAAGAAGGACAACCCGAAGCTGGGTCGCGGCTGGCCTGATCTTGACGCACTGCTTTCACACTTGCGGAATGCGCTGGCCGCCCAGTCCGCCGACAAAACCCGCGAGTAAGCCCGCCGTTAAAGGAGACAAAGCTCGGTCAGGTCGCGGCGCATCGCATCCGGCATGGCCACTGCCTCGCCCGCAAGCCGGATATCACCGGGGGCTTCATCCACTTTTAGGTACCGCCAGCCCTGGAACGGTCGCCTGGGTCGGTATTGGGTCAATATCAGACGGGGTTCCAGCACAAGATCGCATCGTTTTATACCCGCTTCATCGGTAAACGGGCGAATGTCCAATAGGTGTTGCCGCGCCTGGATCTTCCCCTTGATGACCCAGTAGAGCGACCCGCCGTCCAGCAGCTCATCCTTGCGGGTCGGAACCATGCGGGTTGTGTGTGTCGTCACCTCTTCCGTACCAGCAAGGCGCGCCTGTTCAACGCGGAAATCAATCCAGGCCTGAAGAGATTCTGCGCTGTCTGCTCCCACACACAATTTAACAAGATGCAAGGTCATAGACTTGACCTAGCAGGCCTGCCGGTTCCGTCAAGCTGACTTCTGGAAACGGCGGTGGATTTTGCACAGCAAGAGTGACGTAACGCTTGCGGTTAACGCTTAACGGGGGTCTCATAGTCCCATGGAAGTGTTTCTCACAGGCGGAACCGGTAGCATCGGTTCAGCGGTTCTAAAGCGACTTCTCGACGAGAACGCACGGATTGTCGGCCTCGCCAGATCCGACGCGTCAGCTGAAAAACTCCGTGCTCTGGGCGCCAATGCCTACCCGGGTGACCTTTGCTCTCCCGATAGCTGGGTGAGCCGTGCTGCTGCCTGTGACGCCGTGGTCCACACCGGCGCGACATTTTCTGCCGACATGGGCCGTGTCGACAGGCAATCCATGCTGGCACTGAAGAAGGCCGCGCAACATCGGCAACAACCACTCAAGGTGATCTACACCGGCGGGGTCTGGCTGTTTCCGCAAACGACTGCGCGGAACGTGATTACGGAAAAGACTCCGTTTTCACCTCTGCCCGCCTTTCGCTACATGACCGAGACAATCAGAACCCTGTCACACGGCACAGACATGAACCTTGCGGTGGTTCATCCGGCACTGGTGTGCAGCCGGGAATTCGGACCCATTGCAGAAATGACCGATGCCCTGAAGAAGGGCCATGCATTCAAAACAAGAGCGACGCGCGATACGCTCTGGCCACTGGTCGAAGTCAACGATCTTGCAGACTTTTACGCGCGCATATTGCAACAGACCCGTTTCAGAATGTCCCTGATTGCCAGCTGCATTGACGGTATTTCAGTCGGGCACCTTGCATCGCACATTTCCGCAAGGCACGGCGCACCGTTGGAAATCGACACAACACCCGCCCCCGAAGAGACTGATCCGGAAACCGATTGGAGCGCGGGTTACGCGCTGTCGCAGAAAGTGGACGTCAATCACGCCCGTCGCACAACCGGATGGCAGCCCGAGCACTCCACCATCGAAGATCTGGTCGTTGCCCTGTCAAAATGAACACTGGCAATTCCACAAGGCCACGGTAAGGATTTTCTCAATTCGAACAAAGACTTTCTAAAGTTTCCCACCTTAAATTGAAACCAAGGGCAACTTGGGGCTTCGCTTTGATCAGGTCATTTTTCGCAATTTTTGCGTTTCTTCAATTGACGGCTTCACTTGCTGCCGGCGATTGGCCACTCGGCGCATTTGAAGTCCGCAATACGGCCGGATTTGTTCAGGAGGGCGACATACGCAGGACGATTGGCGTCGACCGAAATACCGGCACTGCCGAAATTGCAGCGATTGAAGGCGGCCTGAGTGTGACAATCGGCAGCACACAGCTGCATCTATTCCGGATCGAAGAAGGCCTTGCATCGATAGAATGGGATGCAAGCGGGACAAATTTGCTCCATGGCATCGATATTCAAGCGCTTCTGGGCGAGGAAACGCCGCAAAACATACCCGTATGGGGCGCTAGCCTGGCCTGGCCAGGTGCAGGTTCAGTGCAAATGGTGCTGCTGCCACTTCGGCAAAACGCATATACCGGATTCTTGGTCAGCCGGCCGGCGGACCAGATCGTGGTGCGTCAAATGGAATTTAGAAAGATCTCCGGGCCGTCCAATCGCCCGGTATCGTCAGGATCAGCTGATAGGCGTCGTGCGGGTATTGCCGGCTAGAAACACAAAAAGGCGCAGCTCCCGGCTGCGCCTTTGTTCTGAACACGTCCAGCTGTTCTTATTGAGCAACAGCGACGGCTTGTTTGGCACTTTCCACATCATTGAACAAAAGAACCATCGTCAACGCGACGCCAACGACAGCGACAGTCCAAAGAGTGACGCTCCAACAAGATTTCTGCACGTTTTCGTCCATCAAATCCCTACACTTTGTTATTCGGCGCCGGGTCCCACCGACCTCAAATGTGGCGCCATTGGGGCGATGAGGTAAACGATCCCTTACCCTTTCGCAAGCGCAAAAAAGGAGCAACTGGTATCGCTTTTTTGCAGAGCTTAAATCCTTTCAATTTTTCAGCACCTTACGGTTTCCCACAGTGTTCCTTAGTGCTGTTGTATAAACTCTGTTATGACAATTCGAAGCCGGAGTTCACCCACCGGCATCGTCAAAAGGTTCGTGATGCAGGCCCTCTCAAATATTGATATCGCCGCTGCCGCCTGGTTTCTCTTTGCCTGGTTCGGTTTTAATTTATTGATTGATGTCAGTCCTTTAAGACAAAGAACCCTGTCAAATGCGATGGACGACTTTCGACGTGGCTGGATGATCTCCATGTGCATGCGCGAAGTCCGCATCATGGACACCTCCATCATGGCGGGCCTTCAGCAAGGCACTGCCTTTTTTGCCTCAACCGCTCTTCTGGCAATGGGGGGCTGTTTTGCACTTCTCGACGCTACGGAAAGGATACTCCAAGTCGCCGGAGATCTGGCAATACCAGGCGCAGACAGTCGCGCCTTATGGGAAATAAAGGTTCTCGGCCTGATGCTGATTTTCGCCTATGCCTTCTTCAAATTTGGCTGGGCGTACCGGCTGTTCAACTATGCAAGCATCATTATGGGTGCCGTTCCGGACCTGGGGCAGGCTGAAGACAAAACGGTACGAAAGATGGCTATGCAGGCCGGCGAACTGAATGTACTCGCCGGACGCCATTTCAACCGAGGTCAACGCGCGTTTTTCTTTGCAATCGGATTTCTTGGCTGGTTTGCCGGCCCCTACGTTTTCGCAGGGGCCACGCTTGCTGTGCTGATCGTGCTCACACGACGTCAGTTTGCTTCCAGAGCCCGCTCAGCCGTGTTTTCAGGGCAATATCCAAACCTCGGATCACCCGTCAAATCCGGAGAATAGACCGATACCGGATCATCGAATCCCTTCACCTGATACCGTCCATAAAGACCAGAACGGCATCCCATGATGTCGGAAAGTGCGTCGGAGACCAGGACCTGACGCTCAAGGTCCTTCGCCAGTTCGGCGATACGCGCAGCCAGGTTCACAACTGGTCCCACCACGGTGAAATCGAGCCGCGTTTCACTGCCGACATTGCCATAGAAGACATCGCCGGCATGCAACGCAATCCCGACGCTCATATCCGGGGTCGTAGCGCACGTTCTGGCACTGTTGATCGTTTCGATCCGCTGCAGTGTCTCCCGTGCAGCAAGCAACGCCCGCTTGGCTGCGTCACGTGCCTCACCATCCGTTTCATACGGAAAAATGGCCATCACTTCGTCGCCGATAAACTTCAGCACTTCGCCACCATGGGCCTCCACAGCTGCCGTCATCGCGCCGAAATACTTGTTCAGGAACAAGATGACCTTGTCGGCAGGCAAAGTGTTGGACATCCTGGTGAACCCGCGAATATCGGCAAAGCTCACAACGGCCTTGATCCATTCGCCTTCACCGCGGCGTGTCGTACCATCAAGAACCCGCGATCCGGCTCGTGGACCAACGTAAGTCTCCAGAACAGTTTCCGCAGTCCTTTTCAGGGTTTTAAGCTCACAGACCAGTGCCAGTGGCCGCACAAGCGATTCAAAAACACCTATGTGAGAACTGACGAACCCGCCAGGCGCCTTGGTTGCGAAGGTAGCAACCTTTACGGAGCCATCCGAAAAGGGCAGCGGCAGCGCTATGTAGTCGGTGTAGCCTTCATCCCGCAATTCAACCGTGACCGGGAACTCCTCCACAATCGAAGGTTCTTTCTCGATCCGGACACGCACTGCAGCACTCGTTTCGTGGACACGCTTGATCGGACTGGCTTCGTAATCCTCTTCCGAACTGTTGTCAGACGTATAGAGCCTGAGCTCCCGCGTCCCGTCACTTGCCCAAATGGATGCTTCTGCGCGCACGTTCGGGTGCACGACCCAGATGCCCGTTGTCGCCCTGTCGACCGGCACTTTGCCGCGGCGCAGGCGCTCAGCAAGCTCTGAAACGATTTCCAAAGTATCATTCAAATGCGAAGCGTCGCTGTAGAGCCACTGTACAACGTCTGCCGCGACGATCGGCGCTTCGAGGACCATCAGCCCACGTCCTTTCAATTCCCTGAGTTCGCTCAATATATGGTGCGACGCAACCGTCTGTAAAAGAGGTTGAACCCAAAATTGAGATGTAAGTTAAAAGTGATTTGCCGTCTTCAGGGCTGCGGGAAAAATTCCGTGCTTCGCCCGATCACCCAATAGATCGCTAATCCGAGCCATTCCCTAAACGCGATGTCGAATCGACGCAGCCCCTTTGACGCGCCATCGAATCCCAGTCCCCTGTCCACTTCCCCCTGGTTCGATAGTCCACAGGATAAGCCGTCAGCCCTGTCCACCCTGCCTTCTCAAAGACACCCATGGACCTGGGCATATGATAGGCGGAGGTAACGAGCAGCCACCTTTGTCCCGGCTGCGGATCCACGATTTCCTTGCTCAAGGTGGCATTTTCCCAGGTGTTCCGTGACTCGTCCTCCAGCACAACGCGCTCCGGTGAAATACCAAAATCGGCGAAAAGCCGGCCGGCCCCCTCCGCCTCCGTCGCCTGCGAAGAAATAATGACGCCCTGTCCGCCAGTGTGGACGACAATTGCGTCGGGCAGCATCCTTGCCAGCCGCGCAGTAATCGTTATGCGCTCGGCCGACATGGTCAAAGCTGTGTCTCCGCGAACACCGGTCACGACAGTATCGACAGCGCCGCCAAGAACGATAATGCCGTCAAATCCGCTGATGTTTGCAGGACGAGGAAAACGGTCCTCCAGTGGTTGGATCAACCAGTTTGCGGCTGGTGAAAATCCACAAATGACAAGTCCAGCAAGCCCGGCCCAGGTCATCAGCTTTGCGATACGTTTGCGGCTGGTGAAAGCCATCAGCAGCAGGCCAAACAGAACCAGAGCAATCAGGAAGTTCGAAGGCTGAATGAAAAACTGACCAATTTTTGAAATGTAGAAGAACATCCGCCCCCCAAGGAAATCATTTTCTTAAAGAACAACGACCAGCATCGTCCAACAAGTCAAGGCTTGCCGAGTGCCTCGCTCGGATGGCGACAGATAGCTGAACGCCCGTGCAACGAAACTGCCCAAAAGTGTTCACATTCATCACAAGAGTAAATGGCAGTTATGGCTGGAAATAGACTGCAAAATTCATCGAACTATGGAACTCGGTCATCACGGTTTGCCGCTTTTTACCGCGGCAACTCACAGCTGGGTACAAAGCTTGTGATGGCGTTTGAATTGTAAAAAGACTGACACACAAACCCGACATTCTGCGCCCCGCTATGAGCCCGTTTGCCGATATTCACTTCCGACAATAGACAATACAGCCATGCAGAATTTCATCGGAATTTTTGCAAAGGGAATAATCGTGATCGGAGTCACAGGGTTTTGAAATCAAATGCGGCAATCTCTAGGCATCGTTTCGAAGGCTTAATCGAGGATAGCCAGATGACACTCTATATGAAACTTGGTGGACGCAAGGCAGTCATGCAGGCCATGCCACGTCTGAAGCAACGTCTGGAACAGGATGAATGCTTCGATCTCTCCGGTTTCCGCGAAGAGTTCGAGCGTTCCGATGACCTGACTGAATTCCTGATTTTCCTGTCAGGCGGCGCGCCGTTCTATGATGGAAAGCCGGTATGTGAGTTACTGTCACCAATTTGCACATGTTCCGACCTGTATGCGCGTTTTGTCGATCACTTGGTCAGCGCATTCTTTGGCGGTCGAGCCGGCACCGGAGACGAAACAGAGTTTCGGAGACTGCTGGACCGCTTACGTCCTCAAGTTCTCAGCCCGAAACCTGTTGCTCCGGTACTGGTCTATTCAGTCGAACCGGAAACGCTGAGCGCCTAAGGTCCCCCCACAAAACAAAACGCCGGTGGAACCAACCACCGGCGTTCTGTGACAGTCTCTTTTAGGCTTCGATCAGCCCAGTTCGTCAACGCTGGTCACGACTTTTCCGACAAGACCATACTCAATGCCTTCTTCCGGGCTCATCCAGTAGTCGCGATCCGTGTCCTTTTCGATCCGTTCGATCGGTTGACCGGTCGCATCGGCGAAGATCTTGTTCAACCGGTCACGCATCTTGATGATTTCCTTGGCCTGGATCTCGATATCCGTTGCCATGCCGCCGGCACCGCCGGACGGTTGATGCAAGAGAAAGCGTGTGTTCGGGGTACAAAACCGCTTGTCCTTCGGCACGGACACGTAAATCAAGGCACCCGCGCTGGCGACCCAGCCCATTCCAAGAATCCGCACTTCAGGCGCAACAAACTTGATGGTGTCATGGATCATGTCGCCGGACTCAACGTGACCGCCAGGCGAAGAAACAATTACCGTGATCGGATCGTTTGAGACCTGCGCAAGGGCAAGCAAACGGGAACAGACGTCGCGGGCCATTTCTTGTGTCACCGCACCGGTGATCAGAACTGTGCGCGCTTCGAACAGATGCTTGTCGACTTGGATCGACTGCTGGCTTTTGGCTTTGTCCTCGTCATCATCGTCGAGGCGTGCAGGCACCGTGGTCGAATAGTTTTTCATGCGCAGGATTAAGCTCCCTTGGCTGTTGGGCCGATTGAACCGGCGTTTTCAACGGACGATGGCTGAAAGTCCATCATCCCGGCATTCAGTCATGTGTATGCGAAGTCTGGGGCACTCGCAAATGATGTGATCCTCAATAACGTGAAAAGAGTTATCAGAAAGGCAACGCCTGACCAGATCAGTGCCTCAGTCTCCAGGAGGAAGTTGGCTGTCAATCGCCTTTTCCCTACGTCCGACAATGAAGTGCCAGACAAGCATGACCGCAAACGGCAAGGAAGGCCAGACGAACCATAGTGTGGACAACCCTGACGTCAGAAGATTGAGGACGAAGAAAAAACCGATCATGAACACGCAACTGCGCACCTTTCGCGGCTGTGCGCGCAACCAGCGCCGCGCCTGCTCAAAGCCGTTGGCAACGGCTTGCGTATCCTTATCCCAATTCGGTCTGTCCGATGTTGAACCGGGCATGTCGGCCCCATCTTCATTTTGGGCCGCAGTGCTTTCCTGCGGTGTGTTCCGGCCTCCCATTCGTACGGAATAGGTTTCAACAGGGTCAGCGACATTCTTGACCTGTTGCGGCCCAAGCGGCTCGAAACCAAGCGCCATTTTCGTTTTGACCTGATCGTAAACCGACTGCGACAACATGATCCCGCCTGTTGGCGCAATTTCCTGAAGGCGGGCAGCGACATTCACTCCGTCCCCATAGATGTCATCGCCCTCGACCATGATATCACCGAGATTGATGCCGATTCTGAATTCCATTTTGTTCAAGTCGGGAAGTTCGGAATTGCGGTGCAAAAGTTCGTTCTGGATGTCGACCGCGCATTGAACGGCTTCCAGGACCGAGGTGAACTCAATGATGACGGCATCGCCCCAGGTATTAACGATCCGGCCGTTGTGACGCCCTGTCATAGAGGACATTACAGACCTATAGGCCTTCAGCCGATCCAACGTGCCGTCTTCGTCACGCGCCATCAGCTTCGAATATTGTGCAACGTCTGCGCACATGATTGCCGCCAGACGCCGCTTCACCCGTTGCATCATTTTACCCCTGATTGCTCAAGCTTAGGAATGGTAAGCCCAGAACCAAATTGCAAGGGCAAATCCACTCAGGTGCCAATTGGCAGGCTATTGGCCGCAACCAACACTGCCGCTACCTAATCGCCGTCAGCAAGGTTCCTCAAGACTTCCAATGCATCTTGAGCGCGCTCCGCCGGGACAAAAACATGATCATGGAAAAAGGCGGCAACAACATTGGCCGGTATTGCTTTTTCTGCCAATGCAGCAGCAACAGCAGCTGTCAGGCCAACAGCCTCCAGCGAGGAATGGACCGTCAGCGTGATCCTGCGGTACCACTCTGCATCGGCCAAGCCCAGCTCGCGGGCGCGTTCAACGGGAAGAATCGCCGTCGTTCCTTCCGTCTCGGAAAAGAGCCCAATTGGCTCATACTGCGCAAGATCTCCGGCTGCCATGGTTTCAAACGTGCAGAACACATAATGTTCGGGATCAAGCATCGGACGCATATGAGAAATAAGCGCGCTCAAATCAGTTTCACCCGGCATACTGCCTCCAGTTCAAGTTAAACGAAGCCGCATCAAAGGCCTGCGAGGGCTACGGCGAGCGACCTCTTCAAAACCACAGCGGCGGAACACGGACGCAATTCCAACAAACCCCTCACCCCATTGCAAAGGCTTGTCAGTCTCTATCGGGCAGGCATCCAGATAGTGGGCTCCCTTGCTTTTGGCATGGATGGACGCTGCCTTGATGAGTTGCCACATCAAACTGCTGTTCCGAAAACCCTTTCGAACAAAAAAACACGTCAATGCATATGTTTTTCGAATTTGGTCCCGCGTGTCCTCTTCCAAAGGACGCGTTGTTCGGCTCATCTGGAATCGAACATAATTTTCGCGAGGTCCCACCGCGACCCAGCAGATCGCCGGTTTGTCGTGATATCCCAGCAACCCGGGTTCAGATCCAATCGACACCCTGTTGTGGAATGCATCCCGGCGTTCTTCTCGGGCCATGGCCTGCCAGTCTTTTGCTCTTAAAAGCGGCCACATGCACCAGCATCCGGAATTTGCGCCCCTTTCCGGTCCGAATAAGTCGACGAGGTCGTCCCAGCGATCAGGGGTGAGCGGGCGAAATTCCATGTCGTTGAGCATCTCGATTGCAACCGGTTGGATAGCAAGAAGAGCATGGAACACGTGTCCCCCGCAATGTTCATAGTTTTTTTGATTTCAATTGGGCCGACGCTCGAAAACCAGCGGTCTACCAGGGAATTCTCTCGCCCTTGTGGTCAAAGAAACCTCCATTTGCCTGCGGTTCAAGTGTTCTCAAGACTGTCAGGATCTTCACTGCGGCTTCATGCGGAGTTTGAACGTCGAGACCCGACTTCGCAAAACTGTCGGTCAATGGCGTTTTTACTGTACCTGGGTGCAAGGCAACGCATATGGCGTCCGGTGCCTTGCGCGACATTTCAATCGCTGCCGTTTTGACGAGTTGATTAAGCGCCGCTTTTGAAGCCCGATAGGCGTACCAACCACCAAGTTGATTGTCACCAATAGAGCCAACGCGGGCCGATAAAGTGGCAAATACGGATCGCCCCTGCCGCGGCAGAAGAGGCAAAAAATGCTTCATGAGAAGAGCAGGGCCAATAGCATTGATCGCATAGGCTTCCGCCAGATGCACCGGATCGATTTCTCGCAGGCTCTTTTCAGGTCGACTTCCGGACACCGTCAAGCCACCGGTTGCGTCGACCACAAGACGAATTTCACCTTTCAGGTCCTTCACCCAACCGGCTGCAGACTTGATGGATGCTTCGTTCAACAGATCCAGTTTTGGCGTGTCCGCTCGGTTTAAGCCAAGGACGGTATCAAACTGCTGCCCGTCGCGAAGTTTCGTTTGGAGCGCTGAACCGATCCCTCCTCTTGATCCGATGACAACAGCAACCTGTTTCATTTCTGGCCTCTCGATTTTCTTCCAAAGGACCTACGAAAAAAAACCGCAGAAGGATTTGTCTCAAGGTTCAGAACCTGTGACCAAGCACCGTATTAGACACCTCGCCGTCCAAACTGCGTTGGTTTGCTGTAGCTCCGTTGAGCAATGTTTTGGGAGTGGCTGTTTATGGCTGTTGAAGTTCGCCCTGCAGCTATTTGCAGTCCAGGCAATGTTGGGCCTCCAGGCCTCAGATTTCTCTGTATGCCGCAAACACCGACATAGACAAATGCAATGCGCCAGACAAAATACCAGATGTATTCGAGTGGACTGGCAACAAATTGCTTCAACTTAAATGTTTCCGGATTTGCCGGATCATACTTGAGGTCAACTTCGTTACTGCGTCTCAAAATTGTATAAGTCGTATACGAGACACGCTCTGTTCTTGTAAGTATTTCGCCATCCGGCCCAGGAAATGAGATCGTTGCAAGATAGCTTGGTGTTCTCATTGAAGCAGAATCTTGCGCTTTGACGAGACTGTCGATCTTGCCAGTTACCTCTACTCCCCAGAATACTATCGGAATCTTTTTTTGCATGTTGCCCGTGCCACCAACCAAACCTGCTCCGGCAATACCAATTCCGAAGAGAAACACGCCTATTGAAGCCAATTTTCCGACAAGTGTATTTGCTTTCCCTTCTTCCTCGGTTGGAAAACCTATTGAAATTCTTCTGTAAATTCCCCTGCCACCAAAGAATAGAAGCCCACCACCAGCAACGACTTGCCCCACGAACATGAGAAGGAACAATGCGAAGACGCCCGGACCTGGTAGCTGGAGATCGGACTTTTCGATGATCTTGCCAACCAACTCAGCCCGCGGATCCGCTCCAATTCCTGAGAGCGTCAAATACATTACAACGCCCTGAATCAGTTTCGACATTCCCTGAAACAACAAAATCAGGCCCAAAACGCACCCAATCAGACCCGCAAATAAGTCGAGGCTGTAGCGTAGTAATCGATCCATAGTGCACCCCTGCAATTGAGATGCTACCCATACGCGAAATTCAATTAAAAGAAACTGAATTAAACAAATGCAATCATAACGATTATCAACGCATTGGCCGCTACACCTTTGAAGTTAAGCCCGCCTTCGGGTGGACCAACTGCTCGTTAAGTCTGCTGGACAAAACAACCTGTGCCAAAACTAAAAAGCGTGCCCGACTGATAATCCTCGCGCACTCTATGTCCTCAAACCGTGGGCTGCCATGCCCCTTCGACATATTCTGCTTCATCGTCTCCCGGCCAGGGTGGCATCGAAATACAAATGAATTTCAGCGGAGCCGTACCAGTCGCGCGATATTGAAAGGCAGTCCCGGCCGGAATATCAATCGACACGCCCGGTTCCAGGTCAACAATGATTTCGGTTGAACCGGATTTGCGCCAAATCTGCCCTTGCCCTTCCAAAACGTGCCAGAATTCGCTGACAGTCTTGTGCTGCGTTGCCCTGTTGATTTGACCGGCAGGGACCGTCGAGTGGATCATGTTGCCGGTCGGTCCATCCATGATAAAGCGGATATCGGCTCCAGCAGGAGATTTGGCATCCGCCGTCTCCGGCAACCTGGTGTATTTCACTGATCCACTCCTTGGCGAAGACTTAGGTCGTTCGCTGCAGCCGGTTAGAAAACCGTGCATAGACGTTGTCGATCCGCACATGGCTATCCTCGTCGATGCAGCTGACGATCGCGAACAGGATCGCGGCGCCGACGAAGTGCCATTGCAGCTCGTCGAGGGCCGCTTGGGAAGCATTAAAGCCGTAACGCGCTATCACCAGAACCACGAAAACGGCCAGCCCGTTCAAGAGCGCTGCAATCCACAAGCAGGCATTGGCCAGGTCTTTTGTGGCCCGGTTCATGTTGTGCAATAGACTCATCTCAGCCCCTCGGGCGCAGAGGCCCAAGGATCGCGCTGGGACGGCCGATCATGGGCGCTGCATAGGTGCTACGGTTAACGCGTCCCAGGTGTCTTCTTGCGTTCGCGCGGCCTGCAAGCTGTCCCAGACCTCTGCCACAAAGGGGTCAGCCGCGGCCATCTCGGAGATAAGCGTGTCCCAGGCTACCCGGAGGCTGTCCAGGGTCTCGGGGCTGTAAAGGCGGACGTCCACGCCCTGTTCTGCCATTTGCGCGACGGCGGCGGCTTGTGAGTATTCCATCCGCAGGACCGAACGCATCGCGTTGGTTCTGGCCGCCATGTCGATGATCGTGCGCTGGCTGTCTGTCAGGCCGTTCCAAACGTCGCGGTTGATGACCAACTCAATCATCGTCGAGGGTTGGTGCCAGCCAGGGAAATAGTTGAAAGAAGCCACGTCCGGAAAACCCAGCGCAAGATCCACTTGTGGAAAGCTGAACTCGGTCCCGTCGATGACGCCACCTTCAAGCGATGGAAAGATCTCTCCGCCTGCGATCAGCACGGTATCCGCACCTAGGCTTGCCAGCACTTCCGAGGCAAGCCCCGACCAGCGCAACTTGAGCCCGGCAAAATCGTTGGTCCCTTCGATGGGTGAGTTGAACCAACCGCCCGATTCCATGCCTGTGAAGGTTAGTGGCATAGTCACGAGGTCAAAGCCCGCATCGTCATACATGCGCTGATTGAGCTCGAGCCCGCCGCCTTCGTAGAACCAAGCCATATAATCGAGCGCTTGCGGCCCGAACGGCATCGACGTGAAAAACGACGCAACGGGCAAGGATCCATGAAGGTAGGCCGCAGCGGTATAGCCCGCTTCGATCTCGCCGTCAGAGACCGCATGTTGAATGTCGAACGGTGGGACAATCGCGCCAGGTTCCGCCAGCTCGATCTGGATCGTCCCGCCGGAGGCTGCCTCGACCTCTGCTTCGAACTGCCGGATCGTGTTGATGACCGGAAGGCTGGTCGGAAAAGCCGATTGCAGGGTGATTGTGACATCCTGCGCAAGGCTCGGCCCGCTCATGGCCACAAAGGGTAAGGCAGCCAGGGCCAGTTTAGCCATCTTTGTCATGTTGTCCTCCGGGATTGTTGCGTCAGTTTTTTAGGGTGCGCGATTGTCGATGCGGCGCATTGGACCATGTTATTTCGAAGAGCTGGCTGATGAACTGGATCTCGCCGCAGGCCCCTGGATTTCTGTCCTGGATGTGACCGAGTTTGATTGTTCTTATCGTCTCGATCCCGCTCAGTGTTGTCAATGCGCGTTCAAAACTGACCCGGTTTCAGATCAACAATGATCTCCGTTGCACCGGATTTTCGCCAGATCTGTCCCTGTCCCTCAAGAATGAGCCTGAATTCGCTGACTGTGTTGTGCTGGGTTGCCCTGTTGATTTGACTGGCAGGGACTGTCGAGTGGATCATGTTGCCGGCCAGTCCATCCATGATAAAGCGGATATCGGCTCCAGCAGGAGACTTGGCATCCGCCGTCTCCGGCAGCCTGGTGTATTTCACTGATCCACTCCTTGGCGAAGCCTTAGGTCGTTTTGTTGAAGATCTCGCGGCCAATCAACATGCGGCGAATTTCCGATGTTCCGGCTCCAATTTCGTAGAGTTTGGCATCACGCAGCAAGCGGCCGGTCGGATATTCGTTGATATACCCGTTTCCACCAAGTAACTGGATGGCATCCAGAGCTATTTTCGTTGCATTTTCCGCAGCATAAAGGATTGCACCAGCGGCGTCTTCTCGCGTTGTTTCGCCGCGGTCGCAGGCTCTGGCGACGGCGTAAACGTAAGACTTTGTAGCGTTCATTGTCACATACATGTCCGCGACCTTGCCCTGAACCAGCTGGAATGTCCCAATCGGTTGCCCGAACTGCTCGCGTTCATGAACGTACGGGATAACAACATCCATCGCGGCCTGCATGATGCCGACTGCGCCCGCGGCCAGCACAGCGCGCTCGTAGTCAAGGCCAGACATCAGGACGTTGACACCTTTGCCCACTTCTCCAAGCACGTTTTCTTCCGGCACTTCGCAGTCCTGAAATACCAATTCGCCGGTTTCAGAGCCCCGCATGCCGAGCTTGTCCAGTTTTTGAGCAACCGAAAAACCCGGGAAATCTTTTTCGACAAGAAAAGCCGTAATGCCTTTCGGACCAGCGCTTGCGTCCGTCTTGGCATAGATGATCATTGTTTCGGCCGAGGGCCCGTTTGTGATCCACATCTTGGATCCATTGAGGATGTATCTGTCGCCCTTCTTGTCAGCGCGCAGTTTCATGGACACCACGTCTGAGCCGGCCCCAGGCTCCGACATTGCAAGTGCTCCCAGATGCTCACCAGTGACAAGTTTCTCCAGATACCGCTTTTTTTGGTCGTCGCGCCCCCAACGTCGCAGCTGGTTCACACAAAGGTTGGAATGCGCTCCATAGCTCAAGCCGATAGAGGCGGAAGCACGGCTGACTTCCTCCATGGCGATGCAGTGCTCAAGATAGCCGAGCCCCGAGCCACCCCATTCCTCTTCAACCGTAATGCCATGCAGACCAAGCTCCCCCATCTCTGGCCAGATTTCCCGCGGAAACCAGTCTTCGCGATCAATTTTTTCAGCCATCGGTGCAATACGATCCTGGCTATAGGAACGCACTGTATCGCGCAGCATGTCGGCAGTTTCGCCCAGGTCAAAATTGAACCCCGGAAAATCGTTGCGGATCATTGTTTTACCTCCCTGGCTCCCGAGCTATCGAGAGCGGTCATAACGGACAAACTCGCTCAAGTCGCCAATACGGTCGTAGAGGAGACGCGCGCGTTCATTGTGTTGATGTGTGTGCCAATAGACATTGCCGCTTGCCAGCGGTTCGGCATCAGCTGCAGCGTAGACGGCTTCAATCAGTTTGCGGCCAGCGCCACTTCCACGAAGTGTCGAGACGACAAAAAGATCTTCCAGGTAGCAGGTCATCTGCGACGACCATGTACTGTCGTGGAAAAGGTAATGAACCAGGCCAACCATCTCTTCGCCGTCAAGAGCCACCAGTGCTCTGTGGCCGTCACTGGAAAGCAGCCGTTCAAATAAGTGGTCGGTTATCTCCGCGGCAAGGTCTTGCTGATAGAATTCAAGATAGGCCTGCCAAAGTGCGCGCCAAAAAGGCTTGTCCGCGGGCTGCAGCGGCCTGATCGTCAGGTTGTGCATCATATCAGTCTTTCACGCCGGAGACGCTCATCAGGGTGAAAAGTCCAGTGGCGACATGCACCTGTGTGCCGTCGTCCAGCCCATAGACATCGGACCGCGCAATCGTCAGGGTTCGGCCCGGTTTGATCACTCGGCCTCTGGCGAGCAACACAGGTTGGTCCGCAGGGTTGAGCAGATTGATCTTGTACTCGCTTGTCAGAACACCGGCTTCCGGCGGAAAAAGCGTTAGAGCTGCATACCCTGCCGCACTGTCGGCGATCGACGACGTCGCGCCCGCATGGAAATAACCGTGCTGTTGCGTCAGATCGGGCCTAAGGTTCAGCTCCAGATCGACACCACCCGGTGCAAGATGAACAAGCCTGGCACCGATTAGGGCCATGAACTTCTGAGCGCTGAAACTGTCACGAACTCGGCTTTCCCAATTGGGATCTCGTGGTGTCAGGTCCATTCAGGCATCCTCCGATGTCGCATTGACATCAAGTTCGCTTATTCTTGTTCGAGCCCCGGCTTCCACCTCATCCAGCTCCAACAAGGTCAACTCGATATCACGCTGCTTTTCCAGGAGCTCTTCGCGCCGCGCTTCAATCTTGTCCAGGAGCAATCGCAGCTGTCCGGTTTCGCCCGGCGCGCTGGC
The DNA here is from genome assembly GCF_055693425.1 of Roseibium sp. JB4-4. Classification (NCBI taxonomy): domain Bacteria; kingdom Pseudomonadati; phylum Pseudomonadota; class Alphaproteobacteria; order Hyphomicrobiales; family Stappiaceae; genus Roseibium; species Roseibium sp. JB4-4. Next base: position 76,672 of record NZ_CM146333.1, on the reverse strand, counting down.
ATACATCTCAATCATTTCGCGGATTTCATTCAGCGAAAATCCGAGGCGTTTTCCACGCAGGATCAATTTGATGCGGGTTCGATCGCCAGGTGTGTAGAGACGTTGCCGCCCGCGTCTTGTGGGCGACACCAATCCTTGCGCCTCGTAAAAGCGCAAAGTTCGAGTCGTAATGTCGAATTCCTGGGTTAGTTGCGTGATCGTGAAATAGCGCTGCATGGCTGCTCCTCGTTGGAGCGCACAGTTCAGCCTTTTTACGTTAAAGTCAACTCATCTATTTTATTATATATTTTTCAATTAGATAATATCTATGACTTGAGAGCATCAAGTGTCAGATCGCTGTTCAGTACGTTCAGATCGACATCCCCGGATATCCCGTCCACAGATCCTCTGTTGTGAAACTGCCAGATCGTCCAGTCCTGGGAATAGGCCGGTGAGTGCCAGATGGATCGCGTCCATAGCCGGCGGTTCAGCCCCTGCCCTTTCAGGTACGTGCGATAGAAGTCTTCCGGCGCGTAAAAAAGCACCTGCTTGCCGACAACGGCTTCAACTGTGTTCGCGAAATCGCTGACTTCACGAAGCACTTCTTCAACGGGCGGACGGCGGGCACAATTGCCGGTAAACTCCAGATCAACCATCGGCGCGAGCATATCCGGCGCTTCCGGCAAGACACTCAAGAAGTTTTCAGCCTGTTCCCTACCAGGCTTGCAAAGACTGAAAAAGTGATAGCCACCTCTTTCAAGCCCGGCAGCACCGGCTGCCGCCCAGTTTTTGGTGAATGCACTGTCCTTGAAGTCACCGCCCTCGCTTGCCTTGATATAGGCAAAGGCGACATTGTCGTCCGCGACCTTTGTCCAGTCGATGGTCCCCTGATGGTGGGACACGTCAATGCCGCGCACGGGGAAGTCATCCTGATCTGGTTCCCAGTTCATGAAGAAAAACGCTGCTCCGACAATCGAAATGACACCGCCGACCACAACGTAGAACAAGGTGCGCAAAATCGCTTGCAAGAAATTCATTTTGTCATCCGATTGGTTCAATCCTGCGTGCGCACCAATACGCTTGAGACCCTAATTTCATGCTAAGAAATTCGGCCAGAGCGGAGCGCTTGCCAATTCAAGAACATTCCCGTCCGGATCGTTGAAATAGAGACTGCGACCACCGGCCGGCCACGTGACCTCACTTATGATTGGTGTCCCCGTTTCCTGCAAATACCTGCGCCAGGCTCTCATTTCGTCTGAAGCGATTTTGAAAGCGAAATGGCTATGCCCATTGGTGTCATGACCAGGTACGGTCCCACCACTGGTTTCAACGTCTTCCCCTGTGTGCCCCCGATGAAAGACAAGCAGGACCTGGGCAGGACCTGCGTCGTAAGCACAGAGGCGTTCACCGGCAACCATACGCTTCAATCCAAGAACTTCGGAATAAAAGGCATGCGCCGCATCCATGTCGTCAACGTAGACCGCTGTCTCCAAAATCCCTGCTATTGCGGGTCTCTTCATCAACAAACACCCTTTCGGGACATCAAACACTGCACATTTCGACAGTAGAATTATTAACAGGTCACAAGTATATTCAACCTAGAAACAACTACAAGATGCAATTCACAAGAAATAATAAACAATCAAGCAAGATTATACACCGATTTTCAATTGCAATTCGGACACTGCACGTGACAGAGTTTACTTAAACGGGGCGGAATCAAGAGTAAGTTATGCTTATCTTGAATTCAATAACATCGGATCTGACATCCTTGCCGATCAGAAAAGAAATCTATTTGTTCGCGAAATTTTTTGCCAGCATCGGTGCATTGGCAGCATGGATAGCATCGGCGCATGCGGCAATGACTGTCACCGTGCAGGGACCGGAATCGCCAACCGACAAGCGATATGAATACGACCGTGCGGTCATCGAACTCGCCCTGGCCAAGACCCGGACGAAATACGGCGACTTCAAAATACAAGACACGCCCGTCGGTCAAAACTCAAAGCGCGCCCTGATTGACGCATCAAACAACAAATACACAAATTTCATCATCAAGTTCTCGATGAACAACGATTTACCGGACAGCCTGACCGCAATCCCCTTTCCCGTGGATCTTGGCGTCGTCGGCTACCGTGTCGCCCTCGTATCCAACAAGACGAAATTGGCGCTTTCGAAAGTCAGAACGCTTGAGGAGCTCAAGAAGTTCGAAGTACTTCAAGGGCTGGGTTGGCTAGACACACGAATTCTGGAACATCACGGCTTCAAAGTCAGGACCGGTGCTGAATACGAGGCCATGTTCTCAATGGTCGCGTTGGGCCGGTCGGATCTGTTTCTACGCGGTGCAAACGAACTCCTCAACGAATGGCAGTCCCATCTCGAAATAGACGGCCTCGCATATGATGAAGCAATTTGCATCTACTATCCCTTGCCGCGCTTTCTCGTGACATCAAGCGAAAACAAGGAATTGATCGCCCGGGTGCACGAAGGATTGCTGCTTGCTCACGAGGACGGGTCCTTGTTCGAACTCTGGGACCAAAAGTACCGAGCCAGCGTTGATTTCGCAAAACTGGACAACCGCAGGATTTTCCGCTTGAGCAACCCGTTTATTGAGGGGCTTGACCCGTCCTGGCAAAAATTTGTGTACCAGGCCGGGCCAAAACTCACCCAATAGCCTCTTCTTGAACGTGGACTTTGGGTGGGAGTAAACGCTTTGTCGTCAGACGACCGTCAACTTGACCTCAATGTTGTTTCGGGTTGCGTTCGAATAAGGACAAACCTGGTGAGCCTTGGCAACCAAATCTTCGGCAACCTGCCGCTCCAGACCTGGCAATGAAATTTCCAACGCAACTTCAAGGCCAAATCCGCCTTCTGAACGCGGGCCGATGCCTACTGTTGAGGTGATTGCCGTCTCTGTAGGGATCGTAATCCTGTCCTGCCCGCTGACAAACTTCATCGCGCCGATAAAACAGGCGGCATAGCCTGCGGCAAAAAGTTCTTCCGGATTGTTTCCCTTACCACCTGCTCCGCCAAGCTCCTTCGGTGTTGCAAGCTTCACTTCAAAGGATCCGCTCAAAGTCTTTGCGGACCCGTCGCGTCCGCCTGTCGCCCGTGCCCTGGTTTCATAAAGAACTTCCACTGTCATCTGCTCGTTCCTTTGGCTAGCAAGATTTGAAATTTTAAATCGCATACGTTTTTATCGTACACGACATAATTTGTGCACATATAGGCATTGATATACGCAGTCAATGTCTTGCGATCATATCGCGCACGATTTATAAAACGCGCATGAACGAGACGACCGACCAGATGTCGCTTCTGGATGCATTCGGAATGACTGCATCTGAAGAGACCCAAAAACCAAAAAAGAAATCGCCTTCTTCCAAGAAAAAAGCACGGCCGAAAAACGCCAAGGCATCAAAAAAGAAACGTGAAGACATTGCGGAAGAGACCGCCGAGCCTCAACAAGTCGGTAGCGAGCAAGCGCCTGCTCAAAGCCTGCATGATACGGGCAAAAGCAATGGCCCGTTGAACACTTCTGCCGAAGCTGTCCAAGTCGCGGACGATCTTGTCGGAAGCGAGCCAATCACGCTCGACAAATACATTTGCTTCGCGCTCTATTCTGCCAATCACGCAATGCATGGCGTCTACAAGTCACTGCTGAAGGAAATCGGTCTTACCTACCCGCAGTTTCTTGCAATGACAGTGCTTTGGGAAACCAACAATGTGCCGGTCGGCGCCATCACGGCCAAGCTTCAGCTAGACACCAACACGCTGACCCCGCTGCTGAAACGGCTGGAAGTCATGGGGCTGGTCACCCGGACACGTAACGTCAAAGACGAACGTCAGGTCATCCTCAAACTGACACGCAAGGGACGCGCCCTTGAGAAGAAAACCGAACATTTCGGCTCCTGCATTTTTGCATCAACCGGATTGAACCTTGAAGAAATTACAGATCTCCAGTCCAGGATCATGAGGCTTCGGGACAATTTAAGGGATAAAGATGCAGGCACCTGACATCGTTCAAAAAGTCTGATTTCGGAAAACTAGTCAGGCCTTGTTGTTGGGCGCAACAAGGCTTGACAAATCGTACGTGTCAGAACGTCCTGAGCAGCCTCCCTTTGCCAGCCGCAATCCTGCGTCAGCAGTCCCCACATCTGAACGCTGAAAGACGCCCACAAATATTCTGAGGCTTCTTTCGAAGACCATGCCGGTTGCAAAGCCTTGTCTTCTTCCAGGGTTCGCGTGAGTTCAAGCAGCCATTCACGCAGTTCCGACATTCTGTCTTCCCAGGCAAGAGAGGCGTCTTCGTCGGTCGCTCTCAGCCGTATCAGATCGGTCGCTACGGGAAAAATCTCCTGAACGAAGTGGATCCAGACACTGACGGTTGCCTTCAGGCGATCTTCCGGATCCTCGGTCTTAAACGCTGAAAACAGTTTCGCTTCAATATCGAGCCGCTCATCGGCCCTGCGCACCAATGCCAGAATCAACCCTCCTCTCGATCCGAAATGGTCGTAGACGGACTGCCGACTGATGCCTGAAGCCTTGGCAATTTCAGCAATTGAGACCTCTGTTCCCCTCTTTGAAATCAGGGTCCAGGCACTGTCGAGAATTTCTGCGCGTGTTCGCTGCAACCTAGCTTGACTTGACACGTGTAAAGTTTCCTGCAATTTGACACATGTAAAGTTATGGAGATTGCTCATGAACGTCAACCAACAGGTTACCCAATTCACGTCTTGGTATGGATCCGGCAGCGATGGTGCCTGCCCGACCGAAAGCCAATGGTCTCAACTCCTGCAAAGGCCTGCTGATCAACCAATAACCCTGATCAACTTCTTCAAGTTGCGGGCGAACGCCGAATACTCCGAGGGCCACGCCGCTCCGACCGGCCAAGAGGCCTTCTCGGACTATGCATCCGTCAGCATGCCCGCCATGGAACAGGCTGGCGGGAGTTTCCTTTATGTTGGCCCCTATCAGGGAATGTTCATGGGTGAAGACGAAGACTGGGACCTGATCGCAATCGGGTCCTATCCGAACCTTGATGCGTTGATCGCGCTATATTCCGACGAAACCTACCGCAGTGCGTTTCACCACCGCACAGCCGCCTGCGAACGCCAAAAGGTGCTGGTGTGCGGCGACTGAGAAAGAAAGGCTGCGTTCACCAGAGCGCAGCCTTTTCCATTGATCGCACCAGTGCATAAGCAGCGTGAATGATGGCTAAAGCGGCAATCCAAACCACAGCGCCGCAATTCCGAGAAAAGCAAAGAAGCCAACAACATCCGTCACGGTGGTGACGAAAACGCTGGACGCAATTGCCGGATCGACCTTTATCCGGTCAAGCACAATCGGGATCAACAGTCCGGAGAAACCGGCAAACAACATATTTATGATGATGGCACCGGCGATCACGACCCCAAGACCGGGACTGGCAAACCAGAGCCATGCAGTGATGCCAATGAGGAAGGCCAATGCCAGCCCATTGACCGCGCTCACAAGGATTTCGCGATTGAGAACGCGCAGAAGATTTCGCGCGCTGAGTTCCTGGGTGGCAATACCGCGCACTGCGACAGTCATGGTCTGCGTTCCAGCGTTCCCGCCCATGGACGCCACAATCGGCATCAGAACGGCAAGAGCGACCATGGCTTCGATCGTTTCCTCAAACAACGCAATAACCACAGACGCCAGGACAGCTGTTCCAAGATTGACAACCAGCCAGGCAAGGCGAGAGCGCGCAATCGTGACCACGTCGTCGGATATTTCCTCATCACCGACACCCGCGAGCGCTCGAAGGTCTTCTTCTGCCTCCTCTTGAATGACGTCGACAATGTCATCGACCGTCAGCACCCCGACCAGGCGGTCGTTTTCATCCACCACAGCTGAGGAAACAAGATTGTAACGCTCGAACCGCCTGGCAACTTCCTCCTGATCCTCTGTCGCGAGAACCGCCTGACGGTTCTCTTCCATGATATCTGTCACCTTCCGCGCCCGTTTGGTGCGCAGGATCTTGTCCAGATGAACCGATCCAAGCATTTTGAAAGCAGGATCAACGACATAGATTTCATAAAAGCTGTCCGGAAGGTCCCTGGCTTCGCGCATGTAGTCGATGGTCTGGCCGACGGTCCAGAACTGTGCAACCGCGATGAATTCGCTTTGCATGCGTCGGCCCGCACTGTCTTCAGGATAATCCAGCGCCTTTTTCAGCTGGGCTCTGTCGGCGTAAGGCAGTTCTTCCAGAATTGCCGCCTGATCGTCCTCATCGAGGTCTTCCAGAATGTAGACGGCGTCATCTGAATCGAGATCTTCCAGACCTTCTGCGATAACCTCGTGCGGCAGGTCCTCCAATACCTGCAAGCGCACGGCTTCATCGGTTTCCGTCAGCGCCGTGTAGTCGAAATTATCTCCGAGCAGTTGAATGAATTCCGCCCGGTCGTCGCCGTTTAGCGTCTCCAGCAGGTCGCCGGTATCAGCCTCATGCAAATCGCCTGCAAGCTGTCTCAGGTCATTGGCATCATGCGCCTTGATGGCTGCTTCGACGGCAACGATAAAATCAGGATTAAGGCGCTCGTCCCCGTCGCGAACAGGAATGGCAGGAACGGGTGAGGTTCGAACGTCAAGCTCAGCTGCGTCACTCATCCGGCGCCTCCCACTCCTTAGACGAACTGCCCGCAGCGCCCAGCGCCGCACTGCCGTCAAGAACTAGCGTCAGACGGCACGAAGCGCCACCGCAAAAACTCAACCGGTCCACAGACTTGGACAGAAATTCATGAACGGCTCGGCGTGAAACGGCACTTTCAGCAACAGATCTTTTCAGTTTTAAAAGCCGCGGCAACTCTTGCCTCGCGCCACACTTCTGAGGTTCTCCAGATAGTCTCGCGCTTTTGTCGGCAAGATGTCCTCGTCATTTGAAATACAACGCTCGGCCCGGCTGAATGCGCGTCGCGCCCTTTGCGTTTTCAGACACACGCGCCCTTCAGCCAGAACTTCCTGCTCCACGTACCAGAGCTGCTGACAGGTCATTGCACCGAAACGCCCTGGATTGGTCGACAGGCTCTGGGCAATCGCCGACGAGCCTGCTGCGAGACCTGTCAACAGGACAAGGGACAGTGCCAGAGACCGCCGCATCCGCTTTGCGTGCATTGGGCTTGTTCTTTCAAAGATTGTGGACCTCAATCTGTCGATGGAAGCAGAACCTTAGTTTTCGTTACATTCAGGCGGCCTGGTGTCCATCGTCCACTCTTCAACCGGCAGAGCTTTCAAACTCGTTCGAAAGGTCTTGTCATTCAACTCGCCCTTGCCTGTCAGCAAATTGACATCGCAAATGCCGTTACTTTCCGGATCCAGCGTATCGTAATACGTATAGGTGTAGCCGGCGACCAGAAACCGGCCTTTGCGATAGGCGATGGTCAGGATCTGTTCCCAGCGGTTGCGCCCAATTGAACTGTTCTCCGAATAGACCTTGAGTGCACCTTTCTCGGTCGTCTCGATCCAGGGTTCTTGCCCGATGCCACCGCGCCATACGATGTCCTTTGCGTAGACATCCTGCGTCCATCCATCCCCTGCATCCGTGAAGATATAGAGATCAGCTCCCTCTTCACTGTCTGCCAGCACTGCCTTGTAGCGATAAATGTCACCGTCCACGGGAGCCGTTTCCATGCCCGAAACAGCACTTGGAGCGATCGCCCCGGTCTCAGCACCAGCGTGCGAAGCAAACGCAAATGAGGAAACAGCAAGCACAACGGACAGAACCGTCCAAGAAACAGAGTTGGGCATAACGACCTCCTAAAAAAACGCACCTTCAAGTGGCTTTGAAGTCCCTATTGCAGGGCGATACTAAACACAAGAAAGCCTCGCACCAAAACCCGGTAAGAATGAAGCTGCACTGGTCATTCGCCACGTCGCCGTTTTCAAGGCAACCGTCCCGTTCGCATTGACGGAAATGCGTGGCATGCCAAAGGAGCCAAACCACTATTCCCCTTGGCTGACAGACCCGGCACCGGCTTTTTGCCTCATCAAGGCTCTAAACTCGCCACCGAGATCATTTGCGATACTCAGAGGTGATTGGTCGAACTCCGAGACCAACGAGACAACTGCGCCTGCATTCAGAAGCAATTCAACCGCAACAAGGTTTTTCTGATGCAAGGCGACATGCAATGGCGTCTCAGACATGTCACCGATCGCATTGACGTCGGCACCTGCCTCAATCAGCCTTTCAAGGCCATAGTTGTTTCCACGCCGAGCCAGTACATGAAGGGGTGTATCCCCATCGGCATCGCGGCTGTCGACCGTCACCGGTGCAGCGCCAAGATCCGCGGGAAAGAGTGTATCGGAACAAGACGCCAGGATTTCTTCCAGGGACTGCCTCCGCTTCAATTTCTTGCTCACAGAACCCACCTCGTTATTTTGACTGTTTCAAGCCTTAAGCAGGCAGTCCTTTTCACAACGTGAATCTTGTGATCTCAATTCTAGGAAAGCGGCACTGGAATTGGAACTTGAGTTTGCTGAAACTTGATGGTGGCCGCGCAAATCATTGAGGAAGTCAGCAACGCTGTGTGCTTGACGGCTATCGCTCCCGCAACTGACATTCAAGGAAACATCAGCGTCCAGAATGGCCTCTCCCAGTGAAAGGCAACTCGCATCTTGATCATTCAACGCGGCGGAATACCCTTTCCCTCACCGGCTTTGGTGACACCATCGATCAGGATGAACATGATCGTGCACGGCTCCGTCCCGCGGTTGGCCCAGGCGTGATTGGTTCCACGCTGCACAACGACATCACCGGCCTTGAGAAGAACATCCTCTTTTTCCTCATCCATCAGCATCCAGATCTCACCGGACAGAACAATCCCATAATCCACTGAATCGGTGCGATGCATCCAGGGATGACGCCCTCCTTGCACAACATTGGCGCCTGCCCCCATCTCCGCAAAGGCCGCTGCACCATCCTCGCTGGAGAGCCTTGCCATAACCTCCGGGTCTTCCGGCATGAACTCGACACAACGAAAAACCGTGCCGTCCTTGGGTGGGTGCAGAATGAACGGTCCCGTACACGTCTCGGTCGACCCGTCATATTCTGCCGGTGTCTGATCGGTCAGCCAGAAGTTGGTCAGACGCACGCCAGGGCGATTTGGCCGCTCAAGGATCTGTGTGGCGATCTCGTCGCTCTCAATGACGGCAGTACCATTGGCATCATGCCCGGTGACAACGCGTCGAAACTCTCTGTGCTGCATCAGGTTCTCTTCGGATTTGAGGTTGCAGGATGAGCGCGGTCTATTGCGACAACCGCAAGGAACAGAACAATACCGATGGCGGCGCTGAGCCACCCCTGGAACAAAAGGCAAAGCCCTGCAACGGCAGCCAATGCGCGAACCGAAGCTGATAGTGGCCGACTGAGCGTGCCTATGATGGCAACCGCAACAGCAAAGGTTCCGATCGCAGCAGTGACGACCGCGATTGCATTGGCACCCAAGGAACCGTTCATCAGGAGCCCTGGGCCATAGACAAACGCAAACGGCAGAACAAAGGAAGTCGCAGCGTAGCTTGCCGCGGTCCAGCCAACCTTGTTGACGTCCGCTCCGGCAATACCGCCTGCCACGTACGAAGCAAGGGCCACAGGTGGCGTGATGGTCGAAATGCAGCCGTAGTAGAACACAAAGAAATGGGCCGTCAGGACCGGCACACCAAGTTTCACCAGGGCTGGCGCGACAACCGTCGCCAGGATCAGGTATGCCGCCGTCGTCGGCAACCCCATCCCGAGAATGATGGACGTCACCATGGTGAAGAACAATGCCAGAAGGAGATACCCGCCGGACGCAAGATCGATCAGCGTGGCGATCTTCGATCCAAGCCCTGTCACGCCCAGCACTCCGGCAATGATTCCAGCAGCGGCACAGGCAGCCGAAATGGTGACCACCGAGCGTGCGCCTTCGGAAATGGAGGTGACGACCTTCCAGGCAAAGACCTTGTCGATCCGGCGATTGCGAACGATATCGCCGGTAACCAGGACAAGCATCGCCCAAAGAGAGGCCATGAACGGCGAAAAGCCCATCAGCATCATTGTGATCAGCGTACCAAAGGCTGCGATGAACGGCGCGCCCTTCAACACCACGTTCAACAGTGGCTCTTCACTCGCTGTTGTACCCGTGTTCGGTGCTATCCCGGACTTTACCGCCTGTAGGTGTACAACTACAAAGGCCGATCCAAAGAACAAAAGCGCCGGCAAGATCGCAGCTGCCATCACTGAGGTGTATGGCACTCCCACGATCTCAGCCATGATGAATGCCGCCGCCCCCATCACCGGTGGCATGATCTGCCCGCCCGTGGAAGCAACAGCTTCGATCGATGCTGCCTGATGGGGCGCATAGCCTTCGCGTTTCATGATTGGGATCGTTACGGTACCCGTCACTGCAACATTGCCCGCAGCCGACCCGCTGACCATGCCAATGAGCGTCGAGAACAGAACAGCGGCCTTGGCGGACGCTGCTCGAAGGCCGCGTGTGCAGCGCACCGACAATTGAAAGAAGAAGTCGCCCGCGCCAAAATTCGACAGAAGCGCACCAAAGATCGTGAAGACGATGATATAGGTCGCCGCCACACCGATTGGAATGCCATAGATGCCGGCCGTATCGGTCGTCAGAACCACAACGATCCGTTCCAGTGTCGACCCGCGCCCTTCCAGCACTCCCGGCAAATACGGCGCGGCAAAGGGATAAAGGAAAAAAGGAAAGTGATCGCGGCCAGGATCAGCCCGATCCCGCGCCGGGCAGCCTCGAAGACAATGATCAGAAGCACCACACCGGCAGCAAAATCAGCGTCGGTGGTTATGCCACCGCTGAAAGCAATCGCTTTCCAGCGGGCCAACATCCATAAACTTGCCCCGATCGCTGCAACAACCAGTACCGCAGTGAAAACGGCATTGACCTTGGTCCCTGCCAGTTTCCGGCTAGCTGGTTTGATGACGAACAGCAATGACAAGGCGAGCATCACATGCGTCACGCGCATCGGCATGGTCGAGATCGCAATCACGCCCGAGACGACAAGCAAATGATAGGCCCCAAGCGCGAAGCCAGCGGCAAAGACGCCGTTCTGCACGGTCAAATAGCGGGATAGCCAAGTCAAAGCTGGATCCTGACTGGTTGGGGGCGCTTCCCCCAACCATTGAAGAGAGACTACTTGCTGTCGAAATAAGCCTTGGCACCCGGATGCAGCGGGATTGCCAGGTTCAACGACATTGCCGGGTCAATCTGACGTGCGTTGGCGTTTTCAGCCTTCAGTTCATCAAGATTTTCGAAAATCGCCGAGGTCACTGCCTGAACGGTCGCGGCATCCATGTCGTTGGGTGCGATCAGCATATTGTTGACACCGATCACGGTTCCCGGTTCAGCTGTACCGTAGACATCCGTCGGCACTTCAACCTCCACAAATGCTCCGTTTGCTTCAAGCGCCTTGTCGAGCATTCCTTCAGAGAACGAAATGAAACGGAGATCTGCACCGGCTGTAGCCTGCATTACCGCGCCTGCCGGAAAGCCGGAAAGAGCCAGCGTGGCATCTACCGTGCCATCGGTGAGTTGGCTGAAACCGTCGGAATAAGAGACGAAGCTGGGCGTGATGTCATCGATGGACATGCCATGCAGAGGGAACAGAAAGTTCACAAATCCCAGTGTCCCGCCACCGGCCGGACCAACTGCAACGCGCTTGCCCTTCAGGTCCTCAAGCGTCTGAATGTCGCTGTCGGCAAGAACCATCATGTGCAGAACAGACGGGTGAAGCGCAGCCACCGCGCCGATGTCGATCGGTCCGGCCGCCTTGTAGGGTCCAGCCCCTTTCGTCGCAAGGACCGCCAGATTGTTGTTCGTGATGGCAATCTCGACTTCACCGGAAGCGATCAGATTGGGGTTCTGCACCGAACCGCCGGTCACGATCGGAACCATCGAAATCCCCTCGCCGGCATGCTTGTTGACGACGTTGGAGATGGCTTGCCCCATAGGATAAAACGCACCGCCCAGCGACGCAGTGCCAATGCGCAACTCTTCGGCCACCGATGCCGAGCCTATGAGCGATACCGCAGCAGCGGCTGCGACTGTCTTCAGTGATTTGATCATGAAATCCTCCCTGGTACCGAAGCCATTATTACGGTATTTTAGCAAAGAATCCAAAAAAATCGATATTATAAGTAAAAATTAAAAAAAACGGGTTTTCGCACTTCCTTGGCTTCCGACCATTCAAGGCAATGCATGCAGGTCAAAGTAGGCACTTGGGATATGGATCGGCTGAGAGAGTTGGCGCGCTTTCCGTGCACAATTGAGGAACCAGAAAACTCTGTCGCACCCCAATCGGAGACTAGGTGGAGCCTGCACGTAGCATGACGCATTCCCAATGCCTGCTCGCCCGATCGCTGCGACAGCACATCACCGGCTGTTGCACAGCGACTGGCAATAATTGTCCTGACATTGCTTCTGAAAGACTTGGTCTGAAAATAGTGTGCCTGAAACCTGCGTAACAACCAAAAAAGGCGCCCCGAGGGACGCCTATTCATCAATCAGTAGTCTGATTGTTTTTGGTGCGGTCGAGAAGACTCAAAGAGTAGCAAAATTCCAAAGAAATCAATGCCAAAATTTGAATCCTCTTTGAAAAGCTATCTCATTTGCTATGTCATTTGCCATATAGGCCGCATCGAACTTAATTTGAAAAATTTGACTTTTTCGCGAATGAATTCCTAGTGTTCGATATAAAACAACGTAAGAGCAAAAACGTGCAGCACTCGGTAACGGCTGACCGGTAGAGATGTGAGCTAATCTGAGTTTTGCGTTCAAGGCAGGTGGACGAATTCGGTGTTTTGGCAAAAGCCAAAGACCTGCACACCTTGAATTAGCTTCACCAATTCAAACTGTGATGCATCTCATTGCTCAGAGCCAGTTTCTCAAATAGAACCTTGCCACCAGAAAATATGCACAGTCCCTCTCAAACTTGAGGGTCAACGCTCTGAACGCATTACTTTGAACATAGTACCATTGGCTCAATTTCACATGATAAAAGTGACAGGTAAAAAGCAACCCTAACTATACTTTGTTTGAGTTAACGCAATTTTTAGTGTAAGCGTAATTTTGACAGTTTAACGTTTAACGCGAAATCTATTTTTTCGGAGATTGTCTCGTGAGTGTCCTGATTACCGGGCTACTTGGAGTAGCCGTTACAGTTGTACCCAGCCTTTTTAAGATTCTCGCCGCTGACCGGGATGGCGGCGACATCAGGGAAGCGGCGGAAGATATCGTCAAACGTCTGCTTGAAACCGACGATGAACAAGCAGCTCTTCAAAAAGTTGAAAACGACAAGACAATTGCTGCCAATCTCAGAAGCGAATTGAGCGCTCTGGAACTTCGAGCGCGTGAGGAACAGGAAAGAGCTGAGAAGGAACAAGAGCAGATTGAAAAAGCGTTCCTGGAGCTAGAAAGCGCAGAACGCGAGCAGAAACAAAAACAACAACTTGATCTTCTAAATTCTGAATTCAAAAGCGTTCAAGCTGCACGAGACTACGCGCTCGAGATGACGAAGTCTGACAAGTGGTGGGTTGCTGGAATTAATCCGGTGCTGTCCATCGGGATAACAATTGGATTTCTAGGAACACTCCTTTTTATCTTTTATTCGCAAGGCCCGATCGAAAATATCGAAATCTTCTATACCGCGATCGGCGCTCTCGGAACAGCATTTGCAACTGTCGTGGGGTTTCATTTTGGGTCGTCGACAGGTTCCCGTGACAAAGATGACATGATCCTTTCGGATCCAGCCAATCCTGAAACCGGCGCAATCCCCGGTGATGTAAATGTTGCAACAGAGACAGGATACAACCGACCTTCTACAGATAGCCAGGGGACCAACCAAACACAACCGATCCCACGGCCAAAACCCGCGATAAACTTGCCTGATCCCGGCGGGACATTTGGACTGTTCAGGCAAAAAGCTCCCAAAATCATGCAAGACCTGATGACTGAGTTTGGCTTAACGCTTAATCAATCGGCTGGAATCTTAGGCAATTTAGGCCAAGAATGTTTCGGCTTCCGCAAGTTACAGGAAGAAAATCCAATCGTTGCAGGGAGTAAAGGTGGAAAGGGTTGGGCCCAATGGACCGGACCCCGTAGGCGTGCGTTCGACGCGTGGTGCAAGAGTAAAAACATCGAAGATTGGACCAGCGATGAAGCGAACTACGGCTTCCTGGTCCACGAACTTCGCACGACAGAAAAGCGTGCACTTGCGCACCTGCGTCAGACCCAGTCCCTAAGAGACTCAACGCTGAGTTTTATGAAAAAATTTGAACGTCCTGGAATTGAACACTTTGATAGCCGTCTGAAATGGGCTCAAGAAGCGCTCAAGGCTAGCCGCAACAATTCGGTTTGAGACTGGGAGATTTCTTATGGACAAAAAACTATTGGATCTGATCGATTTTGCCGCCTCCATTATTCCAGCTATTGGGTCACTGGTAAAAGACGACAAATCCGAAGAATTGGCGAACGAAGTTGTGACGCTCGTGAAAAAAATCGCCGGCGTGGATGACGCTGCGCAAGCTAAATCAAATATTGAAAACAGTCCGGAGGCGATTGCCGAGCTAAGGATACAGCTCGCCGAAATTGCAAATCAGAAAGCCGAAAAAGACAATCAGGCTCAAGAGAAACGAATGCGCGATGCACTTGAATCCAAGCAAAGAGAATTGGATTCAAATGAAAAGCAGCACCAATATGACCTTGAATTGCTAGAAAAAAACCTCGAAAGCACAAACGCAGCACGGGCTCATGCGCTCAAAGCTGCAACTTCCGAATCTCCATGGGTTTCGTGGCTCAATCCGGCTCTTTCAGTCATCATTACCACCGCATTTATCGGCTTCATTTTCATCATTGCTACCAAACCGCTCGATAAGGTCACTGTTAACGAAAAATCCGATTCCAACGCTCAGGAAACACCAGTAAATCCTGCTGCTGCAGGAGCAGAGCCAGATCTTGCTGCTGCGGGAGCACAGCCCAATCCAACAGATTCCGGAGCACCCGTTGAACCGGCTGTTCCGGGTGCGCCTGTTGTCGACGCGACTCCGAAACCAACCGATCAAGCAAACGGAAAGACGAAAACCAATGCCAATGACACCAAAACCGTAGACAACAATACTAAAGAAGTATTCCTGGTTGCCTTCGGGGCCCTTGCTGCAGCTTTTGCAACAGTTGTTGGCTTTCATTTCGGATCTTCTTCGGGATCCAAAAGAAAAACCAAGATGCAACGCTATTATGGCACCCGAGGAGCGGCATCACCTTCCAAGTTCCCAGGAAATATCGCCACCCAAGAACCGACTTCAAACCTTCAAAACGATTTCTCGAATCCCGGCGGCCAGGCCAGCCACCCCTTTGAAGCGTTTTGGCTTAAAAACCTGTCTCATATCGACCATTTCAATTGGAAAGAACTGTTATTCAAGGGAAATGGGAACAAGACACACAAGTCGAACACCGACCCGGACCCAAGCCTCTACAAAAATGTAGTACCTCTAGTTGAGGTCTTGGATAAAATCCGTAAGGAAGTTGGTGCTCCAGTCAAGTTGACGAGCATCTATCGCAGCCCTGCATACAACCGGGATGTTGGTGGCGCAGATGACAGCCGGCACATGTATTTTGACGCCGCAGATTTCACGGTCCTCGGTCCCAACGCGGGCAATTCTTTCGACTGGTACAAAATTGCCAAAAGGCTGCGCGACAGCGGAGAATTCAAGGGAGGAATCGGGATCTACAGTAACTTTGTTCATATCGACACCCGCGGCCGAAATGCTTTCTGGGACCGGCGTTAGCATATAAGGCTTTTGATTCTGGTCGAGCATCGGGTTGGATGAATGAAATTTGGTGACATCGAAAGTTGGTGGCAAGGAGCTAGGGAAAATCCTCGTCGAACATTCTTATTTGTCCTCGCCGGTCTATTCTTAGTTATCCTTTTTAGCGCTGGATCTACGTTCGGAAAGCAAATCGTTGCTTGGATGTTTACACAGCAATCAAGTTCTGATTGCTCCAATCCTGAGACACTAGAGGAGTGGCGAGATTGCGCAAACAATTAGCGCTGTCCATGGCGGCAATTATTGGTGTCTGTTTTTCTGTTTCTGCACAGGCTACAGAATGCGCAAATTCAATTCACACGGCAACCAATGTACCGAAAGCGATCATCAGTTGCTTGGTCCAATTGGAAAATGAGAATAAGCAACTCCAGGAAAAAATTACTGTTCTGGAGGCGAAAGCTCCGGTTCCTGGACCTCCGGGAAAACAGGGTGAGGTTGGCCCGCGGGGTAGCGACGCAAATCTTCCGCAAGGAATCGTGGTAGCATTTGACTTAAGTGATAGCGTGCAATGCCCATCTGGTTGGCATTCGTTTAGAAGTGCGCATGGGCGTGTGATCATTGGTGCCGGAGATCCACAAAAGGCTCCTGGCAAGATGAGATATGATGCCAAAGGCGAACCCCTGACGTACTACATTCGTGGACAACATGGGGGTGCAGAAGACCACATGCTCACTATCGATCAGTTGCCGGATCATGATCACGAATTCAAACAACTACGAGGCAATGTGCCTGATGAGAACACATATCCTCGAGTTACTGTTGGGTCACGTGAAGGCGACTATACCACCACTTTGAGCCTCGGAGGAGAAACTCCCGATCCCAAACAAGTGGCAGATCTTGCTATCGCGCCGACAGGCGGTGGGCAGGCTCACAACAACATGCCCCCATATATTGCCCTCTATTTTTGCAAGAAAGACTGAGTCGGTATACGCGACAGCATCCAGACGGTTACGGACATTTCGCAGCAATGACGCTGTCCAGGTCATGCGTGAGGCCAAGATCTGCTCAAGGGAATACCGCTATCCGGGGATGTCTGCGACGCGATCGACAACCTGATGGATAAACCGACCGGTTACCGAACGCATTTTCACAGCAAGCCACGGCACTGTCAGCGCTGGCACGGTTCATCTGTTCGGCAAAACCCTCGTAAGAGGTCATGCCAGAGTGCGACCCCATCCAGCTGCCTCGATTGACTAGCTCGCCCATGAGGCCGATCCTCGCAACACTTCCGACCATGGCGTAACCCTGCCATTCAGGTCCATCGTTACCCGGTTCAAACGCCTCTTCACCCCGGAAACGGTTTCCCTGCGGTTCAGGCGGCGTCAGTCCGTGCATACGCGCGGCAAGATACTCACCGATCAGAAGCCCTTGGGTTTCTGAAAGCAACAAGGGTGTGTCGAACACCTGCGAGGCCGCTCGCAGGTATTGAAGATCGTTCAGTTCTGGCATGGAAAATCCAATCATTAGAATCCACCGCGCACGGCAAAACGGCGACGCTTTCCACCCTGGCGGTCACACTCCGCTTTCAGGCGGGTGATCAACTGCTCAACGTCGGGTGGAGAATGACGACCGCGTCATCCGAAAATGTTATCAGATGACCGAAACTAAGCCTTTGAAGCATTCTTGGTGGCGCATACAGTTCCAACCCCATAATGCCAACTGCAACTATAAGAAAAGTCTCGAACGTGCTCGATCCGGACCTGCACTGCGCGAAGCACCCAACTAGCCTTCTAGTCGTCGTTAACGGGAGCGAGAATCGGATCTTCTTTTGGTTGCCGAACACTGAGGGAACTCGCTAGCATCAAAGGTTAGAAGCGGGCTCTTCTATTTGCCACCGGATCGGCCTAAGGGAACAAATGGAGTTTCAATCTAGACATGCACTCTTAGCTAGGTAATACTTTGGGTATTAGATTCTGTTTTTGGTAGTCAGCATGAAGCTATTTTTTAGTACGCGACAGCGCAGTCCGACACAACTTCCTCATTTTTCAAGCGGCGATTGGGGACAACGTTAACGCAAGTAACGTGGAGAAGGCTCGAGTGGACGACACCACTATAGGCACGATCGATCCGACCAACAGAATAGTGGCACCCAGTTCAAATCGGTTTGCACTACCAGTTCTGAAAGTCTGAGCGGCGTTGATGGGCTTGAGCAAAACGGAAGAGCGGACTTGTGACACCATCAACGAATGAACCAGCCTCGCTTGGTAAGAGGAATGCGAAAATGCGGATAAGTCACAGGGTGTCGACGCTGACGGTTTGCTGGGTGGGGCTGAGCATTAGCATAGCCAGTGCAGATACCCCAGCAATCTACAACGAGAAGTGCATGTTAGAGATTGCAAACTTCCAGCAAGCATCGAACGACGACGACATAAGTGTCACACGGCATACGTTGTTGCTTTGTCTCTCAGACGACGCTTACGTAGCTGTTAACCAAGCCCCATCAAACTACGTGAACTGGTCAAACAAGACCCATTTCCGTCTGTTCGGCCAAAGTAACGTCGTCGAAATTGGCGACTTGCCCCCTCCGACATCATTGGCAATAGCCGGCGGTTTTGTTCCCGCGATATCGCGACGCCAATGCACCTGTCCCACAACCGTGCCTACCAGATCGCCGGGTGACCCAAACAGCCCACAGAAAAAAGAAGCATTAGACGTTTACGTCACCTTCAATCTCGGCGGAGTGATTGCGGAGGGGAGCAAAGGCTTCGCCGAAATAAAAGACGCCATCGATCATATGCAAATGTGGAAGGTGGCGCCCTTTGGAACCGAGCAAAAGGCTGCCAACGTATTGGCTCGAATGGCCGACGTAAACCTTGAGGATTGGAGCGCGGCCCCTGCAGATGAAACTGTTTACGAGAGCAACCTGCGGAATTTATATCGCGATTCTGGGGTTGCAGAGCCTGGGTTTTACGCCTCTTCGCTCTACGCCATGCAGGCCAGTAGCTCGAACGCTGCGAGCTGTGAATGCCCTCGGGCCCGTCTCCCGATCAAACGGTCTGGTGGCGATGGTGTTCCTTCATCAAAATACGAAGGACCTGAAATGTTCTTCACTGCAATCCCCTCGGCTCAGTGAAGGTGTTATTTCCATCTAACCATCTCTAATTCGATCCGATTTCGGCTACAGGGAAACAATGATAAATTTCGACACGATTTTACAAAGTCTAATGTTCGACTTGCCACTGATCATCATCTCCATTGCTTTGTCAGTGACACTGGTAGGCGTGGTCGCCTTTTTTCTCGAGACCGTCGGAACGGAAGAGCCTTATCATTCTAATCTTCGGGCTCGCGACCCTCGGCGCGGTCGCGGGCATCGCTGGCGGTACGAGCCGTGACGGCGTCGTAGGCGACGTTATTCCAGCGGCCCTCGCGTTGGTTGGCGGCGTGGCCGCATACCTGTTCGGCGTTGACCGGTCCCAAGGCCTCGTCGCATCCTTCTGCGCTGCGGCGTTCGCACTGGCCCTCGGCCTCGGTTATGCGACAGGTGCGGGCAACCGAGCAATAACAGACAATAAGGCGGAAAACCTTGAGTTCTGCAGATCCTTATACGCAAAGCCAGACATTTGGAAAGATGACCGAACATTCTGTCGTGTGGCCACCATCTTTGGAACGCAATGCAACTGGATGATCGCTGACAGTATGTCTCAGATATCCGAGACCGGAACGTTCAAAGACTCAGACGAAAAGTTCGATTACGTCCTAAACCAACTCACGAACGATATGAAGGTCCGTCTCAGCCAAACGCCTAACTGTGCCGCAACCGAACATGCGAATCCTCCAACTCAATAAATGTTGGAAAAATGGTCGATCTTAAGTCTGTTTTTTGTGCTGAGAATGCCAGTTAGCAGGGCTCGATCCGAGAAATGCTATCTGACAGATACAGAACTTCGTCGTGCGATCAAAGAAGTCTGAAATACGTCTTGAACCTGTACTCCGTCCAGCAGCAAGAAATTTCCAGTTGCCGATACTCGGTTTAACTAAGCAATGCAGAGACCGTACGAGCATTCGATTTATTGGACATCCAAGGTCCGCTCTGCGAAGGGTCCTCTGCAACAGAAATCAGTTGTCTCAACGTCGAATTTGGGCCGGTTTGAGACATTTTCTCGAACTCTGTTTTAGATCACTTCATAAAACCAGAGCCTAGAAACCGCCACGCATGGCAAAGCGGATCCGGATACCTGTCTTGCGACTGCATTCCGCTTTCAACCTGATGATTAAGCGGAGAAGAACCGCCTGTTCTGCGGGCAATCGACGCCAAGTCCTACAACGATGCAATTGACGCTGTCGAATGGCCACGCGACGAAAGGCTCGTCATTCCTTGGACACACAAGGCCTTCGGCTGGTTCTTTTCTTACGATGGCCACGAGTACCAGAAAGTCGGTGAACGAAAGCAAATCGCGTACGCCTAGAATTGACCCCAAAATGAGCCGATAAACGCGGACGTCTTGAACGCCCGTTTCCATCTCTGTGATCAGGCTCATTCGGCGTCCCCCCGCACGGTCAGCGCTTGCTGTTTCAGCGTCGTGAAGTCTTTCAGGATTGCCAGGATCAGCGGAGCGGCTTCCGAGCGGAATTCGTCTTCGTCGCGCTCGCCCTGCAGGTGTCGGCTGACCAATTCTGAAAACGACCAAACCGCCACGCCTGCACGCAGGCCCACGGCCAATAGAGGTCCCAACTCCTTCGATTTGAAAAAATCGGACCTTGCTCGCCAGGCAAAGATGCTTGAGACCGATCCGAACCAGGCTCGCCTGCTCATCATGGCGGCAAAACGCAATCCGGCGCTGTTCAATCTTTGAGCTTAAAGTCGTCTTCGGCGCATACGAAACCAGCGGTCAGCACGGTGAATTCTTGCGAGAAAGCACTTTAGAAAAAAACGCCAAGCGTCAGAAAAGACTCAGCAAGCCGTTGTCGTAGGGCAGCTCGATCCTCTTCAGAAGCTCAAGCCGCAGTTTCAGGTCTCCGCCCTCGCCGTATTCCGGCCGGTTGATCGCGTGTCCCATGAACAGGCGGCGCATTTCCGGATCGACATGCGTCGCTTTCATCCGGTCCTCGAAGGAATGAATAAGGGAATAGACAACATGCCGGACGGACGGCAGCAAACCGCGGCGGCGCAGGTGCTTCAGCATTGCCGCCGAGAATGCGTTTTCCTTGTCCCGATATTTCGGAAAGCCGTCCGGCGCGCGTTTCATGGCTTCATGGGCGATCCCCACCAGCGGAATCCGGCGCGTGCTGGACTCGGTCTTGATTTCGCGGTTGTCATCGAAATCCACAACGATATGCGGGATCTTGTAGTCCAGATGGATCCGCCCGGGTTCAAGATTGCAAAGCTCCGAAGGTCTGCAGCCGGTTTCAATGCAGGTCAGGAAGATAATCATCGCCTGCGGATTCAGCGCCCGGAATTTACCAGAAACAGCGCCATAGCTTTCCGCAGCAAGCAGCTTATCCCTGATCCATGTGACTGGAAACGGCGGTGGTGTTTCGCGCAGGCGCTTCGGGTCCTGGAAGGACAGCCCGTCAAACGGGTTCGGCCGCTTTCGTTCTCCGAGACGGGCAAAGACCTCACGATAGATCCGCCTCAGGTTTCCGATATCCCGGTTGCCGGAATTGCCTGAAAGTTTCTTCTCTGACGACTTTCCGGTGATCCGGTCCTGCCACCAGTCATGAAACCTGACGGCATCTTCGACCGTGATCGTATCGATGTACTTGTCGCCAACCACCTTAATGAAATTGTTGACCGCCCGGTGTTTGACCTTCTTGTAGGCCTTGATCTGGTTTGCGCTCTTGCCGGTGAGTTCTTCAGCAGCGCATTTTTCGATGAAAACATCACAGGCTTTTGAAAGGCTCATCTTCGGCGCCGGCGCCCCGCCCAGGACCGCCTCGGCATCGACGATCTCCTGCATGTCCGATTTGCCTTTAAGGGCGATGATTCTTTCGATGATTTATTCAAGGGGCGCATCCTGCACCAGATCGTCCAGGCGCTTGTAAGCGTGCCCCAGCACCTTCGCGCGCTCTCTGGCGGCTTCATACCGGGCTTCGGCCTGTTTCGCACCACCGGCCACCAGAGACGCCCAATAAAGGTTATCGGCATCTTCCATGGCATCGCGCCGAATACGGGCTGTTTCGATGGAATCGGTCTTCAGGGCCACCTGAATGACACCGCGCTTGTCGATATGGGCAACGGATTTCGGCACTCTGCGCCAATAGCGCCAGCGACCGCGAAACATCTGCAGATATCTGTCAGGCTTGGTCATAGCGATGCCCATTTTAGGCAAATGCTATGTCTTTTGCTATGTCTTTTGCTATATCTTTTTGGAAAAAGGTGCTGAAACTTAAAAGGCGTCCCGAAGGACGCCTTTAAAAACAATCACTTAGTAAAGTGATCTTGGTGCGGTCGAGAAGACTCGAACTTCCACGGGTTTTACCCCACAGCGACCTCAACGCTGCGCGTCTACCAATTCCGCCACGACCGCATATTCGATTGTTTTCGGCGCCTGTCAGCGTCGAGGCGCTCCATGTAGCAAAAGGGCTTTGGGCGCGCAAGGGCCGAAGTGACATTAATTCACAAGGGCATGGAAATATTCTTGAGGCCTGTCCGGAAGCCTAAAGCGGACCGTCGGTCCTCATCGGACGGACTTCAGGCGGACGCATCAGAACCTCGGTGATTGAGATCCCGATCCTTTCGCCCAAAAGCACCACCTGCCCCTTGGCGACAAGCGTGTTGTTGGCGTAAATCTTGACGTCGTCATCTTCAGCAACGTCGAGATCGATGACCGCGCCACGGCCCATGCGCAACAGCTGATGGACAGGCATCTCGGACTCGCCGAGAACAACGGATATATCGACTTTGATCTCATCAAAGGTGGTCATCAGACACATCGATCCTTAAATAGGGCGAACGCCGCCAGCGCTTAACCATACCACGGCTCGGCCAGCCAGCTCAAAAAACAAAGAAGTGTCATCCACATGTCACCTGCCGACCGCGACAGCCTCGCATTGAAATTTCTGCCAGAATCGGGCTCAGCACCCGTCGAATGGACAATTTCCGACAAGCTCGTCGACTACGAAACCGCGCTCGCCGCGATGAACGAACGTGTTGAGAGAATCATTTCAGGCGATGCGCCCGAACAAGTATGGCTGCTCGAACACCCGCCGCTTTACACCGCCGGTACCAGCGCGGACGACGGCGACCTCGTTTCGCCCGACCGGTTTCCTGTTTACCGCACCGGTCGTGGCGGCCAGCACACTTATCACGGGCCGGGCCAAAGGGTCGCCTATGTCTTGCTGGACCTGAAAAGGCGGCAACAGGACGTCAGAGCCTTTGTCGCGGCCTTGGAAGCCTGGCTGATCAACAGCCTGTGGCACTATCATATTCGCGGCGAAAGGCGCGAAGACCGGGTCGGTGTCTGGGTGCGCCGGCCGGACCGCGGTGCGCAGGTCGAGGACAAGATCGCTGCCATTGGCATTCGCGTGCGCAAATGGGTGACCTTTCACGGCGTCAGCTTCAACGTCGAGCCGGACCTGGAGCATTTTTCCGGCATCATTCCCTGCGGCGTGGAGGAGCATGGCGTCACCAGCCTCGTAGACCTCGGTATCCCTGTTGGCCTTGCAGAAAACGACAGCGTGTTGCGGGCGGAATTTGAAAAGATCTTCGGTGACACCAGGTAGCTGCGCTGACTTGAAACCTTTCAGCTGAGCGAACCGATAAACGCCTGAAGGCGCTCCTTGCCGCCCGGTGTCCAGCCGAGTGCTTTCAGCTTGCCAGGCTCCATCACACCTACGGGTCCCTCAGCACGCGGCGGCAAGGCTGCTCCTTTCACTCCCTTGTGCTCGGCATAGAGTTTTATGAGGTCCTGACGGTCGAGCAGCAAGTCGGAAACATTGTAGACCTCAAAGGGTCTTTTCCTTTGAGAACCATTGTCCAGAATTCTGGCAAGGCCGTCGGCAAGGTCTTCACCATGGACTTCCGTTCCTAGCCTTGGACCGATGCTTTCGCCGCGTTCAAACGCCGCGAAAAGGTCAGACCATTTGTGCCGTTGGGTTCCTGGCGCCTTCCCGTAGACACCCGTCGCTCGCAAGGATGTGCCCTTGAAACGGTCATCGCACAGAGATTGAAGCGCCTGTTCACAGACCAGTTTCACCTGGCCATAGAGGGTGTTCGGTTCTGTTTCAGCTGTTTCGCCAAGCACAGCCCAGTTGACAACCTCGGAGTAGACAGCCCTGCTCGACAAGAACACAAAGTGAGAAATTCCAGCCGCCTTTGACCTTTCCAACAGGCGCACAGTTCCTTCCGCGTTGCGTTCGATGAAGCCATGCGGGTCATCACCCTCACCGTCCCTGTACTTGCCGGGTACATGTGACAAGGCGCAATGGATCAGGACATCGGCTTGTGGCACCACAAACTGCGTCTCTGAAAGGTTCCAGGATTGGTAACCTGCCTGAAGCCAATCTAGCGGCTGACGGCCCAGCGCAGTCAGTTGGTGGCCATCGCGGTGAAGACGATCAGCGATGAAACGGCCGACAAGACCGCTTCCACCGGTTATCAGAACGTGCATTTAAACAGCCTGTCAGGTTACAAGTACCGCAGGCCCGCGCAAACACCCAATGTCTTCCGGTATTCCCGTCCCGCTCGCAAAGGCCTGCCACAGATCAATGAGCGGACGCAACAACTCAGCCTTGGGATGATCGGTTTGCCACGGTTTTTCATACTGGAAATGCAGAACGTGAATTTGGTTCCAGTCCCATAGCTCAGGCAGGTTGAACCAGACATATTGCAGCATGTTGTAGAAAACCGGCAGGCCGTGCCAGTCAGGAAAATAGCTTTCCAGGAACGTCTGGTCGGTCCGCCGCCAAAACACATCCGGCCGGTCCAGCGCAGCTGCCATTGCGGAAAAGGTCGCGGCGCTCGGCGTGGCCGTGAAAACCCCACTGTTCAGGCGATGAAAATCTGCAAGACTCTCATAGACATTTGGCCCGGCGCAGAACTCCGGATACTCGAACAGCTTGTCACAGTTTTTCAAGACCAATGCATCCGCGTCGATAAAAACAACCTTTTCATAGTCGCGCAGTTGCCAGAGCCGCAGTTTGACGAAATTGTCCAGCGGCGTGTGAAACTGGGGTTTGCCGCCCTTTGAAAACGGTGCTGCCTTGTGAAGGCGTCCCCTTTCGTGGCGTTCGTTGAAGGCTGCAGAGGTTGCAAGCCTTTCACAGCGGCCAAGCCTTGGTTTGAAGTTTTCAAGCACGGCGAGATCCGCCTCGTCGACACCAGGTGTGTGAAGCACCACCAGGTCGGCTTCGGTCCCGGTTCGGCGAAGCGAGCGCAACAAGGCGCTCGCTCCCAGAATATAGTCCTGATTGGTCACCAAAGTGACATAGGCAACTCTGGCTGAGGGCGCCCGGTTGAACGCAGGAGCATCGTTCATCGCTCTGGTCAGGAAACTGACTTCAGCCGAGGATGTTCAGGATCATGCTCGACTTCACCGGCAATCTCCTTTGTCCAGGCAGAAACGGCAGGTACACGGCTGCGGTCGACCCGGTAGGCGTAAGCTTTGGCAACATCGACGACTTCATCGAGCAACCCCTCTTCCAGGGTAATCGGATCCAGGCCCAGCTCGAGAAACTGCTTGTTCTCGACAACAAGATCGTTCTCAGCCGCCTCCTTGCGTGGATTTGGCAGATAGGCAACCTTGGCCCCTGTCTGGCGCGAGATCATTTCCGCAAGATCGCGCACACGGTGGGTTTCAGTCATCTGGTTGAAGACCTTCACCCGATCGCCACGCACAGGCGGGTTCTTGAGAGCCAGTTCGATACAACGAACCGAATCTTGAATGTGAATGAAAGCTCTTGTCTGTCCACCCGTACCATGAACCGTGAGCGGGTAGCCGATGGCCGCCTGGATCAGAAACCTGTTCAGGACAGTGCCGTAATCACCATCGTAATCGAACCGGTTGATCAGCTGTTTGTGGCGCAGTGTCTGCTGCGTGTGTGTGCCCCAGACGATCCCCTGATGCAGATCGGTGATCCTCATGCCGTCGTTCTTTGCGTAGAACTGGAAGAGTAACTGATCCAGACACTTGGTCATGTGATAGATGGAGCCCGGGTTTGCCGGATAAAGGATTTCCTGGTTAGCCTTGTGCCCGGCTAGGGTGTCCACATCCACCGACAGATATCCTTCAGGGATTGCGGCACCGACATTGGAATAGCCGTAAACACCCATTGTGCCGAGATGAACAAGGTGCGCATCCAGATCCAGCTCCACCATGGCGTTGAGCAAGTGATGAGTGGCGTTGACGTTGTTGTTGACCGTGTAGTTCTTGTGCTGATCGGATTTCATCGAATACGGCGCTGCGCGCTGTTCGGCGAAATGAATGATTGCGTCAGGCCGGTAATCCGCAAGCCAGCCTTTGAACACCTCGTAGTCTTCGGCAATATCGATCAAATGAAAATTGATGGTATTGCCGGTTTCCTGTTTCCAGATACGTGTTCGTTCCTGAATGGAATCCATCGGCGTCAGTGACTGGACGCCCAGCTCGGCGTCGATCCAGCGACGGCTGAGATTGTCGACAATGTGAACCTCGTGGCCTTTATCCGACAAATGCAAGGATGTAGGCCAGCCGACAAAACCGTCACCGCCAAGTATCGCAATTTTCAAAAGTCATCTCCCCGAGTTACACAATTCGGCACAAGAGTGTTTCACTCAAATTGTGCTATATGAGAGATCAGATCATTGCGATTTTTCCGTGACAATTCAACGGTGAATTTACAGATTGATACACTATACCGCAGCGCCATGGGTTTCTCGGATGCGTCCGATCCAAACGGGGGCGAAGACGGTCCAATGTGACCTTCGCAACGTGTTTGACGGCAGTTAGGCTGTTTCACGCATTTCAAAACCGCCGCTACAGGGACTGACAGGCGCAAGGTCCTTGAGGGAGCGAACACGCGCTAAGGACGGACCTTTCCAAAGCGCATCCAGCATATCGACGACCGTATCCGAAGGGCCTGAAAAAACGGCTTCTACAGCGCCTGTTCTCAAGTTTCGCACCCAACCGGAAAGCTGACGTCGCTCAGCCTCGGCTGCGCACCACGCTCGATAGCCGACACCTTGCACCCTTCCCTCGACCAGAACATGAACGGTCAATGGATCACTCGTCATTCGAACCTCATTTCACCCGCAGTTGAATGAAGCACAATCATGACGGCGGTTCCACTGAAGGATCGAGGTATTCGTGGACAATCCAAAGGCCACGACCACAGCCGGTGCAATTGAAACTGATTCGAACGGACGAAGCCGCACTCCACCTTAAATTGAAGTGCGGTTGTATTTTATTCGACATAAACAAATAGTTCATCATAACCCGTCCAATAAAACCAAATAAAATAGAAAAGTTGATCAATTAGCTAGATCCTACAATGCAACTAATAATTTAGTAACATTTGCCAATAAGATTTACTGTCAAGTAATTCTAGGCGAGTCCTTCCAAATGCCTTTCAGACAAAGAGCCTTCGCGTCTAACATACGCAAAAGACTATTGCCGGAAGTTGCAATGACACTGGCTGGTCTTGCAGCTTTGACGCTCATTCTTGCGGAGCTGGATGCATTTGAGCGGATTTACGGTTTTTCGCGGGCACATGAAGACTACGAACTTGATGAGATCATTACGGCGCTGTTTGCGTCTCCCGTCATCTTGCTGGTCTTCACGTTCCGGCGCCTAAATGACCTTAAGAAAGAAATTAAACGACGTGTAACCGCAGAAGCCGATTTGAGGCATCTTGCACAGACAGATTTGCTGACAGGATTGCCGAACCGCCATTTCTTCTTCGATGCGCTTCAAAAGCGATTAAACCCGCAAACACGTTCAAGCCTTCCGTTTGCACTCATTCAAGTGGATCTGGATCGCTTCAAACACGTCAATGACAGGTTGGGCCCTGCCTTCGGTGATCACATTCTCAAACAAGTTGCGCATCTACTTGCTGAAAACACTTCGAAGGACTGGATGCTCGCGCGTATCGGCGGGGACGAATTTGTTATCGCCGCAGACGTGCAACAAGAAGCCGACGCCAAGGCGATCGCCACAGAGCTCGCTACAACCCTCAACAGGTCCTTCATTTATCAAAACACCGAGTGCACGATCGGCGTTAGCATTGGTGTGGCTGTTCACGACATCAATTCGCGCGGCGATGATACCGACCCGGAAACCCTGCTCATGAATGCCGATATCGCGCTCCATAGAGCCAAAGTCGGTGGGCGCAACCGGATCGAAGTGTTTGAACCTTCTTTCCGGTCCGATTTCGAAAAGAACACGGTTCTCTCCAACGATCTGCTGCGGGCCATTGCAAACAAAGAATTTTTTCCTGTTTACCAACCGCTGGTGGACTCATCGACGAAAAAAATCGTTGGAGCTGAAGCGCTTGTGCGATGGAGACATCCAACACGCGGCGTGCTGCCGCCTGCCGTTTTCATGGATCTGGCTCAAACTCTTGGTGTGCTTGCCGATATCGACCAGGCCATGTTCGAAGAAGCTGTAAAGAAGAGAAAGACCTGGGAGCGGATGCTGCAAAATCCGCCGCGCATTTCGGTCAATATTTCAGCGGAGAGACTAAAGTCGCCAAGTTTCCTGAGTACGGTTCAAGCCGCGGGCGTTCAACCGAACACAATCATTTTTGAAATAAGCGAAGCGGTGACGTTTGAAGAACTCGACGACGTTTCGAAATTCAATTTGGATGCCCTGGAAGGGCTTGGTGTTGAAGTTGAGATCGATGATTTCGGGTCCGGACGCGCCTCTATCCTGAGCCTTTTGGAAATGAAACCTCGCCGATTGAAAATCGACAGAAATCTGACAGCGCCGGTTGTCGAGTCGGAGCAGGCACGAAGCCTCGTCGCCAGCATTCTCGATATCGCCCGAACCCTTTCCATTGAAGTGGTAGCAGAGGGCGTGGAAACCAGCCAGCATGCAGACATCCTCACAGAGCAAGGCTGCACGCTGCTTCAAGGATACTATTTTTCCCGTCCGATTGAAGAAGCTGCCTTTGAAGCGCTGCTCCAATCGGACGAAGCACGCAACACGACCTTGCCAGCACATGGAAATGTCCATCTCACCGCTTCGGCAGGTTGAACACCGCATACTTCTGTGAACCAGCACTCATTTGGCACCCTTGAGTGAGCGCGTACTCACGCTGCGCGGGACATGGCCGCACTTCGCTTTTGTTCATCCAGCATGACCAGCAGCGATGCACCGACAATAACGAGTGCACCGGGCCAGAAGGCTCCGGAAGGTGCAAATCCAAATGCCAGAAAACCAACGGCAATATTGAGTGGCAGCTTCAAGTGATCAAACGGCTGCACAAAGGTGGCGTCGGCATGTTTATAAGCCAGCGTCAGAAGATAGTTTGCCACGACGGTCAGAACACCGGCGCCGATCAACAACCAAAGAGCAATCCCAGACGGCACAATTCCACCATCACCAAGAGCAAGCAGGGCATTGACCGGTGTCAGCAGCAGCAGCAGATAAACCGTAATGGAATCTGCTTGTTCGGTCGCGGTCAGCTTCTTGGTGACGAGAGACGTACCCGCCCAGAAAGCTGCAGCGGCAACGGGCAACACAGCCCCCCAATGAAATGCCTCCGTCCATGGCTGGAGGATAATCATACCACCCGAGAAACCTGCGATGGTCGCCAGCCAGCGGACCGCGCCTACTTTCTCGGAGAAAAACAGTTTCGCACCGATGATGACGAAGAACGGCGACGTCATTACGAGAGCAATCGCCTGCCAAATTTCCACTCTGGCAAGACCGGCCACCCATAACTGAATACCGACGACAGCCAGCGCTGCGCGTAACAGATGCCAACCGAGCTGGCGCGTTTTCAGGGATGACAGTCCGCGCCGCAATACCCAGGGCAAGGCAATGAGCAAGCCAAGGGCGTATTGCCAGAAAGCAGCCGATGTTGAAGGCACACCCAATTGCATTGTAGAGGCCTGGAGGGCCCCATTGACCAGGGCAAAACATGCCCCTGCCCCAACCATCGCAAGGGCGGCAAACAAGGGGCCGGAAAAGGCTCCGCTGGAAGATGAAGTCATTTCGTTTGATCCTGTCCGGTTCGTTCAATCCAGAACAGTCTCAAAAGACACGCGCCCGCAGGCCTGAGTGTCAGACCAGCGTTCAAGTTCTCTCTCATCCGGACTGTAACCGTCGGCTCCGGCCTCTCACCGGATCTGCTGACCCTTGAAACGGTTGTTTCAAGGCGCTCGCGGGCTCCAGGTTTCCCTGATACCGCCGGTGGGGAATTGCACCCCGCCCCGAGAACTGTTCTCTGTCGGTTTATCTAGCCGGTGCTTTCGGCCTTGGCAACGCCTTAGCGGCTAAAAATTCAGTGTCACTGAAAGATTGTAAGTCAATAGTGCCGACCCGACTGCAAAAAACGCTTCAGACGCGCACGAACCTGCTTTCAAGGAACTGGACAATTTCCGAAGGCTTTCGAGCAATCAGCACCGGGTCTTCCTTGTGGAGCTCATCGTGGCTGCCGTATCCCCAAAGAACCCCGATACTGTCAACACCATTCGCCTTTGCACCAATCAGATCGTGTTCGCGATCGCCAATCATAACGACTTGCGTGGATGTGATGCCTTCTTCATCGAGAATATGAGAGATCAGGTCGGCTTTCGCAGAACGTCTGCCGTCAAGTTCCGAACCGTACACCTTGCCGAAATACGGCATCAGTTCGAAGTGCTCGACTATTTTTCCCGCATAGGCATGAGGTTTGGACGTGCAGACATGCAATTCAAAACCCAATCTGCGCAATTCACTCAGCGCCTGGGGTATCCCCTCGATCAACGTATTCTCGTAAAGACCAACGTCAGTGAAACGCTCTCTATAAAGAGCAACGGCCCGGTCGAGCTCTGCCTTTTCATCAGTGTCAAGAAGAACGCGGAAGCTGTCCCAAAGCGAGGGGCCGATACACCAAAGGAGATCTTTTGCGTCTGGAACCTTCGATGACATCCCTTCAAGGGCGTATTGGATCGAACGAGTAATGCCCTCAAAAGGGTCTGTAAGCGTCCCATCCAGGTCAAACAATACGGTTGTAACGGACATCCAGCTTTCCTGTTAAACAATCAAAACGACCCATGGCATAAATGCCATGGGCCGCAGCACTAGCGTTTGTCCGCTCAAGGTGTCAATCAAGCTTCAAATCACGAGAACTCCATGATCACCGCGTCCACGGCGAGGCTGTCACCTGGAGCTGCCTTGATGGCTGAAATCGTGCAGTCCCTCTCAGCTCTCAGGACATTCTCCATCTTCATGGCTTCGACTACCGCAAGCTGTTCACCAGCCTTCACCTCTTGCCCTTCGTCAACGGCTATCGAGACAACGAGCCCCGGCATTGGACACAACAACATCTTGGACGTGTCCGGCGGCAGCTTTTCAGGCATCAGTTCGTCAAGTTCGGCAACCCTCGGTGTCATTACTTTTGCAACGACGGAATAACCTTGCCAGTCCAGTCGATGGCCACCGGTTACCTTTCGGATTTGCACTGTTACCGGCTGATCGCCGACTTTACCTGACCAAAGCGGGGCTCCAGGGGCCCAGTCCGATTCAACATTCATCAAAGGGCCATCACCGACGGCAACATCGAGTTCGACAGGTGTCCCGGGATAACCTGCGGCAAGACGTATCGGCA
Source organism: Roseibium sp. JB4-4 (assembly GCF_055693425.1). Taxonomy (NCBI): domain Bacteria; kingdom Pseudomonadati; phylum Pseudomonadota; class Alphaproteobacteria; order Hyphomicrobiales; family Stappiaceae; genus Roseibium; species Roseibium sp. JB4-4. The sequence continues at coordinate 45,171 of NZ_CM146333.1, read as the reverse complement.
CATAAGTCTTGTCGAGCCGGACCACCCAGTCTTCCCGAACAGCGCCTGAATGAGGCCGCAAGCGACCTGGCAGATGGTCCAGACGTTCACGCTCCAGGGCTCCCATAGAAAGAGCGACAGCCGCAAGCACAGAATAGGCAGCTTCGTCTGGAACGGCAGGTGAGAACCCGTCCGGGTATTCGTCGGCAATGAAACTCGTTGCCAATTCCCCGGATCGCCAACGCGGATGGTTCATCAGCGCGGTCAGGAATGGAACGTTGTGCTGGATCCCATCGACATAAAATGCATCTAGCGCCGTGCTCATTGCGTCGATGGCTTGTTCGCGGGTTGGAGCATGGGTAATCAGCTTGGCAATCATGGGATCGTAGAACATGGAGATCTCCGACCCTTCGACAACACCGGTGTCGTTCCGGATCGTCAAACCGTCAGCAGAGACCTCTTCTGGCGGCTGATAGCGCACCAAACGTCCGATCGACGGCAGAAAATTCCGATAGGGATCTTCAGCATAGATCCGGCTTTCGACCGACCAGCCTTTCAACTTCACATCATCCTGTTCAAGAGACAGTTTTTCACCCGCTGCAACGCGGATCATCTGCTCAACCAGGTCAACACCGGTAATCAGTTCCGTGACCGGGTGTTCGACTTGAAGACGGGTGTTCATTTCCAGAAAATAAAAGCTCTTGTCCTGACCGGCAACGAACTCAACCGTACCCGCGCTGTCATAATCGACGGCTTGCGCAAGTGCGACGGCTTGCTCGCCCATCTTGCGACGCGTTTCCTCGTCAAGCAGCGGCGACGGAGCTTCTTCGATGACCTTCTGATTGCGGCGCTGGATCGAGCATTCGCGCTCTCCCAGGTAAATCGCGTTTCCGTGCTTGTCACCAAGAACCTGAATTTCAATGTGACGGGGGTTTTCGATAAACTTTTCGATAAAGACGCGGTCGTCGCCAAATGAAGATGCCGCTTCGGACTTGGAACGCGTGTACCCGTCCCTGGCCTCTTCCTCATTCCAGGCGATACGCATTCCTTTGCCGCCGCCGCCGGCAGAGGCCTTGATCATCACCGGGTAGCCAATGTCACCTGCTATCTCAACGGCCTGATCTGCCGATTCAATCACACCGAGATACCCGGGAACCGTGCTGACATTGGCGTTGTTTGCGAACTTTTTGGATTCGATCTTGTCACCCATAGCCTCGATAGCGCGAGAGTTTGGGCCGATCCAGACAATTCCTTCTTTGGCCAGTGCCTCTGGAAAGCTCGAGCGTTCGGACAAGAACCCATATCCCGGGTGAACAGCCTCGGCACCCGTTTCCTTGCACGCAGCTATGATCTTGTCAGCCAGCAGATAGGACTCAGCAGCGGCAGCCGGTCCGATATGAACCGCTTCGTCAGCCATCTCAACATGCAGCGCGTCCCGGTCTGCGTCTGAATAGACTGCAACCGTCTTGATGCCCATGCGGCGTGCCGTCTTGATAACCCGGCAAGCGATCTCGCCCCGGTTGGCGACAAGAATTTTCGAGAACATTGAATTCCACCCAGCTGGATCGTTTCCAGAGTTGTAGGCTGGGCCACTGCCCTGCGCAACTTATCCAAAGGGCGAGAGGAGTATTGCGGACACCTTGCATCGCTCTCCATCTGGCTCCTGATACATCAACGGAATGCCCCTGACAGAAATGTGATGCTTTTCAGCCGGTTCCGGCAGAAAATTGCAAGCCGCTTTTATCTCAATCTTAAGAAAACTACTGCAGTAAATACTAATGCTTGGAGGAGAACCCATGGCAAAGCTTTTTGCTTTTGCACTCGTTGCAGTCACATTGTTGTCTCAGACCGGGAACGCAGAGACGTTCGCCAAGTGGAACCGAGGCGACGTCGACGGTTTCACCCGTTACTGGACCACAAACAATGTCGGCGCCAACTTCATCATTTGGTGCCATCCGGCGCGCAAGGTCAACGGAACCGTTCTCCATATCGAAATCGATGGTCAAACACCAAAGCCGAACAGCCACGTTAAGCTGATCCTGGACCGTGAGATCCTTGATCTGCCGGTCAACAAACAGGGATATATCGGCAGCGATTGCGCCGCTTGTTCCGACAGTTTCAGCTATGTCTGGCATCGCCTGCGGGCGGCCAGCACTTTGGCGGTCAAATTCGAAGACAACCGTTACGCTGGATTTTCGCTCAAAGGCGTCCAACAGATCCTGCCCGGCCCCGTCTGCCCGACGGATTTCGGGAAGATACATTCCTGATCAGTGTTTGGGAGCCCGTCCCTCAACACCATTTTCCCATGGATTGCGATTGAGCCAACTCAGCCTGCTGATTGTTGCTTCAGGTAATCTTTCGACGCGTGCGTTTCAGCCATTCAAGCAATTTAGGCAATCTGCCGTTCGCACCCGGAACTTCAGGCAAATTCGCTACACAATTCTATGATCGAAGCTCTTCTTGGGCCCGACTTCTTAAAATAGGACCTATTCGCAAAACGGGAGCTAAGCTGAATTTAAGTGTCCGGCGTCACATCTCCGCAAGGCGAATTGATACAGACTTCGTCAAGCTCTTACCCTAGGTTAAGTTCAAGAGTCACTCTTTAAACTATTGCTTCTCGCCGGATTTCAAACGCAACAAAGTTTTCCGGCATCGCAAGGAGATATCAATGCGTAAAGGCAAACTCTTCAGCGCAACGCTCGCTCTTGCCGGTATTTGCATGGCCACCGCCGCAGAGGCGCGCCCGGACCTTCGTCAAATGACCTGCGCACAAGCACAGAACATGGTGGTTCGGCATGGCGCCGTCGTCTTCACGACAGGCCAGCACACCTATTCCATGTTCGTTTCAAACAGAAGCTATTGCGATTGGAACCAGGAGCTGTTCGTGCAGTACGGCCCGACGCGCGACAACCGCAAATGTCCTGTGGCCTACCAGTGCAAAGAACCACTATTCGGACGCGGCGGCTTTAATCGCTGGAATTGATCACCAATTCCAGATCCAAGAAAGGGCCGGAAAACCGGCCCTTTGTCGTCTCGCAACCTAGCATTCCGTCTCTGTTCACAGCGGGATGTTGTCGTGCTTCTTCCATGGCATCTCAACATTCTTCGTCCGCAGCAAAGCAAGTGCTTTGGCAACCCTGCGACGGGTTGAATGAGGTCGGATCACATCGTCGATATACCCACGTTCGGCAGCAACAAACGGGTTTGCAAACCTGTCTTCGTAGTCCTTGGTGCGCTGTGCAATCTTGTCCGCATCGCCAAGTTCTGACCGATAAAGGATCTCAACGGCACCCTTTGCCCCCATGACCGCAATTTCGGCAGACGGCCAGGCATAGTTGATGTCGCCACCGATATGCTTCGAACTCATGACGTCATAAGCGCCGCCATAGGCTTTGCGCGTAATCACGGTCACTTTCGGTACTGTCGCTTCCGTGTAGGCAAACAACAGCTTCGCTCCATGTTTGATGAGGCCACCATATTCCTGCGACGTCCCAGGCAAGAAACCAGGTACATCGACAAAGGTGACGATCGGAATGCCGAAACAGTCGCAAAACCGCACGAACCGTGCAGCCTTGCGGCTCGCATCAGAATCCAGAACCCCGGCAAGCACCATCGGTTGATTGGCAATAATGCCAACCGTCCGCCCTTCGATACGCCCGAGCCCGGTAATAATGTTTCCCGCAAAACTGGCTTGCAGTTCGTAGAAGTCGCCCTCATCGACTGTTTTAAGAACGAGTTCCTTCATGTCGTAAGGCTTGTTCGGATTGTCCGGAATGAGGGTATCCAGGCTGTTGTCGATACGCTCCGGATCGTCGTAATTCGTCAGTTCAGGTAAATCGGCCTGATTGTTCATGGGTAGAAAATCGATCAGACGCCGCATTTCATCCAGCGCCTCAACATCGTTGTCGAACGCCCCGTCCGCGATGGAAGACTTTGTCGTATGGATCGACGCGCCGCCGAGTTCTTCTGCTGTCACGGTTTCGTTGGTGACCGTCTTCACAACATCAGGTCCGGTAACGAACATGTAGGACGTGTCCCTGACCATGAAGATAAAATCGGTCATGGCCGGACAATAGACATCTCCTCCGGCACAAGGTCCCATAATCAACGATATTTGGGGAATAACACCTGATGCAAGCACGTTGCGCTTGAACACTTCGCCGTATCCGCCCAGCGCGGCGACACCTTCCTGAATACGGGCCCCACCGGCGTCGAAGAGACCAATGACTGGCGCGCGATTTTGCAGTGCCATGTCCTGCAGCTTGGTTATTTTTTCAGCATGGGCTTCCGACAGGGAGCCTCCGAAAACCGTGAAGTCTTTCGAAAACACATAGACTGTTCGACCGTTGACAGTACCCCAACCGGTCACAACACCGTCGCCGGGAATGTGCTGCTCTTCCATGCCGAAATCGGTGCACCGATGCTGCTTGAACATGTCGAACTCTTCAAACGAGCCTTCGTCCAAAAGGATCTCGATCCGCTCACGCGCCGTCAGCTTGCCTTTCGAGTGCTGCGCATCGATGCGACGCTGCCCGCCACCAAGCCGGGCGGTTTCCCGGCGGGTTTCCAATTCGGCCAGAACTTCTTTCATCCGGTCCTCCAAAAATACGTCAGCTGAGGCTCTAACATGCCCCCCAGTCGCGGCATAGTCAGCACTTGGGATTATGGGGAAGTACGCGGACGGCACCCACAAAACGGCAAAAATATGATTTGCGACACATCCCCTAACGTTATTTCATACTAAGTTCGGCGATTGTGAACGGGCCGCTTTTTTTGTTTGGGTCCGGGCACCGAAGGGATTTTGCCCTGAAATCAAAATGCATTTTTATGGCTTAATAGTGCAAGCCGGCTGGGAGCATTTGCGATGACTTTATACAGTCCCGAAACAACATGGATTGCCATCTTAGGCGGCGGTTTCTCCGGTTCGATACTCGCCGGTGGAAGCGTTTTTCAGTTTGATCTCTGGAATATGGGATCGAAGAAACTACCCATACAGGTACTGGTGACCGGCAAACGCGCAGGTTTGATGGCGGAAGCCGGCACTGCCATGGCGGTTCTTCTGGTCACAGGGTGCCGCACCGCAAGAGAGATGGACGGCATTACATCTTCCGGTCTTGACTGGGAACTGTCCTTTGGCGGTGACGCCGATGCGGTCGTCAAGTCCGGAGCAAGCGTTTTCAAGGAAGTCATGAAAGCCGCTGGTAAGCAGACCGGCGAATGGGCACTGCATGAATCCGGTAAACGTCTCGCACAGTATATTGTTGGCGACCTCGGGGTTGTTCAGCAGGGACGACAATTCAACCTCCTTCCCACACCAATATCGGCATCCATCGGTGCCGGGATCTTCTATGAATGGCAAAAACTTCACGTTCTGGATGGTGAAATCGGCTGGAACTACATTTCGCCGGAGTACTCAGTCGAGAACCGTTCCGGAAACGTTTATATGCGTATGAAAAACATCCCGGTCAAAGACGGTACGACTATTCATCTCGGTTTTGGGGTGGACGAATGGGGGATCGACGGCAACATCAAGTGGGCTCCGACTTCTTCAGGGCCGCGGATCGGTCGCAGCAAACTGCATATTGACTGTGCAGTTTATGGTGGTGAGCTTTATCAGAGCTTCAACCGCAATGAGCAGCCTGGCATCAATCTCAGTCAGTTGCAGCCGGCAGGGCGAAGTGAAGCCGGCATGCTGACGGTCTCCAACACCAAGGAAGTCGCGAAAAACGGCAAACTCAAGATCTACCCGCGCATCTTCAAATTCACCAACTATCCCTACTGGTCCGCAGATGACACCATGACCGTTCATGTTGACGGTAAAGGACGCTTCACAAAGGTGGATGGAACGACTTCCTATAGAGACTAGAATGTGAAGTTGCCTAAAGAGTGAGCAAGAGCGCCGCCAGTTTGTACTTTGACAGCCTTCAGAAATTTGCAATGATTGCTTAACAACGAAGCACACGCAAAGGGGAGGCAATGGCGGACGCTCGCACTTTCTTCAATGAAATGCTCGACGAGACCGGGAACCCTCGCACTCCATATGCCAGGCTCTCAAATTGGCTTGAAGACAAGCCCGCCAACTTCCTTTCCAAAAAGAGCCGAGATGCCGAAACGATCTTTAGACGTCTCGGCATCACTTTTGCGGTCTATGGTGCCGAAGAGGCAACCGAGCGCCTGATTCCCTTCGACCCGATCCCGCGTGTGATATCGGCTGGGGAATGGCGGCGCCTGTCAGCCGGCATCGATCAGCGTGTACGGGCGCTGAATGCGTTCATGCATGATATCTATCACCGGCAGGAGATCCTGAGAGCCGGCAGAATACCTGCCGATCTGATCTTGCAGAACGAGGCGTTTCTACCGGAAATGGCCGGGTTCACACCCGCACGCAAAGTTTACGCGCACATCATTGGTACCGACCTCGTCAGGGTGTCAGAGAACGAATTCTACGTTCTTGAAGACAACACCCGCACACCGTCCGGCGTCTCCTACATGATGGAGAACCGGGAAACCATGATGCGCCTGTTTCCCGAACTCTTCCAGATGCATCGTGTCGCCCCGGTCGAGCAATATCCGGAAAGCCTTCGCCGCACCTTGGAAAGCGTCGCTCCGGACTTGTCCAAGTCAACCCAGACTGTGGTCGTCCTGACACCGGGCATTTATAATTCCGCTTATTTTGAACACGCGTTTTTGGCAGATTCAATGGGCGTTGAGCTTGTCGAGGGCCGAGATCTCTTTGTCGATGCAGGCAAGGTGTTCATGCGTACGACGCGTCAACCGAAGCAGGTCGATGTCATTTACCGGCGCATAGACGATGCGTTTCTGGACCCCCTCACCTTCAATCCGAACAGCATGCTAGGCGTACCGGGATTGTTTGACGCCTATCGGGCCGGCAATGTCACGATCTGCAATGCACCCGGAACCGGCATCGCGGACGACAAGGCGATCTATGCATATGTGCCCGACATCATCGAGTTCTATACAGGTCAAAAGCCTATTTTGAACAACGTGCCGACCTGGAACTGTTCCCGCCCCGACGACCTTGCCTATGTTTTGGACAATCTTGAAGAGATTGTGGTGAAGGAAGTTCACGGATCCGGCGGCTATGGGATGCTGATAGGTCCAACTGCGTCGAAGCGGGAAATTGCTGAATTCCGGAAGGTTTTGGAATCCAATCCGTCCAACTACATTGCGCAGCCAACCTTGGCCCTGTCGGCCTGCCCGACACATGTGGCATCGGGCGTTGCCCCGCGCCATGTGGACCTGCGCCCGTTTGTCCTGATCGGAGACAGGGTTCGCATCACTCCCGGCGGCCTGACCCGAGTTGCACTGAAAAGGGGGTCGCTTGTCGTGAACTCCAGTCAGGGCGGCGGCACCAAAGACACCTGGGTACTTGAGGATTAGATGCTCGGAAGAACCGCTTCTTCGCTGTTTTGGATGTCGCGTTATCAAGAGCGCGCGCTAAACGTCACACGCCTGCTGGAAGTGGGCTACCGTGGCGCCATCATGTCTCACATGGGCCAGGAGCACGGCACACATTGGACTTTCGCACTTACCTGCGCCGGCTGTGAAAGCGGTTTTCAGGCCAAATACGACGAACTGGCTCTTCGAAATGTCACCAACTATCTGATCTTTTCCAAAGACAATCCGGCAAGTGTCAGGAACAGCCTGGAACATGCGCGCAATAATGCCCGCGCTGTGCGTACCAGCATCACGGCTGAGCTTTGGGAGGCAATCAACACAACCTGGATCGAGTTTGCCGAAGTCAATCCGCAATCGATAACGCAGGAAAAACTCCCCGACTTCATGGCCTGGGTGATCCATCGCGAACATCTCTGCCGGGGAGCCTTCCTGAACACAGTACTGCGGGATGACGGTTATTGCTTCAGCCAGATGGGCAACTTCGTCGAGCGTGCCGACAACACGGCCCGCATCTTGAACACACAATATTGGGTACTTCTGCCGGACAACGATATTATCGAAGACGGTTCGACGGACCGTTTCCAGTGGTCCGCGATCCTCAGGGCGCTTTCCGGTCGCAGAAGCTACCGATTCGCCTATTCAAATGGCCACCTGAAGGCTTTCAATATCACCGAGTTTCTCGTGCTCAGGAAAGAAATGCCACGGTCTCTGGCGCACTGTTACGATTGGATAAGCGATACCGCGGAAGACCTGGAACAATTCTATGGCTCAAGCGAGCCGAGCCTACAGCTTGCAACCGACATCGCAAAAGAGTTACGGCAAAAGCAAATGCGGGAAATCTATCAGGAAGGCCTCCATGAATTCCTGACCGATTTCATCGGCAAGAACAACCAGTTCGCCCAACAGCTTTCCGAAGACTACAACTTTGCCTGACCTGAGCCCCGGACCGACCCCATGAGACTGACTGTCCGACACACGACCCGATACCGCTACGACACGCCATTGGCCAATGCCATGCAGCAACTCAGGCTGACACCTGAAGATGGTCCCTCACAGACGATCGTGGAATGGTCCATCGACGCTCCCGGCATTGAGCGTGCCACCACTTACAAGGACGCCTTCGAGAACCGGGTGCATATGGTCTCCAGAAGCGAGCCGGTGGAGACGGTCGAGATAACGGCGTCGGGCACCGTCGACACCATCGATACGAATGGTGTCATCGGGCACGAACCGGATGCAGGGGCTCCCACCCGCCTCTATACGCGCGTGACACCGTTGACCCAGACCAATCAGGCGATCCGCAAACTTGCAACACTTGCCGAAAGCCATGACAAGATCGCAGGCTTTCACGCCCTCATGCATGCCATTCGCGATAAGGTGGAATACAGGATCGGCGTCACCGAGACCCATGCATCCGCCACCGCTGCACTGGCTGCTGGCGAAGGCGTGTGCCAGGATCACGCGCATATATTCATAGCGGCCGCTCGCTCGATCGGCATTCCAGCCAGATACGTCTCGGGATATTTGCTTCTGGAAGAAGAACAGGCCTCCGAAGCACATCATGCCTGGGCCGAGGTTCTGATCAATGGACTGGGATGGACCGGATTCGACATCTCCAATGCCATGTGCCCGACCGACCGCTACATTCGCCTCACGACCGGGCTCGATCTCGCGCTCCGCAGCGCCCATCAAAGGACTTCGTTTCGGCGGTCTTGAAGAAAATCTTCAAGTAGAAGTGGATGTCGCACAGGCTGCTTTGCAACAGCAGCAATAGCTGTCATAAGGCAAAGACCTAAGCCGGGTTTCTGAAGCCCGGAATTGAAGCATGGGCGGGGCTTTGGAATGACCTATTGTGTCGGTTTGAAATTGGACCGTGGGCTGCTGTTTGCATCGGACACCCGAACCAATGCCGGTGTCGACAACATAGCCACGTTCAAGAAGCTGCACACCTGGGAAGAACCCAACGAACGCGTCATAACGTTGTTGTCGGCTGGCAATCTGGCCATTACTCAGGCTGTCGTCTCACTGCTGAGCGAACACATCACGTCTGTTGAAGACAGTCGGGCCACGCTTATGACGGCCAAGACAATGTTTCAGGTTGCGCGCCTGGTCGGCAGTGCTGTGCGCGAGGTCAAGGAAATCGACGGCGAAGCGCTGGCGACCAGTGCTGAAAGCTTTTTCGTAACCTTCATTCTGGGCGGGCAGATCAGGGGCGAAGAGCCGCGCATGTTCCAGATCTATGCTGCCGGAAACTTCATCGAAGTCTCTGAGGACACGCCGTTTTTGCAGATCGGTGAGCACAAGTATGGAAAACCTATTCTGGACCGGGTGACCCGCTCTGACATGCGCCTCGGCGAAGCGGCAAAGCTTGTCCTTTTGTCTTTCGACTCAACCTTGCGTTCCAACCTGTCCGTCGGCATGCCGATCGACATGCTTCTCTACAATACCGATACCTTCTCGACCGAGCGTCAGGTTCGCATTGAGCAGAACGACCCTTATTTCCGGAAGCTTTCTCAAAGCTGGTCAGACAAGTTGCGGGAAGCGTTCAGCGATATCGATGAGTTTGAGGTCTAGCCTCCATTCAGCCTGTCAGGCTGCCGTCATAAATCCGCAGTAGATGCGTACCGGAAATTCCGGAGTTCATGTCCATGAGCAATGCCAGCACCACATTGGATCTCAAACCTGTTTCCTGGACCAGGGAACCGGCGCAAGAGCCGCTTGAGGAAAACGACGACGCCTTGAGAGCCGTGCGCGAGATGATCAAAGCCGGTGAGCGAATTCAATTGGTGGATCTCCTGAAAAAATGGGACCCACTGGACGTGATGCAGTTGCTCGTTCGCCTCCGGCTTAAACACGCTCGAAAACTCTTTCAATGGCTTCCGGCCAATCCATCGATCAAGGTCGTTGCAGAGCTTCGCCCCGAGTTTCGTTCCATTTTGATGGAGGAAAGCACTCTCGAACAGTTTCGCGATATTCTTGCAGGTCTTGACCCGGAAGACGCGGTGGAAATTCTAAACGAATTTCCAGATGACGCCGCCGAAGAGCTGATCGCAAGATTGCCCGACATCGAAGATATCGGGACGCGCGGGTCCTATGCCGACGACACGGCCGGGCGCGTGATGGCGAGAAAGTTTGTTGCCCTACCGGAGGAGTGTACTGCAGGCGACGCCGTCGCCCAGATGCGAGCAGAAGCAAGCAGGATCCGCAAGGTGTTCACGGTCTATGTAACAGATGCGAAAGGCCGGCTGACGGGCACTGTCGAGATCGGCAAGCTGCTATTGGCCCCCAACCAGACGCAGCTCAAGAAGATCATGAACAAGGACGTGATCGCTGTTTCGGCCGACACGGACCAGGAAGAAGTCCTCAGACTCGCGCGCAAACGCGACATGCGCACCGTCCCGGTGGTGTCCGGGGATGGTCAACTGATTGGCCGGATTACTCCGAAACAGCTGACCCGGATTGCGGCAGACGAAGCCAACGAGGATATGCTGCTTATGAGTGGTGTGTCAGGTGAAGCCCGCTCGGATGATACCGTTTTGCGGATCGTCAAGGGACGCCTGCCCTGGCTTCTTGCCGGCCTTGTCGGTGCGAGCGTTGCAGCAACCGTGGTCGGTTCATATGAAGATCAGCTGGCGGAAGCCGCCATTCTTGCAGCTTTCATCCCCGTAACAATGTCCATGGCCGGAAATGCCGGTCTACAGGCATCGGCTGTTGCGGTTCAAGGCATCGCTACCGGCGCACTTTGGTCCGGCGACATCTTTTTCCGGCTCATGAAGGAATTTGTTGCAGCGCTATTCAACGGCGCCATTGCCGGAACGTTGCTCGGCTGTCTGGTCTTGGGCGCATCAATGATCGTACCTCTTGAAGATCCGGTGCGACTTGCGCTCGCCACATCGCTTTCACTCTTGTGCGTGACCACGCTTGCGGCAATGGTCGGAGCAACGGTCCCCATTGTGCTGGACAAGATCGGCATTGATCCTGCCATGGCAATCGGTGTCTTCATTACGTCATCAAACGATGTGCTGGGAGTGTTGATCTTTTTCCTTATGGCAACGACTTTTTATCTGGCCTGAGGACTAGCCCTCTTTGAGGACTAAAACGGCGGCATCAAACTCTGCTCGCTTGTAGGTCCGAATTTGCGCAGCTTCCGCGTCCTCGCCCCAACGCTCGATATTAAAGTCTTCTTCCACATGCGCCGCAGTCCATGCGCTTTCTGCATCCAGCTGCCCTTCTTTTAGGGCAAGTGCCAACAACGCGGACCCTGTCACACTGGTAATTGTGTGAAGGGCTGCAAGCTGCAAGGGTGTAACTGCATCAATATGATTTCGATATGCCGAAAGCAGATTGTCAGCTTGTGGTGAATGAACAATGCCTTCGATCAAGACAAACCTGCCACCTAGGAGCCCACCTGCCCAATTGACGACCGGATCCCAGATGGTCCGCTGCGTTTCTACAAGGCTTTCGGGTTCGTCTGCCCTATAGCAAAGCGCATCATTGCCTGCAAACCGGGTGATATCGTCAGCAACTTCACCGAACCGGACACGCACTGCGTCCTGCGCCGAATTGGCAATCCGTGTGAGAGGCATGTTCGCAGGATTGATTTCCTTCTCCTGGGCGTTCCATTCAGCGGCAACAGCCGCGCCAAGGGCGTCTGACGGCAAGACCAGTGTCTCACGACCCGGTGTTTTGACCGGCCGGCCATCGAGGTGAATTTCAAATCCGCTATCACCCGCAATATGCTTTGCATCCTTGTAAAACCGCTTGGGCAACTCCCGCCTGGAGAGTTCACGCGCACGCTGCTCCGGATCCTTGACCGCTTCTTCTTGTAAGGTTTCAAGAAAGTCACGCATCACATTGTTTCCTTGTGAATTTTCATAACCTCTGACACTGCGAATTTGAGCTCTTCAAAGTTTTGAATAATTTGATCCGCCCCCTCTTCGACGAGACGGGAATGGTCATGATAGCCCCATGTGACGCCAATGGCATGCGCACCGGCCGCCTTGGCCATAGCCATGTCGAATCCGGTATCGCCAAGCATGACGGTGTTCTCAGGCTCGACTCCCGTTTCTGCAATTGCGCGAAGCACCATGTCCGGATGTGGTTTTGAGGGAGATGTATCGGCAGTCTGGATCGTCACAAACCGTCCATGAAGGTCATGACTGTCAAACATATGCCGAACGCCACGCATCGCCTTTCCTGTTGCAATCCCGAGCAAGAAGTCTTCACGTGCATGAAGCTGGTCAATCGCCTTGCGAGCGCCCGGATAGAGTGGATCGAGATCCAGACCTTGACTGCGTCTTGAAACCTTCGCCTCTCTGTACGCTGCGGCCATCGCGGGAACTTTGTCAGCATGGGTTGTGCCAACCAGATCCAGAAACGCTTCTTCAAGCGACCGACCAACAATTGACAACGCCGTCTTTCGATCGGGCATAGGAAGGTCAACTGCGGCGAAACCTACCTTTAGTCCATGAAAGATGGTGTTTTGACTGTCCACCAATGTGCCGTCGACATCAAAAAGGATCAGATACATAGGGCCCCAAAAGGAAGACTTGCCGGCGCCGGAGGGAACCGGAAATCGAAGATGAGTTTGCTCTCCCGCATGTGCAGCGTTTTGGCTTTGCGGTCAAGAGCAGCACCGGGGAACCGCGCATGCTGGCAGAAATACCGATCGGCAAAAGCTGCCCAATCCCCTTCTTTCCAACTTCTTGTTTTGGATAACGCCGAATTTAGCTGAGCGCCTGAAAATTGCCTCTTTATCTTGGTTATCGCACACCCGGACGCACTTAACGTTCGGTTAACCACGTTTCTAAACGCCCTGGTTACCATGAACGGTAATAATCGTCAGGCCGGGTGGGCATGACTATTTGGGGCAGCTTTGTCACCAAAGAACACGGATTTTGGGACGCAGCTTGAAAAAGCTGCGCGAACGAGAGTGGTTTTGTCTGAATGCCTCAGAACAAACAATGCACCAGCCGCCGTAGGCATGTGACACCCAAGACAATCCAGCGCGCTTTTTTGACGGCACTTGGTGGTGCAACACTGCTTATCGCCGGATTTGCCACCATTGCCGCCTTTATGAACCCGGCAATGGCACCCGCTCAATTTGCCAAACTCCTCGGTTCTGTTGACGAACTGGTCTCCGCGCAGCATTCAGGGTTTGCTTCGTTGGATAAAGACGCTCAACACCCAGTTGCGCAGATTTCAGATCAAACAACAATTGGCATCACTCTGACAGGGCAAGCTGGCACGGTCGCTGTTTCATCGGCGACGGCCTCTTTCGATGTCGCAGCCGAACGTGAAGCGTCCGCAAAAAAGATTGCCAAAGAAGCTTTGGCAGCAAAACTCGCGCACATGAAGCTGACACGCAGCCTTTTGGCCGCTCAAAAGGCTTCTCAACTGGCAGAAGCGTTGCCTGCACCGACAGTCACAGTCGCGGCGAACCAAAGCGTCGGCACTTTGGCCGAAGCATTGGTGACGGCAAGTGCAGAGGCCCCAGTTAGCGTCGTCGCCTCAATTGCCACATCTTCCCCTATCAAACCGGGCGCAATCCTTCCCCCTGCCCCAGCTGTAAAGCCAAATCCGCCGCGACGCGCAAAACCGGCTTCTCGCGCTACCGCGGACGACAATGTGAAACCACGTAACACTGCGCCCGCCCTTGCATATGCGGCGCCCGGCGATCCTAAAAACGAGGAAGCCGGTGTTTTCAGTGGAATTGGCAAACTCTTCAACGGCGCTCGAGGCGGATTGCCTGGTCGAGGAAGCGGGATCGCCGTTTACGACATCAGCGCCGCAACAGTTCATATGCCAGACGGCACGAAGCTTGAAGCACATTCCGGGATCGGTCATCGCATGGACAATCCCAAATACGCATATGTGAAGAACCTCGGGCCGACACCCCCGAATGTCTACAAATTGCGCATGCGCGAACGCCGTTTTCACGGTGTAGAGGCAATACGCATGCTGCCGCTCGACAAGTCTGCCATGAAAGGCCGGGACGGTATGCTGACCCATACCCGCCTCCTGAGGAACAGCATCGGATCTCATGGCTGTGTCGCCTTCAAGGATTACAACAAGTTTCTGCGTGCCTATAAGAGCGGCAAGGTCAAAACTCTGATCGTTGTTCCATCCATGAACAAGCTGCCGACCTATATGGCGAAACTTCAGAGGCAAAGCGGCGCCTGAGATCTCTTGCGAGTGTCTTCCCGATTGGCTATGCCCTAGAGTATAGCCACTCCCGTCCGGCCAGGAGCCTCCCGTGACAAAAATACTTGCGCTGTTTTTGATCCTGATTGCTGCAATCCAGGTGATAAAGCCGCTCGGCTGGCCTGGTCTCAAAAAACGTTCTGATGCCTGGAAACTTGTTGCCGGTGTTGCAGCAGTCACTGTGGCATCCGTTATTTTGAGTGCATTGTTTCAGGGGCTCTGATCCAAAGGCCGCGGTCAGAAATTCAACAAACCCAGGGGAACGGTGGGACAGTCCATGCCCGTTGCAACAACGCTTCACATGCTCTGCGGAAAGATCGCCTCCGGAAAATCAACTTTTGCAAAAACCTTGTCGGCTGATCCGAATACAATCATGATCAGCGAGGATCTCTGGCTGTCCGGTCTTTACGGCGACGAGTTGGTCAGCATTGCAGACTATGTACGATGTTCCGAGCGTTTGAAGCAGAAAATCGCGCCCCATATCGTCGCGCTTCTCAAGTCAGGTCTTTCTGTCGTGCTCGATTTTCCGGCCAATACCCGGGAACAGAGACTATGGATGAGACATCTTTTCGAGGAAGCTGGCTGTCATCACAAGCTGCATTATTTCGACGTTCCTGACCAGGTCTGCAAGGCACGCCTGAAAGCGCGCAATGCCTCTGGAACTCACACGTTTTTGGTAAGTGAAGACGTCTTCGACAAGATCAGCAGCTACTTCCAGCCCCCTCAGCCAGACGAGGCCTTTGATCTGGAAATTCGCCCCGTTAGGTAAAGCTCTGCAGGCCGCCTACGACCAAGAAAACACCATAAAAATCCGCGATTTTGAAATTGGTCGTCAGCACGATCTCATGCGCCCAATCGCAATATCGCCCGTGGAGTTAGACTTTCAAATTACCGTATGGACGGACTGGTTGCTGCCAACCGAAAATTTTTCTTCTGCATCTGCAGATGAGGTTTGCGGATACAAAAAGCAATTGTGTCCTCAATCGAATAAACTCTCGTGCAGGAACTCAAGAACATCCTGTTGCGCGGATTGGAATTCCAGCAATCCGTGCTTATTTGACAACTCGCCAGTATCATAAACAATTGATTTACTGCCGTTTTCCGTATTCAGAAACGGTGCGCATTCCCCTTTGGTCCACTTATTTTGATGCCACGGATCCGCTGCGCCAAGGAGGGTCAAAACCGGTTCGTCGGCCGCCGCGTTAACGCCTCGGTACTCGGTCCAAGGCGCGTGGCAAGTCCAGCCTTCCGCAATCCTGGCTCTGACATGCTGTTGAGGGTTTTGTGCCTGAAAGGTCACCGCAGCCAGAGCGCCTTCGCTGAACCCCATTAGAACAATCTTCTCATCATCAACAATCTTGATTTCACGCGCCCTTTCAATGGCGTAACCGGCATCATTGTTTCGTAACACCAAAGTGCCGCGAAACAGGCCGCCCTCACGTGTTTCCACGTTGCAGGAACGAGGATAGGTTTTTCTCGCCAAGCTCGCGGGTGCAATAACAAGAAATCCATTGTCTGAAAGGAATTTAATTCGTTCAAAGGTACCCGGCCAAAATCCGCTACAGCCATGAAGATAGATGACGGTGGGGAGTTTGCGTTCGATCGCAATTGTTCCCTGTTGCAGATCTTCGGTCGTCACTTGTTTTGAGTGTCCAGGCCCGACAGGCACGCGAACAATAGCCGCGCGCCATGTTCGCTCCAGTTCCTCCGGAGCTTCCCAGTCCTGCCATGAGAGGTCAGCGGGTGCCGAGAACACCTTGGAACTGTTGTGCAGACCGCCATCCTGTGAAATCGCTGGAAAGCAAAGCAGGATGGAACTCAACAACGCGACGACTATTCCTGAACAGCAAACCTGTGCAAAGTGATTTGAAGTCAAAAATGCGACCTCCGTATGTCTTACAGATAGGACAGAGCCCTTTCGACGGTAGCACCATGCATTGCGCAGGTTCTTAATGCAGAAGGCGCAATGAGAATGCGAAACTTGAACACATAGGCAAAGACAGGTTGCCGGTAAAAGAAGGCACACCAGTCAAATGATCCAACATTTGTTGGATGCACTCTAGCGCTTGATAACGCTTTCGTCCGGGTCGTCTGCCTCCGGATCGTAGTCCGTTGCATCAAAACCCAAAAGGTTCCAGGTTTGCTGCATATGAGGAGGCAAAGGCGCGGACACGTCAATCGTGCCATGACCGGAAGGATGCGGAATGACGATCCTGCGGGCTAAAAGGTGAAGTCTGTTCTGGATACCGCCGGGAAGTTCCCAGTTCTCGATGTTGAAATACTTGTCGTCACCGATGATCGGATGACCGATATGAGCTGCGTGAGCCCTCAACTGGTGCGTTCGGCCTGTCACTGGTTTCATTGTGACCCAGGACAGCTTCTGCGCTGATTGCTCGAACACCGAATAAAGCGACACCGCATGTTGCGCATCGTCATCGCCCTGCCGCACGACCTGCATGCGCTCCTCCCCCTCATTGCGAGCCAGGAAGGTTGAGATACGGCCCTGACGCGGCTTTGGAACACCGGCAAGCATCGTCCAATAGATCTTGCGCGTATTCCGATGCCGGAAGGCCTTGGTAAGCTCCTGTGCCGCCTGCCGGGTGCGAGCCACAAGAATGATCCCTGACGTTTCCCGGTCCAGCCGGTGCACGAGCCGCGGCTTGTTGCCCTTGCGGTCAGTGAAGGCGTCCAGCATGCCATCCAGATGCCGTTTCAGGCCGGAACCTCCTTGTACGGCCAGCCCAGCCGGCTTGTTGAGAACCATCACCTGATTGTCCTCAAATAGGAGCATGTCCTCGATCGCCTTGCGATCATCTGCGATCAATTTCGTGGACTTCGGCTTAGCATTCTTCTTGTCGTTGGCCGGCAGTTCCACGCCCAATGGCGGAATGCGTACCGTCTGGCCCTTGGCTATCCGCGTGCTGGCTTCTACACGTTTTCCGTCAAGC
Organism: Roseibium sp. JB4-4; assembly: GCF_055693425.1. Classification (NCBI taxonomy): domain Bacteria; kingdom Pseudomonadati; phylum Pseudomonadota; class Alphaproteobacteria; order Hyphomicrobiales; family Stappiaceae; genus Roseibium; species Roseibium sp. JB4-4. The sequence continues at coordinate 27,622 of NZ_CM146333.1, read as the reverse complement.
CGCACCTGACCGGTGCGCAGCAGCTTTTGCAGGCGGCCAAAACCCAGCCCCGGATAGTGGGTCTTGAACCAACGGTCGAGGCGCATGCCCGCTTCATCGGCGGTCACTTGTTTCTGTTCAATTGCGGACATTTTGTTCTCAAGGTCAGCGCGCTTTCAGAGCCCGCGCGGTCGTCGCCCTTTTTGCAAGCGGACGATAATTCGTTCCGGTGCGTATAGGCGGAATCGTCAGGGAAAGGAAGAAAAACCTTAAGATCCCATTTGGCGCATGATCATCAGACCAGCGAAGACAGCGCCAATGGAAAGAACAACAGAGGCGAGGATGTAGACCAACGCCAGATGGGTGTCCCCCCGTTCCCAAAGAACTGAGGTATCAAGGGAAAAGGCAGAAAACGTCGTAAAACCGCCAAGGACGCCTGTTGCAAAGAAGTAGCGAAGCGTCTGGATATTCGCTGTTTCGTGCTTGACCAGCCACCCGATGAGAAGCCCCATCGCCAGAGATCCGATGACATTTACGGTCAGAGTGCCGACAGGAAAGCCCGGTCCAAAGAGACGCAATGTCACGAGCGACACAAGATGACGGCCTCCCGCCCCAAGTCCGCCACCAAGCATAACCAGTAGAAGATGTTTCAATTCTTTCGCCCCAGCGAACATGTCTTCCCTGCCAAGCTTTCGCAGGCAGGAAACGGTCTTCTTGCGTTTATCACATAAATGCCCGGACCTGAATGAGACGCCGCACGTCTTTACCGCTGAACTCGGGGGCTTTAGTCAATCAACTATTCACCAGGGGCTACTGGCTTTTGCTCAGCTTCCTGGCCCAGTTTCTCAAAGACCTTGACCTGGTCATCGTATTTGGGGTCGATGGTTCCGCACACCCGGTCCCAGAAGGAAAAGAAATTTGCGTAATTGTATTTGAAGCGCGAATGATGCTGATCGTGGAAGGTGACGCAAACCATGGGCGACGGCATGCGGGACATGGGGGATGCCCAAAATTCGTAACCCGAGTGCCCGATCGTGCCGTTGAAGTGATCCCAAAGCCTGTGAACGATCAACACAGGGATTGGGATTGGAAGCAAGATGACTGCCCACAAATAGTAGCTCTGCATGACGAAGGCATCGACCAGGTCATCGGAATAAGTGCTCCAGACCGTCGGGGCGACCGACCGATGGTGTTCGGCGTGAAAACGGTAAAGCCACTTGGTGTGCATCAGCCTGTGACCCCAATAAAACCAGGTGTCAAAGGCAATAATGGAGACGACAAACATCAATATCGCGGACCACCAGGTCAGCTCCAGCGGTGCAACCAGCGTCCAGCCTTTCATTGACAGGAAAATACCACCGGCAAGGCATCCGGCTGTGACGGTCAGCGAGGAGACGCTGGCGCGAATTTCCTTCCACATGCGTTTCTCGCCGCGACGGTTCTGTTGAATCCGGCGCTCCGGGTGACGATTCTGAATCTGAATGAGCACCCAGCCAGTCGCGAAATACAAAAACACATTGATGGCATAACAAGCCGCATAGATCGGCAGAAATTCGAGCAATACTGTCAACGCTTGATCGAGCATATCGTCTATTTCATCCAGTTTGTCGGTTGGCTGACACAGCTGATCTGGTGTGCGGGCTTATCCGGTTGCCTTGACTTTGGTTTGTTCAGTGTCCGGGATCTCACCGGTTTCTTCCATCGCGCGCACCAGATCATCATATTTCGGATGAACTGTTCCACAAACACGATCCCAGAATGAGAAGAAGTTACCGTAGTTGTAGTGAAACTGCGAATGATGCAGATCATGGAACGTCGTACAAATCAGCGGCGACGGGTAGCGCGACGATTTGGAAGCAAAATACTCGAACCCGGAATGCCCGACCATTCCCGAAATCTGATCAAACAGGCGCAGTGCAAAAACGCTCAGTGCAGGAACCGGCAGCACAAACCACACAATAAAATAGAAGAAATGCTCAATGAGCGTATCAACGAAGGTGGAGCTGTCGTTACTCCAGGCCGTCGGGGCTATCGAGCGGTGGTGTGGCACATGGAACTTGTAGAGTGCCGGAACATGCAGCAGCCGGTGCCCCCAATAGAACCAGGCGTCGAACAGAACGAAACAGACCGCAAACATCAGCGGGAACGACCACCAGGAAAGCGTCAGTGGTGAAAACAAGGTCCAGCCCTGCGTCTGAGCGAAGTATCCGGCGGACATCAAGACTGAAGAGGTTGCAAGCGCCTTCATAGACGAGCGAATTTCTTCCGCCTGGCGTTTCAATCCGTCGCGGTGTTTTTGAATGCGTCTATCGGGAAAACGGGCGTTGATCGCCATCAAGGCGAAACCGGTCGCAAAGTAGACAGCCACCATGACGGCGTAGATGGCAGCAAAAACAGTGATGTACTCAAGCAGAAGTGTCATTGGGATTGATCCTGCTTGCCGGCATATAGTGCCTCAAAGCCTTCCACACGCTTGTCGTAGGTCGGATGAATGGTTCCGCACAGCCGATCCCAGAATGAGAAGTAGTTGGCGTAATTATAGACGAAGTACTGGTGATGCTGGTCGTGATAGAGCGTGCACAGCAGCGGCCAGGGTTTGCGCGCACTCGGGCTGGCGAAATGTTCATATCCACAATGACCGATGGCGGCAGACACCTGATCGAACAGCCGATGGCCCAGGAAGACAAGTGGCGGCATCGGCACGACCAGAAGCACCAGTGCATAGTAGGAATGAGCAAAAAACGTGTCGACGCTGGAACCGGCATCGTTTGACCAGACCGTGGGCGTCACGGTCATGTGGTGCGGCTTGTGGAACCGGTAGAACAGTTTTGTGTGCAGGATCCGGTGGCCCCAGTAGAACCAGGTGTCGTGCAGCATCAGTGAAATGACAAAAAACAACGGCACTGACCACCAGGACAGCGCAACCGGTGCAAAAAGCGTCCACCCGCGCATCTGGAAATAAAGACCGACGGACAGACAGCAACTGGTGATCAGCAGTTGGATTGTCGACGACTTGATATCCCGGATTGCGTCATGGGTCGGCTGGCGCTTTTGAATCTTGCGGTCAGGATGCCTGCCATTGAGCGCTGTCATTGCAAGACCTGTGGTGAACAGCACGACAAGGCTCGCCAGATACAGTCCGGCAAACATTGCCACCAGCGCGCCAATCCCAGTTCCAAACGTGTCGGTTACGAAGCTCATAAAGCAATATCCATCCGTGAGGCCTTCGCTATAGCAGTGCGTAGCGAAAGTTGAAACGCCGCGTCAAGAAAACACGGGCAGAATTTATGGACAGAAAGGCCTAGACCTCTTCCTCAACATGAGCAAAGTCGGGATAAATGGACCTGACCAATGCGTCGATACGGTCAATTTCATCAGGTATTTCAGTGAGTTTTCCGCGTTCTTCTTCCAAGACTGCCAGAAAAATTCGTGCGCGGGCCTGATTGACCTGCGGCTGCGGCAAAGTGCCCTCATGAGCCGCAGACAAGACTATGCTCACCAGCCTGTCAGCTGCGTTCAAGCGTCCCCAGAGATAATCATGTTCCCTCCAGCCTCGATTGAAGAAAGCGCCAAAGGTGTTGAGCTGTTTGCCCTTCAGGTCAAACCCTTGTGTGAAAAGGCTCGTTGCGTCCCGCGGGCTGATCCGGTCGACCAGTATCTCGGTGACCTCTGAGAAATCGTTTCGTTGCAGGACTGGAAACGTAATGAGGTCGTAAAACGCAAAGCCAATATAGGTTCGCATCAGGGTAGCGTGTCGTTCCTTGTCGAGCAGCTCAAGTGCCGTTTCAGCAAACAGCTCGTCCTGCAATCTGTCGAGATCTGCGAGCCCCATCATGCCGATGAGGTTGTCCAGGAGAGTAGCAACATGATCACCTGCAGTTGACGCGCCAACCGAAACGTCCTGAACGAATTTCCGTGTTATTGACTGGCTTCTGCCGCCAAAAAATCGGCGGGTCCAGCGCCAGCTCAAATGGTCGATTTGCTCATAAAGCAAACCTTTCAGGCGATCGAGCGCAGCTGTATCCGGCGGCGGCAAATTGCTTTCGGGCTGATAGTGGTAGAACCCGTTGAGCTTGCGAATGACGAAGCGCAGCCGCCTCACCCGATAGTCGACATCAAGACCACGTAGCAGAGCGACGATCTCCGGGTCGGTGCGGCCAAGAACATCCTTGCTGTTTTTCGTGAGATCCGCGAAATGGTTGGCAAACAGGGCCAACATGGCCTCTTCGTGCGCCCGTGCGCCCTCATCTTCACTCAATAACGCCGCTAAACCGGCAACCCGTTCAGCAAGTGCATGTAGTTTCAGCGATTGGTAATTCAGGAAAGCAAAGCCTGCCTGCTGGAATGCGGCAACCGTCGCATCCTGGCGGCACTTGGCCAGCAACGCAGCATTCACCTTGCGCCGCTTCGGAAGCAGTCCCGAAACCGCCTGCTCCACCATGGGTCCCGCTGCGTCGATCAGCTGCGACAACCACCGGCTTCGCCTGTTGTTCTGCTCCAGTTCCCGCAGATCATCGCCAATCGGTTCATTTCGAGGAATATGCGCAAGTGAAGCCAGAATAACCCGAAAGAACCCGGGCAACTCGACGGGGCCGCTGCCCGATTCTTGCGGTTCCACCGGTGCGGGATCGACATAAATCAGACGCCTTGCAACTTCACGAGCTGCCGGGCGACCCTGAATGACCTCAATTACCGGCGCAAATGGCTTGTTCATCACGACACTGCCATCGACGAAGCAGTGATTGCCGAAGGTTTCGGATCTTAGATCAAGCCCCTGAGCCAGAAACGAATCTCGATTGCTCCAGGACAGCTCCTTCCTTGAAAGCACCCTCTCCATCTCCGCCACGGTGGCAGGAGGAAAGGCGCCCGGGAAAGAAGAGGTTGCGCGGGCCGCAAAGACAATGTCCGGGATGTTATCCTTGTCGAGTTGGCTGTCGACAAAACCTGGTGCCCGATGGACCGCATGAAAATTCAGGATCCGGCGATGATCCCACTCTTCCACAAAGGCCGGGTCATCCAGATGTATTCGGCGTTTCATACCGTTGTAATCGGTTATGGTGACGAATAGGTCGAGCGTCTGCCCCCGCGGTATCAGCGTCCGTCCGGTGCCGTCCCCGTTTTCCATTTTCTGGCACGCATCGAGCATCCAGCCGATAAAACGTTCGCCTGAAAATGGCGGCGAAAACCAGCGCGACTGCATGAATTGACGCAGCTTCTCACGCGTCTCAGAACTCTCGATCTGCTTGTTGAGTCTTGAGGAAATGAGGCGGTCCAAAACTGGCGAAACCGAAAGCTTCAAATAGCGAGAAAGACCCGACTGAGGTCTTGCAAGCCGCGTGACATCCGCATTTTGAAGCCACATCTCGCTATGGCTGTCGAGCGGCAGGTCATGGGCAATGGCTCGAGCCAGCATGATCCCGTTTACACCACCGGCCGAAGCGCCGGCGATTGCATCGACGACTACTCTAATGTCGGCGACAGAAGAAATCAGATCGAGAAGGTCACGAAACGCGGTTTGAACCGGTGGCAGCTCTGACGGCTCATTCCCAGCAGCCTTGCCCGCATTGCGATCCAAGCGAAAATTCGAAGCACGGACAAGGTTCAGAACTTCACGGCTCACGCCATGCATGTAGATGGCCAGGGATACCCCCCGTAGAGCACAAGAGCTAATCTGAGTTCGATTTCCTTCATGGGCTGCCGCCAGCTTCCGGTTTGGGACTCAACGAACCATTCGCGAGTCTAGCACGATAAAAGGTTTCAAATGTTTATGTGGCGATCGCCCCTCCATACCGAAGAGCTTCGCAATTACAATGTGATCATACCAACTCACGTCTGGGCGTTCGGTGCGTGATCAAGATTTGACATCGCTCCTGGTTCTGGAAAGCTGCGCTTCACTTTTTAGCGCGTGCTGAAGGCCTCTTACGCTAAGATAAAACACCCGCCGAAGGTGATTCTTGGGCGGAAGCCCAAACAGCAACAGCAGAGACCTCCGTCAACTCGATCAAAATGGCACTCAGCTTGGAAAAAGAAACGCAGCCCTCCTCCGAGATCAAAAACGAAAAAGAGGACCTTCCCCTTCGCTCGTTCGAAGAGGAAAACAAGGACTTGCGTGCAGAACTGGAAGACCTTCGCGTTCTTTATGAAGCGACGATTGAGCATAGCGAGGCTATTGAAGACCAGCTTTCCGAGCAGTCAGAAAAACTCGAAGAGCTCTCCAGACAGCTGGCAAAATATTTGCCTCCTCAAGTCTATCAGTCCATTTTCGAGGGTCGCCAGGAAGTCAAAATCGCCTCCACGCGCAAAAAACTGACTGTCTTTTTCTCCGATATCGCAGACTTTACTGAAACCGCTGACCGATTGGAGAGCGAAGAGCTCACAAGTGTCCTCAATCAATACCTGACCGAGATGTCCAGGATCGCGTTGAAGCATGGCGCGACGATCGACAAATATGTAGGTGACGCCATCGTTATCTTCTTCGGTGATCCGGAAACGCGTGGGGTGACGGAAGACGCGCTTGCCTGCGTGAAGATGGCAATCGAGATGCGCGAACGCATGTCTGAGCTGCAGGATGTCTGGCGGCAAGCCGGGATTTCCAATCCGCTCAAATGCCGGATGGGTATCCACACCGACTACTGTACCGTAGGCAACTTCGGCAGCGATGATCGCCTGGACTATACGATCATTGGCAGAGGCGTAAACATTGCATCAAGACTAGAAGCCCTGTCTGACCCAGGTTCAATCCTGATTTCCTTTGAAACCTACTCGCAAGTGAAACAACATGTTGCCTGTACAGGCCATGGCGACGTCACGGTTAAAGGCATTGCCTACCCGGTGAACACTTTCCAGGTGGTGGGATTGAAAGACAAATCAGCTGACACGCTTGGCGCAGATCTTTCGAAAATTTCCGAAAAGCTGAATGAGCTCGCATTTGACCTGCCGAAGGAATTGGAGCCGGGCGAGCGGGAAAAACTGATCAGGACACTGCAAAACGCAGTGGATCGGCTGAAGTCATCTGGCGAATGATCTGACGGCCACGGAGGTTGGCAAATCAACCACGGTCTTTTCTCAATTTGTCCCAGTATTCCAAACGCTTTTTGAGCTCACGTTCGAATCCACGTTGCGGCGGATCGTAGTAAGTCTGCCGCCCAATTTTTTCAGGAAAGTAGTCCTGGCCGGAAAATCCATCTGGGGCGTCATGATCGTAGCTGTACCCCTCACCGTAGCCTTCTTCCTTCATCAGCTTGGTGGGTGCATTGAGGATGTGTTTGGGCGGAAGCAGCGAGCCGCTGGATTTGGCTGAACGCATTGCAGCTTTATAGGCGACATACGCGCCGTTGGACTTTGGCGCTGTGGCGAGGTAGATGACAGCCTGCGCGAGAGCCAGTTCACCTTCTGGAGATCCCAGCATCTGATAGGCATCGCGGGCCGCATTCGCCTGTACCAGCGCATTGGGGTCTGCAAGACCAATGTCCTCCACCGCCATGCGGATCAAGCGTCGGGCAAGATACATGGGATCTTCGCCACCATCGAGCATGCGGCAGAACCAGTAAAGCGAGGCGTCTGGATCCGACCCGCGCACCGATTTATGCAGCGCTGAGATCAGATTGTAGTGACCGTCCGCACTCTTGTCGTAGATCGGTGCGCGACGTTGCACAATCTGCTGCAAACGTTCCGCGTCGAAGACTTCATCTATATCGGCGGCCCGCCATACATCCTCAGCCAGCGTCAGTGCGGATCGGCCATCACCATCGGCCATGCGGATGAGCACTTGCCGGGCCTCTGCATCAAGCGGCAGGTCCTTATCTTCAGTCTCCTCCGCCCTGGTCAGAAGTTTTTCAATAGCATCGCCCGACAGGGACTGAAACGTCATGACATGCGAGCGCGACAGGAGCGCTGCGTTCAACTCAAATGAAGGGTTCTCGGTGGTGGCTCCGACCAGCGTAATCGTACCGTCTTCCATGACAGGCAGAAAACTGTCCTGTTGGGCACGATTGAAGCGATGGATCTCGTCCACGAACAAAAGCGTCGCGCGTCCGCCCATGCGCCGTGCCCTGGCAGCCTCGAAGACTTTCTTCAGTTCAGAAACACCGGAGAAGATCGCAGAGATCTGTTCAAAGGCAAGATCAGTCTCGTTGGCCAACAGGCGTGCAATTGTGGTTTTACCTGTCCCTGGAGGTCCCCAAAATATCAGTGACCCAAGCGTGCGCGTCTTGAGCATCCTGGACAATGTGCCCTCAGAACCCAACAAGTGATCCTGGCCGACAACATCTGCCAGCTTTGCCGGACGCATTCTGTCGGCTAAAGGGCGAGGGCCGGACTGTGCCAGGCCCGAAGCTTCGAACAGATCGCTCAAAAGGACGACTACCTCAAGATAAGCTGGGACACCTTGCCATCGCGTTCGATCTCAAGCCGCCAAACCCGCGGGGGTGTTTTGGTCACGGTTTCCAGCATCCGCGTGCTTTCAACAACCTGCTCGTTGATACCGCGAACGACATCTCCAGGACGCAAGCCCACCTGATTTGCTGTGCTTCCCCGCCGCACGGCGGTGATCACCACACCCTCAAAGACACCTTCCAAGCCGATTTCAGTCGAGACGGCTGGGGAAAGGTTCATGACTGTTGCCCCTTCGAACGGCGAAAACTCGACGAGCTCTCGCGTATCCCGCGGCACTGTCTCCGGAGCCGGCACCAGGGATATTGGCAAGGCTATTTCCTTGCCGCCACGGATAATCATGAACTCGGTTTCATCACCGATCATCTTGGTCGCAAAGCGATAGCCGAAGGAATTCGGATCGGTGACCTCCTTGCCACCAATGGCGACAACGAGGTCGCTCACTTGCAGCCCGGCATCCTGTGCCGGCGACTCGTCGAAAACGGCGGTCACCAATACTCCGCGCGGACGATCGAGTGACAGAGCTTCGGCAATCTCCGAATTGACCATCTGTACGGTCGCGCCGAGCCAGGGCCGTTGGACCTTGCCGCCTTGATCAGCTGCACGCGCAACGAACCTTGCCATATGGGCAGGGATCGCAAAACCAATTCCGTTGGAACCGCCAGAGCGGGAAAAAATAGCGGTGTTGATCCCGACAAGCTTCCCCTCCATATCCACCAGCGCTCCACCGGAATTGCCCGGATTGATCGCGGCATCCGTCTGGATGAAAAACTGGAAATCTGTAACACCGACCTGGGTGCGGGCCGTCGCAGACACGATGCCCTGTGTCACGGTCTGCCCGACCCCGAAAGGGTTGCCGATGGCAAGCACAATATCTCCAACCTCGAGACTGTCGGACTCGGCAAAGGTCGTATGATCAAAGGGGCCCTCGCCCTTTATCTTTAAAACTGCAAGATCGGTTCGTTCATCCAGCAAAACGATTTCCGCATCGAATTCGCGCCTGTCACTAAGTGCGACGCGGACTTCATCTGCATCCTTGATGACATGATGATTGGTGATGACGGTTCCGTCCCGGCTGATGATCACGCCGGACCCGAGGGAGGATTCCACCCGCTCGCGCGGACGATCAAAACCACCACCGCCCGGCTGGCCGAAAAATCGTCTGAAAAAAGGGTCGTCAAAGAACGGTGATACACGCCGCTGCTGTACGACCTTGCGACTGGCATAGACGTTGACGACGGCCGGAGCGACGTTTTTCACAATCGGTGCGAAAGACAGCTTTATCTGCGTTTCGCTTTGTGGAACCAGCCTGAGGTCAGCGGGGGTTGTTGGTGTGGTCTGGGCGAATGCGCTCACAGACCAAAGGCCCAAAAACCCTGTCAGAACTAAGCACAACAGTCTTGTCGTTTTAAAGGTTTGTGCCAGGCGCATGCCATGCCCTCATTTCAGATCTCGTCAGGTTGAATGCCGATACATGGCAGATAGGGTGGAACAGAGGCAAATACAAAAGCAAAAAGCCGCCGGAAATCCGGCGGCTTTCGATCAAAATACGGTGTTTGATCAGGCAGAACGAACCTGATCAAGGAAGCTGCGGACTTCGGTGTCCAGCTGCTCAGCCTCCGAGGCCATGTCGCCAGCTTCATCTGTGAAGTTCTGAGCGGCCATGTTTGTGTCGTTGGAAAGTGAGGCAACGTTTCGAATGTCCTCAACCACCTTGGATGTTCCACCAGCTGCACGTTGCGTATTCTCTGCAATGCCTTGCGTCGCATAGCTTTGCTCGGTCACCGCAGCCGCGACTTCACTGACTGATTGCGTGATGTCGTCAATCGTTTTTTGAATATCGCCAATTGCTCCAACGGCATCGTCCGTCGCTCCGCGGATCGCATCGATCTGCTGCTGGATTTCACCGGTCGCCTTGCCTGTCTGGGCGGCAAGGTCCTTGACTTCGGATGCCACGACCGCAAAGCCCTTGCCCGCCTCACCGGCGCGCGCAGCCTCGATGGTCGCGTTCAGAGCCAGCAGGTTGGTTTGGTCTGCGATGTCAGAGATGAGCGTGACCACTTCTCCAATCCGGTTCGCAGCTTCAGCAAGCGACCTAACGGTCTCGTTGGTGGTCTCCGCGCGCTTTGTCGCTTCAGCAGCCACACCGGACGACCGTTCAATCAGAGTGGAGATTTCCTGGATCGAACTGGAAAGCTGATCGGATGCAGCTGCAATCGATTCCACCTCGGCGAGCGTGCCTTCTGACATCTCCGCAGCATTGGTGGAAGTTTCTCCGGCGCTATCAGTCATGCTGCGCATGTTGTTAGCACTTTCACGGAGCTTCGTTGCAGAACGGGCAACCTTGTCGACCACAGTGCCGACAGTCGCTTCGAAGTCACCAGCCAGACTTGCAAGCATTTCCTGGCGCTGCGCTGCCTGACGTTGAGCTTCGTCGGCTTCTTCTGCAGCCCTCCGTTCGTTTTCGTCTGCTGCATTCTGACGGATTTGCAGGACGGCTCTGCCGATATCGCCAATTTCGTCTTTGCGTTTCGCTGCCTTGATTTCAGCACCAAGATCACCGGACGCAATCGCATTGAGAGCACCAACCAGTGTGGTCAGCGGTCCAGTGATCGAACGGGAGAAGAACAGTGCGATGACGGCGGCAACCGCAATGGTCACCAAGGACCAAATGAACATTTGATCGCGCATGTTGGTGACTGCAGAAAGCGTCTCTTCAACGCTCTTTTCTGCAACGATTGCCCAGTTCTGGCCCTGGAAGGACAGCGGACGTGCGACCATAAGATCCGCAACGCCGTCAGCACCGGTTACGATATCGGCAGCTTCCGAGCCGTTTGCCGCTTCACGAGCCGGAGCTGCATCCACAGTTGCGCTCAAAGCAGTCGGCGAACCGGCAAGTGGCATATCACTGAGAACCAGCCCGTCCTCATCGATGACGTAAACCTGGCCTGTGTTGCCAAGATCTTCGCGCCCTGCAACGATCTTGTTCAAGAACTTGGTGTTCAACCGGACGACAGCCACCCCGTTCAGACTGACGGACCCGAAGGAATTCATATAGACCGGAGAAGCAAGAAACAGTGTCCCTTCGCTACCTGCAGGGCCATAAGCTTCAAACCCCGTTGCGGCGACTTTGCCCTCTTCAAGCTCTTTTGCAGCGTTGAAGACAGCTTCAAGACCCGTTCCGTCGGCAGCACTTCCTTCGCCCAGTTTTGAGAGGAATTCATCCCCTTTGGTGACGGAGTAAAGAATGAGGCCTGAAGGATCAATCAGATAGACATCTGCATATCCGCCGTTTTTCCAGACATTGTAAAAGGCTGGATGCGCTTCCGAGTGACGCCAGGCATACATGGTCTTTTGCTCAGCACCGGTCAGCTGGGCACGCTCTTCAGCTGACTGCGGAGCGTGGAAAAGGCTCAGAATCTCTTCTTTTTCCTTTTCAAGGTTCATGGTCGCATTGCCAAGGTTGCTGATGGGGTCAGCGACACTGGAGGCAAGATTGACAATTTCCGCCTCGACGGTGTCCAGCTTCGCGTCGAGCAGTGCTGACCTGGCTGTGATAACCATTCCAAGTTCAGCTTCAGCTGCTTTCTGCAGACCGTCTTTACCGGTCATATAACCGATCACACCAACCGCTGCACAGGCAGCGACAGTGATCACAATCATCAATGCAGGAATGACAAAGGAAAGACGAAGAGAAGGCCCAGCCTTCTTCGATCCCGATTTCTTGTTGCCGATCACAATAATTCTCCCCAGCCCCGAATCCATCTCCAGGAGGCTGAGGAAAGATAGGCTTGAGTTTCTTAAATCATTGATAATCGGCAATTATACTATTTGTATGCTGCAGAAAAGTATTTGAAGATGTTTCATTTAAAGAAAAAGGCGGGCTAATGCCCGCCTTTCAGTATTCGCCATGAAAACCCAACTTACGCTGCGTTTTCAGTTGCTTCTTCTGCTTCAGTGCGAGCGCGGTCGTCTGCACCGCGCGCTTCCGGATCCCGGTCGACGAGCTCGATGACTGCCATCGGAGCATTGTCACCATAGCGGAAACCGGCTTTCAAGACGCGGGAATACCCCCCGTTGCGATCCTTGTAACGCTCGCCAAGCGTCTCAAACAGCTTGGCAACCATGGCTGTATCGCGGATCTGCGAGATAGCCTGGCGGCGTGCATGAAGATCACCGCGCTTGCCCAGGGTGATGAGCTTGTCGATGATCGGCTTCATTTCTTTGGCCTTCGGCAGGGTCGTGACGATCTGCTCGTGCTTGATCAGCGACGCTGCCATGTTTGCGAACATAGCCTTGCGGTGGCTAGAAGTCCGATTGAGCTTGCGGCCGGCTTTACCGTGGCGCATGGCCCTCTCCTTTTTCTATCGGGAAGTCTGCTCTGTTTCTGTCAAGAGCACTTGCCCGGTGGTTCCCTAAAGGACGCTTGCGCCCTTAATACTGATGGTCTTCGTAGCGCTTGGCGAGATCGTCGATGTTCTCAGGCGGCCAGTTGGCAACTTCCATGCCGAGATGGAGACCCATCTGAGCGAGAACTTCTTTGATTTCGTTGAGCGACTTGCGGCCGAAATTCGGTGTCCGCAGCATTTCCGCTTCGGTCTTCTGAATGAGATCGCCAATATACACGATATTGTCGTTCTTCAGGCAGTTTGCAGACCGGACAGACAGCTCCAGCTCGTCGACTTTCTTCAATAGCGCCGGGTTGAAAGCCAGTTCCGGGACAGTGTCCTCGGCGACTTCGCGTTGCGGCTCTTCGAAGTTGACGAAGATGGAAAGCTGATCCTGCAGAATACGCGCTGCGAAAGCCACGGCATCATCCGGCTTGACGGAACCATCGGTTTCGACGGTCAGGGTCAGCTTGTCATAGTCAAGAACCTGGCCTTCACGGGTGTTTTCCACCTTGTAGGAGACCTTCTTGACCGGTGAGTAAAGACTGTCGACCGGGATCAATCCGATCGGAGCATCTTCCGGCCGGTTGCGGTCGGAAGAATGGTAGCCTTTACCGGTGTTGACGGTGAATTCCATGCGGATTTCAGCGCCTTCGTCGAGTGTGCAGAGAACCAGTTCCGGGTTGAGCACTTCTACGTCGCCGACTGTCTGAATATCACCAGCTGTCACAACACCTGGACCCTGCTTGCGCACAACCATGCGCTTGGGACCTTCGCCTTCCATGCGGATGGCGATTTCCTTGATGTTGAGTACGATGTCGGTGACATCTTCCCGGACACCCGGGATCGACGAGAACTCATGCAGAACGCCGTCGATCTGAACCGCTGTTACCGCCGCCCCTTGCAGGGAAGACAGAAGAATACGGCGCAGGGCGTTGCCCAGTGTCAGGCCGTAGCCACGCTCGAGCGGCTCGGCAACAACCGTTGCCAAGAAGCGCGGATCATCACCCGGCTTGATCTCGAGTTTGGTCGGCTTGATCAGTTCCTGCCAATTTTTTTGAATGGTCACGTTTGCGTCCCTTCGGCTATCCCGCCCGGCTCTGCGGCCAGGCTATTCTTTGCCATTTGGAGAAACAGGTACCTAAGACTGAATAAGCCTTAGACGCGGCGGCGCTTGCGCGGACGGCAGCCATTGTGCGGTATCGGCGTCACGTCACGGATGGACGTGATCAGGAAACCGGCGGCTTGCAGTGCACGCAGAGCGGATTCACGGCCGGAACCCGGACCGCGCACTTCAACTTCGAGAGTGCGCATGCCGTGCTCGGCAGCTTTCTTCGCAGCATCTTCAGCAGCAACCTGAGCCGCATACGGCGTGGACTTACGAGAGCCCTTGAAGCCAAGCGCACCAGCGGAAGACCAGGAAATAGCATTGCCCTGGGCGTCCGTGATCGTGATCATCGTGTTGTTGAATGTCGAGTTCACATGCGCAACGCCAGACGAGATGTTCTTGCGTTCGCGGCGACGCACGCGCGTCGTATCTTTAGCCATTTTGTTGTCCTTGTTTTGATCTCGTCACTGCCGTAATGCCGGCAGCTCCACCACCAATCGCGGAGTGTTGATTATTTCTTCTTACCTGCGATCGGTTTCGCCGGACCCTTGCGGGTACGTGCGTTTGTATGCGTCCGCTGACCGCGAACCGGCAGGCCGCGGCGGTGACGCAGGCCGCGGTAGCAGCCAAGATCCATCAGACGCTTGATGTTCATTGCAGTATCACGGCGAAGGTCACCTTCAACCATGTAGTCACGGTCGATGGTTTCGCGGATCTGCAGAACTTCTGCATCGGAGAGTTCATTCACACGGCGGGAAGCGTCGATGTTGTTTTTTTCAACGATTTCCTGGGCAAATTTTTTGCCAATGCCGTGAATGTACTGAAGCGCGATGACAACGCGCTTGTTCGTCGGGATGTTAACGCCAGCAATACGTGCCACGTTTGTCTCCATGTTAAGCGGCAGAACCTGAGGTGCCGTCCGCAGTGGGTAGTGCCCGCGTCCGGTGGAGTCCGGCCCTTGCGGGTATGAAAATGCCGGGGTGGCCCCGGCACAGAGAATGCCGGTCCCACGTCCATGGAACCGGCTCAACTGTAAGATAGAGCGCGTCGTTTACCGGCTCTAAACCCTTTCGTCAAGACCTTGAAGTACGGAATCTATAGACGCTGCAACTTCTTCAATGGATTGCATTCCATCGATGACATGAAGCAGGCCTGTCTTCTCGTAATAAGGCACAACAACGGCGGTATCGCGGTTATATGCTTCGAGCCTTTGTTTGAAGACAATCGGATCATCATCCTTGCGAACCGGCTCGCCGGCTGCTTTGGCATCTTCAGCACGTTTCACGATACGATCAACGAGTTTGGTCTGGTCGACACGCAGCTCAATGACGGCATCTACTTTGTAGCTGCCTGCCTGGAGCATTTCATCAAGCGCCTCAGCCTGTGCGACGGTGCGCGGGAAGCCGTCAAGAATGAAACCATTCTTGGCATCGTCTTCTGCGATCCGGTCGCGGATAATTCCGACGACGATCTCGTCAGAGACGAGCCCGCCGGAATCCATCACTTCCTTGGCTTTGAGGCCGACCGGGGTCTGGGCAGCTACGGCGGCCCGAAGCATGTCTCCCGTGGAGAGCTGCGGTATGCCGTATTTTTCAACAAGCCGAATGGCCTGCGTTCCCTTCCCCGCTCCTGGCGGTCCTACCAGAATTAGCCTCATCTACGTTTCCCCCTGAGTTTCGCTTTCTTCACGAGCCCCTCGTACTGATGTGCAAGCAAGTGGCCCTGGATCTGCGATACGGTATCCATTGTCACGCTAACAACAATTAGCAAAGAGGTGCCCCCGAAGTAAAACGGAACGCCAGTGGCCGATATTAGGAATTCGGGTAATAGACAAACGACGGTGATGTAGAGCGCACCAACAACCGTGATGCGTGTGAGCACATGGTCGATATATTGCGCAGTGCGTTCGCCAGGACGAATACCTGGGATGAAACCGCCGTGTTTCTTCAGGTTGTCGGCCGTGTCACTCGGGTTGAACACGATCGCCGTATAGAAGAAACAGAAGAAAATGATCATGGCAGCATAAAACACCATGAACAGCGGCTGTCCGTGTCCAAGAGCCGCGGTGATGTATGTCAGCCATTCATTGCCGCTGCCTTGTCCAAAACCGGAGAGGGTTGCCGGTACGAGCAGCAGGGACGACGCGAAGATCGGCGGAATGACACCCGCGGTGTTCAACTTCAACGGCAGGAACGAGGTGTTGCCCTCAAACATGCGGTTGCCCATCTGCCGCTTCGGATACTGGATCAGAAGGCGACGCTGCGCACGCTCCATGAAGACGATGAACGCAATAACCACAACGGCCAGGATGATGACCGCCAGAATGATGCCGGTTGCCAGGGAGCCCTGACGTCCAAGCTCAAGTGTCTGTACGACCGCTGAAGGCAGACCGGCGACAATGCCGGCAAAGATGATCAGCGAAATACCGTTGCCGATGCCGCGCGACGTGATCTGTTCACCAAGCCACATCAGGAACATGGTGCCGCCGACAAGCGTGATCACGGTGGATGCACGGAAGAACCAGCCCGGATCGGTAACCACATTGGTTGCGCCTTCAAGCCCAACGGCAATGCCGTAGGCCTGAAACGCCGCCAGAATGACGGTTCCGTACCTGGTGTACTGGTTGATGACCTTGCGGCCCTGCTCGCCTTCCTTCTTCAGCTGCTCAAGCGTCGGTACGACCGTCGTCATCAGCTGCATGATAATGGAAGCGGAAATATACGGCATGATGCCGAGGGCGAAAATCGCCATCCGCTCGACCGCACCACCGGCGAACATGTTGAACATGCCGATAATGCCTTGCTGCGCCTGATCAAAGGCTTGCGCAAAGGCTACCGGATTGATGCCGGGCATCGGAATGTAAGTGCCCAGTCGATAAACCAAAAGCGCCCCTAGCGTGAACCAGATGCGCTTTTTGAGCTCTTCAGCCTTGGCGAAAGCTGAGAAATTTAGATTTGACGCCAGTTGCTCGGCGGCCGATGCCATGCCCTACTCCGGTCAGATGCTTGCCCAAAAATGGGAAAAGCCCAGGCTGTTAAGCCTGAGCTCCCAGAACGGCAACCTTGCCGCCCGCTTTTTCGATCGCAGCCACAGCGCCCTTGGAGGCACCGGCCACTTCAAATGTCACTGCAACGGTGAGTTCACCGTTTGCAACGATGCGCACGCCATCACGGATCCGTTTGACGACGCCAGCTGCTTTGAGGGCTTCGGCGGTCACGGTTTCGGATGCGTTCAATTTGCCGGCATCAATCGCCTTCTGAACACGGCCAACGGACACAGTATTGAAGTCCTTGGCAAAAATGTTCGTGAAGCCGCGTTTCGGCAAACGGCGGTGAAGCGGCATCTGACCGCCTTCAAAGCCTTTGATAGCGACGCCGGAACGGGATTTCTGACCTTTGACACCACGGCCGCCGGTCTTGCCCTTGCCAGAACCGATACCGCGTCCAACGCGGGTGCGCTCTGGTGTTGCGCCTTCGTTGTCACGAAGTTCGTTGAGCTTCATGTTTTCTCTCCTCACCCCGTTCTTATGCGTTGTCTTCGACGACGCGAACGAGATGCTGGACCTTATTGATCATGCCGCGCACTTCAGGAGTATCCTTCAGCGTGGAACGGCGGTGCATCTTGTTCAGGCCAAGACCGACAAGCGTCGCGCGCTGGTCCTTAGGACGGCGCAGCGGGCTGCCGATCTGTTCGACCGTAACAGTCTTTTCGGTGTTCGCCATGGAACCTACCCTCTTTCAGCTGGGGACCGGAGCCGCTAAGGTCAAGCCTCAGCGGCAGCCGGAGCCGCCTCATCGTTGTTGTCACGACGCCGCGACTGCAGCACAGAGACCTTGAGGCCACGGCGAGCTGCGACGGAGCGCGGGCTGTCTTCTTTGGTCAGCGCAGCAAAAGTTGCACGAACCATGTTGTAGGGGTTGGAGGTCCCCAGCGACTTTGCCACAACGTCCTGAACGCCAAGCGTTTCAAAGACAGCACGCATCGGGCCACCTGCGATGATACCCGTACCTGCCGGTGCAGCGCGCAGCAGAACCTTGCCCGCACCGTGACGGCCTTCCACATCGTGGTGAAGGGTCCGGCCTTCGCGCAGCGGCACACGGATCATGGTGCGCTTTGCAGCTTCAGTTGCTTTCCGGATGGCTTCCGGCACTTCACGCGCCTTGCCATGACCGAAGCCGACACGGCCCTTCTGATCACCAACCACTACCAGAGCGGCGAAGCCGAAACGACGGCCACCCTTGACCACTTTGGCAACGCGGTTGATGTGAACGAGCTTGTCGACGAATTCGCTGTCTCGCTCGTCGCGATCGCGATTTTCTTGTCTCGCCATTTTATACGTCTTCCGTTCTTAAGAGCGCCAACGGGCGCTGGTCAGAATTCAAGTCCACCTTCGCGGGCCGCATCGGCAAGCGCTTTGACACGCCCATGATACATGTACCCACCCCGGTCGAACACGACCTGCTTGATGCCGGCGGCGACTGCGCGCTCGGCCACAAGCTTGCCGACGGCAGCAGCTGCTGCGACATCGGCGCCCGTTTTCAGGCTGCCCTTGAGATCTGTTTCGATCGTTGATGCAGAGGCAATTGTATGCCCCTTCGCGTCGTCAATGATCTGGGCGTAGATCTGCTTCGACGAGCGGAAGATAGAAAGGCGCGGACGTCCGCCGGCGGCTTTCCTGATCGAACGACGCACGCGATCGCGGCGGCGCTCGAAAGCTTGTTTGCTGTTCGCCATGATCCAGGTCCGTTACTTCTTCTTGCCTTCTTTGCGGACGATGAACTCGTCTGCATAACGTACGCCTTTGCCTTTGTAAGGCTCCGGCGGGCGGAATTCACGGATTTCAGCAGCCACCTGGCCGACACGCTGTTTGTCGGTTCCGGTGATGTTGATTTCCGTCGGTTTCGGGCATTTGATATCGATGCCTTCCGGGATCGGATAGACGACGTCATGCGAGAAACCAAGCGCCAGCTGAAGGTTTTGACCCTGGACCTGTGCACGGTAACCGACACCGGTAATCGCGAGGTCCTTTTTGAAACCATCGGTTACACCGGTAATCAGGTTCGACACCATGGTACGGCTCATACCCCACATGGAGCGAGCCGGCTTGGTGTTGTTACGCGGATCGATTTTGATCCCGTCATCTGTCATTTCGGCCAGAACAAGATCATTGAGCACAAAAGACTTTTCGCCTTTCGGGCCCTTGATCGTAACCATCTGACCGTCGATCGATGCCGTTACCCCGCTTGGCACGGGGACTGGCTTTTTGCCAATACGAGACATGTGACCAACCTTGTCGTTGTTTTAACAATGAGGATGCCGCATCAGAAGACGCGACAAAGAACCTCACCACCTACGTTTTCTTCCCGCGCCTGATGGTCGCTCATGACACCGCGCGGAGTCGAAATAATCGACACGCCCAGCCCATTAGAGACATGCGGGATGTTTTTCACCGAGGAGTACACACGGCGGCCCGGTTTGGACACACGTTCAATCGTGCGGATAACCGGTTCACCGTCGAAATACTTCAGTTCGATTTCCAACTCGGACTTGCCGCCCTCGTAGTCAACCGATGTGTAGCCACGGATGTAACCCTCTTTTGCAAGCACATCAAGTACGTGTGCACGCAATTTGGATTTTGGTGAGCTGACCTTGCTCTTGCGGCGCAATTGCGCGTTACGGATGCGGGTCAGCATATCCCCCAACGGATCAGAAATTGCCATCGGAGTTTCTCCTTACCAGCTCGACTTGACCAGGCCCGGGATCTTACCCAGGGAACCCAGTTCACGAAGCGCAATACGCGACATCTTCAGCTTGCGGTAAAAACCGCGCGGACGGCCGGACACTTCGCAACGGTTGCGAACGCGGTTCGGCGCGGAGTTCCGCGGCAGTTTTGCCAGCTTCAGGCGGGCGTTGTAACGCTCTTCCAGAGACAGGCTATCATCTTTAGCCATTGCCTTCAGAGCGGTGCGCTTCTCAGCGTATTTCTTGACAAGCTTCTCGCGGCGCTTGTTTTTCTCGATTGCGCTTTTCTTCGCCATCGTCGTTCCCTTCCTTGCCCGTTACTTCGTGAACGGGAAGTTGAACGCGCGCAGAAGCTCGCGCGCCTCGTCATCCGTCGATGCGGTCGTGCAAACGATCACGTCCATGCCCCAAATCTGGTCGACCTTGTCGTACTCGATTTCCGGGAACACGATGTGCTCTTTGATGCCCATGGCATAGTTTCCGCGACCGTCGAAGCTCTTCGGGTTCAGACCACGGAAGTCACGAACGCGCGGAAGCGCGATGGTGATCAGACGGTCCATGAACTCGTACATCTGCTGGCGGCGCAGGGTCACCTTGGAACCAAGCGGCATGCCTTCACGCACTTTGAAAGTCGCGATGGATTTCTTTGCCTTGGTAATGACCGGCTTCTGACCGGCGATTGCTGCCAGGTCTTCTGCTGCGATGCGCGCTTTCTTGGAATCGCCAACTGCCTCACCGACACCGATGTTCAGGACGATTTTTTCCAGTTTCGGTACCTGCATAACGTTCTGGTACTGAAACTTTTCAAGAAGCTGCTTGCGCACGACTTCTTCGTAATGCGTCCGGAGACGCGGCACATTAGTGGACTCAGCCATCGATCAGGTCTCCCGAACGCTTGGCCACACGAACCTTGGTGCCATCGTCCTGCACTTTGAAGCCGACGCGTGTCGCCTTGCCGTCCTTCGGATCAACCAGGGAGACGTTGGAAAGATGAATCGGTGCTTCCTTAGCAACGATGCCAGCTTCCTGGGTCTGGGTCTGCTTCTGGTGGCGGCGAACCATGTTGATGCCACGGACCAGGGCCTTGTTATCGGCGAGAAGCATCTTGATGACTTCGCCGGACTTACCCTTGTCACGGCCGGTCAGTACGACCACCGTGTCGCCTTTTTTAATTTTCGCAGCCATCAGAGCACCTCCGGCGCGAGCGAAATGATTTTCATATGGTTTTTTGCACGGAGTTCGCGCGGCACCGGACCAAAGATACGGGTGCCGACCGGCTCCTTATTGTTGTTGATCAGCACGGCCGCATTGCGGTCGAACCGGATCACGCTGCCATCGGGACGGCGGATATCCTTTGCCGTGCGCACGACGACAGCCTTCATCACGTCGCCCTTTTTGACGCGCCCCCGCGGAATAGCCTCTTTGACGGAGACAACGATAATGTCGCCGACCTGGGCATATTTACGCTTGGAGCCGCCGAGCACTTTGATGCACATGACACGACGCGCGCCGGAATTGTCGGCGACGTCGAGGTTTGTTTGCATCTGAATCATGACTGGCTGCCTTGTTCTTCTATTGGCGCTCGAATGACGGGCGCCTGATGCTCACTTGATCGGAGCGTGGTCACTGAGCGACCACAGTCCAACGTTTGTTTTTCGAGATCGGCGCGCACTCTTCGATCTGAACAGAGTCGCCAACCTTGTATTGGTTGCCTTCATCGTGTGCGCGGTACTTTTTGGTCCGGCGCACAGTCTTTTTCAGCAGTGGGTGTGTGAAGCGACGCTCCACATTCACCGTCACCGTCTTGTCATTGGCGTCGCTGACAACGGTGCCCTGCAGGATACGCTTCGGCATTGCCGTCTCCTTACGCGTTCGCCGTCACACGCTTTTCGCGCATGATCGTCTGGATACGCGCGATGTCCCGGCGGATCTGCCGGACACGCGCAGTGTTTTCGAGCTGACCCGTCGCCTTCTGAAAACGCAGGTTAAACTGCTCCTTCTTCAGACCTTCGAGTTCCGTGCGGAGCTCATCAACGGTTTTTGCCCGTACTTCGGTCGCCTTCATGGCATTAACTCCTCGACTGCCTTACTCGCCGATACGCTGAACGAACCGGCATTTGATCGGCAGTTTGGCAGCAGCAAGACGCATCGCTTCACGCGCAATGTCTTCCGACACACCATCAACTTCAAACATGATCCGGCCCGGCTTGACGCGGCAAGCCCAGTAATCCGGAGAACCCTTACCCTTACCCATGCGGACTTCAGCAGGCTTCGAAGAAACCGGAACGTCCGGGAAGATACGGATCCAAACACGACCCGCACGTTTCATGTGGCGGGTCATAGCACGACGGGCCGCTTCGATCTGACGTGCAGTAACACGCTCTGGCTCCAAAGCCTTCAGACCGAATGCGCCGAAGTTGAGGTCGGTGCCTCCCTTCGACAAGCCGTGAATGCGGCCTTTGTGCTGCTTGCGGAACTTTGTGCGCTTCGGTTGCAGCATCGTTCTTCTCTCGTCTTTCTTGTCTTACGAGTGGCAGGCAGCTTGAATTAAGCTGCGCGCTCGCGGCCCCGATCCCGGCGTCCGCCGCGATCACCCTGGTTTCCCTCTGACGCAGCGCTCGCACGGCGTTCAGACGCCATTGGATCGTGTTCCAGAATTTCACCCTTGAAGATCCAGACCTTCACACCGCACACGCCATAAGCCGTGTGTGCACTGGCGACACCGTAGTCGATGTCTGCACGAAGAGTGTGGAGCGGCACGCGGCCTTCACGGTACCATTCGATACGAGCGATTTCTGCGCCACCGAGACGACCACCGCAGTTGATCCGGATGCCCTGGGCGCCGAGACGCATGGCGGACTGAACGGCCCGCTTCATGGCGCGGCGGAAGGCAACACGGCGTTCCAGCTGCTGAGCGATCGAAGCGGCAACAAGGGTCGCATCGATTTCCGGCTTGCGAACTTCAACAATGTTGATGTGCACTTCCGAATTGGTGATGTCGGCAATCTTCTTGCGAAGACGCTCGATATCAGCACCCTTTTTACCGATGACCACACCCGGACGACCGGAGTGAATGGAAACACGGCATTTTTTATGCGGGCGCTCGATAACCACTTTGGAAACAGCTGCCTGCTTAAGTTCCTTCAACAGGAACTCACGGATGCGGAAATCTTCATGAAGAAGATCGCCATATTCGTTTTTATTAGCGAACCAGCGGGAATCCCAGGTGCGGTTGATCCCAAGGCGCATGCCGATCGGATTTACTTTATGTCCCATCAGGCAGTCTCCTCAACTTCGCGCACAACGATGGTCAGGTTCGAGAAAGGCTTCTCGATCCGGCCGACGCGTCCGCGTGCACGGGCCTGGAAGCGCTTGATGACAAAAGCCTTGCCAACATGAGCCTCGGCAACCACCAGGTTGTCGATATCCAGGTCATGATTGTTTTCCGCGTTTGCAACGGCAGACATCAGGGTCTTCTTGACGTCCTGCGCGATGCGCTTGCGGGAGAATGTCAGATCCGCAATGGCGGAGCCGACTTTTTTGCCGCGGATAGCAGCCGCAACGAGGTTGAGCTTGCGCGGTGAGATGCGCAGCATGCGGGTCATTGCCCGAGCCTCGTTGTCAGCGAGCGTCCGCTCACGCTTCGGCTTGCCCATCGTTACTTCCTCTTCGCCTTCTTGTCGGCGCCGTGTCCGTAGTAGGTCCGGCTCGGAGAAAATTCACCGAACTTGTGACCAATCATCTCTTCAGACACCAGCACCGGAACGTGCTTTTGACCGTTGTAGACGCCGAAGGTCAAACCGACGAATTGCGGCAGGATCGTTGAGCGGCGGCTCCAGGTCTTGATGACCTCGTTCCGGCCGGACTCGCGAACCTTGTCAGCTTTCTTCAGCAGATACCCGTCGACAAACGGACCTTTCCAGATCGAACGTGCCACGATCCTTGTCCTTTACTTCTTACGCGCGTGACGGCTGCGGACGATAAACTTATCAGTCTGCTTATTACGCCGGGTGCGCTTACCTTTGGTCGGTTTACCCCAAGGGGTAACCGGATGACGACCGCCTGAGGTCCGGCCTTCACCACCACCGTGCGGGTGGTCGATCGGGTTCATGGCAACACCACGCGTATGCGGGCGAATACCAAGCCAGCGGGAACGGCCTGCCTTGCCGAGGTTTACGTTGGCGTGGTCCGGGTTGGACACCGCGCCAATCGAAGCCATGCATGTACCGAGCACACGGCGCTGCTCGCCTGACATCAGGCGCAACGTTGTGTAGCCTTGGTCACGGCCAACGATCTGAACGAACGCACCGGCAGAGCGAGCGATCTGGGCACCCTTGCCCGGCTTCAGTTCGATGTTGTGTACGATCGTACCGACCGGAATGCGCGACAGCGGCGCTGCGTTGCCCGGCTTGACGTCGACGTTTTCGCCAGCGGAAACAGTATCGCCAACGGCCAGACGCTGAGGCGCCAGGATGTAGCTCAACTCACCGTCTTCATAACGGATCAGCGCGATGAATGCGGTCCGGTTCGGATCGTATTCCAGGCGCTCAACCGTTGCCGGTACGTCCCACTTGCGGCGCTTGAAGTCCACAAGACGGTAGGACCGCTTGTGACCGCCACCACGGTTCGGTGAGGTCAGGCGACCGGTGTTGTTACGACCACCCTTCTTGGACAGGCCTTCGGTCAAAGTCTTGACCGGCTTGCCTTTGTACAGACCAGAGCGGTCAACCTGAACAAGCTGACGGCGACCTGGGGACGTCGGGTTGAATGTCTTAAGTGCCATTTTTCTTAAGTCCCCGTCTTAGAGCCCGGTGGTCACGTCGATTGCGTGACCTTCCTGCAGCGTAACGACGGCCTTTTTGAAGTCAGACTGACGGCCAAGACGTCCGCGGAAGCGTTTGACCTTGCCCTTGCGGACGAGAGTGTTCACTGCCGTGACCTTGACACCGAACAGCGCTTCGACTGCGGCCTTGATTTCCGGCTTCGTTGCATCGTTAGCAACTTTGAAGACAACCTTGTTCTCTTCAGAAGCCATCGTCGACTTTTCGGTGATTACCGGGCCGACGATCTTGTCGTAGTGAGGAAGATTGCTCATTTGAAGCGCTCCTCAAGTGCGGACACCGCGGCCTTGGTCAACACGAGAGTGTTGGCCCGCAGGATGTCATATACGTTGATGCCCTGAACCGGCAGTACATCCACATGAGGAATGTTGCGTGAGGCCAGTGCGAAGTTGTTGTCGATTTCAGCGCCGTCAATAACCAGAGCACTCGTCAGACCAAGCTTGCTCAGCTGGTCTTTCAGGGCCTTGGTTTTTGCCTCGGCTGCCTTGGCATCCTCGACAACGACAATGCTCTCAGTTTTGGCTTTTGCCGACAGGGCATGCTTCAAACCGAGCGCACGTACCTTTTTCGGCAAATCATGGCTATGATCGCGAACGTTCGGACCGAACGCCTTGCCACCACCGCGGAACTGCGGAGCTTTCTTGTTGCCGTGACGGGCACCGCCGGAACCTTTCTGGCGAACGAATTTCTTCGTCGTGCCAGAAATATCTGCGCGCTGCAGCGTTTGGTGGGTGCCGGCCTGGCGCTTCGCCAGCTGCCAACGCACCACACGGTGGATCAAATCGGTGCGTGGCTCGAGACCGAAGATCTCGTCAGACACCGTGATCGAACCGGCCGCCCCACCTGCGAGGGTCTTGACCTGGAGTTCCATCACTCACTCTCCTTCCCGGCAGCTTCAGTCGCTTCGGTTGCCTTGAAAGCACCCGGAACCGGAACATTTTCCGGCAGCGCCTTTTTGACCGCGTCGCGGACCTGGATCCAGCCGCCCTTGGCGCCCGGAACAGAACCCTCGACCATGATCAAGCCACGCTCAACATCAGTGCGCACAACCTTCAGGTTCTGCGTGGTCACGCGGGCATCACCCATGTGACCGGCCATTTTCTTGCCCTTGAACACGCGGCCCGGATCCTGACACTGACCGGTAGAACCGTGTGAGCGGTGCGAGATCGAGTTACCGTGTGTTGCACGGCCACCACCGAAGTTGTGACGCTTCATCGCACCGGCAAAACCTTTACCAATGGAAGTGCCCGTCACATCAACGAACTGGCCTTCAACATAATGGTCTGCGGTCAGCTCAGCGCCGACGTCGATCATGTTGTCCGCGGAAACGCGGAATTCAGCCACAGTCCGCTTCGGCTCGACTTTTGCGACGGCAAAATGACCGCGCAGAGCCTTCGGCGTGTTTTTGACTTTGCGGGTACCAGCGCCAAGTTGCAGCGCAGTGTAACCATTCTTTTCTTCAGTACGGTGGGCAACCACCTGGCAGTTTTCCAGCCGCAAAACCGTGACCGGAACATGCTCGCCTGCATCATTATAGATGCGGGTCATGCCCACTTTCTGAGCGATCACTCCAGAACGCATGGATGTGTCCCCTTCGACCCGGCTTAAAGCTTGATCTCGACGTCGACACCAGCGGCAAGGTCGAGCTTCATCAGCGCGTCCACCGTCTGGGGCGTCGGATCAACGATATCGAGCAAGCGCTTGTGTGTACGCATCTCGAACTGATCGCGGCTTTTCTTATCGATGTGCGGTCCGCGAAGCACTGTGTACTTCTCGATCCGCGTCGGCAGCGGTACGGGACCCCGTACCTGAGCACCGGTCCGCTTGGCCGTATTGACGATCTCCTTAGTGGAGGCGTCCAGAATACGGTGGTCAAACGCCTTGAGGCGGATCCGGATATTCTGACCGTTCATTGTTATTGTTCCCAATAAGACTGCGGGCCTGCCCGCGTTTCGATTTGATGCACCGGCAGGCCCGGCTGTCGATTATTCAGTAATTGATGCGACGACGCCGGCGCCGACGGTACGGCCACCTTCGCGGATCGCGAAGCGCAGGCCTTCTTCCATGGCGATCGGCACGATCAGCTCAACGTCAACGGAAACGTTGTCGCCGGGCATAACCATTTCAGTGCCTTCAGGAAGGGAAACAACACCGGTCACATCAGTCGTACGGAAGTAGAACTGGGGACGGTAGTTGGTGAAGAACGGCGTATGACGGCCACCCTCTTCCTTCGTCAGGATGTAGGCTTCTGCCTTGAACTTCGTGTGCGGGGTAACTGAACCCGGCTTGCAAAGAACCTGGCCACGCTCAACGTCTTCACGGGCAACACCGCGGATCAGAGCACCGATGTTGTCGCCTGCTTCACCGCTGTCCAGCAGCTTGCGGAACATTTCAACGCCGGTAACCGTGGTCTTGGTGGTGTCCTTGATGCCGACAATCTCGACTTCTTCACCCACATTGATCACACCGCGCTCAACACGACCGGTCACAACAGTACCGCGGCCGGAGATCGAGAACACGTCTTCGATCGGCATCAGGAACGGCTGATCCTTCGGACGCTCAGGCGTCGGGATGTATTCGTCAACCTGGTTCATCAGCTCGCGGATCGCATCACGGCCAATCGCCGCATCACGGTTCTCAACAGCTGCAAGAGCAGAACCCTTGACGATCGGAATGTCGTCGCCCGGGAACTCGTAGGAAGACAGAAGCTCACGGATTTCCATCTCGACAAGCTCAAGAAGCTCTTCGTCGTCGACCTGGTCAACCTTGTTCATGAAAACAACAAGAGCCGGAACGCCAACCTGACGCGCAAGCAGGATGTGCTCACGGGTCTGCGGCATCGGGCCGTCTGCGGAAGACACAACCAGGATCCCGCCGTCCATCTGAGCAGCGCCGGTGATCATGTTCTTCACGTAGTCGGCGTGACCAGGGCAGTCAACGTGTGCGTAGTGACGGGCTTCCGTCTCATACTCAACGTGAGCCGTGGAGATCGTAATACCGCGCGCCTTTTCTTCAGGGGCACCGTCAATCTCGTCATAAGCTTTTGCTTCTGCGCCACCTGCTTCTGCAAGCGTCATGGTGATCGCAGCGGTCAGCGTCGTCTTGCCGTGGTCAACATGGCCAATCGTGCCAATGTTAACGTGCGGCTTGTTGCGCTCAAATTTTTCCTTCGC